>NZ_QLMA01000001.1 GCF_003259435.1 Chitinophaga dinghuensis
GACGTTGATAGGTTACAGGTGTACAGATGGTAACATCACAGCCGAGTAATACTAATTGCCCGTAAGCTTTAACTTTATTATTACTTCGTTGTCCAGAACAACAAACTTAGTATACAACTTTCTTCCAATATGTCACCTTATTGTTTGCTGTAAAGCAAAAAGATCTTATGGTGGTTTTGCCAAGGGTGTTCACCTCTTCCCATTCCGAACAGAGAAGTTAAGCCCCTTATGGCCGATGGTACTGCACAACAATGCGGGAGAGTAGGTAGCTGCCATATTTATTTAAAAGAGCCTTGGTGATTTCACTAAGGCTTTTTTATTTTATGCCATTCCCAAAAGAACGACTGCTCCATTGCCCATTCTTTCCCCCAACGCCGAAATAGAAATTCCATCCTCATTTTTATTAGATAATAACTGATGTAAAACCTATTGTTGGTGGCCATCTCCAAAGTGTAGACATACCACTTTCTCTAAATAACCTACAGCGGCTTAATTTAAGCGCTCTTCCTTTTAGTATTCCGTTATTCATCTGTCTGATTATATACCGAAATATCTGCTGTAAAGTATCATCAATGGGTATTTGAGGTATCCCTCATGATTGGAAAACATTTATGCTGTCCACAAATCGATATTTCATGCCAACGCAGGTATTTATCATACTATTATTGCTGTCTTTTCTTACTGGTGGGGCCTATTAGGATCTATCTGTCCCAATGTCAATTAGTATCTTGACAACCAGGACTATTAACGGCTGCTGTTTATGCGTATCTACCAGTATTCTCAGCTGGTTAAAGCATAAATATCTTATCAAAACTTATTACGTTTTATTGCTACATCGGTCTTCTCCAATATTGAGATGGTAGCTATGTTTGACTATTATCTCTCCAAATTATACCTCATTTATACATCAGGATAATTTTAAGCTCAATTATTTCTCTCCATCCGAACTATTTTCACTTGTAATACTATTAAGATCTGCATTGCAGACGACCCGTTGTTGTGATCTTGTATAGTTGGGTTATATTATCCAACACTAATTATTCAGTATGTTATTAGTAACAGGCATTAATTGTCAATGCAACTGTTTGCTTCTGGAAAGTGTTTGAGTCCGTATAATACGCTTCTTATAAACCTGATATAAGGTAATGCCAGTGCTTTGTTTGGCTGTCGTCTCCCGATATTATGTATCATTAATAGATTAGGTACATTTAAATGATGGGGATTAATTTAAGCGTAGTTTTTTCTTCAATTATCGCTGTTGGATGGACATAGCAGACTTCCTATAAGTCTTGCGTAAAGTATTGTCGGCATGCAGTTTGGCTGTCGTCTCCCGATATTATATATCCTAAATAAATTAGGATCATTTAAGCGATGCAGATTAGTTTAAGTATCCTCTTTACTTCTGTGATCGCTTTTGTATAGACATAGTGGACTTTCAATGAATCTTGTGTAAAGTATTGTCAGTGGCTAGTTTGGCTGTCATCTACCAATATTCAAGTATTGGAGATTTATTAAAATGGTACTTCCTCTTAATGAGATTGTATAGCAAAAAGAAATCCCGGTTATCTCAGATAACCGGGATTTCTTTTTGGTGAAAGATAAGTTGTTGGAATAACTGTTATCTCCCTATAAACTATTTCAATTGTTTCGTTTTGGAATGATACCATTTAGCGATATCCAAAGTGGCGCCTACATTGAAAGAGAGCGGTTCGAAATAGGTAGTGAAGTTATGGTCGTTATCGCCGGAGAATGAAAGGGAATGCTGTAACTGCATTTGGAATTTACCATATTTATACCCCAATCTAACGGTGATAGCTGGTTCATACAATAATCTTGTACGGGCGCCTATTTCGTAAAAACTTCCTTTGTCGCTGTAAGTGGAGTCAAAAGGCGTAGCGCGACTTCCAGCGTGTAATCCGTAGAAATTAACCAGAGAGATGCGACTGCTGAAAATTGTTTCTACCACTGGATGTACGATTCCGATGCTAGGTTGAATAAAGAATTTGCTGAAGCGTGTTTCAATCTTGTAGTCATTCGCATTTGCAGCATACTTTTTATCGTAGTTTCTGTCCAGCGTATTAAATCCGCCTGTGCCGTAGCCGGCATATACATCAAAAATTGCGCTTTTTCTACCCCTGTCTTTGATAGGGAGAAAATAGCCGATTGCAGCTTCTCCGCTTCCACCTTGCACGTATCGATCATATCCATTGCTGCTTTGCGTTTGTCCATCGGAGCTAAAAAGATTACTTCTGTAGACATATTGTCCGTTAGCCATGATCGCCAGGTGATCCGTGATGGCAAAAGCAGTTTGAATACTGTTTGGACCTACGGTAGCCTTGAATTCATGTTTTTCTTTCAATGCTGGCGCATTAGTAGGACTCGGAACATACACAGTGGTACGGCAAGCTGCAGTGAGTATGAGACTCGCGGCAGCAAGGATTTTAAGTTGCCTCATAAAGTGGTAGGTTTTAGCAGAAAATTTATCAGCGTATAGGTGAATAATTACATTGTTGATTCTCTTTGTATTAGTTCTACCGGGAACACATAGTTTTTGGTCACTTTAATGCCTTCGTCCTGGTTGATAAGTTGAATAATGGTGCTGGCGGCTTTCTGGCCCATATTGTAGCCCGATTGTTCGATCGTAGTAAGGGATGGAGAAATGATACGGGAAGACAAGTCGTTGGAGTAACCTACGACTTTAATCTGTCCAGGGATATCGATTCCTTGTTTCCTGGCTTCCTGAATGAATGCAACAGCAGATGAATCGTTGGCGGAGAATAGTCCGTCTGGCAGCTTCCCTTTGCTGAAGATCTGTTGAGCGGCAGCGGCGGCGGAAGTCATGGTAAGATCGTGCACATGAATCAGGCTTTCGTCGAAGGGGATATCGTATGCAGCTAATGCTGCTTTATAGCCAGCCAAGCGTTGTTGGTAGAGATTACAAGTTAATATACCGGAGAAATGGGCGATTCGTTTGCAACCTTGACGGATCAGGTGTTCTGTAGCGAGGTATCCGCCTTGGTAATCATCGCCGGTAATGGTATAGCCGTTGAAGTCGGTAGGTACTCGATCGTAGAAAACAATAGGGATATTATTCTTAACGAACGGGTTGAAATGATCTGTATTGGTAGTGAACATGGACGAAACAGCGAGCAGACCGTCTACGCGGAGGGAATAGAACGTGTGAACCAGTTCTTTTTCCATTGCTACGCTTTCGTCTGACTGTCCGATCATGATGGAAAAGCCATACTTGTGTGCCTCGTGCTGAATACCTGAAATCGCTGTACTTTGGAAGTACATGGAAGTACGAGGTACAATCAGACCTAAGATATTAGAACGTTTTTTTCGCAGGCTTGAAGCTATCCAGTTAGGCACATAACCCATTTCGGTGGCCATCTCCTGGACTTTGAGGCGAGTTTCCTCATTGATCAGGGGATTGTTTTGGAGGGCACGGGAAACTGTTGAAGCGGATAGGTTCAGCTTTTGTGCGATGTCGTATATCGTTATTTTATTAGAGCGATCTTTCACTTTTGAGGCTTAGTGGTTAAAAATTCGCGCTATATTAAGCAATTATCCGTAATAAATAAGCCCCTTCCATTGTGGAAGGGGCTTATGTCGTATTATAGGACGCTAATTTTATTTATTATCAAGCGTTTTGGTAATGGAAGCTACCAGGTCCTGGTAGTGACCACGGGTAGTAGCATCGCCAGCGGCAGCAGCAGCGCGGAGTTCCGTTCTCAGGGTATTGAGAGAAACGCGGGCCAGGGCTGTACCATCGGACAGGCGGGCATTACCGGCAGCGCCTCCCATTGGAGATGCTGGAGGATTCACCATTTTGGTCAGTTTTTCCACATAAGAGCGCTGGAGATTTCTTTTGAAGACATCCACATTTTGATGGGTGGTCAGTTCTGAGAAAATTACAACTTTAAGATCTGCCAGCAGTTCTGCTGGTTTATAGGCATTTGCGCCCAGTACAGCTTCTGATGCTACCAGTTTCGCAACTGTGTTGTTATTGATGATTTTCTCCAGAATAGCATCTTGTTTTTCAGCTATCACAGAAGCGCCGTCTTCGCTGATTTTGTTGAAGATATCCTGGTTCAGGAGCCATTTAGGAGTGGTAAACAGTTGCTGGTTGAGGAAAGTAACTGCTTCTTTCTGGGTGGCTTTAGGAACGAATTCCATTACTACGCCTTCTTGTTCAGAAGTTTTAGGCGTGGTATAGATACCGCCGATATTTTTAGCCACGTGGCCCATATAGCGACCGTATTGGGTAACGAGTTCCTTATACATTTCGGAGAGATTCGCGTAACCTTCGTTTGGCGTGTTTGTCCAGGTGATGAGGTTAGGCATGATGCGCTGCAGGTTTTTGATACCGTACATGCTAGCTTTCATGGCGTTATCGCCGAGGTCCTCGTTTTGGCTGCGTGGATCGTTAGGGTCCATTTCATGACCGAACCAGAATTTTTTGTCTTTCAGTTTTTCAACGGTGAGGGTGTTGAGTTTAACTTTTTGTTCTTCTGGTGTTTTCAGGTCAGGGAACTGGCGGTAGCCCCATTCGATAGCCCATTTATCGTAGTAGTTAATACGAGGGTATAAGTCGGCGCCAGAGATGCCGTCGCCAGGTTGTGCCACGTAGTTAAAGCGGGCATAGTCCATGATAGAAGCGGCGTGACCGTTTTTCTTCACCCATTCTTTATCGCGGAGTTTTTCCACAGGATAAGTAGAACTGGAGCCGTAGTTGTGGCGGAGGCCCAGCGTATGGCCTACTTCATGTGAAGAAACGAAGCGGATCAGTTCACCCATCAGTTCATCGCTGAATTGCATGTTGCGGGCGCGAGGATCGTTAGGAGAGGCCTGGATAAAGTACCAGTTGCGGAGGAGGCGCATTACGTTATGGTACCAGTTGATATGGCTTTCCAGGATTTCGCCGGAGCGAGGGTCGTGGATATGTGGGCCACTGGCGTTAGGAATAGCGGATGGTTTATAAACGATGGCAGAGAATCTGGCGTCATCGAGGGACCATGTGGAGTCTTCCTCTTTGGTAGGCGCCATTTTCGCGATGATAGCGTTTTTGAATCCGGCTTCTTCGAATGCGGCTTGCCAGTCGTTCACGCCTTGGATCAGGTATTTGCGCCATTTAACAGGAGTAGCGGGATCGATGTAGAACACGATTGGTTTCTGTGGTTCTACGAGTTCTCCGCGTTTATATTTCTCCATGTCTTCTGGTTTTGGTTCCAGTCTCCAGCGGGTGATCATGACTAATTTTTTCACGCCTTGAGGGTCCGCGTCGAAGTCGGTGGTACCGGTAGCAAAGAATCCAACGCGGGAGTCCGCATAGCGGGGTTGCATGGGTACTTTAGGGAGGAGAACGATGGAGCTATTGAGTTCCACGGTAGCGTTTCCGCCTGGAGCGGGAGGCATACCTGGAGCCATTGGAGCGGAGGATTTGGCGTAGGTTTTAACGGTTCTGATTTCCGTGTTCATCGGATATGATTTCACATCGATGACATAGGATTTATCGGGTTGGAAAGCTGCGAGTTTGAGGGCAGATTTCATTTGTTGGTCGAAGAAGAATACGTCGTTATCGCCGTTGATATATTCGGTGAGGTCGATAACGGAGCTGTTATTATTCTTGGAGTACGCTTTCACATCGAAGGCAGCCACAATTGGTTGGATATTGGAGTTCATCACGGAGGAGAACATGGGTTGTGTGGAGTCTTTCGATGTTTCGGTGAAGGAGATATTCCGGAGGAATATTTTGTTGTTGGGTCCTTTTTCGAAGCGGATTACATTTTGGTTGATGAGATCGCCACCGAAGCCGTTCATGCCGACGCGCAGGTCTGCGGCGGATTTGGAGAGGCGGTTTACGACGAGGATATCTCTACCGAGGATGGAATCTGGTAATTCGAAGAAGAATCTGTCTTCGTGTTTATAGATATTAATGAGGCCGGAGTCGGACTTAGCGCCTTGCGGGATTACTTCCGCGAAGGGTTTAGGGCCGGGTTTAGGGCCTGGTTTCATCATTGGTTGGCCGGCAGGTTTGCTGGTATCTTTAGCCAATGAGGAGTTCGGAGCTGCGGGAGCATCTTTTTTCTTTTGTGCGGCGGCTGGCAATGCGATCGTGCTGAGTGTGATGGCACTAGCCAGGGTGGCCAACACGAGAGAGTGTTGTGACGATTTGATCATGATTATAGGTTGGTTTATTTAGACTAATAGGACCAATTTTTTTTTCAGTGCGTTGCAAGTAAGTGTATAATGTCTTAACTTAAGAGGAAATTCCACGAGCGTAAAAAAGATGTTAAGAAAGGGGAAAAGGGGGGATAGAAGAGATAGGTGTTTGGAAAAAACTGCGGAAACCGAAGAAATTTTTATGTAAGCATTAATTATTATAGTATATTTTCTGCTAATATGGGGATTTCACGTTAGTAAAGGATTATTACCGCGATGGTATTGCATTTGGGCGGAAATGGGTTATAGATATTAGATAATTGTGATTGGAATGTGAGAGATTTAGGCTCAAAGACAGGACTGGCGCGGGAAGAAATAACTTTATGTTCTGACAAGATTTCTGTTGGAACATTTGAAAATTTTCTTAAATTGTGCGTCCAACTTTGAAAAAAATCAATCTATTTCAAATTTAGGGACAGTGATTGGTCGGGATACTGACTGCGATAAATATTGGTTTATTTGCTGAATAAAGTGTTTGCTCAAACAAAACAAAGGGGTGGAATGTGCGCTGGTAGTGCATTTCGGTGTGGGTGTTAATTTTAGTGGGATTTTTTGAGCTGCACTTGTTTTTTTGAGCCAACCTTATAACTTTGCGAATCACTGAATAAAGAGTAAATTGAGTGCCATTGAGCATTACAGAGTAAAACAGTAATTCATAACTTCTAACAAACAATAGTTTAATTTTTAACACTAAAATTTCAATCAACATGGCTGAGACTAAAACAACTGTGACTGCAGCTACTGCTAAGGCATCTTCCCATCAACCTAAAAAATCATCCAACTTATTTGCAACGTTGGCTGTACCTATCTGTTTGGTAATTGGTTTTGTGATCTTCTTCTTTGTACTGGGTAATCCAGCGAACTTTGAGGGTAACAATCCTGATGGTCATCCAATTTCAGAAGGTATTGGTAAATGGTTTGGTACCGTTTATAAAGGTGGTTATGTAGTACCAATTCTGATTTCTGTGCTGCTGATTTGTCTGACTTTCGTAATTGAGCGTTTCCTGTACCTGGCAAAAGCTAAAGGTAAATTCCCTGGTTCTGAGCTGGTACGTAAAGTACAGTACCACCTGGCAAACAAGAACGTTGATGCTGCTCTGGCTGAGTGTGACAAACAGAAAGGTTCTGTTGGTAACGTTCTGAAAGCTGGTCTGAAAAAGTACAAAGAAATGATTTCCAACACTGAGCTGGATACAGACCAAAAAATTCTGACTATTAAAAATGAGATCGAAGAAACAACTGCACTGGAACTGCCAATGATGGAAAAGAACCTGGTGTTCTTGTCTACTATTGCATCAGTAGCAACCCTGTTGGGTCTGTTCGGTACGGTATTGGGTATGATCAAGGCGTTCTCCGCGATGTCTAACGCAGGTGCACCTGATTCATCTCAGCTGGCATTGGGTATCTCTGAGGCGTTGATCAACACCGCTCTGGGTATCGGTACTTCCGCTATCGCGATCATCATGTATAACGTCTTTACTACTAGCATTGATAGCATCACTTATGCTATTGACGAGTCTGGCTTTACTTTAACTCAGAGCTTCGCTGCTAACCACAAATAATTTAGATTATTTGTGTGGAAAATGAGCGGTTTTGAATCTTATTAAAGTAAACCATAAAAAAAGTAAAGATGCCAAAAGTTAAAATGCCCAGGAAAAGCACGTTGGTCGATATGACGGCTATGTGTGACGTGGCTTTTCTGCTCTTAACTTTCTTCATGTTGGCAACTAAGTTCAAACCGGACGAGCCGGTGACCGTAGTTACACCGTCTTCTATCAACACTGCCCTTTTACCTGATTCTGACGTATTGTTATTTACGGTAGATAAGGATGGCAGAGTGTTTTTCAGCATGGACGGTCAGCCTAAAAGAAGAAAACTGATTGAGGATCTGAATACGCAGTTCAAACTGAATCTGGATGAAAAGGAAATGCAGAATTTTGTACTGGGCGCCTCTGTAGGTACTCCGTTAAAGAGTCTGAAACAGTATTTATCCGAAACACCTGATCAGCGTAAGCATTCACACCTGGATACAGGTATTCCTACTGATTCTGCTAACAATGAGTTGGCGACTTGGATTGAATATGGAATGGCAGCATCACAAGGCGGTAACTTCGCTAAGTTGAAGTTCTGTATTAAGGCTGACAACCAGACGCCTTATCCAAAGATCAAGGATATCCTGGATACATTCAAAGAGAAGCATATCCAGAAACTGAACCTGGTTACGAATTTGGAAGCGCCTCCTCCAGGCACTGCAGCTTATGAGGAGATGATGAGTGCTGATACTAAGAAGCACTAACCAGTACTAACCGGTTTCAGTAAAAAGTAAATAGCAGCATACGACCGCTGGACGGCGTAACTTCCTGGCCTGGAAGGCTGCTGATTTCAAAACCAAAAAAGCTTACTACTATGGCAGAAATGGATACCAGTAGTAGTGGTGGAAAAGGTAAACACGGTGGTACGAAATCCAAGAAACATTCTACCCGTGTGGATATGACTCCAATGGTGGATTTAGGATTTCTCCTGATTACCTTTTTCATGCTTACCACTACAATGGCCAAGCCCAAAACAATGGACTTGATCATGCCAAAAGATACGAAAGATGAGAAGGAGCAGAACAAAGTAAAAGAAAGTACTGCTTTGACCATCTTACTCGGAAAAGATAACAGAGTATATTATTACGAAGGTTTAGCGCAAGATCCAAATGCATCCGCTGATCCTAACTTTTTTAAAGCAACGACATTCGCCAACAAGAATGGTATCAGAGATGAGATCATCAGAAAGAGAGATGAAGTTGCTAAGCAGAGAAATGCAAAAGGTGAACCAGAAGACGTAGTAGTGATTATAAAAGCGGACAACGACGCTACTTATAAGAACTTCGTAGATATCCTGGATGAAATGGCGATCAATCGTATTCAGCGTTATGCTACTGTTGATATCTCCGATCAGGATAAAACGTGGATTAAGCAGACAGAAGCTGCTAATGGCGTGAAATAGTCTTATGGAATAATTAAATTTTTTGCATCCATCATAAAACATTAACAATGGATTCTGCTAAAGTCTTAAAGTCCGATTTTCTGGATATCCTGTTTGACGGCAGGAATAAGGATTATGGGGCTTACGAGCTGAGAAGGCAATATAACAAACGTGTGCGGAACGCCATTATTGGTACTTCGTCGCTGTTCGTATTGCTGATCGGTGGTTACCTGGTGTCTAACTGGGTAAAAGCTTCCGAGGGAGATGCCGTGAAGAAGCCAATCATTAAGGAGATTAAGATCGAGGATTTGAAAATTCCTGACGATCCTAAAACTCCGCCTCCTCCACCTCCTCCACCGGCGCCACCACCACCGGTAAAACCGTCAGTACAGTTTACTCCTCCTGTGATCAAAAAGGATAACGAGGTACCACCAGATGAGATACCTCCTAAACACGAGGATATTAAGGACAAATCTATCGCCACTAAAACTGTAGAAGGTGACCCGAACGGTATCGATGCGGGCCTGCTGGAAGACAGTAAAGGTACTGGTGTGGTAGAAGCGCCTCCTGCTCCTGCGAAAGAAGAGATCTTCACATTCGTAGAACAGCCGCCAACCTTCCCAGGTGGTGAAGATGCGCTGAACAAATACCTGAATAAGAATATCCGTTACCCACGCGTTGCGCAGGAAAACGGCATCTCCGGTACTGTTTTCGTACAGTTCGTAGTTGATTCTGATGGTAATATCAAAGACGTTAAAACAGTCGGAGCCGCAAAAGGCGGTGGTCTGGAAGAAGAAGCTGTTCGCGTGGTGAAAACCATGCCTAAATGGAAACCTGGTAAACAAAACGGTCGCCAGGTATCTGTACAGTTCAACCTCCCAATCCGCTTTACGCTGCAAGAGTAGTACTGTCACAAATATTTGATAGCGAATCCCCGTCTCTACCCAGAGACGGGGATTTTTGCATTATACAGTTTATAGTACCTTTGCAGCTTCTAATTTTAATAACTTTCGATATGCTGGGAAAACTTACCGGATTTGATGATACCATTGTGGCTGTAGCCACCGCACCTGGATTAGGCGCCATTGCCGTTATTCGACTGAGTGGAAGCCAGGCGTTTGATATCACCAATTCCCTCTTTCCTTCCAAAGACCTCCTGTTGCAAGCCAGTCATACCCTACATTTTGGCGGTATCATAGCGGATGGTCGCATCATCGATGAAGTAGTAGTTAGTCTTTATAAAGGCCCCAGATCCTATACCGGAGAGGATGTAATTGAGATCTCCTGTCACGGGTCTCCCTATATTCAACAACAAATCATAGATGCTGTTACCAAAGCAGGCGCCCGACTGGCAAAGCCAGGAGAGTTTACCCAAAGGGCATTTCTGAATGGTAAGTTAGACCTGACACAGGCTGAATCTGTAGCCGATTTGATTGCCAGTAACTCTGCTGCCTCTCATCAAACAGCCATGCAGCAAATGAGAGGAGGATTTTCCAAAGAACTGCATCTGCTGAGAGAACAACTGATCACTTTCTCTGCCCTCATAGAACTGGAACTGGATTTCAGCCAGGAAGATGTGGAGTTTGCAGATCGTACCCGCCTGTATGAGCTGGTTACGGCAGCAAACACGACCATTCGACACCTGATTGATTCTTTCCGAATGGGAAATGTGATCAAAAATGGGGTAAATACGGCGATTGTGGGCAAACCGAATGCGGGGAAGTCTACCCTCCTCAACACACTTTTGAACGAAAACAGGGCCATTGTAAGCGATATAGCGGGTACTACACGCGATACCATTGAAGAGGTACTGAATATCGAGGGGATTCTGTTCAGGCTGATTGATACCGCCGGTATTCGGGAAAGCAATGATACCATTGAAAGTATTGGGGTACAGAAAACCATGGAGAAGATCAAAGAGGCAGGCGTAGTAGTATACCTCTTCGATGTAAATGAAAATTCCGCGGAGGACCTGCAACAACAAATCGATTCCTTCCAGGCTGATAACATTAATTTCCTCCTTGTTGGCAATAAAACTGACATCGCGGGAGAGTCCGCTATACAGGAGAAATTCTCCAAAATTCAGGGTATTTTGTTCATTTCTGCGAAAAATCACGCCCATGTGGACGACCTCAAACAAGCCCTTGTGCAAAAAGTATTGTCCGGAGATATTAACACAGAAGATACTATCATCACCAATGCACGACATCATTCTGCCCTTCAGGAAGTACTCAAATCCCTCCATGATGTGAGCAATGGAATGGATAACGGGGTACCTGGCGATCTATTGGCGCTGGATATTCGGAGAGCGTTGCATTTCCTGGGTGAAATCACCGGAGAAGTGACGAATGAGGACAGACTGGATTATATATTCAGTAAGTTCTGTATTGGGAAGTAATCAGACCTCCTTTCCTCTAATTGTAATCTTAATTTACTACATAGTTTGGACCGTTAACTAACAGTCCAAACTATCCACAGCACATTTACCATTGTATATAGACACGTGTCCATTTACTGGCAGGAACCGTATCTGGGCTAAATGGTTTATTACTCCACGTATAATCTACATAAGCCGGCTAGCATATATAGATTTCATTGCTTACCCCATTGAAACTGATTTTGTTGACCTTTACATCATTCGATCTGCTTTCCGGATACAGACAACTACCTCCACCAGTAGGATATTTAACGGCTGCATAGATGTAATCCGAACCGGTTGGAATAACATTGGAAAAGGATGTCCATGTGAGTTCAGGCGTATAATATTTAACCATCGTAACAGGATTACGATAATAGGTTAAGGATAATTGGGGAGTAGATGCTAAAGCTGTTGCCTTGTAGGTAGGATTAACCGGATTAGTGGTGGCGTTATAAATTGTACAACTGGCAGTGTAGGAACTGGAGCCTTTCATCACTTTTGCGTTGAGTGTACCACTGGTAAGCGACAGTTGAAAACTGATGTAAATCCCCGAATTGGCACTAACATTTGCGGTTCTCATACCAAGGAGACTGGTACCGCTTCTTAACTCTATCGTAAAAAATGCCAGCGTATCAGTATTATTGGTGAAATGTATGGTAGCTATACCACTTCCGGTGGTATATAAATAGTCCAGGTAAAAATCTGTTACTGCCGGACCCGTAGGACTGTTGGCACTGGTCTGCCTGGTTAACTCAGTTTGAGTAGTCATTACTGCTTTCTTCTCCACCTGCATGTCAGCGGGTTTACTACAGGAGAATAGCATGAGTACAATACAAGGAAAGAATAGATACGATTTCATGGGAGTGCGGGTTTTAGTGATGAATTGATTAACAATATGCTTACAGGGGTAAATTTTGCTACAGTTGCTGCCACTTACTGGTATGCTTTTCAACAGGGGCCTGGATTTATGTTACATAATATAGCAAAAATAGCTGAAAGTGTTCCCGCTAAATATGAGGTAGAAAAGTTGATGATGAAAGTATCTCCTTGTGTGCGGAACAGCATATTATAACTATATTCCATCGTTCATTTAAAAAGGAATATATCAATGGGAACATGGAGTGAAAAAAGCTTTGGAAATGACAGTGCAGGAGATTGGATAATTGACTTATGTGAGACGCCAACCCTTGAATTTATCAGAGAAACATTGCAGGCATCAATAGATAACCCAATGGAGGCAGACTATAACCAGCCTGCGATTGCTGCTGCTGAAGTCATCTGTATTCTGGATGGTAAAATACCTGAAGATTATCATGAGATTTCGCATAACCTGGAACCAATATTGGCGACATTGAAAGGGCAACAATTTCCGAATGGCCTTCGGGCACTGGCGGTTCGGTGTATAGATATGATTGCGACTGATTCCGAATTAAAAGAGCTTTGGGAAGATCAGGAGGAATGGCTGGACGAAATTAATAGTTTGAAACAGCGACTGGCGCACTGAACTACTACGGATTCTTCTATAGTTGATTTGAATTAAAGTATTATCCCGTCCTGGAATTACCCTATTCCAGGACGGGATATTTTTTTTAGTCATTGTCTTCTTTATACTTAGGATCCAGTTTCAGGCCGAGTGCTTTCAGGCCTTTCTGATGGGCGCCGAAGTAGGCTTTTGGAAAGGGCTTGTCGCCGTGAATAGTGGACCATATATATTCACTAAAGATCAGGGCGTCTTTGTCGATCAGATCCGGCTTGGAGAAATCCATTTTCTGCGTTAGCGGGGCTAGTTTGGCAGTGGTTTTACTCTTGATTTGATCTTTAGGCGGATTCAATTCGTTGATGGCAATTGTTGGCGTTAGCGCGTTGTAGGCGGTATAGTCGGCCTGCTGCTGAAAGCAGGCTGTCATTAACGGCGCGGCTGCCACTAATTGATTCATTGGTTGTACGCCGAATATCTGGCAGATGGTATGTAATACGGATGATTGATTGTAAAAATTACTGATAACGGTATCGCGTTTTACAAAAGGCCCTGCTACTAAACAGAAGGAGCGGTGGCCATCTACATGGTCTGTGCCGCTTTGAGGATCGTCTTCATTGATGAAAATGGCCATATCCTTCCAGAAAGAGCTTTTAGACAATGCTTCTACCACGCGTCCTGTAGCCCAGTCATTGTCTGTTACATAGGCGCGCGGAGTGGGATTTTGTTCGCCATAACCGCTGGTATGATCATTCGGTAGGTAAACGATCATAAATTCAGGCAGATTGCCTGCTGCTTCGTACTCTTTCAGTGCAGTGATAAACGCGTCTGCCCTTACCTGATCTGTAATATTCATATTCCAGCCTGGGTAACGCATGTCGCTGTACTTTTCCAGACTCTTCATCGCATAAGAGCATTGGTATTGGGCAGAATCGTTTTTGTTTTTCCAGCTGTTATAGACATCTGTCCAGGTTTTCCCTTTAGTTATTTCCGCCAGATCTGTTTCTCCGAAGTTTCTGAAAGAGATTCCTTTACGAAGTAAGTGATTCCAAATGAAGCCACATCCTGCATATGACAGCGGATCGGTTCCGAAATCATAGGCACAATGTCCGTTTGAAAAATCCTTTTCATGATATGGCGTAGTAATCCCCTGGATAGCCCATTGGTGGCCATCGCTGGAGTTAACGCCATTGCAATAGTAGTTGTCTAGCAATACAAATTGTTTGGCTAATTCATGTGTGTTGGGTGTTATCTCCCTACCAAATTCCACCAGCTTAGGATCACAATTTCCTTTTCCGAAGTCGCCCAATACCTGATCGAATTTTTTATTTTCCTTAATGATATACACTACGTGTTTGATAGACGAAGGCTCGCCTACATTATCCGGAACAGGTTTGGGCGCAGCTTTCGCATTGGCTCCGGCCTGGGCTCTGAGCAAATCTATAAAATGGAATCCTTTGCTGGCTTCAGCGGTATAGTTATCAACTTCTGATTTATTAGCAGGGAGCGATACTTTTTGTATTTCACCCTTTAACGCTGTTACATTTCCAATGAACAATTGGTTGCCGCTAACGCTGATGGCGCCAGGAAATCCGCCTGCCGCGATAAAGCCATAAGGCGCTTTTTTGGGGTGTGCCGGATCAATGAGTGCAATGGAATTATTACCTGCATTGGCGGCCAATAGTGTTTTACCATCGGAACTGAATGCCAGTGCGGTGGTCAGACTGCCATAGGGCAGGGAAGGATCTGGTTTGGTATTGATGGTATGCGCTACTTTCAAGGTCTTTACATCAATGACACTGACACCGTCGCCGCTATCATCTGTTACATACAGTGATTTGCCATCAGGAGATAAGACCATGGACTCTGGATGGATGCGGGTGGTAATATCGGCTATCTTTTTCCTGGACTGCACATCTATCACCGTAACGGAACCGCGTAATGCCACAGAACGTTCATCTACCGCTACATCTGTTCCTGCGGATTTTTCTGTCCGATCATTTTTCCCGGGATGTGGTCCTCCGAAGTTACTCACGAATGCCAGTTTTTTATCCTTGCTGATCACCACAGCATAAGGGCAAACGCCTACTGGGATTGTGCTTATTAATTTACCTTTTGCCACATCCACGACTGCGACCTCATTAGTGATGGCCAGCGCAACGAAGGCAATATTATCGTTGCACAGACCGATTCCTAAAGGATTGGTTTTTTTATTATTGGAAGACAGACTGATTTTTTTAGTAAGCGTAAATGTGCCGCTGCTGCTTACATTTCCGACATATAAATTTTTCTCCAGGCCGGTGAAGTATATAGTGGAATCATTTTTATCTACAGCCAGACCATACATAGAGCCAGATTCCTTGTCGAGGTAGTCGAAGGAACCGATGGTAGAGAAATCTTTTGCATTAATAAAGGAAAGCCGCCTGTTGGTCTTTGCGATGAGGATGTGTTGTTGTTGTGCAAGGTCCAGGTTTAATACCCTGGTTCCTTTGGAGAGATTAAGACTTTGTCCGGCAGGATTCAGGAGATGACTATTGGCCAGGAGTTTATCGCCCACCAGAAACTGGGTCAGGGAGGTGTCTACTGGTTTTCTGACATCTTTTCTAGGTTCCGGACTGTTTGGTATTACTTGTGCCTGTAGGGTGGGCGCAGTCAATAAAAAGCATGCAGTTATGCTTTTCAGTAAATATTGTTGCACTGTTTTCATAATTTATCTAGCAATTATTGGAATGTAATGGAGGACGATATTCCCCAAATGACTTCGCTAATATCTCCGAAAGTACATCAGCTGATTTAATATTGCAATGAATATATTATTAAATAAAAGAGGATTGTTACGGTGTTGCTGAGGGGGAAGGAGTACTGGGTAATGGTCTTGTGGTATTATTGTTTTGTTTAATGCTTTATATGCTGATGATGACTTGGGATAATTAATGAATTTTTTTATTAACCTACTTAACGTTTAATTCATCATAAGTTAACCTACGTTTTAACAAAGCATTGTGACCTTGCTATAGCTTTGTTGTATTATGTATCCGCGTTTTGCCATATTGATTACGCTACTTTTTATTAGGGTATTCTTATCCCCAATATGGTTTAGTTATAACGCCCATCATCTACATCATCCTGATAAAATATTTGAGCAGATACGTCTTCATAAAAGAAGATCCAGTTATACAGATGATGCGTTGGCATCTGAAGAGACTGTATTTGAATCTGCATCAGAGGAACAGCGTACTACATTTGGTCTTTTACGCATCATAAAAAGATGGTTTGCAATCGTTGATGCAGATACGATTCTTCCTTGCTATCGCTACGCCTATACGTTATCTCCATTATTCCTTCGAAACTGTGTGCTACGCATCTGATTCTTGCTGATAGCAAGATTATCAGTGGGTATTAAGTATCCCTGTATGTCCCATTTATAAGGCTGCTTATGTATATCGCCGACCACCTGTTGGTTGTGCGCAGGCAGTTTATTGTCTCAGCATTGGCTTCAATCAAATCAGATTTATGCGAAAGTTTTCCTCTTTGCTATTAATAATATCTCTATTCCTGGTATCGCTATTGCGTATAGCAATAGTACAAGCACAAACGCCAGGATTTATCTCCGGTAAGGTAGTGGATGCAGATGACCAGTCACCTATTATCGGGGCGATGATCACGTTGAAAAATTCTTCCAAAGGAGCCATCACAGATGCCGATGGTAATTTCAAGATGAATGCTCCTGCTAATGGCACATTGACTGTTTATTTCATGGGATATAAGCAGGCCAGTATTGCCATTGGCGCACAGGCATCTATCACGATTGCGCTGCAAAAAGATAATAAAGCGCTCAACGAAGTAGTAGTTACCGCATTGGGTATCAACAAGCAATCAAAAGCGCTTGGATACGCCGTACAAACAGTTAACTCCAAACAACTTACAGCGGCGCCTGATCCTAATCTTATCAATAATCTGGAAGGTAAGGTGGCTGGGGTAGTCATTACCAATGGCGGTGCAGGGGTAGGCTCTACTTCCCGGATAGTTGTCAGGGGAGAGAACTCTTTTAATGGTTCCAATCAGCCCTTGTTTGTAGTGGATGGGGTACCAATCAATAATGAAACGTTCTTTAATAATGCCATAGAAAACTCCTCTAATCAGGGTACCTGGGCAGAAGTGGATTGGGGAAATGGGGCTGCGGAAATCAATCCGAATAATATAGCTAAAATAACCGTACTGAAAGGGTCTACTGCAGCGGCTTTGTACGGTTCCCGCGCTGCCAATGGCGCAGTGGTTTTAACCACCCAGAAAGGAGCCTCTGAAAAAGGAAAAATTGGTGTCTCCTTTAATACCACTACTACTTTTGAAACGCCATTAAAATTACCACGTCTGCAAAATGAATACGGCGCTGGTGTGAATGCCTATCCGCTTTCAGGTACGCCCAATACCTATACTTTCGTTAATGGTGCCGGCGCCAACGAAAATAATATTCCTAACTGGGGATTGAAGTTTGATCCTTCTGTAAAAGTAGTGCAGTTTGATAGTCCTGCAGGAGATGGTTATCAGGCGGGCGATTTGATTGCCAGAGGTATCAACCCTGGTCTAACGGTTACGCCTACTTCGTGGGTGGGACATGCGGACCATTTCAGTAAGTTTCTCCAGACAGGTTTGACTACACAGAACAGTTTGGGTTTTGGTGGAAGCACAGAGAAAGGAAGCTATCATTTTTCCGTGGATCAGCTGTACAATAAAGGAATTCTTCCTGGTACCGATCTAAAACGCTATGGCATTGCATTGCGGGCTGATCATCACTTTAATGATAAACTGAGTACCGACTTCTTTATCAACTATATCAACAGCGGAAGCGGCAACCGTCCTAATATTGGTTATGGGTCTGAAAGTGTGATGTATACTTTTTTTGGCGTTTATGGTATGCCTATCAACATCGATATTAATTCGCTGAAAAAAGAATGGCAGACGGGCAGAGATCAACAGAATCAGTTCCGCTACTGGAATAACCACGATAATCCTTATGTCACCTTATACGATAATACCAACAGTTTTACTAAGAACAGGGTATTAGGTAATGCCTCGCTGAAATACGCCATTAATGACCAGTGGAATGTTATGTTAAGAACGGGGTCCGACTTCTATGCCGATAATAGAGAAGGGCACAGATCCTTTACCAGTGTGCGTTTTCCAAGTGGTGGATTCAGAACGGATAATGTAAATTATTTTGAGAATAATACAGACTTCCTGGTAAGTTATCATAAGAAGCCCAGTCATTTATTTAATGTGAATGCCTCTTTTGGCGGTAACCGCTTTATGCAGAATATCACCTATACCAGGGATATTGCCAATGCGCTGATTACGCCAGGGTTGTATAACTTCTCCAATGCACAGAACCAGTTGCCAACGCTGTATCAGAAATTTGATAAGGTGGTGTATAGCTTGTATGCGTTTGCCGATTTCGACTACAAGAATAAAATTTTCCTGAATGTAACTGGTCGTAATGACAGATCCAGTACCTTACCTGCGGGCAATAACTCTTACTATTATCCATCGGCCTCGCTGAGTGCGATTGTTTCAGATATGGTGCATTTACCAGAAGCAATTTCCTATTTGAAAGTGAGAGCTTCAGCCGCCCAAGTGGGCCGTGATGCAGATCCATACTCCATCAACAATACCTTTATTACCAATACTCCTTTCAATAATGCTCCATTGACCAGCGGTAATAATGTGTTGGCCAATAATCATCTTAAACCTTCTTCCACTACGACTACAGAAGCGGGTATTGAAGTGAGGTTCCTGAAAAACAGATTGGGCCTCGACGCGACTATCTACCAGTCTAATACCAAAGATGAAGTGGTGCAATTACCAATACCAGTGTCTTCCGGTTATACCAATGCCTATGTAAATGGTGGTAAAATCAATAATAAAGGCGTGGAAGTGATGCTGACGGCAGCTCCATTCCGTTCGGCCAATGGCTTCAACTGGGATATGAGCTTCAATTTCAGTCATAATGTGGGTAAAGTGGTATCGCTGCCGGATGGTATCAATACCTATGTTTATGCACAGGTTACCCAGTACGACCGCTACTACAGAGCTATTCAGTATGATGCCAAAGTGGGGCAGCGTTTAGGGAATATGTATGGAAACGCATTTGTGAGAGATCCACAGGGAAATATCGTTTATAAGAACGGCGTTCCGCAGTTTACCTCTACCCAGAATTCCCTGTTGGGTAACTATAATCCCGACTTTGTACTGGCCTGGTCCAATGAATTGAATTATAAGAATTTCAATATGAGTTTCCTCTGGGATTGGCATCAGGGGGGCAAATTCTTCTCTTATACGGAATTAGGCGTATTGGCTGGTGGTATGTCTGTAGAAACGCTGCCAGGAAGAGAAACAGGCATTATTGGAAAAGGTGTGATGGATGATGGCACTGGGAAGTATGTTCCCAATACAGTTAAAGTAGATGCTGCTACTTATTATAATGGGTATTACAATGCTTCTAATAATGAAGCCTTCATGTATGATGCATCCTATCTGAAATTAAGAGAGCTGCGTATTGGTTATACATTCAAGAACATCTTCGGAAAGGTTTCCGGCAGTAAGTTGAATGTTTCCCTGATAGGAAGAAATATCCTGGAGTTCACCAAGAACAAGGATGTAGATCCTGAAACCCTGGCATTGCGCGGACAGCAGATCTTACCTGGAACTGAATTCCTGAGCATTCCATCTACCAAAAGTCTGGGCTTCTCTCTTGGTCTTAATTTTTAATACAAACTTTAATTCATCATCATGAAAAAGAGCAGCTATTTCCTGGCTACCATTATAATAAGTATAGCGCTGGGCGCTTGTTCCAAGGAACTGAAGCAGGTGAATATGAACCCTAATGCGTTGGAAAAGCCAGATGCCACTACTTTATTATCAAATACCATTGTGTCGGAATTTTATAACAACGCGAATATTGTGTGGACATTGGGAAATGGATATAATCAGTATATGACTTTCAGTCAGTCTTACTACGACCAGCCTACCCGCTATTCGCCAGTAACCAACGAGCCATATTGGATTCCCATGTATGAAGCGGCTCGTGATGCTAATACTTTATACACATTAGGTCAAACGAAGAATAATCCATTATTGCAGGCGGCGGCACTCACATTGCGTTCCTACGCTTTTGCACAGCTCACAGAGTTATGGGGAGATATTCCTTTTCTCCAGGCACTGCAAGGTAATACGGGCGTTTATACTCCTGCATATGATAGTCAGCAAACTGTGTACATGGACCCGAACCAAGGTATCATCGCGAGTTTGAGAAAAGCGGATAGCTTACTGAAAGCGAATCCTTCCGGGTTAATGGAAGGTGATGTGCTTTATAACTCCAATACCAATAACTGGAGAGCGTTTATCAACGCTTTGCGCTTACGCTACCTGCTGAGGATATCTTCTAAAGTTAGTGTGTCGACAGAAATGCAAAGTATTGTGGATAACGGTGCTACCATGCAGAATGCGTCGCAGAGCGGAACCCTGGCATTGCCAACAGTTACGCCTTACAATTTTGTGAGTCTTACGGAAAGGTCCGGCGATTTTGCGGTGAAATACATGAACAGCGCGCTTTACACCCAATTCCTGAATACACAGGACAGTGCCCGCCTGACGGCATACTTTACGACTAACGCATTGACAGCCGCCGGTGCTCCGTTTAGTTTTAATAATTATGGCGGAATGCCGATGGTAGTAGATGCCACAGATGCGCAAAGTAAACAGGCCTCTAACTTTAATGTGAGCTTCACAAAAGGAAATAATCCTGCATTGATCAAAGCCAGGGTTATTACTTATGCAGAACAGGAGTTTATCCTGGCTGAAGCTGCACTCAAGGGCTTTGTTACTGGTAGTGCCGCTGCGCATTATAATAATGGCGTTACAGGCGCTTTCGCAGAAATGGGTATCAGTGGCGCTCTGGCGGCCAATTATCTGACACATACTGGTGTGGTATTCGATAACTCCTCCCAAAGTAATGCCCTCCAACAGATTATTTCCCAGAAATGGATGGCGAATATCAATAACGGATTTGAAGGCTGGATTGAGTTTCGTCGTACAGGGTATCCTGCATTGCAGACTGGTGGCGCTGCTAACCTCAATAATGGCAGTATTCCAAGCCGCTTCCTTTACCCAACATCTGAGCAAACGATCAATAGTAAGAACTATGGCGCTGAAATACAGCAGATGGGCGGTAAAGAAATAACAACCTACAAGGCCTGGTGGGAAAAATAAGTAATCCCATCTTTACCGGAAGAGCCGGTGCAGTAATGTACCGGCTCTTTCTACTTTCTGTGGAATGAAAATGATACAACATGGATTATACACATACGGAAATCAATGAACTCTTTCTGCAATTCCATAGTATCCATCGCTATGAGGAAAGACTTAAATTCTATGATACCCATTTTAATATCCTGCCTTTCACGTTACCTGATTTCGAAACCGACTTGTTTACCTTCTTCTCTGCGAACCATTTGTTGCAGTTTGAAAACCTCCTTCGAATTGAAAGAAAAAGCAGTGAATTGCTGCAAAAGACCTTCGTATTCGGAAAAGACATTTATAATTTCAATATAAAACCCGCTACAGCTCATTGTATTACATTTAATAACTATATCATTTCCCGATTCTTGCAGGCAGGCACACAGCTGAAGCAAAGAATGCAAGGGGAGCTGGACCTCATCAAAGAAATTTCTTCACCTGTAAAAACGATGCTGACCACCGTAAACGATATGCTGGCAATGTTAAAAAGCAAAGCTGCTTCTGATAACAGAAGATGCCTGTCCACCCAGTTTACCCTCGTATTTCTGAAAGGGTTGACCGACTACAGCAGCAATGGTATGCCGGTCATCTCCCACAAAAAGAAGAAAATCATAGAGCTATATCTCTATACCCAGGGAATCATATATGGAGAATATATTCAGTTGTTGAAAAAGCATGTACTTTTCCAGATGACGCAGGAATCTGACATGCCCAGGTTATGTGCCCTGGACCCGGAGAAAAAAATTTCACTGTTGAAAGAGTTAGGATTAATTGAGGCTATACGAAAAAAATACCCCTTTTTAAACAAGACAGATCTGGATAAGAAAATCGAAGAAATTATCTTCCTGGTCACCGGAGAGCGAATGCATATTACGACCATTTATAAATGATAACTGCGCCAATTATTTTATAGCATTTGTTGTCCCAAAAGTTTTTTTAGGGAGACGGACTCCTATTTGTCCTTCCTGGAACCTATTTTGATACGTTTAAAGTGTTATTTATATACATCTGATATTCAAATGAATGCAACTTTGTTCGTACTTTGTTTGCACTTTGTACTGGCTTTTTGAGTGATTTAATTTGCATCTGCCCACTACCTGTTAATATTTTTGATTGCAACGATTGAGCTTATTTAGTCGCAACTTCTACGTATATGAAAAACAATAATGTGTCCTGTTTTGTAAGGGGATTACTCTCTTATGGAATAACTTTTCCACGAATGAAAATGCACCGATTGCTATGCATTGTATTATTCCTGTTGACATCTGTTGCGAGGGCCCAGGACCCTCCTGCTACTATTGTAAAAGGGGTAGTAGTCTCGGAACAGCATGAACCTATTCCTGGCGCCACGGTAGTGGAAGATGGCACTTCCAACGGAACGGCCACTGATGCCAACGGACAATTCACTATTAAATTGACCAAATCGACAGCTACTTTGACTATCCGCAGCGTAGGGTTTACGGATAATAATGTGGCGGTGAATCATCAAAGTACTGCCCTCCGGATTGTGCTGGTTTCTACTTCAAAACAATTGCAGGATGTAGTGGTAATTGGATATAGCGCGCAGAAGAAAGCGAATCTCCTCGGGGCCGTATCCTCTATCAGCACAAAAGATATTTCCAAAATGGCGGTTACCGGTGTGGCCAACATGTTACAAGGTCGTGCTGCCGGCGTACAGGTGACCAATGCCAGCGGAGATCCAAGATCCACTGGTACCGTGGTGATCAGAGGAGTCGGGAATATCCGTGGTATGTCGCCGTTATATGTAATAGACGGCGTACCTGCTCTCGGTAATACCGGTTTTGGTATCAATCCCCGGGATATTGAAAATATCCAGGTACTCCGGGATGCTTCTTCTGCCGCGATTTACGGGGCCAGAGCAGCGGGTGGGGTAATATTAATCACCACCAAGAAGGGTTCCCGCAAGGAAAGAACCAATGTGGATATCTCTGTAAACCAGGGTTTCAGCAATGGTACCTTCATGCCCAAGTTACTAGGCACAAAGGATTACAAAAGAGCCTGGGCTGCTATCAATCCGGTAGCTGCCAACTGGGATGAATCGGTGAATACCGACTGGGTAAAATATCTCTATCGTACAGGGAAAGAACAAAACTATAACGTGGCGATTAGTGGCGGAAGCGCTAAGCAGAACTATTATATTTCTGCGGGCTATCGTCGTGCCGATGGCATTGTGACTAACTCCTGGTCGGAAAGATATAGTCTCCGTATCAATAGCGATTATGACCTGGGTAAAAGAGTAAAAGTGGGAGAACGGGTGAACCTGTATTCCTATGCGGATAACCCGCCGGTAATAACCGGGAATCAGGCAAATGCCTATGCTTTGCCTTTCCGGTCATCTCCCATGATGCGCCCTAAAAATGACGATGGCTCCTGGGGCGGACTTCCGTCTTCCGGAAATTATAACGGCGGTAACTGGGCAGCCTATGTTAATACCACCAACAGAAGATATAATTCTCTCGAGGCCGAAGGAAACCTCTATATAGATTATGAACCGATAGACGGCTTGCATGTACGCGCTACCGGCGGTGGCGATTTTGTAACCAGTATGGCACGGCAGTTTGAAGGGAAATGGTATGTGTCTGGTCAATCAAATCAGCCACAGGATAACCTCAGAAAACAAAGCGCGCTGACGATGGCTTATGTAGGAAGCATTGTGGCTTCATATGATAAGAAAATCGGTAACCATGAGTTTAAATTGTTAGCCGGTACAGAAGGAAGAAAATCATCTGTTGATAATTTGTCCGGATCTATTTATGCCGTTAATTCCGCTTATTCCGTACCGGTTATTTCAGATGCGTTTCCGGTAGGCTTCTCTGAGTCTTCTGCATTGAGTAATGTGCCTGCCAATACCAGCGGCCGCTCCGCTGATATGGACTATGGGATCTCCCGCATGCTCAGTTACTTTGGAAAAGTAAATTACTCCTATAAAAATAAATACCTGCTGGAAGCCAATCTGCGCCAGGATATCAGCGATCGCTTTGCGCCGAGCTACAGAAAAGGGAACTTCCCTTCTGCTGCCGCAGGTTGGAGAATGTCTGAAGAACATTTCCTGAAAGACAGATTTAGCGCGTTATCAGATCTGAAGTTGAGAGTGTCTTATGGAAGTCTGGGTAATGATGGTGTGGGTAGTTATGTATACATCCCTTCTCTGGCGAACTATGATAAAACACAATTCAATGAATTACCTGGAACAGGCGCTGTTAGCGGCTGGGGAATAGGACGTGTTGCCAATCAGAATATCCACTGGGAAACGGTTACCACTTCTAATGTGGGTATGGATGTAGGATTGCTGAATAACAAATTAACCCTCACCCTGGATTATTATATCCGTGATACAAAAGATATGTTGTATCAACGTAGTCTGCCGCCTAGCGCAGGTATGACGGGAGGTCACAATGCATCCGATTCCTATGTGCTGGATATGAACCTGGGTAAAATGAGAAACAAAGGATTTGAATTCTCTGTAAACTACCAGGAGACTTTCGGAAAACTGGGTGTGAACATTGGATTCAATGCGGCCTTCAATCGTAATAGAATATTGTCTTTCGGTGGGGAAAGTCTGCCGATTGATGCCGGTACTGCTGGCGAATACTGGTCTGGTATCGTAGCGCGTACACAGTTGAATGCACCGATCTCTCAATTCTACGGATATAAAACTAAAGGTCTGATTCCTGATCAGAAGACTATGGACGAGTTGAATGCAAAAGCGCAGGCGGGTGGCAATGCTTACTGGAATGCTGCTGGATCAGGGCCTGGCGATATCTGGTATGAAGATCTGAATGGAGACGGCGTCATTAATGATAAAGACAGAACCATTATCGGTAATCCGTTGCCTAAAATGACCTATGGATTCAACATTGGCCTTACCTACCGCAACTTTGATCTGGCTTGCTTCTTCAATGGCGTATATGGTAATGATGTGTACAATGGTATGGATGGTTATTATAACAGTATCTACAACGATTTTAATACCACTGCCAATGTCTTCAACAGTTCCTTTATGTATGGCAATGGTCTCACCAATCAACCAAGATTTGGTTATATCAGCAACAATTCCTTCCAGTATGATCCGAATGGCAACTACAAACGGATCTCAGACTATCATATTCAAAAAGGCTCCTTCTTACGCTTGCAGAACTTACAGATTGGCTACAACCTGCCTGAGAAAGTATTGAGTCGTATTAAAGTTAGGCAGCTCAGGATTTACTACAGCGGACAGAACTTATTTGTGATCTCGAAAGTGAAAAATGTAGATCCTGAAGTTGGCTTTTCCGGTGCGAACTCCAGTGCCCTGGCGCAGGGGATTATTTCGGCAGAAGTATATCCGAAAACAAGAATTCACTCCTTCGGAATTGAATTCGGATTCTAACCCAATCTATCAAGCTAAAAATTACAATTAATGAAACGCACTATTATAAAACTTTCCTTCATCCTTGGTTTGGGTATGTTGTTGCTGGGATGTAAGAAGGATTTTGTAGACGAATCCAAACCATACAATGTTTTGAATCCGGATATTTTTCCGGAGAATATGGCGCAGGTAGATTACTTCCTTAATTCGCCCTATGCCAATATTCATAGTGTGGAACTATTTGGTCTTACTGCACTGGGAAGATTCTTTTACAACATAGATCACACCGGAGATGTTGCCTGGCTGGGAACCAGCGACTGGAACGAGTTGCAGGTACTTCATGTGAATGCGGCGAATGCCTATGCCGGCTCGGAGTGGCGTGGATTATACAGAGGTGTACAACAGGCCAGAACCTTCATTGACCAGATTGTACCCAACTATAAACAGAAAAAAGGAAGTAGTATATCTCCCGCAGATACGCTGGCATTAAGGTATAAACTTGGTGAAGCATATTATCTCCGCGCCTGGCATTATTTCTTCCTGATGAATCTGTATGCACAGGAAGTAGTAGTAAAAGGAAATGGAGATAATAAAAGTCCTGGCGTTATCCTGTTTACCTCTGATATTAAAATAGGCGACAGAGCAGATGAAATGCGTCCGCGCAGTACTGTAAAGCAATGCTGGGATTACATTATCGCAGATTTGAAAACGGCCACTGCTATGCTGACTGTGCCTGCAGATGGTACCAGGAAAACCTGGACCGGCGCAGACAAAGGCCGTATTGATTATTACGCTGCCGAAGCCTTGCTGGGCCGCGCTTTGATGTACGAAGAACGTTGGGCGGAAGCAAGGGATGCCTTCCAGGATATTGTACAGAGCTCCGGAAAATCCCTGATGAACTTTAAGGATTATTACAACATGTGGAATGGTAATCCACAATACGCTTACACGGAGAATAATAACACCGAAGCCTTACATCAGATTACGATTGTTAGATCCGGCGATAATGCAATGGCAGGGCCATCTACCGCCTCGGCAGTGTCTTTGATTATTACTCCGTTCTTTGATAATGGCGCCCCTGGTGGCGCTACGCCAGGCTACGGTAATATGTATATGCACGACAGAAACCTCGGTCGTTTTGGGTTTCCACAGAATTACTATCCGGTGATGGTAGGTCTGGGTACTCCTGGCCGTACCGTGGCCGCTTCGTATGTGGATTCCTGTTACCATATGAAAACGCTGAAACGTTATACTACAGATCCAGATCCTCGTTTGTGGGTATCCGCATATCAACCATGGGTAGATACGGTGTTGAATGCCAATGCGAAACCCACCATACTGCCTTATGGCGCTGGTACAGAAACAGAATACCAAATGAATGCACAACAGCCGGCAGATGTTATCAAACATGGATGGAGCCTGCGTAAGTTCAACTTGTATGATATGCAGGCCAGCCAGAATCCGCGGATGCATGGTGCAGATTTTTACTTCACCCGTTTACCGGAAGTATACCTCAATCTGGCAGAATGCTATTGGAAACTCAGTGGGAATGACAATGATCCTCAGGCACTGGATTATGTCAACAGAGTGCATCGCAGGGCATGGGACAACCAGGCCAATGTGGATTATACTTCCGTTGCTGGTGGTGGCAAGATCACTAAAGCTACCCTGCATCCCAATACGGCTGATGCGGGCTTCACAGATCAATTGGCGTTAAACGCGCTGTATTATGAAACCTGGGCGGAAACTTTCGGTGAAGCGAAATGGTGGTTCAATGTAAGAAGATGGTCGCTGGGACCTAATGAGGCCAAAGTGTATCAGAATAGCAGAGCGGGCGCCATCACCTGGAATACTGATAACCAGTATGCACTTCCGATTTATCAACCTGAATTAGACAGGAATATCAACTGTCAGCAGAATAAAGGATACTAGTATGCGAATCATGATGGGGGCCATCCTCCTGGCAATGTTCTTCTCTGGATTTACACCTGCTGTCCGTGTGGTATGGTTGGATCAACTGGATGTATCGAATGTGGATCAGTCGGCCGGAAAAGCGTTGGCGAATCAGTCGATGTGGAAAACGCCGTTGTTAATTGCTGGCGAGCATTTCGACAGGGGAGTAGGAACCCATGCGGAAAGTATTTTCCGCATTGCTTTAGATGGAAGAACGACTGCTTTCAAGGCACGCGTAGGTCTGGACGATTCCCCGCCAGAATACGAATCCAGACAGGCGAGTGCTGAATTTATTGTTTTGGGAGATGGCCAGATTCTCTGGCGGAGTGGTATCATGCATGCAAAGGACGCGGCCAAACCATTGGCCGTGTCCACAAAAGGAATTAAATCGCTGGTATTATACGTAGATCACACCGGAGATGGAACTGTAGGAGATCGGGCCGATTGGGTAGATGCCTATTTTGAAGTAACTGGCAGTGATCCCGTTTCTACCAGAAGACCTGCAGAACAACCCTATATCACTACGCCAACTGCATCAAAGCAACCAGTTATAAATGCCCCCTATGTATACGGCGCTCGTGCAGGACATCCATTCCTGTTTACTGTTCCTGTTGCAGGGGAGCGTCCTGTTACTCTAAAAGCGGTAGGACTACCGGCAGGATTAACCATGAATTCGCAAACAGGGATTATTACCGGTAAAGCCGCCAGCAACGGTATTTTCAAGGTAAATGTAACCGCACAAAACCGTTATGGTTCCGATACTAAAGCATTGGAGATCGTTATTGGAGAAAAAATAGCATTGACTCCGCCTATGGGCTGGAATAGCTGGAATGTTTTCGGCGCTAATATCGATGACCAGAAAATAAGAGATATGGCAGATGCGATGGTCAATCTGGGCCTTACCCACTACGGTTACGCCTATATTAATATAGACGATGGATGGCAAGGTCAACGTGGCGGCAAGTTTCAGGCCATTATGCCAAATGAGAAATTTCCGGATATGAAGGCGTTAGTTGATTATGTGCATAGCAAAGGGATAAAGATTGGTATCTATTCTTCGCCGTGGGTACAGACTTACGCCGGATTTATTGGAGGTGGCGCAGATACCCGTGAGGGTAAAGTCATAAATTCTTCCCGCAGATATGGCGCTTTTTCTTTTGTGAAGAATGATGTACAACAATGGGCGGAATGGGGCTTTGATTATGTAAAGTACGATTGGGTGACCAATGATATTGCGCATACCGCTGAACTCAGCTATCTGCTGCGTGAATCAGGGAGAGATATCGTATACAGTATTTCCAATGCCGCTCCATTTGAACTGGCAGAAGATTGGAGTCGCTTGACCAATTCCTGGCGTACTACAGGCGATATTCACGATTCCTGGTGTAGCATGACTACCATCGGGTTTATGCAGCATAAATGGCAGCCATATGCAAAGCCAGGCAGCTGGAATGATCCGGATATGCTGGTAGTAGGAAAAGTAGGTTGGGGAAAAGATATTCATACTACGCAACTTTCTCCCGATGAACAGTATACACACGTCACCCTCTGGAGTATCCTGGCAGCGCCTTTATTGATAGGCTGTGACCTGAAACAAATAGACTCTTTCACACTGCGCCTGTTGACCAACAAGGAAGTAATTGCAGTAGATCAGGACCCAGCAGGTTTGCAAGGAAAAAGAATCGTAGGAAACCGAAATAATAAAACGGAGATCTGGGCGAAACCCTTGCAGGACGGCTCTCTAGCGGTTGGATTGTTTAATCTTTCAGACAACATGCAGGAACTATTTGTTACCTGGGATCAACTGGGCATAAAGGGACCGCAACGCCTGCGGGACTTATGGCGACAAAAAGATATAGGCGTGTCGGATCATAGTTATTCCGCACAAATACCTCCACATGGCGTATTGTTTTTGAAAATGAAAGCAGCAGAATAAAAAATGAAAACCATTATCCATATAAAGACGCTTCTATTATTGTTGTTGGTTGGTACCTGTATTACACCTGCTTATGGACAACAGCACCTTGAACTATTGCTCTGGCCTGAAAAAGCGGGAGTGGAAGATTTTGGTGAAGCCAGCGTTCAGGTATTCCTTCCGGAAAAAGGGAATGGAATGGCCGTAGTAGCCTGTCCTGGAGGGGGATACGCCTACCTGGCGCTGGAAAAAGAAGGGACAAAATATGCTTCTTTTTTTAATGAGCAGGGCATTGCATTGATTGTATTGAAATACCGTCTGCCTAAAGGCAGGGCTGCCGTTCCACTGGCTGATGTCAAAAAGGCCATGCAATTGGTCAGAGATCATGCCGCCGAATGGCATATCGACAAATCCAGGCTGGGAGTCATGGGCTCCTCTGCTGGCGGACATCTGGCCGCTACCTTAGCCACACGTACTACCGGAGAGGAAAGACCCGCTTTTCAGATATTACTCTATCCAGTAATCTCCATGGAAGAAGGACTGACACATGGCGGTTCCCGGAAATGCTTATTGGGAGAGAAACCAGGCCGGAGATTAGTGCAGGAATATGATAACGAAAGACACGTGTCTCCCGAAACTCCTCCTGCCTTTATCGCCGTAAGTGATGACGATAAAACAGTGTCATCTCTCAATAGTGTTTACTACTACAAAGCATTGCATGAGCATAAAGTTCCTGCTGAAATGCACATATATCCAAAAGGAAACCATGGCTGGGCTTTGAACGACAATTTTATCTATAAGAACGACTGGACAGCTGCGCTAAGAAAGTGGCTGCTGGCCTTTTCAGGAAACTAGACATGATAGTAATGATGAAGAAATATGTAAGTACGTTATTGTTTGTTCTATTGACGATCATCAGTGGAAAGGCACAACAGGTAAAAGATAACCCGCGTCCTGTTGATAAAATCAAAAAGATAGGCGACAAACTAATACGTGAAACTCCTTTCGCATATCAGCTGATACTGCCTGCGCGCAATCCGCGTTTCAACGGACTTACGTTTGTTGATTTTGGTAGTACGTTTGGGAAAGGAAAACCAGCAGTAGCGTATGCTTATACACAATTGGCCGTTGGGGCAGACACGACTTTTACGATTGAAATTGCACATAATAATGCGTGTAAAGTATGGTGCAATGGCAACCTGGCGTATGCAAAAAATAAAGGAGAGGAAATCGCTATAGTGCGGGATGAAAGGAGCATGACGATGTCCGACTCCTTCCGTGTCCACTTGAAAAAGGGGAATAACGACCTGTTGATAAAATCTGCTTCCAATGGAAAAGAATGGTGTGTTTTTTTGCAACCACCCAGCGAGCATGATGCCGTACTAAATGGCCCCAGGAACTACGCGGCTATTGGATTGAAGCAGGTGAAGTATGTAGACAGCAGCGTATCTAATTTAAACAACTGGCTTATCTGTGGCCCCTTTGCGCCTGGAATAGATCAGTCGCATGCGCCGGAAACAGCGTTCCGCTTCGGGGCAATGTATCCCGGTTTGGAAACGGCTGTCACCTGGACTGTTCCCAAGCAGGAAGTCCTGGGCGACGTAATCGGGGCTAAAGCCTGGGGAACCACTTATCAGTGGAACTATCATAATGGCGGCGTTGCCTGGGCAATGGAGCAACTGAGCGAACTCACCAACGAACAGCAGTACAATCAATGGGCTGTCAATTTCTGCGATTTTCAGATGGAAGGCATGCCCTTCGTAGATTATCAGGTAAATGGACTGAGGGCTTATAATTCCGCCAATGCCATGGTCATCAACTCCCGACTGCTGGACTTTACATTAGCGCCTTCTATCCCGTTGATTTATCGTTTGCGTAAAGAGAAAGAATTTAAGAATGACGCTGTCTATAAAGCATATATCACCAAAATGATGAACTATGCAAAGACAGGACAGATAAGGAGTCCGGGGTACTCGAATTATACCCGTACTACCCCGGAGGAATATACGGTATGGGTGGACGATATGTTTATGGGTATTCCTTTTCTCATGCAGGCAGGGCTTTATACACAAGATCCGAAAGAAAAGAAACTGTTCTTTGATGATGCTGCCAATCAGTTGCTGGATTTTACCAAACACGTATGGGATAAGGATGCGCGCCTATTTATGCATGCCAATTATTCCCAGCGCCCACAGGTGAAATTACCTTACTGGTCTCGCGCCAATGGCTGGGCCATCTGGGCGATGACAGAAGTATTATTGTCGCTTCCGCAAGACCATCCAAAATATAAACCTATTCTGAGCCTGTATCGCGACTTTTGTAATTCTCTTATTCGCTATCAAAGTAAAGATGGATACTGGCATAATGTAGTCACCCGAAATGATTCCCCAGTGGAGGTTTCAGGCACAGCCATATTTACAATGGCTATGGCGAGAGGCGTCAGAATGGGATGGTTGGATAAGAAAAAGTTCATGCCCGTTGTCGTAAACGGATGGAAAGCTATCGATACAGAAATAGAGGAAGACGGTACTGTGCATAAGATCTGCGTTGGTACCATGTGTTCAGAAGATGAGAACTATTATATGAACAGACCTTTCTACGATAATGATACCCATGGCTCTTTTGCCGTCATCTTTGCTGGTATTGAGGTACAGCGCCTATTAGATCAGCAGAAAAAGGAAAGAAAATGAGAAAGTGGATCATCGCACTCGCGGGGCTATTAGGCGGATGTGCCTATCATAGCAGCGACTTCCGGACTACTCCTGATGCTTTAACAGAGGAGGAGATCGCCCTATTAAAAAAAGACTTACAAACGAATATTACTCAATATGATGCCGGCCAGAAAATGATCTGGACTGTCACGAAGGAGAAGCATTATCATAGCGACCTGGATTCTGGAGTGAAAGTGCATGATACGCGGGGCTCCATTCAATACGCCGCTGCCTTATTTCATACGCAGGATAGTGCGGCTATTCAAAGAGGAATTAGTATTGTAAAGGCTATCCTTCCTCTACAGGAAAAAGATACCGGCGTGGCGTACTGCGGTGTCTGGCCTTATTATCCGGAAGATCTGCTGAAAGGCCGTAAGGCGCCTGTGGATTATAACTGGGCTGATTTTATATCGGTGGCGCTAATTGATATTGTGCGAAATGGCTCGGCACAGTTGGATGATACATTGAAAGCGCAGATAAAAGAGTCGCTTATTCTCGCGGCTCGTTCCATTATGAAACGTAATGTGAAGGCGGATTATACCAATATTTGTATCATGGGTACCTATGTTTGTTATGCGGTAGGTAACTTATATGAACAAACGGATATTCGTCAATATGGGCAGCACAAGCTGGCTTACTTTTACGACTATACGAATAATAGCAAAGGCTTTACCGAGTATAACAGTCCCACCTATACGATAGTGGCAATGAATGAATTGCTACGCATGAAACAGGCCATCGTCAACCCCCTGGATAAAAAAATGGTGGATGAACTATATGACAGATGCTGGCAAATGATTGCCCGACATTTTCATGCGCCTTCCGGCCAATGGTGTGGCCCTAACCTGCGGGCCTATAATGACTTATTAACTCCTGAACTAAAGCAGTTATTCTTCTATGCCTCGAAAGGACAGGTAAATCTGCCGGGAGATTACCCCAGAGAAGCCAGGGTATTAGAACCGCATGAAATGCCAGCCAGTTTGATTCCGTTATTCCTGCATCAGGACTTACCACGTATAGCCATTGATACCTTTATGATGGGCGCGTTCCAGCTCCGCAATACAGACGGCCTATTGAAGGCGAAGGATATCATTGGAAAACTATATGCCCATCCACAGTATGCGCTGGCTTCCGTGAATCAAGGATACCTCTGGAACCAGTGCCGGCCGCTGATAGCGGATTGGGGAACAGCAGAAAAACCTTCTTATCTGCGGGTACGCTTCTTACATGATCTGTATGATTTTGCTGCGGTACATATTAAAAATGCGCAGGATTCTTCTACGGTGTTATCTATTCTGAATATCGCCTGGAATGGTGGCGATAAACATCCCACAATCGATAGGATAAAAGACAGCACTATTACCGCGAGTGATTTACGGCTTCGAATTGAAACCGGTGGGGACATTGACGCATCGGTATTTTCTATTACTGGTCTGCATAAGAATGAATTGCAGTTTACCGCCGGAGCCTTACATATGGTGATACAAGTGCCTTATTGCAATTGGAATGGACTGGAAGGCCACTGGGAAACAGGTGGGGATGCCTCTAAGAAATGGGCGGATTATGTCATCCATACTGGCGGTAAAAAAACGTTTAACCTGGCTGCGATGAAAGAAGCCGTGATAGGACTTTCCGTGTCTATGCGGGCAAAAGAAGATATCCAGGTGAGAACAGATGAGAAATACCTTCACTTATCCACAAAAGGCTTGTCTGTTCAGGCGTTGAAGAAGCCGGATGATGAATTTAGGATTAAAAACGATTTCGAAACAGATTCAAAATAAAATAGCTGTGAGACTTTTTATACTGGGAACCATATTGCTGGCTGTTGTACAGTCGGCCCAATGCCAAATGAAAGATCCGCAGGATTGGGCGGGTTATGAAGAAGTATTGGGTGTAAAGAATGGATTAAGAAGTTATGACTATGATGTCAACCTGATAGAGTCCTCCGCACCGGCGAATGTCTTCTGGCCGGGTGATGCGATTCGCCTGCAATTCCAGTTGCTGAATAATACCAATCAGGCCATAGACATGGACGCGAAGGCATATGTGATCCGCTATGGCACCAAAGGTATCCCGAATGATATCTGGCTGCCACAGATGGTAAAAATGAATTACGAGAAGGTGATTCCGGTAAAACTGCATATCACGCCTAACGGCTATACGAATACATCTGTTACTATTGATGATATCAAGGAATATGGCGGCTATGCCGTCGTTTTTGATTTGGGTAAAAATGGTCGCAGACTAGGAACCAGCTTTGTGTACAGCATGCGACCGTCGCCGGTAAAGATGCAGTATCCGAAACAATCCCTGGACTACCTGGGAGTGGATTTTTTGCAGCGTATGGGAGTCCAGGCTATTCGTTATGGCATTCCATATATTGCTACGACCAATCCAGGGTATCAGGCGCATATGCAGGAGTTGAAGCGGTTGATGAAGAATTTTCAGGATAATAATATTACAGTGATGTTGATGTTTGGCGAAGGGCAAACGGCGCAGTCGATGCCGCTGGGTATAAGCAGGCCACACCTGGACAGTAGTGGGAAAATGCTGCGTACCAAGCAGGATCTGGCCTGGATGCCGGATATGGATGAGGATTTCAAGAAGTATGTGAAAGAATTATGTATGCAGTTTGGTTGGCCCAAAGGACCGATCACATCGGTGTGTTTGTGGAATGAACCCTGGGAAAGCTCCTCTATATCTGGTTGGCAGGCGGATATGATTCGCTATCGCGAGATATATACCAAGATGGCAGAAGCCGTACTGGAGGCCAGGAAAGCGGATAGAGATGTACTCGTGGGCGGCGGCGATTCCAACTCCAATGCCATGGATAAATTCTTTTCTGATGGTACCCTGAAAATGCTGCCAATATTCGATTTTCTGTCTATTCACTACCAGGGCATGGAATCGCCGGTGTTATATCCGGAATTCAATAACCGTAAGGACTATAAGGGAAGGGTGAAAATCTGGGATACGGAGAGTTGGGTAGGGAATACAGATGATCGTATAGGCTTGGTAGTAGCAGCGAATCGTTCCGCTGGATATGACCGTTCCATGGGCGTTTACGGAGGATATATGTATTCGGGAGACCCGCATCGCTCTGTTCAAAGCTTGTCTGTCAGAACAAAGAACGGAGCAGAGACTATTCCTAAACTGCATAATACCTGGTCTACAGCGGCCGCCATGGGCGCAGTGCAGGGCTTCATCGGAGAAAGGGATTTTAATCGTTTATTGTTTACCAACGGCCTTCCCTGGGTGATGATATTTGACGGATATAATAAAAACAAGGAAGACGGGAGTATAGTAGTCACGGGCGATCTGGGAGAAGCATTTGGAGCCACGCATATCCTGTTCCGGAATGTAAGGAGCTTGACTGAGGCAAAGAAAAGAGCGACGCTGTACCAACGTTTAAGCACTACAACGGAGAAGGATACACGTAAAAAGATAGAGGATGAGTTGTCGCAGTATTATCCTATTACAGATGGGAAAATGGTGGTGAAAGCGGATCCCGCTTTTTTATTGTATGATTTTTATGGCAATAGCATTGCCCCACAGAATGGCGTATTTACCATTCCTTTGAACTACCAGGGATACTTTTTGAGGGTCAATGGCAGCAGTGGCGCATTTGATAAACTAGTGGCGGCTGTGGAACATGCAAGAATAGAAGGTTATGAGCCGCTGGAGCTAATTGCGAAAGATTTCACCGCTCCCATTGCATCCAGGCCGGCGATACAATTGCAAGCAACGAATGTATTGAATCGTCCGGTTACAGGTAAATTGGTGGCGACTGTCGGTGATCTCCAGGTTACTTATCCACAGACCGTTACCTTCAAACCGCATGAAACCAAAACGCTGGAAATACAGGTAAAGAATGGAATAGCCAATAAAGAAAATAACTATCCGCTCTATGTACACTTCGATGCTGGTAAAGATGGCTTTGCCACTCATTACGAAGAGATGCATGTTAATTATATCGCAAAGAGAACAATCCAGGTGGACGGAGACCTCAGCGATTGGGCCAATAGCATTCCACAGACGATAAAAGGCAGTAGCAGAGCCAGTATCTCCGTAACAGAGGCAGCATGGCATCCATATGAAAGTTTTGATACCGTTTCTGATGGACTGGCTAACACCTATGTCGCTTATGATGATCAGTATTTTTATTTCGCTGCGAAGGTGGCAGACAGAACACCCAATAAAGGGGCGCCACGTTTCGAAACGCGGAATGATGATCAATATTTTTATCCGGATACTTCCTATATGCAATCGCAGTATGCGATGGAATCCACGCTCATCCGGCAGCAGGCGACTACTACCGATAAAGCTGCTTTGCAATTACCTTCCGGTGGTAGGGTGATGAATTATTTTGAGAACACCGCCACCACCAGATCTATTGGAATGGACCTTGATTTACCGCTGGACAAATACACCCGAACCTCTTTGTATTTTCCGGGTATCAACCAGCGGAATGTGGCTATCACCGTATGCGACAGAGAGAGCGGCAAGGAATTAATGACCACCAATATTGAGAACTGCTGGAACGGCGCCTACTTGAATCTGGATCTTTCCGGGAAACTGCAAATCCGTTGTTCCGCCATCAGCTGGGATAGCTGGAGAAACACCACCAAACTGGCTGGGATTTTCTTTGATCCGTCTGACAAGGTAATGAGTGCGAATAACAAAAGTGCAGCGGCTTCTCTGGTTACGAAAGATTTTGATACACAAGGCAATTGGATGGGGGTGTATGGCCAGGTGGGTTATTATATTCCCGGCGCTCAAAATAAATTGGCGGCAAATATTCAATGCGTGCCTGTTGCCCAGAACGACTTGGTGCCGTTGGTTTGGCCGAGTGGCGTCAGGAAGTTTTCCTATCGCAAAACGGGCACCTTGCCAGATGGAATGACTGGAGAGAAGTTCGATAATATCCTCATTGCATTCAATGCGCTCCCTATTGGCGAAGATGGAATGGAAGCCTTTCCAAAAGGTACCATGCCACGTTTTACAGGTTATAAATGCACCGATTACGAGTATGCTTTAAATACAGTTGCGAATGAATATGGAGGTGGATTTGAGATATGGAGACTACTAGTTCCCGGAATGCCGCGCAAACACTTTTTCGCGCGCCAGCCTAAATCGCCATTCGACGGGCCAGTTAACAATGGGAAGCTGGTGACGGTGCGTAAAGGGAATACCCTGTTTACCGAATGTGCTATTCCATGGAGTGAAATTCCAGATGTGAAGCGGTTGATAGACCGTGGAGAGAAAATCAAGTTTTCTGTTAGAGTGAATGACGATATGGCCGGAGCTGCCTGCATGGAGCTGGCTAGGGACCGTAGCGTATCCAAAATTAATGCCCGGGCTTTCCATCCGGATTGGAAAGAGCATTGGGCCAATGAAGTGGAATTCGGAGTGGAAAAATAATGTAACCCATGGTCAGATATTTAGTTTTGCTTTTATGCATCCTCCTGGTGGCGGGATGTGGCGGATCAGGCAATAATCCGCCAACCAGTGAGGATGTGTTGAGCTATGTAAATCCGTTTATTGGTACAGGTGATCAGGGACATACCTTTCCTGGCGCCACCTATCCATCAGGTATGGTACAATTGAGTCCTGTTACCGGAGTTGATTCATTGGATGGCTATCGTTATCAGGACAGCCTGATCGCTGGTTTTTCTCATTCACAGGTAAATCCCGGTCTGGATGTGCTCCTGATGCCAATAGTTGGGAAGGTCAATGAAATAGGCTGCCATTCCCGGTTTTCGCATGATGAAGAAGTGGCGTCGCCGGGATATTATAAAGTGAAGCTGAAGGATTTTGATATTATGGCGGAGTTGACAGTGGCGCCACATGCAGGTTTCCACCGGTATACCTTTCCTGCCAGTAAGGAATCGCATATAGTACTTGGTTTTTCCAAACCAGGAGTGAATACAGCCGTAAATGAAGAAGATAGTTGTACCATAACAGGAAAGAGCACCACGGCAGAAAATGGGCAGCAACTGTACTTTGTAGTAAAGGTGTCAAAGCCTTTCCATATGAAGGTTACAGCCGGAGGAAAGGCTCCTGCCGGAAAAAATGAGCAAGCTATTTTGAGTTTTGCCACATCGGAAAATGAAATGGTATTAGTAAAAGTTGGCGTATCGCCGGCCAGTATGCAGCAGGCTGTGGAAAACCTTTCTGCCGAAATACCGGACTGGGATTTTAATGAGATACTTACCCAGGCTCAACTTAAATGGGAACATGAACTGTCTGGAATGAATGTTGTCGCGCCAGCTGAAACCAAAACTATTTTTTACACCGCGCTGTATCATAGTTTGATTACCCCATGCCGACTCACTGCACAAGATACTTATGCTTATACCTCGAGAGCCTCTCTCGATAGTATTATCGCTTTATATACCGATCAGCCAGATGGATTGCCTGGAACGGATGATGGAGGGAAAGAATCCGCCTGGTTTGTATACAGTGCTATGGGTCTATATCCTGTAAAACCGGCAGAAGGCAGGTATTTATTGGGAAACCCAATGCTGGCAGCGGCATCTGTCACACTACAAAACAGGCGATTTACCATGAAAGCAATTGGGTTGAGTGATAAAAATATTTATGTGCAGTCGGTAAAGTTGAATGGAAAGGCGTATAATAAATTGTACATTACCAATAAGGATATTATGGAAGGCGGCAGTATTGAGTTTAAGATGGGGCCAACGCCAGGAGTGTTTGAAGGCGCAATGCTACCTTCTTCCCAAAACTAATTTTAGGTATGAAAATTTTAGGAACAGCGGCGCTGGCTCTATTAATTGCAGGTGGACAAATGGTGGCAGCGCAGGAATCTTCCCGGGCGTGCAATATTGTTTTTGTTGGCAACAGCATTACCTATGGTGCTACGTTGAAGTCCCGGGCAGTAGAATGTCCGCCTTACCAGGTAGTGAAAATGTTGAAAGAGAAAGGTTATGATATCAGGTATGCCAACTGTGGGCATAGCGGTAGCACAACGGTAGACTGGTTACCGGCATCGCAAAAGCTATTCTCGAAAGCGGTGCAGGCGGCTGATACGCTCTATGATGTCAATGCAGGGCTTATCTTTTCTATTACGTTGGGTACCAACGATAGCGCTATTGAAGGGCCAACAGGGGCGCCGGTTTCGACGGAAAATTACAAACGGAATCTGGAAACTATTGTGGATAGTCTACGTAGAAAATATCCCAAGAGCGTGTTCGTTTTGCATCGGCCTATCTGGTATAGTCCTAATACCTATAATAGTTCCAAATATCTACAAGAGGGGTTAACCAGGCTTCAAACATATACGCCCGTATTAGATGCGCTGGTGAAAGCACATCCTGGTTATATTTTCAAGGGGGATCGGAATGCTTTTGGATTCTTTAAGAAAAATCCGAAGCCCTATTTTACGGCCGAAAATGGGAATGCAGGTGTATTTTATCTTCATCCCAATGCTGCTGGCGCAGAGAAATTAGCTGGGTTCTGGGCGGATAATTTGCAGCAGGTTATTCAGGCACTTTATCGAAATTCTCCTCGTACACCACGGGCCCGTCGAGTTTATTAAGTTTTACATAATCAACGGCGCCACATCCTTTGAATCGCAGAATCACTTCATTGGCGGGGCCTATGGGTTTGGTGTAATCAATATTGTAGATTTTCTGACCGTCCAGGTAGAAGGTAGATTTTTTGTTTTCCACTTTAATCGCCATCACATGCCAGGAGGAGGCGTCGAAGTGGAATTTGCTCATATTGTATTCGTCTCCTTTGATGCTTTTTTCTCCACTGATAAATTTAATATAAGCGTAGCCGGCTTCATTTAGTGCGAACCCATGCATTCCCGTATCAGAGAGAATGTACATCATGACATCGGAACGAGGTATGGCAAAGTCTTTCGCCGAATTGCGTACCCGGGCTTCCAGCATGAAGTTATCTCCATCCACTAATTTCTCCTTGTAGTATACATAACTCACGAATAAGTGACCAGGGCGTGCTTCTGGGATCACGCTATCCAGCGGAAGACTTACATAACCTTCCTGATGGAAACCTTGACTGATAGGCAGTGTTCTGAAAATGCCCTTGCGTTCATTCCGGGTGTAGATGGACCAGCCTAGTTTACGGTTTTCTATGGTGATAGTTTTTATTGTATGGCCATTATATTGGAGGTGACAGAATCCGTCTCCTTCATAAATGTAGGTGGCATTTACTTTTCCGATATCTCTTGTAAGTCTTTTTTCTGAGGTATCGCCATTGGCCTCTTCGTATACCAGTTTAATATCTTTAAGCAGTGTATGAGGAATGTTGTAGGAGAATGTGACCGTTAAAGGATTTGCGCCTTTAGGATTTGAAACGGAGAATTCAATTTTGGACAGCAGATAGTCGTTGTACATATCCTTTACTTTAAGGATGTACAGGAGATACGAACATACTATCAATAAGAGTCCCGATAGCAAATAGATATAAATGCGATTGGATTTGGGTGTCTTGGTAGCCGGAGGCGTGATTATTTTTTCTTTTGGTGTGTCTTCAGTATCCTCTTCTTCTGTAACGGTATGCAGGTTTGCGGCTTCTTCTACGCGGGTTTTTTTAAGTGCGAAATCGGTGTAGCCGGCATAGCCCAGGAACCGGCATAGTGCGTCTCTGGTAGCCAGTTGTGGGTTTCCAGTGCGTTGTTGAAAGAATCTTTTAAGCGTGTTGGCATTAACAGTAACCTCTGTAGATTCCAGGATCATGTTTTCCAATGTTTTGAATTGATCCAGGTCCCAGGATTCCGGCGGGCCCCATGCGGCAAAGCGGGTAGTATATTCGCTGATAATTTCTTTTATATATCGTCTGTCCCTTACTTCATCCATATAATGTCTGCAAAGATAATTTTGGCTAATAAATGATGCTGGTGCTATTCTTACGGGAATATTACAACAATTTCCCGCGCTTCTCTGAAATTCAATGTTACTATATTCCTAAAGCTGGTCTTTCTCTTTTAGGCTGGCTTTGATTTTGCGGGAAAAGCAGATATTTCCTAAAATTACGTTTTTGGTATAGAAATCCCGCTACTTTCTCGGATGAAAAGAAGGCATGCTGATATTATTATTTTTCGTGGTAACAGGTAGGGTAAAAATAAGAATGGTTTTCAGAGGGGAGTAGTACCCTTGAAAACCATTCAACTAATTGTATATTAGTGGCTTACCCTATTAGATTAAGGTAGGTCTCACTAATAAATCCTTTTTCTTTTAATTTCAACTTATCTATTTTCTCAATACCTTTTTGTAAGTCTTTTTGATAAGCAGGATCAAATTGCATTGCCTTATGCCATAGTAACACCTGCGTTTCATAGAAAGGATTTAGCACGCTTTTCTCCTCTATTGGCGCGATGGTTTTCATGGTAGTTTTGATATGTTGTAATCCTTCTTTTACTTCCTGGATGTTGCCGGCTGTTTGGTAATAGTGATAGGCCAGGTTGTTATGAGCATTCCGTAGGGCAGCACGGATAGGATTGAATGATTCCAGATAGTCCCACAGTTGGATTTTCCCCAACTCGGTTACCATTTTTCGGCAGAGTGTCAGGGATTCCTCTTGCTGGCCGGCTTCGTATAGAGCATAGCGTTGGTGATCCCATACCTGTGCCCAAAGTGGCATTTCACTGCATTGGGAATCTGCCAGCAACTTTTCCACCTGTGCTAGAAGCGCTATGGCAGGCGCATAGTTATTACTGCTGATTAGAAGCGACGCTTCCGTCATTTGTGCATTAAAATCATCCTTACTGAATTCGTACACATCATTTACTGGTACGAGTTGAAAGGCTGCATATGGAAAAGTGAACCAGTATTCTTTATTGATTTTAGCTGCTTGGGCCTGGTCCTGTGCGCGTTGCCAGTATTCAGCTGCTTGTTGGGCATTGCCTTCCAGGTGATAGCTCCAACCTGTATAGTAGAGCGCCTGGTGCCAATAGTGATCGCGTACTTCTTCCGCCTTTTCTACTTGCAGCAGGAATGTGCGAGCTTCCGTATAGTCTTTTTCTACTATCAGCCCAAGGCCACGGTTCAGGAGTAGCATGTCGGCGTAGAAATGGCTTTTGTGCTTTTTCAGTAGTGTTTCAAAAATGGAGGAGTAGTGTGCGTAAGGAATGAATTGGAGGTAATTGCTGTTCCTAAGCATAACGCGGGTACAAAGCCCTGCATCGCGTAATGCCAGCGGAATGAACCGAATATTTTCTGCATCGCGTCCTAATGCCAGCTGGCAGACTTTTTCCGTACGCATGTGCAGCGGTACATATTCGAGGGCAGTGCCGTAGTCCTGACCGCAGGCTGTCTCACACATTTCCTCTGTAATATATTTTTTAGGCACAAACTGGAAATCGTAGGAGTTACGTTTTACAGCAATCTCACATATCTTCTGGGTGAGGTATTGCTGAGGTACCGCATAAATCCGTTCACTGGAGTCCGGACTGTTGGCAGTGATGGCATTTATGATAAAATCTTCGTCCCAGAAACAGGCCCATACCTTGCTGAAAGTGTTGTAGTCGAATTCTTTCGGCGTTTCATAAGAGACAGCTTTGCGTACATCCCAACCGTATTTTTTTACGAGTTCTTCGAATGCTGGCAGATGTCCCAGATGCTTTTTAATGTATTGATAGATTTGTTGCTGGATGCGATCTGGCTCTATGTGTTTGAATACATCAAGTCCATGTTTCAGTATTATTTTGCCCACCCATTCAATATCATAACGAGCACCATATTTCCAGGTATTTCGGTCATACTGTTCTACGATGAACGGCCATTCCGGGTCTTGGCCATATTTGTTTTCCGCATATTGGAATACTGTTTTATCCACCAACTTCGTTGGAATGCGGGTGATGATCTTTATCCCCAGATCGATGGCTTTTTGAATGTATTCGCTGGTATGATATTTAGATGGAAGCACTTTCCCGGAAGTATTGTCTAACACGCCTCCTGCAATCAGGGCGATATTCATTTGCTCATCTTTAAAGGCGGCAGGAATATAGTCATAGTTATACTGATTGACACTTACCGCCTGGAAGCAAAGATCATAGGTCTTTTGTTCTTCCGGAATATAAGACAGATCAATACCTTGTGGGTGTGCCTGGAATATTTGTGATGTTAACAGGTGTGTAGGTATATGGCTATAGTGACAGGCAGATGCACGGCTAACAGCCATCAGCGCCAGTTCCGGAGTAAGCAGCTCCACATTGAAAAGTTGTAGTATACCGCCATCTACATCAAATTCGCCATTGGTTTGGTGTTGGAGTAATGACTGTAACATTTCGATCGTCCGGAATTCGGCTGGAATAGTTGTCACTTTGTGAGAAAGCCACTGGTCTGGGAAGTAGCCGGTACTTTTATATAATCCAGGCCCGAATTGGCTTAAAGTTTTATCAAAGAACTGGTTCCAGTATTGCTGGTCTTTCACCGGGGACTGTTGCTGCGTATCCCAGTTCACCGCGACCGGTTCGCCATAGATGAAGGAAAGGTCTGTATATTCAGTGTATGGCCGCGCTTTACTATTCTTGCTGTGGGCCGTTTTGTAGCAGGATTCCGCTTGTTTGGTATCTCCGTTGAGATGATAGATTAATCCTAAGAGCCAGTTATTGGAGAAAATAGATTTTATAGCGATAGACTGTTCCAGGTATGTTTGGGCCGCTTTTAGCTGCTGTTGTTTGATCGCTACTTCCCCAAGGATTCGCAGCGCAAAGTGGGCGGAAGGCGACTTTTGTAAAGTCATTTCAGCCCATTGAACGGCTTTGTCGTATGCGCTTGTGATGGCAGCACAGAGGGCTGCTTCCTGCATGCAATTAAATTCATACGCTACTTTTTCCGGCGTATATGGAATACCTTTTGCAAAATATTCCATGGCCTGTGCATAGGCTTTTTGTTCAAAAAGGCATTTGCCGGCATTGTAATAGGCCAGATAATCGCCAGGAGATACGATAGTAGCCTGTTTGAAGCATTGGTATGCACCTACTGCATCATCCTGGGTTTTCAACCTTATACCTTTGCTCACGAGTTTTATACCTTCCAGAGTGACGCCATCCTGGAGAACCGGCTGGTGATGAAGGAGGGCTTCGTATATCCTTGATGTTTGCAGTTCGAATCCATTATGATGGCTTTCCGTTATTTGGCTGTAGAATTCCGGACGGAAAGCATAGGCGTATTCATGCCATGCGAGGAGGGCATTTTCTGAACCATACGCCGATAAATCTTCCTCATTATAGATCGCTGTAATCAATGTTTCCGCGGCGAACTCGAAGCAGTTGAGATTATAGAACCAGGAGAAGAAATATGGAGCATTAATGGTACGATGCGCCATAGTATGCACCACTTCATCATCTTGTCCTAAAGCCAGTGCCACATATCGTATGGTTTCGTCTCCACATGTTTTCTGGAAATCGCTTAGGTAGATATAATCGACGGTGGTATTTCCTGCTACATAGTACTGTACGCCAGCGCCATAGTAGGAGACGACCTTTCCTTTAATAGTCATGTTACCTTTCACTACCAGGAGGTCCATATCGTCATTGGGGATTTTTAAATCCCCCTCTATTTCAATATCTCCATCACAGAAATAGATGCGGTCATACTGTTCAAAATATTCGCTTTCTGTTTCATACTCTTCTGTAGTCCAGGTGGCGTTTTCCGGGCTTTCCCAATAATCAAATAAATGGGAAACTCCGAGTCGCTCCAGCGTTTCTTCGTAAGATATTTTTTCGAGTTGGTATTTATTTAGGAAGACACGAAGTTCCTGGTCGGCATCTTCTTCCGCTGTGTCTGGATATTCAGGCTCTTCTTCTTCGGTAGCTGGTAGCTGGAAGTTGCCTTTCACAGCTATCAGGGAGGCAAAATCAGCGGCCAGGATATCGTCGTTGATATCCTTAAATGGCGTAGGGATGTGGATGTTATGTATCTGGCCGGCAGGATCGCTGATGACGAAGCGTTTATCTTCGTCGTCCATGATCATGCCCAGCATCCAGCAATGGGAGAGGAAATGTTTTTCTTGTGTGATCCATTCGCTATTGACCCGATAAATGTTGAGAAACATTTGCAGGAGATCGAATGGAGTGGTCGCGTTATCTGCATTATCGTTGTAGGCGTAAACTGCGCAGAGGAAATCATCTTTATCGAAATAGTAATATCCTTTGCAGAGCCAGAATTCCCGAAAGGGCGCTGGAAGCGAGAATCCGGCTTTTTCTTCCATTCGGGTAATATGTGCTGCGGAAGAAGGGTGGATTTCTACTTTGTCGGGCCATTGTGTTTGGAGGTATTCGGACAATGCGAGGATGTCTTCAAATAATGGCAAGGGGATTTGGAGGCTGTTATTCGCGGGGGTATCTGGCGCTTGCTGCAGTACATATCCTTTTTTAACTTTCTCTGCGATGAGCTTTTCGGAGGCTTTCCGGCACTCCTCTTCTGTAGCAAAGGATTTGACCTGAAGCTGGCCCTGAGTACCTACTTTACCAAAGGTGACAGTCATCTCTGTACCATTGATAGTTATATTCCAGAATTTATGGGAATTGTTGTCCTGGTAAATAAAATTGTTGGTCATGTGTAGCATGTATTTCTTCCGTTGTGGCAGTTTCAGGCCCATGTTTACAAGGATTTGATGGGGTGTAACTGCCTGGGATATTACGGGTTTACAATTGGACTAAGATAGGGTATGATGTTGAAATTTTGAAATTCATCGCGACTATTGTTGGCGCGTCTCTAAACGATTATCCAGGGAGCCCCAGTTGTAGCGTATGTCTAACCGATGTATAATTTCATCAATACATTTCCCCAGGGCATCATGCATATAAACGATCCCGAGTTCCTGTCCCCATCCTCCAGACTGAAAAATGTAGAAAGTGTGGGTGGATTCATTATTTCTCAGGGCCATATTGATGCGTTCAATGAATTGCAGGTTAAACCAATCCGTATCGCGCATAATTGAAACCTTAATAGGATCATTCTGAATATGGAGTTGGATATCCCAATGTTCGTCAGATTCTTCCACAGTAAAATTCACTGGGATACCAGCCATTGTAGCCATTATATGGAACAGGTTTTCATAATCATTTACACTGGCAAAATCTTCATGATAGCCTTTGTATATGTTTTCATGACCGAGAACCTCATACAGAAACGCTTCAAAAATATCGGCTCCAGCCCATTTGTTTGGCATCTCCTGCCATTGCTTCATCGTATTGTATCGTTGCAAAACGACCTGTATCTTAGCTGACAGTGCATCATGAATTGGCGGTAGACTACATAATTGTTCCTCTTCGAATTCAGCCAGGAGCGCGCCGTCTTCATTGTAAATGGCAGTTGGTCCTTTTATTTTATCACCTTCATCTGTTTCATACTGAACAAACCAACGATTGCCATTAGGGAAATAGTATTCTTTCTTTACCTGACTGTCAGAAATATAGGTCAGGCGTTGCTTTAATTTAATCGCGGGGGAATAAATGGAATAGACATCATATCCATTATCCTGAGTAATAAGTCTATACTGCTTGATCTGTAGATCTTCACTTAGTAAGACTTCTATCACTTCTTCCGGTAATCCCCATGCCTGGATGATCGTATTCTCCACCAGATCTTCTGTAACTGTTTCCAGGATATAGTTTTTACCATTTTGAGCATATTCCGCCAGTAGGGGAGGTGTAAATGATTTATATCTCCAGTACCAGGACTGTGGGGTAACTGCTTCCAGATTAATGGTATTGATGGCAAAATAGATGCACGTATCCTTATAGTAATTGATATCTATGTATAATTCGTCGCTGGTCCAGATTTGAGAATAACTATCATGCGATTGCAGTACCAGTTCTGCGAACTTTTCATGGAGTAAGAGGTCTGGTTTGTAGTTGGCTAGGTTCATAGGTGGATGGGTGTTGGTACATGACAATAATACGTGTTCTCTTTTGTCTGCGCTACTATTTAAAAAGAAGATTTTCTTATAGGTTACGTATTGGTATATTTTATATGTAATGGTGCTCTTGTTTTCTCATTTTGGTATTCCTGGTGTCGTATTGATATTATTGACCTAAAAAAGTAATAAATTCGATTCACCTTAACTATTGTACACCCAGATTTAAGAGCATGTCCGATATAGATATAATTCTGCAAGAACTTATCAAGTTTAGAAATGACAGGGATTGGGAGCAGTTTCACAATCCCAAAGATTTAGCGATTGCCATTAGTGCGGAAGCAGGTGAATTGCTGGAGGTTTTTTTGTGGAAACAAGCAGAAGAAGCGAAGGTGGAAAAGGTAAAAGAAGAACTGGCTGATATTCTGGCCTTTTCTTTTTTATTGGCGGAGAAATACGGTTTTAGTATCAAGGATATAATGTTGGAAAAAATAAATAAGAACGGTGAAAAATATCCGGTAAACAAAGCAAAAGGAACTGCAAAGAAATATAACGAGCTCTGAAATCCACCCACGTGATAGACATCCATCCATTCCGTTTTAATGCCGATATTCTTACTGATGTTCATAGTGTAACACATTACCTAAAGGAGAATTGGCCTGTTGTTTATATTTTGGTGAATAACAAAACCAAAGAGATTTATATAGGAGAAACTACCAAGCTTCTTCAGAGGCTTGATGATCATCTGAAAGATGATCGCTTCCGTACGATGGAACGCATCTATGTGATCACCAGCGCCAGATTTAATAAATCGTTGACCTGGAATATAGAAGTGGATCTTATCAGTTATATTGGTAGTGAAGGTGTTTTCAAGCCCATTAACTGGAACTCTGGTAATAAGAATAGAAATTATCAGCACAAAGTAGCAGATTATGATGCATTGTTTGAAGATGTATGGAATAAATTGCGAGGAGTAAAAATTGCCAAAAGTAGACTGAAAGACCTCACTAACTCTGATTTATTCAAGTATTCTCCATATAAAGAGCTAAGTGAGGACCAAATTGAAGGATTGATAAAAATTATTCAATCATTACTTAACAAGGACGCTAATACTGTTTTTATTGATGGTGGAGCTGGTACAGGGAAAACGCTATTGGCTATTTTTCTGTTTAAATTGTTACACACCCAAATGCAGGATTTTAACTTTCTTGGATTTGGGAAGTATCAGGATCAGATGAAATCATTGGTAACTGAATTGCACCTGCAATATCCAAATCCATCTGCTGCTTTGGTTGTCCCTGTAAGCTCATTTCGCAAAACAGTAGAGAAAGTATTTGCAAAAGTTACAGATCTGGAGAAGAAAATGGTAGTTGCCCCAATTGCAGTAACCAGACAACAGTATGATATCATAATGGTGGATGAATCCCATCGTTTGCGTAGATATAATGTCCTGGGAGCCTATGCTGGCAATTTTAAGGCAGGATGCCTTTCTCTGGAAATGGACCATCATACCAATACAGAGCTTGACTGGGTGAAGGCACAAAGTAAAAAACTAATCTTACTGTATGATGCCGGACAATCTATCCGGCCTTCCGATGTAAGGAAGCGTGATTTCGATAAGCTAAAAGTAGCCAAAGGTACTGTACAACAGCAATTGAAATCTCAACTGCGGGTAAGAGGAGGAATCAGTTATGTGAATCATGTCAAAAAGTTGATTGGTGGAAAACTGAAAACAGGAGACCCAATATACAAATCAAGTACTTATTCACTTTTATTATTTGATTCGCTGGAGCATATGTTGGATGAGATTAAGCAACGTGATAAAGAATACGGGTTGGCCAGGATGGTTGCCGGTTATGCATGGGAGTGGAACACTAAGAAGAAAGGAAAAACCAAGCCTAAAGCTAAATATGACATCATCATCGGAAATGTAAAGCTGAAATGGAATGGTACTCCCAAGGAATGGATAAACTCAAAAAATGCTATTAACGAAGTTGGATGTATCCATACAACGCAAGGTTATGACCTGAATTATACAGGCGTTATTTTCGGTAATGAGATTTCATATGATAAGCGTTCAGGTAAGATCATTACCCGCAAAGAAAATTATCATGATAAGAATGGAAAGACAGGGCTGGAAACAGATGAAGAGGTCCATGAATATATTTGTCGTATCTATGATACGTTGATGAAACGTGGGATACGGGGAACATATATTTATGTCTGTGATCCCGAGTTGAAAAACTATTTTGATCAATTTATAGTAAAAGCAAAGAATAGGAAAACTATTCCATTAATTATTTCAGACAACACCTCCATCCCGGAGAATGCAGTAAGATATTATGATATTGACGTGGCAGCAGGGGACTTTAGCAGTCCCAGATTATCAGGCGACAATAAATGGATACAGCTGCCATCGCATTTGAAGGCGAGCGAAAATTTGTTTGCCTGTAAAGTAGTGGGGGAGTCGATGAATATGACGATTAAGAATGGTTCAATTTGTCTGTTTGCCAAAGATGAAGGTGGCTCCAGGAATGGAGAAATCGTGTTGGCAAGCCACGCGAATATTCAGGATAAAGATTTGGGATTTGGACATACGGTAAAAGAATACCTAAGTAAAAAGAAAACGGGAGAGGATAGCTGGGAGCATGAAGAAATAATTCTGCGGCCAAACTCTGACGATCCTTCATTCACAGATATCGTCCTGGCCAATGATGAGCTGGTTGATCTGAAAATTATGGGCATATTCAAAGAGGTTTTATACGAGCCACCATATAGTTTTTAATTAAATCCAGTATTGGTTTCGCCTATGAATACCTCCCTTTTTGCCTTCGCTCAAGGCATCTCTTGGACAGATCCATCCACTATCTGGTTGGTCCCTATTTCCAAGGAACACTGTGATCTAACGGAATATCTGTCGGAAACGGACGATACGGATTTGGCGGCGTTGGAGAAATTCAGATCCATTATGCAAACAGATGATAAAGAACTGATAGACGATTATATCATGTCCAGCCTGGATGGGGTCTACTTTTATGAAGACAGTATCCCTTACGCTTTGGTGGCTGGAGGAACAGATCAATGCATGCAGGTATTGTACAATTACGATGAACATATCATCCAGCTACGGCATGCGAATATAGGCTCAAAATATCCCATCGATATAGATGTGCTTATTGAATTGGTAAAGCAGAAAGAGGCCATTTTCGCGGCTTTGAAAAGATAAACGCTGCATATAAAAAAAAGCACAGGCGACCCAATCATCGGGCCGCCTGTGCTTTTTTATACCAACAAGGATTTTATTTCTTCAACAGATACTCTTTCACGCCCATTCCTGGTACGCTGATATCCGCATTGGCGGACAGTGGTTGATCTGTAATAATCGCTGTCGCCTGATAACTTTCCCATATAAATTTCCCTGTTTCTACCGTATTAACGGGATTGTATACACGCACTTTCAATGCGCCACTTTCCGTAGGTGTAACACTGGTAATGATGAGATTGGGGTTAGACAGCCGGAACAGCGATGTAGGCAGTTTTACACCATTCTTCACTGGGAATGCCAGTAGTGGCTGGGTAAATCCAGCTGCCGCTTTCTCCTGTTCTGTAGCGGTAACAGTTGTATGTGGACGTAAAGCATAATGATAACTGCTGGTACCCTCCTGGTATGCTTTGTAATTGGTATGCCAGTAGTTGTTCATGATGTAATTAAACCAGGTAGCAGTAGGTACTCCTGATTTCCGCCATTCCTTATGGCTCTGCATAATTACCTTCCGTTCGTCAATCATCTGGGTGGGCTCTACCATAGGCGTTTCCAGCAGCATCCATTGTACGCCGCGGTCCTTATTGGCAACATCCACCCAACGACGTCCGAAAAGGAAATCCATATTAGATCCCGGCAACTGATCCGTTAAATAACGTAAGATGCCATAACCAGCATCCAGGGTCGTTTGTGGAGTACTGATATTAAATGGAAACCCGAAATGCACCGCTTCTTTTTCGCGCACTGCTTTTTTATCCAGGATGTTTTCCAGGATAGCGGCATCGGCATTCGCATATAGGGTGATTCTCTTTTTCAGATTATTCAAACCAGGACCAGCGCTTGTTAATTCGATGGTAGTAGCTACAGGACCCGTTTCCAGGACTTTAACCTGGATATCATTATTGGTGGTAGCTAAGGCAGGATCAAGTCCTGGTACATACCAATAACTATTCAGTCCTTGCTCACCGTAGGTACCTGCATAGTTATAATCATCGCCGGAACGGAGTGTGGTAATACTTCCTTTGTTATCCCAAACGAGCATAATGCGGCCGTTAGAAAGACTATTATTGGTTTGGGTGAAGACGGTAGTTGTTGAAGCAGGAGCAGCTGATACTTCATACACAGCTGTTCCCAATGCAGGAATATTCTTTGCCAGAAAAACATATTCTCCGGAGTGGAGCTGTTGTAAAGGATACCTGTTCCCTTGCGCATCTGTGACGGATTTGCCGGGAATATTTGTTTTCACAATGCCATCTCTGCTCCAGGATAATGTGTTTATCACTGCTATTTTCCGGGAATCCGGGTCAGTAAAAGACCCGAGGAGGGATGCCTCAATTTTCCGGGTAATGCTATCGGCATCCAGCATGAATTGTTTCTTAATGCGCCATTGTTCTGTAACAAAAGGCACTTCCGGCTCGGAGATACTGTTATGCGCTCCCCAGGTATGTTCATGGAACATAATTACGTTGGTCCATGCCCGGTAGTAATCATTTTCGTTGTAGCTGGCAGGATGAAGGATGGCTGCGGCTGTTGTCAACTCCTGCAATTTCAGGCTAGTGATTCGGTTTTGGCCGGATTCCTGTGCGGTAGAGGCGGCGCCGTCTTCCCAATAGGGAGTGATATCCCCTCTGACAACAGGTAACTTGCTGCCATAGCGGGCTTCAAAGTCCTGGAATAGTTTATCGGTCGTATTGAGAATGAGTTTGGGCGATTTGTATTTTTCGTTCCATTCCTTTACGAATCGGGAAATGGAAGTGTCAATAGGGCCGTTGTCTGCCACTATATTATATCTCCATTGTACCATTTCATATGGATATTGTTTTGCATCGAGTTCCCGCAGGTAAGCGGCAATGCGCTGAGGACCGCGCTCAAATACGCCACCAGGGGCAGTTCCATGCCAGGAGGAATATCCCTTACCACCTGTCCAGAAAAGGATTTTCTCTTTGCCGGATGGAGATTCCCACCATACTGGCTTGTCTCCCCAGGTTCTCACAAAATGCCCAACGCGATCACCCAGATAAGGATGATTTTCACCGAGGTAGTTCGGGCCGCTGGAGAAGTATTTCACGCCGCCATGTGCCAGAGCTGTCACCGTATTCCAGGTATAACCGGGAACATCAGAGATCATGGCAGAAGGTAACTGGATACCATATTGTTTAGAGAGCTGACCGGCATAATCTGTATAGTGGAACATTTCCTCGGGTAAACTTAATCCTGTTAGGATGTTGGCATAGAGGGCAGACAGACAAATACTACCGGATTTTACGGCCTGGATAAAGGCCGTTTTCTGTTCCGGGGTGGCCTGTTGGAGATAATGCTCTACCGCCCAGAGGGATTCTATGTTCCATTTGAATCGGGCTTCCACGGGATAATCGCGGGTGGCAGCAATCATCTTCAGCGCATCATCAATATTTTTCAGATGGATTTTAAGTACATCCGGCTGCAGATGCGAGTAGCCGATATCGGTATGAGAATGATGAATGAGACTAATTTCCCTGTAAGTAACAGGCGATAATTGTATATACTGATCAAGGATGGTTTTCCTGCCATCGGTCACGGCTATACGAACACTGTCGGGATGTGTGACCGCGTCTACCGGAATATCAAAATGATTAAGTCCATCATTTATTTTGAAACTGCCAACATTTTTGCCTCCTGCATTGACCTGAACCGTTTGCGTAGCGCCGAAATGCAGCGCAGTCAGGGCTATCGCTTGTTTCCCATTTTTCAGGATGAAAGGTTGTGGGTGGATATCCACTTTTTCCTGAAAATGGAACTTGAAGGTCATGAACCAGTCGTTGCTTTGCTGGGCCTGACCAATAATTTTCAATGTCACTGGCTGGCCAGGCGTTACCAGTTGTTTAGGAAGACGCAGGAACATCAGCCCATGGGCGTCACTGGCGCCATCGCGGGTAGTTTGTTGGAATACCAGCCTGCTACTGTCGGATGTTGCAAAAGACCAGAGTGGAGATTGATTTCCTGGCAAGGTGGTAAAAGTCAGCAGCTTTTTGTTGTTGACGTAAAGATCGAAATGACGGGGACCGCTGCTGGTGGCGGTAGAATGGCCAGCTACCCAACTGAAATAAACATATGGGCCACTAATTTTACCAGGAACATTGCCTGTTTGCCATTCAATGGTTTTATGGCCATCCGTGGTACGGGTAAGCAACGCGGTGGTGGCATAGTCCGGGAAGGCGGAATAGTACTGGATGGATTCTCCGGATATTTCTTTCTCATAACCGTTGATCCAGTTGATTTTCCCCAGCCAGGGAACTGATTTCTGTGCATGTGTTTCCAGGCTGGCCAACAATAGTAAGCCAGCAATATATATCTGTATTAGTTTCATGTCGGGTTATAGCGGGCGTTTAATTTCAATGCTATAGGTGAACCAGTCGCTGCGATAGTAGCAGATATTGAACTCAATTGGTTTTCTGCCAGCATCCAGTACCAGTCGTTTCCTTTCCAGTACCGGCGCTCCGGCAGGGATTTTCAATAAGGCTGCAATTTGATCCGTAGCAGCGATGGCACGAATTTCTTCCTGGGAGTAAACAGGGACAATATGAAATTCTTCATCCAGTAGTTCATACAACGGGCGCTTGAAATTTTCATTGCCGGTTAGTCCTATGCGTGGATGGAAGTAGGATTCAAAGTATACCATTGGGTTACGACCGGTACTGCGGGTACGTTCCAGACATACCACTGCCGTTCCTGGCGTAATTTGAAGCTGCGATGCCACTTGTTTACTAGCTTTTACAGTGGTAACTTCATTTCTCAGATCTTTAAAGGGTGTCCCTTTATCTTCCATTTCGTGGCTGAAGCTGAGCCAGTTGGCGAGGTCTGTGGTGATTTTCTTTTTACGGACGGTGGTTCCGCTTCGCTTCTTTCTTTCCAGCAGGCCATCTTTTACCAGGTTGGCAATGGCTTGACGAAGTGTGTTTCGGGAGATACCCCATCTCTTGGCCAGATCGGTCTCTTTAGGAAAGGTATCGCCTACACGAAAATGATTGTCCCGAATCAACTTTCGCAGCTGTTCTTCTGCTTGCTGATGCAAAGGTATTTTACTGTCGTGATCCAATAAAGGTATATTGTTCATATGTTCAAACATATTACATTTCCAGTTTCTACACAAATAAGTTGGATGAATTCTTTAAATGGTAAAAAATTAATTTATTATTATTTGATTATTAGTATTTAATATATTATTGTAATTATTATTTGAATACGTTTCCGAAATATTTTTGAAGGAAGATACGGCTCCGTAATTTTGAGAAAACCATACTTACCCACAACCTTTATTATGTATTACCAAGTTGTAAAGCGGCTGTTTTGTATAGCTGCGTTGACCTGTTCTGGCATGTATGCCCAAGCCCAGCATACAGCCGTGAAAGAACCTAAAGATGTTCCGGCCGAATGGTCGAAGGCCTATGCGCCGTTTCGCATGGCAGGAGACCTGTATTATGTTGGAACCGCCGATCTGGCCGTTTACCTGATTACCACAAAAGCCGGCAATATCCTGATCAATACTGGTTTGGCGGGGTCATTGCCCATGATTAAACGCAATATTGAAGCCCTGGGTTTTAAATTCAAGGACACCAAAATATTGCTGACGATGCAAGCCCATTATGATCATATGGGGGCTATGGCTGCCATTCAAAAAATGACCGGCGCAAAATTTATGGTAGATGAAAAAGAGGAAGATGTAGTCAAATCCGGAGGGGCTACTGATTACGCCATCGGAGGAGGCGTGTCTACCTACCAACCGGTTAAAATAGACCGGCTGCTGCATAATGGCGACACCATTCATTTAGGAGATATGAACCTGGTGATGCTGCATCATCCTGGGCATACCCAAGGCTCTTGTAGCTTCCTCTTTGATACGCGCGACAGTAGCAGATCTTACAGGGTACTACTGGCAAATATGCCGACCATCGTTACTGAAAAACATTTTCATGAGGTGCACGAATATCCTGGGATAGCTAAAGATTACGCCTATACGTTGCAATCGCTGTCGGGTTTGCAGTTCGATGTTTGGGCAGCCGCACATGCCAGTCAGTTTGACCTCGCAGAGAAACATCATCCAGGCGATGCCTATAATCCTGCTGTCTTTAAAGACCGCGCTGGGTTTGATAAAGAACTGGCTGAACTGAAAGCCAAATATGAGCAGAAAATGGCAGAAGAGGAATAGAAAGACATTCGTCTCCCTAAAAACAAAAACACCCGGTAGCCTTCGCCACCGGGTGTTTTTGTTTATTCTTAAAACTGATTATTTCAGTTTAGTAGCATCGTCACTTTCGATTTCTGCTAAAGTAGTTTGTTTGGTCATCAGCAGGTTGTTCTGTGCACGGGCCTTCATCCAGCGTCCGAGGGAAGGACTGTATACGCCGCCGAGTTTAATGTAATAACCCGCATCTCCTGTTACGTATGCCAGGCAGAGGGTGTTAGTACCTGCTTTATAGTAAGGCTGACTTTTCAGAGAGATAGGATCTTTGATATCATAAAAATCGTTGTTCGTAATCAGGTAACCAGAAGATGGCGCAGCGTAGATAGAACCGCCGCCGCTCATGAAAATCACATCAGTAGGAACGGTAGTGGCAGTAACTTTTGTACCTGCGAAAATCGCAATACCAAAGGCATTACCACTGTTGGCCATCCAGTTGGTGGTTTTAGTACCAAAGTCTTCCCCATTATTAGCTGCATAATCAAAGTTACGTACCCAGTTGGCAGCACTGATATCTGTAGAGTTTTCGCCATTAATGTTTTTCTTGGTACCGCCTACATAGCAGTAAGTACCTTTCTTTACCACACCAGAGGTGATATTGATTTTGTAGCTACGCATACCGCCGGTAGCCCAACCGTTCACAGGGTTACCTGTTGGCGTAGATGCGTTGGCGTTATTGTTTGCGATAATGCAATACGGCGTAACGGAGAAATCGATATCCTGTGTAGCCAGCAGCTGTACATATTCGAAGTTGGCATCTGGACCAGCAGGATCGTTTACAAATCCGGAGATCACCAGTGGCGCTACGGTGATCGTAGAACTGAGTAACGTATAGTCGCTACCGGTGCGCATGCTTAAGCGTGGCAGCAATGTATCGCCGGAAGGCGTGCATAAAATAATACCATAAAAGTTAGCCAGTACCGGCACTTGTATATTTGCGAAAGCTGCTTTGGCATCCGTATGCAAGGTGATTTCACCGAAACCATCTGTCATGATACGATCTCCGGCCAGTGTAGCATTGGCTGGAGGAGTAGGATCGAAGCCACCTTTTACGATGATGGCCATGGTACTTTCGTAGTTATCCGGATTAGCGGCAACAGCACTGGTGGTAATTTTATTGGCCAGTACAGAGTTGCCGGATGATATTTTGGTCACATTGGAGGTTGGAACACCTGTGATCTGGAGGATACCATCTACTCTTTTCAGAGTGCTACCTTCCACTTTGATGAGAACGGAATCTCCCGGAGCAAATTTCGTTGCATCATCTCCCAAAGCGATACTGATACCGCGGAGTTTAGCCAGTCGGCGGGTGTCCTGAATAATCAATAAACCTTTAGGCAGGTTACCACCGGAATGGTCAGAAACCACGATGCCGGCGATTTTTGCGGAACCGCCCAGGATATCGCGGGTGAGTGTAACATCTTTATCTTTATACAAAGAACGGATATCCATGATCCCGATGATATCAGAAACTACGCCTCCCGGATAGGTGTCATCCTTCGCACATCCCCATAACAGTACCAGGGACAGGAGCATCGTTATATATAAATTCTTGTTGTTCATTGCTACAAATTTTACAGTTAGAAGTGTGAATGCCTGTTATGGTTTCTGCCACCAAACTTGTGTAGAAATCAGATCAGGGCCCTGTTTGCTGATAACATCCTTGTAGTTGGCAGGATTGGTTGATTGCACAAATACAGGATAAGGCATTCTGGCTGGCATTACGCCATCATTCTTCAGACCTGCTCCTTTAGGCAATATCGGGTGGCCGGTACGACGGTATTCAATCCATTGCTGTAAATCGGTCAGGAACAGGGCATAGTATTTCTGAATGTGGATTTTCTCCATTTTATCATCCAGGGATACCGCATCACTCCATTGCATATCGGCAGCGGTCAGGTAGGTATTTACATCCGTAAATTTAGGTACCCATTGCTGGATAGAATACAACACGCCATTGTTGTAATATGTGGCAGCGTTTCCGCTAATCCAGCCTTTGGAGGCACATTCCGCCAAGATGAAGCAGAGTTCCGGATAGTTCATGATCATACCCGTCATTGGGTCGTTCATAAGACTTGGAGCGGTATTACCTGCTACGTAAGAGTTGAAATATGTTTTCTTAGGAACGCCGGTACCGGGAGAATAACCACTAGGAACACCGACAAACATACCGCTGTAAGGAATGATCGCCCAACGGTTGTAACCATTGGAGCCATAGGTAGGAATATCAATACGGGGATCGTTCCAGGCAGCCAGGTGATCGATGAAGAAGCTGGCGATGGCTGGAGATCTGAAGTCCTGTTCTCTAACGCCCAACAGCGGAGAAGTGTACGGACCTACGCCTGTCCAGCGGAGAATAGCGGATTCCCCGGTGTTCGTCATAATAGGATATTGTGCGGCGCTGGTTTCAACGATATCTTTGATTTTCGCTTTGCAGAGATCTGCAACTTCCGCTTTCCCGGAAATACGGAGCAGTAAACGGAGGTACAGAGAGTTACCGAACTTACGCCATTTAGCTACATCACCATTGTATACAGGATCACTACCGGCTGGAATCGCGTCATTTTTAGAAAGTAATGAATTGGCAGAATCCAGTTGTTTAAACATATCCAGATAGATATCTTTCTGTCTGTCAAATACCGGATGGTAAATCGCAGAGTCCTTACCCATAATTGCTTGTGAATAAGGCATATCGCCGTAGGTGTCTGTCAGCAGCGAGTATACCCATGACTGACAGATCAGGGAAATACCCTGGTAGGATCTGTTCCTGGTGAGGGAATCGGAGGCCGTCTTATACAGCTCTTTAAAATTGGTGATATTCAGATACCACTGGGTATATAGATAATCGGACCAACTACTACGGAAGTCATACCGGAATACTTTTCCTTCTGCGTCGTTCATATCTACCGTGATCTGCATGAGCTCATTGTTGAAACTACGGTTTCTGGAGAGATTGGCAGACATGGTGTTTACCAGTGCGGGCGCCAGCAATTGCTGAGGCAGTGCATTCTGGGTACTGTTTGGGTCTGTGTTGAGCGTATCAAAACCTTTTTTGCAGGATGTTAGCATACCGCTGCTCAACAACGCCAGGCATCCTATGATGTATATTAACTTCTTCATGTTCGCTTATTAAAGACCAATAATTACATTAAATCCAAATGTGCGGGTAGATGGGAACTGACCGATCTCAAAGCCCCTAACGATATCTGTTCCGCTGAGCGTTCCAAATTCAGGGTCGAAGATTGGCCATGGAGACCAGATAAACAGGTCGCGACCATATACTCCAACAGTCAGACGTTGTAAGCCCAGTTTCTTCAGGGTAGCAGGTTTCAGGCTATAGTCGATACGAGCTTCTCTGAATTTGATGAAGTCGGTGCTGAATACGCTACCTTCAGCATTATCCTGTCCGTAGTGAGAGCGATAGTATTCATCGATATTGGTAGCTACTACATCATTTTTACGGTAAGTACCGTCTTCATTTTGTACTACGCCATTTCCGATGATACCGCTGTAACGGCCAGGGAGGGTGTTGGTAGTTTTACCTTGTTCTGCCAGTTTGTAGTGGGTCAGAGAGTGGCCTACTGCGCCGAATTGCGCGTCAAACAGGAGGTTCAGGGTAAATTGTTTATAGCTGAAGTTGTTGGTGAAGCCCATTTTGTATTTAGGGATGGTATTACCGAGATACTTGATATCGGTAGTGAGCAATGCTACACCTGTTTTACCATCGTATACCACCTGACCGTCCGGAGAGCGCTGATAGCCGCGTCCGTAGAGATCGCCCATGCTTCCGCCCACGGTTGCTACTACCTGACCGCCGCCCACAGGACCTGTTTGCAGTACCAGGAAGCTGTCTGGCAGGGATTTGATGATGTTTTTATTGGAAGAGAAGACTACGCTGGAAGTCCATTTGAAACCACTCTTAGTAGTAACAGGCGTACCGTTAATCGCTACTTCAATACCTTTATTTTCCACTTCGCCCGCATTTACGATCATAGAGTTATAACCGGTAGCTGGGTCCAGGAATGGCTGCAGGATCTGATTTTTTGTTCTACCAGAGTAGACCGCGATGTCAAAGCCCAGACGGTTTCTGAACATTTGTACGTTAGTACCTACTTCATAGGTAGTAGTTTTCAACGGCAGCAGGTTTGGATTAGCGAGTGTATTTGGTACCTGTAATCCGCCGCTGTACAGACTTCCCGCAGAATTATAGTAGAACGCAGTTCTGTAAGGAGTGGTCATACCGCTACCTACACCGGCAACGGATAAACGAAGTTTACCAAATGAAACCCAGGAAGGCAGTTTAGCTACTTCAGAGAACACAAAGCTACCGTTTACAGAAGGGTAGAAGAAGCCTGCATTATCTGTACGTTTAGGTGTTGCCAGTACGCTGTTCCAGTCTTCACGGGCAGTCATATCCAGGAAGAGGAAGTTTTTATAGCTGGCGGTGATCAGACCGTAAAAGCTATTGATACCATATTCTTCTTTTCTTGGGATGGTTACCAGTGGGCCTGCAGCATTTGCCAGTGTGAATACGCCTGGATAAGTCAGAGAGTCCGCACGGTTTTCATCTCTGTTGTATTTATTTCTCATGGTGCTACCGCCAACCGTAACAGAGAAGTCAAAATTATTATTGATTTTCTTTGCGTACTTCAGGAGGAAATCGCTGGTAGCTTCCATAGAGAAGATATTCTGTGTACGGAAGCTGCCTTTAGCATATTTTGCTCCGGCGCCCCAAGGACGTTGCTGAGAGCGCATTTCGTACGACAGGTCCACTGCGGTTCTTACCTGCATGCTCAGTTCTGGCGTGAAGGTATAGGTAGCGGTGAAGTTACCGGTAACGTTATGTCTGTTTGATTTATTCAGGTATTCATATGCTACTGCATAAGGGTTGGATGGATAAGAGCTGAAAGGATATTTGAGCACTTTGCCTTCTTGTCCTTTACCCCAGTAGTTTTTCAACCAGTTGAGATCTGCGCTTGGCTGCCAGAAAATATACCAGTACATGATGGATTGGTTACCGTAACCAGCGCCAGGCAGGTTATCGCTCCATTTGTTGGTATAGTTTACTTTAGAAGATACCTGGAGTTTGTCGTTGATTTTTGAATTCACAGACATGGCCAGGGTATTTCTTTTATAGCCGGTGTTAGGGATGATCCAGGTATTGTTCACGTTAGTGAAAGAGAACCTGGCAGAAGTTTTATCAGTACCGCCATCTAGTGTAACCGTGTTGGTCAGTGTTTTACCAGTATTGAAGAAAGAGTTAATATTTTTATATGGGACCCAAGGAGTTTTTGTTTTACTCTGTCCCTGAATAGTTGGATCGTACTGGTAGAATGACTGGCCATTGAATTTAGGACCATAGGCGGAGCTGGTACCGCTGGTGCTGGCGCCATCGGGGCCTGCGCCGTAAGAATAGTAATCGGCGCCGTCCAGACCTTGACCATATTCATATTGCAGGTCTGGGAAACGGTTTACCTGTTCCATGGAACCATTAGAATTCAGGCTGACACCAAAGCCTTTCTTTTTCTTGTTACCTGATTTTGTGGTGATGATAATCGCTCCGTTTGCACCCCGTTGTCCATACAGTGCAGATGCGCCAGGGCCTTTCAAAACGGTGATGGTTTCAATATCTTCCGGATTGATATCATTCAAACTGCTACCATAATCGGCAGGCATGTTGTCGTTGTTGGTACCATAGGCAGACTCGCCACCAACGGCAGTTCTGCGGGCACTACCCGTGTTGATGATCACACCGTCTACAACGATTAATGCTTCGTTATTATCCGTCAGATTGTTTTCTCCACGGAGAATAATTTTGTTAGAACCTGCAGGACCGCTGTTGGATCTGATGAGGTTCAAACCTGCAACTTTACCGGAGAGTGCATCTGTCCAGTTACCGGAGAGCGCTTCCGTAAGTTGTTCGCCTTTTACTACTGTAGTAGCATAACCTAAGGCTTTTTCTTCACGTTTGATACCGAGTGCAGTTACTACTACGTTATCAAGTTGTTTTACATCACTGGCAAGTTCTACATTAATGACAGTCTGGTTGCCAACAAGAATTTCTTTTGGCATAAGACCTACAGCAGAGAATATAAGTGTTTCTTTTGCATCAGCCATAATGGAAAACATACCGTTACCATCTGACTGTGTTCCGCGGTTGCTACCTTTTACGCGGATGTTAACACCTGGAAGTGCACTTTTATCGGTGCGTTCTTTTACAGTACCAGTGATTTTCTTTTGCTGGGCAAAAAGCACATTATCCGTCACCAGAAAGATGACGAAGAATAATAGAAAATTCTTCATACAAGGTTGATTAATACAGAACTACCGGCCGATAATTTCTTGTGTTGATTTTTGTTGTGAATTAGTGTGTGCAATGCGGACGCAAGCTAATACCGTTTTCACAATTCTTTCACATAGTGAACATTAAGGTTATGTAAACTTTGCGTGCAGTGCGAGAAATGCGCATATTAATATATACATTAATTATCATTCATGCAATAGGTGAAAACTATTTTATTTGGGTAGGATATTGATTTGAGTTATGAGGTTAGAAGGGTAGTAGCAAAAAAAAAGCTGCCTATGAAGGCAGCTTTTTTCGAATTAATCAGGGTTTAGGAAGAAAAATTATTTCAGACCTAAGTTGTACAGGGTTTCTCTGTCTGGAACAACCCATGTCCATTTATTTTTATCCTGAGGAGCAATCGTCACTGCCAGAGGAGTGATGAAGTTACCGCCAGCAGCGTAATCTTTACGATTGATAGGATCAGCCCAACGTTTCATATCGAACCAGTCGAAACCTTCACCCCACAGTTCAATTGCACGGTAGGTTTTGATTTCGTTCAGCAGATCTGTACCGGTTTTGGTGCAGGTGTAAGCTACATCACGGCCAGTACCAGCGTTGAGGGCAACCAGCAGCGCCTGAACTTCAGAAGCTGGTTTGTTTTGGAAGTATTTAGCTTCTGCTTCAATGAGTACCATTTCAGAAGATCTGAAGTGGTTCACATTGCTGATACCTGGCTGGTCAATTACTTTCACTTTGAACTGCATGTAAGCAAATACAGAGGAAGTTGAATACAGGTCAGGTCTTTCCGCAAATGCACGTGTGGTCAAAGCTTTACTTGCAGCACCTGTTTCTGGTGTGTAAGCATCTGTTTTTGGATCCAGGAACAGTTTTCTGCGAATATCTGTAGCAGGAATCTTATTGTACAGTTCTTTACTGATACATTTAGGAGTACCACGAACAGCAGAAGCGCTGGAGTTGTAACCAATGTATGCACCGTAAGAATAGAAGTACAGTGTTTCATCAGAAGCGCCATAGCTACTCCAGATCCACTCGCTAGTAGGCTTTGCGAAACCGGCGTTGTAATCTGTGGCATTCATCAGATCATAACCTTTTCTTGCCAGTACTGCGTATTTCTCCGCATTTGCATAATCCTGACGAGTGAGCGCCGCGCGTGCATAAATTGCATACGCTACGTTCGAGTTGGTCATGTAGTTATTAGTCTTGTTGTTCACATCACCTGAGCTAGCAAACAACTGGATAGCCTGATCCAGGTCGGAATAGATCTGCGTGTAAGTTTCTGCCAGGGTAGACAAAGGCATGTCACCGGTAGACAGATCAGTACGCAGTACCAGACCTTTAGAAGTACCATTGTTAGAGTCAGACCACCTGTAGCAATACAGCTGTGTCATCATAAAGAAAGAGTAAGCACGGAAAGTGAGTGCCTGCGCTTTGATAGACTGTCTTTCTGCTTCAGTACCTGTTGCTTTATCAATATTCATGATAATAGCATTAGCATTACCGATAATTTTATAATAGTAATACCATGGGTAATAGTTATAGATACTCTGAGAGTTCTCATTATACAAGCTGTTAATGATCGCTGCCCATCCACTCAGGTTCACAAAGAAGTTATTACCTGGGTAGTTACCATAATACATTTTGATAGTACCTTCCCCGTTAAAACCCTGGGAACCCAAATATTGGGTGGTCATCATTTTAGCCAGACCATTTACCGCTAATTTGGCGTTGGTAGTATTTTCAAATACATCCTTGTCGCCTACACTGTCAGTTGGTTTTGTATCCAGCATATCCTTTTTGCAGGCGCCTGCCAGCAGTGTCAGGGATACAAGACCTATTTTAAATATTTTATTCATTTTCATCAGAATTATTATAATCCAACATTAACACCGAAAGAAACTACACGAGGAGTAACGAAAGCGTTCAGGCTTCTACCGTTGAAAGACTGTTGAGGGTTCATACCCTGCAGTTTGGTAAAGGTGGCCAGGTTTTCTACGCTGAGGTTCAGACGTGCATTTTTGATATCAATTCTCTGTAACAGATTAGCAGGCAGCTGATAGCTCAGTGCGATGTTCTTGATTACAAAGTAAGAACCATCTTTCAGGAAGCGGGAAGACATCGCGTTGTTCAGTGTGCTGCGATTGAAATCTACCACCGGAATTCCTTTTGAATCGATACGGTTTGGAGAAGTAGCGGTCATTCCTTCTGGAACGCCATTCCATGCTTTCAGCAGGTCAGAGTGCATCTGAGATACAGAACCGCTCATAGACATCATGCTGAAGTAAGAATCATCATATACTTTTCCACCCAGTGCATAAGTAAATACGCCGCTCAGTACAAAGTTTTTGTAAGTCAGGCTAGTGTTGAAGCTACCGAATACATTAGGAATCGGGCTACCAGACCAGTCACGTTTTGCATAAGTAGCATTGGTGGTGTAAGTCTGACCATTGATATTTACCAGGTACTGATAGTGTGCACCAGTGGCATCAGTAGGATTGTATTTCTGGTTGTCCGGAATATACAGCGCGTTACCAGTCATCTGGTCAACACCGGCATACTGGAAGGTATAGAATTCATTCACACCATGTCCTTCTGCATATTTGTAGTTACCGATTACGATACCATCTTTTCTGTTCTGCTCAGGCAGACGCAGGATTTCATTTTTGATGAAGGTAGCATTCAGACCTACATTCCATCTCAGATCTTTATTCTTCAATACGTCTACATCCACACCGATTTCCCATCCACGGTTAGAAACAGATCCGATGTTCTGAGTGATAGTCGCCTGCGCTTTATCATCTGCGGTTGCACCGGCAGACAGTGGCAGGTAAGCATCGAACAACAGGTCTTTAGAACGTTTATCGAAGTATTCAATGCTGATGTTAGCACGGTTGAAAACACGCAGGTCCAAAGCGGCAGAAGTTGCAGCGGAAGTTTCCCAATGGATATCAGCAGCATTCTGTGATTTGTAAACTGCACCGAGGTTGTTATTCTGGCTGGTAGCAAACAATGCCATGTAAGCATATCTTGCAGCAGTCAGGTCATTACCTACCTGGCCGTAAGAAGCACGCAGTTTCGCATAGTTTACATATTTAGTCAGGCTTTCGAAGAAATCTTCTTTAGAAAGTACCCAACCTCCACCAACGGAGTAGAAGTTACCCCAACGTACACCTGGTGCAAATTTAGAACTACCATCTCTTCTGAATGACCCATCTACAAAGTATTTGTCAGCATAGCTATAACGGCCACGTGCAAAGTATCCTTCAGAACGATAGTTCTGCTGATAGTCATACAGGGAGGAAGTCTTAGTGAAGTTGATCCACTCAGTAGCATCAGCCAGGATCTGATTGGTTTTCATACCGCTCAGGTACCAGTAGTTATCAGAGTAGTATTCATGACCCACCATACCTTCTACACTGTGTAAACCATAAGAATGATTCCAGTTCAGTAACTGTTGAACAGTATAAGTATTGTAACGGTAGTTTCTGCGAGCACCACGACCACCATTACCAGCACCATCACCTACGATAGCGTTGTTATAAGTAGTCTCATCAGAGTTACGAACGTTCAGGTCACCTTTAGCAGTGAAAGTGAAGTCTTTCAGGAATTTCACATCCATGTAGATCTGACCATTCACCGTATTTCTAGTGGTGATATCTTTGTTCAGCTGATTTTCATATACTACGTGACGACCAATAAACTGGTTACGGGAGTTACCATCACCAATGTCGAAACGTTTATTGCCATATTCATCCAGCAGATATTCACCCGTAGTAGGGTTGTGCATATGCACTGGGTAAATAGGAGCAATGTTTCTGGCGAACATGAATGGGTTGGTGTAAGAGTTTGCATTATCAGCATCACCATTGATGTTGTTAGTCACCTGGTGAGAACCTGCGAGGTTAAAGCCGTATTTCAACCAGCTCTTAGCCTGTACATCCGCATTGATTCTACCTGTGAACCTCTTGTAGTCTGTGTTAGTTACATAACCTTTCTCATCCAGGTAACCTGCTGAGTAGTACAGATTGGTTTTTTTAGTGGTAGTAGATGCATTGATAGCATACTCCTGACGGTGACCCAGTCTCTCCATATCTTTATACCAATCCAGGTCATCTGCATAACCAGGCAGGATATGCGCATCGCTACGCAGTTTACCATTGCCATCGAACAGCTGGTTAGCTGGTTTGTCGTAGATATTCAGATACAAATAAGCAGGTAACAGGGTTTCTGTTGCCTTAGCATTCGCTAAATCTACAGTAGGATATTTAGAAGGAGAACCAGATAACAGGCTGTTACGGTAACCTTTCCACATGGTTTCCATGAAATCAGTAGTATTCATGGTTTTGTAATCTTTTACTCCACGGGAGTAAACACCCTGGTTTACCATCACGTTCACGTTACCATCGCTACCTTTTGCACCTCTTTTAGTAGTCATGATCACAACACCATTAGATGCTTTGTTACCATAAAGTGCAGCAGAAGCAGCATCTTTCAGAACAGAGATAGACTCGATATCTGCAGGGTTGATGTCTGTTACGTTACCAGTGAACAGAACTCCATCAATTACATACAGTGGATCGTTGCTACCATTAACTGTAGAGAAGCCACGGATCTGGATTTTAGGCTGAGCGCCAGGAGAACCAACTGTGTTGTTTACCTGGATACCAGTAGTACCTTCCAGTACGCCAACAGCGTTGGATACAGGACGTTTGTCAATGTCTTTTGCCTTGATACCAGATACAGAACCAGTGATGGATCCTTTCTTAGCAGTACCATAAGCCACAACAACTACCTCGTTCAGGTCGTCGCGTTGAGCTGCCATCTGTACATTCAGTACATTATTATTACCAACAGCTACAGATTTAGCGGTAAAACCGATAGAACGGAAAAGGAGCGTTTTGCCGGCAGGAACGGTAATAGAGAACTTACCGTCCGGATCAGTGAGGGTACCGGTAGAACTACCTTCTACCATTACAGAAACACCAGGGATGGCACTTCCGTCAGCAGCAGTTACCTTACCGGTAATTTTTTTGTCCTGAGCAAATGCAGCAATCTGCATCAAACTCAAAAAGAAAAAAACAAGCAATCTTTTTCTCATGAAGATTTCGGATTTAGTGTTTAGATTTTAGATATAGAATTATTGGTTTCGTGTATTCGTTGACGTTATAAATTTTTCAAAAATGGAATCCGTGCCCGACAGCATAAGCCGCCGAAAAAAACAATAAAATAGAAAGTCTGTAAACCTTACAGGTAGTTACATAAGCAAAACATTTCACCCTGAAAACATACGTTTTCAGCTAAATAGCTCCCTAAAAGCAAATTGATGAAGTCAGACGCGTGAATAATACTACAGTCTCAGAATAAAATTCCACATAAGCACATCGCGGTATAGCTATTACTATCCTATTTGTTATAACCCTAAAATTTACATAAGCAATTTTCCGTCTCGATTAATTAAAAAGCGTTGTTGAGAAGTACAGGACGTATTTTTTAAAATCGAAGGTGTGAAATTAATGTAAAATTTTAACTTTTTAGATTAAAATCTGATCGAAAAATCTTTGTATGACATTTTTTTTTCGAAATTAAAAATCGATTACAGATGTTATATTTTTTATATGACCGATTTCGCTGCACCAGCGCCATATTATCTCTCTAAAATATTCCTCAACCAGCGTACATTTATAAATAAGAACAATGAACTAACACCATGAAATTTTTATTTGTATTAATTACCGCCACTTTATTTTCTGGAATTGTAATAGCGGAAGACACGAAACTCTCTGTCCTCCAACTCAACATCTGGCAGGAAGGAACCATGGTTCCCGGCGGCTACGACGCCATCGTACAGGAAATAGATCGCCTGAATCCCGATGTCGTTACCTTGAGCGAAGTCCGCAACTACAAACAAACCCGATTCTGTGATCGGATCATATCCTCCCTCTCCGCAAAAGGTAAACACTACTACTCCTTCTTCAGTAATGGCGCCGGCATTCTCAGCAAACACCCCATCACTGACAGCGCCGTTATTTTCGAAGGACAAGGAGAAATCTTCAAACTCATTACCAAAGTTGGCAAACGCGAAATAGCCATCTATTCCGCCCATCTGGATTATCTGAACTACGCCGTATACCTTCCCAGAGGATACGACGGCGTTACCTGGAAAAAACTCCCGGCCCCCTGCACCAACCTGGATTCCATCATGGCCTCCAACCTGGCCTCCGCCAGAGATGAAGCCATTAACGCCTTCCTTCAATCTGCCGAAACAGACCAGCAAAAAGGTAGATTAATTTTCCTCGGCGGCGATTTCAACGAGGCCTCGCACCTCGACTGGACCTCCGCTACCAAAGATTTATATGACCACCACGGCGTGATCGCCAATTGGACCTGTTCCGATATGTTATATAATAAAGGCTTCCTGGACAGCTACCGTGTTTTGTACCCAGATCCCGTTCAATACCCTGGATTCACTTTCCCCGCCAGCAATACAGCTGTTCCCATCAAACAACTGGCCTGGGCTCCCGATGCGGATGAAAGAGAACGTATAGATTTTATCTATTATTTACCAAAAACGTATTTGAAACTGCTATCCTGTAAAGTGGTAGGACCCTCAGCCTCCATTGTCCGTAATCAACGACAGGAAGAATCAGGTAAAGATCCGTTTATCACACCTGCCGGCATCTGGCCCACAGATCATAAAGGCGTACTCGCTGTATTCAGCTTGAAATAAAAAAAGCCTGGCTAACTTTAGCCAGGCTTTTTTATACACCGTTTTAACGCTATTAGTTAATCCACCCTGTATTCTGAATCAGGTTCGGATTACGCTCAATCTCACTCTGAGGAATAGGCCAGCTATAGATGTAATCGCCCTTCCAGGAATAATTCACCACATTGCCACCCCAAATCTGCTTGATACCAGCACCGGGAGCAAAAGTTTTATCTTTCCAGGTTTTCCAGCGCAGCTCATCAAAGAAGTTAATCCCTTCATTCACAAATTCAACCCTGCGCTCATTACGAATTCTTTCTCTCATAGCCGTCTGATCTGCCACATAAGTTGGTTTACTTGCATCTGCATTTTGTAATGCAGGCATTCCCACTCTTGCGCGTACTTTATTCACCAAATCCAGCGTTTGCTGGTTGAAAGATTGTTCATTCAACGCTTCTGCCCACATCAGCAATACATCTGCAAAACGAATAACCGGGAAGTCGGTAGGACCATAAGCACGGTTGATCGTTTCTGTTGCGCCTTCGTATACAAATTTACGATGCAGGTAATAGTAGTACGCTTTGGTATCCGTCGCCAGATCCCAGGTAGGCGTAGTGTTGGAGCGGAATGGCCATCTCGATACATAAATCTGATTCGCACTACCATTTACCCCCAGGTATTCTGCATAAGGAGTGATAACGTTGGCGGTTAAACGTGGGTCACGATTGGCATATGCCGCTTTAATCCTCGCTTCATTACCCGATGGCAGATATTTAGTCATATCCACTCCGCGGGCACTGGCACTGGAAATTTCTGATGCCGTCAGGCCATCTCTGAAGAAATATACTTCCCGCTGCGCAACAGTCAATGAAGAGAATCCCGGAATAACCTGATTCCAGTCAAACTTGCTGCCATCCGCATTTTCATAAAGATCAACCACTACCGGTGAAACCAGGTACGTATTCCAGCAGGAACCGAAAGAACTTCTGTTACCACAGAAAAACTGTGTAGTGGAACCAAAATTCTGTACGGCAATATTCTGAATAGAGAATATCATTTCGTCACTCTGCTCATTGGCTTCTTTAAACAACAGTTTGTAATCGCCATTAAAAAGCGTGTAACCTGCTGCCTGTACCTGCGCGAAATCAGCAATCGCTGCAGGATAATTCTTCATGTACAGATAAGCTTTACCTCTCAGCGCATAAGCTGCGCCTTTGGTAATATGGCCGTAGTCCGCATTTCCCTTGGAATATTTTATAGGGAGATTCGTTTCATTGATGGCGTCAGTGAGATCGTTTACGACTACACGCCATACGCTGTCTTCTGTTTCGCGGCCTTTTGTCGCCTCATCAGCAGTGAATGGCTTCAGATAAACAGGTACGCCATGCCACAGCTGGTTCAGACGCAAATAGAAGTAAGCGCGCAGGAATTTGGCTTCCGCAATATATCGGGCCTTCTTGGCGTCAGCTGAAGGAGATTTCAACGGAATGTTCACAATAGCATTGTTAGCACGCTGAATACCGTCATAGAGTTGCTTCCAGTTATCGCTAAACATAGAACTGCTCGGCGTGATGGTACCTGTCTGCAATGCATCGGCATCACGGGTCATACCTGTTACGCCATAACGATCCAGCTGATACAGTTCATTACCAGAGGCGCTGGACTGATCAATATTCAGTCGCAATGCTGCATAAACGCCGGCCATACCCTGGTCGGTGAGGTTATCTGTTGTCCACATCTGCGAATCGCCTTCCTGGGTATAGGAAGTAGTGTCCAGCAGGTTTTTCTTACAGCTGGCGAGGGACAGTAAGCCAGCAGCATATATCAGAATTCTGAATTTTTTCATACAATTTCTTTTAATTTCTAGAATGTTACATTAAGACCCAGGGCATACTGCTTCATGGTTGGATAACCAACACTAGCGCCAATTTCAGGGTCAAGACCAGGATACTTGGTGATAGTCAACAGGTTCTCGCCGCTTACATAAATAATGGCCTTGCTGATAGATGCACGTTTAAGCAGACTTTCCGGGATCTGATAACCGATTTGCAGGTTTTTCAGCTTCAGGTAAGATGCATTATAGAGATAGAAATAATTGGCCAGACTATTCTGCGCGTCTGTATTGAGTTTCAGACGTGGATAAGTAGCATTGATATTATTCGCAGGATCAGCCGGATTGGCATCATTGTAATAGTAGTGATCGTTGGCCACTGTCAGACCGATAGCATTACCGGCAGAAGTCACGGAGCTCAGGTAACCACGGTCGTTGTAGTAGTACTGGAATCCGGCACTTCCTGCCCAGATCATATTCACATAGAAACCTTTCCAGAATGCGCTTAAATTAAAACCATAGTTATATTTAGGCGTTGCGCTGGTGCCGGAAAATGTTCTGTCGTAGTTGTTACCATAAATACCATCTCCATTCGTATCGGCATAAATGAAATCGCCATACCAGATTTTACCTTTATCCACACCTTGCGTAGGCAGGAACGTATAACCGGCACTCATCATGTCTTTTACCCACTGGAGATCTTTTGGAGTACGAATCATACCGTCTTTAGGACCGCCATTAATGTTGACGCTACCATCCGCTTTATAGTAAGAACCATCGCCGGAGTACAGTTTATTCAGATAATATTCATCGATCTGATGACCTTCCACACGGTAGTTGTTGCTGCTGCTGGATGCTACCTTTCCAATATTGGAAGACCATACTTTATTGCCATTGGCATCCGTGGTCCAACCTTCCTGGAATGCGCCACGGTATTGTGTAATAACGTTCTTGTTGTATGCGAAGTTACCGCCAATGGTAAAGTCTACTTCCCCAAATTTATGATTGTAGCTGGCTATTACTTCAATCCCTTTGTTGTTTACAGTAGCTGTATTTACAGTTGGGGCAGTGGCATTACCTACGGTCAGTGGAATGGGAGGAGTGGTGATGATACCGTTGGTAGTTTTGCTGTAATAGTCAACAGACACGTTCACAGCATTATTCAGGAAAGTTGCATCCACACCAACATCTGCGATAGCAGTAGCTTCCCAGAGCAGGAATGGATTCCCGAATTTAGTAACCGCTAATGCGTTCACTGCGGTGTTGTTGAAAGAGTAGTACACCTGGTTGTAGAGTGTCTGCCAGTCGTAGTTTCCTTTAGATCGGTCGCCACCGCCGTTGTTACCCAGTTTACCCCAGGAACCGCGCAGTTTCAGTTGTTGGAAACCTTTCAGATATTCCTTCAGGAAGTTTTCTTCTGTCAGGCGCCATCCTGCGGAGAAAGAAGGGTAATAACCCCAGCGGGAAGCCGGCGCAAAACGGGAAGATCCATCATAGCGGAGATTGGCTTCAAAGAGATATTTATTCCGGTATGCATAGTTCACACGGCCAAACCAGCTGCGAAGCGCGTTATCATACTCCGTACCATCGAAAACGTTATTAGTATTACCTGCTACGTTAATGTTGGTAACATCCTGGGAGATTAATCCTTTTCTGCTGGCGAAATCGCGGTTGTAGTAATAGTAGTTCTGATTATAACCTACCAACGCGCTAAAGTCATGTCCGCCTTTGAAAGTAGTGGAATAACGCAGTACGTTATCGAAGGTGGTGGTGAAATCTTTATTATGTTCTACGCTGGTGGTAAGCTGGTCAGGAGTAGCAGCCGGGGATTTGGCTACATTGGTAGAAAGATCCCACTTTGCAAAAGGTACATCATGATACTGTTTGTCCTGGAAACGCGTCTGGTAGTTAAACTTGGTTTCAAAAGTCAGTCCTTTGAGGATAGAGATAGTGGCATAAACAGTGGAGTTGAATCTGTTCTGCACATTTTTACCAGCTACGTTATTTAGGTATAACAAAATGTTATTGGCTGTCTGGGATTCTTCCAGTGCGGTAGGGAAACCATATTTACCATCGTAAATGGCAGGTACGCCCGGTGTCGTCTGACGCAGATAGTTGAAGGCATTATCAGTATTACCTAACCCAAACGATTCCTGTGATGCAAACGTTTGCGTTCCAACGGTAATAAATTTATTGATTTTGCTGTCCACATTCAAACGGATCTGATAGCGTTTAGCTTCTGTATGATCCATGGTACCAGGGTTGTTCAGGTAGCCGGCAGACAATAAGTAGGTTGATTTTTCTCCACCGCCGGCAACAGATAAGTTATGCTGTTGCAGGATGTTGTGTTTGAAAATAGTCTTAGACCAGTCTGTATTTGAATACACCACGGAATTCGGGATACCTACTGCATTCAGGTCATTAGGATGCTGATCGGCATTGATCCAGGTGTCTATGGTGGATTGTTTGAATAACTCTGCCTGTCCGAGGTTACGGGCACTCTCATTATAGAGTTTCATGTAACGAACATAGTCGTTCACAAATTCAGGCATATTACTCGGTTGTACGGTAGACATAGTACCGCTGTATGTAACAGTGGTACGGTTGCGGCTACCTTTTTTGGTGGTTATCAGGATTACACCGTTTGCTGCCAGTGTACCATAAATGGAAGAAGAGGCCGCGTCTTTCAATACTGAAATACTTTCTATATCTGTCGGATTAACGGCATCCATAGATCCGATAATACCGTCAATTACTACCAGGGGATCGCTGTTGTTCAGCGTACCTGTACCGCGTACGCGGATGGTGGCCCCATCAGATCCCGGTTTACCGGAACTCTGACGCACCTGCAAGCCAGGACTCAGCCCCGCCAATGCGCTGGAAACGTTGGTTACCGGACGGTTCTCAATACTTTTGCTGGTAACGGTTGCTACAGCTCCGGTCAGGTTCACACGCTTTTGGGTGGCATAACCTACCACCACTACATCTGTCAGGTCTGCATTTTTTTGCTTCAGGGTAACTACTACGGATGTACGACCTTGCAGATTGATTTCCTGTCTTTCGAAACCAATGTAATCTACTACCAGTACGCCATTTTCAGGGTTGATATCCTTTAACAGGAAAGCCCCGTTCGCATCTGTCATAGCGCGTTTGGTGGTACCTTTGAGCACCACTGATGCACCAGGAAGTAGTTCTCCTTTTTCATTCACCACCTGCCCTTTTAAATCGACAGTCTGCGTTACATCTAAATGCGCTTTTTCTTTTTTGGCGTCTACAACAATTACTTTTTCCACGATGGAATAAGTCAGGGGTTGACCTTGAAAACAAGCGTCCAGTGCAGATCTTAGATCTACGTTGGTAACGGAAATGGTTACACGTTGAGCTTTGGAAAGCATTTCATCACGGTACATGAAATTGTATCCGGTTTGTTGGGTAATGCTTTTAAAGATTTCGGTAATAGGTGCATTGCTTTTATGCAATGTCAATGTTTGTGAATAACCGAGCGCTACCACCTGCAGGGAAATAAATACCAGCAGAAATGTGGTTAGTTTGGCTACCCGGAGCGTTGTTGAATAACGGGATTTTATGGCATGCAGCATCCCATTGTACTGAGTGGACCTCATACATCAGCGTGTTTGGTGAATTATAATTGTACCGGAATAGAATAGCAATGGTCACTACGGCAGTGTGACCCAGTCGTCGTTTTACCTTGAAATTTTCATTGTCCTAATACTTATCAGTTGTTATACGATATCAGTTTTTGTGTTATTGGAATAGCTACGTCAATTCTTATTGACAATCAGTTTGCGATCATTTAGTTGACAGTGAATACCACTGAGTTCCAACATTTTCAATACATTTTCCAGATTGGTTGTCCTCGGAAATGCTGCACTGATATGGCCTTCAGCGGCCCCTTCTTCAATTTGCAGTTGTAGGTCATACCATCTGGTAAGCTGTCTTAAAACAACAGCAATTTCTTCCCCGTTGAATTCAAATTTTCCTTCCTTCCAGGCAATCGCGGCATTTACATCGGCATTACTCACTGTAAATTGTTCCTCATGATTCAGAGAAGCCTGCTGTCCGGGAACCAGATGCTTGGTGACATTCGCATTGGCGACATTTAAAGAGCCTGTGAGAAGGGTAGTCGTGATCGTATTCTCATCAGGATATGCCATGATGTTGAAGGAGGTACCCAGTACTTCCACTTTCATTTTGTTTACCTCCACAAAGAAAGGTTTGTTCCTATCAGCTGCGATTTCAAAATAGGCTTCTCCTGTCAGTTCTACGATTCTGTGATTACCCGTAAAGCTGGTAGGATATTTCAGCGAACTGGCAGCATTCAGCCATACCTTGCTGCCATCCGGCAATACCACGGTAAACTGCCCTCCCTGCGGGGTTCGCAGCGTATTGTAATGCACAATATTGCTGGCATCATTACCCGCCTGGTCATAGACCAAGGATTTCCCTTGTACAGCCGCTCCATTGATGCTGGGCTGGATACTATCGTCCAGGGCTACACTACTGCCATCATCCAGTAGTAGTACTGCTTTGTTAGTACCAGGAAGGATGGTGGAGGCAGGGTGAGACACGGTTGTTTTGGCATACATGGGGAACTTAGGTCTGGGCATGAACCTGAAACCTGCTCCCAGCAGTATGGCTACACTGGCAGCTATGGCGGCGCGTTTCATCCATAAAGGATATACTTTCCGACGGCGGACTGGCGTCTCCACAACTTTATCCAGATTATCCTGTATCCTGCTGAAAATTTCATTCTCGCTGAAGCCAGGTACGGGAGGTACCATAATTTCTGCGTCATCGAAGGAGTTGTACCACTGATTTACCAACGCACGTTCCTCTGCTGTGGCATCCCCACGCAGATACTTTTCTATGGCGTTTAATAGATCCTGGTTTTCTTTCATAACGAGTCATTACAAGGGTTAGTCGAACAACTAAAGGAAATCCCCTACGTCGTTCTGAAAAAAAGTTAAAAAAAGGTGGAAAAGAGATGTTTAATGTTCCCTTTCAGGTGCCGTAACGCTTTAGTGATTTGGTTTTCCACGGTTTTATGAGAAATATTCAGCGTTTGGGCAATTTCCTTTACGGGCATACCTTGTTCCCGGCTGTATTGGAAAATGAGCCGGCATTTTTCGGGAAGTTTGTTTACTTCTTCCTGCAGGAGCTGCTGGATATGTTTAAATTGAAGGGCTGCATCAGGGGCATTTGATGGAACAGGCATATCGGTACTATATACTTGCTGATATTGGCGGAGTAACTGTTCCCGACGGAAACGATCCAGGATCTTGTATTTGACGGCAGTAGCCAGATAGGCGCCGGCATTATTGATCTGATGATTATGCCGTTGGTTCCAGAGACTGATAAATACATCTTGTACAATGTCTTCGGCGGCCTGTATATCTGATAGTCTGTTGAATGCCAATGCCAGCAGCTTCTCCCGATAAGCCTCGTAGATTTCAGTGAAGGCGGCGGCATCATTATCCCGCAGCCGTTCCATCCACAAAATATCGTTGTTTGGTTGATCTGTCATCGACATATGTCACAAGTACGTATGCGATATTAAAAATAATTTTTGGATTCACATATTTATCATGCAATCTTTCATACTCTCGTGGCATATTCCCCGATCAATTTCTGGTAGGGATGCGGTTCATAACCCGCATCCAGCAACGGAGCAAATTTAAACTGTACTTGCTTTAAAGTAATCAGTGCCGCTTCTTCCGCATTGGTAGGATGAAATGTACTGCAAGCTGCATCCATTAATCGCTCGTCCGAAATAGGACGTTGACACTGCTCACAGTGATTATACCAATATACCTGAGGATCAGTTTCCAGCTGTACTGGCCGGAATTGTGGAAATGCATCTTCCAACAGATTCCGGAGATTATCCGAAATAGTGGTGATCTGGTGAAAAAGGACAAAAAAATCCTGTTCCAGCCAAACCGGTTCATCCCTTTCATTGATATCTTTCTCATAAAACTGTTCTGCCCCAATGGCAATAACATGATTGGTATGCCCACAATGTGGACAAACTGTTTTCCCCCTGGCTATCAGTACGGTTTCTGGAAGAATCAAATAGGCATTGTCTGGCAGTATCCATTTTTCTAACTCCTTCAATCTGCCATAGAAGGCATCCGGCAGTATCCAGACGTTCGCATCAGTATTATATACGGCGCCTGCTGCCAGGGCCTGCACTTTGTCTGCCTCAGGAACATTCAGTAATAATGACATAATACGGGTATGAAAAATTCAATTGATAACTGAATTTATGAAAAATCCCGCAAAGGCTGCACCTATCAATAAGTATCATTATTTATTTCCAGCCAGTAGCCATCCGGGTCTTTCAGGTAAACTTGTTTTACGCCATCCACCCGGTTGGTAATGCCTCCTGGCTTCCCTGGCCAGTCTTCATAAGCAATATTATTTTTTCGAAGATTGGCCAGAAATTCTTCCATTGAGGCCACAGAGAAACAAAGATGGGCGTTTTTGTCGTGAGGGACAGCGGCCGTTGCACCTGAAATAATATGTACCTGCGCATGCGGACCTACCTTAAACCAACTATGGCGGCCATCTTTAAATGGTTCGTCCATGGTTTCAAGGCCAATAATATCCCGGTAGAAAGTGGTGCTTTGCTCCAGGTTCACCACGTAAATGGCTATATGATTCAGGGAAGGTTTTTTCATGGACTGAGCAGTCGCAAACGTGGAAAAGCCGGTGAGTGCCAGGGCAGTCAATCCGGACAGCAGTAACTTTTTCATATTACAAGATAACTATCCGGATCGACTGATGCAAGGTCTTTATCAGTTACTTTTAAATGCGATCGACTGAATAACGATATCCAGTTTTTTCAGTGCAGGCATGTCTGAACGCAATTTTTTATCGCCGGTCACCTGGTCATATTGTTTAGGATCGCCGGTATTATTGGCTTTCAGCAAGATAGTAACGCCTTTGCCATCAAGCTGACCGCCTTCCCAACTGATAACCATTCCGCCATCAGCCCATTCAAAACCATTGATTTTGAAGGCGCGGCCGTTAATTTTATTGAGTTTTTCCAGCGGATCGCCTGGTTTTATTCCAAAAGGCGTTTTCCATTTGGTATGTTCATGAGCGAAAATCAGGACATTGCCATTATCGCCGTCCATATTGATTTCCAGTTCATCATCTGATTCCGGATACACCACATAGGCAATTTTACCGGTGGCATTCCCGCCAATATCGCTACCATCGCGTTGTCCGATATTCTCTTTCCCATAAAGTGTTGCCAGTTGATCGGTGGTGCGGGCCTGGAAAACAGGTTTTACTTCCCAATTACGTGTATCCACTGGCGTTGGAGCGGCAGCAGCGGTTGCAGTAGCATTTTCTGTTGCAGTTTCGCCAGAGGATGCTGCGGCAGGAGCGGCGTGATTACCGGCCGACTGCACGGCAGCTACAGGAGCAGCTGCGGTGATATTGCCGGTATGAGGTCCGGTATAGGTGACCAGAAAATCCTTTTTATCATCCAGCAACTCCTTGGTCTGATCTTTATATTTATTGGCCGTGTAAGTGGCTACCGGAAAAACATTATTGGTTTTCAGACCCATCTCACGGAGATTTTCAATAAATCGTTGCCGGTTACAATCGCTGTATTGATACAGATATTTTAATGCGGCATCCAATGCCACAGGATCTTTACTGAGATTGGTAACGGTGGAGTCTATATCCAGCCCGCCAGCGCCACTGCGGGTAAGCTGTTCCGCGATATAGCCCATGATAGAATCATTTTTCAGCTGATAATGGTAGGCTGCCCGGGAAGAGAAATCGTCAATAATGTTTTGCGCCAGCTTGCTCTGCGCCTGTAGAGCGAGAGGAGCTGCAAAGAGGAACAATGCGAGAAACCTTTTCATATACGCTGTTTAATGAGAAATTCTACGTTTACTAATTTAATTATATTTTATGATAGCCGGATAAATAACGGCTCAAATGCACAAAGGTTACTTTAATAACGTCTGTCCGACAGAATAATTTTCTTCCTACCGGTAATTCATTCTTTTATATTCGCATTTCAAAACGAGATGTCTGCATGAAATACAGGTCTTTACTGCTGGCGATGTTGGTATTGTTATTCTCCTGCCGGCAGGAGAAGCATAAATTCTCTCCCCAGGATATCCCCGATCCCAAGCAACAAGGTGGCGGTTATGTGAGTGATCCCAAACATATGTTGTCCGATGCCACCGTATCGGAATTAAATGGTATGCTGTCTGCACTCGACCAGGATGGGACAGCACAGGTAGCGGTGGTATTACAAAACGAGATTGGCGACAATGATCCTAAAGAATTTGCGCACCAGCTTTTCAACACCTGGGGTATTGGCCGCAAAGAAACCAATAACGGCTTACTGATTTTCCTTGTTAAAGATGCCCATAAACTGGTATTTGAAACGGGCAAAGGCCTGGAGGGCGACCTGCCGGATATTCTCTGTTTCCACATTCAGCAGGAATACATGATTCCCAAAATTAAAGAGGATAACTATGATGAAGCCTTTATCGATGGCGTAAAAGCCGTAACAGCACAGTTGAAAACAGGAAATTATGCCTATGATAATGAGCCTTCGGCAGACGCGGTTCCTCCGCCCGACAGCTCCCTCTTATCAGAAAGTGCAGGAGACTCCCTCGTTTATGCCCCTCAACAAGTATTTGGAAACCCCGACGTTTCAAACCAGGAATATGTGGATAACTCTCCTGGCGCCGGGTTTGTCATCTGCCTGTTCATCTGCTTTATTTTCTCTATCGGTTTAATGTATGCCTGGTTTGGCCGTAAGCCGAAGAAAAGAAAGGACTCAACAGACGGAGATGTAATGCCGCTCAGCATAAATGAAACGGCTAATGAATTCCTCCGACCAGGATGGATTGGACTGTTGATCATCAATTTAACTGCTATTGTTACGCTTTGGACCATGGAGTCTGCCTGGAGTATGCGCATGGGCTTCTTCAAGGTACTGCTGGTATATTATGTATGCTGGGCGGTGTTCATGCATATTGCTGTACTGATAATAAGATTGAGGGCAGAAGTGGCGCTGAAAGGGGCAGACCGGCACACCCGCTGGCAACGGCTCAATTCCGCGCATAAAAACCTGGATTTCGCAGGGTTTCTGTTTCCGCTGCCTTTCCTGTTAATATATATGCGCCTTTTCCACCGGTATATGCTGAAGCTACGGAACGAACCTTATAACTGTCCGCATTGCAACCGAGCCATGCACAAACTGGATGAAAAAACTGAAGATCCTTTCCTGGATAAAGCCCAGATAATTGAAGAGAAACTGCATTCTGTGGATTATGATGTCTGGATTTGCGATAACGATCATTATAAAATGGTCCTGGATTATACGGATCTGCACACAGTGGTGGCGGAATGTCCAAGCTGCCATCATAAAACATATCAGTGTAAAAAATCAAAAACGCAGAAGCGGGCTACTACATCTTCCACGGGCTGGGGTTTAAAAACGTATCTCTGTGCAGCCTGTGCTTTTACGGCAGATTATAAGTTTATCATTCCTAAGATATCCTCTTCATCTTCCTCCAGCTCCTCTTCTGGCAGTTCGTCTTCTTCCAGCTCTTCCTGGGGTGGCGGCTCTTCTGGTGGCGGTGGCGCCAGCAGCAGTTGGTAGCAAAAAAAAGGGCTTCACCGGAAGGTGAAGCCCTGTAGACTTATTCATTCATGTCAATTATTGACCTGCATCCGTTTTTCCTACAATGACATATCCAGTAGTACCGTTAACGGTAGTCTGTTGGTAGTACATGCCATCAGGTGAAAGGTAATAAACCTGTCCGTTGATATTCACAGTCCTGGAACCTTCCGGAAGTGTGGTAATCAGATCAGGAGTGGCAGGTGCAGCATTGGTAGCAGGAGCCTGGACGTTGTTGTCCTGAGGCGCTTTACCCACTACTTTATATCTGCGACCATTGTCGGTCATTACTTCCTGGTAATAAGTACCATTTACATCATAGTAAACGTTACCGTTTACAGTCACTTGCTGAGCGTCGTCAGGGATATTTGGAACTACTGCGCCATCAGGGGCGGGAGCAACGGTGTATCCTGCACCATCGTCACTAGGTTGGTAGTAAGTACCGCCGTAGTAGTACATTGGACCCCAAGGGTAACCAAAACCAAGGGAGAAGTACCCAAACGGAAGGGCAGATACATAGAAACCAAATGGAGGATAATAATAACGCCAGTAAGGTCTGAAGCCATGGGCGTGATAGCGATACATACCTGGGTATCCACCGCCAAAGCTTACACGATTATGAACAACTACAGTGGACCTAGGTCCTGCAAAGTTATGACTGATACCTGCGTTAGGGGCTCGGTTAAACCTTGGAGCTGAACTGTTCACCCGTGGGCTGGAGTTTGCAAAATGAGGAGAGGACATGGTCCTGCCGCCGCCGAATCCTCCGAAGTGGCCGCCACCGCCACCGTGGCCTCTCTGTGCTTCTGCTGTTACAACTGTACAGGTGCTTAAAACTCCACACAGCACCAACAGTCGGATTATTTTGTTTTTCATGATTCAAGCTTTTCCTGTTAGTATCTAAGGCAAATATGATACCTGAAATACTAATAATTAGACCTTCAAGCGGGCTGAAAGTTTAATGCTGCCTGGAATCGTTCTGCAAGGGATGAAATATCTTCATGACGGGCTAAATCCTGTATCCATTTAGCTGGAATGGCGTCATAACCATAGTGTAAACCAGCCAGTGCGCCGGCTACTGCGCCAGTGGTGTCTGTATCTTCGCCTAAATTCACGGCTTTTAACACACATTCTTCGTAGGTGGATGATGTTAAGAACGACCAGATAGCCGATTCCAGGGTATGTACCACATATCCGGACGCAATTATTTCATTTTCTTTAACACTGCCGAGGTTTCCTTCCAGTACTCTTTTATAGAGTTTTATTTCAGCGGGACTAAAATGCCTTACCGCGAGGAAACTCTGAATGGTGTGCTGGAGCCGCTGATAAGCTTCCCATTTATCCGTTTCTGTCAGTAGAATACGTAAAAATTCCACATATATAAAGCATGCGAATACAGAGCGGAAATGTTGGTGCGTAATGCCGGATACTTCTTTTACCATCTGATATCTCTTTTCGATATCCATTTCATGGGCGATATAGAAAACTATCGGGGAGACACGCATCAGGGAGCCATTACCGTTTTCAAAATCTTCAAAACCGCCTGTTACGAGCGGGGAAGTCCCCAGGCCAACCCTATGAAGGGCACGGCGGGTAGTAGTACCGATATCGAATACTTTACCGTGAGCTGTCCAGAATCCTTCTGTGTACCATTTCACAAATAGCCGCGCCATCTGCTGCAAGTCATACCCGTTGATAAGACTTTCCACAGTGCAGAAAGTCAGGGAAGAGTCATCGGAAAAGGTGCCGGGAGGCTGATTCCAACTGCCATATCCCATCATATCCGTTACTGGTTTTTCCTGTAGGTAAGCCTGTGTTTCAAATTCCACTGGTACGCCGAGTGCATCACCGACAGCAACGCCAAATAAAGTCCCGCTAATCTGTTGCAGCATATGTTAAAGTTTTATGGATGTTCGCGTGAAATCTGTTCCTACAGGGGCTCCAGAGATGTCCAGGTTTCACTGAAAAATGGTTACTGTTAAATATTTTCCTTTATTCTGCGGAAGGAATGATGCGCTGTTCATTTTGTTCAGTCTGCCATTTCCTTGTTCATTCTCATTCGCAGATTTATTTCTTTGTTTTCCAGGATTCCATGCCAATGTGTAATCTATCTTTGAGTCATGATAATTGAATTATCATTTTAACACAGGCAAATGTTTAAAACAGAAGTATAAAATACTTAAAATTTACCAGAATATGAAGCATCAGCCATTATTGTTATTGAATAACCATTAAGTTGTTTTTTCCGCAGTTAATCCCGGCGTCGTCCAACAGCAGCTATACGTTTCAATTCCCGGATATTCCAATTTACAAAAAATTGGTTGTAGTGAGCTGGCAGTAGTGCCATAGCTACTGCTTTGCCGGAAGGTGAGTAATGATATCACTGTTATCAGATGCATGGATGCTGCAAGATGACTTGAGTATCAGCGGGACTTTCTGTCTAGTTAGTCCCAGGCTTTTAGAGAACATTTATCTGATGATCATTCGTCTGGTTATAATATATCGGATTTCTCATGCAAGTCCCAGTTCTGTTCTGGTTTTTCTATTGTATAGGGTATCGCATCAAAAGAACTTTGACATGCCATAATAGAAGAATAGAAGGAAATGGGTAAAGAACCGGATTGTTTTTCAAAGCAGTCCGTTTATTCTAAGATCCCGGCTGGATGGGCTTTCTGGCTGTCAATAATATTTTTTTCGGCACCATTGTTTGAACGATTGATTCAGTTTCATAGGATAAAAAAAGGGACTTTCTTTCCAGTTAGTCCAAGTACTTTTTCGTCATTTGGTTTTTTAATAGGTTATAACAAAGTGTTCTAGAGTCTATTCATACTATAAGGACATAGCTACAGGAGCGGCTTTTCCAGGCTGTTCCTTCTCTTTAAAATTCCGGCAGAACCGTAATAGGTACTGCTGTCAAAATAAAAATTAGATCAATATATGATGTAAAATCATTTTTAGGGTGGTACAATTGAAGACTGAAATGAAGGGCTGTTTGTCTAAGCGGCCCCTGGATTTATATTACAGGCTGCATAATTACAATGCTTTTATTATTTTGCTGTCAGTGAAAACCAATACAGTATGCAATACCATCAACTTGGACCTTCTGAACTACTGGTGAGTGAAATTACTTTCGGCTGTATGTCTCTCGGGACGGATAATACCGCCAATGCCAGGCTGATCGGGGAGGCATGGGCACAAGGCATCAACCTCTTCGATACTGCAGATTTGTACGATCATGGCCGTAATGAGGAAACGCTCGGTAAAGCATTGAAAAGCATTGCCAGAGAAAAAGTGCTGATCGCTTCTAAAGTGGGTAACCAGTGGAAACCGGATAATAGCGGATGGGACTGGAATCCCCGGAAGGAATATATTTTGTCTGCTGTAGAAGCCAGCCTTCGCAGATTACAGACTGATTATATTGATCTCTACCAATTGCACGGCGGTACCATGGAAGACCCTATTGATGAAACAATTGAAGCATTCGAACAGTTAGTACAACAAGGGAAAATAAGATACTATGGTATTTCCTCCATCCGGCCACAGGTCATCAGGGAATATGTAAAGCGTTCCCGGATAGTCAGCGTCATGATGCAGTATAGCCTCCTCGATCGAAGGCCGGAAGAATCCTGCTTCCCCTTATTACAGGAGCATAACATTGGGGTACTGGCAAGAGGAACGGTAGCGAAGGGATTGCTGGTAGGTAAAGCCCCGGCGCAATACCTCAATTACACTGCAGAGGAAGTGCAGGCTGCCGCCGCGGCCATTGCCATCGCAGCAGGAGAGGAACGAACCGCTTCACAAACGGCTATCAGATATGTGCTGCAACAGCCGGCAGTATCTACTGCTGTGCTGGGGATTCGGACTACGTCTCATTTGCAGGATGCCATATCTGCCACCACTGCTCCAACCCTGACGCCAGGTGAACTAAGAAAACTGAATGCAAGTATACCAATCAATAAATACGAGCAGCATAGGTAGTACGGATAGCACTTATAAGAAAAATAGTGTGCAGGCATAGCAGGGGCGGACACCATGGATCGTATACATATAGTAACCGTTGTGGGTACAGTTGGCATGAATAGTACCTATTATCTGTATGGAATGCAGATCCCAAGAACCAGAGGTTCTGGCATAGTCAACATGAATCGTACTTATCATTATAAATAGCATGGTTAGTAGGGTACGGTTACCGAAGATGATAGGGATGGCTTCCCTATCATCGCTATTACAGATACCGACGAATCTATTTGATTCGATGGTAACTCACTTGCAGGCATATACGTTATATTGGTAACTCATCTAAACTCCCGTTTATGCAAAAATTAAAAGTCGGGATGCTGTTATTCCCCGGCGTAACTATCCTTGATTTCACGGGCCCTTATGAAGTTTTTTCGAAAGCCTGGTGTTTTGAAGTCATCATCCTGGGGGAAAATACAGATCCAATAAAAGCGGAAGGGGGCCTGCTATTACAGGCTAATGTTACGCTGGCAGAATGTCCACAGTTGGATGTAATCTTTATTCCAGGCGGGAAAGGCATCAATGATTTGCTGACAAACCCGTCAATAATGGGTTTCCTGCAACAGCAGGCTCCCAACGTAAAATACTTTACCTCTGTATGTACAGGCGCACTTGTATTGGCAGCAGCCGGTTTACTGGATGGATATAAGGCTACCACACATTGGCGTTCCCTGGAACTGTTGCGCATGTTTGGAGTTGAAACCCTGGAAGAAAGGGTGGTAAAAGATCGTAACCGTATTACAGGCGGTGGCGTTACTGCAGGAATTGATTTCGGATTGTCCTTTACCGCTATGATCGCTGGAGAAGAACTGGCAAAAGTGATACAATTACAATTAGAATATAATCCACAACCCCCCTTTCATGCTGGCTCTCCCAGAACAGCAGAAATGCCGGTATTACAACAAACGCGTGAAATAACACAACTAATGCTCGAAACCAGAAAACGAATTATCCGCGAACTATTGCTAACAAAGTCAACCACCTGAGAATAATTACCATCATATAATCTTGTTATAACAGCAATTTTAATCACAGATTAAAATTGCACTCTTTTTACACTGCAATTTTATCTCATTACCACTATTCTGAATATTTTTTAAGAAAAATACCGCTGTGAAACCTTTGTCATGGCCTCTTTTTAAAAGCGGTGATTGTCATCATTGAACGATCCGATAATTAAATCTAATTTATGATACGAAATAGAATGAGAAGCATCTCAGGAGTATTACTTGCGGCCCTGTTGATACTGTTCCTGACCAATTGTGCACGGAATCCTTATCGCACTGCAAATAAATCCTATAAGCAGCAAGCGAAGCATTATGGAAGCACGGTCCGTCAGCAGCCAGGTACCCTTCGGGGTGCGGATGGTATTGAACCGGCCTATTGGGTAGGAACAACCAATTTCAACCTCAGAAAGCCGAATATGGTCATAATACACCATACGGCGCAGAACTCCTGCGAGCAAACCCTGAAAACTTTTACAATGGAAAGAACCCAGGTTAGTGCGCATTATGTTGTTTGTAGGAATGGTATGATTCATCATATGCTGAACGACTATCTGCGTGCCTGGCATGGTGGCCTCTCCAAGTGGGGAAATTGCACAGATGTTAATTCGTCATCCATTGGTATCGAATTGGATAATAACGGCGATGAACCCTTCGCCGATGTACAAATCCAAAGTCTGCTAATACTACTGGATACCCTGCAGCACCGCTACAGTATCCCCGCAGCTAATTTTATTGGCCACGGAGATATCGCACCCACCCGCAAAAATGACCCAAGCGCCTACTTCCCCTGGCAGCTACTCGCTCAAAAGGGATTCGGCCTTTGGTACAGCGATACCACCAATGTGCAGGTTCCGGACTATTTCAATACGCTCCAGGCCCTCCGCATTATAGGATATGATCTGCGTGATACCACCGCTGCAATGACTGCATTTAAACGACATTTTATACCACAAGACTCTACCGCCGGCTTCTCAGAGGCCGATAAAAAAATCCTCTGGAACCTGCAGCAGAAGTACCAATAAAGTACCATGCACAGCTTCCATAGAATTTTTTGGGGTTTACAATTGAAAAATGAAGACAGAATCCCGGCATCTGCCGGGATTATTTTTTGCCCATTTCCCATAAATAGATTATTTTAATAATGGGTATTATGACACGAACACCAAAATCTGAGCACTCCGACCGACTGGTAAAAAACTGATCCCTGTATTTAGCAATTACTCCATTTATCATTAATTCCACATGCCATGAAAATTCATTTCAAATCCCTGTTGCTACCGGCATTCCCGGTAATGTTACTCCTTGCTGTTGTTCATAAATCATCTGCTGCTATCCCGCTGGCACGAGTCAACAACGATACTTGCCTCGTGAAAACAGAAAGTAATTATGAGTTTCCCGACAGCCTTCGGAAAAAAATACATGATCTGGTAGAAGATAAAATCGGTGGCGGTATCGATGAGAAAGGCATCGCGACCTGGGAAAACTCGCCAGATGCACCTGAATACTATCAGGTGATCCTCCGGAAAAATAAACTGTTCATCAAGTACAAAGGGATCGTTTGCCAGGATAAACTCATCTGGGAAAATGTAAAATCCTGCCAGGATGAACTGAAGAAGCTGTTGAATAAATAAAAAAAGGGCGCTTGGAAAGGCGCCCCGATTGATTCAAATTATAATCACGACTATTTTTTCTTCGGCGGATTGGCAGCGTGATAACGCGCTACTTCAATACCAGCCTCGATTACAGGCCCGATGCCATGGAAGTCATTCAGCTCCGTCGGACGATTGTAATAAAATGATATATCAGCAGAAGTATTGGTACCGATGCAAACATCCTTCAGCTGTCCGTCTTCGGTGATTTTCTCTTTTACCAATCCTTCCCATCCTTTTTCTGCAATAGTAATATAACGTTTGTCCAGCCAGCCCTCATTTACTGCGCGAGCAATGCAATAAACAAACATCGCTGTGCAGGAAGTTTCTGTATAGGAATCCGTACGATCCAGTACCTGGTGGAAAATACCGCTGGCCGACTGATAAGGCGCTACGCCAAGAATCTGTCTGGTAAGATCTGCCAGCACCTCATTTCTACCCGGATGATTTTGTGGCAGAAAATTTAATAACTGCACTTTCGCCATCATGATCCATCCATTGGCGCGGCCCCAATGCGCTACCCCCTGACGTTTCAGATCTTCATAATAGTAGTGCACATATAACCCCGCTTTATCATCCCAGAGATAATTGGAGAAGTGCTTTATCTGTGCAACGGCATCATCAAAATATTTATTCTCGCCACTTAATTTTCCCATACGAGCCAGGAAAGGTACACTCATATACAGGTCATCTCCCCAGAGGGTCCACTTCACTGGAGTAGGGCGACACAAGGTTCCATCTGCCAGGCGTTCCTGTTTATTGAAAATATGATTGGCTGCATTGTCAATATAAGTTTTGTAATCAGGTCTTTTCACTGTGTTATACACATCAATCACACTGGCTCCCATAGCGCCACAATCGTCCAGTACCCGGAAATTGATCATCTGGTTGAAAGGGAAATTTGGATACTTTTCATTCTTCTGTTGCAGTATCTCAAATGGTTTGTAATTGTCAAATGCAAAGGAAAGATGCTTCTTCGCATAATTACTGTATTTCTCCTCTTTCAGGTAATTGCCCAAATCCACCATGGCAATATTCAACACCCCGTTTGGATAATGCCAGGAACTAAGATTATCGGAAATTTTGGCTTTTACGCCGGCTGGAATCTCTTTACTGGTAGCGTAAGTCTGGTTGTTATCCCCTATAAATTTGAAGGCAGCATGGGCTATTGCATAGTCGGCCACTTTTTTGACCACGGCGATATCATTATTCTCCTGGGCAGAGCAAATGCCCGCCAGACCTATGCCCAGGCATAATAAAGCAAGTTTTCTCATAACGGTAGTTGTGGATTAATAGGTCCAAATTAAGCCTCCTTTTTGATTAATGCAAACGATTGCATAAAATTCTCAGATTCCGATAGTTTTATGCTTTAATTTAGTGGCACTCAAAATAGCGCATAAGGCTATACGAAAAAAGGCCGTTAAATCGGGAATGACTATGTACAGAGTATTATGCCTGCTGATGCTGGCAGCAACAACCGGCTGCTATAGTAACCAGTCGGCGGAGGAAACAGATCAGGTAGCCGTAGCGGCGCCTGCAGAAAATCTGGAAGCGCCAGAAGAGAGAAATCAGAATATGGAAACCCGGCAGGATATATCCTGGGAAACCGTTGAAATATTTGATTTTTCCAACGCAAAGGTGAACAAGACAATGCCGCTGTATGCCACCCGGCAACAGTTCGAAAATGCATGGGGGAAGCCCGATAGTCTGGCCACGCCAGATTACGACGCTGTCTGCGCCGCCCAGTTCGACGACGAGTTTGAATACATATACGCTCATGGTTCCCGCTTTGAACGCTGTCGGGACTCGGTGGTATGTGATCTCTATAACTTTCAGCCCGGCAATACCATGACCAGCGGTAACATTACTTTATCGGCTGCCACAACCTGGCAGGACGCAAAGAAGCTGTTCCCGATGGCGGTACAACAGGCGGAGAATGAGGGTAGAACAGATGTTATCACCCTTCGGGATGCGAAAGAAAGCGACGCCGGTATCCGGCTCCAGTTCCGCGATGGCAAGTTGGTAAGCATTAGCTATAACCTGCCTTGCTAAAACGAGAATAACGCGCTCGGTTATACGTCTTCAGACAAGATAAACACTCAAGCTCCTGGCGCCCTGGGCGCCATGGACCAGTACTGCCCCAATATCAGCCGTGGCGGAAGGTCCCATCATAAAACAGCCATAGGCCGTATCTTCCAGAGAAACCTTCACATAGGCATCGTACATGTCCGCCACTAATTCCGTGGGCTTCAACAGTATCACCAGATGCTGGGAAAGAAAACCGAGGGCATTCACTACCAGGTCTTCCTCCGTTAACCACACCATACCATTTTCGGCTACGCCAAACCGAGCCCTGATAACGCCTACATCCACATCCGCCAGCTCATGAGGATTTTTTACCTGACGAATATCCCGGTTCCCTTTAATATCCGGAGTGGCAGAGCAGATCACGCTGGCTTCTCCAAATTGTTGCTCCAGCAAAAACTGGGCTTCCCTTAAATCCTTCGGCAGAAAGAAGGTAGCTCCGGCATCTAGTAAGCGCTCTTCAAATGCAGGTAACAGTTCAGTAATGGTTTTCTGAAAAACGGGTATCTGCGGATAGTCGATTTTTTCGGCCGGCAGATGATTACGCACGGCATCGAAAATTTGTTCACGTGGGTTCATCTCGAAAAGTTTTAATTGTAAACAGTTAAGGTTGTTGCTTGTCTTCCTGGTTTTGCTGTTTATTTTGTATAAACCACTCTCGAAAGGTCTGTTTGGCAAAATGTGGTAACTCACGGTGACGCCCCCACGGATTCAAAGCCCTGTTATACAGTAAAAAATGCGGGGTGATCTTTAATGCCGCACTGGCGGCAGTTTCTGCGCCATGAAATAAGTTGGGTCGCTCAAATATCTTACCTGCCGCGCTAAAGGCCAATCGCCTGCTGATAGGAAGGAATTTCTTCTCTGCCATCACTTTTCTCCACCGCAGAATCTGATCGCTGATATCAATCTTCACGGGGCAAACTTCAGTGCAGGAGCCGCAAAGCGTAGAATGGTAAGGCAACTCACTATATTTGGATTCGTCAAAAGTAGGATCAAGTATAATGCCTATAGGACCGGAATAAGTGGCGCCATAGGAGAGACCGCCACTGCGGCGGTACACTGGGCAGGTATTCATACAGGCGCCACAACGTATGCATTTCAGGGAATGCCAGAAATCATCCATCCCCAATCGTTTGCTACGCCCGTTATCCGTAATAATGATATGTAATTCTCCTCCTTTACGCGGGCCGCTGAAATGAGAGGTATATTGGGTGGCCAGCGTACCCAGGGCACTCCTGGATAATAGCCGGATAAACACGCCAAGGTCTTCTACTTTGGGCAATATTTTTTCAATTCCGATAGATGCGATATGCACTCGCGGAACAGCCGCTCCAATATCCGCATTGCCTTCGTTGGTACACACCACAAAAGTGCCCGTTTCTGCAATGGCAAAGTTGGCGCCTGTCATACCTGCTCCGGCTTCCAGAAAGCGTTTGCGGGCATCCTGCCGCATGGCTTCATTCAAATAATGCGGATCTGTATTATTCGGATCAGTACCAATAGCTTTGGAGAAAATCTGTGCAATGTCTGCCGCCGTTTTATGAATAGCAGGCATCACAATATGGCTGGGAGGTTGATTATCCAGTTGCTGGATACGCTCGCCTAAGTCCGACTCCGTGACAGTAATACCGCGGGTTTCGAGGAACTGCGTCATGCCACATTCTTCCTGTAGCATCGACTTACTTTTAATAATGGAAGAGATTTTGCGCTCATTCAGGATGTTCCAAACATGCTGGTTATGTTCCGCCGCATCTCTTGCCCAGTAAACCTTTGCGCCTCTTTTGATAGCATTGGCTTCAAACTGTTCCAGGTATTTATCCAGATGCGTGAGCGTATGTTCTTTTATCAGCGAAGCGATGGTACGGAGATCTTCCCATTCTGGTATCGCTTTCGCAGCAGCATCCCGCTTCATGCGGGCAGCCCACAGGTTCCGGTCATGCGCCGGTTCATGGATATCGTCCTGATCAATGAATGCAGCGGCGTTGGCTGCAGGATCTACACGTTTTGCTGCCATAAAAAATGGATTAAAATGGTCCTCCGTTTAATACCTGTGCGATATGTATGAATTTCAGATCTATGCCTGCTTTTCTGGCAATGCCTTGCTGATGCATCAGGCAAGACATATCTGGAGATATAATAAATTCCGCCTCATTCCGGACATAATCATGTACTCTGTCCAATCCCATTCTGGCACTGACAGCTTCATCTGTCACACAGAAGGTGCCGCCAAATCCACAGCATTCATCCGGGCGATCCAATGATACGAGTTCCAATCCTTCTACCATTCGCAGGAGATGCTCGCTTTTGTTGAAATATGGCGCCATATGCTCTGATGGTTGTGCAATATGTAGTCCACGGATAGCGCTGCAACTGTTATGCAAGGAGGCTTTATATCGGAAATACGCCCATGGGAAGGCTTTCACGCGTAATACATCATGTAGGAATTCCACCAGTTCCCAGGTATTTGCGCGTACTGTTTTCACTTCATCCGTTTGGGGAATCGCATCAAAATGTTGCTTCACATGCTTCACGCAACTGCCGGCTGGCCCAACGATATAATCATAGCCAGAAAAGTTCTCTACGAATAACTTTTCTGCGGCGGCGGAATTTGCCTGGTCTCCTTCATTCGCCATGGGCTGACCACAGCAGGTTTGATGCAGCGGATAATCCACTTCTACTCCGAAACGTTGCAACAGCTCATAAGTAGCTATGCCAGCTTCAGGATAAATAGCGTCGATGTAGCAAGGTATAAATAAGGCGACTCTCATACGTAGCGCGGGTAAAAGTCCGCCTTTGATTAACATCTCAGGCCATAATTTGTTGACCTTAAAAATGCGAAGGGGAATCATCCACAGATGATTCCCCTTCGGGTATAACGAGGTAGTTTTGATTACATGACTGGCGTCTTGCCACCATCTACTGCGATACTGGTACCCGATATATAAGAGGCAGCAGGTGATGCCAGAAAAGCAGCCAGGGCAGCGATTTCCTTTGGTTCTCCAAAACGTTTCATGGGAATTTCATTCAACCATTCATTGGAAACTGTTTCCGGAGTAACCTTGCGTTGTTTGGCGGAAGTTTCGAAGAGCGTAGTTAACCTGGCTGTATTCGTGGAACCTGGCAATACGTTATTCACCGTAATACCATGCGGCGCTACTTCTGTGGCCAGGGTTTTAGCCCAGGAGGCCACTGCCCAGCGAATCGTATTGGAAACGCCCAGATTCCTGAGCGGCATTTTTACAGATGTACTGATGATATTGATAATGCGGCCGTATCCTGCTGTAATCATGCCTGGTACCAATGCTTGCGCAAGTACCTGGTTACAGAGCAGATGTTGTTCAAAAGCATCCGCAAAAGCCCGGGTTTCTGCATCGAGAATTGGACCTGCAGCCGGACCTCCGGTATTGTTGATCAAAATATGTACAGGTGTGGTGGAGGCCAGATCGTTCGCCACACTGATCACTTCATTGATGTCTGAAAAATTGGCTATTTCAAAACGGTGTTTCTGGCCGTGCCCGCTGTGAAGCTGTGCCAGGGCTGCCTGTAAGCGCTCTTCATTTCTGGCGAGCAAAATACAGTTGGCGCCCAACAATGATAGTTCAATAGCGGTAGCCAGCCCTATTCCCTGTGAGCTGCCGCATATCAGCGCAGTTTTTCCTTTTAGTGAAAGATCCATATAACCTGTTATTTGCTACTAATGTAACAATTACTGCTTACACTCTGATATAGATCCGTTTTCTGTCCAGTATAAAACCAACCAGCCAACACAGCAGCATAAAACTGAGCGAGAATAACAACGACCCAAATTTACCGGGAGAAATCGCCTGGAAGAATCCGTTTACCAACGTATAGGCGCTACCGTTATCCACCAGGAAAAAGTATAAGAGAATCGCCAGAATTTCCGATAAAAGGTATAAAAACAGGGGATTTTTGCCAAAAACAGTAAAAAATCCTGTTCCGAAAGTCCACTGTAAGATGTCAATAATATAGATTAAAAAGGCAATGATCAGTAAATCAATCCCCACCGTAAGGAATACATAGGAGCTGGTCCACAGTTTCTTATTGATAGGAAAAGTGGTATTCCACAGGAGGGCAACCAGGATGCAACAGCTCCCCGCGAGGAGGAGCGTACCGATTCCTTTCAGCGACTTGCCATCTCTCTGGATATACATTCCTGCGTAATATCCTGCTATTACATTTACAATGGCAGGGAAGGTACTGAGCAATCCTTCCGGATCAAAAGGAACGCCTTCTCCATGATAAAGATGGCTATCACCCAACAACCAATGATCCAATGCCAGACCAGCATTTCCCTGGAGGGTATACTGTTCTCCCGGCGTGCCGCAAAACCAGAGAATGGCCCAATAGCCAAGCAGCAACAGGGCGCTGACCGTCCAAACCACCCTGCTGTTGAAATAGTAAATCAGCAAGGAAGCAAAGCAATAACACAATGCAATACGTTGTAATACGCCAAAGACACGGGTATACGAAAATGGCGTGAATGCCAGTCCGCTGCCATCAGTGGCATGATGTACAAACGGAAACCAGTACATCAGAAAACCCAGTAGAAAGATGATGGCAGTACGTTTGAATATTTTGCCGAGCACTGCGCCCTGTGTTAAGGTGGAAAACTTCTTCATACTAAAGCTCATGGCATTTCCAACGGCAAACAGAAAGGAAGGAAAAACGAGATCGGTAGGTGTAAACCCATGCCAGGCGGCATGTTCCAATGGCGCATATACGCCCCCGGTTCCCCCGGTATTCACAATGATCATAAAACATATAGTGAGCCCACGGAAAACATCCAGTGGCAGGAAGCGTTGGGTTGTCTGTGACATAGACCAATTTTGGTTGATAAGATAGTAAGGATTGAGAGACGTATTAAATATAAAAAGCAATCCTTCAAAAAACAATAGACCGCCGAAAAAAGGACATACAACGAATTTTCAATTTGTTTATTTTTAGTGAGATGCCGCTACGGCCAACTTAAAACGCTACGTTATGCAGAAAACTCTTATCCTCTTCACAAGCTTGTTTGTACTGCTGTTGAGCGCCTGCTCGCAGGAAAGACCAGTATGGACATTGAAAAAGGCCAACGACTGGTATGCTGCCAGGGGTTGGATGAGCGGCGTGGATTTTATTCCCAGTTCCGCAGTTAATCAATTGGAAATGTGGCAGGCAGCTACTTTTGATTCTGCCGGAATAGACCGGGAGCTGGACTTTGCGGCCGGCCTCGGATTTAATGCAGTACGTGTCTATCTACATCATCTCCCATGGGTGGAGGATGCTACCGGCTTCAAAAAACGCATGGATACATACCTTTCCATCGCCAACAGCCATAAAATAGGGACCATTTTCGTCTTCTTTGACGATTGTTGGAATGATTATCCACATAGTGGTCAGCAGCCCGCTCCTAAGCCCGGCATCCATAACTCCGGCTGGGTCAGAGATCCTGGGTCCGCGATTTTCCACAGCGCTCATATGATAGATACCCTGGAGTCTTATGTGAAAGATGTGTTGGGAACCTTTAAGGATGATAAACGCATTATTATGTGGGATCTTTATAATGAGCCAGGAAACAGCGGCTATGGAGATTCCAGCAGGAATCTACTGACACAGGCTTTTCGTTGGGGGCGACAGGTAAATCCTGTACAGCCGCTGACTTCTGGTGTCTGGGCGCCAGCATTAGTCAATCTCAATAAGCTCCAGCTGGAAAAATCAGATATCATTACTTATCATAACTACCAGAATGAACGTTCTCACCAGGGAACGATCGATTCCCTGCGCAAATTCGGACGTCCGTTGATTTGTACAGAGTATATGGCCCGTACGCATGGTAGCCGGTTTGAGAATATTCTCCCGATGTTGAAAGATGAAAAGGTAGGGGCCATCAGTTGGGGATTGGTTGATGGGAAGACGAACACCAAATATGCCTGGAATGACCCCATTCCAAGTGGAGAGGAGCCCAAAGTATGGTTCCATGACATCCTGCATAAAAACGGATTCCCCTATGATAGTGCAGAAGTTCGCCTGATTAAAGAAGTAAACGGGGTAAAACAGTAAACGCCCCTAAAGGCAGCTATTATACCAATAAAAAAGACGACATCGAAGATGTCGTCTTTTTTATTGTAGCATTTACCATTACATGGAAAATCCTCTTCCCAGTACCTCATGTACTTCATGAATTACTAAGAAAGCCTCCGCATCTGTTTCCTGCACAAGTGATTTCAATCGCATCAGTTCCTGTTTACCTATCACTACATAGAGCACCTCTTTGGGCGCTTTCGTATAGGCGCCATGGCCATGCAGCACCGTACAGCCTCTTTTCAGCTCGCTGGTAATGCGGTCTGCGATCTTCTCCGGCTGCTGGGAAATGATGGTGATGGCACGTTTGGTATTCAGACCATCCACAATGAAATCCACTGTTCTGGCCCCGATGTACACAGCAATAAAGGTATACATGGTCTTTTCGATACCAATAATAGAGGAGGATATTAAAATAACAACGATGTCGAAAATCAGCATGGAGTTCCCTAAAGACATCCCAGTGAGCTTATTGACGAGTCGCGCCAAGATGGCGGAACCGCCGGTGGTACCTCCGGAAAGGAATACCAGCCCAATCCCGATACCCACGAGTAAACCAGCGAAGATGGCTGCCAGCAGTGTATTTTGCGTAATAGGAATGAGTGGATGTTCGGTGAGATACAGGAACAGGGAGCAGAAAATAACCCCCAATACGGTGTAGAGCATGGTCCTTTTATCCAGGACCTTATAGCCCACTACGAATAGTATAATGTTGGCGATCAGGTTCGTGATGCCCGGCGACCAGCCAAAATAGTAATATGTTACGATGGTAAGACCTATTACCCCGCCCTCAGAGAGCTTGTTGGGGATGGCCAGATAGTTAATGCCCACAGCAAAGATGAAAGCACCTAAAATGATGAGCAGGAGATTTTTCACATGTTCTTTCATGCCGCAAAATTATAGCATTTTAAAGCAACCCGTAAAGTATTACTGCCGGGGAATTGTTACCAGGAAATTATTTTTTAAAAAAATCGAATATCTGTTTGGAAATATTAAAAGCCGATGTATATTTGTCTACCAATTCGGTAGACTAATATCATCTCACTGCATCTTGAGCCACCAGCAAGGAGCTGTGCCAGTTTAAAACTAAATGTGTAAAAGTATACACTATGAAACAGCACAACCTGACAAGTGGCAAGCGTATAAAAGCGCTGTTATCCAATCAATATACCTGTTCCCGTTATCCATCGGCAAGTCTTTACAGTTGTTGCTGTAGCTGCTGAAGGAAAAGCTTTTGCGTTCTGTAAGCTGTAAATAGAATGCCTGGCGTGGTTCGCGGGGACGGTATGCTGCAAATTTATTGGTGGTAAATTCTCAGTATCGTATCTCCCCGCAGCTACCCGGCATTTATAGAAAGTTACAAAAATTTTTTCCATTTAATAAGTATCAGACACGGTTCTACGAGGCATTGCCGCGAACATACTGGTGGGGTTTGCTGGCGGTGACCTCGTGAACTGTTTGTCAATTATCCTCTTCAGAAGGTTACATCAAAATATAACTGCGAACAATGAACCTAACGTGTATGTATATACGTTTTTCGGAAAGCCTAATAAATTAAGGAACCACCTGCTTTCAGGTTAGGTACCCCAGTGCCAGCAAGTCCCGGTCCAAGACCGGGACTTCTATTTTCTATACTTTTCAAGCCCTCAAAAAAATTTTAAGAAACTTTTATGGAAAATGATTTTCTGCCTCATCTAGTAGAAAAGCCATTCGCCATGAACTCAACTAAAATCAGAGGGGATGAATTTCTTGACATCCTCTTCACCGGAAGAAACAAGGACTATGGTGCTTATGAATTAAGAAGCAAATACGATAACCGCGTACGTAATGCTATTATTTGCACCGCTTCCTTAGCTTTATTACTTGTAGGCGGCTATGTTGCAAACAACTCCTGGGCTGCAGACAAAGGAGACCTGAAACCTTTTGTGTATAAGCCTATTCAGCCAATCGATGCTATCATAGAACAGCCTCGTTCTACGCCGCCGCCACCACCGCCGCCGGTAGCGCAAACACCGCCACCAGCTGCGCCTACATCCAAGTTTGTTGCCCCCAAAGTGACATCAGATGATGAGGCTAATGAAGAGATTCCACCCGTGGAAGAATTAAGACATAATGCGGTTGGATTCAAAAGCCAGGATGGCGTAGAAGGTGGTGCTGATATCCCAGCAGAATTAGCAGGTGCAGGAACTACTGGGGTAGTTACATTGGCGGTACCTCCTGAAAAGGAAACACCATTTACGGTAGTGGAAATCATGCCTGAATTTCCTGGAGGATTAGACGCATTGGGCCGCTATTTACAAAGGAATATGCGTTACCCTGATGCTGCAAGAGAGAATGGTATTTATGGAACAGTACCTGTTCAGTTTGTAGTAGACAGAGATGGTACTATCCAGGAAGTGAAAGTGATTGGCGCACGTAAAGGAGGAGGACTGGAAGAGGAAGCCATGCGTGTGATAAAAAGCATGCCCAAATGGAGACCAGGCCGCCAGGGAGGCCGTAATGTACCTGTGTACTTTACTATTCCTGTTAAATTTCAACTGGACAATTGATGATCATCAGTAGCAAAATCTGCATGTAACTTTCCTTCCGCCAGAAGCCTGTTGCATACACTAAAATCAACCGCCGCTCCAATGCAGCTATGCTGACACCTGGAACGGCGGTATTTTTAAAAGGGTTATCCTGAGGTGAAAATCTGTAGCCTGGTATTTATCGTCTATATACTTCGTTGCCGTCTTTGTAGGTCCTCGATACCACTGTTACACTTGGGTCTATTTGCATCGGATCGCCTGAAATCAATATCATATCCGCTTTCTTACCCTTATCTAAGGTCCCTTTGGAGCTTAGTTCTCCCCACTGGATAGCTGCATTAACCGTCATAGCTTTTAAAGCATTGTAACCATCGATACGTTGTTCTGGACCGAGGACTGTTTTATCCATAAGTGTGATACGATTTACGGCACTATATGCAGCCGTGAGCATATCTGGTGGGGTAACTGGAGCGTCTGTGTGAATCGTGAAAAGTATGTTATTGTCTAATGCATCTTTACAAGGACTGATACGACGAGCGCGGGTCAAGCCCATAGTAGTATCCCGGTGCCATACGCCCCAAAGGTAAGTATGTGTAGGAAAAAAGCTGGGCATCAGAAAGGATGTATCATTTTTAAATCGTAGTATCTGGTCAGTTGTACACATCTGACTATGTATGATTACATTTTTCAAAGGCGCTTTGTGGTTTTTTAAATTTTCTATTACACTTAACCCTTCTTCAATGGCAGCATCTCCGTTACAATGAATATGTACACTCATTCCCATATCAAATACTCCTTTTACATATTCCCTCAGTTTTACAGGGTCAGGATAAATAGGGGCGCCACGATATCCTGGTTTTTCCCAAATTGGAGGATGGGCATACGCCACTTTTAGCCATGCGTCTCTACCTTGCGGCGATCCATCAAAGGTGAATTTCACACCTCCTATTTTGAAGTGATGGGAACCGTAATTGTAATTATTATAGTATTGTTTCCAATGGCTAAGATTATCTTTATTGGTATCAAAATCTGGTAGCACAATAAAATCTGCGGTAAGTTGGTTATTCATATTTAAACCTTCTATCAGTAATAATGAATTGGGATCGCAGCGTCCTTCGCAGACTGTTGTCAACCCATTTGCAAACCACAGTTTTTCTGCTCTCATCAACCTCGCCACAGTGGAATCTTTATTAGCATTCGTGTGTTTAAGTATATATTCCATTGCAGCAACATTGGCATTTTCTGTCAACAGGCCAGTTGGTTGACCATTTTCCCTTACAATGGTGCCTCCCTCTACGGAAGCATTGGGGTCCATAAATCCTAATGCCTTGAGCAGAGCCGTGTTACCAACTCCCATATGCCCGGAATTATGTATCAGATACATGGGGTGATTTCCTGAAAGGTTGTCCAGACTGTCTCTTCTTGGATGTTGCATCGGCGTCAGGCGGGAATCGTCATAGCCATTACCTACCACCAGGCCAGTTGGATTACTGACAAGTTTGGCCGCATTTCGCATGGTACTGTAAAGCTGTGTCATGGTGTTGACATTGCCATAAGGTAAGGGGGCGAGATCAATGGTTGCATAGGCGCTCACCTGTTGGGCAATGTGGGCATGCGGGTCAATGAAGCCAGGCATGAGGATAGTCCCTGCCGTTATAAATTCCATCTTTACCTCCTCTCCGTGAGTCGCATTTTTATTGACAAACATCTTCGCACTGTCCGCAGTTCCGATAAACTTTATAATTCCATTTTGTTCTACCAATGCATCCACATAATTATAGAGATCATTAACATTCTTTCCTCTCATTGTCAGAATACGTTTTGAAAAAACGGGGGCCGACAAGTACATGGTAAAGGTAGTGGAATTTTTTTTGGACTGTCCTATGGCTGGTGTACATAGTACCAATGCCGATATTAGGCAGAATAGCTGTAGAAAGTTTTTTTTCATAAGATGTATTTTAAATTAGTGCTTAATAAAATGGTTACTGGGCGAAAAAATGTAGAACGCAGTCTTTATTATTTGCTTAATACAAAAGTTCCCGAAATCGTGATCTGACGAGTGCTATCAGTGACACAGTACATGCGTGCATTAAAACTCCCTTTTGCCAGATGATCATTGTTTTCTTCAATGATGATAAAGCTTTCAGGACCCGGCATGGCCGTATATTCTTCGGGGTTAGCTACATTAGGCGAATTCATTTTCATTGCAATGAAACCGCCGCGGGTGATCGTCTGGCTCACAGCGGGTAAATCATCCTTCATTGGAAGTGCCGGGTATTGGCCCGGCAGCACCGCGTCTCCCTTTAAATCTGCTAATACGCAACTGAAATAGAACGGGAAAATGTCATTCCTGTCTGTAAAGAATCCCAGTGTAGCATTGGGATTGATCGCATGTTGGGCAGTGAGTTGCCTTGTTACCAGGTGGCTTTTAAATTGATATTCCCTACCAGATAAACGGATGGTTAGTTGGGGAGACACGGTGTCTTTTGCCGGCGCTGTTACCAACAGCATGGTGGAAAACAACAGGGTAAATAATGTATTCATAAGGATCTATTGTATTTGTAGCACAACCGCATAGCCATCATGGTCGCCAGTGGTATCCGTTTGGTTGTTTTGCATATTATCCAGGAAACGATATCCCAGCTTTTTGCAGGCAGCAAACTTGGTCAGTTGTTGCTCAAATTCGCCGGCCGCTTCCTTGAAAGTCAGGTAATCATGCGAGATGCCCAGCTCCCTGCTCGCCGCGCCTATCCAATAAAACCTGTTATCCTTGTGATAAGGCCCGAACAACCGTGCATGATCATTCGTGAAAGACCACATGTAATTAGAAAAGGCGCGGTTACTGCCATTGAGGGGAAGCTGCCCGAAGTTCTTATTGTCCATTTTCCCTTTGTAAGCTGCCGTATGTCCCTCTCGGGCCTGAAAGCCTCCTGTAGCAAATCGTTGCAGAATCAATGTTGCAGAAGCACTGTCGGAGCCCGAAATAGTATCAATGATAATCAGATTGATGGGCTCAAATAAAGTCTTGTTGTTAATCTTCATCCCCAGCCATTGTGCGGGCTGGTCTTTGGTAGTGTCCTGCTCAAACATCCATTTGCCGATCTGCGGCAGTGAGGAAGACACCGCAGCGGGTAATCCTTTATCCGTTTGGGAAGAGGATGGGGGCTGTACGCAACCAGTCATCATCAGCGCAAGGAAGCAGCTGAACAGGATAGTATTCTTCATTTGGAGTTAAATTATTTTTATGCAATAAGTGAGAAGGATTCCTCACATATCGAGTTGCAAATAAAAGGCGGATTGTGCAATAAAACCTTGACTTATGTCAAATTTTTCTCCTGATCCTGCTTAAGGTTTCCATATTGATGCACAGATAGGATGCGATCAGATGTAACGGTACCCGCTGTACGATTTCTCCATGACACTCCAACAGAAACCGGTATCTGTCGGTTGCTTCCCGTTTTCGGAGATTGAACGCCCGCTCTTCGCTCAGAATATAGTAATGCTCTATCAGACTGGTATAGACCTTTTGAAAACAGGCATGATCCTGAATCAACTGTTTCATGTTTTCATATTTCAACCCCACAGCCATGCAATCTTCAATGGCGGTAATGGTTTCTTTCGATGGTTTCTGCCGCAGGAAACTCTCCACAGAAATCACGAATTCGTTCTCTTTCATGAACCAGGTAGTAGCAGTGTATTTCGTCTCCTCATAACTACTATATAACAATCCTTCTTCCAGAAACAAGGCATACCTGCATATTTCCCCATAAGATACCCACTGCTTTTTTTTGGGAATATGAATCACCTCCAGTTCCATAGAGAGGTCGTGGATGAATTCTTCAGTCAGGGGATGAATCCGGGAAAATAAGTTAATCATCTGAGGGGATACAGGCATGACAGATTCGAAAATTTTAAATATTTCGTGCGCAAAAATTGTATAACATATTGGCAATAAAATTGTTCTGAAGGAGGGAAGGCGGCCGGACTTATATTTATATATCTATTTTAGATAAATTTCAAACAATTTAGATATCTGTAAAAAAATAATTAAAAAATAATGGGTTTGGTATATAAACAACTAAACAAAATAATTATTAATTTAACGCCCGCTTAGTTACGCATCTTGGTCCAAACATAGGAAAATCATAGTTATGGAAGCTCCGGTTAATAATTCGCTGCAACAGTTTAAGAATCTGGTTGGGACAAAGTTTCAGCTTTATAACAGCCTCTTTACCTCGCTGCCTTTCCATCGCGTGGAGAAGACCGGGATATTCCTTTCCCTCTTCCTCCTCCACTGCGAAGAAGGCTACGCGAAGGGCGGGAGTCCACATGAAATAATGGACTCTTTCTTCGATCAATACACCAATTACAAGGATGAACAGCAAAAAACAGATCTGCTGTTCCGGTTTGTTCAATACGCAGAAAGACAGGTCGTATTATTCGATGCCCTGGAAGATGCTGCATTCCGCCATATTCGCGACATGCAAGGCGCTGGTACCCTCCGGCACCTGCAATCTGAAGTAGTACAGGAGCAGGCACAGGATGAACTCAAGGAAAAGCTGAAGGACTTCTCGGTAAGATTAGTACTCACCGCCCATCCTACGCAGTTTTATCCCGGGGAAGTACTGGGAATTATTAACGACCTGGCGAAAGCCCTCATCGAGGACAATACCGCCCAGGTGAATATGTACCTCCAGCAATTAGGTAAAACGCCTTTCTTTAAAAAGGAAAAGCCTACGCCCTATGATGAGGCCATCAGTCTGGTCTGGTTCCTGGAGAATATCTTCTACCAGGCAGGCGGAAGAATTATGTCATTCCTGAAAGGACAACTCCCCGGTGTAGTAACAGACCGCTCAAAAGTGCTCCGCATGGGCTTCTGGCCAGGAGGCGACCGGGACGGAAACCCGTTTGTAACGGCGCCGACTACAGTGGAAGTGGCCGCAGCACTGCGCAACAGCATCATGAAATGCTACTTCCGCGAAGTGAGATCCCTGCGCCGCCGACTCACCTTCAAAAATGTGGAGAACGTCGTAGCGGCACTGGAAGCCAAACTTTCCCAGAATCTTTTTCAACCAGGACATGTATTCGATATCTCCCAGCAGGAAATACTGGACACGTTATCGACTATACGTAAAACAATTATCGATGAACATAACGGCTTGTTTGTTCATCTGGTGGACAACCTGATCAGTAAAGTCCAGATCTTCGGATTGTTCTTTGCCACCCTGGATATCCGCCAGGACAGCTCTGTTCATGAGGCTTTGCTGGATACCATCGCCAATGTTTCGGATGTACTGCCAAAAGGATATCCGGAAATGAAAGAGGCAGAAAAAATCCAGGCTTTGCTAAATATTTCCCGGGAGATGAATGTCGACCTGCTGGAAAAACCCCTCTTCAAAGACACCCTGGAAACCATCGCTGATATCAAGAAGATACAAAAGGCGAATGGGGAAGAAGGCTGTAACAGGTATATTATCAGTCACAGTACCAGCGCCCTCAGTGTGATGGAAGTCTATGGCCTGTTCCTGCTGAGTGGCTGGAAAAAAGAAGAGATATCGGTAGATATCGTACCGCTTTTCGAAACCATAGACGACTTACGTCATGCAGGACGCGTAATGGCTAACCTCTACGAGAACCCGGAGTATATGCAGCATCTGCAACGCAGGAATCATAAACAAACGATTATGCTGGGCTTCTCAGATGGTACCAAAGATGGCGGCTACCTGATGGCGAACTGGAGTATTTATAAAGCTAAAGAGGAACTGACTGCGGTTTCAGATAAATATGGTATTAATGTGGTCTTCTTTGATGGCCGTGGTGGCCCTCCTGCCCGTGGCGGTGGTAAAACGCATCAGTTCTACGCCAGTATGGGACGCAATATCGCCAACAAGGAAATCCAGCAAACCATCCAGGGACAAACGATTAGCTCCAATTTCGGAACGGTGGATGCCGCCCAGTTTAACATGGAGCAGTTGGTGCATGCCGGTATTTCCAACGAGCTGTTTTCTTCCAGGGAAGTAACGCTGACAAAGGAGGAAGAGCATGTGATGCAATCATTGGCAGACGCGGGCTACATGGCCTACAACAAGCTCAAGAATCATCCGTTCTTTTTGGAATACCTGGACCATGCCAGCCCACTCCGGTATTATGCGGAAGCTAATATCGGGAGTCGCCCCAGCAAGCGAAACGCGTCTGCGAAGCTAAATCTGAACGATCTCCGCGCAGTACCTTATGTAGGCGCATGGAGTCAGCTGAAACAGAATGTACCAGGCTATTATGGCGTGGGCAGTGCGTTACGGCAGCTGGAAGAGCAAGGCAAATGGGAAGCGGTAGAGCATCTGTATAAGCATTCTTTATTTTTCCGTACCCTGCTGGACAACTGTGAAATGGCTATGAAGAAGAGCTATTTCCCGCTGACAGCCTATCTGGCCAACCATCCGGAGTATGGAGAAGTGTGGAATATGATCTATAACGAATATGAAGTGACGCGTAAATATTTACTCCGACTTACCGGCGAATCCGAGCTGATGGCTGGAAGTCCGATCGATCAATTATCCATCCAGATGCGGGAAAGAATCGTGTTGCCATTGTTGACTATTCAGCAATTTGCCCTCACGCAGATCCGCGAACTGGACAGTCATCCTGGTAATGGCCAGGGTAGGGAAGTGTGGGAGAAACTAGTGATGCGTTGCAGCTTTGGTATTATCAATGCCGGCCGTAACAGCGCATAAACCTGCAGCGTTTTCGATTGTTGTTAAATATAGAATAGATTGTTTGTTTAGAAGAGGAGTTTGTTGGTAATAGCCTTTCGTTGATGACTCACGGCATGTATTAGAATAGTGAACACTGTTTTGAAATTGTAAAAATTTTATTACAGAGAAATTACATATAACTAATTCATGTTGTGGGATGTTATAAAAAAACGACGCGCTATTATCAGCAAACTCCTTTCCTGCTTTATATACTGCATTATGCAGGGGGTGAAATATATCGGGAAGCAATCAGGGATCATCGGGCACTTAATCAGTATGAACAGGCTTGTGGGCAGAAAAAAAACTGTGGCAAGCACGAAAAACAACTACTTTTACAACTCCATTTATAGTAACTATTCTTCATTATGGCAAACAGCTTATATGATTTTGGAATGATTGGTCTGGGTGTAATGGGTAGAAACCTCTTACTCAACATGGCTGATCATGGCTTTTCCGTTATCGGCTTTGATAAAGACGCCACCAAGACAGGCGCACTGGAATCCGCTGCCACGCCCGGTACTACCGTTAAAGGAGTAGCCGACCTGGCAACAATGGTACAACTGCTGGAGCGCCCCCGCAAGTTAATGATGCTGGTGCCCGCAGGACAACCCGTTGATGATGTTATCGCTTCTTTGCTCCCATTGCTGGAGCCCGGCGATGTGGTAATTGATGGTGGTAACTCCCACTACACCGACACACTGCGCCGCGTTAAATATCTCCGTGAAAAGAATATCCACTTCATGGGTATTGGCGTTTCCGGTGGCGAAAAGGGTGCTCGTACAGGACCTAGCATTATGCCTGGTGGAGACCAGGATGCATATGCGAAGGTGAAACCTATGCTGGAAGCCATTGCTGCCAAAGTGAACGATACGCCTTGCGTAGCTTATCTCGGTAAGGAAGGCGCAGGTCACTATGTGAAAATGGTGCATAACGGTATCGAATATGCGATTATGCAACTTATCAGTGAAGCATATACGCTGTTGCAAAAAGGTGCAGGCCTCAACAACGATCAGTTGCATGAAGTATTCGACAGCTGGAATAAAGGTTCATTGCAGTCTTTCCTCGTAGAAATCACCGCAGATATCTTCAATCAGAAAGATGATAAAACTGCTGGTCGCCTCGTGGATATGATCTCTGATAAAGCCGGTTCAAAAGGTACTGGTAAGTGGACATCCCAGGATGCCATGGAACTGCCGGTAGCCGTACCAACCATCGATATGGCTGTGGCGATGCGTACCATCTCCGCTTATAAAGATCAACGTGTTGCCGCTGAGGAAATCTACGGCGATCCTGCCGCTATCCATGTTACTGCAGAAATGTGGATCAAACAGGTACATGATGCCCTTTACTTTGCTACTATCCTGAGCTATGCACAGGGACTGGCTATGTTGCACGAAGCATCCCGCGAACTGCAAATGGATATCCCATTGCCAGAAGTAGTGAAAGTATGGCGTGGCGGTTGTATCATCCGTTCTTCCCTGCTGGAAGTATTCACACAAGCATATCAGCAAAATACAGACCTCGCCAATATCCTGCTGGATAAAGGAGTTGCGTACCTGGTTAAATCCGTGGAAGCAAATACCCGCAGCGTAGTAGCTCAGGCCGCTACCGCAGGTTTCCCAGTGGCCGGATTTATGTCTGCCCTCTCTTACTTCGATGCATTCCGCACCGGAAGAATGGCGACCAATCTGATTCAGGCGCAGCGCGACTATTTCGGCGCGCATACTTACCAGCGTATTGATATGCCAGGCACTTTCCACACCGAGTGGAATCAGTAAACTAAATCTCATTTACAATTAAACATATGCAGATCCATAAACGCCCTCCTGCTTCCATCCTGTTTATCTTCGGAGGTAGCGGCGATTTAAACTACCGGAAACTTACACCTGCGTTATACAATCTGTTTTTGGATGATTGGATGCCCGAGCAATTTGCAATTGCAGGCTTGGGCCGCAGCCCTTACACCGACGAAAACTATCGCGCCCACCTGCTCGAAGGTATCAGCAAGTTTTCCCGTCGAAAGGGTGAGCAGAACGGACACTGGCAGGATTTCAGCCAACATGTATCCTATCTGCAACTGGACGCGGAAGATCCTAGCCACTATACTAAAATTACAGACCTGGTAAAAGCCAAGGAAGAAGAATGGGGCGTTCATCCGAATGTTGTCTTCTATCTGGCAGTAGCGCCTCAGCTGGTACCTAATATCGTAACCAAACTGGGTGATCTCAACCTCTGTAACGATAAGCATTGTACCCGTATCGTGGTGGAAAAGCCATTCGGGCACGATCTGCAAAGTGCACATGAACTCAATGAACTGCTGGCTTCCCGCTTCACGGAAGAGCAGATCTATCGTATAGACCACTACCTCGGTAAAGAAACCGTTCAGAACATCCTGGCTTTCCGCTTTGCGAATGCCCTGTTCGAACCAGTATGGAACCGCAATTTCATCGACTTTATCCAGATCACTGCTGCTGAAAGCGTAGGCCTGGAAGGTCGTGGCGGTTACTATGAAAGAGCCGGAGCCCTGCGTGATATGGTGCAAAACCATATCCTCCAGATCCTCTGCATGGTAGCGATGGAAGCGCCTGTTTCCTTCGATGCCAACGAAATCCGTAATAAAAAAGTAGACGTACTCAATGCTATCCGTCGTATTACCACGGATAAAGTACATGAGTATGCTGTACGCGGACAATACTCCAGCGGATGGATGAAAGGCCAACAGGTGGTTGGTTACCGTGAAGAAAAAGGTGTGGATCCTGCATCCAATATCGATACCTATGCCGCCGTTAAGTTCTATATCGACAACTGGCGTTGGCAAGGCGTTCCTTTCTATGTACGTACTGGTAAATACATGCATCAGAAAGCGACAAATATCGTTATCCAGTTTAAAGAAGCGCCTCACTATGCGTTTCCGGCAGAAGCTGCACAGACATGGCGCCCTAACCGCCTGACCATCAGCATTCAACCGGAAATGGATATCCGTATCCGCTTCCAGGCTAAACGTCCAGGCCAGTCTATGACCCTGGACCCAGTGGATATGACTTTCAACTACGATGCAGCAAACGGCGACCATGCTCCGGAAGCATATGAAACCCTGCTGCTCGATGTGATGGAAGGAGATGCTACCCTCTTCATGCGTGGCGATCAGGTAGACGCTGCATGGAAAGTGATTATGCCTATTCTGGAAACTTGGGAAAGTCGCACTCCGCAAGACTTCCCGAACTATGCTCCTGATTCATGGGGCCCGGATGAAGCAGATGTACTGGTAGCCCGCGATGGTCACAGCTGGATTAACCTGCCTTCCAAATAATAATCGGTAAGAAATATTGACTCAGGAAAAGGAGACCACGCCAACAGCGCCAGGAGCCTTTTTCTGAGTCATCTTTGTTTAAGCGAGTAAAATTCTTCTTTCATGGAAATACATATTGCCAAAGATCCCGCCCAGCTGAGTGAGAACGTAGCAGCATGGATTAGCAACTATATACTGGAAGTACTTCAAACGCAGGAAAGATTCACCCTGGTGATGTCTGGCGGTAATACCCCCAAACAACTCTTTGGCCTGCTGGCGAAAGCGCCTTATAATCAAATGATCCCATGGGAAAAAATCCACTTCTTCTGGGGCGATGAAAGGGCAGTGCCTTTTGAAGACGAACGTAATAATGCCCGCATGGCATATGATGTACTGCTGGATAAAGTACCCGTGAATCCGGATAATATTCATGTTATGCGCACAGATATCTCTCCGGAGGAATCTGCGGCAGAATATGAAAAACTCCTGCATACTTATTTCGGTAATGAAGCACTGACTTTTGATCTGGTATTATTAGGTATGGGAGATGATGGTCACACGCTCTCTCTATTTCCCGGTACAGCAGTCGTACATGAGCAAAAGGCATGGGTAAAAGCTTTCTTCCTGCAAGCGCAGGATATGTATCGTATTACGCTTACAGCCCCTGTTGTAAACAGAGCAGCCTGTGTGCTGTTCATGGCTACTGGCGCAGGTAAAGCGATTACGTTGAAGAATGTTATCCAGGGTACCTTCGATGCAGAGAAGTATCCTTCTCAAATGATTCGCCCTGAAAATGGTGAACTGCATTGGTTTGTGGATGAGGCAGCAGCCTCAGCCATGGAATAAAAAAGTATATTCTTTATATAGGAAAATGCTGCCTTTTGGCGGCATTTTCTGTTTATGAAATCTTCACATTTCTCTGCTTTCTACTTTCACTAAATTTCGGTAGCTTGTGAGTCATAAGCGATGAGATATGTTTGAAAAGCCCATATTCGATGCACACTTGCATATAGTAGACCGTCAGCACCCCTTACAGCCTAGTCAGGGATTTCTGCCGTCAGCATATACTGTAGCTGACTATAAAAGCCAAACAACAGAAATGGATATTATAGGTGGTGCAGTAGTCTCCGGCTCTTTTCAGGGATTTGACCAGTCGTACCTGTTAGATGCTCTCCGGGAATTAGGTCCTGCTTTTGTGGGCGTAACCCAAATTCCTGCAACTACCACTGATGAAGAAATTATAGCCTTGAATGATGCAGGCGTTCGTGCAGTTAGGTTTAATGTGCAGAGGGGCGGGTCTGAAAGTATTCGTTATCTGGAAAATCTGGCGCTGCGTGTATACGACCTCGTAAAATGGCATGTGGAATTATATATCGATTCCCGCCAGCTGCCAAGTATCTCCACGACCTTACGCAAATTGCCCAAAGTGGTGATTGATCATCTGGGCTTATCCAAAGCCGGATTTAAATACCTGCTTCCTTTAGTGGAAAAAGGAGCTGTGGTGAAAGCGACGGGGTTCAGTCGCTGTGATTTTGATGTGGTACCAGCCATGAAGCAGATTGTAGCGATACATCCGTCTGCCTTGATTTTTGGTACGGACCTGCCTTCTACAAGGGCGCCAAGGCCATTCTCCATGAACGATCTGCAACTGATTGTAAAGAACTTCTCTTCAGACCTGGTAAATAGAATTTGCAGAGATAATGCACTGAAACTTTACAAACCGGCCCAAACAGCAGTAGCTGGATAGGCCGGTGAGCTGGCTGTCTACCAACGATCAGTACTAATTTTATCCAACTGCTGACGCAACGCATCAGGAGCGCTTCCATTTAATAACATACCCGGAGCCATGCTAGGGTAGATATCTTCAAACGTTCTTACCTGGTTCATAAACACCCGGCGATACATATGATGTCGGGTTACATGATGAATAGTGGGTAACCCGGCTGCTGCCGCCAGTTCTATGGCACTTTCTACCGTATCCCTGTGATAGTTCGACACTCTCTGCTTCTTGTCGGCCACCACCAAGCCTTTCATTAAGCTCTTGTCTTGCGTAGCAACACCAGTGGGACAAGTATTTGTATTACACAATAAAGCCTGAATACATCCCAGTGCCATCATCATGGCGCGGGCACTGTTGCAGGTATCTGCACCCAGTGATAAAGCCCTCAGGATATGATACCCCGTCATGATCTTACCGGAAACAATCAGCTTCATTCTACTACGTATATTGAAGCCCGTTAGGGTATCGTGCACAAAAGCCAAGCCATCCATCATAGGCATCCCTACTGAGTTCGAGAACTCCGGAGGAGCTGCGCCAGTGCCGCCTTCTCCACCATCCACCGTAATAAAATCAGGATAGATATCGGTTTCAATCATTGCCTTGCAAATAGCGTAGAATTCATGTGGCTGGCCAACGCATAATTTAAAGCCTACTGGCTTGCCTTTACTCAGCTGCCGCATTCTGCCTATAAACAACATCATTTCTTTAGGCGTATTGAAAGCCGTATGGTAGGGGGGAGAGAAGACCGTGGTGCCGGCTTTCACATGGCGGATGGCCGCAATTTCAGGAGTGTTTTTAGAAGCGGGAAGAATCCCTCCATGACCAGGTTTCGCACCCTGTGAGATTTTCAGCTCTATCATCTTTACCTGTGGCAAAGCTGTTTTCTCTGCAAACAGCTCATCAGAGAAATTACCATTTTCATCACGGCATCCGAAATAACCAGTACCAATCTGCCAGATAATATCGCCGCCTTGTTTCAGATGAAAATCACTGATGCCGCCCTCGCCGGTATTATGTGCGAAATTCCCCAGCTTGGCGCCTCCATTCAGCGCCTCCACTGCATTGGAGCTCAACGATCCATAACTCATGGCGCTCACATTCAGAATGCTGGCAGAATAGGGTTGCAGGCAGTCTTTCCCACCAAATACGACCCTCGGATCTTTTTCCATCTTTTCAAAATCCTGTGGCTGAATAGAATGGGCCATCCATTCATACCCTTCCGCATATACGTTGAACTGGGTGCCAAAAGGCTGGGAGTCCAGCTCTCTTTTAGCGCGCTGATAAACGGTACTGCGATCTATACGATTAATCGGACGTCCATCTATATCACTCTCCACAAAGTACTGGTGGATTTTCGGGCGCATCGCTTCCATCCAGTAACGCATTCTGCCCACTACGGGGAAATTGCGGATAATAGCGTGTTTGGTCTGGGTCATATCATTAATACCCATCACGATAAGCGGAACTACAAGAATTAATAGCCACCATACCCAGGAGAAGAAAAATCCCAACCCGATTACCAGGAGCAGACTTAGGACAGCAATAGCAATGAATCGTTTAGCCATAGGATGTAGATTTCATTGAATTTAAGCTTTTTTTGCTCGCAAAGCAGCATAAGCAGCAAAGCAGCAAAGAATTGATATGTTGTTAATTAGAACAAGTACAAGAATAAGATAGTGCAAAAAAGTACTTCGACCTGCTGGATAAATAATCCATGAACTACATTTATCAACAAATCGCCATCATCTTATGCTGCTTTGCTGCTTATGCTGCTCTGCGAGAGAAAAAACTCGCTTTGCAAAAGTTGCAAATTATTTTTTGCAAGGTTTGCAAAATTGCATACTTCTCTCTATATTACGTCATCAACCAGATTATATGCCATTTGACACAAATCCCACAGGAGCCCACAGATGTTGTAGAATAATCCATTATAAGGTCTTACATAATTCATCCAACAAATGATGTTTAAGCATTTTAGTAAACTGGTTGCAGCGCCCATACTGATGGCAGCCTCCATGCAATTACAAGCCCAGGATAACAGTACTTATGACGTAGCCCGGCTGAAGTCCAGCTGGGAAGTGGTAGAAAACGGCTATGAAGGGAAAGCGCAGTTCCTTTCTTCTTTTACTTTTATCAATACGGGGAATAAGCCCTTCCCGGCGAAGAACTGGCAGTTATATTTCAACTTTGTACGTATGATAAAACCGGGGCAACAGCTCAACGGAGTTATCGTCGAACATGTAAATGGGGATCTGTTCCGGGTAGTGCCTGGTCCGGATTTCAAGGGTATTGCTCCGGGCGACTCACTGAAGGTGAACTTCGCCAGCGATGCCTGGGCGATCAATTTCACAGATGCACCCAAAGGGCTATACGTAGTTTGGAATCAACAACCAGCAAAAGGTATTCCGGTTACCGACTTCAGCATTCGCCCTTCAACATCGGCTAAACAGCTGATGCGTTTCCAGGGGGATAAAAGTGCAGTTATAACGCCAACGAATATATTTAAACAGAATGCTGCCGCGAAAGATATTCCTTTGTCGCAGTTACCATTAATTTTACCCACTCCGGTATCTTACAAAACCGCATCAGGAGAACTGGTGATGGATGCGTTCCCGGACATTCAGGCAGATCCGCGCTTGGCAAAAACTGCCAGCTTCCTCAACAGTGAATTGATAACGTTGATGGGTAAACGTGCAAAAGGAAAAGTGGTAATCAATTTAAAGGTGGATGAGTCGCTGGCTCCGGATGCCTATCAACTCGATGTAACGCCGCAAGGCGTGAGCATCAGCGCTTCCGACAACGAAGGCGCCTTTTATGGTGTGCAGTCCTTGAAAGCCCTCATAACACCTGCAGCATGGGCCGGTAACGCTAAGTCTATCAGCATTCCGGCCGTGCAGGTGACAGATCACCCACGATTTAAGTATCGCGCATTCATGATCGATATTGCCCGCAACTTCCACAACAAGCAGGATATGCTTCGTTTGATAGATGTGATGGCATTATATAAATTGAATGTGCTTCATTTCCACTTCAGCGATGATGAAGGTTGGAGACTGGAAATTCCAGGATTACCTGAACTGACGGAAGTAGGCGCCAGAAGAGGCCATACGCCTGACTTTAAGAATATGCTGCCGCCTTCCTATGGCTCCGGTCCTGATTCTACCAATACGGCAGGTAGCGGATATTTTTCCCGCAAAGATTTTATCGAGCTCCTGAAATATGCGACTGAAAGACATATTAAAGTACTGCCGGAGATAGAAAGCCCGGGTCATGCGCGCGCTTCTGTGAAATCAATGGAAGTACGCTATGAACGCCTGGCAGCGCAAGGTCGCCAGCAGGAAGCGGAAGAATACCTGCTCTCTGATTTGAAAGATAAATCTACCTATCACTCTGTACAATACTGGAATGATAACGTGATGAACGTAGCAGTACCTTCTGTGTATAAGTTCCTGGACAAAGTAGTAGTGGAGTTACAGGCGATGTATAAAGAAGCAGGTGCGCCGCTGACTACAGTGCATATGGGCGGTGATGAAGTGCCTAATGGCGTTTTCCAACAGTCGCCTGCCTGCCTGGCATTGATGGAAAAGGATAAATCCATTAAGAACGTTGATGATCTCTGGTATTACTATTATAGGAATGTGAGCAACCTACTGAAAGCAAGAGGCTTGGAACTGGCAGGATGGGAAGAAGCAGGTATGCGTAAAACGACGATCGATGGTAAGAGTGCCAGTATTCCTAACCCGGATTTTGCCAATGATAATTTCCAGCTGAATGTGTGGAACAACGTAATTGGCGGTGGTCAGGAAGATTTATCGTACCGACTCGCCAACGCTGGTTATAAGGTGATCCTTGGTGGTGTGAGCAATTTCTATTTTGATATGGCCTACATGAAATCCTTTGATGAGCCTGGCTTCTATTGGGGTGGATTTGTAGACATCGATAAGCCGTTTTACTTTATTCCATTCGACTATTACAAGAATTCTAAAGTAGATGGTAAAGGCGATCCGGTAACAGCCAATACTTTCATGGGTAAAGACAGGCTCACTGGCTTCGGACAGTCCAATATCCGTGGTATTCAGGGTTTACTCTGGAGCGAAACTGTGTCTAACTCAGAACGTATGGAGTACATGATTCTGCCTAAACTCCTCGGCCTTGCAGAGAGAGCATGGGCACAGGACCCGGCATGGGCCACTGAAAAAGATCCGGTGAAAGCAGATGCATTGTATAACCAGGCTTGGAGCGTGTTTACAAATGTAGTGGGTAAACGAGAGTTACCGCGTCTGGATAAACTCAACGGCGGTTATGCTTACCGTATTCCGACGCCAGGCGTACAGGTAGAAGACGGGGAAGTAAGTGCCAATGTGCAGTTTCCGGGAATGGCAATCCGTTATACCACTAACGGTGAAGAACCTACGTTGAAAAGTCCTGTATATACTGCGCCGTTCAAAGCAGTAGGAAAAACAGTGAAATTCAAAGTGTTCGATACCCGTGGCCGCGGTAGTAAAACTACAGCAGTAAAAGTGCCACAGCCGCAGGAACAATTGAGAAATAACAGAAACTAGCCATACAGTGAAGAGTGAAAGGCCGTCTCTACCTAGTAGAGCCGGCTTTTTTTCTGCTATGACCTGCGTAATTTCTTTTGTATTTTGTAATCAGACATAACCCAATATTCTGTGTTGCGCATTCCACGTTTATTATGCTTAAGCCTTCTCTGGGCGCCGTTCCTCTATGGACAAAAGAAAAATGAAGCCTGGAAATTACCTATCTCCAGGGCTGTTTCTCCTATTAAAATTGATGGCATCATCGATGAAGAAGCCTGGAAACATGCAGCTGTTGCTACTGATTTCAGAATGGTGCTCCCAATGGATACCAGTGCCGCCAAATTGCGGACAGATGTACGTATGCTCTATGACCAGCAACGTTTATATATACTGGTAGAGAACTATACCCAAGGGAGTGGGCCTTATATGGTAGAATCATTACGCAGGGATTTCGCCTTTCTGAAGAATGATAACTTCATTTTTTTTATGGACCCCTTCGATGACCAGACCAATGGCTTCAGCTTTGGGGCCAATGCGGCAGGAGCGCAGTGGGATGGACTCATGTATGATGGCGGAAAAGTGGATTTGAGCTGGGATAACAAGTGGGTGTCGGCAGTAAAGAATTACCCGGATAAATGGGTATTTGAGGCCGCTATTCCGTTTAAGAGTATCCGTTATAAGAAAGGGATTATGCAATGGGGGATCAACTTTAGCAGAAATGATCTGAAGACCACGGAGAAATCCGCCTGGGCGCCGGTGCCGCGACAGTTCCCCACAGCCTCGCTGGCGTATACCGGTACTTTGCAATGGGATACGATTCCGCCGGCAGCGGGCCCGAATATTTCCATCATTCCTTATGTACTGGGCGGTTTAGCGAAAAACTATGATACAAAGGGTAATACTACCTGGCGTCGGGATGCAGGACTGGATGCGAAAATTGGGATCACCAGTTCTCTGAACCTGGATCTCACCGTTAATCCTGATTTCTCCCAGGTAGATGTGGATAAACAAGTCACCAACCTCGATCGGTTTGAACTGTTTTTTCCTGAAAAAAGACAGTTTTTCCTGGAGAATGGAGATCAGTTCTCCAATTTCGGATATAGTACCATCCGGCCATTTTTCTCCAGGAGAATAGGGCTTGGCGTGCCCATACAGTTTGGAGCCCGGTTAAGTGGAAAACTCAATCGCAACTGGCGGTTAGGGCTGATGAATATGCAAACGGCCGCAAAGGAAGAGGTAGGGCTGCCTTCGCAGAACTATACCGTTGCCGCGTTACAGCGGAGAGTATTCTCAAGATCCAATGTGGGCTTTATATTTATTAATAAGGAGTCCCTGAATTATCACCCAGAAGATGAAGCACAGAAACCGCTGTATTCCCGTTATAACCGGAATATGGGATTAGAATATAACCTGGCTTCCAGTAATAATTTCTGGACGGGTAAAGCGATGCTATTGAAATCGTATAGTCCTGGCCGGGAGGGGAGCGATTACGCCCATGCGGCTAATCTGCAATATACCAGTAAGGTCTGGAATGTGGGTTGGCAGCATGAATACGTAGGGCACAATTTCAATGCGGAAGTGGGATATGTACCGCGACAAGGATACATCAAAATAGCTCCGCAGATCACCCGTTTATTTTTTCCTGTGTCTGGCGCTGTGTTGAGCCATGGACCGCAGGTTACAGGAACGATGTTTATGGATGAACATTTCAATCGTACCGACAATGAAACGATGCTCAATTATGGGATTGTATTCCGTAAGCGCAATACGTTAAATATCTGGGGTTCTAATACGTATATCCGTTTACTGCAGCCGTTTGATCCAACGAATACGGGAAAAGACAGTTTATTGGTGGGTAGTTCTCATAGCTGGAATACGGTGGGAGCGGATTATGTATCGCAGCCTCAGCAATTATTTACGTATGCATTTTCCGCCCGTTATGGAGGCTATTATGCCGGCGGACGCAGATTGATGCTGAATTCCGAGCTGGGATACAGGTTTCAGCCTTATGTGAGTATTGCGTTGAGTGCGAATTATAATCATATCGCTTTGATGCAGCCATGGGGGAATCAATCATTCTGGTTGGTGGGTCCCAGATTGGATGTCACGATGACGAATACACTGTTTTTTACAGGATTCATGCAGTATAACCAACAACAAAAAAACATCAACCTGAATACGAGATTGCAATGGAGATACAGGCCTGCTTCTGATTTATTCATTGTATATACTGACAATTACCTTCCTGAGCCCATGTATATACGCAACCGCGCATTGGTGTTGAAACTTGTATATTGGTTTAATATTTAAATGGTCATTAAATAGGCTATGGTGGCTTATTTTGGTGTGTTTAGTTAGTTATTCTAATCAAATTTATTTTGTTAATCTTGTTAACGTTAACAAGTAATAAACATTCTCGCCACAAGATCAATTTATTATTGCAATACAATACGCGGTTAATTTTCTCCACTGCATTACTACAAGCATTGGGCTACGTAAAGTTTTCATTTACTATCGTTGTGAATACAAGCCCCCTGTGGTGTCTACCATGGGGATTTTTTTTATGATGGCAGATTAACCATTGCTTAACCAATGCATAACAAGCCCAGGCTCTTAATGCGCTTATCATTGCAAGGATGCAGCAACTATATCCTATTCAATACATGTGGCCCCGTTTCATGCTATGGAAGGTAGCGTGTTTGTTCTTCTCTATTTCAGTTTGTGGGCAATCGGCTATTATCAGTGGAAAGGTAGCTGGTGGGCGCAGTGGCCAGCAGGTCTCGCTTTCTTATTGGGAGCAGCCGGGCATATCTCCTGTAATCACGATGGATGCTGTTTTAGCAAAGGATTCTTTTTATTTTTCGCTGCCGACATGGACGGGGCAAGAATTGTTTTTTTATGTAGATGCTGGTGGAGAAGGGTTTTATGGTATTGTTAGTAAGGGAGATAATATTTATCTGGAGTTTCGGGGAGACACGATTTGCTTTTCCGGCCGTGGATCTGCGGCCAACAGGGCTTTATACCTTGGGCGGATAGCTGCAAGGGGTCGGACGAATATGCGCGTGGCAGATCAGCTGGAGTATGATCAGAAGGCCATTCCGCAGGTAGATGCCGTACTACAATCGTATAGAGATAGTTTGTCAGGATCTCTGTATGCCTTGCTGCGCGCGGAGTTGCTGGGGAAGATCGGTTCAAGGATGATAGGCGTTTATTGGGAGCAGGAGCCAGACAAACAGGAAGGTATATATAATAGGTATATAGGTCCCGTATTGGCAAAGCTGCCTGCGGATGATAACAGCGCATTATCCGGGCATTACCTGGATTACCTGTTAGACAAAGCGCAGTTGGATTATCATCGGGCTATGCATCGTCAGTGCACGCATGGCGCAGTATATGAGTGGATTAAAACCCATTACAGTGGGGGATTGCAGGAGAGGTTACTGGCGCATCAGTTATTATTGGCTTTTGCATTGGGCGGTCAGCAGGAAGAGCTGGAGCAATGTGCGGAAGATTATCTGAAGATGGTTCGTTCCGAGAGTTGTAAAGTGGCCGTGGCGGTTCCTTTCAGCAGGATGCGGCGAGGTATCCGGAGAGGCTTGCCAGCGCCGGGTTTCAGTCTGCCTGATAATAAAGGAAACAATATTGCACTGAGTCAGTTTTCCGGGAAGGTAGTGCTACTGCACTTCTGTGCAGATGATGATAATCTGACGCCTACCTTGGATGAGATCAGTAAATGCTTTGATAAAAAGGAAGTCGCCTTTCTTCATATTGGTATGACGCCATTGCCTATCCATGAAAATGGGATTCAATTATTTCCGGGAAATCAATTGCCCGCTATCCAACGTGATTACAATGTTTCTGCCTGTCCTACTCTGATAGTTATCGCACGTAACGGCCGTATTTTCGCAGTAAAGCCACCTAATCCATCCAACGATGAGGGGAACGAATTAACTAATATTATTTACGAGGCACTACAACAATAAAAAATGTGGATTCCTGCCAATAAATCGCAGTGGGCTGCGTTATATTAGCGGACTCAGATAACCGAAAGGACGCGACTGTAGCGCATAAGCGCTATTTATACGCAGCATGGATTATCAGAACTTCAATTAAATCAAGTTACTAATATTTATATTTAAATATATATGATACAGCCTTGGTTTAATCAGTACAAATCCGTAAATTAATTATTATACTCATCGTTAAGCCCCTCTATGCCACATGCCAAAGCGTTATTTTGACCGTTTACAGACCATTGATTACCTGATTAGGATCAAGGGTACCGGAAAGCCCGCTCAGTTAGCCAAGCGGCTTCGTATTTCAGAGAGAACTCTGTATGAATTCCTCAAGATGATGAAGGAGTTAGGAGCTCCCATTGAGTACGACCGGTACAAAGAAAGTTACTATTACTCGGAAAAAGGTGGATTCAACATCCGGTTCACTAAGAACCTGGTCACCGCGAGTGCAGTCTTTCTATTGATCCTTTCTACAGTCTGGTAATTATGACCTGACGCGTCACTCACTTTTGGGTGATGCCATCGTACCTACACCGTTTACCCGGTGTCTCAGATTCTATTGCCTGCCAGGCCCTTAGCCGGCTTCCACAGAATCTTTTGCTAAATCCATCTTATTAGGTGGACAGGGATACGCTTGTGTCTCTGTCTGCCTAATTTTTTTATTTTAATTTATTGTTTTTCTTTTTCTGTTAACATCCAATATACATTTGGCCCATTTTTTACGTCGATCTTTAGAATAGAAAAAAAGTCAATGATGTGTCGGAACAGTAACATAAAATCAGTAGCAGCCCCCACAGGCAACGATATAAGATATTTTTTTTCATAACGCGGTTTAGATTAGATTTTTGAAACTACGCAGGTTTCTATCCAGTCACCTGCCATTTTTTTAAAATTCACCCAGGCATTGCCAAATGAGTGTGCCACTTAATTAAAAACAAATAATACATCAAATTATATGATGTTAAATTGTCTAATTTTAGGAGAGATACCTAACGGATTCCAGAACCTCGAAAGGTTTATAAATGATACCTCCTTCACCTTCCTGGCAGAACATTGCCAGTCTTTCAATGACGCACTTCCCATTCTGGAAACAGAAGCCATTCATCTCCTGTTCGCCGGAAACCCTCCCGCAAATCAACTCGCGCACCACGAAGAACAACATGACCTGAGAATCCTCGTGCTTTCCTATCCAGACAATAACCCTTATCCCTTCTTTGTTTGCCACGAAGAAGTACTCTTCCCATACCTTACCTACGAAGCTTTTTATAACACTGTACACAGACTTTACAACATCATCGACATGGAAGGACAAGAAACAATTCCCCCAAGAACAGCCGACCACTTCATGCTCCGCTGTGATAATCGGTACGAAAAAATAATTTATGACGACCTCCGTTACCTGGAAGTAGTGGATAATCATATCATTCTCCACACCAAAGACAGTCAGATCACCACCACGGAGAAACTCGACTGGATCATGGCCCAGTTACCACTCAACGCATTTATGCACGTCCACAGATGGTATGTAGTTGGATTCCGATACATAGACCACCTCGCAGAAGATCATGTCTATATCGGCACAGCAAGGATTCCACTCTCCAGAAACATAGGACAGGAACTGGAAAGAAGATATAAGAAACGCTGGCAGAAATCTTAGCCATAAAAAAAGAGCAGTGCACCGCACTGCTCTTTTTTGTTTTCTACATATGTTATTGTGCAAACATGGCCATCAGTCGCGCCGCTACACCACCAGCATCTTCATCATAAGTATGCCCCCCTGGTAACAACAACCGCTTGTAATTATGTATGGTCAGCTCGGTCAGATTGAAATCTTTCTCTTCTGCACCAAATACCAGCAATATGGGCTTACTGATTTTATTGATCTCCGCAGGTACACTCATTCCTTTATTATTGCTCTTCCCAAGCATATCTGATAAATGTACTTCCAGATCCGTAAACCTGGAGGGAGATAATAAAATTATCTGCTGCACTGCATTTTCCAAATCCCCGGGTAGATGAGTGTAAATAAAGGGCATCACGTCTGCCCCTAACGAATATCCAATGAGAATAATACCATTATGACTATTCCACTGTGATTGGTAAAACTTGATCAGGTTGGCTACATCCAGGCCCGCCTGTGCAGGCGTTTTCTTGTTCCAGAAATACTTCAGCGCATTCAATGCCACCACCGGATAATTCTTTTTATGGAATTCATCGATTACGTTGGCAGAAAACTTTTTCATGCCGCCATCTCCGGTAATGTAAAAGATCAATGGCAGATTACTGTTGGCATCTGCAGGTTTGGCCTGAACCGGAAGATTACCTGGAGCATTTTGCGCCTGTACGCCCGTATGAACCTGAAATAATGCTGCAATAGCCAAAATCAGTAATGTTATTCGTCTTTTTCCTTTTATCATAGCTTAAATCCCTACCGCAAAAAAACAAAATCCATTCCGTATTGTTCGTAACTATTATGGCTGCATCACTTTACTGAGTGCTACCGGCAGTTGTAACAGATCAAAATCATGCTCGTATACCAGGTATTTGTTCGTCCACTCGGTGGCATATTTATCCTTGAACTCTCTGAGCCCCTGATAATGACGGAATAGCCTCAACTTTTCATAAGCATATTTCACCATTTGCTCTGCTGTATTCTCTGGCTGGCTAATCCCCGACATCGGTACCATACCCAGGTTCAGGAATTCCAGTCCTTTCGCCTGCGCATCCTGAATCAAAGCAATAATCAATGCATCCATTACGCCGCCAGGAGCATCCGAACGTTTACGAATCAAATCGTAGGTACATTCTCCCGGCGTATAATCCGGAATGATATTCAGGAAGGCTACAATTTCCCCGTCTGCATTAGATACTGTGATCACATCCTGGTGACGAATGGCCTCTTCATCAAATAAGCCCTGAGAGAAGGTCATCTCCTTTACTTCATACTGTTTCAGCCATTCATCGCTGACGGCCTTTAATTCTGCCAGTCGCGCATCCGTTTGTGGAGCTACATGCATTTGCGTGATATAGCCTTTATTCGCCAAGCTATTCAATCCATTTCGAAGGGATTTCTTATCCTTTCCACTCAGGCTGAAATGACGAAGGTCCATAATCGCTTCCTGGCCTATCAGCATTCGCTTCTTTTTCAGTTTGTTGAAGTAGTAGGTGCTATCTTCATCCACGCGATAAAAAGCCGGTCTTAAGCCCATTTTATGGCATTGTTGCTCAAACTCTTCCAATATGGCGAGCTTGTCGTCTTCGCTACAAACGGGTTCTTCTAAAACAATCGCGAAGCTACTCGCCACCCGATAAGCAATAAATCCTTCATATTCTTCTGAAACGAATAACAACTTATCGCTACCCACTTTGAAATAATCCATAGGGGAGCTACCATATTGACTCAGATAGAATCTTGCTTTTTCCAGTGCAGTGTTGCTATGTTTGGCCACATGCAGGTAAGGGCGAATAATCGTATAAAACAGGAAGGCCCATGCGCTTACACCCAGTACCCGGATAGCAGACATAAACTCCCGTCCGAACCTTGTTACAGGCACGAGGCCGTCGTCATCCAGGAGCATAAAGCCATGAAAGGCATGACGGAGCGATTGCTGCCAGGTGAAATCAATACCAAAATGTCTGACATTCAGGAAATAAAATCCAATACTGCCAAACACCAGCACCACCATGAAAGTGCCGATGGCCGTCACCACTCCTATATTCACCAGTTGCGGATTACTTTTTACCCGATACTGTTTCGCAGTAATCAACAGAATCACGCTGGTCAATAACGCCAGCGAAGCCTCCTCATAATCCAACGCCTTACTGATATGCCCCAGCACCGACAGCAAAGAGACAGACAGCGCCACTATCCAGGCACTGCGTAATCCACGGAACAGGAAGGTGGCAGTAACCAACAAAATCAATCCCAGAAATACGACCAATAAATTGGAGGCATGAATGGAGGTGCCAGGAATCAGCGCCCTCAGCAAATGCATACGGTAAGCTAACGGTGGCGTAAGTACGGAGAATATATTGACCATTCCCAGCAGGAAGATAAGAATGGGTGGTAACAGTCGTAAAACCAACTCTTTACCCTTCAAAGCAAAGGCAAACATACCAGCTATCAAAGGCAGCCAGAATTCGAACAGGCGGAATAACAAAGTGATTTCCAATGCTTGCAACGTCGTATAGCCGTAACCGGAAAGCAGGTATGCCAGCGACAATTCAATAGCGCCAAGTCCGCGCAGGAATGGCGATATTATCAGGAATATGGTAGCTACAATGTAGCCTACACAGGCTGCCTCCAGGGATGGATGCACGCCTACTGCCAGCATACTGATATACAGATGGGCCACACCTGCTACTTCGATCAGTACAGATGCCAGTACCGTATTCATGAATGCAGGAACCGACAAATGGAAAGTGAAGATCGAGTCTACCTGCTGCGCTGCTCCTGGGAAATATTTTACTAAAAGTCGGTATAATACCCCTTTATGCTGCATGGACCTCACTACGCCCACTACTGCACCCAGTAGCAAACAGATGGTAACCAGCCCCCAGGCGGCATCTCGCATAGATCCTGCGTGCATCATTGAATACAGGACCACCGGTATGCCTACGAGAAAAACAGAAAGGATACCTACAAATCCATAAATGCCCGAAGCCTGATGAATTTGTTGTTTATGCAGATGTTGTTCGCGTCTTAAACTTTGTGGCAGATAGGCCAGAGAGCTGATACCTCCGGCAGGAAGAAACACAGAAAGTAAATTTCTTTTCAGGAAAAGTTCTGTACTTCTGACAATATTCAACCTGGAACCTACAGAGCGAAAACTAAATACATACATCGCTGCCTGCAATAGTATATACGCTCCCGTTATTGCCACTCCAATGATTACCCAAACTCTGTCGGCCTGTTCTATCGCGGGTATCAGGGCTTTTAATTCGTGACGTTGTGAACGGAAAAAATAAATGGCAAGAAGGATGAACAGTACGGCTAACAGTTCCTTCCAGTGTAATTTTCGCAAAAATGCTAATGAAAAAAATTTGCTTCCCCTGGACATAATCAGTAACGCTTCAGTCTATAGATTTAACTAACAAAGTTAGCCTTTGTTATGTTGAAATAGCCGCCTGAGCCCGACTTTAATAAGATTTTAATTTCTTATAATCTGTTGATAATGATGACTTTTTCGGTATGAATTATTTTGTTGTCTTCAATGATGAATTGGAGGAAGTAGGTTCCTGCGCTCAGATTAGTAGGAATATCGAAATCATAATAATTCCGATTATAAGGCGGTTGTGCGGTATTCAAATAACCCACACGTCGGCCGGGTACATCCACGAGCACTATGGCTTTGACTCTTAATGCTTCATTGTAATAAATATGCAGTCGGGTGCCTGTTCTTACTGGATTAGGCCACACATTTACGTCGCCAGTGGCGGTTTTCCCGCGTACCATTCGAACCGGACTATAGAAGAAACTGCCATCGGTCATGGTAACTTTCAGGCGATAAAGCAATGATACAGAGGAATCCTGTATATCGCGGGTTTCATAGCCGGAAGGAATGTAACTGAGGCCGTTAGAGTTCCTGGTTGGCATAAATCCAATGGAATCAAAACCAGGAGCAGTCAGTGTTTTGCGCTCTATGGTAAATCCTTTCAGGAAGTATTCCCGCACGGTGCCCCAACGGAGAATGATAGAGTCGGGGAGCAACGCACTGCGGAATGCATCAAAAAATTGCAGCACCGTTTTACCAGGATTGCTATTTATTTCTGCTACCATGCTGGTAAAGAATGAGTTGGGACCAGCAAGTAGGAAGGATCGGCTGTTGTAGGCTGCTGATGGATTGGGGGGACCGGTGGTATAAATATTGGGAGACACGGGTACGCCGTTACTGCGGGCGGTATCCCAGTTGGCGCCACTGAACCTCGATACATAACTACTGCCGCGGTTTGCTTCATATGCCGGTCCTTCATCCGATAAACGGTGTACCAGGGTGATATTAGCATTGGTATTGGGGGTGAGCGCATCTATTTGCCAGGTTCTGTTGACGGTACTCATTAAGAGATTGGAACCTTGCGTGAGTCCGGATAACACACTATCGCTGACGGCTGCACGAAAAGTACTGGTATTGTCCGCACTGCTGACAACTGCTGGCGTATAGGATGTGGGCCTTGTTCCAATGGGAAAAACTACTTCTCCATCGCTGGGCGAAATATTGGATCTGTAGAGGAATCCATTGCCAAACCGGCCACCGGTAATGATATAGTTGCTATCTGAGTAATTGCGTATAGTCCCTGGCGTTTGGTGACCTACTACCAGATTCCACCCGTTTAGAAAAATAGAACCTCTGCGAAGGTCCAGCTCATGGCTGATTTTCAGGTCATTTAAATCCTCCAGGATTAGTCCTGGTGAATTGACCAGCCGAAGATTAGGAAATACAGTACCGGCATTTTGGGAGACGTTATACCCTCCGCTCACAAACTGATACACGATGGCTGGATTGGATTTTCCGGGCTGAATGAACTGAAACCAGCCGCCAGTGCCGCTTAGTCCGTCACTACTTTCATCCAGGATGGATGCTCCCGGATTGTTTCTCCAATGCAGTCCGTAAAAATTAATCACAGATCCGGGTGTGGATAATAGGAGTCCTTCATGCGTCATGTCTCCGAAAATGGCGATGGTGTCGCCACCATAGACCGCCATTTTCCCGCCAGGATGCAGCCATGCGCCGGATTGTGCCTGCAATAGTAAAGTGCAGTACAACAGCAAAAAGGTCAATATCGTTTTTCGTATATAGATAATCGTTGCTTTAATATCCTGTTATAGTAAAGTAGACTTTATGCGTGACGTCGGTATCCATGACGGTTCCGCTAAGTAGCGCTACCAGCGCGGAGTTACCGACCGTCACTGCAAATTGTATTTTCGTCAGACTAAAAGAAGAAACCGTTACGATAGGTGAATTGGTATTATTGGTTCCTCCTGCACCGGTTGCCTGGATATTGATAATCTTGGTATAAAAGCCTGATGGTATATTCACAACAGGCAAACCGGTGCTGAGATTCTGTACTGAGTCTACTATAATTTTTATTGGATTAGTGATAGGCGTATTGGTGCCGGCGCCTGCCAGCGAGTAATAGGTTTGTGATACCGTTGGTATTACAATCTTCTGCCAGCTGGCGCCTACACGGAGATACAGACTACTGTCTGTAGTGCTGAAAACAATCATTCCTGCCGGCGCAGAACTCAATGGGGCTGCGGCCATTGCAGCCGGCGTGACGCGGGTAAGCAGCAACCCCTGGTTCGTAGAGGCCAACTCCAGTACGGCAGACTTAGTGGTGGCTGTGGTTCCGAGATTACCTAATCGTAGCTGCTGTGCCTGAACAACTCCAAACAACAGCATCAATAGCACTGAAAGCCACATCACCCTTAGGTTTTGTTGCATGCACAAATTTTTAGGTGAACTAATGGACTAACCTGCCCGGTATTATTTGCGGATTACATACCAGTTGCTACCATCTGTTTGTAAGGTTACATAACTGTAATCATTGTAAATAATGTAGGTGCTTGCTCCATCAATTGTGCCGCCGGTAGGGTTGATGGTAAGACTGTTATCAATGCCGCCAGTACCAATCTTTTTGATGGTATAGATTCTTCCGGTTATACCTGAAGGAGAGGGCAGGGTAACGGTGATACCGGCACTGGTGGTATTGGCCAATACGGTATTATCTGTTGCCAGCAGTGTATAGGTGGAGGTGACAGTGACTATATTCAATGCCATGGAACCGGTTACCTGTAAGGTCGAATTGGCATCTGCGGTACTTCCGATATTAGCCGCTTTTCCTACTGAAACGGAGTCGCGGAAGGTTTTGGTACCTGCGAAGCTCTGTGTGCCAGTAGTCACCGCACCACGGGCGGTGAGGGCAGCATCAGGGAGATTGAAAACAATCTTGTTGGCAGTAGTGGTACTGTCAATGTTGAAGTCGGTACCCGTATTCCCTGTAGCCAGCGAAATGGCAGGCCCAGTCTGGCTGTTGATGGATTTCAGTCCAGCAGAGAATGCGGAGGAATCCACCAGTCTTTTTTCTACGGCGCCGGTGGTAGGATTACGGAAAAGCACATACGAAGTGGCTGTGCTAACATTATTGGGTGTGGTACCCAGTGTCAGTGTTCCGGAGATATTAGCGCCGCCAGCGGTAACGGTTAATCCATTTGAAATGGAGGTTCCGCCGGTCACATTCAATCCTGCTCCTGCGGTGAGACTATCCCGGAAGGTTTTTTGTCCTGCAAAGGTTTGGGCCGTAGTAGTAACTGCACCTGGATTGGTTACATCTGCGGGGCCGAGTTGTAGTTCTCCGGTAGGGCTTATTGTCAGGCCATTTGGAGTGGAGGCGGCCAGGAGTGCGCCTACAGTGATAGCTTGTTGTTTGCTGCTGAAGGATACCCAGTCGGCATAAGTGAGTAAGCCTGTTTTTTGGGTAGTACCATTAACAATGGGAATGTTCATCGTTACGGAGCTGTCGGCCGGATTAGCGGTAACGCCAAATGCGGCATTAGCGGTATCTGCTTTGATGGTGACCCCCAGGTTTTTAAGTCCGTTGATACTTTGAATGGCATTGGTAAATGCCGCAGAAGACAGGCTACGTTGGCTGACAGTACCAGTGGTAGGATCGATTACCAGGGTAGTGATCAGTGTGGTGCTCTGTGGTACATTTTTCAGTTGAACGCTTTGGTCGGTATTCACATGGATGGCCTCTGTAGCGTTGGTACGGATAGAGAGGGCTTGTCCGTCGGAAGTTCCTATATAATTATTAGTGGGGTTGGTGCCGGCATTTCCCGCCAGGTTCCAGCTATTGGCGGTGAGGGAAAGGCTGTCGGCCAGTTTAGACCAGTATCCGTTTCTTCTTACGAGTAAGCTTTTATTCTGTGTGAAGAAGATGATCATACCATCCGGGGCGGCGTTTAAGGGCGCCAGGGTGGTATCTACAATGCGGGGCAGGAGCAGACCTTGTCGGAGGCTTTCCAGTTCCAGTACAGAAGCTTTGTTAATGGTGGAGGGGTTGTCGCCAATTTTCAGCTGTGCTATAGCGGCTGGAGACAATGCAATAAAAACCAATAAGAGTAATAAATAGTGGTAGTGTTTTTTCATACACATGGTTGTTTAGGGGAAGACAAAAGAAATTATATCCAGTTTTGGGTTGACTGGGGTGGTTTTGGGGGAATTGTATGGGGAGATTTTGCTGTTTATTCCGTTTTAAAGATAACGGTTTTTCCTGTACGAAAATCGTGGTGCGGGGATAAAAAAAACCGTGGCGAAACCGCCACGGTTCTGTTGTTTTAGTGATTGTTGAGTGTTAGTCCGTTAATGATCTGCTTTGTTGTAAGGTATCACCAGTACGGGTATACGTGCGTGGCGGATAATGGACTCAGCGGTGCTGCCAAGCAACATGTGATCCAGTCCGGTGCGGCCTTGGGTACCTACTACGAGGTAGGCGGCGTTTCTTTCATGCGCTACTTCCAGTGTTACCACTTTAGGATTTCCGGTAGCCACCACGACATTGATATCAGTTCCGGGGTGTTGATTCTTAAAAGCAGCTAATGATTCTTCTGTTTCTCGGATTCTTGCCGGGAGATCGGCCACTGTTTCAGCGAGGGCGATGCCAAGACCTACTTCTACAACGGAGAAGAGGGTAACGCTGGCGTTCATACGTTGGGCAAGGGTTACGCCTTGCCTGATTACTTCCTCGGAAAATGGGCTGAGATCTACCGCAATCATGATATCTGACATACGACAAGCTATTTAAAGATGAGTAAAGTTTCCGTTGGTATGAATAATTATTCAGTTTGTTATGCTTTCAAAGCATCCCAGCATAAATCGAAAGTCAGATCAATTTTTTTCTTGCTTAAAGTTTCGTTGCTGTAATGCGTTTGTTTCACCAGTTCATTGATAGCTCCCATCATAAAGGTCAGTAACAGGCCGGTGTCTGCGGTTTTAATCAACATTTCCTGCTGGCCTCTTTCAATCAGGTCAAAGAAAGGAACTGCCAGTTCTCTGGCTTTTTCCCTGGTTTCTTCCGTGATATAGGGAGAATGATAACATTGTTCCAGGAATACCACCTCTTCAAAATGCTGCAGCTTATACCGGAGGATATTCATCCAAACGGTACGGAACCCCAGCTTGAAGGGAGTGGTCAGTTCATATCCCCTGAAAGCTACCTGTACAGAGTTCGCCCTGCTCGCTGCAAATAGCGCATTGATGAGCTCGTCTTTACCGGTAAAATAAACATATAAAGTACCTGTGGCAATACCCGCTTCCCGGGATATGTCGCCCATGGTAATACCCGACAGGCCCTTCTTAGCTACCAGTTTAAGGGCAGCCTCAAATATCAGTTCCACTTTCCTGTCATCCTTCAATTTCATATTACAAAGATAAGCGAATAAATATTCATTTCTGTATCAAATAAGTTTAAGACAGTGTTAAATAGAAAGGAAACCAACCCGGCCATAAATGAAAAAGCGTGTCTCAGGAATGAGCACGCTTGTTTATAACTTGTGTTATCTTAAATAGTTGTTGCCACGAATGGGGATTCTGACAATCTTAGTTTTGTAAAAGTTTCACCAATGTTCTGATTTGATTTCTTGCTGTGTTTGAGATTAATAATCTTGTTTATGCCCCAGTCAGCCCCGCCATTTAGGATGGCCAACCAGGAACAATACAAAGATATCTTCCCAAAATCCGGCAAGTGTTAACAGGAACATTGTTAATACGTGATTAACAAAAAAAATTAGACAAAAAAATACCCTTGCAATTATTGCAAGGGTAGAAGTTGAGAACATTCACATTACAATGTTCCTCCATGGAACTATAATGAATGATACACTAAGACAATCTAGATCGTATTATGAAAAAGCATTTTAATTTTCGATGGTTATACAGCTCCCTACCATTTTAACTGCAGTTGCTGTTAACAATTCAAAAGTAAATAGAAACTTCCGACTATTTAGTTAATCACTGGTTAACCTATCTAAATACTTCCAGTATGTAGTTTTTTCCCTTTCCCTGATACCATTTTTCTATAGGCTTGCGCATCCCAAGCTGAATGATTATTTTTTCACCTATTTAATAAGCACCTATGTTCCACCACGTGAAAAAACTACTGTTGTTGTCGTCGCTAACCGTCATGTCTATACGAAGCTCTGCCCAGGAGATGCCCGATATGTGGACCACAGGCGCCAACAACAAAGCCAATCCTAACCTGGAATGGTTTAAGTCTGCCAAATTTGGCCTCTTTATCCATTGGGGCCTCTATTCCAAACTCGGTGGAAAATGGAAAGACTCCTCCTATTACGGCTCCGGAGAATGGATCATGAACCGGGCTAAAGCGCCCGCAGCCGAATATGCAAAAGTAGCCCAAACCTTCAACCCTACCGGGTTTAACGCGGAACAATGGGCGGAAATCGCCAAAAATAGCGGCGTGAAATACCTCGTCATCACCGCCAAACACCACGAAGGCTTTAGTATGTACGATTCAAAAGTGACCGACTTCGATATCGTTGATGCTACGCCCTATAAGAAAGATCCCATGAAAGAACTGGCCGCCGCCTGCAGAAAACAGAATATCCAGTTCGGATTCTATTACTCGCAATTCCTCGACTGGCACGAGCCTAACGGAGGCGGTAATAAATGGGATTTCAAAGAAGCAGAAAAAGATTACCAGCAATATTATCGCAGTAAGTCGGTTCCACAACTGAAAGAACTCCTTACTAATTACGGAAAGTTAGGCATCGTTTGGTTTGATATGCCCGGAGGTCTCACCGTGGACCAAACCAAAATCATGATTGATAGTCTGCGTAAACTACAACCCAATTGCCTGTTCAGTAGCCGCGTAGGCCATGATCTGGGCGATTACCGCGATTTCGGCGACTCAGAAGTGCCACCTACGCCCATTGCTGGCGCATGGGAATCTATCTATACGCACAACGATTCCTGGGGCTATATTCAACATGACCTGAATTTCAAATCTCCCCGCGATATTATTCATCTCCTTTCCAACGTGGCTTCCAAAGGCGGAAACCTCATGCTGAACGTAGGCCCGGATGGCAATGGCAGATGGCCGGAGTATAGTATCAAATACCTGCTGGAAACAGGAAAATGGCTGAAAAAATACGGTGAAAGCATCTATGGCACTACGTATGGACTCATCCCGGCCCAGCCCTGGGGTGTCACCACCAGTAAACCAGGAAAATTATACCTCCACATCTGGCAGCAGCCAGATAATAATCAATTGAAAATTGCAGGCATCAACGCCAATATTACCAGCGTGCGCATATTGGGAACAACGCAGCCCCTGGCCTGGAAAAAAATCGGTTCTGAAACCATCATACAACTGCCGGCTACATTACCAGATGCACGCAATACCGTGTTGATAATGGAATACAAAGGCCAGCAACAGGATCTATCACAGTTACATACACAAACTGTCAGTGCCCACTACCCGGAAATTACGATGTCGCCGGTTTGGGCCGTATTTAACGGTGCTGCCTCTACGAAAAGTTTTACCTACTCCCACTATTTCGGCGATTGGAAACACGATAACTGTGCGATCAATATGACACAGCCAACAGATGCGCTCGTATTCCCGCTACAGGTACAGGAAGCAGGCGATTTTAAAGTGGTGCTGGATTATAATTGTGAAGCAGGCGCCGCTACACAACCAGGACTGGTTACATTGGGCGCGCAGCAACTGCCCTTCCTCACATTGCCTACAGGCACATACGACAGTCACCAGCCCATGTTATTCCTGCAACATGCAGTGGGCGTGATCCATATTGATCAGCCAGGCGAATACAACCTGACAGTGAAACCCGCGAAAGCGAATAAGAAAGAACTGTTCAGGTTGCGTAATGTCATCTTGCAACCACTACAATAACGACTAGAATCAGTGAACAATGAAAAAAATAAATATTCTTACAGCCGGACTTTTGCTGCAGATGCAATTGGCGGGCGCACAGTCTGGTACTAAACAACAGCCCGATTGGTTGATCAATAACAAGGGCTACAAAGCGGTAGCAGCCGTTCAGGGAAAAGATATTACGCTCAGTAACGGCTTACTCAGCCGGAGTTTTCGTGTATCCCCGAACGTGATATGTACCGATTACCGGAATCTGACCAGCGGAGAACAATTGCTGCGCGCTATCAAACCAGAAGCCCAGCTTGTGATTGATGGTAAAACTGTGAATATCGGTGGCGCCTATACGCAGCGGCAACAGGCTTACCTGCTTCCGGCCTGGCTAGATGGCATGCAGGCTGGTGCGGCAGATATGCAGTATCAACGGTATGAAATCGCCGATCTGAAACCGTATATGGCGGATAACGGCCATACCAGACAGTCAACCGGAAAGTCGCTCATTTTCACTTACGCGGCGCCGGCCAGTTCAAACCTGAAAGGGCTTAGCGTCAAAGTGCATTATGATTTGTTTGATGGAATTCCCCTGGTGTCTAAATGGTTGGAAATCTCCAATGGCACTGGCAAATCGTTGCAGTTAAACCAGGTGAAAAATGAAATCCTGGCGGTGCCGGAAGAAGAATCAGCCGTAGTGGGAAGTCCGGAACATATGGCCAAACCTCATGGCATATACGTAGAAAGCAATTATGCTTTCAATAACGCGATGAAAGCCAATTTGAGCGACCAGACCACCCATTGGAAAACGGATAGCACCTATACCTCCCAGGTGAATTATGATTTGCAAACCCCTTGCGTATTGGAGATTTATCCGGAAGTACCGGTAGGTATAGTTTTGGGAGACAACAGTCGCTTTGAATCAATTCGCACCTACGAATTGCTGATGGATGGATATGACCGGGAACGGAACGGGCTCGCCAAGAGAGCGATGTATCGTACCGTTGCACCGTGGACAAACAGAAATCCCATCTTCATGCACCTGGTGAGCACAGATCCTGTTAAAGTGAAATCGGTGATAGACCAATGTGCTGCCACTGGTTATGAAGGCGTGATTTTAAGTTTCGGCAGTGGCCTGAATATGGAAGATACTTCTGCTGCTAATATCGCGAAATTCAAATCCCTGGCGGATTATGCGAAAAGTAAAGGTATAATGCTGGGAGGATATTCCCTGTTTTCCAGCAGACGAATCAGTGAAGAGGACGATGTAATCAATCCTGCAACAGGAAAAACCGGCGGCGCCTTCTTTGGCAATGCGCCTTGCCTGGGAAGTAAATGGGGCCTCAGTTACATTGCGAAGCTGGAGTATTTCTTTACAGCTACCGGCTTCAACATCTTTGAAAATGACGGACCCTATCCGGGCGATGTATGCGCGTCTGCCACTCATCCTGGTCATACGGGGAAAGACGACTCCCAATGGAAACAGATGGAGTTACAGAAAGGCCTATATCACTGGATGTATGCGAGGAATATTTATGTCAATGCGCCTGATTGGTATTTCCTGGACGGGACTAACAAAATCGCCTTAGGTTACAGGGAAGTGAATTTCTCACTGCCGCGTGCAGAACAACAAATCTTAAACCGACAGAATATTTACGACGGATTATGGGAGAAAACGGGATCTATGAGCTGGGGTTTTGTACCGCTGACTGAATATCAGGGAGGAGGTGCAGCAGCAACCCTGGAGCCATTGAAAGACCATCTGTCTGACTATGAAAAACTGATGATGCAATACTATGGCGCTGGTGTGCAGGCTTGCTATCGCGGACCCCGTTTATACGACACCGATAGTACCCGTCAGCTGGTAGCGAATGTCATCTCATGGTATAAAAAATACAGACCTATCCTGAATGCGGATATATTACATCTCAGAAGACCTGATGGCAGGGATTGGGATGGTATCCTGCATATCAGCGCTGCACTGCCGCAAAAAGGACTGGCGATGCTGTACAATCCAACACAGGAAGCCATTACCCGGGAAATTGCGCTGCCATTGTATTATAGCGGATTAACCCAAACTGCTCGTATCCGGGAAAAAGAAGGTCCGCTGAAAACGTATACGCTTGACCGTGAGTTTAACGCACACATAAAAATAACGATCCCTGCTGGCGGGTATACCTGGCTGGTAGTGGAATAATTATCTGATCAAACCAAAATTTATAATCCGACATGAAAAAAATTACACTTGGCATTCTCACCTTGTTACTGCTGATGCTAGGGCAGTTAGAGGCACAGCAGAAGCTTTCCACAGAGACGGATGCGCAAAAAGAACAGCGCATGGCCTGGTGGCTGAATGATCGTTTCGGGATGTTTATCCACTGGGGTTTATATTCCCTTCCTGCCCGTCATGAATGGGTGAAAAGTAATGAACGTATTACAGACAGCGCCTATCAGAAGTACTTCGACAACTTTAATCCTGACTTGTATAATCCACGGGAGTGGGCCAGGATGGCTAAGGCCGCAGGTATGAAATATGCGGTGCTGACTACTAAACACCATGAAGGTTTTTGTCTGTTCGATTCAAAATTCACAGAATATAAATCCACTAATACCGCTATTAGAAAGGATCTGGTGAAAGAATGGGTGGAAGCATTTCGTGCAGAAGGGTTGAAAGTAGGATTTTACTACTCGCTGATCGACTGGCATCATCCGGACTATACCATCGATAATAATCACCCGCAGCGTCCGAAGAATCCTGCCGATTATGATAAGTTGAACAAAGGTCGCGATATGGCCAAGTACCGTACCTACTTGCATAATCAGGTGAAGGAATTGATGACCAACTATGGAAAAATCGATATTCTCTGGTTGGATTTCAGCTTCCCGGGAGAACATGGTAAAGATCATAATGACTGGGGATCTGAGGAGTTACTGAAAATGGTGCGTAAACTGCAACCGGGTATTATTGTGGATGATCGTCTGGATCTGAATAATTATGATGATGGATTTGATTTCGTTACACCTGAACAGTATAAAGTATCAGAATGGCCGATGCGTAATGGTAAGAAGGTACATTGGGAAACTTGTCAGACCTTCTCTGGCTCCTGGGGTTATTACCGTGATGAGACCAGCTGGAAAGATAACAAGCAGTTGCTGGTATTGCTGATTGAGTCTGTAAGTAAAGGAGGGAACCTGTTACTGAACGTAGGTCCAACTTCCAGAGGATTGTTTGATTATCGTGCTCAGAAAGCCCTGGCAGGCATGGGCGACTGGATGACTGTGAATAGTCGCGCTATTTACGGTTGTACACAGGCGCCGGCAGATATTCAACGTCCGGAGAATTCATTGCTGACTTATAATCCGGTGACTAAGCGTTTATATGTGCATTTACTGGATTACCCGTTGCAGCGTTTTGAACTACCTGGGATGAAAGGTAAAATTAAATATGCCCAGTTCCTGCATGATGGCTCTGAGATCAAGATGCGGAATACCGACAAGGGGGATGTAGCGCTGGATTTACCGGTATTGAAGCCTAATGTGGAGATTCCTGTGATAGAGCTGGTATTGGAATAACTTTATTAATGGAAAGGTATCCGCCGTCGTATTAAAAAGCGGCGGCGGATTTTTTTGCTTTTATATTTCGTAAAAAGATTTATATTTTTACGAAGGTCAATAAGAATTCCAGATGTCTGGTAAATCCGAGGTTTAATTTGACACGTATATTATGCAGCGGATGTACCGATATAAAGAATGGTAATGGGAGATGTAGAACAGAATATTCTTATCAAGTTACTTGAATTATGAAGTAGCGGATAATGGAAAAGAAGATATTTTTAGATAAAGAAGAACCGCTTTTGAAAGAAAAACCGATATATATTATAAAATTTAATTTGATTGGTTTGATAAGAATGCCCTTTTAGAGTGTATTGATTATTAACCAGTTGTGTTTATTGTTGATCCGGAATATCTTTATTGTCAACCATATTATGATTATATCTTTATTGTAATATGAAATATCTTGTATATTAATATTTATTGAAAAACCATATACCTATCCGATTGACTGCTGCTAGGATTTGTTTCAAATTTGTTATGGTATGGGAACCGTGTAATCTTTCCAGTTATTTGTAATCAGCGCCATACCGGCTTCCAAAACTAGCAGTTTACCTGGAGGAACTTTCATATGAAAATCACATAACCCAAAAGGAATATTATGAAAAAAGTGGGGCCTATTAGTGCTGGTCATTGGGGCGAGTCGAATGTTTTTGAGGTTGGAGAATTGCATCGTGAAACAACTGATACGTTACAACAATTAGCAAAAGATATCTGTAACCTCGTTTTTATGGATGTAGATATACCAGGATTAACATCAATAGAGGCTGCCAGCATTGTAAAGGCTGCGTATCCTGAGATAAATGTTATTCTACTCACGATAAGAGAAGATAGTAAAACTGTATCGCAGGTGCAGGTGCCGGAAGAGGGCATTCATCTGGATAAAATTCCACCGGTTACCTTGTCGGAATTTTTATCGAGGGTGTATGAAACTGCGCTGCATTCTAATCAGCTGGCGGTGGATAAAGTGTTGGCCTTTTTCAGAGAGCGCCCAGCAGTGCAATCCGTACAACAAGATACTTATGGTTTGTCGCCAAGAGAAAAGGAAATCCTTCGCTGCCTGGTAGACGGAGATACCTACAAACAGATTTCGGAACATTGCCATATCAGCGTAGGAACCGTACGCTCACATATTATGAATATCTACAGAAAACTGGAGGTTAACTCCCGCTCCAATGCCATCGTTAAAGCAATGAAAGAACATTTAATCTGATGCGTCCCTCGCTACAGTATTAAGCATTTCCCTCTGGCTTGCCAACGTAGTTTTTAGCGGAATTTTCCTGCATTTCAGCTCCAGACGCGCTTATCCCTGCGATAAGCCGCTTGAAAATGCTATGCAAAAAAGATAAAATTTTACCGTATTTTGTGCAATCGATTGCGTAATTTACATGCCGTAAACAGTGTCAACCAGGCTATTCCATTTTTATATCCTAATTTGAAATGATGCATACGTTTGCATTACAACACTGAAACACTAGTACCACTTAAAGCTGCTGTCCCGTTATGATGAGAAAAGTATTTTCCTTTTGGCTATGTGCCCTCCTTTGTTCCTGCCACGTACTCATGGCCCAGCAAACCATTCGTGTCAACAATCAATGGGATTTCCTGAAAAGTGACCTCGGCGGCGTATGGGAAGCCATGCGCCCAGCCTCCGAAGGAAGCCCGGAATCCGTGCCCCTATGGCAAAAAGTAACCATCCCGCACTGCTTCAACGACCGCGATGGCGTTGACCCAGACGTGAACTTCTACCAGGGCCCCGGATGGTACCGTACCAACATGGATATCAAAAATCCTTATAACAACGGCCGTACCTTCCTGCACTTCCTCGGATCAGGACAGAAAACTAACGTATACGTATACACGCAATTAATTGGCTCACACACCGGCGGATATGACGAGTGGTCTGTAGACATCACCGACGCTGTGAAAAACTTCCTGCAATCGCCAGAAGCCAAACGCTTCAAAGGAAAAGTACCAGTAGCCATCCGCGCAGATAATACCCGCGACCTGGAAATGATTCCTTCCTCCATGTCGGATTTTAATGTATACGGCGGCGTATATCGCCCACTGGAACTGGTTTACACGCCTGCGCTCTCGTTCGATGCTTTCCATATACAAGCGACTACAGATGCTGCCGGAAACGAAGGATCCCTGACCTTCTCTTCCTCTTTTATCAATGCAGCCAATCTGAAAGATGCCAGCCTGGAAATCACCCTCCGCGATCCGCGCAACCAAGTGGTGAAAACTATCACACAACCAGTTGCGCTCTCCTCCGGAGAACAACAACTGGCAACACTCTCCATTAAAAAACCTGTTCGCTGGTCTCCTGATCAGCCTAACTTATATACAGTTACTGCCAAACTCAGCTCTGCTGCCGGTACCGCTGAATGGTCCGGTACCACAGGCTTCCGTCACTTCAAATTCGAAGAACACGGCCCTTTCCTGCTGAATGGGAAACGCCTGCTCCTCCGTGGTACGCATCGTCATGAAGATCATGCCGGCGTAGCCGCTGCCATGGACGACGCTACCATCAGAAAAGAAATGATCCTCATGAAACAAATGGGGACCAACTTCATTCGCCTCGGTCACTATCAGCAACATCCGCTGGTACTGCAACTCTGCGATAGCCTCGGTATCCTCGTATGGGAAGAAATTCCATGGTGCCGCGGTGGCCTCGGTGGTCCAATCTATAAAGAACAAGCCAGAAGAATGCTGACCAATATGATCAGCCAGCATAGCAATCACCCGGCTGTCATTCTCTGGGGCCTCGGTAATGAAAACGACTGGCCTGGCGACTTCCCGGAATTCGATAAGGAAAAGATCCGCCAGTTCATGTCAGAACTGCATCACCTCGCACATCAGTTGGATAGTACCCGACTGACGACCATTCGTCGCTGCGATTTTTGTAAGGATATCGTAGACGTTTATTCCCCTTCTATCTGGGCAGGATGGTACCGCGGTCGCTATACAGAGTATAAACAAGAAACCCTGAAGGAAATTGCTCGTGTAAATCACTTCTTCCATGCAGAATGGGGCGCCGACAGTCACCAAGGCAGATATGCGGAGAATCCTGAGTTCTTTATCCAACAGATAGCCACAGGGAAAGGTGCGGATGAACGTACCGGCGACTTTGCGCTCACCGGCGGAAACGCACGCGCATCCAAAGATGGCGACTGGTCAGAATCTTACGCTGTAAACCTGGTAGACTGGCACCTGAAAGAACAGGAAACCATGCCAATGCTGACTGGTAGCGCATACTGGGTATTCAAGGATTTCTCTACGCCACTTCGTCCGGAAAATCCGGTACCTTATGTAAATCAGAAAGGTATTGTGGCGCGTGATCTCTCTCCCAAAGAAATATATTATGTATTCCAATCCTACTGGCTCACACAGCCAATGGTACATATCTATGGCCATAACTGGCCTATCCGCTGGGGTAATGCCGGCGAAGAGAAAGAAGTAAGAGCCTATTCAAACTGTGCAGAAGCAGAACTCTTTGTAAACGGTAAAAGTGCCGGTGTGAAAAAACGCGACAGTCAGAACTTCCCGGCTGCTGGCCTTCGCTGGAATGTAGTGCTGCAACCTGGTCAGAATAATATCCGTGTAGTAGCCCGCAACGGCAAAACCACGGTGACAGATGAAACCACCTGGACTTACCAAACAGAAAAATGGAGCAAACCAGCGAAGCTGATCGTGGAAAAAGAAAATCAAGGTAATACCACCCTCGTGAAAGTGAAGGCGGTGGATGCAAATGGGGTACTCTGCCTCGATGCGGCCAATTTGATTACCTGGTCTGTTGCCGGAAATGGTACGCTGATCGATGATTTGGGCACTGTGGGCGGCTCCCGCAAAGTGCAGCTGGCCAACGGACAAGCGAGCATCCGCATCGCCAATAATAACGGTAAAAGCGTAGTGGCTGCTACCGCTGATGGATTAACAACCGGTTTGATTGAATTATAATCCTAAATCTGCCAACAGATGACCAGATACTTTTTAAGCATCAGCCTTTGCCTGTCGGCATTGAGCCTGCATGCAGCGCCACCTGATTCTCTACTGAAGCTTTGGTACAAGCAACCCGCCTCTCAATGGGTGGAAGCGCTGCCACTGGGCAATGGCCGCATTGGCGCCATGGTCTTTGGCGGCGTACAAACAGAAGAACTACAACTCAATGAAGCGACCATCTGGTCCGGTACTCCACGTAACGGCAATAATCCGCAAGCAAAAGAGTTGTTGCCACAAGTACGCCAACTTCTGAAAGAAGAAAAGTACATGGAGGCCGATAAGCTCTCCCGGGAGATGCTGGGTAAGTACAGTGCCCGCTATCTCACACTGGGTAGCCTCTTCCTGGATAATAACATTACCGGTAATGCCGATGCCTACCATCGGGAGCTTGATCTGAATACGGGCATTAGCACTGTAAAATTCACGGCTAACGGTGTCGTATATACGCGACAAACATTCATCAGTTATCCGGCGCAATTGCTGGTAATGCGTATTACCGCCAGCAAACCTGGCGCTGTCAGCTTTGATACCCGCTTTGCCAACCAGATGCCGCATGCCAATAAAGTACTGGATAAAGCGAAACACCTGGTAGCAATGAATGGCAACTGTCCTTCTTATGTGGCCGCCCGGGCCTACGAAAAAGAACAGGTTGTCTACGGCAAAGGCGAGGATGGCAGCGACCCTGTGAGCTATGCGGTATATTTACAAGCGAAATCAAAAGATGGAAATATCACAGAAGATACTGCTGGTATCCATGTGAAAAACGCGACAGATGTAGTATTACTGCTCTCCATCGGTACCAGTTATACCCGTGAAGGCGTTCGCGTCGATGCGGCTGCCCGTGCCAAAGCGGCGCTGGACAAGGCTGGCTCTATGCAGTTTGCACAACTATTATCCGGTCACGAGAAAGACTATACGAATCTGTTTAACAGGGTAGCCCTTAACTTAGGAGATGACGGCGCCGGAATTTTACCCACTGATCAGCGTTTGAAAGACTACACCGCTGCCGGAGGTAACCGTGATCCGCAACTGACCACCCTGTTATATCAGTATGGTCGTTATCTGATGATCTCCGGTTCCCGCAACGGAGGACAGGCGATGAATCTCCAGGGCCTCTGGAATAAAGAATTACAGCCACCATGGGGTTCGAACTATACCATTAACATCAATACTGAAATGAACTACTGGCCTTCTGAGTCGGCTAACCTTTCAGAATGTACAGAACCGCTGTTTAGTTTTATCAGCCTCCTGGCGAAGAATGGTCGTACTACCGCTAGCGTTAACTATGGCGCTAAAGGTTGGACAGCCCATCATAATTCAGATCTCTGGGGCATGACGAATCCAGCTGGCGGTATTGATTTTAAAGATCCCAGCGGTAATCCTAAATGGGGGATATGGCCTATGGGCGGCGCATGGCTGACCCGCCATCTCTGGGAACATTATCAATATACCGGCGATAAGAAATTCCTTGCTTCCATTTATCCACAACTGGAAGGAGCCTGCGAATTTATGCTCGACTGGCTGATCAAAGATGAGAATGGCCACTGGGTAACCAATCCGTCTACCACTCCAGAGAATAATTTCCGCGTGGACGGTAAAGCCACTGGTTCCGTGAGCATTGCCACTACCATGGATCTTTCTATTATTCGCGATTTATTTAACAATACCATCCTGGCTTCGAAAGTACTGGGCAAAAATCCGGAACTAGCCAACAGACTGACTAAAACGCTGTCGGAAATTTATCCTTTTCATGCCGGACAGTACGGACAACTGCAGGAATGGTACAAAGACTGGGATGATCCTAAAGACAGCCACAGACACGTGTCTCACCTATATGGCCTTTTCCCTGGTAATTTCATTTCTCCCCGCCATGATGCTACGCTATCGGAAGCGGCTAAACGTAGTTTATTACTGCGCGGAGATGGTGGCACAGGCTGGTCCAAATCCTGGAAGATCAACTGGTGGGCCCGACTGGAAGATGGCAATCATGCTTACACGATGTTGAATAAACAGCTGTTCCTCGCCGGCGGACAAACCGTAAGTGTGGCTGATAACAGTGGTGGTAGCTATGCCAACCTCTTTGACGCACATCCTCCGTTCCAAATAGACGGTAACTTCGGAGTAACTTCCGGTATCACTGAAATGCTCCTCCAAAGCCACGATGGCGCTATCTATCTGTTGCCCGCTTTGCCAGATGCATGGCCAACGGGATCCGTGAAAGGACTGAAAGCCAGAGGCGGATTTGAAGTAGACATGAGCTGGAAAGATGGACAACTAACGAGTGCGACTATACGCTCTACCCTGGGCGGAAACTGCCGTGTAAGAGTACAACAACCTATGAAAATTACCGGCGCTAAACCAGCAACAGGAGAAAATCAGAATCCATTCTACACGCTGGCTATGAAAGGCAAAACAGAAGTGAAAGACGCTTCCAAACTGGCCTCGCTGGATCTGAAACAGGTATATGAATATGATTTGCCTACCGCTGGCGGAAAATCCTATACCATTACCAAATAGTACTTATTCCCGTTATGAAATATCTGAAACAACTAATACTGAGTGTAGGCGTAGGCGTTATCGCTGCGCCTGCCATGGCACAAGTGAAAGGAGATGATGACGGCGTGTTGAGCCAGAAGGCTGCATCCCGCGATCAGCAAGCGATTGATAAAGCGGTGAACGGCTGGTGGAAAACATCCATGAAGGCGCATGACAGTCGCATTGAATGGTGGAGGGAAGCCCGCTTCGGCTGCTTTATTCACTGGGGCGTATACTCAGCAGCAGGCGGAGAATGGAAAGGAAAGAAAGTAGGCGGCTATGCAGAACACCTGATGAGAAAAGAAAAGATCCGCAGAGGCGAATATGATTCCCTGCTGATCCGCACTTTCAATCCAGTGGATTTTAACGCAGATGCCTGGGTGAAAATGATTAAGGCTGCCGGAATGCGTTATCTTGTTATCACTGCCAAACACCATGACGGCGTAGCAATGTATCCTACTGCCATCGGTGAATATAGTATTAAGAACTCCGCTTTTCATCAGGACCCGATGGCAGAATTAGCGGCAGCCTGTAAGAAATATGGTATTCGCTTTGGCTTCTATTATTCCCATGCATTTGACTGGGAACATCCGGATGCGCCGGGTAACGACTGGGATTACGATAACCCTGGCGGAGATAAAGACTTGCATGGAGGCCGCAACTGGTTTGATGTACACCCGGAACTGCTGCCTAAAGCAGTGAAATATGTAGATGAAAAGGCCATTCCACAGATAAAAGAACTCATTGCCAAATATCATCCGGATATTCTCTGGTTTGATACCCCGCATAAACTGCCGCTGAGCGAGAATATCCGCATCCTGGAAGCGATTCGCTCTGTGGATAACAATGTAGTAGTGAATGGCCGACTGGCACGCAGCAATGATTATTCCTTTGGCGATTATATCAATACTTCTGACCGTCCTGCGGAATTCTATCCTGTAACTGGCGATTGGGAAGCAATTCCTACTACCAACGAATCCTATGGCTATTCCAAATTTGATGATAGCCATAAACCAGTTTCATTTTTCATTCGATTACTGGCAAAAGCGGCCGACAGAGGAGGAAACTTATTAATGAATATTGGGCCTGAAGGCAATGGTGTAATAGATCCGAGAGACACGGTTATACTACATGGCATTGGTTCCTGGATGCAACGATATGGAAACAGTATTTATGGCACATCAGCATCACCATTGCCCATTCAGCCCTGGGGAGAAGTCACACAGAAAGACAATAAACTGTTCCTGCATGTTTTCTCCTGGCCTAAAAATGGCGTTCTCACAGTAGGAGGACTTACAGGCAAAGTGAAAAAAGCCTACCTGATGAATACGACCACTGCACTCAAAACAGCTGTGGTGAATCGTACAGACGTTAACGTTATACTGCCTAAATCGCCCCCAGATACTATCAATAGCGTAGTGGTGGTGGAAATGATGCCAGGCGCTGTAAGTACCGCCAATTTGCCGAGAGAGCTGGATGCAGAAGGTATTATGAATCGCTTACTGGCATATGATGCAGATCAGACTGGAAAAGGATTTTCAAGAGGGGATGGGAAGACAGCCAGCTATTGGGTGGCAGGCATCGCTCGCCAGGATCAGGTGCTGAGCTGGAAAGTGAAGGTGGTGAAAAAGACGACTTTCAGCCTTTCTGCAAAATACCTGAGCGATCTTGCTGGGCAACAATACACGGTGAAAGTTGGTGAGCAGCAACTGACAGGTACGGTACCCACTCAGAAGGGTAATATCAATGAATCGCTGGGTAAAGTAACCCTGGCTCCGGGAGAGTATGTTGTCTCCCTACAACCAGCATCCAATAACACAAAAGAACTGATGAAATTATTTGAACTGCAGTTGACAGCAGTATCTAAATAAAATCGTCCTTAATAAATTTCACGATGAAGAAACCATTTTTCTATCTGCTAGGTAGTGCCATGCTGATGGGTCTTTCGGCCATGGCGGGCGTATCAGATCAGTTTATACAATCGCTCAAAAACAGCCAGGGTGTTGTTTACCAGGCGAATGGGGCGGTGGCGCCAGCCTCTGTTAAGTTATTCAGAACCTGGAATAATGAAGTTTGCAATATTCGTATAGTCAATACCGGTAGTACTTCTATCCGACTGAAAGAAGTAGTTCTCGGTAGCGTGGCGAAAGTATTGCCTGGTAGTACGCCTTTCTATGCGGAAGGTTTCCAGATGTTGTCCCAGACAGCCGGCACCTTGGAGAAGCCCGAGAACCTGGGCAACTACACCGATGCGGGGCATTACCGTATTCCTCAGCCAGATGGTTATCTCGCAGTATATAACCTGCTTCGTCTTTATCCATCGGCAGATGCGGAGTTATTACTGGGATACACCAGCAGTAAACGTTGGGTAGGTAAATTTTATATTTCGAAAGATACGATCAAACTAGCCGAAGACCTGGAAAACATGGAATTGGCTCCGGGCAAGGAGTTTCAGCTGGAAGAACTGATGGTCGCTAAAGGAAAAGATGGTAATCAGTTGCTGGATAAATTCGCAGGCAGGATTCAGAAAAATCATCCGCGCTTGGAATTTAAAGCTCCTCCGGATGGATGGTGCTCCTGGTATTGCTTCGGTCCGAAAGTGACAGCAAAAAATGTATACGATAACCTGGATTATATCAAAGCGAACGCGCCGGTGCTGAAATACATTCAGCTGGATGATGGCTACCAGCCTCATATGGGCGACTGGCTGGCCGTAGGGAATTCCTTTGGAGGCAATGTGCAGCAGGTACTGCATACCATCAAAGAGAAAGGCTTTGAGCCAGCTATCTGGGTGGCTCCTTTTATCTGTGATAGTAACTCCGCCGTTTTCAAAGAACATCCTGAGTGGCTGGTGAAAGACAGTACTGGTCAGCCTTTGCGTAGTGATAAAGTTACTTTCGGCGGATGGCGCTGGAAGCCTTGGTATGTACTGGATGGAACAAATCCTGCTGTACAAAAGCATCTGACGGAAGTATTCACTGTTATGCGTCAGCAATGGGGTGTTACCTACTTCAAACTGGATGCGAATTTCTGGGGCGCAATTCACGGCGGTGTGTACTTTGATAAAAATGCTACCCGTGTAGAAGCCTATCGCAGAGGAATGGAAGCCATTATTAAAGGAACGGGCAATGCATTCCTGTTGGGATGTAATCATCCGATCTGGCCTTCACTGGGGCTGGTACATGGTAGTCGCAGTTCCATGGATATCAAGCGTAAATGGGAAGTGTTTGAAAGATCCGGTAGAGAAAACCTTTATCGCTCCTGGCAGAATGGACGTCTGTGGTGGAATGATCCGGATTGCCTGGTGCTGACCGGCGATATGCCTGATAATGAATATCAGTTCCATGCAGCGTTGTTATATGCTACCGGCGGTATGCTCCTCAGTGGTGATGACCTGACCGTTATTTCTCCGGAAAGACTGAATATGCTGCGCAAGGCGGCTCCGCCAACCGGCAAAGCTGCTGCATTTGAGAATACAAAGTTCGAAGTAGGCCGTGTGAAAGCTGGAAATGAACAAAGAGTAATCCTGCTCAACTGGGATGCATCTCCCAAAAAACTTTCTGTAAAACTGGATAAACCAACAGAGGTGTTTGACTACTGGACAGGGAAAAGTCTGGGTAAATTCACCGGTACTTACAGTACAGAACTAACAGGTCATGACGGTAAAGTGCTTACATTCAAATAATTGCAAATGATCCGGAATATTTTCCTTTTACTCCTGATAATGATGACACTGGGAGCCAGCGCACAAAAGCGCTGGCGGGACCAGGTGATAAATGACATGCGGCCGGCTATTCTGGAAAGGGCGGCATGGGCTGCTAAGCAGGAACCTGAAACGATTACTGCGTTTAGGTGTGACCGTAGTGCGGGCGGTATGCACGACTTCTACTCTGAAGGTGATTACTGGTGGCCGAATCCGGTGAGTGTGGATAGTCCTTACATTCAGAAGGATGGACAAAGTAATCCGGATAATTTCGTGGCGCATCGTCAGGCGATGATTCGGTTTAGCCGGATCATGGGTGCGCTGGCAGCGGGATACATGGCCAGTCAGGATAAGACTTACCTGGAAAAAGCATTGTTACATGCGAAAGCCTGGTTTGCAGATCCTGCTACCATGATGCATCCAAATTTACAGTTTGCCCAGGCCATCAAAGGACGTGCAACAGGCAGAGGTATCGGGATTATTGATACTATCCAGTTGATGGAAGTAGTGCAGGCATTGAAAATTATGGAGAAGGCAGGCATTATTCCTGCTGCTGATTTGGTGGCTATCCGTTCCTGGTTTGAGCAATATTTACAATGGCTGACTACCCATCCTTATGGAAAAGAGGAGATGAAGGCAGCGAACAATCACGGTACCTGTTGGGTGATGCAGGTAGCGGTATTTGCTTCTTTTACTCATAATGATAGTCTGCTGACTTTCTGTACGGACAGATATAAGAATGTGTTGCTGCCGTCGCAGATGGCTGTGGATGGGAGTTTCCCGCTGGAGTTGAAGCGTACTAAACCTTACGGCTACTCGTTATTTAATCTGGATGCGATGAGTACTATTTGTCAGGTACTGAGTAAGCCAGGAGATAATCTGTGGGCTTATACTGCAGAAAAGACTAAAATGATCTCCAAGGGTATTTCCTGGATGTATCCTTTTGTGAAGGATAAGAACAACTGGCCTTTTGCGCATGATATTATGTATTGGGAGAACTGGCCGGTAGCGCAGCCTTTCCTGATATTTGGTGCAGCGGCATATAATAAAAAAGAGTATTATCAAACCTGGTTAAGACTGGATCATGATCCGCAGGTAGAAGAGGTGTTGAGGAACCTACCAGTTAGGAATCCTTTAATCTGGCTATAGAAAAGACAAAAAAGCGGGGATTTTTTCAAAAAAACGAAAAAATCCCCGCTTTTTTTTGCCCCAAATTTCCAAAACGTTAAATCTGCCGACTGAAGTATTATCAACAATAATAATGCGTATATTTAAAGTCTATGCAAAAACTTTAGAGTATGAGTTGGATGGATGACCTCTATGTGATTTACCAGAAGCTGGATGCCAACAGCTGTCAGGAGGTAAAAAAAGAAATCATAAAAGCACAGTTAAATGGTTGCAGTGATGGTACCATATATTTTCTGGTATTGCAACAGCTGGTGCGTATTAAGCGCGAGAAAGCGCCTGTATATGAGTTGATCAGTGGGGAAGTGGAGCGTATTATACATGCTGGTAGCAGTTATGTGCACTAGCCTTTTAGTTCCTCAATCAGTTTCTGTACTTTAATATAATTAGGAGCACCTTCCGGGATCTGCACGAGCCAGTCCAGGCATTCCTGTTTATGGCCTTCTTTCAGGTAACTTAATGCGATGTAGAAAGCTGCCTCGTAGCGGATTTTATTGTCGCCATTATAAACCATGAGGAGGTCTTTTCTGGCTGCTTCTATCTGGTTGAGATCTACAAGGCATACGCCCCGGAAGTAGCGGGCATAAATATTTTCCGGATTTTTTTCCAGTACGGCATTGAGGTGTTGCAGGGCATCGCTGAAGTGTCCGCGGTTAAACTCTGCCATGATATCTTGTGGCAGGTCTAGCGAATCGTTGCCGAACGCCTGCATTTCCGTAGAAGAGAACTGGCTGTAGATATTTTTTCGCCATGGGCTGATATACAGCATGGTGGCAAGTCCTATTGCCAGAATGGCTACACCGATGATATAATTACGTATAGGCGTTACCGAAGTATCTTTAGAGGAGAACCAGGCGTTGCGATGTGCATATAACTGATGTTGTAATTCATCGCGGTCGGTATCCGTACAGATGCGTTGTGCCAGCAGTTTCCGAATCAGGTCGAAGCGTTTGACCTGGCTACTGAGGGTGATATTGGTGCGTAGTTTATCGGCGTATGCTTTTTTATCGGCTTCATTCATGAAGTTGCTGAGGTAGGCATCAGCATTACCTATTTCTGTTTCGCTGGGGGCATCAGAAGTTTTCAGTGCCCCGTCTATGTTGCGGAACAGTCGGTGAAAGCAATCGGCTCTTCTGGCGGGCAGTTCTGCTACAGGTATTTTTAGTTCAGCGGCAATATCTGACTGGAGGCAGTCTGTCAGTGCCCATTTGATGACCTCTTTACAACTATCGTCTAGTTGGAGGTATTGATGATAGGCCATTCTTCTTTTTTCTCCTTCCTTGAGCACATCTTCCAGGTCAATCATGTCTTCTCTTCCAAGGGTGGCCGTTTCATCGGCTTCCAGGCCTGGAATACGCTGACCTCTCCTTTCTACTTCTTTTTCCCAGACACGTTTACTGAGCAGGATAAGAAAAGCATCGAAGGAAGATACCTGGAGTGGATGACGTCTGACGTAGAAATAAATATCCAGCAATACTTCTTCAAATATATGAGCGGCATCCCTTACAGAGCCTCCTTTCTGCTGGATAAAACGCTGAGCTTTGACCGCAAATTTCTGGTAGATACTATTGATAACATCCGGGTTATGATGTAATAGTCCGTCGATATAATCCTGTTCATTATCAGACAGTGATTCAGGTGTCATACGCTGGGGGATTTTGCCTGTTCTCTTACTAATTTATTAAACCTTCCACAGCTGACCTAATAATTTTATTCTGTCAGTCACATACGGATTTTTACTATATTTACTGCCGCATTATAATGCAGTTATAGGACAGAGACTTCAGAGAGAGTATTCTCCCTTGTCTTGCACAGGAAGGAATGAAATTATGTACCAGCCGACTACAGACACTACTGATCTGATTGTTCGATTTATCAATGCACCTCATGATCCACAGTTACAGGATCAGATAGCCGAGTTGAGAAACAAGGGTCCGGAACAGGCTGCTTACCTGGAAAATTTACTAAAGCACTGGTTGGAGGACGACCTGCAGCCACTGCCTGTGACCAGGCGACAACCGAATACGCCGCGTCTTCTGAAATGGTGTCTGCTGATTTTGTTATTGATTGCCGTCATTATTGTCGGTTATATTTTTTTTTCCAGGCAGCCACTGGTAATAAATAAAAACCGCACCGGATATATCGATTCCTTGTTACTGAAAGATGGTACCAAGGCCATAATGAATGGGAATGCAGAAATAGCCTATCCGCAACGCTTTGATAAAGGCGGAAGGAAGATCTATATGTACGGGGGAGAAGTATTTTTTGATATCCCCAAGGTATCCGGAGAGGAGATGCAATTGAAAATAGGCAAAGAAGTGACGCTATCAACCGAAATGGCGTCTTTTAACGTGCGTATGGACGGACGCAGTGTAGCCGTATACGTGATAAATGGCAAAGTGAAGATGCGCAGTTCTGGATATGATGATCTGCTCCTTACCCCGGGATTACAGGGAAGTTTAACGGAACAAGAAGGGTTACAGCAAAGCGTGATGCGTAGTGATGGCGCATTGGCCTGGAAAACTGGCCGTCTCCACTTTAATAATGTGCCATTGAAAGAAGTACTGGAAGTAGTCAGAAATTACTATGACATCCAGGTAGAAGTACCGCCATCTGCCAGAGAGGCCTTGAAAAGATCGGTGACCGCCAACTTCGATGCAGAAGGGGCGGAGAAGGTATTGGAAGTAGTCAGTAAAAAAATTGGTGTATTTATTACGAAAGATAAGGAAGGAAGATATTATCTTACGCTGAAGTAAGCGGCCTTGCCGCATTAATGCTGGTGAACATGAAAAAAAATCTTTCTCTGATGGTGGCCATCCTTCTGGCTGCCACTACTGCTTTTGCACAAAAAAGTACAAAAACGCAACATATCGTCTATATCTCCATTGATGGTTATCGTTGGAAAGAGTTATTCCGTGGCCCGGAATGGGAGCTGCTGGTGGATAAAAAGTACAACGCTGCCGATTCCGCCCATCAGGTGAAAGCCTATTGGGCCAATACTGCCCAGGAGAGAAGAGCCAAACTGATGCCTTTCACCTGGAATTATATTGCCAGGAATGGTCAGTTATATGGAAACCGGGATTCCGGTAACCTGGTAAATGTGCGTAACCCATACTGGATATCCTACCCTGGACGTAGTGAAAGCATTACTGGCTTTGCAGATCCGGCAGTAAAATCAAATGGCCATCCAGACAATCAGAATGATAATGTCTTTGAGTTTCTGAACAAACAGAAAGGATTCCAGGGTAAGATAGTCACCTTTGCCTCATGGGATGCAGTAGCACGCATTGTAAACCGCAACCGCAATGGCATGTTGGTGAATATTCCGGGAGAGGATGTTACCGGTAAAAATCTTTCTGCCGCTCAAATACTCGCCAACGAAGTACAACACCTGGCCCCTCCAGTATTTGGCGCCGGAGAGCGACTGGATGTGAATACCTATGAGATAGCTAAAGCCTATATTCAGGCACAGCACCCGAGAGTAGTGTACCTCGACCTGGCCGATACGGATGAATATGGCCATGACGGACAATATGATAAATACCTGAGCGCCATTCATAGTGTAGATGCCATGATTGGTAACCTCTGGAATGATATGCAGAAAGACCCGTTCTACAAAGATAAAACCACCTTCATCATCATTCCGGACCATGGCCGTGGCGATGGCGATCAATGGACAGATCACTACTCCAATGTGCCCAATTGCAACAATACCTGGATGATGGTGCTGGGCCCTGATACCCCGTCTACCGGTGAAGTATCTACGAAAACGCAGATCTGGCACGACCAGTTTGCACAAACCCTCGCGAATCTGCTGGGCTATCAATATAGCAGCCAACAACATTCCGTCGGCAACGCCGTTAAATCTGTATTCAAATAGTCATTCTTTACACGTAATACTAGAAGCAAACCTTTGCTTACACCATGAAAAAATTATTCCTTGCAAGTATCAGCTTACTTGCAGCAACTATTCAACAATCGATTGCACAGGGACGTGCAGAGCTCCCGTTGACAAAGAACTGGCTGTTTACCAAAGCCGATTACAGTCCGAAAGACAGTGCTGCGCCGCATACCTGGGAAACCATTAACCTGCCACATACCTGGAATAACAAGGATATGCAGGCGGGAAAAGATTTCTACGCTGGCAATGGCCTGTATAAGAAATCCCTGTCGATCGACGCCGCCATTAAAGGAAAACAGGTATTCCTTCGTTTTGAAGGCGCCGGTCAGGTGGCTGATGTCTATGTCAACAATAAATTTATAGGCCAGCATAAAGGCGGATACAGCGCCTTCGCGATGGAGATCACCTATGCCCTCAACTATGGCGGAGAGAATACCATCATCGTGAAAGTGAATAACGAACCGCGCAAGGATGTGATTCCCATCAACAACAACCTGTTTGGTATCTATGGGGGTATTTATCGCCCCGTGAGCCTAGTTATCACAGATAAGCTTCATATTGCTACTACCGACTATGCCTCTCCCGGCGTATTTATCCGTCAGCAAAATGTAAGTGCCGAAGGAGCAGATATTACTATCAGTACCAAACTCGATAACCGTTTTGAACAAGCGCAGGCAGCCGCGTTGCGGACCCGCATCTACACACAATCCGGCCAGCTCGCGAAAGAAATCAATACTAATATCAATGTACTTGCACAAGGACGACAAACCTTCACCCAACAAGCGCATATGGATAAACCGCATTTGTGGAATGGCTTGAAAGACCCGCATCTGTATAAGGTTGTCGTATCTCTCATTGGAAAAAATGACGAGGTCATTGATGAAATAACGCAGCCTTTAGGGATTCGTAAGTTCGAAATCAAAGCCGGTAAAGGGTTCTATCTGAACGATCAGCCTTATCGCTTGTATGGCGTTTGCAGACACCAGGATTGGTGGGGCTATGGTAGCGCTCTCGAAAACTGGCAGCATGCGCAGGATCTGGATATGATTAAGGAAATGGGCGCGAACTCGATTCGTTTTGCGCATTATCAGCAAGCGGATTATATCTATGCAAAATGCGATAGTATCGGATTTGTGATCTGGGCGGAAGTACCTTTTGTAAACGCTGTTTCCGGCCAGGAAGGCGACAACGCCAAACAACAGATTACAGAATTAATAAAGCAGCAGTTTAATCATCCATCCATCTACACCTGGGGCATGCATAACGAGGTGTATGAAAAAACGCCGGCAGATTTTGTGAGTACGCAAACAGCTGAAATGGTGGATATCGCCAAAACATTAGATCCGGACAGATATACCGTTAGCGTAAATGGATATGGTACTATGGAACGTCCGGAAAACCGCAATGCGGATATTCAGGGCATGAACCGTTACTATGGCTGGTATGAAGGGAAAACACCGGATCTGGAGAAATGGGTAACAGGACTGGAACAAAAATACCCTGATCACAAAGTCGTACTCAGCGAATACGGTGGCGATGGTAACGTGAACCAACATGCGGAAGTATTGCCGGAAGTGGAATACGGAGGAGCATTTATGCCAGAAGAAAGGGAGACGCGGATTCACGAAATTCAATGGGGTATCATTGCGAAGCATCCCTATCTGGTGTCTTCCTACCTGTGGAATATGTTCGACTTCTGTGCGCCATTGTGGACCAGAGGAGGCGTGCCGGCACGTAACATGAAAGGACTCGTTACATTCGACAGGCAGCTGCGCAAGGATGTGTTCTATTGGTATAAAGCCAACTGGAGTACTGAGCCGGTAGTATATATTTCAGATCGTCGTTTGACAGAGAGAACCCAGGCTACTACTACAGTAACGGTTTATGATAACATTGGTACGCCGGTACTCACGCTGAATGGTAAAACCCTGAGTAATCCAAAGCAGGGAACCACTGCAGTGCATTTTGTATATGAAAATGTGCAGTTGAAAAAAGGAAAGAATGTGCTGGTTTGCACCGGAACAAAAGAGGGTAAGAAATATACGGACAAAGTGGAGTGGACTTTGAAGTAATATAAGCGGGAAAGAAAAAAGCCTGTCTCTTGTGAGGCAGGCTTTTTTTATTGCAGAATATGTTTGAAACAGTCGGGACTGTACTAGTGATGAGCTATCACTGTATTATTCAGTCACGGGAGCTGGTTTCGCGTAGTATCTCAAACCGGCGGTAGTATTGCTGATCCCTACCTTAAATCCTTGCACGGTTCTGATACTGGTGGATTTAAGTCAATCGGCGCTTAAAGCTCCGGCGATACCCATTTCCAGGCCGCGCAGTTCTGCCAGTCCGCGGAGACGGCCGATGGCGCTGTAGCCAGGATTGGTTTTCTTATGCAGATCGTCCAGCATCTGATGGCCATGATCCGGGCGCATAGGGATTACCACATTGCGGCGTTTCATGGTGAGCAGGATGTTCTTGATGACATGGAACATATCCACATCGCCTTCCAGGTGGTTGGCTTCATGGAAATTACCCAGGAAGTCGCGTTGTGTGCTGCGCAGATGGATAAAGTGGATGTGATCTCCCAAACGTTCTACCATACCTGGCAGGTCGTTATCTGCTCTTACGCCGTAGGAGCCGGTGCAGAAGCATAAACCGTTGGATTTATAAGGAGCGGCCACCAGTAATTCTTTGGCATCCTGTTCGGTGCTTACCACGCGGGGCAGACCGAAGATAGGGAACGGAGGATCGTCTGGGTGGATGGCGAGTTTCACGCCTGCTTCTTCTGCTACTGGTGCAATTTGTTGCAGGAAGTAGAAGAGATGCAATTTCAGTTGAGTTGCATCAATGCCTTTGTAAGTATCGAGTGCCTCCTGGAATTGTTGGAGGGAGAAGCTTTCTTCTGAACCCGGCAGACCTGCAATAATATTTTTTTGCAGGAGTGTTTTTTCTTCCACAGTCATGCTGTCGAATTTTTCTTTTGCGCGGGCAATTTCTTCTTCGGTATAGTCTTTTTCAGCGTTGGGTCTTGCCAGTATGAAAAGGTCGAACGCCATGTATGCGGCCTTTTCAAAGCGGAGTGCTTTGGAGCCGTCTTCTACGGTATATGCAAGGTCAGTGCGGGTCCAGTCCAGCACCGGCATAAAATTGTAGGTAACAGTCTTAATGCCGCATGCAGCCAGGTTACGTATTGATTGCTGATAGTTGGTGATGTATTCCCGGAAACGGCCACGTTGCGTTTTGATGTCTTCATGAACGGGAATGCTTTCCACTACAGACCAGGTAAGGCCGGCAGCTTCAATCAGCTGTTTGCGTTGTAATATTTCTTCCTTCGTCCATACCGCTCCGTTAGGCAGATGATGCAAGGCTGTAACGATGCCAGTTGCGCCAGCCTGTCTGATATCAGCCAGACTAACCGGATCATTAGGCCCGAACCATCGCCATGTCTGTTCCATTCTCAGCATAATGCTATTAGGTTTATAAGTCCAAAAGTAAGTAATCCAAACCCCAAAAATAAAATCTCTCTGCACATATACAAACTTTAAGTGTGTGAAAAAGAATAACCTTTTGTGTTACTCCTTTCAAATGTGCTACTGTGGCTTGTTTAGAGAGATGTTAATGCCGTAGTTAACAACTGTGTTTTCAGGTGATCAGTACGATTTGAATGTCCATCACATTTGTATGTGTAGGACCAGTGATAAAAAGACGGTCTGTCTGTTTGAAAAAATGGTATGCATCATTGTTGTCCAGATAGGCTGCTGTATTGAGTTGTAGCGATTGAGTACGTTGTAACGTATATGCATCTGCGATGGCCCCGGCAGCATCGGTGGGTCCGTCTGTGCCATCTGTACCTGCACTCAGTAGTGTGATATGTGCGGCTTTTTCTCCTGCTTGCTCCAGCTCCAGTACCGCTGCCAGCGCCAGTTCCTGGTTACGTCCGCCTTTGCCTTTGCCCCGAATGGTCACGGTGGTTTCGCCTCCTTGCAGTAAACATGCCGGGCGATGCTGATCATATGTCAATGCCTTTTGGATGAGTTGCCGGCCTGTCGTACGTGCTTCCCCGGTAGCGCATTCTTTGCTGAGCATGACTGCATATCCCAGCGTTTTCGCCTTTGCTGCAGCGGCTTCCAGGGCAATGGTATTTGTGCCTGTCAGAAAGTTATGCACATTTATAAATGCTGGATCTCCGGCTTTGGCAGTTTCGGGAACTTCTCCTGAACATCCTTTACGGATATGAGTAAGGATTGTTGCCGGAATTTTATGAGTGAGATGATATTTGTTCAGGATGGCCATGGTATCCTCAAAGGTAGTAGGGTCGGGCACTCCCGGGCCGGAACCAATTACTTCCAACTGGTCGCCGGGCACATCGCTGAGGATGATGGAGCATAAAGTAGCAGGGTAAATATGTTTGGCTAATTGTCCTCCTTTCACCGCGGATAAGTGTTTTCTGATGGTGTTCATCTCCGAAATAGCTGCACCGGAATGCAGGAGTAGCTGGAATAATTCCTGTATTTCTTCCAGGGTACAACCTGCCGGAACATCTGCCAGCAGAGAGGAAGCGCCGCCGGATAGCAAGAAAATAACGAGGTCGTGTGGCTGGAGATTATTCACCGCTGCTAATATTTGTTGCGTTGCAAGCACACTGTTGGCATCCGGAACAGGATGACCGGCTTCTATCAACTGCAGTTGTTGTAAAGGCAGGGAATGGTGGTATTTAGTCACTACCGTCCCTTGAAGGAGTACATGTGGCAATAGTATAGCTTCCAGTTCCTGAGCCATGGCGGCAGCAGCTTTACCTGCTCCGATGACGATTACTTTTCCATGAACAGGGAAGGGAGTGCCGGCAATGTAGATCGTGTCTCCCCGAAACTCGACTGTTTTAGGTATAAATATTCCTGGTTGTACCGCTGCAACTGCTGCCTGGAAGATTTCCTGGATATCGTGAAAGGTGTTCATGGTTTTTAATAAAAATGCCATACAAAGGTACTTGCTTACCTCCTGTATGGCTTATGAAAATTATATCCAGACACGTTTTATTGTTGCTGATGGGCTTCGCGGCGCTGGCGTTTTTTCTCCATCTTAGCCTCCAGTTGTTCTTTTTTGTTGAGGTTCCAGTCGTTCCATTTCTTATACTGCGCGGCGGTGAGTACTGTTTTAAAACGTTGATTTCGTTCGTTGTTCAGGTGATGCAGCCGGCCCATTCTCTCTTTGCTGGTCAATGTTTTATTGACATGGATGCTATCTGTCTGTCTTAAGATATCCAGGTTGATAGCATAGATTTCCCTGCTTTGGTCCTTGGTTAGTCCTAGTTGCCTGGTTAATTTGTCTGTCATTTTATCGGCGCGGCCTTCGGCATTCCACTTGCCGAGATGGGCGGTTGCCGGTTCGTTATTTTGCGCAAATAGGCTGTTGCTGAGGCTCAGTAACAGAAATCCCGCGAGGATTAGGGTATAAGCGGATACTTTTTTCATAGTCAGCCAGATTGTATTATAACAATACTTAACGGATAAAATGCTCCATAAATTATCCCTTTTTCGTGTTAATGCAAAATGTTTATGGGCCTTTCCGGGGACGGTCCTTTGCCATTCATAAAAAAATCGATTTTTTACTTAGTATGGCATTTTGGAATGATTAAATTTATCGTGAAATCTAAATCGTATAAATAAACGTTTTGCATGAAAAAAGCTTTTGAGAAACCGGGGGCACTCCTGTGGTCCCACGGATTAACCTATGCGCTGAAGCGGCATCGCAGTCAGCTGATGTTGCTGGCCCTGCTCCTTGCAGGTACTGGTGCGAGCGCTCAGAGTACTTTCCCTACCAATGGTATTGCCGAACCTAAAGAAGGCTGTTACGCATTTACGCATGCCACCATTGTACGCGATGCACAGAACACTATCGCCAATGCCACCCTGGTGATCAGAGATGGTAAAATCACGGATCTGGGACCTGCTGCGGCTATTCCTAAAGATGCGGTGGTAGTGGATTGTAAAGGGAAATACATTTATCCTTCTTTCGTAGATATCTACAGTGGCTACGGAATGGGAGATGCCAAAAAAGGCGGCTTTGCATGGAATGCAGCTCCACAATTCCTTTCCAATACCAAAGGTGCTTACGGCTGGAACCAAGCCATCAAAAGTGAGACCGATGCTGTCAAACTGTTTAATACAGACCCTTCAAAAGCAGCTCCCCTGCGTGGCGCCGGCTTCGGTACTGTACTGACCCATCAGCAAGATGGTATTGCCAGAGGTACTGCGGCATTGGTGACCCTCGCCGATGAACGCGAGAATACAGTTATCCTTCGCGAGAAAGCCGCTGCGGCCTTCTCTTTCGATAAAGGTACTTCCACCCAGAACTATCCCAGCTCTCTCATGGGCGTGATCGCGCTGTTGCGTCAAAGTTTCCTGGATGGACAATGGTATAAAAACCGTCCTGCAAAAGAAGGAGTGAACCTCAGTCTCCAAGCCTGGAACGATAATCTGCAACTGCCGCAGATCTTCGCTGTCACAGATAAATGGGAAGCGGTTCGTGCAGATAAAATAGGAGATGAGTTTGGCGTACAATACATTATCAAAGGCGCTGGAAATGAATACCAGCGTATGAATGAAATGGCCGCTACCAAAGCGACTTTCATCCTGCCAGTGAATTTCCCTTCTGCGATTGATGTGGAAGATCCGGCAGATGCCCGCTTTGTAGCGCTGGCGGATATGAAGCACTGGGAAATGGCGCCTACAGAACCTGCCGCTTTCGAGAAGGCTAATATTCCTTTCTGCCTGACAGCGGCCGATCTGAAAGATGTGAAACAATTCCTGGCCAATGTGCGTAAAGCCATTGAATATGGTCTTACAGAACAGAAAGCCCTGGAAGCGCTGACAAAAACGCCTGCAACCCTGCTGAAAGCCTACGATAAAGTGGGTAGCCTGGAACCAGGTAAACTGGCGAACTTCCTCATCACCAGCGGCCCTGTTTTCAAGGAAAACAGCGTACTCCTCCAAAACTGGGTACAAGGAAATAAATATGTCATTAAAAACGACGGCTGGAACGACCTCCGTGGTACCTACGCGGTTACGCTCAGTAACGGTAATACCTACACGGTAGAAATCAAAGGTAGTCCCGATAAACCACAACTATCCGTATTGGGTAAAGATACCCTCAGCGGAAAAATTGATATCACGGATAAACTGGTAGTGTTAAATCTGCCGCAGTCCAAAGGAAGCAATGCTGGCCTGCGACTGAATGGCCTGATTGGCCAGAACCAATGGATGGGTACTGGCGTGGACTCCAGCAACAGCAGCCTGAAATGGACAGCTGTACTGTCTAAACCATACCAGGAAAAATCTGATTCGACAAGGAAGAAGCATGCCCCTCAAGTAGGTGAATTATTATATCCTTTCAATGGTTATGGTTGGGATAAACTGCCACAACAACAAGATATCCTGATTAAAAATGCAACTGTCTGGACCAACGAAAAAGATGGTAAACTGGAAAATACCGATGTACTGATACGTGGTGGAAAAATTGCCCAGATTGGTAAAAACCTCGCAGCTGGAAACGCCCGTGTGATCGATGGTACAGGGAAACATTTGTCGGCCGGTATTATCGATGAACACTCTCATATCGCTATCTCCAAAGGTGTAAATGAAGGTTCTCAGTCTGTAACAGCAGAAGTACGTATAGCCGACGTAGTGAATCCGGAAGATGTGAACATCTATCGTCAGTTAAGCGGTGGCGTTACTGCCTCTCATCTGCTGCATGGTAGCGCTAATGCTATCGGCGGACAATCACAGCTGATCAAATTGCGCTGGGGACAGACAGCCGAAGAGCTGAAAGTAGCAGGCGCTGATCAGTTCATCAAATTCGCATTAGGAGAAAACGTGAAGCAATCTAACTGGGGCGACAGAAACACCGTGCGTTTCCCTCAAACACGTATGGGCGTTGAACAAATCTATATGGATGCGTTTACCCGTGCCCGTGATTATGAGAAAGAAGGTCCTGGCAAACGCCGCGATCTGGAACTGGATGCACTGGTGGAAATCCTCCATTCAAAAAGATTTATCACCTGTCACTCCTATGTACAGAGCGAAATCAATATGCTCATGCATGTGGCAGACGCCTTCCAATTCCATGTGAACACCTTCACACATATCCTGGAAGGTTATAAAGTGGCTGATAAAATGAAAGCGCATGGCGCTGGCGCTGGTACGTTCGCCGACTGGTGGGCATACAAAATGGAAGTACAGGATGCAATTCCTCAGAACGCAGGTCTCATGAGCCAGGTAGGCGTAGTTACTGCTATCAACTCTGATGATGCCGAGATGGCCCGTCGTCTGAACCAGGAAGCTGCAAAAAGCATCAAGTATACAGGTATGTCTGAAGAAGATGCCCTGAAAATGGTAACGCTGAATCCAGCCCGACTCCTACATGTGGATAACCGCATGGGTAGTATCAAAGTAGGGAAAGATGCAGACCTCGTATTATGGAGCGATGATCCATTGAGCATCTATGCTAAAGCAGAGAAAACGCTCGTAGACGGTATCGTGGAATTCGACCGGGATTATGATCTGCAGTTGCGTCAACGCATCGCCGCAGAACGTAGCCGCCTTATCAGCAAAATGCTGAATGAAAAGAAAAAAGGCGGACAGGTAGAAAAAGCCGCTTTCCATCCAGATGAAATGTATCACTGTGAAGACTTACAAGGTGGTCACCAGCACGATGTAATCCAATAGCCGTTCATTTTTAATTATCAGCGTAATGAAAAAACAACATATCATATTTACGGCAGCCCTGGCTATGCTGATCTCCAAAGGACAGGCACAGGAAACCGTATCCCCTGCTCCGGCACAGCAAAAGCCGGTATACCTGACCAATGCCACTATTCATGTGGGCAACGGACAAGTAATCACCAATGGAACTATTGGTTTTGAAAAAGGAAAAATTATTGCAGTAGGCGCAAACGTAAACGCAGCTGCAGGAGCCACTGTATACGACCTGAAAGGACAACACGTGTATCCGGGCGTCATTGCACCGGAAACTAACCTGGGGTTGGTGGAATTTGAAAGTGTACGCGCTACCAGAGATGAGCGGGAAGTAGGAGAGATTAATCCTTCCATTCGTTCTCTGATTGCTTATAATACAGATTCTAAAGTGATCAATACCCTGCGCTCCAATGGTATCCTGCTGGCAGGTATCACCCCTCAGGGCGGTATCATCAGCGGAACTTCTTCTGTGGTACAACTGGATGCCTGGAACTGGGAAGACGCCGCTTACAAAGCAGATAATGCCCTGCATTTATTCATTCCGCGCATGATGCCAGCCGGCGCTGGTGGCGGCGGTCGCCGTAACCGTTCTGAAGATGGCGGTAACAATGCGATGGAAATGGTGGAAAATGTACGCGCCTTCTTCCGGGAAGCGAAAGCTTATCTCGGAGAAAGTAAACATACTGCCACCAATCTCAAGTATGAAGCGATGCGCCGACTGTTCAACAAAGAACAGAAGCTCTTCATCCATGCAGAACTGGAAAAGGAAATTATGATAGCTGTGGATTTTGCGAGAGAATTCAATGTAGACGTAGTGATCGTAGGAGGAACAGACTCCTGGCGCGTGACTGATCTGCTGAAAGCAAATAACATCGCAGTAATTCTCAGTCAGCCACATAGCTTGCCTGTTATGCAGGACGACGATGTGGATCAGCCTTACAAAACACCAGCGCTGTTACAAAAAGCAGGCATTTTGTATTGCCTCAGCAACGAGGGCTTCTGGCAACAGCGTAACCTTGGCTTCGAAGCTGGTACTGCCGCTACTTACGGACTTACCAAAGAAGAGGCATTGTCTGCCATTACAATCAATGCCGCCAAAATTCTGGGTGTGGATAAACTGACAGGTACCCTGGAAAACGGTAAGGATGCAAACATTGCAGTGAGTAACGGAGACATGCTGGATATGAAATCCAGCGTTATCACCCAGGCGTTTATCCAGGGCCGTGAAATCGACCTGAATAACAAACAAAAACAGCTGTACGAGAAATATCAGCAGAAATATGGCCTGAAGAAATAACCGCTCTTATTCCCATCAACGGAAAAGAGAGACGACAATAAAGCAAAAAAGAGGGGGCAACCCCTCTTTTTTGCTTTTATTCCGATTTCAATGATTTAACAGGATTCGTCAATGCTGCTTTGATAGACTGATAACTCACTGTCAGTAATGCAATCATCAGCGCCACGCCGCAGGTACCTGCCAGTAGCCACCAAGGTATATCTGTACGATATTCATAATGTAGCAGCCATTTACTCATAAAGTAATATGCCACTGGAACCGCAAGCACAAACGCTATCAGCACCAGTTGTACAAAATCTTTTGTCATTAGTCCCCATAAATGAAGTACAGAAGCGCCCAATACTTTCCTGACACCCACTTCCTTGATTCTTTGTTCTGCCATGAAAGTGGCCATGCCAAACAATCCCAGGCAACTGATAATGATAGCGAGGATAGCAAAGAAACTAGATAGTCGGGCAATACGTTTTTCTGCATCGAATTTATCGGCGTAGTTGTTATCTACAAACCGATAGTTGAAAGGCATACCAGGATTATACTTTTTGAAGATGGTTTCCATTTCGGCCAGCGATTCTTGGGTAGTTTTGGCCGGATTGAGACGTGCAGTGATGAAGTTTTTTTGGTTATAATTAAGTCCGAATATTGTGCGGAAGACATTCTGATACGGAGATTCCATCACCATATCTTTCACTACGCCAATGACGGTGTAGGGCTGGCCATCTACCTTTATTATTTCCCCTACAGCGTTCTTGAACCCCATAAATTTAGCGGCCGTTTCATTCACAATAAGGGCGCTGCTATCAGATGCAAATTCTTTGGAAAAGTCGCGTCCCTCGACGATCTGCCAGTCGATCGTTTTTCCATAATTATCCGTAACAGTAATAGCTGCGAAGTTGCCATTTGTACCTGGTAACATACCTCTCCAGGTATATCCGTTATTCACCGCCATTACTTCTGTAGTGAGAGAATTGGAGCCTGCCATATCCACGATAGCGCCTGAAGAGATCAATTCCTGCCGCATTGGGTCATAGTTGGCTGCCGCTGTAGGGGTATTAATTGCGAAAGAAACCAATCCTTCCCGGTTGTAAGCGGTAGGGCGGCTTTGCGCATAATGGATTTGTTTGATCACTACGAGCGTACCGATAATCAGAATAACGGACACGGTGAATTGTATCACTACCATTGTTTTACGTGGAATGGACGCTAACCGGCCTCCCCGGAAGGTTCCCTTCAGTACTTTCACCGGTTCGAAGGAAGAGAGGTATAAGGCCGGATAACTGCCTGCCAGCAAACCTGTGACCAGGGTAATACCGAGGGCTATCAGCCAGAACATTGGACTGGTAAAGGGAATACTTACTTTTTTATCGGCAATATCATTGAAGAGAGGGAGACTAAATTGTACCATCACGAGGGCCGCTATAAAAGCGATGCCGGCTACCATCATTGATTCGCTAAGGAATTGTACAATCAATTGTTGGCGGATGGAGCCTACTGCTTTTCGTATGCCCACTTCTTTCGCCCGCTTTTCAGAACGGGCGGTACTCAGGTTCATAAAATTGATGCAGGCCAATAGCAATACAAAGCCTCCGATAATGCTGAAGAGCCATACAAACTGGATTCTGCCGCCTATATTGATTCCTTCCGCCCAATCAGAATATAAATGCCACTTGCTCATAGGGTGAAGAAAGATCTCTGGTTTATAGGCTGCTTCATCTGGCCTGACCTTATGCAATTTGACATCTTTTATTTTTGCGGAAACCTTTTCCAGATCGGCATGATCTGCCAGTTGAGCAAAGCATTGTGTAAAATTAGGCCGCCAGGGGTTGTCTAGTTCTCTCACCCATGATTCAATATTCAGTTTTAGTTCCCAGGGCGCCATAAAGGCCAGATTTCGAAAGGAGGAGTTGTAAGGCAGATCTTCATAGACGCCGGTTACTTTTACATCTGTGGATTCATCTAATTTGATGAGCTGGTCCATGGGGTCTGCATCGCCAAACATGGCTTTGGCGGTGGATGCGGAAAGCATAATAGAATGAGGATCTTTCAGGCCGTTGCGGGTACCTTTCAGCATTTTTAAACTGAGCATTTCCGGAAAAACTGGCTCAAAGAAGTTGCCTACTTGGGATATACCATTGTTATTGTGGCTGAGGATATGCGGTGATGGCCAGGCCGCCATGGATATGTATTTGAAGTCGCTTCCATATTTATCCCGTATTTCATCGCCTAAAAGGTAGGGCACTGCAGATTGAGTCCCTTTAACACCGTTGAAGGTTTGATGTTGCATAACTGCCACCAGGCGGTCGTAGTTGTCGTGATTTTTGCTGAAAGTCAGTTCATCCTGCAACCACAGTCCAATCAACATAGTCACGGCCATACCTAATGATAAACCTGCAATGTTGATGAGCGAAAAGGTTTTATTCTTTCGGAGGTTTCTCCATGCTATTTTGGTATGACTTCTCAGCATATCTTTAATATTTTGTCTGCAAAGCAGCAAGAAAATTGCCACTTATATAACCTGTTCTTTGTTAATGCTTTATAGAGATTACTGATTGATTTAAATGTCCGTTTATGAACAACAAATATCGAAAAACGGACGGTTATTGATATAAAAAAAACAGGTTGTCTCTACTTGGTAGAAACAACCTGTTTACTAACGATGATGCATGATCGGTTAGATCGCTTTCAGCAGATAATAGTTTTTCTTTCCTTTTTGAAAGAGAATGTATTTATCGCGCAATAAAGCTTCGGTGTTGATCACCTTATCGATACCTTCAATTTTTGTTTTGTTCATGCTGACACCGCCTCCCTGCACCATTTTGCGGGCTTCGCCTTTGCTGGGGAAAATGCCTGTTTCAGCCAGCAGCGATACGATATCTTTTCCTGCCTGGAGATCAGCTATTGGTACTTCTACCTGCGGTACGCCGGTGAGTACATCCAACAATTGTTCTTCTGTAAGGGATACCAGTAAAGCGGCGGTATCGTTCTTAAAAAGCATTTCTGACGCTTGTACAGCGAAATCATATGCTTCCTGACCGTGAATGAATACGGTTACTTCCTGTGCCAGACGTTTCTGGAGCAGGCGTTGTTCCGGCGTCTGACGGTGCTGTGCAATCAGTTCTTCCACTACTGGTTGTTCCATGAAAGTGAAAATCTTGATGTAGCTTTCTGCATCTACGTCCGTGGTGTTTAACCAGAACTGGTAGAACATGTAGGGAGAGGTGCGGGATGCATCCAGCCATACTGTACCTGCTTCGGTTTTACCGAATTTGGTACCATCGGCTTTTTTGATCAGCGGGCAGGTAAATGCAAACGCTTCTCCAGCCGCTTTACGGCGGATCAGTTCTGTACCCGTAACAATGTTGCCCCATTGATCGGAGCCACCCATCTGCAGTTTACAGTTTTTAGCCGTATACAGATGATAGAAATCGTACCCTTGAATGAGTTGATATGTAAATTCAGTGAACGACATGCCGCTGTCTCCTTCAAGTCTTTTCTTTACGGAGTCTTTGGACATCATATAGTTCACCGTGATGTGTTTACCGGTGTCGCGGATAAAATCGAGGAAACTGATGTTTTTGAACCAGTCAAAGTTATTCACCATTTCCGCCGCATTAGGTTTGGCAGGATCGAAATCCAGGAAGCGTTCCAGCTGGGCTTTAATTCCCGCCACATTGAGGGCGAGGGTGTCCAGATCCAGCATCTTTCTTTCTTCTGCTTTGAATGAGGGGTCGCCCACCATACCGGTAGCACCGCCTACCAGCGCCAGTGGCTTGTGTCCTGCCTTTTGCAGGTGTACCAGCAGCAAGATAGGAACGAGACTGCCGATGTGCAATGATGCTGCAGTAGGATCAAAGCCTATATAGGCTGTGGTCATTTCCTTTTGCAGTTGTTCCTCAGTGCCAGGCATCATATCCTGTAGCATGCCCCGCCAGCGCAGTTCTTCTATCAGATTCATGATTCAATAAAATTTGTCAATTCTGCAAACCTACAGAATTAATGGGAACAGTTGCCTTTAAATTAAGATTGCGTATATCAAATCGCTTTTATAACTAAATGTTATATATGTAAACTTTTCTAGATTATGTAATTTTATATGAATAAATTTTAAGTGCAATAACTTTGCAGGGGAAATCTCCTAAGTACTAATTACCAACATTAGTTAAGTAATATACCTATGAAAAAAATGATGTTAATGGGAGCCGCAGCTACAATGCTTTTTTTCGCGTGCTCCAAAGATAAGGACAAGAACAATGGACCTGTTACTGTTGAATACGACGGCACATCTCTGACAACAGCTGTGAAAGTAAATCATGGAGTGGTAGTAAATGGCAACATTCCTGATGCTTCTACAGATGCTACTGCTCCTAAACTTGCTGCGGAAATGTCCACTGATAGTTATTCAGCCGTTGCTGGACGATACATCATCGTTCCGCTGAAAATGGAGAACACGACAGTGCCAACAGGTGCTTATGTCAAATTTGAAGGGGCTACTTCCTATTTCAAAATTGATTTTTCTAAACCTGTAAATGGCCGTCAAGCTGGAGAAAACCCATCACTTGAACGTGCTACAGTAGCGGATTCAGGTATTGTTATTCAATTACCTAACGATATCCGGGATAAAGTATTCAAACTGATTGTGGCAGCTTATGACGCTACAGGAAAGATCAGTAATCCGGTTACATTATCTGTTTCTGTCCTGAATACTGCGGCAAATATGGATGCACAGGCCTTCGTTGGTAAATGGCATCCCACGCGCCAGAAAGATACCAGCTGGCATCCTCTCTATGCAGATGTAGAAACTTATTCCTGGTTTACTTGCAGAGATGGCAGACCTGCCTACACATACGACAGCCTTTCTACAAGTGATTGGAGAGCCAGAGATTACTTCAGACACTATGATGATGTATATCTGCAACTCCTGAGTGATGGTAGTGGCGTTGATTACAGAAAAAATACAGTCGTTTCAGTGGATATGAGTAAATCGGTCTGCGGAGCGCTTACAAATGTTACCAACACAACTACTTATAACCTTAACATTAGCTGGGGATATAATGCTGCTACTAAGAAGATGATAGTGGTATACGATCTTGGTGGTACTGGAAAAATGAGCGACTTTATGGTGACCGAAGCAGAGGTTTACCTGGAAAATGGTAAGTTATACACTAAGGTGCCAAGTTATGTAAATGAGTATGTTAAACAGTAACGCAATACTGTTATAAAAATCAAAGGCCCCATTTTGGGGCCTTTGATTTTTAAATATGTTTCAGGCATTCCGCCAGGCTGTCGCGCCAATACGGGATGCTGATACCAAAAGTAGACTTGATTTTCTCCTTATTCAATACGCTAAAGGAAGGACGTTTGGCAGGAGTAGGATATTTGTCGGAAGTAATTGGGGAGACGCGGGTCGTCGCACCAGTCATTTCCTTGATCGCTACGGCAAAATCATACCAGCTGGTCACACCTTCGTTGCTGTAGTGGTAAACACCGCCTACAGCCGTTTCCGGATGTTCCATGCGATGACGCAGGATCTGCAGTAATGCAGCTGCCAGGTCTACCGCATAGGTTGGCGTACCTGCCTGATCGAATACTACATTCAGCTCCGGTCTTTCCTGCATCAGTTCTTTCATTCGCTTGGCGAAGTTGACCCCGAATTCAGAATATAACCAGGACGTTCTTACTACAATATGATTTTCATCCGTACCAATAACGGCGGCTTCTCCACGCATTTTGGAGCTGCCATAAACGCTTTCAGGATCTGTATCATCGCTTTCCTGGTAAGGCACGCTGCTTCTGCCATTGAACACATAGTCTGTAGATACGTGCAGCAATGGTATTTGATGTGCAGTACATGCTTCCGCAAGCGCGAGGGCTCCCTGGAAGTTTAACTGGAAAGCCTTTTCCTCTTCTGTTTCTGCCTTGTCAACAGCTGTATAGGCAGCACAGTTGATGCAGGCTTCAGGCGTATTGGTATTGAAATATTCGGAAACCGCTTCAGGGTTAGTGATGTCCAGGACATCATAATCCGTATAAATAAGATTGAACTCAGGGAAAGCGGCGGCGGCTTTTCTTAAAGCATGCCCCAGTTGTCCGTTTCCACCTGTTACCAAAATATTCTTCATGATAACGATTAACGATTGTAAATGAAATTATGGGAGATATCGGCCAGTTTAGGCAGCACCAGATCTTTTTCAGAAACGATGGCATCTTTCAGATCGATGCCCCAGTCAATTTTAAGAGCCGGATCATTGAAGATAATACCTCCTTCACTTGCTTTGTGATAAAAGTTATCACATTTGTACATTACTTCCGCGGTTTCACTGATAACAGCATAACCATGGGCAAAGCCTTTCGGTACCAGTAACTGCAACTTATTGGAAGCGCTCAGTTCAATCGCAAAAGATTGTCCATAAGTAGGAGATCCTTGACGGATATCCACTGCCACATCAATAATGCTACCCTCGAGTACGCGTATCAGTTTGGTCTGTGCATAAGGTTCCAATTGATAATGCAATCCCCGTAATACGCCATAGGTGCTGCGGGCCTGGTTATCCTGAACAAAGTTATAAGTGATGCCTGCTGCATTAAATGTGTTGGCATTGTAACTCTCAAAAAAATAACCCCGATGATCGCCATGGACTACTGGTTCAAAAATCAGCAGATCAGGAATATGTGTTTCTTTAAATGGCATAGTCGCGATTATCTTTTTTGATATTGTTCCTGGTAATATTGTTGATATGCGCCGCTGGTTACATGCTGCAGCCACTCTTCGTTAGACAGGTACCAGTCAACTGTTTTTTCCAGCCCTTCTTCAAACTGAAGAGATGGTTCCCATCCCAGTTCTTTATTCAATTTGGTAGCATCGATCGCATAGCGGAGGTCATGGCCTGCACGATCCTTCACAAAAGTGATCAGTTGCGCAGAAGTGCCCTCCGGACGTCCCAACTTCTTATCCATGATGCGACACAATAGCTGGATCAGGTCAATGTTTTTCCATTCATTGAATCCACCGATATTATAGGTTTCACCAAGTCTTCCATTATGGAAAATAACATCAATTGCACGAGCATGATCTTCCACAAACAGCCAGTCACGTACATTTTCACCCTTTCCGTAAACCGGTACGGGTTTATTGTTTTTAATATTATGAATGGCCAGCGGAATTAATTTCTCCGGGAAGTGATGTGATCCATAGTTATTGGAACAGTTGGAAATAATCGCTGGTAAATGATATGTATGGTAATATGCCATTACAAAGTGATCGGAACTCGCTTTAGAGGCGGAGTACGGAGAACGGGGATCGTAAGAAGTTTCTTCAGTGAAGAACCCTTCTTCACCCAAACTACCATATACCTCATCGGTAGAAACATGGTAAAACAGTTTACCGTTTTCATTACCTTTCCAATGCTTCCGGGCGCTGTTCAACAGTACAGCGGTGCCCATTACATTTGTTCTGATAAATGCAAGCGGATCAAGAATAGACCTGTCTACATGGCTCTCTGCTGCAAGATGAATCACCCCATCGAAATGGTATTTCTGAAAAAGTTCATCAATGAATGTTTCATCAGTAATGTCGCCTTTTTCAAAAGTGTAATTTGCCTTTTCATTTATATCCGTCAGGTTTTCCAGGTTACCAGCATACGTGAGCGCATCCAGATTTACAATCTGGTAATCTGGATATTTGTTGACAAATAATCTGACAACATGGGATCCGATAAACCCTGCTCCACCGGTAATTAAGAGTTTCCGCTTCATTTGGAATAGAATATCAGTTTTTTATTGTGATAAAGCTTTTTTAAAGTATTCATAAGTGATCTTCAGACCTTCCTCTCTGTTTACTTTTGGCTCCCAACCCAGCAGGGTTCTGGCCTTGGTAATATCAGGCTGGCGTTGTTTCGGATCATCTTTTGGCAGCGGAAGATAGGTTATTTTCTGCTTTGAGCCTGTTAATTTAAGGATTTCCGCTGCGAACTGGTTGAGCGTAATCTCTTCCGGATTGCCAATATTTACGGGTAAATGGTAATCCGATAACAGTAATTTGTAAATGCCTTCAATGAGGTCGGCAACATAACAGAAGGACCGTGTCTGACTACCATCTCCAAATACAGTCAGGTCTTCACCGTTCAGGGCCTGACTCATAAATGCCGGTAAAGCCCGGCCATCATTGAGTCGCATACGAGGCCCATAAGTGTTAAAGATCCTTACTATCCTTGTTTCTACGCCATGGAAATTGTGGTACGCCATGGTGATGGATTCCAGGAAGCGTTTGGCTTCATCATACACGCCACGAGGACCTACAGGATTTACATTTCCCCAGTATTCTTCCGGTTGCGGATGAACAGTAGGATCTCCATATACTTCTGAAGTGGAAGCCACCAGGATTCTTGCCTTTTTCTCCTTCGCCAGACCCAATAAATTATGGGTGCCAAGGGAACCAACTTTTAAAGTCTGGATAGGCATTTTGAGGTAATCAATGGGGCTTGCAGGGGAAGCAAAGTGCAGAATGTAATCCAGTTTACCCGGAACATGCACGAATTTGGTAACATCATGATGATAGTACTCAAAATCAGGTAAGGGGAACAAATGTTCAATGTTGCTGATATTCCCTGTCAGCAGGTTATCCATCGCTATTACATGATAGCCTTCCTGAATAAACCGATCACACAGATGTGATCCAAGGAAGCCGGCAGCGCCGGCTATCAGTATTCTTTTTTTCTCCATAAAAGAAAGGGTTAAGATAATACAGGAGTACGGCCTACACTCTCATAATGATATCCCAATTCCTTCATTCGGCTTACTTCAAATAGATTTCTTCCATCAAAGATGGCTTTGTTTTTCAGGGCTGCGCTGATCTTACTAAAATCAGGCGTTCTGAATACGCTCCACTCAGTGGCAATCAAAAGGGCGTCGGCATTGTCCAGGCAGGTATACTGATGATCTGCATAGGTGATTTTGTCGCCAATCTGTTGTTTTACATTATTCATCGCTTCGGGATCAAATACAGTGACAGTCGCGCCCTCATTTAATAACGCTTCTATCATGTATAATGCCGGAGCTTCCCTGATATCATCTGTGTTGGGTTTGAATGCAAGTCCCCAGAGCGCAAAGTGTTTTCCTTTCAGATCGCCATTAAAGTAGGCTTTGATCTTAGGCAGGAGAAACAGCTTTTGGTCCTCATTCACATCCATTACGGCGTTCAGTATTTTAAAGTCGTAGGCAACTTCTTCAGCAGACCTTACCAGGGCCTGTACATCTTTTGGAAAACAACTGCCTCCATACCCGATTCCCGGGAAGAGGAAACGTTTACCAATGCGGTCGTCACTACCAATACCTTTGCGCACCATGTCCACATCCGCGCCTAATTTCTCGCAAAGGATCGCAATTTCATTCATGAATGAAATTTTCGTAGCGAGGAATGAGTTGGCGGCGTATTTGGTCAGCTCTGCGGAATTCTCATCCATATAGATTACCGGGTTCCCCTGACGTACAAAAGGAGCAAACAACTCACCCATAATTTTACGGGCTCGCTCAGATTCCGTTCCAATCACTACGCGGTCAGGCTTCATGAAATCATCTACAGCCACGCCTTCCCGGAGGAATTCCGGATTAGACACCACATCAAATGGAACTTTGGCATTGCGTGCAATCGCGGCCGTTACTTTGGCGGCAGTACCTACCGGCACCGTGCTTTTGTCAACAATAACCTTATAATCTGTAATTAATTTACCGAGTTGGTCTGCTACATTGAGTACAAAGGAGAGATCAGCAGCTCCGTCGGCGCCTGGAGGGGTAGGTAGGGCAAGGAAAATAACAGCTGCATCTTTAATACCTTCTTCCAAACTGGTAGTAAAATGGAGACGGTCTTCTTTCAGGTTCCTTTCAAACAATTTTTCCAGGCCAGGTTCGTAAATGGTAATCTGACCAGAGGAGAGCTTGGCAACTTTGTTGACGTCAATGTCTACGCAGGTAACTTCGTTTCCAGTTTCCGCAAAACAGGTACCGGTTACGAGTCCAACGTAACCGGTACCTACTACTGTAATCTTCATGCAGGGTTCTGATTTAGAAATGATTTTACTGATTGAATAATGTGATCAAGTTGATCAGCGTCCATTTCAGTGTGTATTGGCAAGGAAATCACCTTGTGGGTGAGCGTATCGGTTACAGGTAAATCAAATTCAGCGCCACCAAAGGATGCAAACATCTTCTGACGATGTGCAGGTACCGGATAGTAAATCATCGCAGGCACTTGTCTTTCTGCCAGATATTTCTGCATTTCATCACGGTTAGCGCCTTCCAGTTGCAGGGTATACTGATGGAATACATGGTATCCATTATCTGCACGGAATGGAGTAATAATCTGAGGAATGTCTGCAAAAGCAGCATCATAAGCATCTGCTACTGCGCGTCTTGCACGGATATACTCATCCAGCAAAGGCAGTTTAATACGGAGTACAGCTGCCTGTACACTGTCCAGACGAGAGTTAACGCCTACTACATCGTGGTAGTAGCGGGCCGACTGACCATGGTTGGCTACCATTCTGATTTTTGCTGCAATAGCATCATCATCGGTGAAGATTGCGCCGCCATCGCCATAACAACCCAGGTTTTTGGAAGGGAAGAAGGAAGTACAGCCAATATGACCAATAGTACCAGCTTTCTTCTTGCTGCCATCTTTAAAAGTATAATCAGCGCCAATAGCCTGCGCATTATCTTCAATTACATACAGGTTATGCTTATTCGCCACCTCCATCAATGCTTCCATCTCCGCTACCTGACCATACAGGTGCACCGGCACAATTGCTTTGGTTTTAGAGGTAATCGCCTTTTCTACCTGTGCCACATCCAGACAGTAAGTCTTAGGATCAATATCCACAAATACAGGCTTCAGTTGCAGCAGAGCAATCACTTCTGCGGTAGCAATAAAAGTAAAAGACGCGGTAATTACCTCATCTCCTGGTTCCAGACCCAGCGCCATCATAGCGATCTGCAGTGCATCCGTACCATTCGCACAAGGAATAACATGCTTAATCTGCAAATATTGCTGTAACTCCGCGGAAAACTGCTGCACCGCTCCACCATTGATGAAGGCGGTACTCTCCAAAACTTCCTGGATGGCTGCATCAACCTGTGGCTTAATTTTATTGTACTGGCGTTTCAAATCGACCATCTGAATAGGAACCATATGCGCTGTATATTTTTATTTTGTTTAAAGTGTGCAAATTTACAAAAATTGAGATTGGGAGGGACCTATCTTTGTACCTCCTCAAAAATTGAGTAAAAGTACGCAGACAAAACATGATAGCTTCATCTATATATAATTTATTTATCAGATTATACCGCGCAGGGGTAGGAATAGCCGCTTCAACAGGAAATAAAAAGGCTGGTCTCTGGCTAAAAGGCCGCCAGGACTGGATAACCCGCCTGCAAGCGCAACACTTGACCAATACCCCGGTAGTATGGGTACATGCCGCTTCCCTGGGCGAATTCGAACAAGGAAGACCCGTTCTGGAAGCTATCCGGGCAAATTATCCAGGGCATAAAATTTTGTTAACTTTTTTCTCCCCCTCTGGCTATGAAGTACGCAAAAACTATCCCGGGGCAGATTATATCTGTTATCTGCCACTGGATACAAAGGCCAACGCCCGCAAATTCCTGGACCTGACCCGTCCCGAGCTGGCCATTTTCATTAAATATGAATTCTGGCTGCACTTCCTCACGGAACTGCATACACGAAAAATTCCCACTTTACTCGTTTCTGGCATTTTCCGGGAAAAACAGATCTTCTTCAAAGGATACGGTGGACTTTTCCGCAAACTGCTGGCAGGTTTTACCCATTTGTTCGTGCAGAATAAGGCTTCGCTGGATTTATTACAGCAAATAGACATGCAAAACGCATCTATCAGCGGGGATACCCGATTCGACCGGGTGGCGGCTCTTTTGGAGGAACATCAGCAACTGCCCCTGATAGCGCAGTTTGCGGAAGGGAAACCATTACTGGTAGCCGGAAGTACCTGGCCGGAAGATGAGCAGATATTGGCGGAGTGGTATAAAACCAACCAAGATAGTCCACTGAAACTGGTGATAGCGCCGCATGAAATTCATGATACACATATTCAGTCCATCCTGCATTTATTTCCGCAAGCAGTACGCTATAGCGCTGTTAAGGAGCAATGGCAGGAGGCAAATGTGCTGATCATCGATAATATAGGAATGCTGACCACCCTGTATCGTTACGCCTCCATCGCATATGTAGGGGGCGGTTTTGGCAAAGATGGGATTCATAATATCCTGGAACCGGCTGTTTATGGCATGCCGGTGCTCATAGGCCCCGTTTATGATAAGTATTTTGAAGCGGTAGAACTGGTGGCTGCAGGAGGCGCCATTGTTGTAAATAATGCACAGGAGTTAAATGCGGAAGTAAATTTATTATTGTCAGACACCACTATGTGGGCACGAAAAGCTGCTGTCAGCAAAGACTACGTCTTGTCTAACAAAGGGGCTACGGAAAAAATCATGCATTATATTCAGGAAAATCGTTTCCTGAGCAAAGTGTAGAAGTGTTTTACCAGGGGATCTTCATCCTGCCAACCCTGTAAAATCTTTATTTCACGCTGAATCCATCTGTCGGCCTCCTGTAAGGTGTCGAAATCATTGATGGTTTTGATGGAACGTTCGTAGAGATCTTTATCGTTGTTGAATAATCCTCCAATAAACTGGTACTTATCATTGATACCGATGGCATTGCGCAGATCCTGAATCCTTTGCTGGCCTAACTTCTGCCCCAGCTCCACTTGTTGCTGGGCAAGCCGGTCATTCAGCGAGCTACCATTGGATGGCGCAGGCGCAGGCTGATCAAAAAGGGTAGGAGCTGGCTTGTACTCCTTCGCAACAGGAGCTGCAGCAGCTGCGAAGCCAGGTACTGGCTGCGGTGCTGGCGTTTCCTGCGTATACTGTGGCCTTACCGGTTCAGGAGTGACTGGCTGTACAGACGGAGCAACAATATTCCTGGTTTCTTCCACAAATGGCGAGGTAGAAACAGGCGGTTCATAAATAGGGTGAACCGGCGCAGGAGGAGCAGGCGTATTTTCCTGTACAAATTGCGGCGTAACCGGAGCCGGTACTACTGGCGCCGGAATATTTTCCGGAATACTTACAGGTTCAAAATGATGATTTACCGAAGGCGCTTCTGGCACTGGAGTAACAGTGGCCGCCTGCGGCGAGATGATATTTTCAGGAACGGCAGTTTGTTGCACAGCAACAACAGGCATTTCCTTAAATGGCATGTCTGTTTCCGTTAGTTCCGGTTTATTTGACGGTAAAGTTGTAGTTTGCACCGCTGGTTCAGGAACGGTAACAAAAGGTTCCTGACGAGCAGGCATGATAACAGCAATCTGTCCGGATGTAGACTGCATCTGCTGTTCATGGGATTGCTGATGTTGTCTGTTCCTTGCATGTAAGACCTCAGCCTGCAACATTTGTACATAATACGAAATGGTTTGCAGGTCAGCACCGGAATATCTTAATTCCTGAAGCTTCTCAATTAATGCATATATTTTTTCCATGCCTTAATTGTTAACGGTGAGTAATAGATAATTATTTCACTAAAATTAGAGTATTTTAATTAATTAATAATCAAAATAGTACATTATGTTTATTGAACCTTCTCTTGCAGGAGGACGCAGGGGCTGGATAGAAGTAATTTGCGGCTCAATGTTTTCCGGAAAAACAGAAGAGCTGATCCGCCGACTGAAACGTGCGCGCATTGCCAACCTGAAAGTGGAGATCTTCAAACCCGCAGTGGATACACGTTACGATGAAAGTAATATCGTTTCCCACGACGAAAATATGATTGTTTCTACCCCAATAGATAATTCCCAGCAGATGTTACTGCTGGCCCAGGATGTAGACGTAATAGGTATCGACGAAGCCCAGTTTTTCGACGCTGAACTGCCGGCAGTATGTGATCAGCTGGCATTGAGAGGTATCCGCGTAATTATCGCCGGACTGGATATGGACTATACAGGCAAACCTTTCGGCCCTATGCCGGCACTGCTGGCCAAAGGGGAATATATCACCAAGTTGCACGCCATCTGTATGAAATGTGGACAGATTGCCAACTTCTCTTATCGTAAATCCGCCACCAAAGACACCGTTCTGCTGGGCGAAAAAGATTTATATGAACCCCGCTGCAGGCATTGTTATTACGAACTGCCATAAAATATTATAGGGAGATGACTGGTCCTCGGACTTGTCATCTCCCTATATTTAATTTAACAGCATCGCGGTTACGCCCGCTGCTCCTTTACCTTAAATGTAAATTTCTTCTGGGTCAGGTAACTGAAAATCACCACCAGCGCAGTAGTACAAATCTTCGCTACCGTTGGGAACAAATGCAACTGCTCTACAAAGATCTTCATCAATGCATAGTTCAGCAACACACAAACCCCTACCAGCATAAAATACCGGAATAACTGCGTACGCCCCTGCAAGTTAGATTCGGAGAATACCACATATTTACTCAGCATGAAGCCAGTCGGAAACGTTACAGCCATCGACATGAACATCGCGGCAATATGCGCTCCCATATTAATATTGATCAAAGGCAGATGCACCGCCTGTTTCTCCAGAATGAAGTTGTAGCAAATGAAATACAGAAAGATATCCAGCACAGTATTTCCACCACCACAAGCCAGGTAACGGAAGGTCTGAGCAGGAATAATCCCGCTGAATGGCTTATGGAAGAAATCTATGATGTTGAGTATTAGTCTGCGTATCATATAAAAAATTGTCGCAAAGTTAATTTTTTCCGCGTTTTTCGGAAGCACTTTAACTTATCTTAACATATGTGATAATTTATCGTAACGTATTTCGCTTTTTCCAGTTACTGGTTTCCTGATTCGTGGAAAGCGCTCCCTTTTGTAAAGCTAATTGTTCCTGCTGCCATACCTGTGCAGCCAGGATAGCCGCTACTTTATTTACTCGTTCATCCCCTGTCATCAAGGATTGTGGCGTAAAATATTTCGCAATAAAATTCGTATCAAAATTACCTTCAATGAATGCAGGTTGCTGCAAGGCCCAGTGTCCGAAAGGTAATGTGGTACGGATACCTTTCACCTGGTATTCCTCGATCGCCCGTAGTAGCCTGTATCTGGCTTCTTCCCGGGTACTGCCCCAGGCAATCAGTTTGGCAATCATAGGATCATAATAAATAGGGATATCCATACCCTGCTCGTAACCATCGTCTACCCGAACGCCATATCCCTGCGGACGGATATACGTTTCCAGTTTACCCGTATCCGGTAGGAAGTTGTTTGCAGGATCTTCCGCGCATACGCGCAGCTCAATCGCATGACCATTAATATGCAGACTTTCCTGGTTAAAGGTCAGTTGTTCGCCACGGGCTATCTTAATCTGCTCTTTTACCAGATCCAATCCGGTAATCAGTTCCGTAACCGGATGTTCTACCTGTAAGCGGGTATTCATTTCCAGGAAATAGAAATTCAATTGTTCATCCACCAGGAACTCCACAGTTCCTGCGCCATAATAATTACAAGCCCTGGCTACGTCTACGGCACATTTCCCCATAGCGGAACGAATAGCCGGTGTCAGCACGGAAGAAGGCGCCTCTTCAATCAATTTCTGATGACGACGTTGTATAGAGCATTCACGTTCAAAGAGATATACATAGTTGCCATGTTGGTCGCCCAGAATCTGGATCTCAATATGGCGGGGAGAACCTACATATTTTTCAATAAATACGGCATCATCGCCGAAAGCGCTCTTCGCTTCGCTTTTCGCCATACGGATTTGCTCTTCCAGCTCTTCCGGGTTATTCACCACGCGCATACCTTTACCGCCACCGCCGGCACTGGCTTTGATCAGAATGGGAAATCCTGTTTTCTGCACTACTTCCCGGGCTTCTTCCACACTACGCAGCGGCGTTTCCGTTCCCGGTACCATAGGTACTCCGAATTTCTGAGCGGCTTGCTTCGCCGCCAGTTTACTACCCATCACTTCAATGGATTCAGCAGAAGGACCGATGAAAGTAATGCCTGCTTCCTTCACTTTTTGGGCAAATCCGGCATTTTCACTCAGGAAGCCGTAACCAGGGTGTATGGCATCCGCTCCACGTTCCAGGGCAACGGCAATTATCTTTTCCCCCAGCAGGTAAGACTGACTGGATGGGGCAGGACCAATACATACCGCTTCATCTGCATATTGTACAAATGGCATGGTACGGTCTGCTTCTGAGAACACCGCCACCGTTTTAATACCCATCTCATGGGCTGAACGCATGATGCGTAACGCTATTTCCCCTCTGTTGGCAACCAGAATTTTTTTCATCAGCTCGGAATTTTAATATCTGGCAATATAATGAATAGCTACCAGCTAACAGCAGCTTTTAAACCCTCATTGCCTATCTTTGCCGCTGATCATGAAAAAAAATAGTCCAATTCAACAGACCCTTACCCTTGTGAAAAAGGATCTGCTGCTGGAAATGCGCCAGCAGTATGCTTTTTATGGTGTCTTACTATATATCGTTTCTACGGTTTTTGTTATAAACCTCATGATGGGGAAACCGGAAGATAAACTCTGGAACGCCCTCTTTTGGGTGGTACAACTCTTCGTGGCCGTCAACGCAGTTGCCAAAAGTTTCATGCAGGAAAGTAAGGGCCGGCTACTGTATTTCTATTCACTGGTTCATCCCCGGTACTTTATTGCCGCCAAATTGATATATAATATTATCCTGATGTTGGTCATGAGCCTGATCGCTCTTGGATGTAGTATTATGCTTTTGGGTAATCCCATTGCCAAGCCGGGCTATTTTGTAGGCGTAGTGCTGCTGGGGGGCGTTAGTCTTTCTCTGTTATTCACCATGCTGGCGGCTATTGCAGCTCAGGCTAATCATAGCGCCGCCCTGATGGCTATTATGGGTTTCCCATTGATCCTGCCGGTTTTGATGCTGCTGGCCAATGTTTCTATGCCCGCCTTTCTGACGGTATTTCAACCGGGATTGCCGAAGATGTTTTGGCTACTCGGCGGAATGGACTTCCTCGTAATCGCCCTGTCAATGATACTCTTCCCGTTTTTGTGGAAGGACTAGTTAGTCAAATCGCAAAGAAAAGCCCTACTTATGGTAATGTTGTTTAATGAGTTTTCAGGCATGTTTGATAAACTTAAAATCCTGTAAAATCTTTGTGATTACCGCTAAAACGTGTAGGTTTGCCCCGGAATATAGCTGCGAAAAAATGGCCAAACATTGGTGGAAAGCATTGGCGATACTGCTTCTTTTATACGTAATTATCGCCGGGTTCACTATCGAAATACCAATCATAGGAACGAACGGACAATCATCCCGTGGACTGTTCTTTCATGTACCCATGTGGATGTGCATGTATACGATGTTCACAATCTCCGTTGTCAACTCTCTCCGGTATCTGTCTAAATATGATATGAAAATGGATGTGCTTGCAGGAACTGCCGGCACAGTAGGAATGCTTTTCGGTATTCTGGGTTTTGCAACAGGCTCCCTCTGGGCTACTTATACCTGGGGCGGTACGCTCACCAGCGATCCTAAACAAATGAGTACTGCTATCGCTTTGCTCATTTATATGGCGTACCTGGTATTACGCATGTCGATCCATGACATGGATAAAAGGGCGCGCATCTCTGCCGTTTTCAACATATTTGCGTTTGCCTTACTCATTCCGCTGACTTACATCCTCCCGAAAATGGTGGATTCGCTGCATCCTGGAAGTGCCTCTACTCCTGGCTTCTCCAGTAAGGATACGGATAGTCACATGAGAATGGTGTTTTATCCGGCTATCATCGGATGGATTTTATTGAGTGTGTGGATTTACACCCTCGTTGTTCGTTACAAGAAATTAGAGCTCAAAAATATTTTTAAATGATCTACAGAATATTCTCCCGTTGTCTGACCATTATGTTGTTGCTGATTTCCTTTGTGGCCAGTGCCCAGCAACAGAATACTGAAACGGGACCGGTAAACGAATTGTTCCGTAGTAATGGCAAAATCTATGTGATTGTTGGAATTTTAGTGATCATATTCCTCGGGATTGTGTTATTTCTGGTTAACCTGGACAGGAAAATCAAGAAACTGGAAGACAGAGAAAGATAGTCATCCATCATTGGGTTGTAGGATCATATGCATCGGTGTTATTGTTGATTTCCGCTGACAAGGAAATCAGTAAACTGGAAGATAGAGATAGATAGAAGTCAAAAGATAGAAATCTAATCATTATACCAAAACGATATATTATGCCGCAAGATCAGCATTACAGTTTTTTCCAAAGTGTGGAAAGAAGCTTCGACAAAGCAGCTGCATTTACCAAATGGGACAAAGGTATCCTGGAACAAATCAAAGCGTGTAACGCCGTTTACCAGATCAAATTCCCGGTAAGAATCGGTGAAACAGTGCAAGTGATTGAAGCCTACCGCGTTCAGCACTCGCATCACAAGCTGCCTTGTAAAGGCGGTATCCGTTTCAGTGAAGAAGTAAACCAGGACGAAGTAATGGCGCTGGCATCCCTGATGACCTACAAATGCGCAATTGTAAACGTTCCTTTTGGTGGTGCAAAAGGCGGTATCAAAATTAATCCCCGCAATTACACTCCATTTCAGCTGGAAGCAATCACCCGCCGCTACACTGCCGAACTGGTAAAGAAAAACTTTATCGGCCCAGGTACAGATGTTCCGGCCCCGGATTATGGAACCGGTGAAAGAGAAATGAGCTGGATTCTCGATACTTATATGAGTCTCCGCCCCGGTGAAATTGATGGCTACGGCTGCGTTACCGGTAAGCCAGTATCACAGGGTGGCGTAAGAGGACGTACCGAAGCAACCGGATTAGGCGTTTTCTACGGCCTGCGCGAACTGTGTAATATCAAGGAAGATATGGACAAGCTCGGACTGAGCACTGGTATCGAAGGCAAAAGAGTAGTAGTGCAAGGTATGGGTAACGTAGGCTATCATGCCGCCAAATACTTCCACGAAGCCGGCGCCAAAGTAATCTGCCTGATAGAATGGGATGGCGCTATCTTCAACGAAAACGGTCTTAACCCAGACGAAGTACTCCAACACAAAAAAGCGACCGGCTCCATCAACAACTTCCCAGGCGCTACTAACCTCAACAAAAATACAGATGGCCTCGAATTAGAATGTGAAATCCTCATCCCCGCCGCACTTGAAAATGTAATCGACAAACATAACGCTCCTAATGTTAAAGCTAAGATCATCGGCGAAGCTGCCAACGGTCCTTTAACGCCGGAAGCAGACGAAATCCTCAATAAAAAAGGAGTAATCGTTGTGCCAGATATGTTCCTCAATGCAGGCGGTGTAACCGTTTCCTATTTCGAATGGCTCAAAAACCTCAGCCACGTTCGTTACGGACGTCTGGGCAAACGCTTCGATGAAAATATGAACTTCCATATTCTCCAAACCATCGAAGACCTCACCGGTAAAAAAGTATCCGAGAAAGAAAGAAAATTCATCGCACATGGCGCGGATGAAGTAGATCTGGTTTATTCCGGCCTGGAAGAAACGATGCATGCTGCCCTCCATGAAGTACGCGATGTAATGATCAGCAATCCGCAAATCCATGATATGCGTACTGCTGCTTATGTTTGTGCCATCAATAAAGTAGGCGCCGCATACGAACAACTCGGTATCTTCCCATGATATATACGAAAGCAGTTATATGAAAGAAGGTCCTGCCAACTGGCAGGACTTTCTTTTTTACCAACTTTTCTATCTTCGCGACATAAATACAACACGATTGATCCAGATTCAATTTCCGGAACCAGACTTTAAAGTGATGAAAGAAGGGGATAAAACCCTGATTTTCGACCGGTTTAGAAAGAAATATGTAGTACTGACGCCAGAGGAATGGGTGAGACAAAACTTCTTGCAATACCTGGTGCAGGTGAAGCAATATCCTGCCTCTCTCATTGCCGTAGAGAAAGAAATTTATCTGGGGGAGATGAAGAAAAGGTTTGATATAGTAGTGTATAGCCGTGATGCAAAACCTTGGATGTTGATAGAATGTAAGGAGATGAATGTTCCCCTGGGGCCTCAGACCCTCGAACAGGCGGTGCGTTATAAAATGGTCATTCCAGCTGATTACCTGGTAATCACTAATGGCAGTCATACTTATTGTTGTACTTACCGTGCAGAAACGGCAGGATGGCATTTCCTGGAGGAGCTTCCTGGGTATGGAAGCTAGCAGTTTAACAAGCCGTTAATAGCATCCTCCACCGAAATTGGGAAAAATGCTTTATATTTGCTTGTCAAAAGGCTATGAAGACAAAAGAAGAAATTGTAGCTAATTGGCTGCCCCGCTACACTGGTGAAAAGTTAGAAAACTTCGGAACACACATCCTCCTCACCAATTTCAGTAATTACCTTACTATGTTTGCCGAATGGAACAACGTGGAAGTTGTTGGCATTGGTAAACCCATGCAATGCGCTACCGCAGGTAACATTACCATTATCAACTTTGGTATGGGTAGTCCTGGCGCCGCTACTATCATGGATTTGCTCACTGCTATCAATCCTAAAGCGGTATTGTTCTTAGGAAAATGTGGTGGACTGAAAAAGAAAAATCAATTGGGTGATCTGATCCTGCCGATTGCGGCTATTCGAGGAGAAGGTACTTCCACAGACTACTTCCCGCCAGAAGTTCCTGCATTACCGGCATTTGCCCTGCAGAAAGCTATTTCCACCACCATTCGTGATGCTGGACATGATTACTGGACAGGTACCTGCTATACCACTAACCGTCGTATCTGGGAACATGATTCAGAATTCAAGCAATACCTGGAGAAAATCCGCGCTATGGCTGTAGATATGGAAACTGCCACTATCTTCTCCGTAGGCTTCTTCAACAAAATCCCTACAGGCGCACTGTTGCTGGTGTCCGATCAGCCAATGGTTCCGGAAGGTGTGAAAACAGAAGAAAGCGATAAGAAAGTAACCGGTAAGTTTGTGGAAAGACACCTGAAAATCGGTATCGAATCGCTGCAGAAATTAATCGATAGTCACCAGACTGTGAAGCACCTGCGCTTCTAAGATTTGTTGTATCTTCCCGCTATGCAATCCACGCGGGCAGAGATTAAAGACCTGAAAGTTACATTCAGGTCTAACCAAAAAGAAATAACAGCCGTAAAGAGTATCTCCTTTACCATCGGGAAAGGAGAGCTGATCGGCGTAGTAGGAGAATCCGGTTCCGGAAAATCCGTTACAGCACTCTCCCTCATGCAACTGGTACAGGAGCCCGGCAGGATTGAAAGCGGACAGATATTATATTATACTGATTCCGAGCCAGTCAATCTTCTCCGGCTTTCTCCTGATGCCGTGCGTGCTTACCGCGGGAACGAAGTGGCCATGATTTTCCAGGAGCCGATGACTTCCCTGAACCCGCTGCTAACCTGCGGATTCCAGGTTTCAGAAGCTATTCGTCTCCATAAAAATATCTCCCAACAGGAAGCTGCGGCCAAAACAGTTGCCCTGTTCAGGAAAGTAAAGCTTCCCGATCCGGAAGCGATGTTACATCGATACCCTCACGAATTATCCGGTGGCCAGAAACAACGTGTCATGATCGCAATGGCCATTTCCTGCGAACCTAAACTGCTCATCGCAGATGAGCCTACTACCGCCCTGGATGTTACCGTACAAAAAGCTATCCTGGAGTTGCTGAAAGAATTGCAACAACAGATGGATATGAGTGTGCTGTTTATTACCCATGATCTGGGTGTGGTAGCTGAGATTGCCTCCCGGGTAATGGTCATGTACAAAGGCGAAATTGTAGAAGAAGGTCCTGTAGCACAGGTTTTCCATCATCCCGTACACGCCTATACGAAAGGGCTACTGGCTTGCCGGCCACCGTTAGATAAACGATTGGTAAGGCTCCCTGTTATCCGGGATTTTATGGAAAACAGCGACGGCACAACAACAGCTTCTGTGAAATCCTTTGTAGATACTTTGGTGATGAGTCCTGCCCAGCAGGAAGCACGCCGTCAGCAGCTGGCGGCTGAAGCACCTTTGCTGGAAGTAAAAGGACTTTGTACCTGGTTCCCTGTCAAACGTTCCATAACAGGGAAAGTATTGGAATGGCGGAAAGCCGTTGATGAAGTAAGCTTTGACTTGCGGAAAGGAGAAACATTGGGATTGGTAGGCGAGTCTGGTTGTGGAAAAACTACGCTTGGCAGGAGTTTATTAAGGTTGATAGAACCAACTGGAGGAAGTATTGTTTATAAAGGACAGGACTTGAGAAGTTTGTCGGCCCCGGCCATGCGTGCCATGCGAAAAGACATACAGCTTATCTTCCAGGATCCTTACTCTTCGCTGAACCCCAGAATTCCCGTTGGGAAGGCGCTGCTGGAGCCAATGGAAGTGCATGGCTTGTATGGCAATGCGCAGGGCAGGATGCAGAAGGCGATGGAGTTGTTGGAAAAGGTAAACCTGCTGCCAGAGCATTTTAACAGGTATCCGCATGAGTTCTCCGGTGGGCAACGGCAGCGGATTGTTATTGCGAGAGCATTGGCAATGAATCCATCTTTTATTATTTGTGATGAGTCGGTGGCTGCGCTGGATGTAAGCATACAGGCGCAGGTATTGAATCTGCTGATCAGTTTACGGGAAGAATTCGGCTTCAGCTGTATTTTTATTTCTCATGATTTGTCGGTGGTAAGGTTTATCAGTGATCGTATGTTGGTCATGCAGAAGGGTCGGATTGTAGAAAGTGGGGATGCCGATGCGATTTATCATCATCCGCAGCATGTATATACTCAACAGCTTATTGCTGCCATACCTAAAGGTATTTAATGTATAATTTATTGATTCATAGCAAACAATACCATTTTTTGACGATGTGGATAAAATTTGGTACTTTCGCGCACTTTAAAAATCTATTCATACCGTAATATGAAACTATCACAGTTTAAATTCGACCTGCCTTTAAATCTCATTGCACAGCATCCTTCCAAAACAAGAGATGAATCACGTTTGATGGTGGTACATCGTGCAACCGGAAAAATTGAGCACAAAGTATTCAAAGACATCCTGGGTTATTTCAACGACAAGGATGTAATGATTGTGAACAATACGAAGGTATTCCCTGCAAGGTTGTATGGTCGCAAGGAGAAGACAGGTGCGAAAATCGAAGTATTTCTGCTGCGTGAGCTGAACAAGCAAAATCGTCTGTGGGATGTTATTGTGGATCCGGCGCGTAAAATCCGTGTTGGTAATAAACTTTATTTTGGTGATGATGAGTCACTGGTAGCTGAAGTAATTGATAACACTACTTCCAGAGGCCGTACCATCCGCTTCCTCTTCGAAGGCAACGACGATGAGTTCAAGCAGGTATTGGATACCCTGGGAGAAACGCCGTTACCAAAGTATATCAAGCGTAAGCCAGAAGAAGAAGATAAAGAGCGTTATCAGACAGTTTATGCGAAGTATGAAGGCGCTGTTGCGGCTCCTACTGCGGGTCTGCACTTCAGCCGTGAGCTGATCAAACGCCTGGAAATCAAAGGTGTTAAATTTGCAGAAGTAACCCTCCACACTGGTCTGGGTACTTTCCGTCCTATTGAAGTGGAAGATCTGAGCAAACACAAAATGGATGCTGAGTATTTCCACATCGATGAGCATGCAGTGAAAATTGTAAACAAGGCTAAAGAAGAAAACCGCAAAATCTGTGCTATCGGTACTACTTCCGTACGTGCAGTGGAATCTTCTGTAACTGCTCAAAATCATCTGAAAGCGGCTGAAGGCTGGACTAACACCTTCATCCATCCTCCTTATGATTTCGCAATTCCGAATGCCCTGGTAACCAACTTCCACCTGCCTAAAACCAGTCTGTTGATCATGACTTGTGCATTTGCCGGTTATGACCTCGTGATGGAAGCTTATCAGCAAGCTATCAAAGAGAAATATCGTTTCTTCAGTTATGGTGATGCCATGCTGATTCTCTAATGATAATCATCTTTTCAAATTCCCACCCGCCTCCAGCCGGTGGGAATTTTTTTTGTTAATATCTTACTGTACTTTTCAATTTCATGGAACAGCGAAAAAAAGTAGCCATCATTGTTGCCGGAGGTTCCGGTTCCCGCATGCAGAGCGCCATTCCCAAACAATTCCTGGAACTGGCGGGCAAACCTGTATTATACCATACAATAGCTGCTTTTGCTGACGCGTTCCCTGATATGAAGATCGTCCTGGTATTGCCGGAGGCGCATTTTGCAACCGCGGAGCAAGTGTTGTCGCATTTTGCGGTACGGCCGGATATCACCCTGGTAAAAGGGGGCGAAACCCGTTTCCATTCCGTGCGGAATGGCTTGCAGCTCGCAGGAAACCAGGCGGTGGTATTTGTACATGATGGCGTAAGGCCATTAGTATCTACTGCGTTGATTCGTCGCTGTTATGAAGCGGCATTAACGCATGGTAGCGCTATTCCGGTGACAGATATGAAAGACAGTATCCGGGAAATCACTATTGCCGGCAATCGTGCGGTAGACAGAGACAAGTATAAGATTATTCAGACCCCTCAAACCTTTCTCTCAGAAATCATTTTACCTGCCTTTGATCTGCCATATGATCCGCTTTTCACCGATGAAGCTACCGTAGCAGAGCATATGGGACATTTCGTTCACCTGGTGGAAGGGGACGAGGCGAATATTAAAATTACCCGTCCGCTGGACCTGGTGATAGCAGCGGCTTTACTGGCAGAACGATAATTATTTTGCCGGTTTTACACCATCTTCAATTGCTTTTTGCACATCTTTTCCATAAATAGATAGTACATAACGACGACCTGTCAGTTTGCTGCAATCGGTAGATTGTAGTAGGGAATCTGCTGTAGATCCTTCAACGGAAGTAGGATAGGCAGGATTTATACCTTTTTCTGTCAGCCATTTATCTACGAGGGCGGGCGTTGTATTGGCCGCTTTTCCCCAGGGATCATTACAGGCGGTCTCGTAATGAATCACTTGTTGGAAAGAAGGGCCTGGAGGTGGATCGGTAATACAGGAGGAGAGAAATAAAATAGCTGTCAGCCAGTAGCAGGTACGTTTCATGGGAAATCTTTTGTGTATCTGAAACGGACTGACAGCGGAAATAGTTACAATTATTTAGTCGCCTGTTCTTCAGCCAGGGTCTTATGGATTTTGTGGAGGATTTGGTGTGCAACATCTACTGCCATGAGGCCATCTACTGCAGTTACGGCAACTGGCTTATTGTGCAGGATGCTGTCGCGGAACATTTCCAGTTCCATGCGGATCGCGTTAGTTTGTTTTACTTCCGGGTTATCGATGGCGATTGTTTTCTTACCGCTGTTGGTTTCGATATCCAGGGTGAATTTACCTTCATCAGCAGGTGATTTCAGTTTGATGATTTCGGATTTCTTGTCCAGGAAATCAATACCGATGTAGGCATCTTTCTGAAAGAGGCGCATTTTGCGCATTTTCTTGAGGGAGATGCGGCTGGAGGTGAGGTTGGCTACGCAACCGTTATGGAATTCGATACGTACGTTGGCAATATCGGGGGTATCGCTCATTACAGCCACGCCGCTGGCGGAGATACGGCTGATAGAGGATTTCACGATACTGAGTACGATATCGATATCATGAATCATGAGATCGAGGATTACGCTGACATCTGTACCGCGCGGGTTGAATTCAGCGAGGCGATGTACCTCAATAAACATGGGATTGAGGTCATAACCTTTGAGGCTCAGGAATGCAGGGTTGAATCTTTCCACATGACCTACCTGGAATTTGATATTTGCTTCTTCCACCAGTTTTACCAGGGTTTTAGCTTCATCGATGGTGTTGGTCATCGGCTTTTCCACAAAAATGTGTTTGCCGTTGCGGATGGCCATTTCACAGAGGTTGAAATGGAGGGTGGTAGGAGCGACAATATCGATGGCATCTACAGCGAGAATCAGTTCTTCTGCTGATTTGAAGCGTGGAATATTGTATAAATCCGCGATACTGGCAGCGTTAGCGTCGCTGGGATCGAAGAAGCCTACTACTTCCACGTCTTTCATGGTTACTAACTGAGAAAGGTGGATTTTCCCTAGATGTCCTACCCCGAAGATTCCTATTTTGAGCATATTGGATTTGAATAAATAAATGCGAAAGTAAACACATTTATGCATTTTTAAATCACGCCTTCTTCCACCAGACTTAAATATCCTGTTTCAGCTACAATGATGTGATCCAGCACTTCGATATCGAATAGTGCGGCTGCACTTTTGATTTTTTTTGTAACGGAGATATCCGCCTGGCTGGGCCGCAGGCTGCCACTTGGATGGTTGTGACAGAGTATTATTTTGGTGGCATGCAGTTCGAGGGCTTCCCGGAAGATAATCCTGGGATCGGCTACTGTGCTGGACATGCCGCCACTACTGATGCATTTACACTGTAATACTTTGTTGGCGTGATTGAGAAACATGACGTAGAATGTTTCGTAGTGCTGGTCTGCGAGGAGGGGCTTAAAGAAAAGTGCGGCGTCGGAGCTGGTCTGAATAACGCTTTTCTGTAGTACCCTGGAGGCCTGGCGCCGGCGGGACAGTTCCAGCGCGGCTACTATGGTTACGGCTTTGGCGATGCCCATGCCTCTCAGTTTGCGCAGATCACTCACATTGAGCCTGCCTAGTTCTGACAGGTTGTCTTTGGCTAGCCGGAGTATTTCCCGGGCCAGATCTACGGCAGATTTCTGCTGATGGCCAGTATGCAGGAGAATGGCTAATAACTCTGCATCACTGAGGGCTGTAGCGCCTTTTTCGATGAGTTTTTCACGGGGTTTATCCCCATCGGACCATTTACTAATGGCCACATAACTGGTTGGGTTAACATTCACAAACATACCTCTCGGCTTTACTTAAAGATACGATCTCATCCCTGAACGATTATCATCTCACGAAACATATTTCTTTATTTACTACATTAGAATAGTTTTTCTGATAGTATAAAAAAGCATTTCTATTTGAAGCTATTATCTATCTGTTTATGAAGTTAATGTGAATAGAATATTTCGCTAATATTAATTTTATGCGAAAAAATTGCTGCTGGAACTCCCAAAAAATCATAGTTTTGCAACCTCTTTTCCACTAGTATGCAACCTTCAGTAAAAATCTTCTCAGGCAACAGTAATCCGGCATTGGCAGAGAAAATCGCCAAGCGATACGGAAACGGACTTAATGGCCTTGGTAAAGTAAAAATCCAGAAATTCAGTGACGGCGAATTTCAGCCTGTTTTCCTGGAAAGTATTCGCGGTGACTATGTTTTCCTGATTCAGGGAACAAATGCTCCTTCTGACAATCTGATGGAGCTGCTGTTGATGATTGACGCGGCTAAGCGTGCATCTGCAGGGTACATTACCGCGGTAATTCCATATTTCGGCTTCGCCCGTCAGGACAGAAAAGACAAGCCACGCGTGGCTATTGGTTCCAAACTGGTAGCAAATCTGCTGACTTCGGCAGGCGCTAACAGGGTGATTACCATGGATTTACATGCTCCTCAGATCCAGGGATTCTTCGATATTCCTGTGGATCACCTGGATAGTTCTGCGATTTTTATCCCTTACATTGAGCAATTAAAGCTGGAAAATCTTACCTTTGCGTCCCCTGACGTAGGTAGCACCAGTCGTGTACGCGAAATAGCCTCCTATTTCGGCGCCGAAATGGTGATATGTGATAAACACCGTAAACGTGCCAATGAGATTGCCTCTATGGTCGTGATCGGAGATGTGAAAGACAGGGACATTGTGCTCATTGACGATATCTGCGATACTGCCGGCACCCTTTCAAAAGCCGCTAACCTCCTGAAGGAGAAAGGCGCCAGAAGTGTTCGTGCTTTCTGTACTCACCCGGTATTCAGCGGGAAAGCGTACGAAAACATTGAAAATTCTGTGCTGGAAGAAATGGTAGTATGCGATACCATTCCATTGACACAGCAAAGCCCTAAGATCAAAGTGATCTCTGTGGCAGAACTTTTTGCTGTGGCTATCCGCAATATGCACGAGAATAAATCTATCACCAGCCTGTTTATTCACAGCCAGCGCAGAGGTGATTGATAATTGAACCAGGATTTTTTATTCATTATATAAATTGTTTAAACAATGAGAACAATAACCATCGAAGGACAACTCAGGAGCGAATTCGGTAAAAAAGCCACCCGCGCGATCCGTTCTGAGGAAAAAGTGCCTTGTGTTATTTACGGGGGTGCAGAAACTGTAAACTTTTCAGCTCCTGCAAAAGATTTCAAAACCCTGATTTACACTCCTGATTTCCAAATCGCTGAAGTGAAACTGGGCGCTAAAACTTACAAGTGCGTAGTAAAAGATCTGCAGTTTGACGTTGTTACAGACGAACTGGCTCACATCGACTTCATGGAACTGGTAGAAGATAAACCAGTTAGCGTGACCCTGCCAATTAAACTGGTTGGTCAGTCAGTAGGTGTTAAAGCTGGTGGTAAACTGGTTAGCAAACTGAAAGCACTGAAAGTTAAAGCACTGCCTAAGCACCTGGTTGAATCTATCGAAGTAAACATCGAGAACCTGGAACTGAATGCTAACATCCGCGTTGAAGACGTGAAAGTGGAAGGTATCGAAATTACCAACTCTCCACGTATTCCTATCGCGTCTGTAGTAATGACTCGTCAGCTGCGTCAGGAAGAAGCAACTGCTGAAAAAGATGCTAAAAAGAAATAATCTTTTAGATATATTTTTCAAAGAGCCCACGCGCCCGCGTGGGCTCTTTAATTTTGAGACCACCCCGGCTATTACATAGTCTGCGGCCGTAAGCCACGCCAGACACGTGTCTCCGCAGGATAATCAGGATATTATCAACCGCAGCAACCAACTAATGGTCAGCAGAAATCAATAATAGGTAAATCGATTAGCTGACTTTTAAGTTCTTCTTCTTTAATTTTATACCTGTTAAACGCATTATGAAGTACTTAATAGCAGGATTGGGAAATATCGGAGCTGAATACCAGCATACCCGTCATAATATCGGATTTGACGTGGCAGATGCCTTTGTGGCCAAGCATAATGGCTCCTTTCACAACGACCGACTGGCGGATGTTGCCGAGATTAAATGGAAAGGCAAAGTATTTATCGTGATTAAGCCTACCACTTATATGAATCTCAGTGGTAAAGCCATCAAATACTGGATGGACAAAGAAAAAATTCCCGTAGAAAATCTCTTGGTTTTAGTGGATGAACTCGCTTTGCCCCTGGATGTAATGCGATTGAGAGGAAGTGGTAGCGATGCTGGGCATAATGGCCTGAAAAGCATCCAGGATTCCCTGACCACCAGTCAATATCCAAGGCTCCGTTTCGGCATTGGTAATAACTATCCAAAAGGCCGCCAGGTGGAGTTTGTACTGGGTAAATGGAAGCATGATGAAATCGCTATCGTACAGGAAAAAATCGATAAATCCGTAGAAATCATCGAAAGCTTTGCCACCACCGGCATTGCCCGTACCATGAATACTTTTAATAATCTTACTTACCCTTCTGTAAAGTAAATTTGTAAATATGGCAGCTATCTGCTTTATTTAACCTTTAAAAACAAGCGCATTATGAAAATTATTTGCGTAGGTAGAAACTATGCCGACCATGCCAAAGAATTGAAAAATGAAGTGCCAACCGAACCGGTCCTCTTCATGAAACCGAAAAATGCCTTGCTACAGAATAATCACCCATTCTATTACCCGGAGTTTACCAGCAACCTCCATTATGAATGCGAGCTGGTACTCAGAGTAAGCAAGAACGGTAAACATGTTCAGGAGAAGTTCGCTGATAAGTACTATGACCAGATTTCAGTAGGCATCGACTTTACGGCCCGTGATATCCAGGAAAAACAAAAAGCCAAAGGGCTGCCCTGGGAAATTGCCAAAGCCTTCGATAACTCTGCTATCGTTGGAAAATTCATGCCTATCACGCCGGAATTGGATAAAAAAGATATCAATTTCTGCCTGTATAAAAACAAAACACTGGCACAGCAAGGGAATACGAAAGATCTGCTTTTCTCTTTCGATTTTCTCGTTGCCTATATCTCTAAATATTTTACCCTGAATATCGGAGACCTCATCTTCACCGGTACTCCTGCGGGCGTAGGCCCGACTGAAATTGGGGATAGCTTCGAAGCATTTATTGAGAATGAAAGCCTGCTGGAATTCTCTGTGAAATAATATTGGTCGGGAGGGTAGGCTGTCTGCCTATACCTCCCGGTTTATACTACCTGTTTATGGGACATTCTCATAAATAGTATCCAGAATACGGGTCAGTTCGTTATAATCTTGCTCTGAAAGGCCTTTCCAGCCCACTTTACGCATGTCATGCACCATGGGCTTCACATCTTTGTACTTTTCCACGCCAGCAGGCGTCAGTTGCAGATATACTTTACGTCTGTCCACACTATCAGCCTCCCGCTGTACCAATCCCTTCCTGACCAATAACTCTATAATCCGGGAAATCGTAGTGATGTCCTTGGAGGTATTACGGGCGAGCTCGTTATGCGTCGTTTTCTTATGCTTGTACAGATTTTCCACTAACAACCATTGGTCCACCGTTATGTCTTTTTGCTTGGCATCAAACTGTTTCTGCCAATAATTGCGCAATTTTTTCAGCGTAGCATCCAACTTAAAAAAAGAGGGATTACTGACGAAAGTATCAGTCATATTCATTAATTTGCATTAGCAACAGTTGTTATAGCAACTATTTTGCTTCTTCCATTTACATCACCAAAACAGTCTTACGTGTTTAAAGATAGTACAAGCGTTTCAACTTTAAAAGCGCCGGCTGCAGGGATCGGGGAGACGGTTACCAGGGAAGACCTGCTGACTGCCTATCGCCTGATGTGTGAAGCCGCTGCCATGGCTGCCGTTTACGAAGCCAATCGCCCCATCTGCAAGTATGTACATTCCACCTCCAGAGGTCATGAAGCCATTCAGATTGCTACCGGTTTACAACTACACCCATGGGATTATGTAAGTCCTTACTATCGCGACGACAGCATGTTGCTGGCCATGGGATTTGCTCCCTATGAGCTGATGTTACAGTTACTGGCCAAGGCGGAAGATCCTTTCTCCGGCGGTCGTTCCTATTATTCGCATCCCAACAGTAATCGTCCGGACAGGCCTCAGATCCCTCATCAGAGCAGTGCCACCGGTATGCAGGTCATTCCTGCAACAGGTATGGCACAAGGCCTTCAATACCTGGCACAGATACAGTCGGACTTGCTGAAAACAGGCCCTGATGGCGAAATGCCGGTAGTGGTTTGTTCCCTCGGCGACAGCAGCGTGACGGAAGGAGAAGTGAGTGAAGCTTTACAATTTGCCGTACTGAAAGAATTACCAATTATTTACCTGGTACAGGATAATGAATGGGGGATTTCTGTTACTGCGCCGGAAGCCCGTGCGATGGATGCTTACGAGTATGCCGCCGGTTTCAAAGGACTGGAACGCATGCGGGTGGATGGTAGCGACTATGACGCTGCCTGGCATGGTATGGCTGCAGCCATCAGTTATGTACGTCATGAACGCAAACCTATACTGGTGCAAGCTTCTGTGCCTTTGCTCGGTCATCATACTTCTGGTGTACGCAAAGAATGGTACCGTGATGCAGCAGATCTGGAGAAACATGCCAAGAATGATCCGATGCCTAAACTGAAAAGTTTACTCCTTCGTAAAGGTGTAAGCGAAGAGGCATTGCATGAAATAGAAACTAACGCTAACGCATATATTATTAAGTCCTTCCAGGAAGCTACTGCCGCTGCAGAGCCCTCTCCGGAAACCGTGGCTCAGCATGTATTTGCACCTACTCCTGTAACAGAAGAAAAAGGAGAACGTACGCCTGCTGGCGGTGCAAAAGTGGTGATGGTGGATGCGGCATTGCATGCTATTGAAGAGATCATGCAACAATATCCGGAAGCCATCCTCTTTGGCCAGGATGTGGGACGCCGCTTAGGAGGCGTTTTCCGCGAAGCCGCTACCCTCGGGGATAAATTCGGCGATCACCGGGTATACAATACCGCTATTCAGGAAGCATATATTATCGGATCTACGGCAGGATTATCTGCTGTAGGCGTAAAACCTATTGTGGAAGTACAGTTTGCAGATTATATCTATCCCGGCTTTAACCAGCTGGTGACAGAAATATCAAAGTCATGCTACCTGACACAAGGGAAATATCCGGTGCAAACATTGGTACGTGTACCTATCGGCGCTTACGGTGGCGGTGGCCCTTATCATAGTGGCAGCGTGGAATCAACCCTATTATCTATCAAAGGTATTAAGGTGGTTTATCCGTCTAATGCGGCTGATATGAAAGGATTATTGAAAGCTGCATTTCTGGACCCTAATCCGGTAGTGATGCTGGAGCATAAAGGGCTTTACTGGAGCAAGGTTCCGGGAACACAGGATGCCATGACTATTGAACCTGGAGCGGACTACGTATTGCCATTAGGCAAAGCGGCCGTGGTACAACAGGCACATCCAAAAGATGTAGCCATGGGGAATTCCATCTGTGTAATTACTTATGGCATGGGCGTTTACTGGGCGAAAGCTGCTGCTAAAGCATTCCCTGGCAATGTGGAAATCATTGATCTGCGTACGCTGTTTCCATTGGATGAAGCCTTGATATTCGAAACGGTGAAGAAACATGGCAAATGCATGGTATTGACAGAAGAGCAACTGAATAATTCCTTTACGCAATCGCTCGCAGGACGCATTCAGAAGGCTTGTTTCCGCGAACTGGATGCACCGGTATATATGCTGGGTGCAATGGATCTGCCGGCAGTTCCTTTGAATATGGGATTGGAAGCGGCTATGCTGCCTAATCCTGATAAGGTAGCCGCCATGATGCAGGAATTATTGAATTACTAACAGATTGACTGTTATAGATATTGACCGGTGTTTCCTTCAAAGGAAACACCGGTTTCTTTTTGTGACTACAGTCTGAACAGATCTCCCAGTAGCTGATTTACTGCGATGTGTAAATCGTCTTCTTCGATTTTTCTGTTCAAAATAATGACCACCGCTCTTTTGGTATCCGGACAGAAATATAATAACGAACTGCCTCCTATCACATCTCCACTATGCCCATAAATATCGCTGGTACCTAGTTTAAAGTGCTCCAGGAATAGCCCCTGAGAAGGTTTTACGTCAGGAAACGGGACTTTTTTCATAGCGTCCAGGGATTGGGGACTAATCAACTGCTTTCCTGACGCCATGCCGTTGTTTATGAGCATTCTCGCGAAAGTAGCCAGGTCTGTCAGATTACTGTGTAATCCGCCACTGCAATAATCTACGGTACTGTATTTACCAGTAGGCGTCAGCTTATTGGTAACGTAATAGGGCATTGCGAAGGGTTGTGCCGTGAAATCCCGCAGATGCCAGACCAGTGTGCGGGTATTGAGTGGCGTGATAAACGATTTGTAAGAGTAAGTGTCAAAATTTTCTCCCGCTACCTGTTCTACAATGCAGGCTGCCAGAGCCGCTCCTATATTGCTGTAGCTGTAAATGGCTCCTTTACTGTCGTCCATAAAGGTGATGGGATTATAATACTGTCCCCCTGGCGTTAGTATACCTTTTATATAATCCCGTAGTATCATTGGATTATCCTGCTCCATGGTTAGAAAGCCTGCTGTGAGAAGATCTCTGTTGTAGATAGTGTCCTGGATGCCGGAAGTATGTGTCAGTAAGTGTTTTAAGGTAATTTTTTTGCCTGGATGATGTGGATTGACCACTTTGAAAGGAAGATAGTCATTGATATCGGCATCGATATTTAGTTTACCTGCTTCCTGCAGTTTTAATACGCTGAATCCCACCATTGTTTTTGCAATAGACCCGATTTTAAAAACTGTTTTTTCAGTTACAGGTTCCTTCTTCTCCATATCTGCCAGTCCTTTGGCTTTGCTCCAGAGGATGCCATCCGCGCCTACTAAGGCCACCGCCATACCTGGAACTTCCAGGTCTTTTACAATCTTGTCCATTTGATTTTCAACTGTTGCGGTGTGGAAGGGATTTGCTTCTTTTTTGTTTTTTCTGCAAGCGCTGCAAATCAGGAGTAGCGAGAGCATTGCGATAAAATAGTACTTCATGCTTTTTTTCATAAAAGAAGCGGGAATTCCGCTTGGTACATGGACTTTTATACCAACAGGGGGAGAGTGGCATATCAACTCAAATAGAAGGCGTATAAACAGGACGTAGGGGTAGTGATGATGCAGACGCGTGATATTGGTAGCAAAGAAAATAAGTTTGGTGACGTTGTTGTAAAGGTTCGTAGGCTGATTATTCTATAAAAGGTGGTGAATGGCGGAAATTTTAACCATAGGATCGTATGTCCGGCATAAATACCGGCGTGTAGCAGTAAAGGCATGCTGGCATATATTGCCGGTGCTCTTCTTTTACCTGATTATTGATATGCAGGAATATCAACCCATCTGGCAGCCCCTGATGCGGGCAATAGCCCTGTTGTTTCTGTTGGTGGTACCATATACGAACATCTACTACCTTATTCCGTCATTCTTGGTGAAGGCCAGGTATAAGACGTATATCGTGTCTTCCTGTATTCTTATCACCTGGCTTTTTCTGTTAACTATTTGGACACGACCCTGGTTTACGCCACTATTGAGACCCGAGAATAGTTTTCTGTTGTATACGGTAAAAGATGTCCTGGTATTTTATGTGCTCATGATATTTTTACTGGCGGCTTCCACTGTTGTCAGTTTATTGGGGCAGTGGCTTGAAAATCGCTACTACAAGGCAGAATGCTTGAAAAAAGAGTTGGAAAATTTGAAGAAGCAATTGTCACCACATTTCCTATTTAACACCCTTAATAACCTGGATGTTTTGATTTATAAAGATCAGGATCAGGCATCTGAAGTGGTACATCGTTTATCCGGACTGCTGGGTTATCAGTTATACCTGGCCAGCAATAAAAACGTATCGCTGCAACAAGAAATTACCATGGTAGAGGATTTCCTTTTTCTTGAAAAGCTACGCCACGACAGACTGGAAGTCAAACTCGATGTGAATGGCGCCATTGCAAATATACAGGTACCGCCTTTGTTGCTGATGCCTTTTGTGGAGAATGCGGTGAAACATAATGATTATGACGGGCAGGCCTACATTCATTTGCAGATCAGTGGGAACGAAGGACAGCTAATTTTTAGATGTATAAACGCCGTAGGAGCAGTACATAGCAATGAGGTGGGAGGAAGCGGGCTGAAAAATATTTGTCGGCGCCTGGAGATATTATATCCAGCGCATCATACTATCACTATTGAGAATAAAAATAAGGTGTTTGCAGCCGAAATAATCTTGGACATATGAATTGTATTGTAATAGATGATGAGCCATTAGCACGGGAAAAAATTCGGATGCTCATTGAAAAAGATGTGACGTTGCAATTGCTGGGAAGTTTTGATAGTCCCGCTAAGGCCACTGGTTTCCTGGAATTGAACCAGGTAGATTTGATCTTCCTGGATATCCGGATGCATGGGATAAGCGGATTGGATTTTGCGCGGGAATATCAGGGAGAGGCGATGGTGATTTTTACTTCTGCCCATGCGGGATATGCGTTGGAGAGTTATGATGTACGTGCAGTTGATTTTCTGGTAAAGCCCGTTCATCCGTTGCGTTTTACACAAGCTATTCAGAAGGCTTTGGAATATGCGGATTTGAAACGTCAGGATAAGAGAACGCTTCCTGAGAAACAGGATTATTTCTTTGTTCGTGCCGACAGACGCTTGCATCGTGTTCCTTATGAAGATTGTTTATATATAGAGGGCATAAAAGATTATTGCGCGCTACATCTGCACGACAGGAAAATCATGACTGCATTGCATTTGAAAACAATACAGAAGTATCTTCCTTCAGATATGTTTTTGAGGATTAGTAAGTCGGTGGTAGTGAATATCAAACATGTAAAGAGTTTAACGCATCATGATTTGCATATTGGCGACATGGAGCTTAGCATTGGCAATGCTTACAGAGAGCAGGTGTTTGCGAATTTTGTGACACACTATATGGTGGGAAAATAAGGGCTGCTTAGTTCGGCATAATTCCTGCTGCTAACCGGCAAATCAACCGCCTCATGCCTAATGTCAAGGATCTGGAAATTAAACAGTTACTTCCTTTTTTTGATGAAACCCGTAACCCTGATGCCCGTGAACAGCTCACATTTTTAATCCTGGATGCGCCTCCCACAGTGCAACAGGTCTATGCCAAGCAGCAGGTTATTCAAACGATTATTCATAACGGTTATCACCATATGAAAATGGAATATATCGGTGCGGATTACGGAGAGGTATCCTCTTTTCTGCGTCGGTTTATGGAGATGGATGACAGTGGGGGAACGGATTGGCTGGAGAGGATTGCCCATTACTGGGTTAATAAAAATGAGCGCTATTTGCTGGCGGGAGGGTTGCGGCAAACAGTGAGTTTGCTGGGATATATCGAAGATTATTTCAGTAAAATACAACCGGAGACATTTGTGGGGGAGATGGCCGATTCGCTAAAACAGCTGAAGGCTTTGTTGGCGAGGATTCAGCCAGCGCATTGGGTGGGGCTTTCCCGTGGGGAGGGTTTTTCGTCTGCGGAGCAACGTAAGTTGATGAAGTTATTGCGGAAGGAAACAACTAGTGGCGACTGGCTTCAGTTCTGGCAGACCTTTAATACCTATGAAGCCTGGTTATCTGTTGCCAGGAGTATGGTAAAGTATCAACTGGTTTTTCCGGAGTTTGTGGAGGAGGGGATCATATTGGAAGACGCGTATCATTTGTTGCTGAAAAATCCTGTCAAGAATACGTTGGTGAGTAAGGGGAGGGTATTATTGCTGACTGGTCCGAATATGTCCGGGAAATCCACGTTGCTGAAGACGTTGGGAGGATGTGTTTTTCTGGCGCATGCTGGTATGCCGGTTCCGGCATCGCGTTGCCAGTTGCCATTTTTTGATGAGATGAATGTGGTGATACAGTTGACGGATGATTTAAAGAATGGTTACAGTCATTTTATGATGGAGGTGCAGCAGTTGAAACATACGCTGGCGCGGGCGGTAGAGGGGGCAAATTGTTTTGCGATTTTCGATGAGCTGTTTCGGGGAACGAATGTAGATGATGCAACGGATATCTCCAGACAGACGATAGAAGGGTTGTTAACTTATCCGAAGGGGTTCTTTATTATATCTACGCATTTACATCAATTGGAGGAGCTATTGCCAGAGAGTGTTTATCTGACGCCTTGTTACATGGATTCATCATTGGAAGAGGGGCGGCCGCATTTTTTATATAAATTAAGAGAAGGGTGGGGGACGTTAAAGTTGGGGAGAATAATTTTCGAGCAGGAGGGTTTACCTGCGTTATTACACCAGTGGAAAAGTTTAACTTAATTCTGTGTAGAAATCGGGTTTATCCGTGAATATATCACCATCTGAAAAAAAAGTTGCAAAAACGTTTTAGTTATTGGGAAATATTGCTATTTTTATCAAGAATAAAGTTGCAATGTGAAGCCCGGTTTCTGTATTGTTCACCACAACCATCATCAGAAAATTTAATAAAAACCTACTGCATAACGGAAAGTAGAATCAGAATAGATAAGCGAAGCGAACATAATTCCACGACATGCTGTAAAAACTGAAAACTTTAAATCTTTCTAACTTATGTAAAATTATTTTCACTGACGTTTCCTGGTATATCATTTATGCTAAATCGATTTTGTAAAGGCATGTAGCACCTTCTGCAAAAATCGGAAGAACAACCTATGCCGGAAAAACAGCAAATATTTTTGCAGCGTAATGCTTAATAAAAATTGGGGGAAGCTCAGGTTATTTTTTCCACGTAAGGCGCCAGGTCCTTTCTCCAAGAGTGATTCATGTCCATTATCAATCAGTAAAATCTCATGTAAACAAAAAACGCTTGTTATGTCTAACTAAGATGGCTATACGAAAATTATAGTAGTCATCTCCTTTTGTACACATTCTGTACAGAACGACTTCCCTTTTTCCAAATTTCATCACCACTATGCAGGGATGACTGGGCGTCGTTTGCTTAATCGATTTAGCAATTGCTGTAACAAAACCAAAAAAATCAAATGTATGAAGAAGAGACTGACACTTCGGCTGCGGACAGCGCTGCTCAGCACCATTTTGCTGTTGGCAGCCCTGGTTGCAACTTCGCAGTCAAAAAAAATCACCGGGCACGTCTTCGACGGCAGGGATAACACCCCACTCCCCGGCGTAACCGTACAAGTGAAAGGAACTAGCATCGGCACACAAACAGCTGCAGATGGTAGTTATTCCATCGATGCCAAACCAGGCGCCACATTGGTATTCTCTTTCGTTGGCTATACGCAACAGGAAAAACCTGTACCCAACGCCAATGGCAACACGAATTCCAATGTAATGAACATGTCCCTAACTACCGATACCAAATCCCTCCAGGATGTGGTGGTAGTAGGATATGGTACTACCAGAAGATCTGACCTGACAGGCTCCGTTGCTTCTGTACGTGCGGCCCAATTACAGGAAAGACCTGCTCCTTCCCTCAACCAGGCTCTCAGCGGTCGTATACCCGGCGTTCAGGTAAACACCAACTCCGGTCGCCCAGGTGGACAAACCCGCGTACGTATCCGCGGTTTCAGCTCCATCAATTCATCCAATAACCCATTATATGTAGTGGATGGCGTTGTATTACCTATGGGTACGCAAACCCAGAGCAGCAATGCGATCGACTTCATTAACCCAAGCGATATTGAATCTGTGGAAGTAATGAAAGACGCTTCCGCTACGGCCATCTATGGCGCCCGTGGTGCGAATGGCGTTATCCTCATCACTACCAAAAAAGGTACTGCCACCGGAGGCCGCGTCACCTATGACGCATATGCAGGCATGAACACGCCAGGTCCGCACCGCGTAAAAATGCTGAACAGCAAGGAATATATGCAGGTGGAAGACCTCGCATGGAAAAACTCCCAAATATATGATCCTGTTGGCTGGGCCAGAGGCGATTATATTTCTAAAAATCCTGCGCTCAAAAGAACAGATCCTAACCTGTTCGATAAAGATGGTAATCCTTACTATGATACCGATTGGTTCAAAGAATCCGTGCAGCAAAAACTTTCCCAAAACCATCAGCTGGGTTTTACCGGCGGTAACGCGGAATCACAGTACGGGCTCTTCCTCGGCTACCTGGATGATGAAGGCTTACTCCTGAATTCTTATATGAAACGTTATTCCGCCAGGTTTACCGTTGATTCAAAAATCAAAGATTGGTTGCGTGTAGGCGGTACAATGTCGTATAACAACCAGGAAGAAAATCTCGTAGATATTGGTACTGGCGGATTGAACTCTGTTCGTATGATTACAGAAGCACTGCCTTTCCTACCTATTAAACTGAAAGATGGCACCTGGACCAATAACAAAATGTATCCTGGCGCTGAAGGTGGCTCCAATCCTGTACAAATCCTGACAGACAGAAAATACGTACTGAATACACAGAACCTACTGGGCGATGTTTATGCAGAACTGCAGCTGGCGAAAGGACTTACATTCAAAAGCGTACTCGGTACCAACATCGTTACCCGTGGCCGTAACGAGTGGAATGGTCGCTCCCTGCTGGATATCTCTGCTTCTCAAAAAGGTATTGCCATCAATGCCAATGACCGCGAAACTTATTGGTCGTTCGAAAACTATATGACCTATAACAAGCGTTTCAAAGAGGTACACAGCTTTACAGGAATGGTGGGGCTCTCCTGGCAGGAAACAAATACTTTCGGTTTCAACGCCAGAGCAGAAAACTTCTCTACCGATTATTTTGAGAACAATAACCTGGGCGCGGGCTCCAATATCCCCGCCAGTGGCGTAGGTTCTTCCCGCTCTAAATTTGCTTTCAACTCCTATTTCGCAAGGTTGAACTACGGTTATAAAGACAGATATCTCATTACGTTTACAGGTCGCGCCGATGGTTCTTCCAAATTTGGAGAGAATAAGAAATATTCCATCTTCCCATCTGCAGCCCTTGCCTGGAGAGCTTCTGAGGAGCCTTTCCTGAAAGGTAACAAGGTATTGTCTAATCTGAAACTCCGTACGAGCTATGGTATTACCGGTAACTCTGAAATAGCGTCTTATTCTTCTCTCGCATCGCTGGCTGCCAGTGGCACCTATGCGGCAGTGATCAATGGCGCCAAGGTGCAGGGCGTAGGTACTAACCGACTGGCGAACGAAGACCTGCATTGGGAAAGAACAAACCAATATGATGCGGGCGCTGAAATCGGGTTCCTGAAAAACAGGATTAATCTGGAGGTAGACTACTATTATCGCCGTACAAACGACATGCTCCTGGATGCGCCTGTACCAACCAGTTCTGGCTATCTGACGATTAAAAAGAATATCGGTAGTATGGAGAACAAAGGGTTTGAAATTGGCGTGAATGCAACAGCGGTAGATAGTAAGAACTTTACCTGGAACAGTGCCTTCAACATTTCTTTCAACAGAAATAAGGTGCTGTCGCTCGCTACACCAGCGGATATATTCGGTGTGGGCGGACCAAACTTCACCAACCAGACCAACATTATTCGTATAGGCGAGCCAGTAGGTTCCTTCTGGGGACTGGTGCGTCTGGGTACCTGGAGTACAGCGGAAGCAGCGGAAGCCGCCAAATTCACGGATTATCGTGGTGGTAAGCCAATTTTACCGGGAGATATCAAGTATCTGGATGTAAACGGCGACCATGCCATCAATGATGCGGACCGTCAGATCATTGGTAACGGTAACCCTAAAGGATGGGGCGCTTTCATCAATAACTTCAGATATAAAAACTGGGAACTGGCTATCGACATACAGTTCATGTATGGCAATGATGTGCTCAACATGACGCATCACTCTGGCGAAGACCGTACGGGACTGGCCAACAGCTTCAAATCCGTGCTCGATTACTGGACGCCAACCCATCAGAATACTATGATCGCTGCGCCACGTAACCCTGCTGCTGGTTATGTAACGAATGTGGATACACGCTGGGTGGAAGATGGTTCCTTCCTCCGTGGTAAAAACCTGCTGCTGGGATATTCTTTCCCTGCGGAAACCGTGCAGAAAATGCACCTGTCCAGATTGCGCGTATATGGCTCTGTACAGAATTTCTTCCTGAAAACTAAGTTTAGCGGCAATGATCCGGAAGTAACAACCTATGGCGATGTATTTGCCCAGGGCCAGACTTTCTTCGATTATCCAAAGCCAACCACTTACACCTTCGGCGTAAATGTGGCATTCTAAACCAGTAAAAGTAAACCGTCATGAAACGCAAGATATTTAACAGAACCATACTGCTGGCCTTTACAGGAGCGCTGTTACTGGGCTCCGGCACTGGTTGCAAGAAATTCCTGCACGAACAGGACCCGGGAAACCTGTCGCCAGATAACTATTTCACACTCCCTGAACATGCGGATGCTGCCGTATTTGCAGCGTATGCCCGTACCCGTATTGTAGGAGAGGGCGCCGGTATATTCTCCAATAACTTCCAGATGCTGGATGCCGTTACTGGTACTGCTACTACCGGAACTGCCCAGAACTCTGACCTGAATAACCTGCTGGGATTGGTATATAACGGGGATAACCTGCATATCGGTAACTGGTGGAAAGGTTTGTACAAAGAGATCGCTCAGTGTAACCTGACCCTGGATAATGTGCCGAAAATCAATCCCATGGATGATGCGCAGAAAAAGAGAGTATTGGGAGAAGCAAGCTTCCTCCGTGCATGGGCCTATTTTTACGCTGTAAGATTATGGGGAGATGTGCCCCTGATCCTTAAATCACAGACGGCCAGCTCTTCAGACTTCTCTCCATCCCGTGCTAAAACAGAAGATGTCTATAATCAAATTGTGAAGGACTTGCAGGTAGCGGAAGCTTCCGGCCTGCCATGGACGGATAATACCGGGCGTGCAGGCATGGCTGCTGTAAAAACGCAGCTGGCTAAAGTGTACCTGACGATGGCGGGGAAACCCCTGAATAAAGGAGCCGCTTATTACAAGCTGGCGGCCGACAAAGCGAAGGAAGTGATTGATTATGCTGCTGCTCACCCGAACGATATCAATCTGTTCCCTACTTACAGTCAGCTGCATACGGTATCTACCAACAACAGACTGGAACACCTGTTTGAAGTACAGTACCTGGCCGGAGTAGAAGAGAACCCGCTCCAATCTATCATGTTACCGAATAACTCCCTTCCAAAGAACATCTCTGCGAAAGGTAGCGGCGTAGGTAGTTCCATGCCTACGCAGTCTTTCTACGACTCCTACAAGAAATATGAGCCGGGAGATAAACGTACAGATGAACAGCAGTTCTTCTTTACGGCTTACTATGTGGATGGATACAAAGAAGACTTCGCACTGGGAGCGCCATACATCTTCAAACACTTCGATGTAGTGGCCCATGGTACGAAAGGTACTGCCGGAACGGGGCTGAGCAACCTGAATCTCCCGCAGATCCGTTATGCAGAAACATTACTGATCTATGCGGAAGCGCAAAACAGGGCAGATGGAGCGCCTAACACTGCCGCCTATACGGCGTTGAACGCAGTACGCGGAAGAGCGGGTATACCTGCCTTATCCGGACTGGATGTTAACGGCTTTGAAAAGGCTGTTTGGCGCGAGCGCTGGCATGAGTTCTGTTATGAAGGCATTATCTGGTTTGATATGGTACGCCTGCAAAAGGTGTATAATGAAGATACAAACGACTTTGATGATTTCATTGGGCATGTCAATAAGAACTCCGGACAGCCATTACAGAAAAAACATTTATTGTTCCCGCTTCCAACATTCGAAATGAAAAACAACCCGAATCTGAAGCCACAAAACGATGGTTACGGTAACTAAGTGATGAGGTTACTGGTTTAAGGGGCAATGGCTTTCCGTGGCATAGCGCGGGAAGCCTTGCTTTTTTTATTTATAGATATCCTCTTTCTCCAGGGTGAAGCGTACGGCGGAGGTCAGCCTTTTTATGGCAATAGACAACTGGTTTTCCACAGTTTTTATAGACAAGTTCAAGATATCAGCCACTTCTTTATACTTCAGACCATGTTGCTTGATCATCAGGTATATGGTCTTACACTTGGGTGGGAGTTGTTCAATACTGATCTCCATCTTCCTAACCATCTCCGCAGAAATCATTAGCTCCTCAGGATTGCTGTCAAATGCAATTTGGATACGCTCCTCCTCTGAAATATCTATCTCCCGGAAATTGGCCTGTTTACGGCGAAAATCAACCGCTTTGTTGCGCGCCACTACAAAAAGATATACTTCCGGATTTTGAATATGGCGGAGAGTCTCTCTTTTTTGCCAGCAATGCATAAACACATCATTGGTAATTTCCTCTGCGACTTCACGGGAACGGGTGAGAGAATAGGAGTAACGGAGGAGCCTGACGAAACATTGATTGTAAAAAAGCTTAAAAGCTTCTTCATCATTGTTCGCTGTCATATCAGTAAATAGCTGATTTAATTTACACTGATCCATCCCTTTGACCGCTAGATAATGGTTGCAAGTTATATAACGCAGATTAAGCTAAAGTTAACAAAATAATCTATCCGTAAAAGTTGAAAATTTTTTTTCGGCGTTTGGGGGTTTTTGAATTTCCTTGCGACCTACTTACATAACGCATCGATTTAATTAATGACTGAGCAAAGTCGCATATATATACTAATGGCAAGAAAGGCAGCGGGAGAAGCTTCTCCTGCTGAGCTGGAAGAACTGGATCAGTTGCTGATGCAACATCCTGAACTACAGTACTCTTTTAATATAGTGGTAGATATCAATCACGTTTTCGACGGCAGTACCTTCACAGATGAAGAAGCTGATGCGTTGAAAATGAGAGGTATGGGCAAAATTTCCCAGTGGCTGGAAGAACAACCGACGGCCATCATCCGTCCGCGCTTCCCCTGGAAGACAGTATCTGCAGCTGCTGCCAGCATTGCGCTCCTGGTAGGCGTATTCCTCTTCTGGCCTAAATCTGCCGCCACTACCTATGCTAATCAGGTAATTACCAAAAGCGGCTCCAAAACAACGCTGATGTTGCCGGACGGCAGCAGTGTGGTATTAAATGCCTGTAGCAAACTGCAATATGATGCTAATAAGTTTCTGAAAGGAGACAGAGAGGTGACCCTCACTGGAGAAGCTTTCTTTGATGTGAAACATGATCCTGCACATCCTTTTCTAGTGCACTCAGGAGCTGTGAATATCAGGGTACTGGGCACTGCGTTTAACGTGAAAGCCTATGCGGAAGATGCCGCGATCGAAACAACGCTCATCAGCGGTAAAGTAGCCGTCGATTTCTCTGCCGGCGCCCATAGTAATGAAAGTAAAGAGATCATTCTGCTACCGTCACAGAAACTGGTCATCAATAAACTGGATATCGTCAATACTAATACTTCCGGCAACAGTAAACTGTCTGCCAATTTCTCCATTGCTCCCACTAAATCCGTTGCCAACACTATTTCTGCCGAAAGTTCAGGTTCACCAACCGCCTGGATGGACGACCGTTTCGAATTTGATAATCTGACACTGGAACAATTGTCACATGACCTGGAAAGATGGTATAATGTATCCATCTCTTTTAAAAATGAAAAGTATAAAAGGGAAATCTTTACAGGCGTATTTAAAAAACAAACAATTGAAGAGGTATTGAATGCCCTCCAACTAACACTGGGCTTTCAGTATAACATGGACAATGAAAAAAGAACAGTAACAATTTGGTAGCACCTGTTTCCATAATGGTTTCTTAATCACATAAAATCCATGATCAATGGACATGTAAAAAAATATCTATCATAACTGCTTTAGAATCATGAAAAAAGGGAAATGCGGCAACATTCCCCTTTAACAAAGGCTAAACAACTGAACCGATCGGCAAGATCCGGTAATGGCCTATTATTTAACCTAATGAAACAAATGTATGAAAAAAAGCTATTGGTGGCCTTCGCATATTCCTGACCGGAATATGAGGAAACTCATTATGCGTATGAAATTAACATCCGTATTGCTCTGCGCCGGTTTTTTACAGCTGAGTGCACACGGATTCTCTCAGGAGAAAATCAGTGTGGATTACAGCAATATCCCTATCGGCAAATTGCTGAATGTCATAGGAAAGAAGAGTGATTATACCTTCCTCTATAAGAATGATGCCATCCCCGATAAAAAGGTGACCATCAAGATGGATAATGCTCCTGTTCCGGAAATCCTGGAGAAAGCCCTCAGCGGCACTCACCTGGATTATCGTATCATGCCTAATAACCTGGTGGTAATTGTAAAATCCGGGGAAACGGTTAAAACGATCCAGATAAAAGGTATCGTGAAAGATGTAGACGGTACGCCCCTCATCGGTGTAACCGTGAAAGTGCAGGGTACGTCCAAAGGCGCTACTACCAATGTTAAAGGGGAGTACGAAATGGAAGTGCCTGAAAATGCAGTGCTGGAATTCAGCTACATCGGCTACGAAACCAAACAGTTCTCCATCAAAGGCGTACAGAACTTCAATGTTACGCTGACTGCCAACTCCAGCGGCCTGAACGAAGTAGTGGTAGTAGGTTATGGTACCCAGAAAAGAGTGAACCTCAGCGGCGCTGTGGATAACATCTCCGGCAAAGCCCTGGAAAACCGTCCCATCACCAACGTAGGTACTGGTTTGCAAGGGTTAATCCCCAACCTGAACATCGGAATTAACAACGGCCGTTCATCCAGTGCACCCACCTTCAATCTGCGTGGTTATACCTCTCTCTCCGGCGGCGAACCTTTCATTCTGGTGGACAATATTCCATTTACAGCAGATGAAGTTTCCCGACTCAATCCTGCCGATGTGGAAAGCGTTTCTGTTCTCAAAGATGCGGCATCCGCTGCCATCTATGGTGCACGCGCTGCCTTCGGCGTGGTATTGATTACCACCAAATCAGCTAAGGACGGTCGTCTCGCCGTATCAGCAAATGCAAACTATGCGGTACGCACACTGGGTAAAGTACCTAAAATTATTACTGATCCGCTGATCACCATGCAAATGAAGCATGATGCAGCCACTCCATTGTATAACCTGTATCCGGATGCTGTGAGAGCTTATGCAGCACAACGTTCGAAAGATCCTTCCCTCCCGGCTGTTATTGTGGATCCTAATAACCCTAACGCCTATGCGTATTTCGGTACTACAGACTGGCTCCACGAAGTATATAATAAAACAGCGCCTGCTTTCAGCGGTAACTTCAGCATTGCCCGTGGCGATGATAAACTGAACTATTACCTCTCCGGCGAATACTATAAACAAGATGGTATGCTGCGCAGTAATCCGGATATCTATAACCGTTATAACCTGCGTGCTAAAGCTACCTATACCTTTAATGATCGCCTGAAACTGGGTACCAACACCACCTATACCAATTCCGAATATGATGCGCCTTCTGCTGCAATGGATTATCTCTTCTTCCATAATGCCAATAGAACGCCTTCTCTGTCTGTACCCCGTAACCCGGATGGTACCTGGACTTCCGACGGCGCCGCACTGTTAGGAAGACTTCAAAGTGGTGGCCGGAATAATAGCGCCATGAATGAGTTCCTCACCAGCTTTAATGGTTCATTCAATCTGATCAAAGATGTATGGGGACTGAAAGGAGACGCTACTTTCAGACGTACCAACGGTAACTACAAATCATTCACTGTTCCGGTAGCCTACCGTACAGGCCCTGGCCAACCGTTACAATATACAGACGGAAACCAATCCAGTGCCGCTTTCAGTGCAATGACCGTGAAATACAATGTTTACAATATCTATTCTGATTTCCATAAGGCATTTAATAAACATGATCTGACGGCATTAGTAGGCTTTAACCAGGAATACTATCAGTGGGATAATCCAGGTGCAAACCGCAATGGACTGATCTCTACCAGTTATCCAACCGTACAGCTGGCAACAGGCGTGGCTAATGTGAATGAATCTTTTGAAGACTGGGCTGTACGTGGCTTATTCTACCGTGTGGCATACGCTTACGATTCCAAATACCTGGTAGAAGTAAATGGCCGCCGTGATGGATCTTCCCGTTTCCCAAGCTATAACCGCTGGGGCATGTTCCCTTCTGCTTCTGCTGCATGGGTAGTATCCAAAGAGAAATTCTTCAAGCCAATTGCAGATGCGATTAAAATGGACTTCCTGAAATTCCGTGGCTCCTATGGTGCATTGGGCGACCAGACCTTTGACTCCTACGGATATTTTGAGAAGATGCAAGCCAGTCCTATCGGTACCATCCTCGATGGTAAAATTCCAGTAGGCGTATTTCCACCAACACCTGTTACGGCCGACTATTCCTGGCAGACAGTACGCTCCATTAACTTCGGTGCGGACGCGACTTTCCTGAAAGAACGCCTGTACTTTAGCTTTGATCACTATACCCGCTATACAGATGGTATGTTTGTGAAAGGTAAAACGCTGCCTTCGGTATTCGGTGCCCCTTCTCCTAAAACCAATGGCGCTAACCTGAAAACCAGAGGTATGGAGCTGAGCATCATGTGGAGAGATCAGTTCAATATAGGTAAAGATCCTTTCCAATACAGCATCAAACTGGCAGTGGCCGACAGCCGTACCTTCATCACTAAATACGATAACCCACAAGGTAACCTGAATGATTATTATGCAGGACAAGAGTTGGGGGAGATATGGGGTCTCGAAACAGAAGGCTTCTTCCAGAACGAGGCAGAACTGAAAAACCACGCAGATCAAACAGCAGTAGGTTCCGATGATCAGGGATATAAATGGTATGTAGGAGATCTGAAATTCAAAGATCTCAATGGCGACGGCTTTATCAATTATGGTAAGAACACCGTTTCTGACCATGGGGATAAACGTATCATCGGTAACAATATGCCAAGATTGCCTTACAGCGTGGATATCAACTCCAGCTTCAAAAACTTTGACCTCCGTATCTTCTTACAAGGTATCGGCAAACGCGATTGGTATCCAGGTCCAAGCAACCACTATTTCTGGGGTATCTATGCACAGCCATGGGCCAACGTACAGGAAAAGAATATGGACCACTGGACGCCGGAAAATCCAAACGCTTATTTCCCTCGCGTGAAATCATATATCGCAGAAGATGCAACAGAACTGGGTGCGCCACAAACCCGCTACCTCCAGAATGCAGCATACCTGCGCCTGAAGAACGTTACCCTGGCATATACACTGCCTAAGAGCGTTACCGAGAAAATGAAAATAGCCCGTCTTCGTGTATACTTCAGTGCGGAAAACATCTTTACGATTTCCCACCTGAAAGTGAATCTCGATCCGGAAGGCCTGGATGGTAGCATTTATCCTTTCCAGAAAACCTATTCTGCGGGTGTGAACCTGAACTTCTAAAATGTGAATCATGAAAAAACAGACGCTCTATATAACTTTAGTAACGGCAGGACTCTTCACCGCGGCCTGTAACAAGGATTTCCTGCAAAGAAATCCCCAGACGGAAATTTCTCCGGATGTATATTTCAATTCTGCAAAAGACCTGGAAACCTATTCCAACGCTTTCTATATTGGTACGCCCTATTCTACGGATGATATCAACAGCGATAACGTCTCCTATTATAGCTCTGCCGGCGAAGTAGACCTGATGATGGAAGGCGGCCTTAATCCAAATACCGTAAGTCAGGATGGCTGGAACAACTGGTCGGATCTCCGTAAATACAACTATCTGCTAGACAACGCGCATAGAGCTTCCGGAGATACCGCTGCTATCAAGCATTTCATTGGTATTGCCCGTTTCTTCCGCGCTAAATTTTATTTCGCGAAACTGGCGCGTTACTCTGATGTGCCCTGGTATAGTCATGTACTGAAGAACACAGACTCCGCACTGTATGCGCCTCGTAGCCCTCGCGCCGTGATCGCCGATTCCATCATGGCTGATCTGAACTACGCAATCGCAAATATTAAACCGGATGAAGGTAACAGAACCCGTGTTAGTAAATGGACAGCCCTGGCTTTGATGAGCCGTTTCGGTCTGTTTGAAGGTACTTTCCGTAAATATCATACTGAACTGGGACTGAGCGACAAAGCAACTCCTTTCCTTACTGCGGCGGTGGATGCGGCACAACAAATCATGGCCAATACGCGCTTTCAAATCTCCAACACTGGTAAAGGAGGCGCCGATTATCGCGCACTGTTTGTAAGCACTTCTCTGGCAAGTAATCCGGAAATTATCCAGTGGTACGACTGTCAGCAATCTCTCGGTGTGGGCAATAACTCACATACTGTACTGGGCTGGGAGTGGTCTGTCAGCAATAGTCTGGTCGAGTCTTACCTGATGGCCGATGGTACGCCTTTCACAGCTCAACCTAATTACAAACAGAAAACCTATTTGCAGGTATTCGCCAATCGCGATCCTCGCCTGGCGGAAACCGTTGCCTATCCTGGTTATTCTACTACTAACGACAATCGTTATTATATTCCAAAACCTAACCTCGGCGGTTACGATCAGCTGAAATTCTATCCGCGTGATCCGGCTATCCGCCAGGGCTGGAATGCCAACTATACTGCATTGCCTATCTATCGCCTGGCAGAAGTACTGTTAAACTTCGCAGAAGCGAAGGCAGAATTAGGTACGCTCACAGATGCAGACCTCACAGCAAGTGTGAATAAACTCAGAGCCCGCGTACAAATGCCAGATCTGTCAATGTCAGCAGCTAACGGTAATCCGGACGCAGTACAGGCCGGACTCTATCCGGAAGTAAGCGGTGCAAACAAAGGCGTGTTGCTCGAAATCAGAAGGGAGAGACGCGTGGAACTCGCATGCGAAGGCCTCCGTCTGAACGACCTGAACAGATGGGCAGCAGCCGCCAGACTGGAGCAAGCCCAACAAGGTATGTATGTGCCTGCCCTCGGCCCAATAGATATGACTGGAGATGGTATTCCTGATATCGCTATCCTGGCAAACCCTGGAGACACAGCCTCCCTGGCCGGCCTGGCTCCCGATGTAAAACAGAATGTCAGCCGTTTCTATCTCAAAGATGCCAACGGAAAAGACAATAACTTCTACCTGGATAACAATACTTCCGGTCATATTTCGTTTACTCGTTACCGTGATAATCCACGCAAATTCATAGGACCTAAGTATTTTTATCGTCCGATACAATTAAGCGAAACCGTACTTAACCCGAATCTGAAACAGAATTTCGGATGGTAACAATGAAAATATAAATGGGTGGGAGCAAGTCGGAAGTCTTGCTCCCATTCGATTTTTTAGAAGTGAACAATAAACAATTATGAAGAATTTAGCACTGACAGCGCTGGGCATTTTACTGGCAGGAGGAATACAGGCACAATCCTTCTCCGGCCAGGTTTTCAACGATGTGAACAAAAATGGCGTCCTGGATGCAGGAGAAAAAGGTATTAGCGGTATCAGCGTTTCAGATGGACTGCATGTAGTGAAAACCGGTGAAGACGGCCGATACAACCTGCCTGGCCACGCCCGTCAGAAATTTGTTTTCATTACGCCAGCTCATGGCTACAACTTTGTTAAGAACTATTTCATTAAAATAGACAGCACGGTACAATCGTACGACTTTCCCATGTATGCCGCCGCTGTTCCTGCACACCGCAGAAAAGATATTTCCCGCTTCGTACGCATCACCGATACAGAAACCTATCAGTATGGCGACTGGATCAACGAAACAAGGAATTATACCAAAAATGAAGAAGCCGATTTCGTAGTTCATACCGGCGATATCTGCTATGAGAAAGGATTGCAGTTCCACGCGCAACAGGTAAATACCAAAACTATGGGGCTGCCGGTTTACTATTGCGTGGGCAACCACGACCTGGTAAAAGGCCCTTATGGCGAAGCCTTATTTGAATCCCTCTTTGGTCCGGTATTCTATTCATTTGAGTATGGCAACACCCACTTTGTAGTAACGCCAATGCCTTATGGAGACTACAAACCATCTTATACCTACGATGACCTGTATTACTGGCTGAAAAGTGATCTCGCTAATACAGACCCGCAAAAATCAATCGTTATTTTTAACCATGATCTACTGACCTATGACGATAATTTTGTAATCAAAAATTCAAAAGGCGACAGCCTGGTCTTAAATGATCACAACCTGAAGGCCTGGATTTATGGCCACTGGCATATCAATTTCGCTCGTAAACATGGAAATACCGGTATTCGTTCTCTATGCTCCGCACCTGCGGCAGACGGTGGTATCGATAACTCTATGTCTAATTTTGACGTGATCGAAGTGGCAAAAGAAGGCATTGTTTCCGTTAACAGAAGATATACCTATGTGACCAATCAACTTGTCTTGATATCTCCAACGAAGAACGGAGCCGCCGTGAAGAACCAGCAATTAACAGTGAGTGCGAATGTGTATCAGACAGATGAACCTGTAAAATCAGTAGTGTTCCGACTGTATGATAACAACGGCAAATTGTTACAACAATCACAATTGATGGCCTCCAGCGACTGGACCTGGAACGGTACCTTGAAAACTGCTGGTCTTGCCCCGCAAACCCTTTATAACAGCACGTTGGAGGCTACTTTAAATACAGGTCGCGTTTTATTCAGAAGGGATACCTTCCGGATTAATCCGGCTACTGCGCCTCTGGCAAATAACAACTGGGAACAAGTATTGCAGAACCCTCAACGCGTTCCCACTATTGCAGCGAATAAGCTGAAACCGCGATTGGTATGGACATCCAATACCGGCGCTAATATCTGGAAATCGTCTCCCATCATCGTCAACGGGAAATTATATCTCGCCACCATTGATGATGAAAATAATACTAAGTCGGCTATCATAGCCATGGACGCTACTTCTGGAAAAGTGTTGTGGAAGTTTCCTACTGCGAATTCCATCAAACATAGTCTGTCATTTGCAAACGGTAAAATTCTGGGAACAGATGCAGAAGGATTTACCTATGCCCTGGATGCCAATACCGGCAAGCTTTTATGGCAGCATGACGGAGGAATGAGACACCTCGCTACCTATAACAGTGCAGGCGTAGTGTATAAAAATACCTATATCACCGGCGCCGGCAATTATATGCAGGCATTGGATATTAATAGGGGTAACCCGCTCTGGACAAACACTGCATGGTCAGGAGGAGAGGGGACGCCCGCAGCCATGACCATTTTTGGCAATGCTGTCATTACCTCTTCCAACTGGAATGCCTTGTTTGCACATGATCTGAATACAGGGAAATTACTGTGGAAACGCAGTGATGGCGGTATCAGATTCCGCAGCGGAACAGCAGTTAACTACGATAATAAACTCTATGTACATGGCATTAATATGTTGCACATGTTGAATGAAACGGGAGCAACTGTAGATAGTATTCCACTGAAATACAACCTGAAAACGATGACTGCACCTACGATTGCAGGGAATAAAATTTTACTCTGCACAGCAGAAGATGGACTGGTGATATATGATAAACAAACCAAACAGGAACTGGGCATATTCCGTCCAAAACAGTCGCTTTCTTTCTCTGCGCCATATACTTTACCTCCTGCAGCCGGAATAGAAAGCACGCCGCTGGTGACAGGTAATACTGCTTATGTAGCTGCATCAGATGGACATTTATATGTGTTAAATATAGCGGGCAAGCCGGAAGTTATTCAAGATATTGATTTGGGAGCGCCTGTGCTGGCGGATATGACGCTGGTGAATGGAATGCTCTATGTAGCGGACTTTTCGGGGAACGTGAATGCGTTTGTACTCGAATAGTAGGTTGATAAATGCAAATAGAAAAACGCCCTCCTGTTTTCAGGAAGGCGTTTTTTTGTATTAGAATTCTGTTTTACCTGGTTCTGCACTTTTGGAAGCCTGTGCATCACGTGTATTTTTCTGTACCGTAATAGCGCCGAAAACGCTGAGCAGGAAAGCAAATGCATAAAATCCTTTTTCGCTGGGAAGTAAGGTGGCATTAAACAATCCGATGGTCAACAGTACAATTGTCAGTAACATAGACACCCAGCTGATGCCATAATAGATGTCAGTTACAGGGATACCTTCGAGTCGGTCGCGTACGCACTTCTGTACAGATACTGCTGCAAACAGGCCATACATAAGGATCGTGAAGTAATAACCTTTCTCGTTCAGTTGCATATTGGAGTTCCACAGCCCGATTAGAAACCCGGTCATACCTGCTCCCAGGGCTAACCAAGAGGCCATGACAAATGCATTGGATGGTTTTTTCATTGTGTATATGGATTTAAAACAGGGGTAATAATACTAATTAATTTGAATTAACTAACGGTAACGGCTATCTTATAATGTTAGGGAAATGCAAAAAGTACCAAAGAAGAAGAAGGGGATATAATTGAAAAAGCCGTTTCTACAGAGTAGAAACGGCTTTCGATTTGTAGCGAGGAGCGGATTCGAACCACTGACCTTCGGGTTATGAGCCCGACGAGCTACCTCTGCTCTACCTCGCAATGTGTTGCAAATGTAGGCAATAAATATTAACTACAAAATTTTGTGTTAAGTTTTTTTTATCAATGAGTTATGAAGGTTAGTTGAATAATTGCTGTAATCCTTTGCTGCAAAGGATTTACAGCATGATGATTTATTTTTTATTTTTTTTCATCAGATATCAGAATACTCCGTAGGACGTACAAATATTACATCCTGATGCGATACATTGTGTGCATATTCAGGCATAGCAGATAACTTTTTCCACTCAGGATCAGCGCCAAATGATTTCCAGTGCGCGTCGCGGTCTGCTTTATTGTTGAAAGTTGTCATGTACATCAGGTTAGGTGTTTTGCTGCCAGCGATCACGCTGCCATAAAATACGGCATTGAATCCAAGTCGCTTGAATATTTGTACTTCTCCACCTGCATTGAACATCCGGACTTTACTGATATGATAAGCCTCTGTTGCACTTTCATAGCTCCGCAGCTCATATACTCTTTCATTCTTTGGCGTCTGGAGCGCAGGCAATGCCATTGCCGGCATCTGATCAAATGCAGTAAGCAGTATTGTTTCAATTCTGTTGTAAGGGGCAGACTCGTTGTAGCCTTGCATGAAAGTGCCTGCGCTGGCCTGGTACGAGGCATCTTTCTCTAATTTGGCCGGCAATGCTGCATATTGTTCCAGGTTGTTGAAGGCTGTGAAGACATACACCTTCACATCGGCAGTGTCCTGGGTGATAGGCTTGAAAACGCCCACCTGTGCAATGCCTGCACGATGTGCAGCTGGAAGATATGCCTCTTGCAGATAATTATCCAGGCCGGATTCCTGGGCTGGCTTGATATGATATACTTTGATCTGGAAGTACTGGTGACCGCGTTTATCTTTCGCCATAACGCTCAACGATAATCCAAGTCCCAACAGAAGGAATAATGTTTTCATACGTGAAATATTGATTGCGGGAGACAAAATACAAAAGATCTGGTTTACTTACACCTGGCTACAAGCCACCCGCGTACTCGAATGAGCGCGGGTCCTTGTTGTCGGCAGATAACCGTATCTTAGCTTACCTAAAAGTGTAGAGATATGTACAGCGCACCAGAAATGTTAATTGAAGAACCAAATGACCGTGGTACCATGTACGCCATGGTAGAACAGGATAACCGCACCGCCTACTTCTATTTATACCCGTCCGAAATAATGGGAAATCGGTTCAAACCCCGCCCATGCTGGCTGAGAAACCTGCAGCCTGCCCCAGAGAACATGGATACTGCCGCTATGGAAAATGGCGTAGCTCCCATGTTAGAAGCCCGTTTCTGTAGTCACCCATTGGGTAAAGAACCGCTGCAGAAAGAAAAAATTTCCTTTATCTGGAATGTAGAAGGCGACGGTGCAGCATTAGTGTACGACGACGAAATCATTGGGATAATCCCTGGATGGGGCCTCTATATGGATCAGCCGCCGGCATATGCAGCCGACTGTATCAGCAGCGGGGACAACAGCATTACCTTCCCATTAGGTACTCCTGAAACAAATGAGACCTATCGCAAATTTATAGCGGCAAATGATTTCTGGAATTCCTGGGCAGATGAGAATAAAGGCCCATGGCATAAGATTCAGCAAGAATTCATGATTGCTTATGAAGATGTATTCGGTCCAGAGAAATCTTACTTCGCTATTGACGATAATAAATGGCCGCCAATGGCAATGGCCAAATATGAAAAAGACGATATCGTTTATTTCATCACACTGGGAATGAGTATCAGACCGATGCCATGGGTCGATATCCTTTACAACGATAATGCAAACGCCTATCATCGTGCAGAACTGGCGATTGCACTAGATAAGAAAGTATACACAGAAGAACAGATGATGGCGATGGCACAGGTAGTAGCGGGACTGGCAGACAGGCCCTGGAAAATTGTTACCTGGCTGGGAGAAGGTCATACCGTTTCTTCCGGAGCGCTACCACCGCCTTATGAGAGCCTGATTCTTTCCTCTGCATTGTATAATGGTCAAGATATCAACATCCCTCAGATGTATGGGGATAAAGTAAATCTCTACTGGGCAGTGCCAATCACTTTTGAAGAAAGGTCCTTTGCTCATAGCAAGGATAATGGCGGTTATGATCTGCTGGAAAAGATGATTGGGGCAGGTCTTAATCATATCGTTGGTAACCGCGATGCCGTAATTTAATTGATGATACAGATGGGCCGCAGCTTTCCGCTGGTGTAATAATTATGTCCCTCTTTTGGAGGCTGTTGTATATTAGGCGCCTTCATTGGCAACCTATATTACATGCGACGACTATTATTACCTGTACTGTTAACTATGGCAGGGAATGCTGTGGCCCAAACAGATTCCACACCCGTACGAAAACTGAAAGAATTCTCAGTTACTTCCCGACGAAACACTATTGAAATTAAAAACGACAAGATTGTCTTTAATGTCAGCAATAGTGTGAATGCCCTTGGCAGCAATGCCCTCGACCTGCTGAAACGCTCTCCAGGCGTAATGGTAGATCCTTCCAATGCCATTTCCCTGAATGGAAAAGCCGGTGTCACAGTATACATTGATGGCAAACCCACTTACATGCAGGGCGACGCCCTCGCTGCATTATTGAAATCCTTACAGTCGGCCAATATCCAGGCAATTGAACTGATGCCTAATCCCAGCGGTAAATACGATGCTGCGGGCAGTGGAGGTATCATCAATATTCGACTGAAAAAAATGACGGCAGCAGGTTACAATGGCGATGTCTCCGCAGGGCTGCATTTTGGCGAAACTCCTAAAACAGAAGCAGCGATAAATATGAACTATCGCACCGGGAAGATGAATCTCTTCGGGAATTATAACCATTATTTCGGCTACAGAAATATGCAATATGATTTCTACCGGGTACAGGAAGGGCAGATAATGGATAACCGTACCCGTGATACAGATAAACGCAATCCTGTGAATTTCAAGCTGGGCATGGATTATAACCTCAGTAAAAATAGTACGCTCGGGTTTATGATGAATGCCAATCTGTACATGGGTCCAGGGATTACCTATACTACCACTTATATTTCCGATAGCGCCACGGGCAAGCTGCAATCTATGCTCAATGCTAATAACGACTACTATTCCCAGCGTCAGAACTGGAAAAATTATAACCTGAATTATCAATACAAAGATACCAGTGGCCGTATATTCACTACAGACCTGGATTACGGCGCTTACAAAGCCAGGATTAAAAACATTCTTTATAATCAGTTTGTAGCTGCGGATAGCGTTACTGAAACGGGGAAATATTATCTGCGTACGCTTAACAACAGTGATATCAATATATATGGACTGAAAGCGGATTATGAACAACCCTTGGGCGCCGGAAAGGTATATGGTGGCGTGAAAGCCAATACAGTAGAGAGTTCCAATCAAGTACTGATTTATGATGTGCTGCCACAGGAGGAGGTCTTAAATACGCTTCGCAGCAACCGGTTCAAATACCGGGAAAGCATATACGCCGCTTACCTAATGGCTGATCAGCAATGGGGAAAATGGAAATTCTCTGCCAGTGTACGTGGGGAGAATACAAATACAGACGGAAATCTGCTGTCTAAAAGTCAACTTACAGGAAAGGATACCACCACTACCATTCAGAATCACTACTTTGACCTATTCCCGGCAGTGCAGCTCTCCTGGCGACTTTCAGAGACCCATAGTTTTTCTTTGTTCTACAATCGGAAGATTGACAGACCAAACTATGCGGACCTGAATCCATTTGAATACCAGATGGATGAATTGTCTTATTGGAAAGGGAATTCCTTCCTTCGCCCACAATATGTGAACAGTGCTACCGTGGGTTATAATGCAGCGGGTATTATTGCCGCTACTTTTTCGTACTCCCATACCCGTGATATCTCTGTTCAAATTACAGACAGCATTGCGGGAAATAAAATGGTGATTACGCCGGAGAATATTGGGTCTCAGAATTTGTGGTCCCTGAATCTCTCCTCTGGCTTTAAGCCCTTTACATGGTGGCAGGTAACGGCCAATGCGAATTTCTTCTACAAGGAAAATAAGATCAACTTTGATCCGCAACGAATTGCCACTATTGCGCGTACAACAGTCGCGTTTAATCTGCAGCAGGTCTTTGACCTGGATGCTAAAACGCAGGTTGAAGTGAGCGGATTTTATAATTCTCCGGGCATTGGCGGCGGCTTTTTGCGGACAGGAGATGTATGGCAGGTGAATATTGGCGTGCAGCGGAAAGTATTAAAGGACAAAGGGATGGTGCGTGTCGGCATAACAGATTTATTCCAGACTTATCGTTGGTATAGTATCCGGGACTTTGACGGGATGTATTACCGGAACAAGGGATATGAAGATTCCCGGCAACTGAAACTGGGCTTTAGTTATCGCTTTGGTAACCTAAGGCTGGGAGCGGGCAGAGAACGGGCATCCGGATTGGAAAACGAGGCCAAAAGAGTGAAGTAGGAAGCTACAATAAAAAAAAATGGGTGTATCAAGAATGATGCACCCTTTTTTAATTACCAACTATTCTATTTTATCCTAAATCAGTATGTTTCGCAAATGGAAACTTGTTTTTTCTTTAGCTAGCACCCCTGTGTAATGCTTCACCAGGCAATGATAAACTACCAGTTCGTGTAGCCGTTGATTGGCGACAAAGAATCGGTTCATCATCATATGGATAAGATCCGAAGTCAGTTGCTGCAGACGTTTTTGCTGTTGTGAAACGGCATCGCTGCAGGCTATACGTAATTCAGTACAGCTATCCTGACTGTTGTGCTGATATTGACCAAAGAGATCATATATCACATCGGCGAGGGGGAAGGACCGTGCAGATGCAGACAATATTCCATTGATGGCATCCTGGTATTCACGGTACTTATTGTTTAACTGAAACTGCAGGTTATTGTTACCATGGAATTCCTGGAAGAGACCATCTCTTACGGCGGAAAGGGTATCAATTTTTTGTTGCAGTGTCAGTCCGAAGTTCGTGAGCAGTATATCTGTGGCTTTTACAGCAAATATCCAGCGATAGAATTCCTGGTTTCCACTTTGAATATGTGGGAGCAATTCCAGTATCAGCTCACTGTCCAGGTGGAAGAGGTTTTCGCAGTGGAGGATGTTTTCCGGGCCATAGCGTTCCAGTTCCCTGGAATAAGTATCGAACTGTATTTTGTATACAATTTCGTTGGTGGTGTAGTCGTGCAGGGCCTGATTGATTTCCTGTATCACTGCCTGGGTCTGATCCGGGTCGGTGAGATGGAGTCTCAGGCGAAGGTGGTTTTCGGGGTCTTGGTAGCGCACGAAGAACCAACTATCTGCCAGACCTTCCATTTTCAAATGGTTGACAATGGGGAAAACGGCGGTGGTCAGCAGTTTATCCATCGATTTAGGGCCACAATAGATTTTAGCGTATAGCCATTCACTGCCCAGGTTAAAGGTTCTTTCTACCTGTTTTTCCTTTTTGGGGATGATAGCGCTGGGGCGTGGCTTAAACTGTGTATTGTATAATGGGAAGATGACTTCATTGCAGAAATACCCTTTGTTGTTGCGGATGAACAGTTGTTCATCTTCCATGAGGGACTCATACAGGATAACATCTCCTTTTTTTAGGTGTTGCAGTAATAGTTCCTGTGCCATGGAACAGGTGAGGTCCAGGAAAAGCTCATTGTCTGTTTCTACCATCAGTACCTGATTAGGCACTTGATATTGGTGGAGCATTTCCTGTAGTGCAACCGTGTCTCCCTGACTTTCTCTGCGTTGGAAATCAGTGGCAGATAAATTCCAGCGGGCGCGACTCAGGATGATTTCCTTGAATCGTACTCTAGGCAGGAAATGTTGTTCCTGCAGGATGTTCCAGTCCCACATCAGGGCCATATCATAATCCTGATGTTGCAGGTCGCCGAGGAATTTATATATAGGCAGACTATTATTATAATTATGTGCGCTGGTCAGTCGTGGTTTGACCTCTTTGTTTAATGACTGAGAGAAGAGGACGACCCGGTTGTTGACCACTTTTACATAAAGATCGCTGACAGGTATTTGGAATTCCTTGTCTACAGAAGCGTTTCCGAGGAAAGGAATTTCATAATCAAAGAGTTTGGGGCGGAGTAAAACATTTCCTGTTCTGCCTTCGGGGAGGTGAATAATTTCCGCGAAGATGGCGTCGGGGAAGAGGTTTTTTTCCAGTGCTGCTACTTTTTCCATTTCTGCGGCGAGGGCAGGGTTGGAGGCGCCGAATCGGGCGAGTAATGGTAGTGCAGATGATCCTCCGCAGGATTTGAGTACGAAGCGGAAGTCGCCTTCATCCAGTTTTTCTGCAGAGGGGGTGAGTAAGGTACCTAGGACGGTAGTGGTGGGAGGAAGTTCCGGGAGGGAAACGGTTTGAATCGCCTCGAGGTCTTCTGTCGTAAGTACAATTTCTTTGGCATGCAGTTGTTGGGCTGCAATGAATTTTTTCAATACCAGTTTATGGTAACTGGACCAGGTATTCGGGGAAATAGAAGGAGCAGACGGCAATTGGAGGTCGTCTACGATGGGTGTATAACTGCTTTTGTCGCCGGTGATGAGGCCATAGCCGATGCCGTTTTCGCTGTCCAGGGCTGTCAGCAGAGGGATGGCTCTGTTTTCGTAGCGTTGCTGGAATTTTTGTTGGAATTCGGTCAGCTCGACAGAAGGGGCGCCGATATTGAGAACAGACAGCTGGCTGATGGCTGCTGTAATTCGGTCGACTACCCGCCTGTTGAGTTGATTGGCCGTGGTAGCGTGGAACAGGTCTGTGAGGACGAGGTCTTTGCTGAGCATACCGGGGCAAACTTTCTGCAGTAGTTCTCCTATAACATTGAACGATTTGCCATTATTCTCATAAGCAACTAAATGATGGTGTGCATCGCTTAACAATTGGCGCAATGGGGATTTAATGTCGCGTTCATTCAGTTTGGCTACCAGCGTACTCAGGTAATCGGGGCCTGATAACGTAGGATGAAAGGCCGAAACGAGTATTTGGTTTTCCATCAGCATGCTGATGAAGCTTTTTGCCTCATCAGCAGTGATGGACAGGTCCATTAGAACAGCTGTTAGCTGCTGAATGGTAGCGCCATTGCGGGCAATTGATAGGATTTTCTCGAGATAGATGTTATGGGAGAAACTACTGAGAAAATAGTGTCTTTTATTTTCTTTTATTTGATATTCATAGTATCTGTAGGTGTTTCCTGCGCGATAGATACTGCTATTGGGCAGGAAAGTCAGCATATTGGCGATTTCTTCATCTCTGATGAGTTCATCGGCGATGGCTGATAGGCACTGGATATCCAGTCTGGCTTTTCTCTGGTAAGCATCTTCAGACATAACGATCTCCGTGGCATTATCTGTAATGCTACCGGCAGCGCAACCTGCAAAGAGACCATATGGAGTGCTTCTGGCACACATTCTTAGAAGATACTTATAGAGGGTGATTACTAGTTTATGTTGTTTGGCGGGGCGTAAATCGTTTGCCCCATTGAGCCAATCCATTAAAGCATGATGCAATTCAGGGCTGGCGAGGTATATTGCTTCCTGTAGCGTTGGCTGCAGGTATAATGATTTAATTGTTGCTGTTAAAGAGGCTACATCACGATTATTTCCGGCATGGAGGAATTTAACAGTGTTGTAGGGCAGAAGCGGCAACCGTAATAGATAAAAATCGAAAGACTTAACCTGCGGCATCAAAAAGCGATCGTGCATGTCTTTTATTTGTGGTACAAGGTGCTAACACTTTACACTATACGGATATTATTTCGACGAAAATCATGTTTTGCGCGACCAAATGCATAAGATTTTCAATATGAACTTCAAGCCAATTTCAGCATTTTCGTAACCTTTTCTTTAAACCGTGGGAAACTAACCGGCTTGGGCAGATATCCATGGCGTCCTCCCAGTGGGATATCACCAAGGCTAGCCAATGGATATGCTGTAACTACGATAAAGCGACAATCCGCATTTTTCATCAGCTGATTTAAACCTGAGGTCTGACGGCCGTAAATGTTCACGTCCAGCAGAATCAGATCAATCTGCCTGCTTTTAATTAATTCTGATACATCCTGCAGCTTGTCAGTAGCGATGACTAGCTCCATATGATCCATCCTTTCCAGATAGTTGCTAAGGAGCTCGATCGCAAGTGGCTCGTCATCAACTATAGCACAACGGTACTGCATCTCTCGGATTTGTACTGAATTAAAGAAGAGTGCGAACAGAACTTACTGTCAGGGTTTCATTAGTGAGCGTAAGGGATTTACCTTTTGCATTAATTCCCCGACCAGAAAGGTTACTTACAGCCAGGTAGTCAGCCTTGGCAATAACTTCCTTGTGTAGTTCCAGTTTTGGTTTAGCTCCTGTTGCGTTAGTCTGATGTTTCATGAGGGTAAGGACATTTAGTTGTAAACAAAAATGTCGATGTTGTGTTACAGTGCCATATTTTTTAGACAAAATGCACGTTCTACACGACAAACATAACTTTATCCCGAATTTGGAAAGGTGCTATTGGGTTACTCTTCTTCCTGATGGTCCGTTGCTATACCTAGTCTGCGGTTGAGTTCGGCTTTGTACTGTTTCGAAATGATAATAGTGTGATTATTTAGTAATTCTGCAGTGTTGCCCAGTATGTTTTTAATTGCGTTTAGTCGTACTATGTAGGATTTATGTACCCGGATAAATTGTTTATCAGGTAGGATTTCCTCCATATGTTTCATGCGTTGGTAAACAATGTGGGTTTCATGGAGGGTAACAATTTTGATATAATCTTTCATGCCTTCTACGTAATAGATGTCTTCAAACACTACTTTACTGAGTTTCTGTCCATCCTTTACGAACATGAAGGTATTGGTAGGCTTTTCCTTTGAAGGAGGCGCTTGTGACTGACGTCGTTGTTGCAAGATAATTTTAGCCTTGTTGATTGCTTTCAACAGGCGGTCAAAACCAAATGGTTTCATCAGATAATCCACTACATCCAGTTCAAAGCCTTCTACGGCATAATCAGGACTGGCAGTAGTGAAGATGACCATTGGAATATTGGGTAATGAGCGAATCATTTCCACACCATTGATATTCGGCATCCGGATATCGGAAAATAACAGGTCAATGGGTTGCTCTTGCAGAATAGCGATAGCTTCAAATGCGTTTTCGCATACCCCAACCACCTCCAATTGCGGTACTTTGGCAATGTAAGTTGTCATTAATTCCCTGGCAAATGGCTCGTCGTCTACTATCAGGCATCTGATCTGCTGCTCCATTATTCGATTTTAATTAAGATTTATTGAAAGTGTTACGGAATAAATATCTCCCTCATCCCTGATATCAAGGGTATATTTTCCCGGATAAAGCAGCTCCAGTCGCTTCCTGGAATTGGCCTGACCAATGCCGCCCAGTTCTTTGGGCTGGTTGGATGTTTCATTCTTACTATTACTAACGCTCATCGTCACCTGTTGGCCGTTGGCATAAATATTAATAATTACATGACATTTACCGTCCTGGGCTATATGGCCGTATTTAAATGCATTTTCAAGAAATGGGAACATCAATAACGGACTTATTTGCTGATCCGTAATTTCTTCCTCATTGTAATCAAAAACAATATTCGCCTTGGCGCCATAACGCACCCGTTCCAACTCTGTATAATTCTGCATAAATGCTACTTCATGCTGCAAATCCACCTTTGCTGTATCTGATTCATATAACGTATACCGCATCATTTCAGAGAGATGCAGAATCAAATCCGGCGCCTGCTCTGCCCCTTTTAAGGATAACATATATATGTTGTTCAATGTATTGAATAGAAAATGCGGGTTTAGCTGTGCTTTTAAAAAATTTAGTTCCATATCTAACTGGTCCTTCTCCAGACGCAGAATACGGGTAATATTCCGTAGGAAATCCAAGCCCAACTTTGCTACAATACAAGGTAAAATCGCAGTCAGTACTGCCCAGCTGCTTCTAATCATATGAAGCATAGCAGCCTGGGTAAAGGCTCCTTCGCTGACAATCTGCCTACTCTGATAACTAACATATGGATTATGAATGGTAAGATACTTCAAAACTATCACATTTACGTAGTAACTACTCAATGAATACACTACCAATGGCATAAACAGCCCGATTATCCCCAATATAAACTGCCCCTTTAAAATCCACCTGGGAATAACCAGATACATCAGGAAATAAAAACTGAATGCTATAAACAGCACATTCCTGAAGGCAAATAATAGGCAGACTGGCAAAGACTCTCCATAGTTACTCTTCACCAATAGAACATGCAATATATATAGTATTATCCATATACATGCGTGGGCGACTATACGAACCTTCGGCGTATAGAACTTTTCAAATGCTCCTGATGCCATCCATTGCGTCAGGCTATTCCTCTTTTTCACTTCTGTAGTAGCAACGTTATGTCTAGCGGATACTGACATTGGTCGAATAATATTTCACGGGTCCTAAATTCTTTCGTGCTTTGTAACCAAAATAAGAAAAAGTAACAATTCAGAAATTTTTTATTTGTCGAGAGCACTCTGTATGTTAGCCGCTGGATTTGATAGCCTGGTCAGAATGTTCAAACAACAGATAATAAATAGGTTAGAGCAAGGAGTAGCACACAAGAAAAGATTTTTATAATTCAACCAGGAATTACATCCACTGACGTTTTATCCCTCAAAACAACCTGCCGGAAAACCCTTCCCAAGCCGCAAATTCCCAGAAATGGATTTGCGGCTGTGCAGGTCAATGCCGTTAGATCTCATTGTCTTCCGCAAATTTTACCAAAGCCAGCGTGTTTTTTATCCCCAGTTTCAAATTAATGTTCCGACGATGGGTTTCTACCGTATACACACTCAGAAATAACCTGTCTGCAATATCCTGGGCGGTATAGTTCTCCTTTACCAAACGGATAATCTCCAATTCTCTTTTCGTCAGATTATATCGCCTGATAAAATCATCCTGTTGGTGGATATTTACCTTTTCTCCCAACCCTGCCGCATAATATGGCCGCCCTTCCATCACCGTCCATATCCCATTTACCAACTCCTCCCGGGAAGCATTTTTTAACATATAACCGTGAACGTTATACTTTTTGCATTCCTGGACGAATCGTTTGTCGTCATACATAGATAATATCATGATCCTGATCCCGGGGTAACAGTCCCTGATTGCGCCGGCAACCTCGATACCTGTCATACCCGGCATCTTGATATCAAGCAAAATTAAATCCGGCTCTTCTCTCTTCACTGCTGCCAATACCTTTTCTCCGGAAAATACCTGACCAACCACCTCTATGCCTTGCTCCTGCTCCAACATCGTCTTGATGGCATCATTAAACAGTACATGATCATCTGCAATTATTAATCTGCATATCATCTCACCGATCTTTATTGTAAGGAATATCACAGATAATGGTCGTCCCATTTCTGCCTGAATCAATATGTATTTTTGAATTAATGTATTCTGCTCTGGAATACAGATTTTTCAATCCAATGCCCTGTTCTTCGATCACCGTTGATGCGATGCCACAACCATTGTCTTCCACCAGTAACTGCACTGATTGTGGAAAATAGGTTAGCTGTACAATAGCCTGTGTGGCGCGTGCATGCTTTCGTATATTATGCAACATTTCCAGTAACATACGGTAAATACATAACGCTGTTTTCTGATCCAGGGTAAAAGCCGTTCCACTCTGTATATACGTAAACTGGATTTCAGCAGATACTAAATCGGCCTTATGTACCGCTTCTTCCAGGGCTTTACCTAAACTGGTAGCATGAAAGGCAGCCGGCATCAGGTCATGTGCTATAAACCGAAGATCCATACAGGCCTGATCCAGTAGTTGAGCTGCATCCGCTGCCAATGCGCCTGGAGCCCGCGCTGGTGAACTATCCATACCAGTAACCATACCCTTTATCACTGCCAGGGTGCCTCCCAATCCATCATGCAGATCTTCTGCTATACGCCGTTTTTCCTCCTCGACTGCTTCTACCACCCTTTGCAGCAAAGCATTCTGTTGGTTAGCCAAGGCCAGTTCCAGTTTGTTTTTTTCCTTCTTGTAATAATTATAACGGAAGGTTAATCCCAGTGTCAAAAGAATGATTTCTGCCAATACGCAACATGCCATCGTCGCAGAAGTATCAATTGTCATATCCAACAAATGCCAGCGGATCATCATCACAATGACCACCTGCACCAGGATCATCATCACTGCCGCAAGGTAAATCAGGGCTACCCGGTTGCCTTGCCTGATCTTTTCCGCCAAACTTAAGAATACCAGCAAAATTCCCGTGACATACGCTACGTAGAAGCATATACGGAAAAACATCATAGCCGGTACAGGTAATACCCAGGCCCGCCAGATCATGATGAGAAATCCCACTATCAGGAACATAAACAAGGCCTTATTCAGGCGAATTAACTTAAAGAGTAGGCTGCCTTTTTGCTGGGAGATAAACAGTTGCATAAACTGCAATTGTACTGGAAAAGCCACCATGCCAAGCAGGGTTTTGGCATGTTTATTTAAGATAGGGAACTGCCCCCATAAAAACTCATAACCCAGACCTGTATCTGCCAACACAAACATCAGCATCAACAAGATATACAACGTGTACCACAGGTGAATTTTTGCATGCAATGTAATGGAGAGAAAGACACTGAACAGTATGATAAACAGGACAATTCCGGTGAAACAACCGTATTGCCAGTAATGACGATTGTATTGCTGCATAAAATACTGACGCTCATAGATGTTCAGCGTGAATTTCAGAATTTCCTGCCGCCGGTCCAGCAGTACAAAATAATCCGTTTTTTCTCCAGCCTTTACATGCAACGGAAACACAAAATTCCCATACAAAAAGGGCCTTTGAGCAAAAGGAAAATCACTGCCGGTATTATATAGCATAGACAAGCTGTCTTTTTCTCCTACGTATAGCTGTAACCGGTATAATTGTGGATTATTGAATTCCAGCATCAGTTGTTGGTCTGTATCACTTCCTGTTAAGGAAAAATGCATCCAGTAACGATGATAGGTGCTTCCAAAATTGACATAATTCCGATCTGTTTCCTGGAATTGGCCAGTATGAAACAGTGCAGGAACGGTGGAAAGAGGGAGAGATTGTTCTTCCTTTAAAAAACTCATATTACTTACACTGATCCCGGAACCAGATGGGCACACGTCCAGGACCTGTGCCCACAGCGGCATAGGCGGAAAAACTACCGCAATGAATATTAGGATAATGATAGTAAGATGACGATCTCTCCGGAAAAACCAGGCTCCCATCTTTGGTTGTAGGTTGATAAAAGTTACAAAATACAGGTATCGCTCTATATAGAAATACCGACTTGTCGGTATTTCCCCTGAATCAGGGCCGCTTTAGTTTTGTTTGAACAAAATTAAATATATGAAGAAACCTGGAGCACTTACACTGTTATTATTGTTATTCTCGGCATTTACTTCAGCCGCTATAGCTCAATCCAAAGATGAAATCATTAACAGTAGCTATTTCATTGCATTTGGCCGCTTTGCAGATAACCGCGAACTGAATGAATGGCGCAGAGGAGGTAGCTATACCATTCAACAAATGGTTGAAATGCACAGAGGGCATCTGAGCAGAGATAACAATGAAAAAGTGAGTACCATCAACAGAGCTTATATGGATGCTTTTGGCTGGGGCCCCTCCGGCGAAGATATCAGCTACTGGACTAAACAATCCAAAACATATGCTGAAATCTTCAATACTCAGATCAACAACCTGAATAGCAGCGGCAAATCAAAATCATTGGTCATCCAGCAATCCTATTACAGGGTATTTAACCGTGCTCCCGATGCTGCTGAATTACAATACTGGATGAATCAGCGAACCTACTCTTTTGCGCAACTGGTGGCCTTCCATACCACCTGGAAGAATAAAGGAAAGAATACGGCTACGGTGGCTGGTATCCAGGACCGTATAAATCAAAATGGTATCAGTACCTATACTTTCAGTCCACAGGCTACAGCGGCCGTTATTGCGGCAGGTGGCGCCAATGTAATTGCTGCGGGAGGAGGAAATGTGATCGCCGCAGGTGGAGGGAATGTGATCGCTGCCGGAGGAGCTAATTAAACGAATAAAATTATTTACATGAAAATATTACAACAGGATAATAACACCCTGATACTGCACAATAACAATTTGACCGCCAGAGTGGTCCTCCTGACATTAATTGTTACGGGAATTGGAATGCTCTTACTTTTCCTGATAAAAGGTATTGAACCACTTCTCTGGTTGGGTGGCATTATTTCTCTGGGAGCAGGAATAGGCTACCTGTTTATAGATACCACTGTGCTGAGTATGGATAAACAGCAACAACAGGCAGGGTTGGTGAAAAGTAGTCTCCTGAAGAAAGTAAACAAAGAATTTTCTTTCGGGGAAATTGACAGTTTCATACTTAAAGTAGTAGCCACGCGGGCTGGTTTGGATGAAGATGACCAACCTTACGGTAGTAATGAATCCGTTTATATCCGTTTAGTGGAGAAAAACGGTAAGCAAATCAACCTTTTTGTAGGTGATAACCGGGAAATCATGCAGCGAAACCTGGACCTGATCAAGCGCTATTTCGCGAGAGCATAAAACCACATCAAAGGCTGGCTATATCCGCCAGCCTTTCTCTTTTCTTTTCCGATTTTTATTTCTCTATGAACCTTCTGAATTACGCTAAATTTTATACCTTGGCTGATAATACAACCAGAATAAACAATCGCTTTGCCAGGAGTAACCTGTGCGGATACTAAAATCTACGGGTCTAAATTGCCAACTGTCCTAATATACAATGAAGCAGAAGTGCTGAAAAGAGTAGCGGAGGGAGATGAATCTGCCTTCAGGCAAATCTTTGATGGCTATTGGGATACTGTTTATGGGGTAGCGATGGCCCTCACCAAATCGCCGGATCTGGCCGAAGAAATGGCCCAGGATATATTTGTAAGAATTTGGGTCAAACGGGAGAAGCTGGCAGCAGTGGAAAAATTTGAAGGTTACCTGTTTACCATCGCCCGTAATCATATCTACAACGAATTCCGACGCAACATAAAAGTAGAATCCTTCACTGACCATCTCCTGGATTATGTAGAAGCAACTACATTGGCTACGGATACACCCGACAAACGACTCCTATGCTCAGAACTGGAAAAGCTCGTCGATAAAGCCGTAGAACAACTACCTCCCCAACAACGCACTATCTATAGGTTAAGTCGCCACCAGGGCCTTAGCCAGGAAGAAATTGCCCATTCCCTTCATATATCCGTTCATACGGTGAAAAGTCATATGAATAAGGCCCTGCATGTTATCCGAGGGTATCTCCGTCATCACGCCACCCTGGAACTTTTACTCCTCTTCTATTTTTGCATGGTGCACGGCCGTTAAAAAAAAATTTGTCTCCCCACTCATACCTCCCCATTTTTTAAGTGTCTTTATTATTGTAAACATATAAACGTCTTTTTTACACTTATAATGGATCATACACAACTGAAGGATTTATGGCAACAATACCTGGAGGACAAACTGCCTCCATCGGAATTGTCTGAACTACTGGAAATGCTGCGTAAAGAAGACCATCCGGAAGTATTGTTACAGTCGCTCGACCAGGCGCTTTACGGAAATGCCTATACGCAGATGACCGATCCGGAAGACAAAAACCGGATTTTCCAGTCTATCCTGCAACAGGCCGCCCTGCAAGAGGAAAAGACGAAAGTGGTGCCTATGCGGAAGAGCTTCACTAACTGGAAAGCGGTGGCCGCTGCAGCTGTATTGCTGTTGACCATCACGGCATCCTATCGGTTCCTTTTTAACAGACATACAGCGGAGTTAATCACGTCAACGGATACACGACTCCGCTACGATCATCCGCCAGGAGGCAACAAAGCTATCCTGACACTGGCAGATGGCAGTAAAGTAGAACTGGATAGTGCTACGCAAGGAATACTTGCCCAACAAAATGGCGTGAATGTCCTCAAACAAAAGAATGGCGAAATCGCCTATGACCCACAATTGCAGAATTCCACAGCCACCGTATTCAATACGGTGGCAACTCCACGTGGTGGCCAGTTTCAGGTGATGCTACCGGATGGGAGTCATGTATGGCTCAATGCGGCGTCTTCCATCCGCTTTCCTACCAGTTTTACAGGCGCCGAACGCAAAGTGGAACTGACAGGAGAAGCCTATTTCGAAGTGACACAAAATCCTGCGAAGCCTTTCCTCGTAACTGTATCAGGCGTAGTGGTAAAAGTACTGGGAACGCATTTTAATATCAACGCCTATAACGACGAACCTGCAGTGAATACCACCTTGCTGGAAGGAAGCGTACTGGTAGCGCATAAGGGTAAAGAAGCCATTATTAAACCTGGTCAGCAGGCGAGTGTAAAAGAGCACATCGCCATCAGAGATCATGTGGATATAGAGGCGCTCATGGCCTGGAAAAATGGCCGCTTCTCCTATAATGAAATGGATATTCAGGGTATCATGCGCCAGATCAGCAGATGGTACGATGTAGAAGTCGTTTTTGAGGATAATATCAAAGATTCCTATACCATGGAAATTTCCAGGAACGTACCGTTGTCAAAACTGTTGAAATTCATGGAAATCAGCGGTGGCGCTCATTTTGAAATGAAAGAAAAGAAAATTATAGTCAGAAAATAATACCATACATACTTAGGACAACCTTGATGCAACAAAAAACCGGAAAGTGTTCGCGGCACTTCCCGGTGAAAAGTTGGATCAATACAGTTATACAATCGATTCAGGACTGCCAATTGTTTACATCCAAACCTTAACAAAAATATGCAAAATGTTTTTTGTGATTCCACTTTTATGAAAAGAGGTGGCGATCAGCGCCCGCTAGCACCATCGGGACTTTTCGCCCAAATTAAATTAACCATGAAGCTGGTAACCATTCTGCTTTTAGTATTCGTGATCCAGGGAAGCGCCGCCACGAATGCCCAAACCATTACGCTCTCTCTGAAAAATGTACCGCTTAAAACTGTTTTCAAAGAAATCAGCAGACAAGGCGGATACAACTTCGTTTACAACGATCATCTCCTGCAAAACGCAGATAAAGTAGATATTGAAGTAAACAACGTACAGGTGGAAGAAGTACTGAAACTATGTTTCCGTCATCAACCTGTTACCTATGAAATTATAGACAAAACCATCATTGTCAGGAAACCGGAAAACCATACGAATATGGTGTCCGAGAAACCGATACAGCCCACCGTGACTATACGCGGTAGAGTTACCGATGAAAAAGGCGACCCCTTAATCGGCGTCACCATTCAAGTAAAAGGAACCGCTACTGGCACGGTCTCCAAGGACAACGGCGAGTTCCAGATCAGCGCTCCAGACAACGCTTCCGGCGTACTGGTACTGTCATTCATGGGTATGGAAAAACAAGAAGTGCTCATCGGTAAAAGTCAGTACGTTACTGTAGTAATGAAACGTCTGGTGGCACAGCAGCAGGAAGTGGTGGTAGTAGGCTATGGCACGCAAAAGAAATCCACCCTGACAGGATCTGTAGCGATGATGAAAGGAGAGGAGATGGCCAAAGTTCCCTCTGCCAACGTATCCAATGCCTTCGCAGGACATATACCCGGCGTAATCGCCAACAATCGCTCGGGCCGCCCCGGAGACGATAACTCGTCCTTATACATCAGAGGATTCAACTCCTTCAGTGGTGGCGTAGACCCGCTCATACTGATTGACGGTATTCCAGACAGAAATATAGACCGCCTGAATCCCAATGATATCGAAAGCGTTACCGTGCTGAAAGATGCTTCTGCAGCTATCTATGGCGTTCGTTCCGCGAATGGCGCCATCCTCGTTACCACCAAAAGAGGAAAGGCAGGTAAACCACAAATTTCCTATGAAGGATCATATGCCCTGCAACAACTTACCAGGATGGAACATCGCGTAAACTCCTGGCAATACATGACTTACTATAATGAACTGAATGGCTATAATGGCAGCACTTTGCCTTATACACAGGCAGACATCGATAAGTACAAAGCAGGTAATGATCCCAATTATACCAGCACTGACTGGCAGAAAGCCGTATTCAGAAAAAATGCGCCACAAACCAATCATAGCCTCTCCGTACGCGGAGGTTCGGAAGCAGTGAAATTCTTTATCTCCGGCCAATACCTCTCCCAGCAAAGCAACTGGGCCAACAGCGACGAGAATTTCAAAAACTATAACCTGCGCTCCAATATCGATGCAAGCGTTTCTAAAAACCTGAAACTAACCTTTGATATCGCTGCCAGAAAAGAAGAAAGGCAATACCCCGCTATTTCTGCCAACAGCATCCTGCATGAAACCGTAAGTATGTATCCGTTTATTCCGGTGCACTGGACAAACGGCCTTCCTTCAGCAGGTATAGCCAACGGGCGGAATCCTTATCTGATGACATCTTCACAAACCGGATACGATAATGTAACAGACCTTTTCGTACAACCTAAAGTGGGATTCGACTGGCAGTTACCTGCTGTCCTCAAAGGTCTCTCTGTAAGCGGTTACATGGCTTTTGATTACCGCCTCCGCAGTGAAAAGATTTTTACCCGCCCTTGGGATGCTTATTCTTTCAGCCTTAATACCAATACTTACAATAACCAACGTAGTAGCACTGCCATTCTAAGCCTTACACAAGACGAAAGAATCTACAATGAAAATACCTACTTCTACAAAGTAGCATTCGACAGATCATTTGGAAAACATACCATCAATGCTTTCCTCGGTTATGAACAAACTACTTCTACCTTTAAGCGTACCCTCGCATCCCGCAAGAACCTGGTGAGCGATCAGCTGGACCAACTGTTTGCCGGAAGCGCAGTCGATCAAATCGGTACTGGTAGCGCTACACAAGACGGGAGAGAAAGTTATCTCGGTAGATTATCCTATTCCTATGCCGATAAATATCTCGCAGAAATCGTAGGTCGTTACAATGGCTCCTTCAATTTTCCGAAAGGTAAACAATGGGGTATGTTCCCTTCCGCTTCTCTGGGCTGGCGTATCTCCGAAGAGAATTTCTTCAGAGAGAACATTCACTTTGTGGATAACCTGAAATTACGGGCATCCTGGGGGATTATGGGAAGTGACGCGGTAGCGAAATACCTGTATCTCGCCAGATATTCTCTCGTAAGCAATATGTCATCAGATTACTGGAGCGCTCCTAAAGAATATTACACCTACTTCGGCCCCAACTATTCTGAAGCTACTGCGCTTTATCTCGCTTCTGTTCCAAATATTGATATTACCTGGGAAAAGCAAGACACGAGAAACTTTGGTCTGGACGCTGTTTTCCTGAATAACAAATTAAGCGTTACGGCTGATTATTTCCGTAACCTCAGGAAAGATATCCTGGCGCCAAGAAACGCTTCCGTTCCATACTATTCCGGTATGACGCTGCCAGATGAAAATATCGGCAGAACGCTGAACAGAGGATTCGACTTTATTGTGAACTACAGCAGTAGTTTACGGGATGTGAAATATAATGTGGGCGTGAATTTTACCTATGCGAAGAGTAAAGTAATCTTCAAAGATGAAGCGCCGAATATCCCTGATTATCAAAAAACAACTGGTCTGCCTATCGGCTCCTGGCTGGTTTATCAAACAAAAGGAATTTACCGCACCAAAGAAGAAGTAGCTAGTTCGCCACATATGGCAGGCGCTGCGCCAGGCGATTTATGGATTGTGGATAAAAATGGCGATGGTAATATTACTTCAGATGATCAGGTACGCATTCCTGAATCTGCCTATCCACAAGTGGTATTCGGTGTTACTATGGGCGCCAGTTACAAAGGATTGTCTTTAGATCTGGTCTGGGCTGGTCAGACAATGGCTAAACAACTGATCCTGCCTCAAATGCAAGGTTCGATTGTAGCGCCGCCACAATGGTTGTACAACGACAGATGGACGCCTGATAACCCGGATGCGGTTTATCCACGCGCCTTCAACTCAAAAGATCCGCGTAATTCCGTGTATGCCGACTTCTGGCTGATGGACGCTTCTTTCATCAGATTGAAATCTGCACAACTGTCTTATATGATTCCTAAAAGCGTGTATGGCCGCATCGGAATTGAAAATATACGCGTGTTCGTGAGTGGGTTCAACCTCTTCTCTATTGACCATATGAGGAAGTTTAACCGTGATCCGGAAACAGATAACGTGACTGGAATCAGTTATCCGCAAACAAGAGTTTATCGCGCTGGAATTAGCATTGGGCTGTAGTTCCATATTATTTGTGTACGCTTAAATCTACTAATCGTGAAAAGTTTATATAGGAATTTAGGAGTGGCATTACTGGCTGCCTGTAGTTTGATGGCTTGTCAGAAAGATGTACTGAATAAAATGCCGCTGGATTCATATTCTGATCAGTCAGTGTGGAAAGACCTGAATCTGGCAGAGGCCTTCGCTGATTTTCAATATACCATCCTGCCAAACCCAGGCCACTATTGGGATAAACTGACCAATCGTTCCTGGGCATTGTCTTCCGCCTGTGATGAAGCCTATAATAGGTTTGATGACTATAATGCCTCCATCATGAATTCCGGATCGCTGACGCCGGATAACCTGAATAACTTTGATATCTGGCCGGAAACCTATAAGAGAATACAGGACTGTAATACTTTCCTTTCTAAAATTGATAATGTTCCCGGCGACGCTACCCGAAGAAATCGCCTCAAAGCAGAGATCACCTATCTGCGCGCTTATGCTTACTTTAAACTAATCAGCGACTATGGGGGAGTACCTTTGGTTACCAAGCCATTTGACCTCAACAGTAAGTTTGATATGCAGCGCAGCTCCTTTGAGGACTGTGTAACATTTATTGTGGGAGAATGCGATGCCGCCGCCGCCGTTTTACCAGACAGCTACCCTAATTCAGCAGGAGAACTGGGGCGTGCCACCAAAGCAGCCGCGCTGGCCTTGAAATCCAGAGTATTGTTGTATGCTGCCAGTCCATTATGGAATACCACGAATGATTCCAAAAAATGGCAGTTGGCTGCTGATGCCGCCAAAGCAATTATTGATATGCCGGGCTATCAATTGTATACAGGGAATTATGCAGATCTGTTTACGACCCGCAATTCCGAACTCATTATGACAAGAGCGGGCAGCAAACAATATCTCTGGGATGCTTTCCAGGGAGTTGAAATGTTCCTGGCCCCAAATGGTTATCACGGCTGGTCTTCATTTGCGCCCAGTCAGAACTTGGTGGATGCTTTCGGTACTGCCGACGGAAAAGATATCACAGATCCTACTTCCGGTTATGATCCACAACATCCTTATGCAAACAGGGATAACCGTTTTTACAGCGACATCATTTGTGATGGCCGTCCTTATGGTCGTCCGGAATTCTTCAAAGACAGATACACCGCCGGTCACAGTAACGTGGCGGAAATGTATGAAGGTGGTCTGGATTCGCAGCAAGGCTGGGACACCTGGAATGCCACGCTTACCCGTTATAGCTTCCGTAAATATCAGGATACTACTTACAATTATAATGTAGAGACGCAAACCAATAAGTTCTGGATAATCGCCCGATTATCGGAAATATACCTGAACTACGCAGAAGCGCAGTACCAACTGAAAAACGAAGCAGAAGCGCGCCACTACCTGGATTTATTGCGTCATCGGGCAGGTATCGTCAATGATTTGCCAGGAAACCTCACCGGACCAGATCTGCTGAAAAAAATACAGAACGAAAGACAAGTAGAGCTGTGCCTGGAAGGACATCGCTACTATGATGTACGCCGCTGGAAAATTGCAGACGATACAGAGAATAAGCCATTAGGTGGCATGAAGATCATCAAAAATACAGATGGTACTAAAACCTATTCCTACATCAAAGTGCAGGACAGACGCTTCCTCCCGCAACATTATTTATTGCCCATTCCAAGAGAGGAAATCAGAAGAACCAATCTCTTACAAAATCCAGGATACAATTAATTGCTACCAATATGAAAAAACTAATGATATGGATGCTGGCACTGGCTTTCGTCCAAACCGCATCTGCACAGAAATTTGAAGGACTGGCGCCCACTCCGCCAATGGGTTGGAATAGCTGGAATACCTTCCAGGTCGAGATCAACGAAAAGATGATCATGGAAATGGCCGATGAGCTGGTGAAAACAGGCATGAAAGACGCCGGTTATAACTATCTCGTACTGGATGATGGCTGGATGGCTATGGAAAGAGACAGTTTGGGGAACCTCGTTCCTGATCCGAAAAAATTCCCCCACGGACTCCGCGCCGTAGTGGATTACGTACATGCGAAAGGGTTAAAATTTGGCATGTATAACTGTGCCGGTACATTGACTTGCGCCAAATATCCAGGTACCCGCGGATATGAATACCAGGATGCCAGAAACTACGCCGCCTGGAATATTGACTATCTGAAATACGACTGGTGCAATACCAAAGGCATCAATGCCAAAGAGGCTTACACCACTATGAGTAATGCCTTGCGTAAAGCAGGACATCCCATGATTTTCAGTATATGTGAGTGGGGCGTGAATAAACCCTGGGAATGGGGAGAACCAGTTGGCCAACTGTGGAGAACAACAGAAGATATCTGGCAGGTATTTGACTCCGTACACAGTCATGGTACCTGGGATGCATTAAGCGTAATGCGTATCTCAGATTTACAGGATACGCTGCGCAGATATGCTGGCCCTGACCATTGGAATGATCCGGATATGCTGGAAGTAGGCAACGGCATGACTTTGTCGGAAGACAGAACTCATTTCTCTTTATGGGCCATGATGGCGGCCCCGCTGATGGCCGGAAACGATATCCGTAAAATGACACCGCAGACAAAGGAAATCCTCACCAATAAAGATGTTATTGCTATCGACCAGGACCCGCTGGGCATCCAGGGATTCAAATTCTCAGATAAGGATAGCCTGCAAATCTGGTTTAAACCCTTGCAGAAAGGGGATTGGGCAGTTTGCTTCCTGAATCGTGGCAGCACAGAAAAAAAGGTAAGCTTCAACTGGCAACAAACGCCGGTAGTAGATAATATTTTCCATCATACGCTGGATAATAAAGGCCGATATACCCTCTATAATGTCTGGTCACATAAGAATGAAGGTACCACAGAGAAGGTTTTCAATGCCAGCGTAAAATCGCATGATGTAGTGATGTTCCGTTTAAAGAAAGGTTGATGATGAGAAAGCTATTGTTATTTATCGTCGGATTTTCCCCATTTTTCCTGCAAGCCCAGGAACCTGCGAAGTTCGTCACCAATGATACCACATTGCAGCAGTCATACGACTGGGCGGTGAAGATGGCGCTCCATTACCGGGGAAATCCCTCTGATCCTGCCGGCCCCTGGTATGAGGCGGCCCTGCCTTCCCGCGATGCCTACTGTATGCGGGATGTGGCCCATCAAACTATTGGCGCCGCTATCTGTGGAATGAATAAGGAGAACAAAAATATGTTGTCTTCCTTTGTTCGGAACATCTCTGAAAGCAAGGACTGGTGCTCATATTGGGAGATTAATAAATACGGAAAACCTGCTCCTGAAGATTATCGGAATGACAGGGAATTCTGGTATAACCTGAATGCGAATTTCGATATTATCTACGCCTGTTGGAAGTTGTATCAATGGACGGGAGATAAAACATATATCTCAGATCCTGCATTTACGGCATTCTTCCGGAAAACTACGGAGGAGTATACACGAAAATGGTTGCTACAGCCGGAGTCCATAATGACCAGGCCTTTACATCCAAATGCGCCGGAACCTTTCAACGAACAGGATTATTTCCATCGTTGCAGGGGATTGGCTTCCTATGTGGAAAATGTGGGGGATCTGAAAGTAGGCATAGACCTGATGGCCACGATTTACCGCGGTATGCTGTCATATGCATTCATCCATGCGGAAAATGGCGATACCGCTGCCGCGGCGGTGTACCGAAAGAAAGCGGAAGATTATCGCCAATTGATGGAGGGGCAGTGGTGGAATGCGGCTGGAAACCGCTACTACACTTATTATACTGGAGCAGGGAAGTTTGGAAATGGAGAAGGAGAGATGTTCTTACTCTGGTTTGATGCGTTACAGGATGCTGCACGCAGAAAAGCGACGGTTGAACATCTGCTGCAAAGTAAATGGAATGTGGAAACAATGTCCTATATGCCTGTGATCCTCTTCCGGGAGGGCTATTGGCAGCAGGCTTTGGATTATATCCGGCTATTAAGTAACCCGGCTACAGAAAGAAGACAATATCCTGAGGTTTCTTTTGGTGTGGTGGAAGGAATTGTACGTGGACTAATGGGAATAACCCCCGATGCGGATAATAACCGTATAACCACTCTATACAGAGGAAGCAATACCACCACCGCTTCCTTGAGTGATTTACAGTTATTAGGGACTACCATCTCCCTACAACATACTTCCTCCTTCACCATTCTTAAGAATCAGGGAAAACGTGATGTATTATGGCGCGCCACTTTCGTCGGAAATTACAAAACCATCAAGGTAGGTAATGCCCTCCTGAAAGCGCAACAAATAACCGATAACAATGGGCATATCCTCTCCTTTGTGGATATTCCTGTTGGCCACGGTAAAAGCGTAAAGGCAATGCTACAAAAAAGCTCAGTTTAATACAGCATATACGGTTTACTTGAAAAGGCGTCCGGTTCTCCGGATGCCTTTTTTATTATCTATTCCAGACGGATCTCCATTTTTCAAATTCAGAAGGCCGTACCCGGAACCGCGCAAAGTTCCCTTCATGGAGTGATAACAGTTCTGTGTCGACAGCTTCGATGAATCGTGAGCGGTCTTCTGCAGGCAGGATTTGAGCTTTTTCATTGATGATCATTACTGCTATTTCTGGAGGGATAACATCCGTGATAATTTCATAAACGATGGCGCCGATTTTATCCCGGTATTTTAATCGAAAAGGGTCCGGTTCTCCTAATGTTTGACGTAATGCTGCATATCTAACAGAGGATCGTTCATAGGCCCACATGAACACATCTTTTAGTAGCTCTATTCTATTTAATTCATAAATGGCTAACATCCCATTGATAAACAGATTTTGAGGAACATCCACAAATGCGAGCGGAGCAAGATTATGTTTATTTAGTGGGATATTGGCTGCTAGCCTTGCCACCCTTTTATTTACATCATCAAATGGTTGTAAATAGGGAAGATGGACCATTGCAAAAAATGTTTGTTCAAATGGATCTTCAATTTGGGATGCCTTTTCTAACAAAATATCCAGCATTTCCTCAATTTGCTGAGGTATGCCAAGTGGGGTAAATACAGAGTCTGAAATGCCTACTCCAAACTGTCGTAATCTGCCAGAGGCACTGGGATCAGCGAGCAAATACTGTGAAAGTATTGCATGCAAACTAATAATGGAATAACGGTTAAATCCTATTTCATCGGCAGAACCCACGATGAACTCAATCGCATCTTTATGATTGAGTATCATTTGTGTTTCCATCGCTGATTTATTATCTGGAATTCTGCCTCGTGTGATCAGCTGCTGCGTGTCCAGGAGGCTATAAGTATTACCTTCCAGGCGACTGGAATTCCAGGATAGATCGATCAACAGCCGCTGAAGAATTTCTTTGGCGTACGTGCCTGCCGGTTGGTCCAGTCGGGCAGTTTTCCCCAACTCTGCGAGTTTCTGTTGCTCACTTTTAGTTAAATAACTGTCCACATTAGGACGATAAGAGGTTAGGAAGTCTCTGTTATACCCAACTGGATGTCGACGCGAAAGAGGAACGGATAGCATTTCCAACAAATGTTCACTCTCTGGCGAAATAGTGATTTTACTTTGAAGCTGCGCCTCAGAGGATGTTTTTATGGAGAATTTGCTTAGACGATAAAGGGAAGATTTTGTAGAACCAGATTTATGAATGATCCCCTCATCCTTTAACTGTTCCAGTCTGCGTTGGAATGTACGATCTTTCAAATCCAGAGCAGATTGGTCTTTAATAGCAGTAAGTGATGCTCCCTCTGGAAATTTTTCCAGTGTAACAAGAATCTGTTCAAGCTCAAGGTTAATCTCGGGGTTCTTTTTTCTCATCTTTCGCTATTATTTTAAAAGATTACAAATTCGAATATTGACACTTATTATTCGTCATTACGACAAAAAAATCACAGTATATGACGTAAATCCGCTTCTTTTTTTCAAAAATACTTCATTTTTATGTCTTTTATGACGTTTAATGGTTAATTGCGTCGTAAAATAGAGTCTATTTGTGACGTAATTAATGTTTTAATATGTGTATTATTTGTATAGTGTGGTTATCATGTGGCTCCGTGGAAATATCTGAAGGCTATATTTAATATTGACCGGAACTCCCCACTTTATTTTACCTTCCATCCTGTTTAACATCTATCATTACCCAGTTATGCACATTCGAATAGCCCGACATACCACTTCCTTACAACCTGTAATCGACTTTTACACCCAACTCCTGGGATGTGAAATATTAGGTGATTTTAAAAATCATGATAACTACGACGGCGTTTTCATCGGTATCCCCGGGGAAAACTGGCATCTGGAGTTCACCATTTCAGATGAAAAGCCAGTACATACGCCAGATGAGGATGATTTGCTGGTATTTTATGGAGATAACTACCATGCCTATACGGAATTGGTAAAAAAAGCGCGATCGCTGAACATTCCCGAAGTGGAAGCCAAAAATCCTTACTGGACAAAGAATGGAACCACATTGTTAGATCCTGATGGGTTCAGGATTGTACTAACTTATAAGCAGAGATGAAAGGCCTTCTTTCAGAAGCTGAATTAATCTGGTCCCCGATAGTGGCGAATAATCGGATGAATCGTAAGAGAGTAGCCACCGGCGTGAACAGTTATGAGAAAGATTTGCGTTTCAATCCAAGTGCCTATCTGGATGAGCAATTGCTGGCTCAGTCCAATGTATCGTGGCTGGATCTGTGCTGTGGAGAAGGAAATGCATTACTGCAATATGCGCAATCTATTGCTGATAAAAGTTTACAGGACAAGGTGAATTTGGTAGGAATTGATTTGGTAGACGCGTTTCAGTCGGTACCACCTTCCATTCACTGTGTGAAATTCAGAACAGGGTCCCTGGTTGATATGTCCTATACCACTCAGTTTGATCTGATCACCTGTGTCCATGGATTACACTACATCGGAGATAAATTAAGCGTTTTAGCCACATTGCTGAAAGCCCTGCAACCGCATGGAATTTTCATAGCTAATCTGGATTTAAATAATATCAAACTACATGGCGACGCCAATCATCAATTCATAAAACAGCTCTTTAAGATTAACCGAATCTCCTATAATAGTCGGACTAAAATAGTACAATGTGAAGGCCCGAGAGACCTGCATCTCCCTATAACCTACTTAGGCGCCGATGACCAGGCCGGCCCTAATTATTCCGGCCAGGAAGCAGTGGATTCCTTTTATTCATCTTTTTAAAACATACGATGGGAATAGATATTGAATTAAATACTGATGCCGATGATCTCGTATATGATTTGGAGTATAACAGGGACGATGCCAACTTTTACAAATACAATTTGAGCAGAGGATTTTGTCGTATACTTCTTTATAGAGAACTGATAGATGGAGAACCAGAGCTGGATCAGATCGCAAGACTCACGGATACGGATGTCTCCGAATTTTATAAAATGGAAGCGTTTTTCAATGACCAGGAACTTTCCGCTGCATTGAAGAAAGTAAAGGTCATAGGAGAGCGAAAGCAGGCATTGCAAGACGCCATTCAAAGGATGTATGATCCCAATATTGATCGTGTCCTGGACACTGTCAATTCATTGATACAAAAGTTATCTGTGTTCAACCATTTCGCTCATTTATTGACGAATCCGGAAGCAGTTGAGCATGCTTACTATTTCAACAATTTTAATACAGATATTGGAAATGGATATATAGGAAATAACTTTGGCCAGGATCTGCGTAATTTCAAACGCTTTCTGGAGTATGCCAAAAGTAAAGGCGCTACCATGGCTTATTTCAGGTATGAATAATCAGGTTGTTGCCACTAGTGTCTGCTCTCCATGGTCGAGGTAAATATTGCCATTTTTTGCTTGAAGGAGTTTTAAGTATTTAGTGGGAGTATAAATTAAGCTAGAAAGGATTAAGAAGATTTCCTGAAAACTTATACTGCAAAAATTGGATATTGTAATCATTATGAAAAACGGAAAATCAATACTTATAAGCCTCATTGGGGCTGTTATAACCCAGTTTGCTATTCCTGCCTTTGCCCAACAATCATTACGAGCAGAAATAGCCGCTATAGCCGGAAAAATACCTGCTAAAGTAGGTGTGTCGGTCCGGGTGTTGGAAACGAATGATACCATTTCTTTTAATCGGGACTTACGTCTGCCCATGCAGAGCGTTTATAAATTTCCCATTTCGATGGCAGTTTTAGATCAGGTAGACAAGGGTCGGCTGACGCTCCATCAACCCATTAAGATTGAGAAGGCGGATCTTACTACTGATGGCGTTAGTCCATTGCGCGACAAATATCCGAATGGTGGCGTGAGTCTCACCATAGATGAGTTACTCGATTATAACATCCGTTCCAGCGATGGCAGCGCCTGCGATATCTTGTTGAAGGTACTTGGTGGCCCTGCGGCTGCGAATAAATACATACATCAATTAGGGATCAAGGATATTAATATTGCTACTACAGAAGAGGCTCAGGTGCAACAAAATGATGCGAAAACCCAATATAAGAACTGGTGTACGCCGTCGGCGATGACCTTGCTCCTGGAAAAGTTCTATCTGAAACCCTTGCTCTCAGATTCCAGTAAACGCTACCTTTACCATCTGATGGCCACTTCTGGCCCTGGTAAAAGACGCCTGAAAGCGCAATTACCTGCGGGCACAGAGATCGCCCATAAAACAGGTACTTCCTGGACTATAGAGGGCATTACCGCCGCTACGAACGATGCAGGAATAATTACGCTCCCGAATGGGAAACATGTTGCTATAACGGTGTTTGTTTCAGACGCAAAAGCCAGTGAAGCGGAGCGGGAAGGAACGATTGCCGCCATTGCAAAAGCAGTATGGGATGCATACTCTAAGTAAGAAACTAATTAATATACAGATGGAAGAGGATTCTTCCCAAGAAATAATAGCATGAACGAGCAAACAGCATTTCCGCCGGTACCTGAATGGAAACCAGATCTTCCGGTTGACATAGACCAGATCTTAGAGAAAGTAAAGTATTACACAGATGAGAAGATCCAATTTGCCATCTTCAAGAATGGCACCGTTACCTATTTCGGAGAAGAAGTAGAGAACATCCGGGAAAGTGCTGTTGCCATACTGGAGCAGATTTTTAATTATCATCCTGATTTTGCACCTCGATTTATGGATGATCGCAATATCATTATCGAGTATAGTCAGCCTGCATTCACATTGGTTTTCGAAGAGGAAATAAATCAACACTGGGATTACATCGAAGCTAATCACCAAAAAGGGATCTGCAAAGATGAAGTGCTCGTTGATGATCAGGGCCGACAGAATGTTTTCGACAGAATTGGTAAGATCTGCCTTTTCGGACGCGCACAGATGTTCATGGATGCACAGGCACCGGAAGTAGTAAAAATATTTGAACCCAGGAAAGCATAAAACATGAACCCCCAAAGAGATAAAAGAAGAATCATCACTTATCCGCCCGAAACCCTAAGAACCTTCAGGGTATCAGCATATGAGTGGATTGATAACCTGAACTTCACCATCAGGCCGGAAGAGTGTCTGGATAATGCAAGCGAATATGTCAATATTGCGAAGGAACTGTTTTTGGAAGCAGGCTGGGATGGAGATGGAGAGGTGGAGTTAATGTGGGTTCCTCCATTTATGTTCGATGAGCAGCAGGAGGAAGTGACGACGGCAGGTATTACATTCTGGCATGTGAAACAGCTGGAAGATGGGACGTCCTGGTTATTATCACCGATAAAACTGCCATTTGAGCGATATTAAAACTGCCCCAATGAATAATCCTATCACCCTGTTAATACCTGAAAAAACTGATGTGGAATTTGACCAGGTCGTTACCGCTTGGACGAACAAAGGAGGCCAGATTAGACGATTAGGTAAGTATTGGATAAAGGACGAGTCTTTGAACCAACAGCCCATTGCAATATATGGCAATCAAACGTTTTCATTGGTCTTAGCCCAGATTTATAATGTCGCATTAGTCTCTCCGGACGATACTTTGATTGCTGCCCTGGATAAGAGCTGGACGAAGCGAGATATTAAGCTCAAAACAATAGAACAGGTATTGGATACCGATTTTCCAGTATTTATAAAGCCTGTTATCCCCAAGCTATTTCTTGCCGGTATTTTCCAAACACGTACCGATTTCCAACAGGTTATAAATGGTTTACAGCAAGAGGAACAACTCATTCTTTCCAGTATCATAGCGCCTATTCAGGCAGAAGCAAGATGCTTTGTAATGGATGGAATCATCAGGGATGTAGCCTTGTATGAAGGAGATGCTGATTTGAAAGAAGCACGTCACTTTTTGTCCAGCTTTATAGACAAGTTCAAAGATCAACTCCCGAATGTAGTAGTGGTGGATGTTGCTTATAATGAAGGATTGGGCTGGTTTGTGCTGGAGTTTAATGCATGCTGGGGAGCTGGACTTAATAATTGCGATGCGGAGAGTGTAATTGATTGTATCATTAGGGCAACAGAACCAGTGCTTTAATCCGCTGTATTATTACTGAGCTAAAAACACAGGGTATAGCGTTATTTTCATAGGGTTGGTTTGCAGACTTGATTTCGTAGATATCTCATCATAACTGCTGTATAAATGAAAAGAATGGCACGTTTAATCCTGATACTTGGTTTATTGCTGGTGGGAGTCAATAATGCCAACGCCACCTGGTCAATTATTATAATTGATCCCAAGACCAAAGAAATTGGTATTGCCGGCGCATCCTGTACGTTTAGTGTGTACGGCATCGGCGGAATTGTGCCTGGAAAAGGTGCAGTAGTAGTACAGGCAATGAGCAATAAGCAAGCAAGAAACAAGGGTCTTCAAATGGTGCTCGCAGACGCTTCCCCTGAAGAAATCCTGAATGCTATTAAAGATCCGTCTTTTGATCCTGAAGAACAACAGTATGCAGTGGTCTGTTTGAATAAGATCTATCAGCCACAAACTTACACCGGAACAAACACCACTACAGAGAAAGGGACAGTGACTTCTTCGGGAATTTCTATCCAGGGAAATACCCTCAGCAATAAAGAAATGCTGAATCAGATCTTAAAGGTGGCCCTTAAGGCCCAGAGAAAGGGATTGCCTGTTCAAGAGGTCTTAATGCTCGCCTTAGAGGCCGGTGCAGCATACGGTGGCGATAAGCGTTGTGGAGACAGAAAGGCTTCCAGTGCTTTTCTTACGGTAGCAAAAGAGAATGATGATCCCCAACATCCATTTCTAAATCTCATCATTAATCAAACTGATGAGACCTCAAATGCAGTTAAAACGCTGAGAAAAAAATTCGATCATTGGAAGGCGACTAATTAAATGCGGGATAGACAGCCCGGGGTTTATCTGTAATTGCCGGGAACTGCTAGTCTCAATCATGATAAAGACCATTCAATAAAAATTAAATTTCATCACCGTAAGGCTTCCACTCATGCGCGGTAGCTGGATGCTGCCATGGTAAAGTGGGAATGCATGGCGTTACATAGTGGTATATCTTATACAGTCCATAATCCTTATGCATGTGTATAGATAGAAACAGTGATAAATGCTTATAGGTATCCGCCCGGGTATACTCTTCAGATTCCACCGTGTAATAGGTCTTGCAAGTATGACAGGCTATTGTCCAAGTTGATTTACTTACATCTGGCTGATCCTTGGATGAATCGTATATCCGAAGATCATATCGATCCAGGTATTCATCACAGTAATCTTGTTTGCACTTATTATTGCAAAGCTGGAACCACTCCGTTAAAATAACAGGTGAGGCCTGATCGTCTATAAGCTTCCCACAGTGAGCGCATCCAATTCCTTTATTCTGATAGGAGTCCCAAAATGACCGGGAACGGCTGTCTTCCTCCCATTCTTGTGGATGATTATCCCATGGAACTTCCATAGTTCCATCGTTGGAATGAAATAACTCACAGTCTGGCATACTATGCCAGGTCATAAAGGTTTTTACATGGTGGTGCTGTAGTTGAAACCCTTCCCACTTGTATGCTTTTTGTGATCCCAACCAGATGAACTTTTTACAACTCAGACACCCTATGTGCATTTCAACTCCCATGATATATCTAATAGTTTTAATGCAATTATAGGAAACATAAGGAGTTCTTAATAAATTGACTATTGTTTTGTTACAATATTCAGTTTCAAAGAAATAGCAGCAGCCTCATTTTACTGGGCTTTCGCGCTATGAATTTTTGAGGAAATATGTAATTTGTGGCCCTAAATTGAAAATCCCTAATCATTCACCCCAACCCAATTTTCCATATGAAGAAGTATAAACTTATGCCATCGTTAGTCCTATTGTCAGGACTTTTTATCCTTATTTTCATGATTTCCTGCAGTAAAGAAGGCCCAGCAGGCCCAACTGGTCCTGCCGGTCCCGCTGGGCCCAAAGGAGATTCCAACTCCGGCACGGTGATCTACTCCGGATGGCTGGATGTACCGTATAAACCAGATACAGTACACAGAATAGGTGGTAAAATTGATACAATAGGTTACTTTGCTATTATTGATGCACCAAAACTCACGTTGGATTTATTGAGTACTGCGGAGGTAAAAGTATACCTCAATACCAGCAATCCAAGTGATCCTGTTATTTATTCGCTGCCTTATGTTGGAACTTCCGGCCTTAACATTCAGGTGTCGGTGTCCAAGCAGAAGATTCAATTGTATGCCAATGGGAACATGAGTACTTTCACTAATAATGGTATTAAGTATCAGCAATACCGCTATATGATTGTGCCAGGCAATGTACAGGCTAGATCTGCTGCCTCAGTAAATTGGTCGGATTATGCCTCGGTAAAATTGTATCTCGGATTAAACGACTAAAATGAGAAAGAAGGTGTTTCAATAATCGTTGAGGCGCCTTCTTGGCAAAAAAGTGAAGGTTATTAATTTGAGTTAATCGACCACCAAACCGACTACCATCCCCAAACGGAAAAGCCGCAAACCTTTTATAGTAAAAGATTTGCGGCTTTTTATCTGTAGCGAGATCGGGAGTTGAACCCGAGACCTTTGGGTTATGAATCCAACGCTCTAACCACCTGAGCTACCTCGCCATATTTTGTTTTGAGAGTCACCGCCGAAGCGCTATCCCCAAAACGGGAGTGCAAAGATAACGGCTAATAAATGAATAATCAAAATGTTAATGCAACTTTTTTTAAATTTTTTTTTGAAATCGCTATTAACCCTCATCGGAAGGAGCATCTTTTTCCCAGGATTTTAGGATGTCTTCATCAATACTTCGAATGTGTAAATCCCGCTGTGGATAAGGCAATTCAATGCCTGCCTTATTCAAAGCATCGTAGATGAATTCTAAAACATCACTCTGCAATGTACCCGCATTCCCCAAATCAGAAATCCAGAATAAAACTCTGAAATTAATGGAGTTATCAGCAAACTGACTCAGTAAAACCACAGGCGCAGGTATGGTTAATACACCTTCACGCCCAGGAAAGGCGCTGTATATGATCGTTTTCACCTGCTCCACTTCGCTGCCATAACCCACTCCAATCACCACCTCCACCCGACGGGTACGGTTACTCAATGTCCAGTTGATTAACTGCTGAGATATCAGCTCGCCATTCGGCACAATCACCTCTGAACCATCATAAGCGGATATCTTACTGGAACGTATCCCTATCTCCTTCACAATCCCCGACCGAGCTCCCAACTCTATCACATCGCCCACTTCTATCGGCTTCTCAAAAGCCAATATAATCCCCGATACCAGGTTATTGACAATATTCTGTAACCCAAATCCAATACCTACTCCCAACGCGCCAATAACAATAGTAATTTTATCCATAGGAATACCCGATGCGGAAAATGCGAGCAAGATACCTCCCGCAAGTACCGCCAGCCGAATCAATAACATGGCTGATCCCAGCTTGTTTTTCTTGCCTGTTGCCTGCTGACCGGATGTCCCGAATAAATACGAAATCAACTGGGAAACAATAAACGCTACCCAAATAACAAGCACAAATACGATAATACTGCTAAAAGAAAACTCCAGATTCCCCAACGTTCGCCCAGTGGAAAGGAACGATTGTATCCAATCATAAATATCTTCATAGACATACAAATTCCGCGATACCACCATCAGCCAGCCAACGAACGCCATCACGGTAAACAACGTACGAAGTTTACGTTGTACCTCCTGGAAATCTACAAAAGAGATAAAACTACTGCTACTCTTATTAGCCTCAATTTGCAAATACACCGCTTCCAGCAAAATGGAGGTAAGCATGTAAAGATTGACGGCCATCATCGTATTTACAACTGCGCTGGAACCTAGTATCTTAGCCAGATTCACCCTGGCAATGAGTACCATGAACAACGATAATCCCGCAGTAATGATATACAGTATAAACAACGGCCGCACAAATTTAGGCGCAGCAAATGTATGTATACTCTCTTCCCGCAAAAGCCGAAAACCCAGTATCAGCGAGAGAATAGCACCAACGAGAATGCCCCATTGCTCCGCATAGGTAATCTCTAACAACAAGTTATTCAGAGAGTATAACACCAACAATCCACCTAAAAATAACCAGTCCCGGAATAATTTCTCAGACAGTTCCTGATAGAAAATCCTGGAAACTGCCGCCAGAATAATCATCCAGGTCAATTCTGTATACAACACCGGATATCGGATAGATAATACCGCCGATAATGTAGAGATGAGTATTATCGTACTGGCAATCGGATATTTAAATAAATATTTGGAATGCTTCAGAATAGCCTCCGCTTCCTCTTTCTGATGCCGGATACGGATACGCCGGATGTTATAATAGGTCCACCAACCAAAGAGTACAGCCAGAATAATCCATATGAAAATGACCGGCCATTGAATGGAAAAAAATAACCCCAATACCTTCGTGCTCTTGTGTAGCGACTGCCGCGCTACATGTACAAAACTCAATGGGTTAATACTATCCCGATGCGGATTCCAGATATAACGGTAATCCCGGCTAAACATATGTGTGGTAAACAGTTGCAGCCGATAATTCATGTCTTCCAACAGATTACTGACATCGATATATCTGTTCGCCACTTTGTTCTGCAATAACCCTATTGTAATCAGATTAATCCTATTGGCACTGTCCACCGACCGGAACTTGGTAATCAGATTGGATAACTGCCCCACATAAAATCCATACAACTCATCCTCCGACGGTATATTCCGCATCGCCGTATCCCTGCGCAGTGAATGAATAGTATCATTGATGGCCACCAACTGATCATAATAGGAAAAGAGGATAGACTGCCAGGAACTCAGCTTGCGCTGCAATTGCTCCAACATAATTTTGTTGGTCTGGATATCGTTGAGATTCGGAGTCCTGGAAAGGCCGGCGATATTCATCTTCACAAGCGCCAGCGAACTATCTACCAACGGCAGATTGTCACTAATGGCCATCGTGTCAAATCCTTTTTTCAGAGAACTCATTTCCTGATTCAGTAACAAGGTGTAGTTCTCTATCCTGTTAATTAACAACGCGACTGTCGTATCTGAACGTCGAATCCCCGAACCATTGCTGGTATCTGCCGCCAGCCGCTTGAGATTCCGGCTGATAGTGGCACTGTCTATCGGCTTCAGGGTGTCATGTATCTGAGACGTAATGGGTACGGTTTTCTTCCGCTGTGCAAAGCTTTGCTGGCAAAACAGTAGCGTGAAACAACAGGAAAGAAGTAAAAATATGGTGCTGTATCTGTTCTTCATGGTAGACTAGCGACATTTACAGGAACGCTTTTCAGCGGTTAAAAGTTTGCCGCTTCCAAACATTTGCTGCCCTGCATCGTTTTAGAAAAGATATCCACTGCCGGAAAAACGCTGTATATGAAAAGAGAAGAAATCGTTGCTACACTTAGAACTGACCTTCAGCCATGGGATATTATTGTAATCGGTGGCGGTGCTACCGGACTGGGAGCTGCCCTGGAAGCCGTTACCAGGGGCTATCGCACCCTACTCCTTGAACAAGTGGATTTTGCACAGTCTACTTCCAGTAAAAGTACCAAGCTGGTCCATGGCGGCGTTAGATACCTGGCACAGGGAGATGTCAGCCTGGTACGGGAAGCCAGCAAAGAAAGAGGCCTGCTGGCACGCAATGCGCCTCATTTAGTACGTAATCTGTCTTTTGTTATACCCACTTTCAACTGGTGGGAGAACCTGAAATACACCATCGGATTGAAAATGTATGATTGGCTGGCAGGGAGACTAAGTCTCGGTAAATCAAAACATATCTCCCGAACAGAAGCGCTGGAAAGACTTTCGACCCTGAAACCAGATAAGCTGGCAGGTGGCGTTCTGTACCACGATGGCCAGTTCGACGATAGCCGCCTCGCCGTTAACCTCGCTCAAACTATCGTAGACAAAGGCGGCACTGTCCTCAATTATATGCGGGTAACCACTTTACATAAAGATGAATTCGGACGCATTTCTGGTCTAACGGTAAGGGATATACTGGATGGGGGAGACGACATCTACTTAAACTCAAATGGCGTCATTAACGCTACAGGCGTGTTTGCGGATGATGTTCTGGAAATGGATAATCCTGCTGCGCCAAAATCCATTGCCGCCAGCCAGGGTGTACATGTTGTCCTGGACCGAAAATTCCTTCCTGGTCATGATGCCCTGATGATCCCCTCCACCAGCGACGGACGCGTGCTTTTCGCTGTTCCCTGGCACAATAAAGTCGTGGTGGGAACCACCGATACGCCCGTCAATACAATCTCATTGCAACCCCATGCCCTGGAAACTGAAATTAATTTCATCCTTACTACGGCCGATCAATACCTGGCCGCTCCTCCAAGTCGCGCAGACGTAAAGAGCGTATGGGCCGGCCTTCGCCCATTAGCCGCCGCTAAGGCCGAAGGACATAAAACCAAAGAGATTTCTCGCAGTCATAAAATCATTGTGGCGAACTCCCGCCTGATTACCATCATCGGTGGTAAATGGACGACCTATCGCCGTATGGGACAAGATGTGGTAGAAAAACTGGAAAAAGTACTGGTCTGGAAACCTACACAGTCGGTAACAGCTGAACTACCCATCCATGGCGCCATGAGCGGCGTTAACTGGGATGATCCCTGGTATTTTTACGGTAGTGATGCGGCCCGGATTCGCGATCTGGAAGCTAGTCAGCCGGAACTCAGCGAAATCCTGAGCAAAGAATTTGGGATTAGTAAATCACAGGTAGCATGGGCGGTTCGCGAGGAAATGGCCAGATCTGTGGAAGATTTCCTGGGTCGAAGGGTCAGACTCCTTTTCCTCGATGTGCAGGAGGCCATTCGTATAGCCCCTGCCGTTGCTGCTGTTATGGCCAGTGAGTTACGGAAAGACGAGAGCTGGATAGCCAGGCAACTGGAACACTTTAATGCAATTGCTGCCACCTACATAATAAAACCGGCGAACTGATATCGTTCGCCGGCAATTAGATTACATCCATTTTACTTTTTCTTCCGTTGGTTTTACCCTACGACCTGCAACTGCCGGCTCGTCGGTATATCCCAGATAGAAGAAGCCAAGTACCTGATCTTCATCTCCTAAGCCCAGATAATCTTTCATAGCCGGGTGGAAAGTCATACCGCCAGAACCCCAGTAAGCTGCAATATGGCGAGCCGTTGCGGCTAACCACATATTTTGTACGGCACATGCAACAGACGCTACTTCTTCCACCACAGGAATGTTTGGCTTGTTACCACGTTTCATGCAAATAGCTATTACGTGAGACGCGAGATCACCCTGCGTCTTCAGCTTATCATAGTTACCAGCGATGTACTTTTCAGCAGGTGTATACTGCTTGTACAAATCTGCATGGGCAGTACAGAATTCCTGTACTTTATCGCCACCATATACTACAAAGTACCAAGGCTCTGTGTAGCCGTGAGTGGGAGCCCAATCAGCCATCTGAAGCAATTCCTGAACGGTTTCGTTTGAGATTTTCTTACCGTTCATGCTCGTCGGCTTGATGTTACGTCTGCGACTAATTAAATTATCCACCAAAGTGGCTGCTGTTGTATCTACCATATTCTTTGTTTTTATTTTTCAAGACTGGCCTTCATTTCGTGCGACAGTCGAGCTACTTTACGTGTGTTATAATCAAAGCATACCATGCCGGTTTTACCTTCTGCTACAGCAATGGTTTTATCTTCCCGGGTAGTGGTGATGCGGTAATATAGTTCAAATCCGAAAGCGCTGAATTCAGCGGCAGTTACCTCCACTTTTAGTATATCCCCATGAAAGGCTTCTCCTTTATAAGTGATGGCTACATCGGCCATGATCAGGCCAGTATTCGTAGTATGATCCAGTTCTACATAACCCAGATGCATCAGATATTGCAGGCGGGATTCATGCATAATGCTCAGGATCGCATCATTGCCTACATGTCCACCGTAATTCACATCCTGTATTCTCACAGGTATATCGGTACTGAAACTGAAATTTGCAGGTAAATCGAGTTTAATTCTTGCCATTATTAGGTTTTAGGGAGATGATTATGCTTGAATAGTATTCAGGAAGGCGGCAAACTGATGGAAAGCCTTCGCACGGTGACTATACAGGTTCTTTTCTGCCATATCCATTTCTGCAAAAGCCTTGGTGGCTCCATCAGGCACAAAAATCGGATCATAGCCAAAGCCTTTTTCTCCTTTCACTTCAGTGGTAATAGTTCCGCTGCAAATACCTTCAAACTGGTACTCTTTGTTATCAAGAATCAGGGAAATCACCGTTCTGAACTGTGCAGCGCGATTCGTAACGCCTTGCATTTCCTGCAAAACTTTGGCAATATTATCTGCTGCCAGCTTTTGTTCTCCGGCATATCTTGCGGAGAGTACGCCAGGAGCGCCATCTAAAGCGTCTATTTCTAATCCGGTATCCTCCGAAAAGCAATTGGTATTGGTCATTCTGTGGATAACCTCCGACTTTTCCCGGGCGTTGGCCTCCAGCGTATCGTGCGGTTCCGGAATGTCAATATCTATACCTGCATCCTGTAGCGTAATGATTTCCAGATGATCGCCTACTAAAGATTTGAATTCCTTTACTTTATTCTCGTTGTTCGTCGCAAAAATTAATTTCATTCTAAAATATTTATAATCAAGCGATTGTTAATAATTGTTTGAGGCCGGACCAAAGCCTTGCTTTAAGTGCTTTATCCGTACCTATGATTTGCAGATGGTCTGAAAACAGTACTGCGCTCTCTCCAAGCGTAAATAACTGGTAGGAGGGAAGCTCATCTATAGAAAGTTGCTGTGGTGCAATCCCAAATACAACGGCTTGCTTTATTTTCAGTGACTGTTGCCAGTCGCGGAAGGTGAATTCCGGCTGTGAACTGATGTTAATAAGGGCTACATCCTGCATTCCCAGTTTACAAGCGTTTAATATATTGGTTAAGAGGTTGAATAATTCGTCGTTTAAATAGGGTTCACTTTCGTTTTGTATGAAGAGGGCAACGTTTTTTTGATTTTCTCCTAAATATTTGACTTTCGGCAGTGGTTTTTGCACAGGTGCAGCTTCCGGAGTTTTACCGGGAATCAGCGGCTGGGCAAAGAGTTTGGCCAAAAAGTAAGGGTCCAGTTGCAAATCTTCAAGTGACATAATTATTATAATAATTTATTATATGAAGGCCCCGCGTGGGGAAAAATCAGTTTATTTGCACAGTCGCGCCTTTTCAGGCAGTGACACACGCAACGAAAGTGTAAAAATATTGAGATAAAATTGATTAACCATGATGGTAGCTAAATCAACAGCAAGGGAAGAAGCTGTAAAGAAGATCAAAGTCACCAAAACAGAGCACAGCAGAGTAGGTGAGGTAGATTTTAATAATCTGGTTTTTGGGAAGAAATATGCAGACCACATGCTGGTAGCAGATTTCGACGGTAAAGAATGGGTCAATGCAGAAATTATCCCTTTCCAGAACTTTTCAGTGAGTCCTTCCAACGCTGCCTGGCACTATGGTCAGGCCATTTTTGAGGGTATCAAGGCATACAAAGATCAAGAGGGTAACCCAATGATCTTCCGCCCCTATGACAACTACAAACGTTTTAATCTTTCTGCGGAAAGAATGGGTATGCCTTCTGTTCCGGAATGGCTGTTCATTGGCGGATTAGATATGCTGATCGACCTGGATCGCAACTGGGTACCAACCGGAGAAGGTTGTTCCCTGTACCTGCGTCCTTTTATGATTGCAGCAGATGAGTTTATCGGGGTACGTCCTTCCGAGACTTACCGTTTCGCTATTATCAATTCTCCATCCGGACCATATTTCAACAAGCCTATCAAACTGCTGGTGCAGGATAAATATGTACGCGCATTTCCTGGTGGCGTAGGTTACGCAAAAGCTGCCGGTAACTATGGCGGCGCTATGTATCCTACAATGCAGGCGCGTAAAGAGGGCTACGACCAAATCCTCTGGGTAGATGGCTATGAGCATAAATACCTGCAGGAATGCGGTACCATGAACGTATTTGCTATCATTGGCAACACGGCAATAACGCCAGATCTGTCTCAAGGTACTATCCTGGAAGGGGTTACCCGTGACAGCGTGATGGAAGTTCTCCGCGATATGGGCCTGACAATCGAAGAACGCCCGATCTCCATTGACGAAATCGTTACTGCATATAATAATGGTACCCTCCGCGAAGTCTTCGGTACAGGCACCGCTGCGAGTGTGGCTTATGTAGAAGAACTGGATTACAAAGACAATCAGCTGAAACTGGATACTACTAAATATGAAGTAGGTGCTGAAGTAATCCGCCGCCTGGATGGCATCCGTACTGGTAAAGCAGCGGATACCCGCGATTGGAATTACATAGTAGGTGAATAATCAGCCTGTTATATAATGTTATTAATAGAGACTTATGTCCCTCGGGAGACATAAGTCTTTATTTTTAGAGGGCCTGGGAATTTTTTATGGTAGATTAATTGAGAAATCATACCTTTGCGTTCCGGTTAAAGGTAAGCGTATCAATTACCTTGGACCCAAAGCCACTTCCGGGGTAGTTGCACCCATCGACGGTGTGACAAAAAATTTTCGAAACAATTTTGTTATTCACACATATAGTTTTACCTTTGCCGTCCCAAAATTCCCATATGGGAAATTTGGATGTCATTGTAAACAGACATAAAAAACTAGGTAAAGAATGCCTACTATACAACAATTAGTAAGAAAAGGAAGAGAAATTATCCGGGCTAAGTCCAAGTCCAGGGCATTAGATAGCTGCCCTCAGCGCCGTGGCGTTTGTACTCGTGTATACACTACTACGCCTAAAAAACCTAACTCCGCATTGCGTAAAGTTGCGAAAGTGCGTTTAACAAACAAAGTTGAGGTGATTGCCTATATCCCAGGTGAAGGTCATAACCTCCAGGAGCACTCTATCGTACTGATCCGTGGTGGAAGGGTAAAAGATTTACCAGGTGTTCGTTACCACATCGTTCGCGGTTCTTTGGATACTGCAGGTGTGAAAGACAGAAAGCAGAGCCGTTCCAAGTATGGTACCAAAAAGGAAAAGGCTAAAAAATAATAATTATAACTAGTAGTAATTTTCAATATAAATGAGAAAGCAAGCTGCAAAGAAATTGCCTCTGGCTCCTGATCCAAGATTTAATGACAAGCTGGTTACCCGCTTTGTTAATAATGTTATGGAGCAAGGAAAAAAGAGCATTGCCTATAAAATTTTCTACGATGCTGTGGATAAAGTGAGCCAAATGACCGGCGAAAACGGTTACGAGGTTTGGAGAAAAGCATTGACTAACGTAACTCCTGCTGTAGAAGTTAGAAGCCGTCGTATCGGTGGTGCTACCTTCCAGATCCCTGCTGAGGTTCGTCCAGATAGAAAAGTATCTCTGAGCATCAAATGGTTAGTTCGTTACGCTGGCGAAAGAAACGGTAAGAGCATGGCTGACAAGCTGGCGAATGAAATCGTAGCTGCAAGCAAAGGTGAAGGCGCTGCTTTCAAAAAGAAAGAAGATACTCACCGTATGGCTGAAGCTAACAAAGCTTTCTCTCACTTCAGAGTATAGTTCTTGCCTCCGGGCAAACTCAATATATTTGGCGAACAGTTCTGTTATCGGAACTGTTCGCCTTTTTGTGCTTTAAGCCCCAAGGTAAACAACATACCTTCCTCAGCCCTCATGTCATACCTAATAAGCCCCCTAAGAGAAAATGATGATATTTGTTAGCCGACTATTCAATGCCGCCAAAGTGGCTGCCCTAGCCTTTCTGTGCCAATAGAACCCACTCCCGGCAACCAAATCCGCGTCTCCCTGAAATCCTCAACAACAATTACCAGCGTCCTCCCAATATATACACATAAGAAAACCGGACACTGAAAGTGCCCGGCCCATTTATGCTATACAAAACACTACTACTTTACATTTACCAGTACCCGAATCCTTCCTTCGCCCACCTTCAGCTCCTCCAACGCCTTACCAATCGCCTGTCCCGGTTTTAACTTATTCAAGTCCGCCTTCATCGCATACCCGGCCCTACTGGCCGTTACAAGGATATCCCCACGATGAATTTCACCTCCCTCATCACATACCTTAGTAGGAATGACCCCTACCACACCCATAGGAACCTTATCGGAAAGATCCGCATCTATGTGTTCTTCCGTCATTAATACACCCGGTTTGGTCGCATATACCCCAGCTACCAGTGTAGAATATGCCTCATTCGACTTTACAACCGTTCTGTCTTTTTCAACATCAATGATCAACACATCCCCAGGTTCATAGGAAGATATATCACCACTAACATCAAAAGCCTCCGCCATATCGGCGCCACCCAATTGCGTACCACCGTTAAAATATCCTCTGCCAGCCCGACTAACACGCGCCACATTAGAACCGCCTGTTTGAAAAATTGCGAGGTCACCATTTGATCCGGTATGATTTACTAACAGGCCAGTTCCCTGGCCATTGTTTACTACCTGCACTGCAATACCAAAACCACTGGTACTAGTGTGTTCAAAATAGCCGGCATAGCCCCCCGTTCCGGATGCTACTCCATATATGCCAGCTGCCCCGCCATTACCAAACATACTGTTTACTTCACCACGTACACCCGCGCCAATACTCATTGTGTTGTTGACAAAGAAGTTCCCTGCGTTCCCCAGAGAGTGATCTGATACTACTCCCGACCCGGTATTAACCACCTGTAGCGTATTATCAATATTCGAATTATTAAAGGTTTGAATCAATACGGCATTGCCACTGGTACCTGTATGGTTCAATATCGCTCCTTGTCCCTGTCCGGCGCTCGTTACATATAAGGCCGGTCCGAATCCTGTACTGCTGGAATGCTCAAAATAGCCGCCATATCCGCCTGATCCGGAAGCTACGCCATATACCCCTGCCGTTCCATTATTACTGAAAATACTATTTACCTCACCCCGAACCCCGGCGCCAACACCATTCTTATTGTTCATAAAGAAATTGCCAGCATTGCCCTGGCTGTGGTCCATGACCACTCCCTCCCCGTTATTTACTACTTCCAGGGCATTATTTGTATTGGCACTGTTGATATTCTCAAAAAAGGCCGCTCTGCCTGTAGAACTATTCAGTCCAACCCGGCCAGCTACACCAGCGGAAGTACCAGATGTATTGGCTGAAATAAAGCCATATACGCCATATCCGCTGCCTTCATTACGACCCACAACAGTGCCTATACCGGCCGCAGAATTTCCCCTTCCTGTTACCGCTTCTCCTCCGCCTGTGTTATCCCCAACAACGCCACCTCCTGAAATACTGGTAGTAGTGCCATGTATGGCAAATCCCGTACTTCCTGTTGCATCAACACCATTGCCACCACCAGCAGTGGTGACTACCACTGTACTGATATTATTCGCACTATTCAGATTCTCAAACTTACCTGCCATACCTGTACTACCACCTACGCCAACACGACCCAATACGCCGGCCCCATTCCCGGAAGCATCCGTAGCCACAAACCCCTGTACGCCATAACCAGGACCGTCATTCCGACCTACCACCGCGCCTGTTGGAGTACCGCTGTTACTCGTGGTAAGCCCTGTTACAGCCTCCCCGCCAGTTGTATGATGCCCAAGAACACCTGCTCCTGATAGGACACTGGATGTTGCATTCACGCCACTTCCTCCTGTACTGGTGGAAGTAATGGCATTGCCGCTACCGTTTGTAGTTACTATCAACGCATTATTTGTATTGGCATTATTAGAAATGGCAATATTGACAGGTATACCTGTTGTACTGGTGGCAAATAGCCCTGTTCCCGAGTTGGAATTGGCATACGCGCCATACCCAGCTCCCGTGGCATTTCCATAAATGCCAATACCAGTTGTGGCGGTACCATATACTCCCCAGCCTGAGCCATTCTGAGAGCCCCAGACGCCTATTCCAAGTCCTCCCGTACCGTTATTGATTCCTCTCACAGCCGTGGAAAAACCGCCTGGAGCTGTAGAGGATATCGTACCACGAATGGCGGAGATATTGGCAGATGTGGAGTTTGCAACACCCTCCAACTGCGTACCATCGCCGTTGTTCGTCAGGGAGAACAGTGTAGCAGGAAGATTAAAGGTATTCGCATATGGAATCGTAAAACTTCCACTACCAGCGGCCGGTCCCCAATTAGTACCATCAAAAGTGAGTACCTGTCCCGCTGTCGGGGCAGTATTGGTTACTGGGTTCCCCTGGATTTTTGCAACAGTTGGATTAGGATACGTACCACTAAGATCTCCTCCTGCTGCAATACCAGAAATGGTACCCGCAGGTCCCTGTGGTCCTTGTACGCCTGCTGGTCCTATAGGTCCAATTGGCCCCACTGCTCCTACGGGTCCCTGTGCCCCAGCAGGTCCAACAGGTCCCGCCGGTCCCGCATCTCCTTTAGGCCCTACTGGCCCCGGCGCACTGTTCGCTGCGTAAAGAGAGAACGGCACACTCATTAACTGTGAAGTACCTAATTCTGAAAAATTACTGCCGCCGGTAGATACTTCCACCCGCAGATATTGATTGGCCTGTGCCCACGGAATTGCAGCGAAAGTGCCGCTCACAGGCGATCCTTTACCGATCTGCAATGTGAACAGACCCAGTTGATTCGTGGTAACATCCTGTGTTTCCTGATACTGCACATTGCCGGCAGGAGAGCCACTGAGGACAGTAAATCTCACTTGCAACGACTGGTTGGGAAGAGTGGTACCATTCGCATTCCGCGCCACCGCCTGATAGTTGATGCCACTCAGGCCGCTCTGGGCTTGAGATTGTAGCTGCAATAGCGCTAGCAGGATGAAGGTGTATAGTAAAAGTTTCCTTTTCATACTGAAGTATTTTTATTGGTTAGCAGGTTTTGGGGTCATGACTGGTTTGTTTGAATTGGCCGGCCCTGGAGGTGGCCCCTGTTGTTCTATAACTGGAGGTCGTGCATCAGTGGCAACAGGTTTAAATAACTGCTGGGCAGGAATTGTAGAGGTGGTACCTGGGATTTTTCCAGCAGCAGGATTTCCTGCCACAGGACTCTTATCCGAAGGATTCGCGGATACTGGTTTTGCACCTTGTGGAGACGGTGTGGTATAGGCGCGCTGTACGCCTGCTTGAGTCCCATTTCCTGGTTTAACCGGTAATGCTTCCTGTTTCGTTTTTACTACGGCTCCATCCGAAGTTTTGATCGGTACTTTTTGATCCTGTGCACTTGCGATGCCCGGCAGTTCTATTCCTGCAATAATTAGCAACAAAATGATTATTGGTTTCATATGGGGATGTTGTTTTTGCTGTTTAAAGTGATCTTGATTTACAGTTAAAACCCTTGGTATTATTGCTCTCCGCTAATATTGTATATCAATGAAAAGAGCAACGTTTTCTTGGTGTAAAGGCTACTACCTGTTGGAATCTGATAAGCCATATTTAGCTCTACATGCTCAAAGCGCAAACCTATACCACTGCTGAAATGTTGCCGGTAGCCCTTATTGGGATGCTCATAGAAATAACCCGTTCTCAGGAAAAGAATTTTCTTGTAGGAATATTCAATGCCGGAACCAATGGTGAATTCCCGCAACTCCTCTGTAAATCCGCCAGGGGCATCGCCAAAAGAAGAAAAAATAGACCCAACCACACCCCTGTTGGGATCTTGTCCTTTGAGGATAGTATTGGTAACCATACCATTGGAGTCGACTGCATATATAGGTGGAGTGGGGACCAGCAGCTTATTGATTTCTGCTGAGATGGTGAAAGTATGAGCGGTTGTATTAACGAAGGCATACCCGCCACCAATCCGCAAATTCATTGGCAGAAAGCTTTTGCGAACTTTATCATCTGTGTAGGATAACTTAGTTCCCAGGTTGGTAATACTTACGCCAAAACAGTACCTGTTGCCGAATTCCAAATTATCTGCACTATTCTGGTAGTAAAATCCAACGTCACCAGCTACTGCAGATGCCGGTTTTTGCTGAAGCCCATTGAAATTCCCCTGGCCTAGTTGACTGCGTATATACCTCAGCGATATAGCCAGAGAAGTACGGTGTCCCAACTTTCTGGCGTAACTGCCATCTACAGCATATTCTTTCGGGGTATAATCCTGGATGATAGTGCCATTATCATCCCGAAAGGTGACATTTCCATAGTTGAAATACTTCATAGACAGGCCAACAGCCTGGCTTTGCTCTTGTCCGAAATTTTTGAAAGCGGCTATATAAGCCATGTTGGACCGGCTGTTATTGATACCCCACATCCAGGGAGAATAGTTGGCGCTTACGCCCCAGCTGCCCGCAAATACGATCTTGGCGGCATTAGACCATAGGGCATTTACATCAGGACTTAAACCTGTGGCGGCATCTCCGGCGCCAGCGCTGCGGGCATCCGGGTTGACCAGCAGGAAACTCGCCCCAATGTCGGGCGGTCTTTGCTGACTTTTCTGTGCCATCATGATGGATGGTAGAAAGAGCATGCACACCAGCAAAATCAATACGTAACATTTTTGCATAATCAAGCTTTTTATTTGGAGTGCGATGAGGTTACTGGATAATGACTTTTTCGTAATAGATCGATTGTGCGATTTTAAATCGCAGCGTATAAATCCCTGCTGCAAAGCGATTAACTCCAATCACCATTGTATTTCGGCCTGCTCCCAAAGACTGCTGTTCGGTATACATAGTCTGCCCCGCAGTGTTGATGAGTTCAATTTGAACATAAGATGGGCCCAGTAAATCCAGTTGAATTTTCAGATTGGTGGAGGCCGGGTTGGGGAAGATGATATACCCTTTGACCAAATTGGCTCCTGGCGGGGGCGGGGGAAGCTCTTCTGGTTGCTGGAAGCCTTGTGTCAACAGCAGGTGTCCGTCCGTAATCATGGTTATCACCGGTTCCCCGATGGTATACTGCATCCGGAGAGTGCCCACAGTGCCGCTGCCACCGGAAGTGGCTACTACCTGCCTGTTGAGGACTACCTGCGCTTTTACACTGGTGATGGCTACTCCCAGCAACAAGAGTAGACACATACCTGTACGTGCTAAAACAGTCATAAATAAAATTGTTAATGTGTATTGTCGGAGTTTGGAATGGTAACTGTCTGGTTTGTAGATAATAAAGTGGATGCTGGTTGTTCAAGAAGGGTTATTAGCCTTTCCGTGGCGGCTACTACAGATCTTAGTAGCTCATTTTCTGCCTTAAGTGCTGTCGCAGATGTCTGATATGAGCCCTGGTGACGGGAATTCCGGAGTAATTGGTGGAGTATGTGGAGATCCTCCAGCATACTGAGTATTATACTTTCCATATCTCCGCTGTTGATTTAAAATATCCTTGCGCATATTTTTAGGGGATTGACCAACGTAAAGCCATTCTAATGCAGCATTGTGCATGAGTTAGTAATAGCCTTAGTCGGCATATACCAAGCTGGAGTAATCACAAAACCTGCATTCTTTTTTAGGCAGGAAATGATGAATACAACGTGGCTGGTACGGAATAAATAAATAGATCCTTCTGCGCAAGGATGTGTAAATGAAAAAATCTCGCGTGATTGCGCCTGGTGCCCCATGAATTGCGGTCGGCAATGAACAGTAACTATGGGGATGAATTGGAATTGCCTATCCTACAGAAATATAAGACCGATTTAGCATGAAAACCTGTTCTGTATTGATTTGGGATTTACTCTTCGATAAAGCTCTGCTGTTAATGGATAAGTATTAATTTTTCATGATTTTTCGGTTTTTTGATAAAGAACTGGACACCTGGTCACTTTGGTGTTAAAACATTCAATTTGAATTGCTTATCCGTGCTTTGGGGGATTACTACCTGTGCAATTGAACACCAAAAGCAACATAAATGTTCTCTAATGTATCGAATCATTTAAAAAGTTATCAGGAATAAGTGAAATTTGGCAGATATTTTTTCGATTCCGGTTGTTTTTGAAGGGCTGACGGCAGAGCTATTACGCCCGAAAAATCGTTAAAGAATAAATAACATTTTCGCAAAGGGAGGAGGTTTTATTTATTGCCGGAAAAAGATTACCTTTGCCCCCCAAATTGCATTATTTAGTCATTTTAATATTATGGCAGACTTAAAATTTCAAAGGAACTTTGGTATTGCGGCGCACATTGATGCGGGTAAAACCACTACCACAGAGCGTATCCTGTATTACACAGGTAAATCCCACAAGATTGGTGAGGTACACGAAGGTGCCGCTACCATGGACTGGATGGCACAGGAGCAGGAGAGAGGTATTACCATTACATCTGCTGCTACCACTTGTTTTTGGAATTTCCCAACTTTACAGGGTAAAGGTACTCCAGACACCAAGCAATATAAATTCAACATCATCGATACTCCGGGCCACGTGGACTTTACCGTTGAGGTAGAGCGTTCCCTGCGTGTACTGGACGGTCTGGTGGCACTGTTCTGCGCTGTATCCGGCGTTGAACCTCAGTCTGAAACCGTTTGGCGCCAGGCTAACCGCTACCGCGTACCACGTATCGGTTTCGTTAACAAAATGGACCGTTCCGGTGCTGACTTCCTGAACGTAGTTAAGCAGGTTAAAGAAATGCTGGGTGCTAACCCTGTTCCTTTAGTACTGCCTATCGGCGCTGAAGATACTTTCAAAGGTGTGATTGACCTGATCACCATGAAAGGTATCATCTGGGACGAAGAAGGTAAAGGTGCTACTTACCAGGAAATCGAAATCCCTGCCGACATGGTAGAGGAAGCGAACGAATGGAGAGCTAACCTGGTAGAAGCAGTTGCTGACTACGATGATAAACTGATGGAGAAATTCTTCGAAGATCCTAACTCTATCACCGAAGCAGAGATCCACGAAGCTATCCGTAAAGCAACTATCGATATCGCTATCATCCCTATGATGTGCGGTTCTTCCTTCAAAAACAAAGGTGTTCAGAAAATGCTGGATGCGGTTTGCCGTTACCTGCCTTCTCCAATGGACATCGAAGCAGTAAAAGGTACAAACCCTGATACTGGCGAAGATATCGAGCGTAAACCAGATGCAAAAGAACCATTTGCTGCGCTGGCGTTCAAAATCATGACCGATCCTTTCGTAGGTCGTCTGGCGTTCTTCCGGGCTTACTCTGGTCACCTGGATGCAGGCTCTTATGTCCTGAATACTCGTACCGGTAGAAACGAGCGTATCAGCCGTATCATGCAGATGCACGCAAACAAACAGAATCCTATCGATTTCATCGAAGCTGGTGATATCGGTGCGGCTGTTGGTTTTAAAGATATCAAAACCGGTGACACCCTGTGTGATGAAAATCACCCAATTGTCCTGGAATCTATGACCTTCCCTGAACCAGTTATCTCCATCGCTATCGAGCCTAAAACTCAGGCGGACGTTGATAAAATGGGTATGGCCCTCGCTAAACTGGTAGAAGAAGATCCTACCCTGAAAGCGAAAACCGACGAAGAAACTGGTCAAACAGTTCTCTCCGGTATGGGTGAGCTTCACCTGGAAATCATCGTTGACCGTATGCGTCGCGAATTCAAGGTAGAAGTTAACCAAGGCGCTCCTCAGGTGGCTTATAAAGAAGCCCTGACCGCTAAAATTGAACACCGTGAGGTATTCAAAAAACAAACTGGTGGTAAAGGTAAATTCGCTGACATCCAGGTAGAAATCAGCCCTGCTGATGCTGAATGGCTGAAAGAAAACGACGGTAAATCCTTCCAGTTCATCAACGACATCTTCGGTGGTGCTATTCCAAAAGAATTCATCCCTGCTGTTCAGAAAGGCTTCGAAGCTTCTATGAACCAAGGTGTTCTGGCTAACTTCCCGCTGGTGAACATGAAAGTGCGTCTGTTTGATGGTTCTTACCACAACGTGGACTCCGATGCTATGGCATTCGAGCTGTGCGCTAAATCTGCTTTCCGTGAAGCTGCCCGTAAAGCTAAACCAGTTCTGCTGGAGCCAATCATGAAAGTAGAAGTTCAAACCCCAGACCAATACATGGGTGACGTAACAGGTGACCTGAACCGTCGTCGTGGTATGCTGGAAGGTATGGACTCTAAAAACGGTGTTCAGGTAATTAAAGCTAAAGTTCCATTGAGCGAAATGTTCGGTTATGTAACTCAGCTGCGTTCCCTGTCTTCCGGTCGTGCAACTTCCATCATGGAGTTCTCTCACTACGCTCCAGCTCCAAACAACGTTGCTGAAGAAGTGATCGCGAAAGTTAAAGGAAAAGTAAACGCTTAATCACTAAGCGTCAACGAATAAGAAAAGGGTGTTCCTCTAAGGAACACCCTTTTTGGTTTTAAACCATCCCCATTTTAATAAAAGTATACCCTGAGTCAACCCTATTGTAAAATATCGGACAGCAGCCCCGAAAAGTATTCATCTCCCTATAATCCCCCTAAAATGGTATTGTCAATGCAGTAACTTTCTATATTTTACAGATAATAACCTGCAACTGTATAAATGCTTTTTGCCTGCCAGGGTTTTCGGTCTTTTCCGGGAGCCCTTTTTTTATTTTAGGAATAGAGGGTAAAACATTGTTGGTGCGTCTATAGGGATAGAAGTGTGAATTAGTGTTAAAATTAATACCTGTTTCGTTTACTGATAGCCGCCAGAACTATGTCATATACAGTAACATCATTACCTATAGTACAACAAGTAGTACAACAAGCACCTCCTGCAACTGTTATAATTAAGCCGGCAGAACCGGTTGTTCTTACTCCTGGCCTCGATCTGATTCTACCTTGCTGGAATCCATCAGGCCAGTGGGTGGAATCTTTAATCCAACATTACCACGAAGTAGTGGATATCATGGGCGCCGTTCCTATCCAGCTAATTCTGGTAAATGATGGCTCCCTGAAGAATTTTACTTCAAAACATATCTCCTGGTTGGAAGCAGCTATTCCAGGTATTATCATTGTGGATAACAAGATAAACCGCGGTAAAGGTTTTGCTGTCAGAGAAGGCGTAAAACGCTCTCAGCATGCCTTCCAGGTATATACAGACCTGGATTTCCCTTTTGGCATTCCTGCCGTCAAATCCGTCTACGAAGCCTTGCAAAAAGGAGCAGATGTAGTAGCTGGTGAAAGGGGAGACGCGTACCTGCGTGAACTGCCGCGCAAACGCCGTATCATCACCCGCATCAACCGTGCGATGAATAAATTCATCCTCGGTATGAAAGTGAGCGATGCACAGGCTGGACTGAAAGGTTTCAATATGATGGGCCGGGATATTCTTCTGGGTACCACCATCGACGGCTTTCTGTACGACAGCCAGTTTATGTATAAAGCCGGCAAACGCAACCGTCTGAAAATTGGAACGGTTCCTGTATTCTGCCGTCCGGGTATTACCTTCTCTGCTTTCCGCTTCAAACTGTTGCTGAAAGAACTGAAAAATTACCTCCAGATCATCAAAGGCGCATAGCCAACGTATAGCGGAAATATTATATGAGTCAACAGAAAAGGATATTGATTAGTGTAGATGTGGAAGAGTTTGATATTCCCGAAGAATTTGGGCGACAAGTATCCCTGCAGGATAAACTGGAAGTCTCCCGTCGTGGATTACAAACGACACTGGATATTTTTGAGAAATATAATGTCCGTGCCACCTTCTTCATCACTGCCTACTGGGCACAGCATTATCCTGAACTGATCCGCCGTATTGCAGCCCGCCATGAAGTGGCTTCTCATGCCTATTACCACAGCAGTTTTACGGACGCAGACTTGGAAGGGTCTCGTCTTGCCTTACAGGAAATCAGTGGGCAGCAAGTAAAGGGCTTCCGTATGCCTCGTTTGAGAGAGGTAAATATGGATGCCTTACAAAAGGCTGGTTATCAATATGATTCTTCTGTTAACCCTACCTGGTTGCCGGGTCGTTACAATAATTGGCATATCCCCAGAACGATGTTTCGCAAGGAAAATCTCTGGATTATTCCCAGTTCTGTATCGCCTATGGTGCGTTACCCCATTTTCTGGCTGAGTGTTAAAAATGCCCCATTGTGGGTGACAAGACATTTTAGTCGCCAAATCCTGAGGAAAGACCCCTATCTCTCTTTTTATTTCCATCCCTGGGAGCTTACAGACCTGCAAGGTTATAATTTACCAGGCTATATCAGCCGGGTAAGCGGGGAAAAGATGTGTCGCAAGCTGGAAGGATTTCTTGCCTTTTTACAAAAGAGGGGGAAATTTTGTGCGCATGCAGACATCATTCCCTCCTGATTTCATTATCTGAATAATTTTCTTGGTCATTCATTCAACAACATGAATGTTAAAACTGTTATGGAGGTTAAGTAGCTGAAAACAACTGCTTTACTGAAGACATTACACCGTCTGAAGTGCGGCATTTTAACAATTGGCTACAATTATTAGCAAAGTATACTGTACGGCAGATCCTGTGAAGAGCGAATGTGCGCCTATCTTATTTGATCCCACCTGCGAATAATTCCATCGTCTTTAACAGTCAACATGACATTCATTAATTAAAAATTAGACCATGAAGAAAATTCGTCTCCTCACCCTTTTCGTTTTTACCCTGATATTCGGTAGTGCCAGCGCTCAGATTCAGAAAGGAAATATTATGATAGGCTCAGATATTACCAGTCTGGGTTTAATATTTCAGAATTCCAGTACCACGTTCAATTTTAATCTGGATCCTAAGGTGGGCTGGTTTATCAAGGATGGACTGGCTATTGGCGGTTATGTAAATTTTGGATTACAGACCTCCAAGGGAGCTGGATCGGATGTCAATTATGGCGTAGGCGCATTTGCCCGTTATTATGTAGAGGATAAGAATGTACGCAAGCTGGAGTTCTCCAAGCGGGTACGGTTCTTTGCTGAAGCGAATGCTGGTTTTGCAGGGCGGAATCCTGCCAGTGGTGCTTCTACCAATGGTTTTAATATAGGTATTGGACCTGGTATTTCTTACTTTATTACACCGAATGTAGGTTTGGAAGGTTTATTCAAGTATGACCTGACAGTAGGTGGGGGTAATTCCACTACAGCGAATCGTTTGACTTTAGGTGTAGGCTTCCAGATTTTCCTGCCTAGTGCGAAAGCGAAGCAGTTGTACAAAGAGGAGCGCAATAAAAAGTAGTTGTTTAGTCTGTCATATTGAGATGGTCCTGGAGGTTTCTCTTCAGGACCATTTTGTTTAGGAATCCTTACTGGATAAGGATTGAACAGAATGAACAAGCAGGCTGGAGAATGAATATACTGAATGGATGTAATATCGCTTCCAGCATGTATTTTAGCGATATAGGCTCAAATTATAGTCTTGCATGGGATTGCCGAAAACCAAGAATAGAGTAGGCGAAATTTTAACTAAAATTGCTGTTACTATGCTTAACACAATTCTGATGGCAGTGATCAAATTCCTGAACACTGTAACTGGCGCTCTGTAAACCCTTACGGCTGTTAAATGATCAGTCAAAAAACTGGGAACGCCGAAAACCAGTAATAGAGTAGGCGCTAATATTAAATCCTTTTCACTATGATTCTGGATGCATTATATACCTTTTTAAAAGGTTTGGTAGCATTGCTGGTATCTACCTTGGGAGGGGTTTGATATACTTCCCACTGGGTTAAGCCGAAAACCAGGAAAAGAGTAGGCGTTCACAATGAAAATTAACTACTATGAATGCTCTGACACAATTGCTGCAAATGCTGATTGCATTGCTGAAGTCTTTACTGGGTGGTCTGTAATATAGGCTCCTGGATGTAAGAGGGAATCATAAGGTGCATAAGTATTCCCTTTTCAAAATCGATTAACCGCTGTGTGGCTAACACAGCGGTTTTTTTATTAGGATTACTTACCAGATGTGAATTTTATTTAATATTGAATAACCATGTAATCCTTTACTGTAGCGGAATGAACGGAATGAATAAATAGAAGTAAATGAACAAAATGAATGGATGTTAAATGCAGGAATGCTTTTATTTTCGGGTCCTGGTAAGAAAGTTACCCCTGGGTGGAGCCGAAAACCAGGCATAGAAGAGAGTAGGCACATTATTACCTATTAAAACCTTGTTTTATGGCATTATTGAATCAACTGCTGGCACTGATCTTAGGATTAGTAAACTCATTATTGGGCGGTATCGGTGGTGGTCTGCCTCTGTAAGAGGTGATCATGGGCTGATTTTTTGCTCTGGTTATTCCAAGGGCTGCTCCGGGAGAGCAGCCCTTTCTTTTTTGAAATATTTTTGAAAAAGGGAAAAAAATTTTTGGTTTTCTGTAGGAGGTTTGTATATATTTGTCGACCCGGCATGTTAACAAAACTTAAGGCCTAAGCTACACAAAATGAATGCTTTCTACCGGCCTCATCATGCTGGAAAATCCTCATAGCCCCACCTGCTGCGCTGCCAAAGCATGTCTTTTGTCAGTCATCTTATATTTTTTTCCGGAGAATTATTTGCCAAATAAAAAGAAAGGATTACCTTTGCCCTCCCAAATTGTAAAGGGAAAAAACAAAGAGAAGTTCATTGCATATGTCTCAGAGAATAAGAATCAAGCTGAAGTCCTACGATCATAACCTGGTAGATAAATCTGCTGAGAAGATCGTTAAAACCGTGCGTAACACGGGCGCCGTGGTAACAGGTCCAATTCCTTTACCAACAGAGAAGAAAATTTTTACAGTGCTGCGTAGCCCGCACGTAAACAAGAAAGCGCGCGAGCAGTTCCAACTGTGCACGCATAAGCGTTTACTGGATATCTACACTTCTTCTTCCAGAACTGTAGATGCACTCAGCAAACTGGATTTACCTTCCGGTGTTGAAGTTGAAATTAAAGCATAGGACAACAGCAAGGCTGGGCAAAAGGCCCGCCTTTAATTGATTTATGGTTACTCTGACTGAATATCAGTGAGTAACAATTTTAACATAATTGACATAGGTCGCGCCTTCTGGGCGGCCGCCCAATAAATGTATTTAAACCGCCCATCCTGGGGATAGCTAGAAATCCCCCAGGCGCTGGGTAAAATCATATAAAAATGAAAGGTATTATTGGTAAAAAGATTGGTATGACCAGTATCTTCGAGGAGAATGGTAAGCAGACTGCCTGCACCATTATCGAAGCTGGTCCCAACGTTGTAACACAGGTAAAAAACCTGGAAGCAGATGGTTACAATGCAATTCAGGTTTCTTTCGGAGAAAAGAAAGAGAAGCACACCACAAAAGCAGAATTGAATCACTTCGCGAAAGCAAGCACCTCTCCCAAACGTTTTGTTAAAGAATTCCGCAACCCGGATGTACAGAAAGCCCTCGGCGAATCTATCACCTGTGATATCTTCACAGAAGGTGAATTAGTTGACGTTGTTGGTACTTCTAAAGGTAAAGGTTTCCAGGGTGTTGTTAAACGCCACGGATTTAGCGGTGTGGGTGAAGCTACCCACGGTCAGCACGACAGATCCAGAGCTCCTGGTTCCGTTGGTGGATCTTCTTATCCTTCCCGCGTTTTCAAGGGTATGAGAATGGCAGGTCAGACAGGTAATGAAAGAGTGAAAGTGAAAGGCCTGAAAGTTCTGAAAATTTTCCCTGAAAAGAATTATATCCTGGTAAGTGGTTCCGTTCCCGGCCACAATGGTTCAATCGTTTTAATCCAGAAGTAACATGAAGATCGATATCTTAAATATACAAGGTAAGCAAACAGGAAGATCTATTGATCTGCCTGAGGAGATTTTTGGTGTTGAGCCTAACAACCACGTAATCTACCTGGCAGTTAAACAATACCTGGCTGCTCAGCGTCAAGGTACTCACAAAGTGAAAACCCGTGCTGAAGTAAAAGGTGCTTCCCGCAAACTGCACAAACAAAAAGGTACTGGTGGTGCTCGTAAAGGTAACATCCGTAACCCTCTCTACAAAGGTGGTGGTACCATTTTCGGACCAAAACCTCACTCTTGGGCTATTAAACTGAACAGAAAAGTAAAAGATCTCGCTAAGATCTCTGCACTGTCAGTGAAAGCTAAAGAAAACAGCATCATCATTGTTGAGGATCTGGCTATCCAGACTCCAAAAACAAAAGAATTCGTTGGTATCTTAAAGAACCTGAACATCAACGTTGACGGAAAGAAAACTATGTTTATCACTCCTGAGTACAACGAAAGTGTTTACCTGTCTTTAAGAAACATTCCTACTGTGGATGGAGCTATGCTGAGCGATATCAATACTTATGATATCATGAACAGCAACTTCCTGGTGTTCACAGAAAGCGCTGCTAAAATCTTCACTGAAGAGCCTGTAGAAGCTTAAGGAGTTGTAAACCAATTAAATAACACAGCTATAAAGCTATAAGCTATATAAGATGAGACCATCAGATGTTTTAATCAAACCGGTAGTAACCGAAAAGGTGAACAAAGCCACCGAAAAATTCAACCGCTACTACTTCATCGTTGACAAAAAAGCCAACAAACTGGAGATCAAAAAAGCAGTGGAAGAATTCTATGGTGTGTCTGTGGCAGATGTGAATACCGCAGTTATGCCAGGTAAAGCAAAATTCCGCTTTACTAAAGCCGGTTTCATTTCAGGTAAAAAACCGTCTTACAAAAAGGCGATTATTACCCTCGCAGAAGGCGAAACTATCGATCTGTATGCTAACATGTAGTGCCGTTCCGGCTGCATAAGCCGGGATGTGGATGTATATACAGATTAGTAACTATAAACTATAACATTAACTTTTTAGGAAGTAAATAATGGCACTGAAGAAATTTAAACCAATGACAGCCGGTACCCGCTGGAAAATTGGCAACGCTTACGCTGAGCTGACCTCGGATACCCCTGAAAAAAGTCTCCTCGAGCCTGCTAAGAGAAGTGGCGGTAGAAATGCTCAAGGTAGAATGTCCATGCGTTACATCGGTGGTGGACACAAGAAACAATACCGTGTAATCGACTTCAAACGCGATAAACAAAATATCCCAGCTACCGTTAAAACGATCGAGTACGATCCAAACCGTAGCGCATTTATCGCACTGGTGAGCTATGCTGACGGTGAAAAACGTTACATCATTGCTCCTCAGGGTCTGCAAGTAGGTGGTACCGTTATCAGCGGTGCTGAAGTTGCTCCTGAAGTAGGTAACGCACTGTTGCTGAAAAACATGCCTCTGGGTACTGTTGTTCACAACATTGAGCTGCAGCCAGGTAGAGGTGGTGCTATCGCAAGAAGCGCCGGTGCTTATGCCCAGCTGAGCAACAAAGAAGAAAAATATGCAGTACTGAAAATGCCTTCTGGTGAGCTCCGTAAAGTGCTCAACACTTGTATGGCTACTGTAGGTACCGTTTCTAACTCCGACCACGCACTGCAATCTATCGGTAAAGCAGGTGCTAACCGTTGGAGAGGTATCCGTCCTCGTAACCGAGGCGTTGCGATGAACCCAGTAGATCACCCGATGGGTGGTGGTGAAGGTAAATCTTCAGGTGGTCACCCTAGATCTAGAACAGGTAAATATGCGAAAGGTCTGAAAACCAGAAAACCGCATAAGAGCTCTGACAAACTGATCATCAGCAGAAAGAACGGTAAAAAATTATAATATTTCGGCATTCGGATTCCGGTCCTGAAAAACCGGAATCCGAAAATGAAAATCATAAATAAATAGACATGGCTCGTTCCATAAGAAAAGGTCCTTACGTAGACCAGAAATTAGAGAATAAAGTAGAAAAGATGAATGCAGGCACCAAACGTACTGTTATCAAGACGTGGAGCCGCCGTTCTACTATCACTCCTGATTTCGTAGGCCACACTTTCGCAGTTCACAATGGCAACAAATTTATTCCTGTTTATGTAACGGAATTCATGGTAGGCCACAAACTGGGCGAATTTGCACCTACTCGTAACTTCAGAGGACACGCTAACAAGAAAATGTAATTATAGTCTGAGCAATCAGACACTAAATAATAAAAGAAATTTATAATGGAAGCAGTAGCTAAGCTGAATAATAATCCTACATCTACCCGCAAAATGCGTTTGCTGGCAGACCTGATCCGCGGTCTGGATGTGGAGAAGGCTTTGAATATTTTGAAATTCCATCCTAAGCACCCAAGCGTACCTTTAGAAAAACTGCTGGTATCTGCTATCGCTAACTGGAAAGTGAAGAATGAAGGTGCAAGGGTAGAAGACGCTAATCTGATCGTTAAAACTATCATGGTTGACGGTGGCCGTACGCTGAAAAGAATGCGCCCTGCTCCTCAAGGTAGAGGTTACAGAATCCGCAAGAGAAGTAACCACGTTACGATCGTAGTGGACGGTAAAAACGCTTAAGTGTTTCATACCAAAGAGAGAAATTAAAACTATTAAACTAATAGACAAATAACCAGAACATGGGTCAGAAAACAAATCCTATTGGTAACAGGTTAGGTATCATCAGAGGATGGGACTCTAATTGGTATGGCAGCAAAAAAGATTTTGCTACCAAACTGATCGAAGATAACAAGATCAGAACATATCTGAATGCCCGTATCAACAAAGGTGGCATCTCCAGAGTTGTGATCGAAAGAACTTTAGGTAAGTTGATTATCACTGTTCATACTTCTAAGCCTGGTATCATCATAGGTAAAGGTGGTAACGAAGTTGACCGCATCAAAGAAGAACTGAAGAAGCTGACAGGTAAAGAAGATGTTCAGATTAACATTCTGGAGATCCGTCGCCCTGAAATGGATGCAAACATCGTTGCTGAAACAATTGCTAAACAAATCGAAAGCCGTATCAACTACAAACGCGCTATCAAAATGGCAATTGCTACTGCACTGAGAATGGGTGCTGAAGGTATCAAAATCAAAGTAAGCGGACGTCTGGGTGGTGCTGAAATTGCTCGCGCTGAAGAAATGAAACAAGGTCGCGTTCCTTTGCATACTTACCGTATGGACATCGATTACGCTTCCCTGTTTGCACTGACCGTTTACGGTAAAATCGGTATCAAAGTATGGATCTGTAAAGGTGAAGTACTGGGCAAACGTGATCTGAATCCTAACGTGCTGACTGGTAAAGAAGGCGATAACCGCGGTGGCCGCGAACATGGCGATCATCACCGTGGCGGAGAAAGAAGAGAGCGTGGTGAGAGAAGAGGCGGTGAAAACCGTGGCGGTGGCCGTAGATAATATCAAACGGTACCAGACTTAAACAATTACTATTAACATTAACATTAACAATATAGACGATGTTACAGCCAAAAAGAGTGAAACATAGGAAGATGCACAAAGGTCGCATCAAAGGGAACGCTAAAAGAGGCGCTACCCTGTCCTTTGGTACTTTCGGCCTCAAAGCATTAGAACCTAAATGGATCACTGACAGACAAATCGAAGCTGCTCGTGTTGCTTTAACTAGGCACATGAAACGTGAAGGTAACGTTTGGATCCGCATTTTCCCTGACAAACCTATCACTGCTAAACCTCTCGAGGTAAGGATGGGTAAAGGTAAAGGTGCACTTGACCATTGGGCAGCAGTAGTGAAACCAGGTAGAATCTTATTCGAAGCAGACGGCGTTCCTTTACAAGTTGCTAAAGAAGCAATGGAACTCGCAGCTCAGAAACTGCCTATCAAAGTGAAATTTGTAACCAGCCGCGACTTCGTTGCGTAATCTGAGGTACACAATCTAACAAATAATCCAGTTCCCGCTAAAATGGGTACTGTTCAAATCAAATACAATGGCAAAAGAAAAGCTGGATCTGAAAAGCCTGAGCGAACAGGAGCTGAAAGAGAAAATCTCTGCTGAGCAACTGCGCTTGAAGAAAATGACATTCGGTCATGCAATTACGCCAATCGAGAATCCAATGAGCATCCGCTCCGTGAGACGCGATATCGCACGCATGAACACCGAACTGCGTAAAAGAGAACTGGGCTTCTAATCCTCCAAGCATTAGTATAACATTTATGACCTCCTCCGGGAGAGTTAAATATTTTAACAATGACGACCGAAAGAAAATTAAGAAAATCCAGGATTGGTGTGGTTTCCTCCAACAAAATGGATAAAACCATTACTGTAAAGGTGGAACGTAAAGTAAAACACCCGATCTATGGTAAATTCCTTAAAAAAACTACCAAGTTCATGGCTCATGATGAAAAGAATGAGTGCAGCATTGGCGATACCGTGAAAATCATGGAAATCCGTCCTATGTCTAAGAACAAATGCTGGAGACTGGTAGAAGTAATCGAAAAAGTAAAATAATTTATAATTGTTTCAAGCTGTGGCCAGCAATCCTGGTTTCAGCCGCTGATTAAACAACAAACTCATTACGATGATACAACAGGAATCAAGACTGAACGTAGCTGATAACTCTGGTGCTAAAGAAGTTCTTTGCATCCGCGTATTAGGTAACTCCGGTCAGGACTACGCTAAAGTAGGTGATAAAATTGTGGTAACCGTTAAGGATGCTATCCCAGGCGGTGGTGCGAAAAAAGGTATGGTTACTAAAGCCGTAATCGTAAGAACCAAAAACAAATTACGTCGTAAAGACGGTTCTTATATCCGTTTCGATGATAACGCGGTTGTACTGCTGAACAACTCAGACGAACCTCGCGGTACCCGTATTTTCGGTCCGGTTGCTCGTGAGCTCAGAGACAAGGGTTATATGAAAATTATCTCCCTGGCTCCTGAGGTGTTATAAGATATTATCGAATTTGGAATTTTGGTTTTTTCCCGTTTTTTACCGGAAAATCCCAAAATTCCATTATTTGTAAATATTTCTTATCTTTGCAGCCCGTTTGCAAGAACGAAAAAACATTTATCAAGCGAAACAGCCGTTTCGCTTGGCGTTTATAAATAAATCAAAGTAATGAAAACTAGATTTAAGCCTAAATTCAACATTAAGAAGGGCGACCTGGTTGCGGTTATTGCCGGCGATGACAAGGACAGGACCAAAGCTCGTAAAGTGCTGGAAGTTCAGCCTGACAAAGCCCGCATTATTGTAGAGGGTGTTAATATTATTACCAAGCACACTAAGCCTACTGCTCAAAATACCAAAGGTGGTATCGTTAAGCAGGAAGCTCCTATCGCTATCTCCAATGTGATGCTGTGGGATGCCAAAACTGGCGCTCCTACCCGTATCAACAAACAGAGAGAAAACGGTAAATTAGTTCGTATCGCTAAAAAATCAGGGGAGGTAATTAAATAATGGCTAACACTACATATACTCCAAGACTGCACAAAAAATACAAGGAGGAAGTTGTTGCAGCACTGATGAAGAAATTCCAGTATAAAACTGTAATGCAGGTTCCTCGCCTGGTTAAAATCTGCCTGAACCAAGGTATCAACGGTGCAGTAGGTGATAAGAAACTGGTAGACATCGCTGTGGATGAAATGACTCGCATCGCTGGTCAGAAAGCTATCCCTACCCTGTCTAAAAAGGATATCTCCAACTTCAAACTCCGTAAAAACATGCCTATCGGTGCTCGCGTTACACTGCGTGGTACTAATATGTATGACTTCCTGGATCGTCTGATCGCTGTATCCCTGCCACGTGTACGTGACTTCAAAGGTATCAACGAGAAAGCATTTGACGGCCGTGGTAACTACACTATGGGTGTTACAGAACAAATCATCTTCCCTGAAATTGATATCGATAAAGTGACCAAAATCTCTGGTATGGATATCACTTTTGTAACAACTGCTACCACCAACGAAGAAGCTTACGAGCTGCTGAAAGAAATGGGTATGCCGTTCAGGAATATGAAAAAAGATAATCAGTAAATCGAAACGATAATAAAACTATGGCAAAAGAATCCGTAAAAGCCAGACAAAGGAAAAGAGAAGCTATGGTAGCCAAATTTGCAGAAAAACGCGCTGCGTTAAAAGCTGCAGGTGACTTCGCTGCTCTGGACCAGCTGCCTAAGAACGCTTCTCCTGTTCGTCTGAAAAACAGATGCCAACTGACCGGTCGTCCTAAAGGCTACATGCGTCATTTCGGTCTCTGCAGAAACATGTTCCGCGACCTGGCACTTGCTGGTAAAATCCCTGGCGTTAGAAAAGCCAGCTGGTAAAAATTTCCCGGATGCAGCTCAAATGGCCCATTTAGGCGCCATTTTCCCTGCTTCCCTATTAGTTATTTGATTCCCATCTTATACTGATTGGATATCGCATTGTAAAACATCATCAAACTATTTAAACAATGGTTACTGATCCAATAGCAGACTTCCTGACTAGAATCCGGAACGCGCAAATGGCCACCCACAGGATCGTGGAAATTCCGGCTTCCAAGCTGAAAAAACGTATTACAGAAATTCTGTACGATAAAGGTTATATCCTGAAGTACAAATTCGAAGAAGATAACAAACAGGGCGTTATCAAAATCGCTCTGAAGTATGATCTTCAAACTAAAGAACCCGCTATCAAAGAACTGACCCGCATCAGCCGTCCAGGTCTGCGTCAGTACTCTAAACCGGAAGACTTCAAACGCGTTAAGAACGGTTTAGGTATCGCTATCATCTCTACTTCTAAAGGAGTAATGACTGATAAAGAAGCTAAAGCTCAGAACGTAGGTGGTGAGGTTGTTTGCCACATCTATTAATAAATTCTTTGTTTAGCGGTTGGTCTCCAACCGCTAAACTTACGTAGATTATCTGCCATCTAAGCTCACTATACGGCGCTGAAAACAGGTAATCGGTACTATATCTCTAACAACTTTAAACTTAAAGTTATGTCTCGTATAGGTAGAGCTCCTATCAAACTGGCTGCAGGCGTTACAGTATCTGTATCTGCAACTAACGAAGTAACCGTAAAAGGCCCTAAAGGCGAATTGAAAAAAGCCATCGATAGGGATATCAAAGTCGAAGTAGCTGACGGCGTTGTAAACGTTATCCGTCCTACTGACCAGATCCGCCACAAAGCACTGCACGGTCTGTACCGCGCACTGTTACAAAACATGGTAACTGGTGTAACTGAAGGTTATAAGAAACAACTGGAACTGGTGGGTGTGGGTTATAAAGCATCTCACTCCGGACAGTTACTGGATCTGGCCCTGGGTTACTCTCACAATATCGTATTCGAAATTCCCCAGGAACTGAAAGTTTCTACCTTAACTGAAAAAGGTCAGAACCCTAAGATCATGCTGGAAAGTATCGATAAACAATTACTTGGTCAGGTTGCCGCTAAACTCCGCAGCCTCCGTAAACCAGAGCCTTACAAAGGTAAAGGTGTACGCTACAGCGACGAAGTTGTACGTAAGAAAGCTGGTAAATCAGCAGGTAAATAAAATATTTAAGTTAGCTAATCAGCTGAAAATGGCTGGTTAGCTGATTTTAACAAGATCCCGGCAGCATCGGGGTTATAAAAAAAGAACTCACAATGAGCACAAAAGTTAACAGGAGACAGAAGATCCGTTACCGCATCCGTAAGAAAATCTCTGGTACCACTTCGGTTCCTAGATTATCTGTATTCCGCAGTAATAGCGACATCTATGTGCAACTGATCGATGATACCAACGGTACTACTCTGGCTTCAGCTTCTTCCCGTGATAAGGATATCCAGGCACAGAAAGGTACTAAATCTGAAAAATCCAAACTGGTAGGCGCTGCACTGGCTACTAAAGCTACTGCACTCGGCCTCACTACCTGCGTATTTGACAGAAGTGGTTATTTATATCATGGTCGTATCAAAGCCGTAGCTGACGGAGCAAGAGAAGGCGGTCTCCAGTTTTAATAACAGGGTCCGAATTTTTATAATTCTGAACAAGTAATTCTTATAAAATAAAATGGCAAAGAATTCATTCAATAAAGTAAAAGCCGGTGACCTGGAACTGAAAGAGAAAGTTGTGGCGATCAACCGTGTTACTAAAACCACCAAAGGCGGTCGTACTTTCAGTTTCTCCGCACTGGTAGTTGTAGGTAACGAGAACGGCGTGGTAGGTCATGGTCTCGGTAAAGCTAAAGAAGTACAACAGGCTATCACTAAAGGTATAGACGATGCTAAAAAGAACCTGATTAAAGTTCCTGTTATGCATGGTACTATTCCTCATGATCAGTTCGCTAAAGAAGGCGCTGCCAAAGTACTGATCAAACCTGCCGCTCATGGTACTGGTGTGATCGCTGGTGGTTCTATGCGTGCTGTGCTGGAAAGCGCTGGCGTTACTGACGTACTGGCTAAATCTTTAGGTTCTGCTAACCCACACAACGTGGTAAAAGCTACTTTCAAAGCCCTGGGTCTCCTGCGTGAGCCAGTTAGCATAGCTAAAACCAGAACTGTTTCTCTGAAGAAAGTATTCAACGGTTAATCTGTTCTCCGAAAGGAGAACCGGTTTAACCCGGAGAATATCAGAACATATTTTATTAACAATTAAATTACTCCGCTTCAGCGGATAGGGATTTATGGCAAAGATCAAGATCACTCAGGTGAAAAGTGGTATCGACCGTCCTGAAAGGCAGAAACTGACCTTGAAGGCTCTGGGACTGAACAAAATGCACGCTTCTGTAGAAGTTGAGGCTACTCCTCAGATCCTGGGTATGGTTACCAAAGTGAACCATCTGGTTAAAGTTGAGCAGGTAAACGGTTAATTTCGTAACACTGCTGTGGGATTGTCTGTTGATAATCTTACATTTACATTTGCAACTTTACTATAGATATTTTACATTTAAAGCGAGCGGTTAATTTCCGCGTAAGTAAAAAAAATTGAATTATGAATCTGCATTCTTTACAGCCTGCAAAAGGCTCCGTACATAAAGAGAAACGTCTGGGTCGTGGTGAGGCTTCCGGTAAAGGTGGTACCTCCACAAAAGGTAACAAAGGTATTCAATCTCGCGCTGGTTACTCCAGCAAGAGAGGCTTCGAAGGAGGTCAGATGCCAATCCAGCGCCGTATGCCTAAACGTGGCTTCAAAAATAACAACCGCGAAGAATACCAAATCTTCAACCTGGGCCAGATGGACCAATTAGTTGAAAAATATGGTCTGCAGGAATTTAACCTGGATACCCTGTTCATGAATGGTCTGATCAACAGAACTGCTAAAGTTAAGATCCTGGCTAACGGTGAACTGAAAGGTAAGGTGACTGTTAAAGTGAACGCTATCAGCGAAAAAGCTAAACAGGCCATCGAAAGTGCAGGTGGTTCAGTAGAACTGGTATAAGACTTTACGACTGAGGAGACGCCTACGGAGTAGTGCGTCTTTTCATATTTAATAGCGCTATTAAACCTTTATCTTCCTGTGAAGAAATTTATCGAAACGATTAAGAATATCTGGAGTATTGAGGATCTGCGTAACCGCATCTTAACCACCCTGCTCCTGGTCCTCATCTACCGTGTAGGATCTTATATTACGTTACCTGGTATCGATGCCAACGCCCTCTCCAACTTTTCCAAGAGTTCAAACCAGGGGATTCTGGGGCTGTTTAATATGTTTGCGGGTGGATCGTTTTCAAGAGCTTCCATCTTCGCGTTAGGTATTATGCCTTACATTTCTGCGTCTATTGCTATTCAATTGTTAACTATAGCAGTACCATATTTCCAAAAATTGCAGAAAGAAGGAGAAAGCGGCCGCAAAAAGATCAACCAATACACCCGTATTCTCACAGTTATAGTAACTGGATTCCAGGCAAGCGCCTATGTTGCTTACCTGCGTAACCAGTCCGGTGGCGCTATTATTCCTGAATATGGCACCTTCTTCTTCTGGTTGTCTACTACCATTGTCCTCACAGCAGGTACTATGTTTGTGATGTGGCTGGGTGAGAAAATCACAGATAAAGGTATCGGTAATGGTACTTCCATCATCATCATGATGGGTATCCTTGCTCGTCTGCCTCAGGCTATCATTGCCGAATTCTCTACGAAAGTAGAAGGCGGTGGCGGTGGTCCTATCCTCTTCCTGATTGAGATCGCTATCTTCATCCTGATTACGGTAGGATTGATTCTGCTGGTACAAGGTACCCGCAAAATACCGGTTAACTACGCAAAACGAATTGTAGGTAATAAACAATATGGTGGCGTACGCCAGTTCATCCCACTGAAAGTGAATGCAGCCGGTGTAATGCCGATCATCTTCGCTCAGGCTATTATGTTTATTCCTGCGACCGTTATCGGTTTCGCGACTTCTTCAGAAAGCGCTTCCGGCTTTGTTCGTATCTTCTCTGATCATACTAACAGCTGGTATAACCTGATCTACGGTGTCTTAGTGATTGTATTTACTTATTTCTATACTGCGTTAATCTTCAACCCGACCCAAATGGCGGATGAAATGAAACGCAACAACGGTTTCATCCCTGGCGTTAAACCAGGTACAGCTACTGCTGATTATATCGGCGCTGTTATGGACCGTATTACCCTGCCTGGTGCATTCTTCCTGGCACTGGTAGGTATCCTGCCAGGTGTAGCTGCTGCATTCAGAATTAACAGTAACTTTGCTACCTTCTTCGGAGGTACTTCCCTCCTGATTATGGTGGGTGTTATCCTGGATACACTGCAACAGATCGAAAGCCAGCTCCTCATGCGCCACTACGATGGTCTGATGAGCACCGGCCGTATCAAAGGCAGAACTGCTCCGGCAAACGCATAAGCATTATGCTGCCCTCAGGGCATTAGAAATAAACATAGCCACAGAAGCATAAACCCAAGATTTATGCTTTGGTGGCTATGTTATTTAACTGTCAGGTAAGAAAAAGATTGTTATGATTCATTATAAGACAAAAGAAGAGATCGAACTCATCCGTAAAAGTGCCCTGTTATTGAGCGCTGCCCTGGCGGAAGTGGCTAAGTCCATCAAACCCGGGATGACTACTCTGGATGTAGACGCGGTGGCTGACAGATACATTGTTGAAAACGGAGGAACGCCTTCTTTTAAAAATTACAAAGGTTTCCCTGCTGCTTGCTGCATCTCCGTAAACGAGGCAGTAGTACACGGAATTCCGAACAAATACGTACTGAAAGACGGCGATATCATTACCGTAGATTGCGGTGTGTATATGAATGGCTTTCATGCCGACAGCGCCTACACCTTCGCCATCGGAAACGTTGCGGAGAATGTATTGCGACTGATGGGCGCCACTAAAGCATCTCTTTACAAAGGCATTGAGAAAGCTATAGTAGGTAACCGTATCGGCGATATCTCCTACGCGATCCAGGAATATACGGAGAAAGACAGGGGATATGGTGTGGTAAGGGAACTGGTAGGTCATGGCCTCGGTCGTAACCTGCACGAAGATCCACAAGTACCCAACTATGGTAAACGTGGTAGCGGACCGGTAATGAAAGAAGGTCTGGTGATTGCCATTGAGCCAATGATTAACCTGCGTTCCAAAGACGTAGAATACCTGGAAGATGGCTGGACAGTAGTGACGAGAGACAACAGTCCTTCTGTACATTTCGAGCACACGGTTGCAGTAGGGAAGGGAAAAGCGGATATTTTGTCCAATTATACCGACATCGAAAGAGAGGAGAAAAACAATCCGGAATTGAATACAAACTATTAATTATAAGGGAGCTATCCATTTATAATTAATCATATTTAAAGGCGAAGAGGCAGGAATTAATATAAACCGGCAATAATATTAAGAATAATCCGGGGAAATTTTTCTAATTCAAAAGATAAATGCTATCTTTGCAGTCCTAAAAATTTTTATGGCAAAACAGGCACTCATTAAGCAGGATGGAATAATATTAGAAGCCTTATCGAACGCTATGTTCCGTGTAAAACTGGAGAATGGGCATGAGATTCTGGCCACCATTTCTGGAAAGATGAGAATGCACTACATCCGCATTCTGCCAGGAGATAAGGTGGGGGTTGAGATGAGCCCATACGATTTATCGAGAGGCCGTATAATTTTCAGATACAAGTAAGAGATTGGTATTTGTCGGGCTGGAAACTACAATTTAAAATATAACCTTTTATAAATAAATAATCATGAAGGTAAGAGCTGCAATCAAAAAAAGAAGTGCGGATTGTAAAATAGTTCGTAGAAAAGGTGTTCTGTTGGTAATCAACAAAAAGAACCCTCGCTTCAAACAACGTCAGGGTTAATTTCTGGAACTTGACGGAATTTGATTTTTTAATCAGAATCATATAAAATCTAAAATAGAAATATGGCACGTATAGCCGGTATAGATCTTCCTAAAAATAAAAGAGGAGAAATTGGCCTCACCTATATTTTCGGTATAGGCCGTTCTACCGCCCAATATATCCTGAACAAGGCGGAAATTGATGTAAGTAAAAAAGTGAAGGATTGGAATGACGATGATCAAGCTGCCATCCGTAACATTATCAACGCTGAATTTAAGGTTGAGGGTCAGCTGCGTTCCGAAGTACAAATGAATATCAAGCGTCTGCTGGATATCGCTTGCTACCGTGGTCTGCGTCACAGGAAAGGCTTACCGGTGAGAGGTCAGCGTACACGTACTAACAGCCGTACTCGTAAGGGTAAACGTAAGACAGTAGCTGGTAAGAAAAAAGCAACTAAGAAATAATAAATAAAATCCCAGGTTGAAATCCCGAATTCCGAGTTCAGGGGGTTTCAATTGACAGAGATAGTCGTGTTAATTTGGGATCTGGATTTCATATTTGGAATTTAATATAATTATGGCAAAAGCAACTAATACAAAAACTGCTGCTAATAAAAAGAGGGTAGTAAAAGTAGATAACTACGGAGATGTTCATATCTCTGCTAGCTTTAACAATATCATTGTAAGCATCACCAACAAACACGGTCAGGTTATCTCCTGGTCTTCTGCTGGTAAAATGGGCTTCAGAGGTTCTAAAAAGAACACTCCATATGCAGCTCAGCTGGCTGCACAGGATGCTGCTAAAGTTGCTATGGACGCCGGTCTGAAAAGAGCAGACGTATTTGTAAAAGGCCCGGGTGCTGGTCGTGAGAGCGCTATCCGTGCGATTGCAAATTCTGGTATCGAAGTGAGCATGATTAAAGACGTTACTCCTTTACCACACAACGGTTGCCGTCCTCCTAAGAAAAGAAGAGTATAGGAATATATAATTACAGATTCCAGATACTGGTCAGGATACAACTGACTGGTGTCTGGACTTTGTAGTTTATTATTATAAAATGGGTGTATGATCAGGTTTTTAGATTTTTTGAAGAGCATACATCATTAACTAAAAAATCTTTATTATATTCAATTATGGCAAGGTACACAGGACCAAAGACCAAAATTTCCAGAATTTTTGGTGAACCCATTCTCGGCAATGGCAAGTATTTAGGTAAGAACAGCAACCCTCCAGGTCAGCATGGCGCAAACCGCAAACGTAAACAGTTAGGTGAATACGCTCTGCAGCTGAGAGAAAAACAAAAAGCAAAATACACTTATGGTGTTCTGGAGCGTCAGTTCCGCAACCTGTTTGACGAAGCTAACCGTAGAAAAGGTGTAACTGGTGAGGTATTGATTAAATTACTGGAAGCTCGTCTGGACAACACTGTGTTCCGTCTGGGTATCGCGCCTTCCCGCCCTGCTGCTCGTCAGCTCGTGTCTCACAAACACATCACCGTTAACGGTATCATCGTTAACACTCCATCTTTCCAACTGAAACCAGGAGACATCGTTTCCGTGAAAAACAAAACCGCAAACAATACCGCTTTAACCAGCGTTATCCGTGGTAAAAATCCAAAATTCAGCTGGTTGGATTGGAACGAGAAAGAAATGAAAGGTACTTTCATTGCTTATCCTGAGAGAGAGAGCGTTCCTGAGAATATCAAGGAACAACTGATTGTGGAATTGTATTCTAAGTAATAAAGAGTAGTCCATGGCCATGGTCATGGACTAATTTCATATTTAAACTCATAAATCTATCATATCAATGGCGATTTTAAATTTCCAGAAACCTGATAAGATCGTATTGCAGAAGTCTACCGACTTTGAAGCTCAATTCGAATTCCGACCATTAGAACCAGGTTATGCTGTGACTATCGGTAATGCGTTGCGTCGCGTGCTGTTGTCTTCCTTGGAGGGCTATGCCATTGTGGGTATCAAGATTGAAGGAGCAGATCATGAGTTCGCTACGCTGAAAGGTGTTACTGAAGACGTTACTGAGATCATCCTGAACCTGAAACAGGTTCGTTTCAAGAGAATCTCTGAGAATGATGTAACGAACGAAAAGATCACGCTGTCGATCAAAGGTAAAACAGAATTCCGTGCGGATATGATCGAAAAAGCTACCAGCTCTTTCCAGATCATGAACCCGGAACTCCTCATCTGCACACTCGATCCTTCTGCAAAGATGGACATCGAACTGACTATCGGTAAAGGCCGTGGTTATGTTGCTGCTGAAGAGAACAAACCTAAAGATGCAGTGTTTGGCTACATCGCTATTGACTCTATCTTTACGCCAATCAAAAACGTAAAGTATAGCATAGAAAATACCCGTGTGGAACAAAAGACCGACTATGAGAAACTGATCATGGAGGTTGTTACCGACGGTACTATTCACCCTGAAGAAGCAGTGAAACAAGCTTCCCGCATCCTCATTCAGCACCTGATGATCATCACCGATGAGAACATCAGCTTTGATACCAAAGACGCTGAGAAAGAAGATGTAGTGGACGAACAAACACTGCAACTGCGTAAGATCCTGAAAACACCACTGGAAGATCTCGATCTGTCCGTACGTGCATTCAACTGTCTGAAAGCAGCGAAAATCAACTCTCTGAGCGAACTGGTACAGTACGAGCAGGAAGAACTGATGAAATTCAGAAACTTCGGTCAGAAATCCCTGAGCGAAATCGAACAAGTACTGGGCGAAAGAGGTCTGCACTTCGGTATGGATCTGTCCAAACTGAAACTCGACGAAGAATAATCTTTATATCCCCTTTTCATCAAAAGTGTGAAGGGGATTCTTATTTCTAATAAAAGTACCCTGCAATTCCTGACACGGTGCAGGGGGTAAAACAAAATGTCATGCGTCACGGAGTTAAATTAAACAAATTAAGCAGAACTGCTTCCCACCGTAAAGCCCTGATGTCTAATCTGGCTTGCGAACTGATCAGCCACAAACGTATCACTACTACACTCGCTAAAGCGAAAGCACTGCGCGTGTATATTGAGCCTATGCTGACCAGAGGTAAAAACGACTCTACTCACAACCGTAGAATCGTGTTCAGCTACCTGCAGGACAAAGAAGCCATCAAAGAACTGTTCGGTGTTATCAGCGAAAAAATCGCTAACCGTCCAGGTGGCTACACCCGTATCATTAAACTGGGTAAACGTGTTGGTGATAACGCAGAAGTTGCGATGATCGAACTCGTTGACTTCAACGAAATCTACGGTAAAACTGCAGAAGCAGATAAAGCTCCTGCTAAGAAAACTCGCCGCGCTGGTGGTGCTAAGAAAAAAGCTGAAGGTGAAGCATCTGCTGAAACCCCAGCTGAATCAGCTGAGTAATTTATTTATAGATTACAATATTTGGAAAAGCCTCGCATTATACGCGAGGCTTTTTTATTACAGAAAACTTGCCATCTCCCTAAATTTCCCTTCTATACCTATCTTCTCTAATTAAGAAATTATATATATTTATAATTAGTAGTATATTTATTGTGTCGACGAACGCTGCTTATAACCATACCAGACCTATGAAACACCTTCTTTGTACCAGCTGTAAACACCCTAATCCTGTGAAATCGGAATACCAGACCTTCTGTGAAGGCTGTGGGAAGAAGCTGCCCAATACATTTGCTGACTGGCGGCAATTACATCCAATGGCCAGTTTTGAGGAATTCCGGGAAACAGTGGGAATTACCATAAAATCGCCCAGAAAGAATAGGTTCACTGCCTGGATGAGGGAACAGACTTTACCACAGAACAGGGCGAAAGTGATTATTTTCTTTACGCTTCTCTTTGTATGTATCGCTACGGCGGGTACCCTCTTCGGGAAGAAAGCTGTGTACTCTTTATTATATCCTAAGGCGCCTAAATCGGTCCTTTATGCCAACTGGACAACAGCTACTATAGGTCGCCAGCCAATGACCATTAGCACCCCTCTTAAGCTCTGGGTACACGATCAACCTTTGCAACCAGATGAGGCTGGTAAAGTGACATATGCCAAAAGCTACCGGAATGAGGATGGTGGCGGCGTACAGATTGCTGTTAGTCTGATCACCTATTCGGATAGTATAGGAAATACATTGGACAGAGCGTTGGCTATCTCCCGAAATGAACTGAAAGAGAATAAACAACTTGCTGAAATTCAATCTTCTCCGGTGCCTGTTCTAATTTCAGGACTCCAGGGATCATTGGAAGAAGGCACTTATTTGTATCAAGGGGCTATACGACTGGGATTTTCTGATTTGGTGATTGTACGTGGAAAAAGCCGTTGGCAGATACATATCAACTATCGTGACGATGATCCAAATGGCCAGGAAGTGGCTAGAAGAGTACTGAAATCTGTTAAAATTAAATAGACAATAAAAACTGAGGCAAAAAAAATCTGTAATTAACCGTTGCATTTCATAACTTTGCACGGTTTTTTATCCGAACCTTCCTGGGCCCAAGCCCTCGAAGGTTTTTTTTAAAAATAAAACAAGACAGATACCAGAAATGCCTCAGACGAGAACCATCCAACCTGCCATACTGCTGTTAGAAGACGGTACGGTTTTTCAGGGAAAAGCTTTTGGGAAAATTGGCACTGCTGCCGGTGAATTAGCTTTCAATACCGGTATGACGGGTTACCAGGAAGTGTTTACTGACCCTTCTTACAAAGGACAGGTGCTGATTATGAACAACTGTTACATCGGTAACTACGGTACTAAAACCGATGATGTAGAAAGTAGCAGTGTGAAGATCAGTGGTCTGATCGCTAAGAATATCGCGTATAACTATTCCCGGAAAATGGCTGATGAGTCCCTGGAAAAGTTCCTGACCGATAACAACCTGGTAGCAATCTATGATGTGGATACCCGTGCATTGGTTACGCATATCCGCAGCAAAGGCGCCATGAACTGCATTATCTCTTCTGAAATTCTGGATGTAGAAAAACTGAAGGAAGAACTGGCGAAAGTGCCATCTATGGAAGGTTTGGCATTAAGTCAGGAAGTGAGCACCAAAGAGGCTTATACCCTTGGCGATCCTGAAGCGCCTATCCGCATCGCGGTAATGGATAATGGAGTGAAGCGTAACATGCTGAAATGCCTTTCCGAAAAAGGAGCTTATCTGAAAGTATTCCCAACGGATTCCAAATTCGAGGAAACAGAAACTTTCCAGCCACATGCTTACTTCATTTCTAACGGTCCTGGTGATCCGGCTCCGTTGAAGTATGCGATTGACACTGTAAAACAGATCCTGGCGGCAGAGAGACCTTTGTTCGGTATTTGCCTGGGTCATCAGTTGCTGGCATTGGCGCACGACATTCCAACTTACAAAATGCACCATGGTCACCGCGGTCTGAATCATCCGGTGAAAAATCTGCAAACTGGTCTGTGTGAAATTACTACCCAGAACCACGGTTTTGCAGTAGATGCTAAAGCGGTAGAAGCGCATCCTAATGTGGAAGTGACGCATATTAACCTGAATGATAATTCTGTTGAAGGTATCCGCATTAAAAACAAACCGGCATTCTCTGTGCAGTACCATCCGGAGTCAACTCCTGGTCCGCACGATAGCCGTTATCTGTTTGATGATTTCTTTACGATGATTAAAGCTAACATGAAGTAATACTTCGGTTGTTTTAAATATAATTTATGAGGTCCCGTTACTATCAAGTAGCGGGATTTTTTTTTGCGGTCTTGTCCGTTCATACCGAAGGCATGTACGGACAAGACCGATATTTTTTATTTTCCTTCGTGCCCTTGGCACGAAGGAAAATGTGAGGCTGGTATAAAATGAGACGGTCCCGAAGAGTCGGGACCGTTGCATTTTAAAATTCCACGTTATGAAAACAAACGAAAATATCACCATGCTAGGCATGGGTATGTTCCGCCGTTTTATTACATAACAATATTATAAAAAAATCAGGTGTAATAGTGAAAAGACGTGTGTAAATTTTTCGATTTAGTATGAAAACGCCACGAAAACAGGGAAATCCGGGACGAAATCCGTTTGTAGGGCAAAAAAATACGGCTCTGTGATCAGAGCCGTTTGCCTTTATAAATTCCACGTTATGAAAAACTGATACAAAAATACGATATTTTGCTAAAACGTTTTAGTAAAACTTTGTTTTTTACAGATTGCTGATAATTCAATCTTTTCAATCTTGTAAACTTAGTGATTCAAAGGTCGGACCAAAAAAACGTTTCGAAAAATTCTACAGGTTAAATAATTCTTAAACAAGTTTAGATTTTGCAGAACCTATCGTATGTGTAAATATTTTTATGTTTGAATTTTTTCGTGCTTTTGTTCTTTCTGTATCAAATATACAAAAGTAAAAACGAAAAATGCAAGAGGTGGACCTAAAATTTTGTGTGTTTTGTACAGAAAACGATATATAAAATTATTTATAATTTGTTTTGCGCACATTATTTAGGACCACCTCTTGAAAAAGCGGGTAATTATTTTATTTCAGTACGACCTGGATATACTTTCAGCGCTTCTGCCAGGCAGACCATTGCATGACGAATATCTTCCAGATTCAGTACATACGCCAATCTAACCTCATTTTTACCAAGGCCTGGAGTAGCATAGAAACCAGTAGCTGGAGCCATCATAACTGTCTGACCGTCATGGGTAAACTGCTCCAGAATCCATTGACAGAATTTATCAGAATCATCAATTGGTAACTGTGCCATCGCATAGAAAGCACCACCTGGATTAGGGCAGAAAACGCCAGGAATATCATTCAGCATTTTTACCAGGAGGTCGCGGCGACTCTGATATTCCGCTTTGATACCATCGAAATAATCAGCAGGCAGATCCACTGCAGCCTCACCCGCAATTTGGGCGAAAGAAGGAGGACTTAATCTCGCCTGTGCGAATTTCATAGTAGCATCGAGGACTTCCTGATTTTTGGTTACAAAAGCACCAATACGGCCACCGCAAGCGCTGTAACGTTTGGAGATAGTATCCATGATGATAACATTGTTATCCAGGCCCTCCAGGTTCATGGCGCTGAAGTGTTTGCCGGTATAGCAAAACTCGCGGTATGCCTCATCAGAGAAGAGATAGAGGTTATGTTTCAGACACAGCTGTTTCAGGACTTCCATTTCTGCTTCGCTGTAGAGGTACCCAGTTGGATTATTCGGGTTACAGATCAGAATAGCGCGGGTGCGGGAAGTAATGGCTTTTTCAAAATCTTCCATAGCAGGAAGTGCAAAGCCAGTACTGATATTAGCAGTGATCGTTTTGATTTTTACTTCTGCTTCTACTGCGAAACCATTGTAGTTCGCATAGAAAGGCTCAGGTACGATGATCTCATCTCCTGGGTCCAGGCAGGCCATAAATGCGAAGAGAATCGCCTCAGAACCGCCGGTAGTCACGATAATCTGGTTGTGCGTTACATCGATATCAAATCGTTTGTAATATTCAGTCAGTTTACGGCGATAGCTCTCATTTCCTGCGCTATGGCTGTATTCTAGGATTTTGAAGTCGGAATGACGCACTGCATCCAGAATTGGTTTTGGTGTTTCAATGTCCGGCTGACCGATGTTCAGGTGATAAACCTTTACACCTTTTTTCTTTGCAGCTTCTGCAAATGGGACAAGTTTTCTGATAGGAGAGGAAGGCATTTGCTTACCTCTCTGGCTAATGGTAGGCATAAAATTGTTTTGATTCTTTTGCAGTGCAAAGATAGGAGAAATAGGTGTCTGGAAGTCCAGATAAAAGGGAAACAAAAAAGCCTTACAGTTGGACTGTAAGGCTTTTTTTATGAGAAGTAATTTTTACTTATTTGCTTGCTGGGTTTCCAACTGTTCCGGTGAGGTGGAGTTCTTTATCAGAATCTACTCCTCTGAATTTAACCCAGATGGTTTTGTTCTGCTGGCCGATGCTGCTAGCATTGTAGTTCGCAGTTACTTTACCTTTTTTGCCAGGCAGGATGGGCTCGGTAGTCCATTTTGGAGTGGTGCAACCACAGCTTGCGCGTGCCGCTTCGATCAGAACCGGTTCTTTAGAGATATTGGTGAATTCAAAATCTACAGAAACTGGTTTGTTCAATTCAGTTTTACCGAAATCAATGGTTTCTTTCGCAAATTTAACTTTAGTATCAGCAGGATTCTGAGCTTGTTGTGCCCACAGCGCTGTTGAAATCATCAAAGTTGCAAATAGGGATAGAATAAACTTTTTCATTTTTTATACTGGTTTTAAAAGCGACTGGTTAAAAAAAATTAATTTGTTGCTTGTTCCGAAACAAATTTACGGCCAAAAACTATTAGATACCTTACAATTTATTAAATTCTTATTAAAAAAATCAGATTATTTTAAATGTGAATTTTTCAGGCATTTCTGAACTGTATAATTAACCGTACTTTTGTGCTTTAACCAAGAGGCATGATAGAAAATAACGAACTCGCTATGAATATAGAAAGCCGGTTGTCATTCGAAGAATTCCGTAAGGAGGTGTTAAATGACTACAGGTTGGCCTGCGAGAGCAGGGAAGTTAGTCTCCTCGCCCGTAAGGAGGTACTTACTGGTAAAGCTAAGTTTGGCATTTTTGGCGATGGAAAGGAAGTGGCGCAGATAGCGATGTCCAAATATTTTCAACCGGGGGATTTCCGCTCAGGTTACTATCGCGATCAAACTGTTGCATTTGCCACAGGCATTGCTAATCCTGAACAATTCTTTTCGCAATTATATGCAGATCCGGATGTAAATCATGATCCGTTTTCCGGTGGCCGCCAGATGAATTCTCACTTCGCTACTCCAAATATGGATAAAGAAGGGAACTGGTTACCATTGGCGGACATGAAAAACTCTGCTGCAGATATGGCGCCTACCGCTGGTCAAATGCCACGTGCATTGGGCCTGGCGCTAGCTTCCAAGCTGTTCCGCAAAGTGGAACAACTGGAAGACATGACACATCTTTCCAACCATGGAAATGAAATCTGCTTCGCTACCATCGGTGATGCTTCTACTTCTGAAGGTCATTTCTGGGAAACCATGAATGCTGCTGGCGTATTGCAGGTTCCTTTGGCTGTTTTTGTATGGGATGACGGGTATGGTATCTCCGTACCACGTAAATATCAGACTACCAAAAACTCTATTTCCAAAGCGCTGGAAGGTTTCCGCAAAGCAGATGGTACCAACGGTTTTGATATCTACAATCTGAAAGGTTGGGATTATGCCGGTATGTGTGAAATTCTGGAGCCTGCGATTCGCAAGATTCGTGAAACACATACGCCTGCGCTTTTCCACGTAGAAGAAATCACGCAGCCACAAGGTCACTCCACTTCCGGTTCCCATGAGCGTTATAAGAGTAAAGAGCGCCTGGCCTGGGAAAAAGAATTCGACTGTAATGGAAAAATGCGTTCCTGGATTTTAGAGAATGCATTATCAGACGAGGCTACGCTGATTGAAATTGAAGCCGCTGCCAAAACAACCGCTCAGGATGCCCGTAAAGCTGCCTGGGAAAAATATATTGCACCAATTAAGAACGAAGTGCAGCAGTTTATCGCACTGGCAACTCCTGTAGAAGCAGTAGCCGGAGCTAAAGTTGATTTCGTTCAGCAAACTATTCGCGAACTGCAGGCTAATCGTGAGCCACAGCGTCGTGATATTTTAAAAGCAGCAGCCAGTATCCTGGTACGTCACAAAGCGCTGAAAAATGATCCTGCAGTTCAACAACTGCAAGCTTATTACGATACTTACCTCGCACAGGAAAAAGATAATTACAATTCTTTACTCCATGCAACTGGTATCAACTCTGCATTGAATGTACCGGTAGTACCTGCAGAATTTGGTGCAGAACCTACTGTTATCAACGGCTATGAGGTATTGAATAAATACTTCGATCAGCTGTTTACCAATAATCCTAAAGTCTTTGCATTCGGTGAAGACGTTGGTAAAATTGGAGACGTAAACCAGGGCTTTGCTGGCTTACAGCAAAAGCATGGCGGTTTCCGTATAGCCGATACCGGTATCCGTGAACTGAGTATCATGGGACAAGGTATTGGTATGGCGCTGCGTGGACTTCGTCCTATCGCGGAGATTCAATACCTGGATTACCTGTTATATGGTCTGCAACCACTCAGCGATGATGTGGCCTCTTTGCAGTATCGTACGAAAGGCGCTATGTATTGTCCCCTGATTGTGCGTACACGCGGTCACCGCCTGGAGGGTATCTGGCATAGCGGTTCTCCGATGGGTATGATTATCAACTCCCTGCGCGGTATGCATGTATGCGTTCCACGTAACATGGTGCAGGCTGCTGGTATGTACAACACCCTGCTGCAAGCAAATGAACCGGCATTGGTAATTGAATCTCTCAACGGGTATCGTCTGAAAGAACAACTGCCAGTAAACCTGGAAACTTTCACAGTGCCTTTAGGTATTCCTGAAGTGCTGAAACAAGGTGATGATGTAACTATCGTTACTTATGGTTCCATGACAAGAATTGTGGAAGAAGGCGTAGCTACGCTGGAAGAGCTGGGAATCTCCTGCGAAGTGATTGATGTACAAACATTACTGCCGTTTGATATTAACCATATTATCGTAGAATCATTGAAGAAGACGAACCGTATTCTCTTCACGGATGAAGACGTACCTGGTGGCGGAACTGCTTATATGTTCCAGCAGGTAATGGAAAATCAGGGCGGTTACCGTTGGTTGGATGTAGCACCTCGCACCTTGAGTGCACAGGCGCATCGTCCGGCTTATGGTTCTGATGGCGATTACTTCTCCAAACCAAATGCGGAAGATATCGTTCGTGTGGTGATGGAAATGATGGAAGAATAGTCGTAAGACTTTGAATATTAGGGAGAAGGCCAGTCGTCAGACTGGCCTTTTTTCATTTCAGCCGGGCTGGAGGCTCTGTCATAATTCTGCCAGAAAAGAGGAGATCATTTAGTTTTATTAAAGGTGGATTTTACTTTTATTATTGTTGACGACCCGAACCCGCGTTTTTTTTCAGTGAACAAGTAACAGTGAACTGGTTATTCCTTTTGTACATGGAGCACTCCTCAATAATCACTAACCAAAATCCACATCACTCACATGAAAAAGCACCCTATTATTTTGCTTTGCCTGTTACTGTCGGCATGCGCAAAGTATAACAGCAGTGAACTACTTTCCAAGCAAAGTACTGTTTCAGAAGGCATTACGCCATTATTAACCGCTACAGACACCGTAACCCTATACTCTAACGGGTACGTATATCCGAAAGATCAGAGTAATGGTTACGGATCAATTGGCGCCAATGGTTTAGGCGCATGGACGGATAGCGCTGGTATTACCAGAGTGTATTTTTATCCCACTACCACAGGAAGTATTAATGTATCGGTTCGTGTGAAAGCGCCCTCCAATACTAATACATTGCGTATCCGACTGGACAGCTCCGGGACGAGTTATAATGTAGTGGTTAATCAAACCTCTTCTTATGTAACGTTGAATGTAGGAGCGTTCAATATTTCGTCGGCTCAGTATCATTGCATAGAGATCAAGGCAGTGACCAAGAATGGCACGTATCTCCCGGATGTTCAATCTGTTATTATCACCAGCTCTTTGGGACTGAAATACAATAAGAGTCAGTATCGTAGTGCGCCCGCTACCCATCTGAGTTACAAGTATCCTGGCGATAGCGCTATTTCCTGGTTTTATACAGAAGTAAATGTACCAGCAGGAGCAGATCCGTTGAATGCGTATTATATGACCAATGGCTTCTGGGACGGCTATTTCGGTATACAGGTAAACGGGCCAACTGAAAGAAGAATTCTCTTTAGCATCTGGAGTAATTATGATACTAATAATCCGAATGAAATTCCGGCAGATTATGCCGTTACATTGGTGCGAAAGGGAACCAATGTCGTGAGTAATCAGTTTGGCGGCGAAGGTTCTGGCGGGCAAACCTACCTGGTGTTTCCTTGGGTGACGGGTAATACGTATAAAATGCTTGTAAATGCGGAAGCCTCCGGTACGCATACACTCTTTACTGCCTGGTATTATGCGCCGGAAAATGGCGCCTGGAAACTCCTGGGAGAATGGGATAAATCGAAGACCAACGGGCAGCTACTTGGCGGATTATATTCTTTTGTGGAAAACTTCGGTAGTAATGGGCAGGACTTCTTCAAAGCGAGGTATGGTAATCAATGGGTAAGGACCAAATATGGCAATTGGATTGAAGTAACACAAGCCTCCTTCAGTACTACTGCCAGCGATGCGGCACATCAGCGTTATGATGAAGGAGCCGGCGTTGAAAACAGTATGTTGTATATGTACAGTGGCGGTTTCCGTCAGGTGGGTAACAGTGTAGGCGTAATCTACACCAGGCCTGCAACGGGTACTCCGCCATCCGTAGATCTGACTACGCTTCCATAAATGTAATGCTCCATGTAAAAGAAGAAGCACGGTAGCATGCTACCGTGCTTCTTTTATGAAAGTAAATATGTATTAGTAATTAGTAACTGTGGATATTCCCTGGAAAGCGGCGGCGTTGCTGTTGCTGCCCACAGATACGGTATTGTCTTTATACCAGAAGTAGCGCCAGTCGGATGTTTCAGCGATGCCCACTGCTCTGATATCTGAATATGATTTTCCAGCAGGGAGTGTGTAGGTTTGGGAAGCGCTGTAGTAACCCAGGTCTGTGGAGTTACCAACAGAATAGGTGCCATCATTATACCATGCATAGCATCTGCCATCCTGTTTGCTGATACTGATACCAACGATGTTTGCAGGCGTTTTGCCGGCAGGGAGCGCATATGGATACCTCGTGTTTAAGGTGGGGTAGGTATTGAGTTGATAGAATCCACCGGTACCTACATAACCATCCTTGTACCAAACGTACACGAGATTGGTATTTGCAATGCCAATTTCCGCTACATCAGCAGGGGTTTTACCTGCCACGAGACTGTAAGTATTCATCTCGCCGTAAATCCGGGTAGAGTTGCCTCTGGTAACATTGCCGCTCAGGCCCCAGTAGAAGCTACCGTCATCGATGCCGATATCTGCGCCTGCCATAGTGCTTATACTACCGGAGTTGCCGCTGGCATTAGGCGTTCTTGGGTAGAGGTAACGGGCGCCAATCAGATCATAGTTATCAAATACCGGAGATGGAGCGGTTGCAGGAATCACTGGCCACATCAGCGATTGGTTGTCGTTTGCGATGGTGCCTGGAATCAGTGATCCGCCACCACTACCATCGGAGTGAGTAAAGCCGATGACGTGTCCCAGCTCATGTGCGATGGTCATTGCTTTCAGTTCTGGGCTGAAATAATTGTAATAGGTATTAATGCGCAATGAATCGCCAGTTGTGCCATTTGATTTTGGTAAATAGGCATATGCAATGGTATTGGAAACTTCGTACCAGCTATCATTTGCCACGAGATCATAGGTGGTATTATCTGAATAAATGGTAAAGGTAATTCTGGTAGAGGAGCCGAGCAGGTTGTAATTATTCCAATATTTGATGGCATCTCTGAGGGCTTTTTTCCAGGCAGGATCATTGATGTTATCCTTAATCCGAATGTTGCTGACTATATTGCTGTTTAACAGGTAAGGCCATCTGTATTGTTCTGTTGACGGGGCTCCTGTTGAATAGGGTTTAGTCTTCATGTAACCTTGCACATCTTTCGTGGATATCAGGATGTCTCCATGCATGATGAAAGCTTGTCTGCCAGCATCATAAATAATCAGGGATTCCTTTATGCCGGTGGTTTGAGCAAGATATAATTTCATCTTACTGATTTCCTCCTCCGAAGCAGGATTTTCCTTTGTAATGGGTTGAGATTCGATGTTACCTTTTTTACAGGCAACAAAGAAGAGGGCGAGGGATACTGCTACGGTACCCGTGAGTTTCACAAACATCGATTTCATAATGATTATATGTATTTGGTTATAATGACTGAGGGTTGAATGCTACATATAGGTTTCGTTTACTCAAGATAATATGATATCTACAATAATCCAGTTTAATTTTTATCATGATAAGCAGTCCTAAATAGACGAAGCCACTGCATAGCATATAAGAGTGCTATTGCAATGGCTTCTGATGTAGATTAAAAATTAAAGCAGTTCCAGGCTTAGATAATTTCTTTTCTTTATGGCGCTGCAAAGGTGTGGGAATAATGGAAATGAAACTACAACACACCGGGGAATTAATGATTTGTTTACACTGTTTTGGGGATAAAGGGATGTAAAGGCCGCAGTACAAAACTTCACAGGTACCGATGCCGATACCTGTGAAGCGATTTTAAGGCTAATTCCAGCCCGGATTCTGGGTCATGGTAGAACCGGGTACCTGGAGCTCTGATAATGGAATAGGGGAGAGATAATCCCTGTTTATGTTGAATTTATAGCCGGAGCTCATCGCGCCTATCTTCTGATACAGTTCGATATAGCCGTTGGCATCTACCGGATAGCTGGACAACAGATTAGCAGGAACGGTATTTACCCACTGTTTCAGTTTGGCTCCTTTAGGCTTCCAACCAACGATCAGTTTGCCCATAGCGCCCCAGCGCATGATGTCGTCTCTCCTGAATCCTTCACATGCCAGTTCAATTCTTCTTTCCCGGCGGACTTCATTCAGAATAGGACTGATATTGTTGAATACCCAATTCGGATCGTTTACAATGGCGCCCATCATCAGGTTGGGCATACCTACCCTTGCGCGGGTTTTGTTGATCGTCATGTCGATGTCTGCCTGTGTCAATGATCCCAGTTCTGCTTTTGCTTCTGCATAGTTCAGCAATACTTCTGCATAGCGCATCAGGATTAACGCGGTAGTGCCCACATCGCCTGCATACTGCTGATAATAATCCGGATTATGGCCTTTGTATACCTGATAGCCGGTAGCTGGTTTACCTTCGTTGGCAGCATTGAAAGTCGGTACCTGGAAGATCAGGTTTGGAGCGCCTCCTGGCTGATTGTTGGTAACGATATGCTGACCATCGTTCACATACATGGTTTGCATCAGACGTGGATCTCTGCCGAGTACTACCTGATTCAGGGAATCATCTCCTTTGTACATCGGACTCACTGCAATCGGCTGACCATCCAGGCAGAGGTAATCATCCACGAGATTTTTAGTGAGACCGCGGCCGGCGCCACTATTCGTATATCTGTGCCAGTTATGAGTAGGACCCGTGGTCAGATTATACTGACGCCAGAACATGATTTCTTTACTGCTGGTGAAATCGGTTTGATTAAAGAGCGACCAGTAACCGAAAGATTTACCCACATTATCCAGTTGGAAAAGACCGGAGCTGATCACCGCGGATGCTGCATCTGCGGCTGCCTGCAAATATTTGTTCGGAGTGGCGCCCGCAGGTACGAATGGCGTACCCGCCAGGTATTTTTCCCAGGTGCCTTCAAACAACGCAACACGGGATTTAAAGGCCAGGGCGTATTCTTTGTATACGCGGCCAGCCTGGCTCGCAGGTTTAGACGGCAGATAAGCAATTGCACTGTCCAGATCCGCCATAATTGAATCTGCAATCACATTACGAGGTAGTCGTTTATTGAACAGTTCCGCTGAATTCGGATCGAGGGCTTTACCTACCCATGGCAGATCGCCAAAGGTTTTCATCATACCGAAGTAAAAATAAGCGCGGAAGAATTTTGCTTCGCCTACATAAGGTTTCACATTATTCCATGGCTCATTTACTTTGGAATAGTTATCCAACAGGTAGTTGATGTTGCGGAGCGTACTCCAGCCCCAGCCGCCACCACTGGATGGTACCACTGTTTCTCCATTCATCCAGGTATTGTAGCTCATGTAGATCATGTTATCAGAACCCTGGTCTGCATCCAGTCCATAAATACCAATTGTACCATAACCAGTATAAGCAGGAAGCGCGGCATAAAAACTATTGCTATACAACTTCAGATCGTTGGATGTTTTCCAGTACTGGGCATCACTGATCACTGTTTCTGGGCTTCTGTCCAGGAAATCCTTTTTGCAGGATGCCAGGCCGGCAACAGCCAGTAAACACGCGGAAATTATCTTAGGAAAACGCATATGCGGAATATTTTTTAATTAGAGAATGATGTTAACACCACAGGAATAAGTTCTTTGCAGCGGATAAATTTTCGCATCGCTGATAGATAATTCCGGATCCATGGTTTTGATAAGCTTGGTGAATGTTGCAAGATTTTCCACGCTCATGTATACACGTACTTTCTGTGCATGTATGCGGTTGATCAAATACTTAGGCAGTGTGTAACCCAGTTGGAGATTTTTGATACGCATGTACGATGCATTTTGCAGGTATCGTGTCTGCACCTGTGTATTTTTATTATTCTCGCTGCTCATATAGAACTTAGGGAAATAACCATTCAGATTGGTAGGAGTCCATCTGTTCATTTGTGCAGTGAATGGAGAACTCTGCCACTCATCGCCTACGATACCCCAGAAGTAGTTGGAGCTAATCCAAACATCTCTCTTGGCAATGCCCTGGAGGAATACGCCCAGATCAAAACCTTTGTAATCAAAAGTCAGATTCAGACTGTATTGATAACGAGGAGTATTGTTACCGATAACGCGCAAGTCGCCGCTGCTGTCTACGGTGTTTTTACCATTGTTAATAATGCCATTGCCGTCAAAGTCTTTGTAGATAACATCTCCGGCGCGCCAGGTGCTATTCCAGAAAGATGCTTTAGGCGCTTTGGCTGCATCTGCATCAGATGCATATAATCCCAGTGTGGTATAGCCCCAGATCTCGCCAAGGGATTGTCCTGCATAATAGGTATCCAGTGTGCGGGAAGGGTTGTTGTATCTTACCACTTTTCCTTTGTAGTCGGAAAGGTTGGCACGTACGCCATAACCCAGTTCTCCGATTTTATCATTCCAGGTAATGGTTAATTCGAAACCTTTTGTTTGAATAGCGGCGTTGTTAATTCTCGGAACGCTTGCACCTAACAAGGCTGGTAATACCTGTGCGGGGCCGGCAAAATCATCTGCCTTACGGATATAGTAATCGAAGTTTACACCCAGTCTGTTATTCAACATGGCAAGGTCTGTACCGATGCCATAGGATGTAGTGGTAACCCAGGTCAGGTCTGGATTTACCAGTGGTGGCTGACTCACAGATGCCTGTTTACTGCCGCCAAATAACCAGCTGGTGTTATTGGGAGAAGTAGTACCTAAGCTTGGGTAGAATGGATAATAAGTACTGATGCTAGGATCTCCCAGGAACAGCTGATCCGGAGAAGAACCATAACTACCTCTGATTTTAAATGCATTCAATACATCTTTTAAATTGGCCCAGAAAGGCTCTCTGTCTACGTTCCAGCCTGCGGAAACGCCTGGACTGAATTTCCATCTGTGTCCGGCCAGGAAGCGGGAAGTACCATCATAACGGCCATTTACTTCCAGGAGATATTTATCCGCATAATTGTAATTGAATCTTCCGAAGAATCCTTCTACAGCCAATCTTCTTACCTGATCGGAGATTGTTGGCGTCGTATTATAAGTCAGATTTAAAGAGGGAATATCGTTGGAATACAATAGAGAGTTGGATGCGGAATATGCGGTATAGTTAGTCAGCTCACTGGTGAAACCGCCGAGCAGTCGGAAGTTGTGTTTACCAAATCCTTTTTCATAGGAAGAGTACGCGTTAATGATGTGATGTTCATTACGGTAGTTACTGCGTGAAAAGGAGTTTGGCGTAGTACCACTGGTAGGGGCGGTAGAACCATCAGGTAAGTAAGTATAAACAGTTTTCAGGTGATTTTGCTGATCGTATAAATCGCCATCAAAGGTATAGTTACCAATGATTTCCCAACCTTTCAGCGGATTGAGTTTAATCTCTCCTGTCAGCATAGGCTGATCTTCTGTCGATTTATTCCTACCGCCTTCTTCATGCAGTGGCACGTTACTTTCTGCACTGAAATGTCCATCAGGATTGATGAGGGAAACAGTAGGGAATTTTCTGGCAATCTGGTGCATATAGTTACCACCTGTCTGACCAGAGTAAACGTTAGGCGTATTATACATGGATCTGCTGATGGTACTGCGCAGGGTAAAAGACATCCAGTTGGTGATATTGGAGGTCAGGTTCGCTCTTACGTTGAAGCGTTTGAACTGATCATTACCGTAGTTATACATACCGCCATGATCGTTGTAACCGATGCCAATGTAGTAGTTGCTTTTTTCAGTGGCGCCGCTGATACCCAGGTTATGTTGCTGACTGAAAGCAAAATCTTTGAAGTAAATTTTAAACCAGTCGTTGTTGGCGTTGCCGGAGTTCCAGTTTAACCAGCTATTGGAGTTGGGATCTTTAATCGTTTGTGTAGTGATAGTTCCTGCCTGATAGGCTTTGATTCTGTCAATTGTTTCCTGGCTGAAGAATGGCGCTCTTCCTGCGTTTGCGAATGCTTCATTGTAGAGATTCGCGAAGTCCAGGGAGTTCAGCATTTTAGGAAGATTGATGGTTTGTGCCCATGCGAGGTTGTTATCGTAGGTGATTTTAGTCATTCCCACTTTACCTTTTTTGGTGGTGATGAGAATCACACCATAAGGCGCGGAAGAACCGTAGATAGCGGTAGATGCTGCATCTTTCAATACGGAAATACTTTCTACATCGCTGGGATTGATGGCATTGATATCGCCGCCCTGGATACCATCAATAACTATTAATGGACTTCCGGTGGCGCCCAGTCCCGTATAGCCGCGTACGTTAATATTTTGGGTAGCATTGGGAGCGCCGCCACTGGTATTGGTAGTAATGTTCAGACCAGCTACCATCCCTTGTAACCCTTGTGTGACGCGGGTAATGGGTCTGTTCTCCAGTACTTTACCAGATACCTGCGCTACTGCGCCGGTGAGGTTTACTTTTTTCTGCGTACCATAGCCTACCACTACTACGTTCTCCAGTTGCGAAACCTCTGGCAGAAATTTGATAGTGACGGAAGATTTTCCTCCCACTGGTACTTCCTGTGTTTGAAAACCGATATTTGACACCACGAGCACAGCATTATCAGGAATACCCGATAAATGAAATTCTCCGTTTCCATTGGTGATAGCGGCTTTCTTCATTCCTTTTACCATTACTGTGGCGCCGGGAACAGGACTTCCCAAATTATCCACCACACGTCCACGCACTGTATCAGCAGGCGCTGTAACAGGCGCTGGTGGCGGCACAGATTTATTCAGAATAATTGTCTCTTTAATGAGTTTCCAGGAGAGGCCCTGCTCTTTCAGGAACATGTCCAAGACATTTGGTAACGGAGCGTCTACCACTTCAATGGTCACATTATGTGCGTTGGATAATACATTGGCGTGATACCAAAACTTATAGCCTGTCTGTTTTTCGATTTCAGTAAGCGCTTCCTGAATCGGCCGGTTTTTCTTACTCATAGTAATTTTCTGAGAAAAACCTTTTGCACTGATTTGAAGGAAACTGACGAGTAGAATTACGGTTGTTAGTTTCATAACCTTCCAGATTTTGGTCTTCGGACGTGCATGTCCGGGCTGATTGATTGTTTGCGGTGACAACAGCATAGATGGATTATTAAGGATAACAGAATAGTGAAGAGATAAGCAGATCCTTGTCGGATGTGATGATCCGACTGATATACCTATCAGTTCTTTACATGTTCAATCGTGATTAGTTGGTCATAACCGGGGTGGCGGAATGGTCCGGTCAGATTTGTTCACTGGCTGTCTGATGTTTGTGATTTAGTGTCAGGTGATGACCGGAAAGCATACCAATCCGGTTACTTGATCTTTGGTTGCAGGGACGGCCCCTTGACATGACGATTTTAAAGACATAGATTTGATTTAGGTGATAAAAAATGCTTGATCGAATTGCGTTTTATTGCCGTTGGAACCGGGTAATGTTGGCGCATTCCCGGTTTCTTTATGCGCGATTGTTTTTACATGATAAGTTCACTTATTCCGGATATACTATCAGTTTATTTTTGTCCACTTTGGTATGAATGCCGCTTTCTGTTAGAATAGCGAGTACATCATCGAGTTCATAGCTTTTTTTAATGTTCCCTGCGAATTTCAGATCCGGAATATCGCCGGTGTACACCACTTCCAGGTTATGCCATCTGGCGATCTGCCGGATGATGACTGGCGTACTTTCTCCATTGAGGGAGAAGTAGCCGTTTTTCCATGCGATTACATGCTCGGTGTCTGCATGTGGAATAAATTCAATTCCTTTATCAGTAGCCATTTTTGCCTGCTGACCAGGTTTCAGCAATAAGGAATCATGTTGCTGATAAACCTTTACGGCGCCATCCAGTAATGTCACATTTGTCTGTGGTTCATCCGTATAGGCGTTGACGTTAAAACTTGTTCCCAGCACTCTTATTGCTTTATCTCCGGAATGTACTACAAATGGTTTTTCAGCATGTTGCGCTACTTCGAAGTAGGCTTCTCCAGTGAGTTCCACAACGCGTTCCTGATGATGGAAGCTGTTGGGGAAGCGTAGTTTCGAACCTGTGTTCAGCCATACTTTAGTACCGTCTTGTAGCACCATCAGAAACTGACTTCCCGCAGGTGTAACTAATTCATTGATTTGGTTATCGGCTTCGCCGTTATTTTGGGAGACAACAAGTCCTCCCGACAGATGTATACTATCATTGCCCTGTGTAAGGGTACTGTTATCGTCGTTTAGTTCAATCTCGCGGCCATCGGCCAGTTTAAGGACTGCTTTTTCATTTTGGGCAGGAGTGCTTTTTCCTGCCAGTATTTTGGTGGAATTACTTTTTTGGTGTTGCCACCAGGTCATTGTTCCAACAGCCATTAAAGCGGCCACGGTAGCGGCAGCGCTGATGCGGAGAATACGCATTTTTACTTTTCTCCGGGCAATACCTGTGTTTTTATAAATGCGCTCTTTGAGGATAGCATTTATTTCCGCGGGGGTACCCATCTGTTCATCATTCCACTGTTCATCGTTCTCCAGGGTGTCCAGCAGCTTGTGGTATCTGTTAATATCCGTATCAGTTGCGGTTCCCAGGGCAATTTTTTCGGCCAGGGAAGCCAGTTCTTCGTGGATCAAAGCAATAGCTGTTTAATATTAGTAACGTGAGAAAAGGGTATCCCCCAAAGGGAGAGAAAAAAATTATAAAAAGTATAACAGCAGGAGGAGAGACAAAATACCGCCGATGAATAAACGAATCCTTTTCAGGGCGATTGTAATCTGGTTTTCCACTGTTTTCACAGAGATATTTAGGCGACTGGCTATTTCGGCGTGGGAGAGGTGTTCATGTCTGCTGAGACTGTACACTGTTCTGCATTTGTCGGGCAGGGAGCTGACAGCATCCGCGATTCTGGTTTTCAGTTCCCGTAAATGAATTTCATCTGTGGAAACAGTTTTTTCTGTGATATAGTAGAGTGAGTTGATGAGTTGCTGGCGCGATTTATCTGCACGAAGATAATTGGCCATTTTGTACCTGGTAGCGGTTTTAAGATATTGTTTGAGATGGGTGATTTCCACCGTTTCTCTGTTTAGCCAGAGCCATGTAAACACTTCCTGCACTACGTCGAGCGCCATCTCTCTGTCTTTCAAGGTACAACAGGCATGTTTATAGAGATCAGACCAGTACCGGGCATAGATCGTATCAAATGCCGGCACTTTTCCATTTTTCAAGTGGAATAAAAGTTCACTGTCCTCCATCGCGTTCCAACCGATCATAATCGATTCGATAATTAATTAGGCGAGAATAATATCTTAATCGCAATCTAAGTTTAATTGTCTAGTGAAGGTTATAGTATTTTGCTGAAGGGTAACGGTATTTTAACGCTTATCTGGAAGCGGTGAGCTTGTGTACACATTCCTGCATTTGGTCCTCAGAAAACAGCAGTCGTTTTTTATAGCCTAATTCTTCACCATGGAGGTATCCGAAGGTGAGGATGTACTGTGCCAGTTGTTTAGATTTTTGGAGGCCTGGGAGGGATTTGAGTAGATGTGTCGGACCACTGTGGGTGCCGTGAATAGTGAGCTCGAAAGAAGTGTGAACGGAGGTTATTACGGCAATGAATGGTTTTTGCATAATTGGTGGGTTTTTATAAATATAGTCATTTTGGGTTAAAAGAATTCATAAATGGATAATAAATTCATTAATGGATAGTAATTATTATAATCATAGTTATAATAGCTATTATAGCTATGTAATTGTCAAATTGAAACAGTCTATTTCAGCATAATCATGAAGGACAGACGATATAAAGTTGTTAAATCATTCTTCGAAAAGGATAGCATCGACCAGATCCTTAATGTCTTTGATGTGCTTCCAATTTCGACAGTAGCCAAGGATATGGGAGTTAATTATTCAACTTTATATCGGAAGATTCAAAATCCACGGACATTTACAATTGGGGATATTCTGGATATAGCAGCGTTGATTGAAATAGAGCCAGAATTGCTGCTAAAGTTGATTGCTAAGGAGAATAAGAAGAAATCTAAACCTCAGTAAAACATCATTTATGTTGAATATAGTTGTATTGGACGGATATGCACTTAATCCTGGAGATCTCAGTTGGGATAGTCTAAAGGCTTTAGGAAACGTCACTATTTATGACCGGACGCCGGAGGCGCAGGTGGTAGAGCGTTCCATTGATGCGGACATTGTATTAACCAATAAATCCATTCTTAGTGCGGAGAGTATCGCGCGGCTGCCGCAGTTGAAATATATTGGTGTGATTGCTACTGGTTATAATGTGGTGAATATTGAAGCGGCGAAGGCGCGGAATATTCCTGTTACGAATGTGCCGGCGTATAGTACTGCAGCGGTAGCGCAGTTGACATTTGCTTTGATCCTGGAGTTATGTCACAGGACTGGAGCGCATAGTGATGCGGTTAGAGCGGGGCGTTGGGCCAGCAGTAAGGATTTTTCTTTCTGGGACTTCCCGTTGGTGGAACTGGAAGGGAAAACGTTGGGAATAGTGGGTCTTGGGCAGATTGGGCAGGCGGTAGCGCGGATAGGGTTGGCATTTGGGATGAAAGTAATAGCACATCATAAGCATCCAGAGCGGGATAAGATGGAGGGAGTTACGTTTGTGGATTTAGCTACTTGTTTCAGAGAGGCGGATGTGGTGAGTTTACATACACCAATGAGTGCGGCCAATAAAGAATTTGTGAATGCAGCTTTATTACATACTATGAAGAAGACTGCTTTCCTGATCAACACCAGTAGGGGAGGATTGATCAATGAAGCAGATGTTGCGGCAGCGTTGAGGGAAGGGCTGATTGCAGGGGCAGGACTGGATGTATTGTCTACAGAGCCACCTGCAGCAGATAATCCATTGATCAGTAGTCCTAACAGTATTATCACTCCCCATATTGCCTGGGCGACCTCAGCCGCGAGAGAAAGGTTACTGAATAAGGTGGTCGAGAATCTTGTCGCGTTTTTAGCCGGACGGGCTCAAAATGTCGTAAACAAATAAGATATTTCATATGTTATAAAACGTATAGTTGATAAAAAATTTAAACTATTTTTTATTGCTATACGTTTTTTAATTGTATACTATACCCTTATAAATATGTTCATTTTTCAAGTTTGGAATGAACAAAATGAACAAAAACCCCACAAAATGAATGAAAAGACTGATTGTTCTTCCATTACTTAATCGGTACTTTGAATAAACGTAAAAAATACCCTTTGTCAGGGTAGCCCAAGATCGAGAATCGCAGTTAGCAATTTTTCTAGTTACAACATTTAAATCTATCTAAAATGAAACCGACCGTTTTATTGGTAGAAGATGATCAGTTTTTTGCCAAGGTTATGAAAAGGCATATAGAAAAAGCCGGCTATGAGGTATTATACTGTGCGGATGGTGCTGAAGGTTGGGATACCTTTCAACAGAAGGATATTGACCTATGTGTTATTGATGTGGTCATGCCAAAGAAAGATGGTTTTGAACTCACCAACGATATTCGCAAAATCAATGAAAATGTCCCCATTTTGATCACTTCCTCCCGTTATATGGAGCAAGACCGTATGCATGGATTCGAAGCCGGTGCGGATGATTACATTGTAAAGCCATTCAATATGCAGGAATTTCTGCTGCGATTGGAGGTATTCATTAAAAGGGCCCGACTGCTCCGCAGTGAGAAGCAAATCACCTATACGGTAGGTAATCTCTGCTTTAATTATCAACAATGCGCAGTAACCATGGATGTAGAACGTCCAGACCCTTCCGGCAACGGCACCTTCCTCGAAGCAACCGTTACTCAACTTCCACCGAAAGAATCGGATCTCTTTAAATATTTATGCGAAAATCCCAATAAAAAGCTCAAACGGGACCAAATCATGTCTTGTGTTTGGGATGGGGAAGACTCGTATAACAAACGTACTATGGATGTTTACCTGACCCGCTTAAGAAGGTATATAGCCCCGGACCCTACCATCAGTGTTCAAACCTACCACGGCAAAGGCATTATGTTCGTGGCAGATGAACCGGGCCGGACACAGGAAATTGTCAAAGCCTGACTTTAATTATTGGCTGCTACTATCCGTTGAAAATCGATTACGTCCTGTTTTTAAAACAGGACGTATTTATTTTAGGGCGTTTGCTGGTTTTTTCTCGCAGAGCAGCATAAGCAGCAAAGCAGCAAAGAAGTTGGATGGATCGGAGCGGAGGTTTTTCACGCAAAGGCGCAAAGGGTAATATGGATTGTGTATTGTTGTTATTTTAAGACCGCAAAGAATTTTTAAAGTACTTCCCCTCCTTGCTTTTCGGGATAGTAATAGAGTAGTTAGTGTGTTTGTAGCTTAAATCTTTGCGAGCTACACCAAACATTTTCAAACAACAAAAAGTAGTACTTCCTCTCCTTGCTTTTCGGGGTCGTAATAAAGTAGAGTGTTAGTAGTTTAAGTCTTTGCGAGCTACACCAAACATCTTCAAACAACAAAAAGTGGTCCTTTGCCTCTTTGCGCCTTTGCGAGAAACGGGCAATACACCCTTTTCTGCTGCTTTGCTGCTTCTGCTGCTCTGCGAGAAAAAACCAGCAAACGCCCTAAAACAAAACGTCCCGCCATTAAGGCAGGACGCTTCGCTGTTATTGTTTTTGTACTTACTTCAGATTGTGGAAAACTGCCTGTACGTCGTCGTCTTGTTCCAGACGATCTACCAATTCCAGTACTTCTTTAGCCTGGTCTTCTGATAATTCAACGAGGTTGGCAGGGATGCGCTTCAGTTCAGAGCTGATAACTTCTAATCCTTTGTCTTCCAAAGCTTTAGACATATTACCAAACTCAGTAAAAGCAGCGCGGATAATAATATTACCTTCTGAATCTTCTCCAATTTCTTCTAAACCGAAGTCGATCAGTTCCAGTTCCAGCTCTTCCAGGTTCTGGCCAGCATTTTTCACCTTGAACTCGCCTACGCGGTTGAACATGAAACCTACGGAACCACTGTTACCAAGGCTACCGCCGCATTTGTTGAAGTGCATACGCACGTTAGCAACAGTACGGGTAGTGTTATCAGTAGCAGTATCCACCATGATGGCAATGCCATGAGGTGCATAACCTTCGTATACAACTTCTTCGTAGTCAGTTTTATCCTTACCCAAAGCGCGTTTAATCGCAGCGTCAACACGGTCTTTCGGCATGTTTACCGCTTTCGCATTCACTATACAGCGACGCAGGGCAGGGTTATTATCAGGATCAGGGCCAGCTGCCTTTACGGCGATTGCTATATCCTTACCTATTCTGGTAAACTGCTTAGCCATCCTGTCCCAGCGGGCAAACATGGTAGATTTACGTACTTCAAATATTCTTCCCATTGGAGTGGTATCTTATTATTGGATCTTTAAAATAATCCGCAAATTTAAGCTAATCTGGTAAAGTAATGAAATCCACATCCGGGATTAATCCATCATCTTACGCGCCTTACTGTGTTTAACGCTGTAATTAAAGTAGATGATAAAACCAATACCCAGCCATACAAACAGACGAGTCCAGTTTTCCAGACCGAGACTGATAATCATGGTCAGGCAGGCCAAAGCGCCTACGATTGGCAGGATTGGCACCCAAGGAGTTTTGAATCCACGAGGTGCATCCGGATTATTTTTACGCATAATAATTACCCCGATGCATACCAGTACAAAGGCAAACAAGGTACCGATACTGGTCATATCGCCTACTACGCTGTCTGGTACAAACGCAGCAAACAAGGTAGTGAATACGAAGAACATCCACTGAGAACGATATGGAGTACGATATTTAGGGTGCAGTTTTGCAAATACAGGAGGTACCAGACCGTCGTTACTCATAGAGTAGAATACGCGGGTCTGACCCAGGAGCATCACCAGGATTACAGAAGAGAAACCAGCCAGGATAGCAACTGTAATGAAGGTCGACAACCATGCATAACCGTGCATATAAGTATCGATCGTATAAGCTACAGAAGCCTCACCACCTGCTCTAACGAAATCTTTGTAAGGTGCGATACCTGTCAGTACATAAGAGAACAGGATGTACAGTATAGTACAGATGGCCAGAGATACCAGGATACCGATAGGCATATTTTTCTTAGGATTCACAGTTTCCTGTGCAGCAGTAGATACCGCATCGAAACCGATGAACGCAAAGAATACCACACCGGCCCCTCGCAAGACGCCTCCCCATCCATGGTTGAAGAAGTTGGAATAATCCACTACCTGTCCGTTATGCATGGTAACAGTACCCGCATCAGCAGCAATGGTGAATGGAGTATGGTTAGCAGGATTGATAAACTGCCATCCCAGGATGATGAAGAGAATTACGATCGCCACTTTACAGATAACAATGATGTTGTTAACAATGGCAGAACCCTGAATACCGCGTACCAGGAGCATTGTTAATAACAACAGGATACCAACAGAAGGGAGGTTCATCATACCTCTTACACCAGCATCGCTGATTTCAAAAGGACTATGACACCATTCATAGGGTATCGTAACGTGGAAAACGTTGGTGAGAAGTTTGTTGAGATACTGAGACCATCCAATGGCCACAGTAGCTGCCCCAAGGGCATATTCCAGCACAAGATCCCAACCGATAATCCAGGCAATAAATTCACCTAATGTGGCATAGGAGTACGTATAGGCACTTCCTGCAATCGGAATCATAGAAGCAAATTCGGCATAGCATAAACCCGCAAGGGCGCAACCAAATGCTGCAATGATAAAGGAGATTGTAACGGCTGGTCCGGCATGTTGACCTGCGGCAGCAGCTGTTCTAACGAAAAGACCAGCACCAATGATAGCGCCGATACCAAGTGCGATCAGCGATCCTGCACCAAGCGTTCTTTTAAGACCTTTTTCTGAATCAGATGCTTCCGAAAGTAAGACGGACAGTTGTTTCTTGGCAAATAGTTTGCTCATAAGCCAAATTGTTGGTTGATTGTTTTAAGGTAGATTTGTTTGTTGTTGATTGTTAATCGCCAAATATAATAACTGGAAACCAAAATCCCTTGCTTTATTTTACCTTCGGCAGCTCATAATTAAGCCAGTAACCTTATTTTTGGGAAAATTTAGGTTACAACAAAAACATCACAGCAATTAATTCTACCGTCGCATGAAGAAATCCAACAAGCTTACATTGTTCATCTTTGTGGCTATGATCCTCGGGATAGCAACAGGATACATTGTAAACTACTCATTTGGACAAGCCAATCCCACGCCCGCTGAACAAGCGAGCATTCAGAAATTTAGTAACAACATATCTATTCTGACTGATATCTTTCTCCGCCTGGTGAAAATGATCATCGCCCCACTTGTATTTTCTACACTAGTGGTAGGTGTGGCAAAAATGGGAGATATCAAAGCGGTGGGCCGCGTAGGTGGAAAAACAATGCTGTGGTTTATCAGTGCAACCTTTGTATCATTGTTTTTGGGATTAGTGCTGGTAAATATCATGAAACCAGGTCTTTCCCTGTCATTACCCCTCCCTGATACACACGCATCTTCAGGGATTTCTAAAGCGGATATGACCCTCAGAGGCTTTTTCCAGCACGTAGTGCCGGACTCTGTTGTAAATGCAATGGCCCACAATGAAATTCTGCAGATCGTAGTGTTTGCAATTTTCTTTGGTGTAGCCGCTGCGGCTATAGGTGAGCAGGCCAACCCTGTTGTGAAACTGATGGACAGTCTCGCTCACATCATGCTGAAAGTAACCGGCTTTGTAATGAATTTCGCTCCATTCGCAGTATTTGCTGCAATGGCTGCCATCGTAGCAGATAAAGGATTGAGCGTTTTATGGGTATACGGTAAATTCATTACCCAGTTCTATGCAGGATTATTCAGTTTATGGATCGTTTTAGCGCTGGTTGGATTTATGATACTCGGCAAACCGGTGTTCCGCTTGCTGGGATTAATCAAAGATCCTGTACTCCTGGCTTTCGGTACCGCTTCCAGCGAAGCGGCTTACCCACGTACCATGGCGGAACTGGAGCGTTTCGGTTGTGACAGTCGCATCGTTAGCTTTGTATTGCCACTGGGTTACTCTTTCAACCTGGATGGTTCAATGATGTATATGACTTTTGCCAGCTTGTTCATTGCCCAGGCGTATGGCATGCATCTGCCTATAGATCAGCAGATTACAATGCTCCTGGTGCTGATGATTACCAGTAAAGGGATTGCGGGCGTTCCCCGTGCAAGCCTGGTGGTAATTGCAGGTACGCTTTCTATGTTCAATATCCCTGAGGCGGGGTTATTACTGCTCCTCGGTGTGGATCACCTGCTGGATATGGGACGTTCTGCTACTAACGTAATCGGTAATGCAATGGCTACCGCAGTTGTTTCCAAATGGGAAAATAAACTGGAGCTGGAATCTGCCGATCATAGTGCCTAATGCCAAACATTAACATTCTCATTAGAGATTCTTTTTTATTTTACCGATCCCGAAAGTATTTTTTATCGCATGGACCAGATAATTGAGTTATTCAGACATCTCATTAATCCTAAGTGGATTATTGATCACGGAGGGTTATACCTATTAGTAGCTATTATTTTTGCAGAAACAGGCCTGTTTGTAGGCTTCTTTTTGCCGGGAGATTCTCTGCTTTTCCTGGCAGGATTTTATGGTAAAGAGATATGTGCCAGCTTTCATGATGCACCATTCTTCATAGTGATGTTGGTGATCGCGCTGGCTGGCGTACTTGGCAATATGGTAGGATTCTGGTTTGGACGTAAATCCGGCCCCGTATTATTTAAACGGAAAGATTCCCTGCTTTTCAAGAAAAAACATCTTTATCAGGCGAAAGAGTTCTATGACAGATATGGTGGCGGCGCTATCTTTTTTGCCCGTTTTCTGCCAATAATCCGCACTTTCGCACCAATTGTAGCCGGAATTGTAGGCATGGAACGCAAACGTTTCATGTTCTTTAATATCGTTGGTTCTTTCTCCTGGGTATTCTCTATGATGCTGGCAGGTTATTTCCTGGGTAAAAAATTCCCTGGACTGAAAGACCACCTGGAACTGATAGTGATCATCCTGGTGCTGATTACCACGCTACCAGTAATATTGAAGCTGGTATTCGGAAAAGCAAAAATTCCACACGATCATCACATTGTAGATGAATCATCCGAAATAACAGAGTCTAAATAAAATATTAATAAAAAATGCCATGAAGTATTATCTTTCATGGCATTTTTGTTTTTATCAGCCACGTTTATTTTTCCATTTTTATCAGCCAAAGAAAAATGAAAACCGATCAACCATCAGCCTCTATCTTCAACATTGCTGTCATCGTTGCTTCACTGGGATATTTTGTAGATATCTATGACCTCTTGTTATTTACCATCGTCCGGGTACCGAGTTTAAAATCATTAGGGCTTCCCCAGTCAGAAATTGATGCGGGGGCAGGATTGTTATTGATAAACATCCAGATGGTTGGGTTATTGATAGGCGGTATTTTCTGGGGGATTTTGGGAGATAAAAAAGGGAGACTCAGTGTGCTCTTTGGCTCTATTCTCATCTATTCAGTAGCCAATATCGCTAATGGCTTTGTACATGGTATCAATGGTTATGTTCTCTGGCGCTTTGTGGCAGGCTTTGGACTGGCAGGAGAGCTGGGAGCGGGTATTACATTGGTATCTGAAATTCTGCCCAAAGAGAAAAGAGGCTACGGTACCATGATTGTGGCTACAGTGGGGGTTTCTGGGGCAGTTGCAGCCAATCTCATTGCAAAAGCGGTGGGCGACTGGCGCATCTGTTACTTCATTGGGGGCGGTTTGGGCCTTGCTTTACTGTTGCTACGTATCAGTGTAATGGAATCGCATATGTTTAATCAGGTGCGGCAATCTGCTACTACGAGAGGAAGTTTTGTAGCGCTTTTTACCAGTAAGGAACGGTTTTTAAAATATCTGAAATGCATTTTATTGGGTACGCCTACCTGGTTTGTAGTAGGTATTCTGATTGCGTTTTCCAATAAGTTTGCTGCCGAGATGCAGGTACAGGGCGTGATTAGTCCTGGCGATGCAGTGGCATTTTGTTATGCTGGTTTAGTCTTGGGGGATTTCAGCAGTGGTCTTATCAGCCAGGTGTGGAAGAGCAGGAAGAAAGTGATGTTATTATTTTTGGTGCTGACAGCTATTATGGTGGCCATTTATTTGAATTTGCATGGCGCCAGCACGGTGTTATTTTATACAGTATGTTTCTTCATGGGCTTCAGCGTAGGTTTCTGGGCCATCTTCGTCACTATAGCAGCGGAAAGTTTTGGGACCAATTTGCGTGCAACGGTAGCTACCACTGTTCCTAACTTCGCCAGAGGAATGCTCCCATTGATTTCATTATTGTTCATTGCCGTGCAGGGGAAATTTAGCCTTTTGCAGAGCGGTGCGATTGTGGCGGCGGTATGCATAGGCGTATCCATGCTCGCAGCGTGGAGCATCGAGGAAACCTTTGGGAAGGATTTAAATTATTTGGAAAAGCTATAGGGGTTCAGTCAGGAGTAGTGATCCAGTACTTTATCCAGCAAATGGTTTAATTGTGCTGCTTCTTGCTCGTCCAGTCCTTTCAATGTATTTTCCAGTTGATTGATGTCTTCATCAATTCTGTTAAGGAGTTCCAGTCCTTTAGTGGTGATTCTGACGTCTACGGATCGTCTGTCCAGTTCACTGCTTTTGCGTTCTACCAGATCTGTTTTCCGAAGACGTTCCACGAGTCGGGATACATCGCTCATTTTGTCCAGCATACGATCTTTGAGAACGTTGATGCTGGCGGCTTGGGGATGTTGTCCGCGGAGGATGCGCAGTATGTTAAACTGCTGCATGGTGATATCGTAGTTTTTAAAAAACTGCTGATGGCGGGAGGTCAACCAGTTGCCCACAAAGATGAGGCTTACCAGCCCTTTGTGATACTCGTTGCTAAAGGATTTCTGAGTAATTAACTTTTCCAGGTTAGACATACGCACAAAAAGATGTAACAATATTATTATATCGAAATTACGATTCTTTTTTAACACTACTTAACAGTTTGAAGCGCTTCCCGGTTTTAATTGATTGAAAATAAAAAGGATCAGTGGAGACCACTGATCCTTTTACTTCTTTAAGCAAGCAGGGATAGGCTTTAGACCTTTTCCTGCATATTATCCAGTACGTCCATTACTTCTTTTACATGTTTAGCAGAAGTATCGAGTAATTCTTTTTCGCTGGCATTGAGCTGGAGTTCAATGATTTTTTCGATACCATTTTTTCCCAGTACTACGGGTACGCCGAGGTAAATATCTTTCAGGCCATATTCGCCGGTGAGCCATGCACACACGGGGAATACGCGTTTTTCATCTTTGAGGATGGCTTCCACCATTTGGGCGGCAGCGGCGCCTGGAGCGTACCAGGCGGAAGTACCGAGGAGGTTGACGATTTCGCCTCCACCTACTTTGGTACGTTGGATTATGGCTTCCAATTTATCTGTGGCTACCAGTTCTGTTACAGGGATACCTGCAACGGTGGTGTATCTTGGGAGAGGAACCATGGTGTCGCCATGGCCGCCCATCAGGATAGCCTGGATATCTTTTGGAGAGCATCCGATTTCATCTGCCAGGAAAGCACGGTAGCGGGCAGTATCGAGGATACCGGCCATACCGAATACTTTGTTGCTGTCTTTTTTAGCAGTGAGGAATGCGCAATAGGTCATTACGTCCAGCGGGTTGCTGACAACGATAATGATGGCATTTGGCGAGTGTTTGGTAATATTTTCAGTTACTGAACGAACGATGCTGGCGTTTGTGGAAATCAGATCGTCGCGGCTCATGCCGGGTTTCCGGGGTAGTCCGGAAGTAATAACCACCACCTCGCTACCGGCTGTTTTGGAGTAGTCGTTCGTAACGCCGGTGACTTTGGTCGTGTAATAATCGATTGGTGCCTGTTGCCATGTATCCAATGCCTTTCCTTCAGCTGTTCCTTCCTTGATATCAAGCAAAACCACCTCCGTTAAGAAATCTCTGTGAGCAAGTACGTTGGCGCAGGTGGCGCCTACGTTTCCGGCTCCTACTACTGTAACTTTCATCTTGTCTATGGCTTTTTAAAGTGAACAAAAAATGTATAATCAAGTTACGCATTTGGAATCAACAAAATGCGTTTTGTGCCGAGAATAATTAATTTATTTATTCAAGAAAAAAAGCCTGTCACTAATTGGTAGAGACAGGCTTAAAATTATTTTTTGAGGTAATAGAGGAGGGAGTCTATTTTTGCAGTCCCTTCGAAGCCGTGGACGAATTTATCTTTGGCGGTGTAGATATACAACCCGGGGAAGAATTTCAGGTCATAGAAATACATGATCTGGCGGGTGGGCTCACTGGCCATGATGATGTTGGAATACTTTGATATATTATAATGGTTATAGTATTCTTTCATTTGTTCCACCTGGAAGGGCGTTATCATCAGAATCTGGTAGTTCTTAAATTTGTCGATGTTTTGAATGAGTTCTTCGGTGAGGTGTTTGCAATGATCGCAGTCTACACTGAAGACAAATACCATCGTTTTCTCTTTTTTTAGATCCTTTTTAGTGATCACATGGCCATCTGGTAAGGTCAGGGGGAATGCCGGGATGATTGGATACTGCAAATAAGAAGGCTTCGTTGGTGTTTGATTAAACTGAGCTTTAAGCAGCATGGGCATGCAGATGGACAGCAGTAGAAACAGATAACGCATATTCATTGAATTTCTTGAATTTTGAGGTCAATTTACCCCTTTAATGTCATTTTCTGCATTAAAATGAAGAAAAAAGGGTTAAAAAGGCACTAATCTCCCTATTTTTGGGAATAAGTTGCTCGTTCATATGCGAAATATTTTACTTTTGCATTCCTTATAAATTTTTAACTTAAAAATTAGTAACCTTTTATGGCTACCACCGCAGATATCAGAACAGGATTGATTATCAAGCTGGATAACAGCTTATATTCTGTTGTAGAGTTTGGTCAGAACAAAACCGCCCGTGCAGCAGCAAAGGTTTGGGCTAAATTGAAGGGCGTTGACAATACACGTTCTATTGAGCACACCTGGAACTCCGGCGATACCATCTTCCCGGTTCGTATCGAGAAGAAACCTTTCCAATTCTTATATAAGGATGACACTGGCTACAACTTCATGGATAATGAAACTTTTGAGCAAATCGTAATGGCTGAATCTGCTATTGATGCTCCTCAGTTCCTGAAAGATGGCCAGGAAGTTAGTGTTCAGATCAATACTGAAACTGATCAATACATGGCGGTTGAATTACCTGATAAAATCGTTGCGCTGGTAACTTATTCAGAGCCAGGCGTTAAAGGTGATACTGCTACCCGTACCTTGAAACCAGCAACCGTAGAAACCGGTGCAACTGTAATGGTTCCTTTGTTCGTAGAAGAAGGCGAAATGATCCGCATCAACACCAAAACTGGTGAATATATCGAGAGAGTAAAATAATTGCTAGTCTAACTATATCACATTTCTAAACCAAAAGCTGTCTACATGGACTTTAAACAGATTCAGGAACTGGTAAAAATGATTAACAAATCAAATATCAGTGAACTGAGCATCGAGCAGGACAAGTTTAAGATTACAATAAAACAGAAAGATAACGAAGTACAACAGGTTATTGCTGTACCTGCGGCGGTTGCGCCAGTGCAGGCAGTAGCGCCTGCAGCTCCAGTAGCTGCGCCTGTTGCATCTGCAGCGCCAGCTGCTGCTGCTTCTGCTCCAGCTGCTGCAAAAGCAGACAACCTGATTACCATCAAATCACCAATGATTGGTACTTTCTACCGTTCTGCTGGTCCTGATAAGCCTGCTTTCATCAACGTAGGTGATGAAGTAGCTTCCGGTAAAGTTGTTTGTATCATTGAAGCGATGAAACTGTTCAATGAGATTGAAAGTGAAGTATCCGGTAAAATCGTGAAAGTGCTCGTTGACGACGCTACTCCGGTAGAATATGATCAACCTTTATTCTTAGTTGAACCATAATAGCATTGTAGCCTTTGGTCGTTAGCCTTTAGTTTTCGCGTCTCTGCATAACTAAAGGCTAATTGCTGAGGGCTATACTCTTTTATTAACTTATCAGGAAAACAATGTTCAAAAAAATACTGATTGCTAACCGTGGAGAAATTGCCCTGCGTATTATCCGTACCTGTAAGGAAATGGGTATCAAAACGGTGGCAGTTTATTCTACCGCAGATAAAGACAGCCTGCATGTGAAGTTTGCAGACGAGGCAGTGTGTATCGGTAAGCCACAGAGCAGCGAATCTTATCTGAATATCCCTCACCTGATGGCTGCTGCTGAAATTACTAATGCAGACGCTATCCACCCTGGTTACGGCTTCCTGGCTGAAAATGCCCGTTTTGCCGAGATCTGTGGTGAACATGGTATCAAGTTTATCGGCCCAACTCCGGAAATGATCCGTAAAATGGGTGATAAAATGACTGCAAAAGAAACCATGATCGCTGCTGGCGTACCAGTTATCCCAGGTTCCGAAGGTTTGCTGAAAGATGTTGCGGAAGCAAAAATGCTGGCAAACAAAATGGGCTACCCGGTGATTATGAAAGCTACTGCCGGTGGTGGTGGTAAAGGTATGCGCGTGGTTTGGGAAGAATCAGAACTGGAAAATGCTTACAACATGGCTAAAAATGAAGCCCGTGCTTCATTTAACAACGACGGTATTTACATGGAGAAATTCGTGGAAGAACCTCGCCATATTGAAATCCAGGTTGCTGGCGACCAATACGGTAAAGTATGTCACCTGTCTGAAAGAGATTGCTCTATCCAGCGTCGTCACCAGAAGCTGCTGGAAGAATCACCTTCTCCTTTCATGACGCCTGAACTCCGTGAAAAAATGGGTGCTGCCGCTATCTCTGCCGCATCTGCTATCAACTACGAAAGCGTTGGTACCGTTGAGTTCCTGGTAGATAAACACCGTAACTTCTACTTCATGGAAATGAACACTCGTATCCAGGTAGAACACTGTGTTACTGAAGAAGTTATCAACTTCGATCTGATTAAAGAACAAATCAAGATCGCTGCTGGTATTCCTATCTCCGGTAAAAGCTATACTCCGCAGATGCACGCTATTGAGTGCCGTATCAACGCGGAAGATCCATACAATGATTTCCGTCCGTCTCCAGGAAGAATCACTACCCTGCATATTCCTGGCGGTCACGGTGTTCGTGTGGATTCACATATCTATGCCGGTTACGTTATTCCTCCTTTCTACGATTCCATGGTGGCTAAAATCATCGCAGTTGCACAAACTCGTGAAGAAGCTATCAACACTATGGAGCGCGCATTAAGCGAGTTCGTAATTGAAGGTGTGAAAACTACCATTCCGTTCCATCAGCAGCTGATGCGCGATGAGAACTTCAGAAAAGGTAACTTCACTACCAAATTCATCGAAACATTCAAAATGCAGTAGACGCGTGTCTCCCCGAGACATCACTATTGTTACTTGACACATAAGTAAGCCCGTATCTGCATTGCAGATGCGGGCTTTTCATTGCATTTATAAATAAAAAAGGTCGCCCGGTAAGGCGACTTTTTTATTTTGAGGCTAAGTTCCTTTTGAAGGAATCTGGATTGAATTAAATGGATGGAGTCAGGCCGTGAAAGTATGGTAACAGCAATTGTGATGAGCAATTGCGAGAAGTTCATTAATTCCTTCCGGGAGTATTTCTCCCAGGAATATCCCTGCTTTGTGTCTTTTTCAGGTTTTGCATTCTGTCCTGCATACTGGCCGAAATGGCTTTGTATTTCGTATACTGGTCAGCGTTAAGAACTCCCTGTACCTGGCTGTCTTGCACATTCTTCAGTGAGTCCAGTTTCTCTTTTCTAACTTGTTTGGAGATTCCGTTATCCTGTCTGATGGCTTTGGCCTGATCCCTAAAACTTTTATTAATGTTTTTAAGTTGCTGTGCCTGTTCGTTCGTCAAACCCAGTTCCTCTTTGATTTTTGCCCGAACCTTCTGACTGTCGGTACGGTGCATATCCGCCATTTGATGCATGGCGATATGTTGTTGTTTCCATTTTGCCAGCTGATCCGGAGTGAGTACGGTCTTGATTCTATCTTCCCGGTTGAAGCTGAGTTCCTGGAGTTTTACTTTTTTATCATCTGCGGTAAGACTTTTATCTGTTCTAATCTGTTGCGCATCTTTGATAAATGCTTTGTTGATAACCTTCAGTTGGGCAGTCTGGGTAGCAGATAGGTTCAGGTTTTTCGTTCCAGAGGAATCCTGTGCCATGGCATAAGAGGCAGCAGTCAAAAAGATAAGGAGTAACAGGTGTCGCATGTTACGGAAAATTTTCTCTTTTTGACTGCTGAATCCTGCAATCGTTTAAAGCTATTCGTAGATAACCTGCACGGCTGACAAAGAGAGGTTATTAATTAGGCTGGAAGTCCGATAATCTACAGTAGGAATCTCCAGTGGCAGTTGCTTGTTATTGTAGCTGGTCGCAATATACCCGTTGTTTTTACTATAGTCGCCGCTGATCAGCTGCCAGATGGGGTTGATGAGCCTGATATTGGGCTTGCCGTCGTTGGTGGGATAGACCGTCAGGTTGCCGTCTGTATTGTATGTAAATTCCTCGTGCGTAGTGTAGGGGAATGGTCCGGAAAATACCCGGTCAATGGTGGCAATCCTGTTTTGGCTATCCCAGGTATAGGTTCCCCGGCCGTGAGGCACATGTGTATTTCCTATAAACACATTACCATAATACTCGCCCCAGGTATAGATAGAGTCATTTACTACTTTACCATGGGTGTCATAGAAGAATAGCCGGGCATATTCGAAAGTGCTATCGGTATAATAGCCAATGTAATTAAGGAGGCGGCCATGCTGATCATAATTAAAACGATACGAAGGATAGCCTGTACTGACATGGCTGCGGAGGATTCTGCTGGGATCTCCTTTAGCATTGTACTCAAATTTGATCGTGTCAATTTGGGAATAATCTGTCTTGTAGATCAGTTGCTTGATCCTTGGTGGGCGGAGCGGATTATTAGGCCAGGTGGTATCAAATTTTTTGCAACTGGGGAGTGCGGCGCATAGCAGCACTGCCATCGCCATGAGGTGAAGGAATTGTTTCATTTGGTGTTTCGGTTGAGATAGTGAATAATTAGGATAGGCAGGATATTCCTGCGAGTATTTAAAGTCTATTCGTAAATAATCTGAGCGCCGCCCAGCCATATGCCGTGGATAAAGTCTCCGGCAGGGTCGCCTCCATTCAGCGCTGGGATAGCGGTTGGTAACTGCTGATTGTAACTGGTAGCGATGAATCCATTGTTTACACTAAAATCGTTGCTTAGTAGTTGCCAGACGCGATGTAAGGATTTGAGATTTTTATTGTTGTCTGTAGTGAGATAGCCAGTCAGATTACCTGCGGTGTTGTAGTTGAAATCCAGATGGTTGGTAGTTGGATTACCTGGTATCCAGATCGTTCTGTCTATAGCTTTAATGCGGCCCAGATAATCGCCGAAATAGTTCGTGGTCATAAACTGGGACTGGGAAGATGGAACAAGCACATTTCCATAGTAGAAGCCGAAGTTATAGATAGAATCTTGTACCGGGTAACTGGGGATACTGTAGAAGAACTTCTGGGCATACTCAAAATAAAACTCATTGTAAAAGGCGATGAAAGTGGTCAGTCGGCCGTTTGCATCATAGTTGAAGCGATAGGATGGGTAGCCGGTGCTAGTGACTTTGCGGATGATACTGTCGGGGTTTCCCTGTGCATTGTAATAGAATTTGAGGGTGTCTGTTCCGCCATTCTGTAAAAGGTATTTGATTCTTGGGGAGCCGAGCAGTTCAGTTTGGGCTTTGGCAGAAGGTTTGGGGCTGTTGATGTCATTTTTTTTACAACTGGACTGTACAGCGCATACGAGCATGGCCAGGGCCATGGGGCGAAGGGATAGTTTCATTGGTGATTCGGTTAGATGTGAATAATTAGGTTGAGCAGGCTAACAGAGGGTATAGGTTAAGATTATTGGGAAGCTAAGTTATAGGGACATACTGCGGTGGGGAATACAGTGGGAAAAAATAAAGCCCCGGATGAAAATCCGGGGCTAATCATACACCAAAACAATCTTACGGTTTTATCGCAAGAAAAGCAGCTCTCTATATTTGGGCAGTGCCCATTTTTTGTCATCTACCAGGAACTCCAGTTTATCGGAGTGGTAACGGATTACGTCAAAGTAAGGCTTGATTTTCTCACAGTAGTCGATCGCTTTCTGGCGGCTGTCGGTCAATTTATTGGCCACTTTGCGCGCTTCGATCATAGCCTGTACGTTCTCGCTGATGACATTGATATGTTCAGAAATTTTGTTAGCGATTTGTTTCTGTGCTTTCACATTTTCTTCGCCGAGACCAATTTCTTTCAGGCCTTTGATGTTAGTGATCAGTTCGTTGAGGTAGCTGATCGCAGAAGGCAGAATAGTGTTGGTTGCGAGATCGCCGATTACGCGGGCTTCAATCTGCACTTTTTTCACGTAGTCTTCCAGGAGGATTTCGTGACGAGCGTGTAATTCTTTCTCGTTGTAAACGCCTACTTCGGCAAACAGTTGGGCTGCTTTTTTAGTTAAGAAAGCATCCAGCGCTTTAGGAGTGGTTTTGATATTTTCGAGACCTCTTTTTTCAGCTTCTTTTTCCCACTCTTCGCTATAACCGTCGCCTTCGAACAGGATTTTTTCCGAATCTACAATATATTTTCTAAGAGTTTGCATAATTGCAATCTCTTTTTTCTCACCTTTTTCGATCAGGCCATCTACTTCTGTTTTGAAATCGGTCAGGGTTTTAGCCACGATAGAGTTCAGAACGGTCATTGCAGATGCGCAGTTTGCGGAAGAACCTACAGCGCGGAACTCGAACTTGTTGCCGGTGAAGGCGAACGGAGAAGTACGGTTACGGTCGGTATTATCCAGCATGAGTTCTGGAATATGACGGTGCAGGTCCAGTTTCAGGATAGCTTCGTCTTGTTCGTCGAACTTGTTGTTTACGCGGGTTTTTACTTCCTGCAGTACTTCGTAGAGGTATTTACCGGAGAATACGGAGATGATAGCAGGAGGAGCTTCGTTTGCACCCAGGCGGAAATCGTTGCTAGGGGAAGCGATGCAAGCTCTCAGCAGGTCAGCGTAATCGTGAACGGCTTTGATAGTGTTTACGAAGAAAGTGAGGAACATGAGGTTGGTCTTAGGTGTTTTACCAGGAGCCAGCAGGTTAACGCCGGTGTCGGTAGCCATAGACCAGTTGTTGTGTTTACCGGAACCGTTGATACCAGCGAATGGTTTCTCGTGCAGTAACACTTTCAGTTTGTGACGTTTAGCCACTTTATTCATTACGTCCATCAGCAGGGAGTTGTGGTCCACCGCGATGTTTACTTCTTCAAAGATAGGAGCGCACTCGAACTGAGAAGGAGCTACTTCATTGTGACGGGTTCTCAGCGGAATACCCAGTTTATAGGATTCTTCTTCGAAATCGCGCATATAAGCATAAGCTCTTTCTGGAATAGCACCGAAGTAGTGGTCTTCCAGCTGCTGACCTTTGGAAGGAGCGTGACCAACTACGGTACGACCGCAGAGGATCAGGTCAGGGCGAGCGTTCGCCAGGTTTTCGTCTACCAGGAAGTATTCCTGTTCCCAACCGAGGGTTGGAGTAATCTTGGTAACGTTTTTATCGAAATAGTTACAAACATCTACGGCAGCTTTGTCGATTGCAGCAAGCGCTTTCAAAAGCGGCGCTTTATAATCGAGTGATTCGCCGGTGTAAGCAACGAAGATAGTAGGAATGCAGAGGGTTTTACCATATCCTTGCTCCAGGATGAACGCAGGGGAAGAAGGATCCCAAGCAGTGTAACCACGAGCTTCGAAAGTTGCTCTCAGACCGCCGTTAGGGAAGCTGGAAGCATCTGGTTCCTGTTGTACCAGCGCATCGCCGTCAAAAGTTTCCAGGGCAGAGCCATCACTTTTCAGGGTAAAAAAGGAGTCATGTTTCTCAGCGGTAGTACCAGTCAGTGGTTGGAACCAGTGGCTGTAGTGAGTAACACCTTTTTTCATCGCCCAGGCTTTCATGCCGGAAGCGATTTGCTCAGCCATTTTACGCTCAAGCTTGGTGCCGTTCTTAATAGAGTTCATCAGGCTCTTGTATGCCTCATCGCTCAGGTATTCACGTACGATTCGTCCGGCAAATACATTAGAACCGAAAACTTCGGTGATTTTGCCATTATGCTCGGTGATTTTGGAGTCGACGCCAGCTAAACCTTCCAGCGCGGTAAAACGTAACGATTGCATGCTGTAATTAATTTTACACAAAAAAACACAATCCTCTCCGGAAATGCAACAAAATTGTTCGGATTAACCAAAAAATTACATTACTAGTCTAAAAAAGCAGCTTATTTTTTCATTTGGTCAAAAAAATGACGCCTCACTGTCTGGAAACTGATAAATTAAAAAATTAATAATATGATAAGTGCTTTCAGATATAATAGTAACAATTGGGGCTAAAGAGGTTGGTGTTGGAAGGTGTTAAAAAGGAGGTGGATAGTTTCTGTGAATCGGTGGGTGACTCTTGGGATTTGCCGGAAAATCATGTAGGTTTGCATCTTCTTTTTAATTACTCGGTTTTTTATACTTAAATACATGCAAACCACCGTAGAAATTGCTGAACAGCTAGGACTTACCGCTGACGAGTTTGAACGAATTAAATCCATCTTAGGCCGCACTCCAAATTTCACTGAATTGAGTATGTACTCTGTAATGTGGAGTGAGCATTGCAGCTACAAAAACTCAATCGTGTGGCTGAAATCACTGCCACGTGAAGGAGATCGCCTGCTGGTAAAAGCCGGTGAAGAGAATGCCGGTCTTGTTGACATCGGCGATGGCTATGCAGTGGTATTTAAGATTGAATCCCACAACCACCCTTCAGCGATTGAACCTTTCCAGGGTGCTGCAACAGGGGTTGGTGGTATTCACCGCGATATCTTTACCATGGGCGCCCGCCCAATCGCAGCACTGAACTCTCTGCGTTTCGGTAATATCAACGACAAGAAAACCCAACACCTCGTTAAAGGGGTAGTAAGCGGTATTGGACACTATGGTAACTGCTTTGGTGTACCAACCGTTGGTGGTGAAGTATATTTTGAAGACTGCTACGGTACCAACCCATTAGTAAACGCGATGAGCGTAGGTATTGTAAAAGTAGGTCAAACCGTTTCCGCTACTTCTCACGGTGAAGGCAACCCTGTTTTCATCGTAGGTTCTGCTACCGGTAAAGACGGTATCGGTGGCGCCTCTTTCGCTTCTGCGAACATCACAGAGGACAGTGCCGAAGATCTGCCAGCAGTACAGGTAGGTGATCCATTCCAGGAAAAGAAGCTGTTGGAAGCTTGTCTGGAAATCATCAAAACCAAAGCTATCATTGGTATGCAAGATATGGGCGCTGCCGGTATCACTTGCTCTACCGCTGAAATGAGCGCTAAAGGTGAACATGGTATGCATATCTGGCTGGATAAAGTTCCTACCCGCCAGGAAAATATGAAAGGATGGGAAATGCTGCTGAGCGAAAGCCAGGAGCGTATGCTCATCGTTGTGAAGAAAGGCCAGGAAAAACCAGTACTGGATATCTTCGAGAAATGGGATCTCCACTGTGTTCAGATCGGTGAAGTAACCAAAGATAAGAACCTGAAATTCTACATGAATGGCGAACTCGAAGCCGACGTTCCTGCTGAATCCCTGGTACTGGGCGGTGGCGCTCCTCAATATCACAGAGCTTACACCGAACCTGCTTACTTCGCTAAAGTAAAAGCATTCGATATCCAAAATATTCCGGATACTACCAACGCTAAACTGGTAGCTGAAAGAATCATTGCTCAACCTAACATCGCTTCCAAACGCTGGGTCTACAACCAGTACGATAGCATGGTAGGTACTGCAAACGCCAGCACCAACGCGCCTTCCGACGCTGCGATTGTTCTGGTAAAAGGTAGCGAAAAAGCATTGGCAGTAACGACCGATTGTAACAGCCGCTATGTATTTGCTGATCCACATATCGGTGGTCAGATCGCTGTAGCTGAAGCTGCACGTAATATCGTTTGCTCTGGTGGTGAGCCAGTGGCTATCACCAACTGCCTGAACTTCGGTAACCCTTACGATCCGGAAGTATACTACCAGTTCGTATACGCGATCAAAGGTATGGGCGAAGCTTGCCGCAAATTCAATACTCCTGTTACCGGTGGTAACGTGAGCTTCTATAACCAGTCTCCGGACGGTCCTGTTTATCCTACTCCTACCATTGGTATGCTGGGTGTGCTGGATAATATGAACCATCGTCTGACCCTCGATTTCAAACACGAAGGTGACCTGGTATACCTCCTGGGCCGCAGCCGTAACGATATCAGCAGCTCTGAATACCTGCACAAAATCGTTGGCGTGGAATTCAGCCCTGCTCCTCACTTCCACCTGGAAGAAGAGCACCGTCTGCAACATGCAGTTACCAAACTGAACAAAGCGGGCGTATTGCAGTCTGCACACGACGTAAGCGAAGGTGGTCTGTTCGTTACCCTCTTCGAAAGCGCTATGCCTAATAACCTGGGCTTCGAAGTGAAAACTAACAGCCATTTCCGTAAAGATGCATACCTGTTTGGTGAAAGCCAGAGCCGTGTAGTCGTAACCGTTAGACCTCAGGATAAAGAGAAATTCGAATCTATCCTCCATGGTCTGCTGGATGCAACTGAAACCTCTGTTCGTCATGAACTGATCGGTACTGTTAAAGGCGACAGCATCGTGGTGAATGGTGAAGTTTGGGGTACTGTAAGCGACTGGAAAAAACCTTACAACACTTCCGTTGAAGAACATCTGAAATAGTAGATAGCTATTCTATAAAGGAAACGGTCACTTCGAAAGAAGTGACCGTTTTTTATTTTGTGGATTCTACTTTTATTCTTTCAAAAAGATCTCTTACAGCTGTTTTAACTATTAAGATTCTTTCTTCTGATGTGATAAACTCGTTATACTTTCGCTCATATAGTACGTTATTATGTGCTTGTACTATATAATGATATTTCTGGAAATTGAAACGAATTCCTGTTTGTATGAATGAAAGTCGTTCATGATTGTACTGATAGTCAATTAATCCGATTTTTATACTAATTTCATTTATTCTATCAGATACATCCTCATCATTAGTAAGATTTTCGTACCCACGAACATAATTTCTCATCTGTAAATCAAGGTCTTTAAGGGTTGGCGGGTTTTGTTCATTCACTGAATAAATTACTTTATGATTTTGAAATAAGTTATAAAAAACACTAATTTCATCTTGGAATAGTTGGAATAGTTCAATAATCTCACTGCCGTCGTATAGTTTGTATATAGTAATATCATTTTTTCTAATGCTTTTCGATTGATTCGCAACAATTTGTCTCTTCCAAAGTTCTATTTCCTTATTTAGATCTGCTTCTTCTTCCAGATTATCTCCATTTGCTCCATTAATATATAATTCTAAGCTCCATATCAGCTGTTGCCCAATGTAATAAACAAAAGCATCCAAATTACCAGTATCCGCTTGGTTGAGAGCAAACAAGTAATTCCGTTTGTCTTCTGATTTAATGATTACGGGAGGATAGTTGTTTCTCAATAATGAATAATTCATCAGCAGACGGGATAAGCGCCCGTTGCCATCATCAAAAGGGTGAATCCTTACAAATCTATAGTGTAGTAGTGCAGCCAATTGTATAGGATGTAATTCCCCAGCGTCTTCTTCTTTTCGATACCAATCTACCAGTTCTTGCATCAACGCTGGAGTTTCTTCGGGTGTGGCATATTTGAATATTTCTCCATTTGGCAACAGAACATGATTGGGCGCGGACTTATAAGTACCCACCTGTATTTGCTTTTTTGAAGGCTGTCCTGAGGATGTAACAGCGTCTCTCCAATATGGCCGGACAAGCAAAACTTCATGAAGGTTCCGGATTATTGATTCTGAAAGTGGACGCTCCTTGTCTGCTGCCATTTCTTTAATGATTTCAAAGGCAACATCATGCGCTTTCATTTCCTCATATTCCCGCAGATCATGGTTCCCACTAGTTTTGTCAAATATCAGCAACAACTTCGTTTCTCCATAAGTGAGCGTATTCCCTTCAATATGATTGGAATTGTAGTTGAACTCCAGACGTACTTTTCCATTGATACGTTCCTGGTATTCTGGTTTTATAGGTTGTAGTTCCCACAGCCTTTTGGCAAGCTCGTTTATTGTAGCAATTTGATTGTCCATGGAGTTGAGCAGCGGATTGAATGCTACTATGAATTTCCCAAAAATCTTTGGCGCCACCAAACAAAAATGCCGGAAAGTGCATACTTCCCGGCATCCATAATATTGATAATTATAATCTTAGAACCTGTAATTCAATCCGAGATTAAACCTTGCACCTGCCCCTTTAATATAACTATCGGTAGTCACTCTTGACTGTGCCATCACTGGATAGTAATCTGCGTTCAGCAGGTTATCCACGCCAAGACGAAGGGTAGTGGCCTTGTTGAAATGATAAGCTGTGTACAGGTTTACCAGGCTGAAACTATTCACTGGACCAGCTCCAAGATCCCAGTCATTCGTTTTAGGATTCAGTGCAAAGCGTTTGCGGCTGCCGCTGTATACATAATACACGCCGATATCCAGTTTTTCCTTTACAGGAGAATAGTTGACATTAAAGGTGGCTTTATCTGGAGAGATACGACTGCCAGGGAGATAAACGCTACCCGCTGCCGCATCTTTTTTACCTTCAACATGGGCATAGGAAGCACTTGCGGAAAGGGTTGGCAGGAACTGATATCCAGCAGTCAGTTCGAAGCCTTGAATGCGCTCTGGCGCACGTTCCGGAGTAGCTACGCCATTGATGTCTACCAGACTGCTGCCCAGGTTGGAAGTGCTGACATAGTAAGATCCGGAGGCATTGAATTTGCCGATGTTGCTGGAAAAACCTACTTCATAATTGTTAGTGATGATAGCATCTGTCTGGATAGAACCTTTTACACTGGCTCCTCCCGGAACATCTTTGGCCAGTCGTAATGTGCGGCCCAGGTCATACAGGGAAAAGCTCTGTGAGAAACTGATAAAAGGATTAAACCATTCAAACTTCGTGTAGCGAAGACCAGTATTAAATGTCAACGCTTCATAAGGAAGATTACCACCTTTCACATGTACACCGCCTGCGTAGTTACCAAATTTGATCGTTGTGAAATCAGGAATATCGAGTGATACATTCTCGTAACGAGCGCCTGCTTTCAGGAGGAAATCCTTGAAGATAAAGGCTTTCAGCTGTGCATAAGGCGCATAGTTTTTCATATCCATTTTAGGCACAAACTTGCGGCCATCTACCAGCGGTTGTTCGGTTACATCGTTAAGGACATCCACTCCATAAGTGATGTCTCCATTGAGATTCGGACTCACGTTAACGACTGTATTAAAATTAGCGCGAATCCCTTTTTTCTTGGAAGAAATGGCAGAGTTGCCACCCCCTTCATAATAATCAGAATATTCGAAGATGGTGTAGAAGTCTTGGTAGTAAAGGTTTACATCCAGACTCGTATTTCTGAAAATTCGTTTATTGGTATACGTGAGATATGCGTTATGGTTATAGGGAGTACCCTGTTTAGCGCCAGGAGAAGTGCCAGGAATACCGATGATCGGACTTTCCCCGAATTTACCACCGGAGTTTACATAAGTGGCATTCTGCATGGTGCGGTAGTAATTGTACATTACCTCAATGCGGTTGTTGGCATTGATATTATAGCCCAGCTTTGCGAAGCCGTTAATGTTTTCATTTTGTGCGAGCGACTGGAAAGGGGCGATTACCTGGCCTTTTGCATCTTTATAAACGCCGGTTTGCTCATAGGTACCACTTACCACGTAATCGAATTTATTCACAGTACCGCTGAAGTTCTGAGAAATTCTTCCGCCCATACTGTTGGCTGCAGATGTCAGAGAGCCGCTGGTGCTGATATCGGTGGAGCCGCTGAATTTAGTATCCTGGTTCGCTTTTTTGGTGATGAAGTTGATGATACCGCCATCGGCGCCGTTGCCATAGATGGCAGTGGCTCCTTTAATGACTTCTACTCTTTCAATCACAGATACATCGATGCTGCGCATGTCTTTATCGCCATTGCGGAGTGGGGTCGACTGAGGAATCCCATCGATCATAATGAGCATGCTGCGGCCGCGAAGGGTTTCTCCCTTTTTAGTAGCGGTATTGGTACCGAGGGTGAGTCCTGGTACATTCAGGCCAAGTAACTGGTTTATATCAGTAGTAATGGCGCTCTGTTCCCGGAGTTGTTTACCGCTGATGATGGTGATAGAACTAGGCACAGTACCGATGGTTTCGCGGTTACGGCCGGCGGTTACCACCACTTCCCCCAGTCCTACATTGGAAGAACTGATTTCCAGGGATAGACTGATGTCTCCCTTATCCATTACTACCTCTTTTTCAGTGGTATTGTAACCAATACCGGTAGCGATCAGTTTATAAGTGCCTGGTTGCACATTTCGAAGGGTAAATCGGCCATCTGTGGCTGTTATAGCGTGTTTCTGTGTGCCTGCGAGGTAAATACGTAGACCAGGTATCGGTTGGTGGGTACTATCTTGGATGTTCCCTGTAATGTTTTGAGCTGCGAGTTGTAATGTGGTCAAAAAGAGCACTAATCCTGCTGATAAAATCTTCTTCATATAATCTTCTCAAAATAGTTGGCCGGCACGAATGTGTTATTATAATTTCCGTGTATATTATAAAATATAGATATATAACTCTGCTTACCGGCAAATTTCATTTGCCGACGCAAAGGTAGGTCTGCATGTTCTTTATGATTTACGCAAAAGGGAAAAAGGATAATCGAAAACGGAAAAATTGGTGTTTTACTGATTTATTATCGCAGTGGGGATAATTAACAAGCCGTTAACAAAATACCACGAAAGTGTTATGAAATGTTTGATTAGGAAGTCTATTTTTGAATAGAATCAAATGCGAACGATTTCTGAATTATAGAAATCTTAACCATATAAATAATTTGGAATCAATAGATTCTAACGTTCTATGAAGACCATTGTTCTCTACCATGTCCTACTGAAAACAAAGTGAACTTTACACCTAGTGAAAGAACGATTTGTTGTAAGGGCTGTGCACAAGGCGCAGCCCTTTTTGTTTTTAGGTCTATTGCTCGCAAAGGCGCAAAGGGGCGCAAAGTGCGCAATGGATGATTTTGCAGGCGCCTTCGGCGCTTTTCTTTTTTCTCGCAGAGCAGCAAAGCAACAAAGCAGCAAAGGATGTTATATGTTTCCGGAAAAGGAAAGCCCCCGCTAAAAGCGAGGGCTGTATAATATATTTATAAACAATATATTTATAAACAATCGGTAGGTCTTTGCTGCACTGCTGCTTTGCTGCTTTGCGAGCAAAAGCCGAAGGGCCGAAGGTCCAAAGGCCCTAAACCATTGGGATTTCCGCTACTTCATACACTTTAGCATCCAGTTTTTGTTTAGTTTCTGTAAATGCTTTCAGTGTCAGTTCGATATCCTCATCGGAGTGCGCTGCAGTAGGGATGATACGGTAGATGATCTGACCTTTAGGGATTACCGGATATACTACGATAGAGCAGAAGATATTGTAGTTTTCGCGGAGATCCAGGCACATAGCAGTTGCTTCCGGAATATCGCCTTGCAGATAGATCGGCGTAACAGGAGAGTTGGTATGACCGATATTGAAACCTCTGTCTTTCAGACCTTGTTGCAGTTTGCGAACGTTAGCCCAGAGTTTTTCTTTGAATTCAGGATGTTTGCGCATCAGCTGCACACGTTTCAGATGCCCGATAACGATAGGCATTGGAAGTGATTTTGCAAAGATCTGAGAACGCATGTTGTAGCGGAGGTAGTTGATAATGGCTTTGTCGCCGCTAATGAAACCGCCAATAGAAGCGCCAGATTTAGCGAAAGTATTGAACAGCAGGTCGATCTGATCCTGAACGCCTTGCTCTTCACCAGTACCAGCACCGGTTTTACCCATAGTACCGAAACCGTGTGCATCGTCTACCATCAGGCGGAATTCGTATACTTCTTTCAGGGCAGCAATTTCTTTCAGTTTACCCTGATCGCCAGCCATACCAAATACGCCTTCTGTGATAACAAGAATACCGCCACCAGAGGTTTTCACCATTTCAGTAGCACGTTTCAGTTGTTTCTCCAGATCTTCTATGTCGTTGTGTTTGAATACATAACGGTGGCCTTGGTGCAGGCGCAAACCATCGATCAGGCATGCATGTGCTTCCGCATCATATACAATCACATCACGACGGTTACATATAGCATCGATAGCACTCATAAAACCCTGATAACCATAGTTTACCAGTGTAGTATCTTCTTTACCCATGTAGTCGGAAAGCTCACGCTCCAGCTGCTCGTGATAATTAGTGTTACCGGTCATCATACGTGCCCCCATTGGAGCAGCCAAACCAAACTCAGCAGCAGCCTGTGCATCTGTTGCACGCACTTCCGGGTGATTCGCCAATCCCAGATAGTTATTCAGGCTCCAAACAATCTTCTCTTTACCCCTAAATTTCATACGGGGTCCTATTTCTCCTTCCAGTTTAGGGAATGCGAAATAGCCATGGGCTCTGTCTGAATGTTCCCCAATAGGGCCCATATGTTTCAGCAGTTTCTCGAAAATATCCATATGCTATATTATGAAATGGTTAATTACCTTAGTTTAAAAACGGACACAAAGGTATTAAAATTATAGTTTTTGTAAACTTGAGTTCGATTTCATTGTTCTAGCCAAACATATGCCAATTCATGTGATTTTCGTGCCAAAACATTGATAGTCTGTTATTTCAGTTATATAATAATAATTTAAATTTGATGAAAAGGATTTACTATTTATCCTGCCTGTTTTTGTTGGCAGTATCTTCTGCCTCGGCACAGAAAGCCACTTCTCCTAAACCTTTTAATCACCACCAGGCGCCAAAAAACGCCACGAATACCGGCAAACCTAAGCTGGTAGTGGGTATGGTGGTAGACCAGATGCGTTGGGATTACCTGTATCGCTATAATGCCAGATATGGGGCCGGTGGTTTTAAGAGATTACTACAGGAAGGGTTTACCTGTGAAAATACTTTGATCAATTATACGCCAACCATTACTGCATGTGGACATACCTGTGTGTATACCGGTTCTGTACCTGCTATTCACGGAATTATTGGCAATAACTGGTTTAGTCCGGATCTGGGCAGGTCAGTATATTGTGCGGAAGATACCACGGAAACCACCGTTGGCAGTACTTCCAACGCCGGAAAAATGAGTCCGCGTAATATGCTGGTAACAACCATTGGCGATGAACTGCGTCTCTCCAACAATTTCCAGAGCAAAGTAATTGGCGTAGCTATTAAAGACAGAGGGGCTATCCTGCCTGCAGGTCATAGCGCCAATGCGGCTTACTGGTATGATGGATCTACCGGCAACTGGGTGACCAGCACTTATTATATGAAGGAACTGCCTACATGGGCGCAGGAATTTAACAAAGAGAAGTTCCCGCAACAGTACCTCGCGAAACCTTGGACTACATTGTATCCCGCGTCTACCTATATCCTCAGTACTGCTGATGAAAAGCCTTACGAGGGCAAGTACAGGAACGCTACAAATACTTCTTTCCCGCATGAACTGAGCAATATCGCCAATGGCTCTATTGCTGCTACTCCATTCGGGAACACCATGACATTGGAATTTGCTAAGAAAGCCATGGAAGCCAATGCGTTAGGGCAGGGGGAGACAACCGACTTTCTGGCCATCAGTTTGTCGTCTACGGATTATGTAGGCCACCAGTTTGGTCCTAATTCCGTTGAAATTGAAGATACTTATCTGCGCCTGGATCAGGATCTGGCTACTTTCTTCAAATACCTGGACGCCAAAGTGGGTAAAGGCAATTACCTGTTCTTTATCACTGCCGATCATGGTGTGGCACATGTACCGGGCTTTATGGAAGAGAACAAGCTGCCTGGAGGTACCTGGAATGATGCGACTGCCATGAATACGCTGAATGATGAGGTGAATGCGCAATTTGGTTTTAAGGGAGCGATTCGTGCAGTAGAAAATTATCAGTTCTGGTTGAATCATGCAGCTATTCAGGCTGCCGGCAAAGATGAAGCGGCTATTTCTTCCTTTATCTGTGCACGACTGATGAAATCTCCTGCCATTGCCAATGCCTTCCCAATGAAGGATCTGAATGCAGTTATTCTACCTACTGTTATGCGTAATATGCTGACAAATGGCATGAATGCCAAGCGTAGCGGCGATATCCAGGTAGTTTTAGCGCCTGGTTATATTGATGGCGGCAAAACAGGGACTACACATGGTTTATGGTACCCTTATGATGCGCATATTCCATTAGTATGGATGGGATGGGGTATTCATCCGGGAAAAACTAATCGTACTATCGGAATGACCGATATCACGCCTACACTGGCGGCACTGTTGAAAATACAGATGCCTAGCGGTAATGTGGGACAGGTGATTGAAGAGATTACCAGATAATATTCGTATAGTCTGTACAGTGAGGATCAATTGAGTACGGATTAATGTTTTTTTCTTACATTGCTGTCACTCTCACTGGAGGAATAGCGGAAAGGTGTAATGGGAGGTTGAAATCCCCTTACACCTTTTCGTTTTTCCGGAGGGTACAATTAAATACAGATCAATGGCTTATTCGTTTATACTGTATGAGGTGGCGGATCGTATAGCCACTATCACGTTGAATCGTCCTGAAAAGAGAAATGCGCTGAATGGCGCGTTGGTAGCAGAATTGCGTCAGGCGTTCCAGGCAGCAGCCCAGGATGAGGCGGTGAAAGTAATTGTACTGAAAGGGAAAGGGGAAGCATTTTGTGCTGGCGCCGACCTGGATTATTTACAGCAGTTGCAAGTGAATACCTACGAGGAAAACCTGGCGGATTCACGGGAACTGATGTCATTATTTAGGGAGATTTACGAACTTGACAAAATAGTGATAGCCCAGGTAGAAGGGCATGCCATCGCGGGCGGTTGCGGGCTCGTTACGGTATGCGATCTGAGTTATGTCGTACCAGAAGCCCAGTTAGGATATACAGAGGTGAAAATCGGCTTTATTCCGGCTTTGGTGGCGGTATTTCTCGTCAGAAAGATAGGAGAAGGAAAAGCCAGGGAATTATTATTGACTGGGCGGCTCGTTACAGCGGAAAAAGCAGCCGTATCCGGATTAATCACCGCAGTAGTACCTGCCGCCGAAATAAAGGAATATGTAGCTAAAGTGGCCACAGGCTTGTGTAAGGAGGCATCAGGGAATTCTCTTAAAGTGACCAAAAAGCTGATTGGCACAGTGTTGGACTTATCCTTACGGGAGAGCCTGGAATTGGCCGCCGAACAAAATGCAACCACCAGAGGACATGAGGATTGCAGAAAAGGAATTGCTGCATTTCTGAATAAAGAAAAGCTCATTTGGTAGTTGGGAAGCGAAAAACAGTCCCTCCTGTCAAAGAAAAACAGACCATACTATGTCATACCGGTTATTTCTAACAATATTATGCCTGTGGATAAATGTTGCCGCCTTTGCGCAACGTTCCGTCTCCGATGCGAAGATTACCTATAAGATGGAATTGCCGCCGGAAATGGCGCAGACAGACGCTATGCTACAGGATAGCAGGTTTATTCAGTATATGCGGGGACATATGAGTCGCATAGACATTAACTTCAACATTGTCAATTACACTTACCTGATCAATGCCCGGGATGAGACGATGACCACACTGATAGATCAGCATGGGGCCAAGTACTTGATTCGTGGCAATAAGGACCAGTTTGAGAAGGATTTAAAGCAATATGAGGGTACTAAGTTCGTGGATCAGCAGGAGGTAAGGGAAATTGCGGGATACAAGTGTAAAAAAGCGATTGCCCAGTTGCCGGATGGCAGTACTTATGTGGTGTATTATACGCCGGATCTGGTGCCGGAGAACAAGCGTTACAATCAGCGATTTGCTAATTTAAACGGGATGGCTCTGGAGTTTGAGATACCTACTAAGACGGGGGCAAAGATTATGGTAACGGCTACTAAGGTAGAATTGATACCGATACCTGCTTCTTATTTTGATGTGCCTAAATCGGGGTATAAAGAAGTGAGTCAACAGGAGTTAAGAAATATGTAAAGTTATTGTTGGGAAAGATATTTAACAGAAAAGGCTGGTCAATGACCAGCCTTTATTATTTGTACTGAAGAAACGTTAATTAGCCTTTTTTAAGTGGCAGGATAATCTGCAATTTCTGGAAATTAAGATTACCTGGCATTTGTTGTTGTACCTGTACACTGGTAGGAACAACGTAAGTAACATTACCTTTGGTGAAAGTGGTTACCTGTTGGAAGTTAACAGCACTTGTATTTGTAGTGGTGTTGTTAGTGTTGGTAAACTTAAAGTTGGAGCTGAAAGCGCCAGAGTAGCGGTAACCAGCATCCAGACCCAGGTTTGTTTTGGGCATGGCCGTATTCAGAACAAAGTGCGTGTTCTCTGTCTTTTTCACCTTGTCTTTGTTATCGTTAGGCAAGAAACTGTTGTTTGCCTTCGCAGCAGTAGCGAACAGCGCCATAGCGCTTGCCAACATGCAAGACAATGAAAAGACCTTCAATATGTTAGTTTTCGTTTTCATTGTAAAACAAAGATACAACAATTTCGCTTAATTATATAACAAATTTTTAACGCTAGATAATGTTAAAACTTAAGAATTTGTTAAAAAATTTATAAAAAGTTAAATACCACTGCTTTTTGGTGGATACGGAAATTGATTATATTTACATTAATGAGTAAAGACTTTTCATTTTTAAACGAGGATTTTGATGATCTGAGAGATTTATTGCAGCAGTTTGAAAACCTCAGAGCTGGTAAGTCTCATTCGTTCCTGGACGAAGATTCATTTGAACAGATCATAGACTATTACGACGAGCATGATGAGATGCCTATTGCACTTCAGGCCGCTGAAATAGCCATAGAACAGTTTCCCTTTTCTGCCGCTTTATTGTTAAAAAAGGCCAACTTACTGATAGAAACAAAGAAGTACAACGACGCCCTTGATTTACTGGAAAGAGCCGCTGTTCTGGACCGTAACGATATCAATCTCTACATATTACAAACGGACGTATACCTGGCGCTGGGGCAACACCAGAAAGCCGCCAATGTACTGGAAGAGCAGATTGATCAGTTTGAGGGAGACGACCGTACCGAGTTGCTGTTGGAACTGGCGGATGTGTATGACGACTGGGAGGAGTTTGAGAAGGTATTTGATTGCCTGAAAATGGCCCTGGAGCATGATCCGAACAGTGAAGAAGCCCTACATAAGATTTGTTTCTGGACGGAATTTACTGGTAGAAATGAGGAAAGTATCCGTCTGCATACCCATATTATTGATGAGTTCCCTTATAATCACCTTGCCTGGTTCAATCTGGGTACGGCTTATCAGGGGCTGAAGCTCTATGAAAAAGCCATAGATGCTTATCAGTATGCCCTGGTTATCGATGAGAAATTCGATTATGCCTACCGAAATCTGGGAGATGCCTATATCCGCCTTCGTAAGTACACAGAAGCGATTGAAGTACTTCAGAAACACCTGGAAATAGCCAAACCGGAAGATGTCATCTATGAGGCTATAGGGCATTGTTATGAGCGCCAGCGCAAATACACACAGGCCCGCTACTATTACCGTAAAGCGTCCCATCTTAGTCCAAACGACGACAAACTATACTACAAAATTGCAGTGGCTTACATGATGGAGGCCAACTGGAATAATGCTGTCAAATCCCTGCAGAACGCATTGAAAATCAATAAAACCAATGCGGAATACAATATGAGCATGGGAGAATGCCTGCTGGAATTGGATAAATTTAAGGAAGCGCTCGTTTACTTTATGAATGCGGTGCGTACCCGTCCAAAGAGCGTTTCTACCTGGCAGGAGTTGATCAGAGGCTTGTATGTAGGAGGTTTCCTGGAAGAGGCCCTTGCCCAGCTTGAGACAGCAGAGGAAAAAGCAGGTAGAAAGCCAGTATTCCAGTATTACAGAGCTGCTATCCTGATTACCATGGGTAAAACCAAGGAAGGACTACTACATCTGGAGACCGCCCTTCAGCAAAATCCCAAAGCTTTAAAAAAGTTAGTGGAGCTGGACCCGGCTATTTTACAGCATGTGAGTGTGGTTGATCTCATTGCGCAGTATCGCCGCAAACGTTAACCAATGTTATTTACTTTTAAAATAAAGTATAGCTTCTTATTTTTGCGCCGGTTTTTAATTGTCATGCTTAAAAACCGACTACTATTTCCGGTTACTAAAATTGCCCACGAAGCTATCCCATAGTGCCTGGCTGAACTAGTTGAGTGTTTTAATGACCATAAGAAGATAAAAATATTGCAAATGAATTTTAATCTGACACAAATCCCGGAAAGGACTCAGAAGCCTCGCAAACATGGACTGACCATGGTCATGGATAAGGGGCTAAGTTTGGAAGAAGCCCGTAATTTTTTATCTGCTGCCTCGCCACACGTTGACATCATTAAGCTGGGTTTTGGTACTTCCTTCGTCACACCCAATCTTCGTCAGAAAATCGAATTGTACCAAGCCGCCAACATTCCTGTATACTTTGGCGGAACTTTATTTGAAGCCTTCCTCATACGCAATCAGTTTGATGAATATGTAAAAACTGTACAGGACTACGGTATCAGTTACATGGAAGTTTCTGACGGTTCTATCATCATCCCACACGCTGAAAAATGCGGCTACATCGAAAAACTCGCTAAACTCGGTCTGGTACTGAGTGAAGTAGGTTCCAAAGATGCTGAACACATTATTCCTCCTTATAAGTGGATTGAATTGATGAGCGCCGAACTGAGTGCTGGTGCTACTTACGTAATCGCCGAAGCGCGCGAAAGCGGTAACGTAGGTATCTATCGTGGTTCCGGTGAGGTGCGCGAAGGTCTGGTACAGGAAATCCTGACACAGATTCCTGCTGAAAAAATTATCTGGGAAGCCCCTCAGAAAGCACAACAACTGTACTTCCTGGAACTGGTAGGCTGCAATGCCAACCTGGGTAACCTGGCGCCTCATGAGGTAATTTCCCTGGAAGCAATGCGTGTTGGTCTCCGTGGCGACACCTTCCACCTCTTCCTGGATAAAGAATAGTAACTGGTTTGCCGGCATCGTAGATGTTTGCTTCCAGTTTGCCGCCTAATAAGCGGTTTAAGGCAAAATCGACATCATTGATGTCGATTTTGTTTTATTCACTATCAACTAAAAATCTGTATGAAAACATACGGTCTTATCGGATACCCACTCAGTCACTCCTTTTCGAAAGGGTATTTTGCAGAGAAATTCAACAGGGAACAGATTACTGGCTGTCAGTATGAGAATTTCCCAATCCCGGAAATCGCCACTTTCCCGGCATTGCTGGCACAGCAGCCGGAGTTAGCTGGATTGAACGTCACTATTCCCTATAAGGAAGTGGTCATCCCTTTCCTGGATGAGCTGAGCGATGCCGTAAAGCATATTGGGGCGGTGAATTGCATCCGGTTTGAAAATGGCCGTAAAATCGGTTACAATACGGATGTTATTGGTTTTACCAATTCGTTGAAACCATTGCTGCAGCCACATCATACCCGTGCATTGGTCCTGGGTACCGGTGGCGCTGCCAAGGCGGTCATGTATGCGCTGCAACAGTTGAATATAGCCTATACTTTAGTGAGCCGGAAAGCAGGCCTCAATGCTGTAGCCTATGATACGCTCACAGCGGAAGATATGGCGGCTAATACCCTTATCATCAATACAACGCCATTAGGTATGTATCCGAATGTGGATGATATGCCTCCAATCCCTTATCAGTACCTCGATAGCAGGCATTTGTTGTACGACCTCGTTTATAATCCGCCTGAAACGAAGTTTTTACTGGAAGGAAAGGAAAGAGGAGCTACGATTAAGAACGGCCATGAAATGCTGATATTACAGGCAGAAGCAGCCTGGGAAATCTGGAACAAGTAAAATATTCCGATATAAAACGAAAAGACCGACAGGATCACTGTCGGTCTTTTTTTATTGTGGCTTAATCATGTAATACACACAGGTGGTCAGGAAATCCCTGAAGTAGGGAATGGCGGCAATCGGCCCCCATTGCTTTTTGGCACTCACTCCGAATTTATATTTATAAATGGGATTGATGAGATAGAAACGTCGCTGGGTGATGTTGTATCCCTGGCGTTTAGTGATTCTTTCAAATCTTTCTATGGAGATGCCGGTATCCTTTACTTCCATCAGATCTTTGATGGTGGGTTCATCTTCTCCGAATGCTTTAAGCACGCCCTTATACATGGGCCTTGGCAGCAGATGGATGTATGGAACCATACTCAGAAATTTGTTGGCGCATATCTGCTGATGTCCGCCATGTGGCATATACCAAGGTGGAAACCCAAAGTATATTTGTCCGCGGGGACTCAGCAATTGTTTCATATGGCCCACAATCTTTTCCTGGTCAGGAATGTGTTCTATGGCATCTTTGAGGATGATTATATCGAAGGAGTTACGGAACTCCCCTAAAAAATCAACATCATAAATGTTTTTGGCAATAAGTTTCAGCTGTCCGCTGGAGACATAATCTCCCAGGAAGCTGGTGGCCAGCTCAATTCGATAGGGTACAAGATCTACACCTACACACTGGCAGCCAATTTCCAGGAAAGGAGTTAATACTCCCCCTTCTCCGCAACCTACTTCCATTACGCGAAGTCCCTTCATTTCAGGGAATTCTTGCTGGATAAAAGGTATCACGTAGTCGCGGGAATTGTCTACCTGTTGCTGGTAACGTAATCTAGCGTCTGTATGATGTTGTAACGACATGGTTTGAAAATTCCGTGAAAATAGGTAAAAAAAGCAAAAGCTGAAAGCTGATTGCATAAAGCTATCTTTGCAAAATGCAAACTGAAGAAAAAAATAATTTCCAGGAAGGGGCAGTGGTACTGATCAACAAGCCACTGACCTGGACTTCCTTCGATGTTGTACGTAAAATAAGAAATACCACCAAAGCGAAAGTAGGACATGCCGGCACATTAGATCCATTGGCTACTGGCCTCCTTATTTGCTGCACTGGTAAAATGACTAAAAAAATTAATGAGTACCAGGCACAGGAAAAAGAATATACCGGCACTTTCACGCTGGGCGCCACTACGCCTACTTTTGACCTGGAATCGGAACCTGAAAATTTTAAGGATACCAGCCACCTGACCGATGCGGATATCCAGGCAGCTACCGCTCCTTTCTTAGGAGAGATCATGCAGTTGCCTCCTATTCATTCTGCCATCAAACAGAATGGAAAGCCTATCTATCACCTGGCCAGACAAGGAGTTGAGGTGAAGGTAGAGCCACGAAAAGTAACGATCACTGAATTTGAAATCACCAAAATTGAAATGCCAGTGGTACATTTCAGGGTAGTTTGCAGTACGGGAACTTATATCCGTTCTCTGGCAAATGATTTTGGTGCAGCTTTAGGTGTTGGTGGATATATGAGTAGTCTTTGTCGTACCCGTATTGGGGCATTCAAGCTGGAAGATGCTGTTGAGATGAATGATTTCATTGCGCAGCATAGTGTGAAGAAAGAACAATAATTTGTACGTGTCTACATAAAAGTAAAAACCCGTCTCTACTCAGCAGGGACGGGTTTTTTGTTAGAACGGATAGCCAATCGCTACGTTCCAGATAATATTATTTCTTCGCCAAACGGCGCTGCCAAGGTCCCATTGGCTGATATACCAGCCATTTTTGTTGCCTGTGAAGTAAGGCACTTTCAGTGGAATACCCCAGTCGAGGCGTATCAGGAAGTAGTTGAAATCCAGTCGCAGACCTGCGCCGGTACCTACCGCGAGGTCGTGGTATAATTGATTAAAGTGGAATTCAGATCCGGGGCGGGTGCTGTCTGGATTTACCATCCAGATATTACCCATATCCAGGAAGGTAGCGCCTTTGAGGTTAACGCTTCCTCCAAACATTCTCAGGAGATCAAAGCGATATTCCACGTTGCCCTCCAGTTTCATGTCGCCTGTTTGATCCGGGAAGATCTGTGCAGTAGAGGAACTGTCTTTGTAGGAGCCAGGGCCCAGTGTACGCAGTCTCCAGGCGCGAATACTATTTGGACCGCCGGCAGTAAACTGGCGTACATAAGGCAATACTTGCGAATGGCTGTATGGAATACCGATACCTGCATATACGCGGGTGGCCAGCCCACTGTGTTGGTTTAGCTTCCAGTAGTGTCTGTAGTCTGCCTCCAGCTTCACAAAATTGGAAATCATCACATTAGTCATTCTTTCCAGGTTAGATTTCTTGTTGGTGGCAGCGTTGATGATGCTATTGATACCATTCAACCAGAGACCGGATTCTTCCAGGTTGATGCGGAAATAGGTATAGTGGCGTTGATGCAGTACATCATTATTGCTGTAGATATAGGAAATGTTCTCCCCGCCAATAAGGGCCGGCTCGAAACTCCTTTTCAGGTAAGGGTTTGGGTCCACAATAGTATCCTGGAAAGCTGGATTCAGGATAACCCCGACATAGTTGAGCGTGAATGGTCTTACAATCCAGCGGCGATAGTTGCTGGAGTTCCAGTCGTAGCCATAAGAGAGGTTGATACTGGTGATATCGAACTTCTGCACACGGGAAAGGTAGTTGGCGCCCACTGTCAGCCTCGTTTTTACATTGGAACGAGGGTTCTGGTGAATATTGAAAGGCAGTGCAAACCGTGGCCAGGTGAATCCGAATTCCCCGCCAATTTCCTTGGATTGCAATGCCCATTTATTATTCGGATCCTTGATAAGCTCTATACCTGTGTTTAGGCTGAAGTTAAACTGGGTGGCACTTTTTCCTAGGTTAATATGGCGATAGTTCAGGCCAACGCCGCTACCTAACAGATAATCCGAGCTATTGCTTACTTCAAAATTGAGGCCTAGTTCTTGTTTCTTACGTGGCGACAAGAAAAGGTAGGCATCAAGAGAGTTGGTGGTATCTTTTGCTTCCTTGTATTGGAGGGTTACAAAGAGCCAGAGGCCCAAATCGTATAATTTGTTGATGGTATTATTATACTGTTGCAGGGAGTACACTTCGCCAGGGCGCAGGAGAATGGATTTGGACAATATTTTCGGACGGAGCATCTCCTGATGTTCCCGGATGGTAAGGAATTTGCGAGTATCCTCTTTAAAAGTAGGATCGTTGGGATTGCCATTGATAGGATAATCCGGATAGGCGTAAACTTTCCGGATGAAATATTTCTGCCATAAAGAAGTGGCGCTATCTTCCGGGTTCTTAATTATCACCTCCACATTCATGGTTGGTTTTTCTCTTCCTTTGTTTTCCTGGAAGATATTGACCAGGCCTTCGAATGGGTTTAGCTGATTTTTGAACAAGGCTTTGTTCAATGTGTCCACACTGAACTCGATGGCATCCCTATTGAATTTATAGTAGCCAGCATCTTTGATGATGCGGGTGAGTCGTTCTCTTTCGCTGCTGAAGTTGGATGACTTGAAGGTATTTCCTTTCTGGATAAGGGAAAGGTTTTCTTTGGCCTGCACTACTTTCAGGATATTGGTATCCGGGATATTATAGGTAATGCGGTCAATAACGAAGTTCCGGCCTGTATTGGCACTGTAAACGATGCTTGCTTTCCGGCCTTTAACGGATGGATCAGCAGTCACTGTAGCGTAGAAATAGCCCTGGTTATGCAGATAGGAAGTCATGCGGTCGAGGGCTTCTTTTGTTTTAGTGCTGTCGTATATGGAAGGTTCTTCCAGATTGCGTTTGGAGAGTACCAGGTTCCAGAACCAGTTGGATTTTTTCTCGTTATACTTCTGATTATACAGCCAAACCTTGATACGCGTACCCAGCAGTTTGGAGTTGGGCTGTTGTACCATCAGGGATTTGGAGGATAATGCGCTGCGGATATCCTGTTTTTCAGCGGTCAGCAGATCCCCTTGAACGCTTACTTTGCTACTTACGTACAGGTCTTGATTCTGTTGCAGGTATTTCGTATTGGAGCAGGCGCCCAGCATCAGTATTACGAGCAGTAACAGCAAATAATTCAGCAGGACTGTCCTAAATTTTTTTGGCGGCTGCATCACGGGCGAAAACGTTATTAAAACTTTTAAAAGGAAATGCTGACAAGTGGGCTACACGGCCTGTTCTTGGCTGATTAAAAGAAAACGTGTAGGTTTGGGCCCATGTTGTCAAAGGCGCAAATTAAATATATTCAATCATTACAGCACAAAAAAAACAGGCAAAAATCCAGCCAGTATATCGCCGAAGGAGATAAAATTGTCCAGGAGCTGATATTGGCAGGAATGCCGGTCAAAGCCGTATATGCTACTGCCGATTGGGTGGAGCAACATGCGGCTGCATTAGGTAAGCTCCCGGCAGATGCAGTGTATACCGTGGAAGCGCATGTGCTGAAACAATTATCTGCACTGACAACTCCTAACAGGGCCATGGCCCTGCTGGATATGCCGGAGGTCACCTATATTGTGCCTGTATCCGGACAGCTGGTGCTGGCTTTGGAAGCCATCCAGGACCCAGGTAATATGGGGACCATTATTCGCATCGCCGATTGGTTTGGTATTTCCCAGATCATTTGTTCCCCGGATTGTGTGGATGTGTATAACCCAAAGACTATACAAGCCACCATGGGGAGTATTGCCCGGGTTCGTATAGTCGAAACCGATATAAAGGAAATGCTTACGCAGACATCAATACCTTCTTATGCAGCTACCCTTCATGGCAAGGATATTACGGAATATTCCCGGCTGACGGAAGGCATCCTGTTGATTGGAAATGAAGGCAGAGGCCTTTCAGAAGAGGTGATTGCGGCATCTACCCATAAAATTACCATACCCAGAGTTGGAGGGGCGGAATCGCTCAATGCCGCTGTGGCTACTGGTATTATCTGTGGTCGTTTACTCATATGAGATATCTCCTGATTATTAGTTCACTATTGTTCCTGTTGCCCGCCTGCAAGTCCACCCCTTCGCGGCAGGTAACGCCTGCATTCTACTTCTGGAAGCAAAGCTGGACCGGCAATGCCACTGAACTGGAATACCTCCGTCAGTTGCCGGCAAGGAAATTATATGTGAAAATGTTTGATGTGGCCCCAGGAAGTAAACCCGGAGAAGCAGTACCTGTTGCTATTTTTCAGCAACAGCAGCCACTACCAGCCGATCAGGAAATTGTTCCTGTCATCTTCCTGATGAATGAGATCTGGAATAACCCGCCGGATACTACCCTGGCAGCGCAACTAGCCCAGCGAACAGAGAAACTGCTCGGCAGTTTATGTAGTAGTCTCCCTAACAAACAACCTATAAAAGAAATCCAGATCGATTGCGACTGGACCAAAACCACGAGGGATACTTATTTCCGGTATTTAAAGGCACTGCAGCAATTACCTTTCTTCAAAGGGAAAGACGTTTCTGCTACCATCCGAATGCACCAGATAAAATTCAGGAACAGTAGTGGCATACCTCCTGTGAATAAGGGTTTACTCATGTGTTATAATATGGGAGACCTCCGTAAGCCCGGAGATCATAACTCTATCCTGGATATCAGCACAATGGAGTCGTATATCGGAAACGACCGCATTTCAAATTATCCTTTACCTTTGGATATTGCTTTACCACTTTTTCAATGGACCGTATTGTTTGAAAACAATCAGTACAAAGGAATTCTGAGAAATGTGGGTACACGGGAACTTGAAAATAAAAATTTGTTTATACCTCATGGCAAGCAGCTGTTTGTAGTACAGAAAGATACCCTGATCAACGGTTACATGCTGAAAAAAGGCAGTGAACTTCGCCGCGAAATTACCAACGTAAAACTGCTGGAAGACGCAGCGCAACTTATTTCCGCACAACGACAATCATATAACCCTACGGTTATCTTCTATCATCTCGATGCTGCTACCCTGGACAATTATCCATTGCATGAATTACAAAAAGTGTATCGTCTTTTCAATTAGCTTTTTAGCTGTTTTTTTCGGGAATATCATCTATTCCCTTTCCTGTGGGCCGGAGCCAGACCCATATGATTATTACATTTCCTATTTCAATCCATACCTGAAAGGGCAGGGCTACGAACCATTTTATTATACTTCACTGGAGCAGTGGTATGATGATGAGATGAGTCCTGAATCGCAAGCCAATGTGGAAGAGTGGAAAAATTATGCAGGAGAGAAAGGCATCTCCACAGATGATATTTACAAGTACATTTATCATTCTTCCCATGAACAGATGGCGCAGGTATCTGCCTGCAGTGCCGGTGGAAACGATTGTATGTTCCCCGATAGCGTGAAAAATAACAGCTTTGTCAAATTCCTGAAAGAAGGAAAAAACAAAGAGGCGGCTCGTTACCTGTTGTTTGCGAAAGACTGTGAAAAGTACGTCTATATTGAAGATCGCTGGGCTGATCCGGTAGATAATACCGTTCCGATGGCGCAACTGTTTAAGCAAGGTACAGAACTGGTGGCTGGCGTGAAAGATAAGGAAATAGCACAGCGTTATAAATTCCAGTTACTGCGTCTGACGCATTACCGCAAGCTGTTTAGTGAAACAGTACAGGCTTTTGATCGCGATTTCTCAAAGCCAGTGCCTAATTCGCTGATTTATAATAAAGCGCTTGCCCTCAAAGGTGGAGCCCTGCTGCGTTTGAAAGATTCTGTGAATGCGGCATATGTGTTTTCAAAAGTATTTGAGAATGCGGTGAGTCAACGCCGGATGGCTTTTACCAATATGATGTGGAGCAATACAGTAGCTAAAGACGTATTCCCACTTTGTCGGAATAATAAAGAGAAAGCCAATGTAGTAGCTATTTTCAGCTTGGCTAATGCCGGAGTAAGTACCAATGCATTGCGTACAGTGTATCAGTTGGACCCACAGTCTCCTGCTATGAACGTATTGCTGGGAAGAGAAATTAATAAGCTGGAAGATGATTACATGACGCCTGCTATCCAAAAGGAAATTGACAGTACTGGGCTCGCGCTGGGATATTATTCTTATTATTATTCTCATGGCAGCGACTCTGTTTACAAGCCATATGCCAAGCAGCTTCAACGTTTCGCAGATAGTGTTGCAGAGAAGGGTAATGTAAAAGATCCTGACTACTGGAAATTGAGTTCCGCTTACATTGCATATGTAAGAAGAGATATGGCTGGCGCTAAAGCCAGGCTGAGTAAATATTCTATCACTGATCCTGCTGTGAAAGATGCATGGGAACTGGTGAATATCCTTGTGACTGTAAATCAGCAAAAGAAAATAGATGCTGCTTTCGAAGCGGAGCTGCTGCCTTCTTTGAAATGGCTGGATAGCAGAATGGCGCAACGGAATCCGGAAAGATGGTACAATGTGGATAAGGAAGTATTTTTTAATAAAGCTTATCGTAACCTATTGACATCAGTGATTGCGCCTGCTTACCGCAAACAGGGCGATTATGTGAAAGAAGCGTTGGTGCGTGGCCGTTGTGATTCTATTAGTCTGGGTACTCCTCCTTATGGTGCATCCGATATGTTGGGCGACCAGATGACAGCGGAGCAGTTGATTACCTTCAGTGATTTCATGAAAAGTGGAAATAAGACCGCTTATGAAAGCTATCTGGCGGGATTCTTTCCGAAAGGCATGAATATGAATCTCTTGATTGGTCGGGCTTTCATGCGTGTGAATAACTTTTCAGCTGCATTGCCTTATTTGAAAAAAGTGCCGGTGAAAGAGCAGCCGGTTTCTTACCAGGTATTTGCGGATCAGTTGCAGGATTTTGGATATGATAAGGAGACGCCTGCTTATCGTACCAAGATTACCATATCCCAGTTCTGCGAGCAAATGGTGAATTTGATCACGAAAACAAAGACGCCACCTGTGGATGCAAAGGTGTATCATAAGCTGGCTACCGGTTTGTTCAATCTTTCTTATTATGGTAAAACTTATTTCTTCCTGAAAGACGACAGGCACTCTACAGAATGGTATACCACCGCTTGTGAAAAAGATCCTTTCGAAAGACAATACTATGGGGTCTATGATGCGGAGATCTTCTATGCAAGGGCTGCTCAGGCTGCAACAGATAAAGAGTTTAAGGCGAGATGTTTGTTCCTGGCGGCTCGTTGTTCACAAAAGCATGTGCCGGAAAACAATGATGACAAGAAGTATTACAATGCGTTGATGCGTAACCGTTATTTCCCGGTACTGACTGCCAACTATTCGCAGACAGCGCTGTACCAGGAAGTATATGATCAGTGTAGTTATCTGCGTGATTATGTACGCAGTACGCCAAGAAAATAATTATTTGAACTGTATTGCTTTTACCGGCGTGATTTTTCTGATAATCAATGAAGGGAGGAGCAATACAGTAACACATATCAGCAAGGTGCCGGCGTTGATAAGTACTACTTCTTCCCAATGCAAGGAAATGGCTGCAACAGACATATAATAGGAATCTTCCGGTAGTTTGAAGAACCCAAAGGTTTGTTGCAGCCAGGCCAGGCCCAGGCCTACAGCATCCCCAATGAGGATTCCCATAATGATAATATAAGCCGCCTGGAAAACGAAGATCCGTTGGATTTTCCAGTTGCGCATCCCCAGTGATTTGAGTATTCCCACCATATTGGTACGTTCCAGGATAAGGATAAGAATAGCGGTGATCATGTTGATGATGGCTACAATCGTCATGATGACGATGATAATGATTTCGTTTTTGTTCTGTAACTGCAGCCAGTCGAAGATATTCGGATAAATTTCCTGAATGGTACGGGTAAACAGTTCGTCTGTTAATACATGTTCATCGATGTATCTGGCTACTGGTTCCATTTGATGGTAGTCTTTCAGGGTTACCTCATAACCGCCGATTTCGGTGCGTGTCCAGTCGTTTAGCTTGCGAATAAGATCGATATCTCCGATAACATAGGTTTTATCGTATTCTTCGATAGCGGTTTTGTATATACCCGTTACCGTTAGTTTGCGGGCGCGTGGCGACTGGCTGCCGCCCTGGATGAAATAGATAATTATTTTATCGTTTACGCCTACCTGTAACTCTTTCGCCATGCTGGAAGAGATAAGCACTCCCTGAGAGTAGGTGCTGTCGTTGAATTGCAGTAGGTTGCCGGCTACCATGAATTGCTGGAGTTTAGGCCAGTCGTAGTTTTTGTCTACTCCTTTGAACAGTACGCCGTCAATTTCCTTATCTGATTTGATAATAGCGGATTTTGTGGCATAGGGAGCGATGAAGCTCACCTGTGGCAACTGGCGTACTTTCTTCACCAGTTCGGGGCTCAATTCGAAGGATTTCTCTTGTGTGAGTGGGCCTGCGTTGGGTTGGTACTGGTTGATGTGGATATGTCCCCAGAAACTGAAGATTTTATCCTGGATTACTTGCTGGAAACCATTGACCAGTCCTGTCGCCAGGATCATCACCGCAACACTGATGGCGGTAGCGCACAACGCGATGTTGATGATGAATTTGGAGAAGGAAGAGCTTTTATTGAAAGCGATCCGGGTGGCGATAAAGCGAGATAAATCCATTAACTGTTTGAATATTTATAAAAATAAAGGTAACCACGCTGGCGACAAAATCAAAAATTCCGGGCAGCCTAAATGTTAAAATAGTCGTAACTTGACTTAATCAATTACTGAATATGCGTAAAGCACTTATATTTTTGGCTGTCCTGTATGCGACGTTATTACCAGCAATATTGAAAGCCCAGTCCAATGCAATTACTCCGGATCATGTATATATGAACAACATCAAGTCTGTAAAGTTAAACCAGGCGGGAGATCCATTGAGCTTGCCGATGGTGACGCTGGGTTCAGGCGAGAAGCTGGAGTTGTCTTTCGATGATCTGGACAATGATGTAAAGGATTACTACTATACTTTTGTACTCTGTAATGCAGACTGGTCGCTGGCTCAGGTGAATCAGCTGGAATACCTGAGAGGGTTTTCGGAGCAACGAATTCAGACTTATCGTTTATCTAGTATTGCCTTTCAAAAGTATACGCACTATAGTGTAACGCTGCCTGGCAGTAATAGTTTTCCTACCCGTGCGGGCAATTATATCCTGAAGGTTTATCTGGAAAGCGATACCACACAACTGGCATTTACCCGTAGACTGTTGGTGGTGGATAATCGTGCGGGGATAACGGGTTATATCCAGCAGCCAGTGAATCCAAAATTATTCCGTACCCATCAGAAAGTGAATTTTGAGGTGAATATGGGTGCATTAAATATTCCGAATCCATTCGACCAGGTGAAGGTGGTGATCCTGCAAAATGGGCGCTGGGATAATGCTATTTCAAATTTAAGACCGCAGTTTATCAATGGAAATGTGATCAAATACAATACAGAAATGGATTGTGTATTTCCGGGAGGGAAAGAATGGCGATGGATAGATTTGCGTAGTTTCCGTTTACAGACGGAGCGGGTGAAGCATACAGAGTATCATCGGAATAGTACAGACGTGTATGCCCAGCCGGATGTGGAGCGGGCAGATAAGATTTATCAGTTTATAAAAGACATTAACGGGAAGTATTATCTCGCTACATTGGATGATTATGATCCCAATTTTGAAGGGGATTATGCCACTGTACATTTTCAGTTTTTATCGCCGGAGCCTTATGCACAGTACAATATGTACATATTTGGAGAGGTGACTAACTATGAATGTAATGATGCGAATAAGATGACGTATAATCCTGCTACCAGGGCTTATGAGTGTTCACTATTCCTGAAACAGGGTTATTACAATTATATTTACGGATTAGTGGATCAGCATGATCCAGCTGGGAAGTTCGATACGTCTCTGACAGAGGGAGACAGTTGGGAAACAGAGAATAATTACACGATTCTACTGTATTACAGAGGACTGGGAGCGAGATATGACGAGCTCGTGTCTACCTTAACGTTGAATTCAATTCTGAACCGAAAATAAAAAAGAGGCTGTCTGGTAAAGGCAGCCTCTTTGATTTTATTAATGTTCGATTGTTTGCCGTAGCTTGACGATGTTGGCGGCGCCTCGTTTGATGATGATGCGGGTACCTCTTTCGAAAGTAAAGTAGCGGTAGAACCAGTTGATGAATACCACCAGTTTGTTACGGAAGCCGAGAAGGCTCATCAGGTGTACCACCATCCATACAACCCATGCAAAGAATCCGTGCATTTTCAGTTTACCCATTTCCACCACAGCACGGTTTCTACCGATGGTAGCCATACTTCCCAGGTCTTTATAATGGAAGGCGATAACAGGTTTTTTCTGCATGCCCAGTTTGATATTTTTAGCCAGGTTAACGCCTTGCTGGATCGCCACCTGTGCCACCATTGGGTAGCCTTTAGGGAAGCGGGAATCATTGGTCATCTGAGCGATATCGCCGATAGCATAGATATTTTCGTAGCCTTTCACCTGGTTGAACTCATTGACCAGGATACGACCGTTTGGCAGCAGAATGTCCGCAGGAAGGCCGGCTACAGGCACACCTTTTACACCGGCAGACCAGAGCAGGGAATGTGATTTGATTTGTTCGCCGTTGCTGAGGGTGACCACTTTACCATCGTATTCGTTTACATGGGTGGACAACATCACGCGAACGCCCAGTTCCTCCAGGCTCTTCAGCGTTGTTTCAGAAGTTTTTTCCGTGAAAGAAGCGAGGAGTCTTGGTCCTGCTTCAACCAGGTAAACGTTCATGAGATTTTGCGGAATGGAAGGATAATCTTTAGGCAGAATATATTTGCGGAGTTCAGCGAAGGCGCCAGCGAGTTCCACGCCAGTAGGGCCTCCGCCTACCATTACGAAGTTCAGTTTAGGTTTTATTTCCTCTGGGTCGGAGAGGAGTAAGCTTTCCTCAAATTGTTTCACCACATAGTTACGGATCTGTACCGCTTCAATGAGGGATTTCATGCCGATGGCTTGCGCTTCAATAGTTTTATTGCCGAAGAAATTGGTATTGCTGCCGGTAGCAAACACCAGGTAATCATAGCGAAGTTCACCAATACCGGTTTCCAGGATATTTTCTGCTGCTCGTACGCCGGTTACTTCCGCCATGCGGAATACCAGGTTTTTCTGTTTGCGGAATATTCCGCGTAGAGGGAAGGCGATACTATCCGGTTCCAGGCCTGCTGTAGATACCTGGTACAACAGTGGCTGAAACAGGTGATAGTTGTTCCTGTCCAGCAGCACTACCTGAACGGGGAGATTTTTCAGATGTTTGGCCAGGTTAATACCTCCAAAACCACCACCTACAATCACTACCCTAGGGTCGTTCGTTTCCGGAATGTTGAGCTGACTCATAAAATTTATTTTAAGAAGAAGGATATCGTTTTCGCTGTTCTACAGAATTCTTATGCACAATTCCTGTGCTAGTGTTAATGATTATCAAAGTTACTAAACTTTCAGAAAAAAATGAAAGTTTATTTGTGTAATTTCTACGCAAAGAGACGAGATTTTATTGTAACAGCGAAAAAATTATTCCAGGGGTTCTGTCCAGGCTTGTGCGGCGTGGATCGCTCGTTTCCAGTTATAGTACAGTTGTTTGCGGGTATTTTCTTCCATTTGTGGTTTGAAGGTGGCATTGATTTGCCATTGTTCTGCGATGGATGCTATGCTATCCCAGAAGCCCACTGCGAGGCCTGCGAGGTAGGCGGCGCCGAGAGCGGTTGTTTCGGTGATATTGGGGCGTACCACGGTGGCATGGAGGATATCGGCCTGGAATTGCATCAGTAGGTTATTGTTGGTAGCGCCGCCATCCACGCGTAATTCAGAGATCGTAATGCCGGCATCGGCTTCCATTGCTTTGAGTACATCCATAGTTTGGTAGGCGATACCTTCCAGGGCGGCTCTGGCGATATGAGCGGCGGTAGAGCCGCGGGTGAGGCCTACCATAGTACCACGGGCGAACTGATTCCAGTAGGGGGCGCCGAGTCCTGCGAAAGCAGGTACGAGATAAACGCCGTCGCTATTTTCCACGGTAGCCGCCAGTTTTTCCACATCTGCGGAGTGGCGGATGATACCGAGTCCGTCGCGGAGCCATTGAACGACTGCGCCACCGATGAAGATACTTCCTTCCAGGGCGTAACAGGTACGGCCATTGATTTTCCAGGCAACAGTAGTCAGGAGATTATTTTTGGAAGACATGGGTTTGTCGCCGGTGTTGAGTACCATAAAACAGCCGGTTCCGTAGGTATTTTTGATCATGCCTGGTTCTGTGCAGAGTTGCCCGAAGAGGGCGGCTTGCTGATCGCCGGCGATACCTGCTACAGGAATGGCGTAAGGCGTAATAGTAGCCTGGGTATTGCCGTATAATTCGCTGGATTGGCGGACTTCCGGCATCATGGACATGGGAATATCAAAGAGTTTGAGGAGATCTTTATCCCATTGCATGTCGTGGATATTGAAGAGTAGTGTTCGGGAAGCGTTACTCACATCAGTGATATGGAGTTGTCCGTGGGTATAATTCCAGACGATCCAGCTGTCTACCGTACCAAAGATCAGGTCGCCGTTTTCCGCTCTGGCTCTGGCTCCTGGGATATTATCCAGTATCCATTTGATTTTGGTACCAGAGAAGTAGGCATCGAGAATGAGTCCTGTTTTCTCTCTGATCATTTGTTCCTTTCCTTCTTTTTTCAATTGGTTGCAGTAGTCGGCCGTTCTTCTGTCTTGCCACACAATGGCGTTGTGTACGGGTTTCCCGGTTTTTCTGTCCCACACAATGGTTGTTTCTCTTTGGTTGGTGATACCGATGGCAGCGATATCAGCGCCGGTGGCGTTTGCGCGGAGGATGGCTTCACCTGCAACGCCGGCTTGAGTGGTCCATATTTCCATGGGATCATGTTCTACCCATCCGGCCTGGGGGAATAGTTGTTTGAATTCCTTTTGGGCAACGGCTACAATGGCGCCTTGTTTATCGAAGATGATAGCGCGGGAAGACGTGGTTCCCTGGTCCAGTGCGAGGATATATTTTGCCATACGGAAGGATTTGCTGCGTATATGTTTAACAGCAGAGCAGGCGATTTGTTGTTGGGGGGAGAAGGGGGAAGGGAGACGCGGTTACAAAAAAAATCCCCGGTACATCTCTGCACCGGGGATACACCATCTAAAAAATATTGCGATTACATTTTCTTGGCATCTTCCAAGAACTTCGCCAGCCCGATATCCGTTAAAGGATGTTTCAGGAGACCCAGAATAGAGTCTAACGGGCAGGTACATACGTCTGCACCTACTTCAGCACATTTCACGATGTGGAGTGCGCTGCGGATAGAGGCGGCGAGAATTTCAGTTTTGAATCCCTGAACGCTGTAGATCTGAGCGATCTGAGCGATCAGTTCAACACCGTCCCAGTTGCTATCATCGATACGACCGATGAAAGGGGATACATATTTAGCACCAGCTTTCGCGGCCAGGATAGCCTGACCAGCAGAGAATACCAGTGTACAGTTAGTTCTGATACTGTTGTCAGTAAACCATTTGATGGCTTTAATACCGTCTTTAATCATTGGCACTTTCACCACGATGTTAGAATCAATGGCTGCCAGTTTCTGTCCTTCTTCGATGATGGATTTGAAGTCGGTAGAGAATACTTCTGCACTTACATCACCAGATCCAACGATTTCGCAGATGTCTTTGTAGTGCTGCATGATAGCCGCTTCACCTTTAATCCCTTCTTTCGCCATCAGGGATGGATTGGTGGTTACACCATCCAGGATACCGAGATCGTGAGCCTCACGTATTTGCGCCAGATTAGCTGTATCAATAAAGAATTTCATACTATGTTAAATTAAAGTTGTAAAGGTTTGTATCACTTTGTGGAGCTACTGTCATTAGAGAAGGAGGTGAGAATAAAACCAGCTGACTACTGACAGCGACTAATGACCTTTTTAAAGAAAAAAAAAGGCAAGTTACTTATATCGCACCGCTTCAACCGCCTACCCTTGCTACATTCCTGTCCTGGGGGGATTCAGCAGGAGCTGGTCGTATAAGACTTGCCGGTTGCAAAGGTAATACAATGTGTTGTAAATCCAAATTTTATGCGCTTTTTCTTGAAAAAAAATTTTGCGCCGACTTTTATAATCACGCTGAAATCCTTTGTGGGCTTACTTTTCAACGGTAGTGTAATAGTTGTAGTCGTTCAGTACGGTTTCAAGAAAAACGGTATCAGGCAGGGTGGTGTTGATTTTCAGCACCTCTTTTACACGAGTGGCCACTCGTTCCGCCAGACGTTTGTCTCCCAATAATGCTCTATCTAACATCTCTTTAATTTTATTCATGTCTCTGTCAGATAGACGTAAAATCTCTGGAAACTGTGGTTTATAGTCGGTCATAGAAAGATCGCGGAAAATCGTTTCGCTGATGCTTCCTTTAGTTTTAATATTAATGACAATGGTAGCGGCGGCAATATCGCCTACCCTTTGTTTTAACGGGGACCGCAGTATAGAAATGATAGGAAGCAAAGCCCAGAAGAAGATCGGCTGCTCAATAATCCGGAAAATATATCGGGTGAAAAACTGACTGCGGGAAGGCGTATTACCAATCATACTCACTACCCGGATGTCCATCGCTTTTTTACCGGGTGTCTGCCCATTCATATACATTTCGAACAGTAAAGGGTATAACAAGACAGGAATAAGGATTCCCAGCAGGAATATGGCTGATAATCCTTCATTATTGAAAATATCCTTCATATTCCCTACAATCATTACAAAGATGACCACAAAAACGACCTTGATGACAAAATCTATCAGCCAGGCAAGGAATCGCTGCCCAAGATCTGCGGCCTGGAATTCCAGATCAATGTTAAATGAAGTAGGGATTTTAATGGTGCTCATGCTCAAATCTACATAAATGTTTATATATTGTTCCGACAATCAGGCATGAGAGAATCTCTATTTATCAAGAAAAATTTAGCACGCTGGAAAAAATACCAGGAGGAACCCACCGACGACCCGGATGAGATGTCCGATCGTTTTGTGTCTGTTCTGGACGATCTGTCCTATGCTAAAACATTCTATAGTTTCAGTAAGGTTACCCGCTACATCAATAGTATCGCGGCAAACATTTTCCAGAAGATATATGCCCACAAGAAAAATGATGATGGAAGATTCCAGTTATTTTTCAAGTATGAGCTACCCTTACTTTTCAGAAAATATCACCGGACCCTTTTATACAGTTTTTGCTTTTTTACCATCTTCGTATTGATCGGCTCCTTTTCTAGTGCTCATGACGATACCTTTGTCAGGGGAGTATTGGGGGATGAATATATCAATATGACGGAAAGAAATATTGCCAGCGGTGATCCGTTCGGGGTCTATAAGGGCGAGTCTCCCTTGTTAATGTTTTTATATATCGCCTTCAACAATATTTATGTGTCAATGCAATGTTTTGTGTTTGGCATCTTTCTGTCATTTGGCACATTGTATTTCCTGTTTCGTAATGGCGTAATGGTGGGCGCTTTTCATTATATTTTTGTGAAACATGGGCTTGGCTGGAAAGCGGTATTAATAGTGATGACCCATGGTACATTGGAATTATCCAGTATTGTCATCGCAGGTTGTGCCGGTATGATACTGGGCAACAGTTTGCTTTTTCCAGGAACGCTTACCAGGCTTGAATCTCTGAAACGAGCTGCCAGAGACGGGATTAAAATTATGATCTCGCTGATTCCTGTTTTCATTGTAGCTGCATTCCTGGAAGGTTTTATAACCCGTTATTCCGCCATGCCTGCATTGGTAAGCATATTGATTCTGTTGGCATCTTTAGGATTTATAATCTTCTATTTTATCTGGTATCCCATCCGCTTGCATAAGCAAGGCTATGCTATCAGTGAAAACGGAAAGATCACGATTACTCACACTTTACCGGCATCCCAGGACTGATATGAAGAAAGCACTGTGTAAATTTCTGATCATTTTTGCTGGTATATTGTTGATGGGCAACAATAGAACGGTACATGCCGCCGTAAGACAAACGATTGAAGATTCTGCAAAGATCGGTACCATTAACGCTGATGGCGTCACCGACGCGGAAGATACCGTTACAGAAGAAGCGGAAGCAGACAGTGTTGCCGTGCCTTATCCCGTAGCTTTGAACCGTGCCGTTTCTGATAAAAAACTCGCTGAATTAAAGGAAAATAAGAACCTGAATTATATTGATCTGAAAGAAGAGCAGGCGGGGAAAACCAACTGGTTCGGGCTTATTGTGCAAGCAATCATTATTTACATCACCTTACACATCATTGTATTCCGTTGGGTCATCATTGGAATTATTGCTGCCATCTTATTGTATATTCTTTACCGTTATATGAAGAAAAACGGGCTGGGTTTCTTCCGCAGCGTGCCGTTAGTAGGGGAGATGCAGGTAGCACAGGAAACAGTATTGCATACTGCTAAAGACTATGAAAAGAAAATATTAGAAGCCTCCACAGATGGGAATTTTAAAGAAACGATTCGTTGGTGGTATCTGTATACATTATTTCAATTATCTGAAAATAACCTGATCAAGCCATCCATAGAAAAGACCAATAAGGATTATCTGAGGGCGATGAGAAACACGCCCTACTACCGGCAGTTTTCTATTCTGACCATGGACTATGAATATGTCTGGTATGGCAGCTTTGATCTTCCCAAACAAGATTTTGAACAACTGGAACAACAATTCCAGGATTTTAAACATCAAATCAGCAAGAGCGCGTGAGCAGGAAATTCTACTATATTGCCGGTACTGTCATAGCGATCCTCATTGCATTGCTGATGATAAATAGTATTCAATCCAACCAGGATGAGCAGCGGAGTAATGATATGTCCAAACCTACCTTCTCTGGAAAGGATAAAAAGGCCGGCGGTACCTATGCTGCAAGAGAACTGTTACCTTCTCTTTTTAATAATCAAACATTACAGGTAGTTACAAAGTCATTTGCAAGCACCTACAGAAAAGAAGAAACACTCAAGAATTCCGGTAGTGTCTACATCATTGTTGCAGAGAAACTGTTTGTTACAGAGCAGGATGTTACCGACATGCTGAAATTTGTAGGCGATGGAAACGAGTTGTTTATCGCAGCTAACCAACTGGATCAAAACCTGAAATCCCGACTGGGTATAGAAACGGAGGTACTGGGCTTTGGTGAAATGGTACAGCCCGGCGTTCAGAACTATTTGGATTCTGTCAACAAGATCAGTGCTTCCTATCGGTATAATGGTCCCATGTTGGAAAGATATTTTTCCAAATGGGATTCTTCCCGCATGCAAATACTCGGAACTTCGGCGCATAATGAACCTAACTTTGCCAGTGTGCGTGTGGGTAGTGGTTTTGTTTATATTTTACTGAACCCGTATACCTTTACGAATTACTTTGTATTGCATAACCAGAATGCACAGGCATTGGCCATTCAGATGAGTTATCTGGACCCTCATGCCGACAATGTGTACTGGGACGAATTCTATAATACGCAGAAGGGGCCCCGCAATTCTGAATTCTCGGAATGGCAGGTGCTGTTGAAATATCCGGCCTTCCGCTGGGCGCTTTGGCTGAGTATCATCCTCATGTTATTATATGTGGCTTTTGAAAGCAAACGCCGTCAGCGCATTATTCCGCTGAAACCTGTAGTGGCTAATGCTTCGCTGGAATTCGTAGATGCTATAGGGCAACTTTATTATCAGCAACAGAACCATGCGAATATCTCTCATAAAATGGTGACGCATGCACTAGAGTATATCCGTACCCGTTATTATATCAATACTAATGTGCTGGATGATGATTTTGCGACCCTGCTATCCAATAAATCGGATGCCCCGATCGATCAGGTGAGACGCATGACCAGCCTGATGAAAGTAGTACAGGATCATGGTTATATCGACAGCGAATTTGTAACGGACTTATATAGAAGCATTCAACTTTTTTATCTAAATACTAAATAAATGGATACGAATACCTTTCAACCCCGTACTGATTTGTCTGCACTCCAGACTGGTGTGGAGGCGATCAGAGAGCAAATCGGTAAAGTGATAGTTGGACAATCAGAGATGGTAGACCTGCTGATAACTGCATTGCTGGCACAGGGACATGTGCTGATTGAAGGCGTACCGGGCGTAGCTAAAACATTGACCGCAAAACTGCTGGCACAAAGCATTGATGCCGGTTTCTCACGTATACAATTCACTCCGGATCTGATGCCGGCAGATGTACTCGGTACCTCTGTATTCAATCCCCAAACCAGGGAATTTGAATATAAGAAAGGTCCGGTTTTCAGTAATCTTATTCTGATTGATGAAATCAACCGCGCTCCCGCTAAGACACAGTCGGCCCTCTTTGAAGTGATGGAAGAACGTCAGATTACCAATGACGGCAATACCTATCGCCTGGAAAGGCCGTTCATGGTGATTGCTACGCAGAATCCCATTGAACAGGAAGGTACTTATCGCCTGCCGGAAGCGCAGCTGGACAGGTTCCTCTTTAAAATACAAGTGAAATATCCTGATTTACAGGAAGAAATATCCATTCTGGAGGCTATGAACAGGTTACATACTCCTGCTGATATTACCAGTGTAGTGGAAAAAGTACTGACGTCTGCGGAGCTGATTCATTATCAACACCAAGTGAAACAAGTAAGAGTAGATGAGAAAATTCTGCATTTCATTGCAGAAATTGTTCACGCTACCAGACAGCATTCTTCCTTGTACTTAGGAGCTTCTCCTCGTGCATCCATTTCCGTTATGAACTGCGCGAAAGCACAGGCAGCTATGAATAACCGGGATTTTGTGATACCAGAGGATGTAACCGGTATTATGAAGCATGTGCTGCGTCATCGTATTATCCTGACGCCTGAAAGAGAGATGGAAGGCATTACCACAGATGATGTGATTGACCAGATTATTAAAACAGTAGAAGTTCCAAGATAAATTCAACTATCGCGATGCCAGGAGCAATTAAAAGTAATTTCTATCAAAAACTATTCTTTCGCAACAGATTTTATCTGCTGGTAGGAGCTGATATTCTCTTGTTCCTGGTGGCATTTTTTATTCCCGCTTTATTTTTGTTAGGAATCCTGTCTGTTGTTTTGACGGTGGTGTTAGTATTGGTAGACATGCTGCTATTACTGACCAAATCCAGAGACGCTATGGTGGCAGACAGGGCATTGGCCAATCGTTTGAGCAACGGAGATCCCAATGAAGTGAAGCTGGTAGTGCGTAATGGCTATCCTTTTCCTGTCACTGTAACTGTTTTGGAGGAGGTACCGCTGCAGTTTCAATGGAGGGACTTTACTTTACAAACGCAAATGGCGGCGGGAGGGGAACATACATTCACCTATTCCCTTCGTCCGGTAGAGCGGGGCGTATATGCATTTGGTAATACGAATGTATATGTACACACTGCATTGGGACTTATCAGCAGAAGATTTGTGATAGATAACCCAATTGAAGTGGGCGTCTATCCGAGCTTCCAGCAACTACGTAATTATTCTCTCAAATCCTTTATCGCACAGATGGATACAACAGGTATACATCGTAAAAGGATGGTAGGACATAGTATGGAGTTTGACCACATTAAATCCTATACCAAAGGGGATGATGTCCGAACGCTTAACTGGAAAGCCACTGCACGTACGGGCACCTTGATGGTGAATAGTTTTGTGGAAGAGAAAAGTCAGCAGATTTATTGTGTGATAGACAAAGGTCGGGCGATGCGGATGCCGTTTGATGGATTGGCGTTATTGGACTATGCCATCAACTCTACTTTAGTGTTCAGCAATATTGCGCTTTCAAAAGGCGATAAGGCGGGATTAATCACTTTCACGGAGAAGAAAATGGAAATGATCCCGGCGAGTAGTAAGATGGTGCAGCTCAATACCATTCTGGAATCGTTGTATGCGCAGGAAACCCAATGGCAGGAGAGTGATTATGAATCTTTGAGTGTACAATTACGTAGCAGATTATCGCAGCGTTCTTTGTTAGTGTTATACACGAATTTTGAGTCAATGTCTGGCTTACAGCGGCAGTTGCCTTATTTGCGCCGACTGGCAAAATATCACTTATTATTGGTGGTGTTTTTTGAGAATACAGAATTGAAGAAAGTGACGGAAGACGTAGCCTATGATCTGGAAGGAATTTACAAGCAGACGATTGCCCAGAAATTTGCTTATGATAAACGTCTTATCGCGAAAGAGCTGGGGAAATATGGAATTATGTCTATTCTGACGCCTCCGGAGCAACTCACTGTGAATGTGGTCAATAAGTATCTGGAGTTGAAATCCAGGATGTTAATTTAGTTTTTATCGGGCATTTGTTTGACAGGTATGTCGGACAGCAGATACATGGCCGGATTTAGTTTGTACCAAGCTTCCACCCGAATTATTTTAGTCGTATCGCCGGCAGGCAACAGGAGATCCTGACCAATTAGTTTGCCGGCGGATATTTGAAAATGCACTTCATTGGTATCCAGTGGGAGAATTTTACCGCTGCTGAATTTCCCTTCTATATTTAAGTAAAAGTGAATATTTCTTTTCAGGCTGTCTGCATAATGATTGAAGCGCATGCCTGTGAGTTGTGGTAGCTGTAGATCAGCCGTAACGGGGTTTTCGCCGGGCAAAGTAATGGTTAGCTGGATGTGGTAATTATCTTTAGCCAGTTGGGTTCTGTTGAAGGTTAGAATGCCGGCGCGACTCACCTCTCCATTTGAGGATTTGACTTCCATTTTACTCCATCTGAGAGATCCATTGAAGCCGTTGGCGGTGGCAGTTTTGCTGCTATCGCTGTAGACAAGTTCTATTCCGATGGGCGTATTATTATATAATTCCGGAACGGCGTTGTAATCGTAGGCTGCGTGTGCGGCCACCAGCTTCCGTTGCTGACCGAAGGCCAGCAGCGGAAGAGTGATGCTTATCAGCAGTAATAACTTCTTCAAGCGGGAAATTTTTAAGAACGGACTGACAGTTGTCTCGCTACATATTTACCCAGTATATCAAATTCCAGATTAATGCTGCTACCTGGTTCGATATATTGAATATTCGTGAATTCGAAGGTATATGGAATGATGGCCACAGAGAATTCGCTGTTGGTGACATCAAATATTGTCAGACTGATACCATTCAGGCAGATGGAGCCTTTTTCTACTAGTAGTCCTGCAAATTCGCCAGGGTATTGGAATCTGAACAGCCAGCTACCATCCTGAGATTCGCGGGAAATGCAAGTGCCGGTGGTATCCACATGACCTTGTACCAGGTGGCCATCTATGCGGGCATTGAAGACCATAGCGCGTTCCAGGTTTACTTTCTGGCCGGGAGTGAGCAGGCCCAGGTTGGTCTTTTGCAGGGTTTCTGCAACGGCCACTGTAGTGTAGGTATCTCCTTCTACACCGGTAACGGTGAGGCATACGCCGTTATGAGATACGCTTTGATCTATTTTTAACTCCGCTGCCATAGCGGATTTTATAGTGATAGTCAGGTTTCCGCCTTCCTGTCTGGTGGAAATTACTTCTCCTTGTGTTTCAATGATTCCTGTAAACATATCGCAAATTTAATAAAATCTGAATTGGGCTTAGCTGACTCTTGGTTTCCAAGGTATTTCTTCGGCGCCCAGTTTATGGCCGGTCCAACGGGCGAGAACGAAGAGATAATCACTCAGTCGGTTAAGATATTTGAGCACCAGCGGTTCGATGAACATTTCCTGTTCCATCATACCTACGCAGAGGCGTTCTGTGCGGCGGCACACGCATCTCGCTATATGACAAGTAGATACTGCTACATGACCACCCGGAAGGATGAAAGAGCGCATCGGTGGAATTTCTTCATTCATCTGATCGATGGATTTTTCCAGCAGGGTGATATCCGCTTCGTGAAGATCGGGGATCTTCAGTTTGGTTTCCTTATCTGGATCGCAGGCCAGTGCGGCGCCTACGGTGAACAGCCTGTCCTGGATTTCTCTGAGGAGGTTTTTGGTAGCTGTATCGGCGATATAATCGTTTACCAGGCCGATATAGGAGTTCAGTTCATCGACGGTACCGTAGGCGTCGATGCGTATATTGCTTTTAGGGACTTTGGTGCCGCCTATGAGGGAGGTTTTACCTTTGTCGCCTGTTTTGGTATATATCTTCATGTACTAAAATTAAAACAAAAATCCTTCCGGTATTGCCGGAAGGATCGAAGTATATAAAGGGAGCAGCTTTTATTAGTGGCTGTTTACCAGATATTTTTCATTTACGCGGTCGGATTCGATCACGCCATCGCGGAGACGGATGATACGACGGGCATGGTCGGCGATGTCTTCCTCGTGGGTTACGAGCACCACGGTGTTGCCGGAAGCGTGGATACTTCCGAAAATATCCATGATTTCGATGGATGTTTTGGTATCCAGGTTACCGGTAGGTTCATCGGCGAGGATGAGGGAAGGATCATTTACCAGGGCTCTGGCGATGGCCACGCGCTGGCATTGACCTCCGGAGAGTTCATTCGGTTTATGGTCTGCACGGTTTTCCAGTTTCACTTTTTCCAGCATGGCCATGGCTTTTTCCAGGCGTTCTTTTTTATTGACGCCTTGGTAAATCAGTGGGATGGCTACATTTTCCAATGCAGTCAGTCGCGGCATGAGGTTAAATTGCTGGAATACGAATCCGATTTCTTTTCCTCTCACATGTGCCAGGGAGTTGTCATCCATTTTGCTGACATCGTGTCCGCTGAGGATGTAACTGCCGCTGGTGGGGGTATCCAGGCAGCCCAGGATATTCATGAGCGTGGATTTCCCGGAGCCGGAAGGTCCCATGAGGGCTACATACTCATTTCGGAAAATGTCCAGAGAAACGCCTTTCAGTACCGGCAGTTCATTTTTGCCGAGATAGTAGCTTTTTCTGATTTCTTCCAGGTGGATAACAGACTTTTGCATGTAAGGTTATTTCTTTATTATTTTGGGCACTTTGAAGTATTCCTCGTTGGCGGCAGGTGCATTCTGCAGCGCTTCTTCCCTGCTGATGGATGGTTTTACCTGGTCTTCCCTAAACACATTATAATCTTCCGTAAGATGGAGGAGTGGTTTAACGTGGGAGGTATCCAGTTCGTTGAGTTTTTCTACGAAGGTGATCATCCGTTGGAGGTCGCCGGTAAATTCTTTTTTTTCTTCCGGACTGAATTCCAGTCTGGAAAGATCTGCCAATTGCTGTACCAGAGTATCGTTGACTTCCATAATCAAATTAAAGGAAAAGGTAATGAAATATAAAAGGTAAATTGATAGTATTCCAAAATTAGGGATAAACGGCCAGATATTTTAAATTGCGCCCTGTTATGGCAACAGAAAAAGAAATTGTGGTGAGCGGCATACGCCCCACAGGGTATTTACACTTAGGTAATTATTTTGGTGCTATCCGTAATTTTATCCGGATGCAGGAGGACTTTAACTGCTACTTCTTTGTGGCAGACTGGCATTCACTTACCACCCATCCTGATCCGAAAGATCTCCGTGGTAACGTAGAGCGGGTACTGGCAGAGAATATTGCTTCTGGCCTGGACCCAGAAAAGGTAGTACTGTACGTACAGAGCGACGTTCCCGAAATTTCAGAGCTTTATTTGCTGATGAATATGCTGGCTTACGTAGGTGAGCTGGAAAAAGTACCAACGTTCAAAGACAAGGTAAGATTACAGCCAGAGAATGTAAATGCTGGATTGCTGACCTATCCGGTGCTGATGGCTACCGATATTCTTATCCAGCGCGCTGTAAAGGTGCCTGTTGGAAAAGATCAGGGCCAGCATCTGGAAATGGCGAGAAACTTTGCACAGCGTTTTAACCATCGTTATGGTAACCTGTTCCCAGAGCCGGAAGCCTTTAACTATGGCGATAGCCTGGTACGTATTCCAAGCCTGGATGGGAAAGGTAAAATGAGCAAAAGCGAGAACGAAATGGCTACGCTTTACCTGGCAGATGAAGATGATAAAATTCTCAACAAAATTAAGAAGGCTAAAACGGACAGTGCTACCGGTGTGATAGGATCTCCTATGCCAGAATCGGTGAGTAACCTGATAGACCTGATGAAACTGGTGTCTGCGCCGGATGTAGCCACGTTCTACACCGCAGCCTGGGATGATCAGACTATTCGTTTTGGCGATATGAAGAAGCAACTCGGAGAGGACATGGTGAAATTCATTGCGCCTATCCGTGAGAAAGCGAAGGCATTACAGCAGGATCACGCTTATATGCAGCGTATTATGAAAGAAGGTGCGGAGAAGGCCAGAGAAAATGCATCTAAAACACTGAATGAGGCCAAGAAATTAATCGGTATAAAATACTATTGAAAAAGTGAACGCAAGTAACTATTTTCAATAAATCATACCATATCAACAAACGCATGGCAAAACAAGCAAAAGTTAAACATATCGCAATTGCGGGCAATATTGGTGCAGGGAAAACAACGCTGACCGAAATGCTTTGCAAACACTATAAATGGCATCCGCAATACGAAGATGTGGAACATAATCCTTACCTGAATGATTTCTATGAGGATATGCCCCGCTGGTCTTTTAACCTGCAGATTTATTTCCTGAATGGCCGGCTGAAACAGCTGCTGGAAGTACAGAACGGTAATAAAACAGTGATCCAGGATCGTACGATCTATGAAGATGCGCACATCTTTGCACCGAACCTGTACGAAATGGGGCTGATGACCAAACGGGATTTCGATAACTATTTCAATTTCTTTGAGACATTGAAATCCATGGTGAAGCCACCGGATTTGCTGATTTACCTGCAAGCCTCTGTACCTACGCTGGTAGCACAGATTCAGAAAAGAGGCAGAGAGTATGAAGAGAATATTCGCCTGGACTATCTGAAACGACTAAACGAATATTACAACAACTGGATTGAGAAATATAAAGAAGGTCCGTTGCTGGTAATCGATATTGATAAAAACAAGTTTCCGGAAAGTGAAGAAGATCTGGGTGAAATCATCTCCAAGATTGACTCTCAGCTGTATGGGCTGTTTTAATATATTGCAAAAGAAATAAAAGAAATGGATTGACGTCGCAGATGTCAATCCATTTCTTTTTGTACAGTTTTTTAGTTTGTTAACATGTAATAAAGGTTTGTAGTAGAGAGATGAAATAGTTTTGTGATTGATAAGTTTGTTTTCCCATTTATTAACCCATGTGTTTATGTTAACCCGGTCATGGAGGATGCTAGTCCTGCATTTGTTGATTATATTTTTTCAATTGATTTATGGAGACGTAAAGGCCCTTGCTGTTCAGCTTACTGCTTATGGCAGGTTTTGGGGAGGAGCGGCTTACGGAAGCGGATTTGCAGATGCGCTTGTGGCAGCGGAGAATCCGGCTATACTGGCGGATGCCAGGCATTTCAATGCTGGTATTTTCACAGAAAGGCGATTTGGCCTGACGGAAGTACCGTTGCATATGGGAGCGCTGATGATTCCTGTAGGAATGGGTGGCATAGGGGTGCAGGTACGTCAGTTTGGGAATAGCTATTGGAAGGAGCAGGCGGTGAGTGGCGGTATGGGGCTGCATTTGGGGCATGACCTGGGAATAGGGGCACAGTTAGGATATCATAGTACATCTGTTTACCAGTATGGGAGTAAAGGAATACCAACGGCAGTATTGGCATTGAGGTGGCGTCTTGGCCCTGCTTGGATGGCTGGCGTGCAGGTAATCCGGGAAGGAGATTGGCAATACAGGATAGGAGTGGGCTGGCAGTCGGGTACAGGATTCCTGCTGGCAGCGGAGTGCAGGCAGCAGGAAGGGAAATTAATACCTTTAGTGCAGGCGATCTATAGAATAATTCCTTTGCTGGCTATGCAATTGGGCGTAAGTGGTTGGCAGCCTGCTCCACAGTGGGTTGTGATGCTGATATTAGGACGACTGCGGATTGATGGCGGGGCATCAATGCATCCGCAACTGGGCTTCACTCCAACAATAGCGCTGGTATGGGGAAAATAGTTGGCTTGCTTTGTTTGTTGGCGCTATCGCTGCAGGTATGCGCACAGGAAGAATTGCCTGCTAGTATACAGCAGTCTGTCGAAGCAGTAACGGCGGCCACTACTTCGGTAAGTGAAGATGATGAGCAATGGCAGTTATTACAGCAGCGCATCCATCACCGTATATCATTGAATACCGCAGATGCCGCGCAGTTGACAGCCTTAGGAATACTGCTGCCTAACCAGGTGGAAAGTCTGTTGCGTTATCGTGCGTTGTTGGGAGACTTTATCAGTATCTATGAATTGCAGGCAGTACCGGGATTTGATGTCGATCTGATAAAGCAACTGTTGCCTTATATCAGTACAGGGGAGGGTTTTAAGCCACAGTATGGTATTCGTGACAGGTTTTCAAAAGGGGAAAGGAGTTTACTGCTGCGTTATGGCAGACAACTGGAGGCATCAAAAGGATATGTATCGGTGAATGGAAAACCACCGGCATATGCTGGCAGTATAGATAAAGTGTTTATTCGTTACCGTTATAACCTCACCGGGTATACGAGTTATGGCGTATCTATGGAAAAAGATCCCGGAGAAGCTTTCTTTCGGGGAGCGCAGCGATATGGCTTTGATTTTTACAGCGCCCATCTGTTTATCAGTAACTACCAGCATGTGAAAGCATTGGCGATAGGCGATTTCTCTGTAAACATGGGCCAGGGGTTGATACAATGGCATAGTCACGCTGCGGGGAAGAGCGCGATGGTATTGCAGGTAAAGAAAGAAGGAGAGGTAATAAGACCCTATACTTCTGCCGGGGAGTATTATTTTTTTCGGGGAACAGGAGCGACGGTGCAAGCAGGGAAACTGCAACTGACTGCATTTTGCTCTCTCCGTAAGCTGGATGGAACCGTTCCCGGAACAGATACTATCACTGATACACAAGTGGCTACGGCTTTACAATCGGCCGGCTATCACCGTACCTCCACAGAAATAGCGAAGATGAATGCAGTGACACAATTTAGCAGTGGCGCAGCTTTTCGTTATGTAGGGAACTGGAATGTGGGGGCCAATATCATTTATCATCACCTTTCACCAGGATTGGAGAAGTCTGTGAAACCGTATAACCAGTTTGATTTCAGAGGGAATGGACTCATGAACTATAGTCTGGATTATGCGCGCACCTTTGGGAATATGCATTTGTTTGGAGAGCTGGCCCGTGATCAGCAGGGGCATATGGCCTGGTTGCAAGGCGCATTGATCAGCGTATCCGCGAAAGCCGATCTTTCTATGGTATACAGGAACTATGACAAGGCTTATCAAAGCTTCTACAGTAAGGGGTTTGGAGAGATTTATAATACACGTAATGAACAAGGCATTTACATGGGTTGTAGTCTAAAGCCTGCCGCTCGCTGGACAGTAAGTGGTTACGTGGATTGGTTCAGGTTTCCCTGGATACGCTATGGCATCAACTATCCGTCGGGAGGATGGGAATATCTCCTGCAGTTAGGCTGGACATACCGAAAAAATATTATTATCACAGGTAGAGTAGTGAGTCGGAAAAAAGATGAAGAATTGCTAACGCATATACGTTGTCAGGCGGATATAAACATCAACAGAAAATGTGCGGCCAGCACGCGCCTGGAGTACGCAGGATTCCGTACTGCGGCTGGTTTGCAGCCAGGATTGTTTTTATACCAGGATGTCAGTTATAAATTTCGAAGGTTGCCTGTGAGTATAGCTATAAGGGGAGGATTATTTAATACGGGAGGCTATCAGTCACGAATATACGCGTATGAAAGCAGTGTCATGTATGAAAACAGCGTAGGTCAATATTATGGAAACGGGTGGCAATACTACCTGAATTTGAAATGGAAACTGGATAAGAAATTAACTTGTTGGGGGAAAATACATCAAGTGATTTATCTTGATAAACAAAAGATTGGGAGTAGTTATGACATGATTGAAGGCAATAAAAAGACAATGGTGCAAGGCCAGTTAATCTATTCGTTTTAAGTGCTAATTATTAAAATCGCCTTAATTTGCGGTGCTTAATAAATTGATATGCAGTTGTTTATATTGACAATGTAATATTGGTTAAAATAATGTTAATGGAATTTGCGCATCGATTTATTTTTTTTTCTACCTTGTGCGTATTCAACCAAAATCTAAATCTAAAACGTTAATGAAAGAGGCTCCAATCTTTTTCAGACAACTTAGTAGGTGGGGTGTTAGCCAATTGAAGATGCATTTGATATAACTGGGTTTGTTAGCGTCGCGTTCTGTTAAGCCACGTAATTAGTTGACCGTTTTAATTTGGAATTATTTACCTGTAAGGTTTTTGCTTTTTTGACGGATAAATTAGTCTCACAAAAAAATATCATATGCTGACTTTCGATATTAAATGTCTCGCAACGTAACCTGCTTAGAGTTTCTGATTGAAACTATCTGATTTTTAGCAATCAAACATATAATTGTTATTTTTTCTTTTCAACCAAAATCTGAATCATCTATGAAAAAGATGCTACTCTTTTTCGTTGTGTTCCTTGCAATGATGAACATGACTACTTATGCCCAGCAGCAACTGGTAGCCGGAAAGGTTACTGGTTCGGATGGAGCACCCCTTCCTCTTGTTACCATTCAAATCAAAGGTACTACCAAGGGGACTACTACTGATGCAAATGGTAATTACAAACTCAGTATTGATGGTAATAGTGCCGTACTTATTTTCAGAAGCGTAGGCTATCAGAATAAGGAAGTAGCCGCTACCGGCGGTTCTGCACTCAACGTAATACTGTTGGCAGATAATAAGAATCTGGAAGAAGTGGTGGTAACAGCGTTGGGTATCAAACGTGAAAAAAAATCACTGGGATATTCCGTACAGGAAGTGAAAGGTGACCAGTTGATGAACAACAAAGACAACGTTATCTCTGCTATGTCAGGTAAAGTTGCCGGCGTACAGGTTACCAACTCCACTGGTATGCCAGGTTCCTCTTCCAACATCATTATCCGTGGTAACCAGTCTATCTCCGGTAACAACCAGCCGTTGTTTGTAATTGATGGTATTCCTATCGATAACAGCGTTAACTCCACTGAAAGCAATCTGCAAGGTGTACAAAACTCCAACCGTGCAATTGACCTCAATCCTGATGATATCGCTTCTATGTCTGTATTGAAAGGACCTGCTGCTACTGCATTGTACGGTATCGGCGCTTCCAATGGCGCGATCATTATCACCACTAAAAAAGGTTCCAATACCGCTGGAAAAATGAATGTTTCTGTAAACTCCTCTGTGACCTGGAGCCAGGTAAATAAACTGCCTGAATTCCAAACAAAATATGCACAAGGTAGTAACGGTATGTATATGGGAGCAGATGTTCCTGCTACGCGTTCATGGGGCCCGGATGTAAAAAATCTGACCTACTATAACAATACTTCTGATCCTAACGATCCTAATAATCCAGGTAATTATCTCTGGAGCTATCTGGGTAACCTCACCTATTTAAATGATGTTACAGATCCTTCCAAACCAGGCAGCACTACTATTGTAGGACATAAAGATCCTCATGGTACAGGCGCTCCTGTTAGGGTCTATGATAACGTAAAAGATTTCTTCGTAACAGGTCATACTTATGATAACTCTGTTGCTTTGTCTGGCGGTAATGATAAAACTTCTTATCGTCTGTCTTTATCCAACCAGAAAAACAATGGTGTTGTTCCACTCAGCACCTTCAATAAAACAACTGTAAGATTAAGCGCTGACTCTAAAATGACAGATAAACTGTCTTCCAGCGCCACTATCGCTTATATCAATTCCGGTGGTACACGTATCCCTCAGGGTGGTGGCGTTTCCGGTATTGGTCTGGGTCTGTACCGTACCCCTATCACCTTTGATAATAAAAATGGCGCTACTAGTCCTACCGATCCAAGAGCGTACATCCTGCCTGATGGCCAGGGCTCTCAGCGCGCCTTCAGTGGCTTCGGCGGCGACGGCGTACACACGCCTGTTTTTGATAACCCTTACTGGTCCATCAACAACGAACAGTTTAAAGATGAAGTAAACCGCGTAATGGGATCAGCTACTATCAGCTATGATGCGTTTAAATGGCTGAATATCTCTTACCGTGTAGGTGGCGATATTTACTCCGACAGACGCAAACAGCCTTACCCACTGTATTCTGCAATACAACCTACCGGTATGATTATGGAAGACCAGTACCTGAATAGAATACTGAACTCTGATTTATTCCTTACTTTCCATAAACAACTGAACAGAGATCTGGACATGACTTTCATGTACGATAATAACCTTTATAGCTTCTATAAAGAGAATATCGCGCCAACAGGTAATAACCTTACTTTCCAGAACTTCAATAACCTCTCCAATGCAGTAAATATTCTCGCTTTTGAAGGTGTGTTCAAACAAAGAAGAGCATCCAATATCGGGGATCTGCGTCTGGCATATAAAGATCAATTATTCCTGCATGCCAGCGGACGCGTGGATAAAAGCTCCACACTGCCAAGAGATAACAACACCTTCTTCTATCCTTCTATCGATTTAGGCTGGGTATTCAGTGAACTGAATGCACTGAAAAACAGTAACGTACTCTCTTTCGGTAAAGTACGCGTATCTTATGCGGAAGTAGGTAACGATGCTCCTATCTATTACCTGTATCCAAACTATGTAAGCGCATTCTTTGCGGATGGTTTTACCAGTGGTATCACTTTCCCATTTGCCACTGCTAATGGTAACATAGGTGGCTTCATGGCAAATGGTACTACCAGCTCTGGTGGCTCCCGTTTGAACAACCCTAATCTGAAACCGGAAAGAATCAAGCAATTTGAAGCCGGCGTGGAACTGAAATTCCTCAAAAACCGCATCGGAGTTGATGTTGCTTACTACCGTAAAAAATCTATCGACCAGATTCTCGCAGTACCTGTTTCCAGTACTACCGGTTTTGGAAGCATCGTGTTGAATGCGGGTGAAATCACCAACCATGGTGTGGAAGTACAGATAAATGCTACTCCAATCAAAGCACGCAATTTCAGCTGGGATATCATGATCAACTGGGCAGCCAACCGCAGTCTCGTAGGTGAACTGTATCCTGGTGTAGACCAAGTCGGTCTGGGTGGTTATACCGGCGCTGTTGCCAGCGCAATGAAAGGTCAGCCTTATGGCGCCATCTTCGGTAACAAATATCTCCGCGATGCACAAGGCAACATGGTGATTGAAGACCGTCCTTCTGAAGGCGCTGGTAAATACGGTTTCCCTATTCCTGACCTGTCTAAGAGCGTTTCTCTCGGAAGCTTTAACCCTGACTGGATCTCCGGTATCGGAAACACCTTCTCTTATAAAAACTTTAGCCTCTATGCCCTGGTCGATATTAAGAAAGGGGGCGTAATGTGGAATGGTACACGTGGTGCACTGGTTACCTACGGACGTGCCAAAGAAACAGAGAACAGAGGATCTACTACTGTCTTCAAAGGCGTAGCAGGTCACCTGGATGATAACGGAAATACCGTATTGGCAGGCAAAAGCAACGATGTTACTGCAGTACTGGGCCAGGCTTGGTATACTGGTAATGGTGGTGGTTTCGGCCCTGTTGCTGAACCATTCATCGAAGATGCAGGATATGTAAGACTGCGTGAAGTAAGCCTGTTCTATAAATTCAACCCTAAACTGTTGGGTGCTACCAAATTCATTAAAGGACTGGAAATAGGTTTTGTAGGAAGAAACCTCTGGCTGCATACCAAATACACTGGTGTAGACCCTGATGGAAGTCTGACTGGTGCTGGTAACGCACAAGGCCTGGATTATTTCACTGCGCCTTCTACAAAGAACTATTCATTACAGCTGAAATTATCCCTTTAATACCAATAGTCTTTAATTCTTAAAATGTTGATTGTATGAAATTCAGAAATATTATCGCTACAGGGTTATTGGGATGTGCACTGTTTACAGGGTTCTCCTGCTCAAAAGCTTTTGTAGATCCTGACATCAACAAAGACCCGAATAACCCGGTGTCTGTGTCTTCATCTGCCTTGCTGCCTTCTGCGGAAGTGGCTATGGGCTATACTTTCGGAAGTGATTTTTCCCGCTTCGGTAGCATGTTTGCACAACAGATCACTGGTGTGGACAGACAGTTCGAAGCTTATAACAGCTACATCTTCTCCACGCAGGATTTTGATAACTGCTGGTCGCTTGTTTATTCTTCCATCATGAAGAATCTGCAGCTGATGATTGTAAACTCGCCAAAAGGAAATGGCGGTTATAATCCATACAGCAGTATCGCTAAAATCCTGATGGCTTATTCTATCACCACTGTTTCTGACTATTGGGGCGATGTTCCTTATTCTGAAGCATTCAACGGGTTAGATAAATTACAGCCTAAATACGACAAACAACAGGATATCTACACTGCTGCGCAGAAATTGCTGGCAGATGCCGTTGCTAACCTGGCCTTACGTCAGGCGCTGCCTGGAACTGTTGAACCAGGAGCAGATGACATCGTATTTGGCGGCGATATCAACAAATGGATGCAACTGGGAAGAGTACTCCAGGCCCGTTTGTATATCCATGTATCCAAATTCGATAACACTGCCCCTCAGAAAGCACTGGATGCCATTGCAGCCGGTGGTTTCAGCAGTAATGATGATAATTTCCAGGTGGCCTTTGGTTCTGCCGCAACATCCAACGCCCCTTACTATCAGTTTGAAACTGGCCGTGGTGGATACCTGGCATATGATATCAGCTATTGGTCTACTACCTTACAGGCAAACAATGACCCAAGGTATCCAAGACTGATAGATGTTTCCGGCGGTGGTCTGAATAAGAACTACTATTTCAATCCTGCTGGATCAGTTCCGCTGACTACTTATCCTGAACAGCTGTTCATCCAGGCAGAAGCCTACTGGCGCTTGGGTAACCTGCCACAGGCAGCCATTGCATACCAGGCTGGTATCGCCGCTTCGATGAAGCAATATGGCGTGGCAGATGCCGATGCGGCTACTTATATCGCTGCAAATGGTACGCTGTCCAATGTTGCTGCCACTGCATTCACGCAGATCATGACACAAAAATATTTTGCCATGTACCTGAACCCTGAGGTGTTTACCGACTGGCGTAGAACAGGTGTACCTTCGCTTACTCCGATTGCCGGTACCCAGATTCCTCGCAGGTTCCTTTATCCACAGCAGGAGCTCAGCTATAATGCACCTAACGTGAATTCCAAATTGGGACTTTACAGCAAAGTTTGGTGGGATCAATAAACAGATTTTCACTACTGATAAAAAAAGAGGGCCATTTGAGCCCTCTTTTTTTATTTTTGTACCGCTAAACTATAAATCATGGAAAATCAGCAGGAAGAACAACAGCAACTTAATATTGAGTTGAGTGAAGAAATGGCAGAAGGACAATACGCGAATCTCGCTATCATCACCCATTCCAACGCAGAATTTGTAGTAGATTTTGTAAATGTGATGCCAGGTCTGCCTAAAGCAAAAGTTAAATCCCGAATCATACTCACACCGCAACATGCCAAACGTTTCATGAAGGCTATGTTGGAGAATATCAAGAAATACGAATCCGTACACGGCACCATTCAGGATCAGGAGCCAGTTTCCCTGCCAATGAACTTTGGCGGTCCTACCGCTCAAGCATAAGCCAGTATTGAATTTAGTACGTATCTCAGCTTTCTTGCCATGGAAAAAACATTTTCATATCATCATTTATTGGAATTTACCCATGAGGTTTTTGTACACATGGGTTGTTCTCTCGAACACGCACGCCTCGCCAGCGAAGTACTGGTAGCAGCGGATCTCAGGGGTATCGATTCTCATGGGGTAGCGCGACTCTCCGGGTATGTACGCCTCTGGGAAGCTGGCAGGATTAATGCCAAACCGAATATCCGCATTGTCCACGAAACGCCCAGTACTGCTGTGGTAGATGGAGATGCCGGACTTGGTCTTGTGGTAGCGCCTTTTGCTATGCAGGTAGCCATTCAGAAGGCTGCGGCTGTAGGTACCGGATGGGTGAGCGTGAAAAATTCCAACCACTTTGGTATTGCCGGATATCATGCGATGCAGGCACTCGATCAGGATATGATCGGTATGGCTATGACCAATGCCAGTCCCCTGGTAGCGCCTACTTTCTCCAAAGAAAGAATGTTGGGTACCAATCCCATCGCAGTAGCCATCCCCGCAAAAGAACAACCGCCGTTTGTGGCTGACTTCGCTACTACTACTGCAGCCAATGGTAAATTGGAAATATTGCAACGTAAGAACGAAGAAGCGCCATACGGTTGGATTCAAGACAAAGACGGACAGCCAAGTACCAATCCGCATGAGCTTAAAGATGGTGGCGCATTATTGCCATTGGGTGGCGATAGAGATCATGGAAGTCATAAAGGGTATTGTTTGGGAGCAATTGTTGATATATTTTCGGCCGTGCTTTCAGGAGCTAACTATGGTCCGTGGGCGCCTCCTTTTGTAAGTTTTCTGCCACTGGCGCCAGATCCTGTAGGAGAAGGCCTGGGACATTTCTTCGGAGCTATGCGGGTAGATGCTTTCCGCCCCGCAGATGAATTCAAGGAACACATGGATAAATGGATTACCCGCTTCCGCGCAGCTACACCCATAGCAGGTAAGGAAGTATTGATTCCTGGTGATCCGGAAAGAGAAATGCAGCAACACCGCCTGGAAAATGGTATTCCGGTGCTGGCCCCTGTAGTCAAGGATTTACAGGAAGTTGCCGCGAAGTTTAAACTTAATTTTTAAAATATTCTCAATCATTTATATACAATTCTATTCAGATGAAAGTGTTAAAATTTGGTGGAACCTCCGTGGGAAAACCAGAGCGTATGCATTCGGTAGCACAGCTGATCACCGCAGATGATGATCAGAAAATTGTAGTGCTATCAGCACTGTCAGGTACTACTAACTCCCTCGTGGAAATTAGCCAGTCATTGTCAGAAGGTAAGAAGGACCAGGCTAAGAAGCAGATCGATAAGCTGGAAGGCCACTATCGTTCTTTCTGTGAGGAGCTGGTCAAGACCGAGGCTGGCCGTGCCAACGCGAAGGCTATCGTTGATGAACACTTCGAATTCCTGAATATTATCCTGAAGATTTCCTTCAATGAAGCATTGAATAAGGATATTCTGGCACAGGGTGAATTGCTGTCTACCCGCCTGTTCTGCGTTTTCCTGCAAGAAGCAGGCATTAAAGCAGGACTGTTGCCAGCACTGGATTTCATGAGCATCGATGAATTCGAAGAACCTGAAATTCCAAAAATTAAGTCTAAACTCACCTCCCTGATTGATAGAAACAAGGATATAAAACTGTTCATTACACAAGGTTATATCTGCCGTAATGCAAGAGGAGAAGTGGATAACCTGAAACGCGGTGGCTCTGATTACTCTGCATCTCTGATTGGTGCAGCCATTCAGGCGGATGAAGTGCAGATCTGGACAGATATCGACGGTATGCACAACAACGACCCTCGCGTAGTAAAGAAAACCTTCCCCATCGAACAACTGTCTTTCGATGAGGCTGCGGAGCTGGCGTACTTTGGCGCTAAAATCCTGCATCCTGCTTCTATCTGGCCTGCCCAGCATTTCAACATTCCGGTGAAACTGCTGAATACCATGCAGCCAGAAGCAAAAGGTACTATCATTACTGAGTTGCCTAACGGTAACGGTGTGAAAGCTATCGCTGCGAAAGATGGCATCATCGCCATCAAAATCAAATCCAGCCGCATGTTGCTGGCTTATGGCTTCCTGCGTAAAATCTTCGAAGTATTCGAGAAATTCCGCACGCCAATTGATATGATCACTACTTCTGAAGTAGCAGTATCCCTGACGATCGACAATCCGCATCATCTGGATCAGATCGTGAAAGAACTGCAGCCATTTGGTACTGTGGAACTGGATTATCAGCAGGCGATCGTTTCCATCGTTGGTAACGAAGTGGCAGCTACTCCTTCTATCATCACCAAATTGTTCTCTTCTCTGGAAGAAGTGCCGTTGCGCATGATTTCTTATGGTGGTAGCAGACACAATATCTCTATCCTGGTGAATGCCCAGTTAAAAGACAGAACACTGCAACTGCTGAATAAAGGCTTATTCGGTCTGGAATAGAATTCCCTGACCTGATTTTATAAAGTAAGACAGCCGTCCCTAGGGACGGCTGTCTTACTTTAATCAAAAAAATAATGCGGTGAAACAGCAGGTTATGACTTGCTCAATCGCTGATCGAAAAGAAAAGGTTTTGTTTCACTGACGATGATTCCCTGCGCTTCCGGATGTTCCGGATTAATCAGGTAATTATATTCGTCAGCAATTACCACAGACGGAATTTTCAGCACCGCATATTTAGCTGTTGCTATCCACTCGTCCCCGATACACTGCAATTCCGGCAATGGGGCGAGCGATTGCCAGTTGCCTGGTAAGTCTTTCTCCGTGAGGGTTTTGATGGCTATGTTGTCGGGAATATGGATTCCTGCGATGCAGAAATCTTGTATAATGTTTTTCAGCGGAATATGCACCAGTACTTCCAATGCTGCCAGTGCCCTGGAGCCTGCGGTGTATACAATAGAATGCCCTTTGCTGTTCCAGCGGCCACCATACAGGCGCGCACCAGTTCCGCTCAGATCATTAATGTAGGCACACTTACTGATCCTGTAAACGTTCATGAGTAATATATCGAGGTGATGCTATGCAAACAAGCCATGTTCTATGCGGCCAAGTTCATCCTGAATGAGCTGAAAACCAAACGTAGTGTCTAATAGCGAAATAGGGAGTTGATAGTTGAAAGCCGGCAACGGAGTACGCATCCATTCCTTGAAATTTTCGAGATCACCGAATACCTCGGTGCCCCTTTGGTACAGCGCGGAAAGCATTATCGCCCGCTCACTGGTATCCAGTGATAGCTTGGCATCATCCGCATAACGCTGTAATGTTCTCTCTGATATATGTACGACCTGCGCCAACTCCGTCAATGAAAATGAAATCTGTCTGCTCAGGTTTAATAATGCTCGTTTGATAATGCCACTACGGGACAATGCAATGAAATCGAAATAGCCGCCACCCAGCGCATGACTGGCATGACTTGTATCAATCAACAAGGCATTTTCCTGTACCTGATATCCTTTGAAATTTGACATAACCGACATTTGTCGCAAAAATACAACAATTTGTCGTATTAATTGCTTTTATCTTCGAAATAACCGATTTTTCGCATCCAGCTGATTTCCAGTGTAATAACGCCATAATCAGATACGACCTTCCCTTGCAGGATATAAAATCCGCCCTTCTGGAAAGGATATTGCCGCAAACTGTCCGGAAAATGTACCGTATCCACAAACTCATCTTCCGCATCCAGGAAAGTACCAAAACACATCGGATCTCCTTTGGAGGTACGCAACATTTTCATGGTCACATAATAGCCCAGCGTCATAATCTCCTTACCAATATATTGATGAAAATCACGGGCAGGGGTATACGTGGATTGTTCATGCTGTAATATACTGAAGGGGGATTGCAAAGGGAACCCCAGCAGGTCAATTTCATCAAAGGCATCTTCGTGCGCATGATAGGCAAGTTGAGGAAGCGTACAATCTACCGGCGTTGGCCTGAATAATGGCAGGTGATGTATCTGTCTGACTTCACGGGCTTTGGCTAGCAGACTACCTTTCCACAGCAGTTCTTTTTTCGTATAGCCGGTAAAGTGAAAACAGCCAATACGAATAAGAATTTCCATTTGTTCCGGCCCGGGGCCTACGCGGGAAACAAAATCTTCCAGGCTTACAAAAGGCCCGTTGTGTTTTCTTTCTTCCAGGAGTCGCTCTACCAGCGCGAATTCCAGCCCCTCGATGTGAATAAAGCCCACATATACTTCTTTACCATGAATATTGGTGAGATAGTCGCTTTGATTGATACAAGGGGCATGTAACTGAATACCTGTTTGTTTTAGCTGGTTGAAATACAGTTCCCTGCTGTAAAATCCTCCGAAATTATTGATCACCGCCACCATGAACTCAGCAGGGTAGTAGGTTTTGAGATAAAGACTTTGGTAACTCTCCACAGCAAAGCTCGCAGAATGCGCCTTAGAGAAGGAAAAATTGGCAAAGCTGGCAATTTGTCTCCATACCTCCTCACTCACATGCCGGGGATGACCTTTGGCATCGCAATTATTGAAAAACCTTGCCTGTATCTGTTCCAGGTCTTTCATACCTCTGTATTTTCCTGCCATGGCTCTTCGCAGGCGATCTGCATCGGCCAGTTCCATGTCGGCAAACTTATGCGCCACTTTGATAACATCTTCCTGGTATACCATGATACCAAATGTTTCCTTCAGTAATTCCTCAATAACGGGATGGAGGTATACTACTGATTTCGGGTTATTGAAACGTTCAATATATTGTTTCATCATGCCGGATTGGGCCACACCAGGGCGGATGATGGAACTGGCGGCTACCAGCGATCTGTAATCATCGCAGCGTAATTTGGTGAGCAACTGCCGCATAGCAGGAGATTCAATGTAAAAACACCCAATAGTATTCACGCCGCGCAGATTGGCTTTCACCTGTTCATCCACCATAAAAGCTTTTACATTGTGGATATCGATGTCTACATCATGATTTTGTTTGATGAGATCAATGGCATCCCGGATATGCCCAAGTCCTCGCTGACTGAGGATATCGAATTTATACAACCCGATGGCTTCTGCCTGGAACATATCCATCTGCGCTGTGCTGAAGCCCTTTGGCGGCAGATAGGTGGTACAATAATGATGGATAGGCGACTCACTAATCAGAATGCCGCCTGCATGGATACTGAGATGATTGGGAAATGATTTTTCCTGGTTATCCATCAGTTGACAGAAGTGCAGAATTTTTCGCTGTATTTTATCTTCATCCAACTTCACACTAAAGCCTCCCTGCAGGATACGATCGATTTCTTTCTTCGGTAGTCCATATGCTTTCCCCAGTTCCCTGACAATGGCATGTGTCTGGAAAGTAGTGACAGTGCCCAATAACGCCGTATGTTCCGGCCCATATTTATTAAAGATGTAGGTAGTGATTTCATCCCGGTCTTTCCAGGAAAAATCGATATCAAAATCAGGCGGAGAGCTGCGATAGAGGTTCAGGAACCGTTCGAAATAAAGATCCAGTTCTATGGGATCTACATCTGTAATACGTAGGCAATATGCTACGATGGAATTGGCGCCGCTACCGCGACCTACATAGAAAAATCCTTTTTCCTGGGCAAAGCGAATGATGTCCCAAGTGATCAGAAAATAGGATTCGAAATTGAGTTTTGCAATGATATCCAGTTCCTTTTCAATGCGGGCGGCGGCAGATTCATGATTGGTGCCATAGCGATAAATCATTCCTTCAAAAGCAAGATCCCGTAAGAGTTTACGGTCTTCTTCCACACTTTTGGTGAATATTTTTTTATTGCGGGGGATATTCATTTGCATTTCCACCTCGCAGGCGTTCAGTACTGCCAGCGTATTCTCCACGATATGCGGATATCTTTCAAAATGTTCCACGAGATCGGCGGGATGAATAAAAGTTTCATCAGGAGCAGCGTAGGTTTCGGGCGAAAGCTGGGATATCAGGATATTCTGGTCGATGGCTCTCAGCACCTGGTGTAATTCATAATGTAGTTCATCCTGGAAGCTCACTGGCTGCATGATTACCAGTTTATCTTTCAGTGCAATAGTGTCTATCCGGAATAATTTATTGATATCCTTTACGCGTACGCCCATAAGTTCATGCGGCGCCAATGTATGCGGGGAGCGAGACCCCCAGGGATAGATCACGAATGTATCCGGCAATTCAGGGGCTTGTTCGGGAAATGGTTCTCCGGTATGTAGTTTATAGGAAAGAAATTTATTGATATGGTACCAGCCGTTCTGATTGCGGGCCAGCAATAGATAACAGAGGGTATGTTCATTTCTGCATTCCAGTCCCAGTACGGGTTTGATATCTTGCTCCCTGCATTCAGTAGCAAAGGTCCATGCATCGGAAGTGATGTTGATATTGGTTAGCGCAAGGGTGGTGATACCGAGTTCTTTTGCTTCCCGGATGAGTGTTTCAACGTGCATGGTGCCATATCGCAGGCTGAAAAATGTTTTGCAGTTCAGGTACATGATGTGGTTTTTGACAATTTTCTTTTATTGGTTAGTCGCCTGATTTATTTTTTATGAAATGGGGAGATGTCTCGTTTTCGGGCCAGCAGCTTCTTATCTGGGGGAAGTACATTGGTGCCTTTCATCAGAAAATCCCATCCGAAGCGGTTTTTAATTTGATCGATGGCCTGATATAGCGCAATCATTTCCTGGGTATCGTCAAAAAGGCTGATCTGATAATTCCCTTGTACGAGGTGACTGAACCGTACGCCTATGAGTCGCACTAACAACCTGCGGTCATATAATTTTTTAAAGAGTTCTTTTACTTTTTCCAATAGGATATGGTCGGAGCAGCAGTAGGGGATAGATAGCTGTTTGGTAACGGTTTCAAAGTCGGAATACCGGATTTTCACCGTGATGCATCCGGTTAGTTTATCCTGTTGTCGTAGTTCGAAGGCAATTTTTTCTGTCATGCGTACCAGTTCGGCGTGCATGAATTCCATATCGATGGTATCGATGGGGAAGGTACTTTCAGTAGAGATAGATTTTTGTTCATAGTAGGGAACTACGGGAGATTCATCGATGCCGTTGGCTTTTTTCCAGAGGGAAATACCATTTTTTCCCATCCAGGCTTCCAGTAGGGAAACGGGTACTTCGCTGAGCGTTTTCACGGTTTCTACGCCGCGCCGGCGTAGTTGTGCAGCGGTTTCTTTCCCTACCATGGGAATTTTTTCTATGTTGAGTGGGGCAAGAAATGATTTCTCTTCACCGAACATGATTTCCAGTTGACCGTTTGGTTTGGCTTCATCGGTGGCTACTTTGGATACGAGTTTGTTGGAGGCGAGGCCAAAGGAGATGGGGAGTCCGGATTCTTTGATGATTGTTTTCCTGAGTTCGGTGGTCCATTTGAGGGAGCCGAAATATTTATCCATGCCACTGATATCGATATAAAATTCATCGATGGAGGATTTCTCGTAGAGGGGGGCTTTGTCAGCGATGATTTCGGTGACTTCGCGGGATTTATTGCTGTATGCTTCCATGTCTCCACTGCGTATGATGGCATGTGGACACAAGCGTAGTGCGGTTTTCATGGGCATGGCAGAGTGGATGCCGTAGCGTCTGGCTTCGTAGCTGCAGGCAGCTACAACAGCGCGGTCGCTACTGCCGCCTACAAGCAGGGGTTTGCCAATCAGGCTGCTATCCTGTTGGCATTCTACAGAAACGAAGAAACAATCAAGGTCGAGATGCGCAATGGCGCGTTGTTGCAACGATATCATAACTCACAGATTTAAAGTGATGTAATCGTTTCAGGGAAAAGTTGGGTTAGGTGCTGTATATCCCGCACAGTAGCGGGACTTCAAATATACTAACATTTTTAGTTTTACTAAAATAATTAGTATTTAAGGCGGGGAACGGAATGAATTTTGTAATTTTGCAACATATAGGGGATTTAATCTGTAATTAGTTAAGCATATGAAAATGAGGTAGAAAGGCATTGAACGTACTCATCTTTTCAAAAGCAGGTTCCTATGACAAAAACAGATCTTCGCAAAGAGCTTCTTCTCCTGCTACTATTTGTAGCGCCGCTCATTTACATGGGAGTGATATGGAGGAATATACCGGATGTGTTCGGGCAGGCGGTAGAGCCTGTTCAGCAGCAAATAAAGACGAAAGAGGACTTCCTGCTGCTTATGATATTTGTCTTTTTTACAAATGCCCTAATGTATTTCTTGTTCAGGTATTTGCCAAGAACAGACGATGAGTCGGTTTCCGATCCGGAGTTAATGCACCGGGAATATTACAAGGTTAGATTTGTTATCCAGATATTTCTTTCAGCGATCGCATTTATTGTTCTTTTCATGGTGCAAACGAGTCATACTTATGCGATGGAGCGTTGGGCGTTTATTGGAATAGGTCTGCTGATAACGGGTGTGGGCTTATATCTGAAGGGGTTAAAGCCCAATAACTATGTAGGGGTGCGTACACCTTGGACGCTTAGGGATCCGGAAATATGGAAGAAAACACATATGATGGCCAGCTCCTTATGGACAGCGGTGGGCATTGTATTGATTGCAGGGGCATTTTTCATGTCGCTCATAACAGGAGTATTTGTTATATTTGTAGCATCATTTATACTTCCGATATTGCCTTATATATACTCATTCCGATTGGCAAATGAGGATAAGGGTTAACAAGAAACGATTAATAGTGGTCAATACATAAAAAGAAATGGCGGCTCTGACAAGGCCGCCATTATTATTTTGGGAGTAATTACACGGATTAATAGAACCCTCTCTGACCTTTAGTCATTACCAGACCGATGATAATAAGAATTAACACCAGGGCAATGCCGTAGAAGTTCAGCGCCAGTTTGTGTTTTTTGGCTGCATCGGTTGCCTTCTTCACTTTAGACTTACCAATATGTACCAGTGCAATGGCAATGATGGCCAGCGTTTCATGTTCTACCGTAAAGAAACGGAGAATAGGCTCCTTCATAGCTGCGCCCATATCTGCGCGGGCAGCAGTAACGAGACTGCTCGTAAAGAACAGGATAATTCCAACCAGCAGCTGGATATCGCAGGCGATCATAAAGAAAAGCCCTGCTTTATTATCAGCAGCGGTGAAAGGCGTTTTACCAGAAACGCCTTTGTAAGCACGGATGACGGCCCAGATACCTGTGAGCAGTACTGCCCATCTCAAAATGGAATGTACAAGTAACATAAGTTAGTGAGTTGATTAATCCGGGCAAAAATAAGTTCTGATTCGCAGATATATTTGGTAAATGATAAAAATATTTGCTAATTTTGTTAGCAAAGTACTAAATTGTTTAGGTTATGTCCGTAGTATGCCAGAATTTGAAATATCTGCGTAAGCAAAAAGGCTGGACGCAGCAAGAGTTTGCCGATAAACTTGGCATCAAGCGTTCCCTGCTCGGCGCATATGAAGAAGAGCGTGCGGAGCCGAGAACAGAAGTGCTGGAACAGGTCAGCGATATGTTCCGGGTAACAATAGATGATCTGCTTCGCAGAGATCTGGGTTCCCAAAAGGATAACTTCCTGGAAAAACGTCGTCAGCAAAAATTGGGCAGCAGCAGGCAGTCCATCACCTTTGTTCCGGTAAAAGCTGCTGCAGGTTATCTGGCAGGCTATAACGATGAGGAATTCATCGAAGAGTTGAACACCTTCACGTTGCCAATGCTGGGCGCCGGCGATTACAGAGCCTTTGAAATAGCCGGGGATTCTATGCTGCCGGTAACTTCCGGATCTGTAATTGTCTGCCATAAGGTAGATGGCTGGGAAGAAATTAAAAACAATGAAACATACGTGGTAGTCACTTCCCGCGGTGGTATTGTTTTTAAACGTATCGTAAAAAGCAACCGCTCTAAATCGAAGATTACCCTCGTCTCCGACAACAATCAATTCGAGCCTTATGCGGTAGAAATGGAGGATGTGCTGGAACTCTGGCAGTCAGATGCCATCGTCAGCAAATCCAGTCAGCAAAGCCGTATGAGCGTGAATCACCTGGCAGATATGGTGAGCCAGCTGCAGGATCAGGTGAGCATGTTGAAAAAGAAAATAAAAGACTAAATAAAGTAACCTGTTGCCAACATACTGCCCTTCAGGCAGTAAATTCCACAGGTAGCGCCATTTCGTTCCGGAATGCGTGTCATTTCATTGATTTTTTACTGCGGGAAGAATGCCCGCAGTCTTTATCTGCGGGAGCAGATCGGGCGCCCTATTCCGTATCTGTTCCCAGCTATCCAGATTTCCTTGTTTCCGGATTTTCCTACGTTTCCGAGAACAACCCCGTTATTGCCCGGTTGCCCGCTGATCCCGGTAATTAGCAGTTATTACCGTGACCACCAGGTAACCGTAGCAAACGGGAAAAATCAGGCAAAACCGGCAGAAAAGCTGCCCATTTACCCAACTTACTAATTCAAAGTAATTAGTACATGCCTGAAAACCGGTACACAAAGGCACAAGATGATGCCCGTTGCAGTTTTGCGCCTTTGTGTACCGCGGCAACTCCGGTCATTCTTTGGCTAATCGGCCGAAAAATCATAATTTAATTGACGATTTCAATCCGATCACCCAAATAGTTCTATCTATGAGGTTCCATGTATCTATTGCTGAAGCGATGCAACAGCTAAAGAAAAGTGAAGATGATTTCGCAGTGCTCTTTGAACATGGCAGCATGCGCGGCATTATCTTCAGACCCGAAGAACTGGATGATCAGGAACCCCATATTCAGGACGAAATCTATATTGTACTCAAAGGATCCGGTGATTTTACCCTCGAAGAAAAAACGGTTAAGGTAGGGCCCGGTGACTTCCTCTTCGTTCCCGCAGGCGCCGAACATCAATTCACGAACTTCAGCCCTGACCTGCTTTTATGGGTTATTTTCTATGGTGAAGAAGGAGGTGAAGAAGATTGAGAGAAAAAAATAGATCCTTTTTGGTTTTAAAAAATATTGTGTTATCTTTGCGTTCCTAAAAATAAGAGGCAAAAATTATGTTGATAATTGATTCTAAAGATTGCGAAAACATAGACAAGGCGCTGAAAAAGTACAAGAAGAAATTTGAGAAAGCTCGCATCCTGCTGCAACTCAGATCACGCCAGTCTTTTACCAAACCTTCTGTTAAACGTCGTAATGAAGTGCTGAAAGCAGTTTATAAACAACAGTTGGCTTCTGGTAAAATTGAAGGATAATTCCTATTGCTAATTTATTCGTTAGCAACTCAAAATATTTGATGATTGTAAGGTTTTTAATAACTTTACAATCATCAATCTTTTTGTGTTGAACGAAGAACTCTACTCCTTATCCGAGCGTTTCCTGACTCACCTGGAGCTCGAAAAACGGTATTCTGAACATACCAGCAGGGCCTATCGCAGCGATATGTCCCAATTCCTTTCCTTTATTACCGCCAAATTTGGCCGTACCATCCTCACCGATATCTCCCATATTATGATACGCGAATGGCTATCAACCAATATGGATAAATCCGTGACGGCCAAAAGCGTTAACCGGAAAATCTCTACCCTTAAATCATTCTTCAAATACTGCCTCCGGCAAGGACTGATTAAACAAAGTCCAATGGTGAAAGTCATTTCCCCAAAAATCAGTAAACGCCTACCCGGATTTATTGATGAAAAAGGTATGCGCGCCCTGGAAGAAAATGTCAGCCCCGTATCCCTGACTTCCTCCATCATATTCACAGACGATTTTGAAGGACGTACACACCGACTCATTTTCGAAGTGTTTTATCAGACGGGCATCCGTTTGTCTGAATTAATAGGCCTGGAAGAATTCAAAGTAGATAAACGTAATCTCACCATCAAAGTGCTGGGAAAAGGGAGTAAAGAGCGACTGATTCCCATCAATAACGCATTAGCTGCACTGATAGAGGACTATAAGTCCGAAAAGAGAGCGCACCTGGAAGGATTTGAGGAAAAGGTACTCTTTGTACATCCCCACACAGGAAAGAAGCTGTATTCCAAGTATGTCTACCTCACCGTCAGAAGATACCTGACAGAACATCAGATTACTACGCTGAAGAAGAAAAGTCCGCATTTACTGCGACATACCTTCGCTACCCATCTTACCAATAATGGCGCGGACCTCAATGCGGTAAAGGAGCTGCTGGGACATGCCTCCCTCGCTGCTACGCAGGTGTATACGCATAATACCATTGGCAAACTGAAAGAAGTACATAAACAGGCGCACCCGAAAGCATAGGTGGCGTATGTATAAAACGGAAGAAGGGGCTGAATTTCAGCCCCTTCTTCCGTTTTATACATATCTGCTGCTAGCGCTTATATTCCGGCCGGAAACGGATAAAATCCTGGGCACGACTATTGTTTCTCTGTTGGGGAACAGCCGGAATTACAGATAATATGTGGCAATGTGATAGGGAGACACGGATGCACAGGTCTGATCAGCTATTTGAAAATGAGAGCTGAACGCAGCATTTTCAGCGGTCCTTGAGGAGTGCTGAGCTCAGTCTGGGCGGGCGATTGCAGGAAGCGTAACAAAAGGTTGTTTATAGTGTTGAATATGTTAGATATCAGGCAGATAATTTCATTTTAACAAAATATTACGCGGTATAGTAGCAGCGAATAGATAAAGTGAGTATATTAGTACAAGAAGTTCTTTCACACTAAAGAGAATGCCTATAGCCAAGCATTACCCATTAGTACACAGATTGTTAAAATTTAAAAAAATTAGTGCTATGAACGTTCAAATTCAAACTGTGCATTTCGATGCTGATTCAAAATTGATTGATCACGTGAACAGAAAAATTCAGAAATTGAACACGTTCCATGATCGAATAGTAAGCGTGGATGTTTTTCTAAAGTTGGACAATTTAGCGCATCAGATAAAAGATAAAATTGCGGAGATAAGAGTCCGAATACCGCGACAGGACTTGTTTGTAAAGCACGAGTCTAAATCCTTCGAGGAGTCATTTGACCTAGCATTTGACTCATTAATCAACCAGGTAAAACGCAGTAAAGAGAAAAAACTTCAATAATTTTTTGAAATAATTTTGGAAATATCAATTCCTTTGCTACCTTTGCCATCCCGATTACAAAAAGGGATCGGTAAAAGGTAGCAAAGTTCTTTATAGCAGGGCGTTTTAGCGGAAACAAATGATTTTTTAATAATTTGTAAGAAACTAAAAAAAAGATTTGGAGAATTGATAAAAACTCTTAATTTTGCGCTCTCTTTCAACGAGTTACTTAATTGAAAGAATGTTTTTTGAAAGATGCCAGCATAGCTCAGTTGGCCAGAGCTACTGATTTGTAATCAGTGGGTCGGGGGTTCGAATCCCTCTGCTGGCTCATCGTTTTGGTTAAGTTGTTCGGGTACTAACGGTATCCGGACAACGAAAATCAAAGATCAGAAAAAATTGTTAGGGCAGGTTCCAGAGCGGCCAAATGGGGCGGACTGTAAATCCGCTGTCTACGACTTCATAGGTTCGAATCCTATCCTGCCCACCAAACGGCGTGTTCCGCCTTTGCCTTAGCAGAGGCGGAACATAGTTGTGAAATGGCAGGTGAGTCGTTAACATCACCACCCTGTGGTACAACAGCCTTTATGTTCTTTAATTTAATTAATTAATTCGTTTTCCGGTTTATCTGGAAAGTAGAATTAAAATGCGGGAGTAGCTCAGTTGGTAGAGCGACAGCCTTCCAAGCTGTAGGTCGCGGGTTCGAGCCTCGTCTCCCGCTCGCATTTTTAATCAGATGCAATTTTTCAAGCTGTTGTAGCTCAGGGGTAGAGCACTTCCTTGGTAAGGAAGAGGTCGAGAGTTCAATTCTCTTCAACAGCTCATTGAATTTTTTGAAATAGTTGTAGTGAGTAGTTAATAATCGCATCAACAACTCCATAAAATTCGAATTTCGGAATTCGAATTTACCAATTCCCACTCCGAAATTAAACTTAGCGTTGTAGCTCTATGGAAGAGCAGTTGCAGTGAATAATATTACTGTAAAAGGAAATGAGTTCAATTCTCATCAGCGGTACAAGTTTGTAAATCGTGTTTTATTAAACAACTATCAATACAATCTTTACAAACCATCTAAAAAGAAAATACAATGGCAAAAGAAACCTTTAAGCGGGATAAACCCCACGTAAACATTGGTACCATCGGCCACGTGGACCACGGTAAAACTACCTTGACTGCTGCCATTACCACAATTTTGGCAAACAAGGGTCTGGCAGAGAAGAGAGGTTATGATGAGATCGATGCGGCTCCTGAAGAAAAAGAAAGAGGTATCACTATCAATACAGCTCACGTTGAGTATCAGACTGCAAATCGTCACTATGCTCACGTTGACTGCCCTGGTCACGCTGACTATGTGAAAAACATGATTACCGGTGCTGCTCAGATGGACGGTGCTATCCTGGTGGTTGCTGCTACTGACGGTCCTATGCCACAAACAAGAGAGCACATCCTCCTGGCTCGTCAGGTAGGTGTTCCTCGTATCGTTGTGTTCATGAACAAAGTTGACCTGGTTGACGATGCTGAACTGCTCGAACTGGTTGAAATTGAAGTTCGTGACCTGCTGAGCTCTAACGGTTTCGACGGCGATAACGTTCCTGTTATCAAAGGTTCTGCTACCGGTGCTCTGGCTGGCGAAGAAAAATGGGTTGGTGCTATCGAAGAACTGATGGCTGCAGTTGATGAATATATTCCTCTGCCTCCACGTCCAGTTGATCAGCCTTTCCTGATGTCTGTTGAAGACGTATTCTCTATCACCGGTCGTGGTACTGTTGCTACCGGTCGTATCGAGCGCGGTCGTATCAAAGTTGGTGACAACGTTGAGATCGTAGGTCTGGTTGCAGAAAACCTGAAATCAACTTGTACTGGCGTTGAGATGTTCAAAAAACTCCTCGACGAAGGTGAAGCTGGTGACAACGCTGGTCTGCTGCTGCGCGGTATTGATAAAGCTCAAATCCGTCGTGGTCAAGTAATCTGCGCTCCAGGTTCTATCACTCCTCACACCGAATTCAAATGCGAAGTTTACGTACTGAGCAAAGAAGAAGGTGGTCGTCACACTCCATTCTTCCAGAAATACCGCCCTCAGTTCTACTTCCGTACCACGGACGTAACTGGTGAGGTTGAACTGCCAGCAGGCGTGGAAATGGTTATGCCAGGCGATAACATCACTCTGACTGTAAAACTGATCGCTCCTATCGCAATGGATAAAGGTCTGAAATTCGCTATCCGCGAAGGTGGTCGTACAGTAGGTGCTGGTCAGGTAACTGAAATCCTGAAATAAGGACTACATATTGTGAATCTGATTCACAATCTAAATAAAACCATTAGCTTTGACTATCGAAGTCAAAAGCTGAGATAACTCAAAGCTAATGGTTCATACACGGGCATGGTGCAACGGTAGCATACGGGTCTCCAAAACCTTTGATCTGGGTTCGAATCCTAGTGCCCGTGCAAGGTTAAAAAATACAAAATGGTTGAATTGTTATTATTTTAAAAAAATAGAACAATTCAACCTTTTTAGGCTTTATCCAAATTGACCAACAAAACGCATTTTAACTAATGAATAAGATCAGAAATTACTTCCGCGAGTCTTATCATGAACTGGTTTACAAAGTGTCCTGGCCTACCTGGCAAGAACTGCAGTCCTCTACCATGATAGTCCTGATTGCTACCATCTTTGTAACAGCTCTGGTATGGGGCATGGATGCAGCCTCTAACTTTGTGTTAACTCACTATTATCAATTATTCAAACACTAATCAAATATGGACGCAACCAATACTCCTGCGCAGGAAACAAAGTGGTACGTGCTCCGCGTTGTTAGTGGCAAGGAAAAAAAAGTGAAGGAATACCTGGATATTGAAGTGCGCCGCTCCGATTGGGGTAACGTAATCACCCAAGTCTTCCTCCCCGTAGAAAAAGTTTATAAAGTGCAAGCCGGTAAAAAAGTAATGCGCGAAAAAAACTTCTATCCGGGTTATGTGATGATCGAAGCCATCGATGGGAAAATGACCGACGAAGTAATACAGGCCATCAGAAACGTGTCCGGTGTTATCCACTTCCTCGGTAAAGAAAAACCTATCGCGCTCCGTAAAGCAGAAGTAAACAAAATGTTAGGTAAAGTCGATGAACTCTCCGATCAGGGTCTCACCATGTCCGAACCTTTCATCGTTGGTGAAACAATCAAAATTATCGATGGTCCTTTCAATGACTTCAACGGCGTTATCGAAGAAGTTATCGAAGACAAAAAGAAACTGAAAGTAACTGTAAAAATCTTCGGTCGCGCTACTCCAGTAGAACTGAACTTTATGCAGGTAGAAAAACTTTCCTAAGTTCCTTTACATCAACAAATCATATTGGAAAACGTTCCGGTTCTTACCGGAACGTTTTTCGTTTATATACCAGATGTTTTCTTACCATGAAGTGCCTGATTTCTTCTCTTCTCCTCCTGATACTACTGCAGTACAGCGGAACCGCGTCTGCCCAAACCCCTACGCCTGTTCCTACATCCCAGGACACCGCAGTGATCACCATTCCGAATAACGCCGCCGTTTCCCCGCAGGCAATGGGCCAATGGTTGAAAAAGAATACCCCGAATGATTATGAGGCGGTAAAAGCGCTCTATCATTGGATAGGGCACCATATCACCTATGATGTAGTCATGATGACTTCCCGAACAGATGTCTATAAAGACACCTTAGAGGCGGCTGTCCGAACCCTTACCTCCCGTAAAGCCATTTGCCAGGGATATTGCTCCCTCTTCTATGAAGTATGCAAACAAGCCAGCATCCCTTTACACCTGGTTTCCGGATATGTTTACATAAACGGACAGCTAGCCCTGGATGGTGGCCACAGTTGGCTAGGCATCAAATTAAACAACAAATGGCATATCATTGATCCCACCTGGGGAACAGGCTCCGTGGATGACAACAACAAATTTGCATTCGGATTTAACTGGGATAACTTCCTCATTTCACCGGACAAAGCCATCTTCACACACGTTCCTTTTGATCCTGTTTATCAATATCTTACACATCCCGTAAAGCCAGCTGAATTAAGAGACCAAACCTGGTCCGAAGCATCGAAACGATCAGCCATCAACTTTGAAGATAGTCTCCTCGTTTTTTCGAAACAAAACATGCTGCAATCTTATACCGGCCGATTACAGCGACTGGAAAAATATGGTATCATCAATCAATTGCAACGGGAACAAGCGCAGTATCTCCGACAATCCATGCCTTATGCAGCTTATGCCTCGGATTCAATCAGTGGCATCACCGGAAAATATCGTGCATTAGTGGATCGCTCCAATAAATTAGTCAGCAATCTAAACGCTTACAGTGCCTATGTAAATGGAGGAATGAAACCGGCCAAATCTGACAAGGAAATACTGGACTGGCTGACTAACCTAAACAAAGAGGCGAAAGATATTCATGCCGCTGTAAGCCCTATGAACTTTATGTCTGCCGAGATGCAGACGAATAAAAATGATTTTGTAAACAGAATGAAGTCCATGATTAGCAGCCTGGAAAACAGCCAGAAATCTATGTCAGACTTCTTAACCAAAAGAAAGCTGGTCCAACGTTAACCGTACATCCAGTTTTAATGGTAGCATTATTATGTATTACTGATATTTGTAGTTCCTATTCCATCATAACAAGCTAGTAGCCAATTTTTAAGAGTATATGAGAGTAATCGCCATGATTACCGGCGTTTTGCTGACTGTAGCAGTAGCACAAGGACAAACTACTAAACCTAAAGCGGTAGCTAACCCGGTAACAACCTATAATACCATCCCTGATACGGAAGTGCTATCCACTACGGCAATAGCTGACTGGTTAAAGAACAACAGTAAAAATCAGACAGAATCCTTAAAATCTATTTATGCCTGGATTGGTAAAAATATTGCCTACGATACCCGCAATACTTACGATCCGCAGTATTACAAAGACACCACAGATGCAGCCTCGAAAACCCTGCGTACCAGGCAAGGCATCTGTTATGGGTATGCGTCACTTTTTATAGAAATTGCCCGAAAAGCGGGAATTTCTGCCATTTTCGTAACCGGTTATACCGTAAACGGGGGGCAATTAAGTGCCGATGGCAGTCACGCCTGGGTAGCCGTGAAAACGGATAATAAATGGTCGTTGATAGACCCGACCTGGGCGGCAGGGGGTGTAAGCGGTAATAAATTCTATCCTTCTTTCACCTGGAAATACTTCATGGTGGCGCCGGCGGTATTTGTAAAAACGCATGTACCCTATGATCCGATGTACCAATTCCTGGATCATCCCTTCCGCCATGATGAAATTAAGGAGAACAAGTTAACGGTGGCGGCTACACGTCCTGTTTTTGCATATGAGGATTCAATTGCCATGTGGCAAAAGCTGGATAGTAATGCGCAGGTGGTGAGTGCTGTTGAACGTATCCGCAGATTTGGCGTGAGTAATGTTTATTTGTCTACCGAATTGAGTTACCTGTTGCAGAAGCTGGAAGTAACTCGTCATAATGAGAAAGTGGAATCACAGAACGCATTGATTGACAGGTATAATGCGGCCAACAGTAAATATAATTTGCTTGTAAGCAACTTCAATGATTACGTCAATTTCAGGAATAAACAGTTTACTCCTGCCAAATCGGATCAGGAGATTCGTGACTGGGTGGATGGTATGGCAGGCGATCTGGAGAAGATTTATGCCATGATAAAGGATATTCAGCTGGAGGAGCGCAGGCAGCAGGAGCAGGTCAATGATACTAAACAGCTGCTGGACAAGATCAAACCTCGTATTGAGGAGGAGCAGGCATTTGTAACGAAGTACCTGAAAACGGGGAAAATGTTCAGAAAGTCCTTGTTTTATAAATTTCGATGGATGTGATTGCTATATGAATAGCGACTTTGGTTTTTTATATTTATAGAGATAATTATCCCAGTTACCATGAGAGTCATTTCAACAGTAATCGGGTTGCTGGCCGTGACGGTGGCCAGTGCCCAGCAACCTAAGCCAGTGGCCAAGGTGGCGCCGGAAGTCGGCGTGGTGTCTATTCCGGATGATGTTACCAATAGCGCCAGTGCGATGGCCAGGTGGTTGAAAGCCCACACCGCCAACGCGCATGTATTACAGCAATCATTATATAAGTGGATTGCCACGCACATTACGTATGATGTGCCTAATATGTACCAGCAGCGGGATTATAGAGACACGGTTGCAGCAATACAGCGAACATTACGCAGTAGAGTGGGGGTGAGTGCAGATTATGCCAGTTTGTATGCGAAGGTTTGCCAGGAGGCTGGTATTGCCGCCTATACGGTGAACGGATATTGTTTACAGCATGGAGGGTTGGCGCCTACTGGGTCGCATGATTGGGTGGTTGTAAAGAATGGTGGCTCCTGGACGGTAACGGACCCTACCTGGGGTGCAGGAACGGTGGATGGCGCGCGCTATACGCCGCAGCTGAATTGGGAATGGTTCCAGATGAGTCCGCAGGTAGCTGTAAAGAGACACGTCCCTTTTGACCCAATGTGGCAGTTGCTGAGCAATCCGGTGAGGCATGATGAGGCTGGGGTTAGTCGCCTGGCGGGAAATAATTTCAACTACAATGATACGATTGCTTTATACCTGCGGTCTGCCCGTTATGAGCGTTTGGCGGGTACATTGGCGAGGATGGAGCGTTATGGCGGAGGGGCTAATCCTTTTGTGATGGCGGAGATAGATTGGTTGAGTAAGACGGTAAAGGTATTGGCGGCTAATCGTCAGATAGAGGAGCGGAATCGTTTGGTGGACAAGTATGAGTCTGCGGAGGGGAAGTATCAGGAGATGGTTAGGATGTATAATGATTATGTGACTTACAAGAACAAGCAGTTTCAGCCGGAGCAACCGGATGCGGCTATTCGGAAGATGATGGATAATATGACGGGGCGGCTGGGAGAAGTAGAGAAGTTGATGGGGGAGATGCGTGGTCGTGATGTGGAGTTGGCTGGTCATTTGGGTGAGTTGGAGGCAGCGGTGCGTGGTATTCGGGAGAAGATTGTGGAGGAGCAGGGTTTTGTGAATAAGTATATAAAGACGGAGAGGGGTAAGCGTCGGGAGTTATTTTATGTGGGGGGTGTATAATATATAGGAATTGGGGAAAATGGTGTACATTTGCACGCCTTGAATTATAAGGAAAAAAGTCGGGTAATGCAATAGATTTGTAAAAAAAAGTTGGTTCTAAGCAAAAAGGATGCCCAAAATCAAAAACTTTTTGACAAGTTCGTATTATTATATACCTTTGCATCCCGTTTAAAAGGTTATTTGAGTTCCTTTTAGTTTTGGGAGTCTTCTGTCCTGCAGAGGGCGTTTTAACCAAATTAAATCAAAAAGTATGGCAAAAGAGATCGCAACGTACGTGAAATTGCAGGTTAAAGGCGGCCAGGCCAATCCTGCACCTCCAATTGGACCTGCACTGGGTTCCAAGGGTGTGAACATCATGGAGTTCTGCAAACAGTTCAATGCTCGTACCCAGGATAAAATGGGTAAGGTATTGCCTGTGTTGCTGACTGTTTACACAGACAAGTCATTTGACTTCGTAATTAAGACTCCTCCGGCTCCAGTTCAGCTGTTGGAAGCTGCCAAAATTCAAAGTGGTTCTAAAGAGCCTAACCGTAACAAGGTTGGTAAAGTAACCTGGGCGCAGGTTGAAGCAATTGCACAGGATAAAATGCCTGATCTGAACTGCTTCACACTGCACAGTGCTATGAGCATGGTTGCGGGTACTGCACGCAGCATGGGTATTACTGTTGAAGGTAAAGCTCCTTGGGAAAACTAATTGTTTCACCCTGTTAAGGCAGGACTTAAAAACATTTTGAAAAAATGGCAACTAAAAAGAGAAAAGTAGCTGAAGCAAAGGTGGAGAAAAACAAAGTTTACTCTCTGAAAGAGGCTTCTACTTTGGTAAAAGAAATCAACTGCACTAAATTCGACTCTTCTGTCGATTTACATATCCGCTTAGGCGTTGATCCTAAGAAAGCAGACCAGGCTATCCGTGGTTCCGTAACGCTTCCTCACGGTACTGGTAAAACAAAAAAAGTGTTAGTACTTTGCACCCCTGATAAAGAAGCGGCTGCAAAAGAAGCTGGCGCAGATTTCGTGGGTCTGGACGAATTCATCACTAAGATTGAAGGTGGCTGGACTGACGTAGATGTGATCGTCGCTACACCTGCTGTAATGCCTAAAATCGGTAAACTGGGTAAAATCTTAGGTCCTCGTAACCTGATGCCTAACCCTAAAACCGGTACTGTTACTAACGATGTTGCAGCTGCTGTAAATGATGTTAAAGGCGGTAAAATCACTTTCAAGGTTGATAAAGCTGGTATCATCCACGCTTCTATCGGTCGTGTATCTTTTGGTGTTGAGAAAATTGAGCAGAACTCTATGGAGCTGATCAATGCTATCATCAAGCTGAAACCAGCTACTGCGAAAGGTACTTACCTGAAAGGCCTGTCTATGGCTTCTACAATGAGCCCAGGTATCGCTATCGACACTAAATCTGTTCAAAACTAATTGATCACGAGTGTGTAGTCTGTTATACCGCAAGGGGAATGGGCTAGCTGCAAACGTAATAATATGAATAAAGATCAAAAAAATGAAGTGATCGAACTGCTGAAAGGCAAGTTCTCTCAATACAACAACTTCTACATCACTAACACTGAATCACTGACTGTAGCGCAGGTTTCTAACCTGAGGAAAGCGTGCTTCGATAAGAATGTAGAAATGAAGGTTGCAAAAAACACCCTGATTAAGAAAGCGCTGGAATCTCTGGATGCTGAGAAATATGCAGGTGTTTTTGATGCGCTGAACGGTGTAACTGCACTGATGTTCTCTGATTCTCCAAAAGAGCCAGCTCTGATCATCTCTTCTTTCCGTAAAGCGAACAACAAACTGGAAAAACCAGTTCTGAAAGCTGCTTTCGTTGCTGACGAAATCTACGTTGGTGACAACCAGCTGAAAGCGCTGACTGAAATCAAGACTAAGAACGAGCTCATCGGCGAAGTTATCGGTCTCCTCCAGTCTCCTGCAAAACGCGTTATCGCTGCGTTGCTGGAAAAAGGCAAAAACGAAGGTGGCGAAGTTGTTGCAGCAGAAGCTCCAGCAGCAGAGTAATCTTTGGGAGAGCATTCTCCCTACAAACATTTGGCTTCCAAGTCATAATATATAACAAACAACAATTACAAAAATTAATTAAATATTTATAAAATGGCAGACGTAAAAGCATTAGCCGAACAATTAGTTGGTTTAACTGTTAAGGAAGTTCAAGAACTCGCAGATGTTCTGAAAAATGAGTATGGTATCGAACCAGCTGCTGCTGCAGTAGTAGTTTCTTCTGGTGATGCTGCTCCAGCTGCTGAAGAAAAAACTGCATTCAATGTAGTTCTGAAATCTGCAGGTGCTAGCAAACTGAACGTAGTTAAGGTTGTAAAAGACCTGACTGGTCTCGGTCTGAAAGAAGCGAAAGAACTGGTTGACGGCGCTCCTAAATCAGTAAAAGAAGGCGTTAGCAAAGCTGAAGCAGAAGATCTGAAAGCTAAGCTGACTGAAGCTGGTGCTGAAGTTGAAATTCAGTAATTCTTTGCTTAGTATATACATCTTTTAAAGGTCAAAAGTGCGAACAGCACTTTTGGCCTTATTCCCTTTGGGAAAGTGTCTTTTTCAGAGAGTCAAAATAGGGAATCACTTAAGTGAATTTGACAACGTGCAGAAAGGCAATATTTTATGAGGATGGGATATTGGCAAAGAAATCTTAATTTCCCTAATTCTTACAAGTCATATAACTGCTAACTTCGAATATGTCTCTAAAAAAAGCCCAAACAAACGAAAGAGTAAATTTTGGAAAGATCAAACAAGTTACTGAGACACCGGATCTGTTGGCTATCCAAATCCAATCTTTCAAGGATTTCTTCCAATTAGAAACCACACCAGACAAGCGAAATAACGAAGGTCTTTTTAAAGTATTTAAAGAGAACTTCCCGATTACGGATACGCGTAATATCTTCAATCTGGAGTTCTTGGACTACTTCGTTGATCCTCCACGTTATACCATCGAGGAATGTATTGAGCGTGGGCTTACCTACTCCGTTCCGTTGAAGGCGAAACTTCGTCTCAGCTGTAACGATGAGGAGCATGTGGATTTCCAGACTATTGTGCAGGATGTGTTCCTAGGTAACATCCCTTACATGACCCCTAGAGGTACTTTCGTTATTAATGGTGCTGAACGTGTAGTTGTTTCCCAACTTCATCGTTCTCCTGGTGTTTTCTTTGGTCAATCCATACATCCGAACGGAACCAAGATTTACTCTGCAAGGGTAATCCCGTTCAAGGGCGCGTGGATGGAGTTTGCAACGGACATCAACAATGTGATGTACGCTTACATTGACCGTAAGAAGAAATTCCCGGTTACCACCCTGTTACGTGCGATTGGTTATGAAACAGATAAGGACATTCTCCAGCTGTTTGGCATGGCGGATGAAGTGAAAGCAGACAAAAAATCCCTCGATAAATACGCTGGGAAAAAATTGGCTGCACGCGTCCTGAGAAGTTGGGTGGAAGACTTTGTGGATGAAGATACCGGTGAAGTAGTAAGTATCGAGCGTAATGAGATTATGCTCGAGCGCGACAGTATTCTGGATGAAGCGAACATTGAAACCATCGTGGACATGGGTCTGAAGAGTGTGTTCGTTCAGAAAGAAGAGGTGAGCGGCGACTTCTCCATCATCTACAATACATTAAATAAGGATACTTCTAACTCCGAGCTGGAAGCCGTTCAGCATATCTACCGCCAACTGCGCGGTGCAGATGCGCCGGATGATGAAACAGCAAGGGGTATCATTGATAAATTATTCTTCTCCGACAAACGTTATGACCTCGGAGATGTTGGTCGTTACAAAATCAACAGAAAACTGGGTCTTCCTACGCCGCTGGACATGAAAGTCCTCACGAAGGAAGATATCATTGCCATCATCAAATACCTGGTACAACTGACCAACAGTAAAGCAGAGATCGACGATATCGATCACCTGTCTAACCGTCGTGTTCGTACTGTAGGCGAGCAGTTATATGCTCAGTTTGGCGTTGGTCTGGCACGTATGGCTCGTACCATCCGTGAAAGAATGAACGTTCGTGACAACGAGGTGTTCACGCCAGTGGATCTGATTAACGCAAGAACACTGTCTTCCGTAATCAACTCCTTCTTCGGTACTTCCCAGCTGTCACAGTTCCTGGATCAAACCAACCCGCTTTCTGAGATCACGCACAAACGTCGTATCTCCGCTCTCGGACCCGGTGGTCTGAGCCGTGAAAGAGCAGGCTTTGAGGTTCGTGACGTTCACTATAGCCACTATGGCCGTCTGTGTACTATCGAAACTCCGGAAGGTCCAAACATCGGTCTGATTTCTACCCTCTGCGTTCACGCGAAAGTGAATGAAATGGGCTTCATCGAAACTCCTTACCGTAAAGTAAACAACGGTAAAGTGGACATGACGAATGTAGAATTCCTCAGCGCTGAAGAAGAAGATACCGTGAAAATCGCGCAGGCAAACGCTCCGCTCGATGATAAAGGTAACTTCATAAATGATAAAGTTAAATCCCGCGAAACCGGTGACTTCCCTATCCTCGACAGAGGCGAAGTGGAATTCATGGACGTTGCGCCGAACCAAATCGTAGGTCTGTCTGCATCACTGATTCCGTTCCTGGAGCATGATGATGCCAACCGTGCGTTGATGGGATCAAACATGCAACGTCAGGCGGTACCTCTGATCAATCCTGAAGTACCTATCGTAGGTACAGGTCTGGAAGCGAAAGCTGCACGCGACTCCCGTCTGCAGGTAACCGCTGAAGGTAAAGGTGTGATCGAGTTCGTGGATGCAAAAGAAATTCATGTTCGTTACGAGCGTGATGAGATGCAGAAACTGGTGAGCTTCGAAGATGATCTGGTGATCTATAACCTGACCAAATTCGTTAAAACGAACCAAAGTACCTGTATCAACCTGAAACCTTGTGTGAAGAAAGGTCAGCGCGTGGAATTTGGCGACTTCTTAACAGAAGGTTACGCTACCCGTGGCGGTGAGCTGGCACTGGGACGCAACATGAAAGTGGCGTTCATGCCTTGGAAAGGTTACAACTTTGAGGATGCGATCGTAATCTCTGAGCGTGTTGCACGTGAAGATCTCTTTACATCTATCCACATTGACGAGTATGAACTCGAAGTACGTGATACTAAACTGGGTGAAGAGGAACTGACTCCGGATATTCCTAACGTAAGTGAAGAGGCTACAAAAGACCTCGACCAGAACGGTATCATCCGTGTTGGTGCGCACATTAAAGAAGGCGATATCCTGATCGGTAAAATCACTCCTCGTGGTGAATCTGATCCTTCTCCTGAAGAGAAACTGCTCCGCGCAATCTTCGGTGATAAGGCTTCTGATGCGAAAGACGCTTCTCTGAAAGCGCCTCCATCAACTGAGGGTGTGGTAATCGACAAGAAACTGTTTAGCCGCGCTAAGAAAGATAAGAACTCCAAAACCCGTGAAAAAGCGGCGCTGGAGAAACTGGAAAAAGTTCACCAGAAGAACGAAGAGGATCTGCTGGAAGTGCTGATGAGTAAGCTGCAGGTATTACTGAAAGATAAAGTATCTCAAGGTATTACTAACACTTACGGCGAGGTGCTGATCTCCAAAGGATCTAAATTCTCTCCTAAGAACCTGGTAAACATTGATTTCCAGAACGTGAATCCGCTCGGCTGGACTACCGACGAGGTAACCAACGATCAGATCAACACCCTGCTGCACAACTACAACATTAAGTACAACGAAGAACTGGGTCGTTACAAACGTGAGAAATTCAACATTTCTATCGGTGACGAACTGCCAGCCGGCGTACTGAAACTGGCGAAGGTTTACCTGGCTAGCAAACGTAAGTTGAAAGTGGGTGATAAGATGGCGGGACGTCACGGTAACAAGGGTATCGTTGCTAAGATCGTGCGTGATGAAGACATGCCGTTCCTGGCCGATGGTACTCCACTGGATATCGTACTGAACCCACTCGGGGTACCTTCCCGTATGAACCTTGGACAGATCTATGAAACCGTATTGGGTTGGGCAGGTCTGAAACTGGGTGTACGCTTTGCTACTCCAATCTTTGATGGTGCTACCACTGAAGAAATTGCCAGCTATATCAATGAAGCCGGATTACCTAGCTTCGGTCACACTTACCTGTATGATGGTGAAACCGGAGACCGCTTCCACCAGAAAGCGACCGTGGGTGTTATCTACATGCTCAAACTGAGCCACATGGTGGATGACAAGATGCACGCCCGTTCTATCGGACCATACTCTCTCATTACTCAGCAACCGCTGGGTGGTAAGGCACAGTTTGGTGGTCAGCGTTTTGGTGAGATGGAGGTATGGGCACTGGAAGCATACGGTGCGTCCAATATCCTGCAAGAACTGCTTACTATCAAATCCGATGATATCGTAGGTCGTGCGAAGGCTTATGAATCAATTGTGAAGGGTGATAACATACCTAAAGCAGGTGTGCCTGAGTCCTTCAACGTATTGATCCATGAATTGCGTGGTCTGGGTCTGGATCTGAAATTTGACTAAGAGCTTTTAGCTACCAGCCGTCTGCAGCAAGTGCAGATGGCTGATAGCTTTGATATTTCGCAGGAATAAAATTTTTGTCGTTGTTTCTTCGGAAACGGCGGCTAACAGCTAAAAGCTAATTACAGATGGCTATCAAGAAAGAAAATCGTCCTAAATCAAATTTTAACAGCATTACCATTAGTCTGGCTTCTCCTGATGTAATTCTGGAGCGTTCATACGGTGAAGTGCTGAAACCTGAAACCATCAACTACCGTACTTACAAGCCGGAACGTGATGGTTTGTTCTGTGAAAGGATTTTTGGTCCTGTAAAGGATTACGAATGCTATTGCGGAAAATATAAACGTATCCGTTATAAGGGTATCGTTTGCGACCGTTGTGGTGTAGAAGTTACGGAGAAGAAAGTACGTCGCGAAAGAATGGGACATATTCGTCTGGTTGTTCCCGTTGTACACATCTGGTACTTCAAATCACTTCCAAATAAAATCGGTTACCTCCTGGGTATGTCTTCCAAAAAACTGGAGACTATCATCTACTACGAAAGATATGTAGTGATCCAGGCGGGTGCTAAACAGGAAAAAGGTATGAACTACGGTGATCTGCTCACTGAAGAAGAATACCTGGATATCCTGGATACGCTGCCAAAAGACAATCAACTGCTGCCGGATGAAGATCCGAACAAGTTTATTGCGAAAATGGGTGCGGAAGCGGTAGAAATGATGCTGGCTCGTATTGATCTGGATGGTCTTTCTTACCAACTGCGTAACCAGGCTGCAACTGAAACTTCTCAGCAACGTAAAGCAGAGGCTCTGAAACGCCTCAGCGTTGTAGAAGCTTTCCGTGAAGCAAATGGTCGTGTTGAAAACCGTCCTGAATGGATGGTAATGCAATATATCCCTGTTGTTCCACCAGAACTGCGTCCGTTAGTTCCGTTGGATGGTGGCCGTTTTGCGTCTTCTGACCTGAACGACCTGTATCGCAGGGTGATCATTCGTAACAATCGTCTGAAACGTCTGATCGAAATTAAGGCGCCTGAGGTGATCCTGCGTAACGAAAAACGTATGCTGCAGGAAGCGGTGGATTCTCTCTTCGATAACAGCCGTAAATCTAACGCTGTTAAAGCGGAAGGTGGTCGTGCGCTGAAATCACTGTCAGATGTACTGAAAGGTAAACAAGGTCGTTTCCGTCAGAACTTGCTCGGTAAACGTGTGGACTACTCCGGTCGTTCCGTTATCGTGGTAGGTCCTGAACTGAAACTGCATGAGTGCGGTCTGCCAAAAGATATGGCGGCAGAGCTGTTCAAACCGTTTATCATTCGCAAACTGATTGAAAGAGGTATTGTGAAAACCGTGAAATCAGCTAAGAAGCTGGTGGATCGTAAAGAAGCAGTAGTTTGGGATATCCTGGAAAATGTACTGAAAGGTCACCCAGTTATGCTGAACCGTGCTCCGACACTTCACCGTCTGTCTATCCAGGCATTCCAGCCTAAACTGGTGGAAGGTAAAGCTATTCAGTTGCACCCGCTTGTGTGTTCTGCGTTCAACGCCGACTTTGACGGTGACCAGATGGCGGTACACGTACCGTTGAGCAACGCGGCTATCCTGGAAGCACAGCTCCTGATGCTGTCTTCTCACAACATTCTTAACCCGCAGAATGGTACGCCAATTACCCTGCCTTCACAGGACATGGTACTCGGTCTGTACTACATCACTAAGGGTAAGAAAACAATGGGTGATGAGATCGTAAAAGGAGAAGGTAAAGCTTTCTACTCTGCAGAAGAAGTTATTATCGCACATAACGAAGGTAAAGTTGACCTGCATGCGCACATCCGTGTTAAAGCTGATGTAAGAAATGCTAAAGGTGAACTGGAAAGAAAACTGATCGAAACTACCGTAGGTCGCGTGATGTTCAACCAGCACGTTCCTAAGGCAGCCGGTTATGTAAACGCCCTTCTGACTAAAAAGTCCCTGCGTGAAATCATCGGTGACATCATCAAATACACGAACATCCCTACTACAGCGAAGTTCCTGGATGATATCAAACAGTTAGGTTTCCGTACGGCATTCCGTGGTGGTCTGTCCTTCAACATCAATGACCTGATCATTCCTGACGTTAAGCAGGATATGATTGACAGCGCAGCTGGCGAGGTGGATGAAGTTTGGGATAACTACAACATGGGTCTGATCACGAACAACGAACGTTATAACCAGATCATTGACATCTGGTCCCGCGTCGATACCAAAGTAACTGAAACGCTGATCCGCGAGCTGGCTACAGATAAACAAGGTTTCAACTCTGTTTACATGATGCTGGATTCCGGTGCGCGTGGTTCCAAACAGCAGATTAAACAGCTGGCTGGTATCAGGGGGCTGATGGCTAAGCCTCGTAAGAGTGGATCTACTGGTTCTGAGATTATCGAGAACCCGGTATTGTCCAACTTTAAGGATGGTCTGAACGTATTGGAATACTTCATTTCTACGCACGGTGCTCGTAAAGGTCTTGCGGATACGGCGTTGAAAACAGCGGATGCGGGTTATCTGACTCGTCGTCTGGTGGACGTTGCACAGGATGTGGTAATTAACGACGAGGATTGCGGAACCCTGCGTGGTATCGCTACCTCTGCCCTGAAAGATAACGAAGAGGTGGTAGAACCACTGTACGATCGTATCCTGGGCCGTACTTCCCTCCATGATGTGTACGATCCGCATTCAGATGAGCTGATTGTAGGCGCTGGTGAAGAAATCACAGAAGATGTTGCACATCGTATTGAAGAAAGTGCTATTGAAACTGTAGAAATCCGTTCCGTTCTGACTTGCGAAAGCCGTCGTGGTGTGTGCGTAAGATGTTATGGTAAAAACCTGGCAACTGGTTACACTGCTCAGAAAGGTGATGCTGTAGGTATCATCGCTGCACAGTCCATCGGTGAGCCTGGTACACAGTTGACACTGCGTACCTTCCACGTGGGTGGTGTGGCTGGTTCTACATCTGTTGAATCCGGCCTGCTTGCCAAATTCGATGGTACTGTACAGTTTGACGGTCTGCGTACCACTACTTACGAAAACGCTGAAGGCGATAAAGTACAGGTGGTTATCGGTCGTACCGGTGAGCTGCGTATCATGGATGTGAAAAATGATCGTCTGTTGATCACTAACAACATCCCTTACGGTTCTACCCTGTTAGTAAAAGATGGTCAGAAAATCGCTAAAGGCGATCAGATTTGTACCTGGGATCCGTTCAACGCCGTTATCGTGTCTGAAATCCCTGGTAGCATTCGTTTCGACAGCATCATTGAAGGTATCACCTTCCGTGAAGAAGCGGACGAACAGACTGGTCACCGTGAGAAAGTGGTTATCGAAACCAAAGACAAAAACAAGATCCCTTCCATCGTTGTAGAAGGCAACAAGGAAGTGAAATCATACAACTTGCCAGTTGGATCTCACATCGTAATTGATGAGGGAGACAGCGTGAAATCAGGTCAGGTTATCGTGAAGATCCCACGTGTTATCGGTAAACTCCGAGACATCACGGGTGGTCTGCCTCGTGTAACTGAACTGTTCGAGGCACGTAACCCAAGCAACCCTGCTATCGTTTCTGAAATTGATGGTGTGGTAGCATTTGGTAACATCAAACGTGGTAACCGTGAGATCATCATCGAGAGCCGCGAAGGTCAGATTAAGAAATACCTGGTGCCATTGACTCGTCACATCCTGGTTCAGGACGGCGACTTCGTGAAAGCTGGTACTTCTCTGTCCGACGGTTCTACTACTCCTGCTGACATCCTGGCTATTAAAGGTCCGTTTGCCGTTCAGGAATACCTGGTGAATGAAATTCAAGAGGTTTACCGCTTACAGGGTGTGAAGATCAACGACAAGCACATTGAAGTGATCGTACGCCAGATGATGCGTAAAGTAAACATTGAAGATCCAGGCGATACCCGCTTCCTGGAAGGCGATACTGAAGACAGATTCGACTTCTTTGAAGAGAACGATAACATCTTCGATAAGAAGGTGGTAACAGAAGCAGGCGAATCCGCTGTACTGAAAGCTGGTCAGATCGTGACCCTGCGTCAGGTACGTGAAGAGAATTCTCTCCTGCGTCGTGCTGATAAGAAACTGGTTGAATTCCGCGATGCGCAGCCAGCAACTTCCAGCCCGCTGTTACAAGGTATTACCAAGGCTTCCCTGGGAACTCGCAGCTGGATTTCTGCAGCGTCCTTCCAGGAAACTACCAAGGTACTGTCTCAGGCAGCTATCAACGGTAAGATCGATGACATGATGGGCTTGAAAGAGAACGTTATCACCGGTCACCTGATCCCTGCTGGTACAGGTTTACGTGAATTCGAAAACATGATCGTAGGTTCTAAAGAAGAATACGATATCCTGGCATCTTCTAAAGAAGTATTCCAGTTTGATGAAGAAGAATAGTGCGTAAGCATTTTAATATTGAGAAAGCCTCTCCTGCAAAGGAGAGGCTTTTTTATTGTCGCAGACTCGTGTCTCCCTAAATCATCAGATCATAAATAACCCTTAGCTTTGAGTACAAATCATAGCTTATGGGAATTATAGTACAGCAGACTTACTCCAGGCAGCAGGAAGTAGTGAACGGGTTGATACATGCAGCAGGAGTGATTTTCGGTGTCAGCGCATTGCCGGTGCTGACCGCCATTGCCGCCACACATGGTAATACTCCGGGAATTGTGGGGGCGGGTATTTACAGTTTTTGTTTTATTCTTTTATTCACCAATTCCACGGTATACCATCTCAGTTTGGAGCAGTATGTCAAGAAGATTTTCCTGGTGTTGGACCATATCAGTATTTATTTCCTGATAGCAGGTACGTATACGCCGTTTTTGCTGATGTATATGCTTAATTCTTTCGGGATAATATTGTTGTGTATACTATGGGGACTAACGTTGGTAGGCGTATTTTTCAAGATCTGGTTTACGGGGAGATTTGAGATATTATCGACCGTTATTTATCTGGCGATGGGCTGGATTATGGTTATTGGAGGAAAGCGTTTCTTTGAAAATATGCCCATATCCGTTATTGTGATGTTGTTTGCGGGTGGGTTGTTATACTCTGCAGGTGTGTTTTTCTATGTTTGGGATAAGTATAAGTTTACGCATGCTGTCTGGCATTTTCTGGTGCTGGTAGCGGCGATATGTCATTATGTAGCGGTGTTACTGGCTGTATAAAAAAAGCGGATATCAATCGATATCCGCTTTTTTTTGCTATGCTTTCTTTGCTTTTTTGTTGATGAATTTGGCGAGTTTTTTACCACTTACGGCGTAGCATTCTGAGATACGACCGCCGGTGTCAAAATCATAACCGCCGAAAGTACGGCCAGGAGCGTCTTCCACAGTTATTCTTGCCAGTACTTTATCAGGATTTGCAGTTTCAACGAGCAGTACTTCTGCATCGATTCTGGCGTTTTTGCGCATTACGCCAACATTATAGCCTGGTTCAGTAGAGGTCGTGTGAAAGATCAGCGTGTATTTGCTGGAGTTGTCTTTGGTAATTTGGAAGTCGCTGTTTTCATTGAACAATTCTTCAAATTTGGGTTCGAATTTCTGTGCTCTGTCGCCAACCCAGGCTTTTGCCCATGCGTCGCCACGACCAGCTTCTTTTTTATTGTAGGTAGCGGTTCTGTCGGAAACATAATCTTGCTCTCTGTCGTACTTGCCTACACTCATATGATCGTAGGTATATTGGACGTTAATAGAGGTCTGACCTTTCAGAATAGACGCCAGGTTGCCTTTGGCGAGTTCGATTTTTTGTGCTTGTGAAGTTAGTCCAGCTAAGGTTAGGGAAGCGCCGAGTAATACGGCTGGGATTATTTTCATGATAGAAATTGAGTTTGGGTAAATTTAATGCATCTCCATTTATACATTAGTGGGTTTTTGTAACTATAATTTTCTAGTATAAAAATAATTGGCAGCTTAAAAGCGTGAAAAAAAGGCTGCATCCGTAGACACAGCCTTTTTAAGTTTATTGTTTGTTTTCGCGTTCTTCTTTTCTTTTCACCTGATCTTTTTTCTTTGGATCGTGGTGGAAATCTTTTTCATCTTTTCTTTTTTCGTCTTTTCGTTTATCCTCCGTTCTTTTCTCCTCTTTTCGTTTATCATTTTTATCATGATTGAATTCGGATTTCGGATGTTTGTTGGCAGAGCTGTCGCGACGGAATTCTTTTCCATCTTTTCTTACCTCGTTTTTGTCGTGGTTCCACTCAGCTTTGGAATGCTTTACGGCAGCGCTGTCGCGGCGGAATTCACCTTTACTTTGATGCTGTGCATGTACGCTATCGCGGCGCATTTCATGCGGATGGTTTTGTTTATCATTTTTGTTTTTTTCCTGTGCAACAGCAGAGAAAGACAGCCCCAGTACAAAAGCGGGCATAAGGATAGTGGTTAATTTCATAGTGTAAAAATTAAAAAAAAATATAAGTTGACGGAGGCTTAGACTGTCGGCAGGAATAATTGTTTAAAAGCAATTAAAAGTTATTTTTGAGTTCTCAATAACGTTCCGGACGGATGAAACAGATTTTAACAGTATTATTTCTGGGGGTACTTGCATTTGCCGCCTGTAAGAAGGATGTGGATAGTGCAATACCAGTAACGCAGTCGCATTTTATGTTTATCAATGGTGTTCCGGGATCGAGTTTCGGGGTAAGGGTAGATACGGTGAATGTGTCTAATGGCGTGCCTTATGGACAAGGGAGCGCATATGCATCATTCCGGGCACAGGCTTATAACCTGTATATATATCCGGTCAATAATCCTTCGAATGTAATCAATCTGGGACAGGTGAACTTGCGGAATGGCCGTTATTTTTCTGGCATACTGGGTGTGGATTCCACCAATACGGGGTTGGTATTTGCATTTACAGAAGATGATTTATCTGCGCTTCCAGGCAAGAGTGCTCGTTACCGGGTGGTTGATCTGAGCGATAGCTATAGAAGTACTCGTAATACCAAAGTGCCGCTGGGTCTTGATTTTGCGGTGGATACAAGTATTATACTGAATGGATTTGCAGGGATGGGATTCACTGCGCAATCCTCTTTCAAAACTATTTATGCAGACAGTAGTTACAAGCTGAATGTCTTTTGGGCAGACTCGTCTAAGCGACTGGGAGTATTTCCGATGAATCTGAACAACGGCAAGGTGTATACGTTTGTAGCAACAGGCAATGCGTTGGATACTGTGAATTTTAATGTATTTCCGGTGTTACACAACTAAAATTGCTATATTGGGGAGAAATAGGCTGAAATCTGCTGTAGCAAGGCATGACCGACCTTGTTAAGTTAAAACATAGCTAAATATTTTAAATCAAAGTCGAAAATCCGGCAAAATATTTATTTTAGCCGTTCTATTTTCAAAACTAAAATTCAGAAAATCTACTTAACAAACATGCGCACTCGTAATCAAATCGTGACTAAAGGATTAGTAGCCACACTGACAGCAGGCTTATTCATGGCGTGCCAGAACAATAAAACTGCCGGCACTGCACCTGCTGCAAACACTGCTTCTACTGCAGCTGCTACCAATGGAGGTTTCAAAATTGCGTATGTAGATCTGGATTCTCTGGAAGCACATTTTGAGTATTTCAAAGAGAAGAGAGCAGAGTTGGAGAAGAAACAGCAATCCATGGAAAATACGCTGCAGGCGAAGGCTCGCGGATTGCAGAATGAGTTTGAAAATTTACAGCGTAATGCATCCAGCATGACACAGGAGCAGGGAGAAAACGCACAACGTTCTATTCTGGCAAAGAAACAGCAACTGGAGCAGGAAGCGCAACAAATGAGAACTACTTATTCTGAGCAGGAAGCTAAATTCAATGATGAGTTACAAACTCGTCTGGATGGTTTTCTGGAATCATTCAATAAAGACAAGCGTTTTGCTTATATCTTCTCTTATCGTAAGGGTGTGAGCAATATCTTGTGGAAAGATTCTAACTATGATATTACTGCTGATGTTATCAAGGGGATGAATGAAGCGGGTGCATCAAAATAACCTGTGGAAATACAAATCTTGAAAAAAATATCTACCTTATAGTCCTGGTTCATTGAACCAGGATTTTTTTTTACTTCTACTTTAACTTATGGAAATCAACCAAACTAAATCCTTCAAGCCAACTTTAGGCTTACTCGATGCCACGATGGTCGTAGCCGGCTCCATGATTGGGTCCGGGATTTTTCTTGTTACCGCTGAGATTGCCCGTAATGTAGGTGGAGCAGGATGGATCACTGCCATGTGGGTATTGGCGGGCATTGTCACGCTGATAGCTGCATTGAGCTATGGCGAGCTTTCCGGTATGTATCCCAAAGCGGGAGGTCAGTATGTATACTTGCGGGAAGCTTATAATCCCTTTATTGCATTTCTTTTTGGCTGGACGCAGTTCGGCGTTATTCAGACAGGTACTATTGCTGCGGTGGCGGTAGCATTTGCGAAGTTCACTGCATATCTGATTCCTGGTTTCAGTGAAAAGAATCTGTTGTTTGAATCATCGTTGGTGAATATATCTGCTGCGCAGATTGTGGCCATTGTATCCATCATTATCCTCACGTATATTAATACCAGGGGGGTACAGCATGGAAAGGTGATCCAGACCGTATTTACGATGGCTAAGTTATTGTCCCTTTTTGGCCTGATTATTTTTGGTTTTCTGCTGGGGGCAAAAGCAGAGATTTGGAATGCTAACTGGGAGCATGCATGGAGCGCGGCTTCGTTGAGTATGACTGATAACAATCTGGTGTCGTCTTCCTTAACTGGCCTGGCTTTCCTGGGAGCAATTGCGATCTCTATGAAAGGTACTTTGTTCTCCAGTGATGCCTGGAACAACGTTACATTTATTGCAGCGGAAATCAAGAATCCGCAGAAGAATATTGGTCGTTCTTTATTCCTGGGAACGTTGATTGTGACGATTATTTATGTGAGTGCTAATCTGATGTATCTGGCGGTGTTGCCACTGAATGAGATTGCGTTTGCAGCGAATGACAGAGTAGGGGTAGCAGCCGCAGAGCATATTTTTGGCGGTATTGGCAGTAAGGTGATTGCAGTGATGATCATGATTTCCACGTTTGGATGTAATAATGGATTGATTCTTTCCGGAGCAAGAATTTATTATACCATGGCACAAGATAAGTTGTTCTTCAAGGGAGCAGCAGAGTTGAATAAGAACAGCGTGCCTGCAAAGGGGCTGTGGATACAGTGTTTCTGGGCATCGTTCCTTTGTTTGACAGGGCGTTATAATGATTTATTGGCGTTAGTAATTTTTGGCGTACTGATATTTTATGTGCTGACGATCCTGGGAATTTTCGTGTTACGTAGGAAGCGTCCGGAGATAGAGCGCCCCTACAGGGCATTTGGCTATCCTGTACTGCCGATTGTCTACATTGTGGTAGCGTTATCGTTGGCCATCCTGTTGTTGATGTTTGAGACAAAATACACACTGCCGGGCCTGGGTATCATACTGTTAGGCGTTCCGGTGTATTATCTTGCAATGAGCCGTCAGCGCAAGGCTTCGGCGAGCTAAAATGGATAAAAAAAATCACATTTTCACACGAACGTTGTATAAAAAAAGTGGGCCACTGCACATAATATTGCAGTGGCTCCTTTTAATTTGCATGAAGAGACGAAGAGATAAGGAGATGGATGGAGTTTCCCCGATTAGCAATTAAAAGAAAACCCTGAAAGTTAAAATTGGCCATGTGGACTTTAACCTGAGGAAATGAAGTTTGGAAGTCCGGCAAACAGTAAAAACTACATTAATGATTGTTCCCGCCGTGGACACGGCAAAAAAGAATGTGACTGATTACTGTGACGATAGTTTTTTTATACCCTCAAAATATTATTTGCCATAGAGTAATGTATACTCCAATTAAAAAATTACAATTTCAAAATATTAATGCCAACGTTAACGGTATGCTGCAATGATGCATGCTATTAGCAAGAGTAACAAGTTATGAGGTAATGACCTTGCGGGATTCGTATCCACAAGATAACCATTAATGCCTACACGATTTGCATTCTCGAACATTCACATGACAATCTTTTACAATAAGCGTATGGTTTCAACCGTGCGCTTTTTTTTTGCTCGCAAAAGAGCAAAAGAATAAAGTGCGCAAAGGCGTTTGAGGTTACAGCGCATATAAAACGATACATATTTAAAATTTATTATGTGAAAGTGATTGTCAACAGATAAAAATTCTTTATAATTTTGCCGGATGTTTACTCAACTGTGCAATCAGATATTTAATCAGAGCATACTGGACTATCACCAGTATAATGATGTTCATCAGAGCATTAGCAATCCATATGAAAAGAGCAGCATTGAGCACCTGCTTTATTTGAAAAACTGGATAGACACGGTGCAGTGGCACCTGGAAGACATTATTCGTAATCCTGCGATAGACCCGGTGGAAGCCTTGGGTATCAAGCGTTGGATTGATAAAAGTAACCAGGAGCGTACCGATGTGGTAGAATACATTGACAGTTATTTCCTGGATAAATACAAGGATGTATCAATGGTGGCTAATGCTGCTATTAATACAGAGAGTCCGGCCTGGGCGATTGACCGGTTGTCTATTCTGGCGTTAAAGATTTATCATATGCAGGAAGAGGCTACCCGTGAGGATGCTACGCCGGAGCACAGAGAAGCGTGTCAGCGTAAGCTGGATATCCTGCTGGAGCAGCGTAAGGATCTGGGTACGGCCATTGAGGAGTTATTGCAGGATATTTCGGCTGGTAAGAAATATATGAAGGTGTATAAGCAGATGAAGATGTATAATGATCCTTCACTGAATCCGGTATTGTATAAAGGGAAATAGTCCAATTTTCAAGATTTAGCAAGATGGCAGCTGAACAAAGCAAGCGAACCATTCTGGTATTCCGGTTTTCTGCATTAGGGGATATGGCGATGACCATACCGGTGATGCAGCAGATGCTGGAGAGTAATCCGGGGGTGGATATTGTGTTTGTATCCAATAAGAACTGGGGGGCTTTATGTGAAGGCATTCCGGGGATTACTTTTTATCCGGCGGATTTCAAGGGTGTTCACAAAGGGTTTCCTGGTTTATTCCGTCTTTTCCGGGAGTTGCGTAGCAAATTCAGGATTTCGGCGGTAGCGGATTTACACAATGTGCTTCGGTCTCTGGTGGTGAGTACATTTTTCCGTTTAACGGGAGTACCGGTGCGGACAATCGACAAAGGGCGTGCTGGTAAGAAGGCGTTGACGCGGAAGGAAGATAAAGTACTGCAGCCGCTGACGACTACCATTGAGCGGTATGCTCAGGTATTCCGTGGATTGCAGCTTTCCTGCGAAATGGGTACTAAACCCGTTTTTGCGCCTCGTCCTTTACCTGAATCCGTATTGGCGGTAACAGCATCCAAGGGAACGGATAAATGGGTGGGAATCGCCCCTTTTGCCACATATGTGGAAAAAATGTATCCTTTGGAGAAGATGGAAGAGGTGATTGCGGCTGTTTCCGGAGAAAAGGGGCATAAGGTGCTGCTTTTTGGCGGGGGAAAAGAGGAGGCGGCACGATTAGGCGCTTTAGCGGCTAAATATCCGCAGACAGTATCTGTGGCGGGGCGTTTGTCTTTGAAAGAGGAGATGGCCGTGATTAGTCAGTTGGATACCATGGTGAGCATGGATTCCGCGAACATGCATCTGGCCTCGCTATTTGGGGTGCCGGTGGTTTCTGTTTGGGGAGCAACGCATCCATATGCCGGGTTTATGGGCTATGGACAGTCGGCCGACAATGCCGTACAGATCCTGGATCTGGAGTGCAGGCCATGTTCTGTGTTTGGGAATAAGCCTTGTTTCAGAGGAGATCATGCTTGTATGGAGTGGATCAAACCGGCGCAGATATTAGAAAAACTGTAAGCTGAAAAGTTTTTTTTGCAGATTCAAAAAAAAGCATACTTTTGCAATCCCAAACAACGGGGGTATATGCACCATAAGCATTGATTGCCCGATAGTATAAGGGTAGTACATCAGATTTTGGTTCTGACTGTCTTGGTTCGAATCCAGGTCGGGCAACTACCGGAACGGTCAACGTTCAAAAAAAAGCGTCTCTACTGAGACGCTTTTTTATTTTGGGTGATTTCTCTTTTTCCTGATCAGGAATGTGCGATATAATCGTTTTCCACTTTACCATCTGCGTATAATTTGAGGATAGCATAACCAGGAGGCGTTTCCAGGTAATAGCCTTCCCCGGCAGATTCCTTATCTCCCGCTCCCCACCAAAAGCCGCTCATTGCGCCATTACAGCAGTAACGCACGCCGTTATACACCGCATTATCGGATAGATGATTATGACCGCTCAGACAGACTTTCACTTTATCGCGATGCTGATAAAACAACGCTTTCAGTTTGGAATGATCTGAATGACCGCCACCTACAAGGATAGGCGTAATACCCAGTATTGGATAATGCGACATTACCAGGGTAGGCGTACCGGCCGGCAATGATTGAAGGTCCTTTTCCAGCCATTTGTATTGCTCTTCATCAAGCGACACATTATCGTTGTTACCGTCCAGGATGATAAAATGCCAGCCTTTCCGGGAGAAACTATAATAACGGTGCGGGATATTTAAACGTTTTACAACATAGTCTTTCCCATACATGGAATCCTCTTTGGAAGGAGCTTTCCACCACATATCATGATTCCCGAGGCAGCTGTAGATATCATAGGATTTGATGGTGCTGATACAATCATCCCAGATGCCCCAGAGTTGTGTCACTCGATCTCTCGTCACATTATCATAAGAAGCGTCGAAGATGGAATCTCCTCCGTTCAGAAAGAAATCAATTTTTTGCTTTTTAATTTCTTCCAGGCACTTTTTGAATCGCGCTGGCGCATTGAGATCTTCGCGTATATGCACATCCGTTATATGCGCTATAGTGAGAACCGGGCTTTGCTTGCCGGTTGCGGCGCTGGCGGCCACCGGTCCCAGAAGGGAACCGGCTGCCAGCAGACCTGTACGTTTTAATATATCTCTTCTATTCATAAGATGGTTTATTCCCAGCCAAAAATTTGCTTCAGGTTCGGATTCAGCACTACCTGTGTATTAGGAACAGGGCGATAATAGAATTTAGGTTCCTGAAAATTTCGTGTATTCGTTTCCGTTACTATGTTTCCTCCGGCAGCGCCATTTTTCAGATATACGGTTACATCGTCGCCAAAGCTGCCTGCTTTGTAGTAGTCCAGTGTGATATTCAGTGAATTTTTCTCTTTATTACCTTCTGCCGGGATATCCTGGCTTTTATCAATCAGGATGATATCCGGAATGCCATCGCCTGTCATGTCGTATTTGCCCAATCCTGGGAAGTACATGCCTTCTGGAATTTTTTGCAGCAGTTTACCGGCGTGCCATCTCATCAGATCATCGTAGCGATAACCTTCCAGTGCCAGTTCCACGCGTCTTTCGCGGCGGATTTCCAAAATGGTTCCTTTAAGGGAACTGTTTACATCTGGATATTGGGAGGCAAGGACGGGGTCAATATTGGCGTTGCTGGTAACCATGTCAATGGGAGGCATGCCTGCACGGGCACGAAGGAGGTTTATTGATTTATCCAGGTCGCTTTGGGTGAGTTTTTCTTTTTCCGCGAGTGCTTCCGCATAGATCAGCAGCGTTTCTGCATATCGGTATACCGGGAAAAACATACTTCCTGCCACTACGTTATCAGTGGTATTGAAATAACCTTTTACCTGGTGGTAGCCAGTGAAGTTTTTATTTAAGCGCTGAATGTACGGGCGTGTATCGTTCGCGCGTTTAAAACCTGGATAGGCCAGCGTTTGCACCATGCGGGGATCTCTGTTCACAAACTCCTGTGTAAACTGAAATTTATCGTAGCCCGGGATGTCTGTGAAACGTGTTCCATCTTGCATCAGGTAAGTTTGTATCAGGTCTCGTGAAGGTGACTGTTCATAATCGCCGAACACATAACTATTGATATTACTGTTGCTGCTACCGTTACTTTTCGCGTAGTCGGACGAGTTTGCCAATATTATTTCCTTGATTTTCGATGCATCCTGGCTGGCGAAAAGAGCTGCATAAGATTTGGAGGCTCCCTGGTCCGTATAGATAGCGAATTTAGCGGAGGCCATAATGTCCCTGGTTTGGGTCAATGCGCTGTCTAGAAAGCGTTCTGCAGTGGGTTGCAGATTCAGTTCCGGGTGGTATTTCCGATAGGTACCTTCATAGAGTGCAATTCTGGCGAACAGCATTTTTACAGCCCAGATGTTAGGCGTACCCACGGGTACTTTTTCCCGCACGTGACTGGCGGCGAATGATAAATCGGCCATCATACTATCTACTACTAATGCGCGGGGATCGCGTCCTTTGTAGAGGGCTGGATCTTCCGGGAGTAATGTTTTCCCATACCATGGCACATCGGAGAAGCGGCTGATTTTAGCAAAGTAAAATGCGGCACGGTAATATCTGGCCAGGCCGGCATAATGGTCTTTTACTTCCTGTGTTACGGCAGCTTTGTTGTAGTTGTCCAGGAAGTAATTGATGTTGCGTAGGCGTCCCCAATCCCAGCCACCAGTAATGGTTTGAGAGGTGGGTGTTCCAATCATCATATTTTTTATTTCGATGGAGCCTGTAGTAGCGGTGTTATCGCTGCTTTGGTCGCCGAGATATTGCCAGGTGCCTGGCAGGTCGAGTAATCCATTAATATAGAGGGAGAGATCTGTTTCTGACTGGAAGAACAGCTCTGGAGAAATGGTGTCCTGTGGATAACGGTCCAGGAAGCCCTTCTTGCAGGAACTACTGATGATGAGTAGTCCTACGGCGATATATTTAGTAATTTTTTTCATGTTGCGATAATTGTAAAGTCCGGTATTACAAGTCAAGATTTAACCCTACTGCATATTTGCGCTGATATGGATAAGCCCATCCATAGCCGTCAATAATAGATTCCGGATCTACGTATTTTTTAATAGCGGAGAATTCGAAGATATTTTCTCCACTAACGAAGAAGCGTAAACGATTAATGTGGTAGCGTTTTGTGATGGAAGCAGGTACTGTATAACCCAGTGTAACGTTCTTGATGCGCAGATAAGCGGCACTTAACAGATATTTTGATTGCGGAATATCCAATCCTTTATGGTTATTGTTGTCGGCGAGCCAGGACTGTAATATCGGATAGTAGGAATTGGTATTGGCATCAGCGAGTCCAGCTTTGATATATGATTCGCTGTGTTTGGCGCGGGTGGCTTCATTATCGGCAGTAGCCCGGTAGTAGTCGAGGTTCCATGGATAGATATTCGCATAGGGTTGCTGGAAAGGGCCCCAGAACAGGTAATGATGCGGATAGTAATCCATTTTGGCGATACCCTGCATAAATACAGAGAGATCAATACCATTCCAGTTCATATCCAGGTTTATACCGTAACGATAGTGTGGACTGGTATTACCGATTACTTTCAGGTCTTTGGGATCTTTTGCAGAAGTGCCCAGTTCTATTTTATGGTTGCCATCGAGGTCTTTGTATTTAGGCCAGCCTTCTTTGATTTCCAGCGCGCCCCATGGAACGATGGCGGATTCGTCCAGTGATTTGATGTCGTTCTTGTCTTTGAAGTAGCCGTCATTGGTCAGGCCCCAGATTTCGCCGAAAGTTTTTCCATCCCAGTAATTGCCACTGAATAGTTGTTGGTCATTTTTGTAATGTGTGATAATTGTTTTGTCGTCAGACAATGTCACTTTGATACCGAAGTTGAATGGTTTACCGGCGACTTTAAAATCATTGCGGTAAGCGGCGGAGAGTTCCCATCCGCGGGTGGATAAATCGGCCGCATTTCTCAGCGGGGCGCCGGTGCCGAGTACGGCAGGGAGTTCCTGGCCGGGAGCGAGCATGCCGGTGGTATTGCGGATAAAGTAGTCGAATGAAGCCTGGAATCTGTTTTCCAGCAGGCCAATGTCGGTACCCACATTGGTAGTGGTTACTTTTTCCCAGGTGTAGGTAGATGGATCAATTTTCAACAGAGGCGCACCTGAGATTACTGTTTGATTAAAGTTACCGTCTATCAGGTAGCCGGAGTTGGAGGTAGGTAGTTGTTGCAGGTATCCGAAGTAGGATACATTCTGGTTGCCCAGACTACCGTATGAACCTCTGAATTTGAGTACAGAGATCAATGGTATTTTTTTAATGAATGCTTCTTCGCTGGCTATCCATGCCGCAGATACGGAGGGGAAGAGTCCTACGCGGTTGCTGGATGGGAATCGGGAAGATGCGTCGTAACGGCCATTGGCTTCGATGATGTATCGGTCTTTAAAAGTATAGTTGATACGTCCAAAGAGGCTTCTGATGGCGTAGGAAGCGTAAGTGCCTGTGGCGGAGGCATCGCCGCTGGTAAGTTTTATATATGGTAATGATGGGGAGATGATATTTTTCTTATTGGCCGAGATGTCCTGGGATTCATAGCTTTCCTGGTTGTAACCTGCAAGCAATGTGAAAGCATGATTCCTGGCGATCGTTTTATGATAGTTGGCATACAGGTCGAAAACATCGTGTCTCACAAAAACATTTTCTTCTGTTACAGCGCTACTACCTTCCTGGCGAACATCCTTGGGGCCATAACCGATTTTGTACATGTTCTGGTCTACATGGTATTTCCATAATTCGCGTTGGAAGCTGGCGTCTCCGGTGATTTGCAGATCATTGTTCAGGAATGAGCCAACGCCTTTGATAACATCCTGGAAACCGAAGCGGGTGGCAACATTGCGGCCGCCGTCTACCAGTTGAGCAGCGAGGCGTCCTGCGCCGGAATTGCCCCAGGTACCATCAGGATTTACGGCCACCTGCGTAGGTTGGAGATAGTATACATCCGTGATATTGTAGGTAGGGCCGTCTGCCTTGGTTTGATAAATACTCAGGTTATTATCTACTTGTAACCAGCTAATTGGTTTCAGGTTGATTTTTGCGCGCATGCCGGTTCTGTTCCATTCATCTTTCGCTAATCTGTTCAGGCCATTTTCTTTGGTATAGTCGGCAGACAGCAGATAAGTAACGGGCATTTTCTTAGCTGTTTCAGCGCTACCGCTGAGGGAGATGCTATGATATTGGGAAGGATTGGTTTTGCTGAAGAAATAGTCATTCCAGTTATTGCTGCCCATATAAGCCCATTTTGTGGGATCGTTGGGGTCGATGCGGGTATCTGGGAGGGAGGGATTTTCTGATCTTTCTTTAGCCCATTTATAGTATTCGTCGGAATAGTTTACATAGTCCCATGGCGTGTTGTCTGTAGACGTTTCCAGCACGCGGGAATAGATGTAAGGATCGGTAACGGGGGTAGGTAATATGGTACGGCGTGATTTTGCAAAATAGTTGTTATAGCTGAGCGTTTGTTTACCGCCGGCAGTACCTTGTTTGGTAGTGATGAGGATAACGCCAAAAGAGGCCCTCGCGCCGTATATGGCTGCGGAAGCGGCATCTCTGAGAACAGATATAGAAGCGATATCGGCGGGATTGAGGCGCATCATATCTTCTGTAGCAGAAGCGATACCATCAATGATAATCAATGGCGGTACGGTACCGTTGCTACCGGCGATGGTTGCGATGCCGCGGATATTGATATTAGGTACCTGGCCGGGTTTACCTCCGGCATAGCTGATATTCAGGCCGGGGCTCAGACCTTGGAGTCCTTGCATGACGTTGGCGATAGGTCGTTCGGCCAGTTGTTTACCGGCGATTTGATCAATGGCGCCTGTTACGTTAATTTTTTTCTGCGTACCGTATCCCACAACGATGACTTCTTCCATGGAGTTCCTGGAAGGTTCCAGTGTAATGGTGATTTTATCGCGGCCATTCACGGCAACTTCCTGTTGATCGAAGCCTACGTAAGTGAGTTGTAGTATAGCATTTTCGGGAACCTTTAAGTCGAAGTTTCCTTTCTCATTTGTAACGGTACCGATGCTGGTATTTTTTATGCGTACGCTTACACCGGGCAGGGATTCTCCTGCGGGGTTTACTACATGTCCTTTCACGAGGATGTCGTTGCTGACCGTATTGGCGGGGGCAATAACGATCAGTTTATCGGACATTTTTCTGAAGCGGAGGGAGGTATGGTCCAGGATTTTATCCAGGACCGCATCGATGCTCCAGTCTTTGGCATCCAGTGTTATTTTATGATTGGCAGGCAGGTTGTCGTCGTTGTAAACAAACCGGTAATGGCTGTTTTGCTCGAGGAGGGCCAGCGCCTTCTCCAGTTGCACCTGCGTGAGTTTTACTGTAATAGTAGATTGAGAATGCACAGCTGCACTTACGTGTAAGAATGCAACGGTGATCAGCAGCATTGAAAGCTTCATAAAAATTAACAGTTTATATAGCTTCCGACCTGGCGGAAGCCAATTGCCCACTGTACTTTTTTTCATACATTTGTTTTGTTGGTTAATAAATTGTTGATGGAAAGTTTACCCAATACGATGCCGTTAACCGATATTTATGCGGGGAATGGTGCGAACATTTCCCGTTTTTTTTCGGTTACTAGCTAAATCCTTTTTGCAATAAAGTTTTAGAAATTACTGTCTGTTCAGGCTATTGTTTTTTTAGGTGAATAGAATAGTTATTTAATCCAGATTTTTCCAGTACTGTCTTTCTCCCAGGTAAAGGAGCGTGTATTCTCCAATGCGTTCAGCACTTGCTCCAGGCTTTCTCTTTCAAATACGCCGGTGAAGTAAAAATTCCGTTTATTATCATCGCGGAAATCTATTTCGATGCCATACCATTGTTCCAGCATGGCGGCTACTTTTTCCAGTTTCAGGTGTTTGAATGCCAGTTTATTTTGTACCCAGGCGGTTTCGGTGAAGATGCTATCCTGTACCAATGCCAGCTTACTTTTTTGCGGTACCGGCGTTGGAGCGGCGGATGTAGTTTGCTGCATGGCGGCGTTCACAGGGACCGTCAGCTTTTCGTTGGGCCGGAGAGCAACCACCTGCCGGGAATCATTGTTCATCACTACTTCTACAGCGCCCTGCACGAGAGAGGTCACTGCACTGTCTTCTGTTGGATAGGCTCTCACATTAAAGGAGGTACCTAATACGTGTACATGAAATGTTTTGGTATGTACGTGGAATGGTCTTTCGGCGTCGCCGGTCACCACAAAAAATGCTTCCCCTTCAAGGGTTACTTCTCTTGGTTTATGCGGTTCGAAATGTTCCGGATAATTTAGTTTGCTTCCAGCGTTTAACCATACCCGTGAGCCATCCGGTAATATTATTTGTGAGCGCGTCCGTTTGGAAGTGACCAGTTGTGCCAGTGGGACAGGGGCTTTTGTTGGTTTGGAATGGAAGAAGTACATACCCATCGTTACCAATACTAATATGCTGGCGGCTATACCTGCATACAGTTTCCAGATTTTTCGTGGCGCCGTTGTTGCTGGTACTGGTTCCCGCACTTCGATTGCCTGTTGTAACCGAAGCTGGTGTTTTTCCAGTAGTTGCTCTACCTGAGCATGACTATATGAATTTTTGGCGGACTTCCAGTTTTGTGCAAATACCTCGCGTATATGCGCGGCATTGGGGTCCTGCAGCAACAGTTGTTGCAGGGCCGTAGCTTCTTCTTTCGAAAGTTCACCGGCCATTTCGCGTGCGAGTAATGTGTAGAGATTTTCCTGGTCCATAGTTAGAGATAAGAGACAAAATATACTGCCCTTTTGGGGTTTGTAATAATTATTTGACTCTCCCTTACAAGAAGGACAAGTAAAAGGGTAAAAACTCCCTAAAGAGAATTGAAAAAAATCAGGAATCGATGCGGAGAAAGCTTTGCACGATTTCATTCGACAGGTCGAAACGAATTACCTGGGATATTTTTTTAACAGCAATAGTAAGTTGAGCGTCCACGGTTTTGGTGGAAATATTCAATAGAATGGCTACTTCCCGGTAACTGAGGCCATCATGTTTGATTAAACGGAATATCAGCTGGCAACGGGTGGGCAGGGAACGAATGGCCTTTTCTATTTTCTGGGCAACTTCTGCAGATACCATTCCGTTTTCGGCATCGGGTGCTATGGACAGCATATCCAGATTGATATGATCCAATGATCTGTGCTGATGTTTCTTTTGTTGTGCTAAAGTATTAAGGGAAAGATTTTTGGTGCTGACATACAGATATACTACCGGATTGTCTACATGTGACAAATCATTTCGTTTCTGCCACAACGTGATAAACACATCCGACACAATTTCTTCTGCCAGATGAAAGGAAGATACAATGGATGCAGAAAAATGAATCAACCGGGCACAAAGCGCTATGTATAATTCATTGTACGCCTGAATATCGTTCTCATAGCAGACCCTTTGAAAAAGCGATTGTATCTGCTTATCTTTTCCCATTGCGCAAAAGTATATTAATCGGAATAAGTCTTTTATTAAGAGTTTGTTACGATTTTGGTTGGACGTATATCGCTGTTATTGCAATATATACATTTTTTTGAATCTCGTGTATACACTGCTGTTATATGGCTGTTTGTGTTTATGTAAAATTCATTGCAGGATACTCGTTATAGTAGTGGGGGCAATGAAGTGGTGTTTATTGTTCAATTTTGATGCATCTTCGTCCGTAAATGGACAGGGTTTATTCTATTTGTATTTGATAGTCAATGTATTATATACTGGCATCCTATTCGGGATGATCATCAAAAAAAATTTATGATTCGCAATTATCTGAAATCGGCATGGCGGAATTGCAAGTCCAATCCCGGATATACTTTATTGAATGTAGCTGGACTAGCTATTGGGATGACGGTTTCATTGATAATTGGCCTTTGGGCCTGGCATCAGTATACCTATGATCGGTTTCTGCCTGGATATGAAAATATTTATCAGGTGAAGTCCAATTATGTGGATAATGAGGGACAGAAGCATGGGATGGCCCAAACATCTCTGCCATTGGCTACCGCCATGAAGACGGAGGTGCCGGGAGTAGAGCGGGCGGCCATCACCGACTGGTTTTCTGCGAAAGGAATTCTAGTAGGAGACCGGAAATACATATTGAAAGGAGGAGCGGTAGAACCGGAGTTTCTTGATATTTTTCATTATCAGGTGATCCGTGGAGACGCGGGTTTGTTGAAAACACCCAATAATATCCTGCTTACGCAGTCTACAGCAAAAGCCCTCTTTGGCAATGAAGATCCAATCAATAAGATCGTTCGACTAGAGAATCAGCAGGATCTGCGTGTGGCGGCTATACTGGCTGACGTTCCGGATAATGCCACTATTAAATTTGATTTTCTTTTTCCATTCCGAAATCTGGAAATGCAAAGTCAGGGTCAATGGATACAGGGTATTCGCAACGACTGGCAGAATAATTCCTTTCAGTGTTTTATTAAACTGGCTCCGGGAGTGAATTTGGCCGGGGTGGAAAAGAAAGCAAGCGATCTGATTTATGCTCACGTTCCGGCTACGCATTTGAGTGCCATGTTGCATCCATTAACGCAGTGGCATCTCTACGACAAAATTGAAAATGGAAAAGTGGTAGGCGGATTTATAGCTTATGTGCGGATGTTTATCATCATCGGATTACTTATTCTTCTGATTGCCTGTATCAATTTTGTGAATTTGTCCACTGCCATGGCCGATAAACGGGCGAAGGAAGTAGGAGTTCGAAAAGCAATCGGGTCTTCGCGGAGTAGTCTGGTAATGCAATTCATGATACAGTCGTTCATGTTGACAGCTATCGCAGCTGTATTGAGTATAGGGATGTTGTTTGTCATCATGCCATTTTTTAATGCCATGGTGGGCGCATCTATTCAGCTGCCATATCAACAGCCATTTGCCTGGATGACATTGGCGTTATTCATTTTGATCGTAACGATATTGGCGGGTAGCCGGCCGGCGTTTTTGTTGTCGGGTTTCCGTCCGGTGGTAGTATTGAAGGGAGGAAAGCAGCATAACAAATCGGGAGGCATGATGCGGGCAATGATCATTGTGCAGTTTGCCGCTTCTGTAGCATTAATCATCGCAACTATAGTTATCTATCAACAGATACAATATGGAAAGTCGAGACCTACAGGATATAATGCCACCGGCTTGGTATCTACAGAGATGACTGTAGATCTGGATCATAGTTTTCCTGCGCTGAAAAATGAACTGTTAGCGTCCGGAGCGGTGACATCGGTAACGGCTGCACGAAGTGCGATAACAGATGTATATTCTCATGGCGTTATCAACCAGTGGGAGGGCAAGACGGGAGGGCCATCTTCCTTTATCAACGTTGTCAATATGTCTGTGCTGGAAGATTATTTTCATACGATTGATATGCCTATTAAAGAAGGTCGTGATTTTTATCAAACGATGGCGGCTGATTCTGGGATGGTCATTGTAAATGAGGCTGCCGTGAAGAAAATGAATTTGCAGCATCCGATAGGGCAGGTGATCGTTTTTAATGGTAAGTTGCGTCTTACCATTGTAGGTGTGGCGAAGGATGTATTGATGGAATCGCCGTTTACACCTACAGAACCGACTGTATTCCTGCATGAAAAAAGCAATGGCAGCATCATTTATCGTCTGAACAGCCAGATTCCAACGCAGGAATCGCTGGCAAAGATAGCGGCTATCTTCTCCCGTTACAATCCTGCATATCCATTTGAATATACATTTGCAGATGTGGCCTATGAACAGAAGTTTAAGATGGAAGTGCTGACAGGTAAGCTGGCAGGGATTTTTGCGGTCCTTGCTATTTTGGTATCCTGTTTTGGGTTATTGGGGCTTGCGGCTTTCTCTGCTTCCAGGAGAACGCGAGAGATTGCCATTCGCAAGGTGATGGGCGCTTCCACGATGCATCTGTGGTTATTACTTAGCCGGCAGTTTTTGTTGCTGGTGACGGTAGGAAGCGCGATTGCTATTCCGCTGGCATGGATGATATTACAATCCTGGTTGGAACAGTATGATTATCGTATTCAGATATCGCCGATTGTTTTCGTATATGCTTTTCTGTTAGTAATGTTAGTAACCCTTTGTACGATTAGTTATCAGGCCATAAAAACGGCCATTTTGAATCCTGCTCACAGTCTCAAGTCCGAATAGTTGATTAAGAAAAAAGGCCGTCTCTTATGAGGCGGCCTTCATTTTATGCTTTGGCAGGTATTTCCTGTAATGTATGTGTCAATAGTTTGTAGAAACGTTCTACCGCTGAGATTTGCACTCTTTCATCCGGGGAGTGTGCATCCAGGATGGTAGGGCCGAAGGAGATCATATCCATACCAGGCAGATGAGATCCGAGGATGCCGCATTCGAGTCCGGCATGAACGGCGCCTACTTCAGGTTCCTGGTTATATTGTTCCTTAAACAGTTTTGTCATTACCTGTAAGATGGCGGAGTCTTTATTCGGTTTCCAGCCGGGGTAGCCGCCTTCCTGATTAATAGTGCAACCTATATTTTCCAGTCCTGTTCTTACTGCGAAGGCAACATCTTCTTTGGTGCTGTCTACGCTGCTGCGTTGCAGGGACTGGGTGGTAAACGTACCATTTTTTGCAATGACGCGGGCCAGGTTGGTAGACGCTTCTACGAGTCCTGGTATTTCCGGGCTCATACGGAAAACGCCGTTTGGCAGTGCGTATAATGCCCTGGTGAGTTGGGCGAAATAGGCAGGTTCCATCATGATACCGGGATGGGTGGTGGAGGTGAATTCCACGGCCAGTTTAGGTTCTACCTGTTTGTATTCCTCTTTGATGGTTGTTTCGTAGTTGTTTACGAATTGGAGGAAGTCGGCTTCTTCTGATTTAGAGATGAGGATTTGGGCGGTGGATTCGCGTGGGATGGCGTTGCGGAGAGAACCGCCATCGAGCGATACCAGTTGGATATCGAAGACTTGTTGTGCTTTGTAGAGCAGTCGGTTCATCAGTTTATTGGCATTGCCGCGTCCTTTGTGGATATCCATTCCGGAGTGTCCGCCTTGTAAGCCTTTTACTTTCAGGATATAGGAGAGGAATCCTTCGCCGGCAGGGACTTCTTTATAAGTGCCGCTGGTATTGGTATCCAGGCCACCGGCGCATCCGATGGTGAAGGCATGTTCTTCTTCTGTATCCAGGTTGAGGAGGATGGTACCGCTGATATTGGCGGGGTCCAGGCTGATGGCGCCTGTCATACCGGTTTCTTCGTCGATGGTAAACAGTGCTTCAATGGCAGGATGTACCAGGGATTTATCTTCCAGGATGGCCATGATGGCAGCCACGCCAATCCCGTTATCAGCGCCGAGGGTAGTGCCTTTGGCTTTTACCCAGTCGCCCTCAATGAACATATTGATACCTTGTGTATCGAAGTCGAAATCGGTATCATTATTTTTCTGGTGCACCATATCGAGGTGTGATTGGAGCACTACTGTTTGTCTGTTTTCCATGCCGGGGCTGGCAGGTTTTTTAATGATGACGTTGCCGGTAGCGTCTTTGATTACCGGAAGGCCTAGTTTCTCGCCGAATTTCATGACGAATTCAATTGCCGCGGCTTCTTTTTTAGAAGCTCTTGGAATTGCGTTCAGGTGGGCGAAGTTTGTCCACAGTGCCTGTGGCTGCAGTGTGTTCCATTCCATTGTTGTAACGATTTTAGGGCATATTTCAAGGGGAAATATGCCCGTCCAATTTAGTAAATAATGAAACGGTGGGAGTATATATTTTTTAGGCGGACCTAGGATGTGTCTGGCGGGGCTTTTTGATTTTAATTTATATATTTGGAGCAATCCGTCCTAGTTATTTAAATTTTGAGTCAGCAGCACCAATCAGACAACTATTCGTGGGTAGAGCTACAGCGCGACCCTGCCGCTTTTGAACAATTCTTTAAAAGTACGGTAGCTGGTTTGTGTGCCTATTCGTGGCGGATAGTGAAAGACCGTCAGGCGGCGGAAGATATTGTACAGGAGTTTTTCTCCAGGTTCTGGCAGCAACGAGCCGGTTTACAAATTCAGGTATCTCCACGGCGTTATGCTTTTCGGGCAGTACATAATGCCAGTCTTAATTATTTACGTGACAATAAGTTGGTTTCCGAAGATCATTTACTGGAAGAGTTGCCGGCGGATGAAGATCCGGTGGAGCGGGAGTTATTGTTGCAGGATAGGGTACGACAGTTGGGGCAGGCGATTGCGGCTTTACCTCCACAGTGCAGAATAGTATTTGAAAAGGTTTGTTTGGAGCAAAGGAAGTATAAAGAGGTGGCAGAAGAGTTGGGGATATCCGTTTTTACGGTGAGGAACCAGGTTAGCAAGGCATACGAAATTTTAAGAAATAATATTATTCTGGCGCTGATATCCTTGATAGTATTGTGTTTGCTGGGGAGATGAAATTTTTTTCAAAATTTTTTCTCCCTGACGTAGTACATATTCACTAAGTCAGTGTCCTATTCATACAGGTCCTTATAGTTTTTGATGGAACATTCAGATATAGAGATATTATCCGGAATCCTGAGCGGAGCGTTGCAACCGCAGGATGCTATTGTGCAATCCTGGTTGCAGGAGGACCCTGCTCGTAGTGTGCTTTTGAAAGAGCCGGCGGAATTGCGTCGGTTGTTGGAGGAGCTGCAGCAACAGCGTTCTTTTGATGCAGATGCTATGTGGGGGCGTTTTGTGGTAGCGCATCAGATGGAGCATGAGCAGGCAAGTGGCGATACTGCCGGCCTGGGATATGCGGAGGAAGTTGATAATAAAGGGAGACACGCAGTTATAGAGACGGGGCCTGCTACAGGGAAAGTGGTATGGATGCGTTATCGGAGGGCGATTGGCTGGGCTGCCGCGGTGATATTGTTATTGGGGGGAGTGATGTTCTGGCGCATGAGATCTGTTGAGAGCAGTCATGAGAAAGGATTAGTGGCGGCGGCGCAAAAACCGGTAGGGAACTATGCGGTGTTGCGGGCAGGGAAGGAGGAAGTGGATCTGCATGGAGGAGACAGTAGTTTTGTGCTGGGAGGAAACCAGGTGCAGGTACAAGGTGGTAGCATGCAGGTTGCGGCGACGAAGCCAGTGGAATATACATTAACGACGCCGCGTGGGGCTGCGTATCAGGTGCAGTTACCTGATGGTTCTAAAGCCTGGCTGAATGCGGCCTCCAGCATTACGTATCCTTCCGCGTTTACAGGAGGGGAAAGAGTGGTGACCGTTTCTGGTGAGGTATACCTAGATGTGGCGGCAGTGGCCTCGCAGCCATTTATTGTTCATACGCGTGGACAGGAGATCAGGGTATTAGGTACTGCTTTCTGTGTCCGTGATTATGAAGAAGACCAGCAACAACTGACTACGCTGGTAAGCGGTAAAGTACAGGTAGTAGCAGATGGAAAACAACAATTACTGCAACCGGGTGAACAGGCCGTGTTGAAAGATGGACGGATGCAGGTACAACAGGTGAATACAGAAGAATACACTTCCTGGAAAGATGGATGGATCCGGTTTAACAACAAGCCGTTAAACAGTATTCTGCAAACGATCTCCAGGTGGTATAATGTAGATATTAATACAGAGCACCAACTAGTATCAGGACAGTTCTTTACTTGTTATCTGGATAAGAACCAAAGTCTGGGCGAATTATTACAGTCATTGAATAACAGCACCAACCAATTTTCATTTTCATTGCAAGGATCAACCATTACAGTAACAAAAAAATAGTTCGGGAGTACTCACAACACATCTGATCTTTTTTATTAACCAAAATTAATAGTGATGAAACTAAAGGGGATACCTATGCCTTTACGCGAAGGCTGGGCGCAACTTTTACGCGCTACTCTGCTATGCTCCTGCCTCTGTGTATATGCAGGTACAGTGGAAGTAAAAGCCCAGCAGCCCAAAGCAGCTATTACATTATCTGTTAAAGACAGAAGCGTAAAATCTGTATTGCAGGATATTCAAAAGAAAACTGCCTACGAATTCTTTTACAGTGATACAGAAGTAGATCTCAGTAGACATGTAACGGTGAACTTGCAACAGGCATCCCTGCAAGAGGCGCTGAATGCGGTACTGGGAAAACAGTATAACTGGCGTATACAGGGTAAATACATCTACATCACTTCTCCTGCTGCAACAAAAGGTAATGAGAAAGGACAGTTGTCATCGGAACAAGACAATACTTTCCCTGTTAACGGTACTGTTACAACTGTATCCGGTGAGCCACTGGCGGGTGTTTCCATACGTGTAAAAGGAACGAACAGTGGTGTGGCTACAGATGCAAGAGGCAGTTTCCATCTGAATGCAGCTAAAGGGCAGCAACTGGAAATTTCTTTCCTGGGATATGATCGTCGTGATATTAAGATGGATTCCGTATCAGGCTCATTGCATGTAACATTACAGGAAACGCCGAGATCCCTGAATCAGGTGGTGGTAACGGGTTACACCAATAAAAGAATGGGAGAACTGACAGGTGCGGTATCACAGGTGAATGCTGAAGATCTGCAAACAACCACTACTCAATCTATCCTCGATAACCTGCAAGGTAAAGTGGCAGGTTTGAACATTACCGTTGGTGGCGGAAACAGCGGTTCTAACACCACCTCTTCTATCGTAATACGTGGTAAGGGTTCCATGGGATATGATGTAACCCAGCCACTGGTAGTAATTGACGGTATTATCCAGAACTATAGCGGTTCAGATGATCCATTGTCCAATATTTCACCTTCAGATATCGCTTCTATCACGGTTTTGAAAGATGCGGCATCTGCGGCAATATATGGTTCCAGAGCCGCCAACGGCGTATTGGTAATTACTACCAAACGCGGCTCAGCAGGTGGCAGCGGTACAAAAATCGGCGGGAATATTACCTATGGCTCTAATAAGGTTAGTCAGGGTAAGTTTCGTATGATGAACAGTCAGGAACGTTATGACCTGCAACAGCAAATTTATCGCAACCAATATCTGGCTACTAACCCGAATGCGACTGATGCGGCGGTGAATAGTTATGTGAAAAACATGGTGCCAGACAGTGTGCTGAAATATAATACAGACTGGAATGATCTGCTCCGTCGTACTGGCCAGACACAGGATTATAATGTCTGGATTTCCGGTGGCGATCAGCGACTGAAATACTATGCGTCTGGCGATTATTTCAATGAAGTAGCGCCTATAATAACGGACAATTATAAACGCTATAACTTCCGTTTTAATACAGATTTCCAGGCTACTGAAAGATTGTCTCTCGCTACTAATGCCAGCATTTCCTATTCCAGTCAGCGCTCCGGAGGGTTCTATGAACCTTACACTAATGCGTGGACAGTTATGCCATGGGATACTCCTTATAATTCTGATGGTTCCCTGAAACTTGGAGGAATGGATGAACCAGGCTGGTATAGCGGTGTTGCGTATAATCCACTCTATGGAAAGAACTATGATTACGGAACGAATAAAACCACCATTGGTTCATTTGACCTGAGTCTCCGATATAAACTGACCAACTGGCTTACACTTAGTTCTCGCAACAGGTACAGTTTTTCAACTGGTGAGTTGACCAACTATGTTGATCCGAGGGATGTATCAAGTCCGTACTCCTATCGTGGCGGTCTGATGATGCTATCCACTCCTAATGGTGGTAATATTATCACTACTGAAATGGCGCAGGTGGACAAAACTTTTGGTAAGCATCATATCAGTGGACTGGCGGCATTTGAGTATAATAAAGTGACGTCAAAAAATGCTGCCGCTATTGTGTATGGACTGAAACCAGGCATTCAGAGCATTGGCGCCGGAGATCAGAGTACGCTTGTTTATCGTAATGCCATCACAGAAATTGCTTATCTCTCTGCCTTCTCGGAACTCAACTACTCCTATGACGGACGATATTTTGCGACTGCCAGTTTCAGAAGAGATGGCTCTTCTAAGTTTGGTCAGAACAACAAGTATGGTAATTTTTATGCTTTCAGTGGCGCATGGCAGTTGAGCAAAGAAAGCTTTCTCCGCAATGCGAAGAACCTGGACCTGCTGAAATTGCGCTTCAGCTATGGCGTTTCCGGGAATGATCTTCCGTTAGGCGCGTATCAGTATCTCTCTTTATATAGCTATCTGGCTTCCAGTGATCAATATAATCGTCAGACCGGCGCTATACAGTCGGCCCAGGGAAATCCAAACCTGCACTGGGAAATGCAGTATACTACCAACATCGGTATTGACGCAGGTTTCTGGGATCGCGTGAATGTAACGATGGAGTTCTATCAAAAAATGAATAAAGGCTTGTTGTTGCGTGTTACGCCGCCTGCTACCAGTGGTGGTAATGCATACTATGCTAACATGGGCCGTATCCGTAACAGAGGTATTGAACTCACCGTGAACACCAGACAGTTGAAAAACACTGCTGTGAAGTGGTCTACTGATTTCACCTTTGCTTACAACAATAATAAAGTACTGGAACTGCAACCAGGAACGGATAAACTGTATGATGGCCAGTATATGGGTACTGCAAGACTGATAGGTCAGCCTATGAACAGTTATTACATGCCGGTATATGCAGGTGTGGACCCAGCTACCGGAAATTCCCGTTTTGAAGTACTGGAGAAAGATGCCAATGGAAATTATACCGGTAAAGTATCTTATACCAATAATCCAGGAAATGCAACCCTGCAGATTTTGGGTAGTAGTGATCCCAAATACATTGCAGGCTTGTCCAACAACCTGAGCTACAAGAATTTTAATCTTTCTGTGATGCTGAGTTATTTCGGCGGTTTAAAAATGTTGAACCGTACCCGTGCAGATCTGGATCTGGATGGATCTGATGTAACCAGCAACAATGCTGCGCCAGCAGCAGGACAGGTAAGATGGGATCATCCCGGACAAATTGCTGACCTGCCAAAAGCCGGTAACAAAGTGGATGCTTATTTCCCTACTTCCAGGTATTTAGAGAATGGTGAATTCCTTCGTTTGAAAAACGTAAGGCTGGGGTATAATTTCCCTGACCGCATAGTGAAAAAACTGAAGGTCTCTAAACTGAATGTATTTATGTCTGGCGATAACCTGATGACTTGGACCAAATTCACAGGTATGGACCCGGAGAATGCGATTGGAGAAGAGAATGAGAGTAAAACTCCTTTCACAAAAAGGTTTATGGGTGGTATACAGGTAACATTCTAACTTAAATTAAATCACAATGGCAATCAATATAAAGCGATCTGGCATCATTGGAGTTATTTGTCTTGGACTGCTTGGTTCCTGCAAAAGTGCGTTGGATCTCAAGCCTAAAACGGACCTGGATGCATCTACAGCACTGACTGGGTATGACAACCTGCAGGTAGCATTAAGTGGCGCTTATTCTCAGTTGAATAACTATAAATACATCACTCCCTTTTTTAACCAGGTGGAGATGAGTACAGATAATGTGGAGGTGATGAAGGCCGGCAATAATGCCACCACTACCAGCATTGAGAGTTATTCCTTTATGCGCACTGCTTCCATGATGGATATTCAAACATGGGGCACGGGATATAAAGTTATCTATGCCGCGAATATGGTGATAAATGCTATTCCGGATAATTCGGCGGCCAATCTGCTGCAACTCAAAGGGGAAGCGCTTTTCCTGCGTGCATTGGTACATATGGAACTGGTGCAGGTATATGGTAAGCCATATGTGCAGGATGGCGGCAGTAACCCTGGTGTTCCGTATATGACCTCCACAGATGCTACCTTATTGCCTTCCAGGAATACGGTGAAAGAAGTGTTTACTTTGGCGGCGGCAGATTTTGAAAAATCAGCCACCTTCCTTACACAATCCAAAGCAAATGCATACGCCAGCAAAGAAGCCTGCTGGGCAGCACTGGCTGATCTGTGGCTGAATGCAGGAGATAATACAAAAGCGATTACCTACGCAGAGAAAGTAATCAACAGTGGTAAATTCTCCCTGGTACAGGGCAGTACTTATCTCAACTATTTCAATAATGATCACAGTGCTGCAACAGATAAAGAAACCATCTTTACCATTAAGAGTGTAGATGGGCAGGCAAAAGGTTATTATGGCCTGGGCTACAACTATACGCAAACCAAATATGCGGCCGTATCTGCGCCGTTACTTAGTCTGCTAACTGAAACCGCCGGAGATGTGCGACTGGGCTTCTATACCAAGCTTTCTACAGCGAGCGGGGATCGTTATTTTACCACCAAATTTATCCAAAGCGGTAATACCGCAGTGAGCTCCCCAGTAATGTACAGACTGGCCGATATGTACCTGATTCGTGCAGAAGCCAATGTTAAAACTAATCCACAGGCTTCTTTGGATGATGTGAATCTGTTGAGAACAAGAGCAGGTATCAGCGGCGCAGGCTTATACCAGTTAGCAAATCTGCATGGCAGACCTACCGTTTTACAAGTAGTACTGGATGAGTCGAGGATAGAGTTTGCATTTGAGAAAGGGCGCCGCAGAATGGATCTGCTGCGAAATGGTTTACCTGTTGTACGCGACTATGTAGGCAGTACCGTTCCTGGTAGCCATATTAATATTCCGGCTACAGATAAGAGCATGATTTATCCTATACCTGCAACTGAAATTACTGTCAATCCTCATCTTACACAGAACCCATTTTAATTGAATTTATGAAACAGTTCACATGTACCCTGCTGGGATTAATGACGCTGACAACGGCGGCTTTTGCGCAGGACAAAAAGAATTTTCAGCTCAATGGTAAGATCACTGATCACAAAGAAGGCAAAGTTTATGTTTGGTATCTGGATAGTGCAGGAGATCGTACAATTGATTCGATACAATTGAAGAATGGCGCATTCACTGTAAAGGGAAAGCTGGAAACAGTGGCGATTGCCTATATCCAACAGAATATGAGGAGTGATGATAAGGCAATGTTGGCCCTGGTACCAGGAACTCAAGCATTTACCTCCACCTGGAATGATATGGGAGCGGGAAGTGTAACTGGCGGAGATCCTGCCAATGCTGGTTTGCATGCACTGCAGCTGGAGAAAAAACGAATACAGCAGAAATATCAGGTAGTACTGGACTCGATGAGGCAAGAAAAAGATCATGATCAGGCAGCAGCTATCCGTGAAAGACTGGGGCCTTACTTTGAAGAAAATAGACAGGCAGACTACCAGTTTTTCAAAAAGTATCCAGGGTCTGTACTCACCGCATATCTGCTGCGTTTCCATGTATCTGACCTTCCGCTGAAAGAACTGAAGGGATATTATGAAGGCCTCAGTCCTCTCACTAAGAAAACAGGATTCGCCAAAGAGGTTGCAGAGGAGATCCGAAGCCTGGAACATGGTTCGCCAGGGGCTGTAGCAGCAGCTTTTACTGCAACGGATATGAGTGGTAAATCATTATCGCTGAGTGATTACAAGGGCAAGTACGTGTTGTTGGACTTCTGGGCTAGCTGGTGTGTACCATGCAGAAAAGGTAATCCACATCTGAAAACAGTATATGCAAAATACCAGCCGAAAGGATTTGAGATAGTGGGTATTGCTGATGATGACAGGAATGAAAAAGCCTGGACTGCTGCAGTGGAAAAGGATGGCCTGCCATGGCGCCATGTACTCAGAGGATCAAGCAAAGTGTATGATAAAACTGATCCCAACGATATCTCCTATAAATTCGGTATTCATTCTCTGCCTACCAAAATTCTCATCAATCCGGAAGGCATCATCATTGGCCGATATGGTAGTGATGAAGAGGCATTGGATAAAAAACTAAAAGAAATTTACGGGGAATAATTTTTTAGCCAACCATGTAGTATAGGCTGGGTGAACTTCTCATCCAGCCTATTTTTTTTAAATTTTTTTTGCGACCTCTTGTTTTTTTTCAAAAATATCCTACTTTTGCGATCCGTTGACGATAAATCAATGGATGCTAACAAGTAGCATTGCCCGATAGTATAAGGGTAGTACATCAGATTTTGGTTCTGACTGTCTTGGTTCGAATCCAGGTCGGGCAACTTAAGGCTTTACCTTTTAATAGACCGTTATAGTTTTCAACTATAGCGGTTTTTTATTTTACAGGAGTTTACTAACTTCCTGTATATGAAAACAGAAATTGTCTGCTTCGGAGAAGTGCTCTGGGATATTCTACCAGACAAAGAATTACCTGGAGGCGCTCCCATGAATGTTGCGTACCATCTGCAGAAACTGCACCATGTAACGGCAATGGTTACACGAATCGGTAAGGATGAGTATGGCGAGCGACTGTTGGATGTAATGCGTGGATATGGGCTGAGTACTGCTTATATCCAAGTAGACCCGACAGTGGCTACAGGTAAAGTGCTGGCCACAGTGACACCGCAACAAGAGATGTCCTACGATATTTTATTTCCCGCAGCCTGGGATTACATTACTTCAGATATACTTTGGGAAGCGCTGGAATCGCCTCATCCGGCCTGTATTATTTTCGGATCTCTTGCTTCCAGAAATGCTGTCAGCAAGCAGGCCTTGCAGGCTTTGCTGGGTAAAGTACGCGGCTTACGTGTGCTGGATGTGAATTTACGTCCGCCGCATTATAGTGTGGAACATATTACCTGGCTGTTGGAACATGCGGATATTGTAAAGATGAATGAACATGAGTTGCAGGAACTGAGTGGCTGGTATGGGTTGGAAGGGGATATGCGTGCATTGGTAAGGCAATTGAGCGATCGGTTTGTACTAAGAGCAGTATTGGTAACATTAGGAGCGAAAGGATGTCTGTTGTATGAAGATCACGAATTTTATCAGCAACCAGGGCATACCGTGCAGGTGGCAGATACAATAGGCAGTGGGGATGCATTACTGGCAGGATATATTCATGCCATGCTAACGGGTAGTAAGCCAGGGGCAGCACTTCGATTCGGGAATGCGTTGGGCGCATTGGTAGCAGGGAAAAGCGGAGGATGCCCGGATTATGAAACCGCAGAGATCATCACCATGATGCACCAGCATTGAGATTTTAACAATCGCTTTATAGAGAATGCCCTAATTTTGAGCCATATTAAATCGAGCGTGCAATGAATTTCTATACAAGGAAATGGGTGAAACCAGAGGACCTGAATGCGCATGGAACCCTCTTTGGCGGTAGCTTGCTGAGATGGATTGATGAAGAAGCTGCTATCTACTCCATCATTCAGTTGGGAACGAATCGTTGTGTGACGAAGTATATGTCCGAAATAAATTTCATCAATTCCGCTCGTCAGGGAGACATTGTAGAACTTGGTATCAAAGCTACTCACTTTGGACGCACCTCTCTGACATTGACCTGTGAGGTACGTAACAAGATCACCCATAAGAGTATTCTTACTATCGACAGAATGGTGTTTGTCAGCGTGGATGAACATGGGAAGCCCGTTCCGCATGGTAAAACGGCGATCACGTATACGGACGAACGATTAAGGGAAGAATAGTCAGACACTCTTAAATCCCCATCATTGCTTCATCTTCCTTCAACTCTTTGGGGGTAGGAATTGGATTGTTTTCATTTTTTTCTATTAGTAGCAGCACCGCAAATAGCTGGAGTACCATCAGCATCAGCTGATATCGTAAGATTACTGGAGCGGCCAGGGTGCTAAAGAAAAAATTCACGATCATGAAAACACTGAAGACGACGAGTACTTTGTTGAAAATCCGTCTTGCGTAACGGTGTCTCTTTAAATATAAATATCGGATCAACTCCTCCAGGAATACGATCTGGAGGAAAATTACCAGCATCACATATTTCATTATAATGAATGACTGTACTCCTGGCAACGGATTACTAACCGTGGCAGGCGTACCATTAAACCATGCCTGCATATTCACCGGCGTTCCATGCTTTGCACGAATATTATTTTCAATCAATTCCGGTGATGGACGCAGGTATTCCACCATATTGGGCAACCAGAAATACCTGGCGAAAGCCCAAGGATGATGAGTAATCATATAAGTACCATACGCTTCAAAGATGGGAGCTGTTTGTGCCCAACCACTGAAAGTATCATCAATGCCATATTTCTGTTTAGTATAAGAAAGTAGCGCCTTCATAGGGCCGTTGTCTTCCCACATATAATACGCACCATTAGCTGGCGTGGCTTTGTCTTTATTGAAAAGCGAACTGGTATAGAAAGCGTGTGTATATGCATTGATGCGCCGACAGTTCTGTGGAATATGTACGGTGTCATAAGGAATATAGGGGGCCATATACATCGCGTTATTGGCTAGTTGCCAGCTGCTGAATACTGAGAACTTTCTAACGCCGGTAGCGCGATAAGTGGCATTCATTGTGAAGATGATGAAGCCGGTTATCAGTAGAAAGGGGAACGCTACTGCAATAGATTTTTTCCAAAGTGGGGCGCGACAAATAATAAGTGGGAATGCGGCCACTATAGGAAAAAACATGGCATTATACCGGATGGTGAACACCAGCGCCAGTACAATGCCATGTAGAAGGAAAACCAATAAACCGGGCTTATAGAGCATCCACAGCAACAGCGCAAACCAGGTAAACCCGAGGGCAAGGAATAACGCCTCTGTAATTACATAGTTGCTGAGATAAAGAAATAAAGGGTTAATAAGTAAAAAGAGAAATGCACCGTAGCGAAAAATCTTTCCTGGTTTTAGCAGGTATAGTATGGTGAAATACAGAAAGAATGCGCCGCATTGAAGACATACATACTGAAAGGCCACTAATGCGGTTTCTGAGGCTGTAATAGTATGGAAGTATCGTAATATCTGAGAATAACCGATTGGCCATATATTAGCGGGAACATTATACATCGCCGCTGTAATGTAGGTTTCTGAGTCGGCAGTGATATCTGCATAAGGGTAGATCATTTTGAAAATGATCAGGTTTAGCAGGATGGTCACGGCCGCGACCCCAGCCAACAGGAGGTTACGCCTGTCGGCAAGGAGGAAGTAACGGAAACTATATTCCGTTGATTTGGGGTTGCGGTAAGAAGCGAACATCTATGGATATTTTGAGGATCACATACTGATAATCAGCTTATTTCTTCTCTTCGTGATATTCCTGTTCTGTATTGATAGACCAGATATTCGATTTAGTAGTAATACCGTTGCAGATATTATCTACAGCCACCATAGCGGTCAGCATAGAGTGGTCGGAGTTATTGTATTTATGCATACCATTTCGGCCTACGAGGAAAATATTTTCGAAGGTATCGAGGTATGTTCTTAATTCGTCGAAACGATCGTAAGTACCGAAGTAGGCAGGATATGTTTTTTCCATGCGTAATACGGTAGCGTCGAGTACATCTTCGTGGCGTGCCAGTCCGATTTTACATAATTCGTCGATGGCGATCTGGCGTATTTCTTCTTCTTTGAGTTCCCAGAATCCATCGCCGATATTACAAAAGTATTCCATTCCCACCCAGGTGGTATTGGGATCTTTCACCATGTACGGGCTCCAGTTATTGAATAGTTGGAGTCGGCCTACGCGGACATCCTTTTCCTGTATATAGATCCAGGTGTCTTTTAATTCGATCGGATTTACAGCGCCTGTTTTTGCATCGCTGAAAGTGAGACTCTTCAACAGAATACCAACAGTGATAAAATCTCTGTATAATAGTCCTGCCGCTACCTGGCGTACATTTTCAGGCACTTCTCCCTGCATGTCTGCAATGAGTTCCTGCATGGGCATGGTAGAGAAGAAATAGTCGCCTTCTATGATAGTGGCTTCGCCGGTAGTTTTATCTACTGCTTCGATAGCCGTTACCTGGTTTCCTTTTGTGAAGATTTTAGTGACATCATGCTGCATGTGGATAATGCCGCCTTTTTCTGTTACCTGGTGGGCTACTTCTTCCCAGAGTTGGCCGGGGCCAAATTTGGGATAGAGGAATTGTTCGATGAGACTTGTTTCTACATTTTTCTGATTGATATCTTTTGGTTTGCCGGCGTCCCAGGCTGATTTCAGCGCATGGGAAATGGCTTTACCAATGGAGATACCTTTGATACGTTGTGCGCCCCATTCAGCAGATATTTTATTACAGGCAATGCCCCATACTTTTTCTGTATAGTCTTTGAAGAAAAGGTGATAGAGTGTTTTGCCGAAACGGTTTATCATGAAGTCTTCCAGAGATTTCTCTTGTTTTCTTGGAAACAGCTGCGCATACATATAAGAGAACATGATGCTGATAGTTGTTGCCAGTCCGAGTTTACGGAGTGTATCAAAGGAAAGCTGGATGGGATAATTAAAGAATTTTTTCAGGAAGTAGATGCGAGACAAGCGTTGGCGTACCAGCATGATCAGATCGGGGTTACGGGCTACGAGCGTGTCTGTGTCGCTGTTATCTGGTTTTCTGATCTCGCGTGTTTTGCGTTGGTACGTGATATTAAATGCTGCTGCAGCTTCTTGTTGCAGTGGCATCATACTCATCCACCATTCCATTACGCGGTCAGATTTGGAGAAGAAGCGATGCCCTCCGATATCGATCCTGTTTCCTTTGTAATTAACGGTTTTCGATATTCCACCAATGTCAGTGCTTTTTTCCAGGACTACAGGGGTAATGTTGGTACGTTGCAGAAGTTCATATGCGGCAGTAAGGCCTGCGGGGCCTGCCCCAATGATAATTGCTTTTTTTGCTGGCATACTATTATGGTTTTAACAACAGCAATTCCTGCAGTGAGGAAGCACTGTTTTTGAGGGTATAGACTTCGGGTAGAATAGTATACAAGTATACCAGTCGCTACTGAAATGAGATGTCAGCGGCAACAAATGGAGGAGATAATTTTAGGGAGATTAGAATTTCCACTTATAGAAAAACACGGGAGAGGCGTTCCCCTCGCTGATAGTAACATAACCATCATTATTGGTGGTAATGGTAATACCTTCGCCTTGTTTTTCAGGGATGTAGGGAAGTTGTTTGCCGGGGCGTGCCATCGCTTGTTCTACCGTTTCTCCAGTATTACGATGCCAGTAGTATACAGTGGTGAGTGTTTTGATTACGATATGATGTCCGTCTTTGGAGATATCGCCGGAAGTGACCCAGGTGAAAGGAAGGGTGAGTAGTTCTTTCAGCACGGCATGATCGCCATTTTTGAATAGTAACGGGGTTTTATAAAGGTGAACGGATTTTTGTCTTTTGCTGATGATATAAATATTTTTAGAGATGGGGTCAATCATTAATGATTCCGCATCTTTGGGCTTATCGGGGTATTCCAGTTTGAGAACGTCGGCGGTAACGGTGGCTTTGGCAGCTGGTACTGTGGTGGGTTCCAGGAAGCGATATATTTTGATATGATTACGCATGCCGGCATTATCGCCTATATCGCCAACATATACATAGCTTTTCCCTTTTTCCGGTCCTATGCCTTCCGCGATATCTTCCCAGTCTTTATTGGACGCATTTTCAATCCGGAGTACACTGACTACATGCGCATTGCTGTTAATAAGAAATACGTCTGGTTTATTGCCGCTATCGTTGTGCGTCCAGAAATATCCTTTTAAAGGTACGCTGGAGGCAATTCCGGAAGCTTCATCCAGTTTATCGTTATCTATTTTCCCCAGCATGACCGGCTTTTCGGTAGAAACATCCTGTGCTGCAGCAGACAGCGTCAGGGAGAAGAGAGCAGCGATTGTGAGGAAGATGCGGCGCATGGATTAAGGGTTTTAGCTGCTGTTAATTTAGGAATATTTATGCGAAAATGACCGATTCAGTTGATTCTGAGGGGCTTTTAAGGAAATAAATTTTGGGATTTCAGGAGAAAAATTTGGTAAAAATAAAAGATAGTGTACCTTTGCCCTCCCGAAACAATGATGCTTTTATTTCATTTCATCAAGGGAATGAATAAGTACATAAAGTAGGAAAAGAGATTTTGCCCGATAGTATAACGGTAGTACGACAGACTCTGACTCTGTTTGTCTTGGTTCGAATCCAGGTCGGGCAACTGCCACAAGCCTTCTATACGCAGTATGGAAGGCTTTTTTGTTTCCCAGTACTCCCGCTCTCAGCTCAAAATACATAGGTAGATAAGTTGACTTCTTGTCTCCCCAAACCCCCCCTGTCGATTCTGTACTATTTGTTGATTTGATTCTCAATTAACTGTCGTCTCGCCATCATTAAATCAAAAAAATAACACAATAAATTATTAAAAACTATAACGTATTTAAATTATATATATAATTTTGAATTGATTTAATACTAAACACTAGGACAAGTACTGTACTTTTGGCTGTATGCATATGAGAGAGATATCCTATACGGTTGTTTAGATTAACCGCAATCCTAGCCTATGATAAAACGTTACCCGGCCCTATTACAGGTGGTCAGCCTTTTTGTGCTGTTACTACTACCTGCAAAAAGATTGTTTGCTGTTCCCATGGATACCGCACAGCATAATGCGATTATCACTACCATTGCTGAAAATGCTGGCAGAAGCTTTCCTATGATAGATGCGAAGATGGCTGCCAACCATCTGACATTCCCAGTAGTGCAACGGTTTACACCGGAGCAACTGGCCTTTGTCTATCCATCAGATTCTTCCTCCTCCGTTGAAAAAGATACTGCCAGAGGCATATTCTCAGAGCTGGACCGCACCAACAGATATGCGACCGTACTGGCTCCTGAAGAATTGAACACCTTGCCCATCGGCCTTTCCAATAACACGAATGAAAACGTACAAATAGCCATCAGCGCAGCCATTTTCCACCCGGATTATGCTGAACTGACAGCCTATGCACGCGTGAAAATACCGCAGCAACCAGGAGAACTGTTCTTCGGCATCACCGGTCTGAAACTCTCCTATACAGGCGGCATCATTGGAGATGCGCGACTCGTACTGCTCGGAGATGTGCCCATTCCAATCAATGGCGGTTCCGCCGCTATCATCCTCAAAGGTTCCCTTAATAAAAGAACCGGCGTCGCAGATCCAGACCTGACCTACGTTACCATTGATTGCTCTGGCTTCAAAGAAATGGGCATCGCTGCAGATGTAATATTCCCAAGAGGAATGCTGGTGCCATTGAAATCCGATGGCGAAAGAGATGAGAACCCTTCTGCACAAGTGAAAGCTGCTTTCAAAACAGTGGTGAGTAACTGGAATGATATCCTCGTGAGTATCGATTTACCAGCCTTCGAAATTACGCCATTGAAAGGCATCGGTTTTCGTGTAGGCCAGGCCGTATTTGATGCGAGCGATTTACGTAACTCCTCAGATATCATGTATCCGCCCGGTTATCAGCAGAAGTATATGTCGACCGAAAGCCCTAACCTCTGGAGAGGCGTTTACATCCGTAACCTGGAAGTAATGTTACCGCGACAATTCGCTGATAAAAACAGTTCCAGTAAACGTGTCAGCTTCGGCGCTACCAATCTCCTGATTGATAACAACGGTATCACCGGTTCTCTCTTTGGAAGAAACGTATTGCCTAATGGTTCTGCCTCCGGCTGGCGTTTCTCTGTGGATAAATTTAATATAGACCTGGAAGCCAATCACTTGGTAGGCGCAGGTTTCGACGGTATTATCGGATTGCCGGTGATGAAAGATCCGTTGCAATATACGGCGGTGATCACCGCCGATAATGAATATGTCCTTAAACTGAATCCGCTGACGACGCTTTCCTTTGATGTATGGAAAGCCAAAGCAGAACTGGATGCCAACTCCTGGGTGCGACTGGCACTCAAAGACGGCAAATTTCAACCAGAGGCTATGTTGAATGGTCGTATGGGCATTACCGTTACAGACAAGCCGGATTCTACAGGAACAGCCGTAGGACATTTCTCCGGTATCGTTTTCCAGGACCTGCACCTGCAAACAAAAGCGCCTTATATCACCACCAGTTATTTTGGTTATAAAGGAGATTCGAAGATGTCGAACTTCCCGGTTTCCCTCACAGAAATTGGTCTGCGTGCCACTGAACAGGAAGCAGCCCTGTATTTCGGGGTTAAAATAAGCCTGATGCAGGATAAGTTTGGCGGCGATACCCGCGTGGAAATGGTAGGTCGTATGGTGGAAGGAGATGGATTACAATCCTGGAAATTCGATAAACTCCGACTCGATGAAATAGCGATCCACGCCGATATCAGCAACTCTATCAACATTGAAGGGCGACTGAAATTCTACAGGGATGATGCAGTATATGGTAATGCGATTGGCGGATATATTAAAGCGGGCTTCCTGCAGAATAAAATTAAAGGAGAAGCACACGCTTTATTTGGTTCCACTACTTTCCGCTACTGGTACGTGGATGCAAAAGTATCCGGCTTCTCCATTCCGATCGTTCCGCCGCTGAACATCAGTGGCTTTGGAGGAGGCGCCTACTATCATATGAAGAAGAATGGTACCAATCCGCAGGCAACGCCAACAGGCGTAAACTATGTCCCCGATGAATCGACCGGACTTGGCCTAAAAGCGACGGTTGTCTTCAATGCGGTGAAAGATCAGGTGGTGAATGGAGATGTGACCTTCGAAATCGCCTTCAACAGTAATGGCGGTCTTAACTTCATCGGCTTCTTCGGATATGCGACCATCCTGAAAGTACTGCCAAGTATAGCTAATGGTAAGCTCAGTGATTTTGTTGCAGATAAATTCCAAAAACTCGCAGAGGCAGAGAAGAAGCTGACAGATAACCTCGGCGTAGTTGGCGAAAAACTGAATCAGCTGAAAGTATCTGATCCTTCGAAGATTGCAAAAGGTCTTTCCTCCGATGAATACAGAGCAGGTGAAAATGGATTGTCCGCTTACGTGGGTATTCAATATGATTTCCAGCAAAGTACCTTCCATGCGAACTTTGACTTGTATCTCAATGTAGCCGGCGGTATTATCCAGGGAACCGCTTCGGGCAACCGTGCTGGATGGGCGGTGATACATATTGCGCCAGGCGAATGGTATTTCCATATGGGTACGCCTACTAACAGACTTGGTGTGAAATTCGGTGTAGGCTCTATCAGTATTAAAACAGGCGCTTACCTGATGGTGGGTGATCATATCCCTGGATCTCCGCCACCGCCGCCGGAAGTAGCCGATATCCTTGGCGTAGATATGCAGGAACTGGATTACATGCGCGACTTGAATGCATTGGGAGATGGCCGTGGTTTTGCATTCGGCGCTAACTTATCTATAGAAACAGGGGACCTCACCTTCCTGATTTTATATGCCAACTTCAAATGTGGCGTTGGTTTCGACATCATGCTGAAAGATTATGGCCAGGATGTGCATTGTAAAGGAAGCAATGAACCGATTGGTATGGACGGCTGGTATGCGAATGGTCAGTCTTATGTGTACTTACAGGGTGAAGTAGGCGTAAAAGTAAATCTGAGATTTATTAAAGGCCGCTTCCCGATTATATCAGGAGCTGCGGCTGTATTGATGCAGGCGAAATTGCCGAATCCAACCTGGATGCGAGGATACATGGCCGTGAAGTTCAGCTTACTGGGCGGACTGGTATCCGGAAATATGCGAATGAAGATTACCATCGGTAGTGAGTGTGAACTGGTAACAGGATCGAGTCCGGTAGACGTGAAAATTATTTCCGATGTAACGCCTTCGAAAGGGGCCGCAGATGTGGATGTATTTGCCGCGCCGGCAGCCGCCTTTAATATGCGTATGAATAAAGCGTTTGATGTGGAAGATGATAATGGTACCAAAACCTATCGTGTTAAACTGGATACGTTCTTTGTAAGCGATAACGGCGTAAGTATTCCGGGCCGCGTTGAATGGAACAATAATATGGATGGCGTTACTTTCTATTCCAAGGAAGTACTGCCGCCTAAGAAACAACTGAAAGCTACTGTCAGAGTAACTTTTGAAGAGTTGGTTAGTGGTAAATGGCAGTTGGTATATGTGAATGGACAGCAAAGTAATGAAACGGAAGAACGTGACTTTACTACAGGTACTGCACCGGATTATATCCCTGTTCAAAATATCGATTATGCGTACCCGGTACTGGATCAGAAAAACTACTATAAAGATGAGCATAACAAAGGCTATGTGGTGCTCAAACGCGGTCAGAGTTATCTGTTTGATCCGCGTTGGTCTTATACTTTACAGGTAACAGGCGCTGATGGCAAACCGCAGCGTCAGCAGATGGCCTACAATGTAGCCGATCAGCGTATCGATTATGATATGGCGACAGTGAAAACCAATGAAACCTATAGTATTGATGTAGTGGCAGCGCCGCCGGGAGCAAGCGCCACCGAAAGCTTTGTATCCTATCAGACAAATGATGCAGGAGATGATGGCAGCTTCACTATGAAGAATAATAAAGCGGGAAGTGTAACCAGAGGAGACGTAACCAAGTCGCTGCTGGGGTATGCCTTCCATGCCAGCAAATATGCAACGCTGCAGGCAAAAATATCCGCCATTCCGGTACAGAGTGGGGTTTCCAACAGAGTGTCTTCTGATGTGATCAGTCTCCAGGCAGAAGTAGGTAAGTATGAATACTTCGATGTGCCTGAACTAACGGGTACCGCATATACTGCGTACCTGCCACTGGTACAAGTGACAGCAGTTCCTGAAGACGATTACTACATGAAGGATATTTATCCGTTGGTATATCAGCAATATCCGATGGATGGAAATATCCTGATCTCTAAACGTGACACCCTGCAATATGGCGTGGTTCCGCTGAAAGCGATGACGGTAATGAGCGATTACCTGATGGATGTCACCAAAGGAGATTTAAGCTGGTGGTTGCAGACACGGTTACCTTATACCTATAACTTACCTATGATCTATAACCTGGACTTCCTGGATTTACAGACACAGGTTGTGAACCGGTCTATTGAATATCCTGCGTTGATGCAGCAGTACAGCAAACTGGTAACAGAAGCATTTCCGTTTATCCGTCCGGGTAAGTACAAGGTGAAATATCAATATGTATTGCCTGGTAACAAAGCCGGAACGTCCACCACTATTTCATATCCTAACCCAATCAAATAAGCAATAAGACATGAACCTGAAGAAAATGAAATACCTATTGTTGATTTGTCTGTTGTTAACTGCCGGAGTTGTATCCGGACAAAAGGCAGAAGTGAATGCCACCCGAATTGTAGGCCGCGCTCAGGCTTACAGTATTAAGTTGCGTTGGGCAGTCACCAATGCCAGGGCCTGGAAACTCAGTAATCAATATGGTTTCCAACTGACGCGTTATACCATTCTCCGCGATGGTAAAATGCTGACTAAACCGGAAATGCAGGTAGTAAAAACGGAAGGTTTCCGTCCTCGTCCTTTAGATGAATGGGAAACCATTGCCAACAAAGACAATTACGCTGCTGTGATTGCACAGGCCCTTTACGGAAAGGATTTTGATGTGAGTGGAGGTAGTGGCTCCGGCGTGGCAAAGATGATCAACCAGGCAACGGAAGCGGACCAACGTTTTTCCATGTCCCTCTATGCCGCAGATAACAGTTTCGATGCCGCTGTAATGGCCGGCTGGGGATATGAAGACAAGACTGCCAGACCGAATGAAAAATATCTCTACAGACTTACCTCCATGGTCCCGGCCAACAAACTGAAAATTGATACCTCCAGTGTTTATATCGGCATTAATGATTTTAAACCTTTGCCTAAACCGGGTGATATAGGTGGACTCTTCGGTAACAGATCGGTTATTCTCAGTTGGGATTACACGTTGTTACAAACGTTCTATACCTCTTATGTGATTGAATGTTCCAAAGATAGTGGCAAGACCTTCGAGAAGCTCCCTGGCCTTCCCGTGACGAACTTTAATAAGAAAGATAAGAAGGCGTCTCCACGGATGTATTATATCGATTCTCTGGCAGATAACAATCATCAATACCAGTATCGGATCAAAGGCGTTTCTCCATTCGGAGAAGTAGGACCCGCCTCCAATGCAGTGGTAGGTAAAGGCGTGAATACGCTTGCCTTTGTGCCCAATATCCGTACAAAAACCGTAGACGAAAAAAACGTAGTGACACTCACGTGGGAGTTTGAAGCGGAAGGCAATAAATTCATTAAAGGATTTAGACTGAACCGCGCCAACAAAGCGAATGGAGCTTATACAGTAGTGGTAGATAATATTGCGCCTACCGCCAGAGAAATAACCTACGATAAACTCTTTCCATCCAATTATTTCACCATTACAGCAGTAGCGAAAGAAGGCGAATCAACCGTTTCTTTCCCTGTACTCGTACAGCCAATTGACTCAGTGCCTCCAGCGGTACCTACAGGATTGGTAGGTATTGTGGATAGTACCGGCATTGTTACCCTTACCTGGAAAGCCAATACAGAACCGGATATCCTGGGATATAAAGTTTTCCGTGCCAACAGAGATGGAGAAGAATTAGTTGCCCTCGTAGATTCAGTGCATCATAAAAATACTTATCGGGATTCCATAGGTGTGAAAAACCTCAATAGCAAAGTGTATTACACGGTTGCAGCATTGGATAGAAACTATAACCAATCCGCCAACTGTCCGGTAGTAATGTTGAAAAAGCCAGACCTGGTGCCTCCTGCAAGTCCTGTCATTACAGGCGTTCAGGTACTCAACGATGTAGTAGCATTAAACTGGGAACCTAGTCATTCTGAAGATGTGGCCTTCCATATTGTTTATCGTAAAGAAGGCAGAGATAGTGCCGACAAATGGCTGAACATTCAACAGCTCGACAAAAATGCAAATCGTTTTACAGATAAACTGGTAGAGACAGGCAAGACTTACTTCTACCTCGTTATTGCGAAGGACAGTAGTGGGCTGGAATCTATACCAGTACAGCCTGTTACGGCATTTGTGCCTTTGAATCCCAAAGATTTAGGCGTACGTTCTTTTGATGCATATGTGAATAAAGAGCAACGTTATATCGAATTATTTTGGAAAGACAACGTTCCGCAGGTAGCGGAATACCAGTTGTATAAAGGTGTGAAAGGAAAAGGCGTAACGCTGTGGAAAATTGTAAGACCAGGTCAGGGAAATCGGATCGTAGATGATAAACCCGCTGCTGGCGCTACTTATGAATATGGTATCCGGATCGTTTCTGATTCCGGCGCCATGGGAAAATATAAATCAATTGAAGTCATATACTAAATTATTTCATAGTTGTTAATCATCCTTATCCTCAGCCTATGAAACGAGTTTTACTATTTTTATTGTTGTTAGCCCCGGTAATGTTGCCGGCACAAACCACTATGGATGCAGGTTACCAGGTAGACTGGCGATTTAACTTTCATCATGGTGGCAACTGGCCATGTGGTAATTATGTACGTTATCATCTTACGTTGACGAATGGGTCAGTAAGACAGATGATAAATTATGAACAAGGTTGGATAAAGTGTAATACCGGATTTAATATCAATGAAGGGAATACCATCTATCTGAATACTTGGGAAATTCCTTCCAATATTCGTTTTACATACGATATTACCACACAGAGAATCAACAGCGGAAGTTGTAATACCTGTAAGGGAACCGGCTATTGGACGCCATCCTATGATACTTATCTACATACATTCTCCGATTTATGTAATGTGAATGTTTATAGAAGCTGGACGGATGGACCGGAAAATGGTAATTATTCCTTTAAGGTGACTCCATTTATTAATAAACTGCTCACTACTAACACAGAAAATAATATCCTCCCTGAGCTGGGAAATGTTATCCTGACTGCGCCGGCTGGTTTGCCCCGCGCGATGTATAACTGGGAGTACAATGTAAATGGGGGCGCATTTCAACCGTTACCAGCAGGGATATCCACTGCCACAGAATACCAACGCACCTTTACTGCTACGCAACTGTTTGGCGCCACACAGGCAGCCGCCTACTGCGCATCTGCTGCACGTATCGGTTTCCGTATCCGGCTTTGCAACAATATTTATAACAACGGTATACTCTACCTCACCTGCCGACTATCAGCACCGCAGCCTCTTTCATTCACGCAGAATGAAATCCTTTGTGCTGGCGGTAAAGGAACACTGAAAGTACATTTTAGTCGCGCTTTAAGAAATGACTTGCAAGAGCAACTGACCATCAGATTGGCGGACCCTGTTACCAAGATCACCAAGGTGGAAATGACTAACATCACCCTGGATGCCAATAATGATTACACCTGGCCAGTACCTATCAATGAAGATAACTACGAAGTGAATTTCACAGGTACTTATGTGCCCTTCGGTGGATTTGCAGCCATTGCTACTTATACCGGCGATCCGGCTTATTTCAAACAGATAACGGTACAAGCGCCGCCACCAGTGGTTTTCAATGTAGTGAAAAGTAATGATGAAAGATGTTATCAAAGTAAAGACGGGGTGTTTACGGTGAGTGCAAGCGGTGGAAAGCAAGGATTTGTGCTGAAACTCAAGAAGCCAACAGATGCCGATTATGTATCTTATCCGATGCCTGGAAACGCTATTACTATTAGTGGTTTAGCCAAAGGAAGTTACCTGGTGCAGGTGGTGGATAAGAATGATTGTCAGGGTAAAAATAACAGGAATGAAACGATAGAAACAGTAATAGTAGACGGGCCTTCTACGCCATTGGATGCCATCAGCGCCACAATGAATGATCCGCTGGCATTTGGTTCCTCCGATGGTAGTATAACCGTATATCTGAAAGGAGGTACGCCATTCCCGGGGCCAGCCTTATACCAGGTAACCTGGAAAAGAAGCGATGGCACCATTATCAGCAATGCCACTAACAGTCCGGGTTCCAGCAATGATTACATTACTAATATCAGCAATTTGCCACAAGGCACTTATACGCTGATCGTTACCGATAATAATTTCTCCGCTGTTACTACGGGTAATCCGGCAGGATGTACCTATACGGCTAACTATACGCTGACGCAACCGCCTAAATTGTTGGTCACTGCGTTTATCCGTGACAGTGTGCTTTGTAATGGCGATAAGAATGCAACTTTATCGCTTACTGCGCAAGGTGGTAAACCTAAAGTAACCGGTCAACCTTACAAATATGAATGGTTTGTGATTACAGGAGGCATTACTACTTCTATAGGTACCAGTCTGGATCTGGATGCAGTAGGTGCGGGTGATTACCAGGTGACTATTACAGACGCCAATGGTATCACTGCCACTTCGAATGTTGTTCATCTCATCGATCCTCCGGTACTCAAAGCACAGCTAAGTACAAGGAATGTCAGCTGTTTCAGTGGCTCCGACGCAACTATCTCCAGTACAGTCACTGGTGGAACCGGCACTTACCGGTATAAATGGAATACCAATGCTACCACGCCAGGATTGACAGCTGTTCCGGAAGGGGATTATGATGTGTTAATCACGGATGTACATGGTTGTAACGTGCATGAATATACGAGTATTACACAGCCGTCCAGAGAGCTGCGGATTGAAGAACAACAAACCATTTATCCATTGCAATTCGGTTCCGCTGATGGTAATATCCGTGTAGTCGTTAACGGTGCCACACCAAAAAAAGACGGCTCCTATCAGATTACATGGACCAAATCCGACGGGACTGTTATCTCCCAACATACTGATAATACCGTTGCGAATGGTTATCAAACTTATGTGGATAACCTACCTGCGGGTAAATATATGCTCACTGTAACGGACTCGCTCTATGATCCTACAGCTATTGCCAGTGATAGGCAGACTTGTTACCTACAAAGGGAATTTGAGCTGATAGAGCCGCCATTACTCACTATCCATATTGATTCTATCCATTATGTATCCTGCAAATCAGATGCAGATGCCATTCTGAAAGCGATTGCAGATGGTGGTATACCGCTGGATAGTACGCCGAAATACAGGTACGATTGGTATCGTGTGGATAACGGAACCAGAGTGGCTTTGAATGACCGCAGAGAAACAATCACCGGGTTGCCGGCTGGTACTTACCAGGTGCGGGTAACAGACTTCAATAATATCCAGAAATATAGTCAGTCGTTTGTAGTAGTAGAGCCAGATTCGCTACTGGCGCCATTGTCGACCCGAGATATCAGTTGCTATGGCGGTAATGATGGATTTGTGAAAACCACTGTCACCGGCGGTACGCTGCCTTACACTATTTCCTGGAGTAACGGTAGTTCTGATATTGCTTTGAATGACATGCCGGCAGGTACTTATAATCTGACTGTAGTGGATGCGCATGGATGTATGGTGAGCCATGATACGGCTTTACACCAGCCTGCTACGCCATTAGCCATTGAGGCAGAAGAATGGAAAAATCCGCTGGCCTTCACGTATACAGATGGTTACATTAAAGTGACTTTCAAAGGTGGAACCAAAAAAGCAGATAACGGTTATGATGTAGAATGGAAGAATCAGTTGGGGCAGACACTTACCACCGTGACCAATACGGTTACACCAAATGGATACGAGAGCTTGCTCAGCCAGGTAGGCGATGGTAAATATACGGTTACTGTGAAAGATGCGCAGTTCTCCAGAAGTACTAACGGTAGCGTAACTGGGTGCTTTGTAACGGAGACGTATACACTGAAAGAACCTCCATTGCTGGAAGCTGAAATTGAAAGAACACGTATTGTTACCTGCTATAAACGTACGGATGGTCAACTGACCGCACATGCGAAAGGAGGTATTCCAGCAACTAACGGTCTACCATACACGTATGATTGGTATAGAGTGGAAAATGGTGTGGAGACACAGTTACCAGGAAGAGATAGCATACTCAAAGGATTAGGTGCGGGCTTCTATCTTGTGAAAGTAACAGATGAAAATAGCATCACCAGATCTTCTCCTGTATTTGAATTGGTACAACCAGATACCTTGTCCGTAACGCTGACCAGTACGCCGGTTTCTTGTGAAAGCGGTCAGGATGGTACGGCTACTTCCACTGTAACTGGTGGTACATCTCCATTTACCTACGAATGGACAACTGGTGATAACACCCCGAATATCAGCAATGTGACAGAAGGTACCTTCTTTGTATTTGTGAAGGATGTGAATGGATGTGTGGCGCAGAATACGGTGGAGATCTACATTCCGGGCGGTATTAAAACGGATGAAGTAGTGACGCAACCACTTTGTAATAACTACTGCGATGGCGCTATTACCCTGAATATGAGCGGTGGAGTACCTCCATATCGTTATGAATGGAATGATGGTATCACCACAAAAGACAGAACAGGATTATGTGCGGGTAATTACACCGTAACCATCACCGATCATAACAACTGTAAACGTATTCAGCATTTCGTATTGAATAATCCTGCACCGCTGAAAGTTGATTTAGGTACAGAGAGAACCTTGTGTAATGGTCAAACCTTCACCATTAACGCGGCTATAGCAGATCCCCGCGCTACTTATTCCTGGACGGGCAGTAACGGATTTACTTCCAATATTCCGGAAATAACCTTCTCGCAACAGGGAGATTATCAGCTGGTAGTAACAGATGGTAATGGTTGTTCCGGTACGGGTACATTGCGTGTTAAACAAACCCGTGCAGATATTGCGGCAGAGTTTGTGGCATCTACACAGGTTTTCAGAGGAGAGTATGTTAGCTTCATCAATATCAGTAATCCACGCCCCGAATCGAATGAGTGGATTATTCCCACAGGAAGTAACATCAAAATTTTACAGAACACGCCTTTGCTGGCAGAATTACAGTTTGCAGATACAGGTACTTATGTGATTCAGTTGAAATCGAAAGTGGGCGCCTGTGAAGCGCTGTTCTCGAAATCTATTAAGGTACTGGATGATCAGCGCATTCCAACGCCAGGCGGAGCGAACGCGCCGTTTATCAAAACGTTTGAGATCTCTCCAAATCCTAATACAGGTCAGTTTGCGGCCCGCATTACGCTGGATAAAGCCTCTGGCATCAGGCTGCGACTAGTGAATATCATGTCCAACCAGTTGGTAAGCGATCGTCAGGCGAGTGGGGCGGCCGACTATAACCTAACCTATAGTTTATCAATTCCGGCAGGTACCTATGTGATGGTATTGGAAACGCCATTGGGTAATATGATCAGGAAAATAATCATCAACAACTAATCGGAGCCTATGTGTAAAAGAATGAAATTACTTCACAAACATTTGCTGACAGCCTTACTCACACTAATGCTGTCGGCAATCTGGGCCGGTTCCGAAGCGCAGAATTTTCCTGTAACAGCCCAGGTACAGGTATTGCCGCCGGTATCTGCGCAGATAACGTCTTTATATCAGGGAACCCGTCCGAAAATGATTGTCACGCTGATCAATACGGATATGCGTAAGCCTGTATTGAAAGTGCGTTTACGATTCACTATTAAAGGAACCCTGGCTACTTTGCGCAACAAGGATTACGCCTATTATCCGCCAATTGAGCTGGAAGCGGGTGTGCCGTTGCAGCTCACCCTGGATGATCTGGCGCCTTATTTCAAAACAGATAACCTGGATATATCCGGTATTCCCAGCTGGCAGTTTGCACAAACCAGTAAGTTGCCCGATGGCTACTATACCTATTGTGTGGAAGTAATAGAAACTATAAGTGGGCAGCAGGTGAGTAGTCCGCAATTGGGATGTTCTCCCACGGTATGGATCACTACCAGCGAGCCACCTTTATTGAATCTCCCAAAGAAAGGAGAGACCGTAGCGATGAGAGATCCTATGAACCTCATCTTCAACTGGACGCCGCGTCATATGAATAGTCCGAATGCCGCATTCCAGACACAATATGAGTTTACCATTGCGGAGTTATGGGATACGATTACACCACCGGAAGCTGCATTTTCCAATACGCCTCCATTGTATCAGGAAATAGTAAATACTACGACTTTCCTCTATGGGCCGGTGAATCCGCCATTATTGCCCTACAAACGATATGCATGGCGAGTGCGAGCTATTGCTAAGCAGGGATTAGATGAGTATGATATCTTCCGGAATAATGGGTATAGTGAAATATTTTATTTCAGTTTACAGGAAGACTGCCAGCCGCCGCAGATGGTTGCCTCCTCTGTGGAAAATGGTAAGATCACCATTTCCTGGAGTCCTTCTCCGAAGATGTTTGAATACCGTGTCGAGTATAGGGAGCAAGGTAATTCCGACGCTTCCTGGTTCAATATGAAGACCACGGATGACAGAGTTACCCTTTATGACGTATTACCAGGCCGTAGTTACGAATATCGGGTGGGTGGTTCCTGCACAGAGGGTATTACTTCATTCGGCGATATCAGGGGCTTTAAAGTACCGCAGCGAGATACTGCGTTGATGAGTCGCTGTGGTCTGATTCCTAATATCAACATTTCCAACCGAACCCCAATAGCCCAGCTGGTTTCCGGAGATATGATTTTTGCTGGCGACTTCCCGGTACGTATTATCACTGTTAACGGAGCAGGTTCATATAGTGGTACTGGTTATGTGATGGTACCATTCCTGGGAGATCAGAAAGTAGCTGTGAACTTCAATGGCATCACCGTGAATACGGACAGGAAGCTGATTGGAGGCGTAATCATGACCACGTATGACGCCAATAAGAAACTGGCGAGTGTAGGGGAAGTGGTGAATGCCATCAAGGATTTGGCAAGTGTGGTGAATGATCTGGGCCGGCTTAGTCTGGATATGAATTACCTGGATTACAAAAAGATTACGGAGGAGCTGCGGAAAATGGCGGAAGATGAGTTGCCACAGGAGTTGAAAGACAGAGTGATTGCGGCAGCTGATAAGATGGATAAGGCGAAGACGGATTATGACCAGGCGAAGAAAGAATACGACGAAGCTACTACGCCAGAAGAGAAATCCAAAGCCAAAGAGAAAATGAAGGCCGCGCAATCGCAGTTGGAGGAGGCGAAGAAAGAGGTGGAAGCGGTGAATAAAGAGAAGCAGAAGTTGATTAAAGCGGCCTCCGACCTAATTATAAAAGCTATCAAATCGCTGAAAAATGATATTAAAACCGGAGATAGTGATAAGCAAAATTATCAGAATGCTTTAGATGCACTGAAATCTCAGGTGGTAACTAATGCTGGTGAAACACTGCCAAGTGGATGGGGGGTAGCTGATCTCGGCACAGCGGAAGAAGAGGCATCTGATCAGGTAATGAGTGACCGCAGACAGTTTACACAGCAAGTCAGGGACCTATATTCCTTAAAGCTTTTGTACATCCGTGGAGAGTTGTTTAAGGCCTTCTTCAAATACTTCGACTCCTCTGATAAAGTGAGTCAGGAGTTTGGTAAGGATCCGGTTGTAAATGGTCGTCAGTTGTTGAAAGAAGTACTGCAGAAAAAACAAGACAAAGTACCTGATGATGAAATAATAGAATTCATCAAATCCAGCTTGATAAAATATCTTGAAGAAACCGCAAAAGAAGTATCCTATGAATAAGCATCATATAGTGAAATATTTATGTTGTCTGGTACTGTTGTGTATTCTATCTGTGAATGCCCGCGCAACCATGTGGAAGGACTCATCTGATGGATTTAATAAGGCTATAGCAGAAGCGGTAGCGGAACGGATACAGCATGGAGGTAGTCATATCATCTCCATGCATTTTGATGAAGTGACCAAGAATCACTTCCTCAAAAAGTTCAGGCTTTCCGAGGATGAGAAAATATGGAATATGGGACGGTTAGCTTATGCCGATGGCATGTTACAGGAATTCCAGGAAACAGTGGGAGATGATACGGAAGTTTATCTGGCAGTAATTGCTATTTATAACTACGCCAAGATCCAGGATAAAGAAGGACCTGCATTTGATTATCAATATTTCAAAGATCATAAAACCCAGGATGCAGGAGTTGGGAAAGGGATAGATTTTTTGAAGAAGGATATAGAAGTAAGAAACTACAATACGACTACTTTGATGAAAGAGGTGGTAGGGGAAAATGAGGGGAAAGATCCTACCCTGAAGGATATGGCTAAGCGGAAGGTGATGGTATACAGCATCGTAACCTATTTTATTCCACCAACTGGATTGCAGCAAGAAAAAGGGGTATTGGTTCATCAGCAGGGGTTATTGTATACCGCAGGTATTGATAAGCAACGGAGGGAAGATATCATTGAGCACCTAAGCAATTTTAGGGGAGGGTTAAATGGAACTACTGCGGAGAAAGCTACAAAGTTACCGAATAAAGAAGAACAGATACTGAAATCACTGGAAAATATCTGTTTGATTTATAAATATGGCCCTGGAGATGGTACCGATTATGATAATAACAGTATTGTACGTGAGGTTGATTACAATAAATCAATAATAGATGGAACAGCGCTAACCAAGCGACAAGGCAGAGTTAGCCCTCGTGTGAAGGATGCGCTGGCGAAGTATTTGGATAGGGTGAATAATGGCGCTGGGGATATGAAGGTGGATATGTTATTTCTGGATGAGAATGCCCCAAAAAATGAGGAAATCACCCAGAAGGCAGAGGGGAAAGCCAAGAAAGATAAGGCGCTATTGATGGAAGTAGAAGTTGATAAAAAAGGAGGGGTAATAAAGTTTAAACTCTTTAATGGAAGTGGTTATGGAGGAAGTTTATGTGAAGAGACGAAGTTAAGGGAGCAGCTGATAGAATTCTGTGACAAGTTTGGATATGAAAAGGATGATGAAAAACGCAGTATCCTCGAAGAGCCTGATCTGGCCTTGTTTGTAGCCTACAGAGGTGTGTTCAACTATTTGCAGTGTGCGACAGAGGAAACATACATACGCATCCATTACAATAATAGTGGCGTATACCTGGCAGCAGCAGGCTTTGTACATACCAGTATGGACATGCTGGACATATTATCAATGGTCACTTTTATCAGGGATGCTGTAGTTTGGGCAGGAAGATCTACAAAGAGTATAGGGGAGTTGATGGTGGAGAATACCATCTGGATGCTGAATATCAGGCAGCAATTTGAGAATGCAAAGGAATTCGCAACTGAATACGCTAAAACTAATACCCTTACTTATCAGGCTATTACAAAATTGTTGCCTCCAATAGTGAAAGCTGTTTTACCAGATGCAACGACATTCACAAATGTTGGTAACGTGTTCCATAAACTGGTAGATGGTGCAAAAGAAAATTGGGATAATCCTTATATCTATGGTCAGGCGACGGCTATCATTGTATTCAGTTGGACGGGTGCCGCTGAATTAGTGACATTGGTTAAAACACTCTCCAAAGGAAATATCATATTAAAGGCAAGTGCGGCTGCGGAGAAAGTAATGATGAAGCTGGAAAACCTGGTGCAGGATGGAAAGGAAATAGTTGCAAATACTGCAGAAGGTGTCAAACGGCTTGTTCGTACTGAAAGTGGAAAATGGGTATTAGTAGAGGAATTAGAAGGGCTTAAAAATTTTGAGGCATTATGGGCAAAATTGGGAAATGCTGCAAAGAAGCTGAAGGAGATAGGTTACTACATTGAAGAGGAAGGTGTATTGAAGCTCTTTAAGAGTTCAGCTAAGCAGGAGATGATAGCAGAGGTTACCGCGGAGAAAGTATTTGTGGAAATCGCTGAAATGACAGAAGGGTCGGCAATAGCAACTACTGGAGAAATGAAGTTGGCATTTCGTAGTAATGGTGAAGTGTTATTGGAAGAAGCTGGAGCACTCAGTATCAGGGAAGAAGGTGGTATTTACAGCGTTTGTCGGAATGGCGCTTGTTTCACCGGCGCTACCGAAGTATTTACCAATAAAGGTCGGCAGGCTATTTCTACATTGGAGCGTGGAGACAGTGTTCTTGCCTGGAATGAAACCACAGGTAAGCAGGGAATGAACAAGGTTAAGGGGATTATTAGGAAGACGACCAATAAACTGCTGCAATTGGCCTTTTCTTCTTCCATATTATTGGCTACTCCTGAGCATCCATTCTATGTGGATGGGTTATGGAAACAGGCCGCAGACCTCCACCAGGGAGATGTTGTTGTAACCGCAAATGGTGGTACAGATACACTCAGGAGTGTGGTAGTGAAAGATACAGTCTCCATGGTGTACAACCTGGATGTGGAACATGCCCACACCTATTACGTAGGTTCAGGTATTCTGGTGCATAATGCCTGTGCATTGGTGGAGTTACAGCAAAAATTAGGAAAAGACTTTAAGTCTCTCTTCAACTGGAGTAAGCGCACCGGCCTGAATATGGATGAATGGATGGCTTTCTGTAATAACCTGAATGCCACCGGTCACAGTGCAGATGAAATCCGTGAATTAGTCCAGTACCTGGGAAAAATAAATAAGACAGAATTTAGTAAATTGGTGTCTGTTCTGGGTAAAGAAGATCTATCCATTATTGTCAGAGGGCTGAAAACATATCCTAATGCATTGGATAACTTGCGCAATGTTAATAAGAGTTTAGATGAGGTGAAGTTATTCCTGAAGTATATGGATAAAGATATACATCCTAAATTTGCAGGGATTGTTGAGGGGATGAGTTCACATGAGTTTGATGCTTATATGGATCGGTTGAATAGACTGTTGGATAAAGATCTTAAGTTTAAGGATGGTGATATACAAAAAAGATATGATGCCTATCTAAAAGCTAAAAGGGGGCAGAAAAAACCGCCAAGATCGCCATCGGAATGGTTGGAGGCTAGTGAATATATGCAAGACCTTGGCCCGACTGCCAGGGGGAATAAATTCAATCAGAAAGCAAGAGAAAATATTTGGGATGCATATGTAGAAATTCGCGTAGAGGGTGGAAAGTATGTGGATGGATACACCCCTCCCATTGCTGGAAAAGAAGGACGAATTGTGTCTCGAAAAGCTATTGATCTTGATGATTATGGCCTGGATGACTTTGAAGCCCATTTAATAGAAATGGAAACCAAGTATAAACCAGGAACAAAAATTACAAGTGTAAAAGAAAAAGCAGATTTTCCTGATAATGTATTAGAAGGGCAAATGTACCTGGAAATACCTGATACTAACAGGAGTTTTCCGGGAATAAAAGCTTTCGAGGATCTTGCTTGGAATAAGTATAAAATTAAAATTAGTTATAGACCAGAGTAAAAATTATGAACTACGCAGATATTCAAAAGTCGGTATTGGAAGAATTAGATTTCTTAAACTTTCGTAAGGAGTTAGGTAATAAATACGGTTTGCAGGCTGATTACTGGAAGGCTCCAATTGATGTAGAGGTGGTGAAATCAATGCTGAAGGAAATGGGCTATACTGCTAAATACACAAAAACAGAAAATTTCTTTTCCATAAAGGAAAAGTATGGTGATATCGAGTTTACCTTTCAAACTACTTTGAAAGGTGGTTGTGTGGAAATTGGGTGGTATACTTTATTTGAGGGTAAGAAAGTGAATTATTCGGGGGCATGGACTAGAATTGCCATGGAGTTTTTGGGTGAACATATTCCACTGCCAATTCCCATGTTTAAGAATTATGAGGAATTAAAAGAAATATTGAGTGTTATTTTGAACAAGTATGGGGTCTATAAAGCTAAATTTATGGCTGCCGCCGCAAAAATGAATCAATAAGTTGTAATACGATACATGATTTTAACGAGGATTGAAAGATGCCTAATGGTATTCTACAAAGAGTAATACCAGAAAGGATTATGATGAACTAAAGGAAATTCTGACCGTAATATTTCAAAGGTGCAAGGAGTATTAAGCTAATTTCATTACTGCAATAGCAATGATTTCTGAATAAAAATATGAACTTAACTCTAATTCAAAAAGAAGGCATTGAAGTAACTGATTTCCTTAAGAAGTGTATATGATTTTTAGTGAGTTCGTTTTTTCAAAAGAAGCCCTTGACGAGACATCATCATTTTAATAATGGAATAAGATGGACATATAGGTAATATTTGATTTATGACGGATTTGACTGGAACCTCTTTTCATAAACTGGCCAAATATGCTGACTGCCTTGGTACCTTTTCTGGTATCTCGGCAGCAGAAATCCTGGAACTTGAAAAGAAAATAGGGTACACTCTCCCTAAGGTTTACAAGGAGTTTTTATCTATTTTTGGCAAGAGTTCCGGATATGTTTTCCCAGCTCACTATGCGACTTATCCAGAAGTACTGGAAAATAGAACCGATGCCATTCATGCTTTATATTTTACTGACAGTATTCCGGATGCAGAACGACCCATTATAAAGCCATCTTACTATTTCTTTGCCCAATGGCAGGGATATAATTTTTGGTTCTTTGATTGCGAAGAAAAACAAGATGACCCAATAGTATACTTATTCACCGATAGACCACGGATTGCGCCTACCAACATGACCTTTACACAGGTAATGTACTCGGAAGGACTCTATGATGCCGGAATGGGAGTATAACAAAAATGAAACCTGATTTTAATAATACACCTTTTCGCTCATTGCAGATGTATCAAAGGAGGATGTCTGAAACAGAAGGCCTTTCCGAATCTGAGATCATAGCATTGGAACAAGAATATGACGTAAAGTTCCCGTTAGTGTATCGGCAATTCCTGGCACTCCTGGGAAAAAAAGACGGGGGACTGTTTCATGGGTACTGCATGACTTACCCTGCTGTACGGAGAAATGGAGAAGGAGCATTGCAATTATTAAAACTTCCCGATGGCTCTTTACATCCGGTATCACAGGAATTAAAACCAGGTTACTTCTTCTTTGCACAATGGCAGGGGTATAACTACTGGTTCTTTGATTGCGATGCACCAGAAGATGACCCACTGATTTATGTGTTGACAGACGACAATAGAATTGATCCACTGGATCAGACTTTATCAGAATCGATTACAAATTTTGTCGGTTAAAATTCTAAATTGTTCTGAAATTTACTGTAGCGAATATCCTGATGAAAACATTATAAACCCACAGGTAGCCAACTACCTGCAAATATTTAAAATTTAACATCCTATGAGAAAAATCCTATTAGCACTGACTGTGATTACCTCCCTGATGGCTTGTAGTAAGAATGACGGTAAACCCGATCATACCATGGTATTTGGCGTTAAAAATGCCTGGCTGCACGTATACCCTACATATGAAGCCTGGAAAAATGATGATACCACCAAGGCGCTCTTTTCTGGTGTTACCGATGCAGATGGTATGATTAAATTACCAAACTATGGAACTGGGAAAGTCTGGTTATACATGGACATCAATAAGGAAAACAACAAGTATAACACTTGGGGTGTGGATTCCTTCAGGTTTGAATCGCTGGCCGGCGCTATTTATATGGCCATTTCTGAAGGCCCATTGATCGATCCTCAGGAATGGACCAGAAACCTCATCGGTACTCCCGGAAAACGCCCTTCCTACAAAATGGTAGACCAACTGATGTTTAATGGTTCAACCTATGTGAGCACCTGGAGTGGTTTATCTGAATGCGATAAACAACATACCCTGACATTCACCAAGGATTATGTAATGACCGATAAACCTGCTGCCTGCAGTACCGATGGTACGCTCACCGGAACATTTATTCGCTTCAATGGCAAGAAAGGAGAACCTACAATCGACGTGACACCAACCAGCAGCGCGGTTTCCTCTCTCAGCTTCTCCATGGATAAATCAGGCGCTAAACCAAAAATCAATGTATACCTCACTGTTGGTACTGCCAAACAGTTACGTGTATTCGAACTGCAATAAATCTTTCCTGCTGCGGTGACAACCATCGCCGCAGCAGTTAATACCCTATATCCCTATGACCCGTTTATTATCCTGTATCGTCTGTACCCTTTTGTTGTTCAGCTCCTGCTATAAAGAAGTAGGCGTGCCCGTTAGTATCGACTTTACCTATAAACTGAAAGATGAACACGTAACCGTACCCGCTTACGCTGACATCATGAATCGTACTACCGGCGCTACCAGCTTCAAATGGACATTCGAAGGCGGAGAACCAGAAGTCTCCTCTTATCAAAACCCCGGTACCATTGTATTCCGCACCGCCGGAAAACATAAAATCACCCTGGAAGCCTGGAATGAAGATGAACGACAAACCAAAACAATAGAAATACAACTGGATTCCTCGGTGAATATTTTATTCGATACCACTATCCTCATCAATCATTATTCTCCTGTGGAAGTAGCCATTAAAAATAATACCATCGGCGCTTCTACCTATAACTGGACATTCGAAGGCGGCAACCCCGCCACATTCTCCGGCGCCCAACCGCCTAATGTTACCTTTACAACCCCGGGAGAACATGCCGTTACCCTCTCCGTAAGCAATGGGGGCCAACAGTTTGTACTGACCAAAAAAATTACTGTCTTACCAGCACTGGTAAACGGTTTCGATATGCAGGCCGCATTTAAAGATGATGATGGCGAAGCTCCATTAACACTGCAATTGCAAAGTAAAGCTGGTTATTATATCACCCAGCAATGGCGCTCAGATGGCGGACAGTTGCAGTCTGATACCGCGTCTTCCAATTCCCTCTTCTTCCCCGATCCTGGTACCTACCATATTACCCTGAAGGTTGCAAACGGAAAAGAAACGAAAGAAGAAACAAAAGAAATCGTCGTTAAACCTAATTCAGGGCTGAGAACACTCAGAGACGTGAAATTCGGTATTGCTGCGAATAAAGACTATGGCCAGTTCTACAGCATCCTGCATAGAACCATGTATACCCAAACAGATGATATTGCCACAGTAGGAAAAGAGATCGACCTGGGATTCTTTGGTCTTAGCCAGACTTTCACCGTAAATAAATTCATTTCCCCGGACTCCAGTGCAAAAGGATATCCTTTTAAAACAATCCCGGGAGCTACCTATACCCGTTACTTTAATTCACAGGAAAACTGCGGCTGTGGCGTAACTGTAAGCAATGCTGACTTTGATAATCTAACGAATAGTCAGTGGCTGCGACAATTACGGCTGCCAGCTGGTGTAAACGAGTCTACCGCCTTTGATCAAACCCTCGTACCGCGCATCGTGCCGTTCGAAACTGCTGATGGCAGAAGAGGATTGATTAAAATCCGACAGTTCGTATCCAATGGTCAGCTATCCTATATCCTGACAGATATTAAAGTGGAAAAGTTCAAAGATGAATAGTTAACCTTCACCTACCTATGAAACGAATTTTATACCTGGCATCTCTGGCGCTTTTACCCGCCTGGGCGTCAGCACAACAAATTGACCTGGCCAACCTTCATAATATGTTTGGCAAGGGAAAACCACTGAAGGTAAACGGAGGCGTGTCTGCCAACACTATCTTCAGTAGCGGTAATGCACGCAGTCCCTTTGCATGGTATCTGAACGGTAGCCTGAACCTGAATATTCTGGGACAGGTAAATCTGCCCTTTTCTTTCAATCTTACCAATGCAGGAGCGGGATACTCCTATCCCACATTGCCCAACCGATTGAGCCTGCATCCTACCTACAAAGGGATAACGGCGCATATTGGCGATGTGGCGATGTCCTGGTCGCCGTATACGCTTTCTGGACATCAGTTTACTGGCGTTGGGGTAGACGTGGCTACTAGCAAGGAATGGACCATCTCCGCTATGTACGGGCGCTTGCGCAGGGAAGTAGAATATGATAGCCTGATGCCCAACCAAACACCCAACTACAAGCGTACTGCCTGGGGCGTGAAAATGGGATTGAATAAGGAAACTTATAGTCTGACCGGAATTGTATTTAAAGGAGAAGATCATTTGTTTAGTCTGCCACATAACCTGGACTCCCTGCATATTTATCCGGAAACCAATCTGGTGATAGGTTTAATAGGCGCTGTACGCCCCATTAAAAACCTTGAACTGAGTTTCGACTATACGAATAGCGGTGTGCAACTGGATTCCCGCGATCCTAATATGGGTTCGAAAATAGATGGAGGCATGAACCTAATGAGTTACCTGTATCATCAATCTGTTAGAACTGTTTTTTTCAAAGCGGTGAAGGCACAGATGAACTATTCCGTGAAAGGAAGTACGCTCGGCATCGGCTATGAAAGAATAGATCCCGGCTATCAGACAATGGGCGCTTATTTCTTCAATAATGACCTGGAAAATATTACCATTAATTTATCGCAACCCTTCCTTCGGGGAAAAGCCAATTTCTCTGCGAATGTGGGCTATCAACGGGATGACCTGGATCATACCAAATCAGGCAGTACCAGCAGAATGGTGGGATCTATGACAATGACTTATGCCCCTAACGAACGACTGAATACCAGCCTGAATTACTCCAATTTTCAAAGTTTTATGCATATAAAACCGCAATTCGACTATATCAATCAGGTATCGCCGATTCAAAACTTTGACACGCTTAATTTCAAACAGATATCCCAGAATGCGAATCTAAATCTAAACTATATGATTGGCGCCAATACAAAACGCCGTAGTCATAATATCAATTTGAACCTCAGCTTCCAGGATGCGGCAGATATTCAGAATGATGTACTGCGGAAAGGAAATGGTTCTCAATTCTATAACCTGAGTTCTGCTTACAGTCTGATGTTAGTGCCTATACAAACCAGTATCACGGCGGCTTTCAATCTGTCATATAATACAATTGGCAGAAATGATTTCATGACATTAGGGCCTACGTTGGGCGCCAATACTAAATTTTTCAAGAAGAAAATGAATGCGGGAATGTCTTTGTCGTATAACAGTAGTAACAGTGGGGAAGGAGCGCAGGGACAGGTGATGAACGTACGTTTGAATAGTGGATATACTTTCCTGGTGCGTCACAGGTTACAGTTTACGGCTATGCAACAAACAAGGTGGGCGCCTGCTAAACCAGCGGCTAAAGATGTTACTGGGACCTTGGGGTATAACTATTCTTTTTAGTTACAGAACTATTCACCATATTGTCTCTGCCCGAAGGGCAGGGACAACAAAAAAAAGTGAGGGCATTGCCCTCACTTTTTTTTGATTACTTCGCGTTATTAATCGCATGATCTACCTGCGCTTCCAGTTGTTTCAGATCCGTTACAGGAATTTTATTTCCTTTAGGGACCGTAGTGAACTGGTTGTATTGGGTGGCGCTGTATCCACCGGAGCTCATATAGAAAAGATCCTTCTGTTTAGCATCCTGGCCTCCGGCATAATCGCAACGCTGACCTGGTGCGCCATCCGTATAGGTCATACGGGCACGGTTAAACGAAACCCAGTCGCCACCGGCTATCTTTCCCCAGGCATTGCCATATAAGGCTTTGCGGGTTTGCTGACCATTACCAGGACCGAAGTTTTCCAGGAAGGAATAGTATCCGTCAAAGTAGCGTGTTTCACGCGGCGCTTTCCAACTGGCCATATATTGCCAGCCGTCTTTTTCATTATCCTTAAACCAGGCGGAATATACCACATAGTTATCCGGCAGTTTACGCATGTTCATGATGAACTGTACTTTGTCGCCGGTTTTCCACATGTACTTACGGTAGGTCTGGCCGCCGGTGCCTTCATTGCCAAAGCCGCCGCCGGTAACATCCTTGCCTTTCTCCAGCAGGGTTACTCTGTCTGTCTGACCCACTTTATTCCGGTCTACACCCTCGTTGGAACTATCCCATACGCTGAATAAAACTCTTCTTTCAGTACTTCTGTTGGCCTGTATACCGAAATAGCCTCTATAAAAGCCCAGGCTCATGTAATAGGTGTACATGGGATCATATCCTTCCGGAACGGTGATCTCGCCGTATAACCAGTCGTATTCGCGTTTAACCTGGTCTTCCGGACCAAAGCGGAGATGTACTGAAGGAGACGAAAGGTATTTCGTCTGGTGTACTTCTGCGCTGTCGCCGGAAACAGCGACAAACTTTAACTGGGATACCTGGAGAAATTCCTTGCCTGTCTTGCGTTTTGGCTGGAGCTCAAAACGATAATAACCGGCATCGCTGATGTTCAATGTGGCAGCATAGACCTGATTGCTGTCGCTTTCAAAGTGTAATTTGGCTTGTTGTGGGCGGAAGGAGCCATCTGTACGGGTAATGTTCAATAGAAGGTCTGATTTATCTCCTGCAGGCAGTTTGCCCTGGAGATATACTTTGTAAACAGCAGGTTTGGCATACAGATACCAGCTGATATTTGTGCCAGACTCTGTCCAGTTGCGAATTTCAGCGGAAGGCCTGTCCTGGTTGTACCGAACCGGATTATCTTCCCTATATGGTTCTACATATGATTTATTGGCGGGGATGATAAATGTTTTCGTGGTATCATTCCCGTTATATGCGGATGCGGAAGCAAAGAGTGGGAAACCCAGGGCTAGCATGCCGAAATGACGTTTCAGATGACGGATCATAATCGTATGATTGAAAAGAAGGCTGGCTAAATTTAGCCAGCCTTCGGTGAAATGGAATTACTTTTTCATCGTACACTGCAAGGTCAGCTCGTATACATAAGTGCCCGGCGTGTATATTTTGGTATTCATTCTGACATTCAGATTCACTGGTTGTTTGTTCCATTCGCCATAAGAAATGGTGTTAGGAGGGAACCAGTTTTTCGTATTGGCAGTATCAATCGACTGAATATACTGATTGTAGATACGATAGTAGCAATTCGTTCCGTTAGACTGTCCATCCCAGTAAGTATGTGGGAATGGTACTGTTGCAAACTGATGAATAGTAGCGGTATCGTTGGTGAACGTCTTCACAGCGAATGTTTCCATAGTTTTCAGGTAAGTACTTCCGCTAGGACGTTTCTGCAATGCCTGTGGCGGGAAAATATTACCATATTTATCTTTCACAACGAAGATAATCTGGTTAGGTTCACTCGCTACCTTTTTAATCTTCAGCCATGCAGTAGTAGAACGGCCGATCAGCTGATCAATCCAGTCTGCATCATAGGAGAAACGAATCGCTTCTTCCGCAGTGGTTTTGGCTGCCAGTGCATATGGCGCATTCACGTACTCATATTCTTTCGGCGCAGTAATAACGATATCACAGATATTTTTATACTGTTTGGTGCCGCGAGGATTTGAAATCTGTAAATCGATCGTATACGTACCGGGAGTGATGTTCGCCGTTACATCAGAGAAGATCAGCTGTCCGCTGGCAGCGAGAATTTCCAGTGGCTTCTTCTTTGTTTTGGAACGTTTGGCGTTGATCAGATCGAAGGTCGTATCTGTTGTAGGATCATATGGTTTGGTCCACACATAGGTGTCGTATTCCTGGAAGAATGCGTCTACGTGCTTACCGGTTGCTTTATCGCGTACATCCAGCAACGTTACATTCAATGGAGGCGTAGAGTTGTCCGGGATAATACCGGCCGACATTTTAAACACTCCTTGTGTAATCGTAAGCGGATTGTCTGCATAACGAGGATAGTCGCTCAGGTATCCTGTTTCTACTTTCTGACAGGCAGTAAATCCAGCTATCAGTGGCAGGCAGGCGAGTATGATATGTTTGAATTTCATTGTACTGATTTAAGATGGTTAGATACTAGTTGGTGTAGAAGTTCCAGATATGACTATTGGCCATTACATGAACGACCCCATTGGTAGTGAGTACCCCGGAAGTCTGACAAACAGATGCGATGTCTGCATCATCATCGTCATTTGGATCTTCGAGTTTGCCATCCACCCAAACATCCGGATCGCCGATTACCCGGCGGGCAGATACGAGGTAGGCAATAGTTGTCATTAAGCCATCTTTTGTAAAGGTGTATTTAGTGAGATACAGATTCAGCGGAGCGCCAGGAGTCAGGCTTTCAAAAGATTTACCGACTTCAGTCATCTGATCGCGGGTAACTTTTCCTTTGAAGCAATATCTGCTCATAGAATCACGCAGCATTTGCGGAGTGAACTCCTTTAACAGTGAATCCAGGGTATAATCCAGTTTTTCGGATACCTTGCGGGCAGCGTCTCTCCTGGTGGCGATATACTTATTGATAGAGTAATTGGTAGGCGCAAAGAAGGTAACATCGCCATTGATGATATCTTTCATGCCTGCTTTATCGATCAATATTAAAGTGGTATCAAACAGATGCCAGGAGTTGCTTTTCAGATAATCATAGGTCGTCATGTTGACACGTGGATTAGACACGCCACCATCGATTATCTGACCTTTTTTACAGCTGGAGAGACCATACATCATCATCAACACAGCAGCTGCTTTCAAAAAAATATGTTTCATCATCTTATTAGCTTGTTGTAAAGAGTTATTGACTAGTATTTTCCTTTCCACCATTCATTTTGAACAATCAGCGGGTTGTTGTTGAAAATGTTTTTGGCGATAGGCCACAACCACCCTTGTTTCTGCTGACGGTCCTGAGAGGATAACCAGTTAGGATAGAACCCGGTACGAAGCATGTCGAAGTAGTTTTGCCCTTCACCGGTGAGCTCGCGGATACGTTCTGCCAATATTGCGCGTTTAAGAATCTGACCACTGTAGCCCACGAATGGATCTACGCCTGCTCTTGCTCTCACGATGTTTGCAGTTGTCATAGCTGCGCCATCCTGACCCAGATTAGCCTGAGCTTCCGCTTTGAGCAGTATTATATCCGCCAGACGGAAGATGATGACAGGGGATTGATCCTTGTACAAAGGACTACCTGCTGTACTTTTATTGACTACATCTGAATATTTCAGGAAGGTGTATTTATCGCCCGATTTCAGTTTGAAGTAAGTCTTATACCTGGCATCCTTGTTTGGATCTGGATTCTCGTCTGTTTTATAGTAGGTAGACAAAGTTGCGGCTGCTCCCCAGTATAATGGTACCTGGTTAGGGTCTGTGAACGTGATACCAGTGGCCTGTGCCATTGGTATGGAGAAACCACTGCTTTGTGGATTACTTTCACCGTTCGCATCGTTGTTGCTCAGGGCAAAGATGGTTTCACTGGAAAGGCCACCCGTCTTGAACAAACGACCGAGCGTAGCGGCAGGCTCCAGTTGATATCCTCCCTGATTGATAACAGAATCAGCATAAGTAGCCGTCTGATCATATTTATGACGCCATGCGGAAACATGGGACAACAGGGAAAGCGCAGCGCCTTTATCAGCTCTGGATCCATCCTGGGTGCTGAAGTGCAGCAGCGCGCTTGCAGACTGCGCGTCTCCCATTACCAAATTTAACACGGAATCCTGTGGACTTCTGGCTTTTATCTTGATATCCTCTGCTTTGTAAATCGGACTGTTTTGTACAGGAACATCTCCCCATACGCGTACCATGCTGAAATAAGCCAGCGCGCGGAGAAAATAAGCTTCTCCGATATAACTGTTCTTAACATCTTCTGGACTTAAGATACCTGCCCCCTTGAATTTTGATGCCGGCAATTGCGCGGTCTTATCAATAATCATGTTGCATTGGTTGATAATGCGATACCAGTTGGTCCAGTCGTGGCATGCATCCTCGTAATACGATGTTTTAAAATCACCGGATTCTGGTACATTCTTCAGATAGGAACTTTCCGTAGCGTACATACCTGCTGGTAAATCCCCCCATATGAAGAAGGCATTTTTATTTTGCAGCGCAGTACGATAAAGCGCATAACCGCCGTTTACGGCTGCTTCGATATCCTGTTGTGAATTCCAGTATACGTTGTCGTAAGTACCGTTTTTGAGTTCATTATCGAGGTACTTTTTACAGGAACTCATGGAAGTCAGCGCACCCACGAGTAAAAGACTATATAAACTTAACTTGATTCTTTTCATTGCATTGCTTTTACAGGTCAAAACTAGAATTCCACACGTGCACCCAGGGTGAATTTGGTAGGCAGCGGATAGCCATCACCGAAATCATATCCTTGTGCATTTACGCGCTCTGCATCAATTCCGGAGAATTTCTGGAACATCGCCACGTTATCCATCATACCGTATACACGAAGACTGCTGAGTTTCATGTTGTCGATAAAGCGGAAAGTTTTTCTGTCGAAGTTGTAACCGAGATTCACGTTCTTAATACGGATATACCATCCTGGCTCTACGAACAGTGACTGACCTGCGCGCCAAGCATACAGGCCCATGAATGGATTCAGTGCCGGGAAAGTGGCATGGTCTCCTTCGTGCTTCCAGTAGTTGTATTTTTCCACATCAGACAGAGAAGCATTAGCGAAATCGCTAGGATTGCCATAGAACAGTCCATTGGAGAGCTTTTGAGCTAATGTCTGGTTTACGATCGTTCTGCCAAAAGTGAAAGTGGTCAGGAATTGAAGGGTAAAGTTTTTCCAGGTGAGCGTATTGGTCAGACCACCGGTGAACTTAGGATTCGGATCGCCATAGAAGGTAATATCGTTAGCGCCTACCACATCGGAGATCATGTAATCGCCGTTGATATCGCGCCATTTTGGATAACCCAGCATCAGCGTACCCCATTTAGTTTTTCCTACTTCACCTGTGTACGGATTTACTAACAGATCGCTTTTGCTGTTGATAACCCCGTCTGTAATGTACATCTGGTACATGTTAACAGGTTTACCCACTACATATACTGTTTGACCGTAATCGCTGTTAATATACATGTCACGGTTGCCATCAGGCAGTTTCGTTACCATGTTTTTGTTGAACGACAGGTTGAAGTTAGTTGTCCACTGCAGTTTATGGTTTGGGGTAAGGTTGCGGGTAGTCAGGTTGATTTCAATACCGGAGTTTCTTACGCCTGCAGCATTGGTCAGTGATTCCACATAGCCGGAGGTTTCTGGTACCCAAACGTTCAGTAACTGTCCTGTGGTATTTCTGATATACCAGTCAGCTTCCAGTCTGAAGCGGCCTTGCAGAATTTCCACTTCTGTACCCAGGTCAAATTGTTTGGATTGTTCCCAGGTCACATCATTACGTGTAATTTTCCTGAAGTCAGGCGTAATAACGATGTTACCGTTATAGGTGTTTACGTCTTTACTACCGTTATAGTTCTGATCACCGATTTTGTAAGCGTTGTATCTGCTCATATCGCCGATACTGCTTTCATCTCCGTTGATACCATAGCTGGCTCTCAGTTTGAGGAAATTGATGATCGGGAAGTGGTCGCGGATAAAGGCTTCTTCATGTACTAACCAACCGAGGGATACAGAAGGGAAGTAACCCCATTTGTTGGCCGCACCAAAGCGGGAGGAAGCATCTGCTCTCCAGAATGCGTCGAACATGTATTTATCGCGGAAATCATAATGCGCGCTTGCCATGTACGACAGCTTCGCGTAGGTGATATAGTCGGAAGTACCGCCACCATTCAGTTTGGAATTTCCGCCTACTACCTGAATATTATCATTTGGAATACCGCGGCCATATGCCATCAGCGCTTCACTCTGACGTCTTTCGAACTCTTGTCCGGCAAACAGGTTGATGTTGTGAATGCGGTTGATGGTTTTGTTCCATGTCAGATGGTTGGTCACCAGGTATTTGGTATACTGTGTAAAGGAAGACATTGCCTCTCCGGTTTTAGAAACAGACAATGCAGCAGGTGCAGCGTAGTCATATTTCGCGTTGGAGTAAGTAACCGCTCCTCTGGTAGTCCAGTGCAGGTTATCCATGATGTGGTATACTAACTGCAGGTTAACGTTCACATCATTGTTTACGTTATCGTTACGGCTACGGCTATACGGATTTACAATAGCATCTCTGTCTTCCGGTGTGAGGTAGATCAATGAGGTAGGCATATCGATAGGGCTCATCTTGAACACATCTCTCAGCTGGTTGTTAGCATCCAGTCCGCTACCTTTACCTACTTGTCTTAATCCTTTTGACAGGCGAAGATTGGATTGCAATTCCAGTTTTTTGCTGATTTGGAATCCGAGGTTAGAGTTGATAGAGTAACGCTTGTAACCGGTGTTGATGATAACTCCTTTTTCGTCGTACATACCCATGCTCACGCGGTAGTTTACGGATTCGTTTGCGCCGCTTACCCCGATATCATAGTTCTGTACCTGACCATTTTGATAGAAGAGATCCTGCCAGTTGTTATTGTTGTTGAAGGCAGGATTCAGACTGTCTGTCAGAATAATAGGTACCTGAGATCCCAGCTGCTCGTAGGTGCCATAGTTTTTAAGCATGGCCATTTTACGTCTGCGTTCTTCGGCGCCGATAACAGTGCTTACCTGTTGTGGTTTAGGAACCAAGCCATAGTAGGCATTCACGCTGAATTTAGCTTTACCGGTAGTACCTCTTTTGGTTTTAATGATAATTACCCCATTCGCACCTCTGGAACCGTAAATCGCGGCAGCAGAAGCATCTTTAAGGATGTCGATAGACTCGATATCGTTAGGGTTCAGGCTGGCGAGGAAGTTGGTTCCGGTGCTGTTGAATGATTTCACCTCATCATCGGAGATAGGAATACCATCGATCACATACAGCGGGTTACTGAAAGCCTCGTCTCCATCGAAGTTGGAGCCGGACATCAGCCGGGTATTACCACGTACCATCAGGGAGGTTTTCACACCTGGCTGACCGGTAAAGTTCTGTACGTTCACACCAGAGAGTTTACCTTGCAGCAATACGTCCACGCTGGCTGCGGGGAGGTTCTCAATATCCTTACCCATGATAGAAGTAACAGCGGCCGTACTTTTGGTACGCTTTACTTCCTGGTAACCGATTACTACTACATCTTTCAATGCTTTGGCATCCGGCTTCAATGTGATTTGAAAATCTGTTTTTGTACCAACGGTGATGGATTGTTGTTCATATCCCATGAAAGACACCAACAGCTTTGCAGCAGCGCTTTTCAGTGTGAGTACGAATTTTCCGTCGGGGGTGGAGGCGGTGCCGTTTGTAGTTCCTGCTTCGCGAATGGATACGCCAGGCAGAGCAACACCTTTGTCATCTTTGACTGTTCCTGAAATTTTTTGCCCCTGGGCGCTGACGGTATAACACAGCAATCCCAGTAGCGCTAAAAATAGCAGCTTCTTGTGCATGATCCTTGGTTTAGATAAAATGGAAATTGGTTAGCAATAGCAATTACCTGCTGTTCACGAGCAGATAATAATTGTTCACGTCTTGTCTGTTGTTACAGGTTACTTGGATATTTTATTGTTCACTAATAAATTTGACGAGTTTCCGGGCATTGGTTGATTCTCAAATGTTCGTTTCCATGATGGTTTCCATTCTAAAATCTGTTCACTGCTACACTAAATTCTGGTTACGCTACAATTACCGTCGATGCACAAAGTAAAAATCTTAACATTTTATTTTGAGTGTTTCTCTCATTCATGTGAATAAAATTACTTAATGACAAATCGCTCCGCAATATATACATCAGAATTATAAATTGCTTAAAATTAATTCATTGTGTTTTTAGATTGTATAAAATACACTATAAACTAGTTTAAAGTAGTTGTTTGTGGTTTAATTTTCATCATAAAAAAAGCCCTGTATTGACATATTAATGACAATACAGGACTTGTGGAGGTACAGGGATGATAAATTAAGGTCAGAAACTCACTTTCTCATTGCCAAAGCCCCAGTTTATGCCCAGCGCAGAGAAAAGTCGGGCTTTATTAAAACCGAAATCGTTACCGAATGTACCACTGAAATATAATGCCTTCGTAATCCGATAATTGATAAAGCCTACGAATCGCTGCGACTTCAAAGCCGTAACGCCGGTATAACTTCTATGCACATACTCAGTACCGAAGCTCACTGGATCAAACTCAAACATGATCTTTCCTCCAAGGTCTATCGCATTTCCGGGCCCGACTTCTTTTTTGTGCTGAGTATAGGCATCATACATGTAGCGCATATACATTGCTACCGACAAATAATTCAATTGTGATTTATCAGCGCGGCTGTTTAATGGGAGGTTTAGACCTACTGAAGTCCACACCGCAGTGCGTCCTGCTTTCCAGGTGCTATCACCCACGCCGTAAGCGGCATATGCAGTGGAAACATCCCACTGAAAAATAGGTTTTTCATTGAGCTGTTTCTCAATGGCTACTGTCAGGGAATCGGCTGTCACCCGATGTTGGAACTGTTGATCCGTTCCAGAAACGGCTGCCTGATCTTTTTTATCCAGTTGCTGACGGATACTGCGCATAGTAGCAGTATCCCCTCTAAGCCTCGCCTGGCGGTATTGACGGTATAATAAACTAGTATCCGTATACTGCCGTAGAATAACCGCTTTATCCAGATCTATCCACCGCTGCAGATTGGCCGATAGTCCAGCGGCATAGTTCTTTCTGTAAGCACGCAACAAGGTAACATGTGCGCCGATGGAAAAAACTTTCTGTTTGCCGTTAGCAGAATCCGCGCTCATATTTTTGTTGGCAAAAGCAATAGACAGACTCACAAATTTGGCGGCAGCAAAAGGATTGGTTTTCCAGTTGCTGGTTTTAAAGCGGCCAGAATCCAGTCCTACATAATTATAGAAGTTTCTGTTAGCCGGACTTATCAACCAATAGGGCGTTATTTCGGCGGCATAATTCTGTGGCCAGCCGTTGCCATTGTCGAAACTTTGCAGCAGACCGAGTGCAAAAGCTTTCGGCGTACCGGAAGTGCCGGTCAGTGTTTGAGACGCATCGATCAATCGGGTGGCGGCGGATTGCGGTACTGCCAGTTTATCGGTGTTTAAGACTGTCTGGGCTGTAACTTTCCCTGCCACGGAGATGCAGCAAAGGAGACATAGTAATTGCTTCATATGCTCGTCAGGAGAATGTCTTTGGTGATTTCGATCTTGGTAAAATCTCTATTCAGATCGATCATGGTATCCGGATTATTGAATTCTTTATGGCCGTCGATGCCGTTATCGATGATATACAGCATCTTAATGCGGGTGTATTCCAGTTGCCGGGCGATGATATCGGTACCGGTTATACGAATATGGGTGGTGATAGAGAGATACCTGCCTGAGATATCTGCCGCGTTCCCGATAATAGTGGGAGCAATATCGCCGCTGGCATTCGTGGAATCGCCTACGCTTGGTCCGATAGCTACCAGTTCGGTATCAGTCAGAAAGGCTCTGGTATCTGCGAATCCGCGGGTAGTTACATCAACGGATAATTTGATGGGTGTGGTGGCAGAGGCACCAACTTTATAGGTATTCATGTTGGCAGGTCTTAAAACACAATAGGGTTTAAACAGCAGGGAATTTTTCCTGTTGATGCAAGTTAGAGAATAGATTTGAAAACAGTGGTTAATTAATCTGTCAATACAGGAGGTAAGCCTTCATAATTGATATGCGCCAGTACGGATTCATCATCTGGCTTGGCTTTACGAACGGAGTTGACTGTCCAGTATTCCAATGTATCAGAGGGTTGCGTATACTGTAATACATCTCGTATATCTGTGTCCGTTAGGTTGGGTTTGATCCATTCTTCGGCCAGTTCGTTGGTGAGCATCATGGGCATGCGGCCCGCATTATCGCCGCCATTATGGATTTGCTGCATGACCTGGTTGGCCTGACGGGTAAGTAATGTGAAGGTGGGTATCGGTTCTGGTTTATCCACATCCCATGAATTGGAAAGTGTCCATAATCCAGCGATAAAGAATACTTCCTGGTCGTTGGATTTGATATAGTAGGGTACCTTATTCTTCCATCCAGGTATTTCCCGGTATTCGAAGAACCCTGTTACGGGGATGAGGCATCGCTGATGACGGATAGCATTCCACATGGTGCGCGGCTCCAGGACTTTTTCACTCCTGGCGTTGAGGAACATTTGTCTTTGTCGCTTTACTTTTTCCGGGGAGTTGAGCATTTTCGGAATAGGGCCCCAGGTCAGTTTGGCCAGTTGTGGACCTTCATGGTCCAGTACTATAGGCCATTGGGGATAAGACATACCTATTTTGTGATAGGTAGGGTCGAAACTGAGATCTGCCCCCGGAGCTGTATTCAGCAAAGGCATGAGCTTGAAGACGCTTTCAATCCTGGTGGTAAATGCAATATCGTAACACATGCTATCCTGCGATGATTTGATGTAAAGGTACTTTTAATTCCTCTTGTCCGTACCGGAGTGAAAGGAACAATTCTCCGTACTTGAAGAACAGTTCCACGTCAACGGTATGATTAGGGCGCCAGTTGGTATGTATGGAAATATAGCGTTTCAATTTATGTCCAAGTTCTTCGGAGGGCGCCCAATGTTCCTCTTTGAGCCAGGCGGCGAAAACTTTATATCCAGGCGGTTGTGAGGCCGCAATGAATAGTTTATCCATTTCTTCCTGACGATGGGCCTGGTAGATATATTTTCTTTTATCAAATCGTATTGCCTGAAAATGAAGGTTTGCTTCTCCGATATCCATATATGGCGTAATCAGGAAGGCCTCTTTGGTGTTGTTATCGCCGGGTTCAATGCCTGGCAGGTAACTTTGACGTACAAAGATGGAGTACCCGCTGTTGAGCAGGGTCGTTAGCAAAGGTTTGGTAAATAATACCAGTGGATTATACATGTCGATTTTATTTACGCATATCCACAATTACAGAGGTGACAACACCCCATACCTGGAAATCTGTTTCTTCAGTGATAACAATAGGTTTATAAAAACTGTTTTCCGGGTGTAATACCCAGTTGCGGCCGGCTTTTACCAGTCGCTTAACGGTATATTCTCCATCCAGTATTGCCAGGATAATATCTCCGGTGGATGGTTTGATGGATCTGTCTACCACGGCCATACAGCCGTCAGGCATATTTGCTTCCACCATACTGTCTCCTTTAACGGTGATGATAAAGGTACTATTGGGATGGGGTTGGAGGATCCTGGAGAGGTCTATTTTCGACTCCTGGTCGTCCTGGGGAGACTCGGCATACCCAGCGGGCATAGTAGTGTTAAAAAAGGGCAGGGTAACAAATTCTCCACTCAACTTCAATGCTTCCATAACTATCAATTTGAGAATACTAATATTATTAGCAAAGTAATGCTAAATTATTTAGTTTTTAAAATCTGATTGTTGATTTTTTTATTGGCAGATGGCCAGGCCGGTAGCGGCTTTGGGTATAACTTGCAGGGAATCAGTAGGCTGTAGAAATTCAGTAGCTTTCGTACCGCAGTGGTCTTTTTTTATCTTTGTTTGGTGACTCATCAAAATATGCCCGGAATGGAATTCTCCCCAATAATAGACCGTCAGTTAGCTTTTCATGCAAACAAAAATATTTGTAATGTGAGGCAATTGGCTACTATGGAATTTACGCCTGAAATGCGGCGGTTTATCGCTGAAAAGCGAGTATTGTCACCGGCCCTGGCGGATCGCCTGATTGGTTATATAGTAGACAATGTATTACGGCAATTCTATCAAGTGAATCAGTATTTCGCTTTTCCTGGAAGGGCAGTGGAAGAGTTACGGAAATTATATATCCGGTTAATGGAAGAGATATACACCGATGAAGCGGCAGTGGTCTCTCCAAAACACTATATGCGACTACGAAATTGGTTATGTCAATGGAACCCATTTGCAGACCAGTTATATACGCAGGCGCCTGATGAAATAACGCCGGTAGTATGTGCGGAATACCAGGCCAGGCTGCAGTTACAGGTATTGCAACTTTCCCCGGAAAATATCACAGGTCCATTGTTGGATATTGGTTGTGGAGAACATGCTTCGTTGGTGAAGTACCTGCGAAGTATAGGCGTGCAGGCAGTAGGAATAGACCGTATGCCACCACAGAACTCAGTCTCACTGCAATACGACTGGCTGGAATTTCCCTATGGTACTGCTCAGTGGGGAACTATTGTTAGTCACCTTGGCTTTTCCAATCACTTCCACCACCATCATTTAAGGGAGGATGGCGATTTCAGGCTATATGCGGCCAGATTTATGGATATGCTGTCTGGCTTGAAGCCTGGCGGTAGTTTTCATTACGCGCCAGGTTTGCCGGTAATAGAACGTTTTTTAAACAGACAGGATTTCCAGGTGGAAACTTTCCCTACTGGGCATCATGATTTTACAGCCACCGTGATCACGAAATTGAGATAAATCCTCATAACGGCTGATGATGCGCTTATTGGAAAACTGGTTCCACTTTATAACCTCTTGCTTTCAGCAGTCGGATAAGGCCATCATCCCCGCCGAGATGCGCAGCGTCCAGTGCAAAGAAACAGGCGCTCTCCTTTATTAGAAAGATGTGATGCTTTGGCATCAGTTGGGGAACTTCTTTCAATACCTTGCCCGCAAAGTGGGATCACTTTTGCGGGCAGTTTTATAGTGGGGAGATAAATAGCGATCGTTATTGAGTGATGAGGTTTTATGCCTCTTTAAATTCGTCCAGGATGTGTTTTACTTCTTCCGCATGCTTCCCATAGGTACGTTTGATCCATACTTCTGTTATCCAGGCGGTCAGCAGTATTACTATCACTACGAGCAGTACGGTGAGTATGGCCTGCATTTTAGTAATCTCTGAGCTGCGCAGCAGGACTGTATCAATGGATAATTTATAACTGCCGATGATGAGTATTCCTCCCAGCATAATTCCAAATGGAATGAGGCAGTAGGTAAAAGCCTTATACAGTTCAATATTCATTTTGATATCGTAGTATATTGCATAGAGGTTATCTTTTGAACTCATGGTATTATTGCTGAGATGTTTATAGCTGATGGCGAACTTCGTAAAGAAGTAGGTAGAGATCAGGAAGAAAACAAAGTACAGTAGGTAATATGGAAACATCAATGGTTTAGGTACATTCACCCAAAGTGGGAGAAACCCTACGAGTACTACGGCCAGCATTTGCACATAGAACTCACATTTCATTGTGTGGCGGATTTTATCTACAGGCATTTTTGCGGATTTTAATTTTTCAAGATTCACAGGCAGATTTACTTTATCTCCTGCATTGTCATTATTCCAGGCGGATTGGATATCGTCGAAGTTCATAGCTTTAATTGTTTGATGAGTGGTCGGCAACATGTGCTTCTTTTTGTGGTCAGCAACGTGTGCTTAATTTCAGTTTCGTGTAAGTATTCAGGCGGATGGTATCGTGTCTCCCTAAAATACTTGTGTTTAGTTCTTTAAATAATATTTTATGTGTCTGTTATCTTCATTCGGAGCCTACTTCAATTTTTGGCTCTGAGGCTACTACTTCTACTACTGCTTCTACTACTACTACTACTACTTCTGCTTCACCTTCTACTTCTGCTTCTACTTCTGCTTCTACTTCTGCTTCACCTTCTACTTCTGCTTCTACTTCTGCTTCTACTTCTGCTTCTACTTCTGCTTCTACTTCTGCTTCTACTTCTGCTTCTACTTCTACTTCTACTTCTACTTCTACTTCTACTTCTACTTCTACTTCTACTTCTACTTCTACTTCTACTTCTGCTTCTACTTCTACTTCTACTTCTGCTTTTACATCTACTTCTACTTCTGCTTTTAGTTCTGCTTTTAGTTCTACGTCAACATCAACATCTACACCTACATCTACTTCAACTTCAATTTCAACTTATAATTCTACTTTCAATTCACCTTCTAATGCTGATTTGGATTCTAGTGTTGATGCTAATTTAGATTTTGATGCTGATGTTGATTCAATTCTTCTATTGATTTCTTTCAGCTAGTAGTGCTGTGTTTTAGAATTCATAACCCTGTTCACGAATCAATTCTTTCAGTTTTGTTTTTGCTCTATTCAATTTTGTTCTGGCATTTACTTCTGTAATACCAAGGTTCTCGGCGATTTCCCTGTGTGAATACTTTTCCAGATGGTAGAAGATCAGCGCTTTTTCCAATCTTTCCAGTTTTTGAACAGCCCTATAAAAGTGGGCCAGTTGCAGTTCCCGGGTATCTGATGTTTCCTCGGCCGCAAGTTCGGGTACATCAGCGGTTGTTGTAGGTTTTTTCTGATCTTTTTTGAAAAAAACGATGGCGGTGTTTAATGCTACACGGTACATCCAGGTGGAGAAACTGCTTTGCTGTCGGAAATTATCATATGATTTCCAGAGTTGCAGAATGATCTCCTGTGCCAGGTCGTCCTGATCAGAGGGATTATCCATATACATTCGTGATATCTTATGGATGATCCCTTTGTTTTTCTCTATCTGGTCCAGAAATTCCTGTTCTTTCGTTTTCAAGAGGAGTTAAGCTTTTAGTTCAAAATAGGTTCAACGGTATAGCCTTTTGCCTGTAGTAGTTTGATAAGTCCATCATCTCCTCCCAGGTGTCCTGCGCCTACGGCGAAGAAGTTACTGCCTTTTTTCATCATATCAGGCATTTTGTTAGCCCAGTTCACATTTCTCACATGTAACATCCAGTATTTAGCATTGGTATCCATGAATTTTTCGGAGGTCATATCGTTATAAATTACCGGCAGATTCTCCTCTTTGTAAATCTTAACCATTCCATCCATAAACGCTTTATATTCCTCGAATGCCTGGATTTTTGCCAACGCATATTCATCTGTATATGCATTTTGTAAAAACCTCATCTGGGCTGTAATGGTTTCCAATGTATCCACTTTCATTTTACGTTGCATGGCCATTTTCAACAGCTCTGCCTCATACATCTTTAAGTCTGTACATGGATAAGTAGCATATATCATAAGACCAGAAATTGTAAAGAGAGAAGAATTATCTACCTGTGACAACGTCATTTTGGTGTATTTACGCAGAACAGAATCTATCATCTTGCTCTGATCCGGACTCAGTCTTTTACTTTGCGGTATAGGAGAAGCATCTGCTGCCTGCATTTCCTTCATGGCTGCCGGACTGAATATATCCGCCTCAATTACATATCTGTCCGCACTCTCCAACGCACGGGTTACTTTATCTTTAATCACAAAATCACTGCTACACATCATATGCAAAGTGCCAAACAAATAACTTGGCTTCTCCAAACCATTACCACTCACCTTCCATAAAAGTGATTTAGTATCCGATTGAGCCGCTACTACTGATACAGTTAATAACTTAATTAAAAAGCTCATTACAATAGATTTGAACATATTTCTCATGGCGTTGAATTTTTTAGTGTTTATGTTATTAGTAGCGCTTCGTTTGATTTCGTTACAGATTTTCTGAAATTTTTTTTACGATTAAAACCCGGCGCTTGTTTTTTGAGTGTTTAAATGATTAGTAACACATCATGCTGATTCGTTACAGATTTCTGGATATTTTTTTTATCGCCGAAAAAAACCAAGATTACTGGTTGTTTATATCATTAGTATGCGATCGCATTCATTCGTTACAGATTTTTGCAAAAATATTTTCACAAGAAAAAATAACAGCGCTTATACATTATTGTAACAGTGCTTATATAATGTGGAGATCAGCCACTGTTAAGGATTTGTTACCATCAGGCAGCCCCGAAAAAAAATATTTGTTTTGTTGATTTTGTTATTACTTTTGTAATCGAATTATGAAAGCAAACACACATATCCATCATCACCATCATACTTACCCGAACGGTAGGCTGGGATGATCATATGTATCCAATAATATTTGAAACATCATCTAGGGCTTGCCGCAACGGTAAGCCCTTTTTATTTGTATCCAAGATGAAACTAAAACTCGCCATCCAGAAATCAGGCCGCCTGCACGATGATTCTATCAAACTGCTGAAAGAATGCGGCATCGACATCAACAACGGTGTCAACAAACTGAAAACAGAAGCCTCCAACTTCCCGTTGGAAGTATTCTTCCTCCGCGACGATGATATTCCCCAATACATCGAAGACGGTGTCGCGGATATCGGTATCGTTGGCGAAAACGTAGTTCTGGAAAAGAAAAAACAGGTAGACATCGTAGAAAAACTCGGATTCGGTAAATGTCGACTCTCCATGGCAGTGCCAAAATCCATGGAATACAATTCCGTTGAAGATCTGCAAAATACCCGCATCGCCACCAGCTACCCAATTATCGTCAACGAATTCCTCCGCAAAAACAATATCAAAGCGGAAATTCATGAGATCAGCGGGTCCGTGGAAATCGCTCCCGGCATAGGTTTGGCCGATGGCATCTGCGACCTCGTCAGCAGCGGATCTACCCTCTTCATGAACGGCCTCAAAGAAGTGGAAACTGTCCTCAAATCAGAAGCGGTGCTCGCTGCATTCAAAAGCATTCAGCCTGCTCAAAGCAAATTACTGGATAAACTCCTCTTCCGCATCCAGGCTGTGAAAAAGGCGAAAAACAATAAATATATTCTCCTCAACGCGCCCAATGAAAAACTACAGGAAATCATTGCGCTGCTGCCAGGGATGAAAAGTCCTACCGTACTGCCTTTGGCAGAAGCAGGATGGAGCAGCGTACACTCCGTACTAAACGAAAATGATTTCTGGGATATCATCGAAAGCCTGAAAGCTGCCGGCGCCCAAGGTATCCTGGTAGTGCCAATCGAAAAAATGGTGATCTGATAAAAGCGTATAATCATGCAGATTTATAAATATCCAAATACGGCTACCTGGGGAGAAATCCTACAACGCCCTGTAATGGATACTTCCGCCCTGGAACAGAAAGTAGAGGCTATTCTCCAGGATGTTAAAGCTAACGGCGACCAGGCTATCCGCAAATACGCGGAACTCTTCGATAAACTACAACTCGCAGACCTGGAAGTGCCTGCCGCTGCCCTCGACGCGGCAGAAGCCTCCCTCGACCCGGCTTTGAAAGCTGCTATCAATCAGGCAGCTAAAAATATCCATACTTTCCACTCGGCACAACAATCTGTCCCCGTGGAAATTGAAACAATGCCTGGCGTTAAATGCTGGCGGAAATCAGTGCCTATTGAAAAGGTAGGACTCTATATCCCCGGCGGCTCTGCCCCGCTGTTCTCCACCATCCTGATGCTGGCCATCCCCGCTAAAATCGCTGGATGTAAAGAAATCATTCTCTGCACGCCCTCTACGCATCCGGCTATTCTTTATACGGCCAAACTGGTGGGCGTTTCCAAAATATTCACCATCGGCGGCGTACAAGCTATTGCGGCCATGGCCTATGGCACAGAGTCTGTACCCCAGGTATATAAAATATTCGGACCCGGTAACCAATACGTTACCTGCGCAAAACAACTGGTGAATAAAAGCGGCCTGGCAATAGACATGCCTGCCGGCCCTTCTGAAGTGGCGGTGCTGGCTGATGAGACCTGCATCCCGGCCTTTGTGGCTGCCGATCTGCTCTCACAGGCGGAACATGGCCCCGACAGCCAGGTGGTGCTGGTTACGACCAGCGAACAGGTGATAGCAGATGTTCAACAGGCATTGCAATCCCAGCTGGAAAAACTTCCCCGTAAAGATATCGCTGCCGCTGCACTGGATAATAGTCGCATCATCCTCGTGGAAGATAAGAATGCCGCCATGCAGCTCCTGAATGCTTATGCGCCCGAACACCTCATCCTGGCTTGCGCTGCTGCGGAAGAGATAGCTGGTAAGGTCACCAACGCCGGTTCTGTATTCATCGGAAATTATACCCCGGAAAGCGCAGGCGATTATGCTTCCGGCACAAATCACACCCTGCCTACAAACGGCTACGCTAAGGCCTATAGCGGCGTTTCGCTGGACAGCTTTGTAAAAAAGATTACCTTCCAAAAAATATCGGAAGGCGGCCTCCTGGAAATCGGCGCTACCATTGAGGCAATGGCAGCCGCAGAAGGACTGGATGCGCACAAACAAGCAGTAACCATCCGTTTGAATCAAATTATTGACAGCAGTAAAAAGAATATCAATGTTTAATCTGGACTCCCTCCTGAGGAATAATATCAAAAGACTGGTGCCTTACTCCTCGGCAAGAGATGAATTTAAAGGAGAAGCAACTGTATATATCGATGCCAACGAAAATGGCTACGGATCACCGTTACCTGTAAATTATAACCGCTACCCAGATCCCCTGCAATGGAAGCTGAAATATAAGCTGGCAGAGGTGAAAGGCGTACCTCCACAGAATATTTTCCTGGGCAACGGCAGCGATGAAGCAATCGATATCCTTTATCGCGCTTTCTGTAACCCAGGTGTGGATAACGTGGTATTATGCCCGCCTACTTACGGTATGTACGAGGTAAGCGCCAATATCAACGATGTGGTCATCCGAAAAGTGAGTCTGACAGAAGACTTTCAGCTGGATATTGCAGGGCTCCAGGAAGCCATTGATGAAAATACCAAACTTATTTTCATCTGCTCTCCTAACAATCCTACCGGTAACTCCATAAACAGAGCGGATATTGAACTGCTGTTGAATAACTTCGACGGAATAGTGGTGATTGATGAGGCTTATATCAATTTCTCCCGCCAGAAATCCTTTATCCAGGAACTGACGGAATATCCTAACCTGGTGGTGATGCAAACGCTGTCCAAAGCGTGGGGCCTGGCGGGTTTGCGCGTAGGTATGGCCTTCGCCAGCGAGGAAATTATCCATGTGTTCAATAAAATCAAGCCGCCCTATAACATGAACCAGTCGACCCAGGAACTGGCTTTCCAGGCACTGGATAATGTCACTAAGGTGAATGAGTGGATCAGAGAAACAGTGATTGAAAGAGACTTGTTATCTGCCGCACTGGAACAGCTTCCTGAAGTATTGCAGGTATACCCCAGCGATGCCAACTTTGTCCTCGTTAAAACGACCGATGCCAAAGGAATCTATACCTACCTTACTACTAAAGGTATTATTGTGCGCGATCGCTCCAAAGTGGAGCTGTGTGCCGGTTGTCTGCGTATTACCATTGGTACTCCTGCCGAAAACCAGCTGCTGCTGGAAGCATTGAAAACTTATCAACCGCAAACTGAAAAAACGGTCTCAGCATGAAACGGGTCCTCTTTATAGACAGGGATGGTACATTGATTAAAGAAGTGCCGCCAACATATCAGATCGATAGCCTGGAGAAAGTGGAATTCTATCCCAAGGTATTCGTAAACATGGCCAAAATCGCCTCTGAACTAGGTTACGAGCTGGCCATGGTGACCAACCAGGACGGCCTGGGAACCGCCTCTTTTCCAGAAGATACCTTCTGGCCAGCTCAGAACATGATTTTAAAGGCTTTTGAGAACGAAGGGGTAGTATTCGATGATATCTTCGTAGACCGCAGTTTTCCGGCCGATAACGCCCCTACGCGCAAGCCGGGCACTGGGATGCTGACCAAATACTTTTCCGGCGATTATGACCTGGAAAACTCCTTTGTAATCGGAGATCGTATCACCGATGTTCAATTGGCCAAAAATCTGGGGGCAAAAGCCATCTGGATGAATGAAGGTACCGGACTGGGCAGTGGAGAAATCGCAGATACCGCAGCGGGATTAAGGGATGTGATCGCTTTGGAGTCTACCAACTGGGATAAAATCTATGAATTCCTGAAGGTAGGACTTCGTACGGTAACGCATGTACGAAAAACCAATGAAACCGATATTACTATTACGCTCAACCTGGATGGTACTGGTAAAGCGAATATCCATACCGGCCTGGGATTCTTTGACCATATGCTGGATCAGATTGCCCGCCATGGCAGTATCGACCTGGAAATCATTGCAAAGGGCGACCTGCATATAGATGAACATCATACCATTGAAGATACCGGTATTGCTTTGGGAGAAGCAATTGCCAAAGGTTTAGGAGATAAAAGAGGGATAGAGAGATACGGATTTTCCTTACCGATGGATGACTGCTTTGCCCAGGTGGGGATTGACTTTGGCGGCCGTAACTGGCTGGTATGGGAGGCTGATTTTAAAAGAGAGAAAATAGGGGAGATGCCTACCGAAATGTTTTACCATTTCTTTAAGTCTTTCTCCGATGGAGCCCGTGCTAACCTTAATGTTAAAGCAGAAGGTCAGAATGAGCATCATAAGATAGAAGCGATATTTAAGGCCTTTGCCAAAGCGGTAAAAATGGCCGTAAAGCGCAACCCGACAAAAATGCAGCTGCCTAGTACGAAAGGAGTGCTATAATTTTCTTTCCTAATGGAAAAAAATTATTTGCATTTAATGTAAAAATGTTTCATTTTTGCTCTCATTATGCAGAATATCATGACAAATAAACATTGGTGGTGGCACGGAATCAAATCTTGATCTGTGTTACAGTGCCATGTTTCGTCCTGAAATATATTTGGAAGGCTCGCTGTTACACAGCGGGCCTTTCTACTTTTTATCCGGTTCCTTATTCATAATAATCACTTTCACTCATTTAGGATATTATATCAGTCATGCGTACCATTCAAGTAAAATCTAGATCCAAACAGATGCTGGCGGACGTATTCACGCCAGTGGGAATCTATCTCCGGCTGCGTGATAAATTCCCGGGCTCCATCCTCCTGGAAAGTACCGATTACAGGGCCAGCGAGAACAGCTTCTCTTTCATTGGTATCAAACCCATCGCGGGAATCGAAGTAACCTCTACCTCAAACTTTGAATTCAAGTATCCCAATCTCCCGGTAGAAAAGAAAGAACTCAAAAACAGAGACCAGGTAACAGGAGAGATAGATAAGTTTTTGAAGAATTTCAGTTTCACCGGCAACAACCCAGTACCACTGGCACAAAGCCTCTTCGGATACACCACCTTCGATGCAGTACAGTTCTTCGAAACGATTGAATTCAATAAACAGAAACAATCCGCCAATATCATCCCGCTGATGCGCTATCGCTTTTATCAATATGTAATAGCCATCAACCACTTTAAAGATGAACTTTATTTGTGCGAGAATCAGATAGAAGGCATTGAAAGCGAATTTGAACTGATAGAATCCCTCATCCGCCACAAAGACTCCCCCGGTTACCCCTTCACTACCACAGGCGATGAAACTTCCAATATGACAGATGCGGAATACATGCAAATGGTAGAACAGGGGAAACAACACTGCTTCCGGGGCGATGTCTTCCAGGTAGTTCTCTCCAGAGCCTTCCAGCAGCCATTCAAAGGCGACGAATTCAATGTTTACCGCGCCTTACGCTCCATCAACCCCTCTCCTTATCTTTTCTTCTTCGATTACGGCGATTATAAACTAATGGGCTCCTCACCGGAAGCACAACTGGTAATCCGTGATGGTAAAGCTACTATTCACCCAATCGCAGGTACTTTCCGCCGCACCGGAGAAGATGCACAGGATAAATTACTGGCAGATAAACTGCTGCAAGACCCTAAAGAGAATGCAGAACACGTAATGCTGGTAGACCTTGCCCGCAATGACCTGAGCAGAAATGCGACGGAAGTGACGGTAGACAAGTACAAAGAAGTGCAATACTATTCGCATGTAATTCACCTCGTCAGCGAAGTAACCGGCAAAACACCGAAAGACCTCAATCCTTTCTCTCTGCTGGCTTCTACCTTCCCTGCAGGCACCCTTTCCGGCGCTCCCAAGTATAGAGCAATGGAAATCATTGATGAACTGGAACCTACACCTCGCGGCTTCTATGGCGGTTGTATAGGCGCCGTTGGCTTCAATGGCAACTTCAATCATGCAATCATGATCCGCTCTATACTCAGCAAAATGAACACCTTGTACTACCAGGCCGGCGCCGGTGTGGTAGCCAAATCAGTGGCTTCATCAGAACTGGAGGAAGTAGGCAATAAACTCAATGCTTTAAAACAGGCCATCCTGCTGGCACAAAAAATTTAATATGAACATCCTGGTTTTTGATAACTACGACTCTTTTACATATAACCTCGTTCACCTCGTTGAAAAAATCATCGATGGTAAGGTAACAGTGGTACGCAACGACGAAATACCGCTGGAAAAAGTGAATGATTACGATAAAATCATTCTCTCCCCAGGCCCAGGTATTCCGGAAGAAGCCGGATTACTCCTGCCCCTGATCAAAGAATATGCGCCTACTAAATCCATCTTCGGCGTTTGCCTCGGACAACAAGCCATCGGACAGGCTTTCGGCGCTTCTCTCATCAATCTCAAAGAAGTTTATCACGGCGTGGCTACCAACGTGAATATCATCAGCGATAAAGGCCGCCTGTTCAATAAACTGCCCAAAGAACTGGAAGTAGGCCGCTATCACTCATGGGTAGTGGACGAAAAAACATTACCTGCTGAACTGATTATTACTGCCAGAGATGAAGAAGGATATATCATGGCACTCCAACACGAACGCTATGATGTATGTGGCGTACAATTCCATCCGGAAAGCGTACTTACCCCACAAGGCGAACAAATACTGAGAAACTGGCTGGAAATGTAATACCATCCGTCATTTTCAACATCATCAATTTCTTCAGTTTTATTCTTAATGTATCATGAAAAAGATTTTAAATTATCTCTTCGAACATAAAACTTTCAGCCGCGAAGCTGCTAAAGACATACTGGTGAACATTTCAAAAGGTATGTACAACGACAGCGAACTGGCTGCATTCATGACGGTTTTCCTCATGCGTAGCATCACCATCGATGAACTGCTGGGATTCCGCGACGCCCTCCTCGAACTCTGTATTCCTGTTGATCTGAACGGCTATGATGTGTTAGACATCGTAGGCACCGGAGGAGATGCAAAAAATACATTTAATATTTCTACCTTGTCCTGCTTTTTGGTGGCAGGAGCAGGCGCGAAAGTCGCCAAACATGGTAACTATGGCGTATCCTCCGTTAGTGGCGCTTCCAATCTCATGGAGCTGGTAGGATACAAATTCAAAAACGATGACAGCAAACTGAAAGCGGAACTTGAAACAGCAGGCATCTGTTTTCTGCATGCTCCACTGTTCCACCCGGCATTGAAGAACGTAGCCGGCATACGCCGCCAGTTGGGTATCCGCACCTTCTTTAACATGCTCGGACCTTTGGTAAATCCTGCTTTCGCAAAACATCAGCTCATCGGCGTATACAGCCTGGAAATGGCCAGGGTATATAACTATCTCTTCCAGCAGACAGACAAAAAATTTGTCATCGTACACAGTCTGGATGGTTATGATGAAATCTCCCTGACCGCAGACACGAAAGTAATTACCAATGAAGGCGAACAAGACTGGACGCCGGAACAACTGGGTAAACGTAAAGTACATTCAGAAGATATCTATGGTGGTAATACGCCGGAAGAAGCAGCTAAAATATTTAGCAAAATCCTGAAAGGGGAAGGCACATGGGCACAGAACTCTGTGGTATTTGCCAATGCTGCTATGGGACTATATAGCCTGGGTAAGTACGGCTCCTATGACGATTGCTTTGCTGCGGCAGTAGAATCGCTGGAATCCGGAAAAGCTTACCAATCATTTAAAAAACTGATCGAATTACAGTAATGAAAAATATACTCGCGGAAATAGTTGCGCATAAACAGATAGAAGTGGCAGCACGTAAACAACTTCGCAGCGTTGCTGAGTTGGAACAAGCGCCGATGTTTTCTCGTGAAACCCTGTCTCTGAGCGGTTTTCTGCGCCAGCCAGGAAAAACCGGCATCATCGCGGAATTCAAGCGCCGCTCTCCCTCTAAAGGACTGATTAATGGTAACGTAACTGTTCAGCAGGTAACGACTGCGTATACACGCTATGGCGCTTCGGGATTATCTGTTCTCACAGATGAGAAATTCTTCGGCGGTACCACAGACGATCTGTTGCAGGCACGTAGCTATAACCAGATTCCAATTCTGCGGAAAGACTTTGTAGTAGACGAATACCAGATCCTGGAAGCAAAAGCTATTGGCGCCGATGTGATCCTCCTGATTGCAGAATGCCTCACTGCGGATGAAGTGAAACACTTATCCACCTTTGCGGCGAATATCGGACTGGAAGTGCTGCTGGAAGTACATAGCGAATCCCAACTGGAAAAAGTGAGCGATCACGTACACCTGGTGGGAGTGAATAATCGCGACCTGACTACTTTTCAGGTCGACTTCAACCGCTCCTGTGAGCTGGCGCCTAAAATCCCTGCGGATAAGGTGAAAGTGGCAGAAAGCGGTATTAATGATCCTGCAAATATCGTAACCCTGTATAAAGCAGGTTTCGAAGGTTTCCTCATCGGAGAACATTTCATGCGCCAGGAAGATCCTGCCAGAGCATTTGAAAACTTCGTGCAGGAACTGGAACGGTTGAAATTAGCGCAACAATAAATCGGAGTAGTGATGGAGATAAAAGTATGCGGAATTACCCGGTTAAGCGATTTACAAATGTTGTTGGAGAATAAAGCGGATTATGCCGGATTTATTTTCTACGAGCGCTCACCCCGTTTTGCTGCCAGTAAAATCGATGCCAGATCGGTAAGAGAAACCACTGGTATCAAAAAAGTAGGCGTATTTGTCAATGCCACTCTGGAACAGGTGATTCGTACCATTGTGGATTATGGATTGGATCTGGTACAATTGCATGGCGATGAGACACCAGCCTACTGTGCTGCTGTGGCTACAAAAGCGCCGGTTATCAAAGCGTTTCGTATAGGCGCTGAGGTGAACTGGGAAAAAGATATCGCCCCTTTCATGGAGGTGACCCAGGCATTCCTTTTTGATACTGCTTCTGCAAAAGGCTATGGCGGTACCGGCGATCGTTTCAACTGGGAACTACTGCAACAATATCCTTTTCAACATCCTTTCCTGTTGAGTGGCGGTATTGCTCCTGGCCAGGAAGCGGAAATCGCAGCATTACAGCTGCCAGCTATGATCGCTGTTGACATCAACAGTAAATTTGAAGATAGTCCCGGTGTGAAAAATGCAGAAAAAGTAACTGCATTTATTACCGGCCTTCGTCTTGCGAAGCAGCAAACAACAAAACATTAATCGTCAAACAACAAAAATATTATAACATGGACATTGCGATTGATACCAGCAAATCCAAGTATCATGTGGATGAAAACGGTTACTACGGCAGGTTCGGTGGCGCTTATATCCCGGAAATGCTGTACCCGAACGTAGAGGAATTACAGCGTAGATATATGGAGGTGTTAAAAGATCCGGCATTTCAGGCGGAATTCGAAGATCTCCTGAAAAACTATGTAGGACGCCCTTCTCCGCTGTATCTTGCCAAGCGGCTGTCTGAAAAATATGGCGCGAAAATCTTCCTGAAAAGAGAAGACCTGAACCATACCGGTGCACATAAAGTAAATAATACCATCGGTCAGATCCTCCTGGCAAAGCGACTGGGTAAAAACCGTATCATCGCTGAAACAGGCGCTGGTCAGCACGGTGTGGCTACCGCTACCGTCTGTGCCCTGATGGGAATGGAATGTGTGGTGTATATGGGAAGTATCGACATTGAGCGTCAGGCGCCCAATGTGGCCCGTATGAAAATGCTGGGTGCAACAGTAGTACCTGCAACCAGCGGTAGTAAAACGCTGAAAGATGCTACCAACGAAGCTATCCGCGACTGGATCAATAACCCGGTAGATACCCATTATATCCTGGGTACCGCCGCAGGGCCACATCCTTATCCTGACATGGTGGCGCGTTTCCAATCCGTAATCAGTGAGGAAATCAAGAAACAACTGAAAGAACATACCGGTAACGAAAATCCGAACTATCTCGTTGCTTGTATAGGTGGCGGTAGTAACGCCGCAGGTACTTATTTTCACTATGTGGATGTGCCGGAAGTAAAGATCGTAGCCGTAGAAGCAGGCGGTAAAGGCGTGCATAGCGGCTTCTCTGCCGCTACTACCCAACTGGGGAAAATTGGTATCATCCATGCCAGCAAAACGTTGCTGATGCAAACAGATGATGGCCAGATTGTAGAACCACACAGTATCTCTGCAGGATTGGATTATCCAGGCATCGGACCTATGCATGCGCATCTGTTCGAATCAGGAAGAGGTTTATTCCTCTCCGCTACGGATGATGAAGCCCTGGCAGCGGCTTATGAACTGAGTTTGCTGGAAGGGATTATTCCTGCCATGGAATCGGCTCACGCCCTCGCGAAGCTGAAAGACCTGCCCCTGAAACCGGAAGATGTAGTGGTACTCTGCCTTTCAGGCCGTGGAGATAAAGATCTGAATACCTATATCGCTAACATGAAAAAGTAAGACAGTATGCAGAACCGTATAGATCAACTGTTTGCTTCGGGGAAGAAAAATATCCTGAATATATATTGTACCGCAGGTTTTCCTGAACTGAACGATACTGTTAAAGTAATGGAGGCCCTCCAGGAAAATGGCGTAGACATCATCGAACTGGGCATGCCCTTTTCAGATCCGCTGGCAGACGGCCCTGTTATCCAGGATAGCAGTACCCGTGCCTTGCAGAATGGCATGAGTCTACATAAACTATTTGAACAACTGGCTGGATTTCGCTCAAAAATTCATATTCCGGTCATATTAATGGGCTACCTTAATCCGGTATTACGATTCGGTGTAGAAGAGTTCCTGCAAAAATGCGCGGAAACGGGCGTAGATGGCCTTATCCTTCCGGATCTTCCAATGGCAGAATATGAACGCGATTATAAGCCGCTCTTCGAAAAATACAACCTGGACCTGATTTTCCTGGTAACGCCGGAAACAAGCGAAGCAAGATTGCGCAAAATCGATGAGCTCAGCAGAGGCTTCATCTATGCAGTGTCTTCCAGTTCTACCACAGGGAAAAATACAGATATGGGTAACCAGGAAGCGTATTTTGCCCGATTAAAAAATATGCAGTTAAAGAACCCGGTGATGATCGGTTTTGGTATCAGGGATAAAGCTACCTTCGATGCCGCCGCCGCTCATGCCAACGGAGCAATCATAGGTACTGCATTTATCAAAGCAATTGAGAACAGTACTGACCTCAAGGCTACCATAAAAGATTTTGTAGCAGGTGTTCGTTAGACCTGCACATAAGCAATCAGTTCAATTATGAAAACAGTAATTGTAAAATACAACGCCGGAAATATACGCTCAGTGCAGTTTGCACTGGAGCGTATAGGCGTTAACGGTATCGTAACGGATGATGAAACAGAAATCCGTTCCGCAGATAAAGTAATTTTCCCTGGCGTAGGCGAAGCCAGCACTGCCATGCAATACTTAAAAGAACGTAAGCTGGATCAGGTAATCAAAAATCTGAAACAGCCGGTACTGGGTATCTGTCTGGGTATGCAGCTGATGTGCAGCCACTCCGAGGAAAATGATACGCCTTGCATGGGCATCTTCGAGACCCCTGTAAAGAAGTTTACTTCCCCTGTGGAAAACCTGCTGAAGATACCGCAGATTGGCTGGAATAACATTACCAACCTGCATAGCGTACTCTTTGAACATGTTCCTGAAAACAGTTACATGTATTTTGTACATAGTTACTACGCAGCATTAGGGGCAGACACGGTGGCCATTACCAACTACGTTATCAATTACAGCTCCGCACTGCAAAAGGATAATTTCTATGCGGTACAGTTTCACCCGGAGAAATCTGCGGAAGCCGGCGCCCGTATCATCGAGAACTTTTTGAATATATAAACAAATGAATATACAACGCATCAGTGCAGAGGATACCTTACAGCTGCGACGGGATGTACTTTATCCCAATGAATCGCTGGCAGCCGTAATGGTGGAAGGAGATGATGACGGACTTCATTTTGGCGTCTATGAAGGAACACAACTGGTAACAGTTGTTTCGTTGTTTATAAAAGGACCTGAAGCCCAGTTCAGAAAACTGGCTACACTTCCCGCCTGTCAGGGACGTGGTTACGCTAAAGCCATCCTTGCACATGTATCCGATATCTGCCTGCATCACGGCGTGAAAACACTTTGGTGTCATGCAAGAGAGTCGGCCGCTACTTTTTATAACCGACTTGGCTATTCCAAGGTGGGGGATTATTTCACAAAAAATGGGATCGTATTTGTGAAAATGCAGATTCCACTGGCAGTTAAAATCATGAAGTCAACTATAGAAATTATTCCTGCAATTGATATCATCGACGGTAAATGCGTGCGCCTTACACAAGGCGATTACAGTCAACAGAAAGTATATAATGAACATCCACTGGAAGTAGCGCTGGAGTTTGAAGCCATTGGCGTAAAACGTTTGCATCTGGTAGACCTGGATGGCGCTAAGAAAGGAGCGGTTGTAAACTGGAAAGTACTGGAAGCAATTGCCGGAAAAACCTCGCTGATCACTGATTTTGGCGGCGGTATCAAAACGGATAAAGATTTACAGATCGTATTCGAATCAGGCGCCTCCCTTGCCACTATTGGCAGCGTAGCGGCCAAACAGCCAGAACTGTTTACCAGTTGGGTGAAACAGTATGGACAGGAAAAAATATTCCTGGGCGCTGATGTGAAAGACGAAAAGATCGCAGTAGGCGGTTGGTTAGAGACAACCACGCTATCAGTATACGACTTCCTGGAACAACATATCGCCAATGGCGTACAAAATATTTTCTGTACAGATATTGCGAAAGACGGACTGCTACAAGGTCCTAGCCTGGATCTCTACAAAAAAATCCTGGAACAATTCCAGCACATTAATTTTGTGGCGAGCGGAGGTGTCAGCAATATCGCTGATGTAGTGGCACTACAGGAAATTGGCTGTAGTGGCGTAATTATCGGTAAAGCTATTTATGAGGGTAAAATCTCTATGGCTGAATTAAAACCATTCCTCTAAATTTAATAGTATGCTCACCAAACGAATTATACCTTGCCTGGATATCAAAGACGGCAGAACCGTTAAGGGCATTAACTTTGAGAATATCCGCGATGCCGGCGACCCTATTGAACTGGGAGCGCTGTATGCATCTCAGGGCGCCGATGAACTGGTGTTCCTGGATATTACCGCTACCAACGAACGCCGGAAAACATTGTCGGCACTCGTAACAGAAATTGCCCGTCATGTGAATATTCCTTTCACCGTTGGCGGAGGCATCTCCTCTGTGGAAGATGTAAGTGTACTGCTGCAATCTGGAGCGGACAAAATCTCCGTAAATACCTCTGCATTTAAGAATCCAGTACTGATAGACCATCTGGCCAGAGAATTTGGTAGTCAGTGTATCGTGCTGGCCATCGATACCCGCTATGAAGAAGGTGATTGGTACGTATACCTGAACGGAGGTCGTGTGAAGACAGATATCAAAGCGTATGACTGGGCTAAAGAAGCTGTAAACAGAGGCGCAGGTGAGATCTTACTCACTTCCATGAATAATGATGGTACTAAGAAAGGATTTGCACTGGACATCACCGGCCAGTTGTCGCAAAATCTGAATGTACCCGTGATTGCTTCCGGTGGCGCCGGCACGATGGAACATTTTGTGGATGTTTTTGAGAATGCCCAGGCAGACGCGGCTTTGGCAGCCAGCATTTTCCACTATAAGGAAATTGAAATCCCTGCACTGAAGAATTTCCTCTATCAGAAAGGGGTGAATATGAGATTTTAACAAGACGAAATACAATATTTATGCAGATAGACTTTCAGAAATCAGCAGATGGCCTGGTACCGGCTATTATACAGGATGCAGCTACGCAGAAAGTGCTGATGCTGGGATATATGAACCAGGAAGCCCTGGAAAAAACACTCAACGAGAAAAAAGTGACTTTCTTTAGTCGCTCCAAACAACGTTTATGGACAAAAGGAGAAGAAAGCGGTAATTTCCTTTTCCTCCAGGATATCAAGGTAGATTGTGATGCAGATACACTGTTGATCAAAGCCAATCCGGTAGGTCCTGTTTGCCATACCGGCGCAGATACCTGCTGGGAGGAGAAAAATATCAGTAACGACTTCCTGTATGAACTGGAAGGGATCATCACAGACCGTATCAATAATCCTACGGAAAACTCCTATACCGCCAAGTTATTTGCTCGTGGTATTAACAAAATGGCGCAAAAAGTAGGAGAAGAAGCGGTGGAAGTAGTCATTGAAGCGAAAGATGACAACAATGAATTATTTTTGAACGAATCGGCCGATTTGCTGTTTCACTATCTCATCCTGCTGCAAGCAAAAGGATTTACGCTCAGTGATGTAATTTCGGTGCTGAAGCAAAGGCATAAATAGGTATATTTATTAAAATTTTAATTTATGAAACGATTTCTGTTGTTAGTGGGAACGGTATTGCTTACTGGTGCAGTATATGCTCAGGAAGTGGTATCCGGTGTGATTAAGGGAGGTACCGGAAAATATCTTTATTTGTTTGACGATAATGACAATAGCCCGGATGATTCAGTACTGATTAAGAATGATCAGTTCAGTTTTAAAATAAAATCGCCTAAGCAGCCATCTATTTACGCCCTCATTCTCAAGGATGTGGAGTATCCAATGTTGTTTGTCAGCGGAGAAGGTCCGGTACATTATGTAACAACAGCCACCACGTTTCCTATTGCCAGCGAAGTAAAGGCTGGTCAGAATACCCGGGATATGCAGACTTACCAGAAGGCTTTTGAGCCCCTGATTAAGCAGGCAGCAACCCTTAATAAAGAAGCCAGCGCCATCAACGGGACAGACGAACCTGCAAAAGCCGCCTTCCGTCAGAAAGTGGAGGTTTTCAGTAAAGAAGTGATTGAAGTAGGTACTAATTACGTAAAAGCCCATCCGAAAAGCATTGCCAGCGTTTGGCTGATGCTGAATGAACTTCGTAACAGGGTACAACCGGATACTTTCAAAGAGCTTTTTACCGGACTAGATAAGACCGTCCAAAATAGCAAATATGGAGAAATGGCTACCGCCTATATAAAAAGTGCCTACAGAAATGCAGTGGGCGTAACGGCGGAAGATTTTGTACAGGAAGACGTGAAAGGTACGCTGGTAAAGCTTTCTTCTTACAAAGGAAAATATGTACTGGTAGATTTCTGGGCTAGCTGGTGTGGGCCTTGCCGTCAGGAGAATCCTAACGTAGTAAAAGCTTATAATAAGTATAAAGATAAGAATTTCACCATATTAGGCGTGTCCCTGGATGAGAATAAGGACCGTTGGTTGGGCGCTATCACGCAGGATGGACTGGCATGGACCCAGGTATCCGATTTGAAAGGCTGGGGGAATGAAGTGGCCGTACAGTATGGTATTCAATCTATTCCGTCCAACTTCCTGGTGGACCCTAATGGGAAGATCATTGCACGCAACCTTAGAGGAGAAGCATTAGAAGCCAAACTGGCAGAACTGCTGCAATAGCCGTTTATCAATTTCAGGTTGATTTTCCCCGCCTGTTTGAGCAAATTTGTTATTCGTAAAAATAAAAACCAATGAAAAAATTAATTGTAAGCGCCGCTTTGTTAATGCCGGCCTTATTGTTTGCCCAGGATAAAAAGACTGTTACCGGAAAACCTTTCACCATTCAGGGAACTGTTGCCAACCAAAAGACCCCGGCAAAAGTATTTTTAAGAATGCGTAAAGGTGGTGAATCGTATATCGACAGCACTCTTACGAAAGATGGTAAATTCACTATCTCCGGCCTGATCGAAGAGCCAACAATGGCTGGTCTGATGCTTTCTCCTGAAGATGCAGGAAAATCAATGTCCATGCGTAAAGATATGCTGGCCATTTTCCTGGATAAAGGCACCACTACCGTAACTACTACAGATTCTATCAGCAAAGCTACTGTTACCGGTTCCAAAGCAAATGACGACTATAACAAACTGACAGAACAACTGAAAGGTGTAAACGCTGCAGGTAAATCCCTCCAGGCAGAATACCGCGAACTGGCACAGAAACAAGATAAAGAAGGTATCAAAGCCCTCGAAGCAAGATTTGATTCCCTCGACGCTGAAGAAAAGAAAATCGAAAAAGAATTCTACTTCGCAAATCAAGGTTCTCCTATCGCAATGTTCGTGCTGAACCAGGTAGCAGGTTATGACCTGGACCCTAAAGCAATCGAACCACTGTACAAAAAACTCGATAAAGACGCTAAAAACAGCCCTTCTGGTAAAGAATTCGCTAAAAGACTGGAAGCTGCCCGCAAAACTGCCGTAGGTAGCCCTGCAATTGAATTTGCACAGGCAGATAGCACCGGTAAAAACGTAGCGCTGTCTTCTTTCCGTGGTAAATATGTACTGGTTGACTTCTGGGCCAGCTGGTGCGGACCTTGCCGCGCTGAAAATCCAAACGTGGTAAAAGCTTACGAGAAATTCAATCCTAAAGGATTCGAAATCCTCGGCGTTTCCCTGGATGATAAAAAAGAAAAATGGCAAGCTGCTATCTCCGCAGATAAACTCACCTGGACACACGTTTCCGACCTGAAAGGCTGGAAAAACACCGTAGCTGAAATGTACGGCGTACGCGCTATCCCGCAGAACGTACTGATTGATCCTAAAGGAAAAATCATCGCTAAAAACCTCCGTGGTGAAGATCTGGAAAAGAAACTGGCGGAATTACTGCCATAATCTTCCGAAATAATGCTTGTTTCATAAACATATCGGGCAGCCTTCAGGCTGCCCTTTTTGTTATCCCAGAAAAAAAATCTTTTAAAAAAATTTGGACAATTACGAAATGTTCGTAGATTTACGAAACATTCGTAGATGTAAAAAAAGTCACCTAATGGAAAAGCTAAGTCAGCAGGAAGAAACTGCTATGGTAGCAATTTGGAAAGTGGGTAAGGGGTTCGTGAAGGACTTCCTGGAAGTACATGCTTCCCCCGCTCCGCCATATACAACCCTGGCCTCCACTATTAAAAACCTGGAGAAAAAAGGTTACATCGAAAGCCGTAAAGTAGGTAACGTATATGAATATACGCCAGTAGTAGAGGAACAGAGTTACAAACAGAAGTATATGAACAGCTTCGTAAAAGACTACTTCGCCAATTCCTACAAGGAACTGGTGTCCTTCTTTGCGAAAGAGAAAAAGATAAGCCCTGATGAACTGAAAGAGATCATCAAGATGATTGAAAAAGACAACCATTAATGTAAAAATTCGCTTTATGGTTCCAGAACTGCTGATGTACCTGTTAAAGGCTAATGTGGCATTGATATTATGTTTTCTGGCTTACAGGGTGGGACTGCGCCGTCTGACCTTCTATACGCTCAACAGGGTATTCCTGTTGACAGGTATAGTAGTAGCTGCCATTTTCCCACTGATAGATATCAACCCATTTGTGGAAAAGCATGACCAGATTACACAGGTACTGGTATATATGCCCGACTGGCAGCGGCTCCGTCAATCGCCACAGTTCAACTACTGGAATGTACTCGTATATGCATTCTGGATAGGTGTAACGGTGATGACTATCCGTCTCCTGGTACAATTATTATCCATGTGGCGTATCCACAAAACAGCCGTTGACGGCCAGATTGAAGGCCAACAGGTGAAAGTACTGGCATCTTCCGTTAATCCGTTTTCATTCTTCCGTAATATATACATCAATCCAAAACTGCATCAACCGGAAGAACTACAGGATATCCTGCGCCATGAACAAGTACATGTACGCCAATGGCATAGTCTGGATGTATTGTTAGGAGAGATCAACAATATTTTTTACTGGTTCAATCCGGGCGCATGGCTGATGAAATCGGCCATCCGTGAGAACCTGGAATTTATTACAGACCGCTACCTGCTTCGCCAGGGAGTCGATAAAAAGAATTATCAGTACAATCTGCTAAAAATAAGTGGGATCCCATACGCGACGGCCATCGCAAACAACTTCAATTTCTCACACTTAAAAAACAGAATCATGATGATGAACAAAAAGAAATCATCAACTATTCAGGTAGTACGCTACCTGGTACTGGGTGCAATGGTAGGTGGTGTTGTTTTATCCCTTAATTACAGTAAAGCAGCCAGTTCTGCCCGGAGTTTCCTGCCATTCACGCACTCCGACACCAATCAGGTAACAAAAATTGTTACAGGACATCCAGCTGTGGCTGTCATCAAACCAGCAACAGGAGAACCTTACACCGTTACCGCTGACACCATCTCTTTCACAGAAAATGGTACAGCAAAGCTGTTTGTTACCTCTGCGGATAAAATCCACATCAAGAATGGTAACAATACCCCGCATACAACCAGTACCGCCACCTTTACCACTACTATGGGCGTCGATACTGCCACTCGGATTACCAAAGTAGTAAGCACAGATGCAGCTGGAAATATCCATGAGGAAACTAAAGAAGAAAGAGTAATTCCTAATGTAACAGGAGCAGGAAATGTAATAGCAGTAACAGCAACAGATATGGTGATGAAAGGCACAGCTGTGAAAGATTCTGCGGCGAAGATGAGGATAGTAGTCGGTACAGCTAATAAAACAAATGAAACTGCAAAAAAGACAACTGTTACTTTAGGTAAAGCCACTAAATCAAAAACAGATGTCTCCCAATGCCTGATATTAGTGAACGGTGCAGAAGTTCCATGGGAAACAGCGAGAGCACTTGATGCGGAAGACATAGAATCTGTACAGGTATTGAAAGATAATGCAGCGACTTCCATCTACGGTACAAAAGGTGAAAATGGAGTGATCCTGATCACTACCAAAGCCGGTAGTCACAAGAAATAAGAGATTGCTGAACGCTATTCTAAAGCAAGATAAAAGAGATAAAGACTATAATCTTCCGCTATACTACAGCAAGATTTACTATCATAAGCAATAGCTGAGGTCGCCCGAATTCTTTCGGGCGGCCACCTTTTCAAAAATCTATTTTACAGAACGGGCACATCTGAAGCCCAGATTAGCCAGTCCAGATTCCGGGGTTGTCTTCATCCTGGCAGAAGCCCTGTAACCACGGCAATATTCATCACTACACATAAAAGACCCGCCACGGATCACTCTTACAGGTTGCCCCGGCTGCTCCGGATCAAAAGCTTCCGCCGGCCCTTGCGGATTTACCGCCAACTGACCATCCTTGCCATAATAATTGGCATTATATAAATCAAAACACCATTCCCAGACATTCCCCGCCATATCATATAGCCCATAACCATTAGGCTTATACGATTTTACAGGCGCAGTACCCGTAAAACCATCAGTAGCAGTATTCTTATAGGGGAAATTCCCATTCCAGGTATTTGCCTTAGGCTGCCCAACTGTCAAGGCTTCCGTTCCCCATGGATAAGCCTGGTCTTTCAATCCGCCTCTGGATGCATACTCCCACTCCGCTTCCGTAGGAAGTCTTTTCCCTGCCCATTTCGCAAAAGCGGTAGCATCTTCCCAGGACACCTGGGTCACCGGATGATTTTCCCTTCCCTTAATATCACTGTCCGGCCCTTCCGGATGTTTCCAGTTGGCTCCGGCCACAAAGCTCCACCACTGCGATACATCGTTGAATGGCACCGCATGATCCGGCGGTGTGAAAACCAATGCACCTGCTGCCAGCATACTGCTGTCAGGTTCAGGAGAACCCGGCGGTAAACCCCGCATCAGTTCTTCTTTGGAAATAGGCTTTTCTGTAGTAGTGACATAGCCTGTTTGCGCCACAAACAGCCCAAACTCCGCATTGGTCACCTCATGCTCGTCCATGTAAAAACTATCCACTTTCACCTGATGCTTAGGATATTCATCTGGATTACCCGTATTATCATCCGCTCCCATGGCGAAAGTGCCGGCAGGAATCAAGACCATCTTATTCAATGTATCCGGCGAAACCGGCGCTGTAACTGTACCGGATGATTGTGGCGATTGCCCACAGCTGCCCATCGCCAGCATTCCGGAAAACAGACAGATTTTTACTATGTATTCAGATACCTTCATTGTAATAGCTCACTGTTTATCAATAGCTTCAAAAATAATAATAAAGAGACGCGTAGTACTCATTTTTTCTGTCAACCGCTCTATTGGGCGGATTAATGGAGGGCTTAACAATTTTATAATTAATTATTTACTTAAAGTGTTGTAAACTGCATACATATTTCAATGACACCGCTGGTGGCATATAATACGACCAGTTTGCATATGCAGGAATCTGCTATTCCTTTTACCCGCCAGGATTTCGGCGATGATTTCCTCTGGGGGGTGACTATATCCGCCTTTCAAAATGAAGGAGCCTTCCTCGAGGACGGCAAAGGCCCTTCTATCTGGGACACTTTCTCTGCCCGCAAAGGCAAGATCAAAGATCGCAGCCACGCTCAAATAGCTACCGACTTCTACAACCGCTTTCTTCAGGATATTCTGCTGGCAAAGATCCTGGGTTTTTCCGTTTTCCGGTTTTCTATTGCATGGTCGCGTATCCTGCCTACAGGCACAGGAGAAGTAAATCCCGCCGGCATCGCCTTTTATCACAGAGTAATAGATGCCTGTCTGGAAGTGGGCCTTGAACCTTATGTAACCCTGTACCACTGGGATCTGCCCCAGGCGCTGGAACAGAAAGGGGGATGGTGCCATCGTGGCGTGATATTCTACTTCGAAGAATTTACCCGTATTGTGGTGAAGGAATATGGTACAAAGGTGCAGAACTGGATCATCCTGAATGAACCTTTCGGGTTTACGGCATTAGGATACATGCTGGGGGTACATGCTCCCGGAAAATTTGGTCTGTCGTATTTCCTGCCCGCTGTTCATCATACGGTGCTGGCCCAGGCGGCTGCCGCAAGAGTGATCCGCGAAGAAAAACCAGATGCCTGCATTGGTACCACCTATTCCTGCTCCCAGATTATTCCATATACAGATCATCCCAACGACCTGAAAGCAGCCCGGCGTGCAGATGCCCTGTTTAACAGGTTGTTTATAGAACCCGCCTTGGGTATGGGCTACCCGGTGGACGACTTCCCTCTACTGAAGAAGATAGGTAAGCGCTACGCCTTGTGGCGGGATTGGGATAAAATGGCATTCGACTTCGATTTTATCGGGATTCAGAACTATTTTCCACTAGTCGTGAAACACAATCCTTTCATGCCTATTTTAGGGATGACTGAAGTAAAACCGCATGCCCGCAAAGTGCCCGTAACCGGATTAGGTTGGGAGGTTAACGGCAACGGGCTATACGAAATCCTGAAACAGTTTGCGGCCTATGATAAAGTCAAAAGAATCATCGTGACAGAAGGAGGGGCCTACTTTCCGGATGTAGTCCATGAAGATGGCGGCATTCATGATACCGAACGCGTAAATTATTTCAACGAGTATATCGGCGCTGTTTTAAAAGCCCGCCAGGAGGGTATTCCGGTGGATGGCTATTTTGCATGGACACTCACCGATAACTTTGAATGGGCAGAAGGATACAGGGCCCGGTTTGGACTGATTTACGTCAATTTTGAAACGCAACAACGCATTATAAAAGACTCTGGCTACTGGTTCAAACAATTGCTGACTCAATAGTAGCCTAATCGCCTGAAAATGAATATGGACCGCCGGGGTGGCGGTCCATTTCTTTTGGAGTTAACATACCGTATTCGGTTTTTGTCAGATTCTTTCCCTATACTTCCTTAGTCGGCTCATAATTCCCGAAGGGAAACATCCCCATTGAAATTTTTTTTATGTATTTTAGTCTGCGATAATTGTTTTGTTTAAGACCTCTTATGATACCGTCATCAGCATATAATGGCAGGGAAGATGAAATCCTTGCAGGCTTACAGATGGGGGGCCCCAGAAGACGTGCGTTTGAAGACCTGCTGTATTCCTCATATCAATATCTTATCCGGGAAGGAGAGCGGAAATATCAGCTATCCGGAGAGGATAGTGCCAGCGCCTATTCAGACGCTATTATCAGCGTCATCGATAATATTACCAATAGCAAGTTTGAGGGTCGGTCGTCTCTCAAAACTTATACTACCCAGATTTTTTTCAATAAATGTGTTGACCTCAAACGAAAAAGTACGACTACTAAAGAGAAGGTACATCATCAGACCTACGACCTGGACCCGCTAATACTGATGTTGCCGGATAATGCCAGGAATGTGGTACAACAGCTGATAGACAATAGTAACCGTAGCTTACTGCAAAGAAAACTACGGGAGCTCGGCGAAAAATGCCGGGAATTATTGCTGCTGTTTGAAGATGGTTATGCAGACAGAGAGATAGCCGCTATGCTGTCCTACAATTCTGCCGATGTAGTCAAGGTGAGCAGGCGTCGTTGTTTGGAAAAACTAAAAGAAAAAATGAAGTCATTTAAAATCGGTTATGAGTGAAGTGCTAGACTATATAGATGATTATTTCACTGGCGCAATGGCCCCGGAAGAACGCACTGTTTTTGAAAAACGCTGCGAAACAGACCAGGCATTTGCCCAGGAAGTAGCCTTTTATATCACTGCCAGGAGCGTCATCCGGGAAGAACTGCATTCAAACAAACAACAGGATTTTAAGCACTTAAAGGTTCCTCGCCCACGTATGCGCGCACTGTACCGCTATGTGGCTGCAGCAGCGGCTATTCTGCTGCTGGTAATGGCTGGCTGGTGGTTCTCCCAACGTACTGATACACCCCAAAAACTGGCTGCTGGCTATATCCAGGAACACCTGCTGCAAATCAGCACTACGATGAGTCCAGGTGCTGATAGTCTCCAAACCGGCATCAGTGCCTATAATAAGGGCGATTATCCCCTGGCAGAGCAGATTTTCCAGGCACTACTGGGAAATGAGCAACTAAAGCCGGATGCTTTGAAATATCTGGGAATTGTATATCTTGTGACCAAACGATATGATCTCGCAATAGACCGGTTTTCTCAGCTTACTGCATTGCCCCTGTATGCCAACCCCGGTCCGTTTTACAAAGCCCTGGCCCTGCTGAAACGCGGCGCCCCAAATGATGTACAGCAAGCAAAAGAACTGCTGCTGGAAGTGAAGAACAAACAGCTGCCAGGCTACAAATACGCTACAGATTGGCTAAATAAAATATAACCATGAAACGTCGTAACCTCCTGTTACTGTTGATAATCATTTTGATTATCCTGCTACTGCTATTATTACGTCACTGCAATTCCGGTGGCGATACTGGTAACAAACCTACCATTGATAGCCCTTATAAAATCCCGGATTACAGAAAAGACCAGGTAGTCATTTTCTTCAAACAACCTCCGAATGCTGCTATCATTAGCCGTATCAAACAAAGTATGGCTTCCTCTGGCATCGATACCTCAAAAATTACGGTGCAAAAATGTGCGAATTGCACAGATATGCAGATAGAATTATGGAATGCTCCTCATATGGATACTTACGCAGTATCCGAACCTGTAAAAGGCGGAAGCAGCTCCGGAAGCGGCTCCAATGGGGTAGGCGAGGATACCGCCCTATTCGCTCCTAACTTTATTGTCAGCACACCGCCAGAAGAATATCCTAATATGCCTTATGATAGTCTTGGCCGCAAACGTGCTATCCGCTTCCCTTCTAAAGCCGGTGCAGATACGGTGAAAGTGGCTATCCTGGATACCGGTATAGATGATCAGCTCATGGGCTATCAGCAACTCTTCTGGAAAAATCCGGACGAAACCCTTAACAACGCCGATGATGATCATAACTGCCTGAAAGATGATATCTATGGCTGGAACTTCGTTGACAATAATAATAACCTCCGCGACGACAGCAGAGATGGACACGGCACCCACATCGCGTTGTTTATCATCAATGAATTCCAGCGAGACCAAACCAACGCATTACAACTGATGATCCTGAAAACGCATAACAGCAAATCAGAAGGCGATATGTTTAATATCCTCTGCGCCATGAGCTATGCGGCCAACAAAGGAGCCAATGTGATTAATGCTTCCTGGGGTTATTACAGCCTGTTTAAACATGCTACGCCTTATTCCCAGATCGATTCCATCATAACGGCAGGACTGGCGGCAAGAGGTATCCTGTTTGTAACCGCTGCCGGCAACCGTATGGCTGCCCCAGACGATAGCGCTATGAAGGCCGGTATAACTGGAACGAACCTACGTAATCTGGATCTTCACTATTTCTATCCGGCTTGCCTCGGCGGATCAAATAATAATATCATCGTTGCCACTACCGTAAACGATAGTATGGTGAGTCCTACACAAAACTTCTCGCCTTTCTATGTAGATCTTGGCGTACTGGCAGATGAAGAGGAAGGCGGTTTCCTCAAATTCAAAGTGCCTTACACACTGGGAACGCCACAATATGTTTCAGGCTCCTCTTATGCCACCGCTATCGTGACCGGACGTATTGCCGCTACCTGCAAGAAAAATGCATATACAGCGCCATTGCGTAAAAGCAATTTCCTGCAAACGGCCGGCTTAGATATTAAAGGGTCCGCCAAACTCGATCAAAACAAACAAGTAAACGGAGGAAAATATATTATTCATAATTAGCCCAATGTCCTCGGTACAATTGTCAGTATTCTTCCACTATCTTTTCCGCAGGCAGCTGATATTATTCAGCTGCCTGATGGCGTTTGGCTATACGCAAGGCCAATGCCCACCCAAATCTATGCTGATGGACAGTGTGATTGCGGTAGAGCAGAACAGTAGTCCCAATCCCGAGAAACTGGCACAGCTGCAAAAACTACTGCAATTGCAGCGCACCTGTTATCCTGAAAAAGATAGTATCTACGCCCGCATCATGCATCGAATGGGAAATATATATCACCTGATGCGCGTATGGAATAACGCTATTGCATATACGAAAGAAGCAATTGCTGTGAATCGGCACGCAAAAGCAAAACAAGAAACTTTCCTGGTAAACAGCTATTTTAATCTGGGCCTCTTCTATAATAAGTTGCAACTATATCCTGAGTCCTATCACTATTTCGATAGCTGCATTCTACTGGGAATAAAATATCCGGAGAAGACCAACATCGCGCTGATGGCCTTCGAAACGAAAGCATTTACCCTGTATGGTAATGCAGACTACCAACAGGCAAGGGAAGTAGCTGAACTCGGCGTAAGAGTAGCGCACAGTGCCGGCGATACGGTGTCGGAAGCGGCATTACTGGCGCAAAAAGCGCAATCCATGCTGGCCCTGGAAGATACCGCAGCAGGATCGGTTATCAGGAGAGCGGTAGCCTTGATGCCAAAGAATGCCCCCATAGAACATCGTATTTCTCTCTATGCCGTGTATGCTGGCATTCTTGCCAAAGAGAAGCATATCGCTGAAGCGATAAAATGGTATCGCGCAGCTATTCAACAAAATAGTCAGCTCCAGCGATGGGATCAATGTGCCCGTAGTATCCTTGACCTGGGAAACTGTTACGCGGAAGAATTAAAGAACCCACAACAGGCCATGCGCTGCTATCGGGAGGGAATTGAGTTTGCTCGTAAATCCGGAGATGCCTACACATTGGCAGGGGTGTATAACAATATTGGTTCTGCCTACTGGCATCTGAAAGATTATCCACATGCACTGGAAAATTACCAGGCGGGCCTGAATATATTGCCGGTTCATTTTACAGATACTGCTATTGCCAGTAATCCCAACTATGAAATGTTACGCAGCGTATCGAATGATTATTTCGTGTATACGTTGCTGAGTAATAAAGCAGAATCTTTGTTGGATCTGTATAAAACCACTCATAACAGAAAAATATTGTTGGCTGCCCTGCATACCTATCTGGTGGCGGATCAACAGGTAGATCTGATGAGAAGAAAACAGTACGGGGAATCTACGCAGTTGTATTGGCGGGATCGTACACGCAAGATGTATGCGCAGGCGATTGAAGTCTGCTACCTCCTGCAGGATGCCTTCTCCGCATGCCATTTCTTTGAAAAAAGCAGGGCGGTATTACTAAATGATAAACTGAATGAGCTGGGTGCAAAAAAATATTTGCCTGCGGCAGATGCGGAGCAGGAGCAACAGCTACGCATACACGAAACTACATTGCGGCAGCAGCTCGAATCCTTGACGCCGGAAAGCCCTGAATATCGCCAGGTGGCGCATCAGCTCTTTGATGCGAGAAGCGCGCTGGAACGATATATCTCCAACCTGGAAGTCTCGCACCCCGGATACTTCAGTTACAAATATGATACAACAGGTATCAGACCCGGAGATATCCGGAAATACTTGCTACAGGCGGGAGAGTCCATGGTGAGCTATTTTCTGACAGACAGTAATGCATATGTACTGACGGTTTCTCCGCAAGGAGAACGACTGGATCGATTTGCATGCAACCGGCATGAGCTGGAAGCCTTGCAGCGCCTGTTGGCACAACGTACAATGACGGCGGCCGACTATCACCAATACACAACATTGTCCTGGAAAATTTACCGGCAATTGTTTGCGCCGTTGCAGCTCAGGCAGGGGAGTGTGATCGTTTCTCCGGATGAATTCTTCCTGCCACTGGACGCTTTACATACAGATACTACTCAACGGAATAGTTTGCTGGTGCGGCAATATGCATTCAGTTATGTGTATTCTGCCCGTTCCCTCATCAAACGTTCGCGTATACATAACGGTGCGCCTTATGATTTCCTGGGTGTTGCGCCGGTGAATTACGCAGCTGAAATGCAGGCGCAACCGTTGTTGGGAGCTGATAGGTCGGTGGATAATATTCGTGGCGATTATCATGGCGCCCGGATTTTATCAGGTGTAAAGGCTACGAGGAAAAATTTCCTGGAACAGTTGCCACGCAGTAGTGTGGTGCAGTTGTATACCCATGCGAGTGCAGGAACGGAGCAAGGAGAGCCGGTATTGTATCTTGCAGATGCGACGATACGTTTGCCTGAAATTAAGTTGTTGGAAGACACGGTTACGTCGTTGATAATTTTGTCTTCCTGTGAATCGGGCGCTGGGCGCCTGGCCCAGGGAGAAGGCGTATTGAGCCTTGCCAGAGGCTTCACCCTCACAGGTATTCCTGCGGTTATTACGGCCCTCTGGCAGATCGATAATGCGGCTACTTATGAATTGACAGAAGACCTGCATGCCGCACTGGCAAAGGGCATACGTAAAGATATCGCCTTACAGCAGGCGAAATTGAAATACCTGGAAAATAATGATATAGACAGACAACTGCCCTATTACTGGGCCGCTTCTGTACTGATAGGGGATACAGCCCCTGTGCCTGTTGCCGAAAGTACCGGAATAGCATGGTGGTGGCTGCTGGCAGGAACAGTATTGTTGATAGGCGTCATCTTTATTTTGAAAAAAGTTTTGTAAAAGTGTTTCCCGGATTATTTCGTAACGCGACTAAATCTGTAGTGAAAGATTTTTCTAACTCCAAAATATTCATGCCATGTCAAATAATATCAATACTGTCAAGGATCAACTGGCGGAAATCACTGCCAGAGCTGCCAATGGAGGCGCCTTTTATCCTAATCCTGATGATCCTAATCCATGGCCATGGCCTATTGGACCGATTGTACGCGAGGCCTGGAAAGTGAGCCTGCTGGATATTATTGCGCGTCGTTATCCTGAGATTCATGATTATATCCATGGTGGCGGCCCGATTTGGAATAAAGCAGTCAATAAAGAAATATTTGCTCGCGCTATAGCGAAAGAAACTGTCTCCAATGCTTTGAACATTGCCTACACTGCAGGGGGGAAAGCCGAAGCTGCCGCGAAATATGTGGAGGATGTAACGGACGAATTATGTCCGCGTCAACCCAAATTCCCACGTCCTCATCATTTTGATGCACTGGAACAATTTATTATTGGCCAGGAGTTCAGGAATGCTGCGGCGGCTATCGAAAACGGCGCATTAAAGTCGACCTTGCAAAATGCGGCTGGTAGGCTATTTAACGCAGCTACCAGCAATGATGCGGGTTAATCACCATCCCCATTAACAAAACAAGTATGAAAAAATTTTTCAGTTTCGTAGTGTTCCCTGCAATTGCGTGCATAATGCTGTTAGGCAGTTGTAAAAAAGGAGATACCGGGCCTTCCGGTCCGGCAGGACCAGCAGGCAATGCCAACGTGATTTATTCCAACTGGATTCAAACAAGTAATTGGGTGAAATCAACTACTTCCGTGGGAAGCGGTAAAGTAACCTACTATTTTGATGTTGCCTCCAACGATTTAACACAGGATATACTGGATAAAGGAACCGTATTAGTGTATGCAGTGCTTTATAACGATCCCGATGGCGTAGGAATTGCCAAGTTGCTGCCCAGCATTTATTATGACGGAGGAAGTGCGGGCACCCAGTATCGTTTTCAGTATGGTTTATTCCTGAATAAAGTCCGTATTATTTGTGACGTAGTACCCAATGGGATTCCTGCGACCAGTAATAAAGTAAGAGTGGTAATTATTCCTGGAGGAGTATCCGGGGTAATTACAGGCCGCAGTGCTACGCCGCCAGATTATAGCAAACTTAGTTACGAACAGGTATGCGAAATGTATAATATCCGTCCGTACTGATTTGATTGAGCGTTACAATCACAAAAAAGTCCTGCACTTTGGGTTGAGTACAGGACAAAAATTAAAGGCAGCCATTCGCAGGGCTGCCTTTTTTGATGCGTTGAAATTAATTATAGATGCGTTTGATGAACCATATGTCTCTCAAACTGAAATTAAACACGGCATTGATATAATTCTCTTTCACCATTCCATTTGCACTGGTGCCTCGTTGTCCAACTTCCAGACCAATATAGTACCGCAGCTGTCCGTTTTTGCTAGGGGCAGAAAAACCTACGGTGCCGGATTTATCAGAGATGGCAGTGTTATTGATGACCAGTGGTGATTGCGTATAGCTGAAGCCCGCCTGGAAGGTCATACCTTCATAGGTTTTGTTATAATATTTCTTCTGCAAGGCGTATTCAATACCGGTAGAGTAGCGGTGACCATTCTGATAATAATAACCGGTTCCTTTATCATTCAGCCCATTGAACTGCTGCTGGCGGTAATCTGCCGCCCAGGTAATAGTACCGTTGGTGAGAGAGATACCACCGCCTATCTCAGTAGGGAGTGTGAAGTACTGAGGGTTTTGTGTCTCCGTATACAATACGGTTTCATCCTGGTTTACGATATTCACTTTTTCCTGCAGCTTCATCTTTGTCTGGAAGCGATAGGTGGCGCCCAATCCCAGTACCCAGTCTTTCCCTAATTTACCGCTGTACTGTCCGCCTGCGGTGAAGTTAGGTTTGAAGGTATAGGCATTGTTTTGTGTAACAACGGAATCGGAACCTACTGTCTGAGAAACGTTCAGCGGACCAAAGAGGAACCCGGTAGAAACGCCGACAGAGAAATTTTTAGAGAGCTGGAATCCATTGGAGATATAAGCTCTGTTCAAACCGCCTGTTCCTTCCCTGGTACCGGTTACCGGGTTGCCGGTTCCGGTGATGTATTGTTTGCTGAGCAATTTATAGTTGATGGTACTGAACGGCGTAATACCTGCGCTCATGCCCCAGAACTTAGCCGCCTTAAAACCGATTGCCAGTCGTTTGAAATTCACATCTGTGGCATTTTGGGAAAGATTAGTTCCCAGGTAACTTACATTGGTAGCGCCGATGGATACGTCCATCATAAAATTCTGTGGCGCTAGTCCGGTATAGGAAGCGGGGTTCAGTTCATTGAGATAACCTCCTGAACGACGACCGATACCGGTACTTCCCATACCATAATTTCGGCTGTAGTCCCTGGTTTCCAGATCTCCGATACCAAAGGCCGAATAAATGGAATTAAGCCCGTGTTGCGCTTTAGCGGCATTCGCACCTAACAGCAGCACCCAAAGTATATGTTGTTTTCTTATTCTCATGATGAGTATCTATGTAGAATCCTATTTGTACAGTATGTAGTAAACCTGGATTTTTAACTTGTTGTTTCCGTTCTGTTGATCACCCAATACCAGGCGGTCGAGGGTGGTTTTTCCATCGCTGGAACTAGGTGTCAGGGCCAGTCCGCGGGTGGTATAGCCAGTAGTGGAAAGTTCTGTCTGACAGTAGGAGGTGATGTCATACTGGTAATAGGTATGTTCATTGAACATATTATCGATTACCAGGGCGCCATAGGAAAGCGTATCTGTAATATTGTTGTTGGCATCCATATGACAGAGTGCGAGTCGTGGTGGAAGCCGGTAATTGGTATAGCTTCCCCGGATGGGTTCTACTGTCAGTAATACTTTCATGAGTTGGAAGTATTTACCTAATTGGAGCAGACTTTTGAGATACGGTATGTCGATGCGTGTAACCAACCCCGTTATAGGCTGCATATACGCTGTATTATTAGTACTAGTTGTAGGTAAGGTAGGCGCAGTAGGGCTCAGGGGGCTGATGGCCGTACCTGAGCGATTATACGCCACATGGTTAAATTGAAGGTTAGGAGCCGTCATTCTGAAATCAACGTACTTCACTGTCGTGATCATCTCATTAGCATGATAGTACAGTCGCATATAGAGGCTGCTGTCGTTTGCCAGGTAACCGGTAACGGACTTGCTGAGCGGGCCGGCCTGAATGTTCATTCCTTTGAAGAATTCCAGCCAGGTTGCGGAGGTGCTGATGTCTGCGCTTTTGCTGCGGATCATTTCAAACAGCTGTGCGCCCAATGCATCTGACATGGGTACGCGGATCACATTATCCGTTTTGGGGCGGATGATTCCTGTGAAAGAGCCAATAGGCGTGGTTTCCGTCTTAAAAGTATTGTTATTGTATATATTGTAATAGTTGGTAGCTGGTTGAATGGTTTGTATTACCCGGGAGATGCGGAAGTCTTGTGGAATGGTCGTATCTCCTACCGCATATCCATTTGGTTTCATGATCATCACCATGGAATCGTATGCGGCGCCAAATTCGGGAATGTCGAGGGTCGGCGGCGCAGCGATTTGAAAGTAGGTATCGGCGCTGATGTTCCCGAAGAGGGGGTCCGTGTTTTGACCAACGATGGCATTACCCGCGCCGGAAGTAGGAACGGAGTCGTACTGTATATTCTTCATTTGCACCGTGAGGGTGTCACTGAGGATATAATCTGTGTTCTGATCAGTACCAATGATATTGTCGTAGGTAAACCCTGCTTTCTGACAGGATGATAAAGCTGCTATCAGTAGCACTATTGCCAGGAGGCCCGTCAGCGGAAAACGGAAGACCCCGTAAATGAAACGATCCCTTTTATTATTCATAGTGCGCAATTTTAGACAGGATCGATACTTACTGACGCTGTAATATGCCAATAGGGGAAATTTATCGACGAACAGGATCATCCGTTCCATGTGCCGCCAATAGCGGCCCCGGCGGGGATATAACCCCAAAGATTACTGCTGGCAGATAAAAAACAGGGATTTATCCGCTAAAAACGGGCGAGTATCTATTTCCTGTTTGACGGAATGTTACTGCGGATAATTTTGGCGCTGTTAAAAAGGATATGCAAATGCGTAATTTCAAAAGTTATAGTTTATTATTGATCGCCTCGGTGCTGGCTTCGTGCTCCAAGGACAGTACATCTACCTCCAAGCTGGGTAACTGGATCAAGCGTTCTGAATTTGAAGGGGTGGCCAGAAGTGCTGCTGCATCATTTGTGATTGATAATAAAGCCTACATCGGTACCGGTTACGACGGTACGAACAGGCTGCAGGACTTTTGGGTATATGACGTTAGCCTGAATCAATGGACGCAGAAAGCCCTTTTCCCAGGTGTTGGTCGTAATAATGCCAGTGGATTTGCTGCAGCCGGCAAAGGCTATGTTGGTATCGGTTATGATGGTCTGAATAAATTAAGCGATTTCTATCAATACGATCCTACCGCAAATACCTGGACCCGCAAAGCTGATTTCGCTGGAAGTGCACGCTATGGCGCTGTTTCCTTCGCTTTAAAAGATCAGGGTTATATTGCTACCGGTTATGATGGTAACTGGCTGAAAGATAACTGGATGTATGATCCAACCAGCAACACCTGGACACAGGAGCAAAGTATCAATACCGGTAAAAGAACAGATGCATCTGTTTTTGTAATCGCTAACAGAGCTTATGTGTGCATGGGTACTGCCAATGGTACTAATGTGACTGACTTCTACGCGTATGATGCAGATCAGGCACAATGGATTCAGTTACGTCCTATTGCGAATGTATCTGACCAAAGCTATGATGATGCCTATAACTTCGCTGGTTATGCCGCTGCGGCTTTTGCCATGAAAGGAAAAGGTTACATCGCTACCGGTATTAAAAGCGGATTATCTACTGCCGTATGGGAATACGATCCTACAACGGATCTCTGGAATCAGAAAACAGACTTTGAAGGCGCTGCCCGCAGCTATGCTACCGGCTTCACCGTAAATGATCGTGGATTCGTGGTACTGGGCACCAGCTCCAGCCAACCATTCGATGATATGTGGGAATTTGATCCAACTGCACAATACAACCCAAATGACTAAACGTAATTATCTCCTGTTTGCCAGCTTCATGGTATTACTGGCAGTTGTCGCCTGGAGATTCGCAAAACATGCGGAACCTAAACAGGATGATATGCTGTCTGTCATAGCAGAACCTTTTCAGGTACACGATGGCTGGGGGTACAAGGTACTGGTAGGCGGAAAAACCTTCATTTATCAGGATGCTATTCCCGGACTACCAGGCAACAAACCTTTTACATCAAAAGATGATGCGCTGCGGGTAGGAAATATGGTGGTGACAAAACTCACCAGTCATAAAATTCCTTCCATCAATGAAGCAGATTTAAAATCATTGCAGATTAAATTCTGATATAGTCCACAAATTTATTGCAGTAACGCCTCCGTGACATGTGCACGGAGGCTTAGTTGCTTATAGCACACTCAACTGTTGAAACCCACTGTTTTGGGAGATTTTAAGGATTCTTTAAGAGTATTTTAATTGGATATTTTATTTTAACATATTGTATGTACTGGATTAACACATTTTAACATTAATGTTTCCAGATCCTTACTAAGTTTAACGCATCGTTATAGAAGATGCTTAACTTAAAACAGCTAACGAGGTATCGTCCGTTCATTATCAGCCTGCACGTTTTGGCGTGGGCATGCTTTCTGTTCATGCCCTTTTTCATATACAGAATTAAAATTCTGCACGCTGGTTTTTTCATAAAAGAACTCGTAGATAATCTGATATTAATCGGACTTTTTTATCTGAATATCTACGTACTGATACCTCGGTTTTTCAACCAGAAGAAAATCGCCATCTATCTCAGCAGTATCGTATTGTTGATCGTGTTTATCACCTTGCAACAGGTGTCGCTCGACTATTACGTATTCGGCCCGCGCATGCGCGCTTCCGCTGCTATTGCTTTTCGGGCAGATAGAAAAATGAATGATGTAACAGTAACTTCTGCTCCCGGCGCTACGTTTAATATGCGGGAAGTTATGCCGCCCCCCTTTCATCAGGTAGCAGAAGAGATGATTCCTGCACTACCTCCCGGCCCGCCGGTAGTTCATCAAATGATTCAGGATCCTGACAGTTTGATGCCTATACCCAGAAGAATGCGCATGCTGGGTATTGGAGGGGTTAAACCAAGTTTTTGGGAGTATTTGTTGTTTCCGGAAGTATTAAGGAGATCCGGATTCTTCGCACTGCTCATGCTTTTTATGAGCGGATTTATAAAAATAGCACAGGAATGGTTCAAAAGTGAGAAGCAACGGGAAGACCTGAAAGTGGAGAAGTTGAATGCAGAATTAAAATTTTTAAAATCACAGATTAATCCTCACTTCCTTTTTAACTGTCTAAATACTATCTATTCCCTGGCGCATAAAAAATCGGAAGAAACGGAACATGCTATCCTGAAGCTATCGACCATCATGCGTTATATGATTTATGAGTCTAATGAGGCCAAAGTTTTACTGGAACACGAATTACGCTATCTGAAAGATTATATAGACATCCAACAATTGCGTCTTCCCAAGGATATAGATATAGTTTATAATGTAAACGGGGACCCTGGCAGGCTGTTAATGGAGCCGATGTTGCTGGTGCCGTTTGTAGAGAATGCCTTCAAGCATGGTATTAGTTATGCAGAAGATTCATTCATTCACATTAACATTTCGATTGATGAAAATATGATCCAACTAATTGTTAAAAACAGCCACTTTAAAGAAAGAGTGGCAGAGAGAGGAGGTATAGGATTACAGAATGTAACCAAAAGACTGGAATTGCTTTATCCCGAAGACTATGCCCTGGATATCCAGGATGTTGGTAGCGAATTTATTGTTGATCTTAAACTGTTCCTGAAAAAATGATCAAGTGTATTGCGGTAGACGATGAGCCTCTGGCCCTTGAAATCATCGAGGATTATATCCGGAAAGTACCTTTCCTTTCCCTGGAAGGTAAATTCGAAAATGCAGCCACTGCGCTGCGATATTTGCAGGATGAACCGGTGGACCTGGTCTTCCTGGATATCAAAATGCCCGATATTACTGGAATACAGTTTCTGAAATCCCTCAAACATCCACCCATGGTAGTTTTTACTACTGCATATGGAGAATATGCACTGGATGGGTTTAACCTGGATGTGGTAGATTATCTGCTGAAACCCGTTCCTTTCGAACGTTTCCTGAAAGCGGCCGCGAAGGCCAGAGAACTGATGTCTGCCCACCAGCAGAAATCCAACCCTGTAGCAGAAGCTGCCTGGTTAAACGATTATATATTTATCAAAACAGAATATAAAATAATTAAAATAAATCTGGAAGACATCCTCTTCATCGAAGCCTTAAAGGATTACACCAAGATTTATACGCAGGTCCAACCGGTGTTGACGCTCCGTAGTCTGAAATCCTTCGAGACCAGGCTGCCGGCAGATAAATTTATCCGGGTTCACCGTTCTTACCTGGTAAGCCTGAATAAAATCAACTCCGTGGAAAAGAATACGGTGATGATAGCCAATCAGTCCATTCCCATTAGTGATGGGTATCGGGACCGGTTCTATGACGTCATCAACAAAAATTCGTAATTCGTATTTTTTTCGGACCTTTGCCCTGTTTTTTTGAAACCACCATTATTATTCTTTTTTTCAAAAACCATCGCATTGGAAAGAATATATTTTGACAACGCAGCCACCACGTCGCTTGACCCGGCAGTTCTGGAAGCTATGCTGCCCTACATGACGGAGAAGTTCGGAAACCCTTCTTCCATTTACTCTTATGGTAGGGAGTCCAGGCTGGGAATCGAAAATGCACGTAAGTCAGTCGCTAAAATTCTGAATGCCCACCCAGGTGAGATTTTCTTTACCTCTGGTGGTACTGAAGCCAGCAACACCGCTATCAATGCAGCTATCAGGGATCTGGGATGCAAACACATCATCTCTTCCCCTATAGAGCACCATGCTACCCTGCACACCGTAGAACATCTTCACCACGAAGGCGTGAAGCTGTCTTACGTAAAACTGTTGCCTAACGGACATGTGGATCTGGAAAACCTCCGCGAATTACTCGCCGGTTCCAAAGAAAGATCACTGGTGACTTTAATGCACGCTAATAACGAAATTGGCAACCTGCTGGATATTCACGCAGTAGGTACGCTCTGCAAAGAGTTTGACGCCATTTTCCATTCAGACACCGTACAAACAGTAGGTCACTATCCATTTGACCTGCGTAATACGCCTGTCCATTTCATTACCGGCGCTGGTCATAAATTCCATGGCCCTAAAGGCGTTGGTATGTTGTATATCAACGAAAACGTAAGAATCACTCCATTCATCCAGGGTGGTAGCCAGGAACGTAATATGCGCGCAGGTACCGAGAACCTCTATGGTATCATCGGCTTTGCCAAAGCGCTGGAAATGGCCACTGCTCAACACGAGGAACATAGCAAACATATCAACGATGTACGTATGTACATGGCGGAGCAATTGCAACAGCATATTCCAGGAGTAGACTTCAACGGTGACCTGAAAGGCCGCAGCCTTTACACCGTACTGAATGTTTCCTTCCCTAAAACGGAAAAAACTGAAATGATCCTCTTCAACATGGATATCAATGGTATCTGCGCTTCCGGCGGTAGTGCCTGCACTTCCGGCGCTAACGCAGGATCTCACGTTATCCAGGCAATCAACAACAATCCTAACCAGATTGCAGTCCGCTTCTCCTTCTCTAAACAGAATACCAAAGAAGAAGTAGATAAAGTGATAGCCAAACTGAAAGAAATCATCTAAACGAATCAAACGTTTCAATAAAACATCAAAGGTTCCGGGATTTCCCGGAACCTTTGATGTTTATAACTATACTTATTCTGTAAGCAGAACAGGTTCTGTAGGCTATACTACCCGAAAGGGATATAAATGAGAAATGGGATCAAAACCGCAGTTTTGACCCCATTTCTTTAAAAAAATAGCAGGAAGTAAACCTTCCGGCGGAATTAATGCATGAACTCTTTAATGTCTTGCATAATTCTCTTAGCGATATTATCAGCTGTAGTCTCATTCTGAGATTCAGCATATATGCGAATAATAGGCTCCGTATTGGAAGTACGAAGGTGTACCCAATCTGTTTCGAACTCGATCTTCAGGCCGTCTTCGGTGTTCACCGGCTGATTTTTGTATTTATCCTTGATTTTACCGAAGATCGTTTTTACATCTACTCCTTTATCCAGTTCTATCTTGTTTTTGGAAATAAAATAGTCAGGATAGCTGTTGCGGAGCGCTTTAATGCTTTTCTTACTGTGGGCCAGGTGGCTGAGGAACAGACCGATACCGATGAGGGCATCGCGGCCGTAGTGCAGATCCGGAACGATGATACCACCATTTCCTTCGCCGCCGATTACAGCATGTACCTCTTTCATTTTCTTTACCACGTTTACTTCGCCTACTGCTGAAGGAGCGTAAGTACCGCCATGTTTCAGGGTTACATCCTTCAGGGCGCGGGTGGAAGAGAGGTTGGAAACAGTATTGCCTTTGCGCTTAGACAGCACATAATCAGCCACTGCTACCAGGGTATATTCTTCGCCAAACATGCTGCCATCTTCACATACAAAGCAAAGACGGTCTACATCCGGATCTACAGCAATTCCCAGATCAGCTTTGGTTTTATTCACTTCATTGGAAAGTGCGGTCAGATTTTCCGGTAATGGCTCCGGATTATGGCTGAATTTACCGTTTACTTCACCGAACAGTACTTCCACTTGTTCTACGCCCAGCGCTTTCAGTAGTGCAGGAACGAAGATGGCGCCGGTAGAGTTAACAGCATCAACTACCACTTTGAAATTCCTTTCTGTAATAGCAGGAACGTCTACCAGTGGATAGTTTACAATCAGGTCAATGTGTTTTTGCAGATAGGAGTCGTCCTGGGTGTAGGTACCCAGTTTGGTCACGTCGGCAAAGTTAAAATCTTCGCTGGCAGCAATTTCCAGGAGTTCGGCTCCGTCTTCGCCGGAAATGAATTCCCCTTCGCCGTTCAGCAGTTTCAGGGCATTCCATTCTTTTGGATTGTGGCTGGCAGTGAGGATGATCCCGCCCGCAGCGTTTTCCATTTTTACGGCGATTTCTACCGTTGGGGTAGTGGATAAACCGAGGTCTACCACGTCGATTCCCAGTCCTGTAAGGGTTGAAACAACCAGGTTTTTCACCATTTCACCGGAGATACGGCCATCACGGCCAATTACTACCTTACGGTTTTCCGTATTCCTGCAGAGCCAGGTGCCGTAGGCTGCAGTGAATTTTACTACGTCAAGTGGAGAAAGTCCCTCGCCGGGCCTGCCGCCTATGGTTCCGCGTATTCCGGATATCGATTTGATCAGTGCCACAAGTATCTGTTTTTTAAGGAAGGCAAATATAAAAAAAACCGTTCCAGATTTCCTAATTAGTAAATTATGATGACCAACCCTTTATCAGGACTTGTAAAGCCTGCTTATCTGACAAGTTGTATTATATTTGCAGCTACGCTTTTAAAAAAACGGCTATACGTTACATGCAAAATTTATGGAAGGGTATACCCCGGTATATTCGTTATGTGTTTGTTCAGACACTGTTCCTTTTCCTGCTGACGGTCCTGTTCAGGGTGGTTTTCTACCTGTTCTTTTTCAAGACCACAATCACGGACAGTGCCATCATCCGAAAAGCATGGTACCTGGGCCTTAAATTTGACCTGCGTCTTACATTAATATTAATAGCCCCGCTGCTGATTGTCACATTAATCTGCCGCAATAGCTTCTTCACGTCAAAGGCTATACGCCGGGCTAATTTTATCTATCTTTTTATCATATACCTGGGTCTTACCTTATTATATATCCTCGATCTCGGACATTACGACTACCTTGGTATCCGCCTGGACCCCTCTGTACTCCGCTTCCTGGCTAAAGGAGAAAGGGCCGACAACGCACGCATGGTATGGCAAAGTTACCCCGTAGTACGCGGCTTCCTCGTCATCGCGGTATTCATGTTCCTGATAGTACGCCTCCAGAAGGCCACCTGGAAACGCTTTGCCGCACAACCTGTACAGTTATTGAATAAAGGTCCTTTCATCAGCTGGACAGTAGCCCTGATCCTCCTCACGGCCGGAGGTATTTATGGCAATATTGCCTATTTCCCGCTGAGATGGAGCCAGGCCATGTTCACCCGCGATAATGGCGTCACCAGTCTGGGATTGAATCCTATCCTGTATTTCGTGTCTAATCTGAGCGTGAAAGGGGATTCCTTCGACTTGCAGGAAACTAAGAAATACTACCAGACTACTGCCGAATATCTGGGCGTAGAACACCCGGATGTCAATACCCTGAATTATCAGCGTACCCATACCGGCGACAGTACCAAACCTAAGCTGAATATAGTATTGGTTATGCTAGAGTCTACCGGTGCTGCCCCTACCAGCATGTACGGTAACCCTATGCAGGCGACGCCCAACATGCAACGTTTAGCCGATAGTGGTATCCTCTTCAAAAACTTCTATGTACCTGCAGTAAGTACTGCCAGAACAGTGTTTGGCGTTACTACCGGTCTGCCAGACGTTACCCTGGTGCGTACTGCCAGCCGCCATCCAAAGATGCTGGATCAGCGTATCCTCATGGATCAGTTCAAAGGCTATAAAAAATATTATCTCCTCGGTGGAAATACCAACTGGGCCAATATCCGCGCAGTATTCACCAACAATGTGGAAGGTATCAAAATCTATGAAGAAGGAGATTATGATGCGCCTAAAGCAGATGTATGGGGTATTTCAGACTATGACCTGGTAAATGCTGCCAGCGCTGTTTTCAAAGAAAACAATGATAAGAAGCAGCCTTTTGTTGCCTTCCTGCAACTGGCAGATAACCACCCGCCCTACACTACTACCAAAGGAGCAGGCGATTTCAAAAAACTGGAAAAGACAGATATAGATAAGAATAAATTCGATAAATCCGGATTTGTATCAGTAGATCAGTTTAATGCCCTTCGTTATGAAGACTATAACGTAGGTCATTTGATCGATATGGCACGGAAAGACGGTTATCTCGATAATACTATTTTTGTATTCTTCGGCGATCATAACTGTATTCTGAATCCATACAGCTTTATGCCTCTGCCGGAGTATGAAATGGCTACCGGAAGCGTACACGTAGCCGCTTTCATGTACAGTCCTAAACATATCGGTGGTGGCCAGGTCAATACCACACCTGCCAATCTCATCGATGTATACCCAACGGTTGCCGGAATGGTAGGCATGCCGTATACCAACTATACACTGGGTAAAGATCTGTTCGATAGCACCGCCATCAAGGGTAAATACACCTTTATGACCTATGTGCGCAATCAACAGAACTACTACGCGATGATGAACGAGCAGTATCTGTATGAGGTGAACAGAGTGACCAACACTTCCGCGCTATATGATCTGAAAGCAGATCCACAGCGGAATGTCATCTCCCAATATCCTGATATTGCAAAATATTTAGATAATTTAACACGTGGCTATTATCAAAGCACACGATATTTACTGTTTAACAATAAAAAATAATAGAGATCAGTGGAAGCAGAAAAATCATGGTTTAAAGATTGGTTCAATTCTCCTTATTATCACATGCTATACAGCAATCGTGATGAAAAGGAAGCAGCTGCTTTTATTGATAAACTGCTGGCATACCTGCAACCCGCAAAGGATGCAGAAATGCTGGATGTGGCCTGTGGAAAAGGCCGTCATGCCAAATATCTGGCAGACAAAGGATATTTTGTTACAGGGATCGACCTGTCTACAGAGAGCATCAATGCCGCGAAAAAACTGGAAAATGCTCACCTGAGCTTCTTTCAGCATGATATGCGTTTACCCTTCCGCGTTAACTTTTTTGACGTCGTATTTAATTTTTTTACCAGCTTCGGATACTTCGATACACAGCGGGATAATGATAACGCCCTCCGTACCCTGAAGAATGCCCTGAAGCCGGGAGGCAAGCTGGTACTGGATTACCTGAACAGTAATTATGTAGCTGGACACCTCGTAGGTGCAGAAGTGAAAGAGAAAGATCAGGTGGTATTTGATATTCGCCGGGAGTTGAAAGATAAAAAATTCCTCAAGGAAATTAATATACTGGATCAGGCGAAAATGAGGAGACTACAGTACACCGAAAGCGTGAATGCCTTCACCAAAGAGGATTTTGAACAGATGTTCGCGCATCAGGGACTGGAGATTACAGACATTTTCGGTGATTATCATTTTAACAGCTTTGATGCACAGCGTTCACCGCGACTGATCATTATCGCTACAAAATCAAAGCCATGCTAGAGAATCTGCTTCGTGGCGATCTATGGTTATTTTTTCATATCAATGGCATGTGGCATAATGCCGTGCTGGATGTGATCATGCCCATTCTGCGGGAACCGTTTATGTGGGCGCCTCTCTACCTGTTTCTGGCATTGTTTGCCACGATTAACTTTGGTTGGAGAGGATTGTTCTGGATCGTTTTTTTCCTGTTAACATTTGCATTGTCTGATCAGGCAAGCCTTTTCCTGAAAGAATATTTCGGAAGAATCAGGCCCTGTCGTGATCCGATAGTATCTCATTATGCCAGGGTACTGGTAGTGTATTGCCCTATGAGTGGCAGTTTTACTTCCAACCATGCCGCTAATCATTTTGCGCTGGCTACATTTTGTTTCATAACTTTAAAATCAGCTTTTGGCCGTTACACCTGGCTGTTTTACTTGTGGGCAGCATCTATTGCCTATGCACAAGTATATGTGGGTGTACACTATCCCCTGGACGTATTCGGAGGGGCAGTGATGGGCGCTCTTATCGGGTTGCTGAGCGGTAGTTTCTTCAAACGTCGCATTAGACTGGAACCTGAAATAACATCATGAACTGGAACTATCTGATACTGGTATTGGCTGCAACGGTCCTTGGGGGAGTGATTCCGATGACCGTAAGGCGTATCAGTGCCAATTTTACTATTTATCTGCTGGCGTTTACCGGAGCTTTTCTCTTCGGTGTCACCATCATGCATTTGCTGCCGGAAGTCTATCATGATCTGGGGCATCAGGCCGGAATCTATATCGTACTGGGATTCTTTCTGCAGGTGTTCCTGCAGCAGTTGTCTCACGGTATGGAGCATGGCCATTCGCATATTCCTACGGAAACACATCATCACCATATCGCCGTAGTGCCGTTATTGCTGGGATTGTCCATACATGCATTCATGGAGGGGATACCGCTGGGCTTCAAGTATGAAGATCAGTCGGCCCTGCCTTCGTTGATGCTGGGGGTGGCTGCCCACAAGGTCCCCGAGGCACTCACATTGATGACCGTTATGATACATGCCCACAAAAGCCGGAAGCAACTCTGGCAGATTCTCGTCATTTTTGCACTGGTAACCCCACTGGCAGCAGTTTTGGCCGGATGGCTGGGGAATCGCTTTGAGGTCGTATCGCATTATTTAATATATCTGGTAGCGCTGGTGATTGGAGCATTTTTGCATATTTCGACCACTATTTTCTATGAAAGTGGGACGAAACATCACGAACTGAGCAGGAAGAAAGTGCTGGCAATAGCAATAGGACTGGTCCTGGCTTTTATTACCCTGATATTTGAATAATTAATTATTTTTAGACTTTATATCATGGAAGTCGTCATAATCATCATCCTCATTATACTCAATGGCCTATTCTCGATGTCGGAGATAGCATTGGTATCCGCCCGTAAGATAAGGTTGGAGCACCTGGCCAATAAGGGGGATGAAAAAGCAAAGGCAGCTTTGAAGCTGGCCAACAATCCGGACAGGTTTTTATCAACCATCCAAATCGGCATCACCCTTATCGGTATCCTTACCGGTATTTATTCAGGCGAGAACATCAAAACAGATGTGGTAGTCTGGCTAAATAATATTCCTGTATTACAGCCTTACAGTGGTCCGCTGGCCACCATTCTGATTGTAGTGGTCATCACTTATTTTTCCCTGGTATTGGGAGAGCTGGTGCCCAAACGTATCGCAATGGCTAAGCCGGAGTCCATCGCTAAGCGAGTGGCAGCGCCTATGACGTTTCTGTCCTGGGTAACCTGGCCGTTCATTTGGTTGCTGAGCGCCTCCACTAATGTGCTGGTGAATATATTCAACCTGCGTTCCGCAGACACACACGTAACGGAGGAGGAGATCAAAGCCATCATCAATGAGGGCACTACTTCCGGAGCTATTGAAGAGCAGGAGCAGGAAATTATCGAAAGAGTATTTCATCTCGGCGACCGGAACATCACTTCTCTGATGACCCATCGTACAGATATTACCTGGCTGGATATTAATGAGCCTCCAGGCATTTATCAGCCGAAGATTCACGAGAGTATGCACTCCGTGTATCCGGTATGTGATGGAGAAGTAGATGCGTTGAAAGGAGTGGTATCTATCAAAGATTTGTATGCCGTATCAGGGAAATCCTTGCCGCTGGCACAGATTATGAAGAAACCATTGTTCGTTCCTGAAAACAATACCGCCTATCAGGTACTTGAAAAGTTTAAGGAAACGCATATCCATGCTGCTTTTATTGTGGATGAGTATGGTACATTTCTGGGTATGATTACCCTGAACGATATCCTCGAAGCCATAGTAGGGGATATGCCTGAAACAGAGGAGTACGACGATTATGAAATGACGCTCAGAGATGATGGAAGTTACCTCGTGGATGCACAGATTCCTTTCTATGATTTTCTGGCAGAATTTGATAAAGAGGAATGGATGAACGAATTTGAGCAGGATTTTGATACCCTGGCCGGATTCATCCTACATCACCTGGAACATATCCCCAAAGTGGCTGAGAAGTTTAGCTGGAGAGGATTTACATTTGAAATAGTAGACATGGATGCCCATCGTATCGATAAAGTCATGGTTGTTCCGCCTATGCACACAACAGAAGAAGGTTAAACTCCTTCGCTGCACGTAGAAACCGCCAACCGTAGTTATCCGCAATTTAATAACGGAGTCGTTTAAATATTTGGATAAATCTGGCTTTATGCTATTTTTGAGCACTTTTTTACATAAACAATAAATTTAATTTAATAGTAACCATGGTTGCAATAGGAAGTAAAGCACTGTCTCTGGAAGAAGTGTACAGAGTTCTTTACAATGGTGAGGAGCTAGTACTGGAAGCAGCGGCTTTACAACAAGTGGAAGCCAGTTTCGAATTCCTGAAAAAGTTCTCCGCAAAGAAACTGATATATGGTATCAATACCGGATTTGGCCCTATGGCACAGTATCGCATCAGTGATGAAGATACCTTCCAGCTGCAGTATAATCTGATTCGCAGCCATAGTTCCGGTTCTGGCAAATTGATGTCTCCTTTACATACCAAAGGATTGATGATCGCGCGTTTGAGCAGTTTTATGCGGGCGCATTCAGGTATTCATCCGGAGGTAGTTCATCTGTTAAGAGACCTGATTAATAAAAACGTTTATCCTTGCGTGTTTGAGCATGGTGGCGTGGGCGCCAGCGGCGACCTCGTACAGTTGGCTCATCTGGCGTTGGTGTTGATTGGAGAAGGAGAGGTTTGGTATGAAGACCAATTACAATCTACCAGCGAGGTGTTTGCGAAGCTGGGACTCAAACCAATCGGTATCCATGTAAGAGAAGGTCTGGCGATTATTAACGGTACTTCTGCCATGACTGGCGTTGGTCTGGTAAACCTCATTGAGGCGAAAAGACTGCTGTCCTGGTCTATCACCATTTCAGCGATGATCAATGAAATCGTGGAAGCATTTGATGATCACTTATCTGCCGAACTGAATGCCGTGAAAAAACATGAAGGCCAGAACAAAGTGGCTGAAATCATGCGCGATGTGTTGGTAGGTAGCAAGATGGTACGTCATCGTCCGGATCATCTTTACAAAGAATTGGAAGAAGAAATTTTCAAAGATAAAGTACAGGAATATTATTCCCTCCGTTGCGTACCACAGATCCTCGGACCAGTATATGATACGCTGAAACAGGCGGAGCAACTGGTTGTACAGGAATTAAACTCTGTGAGCGATAATCCGGTAGTGGATCATAAACTGGAAAACGTATTCCATGGCGGTAACTTCCATGGCGATTATGTTTCCCTGGAAATGGACAAGATAAAAATTGCTATTACTAAATTATCCATGTTATCAGAGCGTCAGCTGAATTACCTGATGAATGAGAAGTTGAACCACAAGTTCCCTCCTTTCATGAATCTGGGTAAGCTGGGCTTTAACTTCGGTATGCAGGGCGTTCAGTTTACCGCTACCTCTACGGTGGCAGAAAACCAGACTTTGTCTTTCCCAATGTATGTACACTCTATTCCTAACAATAATGATAACCAGGATATTGTTAGCATGGGTTGTAATTCCGCTTTGATGGCTGGCAGGGTAATTGCAAATACTTACGAAGTGTTGGCGATTCATGTAATGACCATGTTACAGGCGGTAGATTACCTGAATTGTCACGAAAGACTGGCTGCGTTCTCACACAAAATATACACGGATGTGCGGGCGATTTTCCCTAAATTTATTGAGGACAGTCCGAAATACAAGGATCTGCAGCATATTAAAGCATACCTGATGGCCAATCAGCCGGTTCAGATATAGAAAATAAAATAGTTTAAGCAATGAAATGTGCGCTTATAACCGGTGGGTCGAGAGGAATAGGAAGAGCAGTATGTATTAAAATGGCAGAACTGGGATACCATGTTCTGATCAATTATAAAGGCAATGAAGCGGCCGCCCAGGAAACCCTGGAGGCCGTGAAAAACGCCGGAAGTACGGGTGAATTACTACAGTTTAATGTAGGAGAAGCCGAAGAAGTAAAGCAGGTGTTGGGAACCTGGATAGAATCCCATAAAGACGATCAGATTGAAGTACTGGTGAATAATGCAGGTATCCGTGAGGATGGCCTGATGTTCATGATGAGCGAAGGTCAGTGGAATAATGTACTGAATATCAGTCTGAATGGCTTCTATCATGTAACAAAGCAAGTGTTGAGCAGCATGCTGATGAAGCGTTACGGCCGTATCATTAATATGGTATCTTTGTCTGGTATTAAAGGCTTGGCCGGGCAAACCAACTATTCCGCCGCAAAAGCAGGCGTAATTGGCGCTACCAAAGCCCTTGCACAGGAAATAGCCAAACGTGGAGTTACTGTAAACGCCGTTGCTCCCGGGTTTATCAAAACGGATATGACTGCCGAACTGAATGAGAAAGAACTGGCTGCACAAGTTCCAATGAACCGTTTCGGTACTGCGGAAGAAGTAGCAGAAGCAGTGGCCTTCTTTGCATCTAAAGGCGCAGGCTATATCACTGGGGAAGTACTGAGTATCAACGGTGGTTTATACACCTGATAAAAATCCCAAACAAAAGTTAACCGCTGGTATTATGAACAGAGTTGTGATCACTGGAATGGGAATCTACTCCTGCATTGGGAAAAACCTGGAGGAGGTGCGAGATTCATTATACAAGGGCAAATCCGGTATTGTACTGGACCCTGAAAGGAAAGCATTCGGCTACCGTTCGGGGCTTACGGGCTATGTGCAGCGTCCTGAATTGAAAGGGCTGCTGGACAGACGTGCCAGGCTGATGATGCCTGAACAGGCGGAATTTGCCTTCATGGCCACCCGTGAAGCTTTGGCACAAGCGAGGATGGATGCCGACTACATAGACAGTACGCCTATCGGATTGTTATATGGTAATGATAGCTCCGCCAAACCAGTGGTAGAAGCGACAGATATCATGCGGGAGAAAAAAGATACCATGTTGGTAGGTTCTGGTTCTGTATTTCAGACCATGAACTCCACCGTTAATATGAACCTGGCCACCATTTTCAAACTGCGTGGCGTGAATTTCACCGTCAGTGCAGCATGCGCCAGTGGTTCACATGCAATAGGGCTGGGATATATGTTTATTCGCAGCGGGATGCAGGATGCCGTAATATGCGGCGGCGCCCAGGAAGTAAATGTTTACTCCATGGGTAATTTCGATGCGATAGCGGCTTTTTCCACCCGTGAAAGCGATCCTGCTAAGGCTTCCCGCCCGTTTGACCGCGACAGGGATGGCCTGGTGCCTAGCGGAGGCGCTGCCACAGTGATCCTGGAAAGTTTGGAATCCGCACAAAGAAGAGGCGCCACCATTCTCGGAGAAGTCCTGGGATATGGTTACTCCTCCAATGGCGCACATATTTCCAATCCAACCGTGGACGGACCGGTACGCAGCTTACAGATCGCCCTCAAAGATGCAGGTATGCAGGCAAATGAGATCGAATATATCAATGCCCACGCTACCTCCACGCCAGCAGGGGATGCCAGTGAAGCGAAAGCGATTTATGAAGTTTTTGGAGGTAATATTCCCGTAAGCTCCACCAAATCCATGACCGGCCATGAGTGCTGGATGGCTGGAGCCAGCGAAATCGTATATTCCATGCTGATGCACCAAAACGGATTCATTGCCCCTAATATCAACCTGGAGAATCCAGATGATGATGCCGCAAAATTGAACATCATCAGCAACACAATGAATAAAAAATTTAATATATTTTTGTCAAATTCCTTTGGATTTGGAGGAACCAACTCCTCGCTGATCGTAAAGGGATGGGACGGAAAGTAATTGATACTGGCCTATTTAGAGTATAATTTCGTTGCCCGCAATGACAGGGAGCCTGTTCATATGTACCCCTTTGTGTGTGTAACTACCAATATATTCTTAACTTTGGCGTTCGGACGATTATTGAAGATTTTACAGGCTTGGTTGGTAACCAATAGTATTTATTAATCAACCTATATCTGTTATACATTTTATGGAACTCAAGGAAGTAATAACTGTCACAAACAAATTTTTGGTCGAGGAATTTGAAGCTAACCTCGAAGATATTAAACCGGAAGCGAATCTGAAAGCTACACTGGACCTTGATAGTCTGGACTATATTGATATGGTAGTAGTCATAGAAGATAACTTTGGTTTTAAGGTAAAACCTGAAGACTTTCAGAGCATTGTCACTTTCCAGGATTTTTACAATTATGTAACTGCTCGTATTCAGCAAAAAGAACTCGTGTAATGCCGTCCTGGCAGGGAAAGTCGAAGGGAAATAAGCTGGGTTACAGTATATTCATTGCCATATTACGGTATGGAGGCGTGTATCCTGCTTATTTCCTGTTACGGTTTGTAGCCGCATATTATTTTCTTTTCTCCTGGAGTTCTTCCAGGCCTATTTACAAATATTTCCATACAAAAGCTGGATATGGCAGGCTGCGTTCTCTCGTCAGCCTGTACAGGAATTACTATATCTTTGGTCAAACGTTGATAGACAAAGTGGTGGTGATGGCTGATATGGCCAACAAATTCACCTTTGACTTCGACGGGGAAACGCATTTGCGGGAAATGGTAACAGGCGGCAAAGGAGGGATTCTCCTCAGCGCACACCTGGGCAACTGGGAAGTGGCCGGTCATTTGTTTAAGCGATTGCAGACACGCATCAATATTGTGATGTTTGATGGAGAGCATGAGCGTATCAAAGAATACCTGGCATCCGTTACAGGAGGCAGGAATGTGAATATCATCGTGTTAAAGGATGATCTTTCGCATATCTACGCCATCAATGATGCATTGAGCAATCAGGAATTGGTATGTATGCATGCCGACAGGTTCCTGCCTGGCAATAAGACCATGACCGCCAATTTGTTAGGATCGCCTGCACAGTTTCCACTAGGGCCATTCCTGCTGGCATCTACCTTCCGGGTGCCGGTTTCCGCAGTTTTTGCCTTCAAGGAATCCGCTACCCATTATCATTTTTACGCCACCCCGCCGAAAGTCTATAACGGCCGTAAGGAACAGGCGGCGGCGCTGAATGATTTTGTTGCCCATATGGAAGAAATGATCCGGAAATACCCTGAACAATGGTTCAATTATTTCGACTTCTGGGAAAAGTAAAGCCAGGTTTACCGTCAGTAAAATTTCCGGGTTTTTACTGTTAATAAATTCGTATAATTCTATTTACTTCGTATTTCTTTTAATACAATAACTTGTGAAGATGTTTATTCATTCAGACGATATAACCGCTTATATTCCGCAACGCCCACCCATTGTAATGATCAGTGGCATCTTGGAAGTAGAGGGCCCCTCTACCCGCACTGCCCTGCAAATTGCCGGGGATAATATTTTCGTGCAGGACGGGCATTTCACCGCGCCAGGACTCATGGAGAATATGGCGCAGACAGCAGCTGCCCGGATTGGTTATATCTCCAAACAGAATAATACCCCTGTTCCTTTAGGATTTATTGGAGCAGTGAAAGACTTTGAAATTTTCGAATTACCGCCAGCAGGAGCCACCATCGAAACAACCACCGTGATAGGTGCAGAAGTGTTCAATGCAACTATGGTGAACGCAAAAGTGATGTATCAGGATAAGGTGATGGCTCAGTGCGAACTGAAAATATTCATCAACCCCTAAATTTTAAGCATCATGAAAACCAGTAAAATTTTTCTGGTAGCAACCTTTATTCTGACTTGCTGTATGTCAGCCGCTCAGGCGCAAAAACTGAAGAATTTCCTCGATAACCAGGACTCTTCTTTCACCTGGCTGGGTGTGGATTTCACACAGGCGCGCGTTATCGCTGATGCCGGCGCAGACGCTACCGACGTGATTAATCGTCACTTTGCAGGTATCAACCAGGTGATCGTCAATGAACCCAAGAAGTATGATGTGCCCGGGTCTCTCCGACACAAAAATGTCACTTACGACATCTCCCTGGTAAATAAACACAATCTTACCACCAATTCCGAAACACTTAAATCCGATAATTCGGGCGACTTCCACAGAATTACCCCTGAGGATGTTGCGAAATTGGTAAAAAACTTCAATTTCGAAGGAAAAAAGGGAATCGGCGTACTTTTGGTAATGGATGGCATGAGCAAAACAGAAAAATCTGCTTCCATGTATCTGACCATCATCGATATGGGTACCAAACACGTACTGATGACCGAACGTATGGACGGTAAAGCACAAGGTTTTGGTTTCCGTAACTATTGGGCTTACACCGTTTATAAAGTACTGGGTCATTTTGATGATGACTACAAAAAACTCCAGGCTAAGTATGCAGATGCTAAAGACCCGGTAGAAGAACAGGAACAGCCTAAAAAACAAGGGAAAACTGCCGTAGCAGAAGGTCCGGCAGCTCCTAAAAAAGCGAAAAAGAAAGGATAATAAATAATGCGTTTAACCGAGAGCACCACCATATCAATCCGTTTTAATGACTGTGATCCATTAGGGATTGTATGGCATGGGAATTATGTGCAGTATTTTGAAGACGGAAGAGAGGCTTTCGGTGAAAAATACGGACTTCGTTACCTGGATATTGCTGCCGAAGGATTTACCGTCCCGGTGGTCAATATCCAGTGTGATTATAAGCGCCCCCTTCGTTACGGTGATAAGGTATTGGTGAAAACCACCTACATCGACGATCTGGCGGCGAAAATGAAATTTGAATACGTTCTTACCAATGCAGCCACTGGTGAAGTAGTAGCAAAAGGTTCCTCCGTGCAGGTGTTCCTGGACAAAGAAACTTCTCTGCTGCAACTTACTATGCCTCCTTTTTTCAGCAAATGGAAAAAGGAACAGGGGCTGATTTAAAAGGGTACTATGCAAAAGGTATTTGTTGCCGCTGATAATATTGTGAGTCCACTGGGCAGTACTACCCTTCAGAATTTCGAACAGGTGTTGCAGGGTAATAGTGGGATCCAACTGCATGATAATGCAGCCTATGCCGCTGCTCCGTTTTATGCTGCCATGCTGGCCCCCGGTCAGCTTGAATCCTATGCCGGACAGTATAACGCAAATGAATACACGAAATTTGAACGGCTGTTGCTCGTATCCATAGCGGATGCGCTGCGCCAGACCAATATCGACACACAGAGTTCCCGTACAGGATTCATTGTATCCACCACCAAAGGAAACATTGAACTGCTAGAGCAAAGTGTGGAGAAAGCGCAGGCAGTAGTTGCAGTTGGAGATATCCATGAGCCAGAAGCGCCTGTGGAAATACCAGTACATGAGATGCAACTTGGCGCTACCGCCAGGAAAATAGCAGACCATTTCGGTTTCGTGAATGAACCGGTGGTGGTCAGCAGCGCTTGTATTTCTGGATTGTTAGCTATCCTGACAGGTAAGCGACTGATTCAGGCAGGTATTTATGATCAGGTGATTGTGACGGGAGCAGATGTGCTGACCCGTTTTGTGCTTTCCGGCTTTCAGTCGTTCCAGGCTGTGAGTGCCGGCCCTTGCCGCCCATTTGATGCCAACCGTTCCGGCGTGTCGCTGGGCGAAGGCGCAGCTACTGTTATCCTGACAAATGATCCTGCGAAAGCAGGCGCTTTTGTGTTGGGGAATGGGGCTGTCAGCAATGACGCCAATCATATTTCCGGTCCTTCCCGCACTGGCGAGGAACTGGCAGCTGCCATGCAACTGGCGATGTCGGGGACTGGAGTACAACCGGAAGATATAGGCTTCGTGTCTGCCCATGGCACAGCTACGCTTTATAATGATGAAATGGAGGCGAAAGCCTTACATCATGCAGGTTTGGCTGAAAGACCAGTGAATAGTCTGAAAGGCTATTATGGTCATACCCTTGGCGCAGCGGGCTTGATAGAAGCTATTATTAGTATGCAGGCCCTGAAAAAAGGGGTCGTATTGCCAACCAAGAATTTTGAAACTCCCGGTGTAACCATGCCGGTAAATATTAGTAACGCCATTACGCACACGCAAGCTACGCACCTGCTTAAAACAGTATCAGGATTCGGAGGATGCAATGCCGCCATGGTTTTTAGTTTAATCAGCTGAATGCAGCGGCCTACAACAATCCCGAACATCAGCTACATTTAATCATTGTCGTGTTTAATAAAGAAACAAAAACAGCATTACAAGCCAAGGAAGCCGCGTTATGGCTCGCCTTCGCTCCGGTTGCTTTTCAGGCTACAAGGGCGCTGCGCGATATGGGTATTTTAACTGCCATCAGCAACAGCAGATCACAAGGTATCACCATCGAGGACATCATGGAACAAACCAAAATGGACCGATATGCTGTCAGAGTATTGCTGGAAGCAGGTTTAGGTATGGAACTGGTTATTGTGAATGACAAGAAATACACCCTTACCAAAACCGGATACTTCATTTTACACGATGAATTAACCCGTATTAATATGGACTTTACCCAGGACATCTGCTATAAAGGGATGTATCATCTGCGGGAAAGTCTGGAAACCGGTAAACCTGCTGGTTTGCGTGAACTGGGTCCATGGGATACCATTTATCCTGGCCTTTCTCTGCTGCCTCCTGCAGTGGGTAAAAGCTGGTTCGACTTCGATCACTATTATTCTGATCTCGCAACGCCTGCGGCGCTGGATATCGTATTTGAAAATAAACCAAAGAAATTGCTGGACATCGGTGGTAACACCGGTAAATGGGCACTGGCCTGCACTGCAAAAGATGCAGAGGTAGAAGTAACCATCTTCGATCTGCCTGGTCAGGCGGGTATTGCACAGCAAAAAATGAAAGATGCCGGCGTTGAAAACCGTGTGCATTTCCATATTGCCAATATCCTGGATGAAAGTATTCCTTTCCCTAAAGGGTTTGATGCTATCTGGATGAGCCAGTTCCTGGATTGCTTCTCTGAAGCGGAAATTGAATCTATTCTTTCCCGTTGCCGCGAAGCTTTGAACGACAATGGTACCATTTATATCCTGGAACCATTCTGGAACCGTCAGCAGTTTAAATCGGCCGCTTTCTGTCTGCAGCAGACTTCCCTGTATTTCACCGCTATGGCTAATGGTAACAGCCAGATGTACCATACGGATGATTTCTTCCAATGCGTTGAAAAAGCAGGACTGGTTATCGCAGAAGAAAATAACCAGATGGGACTGAATTACACCCTGCTGAAATGTAAGAAAGCGTAGTTATACATAGTAGTGCCTTGCAATCAAAATACTTAATCAATACATCCCAAAATTACATCGTATGAAAACTGAAAAAGTCGATGTGCTGGTTATTGGCGCTGGTCCTGCGGGATCAGTGGCCGCGTCCATCATTCACCAGGCTGGCTATAAGGTGAAAGTTGTAGAAAAACTGACATTCCCGCGTTTTGTCATCGGCGAGAGCTTGCTCCCACGTTGCATGGACGCCCTGAAGGAGGCAAAATTCATTGAGGCAATTGAAGCAAAAGGCTTCCAGCAGAAATATGGCGCCAAGTTCGTGAAAGGAGGGAAAGTTTGTGATTTCACATTCAAAGAGCAACATACGCCAGGATGGACCTGGACTTGGCAGGTGACGCGGGCGGACTTCGACAAAACCCTTGCTGATACCGTTGAAAGCATGGGAGTGCCAGTTTCATACGAGACAACGGTGACGGATATACGATTTAATGGATCTGATTCTGTAACTACTGTTGAGGATAAAGACGGTAATCAATCGCAGATTGAGGCGCGTTTTATTGTGGATGGTAGCGGTTATGGTCGTGTGATTCCAAAGCTGTTTAACCTGGAGAAAAACTCCAACTTACAGCCAAGAAAAGCATTGTTTGCGCATACGGTAGACAAACGTCGTTCGATGGCGGATGAGCCTAACCGTATCACGGCAGTTGTACATAAGAAAGGAACATGGATCTGGATCATTCCATTTTCCACTGGGGTTACCAGTTTAGGATTTGTGGGAGATCCGGAGTTCTTTGAACAATACCCTGGCACCGACGAGGAGAAGTATCGTGCATTGCTGGAAGCAGAACCTTATACCAGGGAGCGTTTCCGCGATGTAGAGCTGGTGTTCGAGCCTAGAATTCTGCAATCATGGTCCGCCACTACCGATAAATTCTACGGTGATGGTTATGTACTGACAGGAAATGTAACAGAATTTTTAGACCCGATTTTCTCTTCTGGCGTAACTTTGGCATGTGTGTCCAGTCAAACGGCCGCCAAGCTGGTTATTCGCAAACTGAAAGGCGAAGAGGTAGACTGGGAGAAGGAATATATGGAGCCAACTATGCAGGGAGTAAATACTTTCCGTTCATATGTAATGGCCTGGTATGAAGGTACATTGGATACCATTTTCTTCTCTGAGAATCCAGATCCTGAAATCAAAGGCAAAATCTGTTCTGTATTGGCAGGTTATGTATGGGATCAATCCAATCCATTCGTGATCAATCATGATACGGCTTTGAAACGTTTGGCGCGCACGATTGAATTAACGGAGAAATTAAAAAGCGGTTCATCAGTTGAGTAATAAAGCATATATAACAGGTACCTGTATTATCAGAAACAATGGCATTTACCATAACGGTGAACTCGTGTGGGAAGCGCCAGGTGCGGAATTGCAGGAATTTCTCAGAGGGGCATACGATCAGTTTTCTGGTCAGTATCCCAAGTTCCATAAAATGGACCCGCTGAGTAAATTGGGATGGCTGGCGGCAGAAGTACTGCTGAAAGATAGCCCTATACTGCAATTGCCAAAAGAAGCGGTGGGAATGATTCTTTCTAACCGTAGTGCCAGTCTGGATACAGATATCCGCTATTATGCCACCGTAAAGGATTTTGCCAGCCCGGCCTTGTTTGTATATACATTGCCCAATATTGTAATGGGTGAGATATGCATCCGGCATGGATTTAAAGGGGAGAATACATTTTTTGTATCCGAACAGTTCGATACCGCTTTGCTTTCTGCTTATCCTACGGAACTCTTGTCTGCCACCCCTTTACAGGCTTGCCTGGTAGCGTGGGTGGAGGTAATGGAGCAGGATTATGAGGTCATTATGGTATTGGTGGAGCGAAACGGTCAGGAAGTGTTGGACAAAGAAAGTCTGGATGCTATCCGATAGCCGGTTGTCTCCCCCGGTATACTTAAAAAAGTAAAAAAATAAACTATATAACACGTGGAAAAGTTGATGTCGGATCTGAAATCGCAGATCATTGAACAATTGAATTTGCAGGAAGTGAAACCGGAAGATATCGGAAATGATGATCCTTTATTCAAAACCGGTCTGGGCCTCGATTCTATCGATGCGCTGGAGCTGATCGTTCTGTTGCAACAGCACTACAACATCCGCATTGCCAACCCTGAACAGGGCCCTGAAATATTCCACTCCATCCGTACGATGGCAGAATTTATCACCGCTCAACAAAAACAGCAGGCATGAGTGAAAAGGTGTGGATAGCAGGTGGTGGCGTCATCAGTGGCATAGGCATGGATCTCCAGGAAAACCTGGCAGCATTCAAAGCAATGCAACCCGGTATGACGGCCATGGAATACCTGCACTCCGTGCATCGAAATACCTTCCCGGTGGCGGAAGTGAAGGCAGATAATGAGCAGCTGGCAGATATGGCGCGTATGCCGGAAAATACCAGCAGAACAGCATTACTCAGTCTGATCGCCGCCCGGGAAGCCTGGAAATCTACCGGACTGGGAGATATCTCTCAGTACAGGGTGGGACTGGTTTCTGCCAATACGGTAGGAGGGATGGACAAGACGGAAGATTTCTTTAATACCTTCCTGTCCAACCCACAAGGAGGAAGACTGCATCAGGTAATTCAACATGAATGCGGCACTGTAACAGAACTGGTAGCGGATGCGATGGGCATTCGTCATCATATATCAACTATCAGCACAGCTTGTTCATCGGCAGCCAATGCGCTGATGTATGGTACAAGACTGATCCGCAATAATATTGTGGATATCGTGATTGCCGGCGGTACTGATTCGCTGACCAGGTTTACGCTCAATGGGTTTAATACCTTGATGATCCTGGATCAGCAGCCTTGCAGGCCTTTTGATGAAACCCGCACCGGGTTGAATCTGGGCGAAGGCGCTGGATATGTTGTATTAGTTTCTGATGCACTACTGGCGCATATTCATCCATGGGCGCGACTCAGCGGTTTCGCCAATGCCAATGATGCTTATCACCAGACTGCCTCTTCCCCTGATGGAACAGGTAATTATCTGGCCATGAAAGGCGCGCTGGATATGGCCGGACTGCAACCGCATCATATCGATTACATTAACCTGCATGGTACCGGTACACAGAATAATGACGTGTCAGAAGGAATTGCTATCAATCGGCTGTTTGCGCCGCATTTCCCTGCTATGAGCTCCACGAAATCCTTTACAGGACATACGTTGGGCGCTAGTGGCGGAATTGAGGCCGTTTATGCTTCGCTGGCGCTTCGGGATGGAATTATCTATCCGAATGCCCGTTTCGAACATCAGATGAAAGAACTGCCTTTTGCGCCAGTAACCGCATTCAGTACCGGCAATGACCTGCATCATGTCATGTCCAATTCATTTGGCTTTGGTGGCAACTGCTCCAGCCTGGTGTTTTCAAAAGAATAACTGCATTACATGAACATCTATATAAATGGCTCCGGTTGTATTTCTCCGCAGGAAACTGCGCAGATAGGCCCTTTGTTTGCAACGCTGAGGGAATACGACCAGGTACGCCTTTCCACCGTTGATCCTGACTATAAGCAATGGATAGACCTGAAGCAGATACGCAGGATGAGTCGCGTGGTGAAAATGGGCGTTGGCGCTGCCAACCTCAGTATGGAGGAAGCTGGCATTACCATGCCAGACGCCATTATCACCGGCACGGCCTATGGCTGCCTCGATGATACCGGCGTTTTCCTCAATAAACTCGTTTCGCAGCAGGAAGAAATGCTGACGCCTACTGCCTTTATTCAATCGACACACAACACTGTTGGCGGGCAGATTGCCTTGCTGATGGGATGTAACGCTTATAACAACACTTTTGTACATCGCGGATTTTCCTTTGAACATGGGTTACTGGATGCGATGATGATCCTGAAGGAAGGCTCGGCAAAACATGTGCTGGCAGGCGGATTGGATGAAATTACCAATTACAGTCACCAGATCCTTTCCCGGTTGGGAATGTATAAAAAAGTGGCTGTAAAAACGATGGAGCTGCTCAACAGCCCGGAAACTGGTACTATTGCCGGAGAAGGCGCTGCGTTCTTTACGTTAAGTACAGAAAAAGGTGCACATGCAGCAGCAGAACTGGTAGGACTCTCCACCATCTATAAACCATTGTGGGAGGGAGAAGTGATAGGGGAGATCGTGAAATTCCTGGAAGCGCATGATTGTGAATTGGGAGATATAGACTTGCTGGTAACCGGACGTAATGGCCATATTGATCATGATGAGATGTATGAAGAAGTAGCAGCAGCGCTGTTTCCGGAGCATCCGGAAGCCTGCTTCAAACATCTTTGCGGAGAATATCCGACTGCCATGGCTTTTGGAACCTGGATGGCAAACAGAATGATAGCAGAGCAGGATGTACCTGCGGCAGCTATGTTTTATGGTCAGCCACCAACAAAGTTGAAGAACGTATTAATATATAATCATCATCAGGGAACGCATCATTCCATGATATTACTGCGTGCATGTTAACTCATCGGTTTACATACAGGATGCTGATCGCAATGATGGGGATCTGGGCATTAATCCGGTTTACCCTGGGGTATCATATCTCTGTGTGGTGGCTGACGGTGCTCCTGGTAGTATATATTGGATTATGTGTACGAGGTGCTATAAAGGTGCAGGCAAATTTTTTTATCCCTTCTCTGTCAAAAGGGGATACCACAGAAAAAGTGGTGGCTTTATCCTTTGATGATGGACCACTACCGGAATTTACACCTGTAGTGCTGGATATCCTGAAAAAGGAAAATGTAAAGGCCGGCTTTTTTTGTATTGGTAAAAATATTCCTGAAAATGATGAATTGCTGGAACGTATACATGCAGAAGGTCATGTAATCGGAAACCATTCCTGGAGTCATGATTTCTGGTTCGATATGTATAGCAGCAGGAGAATGATGATTGATCTGGACACGATGGAAGACCAGGTGCTGAATGTACTGGATCTGAAACCAAGGATGTTCCGGCCGCCATATGGCGTTACCAATCCCAATCTGGCGACTGCGGTAGCACGACAAAATCTGAAATCCATCGGCTGGAGTATACGGTCGCTGGATACAGTGGCTAAAGATGAAGAAAAGTTATTATATCATATTCTGTCACAACTGCATCCGGGAGCGATTATCCTGTTGCATGACACCTGTAAGATTACGGCAGACATTTTGCCAAGACTGATTGCAGGAATCCGGGAACGTGGTTACAGACTGGATCGAATTGATAAATTATTAAAAATATCCGCTTATGCGTAAATGGTTGTTACTGGTAGTTTGTGGATTGTTTTCCTTGCAGATGCAGGCACAGACAGGGTTTAAACCTGTTACGGACCTGGCTCCGCTGAAGCAGCAGTTTGCAAAAGCTGCCCAGAATACACAAAGTATCCAGTGTGATTTTGTACAGGAGAAGAATTTAAGTATGCTTTCCGATAAGATCACTTCCAAAGGAAAGTTTTGGTTCAAAAAGGATAGTAAGGTGAGAATGGAATATACACAGCCATCTTACTACCTGCTGGTGATCAATGGTAAAGAGATTAAAATCAAGGATGCCCAGAAGGAAAATAAAGTGTCCGGAAAAGCCAACAAACTATTTGACCAGATTAATAAGATCACCGTGGATTGCGTGCGTGGAACCGTGCTGGATAATGCCGACTTCACCACTAAAGCATTTGAAAATCCACAGTTCTACAAACTGGAAATGGTGCCGGCAAACAAGGCATTGAAAGAATATTTCAGCAAAATCACGCTGCTGGTGGACAAACAGGACTACTCTGTTTCTAAAATCACAATGGATGAACAATCCGGCGATGATACCACCATTAGTTTTCTGCATAAACAACTGAATGCAAATATTCCGGATGCGTTATTTTCTGCTAAATAGTTTGATTGTTTTGACGTTCGCCTTCGGCGGATGCCGGTCTGTCTATAAGGGTCTTCGTACTCAGGAGCATGGCGATGTGAACTGTATCCGAAAATTTGCACCACAGTTCAGCAATACTTTATACAGTACGCAGGTGAATGTCATGAAACATCATCTCAGCGGACTGGTATTTCTGAAAATGATGCCAGACAGCTCTTTGAGAATGGTGTTCGCGAATGAAATGGGATTTAAGTTTTTTGACTTTGAATATGATAAAGACGGCCATTTCACCAAACATTTCATTATCCCTAAGATGGATAAGAAAGCGGTGGTGAAAACGCTGAGTCAGGATTTTGCCCTGGTGCTCATGCGGCCCGACTTGTCTCAAGCCCACGTAGCAAAGGACGATAGTAGTACCTATGTAGTAGTGCCTACTGAAAAAGGGAATAATTACTATATAACGAATAACGACTGTACGCAGTTATTAAGAATAGAGAAATCATCAGAACGGAAACCGGTAGTACGTATCACCATGGATCATTATACCAACGGCGTACCTGATAGTATCTATATCAAACATCTCAATTTTAAATTTAATATCTCCCTGCAGAGGGTGGAAAAAAAATAAACACATGTTAGCTGGCAGCTTTTATACCATTACCGAACAGAAACAGGAACCAGGACAGGTAAATGCAACGATTGAACTGAATGCGTCGCATCCGATTTTCGGAGGGCACTTTCCGGAGCAGCCTGTGGTACCTGGCGTATGCATGATGCAGACCATCACTGAATTTCTGGCTGCAGCAACCAGCCGTAAGGTAACCTTGCAGAAAGCGAATCAGATGAAATTCTTGAATATGATTGATCCGCGTCAGACGCCGCTGGTGGATATACAGGTGCAGTACAAGGAAGAAGAAACCGGACTGAAGGTGACAGCTATCCTGAAGCGGGAAGATAAAACTTTCATGAAGTTCCAGGGACTGTTTAAATAATCGCATGTCTGTTTCGCCAACACATAACGAACTGTTTGAACAGCATCGGGTAGCCGTGCTGATTCCTACCTATAACAATGCCACCACGCTGGCAGCTGTATTGGAGGATGCGCTGACTTATACCCATCACGTCATCGTTGTCAACGATGGCGCCACGGATGATACGTCGGAGATTTTAGCCGCTAATCCGCTGATTCAGTTAGTATCGTATAGCCCTAACCGTGGGAAGGGAATTGCCTTGCGCAGAGGGTTTAGCTATGCAAAAGAGCAGGGGTATGACTATGTCATTACCATGGATGCAGATGGTCAGCATTTTGCATCTGATCTGCCGATATTACTACATAAGATTCAGGAAGACCCCAATGCGCTCGTCATTGGTGCGCGTAACCTGCAACAGGAGAACATGCCTGGCAAAAATACATTTGCCAATAAGTTCTCCAACTTCTGGTTTTATGTGGAAACGGGTCTGAAAGGACCGGATACGCAATCGGGTTATCGGTTGTATCCACTGCACCGTATGGGGAATACCCGCTACTGGTGTACTAAATATGAGTTTGAAATAGAAGTGCTGGTACGTAGTGCCTGGAAAGGAATAAAGATCGATTGGGCGCCTGTGCAGGTATATTACCCGCCAGCAGAAGAACGTATCTCCCATTTCCGTCCTTTCCGCGATTTCTCCCGTATCAGCGTACTCAATACGGTATTGGTTTTTATTACCCTCATCTATATCAAACCCAGAGATGTCATCCGTTATCTGTCTAAGTGGGATAACTGGAAAAAGATGTGGAGAGATGAAGTGCTGAATCCAACAGAAAGCAATGCGATGAAAGCGGCTGCTATTGGATTCGGGGTATTTATGGGCATCATTCCTATCTGGGGATTCCAACTGCTGGTAGCTATTCTGCTATCCATCAAATTTAAGCTGAATAAAGCGCTGGTAGTACTGGCAGCCCATATCAGTACGCCGCCGTTAACCATAGGGGTGTTATATGCCAGCTTTGTAACGGGGGAATTATTCATGGGGCAACATTCCAGGGACCTGATTTTTATGGGTCAAACCCTGGATGCTGTAAAGCAAACTATTAAGGCCAACTTCCTGCAATATGTATTGGGAGCCTGTACGCTCGCCGTAGCGGCAGGGATAACAGCATGGCTGGTGAGCTTCGCTTTACTTTCCGTATTCCGGAAAAAGAAACAACTTCAAAACGCACAGTAACAATAAAAAATGGCAAGTATCTTCGTAGCAATCTATAATTTCTTTGAACGCCATAAAGTCTGGCTATGGATAACGACTATCCTTAGCTTTCTGCTGGTTGGATTTTTTGCTTCGAGGGTGAAACTGGAAGAAGATATCACCAAAATTCTTCCCCAGGATAAAAAGCTGGATAAGCTGCAACAGGTTTTCCAGGACTCCAAATTTGCCGATAAACTCATTGTTACCATTTCGCAGAAAGATACGGCTGCCGGGCCCATGCCTGATAGTCTTCTCGCCTATGCTGCGGCGTTTACGGAGCAGGCCGGAGGACGGTTGTCTCCCTATATCAAAACTATCCAGGGACAAGTAGAAGATGCGACAGTCATGAACCTGATGCATCTGATACAATCCAATCTTCCCATCTTCCTGGAAGAAAAAGATTATAGCAGAATTGATCAGCTGATACAGCCAGACACGCTACAGCATTCTTTGCAATATGATTATAATACGCTGATATCTCCTGCCGGCCTGGTGCTGAAAAAGATGATACAGGCAGACCCGGTGGGTATTTCCTGGATTGGCGTGAAGAAATTGCAACAGTTGCAGGCAGATGATCAGTTTGAATTATATGATAATTATGTGATGACGAAAGACCATCGTCATCTGATGATATTCATCACGCCTGCCAATCCTCCTACTGCCACGAAAATTAACACCAAATTTCTGGCGGCACTGGATCAGTTACAGGACAGCCTGCGTACGCAATATCCACAAGTTAATGCCTCTTACTTTGGCGGCACAGCAGTAAGTGTTGGTAATGCCACACAGTTACGCATGGATACCATGCTGACGCAAGGTGTAACCATTTTATTACTGGTAGCGCTGATTGCGTTGTTTTTCCGTAAAAAGAGAGCCCCGGTATTAGTGATGTTACCGGTCATTTTCGGTGCATTGTTCTCACTGGCATGGGTATACGTATTTAAAGGTCATATCTCTGTAATTGCGCTGGGCGCAGGTTCTGTGGTATTGGGTATTGCGGTGAATTATTCCCTGCATGTATTTAATCACTTCCGTCATACGCCGGATATCAGGGAAGTAATCAGCGATCTGGCCACCCCTATGACGCTGGGAAGCTTTACAACAGTAGGCGGTTTCCTCTGTCTGCAATTTGTGAAATCCCCTATGCTGCATGATGTGGGGTTATTTGCTGCCATGAGTCTCGTAGGGGCGGCATTGTTCTCTTTGATCTTCCTGCCACACTGGATCGTTATCGGCCAACAGCCGGCGGGAACACAGGAGCATCACCACCAGGATAACTGGCTGGACCGCCTTTCCGCTTATAAGCCGGAGAAAAACAAATGGCTGGTAGGTGGCATCTTCCTACTCACTATCTTCTTTTTCTTCACTGCCAATAAAGTATCCTTTGAAAATGACATGATGCGGATGAATTATATGTCGCCCGAATTACAGGCGGCAGAAGCTCATCTGAACAGTGTCAATACGTATGTGGCCCAGTCTGTCTATGTTGTAACCGATGGCGACAACATGGAATCGGCGTTGGAACATACGGAGCAAATGATGCCGCTTATTCATGAACTGCAACAGAAAGGAGCCGTGAAAAAAGTGGCTGGCGTACAGTCGTTACTGTTATCCGACAAAGAGCAACAGCAACGCATTGCCCGCTGGAATGCTTACTGGACGCCAGAGAAAAAACAACAGGTACTGCAATACCTGCGCTCTCACGGAACAGCCATCGGCTTTAGTGCCAAGGCATTCGATTCCTTTGAATCCATGCTCAATACGAATTACCAGGTATTGAATCCGGATGATATAGACATCCTGAAAAGCGGTTCCCTCGGGGATTATATCATGCAACGGAAAGGAGCGGTATCGCTGGTGACCTTGCTGAAAGTAGACCCTGCACAGAAGAAAGCCGTATATGCGGCACTGGACAATCATCCGCATACGACAGTACTGGATAAGCAATATGCAGCAAACCGACTGGTAGATGTGATCCGGGATGAATTCAACAGCATTGCATGGATGACCTCTCTGCTGGTATTTGCGGCCTTATTGCTGTCTTATGGCCGTATAGAACTGGCCCTGATTACATTTATTCCAATGGCGATCAGCTGGATTTGGATATTAGGTATCATGGGGTTACTGGGCATCAAATTTAACATTGTAAATATCATCCTCTCTACCTTTATATTCGGTCTGGGAGACGATTACAGCATATTCATGATGGATGGATTACAGCAGGAATATAAAACGGGAAAGAAAACTATTTCCAGTTTTAAATCCAGCATTTTCCTGTCGGCCATCACAACAGTACTCGGATTGGGAGTACTCATTTTCGCGAAGCATCCTTCTCTGAAATCTATCGCTATGATATCTATAATTGGTATCGGCACGGTGGTATTGATTTCTCAGGTAATGATACCAGTATTGTTCAACTGGCTGATTATAAACCGTACCCGTAAGGGCTATGCGCCCTGGACGCTGAAAGGATGGGCGCTTTCTGTATTCTCCTTCCTCTATTTTACAACGGGATGTTTGATCATGACAGTAATAGGCTGGATACTGATCAGATTAAATCCATTCAACAAAGAGAAAGGCAAATATCTATATCACTGGATATTATCGAAATATACCCGTTCTGTGATTTACATCATGGGGAATGTGAAGAAACGGGTGATTAATCCGTTGCATGAAAATCTGGATACGCCTGCCGTGATCATCAGTAATCATCAGTCGTTCCTGGATATTCTGATCTCTACTATGATTCATCCCAAAGTGATTCTCCTGACGAATCAATGGGTGTGGAAATCGCCGGTATTTGGAGCAGTGGTGCGGTTGGCCGACTATTACCCTGTAGCGGATGGTGCAGAAGGGGCTATTGAAAAACTGAGAGCGCGCGTAAAAGAGGGATATTCCATCATGGTATATCCGGAAGGAACCCGTTCTCCGGACCCGAATATCAAGCGTTTTCATAAGGGCGCTTTCTACATTGCGCAGGAATTGGGACTGGACGTATTACCTATCCTGATTCACGGTACCGCCTATACGATGCAGAAAGGAGATTTTCTGTTGAAAGATGGTCATATTACCCTGAAATATCTTCCGAGAATCAAGCAGGATGATGCTAGTTGGGGAGATAACTATAGCGCACGTACGAAAACGATTAGTCGATATTTTAAAGCAGAATATGAGTTGTTGCGTAGGGAGATGGAAACGCCTAAATACTTCCGGGAACAACTGATCTACAACTACATCTATAAAGGCCCGGTGCTGGAGTGGTATATGCGCGTTAAAACGCGGATGGAAGGGAATTATCAGCAGTTTGATGCCTTGTTGCCCCGCGAAGGCCGGATCATGGATATTGGTTGCGGATATGGCGCCATGAGTTATATGTTGGCATGGCTTGCTCCGGGCCGACAAATCACCGGCGTAGACCATGATGAAGAGAAAATCATCACTGCCAATAATAACTACTGCAAATCATCTCAGTTGACTTTTATTCAGGGAGATGTGGCAGAGATGGAGATGGAACAGCACGATGCATTTATTCTGAGCGACGTATTACATTACCTGACCGCAGAAGAGCAGGAAACCTTGCTGGAGCAGTGTATCCGGAATCTTTCGCCGGAGGGCGTTATCATCTTGCGTGATGGAGATCTGGAGCGCGCTCAGCGACATGAAGGAACGAAATTTACCGAATGGTTATCCACAAAAGTATTCGGTTTTAATAAAACGGGCAGACAAGAATTGACTTTCCTGTCGGCTTCCGGCGTACGTAGCATTATTAAGAAGTATGGAGCTGTAGCAGAGGAAATAGACAATACCCGTTATACTTCGAATGTCATTTTTGTTATCCGAAAATCCCCCCAAAAACAGTATGCACAATAATGAGGTCATCGTCATAGGCAGTGGTCTTGGTGGATTAGTTACCGGCGCCATTCTCAGTATGAATGGCTATCGTGTACGTGTATATGAAAAAAACCGTCAGATAGGCGGGTGCCTGCAAACCTATTCCAGAGAGAAAGTCATTTTCGATTCCGGCGTACATTATATCGGCGGATTGGCTCCTGGTGAAAACTTGTACCAGGTATTCAAGTACCTGGGAATTATTGACAAGCTAAAGCTGAAACGTATGGATATGGATGGTTTCGACCATATCAGTTTCAGTGATGACAGCAAGGTTTATCGGCTGGCACAGGGAGAACAGCATTTTATCAATACCCTGTTAGCTGATTTCCCAGAGGAGAAAGTTGCGCTGGAAGAGTATTTCCGGATGGTGAAGAAAATATGTGGGAAATTCCCGCTATATAATCTGCGACTGGGAAATTATGAAGAGAAGCAGGAGGTATTGCAATATAATACCGCGGAGTTTCTTCGTTCGCTGACCAGCAATGAGCGTTTACAGCATGTATTGGCGGGCAATAACCTGTTATATGCAGGCGTAGCGGAAAAAACGCCTTTATATGTACATGCGCTGGTGTTGAACAGTTACATGCAGAGTTCCTGGAAATGTGTGGATGGCGGCTCCCAGATCGCCAAATGGCTGGGGCGTCGTATTACGGAGAATGGTGGGGAAATTATCCGGAACACTGGCGTAAGAGCCATCGTAGGAGCGGGGCAGGAGGTAGATTATATAGAGCTGCAAGATGGAAAACGCGTTAAAGCGGATCATTATGTGTCCAACCTGCATCCGGCTCAAACCACAGCGATTACCCATAGCGATGTGCTTCGCGGCGCTTATAGAACAAGGATGCAAACCCTGGAGAACTCCATCGGTGCTTTTGTACTGAATGTGGTGCTGAAGCCGGGTACCTTCTCGTATCTCAATTACAATTACTATTACCACGCCACAGATAATGCCTGGGCAGGAGTGGAGTATCATACTGATTCCTGGCCGGAAACATATGCTATGTATGTAGCCGCCAGTTCGCAGCATGAGCAGTATGCCGACAGTCTTTCTATAATGACCTATATGCGGTTTGAAGAAATGGAACCATGGAAAGACACGTTCAATACTGTTCTTCAGCCAGATACGCGGGGAGAGGCATACGAGGCCTTTAAGCGGGAGAAAGCCGAGCAACTGATCGCTTGCGTAGAAAAGCGATTTCCGAACTTCCGGAGTTGTATACAGTCGTACTATGTGGCCACGCCATTATCGTACCGCGACTATATCGGCACCGGAGATGGCAGTATGTATGGCGTCATGAAAGATTCCGCCAATCCATTAAGAACAATGATTTCTGCCCGTACCAAGCTGTCAAATTTGTATCTTACAGGGCAAAATCTGAACTTGCACGGGATTCTTGGCGTAACGATGAGTAGTGTCATCACTGCCTCGGAACTGCTGGGAATGGAACATCTAGTAACAGCTATTAACAATGTATCAGCAACAGACATATAACGTCAGAGGGAAAAAGAAGAAACGCAGTTTTTTAAGTAAGCTGCTACGTGTATTCCTGTGGATCATAGGAAGTATTTTGGTGTTGTTGATAGCCCTGGCTATTTACCTGGTAGTGGTGAGTAAAATGACGCCGCCTGATATTGCCAATAAGGAGGCGCTGAAACTCCAGCGTACGCCGCTGAATAGTACTGCATGGACACTGGGTAATAACTGGTTCCGCAAAAGCAACAGTGGTCTGTACGAAATGTATGTGGAAGGAGCGCCTTTTGAAAGAGGTGTCATCAATGGTAAATTATCTGCCGAGTTGATCCAGCGCCAGGAAGACGTATTCGTGGGGCAGATCACCAAGATGATCCCATCTACTTTTTACAGACATTTTCTGAAATATTTCATCGGTTTCTTCAATCGTGACCTCAGCCATAACGTGCCGGAGGAATTCAAAGAAGAGATCTATGGAGAATCATTCTCCGCTTCTCCGAACTACGATTATATCGGTAGTAACTATGAGCGCCTGATGAACTATCATGCAGCACATGATATCGGGCATGCATTGCAGGGAATGGCATTGGTAGGTTGTACATCCTTTGCCACCTGGGATGAGCAGTCGGCCGACAGTAACCTGATCATCGGACGTAACTTTGATTTCTACATGGGAGATAAGTTTGCGGAAGATAAGATGATTGTCTTCTATCATCCGGACAAAGGTTACAATTTTATGTTTGTCACCTGGGGCGGTTTTACGGGAGTAGTTTCCGGTATGAACGACCAGGGTCTCACTGTTACCATCAATGCGGCAAGAACAGACGTTCCATTTGGAGCGGCAACGCCGGTATCTTTAGTAGCAAGAGAAATCCTGCAATACGCTAAAACCATTGATGAAGCCTGGGCTATTGCCAGCAAAAGAAAAATGTTTGTATCTGAATCATTCCTGATTGGTTCTGCCAATGATAACAAAGCGGTAGTAATTGAGAAAACGCCAACAGGAATGGATAAATACAGTCCTAATCAACATTTCATTACCTGCACGAATCACTTCCAGGGCGATTCCCTGAAACAGTTGGCCTCCAATAAATTGCAGGTAGCTGAAAGTGCTTCTGAGTATAGGTATCAGCGTCTGACGGAACTGATGAAAAGAAACGGACCGAATACAGTGCAGAATACCGTGAATATCCTGCGTGATCGTCAGGGATTGCATGATGCTAATATTGGTATGGGAAATGAAAAAGCCATCAACCAGTTTATTGCGCACCATGGAATTGTATTTGAGCCGAAGAAGAAACTGGTATGGGTATCTACAGCGCCTTTCCAGATGGGAGAATTTGTGGCGTATGACCTGAATCAGATATTCAGCATGAAAGGCCTGCAAACGGATCATGAAGTATATGATACCACGTTGAATATACCGGCAGATCCATTCCTGCAAACAGCTGATTTTGCCAACTGGACGAAGTTTCATCATATGAAGGAACAGGTAGCCAATGGCGGTACGCTGGATGTGGCAGGGTTTATCAACACCAATCCTGAATTGTATCAAACTTACTGGATCATCGGGGATTATTTCTACAAGAAGAAAACCTATGATGAAGCCAAAAAATATTATGCCATCGCGTTAACAAAAGTAATCGCTACCAAAGGCGAGGAAAACCATATTCGCAAACAGTTGGAGAAATGTGAGCAGGCGTTACAGAAAAAATAGTGCAGTATGATTATCGGAATAGGTACAGATATCGTGGATGTTCAAAGGATAGCGGAAAGGCTGGCCAAAGGTACCGGGTTCAGAAACCTGGTATTCACCCCACATGAAATTGCCTATTGTGATCAGCAGACGAATGCTGCTGAGTCGTATGCTGCCCGTTTTGCTGCAAAGGAGGCCTTGCTCAAAGCCATGGGAACAGGATTTGGCCACGGAGGTATTCATTTCAATGAGATAGAAATCAGGAATGATATCAATGGAAAACCGGAATTGTTTCTCATCGGAGAAGGAGAAAAACGCTATGAACAGCTACAGATAAAGCATATCTGGGTTTCCTTATCACATGAAAAAACGGCTGCCATAGCTATGGTCATTCTGGAAAGTTGACCTTTGTCTCACTAAACAAAAATACTATGTATATACCCGATATTGAACTACAGTCATCCACCGCCATCCGGGCTTTCCAGGAGAAGGAAGTCCTGCATATGATCGGTTATCTGCAACAGTTTTCACCTTTTTATAAAGACTGGTTCAAACGGCATGGTATACAGGCAGATAGTATCAGGACTTTAGATGATGTGAAGAAAATTCCTCCTGTTACGAAGGAAGCTTTGCAAGAATATAACTGGGATTTTCTTTGTGTAGATAAAAGTAAAATTGCAGAATATACAACTACTTCCGGAACGCTAGGCCGGCCGGTAATTCTGGCATTGACGGAAAAAGATTTACAGCGTTTAAGCTACAATGAATACATCTCTTTCTGTTGTGCAGATGGTACCGACAGTGATGTTTTCCAGCTGATGTTAACGCTGGATCGTCAGTTTATGGCAGGTATGGCCTATTACAATGGTATCCGCAAATTGGGCGCTGGCGTACTGCGTGTAGGCCCTGGCGTGCCCAGTATGCAATGGGAGAATATTCAACGTATACAACCTACCACTATTGTAGGCGTGCCTTCATTTTTAGTGAAGCTGATCGCCTATGCTAAAGAACATAACATCGATATTAACAGTACATCTGTAAAGAAAGCAGTATGTATTGGAGAGAATATACGCAATACTGATTTCTCACTGAACGTATTAGGCAAGAAGATTACAGAACAATGGGATATTCGGCTGTATTCCACTTATGCTTCCACAGAAATGCAGACTGCCTTTACAGAGTGCAGAGCGGGGCAGGGCGGACATCATCATCCGGAATTATTGTATGTAGAGTTACTGAATGAAAATAATGAGCAGGTAGGACCTGGTGAAGATGGAGAAGTAACAATTACAACGTTAGGTGTGGAAGGTATGCCGTTGTTGCGTTACAAGACAGGAGATATTTGTCGTTATTACGATGAGCCGTGTAGTTGTGGCCGACAAACATTACGTTTATCTCCCGTGATAGGTCGTAAGAAGCAGATGATTAAATTCAAGGGTACTACTTTGTATCCGCCTGCATTATTCGATTTATTGAATGATATGGAAGAAGTAAGGGAATTTGTGGTAGAGGTCCATTCCAATGAACTGGGAACAGATGAGATATTATTGCATTTGTGGCCGTTGGAAGAATCGGAGGAAATGGATAGGAAGATACGTTCTTATCTGCAGGCGAAGTTACGTGTGATCCCGCAGATACATTATTGCAGCCAGCCGGAGATTATGAAGATGCAGTTCCCGGAGGCGAGTAGAAAGCCGGTGAAGTTTGTGGATAACAGGAAATAAATATTTCACATTCCTGTACCCATATTTACATGAATTATTTTTCGATCATTGCTATTGTGGCATGGGTTGTTTTGATTCCGTTAAGTATCTGTAGTGGTATTGTAGTAACTAATATAGAATGGTCGGCGGGAGATAAGCTTCCACGTGCCTGGAATGGTCGGACTGGTATAAAAGAGTTAAAAAAATATAGAGAAACAGTGACAGATAAAGAAGAATTGAAGCGTTTAGAACTGGGTATTACTTTGTTTAATATCATTAGATTTTTAGTGTGTTGTTTTGTATTGGCGGGGCTGGCTGCGGTTATTTGGCCGAGCACGAAATAGCTCCAGCGTAAAGTGTGATAGATTGGTGAAGAAGGTGTCTTCATAGTCAATTCTACCGCCCGTGCATTAGTAGTAAACATTATTTTGATGAAGGCCGACTTCTCTTCTTTATGAGGGAAGTCGGCCTTTCCTTTTAGGTGATCTCTCCAAAAGCAGATGCTTTTTTATCATTCTGATCTGTTCATTCTCATTCGTTCTGTTCATTTTCATTCGGGGATTAGAAAGGCTCATTCGCGTGTTTTCAGGTTGATCTGCCTGATAATTTGCGGTGATGAAAAGGAATCCAAACTATATAGATATTGAAATTGATGAATTAACAGATAGTATTGTTTGTAGTAAGACCGGAACTCACTTTGAGACGGATGTGCAGCAGGTTACAATGAAAGAGTGGGGGTTGATTAGAAAGGTAAAAGGGTGGAGGTTTGACTGGAGATTGGAGTTGTCTTATGAAGATAGGAGTGTGTATGCATTGTTTAAAAAGCAGGAGCCAGGGCTGATTCAGGGATTGGTAAGTTTTACCGGAGATCCCGATAATTATTATATGCATTTAATAGAAAATGCACCGTTTAATTTTGGAAAGAAGAAAGCGTATGAAGGGGTAGCAGGTAATCTGGTTGCTTATGTGTGTAAGCTTTCAAAAGATGCTGGATTAAAGGGTGAAATTTCTTTTCTGTCCAAGACAAAATTAGTAAACCATTATATAAAAACACTTGGTCCCAGTAGATTGTATTCTAATAAATTGGCTATCTTTGAAGAAGCGGCGAAACTGCTTATTGATAAATATTTTAAATAAAATTTTTATGAGCAATAACCAGGAAAGACCTTTGATAAACTTCGATTTGTTACAAAAATTAGATCCAATTATTATTAATACACCTCTTACCAGGAGGGAGAAATTTTATATTTCGCTGATGATGAGAGTTCGCCGATACACTGGAAAGGTTCTTCCATATCCTCCGCGCAAAAGAAAACTGCATCAGTGGAGTCGTAAGATTAACTGACCATCTCCCTACGGCATTCTAAAATCACTTTGTTTGTAATGAACCTGGTGGTGTGTTGTTATGGTTTATCACCGTTGGAGCTATCATTTTGATCCATTCATTTTTATCTGCGCTGTTCATTTTCGTTCGGGGATTCAAAACCTTTATTTGATGGTTTTTGGGTTTGTTTAATGCGTAATTTACAATTGCATAAGAATTACTTCAAATACTCATCTTTATGAGTAATAATCAAGAGAATGAGGATGTAATATTCGATCCATTGGATGATTTATGTTTTCAGAGCAATCCACTTTCAAAAAAGGAACGGTTTTATCTTCCGCTGGTGTATAGATTCCGTGAGGCAACAGGAAGGTTTCCTTTATGTTCTCCCAGAAAAAGAAAGTTGCATAATTGGAGTCGTAAGAATGGTAAACATAGAAACGGTATCGGAGTACATGTCGAAAGCTCTATGCCATTGGGTCTGCACATAAAACAGGTAAATGCTCTCTACGTTTTTACTGAACTTGCATAATTGGATTGAGCTGTTCATTCACCTCAATGTTGTTTATTCTCAACCGGGGATCAAAAAAACAGGAGGATTAGCAGGAATACGTCTTCCACTGCCTCTCAAAAGAAAACAATGTAAGTGGAGTCGCTAACCATCTTTGTGCTACTAAAATCCGAACTGCGCTACGGCTTGTGGATTATCTAACTTGTAGCTTTGTCTTTTTCCACCTACAATCACATGCACCATATTCGTCTGAGTCGCATGCTGTTCATAGAGTACATCATTTTTCACTTCCACTTTCTTAGGAGCAGGCACATTATCTGCTTCGAGGAAGCTCCATACGGCGTCTTCTTCAATTTTATAACCAATGAAGTGCAAAGGAATTATTTTCCCATCCAGTTTAACGGTAAGATGTTGGGAGAGATACGTGGCGATATAACCTTCTACCTGCTTACGGTTGGTCGGCTTAATGATATCTAATTTTATTTTAAACTGTTTTTTGAGGGTATTTTCCAGATCGTCTGTGAAGATACGACTGCTTACCTGAAGCTCGTTTTTGGCGCTGTTATGTGTAACCTCCGTAACGCTGGCATAGAAGGGATGCATAGCCGTCAACCACATGGCCATCCACCATTTACATAGTAATAATCCCACTGGAAAAAATTTTTAGGAAAAATTAACTTTTTGGTTATATAATTACAAATTTAGTCAAATTTGGTGCAATGGACGGTTTGTATTTTCAGTTGGGTTGGCAGCACATCATTAATTGGGACGCCTACGACCACATATTATTTATTATAGCACTTTGTGCGATGTATTTGCTGCATGACTGGAAAAAGGTGCTGATTTTAGTGACCGCTTTTACCATCGGCCATAGCATCACACTGGCACTCAGCGTTCTTAATATCATTCGCATACCCAGTAATATCATTGAGTTTCTGATACCTGTGACCATTTGTATTACTGCCATCACTAATATCATCCGGAAAGACAGTGAACCGAAAAAATTGCAGTTGAATTATTTCTATGCCTTGTTTTTCGGACTGATTCATGGTCTCGGATTCTCCAACTACCTGAAAAGTATGCTGGGGGCTCAAACCAATATCGTAGGGCCGCTGCTCGGGTTCAACCTGGGGCTGGAATGCGGACAAGTTTTAATCGTAATGATTATTTTACTCATCTCCGGAGCTTTCGTCAACCTCTCCGGGGTGAAACGCCGGGACTGGAATATGTGTATTTCCTCCGGCGCCTTCGGAATCGCCCTGGTAATGGTGATCGAAGGAGCAAGAGCAATGTATTTGAATTAGTCTTTTTTATACCGTTTATGAGAAAAAGTTTATTCCTGCTGGGAATCCTCTGTGGTAGCACTTTTGCGCTCTATGCACAGAATAATCCCGGCTCCAACCATGGCAATCGCTTTGAGCAACTGGGCACCATGCTGCAGTCGCCCAATATGTACCGCTCCGCCTCCGGCGCTCCAGGCCCTAAATACTGGCAGCAAAGAGCCGATTATGACATCTCCGCTACCCTGGATGATGACAAACAGCAACTCTCCGGTGCAGAAACAATTACATACTATAATAACTCTCCCGATCCATTGACTTACATCTGGCTCCAGCTGGATGAAAATCAACACGACGCCAAAAGCGAACTGCAAGGAATCAACGGCAGCCGCATGACGGATAAAATGACGATGGCCACCCTCAATACTATCCTCAAAGAGGATCAGGACCTGGGCGTGAAAATCGCGAAAGTAACAGACGCAGAAGGAAAAGCTACTCCATATACGATCAACAGCACAATGATGCGCATCGACCTGGCTAAACCACTTATGCCCGGCGAAAAATACCGCTTCAAAGTGGAATGGTCCTACAAAATCCCCGATCGTATGACGGTTGGCGGTCGTGGTGGTTATGAATACTTCCCGGAAGATAAAAACTACCTGTATACCATTACCCAATGGTATCCGCGACTGGCAGTATATTCCGATTTCCAGGGCTGGCAGAACAAACAGTTCTTCGGCTCCGGCGAATTTGCATTGACCTTCGGTAATTTTCGTGTACGCATGACCGTACCCGCAGACCACATAGTAGGCGGTACCGGCGAATGCCAGAACTATAAAGAAATGCTGACGCCCGCCCAGTTCCAACGCTGGCAGCAGGCACAAAGCAGCAAAGAACCTGTGGAAGTAGTCACCCTGGACGAAGCAAAGAAAGCAATGCAATCGCATGCCGGCGCTACTAAAACATGGGTATATGAAGCCAGCAATGTGCGCGACTTCGCATGGGTATCTTCCCGCCGCCTCGTTTGGGATGCCATGGCTACCAATGTAGAAGGTAACAAAGTAATGGCAATGTCTTACTACGGCCACGAAGCCTATCCGCTGTATCGCCGTTATTCTACCAAAGTAGTGGCGCATACCCTAAAATCGTACTCTAAGCATACCATTCCTTATCCTTACCCAGTGGCTATTTCCGTGGAAGCGGCGAACGGTATGGAATATCCAATGATCTGCTTCAACTATGGCCGCGCCGATAAAGACGGTACCTACTCTGAGGCTACCAAAAACGGTATGATCGGCGTAATCATTCATGAAGTAGGTCATAACTTCTTCCCGATGATCGTCAATTCAGACGAACGTCAGTGGACATGGATGGACGAAGGTTTGAATACTTTCTGCCAGTTCATGGCAGAACAGGAGTGGGACAGCAATTTCCCTTCCAGTCGCGGTCCGGCACATAGAATCGTGGATTACATGAAAATGCCAAAAGATCAGCTGGAACCTATCATGACGAATTCCGAAAATATTATCAACTTCGGACCTAACGCTTACGCGAAACCTGCTACCGGACTGAATATCCTGAGAGAAACAGTAATGGGTCGCGAACTCTTTGATTTCGCATTCAGAGAATATGCGCGCCGCTGGGCATTTAAACATCCAACGCCGGCAGATTTCTTCCGTACCATGGAAGATGCTTCTGCTGTGGATCTGGATTGGTTCTGGCGCGGTTGGTTCTTCGGAACAGAGCCTTGCGATATTGCACTCGACAGCGTGAAATGGTATCGCATGGATTCTAAAAATCCTGCCGTAAATAATCAAACTGCTCAAACTGCATACGATAAGAACATGGATCATGTGGCCCGTCGTCGTAATAAAGAAGCAGGCGTGAAATATGTCGTGGATCAGGATACCAGTCTGCAAGACTTCTACAGCAAGTACGATCGTTTTGCAGTGTCTAAAGAAGACAAAGCAGCGTTCGATAGCTACATGAGCACATTAACGCCAGCAGAAAAGAAGCTGTATGACAGCAAGAAAAACTTCTACGAACTGACCTTCAACAACAAAGGCGGTCTGGTAATGCCTATTATTCTGGAGTGGACATTCGCTGATGGCACTAAAGAAGTAGACCGTATTCCGGCTTACATCTGGCGTAAAAATGAATTCCAGGTAACGAAAGTATTTGCAAAAGATAAACAGGTAGTAGCTGTTCGACTGGATCCTTTCCGCGAAACAGCTGATATCGATGAAGATAACAACAGTTGGCCTCGTCAGGCAGCTCCGTCACAATTTGAGCTGTTCAAGGCAACTACCGCTCCGAGAGGAGCCAGCACCGGCGATAACCCGATGCGTAAAGCAAGAAATTAAAGTAGCAAAACCCGGACTGCAAATCCGGGTTTTTTTATGTTTTTAGGGAGACACGTGTCTTCGAAATGAAACGTTAAAAAGAGGTTCACTTGTTGGGTGGACCTCTTTTATTTTTTAGTTTTCATCGTGCAATTATTATTACTTCTATCCCTATTATCCTCCGGAGATACTGTCAGACATTATATTCGTGAAGAACGTTGGTGTAGTTTTTTTTATGAAACTATTCACCAGTATGATTATGCATTATTCGAGAGTGGGTCCTGCATGATAACAAGTGTTAATTTCGAGACATATACTGCATCCAGGAAGTCCGTTACTATTGATTATGGTACCTGGAAGCAGCAACAGGATACCATCTACATTACCTGCGCCACTGGTTTGGGAAAAAATGATACGCAGCGATTTTTATTGAGTGCGGATAAGCAAAAATTAATCAGGTTCAGCAGTGGACAGGCTATAGATACCTCAAAAAATACGATATACCGTTATCATCCCGGAGCGGAATGCCCGTTTGAAGTACGGGAGAAAATTCGGCTGAAAGTATATGATCTGGGGCATCTTTGATTTATATTTATACTTCAGAATGTAACATATGAACATGCGATTCTTCTTCACCTTATTACTCTGCTGTGCCCTGACGCAAATGACGATGGCGGCGGGAGTAGATACTATTTCCATTCCGAGCGCGGCCATGCATCGTAGTTTCCGGGCGGTAGTGATAACGCCGCAAAGTTATAGTGCAGGTAATCAGCGTTACCCGGTGGTATATCTGCTGCATGGTCATGGCGGTAATTACAGCAACTGGATTACAAAGGTGCCTGCATTAAGGGAAATGGCGGATGCTTACAATATCATGATTGTTTGTCCGGATGGGGCCATCAGCAGCTGGTATTTTGATAGTCCTGTTGATAGTAACTATAAGTTTGAAACATATGTTGGTAAGGAGATACCTGCTTATATAGACCAACACTATCCAACAGTAGCAACGAGCAAAGGACGCGCTATCGCGGGACTAAGCATGGGTGGTCATGGCGCATTGTTTATTGCCATTCGCCATCAGGATACATTTGGCGCAGCCGGGAGTATTAGTGGGGGCGTGGATTTAAGGCCATTTCCAAAGAAATGGGATATCGCAAAACGATTGGGAGATCCCGGTGAAAAGGGTACTAACTGGACCGACTACACGGTGATAAAACAAATCGAAAAATTAACCCCCGGAAAACTGGCTTTGACCATGGACTGTGGTGTGGATGATTTCTTTATCGATGTAAACAGGAATCTGCATAAAGCATTGCTGGAGCGCAAAATTCCACACGATTATGCGGAACGCCCAGGTAATCATGACTGGACTTACTGGGGGAACTCCATACGTTATCAATTACTCTTCTTCCATCTTTTCTTTGAACAATAATCTCGATTTACTCCTAATATGCCGAAGCCGCCCTCCAGGCGGCTTCGGCTATAACTAGAGGGAGGATCTTGTCGAAACCGCAGGTTTCAACAAGATCCTCCCTCTAGTATTTCTAATGTATATGATAGTTACGCGAAAACGTGTCTCCCATACACTTCTTGAATATTTTCTATATTTTCCATCTTTTCTTGTTTCTTTCCCCTCTTTCCTTAATTTTAGAAATCGATTGCACAAAATATCAGCGAAAGCATAGAAGCACCAGAAGAATTCCACGAACTCCGACCCTTATCATCATAAATTCAATTCCAGTATGAAAAAGAATACCCTTTTTTATGGCCTTGCTGTGTCCCTTATCACCGCAACCATCTGCTTATTTTCCTGTGGTAAAGACATCAAGGAAAATCCTGTCGTAAATAACGAGTCGCAAAAACCAAAAACTGAGCTTACCACTTTCGTACATCCGGGTGTCCTCAATACGCAGGCTAGTCTGGATTATGTAGGTGGCCAGGTAAACGGTGGAGATCCCAACCGTACTGCTTATTATCAGAAAGTAATTGATTATGTAGACAGCCATCCGGTGCCCACTTCTTTTTATGCTACAGTGGTAGTAGGTTCCAATGGCGCTACGTCTCCTTCTAAATCTCAGATCCGTAAGGATGCGGAGCTGGCCTATGCCCTGGCTTTGAGATGGGCAAAAACAGGTACGCAGTCCTGGGCAGATAAATGTATCAGTGTTCTTAACGGTTGGGCCTATACGTTTCAGAACTATGCCCTCCTGGATGGCAGTACCAACCCTAATCAGCCAGGATTGGAAGCCAGCTGGACAACCCCTTCCTTCGTAGCAGCAGCGGAAATTATGCGCTATTACAAGGTAAATGGCAACGGTTCCGGATGGTCTGCCGCTGATATCACACAGTTCCAGAACTACCTGAATAATGTAAAGAACAATTACATCAATAATATGCCGGTGTATAACAACAACTGGAACGCTTCTCAGGGCTATGCTAAAATGGCAATGGGTATCTTCCTGAACAGTACTACCGTGTACCAAAACGGCTATGACCTGATTACTACTTATGTTCCTATCATTATTCAATCCAACGGTACTATCCCTGAATACTGCGATCGCCAGGATTGTGTGCATTTCCAGTATTCTCTCACCGCTTTCGCTTATGCGGCCCAACTGGCAAAAATTCAGCAAGGCGATAATAGCCTCTGGAATTTAAACAGCAGCCGTATCAGCGCAGGTTATGACTACATGCGCTCCGCTTACCAAGGCAGCGCTTCCTGCTCTTATTGCTCTACTTCCAGTCCTGTATTCCCTGGTGTGGAAGTAGCCTATAACCACTATCAAACTTCTAACCTCTCTTATCTGAGAGGACTTCAGGCTCCTTTGAGCGTGCCGAATGATAATACTTTCCTCGGCTTCACCACTTATACCCATTACGGCGTTTCGAGTCTCCAATAATCAGCATATTAAAGGGTAGGAGCAAAGCAACAGTTGCACTCGCAAGCAACTGTTGCTTTTTTTTGTTCCGTTACGTATTTTAGCAATCGATTGCAAATAAATATCATGTTTATGAAGATACTTCGCTTGGCCATCAGGCTATGCTGTATGCTGGCGGTGACCAGTTTAATGACAGTTTCCGTGAATGCGCAACAGCCGGGGAAAAAGACTTTCGTACATCCGGCCATCCTGAACACCAAAGCCAGCCTGGATTACATCAGCCAGCAACTGAACAACAAGGATAGCGTACGCACAGCGGCCTATCAGAAAGTGGGAGAATTTATAGACAGAGTGCCATATCCCACTTCGTTTTTTGAAACAGTAGTTGTGGGCTCCAACGGCGCCACGTCTCCCTCTAAATCTCAAATCCGTAAAGATGCTGAACTCGTATACGCGTTGACGTTAGCTTGGGCGCATACGGGAAAAGCTGAATATGCACAAAAAGCAATAGGCATCCTTAACGGTTGGGCCTATACGTTTAAAAATTATGATCTCCTCGATGCGGCTACCAATCAGCGTCAGCCAGGACTGGAAGCCAGCTGGACAAGCCCCGGATTTGTGGCGGCCGCTGAAATATTAAGGTACTATAAAGTAAACGGTAAAGGCTCCGGTTGGAAAGAAGCAGATATAGCACAGTTTAAAACGTATCTCCATACGGTTGTTGAGAACTATATCAACAAAATGCCGGTCTATAACAATAACTGGAATGCTTCTCAGGGTTATGCAAAAATGGCTGCCGGAATTTTCATGGATAGCACTGCGCTATACCAGGAAGGATATGAAACCGTTGCGAAGTTCCTTCCCATTGTAATTGATCCTGATGGCCATATTTCAGAGTATTGCCATAGAAAGGATTGTGTGCATTTTCAGTATTCGCTCAATGCATTCACCAATGCAGCGGAGTTAGCAAGATTACAGGGAGATAACAGTCTGTGGCAGCTGAACGATCAACTCTTGTCAAGGGGATACGATTACCTGCGGAAAGCGATGGACAATAACGCAGAATGTTCTTATTGTACCTCCAACAGTAGTGTGTTTCCTGGTACAGAACTGGCGTACAGGTATTACAAAACGGACAACCTGGCCTACCTCCGCGCTTTGCGCCCGCCACAAGGCAGTTCTCAGGGTTATCTCTTCATCGGATTTACTACTTATACACATGCAAATGTGCCGGAGCAGCATCCATAAAAAAAGGTCGTCCATGAAATTGGACGACCGGTTTTCTAATTGCTAAATATGTCCTAGTTGTTATGAAAACTTTTGTTGCAAAGGCTTTAAAAAAGTAGCCGTAAGTAAGAATACGAACGGCGTTCAACATCTTGTATGTGACCTATGTAAATAAATACTAAGCGATTGCGAGAAAATAAATTTATTGTTTATCCCACCATACGCGGGTACCAAAGTTATTGGTGCCTTGTGCAGTAATGGCAGCATTGTAATTCTTAGAGTTAGCGCTGGCTTCTGTAGCTGGATACAGCATTCTTCTAGGAATCTGGCCACCGTTGTTGTCACCAGTATAAACCACTGGTACTAACTTCGGATAATCGGCTCTTCTCCAGTTACTGAATACTTCATACCAATCCAGGAAGGAAGCAGCCCAATACTGTGTATTAATCTGATCCAGACCGGTAGCAGCTGCATATGGATGTGCAGTCAGGTACTGAGATACTTGCGCATCGGTAATAACCGCAGATGCATCGTATTGTACCAGTTGTTTCATCGCGGCAGTTACACCATTGGTATAGTGTTGCTGTGCAGTACCACCCACGTTCCAGCCACGCTGTGCACCTTCTGCCAGGAGCAGTTCAGTTTGTGCGTAAGTCAGGATAGAGGTAATACCGTCCAGTTTCGCGAAGATATCCTTACGGAGCACGGAATACAATGTGATATCACCAGGGAAGTTAGGCGCCTTGTGAATATCGGTTGGACTGTTAGCGCCATTTTCATCGTAGCCGTTAGGCATACCAATCTGGTTGGCAGGTGTTCTGTCCTGTGTCTTTTTGATTTCAGCATAGTATTGCAGACGAGGGTCCTGGTTGCTTTGCATGAAATCTACAAAGGTTTTGCTCAGGTAAACGTTTCCTTTACCGATACCATCCCACTCACCGCTGAGAATATTACTGATTCTGTTAACAGTAGGACGTCCGCCGGAACCAACGTGAGAAACGTAAGCATTGTCATTGATGTTGGAGAGGGTACCGCCTGCTGCTCCTTTCTCTACCCAGGTTTGTGCGGCTGCCGGATCTACTTTAGACATACGCATACCCAGACGAATCATCAGGGAATAAGCGAGCTTTTTCCATTTGGTCAGATCGCCCTGATAAATCAGGTCGCCTTTACCTACTGCATCTTTGTTTGGATCGAGCGCTTTGGCAGCGGCATCCAGTTCATTCAGCATATCTGTGTAGATCGCTTTCTGATCATCGTAGATAGGCGTAGTGTTTCCGCCAATGTAACCCAGACCAGCCTGTGTATAAGGCACCATACCGTACATGTCTGTCAGACGGTGCATGATCAGTACGCGGTTGATTCTACCGATGTTGTACAGATTCTGATAGATAGGATTTGTTTTAGTCTGATTCAGCAGATCCACGATATATTTTACCTGAGAAGGGTAACCTACTGTGAATAAGGAAGCAGAGAAACCATCGTTGCGGCTGTATTTGTCGCCAGAATACCAACCTACAGTGGAAGACATTTGTTGCATCATCAAACTGAGGTAGATGATGTTTACGCGCCAGGTTTCAAAGCTGTAATCGTTGTTACCGGTGAATTCCAGCTGTGCTCTGGTCAGATTGTACAAAGGTACAGTTGTTTCAGAGGTGGCGCTGTTTTTATCGGTATTCAGATCTTCAAACTTTTTCGTACAGGATGACATGAATGTCAGAGCCGGTATTGCGAGTAGTATGGAATATTTTTTAATTGCTTTCATGTTGCTGTTTTTTGAACTTCGTACAAGGCCTTAATTAGAATTTCACGTTCAGGTTCAAACCATAAGAGGCTGTCGTTGGCACGGTCGCATATTCCAGACCCTGACCAGCACCATTGTTGTAGAATGATTCCGGATCGATGTTCGGAGTATGTTTGGAGATGTAGAACAGGTTTCTTCCAACGAGAGACAGGCTCAGACCAGCAATTTTGTTATTAAATGCGCTGGCAGGGAAGTTGTAAGTCAGACTCAGGGAACGGAATTTGATGAAGTCTGCATTGTATACCTGCAGTGCGGAGATAGAACCCAATCTGCCATAGTAAGTTTGTGCATCTACGTGTTTGGTAACCGCTTTACCAGAAGCGTCTACACCTTTTACGTCGATACCGGTTTCACGACCAGGCAGGGTTTCTTTACTCAGACCTACGTTATAAGCGGTAGCGTTAGTACCGGAATAGATACTTGCACCGTTTTTGAAGTCAATCAGGAATGAAAGGCCGAATCTTTTGTAATTGAATTCGTTGGTCCAACCGCCTGTAGTAGGAGCAACAGCAGTACCCATGTATTTCAGAGGGCCAGCTTGTGGTAATCCGCCATCATCGAGGATCAGGTTACCTTGCGCATCTCTCAGGTAATCAAATGCAGCCACCTGGAAAGCAGGCATACCTACTACGTGTTTAGAGTATGCTCTTTCTGTTCTGGACTCATCCATTTGCAGGTCTGTCTGACCAGCAGCGAGTTGCAGTACGGTGTTTTTGTTATGAGAGATATTCACGGTAGTGGTCCAGCTGAAGCTACCAGTTTTAATTGGCGTACCGGAAACGAGTAATTCAATACCCTTGTTTTCTACTTTACCAAGGTTAACGAGTTTGGTATTGTAGCCGGAAGCGCCGGACACGGTGCTGGCAACGATATCGTTGTTAGTTGTTCTCTTATACCATGCGAAGTCTACGCTCAAACGGTTGCGGAAGAATCCTAACTGTGCACCGGCTTCTATTTCTGTACCTTTCAATGGTTTCAGTGCGGTGTTTGGCATATCTGTTGGCAGGTTGCCGATAGCCTGTCCGTTGATGCTGGCGCCAGCGAGGGTAGAGTAGTACAGCGCTGTTTTAAATGGATCTGTATCGCCACCTACCTGAGAGATACCACCGCGGATTTTCGCGAGGCTCAACCAGTCTCTCTTCAGGGTTTCAGACAGCAGGTAAGAAACGCTTACAGAAGGGTAGTTATAGGAGTTGTTACCTTTAGGCAGGGTGCTGGACCAGTCATTACGATCGGTAATGTTCAGGAACACAGTGCTCTTATAGCTCAATTCTGCTGATCCGTAAACGGAGTGAATTTCTTTATTAGGCTGTGTGATGTTTGGCGTGATAACGCTGGCAGTACCGGGGTTATAAACGTTGTTGAAAGCCAGACCGTCAGCTACCAGGGTCAGGTCTTTTCTGTCCTGACGCATGAAGTTACCACCTGCAGTCATACCGAAATGGAAGTTACGGCTGATTTGTTTGTTGATACCGATTAATGCTTCTGCGTTCAGTTCATTGAAAGTAGCAGTACCGTCGCCGAGTAATTTACCACTGTGTTTGAAGGCGATACCATAAGGCCAGATACTCTGTCCGTTGAAGGTATAGTAGTCGTTACTCAGTCTACCCTGGATGTACAACCAGTCTAATGCCTGGTATTTCATACTTACGTTACCTGTTACTCTGTTTTTGGTAGTCAGGTTAGTCGCTTTTGCAGCAGCAAAATAAGGGTTGGTATTGAACTGGTTGGCATTGAATTCAGTTTCGAAGCCAGTCAGCGGGTCCCATCCTGGAGCGAGATCTTTTGCTCTCACGTTATTAGGAAGGAACATGATAGCGAAGTTACCGTTTGCAGGCGCATCGCTCACGTTAGAACGGTTTGCGCGTTCTTTGGTATAACCGATGTTCACACCGCCGGACCATTTTTCATTCAGTTTGAAACCGAGATCCAGGGTAGCGTTATTACGTTTGTAGTAAGAACCAGGATAGACGCCGAGGTTTCTCAGATCGCCGAGGGAAATTCTGAAGGTAGTATTCTCATTACCGCCAGAAACCGCCACTGTATTGGTGATAGTGGAACCTGTACGATAGAAATCTTTGAAATGACTACCAGACTGATTGCTGTAAGGAGCAGATTTACCATTGAAGATAGGAGTGGAAGAACCATCCAGTTTTGCACCCCATGAAATCAGACCAGAAGCTAATGCAGAAGTGGCGTCAGTAGGTTTTGCACCCTGAATACCTTGTCCGTATACATCCTGGAAGTCGCGGAAATCATGTACTTTATCAATAGTATAGTTAGAGTTTACTTCTATACCCAGACCTTTACGTGATTTACCGGATTTGGTGGTGATAATGATAACGCCACCGAGTGCGCGGGAACCGTACAATGCGGCAGCAGCGCCACCTTTCAGTACAGTCATATCTTCGATATCATCCGGGTTGATGGCGGAAATACCATCACCGAAATCGGCGCCGCCATATTTACCAGGGTTACCCATGTTGAGGTTGGCATAAGGAACGCCATTTACCACATATAATGGTTGAACCATTCCATTCAGAGAGGCCACACCACGGATATTTACCCTGGAAGAACCACCCGGACCAGTTGCAGGAGCAGTACTGTTCACACCAGCTACTTTACCAACGAGCGCATTGGCTACGTTGATTTCGCGGGCTTGTGTGAATTCATTGCCCTTTACTTTAGTCATGGCATAACCTATACTTTTCTCTTCTCTTTTAATACCTAAGGCGGTTACTACCAGCTCATTCAATCCGGTAGCGCCTTCTACAAGGGCAACGTTAATTTCATCGCTGCTGCCCACAGCAATTTCCTGTGATGCATAACCCACGAAGCGGAATACCAGTACATCTCCGGCTTTTGCAGCCAGTTTGAAATGACCGTTGGCATCTGCTTGTGTACCTTTATTGGAACCTTTAATCACTACAGTAACTCCTGGTAATGGAGTACCTTTTGCGTCTTTTACAATACCGTGAATCTCCTTCTGCTGAAAGTTGGCATGCAGCGTAGTGACATTGGCCACCCTCGCAGCGGAAGCGGCAAAAGCACTGTCAGTTACCACCGCACCCAGAGAGAGCCCGGCTACTGCACATACTTTTACAAGGCGTAGGTTTTTTTTCATACTTGCCTGTTTTTTTGATTTGGTTTGATAAATGATAATTTAAGTCCCGTGTATCGAGTGAACCGTTTTTCATTATACGTAGAAAGTGAAACTGTACAGGTCATTAGGGATACATCAGGTATGTTGTTTTAGTTATTGTGTCCTATCTATTTTCGTATAGTCGTTATCGTTACAGTAAGTTTTTTTATTTGATCGCTTGTATAGGAGTCGGGCCATTTTTCATTTAGTACCATCCAAACATTAAAAAATTGCAAATTTTTTCTGCAAATTTTTCGAAGTGTAAATTGTACACACCCTTACTGGATAAGATAAAAAAAGCCGGTCCTTGATAGGACCGGCATCGATTTTTATGCACGCGATTCAAAATAAGAAAATGAATATTATTGAACGGGGTCCCACCAGAGATGAGTGCCGCCTACGTCTTTTTGTGTACTCAATGTTGCAATAGCTCTGTCTACCGCCGCTTTATTGGTCTGGTATTCATTGCTAGGGATAGGAGCTCTTCTTACAAAATCAGTAGTACTGATTTTATTGCCACTATTATTAATGACTACCGGGAATAATTTTGGATAACCTGTTCTTCTGAATTCAGACCAGGCTTCTTCTCCTTCCGGGTACATGGCAATCCATTTCTGGGTAATGATACGTTCCAGGCTTCTGTCGAATGAAGCTGCGGGGTCCCATTTGATAGTGATGGTGCTCAACCAGGGAGAACCGGTGAGTATATCATTGGAACCAGGCGTAATCGCTTTCGGATCTACATAAGGGGCAGGAGTGGACGTGTTATTATTAATGTAAGCGGCTGCATTACCAATTTTATATTGACTGAAAGAGGTACTGATACCGGTTTCATAATTGGTTTGTGCATTGCCGGCGTTCGCCCATCCGCGCAGTGCTGCTTCTGCTTTCAGAAACCAGGCTTCTGCCGCGGTCATCAACTGTATCTTGTTGGGGAACAGGGCCAGTTTAGAGTAGCCTACATATCTTTCCTTGGCATCGATGTTAATACCATTGCGGATACCTTTGTATAGTCCTACTACTGCCGGATCAGTGGCCGGTTGTACATAGAAGGGAAGTCGGGGATCGGAGTAACCATTCATGATGGATTCCAGTGGAGCGCCCATACGGATATCATCCCAGGAATCATTAATCACATTCAATGGATGGGTAGTACTCCCGATATCCACAAGGAAGTTGTCGTTTGCTGTTGTCAGTAAGCCCGCTGGATCTGCCAGAGCAGCTTCTCCTTCTGCTTGTGCCTTGGCTGGATCTATACGTACAATACGTAATGCCAGTCGTAATCGTAAGGTATTGGCGAATTTTAACCATTGCGTGTAATTCCCTCCATATACCAGATCGGCTTTTGCAAAAAGAGTACTGGCGGGCTTCCCTGAGAAAGGGGTGAGCTGTGCTATGGCGTCTTTTAAATCTGCAAAAAATGCATAATATGCGTCTTTCTGACTATCGAAATCAACGCCCCCTTCTGCATTGGGAACATTGTATTTTGTGTAGATAATGGGTCCGTAGATGTCGCTCAGGCGATGCATCGCTTCTACCCGAAGTATTTCTGCCATCCCTACTGCATCCGGTAACTGTTTCGTTTTAGAAAACTGTATGGATTTATACAATGGGTTCATCACATTGGCATAACCTACTGTGAAAGCGGAACTGGTCCAGCCATCCAGCAAATTATAGTTCAGGTTATTACTATTACCGGCAAATGGCGTAGCACTCATCATATAACCGCTGAATACATCCCCCAGCAAATTTTGCTGTAACTGGAAAGTAGGAGCGGGGTTGAAGAGATAGATACTACGTTGTGCCTGTTGCAGCTGCGCCGCTACGATGGCAAAATCTGGTTCCAGATCACGATCAGTGGAACCGTATGGATTTTTGTTGATGTCCTCGAAGTTCTTTGTACAGCTGCCGAAGCTCAGTAGGGCCGCAACCGCCAAACCTGCTATCTTGAATGATTTATAATTCATGGCTTTTGTTTTTGTGGTTCTGAATGGGTTTAGAGGGATAACTTCAGGTTAAGGCCAAAGCTGCGGGTAGCTGGTAAACCAAATACGTCCACACCCTGTAAACCATTGTCAGTACTCATGCTCAGCTCAGGATCATAAGGCGCTTTCTTCGTGAAGAAAAACAGGTTACGTCCTACCAGTCCCAATTTGAGATCTTTTACTGCTTTGCTGTGCAATGGGAAAGTGTAAGTGAGCGATAATTCTCTCAGCCGTACATTCGTCGCATCATACATATAGTATTCTGTGATACCTGCACGACCACCTACTGCGCCATAGAAAGTGGCTGCATCAATAGGACCAGAGAATTTGCCGCCACTTGCTTTTGTAGCTGCGATGTTCACACCGCCGGCATCGCGGGCTGCTGCTGTGGCTTTAGATACGCCATATTCATCCAGCATTGCCTGTGTGATACTCATTACCTTACCGCCAAAACGACCATCAATAAGGAAACCAAGATTCAGTTGCTTCCAGGTGAAACTGTTATTCCATCCCAGGAGGAACTTCGGTGTAGGATTGCCCAGGTAGGTAAGCGGTCCGTCTGCAGCTTGAGGGCGACCATTATCATCTACAATGATACTGCCATCTGGCGCGCGTTTGAATGCTTTACCATAAATATCGCCGAAGGAGCTGCCTTCATGTAATACCAGCGCATAGTTGTTCACATTATCGCCTTTCGGTGTAATGGTGTAGTCGCCATGCAGTTCTGGCGCCAGTTCCAGCAGGGTATTTTTGTTGCGGGTAAAGTTGATAGTGGTATTCCAGCTGAGATCTTTTTGTTTGATTACCTGGTAACCTAAAGTGGCTTCAATACCCGTGTTGCGCACGTTACCTGCATTGATAAAGGCGTTAGGGTAAAGGAAGCCACTCGATATGCGGAAATCGAAGTATTGATCTTTGGTGTGTGAATTATACCAGGTGAAATCGAAATTCAACCGGTTATCCAGGAAACGCCATTCTGTACCCAATTCCACAGAGGTGGTCATTTCTGGTCTTAAGGTTTTATTCAGAAATGCGCCGGAGGTGTTGGAAGTAAGGATACCGGAGGTGATGGTGTTTGTAGGAAGTGTGGCGAACGGCGCTACGTCGTTACCCACTTTAGCGTAGGAGGCACGTAGCTTACCGTAATCCACCCAGGAAGGCATCTTCACCACTTCGCTCAGAATGGTGTTCAGACCTGCTGAATAATACAGATAACCTTTGCTTTTATTCGGCGTATAAGCCAGGGTGGATGACCAGTCATTACGTCCGGTCAGATCCAGGAAAACTTTTTCTTTGAAGTTGATACCTGCTGTGGCAAAAACAGATTGCAGCTGTCTTCTCAAACCGGTAGGCACCACTCTGGTGGCGGAATTCAGATTCAGGTTACCAATGTTGAACACATTGGCAAATGCCAGATCTCCATCTTTGGAATCCAGGAAAGTTCTGTCCTGTTTGAGATCGGTGATACTGGTACCTGCGGTGAAATTCAAACCAAAGTTGGAAGAGATTTTAGGCGTACCTATCAACAACAGATCGCCATAATACTGGGTGCTGGTAATATAGTCGTAAGAGTAACGACCATTATTATCGGCAATAGTAAGCTGTGTACCTGCATTGGCTTTCAGCTCATATTTATCCCAGGATTTGTTGGCATTACCTCTCGCCTGTACATTCAGCCATGGCGTTAACTTATAGCGAAGCGTAAGGGAGGCGATGATGTTATCTTTTTTGTTTTCGGTCACATTCCTGTTGAGAATCCAGTAAGGGTTTTGTTGTGAATCCTGTCCACCCTTTTTATCGTCGTAATTGATGTTCCACCAATTCTGGAGGTACATATTGCGGCTAACACTGAAATACTCAAAATTATCAGCATAATTCTGGAAATTAAGTCCACGTGGAAACAGATACAAACCAGTGATAGGGTTGAAGTACAATCCTGAGCTAGGGCGGTTATGCGCATTCTGCGTAGTGGCCAGCACATTCGCATCTACGTTCAGCCTGTCATTCAGAAAGTTGGCATTCTCCCTGAAATTCACGGTATGTTGTCCAAATTTGGAGGTAGGCAGTACTCCTTTATTGCTGGTGTTGGAATAAGAGAAGTAAGTCTGCGCTTTTTCGGTACCGCCGGAAAGATTAATGGAATTAATCCAGGTAGTACCTGTCTGGAAGAAGGATTTTACGTGATCCGGACTCGTACCTTTAGGACCCCAGCTATACAGGTTGTCCTTGTTGGTCTGCATGTAATTATACTGCATATCCGGACCGTAGGCGGCCTTGTCCAGCATGAAGTTGGAAGAGTAGTTCACTTTTGTCTGACCTGCTTTTCCTTTTCTAGTGGTAATCATAATTACGCCGTTGGCGGCCTGGCTACCGTATAATGCGGAGGCAGAAGCGCCTTTCAGCGTATTGATGCTCTCAATATCATCCGGGTTGATGGTACTGAGGATATCTCCACCATCGCGACCGGCAGAATTGGCTCCGGAGGATTGTCCCCACAGATCTGTTGGTTGAGCGCTGGTGAAATTGGCGATGGGTACTCCATCTACTACGTACAGTGGTTGGTTTTCGCGAATGGATTTTTGTCCGCGCAGGATAACCCTTGCGGAACCGGCTACGCCAGAAGCGCTGCGGTTTACCTGCAGCCCGGCGATTTTACCGGAGAGACTGTTCACTACGTTACTTTCTTTAACGGTAGTGAGGTCTTCATTTTTTACGGATTGTGTGGAATAGGTTAACTCCTTTGCCTTGCGCTGAATACCCAGCGCAGTAACTACTAATTCATTTAATCCTCTGACGTTGTCGTCCATGATAACTGCAATCGTATTGCTGTTACCAACAGTTACTTCTTTTTGTCCGAAACCTACTGAGCTAAATACTAATACATCACCGTTTTTTGCATCGAGATGGAATTTACCATCCGGGTTTGTTTGTGTACCTCTGTTGGTACCTTTGATTTGTACTGTTACTCCAGGCAACACATTTCCCTTACTATCGCGAACAGTACCAGTAACATCTTTGTTCTGGAATACACTACGCAATGAAAGTCCCGTTCCTGGGAGGCCTGTCGCTTTCACCTGCGCATTGTCTGCAATTATGGAAGTGAGGGCAACGGTGGCAGCCACACACACTTTCATAAGGCGTAAGTTGTTTTTCATACTTGCCTTTTTTTGGTTAATAAATGGGATATATTATTCAGATATTGGTTTTCAGGAATTACATTGGCATTTTGTTGTGGAAAGGAGTCGCGCGGGTTTAACAGTAGTACTATATAAATGGAAAAAATTTTTTCCAGGGGTTAACAAACAATCCGATTAATGTAAATCCCACCAAAGAGAAGTACCGCCATTGTCCAGGCCTTTAAGGGTGGCGGCAGCCCTGGCAGCGGCTTTAGGGTTAGTGATATATTCCTGGTCGGGTATAGGCAAACGTCTGATAAATTTTTCTGTGGGAATAGTATTCCCGCTGTTATTTATCACTACAGGAAACAATTTTGGATAGCCCGTTCTTCTGAATTCACTCCAGGCTTCCTGACCTTCCGGAAACATCGCAATCCATTTCTGTGTAATGATACGTTCCAGTTTAATGTCATTATTATCCCCATCATTCCATTTGATCGTAATGGTGCTAAGATGTTTATCTCCTGTAAGCACGTTGTTCAATGCATTCTTGGGATCTATATAGGGCGCAGGTTTGCTGGTATTATCGTTGAGATACGTGTCGGCATCCGGGATATTGTACTGACGAAATGATGTAATAATTCCTTTATTGTAATTGCTGCCGGCATCGCCTGCGTTCTTCCAGCCGTTGAGTGCCGCTTCTGCTTTCAGGAACCAGGCTTCTGCTGCTGTCATGAACAATATCTTACTATCGAATTTTACCAGATAGGAAAAACCGGAATAAGTCTCCTTCGTGCTGATACTAATCCCATTGCGTATACCATGATATACATTCGGACCTTCATCTGTATGTACGAAATAACGCGGTAACCGCGGATCATTATAACCGGTCAGAATAGATTCCATCGGAGCGCCCATCCGGATATCCGCCCAGTTATATCCAATGATATTTAAAGGATGTGTAACAGGTGAAATATTTACATTGAAATTATCATCAGGTGTGGTCAGTAGTCCTAATGGGTGCGATAATGCAGCTTCTCCCTCCAGCTTTGCTTTAGCGGGATCGATGCCGTTGATACGTATGGCCAGCCTAAGTCGTAGCGTATTAGCAAACTTCACCCATTTCGTATAGTCGCCTTTATACACCAGGTCGAAATTGGTAAACCGGGAAGCAGCGTGGTTGTTGATAGAGTCCGTCAATACGCCTATGGCTTCTTTGAGATCTTTGAAGAACGCGTAATACGCGTCTGGCTGCGCATCATAATCTATACTTTTATCTGCATTGATCTCGCCATAATGCGTATAGATAACCGGCCCAAAAATATCGCTCAACCGATGCATCGCTTCTACTTTCAGTATCTGCGCCCATGCATAAAAATCCGGATACTTTCCTTTGGCTTTCTCCTGCGCAAAATCGCAGGGCCTCATCACATAAGCATAGGTAACAATCCATGGCTTGATATTCCAGTAGTAACGCAGACTATAAGTCATGTTATTGATATTGCCATCAAAAGGATTGGGCGACATCATATATCCTGAAAAGATATCTGCATTTAAATTCTGCTGTAGCTGCGCAGTAGGAGGATCGTTATATATTAACAGGTTCAGCTGGGCTTGCGACAATGGCTCTCCCATCAGCTGATAATCTGCTTTCAGCTCCTCTTCCGTGAAATCATTTGGGTTTCTGTTAATCTCATTAAACCGTTTGGTACAAGCGGTGGTCAGCATGGCAGCCGCAATAACTATTACCAACGGATATAACCACTTTTTCATAACATCCAGATTTTTTAGAATCCGATTTTCAAATTCATACCCATGCTGCGCACAGGGGGAAGTCCGAATACATCTACTCCTTGTAGACCATTGCCCGAACCCATGGATACTTCAGGATCAAAAGGCGCTTTCAGATAGAAGAAAGCGAGATTGCGCCCCATCAGGCCTACGCGGGCTGTCCGGAGCCATTTCCATTTCAATGGTAAACGATAACTCAGACTTACTTCCCGCAGTCGGATATTGGTCGCATCATACATATACAATTGCCCTACGCCGGCTCTGCCACCAACGGTAGAATAATATTTCTCGGCGGACATCTTTCCGGTGAAGGGTCTGCCGTCTTCATAAACAGCATTTATACTCACACCGCCATTGTCACGGGCTTTGGCAGTTACTTCACTTACGCCATACCAATCCAGTACGGCTTGCGTTACACTCATCACCTTTCCGCCGAAATGCCCGTCTACCAGGAAACTCAGAGAGAAGTCGCCATAATAAATACTATTATTCCATCCCAACGTAAATCTGGGATTAGGATTACCCACTCTCTTCGGCGTCGCATTCGTTTTTAAATTACCACTGTTATCCAACACAAACTGTCCTTTGGCATTTGTCACCAGTTCTTTATTGCCGTAAATATCGCCCCAGGAACCGCCTTCCTGGATAAAGGAACCAAACATATTCACGCCGAAATCCGTGAGAACAAAGCTATTGGTGCTATCAGCGCCGGGAATTTCTTTGTTACTCAGTTTAATCACTTTGTTCTGGTTGATCGCGAAATTAACCGTACTGGTCCAGTTTACTTTTTTATTACGTACAGGCGCTACCGTTAGCATTGCTTCCCAACCTCTGTTTTGGATATTACCCATGTTGAGGTAATAGGTGAGATACTTGGAACCTACCGGGGCAGGGACTTCCATGTATTGCTTATAGTTATTGTTTTTATACCAGGTAACATCGAGAGACAAACGGTTTTTGAACAGCCGTGTTTCAAACCCGGCTTCGAGCGACTGGTTATCTTCCGGCGCCAGGAACACGCCCGGATAAGGAGTACGTTGGTTCAGTACCACGCGGGAAACTCCGGCAATCGTCTGCATGGTGAAAGGGGCAGGGTTGCTGGCATAGCTGGCAATATCATTTCCCACTTTGGCGAAAGAGGTACGCACTCTCAGGAAATCTATCACCTTAGGCATTTTCACCACATCGCTGAGAATAAGAGAGGCTCCTGCTGAATAATAGAAATATCCTTTGTTGAGCGTAGGCGTGTAGGCGAAGGTGCTGGACCAGTCGTTCCTACCGGTAATATCCAGGAAGAAAGCATTACGAATACCCAGTTGCACATTGCCGAAGAGTGCCTGCAACTGTTTCTGTTCCACAGATTGCTGTGCATCCATGGCAGTACTCATAATATTGGAAACGGCAAATTTATTGGGATACATCAGTCCCGGATCTGCATGGGGATTGGCGCCATTGTAAGTGCGTTCATGCGCTTTTACATCTGTAATGCTTCCGCCTATGTTACCTGCCAGATGCATCCAGTTATTCACTTTTCCACTGGCATTGAGCAACAGATCCGCATATAGCTGCGTGTTGAATTCTTTCTCCAGGGTATAGCGACCATTGGAGGCTGCGAGTACTACTTGGGTACCCGCATATGCATTGAGTTCGTATTGATCTAGGGATTTATCGAAGCTACCGCGACTTTGCACCGACAACCAGTTGTTTAGCTGGTAAGTGAGGCAGATGGTGCTCATTCCTCTGTAGCGGGAATCCAGGCGGATATCGCGTTTGAGCGCCCACATAGGATTTTGCTGATCGTCCTGACCTATCCATTTTCTGTCGTTCCGGATATTCCACCAGTTTTGGAGATAGAGGTTTCGATCTTTATCCAGGTATTCAAAATTGTTGCTATAATAATCGAAATCCTGTCCTCTGGGGAAGAGATATAGTCCTGAGATAGGGCTGTAATACAATCCAGAAGAGCTGCGGTTGTGGGTGGCCTGGGCAAGGAAAGACACCGTAGCGTCCATGATGAGGCGGTTGTTCAGCAGCTTGAGCGTTTCACGAAAATTGATGGCATGCCGATCAAGAGAGTTGGTCGGCAGAATTCCTTTGTTGGTTGTATTGGCGTATGATAGGTAGCTCTGAGCTGTTTCCGTTCCTCCGCTGAAGGAGATGCCGTTGGTCCAGGTATAACCGGTATTATAGAAATGTTTTACGATATCGGGTGTATGAATGGGATCGCCCCAGCTGCCTGGAGATCCTGGTTGCAGACTGCCTACGTTATCGCGGCCGGGCGGATCTGTTTGCCCGTAACGGTATTGTAAGTCGGGCAGGAGAGAAGGCGTTTCGATGGTGAAGTCGGACGAGAAATCCATTTTACTTCTGCCTGCTTTGCCTTTCCTGGTGGTGATCAGGATAACGCCGTTTGCGGCCTGGCTGCCATAGAGGGCGGCGGCCGAAGCGCCTTTCAGGATACTGATACTTTCGATATCATCTGGGTTGATATTGGAAATACCGTCGCCGCCATCGCGGCCACCGGCGCCGATGGTATTGTTGGATTGCCCCCATACGTCGTTGGGTTGGGAAGGAGTGAAGTTGGCATAAGGAACACCGTCCACGATGTACAGTGGCTGATTTTCGCGGGTGGATTTATTACCGCGGAGTACCACTCTCACTGAACCGCCAATGCCTGATGCATTGCGGCAAATGGTAACGCCGGCAGTTTTACCTGCTAAGGTGTTCATGACGTTTACATCTTTTACCAGGGAGACATCATCCCCTCCGAGTTGTTGGGTAGCATAGGGCAGCTCTTTGGATTTTTTCTGGATGCCCATAGCGGTTACCACCAGTTCGCCTAATGCGCGGATATTTTCCTGGAGGGTGATATTCACTTCCGGGGAAGCGCCTACCATGACCTCTTTGGTGAAGAAGCCTACAGAGCTGACAACGAGTACATCGCCGGGAGCGGCTTTGATGTTGAAAGCTGCATCGGCGTTACTTTGCGTGCCTTTATTTGAATTTTTTATTTGGATAGTTACTCCTGGAAGCGGCGTGCCTTTATTATCGCGTATCGTGCCTGTTATGTCTCTGTCCAATGAAACTTTACTGTCCAACTCCACAGAAAGTGACGGTGCATGATCACTTTCTGCGCCAACAATAATTTTATTGTTTTTTCGGGTAAACTTTAATCCTGTTTGATCTGATAACTGTGTTAATACTTCATCTATGGGAACTTTTATACAATTCAGCGTCACTTTCTTTTTCAGATTCAGATCTGAGTTATCGTAGTGAAAGTTCAGCCCTGTTTTGGTTGATATTTCAGACATCACTTCTTCCAGGTTCTTATCCTTTGCCTGGATACTGACGACGATGGGTAATAGTGGTTCTTGTATGTGCCGGACCGTGCTGCCTACGGAAGTAAGGCTGCCGGCCAGCAAGAGTGTCAGTATCAGTCCGAAGGATAAAAACCATTTCAATGGGCATGGTTTTACCCTCATAATGACCTTGTTTTAATTTTTTAGATAAACAGTATCGTTTTTAATGGTATACTTAATTGATTTCAGATCACTGATGACATCCATTACCTCTTTCAGGTCTTCTCCTTGTTTGAAGGTACCGTTGTACTCCCACTCGGTTTTATCGCTGTGGTTGATCACGGTCACGCCGAAACGGTTACGGATAGCGGTGGCGAAATCGTCGAAATTGGCATTTTTGAAAACGAGGATACCTTTTTTCCAGCCGATGATTGCTTCGGGGTTGGAGAAGCTGGTTTTGATCATGCTGAGGGATACCCTGTTATAGTTGAGTTGTTCGCTGGGCATCAGGATAGTTGATTCTTTGCTGTTATTGGTTCTGGCAACTTTCACTTTGCCATTGATCAGGGCAACAGTAATCTTATCCTCATGGGCATAGGATCTGATATTGAAGGCGGTACCGAGGGCTGTTGTGGCCAGGTCGCCGCTGTATACGACAAAGCTGCTGTTAGGGTTTTGGGCAACTTCGAATACAGCTTCTCCTTCTTCCAGATATATATTACGGACGTTATTGCTGAAATGTTCCGGATAACGGATACGGGTACCCGCATTCATACAGATGCCGCTACCATCTTCCAGTTTAAAGCTTTCTGTAAGGCCATAGGGCGTACTCACTTCCACGAATCCGTTTCGGATGATGCGGGTAGCTTTTTTGGTATGATTGGCAGCAATATGAGGAGGCGTATCTGTGTTGGCGGTATGCCCTATATTGCGGTATACGAATATGCCTGCTGCAAGTATGACAGCGGCGGCGGCAACTGTATACCAGGGTTTCATCTTCCTGACTTTGGCAACTGGCGCTATAGTAACAGCCGGAGCTGGTGCAATTTGTTCGTTTATAAGTAGTTTAACTTCATCCAGTTGCAGATTCAACGCGTCTTCCTCCATCACAATCGACTGTTGACGGTTGATATTTTCGAACCATTTTTCAATGATATCCGCTTCCTCCGGTGAGCAGGTGCCCTGGTTATATCGTTCCAGTAATATTTTAATCTGTTCTGTGTCCACCTGATAGCGTTTTTGATGTTGTAATGTCGTAATAACGTGGAAAAGGTACTATATACAGCTAAAAAATTAATATTAGCGGATGCATCCTAACAATATGGAAATAATGACCAGGATGATGTCCGGTTGCGCATAGTTGGCTCTTAATATCTTTAAAGCTTTGGTAATCTGATTTTTAACGGTTTGCTGGGAGAGATTGAGATGAGTGGCAATCTGTTCTACTGTCAGGTTTTCAAACCTGCTGAGCATGAAAATTTCCTTCATCTTTTCCGGCAGATGGTTGATGGCCTCAAACATTTCCTGTGTTTTGGCTTTGGTATCCAGCTGGTCGGATATAGAATGCGGCTGCTCATCGAAATGCTCGATCAGCTGCTGCAGATATTTGCGATAGGTGGTATTTTTCCGGTAGATATCAATAATCTTATGCCGGGCTGCCTGGTAGAGGTATGATTTAAGCGACTCCTTCAAAACCAATGTCTGACGCTTTTCCCACAAGGATATAAACAGATCTTGTAAAACATCCTTACTGATTTCAGCGGCATCCAGTTTACTATAAATGAATAAATACAGCGCCTTGCTGTACCGGTCATAAATGGTATTAAAGGCAGCAATATTATCGCTTTTCAGCAGCGATACTAATTCCTGATCTTGATAATTGCTGTACATCTAATTACAGGTGAGGAAAAAGCGGTTTGGTTGACAAATGTTAACTTCTTCCCATGAAAGTAGTAAATATTCCGGGAGATTTCCGCATTATTTTTCGGGAATATAGTATCAGCTACCTGGTTCCGTTGGCAGACGCGTGCCGGCTTTCTGCTTATGCTTCTTTCAGTCTCAATTCATTCTTGTATTCCTTCGGCGTTTTACCCACTATCTCTTTGAAGAACCGATTAAAATTAGAAAGGTTCTTAAAGCCACAGGAATAGGCTATCTCCGCAATGGACCAGTCTTCCTCTGTCAGCCGCTTGCAGGCATGACCAATACGCACTTCATTGAGGAACTGCACAAAGGATTTCTTGGTGCGGTTCTTAAAGAAGCGGCAGAACGACTGTGGCGATAAATTAGTGATACTGGCCACATCCTGGAGGGATATCTCTTTGGAGAAGTTATTCATCACGTACTTGAAAACTTCGTCAATTTTGTGGTTATCCTTCACATTATAGGCATGGGAGTAACCGGTGCTGGCCAGGTAATAGCAATCTTTTGTTTCTGACAACGTTTTCAGGATATGCAGCAGGGAAATGATACGCTCCAGCCCCTCTTTGCGAGGCAGCGACAAAATCTCCGGTTTCAACTTGTCATAGGTAGGCCCCGTGATCTTCATACCCCGTTGTGCCTTGTGAAACAACTCACTGAGGGCTTTCGTCTCCGGTAAACCATAAAATTTCTCTCCAAATATATCCTTTGGAAAATAAATTACGACCGAACGAGCCTTTAAATGCTCATCACCCTTGTAATATTCCTCATCATTATACCAAACATGCGGTATGTGCGGACCAAGAAACACCATGTCGCCCTCTTCAAAGCTCTCAATGCTGTCGCCCACAATCCTTTTTCCATGGCTCTCTGTCACGAAAACCAGTTCACATTCCGGATGAAAGTGAAACGGCGTATTGAAATGCGGATCACATCGCTCTATGATAGTGATCTGGTTATCGGCAAAGGCCCCAACTTTAATAAGAATGGGTTTCATTCATGTATTAATTTAATAACGATTTCTATTATGGCAATTTGTCTCAGGAGTATTACCATTGTCCTATGAATGTTGCCAAATTATTAAAAATTGGTTAAAAAAATATCATTATTTGGAAAATAACCTTTTAATGTGATATGGATTACAATAATTTTTCATGCAGCTTGTCCCCCCCCGTTTTTGGAATAATTCCTGCAACTATGTAAATTTCAACTTCATTTTGTAATTTACGCTGAGCTAAATCGATATAGCATAACTCTTATTATGAAAGGTATCTCCATTAAAGATATTGCAAAACAAGCAGGGGTATCACCTACCACTGTTTCATTCGTACTGAATGGCAAGGCAAAAGAGAAGAGGATCAGCGATCAGGTAAGCAAGAAAATCCAGAAAATTGCGGGCAAGCTGAAATATAAACCAAATCAGCTGGCCAGAGGCTTACGAACAGGCAAAACCAAAACAATAGGCCTTATCGTGGAAGATATCGCCAACAGCTTCTTTGCCACACTCGCTAAAGTTGTGGAAGATGAAGCCGATAAATTTGGGTATAAAGTACTCTACGGCTCCACAGAAGATAATACGGAAAAAGCAAAAGGCCTCCTCGAAGTACTCAAGTACCGCCAGGTAGACGGCTATATTATCACCCCAACCAAAAACCTGGATAAGGAGATAGAACAGCTGCAATCTGCCGGTAAACCCATCGTACTGGTAGACCGTTACTTTCCGCAAATGCCTTCCCATTATGTTGTAGTAGATAACTATAAAGGCGCCTACGACGCTACCGCTCATCTGGCCGCCCAGGGCTTTCAGAAAATAGGAATCGTCACCACCACCTCAGACCAGGTACAGATGAAAGACCGTCTGGATGGTTATGCCGATGCCCTCAAAGACGCCGGTATCACCTATAATAAAACACTGGTGAAAAAATTGCCATTCGACCTGGATAAAGATGGCTCCAATGAGGAAATCAAAAAATTCCTCAAAACTTCCAAAGGCCTCGACGCTGTTTTCTTTGCCACCAACTACCTCGGTATCCGCGGTATTGAAAGCATCCGCAACCTCGAATGGCAAATCGGTAAACAAATCGGCGTAGTATGCTTCGATGATCATGATATCTTCCGACTCTATACACCCGCTATCACCTGCGTTGCACAACCCATCCAGGAAATCGGTCAGCAACTCGTCAACATCCTGATGAAGGAATTAAACCATCCTTCCGCGGCACTGCAACAAGTGGTATTACCACTCAATCTTATCTTGCGCCCTTCCAGTCAACATAACGGCTAACCGGCGTACTTCAACGTTTTAGCTAAATATTGACATCATATTTAACCAGCACCGAAATGGTGCTGGTTTTTTTTATTTTGTCTCAACACTTTCTCTCTGAACGTTGTTACATACTGTATCAACCAAGATCCATTTGTCCCTGCCTCCACGTCGAAAATCGATTTGCTTAACCTTATATCTTAAACATGCAGAAGAACGCTCTTCAGGTCATCTTCCTGTTCCTGTTACTGTTGCTGGCTGCCCCCGTAGCATGGGCACAACAAGAAGTAGGAGGCACGGTAGTCGATGAAGCTACCAATTCCCCGTTAGTAGGCGTAGTTGTACTCGTAAAAAGTACCAATAAAGGTACCGCCACCAACGAAAAAGGAGAATTCCATATCAATGTTCCCCCCGGAACGGTACTGACTTTCCGGCTGATCGGCTATCTCCCGAAAGATATACCGGCTACAGACAATCCAATGAACGTACGCCTCGCACAGGATAATAAAAACCTGAATGAGGTGGTCGTTACTGCACTCGGTATTAAAAAAGAAAAGAAAGCCCTGGGTTATTCCATCACCGAAATCAAAGGCGATGAACTCACACAAGCACGTACCACCAACGTAGCGGCTACGCTGGCAGGTAAAGTAGCCGGACTCAATGTGAGCGTGGCTTCTACCGGCCCAGCCGCTTCTACACGCATCATCCTCCGCGGTAATACCTCCATCGATAAAAGCAGGAATAACCAACCCCTCATCATCGTAGACGGTATCCCCATTAATAATGATAACCTCGGTAGCGCCAATGAATACGGCGGACAAGATGCCGGAGACGGTTTTTCCAGTATCAACCCAGACGATATCGCTACCATGTCCGTCCTGAAAGGCGGTACCGCCGCAGCTCTGTACGGTTCTCGTGCAGCCAATGGCGTTATACTCATCACCACCAAATCCGGCATGTCCCGGAAAGGTGTAGGAGTAGAGTATGCCAGCAATTTTGTACTGGATAAACCCATCCTGAATACGCTCGACTGGCAGTACGACTATGGTATGGGCTTGAATGGCGTGAAACCAGCAAATGCTGCAGAAGCGCGTTCGGCAGGACTCTTCAGCTGGGGCGCCCAACTGGACGGCTCCCCGGTCATTCAGTACGACGGCGTAACAAGGCCATACAGCGCAGTGAAAAATAACTTCAAAAGTTTCTATAAAAGCGGTTACACCTTCACCAACTCGGTAGCATTCGGCGGTGGCAATGAAAAAATTAATTACCGCTTCGGCGCTACCGACATGAAGAATGAAGCTATGCTGCCCAACTCTGGTATGCGAAGAGATAACCTCAGTCTAAACGTAAACGCCTGGCTGGGTCGCAAACTCTATCTGACGGTAAATAGTAAGTACAGTCGCGAAAGAGTATACAACCGCCCCAGAGTATCCGATTCCCCCGGTAATGCGAACTTCTCGCTGTACATGCTGCCCACCAGCTTGTCGGTCCTCACGCTCCGGGATCACAAATACAATGCGCAAGGCTACGAAGCCAGATGGGAAGCCAATGAATACATCACAAATCCATGGTTCTCGGTGTACGACTTCCAACAAAATGATAAACGGGACCGGTTCATCAATTCTGCTGAACTGAAATACGATATCCTTCCCTGGTTATATGCGAAAGGTCGTATAGGCGCAGATATGTGGTATCGTAACAACTTCGCTATTACACCTACAGGTACTGCCTATAATATTGCAGGACAAATCAATGATATGGCCCGTCAGAATTTCTATGAAGTAAATGCGGATGTTATGCTTGGCGTAGATAAATCCCTGAGTAAAGATTGGCGACTCACTGCTTTCGTTGGTGGAAACCAGATGCATAATAAAAATGATAAGTTCTATCTGAATGGGAACGGCTTCTTTATTCCATTCTTTTATGATCAATCCAACCTTGTTACGAAAACTGTACTCAATGATATTATTGAAAAGAAAATCAATTCTGTCTATGGCTCTGCGGAAGTGGCTTTCAGAAGTTATCTCTACCTGACAGCCACTGCCCGTAATGATTGGTTTTCTACTTTATCGCCTTCCCAATGGAGTATCTTGTATCCTTCTGTGGGATTGAGTTTTGTATTATCGGACGCATTCCGGATGCCGGAAAAAATTAACTACCTGAAGTTGCGTACATCCTGGGCACAGGTAGGAGGAGATACCGATCCATATCGTTTATTCCTGGCTTACCAGGTGCAAAATCCGTTTTTAGGACAGGCAATAGCAGATGTGAAGAAGGCTCCTGACGGTAGTTATGCCGTACCCAATGCGTCATTACGGCCACTGGTAAATACCAGCTACGAAGCCGGTCTGGAAGCGAAATTCTTTGACAACAGACTCTCGCTCGATTTCGCTTATTATACCCGCACCACCAAAGACGATATCCTGCAAACCACTATTTCCAATGCTTCCGGATATAATACGGCTTTCATCAATGTCGGTAAAGTGAAAAACTCCGGTGTAGAATTGTTGTTAACTGGAACGCCTATACGTAGTTCAAATTTCAGCTGGGATATCAGTCCCAATTTCTCCTATAATAAGAATGAGGTAGTCGCCCTGAATGCCGGGGCCACCAGTGTGCTGGTGTCTAACGTACGTACTTTTAACGTGTCTATTCAGCATATTGTAGGCAAGCCATTCGGACAGATAGTAGGGTATAAGTTCAAGCGCGATGCACAGGGGAATATTCTATTCAATAGTGCGGGCAAGCCTTTACAGGGCGATTATACCGCCTTTGGAACCGGCGTTGCGCCGTTTGCAATGGGCCTTACCAATACATTCACGTTTAAGGCATTCTCTCTTAGTCTCCTCATCGATGGGAAATGGGGTAATAAAATTTATTCCGGTACAAATGATTACGCCTACTACTTCGGACTGCAAAAGGCAACGCTGCAGGGGCGACAAGGAGGTATCAACATAAAAGCGCAGGACCCCAATGATCCTACACAGTACGTTACGAAGAATGTAGCCTCACAGGACTATTTCCAAAACATCGCCTTCAACATCGCAGAACCATTTATCTACAAAGGCGATTTTGTCAAACTACGTCAGGTGATATTCACGTATACATTACCGCATTCTGTGATTGCAAAAACGCCACTGACCGCGGCTTCCCTGTCATTCGTAGCCCGGAATTTATGGATCATTTATAAAGATCTGCCAGGTATAGATCCGGAGTCCAGTTATACCAGCGGAGCCGGACAAGGCGCCGAAGTAATGGGATATCCGCAGGCCCGCAGTTTTGGTCTGAACCTGAATGTAAGATTCTAATCGTTTATTTAAATCAGCCAGATTATGATTCGCACTACCTATAAAATGTTGATAGTACTGGCCCTGGCAGGTATAACAAGCATGTTGGCGTGTACTAAAAATTTTGAGAAAGTAAATACAGATCCCACCTCAGCACCAAATGTTACACCCAATATTTTGTTGACCAAAGGGCTGTTGTTTGTCTCCGGCGGAGAATATGAAGCATGGCGCGCCAATTTGATTTACTGCTCCATGATGATACAGCATTTTTCTTCGTTGAGTCTGACTTATGTTGGAGATAAATATCTCTACAACGACGATTACTCCGGAGCGGCTTTCAATTCGTTCTTTCCGAACGCAACCAAGATACTAAGCATTATTATCACCAATACAGACAATGATCCATCCAGCGCGAATGTCAATGCCATGGCACGTATTGCCAGAGTGATAGTATTGCAGCGTATAACGGATTTGTATGGAGACATACCCTATTCTGAAGCATCGAAGGGATACACTAATCAAAATTTTTACCCCGCATATGATCACCAGGACGCCATTTATGCTGGCTTTGCCGCAGAACTGGAAAAGGCGGCAGGTATGCTGGATGAAACAAAAGTGAATCCCGGTTCTGCGGATATCTCCGGCTATGGCGGTTCTCCAACGCAATGGAAGAAACTGGCCTACTCCCTCATGTTACGGGTGGGCATGCGCCTGTCGAAGAAGTCTGACCCAACACAGGCAAAAACTATTGTGCAGAAAGCAATTGCTGGTGGCGTGTTTACGGATCGTACAGATATATTCTATATCAAACATGCGGAAGGCGATTATGATAATCCCAATAGTCATGTAATCGGTACGTATAATAATGCGCGTCAGCAGACCGGGAAAGACAACTTGTCCATAAAGTACAGCAAGTCTTTCATCACTATGTTGCAGACCAAAAATGATCCTCGTTTACAGATCATCAGCGAGTTGCCGAAGCCCGATTCCACCCCTGGAGGAAGCGATGTGCCTGCGTTACAAAAAGGATTACCTAACGGTTACGATAACACGTCTGATCCTGTATACGGCATTGCCTCCGTGGGAGACCCGAATCTGGCGCATTACTCGCAGCCCAAGCAATATTTGGCACTACCTAATACGCCGAACATTTTCATTACGTATTCAGAAGTACAGCTGATGTTGGCGGAAGCGGCAGCGAGGGGCTGGACCAGCGGTTCTCCCACTGGCTACTTCATAGAAGGCGTGAGGGCGGGCATCTGGCAATATACCCTTTATTCCCCCGCCATTGTCTATGATGATGCAGGGGCTACGGCATACGCCACTGCACAATCGGCCGCACTGGGAGGAGGATTAACGGCCCAGTTGCAGGCAATCAATGAACAATATTACATCACTACTTTACTCAATGAATATGAAGCCTATGCTAATTGGAGGCGTACGGGTTATCCTGTGCTAACGCCTACCAATTACAAGAATAATGAAACGAACGGCCAGATTCCGCGCCGATTGCGGTATCCACGGGGAGAGTATAACTCCAATGGCACACACGTAAATGCAGCAAATGCGATACAAGGGCCGGATCTGTTTACTACGCCCATGTGGTGGGATAAACCCTGAGGGAATAGCGGTTTACAAAACAAGTGCCCGGAATCTCTTTGATTTCGGGCATTTGCGTTTTTAGCAGTGTGTATTTTGTACGCAATCAGAATATTTTCCTAGTGCAAAAAAATTTTAACAAAATGTTTTGGAGTCATGAAAACTTTGACTAAGTTTGATATTGGAAAGCATTCTATGATATTCTAATCCCGAACGCTTTCTTTTTTTAGATGCTTTAGCTAAAACGTTTTACTACTGCATTTACAGAACTTACAGCTTTACACCGAGAGAACCGAAATCGAAGAATAAAACAGAGCCAAAATCAAATAAAAGAATTAGTACTTAGTTGAGAGAGTAGTGTAGCAAGAGATCCTAAAACAATACCAACGAAATAATTAAAATGGGTTAAAAGGAGATTCGTTTATTTAATTTATCAACCAGTATTAGCGTTTCAATGCACGTAAGATTCCAACCTGATGACCAGGAGGACAATGCCATGCCTCTTGTATCCACAGAATAACAAGGAAAAAACATTGTGAACGAAAAGTAGTGAAATGGATATACCACAATACCTGTGGTAAGGAGTACTGTACCTGTTTAATACTGTTTTGATCCCAGCGCTTTCAAAACCGGTTTTTCCAAAAAGAAAAATAGCGGCATGACATTGCTATGCACAGTGCTGCCGCTTCTGTTCACTTATCTGTTATCTTAAATCAGTAAACCATGAAAAGATCGCTACAATTACTTGCGGTCCTTTTGGCGCTCTGTTGCCAAATCGTTTTAGCGCAGGACAAACGTAACATCGCCGGCGTTGTACACGATGCCAAAGGAAACCCATTACCAGGGGTTACAATTCTGGAAAAAGGTACCAAATCCGGTACAACAACTGATCTCAACGGAAAATTTTCTATTGCTGTTGCACCTGGCGCCATCATCCAGGTTTCTATGGTAGGTTATGGCAAAACAGAAGTAGCCACTACCGCTAAAACATCATATGATATCTTACTCGAAGACGATGCGAAAGGTCTGAACGAAGTGGTGGTAACGGCACTGGGTATCAAACAAAGTCGTAAATCCCTCGGGTACGCTGTCTCCTCCATCAAAGGAGATGAACTTACCCAGGCAGGTACTACCCTCAACCCGGTACAAGCCCTCTATGGTAAAGCTGCGGGCGTTGGCGTTATCGCCGGTTCCGCTGGTCCTATGGGCGGTATCAACATCAAAGTACGTGGCGCTGCAAGCTTGACGGAAGGCGCTAACAACCGCCCTCTGATCGTTGTGGACGGTGTGGTAATCCGCGATGCAAATACCAGCATGGCTTCCCGTAACTATGATCCACTGCACTCTGTTGACTATGGTACTGGTATCAACGATATCAACCCTGATGATATCGAGTCTATCGACATCCTGAAAGGCGCAAAAGCGACCGCTCTCTATGGCGAGAAAGGCGCTAACGGCGTTATGATGATCACCACTAAAAGTGGCTCTCATGCTAAAGGATTCGGTGTAACCTTGTCGCACCAACGCACCATCGAACAACCCGTTAACTATATCGATTTCCAAAACGAATACGGTTCCGGTCTTACTCCTTATGATACCGCCTATACTTACATCAATGGCGTAAAAACAAGGAAAGTAAACCCTAGCCGCTTCAGCTTCGGTCCTAAGTTCACTGGCGAACCAATGCAATACTTCGACGGTACAATCCGCCCTTATAGCGCTGTACCTAATAACTTCATGAGCCTCTTCCAGAACGGTAGCTCCAACAGAACCAACGTGGCTATCTCCGGCGCAAGCGATAAAGGTAGCATGCGCCTGTCCTACACCAACTTCGGTTACGATGATATCCTGGAAAACTCCTGGCAGAAACAAAACACTTTCAGCTTCAACGGTACTATGAAGGCGTCTAAATTTGCAACCTTCGAAGTAACCTCCAACCTGTACAGTGTGAAATCCAATAACCGCCGTCCTTCTATCGATGGACTGGTAGCTTGGGGTATGAACCGCGAATATCCACTGGCACAACTCCGCCAATACTACCGCGATTCTACCGGCCACAGACCAAACCTGGACGCTGCTGGTCTGCCTAATATGATCACTAAAATGTTCGACTTCTGGTGGAATCAGTACGATAACTTCAATACCGATACCAAACTTCACCTGATCTCTTCTGCTAAAGCAACCCTGAACTTTACCAAAGATTTATCTATGGTAACATTTGCTGGTGTGGATTATACCAATACAGATTTTATCAGCATGGAAAAAGAAACCAGAATCTATCCTAAGATCGCTGGCGGTACTTACTCCATGCAACGTGATAACTACACTATCCAGACTTACCAGTCATACCTCAACTACAACCACGATTTCTCCAACGATCTGCACTTGTATGCAATGGCGGGTGGTTATGTACAACAGGATAACTATAACAGCATCTTCGCCAGCACCACCGGCGGCTTCCGCGTACCTGGATGGTTCTCCCTGGACAACAGCGCCAGCTTCCCTGATCTGGGCTCAGCTGGTAAAGCAAGAAGAGCTTCCAGAGGTAGCAGCATCACTTACAGCTCATTTGGTACTTTACAAATGTCCTGGAAAGATCGCTACTTCGTAGAAGGTACCGGCCGTATGGACTGGAACTCTACCCTGTATCCTAAAAACAACCACTACTTCTATCCAAGCTTGTCCTTCACCTGGGACTTCACCAAGGATATCCACATCCCTAAACTGAACTACGGTAAATTCCGTATCGGTTGGGCAGACGTAGGTAGAGGCGCAAGCAGCAACTACTTCGCATACAGATACTATGATGTAAACAGTATCGTTGGCTATAACAACGCTACCACCATCATCGGCATGGAATCCATGTTCGCCAATGAACTGTTGCCAGAACGTAAACGTGAGTATGAAACTGGTTTCGAAGCAGGTTTCTTTCCAAAGAGCCGCCTGTCTATCGACTTCTCCTTCTATACCAACAACGTATACAACCAGATCATGGGTGTAAACCTGTCCAATACCACCGGCAACACGCAGATCCGTATCAATGCGGGTAACGTGAAAAACTGGGGTTATGAACTGGGCCTGAAAGGCACGCCAATCCTGACCAAAGATCTCACCTGGACAGTAGGTATCACTGCTGCTACCCAACGTTCCAAAGTATTGAAACTGTACCCTGGTATTTCTACCAACCCAATCAGCGGTAATGCCGGTTTCAAAGTGGTAGCAAAAGAAGGTCGTCCGGTAAATGAAATTCAGATGTTCGATTATCTGAAAGATGATAATGGAAACAAAGTTGTTAATGCAAACGGTCTGTATCAACTGAGCAATACCATGAGCACTGTAGGTAATACACAGGCGAAAGTATTGGGCGGCGTTTACTCTGATCTTAACTACAAAGGCGTATCACTGCACATTGGTCTGGACTACAAATTCGGCGGACAGATCTTCTCCTATACCAACTACTACATGACAGGTCTGGGTGTTACTAAAAATACCCTCGCTTACAGAGATACAGAACATGGCGGTTTAACTTACTATGTAGATAAAACTACCGGTAAAAACACTGCATGGACTAACGGTCAGCCTGCACCTGCACAAGCAAAAGATGGCAAACTGTACTTTGATGGTATGATCCTCGACGGTGTGAAACAAACAACTGACGGAAGTGGCAATACTAAATATGAGAAAAACGATATCATCACTTCTGCTACCAGCTACTACCAGACTTACATCAACGATCTGAGCACAGCTTGGGGACCAGACAGACTTTTCAAAAACGATTATATCAAATTGCGTGAACTGGCTGTTTCTTACGACCTGCCTCGCCGCTGGTTACAACCAATCCACCTGCAGTCTGTAAAAGTTACTGCCGCTGCACGTAACCTGTTCTACCTGTACAAAACATTACCAAACGTAGATCCTGAGTCCACACTGGGTTCCGATATCTTCATCGAAAACTCATTCTATCCATCTACGCGTACTTACAGTCTTGGTGTAAATGTTAGTTTCTAATTTGATAAATGCTGACAAATGAAAATTAATCTCTCTAAAATACTCATTGGCTTATGTCTTGGCGTATCGCTGACATCCTGCCAGAAAGAACTGGAAGACCAGTTCAAGAATCCTGAAAAATCGAATCCGCCATTAGATCAGAAATGGTCTGGTATGTTTACCGCTACCCTGTATGGTTGGAAATTATATGTAGGCGACTATGGAGAATGGTACTGGATGCTGAACAGCGGTACCGGTATTCCAGGTTACGCGCAGATTTCACAGCGTTATATCACCTCCCGTTACTCCTGGTTCAATACCTATGATGATTTGAAAACCGGTAATGGTTTCAGTGACAGCGGTATCAATGATTTCTTCAACAGCTTCTACAAGAATACCCGTAACTACGGAGAGATGAGAGACATGGTGGCTACAGCCCCTGCTGATCAGAAGAATGAAGCGATGTTCTACCTGAAACTTACAACTGTCGTAAGAGATTTTGGTGCGCTGAAACTCATCGACCTGGTAAATAACGTGCCTTTCACACAAGCATGGCAGGGCGCTGCAGGAGTATTCTTCCCGCAGTATGATGATGCGCAGAAAACCACAGAATCGATTCTGGGTGAACTGAAAAGTATTGCAGACACGCTTCCTACCTTGTACAATAATCTCTCTGTTGCTGGCAAGTCTGATTTTGTTAAACAAGATTTTGCAGCCAAAGGAGATGTGAACATGTGGATACAATATATCAGCATGCTCCGTATTCGTTATGCAGTGCGTATTGCAGGTGTAAATACTACGCTTGCTAAACAGATCCTGACGGAAGAATTAGCAAAGCCAAGACCTACCAAAGATATCGTCTGGCAGATGCCTTTCACTGCTGATCCACTGAGCGGCGGTACCTGGGAACGTGGCTGGTACGAAAATGCCTTCGCTGGTTTCGTTCCAAACACTATCCTGAAACGCATGAACTTTGGTACTAATGCTTATGAACCAGGAATAGACGATCCACGCCTGCCTGTTATCGCAATGCCTACCAAATTCAACGACTACCGTGGCGTATCTTATAATTCCGATGCACAGGATGCACCATATGCAGCAGGAGAGAAGTATTATCCATATGCAGACGACTTGCCTTCTTCCCTGGCACAGAACGCTAAATCCATGTACAACCATGCTACCTATTGCCGCAATACCATGCCTGGCAACTGGATGACTTTAGGTGAACTGGACCTGCTCCTGGCTGAAATTGAACTGAAAGGACTGGGTGCTACCGGCAAAACGCCAGGTGAACATATCCAGAATGCAGTTATCCACTCTACTGCTTATTGGTACTGGGTGAATGGCCTGAGCGCTTATCAGAAAAATACCGTGCTGCACCCAGCTGCTCCTGATGCCGCAACGGTAGCCACTTACGCTACTGTTGTACGCACCAAATTTGAAGCTGCCAGCACCGTGGAAGATAAAATGGAAATCCTGATGCAACAGAAATATATCCATCTGAACCTTCCAGGAACCATGGAACTGTTTGCGGAACTGCGTCGTACCAGACATCCTAAACTGGAGCCATTCACATTCGGTGGTAAAGCCATGAAACCAGTGGCAGAAAGAATTCGCTATCCAAACAGCGAACTCCAGACCAATACCGACAATTATCTGAAAGTGAAAGCGCAAGACAACTACATCACGCCGATCTTCTGGGTGCCTGCCGATAAACGTGCGGAATCCTATTATCGCGACGATTATAATTATTAAACTTTTCCTTTATAAGCGAGTTAGCCCCAAAAGGAAACTGTATCGAAGTACATTCATACTTTTCGATCAAAAAAACAAAAAAGGAAATGACGTCCATGACGTCATTTCCTTTTTTAATTCCGCTTTTTCCTGTCTAATATCCCCACTGGTGTTATTTTAATTTATCGATATATTATTTTCACTCTGATAACAAACAGTTAACAGAAAATAAAAAAATTGTTAATTCTTTTTTGACAATCTCAGAATTATATCTATGTTTGGTTTGTTATTTTCAGCGAATAACAGAGAATCTGTAACGTGAATTTTGAAAATTGTGAAGACGATGTACTACAGGTTTTTTTTATCAGTAGTTTGCTAAAACGTTTTACTACTGGTGGTTTACCATCTGGGCTGAAAAATAATGCCAACGGAATGCCAGGCACGCGATGCCGATATATTAGTAAAGGATATTATTTAGAGACGGAAACTTTTCGAGGACGGAAACCAAAATGCTTAACGGAACCTATTCCACATTGGAAGGATAACTGTATGGTAGTAGCCTCCTGTATCTTGATGTGACTGACTCACTTGTAATAAATTAAACCAAAAGGAAACTATGCGAAGATCACTTCTTCTCGCCACGTTGCTATTTTTATGCTGCGCCGTTACTGCATGGGCACAGAATAAGAAAGCTATTACGGGTACCGTAAAAGATGAAAAAGGAACACTGCTGCCTGGTGTAACAGTGAAAGAAAAAGGCACCGCCAACGGAACGATGTCCGCCGCCGACGGTTCCTTCAAAATCTCAATTACTCCTAACGCTACACTGGTACTGTCCTTCATCGGATATGCCAACCAGGAAGTAGCTGTAGGCGATCAGTCTTCCATCTCCGTTGTACTGAAAGAAGATAATAAAAACCTGAACGAAGTTGTCGTAACGGCAATGGGTATGAAACGCGAATCGCGCAAACTGGGTTATGCGATCACTGAACTGAAAGGTAATGATCTCGCTAAATCCAACCAGGTAAACCCGGTTTCTGCCCTCCAGGGTAAAGTGGCCGGTGTGGATATCTCCAGCGCTGCCGGTGGTCCTCAAGCTGCTCCTCGTATCGTACTGCGTGGCGCCAAAACCCTGACTGGTAAAGACCAGCCTATCTTCGTTATCGATGGGGTGATCTTCGAAAATGATGTTACTGCTAACGACGTAAACTTCGGTAACGTTCTGAAAAATATGAACCCGGATGACTATGAGTCAGTTTCTGTGCTGAAAGGCGCCGCTGCTACTGCATTGTACGGTTCCCGCGCTATCAACGGCGCTATCCTCATCACCACCAAAAAAGGGGTGACCAGAAAAGGTATCGGCGTAAACGTAAGCCAGACCGTTCAGCTGGAAAAAGTATATCGTGGTCCTATCGATATGCAGAATACCTATGGTCAGGGTATCGACGGGTTATATGATAACCAGTGGGGTTACAGCTTCGGCTCCAAAATGGACGGAAGCGATGTGAAACTTCCTGACGGTTCTACCGCTAAATATGTACCGCAACCTAACAACGTAACTGATCTTTACCAAACCGGTAAATATTATAATACGAACGTTTCCATGGAAGGTGGTAACGACAAAGGTACTTTCCGCCTGTCTTACTCTCACCTGGATAACAACTCTGTTTCTCCAAACAACAGCTTCGGCAGAAACACTATCTCTTTCAAAGGCTCCCAGACTATCTCTAAAGTACTGAGCGCTGACCTGGGCGTAACCTATGCCAATTCAAAAACATTAAACCCTGACCGTCAGGGTGGTGACTATACCAGCTACAACATTGGTCGTAAATGGGTATATATTTTCCCACGTAACTATAATCCTAACTACTGGAACCAGCCACAGAACTATACCGGTCCTAACGGCGGCCGTGCCAGTACAGGTACTCACCCAGGTGCAGATTACTTCTTCCAGAATGCTTATAACAGCTGGACCAGAAAAGAAAACCTCTTCATGGGCAACATTGCTGTAAACGTAACTGCTACTGACTGGCTGAAATTCATCCTGAAATCTAACTTCTCTAACGAACAATCTGCTGATCAACGTAAAGAAGCTGGTACCGGTCCTAACTTTACTGGTTCTGATGGATTCTACAGTGAAGCTGGTGTAAACAAAACACAATATACCTTTACCGGCCTCGCTCAGATTACTCCTAAAGTGGGTAAAAGATGGGAAGGTTCTATGCTGACACTGGGTACTGAAACCTGGAACAGCGGTATCGGTAAACAATATAATAACTATACCGATGGTGGGCTGCGTATCCCATTCATGTACGATCTGAGCAATGGTGTGAACCTTAAACTTAACAACGATCCACTGTTGCGCAAACGTATCAACTCCATGTTCTTTGCTGCCAGCTTCAGCTACAACAATGAACTGTTCCTGGATGTAACCGGCCGTAATGACTGGTCTTCCGCACTGACTTACCCTAAAGGCAGCCTCGGAAAAACTTCCAATTCTTACTTCTATCCTTCTGTAAGTGCTGCATGGGAATTCACTCAGACGCTGAAAAACAGCATGCCTTCCTGGATTACATATGGTAAACTCCGTGCTTCATTTGCAATGGTAGGTGGTGATACTGATCCTTACACTATCAACGCCGGTTACTATAACTCAGATATCTTCAATGGTGCCAGCAGCAGTGCATCCTCATTGCCACTGATCACCTTCTATCCAAACGGTCAACTGCCTAACATGGCACTGAAACCTTCTATCGCGAAAAGCTGGGAGTTCGGTGCTAACGTTCGTTTCCTGAACAACAGACTGGGCATCGATGCGGCATGGTATCGTACTGTAACCACCAACCAGATTATTCCGCTGACAACTACACAGGAAAGTGGTGTTACCGGTCGCTGGATCAATGCAGGTGCAATGATGAACAGAGGTCTGGAAATCGCGATCAACGGTACTCCTGTTCAAGGTAAAAACTTTACTTGGGATGTAACCCTGAACGGTAGCCGTAACAAAAATAAAATCCTCGAACTGGCTCCTGGCGTAAATACTTACACACTGGGCAGCGATCAGAACGTGGATGCAATTGCACAGGTAGGCGGCGCTTATGGCGACCTGGTAACCGACTATGGTTACACCCGCAATGCTGCCGGTCAGCCAATCATTACCCTGAACGGCGCTGGTGCAGATTTCCCTGCTCAATTCAAACGTGGCCATGCTGTAGTAGGTAATATTCAGCCTAACTGGAACCTGGGCCTCCAAAACCAGTTCAATTATAAAAACTGGTCACTGGGCGTACTCGTACAGGCTCGTATCGGTGGCGACTTCTTCTCTGCTTCTCACCAGTATGGTACCGGTAAAGGTAATACTGCTAATACCGAATACGGTCGTGATGCTGCACACGGTGGCCTGTCCTGGACAGATGCTTCCGGTCGTAAACGTGACGATGGTATGCTGCCTGATGGCGTTCTCGCTGATGGTACTACTGTTCAGGTGGATGGTAAAGATGTTAACATCGGTGGCATGACTTACAAAGATGCTTACGCTAAAGGTTATGTAACTGCGCTTACTCCAATGCAGTACTACGGTATGATCGGCGACTGGGGTATCGGTATCCGCGAAGCTTCAGTGTTTGATGCTTCTTATGTTGCACTGCGTGAAATTTCTCTGGGCTATTCTCTGCCTAAAGAACTGGTGCAACGCTGGAAAATGACCAGCCTCCGCGTGTCTCTCGTAGGTCGTAACCTGGGTTACCTGTTCAACAACCTGCCTGATCACATCAATCCGGAAGCTGTTCGTAACAACGCAACATTTGCATTCTCTGAATATGGCGCCGTTCCGTTCATCCGTAACTTCGGTGCAACTATCCAGATCGGATTCTAATCATGCTGTTTAACTCAAACAAATTTAAAATGAAGACTATAAATAAATTAGGAATTGGTGCAGCACTGGTTGGTTTAACCCTGGCATCCTGTACCAAAGGATTCGAGGATCTGAACCAGAGTCCGAAAGTGAGTCCTACCACTTCTCCCGAAATGATGCTCACCCTTCCTGGAAAAGCAATCGTTGATCGCGACTTTATGTGGTTCTACGATTGCTACCAATACCAAATGCAATGGATGCAATATGGCGTTCCTGCACCTGGGACTTCCCTGGGCCGTCTGTTTAGTCCGGAGAATACCAACGATTTTTACAATGCTTTCTATAAGAACATCGGTCCAAACCTGGTAGATATTGATTCTACCATCAGCAAAATGCCGGAAGCTACCCGCGCTAACTTGGCTGAAATCGTGGCTATTGCTAAAGTGATGAAGGTTTATTCTGCATGGAGAGTTTCCGATGCAAATGGTAGCATTCCTTATACGAAAGCTTTTGGCGCTCGTTATAATGGTACTTTAACCCCTGAATACGATAGCCAGGAGAACCTGTTTGATGTCTGGGAAGCGGATCTGAAAGCTGCACTCGCTTCTTTCAACGCTAAACTGCCTAATCAGCTGAAGGCAAGTGGCTATGATATCTTCTATAATGGAGACGCGACTAAATGGGCAAAGGCTGCGAATGTGCTGCGTCTGAAACTGGCTATGCGCCTGATGAAGAGAAATCCACAGAAGGCTACTGCTATCGCGCAGGATGTAATGACTAACGCTGCTGGTCTCTTCACCAGTAATGCTGATGAATGGAATTTTGTTTCCAATCCTAACAGCTTCGCAAGAAGTGGTAACTGGAACATGGCTAACAGTCCACTCGTAGGTTCAAAAGGCATTATTGATTACATGGTAGCCAATAATGACCCTCGTTTGCCACTGTTCTACGAAAAGAACGGTTATACCAAAGCGGCGTTCGACTCCCTGGTTGCAGGTGGTGTACTCGCTCCCGGTTCCGTATATCCAAACCAACAATTTGTAGGTGCTCCGGCTTCTCCTGATAAACGTAAAGATCCTGCTTATGCCGGTTTCTTCGCAGTGAGAAACTACTCTATGACCTTCAATGGTAAAACAGTAGCAAGAGCTATCGACACCGTTTCTTATGTACAACACCGTCTCTTCAACTCAGAAGCAGAAGGTCGTATAGCAGGTGTCTACACACAACCTATTCTGACCTATGCCGAGCAATGCTTCATGATTGCTGAGCTGTCCGTTCGCGGTATTATCAGTGGTCAGGATGCTGCTACCTGGTATAATAAAGGTATCAGAGCTTCTGTGGGCGCTTACAATGATATGGGCCGTCTGGCTACTATTCAGGACTATACACCCGTTAACAACGCAGATATAGATGCCTATATCGCAGGTGCAAACGTAGCACTGACAGGTAACCAGACTTCTGATCTGGAAAAAATCGATATCCAGATCTTCCTGAATCACTTCAAATCTCCTTGGGAAGCTTGGGGTTCCTGGAAAAGAACCGGTTATCCTAAAGCTGGTGGTATCCTGAACCTGGAACCAATGGTTTCAAACGGTGCTACCATGACCCTACCTCGTCGTTGGGCACTGCCTCGTCCTACGGTTGCAGAACAACAACCTAACTGGCAGAACGCTATCAGCGATATGCAGAAAACCGGTGAATACGGCGATATGAACGATTATACCGGCCGTGTATGGTGGGATATGAAATAAGTAATCATTTTGTGATGATTAGATAGTACAGTAAAGAGTGAAGAAGAATCCTCCGCCTAGGCGGAGGATTTCTTTTTTCTCGCAAAGCAACAAAGCAGCAAAGCAGCAAAGGATTAGAGCAAAGATTGAAGTCTGATTGTTTCTCGCAAAGTGCGCAAAGGGCAAAGGATGATGTTTTGTTGTTTGTTTAAGCCCGCAATGCTTTTGAATGTACTTGCCCTTTATTAGAAAAACTAAAAAAGTAAAATGAGCTAGTAGTTAAATTCTTTGCGAGCTTCTTTAAAATAACAAAACATAATCCTTTGCCCCTTTGCGTTCTTTGCGAGAAACATTCAGACTTCAATCTCTGCTCTAATCTTTTGCTGTTTTGCTGCCCTGCTGCTCTGCGAGCAAAAACGCCACCTATCCGATCATACTCTTAATCTCATTCAGTTTCAGCAAAGCCTCCACTGGCGTCAATCTGTTGATATCCACGCTTTCCAGCCGATCACGTATCTCCTTAAATGTATCGCTATGGGCATCAAATATATTCAGCTGCAACTTCTGTGAAGACGTAGCAATGTTTTTTATATTCTGCTGGAATGCGCCATCAATATGCTTCTCTTCCAGTTGTGCCAGTACTTCATTGGCCCTGTTAATCAGCTCCGGCGGCATACCAGCCATTCTGGCTACATGAATACCAAAGCTATGCCTGCTGCCACCCGGCGCCAGTTTGCGCAGGAATATAATCTTGTTCCCCGACTCCATATTGGTAATATGGTAGTTTTTCACCCTTCCTAATTTTGCTTCCAGCTCATTCAGTTCATGATAGTGCGTAGCAAAAAGAGTTTTAGGCCGATGACCGCTCATGTCGTGCAGATATTCCACAATGCTCCAGGCAATGGAAATACCATCGTAAGTACTGGTGCCACGCCCGATTTCGTCCAGGATGACCAGACTTCTTGGCGTAATACTGTTGACAATACTGGCCGTTTCATTCATTTCCACCATGAAAGTAGACTCGCCACCACTCAGGTTATCAGATGCGCCTACCCGGGTAAAGATTTTATCTGTCAGACCAATTTCCGCGGACGCGGCAGGCACAAAACTACCCATATGCGCCATCAGCGTAATCAACGCTGTTTGTCGCAATAAAGCAGATTTACCACTCATATTAGGCCCAGTCAGAATGATGATCTGTTGCTCCTCTTTATCCAGGGTAATATCATTGGCAACATAAGCTTCGCCTGCTGGCAATCCTCTTTCAATCACCGGATGACGCCCTTCTTTTATCAGCAGTTCGTATCCATCCGTAATCTGAGGTCTGCGATATTTATACTGCACGGCATTATGCGCAAAACATAACAGGCAGTCGATCCGGCCAAATACCTGTGCATCGGTCTGTATCGGTTCAATATATTTTTGCAGATCAGCCAGAAGCTCATCAAAGAGTCTTGTTTCCAGCACAAGGATTTTATCCTCTGCGCCTACAATCTTCTCTTCGTACTCTTTCAGTTCCGGCGTAATATACCTTTCCGCATTCGCCAACGTCTGTTTACGGATCCAGGTGTCGGGCACCTTGTTTTTATGGGTATTGGTTACTTCCAGGTAATAGCCGAAAACGTTGTTGAAGGCTATTTTCAGGGAAGGAATGCCGGTAGCTTCGGATTCTTTTTGCTGTATCTGGAGGAGATAATCTTTCCCTTTGGTGGCAATGGCTCTCAGGTCATCCAGCTCTTTGTTCACGCCATCTCTCATCACGCCGCCCTTATTCACCAGTACCGGAGGATTCTCCATTACCTCATTGAGAATGCGGTCCAAAATACCCGGACAGGTATCCAGCTTGGCTTTCAGCCGTTCCAGGTAGTCGTTTGTATTTCTTCCCAGCAAGGTTTTAACGGCAGCCACCTGTTGTAAGGCTCTGGCGAGCTGCATGACTTCCCTGGGGTTGATTTTTTTCAGTGGTATTTTAGATACGAGTCGCTCCAGATCGCCTGTCTGCTTCAGATGTCCGCGTAAATCGTTTGCCAGCGCAGATTCTTTGATCAGGTATTCCACCGTATCCAGGCGTTCGTTGATACGATCCTTCTGACGGAGTGGAAATACCAGCCAGCGTTTAAGAAGACGCGCACCCATAGGAGTGACAGTGTTATCCAGGGTTTTGAGCAGGGTGTGCCCATTTTCCACGCTGCTGTTGAGCAGTTCGAGGTTCCGCACTGTAAAGCGGTCCATCCAGAGGAAATCATCCTGGTCTATACGCTGAATGCGTGTGATATGCTGGAGATTCGGATGTTCCGTATCCTTCAGGTAATGAAGTGTAGCGCCGGCCGCAATAGTGGCGGCATTCAGTCCTTCCACCCCAAAGCCTTTCAGGGAATGTGTCTGGAATTGTTTCAGGAGGATTTCTTCCGCATAGGTAGTGGTAAAAATCCATTCTTCCAGAGTATATGTATAGAAGCGGGTACCAAAGGTAGCCTTGAAGTTCTTTTGTTGCTGACGGGCAAACAATACCTCTGCAGGGCGGAAGCTCTGGAGGAGCTTATCCACATATTCAATACTGCCTTCGGCCACAAAAAATTCGCCCGTAGAAATATCCAGGAAGGATACGCCGGTCACCTCTCCGCCGAAATGTACTGCCGCCAGGAAGTTATTGCTGGCGTTTTCCAGGAGTTTATCATTCACGGCTACTCCAGGGGTCACCATTTCCGTTACGCCACGTTTAACGATACCTTTTACCGTTTTGGGGTCTTCCAGCTGATCGCATACCGCCACCCGGTAACCGGCTTTTACCAGTTTGTGAAGGTAAGTATCCAGTGCATGATGGGGAAAGCCTGCCAGGTCAACATAGCTTGCAGATCCATTAGCCCTTTTTGTCAGTACAATTCCCAGTACTTGCGCGGCAATGACCGCATCTTCATTGAATGTTTCATAAAAGTCGCCCACACGGAACAGTAGCACGGCATCGGGATATCTTTCCTTGATGGCTTTGTGCTGTAGCATGAGCGGGGTTTCTTCCGATTTGCTTTTTGCCATGGCGCAAATATATAAAACTCAACCCATCCTGTTATCTTTGCAGGCAATGAGAAAACTTAGCATGGATGAATTAGGCCGTAAAACCGTGGAGGAATTTAAGGCCGCCAATAAAACGCCTGTTGTCCTGGTGATGGACAATATCCGGAGCATGCACAATGTGGGCTCCGTTTTTCGTACCGCCGACGCCTTTCTGTTACAGGGGATTATCCTTTGCGGCTATACGCCGGTACCGCCTCACAGGGATATCCATAAAACAGCCCTGGGAGCCACTGAAACGGTAGAATGGCAATATGCAACCACTACAATGGAAGCTGTAAAAGACTTACAGGAAGCGGGTTACAAAGTGATGGCAGTAGAACAGGCAGTTAACAGCGTACGCCTGGATCATTTTCAGCCAGGTACCGATCAGCCACTGGCACTGGTTTTCGGTAATGAAGTGAGCGGGGTAGACGGAGATGTAATGAAAGCGGTGGACGGTTGCATAGAAATTCCGCAACTGGGGATGAAACATTCCCTCAATATTTCGGTGACAACCGGTATTGTGGTTTGGGATATCTTTGTAAAACTACAAGCTAACCATTAAATATTTTTATTTACATATGTATACAACTATAAATAAATATCTGTCACTTGTAAAATTTGCGCATACCATCTTCGCGATGCCTTTTGCGCTGATAGGCTTTGTGATGGCTATCCAGAGGGGAGGAGGCAGCTTTAGCTGGGCTACTTTCGGACTGGTGCTACTCTGCATGGTATTCGCCCGCAGTGCCGCTATGGCATTCAACCGCTGGCTGGACGTAGATATCGATAAACTGAATCCCCGTACCGCCAAGCGCGAGATTCCTGCCGGCATTATCTCCAAAAAGAATGCAATGGCCTTTATCCTGGGCAATGTGATATTATTTATAGCCACCACCTGGTTTATCAATCCCATTTGCTTCTACTTATCTCCGGTGGCCCTGCTGGTAGTGTTGGGCTATAGCTATACAAAGCGTTTTACCGCCCTTTGCCACCTGGTGCTGGGTGTGGGCCTTTCCCTGGCTCCAATCGGCGCTTACCTGGCCGTTACAGGCCAATTTGCCATATTGCCGGTGATGGTATCCGTACTGGTCTTATGCTGGGTATCCGGTTTCGATATCATTTACTCCCTCCAGGATGAAGATTTTGACCGTTCCCAACAGCTGAACTCTATTCCTGCCTGGTTGGGCTTATCTGGCGCACTGCGTTTCTCCGAAGTACTGCACGTCATTGCAGCCGCCCTGGTGATCACAATCGGCGTCGTAGGTCACTTCCACTGGCTGTACTGGATAGGGGCCGCTACCTTTGTAAGCATGCTCGTGTCTCAACATATGCTGGTAAAACCTAGCGACCTGAGCAGGATCAACATTATGTTTATGACCACAAATGGTATTGCCAGCGTGGTATTTGCCGTTTTTGCTATCGCAGACATGTTGTTCCTGGGATAATACTTTTACACTTATTAAAAATTGATGATATGCCACGTATTATGGCGATTGACTACGGGAAGAAGAGAACGGGGCTGGCAGTGACAGATCCCCTGCAACTGATTGCCAGTGGCCTTACCACCGTGTCTACACACGACCTGATCCCTTACCTGAAGAAATACTTTGCGGCTGAAGCAGTAGAAACCATTGTCATCGGGGAACCTAAAAACCTGGATGGCACCGCCACAGATGCCACGGCCCTGGTAACAGAATGCATCCGCATCCTGAAAAAGAACTTCCCGGATATCCCGGTAGTGAAGATGGACGAACGTTTTACTTCCAAGATGGCTTTCCAGAGTATGCTGGACAGCGGCTTGAAGAAGAAAGACCGCCAGAACAAAGCCCTGGTAGACGAAATCAGCGCTACCATCATCCTGCAGGAATACATGCAGCGGGAAAAAAAGATATAAATTTGTAATTTAAACCAAGTCATAAGAATCATGATATTGCCAATAGTAGCTTACGGACATCCGGTACTGAGAAAGGTTGCGGAAGATATTACGCCGGAATACCCGGGGTTAACAGAACTTATCGCCAATATGTGGCAGACCATGTATGCCTCCAATGGAGTAGGTATTGCGGCGCCTCAGATCAATAAAGCGATTCGCCTGTTTGTGGTGGACTCCAAACAAATTATTGAGAGCCTGGAAGAAGACGAAAAAAATGACTACCCTGGCGATGAAGGCGTTAAAGAAGTATTCATCAATGCGCATATCGTGGAAACCGGCGGTAAAGAATGGCCTTACAACGAAGGATGCCTGAGTATCCCTAAAGTAAGAGAAGATGTAGATCGCCCGCAAACAGTTACCCTCAGCTATATGGACGAAAATTTCCAACCACAGGAAAAAACTTTCACCGGCGTTACTGCCCGCGTTATTCTGCACGAATATGATCATATAGATGGCGTATTATTCATCGATCATCTTAAACCACTGAAACGCAGGATGTTGAAAAGCAAACTCGACGATATTACCAAAGGAAAGATTAGGGTTGATTACAAAATGTCTTTCCCGAAATAGGAAAATATTTTGTAATGTAAATAAAACCTGTTATTTTGGACATACATATCCAGACATCCATCAAAGATTAACATCCATATCCTCTTGGGCGCTACGTTTACATACACTGAAGCTGAACTGGTTCAGGGCCTCAAAGCCAGGGACGAAAAAATATTCAGCTATTTGTACGATCATTATTCCCCTGCACTATATGGTGTGGCCCTTAAGGTCATTACAGATGAAACCACTGCCGGCGACGTCCTGCAGGAAGTATTCGTAAAGATCTGGCGTAGTATTGATAAATACGATGCTTCTAAGGGCCGTCTTTTCACCTGGATGCTGAATATAGCACGAAACACCGCCATAGATAGTTTGCGGTCCAAAGCATATAAACTGGAGCAGAAAATTACGGACGTTAACAATCATGCATTGATGTATGAACCCCAAATGGCTGTACACCTCCAAGTAGATCACCTCGGCCTCAGCAAAGCAGTCGAATTGCTCCAAAAAGAACAAAGAATCATTATTGACCTGGCGTACTTCAAAGGTTGTACCCAGGAGGAAATAGCAAAAGTACTTGACATACCACTGGGTACAGTGAAAACCCGGATGCGCAATGCCATCATGCAATTGCGTGGCCTCTTAAAACAACAATTGTAAACTGCGTGGACATAAACCGTTACATATCCTCAGGTGTGCTGGAAAGCTATGTGTATGGTCTGCTTCCAGATGAAGAACACTCGGAAGTGGAAGCCATAGTTTTGCGATATCCGGAGGTTCGTTTGGTAGTCAATAATCTGCAACAACAATTGGAGGACTTCGTGCATAACTACGCCGTAACCCCTCCGCCCGCCCTCAAAGCCCAGTTGCTGGATATGATCCATAACGAATCTACCCCGGAAGGCGAAGCACTACTCCCTGAAGAACTACGATTGAATACCCATATGGTATCCAATCAGAAAGCCGCTCCCCCTCCAGCCGCTTTCACCGCCATACCCGGCAAAAAAAAAGCTAGGGACCGAATCTGGAAATACCTAGCGGCAGCATGCATACTTATCCTCGTTATCAGTGCAAGTATCAACCTCTTTCTCCTAAAAGATTCTACCGATTATAAAGGCCGCTACCAGCGACTCATCGCAGCACAACAGAAAATTGATGCCGATAAATCACTGGAGTCCAACCAAACGGCCAGCTTCCGTGAAACAGAAGGAGATGAATCTCTGATGAACGATCCCGCTGTAATCTGGGTGAAAACCTCCGGATACGGCCACCACAACGCAGGAGCCGCCTCCCTCGGATGGGATAAGAAATCCAGAGAAGTCTATTTCATCAACTGGCAACTGCCAGAACCCCCGGAAAATAAACAATTTCATATATGGTCCGTTTCTGACCATCAATTGCAAGACGCTGGAATGCCGGAAATCAACAGATCCAATACCGGTAAACTCCAGCACATGAGAAGAGTCATAGAGAATCCTAAAGCCTTTGTGATCACCCTCGAACCAAAAGGTGATTCCACCGGCCCCGACGACGCGGAAATCTTTCAAACCGCCAAATTCAAGTAGTGGATACCATGGAATGTTCAGAATAATACGTGTCTCCCTACTACTATATATACCCACATTAGCCATTTATCAGATACAAAGTTGATTTATTGTACAGCCCTGTTGTTGTTGTTTTGTGTGACGTCATAAACATGTTACCATTGCCCCTGCGTGCAATCGTATCCCTCGTAGCAATATATCAGGGCCCGGTAACAGTTGTTGGAAACGTTTATTAAACCAAATCCATAAACTAAAACAATTCCGTAAATGGAACAACACAAATTCACCCCAGCCGATGCCCTGGCAAAGCCTATGGAAGAACCCAAAGGCCTATCCTGGAAATCCATTGCTGCCCTCTCTTTCCTGTTGCTGATCGTCAGCCTGGTGCTCAACTATTTCTTCTTTAACCGCTGGAAAGAATTCCGCGATTATAAAGACAAATATCAGGCACTCTTAGTATCCCAAAACTCCATCCAGTCCAAAAACGAGCTGTATAAAACTCGCCTCGAACAACTGGAACAATCACTCAACATCATGGAAGATCCTGCTGTGATGAAAGTGAAAATGCCTGGTACCAAACTGAAACCTGATGCGGTAGCCACCGTATTCTGGAATACCCAAAGCAAACAAGTATACCTGAAGGTGAATAACCTCCCAGAACCAGCGGCCGATAAACAATACCAACTGTGGGCTATCGTAGACGGCAAACCAATTGATATGGGCGTGTTTGACATGGGCGATACCGCTAAACTCCTCCAGAAAATGAAGATAACAGACAAAGTACAAATGTTTGCTGTTACCCTCGAACAGAAAGGTGGTGCCGTTCAACCAACACTTGAACAAATGTACGTAGCCGGGAAAATTCCAGGCTGATCCAAATAAATAGTATTTTTTTTGAAAGCTGGCATCGGCGCTTTTCAGCGCTTTTGCCAGCTTTCGCTTTGTTACTTCCCCTATTTCATTAACTTGCGGTATGTCCAATCGCCTGAAAAGTATACTCGTCACCGTTATATTATGCAGCTCCGTGCATGCGCTCAAAGCCCAGGATACTGCCCATTACAAAGGAATGACCATCAACCTGGATGAAGTCACCGTAGCCGCTAAGAAAATAGGATTCGATATAAACAGCTTCATTAAAAGGGTGGAAGATGATACTACTTTCTACAGAGCCTTCAAAAATCTCCATATAGTAGGATTTACCGGCGATAACGACATTCGCATCTACGATAAGAAAGGACAAGTGGAAGCTTCCCTGAAAAGTACTACCCTTCAGGAAATGAAAGGACGATGCCGCACCATGCAGGTCACCAGTGAAAATGTAACCGGCGATTTCTATGACCGTAAAGGCAATTACAATTACTACACCGCTGAACTGTACGCCAACCTATTCTTCACGAAAGGAACAGTATGTGTAGATGACAACGGCAACACACCCGAGCGCTCCAATGGCTCACTCGCCAAACATAAAGCCCAGCTGAAACAACTGATCTTTAATCCTGGTAAACCCGTGCGCGGCGTGCCTATCGTAGGCAATAAAGTAGCCATCTTCAACTCCGATGTAATGCGGTATTATGATTTCTCTATCCGCTCTGAAAATTATGTCAATGGCATTCCCTGCTACGTTTTCACCGCTAAAGCAAAAGCTGATCTGGGTCGGATGGACAGAGGAGAAATTGTAATCGATGAACTGATTACCTGGTTCAATAAAGATAATTTTGAAATTGTAGGGAGAAAATATGCGCTCTCTTATAAAACTTTTCTGTTCGACTTCAACGTACAAATGAATGTGCAAATGACGAAGTTCAACGACCTCCTCATTCCTTCTCTGGTTACATATGCAGGAACCTGGAATGTGGCCTTCAAAAAGAGAGAAACTGCGGCTTTTATCGCCAAATTCCACAATTTTACTGGTAGCAATTAATACACAACGGTTACAGCGCCACTGACGTGAACTGCTTGTTGCGTATCCTTGTCTACATAATCAACAACATATACGTAAGTTCCCATAGCTACTGGCTCTCCCCGGTAAGTACCCCGCCATCCTACCTGAGGATCGGTGGTATAAAACATCCTTTCGCCCCAGCGATTGTAAATACTCATCTGGAAAATCGCCAACGGACAACGATATACCGGCCGGAAATAATCATTTCGGCCATCCCCGTTGGGCGTAAATGCATTAGGGAAAAATACCGTACACGAACATTCTGTATATCTCACTACCACAGAATCCACTGTTTTCCCGCATTCATTATAACCACTCACACTATACACACCCGGTTTGGTCACCGTAAATACCGGTACACTGGTACTGTCCTGCCACTTAAAGTTGCCGCCAGCTCCCCTTGGATAAAGGGTATAAGGCGTACCGCGACATAAAATAGTATCCATACCCAGATTAGCTCTCAGGGTATCGACATAAGAAACGTGAATAGTATCGAAAGACTCGCATCTTCCAATCTGAGCATGTACATAATAATTGCCAGGCTTAGTTACGTAGTAGGTGGCCTGGTCGGAATTATCCTGCCAGGTATAGGTGCCATTTCCAAAATCGGCCGTCAACACCAGGAAATTACCCTGGCAAAGGGTAGTATCATTCCCCAGATTGATTTTACGAAGTCTGTTATAGTTCACAAAAATCGTGTCTACTACGCTGCAGGTATGATTGATTTCCACCAATGCCCATACATCGCCTTCCGTGTTAACTGTCACGGATGGAGCAGTAGAACCCGTACTCCATAGCCAGGCAGTAGCCTCCGGTATTTTTGGCGCCAGCGTCACAGATTCACCCGGACATAACAACGTATCCGGTCCTAACGAGAACGGATATTCCGGACCTGTGAACGTGACGGTCTTGCTATAAAACATCGAAGGACACCCTTCCGGATAAACAGTTACAGAGTAAGTGCCTGAAGTACGTACATCCTGCACTGGTTCCGTATTACCGGTATTCCACAGGTAGGTACAGTTTTGTGCAGTGGCATCCAGCTGAATGTTTTCATTGGTACAAAGCACCAGATCCGGCCCCAGATCAATCTTAGGGATCGGCGTGAAAAACACATTCACAGAATCTTTGATGAGGCAGCCATCAATTTTCAATTTATAAGTATCGCTGGTATCGGCGAGGATAGAAGATTGCGTGGAGCTGTCCTGCCATAAATAATTAACGCCCGGAATAACAGGTCCCTGAATCAGCATACTACCGCCTTCACAAAGGGTTACATCCTGTGGGCCGAAGTCATACACAACCGGAGTAACGATCGTAATCGGTTGACTAACGGTTTGGGATACGCCGTTCGTCCAGGTGGTCAGCGTAACCGTATACGTGCCTGTACTGGTGTAAATATGATAGGCTTTTTTGATACTGGCAGAGGAATCCTTACCTGCACTACCAGGATCTCCGAAATGCCATTTGACGGAATCTATGCCGGTAGTGTTCTTGATAGCGAAATAGACGCTGTCATTTACACAGGTGGAATTAAAAGTAAATGTCTGTGCGGTTGCAAGGAACGGACATACGAGTAGCATGACCAATATCAGGGGCATGCAACATAGATAGTTAGAACGAATGAAGGTATATAGGCTTCTCATGTGTGGTGACATGGTAACTGCCTACTAAATTATGTAAAAAAATAATGTGATGGGAGTAAATAATATGAAGAAATAAATATTTAATTGGTAGGATCGCTTAAAAACGTCGCCCCGCGGGGATGCGGGGCGACTAACTTTATTATTGTGTGTCTTCTTCCCATTTTTGATTGGGAGTCACTTTTTCTTCCAGTGGTCGAGCGGCTACATACCGTTTCCATTTCTCGAGTACGGTGGTGAAATCAGTAGGGAGTTGACTTTCGAAATACATTTGCTGGCGGGTGCGTGGGTGAATGAAGCCCAGCTGTTGTGCATGGAGGGCATGTCTTGGCATGATCTCGAAGCAGTTTTCCACGAACTGTTTGTATTTAGCGAAAATAGTTCCCTTTATAATGCGGTTACCGCCGTAGGTTTCGTCATTGAAGAGGGAGTGTCCGATATGCTGCATATGTACCCTGATTTGGTGGGTACGACCAGTTTCCAGTCTGCATTCCACCATGGTTACATAATTGAAGCGTTCCAGTACGCGGTAATGGGTGATTGCTTCTTTACCATATTCGCCGTCAGGGTAGGCGTCCATAATTTTACGGAAGCGTTGATGGCGGCCTACATGCGCCACAACAGTACCTTCATCTTCCTTAAAATCGCCCCATACCAATGCAATATAACGACGATGAACAGTATGATCGAAGAACTGTTTGGCCAGATCGCTCATGGCTTTATCAGACTTGGCCACTACGAGGAGGCCGCTGGTATTTTTATCGATACGATGTACCAATCCGAAGCGGGGTAGCGTAGGCTCGGTAGCCTGGGTTTTGTCCCCAAGGTACCAGGAGAGACCATTTACAAGCGTCCCTGTATAGTTGCCACAGCCAGGGTGTACCACCATGCCAGCAGGTTTATCGATGATTAATATATCCTCATCTTCATAAACGATATTCAGTGGCAGTTCTTCCGGCAGTACTTCAGTGCTTTCCGGACTTTTGTTGGAGTACACAAGAATCCTGTCCAACGGGCGGATTTTGTAGTTGGATTTTACTGGTTTATCGTTTACCAGTACCATTTCGCCATCGAGGGCTTGTTGTATTTTATTGCGGGTGGCGCCTTCAATACGGGCGGTGAGGAATTTATCAATACGGACAGGCTCCTGGCCTTTATCTACTACCATATTGATTTTTTCATATAATTCCTCGCTGCCATCACCGTTTTCCAGCTCATCTTCCAGTTCCAGCAATTCTTCAGCCATTAGATCATAATTTTTGCAAAGGTACGTATCTTTGCGGGCTAAATGCCAGGGGTAAAAGGCAAAAGCTATGAGTAAGCAACAGATTGTAGTAAAGGATCTTGGAAAGATTGATTATCAGCAGGCTTGGGACTACCAGGAAAGTCTTTTAAAGGAGAATGTTCAGTTGAAAGCGGCGGCTGGCGATGTCAGTCCAAAGCCCACTACCAACTATTTGCTTTTCTGTGAGCATCCGCCTGTGTATACATTGGGTAAAAGTGGACACCTGGAAAATCTCTTACTCTCGGAAGAACAGCTGGATGAGAAAGGGATAGGCTTCGTGAACACCAATCGTGGCGGGGATATCACTTTTCATGGACCTGGCCAGATAGTGGGTTATCCCATTTTAGATCTGGAAAATTTCTTCACCGATTTAGGCAGATACCTGCGTTCACTGGAAGAAGTCATCATCCGCACTATTGCCGAGTATGGTGTAGTGGGGGATCGTTCTCCTGGAGAAACCGGCGTGTGGCTGGACCCGCAGGATAAGGTAAAGGCCCGTAAAATCTGCGCGATGGGCGTAAGATGCAGCCGCTGGGTAACCATGCATGGTTTTGCACTGAATGTGAACACGCCGTTATCTTACTTTGGTAATATTATTCCCTGTGGTATTGTGGATAAACAGGTCACCTCCCTGAACAAAGAAGTGGGACATGATCTGGATATTGCAGAGGTACAAGCCAAGCTGGCGAAGCATTTCAGTGAGGTGTTTGATGCCGAAATGAAGTAATATTTTATATAGTAATCGATATTTTTCCTTTGAAGCCGGTCGCTCTGACCGGCTTTTTTTATGCGCTTTTTGATTGGTGAATTATCTATTTGATAATGATGTAATCAATTTAAAATCAATTATATAAATATTATGTATTAACCATTTATTAACTTTCCTTGTTATGAAATAGCTGTTCATTTGTGGTAGAAAAACCTGTTTGTTATGATAGAAGTTAATCCTAGGTCGTTGCCGGGTGGCAATGGTATCCTTAGAAAAATTAATAAAGAGAAATTAAATACAATACTAACATTCAAATCTCCAAAATGACTACTGAGGCAAGCATTACAATCACCAAGCATGAAGGAAGTATCGCCTTCATATCTGTCCGAATGCCAATCTGGACTAAATGGAACGCATTCGGAAATTTATCTGTAATCATTCCACTTTTAGGTTTTGAAACCTTTGCGAAAGATGAAAAAGATGCGGAGCATGCAATTGAAGAGGCCATCATCTCTTTTTGTGTAGTTGCGGAACGCTTTGGCCAAGGGATTACCAAAGAATTGCAAGCACTTGGATGGCGAATTGCAGGCGAGGATAATTTAGAATATGGGTTCGATTATACCGATGCTGTTTTAGAAAACATTTTTAAAATGGGCAAGCATTATGAAAACCCTCATTTAAAACTGGAATTAGCAGCTTAATCCCATGGCAGATAATTATTATCCTACTGTCTCGATGGTCTTTATTTTAGAATGCATTTGTAATAGTGGCGTTATAGAGATTGGCAGTATTGTAACTACTGGAGATACCACCATGTTTATTTTAAAAGGACCACAGGCGATATTCAAAAGAACATGCATTGTAAGAGAAGTTGAAGCCGGTCAAGTAACATATGAAAATGCGACAGGATTGGCTATTCGCTTAGGTTTTATGGGGGAGTTGTTAGATTGGTTATGCGAAAATAAAAATTGGAAGGATGGTGGCTATTTAGACAGAGCAATATAAAAAAAGGAATGGACTGGCTTGCCAGTCCATTCCTTATATAAAAAGCGTTTCTTGCTGTAAGTAACTTACATTTTATAATTCAGCGGGATAAAGAAATTCCATTTCTCTTTCAGTTTCCCATCTTCAAATAATTCAAAATTAAACCAACCTGCATGCAGGAAAATAGCTTTCTCCAAAATCAGAGAAGGAGATTTCACATGTTCTATATCGAAGAGGTAAGCGCCATTGGATTCGAAGAATTTAACGCTGTAGCGTTTCTTCTCGGCTTCAGGTAATTTGATATTTACATTACCATCGGCGGTGGTGTACACATAGTTGGAAGGGTGCCAAACCACGCGCTCTGGTTCTTTGTTTTCCTGCTCTTTCCCACGAAGGCCACGTGCCGCATCTTTGATATCTGCATATTGCAGTTTCATATCGGCGCGAATGGTGCTGTCGCTCAACGCCAACATCGTCTTACTGTAGAAATAACGACCGTTATTGAAGAGAATAAAAAGACGGTAGTAGTTGGTACCCGGTAATGGTTTATTATCCTGGTAGTTATTGCGTGTTTCATTAGGATCTTTCACATAACCGATAGTGTTAAAGTTAATCACACTATCAAGAGAGCGCTGTACGCCAATCTCTTTCACATCCCGGAAGCCGGACAGCCACTCCAGTGAAATCTTTCCGGTTTTAATGATCGCATTAAACTGCGGTAGTACCGGCGGATTCTCTGGTTCCTGCACCTGCGCGCTTACACTGAGGGTGGTGAGTAATAAAATTCCTATAGCAATAGAAAATTGCACGATCTGCTTCATACTAAAATTAATCCTATCTCTTAAAGTTGGCAAAAATACACTACCTGCCAAATATAACGAACAGTTTTTAAAATGCCAGTATTCCTTGCTGCTGTGACTGGTTGCCCTGCAATCCGCCGGTATGTATCAGCAGTATCTTACTGTGAGCTGGAAAGTACTGTTGTTCCAGCAATTGACGGAATGCCATCACCATTTTGCCCGTATAAATAATGTCGGTAGGTATGCCAGTTTCAAGATAGAATTCATTCATGAACGCTATCAGCTCCTGATTTATTTTCCCATAACCTCCCTGATGAAATGCTGTGAGTAATTTCCAGGAAGACAGATGTTGGGGAGATAACAAGTCCGCTATTGCTTGCTCCAGAAAACCTGCCCCTTTCAGCACCGCTATTGCCAATACTTCCTGGTGAACGCCTGCGGCATTGATCAATCCTGCTGCCGTGGTGCCAGTCCCGGCGGCGCAGAGAATATGGGAATAATCCTCCAGGGGAAACAGGGATAAGATTTCCTCACAGCCCCTGGCTCCTGCGGCATTGTGGCCCCCTTCAGGAATTACAAACCCTTCCTGGCGGAGTTTTTCCAGGTCAGGATTCCCGGGTAGCTGCATGGCGCTGTATTGAGCGCGACTCACAAATCTGAGTTGCATACCGTTTGCGGCGGCATGACGCAGGGTGGGATTGGTGTCCGACTGCATCTCGTCTCCCCGTATGATACCTATACACGATAATCCATTTTCCCGGCAGGCCTGTGCTGTGGCTGCAATATGGTTAGACCAGGCCCCACCAAAAGTAATGATGGTCTGATATCCTTCTTGCCTGGCTGCTTCCAGGTTGTATTTCAGCTTAAACCATTTATTGCCGGAAATGACCGGGTCCAGTTTATCCAGTCGCACCATGGAAGCAGTCATCCCTTCCGGTAGCCAGGAGGGGCGGACAGGGTCCAGGGAAATATTGTTGTAATCAGCCATGGGAGCGAAGGTACAGTATACGGAATAAGAAAGGGCGCAATGGTAATAAAAAGATACCTTTGCGCCCTGATAATTGGATAAGAGATTCGGTTATTCGTTGGTCAGGAAACCTCCTTTGCCACGGTAAAGTTTCACTGGTTTGTCCAGTTTTACTTTCAGCACAGTCACATATTTATCCTGAACGGATGCAGGAACGTCGATGTAGACCAGTCCTGGTACAGGGCTCCAGGAGATTTTTCCTACAACTTTGTGTTGCAGTTTTGTACCGTTACCCACTACGCTGATATCCTCAATTTGATTATTCAGGCCTTTGATGACTACCTGACCACTGGTTTTACCAGGCAGGAAGAGATAAAGGGTACTGGAATCTTTGGAAAGGGTAGTAGGGCCATAGAAGTGACCTTGCGGGATACCTCCAATAGTATTGAAGATGGCTTCGCCATTTTTCTTATTCCATGCGCCCAGTTCTTTGAGTACATGTACTTGTTCAGCGGGGATAGTACCATCGGCTTTTGGTCCGATGTCCAGCAGCAGGTTACCGCCATTGCTTACGGCATCCACGAAGATGGTAATAATTTCGAAAGGCGTTTTCCAGTTGGTGTCTTGTGGCTGCCATCCCCAGTTATTGTTGATGGTCATACACAGTTCCCACCAATGGTAGTGAGGACGGGTAACAGGGAAGTTTTGCTCAGGAGTGTCGTAATCGCCATATCCTTGCAGACGGCCATTGATAATGGTATTTGGATTATGGCCGGTGAGCATTTTGCGCATTTTCTCTGCTTCCCATTCTTCCGCAGAATGTTCCCAATCGCCGTCAAACCACCACAAATCGGGGTTGAAATTATTCATTACTTCAGCCATCTGGCCTTCGTAGAATTTCAGGAATTGCTGCCATCTGGCTGGATCTTTCTTAATATCGTAGCGGTTACTGTCTTTCAGAAACTGCGGATAATTGATATTGGACCAGTCGATTAGTGAAAAATAGGCACCACATTTGATGCTATCGCGGCGCAAAGCGGCGTAGAAGGGGGTAAGAACGTCTCTTTTTGCCGGTGTGCTGTTAGCTACATCTAGTTTACTTAATTTACTGTCCCACAGGGCTACGCCGTCGTGGTGTTTGGTGGTCATCACAGCGTATCTGGCGCCGGATTCCTTGATGAGGTCAGCCCACTCCTGTGGATTATATTTATCAGCGGTAAATCCTTTTAGCTGAGCCATATAATCAGGATAAGAGATTTTCTTATTGTGGAAGGACCAGGATTCGTCCACGCCTTTTACAGAATAAATGCCCCAGTGGATGAAAATGCCCAATTTGGCATCTGCAAACCACTGCATTTTGTCTTTAATTTCGGCGGGATTTGTTTTCTGTTGCGCGTTTGCGCTTGTAAATAGCTGTAAGGCACAGGCACCCAGCAGGATCAGTCTTCTCATCGTTCCGTTTAAATTAGTCTTTGAAATAAGTGCTAAACACAAAAAGAACTGTGAAAATAGTAAGTATTGATTAAATTTAGCGCCGATTATTTCAGGTAAATAATTGAAAACTATAAATCTAAAACAAACAAATGCAACCGACTCTTTTGATTTTGGCGGCCGGTATGGCCAGTCGATACGGCAGTTTGAAGCAAATCCAGCAATTTGGCCCCAGTGGAGAAACCATTATTGACTACTCTATTTATGACGCAATACGCGCAGGATTTGGTAAAATAGTATTTATCATCCGCGAGAATTTTGCGCAGGAATTTAAAGAAATATTTGAGCCTAAGCTGAAAGGGCGGGTGGCAACTGATTATGTATATCAGGAAATGGATGCCTTTGTAGGTGATCACCAGGTTCCTGCAGACAGGACCAAACCTTGGGGTACTGCACATGCGATTCTTTGCGCTAAAAACGCGATCAACGAGCCATTTGCAGTGATCAATGCGGATGATTTTTATGGCGCGGATGCATTTGTGAAAATGGCGGCATTCCTGAAAGGAGAATCTACAACTGATATCTACAGTGTTGTAGGTTATGAGCTGGGCAAAACTATCAGTGAGCATGGTTCCGTATCCCGCGGCGTATGCGCAGTGGATGGTGCTGGATTCCTCGCTGAAATCAATGAGCGTACAAAAATCTATACAGATAACGGACAGATTGTTTACGAAAACGGCGATGGTAGCAAACACCCGCTGGCAGCAGAAACACCTGTGTCCATGAACTTCTGGGGTTTCGATCCTAGTGTGTTCTCGCTGAGCCAGGACCTGTTTAATGAGTTCCTGGATAAAAACCTCAGCAATCCAAAGGCAGAGTTTTTCATTCCGATTGTGGCCGATGAGTTTATTCGTCGTGGCAAAGGGAAGGTGAAAGTGCTGCCTACCAGTTCCCAATGGTTCGGTGTGACCTATAAAGAGGATGCACCGGGCGTACAGGCTAGCCTGTCGGAGCTGGTAGCCCAAGGAGCATATCCCAACAATTTATGGAAATAATGCCCAACAAGCAAATCCTTCAGGCTTTCGGACTTGAGCCTGAAGGATTGAATGTCCGACGATTCGGATCAGGACATATCAACAACACTTTTCTGCTGGAAAAGAAAGAGGATGGCAGTAAATACGTTCTACAGAAAATCAATGTAAACGTATTCAGGGAACCAGGTATTATCGCCACCAACCAAAGAATGGCAGCTGATTATCTGGCAATACATCATCCGGGGTATCTGTTTATCACGCCCATTCCCACTGTTAACGGAGATGAGCTGTTTGTGATCGACAACGAATACTGGCGTATGATTCCCTTTATTGCGGATTCCGTAACGGTAGATCAGGCAGATAACCCAAAGCAGGCATATGAAGCAGCCAAACAGTTTGGACGCATGGCCAATTACCTTTCGGGGATCGATCTGAAACCGTTTAAAGCTTCTATTCCAAATTTCCACAATCTCACATTGCGTTACGCCGCCTTCCAGGAAGCCATTCGCAATGCCGCAGATGACAGAAGAAATGCCGCAGAAGAGATGATTGATGAATTCCTACGCTACTCCGACATCGCAGTAACGTACGAGCAGTTGAAGACAAACCCGGAATTCAGGGATCATTTGATGCACCACGATACCAAAATCAATAACGTATTACTCAATAAGGATACTTTCGAAGGTATATGTGTGTGCGACCTGGATACGCTGATGCCGGGAAAAATTATCTCCGATCTCGGCGACATGGTCAGAACTTACGTCTGTCCCGTGTCCGAAGAAGAGAAAGACTTCACGCAAGTAGTTATCCGCGAAGAGTATTTCGAAGCATTAATGCAGGGATATCTCGGAGAAATTGGCGGTACACTTACCAAAGTGGAAAAAGAACAACTGTTCTTCGCAGGAAAGTTCATGATCTACATGCAGGGAATACGATTCCTCACAGATTATTTAAACGGGGATGTCTATTACCCAATCAAGTACCCAACTCATAATTTTGATCGCGCTAAAAATCAGCTGACATTGCTTCAGCGATTGATCGAAAAACAAGAAGTGTTGCAGCAAATTATCAACAAATGTCTGCAAGTCAGTGAACAGGTTTAGAAAGTGAACAAAAGAAATGAAGCTATTGAAGGCCGTCTCTCACCAGTAGAGACGGCCTTCTTATTTTTTGATGGTGACGTATTTGACCAGCGAAACGTCCGAAATGCCCGCGAATCGGGCATTTCGGACGTTTCTTGTTTTTGTAATTGCTTCTCGACTGCCAAAACAACAAACGAAAAACTAAATATCAGGTCCATTTTACACAAAATTCCCTCTGCTATCTAACTATGAAAATTGCGATTTGTTTAGAAAAACCCTAACTAACCGCACTGATTTTTGAATATTTTCAAAATCCCTTATAGCAATTAATTTTTGACGAAAATTTTGACCCCTTATTGTTTTTTATTTTTTTCACAGATACTTTTGTATCGATAGAAAAAAATATCACAAACCTCCATGTGGGTAAATAAAGACAATATAAAACTTAATCACATTGTTCCTCAGTTGAACTGGGCGATCACAAAGGTCGTGATTATTGTCGTTGTCATTATTAGCCACCAGTATGGAGGATAGGTACACGTGCATATACAACACTGAAATACGCCTTCCTCCGCAAAGAGGAAGGCTTTTTTTTTGACCAATATTGACTGTTAATAATTTCAATTTTATGTATAGCTATTACAACGACAACACCATTATTTATCTCGACGGTGAATTCCGCAAAGCATCAGCCACTACCACTGACCTGTATGGACAATCTCTCCACTACGGATACGCTGTTTTTGAAGGCATCCGCGCCTATAAAACCGCTAACGGAGAAGTGAAAATCTTCAAAGCCAAAGAACATTACGACAGGCTCCGTCGCTCCTGCGAATTAATCCACATCCCCTTCAAATGGACGAATGAAGAATTGATCGAAGCTACCTACAAAATGCTGGAGATGAACAACATGGAGGAAGCATACATCCGACCGTTGGTGTACTGCCCGCCAAACATGACACTCAAAGCAGCATCAGATAGTCACATCCTGATATGCGCATGGGAATGGGGAGCATACCTCGGCGAAAAACTGCTCAAAGTGATGACCTCTTCCTTCGAACGTCCAAATCCTAAAGCTTTCAAAATCGAATCCAAATCGGCAGGCCTTTATGTAAACTCCATACTCGCCTCCCAGGAAGCTAAAGAGAAAGGCTACGATGAAGGACTCCTGCTGGACCAGCAAGGTTTCGTTGCAGAAGGACCAGGCGCTAACGTATTCTTCGAAAAAGACGGCAAAGTATTCACTCCTCCAACCGGCTCTATCCTCCCAGGTATTACCCGCGCTACCGTTATCGAACTTTGCCACGAACTCAATATCCCACTGGAAGAAAAACTCTTTACCATCGATGAACTCAAACAAGCTGACGCTGCCTGGTTCTGCGGTACCGCTGCAGAGGTAATCGGTCTCGACTCCCTCGATGGTCAATCGTTCGGCAAACCATGGGCAGATTCTCTCGGTAAAGTGCTCCAGCAAGCTTACAAAGCAAGAGTACTGGAAAAAGCATTCGAACGTACGCCTCAACTGGCCTAAAAATATTTCAAAAGGCATTGAGTATGAAGCCTCCGGAGTTATTATGAAATGCATAACAGCAAGTCGACTTCAGTCAATGTAATTAGCTTTATACTTCATACTTGATGCCTTCTGATTTTTTTGAAGACTGTAAAACGAAAAAGTAAAAACCCTCAACTGTAAAGGGTTTCCAGGCGCTAAAGCCAAATTTGAAGACCGGTTAATAATGAATTCTTAGTTTGAATATCAAATCCCCACCGGCTAATTTTAAACCAACTTTTAAAATAGGATTACTATAAACCATTGGTAATCTGAAACAATAATAACTCACAGCAATGGAATTGAACAAGTACAGCAAAACGATCACGCAAGATCCTACGCAACCAGCCGCACAGGCTATGCTGCACGGGATCGGTCTGACAGACGAAGATCTGAAAAAAGCACAGGTAGGCGTGGTGAGCATGGGCTATGATGGCAATACCTGCAATATGCATCTCAACGACCTCGCTAAAGATGTGAAAAAAGCCGTCTGGGCGAATGATCTGGTCGGTCTGAACTTCCACACTATCGGCGTCAGCGACGGCATTAGCAACGGTACTGAAGGTATGCGCTATTCTCTCGTCAGCCGCGATCTGATTGCTGATTCTATTGAAACTGTTGTGGGTGCACAATACTATGATGCAGTAATCACCGTTCCTGGCTGCGATAAAAATATGCCTGGTTCACTCATGGCAATGGGGCGCCTCAATCGCCCGTCTATCATGGTGTACGGCGGTACTATCGCTCCCGGTAAATGGAAAGGTCAGGACCTCAATATCATCTCTGCTTTCGAAGCGCTGGGCCAGAAAATGGCTGGTACTATCGCTGATGAAGACTTCAAAGGCATCGTACACAATGCATGCCCTGGCGCTGGCGCCTGTGGTGGCATGTACACTGCCAATACCATGTCTTCCGCTGCAGAAGCACTCGGTATGAGCCTGCCTTACAGCTCATCCAACCCCGCCCTGAGCCCGGAGAAAAAACAAGAATGTGAAGATGCTGGTAAATACATCCGTCTGCTCCTGGAAAAAGATATTAAACCCCGCGATATCATGACAAAAGAAGCATTCGAAAATGCAGTCACTGTCATCATCGCACTGGGCGGTAGTACCAATGCGGTACTGCATCTCATCGCGATCGCAAAATCTGTTGGGGTACAATTAACATTGGCCGACTTCCAGCGCATCAGCGATGCTACTCCGCTTATCGCCGACCTGAAACCAAGCGGTAAATACCTGATGGAAGACCTCCACAATATCGGAGGCGTGCCATTAGTGATGAAATACCTGCTCCAACAGGGACGCCTACACGGAAATTGCATGACCGTTACTGGTAAAACAATCGCTGAAAATCTGGAGTCCGTACCAAATATTGACTTCACCATACAGGATATCATCGTTCCGCTGGAAAAACCATTGAAAGCAAACGGACATATCCAGATATTATACGGCAACCTCGCCACTCAAGGCTCTGTTGCTAAAATCACCGGTAAAGAAGGCGAACGATTTAAAGGCCCTGCACGCGTATTTGATGGCGAGTTTGAACTCATCGCAGGTATACAGTCAGGCCGCGTAAAACAAGGGGATGTAGTGGTAATCCGTCAGGTAGGCCCTAAAGGCGCGCCTGGTATGCCTGAAATGCTGAAACCTACCTCGGCTATCATGGGCGTGGGATTAGGCAAAAGCGTGGCACTCATCACCGATGGCCGTTTCTCCGGTGGTACACACGGATTTGTAGTGGGACATATCACGCCGGAAGCCTTTGAAGGCGGAAATATTGCCCTCGTTCAAGACAACGATATTATTGAAATAGATGCAGTGAACAATATCATCAATGTAGAAGTGAGTGATGAAGAACTGGCGGCTCGCCGTGCTAAGTGGATACAGCCTGCATTGAAAGCATCCAATGGAATTTTATTTAAGTACGCAAAACTTGTAAAAAATGCAACAGAAGGATGTGTTACCGATGAAGGCTGAGAAAGAAGCCGATAAGCGGTTAGACGTTAAACCTGTAATCACCGGCGCAGAAGCCTTAATGCGTTCCCTCGTAGCGGAAGGCGTTGAAACAATCTTCGGTTATCCCGGTGGTGCTATTATGCCTATCTATGACGCCCTGTACGATTTTCAGGATCAGGTGCATCATATACTGGTAAGGCATGAACAGGGCGCGACGCATGCTGCCCAGGGTTATGCCCGCAGCTCCGGCAAAGTAGGCGTAGCTTTTGCTACCTCCGGCCCAGGCGCTACCAACCTGGTAACAGGACTGGCTGACGCTTATATGGACAGTACGCCAATGGTTTGCATCACCGGTCAGGTGGCTGCTTCCCTCTTAGGCACCGACGCTTTCCAGGAAACAGACGTGATTGGTATTACCATGCCTATCACCAAATGGAATATACAGGTCACTAAACAGGAAGATATTCCTGATGCTATTGCCAAAGCATTCTATATCGCCCGCAGTGGCCGTCCAGGCCCTGTTCTGGTAGATATCACCAAAAACGCACAGGTAGGCAAATGTGAATTTGAATATAAAAAATGTGAGTTCATCCGCAGTTATCAACCTATTCCGGAACTGGATCAGGAGGCGGTAACCGAGGCGGCGGCATTAATCAACAGCGCTAAGAAACCATATATTTTCTGTGGTCATGGCGTATTGCTATCTGGCGCTGAAAATGAACTCATTGCACTGGCAGAGAAAGCACAGATTCCTGTTGCTTCCACACTGCTTGGCTTGTCTGCGGTTCCTGTAGATCATCCACTATATGGCGGTCTGCTGGGTATGCACGGCAACTACGCGCCTAACATGCTCACCTGCGAATGCGACCTCGTAATCGCAGTAGGTATGCGCTTCGATGACCGTGTAACCGGCGACGTGAATACTTTCGTGAAACAGGCGAAAGTCATCCATATCGAAATAGATGCCGCTGAAATCAATAAGATCATCCGTGCGGATGTGGCTATCCATGCAGACGCGAAAACTGCACTGGAAGCGCTGAATCAACTCATAACGCCTGCCCGTCACGACGAATGGCTAAAGGAGTTCGAAGCCGGCCATAAAAAAGAGTACGACAAAGTACAACACCGTGAGCTCTATCCGGAAGCCGGCGAAATAAAAATGGCCGAAGCAGTAAGACTGATCTCCGAAAAAACAAACGGTGAAGCCATCCTGGTAACAGACGTGGGCCAACACCAAATGATCGCGTCTCGCTACTACCGTTTTAAAAACCCCAATACCAACATCACCTCCGGTGGTATGGGTACCATGGGCTTCTCTGTACCAGCAGCCATGGGCGCAAAAATGGGCGCTCCGGAAAAAGAAGTAGTAGCAGTAGTAGGCGATGGTTGCTTCCAGATGACATTACAGGAACTGGGAACCATTTATCAATCTCAGATTGGTGTGAAAATGGTAATCCTGAATAACAACTTCCTGGGAATGGTAAGACAATGGCAGCAACTGTTTTTCGACAAACGATATTCCTCCACTGAAATGACGAACCCTGATTTCGTACAGATTGCTAAAGGATTCTTTATCCCCGGCAAAAAAGTAACAGCAAGGGAAGACCTGTCATCAGCAATCGATGAAATGCTCGCTACCAAAGGCGCATATCTGCTGGAAATTGTGGTGGAAAAAGAAGATAACGTATTCCCCATGGTACCTGCAGGTGCACCGGTCTCCACTATTCGTTTAGAGTAGTACCGCAGCATTCACGCGTATTGTTTATCAGTAATTCACAACAGGACTTATGCAAAAAGAATATACAGTCACGGTATATACGGAGGATCGTATAGGTATCACTAACCGTATCACCATCATCTTTACCCGCAGAGGAATCAATATCACCAGTCTCACCACTGCTGAAACAGAGATCCCTGGTGTGTACAAGTTTGTTATAACGGTAATGTCTACACGCGAACAGCTGGACAAGGTAGTCGGACAGATTGAGCGTCTGATTGAAATTCACCGTGCATTTGTACATGAGGAAGACGAGGTGGTATACCAGGAACTGGCGCTCTATAAAATCTCTACAAAGGCATTACATACCGCCGGAGATGTGGAGAAGCTAATCCGGGAGAATAATGCACGTATCCTGACCATTACCGGCGATTATTTCGTAATAGAAAAAACAGGCCATCAGCAAGAGCTGGTTGATTTTATCAAAAAGCTGGAGCCATATGGGCTGATAGAATATACTAAAAGCGGGCGCGTAGCGATTGTCAAGTGGAGTCGTCGTTTCCATGAACATCTGAAAGAACTGGATAAATCCGTAGCCAGCTATTAATCTTAGACATCATATTCATTCACAATTCACACCTGGCTTTGTGCTATAGACACAGGCCAAATGCAAAAAAGAAAACAACATGGCAACCATCAATTTTGGCGGCGTACTCGAAGAAGTAGTAACCAGAGAAGAATTCCCTATGGAAAAAGCTAGGGAAGTGCTGAAAAACGAAGTGATTGCAGTTATCGGTTATGGTGTACAAGGCCCAGGCCAGGCACTGAACCTGAAAGATAACGGCTTTAACGTTATCGTTGGTCAACGTAAAAACTCTGCAACCTGGGATAAAGCTGTTGCTGACGGCTGGGTACCAGGCGAAACACTGTTTGACATTGAAGAAGCAGCTGCAAAAGGTACTATCATTCAGTTCCTGCTGTCTGATGCTGGTCAGATCACTCTGTGGCCTACTCTGAAAAATCACCTGACTCCAGGAAAAGCACTGTACTTCTCCCACGGTTTTGGTATCACTTATAAAGATCAGACAGGTATCATTCCTCCTGCTGATGTGGATGTTATCCTGGTAGCTCCTAAAGGCTCCGGTACTTCCCTGCGTCGTCTGTTCCTGGCTGGTCAGGGTCTGAACTCCAGCTACGCTATCTTCCAGGATGCTACTGGTCGCGCTAAAGAACGCGTTGTTGCGCTGGGTATCGGCGTTGGTTCCGGCTACCTGTTCGAAACAGATTTCAAAAAAGAAGTATTCTCCGACCTGACCGGCGAACGCGGTTCCCTGATGGGTTGTATCCAGGGTATCTTCGCTGCTCAGTACGAAACCCTGCGCAGAAACGGTCACTCTCCTTCTGAAGCGTTCAACGAAACAGTAGAAGAACTGACCCAATCACTGATGCCACTGGTAGCAGAAAACGGTATGGACTGGATGTATGCTAACTGCTCTACTACTGCTCAGCGCGGTGCGCTCGACTGGTGGAAGAAGTTTAAAGACGCTACCCAGCCTGTATTCGATGAACTGTATGCCAGCGTTGCTGCAGGTAAAGAAGCTGCCCGTTCTATCTCTTCCAACAGTACTGCTGATTATCGCGAGAAACTGAACGAAGAACTGAAAGAACTCCGCGAAAGCGAAATGTGGCAGGCAGGTGCGGCTGTTCGCAAGCTGCGCCCTAATGCGTAATATACTGTAACAGGCTGCAAGGCTGCCTTGCAGCCTGTTATTCAAACTTTTTCTTTTTATGTCCACCAATACTACCACGGGCGTCAGCTCACTCAACATACTGGATGCGGCGGTAAAACTGAAACCAGTTGTTAACCGTACTCCACTCACTTACTCCGCAACCCTCTCCAGACGCTATCAATGCGATGTATACCTGAAAAGAGAGGATATGCAAATTGTACGATCTTATAAATTGCGTGGGGCATATAACCTGATTAGCAGCCTTCCTGCCGATTTGCTGGCAAAAGGCGTTACCTGCGCCAGCGCAGGTAACCATGCACAGGGCTTTGCCTATGCATGTAAAGCAATGAATATTAAAGGCGTGGTTTTCATGCCGATTATCACTCCCAAACAAAAAGTTACCCAGGTACGCATGTTCGGCGGCGAGAACATCGAAATTCGCTTAGTCGGCGATACTTTCGACGATTGCTCCGCTGAAGCGCAAGCCTATACGAAAGCGGAAGGCATGACTTTCATCCCCCCTTTCGATAACCCGAAAATTATTGAAGGACAAGGTACCGTAGCAGTGGAAATTCTGGAAGATCAGTCCCAGGTAGATTTCCTCTTCGTTCCGGTAGGCGGCGGTGGACTTGCAGCCGGTACTGGTACCTATTTCAAAACATATAGTCCTAAAACCCGTATCATCGGCGTTGAACCAGAAGGAGCTGCCTCTATGCTCACTGCACTGGAAAATGGCGGCCCTGTTACACTCAACGAAATCGAAAGATTCGTAGACGGTGCTGCTGTGAAACGCGTAGGTACGCTCAATTACGAAATCTGCAAGGAAGTACTGGAGAAAATGCACCTTGTCAACGAAGGAAAAGTATGCTCCACCATCCTGAAATTATATAATGAAGATGCCATCGTCGTAGAACCTGCCGGCGCCCTCTCTATCGCGGCCCTGGACGATTTTGCCGATGAAATCCGTGGTAAGAAAGTGGTTTGTGTCATCAGCGGTAGCAATAACGATATCGACCGCATGCAGGAAATCAAAGAAAGATCACTGCTCTACGAAGGACTGAAACATTACTTTATTGTACGTTTCGCTCAACGACCAGGCGCATTGAAAGAATTCCTGAACCACATGCTGGGACCCAATGACGATATCACCCGCTTTGAATACATTCAGAAACATAACAAAGAATCCGGCCCTGCCCTGATTGGTATTGAACTGGGAAGAAAAGAAGATTATGATGTGCTGATCGCTAACTTCCGCAAGTACAATCTCAACTTCACTGAATTAAATAAAGACGATAACCTGTTTGGTTATCTCGTATAAATCTTCCCGCAACGAAGATAAAAAGTAAAGGATTGACGCCCACGCGTCAATCCTTTACTTTTTATACAACTTCTTTAATTTAGTGATGACTACTGCCTATTTCTTCAAACTGGCAATATCTATCACAAACCGATACTTTACATCTCCCTTCATCATCCTTTCATACGCTTCATTAATCTTTGGAATGTCTATCACTTCTACATCCGCAACGATGTTATGTGCTGCACAGTAATCCAACATTTCCTGTGTTTCCCGAATGCCGCCTATCAATGAACCTGCAATACTGCGTCGGCCCATGATGAGCTGGATAGCTGGTACCTGTGAGGCTTCCGGCGGTACGCCCAGACAAATCATCACGCCATTCAGATTCAGTAACGCTAAAAATTTGCCGTATTCATGTGGTGCTGAAACTGTATTGATGATGAAATCAAACTGGTTACGTAATGCTTTCATCTGCTGATCATCTTTAATCAGTGCAAAATGATGCGCGCCCAGTTTTCTGGCATCCTGCTCTTTAGACGGAGAAGTACTCAGCATGGTTACTTCGGCGCCCATAGAGGCCGCCAGTTTCACAGCCATATGACCTAAGCCACCAAGTCCAAGTACAGCTACTTTGTGACCTTTGCCCACTTTCCAGTAACGCAGCGGAGAATAGGTCGTAATTCCCGCACAGAGCAATGGCGCTACGCCATCCAGCGGTAATTTATCGGACACATGCAAGGTGTATTTTTCATCCACTACAATCTGAGTGGAATAACCGCCATAAGTAGGCGTTTTGCGATCCATTTCCGTGCCGTTGTAAGTGGCGGCATTTCCTTTCTCGCAGTATTGTTCTTCTCCTGCTTTACAAGGATGACACTCCCGACAAGAGTCTACAAAACAACCTACGCCAGCCAGATCGCCCACTTTAAAATTTTTCACGGCAGATCCTACTTCTGTAATGCGTCCTACAATTTCATGACCAGGCACCATCGGGTACATAGAGCCTCCCCATTCATCTCGTACCTGGTGAATATCAGAGTGACATACGCCGCAATAGAGGATGTCGATGCGCACGTCATGTTCGCCAACAGGGCGCCTGTCAAAACTCCAGGGGCCTAGTGGAGTGGTGGCGCTTTGCGCCGCATAAGCTTGGGTTGCGTTCATGAGGAAATAATTTTATCTAAGCTACGGATTTTGTAGATTGAATAGCGTTTTGGAACTTGATTACTCATCTTGCAAAATATTTAGATATGGACCTGCAATTACAGGGCAAAGTAGCCATCGTTACTGGCGGTAGCAAAGGAATCGGAAAAGCAATAGCAGAGGCGTTGTTGAAGGAAGGCGCGAAGGTAGTTATCAGCGCAAGGAATACGGATGAGGTGGAAGATGCCGCAGCCACACTACGACTGGAAGGATATGATATAACGGCTGTGCCGGCGGATATGTCCAGAAAAGAGGACCTGGAACAGTTGGTGGCCGCCACTTTGCACCGATATGGACGTATTGATATTTTAGTCAATAATGCCGGTACGATAGACACGATTGCGCCTATTCACGATATTTCCCTGGGGCAATGGAGATATATCTTCGAAGTGAATTTCTTCGGCGTAGTAGAGCTGACAAACCTTGTCATCCCTGTAATGCTGAAGGAAAAAGGCGGACGCATCATTAATATTTCTTCAGAGAATGCGGTGCAGCCAGACCCCATGATGGCGCATTATAACGCCACAAAAGCAGCTTTGAATAATTACTCCAAAACCCTATCCATGGCTTATGGAAAGGATAACATTTTAGTGAATACAGTATCGCCGGCCTTTATCCGCACGCCGTTACTGGATGATATGCTGGATAAAATGGCAGCAGAAGCAAACACGACCAGAGAAGAGGCTACCCGTATATTCCTCAAAGAAAACCGCCCCTACCAGGTGTTGGGCAGAGCCGGTCAGATGGAGGAAACTGCCGGTATTGTTGTCTTCCTGGCCTCCAATCAGGCTTCCTTTATTACAGGCGCTGTATTTAGAGTTGATGGCGGTTCTGTTGGTACCGTATAAATATTTAGTGAGATGCTGAGTTATTGGGAAAAAACTAGTCTTTTACAATACGATTATATCATCGTAGGTAGCGGAATTGTTGGACTGTCTACCGCTATAAGTATTAAAGAGGCGGATGAAAATGCCCGCGTACTGGTGCTGGAAAGGGAAGTCCTGCCAACAGGCGCCAGTACTAAGAATGCCGGCTTTGCCTGTATCGGTAGCCTGACGGAAATCCTGTCGGATCTGCAAACCATGTCGGAAGCAGAGGTACTGCAGTTGGTCCAAATGCGTTATGAAGGACTACAACTGCTCCGCCAGCGATTGGGAGATAACGCTATCGGCTATACGGAAAATGGTAGCTATGAACTCATTACTACCCACGATGAATGGGCGCTCGATAAAATCGATCAGGTGAATTCCTTACTGGGACACTTCTTCCCGCAGCAGCCTTTTTCTGTTGCCTCGGGAAAACTATCTGAATTCGGATTTGATCGTCAAACAGTGAAAGCCATCATCAGCAATAACTACGAAGGCGAATTACATACAGGAAAGATGATGCGTAGTCTCATAGACCTCACATTTCGTTTAGGCGTGGAGGTGAAAACCGGCGCTGTAGTTACCCGGGTGGAGGATCTGCAACACAGTGTAAACGTGGTTGTACCGCATCATCTCCTGCAGGAAGATATAATCTTTAGCGCCAGGAAACTGATTGTTTGCACCAATGCTTTTACAAAAGAGTTATTACAGGATCAGGGAGACACGGTGCCGGGAAGGGGACAGGTACTCATCACTGAACCGATACCAGGACTCCCTTTCAAAGGGATTTTTCATTTCGAAGAAGGATTTTATTATTTCCGGGAGCTGGAAGGTCGTGTACTTTTCGGCGGTGGCCGGCAATTGGATTTCGCCGGAGAATCCACTACCAGTTTTGCCTACAACGATCGTATCCAACACGAACTGGAAAACATCCTCCGCAAAATAATTCTTCCCAATCATCCTTTTACAATCGCCGACAGATGGACGGGAATCATGGCCTTCGGCAAAACAAAACAACCCATTATCCGACATCATTCTCCCAATATCATACTAGGTGTCCGAATGGGTGGAATGGGCGTTGCCATAGGATCAAAAGTAGGCGCACAATTGGCTGATCTGGCGCTGAAATAATATATGGCGAATGTTTCACGCAAAGGCGCAAAGAGGCAAAGCAGCAAAGGCTTATGTATTGTTGTAGTCTTGTATGATTGTATAATGATGAATTAGCTCGAAGAAAGTTAGCTACTCTTTCTCCATCCTGAAATATCTTTTCAAAAAAGAGTGTAAGTACTACAACCTACTATTGCGGGCTTAATAACAACACAACATAATCCTTTGCCTCTTTGCGCCTTTGCGAGAAACCATCCGCACCGATCCTTTGCTGCTTATGCTGCTTTGCTGCCTTGCGAGAAAAAAGACAGCGCCGAAGGCGCCCCATTCTGCAATCCATTGCTAAGCGTATTATCCCCGTTCCTGATACCGATTTAACCCCAGTATTGACAGGACTTTCTATTTTATATATTTTGGGGGAATGAGAAAGTTGCTAGTCCTCGCCATTTTGGCGACCAATTCCACGTTCGCCCAACAGAAACCCTTGAAGCTGTGGTATAAACAGCCCGCCGAAAAATGGATGGAAGCCTTGCCTGTAGGCAACGGCCGCCTCGGTGGTATGATCTACAGTCACCCGCAATCTGAAACGATACAGGTAAATGAACAAAGCCTCTGGGCAGGTACAAAGTTCAATGACGCCAACCCTGGCAGTCTTCGTGTACTCGACTCCGTTAGGCAACTCCTGTTCCAGGGAAAAACGGCAGAAGCCGCAGCGCTGGCCCGTCCTAATATGGTGGCGGTAAATGGTGAAAACTCCTCCACAATAGCCAGAAGCTTCCGTTCCTACCAAACTTTGATGAATGTAAACTTCATCCTGGATAAGCGAGGGTATACCAATTACACCCGGGAACTGGATCTCACCACAGGAGTTGTTACCAGCTCCTATACCAAAGATGGCGCGACATATAAAGAAGAAGTCTTCAGTTCTGCACCAGGAAATGTAATGGTAGTGAAACTCACTGCCAGTCGGCCTAAGGCGTTGAATACTACTATTTACCTGAATCGCCCGGACGATAGCAAAGGAGGAACGTCCATGTACAAAGATTGCAGTACCCATACTGCCGGCATCAACCGCATTGTGCTCACTGGGCAGATTGTAGATACCAATCCCGCAGAAGGTCCGGAAGGGAAACATATGAAGTTCGCCGGGAGCCTAACCGTCCTGAAACAAAACGGTATCCTCAACGCAGTAACCGATAGCCTGAAAATCCATGACGCAAATGAAATAGTGTTACTCATTGATGGCGCTACCAACTACGATTTCGACAACCTATCCATAAAAGATAACGTTGATCCGTTGGCGTTGCTGAACAAAGCGGGCGCAAAGCTGAAAGGCGCCTCCTGGGAAAGCCTCCTGGCCGCTCATATAAAAGACCATGCTGCTTTAATGAACCGGGTGCAGTTCTCCCTGGGTACCGATGGAAAGGATATCCCTACAGATGAAAGACTCCAGGCCGTGAAAAATGGCGCGTATGATCCGGAACTAACCACGCTCTTATTCCAGTACGGCAGATATCTTTTGCTCGGTTCCTCCCGCCAGCCGGGAGTATTGCCGGCGAATCTGCAAGGAATCTGGAATAATCATATCAATGCCCCATGGCAGTCTGACTTCCATACCAATATCAACCTCCAAATGAATTACTGGCATGCAGAATCCGATAATCTGTCGGAAACCGTATTGCCGCTGGTGAATTTTATCAATAATATCCGTCCGGAAGGGCGCATCACCGCCCGTAAAATGTACGGCGCCCGTGGCTGGACAATGCACCACGCTACTGATGCTTTCGGCAAAACCGGCTTACAGAATGAAATGTTCTATGGCACCTTCCCAATGGGTACCACCTGGGTGCTGATGCATTTCTGGGACCATTATGATTATAACCGCAATTTGCGATTCCTGGCAGATACGGCCTATCCGGCCATGTATGAGCATGCGCAGTTTATCAAAGACTTCCTGGTGAAAAGTCCGGAAGGATACCTGGTTTCGGCACCGGCTTACTCTCCTGAAAACTGGTACGTGGACCCTGTAACGGGTAAAAATCAATCGCTTACCTATGGTCCTACCATGGATAACCAAATTATCCGCGAATTCCTGACCCGCTATATAACGGCAGCGCATATACTAAAAAAAGATGCTGCCTTCGCTGATAGCATGCAGCAGATTATTTCCCAACTTCCTCCCACCAGGATCGGGCAGGATGGCAGGATACTGGAATGGATCAAAGAATACAAGGAAGAAGACCCGGGTCACAGACATATGTCTCACCTATTCAGCCTGTATCCCGGCAACCAGATCAATGAACAAACGCCTGCACTCTTTGCCGCAGCCCGTAAAACCCTGGAGTTTCGCTTATCTCATGGCGGCGGACATACCGGCTGGTCCCGCGCCTGGATCATCAATTTTTATGCGCGATTGAAAGATGGAGAGAAAGTATATGAAAACGTACAAGCCCTCTTTAAGAAATCTATCTACAGCAACCTGTTCGACGACCATCCGCCTTTCCAGATCGATGGCAATTTTGGCTCCGCAGCGGGCATTACGGAAGCCCTGCTTCAAAGTAATGACGGGATGATTGAGCTCTTGCCAGCACTCCCTGCCGCCTGGAAAGAAGGTAATATTTCCGGCATTCGGGCCAGAGGCGGTTTTGAAGTAAGCATGGCCTGGAAAAATAATAAGCTCACAAAAGCCAGTCTGAAATCCCTCAGTGGCGAAAAGGTAACGGTAACGTATAATGGAAAAAAGGTGCAGTTGCAGCCCGCAAAAGGCCAGACAGTAACCCTCGAGGGTATCATTCCGTAAATTTAAAGGGTATCAAATGTTACATTTTTTGTTAACGGACTTTGATATGTGACAGAAAATGATAGTTTTGAACCCGCCCTAAAAACCGCAGAATTTGCCTGCGGTTTTTAGTTTTGATGGGATGTAAGGGTATTTTTTACATTTATTTCGCTAAATTGTTCCGCTATTAATTTTAACAACCACGTTTGAACGTTATGAATCACACGCTTCATTATCTTGATTACCTTGTTTTCCTCATTTATTTTATCATCGTTGCGGGATACGGGTACTACATCTACAAAAAGAAAAAGAAGGCAACAACCGACTCGAAAGACTTCTTCCTCGCGGAAGGCTCTCTTACCTGGTGGGCCATTGGCGCTTCCCTGATCGCTTCCAACATCTCCGCTGAACAGTTTATCGGGATGTCAGGAAACGGGTTTAACATCGGTCTGGCGATTTCCACGTACGAATGGATGGCAGCAGCGACACTGATTGTGGTGGCCATCTTCTTTCTGCCGATCTACCTTAAAAACAAGATTTATACCATGCCCCAGTTCCTGGAACGCAGGTATAATCAGACGGTAGCCACCATCATGGCGGTATTCTGGCTATTATTGTACGTGGTTGTAAACCTTACATCCATCCTCTACCTGGGTGCGTTGGCTATCACCACCATTTCCGGGATTAACTTCTATGTATGTATGGTGAGCCTGGCAGTATTCGCCATCATCATTACCCTGGGCGGTATGAAGGTAATCGGTTACACAGACGTAATCCAGGTATTCTTCCTGATCCTGGGCGGTCTGGCTACCACTTACCTGGCGCTGCAACTGGTATCCAGCCAGTTTGGTAGCACCGGCGTACTGAATGGCTTCAAACTGATGACAGAACATGCCAGCGATCATTTCCACATGATTATCCATAAGGAGAACCCTAAATTCCTGGATCTGCCGGGACTTAGCGTACTGATTGGAGGTATGTGGATTGTAAACCTGAACTACTGGGGATGTAACCAGTATATCACGCAGCGCGCTTTGGGCGCCGATCTCAAAACAGCCCGTAACGGTCTGTTATTCGCAGGTTTCCTGAAACTGCTGATGCCTATCATCGTGGTTTTACCAGGTATCGCCGCTTTTGTTCTCTGGAAAGAAGGTCAGTTCCAACAAGAAATGACAAAAGGTGGTTCCTTAAATGCAGATAACGCCTATCCTGTATTGCTGAACCTGCTGCCTGTTGGGCTGAAAGGACTTTCTTTTGCCGCCCTGACCGCCGCTGTAGTGGCTTCCCTGGCAGGTAAAGCGAATAGTATCTCCACCATCTTCTCCCTGGATATTTATAAGAAAATCTATAATAAAGAGGCAGATGAAAAGAAAATTGTAAGTGTAGGTCGTATGGTGGTAGTGGTAACCATGGTGATTGCCGTGGTGATTTCCAACTTCCTCGGTATCGACAAAAAAGGAGGCTTCCAGTTCATCCAGGAATACACCGGTTTCGTATCTCCGGGCGTATTCGCGATGTTCGCATTGGGCTTCTTCTGGAAACGCACTACTTCCAGCGCAGCCCTGTTCGCTATGATCGGTGGGCTGTTACTGTCTTTCTTCTTCAAATTCCTCCCTGGATTCGCAAACCTGGAAAGCCTGTACTCCATTGGCTTATCCGTTCTCAACCCGGATTCAGGACTGTATGAAATTCCATTCATCGACAGAATGGGTATCGTGTTTGTGATCTGCGTGATTGGTATGGTGATCATCACCCTGGCTAATCCAAAGAGTGCAAACAATCCGAAAGGACTGGCTATCGATGCTTCTATGTTCAAACCATCACTGGGCTTTACTGTTGGTGCAGTGCTGATTTGCGGCATCCTGATGGCGCTCTACACTGTTTTCTGGTAGTCGTTTAATCTTAAAAATATATAACTTCAGTAGGTCGCACCTTTATTAGGTGCGACCACTGGATATCTATTGCCAACGAAAAATCATTTCAACATGTATTTTATAGGCTACGATATAGGCTCTTCTTCTATCAAGGCAGCATTACTGGATGCAGATTCCGGTAAATGCCTGGCCGCTGCTATCAGCCCTTCCAGAGAAATGCCCATGCAGGTTTTACATACCGGTTGGGCTGAGCAAGATCCCGATCGCTGGTGGAGTGAGGTGATTAATGCCACGAGATTATTACAACAACAACTCAGCTTCGACCCCAAAACAGTAAAAGGTATTGGGATCGCTTACCAGATGCATGGACTGGTATGCGTAGATAAACAGCAGCAGGTGTTGAGACCCGCTATCATCTGGTGTGACAGCCGTGCTGTAGAAACCGGTCGCCAGGCCCTCCATGCACTCGGGGAAAAATACTGTCTCACAAACCTGTTGAACTCTCCAGGAAATTTTACCGCCTCCAAACTACGCTGGGTACAGGAAAATGAGCCGCATGTTTATGAACGTATCCATAAAATTATGTTGCCGGGAGACTACATTGCGATGAAGCTCACCGGACAGATCGCCACTACGGTATCTGGCCTTTCTGAAGGCACCTTCTGGGATTTTACCCGCCAATCCATAGCCGACGAACTTTTAAGATATTATAACATTGATCCCGCGCTACTTGCTGCTATAGTACCCACTTTTGGCGAACAAGGTCTGCTGACAACTGCCGCCGCAGAGATCCTGGGACTATATCCTGGTACGCCTGTCACTTACAGAGCCGGCGATCAACCTAATAATGCATTCTCCCTGAATGTGCTCCAACCCGGCGAAGCCGCTACCACAGCGGGTACTTCCGGTGTGGTGTACGCTGTCAGCGATCAGCATGCACATGATAGCCAAAGCAGAGTGAATACCTTCGTACATGTGAATAACATGGACGGCGGCGGCGTACGCAATGGCGTCCTGATGTGTCTGAATGGCACCGGTATTGCCAACAGCTGGCTTAAATCGGCAGTAGGGGATATGAGCTATCCCGAAATGAATGAACTGGCCGCCACTGCGCCTATTGGCGCCGGCGGATTACAGGTATTCCCATTCGGCAACGGCGCTGAAAGAATCCTGGGAAATATGCGTATAGGGGCCACCGTTAGTCAGCTGGACTTCAATCTCCATGGCAAAGAGCATTTACTGCGCGCTGTACAAGAAGGAATTGTTTTTGGTCTGAACTATGGTATGGATATCATGGCAGAAATGGGCCCCTCTATTCACCGGGTACGGGCAGGACAGGCAAATATGTTCCTCAGTCCACTTTTCCGCGAAGCCTTCGCCAATACTGCCAATGTGGTAATTGAACTATACAATACAGACGGAGCACAGGGCGCCGCCAGAGGAGCCGCTACCGGCGCCGGATATTATAACTTTAAGACAGCCTTTCATGGCATGGAATGCCTGGCTGTTATAGAACCGCAGCAGCACTTGCAGCAACAGTACCTGGAGGCTTACGGACATTGGCTGTACGGACTAAAACAACGTCTCTCTCTCGGAGAGAATGCGGATAATCTTTAAATTAAAAATCCACATAGTTATGAGTATTACACTTGGAAACAGCGAGTATTTTAAAGGCATAGGTAAAATCAACTATGAAGGCCCAAACACGGATAATCCACTGGCCTATCGCTGGTATGATGAAAACAGAATCATCGCCGGCAAATCAATGAAGGAATTATTCCGCTTTGCAGTATCATACTGGCATACCTTCTGCGGTACCGGTGGCGATCCGTTTGGTCCCGGTACAAAGCAATTTCCATGGTTGACAGCCACGGATGCCGTTCAGAGCGCGAAAGATAAAATGGATGCAGCCTTTGAATTTATCACCAAAATGGGATTGCCTTATTACTGCTTCCACGATGTAGACCTGGTAGATGAAGGCAGCAACGTAGCGGAGTATGAAAGTCGCATGCAGCAAATAGTAGCCTATGCAAAAGAAAAGCAACAGGCGAGTGGCGTAAAACTACTCTGGGGAACAGCCAATGTATTCAGCAATCCCCGTTATATGAATGGCGCTTCCACTAACCCTGAATTCTCTGTAGTGGCTTATGCCGGCGCTCAGGTGAAAAACTCCCTGGATGCTACCATTGCCCTCAACGGAGAAAACTATGTTTTCTGGGGTGGCCGCGAAGGTTACATGACCTTGCTGAATACTAATATGAAACGCGAACAGGAACACCTGGCGCGCTTCCTGACCATGGCGCGTGACTATGCCCGCAAACAAGGATTCAAAGGTACTTTCTTCATCGAGCCTAAACCTTGCGAGCCTACGAAACACCAATACGATTACGATAGTGCGACCGTAATAGGCTTCCTGCGCCATTATGGACTGGATAAAGATTTTAAACTGAACATAGAAGTAAACCACGCTACCCTGGCAGGCCATACCTTCCAACACGAACTGCAGGTAGCTGCCGATGCAGGTATGCTGGGCAGCATCGATGCTAACCGTGGCGATGCCCAGAATGGTTGGGATACTGACCAGTTTCCTACCAACCTGAATGATCTTATCGAAAGTATGCTGATCATCCTGGAAGCTGGCGGATTCGCTGGTGGCGGCGTAAACTTCGACGCTAAAACCCGTCGTAACTCCACCGATCTGGAAGATATTTTCCATGCACATATTGGTGGTATTGATACCTTCGCGCGCGCAGCCATCGTAGCGGAAAAAGTACTGACACAAACTTCGTATAAGCAATTCCGTAAGGACAGATACGCATCTTTCGACAGTGGAAAAGGTAAAGATTTCGAAGCAGGCCAACTGACGCTCGAAGACCTGCGCAATATTGCCGCTGCTGGTCCGGAACCTAAGCTGGTAAGCGGTAAACAGGAATGGCTGGAAAATATTATTAACAACTGTATTTAATATTTTCTATTTTGTAAGCCTTCATTTCAAAAAACAGGAACAATGAGATTTAGTATTCATTCAATACAGGAAGCAGGCTTTGATATCTTAGCGCTGAAAGATGAGCTGGGCGCCACAGTGGAAATCATCCCGGCACACGGCGCTCTGCTGCATGGCTTCAAGATTAAAAAAGGAGCGGAAACCCTCAATCTGATTGACAGTTACCGCGATCTGGCAGATATGCAGCAAGATTTGAAAAGCAGCTTTAAGAATGTAAAACTGAGTCCATATGCCTGTAGAATTAAAGATGCAAGGTATACCTTCAATGGAAAAGACTATCTGCTGGAACAGACTATAGCTCCGGGAAATGCGATCCATGGCTTATTGTACGATGCGCCATTCAATGTGGTGGCACAACAGGCGGACGACAACAAAGCGACTGTAACACTGGCTTATAGCTATGAGCTGACAGATGCAGGATATCCATTTGCATATGATTGCACCGCTACTTACACCCTGTTGCCAGGAAATGAGTTGCAGGTAAGCACCAGCATCGCCAGCAGAAGTAATGAGGTAATGCCGCTAATGGATGGATGGCATCCTTACTTCACTACTGGTACGCCGGTGGATGAACTGGAACTGACTTTCGCCTCTAAGGAAATAGTGGAATTCGACGCTAAATTAATTCCAACCGGAAAGGTGCTGCCTTACACGGAGTTTACGAAAGGTAAACTGCTGGCGGGTGTGGAGCTGGATAATTCCTTCCTGCTGGACTTCGTACAGGCGCAGCCGTTAGCGGTGCTGCATGATCCGAAGAAACAAATCCGTATCAGTTTCTTCCCAGGAGAAAGTTATCCCGTATTGCAGATTTATATTCCGCCGCATCGCAACAGTATTGCCATCGAGAACCTGACCGGTGCGCCAAATGCGTTTAATAATGGTCTGGGACTGGTACAACTGGCGCCGGGTGAAACAAAAACATTCGACACCCGTATTAAAGCAGAAGTCCTGTAAAATTTAACAAATCAGATAACCGGCGCTACTGGCGCTATGGTCAATAACTGAAATCCTTGCGATATATCGTCGCAAGGATTTTTTACTTTAATATGCGACTAAACCCTAATATTGTATTGTTAATTACTTGAACATAAGAAGTCCCTGAGCTGTTGAAATGAAGGAGTTGTTCGTTAGGATTTAAACTAATACAGGAAATTATGAAGCAATTTGCCCGCATTTTAGCCTTATGCTGTGCATGGGGATGGTTAACCGTACAGCTCGTTCAGGCACAGGTGACGGTGACTGGGGTGGTATCTGATACGAACCGGTTGGTGTTGCCTTATGCAACTGTTACTAACCTCAAAACCGGTAAGCATTCCGTCACGGACCAGGGAGGTTTTTACCGGATTTCAGCCTCTCGTGGCGACAGGCTCACCGTTTCATTCGTGGGCTACAACTCCGATACAGTGATGGTTACTGCAGCTTCCGGCGATCAGACGATCAATATTAAAATGACGGTGACCAGTAAATTCCTGAAAGGAGTGGATATCAGTGCGAAGTATTCCCCTTATCAGTTGGATTCCATTGCCAGAAGGGAGCAGTATGGCTATCTCCTGGATCTGCCGAATCAACCGTTGGCAGGAGGAAATACCCCTCAGGGAGCAGGGATCGTATTCAGCCCGATTACCCGGTTTTCCAAAAAAGAGAAGCAGAAACGGCAGTTTAAGGAGAATTATGTGAAGATGGAGGAGGAAAAATACATTGATTCCAGGTTTACACCGATATTGGTAAATCGTGTGATTGGTTTGAGTGGAGATTCGCTGCAGCATTTCATGCGGGATAATTATCCTACCTATGATCAGATGCGGGCAATGGATACCAATGATTTATACTACTGGATAACAGACAAGTATAAAAGCTGGATGAAGAAATAAACCAAACGCTTTTTTATAGTAGAAGGGGGCCTGCAAGAAGCTGGCTCCCTTTCTTTTTTCCTTTCTTTTGGTATGAATATCCTTGATAGGGGATAGGTCGGCAGGGGAACCATTGCTATATAAAATGGGTGTTTTGAGCTAAAAAGGCCAAGTTTTAGTCTTTTCGGTATATAAACGAACTGCACATAAGTTGAAAGGGCCTGCATAGAGCAGGCCCTTTCTTTATTTTTCATTTTCCAGTTAAAAGCAAGATTATTAGTATTGTTTAGGGAGACACGTGCACACTGGCCAAAGTTGGTACTTAAAATTTCGACGCTAAACTCCCATCATGTTTAAGGTCTGTAGGTATGGCACTTTCCGAAAGCTAATGATTTTTTTGGGTTTTTACAATTAAACCCGTGATTTTATTCTTTTTCTTCGTGCGTAATGCGGATTGCCTATGCGGCAGGATGAAAGGAGTAGCCCCTTCTTATACCTGGAATGCTTTGTACAGTATTCATTTCACACAGGTATTACCACTAAATACATCAACTGGTAAATCGTTCTCGGATTTTTGGAAGTAGTTGAGTATGTGGATTTCTTTTAGTGAAATATTGCAGATAATCACTTTGCAGCTTTTGGTCATTGGCTACAAAGTAGAAAAGCTGGCATCTTGCTTAGCTGGAGTAAGCGTTCCCTTTTTACTTAATATCCCAGGTAAATAGATTGGTACTAAGTGGTGGGTTTCTCCTAATGATGCAAAATGATAAATAGTTGGTGGCCTGCGAAGCAGGCCATATGATTAGTTGTATACTTTAACGAGGTATACGAATTCTTCTACTTTTTTGATTTGGTCTACGCGGCTGAGGCCATCCAGTTTGCTTTTATGGCTCCATTCTTTTTTAGGTTGTTTATCTTTTGGCATTTCATCCAGCAATCTTTTAAGATGAGCTGACTTCACTGCGAAGGCGATGCCATCTGCGGTGGTTTGTTTGCCAGTGATAATACCTACGATATCGCCTTTAGCATCCAACAGTGGACCGCCACTGTTGCCTGGATTGACAGGGATAGATACCTGGTAGGCGGTTGTATCCCCGTTGAAGCCGGTTTTAGCAGAGATATAACCTTTGCCGTAAACGATTTCATCTCTTGGGTATCCCATGGTAAATACTTCTTCACCGAGGGTAATACTCTGCGGTTTGAGTGCGTAAGGCAGTGGTTGGCCTTTAAAGGTACTGTCTGCTATTTTCAGCACAGCGAGGTCGCTGGAAATATCTTCAAAAACGCTAACCGCTTTAAATGCTTCTCCTTTGGTATTCTGTACGTATATGGAATCGGCGCCTGCCACTACGTGTAGGTTGGTTACGATGTAACCATTACCAGATACGGCAAAACCGGTACCGCCGTAGGTGCCGGGATTGACAGGTGCTTTGTTTTTGTCCTTGATATCGTTGATAAGAGCGTTTTGAGAGCGCTGAATATTATTCAGTACGCGTCTTACGTCCTCGTATTGGGCAGTAGATTTATTACGGCTGTTGTTCTGCAGGATAGCAATGGTAGACAGAGAGGTCACCAGGGCAATACAGGCTGCAGCAGCCAGATTGGTAATGGTACGGCGGCGTATACGGGTACGCTTGGCAGCCTGGTTGGCTTCCATCGCCTCCATACGTAAAGCGCTCATATCCAGTTCGCCATGGATGGCATCCATCTGGGCCTGGAGTTGCTGACGGCGGCCCATGTGGTCCAGTTCCTGTAAAAGGAGCTGGTGCTCTTCCACCTGGCGGTTAATTTGAGGATTGGTACGACGCAATTCATCAAAGGCAGCTTTCTCCTGCACTGTCATTTCCCCTTCCAGGTAACGCTCAATTTCGCTGATCAGAAACAAATCTTCTTTCATGGCTGCTTATAATGATGTATTGTATTTGTCGAAAAATATTTTCTTCAGTCGCATCAGACACTTATACTTCTGGGTTTTGGCGTTTTCCGAGTTGGTATACCCGAATTTCTCCGCTATTTCCTGCATGGATTTCTTATGCAGGTAATAATCTTCCAGAATGGTCTTACATGGTTGCCCCAGGCTTCCCATGGCATGTTCCATTATCTTATATTGTTCATCTTTCGCCTCGTGTTCATCTATTACGTCCGTTGCCGGGATGATTTCTTCCAGTTCGACAGGTAAGGCATAAAGGCCGTGGTTGCTCTGTAATTTTTTCAGCCAGAGATGGCGACATACAGAATAGAGGAAGGTTTTTAACCGGCTCGTCAGTGTAAAGTCCCCACCACATACCTTCTCATATAATACGATAATGGCTTCCTGGAACACATCCTTGGCATCATCCTCAGACCCATTATGCTGTAAAATCATGCGTAAAACAACTGGAAAATTCTCTGAATAGATGATTTCCAATGATTTACCATCATTTTTTGCCAATCCCAGCAATAAATCCTTGTCTTTTCCTATGTCTTGAATATGCTTCACTCTTTAATACAGTTAAAAGGCTTTTGGTAACCCAAAGTACCGAAAAAAAAATTTTTTAAAACAATGGGTTACCTTTTGGGTGATCTGGGTATAAAAGGTAAATCATTCAAAAAACATCCTAAATTATTGTACAATGAAGAACGTTATCAAATTTGGTTTCTTAGCTCTCGCTTTCGGTATTTTCGCAGTTGCTTGCGGTGGTGGTGCTTCTGAACAGAAAGCTGACTCTACTGCAACTCAAGCGACTCAAGCAATTGACTCTGCTGCAAACGCTGCTAACCAAGCAGTAGGTGCTGTTGCTGATTCAGCTAAAAAAGCTGTTGACTCCGTAGCTAAAGCTGTTGATTCTTCTGCTGCTAAACACTAATTTGCAACACAACGCATATTAATAAATGACCGTCTCTATTCAGTAGAGACGGTTTTTTATTTTATAGCAGCCAGAGTCGCCAACATTTTTATCTTATTATAAAGGCCGTTCTATTTAAAGCTAATAAATGCCCCTCTACATATACTGTCTATACAACGGTTAATATTGCGCCCCAATTTCCTAAGCCCTCTTTTTCGAAATTAATACCCAACTAATCAATATAATTGATCCAACAGCTTAGCCCGCTTTCACTTATTTAAAATAATAACCCCTGATTTCATTAATTCCACCCCTCCATTTTTTACAAGCATTAAAAAATATTCAATAAAAAGGTGTCATTTTTGAAAAAAGAAAATTTTTCGGTCTTGGCTATTGGAAAATTAAAATCACGTTGTATTTTTGTTCCATCATCGAAAAATAACAAACACGATAATGAACACACAAGTGACTTTTGGTTTTTTTGGCTTTTATTATTTCTGGTACCAGGAATAGGGAGGTCATTTGTGTACTAAAATAAAAGATACTTAACAAAAGGCCTCCCGCGAAACGGGGGGCCTTTTTTGATTTAGCAATATTCATTATATGAAAAAGCAATTCACTAGCTACTTTTTTTATTACTTCTCTTACTTCTTTTATGCGAAGAAGCCGGGGACTCGTTTGCAATAATCAAACTTTAAATATCAAAGTTCTAATAGCAAAGGGTCCCGTTGTCGGGGCCCTTTCTGTTTTAGGTAGCTAGTTGCTACAGCAACTAAAAATAATATTCAATCAATCACATACACATGAAAATTGCGATACAGGGGTTTGAAGGATGTTTCCACCAGGTGGCAGCTCAATCGTATTTCGGTAAAAATATCGAAACGGAAAACTGCGCGTCTTTCGCTGAACTGGTTAGAAAAGTAAAACAACAACCTGATGTGGATGCCGGTATCATGGCCATCGAAAACTCCATCGCAGGCAGCATCCTGCCCAATTACAGCCTGATCAAAAACTCAGGATTGCACGTAATCGGAGAAATCTACCTGCAAATCAATCAACACCTGATGGTATTACCAGGCCAGACAATGGACGATATCAGAGAAGTACATTCCCATCCAATGGCATTACTTCAATGTATGGACTACCTGGAAAAATACCCTCACATCAAATTGGTTGAAACCGAAGACACCGCCCTCAGCGCTAAACACGTTCGCAGCAAAAAGTTGAAATCTACAGCAGCGATTGCCGGCAGTCTCGCAGCAGAAATATTCGAACTCGATATCATCGCTCCAAATATTCATACCAACAAAAATAACTATACACGTTTCCTCGCCGTTTCTAAAAAACCAGTTGAAACCGCGCCAGATGCCAATAAAGCATCCGTGTATTTTCAAACAAGCCACGAACGCGGAAGTCTCGCCAGCGTGCTCACCAGGATAGCAGAAGCAGGTATTAACCTCTCTAAACTGCAATCCTTCCCAATCCCCGCCAAAGTATGGAATTACTACTTTCACGCGGATATGGAATTTGATAACCTGCAGGATTTCCAACAGGCACTCAAAGAAATTGAACAACATACCGAACACCTCAAAGTATTAGGTATCTACAAAAAAGGTAAAACGCTTTAATCAGGTCATTATATGCACATACAGGTAGCTAAAAGATTACAAGGCACGGAAGAATACTACTTCTCCAAAAAGCTGCGCGAAATTGAACAGATGAATCAGGATGGTACCAAAGTAATTAACCTCGGTATCGGCAGCCCGGATCTGCCCCCACATCCTTCTGTTGTAGAAGCGCTGCACTCCAATGCAGCACTACCTAACACGCACGCTTATCAGGGGTACAAAGGAATTCCCGCGCTGCGTAAAGCAATGGCCGACTGGTACCACCGCTTTTACCATGTAACGCTGAATCCTGATACGGAAGTACTCCCGCTCATCGGCTCTAAAGAAGGTATCATGCATATTTGTATGACCTACCTGCAAACAGGCGATGAAGCGCTGGTTCCTAACCCAGGATATCCTACCTACCGCTCTGCAGTTAGCCTCAGCGGCGCTACTGTCAGAGACTATGACCTGACAGCTGAAAATAACTGGCTGCCTGATCTTGATGCACTGGCAAAAACAGATCTCAGCAAAGTGAAACTGATGTGGGTAAACTACCCCAATATGCCTACCGGCGCTAAAGCTACGAGAGAGTTCGCTCAAAAACTGATCGCTTTCGGTAAAGCTAATAATATCCTTATCTGCCACGATAACCCTTACAGCTTCATCCTCAATGAGGAACCTGTAAGTCTCCTCCAGGAAGAAGGCGCAAAGGAAGTGGTACTGGAACTCAACTCCCTGAGCAAATCCTCCAACATGGCGGGATGGCGCGTGGGAATGTTGGTAGGAAAAGCAGAATGGATCAACGAAGTGTTACGCTTCAAAAGCAATATGGATTCCGGTATGTTCCAACCATTGCAAATGGCGGCTGTTAAAGCCCTGGAACTGGGAAAAGATTGGTATGATCAACTGAATGCTATTTACCGCTCCCGCAGAGAAAAGGTATTCCAACTATTGGACATGCTGCACTGCGAATACGATAAAAACCAGGTAGGGATGTTCGTTTGGGCTAAGATCCCTGCTACTTACGATAACGGATATACGCTAAGCGATGCAGTACTCTATAAATCCCGCGTATTTATCACTCCCGGCGGCATCTTCGGTAGTAACGGTAACGGATATATCAGAGTAAGTCTTTGTCAGGATGTCAAAGTATTTGATGAAGCCATTGAAAGAATAAAAAACACGATTAATAACTAATAACGATGATTGCTACAATAATAGGAACGGGTCTTATCGGTGGTTCCCTGGCTATCAGCCTGAAAGAGAAAGGTGCAGCCAGTCATATCATCGGGGTGGATCAGCAGGAATCACACCTGCAGCGTGCCAAAGAACTGGGCATCATCGATGAAGGCGCTTCGCTGGAAGAGGCAATGAAACGTTCGGATCTTATTGTGCTGGCTATCCCAGTGGACGCGGTACTGAAAGTACTCCCCATCCTGATGGATAAGGTACAACCCGGACAAGTAATTATGGATGTTGGTTCTACCAAGAAAAATATCTTACAACTCGTTGCCGGTCATCCAAACAGAGGTCGCTTCGTGGCTGCCCACCCGATGGCCGGCACCGAGTATTCCGGCCCCGATGCAGCTGTACGAAACCTCTTCACCAATAAAACAATGGTGCTCTGCGATGTGAAAAACAGCGATGAAGATGCACTGGAAATGGTGGAAAATATGGTGGATCAGTTGCAAATGCGCACGGTGTACATGAACGCTGAAGAGCATGACCTTCACACGGCCTATGTGTCACACATCTCCCATATCACTTCTTTCGCACTGGCATTGACAGTACTGAAAAAAGAAAAAGAACAGGGACGCATCTTCGAACTCGCCAGCGGTGGTTTTGAATCTACTGTCCGCCTCGCGAAAAGCTCCCCTGATATGTGGGTGCCTATCTTCAAACATAACCGCAGCAATGTGCTGGACGTACTGGAAGAACATATTCACCAGTTACAGCAAATGAAAACATTACTGGAAGAAGAAGATTACGATACTTTCTACAAGCTTATTCAAAAGTCAAATAAAATCAGGAAAATCCTGAAATAACATTAATCAGATAAAACGCAGTAACTTAATACTATGGAACAGCATACTACAATGGAGCAGATTCTTGCTAACACCAAATTCTCCGATCCTTCTTCGGACAAAAAGCCGCTGATCATCTCCGGCCCATGCAGTGCAGAAACAGAAGAACAAGTCCTGGCTACAGCACTGGCTTTACAGAAAACAGGTAAGGTAGACGTTTTACGCGCCGGTATCTGGAAACCACGCACCCGTCCAGGTTCTTTCGAAGGTATTGGTACTAAAGGTCTGGCATGGCTCCAGAAAGCGCGTGAACTGACCGGTTTGCCGCTGGCTGTGGAAGTTGCTACCGCTAAACAAGTGGAAGATGCCCTGCACTTTGGTGTGGATATCCTTTGGGTAGGAGCCCGTACTACTGTGAATCCTTTCTCTGTACAGGAAGTGGCAGATGCGCTGAAAGGCGTGGATACTACTGTACTGATTAAAAACCCTATCAACCCTGATCTGGAACTCTGGATCGGCGCTGTGGAAAGAATTCAGAAAGCAGGTATCTCTAAAGTAGGCCTGATCCACCGTGGATTCTCCAGCTACGGTAATACTCAATACCGCAATGCTCCAATGTGGCACCTGGCTATCGAGCTGAAACGCCGTATGCCTGAACTGCCTATGATCTGCGATCCTTCTCATATCTCCGGCCGCCGCGATATCCTGCAAGAAGTTTCTCAGGAAGCAATCGACCTGGATTACGATGGTCTGATGCTGGAAACACACGTGGATCCAGATAACGCATGGTCTGATGCGAAACAACAGGTTACTCCTGAGAAACTCGCTGAAATGCTGGATGCTATCGTTTGGCGTCGTGAACATACCGATAAAAAAGACTTCAACTCTGCCCTGGAAAAACTGCGTGCGCAAATCAACCAGGTAGATGATGAAATCATGCTGCTCCTGGGTAATCGTATGAAGATTGCTGAGAAAATAGGTACCTACAAAAAAGAAAATAATATCACCATTCTCCAAACTAACCGTTGGAATGAAATCCTGGAGCGCAACATCGCCAAAGGCGAGAAACTGGGCCTCACCAAGGAATTCATCCTGAAATACTTCGATGCTGTTCACCTGGAATCTATCAACCGCCAGAACAGGGTAATGAACGAAGACAAGTAACAGTATGAAGATACAAACTCATCAATTCAGGCAGCAGACTTCCAGGTATTTCCTCGGGGAAAGTCTGCTGCACCTGGGCAATCATGTGGATATTCACCGCTCCGTACTCGTGATCGATGAAAATGTGGAACTTCAGCATGGCGCGAAATTGCAGGGATGGAAAAAGATCATCGTTCCCGCTGGTGAAGAAGTGAAAAACATGGCTACGGTGGAGAAAATCATCGATGGACTCATCAGCTATGAGGCAGACCGCAAAACCACCCTGGTAGGGATTGGCGGCGGAATGCTCACAGATGTTGCCGGCTTCGCTGCCAGTATCTATATGAGAGGTATCCCTTTCGGCTTTGTTCCCACAACATTGCTGGCACAGGTAGACGCTTCTATCGGAGGTAAAAATGGCGTTAGTCATGGTAAACAAAAAAACCTGCTGGGCACCATTACCCAACCGGAATTTATCCTCTTCGATTATGCGTTACCGTTAACAATGCCAGATGAAGAATGGCATAACGGATTCGCTGAAATCATCAAATACGCCTGCATCATGGATGCGGAACTGTTCGACTATCTGGAGGTAAATAAAGAGCGTGCACTCGCCCGCGATGTGGAAGTACTGCAATACCTGGTAGAGAAATCAGTAGATGCCAAAACCAAAGTAGTGCTGGAAGATGAGCTGGAAACCGGCCCCCGTCGCTGGTTGAACTTTGGTCATACCCTCGGACATGCAGTGGAAAAACTGGAGCATATTGCACATGGAAAAGCAGTGGCAATAGGTATGGTAGCTGCCGCAAGGTTCTCCGAACAATTGATGGGATTCCCTTCCGATCAGACCCAGCGCCTGATTCGCCTGATTGCCGACTACCAGCTGCCGGTGGCATTTACGTCCGATAAAGCAGCCGCTTTCGATATCTTCAAACTGGATAAGAAACGTGAAAAAAGCAGTATTCATTTTGTACTGCTGGAAACACTGGGGAAAGCTACTACCAAAGCGGTTCCATTGGATGAACTGAAAGCAATGATGCAGCAGTTGTAAATTTTATCTAACTAACTAAAACGGCTATACGAAATAAATATATGCAAGTTACTGTATTCCCGGCCAGGATATCCGGAACGGTTACGGCCAACCCTTCTAAAAGTGCGATGCAGCGCGCGGTAGCAGCCGCCCTGCTGGCCAATGGCAAAAGCATTATCCGTAACCCGGGCCTGAGCAACGACTGTCTGGCAGCAATGGATGTGGCTGAAAAATTAGGCGCCACAGTTATTCGCAAAGCAGATGTGATCGAAATCGACAGCAATGGTATCCAGCCCCGCCTTAACGAAATAAATTGTGGAGAATCCGGACTGGGTATCCGTATGTTTACGCCTATAGCTGCACTGGCATCACAAGCAATTACGATCAATGGTCATGGTAGTCTCACTACCCGCCCAATGAACTTCTTCGAAGAGGTATTACCACAACTGGAAGTGAAAGTTACTTCCCGCGAAGGTAAACTACCCCTTCATATTCAGGGACCACTGCAACCCCGCGATATCACTATCGATGGTAGTCTCAGCTCCCAATTCCTGACAGGCCTGCTCATGGCCTATGGTAATGCTGCAGAAAATGTAACCATTACTGTACAGGACCTGAAAAGCAAACCTTACATTGCTTTAACCCTTCAACTGATGGCACATTTTGGTGTGCAGGTTCAGCAACAAAATTTTGAAACCTTCCATTTCGGTAAAAAACAACAATATCAAGCAAAGGAATATACCGTGGAAGGCGACTGGAGTGGCGCTGCCTTTTTGCTGGTAGCTGCTGCCGTGGCCGGAAGAGCAGAGGTACATCATGTGAACACTGAATCAGCCCAGTCTGATAAAGCTATTCTGGATGCATTGCGCTCGGCAGGCGCTTATATCCTGCCAGGCATGTTTACCATGAACATCGAAAAAGATGGTCTGAAAGCATTTGAATTTGATGCTACAGATTGTCCTGACCTGTTTCCGCCACTGGTAGCGTTGGCTGCTAACTGTAACGGTACTACGAAAATTCTGGGTGTTAGCCGACTGGCGCACAAAGAGAGTGATCGAGGACTTACATTACAGCAGGAGTTTGGTAAAATGGGTATTCGTATTGATCTGAACGGCGATGAAATGCTGGTACATGGTGGTACCGGTATCAAAGGCGCTACTGTCAGCTCTCATAACGATCACCGTATTGCTATGGCTTGTGCTGTGGCAGCATTAACGGCAGATGCTCCGGTCGTAATTGAAAATGCAGAAGCGATCAATAAATCCTATCCGGAATTCTATGACCACCTGCGTCAAATCGGCGGAAAGGTGGAAACTACGGTAAACGCCTAGTAGCCTTGCTATCCGGATATCAACATATTTATCTTAATTAAATTCTCAGCGTGTGAACAGTTTTGGCAGAATATTCAGGGTTAATGTTTTTGGAGAATCCCATGGGGCCAGCGTCGGTGTGAATATCGATGGCGTACCTGCCGGTATCTCCCTGAAACAGGAAGATTTCCTGGCCGACCTGGAACGTCGCAAAGGAGGCTCCAGAGGAACCACTCCTCGCAAAGAAGAAGACCTTCCTTTCCTGAAATCAGGCGTATTCAACGATCATACTACCGGCGCTCCGGTTACGATCATGTTCGAAAATAATAATACCCGTAGTACCGATTATGAAAAATTACGCGAGTTTCCCCGCCCAGGTCATGCCGACTTTGTGGCAACAGAGAAATTCGGCGGTTTTGAAGATTATCGTGGCGGCGGGCATTTCAGCGGCCGTCTCACACTCAACCTGGTGGCTGCCGGCGTTATCGCAAAGAAAATCCTCGGCGATAGCATCCAGGTAAATGCAGTGATTACGGAAGTAGGCGGCTATAGCAACCCCGAAGAAGGCCTGGAAGCTGCTATTGCAGCAAAAGACTCCGTTGGCGGTGTAGTAGAATGTAGAGTAGACGGCCTGCCCATCGGACTGGGAGAACCTTTCTTTGATTCGCTGGAATCATCCCTGGCACATGCCGTTTTTGCTATTCCTGCCGTAAAAGGAATTGAATTCGGCGCAGGCTTCGCTGCCGCCAAAATGAAAGGCCTTGAACATAATGACCCTATTATTGATAAAACCGGTAAAACCGCTAGTAACCACGCCGGTGGCGTGGTCGGCGGGATTACAAATGGCAATCAGCTGGTGTTTCGTATAGCCGTGAAACCTACCTCCAGTACGCCTAAAGAACAACAAACACTCAACATCAAAAGTGGTGAAGTGGAAACATTCAGTGTAAAAGGCAGACATGATCTCTGTATTGCACTACGTGTTCCTGTTGTGCTGGAAGCAGTTACTGCAATGGTGCTGGCAGATTTCATGTTGCTGGAACAACGCAGACCAAGAGTGTTTAAGCAATCCTAAGTGGAAAAGAGGATTTCAAAACAATGCCTGGCTTTTTGCCAGGCAATTTTATTATAGCCAGTGATCATGTAAAATCTTTTGTCTGTTGTCCCTGCCCACTGGGCAGGGACAACAGACAAAAATAAAAGCAAAATATGAACGTCGCAGACGTTCATATTTTGCTTTTATTTTATTAATTATTTAGTAAGACTACTTTACAATTTCCAGCAGCTCCACATCAAAGATCAGGGCGCTGCCCGGACCAATTTTCGGACCTGCCTGACGATCGCCATAAGCCAGATCAGCAGGGATGAACAGTCTCCATTTAGAACCTACTGGCATCAGTTGCAGTGCTTCTGTCCAGCCTTTGATAACGCCGCTAACAGGGAAGGAAATCGGCTCGCCTCTTTCTACTGAGCTATCGAATACAGTACCATCGATTAATGTACCGTGGTAGTGCGTTTTAACTTTATCATTCAAGGTTGGTTTCTCACCATTACCTTCTTTCAGTATCTGGTATTGTAATCCGCTAGGCAGCGTCACTACACCAGGTTTCTTCTTGTTCTCTGCCAGGAAATGTTCACCGGCTGCTTTATTCTTAGCAGATTTTTCTGCTTTCAGCTGCTGCAGGTAATTACTGATACTCATATTTGCTTGTTCATTTGTTAGTAACTGAGGATTCTTTTTCAGCACATCGGAGATGGCTCTGCTCAGGACAGCTACATTGACATTTGCCATGTCCTGCGCCTGGATATTTTCAGCGATACTAATGCCTATGCCATAGCTTACGCTGTCAATTCGGGTTTTCAGGATAGAATTCGCCGCAGGTTTAGCCGTAGCTTTTGCTGGTTTGGCAGCAGGCTTAGTCTGGCTGAAACCTTTTACAGACAATACTCCCAGTGCACCCAGGAAAATGTATTTCTTTAGCATAATGTTGATTATAACCTTTATAATTTAAGGGATATTCTCGCAAGTTAAGCAAATCCAACAAAAACATCCCGCCAATTGTTGAAGCCAATAGTATCGGAATTATGAAATATATAACTGTTATTTGTTACTTGCTGTTGCTGGCCCTATCTGTACAAGGCCAGGATTCAACCGACTTATGGCAACGAGCGAAAATGGACCCCAACCTGGGTAGTCATAAGTACCTGGAATTAAAACTACATGCAGGCGAACACTTATATACTGGCGGGGAGCTGACAAGTGCCCTTGATCATGGTTATAAGGCGGTAGAGGTACGCCTGGGATGGCAATCCTCCGGCCGGGAAAACTGGCAGCGGGTATTTAACTGCCCCAGTTACGGTGTTGGGTTTTATACCGGCAATATTGGTAACCCAGCTGAACTGGGCTATCCCAGCGGGGTCTACGGATTTATTTATGCGCCCGTGCACCGACGTAAGAAGCATTACTTTGTAGTAGGCCTGTCCCTGGGTATCACCTATGATCTGGCCCCATATGACTCCCTGAAAAACCCTAACAATGATGCCATTGGCTCCAAAGTGGATGTCTATTTCAATGCAGATGTAGGCGGCGTATGGGAAATAACCAAAACACTAGATCTTGTATATGGAGTAGATCTTACCCACTTCTCCAACGGGCGCATGTCTATGCCAAATCTGGGCCTGAATATGCTGGGAGGAAACGTAGGCATACGCTATCACTATAACTCTATCACAAGGATTGTTCGCACGCAAATTGACAGTAATTACATCGCTTCCCGAAGACCTACCTATGTGTTCAAACCCATTATTCCGGTCAGGCATTATCATCAACTAAGCGCTTACCTGGCAATAGGATCTGTGCAACTGAGTATTGATGATAGTGTGAAGGCGTCCTATGGCACCGCTTCCCTGGTGCTGGAAGATGCCTACAGATACAGCAATTTTGGTAGCGTAGCTTTGGGAGTGGACGGCTTTTATGATGGAAGTCTGGGTTGGGTTTATCGTAAAGAATATGGCACAGACAGAGCTACAGATCGTATGCTGCTGGGCATGCACATAGGCCATAGCGTACACCTGAGCGATTTTGAAATTATAACCCAGGGAGGTACTTATTTGTGGAGACGCGATAACTATAAAGGGGATTGGTTTCTTCGTGTAGCCATTAGGTATAATATCCAGAAATATGGTTTCGTGCAGATAGGCTTAAAAACTATAAATGGCGGAGATGCAGACTGGATCGAGTGGGGAGGTGGGGGGAGATACCGCTTTGGCTTTAAATGACAATCGTCCACCTATTGGCGGACGATTGCAATATTTCCTTGTAGAATTTTATTACTTCACGATTGGCAGTACAACACTGGAAGGATGAGCAGCATCGTGATAGATACGAATATTTGCCTTCTGGAAATCTTTCGCATCAGCCTGGTAGATATCCATGAACTGCTGCGGGTTACGATCTACCAGCGGGAACCAGCTACTCTGTACCTGTACCATGATACGATGTCCTTTCTTAAAAGTATGCGCCACATCCGGGAGCGTGAATTTCACTGCTGAAGGTTGATTCGGAATGAATGCTTCCGGTTTTTCAAAACTGTTACGGAACTTACCACGCATTACTTCTCCACGTACCAGCATCTGGTAACCGCCCATTGGGTAAGTAGAAGATGGCACGCGACCATGTTCGCTCGGTGCATCCGCTTCATAACGGAAATCATCTGGGAATACGTCAATCACCTTTACAATGAAGTCTGCATCGGTACCACTGGTGCTGGCAATAAGATCAGCTACCAACGGACCCGCCAGAGTGATATCCTGATCAAGTACAGGCGTCTGGAATACTACTACATCCGGACGACGACTGGCGAAACGCTGATCATCTGTCATGTAGGTAATAGTACGGGTGAAATGCACATCTTCTGTATAAGGAACCGGTTTGGCAGGATCGCTTACATATTCGCTGAAACTATTGTCGGCAGTTGGTTTGGAGAAAGATAAACCGCCATCAGGCTGTAGATAGATATTCTTTTCCTGCATATCTGCCGGAGGCCATACAGGCAGCTTTTTCCACTGGTTTTCACCTGTGAAGAAAATAGTAGCTTCTGCAATATCCGTTGCATTGCCTTTATCTTTCAGGTAATAGTTAAAGAATGGTACTTCTACATTCTCTGCATACCAGTCAGATGTATTGCTGTCAAAACGGATATTACCTAAATGAGTACCGTTTTTGGAAGCCCACTGACCATGATACCAAGGGCCCATTACAATACGGTTGTTGGTACCTTTGCTTTGTTTCTCAATGGCTTTATAGGTATTCCATGCGCCGAAACAGTCTTCTGCATCAAATACGCCGCCTACTACGAGCATCGCTGGTTTCACGTCTGTAAGGAAGTTACGGACATTGCGCGCTTTCCAATAATCGTCATAAGTAGGGTGGGCATACATTTCATGCCAGAACTTAATACTGTCGCCGATGATTTTGGCAAAGTTTTTCAGCGGACCTGTTTCCAGATAGAATTTGTAGTTATCGCGGGTATAGAACTTATATCCTTCCGGTCCTTTAGAAGTAGGAGCAGGGTGAGGACGATCAAAACTAGTGTAGAACGGAAACGCATCTGCGATGAAGAAAGCGCCGTTGTGGTGAAAGTCGTCTCCCATAAACCAATCAGTAACCGGCGCCTGCGGACTTACCGCTTTCAACGCAGGATGATTGCTTAAAGCGCCCATAGTAGAGTAAAAACCAGGGTAAGAGATACCGAATTGGCCTACTTTACCATTATTGCCTGCCACATTCTTTACCAGCCAGTCTACAGTATCGTAAGTATCTGTTGATTCATCAATATCCTTTTTGCCTTTTTTAGGATTGTAAGGACGTACATTCACAAACTGTCCTTCACTCATCCAGCATCCGCGCACATCCTGTACTACCATGATATAACCTTCATGCAGGTAACGGTTGTACTGATTCGCATATATAGCGCGGAACTTGGATTCGCCGTAAGGACCGGCAGAATAAGGAGTACGGGTCATCAGGATCGGATGCTTTTCCGATTGATCCTTTGGAATATAAATAGCCGTATACAGCTTTACACCATCACGCATAGGAATGGTTACTTCCTTTTTGGTGTAGTGTTCATACATCCAGAGAGAATCCTGGTTTATAGCTTTGGTGATTAGCGGTAAAAATAGTGCGGCATAGGCCAGCAGCAGCCATTTTCTCATAAACAGTTTAGTTTTTAAGACGGCGTAAAGTAATAAAAAGCTGGCTTATTCCCGCTGGAAAAAAGGATATATGGCAAATCACTGCTGTGATTGCAGCGCTTCCCGTACCTTTTTAGGAAGACTTTTTACAACCAGATCATAAGAGTTTTTGGTCCACTCCAGGATAAGTTTATTGGAGATACCGGAATCCATACTTACTGAATTCCAATGCTTTTTGTTCATATGATAGCCCGGTGTTACGCCTTCATAGCGTTCCCGCAATTCCACCGCTTCTTCCGGATCACATTTCAGGTTAATAAATTCAAACAGCTCAAGATCTGTCAAGGTAAATACCTTGCCCATCACCTTGAATACAAGGGTTGTTTCTCCAAAGGGAAATTCTTCTGTTACGCCAGGAAGAGAGAGACAGTATTCTCTGAATTTTTCTATGTCCATAAAATACCAATGCTGAAATTCCCTCACAAGTTAAGGAAATTCCAGCATCGGAATAATTTTCGCAACAGCTTATTGCTGCTGATAATAGAACTGAATATTGTATTTCTTTCGCACAGGTTTTTCCTGGTCGTTCAACTCATATTTAATGTAGGATTGCTCCAGCGGCAGTTGTGTTACCGGATCATATCGATAACTACACAATACCGACTCGCTGGCCGTACTGGAAAGACTACCGGAATAAGAATCGGTTACTGTTCGTTTGGTCATATTATTGGCTGCGTCGGCAAACAAAATATTCCGGTTGAAAGTAGCCATTGCAATTCCCGGATAATCCCTGCACAAGGCGGAGAACGGATTAGGATTACTGTCGTATTCCTGCTCTGTAATTACCTGGTGACTGGTATATGTCTGACTTTCTTCGGAAGCCGGAAAGTAATCATATGCAGTATGTTTCTGTGGATTGGCATTGCGATACTGGATCGCATCATAGGTAAGGTAGGCTTTGTTGTTATAGATGACCGTATCCATTTTGCCAATCTGGATAGGCTTACCTTCTTCATTAGTGAAAAAGTGCAGCGTATCCGTTAACAGGCCATTAGCCGTTCTCCTGGAAAGAGAATAACGGGTAAACCCCGTTGGATGGTAATCGACAGAGTCAATCTCCATCAGTTCATTTCCCCAGTACTCCATTACCTTTTCCACTTTATCCTGAGGACCATAAACGTATTTGTTATGTGCATCCCATTTGCCTGTAATATCATCATAAAACCAGATCTCCGACAATCTCCCTTTCTCATTATAGATGATACTGTCTGTCAGTTTCCCGTTGATGGTTACTTTATGCAGTAAAATCAAGGGTTTGCGAATAATTGGTTTATCCTCACGTATCAGCGCTGCAAACAGCAGCAGCATGGCTAATACAGCGGTGGCTAATATCAGGAATCGGGATCGGACCGTTTTCATAGGTTAGGTGTTCAATAAATGGGTAAAATATGGAACGATAGTCAGTCTATTTGCGAATGATAGAAATGATAATCCTGGAATACCTGGCGTAGCTGATTTCTACTTCCTGACCGGCGCGGTATCCTTCCAGTTGTCCGCGCATCCAATAAAACAGTCGTTTACGGCCTGTTTCCAGCTTAATAGATAAATTGGTTTGCGTATCGTTGTTCTCTACATAAATCGCCTCCAGCGGAGCCTGGATCAGGCCTTTTTGTAAGGTGGTCAAATCTTTTTTGATAGACCAGTAGCGAATGTCTGTTACTTTGATCAATGCAAACATCAGCGCAATGATAAAGCTGAACAACCATACCCAGAACCAGATGTTGGTGTAGGAAAACTTAGACTGGTCCGCGTCTATGCTGGTATGACGGGTGTACAGATAAAGCTGTGGTACAATGGCGGCCAGGAACAGCAGCGTAACACCTACCAGGAAAAATTTCGTCAGTTGTTGTTTGTTCTTCTTAAGGGCTTCCCGCAACAGGAAGTTCTCCTCCGTTGTCATAAAGGTGTAATCGGACATGGTATATAAGGTTTTTCAGATGTGCTAATATAAATAAAAAATATCAATTATTAAAATTTGCATATGTGTTTTGAGGCCAATGGATTAGCAGCTTTATCAGCGGAATGGCCAGAAAGTAAATATTACCTAATTTGCGGACTGCTTTATATCTGGCATTCATTTGTTGTACCCCGTCACCATTAAAACAAGCAATTTTGAAACGGTTATTTATTGTAGTCGCAGCGGTATTATTCGTTGGCCTGCAGGTACAGGCACAGGATACCACCCAGCAGATTGTAGAAGGACGTGCCAACAGCGCATCAAATCAAACCCGCCCGTATGTCATCATGATTTCTATTGATGGCTTCCGCTTTGACTATGCAGAGAAATATGGCGCAGAGAATCTCCAGCGCCTCTCCGAAAATGGAGTGCGTGCTTTAGCCATGCAGCCGTCTTTCCCTTCCCTGACCTTCCCTAATCACTATTCTATTGTCACTGGTCTCTATCCTGCCCACCATGGCCTGGTAGATAACCATTTCTGGGATCGTAAACGTAAGGAAGCCTACAAGGTAGGAAACGTGGCAGCTGTAACGGATGGCAGCTGGTACGGCGGCGTTCCGTTATGGGTGCTGGCAGAGAAAAACAAAATGGTAACGGCCAGTTATTTCTGGGTAGGCTCTGAATCAGCCATCCAAGGTATCCGTCCTACCTACTATTTCCAATACCAGGAGAAAACAGGTATCGATTCCCGTATCAAACAGGTTACCGACTGGTTGAAATTACCGGAAGAAAAACGCCCTCACCTCATTACCTTCTACTTCCCTGAAGTAGACCATGCCGGCCACCGTTACGGTCCGGACAGCGACAGCGTTCGCGCAGCGGTGAAGTTTGTAGATGCTGCTATCGCTAAAATGACGGCAGAAGTGAATAAACTGAATTTGCCAGTTAGCTTCGTAATTGTGTCCGATCATGGTATGCTGAAAGTTGATAATGACCATGCCATTCCTATGCCGGAAGACACCGTGCTCACTACGCTGAAAGTTTTAGCCGGCGGAGAAAAAACAATGTACTACGGAGAGAAGCCGGAAGATATTCAGAAAGCTTATGAGTACCTGAAGCAACACGAAAACCATTATACTGCTTATCTGAAACAGGAAACACCTGTTCGCTGGCATTATGGTCAGGAAGATATCTATAACCGTATTGGAGATATCATCCTGGTGGCTGAACCTGGATATGCTTTCCAATCCGGTTCCCGCAAACCACCTCTGGGCCACCATGGTTACGACAACAACCTGACAGATATGAACGCCATTTTCATGGCCTGGGGCCCTGCATTTAAATCGCATCAACGCCTCGCTACTTTCGAAAACGTAAACGTATACCCAATGGTAGCACGCATTCTCGGCCTTACCATTACCCAACCTATCGATGGTAAACTGGAAGTCCTCGAAAGCATTCTGAAATAGTATTAATATATAGTTATCATTATATAGGGGTGTCTCAAATATGTTTGAGACACCCTTTTTTATGCCCCCAAGAAATTATATAAATCATAGTAAAGATTGTATAACAGTTCCCGCCTGTATGTGAACGACCTTTGTATAGTCAATTTGAAACATATGCAAGTACAGGAACAAACAATAAAGAAAACCTTTCCCATTACCGGATTAAGTTGCGCATCCTGCGCCGTTAGTGCTGAATCTATGTTAGGCGCAACTCCAGGCGTTTTGCACGTAGGAGTAAACTTCGCTAACTCCAGCGCTACTGTAGAATATCAACCCACTGTAGTTTCGCCTGAAAACCTGAAATCAGCCCTTCAATCAATAGGCTATGACCTCGTAACAGACGACAGCGAAGCTGCTGCTGAAGCCCTTGAAGATTTACACCAACAAAATTTTCGTACGCTGAAACGCAAGGCAGTGTGGTCTATCGTCTTCTCCATACCACTGGTGATCATCGGCATGTTTCTGATGAATATACCATATGCCAACTACATCATGTGGGCCTTGGCTACTCCGGTTGTCCTGATATTCGGCCGCCAGTTTTTTGTAAACGCATGGCGCCAGGCCACCCACGGTAACGCCAATATGGATACCCTCGTGGCACTCAGCACCAGTATCGCTTATATCTTCAGCGTATTCAATACCCTGAATCCTGAATTTTGGCATAGCCGCGGATTACACGCCCACGTGTACTTTGAAGCCGCCGCAGTAGTAATCACCTTTATATTATTAGGCCGACTCCTGGAAGAAAAAGCAAAGTCAAATACTTCTTCCGCTATTAAGAAATTGATTGGCTTACAACCTAAAACGGTAACGGTTATACGTAATGAGGATGAAACGGTAGAAATACCACTCTCCCAGGTGCAAGTAAATGATCTGATACTCGTAAAACCAGGTGAAAAAATCCCTGTAGATGGAAAAGTGATCTCCGGCAGTTCTTATATTGATGAAAGTATGATCAGCGGCGAACCGCTCCCAGTACTGAAAGAAGCAGATGCAGAAGTATTCGCTGGTACCATCAACCAGAAAGGCGTTATCCGTTTCCGAGCCACAAAAGTAGGTGGCGACACCATGCTGGCGCAGATCATTAAACTGGTACAGGAAGCGCAGGGAAGTAAAGCACCCGTTCAGAAACTGGTAGATAAAATCGCAGGAATATTTGTACCTGTAGTAACCGGAATCGCGCTACTGACCATGATTGTTTGGGTGATCCTCGGAGGCGACAATGGCTTCACACAAGGTTTACTCGCCATGGTAACCGTACTGGTAATCGCCTGCCCATGTGCTTTAGGTCTTGCTACTCCAACCGCCATTATGGTGGGCGTAGGTAAAGGCGCCGAAAACGGCCTGCTCATCAAAGATGCAGAAAGCCTGGAACTGGCACATAAAGTAGATGCAATCGTACTGGATAAAACAGGTACTATCACCGAAGGAAAACCTGAAGTAACAGATATCCTCTGGGCGGTGAATAATGAAACCGCCGCGGTGCTCTACTCTATGGAACAACAATCCGAACACCCGCTGGCAACTGCTGTAGTGAAATATATGGATAACGTCAAACCTGTTACCCTCGAATATTTCAACAGTATCACCGGTAAAGGGGTAGAAGCAAAATACAACGGTAAAAAATACTTCGTCGGTAGCAGAGCTTACATCGATGCCCAGAAAGTAACGGTGCCGGCTACACTGGAAGAGAAATCCCGTCAATGGTTACAGAATGCGGCTACCGTCATCTGGTTCGCCAATCAGGAACAAGTCCTCGCTGTAATTGCTATTGCAGATAAAATCAAAACTACATCAGTTGCAGCGGTAGCCAAACTCCAGGAAATGGGCGTAACCGTATACATGCTGACCGGCGATAATGAACAAACCGCTGCCATCGTTGCTGCAAAAACAGGTATCACCCACTTCAAAGCTGGCGTACTGCCATCCGATAAAGCAGCCTTCGTGAAAGAACTGCAACAACAAGGACATGTAGTAGCTATGGCAGGAGATGGTATCAACGACAGCCACGCGCTCGCTCAGGCAGATGTAAGCATCGCAATGGGTAAAGGAACTGATATCGCAATGGACGTTGCCAGAATGACCCTCATCTCTTCTGATCTGTTACAAGTGCCAAAAGCGATTAAGTTATCTCGCCAAACAGTGAAACTGATCCGCCAGAACCTTTTCTGGGCCTTTATCTACAACCTGATCGGTATTCCGCTGGCAGCAGGCGTTCTGTATCCCATCAACGGATTCCAACTGGACCCAATGATTGCCGGTGCTGCAATGGCCCTCAGCTCTGTATCTGTAGTAAGTAATAGCTTAAGATTGAAATACGCAAAACTTTAATAATAACTGAAAATTCGAATCAATATGGAAACTTACAAATTCAAAACCAACATCAATTGCAGTGGCTGTGTAGCAGCAGTAACGCCACATCTGAATAAAGAAGAAGGTATCGGTCATTGGGAAGTGGATACCAAAGTAAATGATAAAATTCTGACCGTGGAAGCAAATGGCAAGACGCCTGAAGAAGTAGCCGCCGTAGTAGCGAAAGCCGGCTTCGAAGCAGAAAAAATATAAGGTAATCAGGATAACGGGCATGCTGACAAATAAAACAAAGGACGTCTCCATAACAGAGACGTCCTTTCGATTTGAAAAGCAGCCCCGCAAACTACTTTTCTACCCGTTCCGTTGACCATGGCCCCATGCACTTGCCATCTGCATTACGATGCCAGGCCATACGCATCAGTATAATATTTACGGCTATAAAAGCTACAATTCCCAAAACTACTGCTACCTTGGTAATGCCTGCCAGTGCCGGTTTTGAAGCGAAGTTCCCGAATACATAACCGATCACAAACACCATGCAAGCCCCAAACATAATACGTAACAGGATTAAAATAATGAAAGGCATATCAATGTATTTTTAAGGTGAATAACTACTTCATTTTTTGCAGTAACGCTTCATTGGAAGTCTTTCCCCAATGAGGAGCTACATTATCTGCCGACTGTGCCGCCAATAATTTCAAACTCTCTTCTGCCAGTTGTTTCGCCTGACCTTTATCCCCTCCCCAAAGTTTAGGCGTATAATATTTTACCCAGGCACTAGCATACAGCATGCGAGGATTCTGTGGATTCAAGCGTTTAGCTTCTTTCAGATACTGCTCTGCTACCGGTCCATACTTACGTCCATAAGTCATAGGATTGATAAATACTTTCGTCCGATTGATCATACTCATCACCACATATAATTCTGATAATTCCTGTTTCTGATGAGCCGTATCCAGCAAATGCAATGCGGTATTAGCCTGGTCTGCTCCCTTGTTGCTGTATGGCTCAATTTTTTCACCGTCGTCCTGGTATAGAAATCCAATCTGTGCGTTACAAAGCGCTGCATAATAATAGGGCAGCCATTCTGTTTTACGGGTTACTGCGATATTGCTGAATTCCTTTTCCAATGCTTCGTAATCTTTGGGAGACACGGCTTTGTCGAGCCGTGAAACTGCTGTCAATAAAGCGTCTGAGTGCTGTTGTGCCTGTGTTGCAGCAACGAAACAAATAGCCAATAACAGTAAGGTGATTTTTTTCATTTGATGTAATTTATATGGATGATTAATTAAGATTGTCGAGTATGTCATTCGTACGATCCTTACCAAAACTCATAAAGATGCCAATGTAAAAATTGCGTGTAGCCGGTGGCGTTATTGCTGTTTTTGCCTGGCCATTATAACTATATTGATAACCGAAAACCTGCTTGTTCCCCAGCAAATTCCCCACACCAGCGCCAATGCCACTGAAGTCTTTCCACTTACTACCCTTGAAGAAACTGGTTAGCCAGGCTACATGAAGATTGACCGTATTATACACAGGCGTACTACCTTGATCCGCGATATAGGTATGCTGGTTATCATTGGTGTATTGAATATTGTAATATGGCCGTCCGGTGGCAAAAGCCCAGGATAAATTGATGAAAGTATTGATCTGTGGCAGCTGCTGTTTAATAGCGATGGTAGCGGTATGCGGACTCGTATAATTCGGTCGCATGCTATAAGGATAATCCATATAATGCCTGCTGGCATCCAGATACGTATAGGTAATCCAGTAATCCAGGTTTTTAATGGTTCGTTTATCTCTGAAGAATAATTCGATCCCTTTCGCATAGCCGTTGCCGTTATAGCCATAGGTTGGAAGGAGAGTGGGAAGACGCTTGTATTCCTTGTAATACGCTTCCGCCCTGAAAAGTCGGTTGCTGGCCTTATAAGTATAATTCAGTATATAGTGCGAAGCCTGGGATGCATCCTGGAAAAAGATCCCATAAGCGGCATTGAACTGGCTGTTACTACCTGCTTTCCAGGCAAGACTTATGCGTGGCGCAGGATTCCACTTATTCAGCAACGAAGCGTACTCCAAACGTGCGCCAGCTTTAACAGCCAGTCTATCCGTCAGCATGATATCCGTTTCACCAAAAACGGCAGTGAGATAATTGGTACTCCGCAGCAATGTATCATTAGATACGCCATCTTCATGCGTATAAAACTGCTCTGCTCCAAAGCGCAGCACTTCATTGCCTGGAAAATAGTGGGTCAGTACCACACGTCCTTGCGCAAACTGTTCTGCATTCCGACTATCTAAATCTTTATATTGATAAGGCACCATATCCAGATTAACGGGCGCCCCAACGGCATCTATCAGTTGATTGCGATTGCTGACATGCAGATAGTTGTAGCCAGCACTGGCATCTAATCTCCATGAATCGCTGAGGCGGTCCCGATAACTGAGCGTACTAAAGTTGTTCATACCTTTGACCTGAAAGGCGTCCCTCAATGCTGCGCTGTCTATATCCTGATTACGCATCCCTACATTGCTGTTGCTCCAATTGGTATAGAATTTCAACATCCCTGTTTTGCCTACCCTCCAACGGAAATTGGCATCTGCCTCTGTATAACTGGGGCCCGCAAAGAAATCAGGCCGTTGTGGTACGATACGATTATATAATTGCTGATTAGAATAACGTACAGTGGCGCCATAGCTAAATCTGTTAGAGGTTAATCGCTGAAAACCTGCTGCTGCATTGGAAGGGAACAAACTGAAAGAATAAGATGATTTATCTGGTAAGTCGTCGCTTTCAAGGATCAACGCGCTGCTCATAGCTTGCCCATACAGGGCAGAATAGCCGCCGGTACTGAATAATATGCCTTTAAACAAAAACGGATTCACCCTTGCATACTGAATGATGCCAGGCACAGAAGGATAATTGGGATGAGGCATCAGACTCCCGTCAATAAACTGTTTGGTTTCACTTGCAGTACCTCCTCTAACGAAAAGTCCTTCTGTTTCCCCTATCTGTTGTGCACCGGGAAGATAACGTAATGCCATACTGATATCGCCGCCGTTGCCCGCTACTGTCACTGCATCAATAGGCGTCAGCGACGCGCCTTTTGCTTTATCACTGGCATCGAATGCGCCCGCAGTGATGGTGACCTGTTGCAGGTTTTTGGTTCCTGGCAGCAAAGTGCTGTCCTTCTTTTCCTGCGCTTGCAGCAATGTTGCGGAACTCGACAGAAAGATGAAAGCAATGACCGGATAGTGTTTCATGGCAGATGTGATTATCTGCAAACAAAATTACCGGCAAAGAGAAGGCGTTTTTTGTGCTGTAGATCAGGGGTGCAAGTGTGCCGACAGAATTATCATTTCTGTATACTTATTTCAGGAGTAACTCCATCTGTTGCTTGTAGAAGTCGCTGTAAGGAATTTCTGTCTCCCCGATACACACCATATCCCGCTTAATAGCCGTCACGGCGGCAGCCGCCACCAGAAAGGATCTATGTATGCGCAGAAAAGCAGGAGGGTAAAGCTTTTCTTCCATGGCCTTTAAGGTCATGCGGGTAAGTACTGGTTTTGCTGGCTGACGAAAATGAATCTTGATATAGTCTTTCAATGCTTCCACATACAATACTTCTTCAGGGTTAATCTTCACGAGGGTATATTCCACATTCACGAAAAATGAAGGAGGGAAAATAGTAGGGAGAACTGGCTGTCTCATCTTAAATAATTCCTGCGCGCGATTACAAGCTTTAAGGAAACGCTCGAAACTAAAGGGTTTCAGCAGGTAGTCCACAATTTGCAAATTGTATCCTTCGATGGCATATTGTTCATATGCAGTTACAAAAATCACCATAGGCGGATGCGGCAGCGATTGCAAAAAACTAATACCATTAAGGCGTGGCATCTGGATGTCCAGGAAGATAAGATCTATGTTTTCTGTTTGCAATACAGCCAACGCTTCCGTGGCATTGCTGCAAGTGGCCACCAGTTCCAGGTAAGGAATCTGTCGGATATTATCTTCCAACAATTCCCTGATCAGTGGTTCGTCATCTACTGCAATGCAACGTATCATGGCAATTCAAGGATTAATTTTATTTGAAAGTCAGGATATTTATCTGAAATAGTTAGTGTGTAATGATCCGGGTAAAGCAGCTGTAGTCTTGCCTTTACATTAGCAAGTCCGATGCCGGACCCATCATCTTTATGAGCTGGGGCATGATCTGCATATTGATTGCTGACTTCAAAAGTAAGCACTTTATCTTTCCCGTAGAGGAGGATGTTAATGGTAGGTTGTTTCGGGAGATCAATGCCATGCTTGAATGCATTTTCCACAAATGGAATAAGTAACATCGCATCCATCTCACTGTTGGCTGTAACTTCATCCATTTGCAACTGGAAGTTGATCTGCACACTGTTTCCTAGCCGAAGGCGTTGTAGCGCTATATAATTTTCGAGGTATTCCCTTTCCCTGTTTACATTTACTTTTTTTCCAGAAGCATCATACATCATATAGCGCATCAGCTCGGAAAGCTTTAGTAGCGCAGGTTCCAGCTGATCAGATTTTTTACGGGCCAATGCTACGAGGTTGGTGAGCACATTGAAAAGGAAGTGCGGATTCACCTGAGAGCGAAGGAACTTCAGTTCTGTTGCCAGTTGCTGGGCCTGTTGTTCTTTCACGCGCTTTTCTCGTGCAATGGCTGCCATCACCCGACAATAAATCAGACTAAAAACAAACACTATAATGGAAGGAGCAAATACAAATTTGTAGGCGGCTGTATCATGCAATACCTCCGGAAACCAATGTACCAGCAGGAACCATTTCACTTGGAATGATACCATGATCAAAATGCCCACGCTTATAACATACAACCACCAATGTTTCTGGTTCCACCATTTCGGATACAGCACATATGCATGACAGTAAAAAATGACCATATGAATAACGCCGGCCAAGGTGAAGTACAGACCCGGAAGAGGGCCAATTTTGTAATCATTGGCAGCATTGGAGATAAGGTAAGGGAGCAATAGAATAAGGCTCCATATCAGCACATGAAGCCCGATTACGCGGTAATTGTATTGCTGGCTGCCCTCCATGACAGAAAGGTAAGAAAAATAGCGGGGTTCGCACAGTGGTGTTGAGATGAAACTTCTTGTTAGCGCGACAGGAAGGTGAATTCTGGCGATAAAAAAACAGGGCAATCCTTGCGGACTGCCCTGTTGTATCTTACTATCTGGGTAAAGCTTATGCGTTTACTTCCTCGTAAGCACTTACTGGTTCGCAGGTGCAGATGAGGTTTCTGTCGCCATGCGTATTGTTAACGCGGCTTACAGAAGGCCAGAATTTATTCAGTTTAACATACTCCAGTGGGTAAGCAGCTTGCTGACGGCTGTATGGACGGGTCCATTCATCGGCAGTGATAACGAACTGTGTATGAGGCGCATTTTTCAGAACGTTGTTTTGTTTGTCTGCTCTGCCTTCTTCTACTGCGCGGATTTCTTCGCGGATAGACAGCAGTGCATCGCAGAAACGATCCAGTTCGCCTTTATCTTCACTTTCTGTAGGCTCGATCATGATAGTACCGGCAACAGGGAAGCTCATAGTTGGAGCGTGGAAGCCATAGTCCATCAGACGTTTTGCCACATCTTCCGCTTCAATACCAGCAGCAGCTTTGAACGGACGCAGATCCACGATGAATTCGTGTGCGCAGGTACCATTCACGCCATTGTACAGGATATCATATGCTTTTTCCAGTCTTGCCTTCATGTAGTTGGCATTGAAGATAGCATACATAGAAGCTTTCTTAACGCCATCAAATCCGAGCATACGGATATAAGCGTAGGAGATCAGCAGGATGCTGGCAGAACCATAAGGGGCAGCAGATACCGCATTGTTGGAAGTACCGCCGTTCAGGTCTACGTGACCAGGCAGGAATGGAGCCAGGTGTTTTGCAACACAGATTGGACCCATGCCAGGACCACCGCCACCGTGAGGAATAGCGAAGGTTTTATGCAGGTTCAGGTGACATACGTCTGCACCAATCAGACCAGGAGCGGTCAGACCTACCTGTGCATTCATATTGGCGCCATCCATGTATACCTGTCCGCCATGTTGGTGGATGGTAGCGCAGATATCTTTCACACTTTCTTCATATACGCCGTAGGTAGATGGATAAGTGATCATGATACCAGCCAGATCTTTCGCATGCAGTTCAGCTTTCGCTTTCAGATCATCTACATCGATGTAACCGTTTTCCAGCGCTTTCACTACTACCACTTTGAAACCAGCCATTACTGCAGATGCAGGGTTGGTACCGTGTGCGGAAATAGGAATCAGCATGATGTTGCGGTGACCTTCGCCACGGCTCTCATGATAATCACGAATCACGAGCAGACCCGCATATTCACCCTGAGCGCCACTGTTAGGCTGCAGACTGCAAGCGTCGAAGCCGGTGATAGTGCTCAGATATTGACCCAGTTCAGTGATCATTTGTTGGTAACCGCCTGTCTGATCTTTAGGCGCAAATGGATGCATTTTGCTCCAGTGTGCCCAGCTCAAAGGAATCATTTCAGTGGCTGCATTCAGTTTCATGGTGCAGGAACCCAGAGAAATCATGGAAGTATTGAGCGACAGATCTTTGTTCTCCAGCAGTTTCAGGTAACGCATCATCAGTGATTCACTGTGATAGCTGTTGAAATGCGGGTGAGTGAGGAATGGAGAAGTACGTACCAGCGCTTCAGGAATAGCGGTAGAATTGCTGTTCACTGCATTCGCATCGGTGTTACCTGCTCCGAAGATACCGAGGATATCATTGATATCGCCGATAGTAGCGGTTTCATCCAGGGAGATACCCACATTACCGTTAGAGAAATAACGGAAGTTGATACCAGCGCCCTCTGCTTTGGCTTTTACATCGGCGCCGCTTACAACGATAGTATCGAAGAAGCTGTTAGCAGCCAGTTGCAGACCTTTTGCAGCGAGTTTGTCGCCCAAAGTCTTCGCCAGTTTAGCAGTACGGGTAGCAATATTTTTCAGCCCCTCCGGACCATGGTATACTGCGTACATAGCGGCCATATTAGCCAGCAATGCCTGTGCAGTACAGATATTGGAAGTAGCTTTTTCGCGTTTGATGTGCTGTTCACGGGTCTGGAGCGCCATACGCAGTGCGCGGCCACCTTGTGCATCGATACTTACGCCGATGATACGACCAGGAATAGTACGCTTGAAGTCATCTTTCACTGCGAAGAATGCCGCGTGAGGACCACCAAAACCTAATGGAACGCCGAAACGCTGTGCAGAACCCAATGCAGCATCTGCTCCCAGTTCGCCAGGAGAAGTCAGCAAGGTCAATGCCAGCAGGTCAGTAGCCATTGCTACGAATGCGCCAGCAGCATGTACGGAGTCTATAAAGTTGCGGTAATCTTCTACAGCACCCAGGTTGTTAGGGTATTGTACCAACGCGCCGAAGAAAGACGCATCGATTTGTGCAGTTTTATAATCACCCACTACAACTTCAATATTCAGAGGAGTAGCGCGGGTGTAGATAACATCGAGCGTTTGTGGGTAAACATGCTCGTCAACAAAAAACTTAGGCCTGCTCAGGTGGTCATGATCTCTGTTGAGGGTATTGAAGAACATCGTCATTGCTTCAGCCGCCGCAGTAGCTTCATCCAGCAGGGAGGCGTTCGCAATTGGTAAACCGGTAAGATCACTTACCATGGTTTGATAGTTCAGCAAACTTTCCAGACGGCCCTGAGAAATCTCAGCCTGATATGGAGTGTACTGGGTGTACCATCCTGGATTCTCGAACACATTACGTAAAATCACACTAGGAGTGATCGTGTCGAAGTAACCCTGACCGATGTAGTTACGATAAACCTGGTTTTTCAGTGAAATCTCTTTCAGATGGCGCAGGTAATCATTTTCACTTATCGCAGCGGGAATAGCCAGTGGCGTGTTCATTCGAATAGCGCCAGGTACAGTTTTGTTAATCAGCTCGTCCAGATTGGCAACGCCTATGGTTTCCAGCATCTGGCTCTTCTCAGCTTCATTCGGCCCTATGTGACGGGTCACGAATTCATTTTGTTGAGTATCAAAAAGATTCATGATGTAAGCAGGTAGTTTGAAATAGAATGCGCAAAGCTATGACGATTTTAAGCAACTGCCAAACCTCCGCCACCAGGCTGGTTAAATCGGTGATAAATAACCACTTTTAGTAGTCAGGGAATGTCATAGTATTGTCCATCTATGAAATGCCTATCTTTGCGCCAATGAGCAACTTACTTGAAAACTGGGAACAGAAAGCGAAAGATAAACAGAAAGCCAACAAACAGTTCCTCCAGAAACTACAAACCAGGCGCGGAAAAGGAGTGGAAAAACTCCTCCCGGAGCTGCATGAGGAAGCATTCAGCAAAATAGATTGCCTCGAATGTGCCGGATGCTGCAAATCCATCAGCCCCCGCTTTAAAGCGCCCGATATCAAACGCATTTCCAAATTCCTGGGGATGAAGGAAGCCGCCTTCATCGATACCTACCTCCGTATCGATAAAGACGAAGATTATGTGGTGAAGTCAAGCCCATGCCCATTCCTGGGCGCAGATAACTATTGCGGCATCTACGATGTAAGACCAGGAGACTGTCATAACTACCCGTACACCGATAGCCACGACTTCTACAAACGCCCAAATATCACCTACAATAACAGCACTATCTGCCCGGCAGTATACTACGTCCTGGAAAGATTAAAAGAAGATATGAAGCTCTGACGATCGTCAGGGCTTCAGGTCCAGCTTACGCATGGCCGGAGAAATGATATAAGTGGTGACCACCACTCCCAATGTAATACAGCCTCCCAGTACGACAGATGGAACCAATCCTATGGCCCTTGCCATAAACCCGCTTTCAAAAGCGCCCAGCTCATTGGAAGATCCCACAAACATAGAGCTCACTGAAGCAACCCGTCCACGCATCTCATCCGGCGTTTTCAACTGCAGAATAGTCTGCCGGATAATCACACTCACCCCATCAAATACGCCACCAAACAACAATGCAGCCATAGATAAGAGGAAAGTCGTCGATAATCCGAATACAATGATGGTCAGGCCAAAAGCAAATACCGCTGCCATCAGTTTGATACCCGGTTTATGATTCAATGGCTTATGCGCCAGGATAAACATCGTAATGAGTGAACCTACTGCCGGCGTGGAACGGAGAATACCATATCCAAGAGAATCAGTATGCAGGACATCTGTAGCAAATACCGGCAGCATGGAAATAGCCCCTCCAAAAAGTACGGCAAACATATCCAGGGCCATAGCGCCCAATACCACTTTGGTGTTCCAAACGAACTTTATACCCTTGGTAAGACTATCCACAAATCCTTCACCACCTTTGTAATAGATCGGTTTGGGCTTTATTTGGATAAGACTGAACAATGGCGCCAGGAATATAGCTACTACCAGCAACATAGACCAATGTACCCCAAAAAGATAGATGAGAAACCCGCCCAGCGCCGGTCCCAGCACTCCGCCTATCTGCCAGGCAGAACTGCTCCAGGTAGAAGCATTGGCATATAATTGTTTAGGAACTAACAGCGACAGCAATGTAAAGGTAGAAGGACTGGTAAAAGCCCGCACAATCCCACCCAGGAACACCAGGGCATAAATCATGTTTAATACCCAATGAGTAGGAATACCTTTTACTACCTGGTCCCAAGTGAGTAAAAATAACCCCGTGGAAATGAAAATATAGGCAATGACACATTTCAGCAGCAGCCCGCGTTTTTCCCGTTTATCCACAATATGTCCTGCGAATGGAGCCAGCAGTACCGCGGGAATAACCTCCGACAAACCAATCAATCCCAATGCAAAAGGATCTCTGGCCAGTTCATTTACTTTCCATTCAATAATAGCAAACTGCATCGCCAGCGCAAATACAAGGGCAAAGCGAATAACAAGGTAATAGTTGAATTCCGGGTAACGTAGTGAAGCGTATGCGTCCGTACTGGTAGATGCCTTCGAGTCCAAGCTGTTGAAATTTTACACGAAGGTAAACAGGTCGTTAAAATAATCCCAATAATTGATAAATGCCATCCATCAAATCTATGCGGATTATTCCTCCCATTGATTATTTTTATCCTGCTAAAATTCTGCATTCTATGAAAAGATACCGTTTTATCGGACTTATATTGCTGTCGGCACTAAATACCCTTACTTCCAGGGCCGGAGAACCCACTACCCCGGCGGAACCGCCTGCCAGAACAGTAAAGTTGGAATTGGTAACAGATCAGTTCATATCCCCGGTAAATATGGCAGTGCCGCATGATGGCAGTGGCAGATTATTCTTCTGCCAGAAAGAAGGTAAGGTTTGGGTGGTGCAGAACGGAAAGCTCCTGCCACAGCCATTTGCAGACGTTAGCGCAGAAATGGTGAAGATCAATGCCGCCTATGATGAACGAGGCCTGCTGGGCATGGCTTTTCATCCCCAGTTTAAGAAAAATCATAAACTGTATCTCTACTATAGTGCGCCTGTTCCCAATCCGGTAAAAGGCTTGAATCATAAGAGCAAACTGGTGGAATTCACCGTGTCTGCCAGCAACCCCAATGCCGTTGATCCCAATTCTGAACGGATACTGTTTGAACTGGATCAGCCGGAATCCAATCATAATGGCGGCCAGCTGGCCTTCGGCCCGGATGGCTACCTCTATGTAGGACTTGGAGATGGTGGTGGTGGTGGAGACAAACACGGTACCATCGGAAATGGCCAGGATCTGGGTACCTGGCTGGGGAAAATTCTTCGCATAGATGTAAATGGCAAACCTTATAAAGTACCTGCTGATAATCCTTTCGTAAAAACAACCGGCGCGAAACCGGAAATCTGGGCCTATGGCCTGCGTAACCCATGGCGCTTTTCATTCGACAGAGGAACTGGCAAACTTTTCGCAGGAGATGTAGGACAGAATTTGTATGAAGAAGTGGATATCATCAGCAAAGGAGGTAACTACGGCTGGCGCATCATGGAGGGTTTCCATGATTTCAACGTACCTCCGGGAACGAATAAACTGAAACTGATCCCACCCATCCATGAATATAACCATGATCTGGGTATCAGTATTACAGGCGGTTATGTATACAGAGGCAATGCTATACCATCACTGAAAGGGCTCTACGTATTTGGGGATTACAATGGGAAAGCATTTGTACTCGTTCCGAATGGCTCCCAGTGGACAAGGGCAGACCTGAAGTTTACCAATACTCCGGAAGATAACCTCCAAATCCTTAGCTGGGGCGAAGATGAGAAAGGGGAGCTGTATATGCTGACCAGCGCTTCTACACGTAATGGCTTCAAAGGAGCCATCTATAAACTGGTGAAGAATTAAGATAAAACGGGATCATTTTCAAAAGCAAACATTCCCGGTGCTTTTTTCGTTATCCAGAGTAAGGAGGACGGGCATTTCAGCCCGGCCAAATTTTTGTTAAAAAGGTAAATAATTCCATTTCTGACGGATGAAATTACTTTATATTTGATTTGACAATATTGTTGTTCAACTGAGTTACATATGAGACTGAAAGTGATAATCCCGGTAGTGCTGATCACCCTCTCTGTAGGGGTACTGGCCTTTACCAAAATGGGTCATTATGGCGATCCTCCAGGTCGTTATGAGATAATAATGAACCTGGTAGGCCAAATGCTGAAAGAGGGCCACTACCAACCGAAGACGATTGATGATGCCTTTTCCAAAGAAGCTTTTAATAAATACCTGCGTAGTCTGGATGCTGAGAAGAAATTCTTCCTGAAATCAGACATCAACTCCCTGATGCCATTGTCTACCCACATCGATGATGAACTGCAGGGCGCTCCTTTGGATTGCTTCCGTAATGTCAACGTAGTAATCAAACAACGCGTGGCAGAAGCAGCGGCCATCTACCCCAAAATTCTTGCAGAACCCTTCGATTTCACCAAGGATGAAAACGTAGTACTGGATGCAGACAAAATTGATTACCCGGCAGATGAAAACGCCCGGTATGAAGCTTGGCGCAAAGTCCTGAAATACCGCACCATGGAGAAATTAACCGATCTCCAGGAAATCCGCGATAAATCCAAGGAAGACAGCGTGAAAAATAAAACCGATCAACAACTGGAAGTCGAAGCCCGTACAAAGGTGAAACAACTGTATGATCGTTATTTCGAAAGACTGAAAAATCACCAGGACGATAACGACCGCTTCAGCCTCTATGTGAACGCGATCACTTCTACCATGGACCCACATACCGACTACTTCCCTCCTGATGAAAAACGTCAGTTTGAAGAACAAATGGCGGGTAAATTCTTTGGTATTGGCGCTGGCCTTAAAGAGGAAGATGGTAAAATAAAAGTCCTGAGTATCATTACAGGTAGCCCTAGCTGGAAAGAAGGGCACCTGAAAGCAAATGATGTGATTATGAAAGTTGCCCAGGGAGACAAAGAACCTGTGGATATCACGGGTTACCCTGTGGAAGATGCGGTGAAACTGATCCGCGGTACCAAAGGTACTACCGTAAAACTCACCGTGAAAAGCGTGGATGGTACCGTGAAGGTCATCACCATCGTTCGCGATGAAATCGTGCAGGAAGAAACCTTTGCTAAATCAGCAGTCATCAACGGTACACATAAAATTGGTTATATCTATCTGCCGGAATTCTATTCCGACTTCAACGACCGTAATGGCGCCCGTTGTGCGGATGATGTAGCGAAAGAAGTAGCCAAACTGAAAGCGGAGAAAGTAGAAGGTATTATCCTGGATCTGCGCTTCAACGGCGGCGGCTCTCTGCCTGAAGTAGTACAGATGGCTGGTTTGTTTGTACCGGAAGGCCCGATTGTACAGGTACGTTCCCGTGGCGGCGATGCCGTAGTATTGCGTGATCGCGATAAAAATGTACAGTACGATGGTCCGCTGGCGATCATGGTAAATGAATACAGTGCTTCTGCTTCTGAGATCCTGGCGGCTGCTATGCAGGATTACAAACGTGCAGTGATCATCGGTAGCAAACAGACCTTCGGTAAAGGTACCGTGCAGCGTCTGTTCTCTCTGGATGATTTCTATGCTGCCAAAGATGGTCAGAGTCTGGGTGCATTGAAACTCACCCAACAGAAATTCTATCGCGCTAATGGCGGTTCCACTCAGTTAAAAGGGGTGGCTTCAGACATCGTGCTGCCAGATCCTTATTATGAAGTATCTGAGCGTAAAGACAGCGATGCGCTGGCATGGGATGAAATTCCTAAGTCTAATTTTAATTACTGGTCTAATCCTGTAAATGTAGAACCATTGCAGAAGAACAGTGAGAAGAGAATGGCTGCCAGTCCTGCATTCAAACTGCTGAATGAAAATATCGCTACCCTGAAAAGGATGGAGAAACAGGAAAGCTATTCCCTGAACATGAATACTTACAAGGCAGAACAGAAAGTAAACACTGCTGCCCTGAAGAAATATGACAGCATCAATGAAAAGGTGAAGGAACTGAACATCACCTCCATGAAAGTGGATCTGGATAAAATTGGTAACGACTCCACTAAAGTGGCGCGTAATAAAGACTGGTTAAAGGCCAGAACCAAAGATATCTACCTGGATGAAGCGGTGAATGTGATGAATGACCTCATCGTTCAAAGCTTGCCTAAAATGCAGCGTAAAGCGCAATAATTAATTGACCATATTTAAATAGAAAGAGCGACCGCACCTGCGGTCGCTCTTTTTTTATTAGCCTTCGGCAGACACGTGTCTCTCCAAATTCATCTTGTACTCACACAATCGCATAATACCAACGCCGTAGTCTCCTTCGCAGTCACTATTTGTTAATCGTTTTACATTACCGCCGACGGCTCCCTCACCGTTAGGGCTGAACTGTCCAGCGTGCAATAGCCTTTCCTTACTTGCTAATCGTTTTGCATTACCGCCGTAGGCCCCCCGCGCCGTCAGGTGCGGAACAAAACAAAAAAAGTGAAACGATCGGCTTGCCGGTCGTTTCACTTTTTAAAACAATCAAAATATATACTACCTTCTCTCGATGGAGCTAGAAAATTACCTCCTTACTTGCTAATCGTTTTGCATTACCGCCGTAGGCCCCCCGCGCCGTCAGGCGCGGAACAAAACAAAAAAAGTGAAACGACCGGTTTGTCGGTCGTTTCACTTTTTAAAACAATCAAAATATATACTACCTTCTCTCGATGGAGCTAGAAAATTACCTCCTTACTTGCTAATCGTTTTGCATTACCGCCGTAGGCCCCCCGCGCCGTCAGGCGCGGAACAAAACAAAAAAAGTGAAACGACCGGTTTGTCGGTCGTTTCACTTTATTAAACGATCAAAATATATACTACCTTCTCTCGATGGAGCTAAAAAATTACCTCCCTACTTGCTAATCGTTTTGCATTATCGCCGTAGGCCCCCGCGCCGTCAGGCGCGGAACAAAACAAAAAAAGTGAAACGACCGGCTTGCCGGTCGTTTCACTTTTTTAAAACAATCAAAATAGATAATTAATTCTCTTTATCCAGCACTTCCAGTGCCTTCTTCACCACAGGGTCCGTAGCATTAATCGCTTCATAAAACCCTTGACTACGATACAGCTGTCTCGCCAGCAGCGCTTTAATCCGGGATTTAATCTCCGTCTCGTCTTTGGCGCTCAGCCTATCCATTCCAGGCACGCTGTCTTTCTTCGCATATTCTTTGAACTGATCAAAGAGAGCAGGTGTAGTCTGGAATTTATGGGTGAAATCTTCAGCATCTTTATACTGCGCAAACTCTTCTTTATGGGAAGTATAGTAATGGTATGCGAAATTGCTAAAGCTATTACGTGTATAGATCGCCATCAGCGTAGGAGAGAAGCGGGTAGTATCGAACGGAATGAAAATGTCCGGTGTAATACCGCCGCCGCCGTATACTTTTCTACCAGAAGCTGTCTGGTAAGGAACGGTATCTGTGATATGGATACTGTCTTTATTCACCAGTTCTCCGTGATTGAAGCGGTTAGTGATATCTTCATCGTAAGCATCGCGGCCGTTGGAGTATGATTTCTGGATGCTACGTCCGGAAGGAATATAGTAGCGGGCAACTGTCAGACGCAGTGCGCCACCGTTGTCCAGGTCATATTGTTCCTGCACCAGTCCTTTACCGAAGGTACGTCTGCCGATGATAGTACCTCTGTCCCAGTCCTGAATAGCACCGGCAAGGATTTCACTGGCGGAGGCAGAACCTTCATCTGTGAGGATGGTCAGTGCGCCTTTCTCAAACATACCCGGACGTTTGGTTTTGAAGTCGGTCCGAGGGAAATCTTTTCCTTTGGTGTATACGATCAGTTTTCCATCGCCCAGAAGTTCGTCTGCAATGCGGGTGGCAGCGTCCATAAAGCCGCCAGGGTTCTGTCTTACATCTATGATGAGTTTCTTCATGCCGGCTTTTGTCAGCTTGCGCATGGCTTCCAGGAACTCGTCATAAGTTTTGGCAGAGAATTTACTGATTTTGATATAACCTACTTCCGGCTGTATCATATAGCTGGCATCGATGCTATACAGTGGGATAAGTCCACGTTTGATTTTAGCAACGATCTGTTTATTGTTGCGCAGCAGGGTAGTGGCCACTTCAGAGCCAGAAGGACCGCGGAGCAGTTTACGGATTTTATCGGTGGTAATACCAACGCCGGCAACGATGGAATCATTGACTTTCAGGATCTTATCTCCGGTTTGCAGACCGGCTGCTTCAGAGGGGCCACCGCTGATCACTGATACAACATTCACTGTATCGGCAGTAATATTGAATTCCACGCCAATGCCTTCGAAGTTGCCTTCCAGATCTTCATTTACCGATTGGAGCTGAGAAGGTGGAATATATACAGAATGCGGGTCCAGATGTGCGAGAATGCCTTCTATGGCTTCCTGCTGGAGCGTTTCAGTATTGAGGGTGTCGACATATTTAGTTTTGATCAGGTCCAGTACTTCCTGTACAGGGCCTTTATCAGGTTTGGTAAAGAATACAGTGGTACCGCCTGTATTGGAGCCGGGCATTTTATGACCCAGGAACATTCCCAGTGCCAACACCACAGCCATTAAAAGAGGTAAAAAAACATTCAGCTTCCTGTTTGACATAATTTGATGATTATCCCGCGAATTTTATGACCAGTCTTGCAACCTAAACTTCAAGATCCCTATTTGTTTTTATGGAACGCTTTTGTTTAAATTGTGACAAAAATAGCAATAATCGGGTGCAAACCTTTACGAATCTTTAAATTGATAAATAAACGGACATGCCTGGAAAAATAAAGCTGATAGCTGATAGCGGATCTACCAAGGCCGAATGGGGCCTACTTGGGGCAGCGGCCCCCGGACCATACAAAACCCAGGGTATTAGTCCTTACTTTCAGACGGTAGAACAGATTGTCGAAATTTTTAGGCAGGAATTACTGCCTCAACTGCCAGCAGGGGTACAGATAGACGATATCTATTTTTATGGCACCGGTCTTTCCCAGGCAAAGAATGTAAGCGCCGTGACGGCGGCATTGAAAGCTGTATGGCCAGATACCAACATTGAAGTAGATCACGACCTGATGGGCGCTGCCAGGGCCTTATGCGGCCGCGGACCAGGTATTGCCAGTATCCTCGGTACCGGCTCCAATAGCTGTTACTATGACGGAAATGGTATTATTAAGAACAATCCTGGCCTGGGATATGTACTTGGAGATGAAGGAAGTGGTGCTTATCTTGGGAAAAAGGTATTGCAATATTATCTGTATAATACCTTTGATGAAGAATTGATGGCCCGATTTGACCAGAAATACAATACCAACAAGGATGAAATCCTGGAGAATGTATACCGTAAACCCCTGGCAAACCGTTACCTGGCTGGATTTGCAACATTTCTGTCGGAAAACCGCCAGCATTTTATGATTGAGAATATCCTGGAAGATGGACTGAATGACTTCTTCTTCAATCATATTTATAAATACCGCGAAAGCTGGACTACCTCCCTGCACTTTGTAGGCGGTGTAGCCTGGAATTTCCGCGATATCATCAAGGAACTATGCGATCTCTATGAACTGCCGATGGGCCGTATTCTTCGTACGCCTATGGAAGGTCTGATCGAATATCATCATTCATAATATTTCAAACCACGTATATAATATGGCATTCACAAAAGTTACCGAACAGGAATCTCACTACCACCACCTGGAAAAAATGAGCATACAGGAATTGCTGACAAATATTAATAAAGAGGATCAGACAGTTCCCCTGGCAGTGGCAAAGGCCATCCCTCAGATAGAGAAGCTGGTCGCGGTAATTGCAGATAAAATGCTGGCTGGTGGCCGATTGTTTTATATGGGCGCCGGTACCAGCGGACGACTCGGTATTGTTGATGCCTCTGAATGCCCGCCTACCTTTGGTGTGCCACATGGTCTCGTAATCGGAATTATTGCAGGGGGAGACGCAGCCATTCGCAAAGCAGTGGAATTCGCAGAAGATAACAGGGAACAAGGCTGGAAAGACCTCCAGGAATTCGGTATTACCGACAAAGATGTGGTGATAGGCATCGCTGCAAGCGGTACCACCCCATATGTAATAGGTGCGCTGGACAAATGCCGCAGTAATGGTATTACCACCGGTAGTATCAGCTGTAACCCAGAATCTCCTATCTCCGCTTCCGCAGATTTCCCGGTGGAAGTAGTAGTAGGCCCTGAATTTATCACCGGCAGTACCCGTATGAAAAGCGGTACCGCCCAGAAACTGGTTCTGAATATGATCTCCTCCGCTGTGATGATCCAGCTGGGAAGAGTAGAAGATAATAAAATGGTCAACATGCAACTCAGCAACGAAAAACTGGTAGACCGTGGCGTGAAAATGCTGATGCAACAACTTTCCCTGACGGATTATGAAGAGGCGCAACGCCTGCTCCTAAAGGCTGGCAGCGTTAAAAAAGCCGTGGAGGATTTTGAAAAAGCCTGATTTTAACCCACATTTGTTCCAATAACCTGCTATGCACGACATTGAGCCATATTACAACTGGCGCCATTTATATACGGCGGAGGAGGATGAACTTTCACCCTTCTATGGCCGCGAATACAGTGAATTTGAATACTCAAATACCGTATATAACTATTACGTACACCCTCAATGGGACGAATTCGGGTCCCGTAACCTGTACCTGAAAGTACTCTACGCCGATTACCAGTTTAATTTTGCCGTTATTGAACTCCTGGGTGAATGGAACGATACCCTGGATAATGATATAATGACCCTCAAACGAGAAGTCATTGATCTGATGGTCGCGGAGGGTATCAGGAAATTCATACTCATTGCAGAAAATGTCATGAACTTTCACTCCTCAGATGACAGTTATTACGAAGAGTGGTGGGATGACATTAAGGACGATGGTGGCTGGATTGTAATACTCAACATGCCTCCGCATACCCGCCAGGAATTCGAGAAAGCAAGATTATACAATTATGTGCATTTCCTGGAGGACGAAAAGTGGCGAACATATCAACCAATGCACTTGTTTAACATGATTGACAATGTCATGTTGAGACGGCTGGAATAAGGTTTACTGATAAATATCATTTGGTTTTAATTTTTCCTGTCCTAAATTTGCCCGACATTTCAACAACTTTTTTTATACTAGGAAGCTTAGATTTTTACTTATGAAGTGGTCACAGTTCTTTAATACCTCTATCGGTAAAAAGTTATTGGTAGGTGCTACCGGCTTGTTTCTCTGCAGTTTTGTGCTCGTACATCTGGTAGGGAACCTGCAACTGTTGTACAAAGACGGCGGTAAGGCGTTTAACAGCTACGCCCAATTTATGGGTCACAACAGCTTAATTCAATTTATTGCATGGGGACTGAAAATTGTGATCCTGTTGCATGCATTTATTGCAATCCAGCTCACACTCAAAAACAGAGCTGCCCGTCCGGTGAAATATGCCGTGAATCCGGGCAACCAGACTTCCTCTTGGTTCAGTCGCCAAATGGCGATCATGGGAAGTATCCTCTTTATCTTCATCGTACTGCACCTCTCTCAGTTATGGGGTAAATTCCACTACGGTGAAATGCCTACGCAGACTTATGAAGGCATTGCAGAACCGCTGAAAGATCTGTACACTGTAACTTATGATCTTTTCACCAATCCTTTAATGGTGCTCATCTATGTAATCTCTATGATTGCATTGTCTTTCCACCTGATCCACGGTTTTAAAAGTGCCTGCCAGACTTTCGGTCTGAATCATAGTAAATACAACGGAATCATCAATTTTATCGGTGTCTGGATTTTCGGTATCCTGATCCCAGTTGGCTTTGCTGCCATTCCCGTTATTATCTATTTAAATAAATAATTCTGAAAAGTTAGGATATATGTTGAACGCAAAAATTCCTGCAGGCCCATTAAATTCAAAATGGGAAGATTATAAAGGACATTGTAAGCTGGTAAACCCTGCCAATAAACGTAATCTGGAAATTATCGTTATTGGTACCGGTTTAGCTGGTGCTTCAGCAGCGGCTTCATTAGGTGAGTTAGGATATAAAGTTAAAGCATTCTGCTTTCAGGATAGCCCACGCCGCGCTCACAGTATTGCTGCCCAGGGTGGTATCAATGCTGCAAAAAACTACCAAAATGATGGTGACTCCGTTTACCGTCTCTTCTACGATACTGTTAAAGGTGGCGATTACCGCGCACGTGAAGCCAACGTTCATCGTCTGGCAGAAGTAAGTGGTAACATCATCGACCAATGCGTTGCGCAAGGTGTTCCTTTTGCGCGCGAATACGGCGGCCTGCTCTCCAACCGTTCTTTCGGTGGTACCCAGGTACAACGTACTTTCTATGCTGCGGGTCAAACCGGCCAACAGCTGCTGCTCGGCGCTTACTCCGCTCTGGAACGTCAGGTAGCTCTCGGTAACGTGACTATGTACAGCCGCCACGAAATGCTGGACATCGTGAAAATCGATGGTAAAGCACGCGGTATCATCGCACGTAACCTCATTACAGGTCAACTGGAACGCCACTTCGGCCACGCTGTGCTGATCTGCTCCGGTGGTTATGGTAACGTTTTCTTCCTCTCCACCAACGCAATGGGTTCTAACGTAACCGCTGCCTGGAAAGCTACCAAAAACGGCGCTTACTTCGCAAACCCTTGCTTCACACAGATCCACCCTACCTGTATCCCGGTTTCCGGCGATCACCAGTCCAAACTGACCCTCATGTCAGAATCACTGCGTAACGACGGTCGTATCTGGGTGCCTAAAAAACAAAACGATACCCGCAAAGCCAGCGATATCCCTGAAGAAGAAAGAGATTATTACCTGGAAAGAAGATACCCTGCATTCGGTAACCTCGTTCCTCGTGACGTGGCTTCCCGCGCTGCTAAAGAAAGATGCGATGCCGGTTATGGCGTAGGTACTTCCAAACAGGCAGTATTCCTGGACTTCGCAGCGGCAATTGAACGTTATGGCAACATCGAAGCCAACAAACGTCAAATGCACGGCGTATCCAAAGAAGAAATCATTAAACTGGGTAAAGAAGTAGTTGCTGAGAAATACGGTAACCTCTTCGATATGTACGCTAAAATCACTGGTGAAAATCCTTACGAAACACCAATGCGTATTTACCCTGCCGTTCACTATACAATGGGTGGCCTCTGGGTAGACTATGAACTGCAAACAACCGTTCCTGGGCTGTACTCCCTCGGTGAAGCTAACTTCTCTGACCACGGTGCAAACCGTCTCGGTGCTTCCGCACTGATGCAAGGTCTGGCAGATGGTTACTTCGTAATCCCTTACACTATCGGTAACTACCTCGCTGACGAAATCCGCGTAAAAGCAATTTCTCTCGATCACCCTGCCTTCGCTGATGCAGAAAGCAAAGTACGCGATACCATCGCTAAACTGATGAGCATCAAAGGTTCCAAATCCGTTGACCACTTCCACAAAAAGCTGGGTAAAATCATGTGGGATAAATGCGGTATGGCCCGTAACGAACAAGGTCTGAAAGAAGCAATCGAAGAAATCAGAGCCCTGCGCGCTGAATTCTGGAAAGATGTACGTATCCCTGGCGATGAAAATGAATTCAACCCTGAACTCGAAAAAGCTGGCCGCGTGGCTGACTTCCTCGAACTGGGCGAACTGATGTGCCAGGATGCGCTCAACCGTCGCGAATCTTGCGGTGGCCACTTCCGTGAAGAATCTCAAACGGATGATGGTGAAGCAAAACGCGATGACGAAAACTTCAGCTATGTAGCTGCTTGGGAATATAAAGGCCCTTCTGAATATGTACTGCATAAAGAAGACCTGGTATTCGAAGAAGTTAAACCTTCTCAACGTAGCTATAAATAAGGGTAACGGCCACATTACATACAATACGGCCACGATTAATAATCAAATAATTGTCCAAGCATATGGAACATTATAACATGAACCTCACATTAAAAGTGTGGAGGCAGAAAAACAGAAACGATCAGGGTAGATTTGAAACACTGCAGGCAAAAAATATTTCTTCTGAAATGTCTTTCCTGGAAATGTTCGACGTGGTGAATGAAGATCTGATCAACGACGGAAAAGAACCAATCGCATTTGACCATGACTGCCGCGAAGGTATCTGCGGTATGTGCTCCATGCACATCAACGGTCGCGCTCACGGCCCTTGGGACGGTACTACTACCTGCCAGCTGCACATGCGCGCTTTCAAAGACGGCGATACCATCACCGTTGAACCTTGGAGAGCAGGCGCTTTCCCTGTGGTGAAAGATCTGACCGTAGACCGTAGCGCTTTCGATCGTATCATCGAAGCAGGTGGTTATATCTCTGTAAATACCGGTAACGCCCAGGACGCTAACTGTCTGCCTATCGATAAACATAAAGCAGATCTGGCTTTCGCTGCTGCTGCTTGTATCGGTTGCGGCGCTTGCGTAGCTGCTTGTAAAAACTCTTCCGCAATGCTCTTCGTATCTGCGAAAGTTTCTCAACTGGCACTGTTACCACAAGGCGATCCTGAAAGAAAAACACGTGCCCTCAACATGGTGGCACAAATGGATAAAGAAGGTTTCGGTAGCTGCACCAACACTGGCGCCTGCGAAGCGGAATGTCCTAAAGAAATCTCTCTGACCAACATCGCGCGACTGAACCGTGAGTTCATCGGCGCTGGTTTGACTACAGAGAAATAGTCAGCTTTTACTAACTGATGCAATATTTAAAAGTCCTCTCCCTCGCGGAGAGGATTTTTTTTGCCCGCCACTCATCCTTCTAATAACGGCCTTCCGGGATTTTTTTACTATCATGTGTACCCACACACTGAAACCTTATGTCTGAACAATCTCGTAGAAAATTCATCAAACATCTCGGCAGTACCGCGGCCCTGCTGGGAGTTGGCCCACTGGCAGCCCTTGCCAAAGATCGCGAAACCATGGAACTACTGCAGCCCAATGCCCACGTGTCTTCCAATGATAAAATCAGACTCGCCTGCATCGGCATGGGAATCATGGGCTTTGGCGATGTTAATTGCGCCCTGAAAATTCCAGGCGTAGAACTAGTTGCAGCCGCTGACCTGTACGACGGCCATCTCACCCGGGTCAAAGAAGTTTATGGTAAACAAGTGTTTACTACCCGCGATTACCGCGAAATCCTCCACAGAAAAGACATTGATGCGGTCATCATTGCTACGCCTGATTTCTGGCATGATACCATGGCTATTGATGCCATGAATGCCGGTAAAGCAGTATACTGCGAAAAGCCTATGGTGCAACAGATCGAGGAAGGACACCAGGTAATTGCGACGCAACAGCGCACCAAAGCCATTTTCCAGGTAGGTAGTCAACGCGTGAGCAGCATTGTGCTTGCAGAAGCCCGGAAAAAATACCTGGCCGGCGAAATAGGCCAACTCAATATCGTGGAAGCCCGCATGGATCGCCATTCTGCACTCGGCGCCTGGCAATACTCCATTCCGCCGGATGCTTCCCCTAAAACAGTCGATTTCGATACCTACCTGAAGGATACCACCAAGATGCCCTACGATCCCAAACGCTTCTTCCGTTGGCGCAATTACAGAGCATATGGAACAGGTATTCCCGGCGATCTCTTTGTACACCTGATTTCCGGGTTACATTACATTACGGGTTCCCTGGGGCCGGAACGTGTATACGCTACCGGAAACCTCGTGCAGTGGAAAGATGGCAGAGACGTACCTGATGTGGTAGTGGCAATTTTCGATTATCCTGCTACCAGTACCCATCCTGCCTTCCAAATGACGCTCCGCGTGAATTTCGCAGATGGCGGCGGCGGTGGAGAAGTAACCCGCTTGATTGGTACGGAGGGCGTTATGGAACTGGGCGGTAATGAATTCAAAATTAAAAAACATAAACTGCCGCAAGCTCCCGGCTATGGCGGATGGGATACATTCAATACTTTCCCCGAAGCCATACAACAGCAGTTTGTTAAGGAGTATCAACGCCAGTACGGCACTGCGGCCGAAGCTACTGAGCTAAGCACTTCCGGCTATACGGCCCCAGTCGGCTATGACGACCGACTGGAACATTTCCATAACTTCTTTGAATCGGTACGCACAGGCAAACCAGTAGTAGAAGACGCTACTTTCGGCCTCCGTGCTGCAGGTCCGGCTTTACTTTCAAACGAAAGTTATTTCAGCAAACAACTTATTCATTGGGACCCGGTAGCCATGAAAATCGTATAGGTTTATTTTCCTTAATTTTATCTGCATTCAAAACAATGCAAGATGAGCATGGAAAATATTACCCCGCCGTCCGCAGAGAAAATCGCCAAAGAACTCTCTATTCACGGACATACCCGACAAGATGACTATTATTGGCTAAATGATCGCGAAAATCAACAGGTAATCGATTACCTGAATGCCGAAAATACTTACCTGGAAGCTGTTCTCGCTCCTCAGAAAGAGTTGCGTGAACAGCTTTTCCATGAAATGAAAGGCCGTATTAAAGAAACAGATATGGGCGTTCCCTATCTGAAGAATGGCTACTACTATTATACCCGCTACGAAGAAGGACGGGAATATCCCATCTATTGCCGCAAAAAAGATCACCTGGATAACCCGGAAGAAATCATTCTGGATGTGAATATCCTCGCTGAAGGACATAGCTATTGCCAGGTGAGCGGACTCACTATCAGTCCGGATGCACAACTGCTGGCTTATGGAATAGACACGGTTAGCCGCCGTAAATATACCCTGCGCATAAAAAATCTGAGTACCGGAGAACTGCTGCCAGACAGCATTACAGATACAACTCCTTCTTATACCTGGGCGGCGGACAATCTAACGTTGTTCTATACACGAAAAGATCCCGTTACACTGCGAGCCGACCGCGTGATGCGACATCTACTGGGCAGCGAAGCCGAAACTGATACCGAAGTATATGTAGAAGCAGATGAAACCTTTGATGTTGGCGTTCACAAGACCAAGTCTGGGAAATATATCCTTATCACCAGCGAGAGCACGTTGACTTCAGAAATTCGCTATATCCCTTCCAATACGCCTGCTGCCGAGTTTACAGTATTTCAGCCGCGTACCCGGGAAATGCTTTACCATGTAGATCATCGGGATGATAAGTTTTATGTACTGACCAACTGGGATGCATTGAATTTTAAACTGATGGAATGTCCGCTGGATCAGACTTCCAGGGAACACTGGCAGGAATTGATTCCGCATCGCAGCGATGTATTACTCGAAGAGCTTTCCCTCTTCCAGGATTATATGGCATTGGGTGAGCGCAAAAATGGTCTTACGCAAATACGTGTCATACACTTCAAAACGGGCAGGGAGCAGTATATCCAATTCTCTGAAGCGGCTTATTCGGCTTATATCAGCAACAATCCGGAGATGGACAGCCACCTGCTTCGCTATGGCTATGTATCCATGATTACGCCAGGTTCTGTGTATGATTATAATATGCAGACAGAAGAATCTGTATTGAAGCGTCAACAGGAAGTCCTGGGTGGATATGACCAATCGCAGTATGTATCAGAGCGATTAATGGCAGTAGCCACCGATGGTACAACGGTACCTGTTTCTATCGTGTATCGTAAGGGATTTACGAGAGATGGAAGTCGCCCGCTATTGCTTTATGCATACGGATCTTACGGCCATAGCATGGATGTCTATTTCAGTAGTGCTACCCTCAGTTTACTGGATCGTGGCTTTGCTTATGCGATTGCTCACATCCGGGGAGGGCAGGAGATGGGACGTCAGTGGTATGAAGACGGAAAGATGTTTAAGAAGAAAAATACCTTTACTGATTTCATTGACTGTGCTGATTTCCTGGTGAAAGAAAAGTATACTTCTGCGGCGCATTTGTATGCCATGGGAGGCAGTGCCGGCGGCTTGTTGATGGGCGCAGTGATCAATATGCGTCCTGAGTTGTGGAATGGTGTGGTAGCGCAGGTGCCATTTGTAGATGTGGTCACTACGATGCTGGATGAAAGCATTCCGCTTACTACCGGAGAGTTTGATGAATGGGGGAATCCTAAAAACAAGGATGCCTATGATTATATGCTGTCTTATTCTCCCTATGATAATGTTCGTAGTACTGACTATCCGAATCTGTTGGTGACAACAGGACTGCATGATTCGCAGGTACAATATTGGGAGCCGGCAAAATGGGTCGCGAAGTTGAGAGAACTGAAAACCGATCGCCATTTATTGTTATTGCATACAAATATGGAAACGGGGCATGGAGGGGCTTCTGGCCGATTTGAAATGCTGAAAGATAAGGCATTGGAGTTCGCATTTCTGCTGAAATTGGAGGGCTACTAATCTCTAACAGATTCCTGCCTGCCGCAGAGATCAATATAAAAATAAAGGCCTTGACATCGCAGATGTCAAGGCCTTTATTTTTTATACAGCTTATAATTTCTCTGCATCAATTTTCTCCGATATCACTGTGTGTCCGAAGAAAATTTCAGCCATCTTATCAAAGATGCCGGGATCATCAGTGGTATAGAAATTACGTTTATGCGTTTTCGTTAGGCGCTCTTCCATTTCAGGATGTCTTTTCAGATAATCCTGCAGGCTGCGGGCAACGATTTTTCCCTGTGCCAGTACGGTGATACCGCCGGGAAGGTGTTGCTTGATTTTACGCATCAGCAAAGGATAATGTGTGCAGCCTAACACCAGCGTATCGATGTTGGTGGATTGGGAGAGGATTTTGTCGAGATATTCCTTTACGAAGTAATCTGCTCCTTCGTTGTCATGTTCATTATTCTCAATGAGCGGTACCCACATTGGGCATGCTTGCTGGAATGTTTTGACATGCGGATAGAATTTGGCAATTTCTATCGGATAGGATTCAGAATTAACGGTGCCGTTGGTGGCGAGAATACCTACTTCTCCCGTTTGGGTGATGGTGCCTACCATTTCTGTGGTGGGCCTGATAACACCCAGTACCCGGTTGTCTGGCGCAATTTGTGGCAGGTCCTTTTGTTGAATGGTTCTGAGTGCTTTTGCAGAGGCGGTATTACAAGCTACAATCACCAATGGACATCCCATATGAAACAGTTGCTGAATGCATTGTAACGTATAGGTATGAATGGTGTCAAATCCGCGGTTGCCGTAAGGTGCGCGGGCGTTGTCGCCGAGGTAGATATAGTCGTAATCTGGTAGCGCTGCTACAATTTCTTTCATAACCGTCAGGCCGCCATAGCCTGAGTCAAAAATACCAATAGGACCCATCGTCAATTATTGAAATTATTCGGAATCGTTCTTCATGAGGCCTTGTCCTGTCAGATCATAGATACGTTGGATTTCGTGCAGTACGCCTTCGAAATCGATCTGGAGATCTTTCAGTAAACCGTTTTTCAGATCATATACCCAGCCATGAACGGTAGGGTAGCCTTTGCTGGTATACATTTTCTGTACGGCAGCAGTTTTGATAATATTGATGCACTGTTCCTGTACGTTCAGTTCTACCAGTCGGTTGTAACGGTCGTGTTCATTAGTGATGGCATTGAGCTCATCCATATGGAGGCGATATACGTCGCGGATATTCCGGAGCCACGGATTAAGGATGCCCAGATCTTGTGGTTGCATGGCTGCTTTCACCCCGCCGCAGTTATAGTGACCGCAAACGATGATATGTTTCACTTCCAGGTGCACAACGGCATAATTGATGACGGACATTACGTTCAGGTCTGTATTGCATACCAGGTTCGCAATATTGCGGTGTACGAATACTTCTCCTGCTTCCAGTCCCATGATCTCGTTGGTGGGTACACGGCTGTCGCTACAACCAATGTAAAGATATTTGGGTGATTGGGAGTCTGCCATTTTCTCAAAGAAATCGGCTTCAGTGGCTGTTTTAGAAGCAACCCACTTTCTGTTGTTCTCAAAAACCTGATTATAATCAGTCATAGCGCGCAGTTTATTTTGCGCTAAAGATACGGACGAAAGTGGTTTCAAAAATGCGGGGCAGGCGAACTTATTTATTTGCCAGCGCAATGGCTTTCGTGGCGATCATCAGCAGTTGCTGATGTCTTAATGTGGCATATTTCCCGCGTATTGCAGAGCGGGCATTTTTCGTCTTGAAATATCTGAAAATAAGAAAGGCAATCACTAATACGGCGCCTATTTCTAACGTTATAATTGCTCTGTTTATAGCATACAAAACCCCTGTTGTAAGCGTAATGATTAATACGCCGATAAATTCAGGGATGTATACGAGGATGCGGGGAGGCATTACCAGTGCATGAATTTCCTCTGCGATAAAATAGATCATTCCTGTTGATAATTCTGGCAATAGTTTTTTCTCTATCAGGCTATCAGGTGTTTCTCCTTTTGAAAGGTATACATCTATGTCTTTTACATATTGCAGATAATTCATAGGTTAATAGAATATAGAGTGAAAGACTATGGTTGTTATTTCATTCCCAGATTGGCTGCTTGTAATTGATCGGCGAATGCATCCAGGTATTTTGCCTTGGTAATGATGGGTGCATCTTTTTTAGCTACGTTATGCTCTTTTGATGCTTGAAATAAGGGAGCCCCCAATGGTCCGAGAATAAAAAAAAGTGGCAAGAAGAATAGTGCTAAAACATCCGCTAAGATCCACCCGTACTTGCCTTCCACGAAGTTCATGACTTTATTGGACTTGGGATAGGTATTCCAGTCGGGATGTGCATCCTCATATGCCTGGATCGTCTGGATGGTCATTTGTACTTCATTTGCAGCCATTGCAGAGCGGGTAATGATCATTTCCTCATCCAGTCCTTCTTTAAGCAACGCATCTATTTTGTGAACTTCTGTATAGTAATTCAGCATAACCGAATTTTTATGGAGATGACATCACAAAATAGATGGACGTCGTTAATGAATGAGCGAATTAGGCAGTGGTTGCTGCTTGTTCTCTGGCGGCTTGCAGATCATCTGCGAGCTTTTCGAGCATATGTGTCTTACTAATGTTATAATCCATATTTTCCTCATCTTTTTCGGATTCGTTCAGCATTACAAAATAGGCGACTATTCGGATCGCGCCGATAAATACGCATAGCCAGCCAATCCACGCTGGGGCGGATGCAACGATTCTGAAAAGTCCTATCAATATGAATCCGATGCCATACACCAGTGGGAGGGCAGATTGATGTTTTGATTTCGGTTTAAATTGCTGTTTATGTTGCCGATAGGCAACTGCCACCTGATCAATCTCGTCTTCGGTCAGTTCTTTAACCAGGTTATCTTTTTTGATGGAAATAACGGATTCTCCCTGGTCAATCCAGTAAGCTACTTGTTCTACCTGATAATGAAAGTTCATAGGGTATAGGATTTACTATGTATATATTGTTGATTATGTGTGATTTGTTAGGATAATTTCGGGAGACGACCGCCATTCGGACAAATATACTTCCGTTAAAGCGTCGTTCTCTTACATGGTCACAAAAGTAAATTTATAAGTTATTTATTAATATTCCATTACAGCGGGTGTAAAACTAATATTACCTTATCATGTCTCATGTTGGAAAGCCGGGTATATATTCGTAACTTTGCGGCTTCAAAATTTACATAGCCAGCATGATCAGTGTTAAAAACGTAACCCTCTCTTTTGGAAAGAGAGTATTGTTTGACGAAGTAAACCTCAATTTCACGAAAGGGAACTGTTATGGTGTGATTGGGGCCAATGGAGCAGGTAAGTCTACTTTCCTGAAGATATTGTCCGGTGAAATCGAGCCGAACAAAGGTACCGTGGAAATCACTCCCGGCGAGCGTATGTCCGTACTGAAACAGAACCACTTTGAATTTGACGAAGTTACGGTACTGAATGCAGTATTAATGGGCAACAAGAAGCTGTGGGAGATTGCCAATGAGCGTGATACCATTTATGCAAAAGAGGACTTCACTGAAGAGGATGGTATCCGTGCAGGCGAGCTGGAAGGCGAATACGGCGAGATGGGCGGTTATACTGCTGAAAGCGATGCCGGAGTACTGCTCGGCGACCTGGGTGTAAAAGAAGAACTGCACAATGTATTAATGAAAGATATTGCAGGTAGTATGAAAGTACGTGTGCTCCTGGCACAGGCACTGTTCGGAAATCCTGATATCCTGCTCCTGGATGAGCCTACCAACGACCTGGACGTGGAAACGATCGGTTGGTTGGAGAACTTCCTGGCAGACTACGAAAACATCGTGATCGTTGTATCCCACGACCGTCACTTCCTGGATGCTGTTTGTACACACGTTGCTGATGTGGACCGTGCAAAAATCCAGATCTTCAGCGGTAACTACTCCTTCTGGTATGAATCATCCCAGTTGATGGCCCGCCAGATTGCCGATAAGAACAAGAAGATGGAAGATAAGCGTAAAGACCTCATGGACTTCATCGCCCGATTTTCTGCCAACGCTTCTAAATCTAAACAGGCTACTTCCCGTAAGAAAGCATTGGAAAAACTGGTAATCGAAGATATCCAGCCTTCCAACCGTAAATACCCTGGTATCATCTTCAAACAAATCCGTGAAGTAGGTAACCAAATCCTGAACGTAGAGAAACTGGAAAAATCAATTGACGGTCGTAAGCTGTTTACTGATGTTACTTTCTCTGTGAACAAAGGAGATAAAGTGGCCTTCCTGTCTAAAGACCACCTGGCGCTGACTACCTTCTTCGAGGTAATCAATGGCGAAGCAGAAGCAGACAGCGGTAAAATGGAATGGGGTACTACCGTTACCAAAGCATACCTGCCAAACGATAACGCAGAATTCTTCACCGATAAGGATGTAAATCTCCTGGATTGGTTACGTCAGTACGTGCCTGCTCACGTAACAGATGTAGACGAGCCATTCCTGCGCGGATTCCTCGGTAAAATGCTGTTCGGTGGCGATGAGATCATGAAGAAAACTTCTGTACTGAGTGGTGGAGAAAAAGTGCGTTGTATGCTGAGTCGTATGATGCTGCAAGATCCAAACGTGGTTATCCTGGACGAACCTACCAACCACCTGGATCTGGAATCAATCCAGTCATTCAACGAAAGCATGATCAACTATAAAGGTATCGTACTGTTCACTACACATGACCATACCTACATGCAATCCGTAGCAAACCGTATCATTGAACTGACTCCTAAAGGTATTATCGATAGAATGATGACCTTTGATGAGTACCTGGCTGATGAGCGTGTAAAATCGCTGCGTGAAGAAATGTACAGCAATGCAGTATTAGCATAGTCGTTAAGATAGATAAACTAAAAAGGCCCTCTCTGTTCTACAGAGAGGGCCTTTTTAGTTTAAAGATATTCCTCAATCACCTTTAGTTTGTTTTTGTCCAGGGGCTTGGTGATATACGCCATTAACTCCGGCGTCTTCTCTACTTTTTGCAAATCCCGAACATCCACAGAGGATGAACACATAATAATCGGAATCGAGTTTTTGAGGGATGTTTTCAGACCACGATATGCTTCAATGAAATCCCAACCATTCATACGGTCCATATTCATGTCCAGGATTATAAGCGAAGGCAGCGGTGGCTGAGGTACGGCAGATAGATGGTCCAAAGCTTCTTCGGCACAAAGGAATGATGTTACAACCAGATTGTCGTCCTGCTGTACCAACATTTTTTTTATGATGAAATGAAATATTTCATCATCATCTACAACGTACACTATTTTGTTGATGTCTTCCATGCTTGTGTATTAATTGGGCTTCTGAACTATTCCGGTAATAGCTTAAGGGAGGTAAAGCATCAATTTTTCATTTGAATAATGCACCGGATGAGCATCATTAAAACAAAGGATGTTCTGACTTCAGGGTTGAATAGGGTGTTCTGAAATCTGCTATCGATTAGTTTTAATAGTATGGGTTATCCGTCACATTATACGTCCTGGTCACTAGCTGCTTTAATGCATTGGTTTCTTTGTTCCAGTGCTTACTGGCCTCCGGCTATCTCTTTCTGATTATGAACACAAAGAACGTTAATTTAATTTTATTTTTATATATAACTTTTCTCCAATAACTAATCATTAACAAACCCTCTCCTCGAAAAAAGTACACTTATTTGTCGCATTAAAACAGAAAAGGCGGAACAACTGTTCCGCCTTTTCATAATTTCTTGTATGTATTAACAAGCCATTAAAATAATCCACCTTTTCTCAGTGTTACTTTACCCTGACCAATCTTAAAGCCATTGTGATAAATTTCTACTGCATAGTCGCCTGGTTTGAAATCAGAATTCTGTTTCCAATCCATGGATACTGCCTGTTTCTGGCCCTGAACATAACTTACAGTTTTCTTAGCTGTATATAATTTTTCAGTACCGTCTTCCAGTGTGAATCTGCCGGAACCCAGCGCTTCTACTGCCAGTGGTGAACCATCTGGTGCAGAAATAGCCACATAGATTTCTTTGTCACCACTTGGTGCAATTCTGTTATCATCCAGATCAAACTCCACGCGCATCATATCTGCTTTCTTCGCTTTGGTGGTAGCCACTTCTTTGCCGTTGTTTTTTACACGGATTGGCTCCAGCCGGATGTTGGATGCATGTAATACAGAACCAAGTTCTACCTTCTTACCAAGACTGTCTTTCACAGTAGATACAGAATCTCTCTCTTTACGCGCTACATCTCTTTCACCAGCCAGTACAATTTTCTCGCCTTCCAAACGCTCAATTGTTTGCTGATATCCTTCAATGTTAGATTTCAACTGCTCAATCAAACGACGCGCTTCTGCCAGTTCTGCCTGAGTAGCATTTTTCTTGGTCAGAATGCTGGAAATCCTCGCTTTCATATCCTGGATTTCCTTATCCTTGGTTTTTACGAGACTGTCCATGCGGGTGTTCTGACTGATCAAATCATCCAGACGCGCATTCGCAGCATCATATTCCTGCTGTAAAGCATCATGTGAGGTATTTAAAGAATCGATCTGGACTTTCTGAGTAGATACGATTTCATTAGATTTGTTCTTGTCGTACCACATGTATATCCAGGTACCTGCCAGGGCAGCGATCAATATACCATAAATTAATACATTGCGACTGCTACGGGGTTTTTCTGGTCCGGGAGATCCCGGTGCAGGCGTGTTAAAAGTGTTCTCCGTCATAGTTGTTTGTTTTATGTTTATGTGTTATATGGTTAAAAATCGTTATTCAAAAGTAGGTATTAAAAATTATTTTTAGAATAGTCAAGTCTTAAAAAAACAGTTTTCCATCCGTGTTACCTAATATTGGACTAGATCAGTTATTGCTCCTTGACATAGAAACCACGCCCGGTGAGGCGGCATTGGAGCTACTTCCCGCACACATGCAGGCGCTCTGGCGGGAGAAAAACACAAAAATTGCGCCAGAATCAGAAACTGAAGATGCTTCTTATTCAGATAGGGCAGGCATCTTCGCCGAATTTGGCAGAATCGTTTGTATATCAGTGGGTTTCTTCCACCTGGAAAATAACAGATACCAACTTCGACTGAAATCTTTCGCCAGCGAAGACGAAGTTGCACTGCTGAATAATTTCTTTGACCTTATTCAAAAATTCCAGGAAAGAATACCCAGCTTTCAGTACGCTGGCCATAATATACGGGAATTTGATATCCCCTTTATTTGCCGCCGTTCTGTGATACATCAGTTATCTTTGCCGAAATCACTGCAGCTACATGGCCTTAAACCATGGGAAGTGCCCGTGGTGGATACCCTTCACCTCTGGCGCTTTGGCGATTTTAAACATTATACCTCTCTTAAACTGCTCACCGCCGTCATGGGAATAGACTCCTCCAAAGACGATATTGATGGCAGTATGGTTGGAAAGGTATTCTGGGAAACTAAAGACCTGGAACGCATCGCTACCTATTGCCAGAAAGATGTACTGGCCGTAGCGCAACTCCTGCTCCGGTTTAAAAGATTACCATTGCTGCTGCCGGAAGATGTTGTGGTGATCAAATAATTTTAATAGCTCGTACCATCCATGGATTATCAGGATATAATAAAAGACTGGAAACAGAAAAAATTTAAAAGCCTTTACTGGCTGGAAGGGGATGAAGACTTCTTCATCGACCAGGTGGTGAATTATGCAGAACACCATCTCCTGGAGGAAGCGGAAAAAGGATTTAATCTCACGGTGCTGTATGGAAAGGATACCGACTGGAGCACGGTTATTAATGCTTGTCGCCGATATCCTATGTTCGCTGAACGTCAGGTAGTCGTACTCAAAGAAGCCCAGGCCATGCGCGACCTCCTGAAACTGGAGGCCTACATCGATAATCCGCTCAACACTACTGTGTTTGTAGTGGCCCACAAACAAGGCAAAATCGATGGAAGGAGTAAAATGGCCAAGCTGATTAAGGAAAAAGGCGTACTCCTTTCTACCAAAAAATTGTACGATAACCAGCTACCTGCCTGGACTGAAGGATATGTCACCAGTCGGGGACTGGCTATCTCCCAAAAAGCGGCTATACTCCTGGTGGATCATATTGGTAATGACCTCTCCCGGATCGCCAATGAAATAGATAAGCTTCTCGTTAATCTGCCAGACAAAAAGAAAATTGACGAAAGCGATATTGAAAAATATGTAGGGATCAGTAAAGAATACAATGTATTTGAATTACAAAATGCATTAGGGCAGAAAAATGCGACCAAAGTGTATAAGATCATCAGCTATTTCGCGGCCAATCCTAAGGCGGCTCCTATGCAAATGATGCTCCCTGCACTCTATAACTATTTTTCCAAAATGAGCCTGGTATTCGTCGTGAAAGGCGGTGAAAAAGATATCGCTGCTGCATTGGGCGTCCATCCTTTCTTTGTGAAAGATTATATCGGGGCAGCCCGCAACTATGGCCCGGAAGCAACGGATAGAGCCATTCTGTTGCTGCATCATTATAACTTACGGAGCATAGGCATTAATGATAGTGGCGTAGAAGACGGAGAACTCCTGAAAGAACTGATGTACAAGATAATGGCATAACTATAAATCAGTATAACGAAAAGGCCCTCTCAGCGAAACTGAGAGGGCCTTTTTAGTTTTATCTGCAGATAAAAAGAGGTAAAGCTACCTGGAAAGAATTTCCTTCGCTTTCTCTGCATCCGCTGAAATCTGTTTCACCAGATCATCGATATTGTCAAATTTCTGATTGGCGCGGATATATTCTTCAAAATAAACGGTCAGTGTCTGGCCGTAAATTTCTCTGTTGAAATCAAAGATGTGGACTTCCAGTCGCAGATCCGTACCATTGAAAGTAGGGCGGGTGCCGATACTCATCACGGCAGGAATAGTGGTCCAGTGGCGATTCAGCGATACCTGTACTGCATAGATACCTTCTTCCGGAATCAGTTTACGTTCGTCTGCCAGTTTCAGGTTGGCAGTAGGAAATCCCAGCTGACGGCCCATTTTATCGCCATGAACAACCGTGCCGGTCATAAAATAGCGGTATCCCAGCAGCTCATTGGCCAGGCGGATATTACCGTCCTGTAAGCTTTTCCTGATTTTAGTAGAGCTGACGGTGAGGTCATGTACTACCTGTTGTGGAATTTCTATCAGTTCAAATCCAAATTTTTCCTTTTCAACTTCCAGCAGTTCCAGTCCGCCTTCCCGGTTATGACCAAAACGATGATCATAGCCAATAATGATGGTATGTGGATGGAAACGGGCTATGAGGAAGTCTTCCAGATAAGCCTGTGCGGATAATTCAGAGAAAGCCCTGGTAAAAGGTACTACCACGAGGTGGTCAATGCCCTGTTTTTCCAGGAGTGCAATTTTTTCGGGAAGGGTCGTCAATAATTTGACTGGCTGAGCAGAGCTGCCCAGTACTTCCCGCGGATGTGGGTCGAACGTAACAATCACCGTTTCGCCGTTGCAGGCCGCAGCAGCCTGTTCCAGTTGCTGCAGAATGTAACGATGGCCAAGGTGTACGCCATCAAAAGTACCAATGGTAACAACCGCATTACGGAATTCCGGTAAGTGATCTAAGTCCCTGTGAACCTGCATATAATTCTATAACAATCAAAAAGCCCCGCAAATCTAACACATTCGGCGGGCATTCTGCGCGGAATCTGTTACTTTTGCAGCCGGAAGCAATTTCTACTATCTCTAAATTACTAAATCTCTAATTCCAGGTGGACCAGAATATTTACGCCAAACGTGGAGTTTCCGCAGGCAAGGAAGATGTACACAACGCCATTAAGAACATTGATAAAGGGCTTTTCCCAAAAGCTTTTTGTAAAATAGTGCCCGATATCCTGGGCGGTGATGAAGCCTATTGCAATATCATGCATGCTGATGGCGCCGGTACCAAATCTTCCCTGGCTTATGTTTACTGGAAAGAAACCGGTGATCTCAGCGTTTGGAAAGGCATTGCGCAGGATGCTATTATCATGAATATGGACGACCTGCTTTGTGTAGGCGCCACCGATAATATTTTACTTTCTTCCACCATTGGCCGTAACAAGCAACTGTTGCCTGGTGAAGTAATTGCCGCTATTATCAATGGCACAGAAGAAATTCTGGCGGAACTCCGTAATCATGGTATCAGTATTTACTCCACCGGCGGGGAAACTGCCGATGTGGGTGATCTGGTGCGTACTATCATTGTGGATTCTACCGTTACCTGCCGTATGAAAAGAGAAGATGTGATCTCTAATGATCGTATCCAGGCAGGAGATGTAGTGGTAGGGCTCGCCTCTTATGGTCAGGCAACTTATGAAAGCAGCTACAATGGCGGTATGGGAAGCAATGGTCTGACCAGTGCCCGTCATGATGTGTTCCATAAGGCAATTGCAGAGAAATATGCAGAAAGCTTTGATCCGGGAATTCCTTATGAACTGGTGTTCAGCGGCAATAAAGCATTGACAGATAAAATTGATATCCCTGGATTTGGTCAGGTAGACGCGGGTAAACTGGTATTGTCACCTACCCGTACGTATGCGCCGGTGATCAAGAAAGTATTGGAACAATTCCGTCCGCAGATTCATGGTATGGTGCATTGCAGTGGCGGTGCGCAGACAAAAGTGCTGCACTTCATAGAGAACCTGCATGTAATCAAAGACAACCTCTTCCCTGTACCTCCTTTGTTTACGCTGATCCAGGAACAATCAGGTACTTCCTGGAAAGAGATGTACCAGGTATTTAATATGGGACACCGTATGGAGTTGTATGTGCCGGAAGCCATTGCAGCAGATATCATCGCGATTTCCAAAAGCTTTAATATTGACGCACAGATTATTGGAAGAGTAGAGGCGGCCGACAAGAAACAAGTAACCGTTAAAGCGCCTGCAGGCACTTTTGTTTATAATTAATGTTGTGTTGTTTAGAAAAACTAAAAGCCGTCTCTACCTGGTAGAGGCGGCTTTTTAAGTTTTGTGTGGAAGGAAATTATCGATTGGGTTCGAACCTGACAGGCAGGGCATACTGCACAGCAACCTTCTTCCCTTGATGTGTGCCTGGAATCCATAATGGCATGGCGTTTACTACTCTGATAGCCTCTTCTTCCAATCCATATCCAAGTGATTTTCCCATCGGTTGAACATCCCTTATCCTGCCGTCTGCCTCCACCACGAACAGTAGGAAAACGGTGCCTTTAATATGTTTTTCCTTTGCCTCTTTGGGATATTTCAAATTTTTGATGAGGTAGCCCACTATATCATTGTCGGGGAACTGAGGCGGCTTTTCAACAAAGGTCAATACATCAGATGGTTTGCAAGGTAGTCGGAAAGTAACGGGTAACACTACCTCGGAAGCGACCTTTTTATGATTTTCCTTTGCAGGTTGCCAGTTAGGCATGCTGTTCACAACGCGTAGCGCTTCTTCGTCCATCTCCTTGCTGATTTGCTGTTTGCCGGCTAAAGTGTGGGCATTGGTGATTTTCCCATTGGCTGCTACAGTGAAGTGTATCATAACGGTACCACTGATACGATGGTCGATAGCCGTTTGGGGGTATCTGAGGTTGTTGATGATAAATTCTTCCATCGGGATTTGTCCACCTGGATAGGCGGCTTGTTTTTCCGGATCGGAAGATTGTCCCGTGGCGTTCATGCCTGCTGCAACAGGCATGGATGTTTGTTTCGCCGCAGCCACGAAAGCGAAGGAACAAAAAATAATACCAGCTACCGGGAGTATCATCACTCTTCGGAGATAGCTGAATCTGTCTTTTTGGATTTGTGTTAACATAAGAATACGTCTTTTGATTGGCGGATAAAAAAAGTCATTCGTTATAGCAAACTGTCTGCTCTGAAAGGCGCTCTGGAGGATAGCTTCCGCGTATCCGGAGATTTCCTTACCTGCAGCCTTTTTATCGGCAATAAATTCATGAACAAGGGCGAGTTCTTTCTGGGTGAGATAGAATACGGGGTTGAACCAGCAGATAGCGCTGATGATGCTCATCCATATTTTATCGATGCTATGATATTGACGGACATGCACCATTTCATGCTGCAACATGCGTTTGCCTTGCGGGTCGTACATGGGCGTGTCATAATGCCAGAATATCCAGGAGAAGAAGGAGAAGGGGCTGGTGGGTTGGTCCAGTGCCACGAGTATGTAATCCTGCACGGGTTCTTGTGGCAGGCGTTTCGCCAGCTGAATAATACGCCAGCAGGAAACCAGCAGACGGAGCAACAACAGGGCCGCGATTATCCAGTAAAGGATGGTGAGCAGGTACTGGTAGCTGAAGGTAGGGCGACTACTCAGGCCTTCCCGGATGGTAACGGCCGTATAGGTATAGGCGTAAACAAAAGAAGCGGATGTATCGGTGGATTCCAGTGGTATTTTAAGTAGGGGCACCAGCAGCGATACTATTGGAAGCAGGAGGAGATAGTATCTGTTCCATTCGTGAAATCTTTTGTTGCGCAGGGCGAGCAGGTAATATCCGTAGAGGATACCGGAGCTGCAGATGACCTGGAGAAAATAGGTGAGTATTTTCATTTATTGTGTTTTTGGGCGTCTTTGATATGTTCTACCAGTTTTTCCAGTTCCTGTACGCTGATATCCTTTTCTTTAATAAAGAAGGATACGAGGTTGCTGAAGGAGCCTTCGAAGTAACCTTTTACGAGGTGGCTCACTGTTTTGTGGCTGTATGCTTCACGGGAAATGGTGGCGGAGTATTGATGTGATTTACCAAACACTTTAAATTCTACGAATCCCTTTTCGATCAGGATTTTGATAAGGGTAGACACGGTGTTGTAATGTGGCTTTGGTTCCGGCATGGCTTCGATGATATCTTTCACGAATGCGGGACCTGTTTGCCAGAGTGCCTGCATAATTTGTTCTTCTGCTTTGGTGAGTTGTTTCATGTTTCGCTGGATTTTCTCGTTGAATAAATTTAAAACTAATAATTTAGTTGAACAACTAAATTATTAGTTAATTGACTAAGTAATTAGTTTAGAAGTGTGAAAAATGTAAAAACGGGAGAAAAAGGTGGAAAAATGGTCGATTTGAGGAGTTGAGAGATAAAAAAAGAGGGGTATCTGTAATAATTATGATTTTACGTAAGAAGTTATATACGAATTGGTTATTTTTGTTTCTCCAAGCTAGAACTAAACGAAAAACGTTACATGACGCCCGAACAGCCAATTATACAATTGTCGAATGCGAGTATATATCAGGGAAATTCTCTGATATTATCAGATGTGAATATTACCGTAAACAAGGGGGAGTTTGTGTATCTCATTGGGAAGACGGGAACCGGTAAATCCAGTCTGCTGAAAACGTTATATGGCGATTTACCATTAAGGGATGGTATTGGCCAGGTAGTGGGATTTGATTTAAAGAAGATGGACTGGAAAAAGGTGCCTTATCTGCGTCGTAATCTGGGGGTGGTATTTCAGGATTTTCAGTTATTGACGGACAGGAATGTGCACGACAATTTAAAATTTGCGCTCCGGGCTACCGGTTGGCAGGATAATAAACAAATTGAGGATAAGATTACGGATGTGTTGGATAAGGTAGGTTTGGGTACAAAAGGATTCAAGATGCCTTATGAATTGAGTGGCGGGGAGCAGCAGCGTGTGGATATAGCCCGTGCTATGCTGAATTCGCCTCGTTTAATTCTGGCGGATGAGCCTACAGGTAATCTGGATCCGGAAACTTCCGATGGTATTATGCAGTTATTGTTCCGTATTTGCAGGGAGGGTACTGCTATTGTAATGGCTACGCATGATTATATAGTATTACAGAAATTTCCATCCAGGGTATTGCGTACAGAAAATGGTCATGTGACGGATAATGCTGCCGTGAACTTTTCATCATAAGGGAATGGTGGGCGTAGAGGCTGTCATCTCCCGAAGGGCAAAATGAGCAAAAACTACTTTTTTTGACCCCACTTTAATGGTTTTATACTGAATCAGAGTTGTTTATGCATATAAAAAGCTCTGAAATAATTATATATTCCCTTGTAAATTGGTAATTCATATTTTTTAAATTACCTTTGCACCGGAAAAATAGCGACAAAAAAAATTATTATTACTTATTATTATTCAAGATGTCTTACTTAACTGTTGAAAAGAAAGCCAATATTTTTAAGGAATTTGGTGGAAGCGAGAAAAATACAGGCTCCGTGGAAGCACAAATTGCACTGCTGACTGAGCGTATCAACAGCATTTCCAATCACCTGAAAGCGAACAAAAAAGATTTCTCTACTCACCGTGGTCTGATGAAAATGGTAGGTCAGAGAAAGCGTTTACTTTCTTACCTGTCAAAAACTAACCTCAGCGGCTACCGCGCCCTGATTGAGAAGTTAGGTATCAGGAAATAACCAAGACTTAATTATAGTGCTATTCCCAACTTTCTGGTTGGGAATAGTTTTTTTGTATGTATACGTTTTGTTGTTCCGTTTAACTGATTGTCTGTAAAGGAACAACGTCATGTTGCAAATTGCTTTCAATTTATTAATCCTCACTTTTTTATGAATCTGACACCTATTTCAGTAAAGTTCGATATAGGAGACGGTCGTATAGTGACCATCGAAACCGGCAAGTTAGCCCGTCAGGCTGATGGTTCGGTGACGGTGCGTCTGGGTGACTGCATTCTGCTGGCAACCGTTGTTGCCAATAAAGAACCAAAACCTGGCCAGTCGTTCTTCCCACTTACTGTTGACTACCAGGAAAAATTTGCTTCAGCTGGCCGTATACCAGGTTCTTTCTTCAAACGTGAAGGCCGTCTGTCAGACTACGAGGTACTGATCTCCCGCTTGATCGACCGTGCGTTACGCCCACTGTTCCCCGATGATTACTTCTGCGAAGTACAGGTGCTTGTTACCCTGGTATCTTCAGATCCTGAGGTAATGCCGGATGCGCTGGCTTGTCTGGCTGCATCTGCTGCACTGGCTGTTTCTGATGTACCTATTCAGGAAATCATTTCTGAAGTACGCGTTGCCCGTATCGAAGGTAAATACGTTATCAATCCTAACCGTTCCGAGCTTGCTAAAGCCGACATGGATTTCATTATCGGCGCTACCGATAAGAACATCATGATGGTGGAAGGTGAAAGTAAGGAGTGTCAGGAAGAAGACCTGATCCAGGCGATTGAAGCGGCGCATGCTGCTATTCGCGTTCAGGTGAAAGCGCAGGAAGAACTGCGTCAGCTGAAAGGACTTACTGGCAAACGCGAGTATACCAAACCGCATACCAACGAAGAGCTGCAGGCTAAAGTAGCGGCTTTCGCAAAAGATAAAATTTACCAGGTTGCAAAATCTGCTTCTGCAAAACATGATCGTAGCGATGCTTTCAAGAAAATTGCAGAAGAGCTGAAAGAATCTCTGGGTGAATTACCTGAAGAAGATCAGCCACTGGTAGGTCAATACTTCCATGATCTGGAGAAAGAAGTGATTCGTAACATGATCCTGGACGAAAAAATCCGTTTGGATGGTCGTTCTTTGGAGCAGGTTCGTCCGCTGGCTATGGAAACAGATATCCTGCCTTCTCCGCATGGTTCTGCACTGTTTACCCGTGGTGAAACACAGTCTCTGACTACTGTTACCCTGGGTACGCCTGAAGATGAGCTGCTGATTGAAAGTGCAGCCACTTCCAGCTACGTTAAATTTATTCTCCATTATAACTTCCCTCCGTTCTCTACTGGTGAAGTGAAGCCTATGCGCGGCCCTGGTCGTCGTGAGGTAGGTCACGGTAACCTGGCGATGCGTTCCCTGAAGCAGATGATGCCAGGTGGCGAATACGCTTACACCGTGAGGGTTGTTTCTGATATCCTGGAATCTAACGGTTCCTCTTCTATGGCTACTGTATGTGCTGGTTCCCTGGCACTGATGGACGCTGGCGTACCTTTGCCTAAACACATTTCCGGTGTGGCAATGGGTCTGATCTCCCGCGCTTCTGATGGCAAATGGGCAGTACTGACCGATATCCTCGGTGATGAAGATCATCTGGGCGATATGGACTTTAAAGTAACCGGTACCCGTGATGGTATCTGCGGTATCCAGATGGATATTAAAGTAGATGGCCTTAGCATGGACGTTATGCGTCAGGCACTGGCACAAGCAAACAAAGGACGTCTGCACATCATTGATGCAATGTATGCTGCGGTTCCTGCTGCTCGCCCTGAGCCTAAACCACATGCTCCACGTATGGAGAAAATCATCATCGATCGTGAATTCATCGGTGCTGTGATCGGACCAGGTGGTAAAATCATCCAGGAAATTCAGCGTGAAACCGGTACTACCATCAACATCGAAGAAGTTGGTGAAACTGGTGAAGTAAGCATCTTCTCTGCACAGAAAGAGGGTCTGGAAAAAGCGCTGAAATGGATTAAAGGTATTGTTGCCGTTCCTGAAGTAGGCGAAGTATATGAATCAGTAGTGAAATCTATTATGCCTTATGGTGCATTCGTAGAGTTCATGCCTGGTAAACAAGGACTGCTGCACATTTCTGAAGTATCCTGGAAACGTCTGGATACAATGGAAGGCGTACTGTCTGAAGGTGAAACCGTGAAAGTAAAACTGACCGGTACTGATCCTAAGACTGGCAAGTTCAAACTGAGCCGCAAAGTGCTGATGCCGAAACCAGAAGGTTACGTAGAACGTCCTGAGCGTGAAGAGCGCGGCGACAGAGGCGATCGTGGTGACCGTGGCGACAGACGTGGTCCTCGTGACGACAGAAGAAACGGTGGTGGCGACAGACGCGATTTCCGTGATCGTGGCCCTCGTGAAGATCGTGGTCCTCGCGAAGATCGCAATCAGCCTGAGAAACCTCAGGAGCCTTATTTCGATGAACAATAGTCTGAAATAACTGCTATATAAAAAGCCCGACTCTGAATTGAGTCGGGCTTTTGTTTTACATATGAATCAAAAAAGGGAATTACCTGGATCTGGAATAGAGTGGAGACAATTTTTGTTCCACTGCGTAGGTACTTTCTCTGAAAATCTGTTTACCGTTATTGAGGCGGAATGCTCTGAAATCTGCTCCCGGAACCACTTCCATAATCATTTTATAACTGGTCACAGGTAGTTGTGGTTTTACAAATTTCTCGATCACCTTCAGTTTGGCCTGCTGTAGCAAGTCTGCCATAATACATTCCAGATAAGGGAGGAGAATACCTTCATCTTCCGCCCATTGCATGTACATTTTAGTAGCGCTGAAGCTCAGGTCTTTATGTGTGGTGTCTGCCAGATAGCAATAGGCTTTCTGGAAGTGAGTGGCCATTTCTGCTTTCGTGAAATTTTTGAAAGACACGTGGTTGAATGCCCGGCCGCTGTACTGTTGGCGTGGGAGGGAAGTATCCATCGTGTTCAGGTAATCCATCAGGAATACTCTGTTAATGATGATTGTTACGTTTTCCCCATCATAAACAATTGAATCGGTCATGGGTTCTTCCGGAGGTGGAACCTTGATAACAGTGGTTTGTGCCATAGCTGCACAGGAAATTGCCATGGCAGACAATAGCATGAGTAGTGTTTTCATAGGTGTATAGATATTATAAAAATCAAATATAATATTATTTCGATTTTCTACAACAAACTTCCTCTGAGGTATATCGTCTGGAATTCAGTTATCTTTGCCGCTTATGTCACACATCGCAATTACAATACAGGCAACGGGCGCAGAAGCGGAGTTGCTGATCGCGCAGTTATCGGCTGTTGGATATGAAGGGTTTGAGGAGCAGGAAGCGGCATTGGTAGCATTTATTCCGGAAGGGGATTTTGATGCGGCCGTTTTGGAGGAGTTACTGGGAGCTAACGGTATTACCTATACGCAGGAGTTGATACAGCAACAGAACTGGAATGCAGTATGGGAGAGTAATTTTCAGCCGGTATTGGTAGATGATTTTTGCGGTATCAGGGCTAATTTCCATGAAGCGTTTGTGCCAAAGCCCCAGTATGACATAGAGATAACGCCTAAGATGTCGTTTGGTACAGGGCATCACGCTACTACTTCTTCTGTGATTCGTTTGATGAAAGATATATCTTTTGAAGGGCGTAAGGTATTTGATTTTGGTACGGGAACTGGTATTCTGGCGATTCTGGCAGAGATGATGGGCGCGGAGGTTGTGGATGCAATTGATTACGATGAATGGGCGGTAAATAACACCCTTGAGAACCTGGAAGCGAACCATACCACTAAAGTAAAAGTATGGCAGGCAGATAATTTGAGCGATATCTCGCAGAAATATGATATATTGCTGGCGAATATCAATTGTAATATACTGTTGCACTTTATGGCAGATATGCGCCGGCTTTTATCCCCTGGCGGTATCCTTTTGCTAAGTGGCATCATGCCAACTGACGAGACACAAATTCTGGCCGCAGCTACTCCTCATGGATTTGAATTGCAGCGAAAAATTGAGAAAGACAACTGGCTGGCACTGCAGTTCATAGTGCAATAGAAATTATGCGAAAAACACATATGAAAGTTATTGAATTTCCAACTTTTGTGTTACAAACTTTCCTAATATTCGCTTAATTTTAACACAATATTTGTTATCTTAGCAAGACCTAACTTATAGTGATGATAGAATTTTTATTGCTTATTTGCGCTTATCTGATAGGATCTGTACCTACTGCTGTTTGGGTAAGTAAAGGTGTATTTGGCATGGATATCCGGGAGTATGGCAGCGGCAATGCCGGCGCTACAAATACTTTCAGGGTACTGGGGCCAAAAGCAGGTACGTTCGTAATGATTGTAGACATGCTGAAAGGTGTGTTGGCAGTGAGATTGGCGTATTTGTTACCACAGTATCAGGATATTGAGCATTTATCTCAGCTGGTAAAAACGCAACTGGTCAACTTCCAGATTGCATTAGGACTGGCAGCAGTACTGGGGCATATATTCCCTATCTGGGCAGGCTTCCGTGGCGGTAAAGGTATTGCTACGTTATTCGGTTTAGTACTGGGTATTCAACCGCTGGTAGCGCTGTGTTGTGTAGGCGTATTCCTGATGATTCTTTTTCTGACAAGATATGTATCATTAAGCTCGATCATTGCTAGTATAGCATTCCCTGTACTGATACTATATATCTTTAATGAGCCGGAATTGTATTACCGTATTTTCGCTATTGCTGTTGCATTACTGGTAGTACTTACGCATCAGAAGAATATTGGTCGTTTGCTGAAAGGAAATGAGAGCAAAGTGCCTTTGTTCAAGAACCGCAAGGAAAAACATTAATTTGCATTAAATATTATTGAAAGAGCTTATTGGAACGGATGTTGCAATAGGCTCTTTGTTTTTTTAATGCATATCATAAAAGATAAATATTTCTTAGGTTTGCATCGCTTATCGCAAAAATTTGATAAACCCATGAAAAAGATCGCATTCGCGTTTACTGTCGCAGCCGCATTTCTTTCAGGATGTTCGAGTGTTCCTATTACCGGAAGAAAACAACTGAACCTCCTCCCCGAAAGCACCATGGAATCCATGGCATTACAAGAATACCAAACCTTTTTGTCGTCCAATAAAGTAGTTGCGCAGGCAACGAACAAGGATGCTGACATGGTGAAAAGAGTAGGCCAGCGTATAGCCGCTGCCGTTACTCAGTACATGAATCAGCAAGGTCAGGGAGCTTCCATTGAGAGTTATAAATGGGAATTCAACCTGGTGGACAGCAAAGAAGTGAATGCCTGGTGTATGCCTGGAGGAAAAGTGGTGGTATATACCGGACTGTTACCGGTTACGCAGAATGAGACAGCGTTGGCCTGTGTAATGGGTCATGAGATTGCTCATGCGATTGCTCGTCATGGTAATGAGCGTATGAGTCAGCAGATGGTGGCGCAGGGCGTACAAGTAGCGGGTGCGTTGGCATTGGGTAAGAATCCTACTGCGGTGAATATTTTCAATCAGGCAGTGGGTGTAGGCGGTAACGTAGGACTGCTGGCCTTCTCCCGTCAGAATGAACTGGAAGCAGATCACCTGGGTGTTATCTTCATGGCTATGGCCGGCTATAACCCACAGGAGGCCATTCCTTTCTGGCAGCGTATGGCGCAGTTGAGTGCCAGCTCCAGCAAGCCGCCTGAATTTCTTTCTACTCACCCTAGCGACGATCGTCGTGTGGCGCAGCTGCAACAGTTGATGCCGGAAGCATTGAAATATTACAAACCTGCTGGTACTAAGAGCTAATCACAGGTAATCATAACATAAAAAAGCCCCCGACATGTGAAATGTCGGGGGCTTTTTTATGTTATGAAATCAATATTGTTAGTCGTTAATAATCTCTACTACTTTTTTATTCTTCTGTACTTTCATCTTCTCCGGCACATGTGCCAGTATTTCGGCCTTAAAGGCCTCAATTAAGGCTTGTTTGATGAAATGCCTGTGTGTCACCAGACTGATCTCCCTAACTGGTTCTGGGGTCTTAAAATAGCGCACCATATTCAATTGTTTGGGCGACAGATCCTGGAGGGAGAGTTCCGGGAGGATGGTATATCCTTCGTTGAGGTCTACCATGCGTTTCAGCGTTTCCACGCTGCCGGTGTTATATTCCAGATTTTTGTATTCTCCCATGGTGAACTTGTCTTTACAGATATTGAGGACCTGATTGCGCATGCAATGGCCTTCATTGAGGAGCCATACTTCTTTCACGTCGAGATCTTCTGGTCGGATGACCTTTTTCTCGTAGAGTTCATGATTTTTGGAAGTATAGACTACAAATGATTCGTAAAAGAGGGGATGTTCTTCCAGGTGGGGATTATGCAGTGGCGTGGCCAGGAGTCCGCAATCCAGCAGTTCCTGTTTGAGTTGCTGCATGATCTGTTCCGTGGGATATTCCCATATTTCCAGTTTGACCTTAGGATATTTTTTCATGAAGCCGGTCAGGATGCGGGGGAGCAGATAAGGCGCCAGGGTGGGGATGATACCTACTTTCAGGTTGCCTTGAACTTCTTTTTTCTGGTCGGCGATGATTTCCCGGATGCGGGCATTTTCTTTCAGGATGATCCGGGCTTGAGCTACCACGGCGGTTCCGATTTCTGTGGGCACTACTGGCAATTTACTGCGGTCAAACAATTTGATCCCCAGCTCATCCTCCAGTTTTTGAATCTGCATGCTCAGCGTTGGTTGTGTTACGAAACACTTCTCTGCCGCTACTACAAAACTTCTGTAGGTGTCTACCGCAACAATATACTCCAGTTGTACAGTCGTCATTTCCTTGCTTTGAGGGTGTAAAGTTATTGATAAAATCTATTAAACCTCAAAAAGAAATTGGGGATTTAAGGATGTTTTAACCCTTAAATCCCCAATTACAATATTGTTGGGAGTCCGCTTAGAAGATTCTGTAGCGGTATTTGATTTTTTCGGTATTCTGATACAGTTCCCTGATATTGATAGAGGCCTGAATTTCTTGTACGGCTTCTGTTTTCAGGTTTCTGAATTCGGCTTGTTTGGTATCGATCACATTTTTTTCCGCCAGGCCGTTGTCCTGTGCAATTTTCAGGGAGTTATTCACTTTACTGTAGTAGGAATCCAGCAGGGTGAAGTACTCGTTGTACAGGTTTTCGAAACGTTTGGTTTGTAATACCAGGTCTTCCAGTTGGTTATTGACTTCTTTCAGGTTTGGATTTTCTCTCAGCAGGGATTCGTAGTCGATACGTTTGTTTTTGCCGGTATATTTGGCTTCCAGCTGATTGAAGAAGTCGATCACCTTGTCTTTTTTGAAATCGAAGAAATAATCATTCATGGTAGCGCTGAGTGACTGATTTCCTTTCTGTGGAGGAGCGAATTTCAGGCTGGTAGCTGTGAATGAGAGGTGATCGAAGAGATTTTCCTGGAGGAGGCCCAATTGATCTTTATTGAAGTTCAGACCATATTCGAACTTCTGGTTTGCATCATTGAGGGCAGTATAGTAAACGACGTATTTATTTAATTCTTTTTCGAACTCCTGCAGGGATTTCTGGTTAATTTGTTTGTTGTTCACGCTTACGCTGTGCAGGAAGTTCATTACCGAGTTGGCGATGGCCAGGGGCGGCGTCAGACTGGTAAAGCTTTGGAAAATGGGACTATTGATGATAGATTTGGTAGATTCTACGATCTTACTGTTTTTGTCTCCTTTTTCTGATTTGTTTTTCAGGATGATTTTTTCCACGAGGTCCACGATGCGGTCGCTCAGCGAGAAGCCAAGGGCCTTACTTTCCGGGTTGTTCAGGGAAGTAATGAACACATCCAGGTTGTTGGTGGTAGTACGGGATTTCAGGTCAATGATTTTTTTGTTCAGCAGGTAATAAGTTTCGCTGGCATTGATGATATTGGATTTGATCAGCTCATATTTACTGATATTGTCCAATTCTTTTCCTTGTAGGAGGGCCTGAATATAATTTGAATTCTGTTTGTCACTGTCTGTAATACGTTGTAACTCCTCAATAATGTGCCGGATAGTGGTGTCCTGGGTCTTAATGGTAGGAGATACAGTAGATTTTAACTCCGGTTCCTGTGCCTTTGCGCTCAGAGAAAGCAGCATGACAACGAAGGCGGGTACTAGTTTCAACCAATTTTTCACAGTAAGTTTTTCAGCCAGATATACTAACGGCAATGCTACGCTGCGTTCTTGAGAAACGCCGTGGTTACGTTGGATTCCCGTTGGTAGTTGATTTAACATGCGTTTTTGCTTTTTGTTAACAAAAATTTGAGAAAATATGATGCCAAAAATATCAAGGGGCAAAGATAAATAATAAATAACAGTTAAAATTAAATCATGATGGGTGGTACAGGTTTTATATTTTGAATTATCGTCAGGTAAGTTACCTTTGCACACTGAACCTACAAATTGTATCTGCATTCATGTTGAATCAAAAAAAGGTAGTGGTGGTGTTACCGGCGTATAACGCGGCACTTACACTGGAAAAAACATATAGGGAAATCCCTTTTGACATCGTTGATGAGGTAGTATTGGTGGATGACTGCAGTAAGGACGACACGATTGTGGTTGGCCAGAAACTGGGCATTAAGCATATTATTCGCCACGATAATAACAAAGGTTATGGCGGAAACCAAAAATCCTGCTATAACAAGGCATTGGAACTGGGAGGGGATATTGTGGTGATGTTGCATCCAGACTATCAGTATACGCCTAAGCTGATTACTGCTATGTGCAGCATCATTGCCAATGATGTGTATCCGGTAGTTTTCGGTAGCCGTATTCTTGGTAAAGGAGCGCGCAAAGGAGGTATGCCGGCTTATAAATATATTTTCAACCGCATGCTTACGCTTACCCAGAATATCCTGATAGGTCAGAAGTTGAGCGAATACCACACAGGTTATCGTACTTTTTCGGGAGAAGTATTACGGAATATCAACTATATGGCTGATAATGACGATTTTGTGTTCGACAATGAAATGGTATCACAGATCTTCATGAAAGGTTATGAAATTGCTGAAATCACCTGTCCTACCAAGTATTTTGATGAGGCCAGCAGCATCAATTTCAAAAGAAGCGCTATTTATGGGTTGGGTGTATTGAGAGTATCTCTCCAGCATCGTCTGCATAAATGGGGCATTATTAAGGGTAAAATTTATTAACATAATTAACTGAGTCAGTGAGTTTAGCGCAACAGTTTTCAGTAGCAGGTAAATACCTGAAATACTACTTCACAGCAGGAAACCGTCATGATGTACATTCCCCATTCGTATTTTCTCTGATTGAGGAAGTGCTGCGGGATAAAAAACAGCAACCTGCTTTTCGTGAAATAGAACTGTTGCGCCAGCAGCTCCTCCGTAGTGAGGAAACCATACAGGTTACTGACCTGGGCGCAGGCTCCATTGTTTCCGGCGGTAATGAGCGTCGCGTTCGGGATATTACCCGCTATGCTGCCAAACAGCCTAAATTCGGCCAGTTATTCTATCGGCTGATCCAGCACCTGCAACCGCAGTACCTGGTGGAACTGGGGACGTCCATGGGACTGTCGTCTTCCTATATGGCAAAAGCAAACCCTAACGCTACCGTATACACGATTGAAGGCTGTCCTAATATAGCCGCCAAAGCACGATCCAATTTTGATTCCCTCGGTATCAGTAACATAGAACAACGAATCGGAAATTTCGATACGGTATTACCGGAACTATTGCCACAATTGCCACGACTGGACTGGATGTACGTGGATGGGAATCATAGAAAGGAACCCACCTGGAACTATTTCCAGGAAGCCCTGCCCTTTGTACACAACGATACAGTGCTGATCTTCGATGATATCCACTGGACCCCTGATATGGAAGAAGTGTGGCATCGGATTATGCAGTCTGAACAGGTGACTTATACCATAGATCTGTTCTTTATCGGATTAGTGTTTTTCCGCAAAGACTTCAAAGTGAAGCAGCATTTTACGCTCAAATATTAGTACTTGCTATAACGCATTGGAGGTAGTATATTGTTAGAAATATCTACACTTATGCGCTACCTCAAAATAGTATGCTGTCTGCTACTATCTGCAATCGCTATACAGACACAGGCTCAGACGCCTGACTCCCTATTCAGTTATGAATCGTATATCCGTCACGGTGATACGCTTCGTTACCGGATGATGATGCCATTGCATCATGATATCCACAAGAAATATCCGCTGATCATTTTCCTGCATGGCGCAGGAGAAAGAGGTAGCGATAATAAAGCCCAGTTGAAACATGGCGGCAACTGGCTGGCGAATGATAGTCTCCGTGAGGCTTTCCCTGCATATGTCATCTTCCCGCAATGCCCTGTCAACGAAACCTGGGCGCCTATGAAAGTGAAGGTGGATTCCGCTGCTAAACGTATGAGTTTTGATTTTCCCTTAGATGGCGCCCCCACCCAACCTACAGCGCTGTTGAAACCCTTGCTGGATTCCCTGATTGCCACAGGTAAAATAGATACTAAAAGAGTGTATATCGGCGGACTATCACTAGGCGGAATGGGTACATTTTATATGATCACTAAGTATCCGCAAATGTTTGCTGCCGCATTCCCTATCTGCGGAGCGGGAAATGTAGATGCGGCTGTAAACTTCGCGAAAAAAGTGCCTGTGTGGATTTTCCATGGTGGAGCAGATCCGGTAGTTCCTGTAACCGCTTCCCGACTGTACGCAGAAAAACTGAAAAGTTTAGGCGCTGATTATAAATACACAGAATATGAAGGAGTGGGGCATAACAGCTGGGATAACGTTTTCGTTCAGCCTGGTGTGTTAGAATGGCTGTTCAGTCACAAGCAAAAGTAGTCTCCCTATATATCAATTATAACAATAGTTATGCGCTACTTAAATATTTTGTGCTGTCTGCTATTATCTGTATTCGCTATACAGACACAGGCTCAAAAGGCAGATTCGCCATTCAGCTATGAATCGTATACCCGTAACGGTGATACGCTCCGGTACCGGATGATGAAACCATTGCATCACGATATTCATAAGAAATACCCATTGATTATTTTCCTGCATGGCGTGGGCGAAAGAGGCAATGATAATAAAGCCCAGTTGAAACATGGAGGCAGCTGGTTGGGGAATGATAGTCTCCGTGAGGCTTTCCCTGCATATGTTATTTTTCCCCAACTCCCCGTTCCTGAAACCTGGGCGCCGATGAAAGTAACGTATGACTCTACTACCAAAAAATATGCTTTCGATTTTCCACCAGATGCGCCGCCAACCAAACCTACCGCATTGCTGAAATCATTGATTGATTCTCTGAATGCTACTGGCAACATAGATACGAAAAGAGTATATATCGGCGGATTGTCGTTAGGTGGAATGGGCACCTTCTATATGATTACGCATTATCCACAATTATTTGCTGCTGCCTTTCCTATCTGTGGCGGAGGTGATGTGAATGCTGCCGGAAATTTCGCCGGAAAAGTGCCTGTATGGATCTTCCATGGAGGAGCAGATCCGATCGTACCTGTTACTGCCTCCCGCGCTTATGCAGAAAAACTGAAAAGTTTAGGCGCTGAATATAAATACACAGAATATGCTGGCGTGGAGCATAACAGCTGGGATAAAGTTTTCGTACAGCCGGGAGTGTTAGAGTGGCTGTTTAAGCATAAGAAATAGTGCTGAAAGCGGTTCTTTTTTCTCGCAGAGCAGCAAAGCAGCAGGGCAGCAAAGTGGTGAAGCAGCAAAGATTGCGTTTTGCTGGTTTCACGCAAAGGCGCAAAGGAATAAAAAGATTTTGTTTTGTTATATGATTATGTATTGTTGTTTATTTAAGCTCGCAAAGTACAGCACTACTATCTCACTATACTTTTTAGACTTTAAAATTATAGTGAGATAGTACCCCTGAGAGCCTTTGCGGGCTTAAAAAAAACAACAAAACACAATCCCTTTATTTCTTTGCGCCTTTGCGTGAAAAATGGTTTTTAATTGCCTCCCAGTGCCCGATAAAGGGTGATCATTCCCTGGTACACATTTCGCCTGGTGTTGACCAGCGTTAGTTCCGCTTCCAGTACGCTTTTTTGAGCAGTGATTACTTCCAGATAATTAGCATAGCCGGTAGTGAAAAGCAGGTTAGCGGTAGACACGGCCTCTTGTAAGGTGGTTACTTCTTGCTGCTTCAATAGCCAAACGGCTTGTTCATTTTCTACTTTGCTCATCACTGTAGCCACTTCCGCGTATCCATCTATAATAGTTTGCTGATAACGGTAAAATGCAGTCATGGCATTGGCTTGGGAGATATTGTACTGCGACTTCAACTGCTTCTGATTGAATACGGGCGTTGTAAGTCCGCCTAATGCACCCCAGGCAATAGATCCTGGCTGAAACAGCAAACCTGCTTTAAACGCATTAAATCCTGTATAAGGAGTTATGGTTAAAGACGGGAAGAAAGCCGCTCTGGCTGCCCTTACATCCGCTTTTGTAGCGGCGAGGTCCAGTTCTGCCTGCTGTATATCCGGACGATGCAATAACATATAGCCCGGAATACCTTTATGCAAGGTTGCCGGCATAACGCTGGCCGCATCTGTACTACGTTTTATTGGTTGCGGTAAGCGGCCCAATAAAGCATTCAATTGATTTTCTGTAGCTGTGATCTGCTGTTTGACGTTATTTTCCAATGCCTGGGTACTCAGCAGCTGCGCTTTGAATTGCTGCACTGCCAACTCCGTTGCGCGACCTCCGTCTTTTTGGATGCTTACTGTTTTTACTGCCGCGTCCTGTAAACTGATATTACGACGAATGATGACGAGCTCATTATCCAATGCGACCAAATCGTAATAGAAAGTGGCTACTCCCGCTACCACTTGCGTGCTGAGCAGCTTCCTGCCTGCGGCGGAAGAAAGATAACGGGAAAGTGCCGCGTCTTTCTGTGCCTTGATTTTTCCCCACAAATCTATTTCCCAGTTACTCCTGAACCCAACGAAAAATTCGGGGGTTGGATTCACACCTACTTTTTGATCCTTATCAATATTGGGAGAGAGGTTGGTATCAAAGTTACCCACGCCACTCATGGTATAGTCGCCGAACTTATCTGCACTGGCACTGATAACGCCGTTCACCGTAGGGAGCCAGGCATTCCTGGCAATGCGTAACTGCGATTGTGCCGCAATTACGCGTTGAGCTGCTGCCAGCAAATCGAAGTTGGCAGCAAGGGCTGTATCGATGAGCGATTTCAAATGCGTGTCCTGGAATACTTGTGTGAAACTGGTCATGTCCAGTGTATCCGTTGCCGTTACAGGTACTGCCACAGAAGGCGGCGTTTCCAGGTGTTTCGGAACGCTGCAGGCGCCTGCGCCTACTGCAAATAACAGTGCCAGCAGTCCCTTATATTTATGGAAAGATGATTTATTCATTCGTATAATTATTTATGGTGACCTCTTTCTTCCGAACTAGGGAAGCGAAGAGTACATAGAGTCCTGGTATGACAAGCACACCGAATATGGTTCCTATCAACATGCCGCCCGCCGCTGCGGTGCCGATAGAACGGTTACCCATTGCACCTGCTCCGGAAGCAATACAAAGCGGAATCAAGCCGGCAATAAATGCGAAGGAAGTCATCAGGATAGGACGTAGTCTGGATACAGCTCCGGAAATGGCTGCTTCCATAATACCTGCGCCATGTTTGTTTTTCAGAATAGCGAATTCCACAATGAGGATCGCATTCTTACCCAGCAAACCAATCAGCATGACCAATGCCACCTGTGCGTAGATATTGTTTTCCAGACCCAGTACTTTCAACGAAAGGAATGCGCCAAAAATACCGGCAGGTAAGGAAAGTATTACGGGCAGCGGTAACAGGAAGCTCTCGTATTGGGCTGCCAGCAGCAGGTATACGAAGACGAGACAGATCATGAAGATATATATCGCCTGGTTGCCGGAGAGAATTTGTTCTCTGGTCATACCACTCCATTCGTAACTGTAGCCGCGAGGCAGTTCTTTCTTTGCTGTTTCCTCTACTGCTGCAATTGCCTGGCTGCTGCTGTATCCTGGAGCTGCGTCTCCATTGATCATTGCAGCTGTGTACATATTGTAACGAGTCAGCTGTTCAGGTCCGTATACCCGTTCCAGTTTGATGAAGTCTGCATAAGAAACCATTTCGCCACGATCATTTTTTACATGCAGTGCCAGAAGATCTTCCGGTTTTGTTCTGTAGCGAGGATCTGCCTGTACCATCACTTTATACATCTGTCCGAAACGAATGAAGTTGGATGCATAAAAGCTACCCATCAACGTTTGCAGGTTGCTCATGGCATTGTCGATGCTAACACCCTTCTTCGCAGCCATGGCTTGATCTACATGGATCATGTATTGTGGGAAGCTGGCGTCGAAGCTGGTGAAGGCGCTGCTGATTTCTTTTCTTTGCTTCAGCGCTGCGATGAATTTTTCCGTGATATCAGCTGTTTGTTTGATATCGCCAGCGCCGGTTTTATCGAGGATACGCAGCTCAAACCCGGAGCTGTTACCGAAACCGGGAACGGTAGGAGGAGGGAAGAATTCAATAGTAGCATCGCCGATATCAGCAGTTTGTTTTTGGAGTCGTTCGATGATGTCCTGAACAGATGCTTTACGGTCGTCCCATGGTTTCAGGTTCACCATGCCCATACCGTAGGAAGCGCCGGCTACTTCATTCAATAAACTGTAACCAGCGAGGGTGGATACAGATTCCACTTCTTTGGATTGTGCCGCGATAGCCTGTACCTGATCCAGCACTTCCTCTGTACGCTCCACAGTAGCGCCTGGAGGGGTAGTCACATTCACATAGATCATACCCTGATCTTCCGTAGGGATGAAGCCGGAAGGAAGAATGGCACTGATGCCGTAAGTAGCGGCGAAGAAGAAAATTAGGCATCCTATCGTAATGATTTTTCTGCCGGCGATTTTTCGGATAAGTGCCGCATATTTATTTTCAGTAGCGGTATAGCCTTTGTTGAAACCTCCGAAGAGCCGCTGTAGCAGAGTCTTTTTGGCTGGTTGTCCGGGATTATGCTTTAACATGATCGCACAGAGTGCAGGCGTTAACGTTACTGCGTTGATACCGGATATCACGATAGAAATAGCCAGTGTGAGCGAGAATTGTCGGTAGAAAACTCCCACCGGACCGGAGAGGAACGCCACAGGAATAAATACGGCCGACATCACCAGCGTAATGGCTACCAGTGCGCCACTGATCTCTTTCATTGCTTCCAGCGTGGCTTCCATTGGAGGAAGGTGTTCCTCGGTCATTTTCACATGGACGGCTTCCACTACTACAATCGCATTGTCCACCACAATACCGATGGCCAATACGAGTGCGAAGAGCGTCAGCAGGTTGATAGAGAAGCCCATCATTTGCATGAACGCCAGTGTACCGATCAGGGCTACTGGTACCGCCAGTGCAGGAATCAGCGTGGAACGGAAATCCTGGAGGAAGAGGAATACCACGAGGAATACTAGCAGGAAAGCCTCGAATAAAGTTCTGACTACTTCATGGATAGAAGCGTCCAGAAAGCGGGAAACGTCGTAGTTGAAGTTATAGGTCATGCCAGGAGGGAAGGAAGTATTTTTCATCTCCTCCATTTTGGCTTTTACATTGTTGATAACATCGCGGGCATTGGAGCCGGGGCGTTGTTTCAGCATGATAGAAGCAGAGGGTTTGCCATCTGTTTTAGATACCATGCTATAGGTGAGGGAGCCGAATTCCACATCGGCAACGTCTTTCAGGTGAAGCACAGAACCATCGTTTCCTGCGCGGAGAACGATGTTTTCATATTCTTTTGGCTCAAAGAATTTGCCCGTATAGCGCAATACATATTGCAGCATATGCGGGTGTTTATCGGAGCTTTCTCCTGTTTTGCCGGGAGCCGCTTCAATATTCTGTTTGCGGATCACCTGGATGACTTCATCGGAAGAAACGTTATAAGCCAGCATGCGATCGGGTTTCAGCCAAACGCGCATAGCGTATTCCTTGGCGCCCATAATTTCTGCGCGGCCTACTCCATCGATACGTTTCAGTTCCTGGAGTACGTTAATGTCTGCGAAGTTGTAGATGAATTGTTCATTCAGTGTGGTGTCTTCGCTCATGATATTGAGGTAGAGCAGCATACTGTTCACCTCTTTTTCAGTAGTTACGCCTGCTTTGATCACTTCTTCTGGTAGCTCGTCGATGACGGTGGCTACGCGGTTTTGTACGTTAACGGCTGCCTGATCAGGGTCGGTGCCGACCTGGAAGAAAACCTGGATAACAGTGATACCGTCGTTACTGGAAACGGACGACATATACGTCATGCCAGGAACCCCGTTGATAGCGCGTTCCACCGGAGTGGCAACGGCTTTGGCACATACTTCCGCATTGGCGCCGGTGTATTTGGCGGTTACGGTTACAGAAGGCGGAACGATGTCCGGGAACTGGGTTACCGGCAGTGTAAACAAGGCCAGTAAGCCTACCAGTGTGATAATAAGAGATATAACCAGTGATAACACTGGTCGTTTTATGAATGTAGAAAACATGAATTGTCAGTTTCGGTAATGCAGAAATGTTATAAACTCAGTAAGCTGTCCATTGCTACAGATCTTGGTGCGATCTGCATACCATCGCGGATATTGCGTACGCCTTCGCATACGATATGTTCCCCGGGACGGAGACCGGATTGGACAATGTAGTAATGAGCGAATCGTGTCTGCGGAACAAAATTTCTCATTTTTACAATTCCCTGTTGGTCTACAACAAACACATAGTTTTTATCCTGCATTTCGAAAACTGCTTTTTGCGGAATGATAACGGCACTATCGATATCATTACTCAGTTTCACTTTGCCGCTGGCGCCATGTTTCAATAATTTAGCTGGGTTGGGAAAACGGGCACGGAAGGCGATAGAACCTGTGTTTGCTTCGAATTCGCTTTCCATGGTTTCAATTTTCCCTGGTAACTGATAATCGGTACCATCTGCCAGTACGAGTTGTACCTGATCAGAATTGGCGTTGCCTTTATGTTGGGCTTTTTGGTAATGCAGGTATTCTGTTTCTGACACATTGAAATAAGCATATATTTCTTTGTTATCAGATACGGTGGTGAGCAAGGTACCCTCGTTGATCAGGCTTCCTTTTTTCAGCGGGATGCGATCGATGATACCATCGAAAGGTGCGCGGATACTGGTGTAAGAGAGACGCATTTCTGCATTGGCCACGGCTGATTGTGCCTCATCGATTTTTGCTCTGGCAGCGGCCAGTTTGGCGTTGGCTACTTCCAGTTCAGAGGCGGCAATTACTTTTTTCTCGGTCAGTAATTTCACTCTTTCCAGTTCCAGTGCGGCAGATTTTGATTCTGCTGTCAGGCTGCTCAGCACCGCTTTTGCCTTGGAAAGTTCTGCTCTGTATTCAGCATCATTGATCCCGAAAAGGAGTTGCCCCTTCTTTACTTCCTGCCCTTCATCTACATATATTTTATCCAGAAACCCATTGACGCGGGCGCGTATTTCCACATTTTGCACCGCTTGAATATCGGCTACATATGCCCGGTGAAGAATGGTATCTTTCGCTATTATTCTGGCTACTGGTAATGATTTGAGGTCTTCTTTCTTTTCGGCTTTAGTGACACATCCGGCCATAAAAAGTACGATCAGCGATGTATATATCCCTGTGTATTGACGCATAGCAATAAGTTATTGTGCCGTCCTGACGGCAAATTTATTTTTTAAATACAGCAAATAGTGGTGCACAAACCGTTTGCACGGCAGGCAGTCGTGGAAGATTAAAGGCTAAACGAAGAAATGGCTGTACTCAAAAAGGGGTGAAGCGGAAAAGAAAGGAATAATACGCTGGGCGGAAAGACTTGCCAGGCAAGTATCTTCCGGTTTTAAGCGGAGAGAAGTAAATACTTTCGGCGATGCCATCTGTATCTATATACGTGATACGATTGGCAATGCTGAGCTGTTGGTTAGTAGCAGAAAGATAATACTTTGTTTTGCGTTTGCTCCTGGTTGCATGGATGGATTCAGGAATATCATCCTCATCGAGGTCTTGTTTTAACTGAAGACGTTCAATGAGACTATCGAAGTATTCTTCTTGTGCTTCTTCCTGATCTATCTGTTGGAAAAGTGTGAGCGGTTGTTGTTGGATCGTATGTACACGGGCGCTGGCAGCCTGCTGCAAGCACAGCAGTAGCATCAGTGACAGTATATAGCGAACCTTCAACATTTCACAAAAATAATGGATTATGCCTAATTTTTTGTGTTGTTTGTGGTGAGTGGTACCAACACATATAAAAAAGGGCACCTCAAGTACTTGAAGTGCCGTTTCTTTTATATTGTAGTATTTGTAACTACGACCCTTTTATTATTAGAGAATATATGTTTGAATTTTTACCGCTTTGAGAAGTTATTTTATAGATACCTCCTCCTTTGCTATAATCGCTCATATGGCCTAATGAGGGAGATATTTTAGCATATTTAGATTGAGATGACAGCACAAAGCGTACATTGAGATACCTGATATCTACGCCTGGTTTCAGCGTTACGGAAATGATCATAGTATCTGAAGGTTTATCTAGTTTTTCCACATTGGTAATAGCATCTGTTACAATTTTCGGAACTGATTTAGTAGCGATGACATCATTTTGTAAGGAATCTGCTATCATGATATCCTGTACTAATGCCTGATCGCTTTTAGCGCCAATTGGCTGATCGTCTGCCTTGGAGCAGGCATAAACGGAAATAAACAGAAAGGCAGCTATTAAGTATTTATGCATATGAGAAATGTGTTTGAATGTTGAAATAATGGAAGACGACCGTCGCTCTGACCTACCAATTTGGATTCTGGATAAGGTTGGAGTTTTTGATAATTTCGTTGAACGGAATCGGCATGTAATACATGAAAGGCAGGAAGACGTTCGGTTTAGGATCAACCACTACTCTTTCATATTTCCATCCGTTACCTAATTTAGAAATCTTCATACCGGTGTATTGTTTACCATTCAGTACTTCCGGTTTATCTGCAATTTTCCATCTTCTGAGATCCCAGTATCTTTTCATTTCAATACATAGTTCCACATATCTTTCGTTGCGAATCAGGCTACGCATAGAATCCTGACTGATATTTGTTCCCAGGGGAGCGGTGATGCCTGCACGGGTGCGGATGGCATCCAGGGCGCTGTTTACAGTGGCATCAGGACCCGTGGCCTCATTGCGTGCTTCCGCATAATTCAGTAAAATTTCCGCATAACGGATTTCGATCCAGTTTTGATCGCTACCTTTTCCGGAGCTGTAGCCTTTATTGGTTTCGTCCACTCCTTTACGTTGATAGTAACCTGTGTTGGTACAGAAGCTTTTACCGATACCATCCGGATCTTCCACATTGGTGTATTGGGTGCGACCGCAATACTCAGATCCGTTGTAAACGATAGCGGCGTAGAAACGTTTATCTCTGCCTACATAAGGGTTATTAGGATCATAACCGCTGCCAGCCTGTGAAATACCGAGTCCGTTTGCCATCGGGAACGCATCTACGAGTTCTTGTAAAGGGCAACGTTTAGGGCCAATACCGTTTGCAATAGACAAGGGTTTGGCTTGCGCATCCCAACCATGTTCTTTATCCGGCTTGCTGTATTGTACTTCGAAAATCACCTCGCTATTGCTTTTATCCAGCATTATGCGACGAACATCTCCATAGAGGGAATATTGTTTCAAATCCATCACTGCTTTGGCTGCCTGTGCGGCCGCTTCCCAACGGGCCGGATCATTCTGGGTATTGTACAACTGGCTGGCATAAAACAGCAATGCCCGGGATTTAAGTGCCAGTGCGGCGCCACGGGTAGCGCGACCATTCTGGGTTTTACCTTTATCCGGTAAGAGCGCTGCCGCTTCATCACATTCTTTCACTATAAACTGATAGCATTCATCGATGGTATTTCTTTTCACCAGCAAATCATCGCTCATATCTTGTGGCAGGGTGATGATCGGTACGCCGCCATATCTTTTCACCATATCGAAATAGGTGATTGCGCGGAGAAATTTAGCTTCTCCCAGATATTGATTTTTCAACGCATCCTTTAAGGTCGACTTGGTAGTGATACCTAGAATAAATTCATTGGCTTTACGAACATCTGCATAAGCCCAGTAATCAAAATAGTTGGAAGTGGCGCTCCATGCGCCAGACATGATGGTAAAAGGAGTGCCGGAAGTACCGGAGATGCGTGTCTCATCACAAATATTATCCTGAATAGGAGGATTTCCGTTATCAAAGCCGGGTCTGTTGGCATAGATGTTATTGAGAAATAATCTGGTGAGATTCTCATCTTTCCATACAGCATCTGAATCTACCTGGTTTAAACTGTTTTTATCCAAAACCTTTGTGCAGGAGGAAAGCAGAACTGCCACCAGCAGCAATGCGATATATTTATTTGACTTCATATTAGACGGCATTAGAAAGTTAAGTTTACACCCAGGTTAAAGCTCTTCTGTTGAGGATAATAAGCTCCTTTACCTGCGGTAGATTCAGGGTCGAATAATTTGAACTGATCAATGGTAAATACATTCAGACCAGAAGCGTATATGCGTAAACGTTCGATATTTCGAATCAGATTTTTAGGGAATGTATAACCCAGTTCGAAAGATTTCAGGCGCACATATCCGGTTTTCTTCAACCAGAAATCAGAATCTCTGTCATTGTTAGATTCTTTGTCGAGGTAAGCTCTTGGGTATTTAGCGTTTGTATTGGTGGGAGACCAGTAGTCCAGCAAATATGCGAAGCTGTTGGAGTTGCCGCCGGTATCGAACATATTTCTTCCGGTACCTGTCAGCATAATATTGCTCATGAATGCGCCCTGGAAGAGTAGTCCAAGGTCAAAATTATACCAGTTGGCGCTCATATATAAGCCCAGGATTACTTTGGGCGTAGTGCCATTGTAGGAGAGCACGGTATTGTCATAATCATCTATTACGCCGTCTCCATTGAGATCTCTGTATTTGATATCTCCCGGTTTTGCTACGTTTTTAACGAATTGCATCGGATTGCTGTATACGTCTTTATTGCTTTGGAACAGGCCATCAGAGACTAATCCAGTTACGTAGTCGATTGGTTTTCCTTTGCGTTTCAGATAGAAAGGCGTGTTGTCCGCTTCGTCCAGGACGATCACTGTATTGTGTGCGTAGCTACCATTGGCTTTAATGAAGTAATTTAATTTTCCGATGTTACCGGTGGTGCTAAGTGATACTTCAAAGCCTGTATTATCCACTACAGCGTAGTTTTCATCTGGCAGGGTGCGGCCGAAAGTACCAGGAATGGAGAGGGTACGCTGACGCAGAATGTCGGAGGTGCGCTTGTAGAAGTAGTCTGCTTCAAAGCCCAGTTTACCATTGAACATAGCGCCTTCGATACCGATATCTGTAGTTCTGGCTTTCTCCCAGGTAACATTCGGGTTAGGATATACGCCATAAACGATCGACTGATCTACTTTTCCATCGAATACAGCGGGTTTATCGAAGCTGTAATACTGGTTATATTGGAACGGTCCGATTCTGTCGTTACCCAGTAAACCATAGGAGCCGCGTACTTTTAAGTTATCGATGAAATGCAGGCTGCTGGCATTTTTAAAGAAGGACTCTTCGGAAATGCGCCAGCCGAGAGATGCTGCCGGGAAGAAACCGAATCTTCTGCCTGGAGGGAAGTTTTCAGAACCATCGTAGCGGAAGGAAAATTCTGCCAGGTATTTGGTATTGAAATCATAATTAATTCTTCCTACATAACTGAGGCGGCCTGTTTCTGCGGCAGATCCGTCGTTGTTTTTATCGATAGCTCCACCAGCGCCGAGTTCATCTACCAGGTTACTTGGGAAGTTGGTTCTGTAAGCGCTGAAGGTATCGGCGCGACTGGTATATTGTTCATAGAGCAGTAATCCGCCGATATGATGTTTTCCAAAATCGCGGGAGTAGTTCAATGCCAGGTTGAGGGTAGTACCTCCATTTTGTTCCATGCCTTGTGTCAACTCCGTTTTGGTCAGGTTTTTACCTACCGTTTTGGTAAGGATCACATTGCCGTTGGCGTCCAGGTCGTACATGGTATAAGGCACATCAAATTCTTTTTTGAAGTTGGTGTTGCGGTTATAGTTCATTCGGCCAGTAACGTTTAATCCTTTGGTGATGAAGTCCAGCTCATGTTTGAAGCTGATCGTACCGAAGAAGGATGCCAGTTCATTGCGCATGTAACCTTTGCTGTTGATTTCTTCGATGGGATGTTCTCCGGTAGTATTTTTCGGAGATCCGTCAGGGTTATAGGCGTTGAAAATTGGTTTCTCACGGATAACATGACTGAAGATAGTAGCGTCGGTGAATTCAGGGCTGGTGTTTTTGCCCAGTCTGCCATCTACGTCTACAGAGAGGGTAAGGCGTTTGTTAATACGTGCGTCTACGTTAGATCTGAAACTGTAACGGGTATACGAAATATTATCATACATGCCTTGTTGGTTCAGGTATCCGGCAGAGAAGAAGTATTTAATATTTTCGGAACCTCCGTCAACGGTCAGATTGTGTTGGGATTGGAGTGAATTCTTTTTGAAAGAAGCGGCATACCAATCGGTTCCTACTTTTCCATTTTTGAAATCTTCTAACTGAGCGGCGGTATAGAACTGCGGCGCGTATTGTGGATTGTTAGGATCTTGTCCGGCATTGATACGGGCGGCATTATTCGTTTGTGCGTACTCGTAAGCTGACATCAGTTTAGGATATCTGGTAGGCATTTGCAGACCTTCATATCCGGAGTAATTGAATCTTGGCTTTCCGGTATGCCCTCTGCGGGTAGTAACAAGAATAACCCCGTTTGCGGCTCTGGCGCCATATACGGCCGCAGCGGCAGCGTCTTTCAGAATGGTTACGGATTCCACCTCGTTCGGGTCCAGTTGATCAAAAGGTCGCACCACACCATCTACGACGATCAGCGCATCATTGTTACCGAAAGTACTTTTACCACGAATGGAGATGCTGGAACCGCTGCCGGGCTTACCACTGGTATTGGTCGCGATCAGGCCAGGAAGGCGGCCTACAAGGGAGTTGCTGAGATTGGAAGAAGGTGTTTGTAATAATTCTTTTGTGCCGACACTGGCTATCGCGCCGGTTACGCTCACTTTCTTCTGCGTGCCATAGCCCACTACCACTACTTCATTGATGTTAGTCGTGTTTGGGGCCAGGATAATGTTTGCAGAGGCGGCAGCAACGGACATTTCTTGTGAAATGTATCCCATGAGTTTGAAGACAATAATGCCGTTGGCATCCGGTACCTCAAACTGGTATTCTCCATTGGGATCAGAAACGGCCCCTTTGTTGGTACCTTTCAGCATCACCGCTACGCCAGGCAATGGATTGCCGGAAGCGTCTGAAACGCGTCCTCTTACTGGAATAGCGCGGGTAGCAGCGGTAGTTATTTTATTCGTTTCGGTGTCATTTTTTTTCTGGATCAGTACAATCATTCCATTGGAAAGCTCGTAGGTAATGCCTTCCGGTTGGAGGAGTTTGTTGAGTAATACCGAAAGTGTCCATTGTTTTGATTCTACATTCACTTGTTTGTCGACCGGAACAAAATCGCGGCTGTAGACAAACTTCACGGGAACTGTTTTCTCCAGGGAGTTGAGCAGGTTGCCCAGGTTATTGGCGCCGGCGTTCACAGTGACTGTTTTTTCCAATACCGTCTGACCCTCTGAGGTATTGGCATAAGTCACGCCTGTGAATAGAAAAACCAGGCAAATTTGACTCAGTGTTATTTTCATAACGATGGGTAGTCTTGAAAGAAATTGTAAATGAAATTTCATAGATTTAATTGTTTCATTTCGCGATTTAAATGAGACATAAACGGATGCTGTTACCTGTTTTGCAGGTAAGTTCTGTTGTTGCCTGGGGGTGCTGGTACCACCTCCGGGCATTTTTAATCCCTTTATGCGATTAGTACTGTGATGATGGTTGTTGTAGTGTTATTTCCTGACCTTTAATTGAATAGTTGATATTGACTGCTTTGTGCATCATTTCCAGGATGGCTGGTAGGTGCATGCCTGAGAAATCTGCTTTTAGTGTGTAATGTGCGATGGTACTGTCTTTGATGATAATATTTACCTGGAATCGTTTGTTGAGTGCCTTACTGATTTCGTTTATGGTTGAATTATTGAAATTGAGTTCACATCTTTCCCATATATCGGGAGTGGCAGCATCTACATTTAACAGTTGAATTGGTTGACTGGCAGCTGTAATACTAGCTTTCTGGTGTGGCAATACGGTAGTTGCGGCTGTGTTCTGCTGGAGGCCGCGTACCGATACTTTTCCGGAGAACACGGTTACTTCCGCATGGGAAGCGGTTTCCCTCATACTGAAACTGGTGCCTAATACTTCTGTAGTCAGGAATCTGTTGCTGACGCGAAAGGGCAGTTTTGTATTTGTGGTCACATCGAAATATGCTTCCCCTGTGAGGCGCAGATGACGGTTACTCGTACCGAATCCTTCTGCTGCAATCAGTGTAGCGTTAGGTTTCAGCCATACGGTGCTGCCATCGTCCAGTTTGAAAGTGCGTATGGAACTGGAATTGTTTTGCAGGATCTCATGTACCACCATGGCAGGCGCAGGGCTGTAGTGAGATCTGTATTTACTGATACCGATGATGAGCAACGCGACAGCGGCGGCACTGGCAGCCGTATATCGCAGCCATTTGAATACAGGTTTAGGTGCAACAGAGAGGGTAGCTGGTGTAGAGCGCTCCTGAATGCGTTGTTGGATACCGTGCAGCATTTTTTGCTGTAGCGCTTGTAAATTGGTGGCAGACAGCTGTTGCAGCGGATCTTCCTCCTGTTCCCAGGCTGCATACCATTGCAGTATTTCATTTTTTTCCTGATCCGTACAGCTATCGTTGAGGAAGCGCCGTATCAGATCCGGTGGTGGAATCTCATATTTTTTCATAACGTAATTGTCCTTATGTATAAAGACAGGTAAGTAGAAGAGATCCCTGAGTCGGTAAGAAAAAAAATTATACAAGTAGGGAGAGCAGGCTGTCTTTCAGTTGCAATTTCAATGTTTTCAATGCTTTGGTCAGATGGCTTTCTACGGTTTTTTCTGAAATCTGGAGTCGGGCTGCTATTTCTTTATTGGGCAGATGTTCTTTTCTGCTGAGTTGATAGACTTCCCGGCATTTGAGGGGGAGCTTTTCCACTTCTCTTTCTACGAGCGCGGAGAGATCATTGGAGGTAATGATTGCTTCGAGGGAGTCGTCGCTATCATTGGAGAGGGCTTTCAGGTAAGCTTTCCAACGTTCACGTACTTCTTCTTTTTCCAGATGGTTGAGTACTGCATTTCGGATGGCGGTATGCAGATAGGAATGGAGAGAATATCGTATATCGATGGTAAGGCGATTTATCCAAAGATTGGTAAAGATATCCTGGATAATTTCTTCTGCGAGTTCTCTGGATTTGATACGGCGATAGGCGGCGGTGTATAGTGAGGCCCAGTAACGGTTGTATATTTCCACAAACGCGGAATTGCTGTCACTTTTGAGTAGAGTCAGCAACTCATTATCTGTATAGTTGGTTACAGCTATCATGCGGTGGAATACTGCAAACAAAATAAGGAAAATTACATTAGGAGGTAGGGTTGGTGAAGATAGTGTTAGTTTAGTAGAAGAAAGTATTGATTTAGGGAGATGAGGGCAACAAAAAACCGCTTCATATGGGTATATGAAACGGTTTACCACTCAGCACAAGGATTGAATTGTTAACTATTTGATCGCCTGCATGGCAGATTTCGCGGCCTGTATGGTAGCATCCAGGTCTTCGGTGGTCAGTGCGTTGCACATAAACCAGCTTTCGAAAGCAGAAGGAGGCAGATAAATGCCGCGTTCCAGCATGGCGTGGAAGAATTTTCTGAACAGCTCATTGTTTGCAGCAGAAGCAGATGCAAAATCAATAATTGGATATTCGGTGAAGTGAGCGCTGAGCATAGAACCGATCTGGTTGATTTGGTGTACTACGCCGGCGCCGCCAAATGCTTCCCGGAGGCCATTTACAAGATAGGTCGCTTTTTCTGCCAGTTGCTGATAGATCACTGGATTTTCGTTCAGTGTATTCAGGAGGGTATAACCTGCTATCATGGCGATAGGGTTGCCGCTGAGGGTACCCGCTTGATATACTTTACCGGCAGGTGCGAGACATTCCATCAGTTCTTTAGGACCAGCAACAGCGCCTACAGGCATACCGCCGCCGATGATTTTACCGAAAGTTACGAGGTCTGCACGGATACCGAGTAATTCCTGTGCGCCACCGCGAGCGAGGCGGAAGCCAGTCATTACCTCATCAAAAATGAGCAGGATATTATTTTCATCGCAGAGCTGACGCAGTCCTTCGAGGAATCCTGGTTGAGGCAGGATACAGCCCATGTTACCAGCAATTGGTTCCACGATGATGGCTGCGATCTGGTCAGGGTTATCTGCGATCAGTTGTTGTACAGCAGGGAGATTGTTATACGGCGCAGTGAGGGTATCCTGAGATACGGAAGTAGTTACGCCAGGAACCGCCTGGATACCGAGTGTAGCTACGCCACTGCCGGCGCTAACGAGGAATGCATCTGCATGTCCGTGGTAGCAGCCTTCGAATTTGATAAATTTATTTTTGCCAGTATAACCGCGGGCAATGCGAATAGCTGTCATGCATGCTTCTGTACCGGAGTTCACCATACGAATCATATCAACGTTGGGAACCATGCTGGTGATCAGTTCAGCAATGCGTGTTTCCAGTTCGGTGGGAGCGCCGAAAGAGGTAGAGCGGGTGGCATAATCCTGGATGGCTTTCACCACTGGCTCATAGGCATGGCCGAGGATCATAGGGCCCCAGGAGTTGATATAATCGATGTATTTATTGCCGTCAACATCATACATGTAAGGACCTTGTGCACGTTCCATGAAAATAGGAGTGCCGCCTACACTTTTGAATGCCCTTACCGGAGAGTTTACTCCGCCTGGGATCACACGTTTCGCCTGCTCAAAAAGGTTTTCGCTTTTGCTGTACATGCGGTGAATAGTTTAATCTTGAATATAAATTTAAAGGTGCAATTTACTTAAAAAATTGCACCTGCTTTTTTATTGCTGAAGCAGCTTCGCTGCATCTTTCGCAAAGTAGGTAGCGATCAGGTCTGCGCCTGCACGTTTCAAACTGGTGAGGGATTCAATGATAGCTTTTTCTTCATTGAGCCAGCCATTTTGAGCAGCAGCTTTAATCATAGCATATTCTCCACTCACATGGTATGCACTAACGGGAACGGTAGTACGATCTTTAATGATGCGGATGATATCCATGTAAGCCATTGCTGGTTTTACCATTACAATATCTGCGCCTTCCTCGATGTCCATCATTGTTTCACGGATAGCTTCACGGGAATTTGCATAATCCATCTGGTAAGTTTTTTTATCACCGAAGCCTGGTGCGGAATCCAGTGCATCACGGAAAGGACCGTAGAAGCAGGATGCATATTTTGCGCTGTAGGCCATGATACCCACTTTGTCAAAACCGTTTTCTTCCAGGATGTTTCTGATAGCGAGGATACGGCCATCCATCATATCGCTGGGGGCTACGAAGTCGGCCCCAGCTTGCGCATGGCTCAGACTCATACGTGCCAGTACTTCTACAGTTGCGTCGTTCAGAATTTCGGTTCCTTCTACAATGCCATCATGACCGTAGGAGGAATAAGGGTCCAGGGCAACATCTGTCATTACTACCATTTCAGGAATGGCGGCTTTGATAGCGCGGATACTGCGTTGCATTAATCCGTTTGGATTAACGGCTTCTGTTCCTTTATTATCTTTTACATTGTCAGGAGCCTTAACAAAAAGCAGTACGCTTTTAATGCCCAGCGCCCACAATTCTTTTGCTTCTTGTACGGTCAGATCGAGGGAGTAGCGGAAATATCCCGGCATAGAGCTGATCTCTTCCTTCACATTTTCTCCTTCGGTTACAAATAACGGAGCGATAAAATCGCTTGGTGTCAGGATTGTTTCCGCTACCATTGCGCGAATAGCAGGAGAAGTTCTCAAAATTCTGTTTCTACGGATCATCTTATAATATTTTAAAATTTTCCAAAGTTACTTAGCCCATTCTCTTGGCTTCAGGTATTCTACCAGTTGAGCTTCCGGACTTCCAGGTTCAGGATGGAAATCATATTCCCATCTGGCTACTGGCGGAAGGCTCATCAGGATAGATTCCGTACGGCCGTTTGTTTTTAGTCCGAAGAGGGTTCCTCTGTCGTGTATAAGGTTAAACTCCACATAGCGTCCGCGTCTGTAAGCCTGCCAGTTACGGTGTTCATCCGTATATGGAAGGTTCATGGTGCGTTCAGCAATAGGCAGGTATGCTGGCAGGAAAGCTTTTCCGTTGGCTTGGGAGAAGGCAAAAATTTCTTCTACTGTACCAGCGGTGCCTGGGCGGAGATAATCAAAGAAAATACCGCCAATACCGCGAGCTTCGTTGTTGCGATGTTTATTCACGAAATATTCATCGCAGTGTTTTTTATATTTTGGATAGAGATCGGTTCCAAATGGATCACAGGCATTTTTGAATGTCTGGTGGAAGTGGATACCGTCTTTTTCATCCAGGTAGTACGGCGTGAGATCGGCGCCGCCACCGAACCAGCTGTCTTTCAATAATCCATCCTGATCATACAGTTCAAAGTAGCGGAAATTCGCGTGAACGGTAGGAACAAAAGGATTACGGGGATGCATCACGAGGGAGATACCGCAGGCCATAAACTGGCTGTTGGTAACGCCGAACTGTTGTGCCATTACTTCTGGTAGCTGGCCATGTACGATGGAGGTGCTTACGCCGCCTTTTTCAAATACATTACCATCGGCGATTACGCGGGATTTTCCGCCACCGCCGCCAGGGCGTTCCCAGAGATCTTCCCGGAAGGTGGCCTTGCCATCGATTTTTTCGAAAGCCTGGCAGATATCATCCTGGAGCTGGTGTATAAAAGAGATAAATTCGTTTTTGACCGACTTCATTATCCGTGTGCTTTTACGGTTTCAACAAATGCTTTAGCGTGAGCTACTGGCACGTTAGGTAAGATACCATGACCGAGGTTAGCGATGTAACGTTGTCTACCAAAGCCTTTCAGCATTTCTTTCACTGATTTCTCGATTTCCGGAATTGGCGCCAGCAGTTTAGCAGGATCGAAGTTACCTTGAAGGGTTACATTTTCACCGGCGAATTTGCGCGCCAGTTCTGGTTTAATGGCCCAGTCGATACCGAGGCCATGAGCGCCGGTAGCGGCCATATCTTCCAGTGCAAACCATGCTCCTTTTGCGAACACGATGGTAGGGCATACATCTTTCAATGCTGCAACGATCTGACGGATATATTGGAGAGAGAATACTTCAAAGTCGACAGGGCTGAGTAATCCGCCCCATGAGTCGAACACCTGTACCAGATCGGCGCCGGCGGCCACTTGTGCTTTCAGATAAGCGATGGTGGTATCGGTGATCATTTGCAGGAGTTGGTGTGCTACTGCTGGTTGTTGGTAGCAGAATCCTTTAGCCTCATCAAATGTTTTAGAGCCTTTACCTTGCACCATGTAGCAGAGGAGTGTCCATGGGGCGCCTGCGAAACCGATTAATGGTACGCGGCCGGCGAGGGTTTGTTTGGTCAGTTTGAGTGCATCGAAAACGTAGTGGAGGCGCTCGTGTACATCTGGCACGCAGAGGCGGGACAGGTCTGCCGCACTTTTAACAGGTTGTGGCAGGAGCGGTCCTACTTTTTCCACCAGTTGTACTTCCATGCCCATGGCTTGTGGAACAACGAGGATATCGGAGAAGATGATTGCTGCATCCACACCTACCTGATCAACAGGCATAACGGTGATTTCTGTTGCCAGTTCTGGATTTTCGCAGCGTTCAAAAAAGGAATATTTATCACGCAGCTTGATATAGTCCGGCAGGTATCTTCCAGCCTGACGCATCATCCATACGGGTGTGCGGGAAACAGTTTCACCTTTGAGGGCTTTTAGCAGTAAGTCATTCTTCAATGCGCTCATTCTTAGCAATTATTGTTGTTAAAGTATGATATAGTTGTTTGCACCATACTGTCGGCATCAACGTTGGTGCTGATAATAATTTTGTTATTGGTAACTTCCCGGAGAGCGTTGGCAGTGGTGGTTCCTATGGCGAAGCACACGGTATCCGCGGGGATGCTGTTGGCAGAGAAATAGCTGCTAACTGCGCTGGGGCTGAAGAAGAAGATCCCATTGTAATGGTCAGCCACTTTTTCCGGTTGCGGATTATTTTCGTAGATCACATATTTATTCACCTGTATTCCGGCCTGGCTAAGGGTTTCGGGAAGTTCTTTGCGGTGGATATTACCACAGAAGAAATTGACAGTATGAATATTTTTCAGTTGGAGCATGGCGTTGGCCAGCTCTATGCCATAAGGGGCCTGCGCAATGATGGCAGACGCCGGGAAGGCTTGTTCTGCTGCAATCCGGGTATTTCCGGAGATACAGCAAATGTCGTTGGATATATGAATGTCTCCCAGTATTTCCCGGAGGATATTCACGGCATGAGCGCTGGTAAAGGCCATGGGAATATCTGCGAGTATGCTGCGGATGTTATCTTCACCGGAGAGTTCGGGCAGACGGACAGGGGAGATTTGTATGAATTCTTTTACCGTAATGTCAATACCATGGTCGGCCGCCGTCTGGATCAGACTTGCAGGGATTGGTCTTGTACATAATATGCGGTAATGATCATTTGACATTTCTTATCTGTGCTACAATTTCAGCGGCGCCTTTAGCCAGTAATTCTTCCGCGGCATCTTTACCGATGTTGGTAGCGTTGCCAGTGGCGGATTGGCGGGAGGTGCTGAAAAATTTAGTTCCATCGAGGCTGCAAATTTCGCCTTCGAAGAAAACGGTATCGTCTTGAATATGGGCGTATGCGCTGATAGGGGTGGTGCAACCTCCCATGAGCGTACGCAGAAATTCTCTTTCAACTTTGGTGGTCAGGGCGGTAGGCGCGTGGTTGAAAGGAGCGCATGCATTCAGGCAGAAGGCGTCGTCTTCACGGCAAACCGCTACTACAGCGCCTTGTGCTGGAGCGGGCAGCATCCAGTCCAGTTCTACGCTTGTTTCCGGACGCACATTGATTCTTTCCAGACCGGCGGCGGCAAAGATGGCGCCGTCCCAGTTTTCAGCTGCAAGTTTCTGCAGGCGGGTATTTACATTTCCGCGCAGGTTGTGCAGTTGATGTTGCGGATATTTACGCAGCCATTGCGCTTTACGGCGAACGCTGCTGGTAGCAATGTTCGCGATATAGTCTGGTTGCTCTAGGAAATCCGTATTGGTTTTATATACCAGCAGATCCTTTACAGGACCGCGTTCCAGTATTGCTGCGGTAACGATTTGTTGTGGCAGCTGGGTAGGTACATCTTTGTAAGAATGAACGGCAATGTCGATGCGGCCATTTAGCAGTGCGATGTCAAGACTTTTAGTAAAGATTCCTTGTACACCGATTTCGTACAGGGGTGTAACCAGGTCAATATCTCCTTCACTTTTGATCGGTACCAGTTCTGTTCTGTATCCCTGTGCGGTCAACAGATTGTTTACCTGGTGTGCCTGCCATAGTGCCAGTTGGCTTTCTCTTGTGCCTATCCTGATAACTTTTTCCATTTTGTTATTCCTGGTTAACTCCTGTCTCGAAAATATCGTTAATCATGGAGATATAGAGATCACTTTTCTCTGTTTCCTTGCGGACTTTACCTGCCATGAGATTAATCATTTTTTGAATGATACGGCCAGAAACCTGTTCCATATCTTCTTGTTTGTAGGTAGCGCCATTTTTCTGCTGCTGAATTTCGCGCATGTGAATTTCATGCAGTTTATCCTTCACCGCTTTCAGTACTACTGCGTGTTTGCGCATTTTGTACCAGTAGAGGAATTCCTCCATATGTTCATCGATGATGGCAATGGCTTTTGGCACTTCGCCCATTCTGTTTTGCAAGGTTTCATCCTGTACTTTGGAGAGTTCATCCACGTTGATGAGGGAAACATGCTCCAGATCGCCGACTGCTGCTTCTACGTTGAATGGAATAGAGAGATCTATTACCACTTTTGGAGAAGTGTTGCGGAGATGATCCACGAGAACGGTGGGTTGTGGCGCGTTGGAAGCTACGAGAAGTACATCCGCTTGTTGGATTTCAGGCACCATATTTTCGTAAGGCGCATATTTCAATCCGTGTTGAACCGCGAAGTCTTCTGCAACCTGAAGGGTGCGATTGATGAGGGTAACCTCTTTCACGCCCAGGTATTCGATCATATTTTTGGTGGTGTTGCGGCCTATTTTGCCTACGCCCAGCAATACGATCTTTTTATCTTTAATGTCAGGTACTTTGCGTTCCATCATACGTACGGCGGCGAAGGCCACAGATACGGTTCCGGCGCTGAGTCCTGTTTCTGTTTTGATTAATTTTGAAACCTGCAGGACACTGTTTACCAGTCTTTCCAGGAAGCTGCCGAGTGAGCCTTCTGATTTGGCAAACTTGGCGGCATTGCGGATCTGACCAATGATTTCATAGTCGCCCAGGATCTGGGAGTCCAGACCGGTTCCTACCTGGTATAAATGCCTGATAGCTTCTTCACCGGATTTGGTGTATGCAATTTCCAGTAATTGATCTCTATCGCCTTTTGTTTGTTCGCATAACAGGTCGATGAATTGCCCTGGACTGGCGGCAAATCCATACACTTCTGTTCTGTTACAAGTGGAGAGTACAAAGAGATCATCTAATTGCACAGTCCTGGCATGCTCCAGGAGTTGTTGGTATTGGGCCGGGTTGATGGCGTATAATCCCCTGATAGCAGCGTCTGTTTTCTTATAGTTGATCCCAACGATATGAAAATTTGCTATTTCTTTTGAATGACTGACCTGCATGTTTCTGTATAAGCTTCCGGGTGCAAAAATACTGGCATACGCTGCAAACAACTGGATTAGGCTGTCATTAGTGTGTCATATCTTCCACTGGTAATCAATACGATGAAAAAATGATATTTATCAGTTTTCGTGCTTTTACGGATGAGGCTGGCCATAGAGGTGCATTTGTCTGCCAAAAATTAAGATCGCATGATTTAATCATTACAAACAGATGACATTCGCACGCTACCTATTACTTTTCTCTATGCACAAGTTAGGATATTCTATGTTCAGCCCTGAATCAAATTACCTGAAACAAGCCTAAATTTGCTTCAATTTTAAAGAAAGCATGGTCAATAAATCTGATGTAGGAATTGTATTGATGAATTTGGGCTCACCTGATTCTACGGCTGTTCCGGATGTTAAAAAGTATTTGATGGAGTTTTTGATGGATAAACGTGTAATCGATTATCCATGGTTAATGCGCAAATTACTGGTGGGCGGTGTAATTGTTCCCAGGCGTGCACCCAAATCAGCGGAAGCTTATCAGTCCATCTGGTGGGAAGAAGGCTCCCCGCTAATGGTGCTTACAAAACAATTGCAGACAGCCGTGCAGCACGATATGGAGATGCCTGTGGAGATAGCCATGCGATATGGTAATCCTTCTCCGGAAGCGGCTTTCAATAAACTGTTAGCCGAGAACCCGCAGCTGAAAGAGGTGGTGCTTTTGCCACTATATCCGCATTATGCTATGTCTTCCTATGAAACAGCCGCGGAGTATGCGAAAGAGATTTACCGTAAAAAGAAATACAAGTTCAAACTAACTATAGTACCTCCGTTCTATGACGAACCGGATTATATCCAGGCAGTAGCGGAAAGTATGCGTCCATATCTTCAGCAAGATTATGACTATGTGCTTTTCAGTTATCATGGCGTACCGGTGAGGCATATACGAAAAGGAGATATTACCGGCAAACATTGTTTGCAGGTGAATGATTGTTGTCATGTGAAATCGCCCGCCCATGAGTTTTGTTATCGTCATCAGGTAACAATTACCGCCGAGCTGGTGGCAGAGAAACTGGGCCTTCCTAAAGATAAATGGGGCATTAGCTTCCAATCCCGTCTGGGGAAGGAAGAGTGGATACAACCTTATACTGCAGCCCGTTTTGAAGAGTTGCCGAAAGAGGGAAAGAAAAAGCTATTGGTAGTATGCCCGGCTTTTGTATCCGATTGTCTGGAGACGCTGGAGGAGATTGCCGTTGAAGGGAAACATACATTTATGAGTAACGGAGGCGACAGCTTTACGATGATACCATGTTTGAATGTACACCCACTGTGGGTAAATGCGATCGTGAAATATTGTACGCAGTTGATAGAAAAGTAGAACGTAAAAGATTATCCTAATGCCACAGCAACCCGTTTTAATCGTTGGAGCCGGATTATCCGGATTAAGCATCGCCTATGAGCTGCAGCAGCGCCAGATTCCTTATCTGGTGATGGAAGCGGCCGATCATGCAGGCGGAGTATTGAAGTCTTTGCAAATAGATGGATTTGAGCTGGATGCCGGCCCGAATTCGCTGGCTGCATCGCCGGAAATGTTTGCTTATCTCCAGCAACTGGGACTGGGCGATAAAATTTTGATGGCCGCAGCTGCCAGTAAAAACAGGTTCCTGGTAAGGAACCATACCCTTCATGCCGTTTCTCCACATCCTCTTAAGATAATCGGGTCTAAGTACCTGAGTCGCGCCAGCAAATGGAAATTATTTACAGAACGGTTTCGTACCTCTGTACCTCCGGCTGGGGAAGAATCTGTATCCGATTTTGTAACGCGTCGATTCAATAAAGAAATAGCCGACTATGTATTTGACCCGGTACTCTCTGGTATCTACGCTGGTAATCCAGATAGGCTGAGTATTGGAGAAGTATTGCCCATGTTACCTCGCTGGGAGAAAGAATACGGTAGTATCACGAAAGGGCTGATGAAGGAAAAGGGCGCCATGGGCGGTAGAAAAATCATTAGTCTAAAAGGCGGAAATGCTGAACTGGCAAAGGCCTTGCTGGATAAGTTACAGACGCCGGTGAAATTCAACAGTGCCGTTAATACCATTCAATCTACCGCATCCGGATATGAAGTAGGGTATATAGAGAATGGAACCCTTTCTATTCAGGAATTCTCCCGCATCATCCTGACTACTCCGTCGTATAGTACCGCCAATATGATAGCGCCATTGGATTTATCGCTGGCCGGCATATTGCAGGCGGTGGAATATCCTGAAATGGGCGTATTTCACCTGGGGTATGATGCCAAAGCCATTGGCAATCCGGTAGACGGCTTTGGGTTCCTGGTGCCTAACAGAGAAAACCTGCATTTCCTCGGCGCTATTTGTAATGCGGCTATTTTTCCGGAGAAAGCGCCGGAAGGAAAGGTCTTGTTTACTGTATTTACAGGTGGGGCAAGACTACAGCATTACTTGCAGGCAGGCGATCCTGCGGTACTGCGCCAGCAGATTCTCAGCGAATTAAGTCAGATATTACATATTTCTGCTGCGCCTGTGATGCAGCATTTTACCATACTGAAAAAAGCAATTCCACAGCTGAATGTGGGTTATTCCCATCTGCGCACGGCTGTAGAGCAATTTGAACAAACCTGGCCAGGTATCCACATTGCCGGCAATTATGTAGAAGGAGTGGCTGTTCCCGCACTGATACAGTATGCAGGCCAGCTTGCAGACAAGATCTCAAAAAATTAATTCGGGGGAAAAAGAAATTGTGACACATTTTTTCTTTAAATTCCAATATAATTTTCCACCAGATGATTGTAGGAATTTTAAAAGAAAAAAACAGGGAAACCCGTGTTTCACTAGTCCCAGAAGTAGTGAAGCAATTGCAGCAGATGTCCGTAACCGTGTGGGTGGAGCAAGGGGCCGGCGCTAGCGCTTTCTTTGATGACCAGCAGTATGTTGCTGCCGGAGCGGTGATTCGCTCCGAATCCGAGATCCTTTCCCAAGCGGATATTATCTGTGCTATTCACCCTCCAGGTGCGGAATTGTTAGCAACTATTCCTCCCGGGAAAATTGTGATCGGCGCCCTTCAACCACTTTACCGGCCGCGGGAAGTGGAGCAATGGGCTTCCAGCAGTATTACCGCATTAAGTTTGGATGCTATTCCTCGTACTACACGTGCACAGAGTATGGACGTGCTGAGTTCCCAGGCGAATATCGCCGGTTATAAGGCTGTCTTGCTGGCTGCGTATACCTATAGTCGTTATTTTCCCATGTTTATGACTGCGGCAGGCAGTATTGCGCCCGCCAAAGTACTGATACTGGGGGCCGGCGTGGCCGGGCTCCAGGCCATTGCTACTGCCCGCAGGCTGGGAGCAGTGGTAGAGGTATTTGATACCCGGCCTGCTGTGAAGGAAGAAGTGATGAGTCTTGGCGCTAAATTCGTTGAAGTGGAAGGAGCGGCAGATGCTTCTGCTGCCGGCGGTTATGCTGTGGAACAATCGGCTGACTATCAGCGGCTTCAACAACAACGAATTGCAGAAAGCACGGCCAAAGCAGACATCATCATTACAACCGCCCAGATACCCGGAAAAAAAGCGCCCGTATTGATTACAGCAGAAATGCTGGATAATATGCGTGCCGGCGCCGTGATTGTTGACCTGGCTGCAGCCACCGGAGGTAATACCGCAGCCACCCGGAACAATGAAAATTATCTGCACAACGGAGTAACTATCATTGGAGACTCCAACCTGGCTGCTACTATGCCATCCGACGCAAGTAAACTCTATGCCAGGAACCTCTTGAATTTCCTGAAACTGATACTTACCAAAGAAGGAAAACTGGACATTAATTTCAATGATGACATCGTTGCAGGAGCCTGCATCACGCATAACGGAGAAATCGTGAATGAGCGCGTGAAAGGAATGTTGCAGCCCGCATAGACTGTCATCTCCCTATATAATCATTCCACATCCGAACAATATAAAAACATCAGCAATGGAACAGGTATCCGTATTTATTCAGCAGCACATAGAACTAATTTATGTGGTGATATTGTCTGTTTTCCTGGGGATAGAAGTGATATCCCGCGTGCCTTCCGTATTGCATACGCCGTTGATGAGTGGCGCTAATGCGATTCATGGAGTGGTCATCATTGGCGCTATCATCGTGATGGGGAAGGCTGAACCAGGCAACTATCTGGCGCTGATACTAGGATTCCTGGCAGTCATATTAGGAACGATCAATGTGGTGGGAGGATTCGTTGTAACGGATCGCATGCTGGAGATGTTCAAAAATAAGAAGGATAAAAAATAAAAGTCATAGCTTATGTCCAGCATACTATCTGTTATTTATCTGATTGGCTCTGTTACATTCATACTCGGACTGAAGATGCTAAGTAAACCAGATACTGCCCGTAAAGGCAATCTGGTGGCTGCTTCTGGAATGACGCTGGCCATACTGGGAACCATATTTCTCTATAAACCTGAAGGACAATCCCTCCATAATTACGGTTGGATATTCGCCGGTCTGCTCATTGGTACGGTGATCGGCGTAATGGCTGCCAAAAAAGTGAAAATGACCGCCATGCCTGAAATGGTGAGTATGTTCAACGGAATGGGAGGCGCTTGTGCCGCCCTGATTTCCATCGTAGAATTCAATCATCTTCAGGGAAATAATACTTCCGCGATGGCGGCTGCCATGCAACATGTGCAGCAAGCAGGCCAGATGCTGGAACAATTGGGCCAGGGACAGTTCTCCGAACAAAGGGAACTACTACAGTCTCTTTTCCAGGTCGATTATAGAGGAACGCTGCTGATTATTGTATTGGGACTGATTATCGGATCCGTATCCTTTGCTGGTAGCGTGATTGCCTGGGGGAAGCTGAATGGAAGCGTGAAGGATTTCTCTTTTTCAGGGCAACATATTGTCAATCTGGTTGTACTCGGACTCATTGTGATACTGGCGGCAGTATTGCTGATAGATGTCAATAACACTTTACCACTGTGGTCTCATGGAAAGACGGCTGCTACCGGTTTCAACCTCGTATTTTATGGACTGCTGTTATTATCGCTACTCTATGGCGTGTTGTTCGTGTTGCCCATCGGGGGCGCGGATATGCCTGTAGTAATATCATTACTGAACTCCTTTACGGGAGTGGCAGCGGCTTGCGGCGGTTTCCTCTATGATAATCCCGTTATGCTGACAGGCGGTATACTGGTAGGTTCAGCAGGTACTATCCTGACCATCCTCATGTGTAAAGCCATGAATCGTTCGCTGAAGAATGTACTGATTGGTTCATTTGGCGGTAGTAAAGCCGGACCTGCTGGCGGCACAAAAGATCAGGGATCGTATAAAGAAATTTCGCTCTCAGATGCGGCAGTGGTGCTGGCTTATGCGAATAAAGTAATGGTTGTACCCGGATATGGCCTCGCTGTAGCGCAAGCCCAGCACGTATGTCATGAACTGGAAAAGCTGCTGGAAGAGAAAGGGGTAGAGGTGAAATATGCAATTCACCCAGTGGCAGGCCGTATGCCAGGCCATATGAACGTATTGCTGGCAGAAGCAGATGTGCCTTATGAAAAGCTGCTGGAGATGGAAGAGGCCAATGCAGAACTGCCTACTACAGATGCTGTATTGGTTTTAGGGGCCAATGACGTCGTGAATCCGGCTGCTAAAAACGATGCTACCAGTCCCATCTACGGTATGCCTATCCTGGAAGTGGAGAACGCCAAAGTGGTCATTGTGAATAAACGCAGTATGAAACCCGGATATGCCGGTATCGAAAATGATTTGTTTTTCCAGCCTAAAACCTCCATGCTTTTTGGAGATGCCAAACAGATGTTACAGCAGCTGGTGGCCGAAATAAAGCAGGTATAATTGTCGACGCGGATGTTTTGTTTACATTTGCGAAAAACAGTTCATTGTCTAATACATTACCATCTGCACTTATTGCATCATTGGAAGGATTGCCTGGTTTCGACAGGGAGTCTTTTTTGCGTGTGCATGCATCTGCTGAAAAAATCACGTCTCTTCGATTAAATCCACATAAACTAACTACTGCCGGGCAACAAGCCGCAGTACTGGAATCGCTTTCTGCCAGCGGGGTGACGCGTGTTCCCTGGAGTGAGCAAGGCTATTATCTTCCACAGCGGCCTTCTTTTACACTGGATCCCTATTTCCATGCCGGCGCTTATTATGTGCAGGAAGCTTCTTCTATGTTCGTAGAGCAGGCATTGCGGGCTACAGTAGACCTGGATGCGGAACTGCGTGTGCTTGATCTTTGTGCAGCTCCTGGCGGAAAATCTACCTTATTGCAATCGCTGATCTCGGAACAAAGTTTGCTGGTATCGAATGAGGTGATTAAGCCGAGAGCCGCTTTACTGGCAGATAATATTACCAAGTGGGGGAGTGCTAATGTGGTGGTGAGTAATAACGATCCGCGGGATTTTAGTCGCCTCCCCGGATACTTCGATGTAGTGGTGATTGACGCTCCTTGTTCCGGTTCAGGTTTGTTCCGCAGAGACCCGGATTTGATACCGGAGTGGTCGCCGGAAAACGTAACGCTTTGCAGTCAGCGTCAGCAGCGTATTCTGGCGGATGTATTGCCTGCGTTGAAAGAGGATGGCATCCTGATTTACTCCACCTGTTCCTTCTCCAGGGAAGAAGATGAACAAATATTGGATTGGTTATCGGAGCATTTTGACCTGGAGAATGTGGAAGTGCCATTGAAAGAAGAGTGGCATATCGTTTCCGCTGTATCTTCCCAAAATTGCACGGGGTATCGCTTTTATCCGGATAAGCTACAAGGGGAAGGCTTCTTCATTGCCTGTTTCCGGAAGAAAAACGGGGAGCAGCCACGTAAGTTCAAAGAGCAGAAGAATACCTTCCTGGGAGCAAAAGAAAGACCGAGATTGAATGACTGGATCATTGGCCCTGAGCAGTATGAATTTCTGATGCATCAGGAAGATGTATTAATTTTACCAAAAAATTTAGCAAAAGATATTTCACTGTTACAGCAACAGTTGTATATTCGCAAAGCGGGTGTGAAAGCCGGACAATTAGGACAGAAGGAATTAATACCCGATCATCAGCTCGCTGCGAGTACCTTGGTATCTGCCAACATACCAGGGGTTAACCTGAGCTTGCAGGAAGCGTTGCATTATCTGCGTAAAGAAGATCCAGGCATTCGTGCCGATGTGAAAGGCTGGGTATTGATGCGTTACGAAGATATGAACCTGGGATGGGCGAAAATTCTGCCCAACAGGATTAACAATTATTATCCGAAAGAACTGAGAATTCTGAAAGATATAAACGGATTGTAACTATACTACGGGCTGCAATTTTTTCGTTTGTAATTCAAGCAGATTGTCAGGAATTAAGATTAATTTATTGCCCGAAAAAGTATAAAAAGAGTTAGTATGTTAAAATCGATTCTATCAATTGCCTTATTTGGTTTGAGCGCAGGAGTAGTGAAGGCACAGGACACGCTGCAGGTAATGGGTACTAGCCCTGATCTGTACATAAGCCATATCGTAAAGAAAGGAGAAAACTTTTATAGTCTCAGCCGTACTTACGGTGTTCCTCCAAAAGAGATTGCTACCGTTAACAATACTTCCATGGATCATGGATTACAACTAGGACATAGTTTACATATTCCACTGACAGCAGCTAACTTTTCTCAAAAAGCAGATGCCAGCGGAACCCCTGTTTATCACAAAGTGACAGACAAGGAAACATTATATCGTGTCTCTGTAAATCATAATAAAGTGCCATTGGAGAATATTCGTCAATGGAATAATTTTTCTGGTGATGGCCTGAAAAAAGATAGCTACATCGTTATCGGTTTTCTCAAAGCAGGCGGTAGCGCAGGATCTGCGCCAGTTGCAGCTGCTAAGAAAGAAATGCCAGCAGAACCAGTAGCAGAACCAGTGGAGAAACCACAACCAGCTTTACCTGCACCTAAAAAAGAATCAGCAAAGAAAGAAGCTGAGCCTCGCCCAGTACAGGAACAATCCGAACAGATTGCAGATGCGCCTACTACCTCCGCGCCTGCACCTGCAAGAACCCCGGTTGCTGTAGCCAATGGTGAAAACTTTGAAGAAGTATATAATCAACAAACCAGCAACGGTAAGAAAGCGAATGGTGAAAAAGGCCCTGGTACCTGGTTTAAGAGCAACGCGGTAGGTAAATATTATGCTTTGCATAATACAGCTCCTCGCGGTACAATCATTAAAGTAACCAATCCGCTCAATGGTAAATCCATCTATGCAAAAGTACTGGATGTAATTCCTCAGATGAAAGCCAATGCTGGCCTGATCATCAAACTGAGCGACAGTGCACAGGATGCATTGGGTAGTAATGAAAGCCGCTTCTATTGTGAGCTGAGTTACGAGAAGTAATTTTAAGAAGACATTATATATTCGAAGCGCATCCGTCTCTGCTTAGCAGAGACGGATTTTTTTTGTTTTAAGATTTATCTAGTATAAAATCGCCATAAAGCGGCTAATATATGAGAAGGCATAGCTTTTGATTTGTCCTACCTTTCGCGCCTGCTGAAACCCTCTGCTGATAAAGGATCAAAAGCAGTTAAATGCTCTGGGTATGAAAACAATCCATTTTACCATTCTTATTTTTCTTACGCAATTCTCTTTGATAGCTGCTGTATGTGGGCAAGTTACTCCTCATAAAATCGCAGCCATTCATCCTGAAAATGCGGATTACAACGATCTGCATTTTCTGAGAGAAGAACTAAAGGATGTACGCATTATTGGACTGGGAGAACAAAGTCATGGTGATGGTGCAACATTTGAAGCTAAGGTGCGACTAATTAAATATCTCCATGAGGAGCTTGGATATAATGTCATTGCCTTTGAAAGCGGATTATATGATTGCACTAAGGCCAATGAAATAATGGAAGCAGGGGGCGGTGCTAATGAAAATATTTTTAAAGCCATATTCGACACGTGGAATTGTGAAGAAGTAAGAAAGCTAGCGGATTATATGGACGAATGCCGGAAAAAAGGACAGCCGTTAACGTTAGCTGGCTTTGATTGCCAACTGGCAGGGGATTTTGCAAAGAAAGATTTTATCACAGACTTCACTCAGTTTATTAACACAACAGCATTGGCAACTCGACAGCCCATTCTGGAAGATGAGATCACTTTTGCTGATGCGCTCAGAAAGCATATCAAATTCTCTAATTTTTTCACGAAATTATCTGCTGCAGACACGACTATATTGTTTAATACCATTAGTAGGCTTCAGCAAGCTATTGCCACTCATCATCTCGCTGGAAAAGAGATCGCTTACTGGTTACAGATAGCCGATAATATCCTGGTGGATTACAGAAGGAAATATGGGAATTTCTCTCTTCGTGACTCCATTATGGCAAGTAATTTAACGCTAGCTACAAATACCATTTTTAAAGAGAAGAAAATAATACTGTGGGCAGCGTCTTCTCATCTTGCATACAATGTCAACCTGGTTGCAGACAAGGATTTTCGTAAATCATCCATGGGGAATGATTTGCGGAAATCATTTGGTGCTGCCTATTACTGCATGCTGTTTACTTCTTATACTGGTAAAGCGAAAGTTGGATTTCTAAATCTGAAAGTGGGACAACCGGCTAAAGATGGTCTGGAATCATATCTTAAAACGATCATGCAGGACTATGGTTATGTAAGTCTGCGTAACAGGACTGCGGATTTATGTTCGCACGGGGCTAACGCCAAAGTATTTGGACATAAAGCGTTGAACATGGATCTCTGTCATATGGCGGATGGCGTTTTTTATATTGAAAAAATGACGCCTGTCAGGTATTAAGGTTGCTTTTATGGGGCTTGTAGTACTCCTAAATACTAAAAACAACAGGCTGCAGATACCATCTGCAGCCTGTCCTGAATATTGAAAAATATTAAATTAAAATCTATACCCTCTCAAAAATTCCACCACGTTCATTTTCTTTTTCCCTTCCAACTGTATCTCATCCAATACGAGATAACCGTCTGTAGCGGCGATCTTCAGGAAAGTTTTCTGATCTGTTTCATATTCTCCTGGTGCAATAGTGGGTTGTATATGTTCTTTATGGGCCTTATATATCTTCATGCTTTTTCCTTGCAGCGTACTCCATGCAGCGGGGTAGGGACTTAATCCACGAACCAGGTTGTACACCGTATCAAGAGATGCTTCCCAGTTGATCTTACAGGTTTCTTTAAAGATCTTCGGCGCATGTTTGATATCGGCTGCTTCGAAATGGGCCTGGGGCGTACCTTTAGCGGTGCCGGCGGCGATCGACTGCACCGTTTTCAGCAGCAGGTCTGCACCTGTTTGCATGAGGGCATCGTGGAGTTCACCGGCAGTTTCATCTTCGCGAATAGGCACTTCCTGGCTGTACAGTACGTCCCCGGTATCAATTTCATGTTGCAGCTTGAAAGTGGTGACACCGCTGGATTTTTCACCGTTGATGATAGCCCAGTTGATAGGAGCTGCACCGCGATACTGTGGCAACAGCGACGCATGTACGTTGATAGTACCTTCCGAAGGCATATCCCATACCATTTCTGGTAACATACGAAAAGCCACTACTACTTGCAGATCCGCCTTCAAAGCTCTTAACTCTTCGATGAATGCAGGGTTTTTTAGCTTTTCTGGTTGCAGCACCGGTAAATTATTAGCGACCGCATATTTTTTAACGGCGCTTTCCTGAAGCTGCAAGCCTCTGCCAGCGGGTTTATCAGGGGCGGTAATCACCGCTACCACATTAAACCCATTCTTTACCAATATATCTAAAGACGCCACGGCAAAGTCGGGCGTACCCATAAAAATTATTCTCAAATCTTTTGACATATTGCAAAAATATAAAGGTTCTTGCTAACAACCTGTTTTATTCTGCATACAGCAGATACTTCGCGCGGATACGTTTGAATTTCTCCAGGCCGGGTTCCCAGGTTTTACGGATCGCCTCTTCACTCATGCCGTCCTTGATTTGTTGCATCAGGATAGCGTTCCCTGCGAGCTTGTTGAAGAAAGGAATGAAGAATTTGCTTTTGTCCGGATAATTTTTGTAGGCAGATAACAGCCATTTCAGTTGAATTTTTCTCCCTAAGGATGGCGTGGCTTCCGGCGCATGGGAAAGATCTTCGCCATAACAAAGAGAATCTTTCAATGGCGGATTTTTAGCGCCTGGCGTACTGCGAGGGGTAAACGAGAATCCGGTATTAGGCAGCGATGGAGCGCCATATATCTGGAAAGGCTTGTCTGTACCGCGTCCGAGACTGATATTGGTACCTTCAAAGAAACAGAGAGAGGTATACAGATTCACGGCCTTCATGTTTGGAATATTAGGAGAAGGCGCGATGGGTAATGCATAGAAAGTATGATGGGTATAGTTCTTACACGATATTATCCGAATATTGGCTTTCATGCGTTTTTGGAGCCAGCCTTCGCCATTAAGCATACGAGCATATTCGCCGATGGTCATGCCATGCACGATGGGAATAGGTTGCATGCCTACAAAGGATTTGAAGGCGGTATCCAGAATGGGACCATCTACATAGTCGCCATTAGGATTGGGTCTGTCCAGTATCAGTACTTGTTTTTTATTCTCTGCAGCGGATTCCATGATTTCCTGGAGGGAGGAAATGTAAGTATAGAAGCGTGCGCCAACATCCTGGATATCAAAAATAATGACGTCAACGTCTTGTAAATCGGCTTTGGTCGCCTTTCTATGGGCGCCATATAAAGACACTATAGGCAAGCCGGTACCTGGATCAGTGGCATTGCCTACTTTCTCGCCGGCGTCTGCATTTCCTCTGAAACCATGTTCTGGACTAAAAATTTTCTGAACTTTTATTTTTAATTTCAACAAGGAGTCCACTAAATGTGTATTACCTATAGTGGCAGTCTGGTTGACCAGCAATGCAACGCGACTATTCTTCAGTGATGGAGCCCAGTCGCTGATCTGGTCTGCGCCAGTGATTACGTTGGTCGCATATTGGGCCATAGCCTGGCTTCCAAGCATACAGGTCAGGAAAGTAGCAATGAGTATTCGTTTCATAAATGGAATATACGGCAATTCAATTGTGTTGTACAAAAAAATGGTGATTCGGGAAGCTTTACTTACCTTGCGGATAATTCTTATCTTAACATTAAATAAATAATTATTATGCAAACTGTTAAAAACGGGGATACAATTAGAGTACACTACCATGGCCGTTTAACTAACGGTACTACCTTCGACTCTTCAGAAGGCAGAGCGCCACTGGAGTTCACCGTAGGTTCTGGTATGGTAATCAAAGGTTTTGACAATGGTGTGCTGGAAATGAAAGTGGGCGACAAAAAAACCATCAACATCCCTGTTGATCAGGCATATGGTCAGAAATCACCGGAATTCATCATCGATTTCCCTAAAGCAAATATCCCAGAAGGTCTGAATCCTGAAGTTGGTATGCAACTGCAGATGAGCGGTCCTGAAGGTCAGGTTATCCCTGTTCGCGTAGTAGCTGTAAGTGATGAAAATATTACCCTGGATGGTAACCACCCTCTGGCTGGCGAAGATCTGATCTTCGATCTGGAACTGGTAGAAATTTTATAATCACCATATTTTCGCGAAATCCTCTCCATGCTTAGTGTGGGGAGGATTTTTCTTTTACTGGCTGTCTCCCCCTTTCACCTGCACTGCCTTTAATTCAGCCCTTAATGCATGCAAGCAGCTTTCACAAAGACAATCCTCATACCTTTCCGCAATATAATCCCGCTCCGTCCTGCTCAGGTATAATTGTGTGCACCAGCATCTGGCGATATCATCCACGTTGCATTGAATGCTGCCACCGCAACGCGGACAAGTAGTTGTATAGCCTTCCTGTTCTCTCATTATTCAAATTTAATGAATTCGGATTTTACATTGACGGCATAAATGCATCCCCGATTTTTCCTTAGGTTTGCAATATGTTTACAAATTATAAATATACCGTAGATGAACGCTTCAAGCGTTATGCGCAAATAGATACACAATCAGACCCGCTGAGCAGCAGCTTTCCTACCACCGAAAAGCAGAAAGACCTCTCCAGGCTTCTCGTACAGGAACTGCATGCCATGGGTATTACCGATGCAGAACTGGACCCGCATGGCTATGTATATGCTACCATTCCTGCTAATACTGACAAAAAAGTTCCTGTTATCTGCTTCTGCAGCCATGTGGATACCTCTCCGGACAGCAGTGGCACCAACGTAAAACCGCTCGTTCACCTGAACTATGACGGGAAAGATATTCACCTGCCAGATGATGCTACTGTTATCATCCGTGCCAGCGAACACCCGTATCTGGCAAGTAAAAAGGGAGATGACATCATCACTGCCAGCGGTCTTACCCTCCTGGGTGCAGACGATAAAGCCGGTGTGGCGGAAATCATGGATGCCGCCAACTTCCTGATGACGCATCCTGAAATCAAGCATGGCGCCATCCGTATCCTGTTCACTCCTGATGAAGAAGTAGGCCGCGGTGTGGAAAAAGTAGATATGAAGAAGCTGGGGGCCGACTTTGGCTACACCATGGATGGTGGCGAACTGGGATCTCTGGAAGATGAAAACTTCTCCGCCGATTCCGCCAAAATCGTTATCAGTGGCGTCAGCGCACATCCAGGTGCGGCGAAAGACAAACTGATCAGCGCCATCAAAATTGTTAGCGAAATCGTAGATGCGTTACCGAAAGACAGCCTTTCCCCTGAAACAACTGAAGACAGAGAAGGGTTTGTTCACCCGGTTCGTATAAGCGGCACCGTAGAACAAGCAGAAATAGACTTCATTATCCGTGATTTTGAAACATCTGCTCTGGAAATGCATGAGAATTTCCTGCGCCGTATCATGGAAAAAGTGCTGGAACGCTACCCTGGCGCAAAAGGCGTACTGCGCACCCATGAACAGTACCGCAATATGAAAGAAGTGCTGGATCAACATCCGGAAGTAACGGCCTATGCTGCTGAAGCGATCCGTCGCGCAGGAGTACAACCGTTGAAAATGAGTATCCGTGGCGGTACCGATGGCGCGCGTCTCTCTTTCATGGGACTGCCTTGTCCAAATATTTTTACCGGTGAAATGGCCCTCCACAGCAAACATGAGTACGTGAGTATCCAGGATATGCAAAAAGCAGTACAAACTATTGTACTTCTGGCACAGGTTTGGGAGGAAAAAGCATAATTCGTAATTATTTTACTATTTTAACCGTTATTAGTATAAATTCAAAACATGTTGTTAGGACTTATCACGCTATTACAGGATCAACTTCTTCCCAAGGCAGATACAGTAGCACAGGGCGTAACCGCCGCTGCAGCAACGGCAGACAAGCATATCAGTCTGCTGGAATTACTGAAAAACGGCGGTGTGCTGATGATTCCATTGGGCCTGCTGTCAGTGATTGCAGTCTTCGTCTTTGTTGAAAGATGGCTGACTATCTCCAAAGCTGGCAAACTGGAAGACAACTTCATGCCAATGATCCGCGATCAGATCATGAATGGTAATATCCAGGCTGCCCGTTCCCTGGCGAAGAATACCAACAGTCCTATCGCACGTATGATTGATAAAGGTATCCAGCGTATCGGTAAACCCATCGATGCTATCGAGAAATCCATGGAGAATGTAGGAAAGCTGGAAGTGTACCGCATGGAGAAAAACCTGGTTATTCTGTCTATTATTGCCGGAATTGCGCCGATGTTCGGCTTCCTGGGTACGATCGCAGGTATGATCCAGACCTTCTTCAACATTTCTATCACCTCCGATATCACCCTGGGAACCATTGCCGGCGGTATCTATGTAAAGATGATTACTTCCGCTACTGGTCTGATTATCGGTATTATTGCCTTCATCGGTTACAGCTTCCTGAATGCGCAAATCGATAAAGTGGTGAATAAAATGGAGAGTGCCTCCGCTGAATTTGTGGATATTCTGCAGGAACCAACCCGCTAAACTAACGGATAATGAATTTACGCAGTAGAAACCGGAAACATGTGGAGATGGATAAATCAGCATTGAACGATATCTTGTTCATCCTGCTGCTGTTCTTCCTGATTGTTTCCACGCTGGCCAATCCCAACGTGATCAAACTGGCGCTGCCAAAGGCTACCAGCAATACCAAAGCCAAACAAACGGTGGTGGTAAGCATCAATAGTAACCATGAGTTTTTCGTAGGTACCAATAAAGTGCCTTTCGAATCGCTCAAGCAAGCGTTGTTACCTGCGCTGACCCACGAAACCGTGGACCCCACCGTGGTAATCAATGCTGAAAAAACAGTTCCTATTGAAGATGTTGTAAGTGTGATGGAAATAGCCAGATCAGTAGGGGCTAAAGTAGTGCTGGCCACAGCGCATAAAGAATAATATTCAAACAGGAATTACGGTTATGCCGTAATTCCTGCTTTTACCATACGGTCTTTTCCAAAGAAATCCTGCTTTAGTTCAACCCCCTCAAAGCCAAGCCCCTGCAATAACTCCACTACCTCTTTTCCCAAAGCTTCATTGATTTCAAAATATAAATATCCTGGTTTACTTAGCTTTTCCAGTGCAGTAAGGGCAATATGCCGGTAAAACAACAAGGCATCATGGTCTGGAACAAATAATGCCAGCGAGGGTTCGAAGCCCCATACCTGCTGTTGCATTTCTGCCTGCTCCTTTTGTGTGATATAAGGGGGATTGCTGACAATTATATCAAAAGATTCCAGTGCGCCCATTTGCACCGAATCCAAAGCGTCTAAATGACGGAAATTCACTTCCAGATTCAGTTTGGCCGCATTGCTGCGGGCTACGTCCAGTGCCGCATCGCTCACATCTGCACCAGAGATAACTGCATCTGGCATGGCGGATTTAAGCGATAAAGGAATACATCCACTCCCTGTGCCGATGTCCAGAATATGGAGCCCGTGTCTCCCTACAGTATCTTTAACTATCCAATCTACCAGTTCCTCCGTTTCTGGCCGGGGAATCAGCACAGCGGGACTTACATTGAACTCCAGTCCGTAAAACCAGGCTGTGCCCGTGATATATTGGATAGGCTCCATGCGCTGCAGCGCAGCAATAGCAGCTGTCAGTTGCTCCTTTTGCGCCGGTGATAAGTCACGTTCCTTATGAATAATTCTGTCCAGTTTTCCCAGGCCGGTAATATGCTCCAGTACTATATGTGCGATGTTCGAGGCTTCCCGCTCATCGTAAATATCGCCTATGGCGCCGGTAATAAAAGTGAAGGCCGTTTGTATAGTCAATGGTAAAAACAATATTTTTGCAAACATACTTATATCACCGGGGATTATGGATAGCACTTTCAATGAATTTTTTATGCAACGTTGCCTGGAGCTGGCCGCCATGGGAGCCGGTCATGCCGCTCCCAATCCTATGGTCGGGGCCGTGCTCGTACATCAGCAACGTATCATTGGAGAAGGTTATCACCAACAGTATGGTCAGGCCCATGCAGAAGTGAATTGTATTAACAGCGTAGCGCCGGAAGACAAGGACCTGATTTCCAGGGCTACGATGTATGTCAGCCTCGAACCTTGCGCACACCATGGAAAAACGCCTCCTTGTGCCGATCTGATTGTGGAGAATAAGATCCCGCATGTGGTCATCGGTTGCCAGGACACTTTCTCCAAAGTGGCCGGAAAAGGTATAGAAAAGCTCAAAAAAGCCGGAATTTCGGTCGAAACGGGCGTACTGGAAGCAGAATGCCGGAACCTGAACCGTCGGTTTTTTAACTTTCATGAACGGAAAAGACCTTATGTCATTCTGAAATGGGCGCAGACCCGTAATGGCCTGATGGCTGCGGATGACTTCAAACCAGTCCGGATTTCCAATACCTATACAGACAGGCTCGTACATCGCTGGCGCAGTGAAGAAATGAGTATTCTGGTAGGTACCGGCACTGCCATACACGATAATCCTAAACTGAATACAAGACTATGGCCAGGAAAAGATCCTGTGCGCCTGGTCATTGATAAGGCGCTGAAAGTGCCCCATGAATATCATGTTTGGGACGGTAGTGTGCCTACCATCTTTATTTCCGGACGCTCGGCTGATTCCGAAGGCACTTCGGAAATTATGCAACTGGATTTTTATGATGACCTGTTGCCACAACTACTGGATCAGTTACATAAAAAGAACATTATCAGCGTGCTGGTAGAAGGTGGCCCGCATGTACTGGAACAGTTCATTGAGAGCGAACTGTGGGACGAATGCCGGATCATCACCGGCCCGGGTACACTGAAAGGAGGGAAGCCGGCCCCTGTACTGACAAACGCCGCCCTAACGGATACGTATACACTGGATACAGACAGGGTAGATATTTACCATCGACAGGCAGATGGAATGTAAGTGCAATAAGCGCGCATGTGAATTAATTGGTTATTCTAAATTGTTTGGATGGAAGTTTACTTTACTATAGATAAGAATGCTGTAGCTGAATTTAAAGACAGGGGAAGTAAATTCCTGGCATATGCATACCCCGTAAAATCAGCGGAAGATGTCAAAACCTGCCTGCTGGAAATCAAAAAAGAACATCCGAAAGCAACGCATCATTGCTATGCTTATCGCTTAGGTACAGATGGGCTGCAATACCGCGCCAATGACGACGGTGAACCGTCCGGAAGCGCCGGAAAGCCTATTCTCGGCCAGATCGACAGCAAACAATTAACAGATGTACTGGTGGTGGTGGTACGTTATTTCGGCGGAACGCTACTGGGCGTACCAGGACTGATCAACGCTTACAAGCTAAGTACTGCGATGGTGTTACAGTTAGTGCCGGTTATCCAGAAAAATGTGGAGAAACGCTATCATCTGAGCTTCGATTACACCATTATGAATGATGTGATGATGGTGGTAAAGCAACATAATGTGACCGTGCTGGCGCAGGAAATGCAATTATTTTGTTCCATGGATATTGGAATACCTAAAAGCCAGGAAGAGCTGTGCCTGCTGAAGTTGCAGGATATCCGCGGACTGGAAGTGAAGGCTGTTTGATGCGCCTGCGGTGGTTTCGCTCGCAGAGCAGCGTAAGCAGCAAAGCCGCATAAGATTACGTTTGCTGGTTTCTCGCGAGGGCGCCTGCGGCGGCTTTGCTCGCAGAGCAGCATAAGCAGCAAAGCAGCATAAGATTACGTTTGCTGGTTTCTCGCAAAGGGCGCAAAGAGGCAAAGGATTATGCTGTGTTGTTTGATTGTGTTTTGTTGTAGCTCGCAAAGACATATGTACTATCTCACTAAACCAATTTGCCCTAAAGTATTTGAAGACAAGTACCCTCAAGAGCATTTGCGGGCTTAACTAAACAACAAAACATAATCCTTTGCCCCTTTGCGCCCTTTGCGAGAAACCCATCCGCGGTTATCCAACAATCTTCATTGCTGCTTAGCTGCTTATGCTGCTCTGCGAGAAAAACCCGGCAAACCTCGATCTCCCCATAAATCCTTTGCTGCTTAGCTGCTTATGCTGCTCTGCGAGAAAAGAACCAGCGCCGAAGGCGCTTACCCTTCAAATCTATCGCTTACCACCAGGTCTTTGCTACCCGGCGTATATTTATAGAATCCTTCGCCGCTCTTAGCACCGAGGTATCCGGCTGTCACCATATTTACCAGCAATGGGCATGGCGCATATTTAGGATTACCGAAACCGTCGTGTAATACATTCAGGATGGAGAGGCAAACGTCCAGACCGATGAAATCCGCCAGTTGCAGCGGCCCCATTGGATGGGCCATTCCGAGTTTCATCACTGTATCTATTTCCGCTATGCCAGCAACGCCTTCAAAGAGGGAATAGATGGCCTCATTGATCATTGGCATCAGGATGCGGTTGGCAATGAAACCTGGATAGTCATTCACTACGCAAGGTACTTTACCCAGTTTTTCGGAAAGGGCTACAATGGTTTTGGTGACTTCTTTTTCAGTCGCATAGCCATTGATGATTTCCACCAGTTTCATCACTGGTACGGGATTCATGAAGTGCATACCAATCACTTTACCCGGGCGTTTGGTAACAGCGGCGATTTTCGTGATGGAAATAGAGGAGGTATTCGTAGCCAGAATGGTATCAGGTTTTGCATGCTGATCCAGGTCCTGGAAGATTTTCAGTTTCAGATTAATATTTTCGGTAGCTGCTTCTACTACGAGGTCTGCTTCCTTAACGCCAGTGGCGATGTCTGTGAAGGTGGTAATATTGGCCAGGGTTTCTGTTTTCAGCGCTTCTGTTACCGTACCTTTAGCTACCTGTCTGTCCAGGTTTTTGCCAATGGTCTGTAATGCTTTCTGCAAGGCTGCTTCCGCTACATCGATGAGGTGTACCTGAAAGCCATTCTGCGCAAATACGTGAGCAATACCATTTCCCATGGTACCAGCGCCAATTACTGCAATTTTTTGCATGGTGTATGAAACGTTTTATTCGTTTACAGGATGAATTTATGATGAACAAATAAACGAATAAACCGCCTAATTATCATCATCTTTCCTTTTGAAATCTCCCCGTTTCCAGGCTTGGATGAACTGTGCCCAGGAGAGTGGGTTGAAAATATTCTGTGGAGGTGGCTGACCGGCGTAATAGAGGGACTGCGCCTGTTTCTTCAGGTACATATTGGTGCCTTCTCGGCCGTCGATAGGAGTGACGCGGGCAAGGGCGCGCAGCCGGTTGCCTTCTGTATTTTTTCGGGCTACCTCGTAGGCATCATCAGGGATGTCCATACTGGCAAAAGCCCGTTCAAATTCTTCTTTGGTGAGATATGGACGAATGATGGTTGCCGGGAGATACGTAGTATCCTCGATCATCAACTGTATCAGAGAATAGGCGTTGCCAGGCAGATTCACCGGAATCTTATAGTCCTTTTTCTTAAACCCGACAGCAGAGAAGCTTAAAGTATCGCCTTTGAACACCACAATGGAAAATACCCCCTGACGGTTGGAGATAGTACCTCTGCCCTGGCCCTTTACCATGATGCTAACTGCTGGAATGGCCTTCAGGCTGTCCGCCGTCATGGTGATACCAGATATCTGGATAATGCTGTCTTTAAATTCCTGAATCTGTGCTTTCAGAAGGAAAGGAGATAAAAGGAAAACAATTAAAAGTGACAGTATGTAGGATCTTTTCTGCATTACCGCTGTAAGATATAGAAATTTATTTAAGTGTTATGATCATACTTCCTGACAGTTACAGCGAAGCAAATCAGAGTTGTAAATTAAGCCCCAATTGGGTTAACTTTGCTCCCTGGAATCTAATTTAACAACAATTTATGATGACGAAAGAGCAGATTTTAAAAGCCCTGAGCAACGTAGAAGAACCAGATCTGGGGAAAGACCTGGTGACGTTGAACATGGTTAAAGATATAGAAATAGACGGGAATAAAGTAAAATTTACGGTAGTACTGACAACGCCTGCATGTCCGCTGAAGGATATGATCCGCAATGCCTGTGTGAATGCAATTCACATGCTGGTGAGCAAAGAAGCGGAAGTGGAAGTGGTAATGACTGCGAATGTTAGCAGTAAACGCAAAGATGGAAGTGGGGCACTGCCAAATGTGAAGAATATTATCGTAGTGGCATCCGGTAAAGGTGGAGTAGGTAAATCTACTGTAGCCGCAAATCTGGCCCTGGCACTAGGTCGTGATGGCGCAAAAGTAGGCCTCATGGATGCTGATATTTACGGTCCTTCCGTTCCTATTATGTTCGGCGTACGCGGCGAACGTCCTATGATGGTGAGCGTAGAAGGTAAAGGTATGATTGAGCCAATGGAAAAATTTGGTATCAAATTCATGTCTATCGGTCTTCTCATCGATGAAAGAGAAGCAGTGGTTTGGCGTGGTCCTATGGCCAGCAGCGCGTTACGCCAGTTCATCACCGATGTACACTGGGGCGACCTGGACTATCTGATCATCGACATGCCTCCAGGCACCGGCGATATTCACCTGACACTCGTACAGACAGTTCCTGTTACCGGCGCAGTCATCGTAACCACTCCACAAGACGTGGCCCTCGCCGATGCGAAAAAAGGTATCGCCATGTTTATGGGCAAACAGATTAATGTACCTATCATTGGCCTGGTGGAAAATATGGCTTACTTCACACCTGCTGAACTGCCGGAAAATAAATACTATATCTTCGGTAAAGAAGGCGGCCGCAAACTGGCAGATGAACTGGATATTCCTTTCCTCGGCCAGATACCGCTGGTACAGAGCATCCGCGAAGGGGGCGACTATGGCACGCCTGCTATGGCTGGCGATGAACCTGTCACCCGCAAGGCTTTCCTGGATATCGCCGGCGCCGCTGCCCGCAATATCGCCATGCGCAATGCCAATATAGCGCCTACTAAAATGGTGGATATCGTAGTATAAGCGATTTTCCCAAGTATAAATATTTTATGGATATGCAGACTTCTACCTTCATCAAGGGGAACGTCTGCATATTTTTTTTGTAACTTTTAAACCTAATCCCTGAATTATGTACACCTCGAAACTCAACAGAGAAACAGACTGGAACAAAATTGAAGCCTTCATGCGGGAATTCAGCTTCGCCATGGTGGTGGATACAGATGAACATGGCGTTCCGCAAGCTACACATCTCCCCCTGACCTTAAAACAAACGCCCGACGGAAAATATGTACTCCAGGGCCATATTGCCAAAATCAACAAGCAATGGGAGTATTTCGGCAAACAAGATACTTTAGTGGTCTTCTCCACACCCCATGCTTATATTTCATCCTCCTGGTATGAAAAAGATAAAATTCCTACCTGGAATTATATGGTCGTACATGTGCACGGAAAAACACGCATTTTATCCGAACAGGAGCTCATTCAAAACCTCGATGATCTAATGCAACATTATGAAGCCGCGTCTCAACACCCTGTTAATTTAAAAGATATAGATGAGAAAACTTTAATAAGTAATTTGAAGGCGATCGTGGGGTTTGAAATAGAAGTGCGTGATATTAATGCAAATTATAAATTGAGTGGCAATAAAAAGGATGCAGATTTCTTTAATATCATCAAACACCTGAGAGAAAAAAATGATCAGGAATCCCACCGCATTGCAGATGAAATGGAAGCCAGACGGCCTGTACAGGATATTTAAAAAAATAAAATGCGTGCGGGTAATTATCAGGGTAAAATGAAATAACTTTAATTGGGCCAGTTTTGCTTACCTTTGCGCCCCAAATAAAACCGACTATGAATCGACAGGAATTGGTGAATCTGATTAAGGAAAAGCAGTCTTATCTCTGCGTAGGTCTTGATACAGACCTGCAAAAGATTCCAAAGCACCTGCTCTCTCATGCAGATCCGGTGTTTGCTTTCAATAAGGCGATTATTGACGCTACCAAAGATCTTTGTGTTGCTTATAAAATCAACACAGCGTTCTATGAGTGCATGGGTATTCGCGGATGGGAAAGTCTGCAACGCACCATCGAATATATCCCGCAGGGGATTTTCACCATCGCAGATGCAAAGAGAGGTGATATCGGAAACACATCTACGCAGTATGCGAAAACCTTTTTCGATACTTACAATTTTGATTCCGTAACAGTAGCGCCTTATATGGGCCGCGACAGTGTGGAACCTTTCCTGCAATTTCCTGAAAAATGGGCTATCATGCTGGGACTGACTTCCAATGAAGGCAGCCAGGATTTTCAGCTGCAAAAATCAGGAGAAGAATATTTGTTTGAGAAGGTACTGAAAGCGGGTATGCAATGGGGTACGCCGGATAATCTCATGTTTGTGATCGGCGCTACACAGCAATCTTCACAACTGGGTGAAATTCGTAAGATGGTTCCAGATCATTTCTTCCTGGTTCCGGGCGTAGGCGCACAGGGCGGCAGTCTGGAAGATATTTCCCGTCAGGCCATGAATAAGGATTGCGGACTGCTGGTGAATGCCAGTCGCGCTATTATCTACGCTGGAAACGGAGAAGATTTTGCAGAAGAAGCTAGAAAAGTAGCGAAACAATACCAACTGGAAATGGCTTCTTATCTGAGCCAGATGGCAGTAGGTACTATTTAATAGAACTTATCAGACAAAAAAGAGCAGTAACTGCATTGGTTTTCCTTGCATTGCTGCTCTTTTTTGTTGGCCCGTCTTGAAGTGATTCACTATTTGAACACACAATTTTTTGCTGTCCACCAAGGTTTGATCTCGAATGTTAAACGGCCTGCGTTCACTGCAGGATCTGTCTTAACTAAACCGGCAGCTTCCAGACTGTCTTTACAATCCATAATAAATATGCCTTTCAGATCGCTCTCATCGCCGAAAGGCCCTGCTATCAGTATCTTTCCTGCTTTAGCCAGTTTACCAATGTTCTCGAGGTGTTTACGCTGAATTTCTGCGGCTATTACTGCTTGTTGATCCCTGTGTGGTCCTGTTTTCAGAAACACCATCCAGTAGCGTTTCATGGTGGGGGTAGTATCGGACTTTGCTCTGCCTGGTAGAGCGGTAACTGCAACGGATCGTAACGGGGTGGGACGGAATGAAACCATTACAGCGACCAGGAATCCCAGCAACAGTAATGCCGGAACAACTTTGCTTGCCATAGCTCTCGAATTTAACTAAATGTACTAACTTATTAGAAATTAGTAGATTAATTGTCGAAAAAATACTGTCCTTTTCAATTCGTTATAACTCACTATATTGCTATCAACCAAAACTTAAGCGCTCATGCTGAAAGATCTTTTCCAGTCGCCCGATTACTACAACGTAGACGAACTCCTGCAGGAAGAACATCTGTTAATCCGTGATGCTGTCAGACAGTGGGTAAAGAAAGAAATATCCCCTATTATAGAAGACTGTTGTCAACAGGCGAAATTCCCTTCTCATATATTGCCCGGCCTTGGCGAATTAGGCTGTTTCGGACCTACTATCCCCGCTCAATATGGTGGCGCAGGCCTGGATTATATTTCCTATGGTTTGATGATGCAGGAACTCGAACGCGGCGACAGCGGTATACGATCCACCGCTTCTGTACAAGGTTCTTTGGTGATGTATCCCATTTTTGCATTTGGCAGTGAAGCACAGAAAGAATGGTATCTCCCTAAATTAGCCAAAGGAGAATTCATGGGCTGTTTCGGACTGACAGAACCGGACCATGGCTCTAATCCGGCAGGAATGATTACTAATTTCCGGGAAGATGGCGATCATGTGATTCTCAATGGCGCCAAGATGTGGATTTCCAATGCGCCCTTCGCGGATATCGCAGTGGTATGGGCTAAAGATGAAGCCGGCGTAATACGCGGACTCATTGTAGAACGTGGCATGGAAGGATTTTCCACGCCTGAAATCAAAGATAAATGGAGCTTACGCGCTAGCGCAACCGGCGAGTTAGTGTTTGATAATGTACGCGTTCCAAAAGATAATATTTTGCCTGGTGTGAAAGGTCTGAAAGGACCGCTCAGCTGCTTGTCGTCTGCCCGCTATGGTATCGCCTGGGGCGCAGTGGGCGCCGCGATGGACTGTTATGATACCGCATTGCGTTACGCCAAAGAGCGGGTACAGTTTGGACGACCAATTGGCGGTTTCCAGCTGATACAAAAGAAACTGGCAGAAATGGTAACAGAAATTACCAAAGCCCAACTGATGAACTGGCGACTTGGCGTATTAAAAAATCAAGGGAAAGCCACGCCTGCACAAATTAGTATGGCCAAAAGAAATGCCTGTGAGATAGCCCACAATATAGCCCGCGATGCCCGCCAGATACTCGGTGGTATGGGTATTACCGGTGAATTCTCCGTGATGCGTCATATGATGAACCTGGAAAGTGTGATTACCTACGAAGGCACACATGAAGTACATTTGCTGATAACTGGTATGGATATTACCGGTTTGGATGCCTTTAAATAGTGAACAAAATGCGCCGGATTTTAATGCTGGCAGTAAGCTGTCTTTTTCTGTATGGGAAAGGATCTGCGATGCTGCGTATATGCCAACACGTTAGTGATTCTCTACCGCTTCGACTGATGTCCTGTGAAGGTAAAGCACAGGGAACTTATTATATCGTTAAGTATTTATCTGCCGACACGGCTTCTCTGCAACGCCAGGTGGACTCCGTGTTTCGGGTGATTGACCACTCCCTTTCCCTCTATCAGCCAGGATCGTTGATTAACCAGTTCAATGCCTCCGGTCGTGTAGAAATGGATGAACATATGGCCGTGGTTATTCAAAAATCTATTGAAACTAATCGCGCTACTGGCGGACTTTTCGATATCACCGTGAAACCGCTTGTATATCTGTGGGGCTTTGGCGTAAAGAAGCCATCTTTCCGTGGCGTACCACCGGCAGATAGTCTCAAAGCCGCGATGCCGTATATCGGTTCCCGTTATCTCCGCGTAAGCGGCAACACCTTAACTACTGCCAAGCCTGGCGTACAGATAGATTGCAATGGTATCGCACAAGGATATACAGTGGATGTAATTGGAAGATTTCTGGAAACGAAAGGAATTCATAATTACCTGGTGGATGTAGGTGGCGAACTATGTGCGAGAGGATTTAATGCACAGCATCAGCGATGGAGTGTAGGGATAGAAAGGCCATCGAAGGGAGATACCACTTATGAGCCTGTTCCTGGTATTGTAAGGTTGGCAGAGGAAGGGATTGCCACCAGTGGGAATTACCGTCGTTTTTTTGACCAGGGGAAGACGCGATACGCTCATACCATCCATCCGCTCACAGGAATAGCGTTGCATAACAATATTATCAGTGTAACGGTGATGGCAAAAGATTGCTTTACCGCAGATGCATTTGATAATCCGCTTATTCTGATGGGCGTGCAGCAAGGGATTTCCTGGATAGAAAGTCATCCGCAGTATGGATTATCTGCCTTGTATATTTTCAGGGCAGACGACGGTACTATACAGGAAGCATATACGAAAGGATTTGATAAAAGAATGGAGTAAAAAAAAATCCCGCAGCTGTAATTAGCTACGGGACCCACTCTCACATTTCCTTTCTTAGAATATGGATAAAATACCTAGTTCAGATGGAATTTTAATCCCGCACTGTATTGCAGGCTCTGATAATTGGTGATATCGCCTACTTTATACGGAGAATAGTTATAACGTACGTTGGCATTGAACATCACCGGAGACGCTTTGCCGAAAGGTACGTTGATACCAATTTCAGGAGTTACGAGGAATTGCCAGCTGTTATCGGCTTCCACAAACTGCCCCCAATATTTATTGTAGTCCATATTGGCCACGCCCACAGCTACGTTTGCGTAGGGAATGATCGCTTTGTCTGGTTTGGTAAAAGCCCATCCAACAGTGGCTTGTATGGGAATGACGCGTAATGTTCTCGTTTGTACGGCGGAAACGTCGCCGAGTTTATCGGGGTAAACAGCGCGGGGAACTCTTTCGTAGAAATCCTGAAAACCTGTTCGGAGTCCTACGGAAAGCTGATCATTCAGCATGTATTGTAGTCCTGCACTCCAGCCACGGAAGCTGGTTTTGTTGGAGTAGTTCTGCAGAGAGCTGAGGGGGCTGGCAACAGAATAATTCACATCGATGGATAAAGGAGGACGTACCTGTGCGGATACGGTTTGTGCGGCGAAACAGCCAGCAAAAATGAACATCCAATATTTAATCTTTTTCATCTTCCACTCAATTTAAGGTTCAACGTTACTATTGCTTATTTGTTGGTCAGGTATGGCGACTGATCAAAAGATGCTTGTACCATGTTATTGACATTGCTTGTGGTCCATACGCCGGTACCGCGCCAGAGGGCGTTCCATATAGCGGTTATTTTATTATTCGGACCAGGATTTTTCAGGTCAAACAGGTCAATAGCAGTTTGTCTTTCACTTACTTGATATACTACATAGTAAGAAGGCCAGTACCATCCGCCGCCAGGGTAGCCCCAGTAGCCAGTGTCCCATATACCGCCCCACCATCCTGGGTTCCAGGAAACATTGGTGAAGGTGTTATCGATGCGGGTGAGTGCCACGCCAAGATCGGGTTTGGCGCTTTTATTCACCAGGGTGTAGCCTCTTGCCTGCATAGCGGCTGTAACGGAAGCGATGAGTTGTTTATCGTAATCTGTCAGTGCTTTTTTGGAGGTATCCGAACGATTACTTAATACGGCAACGGAGTCCACGATACTGAATGTCGCGTATGATTTAAAGTTAGCTTGTGTGTCGTGGTTAGTGATGTAAATTCTGGACTCCTCAGGGGTCATATCTTTCAGTGGGTCCTTGCCACAACCGCTGAATGATATCAAAGCTGCGAGGGCAGCAATGCTGCTGAGTAAATAAATTGTTCTTTTCATATCCTAGCGTATTAATTTCTATATGGTTTCCTACGTAATGACTAAACGCAATGGGGTCAACGGAATTATAATGGATTATAACTGCGTTTGTATTTATTGTTCAACGGGTTAGATACGGCAAAGTTACACTAGGTTTATCCGATTACTGTTAAGGTAATCATAAAATGGAATTCGGGTTAACAACAGGAGGAGGTTACGTATTAAGACGAAAACTTAGTTTAAAATTTTCTTATGCAAGAGATCGTTCTTGAGTTGTGTTGCATTAACGAACTGAATACTTTCGATACCCATGTTTCTGGCAGCATTTACATTACGGATATTATCATCAATAAATAATGCATGATCAGCGCTTTCCTGGTATCTGTCGAGTAGCAGATTAAAAAATCCCGGCGATGGTTTGCGCTGTTTCTCTTTGCCGGATACAACGATACCGTCAAACCATTGCAGGAATTTATATTCCATTAATGCCAGTGGAAAAGTTTCGTTAGACCAGTTTGTTAAAGCGTACAGGCGGTATTTTCCACTCTCTTTTAATTCCTTTAACAAGGCAACGCTATCGGCGATTTCTCCCACCATCATTTCCTTCCAGCGGCCATAATAGGCACGTATCTGGGCTTCATATTGGGGATGTTGTTGAATCAGTAATTCAGTAGCATCCAACAGACTGCGGCCAGCATCCTGTTCCTCATTCCAGTCCGAAGTGCATATTTCCTCCAGGAAATGCTCCATTTCAGCCTCCGTAGTGAAAATTTTACGGTATAAATAGCGGGGATTCCAGTCAATCAGCACGGATCCCAGGTCAAAAATTATAGCCTTATAATTCGGCTCCAGGTTTTGCATAGGTTTATCAATAAAAAAGGAAACGACAGACTAAAATACTACTATTTTATATATTAGATAAAAATTAATAGGAAGAAGGCTGATTTCGAGGATGGGAGGCAGAAGCTCTATTTTTGTATTTTAGTAATAAAATAATTACTTTTGAATCCAAGATAAAGTAATAAATGTATTACCTTTGATTTGAATGAAATCTGGGTAATGAAATCGTCGGAGTTACTGCGAATTCTTAGACGGGATGGTTGGTATGTGAAGCGGGAGGGAAAAGGAAGCCATAAGATATTAGTTCATCCCACCAAAAGCGGGGAAATTGTCTATCCAGATCATGGTAGTGCTGAAATAGCACTTGGTCTGCAAAGGAGAATATTGAAACAGGCAGGACTAATTTGAACGTATTGATATTTTCGACATTGTAATCTTAAATAGTACACAAACCTTACAGCTATGAAAAGAATTGTGTTTGTTGTAGAAAAAACCGGAACTGGATACTCAGCCTTTGCCAAGAATTTTGAGAAATATCCAATCGGCACAACGGGTAAAAATATGAGAGATCTTAGAAAGAACATTTTAGATGCTACACATCTCTTTCAGGATGCACATCATTTGAAACATGCAAAAGAAGATGATATTATCATTTCACTGGATTTGCATCAATTTTTTGAATATTATAAAATCATAAATGCTACCGCTTTGGCAGAAAGAATAGGCATGAGTCAATCATTGTTATCCCAATATGCCAATGGGATAAAGTCTCCTTCAGAGAAGCAAACGAATAAGATACTACAGGGAATTAGAGAGTTAGGAAAGGAGTTTACGCAATTAGAATTAGTTTGATATTCCAGAAGCTTTATCTGGCTATATCCTTTCCAAACAAAAAAGGTGAAAAAGCTTTGCGCTTTCTCACCCTTTTCTCTTCTGTTCTCTCGGTAGTTGCTAATATACTATCTGACCTTTGTGGATCAGTGATTTTACGGGAGAAATTCTGGCCACTGCTTCGGCAGAGCAGCTCGCATCAATCAATACAAAATCTGCTGCATCGCCGGCTTTAGGCCATTGCTGATTACCCTTATCATCCAGCGGAAGGATATCTCCTGTAGCCAGTCTTAAACTTCTTGATAACGGCAGCTCTGTAGCATAGCCATACAGTTGTGCCATCAGGTTGGCCTTTTCTAATACGCTGCCTGTACCCATACTGCTCCAATGATCCACGATACTGTCATTGCCAGTCATCACTTTCACATTGTATTTATACAGCGTAGGGATGGGCATAATAAGTCGCCCGAAAGGAATAGTAGAAACAATGCCAACTCCTGCTGCGCCCAGTTGCTCCGCAATTTTTTCCTGTTGGGCCTTTTCCAGCTTACCCAGTACAAAACAGTGACTCAGGAAGGTTTTATGCTTCAGGGCAGGATTCTCGTTGACTTTCTTTATCAGGTATTCTACTGTTTTTAAACCCGATTCGCCGGATTCATGGAGGTGAATATCGATCCCTTTTTTATTGTCCAGTGCCAGTTGAACGGTGAAGTCGATCGTTTTTTCGATGGCGCCATCAACGGTGTATGGGTCCAGGCCTCCGATGAAGTCAATGTCCATCTGGGCCGCATCTTTCAGGTAAGGAACAGAGTCGGTGTAAAAAACGCCGTGCTGCGGAAACGCTACCAATTCTGCACCGAAGGAACCTTTCTTGTTTTCCAGCGCTTTCTGGAGGTTTTTGAGGGATTGCAGTTTGGAGGTAGGTTCAATATTCACGTGACTTCTTGCGAAGTTTGTACCCTTGGATTGCAACAGTTCTACGAGTTTCTCTGCTCTGTAAGTGGAGGTTTTCAACATATCCGGAAGAATCTGTTGTTCCAGCGCTATCATCCCTTTGACGCCGCCCGGGCCTCTCCTGGTGGCCTGCCATGGGCCTCCATACCAGGTTTTATCCAGGTGAATATGCATATCCCGGAAAGCGGGCAACATCAATAATCCTTTTGCATCGATGGCATTAGATACATTCGGTTTATTGGCGTAAATACTTTTTATTTTACCATTTGCTACTTCTACACAAAATAATTCGGTATTGGTATGGACTACTTCCCCTTCTTCATATCCGAAGCCTGTTTCCAGTCTCACATTCTTGAACAGATAACTCTTTCCACCTTTGCTTTCCGTGCTATCAGCGCCCAACTCGCCCGGAGCGCCGTTTTCCCCTGCCGTGCCAGCAAATGAGTTGGCGGAGGCCAGCAAGCCGGAGGTAAAGGCCATTCCTGCCAGTCCCAATCCAGACATTCTTATAAAGTCCTTACGGGATATTTCCGATTTCTTCATAGTCCAAATGCTTTTTGACAAATTTACGCAGGCTCTTTCCCCTTTCTGTGTAGGATTCATGCATAACCTTGAAAGATTTATCACTAAAAACGGCTTTTAACCCATTAAAATAAACCTTACTGTTATAAATCTTTCAAGTATCCATATAGATAGCACAAAGATTTGGGGAGAATAAACTTTTACTTTGTTCCATACACATTCCTTGAATTTGTAAATAGTTTATCTGAATAATATGGAACAAGCGATTAAAATAACCAACGACAAATCCTATTCCTTCAAAAATGTACTGCTGGAAACAGGATTTGAGTTTGACGGAACGGAAGTGGTGAAAACAAAGACTGCACTTTTCTGTGTAGAAATTGAAGATGGGAAAATCAAAGCGATCACTCCCAATGATCCCAATAAAGCCGCCATTGACGCGAAAGGTCGGTTAATGCTTCCTGCATTTAAAGATATGCATGCGCATCTCGACAAAATGCTGTTTGGTCTGCCATGGCAAGCCGTTTCTTCCAAAAGAAAGACAGTAAAGGATTTCATCGCCTATGAACAAAAGATGATTCCTGAATGGCTGAATACCTCCATTGAACGTACGGAAAAACTCATCCACTTTTTACAAGGATATGGTACCCATTATATCCGTTCGCATTTCAATATCGATCCTACTTCCGGCTTCGACTCTCTGAAGCATCTGGAAATAGCATTGAAGAATAAAGAAAAAACAGTAGGCGCTGAATTGGTGGCATTTCCGCAGCACGGCGTCTTTTATACTGATACCGCTCCACTGCTGAAAGAAGTGGTGAAAATGAATATTGATTTCATCGGTGGCGTAGATCCTTATTCCATTGACGGAAGCATTGAGAAAACAATGGATCTGATTACGCAACTGGCTGTAGATAACAATAAGGGGATCGACATTCACCTGCATGAAAGAGGAGCGAGTGGGGTGAAAACGATCGAATACCTGATCAACGCAGCTACACAAAATCCTACACTGCAGGGGAAAACCTTTGTCAGCCATGCTTTTGCGTTAGGTCATCTGACGCCTGCTGAAACGGAGTCTATTGCAGCGCGACTGGCAGCGGCCCGTGTAGGTATTGTTTCTTCTGTTCCTTTTGGTAATACTATTATGCCTATTCCTACGCTTAGAAAACATGGCGTGGAAGTGCTGATCGGTAACGATAATATCCAGGATCACTGGAATACATTTGGCTCTGGTAATATGTTACAGAAGGCCCACCTGATCGCAGGACTTTATGGCTATTCTTCTGAACTGGACCTGTCGCGCGCATTAGGTTTTGCAACCAGATATACCTTGCCATTGGACGATAAAGGCAATCAGCAATGGCCTAAAGCGGGCAATGATGCAGACCTGGTATTCCTGGATGCTTCTTGTTCTGCAGAAGCGGTAGCAAGAATGTCGAAAGTAGTATCACTGGTGCATAAAGGCAATATTGTATATTGATTTTTAGGGAGACGCGGCCCCGCCAGATTGCAGGCATGTTATAAATCTTACAAGTATTGAGATGAAAAGTGCAACGGCAGCTTGCGCGGGGCAAATACCTTTGTAGTGCTTAAAAATTTCATCACTATGAAGAATTTCAAGAAAGTTACTACCGCATTACTGTTGGCTGTTTGCACCACCTTATTCTTTAGCTGTAAAAAGAAAGACGATGTAAAACCAATGACTCCAAGTGAAACACTGGCCAGCACTTTCTGGTTAACTACCGACGCAAAAAATAACAAAGGCGAAAAAGTAGCATTAACAGATGCAAACGTGGTGAACTTCGTAGGTTTTGCTTACTTCAAAGCAGATGGTACTTTTACCATGTATAACCTGGACGACTCTCCGAAAATGCATGGCGACTGGACCGTTCCTGCTGATGGGAAAACCCGTACCATCGTGGCAAAAGACGCTAATGGCGCAGTGCTGTTCACCCGCGTAGTGGATATTACCGTGCTCACTAAAATGGAATTCACTTACCGTGTATATCCAAATGCGGCCGACAAAACTGTTTACTTCGATATCATCCACACGCCAACTACTCACGCAGAACCTAAGAAATAATTACATTTCCTATACTGTATTGTAGAATGGAGTGTCGTTGATTTAAAAAACGTTGCTTCTTAACTGTATTAAATGGACTGACCCGCAGGTCAGTCCATTTTTTATCTGCATAACTTTCCCTATTTTGAGTGTTGAACACGCAACTCAATCTGTTGATATGGCACTTTATGACGACACAAGCTATATTCCTGTTTTAGGTTTACACGAATTCAGGAAAACCCAACAGGCTGGCAGGGAGGAATTCCTGTATAATGAATTACATGGAGAACGTCATATTGATAAGCCGCATAAGCACGACTTTTTCATCATCAATCTATTTGAATCGGCTAAGGGCGTGCATAATATAGACTTCCACGATTATCCAATAGGCAATAAACAGGTGCATGTCCTGTTTCCCGGACAGGTGCATACCTGGAGCATTAAGCCCCGGACAACAGGGTATCAGCTGATGATCCAGCAGCAGTTTTTCGAACGCTTTGCGCCTTCTTTACGGTTCTCCTTTTCCAATTACATGAACCATCCGGTCATTCCGCTGACCAATGACAACTTCAATTTGCTGAAGTATGAATTTGATGCCATCCGGGATGAATTGAATTCCCCGAATTCCGTACAAGAGGTAATCAGTGCCAGAGCGGCAGTCATCGCAGCAATTATCAGCAAGGAGGCGGAAAATATTTTCACAGACCTGAAAGTATTTCAGTCTAATCCAAGGCTGGCGAAGTTCAATATGTTGATAGATAAATTCTACAAGCAGGAGAAACTGGTAGGTTTTTATGCCTCAAAACTGCATATCTCCGCCAATTATCTGAATATCCTTTGTAAGAATCATCTCCACGTCTCAGCTACAAAGCTGATTCAGCAAAGAGTACTCCTGGAAGCGAAGCGCCTTCTCCAAACAACGGATCTCTCCATCAAAGAAATTGCATTTGAGCTCGGCTTTGTGGATCATGCATACTTTTCTAATTTCTTTAAGAGTCAGGCTGGAATCACGCCAACGCAATTCAGAGAAGGGTAAGGTGGAGGAAGAGATTAACAACACAATTTTGTAAACTGCTTTAAATGAAAAAAGGTGAAAAAGTTTGAACTTTTTCACCTTTTAATTTTGAGTGCGAAGAAGGAGATTCGAACTCCCAAGCCCTTTCAGGCACTACCACCTCAAAGTAGCGCGTCTACCAATTTCGCCATCTTCGCATCTGGTAGAATGGGATGCAAAAGTAGGGTCTTTTTCCAAATAAACAAATTTATTTATTCATTTTTCTAAAAAAGTTTTATTTCCTGAGCATGATGCGGAAGGTAGTGCCTTTATTTACCTCTGAATTTTTTATGCTCAGCCGCCCGCGATGATAGTCTTCTATAATGCGTTTGGCAAGAGAGAGGCCAAGGCCCCAGCCGCGTTTTTTGGTACTGAAGCCCGGCTTGAATATTTTATCAAAATGACTTTTAGGAATTCCTTTTCCGGTATCGGCCACATCGATGGTAACCATCGCAGAGTGATTTTCGATGGTGATATCTATCTTTCCTTTCCCTTCCATGGCGTCCAGTGCATTTTTCAGGAGGTTCTCGATAACCCAATCGAACAGTGGGGGAGAGATCATGACAGGTAGTTCCTGTTCGGTTGCATGAACGCTGATCTGTACTTTTTGTGGCGCACGCCTGCGGATATAGGCTGCCATACTTTGAATTTGGGCTACCACATCTTTTTCTTCCAGTTTGGGTACGCTGCCAATTTTGGAAAAACGGTCTGTGATCAGTTTCAGTCGGTCCAAATCTTTCCCCAGTTCATTGACAATGGGGACATTGGCTTCATTGTCCCGAAGTATTTCCAGCCAGGCCTCCATAGAGGAAAGCGGCGTTCCTAATTGATGGGCGGTTTCTTTGGCCAGGCCCACCCATACCAGGTTTTGGGTAGCACGGTTGGTACTTGATAAGCCGAATAATACTGCTCCGATAAATAAGGCTACTACCAGCAACTGAATATAGGGGTAGTATTTCACCTGTTTCAGAATGAGGGAATCGCCATAGTAAACGTAGTTATAGATTTTATTCCGGGTATCCACTTCTATGATAAAAGGAGGATGTTGTTTCTTCAGGGACAGCAGCTGTTCATGCAGATAGGTGGGGTTTTGCGCCACTTTGGAGGTATCAATGTTTCTGCTGTCCAGGATATTACCAGAGGCATCTGTCTGAATCAACGGAATGGTCGTATTGGTGGTAACGATTTCTGTAGCCAGGTTCAAATTGACATCTGAAGTGGCTTTCAGCAGTTCCCGGTATGCTTCTACCCAGGTAGCTACTTTTTTTCTTTCTTCGTCCTGTATTTTAGCCGACAGGTTACTCACAAACCAGATGGTAGCCACGATAATGGCTACAGCAATTGTAACCAGTATAAACTTCCAGCCGATAAACTGTTTAAACATACTTCTAATTTAAGATATATTCCGCTTCAGCGTTTCTTTAATTGGTAGCAAATATTAAAATCCTTTGTTGCATATTTGCATCTCCTAATTTTTATTATTCACGCATAAACGTTTAATCAGTTGTCCGTATTGCCATCAGTAGCCGTTGTAATATTGAACTGGAACGGCAAAAAATTCCTGGAGCAGTTTTTACCTTCTGTTTGCCGGTCTACTTACGGTAATCTGCAGGTAATCCTGGCCGACAATGCCTCTACGGATGATAGCGTAGCGTTTGTGCAGCAACATTATCCGCAGATCCGGATTGTCCGGAACCCCAGTAATAACGGGTTTGCAGGCGGTTATAACGAAGCCCTGCAACAAGTGGAGGCAGACATTTATGTGTTGTTAAATCAGGATGTGGAAGTAGAACCAGGCTGGATTGAGCCTGTGGTGGCGATGATGCAGCAAGACCAGCGTATTGCTGCCTGTCAGCCTAAACTCCGCGCCTGGCATAATAAAGCTGAATTTGAGTATGCCGGGGCTGCCGGCGGTTGGATGGATATCCTTGGATATACGTTTTGTCGCGGCCGTATCCTGTATACTACAGAAATAGATAATGGCCAGTATGATGATCCCCAGGATATATTCTGGGCAACCGGCGCGGCATTATTTATACGTTCTTCCTGTTTTCATGAGGTAGACGGCTTTGATGCCGATTTCTTCGCGCATATGGAGGAGGTAGACCTCTGCTGGCGTTTACAGCGGGCTGGTTACCGGATTTGTTATTGCCCGGATTCACTGGTGTATCATGTGGGTGGAGGAAGTTTGCCTCAGGGAAATCCTCGTAAGCTGTACCTGAATTTCCGGAATAACCTGATGATGCTCTGGAAGAATTTGCATTCCGAAGATCGTTGGATTGTCTTATCCCAGCGTTTTTTCCTGGATATTCTGGCCGCGCTGAAAAGTCTGGCCGCTGGAAAACCCCGGGATATGAAAGCGATCGGCAAAGCATATATCGACTATCGCCGATGGAGGAGAAAATATAACAGGGCGGAGCGGGATAAGCTGCCGGAAGTGAAGCTGATGAAGATGAGCGGCGTATTTCACGGGATTATGATATGGAGATATTATTTCCTTCAGCATAAAAAATTCTCCGAATTAAAGCATGAAAATGCCCGTAAAGCGGTTTTTTAAATTTTGCTTTGATTATTATGATAGTTGATGTAAGTTTGCAACGGAAATAAACTGAATATGGAACACAATACAACAGAAAATACAGTAGCAAATCCGAACGATGTAACCTTGGATAAGGTATCTACTTCCCGTTTTATTTTTTATGTACAATTGTTTTGCATACTGGCTTTCATGTTGGGCGGTTGCTACAACCTTTACAAACATCACTACCCTGGTAAGCCGGATGTAGCTGTTCCAGAAAGCACACTGTACAATCCAAAGTATAAATAAGCGGTTTTTCGCTTCAACATAATTATCGACTGAGCCTTCCGTATCCCGGAAGGCTCTTTTATTTTCCGTATCACGTAAATGCTTTTCCGGATCTGAGTAGTTTCTGCGGGGTGTAGCGCTGAAATTTGCACTTCAGCGTACGTAATCACTATCTATGATCAGGGAAAAGGCTAAAAAAGGAACAAAAGGCGGAAAATCACGTGTTCGGAAGGTTATTGACTGGCTGCATCTGTGGCTCGGTCTGGTTTCAGGAATTATTGTACTGGTAGTGGCTGTATCTGGATGTGTGTTTACTTTCCAGAAAGAAATCAACGAATGGTATTACCACGATAAAATGTTTGTCACTCCCGCCGGTACTCCGCTGCCGGTAACCCAGCTTACCCGCAATGCCCAGGATGCCCTGGGGGCAGACCGTCCGGTAAGTTTTGTCACCACCTATAAAGCGCCGGATCGTGCCTGGGAATTCATGACCTATAAAGGCAATGATACTGCCCTTACTTATTTCGGGGCAGTGGAGTATTATGAAGTCGCGCTGGTGAATCCTTATACCGGGAAAGTCACGGCGGTGGTAGATTACAAGCACAATTTCTTTTTCATCGTTAAATATTTGCACTGGAGCTTATTGCTGAATACCCCATATGGCCAGCCGATAGTAGGCTGGGGAACCTTCATCTTCGTAATATTATTAATTACTGGTTTGGTGCTCTGGTGGCCGAAGAAATGGACCAAAGCTTCGAGGGAGCAGAGTTTCAAGGTGCGCTGGAAAGCGGGATTTAAGCGAGTGAACTACGACTTACATAACGTACTGGGCTTCTATGCACTGAGTGTTGCGCTGGTATTGGCTTTGACAGGAATGGTATGGTCTTTCACTTGGTTCCGTACTGCAGTTTATGTAGCTGCCAGTGGCTCTATAACGGCTCCGGCTAAACGAGATGTGAAATCGCAATTACAACCTGATAATAGTAGTATGCCTGTAAGTACGCTGGACAGTTGCTTTGCGGCAGCACAGCGCATTTTACCGGATGCAAGGAGGTATTATATTCGGGCTGCCGCCTCGCCTGAAGCTACGCATACCATTGGCGGATATAAGAGCAGTGAACAATATTTTAGCGCTGATGAACTGAAGTTTGATCAGTATAATGGAAAGTTACTCTCTCGCATAAACGACACACACAAGAACAGAGGAGAGCGTTTGATTGAAATGAACTACGATATTCATGTGGGTGCAATAGGTGGAATCTGGGGGAAAATAGTTGTTTTCATAGTAGGATTAATCTGTGCATCGCTGCCAGTAACAGGCTTCTACGTGTGGTGGAATAAGAAGAAGAAATCAAAGAAAAAGATTGTTTTGAGTAATAAATCAACTGTAGATACATCTTTGTAAAGAAAAATCAACAAAATAAATTATAGCCTGAAATGCTTTACTGTACTGTGTTTGATAGAGATGTGCAACTGTTGTTACTTGAAAAAGTTTCAAAAAAAGTAAAAAGAAATTTTGTGATTTAACTTCGTTTCCTATCTTTGCAATCCCAACGAAAAAAGGGAACTACCTCGAACAGTAACAACTGTTTACATTTGTTGGAAAGATCTTAACAGTTTTGCGGAAGTAGCTCATTTGGTAGAGCACGACCTTGCCAAGGTCGGGGTGGCCGGTTCGAGCCCGGTCTTCCGCTCCAGTTTGAAAAGTTCGGTAACGGACGCATCAAAACAGTTCTTAAAATACATCCCTGCGGAAGTAGCTCATTTGGTAGAGCACGACCTTGCCAAGGTCGGGGTGGCCGGTTCGAGCCCGGTCTTCCGCTCCAGCTTGAAAGTTCGATAACGGGCTTTTCAAAACAGTTCTTACAATACACCCTTTGCGGAAGTAGCTCATTTGGTAGAGCACGACCTTGCCAAGGTCGGGGTGGCCGGTTCGAGCCCGGTCTTCCGCTCAAAGCCTGATCAGATCTCTGGTCAGGCTTTTTTTATGCGCTTAAATATTTTTTTCTCGCAGAGCAGCATAAGCAGCAAAGCAGGAAAAGCCTGTGATTTGTTGGAGAGAAAGTAATTAATGGAGTATATATTTATGATTTTGTATGTGATTGTTTGTTAATCTGTCGGATCGCTTAATATATATCTGATTTAGGTTGAATTGGGTACTGTATTTTTTCGGGAGACGACAACTGCTCTGACCTGTAAATTTCCTACAGCAGCCGTTTTAGGCGGCTATCTCCCTAAAATTTCGTATCTTTGCCATCGTAAATCTGTCAAGTGATATCTCTATATCTGTGACGCTAGCTTTATCAACTTCCCTTTTGAAAAACACTTTCCCTTTTTCACCTGAACAGGTAATCGTGTGATTTAATAAATTTATCATGAAGGATTTTAAGATTATTGACAACAAAGAGGCCAGACAGTTTGAAGCGCATATCGCTGGACAAACGGCCAAAGTAATTTATGAAAGAAATGGTAGCCGTATCTTCCTGACTGGGGCAGAAGTGCCTCCAACCTTGGAAAAACAAGGGGTTACAGCGCTTTTACTCGGTAAAGTGATGGAAGAGATTCAGGCACAGAATTTCAGAATGGTGCCTTCCAGCAAGAAAGTAGCAGAGTTCGTACGCAGTAACCCTCGCTGGAAATCTTTACTGGCACATGGTTTACACATCTAAGATATAGGAACAGCTTAGGCTGCCGCTATCGACTGTTAAAGAGATGGGATGATACTACAGAATGGCGTAAGGAGAGCAAAACATCTTCTCTAACAGTAAATAGCAGGCAGCCTGGCATTTCTTTTTTTACAGATAATCTATCACTACTTTATCCCCAGCTTCGCCTTTGCAAAGGGCATCAGATCATCTGCATCGTTGGCCACTATGACCGCATCTCTGGAGTTATCAAGCACCAGCGCATAACCCTTTTCTTTGAGCAGCGCCTTTAAAACTTCTTTCGCTTTCTTAATAATAGGATCCAGCAATTCACCTTCTCTACTATTCAGCTTTTCCTCCATCCGATATTTATATTCCTGGATATTAGCTTGTTGTTGCTTTAAGGCAGTCACCCGGATTTCCTTCTGTCCATCCGTCATTTTACTAGCCAGACTATCAAATTCTACCAGATTTTTGGTGTATTCCGCCACCATCACTTGTCCATCTGCATTTAATTGATCTGCATATTTTTGTAATGAATCAGCCGCTTTTTTGGATTCCGGCATCAGACTTACCAGCTGCTGGAAATTAATGTAAGCCGTTTTGGTTTGTGCAGACACGCCCATGCTCAAGCCTAAGAGCGCTACCAGGTAATAGAGATACTTCATTCGAATGATTAATTTCGACCCAAAATAGTCGTCCTTTTGTGAAAGTTATCCTAATACTGTTATAAGAGAATGTTAAATTGATGAATCCGTTACATTTCCTTGATTCTCAATACCCAAAAAAATTCTTCTTCCCGCATGGGGGTATATGAATATTAAAGTGTCGTTATTAAAAGCACTCAATTGACAGAAGGAATTATCTTTGAGCATAGTTTTCAAAACCTACGCATGGAGTTGATGGATACCGGTAACAAGGCTGTACTGGAAAAGGAGGAAACATGGACCTTTGAGCAGTTGTTTAAAACCCACTACAAAGGCCTGCACGCCTACGCCTGCACCATCCTGAAGGATGATATCATGGCAGAAGAAATGGTACAGAATGTTTTTTGCAAACTCTGGGAGAAATCCAAGGATATACAGATCAAATCATCTGTATCGGGATACCTATACAGAGCTGTTTATCATGAAAGTATCAATCATATTCGCCATGAAAAAGTGAAAGCTGCCCACGCAGCCCATACACGCTATCGCATGAATCAGCCCGGCGCTACCAGTCACGCTGCCGGCAAAGTACAACTGCGCGAACTACAGGAAAAAATTGATAAGGCATTAATGGTACTACCAGAGAAATGCAGAACCGTTTTCCAGCTAAGCCGCTTCGAAGACCTGAAATACCAGGAAATCGCAGACCGACTCAGTATATCCGTGAAAACAGTGGAGAATCAAATGGGTAAAGCCTTACGGATTCTCAGAGAACAGCTGGTAGACTTCCTGCCCCTTCTTTTAATTGTATTGATAAATTTGTAATCAACAACCTGTGAATCAATTTAACGATCATATAAACGACGATGTGCTGGTGAAATACCTGCTGGGAATGGCTTCCGGTAGGGAACAAGCAGCGGTGACTTCATGGCTGGCTGAAAATAGCGAGAATGAACGCTATTTCCGCCACTTCCGTATCATCTGGGAAGAAAGCCGTGATCTCGCCTCCAAAAGTACTGTAGACGAAAATGCGGCCTGGGAACGCTTCCAGCAACGCGTTAATACTAATCCCTCCGGCGCTCAGGTGGTAGCCATGACGCCTCGCCGCAACTGGCTGCGTATAGCCGCCGCCGTTACTGTGCTTGTAATCGCCGGCTCCGTTGCATACCTGTTCCTGCAACCCTCCAATCCCAGGCAAATGGCTGTTAAGTCTGGTAATACTACGCTTCAGGACACCCTCCCAGATGGCTCTGTGGTTACCCTCAACCGCCACTCCTCCATCACCTACGCCGCCTCTTTCGGAAAAGAAAGGGAAGTAACGCTGGAAGGCGAAGGCTTCTTCAATATCGCTGCAGATCCTTCCCGCCCTTTCATCCTCCACGTTGGCGACGCCCACGTACGCGTACTCGGTACTTCCTTTAACGTCAGAAAAGCTAAAGAGAAAATAGAAGTGATCGTGGAAACAGGGGCAGTGGAAGTAAATAATAATAACAACGCGGTGCAATTGCAACCACATGAAAAAGCAGTAGTCAACGGTAACGCTTCTCCTGTTAAAGAAACTAACAAAGGAGAACTCTATAATTACTATCGTACCCGTACCTTTGTCTGTGATAATACGCCGCTGGAACAACTGGCAGAAAAACTCAGTGAAGCTTATGGCGTAGACATTTCAATCGCCGATAATAAAATCGGTAACATTACAATCACCACCACTTTCACAGATACCTCTCTGGATACCATCCTGGGCGTTATCAGCGGAACGTATAATGTCAAAGTGGAAAGAAACGGAAATACGATCACACTGAAATAACCATGCCTCCAAAACGATATTACGCTTTACTGTTAATATGCTTTCTGTTGCCTGCAGTAGGTTTTGCACAACAAATTCTGAACCGCACCATGGATGTGGACATACGGAATAAGTCACTCGCCACTGCATTGCAACTGATAGGCAAGAAAGGAAACTTCACTTTTTCGTATATCAGTAACAGTATCCCTCAGGATAGCCTCGTTACTATCATTGAAAAAGGAAAAACAGTCCGGCAAATATTGGATAAATTGTTGGATGGAAACTATCAGTATAAGGAATACAATAATTACCTGATCCTTCAAGTCAAGCCACCAGGGCAGTTCTTCTATGTCTCGGGATTTGTCACGGACCGGGAAACAGGACAGCGCATTTCCAATGCGACGGTCTATGAACGACACCAACTCATTTCTACTTTTACGAATAACGAAGGTTATTACAGGCTGCGGTTAAGGGATAAATATCCCGCCGCAGCCATCAGTGTTTCTAAGGACCTCTATGCGGATACCTCTCTTCTGCTCCCCATCAGCAACGATCAGACAGTCAATGTAACGATATCTCCCTATACCCGCATGCTACCCACTGTGGAGATAACCGGTCATTCACAGGTAGAAAAAACATGGTTTGGTAAACTCCTTCTTTCCTCCAAACTTCGGCAACAGAGCGATAACCTCCGTCACTTCTTTGCGGATAAGCCCTACCAGGTATCCCTGATACCCGGACTCGGTACGCATGGCCGCATGGGAGGACAGGTAGCCAATAAATTCTCTCTTAATGTGCTGGGTGGTTACACTGCAGGCGTAGATGGTGTGGAACTGGCAGGGGCCTTCAACATCGTGAAAAATGATGTACACAATGTACAGGTAGCCGGATTACTTAATATGACTGGTGGTAAAATGATTGGTGTACAGTTAGCCGGACTGCATAACAACGTGCTGGATTCCATGCATGGTGTACAGTTAGCAGGGATTTCCAATAACATTATCGGTTCTCAGAAAGGAGTGCAGATCAGTGGCGCCGTACAAAGAGTAGAGAAAAATATGACTGGTGTGCAGGCAGCCGGACTAATTTCCAGCACCTATGGAAAGGTAGATGGACTGCAGCTTTCTGGCGCATGCAACTTTGCAATGGACTCCCTGTATGGCGTTCAGGTAGCTGGCATACTGAACAGCGCAGAGAATGTACATGGTCTGCAGGCTACTGCCGGCGGTAACCTGAGTGCCAATATGCATGGATTGCAGGTAGCCGGCATATTTAATATTGCCCATAACGTAGAAGGTACCCAGGTATCCACTTTTTTCAACAGAGCGCGCTATGTAAAAGGCGTACAAATTGGCTTTGTCAATGTTGCAGACAGTACTACCGGTTATATGATCGGATTTATCAACATTGTAAAGAAAGGGTATCATAAATTATCTGTTTCCAGCACAGACCTTGTGCCATTCAATGTTTCCTGGAAAAGCGGAAGTGCAAAACTATACAGTATTCTGTCCGGTGGTATGAGTCTGGAAGATCCGGGACGCTCCTTTGTATTGGGATATGGTATCGGTAGAGAGATGTTGATGCATCCGCATTACAGCGTGACTGCGGAGTTATCTGCACAGACGTATCATCAGTCCGGCACAAGCGATGAGTTTCAGGTATATCGGGCCTCCGGGGCATTCTTATATAAGCCAAGAAAAGGGCTGGCCATTTTTGCAGGACCAGTTATATCCGCTGCTGTCCTGGATAAAACTACTCGACCGGAACTACCTGTTTCACCATTACCCGGTAAAAATTATTTAGGATTTGGCAACGGAGATACCCGTCTGTGGCTAGGTTGGCAGATTGGAGTTACTATATTCTAATTTTTTTTGTGAAGTGGTAGGGGTATGTATTTAGTAGCGTGTCGTAAATACGAACGACTAATAAATACAGTAATGAAAAAAATATTTTTATCCCTGCTGCTTGCAATGACAATGCTGGAAATGCAAGCCCAGAACAACTCTTATGCGCCAGCGCATCTTAGTTTGATATACCCGCTGTCTACCAATGGAAGACACGCTGCCGACTATACGAATCGATTCTCATTAAACATATTAGGCGATGTATCCCGTGGGGAAACTGGCATTGCGATTGCCGGTTTCGCTAACGTGGTCAAAGAACAGGCGCATGGCGTACAGATTGCTGGTTTCGCCAATCATATTGGAAATACCAATAAAGCTGTAACCATCGCGGGTTTTACCAATGTTATTCATCAACGGGCTGATGGAGTGATGTTATCCGGCTTCGGTAATTTTGTAAAAGAAGACATGATGGGTGTCCAGGTGGCGGGCTTCATGAATACTGCAGCCAATTCAGGCGGTACACAGGTTGCAGGCTTTATGAACAAAGCTGACAATGCAGAATTACAGGTAGCCGGATTCATTAATATCGCGAAGAAAGTGAAAGGCGTGCAGGTAGCCGGTTTTATCAATATAGCGGACAGTAGTGAATATCCAATCGGATTAATTAACCTGGTAAAGAATGGAGAAAAGCAGATATCATTAACCGTTGATGAATCTGCTACCGCGATAGCCAGTTTTAAGTCCGGCAGCAAGCATCTCTACGGCATACTGGGCGCCGGTTATAACTTAAAAAGTCCACAACACCTGTATGCACTCCAAGCCGGGGTGGGATGGCATCTCCCGTTACTCTCACACTTACGCCTAAACGTAGAAGGAACCCAAACAGTGTTGACCGATTTCAAAAAAGGTATTTATAGCAAATGGACCATGGGCGGTTACCTGGCTTATCGCTTCGGGGATCGTATAGAATTGTTTGCAGGTCCGAATATGAACTGGGTAAGCATCAGAGATGGAGTAGGGGCTGATCTTATCGGTCATTACATCTGGACAAGAGACCGTGCAAATAATAAATTTGATGGCATGTTCGCTGGCATGCAGGCGGGTGTACAGGTCCGTTTATAAAGCGGAAAAACCGTAACGCTGCTTTCCCTCACAGCGTTACGGTTTGTTCATTAATTCAAAGGAATACGCAGTATATCTGCATCCAGAAAAGCGGGCACAATAGCCGTGTTTCCGCTGAGGGTAAAGTCTGCCGGACCATTCATCAACGGGGCTTTCACCGTAGTGATCTTACCGCTGGCAATATCCAGCAAGAGTAAAATTCCCTTCTTTTCGAACGATACCCAATCAGAGATAACCAGTTGCTTTTTGTTAGCAGTCATCTCTATACCATCATAAAATCCTTTGCGCTCGCTTAAAGGAATGAAAGTATCCGGTTGTTTTTTCAGGTCAATATAACCAATGAGGCCATCCTGTGTTTTCAGGCTACCGAAGCCGCAGGCATAGAGCCGGCCACTAGTGGCATCGTAAGTCAGGCCGTTGGCGCCTCTTACATCAGACTGCAGTTTTAACGCTTCGTAACTTCCGCCAGCGTCTAAGTGAATAGTGAAAATTTTGTTGATATCGGAAGCGGAGACAAACAGCGTATGCTCATCTTTTTTGGTGAGGTCATTCAACAGCAGCGTGCCAGTGGCGGAGAAATCGAGTGTGAAAATTTGTTTGCCTGTGGAGACATCAAACCCTTTGACCTTGTCTACGTCTGCTACGTACAGCGTATGGCCTACGATCGCGGTGCCTTTAGGTGCATCGAGACCTGTTGCAAATACAGTTCCCTGGCCTTTTTTATCCATTTTCCAGATAACGCCATTACCATCTTTAGCTGAGGGATCGCCGCCTGCGCCAAGATCAGTGATAAAGTAACCTTGCTGAAAGGGAATAATGCTTTCAGGGGTCTTCATAAATTTGCTGCTATTCAGTTGTTGCGCTTGGGAGGTTTGGGTATAAACTGCGCCAGCCAGCAACAGTAATGCTTTTGTGATGTAGTGTTTCATTGCCTTATCATTTATGACAACAAAACTACTGCGCAGATGGCCTGTGCTGATAACAGGAACCGATCAATTAATGGCAATTTCAGTTCATGGTTGTAGCGGTAATTTTGGGCTTCCTGGAAATTCCAGGCGTTTCTCCATAAAAGGCTTTATAGCATTTAATAAAATAGGAGGTCTGCTCAAATCCACATTCATCCGATATTTCATTAATATTCTTATCGGATTGTTGCAAGAGATAATGCGCATGTTTCAGTTTCTCATCATTGATCCACTTTTTCGGACTGGCATTATAAATACGGGAGAATTCTCTTTTAAAAGTAGAGAGGCTCAGTCCGCAAAGACTGGCGTATTCCTGTAAACTTAATGGTTTCAGCAGATTGGCTTTGATGGTCATAATCAGATGCTCGCTAGACTGGCAGAACATATGATGAAAATAGGCCAGGATATGCCGGCGGTTTTCTCCCGAAAGCAGTAACAGTAAAACTTCTCTCAGCTTGAGCTCCAATAACAGCGATGTGTTTTCGTGTGGGCGTTCTATATACTCCAGGATGGTATTGCGCACACTGATCACCTGATCATTGCAGGCCATCACCATGGGAGCCGGTAAAATATTTTTAGTAAAGTCTATTCCGGCGTCCTCACTGAGAAAGGATCGCAGCAGATTGTCGTCCATATGTAGTACGAGCGACTGATAGGGATCCTTGCCATCTGGCATGAGGTTGGACATATAGTAGGCGCCGCGTTTCAGCAGGATAATATCGCCCGGATGGGCCATGATATTCTCATCGGGCAGGTGAATTTCCTTACAACCGGAGATTTGAAAAACTAAAGTATGGGCAGTTAGAAAACCTTCTGACCTATTCGATTGTTCTACCTGTTTATAAGACGCAATGACTGATTTGCCTGAATAAGTGAGTTTTATAAGAGGAGAACCCTTGATCTGCTCTAACGCTTGTGGATATCTGGGTAGCATGTTAGTCTGAATTAGCTTGCCGGATTTATGGCATTGTATTTGGATATTATCCTTTTACAACAAATTAGCATTAGTAAATCTACAAATAATCTACTATATGAAAAAATGGTTATACTCCTTGTTGGCGCTGGTTTTGTTAACCGCAGCGAGCTGCACGAAAACAACAAATGAAATAGTTCCAAACACAACTATCATTGTCGATGTACAATCGAATCAATGGAAGTATGATTCATCTACAGGAACATATTACATTTCGATTACCACGCCTGAAATCAACACCAGTAATAATCAATCGCATGGTATTTTAGTTGCGATGTCCAGGGACCAAACGTTATATGAGGCATTGCCTGAAGTGTATAACAATACTTCCTTCACTTACATTTATCAGCCTGGAACTGTACTTATTGAAGCGCAGGGAGTAAACGGAGCTGCTATTCAGCTACCGACATCTGCTCTTCGTTTCAAGATTACTATAATTCCGGCAAACGCCACCAATTAAGTTTAACCTAAATACATATACGAGGCTTGCTGCTTGTGCAGCAGGCCTTTTTTATTGGTTACCGTTCATATAATTAACAGCTACTTAATAAGGATGGTCCCGTTTAATTTCCTATTTTCAGCCACCATTGCCGGAAGGCTGTGTAGCAGCCATTCCGCGGTGAACATGAAAAATAAAGGAAAATGGATACCAGAAGAGATTTTATCAGAAAGGCAGCCCTACTATCCGGAGCTGCCGGCGTATGGGGCGCAATGCCCGGTTCTATACAACGGGCCTTGGCTATTGATCCCAAGCCGGGAACTACCTGGCAGGATGCAGAACATGTGGTGATCCTCATGCAGGAGAACCGTTCTTTTGACCACTGTTATGGCTCTTTGCAAGGGGTACGCGGGTACAACGATCCCAGAGCAATCACACTGCCTAATAAGAACCTGGTTTGGCTGCAAAGCAATCATGCCGGCCAGACTTATGCCCCTTTCCGACTGAATATCAGGGATACAAAAGCCACCTGGATGTCCAGTCTCCCGCATTCCTGGAGTAACCAGGTAGATGCCCGCAATAATGGTAAATACGATAAGTGGCTGCTGGTAAAACAGAGCGGTAACCGCGACTGGGCGCCAATGCCATTGACCATGGGCTTCTACGACAGGAGAGACATTCCTTTTTATTATTCTCTGGCAGATGCCTTCACCGTATGCGATCAGAATTTCTGTTCTTCTCTGACGGGTACTACTCCTAACCGACTGTATTTATGGACCGGTACTCTTCGCAGCGAGCAGCAGGATGGCGCTCAGGCCAATGTTTGGAATGAAGATGTAGACTATGGCCGTGAAGCCAAATGGACCACCTTCCCGGAAAGAATGCAGGATGCAGGCGTGTCCTGGCGTATTTACCAGAATGAAATCAGTGCAGCAGGACTGGAAGGCGAAAAAGACGGACTACTGGCCAATTTCACAGATAATCCGATTGAGTGGTTCTCTGCTTATAATGTGCGTTTTGCCAAAGGGCATATGGACTATCTGCAACGTCAGCTGAAGCAGCTCCCGGAAGAAATTGCCGCGAAGAAAAAAGAGCTGGCAGGATTGACAGCAGATTCCGACGCGTATAAGAAACTGGAACGAAGCATTGCCCGTGGCGAAAAAGAACTGGAGCAGGTGAAGAAAGATGCGGTAAAATATACGCCGGAAAACTTTGCTAAACTGTCTAACAGAGAGCAGGAATTACATCAACGTGCATTTACTACCAATATCAGCGATCCGGATTACCATGAGCTGGAAACCCTGGAATATAAAGACGGAGATCAGGTGAGGAAAGTATCTGTGCCTAAAGGAGATATACTCCATCAGTTCAGAGAAGATGTGAATAACGGAAAATTGCCTACGGTATCCTATCTCGTTGCACCGGGGGAATTCTCGGATCATCCGGGTTCTCCGTGGTACGGCGCCTGGTATGTATCTGAAGTACTGGATATTCTGACGAAAAAAGAAGAAGTATGGAAGAAGACCATTTTCGTTTTATGTTATGATGAGAATGATGGTTATTTCGACCACGTTCCTCCATTTACCGCTCCGCACAAACCGGGCACCGGTAAGGTTTCCGCTGGCATCGATACCGCTTTGGAATATGTATCGCTGGAAGAAGAAGAAAAGAAAAAATATATCGGGAAGGATTATCACAGAGAAAGTCCGATAGGCTTGGGCTATCGTGTTCCGCTGGTGATTGCGTCGCCTTGGAGTCGCGGTGGCTATGTGAATTCAGAAGTATGTGATCATACCTCCATTATTCAGTTCCTGGAGAATTTCCTGAAACATAAGACCGGTAAAGATATTAAGGAAACGAATATTTCCGACTGGCGCAGAACTGTTTGTGGCGATCTGAGTTCAGTATTCCGTCCTTTTAATGGAGAGCAGTTAAACTTTCCGTTTGAAGTACGCAATGAAGTAATGGAAGGCATTTACAATGCGAAGTTTAAGAAGTTGCCGGACAACTTCAAAGCCTTGACAGCAGAGGAGATTGGCGCCATTAATCATAACCCTGCCGGTTCCGGTTGGATGCCGCAACAGGAAAAGGGAACAAGACCGTCCTCTGCGTTGCCTTATCAGTTGTACACACATGGTAAACTAAGCGCCGATAAGCGTTCCTTTGAGATCAGCTTTGCTGCTGGTAATGAAGTATTTGGGAAGAAAGCGGCTGGTGCGCCTTTCAACGTATACGCGCCAGGTAATTATATCCAGGGAGATACCCATACTATGGGACCTTTACGTACCTGGTCCTATGGCGTGAAAGCAGGCGATCGCATTGCAGATAGCTGGCCTTTGCAGGAATTCGAGAATAGTCACTATCATCTGCGCCTTTACGGCCCGAATGGTTATTTCCGCGAGTTCCAGGGGAATGCAGCAGATCCGGCTGTTACGCTGGAGTGTGAATATGAGCGTAGTAAGATCAATCGCAATAAACTAACGGGGAATGTGGCGCTGCAAATTACTAACCATAGCGGCGCGGCTGTAACCATCATTGCGAAAGACCTGGCCTATGGCAGGAAAGAAATGAAGCTCACTGTGGCTGCAAAAGGTAAATCCACTTTACTGATGGATGTATCTAAGAGTGGACAGTGGTATGATTTCAGTGTAGCCGTAGCCGGTAGCAATACTTTCTCGCAACGCTTTGCAGGTAGGGTAGAATCAGGTAAAGACAGTATCAGCGATCCTTTCATGGGTAGAGTGAGCTAATAATGCAGATTTATAGGGAGGCCTGTTAAAAAGATGAATTCTTTTTAACAGGCCTCTTTTCTTTTTATTAAATAAATTATATATTTATGAAATAACCCTTTCTTCCGTTGTAATCGATCATTGCAAAAGTTTCAGATACTCTTTATTTAACCAAAAAACGAACAATGGGAAAATTATCTACCCTTTTGCATTCGATTGCATTTTGCGTTGGTGGTTTGGCGTCGCAGGCAGCGATGGCACAATCCGGCATGAAAGTGATTCCGGTATCAGAAGATACCTATGTAAACAGCAACACCGCAGACGATGGCCGCAATGCCAATTACGGCTCCTCCACGCAGCTCCGTTTCCGGTATTCACAGAACAGTGCCAGCTCGGTTTACAACCTTATTACCTATCTTAAATTCAGTCTGAAAGGACTGGGCCTGCCCGCAGGAACGATCATTGATTCCGCCACGATGCAGGGAACGGTTTATTATTCTCAGACAGGCGCTGGTCATATGTGGCATGTATTGCCAGTGGCCAATAATACCTGGACGGAGACTACTGTTACCTGGAATAATAAACCAGGTATTGGTCCGGATACATTGAGCGTAGTAGCCAAGCCAGCGGATGCTATTGGAGATTCTACGCCTTACACTGCGCTCTGGCGCGGGTTGAGCAGCAGGGTACAATCGGCGCTCAAAGCAGATTCCCTCGTTTCTTTCGCGATCTATACCCGACTGAATTCATCAGCGAATACCTCTATGTATTCCAGGGAATGGACCGTACCCATGCAACGCCCTCAGCTGACGATCTACTATCATCAGGATACGAGTGTGGTAGTGCCTCCGCCGGCGCGGCAGGTAGAAACGCGCAAGCATAACCTGAACATCATCTACTTCCTGCCTACGGATGTAGATACCGTGGCAGGCTATCGGCAACGCCTAAACGGTATTATGCTGCAAACGCAGGATTTTTATCGTAAATGGATGAACTATTACGGCTACACGAATGAGACATTCGGCTTGCGTAAAGACAGCGATGGACTGGTGAAAATCAGTATCCTCCATGGTTTATATGATCGTACGCATTATCCTTATGATGGAGGCGGCACCCAAATTATCCCGGAAGTAAACGCGTTTTTTGCGGCGAACCCTGGTGAGAAAAACAGTACGCATACGCTGGTGATCCTGCCACAGGATGATTATAATCCTTTCTATGGTTTGGGTAATGGCTGGTGCTTTGCGCTGGATAATCCCAATATAGATACGAGCTATTTCGCCACAGGCGGCACTTCCGCCTATATCGGCGGATTGGTGCATGAGCTGGGACATGGCCTGAACCTGCCGCATGATAAAGAAAAAGTATCCGAAAAGAATGATCCTGCCAAAGGTACTGCCCTCATGGGCAGCGGGAACCAGACTTACGGTCGCGCCCCTACGTTTATGACCGCTGGCGAATGCGCTATCCTGCATACTTGTGAGGTATTCAGAACAGAAGATGCTATTACCGATTTATATGGTGGCGGAAATGCTTCATTTACGAATTTCCATTCCAACTATAGCAACGGTAATATTAACTTGTCTGGTAAATTCACCACTACCAAAGCGATCAGTTCTATCGTTATCTACAATGATCAGGATGATGATGGCGCCAACTATGATCAGCTGGCCTGGGTGGGCACGCTGGTTGGCAGCGATAGCTTTAATGTATCTATGCCAGTGGCGGAGTTCTGGAAGAAATACAGTACTTACACGTTGCGCATTAAATTCGTATTTGCGAATGGTTCCTCAAAAGATATCACCTATCCATATCGCTTCGATAATAACATTCCGGTAATAGACATCAATTTCGGCCCTGGCAACAGACCAGATGGTATTACGCCAGTAGCGGATACGTATATACGAAATGGTAGTTATGCCAATACCAATTATGGAAATGATTCTTCCCTGAGCGTGAAGCCTGATCCCAACAGCGGTTATAAACGGGAGACATTCCTGAAGTTCCGACTGAGTGATTATGCAGGTAATTTAGCTCATGTAGACACGGTTCGGTTGAGTCTGAAAGTGCGTGGCGTAAATACGAATGGCGGAAAAACCAATCTGGTCGTGAAATGGGCTGCCAAAACCAACTGGGATAACAGCGACGCTAACAGTCTCACCTGGAATAAATGGACAGCTGACGGCACTTATATCGATTCTCTCAACGCCGGATTTTACTATGGCGGCAACTGGATGACCTGGAACATCAGTAAAGATACTTTGCTAAAGCGTATCCGTAGTGGCGATTCCCTGTTGGTATTCCATGTATATGGCGTTTTCACCGGTACAGATGCCAGTACCTCAGATATCACCTTCTTTGCAAATGAATCTGCTCTTGCCGGCGACAGGCCATCCTTGTCATTGCTGGAGAACAGCGCACTGCAACCTTTATCGGCGCCTGCTTCCATGAACAAGCAGTCGGCCGCTATGTACAGTATGAAACTGGCTGATGGGTTACAGGTATATCCTAACCCTGTCGCCTCTACGCTGAATGTAAACGCAGCAGCGGGAGGTAGCGCCCTAATTAGTAATAGCAATGGCGTGTATGTAAGGAGAGTAATGCTGACAAAAGGAAATGGTAATAGTATTGGAGTGGGAGATCTGCCAGCGGGTACCTACTACCTGCAGCCGGAGAAAGGTAACTATGCTCCTGTGAAATTTATCATAGCGAGATAGGTAAAAGTTATAGCATACATGCATGAAGAATAAAAGAAAGGGCCTGACGCTTGACGTCAGGCCCTTTTTGATTTGTTTTGATGTAGGTAGTACGTTTATATTAAGTAGCACTTGAATCTCTGGAGATCATCTTTGTGTGCATAGAATAAGTTTTATCCCTACTGTAAAGGAAGAGGCAACTGCCGTTGCGGATGCGCTCAATTACTTTGCGGTGAACGCTTTCAGGAATGGCAGGACAGCCGAGGCTTCTGCCAATATATCCTTGTGATTTTATGAGCGATTCATTCACATAATTGGCACTGTGCATTACGATGCCACGAGCCATTGCATTGTCGTTGATGCCGGCTTCTTCTCCCTGTAAACGCAGCGACAAACCATGTTCGCCTCTGTAGGAATCGCCTGTCACGAAGAAACCAAGACTGCTCATAAAGCTGTTCGGACGGTTAGAAAAATTATTGGCACTTACAGTACCGGAATTTCTACCGTGAGACACCAGTGTATTGAACAACAGCATTTTATTCTGTAAGTCAATTACAAAGAGTCTTTTCTTAGTGGAAGGGAGACTAAAATCAATAATAGAAAGTACTTGATCATTCTTGATTTTTCCTTCTTCATTCAGCTTATTATACCCTTGCATGGCATAGTCGAACGCTTCGCGGGATAGTCCTAACGAATCGAGCGCTAATTCATCATAAAGGCTTACTTCTTCTACCTGTAAAGAATCCTGAGCTGGTTGGCCGGTGGAGACATGTTTGGCTGTTAGAATATTCTTGCCTGTGGTACTAAAAGAGGTAATAAGGAATGCAAACGCACATACTGTTACTGCAAAAACCAACGGTTTTATCACTTGCTTCTTTTTCAATTTCACGCCGTAGTTGTTTTAGTTAATTACATTGATTGTTTGGTGGATTTTTTAAAAAATCGAGTAAAACGAATTTACCGATTTTCTCATGGAGATAGCTCACTGAAATGTTGCTTCAGTCTGCTTGTAATGTTATTTTAACAGTTATTTGACATAGGTCGATAAAATGTATATATCTTAAATTTAAAGACAAGGATTGTATATAGGCGGACAATATCAGTAAATCGTATACAGGCATTGCGTCTATCTTTGTTTTGACGTTTCGTAAAAGAGAAAAGCAGCCATAAAAAATACCAGGCCGGTAATGAAAATGCCGGCCTGTTTTATTAATTTTTCAGTCGATTCAAATCCTTCACTTTATATGAAAACATTATTTGTTTCCCTTATGTGCCTATGCCTGTTGCGGGCAGTACCGGTGGTTGCGGAGTCGCCGGTAACAGCATTGATTCAGCGGGTAGATGCCGACGTAAATGGACTAAACCGAGTATATATCTTCCGGAATAGTCCTGAATATTTCAACCGCATGGGGATCTACTATAATGATGTATTGAAAGAACTTCAAAGGATTAACTTTAAATCGTTGTCTGTAGGTGAGCAGGTAGACTATATTCTCTTGCAACGGAATATCCGCCATGAGCTGGGAAACCTGCAAACTAACGCCAATCTGTATACGCAAATAAAACCGCTTATTCCTTTTGCAGACGATATTATGGCCTTGCAGATCAAGCGTCGGCGGGGCGATAAGCCGGATGCACAACAAGTTGCCGCCACATTAGGAAAAGTACAGACCAGCTTGCAAACCGCGCTCGCCGCATCAGATAAGCAAAGTGGTTATAATGCTGTGGCCTACCGCAAGGCTGCTGAGGTAGTGAACGAATTAGAGAAAGGCTTGGAAAACGTATATGACTTTTACTATGGTTATGATCCGCAATTCAGTTGGTGGGTGAAAGAACCCTACCGGAAAGTAGATAGTTTGCTCGCCAGATACAGTGATCAATTGGATAATGTGCTCGCGGATAAAGCCGATAAATCCCTCGATGTTTCCGGTATCAAAGGAACGCCCATTGGTAAGGATGCATTGGAAGAACTCCTGCAATTTGAAATGATTCCCTATGCTCCTGAAGATCTGGTGGCGATTGCCAATAAAGAATTTGCCTGGTGTGATGCAGAAATGAAGAAAGCTGCCGCGGAGATGGGCTATGGTAATGATTGGAAGAAAGCCCTAGAAAAGATTAAAGAAAATCATGTAGCGCCAGGCGATCAGCCAGCACTCATCAACAGGCTGGCAAATGAAGCCATCAGGTATGTGGAAGATAGGCACCTGGTAACGATTCCTGAGTTGGCTAAGGAAAGCTGGCGTATGTACATGCTCACCAAAGAACAACAACGTTTTGCGCCTTTTTTCCTGGGCGGGCCCTCTATACTCATCGCCTATCCGACGATAGATATGGATGAAGCTTCCAAGGAAATGAGTCTGCGTAGCAATAACTACGGATTTGCACATGCTACCGTATTCCATGAATTAATACCAGGTCATAACCTGCAAGGCTATATGAATCAGCGCTACAAGTCCTACCGGCAAGAATTCAGTACGCCATTCTCCGTAGAGGGGTGGGCGTTATACTGGGAAATGCTCCTCTGGGATAAAGGCTTTCATGCCACTCCTGAAGAAAAAGTAGGCGCACTCTTCTGGCGTATGCATCGTTGTGCAAGGATTATTTTCTCCCTGAATTATCATTTGGGTAAATGGACGCCGCAACAGTGCATCGACTTCCTGGTAGAGAGAGTGGGGCATGAGCGATTCAGCGCAGAGTCGGAAGTACGGCGGTCTTTCACTGGAGGCTATGGTCCGTTATATCAGATCGCGTACATGATGGGCGGTCTGCAGTTGCGCGCATTGCATAAGGAAATGGTAGACAGTGGTAAAATGACAGAACTGGCTTTCCATGATACCTTCCTGCAGGAAGGGCCCATTCCGATAGAAATGTACCGTGCCATTATCATGAAACAGCCGCTCAGTCCGGATTATAAATCACAATGGCGTTTTGCCGATCATCTGATTAAATAACTTACTTTTAGGAAAAAGGGAACCATGCCTGAATTACCTGATCTGGAAGTCTTTCAGCAAAATCTGTCCAAGGTATTGCTGAAGAAAAAGTTAGAAGACATTGAAGTGCCTGTGACAAAGAAGCTCAATGTTACTATCGCGGCGCTTAAAAAAGCCTTGGTAGGGCAAACGCTGACGGATATACGCCGGTCGGGGAAAGAGCTGGATTTTATCTTTGGAAAATCTCATACGCTGGCCATGCATATGATGTTGCATGGAAAATTATATTTGCTCAAAGCCGGAGAAGAACAAAAATTTACGATCGCTTTATTGCATTTCACTGGTGGACATACCTTGGCGTTAACTGATTTTCAGCGGGCAGCGGCGCTTACGCTCGATCCGCCGGCAAAAGAGGCTCCGGATGCGCTTTCCAAAGATTTCAATGCGAAGTGGTTAACGGAGACCCTGGCCAAGAAGAAGACGACCATTAAGAAATTCCTGACGGACCAGCATCAGGTATTGGGTATCGGCAATGCCTATGCGGATGAAATCCTTTACACGGCACGTATCTCTCCATTTTCCATTTGTAGCAAAATACCAGAGAAAAAGGTGGCAGACCTGGTGAAAGCTGTACAGAAAGTATTGAAAGACGCGATTACAAAGATCAATAAAAGTCATCCTGGCATCATTGCAGGCGAAGTGAGGGATTTTATGCAGGTACATGTGCCCAGGAAAGAGAAGAGCCCTGGAGGCTATCCTATTAAGCACCTCGATAAGGGAGGCCGCACTTATTACACGGATGAGCAGGAATTGTATAAATAACTTTCGGGGGATGTAGAAATTATCTAGCAGAGAGTTATTATCTTTACGCCCAATTATACCGGATATATCCCAAATACTATGATCACAGAACGTCGTAACTTCTTACGCAATGCCGGACTAGCTACCGGTTTGCTCTTTTTCCAAAAGCCCCTTTTCTCTCTTGCATCTGTTACTGAAAATGCCGCTGTTGTTGGGGGAGATGCCAACAAACTACAAGTGCGTCATACCAATGATTTGCATGGCACTATGCCTGATTTCCTGACTAAAAACAAACAGGGTCTGTTGCTCGATGCTGGCAGTTTTTTGGGTAAGTCCGGGAAATACGCCACAGATCTGGAAATGATTCAGGCAATGAATGGTAAAGGATACCAGGCTGCGGGTATCGGGGTAAATGAGCTGGCTGCAGGACAGGAACATCTGGCTGCATTGCTGGAAGAAATGAAATTTCCGCTGGTCAACTGCAACTATGAATTTTCTGACGTTCGTTTGCAAAAAGGTATCCGTAAATATGTTATCGTATATGCGGGACCGTATAAAATCGGTATTACCGGCGTAGGCGGGGACGTAAAAGGTGTCCGCGGCGTAGAGGTAAAAGATCCGCTGACTGCCGCTACAGCGGTGGCAGCACGCTTAAAACAGGAAATGGACTGCGACTATGTGATTTGTCTGTCCCACCTGGGATATGAGCGGGATCTGACTTTATTGAGTAATAAAAGCATGGTTTCCAATACAAGACATATCAATTATGTGATTGGCGGTGGCATACAGGGCGTTGTGCCCCGTACGCTTGTTGCCTGGAACAAGGATAAAGAAGAAACAATTCTGCACCAGGGGCTGAGCACAAATGATGCTTACTGCCATCTGGACGTTCACTTTAATGAGAACAGGCAGCGCATTGGTATTGCTCCCCGCATGATGTGGGCTTAAATATTTGCAGCAGCTGTTGCTTCCTGTCTGAGGGAAGCAACAGCTGTTTGTTGACGCGTGTCTCCCGTTTCATAAATATCCCCGGCAATCCTCTCCACCAATGTTTTCGGGAAAAATTTAGGTAGCCACGCATTCAGCTTGTTCGTAAACCCCGGAATAATCTCTGCCTTTCCGTTGAATAAACCCCTGATGGCAATCTTCGCCACTGCTTCCGATGTCATATTGAACCGATCCGCAATAGCGCGCGTGCGTGTACCCATACCTGCACGGTTTACAAAATCCGTATCTGTACTACCCGGACTCAAAGCACTCACGGAGATGCCTGTACGCCGCAGCTCATATCGCAGACTCCGCGTAAACGACAACGCGAAAGCCTTGGTGGCCGCATAAATATTCAAATAGGGAACCGGTTGGTAAGCGGTGGTACTCACTACATTCAGCAGGTAAGCCTTTTGAAACTTACGCAACACGGGTATGTATGCGTGAGAAAGACCCACCTGTGCACGGATATTCACATCAATGATATTGAACGAATTGGGCAGTGGAATATGTTCAAAAGCCCCGTTCAGTCCATATCCTGCGTTATTCACTACCACTTGCAGCTGATCATGATATGGCGTGGTAAACTGCACCACTTTCTGCAATGCGTCTGTAGCGGATAAATCCTGGTGCAACGCATGCACATGCACCCGATAAGTAGCTGCCAGTGTAGTAGCCGTATCTTCCAGTGCCTGCCCATCCAGATCCACCAGTAGCAAATGATAATTTTTTTCGGCAAGTGCGGCGGCAATGGCTTTACCAATGCCTTTGGCAGCCCCGGTAACAAGTGCGTATGACATCTTGAAGAAGTTTTAATGAGATGATTTTATCAATTCCTTTTGTGTTGCTTTAGCAGTGGCCCACTGTGGTTTTCCGCCATATAAATGCGCCAGTTTATGGTAGAATGGAGTAGGACTGCCGGTATGTTTAGGCTGATAAGCGCCCGTGATAATGGGTATGTACATTACTCTACGGCGACTCTCCTCTCCAATATTGGGCGATTGCTGCACTCTATGCCATAACCGGCCATCATGGATTGTTAGATCACCCGCCTCGATATTGAAGCCTACTTCTTTCTTATCCGGATGATGATCAATGAAATACTTCTTTCTGAAAAGCAGTCGGAATAAACTCTGTTTATGCGTGCCCGGTAGTACGCGTAATCCGCCGTTTTCCGTTGGGCAATCGTCCAGATGCAGGCCTACGTTCAGCATTGGCATAATACGGCTGCCGAGGAACAGGTCGCGCGGACTATCCGTATGCCATCCCAGTTGCCGGAACTGGCTATTGGCAGAGTTGACATAGTGATTTACTACGAGCCCGTCTTTTTCATTTTCTCCGATGCGGCCATCATAGGGGCCGAGGAGTTGGAGTAGTGACTGGAGGCGCTCATCGCGGAGGAATTCACGTAATACATTGCTGTATTGAGAGGCAAATGCGATGCGTTGGATGAGTGGACTTCCATCTACATCGGTACCAAATTTAAGTGGGGTTCCATTGATTTTCTGGATGTCGTTGCGCAGGAGCAGGTCTTGAACTTGGTTGACCGCGTTGAGCAGCAGGTGAACGGTGTCCTGGTCGATGAAATTTTTAAATTGAATAAAACCATGTTGATGGAACCATGCAAGATGTTCGTTGGTTACCGTCTTATCCAGACGGAACACTGGTTGGCGATTCGTTTTCATGACGAATTAGTTTGTAGGCGGTGAACAAAAAGATTAATGCTGTGGGGCGGAATTAGGTGGGATTACCGCGAAGGTGGTGGGTATTAACAACAACAATATCCAGGACGCATTGAGATCGTCTTGTGTTTCGCCTGCTGGCGATTAACCTGAGAAATAAGTGTTGTTAAGTGTTTCATGGTGATATATTTTAATAGTCTACCATTCTTATAGACAAATATAAAGAAAGTTTCCGCTTACAAAAAAAATATTTTTTCCATTACTGAGAGAGGAGTGCATTATAATCTCCAATGGTATCAATATCAATGCCTCCCTGGGGGAAGTCGACTGTTTTTACCTGGTCTTTATATTGTTGGAGTAGTTTACGGGCGCCTTCGGGGCTTTGGAGGGCTTGTAAAGCGGGGAAAAATGCTTGCTGGAAGAGAACTGGAGTACCAATGGCTTTATTGTATGTACAGGCAACAATAGGGGAGGGTGTTGCGAACATACGATGCAGCAGGCGCGAATCGATAAAAGGTTGATCGCACACTAAAAGGAAAGTGCTACTAACGTTATTGTATGTACGTAGTAAGAATTGCATGCCTGCTGCAATGCTGCTACCCATGCCTTCGGCCCATTTTTCATTGATGACAATATTGATATGCAAGGGTGCAATATGTGGTTGGATATTGGCGGCATTAGCGCCCAGCACTACTATCACCGGACCTATATTACTGTTTAGCGCCGTATGAATAACGCGCTCCAATAATGTTTGCTGTTCCAGTTGCAATAGTTGTTTAGGCTGACCTAATCGCTGAGAAGCGCCGGCGGCAAGGATGATAATACCTGTCATGTCAGAGATGCTGTGTGGTGATTATTTGTGCTCTCCGGTTGTGGATGGCTCCTTTTTTATCGCGGAGGGATTGCCCGCTGGTGGCTGGGCCTGCCGTTACCCGTTTTATTTCGCTGGCGATGCTGAGTGCAATTTCTTCGGGAGTAGCGGCGGCTATATCCAATCCTGCCGGACCGTATATCCGTTCACGTTGTATGGCAGTAATGCTGTCCGATTCTTCCAGCATACGCTGTAGTTTCTTAGCTGGCCCCAGCACGCCAATGTAGGGTAGTGGAAAGTGCACCAGTTGTTGCAGTATTTTCAGATCATAATTATAGTTGTGTGTCATGAGAATGGCTGCGGAGTAAGCGTCTGGAACGAGATGCTCCAGTGCATTTTCTGCTTTTGCGATATGGATAGTCGTATCCGGGAAACGTGTAGCAGTAGCGTAATTGGGCCTACCATCCAATAGGTGCACATGCCATCCCATCACCTGTGCGATGCGGGCCAGCGGTTGTGCATCATTGCCAGCACCCACGATAATTAATTGCGTAGCGGGTGTAATGTAGGATAATAAAGCCGTAAGCTGATAATCCGGGGAGACATATGATTTTATAATACTGGCGCGCTGATGATAGGCTTCCTGTACATCCTGGAGAATAGCTTGTTGCAGCATATCTCCGGGAATGGTACCCACATTCTTATGCTGGCGGCAAAGCATGCGTGTACCTGGTTGAATATCCTTTCGCTGCTCTTTATTGAATAAGGTAATTAGTATGGATTCCTGACGAGTTGAAATAAGTTGTCGGATAAGTTGCAGGGGATTGTTACTGTCTTCTGCTGTAATGGGTTCCAGCAAGATGTATATGATACCATTGCAACCCAGTCCCACACCTAATTGCGCATCATCCTCATCGGTGGTATCGTAGACGACCAACATGGGTTGTTGTTGCATCATGACCAGCTGGGCTTTTCGGAGCGCATCTCCTTCCAGGCATCCGCCGCTGATAGCGCCGGTGAGCGTGCCATTTTCTGTTACCAGCATTCTGGCGCCAGGTTGGCGGTAGGCAGAGCCATCCACATGTACCACTGTAGCCAGTGCTGTGCGGAGGCCCTGTTGTTGCGCTATATCATACGCTTTCACAATATCTTCCAGCTCTTTTATCATAACATTATATCAGCTTATCTGGTGTGATAGGCAGATCCCGAACGCGTTTGCCGGTGGCGTTATATACTGCGTTGGAAACGGCGGCAGCAAAACCTATCAATGCAATTTCTCCCATTCCTTTCGAACCCATTGGGTTGATGACAGGATCTTTTTTATTGATGAAAAGAATATCTGTAGGAGGCGTATCTGCGTGTACCGGTACATGATAGTCGCCGAAATTATTATTGGCATATCTGCCATAGCGATGATCCAGTACGGCTTCTTCTGTCAGTGCCATACCAATACCACCTACTACGCCGCCGATCATCTGGCTGGCAGCAGTTTTTGAATTTACAATAGTACCGCTGTCGGCCACAGATACCACATGTTTGATACGTACTATTCCTGTAGATGCGTGTACATGCACTTTCGCGAAGTGTACAGAGAAAGAATACATAGAATATTTCTTTCTTTCATCGCCCGCTTTGGAGGTAGTCGTAACCTGTAATACAGGCGTATTAGACTTTTGCAGGATATCGCTTAATGAGATTTCCATTTTTCCTGCGTCGCCTGCTGTAACCAGGTAACCATTTTCGAATGTGGAATTTTCCGGCGTACTGTTTTTGAAGTCGGGAATATGTGTCGTGGCTAACTCCAGCAGTTTCGTTTTCAGCTCCTGGCAAACGTCGTGTACGGCGCTACCTACAGTAGAGACGGTGGCGGAGCCGCCTTGTTCCGGCGCATCTGGAAAAGTAGATTCGCCCAGTTGAAATTGAATATGATTGGGGGAGATGCCGGTCGCGTCGGCAGCAATTTGTACCATTGCAGTAGCGGTGCCGGGCCCGATATCTGTGGTGGCGCTTTGTACTACCAGAGAGCCATCTGATTTAAAGATGGCGCCGGCGCTGGCTTTCCCGCGGTGCGCGCCGAATACGCCTGTGCTAACGCCGTAACCCACGAACCAATCGCCTTCTTTGAGGGCGCGTGGATTGGCGGGTCTGTTGTTCCAGCCTATTTTGGCGGCTCCCATTTCGTAAGCTTCCCGGAGGTAGTTACTGGAGAAAGGGAGATTTTTTTCAGGATCTGTTGCAGCATAGTTTTTCACACGCAATGCCAGTGGGTCCATTCCTAATTTATAGGAGAGCTCATCGATGGCGGATTCCAATGCGAATGCGCCGGTGGCTTCGCCGGGGCCGCGCATCCAGATGGGCGTGCAGACATTGATAGGCACTATTTTATAGCGTGTATTTACATTCGGGCATGCATACATGAACCGGCTCATACTGGTGATGGCCTCTGTGAAATCTTCATAAGTAGAGGTACTGGCGATTGCCTCATGGGTGATGCCTACCAGTTGTCCATCTTGTGTAGCGCCGATACCGATTTTCTGATCTGCTGCCGGCCGATGTCCTACCATGGTGAACATCTGATCTCTGCTGATGACCAGTTTTACTGGTTTGCCTACTTTCTTTGCGGCAATGATGGTCGCAATTTCGTGTGGCCATATCCGTAGTGCCATCCCGAAACCGCCGCCTACAAAGGGGGAGTGGACAACGATATTCTGATCCGGGATTTGGAATATCTCCCGGAGGGCTACCTGACTGTTTTTTACGCCTTGTGTTTTTGACCAGATGGTTAGGTTATCCGGGCCATCCCATTTGGCGATGATACCGGCGAGTTCCATTGGATTATGTACTTCAATAGGCGTACTATAGCTGGCTTCCAGCTGTACCGGCGCTGTTTTCCATGCATCGGTAGTACCGCGTACATAATCTTTCATACGGTCTGTTTGATAGGCGGCTTTATCGTTGGCGCGCATATCCGTATGGTGCACCTCTTGTTCGTATTGTATTTTCACCAGAGAAGCGGCGTATACGGCTCTTTCCATGGTATTGGCCACCACGATAGCTACGGGTTGTCCGTTGGCATAAATGCGATCATCTGCAAAGATGCGGAGTTGTCGTCTGGCCTTTCCATCTGGTTGTTTATATCCGGGAGCAGGAGCTGTATTCAGATGAGATACAACGTCCAATACGCCTGGGGCGTGGAGGGCCGCTTTGGTATCAATGCTTTTAATGCGGCCGCTGGCGATTGTACTGCATACCAGGCAGGCATGCTGTAGATCTTCCATGTGATTGTCCGCGAAATATTTAGCGCCGCCGGTTACTTTTAATCGGCCATCTACACGGTCGAGCGGTTTGCCTACATTTTTATCCTGTCTCATACCGATGTTGCTTTTAATAGTGCAGTGACAATACTATTCGGGGCCAGCTGCAGTTTGAAGGAATTGTGTTCATATGCCTTTGCATTTTCCATGGCAACGGTGGCGGCTACACGAAAATTTTCTTCTGTAGCTGTTTTACCGATGAGTGATTGCTCCGCGGCTGCGAGTCGCCAAGGCTTATGTGCCACACCGCCCATGGCTAGTCTGGCTGATTTGATAACATTCCCATCCAGTTCCAGGGCCGCGGCTACAGATACCAATGCAAATGCATAGGAAGCTCTGTCTCTGACTTTCAGGTAGTAGATATTCTTCGTGTATGGATTATTGGGAATTTCCACGGCAGTAATCAGTTCTCCTTTGCCGAGGTTATTATCTTTTTCGGGCGTATCTCCTGGCAGGCGATGGAAGTCGGCGAAAGGAATTTTTCGTTCTCCTTTCGGACCGGTTACCAGCACTGTTGCATCGAGGGCTACGAGTGCTACGCACATATCGCTGGGATGTACTGCGATGCATTTATCGCTTGCGCCGAAAATGGCGTGCATGCGATTTACGCCGCCAATAGCGCCGCATCCGGAGCCTGGCTGGCGTTTATTGCAAGGCATGGCCGTATCATAAAAATAAGAACATCGGGTGCGTTGCATCATATTTCCGCCTACAGTAGCCATGTTGCGCAGTTGCTGTGAAGCGCCTGCCAGCAAGGCTTGAGAGAGCAGAGGGAATTGTGCTTTCACCTGATTATCGGCGGCTACTGTACTGTTGAGTGCCAATGCGCCGATATGCAATTTATCTTTGCTGAGTTGAATATCTTTTAGGGGAAGATTGTTGATGTCTACCAGTTTTTCAGGTTGCATCACGCCGTTCTTCATGAGGTCCAGGAGGTTGGTGCCGCCAGCAATGAACCGGGAATTGTCTCCTTTGGAAACGGCGTCTATAGCTGCTTTCGGGCTATTGGCCCTTACGAATGAGAATGGATTCATACTTTTTGCCCTCCTTGTTTTACTTCCAGGACGGCGCTGACAATATTGTCATAAGCGCCACAGCGACAAATATTCCCGCTCATAAATTCACGTATTTCTTCCGGTGAGTTGGCGTGTCCTTCCCGGATACATGCCACTGCTGACATGATCTGGCCTGGCGTACAGTAACCGCACTGGAAGCCATCGTGCTTAATAAAAGCCTGTTGCATGGGATGTAATTCCTCTCCGTTAGCAAGTCCTTCGATGGTAGTGATTTTCTTGCCTTCCTGCATGACGGCAAGCGTCAGACAGGAGTTTACCCGCATACCATTGATATGAACGGTGCAAGCGCCACACTGGCCATGGTCGCAGCCTTTCTTGGTGCCGGTGAGGGCTAATTGTTCCCGTAGAAGATCCAGCAGGGTAGTGCGTGGTTCTACAGATAGCTGTTGTTTTTTCCCATTAATCTCCATGCTCACAGGTACTTTTTCGAAGAGAGCGGCGATGGCTTCATCTTTTTCCGCTGCTTTCAGTACGATAGGAGGAGTTAGTGCAAGCGCCATCATAGCGGTGGACTGCTTGAGGAAACCGCGACGGGTTTCGTGGAATTCTTTTTGTTCTGATTGTTTTTCGCTGTGGTCTTGTGACATACACAAGTATTTTGTACACTCGAAATTTAGCTAAAAAAAACGGTTATTTCCGCTTTTTTTGAAGAGCGGAAACAACCGTTAGGAAAAGGTTTTGCGGGTTATCAGAAGCCTGCGTCGCGAAGGTGTTGCAGCCACTGCTGCCCGAATTCATTTGCTGGTTCCAGTTGCAACAGTCTTTCGAAAGAGGCTTTCGCTTCTTTGAACTGATCCATATGATAGAAAAGAATAGCTCTGTTCAGGTGTACGTATGGATTGTTGGGCGCGATTTTCATGGCCTCATCATAGCTTTCCATAGCTTCCGGATACTTTTCTTGTAGCATGAGCACGGAACCTTTATTCATGAGGAGACTGGCATCAGTTGGCGCTTGTTCCAGGCCTTTGTTGGCAAATTGAAGCGCTGATTCCAGGCGCATTTCCACGCTTTTGCGGAGATCTTCATTTTCGCCGTTATCTTCCATGAACTGGATGGAATGAGTCACGGACTCCATGAGGGTCACTACTTGCTGAGAGTACCAGGTAGCGCTTTTTTCCACTTCCTGTGAAAAAGGAATGGCGTCGAGGTCCAGTTCTTCTGTTGTTTCCGGCGCAGTGGGCATCCACTGACGGGCTGGTTCATACCACCAGTTGCAGAATTCGCCCAGTTCTCCGCCATGCGGAATATCTTCAATGTAGGGGAGGCCTTCCTGAGGAATTGCGTTTTTGCTGATGATAATCTGGAAGATGGTTTCCAGGTCTTGTTTCTGCAGTGGGATACCGTCTTGTTCCGCTTGCATCACCATATAAGGGAGCAGCAGGTACCATAGGCTCAACAGATCGGTGAAATCCTGTTTGGCGGCGTATTCCACGATAGTCAGTGCCAGATGGAAGAAGCCCATTGGTTCGGGGGCGGTTGCATCTTTGCCGGAGATCGTGCCTGTGGCCACCATTGCAGACCATAACAGGGAACCTGCATCGCAGTACAGGATGTATTGTTTGGTAGCATGATCGTAGTTGGCGTATCCTGCTACCGGATTGGAAGTAGCGTCCCATTCTTTGCCTGGATTGGCATAGATGAAACTGAATTTCTGATCGGCTGCCAGATGATCGAAGTAGGCCTGGTGTTCCAGGTAGGTTGGGTGAGCAGTGATCGGAAAAGTATATACGTAGTGATGTTTAACCAGTGTATCCATTACCCTGAAATGGGTAAAGCCAGTATCAAAGCTGTCTTGCAGCTGGTACAGGTTGAAGAAGAGACTTCTGTAGTCAGCCTGGGAATCCTGACTGTTGTCCAGGCAGAGAATAGATAACTCTACCAGTGATTCTATTTCGTGCATCGCCATAGTTACTGCATTATTTTGCCGCAAAACTAGGACATTTCTGCCTTTTCTGTAGAGAGGGGGAGGAAAAGCCTTCGGCAGACACGTGTCTGCCGAAGGCGAAATATTATTTAAGCAACGTATTTTTTACGTAGTTATAGCTGTTGGTGATACTTTGGTAAGGCTCAGTGGTGATTCTGTCCTGTTCCACATAGAGGTGTTTCACGCCAGCTGCCGGCGCTTTGGCCAGGATGCGTTTGAAGTCTACTGCACCGGAACCAACATCCGCAAAAGAGGCCATAGACAATAGTTCCATCGCTTTTTTATCGGCATTGGCAGGAGATACGAGTACTTCTTGTTTGGCTTTGTCGATATCTTTCACGTGCAGGGCAAAGAAACGTCCCGGGGCTTGTGCAAACAATTTCACAGGATCGAAGCCGGATTTGATGGCCCAGAATAAGTCGAGTTCAAAAAATACAGACGATTTATCTGTGTTTTTCAGCATGATATCATACCCGGTACCAGGAGCGTCTGTGAGTGGCTTGAATTCCCAGAAGTGATTATGGTAGGCTACATGCAGTCCGGATTTTTTACAATATTCTGCCGCCTTATTCAATTGATCTGCAACGAATTTGTAGTAGTCGGCCGTAGGAGGCGTATCCCATTCCGGGAAAGGCAGTGCGGGCACTACAAAATATTTCTGGCCCAGTTCTGCTGCATATTCTACTTGAGCCTTCAGCTCATCATCTTTTCCATTTCCTTTGGTGAGGAAATGGTTGAGGCCATAGTGGCCACTTGGAGAAACCAGGTCCAGACTTTTTAATATCGCTTTCAGTTCTTTCACGGTCAGGCCCCAGAATTTTCCTGCATCTCCTGGCTGATAGCCGTAATAAGTTTCTACTTCTCTGTAGCCGATTTTAGCTACGCTGATGAGGGTTTCTTTGGCATTTTTGTCCAGCAGATCACGGAGTGTATACAGCTGTATGCCTACTTTTTTAGGGAGGCCATTGTCTTTAGCGAAGGCGGAAACTGCGCCGGGCAACATCATTGCAGCAGCCATTAAACCAGTCTGCTGAAGAAACGAACGTCTTGAAGTACTCATATGAAGAACATTATTATAACGTGGAAATATGTCGGGATGAAAATAGTAAAACGAAATTGATTGCAATGAAAAATTATTGCAAGGCACAATAATTTAGGAATATATTCCGTATTTATCTTATCTAATCACACCTACAACTAACGCATGAAGCATCTGTTATTATCTGCTTGTATTCTGTTACTGCTGTCAGCTTGCAGTAAGTCGTCTGATCCTGCCACTACGGGCCCTCAGCTGATCTTTAAATTCCATTTTGATTCTACGCAGGCGCGGCTGGGTAATACGGGCCAGCCGGTATCTGTTGCGGCGGGGAATGCCGGGCAGCATCCTCTTTTTCGCAAAATGAGTTCTCATTATCTGGAACTGGCGCCTACGGCCAATACGATGTTAGGAAAGGGGGCTATTTTGTATCGTGCGCCAGAAACTACTGCTGGCGGCGAGTCTGCCATCGATTTTAGCAAGTCCACCGCAGTAGGCGAGGGCGAAACTTTCTTCAAGGTACCACTGAGCCAGGTGGCGGCCGGCAGTTATGAGTGGTTGCGGTTATCCCTGGCTTTTCAGGAGTATGATGTGTCTTTTCACGTGGATACGGTGATCAGCGGTTTTCCTATCAAGGGAGATTATACGGGCACTGTGGCTTCGTTTATTGGCTTTAATACTTATTTGCAGGACTTCCTTGTAAAAACGAAAACGGTTTCTGTCAATGGTAACCGTAAGCAGGGTTACTGGGCTTTTGAATCTGCGTTGGCGGGGCAGCCGAATGTGGTGTCTGGTCAGGCGCCGGCAGGGGCTACTACGGTGGTGAATCCATTGTTTGCCACATCGCCTGTACCGGCGGGGTCTTGTGTGGTAACTGCGGCATTTGCCCCTGGTAAGCTGGTGATTACCGGACAGGAGCAAAAAGATATAGTCGTTACCGTTAGTTTGTCTGTGAATAAGAGTTTTGAGTGGGTGGACGACAATAAGGACGGAAAGTGGGAGCCGCTGAGTGGAGAGAAAGTTGTAGATATGGGCATTCGCGGAATGATTCCCCGTATTGGCAACTAAAAAATGCTGATACCCTGCTGCAACTGAGCTGCAGCAGGGTATAGTACATTCATCCACACTTAAATCAGTGACGGATGAAGTTTTTTTCCCCACGTAAGCCTGCCGCGAATACTGAAAAGAAAAAGAAATCATTGCTCAGGGAATGGATTGATGCGGTTGTTTTCGCAGTGATAGTGGCTACTCTCATCAGAACATTTCTATTTGAAGCATTTGTTATCCCTTCTCCATCCATGGAGCAGACGTTATTAGTGAACGATTATATTTTTGTAAGTAAGGTCAGTTATGGCCCCAGGATACCTAATACCCCACTGGCCATTCCATTTACAAATGCTACCATGCCTTTTTTTGTGGGGGTAAAGCCTTATTCCACCGCTGTTAAATGGCCTTTTATGCGGCTGCCAGGATTTGGCAAGCCTAAGAGAAATGATGTGATTGTATTTAATTTACCAATAGGAGATTCGGTGTTACTGAATAAAAAAGGCGAAGAGGTAGATTATTATCATGAATTATATAAAGAAAGATATTTATTGGATGTCCGTCCGGTAGATAAGCGGGCTACCTGGATAAAACGCTGCATAGGATTACCGGGAGATACGATCACCATCAGGGATGCCATGATATCTGTTAACGGTCAGCCGCAAGTATTACCCCCAACATCAGAGTTGAAATACGTAATTATCGATAACTCTTGTAAAACATTGCCAGATTCATTGCGCAAGGCTTTACGAATCGATAGTAATTTCTATCAGTTTTATGCAGATTCAACCAAAACATTGTATAACCTAACAGCAGAGGCGAGTGAAAAACTGCGAAAGATGGGTTATCGGATGGAGGTGTTTTTGTCAACCGAGAAGGATAGAAGAATGTTCCCTTATGATACCATGTATGCGTGGAACCGGGATCACTATGGTCCTGTTTATGTGCCGAAGAAAGGAGATGTAGTGCAATTGACCAACGAAAACATCGGGTTATATACCCGGATAATTGCCAGTTACGAAGGGAATAAGTTGGATACGACGAAAGGAAGGATATTGATAAATGGAGTGCCCGCGTCTTCCTATAAATTTAAAATGAATTATTACTGGATGATGGGAGATAACAGGCATAACTCTGAAGACTCCCGTTACTGGGGCTTTCTGCCGGAAGATCACATTGTAGGAAAGGCGTCTTTGATATGGTTAAGCGTGGGTCCTGGTAATATTAGATGGCGAAGAATGCTTCACTTTATTCAATAAAAAACCGTCTCTGCAGATGGAGCAGAGACGGCAGTTCAATGTTCATTATTCTATTTATTGCTGTTGCTTACTTGTTGTAACAATCCATCCAGCGCTTGTCTGTTCAGCAGTTTCCCTTTAACTACTACTGCATTTATTTTTTGCGTGTTGGTGATATCGTCCAGTGGATTGGCATTCAATAATAGGATGTCTGCCTTTTTACCGGGAGCGATTGCGCCGTAATTAGTTTTGTGCAGGAATTCAGGAGAATTAATCACAGAGGCTTGTAATGCCTGCAATGGCGTGATATGGCCGAATTGTACCATCAGTGCCAGTTCCTGGTGCAAACCAATTCCCGGATAGTCGTAAGAGTTAAGATAGCCTGCATCTGTACCTGCCATTAGTTTCACGCCGGCTTTTTCCAGCAGCGGCAGAATCGCCGCGGTTTTGGCAAATACTTCCTTGCGCCATGCGATAGCGGCGCTATCGTCTTGCATGGTACGGTTTACGCGCCATGCGTAAGTGCCCTGAATCCCTTTACCGATGTATTGCAGGTAGGGATCATGTTTATGATCATCCTGATCCAGGTAGGCAAGCAGGTGAGGCAGTGTAAGCGTGGGCGTTACTGCTGTACCGCGGGCGGCCATCATACGATACGTTTTCATAGCTGCTGCGGTGTCGAAATGAGACATGATATATTTGTTAATATCACGACCTTTCAATTCGCCTTTTGCAATCATCTGAGATAAGGCGGCTTCATCTTTCACGCCTGCTTTCCACGCATATCCCAGATGTTCTACTGCGCTCAGTCCTGCTGCTGTAACCTGGTCCATTGTGAGTGTATATGGAATATGGGCAGACACGGCCCATCCGCGTTTCCGGGCTTCCCTCAAAGCTTCGAGATAGAGATCGTTTTTGAGGGTGTTGTCTGTCACTTTTATGAAGTCCACTTTAATACGTTGCAATGAATCCAGCGCTTTTTGCAATTCTTCGCTGGTGCCTATTTCCAGGTCGTTCAGCCAGATGGATTTATAGCCTTCCAGTTTAGGTCCGGAGGTGAAAATAGTAGGACCTTGCAGGGTACCATTGTTGACTTCTCCTCTCCATTTTATCACGAGGTCGCTGATATCTGCGGAGCAATCTCGCACGGTGGTGATACCATGGGCCAGATATAAAGGGAGGAAGTTTTTGTTTTCATTGGCGAGGGTATCGCCGCCACCGAAGTGCATGTGCATATCCCATAATCCGGGCATGGCATATTTTCCGGCAGCGTTGTAAGTTTCGCTGGCTTTGAATTTATTGGCCTTGCTATCGTTTGTAACAGCGATGATCGTATCATGGCGAACGATGATAGATTGGCCTGATTTAATTTCTCCGGTACGAACGTCGATGACTTTCGTGTTGCGGATAATGAGATCGGCCTGTTGGCTGAAGGCGCTGATGCTACCTGCCATTGCGATAGCGGCCAGCAGAATTTTTTTCATCATTGTAGGTGGCGTTGTTTTATGTTGATGATAAATGCGGTCAGTATGAATGCCGCGCCCAGTAAGCATACGGCTATCCAACCGCCTTCGCCCCATGCGATGGCGCCCAGTAATGATCCTACGGAACCGCCTGCAAAGGAACTGGAAATATATACTGTATTGAGTCGGCTTCTGGCTTCCGGACGCAGTGCAAATACTTTCGATTGATTGGAGATATGCGTTACCTGCATACCTACGTCTAACAATATTACACCTGCTATTAAACCTAACAGCGAAGCGGCGGAGAAGCCCATTATCAGATAGGCGGCCAGTGCGGCAATAATACCTAAACGAATTGTAAAGTGAGGTCCTTTATTGTCGGTCGATTTACCGGCAATAGGCGCTGCCAGTGCGCCACAGGCTCCGATGATGCCAAATAAACCTACCATATCGCTTTTGAAGAAGAAAGGACTTCCTTCCAGCAGGAATACGAGGGTGGTCCAGAAGACGCTGAAGGCGCCGAACATGCAGAAGCCGGTGAAAGCTGCTTGTCGTAAGGAAGGTAATTCCCTGATTAAAGTAACCAGTGATTTCATCAGGCTGGCATAGCTTCCCATGAAGGAAGGCGGATTTTTAGGCAGTTTAGCGGCAAGAATAAACATGAGTATCACCATGGAGATACCGCCGGTGATGAATACTGTTCTCCAGCCCAAATGTGCGCCAATAAAGCCGCTGAGGGTACGGGATAAGAGGATGCCGATGAGTAATCCGCTCATCACTTTCCCTACAATGCGCCCTCTGGATTCTTCCGGAGCCAGTGTAGCGGCCATGGGCAGCAACAGTTGTGGTACGGCGGAGAAGAATCCTATGAGTAAACTGGCCGCTATCAGCATGGGGAAGTTGACTGCGGCGGCAGCCAGGAACATGCAGACAGCGGCGCCTGCAATTTTTATCAGGATTAGTTTTCGTCTTTCTGTTTTATCGCCCAGCGGCACAATGAATAATAATCCCAGTGTATAACCTACCTGGGTAATAGTAGCTATAATGCTTACCTGGCCAGCGCTCAGGTGGAATGTCTCTGCGATTTGTACCAGCAGAGGTTGGTTGTAATAAATGTTGGCAACTACCAATCCACATGTGATGGCCATCAGCATAACCAGTCCTTTGCTTATCGTGGTAGCAGGGGCTTTTACACGTTTGTCCATAAAAACATTTTCAATCATATACCTGCAAAGGTAGCGGGAGGTAGAAGGGGAAAATGGTACTCATTATCACATTGCGGGTACTTTTTATTTTTTGCGTCGGAACTCCAATGGGGTCTGGGAAGTGTATTTGCGGAAGAAGCGGGAGAAGTAGGAACTATCTTTAAAGCCCAGTGAATAAGCTATTTCGCGGATGTCCATGGTGGTGAGGGAGAGCATGCGTTTGGCTTCCAGGAGTATGCGTTCGCGGATATATTCTCCGGCGGTGCGTCCTGTTTCGCGGCTACATACCTGGTTCAGGTAGCTGGGGGTAATATGGAGTTTGTCGGCATAGAACTGAACGCCTGCTTCCTGGGTATAGTGTCTTTCTAACAGTTGCAGAAATTTATTAATCAGGTGATTGCTGGTACTGTGGCTGATTCCAGGATGCGCGGTGGTATACCAACGTTGGAGCAGGAATAAAACCACTTGTAAACGATGGTGGAGGATATTGCTGTAGAGTGGCTGGTGATGGGCATTTTCTTCGTTCATTAGGCGGAATTCCTGTTGGATTTGTTTCAACTGTGCGGGGGTAAGTTGGAGAACAGGAATCGCATTAGGTGTGAAGAAGGGCCACAGCGGGCCTTTCTGAGCAAGGAAAGCTGGAGAAAACATCACCTGGTAGCCGTGGGTATCTGCGGAGATATCCCATTGATGGGCCTGGCCTGGCGCGAGGAAAAAAATGCAGCGGTCGTGTACAGGATATTCTTCAAAATCGATGGTATGTGTGCCTGCTCCTTTTTCTATGAGCATCAGCATATAGAAATCATGTTTATGCGGTTCCGCTATCACAGTGGTGTTGATAGGGGCATGCTGAATGATTTTGAAATCTTCCGCTCTGTAGGGAAGGTCAAATATCTTTTCTATACCGAAAACAGGCAGTTTCATATGTTATAAAGGTAGTACAATGATTTGTGCTAATTATAGGTGAAAGTGACTAATTTTGTGGTGTTATGCCACTCGTGAACCATTCAGCATATGAAGCGCCCATGTTCTTGCGCAACCGTCATTTACTGACGATTTATCCCACACTATTTCGCAAAATAGCGCCGGCGGATTATAGAAGGGAGCGTATACCTACACCTGACGGTGATTTCCTGGATCTGGATTTCAGTGAAAAAGGAAACGACAAGGTCGTGGTGATTTTGCATGGACTGGAAGGAGATGCTTCCAGGAAATATGTATTGGGAATGGTGCATCATTTCAATGCGGGGGGGTATGATTCTGTGTCGATGAACTTCCGTGGTTGCAGTGGAGAGCCCAATCAGGCATTACGATTTTATCACAGTGGAGAAACCGGCGATCTGGATACCGTTATTCGTTATATCGCGTCCTTGAAAAAATATTCCGCTATTCACCTGGTAGGGTTTTCTCTGGGAGGAAATGTAACCCTGAAATATGTGGGCGAACAAGGAGAGCAGATTAATCCGCTGATACGGTCGGCGGTGGCTATTTCAGTCCCTTGTGATTTGGCCAGTAGTTCCGTGGAACTGGCCAAGGGACATAACAGCATTTATATGAACCGGTTTATCCGTAGTTTGGGCCAGAAGCTGAAAGATAAACAGGTGCAGTATCCTGAAGCAATTGATCTCACTGATTATAATAAAATCCGCAATTTCCGGCAATTTGACGATCGTTATACAGCGCCTATACATGGATTTAAAGATGCCATGCAATATTGGACGGCATGCAGCTCGCTGTACTATCTGAAAAATATCAGTATTCCTGCCTTACTCATTAATGCGCAGGATGATCCGTTTTTAAGCAAGGAATGTTTTCCGTTTGAGTTGGCGGCTACGCATCCCTTTTTACATTTTGAAGCGCCTCGAACCGGAGGACATGTAGGCTTCGTAGGTTTTAAAGACCCGGTTTATTGGTCAGAAAGACGTGCGCTGGAGTTTACTGCTGCTATCTGCTGATAGTGTAAAAAATACCTTTAATAAGAATTGTGTCTCCCAAAATCATCTGCTACAAGAGATTGTTAAAAACACCTTGTAATTTTAACTGTTTTTTATAATTTACGCTCAGCCTTTAGCATCTATTTCTTATTACTATGGAGCGTATGCCATCCGAAGAGGAAGTGTTAAACAGGATGCGTGATGGAGATGAATCTGCCTTTTCAAGTATTTATCGGCACTATCACCCTGGTTTGTATGTTTACTTGTTACGATTCTGTAAGGTCCCGTCATTGGCGGAAGATCTGGTGCATGACGTATTCCTGAAGGTTTGGGAAATACGGGAAAGAATTAATCCGCAACTATCATTTAGCGGCTATCTGTACAGGATAGCACGGAATCATGTGTTAAAAACAATTCATAAGCTGGCAGATGACCATGCACTCCGGGCGCAATTGTTTATGCAATTGCAGGAGCGGGAGCACAGCAATGAAACGGATGTGTTGTCAAAGGAATATAACCGTTTATTCCAGGAAGCTTTTGCGGGGCTTACGGTACAGCGTCAGAATGTATTCCGCCTGTGCAGGCAGGAAGGAAAGAGTTATGATGAGGCAGCGGCCATTTTAGGCATCTCCAGGAATGCTGTCAAGAAGCATATGGTACTGAGTATGCGCTTCATTCAGGATTATATTTATCGTCATGGGGATATATTAATCGCCTCTTGTATGGTGGCGGCTATGATGAACTAAAAAAATATTTTTGACAGGGGGTACCCTGTTTCTTCATTTCCGGATATTATAAACAGTGGCACTGCTAAAAAGTGCCGGACACGTTAAAAACGTTATGCATCACCCTGCATCTTATTATCAGCAACTTTTGACCAGATACCTGGATGGGAATTGTACGCCTGCAGAAGTCGAAGAACTGCTAGCATGGCTAAACACCCCTGAGGCGCGGCGTGCTGCGCTCACTACGATGCAGGAGGATTTTGAGCGGACGATGTCCACCCCTGTCAATGTGCCTGAGGCGATGAGTAATCGTGTGGAAACGAGGCTATTGCAGGAAATTAGTAAGAACAAAGTGGTGCCTATGTATCAGCAGCGCCGCAAAAAGTGGTTAGCGGCAGCTGCTGCCATGACTGCGCTGGTGGTAAGCGCTGGCTATTTTATAAAGCATCATCGCGTGCAACCGGCTGTAATTCAGCCTATCGTGCATGTAACAGATATTAAGCCGGGATCAGACAAAGCCATTCTGACCCTGGCGGATGGAACGCAGGTCACGCTGGACAGTGCAGGACATCAGGTCATTGCCCAGGGAGGTACGCAGATCAAGCAAAAAAACGGTCAGTTGCAATATGTGGCGGCTGGTAATGCTACACAGGCGGTGATATATAATATGTTGCGTGTACCTCGCGGCGGACAATTCAAACTGGTATTGCCGGATGGCACTACCGTATGGCTGAATGCCGCTTCCAGTCTGCGCTATCCTACAGCTTTCACCGGCAATAGCCGTACGGTGGAAATAGAAGGACAGGCTTATTTTGAAGTAGCACAAAACAGTAATAAGCCTTTCATTGTGCAGGCGGGAAAAACGACGATACAGGTACTAGGAACCGGTTTTGATATTATGTCTTACCCAGACGAAAAAGAGCAGCGTACCACCTTGGTAGACGGTGCGGTGAAAGTAATATCTGGTAAGACAGAGAAAATACTGAAGCCGGGGCAGCAGGTTGCTCTGGACAACGAAACCGGAGTTGCTACTGTACAAGATGCGGATGTACAGGGTGTTATCGCCTGGAAAACCGGCTTCTTTGAATTTGATAATGTAAGTCTTGCTACCGTATTGCGTCAGTTAGGACGCTGGTATGACCTGGACATAGATAACAGATTTTTGCATAATAACGCCAGGTTGGGAGGCCGTATCAGCAGAAACCTTCCACTGTCAGAAATATTGCCTATGCTGAGGAGTGCTGGAGCGGATTTTCATTTGAATGGACGAACGCTAACTGTAACTGCAGCAGATAACTAGATTTTATTGAGAAGTAGAAAATTATTAACTAAAACAACCAAAAGAAAGGACAGCGTATAATCATGGCCGTTATTCCACGTCGGCAGTACCACGTTCACTAATTGTAAAAACTGAAAACAAAGAAAGCAAACACACAATGACAACCGAAACTAGCTAACAGTTTCCTTGTCCAAAAAAAACCGGAAGCGCTCGCAACACTCCCGGCAACATTTGGGCAGGTTAACTGAACAGAATCCCTTATCGAATCATATTCGTCAATTCCCAAACACTACAAAAGTATGCAATTTAACTTTAGTGGTATAGTTTCCGGTACCCGGAAGTTTATATCTACAAAAACGTTCTGCGTTATGAAATTGACTGCCTTTTTGCTGCTTGCAGCGTGCTTACATATTAGCGCAAAAGGATTGTCGCAGCAGATCACTCTCACAGAAAAAGGAGCCCCCCTTAAAAAAGTGCTCAGAGAGGTTGCCCGTCAGGCGGGAATATCTGTTGTTTATGATGAAACTCAACTGGCTGCAACTAATCCAGTGACTATTTCTGTTAAGAATGTATCTGTTCAGGCAGCATTGGATAAAGCCCTGGAAGGACAACCATTGTCCTATAAAGTGGACGGTTCCCGTATCACCCTGATCAAGCTGCCTCCTCCCGCCACTATCTCCCAGGACTCCTCCCTTACAGTTAGTGGGAGAATTCTGGACGAAAAAGGCGACCCCATTATCGGGGCAACCATCCGTATCAATGGTACCAGCACAGGCACCACTACAGATGCAGCCGGAAAATTTTCCATTAAAGTGCCCGGGCCCAAATCCCAGCTGGCTTTTTCTTTTATCGGCTATACTCAGCAAGTGTTGCAGGCGTCGGCTAATCCGATGACTGTTAGACTCTCTCTTTCTGCTACCTCTCTGACAGAAACGGTAGTAGTAGGTTATGGTATCCAGAAGAAAAGCGTAGTAACGGGGTCTATCTCTTCCATCAAATCTGCTGAATTTGAAAATCAGCCGGTTACCCGCGTAGAACAAGTATTACAAGGCCGTACTTCCGGCGTTACCGTAGTAGCGGCTTCCGGTCAGCCCGGTTCTGCTTCTGCTGTTCGTATCCGCGGTAATACCAGCTTTAATAATAACGATCCACTTTGGGTAGTGGATGGAGTGGTTGTGGATAACGGCGGTATCAGTTACCTGAACCAGTCTGATATCGAATCCATTGAAGTACTGAAAGATGCTGCATCTGCCGCTATCTACGGTACCCGCGCTGCCAACGGCGTTATCCTCGTTACCACCAAAAAAGGTAAAGCAGGGAAACTGTCTGTCAGCTACAATGGTTACCTCGGTACTTCGGCGCCAGCTCGCAAGCTGAAAATGCTGAATGCCATGGAATATGCTACCCTGCGCAATGAGGCCCTCGTTGCCGATGGCAAAGCGCCTTTATATGCAGACCCAAAATCGCTGGGTCAGGGTACCGACTGGCAGGCGCAGATCTTTAATAACAGCGCTGCCCGTCAGAACCACGAAGTGAGTCTGAGCGGCGGTAACGATAAATCTACTTTCTATACTTCCTTTGGTTTTATGAAGCAGGAAGGTATCGTTGCTTCTGCTATCTCCAATTATCAACGCGCTTCTTTCCGTACCAATTCTGCTCATAAAATCGCTAAATGGCTGACTTTCGGTGAGAATATTGGCTACTCTTATGAGAAAACATTGAGCCTGGGTAACACCAACTCCGAATTTGGCGGCCCGCTTAGCTCTGCGATCAACCTGGACCCTATCACTCCTGTAGTAGAAACGGATCCTGCAAAAGCTAACGCTTCCCCATATACGAACAATGGCGGCTTAGGTATCTGGAGAGATGCCAACGGTAACCCTTACGGTATTTCCGGCGTAGTGGGACAAGAAATCACTAACCCGCTTGCCTATATTAAAGCCAGACTGGGTAACTATAACTGGGCGCATAACCTGGTAGGTAACGCTTACCTGGAAATGGAGCCTATAAAAGGATTGAAAGTACGCTCTTCCCTGGGTGGCAAACTTGCCTTCTATGGTTCAGAAACATTTAACCCTATTTCTTACCTGAACTCTTCTACTACCAACCCTCGTACTAACTTCGCACGAGACCAGAATAACAGCCTTGCCTGGAACCTGGAGAATACCATCTCCTATTCCCGGATTATTAATAGCCACGACTTCACCATCCTCGTTGGACAAGGTGCTTATATGGACGGTCATACTGCGAATACCAACGTTGTATACTACGATATTCCTGCAACTAATTTCAAAGGTGCATCCCTCAACTTTAACACAGCACAGGCCAACCGCCTGGCAAGTGGTAAAGATGGACAAGAGCATAGAGTATCATCCCTCTTCGCCCGTCTGAACTATAACTATCAGGAAAAATATCTCTTCACCGCTATTGTGCGTAGAGATGGTTCCAGCAGATTTGGCCCTGAATTCAAGTACGGAACATTCCCTTCTGTTTCCGGTGGTTGGGTGCCTTCCAAAGAATACTTCTGGCCAGAGAATAAAGTAATCGACTTCCTGAAAATCCGTGGTGGATACGGAACAGTAGGTAACGACAACATTACAGACAACGGCTTCCTCTCCACTATTGGCGATGGCAGAAACTATACCCTTGGTTCAGATGGTAAAATCTGGGTAGGTAACAGCCCGAATGCCCCTGCAAACCCTGGTCTGCATTGGGAAGAAACCCGTCAGTCCAATATAGGTTTTGAAATGGCATTCCTGCAACATTTCAACTTCACATTTGACTGGTTCAATAAGAAAACTGTGGGCATCCTGATGAATCCACGCGTACCAACCTACACCGGCGCATTCGGTAATCCTCCTGCAAACGTAGCGGATAACCAGAACCGCGGGGTGGATCTGGAACTGGGATATCATGGCAATGTTGGAAAAGTGAAACTGAATGTAAATGCCAATGCATCTTATGTGAAAAATACAGTGTTGTACCTGGGTGAAGGCGTTAACTACATCACTACCAGTCAACAAACATTCCAAAGCAGTACTTATCCTATCACCCGTACCATTTTGGGCCAGGCTTTCAATGCTTTCTATGGTTTCAAAACAAACGGTATCTTCCAGACACAGGCAGATGTGGATAACTACAAAGATGCAAAAGGAAATAAAATCCAGCCAAATGCAAAACCAGGCGATTTCCGCTGGGTAGATACCAACGGCGACGGTCAGATCACAGATGCTGATCGTCAGATCCTCGGTAACCCTACTCCAACCTGGACATATGGTCTGAACATCTCTGCTACTTATAAAAACTTCGACCTGGCCCTGTTTGCACAAGGTGCAGGCGGAAATAAAATCTTCCAGGGACTTCGTCGTCTGGATGTACTGAACGCTAACTATCAGGTGAAAGCCCTGGGCCGCTGGACTGGTGCTGGTACTTCCAACGATTATCCGCGCCTGATTGATTCAGATCCTAATCACAACTTCTCCAATCCTTCTGATTTCTACCTGGAAGATGGCAGCTATGTACGTCTGAAAGTATTACAGCTGGGATATACTTTATCTAACCAGATTATCAAACGCATCGGTGCACAACGTGTAAGGATATACGTAACAGGCGAGAACCTGTTCACCTTCACAAAATATACCGGCTTTGATCCGGAAATCGGTGGAACCATCTCCAGCATCGACCGTGGTATTTACCCACAGGCACGTTCTTACATGGTGGGACTGAATGTTACTTTCTGATAATTTAAACACAGGACGAGATGAAAAGAAATTTCTTTAAATATATCATGGCAGCAGCAGGAGGATTTATCCTTCTTGCAGCTTGCAGCAAGAGTTTTATCACCGTTGATCCAAAAGGAACTGCGGTAGAAAGCAATTACTACCGCAATCAGACGGAAGCTTTCAATGGTCTGATCGCTGTATATGATGTGGTGGGCTGGCAAGGTAGCATGTACATAACCAAAGTGGGTATGGCCGATGCCGCCAGTGATGACCATTATGCTGGTGGCGGTGGCGCCACGGACGTATCTGGCTTACAGGTAATGACCAACTACACCGTAGACGCAGCACAAGGACCCTCTTCAGAACTCTGGCAGAAAGGCTTTGCCGGTGTTTTCCGTGCAAACCTGTTGCTCACAAAGCTGCCAGGCGCCACGATGGATGAGAACCTGAAAAAGCGCTATGCAGCCGAGTGTAAACTCCTTCGTGCGCATTTCTATTTTGATCTCATCAGATTATTCAAAAACGTACCGCTTATCACTAAGCCATTGGCCAACAGCGAAACTTATTCTGTTGTACAAGCCGCTCCTGCTGATGTGTGGGCACAGATTGTGAAAGACCTTCAGGATGCTATTGCAGAATCACAGCTGCCGGATAAAGTGGCTGGTGCGGAATTAGGTCGCGTTACAAAAGGTACTGCACACGCTTTGCTGGGTAAAGTGTATCTCTGGCAACAGAAATATACAGAAGCAGCTACAGAACTGGCGGAAGTAAATGGCGCTGATCCGGGTAATGTGAGCGCGAAATATGGTTACAACCTGTTGAAAAACTTCGGTGATCTCTGGAAATCAGACAACGCCTCTAAATTCAACAGCGAATCCATTTTCGAAATATCTTTCACTTCATTGAGTGGAGGTACCTGGAACTGCGTTTCCTGTACAGAAGGTAATGTACTGAACATCATGGTAGGACCACGCGGTTATAAACCTACTGCCGGCGCTCCTGATTATTATTCCGGTTGGAGCTTCCTGCCTGTAACACAGGATCTCTATGATCTGATGCATTACGATCCCCGCTTTAAATATACCATCGCTGATCTGGACAGCCTGGAAAAGAACGGTATTGCACGTTATGACAAAGGATATATGAATACCGGCTACTTCCTGGAAAAATTCGCTGCTCGTAGCTCCAATATCACCAAAGGCGGTGGTAACACAGAGCTGAACTTCGGACAGAATATGTACGAAATCCGCCTGGCTGATAGCTACCTGATGGAAGCAGAAGCTTTGATAAAAGGAGGTCAAGGGGGAGACGTGGGTACCCGCGCCTACAAACTGCTCAATGCAGTTCGTGGCCGTGTAGGTTTGCCCGCTGTTGCCGCTACCTTCGATGTTATCATGAAGGAAAGAAGAATGGAACTGGCTGGTGAAGGCCAACGCTGGTTTGACCTGGTAAGAACCGGACTGGCCCCTACAGTACTGGGATCAAGAGGTTTTAAAGCCAATAAAAACGAAATCCTGCCAATTCCATTGCAGGAACTGGAAAACACCAAGCTGGAACAGAACAAAGAATATGGCGGCACTAAATAATGTTGCCAGTTATCCTAAAATCGTATATCCATGAACGTTATAAACAGAAATATTTTTGTTGCCGCGATGCTAGGTATGGCTTCTTTCTCTGCCTGCACGCCGGAAAACAGCAATAAGAAGCTGGATGCAATTCCTGCTGCTTCCTTTACGGTTGCCCCTGTTGCCACCAATGCGAACCGTTTTGTAGTAAATAACACTACGCCGGGAGCATTCATGTATGTTTGGACAACCCCTGTGGGCGGCGCTTCCAGACTACCATCAGATACCTTTACCTTCGGACGTAAAGGCGATTATGATATCAAACTGGTAGCCTATTCTCAAGGCGGTTCTTCTACCACTACCAACAAAGTAAGCGTGGCCAATAACCTGCCACCCACTTTGATTCTGCAAGGCGCCAATTTAACCGATGCAGGCGCCAGCGCTTTCTGGAAGGTGCTTAAAACGCCTGGTACTGCTACTACTATCAACTTCTCCGGTACAGGCGTGAATTTCTCCAGTGGAGGAACCAGTAATGGCGCTATCTATCAGAGAGTTAAGATCAACTCTATGCGCGACTACTACGTGAATGTATACGCACATGGTAATGGTATGGTGGGCGACTCTGCATGGTTGGACGTATATCTTTCCAACAGCGAACCGTTGACTAACTGGGACTACACTACGAATTTGTATGTGTCGCTGAATACGAGAAAAGGTTGCGGCGGTGCTGCGTTCAACGGCAATATGAATACAATTGCCTGCTTTGGCCCTGGAGCTGGTAAAAACGGATTTATCACTTTCGGTTCTTCCGGTGATTACTACCTCGTCATTAAAGCGGGTTCTCTCGGCAGCAACCCTGCTTCCAGTAACCTGGGCGCTGGCGGTATTACCGTAGACAGCGTAAGCCTCTGGGAACAGATCAGATAATATACTATCTTGAATGGAGTCGTTACCAACAGTAACGACTCCATTCTTACCTAAATATTTGTTGTTATGAAACTGCTTGCCGGCTTGTGCCTTCCACTGCTGCTTGCCGGGCATATATGCCTGGGAAATAGCGATACCACCTCCCCTAAAAAAATCATCGTTGATAAAAAATGGGCCTTTGAAAAAACGCCCATATGGTCGGATGAATTCAACTATACCGGCCAGCCCGATTCCACCAAGTGGGGCTACGATATCGGGGGCAGAGGATGGGGAAATCATGAGCTGCAATACTATACCGATCGCGGTAATGCTACCGTGGAAAATGGTTTGTTACGAATAGTTGCAAAGAAGGAAACAAAAGAAAATCGCAATTATACTTCAGCAAGACTCATCACAAAAGGGAAAGGGGATTTCCTCTACGGCCGCTTTGAAATTAGGGCTAAACTTCCTTCGGGAAGAGGTACCTGGCCTGCTATCTGGATGTTGTCCACCGACTGGACCTACGGCGGATGGCCTAACTCCGGGGAAATAGATATCATGGAACATGTGGGGTACGATCCTGGAAATGTGCATGTAAGTACCCATACCAAAGCGTATTATTTTAAAATCAATACGCAGAAAACAAGTATTACAAAGGTTGACAGCATCTATTCGGCTTTTCACACCTACCGCCTGGATTGGACGCCAGCTACTTTACGCGCCTATATCGATGATAAACAAGTTTTCGAAATGAAAAATGAAGGCGCCGGTTTCGAAGTATGGCCATTCGACAAAAGATTTCATTTGCTGTTGAATATCGCTGTGGGCGGAGACTGGGGAGGCAAAGAAGGCGTAGATGATGCCATATTTCCTGCCACTATGCTGGTAGATTATGTGCGGGTATACCGAATGATAGATCAACCTTAATATCCACGAATTATGAGAACAAACAAATATATCCTTATATATTTTTTATCCCTGCTACTGGTGGGAAACGTGTCTGCCCAAAAAAATAAAAAGGGCGATGCACCCGCCATGGAAGCCTGGATCACTAATCCGGACCGCTCTGCATTGCTGCAACATCAATCGCAGGCGAGTCCTTTCGGTACTACAGATAACGGTACTCCTGTCATCAACGTAAATGCAAAAGAGCGGTTCCAGAGTATAGATGGTTTTGGTTTTACCCTTACAGGAGGCAGTGCCACCCATATCCATCAAATGCCCGCTGCTGCACAAGATGCACTGTTGAAAGAATTGTTTCTGACAAAAGATAATGGTATAGGTATCAGTTATCTGCGACTCAGTATTGGCGCATCGGATCTGAGTGCGGAGGTGTTTACATATGATGATGTTGCGGGAGACACGAGTCTGCAACACTTCTCCATTGCCCAGGAACAAGTGGATCTGATTCCTGTTATGCAACGCATCCTCCAGTTAAATCCCCGTATTAAAATACTGGGTTCTCCCTGGACAGCCCCCGCCTGGATGAAAACCAATAATAGTTTTATCGGAGGAAGTCTGAAACCGGAATTCTATCGCGCCTATGCACAATATTTTGTAAAATACATCCGTGCGATGAAGGCGGTGGGTATTCCCATTGATGCCATCACTATTCAGAATGAACCATTGCATGGCGGTAATAATCCCAGTATGGTAATGCAGGCGTCAGAGCAGGCGGAGTTTATCAAAACTGCACTGGGACCCGCTTTCAAGGCCGCAGGGTTGAAAACGAAAATCATCCTCTACGATCATAACTGCGATAAGCCGGAATATCCCATGAGTATACTGGCGGATAAGGCAGCGTATCCTTACATAGACGGTTCTGCGTTCCACCTCTACGGAGGCACTATAGACGCCATGTCTAAAGTACATGAAGCGTATCCCAATAAACATCTTTACTTCACAGAGCAATGGTCAGATGGTAAAGGGAATTTCGGTAGGGAACTAACGGGGAATACTACACGCTTAACGGTGGGGGCTACACGTAACTGGAGCAGAAACGTGTTGCAATGGAATCTGACCTCCAATCCCGCACTTACCCCACATACGGATAAGGGCGGTTGCGGACAATGCCTGGGCGGCGTTACCATTGATGGTAGTAATGTAACGCGGAATTCATCTTACTATGTAATTGGCCACGCTGCTAAATTTGTAGCTCCTGGGTCCGTTCGGGTGGCGTCTTCCGTTATATCAAATCTCGATAACGTAGCTTTTATCACCCCTGCCGGGAAAAAAGTACTGATAGTTGTAAACAATCATCCACAGGCACAGGAATTCCAGGTAAATGACAACGGTAAACTGGCAGTGGCCAGACTGGAGAGTCATGCTGTTGGAACCTATGTCTGGTAAATATATTTGAGCACTCAATCCATGAAAAGAATAATTTTAAGCGCAATGTTGCTGGCCTGCGCGATGAGCAGTTACAGTCAGCAAAAGAAAGTCACCGTATACACAACGGCTGCGAATACGGATCTGCGACTGGCACAAACAGGCACCCTGGAATTTAAATCCATGCCTCAGCCGCTGGAAACGGAGCCCTGCGTTTTTGTAGATCCTAAAGTAAGCTTCCAAACCTTCACTGGTATTGGTGGCGCACTGACAGATGCTTCTGCTGAAACTTTCGCCAAATTGCCTAAAGCAAAACAAGAAGAATTACTGAGAGCATATTATAATGTGAATAACGGTATCGGGTATACGTTTGCACGTACCAATATTCAAAGTTGTGATTTTTCCAGTGATACGTATACTTACATCGAGGAGCACGACAGTACCTTAAAAACATTCAATATCAAACATGATTTGCAGTATAAAATACCATTCATCAAAGCCGCTACCCAGGCGGCGGGAGGTAAACTGCCGCTGTTTGTAAGCCCTTGGAGTCCGCCGGCATGGATGAAAGATAACAACGATATGCTGCATGGCGGTCATCTGCTCCGCAAATATTATCAGGCATGGGCAAATCATTATATCAAGTTTATCCGTTCCTATGAAGCGTTGGGTATTCCTGTATGGGGACTGAGTGTACAAAATGAACCGATGGCCAAACAGAAATGGGAGTCCTGCATTTTCACGGCGGAAGAAGAAAGAGATTTCATCAAAGGCTACCTCGGACCAACGCTGGCGAAATCGGGCATGTCCAATAAAAAATTACTCTCCTGGGATCATAACCGCGATCTGCTCTATCAACGCGCCAGTACGCTGTTACAGGATAAAGAAACAGCCAAATACATCTGGGGTATCGGTTATCACTGGTACGAAACCTGGACGGGCAGCGATATGCAGTTCCAGAACGAACGACTGGTACAACAGGCTTTCCCACATATTAACCTCGTATTTACCGAAGGTTGCGTAGAAAAATTTGACTACAATCGCCTGCATGACTGGGCTATAGGCGAACGTTACGGCTATTCCCTGGTGAACGACTTTAACAGTGGCACCGTTGCATGGACTGACTGGAACGTGCTGCTGGATGAAAACGGCGGCCCTAATCACGTGGGTAATTTCTGCTTTGCCCCGGTGCATGCAGATACCAGAAGCGGAGAACTTATTTATACCAATGCCTATTACTACCTGGGGCATTTCTCTAAATTCATTCGCCCTGGCGCTAAGCGAATAGTGAGCTCCAGTAGCCGCTCTCCATTACAAACAACCGCTTTCCGCAATCAGGATGGAAAACTGGCAGTAGTGGTGCTGAATATGAGCGACAAAGAAATCCCGTATCACCTGTGGATTGCGGGTAAAGCTGCGGCCACTAGTAGTCAACCACATTCCATCAGTACGTTAATAATAGAATAGGCTAATATATAAGTATTTCATAACGAGTAGATGATGATATAAAGCCCTCCGTTTCGTCCGGAGGGCTTTTCGTATATTTGTAGGTATGGATATATTGAATTCAATAACTGCTTTTCAATCTTCTCCTGAATTACGAGAGAAGTTGTATGAATACAGTGATGTAAAGACGTTTAAAGAAGGGGATGTGATTCTGAATGAGCAGTCGAATATCCGCGCTATTCCTATTGTAGCCAAAGGGAGTATGCGGGTCATGCGCACGGATGATGATGGCAGGGAAATACTGCTTTACTACATCAGGGCGGGTGAAAGCTGCATTATGTCTTTTTTGGGAGGCATGCACCAGGAGGAAAGCAAAGTGAAAGCCGTGGTGGAAGAGGATGCGGAGATTTATTTTCTGCCGATTGAAAAAGTAGGCATATTCATCAAGGAATATCCGGAGTGGTTGGATTACATTTTCCGCTTATATCACAAACGTTTTGAAGAGTTACTGGAAGTGGTGAACGCTGTTGCCTTCCGCAAGGCGGATGAGCGCCTGTTGCAGTTGCTGCAAAAGAAAGCGGAGCTGACAGGCAGCAAAAAGCTGCAAGTAACGCATGAACAGCTGGCAAATGAGCTGGGAACTGCCAGAGCAGTGGTTTCCAGACTATTGAAACAATTGGAAGAAAATCAGGTCCTGAAACTGGGCAGAAATAAGATTGAGCTTATGTAACAAATGTCACAGTACAAGAAAAACTAATATAGGACCTTTGGTATATCAAAACTGGATATAACTATGCATGTAGAACAGATTTATACCGGATGTTTGGCCCAAGGCGCCTATTATATCAGCTCTGCTGGCGAAGCTGCCATCATTGACCCATTGAGAGATACCGCTCCTTATTTGCAGCGTGCTGCCAAAGATGGAGTTAAGATTAAATATATCTTCGAAACGCATTTTCATGCGGACTTCGTATCAGGTCATCTGGACCTTCATCAGCAAACCGGTGCGCCCATTGTATACGGCCCCGCCGCCGATCCTGCCTTTGAAGCCATCATCGCAACAGACGGACAGGAATTCAAAATCGGCGATGTAACCATCCAAGTATTACATACGCCTGGCCATACGCTGGAAAGCGTCACCTACCTGTTGAAAGATGAGACAGGAAAAGATTACGCCATCTTCAGCGGAGATACGCTCTTCCTTGGGGATGTAGGCCGCCCTGACCTGGCGCAGAAAAAAGATCATATCACAAAAGAAGATCTGGCAGGCATGCTGTATGACAGTCTGAATAACAAAATTATGCCCCTGGCAGACGATGTGATCGTATATCCTGCACATGGCGCCGGCTCTGCCTGCGGTAAAAATATGATGAAAGAAACAGTGGATACATTGGGCAACCAAAAGAAGCTCAACTACGCCCTGAATCAACCGGATAAAGCCTCTTTCGTAAAGGCGGTAACAGATGGACTGCTACCTCCTCCCGATTATTTCCCTGCCAACGTTTTGATGAACAAGCAAGGGTATAAAAGTCTGGATGAAGTAATGGAACGCGGTCTGATGGGCCTCACACCGGAAGCATTTGAATCTGCTGCAAATGAAACCCGTGCGCTGATCCTGGATACCCGCGATAACACGGCGTTTACAGCAGGCTTTGTGCCGAGGTCCGTGAATATTGGTCTTCGTGGCGATTTCGCGCCATGGGTGGGCGCACTCGTTGGCGATGTAGCCCAGCCACTGCTGCTGGTAAGCGAGCCAGGAACAGAGTCGGAAGTGATCGAAAGATTAAGTCGCGTAGGCTTCGATAACGTGATCGGATATCTGGAAGGAGGATTTGAAAGCTGGAGAGACGCGGGTAAAACAGTGGATACCATTCATCGTATCAGCGCAGACACCTTCGCCGAAGCATTTAATGAAGATACAACGGTAATAGATATACGAAAACAAACAGAATACGATGCAGAACACGTAAAAGATGCTTACAACAGACCGCTGTCTGATATCAGCGCCTGGGTGAAAGAAGTGGGACACAAAAATCAACATTTCTATATTCACTGCGCCGGCGGCTACAGAAGCAGCATTGCCGCCAGTATCCTGCAAATGCACGGTTACCGCAACTTTTCTGAAATAGCCGGCGGTATGAACGCTATTAATAAAACAACTGTACCTGTTACAGACTTTGTATGCCAATCGAGAACATTTAAAAATTAATAATGGAACAACTGAGCGCAATGCTCCGTCAGCCCTGGCCATGGTATGTGGCTGGGCCGCTGATTGGGTTAACTGTACCCTTACTTTTAATTATCGGAAACAAAACATTTGGTATCTCTTCATCACTGCGACATGTATGCGCGGCATGCATGCCCGCCAGGATACCGTTTTTCAACTATAACTGGAAACAGGAAAAATGGAATTTGGTTTTTGCTTTGGGCATTTTACTAGGGGGATTTATAGCGATGGAATTCCTGAGAGATAGTACAGCCGTAACTGTGCATCCTCACCTGGTAAAGGAATTAGCGGGCTATGGCATCCAGGATTATTCTTCGCTGGTACCCAATGACCTCTTCACCTGGTCTCAATTATTAACGCCACGTGGATTGATCATGATGGTGGGCGGCGGTTTCCTCGTCGGGTTCGGTACCCGCTATGCTGGCGGATGTACGAGCGGCCATGCTATCATGGGCCTCTCTTCTCTGCAATGGCCTTCCCTCGTAGCTACCTGTTGCTTTATGATAGGCGGTTTCATTATGGCCAACCTGATTCTCCCAGTTATCTTATCACTTTAATCATTGCTATGCTGAAATACTTATTGGCAGGAACTGCCTTCGGAATAATATTAGTCAAAGCTGAACTGGTGAGCTGGTTCAGGATACAGGAGATGTTCAGACTGCAATCATTTCATCTGTATGGCATCATCGGAAGCGCGGTGTTGACAGGCATGTTGTCTATATGGCTGATTAAAAAGTTTGGTATCCGTACTATTGGCGGAGAGAAAATTAATATACCAGATAAGAAATTTAATAAAGGAAATATCTACGGTGGATTAATATTTGGTTTAGGATGGGCGCTAACCGGCGCTTGTCCGGGGCCGTTGTTAGCGCAGGCTGGTGGTGGCGCTACTGTTATAGCGGTAACATTACTAAGCGCTATTGCCGGAACATGGGTCTATGGCCGATTTAGAGAGAAGCTCCCTCATTAAACAAAACAGCCTGTGTCGACTGACACAGGCTGTTTTGTTTAATGAGAAATTATGGGAAACGACTTCTACCTATAACCTTTTACAATTACGAAATGTTATAGTCTTTGATATTTCGATTTACCTTATTTTTTCATCCCCCTCAAAAACGAAAGTTATGCCTTACTCTCCTTTATTAATCAAACCTTTCAAGGACGAACTGACCTCTATTGGTGTGAAGGAATTATTAACTCCTGAAGATGTTGATAAGGCGTTAGATCAGCCTGGCACTACACTGGTGGTAGTTAATAGTGTTTGCGGCTGTGCTGCCGGCATTGCCCGCCCTGCTGTAAGGAAATTACTGGATGATGAGTCCGGCCATAAACCTGACCGTATCGTTACTGTATTTGCAGGACAAGAGCTGGAAGCCACTGCCCGTTTTAGGCAACACATTGCTGACATTCCTCCTTCCTCACCCAGCTTTGCATTGTTTAAAGACAAGGAACTTATATACTTTATTCCCAAACATAGGATTGAAAGCAGGGATGCCAATGCTGTAGCATCTGACTTGCTGTCAGTTTTTGAAGAATACGCTTAGAAACTTAATATAAAAAGGCCGTCTCTACTTAGTAAAGATTTATCATTCACCCTATTTTTTCACCCCTCAAAAACTGATGTTATGCCTTATTCTCCTTTATTAATCAAACCTTTCAAGGATGAAATCGTAGATGCAGGTGTTAAGGAATTACTTACTGCTGCAGATGTCGACAAGGTGATGGCACTGAATGGTACCACGCTGGTGGTAGTCAACAGTGTTTGTGGTTGTGCTGCAGGTGTGGCCCGTCCGGCGATTAGGAAACTTATGGAGGATGATTCCGTTAAGAAACCTGATCGCATTGTTACCGTATTCGCAGGCCAGGACCTGGAAGCAACTGCAAAGTTCAGAAGTTATATCCCCGATATTCCTCCTTCTTCACCAAGCATTGCGCTGTTTAAGGATAAAGAAATAGTATATTTCCTTCCTAAATTCAGAATTGAAAGTCGTGATGCCAATGCTGTGTACAACGACATTGTGAGCGCATTGGAAGAATTGGTGGCGGGATAATCATAATCATAAAAATAGAAACGCCGTCTCTACTTAGTGGAGACGGCGTTTTATTATTTTGCTGCCAGTACCGGCTTTACTTTCTCTACTATCATTTCCTTATCCACCCGAAGTGTAGCGGTTTGTCGCACATCCGTTGCAGAAGCGGAGAGTTGTAGGGTATATATCCCGGGAGACACGATCCATGCAGACCTGCTTTCGTCAAACCAAGCCAGGTCCATCGCCGTAATCCCAAATTGTAAATTATCCTTTTCTCCTGGTTGTAATAATTTGGTTTTCGCAAAAGCTTTTAACTCTTTAGCCGGCCTTCCTGCTTTTATAGCCGGCGACTGTACATATAACTGCACGACCTCTTTACCAGCCTTCTTTCCGCTATTTCCCACTGTAATACTCACTTTAACAGGCGCCACATAAACAGGACTGCTCAAACGTAACTGGCTATACGAAAAAGTAGTATAAGATAACCCATGTCCGAATGGATAAGCCACCGATATATTTTTAGTAGTGTAATAACGATATCCTACATAGATATCTTCCGTGTAGGTAATTTCCGATGGCTTGCCCATCAATGGATTCGCGCCGGAATTATCTGCGCCTGGTATTTCTTTTCCGGGGAAATTATCTGCGGAAGGAACATCTGTGTAGTTAAGAGGGAAGGTAGCTGCCAGTTTCCCGGAAGGATTGACATTACCATTCAGCACATCTACCATGCAACTGCCGCCTTCCTGGCCAGGCTGCCAGGCAAGGAGAATGGCATCTGCCATGTCGCGCCAACTGGCCGTTTCAATAACTCCATCAATATTCAACACAACGATGACCTTTTTATTTTGTGCATGGAAAGCGCGACTAATACTTTCCAATAAAGCGATTTCATCTTTTCTTAGATTGAAATCATCCGCTACTTTTCTATCGGAACCCTCGCCGGCATTACGTCCCAGGGTGATAACCGCCGCGTCCATATATTTAGCGAGGCGGCCAATAGTTTCTGTATCCAACTGTAATTCCGGAATGGCCGGTGGTGTACCGAACAGGGAATGCGATTTAGGTTGCTCTGCTAACTGGTTAGTGATATATTTACTGTACTCTGTCTGCAATCCGGCATCCAATACAAAACCTCCTTGCAGCATGGCCTTATCCAGGTCCGTTACATACGCCTTGAAAACCCCGCCGCTGCCCGTTCCTCCGGCAATAATCCGATAGGAGGTCACGCCGAATAAAGCAATTTTTCCAGGCGCTCCCACAGGTAATGCATTTTCATTTTTCAACAGCACCATACTTTCTGCACCAGCTCTGCGCGCAATAGCTGCACTAGCTGCCAGATCCGGTTTATCGGTATAAGCATATTTCCTGAAAGTAGGAGATTGTAAGATTAACTGTAATATGCCCGCTACATTTTCATCTAATACTTTCATTGGCACTGTTCCTTGTTTTACCGCTGCCAGCAGGGCGTCCGACTGTGCCGCATAACCTGGCATCAGGAGATTGTTGTACGCCAGTAACTGTTTGACAGGATCTTTACCGCCATACCAGTCAGTCATCACAATACCGTTATACTTCCATTCGTCGCGCAGTACGCTTTTCAGCAAGCCAGGATATTCGGACGCATACGTACCGTTGATGAAATTGTAGGACGACATGACGGTCCATGGTTTGGCGGTCTTAATGGCCAATTGAAAATTGCGCAGATAGATTTCCCGGAGCGCTCTTTCGCTGACATGGGTATTCATCTGCATGCGATTGAACTCCTGATTATTGGCAGCAAAATGTTTAACAGAAACGCCTACACCGGCAGATTGCACACCGCGTACCATGGCGGCAGCAACGAGTCCCGAAAGAACCGGGTCTTCCGAATAATATTCAAAATTACGTCCACCCAATGGATTGCGCTGTATATTCATACCTGGCGCCAGTAATACGTCAATTCCATACTCCAGCGCTTCGCGGCCCATCGCTTTTCCTACCTGCGTTACCAGAGCAGTATCCCAGGAGGAAGCCAACAAAGTAGCTACAGGAAAGGCTGTAGCATAATAGGTATGCGTAGTGTCATGATGCCTGACAGGGGAAATACGTATGCCCGCAGGACCATCCGTAAAAGTGAGAGAAGGAATACCTAATCTTGGAATGGCATGCGTTCTGCCGGAGGCCCCCGGTACTTTTTCCGGTACGGCATCATCAGCAGGATTGCCAGGAGGTAAAATGCCCGGTGGTAACCCTTCTATATGCAGGCCCATGCCCGTAACAATACTGACCTTTTCTTCGACGGTCATGGCCGCGATGACCCGCGGGATACTCTGTTTGTCTGTAAGTCTGATATGGTTGCGATCCTGTGCCATCGTATTTACTGTAACAGATAACAGTACAGGGATGGACATACGTTGGAGTAACTTGTGTAGCATAGGGAACGATATCTTCTTCCCTAATATACTTTTTTTAAAGCATATTTTCTACTCCTGGATAAGATTCGGCAATGGTGTTCCTTGTATGGCTGCAATCACATTTTCCGCAGCCAGACTAGCCATAGCATTGCGGGTACCGCTGGTGGCAGATCCGATATGTGGCAAAATGGCGACAGTAGGTAGTCTTAATAGCGGACTATCAGGACTCATAGGTTCCGGGTTCGTAACATCCAAACCCGCTCCCCAGATAAGACCTTCCTGTATCGCTTCATATAAGGCGGTTTCATCATGAATAGCGCCTCTGGCAGTATTGATGAAAATGGCCCCTGGCTTCATTTTACGGAAAATATCTTTGGTGAAGACCCCGCGTGTAGCGGCTGTGAGTGCAGTATGCACACTGAGTACATCGCTTTGCTCCAGCAGTTCTTCAAAGGAAACATAGCGTGCGCCAAATTCTTTTTCTGCGGCCATATTTCTCCTGCGATTATTGTAGATCAACTTCATATCAAAAGCACGGGAACGTTTGGCGAGTACTGTACCTATCTGGCCTAAACCCCAGATACCGAGGGTTTTCCCTTCCAGGTCAATGCCCAGATTAGCAGTTGGGTCAGAGAATCCCCATTCATGTTGTAATATGCGCTGATGCATAAAGAAGGCCTTCCTGGCTACTGCCTGCATGAGGAGAAAGGCTATATCGGCAGTGGATTTGCTGGGAATACCCGGCACATTGGTAACAGGAATACCCAGTTCCCTCGCTGCCGCAACATCGATGTTATCATATCCGGCAGACATGAGAGCTATCAGTTTCAGATGGGTGACTTTCTCCAGAAAGGGCCTTGGCATTGGTTTTCCACCGGCGTAATACAGTACGTCATAATCCTGTAGCTGGTCGGCCAGCTCGTCTGGCGACAAATTTCTTCTCTCTTTCCATTCGGTAACGTTGATGCCTGCACGCTCCATTAAAATACGGCCCTCGGCCGGTATCACTCTCGTTGCAAAAACCTTCATAGCAAAAAATATTGGTGGCTGTGGAATTTGCAACAAAGATAGTGCCTCCCCGGTTTACACTGGTTTAACAAAAATAAAAGCATTTTATACCTTTGGTAGCTAACAGTGAATCAATGAGAAAACGTTTTCTGACGCTTATACTGCTGCTATTCGCCGCAGTATCCACTTATGCCGCCGATTTTGCAGGCGTGCGCGCTCTGGCTGCACGCAGGGTGCCCTGGCTGGAAAAGTCCCTGATACTCCAGCAAATTGCTGGTGAAAAGGGAAAGGAAATTTTTGAGCTGAGTACTTCCGGGAATAAACTGATTATCAAGGCATCTACTGCCAGTGCCGCCGCGGAAGGGCTCAACTGGTACCTGAAATATTATTGTAATAGATCAATGTCCCATATGGGAGACAACTTGTCGCCTGTAAGCCCCTTGCCCCAAATAGCAGCGCCGGTGCAGATTTTCACGGAAATGCCGGTGCGTTATGCGTTAAATTATTGCACCATCAGCTATACCATGAGTTTCTACAGTTGGGCTGACTGGCAGCATGAACTGGACTGGATGGCATTGAATGGTGTGAATGTAATGCTGGCAACGGTAGGAACAGAAGCTATTTGGCAGCGCACCTTGCAGCGACTGGGCTACACCCCGGAAGAAGCGCGCGCTTTTGTTGCCGGACCTGGTTTTACCGCCTGGTGGCTGATGGGGAATCTGGAAGGCTGGGGCGGTCCCGTCTCCCAACAAATGATTAATCAACAGGAAGAATTGCAACATAAGATCCTTGGCCGTATGAAAGAACTGGGCATAGCGCCGGTTTTACAGGGATTTTATGGTATGATTCCCGTTAATATGAAAGAAAAGCTGCATTTGGATAAAGTGGTGCCGCAGGGGAAATGGGCCGGCGGATTCCAGCGTCCTGATTTTCTGCTGCCGCAAGACAGCCAGTACGCGAAAATTGCCGGGATCTATTACGATGAGATGAAACGTACTTATGGTAAGGATATCCAATACTTAGCCGGCGATCCTTTCCATGAAGGTGGTAATGCAAAAGGGCTGGATGTCACCGCTGCGGCTAAAGGTATTCAGGAGGCTATGCAAGAGGCATTTCCAGGCGTAACCTGGGTATTGCAGGGATGGCAGGCAAATCCGAAAACAGCACTGCTGGCCGGATTGGATAAATCAAAAGTACTGGTACAGGAACTGTTCGGAGAGAATACCGCCAATTGGGAATCCCGCAAAGGATACGAGCAAACGCCGTTTATTTGGTGTACGGTTACCAATTTTGGCGAAAAACTGGGCTTATATGGCAAATTACAGCGTTATGCAGATGAGGTGTACAGGGCATCCACAGGGCCGTACAAACATCTAATGCGTGGAGCAGGTATTATGCCGGAAGGAATTCATAATAATCCGGTTATTTATCAGTTGGTGCTGGAGCTCCCATGGCATCAGGAGCATGTAGTGGTAAAAGACTGGATAACTGCATATGTGCGTTCCCGTTATGGCAGTGAAAATACCCACGTAGAAGAGGCATGGCAGCAATTTGTAGCCACTTGCTACAGCAGCTTTGATAAATACCAGGAAGGGCCAACAGAATCTATTTTCACCGCCAGACCTACTACTGATACAACTCGCCCGGTTTCTACCTGGGGCACCAGACACAGGAATTATGATACCGCCGCTTTCCGGCAGGGAGTAGCGCAATTCCTCGCCGTCGGGCCTGCAATGAAGCGTAGCGAGACTTATCAAATCGATGCGATCGACTTTCAGAGACAGGTGAATTCCAATAGAGGAGAGTACTTATATACGCAAATGATTACTGCATGGAAGAACAGTGACGCGCCGGCATTACATGATTACGCGAATCTATTTCTCCAGCAGATGCAGCAACAGGATAGCTTGTTGTCTACCAATAAACATTTCCGACTGGATACCTGGTTGAATTCCGCGATGGCAATGGGTAGTACATCCGCTGAAAAAAAACAGCTGAAAAGAAATGCGAAAGTACAACTCACTTATTGGGGGCCAGATAATCCTGATACAGATCTGCATGAATACGCCAATAAGGAATGGGGTGGACTGATGAAAGAGTTATATATCCCCCGTTGGAAATTATTTACGGATGATCTCTTCCATTCAAAAGAGAGGGCATCGCATCCGGTGAACTTCTTCCAATTTGAAAAAGAATGGACAGAAAAGTGATCTGAACGACAAAAAAGGAGCAATCAACGATTGCTCCTTTTTTTATTTTTCGGTTAATACTAGATTACTTCAAAGTTTTATCAGATTATGATTCTTCCTTTGTAGGATTGTCTGTGAATCAGGAATGTGTAATTATTACCACAAAATATTTCCTTCAAAGAGGAATATTTGCAACAATACCTATACTGCTTTGTTGTAATATGGGGACAGGCGGGAGGCATGAAATTTGAAATTACGCGATGTATAACTGTCATCATTTAATAGTCTGGATTGCATGAATGAGTCATCGACTAACCTGATCGGCTACACTAAAACTGATCGCTGGATATTTTCGGCTGTATGCATTATTGCATTGCTGCGGATTTCATGTATCTGGTTGATGGGATTAATGCCGCAGGATGCATACTATTATTTTTACGGGCAACATCCGGCATTATCTTACTTTGATCATCCGCCGGCAGTGGCCTGGCTTACGAGAATATTTACAACGATTTTCGGGCGTCATGCATTTGCCATAAAGTTAGGCGATACGGTTGTCACGATGTTGACAGTTTGGACTTTTTATGTGTTGGCGAAAAAGTTTCTTAGTCTGCACAGAAGCTGGAATGCATTGTTATTATTGTTTTCCACTTTGATGGTCACTATCTTGTCGTTGGTTACGACGCCGGATGTGCCATTGATGTTGTTTTGGACGGTATCATTAATTTGCTTGTATAAGGCGATCTTTGAAGATAAGCCACAATGGTGGATCTGGACAGGTTTGGCGATGGGGCTGGCATTTGACAGTAAGTACACCGCAGTGTTATTGCCTATGGGGACAGTTTTATTTTTACTGCTGTCTGGTCGCAATCGACGTTGGCTAATTTCGCCGTGGTTTTATGGGGCGGTGGTCGTCTTTGTACTGGCTATCTCTCCGGTCATTATCTGGAATGTCGGGAATCATTTCGCCTCTTTTCGTTTTCAATCTTCTGAAAGGGCGCATGATATTGAAGTGAACTGGCTGGATGTGCTTGGGGTAATCGGGCATCAGTCGGCCATATTATTACCAGTTTTGTTTTTCGGGATATGCTATTACCTGTGGAAAGCGTTACGACGCTACGGACTACGCTGGTGGCGGGTTCCGGATAAGGAGTTATGGTTGTTATGTTACTTTCTTCCTTTGTTTTTGGGATTTTTTTTAATCTCGCCTCTTTATTGGGTAAAACTAAACTGGATGATGCCTGCGTATATAACTGGGATCATTTGGGTAAGCGTATGGTTAGGGAAGCGATGGCTGCGTTGGCAATATATCTTTTCCCTGGTAGTACACCTGGCGCTGGCTGTAGAAATTCTGTTTTACCCGGTACCGGTGAAGTCGGATGATACCTGGGCCGGATGGGAGGGATTAGGCGAACAAATGCAACAAGTATCCTCGAATTATCCTGCTGATTTTATTTTCTCTGCCGATGATTATAAAACAAGCGCAATGCTCAACTTTTATCTGGGTAGGATGGTTTATTCTCAGGAGATAATTGGCAAGAGAGCGCTGGAGTTTGATTTTATTGGTACAGATCTGAATAAATTAAAAGGCAGAAATGCCCTCTTTATAAACTCGCTGACTGATGTGAACGACGATACCGATGAACAAGCATTTGTGAAAGAGTTACAACCGTTCTTCAGCAGTATAGAACAAATACCGCCTATCGTGGTAAAGCAACATGGCAAAGTTATCAGGAAGTTCCTGGTGTTCAGATGTATGGATTATCATCCGCCTGAACATTCCAATTAAAAGACACCTGATGATGACCGTCATAAATTGTATTGATGAGAATCATCCGTTTAATGTGTAAGATCATTTTTTTTAGATGTAAAGCACTGTAGCTTTGTTTTACAGTTAACATCTATCTAAAGTTAAACGGATGTCAGTCTTTACTGGTATCTCGTCACCGCTGCTAGCAGCGGTGACATTTTTTAGATCAGCAATCAAAAACGACCCAATATGTACACCGAATCTTCTCTCAACTCCATTCAACAAAGATTTTGCGAAGGTTTTCTGTATTTCCCGTTCAAGCAGTTGAAGAAATCGGGCAATCATATTTATAAGCAGTATAAATCGCAGTCAGGCATACGTCAGGTGCTGGATGAACAAAAAGTTACGATAGATTTCCACATATTTTTTGCACAGCAATTGCGGGAGAAAATCGCGCGGGTGGCTGTTCCTAATGGCATCTCACTGATGCGCCAGGTGGAGGATTTGTTCGAAGGTAATGGCAGAAGTGAACAAACTACCGCCGCCGTATTTACCACGTTCACCGAAATACTGACCGCCTATTACAGCGAGTTATCCAATTATCAGTCAGTCGTATTATTGCGTCAGCAGGAATCATTAAAACCAATGACTAAGAGAAATCCTGATTGTAGCAATGCTGCAGATGTTTTCAGTAGTGAATGGCCCCGGATGATCAAGCAGTTCATCAACAACGGTAATGCCGTAGTGAAATTCCTGCAAGAGAATCTGGAAACAAATAATTCCTATCATCACCTTCCGGCTGATTGTACCCAACAGGAAGTAGAAGATGTCATCGTTGGTATACAGGCATTCAATGCAATTCAATATCAGCTGATATCCCTGCTGAAACAATGGCATCAGCGACAGCAGCAACACAATCGACAGGTCTATCTAAACTAGTATGCAACATTTGGAGAATAGCATTCATGCAAACGCGGAACAGGACAGGATTTGTCGCTCGTGGCTCACAGTAGTGGAAGAACTGAGAGCAGAGAACGCCCTGTTAATCCGCTTGCTGGCTGCGGCTTTATCCAGGACAGTAACCCATGAGTTTGTAGAAACCGCAGAAAAATACCAGGCCCGTTTCCTGATTGTAGAAGAAGGACTCCTGCTTTTACGCCATGAAATTGGGGCAGTACGCGAATGGCTGAGAGAGCAAAGGACAACCAGCATACCATACACCTTTCACGAACTGCAACGCGATGTTGATAAAACGGAACAAGACTTTGTGACCTTACGTGCCCATTTCCTGCAATTCGCAGGCATGAATCAGTAATGAATTAACTGATAATAGCGGCCAGCTTGTCCCTGTCTGTAATAATAATATCCCCTTCCTTCAATTGAATTAATGATTCATTCCGGAAATCCCCTAAAGTTCTGATGAGTGACTCTTTCGCTACACCGGCCATCGCTGCCAGGTTGTCTCTGCTTACATGCAACGTATAGTCGTTTCCGGTACCGTTGAATTTTTTGTCCAGCAATAGCAAAGCCTCTGCTACTTTTTTACGCAGCGAATTATAAGCGATACCAATTAACTGTTGTTCTCTTTCTGCAGTGCTTTTTGCGAGCAGTTGTACAAACTTCCGCATCACTGGCGGATGTTGATTGATGAGTAGTTCAAAATCCTGTTGAGGAATCAGCAGTACGGCAGTATCATCCATGGCTTCTGCATCTTCCTGGTAGGCGCCCTCCTGTAACATAGCCTGGTAGCCGAAGAAATCGCCTTCATTATACAGTCCGATAATTAGTTCTTTGCCTTCTTCATTGCGCTTGGAAGTTTTTACTTTTCCCTGTGTGATGTAGTAAAGGAATTGTGGCTTATTACCTTCCGCATAAATTTGTTGCTTCTTCTTAAAATGGGAAGTTGGTTTATTGTTTTTAAGCGAATCGAATATTTCTTTTTCTGTGAGATGACGTAACAGTTGACTGGTGCTGCTTCCTTTATCCTGGCGGAGTTCGGCAGATCTTTTCAGACGGGAAGCCACTGCGTTGAGTAGTTCCGTGCCTTCAAAAGGTTTGGTGATATAATCATCGGCGCCTTGCTCCATTCCTTTACGTTGCTCGTTTCTGTCGGTCCGGGCAGTGATGAAAATGAAAGGAGTGCGTTGAAGCGTTTCATTTTTATGTAGCAAATGGAGTACGCCAAACCCATCAAGTACCGGCATCATGATATCGCAGATGATGAGATCCGGTTTATGTTCCAACGCCATGGCTACGCCTTCTTTTCCATTGGAGGCAGTTAGTACCTGGTAGTTGGCCAATTCGAGAATCTCGGTCATGTTATCGAGAATTTCCCGGTTGTCTTCAATCAATAAAATTTTCTCCATAAGCTTATATTTCGACGCAGGGAATAGTTACCAGGAACTCAGAACCTTCTTCCATGCTGGATTTGCAGGTAATAGATCCGCCCATAATCTCCGTATACCGGGATACGATATGCAGGCCAAGGCCAGTGCCCTGGATATGGGAGGCGTTACTGCCCCGGAAAAAGCGTTCAAACAGGTGCTGACGATCTTCTTCGGAAATACCTATTCCTTTGTCTTTGACAGACAGTTGCAGGTGTTGATGATTGCTCTCGCTTCTAACAGATATGATGGCGCCATCGGGCGAAAATTTAATGGCATTGGACACCAGGTTCATCACAATATGTTTTAGTAAACCAGGATCAAGACTAACAGTTGGCGTGCCATGATGCGCATAGTATACCTGTTGTGAAGGTTTCCGGAGTCCCTGCATTTCGCTAATGACGGAACCGATTATTTTACTTGGTTCAAAGGTACTATTCCGGAGTTGAATTTTTCCTTCCTCTATTTTACCCACAGAAAGGAAATCATTCAACAGGTCCGTTAATAAATTGACAGAAGAAACGATGCGTTGAATATGTTTATCTCTTTTCTGTTGATCTTCCGTTTGCTGATATTGTGCAATCAGGTATACGCTGGAAAGGATGGTGCTGAGGGGAGTTCTGAATTCATGCGATGCCAGTGATACAAATCGGGACTTCAGTTCATTCAGGTCTTTTTCTTTTTCCAGCGCTTCCCGCAGATCGGCTTCTGCTTTCTTTTTTTCGGAGATATCTATGGCGATGCCTACGTATCCGGTAATCTGGTTAGCGTCTCTGATGGCGGATATGGTGAGGGATACCGGTAGTTTGGTACCGTCGCGGCGGATATAGTTCCATTCGTATTCGTTGGGAAGATTACGTTTGGCTTTGATGGTCAGCGTTTCGAGACCTGGCTCCACTGTTTGTTGTAGTTGCAGCGAGAATTCTACTGCACGGTTTTCCAGTTCTTCCGGATCGTGAAAGAGTAGGGGAGACGCGATTTCAATCATGTCCACAGCGCGATAGCCGAGGAGTCGCTCTGCGGTAGGATTAAACCAGCGGATAAATCCTTCCGGACTGAAAACGATGATAATGGCATCCGCATTATTCCAGATACTGCTGAGGAAGCTGTTCATGCGCTGCAATGCATTGTCTTTCGCTTCGTCCTCGCGGATACGATTTTTCAGTTGTTCAATAGTGTCAGTTAGCTCTTTTGTGCGTGCTGCCAGCAGCTGCTCAATTACTGCCGGATCAGGTTCATTCACACCTACCCCTTTTTCCTTGTTGCTGATTGTCATTTGAATAGGATGATGCGTATTATAAATTTAACGATTCGCGATACTTTGTGTATCTTACAGTTAACGTATGTCGATGAAACTCAATGTGATCATAACAGGTACAACCGGAATGGTTGGTGAAGGTGTTCTTCACGAATGCCTACAGCATCCGGATATTGCCTCAGTACTGGTCATTAACCGCAAAACCTGCGGTATCCTGCATCCTAAACTGACAGAAATAATCCATCACAATTTCTTTGATATTTCTGCCATCACGCCACAGTTAAGAGGATTTAACGCTTGTTATTTTTGTGTAGGAGTATCCTCTATTGGCATGAGGGAAGAAATATATAAACACTTAACCTACGATCTGACAATGTACCTGGCCGGTGTGTTGTCGGCAGAAAATCCTGATATGACTTTCTGCTACGTTTCAGGAGCAGGAACGGACAATACAGGAAAGAGCGGTCGCATGTGGGCCCGAGTGAAAGGTCAGACAGAAAACGACCTGATGCAGCTGCCATTTAAAGCTGTTTATAACTTTCGCCCGGCATATATACAGCCCATGAAAGGTTCTTCCAATACCCATAAATTCTACTACGCTTTTGCATGGCTATACCCTCTATGGCAATTATTATTTCGTAATTATGTTTGTACCCTGAGGGAACTCGGCGACGCGATGATCCTTGTCTCCCAAAACGGCTACCAGTCGCATATTCTGGAATCTAAGGATATCATTAAAGTCATAAAAAACAATTTTTCTGCCATTGGCTAAAAAATAAAAATCCCGCTGAACCAGCGGGATTTTTTGATATGCAAGGTGTAAAAACAGGTGCTATTGGAATAAATTAACCCGCAGGTTCAGCTCCATAGAACCATTGGAATAGGTCTGTAAGCCTGCTGTTTGCGTAGTATACAAGAATTGAATATGCAGGTAGGGAATATATGCAAAACCCGCTCCCAGTGTGAAATTACCCGTGGAATGATAAATAGCGGTGGCATCGGCCCAATTATGTAATAAACCCGCTTTTACGCCCACATCCAGGATGCCGTCTCCGCCATAAATATTCCGATAGAATGCTTTAGGCTCTACGCTGGTAATCTGTTCGCCGGCGTCAAACCTGTAACCTGCACCCAGGATAAACTGCTCTGTACCATAAGTTCTGCTTTCTGGTTTGTTCTTCGCAAAACTGAATACATTCGGAATGCCTGCCTGCAAGGTGAGATGCCGGTTAGTATAGGATACCCCAAAATCCGATTCAAAGTAGTTATCCCTACGGTTATAGGCGCCTACTGACGGATCATTGGGATCTGCATTCATTTCCTTGGTATTCAGGTGCTTGCCATAGAATACAGCGGAAATCCCAAAGTTGAGATATTGTTTGTTATGCCCTAACGGGAGATGATAGGCATAAGTGGCGGCCACCCGTGTATTACTCAACAACCCGGCGGCATCATTGTATACCTGCAACCCAGCGCCTACGCGATATCCTACAAAACCGTCTGCAGTTACTAGCTTGGTTTGTGGACTGCCGGGCATATCTGTCCATTGCTTGCGATAGGCGAGGTTTACATGCAGGCCGCTATCCAGTCCGGCAAAGGACGGGTTAGACATATAGGGATTCAGGAAGTATTGTATTCCCAGTGGATCTACTACAGCATTGGAGTTCCCAAAGCTCTGCGCCCGGGCCACCTGACTACTGCAATAAAAAAGTGCAACGGTGAAGCCGATCCGTGCTAATATTTTGTTGGTGTGCATGCGGAACCTCATCATATATAGGTATAGGTATGGGATGATGTACTCTTAAAACATGCAAATATAATATAATGTATTGCTCTTTTATATATGTTCGGAGAAAATTTGTTCCGAAATGGATAAAAAAAGGCCGGGAGCAGAGTGAACCTTTCCGCTTCCCGGCCTTACAACTATAAGGATTGTGTACGTGTGTTACTGCATTACCTCAGACATACCCTGCATACCTGCTCCCATATTCTTACGTTTGAACAGGGAAACATCCATCTTACCAAAACGATAAGCGAGTGTCAGGCGGAACATCTGCGGGTCACGCAAACGGCTGTACGTTTGAGTGAAGAACGGACTCTCTGAGTATTGCTCGCTGATTCTGCTTCTGAAGATATCGTTGACTGCCAAGGTCACGGAAAGTGCATTGGTTTTCAGGAAGCTTTTCTTCAGTGCGGCATCAACGCCATACATGGATTTGATGTAACCCTGAGAAGCGTTCACCGACTGCTGCATAGGAGGTCCATCCTGGCGTTGCGGCTGGTTAGCCGGGAGATTGGTTTTGGACTGATAAGTACCAGACAGCTGTAACTCAAATTTAGCCGGCAGCTTGAAGTTGTTATTCAGTTTACCAAACCAGCTCCATAACGCATCCTGTGAAGCGCCATAATTGGTGGTGTTGATCTTGGAATTATAAATATTCACGTTGGCAGAAAGACTCCACCATTTTGCAATGTTGGTGGTGGCAGTCAGTTCCGCACCGGCAGCATAGCTGGAATTAGCGTTGATGTAAGTGTTGATTAACAGACTGTCATTCGTAGCTGGGTTCAGCTCTTTCTGCAGATATCTGGTAATCAGGTTGTTGGTGTACTTATAGTACAGCGTAGCCATGAAAGTGCTATTGTTCTTAAAGGTCTTCAGGTAAGAAAACTCGAAAGACTGTGTAAACTCTGGCACCAGGTTCGGATTACCTTTCGTGATATTCAGACGATCGGTAGAATCAGTATATGGTATCAGCTGCATGAAGTTAGGGCGGTTAATACGGCGGGTATAACTTGCTTGCAGTTCCTGGTTGTTTTTCAGCTTCTCTGTCAGGAACACAGAAGGGAAAAGGCTTGCAGGATAGCTGTTGCTGAATTTCTGGTTCTTTCCGAGGATTTCTCCATCATAGTTACTGCTTTCCAGACGTAAACCTACCTTATAGCCAAATTTGCCGATCTGGTCGGAAACACTGGCATAAGCGGCATAAACGTTATCGTTGTTTTTGTAATGGATGCTGGTAGCTGGTACCACTACATAATCGCCGGAGTTGGGGTCCTGGAAGTAGTTCAGGGTGTTGGTATTGATTGTTTTTCTGGAGAAACGCAGACCTGTTTCCAGTTTCATGGTTTTGGTCAGCGGATCAACGAAGTCGGTTTGAGCGGTCAGGAAGCTGATATCGCCACCACCGTTGATTTTCTGTACTTCTTTACCACCGATCTGAGAGGTATTGCCTTTCAGGTAATTGGTGGTGTAAAGTGCGTCGTTTTCAGAAGAACCTCCGAAGTAGTTGACATCCACTGTCCACTCTTCGCCTTCTTTCGGAAACAGTTGTTTCATACCCAATACCAAACCATTGGCATTGAACTGGAAGCGGGAATCAGAGATACGTTGACTGAAATTGCTTACTGTTCCGGCTGAGAACAGGCTGTCAGTGCGGGTTTCGATCGTTTCTCCTGGTTTCATGGTACCATGTACTTTGATACCGGCAACGGAAATCGTAGTACGGTTGGTCATGAAGTAGTCTACTCCCAGTTTACCAAATACAAAACCGCCGTCGGTTCTGTTGCTGTTATCCTGATGAATATAGGATGGCGTACCGCCATTACCGAAATTGTTTCTGTCGGTAAAACCAGTGCTTCTGCTTTTGGATTGGTTACCCATTGCGCTGGCACTGACATTGAATTTACCCTGACGCAGGTTGAAATCCGCGCCGCCATTCAGTGCGCCACGTTTGTCCACTCCTGCACGCAGGTTACCATTGTAACCGGTTTTGCGGTTTTTCTTCAATACCAGGTTCAGAATACCGGCGTTACCACCGGAAGCATCATACTTAGCAGAAGGGTTGGTGATCACTTCAACGCTTTCAATAGCGTCTGCTGGCACCTGGTCCAGGGTCAGCGTGGTAGGACGACCATCAATATAGAGTTGAGGACTTGAATTTCTAACGGTTACGTTTCCGTCGATGTCTACGTTCACAGATGGAACGTTTTTCATCACATCTACTGCTGTACCGCCAGCACTGGTCAGATTCTTCTCCACATTGAAAACTTTCTTGTCTACATCAAGTTGCATCAGTGGCTTGGAACCGGCTACAGTTACGCCTTGTAACTGGTTAACATCCAGTTCCAGCTTCAGATTACCCAGATCTTTATCCAGTGGAGGGAAAGTTACCGGACGCTCAATTGTTTTGAAACCAGTCACACTGATTTTGAGTTTTAAACCCCGACGCAGTGGAACGTCTTCTAAATTAAATTCACCATTAACTTTGGTTAAAGCTCCTTTTACAAGTACATCCTTAGGTTTTTTGGTTACAGAATCGATTTTGCTTTGGAGGATGATAACGGATGCATAGGGAACTGGCTTACCGTCGTTGTCGAGTATTTTACCATAGAGATGCCCGGTCATACCGCCTGGCGCGGCGCCACCAGCACGTGGACCAGCTGGAGCTTGGGCTTGTGCGCCCAAAAGGGATAAAGTCAAAATGGTAATTAACAAGTATAACTTTTGCATAATAAAGAAAATTACGAGTATGCAAAAGTATTACTGGTTTTTATTGTTTTAAAGTAAATGCGACCATCTTAGGAAAAAATGCTACGAAAGTTATGTTTTTTGACGCCAACGATGGGGGAGGTGCGCCTGCGGCGCTGGATTTTTTTTCTCGCAGAGCAGCAAAGCAGCAGAGCAGCAAAGGAATTTGTTGTATTGCTGCGGAGGGGGATCTCGCAAAGTGCGCAAAGAAACAAAGGCATATGTTATGTTGTTTTGTTAAGCCCGCAAAGGCTTTCCAGGGTACTATCCCTCAAATTTTTTAGCGGCAAATTGGTTTAGAGAAGAAGTACATATGTCTTTGCGAGCTACAGCAAAACGCAATCAAACAACAAATCATATTCCTTAACTTCTTTGCGCCCTTTGCGAGAAACCAGCAAACACAATTTTTTGCTGCCTTGCTGCTTTGCTGCTCTGCGAGAAGAACTAAAACCCCGTCTTGCCAGTAAGCGCCTGCAAGGTATCCCGATAAGTATCGCCTACCGGTAACTCCAGCTCATCAAGGAATACGCTGTTCTTGCGGATAGCGGTAATACAGGAAACAGCTACGATATAAGATTTGTGTATACGGAGGAATTTGTTGTTAGGTAGTTGTTCCTCCATGGATTTTATGCTCATTCGGGTTACAACGGGCTTGGTATTATTTTTTAAATGAATGCGTACATAATCTTTCAGCCCTTCAATCCAGATAATATCTTCAAATACCACTTTGAAAAGACTGTAATCCACATTGACGAAGAAGAATTCGGGGGCAAGATCCCTCCCGGATTTATTCCCGGTTTTTAAAAGGAAAAGTTCATAGGCCTTATTACATGCTCTTACAAAACGCTCCAGGGGCACCGGTTTTACGAGATAATCGGTAACGTCCAGGTTAAATCCTTCCAGGGCATATTTTTCGTAAGCAGTAATTAATATGACCATCGGTTTGCTGGCCATAGATTGCAGAAACTGAAGCCCCGTGAGTCCTGGCATCTGAATATCCAGGAAAATGAGATCAATGGGTTGTTTTTGCAGTACCTCTATCGCTTCGAAGGCATTGTTACATTTGGCTACCAGCTGGAGGTAAGGGACTTTTGAAATATTATCTTCCAGTAAATCAAGCGCCAGCGGTTCATCGTCTACGGCAATACATTTCAGCATCAGTGCAGATTTAGTTGCAATAATACAGAAAACCATCCATCCTCTTTCCGGATGTCCAGTTTATGCTGATGGTCATATAATAAGTTGAGTCGGCGACTCACATTCGCCAGCCCGATGCCGCTCGTCTTATCTTTGACTTCCATCGGAATATCATTGTATTTATTCCTGACACTAAAGAAAAGTACGTCTTCCATTACTTCCAGCCTGATATCTATCATGGCATCCATAATCATACCTGTACCGTGTTTGAATGCATTTTCCACGAAAGGAATGAGCAGCATAGGCTCTATTTCATGGCCCGTTTCAGGCGCATCCAGTTGTGAAACAATGGTGACATTTTTACCAAAACGCTGCTGCTGAAGATCTATATAGCTTTGAAGATACTCTGTTTCCTTTGCCAGCGGCACCTTCTGCTCGTCGGTTTCGTAGAGCATGTAGCGCATCAGACTAGAAAGCTTTATCAGAGAAGGTTCCAGGGCGTCCGACTTCTTCCTGGCCAGAGCCACCATGTTGTTCAAGACGTTGAACATAAAATGAGGACTCACCTGGGAACGTAAAAGAGATAATTCTGTCTGGAGATTTTCTTTTACTTTTTCAGACGCGAGTCGGTCGTTGAGCAGACGATCCTTGATCATCTGGTAGGCTGTACTCGAGGATAATACGAAGAAGGATGTGAAAAATGTAAAGAGGATAGCTGGTTTGATATCAATTTTGTGAGCTTTCAGAAAGACCATCTCAAAAGTGTACCGCATACTATATAACGCCAGCAATATCGTGAGCAAAGAGGCGCCGTATTCCAGGTATCTTTTCTTATAAACAAAAGAAGGTATATAAACGAGGGCATTCAGATAAAAGAACCCTACCAGCGATAAATAATATACATAGCTAAATACCGTCCAGGCATCATGATCAGGAGAAAGTTTCCGCTCAGGGTCCTGGTAGGAAGGTTTCAGCAGGTACGGCAAGGCATATAGCAGCACCCACGTAAATACATGCAGCGCTGCCACCGCCCATTTATTTTTATACCATCCTTGTTTCATTCCCTGAAAGTAAAATTATTCTTCCTGCCAAGGGTATGATTGCGACCAACTCCGAAAAATATACGACGAATACCTATTCAGGTTGTTCACCGGCCACCAGCCGCTGGATTCTATGCTGACTGGTAATAATATTCGATTTCAGGTCGCTGAGAATAGAGTATAACCCGAAATAAGTACGATTAATATATAGGGAATGACTGGAGCCCCGCGCTACTTTAGACTCGCGCACTTCTTTCATATTGTACAATTCATCCATGTAAGCATATATCTCATTAAAATATACTTCATTCCCAAAATCAAATGTCTCCTGTGTAAAAGGCAATGTCATCAGATCTATCATATGTTGAAATAGTTCTGAGAAAAATGCCACTTCTTTAGGACTATCGGTAGGATGAATCATTTCCAAATTGGTATAAATCTGGTGCCGACGATCCGTGTCTTTCAATACTTCTTTATCTACCAACAGGAAATAATTGGTGTAGAAATCTTCCGGAATCACCTTCACACAACCAAAATCAAAGATGCCCACTGTACCATCTGCCTGCATAAGGAAGTTCCCGGGATGCGGATCAGCATGGACTTGTTTTAGTTTATGTACCTGGAACTGATAGAAATCCCAGAGCGCCTGGCCGATCTTATTACGGATATCCTGGCTGGGATTCGTTTGCAGGAATTCTTTCAGATGCATACCATTGAGCCAATCCATGGTAATGATACGTTCGGAGGAGTATTCCGGATAATAGACAGGAAACACCAAGCCTGGAATATGCGCACAGGCCGCAGATAATGCCATAGAGCGTTCCAGCTCCAGTTTATAATCTGTTTCTTCCAGTAGTTTCGTTTCTATCTCTTCAAAATATTTATCCATATCTGCTTCCTTCATGCCTACAATCCTGATGGCAAAAGGTTTCACGATGCGGAGATCCGATTTCACGCTGCTGGCCACTCCCGGATACTGGATTTTTACGGCCAGTTCTTTCCCGTTTTTCACGGCTTTATGTACCTGTCCGATACTTGCGGCATTGGAAGCATGTATATCGAAACGGTCAAACAGTTGGGTCGGCGTTTTTCCTAATGTTTTAACGAAAGTATTCACTACCAGCGGCCCGGAAAGCGGAGGCGCACTGTATTGCGACATGGCAAACTTTTCTGAATAGGCTTTCGGGAGCATGCCTCTGTCCATACTGAGCATCTGCGCCACTTTCAGTGCAGAGCCTTTGAGATTGCTGAGCGTATCATATATATCCGCCGCATTATCTTGGTGGAGCGCTTCTTTAGTAACAGAAGGGTCCATAAGTTTGCGGGTGTAGTGTTTAATATAGTTGGTGCCCACTTTCAGGCCGGTAGTCACGAATTTACCCGCGCGTTCTACCTTCCCGGTGGGAATGTTAGTTTGTTCTTTCATCGCTATCGTTTCATAAACAGAAATTTCCCGAAGTCGAGAATACTATCGAGCGTATTGGAGCCTATCAGCTGGAAGCTAAGATTGACGGCCTTTTCAATGGCAGCATCCGTCAGTTCGAAATTTACGCTGGTATCATCCAGCCAGTATTTTAATACGAACATTGCCTGTACCCAGAAGCCATGAACATACTGGTCTGAAATATATTTTCTTTCTTTTATTTCGGAAGACACGTAACCCTCCTTAATGAGCGCCGCCGCAAATTCATAGAAGGCGGTTTTAAACGTATGTAGCTTCTTCCTATATACTAATGGGATGTGAAAAATATCTTTCTGTAAAAGGAAATAACTACGGTCGTCCCGCAATTTTGATACCCATAGAAAATAAAAGGAAAGCAACTTTTCCTGGGCATTATACTGGTGATAGGTTTCATCCGCCTTCAACTGACTGACTGTTTCCTCAAAAACCGACAACCATATATCCTGTTCTACCGATTCCAATGAACTGTAGAACTCATAAAAGGAACTCTCCGGCATGTCCAGGGTCTTGCACAACATGTACACAGACACCGGTTCCTTGCCGTTTTCCAGCAGATATAATTTATAAGCGTTTCGGATACTATTCTTGTCCATAGACTGGCAATTTTGGGTTACGTAAACAAATTTACGTCACTTTGTAATACAAAGTGAATTTTTCTATGGCTGGATATGTTAAATCTGAAAAGGGATTAATCTTCCTGAATTTTACTCACCATCCAGATGATGACAAGTCCGCAAATAGCCATGATACTGAAGGAGATACGCAGACTGGAAGCTTGTGCTACGAAGCCTACCAGTGGTGGAACCACGAGGAATCCAAGATAACCGATCGTAGAGATAGAAGCGATGGTTTGACCGCTGTTGGTATTTTTTGATTTTCCGGCGAGACTAAATACCAGTGGCACTACACAGGCTACACCGAGGCCGGCACAAATGAATCCCAGGATAGCGGTTATCGGGTGTGGGAAAAGGATCGCGGTGCCTAGTCCTACCAATATCAGCACGCCACTGTATTTCAGGATGGTTTTAATTCCGGCACGTTGTACGATTTTATCTCCGAACAGCCGTCCTAAAGTCATGGCGGTCATGTAAATCCAGAAGGCAGTAGCAGCCTGGGATTTGGTACCGCCTACTACTTTCTCATAATAGATGCTGCTCCAGTCGTACATCGTATTTTCTGTAGCCATACAAGCGAAGCAGATGAAAGAAAATTTCAACAGGGATTTATCCGGTAATGAAAAGGCTGGTTTCTTTTCCAGGCTGGGTACAGGTGTATCGGGATAGGTATGCGGATAATAAATGATGGTGAAGAGGAGGAGGAGTAGACTGATGCCAAACAAATGCCAGCTGGGAGCCACGTTGTAGTTGATCATCAGGAATCCTATCCCGGCGCCGGTTACGCCGGCTATACTCCAGATACCATGAAAGGTGGTGATAATCGATTGTGGAAAGAGTCGCTGTACCAGTACAGATTGTGCATTCATACTCAGGTTGAGCAGGTTTCTGGCAGATCCGAAGCAAAGCAGTACCAGTGAGAGTTGCCATATGCTGGTAGTAAAACCAGGCATACTAAGAATGAGGTTGAAGAACATAGCGCCAAACACCATGATTTTTCTGCTGCTGAACTTTCCCAGTAATAGTTGGGTAATGGGCATGGTGCACATCAAGCCGATAGGAAGGGCCAGCAGTACTAATCCCAGCTGTGCCTCATTGAGTCCCAGCTGATGCTGAATGGAAGGAATCCTGGAAGCCCAGGAGGAGTATCCAAGTCCTGATATAAAAAAGAATACGGAAGTGGCGATCCGGTATTGTCTTGCATTGGTTTCTTGCTGCAAATCGATAAACATCCTGCTCGTACGGGCCTTTTATGGTCAACCAGGTCGCAAAATTAGTCAGAAAAAAATCCTTTTTTCAGGTAATTCTGCGACCTGGTATTGCTGTATAGTAACTATTTCAATTAGAATAAGTTAGACACGAGTTCCACGGATTTCTTTGTTGCCTCAAAATCGTCAAAGAAGGTGGAGATGATAATTTCATCTGTATCATAATCGGCTGCCAGGGCTTCGATGCGAGCTTTCATCTGTGCAGGTGTGCCATAGATCATGCGCTGACGATTGTATTTGATACGTGCCTGTTGTGGAGCGGAATATTCAAATTGAATGATATCCTCATAATCTGGATACGGACCTCTTGCGCCGGATTCAATATAGAGCATACGAAAATCCATCTCTGTGAGCCATCGTTGAACAGTGGCTTCATCTTCAGCGCAGAAGCCGAAAATGCCTACGTTCACGCGGGGTTCGGCTAACAGGTCAGAAGGTCTGAAATGCCGACGATATTCTTTCACAGCCTCAGGGCCTCCGTTCGGATTGATGAAGTGTGCAAAAGAGAGCGCCATTCCCAGATGTGCTGCAAAATATCCACTGCCGCCGCTGGAGCTGAGTATCCAGAGCTCGGGTACCGTTTCCGCCTGCGGGATGGCGATAATATTTTCATGTGGAGATTCGCTTGTCTGATGATCTGTGAGGAATGCGCGCAGGTCTTTGAGTTGCTGCATGAATTCCTGTTCGCTGAAGGTATTGGATGGATTCAGCAAAGCTGCAGTGGGCCTGTCTCCACCAGGAGCGCGACCTACACCCAGATCTATCCTGCCGGGGAAGATGGTTTCCAGCATGCGGAAGTTCTCTGCCACTTTCAGTGCGCTGTGATTGGGCAGCATGATACCGCCTGACCCTACGCGGATGTTGGGGGCTTCTCCTGCAAGGTGAGCCAGCAATACTTCCGGTGTGGAGCCTGCTATTTTTTGGAAATTATGGTGTTCTGAAACCCAGAAGCGGCTGTAACCCAGCTTATCCGCCAGTTTTACCAGTTCTGTGGTCCGCAGAATAGCCTCTTTAGGCGTACTGTTACGCGCTATAATAGATTGATCAAGTATACCCAGTCTGATTTTCTTCATTTTGTCTGTCGATTTTCTGAATACAAATTTACCCAGTAATCACAGATAAGGGGGAAAGTAAGATATTGGTAATGCTTATAGCGGTATAGAGCGCGTATATAGGATAGAAATGGGGGAAACGTAAAGTAGCAACAGCAGCTGCCCGAAGCTGCTGTTACCACCCATTCCTGTTCATCAGTGTTGTTTATCCGCAAACTGGAACTTTACGTCTGTTAACAGATTTACGAGCAGTTCGAATTTCTTCTGGTATTCCTCTGTGATGCTATAGTCTGCATTGAACAGATGTCCGCGTACAGTAGGAACAGAATAAGGCAATACCCATGCTCTCAATGCTTTGGCTACTGCTTCCATGGTATTGATACCTTGCATAGCGTGGCCGCCTTCTGCCCAGCATACCATTCCTACCACTTTGTTGGTCAGATAAGGTACTTTTTCTTTGGAGCTGATTTCAATCCAGTCCAGGCAGTTTTTCATGGCGCCCGTCATGCTGCCATGATATAAGGGGGTGAGCCATATATGCAGATCCGCATCGCGGAAGATATTCGTCATTTCTCTGGCCGACTCCGGTACTTGCTGGAGGCCTACGGTATCAAAAAATGGGATAGCCGCTTCCGCCAGGTTGAAAACTGTTGTTTCCATTCCTTTTGCTTCCAAAAGGCTGCGTAAACTGGCGATAATGGCATAGGACGTGCTCGTTGGTTTTTTTTCCAGCGATCCATTGAATAATAATACTTTCATGATGGCAGTATTAAATTTTTAATGCGGGACAAAGTTAGTAGTTTTGTGAATAAACCAAATAATTACTTTGTTTATTATGAAAAATAATTTGCCGGATAATGAACAGGCGGTGTGGATATTGAAGACCAGGGGCCCTTTGCCGCTGCACGCACTGGCGGAAGCATTAAAGGTGACCACGGAAGGGGCGCGTTTTCAGTTACAGAAATTGGCTGCCGACGGGCTGGTACAAGCTACTACGGCCGTGAAAGGACGTGGCAGGCCCCAGCAAATCTGGTCGCTGACTGAAAAAAGTGAATCAAGATTTCCTGATACACACGCTGAACTTACACTCCGGCTCATCAGCTCCATTCGTGAAACACTAGGAGAAGATGCATTAAACGAGGTTATTTTGTCTCAACAAAAAAATAATATACGTAAATATAATACGGAATTGAAACAATTCCCTGAACTGGAAGATAAACTCCAGGAACTGGCCGCCCTGCGCGATAAAGAAGGATATATGGCCAGTTGTACCAAAGAAGGAGAGAGCTTCCTGCTGATAGAAAATCATTGTCCCATCTGTGCGGCAGCGAAAGCTTGTCAGGGTTTCTGTAAGGCGGAACTGGAAACATTCCGTACAGTGCTGGGAAAAGAGGTGAAAGTACAGCGGGAAGATCATATCATAGCAGGCGCCCGCCGCTGCGCCTATCGCATCACACCGCGAACAATATAGTCAGCTCGCTGGTTGATTAGTATGGTCAAAATCTTTACTAATGCAATCACGTATCGCTTCACTGACAGACCTGGAAAAAAATGGGAAGAATATTTCCCGACTGCCATTTTCTATTCGCATTCTGCTGGAAAATGTACTTCGCAACCACGATCAGTTTGCCATCACTGATGAACATGTCAACACCCTTGTCAACTGGACGCCAGAACCTATTGACAAAGAAATACCTTTTAAACCGGCCCGCGTACTCATGCAGGATTTCACTGGTGTACCCGCAGTGGTGGATATTGCTTCTATCCGCGCGGAAGTTATTCGCCGGGGCAAAGATGGCGCCCGCATTAACCCACTCATTCCGGTAGACCTGGTAGTGGATCACTCCGTACAGGTAGATTTCTTTGGTACCGGTTACTCCTATACGAAAAATGTTGCCTACGAATACGAACGCAATACAGAGCGTTATCAGTTGCTGAAATGGGCTCAGCAAGCCTTTGGTAATTTTACGGTAGTGCCTCCGGGCATGGGGATTTGTCACCAGGTAAACCTGGAATACCTCGCTCATGGCGTGGTGGAAAGAGATGGCTGGATATTCCCGGATACCCTTGTGGGTACAGATTCTCATACGCCGATGGTAAATGGTATTGGCGTACTGGGTTGGGGCGTTGGCGGGATAGAAGCTGAAGCGGCCTTGTTAGGACAGCCACTGTATTTCACCTGTCCAGAAGTAATCGGCCTCCGGTTAACCGGCCAGTTATCCGAAGGTGTAACGGCAACGGATATGGTGCTTGCCATTACTGAAATGCTCCGTAAGTATGGCGTGGTGAATAAATTCGTGGAAGTTTTCGGAGATGGCCTTGATCATTTATCGGTGCCCGACAGAGCCACGATCTCTAATATGTCGCCGGAATTTGGTTGTACCGCCACTTATTTTCCTATCGATGATCAGACCCTTCGTTATATGCGCCGTACGAATCGCCCGGAAGAAGTGATTCAGCGGGTGGAATCCTATTGCAAGGAGAATATGCTCTGGCGCACAGGGAATGAAAACATTGCATACTCGGATATACTGGAACTGGATCTCTCTAAAGTAGAATCCGCGGTAGCAGGGCCTAAGCGGCCGCAGGACCGCATTCCTGTCAAAGATGTGCATACGCGTTTCCAGGAGCTGATGGATAAGGAATTCAAACGTATGTATACGCCGGAAGGCAAACGCAGGGATACGGCCTGGTTGTCGGAAGGCGGCTCTGGAACAAGTTTTACCTACGAAATACAGAAACCTTCACAGGAAGTGGAAGTAGAGCAGGATAGTCTGCAATCAGTACGTATTAAACTGAAAAACCAGGAATATGTACTGAGTGACGGGGCAGTGGTGATTGCTGCCATTACCAGTTGCACCAATACTTCTAATCCGAGTGTGATGATAGGCGCAGGTTTAGTGGCTGCCAAGGCGGTAGCCCGGGGGCTCACCGTGAAACCCTGGGTGAAAACGAGTCTGGCCCCTGGTTCCAGAGTAGTAACGGAATATCTCCAACGTTCCGGATTACTCACAGATCTGGAAGCTTTACGATTTCATGTGGTAGGGTATGGCTGTACTTCGTGTATTGGTAACAGTGGTCCTTTGCCACCGGCGATTGCGGAGGCGGTAGATAAAGGCAATTTGATTGTGGCATCTGCACTTTCCGGGAATCGCAATTTTGAGGCAAGAGTACATCCGCAGGTCAAAATGAATTTCCTGGCATCGCCCATGTTAGTAGTCGCATATGCCCTGGCAGGCCGTATCGACACCGATCTGCTGACAGAACCGCTGAGTTATGACCCTAACGGAGAACCGGTATACCTGCGGGAGATCTGGCCTACACAGCAGGAAATCAATGCTGCCATGGAAAAGGCCGTATTGCAGTCAGATTTTGAAGAAACCTATAAAGTGATCTTTGATGGAGATGAACAATGGAGAGGCTTGCTGGCGCCTTCCGGTGAAAACTACCATTGGAGCCAGAACTCCACTTATATCCGGGAAGCGCCTTTCTTTGAAAATCTGCCTGATACGCCGGAAAGTATCCAGGATATTGAAGGAGCAAGGATTCTGCTGAAACTGGGCGATTCCGTAACTACGGATCATATATCTCCCGCAGGATCATTTAAAGCGGATAGTCCCGCTGGTAAATACCTCATTGATCACGGAATAGATCCCCGGTTATTTAACTCTTATGGCTCTCGCAGAGGGAATCATGAAGTGATGATACGCGGAACATTTGCCAATGTGCGTATCAAAAACGATCTGTCGCCTAAAGAAGGAGGCTTTACAACGGTCATTCCTTCCGGCATGGTGATGTCTGTTTTTGATGCCAGTGTGCAGTATGCCAGTCATAAAGTGCCGCTGATGATATTAGCGGGGAAAGAGTATGGCAGTGGTTCTTCGCGCGACTGGGCCGCAAAAGGAACGAATCTGCTGGGAGTAAAAGCGGTACTGGCAGAGAGTTTTGAACGTATTCACCGGAGTAACCTCGTAGGAATGGGTGTGCTGCCACTGGAATATATTAACGGGCAGAATGCTTCACTATTAGGACTTACCGGTACAGAGTTATATACTATACGTGGGATTAAAGATGGGCTGGAGCCTAATAAGCTGCTGCAGGTAACGGCTGTGCCATCGGAGGGAGAAACCATTGTATTTAATGTAAAATGCCGCCTTGACTCAGCTATTGAGATAGCTTATTACAGCAATGGCGGCATTTTACAGTATGTATTAAGAGAATTTCTTAAGAAGGCTTAGCCTTTGAATTCCTGTATGCGCTTGCGGTCGCCCACGAGCCATACAACGTCTTCCCATTCAAAAGTGGTGTCGGAGGAGGGGTTGAGCATTTTCTCTCCTCCTCTGGCAATACCTACTACCAGGGCTTGTGTTTTTTCACGAATGCCGGAAGTACGCAAGGTTTTGCCGGTTAATCCGTTGTTTTCGTCTACAACAATACTTACCAGGGAGACATTATCTTCTCCATCTGCTTCTTGCTTTCCTGTATTGATACTGGAGTTGGCTACTTTCGAGAATTCCTCGAGCTGAGTATCCGTACCAATCACTGTGATCTTATCATAAGGAAAGAGCTTTTCTGTTCTGGCAGGAGTGAAGATGGTAAATTCGCCTCTGCGTATAGCGCCGATATTGATACCGTATTTTTCCCGCAGTTGCAGGGCTTCCAATGGAATATCAATTAAAGTACTCCATGGATCGATAACGATTTCGCTCACTTGTGCATCCCAAGGCAGACTAACCAGTTTCTTGGATTTTTCTTCTTCTGCAGTTTCTCTGGCGTTCAGGTTAGTGAGGAATCTGCTTTCAATTCTGTTATAGAATTTCTGTAGTTGATTTCTTACTGCTACCAGTACGACCAGCATGCCGAGAATAGTGCCCAGTAAGGATGGTAGCAGCGGGAAGAACTGATTGATAAAGAAACCTACCAGCAATACCGCCACCACGCTACGCATCAACTCTGCCACTACCAGCGGTCCGCGGTTGTATTTGGAGTCGAGCCACAGCGATTTGTAAGCGATGCTTTGAATTTTTTGTACCACCATTGCCCAGATGAATGGCGCCATGGCCACCATACCAATGATTACGGTGGTCATTCTTGCCCAGAACGGATTACTGAACTGTTTCATCAGGAACGGGCCGAGATAGATTTTACAGATCATCGTGATGGCGAACATCAGTACGCCGTTGAGAATAATCACGCGAACGTATGAACGAAGTACTTTTCTCCAGTCGCTTTCCCCTTGCAGGGTTTGGGAACTGGCGCTATATCGGTTGAGAGAAGCAATCCATTTCGGCGGCAGTACTTTCTCCAGCCAGTTGTAGAAAGGCATGGAGAATTTAATCATATAAGGCGTAGTAAAGGTGGTAATGGCAGACGTACCTACGGCTACCGGGAAGAGGAAGTCGCTGGTAACGCCGAGGGTCATACCCAGTGTGGCGATGATAAATGCAAACTCGCCCACTTGCGCCATGCTCATACCTACTTGTACGGCTTGTTTCAGTGGTTGACCGGAGAGCAGCGCTCCCAGGGTGGTACTGATACATTTTCCGAAGATGGTGAGTAAGGTTATCCAAAGTACCGGCCATTTGTATTCAACGATCATTTCCGGATTGATCAGCATACCTACTGATACGAAGAAGATAGCGCCGAAGAGGTCTTTCACTGGTTGGATCAGATGTTCTACTTTCTCTGCTTTGGTGGTTTCTGCGATGATAGATCCCATGATGAATGCGCCCAGTTCAGCGGAGAAGCCTACTTTGGTAGCGAGGATCACCATGCCGAAACAAAGTGCGATACTGATGACCAGCAATGTTTCCTCATTGATATACTTCTCCATTTTTTTCAGGAAAGTAGGTAGCAGGAAGATGCCTGCGAGGAACCAGAGCGCCAGGAAGAAGAGGAGTTTCAGTACAGTGAGAATCATGTCTACGCCTTCAAACTGTTTACTCACCGCCATGGTGGAGAGCAATACCATCATCAGGATCACCACAATATCTTCAATTACCAGTACGCCGAAGACGATTTTTGTAAATGATTTCTTTTTGATGCCCAGTTCTTCAAAAGCCCGGATAATGATGGTGGTAGAAGAACTGGCCAGTAAGCCGCCAAGGAACATACTATCCATGAAAGACCAGCCCATCCACTGTCCAACGAAGAAACCTGCGACAGTGATACAGGCTATTTCTGTGAAGGCCGTAATGGCAGCGGTGCCTCCTACCCGCATTAATTTCTTGAAACTAAATTCGAGGCCAAGGGAAAACAGGAGGAAGATAACGCCTATCTCAGACCAGGTTTTAATACCATGGGTATCTCCGATAGAGGGGAATAATTTGAAGTTAGGACTCACTATGAATCCCGCAATTATATAACCCAACACCATAGGTTGTTTAAGCCGCCGGAATAGCAGTGTGATAATTCCAGCGGCGCCTAGTATCAAGGCCAGGTCAATAATTAACTGTGGTACATGCATACAGAAAAGGTGGTTTAATTACGCGTGAATATTCATTGTGCCAGCACGAAACGTGCTATGGTATTGCTCAAAGGCCGATTTAACGATTCTTTGCCTGCTCGCTAATATATCGCTTTTTTTCCAGTATGCTTCCTCCTGTCATGGATTTACTACCTTTTGTAGCGTAATTCCAGTACCCCGTTTTTGTTTTTCTTCAGATGTGTTAGTTCAAATTGACGTAGGTGCTGTACGCCGCCAAACAAAGGAATGCCAGCTCCAAGTACGATGGGGAATTGTGCAATATGTAATTCATCGATAAGATCTGCGGCCAGCAATACGGTGTTGATCTGACTACCGCCGATTAACCAGATATCTTTTCCTGGTTTGTTTTTCAAATGCTTTACAAACCTTACCATGTCTCCATCTACAAAATGAACATAAGGGGCGATGGAAATGTTTGCACTTTTGGTGAAAACGTAATTGGTCTTTTCTTTGTAAGGAAAAGGATCAGCCAATTGTAATACATGCTTGTACGTTTGGTTACCCATTAGCGTAACATCAATTTCCTCCAGGAATTCGGCATAACCATAATCGTTTCCGTCTTCGTTGGGGAAGTTGAGAAGCCAGTCGATATTACCTTCTTTTGTCGCAATGTAGCCATCAAGTGTGATGGCAATGTAGAGTTTTAATTTGCGCATTCTTTCTGATTTTAGGGCGACAAGAGTACTGCAATTTTTAATTCAAAACAAAAGATAATCTCCATATCATTCTGCTCTAAAGATTTTGCTAATTTTGCGCTATGATTTTGAAAAAACTGGTTACCGCATTTAGGGCTGCCTTTCAAACACTCATTGCAAATGACCCGCTGCGATTAGCGGGCGCCACTGCATTTTTCACCACTTTTGCACTCCCCGCCATATTGGTAATTCTCATACAATTGCTTAGATTAATTTTTCGCTTACCGCATTCCGGCAAGCGTTTATTTGAGCAGCTCAGCGGTATCATCGGCGTAGAAACGACCGACATGGTTCGAGGTACATTACATGCTATCCGCGGTATTGCACAGAATGAAATTATCACTGCATTAGGATTTTTATTTCTCCTCTTTGTGGCTACTACATTATTTAAAGTAATCAGTAGTTCATTGAATCAATTGTGGAATCTGAGGGTAGTACACAAGGAAAATTTCTGGCGCATTTTACTCGCCAGATTGAAGGGGCTGATGGTGATCTGTTTCATTGGAATAATATTTCTGATAGACTTGGTTGCCAGTGCTGCACAGCGTTTTATTGCTGCTATCATTGCTAATTTTCTTCCTGCGCTCAGCGGATATTTCAACAGTGCGTTGAATTATGCGATCTCTGTGGTAACTGTCACTTTATGGTTTTCTATGGTATTTTATTTTTTACCGGCAGGAAGGCCAACCAAAAAAATACTGTTTACTGGTGCATTTGTAACGAGCATTCTGTTTAATATCGGTAAGCTGATACTTAGATTGGCACTGAATTACAGTAGTATCAATAACATCTATGGCGCTTCTGCCTCTACTGTTTTATTGTTGCTTTTTGTATTTTATACCGCTATGATTTTCTATTTCGGCGCAGCGTTTACCCAATCCTGGGCGCATGTAAACGGAGAGCGTATTATTCCACGCAGACATGCCGCCAGCTATCAGTTGACCATGATCGATAAATAATGCTTATTCAATGATGGTCTGAAAATCCTTATTCAGTGCGATTTTCCCTTCGGTAGGAGCCCCATCTGGTTGTTGCAGACCTTTGATTTTTCCTGTTTTACCCTTTGTAATCAGATCGGTAATTTGTTTGTCGGATAATTTCTTTCCAAATATTTCGAAAGGTACTTTAAAGCCGCAAACGCTGAAATTACTGCAACCATACGCCGTATTTCCTTTCTTCAGCGGATGAGATTTACATTTCGGACATTGCAGCTCCTGCATGTCTGGCGCAGGTTTTTTGGGCGCGCGCGGTTTCTTTGTTTTCTCCTCTTCTGGCGGCGCTTCTGGCGCAACAGTAATTACTTTGTAGGAATTGGTTTTAACTTCTTTGGTGAGATCTACTACCATCTGGATCAGTTCCTGTTTAAAAGTCTCCATCGCATATTCGCCTTTTTCTATCAGGCGCAGTTTGCGTTCCCACTGACCGGTGAGTTCAGGACTTTTCAGAATTTCCGTCTGGATCGTGTCTATCAAATCCATACCTGTTTGTGTGGCATAGATATTTTTTTTCTTTTTGTCGATATACTTCCTTTTGAACAGCGTTTCGATAATAGCAGCCCGGGTGGAGGGGCGACCGATGCCGTTGTCTTTCAGGAGGTCTCTCATTTCCTCATCTTCTACCTGTTTGCCTGCGGTTTCCATCGCACGAAGCAATGTTGCTTCCGTATAGGCTTTAGGAGGAGTTGTTTTCCCTTTATGTACGCGTGGTTCATGCGGACCTGATTCTCCCACTGTAAATTCAGGAATAATTTTTTCGCCTTCTTCCTCTTCGTCTTTCTGGATATCGTTGGCGTATACTTCTTTCCAGCCTGGTTCCAGGATCTGTTTACCGGTGGCTTTGAATTCCACCTGTCCTACTTTTCCCAGTACGGTGGTATTGGAAATTTTACATTCCGGATAGAAGGCTGCTATAAAGCGACGTGCAACGAGATCGTATATACGTTTTTCTTCCAGCGAGAGACCTTGCGGGTAAACGCCGGTAGGAATTATCGCATGGTGATCTGTTACTTTCTTGTCATCGAAGACTGTTTTCAGCTTTGGAATGGGATTGGCCAGGATAGGTGCTGTGAGCGCCGCATAAGGCGTCATATCCTGGAGAATGCCCGGGATTTTAGGGTGCAGATCCTCAGAGAGGTAGGTGGTATCTACTCTTGGGTAGGTCACCAATTTTTTCTCGTAGAGGCTCTGGATATATTTCAGCGTATCGTCTGCGGAGAAAGCGAATTTTTTGTTGGCGTCCACTTGCAGAGCGGTAAGGTCGTACAGGCGTGGATTTCCTTCCTTTCCGTCTTTTCTTTCGAAGCTGGTGATTTCGAAGAGATGCTCCTTCAGGTAGGCGAGGCCTTTATTGGCTTTTTCTATATTCTTCAGACGTTCAATTGTTGCTGTGAATTCTGTTTCCCGGTAGATGGTTTTGAGTTCCCAATATTCTTCAGAAACGAAGGCGTTGATTTCTTTTTGGCGGGCCACGATCATGGCGAGGGTAGGGGTTTGTACTCGTCCGATGGAGAGTACTACTTTTCCTACAGCAAATTTCTTGGTAAACAGGCGGGTGGCATTCATGCCTAGCAGCCAGTCGCCGATGGCGCGTGCACTTCCGGCAGCATACAGATTATTGTATTGTTCGCTGTCTTTCAGGTGCTGAAAGCCGTTACGTATAGCCTCTTCCGTTAGGGATGAAATCCACAGTCGTTTGATAGGGGCCGTACAACGGGCTTTCAGCAATACCCATCGTTGAATCAGTTCTCCTTCCTGGCCGGCATCGCCGCAGTTAATCACTTCTTCGCACTGTTGAACCAGTTGTTCTATGATTTTAAACTGTTTTTCGACGCCGCTATTTTCGATCAGTTTAATACCGAAGCTGGGCGGGATCATGGGTAGATCTTCCAGTCGCCAGTATTTCCACTGATCATAGTAATCATGTGGTTCTTTCAGTGTACAGAAATGCCCGAATGTCCAGGTGACCTGGAATCCATTTCCTTCATAATATCCATCCTTTCTTTGCTTCGCGCCGATAACGGTGGCGATATCGCGGGCTACGCTGGGCTTTTCTGCAATACAAACCTTCATACCTGAATTAAAGTCCGAAGATAAGGAAAGCCTGAAAATTATTTTGCGAGGTAACCAGTTTGAGTGGCTTCCATCATAGTGGCGGTAGCAGGAGCGTTGGATAATTGGTCTGCGCCTGCATCGAGCGGAGCTTTGCGGGGTTGACCATCCATATCTGTAGAAACGCCTGCTATGGCTTGTTTGCAGGCGCCTATTGCCGGGCTGCCGCTGGTAAGATGCCAGATGCCGTTATTGTCTTTTACGAGTTTAGGATCTGTCATGCGTGCGCCGGTGGCGGGCATGTCTCCATTGCCGCTTACTTGCCAGAGGATGTTGCCGGTCCATACGGCGCCGGGGAAAGTACCTCTGATATCGGCTGCTTTCCCACCGCCCTGGATAATATTCCAGGCAATGGTAACGGCGGTGGCGCCGAGGCCATCTTTGCGATCCGACATCAGGATATTGGCGTGATTGTTAACCAGCGTATTGAAGGCGATGAGAACAGAATCGGGCCTGTCGTGGCAGGTAAGGAGAGATCCGGTGGCTACTTCTCCGTCGCCATTGCCGATATTAATACCTATTTCACAGTTTTCGAAGTAGTTGCTGTGGATGATATGATGATCTCCGAATATACGAAGGCCGGGTGTTTGAGTAAAATAGTTGCCATAGACCTGGCAGTAGTTGCCATGGCGGAGTGTGAACTGTGCTTTACAATTGCGGATGGTATTGTAGCGAAGGGTAACGGCAGATGATTTTACAGAGATGAGTTCATTTTCACCTGCGCAGGCTTCAAAAACGTTGTACTCCACGATACTGTTACTGTTGCTCATACTGAATCCGCTAAGTCCGAACTGCAGGGCTTCTGCGCCGTTTCCTGTTTGTGGCTGGAAGTCGTTGAAGTAGTTATGATGAATCCAGAGTCGTTCTGCGATTTGGCTTCCCTGGCCACGAACGGCAATGAATCTCCCCATACTATTCTTATGTTGGAAGGTGTTATAGTCTACTTGATGGTCGCTACCGGCGAGGAGTAGATATTCGCCATCGCCGGTAGTCTGGAAGACGTTCCGGGTAAAGCGGCAAAAACTGGTGCCTGGAGCGGTTTTAGTATGATTGGATTTATGGGTGAATTTAAACCATTTAATGTCTACGTATTTAGCTGGAGCGATGACCATGAAACCGCCGTTTCCGGTGATTTCGGCGCCTGCGGGGGAGGCGGACCGGATAATAATATGAGCGCTATTAGTACCGGCGCAGGCGATGGTAAGATCTGTGCTGGTGGTATATACGCCGTCTGCGAGGATGATTTCATCTCCTGGGTGTGCTTTGTTGACGGCGGTTTGTAGCGCATCGATAGAATTGACGCGGATGGTTTCTGCGAGCGACGGTAAGGTGGCGCAGGAGGCAAAGGTGAATGCGGCGATAGCAGCAATTTTTCTCATGTTGAGGAATGGATTAAGACAGTGATGGCACTAAAATAGTGATTATTGCAAACGATTGCAATAAAGGTGTGAAAAAATAAAATTGATAATGGAATTAATTTCTCAGCATATGTTTCCATTTGTTTTCCAGGATATTGCGAAGATTATCGCATAAATCCGTGAAGGAATTGGGTTTGGTCATGAAGAATTGAGCGCCCAGGTCCATGGCATCGTTAAAATCCTCTCTTAGGGTGGAAGTGGAGAGCATGATGATCTGGGTGAGTTTGAGGTGAGCGATTTTTTTGAGAGCGGTGAGGCATTCTTTCCCGTTCATTACTGGCATATTGATATCCAGGAAAATAAAATCAGGGATGGAGATGCTGTTGTTTTGTAGTTTGGAGATGGCTTCTACTCCGCTTTCAAAAGTAAGCGCAAGGCTTTCAGGAGATACTTCCTGAAGTGCGTCACAGAACAATTGTCTGTCATCTGCATCATCATCTATCATCAGAATCGTGCGCTTAATCATACTTGTGTTTTTGAAATGAGGACCGGTTTTCTTGTGTATGGTTTTTCAAAGGTATCCTTATCAAAGGCATTGGTCTGATAAAGATAATCATTTGATCCGGTAAAAACTATATTTTTTCTGCGGTGATAATGCAGTGAAATGATTCGCGGATTACCATGCAGAGGAGTGAATGCAAGTTAATCTCCTTTGTAAATAAATAGGGTGATGTAATAGTTTTTAACATTTTTTTATTCATTCAAAGTATTTATGAATTACCTTTGCGCGCAACTGACTGTAGCTCCATCTCATGCGAAAAAAACTCATCACGATATTGTTGTTGCTCACCTGGTTTTGCCAGTTGTCGGGCCGCTATTTCGTTATGTTGGAGTTTTATGTGAGTCAGCAATACATTGCTGCCAATTTATGTGAAAACCGTGACAAGCCTAAGTTACATTGTAATGGTAAATGTCATTTGCGTAAGCAGTTGAGTGCAGAAGAAAAGCGTAACGAAGAAAATCCGGAGCGCAGAGCAGAGCATAAAAGTGAGGTTTTTCATGCCGGTAATCATCTTGCTATTACTTTCCAGGCAACTACATTTAGTACGCAGCAACAATTCAAAATACCTATCACCATTGGTTCTCCTGTAGATCAACCTACTGCTGTATTTCACCCGCCTGCTACGGCTTGATTACATCCATCTTTCTTTCTATTTCTTTTTATTAACGACAACTATTGTTGCGACATCATTTGTATGTCCATCTGATAGCTTGTTTTCAACATTTTTTCTCTTTTACTGCCGACATTGATTCGGCGGGAGGGATTGCTATTGCTCATACTTAAGCTATTCATACCATGAATATTAAATTCGTTTTCATTTATATACTTGTTATTTCCGCTATTGTACTCCAGTCATGTTCCCGTAAAGATGAAGTGGCGCCTGCAGGCGGAGGAGAGATGTCTACCTTGTCTGTTCAATTCGACAATATTGTGGGCGCAAAGAAGTTGCAGTTGAATACCGGCACTTATGTAAATGCCAGTGGAGAAACCTTTAAAATATCCTTGTTACAGTATTACATCAGTAATATTCAGCTGAAGGATGCAGCTGGAAAAACCTTTGTAGTACCGCAGGACAGCAGTTACTTTCTGATTAAGGAGGGGAATGGTCCATCACAATTTGCCAAAGTACGGGTGCCAACGGGAGATTACTATACGCTCAGTTTTGTGTTGGGAGTAGATAGTTTACGCAATACGATGGATATCAGCAAACGTACAGGTGTACTGGATCCTGCAACGGGTATGGATAATGGTATGTACTGGAGTTGGAACAGCGGGTATATTTTCTTCAAGATGGAAGGAACCGCAGATGCTGTGCCGGCGGACCCTTCCGGGCAGCATAAATTTCGTTATCACATCGGGGGCTTTGGCGGATATAGCGCACCTACCATCAATAATGTAAAAACAATCACCATTGATTTGCGCAATGGCGGTATTCCCAAGGTACGCGTGGGCCGGGAAGCGAATGTGCATCTGATGGTGGATGTGTTGAAAGTATTTGATGGAAGTACGCGTGTAAGTCTTGCTAAAAATTCTTCTGTCATGTTCAGTGATTTTTCGACACTCGTTGCGAATAACTATATAAACATGTTCTTCCATGACCATACAGAAAACTAGTGGCTATGTATCGTAAACATTTGATAGTACTGCTTTGTGTAAATATTATATTGTTTGCATGCAGTAGAAAAAATGATACTGCTCCGTTATTTGCCGGCTTTCAACCGCCGGCAAATTTCCCTGCCCCGGTGTATGATCTGGCAAAGAATCCTGTTACCAGAGAAGGGTTTGAGTTAGGACGAAAATTATTTTATGAACCGAGGATGTCGAGGAATAATACGATATCCTGTGGAGATTGCCATTTGCAGACATCGGCATTCACCCATCATGGGCATGATGTGAGTCATGGTATTGATGACCGCTTAGGCAGCAGGAATGCGCCTCCCATCATGAATCTGGCCTGGCATCCGGCTTTCATGTTGGATGGAGGAATATTTGATTTGGATTTGCAGCCTATTGCGCCCATCATGAATCCGGTTGAAATGGATGAAACCATGGAGAATGTACTACAGAAGCTCAGGGGGATTCCTACTTATCCGGAATTATTCCGTAAAGCTTTTGGTACGCCGGAGATAACGACGGCCCGACTCACCAAAGCAATGTCGCAATTTATGGTGATGGTTGTGAGCAGTAATTCCAAGTACGACCGGGTGATGCGTGGGGAAGGAATGCAGTTTACAGCGGCAGAAAGCGCGGGCTACAAGGTGTTTCAGCAACAATGTAATAGTTGTCATAAGGAACCTTTGTTCAGTGATTTTTCCTATCGCAACAATGGTATCGGAGCGGGGCCTAATAATGATTTAGGGAGATACGATATCACGCTGAATGCAGGGGATAAATACAAATTCAAAGTGCCTAGTTTGCGTAATCTTGGCTTTACGGCTCCTTATATGCATGATGGCCGTTTTTACGCCTTAGCGGGAGTATTGGATCATTATACCCATGAGGTGCAGGATATGCCCACGCTGGACCCTTTACTGAAAAATGGGCTGCCCTTATCCGCAACAGACAAAGAATACCTGCTGGCATTTCTGCAAACGCTGAATGACACAACATTTATTAATGACCGAAGATTTTCTGAACAGCCGTAAAGTGCGCTGCAAAAGCTTTGCAGATAACATTTTTGTGGATGCAAGAAGGATTTGCAAGGCGTTCCTTTTAAGGAAGATGGAAAGTTTTCGGAATAACATTAGCACATCATGAAGAAAATAATATTAACATTCATCTTATCAATACTAACGCTAACGGGCATACGAGCATGCGATATCTGTGGCTGTGGCGTCGGGAGTTATTATCTGGGTATTCTCCCGGATTTTAGTAAGCGCTTTGTTGGCCTGCGCTATCAGTATAAAACACTGCAATCTCACCTGGGGCCACATGGTACTACCTCTTATCTCACCACTGCCGAAACTTATCAAACAGCGGAATTATGGGGAGGTTGGAACCTGGGAAAACGTTTCCGGATATTGGGCTTTGTACCAATGAACTTTAACAGTAAAAGTAATCAGGGAATAGTGCAACGTCAGTCTGGACTTGGAGATATTGCGGTGATCGGATTTTATAATCTGTTGGATAAACAGCAAACAGTAGGGAACGGTAAACTGCTGGTACAGTCGCTCTGGGTAGGGGCTGGTATTAAAGGTCCTACCGGGCGATATGAACAAGCCGCTAAACAAGCCGGAGGCGAATCTCCCAATAACTATCAACTTGGAACAGGGAGCATGGATTTTACCATGAATGTCATGTATGATGTGCGATTAATGGATGCCGGCATCAATGCCAATTTGAGTTACAAGATGAATACCACTAATCATTACGACTATCGTTATGGCAATAAGTTTACCGCGAATATACTGGCCTACTATAAATTCAGAGTAAGGGAAAAACTAACGCTGGCGCCGGATGCAGGCGTGTTATATGAGGCGGCTGCAAAAGATCTGGATGCGGGTATGCAGATGGATATTTCCGGCGGACATACGCTGATGGGCACCGTAGGGGCGGAAGTGACCATGGGTAAAATCAGTATTGGAGGGAATTTTCAGCCGGTGATTAATCAGTCGCTCGCCGAAATGAGGGTGAAAGCCGGTAACAGGATGATGATTCACACCACGGTGTTGTTTTAAAGATGGTCGAATTAAATATGCTTTATTCAGTATATTTAATTCATGAATAAAGCCCGTCTTGAAGCCTTTAGTGATGGCGTATTGGCCATCATCATCACCATCATGGTACTGGAAATAAAAGTTCCGCATGGAGCGGAATGGTCAGATTTACTGAAACAGTATCCGGTATTTTTCAGCTATATACTGAGTTTTATGTATGTCGGTATATACTGGTGTAATCATCATCACCTGTTGCATACTGTGAAACGTGTAACCTCCGGGATAATGTGGGCTAATATGCACCTGTTGTTTTGGTTATCATTGGTTCCTTTTGTGACTGGTTGGATGGGAGAAAATCATTTTGCACCCCACACTGTCACTGCTTATGCATTGGTGATGATATTATGTGGATCTGCATTTTCAGTACTGCAAATAGCTATCAAGAAAGCCAATCCTAACGAGGGTAGGTTGGGATTGGCTTTGGCCAAATTGCGCACTAAAGCTTATATATCCGTGGTAGGTTATTTAATCGCTATTGCACTCGCATTTGTAAATACCTTTTTCTCTGGGGTTATTCTTTTGCTGGTGGCGGTAATCTGGTTTATCCCGTCGAAAGCGGTAGAACAGGCGCTGGAAGAAGAGCAACAAGGATAATCAAATCCTGCTGGCGACAAAATTGTTATAGTGGCTTGCTCGAGCTGTTCTGTTTTCATTTTGTCTGGCTTTTTTTCATGAAAAGAGATCCATAGCATGGTTACATGCTATGAGATGAGGTATGGTATGGTAGGGTGTTGTATTGTATTGTATTGTATTGTATTGTATTGTATTGTATTGTGTTGTGTTGTGTTGTATTGTATGGTTTAAGTTAGGATAACTATAACGGCAATACGAATATTGCATAAGACCTATCATGAAAATACTATTCTCACCATTTTGTTGCCGTCCCTTCCTTGTAAATACTTATAGGATCATTGTAATTGAAACTATTATGGGTATAATGGCATAGCGGTTAAGACATAGGTTTCGTGCTGTTGCATTAATCCATGACATCTATAGTGGCAATACCAGCAATGGAACAGTAGTATTCCAGGCTAATCGTTGTGTGACGCTTTTTTGGAAGAAAGATAATATGCTGTTGTTTTTGCGATGAATGGTGATAATCACATCTGCATGATGCGCTTGTGCAAAGTTGTTAATAGCAGAAGCCACATTATTGCTGGTGTCATAATGGTATTCCACGTTATATTTATCCAGCAGGTCGTGCATGAGTTGGATCTCATCTCTTAACTCGGTGGTATAGCGTTCATTGCGAGCCAGATTAATCACCAGTACATGCCCCTGTAGTAAATCAAGTACACGGATCAGGTGTTCTTTACCTGCTTCTTTGAAGGTGGTAAGATCTATTGCCAGCACAATTTTTTTAGGAATGGTGATTGGGGCATCCACAGGAATCAACATGAGCGGCATATTGATCTGGGCCATCGTGCGAATGGCAGTACTGCCTACCAATACTTTTTCCAGGTTGGATTTTCCTTTCATACCCATCACAGTCAAACGTACATCCTCATTTTTACTGATCTCATCCAGTACTTCATTAATGGGAAGATTAGTACTGATACTGCGGATGGTAGTTGATTCACTGGTGATTACACTGAGTTTGGTTTGCCAATCCTGCAATAGTTTTTCGCTATCCGCCTGCAAATCGGGAATGCTCATGGCCACCACTGGTTGGTTGGCAAGTGCGGTAGGATTCAGGAAATAACTATTGAGTAGAATTAGTTGCTGGGTATTATAATATTTGGCCAGAAAGCAGGCATACTCGGCTGCATGAAAGGCTGTGTCGGAGAAGTCGGTCAGAACCAGAATAGTTTGCATATGATTAGATATTAACTATATTGAAAGAACAATCGAACATCATTATGGTTTTTATAAAGCAGGAAGAGAGTTGCTTCGTCAAGAGAAATACTACCGTTGAGGTGTGTATTTAAAAAGACGGCGATTGCAGGGACTGCTACAAAGAGTATTTCAAGATATAAAAAAATCGTGTCATGCGCGCAATAATAATTTATCAACCAGGAGCTCCCTCCATGCTACAATTGAAAGAAAGACAGCAACCTATAGCAGGAGCAGGCGAGGTATTGATAAAAGTACATGCTGCCGGCGTGAACCGCCCGGATATAGCGCAGCGCAAAGGAAATTATGCAGCCCCTCCAGGTGCGCCGAAAGAAATACCAGGCCTGGAAGTGGCCGGAGAGATTGAAGCAATCGGAGAAGGTGTAGATAGGTGGAAAGTCGGCGATAAAGTATGTGCGCTTATTGCAGGCGGCGGTTACGCGGAATATGTTGTTGCGCCGGCAGGGCAATGTTTACCTGTGCCCGCAGGTTGGGATTTCATACAGGCATGTACGTTACCCGAAACGGTATTCACTGTTTGGCATAATGTTTTTCAGCGGGGCCATCTGCAGCCGGGAGAGCATCTGCTGGTACATGGAGGTAGTAGTGGCATTGGTATTACCGCTGTTCAACTGGCGGTAGCAGCAGGCTCGAAAGCCTATGCTACTGCGGGAACAGATGCGAAATGTGCTGCCGTGATGGCTTTAGGAGCTACTTTATGCGTGAACTACAGAACTACTGATTTCGTAGAGGCGTTGAGGGGAGAGGGGATTGATGTAATATTAGATATGGTAGGAGGAGATTATATTCCTAAAAACATCAATTTGTTGAGAGAAGAAGGCCGGTTGGTGTTTATCAATGTAATGCGGGGACATAAAGAAATGCTGGATGCCCTTGCAGTGATGCAGAAACGACTGACCATCACAGGAAGTACCCTGCGTAGCCGGGATTTGAAATTCAAAGCGGCGCTGGCAGCTGATGTAGAAAAGCATGTATGGCCATGGATTGAACAAGGAAAGTTCAAACCGGTGATATATAAGGTCTTTCCGCTGGGAGAAGCCGCTGCTGCCCATCAATTAATGGAAAGCAGTGAACATGTGGGAAAAATTGTACTCCAGGTGATTTAATCAGCAATCGTAATTGGAGATTTCTATCAGTTTACGAATATCCAGGATTTCAATCTTACGGCCCTGGGTATTAATGATAGCAGCCTCTTTGAATTCTTTAAGGAATCGTACCACGTTTTCCTTGGCAGTGCCAACAATACTCGCCAAATCCGTACGGGAAATATTAATTATTACTGGCGCACCAGACGTATGATCATCCTTGTATTTTTCTCTTAATACAATGAGGGCAATAGCCAACCTTTCTTTAACAGATCGTTGTGCAAAGACAGATATCGTATTGCTGAGTACCGCAAATTCATGACTCAAGGCCTTTAAAAGTCGCTGCGTAAGTATAGGCGATTGCGCTAAAGCAGCCAAAAAGTCCTCTTTTGGAACGAAATCCAGCACACAATCTTCGAGGGCGGCAGCTGAATCTGGGTACCTGTCTTCACCCAAAATGGCATGATATCCGATTATTTCTCCCGTATTAGCAACATATATAATCTGTTCTTTCCCGTCTTTGTCTGCCTTATATTTCTTTATTTTACCATGTTTAATGAAATATATTCCGGCCGGAATTCCCCCCTCTTTAAAGATGAGTTCTCCCTTTTCAAATGCTTGCTCCTGCCGGTTTTGGCATAGCATTTCATACTCTTCCTCCGGAAGGTGCTGAAAGATGGATTGTGACTTGAAATTCCATTTATCTATCGGAAAAATGCCAGTTAAGCTCATACACACAATTTACCCAACCCTAAAAAAATTGATTTTTATCAACGCAACAGGTTGAATGCAAAGTTAACTTTGCAGGATGGAATTATCAACAGAGGCAGGAATTAGTGAAAGATTGGTGAAACCGAACTGTTTTTTGAATGATGGAGCGTTTGACTGGCTGTACCCTGAGCGGATACAGCGTTTGTCCAGACGTCACTGGACGCCGCTAGGAGTGGCAAAAGCATCTGCCAGATTCCTGGCAAATAAGCCAGGAGCAAAGATCCTGGATATTGGCAGTGGGGTGGGGAAATTTTGCCTGGTAGGCGGACATTACTTCCCGGATGCCTATTTTTACGGAGTGGAACAAAGGGAAGAATTGCATCAGATTGCCCTGGAAGCCAGAGATATGACGGGAAAATTTAATGTGGAATTCATTCACGGCAACTTTACCCACCTGGATATGGACGATTTCGATAATTTCTACTTTTATAACTCCTTTTTTGAAAATCTGGATCATAATGACAGAATTGATCACCAGATAGCATATTCTCCGAGCTTATACGTCTATTACTGTAAGTATCTGTTTAAATTGCTCGATGCAAGACCCTCAGGCACCCGCCTGGTTACTTTTCACAGCCTGGGAGATGAAATTCCTCCCGCATACCACCTCGTGGAATCCTCTATTGATACCCTGTTGAAAATGTATATTAAAAAATAATTGATAAGCGATAAATATAAGCATGATGAAAGCAGAAGGAAATATTGTCCCGATGGTAATGAGTCAAATTAAGAAAGGTGAAAGCTACGCAGAAGTAGAATCAATCATTCAGAATGCTGTAAGTACTCTGTCTGAACCAAACAAACTGGCATCCTTGGAAAAATTGCATGCCGAACTGGACGCAATGAATCCGCTGGACTTTAACAGCACGGAATGGAATGCCTGCCGTTACGCGAGAATGTATCTCCGTACCCAGATGGCCGAAGCTATCTGAGTTCAGAAAAATGGTATTTTTATTGAAAATCTTATGCCTGACCAGGCAGTAACTAAAGCCTTCCCATTCGGAAGGCTTTAGTTTTTCCGGAAATCTGTTGGCCGGGAATGCGTAAATTCCTGAAAAGCATCACTAAATGAACTAATAGACGTATATCCTACCGCATAGGCAATATCACTCACCGGCCGCGATGTCTTCAATATCATCTCAATCGCCTTTACCATACGCAATGTCCGCAGAAACTGCAGAAAGGATATATGCATGGAAGATTGAAACAACCGGGACATAGACCGCTGACTAAGATTAAAATGCTTACTCACACTCTCCAGCGTCAGGCGTTCTCCAATATTTTTCTCCAGGTATTTAATAATATGTTGCATCTGATCATCATCTGTGGTAGGCAAAATGATCGGCAATGCCTTGTTATTTAATTGTGGCAGTAGTTTCTTCAGCGATACTAAAAATTCGAAATTATAATCCTTACGCGTTACATGATAGCCATCCCAGCGCTCGGTATAATTAATCATTTGTATCAGCAACTCGCTGGCAGGGTAAATACCTAACTGACTGTAAAATGGGTCTGTATCATCGTCGTGGGAATAAAAATAAAGGGAACGTAATACAGTGGCCGAATAACCAATACGCAATATATGAGGCATGCCCTGCGGTACCCAGAAGAAATGTCTGGCAGGTATTACATATGTCTTATAATCTATTGTTATATACGCAATTCCTCCCTCCACATAACTCAACTGCCCCTTATTATGCTTATGCAGCGGAATCAGTTTCTCCGATTTCTCATGCATTACAAACACAGCATTACGCTGCTTGTTAATCTCCGGTAAGGATGCAATCAACCCCATTTTTTCAACATTTTAACCCGCCACAAAGGTAAAAATTTAAATTGGCCGGAATCATGAAAAAATTGACTATTTATCAGAAAGGGCAAATTATTTACTGTTCTAATTTTGCGTCGGATATGGATGATAGTATCTAATTTTTATGAATTACAAACATCGGATTATTGCCACCTGTATGATTTTGGCAATCCACTCATTACCCATTTACGCGCAGGAACACAACGCTGCCCTAAATGATACCCTGAATATAACATTGCCGGAAGCCTGGCAAAAAGCGGAAGCCTACAGCCGCGCCATCGCCATCAAAAAGAAAGCTACCGACATCGCCGGAGAAGAAATCAAAGATGCTAAGATGGAAAGACTACCAGAAGTGGAAGTCATGGCCAGCGCGGAGAAAGCGACCAACATCCCCATCTACGGAAATGGTATCTTCTCCAAACCTACAGAACAGCATGAAGTGATTCACAATCTCTACAAAGCCAGCGCTGATTTCTACTTCAATATTTACAATGGGAACAAGCTAAACCTGAAAATTGAGGAAGACAAAGTATTACATCAGTTATCCGCTATTCATCAGGAAGAAACTGTTTCCCAGATCAGATATCAGACGGCTGCTTTGTTCCTGGAATTACAACAGGCGCAGATCTTCAGGGAACTTATCCTAAAAGATATTGCCGATCAGGAAAAGCAATTGCAGGAAATCAGAACCTTTCACCGCAACGGTACTGTCCTGAAAAGCGATGTACTTCGTGTGGAACTGGATCTTTCCAAACGTAAGCTGACACTGGTGAAAATTGAGAATGATATACTCATCGCCAATCAGAAATTAAATATCATTTTGGGAGAGCCGGACGACAGGCCCGTACATCCGGATTGCGCTGTGATGGTTGAAAACAACGGGTCTTACAATGATTACCTTGCCGCTGCACTCCATCATTCATATATGTACCACATATCTGAACAGCAAACAGCAATTAGTCGTCTTCACCTGGAGCAGGTACGTGCAAATGTTCGTCCGAAAGTGGGACTGTATGGAGACTTCTGGTATTCGAACCCGCAGATATTCCTTTATCCATACAATCCCAGCTGGTATTCCGTCGGGATTGGCGGTGTGAAAGTATCGTTTCCGATATCTTCTCTTTATCATAATGCGCACAAGGTAAGTGCAGCAAAACTGGAATATGAAAAGGAAGAAGAAACGCATAAGGATACAGAAGATAAAGTGCGTCAACAGGTGAAAGAAGCATTCTTAAGATACAGAGAATCGCTGGTGCAGATAGATGTCGCCACCACCAATGTGACCCGTGCAGAGGAGAATGCACGCATCATCAAAAGTGCTTATTTTCATCAGGCATCCCTCGTTACAGACCTGCTGGATGCTGATGTACAACTGCTGCAAACGCGCTTTGAGCTGGCCGCAGCAAAGATACTCTCCCAAAATAAATACTACTTACTCCAGCATATCACAGGTACGCTATAATTAAAATGAAAAAGAAACATTTAGTCACAGACAGGCTGATCACCAGGATCACAGGCTGGATGGCCGGTATTATTGTACTTGCACTGGCCGTATGGGGACTTCAAACTATCCGCTCCTGGTATCTGTACGAACAAACAAATGACGCCCAGGTACAGGAATATGTAAACCCCGTAATAGCAAGGGCTGGCGGTTTTATTGTTGCGGTGAAGTTTGAAGAAAACCAATCCGTGAGAAAAGGAGATACCCTCCTCGTGATAGACAACCGGGAATACACCCTGCAATCGGATCAAACGGAAGCGTCTATACGAAAAGCAGAAGCGCAGTTGCACGTATTGGAAAGTAATATTCATACACTGGAGAAAACGGCCAGCGCATCTAACGCTCAGATTGATGGGGCCAAAGCCCGCGTATGGAAGCAGGAGCTGGAATACAAGCGTTACAAGGAAATGTATGATGATGAAGCCGCCACCAAGCAACAGTTAGAAAATGTGCAGGCAACTTTGGATATCAATAACAGCGATTATAAATCGGCCAGAGAAAATTTCGATGCCGCTACCTCCCGTATTGCAGATGCGCGAGCGGAGAAATCGGTCGTAGAAGCAGAGATAGCCAGACTTCGTTCTTTATTGGATCGTCATAACCTGGATGTGGAATATACCGTGGTCAGGGCCGCATATGATGGCCGTATGGGTCGTAGAACAGTGGAGCCCGGACAAATGATCGATGCCGGGGAAACGTTGGCATATATCGTGAATAATGAAACAGATAAATGGATAGTCGCCAATTATAAAGAAACACAAGTGGCAAGTATGCGTGTAGGCGATACCGTTAATATTGTGGCGGACGCTTACCCGGATCAACATTTCAAAGGAACAGTTATCTCACTGTCGCCCGCCACTGGTTCCAGTTTTTCACTGTTGCCGCCAGATAACTCTACCGGTAACTATGTGAAGATTGTGCAGCGCATACCGGTGCGTATACGTGTGGATGGAGAACGGAAAGATATCGACCGACTTAAAGTGGGCATGAATGTGAATGTCTATCTGCCTAAAAAACAGCATCATGGATAATTCCATTCCCATATTCCGAAAGTGGACGCCGGAATGGCTGATTAAGATCATGCTGTTTCTGTTGATCGTGCCTTCTATCGCGCTATTTTTTCTGCCGATGGCCAATATCAATGCGGCGGCGGGATACTATGGCTGTGAACCGGCAGATATCCAGTTTTCAGTAGCGTTATTCTACGCGGGATATGTAGGTTTTTACAGTCTGGAACGCCGGTTCTTCGTGTTTATGGCGGCAAAAGAGTATTTCGTTGTATTCACCTTTTTGCAAATCCTCACCTGTCTGATTTGTTATCATACCAATGATCTGAATATCTTTTTGCCGGTACGTTTTATTCAGGGAATGTTGTTTGCATGTACAGTGAATCTTTCCTTGTCGCTCATGTTTACCCGGTTGAAAAGCGAGCGGGCCAGGGAAATCAGTTTTTCTGTATTCTTTGGGTTCCTGTTGTGTGCCGTTCCTTTCAATAACCTTGTAACAGCAGATCTGATAGATGCGATGGATTTCAATGCGGTGTACAAAGCCGCCATATTCGCCTATTTGCCTTGCTTGTGTTTGTTGGTGTTGACGATGAACGGGGTGAGACTCAATGTACGTTTTCCGCTCTATAACCTCGACTGGCAGAGCTTTGTACTCTACAGTATCATGCTCTGTTTATTTGGTTATATCATGATTTACGGGCAGGAGTATTATTGGATGCAAGATCAACGAATACGCAACAGCGTTATAGGGATAGTAGTAGTGTTATTGATTTATATAGTGAGACAAAAGCATATGCGGCGGCCGTATGTACACCTGAAAATATTTCGGTACCGGAATTTCAAGGTGGGGCTGTTGGTGCTTTTTATCATGTATATCTGTCGTTTTGCTTCCGGTATCACTAATACATTCTATGCAGTCGTCTTGAAATTTGACCCCATGCATGTGTCTTATATGAATATTCTGAATATTGCGGGATTGGTGCTGGGGGTGATTATTGCCTGCTGTTTGATATTGCAGAAGAAGCATATCCGGTACATATGGGTACCAGGATTTCTGTTGTTACTAGGATTTCATTTGCGGATGTTTTTTCTGTTTGATGTGCAGGCAGACGAGTTTAACTATTATCTGCCATTGTTGGCACAAGGTATTGGTGTGGGCCTGATTATGGTACCTACCATAGTATATGCTATTTCTTCTGTTCCAACGGCGGTAGGGGCTTCGGCTTCAGCGGTATGTCTGGCAGTGCGTTATTTGGGATTTTGCGTAAGTATTGGGCTAATTAATTTCTTTGAGTTATTCGGAAAGAGCAGGCATTACAACGCATTCCAGGATCATCTTACCAAGCTGGACCCGGTGGTCAGACAAACCCTGCGTATGCAGGCGCACAAATTGGAAGCAAAGGGAATGGTGGCTGGAAAAGCAATGCGGGCCTCGGACAAGCTGCTGGTGAATGCTGTGAATACACAGGGCCAGATACGTTTTGCCATGGATTACTATGAATTGATGTCGTGTTTAATTGTTTTAACGTTGGTACTGATACTATTGTTTCCGTACCTGAACAAGACAGCAGTTTATCTGAGATCCCGCAGGCTTTCTCCTGCTTAAATTTTGTAGATCATACATGTGTTAATAATCGTCCACGTAACCGGTCGTCCCATTTTTGGGACGACCGCTTTATTTATTATAAACTCAATCCTCCGTCTACTCGTACAACCGTTCCTGTTACAAAGTTATTTCTTGCGAGGAACAGGATACCGTCTGCTACTTCTTCTGGTTTTCCTACTCTGCCAGCTGGCGTTTGCGCAGCATAGCTATCGAAGGCCGCTTTTTTATCTGCTGTGGGGAGGAAGTCCCACCAAGGGGTATCAATGACGCCTGGAGAAACAGCGTTGATGCGTACGGGTTGTATCTCTTTAGCAATAGCTGGTATCATCAGTTCCAGGCTACCATTGATTGCTGCCAGTCCGGATGTGCCTGGAAGTCCGAGTATACTTGAAACAGCTGTTACGATGGTGATACTACCCGCTTTGTTAATATGAGGCAATGCTGCCTGTATGGTATTTAGCTGTGGCCAGAATTTTCCTTCAAAGCCTTCCTGTAAATCCTGCAATGGTAGGGTAGAGAACTGACCTGCGCCTTTTCCTCCACTGAGGGTAACTACCAGATGATCAAAGGGGCCATGTTCCTGGAAGAACTGATCCAGCGCTGCGCGATCGCCGCTATCCACTGCTGCCGTGTTAATCCCGGGGAGTGCTGCGGCAGCCTGTTGTAATTTCTCTTTAGAACGACCGGTAATAGTCACTTGTGCTTTTGCATCCTGCAATTGTCTGGCGGCAGCAAGGCCAACACCGGTAGAGCCGCCTGCTACGATAACTTTTTTTCCTTCGAAATTTCCTGACATAATATTTGGGTTTTGTGATACAAAGTTGGGGCAAAATGATCGGTTGATTATTATCCTGATTATGCAAAGGATTAACTCGATTATGCATTATATATTTTTGGAGATTTTGGGGTAAATGGTAGTTCGTATGAAAACCATTATCCACTCTTCCTAAACCCCAGTGGCGTCTGCCCTGTCTGTTCCCGGAAGAAACGATTGAATCCTGCAGGGTCACTAAAATCAAGGCGATGGGATATCTCTGCGATAGTACTATCCGTGAATCGCAATAGTGCCTTGGCTTCCTGAACCAACATTGTACTGATAGCGTAAGATGCCGTATGGCCCGTCGCCTCCCGAACAGTCCTGTTCAAATGATTAGGGGTTACTCCCAATAAAGCGGCATAATCAGCTACTTTACGCTTAGCCAAATAATGCTGGCTGACCAGTTTCCTGAATCGGGGTACCAAATAGGCCGCACGTGTATCCGTTGACGTGAGATGTAATTCCTGACGTATATACGATCTTTTAATAGCGAGTAATAACAAGTAGAAGTACATCTTTATCGCCACATTCCTCCCGGCTTTCAGCTGACGTAGTTCCGCGTCTATCTGTTGTACATGTGCAGTGACTTCGGTGATCTCCTCGGTATTGAGCTGAATGAATAACTGCCCCTCTATGCTGAAAAAGGGAAACTCTTCCTGAAACTTGTCCGGCGCTAATAATCCTTCCAGGAAATCAGCTTCAAATAAAGCATAGTATCCGAATGTACCCGGCTGGATATTACATTTGGTAAACACCTGTCCCGGATAAGTAAAACTGATAGTACCCGGCTGATGGCGGAATTCCTCTACACCCAGTCGCACATCCACTCCGCCTGCAAGCGTAATACTCATCCTATAGAAATCCGATTTCAGCGGACCTACCGCAGGCACCAGCCCCTGACTGGAATAAATCTCGAAACCCTTGATTTTGTGGGTGTCCGGAAGGTTATTATATCCGAAAGCAGAATTATCACTGGTATCCCGATGCAGATGTCGGAAATCCTGCAGGTGATAAACGGGTATTTCTTCCCGGGTTAATTGCCGTTTAGCCATGATGAGAAAGCATGTTTTGTAAAGATACAATCCAGGAGAATATACTTAACTTTAAGAAAACCCTGATCATGGAAAAAGTCGCTATTATCGGCTCCCGCCGCGTCCCTTTCGTGAAATCGTTTACCCACTATCTACGCACCTCCAACCAGGATATGCTGACTGCCTGTCTGCAAGAAATAGTGACCCAATACGGCCTCTCTGGTGAACGACTGGGAGATGTAGCGCTGGGAGCTATCATGAACCGTTCCACCGATTGGAATTTCGCAAGGGAATGTGTGCTGGGTAGCGGTCTCGATCCGCATACGCCTGCATACAATGTGGTCAGGGCATGTAGTACCAGTCTGGATGCTGCAGTACAACTAGGACTCCGTATCAGGGCAGGTCAAATCGAGGTGGGGATTGCAGGAGGTAGCGACACTAACAGTGATCTCCCGATATTATTCAGTAAACAATTCAGTTGGAAGATGGTCGCCTTACGAGGCGCCCGCAGCTTAGGGGAAAGATTAAAAATACTGGCCTCTTTTCGTATACGCGATCTGTCGCCACTCTATCCCGGTATCGTAGAACCTCGTACCGGCTTGTCTATGGGCCAACATACGGAATTGATGGTGAAAGAATGGGGCATTACCCGGGAAGCGCAGGATGAACTGGCATATCATAGTCATATGAATGCAGAGAAAGCTTATCAGGCAGGCTTCTTCAAAGATCTTGTTTTTCCATTCAAAGGAGTCGTAAAAGACGCCATTATTCGCCCGGATACCACCCCTGATAAACTCGCGAAACTGAAACCTGCTTTTGACCTTACAGGAAAAGGCAGCCTTACAGCAGGAAATAGTACGCTCTATTCAGATGGAGCCGCTGCCGTATTACTTGCCACTGAATCCTATGCGCAGAGCAGGAATTGGCCGATACTGGCATATCTGGAAGACGCCGAGTCCGCAGCAGTGGATTATGTCCATGGAGAAGGATTGCTGATGGCGCCCACTTATGCCGTAGCGCGACTCCTGAAAAGAAATAACCTGAGCTTACAGGATTTTGATCTGTATGAAATTCATGAAGCCTTCTGTGGGCAAGTACTATGTACCTTAAAGGCCTGGGAAGACCCTGCATATTGTAAGAAGCTGGGTTATGATGCGCCGCTTGGTAGCATTGATCGTACAAAATTAAATATCAGAGGAGGCAGCGTGGCTATCGGGCACCCATTTGGCGCAACCGGCGCAAGAATATTGGGACAAACAGCAAAAATGCTCCAGGAAAGAGGAGGCGGAAGAGCCCTGATATCCATTTGTACAGCAGGAGGTATGGGACTGGTGGCCATTGTCCAACGATAAGCTAATTTCCTATCAGTTTCAGGGAAGACTGCGGCATCTTTTACGACCACAAGCGCTTATTTTAGGGCCATGTACGCACATTGTACAGCGCATCGTTATGAAATTCTCATATCTCCTTTTTGCAATACTATTGATCTGGGGTGGCCTGACGCCCGCCAGTGCCCAATGGCTTTTTAGTCTTCCTAAGAATTTTGCTGGATTTCACCAGGATACTATCACTGTTTCCTATGGCCAGACATACGCTTACACAGTAGATACAAAACAAAACGAAGGACTGATAAATACAGGAGTGGATGCCAAAGGCTTCATGCAGCAATTAATGGAAAGGGATAACCGTAGCCACTTTAAGCTGACAGATTCCAATCATTTACGTCTGGACTGGGAGACCGGCGCCGTTAGTCATTATTACCTGCAATGGAAAGAAAAAGCGCTTACCGGGACATTAGTTGTACCAACGAATACATTACGTGCCAATGCTTTGACGGATTTACAATTCTCTTTTACTGCTGGTCAGCGTACGCCTAATGCGACAGTAATATTTGAAATACCTGCATCACTGCCGTTTAATCCGGATAGCATACAGGTGAATATATTGGGCAGAGGCGTAATGTTACTTAGTCAATTGGCCACCACTTCTTCCGGTAGAAGTGGAAAGGGTTACCCTTATCCATATATCGGCAAAGGCAGTGTGGTGAAGCGTGAAAAGATTACACAGATAATATTGCAGCACCTGGATTTGCGCGCTCAGAATGGCGTGGATGTGGCACTGTTTATACCAGGAGTACATACGCCCGAGGCGCATAAAATTGTCGAAATAAGCGCCTGGTACACCACCACCGAGCCAAAGGTGCTTGAAAGCGGGCTTGCGAAAAACATCCTGCTGTTCGAAAGTGACAGAATTATGCTGAAGCGAATACCACTTCAAATGGAGCGTTATGAAAATAATGAATCTACTTATACCACCGCTACTTTTGAATGGAATTACCCGGACAATGTAACGCTACAGCAATCCACAGATCATGGCATAACCTGGAGTGCTGCAAAAGCCAGCATCAATGGAAAACGGGCTGTGGTGAAAAACCTGAAACCAAACAAGTACTATACTTTTCGGCTGCAGTATGCGAATAAAACATCCAATACAGAAAGCATATATACCGGCATGCTGGATGTAAAACAATATCGCGCCAGCGGAAAGGAACAGGAAGATCAAACGGATTCTATTAATGCCGCTATTCTTACATTGCATAAAATGGGAGGAGGAACATTACGCTTCCCTCCAGGAGCCTACAGCGTGCGCACGATTCATTTACAATCCAATGTCTACCTCTACCTGGAAAAAGGCGCAGTGATCAAAGCGTTAAAAGGAGGAGATGCGCCAGAAACCACCTGGTTCTCCGACAGAGCCTATCGATCCGGACTTTCGCCCACAGACAAAGGGCCTTATGAAGATCCCGAGAATTATCTCACCAAACAGGATGTAGGCCATCATTACTTTCATAATGCCATGTTTTTCGGAGAGCGACTGGATAATGTGAAAATCATTGGTAACGGGACTATTTCCGGTAATGGTAACCTGGTAACCAGCGATAAGGTGATGAATAATGCGGCCAACAACAGATGTGATAAAATGTTTTCTTTGAAGCTATGTACCAATGTGGAAATTGGAGGCGTGTATAATCCGCAGGATTTATGGTATGATGAAACCCAGGATGCGCCCTATTACATCGGAGAAAAAGGGGAGAAGCATTTTGATACAGATAATATGTTGCATATAGATCAGGGAGGACATTTTGTGTTATTGGCCACGGGTACGGATAGTATCTATGTGCATGATACTTATTTCGGAAAAGATCATCAGGGATCAGCCAGGGATATATATGATTTTATGGGATGCAATCATGTAACGGTGACGAATATATTTTCCCGGGTGAGTTCAGATGATATTGTGAAACCAGGGTCCGATTGTTCCCTTGGATTTACCCGCCCCTCAAAGGGCTTCAGGGTACGGAATATTATTGGCGATACAAATTGTAATCTCTTCCAGATAGGATCTGAAACCGCAGATGATATTTCAGATATCTGTGTAGATAATATCTACGTGTTGGGCGCAAATAAAGCAGGATTCTCCATTTCTACCAATGATGGCGCAGATATCCATGATATTCATCTCAACTGTGGACACACTGGGCCTTTACATCATCGTTCGAAGATGTTGAGAACCGCAGCGCCTTTCTTTATCTCTGTCTCCAATCGTGCACGTATCCTGGGCGCTACGGCAGAAAAGTTTCAGTTTACAGAAAATGGAAGAGCACATGATGAATTGTTGATCACCAATGTGAACATTGGAAAAGTAGAACGCATTACCATCAATGGTATTGATATTAGTGAGATATATGGCGGTAGCTCCTTCAACGGTTCCCGCTGGAAATCGTATGATGGCAGTCAACGCCGGTTTTCTGCCATAGTAGCCGGTTACAGCTTGCCTGATAATATTGGGTTTACCTTGCCAGATGGTCGTAGTACAGGTTATATCAATGATATTTCCTTTACAGATGTTCATTTCCTGGGAAAAGGCGGCAACCCGCTATCTGATACGGCACAGGTTCCTGTAGAGCTGGGAGTAGGACAGTACAACGCCGCAGATCTGAAGATCCAACCTGCTTACGGTCTTTGGGCCAGACATGTTCAACAATTGAAAATAGATAGCTGCAGTTTTCGTTTTGAACAGCCGGACCACCGGTATGCTATCTTCCTGGATGATGTGCAGCAGGTGAAAATGATGAATATTAAAATGATGAAAGTTCCTGCTCTCCAGAATGGTATCAGCAGCAGGAATACAACAGGAGTACAGCTTTCAAATATTGCTACATTCTGAAAAAAATGATCTAATTTTCGGGCTGTTGGGAAAGAAAAAACGTCAGTATGAATGAAATGCAACCACAGCTACGAACAGTCAATGTAACCCGCTATATCACACCATTGCGGGAAGGCGGTTCTATGCCGGCTATAGCCGAAGCAGATGATGGATTTATGTATGTCCTTAAATTCAAAGGGGCAGGACAGGGAGTGAAATCCCTGATAGCAGAATTATTAGGTGGAGAGATTGCCAGAACATTGGGCCTTCGTATACCCGAATTGGTATTTGCGAACCTGGATGAATCTTTTGGCAGAAATGAAGGAGATGAAGAAATACAGGATCTCCTGAAATCAAGTGTAGGACTCAACCTGGCCTTGCATTTCCTTTCAGGCGCTATCACTTATGATCCTGCCGTTACTGTAATTGAGCCTTTGCTGGCCTCAAAAATCGTTTGGCTGGACGGACTCCTGACCAATGTAGACCGTACACCCAGAAATACAAATATGCTCTGGTGGCGAAACGAATTATGGCTGATCGATAACGGCGCTTCGCTGTATTTTCATCATTCCTGGCAGAACTGGCAAGAACAGGCAGTAAGGCCCTTTGCACAGATCTCGAATCATGTGCTGCTACCACAAGCCACTGAACTGGAATCCGTGGATAAGGAATTCCGTGCCATCCTCACGCCAGAACGTATACGCGGCATCGTGAACCTCATCCCTGATGCCTGGGTCTCTAACGGCGACTGGGAGGAGACGCCCGATGAAGTACGTGAAGTCTACTATGAATTTTTAACAACCAGGATTAAATCATCAGATATCTTTGTAAAAGCAGCTCAAAATGCACGAGAAACACTTGTTTGAATATGAATATGCGGTAATCCGCATTGTGCCCAGGGTGGAGCGGGAAGAATTTCTCAATGTAGGAGTCATTCTTTACTGCAGGCAGAAACGTTTCCTGCATTCATTGGTGGAGCTAAATGAAGAAAGGCTGCAATGCTTTGCGCCTGCAACAGAACTGAACCTGGTGAAAGAATACCTGTCTGCTTTTACCCAGATATGTGCCGGACATCCTACCGGCGGGCCTATTGCCAAGGGAGATGCCGCTGCACGCTTCCGCTGGTTGACCGCCAATCGCAGTACCATTCTCCAGACATCAAGGGTACATCCCGGTATGACCGCCGATCCGGCAGCCACCCTGGAACGCTTGCTGGAGGAACTGGTGAAGTAAGAGAATTTTTATCGACCTAAATCATACTGAACAGTGAAACAATTTAAAACCTTTGCCATTTTGTTGCTGGCGACGTATAACGTACACGCACAAACGCAATGTCCCATTATTCCCAAGCCACTTACAGCGGTGGTGGCCAAGGGAACTTATCATCTCCCGGCAACTATTCCTGTAGTTACAGAACAACAGGAAATAAAGAACACGGCAGATTACCTGAGCAAAGAACTCACCGCTTTTCATTTGCCAGCAGAAACTGCCGGCAAACAGGCCATCCGACTACAAGTTACAGCGCTGAAAGATAAAAATCCGGAAGCCTATGTATTGCAAATCAGTAAAACAGGTATCCTGATTAAAGGAAATACGCCGGAAGGAATTTTTAATGGTACGGTTTCTCTTTTGCAACTGATACAGCAGGAAGGTGGAAATCTGCAATACTGGACCATCACCGATGCGCCCAAATACGCCTGGAGAGGCTTTATGCTGGATGAATCCCGCCACTTCTTTGGCAAAGAGAAAGTGAAATCGCTGCTCAACTGGATGGCCTATTACAAACTGAATCGCTTCCACTGGCACCTCACCGATGAACCAGCATGGCGTATTCAGATTGATCAATACCCCAAACTGACCACTATCGGCGGAATGGGGAACTACACCGATCCACAGGCTCCGGCACAATACTATAGCAAAGGGGATATCCAGGAAATAGTAGCATATGCACGCCAGCGATTCATTGAGGTAATTCCTGAAATAGATATGCCGGGTCATGCTACTGCCGCCAATAAAGCCTATCCTGAATACAGCGGCGGCGGCTCTAAAGGCCATCCTGAATTCACTTTCAATCCGGGTAAAGAAGCCACCTATACTTATCTCACTAACGTCTTGCACGAAGTAAATCAACTTTTCCCTTACGGTATGATTCACCTGGGCGGCGATGAAGTAAGCTATGGCAATGAGAAATGGCATACCGACAGCAGTATTCAACAGCTTATGCAGCGGGAACATCTCTCTACCTTGAAAGATGCAGAACTATACTTCATGCGTAGAATGTCCGATTCCGTATACAGCATGCATAGTAAAATGCTGGCATGGGATGAAATGGCAGAAATCTCCCTGCCACGTGATAAAACAATTATCTTCTGGTGGCGCCAGGATAAACCGGCTACCCTCCAAATGGCTTTGCAGAAAGGTTACACCACGGTGATCTGCCCAAGATTGCCACTGTACTTCGATTTCGTGCAGGATAGTACCCATCGCCACGGCCGCAAGTGGAATAAGCTGTATAACAGTATTCAAAATGTCTATGCATTTTCTCCTGAGAAATATGTACCCGCTGATGCGAATCAATCGCTCATAGCAGGTATGCAGGCCAATTTGTGGACGGAAACCATTCCTTCTGCAGAACGACTGGATTACCTTACTTTCCCAAGAATATGCGCCCTGGCGGAAATCTGCTGGACACCCACTGCGCAGAAAAATGAAGCCAACTTCATGAAGCGCCTGAAACCACAACTGGAGCTGTTTAAAGCAGCAGGTCTGTATTACTATGATCCGTTTGAGCCAAACCTGCATCCAGAGCCGGTTCCGAAGAAAAAAACGGTAAGCGATTATAAGGATTAATATAAACGACAGCTTTCCATTGATGTAAAAATATTAAGTGTTCCGCGTACATTTTATTAATTTGTACGCATGAAACGTCTGAAGCTATTGTTTTCGGTAGCAGCGCTTTGCATAGAAAGTATCGCGTTTGCACAGACGAAAACACTGAACAATGAACAATGGAAAGCTGTCATTCATCCGGATGGCACTATCACCTCACTATTAGTAAATCGTCATGGAACATGGGATTCCATTCCCATGCAAACAGATACGCTGAAAGGCGTGTCTTGGTATGTGATGCAGAACAAGGTAGCTGTACCTGTTCACCTGGAAGATAAAGGTAATTTCTGCTATGAAGGCTTGGTGGACGGGATCAAATATAGCCTTAGTTATAGTGCTGCATCAAATGGCGCTTTAGCCATCAAAGCGCTTATCCGGAACGGAAGTGCAGCTGTATTCCAACCGGAAAAAGCAGGGCTGCATATGGGGATCAGCAATTACATGGCCGGATATCCGCAATGGAACAGTATTTACTTTCCTACCATGCTCCGGGCAGAGAAAACACATTTTACCGGCTATCTGGAAACGCCTACCGGCAAACTCCTGACAGTAGCCTCTCCTGATCCCATCGCCTCCTGGAGTATGAATTATAACTTTGGTTATGGCGATGCAAAAATCTTCTTCTGGGGACATCGTATTTATACCTTTAACCTGGATCTCCTGAATACCCAGCCTTTACCGGCGCGTCATCCTGCTATCAATGCGTTGAAGCCGGGAGAAACCCGCAGCTGGACCATCCTGCTCAAACCGACAGATCAACTGAGTGAAATCCCGGCTACTTTAGCGCAACTCACCGGCGCGCCTGCGTTTGATTTGCCAGCCACCACAAATGAAGCAGGAAAGACATTTCTCATCGATATTAAAGGAGAAGTTCCCCGCAGCGTAACCGTTACTGCTCCTAACGGTAAAGTATCTACGCTGGTAGCCGCGTCTTCCCAACAATATCTGCCTGTGGAAGGTCCTGGCGTGTATACGCTGACTGCCACCAACCGCAACGGTAAACGCGCGGAAGCTATGATCTCTGTGAGGAATCCCTGGAGCTGGTATTTACAACATGCCCGCACCGCTGCACTGAAATATACGCAGAAAGCTAGCTGGAACTGTGAAAACTGGTATGGCTTCTATTCGGCTTATCTCGCACAATGCTACTTCCCGGATAACAATACACTCACGCAAACGAATAAACGATTTGATAGCATCATGCCGTTGATGTATGCTGCTACCTGGGAACCCACCAAGATGCAGAACCGAATCCAGAATCACACTACCACCATTGGTATACTGGTAGATAAATACCGGGCAACCGGAAATATCCGTGACCTGGAAGCGGCTGCCACACTGGCCGACTGGATTCTGAAGAATGCACAAAGTGAAGACGGCGCCTACAGACGCGGTCATACACATTATACCAGCGTAATCTATGTGGCGAAGAGTATCATGGAACTGATGGCAGAAGAAAAGAAGCTGTCTGCATCCAACTGGAAAGAACGCTATAATCGCCATTATGCTTCTGTAAAACGCGCTATTGATCAGTTGACAGGCGGCGTTACAGGCCTGGATACTGAAGGGGAGCTAACTCTGGAAGATGGCATGATCAGTTGTACCGCTTTGCAAATAGGCGCTTTTGCATTGTTACAGGAAGACAGGGTTGCAAAGGCCCGCTATACCCGCTCTATGCTGGAATATTTGGATATGCACGAATGTCTGACACAACTGGTAAAAGCGGATAGCCGTCAACGTGGGGGGACTATGCGTTTCTGGGAGGCGCAATATGATGTGTTACTGGCCAATAATATGTTTAATTCTCCACATGGCTGGACAGCCTGGAGGATTTACGCCACCTATTATGCTTATTTACTTACAGGCGAGGAAAAATGGTTGGTGCAAACGATGAATGCCCTCGGTAGTTGCGCGCAACTGATGGATTTCAAAACCGGAGACCTGCGCTGGGCTTTTGTTACAGATCCATATGTGAATACGTTGCAGGTAACAGGGAACTTCCCTGGTACAAGTCCTGATAACTACAATAATAACCAATATAAAACCGAAGAAGGTACTTATAAGCCTGTTGTTGTAGGGGAGCAATATGTACCCATGATTGCCAACTGGTTCTATGCGAATTCATCTGACAACGATGTACACGAGATTTTCAAATGTATGGAAGAAGTGGCGCTGACCAGCGCTTATGTGCTGGAACGAAAAGATCGCAGCCTTTTGGCATATAACTGTACTGCCGAATGGAAAAATGGTATACTGGTTATTCATACTGCAGAAACGCTGGTAAATAAAGTGCATGTAAATCTGCCATTACCCCGCGAGGTGAATATCAGCTGGAAGAATAAAACCGCCCGGAAATACGCTGCCAACAGTGGATCATCCTGGTTACAATGATAAAAAAATAGGGCATCAGCAGAAGCTGATGCCCGTTCATTTGGGGCTAACCGATCATGCATTATTTTTAGGTCTTCGCTTTTTCGTAACTGCCTTTGGCATTACCTTCCCGATAATCTACTTGTATTACCTGCGGAGACGTGTATTGTTTTACAGGAATATGTATGAGGTATTGATTGGCGGCAATCTCCTCTACCTTCAGGCTAACGCCTTTGCTGTCAAGGAATGCAGCTTTTTCCAATATCATACCTTTGGGTGTATTCACACGCAGCAATCCGCTTACAGGTACGTTAAACACGACCATATTCAATTGATTGCTACCCTTCTTTTTAGTGTAATATCCCCAGTCTTCTTTTTTCATACCGGCATAGTCGCAATCCCAGATCACATTCCCGTATTTGCTCATCCATGCGCCAATGGTGTTAGCTATATTCAACTCCTGCGGACGGAAAGTTCCCTCTCCGGAAGGACCGAAGTTCAAGAGGAAGTTGCCCCCCATAGAGGTGGTATGTACCAGCATTTCCAGTAATTCCAGCGGCGATTTCACATGACTGATGCTCCAGTCTTTATGATAACCCCATTGATTTTCCGGAATGGTCATGCAGGCTTCCCAGTCCCATTTGGTAACGGCCAGGTCGGTAACGGGATCGGGTAAACGACGTTCGTAGCCGGATTCATAATCGCCCATCAGTTGTCCGTTGGAATCTTTATGGCGTTTACCATAATCGTCTGCACGAAGGCGACTGTTTACAATCACTCCCGGACGTACTTCCTTCAGCATTTTCTCCACTTCATAGGTCCATTTGCCATTCAGTTTTACGGAATTATCCCAGGTACCATCAAACCAGAATGCTTTAACGGTGGGGTAATTCGTAGCCAGTTCTTTCAGCTGGTTGTAGGCGAAAGTCAGGTAGCGACTCATTGCGACGCTATCTTCCGGCGTTTTGATATCATATCTCCAATCCGGATGATGCCAGTCGAGTACAGAGTAGTAGAAGTTTACATCAATACCCTCTGCATTATAGGCTTCCACCAATTGTTTGATGATATCCTTTTTATAAGGACTGTTAGCTACCGTGAAGTTGGTATACTCGCTTGGCCAGAGGCAGAAACCTTCATGGTGTTTGGTAGTGATGGTCATGTATTTTACGCCCATCTTCTTAGCCATTTTAGCCCAGGCTTTCGCATCGAATTTTACGGGATTGAACTGGTACATCAGAGAATCCCATACAGGCGTAGGAATATGGGCGCTGGATTTCAGAAATTCAGCGGCATAGTTATAAGTTTTACCATTCCAAACGCCTCCCGGGATGGCATAAAGCCCCCAGTGAATGAATTGTCCAAACCGGTTGCTACGCCATTTATTCATGGCCTCATCCGATCGTTTGCCGGTGTACTGCGCGCCATATTTTAAAGGTATGGCGCGTTTGGTACTGTCTTGCGCTCCTGCCTGGAAAACTGCTCCCAGTAAGGCTGCGGCGATAATAAGTTTTTTCATGGTCCGTATAAAATTAATTACCATCCTGGATTCTGCAATAAGGTAGCGCTTTTATTTACCTCGTCAAAAGGCAGTGGCGCGAAATACATTTTAGGATACAGGAACACTGCATTCAGTGCGGTAATCGTCTGGTAAGTAAAGGAATTGTCTTGTTGTTTGGTCACCATCATACCCTGGATAGGTCTGTTCTCTGTAACTTCCGCTGTTTTCCAGCGACGTGTATCATAGTACCAGTGGCCTTCGTAAGCGAATTCTACTTCATACTCATTGCGGATAATGCCTCGCATGGCTTCTTTGCTCATACCTGCATCCAGGCCGTACATATTATCAGCGCCCGGAAGAATACCGCCACGTTTACGAATGCTTTTAACGATATCATATACTTCCGGCGTAGGGCCATTCAGTTCATTCATCGCTTCAGCATAACCCATCAGGATTTCGGCATAACGGATAACAGGGTAGACCCTTTGTGTATTGGTATATTTACCGGTACTGTCATTACACATCTTACGGCTGTAGTAGCCTGTTTTAGTGGAGTAAGCTTGCAGACCATCGGCAGAAAGTGTACCCTGCCAGGTTTTGAAGATATCCACTGGGTCCATTTTCTTGGTGCTGTTGTTGTAAACAGTTGCCTGATTATAGATGATGGAATTATAGAACCTTGGATCTCTGTTGTTGTAAGGGAATTTAGGATCGTAACCGGAGCCAGGTGAACTGGTGGCTTTACCGTTGGCCATACCGAATGCATCTACGAGATTCTGACTGGGAGTACTCCATCCTGAACCGCCGCGGGAAACCGGGAACCATGCGCCTTCCAGGTTGGTATTGTAGCCCATCATGTAAGGCATGATGTATTCGGAGTTTTTACGGAGCAGGAATAATTTCCAGAAGCTATACCCAGCTCTTGTACCAGGAATGGAGGCCGTTTCATACAGGGAATAGTTATTGGAATTCATCACTGCTTTGCAGGCGTCTGCTGCTTTCTGCCATAGGTTTGCATCGTAGGATGCGCTATAGCTGATCAATGGTTGCAGTTGTCCATCCGTGGAAATAGGGTTACCGTTGTACAGCGGACTAGCAGCTGTCACCAGCATGCGGGCTTTCAGCGCCATACACATGCCCTGGGTGATGCGGCCATAGTCGGCCGCCGGCTGATCTACTGCTGCCGGCAGATCTGCTGTTGCTTTATCGCATTCCGCTACGATGTAGTCTATGCACTCTTTGTAACTGTTACGTTTATAATCGATAGGGGTGGAGAGGTCGGAGTAGATCGTGTCTCCCACTAGCATCACACCACCGAAATACCTTACCAGCTGGGCATAGTACCAGGCGCGCAGATATCTCGCTTCAGCGGAAGTGCGCAGCTGCATCCCAACAGAAAGCGGCGAGCCTTTCACCTTCTTTATGTACTGATTGGCAGCCCTGATTTTTTGGTAATAGGTTTTATAGTAGTTGGTGGTAAAGTAGTTCCTGGCAGTAGAGGCGCCTGTGATAAAGCTGGCTTGCGGATCACTGTAATAAGAAACAGAGTGAGACGTCATATCCTCCATACAGGCATAGTCGTTCCCTACAGCGGAAGTGATCAGCGTATACCGGTTATGGATTAAGTCCATACCGGTATATGCATATAAATCAGTCAGAAAGCTCAGTGTTTTGGCACTGTCCGAGAATACCATCTGTTCGGTCAAACTTTCTGTCTGCCGTTTGTCGAGGAAGCTGTCGGACTTTTTACAGGCTACCATCATGGCGGTTACCAGGCATCCTGCTGCGATATATTTGAAGAGTTGTTTAATCATTTGTCTGGATTTTACGATACAACAATGCTTGTTACAGTCCAACCTGTAATCCCACGTTATATATTCTTTGTTGTGGATATTCACCTATGCTGGATGACATGGCTGATTCCGGATCAATGGCTACCGGCAGTTTGTTGTATACCAGGGCCAGGTTATAACCATTAAAGTAGACACGGATATTCTTCACCATCTTGCGTTTCAGCAGGGATGGAGGAATCGCGTATCCAACTTCAACGTTTTTCCATCTTACATAATCGCCTCTTCTGTACCAGTATGTGGATGACTGAGGGCTACCTTGTCCATCCGCAAGGGCTGGGTAAGTAACATCTGTCGTCCATGGCGTCCATCTGCCAAGGTTGAAAGGAACGGATTGTCTTTCAGGGCGACTATACGCCAATGAACCACGTTGAATGTTGATCACATAATCAAAGGAACCCTGGAATAAAGTACTGAAGTCAAAACCTTTGTAGGAGAAGCCGAAGCTCAGGCCGGAAACGTATCTCGGCTGATTCACGCCCATCGCCAGTTTATCATTATCGTCGATGATACCATCGCCGTTGAGGTCTGCGAATTTCAGCGCACCAGGGAAGAGGTTCTGCATAGGTACGCTGGTAATCAGTTTAGGACTGTTGAATACATCTTCCACATCCTTGAACATACCCACGTATTTGTATCCAAATGCTTGTCCGATGGATTTGCCTGTCTGTGTCATCCATGGATACTTCGCCATGGGTTCATCTCTGTAGAGGATTTTGTTTTTTGCAAAACTGATCTGACCTTTTACGAAGTACTGCACTTTATGAGAACGGTTGTTGTATTCTACTTCCACTTCATAACCTTTGTTGCTCACGCGTCCGAGGTTTAATGGCGGAAGACCTACGCCTACAGGCTGAGGAACGGTACCGCGGGTAGAAAGGATATCATAACGGTAGTTATCGAAGTAGTCGGCTACGATACCGATTTTACCATCAAACATTTTGATGTCCACACCGATGTCGGCTTTGCGTTCTTTTTCCCAGGTCACCTGGTCATTGCCAAGATCGCCTTCCACAGTACCATTGTAACCTACAGGTAATTCGCCGAAGTTGTACCCTTTACCGCCGGCATAAATCTGCTCATACAGGTATTTGTATGCACCGATTTTATCGCTACCTACAAGGCCATAGGAACCGCGGATTTTGAAGGCATCGATGAAGTGGATATTATCTTTGAAGAAGTTTTCTTCACTGATATTCCATCCCAAACCGAGCGCCGGGAAGAGACCATATTTTTTGCTGCTGGCAAAACGATCGGACCCGTTATAACCGGCATTGATATCTACCAGGTATTTCAGTTTGTAGTTATAACCGATACGGCCGGTGATACCGCGGAAGTTTGCAGGGATACCTGCATATACTACGTTGTCGGTACTATTCCATGCGTTGCTGGTATTGGTATTTTGGTTGAACAACAGTAATCCGGAGAAGTTATGTCCACCGAAGCTTCTGCCATAGTTCAGGGAACCTTGCAGATTCAGCTTACGGGCGCTGCCACGATATCCGCCGGAAGAAGAGAGTTTACCCATTCTGTACAGGTTATTCACCACTGGTTTATAGGCTTCCGCTACTGCATCATAGTAGTACATCAGGATTTCGTTATTGGCACGTGTAAGACTGCGGGCGAAGTTATAATCGCTTGCCAGCGATACTAATACGTTTGCAGATAGTCCCGGCGTGATGAAGTCCAGTTTATGGGTAGCAGAGGTCACCACGTTGAAGTTGTTTTCAAAGCTGCGTTGATAACCCGCATACTTGAGGATAGCCACCGGATTCATTTTTGTACCGGTAGACAAAGTTCCGCCCAGTGTACCGTTCTCGTTGTAAATCGGATAGCCGAAAGCGGAGAGTTGTCCGTCCCAGAGATATTGGAATATAGTACCTCCTGCGCCGAAAGCCTTATCATTTGGTTCGTTGGTGGTACCGAATCTACCGGAGAGGTCTACACGAACATGCAGGTCTTTGGTAGGGTCGATGTCGATATTGGAACGGAAGTTATAGCGATTATAGAAGTAGTTGCCGTTATAGCCTTCGTTGGCGCTATAGTTTTTATAAATACCGCCTTGAGTAAGATAACCCAGAGAGATGAAGTATTTGATGAAATCAGAACCACCGCTGATATCGAAGTTGGTTCTGTTCTGCATGCTGTATTTTTTCATCAGTTCGCTCCACCAGTCTACGTTTGGATGCATATACGGATCACTGTTGTCCTTGTAGTAATCCAGGTTGTTACCGGCGAAGAAGGTTGGATATTTCACAGCGGGATCACGCATATTGGTGGTTTCGTATTCCCGGAGCAGGCTCAGGGTAGTGTAACCATCATTCATTTTGGGAGGACGCGTAGGCTTCAGGAAACCAGTTTCATTACGCACGGTCAACTGTGGCTTACCGGATTTACCACGGCGGGTGGTAATCACCATTACGCCATTCGCGCCACGGATACCATATACGGCAGTAGTAGAAGCGTCTTTCAAAATAGAAATACTTTCGATCTCATTCGGGTCCAGCTGACTTACCTGGTCGTAAGAGAATTCGATATCATCCACAATGATCAGCGGGTTGTTGGCAGAGTTGTTATCAGTAGTGTTGTAGGAGCTGATACCACGGATCTGAAAGGCCGCGCCATCTTTACCTGGCTGACCACCGCGTTGTTGTGTAAACAAACCTGGCAAACGACCAGCCAGTGCATTCTGCAAACTGGCGGAAGGGCTCTGACGAATCTGCGCACCGGAGATGGAGCTCACGGCGCCCGTTACCGTAGGCTTTTTAGGCGTACCATAACCAATTACCACAACGTCTTCCATGCCTTTCACATCTGGTTGCAGCACAATTTTACCATTCGCTTGTGCCGCAGGAATTTCACGTTTGAGATATCCTACATAAGAGAAAATGAGAATACCCGCTTTGCCTTTAAGTGTGAGAGAATATCTTCCTTTTTCATCTGTAGCCACACCATTGGTAGGAAAGTCTTTTTCAAAAACAGATACGCCTATTAGTGGCTGCGCTCCTTCTGTAACGGTACCATTAATAGTTGGGCCTGTTGCCGGTTTCTGGGCAATGGCAGGAATAGCCATGTACAGCAGAAAGCAGCAGCAGAGAAGATGATATAATAGTTTTTTCATTGTTAGCCTTGTTTAATGTTACCAGTTAGGATTTTGACGCATGTTAGGATTGGCCACCAATTCCTTGTAAGGAATAGGGAAGAGGAACATGCGGTCGGCAAGGAATTTAGTAGGCGTTACTTCTACCGCTTTATAGGTGAAGGTCGCATCCGGATTTTTGGTGATCTGCATACCATGCAGTGGCGTGTTCAACACTTTATCCGCCATTTTCCATCGACGTATATCCCAGAATCTTTGTTCCTCGAAAGCCATTTCTACACGGCGTTCGTGGCGAATGCGGGCGCGCATCTGGTCTTGTGATAATCCTGTTGGCAGCGTATAGGGATTGAGTTTAGCGCGTTTGCGAATCTGTTCAATGGCGTCGTATACTTCTTTCGTTGGGCCGGTGGCTTCGTTGAGCGCTTCGGCGTAGTTCAGCAGTATTTCTGCATAACGGAAGATCGGGAAGCAGTGATCAGAGCTGGCGTAGCTACTGGTAGTACCGGAAGTGGTAAGGAACTTACGCATATAGTAACCGGTACGGGTTTCGCCGCTGTTGGCCTTGCCGAAGCCGGCCGGGCGGTCTATCCCACCGTCAAACGTTTCTATATTTCTTCCTAACCACGACATGTTATTATGGAAGATGGTGTAGTAAAATCTTGGATCACGATTCGTATAAGGAGCCGTGGCACTGTATCCGGAGCTGGCATCGCTGATCATTTTACCATTCGCCATTTCAAATTCATCTGCCAGTTCCTGTGTAGGATTGGTTCTACCCAGATCACCACGTTTTGAACCTACAGGACCGTTATTCATCTCTACCAGGTAACCCTGTCCGGTCATATATGCCAGGATAGTTTCGCTGTTCTTGCGCTTGAGATACGGATCATCATAAGCGGCAGTGAGTGCATAGTTCTTGGTATCAATGAGGTCTTTGGCGGCTTGAGCGGCTGACTGCCATTTTTCAAGATTATTGTCCGGATTGTTGAGCGTACTCGCAGCATAGAGCAGTACCCTTGATTTCAGGGCCATAGCGGCGCCGCTGGTGAGTCGGCCATAATAAGCGGTAGCATAGCTAACCGGCAAATATTTACGGGCGGTATCAATTTCTGTTACAATGTATTTTACACATTCATCATAACTATTACGGCTATATGATAAATTAGAATTGATATCAAAAACTTTGTCGCCAACAAGAGGAACGCCGCCCCATCTTTTGATTAGTTCAAAGTAAGCGACGGCCCGGAGTAATCGCGCTTCGTTTTTCCATTGATCTTTCAGTCCCGCAGTTTTTAAAGGTACCTGGTCTATTTTGGAAAGGAAAAGATTTACTTTCTGAATAAGGCCATAGTTCTGCTCCCATCTGTTATCGGGCAGATTGAAGGGCGTCCATTGACCATTGGAGAAATATTGTACGGCGTCTGTTCCATTGCTGGGAACAGCATCATCGGTACCGGCATCGAGGATATTATCGCCTATGCGATTGAAGCCGGATGGAAGATCTGCGTAGCTGTTGTAAAGAAATCTTTCTGCGAAAACGCCCAGTGAATCCAGTTTGTCGAAAACCAGGTCCTCATTCACAAATTCCAGCGGCTCCTTTTCGATCACATTTTTCTGGCAGGCTGTAATGCCAATACAGGCCAGCACCGGGAGTAATATGGTATATTTTCTCATTGTTATTAGCGTTTTGTATTACAGTCCAAGTGTGATACCGCCGTTGATAGCGCGTACATTGGCCAATGGATTGTTGATAGATTCCGGATCATACCTGTCAATGTTTTTAATAGTGAACAGGTTATATGCGTTTACAAACAGGCGCAGTTTGGTGATTTTACTGTTGGGCAGCAGCATACTTTTAAAGTCGTATCCCAGCTCCACATTTTTCAGACGTATATAATTACCATTGCGCATCCAGAAGCTGGAAACCTGGCTGTTGTTGATATTGGAGCCCAGTGTCAGGCGTGGGAATTCTGCATCGGTGTGAGTAGGCGTCCAACGATCCATATGCGCTTCCTGTGCGTTGCCGAAGTTGCTGGTATAGAAAGGCATAATGCTGGAAGAGAGCAGAATGTTTCTGTTGGCGGCGCCCTGTATCAGCAATTTGAAATCGAATCCTTTATAGAAGAAACCGCCGCTAATGCCATAGTTGATCAGTGGTTTGGTAGTGCCGATGGGCGCTTTGTCCAGGTCGTTGATCACGCCGTCGCCATTCAGATCCTTGTACTTAATATCTCCGGCAGATGGCGTATAGCCTTGCAGGTTAGCTGTTTTGTTGAAATCGTCTCCTGCCTGATAGAATCCTTCTGCTATCAGTCCGAAAAGCTGACCTACTGGTTGTCCGGTGCGATACAGCCAGGAGTAAGGATAATTTTGATCGCCGGTATGTAGTACTTTGCTGGCAGCTACAGCAATGTTGCCATCCAGGTAGTATTTGAACGCTTGTTTGGTAGCGGGACTGTAATGAACCGTTGCTTCAACACCGGTATAGCGATTGATGCCAATGTTTTCCAGCGGGTAAGTTTGTCCGAAGATACCGGTGTTCTGACCTCTGATTTGCAGGAGGTCGGATAATCTGTTGCGGTAAAAGTCCAGTACGACAGACAGTTGGTCATGTAGCAAGGCGGCTTCCAGGCCTATATCGAATTTTACGCCTTTTTCCCAGGAATAGTTGGGATTGGCTACCTGTGTTCTGAATGCGCCGGGAACACTGCCCGCAGTTTCTCCCACATTGTAACCAGTACCGTCAATGGTGAAGTTGGTTAAGTAAGGATAGTAACCATCCGGATCTCCCCATGCTGTTTGTCCGGCAGAGGCACGCAGTTTCAGGCGATTGAACAATTCGCTGCTGAAGAAATTTTCATTACTGATCACCCAGCCCAGTCCTACAGAAGGGAGGAAGGCGCCGCGTTTGCCGGGTTGATATCTGTTCAGGCTACTGTAAACAAGACCCAGATCGGCGAAATAAGTCTTATTGAAATCGTAGCTGGTAGTAAGGCCGGCGTTGGTGTATACAATATTGAGCTGATTGAAGCTGGCAATGCTGTTATCTTTATTGAAAGTGGCCAGGAGATTAAGGTGGTGGTCATTCCACTGATGGTCGTATCCCGCCATTACATTGACATAGTTCTGCCGGATCTGTTCACTGACAGTGGCATTACCGGTTCCTACAATGCCATCAGATCCGTATTGAATATAACTTCCGGCAGGTGCGCCAGCAGTGGTATCTAAAGCATATACTGCATATGTTTTGGAACGGCCAACGTTTTCATTGTAGTAGTTGTTCATGGACAGTTGTCCTTTCACCCACAATCCTTTAATGAAATCGTCCAGTTTGTAGGTCAATGCCATATCTGCGCTGACACGGCGCTGGGTATTCTGCGTATATCCTGCGCCGATTGCATCTGCAACAGGATTTTTACGATACAGGTTGGTACCGCCCCAGCTTCCGTTTGCATTGGTGACAGGGAATGCAACTGGTGGCGTGTTCAGGATACTCTGAATCGGCTGGAAAGATCCAAGTCCGGGTGCATACGCTGTAGAAATAGAACCAAATACATTCAACGCCAGTTCTATGTCCTTGTTGAATGACACCGAAGCATTGGTACGGATACTATATCGTTTGTAATCGTTGTTGGTATTGTAGCTGTTTTGTGGAGAGGTATTAAAAATACCGCCTTGTGCAAAATGCTCCAGGGAAGCATAATAATGATAGTTGCGTGCAGTACCTGCCAGATCGATATTATAGCGTTGCTGACTGGATGATTTACGCATTACTTCGTTCATCCAGTTAACATCCGGCAGTGCGTATGGATTGTTGGTGTGATTTTTCCATGCGTCCAGCATAGCGGGCGTATAGCGGGGAACGCTGCCCGGGGAAGTATTCAGCTGTGCTTCATTATATAAGGTAGCGTATCCGTAGGCGTTGAGTAATTTATCCCGGTAAAGTGGTTCCAGGGTGCCGTATTGGGCAGAAGCGTTTACCTCAAATGCTTTATGTCCTCTGTCGCGGGTAGTAATGAGTACAACGCCATTGTTGGAGCGCTGGCCAAACATTGCAGTGGCGAGGGCATCTTTCAGGACGGTCACGCTTTCAATGTCTGCGGTGTTAAAACCGGTATAGTTTCTTACTACGCCATCGATGACGATGAGCGGCGTTTTGCCGCGGAGATACAGCAAGGCAGCGTCTGAACCGCCGGTGGCGCTGTTCTGCACCGTGTATAATCCTGCCAGTCTTCCTGTAAGCGCATTGGTGATGTCCGCTGTCAGGGTGCTATTTACATCGCTGGTATATATGGAACTGGTGGCAGCCACCATGTTGCTACGTTTGGAAGTGCGGTTCCAGAGGTAGGTAGTTTGACCAAACCAGGAACTATCTTTTGCCGGCAGTATTTTTTTTATCAGGGAATCCTGCGGTAAGGCCATTGCCGGGGAGCTCATTCCGGCAGTGGTAATAACGGCAAGGCACCAACGAACTATTCGTGGAGACGGTGCGGTATGCCTTTTATAGGAATTTTGCTTCATTTTAATGTGTTTAGGGAACAGGAATGTGGTTTATCGCACCAGTCCGCGAACCAGGCCATTAGGGAACAAGGTGGAATGCACGTCCACATATAATGGGTCGGAACGCAGTGCGCGCAGCGGTTCCCCGGTGATCGTCATGTTCATCTGCACGCCATAATCGGCTGCGCCGGAACAGAGCTTCAGTAAGGTCACTCCGGTAGGCGTATGAATATGGGCTTCCTTCAGTACATCTCCCGCCGGTAGGTTTTTGACATCGATTGCATACCAGGCGATGTTATCATCTGTCATGCGCAGTGAGAATTTTGCGGTGGAGGTGTTATTGGCAGTTGGAACTACCTGACTACCATCCATATTCACATCCAGGGAGAGAATGATTTTCTTATCTAGTTGACCACGTACAATGCCGCCAGGATTAGCCTTGGAAACAATCTGCATATAAGCGGCAGATTTAATCAGACTGTCAGCTATCAATTTAGGCATCGGCATATTGCCGCTCATTTTTTTGCCGTTAAAGTTGCCGGTGAGTGTAAGCAGGGCGGTATTATTATTTTGAACCGGACCACCAATGCGAATGTCTACCCCTTCCGGAGCAATACCGCCAGGAAGTGAGTCGAAATAAATGTCATAATAAAGCTGGTAATCGTCGCGGAGGTACAGGAGGGCATACGCGCTGGCTCCATTACCGGGTGTTGCAGGTACCACATTGGCCCCCTTCATTTGAATATTCCACATCTTCAACACAAACTGATTCGACTCTGGATCTTTTTTACAGCCTACGAGCGCGTAAACTGCAATCATCAGCATGCAGAAAAGGAATACGGGATTCTGACGCATGTTTTTAAGGATTTAAAATAGTAAGGCAATAGCAGGATAAGCAACTATCAGATGTTGATGGTCGCCTAGCAGCTTTTCATTATTCACTTGGAAAATTTTGGTAATATGTCTACATGATTACTGTTGATGGTTGATAAATAAGCCTACGGAAATACAGTTTTAGTTTGCGATTTTTTGGTCTGTTTCTGTTGCGGTAAAAATAGCCTTCTCCCAGGATCTGATACAGGTCATATCTCTCTTTTATACCCGTATTTTGTTTCAAATCTACCCGGTAAATGGTTTCAAACGGGGATGTTATTTGTAAAAATATAATATGTATGGATTTGATTATTTTTCTATTGACTGTCCATTGCGACCATATTCAGATGGGAGCTGATTAAATTCCTTTTTAAACCATTTCCGGAAGTAATCCACATCCGAGAACCCGACCATATAAGCCACTTCATTCACATTATATTGCTGACTAGCCAGTAACCGGGCCGCCTGTTGCAGCCGGATACTCCGGATAAATTCGATGGTGGTCTGATTGGTGAGCGCCTTCAGTTTACGGTATAAGGTAATGCGACTCATATTCACCGCGGCTGCCAGTTCCTCTACGTTTAAACTGGCCTCGGCGATGTTTTCTTCGATATAAGTAATCACCATTTTCAGGAATATATCATCCGGACCCGTCAGCGGAATGCTTTCCGGAGGGAGGGCGGCTACCTGGCTATATCGTTCCCGAAGGAGGCGGCGCGACTCCAATAAGTTCTGTACCCTGGCCGTGAGCAGAGAAATACTGAACGGCTTGGTGATATAGTCGTCTGCCCCGGTTTCATAACCCTCCCGTATAAACGAAACCGTACTCCGAGCAGATAAAAGGATAATAGGTATATGGCTGGTACGATTATCATTCTTCAAAGCATGGCATAGCTCTACTCCGTTCATACCGGGCATCATTACATCGCTGATGATAATGTCAGGGAGACACGAAGTCGCCAGTTCAAGACCCGTCTGCCCATCAGCAGCCAGGTGAAGGTGGTAGTTTTGGTTGAACATCTCCGCCAGGTAATGCAAGACATCTTTATTGTCTTCCACAATCAACATCACCGGCTTTTCCCCCTCTTCCTGTTCCAGTGGCTGCTCGACATCTTCATCTATAGGGGTACTCTCCAAAACGTTGGTAGTACGGGTAGGGGTCATTTCCTCCGGCTTCAGGTGCTGATTGCCGGCAGGAATACGCACACTGAAACAGGTATAACCCCGTGTATCGGCGTTGGCCTGTCTGCTCTGTATCTGGATGGAGCCATGGTGCAAGGTGACCAGGCCACGCACAAATGCCAGTCCAATCCCCGTTCCCCCTGTTTGCAGATTATTGAAATCGTAATGATTGAACTGCCCGAAGATTTTTTCAAAATGACTTTCCGGGATACCAATGCCGTTATCCGTCACCTGCAACAGTAACTGGTTACCTTCATAAGATAAGCTCAGTTGTACTTCTCCGCCCGACTGTGTAAACTTCAATGCATTGGAAAGGAGGTTGAACAGGATTTTCTCGAATTTATCCTTATCAAACCAAATCATCATTATTTCCAGGGAAGAGCAGAGGCGCAGGGAAATATTACGCTTTGTAGCCAGGCTCTCAAATGCGCCGGTTATTTCCTTACAAAATGCAACCATGTCTGCCAGTTCGGCCTGTAAAGGAATGCCGCCTTCCTCCAGCTGACGGAAATCCAGCAGTTGATCCATGAGTCGCATTAAGCGCTCTCCATTTTGCTGAATGAGTAACAATTGCCGGCGTTCATTATTTTCCAATAAGGTGTTCTGGAGTAACTTTTCCACTGGCGCCATGATGAGTGTCAGCGGCGTTTTGATATCATGGGAGATATTCGTGAAGAAGTTCATTTTGTTTTTGGCCAGTTCTCTGTCTTTCTCCCGGTATTCCTGCTGTTTCATGATTTCATGTTTGAGCAGGGTAGTACGCAGGGAATAATAGTAATACCAGATCAGGATACCTACAATCAGCAATACATAAAACAAGTAAGCGTACCAGGTTTTCCAGATGGGTGGTAATACGCGTATATGCAGAGAAGTAGGCTTTTCGCTCCAAACGCCATCGTTGTTGGCGGCTTTCACTTTGAAAATATAGTTCCCGGGGTCCAGGTTAGTGAAAGTGGCCGCTGTCTGATGTCCTACATAATGCCATTTATTATCGCTGTGTAGTCCTTCCATCATATAGGCGAACTGGTTAGAACTGGGGTTGATATAATTTAACGCGGCGAAATGTAGTGTGAAATAGGCCTGATCATGGGTCAAGGTAATTTTATCGGTATAGGTGATAGAGGTGGTCAGCGGCGATTTCTCCTCTGTCACATTCACAGGAATATTCTTGATCAGCATGCCCGTGAGGATGACCTGTGGCCCAGATGTATTATTGAACATTGTTTTGGGGCTGAAACGAACAATCCCATTGATACCGCCAAACATGATATCTCCGTTGGCGGTTTTAACAGCCGGGTTCAGGTACTCCGTGGCGCCGGCCCAGTTGCTGGCGCCATAGTTAGTGACGGTGATTTTCCGCATTCCATCCACCGCCAGCGAATCCTGGATGACCTTCATAATATTATCCTGCCCGCTGATCCAGAGATTACCGTTGTCGTCTTCTACAATACCGCGGATAATAATGTCTGCCAGCCCGGTTTCTATGTCTAGCTGTTTCAGCATGGAGGAAATGCCGTCTACATACATCAAACCGTTATCGTGTGTGCCAATCCAGATTTTTCCATTATGATCTTCGCGGATACAGTGCACATTTTCAGGATGGTTAAAAGTTTGTGTCCAGCGGTTATTCATCTGTATAAAGTGGCGGCTGCCAAAAGGAAGACGGCATAATCCCGTGGTGGTGCCGATCCATAAGTTAGCATGCGTGTCTTCATACAAACAATTAATTTCTCCTGCCATCAAACTATTGGGATTATTGTTATTATGCAGAAATCCCTGACTGCGCAGATTTTTATCGAGGAAGTATAAGCCACTCTCTGTACCAATCCACCAGCCGTTTTGTCCCTTCTCCATGGCAAAGCAGGCGTGATTGCCTTTACCTTCCGGATCGCGTTCACTCCGCAATGGAATTCGTGTAAACGTTGCCGTAGGAATATGAAACAAATACAATCCCTCCAGACTACCTACCAGCAGATGTTCGTCGTCCTTTACCAGTAAGGATTTGATGATTTCTTTATTGGCATTCTCCGTAGGTGCGGGAACGTGATAGTATTTAAAAGTATGTTGCTGACGATCGTAATAGTTAATGCCGGCAGAGGTAGCGATCCACAGATTGTGCAATTTATCTTCCGCAATAGCCATAGCGATACGACTATTCATCCCAATTCCGTCTTTCATCAGCCAGGAAATATAGTTCATATCGCTGCCCGGATGTACCTGACTGATGCCGCCCCAATAGGTGCCTATCCAAACGGTGCCCGCTTTATCCTGGAGTATAGAGCATACAGAATTGTAACTGAGCGAAGAGGGATCGTATTTATCATTTGTGTAATGCGCTACCACTTTGCGATTGCGTAATATATACAAGCCTTTGCGCGTACCCACCCAACACTCGTTCCTGATGAATTTTACCGCTTTCACCATTTCATTGGCCACATTGTTTTCCGGATCGGCGGCATGATAATGAATAGCGGCGCCGGTAGCTGTATCCAACATAAAGAGGCCATGGCCCTGGGTTCCCACCCATACTTCGCTGTTATGGAGGGTAATGCAATGAATGGTAGACTGCATCTGTAAGGCAGGAGGAACAGGTAATGATTTTCCGGTACCGGGCTGATAATGATATAAAGATGCGCCGTATCCTATCCAGAGATTACCATTCTTATCTTCCGCAAAGGCTCTGGGGATAACGCTTCTGTTAAAGGTATCTGAAGGAAGCGGAATATGCACCAGTTGTTCTTTGTCCGATTGATAAGCAAAGCATCGGCGCAATGCGCCCACCCATATACGATTATGACTGTCTTTATAAATAGCGCTGACATCCTGGATATCCGGTTCGCCACTGGCCATACGAAACATTTCCATCCGGGTATCATAGATGTTCAAACCGTTTGCGGTACCAACCAGGATATTTCCTTTATCATCTTCCGCCAATGCATTGACGAAGTTGCTGCTGATACTTCCGGTGTATTTATTATTACGAAAGATTTTTATTTCATCGTCGCTGTATCTGCAAAGGCCATTTTCGGTACCGATCCATATAAAGCCTTTACTATCTTGTAGTATACAGTTGACAGTACTCTGGGGTAAGCCCTGGGCAATACCCAGGCGGGTGAAATGTAAGGGATTTTCCTGCGCATGTATGCTACAACACATTAGCAACAGCAACAGGCAGCAGGCAAGGTATTTTACCGGCAGGGATTTTCCTACACACAACATAGCTCTTCTTAATATTTGGTTGACACTACAGGCAATGCTGAAGTTAAGGTGGTGAAACGAAAATTCTGAAACCAAGATAAGATAGTATGGGGAAAGGTTAAAATATTGCCGAAAATTGACGCCTGGGGCCGGTTTTCACACATAAATGTAAAAAATACACCTTCCGTGAAAATAGTATTATGAATTGACATGTTGTTAATACAGCATTTGATTTTACGATCCCTCTTATGCGCTATCTTTGTGCTCCAATTGTTAGACACCAAAACTATTCTTACATGAAAACGGAAATCAATTACCTGCTTGTTGATACCAATGATGATCGCAGGGTGCAATATTATTATGCACTGGATTTGTTAGGTAACCGTAAGGCTTGCATCTGTATGCCCTCGCTGGATAAGGCTTTGGCGTATTTACAGTCGCATCCCGAATTCCGTCCGGATTATATCTTCGCCAATACTATTAATACTAAATCAGAGAAGACAGCCTTCAATACCCAAGTACAGATTCTGCCAGAAATGTCGGATACAACCGTGGTATTCAGTCACTACGATGAAATATACTTCTCCAACGACGATTATAAAGTAGTTACCCTCATCAATCAACTGAAAGCCAGACTGCAACAGGTGCAGCAAGCCAGTCAGAAAAGAAGACTGCAGCCTGCCACAGATCGTCGTTAGTTATAATTTGATAACATACAGGTAACACAAAAAATATTTCTTTGTGCATTCATTTAACTATCTGAGTGCTGTATGTATCGTTATTGTAAGTGGCTGTGGTTTTGCCTTTTGATTTTTATTTTTCCTGTTGCCTATGGTCAGACAACATCCTTTCCTGCCATAGATCAGGCTTCCAGGCTAGGAAGAGCGTTTCCGGATTCTGCCTTCCAGCTGTTGCGCGTATTGCATGATGCTGCGGCTGCAGCGCATGATGATGTACAAACTGCCGCCTGCCTGCAACAAATGGGAAAGATCTGCACCGATCAAGGCAATTACTCAAAAGCCCTGGAGTATTTCCAACAGGCAGAACAACTGTTACCCGCATCCGCCACTCAGTTACAGGCAGCCAACTACAATGAACTCGGCCAACTGTATTATCACAATATCAATAAAGCGGCCGCCCGGCAAATGCACTTGCGTGCCCTGGAGCTCTACGGCAAAATTGGCGATACTCGCGGAATGGCCGCCACCTACGGGCATATTGGCCATCTCTATGAAAAAGTACAGCAACCCGACAGCGCCTTCTATTTCCAACGCCTCGCCCTCGCCGCTTATGAAAGCGTCCACGATAACGACGGCATAGCAGGGATATACGAAAATCTGGGAAGTATATATGAAGATCAGGAAGCATATGATTCGGCACTGGTCTGTTTTAATAAAGCATTAGCCATATACGAAACCAACCACGATAAAATCGGTAGCATTGAAGTGGTCAATAATATCGGGGATATCTACCGGAAAACAAACCGCTACCAACAAAGCATGGTATATTCCCGCCAAGCCCTGGATATGGCAAAAGCCACCGGCAATAAATACCAGCAAGCCGCCGCCTGCAAGGATATCGCACAAAACTTTCACCTGCTGGGACAACACGACAGCGCCTATCTGTACATGGAACAAAGTCGGAAGTTGTCTCTCTCCATCTACTCTGATCAGAATAACCGGCAAATGAATTTCCTCCGTATTCTCTACGATATCAACCGTAAGAACCAGGAAATTATGAAACTGGAAAACAGCCACCGCCTCAATGTGATTATTTACAGCGCCCTCGCCGCGGTGCTGGTATTACTGGTGGTGGTCGGATTACTGGTCATCTCCCGGCAAAAACTTAAAATAGCCCAGCAAAGAGTAGTCACCGCAAAAAATGAAGAAATCCAACTGACACAAAAAGACCAACTGGAAATCAATAGTAAGAAACTGGCCTCCCATACTTTACAAGTGATCCAGCGTAACCAGTTCATGGATGAACTGAAAGACAGCATCAGCGGCATTGTAAAAGATGAAAAAAGGGATAACAAAAAACAACTGCAGCAATTGGTCCTGCGAATAGAACAAAACCAACACCAGGAAAATCAATGGGAAGAATTCAACGGCATTTTTAACCAGGTACATGAATCCTTCTTCGAAAAACTAAATGGCGTTTGTCCGGATCTGACCCCTAATGATATCAAACTCGTTGCCCTTCATAAGATGAATATCAATTCCCGGGATATGGCTACTATTCTGGGCATCTCACAGGATAGTTTACGCGTGGCAAGATACCGGGTACGTAAAAAATTAAACCTCCCGGAAGGAGATACGCTCATGACATTTGCCCAACATTTGTAGCGCTTAACATTCGCTTAATATTGGCTTAACGTAATGGTAATGGTTATTGGCGTAACGGTTATGTAATTGAAAATCAATTAATTGTGTGCTGTTTGTATACGCTGATAACGCTTTGTTTACGCCTCTGTTAACGGTGATAACGATATGCTTACGGGCATTTCTTGAGAATTGAAGGGTGTGTTTTCACATTTGCATCGGGCATGAAAAAATCGTCGCCCTGGCAAAAAACACATTACGATGAAGTCATTGTTACAAATTATTTGCTGCCTGATGTTGAGTATCTCCACTGCATTTGCAGGAGGTATTAAAGGGCATGTATTCGATCAAAAAACCGGTGAGCCGTTACCGGGAGTAACCATCCTTTTACAGCCATCCGGGAAAGTGGCGGTGAGCGGACTCGATGGCGCCTATGCCTTTAAAGAAGTATCAGCAGGCAATTATACCCTGGTGATTTCCCACCTTACCTATAAGTCATTAAGCAAAGCAATTAATGTTGTAAAAGAAGATAACGCCCGCTTTGATGTTTATCTCAGCGAGAAAAACAGCAAAGAACTGACAGAAGTAGTGATCGCTGCCAGCGGCAAAGCCTCTTCAGAAAATACTGCCCGCAAACTGGAGCAGAAATCCCCCGTGGTAATGAACGCCGTTTCCGGCGCAGCCATTGAAGTATCTCCGGATCTTACAGTTGCCAGCGTGATTCAGCGTATCTCCGGTATCTCTATTGAGCGTAGCAGCAATGGCGAAGGCCAGTATGCTATTCTTCGCGGTATGGATAAACGTTATAATAATACGTTGATCAATGGCGTGAAAATCCCTTCTCCGGATAATAAGTACCGTTATGTTCCGCTGGACTTATTCCCTGCCGATCTGTTAGAGCGCCTGGAAGTTTACAAATCCCTGACGCCAAATATGGAAGGCGATGCAGTAGGTGGCGTGGTAAATATGGTAATGAAAGACGCGACTCCGGGTTTACAGCTGAATGCTAATCTGGGCGCAGGTTATAGCCAAATGGTACTCAATAAAGGGTATACCAGTTTCTCTGCGGATGCTGCCAATACAAAATCGCCTTATGAAATTTATGGCCGTGACTATAAAGCGACACAGGCGGATTTCAACAGCGGAACAATGGATTATAAAAAGAAAAACTTTGCCCCTAATACCGTGGGCGGTTTGAGCGTTGGCCAACGTTTCCTGAACAATAAACTGGGCGTAATCCTGGCGGGAAGCTATCAGAATACTTTCCGTACTACTACCAGCAGCCTGTATGGCGTTTCTGTAGATGCAACAGATAAATTCGTTGTTATCACCAACCAGAGTGAGCGCCTGTACAGCGAACAACAACGCCGCAGCGGTTTACACGCAAAAGTGGACTATGTGTTCAATGATCAGCATAAAATCTCTTTCTATAATGCCTTTATGTCGTTGAGTAATTTTCAAACGAGAGACGGCCTTGTCACCAACATTGCTATCGGCAACTATGATGCGGAAAAGGGAAATGCACAATTGACCTATGAAACCCGTACCAGAAGAACAGATCAGCAAATTTATAACGGTACCCTGCATGGCGATCACGAATTACTCCACGACAGACTGAAATTACAGTGGTCTGCCGTAGTATCGTCTGCCAGAAATGATGTACCGGATAATACCACTATTGATGTACGTGGCGTGCGTAGCAGTTTCCAGGAAACCCGTACTACTGTTGACAGAGCGAGTCGCCGTTGGGAAAGAAATACAGACAATGACCTGGCCGGTTACCTGGACCTGACCTATAAAGCGCGACTGGGCGGCGCCAAAGCAGATTTCTCTGTGGGCGGCTTGTATCGCGATAAACAACGTAGCAGCTTTTATAATAACTATACCCTGTTTCCTTCCAACATCAATGCACTCTACGGAAAAGACTTCCTCCAGTACACAGATATCAAATGGGATGTACAGAACCCAGGCGGCGCAGTAGCCAATGCATTCACCTATGATGCGTCTGAGAAAGTGGCTGCCGGATATGGTATGTTTCATGTGAAAGGAAGTCGCCTGGATGTTACTGGTGGCGTACGCATTGAACACACCGATCAGGGATATCATATGTTTTTCCCACAGGGAGAAAACAAACCGGTTAACAGTCAGGTATACACGGATGTGTTGCCAAGCCTGAACCTGAAGTACGAATTAAAACGTCATCAGCAACTGCGCGCCAGCTATTTCCGTTCTATCAACCGTCCTGGCTTCTTCGAAATTGTACCAGGCAAAATGAAGCAGGAAGAATATGTGGAGCTGGGTAATGCAGACCTGAAACACGCTGTAGCGGATAACTTCGATCTGCGTTATGAGTGGTTCCCTAAAGCAGGCGACCAACTGTTGATAGGCGCATTCTATAAAATCATTGCTAACCCTATCGAATATACGCTGCGCGCAGATTCTACTCGCGGCCAGGATATTTACTATACGCCAGGCAACTTCGGTACTGCCCGTAACTACGGACTGGAAGTGGATTTCATTCACTTCTTCAATATGCTGGGCGTGAAAGCGAACTATACTTATACCCATTCTGCCATCACCACTGCAAAGAGTACCCGTATCAGAGATGATAAAGGCGATCTGAAAACAATTTCTGTTGATCAGACCAGACCGCTGTTTGGACAGTCGGCTCACATTGCCAACCTGTCTTTACTCTACAAGGATGTACGTCATGGTTGGGATGCACAGCTGGCAGGCGCTTATACCGGTCCTCGCATCACCACTGTTTTCCAGTTCGTGGATAATGATTTCTGGCAGAAAGGATTCGTACAAATGGACCTGTCTGTAGAAAAACATTTCCGCAAACATTTTACCGTGTATGCAAAAGCAGGCAACCTGCTGAATACGCCAGCAACAATTTTCATCAAAGGCGCGAACGAAAGAAACAAATTAGTGCCGGGTCAAAAGGCTGGTTCTAATGAAACCATTATCCGTAAAGACTATTACGGTCAGACTTACCTGCTCGGATTCCGTTACAAATTATAATCTATAAAAACTGTATCATGACTATAAAGCATTATTTCTTTCTGTTACTGGTAGCAGCGGTGGGCATCAGTAGTTGTAAAAAAGCAAACATCGACGTAGATCTGAGTGAGCGTACTGGTAATGTAGAAGGGCTGAAAGGCGAGGTATATGGCATCTGGCCGAAAGGAAGTATTCAACGTGTGGCTGGCGATATCATTGTGCCTGTAGGAAAATCGCTCGTGATAGAAGAAGGCGTAACAGTTATCATGGATACGCTGGCGAAACCAGAGTTTATTGTAAAAGGTAATTTATATTCCATGGGAACAGCTGCGTTCCCGGTAAAGATCACTATTGAAGAACCTTTCCGTACTGCCGCGAAGAAATTTGGCGGTCAGTGGGGCGGCATTCTCGCAGCGCCTAGTGCCGGCGAACTGCTGCTTGATAATACCATTCTGGAATATGGCGGTTCTACTACCACAGAAGCTTCCAGCTCTGTAAAAATGGGACTGTACAAAGCGGTGAGTGGCGAAAATCTGCCAGCACTCTGGTATAGCAACACCAAAGGTAAACTGGTGGTGACCAACAGTATTGTACGTAATTTCCAGGAAGACTGTACCTACATCGAGGGCGGTTCCATCATCTTCTCCAATAATAAATTCTATACAACTGGTTTAACCGGTGGGGAAGGTATCAACATCAAATCAGGTTGTATTGCGGATGTAGCTTATAACCTGTTTTATTCCAACAATACCAATGCCCTGAAGCTCTCCAATGCCGGCGATCGTAATCCGCAGGCACATGTGATTGCCTATAACAACACCATGGTGAATACCGGTTGGAGAAGACCTACCATCAAGGGTGGCAGCGTATGGCTGGAAGCGACTGTTTATGCAGAACTGTATAACAACCTGTTCGTAAATACCCGCTTTGGTATTAAACACGATACCAAAAAACTGGAAGATGCCCGTTCAGTGATCAGCAACAACATGTACTATGGCTTTGATCAGGCAACTGTAAATCAGTTCCAGCCAGGAGGCGACGTAATAGGAGGGAAGAATGAAGTAATTGGTAAGAATGCGGGAGACAACGATCCTAAGCTGGTGAATTATCCTTTATCAACCGTGATGAGCAACCCAGACTTCAATACTGCATGGGATTTCCATGTACAGACAGGATCTCCTGCGATTGGCAAAGGTATTAATACTTTCAAACCTAATTTTCCAAACGGACTGGAAATGAACGGCATTCTCTATGCGTCTCCGGCTCCATCAACTACTATTGGCGCATTTTCCGCCCAGTAATTAATCTATCAACGAATACATGAAATATATTAACAGCGGATTGATAGCAGCGTCCGGATGGGCGCTGCTGCTGGCCACGGCCGGCTGTGCAGGCAATAAAGCACTGACAGGAAATGTTATTCAACCAGTAATCATCACAGAACAGGTGAAGTTTGATTCAGATGATCCTGCTATCTGGATTAATAAGGCAGACCCGTCCCAAAGTTTGGTGATCGGTACTGATAAAGCCGAAGATGGGGCGCTGTACGTATTTGACTTGCAGGGGAAAATTAAACAGGATTTGGTGGTGCGCAACATCAAGCGTCCCAACAACGTGGATATTGCCTATGGGTTGCTGCTGAACGGAAAGCCCGTGGATTATGCGGTTACTACAGAGCGTATGACCCACAATTTGCGTTTCTTCTCATTGCCGGATATGAAACCTCTCGATGATGGCGGTATTCCTGTATTTGAAGGCGAAGAGGGCAAACAATACCGGGACCTGATGGGGATTGCCGTATATACTTCACCGGAAGGAAAGCAATATGCTATTGTAGGTAGAAAAGATGGCCCGAAAGACGGCAGTTATTTGTGGCAATATGAGTTGTCTGATAATGGACAGGGAAAAATCAAAGCTACGCTGGTACGCAAGTTCGGACAGTATAGCGGTAAGAAAGAAATAGAAGCGATTGCGGTGGATAATGAACTGGGTTATGTTTATTATTCTGATGAGCAGTATGGGGTAAGACAATATTATGCAGACCCGGCTAAGGGAAATGAAGAATTATCTCAGTTCGCCAAAACAGGATTTGCAGAAGATCATGAAGGTATTAGCATTTTCAAAACTGCGCCGGGAAAAGGGTACATCCTGGTGTCGGATCAGGGTGCAAATAAGTTCCAGATTTTCCGCAGAGAGGGTACGGCGAGCAATCCACACCAACACGACCTGCTCAAGGTGGTAACTGTAAAGGCTGGCCACAGCGACGGTTCTGATGTAGTCAATATCCCATTGAACGAGACCTTCAAACATGGTTTGTTTGTAGTGATGAGCGATGATAAAACCTTCCATTATTATCGCTGGGAGGATATTGCCGGGAAAGATTTGTAGTCAACTGTTTTTCATAATTGCGTCGGTATATTGTCGGTAAGGCAATATGCCGGCGCTTTTTTATTTGTCCACCATAATACTGCGTATAAATGCGGGATAAGCCATAGAGTGGTTTAATGGCAGATGGCTGGTGTGTAACATATTACTGAGAAATTCCGCGTACTCTCCAGGGATGGCGTTGCCAAACCATTCCGCTGCGAAGGTATACCATGTCTGTCCCTCTACTTCCAGTTTAGTGTATTCGAGCTGACAGCCGTCCTCTGTTTGGGCGAAGAGATCATATAGTTCGTAGGTGGCGTTTTCTTTTCGAACCACTTTTACGCCTACACGTTGTTTTTGTATTCTTATCCGGAAATAGTTGTTGCTGTTGTCGATGTCGTTCAGGATTTTCACAGGGATCTGTTTGCCGATCAGTTTTTCCCAGCTTTCGAGGAGACCGGCAGCAACAGGAGATATCTGTACTGCTTTGGGACTACTGCAGCGGCGTTTGAGTTCCATATTGCCATCGCGCAATTTAATGCTGCGGTGGTTGTTCTCCGGAAGGTAGAAGTAGATATCCGTGCGGGCGGGTACATCCTTCAGGTTGCGGCCATGACTGGAAAACCAGTGCTGAATGCCACTGTCTGGGGCGGTGAAGAACCAGCGTAGTTCCTGACTACGATAAACGGTTTTCAACTGGAACATCCGGCGCATACGCCGGGTAATCTGTTGCCACAATGGCTGGCGATATGTTGCGAGCGTCTGCATTAAACATAAGTTAAGGAAAATTTTGCGGAGAAAAAATAGTAAAGTAACTTTACAAAGTTAATATAACAATTATGATCACCAAGAAGGACCAGGAAGTAGCCCTGGCATTGCGGCAGCTGGTAACAGCCATGAACAAGCGTCTGCGTAAGCAGATCAGTAATCCGGAGCATTTGTCGATCGCGGAACTGAACGTCGTAGGCATGTTAATGCAGCAAAAAGAGATGTTACCCTCCGAGCTGGGCGCTCAGCTGCATATATCTTCTCAGTTTATGTCGCAGGTACTGAAGCGCCTGCTTGACCTCGGTTATATTTCCCGCCGTATTTCTCCGGAAGATAAGCGTAAGAACCTCATCTCGCTGACCAAAGCAGGGGTGCAGAAAGTGGAACATACCCGCAGAGAAAGAGAAGAATGGCTGGCTGCCCAGATAGCAGAGATCTTTACCAGTAAAGAGAAAGATACCATTAAATCCACTTTGGCGCTATTGAAGCGACTGGAAGACAGAATACCAATTATGCAATCAAAAATATAAACATGGAAAAGTCAGTTTTGTTGCTCATGGATTTACAGGAGCGAATGATGGAGAACGTGGAGGGATCGGCTACCTTGTTGCAACATGTGCGCATTGCACTGGATGGAGCCAGGAAAGCGGGTATTCCAGTGATTTTTGTACAACTTGGATTTGAGGAAGGCTATCCGGAAGTAGGAGAAAAGAACAAAGCATTTGCCGGCTTAAAACCATCCGGCTTCTTTCTCCCTTCAGATACTAAAAGAGCTATTGTCAAAGAAATCGCTCCCCTGCCCGGAGAAACGGTGATTTGCAAAAAACGTTACAGCGCTTTCGCCGGTAGTTCGCTGGAAGTGATACTGCGCGCTATGCAGGCAGACCGACTGGTAATGTCCGGCGTTTCTACCAGCGGTATTGTACTTAGTACTTTCCTGGCCGCCGCCGACATGGATTTCAATATGACCGTGCTGCAAGATTGTTGCCTGGACAGAGATCCGGAAATGCATCAGTTTCTCTTCGAGAAAATCTATAGTCGCAGAGGTCTGGTACAAAATGCGGCCGACTGGGTGAAGTCCCTCTGATGAATTCTTCTTCCGCTAAATGCGCAAAGAAACAACAGCATTGCTTTGTTTCTTTGCGCATTTTTTATGTTAGGTTTCCTACTTATGAAATATAGACCCGATCTGAAATTACTTATATACGTGTATTCTTATATGTATTTTATGTTTAGATTTTTAATGAACCATATTTTTATTTTAGTGTTGTAGTTCCTGTCGCTTACCATGTATTGTATGTAGAGAGAGTGCTGTAAGCCATACTTATGTATAGTAAACCCTGATCCTGTTTCCCCTTGCCACCAGTGGTTATTACCGCGACTAACAGATCAAAAAGGATCTCTATGAGGAAATTCTACCCTGCAATTAGCTTCTGTCTATTTTTGCTTGTCCTATTATTTACTGCTCAAACAGGAAATGCGCAGTCATGTACCGGTTCCTTAGGCGATCCTATCTTCAAGGAAACATTCGGTGACGCAGGAACTACGGTAAAGCCTACACTGGGCCCGCCATTACCTCCGGGTATCACTACGTATACCTATTACAGTCCGCAAACGGTGAGTCGCCCTGTTGGTCCATATCCTGGCCAATACACCATTAGTAATACCACCAGAGGGTATAACAATACTTATTTTGTGGATCGTCCGGACCATACTTCTGGTACGGGTACCGGTTTTTGTATGGTGGTGGATGCGAATGCCACTCCTGATAAATTCTATGAACGTACGATCACTGGTCTATGTGCAGGTACTACTTTTGAGTTTTCTGCATGGATCATGAATATCAACCCACAGGCAGGCGTATCCCAGCCCAGTCTGCGTTTCGATATCGTAGACGCCAACAATCCCAATGGCGCTCCTATCATCTCCGTTTCCACCGGTAATGTGCCTTATCAGTCGCCCGGAACGTGGGTACGACAAGCAGGCGTATTCCAGATGCCCAGTACTACCAGCTCTGTGATATTACGTATCTTCAGTAATACGCCTAGCAGCAATGGTAATGACCTCGCCTTGGATGATATTGCCTTTGCGGCTTGCGGCCCCCCAATCACCTTTACACAGGGCGCTGGAACCATCTGTTATGGAGGTACAGGCACCTTAAATGTATCGTTGCCCGCCGGTAGTTATTCCAATTATTTCTTCCAGTTGCAGAATCGTCCACTCGGTACTACCGACTGGACAAACGTTGGCGGTGTAGTGAATAATGGCGGTAGTAATACCAGAACTTTCACCATTCCAAATGCACAAGGAGGCTATGAATACAGGGTATTGGCAGCTGGAGGAACAGCAGAAATCAACAGTGCCAATTGTCGCGTAACTTCCAGTCCTATAGAACTGAAAGTAATAGATTTTGTCAGCACTATTACTGGTACAACGCCTATATGCTATAATACTGCTACTACACTAACTGCCAATATTTCCCCGAATGGTACAGGTAATCCAACTACTGGATTCACTTACCTCTGGGAATCCAGTCCTAATGGTACCGGTAACTGGACTACTGTCGGCGGACAAACAGGCGCCACGCTGAATACCGGTCCATTGACCAGCAATACGTATTATCGTGTAACCGCCACCGTATCTGGATGTAACGGAAGAGGCGTATCGCAGGTATTTGCTGTAACGGTCTATCCACAGATTACTGCTTCGGTACCTGCCCAGCCTTCTTTATGTCAGGGTACAGCCACTTACCGCCAGCCTTATGCTATTACTTCCGGAACAGCGAATCGCTATTCCGTGACCAGTACGGATATGCCAGGCTTTACAACGGTTAACAATGCTACATTGACCAGTTCTCCGCTGAATGTGGTCATTCCGGCTAATCTGGCGCCAGGCACCTATCACCTGAACTTTACTTTCGGTAGCAGTACTACCGGTTGTACTTCTCCTGTTTATACCCAAACAGTCGTTATTGTTGCACAACCTACTATTCCCAATGCAGGGAATGATACCACTATCTGTAGCAGTAACACGATGAACCTTGCCGGAAATACGCCTACTTCCGGTACCGGTACCTGGACACAGGAATCCGGACCTAATAATGTTACTTTCAGCGATGTTCATAATCCGCAGACACAGATCTCTGGCTTACGGCCAGGTACCTATCGTTTCCTTTGGACCATTGGAAACGGTGTTTGTACTGCAGCTTCTGATGAAGTAGTGGTAACAGTGTTGGCTGCACCTACTGCTGCCAATGCGGGACCTGATCAGGTACAGTATAATACAGGCGTATTTGTGATGCAGGGAAATACCCCTACAGTGGGTACCGGAACCTGGACGGTTATCAGTGGCAACGCTACGTTGTCGAATCCTTCCAACCCGAATACAAATGCGACAATCGCTCCTAATACTTCTGCTACGTTGGTTTGGTCAATCAGTAATGGGGTATGTCCTCCTAGCAGGGATACCGCAGTGATACAGTATATCAGTGCGGCCGATATACAGATTTCCAAAACCATTTTGGAGAATGGACCATATCTTGCAGGGCAGGATTTTATATATCGTATCGTAGCGATCAATGCCGGGCCCAGTAATGCCACTGCCGTGCATATCACGGATCCTTTGCCGGCTACCTTTATTGCATCCAGTGTAAACGTTGCCGTTACTGGCGCCGCCAACCTGATCGCCAATAATTCCACACTGACGAATGTAGATGTTACAGCAGACATTCCGATAGGCGGCGCTACGGTGACCATCATTGTTACCGGTAAGCTGTCGTCTGCCTTAAACGGCGATATTACCAATACGGCAACTGCTGTATCACCGAATGTACCTGACTCTAACGGAGCTACCAGTACTATAACAGTACCGGTTATACGCAGACCGTACATTAATATAGTGAAACAGGCGCCTGCCACTGCTATTGCAGGAGGTCCCATACAATTTAGCGTGGTTGCCAATAATACGGGGATTGGCGATGCGGTGAATACCGTGATAACGGACGTTATCTCTTCCAAGGTAACTGGTGTTTCCTGGACAGCAATTGCTACCGGAAAAGCGACTATTGTCAGTGGCGCTACAGGTACTGGAAATAATTTAAGTATCACTGCCAGTATGCCTGCGCGAGACACGGGTAAAATATATATCAGTATTACCGGTACCGTAACGCCTGGCGCTACTGATAATATACTCAATCAGGCTATTGCTACGCCATCTGAGCCAGCATCGACACCATTCCCTTCCAATACTACTACTACAATGATCAGCAGTACCCCTGGGCTGTTGATTAGCAAAATGCATACTGGTAATGTGATACTGACGGCTGGTTTACCGGTGGAATATACCGTCAAACTGACGAACAACGGTCCTAGTAATGCAGTAGGAACTGTTATCACTGATAATATACCTGCGGCAGTGCTGAATCCTACCTGGACTTCCGAGGTACAGGGTGCAGCAACCATTACCAGCGGCGCAACCGGCAGTGGTAGTAATCTGAGTATGACAGTGAATGTACCTGCTGGTGCATCCAATGCTATCATTATACACATAAAAGGTACGATCAACCCTGATTTCACGGGTACGCTCACCAATACTGCCAGTGCACAAGCGGCAGAGCCAAATGTACCTGTGGTGTTCTCTACCGATCAGGCTACTGTGAATCCTCTGGTGAAATTTACCATTGTGAAAAACGGTCCTGCTACAGCAGCAGCAGGTAGTACCATCACTTATACAGTAGATGTAACCAACGAAGGACCATCTAACTCCAAACATACTATTATCACGGACCTGATACCGCCTGCATTATTTGATGTCAGCTGGACAGCCAGCGTATCTGGCGGCACAGCTATTATTAATTCCGGCGCAACGGGTACGGGTAATAATGTTTCCGTAGATGCGAATATGAACGCTGGCGCTTCCATTCGGGTTATTATTACAGGGACTATACAACCGCCGCTGTTAGTACCAATTCATAATACTGCGGAAGTAACGCCATCAGAACCAAATACAACTCCTGTAATAAGTAATGAAGTCATTACTACAATCATTGCACAGGCTAAACTATATATCACAAAAATTTCTGTAGATACCGCCAGTGCGGGAGGCAATATCACCTACGGTATCGTGGTAACGAATGCTGGTCCGAGTAATGCACGCGGGCTAACTATCACTGATATTGTGCCATCACAGATTCAGAATGTGTCCTGGACATCAGTGGCTATAGGAAATGCCTCAGTGCTGACGGGAGCATCCGGTTCCGGCAATAACCTGACGATAACAGGAGATCTTGGCGCAGGAGGTAGTAATGGTATTGCTATTACTGTCAGTGGTACTATTGCTTCCAATTTTGCAGGTATCCTCACGAACAGTGCCATTGTAAAACCATCAGAACCTAATAGTACCGGCGATACTTCTACTAAAACAACCGTGGTAAATCGTCTGCCTGAACTCAGCATTACCAAAAGCTCAGTGGATGGTATCATTGCAGGCGACAGCCTGACATATACTATAACGGTAAAGAATATAGGACAAGCAGATGCAATTGGTACGGTGATTACTGATACTATTCCTGCAAGTCTGCTGGGAGGATATTGGACTAGCGCCACTACAGGAGCTGCCACTATTGTCAGCGGAGGTGCGGGTAGCGGCAGATTTGTGAATCTCCGTGCAAATATTCCTGCTGGTTCTTCCAACAGTGTGGTGATTACTATTAAAGCCAAAACAGATCCTGGAATAGATACTACGCTGATCAACAGGGCTACAGCTACGCCTGCTGAAGCGGTACCTCCAGTGTCTTCCTCCAAAACAGTGCGGGTACGGAAAATTCCGGTGGTAAGCATTTCCAAAGCTGGCCCTGCACAACTGAATGCAGGTGAGCAAATCGTATATACGTTACTGATAACAAACACCGGATCTTCGAATGCTAATAACCTCCTGATCAGCGATCAGATACCTGTACAAGTGCAAAACCCTACCTGGCAGACCACCGTCAACGGCAGCGCCCAGGTGGTGGCCAATGGCACGGGAACAGGCAATAATTTGGGTATTACTGTGAATATTCCTGCCGGTAAGGGGAACAGTGTCTCCGTAATGATTACCGGTAAAGTAGATCCATCCTTCTCCGGCTCCTTTACAAATGGCGCTGCCGCTATTCCGGCAGAACCAGGATCAGTACCTGCCAGTTCCAATCAGGTAACGACTACTATTAATCAGCGGCCAAACATTCACCTGCTGAAGGCCGGACCTACCAGCGTGAATGCGGGCGAAGTAGTGACTTATACTATCACTGCTACGAACATGGGTCCATCCAATGCGACCAATACAACTATTACTGATGCCGTATCTGCAATATTGACAAATGTTAGCTGGACAGCCACCGCAAATGGTACTGCCACTATCAGCTCCGGCGCAACCGGTAGCGGTAATGCTGTGAGTGTTGTAGGAAATATCGGAGCAGGTGCAGGCAATAGTATTACGATCACTATCACAGGCACGGTTCCTGCTTCCACCGCTCCAACCACTTTCCAGAACTGGGCGGTTGGTACGCCATCCGAACCAGGTATACCTGCCGTAAATTCAGATACGGTAACGACTACACTGGTTCGTAAACCTGGCCTCCTGATAACGAAAACTGCGCCAGCCAATGCATATGCTGGTAACACTATTGTATATGGACTCCGTATTTTGAATGTCGGACCTTCAGATGCAAAAGGCGCTACTATCGTGGATACTATTCCGGGAGCGGCGGTAGTAACCAACTGGGTAGCCGTATCCGGTGGCAGTGTTGTTATTAATTCTGGCGCCAGTGGTACAGGAAATATAATTAACATCAATGCAGATATTCCGGCAGGAGAAAGTAATTATATCCTGGTGCTGGCACAGGCGAGTATAAAATCCGATTTCACCGGTCAAATTGTAAATACTGCCAGAGTAGTCCCTGCTGAACCGGGAGCAACAACAGGCATATCTACTGTTACTACAGACGTAACATCTTATGCAAAACTGGAAATCAGAAAAGCTGGCCCGGCAACCATTACAGCAGGAAGTAATATACTGTATACCGTAGAAGTGGTGAATCATGGCCCTAGCAGCACGAATGGCGTGAGTATTACAGATAATATTCCAACAGGTATCATCAATGCTACCTGGACAGCTACTGCTGTTGGCGGAGCTGTCATCACCGCTGGAAATACTGGAACAGGCAATATCGCCTTAATGGCTAATATACCTGATTCTGCTGCTGCAAAAATCACCATTGTAGTATCTGGTCAGGTAGATCCATCCTTCACCGGATCTACTATTCTCAACACGGCTAAAGTTCTGAATCCAACTGGTATCCCACCAATTGGCGACAGTACTACTGTTACTACTACTGTTAGCAGAGTAGCGGATCTGCAGATCGTAAAAACCGGTGCGGCCAATCAGGCAGCTGGCGAACCAACACAGTATAGTCTGCGTATCACCAATGCGGGTCCTTCAAACGCAGTAGGAGTACATATTACAGATGTGATTCCGGCCGCCATACAAACCCCTAACTGGACAGCTACTGCGAGTGGTAATGCTACGAATATTACGCCTGCCAGTGGTACCGGTAATGTGGATCTCACCGCAGATATCCCTGCGGATGGAAGCGCTGTGACAGTGGTGATCAACGGAATTACGTCTCCGGCTGCCGTCAATAATTCTACGATTGCCAATACGGGTAATGTGGCCTTCCAGCCAGGTATACCTATTACAGATCCTGTACTCTCCAATAATAGCAGTACAGTGACTTCCACAGTGGATAATGATCCGGTGGTAAGAATCGCCAAATCTGGCCCTGCTACTGCGAATGTAGGCGATACCATTACCTACCAGGTGGTGGTTAGAAACGGCGGCTCCGGAAATATTACCGGCGCGCTCATCACAGATAATGTTCCTGCGGATATCCTGGTGTATAACTGGACTGCCTCCGCTACTGGTACCGCTACTATTACCGGCGCTACCTCCGGCGCCACCAATGCGGTTTCTACTACAGGAAATATTCCTGTAGGACCGGCCAATACATTGGTGGTAACCATCAAAGGCGTTGTCAGCAACACGGTGGCAGCACAGGTAACCAATACTGCAACAGTGGTGGCAGGCACTAATAAACAAAGCTCTGTTGTTACCACAATCAACAATAATGCGGATGTAAGTATCGTCAAGAGCGGACCAACGAATGCTATTGCAGGTAACGGTATCACCTATACGCTGATAGTAGCGAACCGTGGTCCTCGGGATGCTAATACTGTCCAGATACAGGATGTGATTCCTGCTGCCATTACGAGTGTTACCTGGTCGGCGGTAGCTACTGGTAACGCAAGTATTATGGGTAGTCCGCGTATCGACAGCAGTGGAAACATAATTGATATGCCGGTGAGCATAGCGGCAGGTGCTTCCAATTATATCACCTTTACCATTACAGGTACGGTGGCAGGCGGTACTGCCAGCGGCGCTATTACAAATACTGCGAATGCGGTGGTAACGGGTGTTACAGACATTAATCCATCCAATAATACCAGTACAGTCACCACCATCATCGGCAAACAATATGGCGTAACCCTCCAGAAAGGCGGTCCATCAACAGTGGTAGCTGGTAATACAATTACGTATACCATTCAGGTGGGCAATGAAGGACCGAGTGATGTAACAGGACTGAATATTACAGACATCATTCCTGCGGCTGTCACCAATCCTTCCTGGACAGTACTGATACAGGGAGCTGCCGCAGTTACAGGTCCATTTAGCGGCACCGGCAATGTCAATACAACTGCCGATATTCCGGCCGGTAGCGGTAACCTGGTGGTCATCACAGTAGTGGGTACCATAGACCCATCTGCTACAGGTACCGTTACGAATGTTGCCACCGCATCGGCCACAGGTATAACGCCGGTATCGGATACTGTGGTAACGCGTATCAGCCGACTCACGCAGTTGGATGTACGAAAAACGGGTCCGGCAAAAGTGACTGCTGGCGTGAGTATGACGTATACTATACGCATTACTAACAATGGCCCAAGTAACGCCAGAGGAGTTGTAATTACTGATACGATAGATAGCCGCCTTACTAATGTCAGCTGGCAGGCAACAGGAGGAAACGGAGCTATCATAAATAGCGGTGGTACTGGCACTACGCCACAGATCTCTGTGAATGCAGATATTCCTGCCGGTAGTGGCGCTTATGTAATGATCATGGTAACAGGAACCGTGCTGCCATCCGCTACAGGAACAATCATCAATACTGCCACCGCTACTCCTGCCGACAGCGGTAATATGCCTGCTGTGAGTCCGCCGGTAACTACCATCATTGAAAGCAAACCAATGCTGAATATCCGTAAGAGCGGACCTTCATTCGCGGCCGCTGGCGCGCCTGTGAACTATGTGCTGATGGTCACCAACAACGGTGCAAGTAACGCTACCGGCGCACTTATACAGGATGTAATACCTGCCGGTATCACACAGGTTACCTGGAAGGCCAGCAGCAGTAACGGTAGTTCCATTACGACCGACAGCAGTGGTACGGGCAATAATATTCAACTGAACGCGAATATTCCGCCACTGGGTAATATAATGGTGAATATCATGGGTACAATCGATCCTGCTTATTCCGGAACGATTACCAATACCGCCATTGTACAACCTGCTGAACCTGGCGTATCAGGAGATACTTCCAGTATACAAACTACCGTGAACCAGACGCCAGGAGTAGAGATCCTGAAAATGGGTCCGTCACAACTGCAATCCGGACAGCCGATCACGTATACTATCACGGCGCTGAATAATGGCCCAAGTAATGCGATGAATGCGGCCATCAGAGATATTGTTCCATCTGCTATTCAGCAAGTGACCTGGTCCGCTACTGCGCAAGGTGCTGCCAGCATTGTTGGCGGAGGTACAGGCACTGGTAATAATGTCCAGGTGACAGCCAATATTCCTGCAGGTTCCGGCAACAGTATTACGATCATTATCAATGGTACTACCAGTTCTTCCTTCAGGGATACGCTCCGTAACCTGGCAACCATTACGCCTGCTGAAACAGGTGTGCCAGATTCTTCTGTGGTAGTGCAGACTGTCGTGCAAGGTTTACCGGTGTTAACTATCAGTAAAACTGGGCCAGCAATGGCAAGTTCGGGAGACAGCATCACCTATAATATCACGGTGCGTAATACCAGTACGAGCGATGCGGTGAACTTTAACGTGACGGATGCGGTACCTGCAACATTAACCGGTGTGAGTTGGACTGCTACAACAACTGGCGCCGCTAGTATCACCAGTGGTACTTCCGGAACAGGCAATGCCATCAGCCTGACCGGCAATCTGCCTGCTGGCACAGGAAATACGGTAAGTATTATGGTGAAAGGGCTTATTCCATTCACGTATTCCGGTACGATCATGAATACCGCAACCGTTACGCCTGCAGAAAGCGGTACTACGCCACAGTCTTCCAGTTTGTCTACCACCGTTCCTGCTGGTTCGATCAATAACAATGTACAACTGAACATCAGCAAAACAGGCCCTGCTACCATGGTAAGAGGCAAGCAGGCTACCTACGTGATCAATGTATCCAACTCCGGTGCGAAAACAGCAAATAATGTGGTAATTACGGATGCGGTACCAAACGTACTGACAAACGTAACCTGGACGACTACCACCATGCATACGGCTACGATTTCTCAGGGCGCCACCGGCACAGGCAATGCAGTGAATGTAGTGGCTACATTACCAGGAATAGATACCAGCAGCATCCAAATTGTGATTACCGGAACAGTAAGAGCTGATGCGCCTACAGGTACTGTCACTAACGTGGCAAACGCGGTATTTGCCGGTGCACAGACCACTTCTAATCCTGTACAAAGTGTTATTGGCAGCCAGGCGGATCTCTCCATACAGAAAACTGGTAGTACACAGGTGTATATCGGTCAGACGATTACCTACAATCTGCTGGTAGTAAATGCTGGTCCATCTTCTGCGGACGGGGCAGTGGTGCAGGACGTATTACCGGCAGGTTTACAGAACCCAGCTATCACTATCCTCTCTGCATCGAATGGTGCGGCGAATGTAGTACCAGTCATTACAAACGGTACTGCTACTATTACAATCAACACCTTCCCAATACAGGGCGCCGTATCCATCCAGATTACGGGAACTGCGTCCACTGCGGGCTCCTATAGCAATACTGCTATCGTGAATACGCCAGCTGGTTTACCAGATCCAGACAGCTCCAATAATATCAGCAATACAGTAATTACTACCGTGTTGCCGAAAGCGCAACTGGATGTGAATAAATCAGTGAGTCCTGCCGGTCCTTATCAGCCAGGACAACAGATTACCTACGTACTGTCCGTAACAAACAACGGACAGGCTGGAGTGAATCCGGTTGTAGTAACAGATACATTACCGCCTGCCGCTGTTCTGGGAACTCCAACATATACCAATCCGCCAAGAGGTACAGTTACCCTGAATAATGGCGTGCTTATCTGGAATGTAGGCTTACTGAATGCAGGCGAAACACTCACCTGGAGCTACAGCGCTACTATCCTCGGAAAAGCTTCCATCAGGAACATCGCCATTGTTACAGGTCCACCGGATGTAACGATTCCGGATACTTCTGAAATCACCATTTCCAGTGCAAGATTTGCAAACCTGAAAGTAACCAAACAGCTGAATACACTTCCTCCGCTGAAAGTAGGACAGACCCTGCAATTCACAGTTGTTGCCACCAATCAGGGACCAGATACTGCTACCAATGTGATCATGACAGATCAGTTGGAAAATGAACTGGGCATGCCGTTGACATTTACGCCAAGCGTAGGCAATGCGGTATTTGATGCGGCGAGTCGTACCATCAGTTGGACTATTCCTGCATTGCCTAGCGGACAATCGGCCACCCTGCAGTTTACCCTTAAGTTGATCAGTGGAGGATCTGTGGGTAATACGGCTACCATCAGCGGTAATGAAGTAGATCCTGATTTATCAGATAACACATTTACTATTACCAGAGTGCCTGTCACCGGCGATGATATTTTCATTCCAAATGTAATCACTCCAAATGGCGATGGTAAGAATGATAACTGGGTGATCGAAGGGCTGGATCGTTATCCTGGTTCCGCAGTGTATATCTACAACAGATGGGGTAACCAAGTCTATCAGAATAAGAATTACGATAATAAATGGAATGGAGATGGCCTGAATGAAGGTACCTACTATTACATCCTGAAGCTGAATTCTCCAACGCAGGGAACACGTGAATACAAAGGCTGGATTGAACTGCTTCGGTAAACCTTACTTATTGACATCAAAATCATTTCCTATGGGAATTAAATTTAAAAAGGAATCTGTATTAACACTGTGCATATTGCTGGTTTTACTACTGCCTCGTCAGGTGGAAGCCCAGCAGAATCTACAGTTCAGTCAATATGTATTTAACATGCTGGCCGTAAACCCAGCATATGCAGGATATAAAGAAGATCTCTTCGCAAACGCCATCTACCGTAAGCAATGGGTGAATTTTCCCGGCGGGCCACAAACGGGCGGCGTCTCCCTGGATGGCGCCCTTACTTCCTCCAGGGATGCCAGAGTGGGACTGGGTATGCAAATCATGTATGATAAACTGGGGCCACAGGATGCTACTTCGATTTATGGTATGTATTCCTACCGAATTCCGCTCAATGAGGATGGCGATAAAAGACTCTGTTTGGGTATAGGCGCTGGCGTTACACAATACTCAATTGACGGATCTACGCTGATGTATAATGATGACAATGACCCCTCTATCCCTATGGGCCGCGCTTCCACCTGGATTCCGGATGCGCGTTTCGGCATCTACTACTATACGCCAAGTTGGTATGTAGGCGCTTCCATGATGGATCTGTTCTCACTTTATACAGATCCTTCCCGCTACTACTGGAAAGGATATCAGTATAAAACCATCCGCAAAACGCAACATATGTACGTAAACGCAGGATGTATGCTGAACCTCTCGGATAACTTTAAACTGAAACCTTCTGTACTGTGGAAAGAGGATTTCAAAGGTCCCTCCAATTTTGATTTTACCGCTTTACTGCTGATTGCTGACCGTTTGTGGGTGGGTGGCTCTTATAGGACCGGTATCAAATTATGGAATAAACCTGCATTATCCCCGGATCTGGAACAGCTGGATGCTGCCAGTTTTATGGCACAGTTCAATGTTACGCAACAACTACGCATTGGATATGCCTACGATCTTACCATCAATAAAATGGCGTCCTATCAGAGCGGATCTCATGAACTGTCGATCGGCTACCTGTTTAATGCCAAACGTACCAGGGTAACCAGTCCCCGTTATTTTTAATGCTGCATGACGCTATAAAAATTGACTATGAGAAGCATTTTAACTCTACTCTCTTTGTTTTTTATTATCCAGATAGCACGGGCACAGGAGCAAAAATCTTTGCTTACACAAGCGGATGTGTTGTATGATAAGTATGAGTATGCCCGCGCTGCTTCAATGTATAAACGCATCGCGGAGAAGAAAAAAGATAAAACGCCTACCGCAGTACTGGTGAAGCTGGCCGATTGTTATCGTGGAATGGATGATTATAAAGACGCGGCGGACTGGTACAGCCAATTGCTTTCCCGCAGCGATGCGCCGGCAGATACGAGATTCTATTATGCAGAAGCCTTGAAAAATTTGGGACGTTATGAGGAAGCAAAAGCCGCTTTCCAGCAATATGCGCAAGCGAATCCCCAAGCGCCCGGCGTACAGGCAAGGATCGCGGGCTGCGACTCCGCTGTATACTGGATGCAGTATCCACTTAATGCAAGTATCCGAAATGAAACGCGATTGAATAGTAGTCGCTCCGATTGGGGCGCTACCCGTTATCCAGGCAGTGTGGTGTTTATGTCAGATACCTTAATGAAAGACAGATTAAAACCAGGCAGCAGGTTTAATCGTAACGATTACGGACGTACGAGAAGAGCTTTTTATACCCTTTATAGTGCAGACACCAGCAAGAATGGAGCAGTGTATATCGATGATTTCTCTCCTGCGTTGAACCATTCCCGTTACCATGTGGGCCCTGTCACCTTTGATAAATCTTTTCATACTGGTTATGTGACGCTTACAGATCCAGATAGAAAAATCCCCACCGTGAAAACGAAAGGCCGCCGCCCTGTGAAATATGGTTATCGCCGGCTGGAATTATATACTACTGTAAAAGATACCAATCAACAATGGATGGCCCCACAACCATTTCAGTATAATAAAGCGGACCAATATTCAGTAGGTCATGCGGCATTAAGTCCGGATGATCAAATCCTGTATTTTGCTTCGGATATGCCTGGCGGACAAGGGGGCACCGACATCTGGTATTGTGAAAGACAAGCAGATGGCAAATGGAGTACGCCAGTGAATTGCGGACCATCGATTAATACCGCAGATGAAGAAGAATTCCCCACTGTAGGACCAGATGGCACGCTGTACTTCAGCAGCACCGGCTGGCCGGGTATGGGAGGCTTTGATATGTTCCGCAGCACAGGTAGCAAATCCCAGTGGAGTACTCCGCAAAACCTGCGCTATCCTTATAATTCGCCGGGTGATGATTTTTACTATACCAACTACGCGGATGGCGGCGCTTATTTTGCCTCCAACAGATCAGGAGGGTTAGGGGGAGACGATATCTATTCCGTAGCTGAAATACCTCTCATCAATCAGCCGCTGACGCCATTGACCATTCCGTTTGTTGGTAAGGTATGTCCGCCGTTGAGAGGACAATGTATTTACATCTATAACAGGCAACGTGATATGGGTTGGTGCTTTAGCGGAGATCCTGACCGGAATATCCAGCTGACCCTGGAGAAAGAAACAGATTATGTTATCCGGATTCATGAAAACGGCAGACGTGTGGATTCTATCGAATTTAATACCCGCGGCATGAAAGATGGAGAAACAGTATTCAAAGATATCTGTGTTGAAAAGAAATTACATACTGGCGATAAATTCATTTTGCAAAACCTGAACTACGATTATGATAAGTGGAATATCCGTCCGGATGCCGCACTGGTGCTGGATTCTCTGGCAGATATTCTGAGGGCGCATCCTACTATGAGGGTACGACTCGTAGCCTATACAGATAGTCGCGGTTCTTCGGCCTATAACCTGCAGTTATCACGTAAGCGTGCAGCCTCGGCGGTACAATACCTGATTGCACATGGTATCGATAAGAACCGCATCAGCTCTGCGGGGAGAGGAGATACGAATTTGTTGAACCGTTGTAAGAAAGGCGTGAAGTGCAGTGATGCAGAACATGAAGTAAACAGGAGAACAGAAGTAGAGATATTACATGAATAAACAGGCAATAATTATAAGCGACATACAGTGAAACATCCCTATGGGAACAACTATTAGCAGAACCATTACGACAGGCCCCTTTTGGGGCTTGTTTTTTATAGGGGAAATTATCCTGATTTTAATGGAGGCAGATATTATCTTTGGCTGACTGGAAAGTTGAACACATGAAAAAGAAATTACTCGCGCTGCTATTGTTGGCAGCAGGATGCATCACAGATGTCAATGCACAGAAAAAGCCCAATGTCATCTTCGTGCTAACGGATGATATGGGATACAGTGATCTGAGCTGTTACGGGAATCCCCTGATTCGTACGCCATTCCTGGATAAAATGGCCAATAAAGGAGTGAAGGCCACGGGATACATGGTGTCTTCGCCTACTTGTACTCCTTCCAGGGTTTCATTGATGACAGGTCGTTACCCTACCCGTTCACAGCTGAATTTCCCTATCCCTCCGGGATATAAAATCGGATTGCCGGATGAGGATGTGACAATTGCAGAAATGCTGAAAGGCGTAGGTTACAATACATGCATGATAGGAAAATGGCATATGGGAGACATACATCCCTATAACCTGCCGAATGCCCAGGGATTTGACCATTACTTCGGGATGCTCTACAGCCACGATTATCGTGCGCCATATGTAGCTACAGATACCACTATTAAAATATTCCGCGACCGTACGCCGGAAATTTATCGTCCGCAGGATACCAGTCTGACAGGACTCTACACCCAGGAAGCAATAAAATACATCCGTACGCAGAAGAAAGACAAACCTTTCTTCCTGTACCTGGCGCATAATATGCCACATCTGCCAGTGGATGCATCCGGGAAGTTTAAAGGTACTTCGCCCGGAGGCCTTTATGGTGATGTGATTGAGGAAATTGATGCCAACCTGGCTTTGCTCTGGGAGGCCCTGGAAAAACAAGGTCTTGCTGATAATACCATTTTTATTTTCAGTAGTGATAACGGTCCTTGGATCGATTTTCCGGATCGTATGGCCAAAGACGGGCATACAAAGCCATGGCATGTAGGCAGTCAGGGCATATTCCGTGGTAAGAAAGGAGATACCTATGAAGGCGGTCATCGTGTACCTTTCATCATTTACTGGAAAAACCATACGCCGGTTGGAAAAGAAATTCCTGATGCCTTTACCAGTATGGATATCCTGCCAACCCTGGCGAAGTGGGCGAATGCGCCATTGCCTGCCGGTAGAAAAATTGATGGCGAACCAGTGGATAGCTTGCTGACAGGTAAAATTGCACATTATAACCACTCGCCGATTTATTATGTCAACTATGGGGTAGCAGAAGCTATTCGTGTGGGCGATTGGAAATTCCGCCGGGGAGGCGCTAATGGTACGCCTACCACCACGGAGCTGTTCAATCTGAAAGAAGATGTACGGGAAAAAACAAATCTGGCCGCCCAGTATCCGGAAAAAGTAAAAGAGCTGGAAGCCTTACTGGATAAATATGACGGGAATACCCCTAACTAGAAAATGCGCTATGGTTGCATGTTTGGAGTATGGGTATACGGAGTAATACGTGTCTTCCGGAAATAAACATGCAACTTCGTCCAAATTTTTTTGAATATCCTATGAAATCATTTGTATTACTGACGGCCGTTCTGTGCTCGTCCCTGTCCTTATTTGCTCAGCAGAATTATACTATTCAAGGAAAATTACCTGCTTCTTATAATGGTGGAAAAGTGTTTCTACGACCTGGAATAGGCAGTAATAAACAATATCAGCAATTGGATTCTGCCATTATCCAGAATGGCGCATTTAAATTGAAAGGGAGTACCAAAGATCCTGTAGGCCTGACCATTGATGTAACTGTGGATACAACTTATGGTATGGTGGCGGCTACCAAATCGTTTTTTATTGCAGCAGGCGATAAGATGCAAATCGTGATAAAACAGGCTTATGATCCCTATAAAGAAGAGGTGAATGAAGCCGATGTTAGCGGTTCTGTAGTCAACAAAGATTATGACAGCTATTGTACCCTGATAAAACCTATTTTACCTTGTTTAAATGGTGAAAATGAGGCGCCTATGCTGGTGGATGAAAATGGAAAAGCCGACGCCACGCAGTTTAAGGAACAAGAGGAGAGAAAACAAAAATGCAAAGCCCAGGAAGAATTGCTGCAACAACAATTTATTACTGCTCATTCCAATAGTTATGTTTCCTTGTATCTGCTGAGTTTACAAGCGCAACAACAGACGAATATATCATCTTTACAGAAGCTATACAATACGCTGTCCCCCACTTTGAAACAAACCGTATTAGGAAAAGAAGTGGCAAAGCGTATTGCTAAATAGATAAGCTGTTTTTGCCAGATCACCTAAACGGATATACGATATCCTCATTGTTGAATGGTGTGCTGATGGAATTCCTGGCACAGATGCCTGCAATTATCGAAAAAAATCGCATATTTAGGCCATCACAAAAACCAACCAACAGTATATGAAATCTATCGTATTATTTACGGCAGCCCTATGCGCTGCTGTGTCTGTATGTGCGCAGCAGGAATATACCATTAAGGGAAAAGTACCAGCATCTTTGAACGGCTCCAAAGTGCGCCTGCAGGAAGGAGAAGGCTTTGTCGGTAAAAAAGAGGTGATTGACAGCGCAATTATCACCAATGGCGAATTTAAACTGAAAGGTAAAACAACGAATCCTGTTGCCCTGCATTTGTCTGTAAGGAGCACAGATGAGAGCCGTCCAATGATTATTGGCACCAGGCAGTTGTTTCTCTCGGCAGGGGATAAGGCCAATATAGATTTGCGGGCAGATTCCGTTTCCTGGAAAACAATTAGCAGCGCACCTGTCAGCGGCAGTAGCCTCACTAAAGATTATGACCAGCTCACCGCACAATTAGCTCCTGGTGATGCATCTATGGACTCCGTAAGAAAAATAATGGGCCGTTTGCGCGACAAACAACCTATCGATACGGCGGTCTTTAATGCAAACTCGCATGCACTTTCCAAACTCTCCGGCGAACAGGAAGCTTTGAAATTAAAGTTCATGGAAACGCATTCAGACAGTTATTTATCGCTTCACCTGTTGAGCAAACAAACAGGACGTCGTATCGTGAATGTTGTGCCAGTACAGCGTTTGTTTGAATCTTTTTCACCAGCTGTAAAGTCTACCGAATTAGGTAAAAAAGTAGCAGCAGAAATTGCTAAATCAGCTGTGTTTGCGCCAGGAAAAACAGCGCCTGATTTCTCCGCTGCACAACCCGATGGCCGTATGCTGAAATTATCTGATCTGAGAGGGAAATATGTATTGGTCGATTTCTGGGCTAGCTGGTGCGGACCATGCAGAGCAGAAAATCCTAATGTGGTAAAAGCATATGAAGCCTTTAAAGATAAAGGTTTCGATATCCTTGGCGTATCCCTGGATAAACCTGATGCAAAAGATAAATGGGTAGAAGCAATTGCCAAAGATGGACTGACCTGGCATCATGTGAGCGACTTGCAAGGATGGGATGGAGCAGTACCTAAACTGTATTTCGTCAGAAGCATTCCTACTAACTTTCTGCTGGACCCATCTGGCAAAATAGTAGACTCAAACCTGCGAGGGGAAAGGCTTCATGAAGTATTGAAGCAACTCCTGGAAAAGAAATAAACACAAAGAAGGGCCGCCAGTGCGGCCCTTCTTTAATAGAAATCCTTTCGTAATAAATAACTATATTTAACCCATATCTAAATTGAAGTAACCCATGAAGTATTTGTTGATCCTGGCGATGCAGCTTTTTCTGCCTGACTTAATAGTCCCTCCTGCATGTAGCGATACATTACAATTAGAACGCGTAAAATTAGACGGCATTGGCAGTATGATGACCGGTGGAGGCGGAGAACAGCAATCATTAACGCTTACCAAAGTTGATTTTGATAAGAAAGATACCATTCGGTTATCAGCTATTATCTATCGCAATAATGCGGTCTATAAAATGTTGGATGGTTATAGCTATGCCGATTTCCTGGACAACAATAACTTGTTTGCATTGGATCTTGATGGAAAACCGTGGAGATATCATCTCTCTACACAACAACGGGAAAAATTTATCACCGATTTGCCTTTGGATGGTTTATCAGGAGCCGATTTCAACGTTCGCAAATGGAAAGGGAAGCCAGGACTGATGATACGTACAGATTCCGCTATCTTATTCCAGGGCGCGGAGGAATCTCAATCAAAGAAAATACTGCAACTGGAACAATTCCAACAGTTAAATAAAGCATTTGCGGGTATTGTATCTTTTGATATTTATGAAGACAAGATGCTCACCATACTGAGAAATGCCGATGAGAATGAAGAAACGAGAAACTTTGAAGTATGTTACTTTGATGGTAGCAAGGCTGTATCACTGTACCGTTTTACTTCCCTCGGAGATGGCGACGTATTGCCGGCCGTTCGCTTTGCCGGGCCAGATCAGTATTTCCTAAGCTTTAACGATAGCTGGGGACGTATTCAATTAAACGATATCCGGGAAAAAAAGGCAGGTCCTTTATTTTGTATAGATAGCGCCATCATCAAGAATATTACTTACAGAAATAATCAGTTGTACTGCGAGATGATGAAAACTATGACCCCGCAGGCAATTGCATCTATGCAGGATTATATCAAACTGACTTTCTCCAGGCTGAATGTGTATAAGGTATTGAACAAATTTGATATAAAACAGGGGCAATAGCCCGGATTACCGGGAGCTGGTCAGCTTACTGTGAACGAGGTTTTCCAGGTGTACTTTTGTTTCTGGCCATTCATCATCGATGATGCTGTAACAGGCACTGCTACGTTTCCCATCATGGCGAATGGCTACATTCCGGAAAATGCCCTCGAATTTGGCGCCTAATCTTTCAATCGCTTTCCTGGAATGTAGATTCTTTTCTCCTGCAATAAAGGCCACCCTTATAGTTTTCAAGTCATCAAAGCAGTAATTCAGCAAGAGTAATTTACATTCTTCATTATAACCCGTGCCCCAATATGCCGGAAGGTACCAGGTCCAGCCGATTTCCAGCGTTCTGTTGGCCTGATCAAGTTTTAGCAGGCGGGTGGTGCCAATAGTATGGCCGGTTTGCTTGTCTATAATACTAAAAGGATATTGGGTTTGCTGGGCGCGTGCCCGAAGGGCTTCATGAAGAGCGGTCCGAATATCCGCTTCTGAACCGGAGATGGGGAGGTGAGTCCATATGCGCTCATCGAGGCTGCTGGCGGCAATCTGGTCAATTTCCTGTTCTACCAGGGGAACCAGAAGGATACGCCGACTTTCCAGCATAACAGGGTGTTTTATCCAGTCTCTCATAAGATTCTAATAAGGGTATTTTCAAATTATTAATAATTTTGCAGCTCCAAAGACTTATTTTTTATCTTTGTACTTCGTGAAAAGAGTAATTGCATATATCATTTTGGCGGTTTTTCTGATGCAGAATACTACCCTTGATCAGTTACTGAAGTTGCCAACCCTGGTTATTCACTACCAGGAGCATCATCAGCTGAACCGGGAGTTGAGCGTATCGGATTTCCTCTGTATGCATTACATGACGGAAGATGACAAAGATGATGACAATGACAGAGATATGCAGCTGCCCTACAAAACAGTAGACGTGCATGCACTACAGCATATTTATGTGCCACTTGCCAGAATTGTAGCCGTCAAACAGCAGCAGGAGAGTTATGTGATCCCTGTAAAGTATCCGGTACTGAAAGACTGTTATCTTCCTGAGCCTGCCTTATCCTCCTTATTCCGTCCTCCCCAGGCATAAACATTTCATTATAACTCTTAGTTATTCATCTGAAACACAGATGAAAGGAATTTGTTTTGCCAATTTGTATTAACGATTTTTAGGATATGCTAAACAAGATTATTAGCTTTTCTGTGAAGAATAAGCTAATTGTAGGGCTATTCGTCCTTGCACTGATCGGCTGGGGCGGATATGAAGTAACGCGTCTACCCATAGATGCAGTACCAGATATTACAGATAACCAGGTACAGGTTATCACCGTATCGCCGTCGCTGGGAGCGCCGGATGTAGAACGACTCATTACCTTTCCCATAGAACAATCCTGTAGTAATATTCCGGGCCTGAAGCAACTCCGTAGCTTCTCCCGGTTTGGATTGAGTCTTGTCACCATTGTATTTGACGATGCAACAGATGTTTACTGGGCACGGCAACAGATCGCAGAGCGCTTGCAGCAGGTATCCCGCGATATCCCTGCCGGCGTAGGATCGCCGGAAATGGCGCCAGTGACCACCGGACTGGGTGAAATTTACCAATATGTATTGCGTCCAAAACCTGGTTATGAAGACAAATACGGCCCAATGGAACTACGTACCCTCCAGGATTGGATAGTGCGTCGTCAGTTGCTGGGAACCCCTGGCGTGGCCGATGTCAGTAGCTTCGGGGGATTATTGAAACAATATGAAATTGCGGTAAGACCAGGGCAGCTGAAAGCCAATAATGTCACTATTGCAGACGTATTTGACGCCCTTGAGAAAAATAATAGCAATACCGGGGGCGCCTATATTGAAAAAGGACCAACAGTATTGTATATACGTAGTGAAGGGCTTACCAAAAGCATTCCCGATATCGAGAAGATTGTAGTGAAAACCCTGCCCAACGGTATGCCGGTGCTTATCCGTGATGTGGCCACCGTACAACTCGGCGCCGCAACACGCTATGGCGCTATGTGCTATAACGATAAGGGGGAAGTGGCCGGAGCTGTAGTGATGATGCTCAAAGGAGAGAATTCTTCCGCAGTGATCAAAAGGGTAAAAGCGAAAATCGCAGAGATCCAACAATCACTGCCGGAAGGCGTAGTCATCGATTCATTCCTGGACCGTACCAAAATGGTGAATAACGCTATCAGCACTGTGGAAACGAACTTGGTAGAAGGAGCGCTGATTGTGGTGTTTGTACTGGTATTTTTCCTGGGCAACTTGCGGGCCGGTTTGATCGTGTCTTCCGTAATCCCTTTATCAATGCTGTTTGCCATCACGCTGATGAATATGTTTGGCGTAGGCGGAAATTTGATGAGTCTTGGCGCTATTGACTTCGGACTAATTGTGGATGGTACGGTGATCATCGTGGAAGCGATATTACACCGGTTTAGCCATTCGGAGAAATTCCGGACACTGATGCGGATAGACCAACCTACCATGGACGAAGAAGTGAATACCAGTGCAGGACAGATGATTAAATCTGCTGTATTCAGTCAGATAATCATCCTCATTGTATATATCCCTATTTTATCCTTACAGGGTATTGAAGGAAAGATGTTCAAGCCAATGGCGCTCACTGTAGGTTTCGCCATCTTAGGCGCATTCCTGCTTTCCATCACTTATGTACCAATGATGAGCGCACTGTTTCTCAGCAAGAAAATCAGTCATAAGCCCAGTGTGGCCGACCGCATGATGACTTGGCTGGAAGCCCGCTACCAGCCGCTCCTGGCAAAAGTGATGTATTATCCTAAAACGATTATTGCCAGCGTACTGGTGTTGTTTGCGATCTCCGTATTTATCCTGGGGAGAATGGGGGGAGAGTTTATTCCGCAGTTAGAAGAGGGCGACTTTGCAGTAGATACGCGACTGCTCACTGGTAGCAACTTACATACTACTATTGCCGCTACACAGCAGGCATCTTCTATATTGTTGAAAAAGTTTCCTGAAGTGGAAGAGGTAGTAACTAAAATCGGTAGCGCAGAAATTCCTACGGACCCTATGCCGCTGGAAGCCAGCGATATGATGGTCATCCTGAAACCTAAGAAAGAATGGACTTCTGCGAGCTCCTTCCCGGAACTGTCGGAGAAAATGACAAAAGAGTTATCTGCTGTTCCCGGTATCAGCGTTGGTTTTCAGTTTCCTGTGCAGATGCGGTTCAATGAACTGATGACTGGCGCAAGGCAGGATGTTGTTTGTAAGATTTTTGGGGAAGACCTGGATACGCTGGCCCATTACGCCAACAGAATGGGAGAAGTCATAAAAACAGTATCGGGAGCTACCAATCTTTATGTAGAAACAGTGACAGGGATGCCTCAACTCGTGATCACCTATGATCGCGATGCGATGGCGCAATATGGCCTGAATGTCAGCGATATCAACAGAGTCGTTAACACCGCATTTGCCGGACAAGCTACAGGACTGGTATATGAAGGAGAAAAAAGATTTGATATGGTGGTTCGCCTCGCCAATGATGCCCGTCAGCATATCAGCGATGTACAGAACTTACTGATACCTACCAGAACAGGTAACCAGATACCATTACAGCAGGTGGCGAAAGTAGAAGAGATAGAAGGGCCCAACCAGATTCAGCGCGAGAATACCCGCAGAAGAATCATCGTTGGTTTCAACGTAAATGGAAGAGATGTGCAGTCGATCGTAACTGAACTTCAGCAGAAAGTGGCTGCCAACATGAAACTGCCTCCTGGTTACACGATGGTATATGGCGGTTCTTTTGAGAACCTGACTGCTGCAAAACAACGTCTTTCCATCGTAGTACCGATAGCGTTATTCATGATTTTCATGCTGCTGTATTTTGCATTTAATTCTATCAAACAAGGGTTGTTAATCTATACCGCAATTCCATTATCTGCTATTGGCGGTATTTTGGCGCTGTGGGCGCGTGGAATGCCTTTTAGTATATCCGCTGGCGTTGGGTTCATTGCCTTGTTTGGTGTGGCGGTATTAAATGGTATACTGCTGGTGACAGAGTTTAACCGCCTGCGCAGCGAAGGGTGGACAGACATGAAAAAGATTGTATTGTATGCCACCAAAACAAAGCTGCGAGCAGTATTGATGACAGCGCTGGTGCCTTCCCTGGGCTTCATCCCGATGGCATTGAGTAAAGGCGCTGGTGCAGAAGTGCAAAAACCGCTGGCCACAGTAGTAATAGGAGGCTTAATTATATCCACCATGCTGACATTATTCGTACTGCCGATGTTCTACATTCTGTTTGATAAAGGATTCGGATTTTTCCGTAACAAAGGAGTCGTAACAGTAGCGGCTATATTAATTTTATCTTTCCCATTGGCATCGCATGCACAGGAGAAAGTATCTCTGGATACCGCATTGCACCGTGCATTACAGCATAACCTGCGAGTGCAGGCGGCCAGAGTGGGAGAGCAGTATTATCAGGCATTGAAGAGAAGTAACCTGGATATAGATAAAACCAATGTCGGTTTTGAATATGGGAAGATAAACAGTATTGCAAACGACAATCGTTTTACGATCTCCCAGGGGGTACAATTTCCCACCGTTTATCAGCGACAAAGAAATGTAAACCTGGCTAATATTGCTATCAGTAAGGTCAATACCCAGTTACAGGAGCAGGATATCAAAGCGGCGGTGAAACAGTTGTTTTATGGATTGCTGGTAATGCAACGCCGGGAGCAATTGCTGATGGAAGCAGACAGTATGTACAGCGTTTTCCTGCAAAAAGCATCGCTGCGTTTTAAAACCGGCGATACGGATATCCTGGAAAAGTCTACCGCAGAAAACCAGCGCCAGCAGATCGCGAATCAACTGGCGGTATTAAGAACAGATTATGCCGTGGCACTAAATCAGTTCCGTATACTGCTCAATGAGTCGCAAATAGTGGTGCCGGAACATGATAGTATCGTATATAGATTACCGTTATTGCCTGATACCAGCGCAGTAGATAATACCCCTACGATTGCTATGCAACATTCCTTACTCAACAAGAGCAAGGAAGAATATAAACTGGAGAAGAGCAGACTCCTGCCTACTTTCAACCTGGGGTATAATAACATGAGCATTATCGGATTGCAGCCAATCGGTAACCAGGAAGTGTATTTCGGTGGGGGCGACCGTTTTTCATCTGTCAGTGTAGGCGTGGGCGTGCCCATTTTTGCTACAGGGCAACGTTCTCGTATCCGGGCATCCAATGTATACATGATGCAGCAGCAAAGAGAACTGGATGCCACCAGGCAGCAACTGGGAACAGCCTTACAAAATGCAGTAGAGCTGTACAAACGCCATGCGTCCTTATTACAGAACTATGAGCAGGTAACGCTACGCAATGCGCAGTTGGTGATCAATGCTGCCAATAAACGCATGGTAAGCGGCGAAATAGGCTACCTGGAATGGGTGATCCTCATCAACCAGGCGCTGGACATGCGCAGCAGCTATTACAATACTATCGAGCAGTTGAATAATGCTGCTTTTACCGTAGAAAAATTGAGCGGAAATATTTAATAAACAGTCGTCGGATGAAAAAGACCATCATTTTATTATATACATGTAACGCCTTGCTGATGGCTTGTCAGAACAAGCCGCAGGAGGCAAAAGCGCCCGTAGCAGTAGTCGCAGATACGGTGACTAACACAGTAGAACTAACGCCTGAACAAATAAAAAATGGCGATATTCAAACAGGTGCTGTAACAGTGAAAACCATGCATTCTTTGCTGAGAGTGAACGGTGTGGTGGATGTGCCTCCGCAGAATGTAGTATCTGTCAGTATGCCGTTAGGCGGTTATCTAAAAACGATGAAACTATTGCCTGGCATGCCTATTTCGAAAGGGCAGGTATTGGCTACGTTGGAAGATCCGCAATACATCCAACTGCAACAGGATTACCTGATGGCAAAAAGTAAATTGCGCTACCTCGAAGCGGATTACCTGCGTCAGAAAGAACTGAATGAATCCAAAGCCAATAGCGATAAGGTATTTCAGCAGGCTAAGAGCGAGTATGAAGGACAAAAAGTTACCGCCAGCGCATTGAGGGAAAAGCTGCAACTCATCAACATCAATCCAGATAAGCTCAGCGATGCCTCTATCACTAAATCTGCCAGTATCTATGCGCCCATTTCCGGCTTTGTGACCAAAGTGAATGTAAACACAGGGAGATATGTAAGTCCTACAGATGTGTTGTTTGAGCTGATTAACCCGGCAGACTTACATCTTAGCCTGACAGTATTCCAGAAAGACCTGCCTTACCTCGCCGAAGATCAACAGATTATCTGCTATCCGGTGAATAATCCGGATGAGAAGTATACCGCTACCATACATCTGATTACTCGGAATGTGGATGAGAGCAGGAGCAGCGAAGTACATTGCCATTTCAATAAGTATGATAAGAAGCTGGTGCCTGGTATGTTTATGAATGCGGAAATAGAGCTGAATAATGCACATACGCTGGCTGTGCCTGAAGGGGCAGTGGTAAAATGGCAGAATAAGAACTATGTGTTTGTGGCGGACAGCAAGAAGACCTTTACAATGACGCCAGTGGAAACAGGTACTACCTATGACGGCTATACGGAGATTAAGACAGATCTTGCCGGAAAGACGCTGGTGACCAAGAATGCATATACGTTGCTGATGCAGTTGAAGAATTCAGGAGAAGAGGAATAAGCTAACGCGAAGCTATAAACGAAAAAGGCAGCTGATTTTTTCAGCTGCCTTTTTCGTTTATAGCGAGATGACTATTTCACTGCCATGATAGAGTATGCCATGGGAAGTTTGCCTTCCAGTCCCTTAATCTGCCACTTGCCTCTGAAAACCTCCACGGTATTGGAGAAGCAGTTATACGGCGAATAGTCGAACTCGTGGAAGAATTGGATATGCAGGCCGGCCCGGATGAGGGCATTCAATATCTCTGAGATGGGGTGATTCCAGCCATATTCCTTTCCATAAACGGGCGCGCTTCTGTTGGCATAAGAGCCTTCCTGGTCGGTTTCAATCACGCCGGTATTAAAGTAGGAATATTCAATAGATTGAAAGTTGTCTCCATACATCCACATCATTGGATGGAAGTCTGCCATATAAAATCTACCGCCTGGTTTCAGATAGTGAGCAACGATGGCGGCCCATTTATCCAGATCCGGTAACCAGCCGATGGTGCCGTAGGAGGTAAATACGATATCGTAATGCTGATGCAGATGGGTTTTCAGATCGTATACATTACTACAGATAAACTGGGCGGGAATAGCTGTTTCCTGTGCCAGTTGCTGGGCATGATGAATGGCATTGTCTGACAGATCTACGCCAGTAACAATGGCGCCTTCACGGGCCCAGGAAAGGGTATCCATACCGAAATGGCATTGCAGATGGAGCAGCGATTTATCCTTGACGGCGGTGAGCTCTGTCAGTTCGATGCTGTTGAGCGTGGTGGCTCCTGCTTTGAATGCAGGTACGTTATAAAATTCGGAATCCCAATGTAAAGTGGTCCACTGATTCCAAAGTGATTTATTCGCGTCGAAATATTGTTGAATTTCATTCATGGTTAACGTTTTTTTGCTGATACTTTTTTATCTATTCCTGCGCAGTCATTTTCCCTGTATTCCGCCACTAGAAAAGCTTTATTAAATTTAAGTTACGATTGAAGGGTGTAGACTGCGTTATGATTTTTTAATTCCTATTTTCAATTTTCTGGTGCACTAAAGTTACGTAATTCCGCCATAGTAAAACCTATGGAACAGATATCCTTTTCTCTAAACCCAAAATTGAATAATGAAAAACAAACATTTCAAAACGCTTGCACTGCCTGTAATGGCAGCCATTTTCAGTGTAAGTTGTTCCAAAGAAGTTAAGCAGGATGCACTGCAGCAAATCTCAGGAAGCAAGGCGCAGATAGCTTCTACCACCCCGGGAGTAGACAGCGCGAACATTGCGCTGAACTGGAGCCAGGGATTGCAGCCTATTCAAGGCTTTGGCGCTTTCGCCGGACGTGTTACCCCATTCTTTGAATCTGCCAACAGAGATACCATTATGTCCTTGCTCTGGGGTAGTGCCGGTCTTCAGTTGAATATCATTCGTGGGGAAATTCTCTACACTTCACTTATCCATTCGACAAATCTACTGGTATTGTAACGGTAAAACCTGCGGGAACAGATATTAATATCGTTCCGGGTTCCGCAGCCTACAATGCGCTTACAGATGATCAGAAAGCCCAGATTGCACAATTGTGGGTATTAAAAACCGTTAAACAGCGTTATCAGACTCCTATTGCATTTGCCAGTGCCTGGACGCCGCCTCTTTACATGAAAACCAATACCGGTAGTGTAAGCGGACAAAACTTCAACGGTTTGAATTATAGCTGTTGCTCTACTGATTTCGCAAATTACATTGCGGGATTTGTGAAAAGTTACCAGAATGAAGGCGTTAACTTATTTGGCGTATCTCCAAGCAATGAGCCGGAGAATGTATTCTCTGCCTGGCCGGCGTCTTACTGGACCGCTTCTCATCTCGGTCAGTTTGTGACCAATAATCTGCGTCCTGCATTGAATAATCAGGGACTGAATAGCGTAAAGATTATCTCTGCTGAAAGTGCAGCATGGGGTACGGCCAACAGCTTTTTGTCTTCCATGGATAAAAGCAATGTGGACATCCTCGCCGGCCACGGTTACGTGGAGCCAGGCGATTTGATCCTCGGCAAGAAAGGTTTCAATCAGAATCCTACTACCTGGAACTATGCTACCGGCAACAAACCAACATGGGTGACAGAAGCCTCTGATGATGGCGGCACTTATGATGCCAGCATGACGGAAGGTCTGAAACTGGCTACTACCATGCATAAATTCCTCGCTAACTGTAGCGTGAACGTATATGTGTACTGGTTAGGTATGCTGGCATTCCAGAATAATGAAGCCCTGATCTGCACTAAGAGCGACGGTACTTTGGAATTCCCTAAAACTTATGATGTTATGGGTAACTATTCCAGGTACATTAAACCTGGCTATTACCGTTTTGGAGCAAGTGTTTCCAACAATGGTAACCTGCTGGTGTCTGCCTATAAAAATCCAACTACAGGCGCATTCAGTATCGTGGTGACCAATACCGGATCTGTACCTGTAAATTGCGCTTTGGGGCTGACAGGCTTCACGTCTTCCACTATCACTGGCTATGTTACCTCCGCAGCCAGCACTGCGCATTGGGCAGCTACTGCTCCGATTGCAGCCAACAGCAATGGCAGCTTCACCGCACAGGTGCCTGCTTACAGCGTTGTTACCTATACCGGCGTAAGTAATTAATTACCTATTTTAATACGCTTCAATTTGTTGTTCCTGCCCACCAGGCAGGAACAACAAAAAATCCCCAAGGATCACGTCTGATCCTTGGGGATTTTTTTGGTAAGGACCTCGAATGAGGAAATTATTTCTATCTTTGTTTTCATTACTGTAGAGATAGCTGTCATGTGGGCTATTTCCAACCATTATCAACTATCAACCAGGCCTATAATTGAGCATGAAGAACCTGTACAGACCATGTATTGCCATTGTCGCCCTTATTGTACTGATATGCCTGTATACAGGCTGCGAACAGTCGGCACACCCAAAGAAGAAATTTATAAGAACTGTTATAAGTACGCAGGATGCTGCATTTCTTCCCTTTATATTGTCTCAGGATACCCTTGGGAAGCCGGTACAGGAGCAAAGAGTGAAGGAGATCCTCGCTGCATTTGAAAAAGAAGGGAATAAGGAAGACGATCCATATTATCACTATTTCCGTGGATACCAGTATCAGCTAAACCGGAAGTTTGACAGCGCCTTGTATTTTTATAAACAGATGGAGCCTACTCCGACAGATTCTCAGCTGATTAGCCTGATGGATTATTCCATCCTGAACATGAGTATCAACACTACCAACATCACCAAAGCAGAACAGGCAACGCAAATCCTGGAGGCTATCAAAAAAGGAGAACGGTATAACAGCTTATTCCTCTACCGCCTGTATGATCTGATGGCAATGGCTTACTATAACAATCGTAAGATGGAGAAATCGGCCACCTTTACCCGACTGTATTTTGTCCATTCTCCATTTAATAGACACCCTATTATACGGCAGCGATATTATGATATATTCTTTATGCTATCTTCCCAGCAGAATAACCAGGCGTCCATGCAGCAGTACCTGGATAGTGCCCGTCAGCTGGCAATCGACATAAAGGATAGTATGGCATTAATGCGGACATTCGACTATGAGGCGCAATTATATGCCAGTAAAAGAGAATTGGGGAAAGCAATTGCATGTGAGAAGATATATTTTAATTATATAAAGACACATGATCGTCTGCAACCATATGTTTTTAATAACCTCGCTACCAGTTTTGTACGCAATAATCAATCTGATTCTGCTATTTACTATTATAAAGCCTGTATCGACTGGGCTGCTGCCAATAAGAAACCTGTCAACCTTTTCAGTATTTATGAAGGATTAGTGGAGTCGTATCGGAAAAAAGGAGATTATAAGAGCGCCCTCCAGGCATTCCAGACTTCTTTCGAAATATACGCGAGGAATAATGATTCCATTGAAGCCGGTAAGATTGAAGAACTCCATACCCGCTACCAGACAGAGAAAAAAGACCAGGCGATAGCGGCGCTGAAAACAACCAATGCATTAAGTGAGAAAGTCATCTCCCAACAACGTTGGATATTTATCGTCATCTCCACCTTATTGATTGTAGGCGCATTTTTCATTTATACTATCTACCGGCAACGCCTACTCCGGGAGAAGAATGAAAAACTCCAGATAGATAACAAGCGCTTGTTGCTGGAGCAAAAGACCCGGCAGCAGCAACTGAATCCACATTTTATTTACAATGCCGTAGCTAATTTGCAGGGCCTGATTAGCAGCGACAGAAAGCAGGAGGCCAACGCTTACCTGGTTTCATTTTCCCGGTTGATGCGCAATATACTGGAACTGAACCGGCAAGATTTTATCTTACTGGAAGAAGAAATTAACTCGCTGGAAAATTATATCCGCTTGCAGCAAATGCGCTTCACCGGAATGTTTGATTACGCGATAAATGCAGATGGATTAGATAAAGAAGAGATCCTGATACCGCCCATGCTGATCCAGCCATTTGTGGAAAACGCCATAGAGCATGGATTTAAAACGATCGACTATAAGGGGCTCCTGCAAATCACTTTCCGGGAACAAGGGAAGCAATTGGTGATCACCATTGATGATAACGGGGTAGGAGATAAGATGCAAACAAATCAGAACAAGGAAAAGAAATCATTATCGCAGATAATTGTACAGGAACGACTGGATTTACTCTTTAATAAAGAACAAAAGCTGGCATATTTTTCGTGTAGCCCCAAGCAACATGAAAATGGTTTTACTGTAATGGTAGCCATCCCCTTGATAACAGCATAAATACTGGAACAGATGACAGTGTACATTCTTGAAGACGAAACGAATATCCAGAAACACATAATTGCCTTGGTGGCGCAAATACCGTATTTACAGTTAATAGGGTATGCTGCGGATATCGTCAAAGCAGAGAAGGAGATTCCCCAACTGAAGCCGGACCTCATTTTGTCAGACATACAATTGAAAGACGATACCTGTTTTAACCTTTTTAACCGGATTGATATATCTGCCATGCAGGTACTTTTTATTACTGCCTATGACCAGTATGCCATTCAGGCCCTCAATCTCGGTGCATGTGGGTATTTGCTGAAACCGCTGGATACGGAGCTATTCAACGAAACCATTGATCGTTGTTTCCGAAAAACAGAGCAGCATAAGTTTAATCAGTACCAATTGGAGATCGCGGCTACGCATTACCGGGGAAATGCCCGTCCGAGGAGGATTGCTTTGAAAAGTGCCGCGTTTACACAGGTTATTAATATAGAGGATATTGTGTATTGCAGCAGTGACAAAGGGTATACCACCTTTTGGTTGAAAGATGGTACGTCCATTCTCGTTTCCAAAGTATTAAAAGAATATGAATCTGTTTTACCACCCGATACTTTCCTGCGTTGCCATCAGTCTTTCCTCGTCAATGGACATTTTGTAAATAAATTCTTTAAAGACGGCTACCTGGAAATGACAACAGGCGCGCAAATACCGGTGTCGGAGCGGAAAAAAGATTCGGTAGCCAGTTTCCTGGAGCGCATGTAAATGGCGAATATTTCCCCTTTTTCTACAAATAATGACTGATTGCCTGCAAATATTAATCCACCCCTCAGCCAATAGCTTTCCTGTATTAATTTTAGGTCAGAAAGGGATAAGCCCTGTAATTAACCATATACGAGTGACCTATTGAAATGCATAAGGAGACATAATGCACCCCAAGGTCAGCCTAGATATATGTAGCATGTTCTAAATTAAACATATATGAAAAAGCTGGAAAAATTAAATGAAAAGAAAGTGGAAAGCCTGGAGACCATCAAAGGTGGTTTAATGGCACTGCAACCTGAATTTTCCCTGGAAGATGGTCAGGAAAAAACCACTTACAATGAGGCTTCCTGGAACGGAAAACATTGGGTAACTGATACCAGACCGGATGCAAAGTAATCACTGATTTGTTAACTAATTAGAATTAAGTAAACCATGAAAAAATTCCAAAAATTAAACGAGAAGAAAATTGCATCCCTGGAAACCGTTAAAGGTGGATTAATGGCGCTGCAACCAGAATTTTCTATGGAAGATTCCGGCGAATCAACAGGAACAACCACCCACACTCCTTCACAAGTGGGCGATCAGTTCTTCTGCGATCACAAAACAGACACTAAAAAATAGCGTCGGCAGTCAGTTCACCTGTTAAGTTAACCTTCAACTGGTACTGAACAAATAACTAGAGGCTGTCCTGCGATGAGGGCAGTCTCTTTTGTTAACTACCTTAATAGTTACGATCATCCATTGTTGACCCATCTATAAGGATGCATCTGATGGGCAACAAAATAGCATTATTGATGAGCCGGAAAATTTTGATCTTAAGCCAGGCATACCTGGAAACCACCACGGACGCCGTATGCCAGTGGCTGGATTATTACCAGGTTCCTTTTCTCCGGTTAAACGGAGAGGATTTATTTCAATGGGAAAGCCTGGATGCCATTCCCCAAAATGAAGACATCGCTGCTGTATGGTACAGAAGGAAGGTATTTCAGTTTCCTTCAAAATACAGCCTTAAAAAAGAGCATACGCCCACCAACTATACCTTAAAGCGATTTTTGATAGATGAGTTTAACGGGTTGCATAGCTTGTTATTTCACACGATTGACCGGCAGAAATGGCTGAATGATCCAGTCATAGAGGATAACCTCAACAAACTGCATGTATTGATGTTGGCCAAAGAATACGGCCTGCAAATTCCGTTTACGGAAGTAGTTACCCGGAAAACATCGGTGGTGGCACTTTTAGAGCAACATCCGGAGTTGATTGTAAAACCGCTGGGAGAATGTATCATGGTGGAAGATGAAAACGATACAAAGTTCAAGATGCTGACGGTAGTAGTAAACGCGTCTAACCTACATCGGATGCCAGATCAGTTTTTTCCTTCTATGGTACAGGAGAAAGTAGAGAAGAAGTATGAAGTAAGGGCTTTCTACCTGGATGGCGCTTTTTACAGTATGGCTATCTTCTCCCAAAATAATCAGAAAACAAAAGATGACTTCCGGAATTACGATCAGGAAAGACCTAACAGAACAGTGCCTTACCAACTGCCGGCAGATGTGGAAGGTAAACTTCGGAAAGTCATGCAGGAGCTGCATTTCGGAACGGGGTCCATTGATTTGATGGTAGACAGACACGGGGCTTACTATTTTTTAGAAGTAAATCCGGCAGGCCAGTTTGGGATGGTGTCTTTCCCCTGCAACTATTACCTGGAGAAGAAAATGGCACAAGTATTAAGCAAGGCATACCTGTATGAAAAAGAAATTCACCAGTAAACTGAAAGAAAAGGAGCTGTTGCCTCTCACATTATACTACCTGGAAGAGGCGGCTCCATCCAATGGCAGCCATGTGATCAAGATGGAAAAAGCGAGGAAGATCAATGCATCCGCATATGAACTACTCAACTTTTACAAGGCTATTTCAAAATTTTAATGATGGAATTTTTAAATATATATGCAAACTGTCAGTTGGTACACGGCGCAAACATGTCGTTGCTCTGCGATTTGCAACTGCATAAATTTTATCATATTCCCAATGATACTTTTGAAGTTTTACAGTATTTGAAACAACATTCCATCCAGGATTGTATCGCGCATTTTGGGGAAGATAATCAGGAAGCGATAGATAGCTATATCCATTTTGTAGTAAAGAAAGAAATGGGATTTATAGATGATCGCTTGTTGGAACAGTTGATTCCTATTGACTTTCAGTGGGATCGATTTACGCCTGTTACCAATGTAATCCTGGAATACAACGAACGATTAAATTATGCCAACAAATTCGTAGGTGATTTATTTGATTTGAATGTGCAGGCACTTGAAATCAGATGTTATCATACTGTACAATTGGATCATCTCCTTCCGCTAGTGGAAATGTTCAATGATAAAACATTGAGAGTAATTAAGCTGATACTGCCCTATGATGGCAGTATCAGTCTTAATGATTTGGAGACGGTAGTGAAAAAGAATCCCCGTGTGAAGTCGATATGGATACATGATGCTCCGGAACATAAGGTGGAAAAGATTTTCAATGATACGGTGGCTGTTGTTTCCCTCGCAAGGCCCATTAATGCTTGTACGGCATGTGGTGAAATCAGCAGCAGTTACTTTCAGTCGAATATGGAGTTGTTCTCTGAAAGTCAGCATTACAATACTTGTCTGAATCGTAAATTATCGATCGACTATAATGGTTACATCCGGAATTGTCCTTCCATGGAGCAGCATTTCGGACATATGGAGGAGGTGGAATTGTCGGCAGTGTTGAAGGATCCGTTATTAAAAGAATATTGGGGAATCCGGAAAGATGATATTGATACCTGCAGAGATTGTGAATTCAGGCATGTATGCACAGATTGCAGGGCTTACCTGGAAGAACCGGAGAATAGGTATTCCAAACCATTGAAATGTGGATATAGCCCTTATACAAACGAATGGGATGTATGGTCAGAGAATCCCCTGAAACAAGCGGCGATGGATCATTATGGTCTGAGATCATTGGTGAAATAGTATGCGTTTAAAATCATTCCCGAATTATAGGCAGCCAGATGGAAAGGACTGCGGTCCTACCTGTATAAAGATTATCAGTAAACATTATGGTAAACTGGTAGATATACAGACCGTCCGCGATCTTGCCGAAACCACCAGAGAGGGTAGTTCTCTACTGGGGCTTTCCAATGCGGCAGAAGCATTGGGTTTCAGGTCGCTGGCAGTAAAAATCGACTTTAATACCCTGGTGGAGGATGTGCCTTTACCCTGTATTTGTCATTGGGGGAACCAGCATTTTGTGGTGGTGTATCACATTAAAGGGAAAGGCGACCATACAACCGTATACGTTTCTGATCCTGCGTTTGGACTCCTGAAATATAGTAAAAAGGAATTTGTTGCAAGTTGGATGGGAGCAGGAAAACAGGCAACAGATGAAGAAGGAATTGCTTTGGTGTTCGAGCCTACGCCCACTTTTTATGAGAATGAATTCAATGAAAAACCTGATAGAAAGAGCTTCGCATTTCTATCGAAGTACGTGTTTAGATATAGAAACCTCATGCTCCAGCTGGCTATCGGATTGCTGGCTGGCAGCATGTTGTCGCTGATTTTGCCCTTCCTGACCCAGAGCGTAGTAGATGTAGGCATACAGAATCATGATCTGAACTTCGTCTACCTGGTATTATTGGCCCAGGTAATGTTGTTTGTTGGTAAAATGGCGATAGAAGTCATAAGAGGATGGATCTTATTACATCTTTCCACCCGCATCAATATATCTATCGTTTCTGATTTCTTTATTAAGCTCATGAAGCTGCCCATCAGCTTCTTCGATACAAGGATGACCGGCGATATCATGCAACGTATCAGCGATCATCAGCGCATAGAACAACTGCTCACCAGTTCTTCATTGAGTACGCTCTTTTCACTGTTTAACCTCATCATTTTCAGTATAGTCCTGTTATGCTATGATTATCGTTTGTTCCTGATTTTCATATTGGGTGCGGGCCTGGCAGTTACCTGGATTTCTTTTTTCCTGAAAAAGCGCAGGGAACTGGATTACAAAAGATTCTCGCAGACCACCCAGGAGCAAAGTAAAGTAATAGAGCTCGTCAACGGTATGCAGGAAATAAAGATGCATAATGCGGAGAAGCAAAAGCGCTGGGGATGGGAGTTTATGCAGGTAAGATTGTTTAAAATACAGATACGTTCTCTTTCTTTGGAACAGTGGCAATCGGTAGGAGGAAACTTTATCAACCAGATGAAAGATATCATGGTGAGTTTCCTCGCTGCCAAACTGGTGCTGGACGGAAAGTTGACCTTAGGAATGATGCTTTCTGTTCAGTATATCATCGGTCAACTAAACGGACCCTTGATGCAACTGATAGAGTTTATCAGGCATACGCAGGATGCCAGAATTGCGATGGAACGATTAGGGGAGATACATGACAAGGAAGATGAAGAACCTCTCCAGGAAACGCTGGTAAAGGATATTCCAGAACGTGATATCGAAATAAGTAATGTGTCTTTTCGTTATACTGGCGCCAGTAAACCCGTTTTTGAAAATCTCACGCTAAGTATTCCCTATCAGAAAACTACTGCGATTGTTGGGGCTAGCGGCAGTGGTAAAACTACTTTGCTGAAACTGCTCATGAAATTCTATGAGCCGGGAGAAGGAGAAATAAAAATAGGGAATGTACCCCTGAAGAATATTTCCCCTAGATACTGGCGGGAGCATTGTGGGGTGGTGATGCAGGAGGGTTATGTGTTTAATGACTCCATTGCTGGAAATATTGCAGTAGGGGAAGATAGTATCGATAAGCAAAAACTACGCAGAGCAGTGGAAATTGCGAATATCAAAGATTTTATTGAAAGTCTGCCTTTAAGTTATAATACCGTAATCGGTAATGAAGGCATGGGAATCAGCGGTGGACAAAAACAACGGCTGTTCATCGCCAGGGCCGTATATAAATCGCCGGAATATATCCTCTTTGATGAGGCTACCAGCGCACTGGACGCCAATAATGAAAAAGTAATCATGCATAACCTGGAGCATTTCTTCAGGGGGAAAACGGCGATTGTCATTGCACACCGATTATCTACTGTAAAACATGCAGATAAAATTATTGTACTGGACAAAGGAAAAGTGGTAGAAGAAGGAAGTCATGCAGAACTGGTGGAAAGAAAGAGAGAGTATTATCGGTTAGTAAAAAATCAATTGGAGCTTGGAAACTAAAAAGGATATACTCGATACCGTAGAACTCCGTTCAGAAGGGGTACAGGACATTATGTCGCAACCTCCGCACTGGATGGTACGTTGGGGCAATACCGTTATACTCCTGTTGTTACTGTTGATCTTAATCATGAGCTACCTGATTAAGTACCCCGTATTTATTCCGTCTACCGTAGTAATATCTTCCCAAAATCCGCCAGAGAAACTGGAAGTAAGGGTCAATTCCAAAGTGGAAGAGATCCTTGTTCAGGACCAGCAACAAGTATCCAAACAACAAATACTGATGGTGCTCCAGTCTACGGCCGATTTCAAGGATGTATTACGCCTGCGGGATATCATGGATACCATCAGCGGTAATAACCTGGTACATTTTCCTATTCATGAAACGGCCGGTTTTAAACTGGGAGATATTCAGGCAGATTATAACGCCTTTGCGAAAGCTTTGACAGATGCGCAGCTGAATGAGCGGCTGCAGCCTTATTCGCCCGACTATATCGCCGCAGAACAGAGTCTTGCTACCTCCAGGAGCAGAATACAAACGCTGCTGCAGCAAAAGAAGCTGGAACTGGCGAAACTGGAACTTTCCCAGAAGGAGTTTGACCGGTACCAGCAACTGTTTGGAGAGAAGGTAGTATCGGCGGCTGAAATGGACCAGGCAAGAATGAAGTTGTTACAGGCACAGCAGAATGTAGAAAACCTGAATATATCTATCTCTCAGTTACAGGAAAGCATCAGCGGCATTATGAAAATGCGCAGTGGCGCTACTATCAATGCGCAGAAAGATAATATCAACTTCAACGCGCAGGCGGGCCAGCTCTTTGAGCAACTGCGTAAATCCCTCTATGCATGGGAACAGAACTACCTATTGTTAGCCTCCATTGACGGTACGGTGAGTTTTCAGCAGTTTATTGGGAAGAACCAGTTTGTGAAGCAAGGCGATGTCTTGTTCTCCATCATGCCGAAAGAAAGAGACCTGCTGATGGGACGATTGCAGGTGCCGTCCATTAATTCAGGAAAAGTGAAAACGGGACAGAAAGTACTCGTCAAGCTGGATAACTATCCATACCAGGAATTTGGGATGGTAGAAGGCAAGGTGCAGAATATGGCCAGTGCGCCGGATAAAGACGGGAACTATTATGTATATATCGTGTTACCGAAAGGGTTACAGACATCCTTCCACAAACAATTACCATTCGACCGGGAGCTGCGAGGCAATGCAGAAATAATTACGCAGGACCTGCGATTAATAGAACGCGTGTTCTACCAGATGCGTAAATTATTGGGGTATCAGTATTAAATAAAAAAGCCCCGGAAAGTGTGATTTTCCGGGGCGGGTTTTCAAGAATGGTTATTATTTCTTTTCTTCTGTGAAGCTGATGGCGTATCCGCCGCCAGGAGCACAGTATTGAGAGAGTTTCGACTTATTCGTTACCGTTATCTTCCGGATCGTGTATGCCTGTGGGTTAGTTTTGTAATGTGCCTCTTTCGCATCTGCATAGATGGTGGCAGTATACTTTTTACCAGCTTCCAGGAAATCCAGCGTAATAGTAGAAGTGCGGGCATTTTCTCCTTGCACGCTGCCTATGAACCACTGACCGGTACCTTTTGCTTTACGCGCTACCGTGATATACTGTCCTGGCTCTGCTTCCAGGTATTTGCTTTCATCCCAATCCACTGCTACATCTTTAATAAACTGGAAAGCATCTTTAAAACGCATGTAATTTTCCGGAATATCCGCCGCCATCTGTAATGGGCTATACATGGTTAAGTAGAGTGCCAGTTGATTTGCGAGGGTACTGTTTACATGGGAATGGTTATCCGGATTCATTTTGCTGATATCCATTTCGAAGATACCAGGGGTATAGTCCATCGGACCGCCTACCAGGCGAGTGAAGGGCAGAATAGTTACATGATTAGGTTTGTTACCGCCGAAAGCCTGGTACTCTGTACCTCTGGCAGATTCATTACCGATCAGGTTGGGATACGTACGTGCGATACCGGTAGGACGTACTGCCTCGTGTGCATTCACCATGATATGATATTGCGCCGCTTTTTCAATTGCATACTGATAGTGGTTCAGTATCCATTGACTATAGTGATGTTCGCCGCGTGGGAGCATATTGCCCACATAGCCGCTTTTGACTGCGTCATATCCATTCGCGCGCATGAATTTGTAAGCCGTATCCATATGACGTTCGTAGTTTCTAACGGACGCGGAGGTTTCATGGTGCATGATTATTTTCACGCCTTTAGAGGCTGCATAGGCTTGTAGCGCAGCTACGTCGAAGTCGGGATACGGTGTCACGAAATCAAAAACATAATCTTTTGAATTGCCGAACCAGTCTTCCCAGCCTACATTCCAGCCTTCTACCAGTACGCCGCCGAAGCCATTCTCTGCTGCGAAATCGATGTATTTTTTCACATTGGCATTGTTTGCGCCATGTTTACCGTTTGGTACGGCTTTGCTGTAATCTGTAACGCCTAACTGAACGGTAGGGTATTGATCTGTATAGGCCCAGGTACTTTTTCCGGTGATCATTTCCCACCATACGCCTACATACTTCACTGGTTTGATCCAGTCGGTATTCGCAATTTTCGTAGGCTCGTTCAGGTTATAGGTCATCTTGCTGGCGAGGATATCTCTGGCATCGTCGCTTACGATGATGGTGCGCCATGGAGAGGTGCAAGGGGCCTGCATATGGCCTTTGTCGCCGGTAGCGTCAGGAGTGAGCCATGACTGGAAGATCATGTTTTTGTCGTCCAGGTTCAGATGCATGCAGGAGTAGTTAATCAATGCTGCTTCATGCAGATTGATATAGATGCCTTCTGCTGTTTTCATCATGAGAGACGTTTGTACGCCAGTAGGCGAGAAGGTGGTCTGTGATACGTTAGGCGTAACAGCTTTAGGCATCAGGCCACGTATTTCAGAGAGTTTGGAGGTGGTGTAATCGTATTCCTGGGTATCGTAATCGCCGGGAATCCAGAAGGCGGTGTGGTCGCCGGTCATGGCGAACTGCGTTTTCTCTTCTTTGATAACGAAGTAGGTCAGATTCTTCTGAGCCGGGAATTCGTAACGGAATCCAAGTCCGTCATTGAAGAGGCGGAAGCGAATAATCACCTGGCGGTCCGTAGCCTGCTGTTGCAAGGTAACGGCCATCTCATTATAATGGTTACGGATTGTTTTCACTTCTCCCCATACCGGATTCCAGCTCTCATCAAAGGTGTTGCGCTTGGTGTCGGCTATAGAGAACCCATGGAGCAAAGATTGTTTGTCGTCTTTCAATTCCAGTCCCAACGTACTTTCCTTTACAACAGGTTTGCCTTTGTAGGTCAACTGATAGGTCGGAGTCCCGTCTTTCAGCAGACTGAAGGTCATTATAAATTTTTCATCGGGAGATTTTAGTTCCTGCGCATAGGCATAGCAGTAAGAGATCAGCCACGTGGAAATCAGTAAAAGGTACTTCTTCATATTGATACTTTGATATTTATCGTCGCAAACCTGAAAACTACTATAACCGGCCCTTTTGTTCGTTGTTGTGTGTATAAGGAAAGGCGGTGTTTGTATAAGAAATCCGGGGTTTGGTATCTGTGGCCAAAAAGACCGCTAAAATCGGGCATCTACAAGCGAAAATAATAATTTTTGCAAACGATTGCAAAAATTAGAAAAATTTGTTATTTTAGAGAAGAAGTTATGTTCACCTATGAAAGAAGTCCTGCGATATAACTTGCAGGGAAGGCATTGTTAATCAGATGATTTACCGTATTTAAAACCGCAAAACCCACCTCAGTATGAGATTTGTTTTTTACCCACTTTTATCTAAGCTTCACCACAAGCTATTGCTTTTATTATTAGGTATCTTAACGGTAGGGCAACTACAGGCTGCTACTGTAAATGTTTCTTCCTTATCGGCATTACAAACGGCTATTAACAATGCTGTAGCGGGAGATGTGATTATTTTGGCCAATGGCGTGTATACGGCTACTACTGCTATCAACATCAATAAGCAGGGTACTGCTACGCAGCCGATTACTATTCAGGCGCAGACCATCGGAGGCGTGGAGATTACCGGTACTGCCGGCGTGACGCTCACCGGCTCTGCGAAGTACATTATCATCAAAGGGTTCAAGTTTACTTTTAATGCCAGTCTCGCTACCATGGCCAGCGGCACCAGTTTTTGCCGTTGGACCCGCAATGTGTTTCAAACACCTGGCGCTGGTGAAAATTTACTGTTGAATGGAAATGACCACGAGGTAGATTACAATACTTTTCAGCATAAAAATGCCATGGGCAGATTTATTGCTGTGAGAGGCAGTGGCAGTCAGATCGCGCAGCGACTGCATATCCATCACAACTATTTTTATGACCAGGCGCCTCAAACGGACAATGGCGCTGAAACTGTGCAGTTCGGCCTCAGTGGTTACAGTCTGTCTTCCTCTAATAGTGTGTTTGAATATAATTTATTTGAGAATTGTGCAGGAGAGAATGAACTGCTTTCTGTAAAGGCATCCGCAGTAACTATACGTTACAATACTATCCGAAATTGTGCTGCGCAGTTTACCCTGCGTCACGGAAATTTCGATGTGGTATATGGTAACTACTTCATCAACACACCAGGTATCCGCATCTTCGGAGACGATCATAAAATATTCAGCAATCATTTTGAAAACTGCAATCCTGCCATCAACATTGGAAATGGCGATGGAGAGGTAGCAAACGGTGATGCATTAACCGTGCATGACCGGCCAGATCGGTGTCTCATTGCATTCAACACCCTGGTGAATAATACCACCAATTATGTGCAATCCGGTAGATCCGGAGGATTAGGCGCTACTTATACCACTTTCGCCAATAACATTATCCAGGGCGGTGGGCCGGCAGCTTCTATTGCAGGACCTTATACAAATGCTACCTGGACAGGCAACATCATCTATAATACCAATGGGGCCGGCGCGCTGCCTTCTGCTAGTTATATTACTGTAAACCCGCAACTGGCAAGGGATGCCACAGGATCTTTCCACTTGCAAAGCGGTAGTCCTGCTATAGATGCCGCTGTGGGTACTTATACTGGTATTGTAGCAGATATGGATGGACAGCCTCGTTCTGGTACGCTGGATGTAGGTGCAGACGAGGTGTCTGCCGCTCCTGTCATTGCCCGTTTATTACAACCCGCTATGGTAGGAGTAAATGGCGCAGACCCGGTAGATTGCCAGCCCGTGATAGCCAGCGCCGATGACGGAAATGTGCCGGCGAATGTATTGGACGGCGACTTTAACACCCGTTGGTCTGCCAGTGGAGACGGTCAATGGATACAGTTTTGTTTAGGTGACACCATGAAGGTCACAGGTGTGAAAATCGCTTTCTTAAGCGGAAACCAACGTAAATCGACCTTCGATATAAAAGTGGGTTATGATACCAGTAACTTGTCTACCGCCGCAGCAGGCCTGGTAAGTTCCGGTACCACCACCGCATTCGAGACATTCAATCTCGCCACCCCTGTAACGGCAAGGTATGTACGAATTGTAGGCCATGGCAACAGCCTGAACTTATGGAACAGTTATACTGAGGTGCAAATCCTTACCAGCAGTACATTAGCGGCTGCCAAAACAGCGCCAGCTACCGAAATGGTACTGGATGTATATCCAAATCCTGCCGGTTCCCAGGCTACAGCTACCTTTGAACTGAAACAGCCTACTGTAGTGTCGCTGGTACTGTACGATCTCTCTGGCAAAGTGATTAAAAACATAGCTGCCGGACGGTTGTCTTCCGGTAAACATACTTATGCACTCCCGCTCGAAAACCTGAGTGGAAGTACTTATCTGTTGCAACTGAACTGTAACGGACAAATTACCAGCAAAAAGATTAGCCGCCTGTAAACATATACTGAACATAACTTCCAGGGCTGACCGAATGGTCGGCCCTATTTTTTTGGTAGCTTAGCGCCATGAGTTTAACGTTTATGGATTTTATAAATAGCGTCCAGCAACTGGGAGGACTGCCTAACGCAGATGTTCCGCAGTTAGAGCAGCAGCTGGAAGAGCTATTTGACATGGAAGGGTATGAAGATTACTGGGAAGATACTGTATCATGCCTGGATTTACCACGAGCAGTGAAAGCCCTTTCAGACCTGGATAAAGCGGGGTATTTCAGATATGCGGCTACAGACATGAAAGATCTGATTCACTTATATCATATTGTCTGGTTCAATGAAGACGGATTGTATAATGACAGCCTTTATGGCCCTGAATCTATTCTTTTCCTGGATCAACGGTTTGTCTTCCTCGATGCGGAATATCTCTGTGAAACAGGGGGATTTGAATTTTTCCTGACCAATCTGAGATTAGCCACAGACAGTATGGGCGTGGAGTTGGATTATGAGGAACGATACGAAGCATATGCTCCTGGGAAATACGCTTATCGCATGTTTGTGAATGGAAAGCCATTTACTTTCAACTTGGACGCAGAAAAGCATCCACATATTTTTGCACATGCAGCGCTTAAAAGTATCCTTATCGTTAACAAGGAATTGGAATTGCAACAGTATCCGGAAAGACTATATCCCATATCTTTAGGTACCGATGGCGCCGTAATGATATTAACGCCGGAGCAGCAGCAGATGGTAGGGAGCCTGATTCCTGATGTACAGAATAAACCACTGACTATAGAAGAGTGGTGTAAAGAATTTGACGTACCGTATTGGGGAGATGATCCGGAATTATATCTGGGGTAAGACAGAATTTCCTACTGATTAATAAGACCTATGAAACTATCCTATAACGCATTTATACAGGAGATACGCCACCTCGGACAATTCCAGGATCTGGAGGATGATCGGTTGCAGTATCTGGAAGATTACCTGACCTATTTTTACAGGGAAATGCCGGAATATTGGTACAACGATATTGCCAATATTGATTTGCCCAAGGCGGTGAGTGTTGTCGCGAGCCTGGATAGAATGGGGTATTTCCGGTTAACAGATCCAGGTAAGGTGAATTTATTAAAGCTGTTTTACATAATGGGCTTTAATGAAAACTGTTTTAATGCGGAGATTATTTGGGAAGAGCAGCAGCTAGACAAGCGTTGGTATGTGGTAGATGGAGAAAATTTAATTGAAGGCGGTTTTGATGACCAGATGAAAGATATGCGACCCAGCTTTGAGCGACTTGGAGTACAAATTAATTATCGTATAGAATGGGTGGGCGATTCGCCAGGAGAGGGGGTAGCATATTACTACGTCAACGATCATGTATATTCCTCCGATTTTCGTAAAGAAACAGCCCCTGGTTACTCCCATTGGGATCTTTACGGACTTAAGTTTATCCTGATAATAAACAGGGAATTAGAGTTGCAGGAAGTAACGGAAAGATTATATCCATATTGTAGCGGTAATAGTTTGGCCGTGCTGATACTGACTCCGGAACAACAAGCCTATATTCAATCCGTAACAACGAATCCCCGGGAAACGCCATTGGTAATAGAGGAATGGTGTCAGCTATTCAACGTACCTTTTCGTGGCTATGATCCGCAGCTTTACTTTTAATAGACATTCTACCAACTGTAAGACACACTAAAGTTTCCTGTCTCATTATTGGATAATCCGTTCACAATTGGATTGGTGGTCTTCTGGCCGAGAGAGAATCCCCAACGTTTATAGGTTCCCGTTAGTGCAATATCCAGATGCGGGAGTACTTTTTTACGGGAATAGGGGCGAAGGTTTTCTGCCTGTTCTGCCGGATAGGGCACAGAAGTGAATACGCCGCCGTCTACCAGGGAGTTATGGAAATTGGCCGCCAGGCTGGGGCGGATGGTAGTGTACAATTGCCATGGCTTGTGATCGTGTCTGCCGTTACTATACTGTTGAAAGAAACCATCATAATAGGGCTTCATCCAACCAATACGGATATTGGAATAAAGCGCGAGCCCATCAATCATAGTACCCAGGAAACCCTGTGCGCCTCCACTGATCTGCATGTGAGGCCCCAAATCAAGAATTTCCTTTTCCACAATAAAATTCAGATTGATCAGCACGTCAGTTTTTAACTGGTAGCCCCAACCTGCGGGCTTACGATAGTCCAGAATATGATGTAGCAGCGTCTGCATTTCCTTTGCCAGGGCGGGAGGGCCCATTACTCCCATCACCAGTTCCGTTTGCAGGTTATATTTCTTTACAGGATTGGAAGAATGAAGAGAATGGGTGAGATACAACCCTCCGGAGTAGTAATAGTCGGCCGGATCAGGGACCGGCCATGTCAGGTAGGTTGGTGTGAACATTACCTGCATGAAACTATAACCATAGGTATTCACTGCATTAGGGCCGGCTTTGGGCATCCAGGTATCCAGTATAGAGCGACTAGGTTTATCTTTCAGATAAAACAGATCGAATCGGGTGCCATTCGTATAGGCCTGGTCGTTATTGAAATGTATGACGTTGATGAAGTCGTTATCTTCATACAATCTGAACATTCGTTTATATTCCTGCTTTTCCTGTGCCATTGCGGGAAATGTCAATCCCAGTATCAGGCAACATTGTATAATTAACTTCATGCCATCCGCCGTTAGAAGAGTTAAATGATTTGCTCAAAAGGGCGTCCAGGAGCAAAGATATATAGTTAAGGCTTTCAATTTAATCCCAGGCGCTTTTTTACTTCCGCTGGCCGGAACCCAGATTTGCGGAATGGATGCGCTTCTGTATTGAAGACATATTTATCCGGATTAACGCCATCATTGCCGCCAAACAGCAGATAGTAGTACTTCATCGTTTCAGCAAAGAAGAAAGTAGGGAGTTCGTTACGCTGTTTTTTCGTACGTACGTCAGCGATAGCAGTAAAGGCAATATCTGTCTTGCAGTATTTTATCATGTCCTGATAATATTGCTGTCCCCTGGCGAGATATTTGGCATCGTCCGTGAAATAGTGGAGATACCAGGTAGATTCGATGATCTCCGGGTTGAGATCATAACTCGGATTAAAAGGAATCCCTTTTCTATAATCGTATTCCATGGGCTCTAATCCGTATTTATTCCACAAGCCATTCCATGTATCCTGGAAAACGGCAGCCCTGGCGGTATCTCCGGCAAGGCATAAGAGTCCTGCCCAGAAAGCGTCGTAGAGGGTAACGGTGGTGGATGTACGTTCTCCGGTATCCATATTGACACGCCCATACCAGACACCGGTGGACGTATGATCCGGAATGTATCGGTTGATAGCGGTAAGACTTCTGTCCCAGATAGGTTTCAGATCGGGATCTTTAAACAGCAACCAGGTTTTCAGGAGGTATTCATAATAGGAGTCGACGCCAGCCCCAATGAAACTGTTGCGGTTGACCCATTCCCCCGTTTCATTGTTGATTTCTTCTCCCACAAGATCCAATGCAGAACGCTTACTCCAGAGGTAGAGGTTCGCTTTTTTTGCGGCCTGGTAGTATTTGGGGTCTTTTGTATAATAGCTGAGAATACCCATTTCGAATATATAGGAACCGGCTTCCGCAGTATTCACCTTGTATCCCTTTACAGCCCCTGTTTTCAGGTTGACCCAATAGTAGGGGATACCGGTGCGCGACTTAAACGCCTGTAATAGCCGGTCGCCAAAATCTTTTGTCTTTTCCAGGATGCGCGGATCGCGGGTATATTCATACATACAGAGCAGACCGCCCAGTACGCGTATATTGACCTCAAAGGTTTTAACATAGATATCTTTATCAAAGCTCACACTGTCTTTGATATACTGTTCCACTTCCGCTGCATATTTGTTCAGATGCATGACCCGCATAGTGCTATAGGCATCTATAGGGGAAATATGAAGGGATTCCTTATACCAATCTGATGCGGTTTTAGTAAGCGGTTCCAGTACGTCATGCCCCCAGGCATAGGTACGGTAAGCTTCCCAGGATCTGACGAATTCATTCTTTACATCTTCTGCTGTGGGAGCAATCGTTTGCGCGGTAGCGGTTAATACCAGCAACCAGCTTGTAAGGAATGTCAGGATGATTCGCTTCATGATACGGTATACTTTAAAGGGGAATGCAGAACGCTCTGATAGGGAAGGTAGGAAATATTATGGTAAAAAGACATTAGACGATTATCCGAATAAGCCAGGCAATATTTACCTTGTAGTGTAACTTTAGGACTTGAGGGATGAATGAGGGTGATTGGTGAATTCACTGCAAACGTTTACCTTGACTGACGGTAGTTTTGGGAGGAACAAAACATTTTTAGTATGAACATCACAATGATATTAAAGAAGGACTTGCCCGGCACCATTCTCCGGCGATTATACTGGATACCGCTGCCTTTCATTTTCGCATTCCTCGTATGGATATCCCAGCGTACCACTCCCTTTTTACAGGAACGTTTCATGGACTCCTATGGCACTATCCTCCAGAATAATTTCGTGACCAGTCTGATCATATTAATGGTGGGTATTCGTACCTTCTTTACAGTAGAAAAATTGGTGCTGGCAGACCGAAATGCCAGATGGAGTGCAAAAAACATAATTGCCCTTGCTTTTCTGGGCATTTATCCTATTCTGATTTTGGTCGTCATGTATTGCATCTCCTGGCCTATTGCATTTATTGGAGGTTATCTGTTGCTTTGTGGTTATGTTACTATCTTTCCTTCCGCCATACTGGGAATGTTATCTGCCACTATACAACAATGGAATAAGGCCAAACATCGCATGCTGGAACTGCAGCGCAACAATGCCGTGATGGAGAAAGAACTGCTACAGGCCAGAACGAGCCCGCATTTTCTCTTTAACACCATCAATAACATTGATGCATTGATAACCAGGGAACCGGAAAGAGCCTCTCTGTATCTTAATAAACTCTCCGGTATTCTGCGGTTTATGTTGTATGAGTCCAGTGCCGACAGTGTGCCGCTGGGAGTGGAACTTAGTTATATTGAAGAGTATGTAAATCTGCAACGTATTCGCTCAGTGAACCAGGACTTCGTACGTATGCATGTTACAGGAGATACTAATTCCTGGTTGATTACGCCTATGATCTTTATCCCTATCATTGAGAACGCTTTCAAGCATGTGTCTACCAAACTTACCAATGACGCCATCACGCTAAATTTCGCGATGGAAGGAAACAAGATTATCTTCAATTGTATCAATCTTTTTCAACCTGAAAAGCCGTCTGCAGATGAAGGCGGACTTGGATTAGGGCTGGTAACACAACGACTGGAACTGATGTATCCCGGAAGATATAGCATGCATACCGCAGTGAAAGGAAATAGTTATCACGTGTACTTAAAAATTGAACTCGATGCAGTTGGAATGTATCATCATTGAAGATGAACCGTTGTCCCTGGAAAAGACCGCTGGGTTTGTTGCGAAAGTCCCTTACCTGAAACTGGCAGGGACTTTCTACAGTAGTATGGATGCCTTGCAATATCTGAAAGAACATAAAACAGATCTTATTTTTCTGGATATTGAAATGGAAGGACTGACAGGCATAGAATTGTTACAGTCGCTACAACAGCGGCCGGCAGTGATTATCACCTCTGCTTTTGAGAAATATGCATTGAAGGGATATGAACTGAATGTGGTGGACTATCTGCTGAAGCCTTTTGACTTTCCCCGTTTCCTACAGGCAGTGGATAAGGTAGCTGTCAGGGATAACGTTGCCGCACGTACGGAAAGAAATTTCTTTATGATTCAGCATTCATGGCGTACCCAGAAAGTATGCTACCAGGATGTACTGTATATAGAAGGAATGCGGGAATATCGCTGTATTTATACTGCTAAAGAGAAAATTCTCACTTTGCAGTCTTTCATTGAACTGGAGCAGATGCTGGACGCTACGAAGATCTGCCGTATACATAAATCCTGGATGGTCAATGTAGAAAAGGTGGAATTTATTGAGAAAGGCCAGGTAAAAATTGGAGATAAATTCCTGCCATTGAGTGAAACGTATAAATCCGGTTTCTATAAAGTCATGGGACTGAGCGAGTCCGGAGAAAGATGAAAAATAATTCCTGATAATAATTGTAAGTTTGACAATTAATTTGTTTTTTTGAGGATAGGAGGTATACCTCCCCGTTATGAAAACTAAATCCTCGTTATGAAAAAGTATTGTTATATCCGTCTGGGCATAATGGGTTTGCTGCTATCCTGGCAGGCCGTTAATGCACAGAATACTGTTAGCTTTCTGAAAGACACCACCGGACCCGTTATTAATCGAAATATTTACGGCCATTTTGCGGAACATCTGGGAAACTGTATCTATGGCGGTTTTTACGTGGGAGACACGAGTCATATACCCAATACCAAAGGCGTCAGGCAGGATGTGATAGCCGCATTGCGTAAATTGAAGATACCTAATTTGCGCTGGCCTGGCGGCTGTTTTGCAGATACCTATCACTGGAAAGATGGGATAGGCCCGAAGGCAGGACGTCCGGCGATTGTGAACACGTGGTGGGGAAATGTTACGGAAGACAACAGCTTTGGCACCCACGACTTTCTTAACATGTGCGAGGAGTTAGGCACAGAGCCCTACCTGGCAGGAAATGTTGGTAGTGGCACCGTACAGGAGCTATCAGATTGGGTACAGTATGTCAATTTTGAGGGGAAAAGTCCGATGTCGGACCTTCGGGTGCAGCATGGCAGGAATAATCCCTGGAAAGTGCGTTTCTGGGGCGTAGGGAATGAAGCCTGGGGCTGTGGAGGCAATATGCGGCCGGAGTACTATGCAGACATTTACCGCAAGTATGCCACCTTCATGCATAGCAACTGGAAAAATGAACATCTCTTCCGCATTGCTTCCGGCGCCAATTCCTCCGATTACAACTGGACGGAAGTACTGATGAAGAACATTCCTAAAAACTTACTGGAAGGCGTGGCCTTGCATCATTATGCTGTGATTAGTTGGAATCAGAAGGGAGATGCAGTGAACTTCAGTGAGCGCCAGTATTTTCAGACCATGCAATCCGGTTTATTCATGGACAGCCTGATTCATAAACACAGCGCCATCATGGATAAGTATGATCCCCAGAAGAAAGTAGCCCTGGTGGTAGACGAATGGGGCGGTTGGTATGATGTAGCATCCGGTACCAATCCGGGTTTCCTCTTCCAGCAGAATACCATGCGCGATGCAGTACTGGCGGGAGCTACGCTGAATATTTTCAATAATCATGCAGACAGAGTACGTATGGCCAACCTGGCCCAGGCCATCAATGTATTGCAATCCGTCATCCTCACCCATGGAGATACCATGATCCTCACGCCTACCTATCATGTAATGGAGATGTACAACGTGCATCAGGATGCGACCCTTATTCCCATAGCCATTCACAGCAACGACTATACGCTGGGTAAGGAAAAACTGCCTGCGGTATCCGTGTCTGCATCCAAAGACAAGGCAGGCGTTACCCATATCACGCTGGTGAATATCGATGCCAGCAAAGCCCAGGATATTACTGTGAATACGCAGGGGAGTTTTAAGTCGGTAAACGGCCGTCTCCTTACCTCCGCCAAACTGCAAGACTATAACAGTTTTTCCCAACCGGATAAAATCAAGCCAGTAGCCTTTAATGGCGCAGCTATCCGGAATGGCAACCTCACGGTAAAGATTCCGCCTTATGCTGTGGTGGTACTTACCTTGCAATAATTTTACCGGGAATACCTGAGGTCGTATTCCCCTTTTTTATAACCATTTTTATAATTGTCAATATTACAATTAATATGATGGGTGTTTATGTAATAGGGGTGGATTTTGGAACCGATTCTGTGAGGTCGGTGATTGTAGATAGCAGAAACGGCCAGGAAATAGCTACCACTGTAGTGCACTACCCCCGCTGGCAGCAAGGGTTGTACTGTAATCCCGCGGTGAATCAGTTTCGGCAGCATCCGCTGGATTATATCGAAAGCATGGAAAGTGGTATACGGCAGTGCCTTCGCATAGCCGGACCGGCGGTAGCATCCGGTATAGCGGCCATCTCAGTGGATACCACCGGCTCTACGCCGGTAGCAGTAGACGAATCAGGGACTCCGCTGGCATTGCTGCCCGCATTTAAAGATAATCCCAATGCCATGTTTGTCTTGTGGAAAGATCATACTGCCATCCCGGAAGCTGCCATTATCAATCATGCGGCGGCCCGCTTTCCGGTCGATTACCTGCAATTCGTAGGAGGGATATATTCTTCTGAATGGTTCTGGTCTAAGCTATTGCATCTGCTTCGTACAGACGAAAAGGTGAGCGCCGCAACCTGGTCCTGGGTAGAACATTGTGACTGGATTCCCTTTCTGCTTACAGGAGGTCGGGATGTACGCACCATGCGCAGAGGGATCTGCGGCGCAGGACATAAGGCATTATATGCCGAGGAGTTTGGCGGATTACCACCAGAAGAATTTTTCACCGCCATTGATCCGCTGTTAGGCGGTTTCAGATCACGGCTCTTTGATAAAGTTTATACCGCTGCCGATCCCGCAGGGAACCTCTCGGCGGAATGGGCAGAGCGACTGGGACTTCATACAGCCGTTATCGTTGGAGTAGGAGCATTTGATGCCCATATGGGCGCCGTTGGCGGACAAATAGCGCCCTATCATCTCAGTAAAGTCATGGGTACTTCTACCTGCGACATGCTGGTAGCCCCAATGGAGGATATGAAGGGACGTCTTGTGCGTGGGATTTGCGGCCAGGTGCCAGGTTCTGTTATTCCCGGAATGATGGGCATGGAAGCCGGACAGTCGGCTTTTGGAGATTGTTATGCCTGGCTGAGTAATCTCCTTGCCTGGCCATTGCAACAGCTCATTCCAGCTACCGCCTTCCTGGAACCAGCCATAGCAGCTAAAGTTCGGGATGATGCCCAGCAGCGGATACTACAGGAATTATCCAGACAAGCCGCTCTTATTCTTCCCGATGAACACAGCGAACTAGGAATAGACTGGCTGAATGGTCGACGTACTCCCGATGCCAATCAGGCCCTTAAAGGCACGCTTACCGGGTTACATCTGGCTTCTGATGCACCGCGACTTTTCCGGGCCATAGCAGAAGCTACCTGTTTTGGAGCCCGGGCTATCGTAGAGCGATTTGAAAGAGAAGGCATGCCGGTAAAAGGTTTGATAGGGATTGGCGGTGTTGCCAAAAAATCAGCGTTCATCATGCAACTGATGGCAGATACCATGAATATGCCTATCCGCATACATCGTTCTGAACAAACCTGCGCACTGGGGGCTGCTATGTTTGCCGCCACTGCCGCAGGATTATATACGCGCGTGGAAGATGCGATGGAGGCTATGGGACAAGGATTCGACAACGTTTATCAGCCCGATGTATCACGTGTCTCCCTATACGAAACACGCTACGAAAAGTATAAATCTCTGGGAGAATTCACCGCTACACTAACCATCAACTAAATATCATGCAGGTTTATCAAACCATCCGTGAGGCGGCATATGAAGCCAATATGCAATTACCGGCGCTGGGCCTGGTGTTGTTCACATTTGGTAATGTGAGCGCTGCAGATCGCAGTAAAGGACTGTTTGCCATTAAGCCCAGCGGCATTCCCTACCAGGAATTATCTCCCGCTAAAATGGTCGTGGTGGACTTTGACGGAAAAACAGTGGATGGCGCCCTGCGGCCTTCTTCTGATACTTTGACGCATGCCGTACTGTATAAGCATTGGGAAGACATATGCGGTATCGCGCATACGCATTCTACCTACGCAACGGCATGGGCACAAAGTCTGCGCGATATTCCCGTATACGGCACTACCCATGCTGATCATAACACCGTAGACATTCCCTGTGCATCCCCTATGTCGGATGAGATGATATCTGGGGACTATGAACTGCAAACCGGTTATCAGATTTTGAATACGCTCACTGCAAGAGGGTTGAGCCATCAGGAAATTGAAATGATCCTGATAGGTAATCATGGCCCTTTCACCTGGGGCGCTACTCCCGCCCAGGCGGTGTATAACAGCGCGGTACTAGAGAACATCGCACATATGGCGCATTTGACAGAATCGATAAATGGAACGGTAGGCCGACTGAAAGAGTCTCTCATTCGCAAACACTATGAACGTAAACATGGCCCGCAGTCGTACTACGGCCAATAAAAACTTTTTATGATCAACCTGAAATCGCTGGAACTATGGTTTATAACTGGTAGTCAGCATCTGTATGGAGAAGAAACTTTAAAACAGGTAGCAGCGCATAGCATGGAAATAGCTGCTGCCCTGAACGCTAATTTTCGTATACCCGTTACAGTGATATATAAACCTGTTGTAACCACTCCGGAAGAAATATATAACGTTTGCAGAGAAGCCACTGCCTCTCCGGCATGTATCGGCGTGATCACCTGGATGCATACGTTTTCACCTGCTAAAATGTGGATTCAGGGGTTGAAAGTTTTATCCAAACCATTATGTCATCTGCATACACAATATAACCAGGATATTCCCTGGCAGGATATTGATATGGATTTTATGAACCTGAATCAAAGCGCACATGGCGACCGTGAATTTGGTTTTATGGTGAGTCGTATGCGAATGAACAGAAAAGTAATTGTGGGTCATTGGCAGGATGAAGCAGTAATAGGAGAGTTGGGCGCATGGGCGAGGGTTGCAGCCGGGTGGCATGATTGGCAAGGCGCCAGATATGTTCGATTCGGGGATAATATGCGGTATGTGGCGGTTACAGAGGGAGATAAGGTGGAAGCGGAGTCTAAATTTGGCTTCTCTTGCAATACCCACGGTATTGGTGATCTTGTTCGTGTAGTAAATGAAATAACAGATGATGAGGCGGATAAATTGGTGCAGGAATACGCGGACGCCTATACGATTTCCGGAAATCTGTTATTGGATAATGCCTTGCGGGAGGCTGCCAGAATTGAGCTGGGAATGAAATATTTCCTGGAGGCTGGAAATTACAAGGGCTTCTCTGATACCTTCGAAGATCTGCATGGATTGCAGCAATTGCCGGGTATTGCCGTACAGCGCCTTATGCAGGCAGGTTATGGATTTGCAGGGGAAGGTGATTGGAAAACGGCCGCCCTCGTACGCGCGATGAAAGTCATGGGACATGGCCTGCCTGGTGGTAATTCATTCATGGAAGATTATACTTATCACTTGGCTCCGGGAAATAATATGGTGCTGGGCGCGCATATGTTGGAAATTTGTGCCTCCATTGCAGCAGGAAAACCTTCCTGTGAGAAGCATCCATTGGGAATAGGAGGAAAGGCTGATCCGGTGCGATTAATATTTGATGTGGCGCTGGGTGATGCCCTCAATGCCTCCCTGGTAGACATGGGAAATAGATTTCGTTTAGTCGTTAACGAAGTAACTGCCGTTATCCCGCCGAAACCGCTTCCGAAGTTGCCTGTTGCCCGTGTCCTTTGGAAACCATTGCCGGATATGTCTATCGCTTGTACTGCCTGGATATTGGCTGGAGGAGCGCATCATACTTGTTATAGCCAGAATGTAAGCGCTATGCAGTTGCAGGATTTCGCAGATATAGCGGGCATCGAAATGTTACTGATTGATGAACATACAGACCTGCGTCATTTTAAAAATGAAATTCGCTGGAATGAAGCCAGCTATAGGTAGCTAAGGATACATCACCCACTCTTTGTCTTTTATCATTCTCCCCGTGCACAAATCACTATATTTGTGCAACGGGGAATCTGTTTCCTGTTAGACGCAGTTATGAAAAAATATTCCAAGCAGTCCAGAATGCTCCTGGCGGTAGATTGTATCATATTTGGTTTCGATGGCCAGGAACTGAAGCTGTTACTGATTCAGCGCGGTTTTGAACCTCGCAAGGGAGAGTGGAGCCTGGTGGGAGGTTTTGTAAATGCAGATGAAAGTGCCGATACCGCAGCAGCCCGAATCCTGAGTAAACTAAGTGGGCTGGATGGCGTATATATGGAGCAGTTGCATACCTTCTCTGCCCCACACCGAGATACCGTGGAGCGTACAGTGTCTGTAGCTTATACGGCTCTGATTGATATTCAAAAACTCAAGCAACAATTGCATGAAGATTTTCATGCGGTCTGGTTTCCAATAAATCATCATCCTGCGCTTATATTTGATCATCAGCAGATGGTGGATAAAGCGAAAGAGGTATTGCGCTATAAAGCTGCGCTGCACCCGCTTTTGCTGGAGCTGATGCCTGCGAAATTTACTATTCCCCAATTGCAGCAATTATATGAATCGGTGTATCATCAAACCTTTGATAAGGGGAATTTCTCCCGCAAAATATTATCTACAAAGTTGTTGGTGAAGCTAACGGATAAGGATAAACTGAGTTCCAAAAAAGGGGCTTACTATTATAAGGTAGACCGGAAGCGTTATGAGGCCAGCAAACAGGCTGCGCTGCATTTTATGCCGGGTGATAGTCAGTAAAATAGTAATTTATTCTGCCATAATGGGAAGGCCGCCGGCATAGTATTTCAACTCAATGATACCGTTGGGTATATTTTTCGAATTCCAGGCATTGTGAATAGCCAGGGCCGCGCCCATAGCGGTGGCTTGGGCCATAGAGGCTGCAAATACTTCTACTCCGGTAAACAGCATGGCCAGCATATTCATGTAAATCTGGTTTTTACTGAACCCGCCATCTACAAAAATTCTTTTCACACTATTATCGTTCATGACTAATCTGGTAGCCTGGTATTGCTGTGCTGCAAGGTCGAACAACAGTTGATGATAAGCGGCTGTGTCGGTGGAGAACTGGTGCAGGTCTCTCTCTGCAAAAATACCTGCTGGCTTCAATGGAAGTGTGGGATCGTATTCCATGTGCCGGTATTTTAAAGTAGCTTGCCCAAAGTGTGCCGCAATTCGTTTCATCTGTTGTTCATGTTCGTAGCCCGCAAATAATCGGGAGGCCTTCACCGGATTTCCCTGGTAAGTCATGTAGCAAAGACAATCTTGTCGTAGTTCTGCTGCGGTGAGCGGGGTATGATTAAATGGATTCAGACTGATGCACCAGGTGCCGGTGCTTAACAGAATGAAGGGCTCATGAAAGCATACGAGATAGGGTATCAGCGCGGCGGAGCTGTCATGCAGACCGGTACCGATCTGGTAAGTATTACCGGGAAACAGCGGAGGTAATACTTGGGCGGCGGGCATAATGGGCGCCAGTTTTTCGTATATTCCTTCCTGATATACCCAGTGATGGTATTTATTTTCCTGGAAGTTCCAGAGATTGGTATGACAGCCGATGCTGGTAATATCGCTGGCTGGAACGCCGGTGAGCAGGTAGCTCATGTACTGTGGCAGGTGCAGGGCATAACGGGTAGCCTGAAAAATAGCAGGTTGCTCATATTTGAGTCGGTACAATTGCATACCGGAATTAAGACTGCCGAGTACGGGAGATGACATCTGCACTGACAACAGATCTTCCCCACCGTATTGGTGGTAGAAGTTCTGTTGTAGGGCAGCAGGGTATTGCTTAAGATAGTTGTAAAGGGGGGTGAGGGGGCGGCCTTCTTCATCAATATACACGAAGCTTGCGCCGTAGGTAGAGCAATTAATTGCTTTGACTTCTACGTCCTTTTTTTTGAAGACTTCCCGCAGTGAATCAAAAACAGATAAGCGGAGACTTTCGAGGTTTTCGCAGGGATCTCCGTCTTCGTCTGTTGTTTCGTTAAATCTGGCGGTACGTTCAAAAATAAGCTGGTATTGCTCATCAAAGAGGAGCAGTTTTTTGTTGGTTTTACCAACATCAAAGATGACTATGACCGGTGTCTTTTTCATGCCTGGTAAAAAGTTTGGGGCCAACGCATGAATGGCTGAACTTAATATTTGGGTTTTCCTATAATCCTGTTGCGACAGACACAGATCCGCGTTCCCGGATAAGGTTTTTCCTTACTTCGGAAGAACGGAATATGCACAGTGGCATGAGTGCGCCGCCATCGCGGAGGCGTGCTTCTGCCACCAGTGGACGTACGTCTGTACGGTATGCCTGTTGAAGAATTTCCTGTGCGCGTACTACATCATTCAGTTTCTGCGCTTCTGCCAACTGCCTGCGATCCACCAGTAATGCCTGAGCATAGGCCAGCATAATAGCTTCTACTGACTGCAGCAGGTCTTCCAGGGGATCTTTCACATTATGGCTGGCGTCTATCATCCAGCCTAAATCGGTGGTATGTTCCATGCCGCGGGCGTCCATACCATCTATCAGTTCATTGAAAATGAGGAATAACTGATAGGGTTTGATGCTGCCAACGGTGAGATCATCGTCGCCGTATTTGGAATCGTTGAAATGGAATCCACCTAATTTGCCTTCCATGAGCAGCAGCGATACAATCTGTTCGATGTTGGCATTAGGGAGATGATGGCCTAGGTCGACCAATGTGTAGGCTTTTTCGCCTAATTTATTGGCGTAGAGCAGACTTTGACCCCAGTCGCCCACTGTAGTGGAATAGAAATTGGGTTCGAAGGCTTTATATTCTACGAACATCTTCCAGTTTTCCGGGAGGGCTTTATAAATTTCCTGTAGTCCGGAGAGGGTGTTCTGAAAGGCTTTTCGGAAGTTCAGTTGTCCTGGAAAGCAGGAACCGTCTGCGAGCCAAACAGTGAGGGAAGTGGAGCCGAGTTCGATACCGTAGTTGATTACCTCGATATTATGATCAATAGCTTGCTGTCGGGTAGCGCTGTCCGTATGTTGCAGAGAACCATATTTATAGCTCAGTGGCTGGCCCGGCTGATCCTGGAAGGTGTTCGAGTTCATTGCATCGAAGCTAAGGCCGTATTGGGCCGCTAATGCCCTGATATTAGCAGGGTTAGATGGAATGTCCCAGGGGATATGCAGAGATATGGCGCCACTGGAGCGGTTGAGGGCGTGCAGCAGACCTATATCCATGATTTTTTCTTCCAGGTTACGGGGTTCGCCGCCGCCTGCAAACCGGGCGAATCGGGTGCCTCCGGTACCTAAAGCCCAACTGGGGATGGCTACCTGGAAAGCTCTTAGTTTTTCAATGATGGCCTCTGCATTGGGCACTGTGCTTGCAATGTAGGCAAATGCTTTTTGATGCGCGTTCAGCACGGGGTCGTTGTACTCGGCGATCTGGTATTTTTCTATTTCCATAACCGGGGTATTTTCAGGTCATATAAAATACTTCATTTATCGGAGATATTACAGGAGAATTATGCTGCAATATCTCATCTACTATCGGACGAATGCCATGGCAACGCCACCATCCACGTTCAACACGTTACCCGTTGCTTTGTTCAGCAAACCGCTGACAAAAACAAAACAGGCATTGGCGATATCTTCCGGCAATATAATTTCATTGAGTAATGTTCTGCTGGCATAGAAAGCCGGCAGTTCTTCCACTTTGATACCATATGCTTTGGCTCTTCCTGCCGCCCAGGCGCCCTCCCAGATTTTACTGTCGGAGATAACCGCATCTGGATTTACAACGTTGACGCGTATACGATCAGCCCCCAGTTCGGCAGCGTTGAGTCGACTCAAATGTAACTGAGCAGCCTTCGCAGAGCCATAGGCGGCATTATTAGGGCCTGATACCAGGGCATTTTTACTCACTATATTCAGTATATCTCCGCCAATCTGTTGTTTGCGCATTAGGGCCACGCCTCCTTGTGTAACGAGGAACTGGCCTTTCACCAGCACATCATAGAGCAGGTCCCAATCTGCCTCTGTATGTTCATCCAGCGGTTTGGAGATGGAAAGTCCTGCGCAGTTCACCACGATATCCACGCCGCCAAAGGCCAGTGCCGTATGGCGGAAGATGGCTTCTACATTGTCTTTACTGGTTACATCCAGCAGGTAGGAGGTAAATCCGTCTTTTCCAAACTGTTTATCAAATGCTGCTTTTGCATTTTCGAGCCGGGTGGTATCATTGTCGCAGATCACTACTGCGGCGCCTTCTGCTGCAAATTTCTGTGCAATTGCTTTTCCTATACCGCCGGCGCTTCCTGTTACCAGGGCAATGCGGCCGGAGAGGGGTTTAGGTTTGGGCATTCGTTGCAGCTTTGCTTCTTCCAGCAACCAGTATTCGATATCGAATGCTTCTTGTCGTGGTAAAGCAATGTAGGAAGAGATGGCTTCTGCTCCCCGCATAACGTTAATCGCATTGATGTAAAACTCGGCGGCTACGCGTGCCGTCTGTTTATCCTTTGCGAAGGTGAACATACCTATTCCCGGCCAGAGGATCACCACGGGGTTAGGGTCCCGCATAGCCGGGCTGTTAGGATGTTTGCAGACATTGTAATACTCCTCATACATTTTCCGATATGCTTCGAACTGTGGCTGCAGTTGCAGTTTGATTTCAGTCGGATGACCCAGATCCGCGGTAGCGGGGAGGTCTAGTACGAGGGGGCTGATTTTGGTACGAAGAAAATGGTCAGGACAGCTGGTGCCCATAGGGGCTAATCGGGGCAGATCTTGAGAATTAATGAATTGTAATACCCTTTCATCATCGGTAAAATGACCGATCATGCGGGTATGTCCGGAGCATGCGCCACGGAGGATAGGAGCAAGGGCCGCAGCCTGTCTGGCTCTTTCCGCCGGCGCCGGCGTTTCTATTTTATTACCTCCGAAAACGGGGCGTTTCACGCCTTCATGTTCCTGGATGTAGGCGGCACAGCGTTCAATTACCTCGAGGGTATTGATATAGCTCTCATAGGCCGTGTCTCCCCAGGTAAAAAGTCCATGGGAGCCCAGCATAATACCTCTGATACCTGGGTTTTCTTCCAGGCATTGTTGTAATTGCAGTCCAAGATCGAATCCGGGGCGTTGCCATTCCACCCATCCGATGGTGCCGTTAAACAATTCAGTGGTAATGGCTTTTCCATCTTTGGATGCAGCAATGGCTATTGCCGCATCCGGATGGAGATGGTCTATATGCTTGAAGGGTAGAAAGGCATGAAGGGTTGTATCAATGGAAGGCGCTTTTGACTGAAGGTCGTAGATACAGTGGTTGAGTAGTTCCACCATATCATCTTCCATCTGTATTCCTTTGTAGATATTTTTCAGTTGATGAAGTTTCTCCAGATATAATGCAGCCAGGCCATTGCGTTTGAGGGTGCCCAGGTCGCCGCCGGAGCCTTTTACCCACATCACATCTGTTTCTGCATTGGTGAGAGGGTCGTTGGCTGTGGCCTTGCAGGAGGTATTACCGCCGCCGTAATTGGTGAGACGCAGGTCTGCGCCGAGCAGGTTAGAACGATAGATGAGTAGTGCTACTTCATCACCCGCCATGGATGCAGCTTTTTCTGCATCCCACAAATAACTCACATGTTTGAACCGGGTGATCGTGTCATTATTGATTGACATAATTGCTTTTTCGTTTTTTCGCTAAATCATTTAACCAGGGAATTACCGTATCCCACCAGCATAACCGAGATGATGATGACTGTAATTCCTATCAGGATGGTACTAAGTGTTTTTTTGCTGACGCCTTTCCATTCTCTCAATGCAAATCCCCACATACTGGAAATCAGAATGATAAAGGCCATATGCAGTATCCAGGAACTGGGTGCATTTTCCAGTTTGCTTTCGCCCATGCCATAGAAGAAGAACTGCAGGAACCAGGTGGTACCGGCGATAGCGGCAAATAAGTAATTGTTGATCAATGGAGTACTGCGATTGACATAATCTCCAAAGCTGCGGTTGCGGGTATTGAGGATGATGCACCATACCAGGTTGGTGGTAAGTCCGCCGAGCATAATAATGACAAAAATGACATTATTACGGAAAAGAGGATTCGCCTGGTTTTGCACAGCAGCACGGCCCATTGGTTCTCCGGCTGCAATAGCAAAGCTCATACAGGCGCTGAGGATACCTGAAATAATGGCTACCGCCAGCCCCTTTTTAAGATCAAATTCTTTAATATGTTCCTGCTTCTTATCTTCCGGAAGGTCTTTTTCTTTGTACATGCCGGCTCGCCCGCAAATGGCAATGCCTACAAGACAAACCACCACACCTAGCAGTATAAAATACCCGCTGGTGTGGTGGAGCATTTTCGAAAAGTTATCTGGACTGTCTGTGAAAAATTCCCGGTAGATTGGAGGGATCAATGCGCCAAAAGCAGAGCAGAAGCCTAATGCTACCGCCATACCCAGACTCATACCGAGATACCGCATACTAAGACCAAAGGTTAAGCCCCCAATGCCCCATAGTACGCCAAGAAAATAGGTCCAGAAAAGGGTAATTCCGTCTGTACTTTTTATGATTTCAATAAAGGATGGTACTGTTAGCCATGCAGCTATGAATGGTATGATGAGCCAGGAGAAAATGCCGCCGGTAATCCAGTAACTTTCCCAGCTCCAGCCTTTTACTTTCTTATAGGGAATATAAAAACTACCGCTGGCGAACCCGCCTATAAAGTGAAAAATAATCCCAAGTATAGCTTGCATAGTGGAATTTTAAGGCTAAAGTTGTTTTTACTTCTTTTGCTAAAATTACATCCCGTCCGCCGTTCAACTGTCATGGACTGTCATGTTCCCATGCAGGATATTCATTTATTTGTTAACTTAACATACGATTGGTATGCTTACTGTACAATTAGTTACCTTGTAGAACGAACACCTAAATTCCACACCACGGTGATAAAACAACACCCGATATTCAAGTATTTATATATTGATGATTTTTCGGTCACACCCAAATACTTCCAGCTGGCCAATTCTATCATCAAATGCATCGCTGACGGAAAGCTCCAGCAGGATGATATCATGCCCTCCATTAATGAAGTCAGTTTTGAATTTGATATCTCCCGGGATACGGCGGAAAAAGCATATAAATACCTGAAAGGACTAGGTATTCTCGGATCTGTTCCCGGTAAAGGCTATTTTATTAAACATACTAACCTGGGCCGTCAGTTTAAAATACTGCTCCTGTTCAATAAACTCAGCGAACACAAGAAGATTATTTATGATTCCTTCGCCGCCAAACTCGGAGAACAGGCCAGCATCGATTTCTATATCTATAACAGCGACTTCGGCCAGTTTCGAAAATTACTCTCCCAAAACCTGGACGCCTATACGCATGTAGTCATCCTCCCTCATTTCCGGGAAAGATGGGATAAGGTAGATGAGGTAGTGAATAGTATTCCCAAAGAAAAATTAATCCTCCTCGATAAAAAACTAAAAGGAGTTACAGGCACCTATGGCGCCGTATTCGAAGATTTCCAGAATGATATTTATGCTGTACTGGAACAGGCAAAAGCTAAACTGCAGAAATACCAGACTATAAAAATCATCTTCCCTAATCATAGCTATTACCCGGAAGAAATTCACCAGGGCTTCCTGCAATTCTGCCAGAACTATGCCTTTCAATATCAGGTGGTGGAAGACATCGAAAAAGAAAACATTGAAAAAGGAGACGTATACATCAATCTCCGCGAAAGCGACCTCGTTACCCTCCTCGAAGGTATCATCTCAAAAGACCTCACTATTGGAAAAGATGTAGGCATCATTTCTTATAACGAAACCCCACTGAAAAAATTAATTCTCAACGGACTGACCACCATCTCAACGGATTTTAAATTCATGGGCGAAACTGCTGCACAATTAATCCTTGACAACGCTCCCGCACAAGTGGAAGTTCCCTTCTATCTAACGCTCCGCCCTTCACTGTAGACCGTTTGTGTTATATCTCTCTCTTTCCAGGTAAAAAAAACGCTTCTGGGAACGATTGCGTAAATAAATACCCGGAAACAGTTGGCTATTAGAAAATTGAAGTGTAAACTTGTTACTGAAGCAGTGGAATTGACCAAAACAAGGCCATTGGCCATATAGGACACGTTATAAAGGATTGTACTGGATGCTTCCTTACCTATCGACTTTACTGAAATGCACGTTAGCGTAAAGGCATAATTTATCAACACAGCTGTAAAGCTGATTCTATCAACCTAAAATCTATCGAAAGGAGTCTCTTACAGGACATTAAATCACTATTTCCACTTATGAAAAGATTTCTTTTCCTTGTTGCCATTCTTTGTGGCAGTATGGCTGGCTTTGCCCAATCCCGACAGGTAAAGGGTACCGTCACCAACAAAGATGCCGGCGATCCCTTGCCCGGCGTAACTGTACGACTGCGCAATTCCACAACAGGGGTGAATACAGATGTTAACGGTCAGTTTATCATCAACCTGCCCGATGATAAAGCGGCAGAATTACAATTCACCTATATCGGCTACCAACAAAAAGTTATTCCGGTAAAAGCAGGACAATCTATCACCATCGTGCTGGAACCTTCTAACAGTAATATGAATGAGGTGGTAGTAGTTGGCTATGGAACTGTTACCCGTGGCGACTTCACAGGGTCCGTTTCCAGTATCAACGCTGCCAAGGAACTGAAAGATATTCCTGCAAATACAGTGGCAGAAGCCCTTGCCGGACGTCTCGCAGGCGTGCAGGTAACTACCACGGAAGGACGCCCCGGCGCTGATATCCTCGTGCGCGTACGCGGCGGTGGCTCCATTACACAGGATAACTCTCCATTATACATCGTGGACGGAATACAAGTGGAAAACGCCTTGTCTCTTTTATCTCCCCAAGAAATTCAATCCATCGACGTATTGAAAGATGCGGCTTCTACAGCCATATATGGCGCCCGTGGCGCTAATGGCGTGGTGATTATCACTACCAAAGGCGGTAAGGATATGAAAACACGCATTAACTACGATGGCTATTTCGGTAATCGCAACATCATCAATAAACTCCCGGTGCTCAAGCCTTACGATTACGTGAAATACCAGTACAAAGTATATAACTACAATACCGATGACGCCACCGCCAATAGCTTCCGTGATAAATACGGCCGTTGGCAGGACCTCGATATTTATAAATCAATGCCCTTCACCGATTGGCAAGACATGGTGTTTGGACGAGATGCTCATAACCTAACCAACGTCGTAACAGCGACCGGTGGTAACAAAAACTCCAGCTTCAACCTGACATTGAATAATGTGCAGGAAGACGGTATCATGTTAGAGTCAGGATACCGCAGAACCATGGCTGCCTTTAAGTTTGATCACAATGCATCAGACAAGTTGAAGTTGGGAGTTACCGCCCGTTATGGCCGCCAGCGCGTAGATGGCGTAGGTACCTCCGCCACTGGTTCTCAGGGAACCAACAGACTGCGTAACGCTGTTAGATACAAACCATTTATTGCGCCCGGCAATGAAGATATCGTGGATGTATTCGATGTGGACTACGCAAATCTCACCAACCTGACCAGCCCTGTACTACTGGCACATAATGAGTTGAAATATGATTACAGAAACGATGGGAATTTCAGCGGTTATTTCAGCTATGATTTCAATAAGAAACTGACCTTTAAAAGTGTTGCCGGGATTACTGCTTCCACCGGAAAAGCTAATACCTACAATGGCAAAGTTACCAGTATCGCTCGTAACAATGCCGATATGCCTGTAGTAGTTATCACTACCGCAGAAAACACCACACTGACGAATTCTAATACTTTAACCTATAAGAATACTTTCGCTGGAAAACATAACCTGAACCTTTTGTTAGGACAGGAAATATACCAGACAAAAGCCACCGGATTCAATTCAACTGTGAAGTGGATGCCGGCAGATCTTACTCCAGATCAGGCCTTCGCGGGTATTCAGAAAGCGTCTCCGCCTACCGGACAAATCCAGGACCCTCCTACTACTTCACAATCGGAAGCAAAGCTGACATCTTTCTTTGCAAGAGCAAACTATTCTTATAACAACAGATATCTGCTGACAGTCACCGGCCGTTATGATGGCTCTTCCAAATTCAGCTATGATAATGGTTTTGCTTTCTTCCCATCTGCCGCCGCTGCATGGCGCGTGGCAGAAGAAAAATGGTTCCAGAATGCCAACATCAGCTGGCTCACAGATCTGAAAATTCGCGGTAGTATCGGTACTTCCGGTAACAACCGTATCGATAATGATCTTTATCGTACTATGTATGGCACCAGCACTTCCAGCTATGCTTTTGAATCGGCCGTTACACCCGGACTCGCGCCACTGTCATTATCCAATCCAAGATTGAAATGGGAAACGACCATTGCCCGTAACCTCGGACTGGATATGAGTTTCCTGGATAACAGAATTAATGCCACACTGGATGTGTACCGCAACAATACCAAAGATCTGTTACTGAATGTGAAAATACCTACCACTACAGGTTATACAGATCAGATTCAAAACGTAGGTCAGACGTTAAATACCGGCCTTGAACTGCAAGTGAATGCAAGCGTACTGGCAAAGAAGAAATTTAACTGGAATATCAGCTTCAATATCGCTACCAACAGAAACCAGATTGTAAGTCTCGGTACCGACCCTTCCGGTAATCCGCTGAAATCTTATCTCGTACAATCCGGATGGGTAAACAGTTTACAGGATTTCATGGTAGAAGTAGGCAAGCCTATCGGTCAGTTTTATGGTTACCTGACAGATGGTTATTATTCAGTAGATGATTTTGATTACAATGCGTCTACTAAAAAATATATACTGAAGCCAGACGTACCAAATGATGGCGCTGTTGCCCTGGGAAACAAAGATCCGCAACCCGGCGATCTGAAACTGAAAAAGCTCTCCAATGATAAAAATATGACGATCACTCAGGCAGATCGTACGGTGTTAGGTAATGCACAACCAAAGTTCTTCGGCGGTATCAACCAACAGTTCTTCTGGAATGGCTTTGATATGAGCGTTTTCCTCAATTTCTCTTATGGCAACAAAGTATATAACGCCAATAAAATTGAGTTTACTACACAATATCAATATAAAGATAACAACCTGCTGGAGTTCATGAAAGACAGCTGGAAATGGTACGATGATAATGGCGTGAAAGTGACAGACCCGGCTGCACTCAAGGAGCTGAATAAAGATACTAAATACTGGACAGCGCCTGCAGGCAACTATTTCCTGCATTCCTTCGCTATTGAAGATGGCTCTTTCCTCCGTATCAGCAATGTCACATTGGGATATTCGTTACCAGAGAAAATGCTGAAACGTACGAAAGTATTTAGCCGCCTGCGTGTATACGCTACCGTTAATAACCTGTATACTTTCACTAAGTACTCTGGTTATGATCCTGAAGCCAACACCAGACGTTCTAATCCGCTGACGCCATCTGTAGACTATGCGGCTTATCCCCGCAGCCGCTTTATGCTGGCTGGTTTGAACGCATCTTTTTAATCTTTAACTCGTTCAGAAAATGCGCAGAAAATCTCTATATATCATCTTGGTGGCGGCAGGCATTGCAGTGGCGCCATCCTGTAAAAAATACCTGGCGGTGGACTCGCCCTCTACCATCCTCATTGAAGAAACTTTTAAAACAGTCTCTAACTCCAATAGTGCGGTGGTCGGCGTATACGCAATGCTGATAGGCGATAATGGCTATGGTAGCCGTATTGCCTGTTTGTTCCCACAGTCGGCAGATGATTTCAAAACCTCCGGCGACTATAGCGCCGACGACAGACGCGGTATCAGTATGTATGGCGCCAGTGCGGGTAATACGGATCTCATCAATCCCTTTAATCAGCTGTTTAAAGGCATTGAAAGGGCCAATAACTGTATTAAATATATTCCGCTCTCCAATCCTTATAAGAGCGGAACGGCAGAGGAACAAGCAACTATGCGGAAGCTCTATGGCGAAGCCCTGACACTCAGGGCACAGTTTTACTATGAAGCCATTAGAAACTGGGGCGATTTACCGGCTCACTTTGTTCCTGCGGCAGATATGGTGGATCTATACCAGGCAAGAGTGGATCAGGATACCATCTATGACCATTTGTTAAACGATCTTGCAATAGCAGAAGACCTCATACCTTGGAGGAGTAAATCGCCAGATAAAAACCTGCGTCTCACCAAAGCCGCAGTGAAAGGGCTTCGTGCAAGAATAGCGTTGGCGCGTGGCGGTTATGCGCTTCGCACTGCTACTCATACCATGGAACGGAGATCTGACTATAAAAAATATTATGAGATCGCCCTGAAAGAGTGCAAGGAGATCATGGATCAACCAGGAGAACATGGCTTGAATCCAGTGTATGAGAATATCTTCAAAAGCCTACATACCAGTACCCGCATGGATGATGCGCATGAGCTGATTTTTGAAGTGGGCGCTTTTGGCGGTAATGCCAGTACCGACAGTAAGCTGGGCTATTACAACGGGCTTCGTCATAATACCAGTTCCAAATTTGGCGGTGGCGGCGGAGGTATCAATGCGTTACCTACTTATTTCTATGAGTTTGACTCTATCGCCGATTGCCGCAGAGATGTTACAATCAACTGTTTTGAAATAGATAAGGACAGCAAGAAAATCATGAATACCGGAATAGCCATGACAGATGGAAAATTCAGACGTTCCTGGACTGCTATTACGGGTACTTCTCAGAACCTGGCTATTGACTGGCCTATTCTTCGTTTTGCAGATATCCTGCTGATGTATGCGGAAGCGGACAATGAAGTAAATGGCGCACCTTCCAGCCTGGCGCAGAATGCCCTGGATATGGTACGCAGAAGGGCTTATGCAGGTCATGAAGACAAATTACCTGCTATTCCTGCTGATAAAGAGGGATTTTTCAAAGCAATTGTACAAGAACGTTTATTGGAGTTCGGCGGGGAAGGGATTCGTAAATATGATCTGATCCGCTGGAATCTGCTGGCAACAAAATTATCGGAGACGAAAACCAAGCTGCGTCAGTTCATGGTGGGAGAAGGCCGTTATGCGAATCTGCCGCTGTACGTATATACGAAACCAGCAGATTATAACCTGCTTCCTTCCGTACTGGAGGTTTCCAAGTTAGATAATTATGGCGGAGAGCCTGCAAAGACGCTGTTTGAGCCAGGACTGGGCGCTTCCACTGCGCCGTCAGGATATACCTCCAAGGCATGGCGTGCAGCCGTGAATGAAGCTTATCTGACCAATGAACTGAAAGGATATGTGTACTACTTCGAAGAAAACAAGAAGGAGTTATTTCCTATCCCTACGGATGCTTTAAATACCAATTTTAAACTCAAGCAGAATTTCGGTTACAATTAATCCCTATGATAATGAAACGCAGCATAAATTATTCTTTTATCCTGGTCGTTCTGCTGGCAGCGTTTTCGCTGTTGTCCTGCCGCCGTACGGAGGTAGATATGCAGCTGTCGCGCACTTTTATGCCTTCCGGCGATATTAAGATTTCCAGTGGACAAACTTCCGCTACCATTTCATGGGTGGCAGCTTTATATACAAATAAGGCTACCTATACGGTTGATTTGTCGCAAGATTCCTCCTTTCAGACTACCGCGCGTCGCTTTACAACTGATACTGCCAGTATCGTTATAACAGATGATTATTTGGTGAGTCGTACTAAATATTATGTACGCGTACGTACTAACGCAAAGGATAGTACGAAAAGTTCGCTCTGGCTGACCAGCAACGCTTTCAGCATTACCGGCGAACAATTATTTCTTGCTTTATCTGCTGCTGATATCATTGATAAATCGGTTATTCTAAAATGGCAGACCACTACTGCGCTCAGTAAGATTGTGCTGAAACCGGCATCTGGAGCGGAAGTAGTAGTAAATTTAACTGACGCAGAAAGTCAGGCGGGAAAAAAGCAGGTAGATGGATTAAAAGCATCCACTACTTACACCGCGGAAATATTTACGGCTACAGGAAAGAGTAAAGGTATTCTCACCTTTACTACTAAAGCAGGTGTTCCTGCCGGCGGATTACTGGTAGATCTGACTGGTTTTACCAACAGACCATCTGTATTGGCAGACACGTTTCCGTTGATACCTGCCGGAAGTACTATTGTCCTGAAGCGGGGAGAAACTTATGTAATCGGCGCTGAGCTGGCGATTGATAAACCTGTATCCTTTGTGAGCGAGATCAGTTTCAGTCCGGTATTCCCTGTAATTAAATTCAACAGCAATCTGAACTTAGGCGCCAATACGGCTATTGACTCTATTGTTTTCCGGGAGTTAACGCTCGTGGGCGCAGATTATACGGCCTCTTACATCCTGAATGCGGATAAGCCATGTACTGTCAATAAAATGATCTTTGAATCCTGCAAGATGGAGATCTTCAGAGGCGTATTAAGGATCAAGTCTACCGTAGACGGTACTACGGTGAATAATGTGCTGATGAATAACTGTATCATCGACAGTATTGCAGATTATGGCGTAGTGAATGGTAGTGCAGCAGGAGCTTTCCTGAATGTTACCATTCAGAACAGTACCATTTATAAAGTACAGAAAGTGATTGTGGGCAGAAAACTTTCTACATCTGTATTGCTCTCTGATTGCACCATCAACGAAGCGCCACAGGGCGGCGGTTCCAACTATTTAGTGGATTACAGTTCCTCCATTAACGTTACCAATGGTATCAAACTGACGAGCTGTATTTTGGGGCCAGGGCGATTGAATGGGACCAGTACCGCGGTACGTGGAATAGTAGCCGGTAGTGGCACTTCCGTTACTTCCAGCAACAGTTTCAGTACATCCGATTATTCAGCTTCCGCGAACCCGATACCAGGACTTACAGGATACAGTGGATCTTCCACTGCATTGTTCCAGGCGCCGGCCGCGGGTAACTTCTATCTGAAGGATAATAACTTTTCTGGTAAATCCACTGTAGGAGATCCACGTTGGAGACAATAAACTAACAACTCATATATGCTGAAAAGATTTTTCTGGCAGATGATGATGACAGGATGCTTGCTGGCTGGCGTTGTACATGCGCAGCAGCAAGCCTTTCCTGGTGCGGAAGGATTTGGCAAATTTGCTACAGGCGGCAGAAATGGCCGCGTGATTTTTGTTACCAACCTGAATGATAAAGGACCTGGAAGTTTGCGCAGCGCCGTAGAAGCCAAAGGTCCCCGCATTGTAATATTCCGCGTTTCCGGAACTATTGCCCTGCAATCTTCCCTTTCTATCAAAGAAGGAGATATCACGATTGCTGGGCAATCGGCCCCCGGAGATGGTATATGCGTAAGCAATTATCCCACTTATGTAGAAACGCATAACGTGATTATCCGGTATATGCGTTTCCGTTTGGGCGATGAATCCCGCAAGGAGAATGATGCCCTTGGTGGCAGGAGAGGGGGGAACATCATCATTGATCATTGCTCTATGAGCTGGGCGATGGACGAATGCGCTTCTTTCTATTACAACAGTGACTTTACCATGCAATGGTGCCTGATTGCTGAAGCGTTGAATGAATCTTACCATGTGAAGGGCGCCCATGGATATGGTGGTATATGGGGCGGAACAAAAGCCAGTTTTCATCATAATCTGATCGCCAGCAATAATAGTAGAAATCCGCGTTTCAGCGGTTCTTCCACCACGCAGAATACGGTGGATGAGCTGGTGGATTTCCGGAATAATGTGATCTATAACTGGGGTTTTAACAGTGCTTACGGAGGAGAGGGCGGCCGTTATAATATGGTGAACAATTACTACAAGGCCGGACCAGCTACTAAAAAGAACGTGCGGAATCGTATTATCAATCCTTCGGAGCCATATGGGAAGTTTTATGTAGATGGAAATTATATTTACCAGGATGCAGTTGTTACGGCGAATAACCTGAATGGTGGCGTACAATGTAAGGACCCGTCTGCAGCGGTAGTATCAACGCCTTTCGAAGTGGCAGCAGTAACGTCTACGGATGCACGAACGGCTTATGATGCGGTGCTGAAAGGAGTGGGAGCCAGCTTTAAAAGAGATGCCACTGATCTGCGTATCATCAGGGAAGTGCAGACAGGGAAATCTGCTATGGGTAAGCAAGGCAATGGCATTATAGATTCGCAGACAGATGTAGGAGGATGGCCAGTACTCCAGTCACTGCCTGCTGACACAGATACAGACGAAGATGGGATTCCGGATGCCTGGGAAAAGGCGCATGGATTAAATCCTGCTTCTGCAAATGATCAGAATGGACATGATCTCGATAAAGACTATACGAATATTGAAGTCTATCTGAATAGTATTGTTAAATAAGCATCAGCGTAACGCGACGGGGAGTATTATCATCAGCACTTTGTGAAACTGACGTATTGTACGAATCTTGGTAATATATCCCTGTTGGCGGTAGCGCAATGTGGCAAAGTATGTTGCCATAATATCACATCTCCTTTCCTCCCAGGAATTTTTACCGCTCCAGGTTGCACTTTTATGGCCTGCCGCGCTGCGGTAAAATCTGCAAATGTTGAAATGTAGTCTTCATATTGATGTTGAAAACCCGGTATTACTTTTAACGGGCCACGGTTTTCCGGTACATCTTCCAGGTAAATCAATCCTTGTATATTAAGTGATAGTGGTTGTTCCGGATCAATATCCCAATGTAAATGTTCATGTCTGAATTTCCAGGAATCCGTTTCTGGTGGATTATAGCTTACTTTTTCTGTATTGGCGATAAGTTGATGGGTACCGTATAATTCAGCAAACAACGCTTTAAGCAGCGGGTGATTTCTGATAGCGGCAATAGCAGGATCTTGATACTGTTGTAACATCAGACCATGCCAATCGGGATTTTCGGGATACCAGGTATCCTGGTTTTGCAAATCGATGCCCATGGAATTGCGAATAACAGCCACTACTTCATCGCATAGTTGATCGGGTACAAGTCCTCCGATACGAAGATAGCCCTGCGTTTGCCAGCATGCTTGCTGCTCCGCTGTCAGTGAGAATGTGGTTGGTAGACTACTTTCACTATTTTCTGATGTAAGCCATTGCTGGTATTTCTGTGCAGCTTCCTCCAGGAAAGGAGCGCCTTTCAATGCCAATAGCCATTCCCTGAAATGCTGTGGATCTTTGCAGGCAGTATATAGGAAATTATAGGTTTCGAAAGCGCCGATCTCCGCAAAGCCCATCCATCGTACTTCGTAATAACTGAAATTTTCAAAAACGGGGGCGGTCTGTCGATTTTTTTGTGCCAGGTGTGTGGCAACCATTACTTGAATAAAGGAGTGAAAGTCATGTGGCATAAGGCCCAAGATAGAATTAAATAAGCAAACGCCGCAAGAATGCGGCGTTCGGTTTTAGAATTGGCGGATAGAGAGGGTTAACTGTTATTTGTTTTCACTTGCTTCATTGCTTGTATTTTTATCGTTATTCTTTTTTGCAACATCTTCGAGGAGTCGGAGTCCCAGTAGTCCGGAGATAGGGCCATTAGCTCCTTCGCCTCCACCGATGAGTACATCCGGCATGATGCGGATATTCTGTGCACCGATGGCTTCCATTACTTTCAGTTGGGTGAAGTTATTGCCACCCATTGCTTCTACTGCGAGTTTATAAGACTCTGCACTAGCCTGACCGGTAGCGAGGATTTTTTCTGCTTCTGCTTTACCTGTGAGGGCGATTCTTTCTGCTTCGGCTTTAGCGATCCATTCTGTACGTTCTGCCTCAGCTTTTGCCAGTAATCTCACTTTTTCAGCTTCACCGGCAGCCATCAATTTCATTCTGTCGCTGTCTGCATTCGCCTGAAGACGTACGCTGTTGGCATCACCGGTTGCTTTTTTCACGGAAGCATCGGCTAATCTTTCAGCGATCCATACGCCTTGGTCGGCCTTCACGATTTCTTTCTGCATATCGGCGATCGCGGTTTCTTTTTCCAGTTTCTGACGGGTTTCCTGTGCCAGTCTTTCTGTATCGTAGGTAACTTTCTGTTCCTCGGCGATCTTACGGTCTGTCAGGGTTTTCATCAGTGTTTCCGGAGGAACGATATCTCCGATGAGCGTATCTACGCCAAATACGTTGTATTGTTCCAGTACATGACCGATATGTTCTTTTGCAGATTCCTGTCTTTCTTTACGACTGGTCAGGAAGCTGATTACATCAGAGCCCTGGGCGGAGTTACGGAAATAGTTACCGATGGTTGGCTCCAGTACCTGCGTTACGAGGTTACTCATATTACCGAAGCGTGCAATTACTTTAGGCGCTTCATTGGTGGGAATATGAATGATCTGGGACACATCCAGGTTGAAAGTAAAACCGTCTTTACTGCGAACGGTAATGGTACAAAGGTTTTTATCCAGTTGGTGGGCTTCGCTTCTGGCGGATGCCCAGTTCAGAACGAGGTTGGTGGTAGGTACCAGTTCCACGTTCATGGTATATGGATTGATAGGGTATTTACCAGGGCCCAGTGGCTCTGCCCATACGCCTTTCTGACCTTTGGCTACGATATTACCATGTTTGAATTCTGCACCGCTGATGTCTATTCCATCATTACCCACATAAGAGATTACAACGCCTACATGTCCGATGGCTATTTCTGTCATTTTCACCAGCTCGATTTTTGCAAACCATGGGTGGATAAAGTAAGTACCAGCCAGTACTACTTGTTCCTGTAACCCTTTGTAGCCGCCGTTTTCGAGGAAGGTGTCCACATCCTGGAAGTTGTTGTGACTTTCGACGGTGCGGCCGGCGATGGCGCCAGTTTCCAGCGCTTTACCTTCCATGGTGGTAACAATACCTACAGCGTTTTCAGGAACGGTAATAGTATCTGTAATTTCCACATCGAAGAGGAAGGTGTTGATACGATAAGAACCGGGCGTGATGATGCCTGTTTGTCTACCTTTACGACCTCCGTTTTGCAGGAATGATACTGCATCCTGATAGGAGTCGCAAGGGACTTTTCGGGCAAGTATTTTGCCTGTTTCCAGCTCAGTGCCATCTTTGGCGAGTACAAGCCCGATTTTTCCCGTGGGGATAATGGTGAAAGGCTGGAAGGTAATACTGTACTGCCATATCCATTTCCAGAAATAGATACCTGGAGCCAGTGTCTGGCCTTGAAAACCGGCTTCTCCGTTAGTGGCCACAATGCGGCCTTCGGGCAGCTCCTGCTTTCCAAGGAGTACGAATTTTTTGGTAACAAGACCAATACGGTCTTCTGGTACGATTACAACGCCAAAGCATATACGAAGTATTACTTTGTAGAGTACAAGGCATAGTACGGGCACGCCGATGAGCAACGCCCACATCAAAGTGGATGTTTTTTCCATTATTAGGGATTTAGAATGTGTGTGTTGAAATATGTGTATACAGAAGGTTCTATAGCTGCGTTTTCATTTCAGGGGGCCCTAGAAATTTTAATGGCGCTATATATCCAAAAGGTATGCCAGAACTGTTATTAGCAGAAAGGTGGTGAAGTGTTGAAGTTGGTCAGAATGTAGGCTGTCAAAAACAAAATGCCTCTATTGTCGGATTCCATTGAGTGTGTGAATTACGCAGTAAAAGTGGCGTTTTTTTTAATATAAACAAAAATATTTTTACCAGCTTATCTTGTGGTTGACAAAACATTTGATTATTAATGCTCCTGTTTGTCGCTCTTTTCCAGTGGGGAGGAACGACAAACAGAGCGGCTTTGTTGTTCTATTTAGCAACAGGCATATTCATTGCATCCACCGCCTGAATCAATGCAGCTTCCTCTACGTTATTGCCGGAAATATATTTATTCAGAGCGGCTACTGCTACAGGATCTTTGTCTATTACAGTTAAGATGCTTTTCTTCTTCAGTTGAATTTTTGTGGCTTTATTATCCTGTACCAGGTAGTAAGTATATTTCTTTTTGTATTCGTTGTATGGTTTGCCTGTTTGTACCATACCTTTATCGGTATAGTCGGCATGTGTGAAAGTGATCCCTATATCTTTCAGTAGCACATATTTACCTTCGGTAGACAACTGCTCCGCGAATTTCATTGCGCCATCCAGATTGGCGCGTACAAAGGCATGTACTTCATTACCTTTTTTGAAATGCATGGCCTGTACATTGTTGGTTTCAGGAATATATGCTTTGCCATCTCCACCTTTGATGATGACTTCATTTTTTTGCAGATCCATATTTGCCTGATAGATGACCGATTTCTTTACAGGCTGATTGTCTATGGAGTCCAGCCACATATATCCCCAGTCGTCAAACAGATAAGGGGTGCCAACGGTTCCTTCAGGAGTGGAGAAGCTGTTGGCCGTGAAAATAGAACGGCTACGCATGAAGTTATCTAATGCGTTTGACATTTGATTGGTGCGGAAATAGCTGGTAGAATCCTGCGCAGTGGCCTGTATGCAGGTGATTACTAACAAACAGAGGTTCAGGGTCACTACTTTCATAAACATGGTTTTCCCTAATTTAACGATTTTTCAGGGAAATAACTGCGGCATTGCCGCAGTTAAGCTAGATAGTTCCGATTCCTATATATCAGGGCAAAATGATTTCATTTTTATCATTCATCTCCCAAAACGGATTATGCGCTACTTCAAATAAATGTCCATCTGGGTCTGCAAAATAACCGCTGTATCCTCCCCAGAATACTTCCTGTGCCGGCTTGACAAGCGTGGCTCCGGCAGCAGTGGCCAGTTGTAATACTGCATCCGTTTCCGCTCTGCTACGAGTATTATACGCCAAGGTAATGCCTCTGAAACCATTTCCTGCTGGCGATTGCAAGGCATCTTCTGCCAATTCATTCCAGCCATAAAGAGATAATACAATCCCTCCCAAAGGAATAAAAATCACGCTTTCCTGGCTGGCAGAAGAACGTTTCCAACCTAGTCCTGCTTCATAAAACTGAATGGACTTCGCCAAATCCCTGACACCGAGGGTAATCAATGATAATCGCTGTTGCATGCTCGTTTCGTTTACTGGTGCAATGTAATCAGGAAGTACTATTGGTTGTTTGTAAAAAAACGAATTATTATTGCCGCAGGAATGTTTCCGGCGGAGCGCCGGCCATCTCCCTAAACTCATGGGAAAGATGTGCATGATCATAATAACCCACCTCCAGCGCTACCTGTAAGATCTGCCCTGGAGAAGTGTTACGGAGGATTGCTTTGGTGGCTAAGAAACGGGTAATGCGACAGAATGTTTTCGCACTTACGCCGGTGTATTCTTTAAACTGTTTTTCAAAATTTCGTATGCCCGTCGCCGTGGCATGGGCCAGATCTGTTGTGCGGATATTGCCGTTTGCCTGTCGAATCAGCCGAAGTCCTTCCTGTATGCGTAATGCAGGGCCAGGAATGATGGTCAGGCGAGACAAAAAGAATTGATTGAGACGGGATATTTTAGTGGCAAGGGCAGGCGCAGTCTCCAGTAATTGTTGAAGCTGCTCCTGCCACTCACTTGATATGTCAGACACCGGAATATGGTCGTCGGTAAGTAAATGGAGCGGAAAGCCCATGAGTATTTTCATGCCTCCCGCCCTAAAACGTATGCCCAGCAAATGACTTCCTGCAGTATGGTGACTGTTGTTGCAGACCGTCATCGTGCCTACTGTAAACGCATCATAAGTAGCCAATTGCTGACTGCCTACCATCACTTTTGCGCTACCGATATTGATGATGATATCGGCACAACTGTCCGGTAATATGCAGAGTTGCATATCCTCCGTTGCATGGCTGACCCAATATGCATCTATATAGGCGGCCAATGCAGGATGTGGTGGTATGGTGAAATACATACCACCAAGTTAGCAATTTATCAGACAGTAGCGCCAACTGCTGCGTGTTCCGCTTCAGATATCGCTTTCAGTGTTTTTGTAACAGCGTCTGGCGTTACAGAAATACTATCAATACCCTGACTGATCAACATTTTTGTGAACTCCGGAAAATCAGAAGGGCCTTGTCCGCAGATTCCTACTTTCACATGATTTTCTTTTGCTACGCGGATTAATCGCGTAATCATACGCTGTACCGCAGGATTCATTTCATTATATAAAGATGCCACTATGCTGGAATCTCTGTCCAGTCCCAATGTCAACTGTGTAAGGTCATTGGAGCCGATGGAGAACCCGTCTATATGTGCAGCGAATTCTTCTGCCATAATGATGTTGGAAGGTAATTCTGCCATCAGATATACTTCCAGCCCGTTAGTACCGCGCTTTAATCCAAATTCTTCCATTACTTCCAGGACTTTATCCAGCTCCTCTACGGTACGACAAAATGGAATCATGACTACAACGTTGCTCAATCCCATGGTATCCCGCACTTTGCGGATGGCGGCGCATTCCAGTTGGAAAGCAGGTTTGTATTCTTCGGAATAATATCTGCTGGCGCCTCTCCATCCGATCATCGGATTTTCTTCTTTAGGCTCGAAATATTTTCCACCTAAGAGGTTGAAATATTCATTGCTCTTGAAATCAGAGAAACGAACAATCACCTTCTCCGGATAACAGGAGGCAGCAATTTTTCCAACGCCATAAGCCAGTTGATTGATGAAGTAGTCCGCTTCATTTTTATGGCCTTGTATAAGCTGTGTAATTTTTTTAGTGAGATCCGCATCTTTCAGTTCTCTGTGTCTCAGCAATGCTAAAGGATGGGCTTTGATATAATTGTTGATGATGAATTCTTCTCTGGCTAATCCCACGCCTCTGTTGGGCAGATGTGAATATTGGAATGCCATGGCGGGAGTGCCCACGTTCAGCATCAGTTGTGTATTGACAGCAGGGAGTTCCTGCAAATCCAGCGCTTCTTCCACAAATGGCAGGATGCCGTCGTACACTACGCCTTCTGTTCCTTCAGCGCAACTCACGGTAATAGACTGGCCGGAGGTCAGCTTGTCGGTAGCGTCGCCGCAACCTACAATGGCAGGTATCCCCATTTCTCTGGCTACGATGGCAGCATGGCAGGTACGTCCGCCTTTATTAGTGACGATGGCAGAAGCCATTTTCATGATCGGTTCCCAGTCGGGGTCCGTCATATCTGTTACCAGCACATCGCCGGGTTGGAAGCCCAAACCTGCATTCAGCCTGTTGTCCAGGGAGAAGAGAATATTGACATTGCCTGCGGCGATTTTATCGCCAACGGCAATACCTTTCAATATAGGTTCTCTGTTGGCAGCGGCTTCGCCGAAGCTGTAAGAAATTACTTTGCTATGGTCCTTGCGGGAGTGAATGGTTTCCGGCCTTGCCTGAACAATATACAATTCATTGGTAAGTCCATCCAGTGCCCATTCTACGTCCATAGGACACCATTGTCCTTTTTTAGTGGAATAGTATTTTTCTATGCAGGTGACCCATTCTGCCAGCTGCATGATTTGTGCATCCGTCAGGCAGAACTGATGCTGGGCCTGTTTTTCCACGTTGATGATTTTGGTGCGTTCGTCGCTGCTTTCGCCGTACACCATTTTCTTTTCTTTGTGGCCCAGTTTCTTTTCCACGATAGGCGTGTATCCGGAGCCGAGCAGAGGTTTGTATACGATGAATTCATCCGGAGAAATAGCGCCTTGTACTACCATTTCGCCTAAGCCCCAGGAACCGTTGATCAATACTACATCTTTGAAGCCGGATTCTGTATCCAGAGAGAATGCGACGCCGGAAGCGCCGAGATCAGAGCGTACCATTTTCTGTACACATACGGAAAGGCCTATACTAAAATGATCATATCCGAAAGTGGAGCGGTAGCTGATGGCACGATCGGTGAAGAGACTGGCGAAACAGTTGCGTACAGCGTCTACGAGGGCAACAGGGCCACGTACATTCAGGAAGGTTTCCTGTTGTCCGGCGAAGGAAGCATCCGGCAAATCTTCCGCAGTAGCGGAACTACGTACGGCTACATCCGTTTGTTCCTGACCGTATTGTCTGGACAGATCATGGTAAGCGGCAATGATTTCCCGGCTCAGCTCATGCGGAAAGCGGGTGCTGCTGATTGCCTGACGGATACGCATACCTGCTCTGCGCAAACTGGTAATATCTTCGAAGTCTATATTATCGATCTGTTCCTTGATATAAGATTCCAGTCCGCTATGTTGGAGGAAATCATAATATGCGCGGGTAGTGATAGCGAATCCGGTGGGGATTTTCACGCCTGCCTCTGTTAAACTGGAGATCATTTCGCCAAGGGAGGCTGATTTACCGCCTACTAGGGAAATGGAATCCAGGCTCACTTCTTCCAGGGGTAATATGATATGTTCTTTCATGATAGTACGATTTGTTACATGAAGGTATCTCCCTATACCGGTAACTTTGATGATGATGGGCCGACACCGAAAACAAAACGGAATTGCGGCCCCTAATCCGAATTTTTTTCAGCATTTGTACCTGGATACCTATTTTTGAGGAAAATCAGACATGGCTTTTATTCCCGATATGCTGGATATGTGTATAATGGACATACTACAACAGGATGCGCGGACGACTAATAAAGAGATCGCCGCCAAACTGGGGAAGTCGGTCACTGCCATATTTGAGCGGGTGAAGCGTCTGGAGGCAGAAGGGTATATCCTGGGATATATTGCCGTATTGAACAGGAACAAGCTGGGAAATGCCCTGGTAGCCTATACCAGTGTGACCCTGGAAATGCATGGTCACGACAGGCTGATGGCCTTCGAGCAAAGCATAGATGGGTTCTCGGAAGTCCTGGAATGTTATAAAATGAGTGGTCAGTTCGACTATCTGTTAAGAATCGTTGTGGCCGATATGGAGGCTTATGACGCATTTTACTCCAATAAACTCTCCAAACTGGATAATATCCGGAAAATACGCAGTCTCTTCGTTTTATCGGAATCCAAGCATGAGCGGGGACTTCATCTGAAAACGGAGTTCGTCAACAAAATAGATCATCGTACCAAATAATCAGGCGAGGGAGGTCTTGCCGTAGCGGAGGCGCAGCGATTCCAGCATGTGTCGGTCCATAATGTATTCCAATGGCACGCCAGTGGCTAGTTCACGCTGTAATATTTCATCCGGACTAAGATTATCCAGGAACATGACCAGTGCCCGCAGACTGTTGCCATGTGCCACAATCAGTACGTTCTCGGCCGCTTCCAGATGAGGGAAGATGGTATGAATGAAATAGGGGATGGTGCGGTCATAAGTATCTTTGAGGCTTTCTCCGCCGGGAGGGCGTACATCAAATGAACGACGCCATATATGTACTTGTTCGTCGCCGTATTTGGCGGCGGTGTCGGCTTTATTGAGACCTTCCAGATCGCCATAGGAGCGCTCATTGAGGGCTTTATCCTGAATCACAGGGATACCGGCAGCGCCACATTCCTGCAGAACAATATCCAGGGTATGCTGCGCTCTTATCAGGGTAGAAGTGAAAGCAATATCAATACGTTCTCCACGCAGCTCTATTCCGGCTTCTTTGGCTTCTTCTCTGCCTTTCTCCGTGATATCAATGTCTTTCCAGCCTGTGAAGCGGTTTTCCAGGTTCCATTGTGATTGCCCATGTCGGATTAAAAACAATTTTACACTCATAGTAGGAAGCTTTTTATTGCTTGCAAAGGGCGCAAAGCAAACAAGGTAAATCGTTGTTGTTGAAGGATATTTACTTTATCTCGCCTTGCAATGACCTACTGATCATTGGTGCTTCAAGCGTTTGTCTCCGTAAGGATAAACAGTACTCTTAATACTTCTCCTTAAACAACATAACACCATCTTTGTTTCTTTGCGCCCTTTTTATCTCTGCGTCCTTTGCGAGAAAAAATTATGCTTTTCGTTCTTTATTCTTTTTCACTATCAGGTAGCAGATGAAAAGGAAGAATACCCAAATTGGTATCAGTGCTACCGGCAGTTGCAATCCTGTGATCCACATCAACACTAATATACCTACGAGAAATACGAGGCAGATATAGTTGGAGAGCGGATATAGGAAAGAAGGGAATTTAGTAGGCAGACCCGCGTCTCTCTTATTCTTCTTAAACTGAAAATGAACAACGGTTATCATCAGCCAGTTAATGATCAGGGTTGATACCACTAATGACATTAACACTTCCAGCGCTTTCTCCGGCATCAGTTTATTCACAATGATACATATCGCTGCAAAGAGGCCAGATACTACGATAGCCTGTACAGGCACACTGTTTTTATTCAGTTTGGAAAGAAATTTAGGCGCATTGCCTTGTTCTGCCAATCCGTATAACATGCGACTGTTACTATATACGCAACTGTTGTAAACAGATAGTGCAGCTGTCAGTACGATGAGATTCAGCGCATTCGCGATCAGACTTGTGAAGTTAATAGTAAAGCCAAAAATCGTGTACTGGAAGCCTTTCAGACTTTCGAATACCGTAACAAAGGGACTACTTTTCGTAGTAATATCTTTCCATGGCGACAATGCAAACAGTATCACCAACGCACCTACGTAGAAAATGAGAATACGGTAGATCACCTGGTTGGTGGCTTTAGGGATGGTTTTCTCTGGTTTATCTGCTTCTGCAGCAGTGATACCAATGAGCTCCAATCCTCCAAAGGAGAACATGATCAGCGAGATGGCTGCCAGTAATCCCTCGTATCCGCCTTTACCATCGGATGCCAGCAGTCCTTTAGGGAAAAAGCCGCCGTCGTTCCACAGATTGGCTACAGTGGCCTGAGATCCGCCGCTGCCGCTGATCAGCAGATAGGTACCAAAAACAATCATGGCAATGATCGCCACTACTTTAACGATAGAGAACCAGAATTCAGCTTCGCCGTATACTTTTACAGAGCTGAGATTCAGGGCATTGATGGCTACAAAGAAGAAGCAACTGGATGCCCAGAGCGGAATTTCAGGCCACCAGAACTGCACATATAAACCGATGGCTGTCAGTTCGGACATACTTACCAGGATATATAAAATCCAGTAATTCCATCCGGAGGCAAAGCCTGCAAAAGTGCCCCAGTATTTATAAGCGAAATGGCTGAAGCTTCCGGAAACCGGTTCTTCCACCACCATTTCTCCCAGCTGACGCATAATAAAGAAAGCGATAACGCCGGCCAATGCATAACCGAGGATAACAGAAGGACCCGCCAATACAGCCGCAGGGCCTATGCCCAGGAATAACCCTGTGCCAATAGCTCCACCGAGGGCTATCAGCTGGATATGCCTGTTTTGCAGCCCTCTTTTAAGGTGCTGCGCTTCGTCTTTTTGTACCATTGTTGATTTCAAGTTGATTGCTATAGGTAGGTTGCAATATGTGTAATTTTAACTAATTCCTTCAGAAAAATATACTTCCACTCATGTAATAGGCTATGATAAGTGTATTTTGAACGTTAAATTAGCCAGGTATAAATACCAGATTCCATGACATTTCTGAGAAAATCGGCCGGTGTGGCTCTCCTGGGAGCAGCACTTCTGCACACGGCCGTAACAGTGAACGCACAAAAAAAACAACCCAATATCATCTTCATCCTCGCGGATGACCTGGGATATGGGGACCTTAGCTCTTATGGGCAACAAAAATTCAGCACACCTCATATCGACCAACTTTCTAAGGAAGGAAAACGATTTACCCAGTTTTATGCAGGTACTTCTGTGTGTGCGCCTTCCCGTTGCTCTTTTATTTCCGGCAAACATACCGGCCATACTTTTGTAAGGGGAAATAAAGAAATCAGACCCGAAGGGCAACAACCCATCGCAGATTCTGTGGTGACCCTAACAGAAGTACTGAAAACAGCGGGCTATAAAACCGGCGCCTTTGGTAAATGGGGCCTCGGACCAGTAGGCTCTGAAGGCGATCCTATCAAACAAGGGATTGACCAGTTTTACGGATATAACTGCCAGATGGAATCCCATCGTTATTATCCGACACATCTCTGGAGTAATGACGACCGTGTAGAGCTAACTGCCAACGGTCAGTTAGAACATACGGCCCAATACGCCCCTGAAATTATCCAGGAACAAGCGCTGAAATTTATGGAAACCAACAAAAATCAGCCATTTTTCCTCTATTTGGCGTATACATTACCACATGCGGAACTAATTGCGCCAGAAGATAGTATCCTGGCTCGTTTTAAAGGAACCTTTCCAGAGAAACCATATAAAGGCGCTATTTACGGACCTGAACCCAAAAAGAACGGGTATGTCTCCCAGGAATATCCACATGCTACTTTTGCTGCCATGGTGACCAGGCTGGATATGTATGTAGGCCAGGTAATGGCTAAACTAAAAGAACTGGGCCTGGATGATAATACCTTGGTGATCTTTACCAGCGATAACGGTCCGCATGCAGAAGGAGGCGCCGATCCGGCATTCTTCAACAGCAGCGGTAACCTCCGCGGTATTAAAAGAGACCTGTATGAAGGCGGCATCCGCGTTCCTTTTATTGCCAGATGGCAGGGCAAAATTAAGGCAGGCAGCGTGAGTAACTATACCGGCGCTTTCTGGGATATGATGCCTACTTTTGCGGATCTTGCAGGAGTGAAGACGCCTCAGCATATTGATGGAATCTCTATTGTTCGGGAGCTGACCGGCAAAAAGAAACAGGCGCAACATCCATTCCTCTATTGGGAATTCCATGAAAACGGCGGCAGACAAGCAGTTCGACGCGGTAACTGGAAAGCGGTGAAAATGAATGTGACAGCCAATCCTGCTCCAGGGTTAGAGTTATATGACCTCTCAGTAGATCCCGCCGAACAACATAATGTGGCTGCTGCAAATCCTGAAATTGTGAAGCAAATGCAGGCAATTATAGATAGGGAACATGTGGAATCAACGATATTCCCACTGTTGAAGAAATAGTATTACACCTCTATTAAATGTAAATGGCTAACCAATTCGTTTTGGTTGGCCATTTACATTTAATAGAGGCCCTGTCAGTTAGGACCCTGTACATTAGTGTCCGCAAATAGCACAACCATTACACAAAACTGAACGGTCAGAGAATGGCTTCATCTGCCTAAGATTATGATAATCAGTATAGGAGGACTTTGGCATGTTTATGTAAATACCAGTTGAAATAATACAAAAATTATGAAACGTCTTCTTCTGGTAATCCTATTCATACAGCTGGTGGTGATGACGAATGCTCAAACCATCCACAGACTTAATAATACTACTATTGATGGCGCTGCACTGAGCCGCCGGATAGAAAAGTTAATGGATACTACTCATGTGACCGGTATGGTAGTGAGTGTATTTAATTATAACAGGCCCGTATATATGAAAGCATTCGGTTATGCTAACATGGCTACACAACAGCATATGGACACCAGTACGATCTTTTGGTCTTGCTCTTTGAGTAAGGCTGTATTTGGCTACTGCGTCATGCGTCTTGTAGAAAAAAATATTATCCAACTTGATACGCCGTTGGTCAACTATCTTCCTAAGCCACTTCCTGATTATGTATTTACTAAGAAAACCCGTGGCTATCAGGATATTCGCAACGATCTGCGCTACCAGCGCATCACCGCCAGAATGTGCCTGAACCACACCACCGGATTCCCCAATTATAGAGGTTTTGAACCTGATGGGAAACTAGTAATCAAATATGATCCAGGTACAAAGTTTAGCTATTCGGGAGAAGGTATGTATTTGTTACAGTTCGTCCTGGAGCAGATTACAGGTAAAAGTTATGAAACGTTAGCACAGGAAGAAGTGTTTAAGCCATTGAACATGCAACACACCAGCTACGTATGGCAGGAGCAATTCAATGCGAATCATGCGGTGGGGCACGACACCGCTCAGCACCCATATGAATTTGATGAACGTACAAGTCCACATGCTGCTGGCTCTATGTATACCAATATCAGTGATTACAATAAATTCTTTGCGGCATTATTGCAACATAAAGGACTGTCTGTAAAAAGTTTTAACAGCCTTTTTCATTCCGATATTGCCATTCTCTCCAAGCAACAGTTTGGTCCTAATTCGCTGGTAGACGATAAAACGCCCGCTAATACGCCGCTGTCCTATGGACTAGGATTCGGACTGTTAAAGACTCCTGTAGGCACTGCCTTTTTTAAAGAAGGACATAGTGAAGGATGGGATCACTATGCTATAGGGTTTCCTGCTGCTGGAAGCGCTATCATCATCATGACCAACAGTGATAATACCTCAGGTATATTCAAGGAATTATTGGAAAATGCAATTGGCGATGTATATACGCAATGGTTTTGGGAGAATTATTTACCATATAACTATGTGTCACAGCAATAATCATTATAATCGGCCCTGATGGCCTGTCAGGGCCGATTATAATGATTACTGTTGTTTCATGAAATCTATTTTGCCGGTACTAATTCATCTGTTTGTGATATGCGATCGTATCTGATGCCAATACAGGTAAACGATAGCCTCCCGTATCAATTTTAAGTCCTGTAATCGCTGTAGCTAATTGTTGAACGCTAGCCGCACTGACCTTTGTTTTGTTCACGTATAACTGCTGTAGTTTCTTATTTTGTTTTAGCGAGACGACAGCCGCATCTGTTACAGCGGTTTCACTCAGGTTCAGATACATCAATTGCTTACAATGGCTCAGCTGCTGCAGTTTGTCGCCCTTGACAGGCGTACCGCGTAAGGTTAAGCGGGTGAGTTGCTGCAATTGCCCCAATGTTTCCAGCGACTGATCTGAAATTTGTGTGCCAGACAAATCCAGCCATATCAATTGCGCTTTTAATGGCAATAACAGCTGAATGTCTTTATCTCCAAATGCTCCGGCAGTAAATGCGGAAACAGACAAGTAGTGGCTGTTAGCGCCTACAGGCAATACCTTAAGGCCCTTAGCTGTTAATGCGGCAATAGCGCTTTCACTGGCAGCTGCTACTTCGGACGCAGGCACCGTTTCCAGCTGGTCTAGTGTTTTTGCCGGCTGCATGGCTGCCAGTACTGCCTGGACGCGTACATTCTTCGGTATATCTTTCACTTTTTTATCGGCGGGTGCGCCATTGGCAATCCACCAATGTAACAGTTCCGTTTCTGCCGGCGATAAGGAAGGTTTCCCTTTTGGCGGCATCCGGTGTTCATCCTCTTCCTGAAGTAAAATGCGTTTGTATATTTCACTCTCCTCAGGAAGACTATCCTTCAATACAGGCCCGTTCTCCCCACCTTTACGCATCAGGGCCAGGGATTCCAACTGTAAGCCGCCTTTCAGCTTTTGCTGACTATGGCAACTCACACAACGTGTATTCAATACCGGTTGTATCAAATCTTCGTATATCCTTGCATCGCTGATATCCTTGTAGTCAGGAGCAGCCGCTTTTGCAGGCTGACTGGCAAACCTGCTTAATGCTGCCGGCATGGCGGCACTGAGGTAGTTGTCGCCATGCGTTAGACTACCGCCATAATGCCCTGTTATTGTAATCAGTAACAACATACTGATACCGGAAAGTATTAACAGCCATGGTTTACGGCGAAGTAATCGCCAGCAGATCCAAAATAAGCCACTACTAACGGCAACGGATATACCAAGATAAAAATGGGTGTCCAATAAGTTTTCTGCATACCCTCCATCTTTGGAGAGGAAGTAGCCGGTGATACAACTGGTGACAGCGGAAAGACATGCCAGTAGCAGTAACAAGGGGACGGCTGTTTGAAAACGCTGCCATCTGGGCCTTTGACTAAGGAGTATCAGAAGAATCGCCGCTACGAGAATACCGATGGGTAAGTGTACCAATACAGGATGCATTCGTCCTGAGAAACTGATCCAGCTACCGTTATTTTGCAATAGAATCATGTTCACTGTTTATTATTTACCATAACGCTGGCGTAGCTGTTGCAGCATGTATACATTGATATCCCATTGATTGGCGACTGGTTGTCGTGTATACGGCAACGTTGGGAGATAATCTGCCGGTCCAAACTCTGTAAGCATGGTGAGGGACTTTCCTGCCTCCTGATGATATTTCACTACCTGATCCCACCAGGTGAAATGTTGCTTCACTGTATTGGCCCACTCCGGCGCTCTCGGATCATTGACCTGTGGTCCTTCCTGGTGGCCTACCCGCGTATGAATATGACTGGTGCGTGAAAGAGCGGCAGCTACGGCTTCCGGCTGATCTTGCAAGAGCGATTCATGAACATTACACCAATGGGAAATATCCAACGTCAGGCGCAGATCAGGTTTGGCAGTGATGAACTGGCGCGTAATATGCGCAGCAAAGAGCATTCTACTCCGATGCGTTTCATGGTACACTGGAATACCGGTATCGCGACTATACCGCATGGTCATTTCAATCAGTGCAGCATTCTGTTCGAAAGTAAAGTAGTCGCGGCCACTATGACAATTGATGTACAACGGACGAACTTCATTTTTCGCAGTTGCGGCACGTAAGTTCGTTTCAAATTCAGCGGCATGTTTTTCATAGTTGCTACTACTGCCCGCACAGAGATATCCTACGGAGAGATGATTTTCTTTCAGCGCGCGATACAGTTCTTGCTGTGTATCGGTATTGGAAGACCACCATACTTCAATCCCATCATATCCGGCATTTTTGGCGGCAGCACAGAATTCGGCCATACTGCCAGGATAGCCCCAGTTGGTAGCCATAATGGAAAGCTTGAAACCTGATTTAGGTTGTGCAGCAGCAAAGGCAAAATCAGGTAGTGCAGGCAGACAAAATGCGGCGCCGAGGAGGGATGTCTGCCTTAAAAAATTTCTTCTTTCTATGTTCATGCAATAAATACTATCGTTAACTTAAAATTGGTGTGATAACTTTCCCGCTGGTATCTGTCAGACGGAAAGGACGGCCCTGAAACTGGTAGGTGAGTTTTTCATGATCAAATCCCAGTTGCTGAAGAATGGTAGCGTGAATATCATTGATGGCTACTTTTCCTTTAATAGCGGAATAGCCGATTTCATCTGTTTCGCCATAGCTACATCCCTTTTTGATGCCGGCGCCGGCCATCCACATGGTAAAGGCTTCCACATGATGATCGCGGCCCAGGAATGGCATGTCTTTGCCATCGCGGTTTTCCTGCATAGGCGTACGACCAAACTCTCCTCCCCATACAACCAGTGTTTCATCCAATAATCCTCTTTGCTTCAGATCCTGTAACAGCGCAGTGATGGGGCGATCTATTTCCCTGCATTTATTCCGGAAACCGTAGTCAATCGCCAGGTTTTCATCTGTACCATGACTATCCCAGCCCCAGTCATACAGCTGTACAAAGCGAACGCCTTTTTCCACCAGTTTCCTGGCGAGTAAACAGTTATTGGCAAAGGATTCTTTACCTGGCTGCGTGCCATACATCTCATGGATATAATCCGGTTCATTGTTGATGTTCATGACTTCCGGTACAGCAATCTGCATCTTATAGGCGAGCTCATATTGGGAAATGCGGGCGAGTGTTTCTGGATCGCCATACGCCGTATATTCTTCCTCGTTAATCTGGTTAATGGCGTCAATAGAGGCTTTGCGCAGGTCGCGGTCCATGCCGTCAGGATCAGTGAGAAAGAGCACAGGATCTCCTTTGGTTCTGCATTGTACGCCCTGGTATACAGATGGAAGAAAACCGCTGCCCCATACGCTTTTGCCAGCATCTGGCGTTTTTCCGCCGGAAGTCAGTACCACAAAGCCCGGGAGATTACTGTTTTCCGTTCCCAATCCATATGTTACCCAGGAACCGGTACTCGGCCGCCCCAATCGCGCACTACCTGTTTGCATTAACAGTTGGGCCGGGCCATGATTGAACTGGTCTGTCTGCACTGCTTTCAGAAATGCCACATCATCGGCCATGGAAGTGAAGTGTGGCAGGTGGTCAGAGATCCATGCACCGGAATTTCCATGTTGTTTGAACACGGCCTGTGGGCCCAGCATTTTAGGGACGCCACGTATAAAAGCGAATTTCTTGCCTTCCAGCAGGGAAGGAGGACAAAGCTGATTATGTAGTTGAGCCAATGCGGGTTTATAATCGAAAAGCTCCAGCTGAGACGGCGCTCCGGCCATATGGAGATAAATCACACTCTTCGCTTTCCCGGGGAAATGAGGCGCTTTAGGGGCCATCGGATCGCCGGTAAGGGCCTGTGGCTTTGAACTGGAGCCACAGCTTGTCAGGAAGGACCCTAATGCAAAAGCACCCAAACCAGTTACACAGTCCATCAGGAAATGCCTGCGGGTAGTATACCGGAGGTGTTCCTTATTGGCTTCATCTATCAATTTCTTATATCTGGACATAACAGACCGTTTATCAGGATTTGGTGAGAAATTCATCCAGGTTCATCACTGCATTGGCAACTGTGGCCAATGCGGCGGTAGCAACTGTGTCTTTACCAGCAGTGGTGCATTGCAGCATTTTACAGGCTGCCGCCGGATTCTTTTGAAACCTGGAAAGTGCATTGTTATATAGCGTCATCAATATTTTCAGTTTACTATCGCTGATAGGTTTGAACAGCGCACGTTCATAACCCCAGCGAATACACGTAGCAGGATCATTTCCCTGTAACTGCATCTGTTTGGCCAATGCAACGGCTGTTTCAATGTATACCGGGTCGTTGAGCGTTACCAATGCCTGTAAAGGCGTATTGGTGCGTATTCTGCGCTGCATACAAACCTCGCGGCTACTACCATCGAAGGATAACATGGAAGGATAAGGACTGGTGCGTTTTTGATAAACATACAGGGCGCGCCGGTATTGATTGCCATCTTCCGCTTTCTTCCAGTAAGCGCCACTCCATACAGATTGCCAGATATTATCTGGTTGATAGGGCATCACACTTGGGCCATGGAGTCCTGGATTTAGCAATCCGCTGACGCGTAGAGCCTGGTCTCGCACTTCTTCGGCGGTTAGCCTGAAATGAGGTCCCCTGGCCAGCAGCCGGTTAGCAGGATCTTTTTCCAGCAGTGCGGGCGTTGTTACGGAAGACTGCCGGTATGCGGCACTCAATACGATCTCCCGAAGTAACGGTTTGACATGCCATTTGTAACCGTGCATGAACTGATAGGCCAGGTAATCGAGCAATTCCGGGTGAGAAGGAGGAAAGCCTTGTGTGCCAAAGTCTTCCAACGTCTCTACTATACCTATTCCAAACAGTTGTTCCCAAAGTCTGTTTACCATTACCCTGGCGGTCAGCGGATTCTGGTCGGAGGTCATCCACATCGCCAGTCCAAGGCGGTTCCTCGGCGCATTGGCAGGGAATGGATTTAAGGAATGAGGTACATCTGGGGTGACCACTTTTCCGGGTACCATCCAGTTGCCTCGCTCAAAAACATGGGTGGTTCGCTGCATGGAAACAGGGTTCTCCACCATCACCGGCACATCATCCGGCTGCATGTTAATGATGGCCATCAGCTGATCGTTGATCTGCTGGTATCCAGGCATCCCTTTTCCCGGGAGATCTTCCCGGAAGGCGAACCACTCTACGCCACACACGCTGGCATCCTTTGGCAGACTCGCATTCCGGAATATGAGAAATAAATCATGTATGCCGTTGGTAGCGGGAATGGGAATATTGGCTGCCACCCGACCTTTCGTAGGCGTTAAAGCGTAGGTAATCCATTTGGGCCCTGCCAGGCTATCCAGTCGTATTTCCAATTGTCCGCCAGGAGTGCCTGTCCAGTAATTCATTAACAGGTGCGTTTTACCTGTCAGATCCTGCTTGGGTAGGCGACAACTGCCACCAGGGCGTATACCCAGGTATTTGGTGTCTGCGAGTGCGCCATTGATATATTGATCGCAGTCATGTGCATGTCGTTTGGGTTCCAGTACCTGCATAAATTCCTGCACATCTGCTACCTGTGTGGTATTGCCATGAGCGGCCACCCAACTGCTCACCTCCCGCACCTGTACGTTACTAACGCTGTCGTACAAACGCAGTTTAGGATGTTCCATGTGGGTATCTTCATCACGGGTGTTATTGAGGAATGCCAACAGCTTGTAGTAGTCTTCGAACCGGAAAGGATCATAAGGATGACTATGACATTGCACGCAGGCAATGGTTACTCCCTGGAATACATCCATCGTAGTACTCACCCGATCCATCACGGCGGCGGTGCGGAATTCTTCGTCTTGTGTTCCGCCTTCATCGTTGGTCATGGTATTGCGATTGAAAGCGGTGGCGATCATTTCTGACTTTCCGGAATGCGGGAGCAGATCGCCGGCCAGTTGCTGGATAGCGAAGCTATCGTATGGAAGGTCGCGGTTGAATGCATCGATGACCCAGTCGCGATAGCGCCATATTTTTCTGCCGTCATCGCGCTCGTAGCCTTTGGTATCTGAATATCGGGCGAGGTCCAACCACATAGCGGCCCAGCGCTCTCCGAAGTGAGGGGATTGCAGCAAGGTGTCTACCAGCTTTTCATAGGCGTCAGGACGCTTATCTGCCGCAAAGGCTTTTGCCATTTCAGCGGTAGGAGGGAGGCCGGTGAGATCAAAACTAACCCGTCGAAGCAGTGTCATTTTATCGGCTTCGGGAGAGGAGGACAGTCCTTCCTCTTTCAGTTTTTTGTTGATGTAATGATCGATTGCATGTGTAGCATCAGGTGCAGCAGGCGCTTTGGGCGGAACGTATGCCCAGTGTTCTCCCCATTCTGCACCGGATTTCACCCAACGGGTGAGGAGTGCTACTTCCTCTTCTGAAAGAGGAGCGCCTTTCTGTGGCATGCGCTCTTTAGGATCTTTGCAGGTGAGTCGCCGTATAAATTCACTCTTTTCCGGATGACCGGGAATGATAGCAGGTTTACCGGATTTGGTGATGCCGAGCGCCTCTTCCCGGAATAAAACACTGAATCCTCCGCTTTGCTTTACGCCGCCATGGCAGCTGATGCAATGCTTATTGAGAATAGGTTTTATTTCCGTACTAAAATCAGGTTTACGCGCACTATTGCAGGCAGCGAAGATGCCGCCGATGGCAATGGCAATGGAGATGTTCACTGTTTTTCTCCGCGTGGAATAGATTCCCATTTACTATTTTGATTGACCAATATAAAGGTAGGGTGGGCGGTCATTATTTTTCCTAGATGATCCGCTGGTAATGATGGATTATATTATGATCCTGCTTTTCTTTCCCGGTATAGATTTGGCGAAATACCCATGATCTTTGTAAACAGTCGGGAGAAGTAATACGGGTCCTCCATACCTAGTCTGCCTGCAATTTCTTTAATACGTAAACTGGTAAAAAGTAAGTACTGACAAGCCTCCTGCATTTTTAACTGGTTGAAATACTCGATAGGAGAAAAGCCGGTTCCTGCCTTGAAAACCGCTGAGAAGTGCGACTGAGAAAGGTTTACGGCTGTGGCCATTTCTTGTAGCGATAACATGGCGTCAATATGCGCACGCATATACTCGATGGATGCATCTATGGAACTGTGTTGTGGAGACGTATTGTAATCTGCATTTGGATAGATACAAGTAGCCAGGAAAGACCAGAAATGCATATTCGCATATTTCAGATTTTCTAACTTAAAGCCTTTGTCCAATTGTTCATAGCTCCTGTCAAATAGGGAAATCCTTTGCAACGACCAGCGAAGGAAAGTACGGTAACCCTCCCATTCCCGGATAGCTGTTTCCAGGAGCCCGTCTGCGCTGCTGCCAAGAAAATGAGCCCAGTAAATAGTCCATGGATCTTTTACATCCGCACTGTATTCATGCGGCGTTTTACGCGGAATAAGGAAACAGTGTCCTGGTTGTATATTCCAGACTTCGCCTGCAACAATAATACGGCCTTTTCCTTCCTTGCAATAAATGAGTATGTGTTGATCTGCGCCCTGTAAGCGGCGACAGTGGTGGAATCTGGCTTTAGGATAGTACCCGATATCCGTAATATACAAGGGCGCCAGCACCGGATCTTCGGGGCAGTGCGTGGACAGCAGGTTGCGGGGCAATACAATCATGCGTTGCCCCTGGAAGCCTTCTTTCTTCCTGATCATAATGGCGGTTTCCTTGAAAATAAGAAAATCCATCCTTGCATCAGAAAAAAATGGATGAACGGAAGTGTATTATTTCTTCTTTTTAAGCACAGTGACGCTGAATTTCACTGGTAGTAAGGGTACATCCTGTTTGTTAGTAGGCAGCGTGCTAATCTTTTCTACTACATCATATCCTTCCGTAATTTCTCCGAAAACGGTGTAATCACCATCCAGTCGAGGTATACCGCCAACGGTCTTGTAAACTTCGCGATGAGCAGCAGGGATTTTGATATGTGTTTTCGCCTCCACAGAATCCAGTTGTGCGTCGGTATATTTTTTACCAACTGTAAAATAGATCTGGTTAAAATAGGACGCCTTCTCTTTGTTATCATCTCTGCCAGCCCCGAGGGTACCGCGTTTATGAAAGAGATCTGGTTTTATTTCTGCCGGAAATCGGGGTGCGCCTAATTCCGGGTGTTGTTTTTCTTTCAGCAGAATAGAATCATCCAGCTCGCCTCCCTGTATAACAAAGTTTTTGATCACCCTATTGAAATGGGCATGAGAGTAAGTACCTTTCTTTACTTCCGCCAGGAACATATCCCTGTGCTTAGGAGTTTCATCATACAGCATCACGGTGAAATTGCCGTAATTGGTTGTGAACTTCACGCGTACAGATTGTGCCTGTACAAATTGTGCACAAAGCAATAGCAACAGTATATAGCAGCCCTTTTTCATAGCAGTTATTTGGTTCAAGTTATTGAAATTTGAGAAGATAGTGTAATGAAACAGCATTTTAGAATAATAAATCCGCGCCCTGGCCGCTTATCTTTGAAGACTTGATCAATTCCATCCATGTATGAAAAAACGAAGTAGTCTCTTCCTTTTACTGGCTTTGCTTTTGTTTCCATCGACCGTAACTGCACAACGTAAGATCATTGTTTCCTGTTTGGGAACGAGTATTACTTATGGCGCCGGTATGTACAACCGGGAGAAGAACAACTATCCGCAGCAATTACAATATTTGTTGGGGAATAATTATGAAGTCCATAACTATGGCGTGAATGGCGCTACACTCCTCGATAAAGGGAATAAACCTTATCGTAGTCAGCCTGCTTACGAACAGGCGCTGTCTGCCAATAGCGATATCATTTTCCTGGAGTTTGGTACCAACGACAGCAAGCAAATCAACTGGCAACACAAAGAGGAATTTGTACAGAACTACAAAGCATTGATTGGCGCATTGCAAAAGAAAAAACATTCGCCTCGTATTATCTTGTTGCTGCCTGTTCCCAGCTATTTAAAAGATAGTACCAGCATTAACGATAGTATTATCCGTACGCAGATTCATCCTTTCATTCAGCAGGTGGCTTATGAAACAGGAGTGGAGTTGATCAACTTATATCCGGGATTTATTGGCCAGCCGGATCTGTTGCCAGACCAGATCCATCCTTCCTCTATAGGCGCAGCAATGATTGCGAGGCGATTGTATGAGGCGGTGAAAGTAAAGGAAGATCCTCGTTTTAATATTTATAGGAAGATGCATGTCGCTACAACCGGCAGTTCGTTCTATGGGTATGCATGTTATGATTTTACGTATGCCGGGAGAAACTGTAAAATCGTACAGCCGAGAGTGACCGCTGCGGGCAGGCCATGGGTATGGCGTGCACGCTTCTGGGGACATGAACCGCAAACAGATATCGCCATGTTGGAGCGCGGTTATCATATTGTGTATTGTGATGTAGTGGAAATGTTCGGCAATCAAACCTGCATTGATATATGGAATAAATACTACCAATTTCTGACGGGTATGGGGCTGCATAAAAAAGCCTTACTGGAAGGAATGAGTCGCGGTGGTATTTATATTTATAATTGGGCGCAGGCGAATCCGGATAAAGTGGCAGGTATATATGCAGACGCGCCTCAACTGGACTTCCGCAGCTGGCCCAGAAAAGGGAGCCTTACCAATTGGGAAATTTTCAAGCAGCAATATCATCTGACAGAAGAACAAGCCCTGCACTTCACAGGAGCCCCGCTGGATCATGCGGAAGCTATTGCAAAAATGGGATTCCCGATGTTGCATGCGGTAGGAGATGCAGACAGTACGGTGCCAGTGGCGGAGAATACCGCCCTCTTTGAACAACGTATTAAAGCGGCTGGCGGAAACATTACGGTAATTCATAAACCTGGAGTAGCGCATCATCCGCATAGTCTGGCGAATCCGAAGCCAATAGTAGATTTCATGTTACAGGCTACTGGTCATAAAATCAATTTCGCAGTGCTGCCGGTTCCTGGCGCAGAGTATCGTAAGGCGGCTGGCTGGAAAATTGACAATGGCTGGTGGGAACAGCATGCCGATATTGATAGTTTGCTACAGGCACAAAAAGGACAATTGGATATTGTTTTTGCAGGAAATTCCATCACTCAAGGGCTTGGCGGACATAGAACCAGAACCACCAACAGAGCAGGATTTCAGGCATTCGACAGTACATTCAGTAAATGGAAATGGGAGTGTGCCGGCATCTCTGGCGACAGAGTACAAAATCTGTTATGGCGGTTGCAAAACGGTCAGTACAAACAGTCGCAGCCTAAAGTACTGGTAGTAACCATTGGCGTAAATAACTTCGGAGACAACGACAGCGGTGCAGAGATTGCCGCTGGTATATTGGAAATAGCTAACTGGGTAAAGCGTAACATGCCAGGAACAAAATTATTACTGACAGGGTTATTACCAACCGGTTTCACCCCTGAGGAGCCCCGCCGCCAAAAGTACAATGAAATACACCAGGTGCTGGCTGCAGCTAACCATGACGGATATACGTATTTGCCACTTACCAGCGCTTTCACTAATAGCGATGGCACATTAGATGCCGGCTGCTATGCAAAAGATGGTATCCATCTTACAGCGGAAGGTTACCGCAGATGGGCGGCTGCACTATCACCGCAGTTGGAAAAGATGCTGGCCAAGTAGGACATTCATCCCTGTTTCTTTTGAGCGGAGACAGGGATGTTTGCTTTGAAAGCGTGTGAAAAAATTATTAAGTTAGTGTAAACCTCAGTTTTGGAACCTGTTTCGTGTATAGCTTTACGTTATGAATATATGTAACTGTCTGCCAACAATAGTCCATCCATGATACGCTCAAAATTTCCATTTTACATCCTGCTGGCGGCTACGCTGATGTCTTGCAGCAGAAAAGAAACTGCTGATATCGGGAAAGGTAATCCTGCTGTCACGCCAGGAACAGAAGCCAACACCGTCACTTATACAGACGAAAGCGCTTTCGTGAGCAGTTTGTCTTCCTATGGTTATAAAACGCCAGATCAGCTCAATCTCAATCGGGTGGCTTCTACCAGCGGATACAATACAGTATATGGATTTAATATTCCTGCCGCCAATCAGGTGACTGGCTTTAAATGGAATGATGGCGATGAAGCCACCAATGAGTGGCGTCCGCAGGGGATCACCGGTTTCACCATGGCAGGCAGAAAATTCTTATTAGTAACATGGTATGGGGTAGACCCGGGTACTATTGCCGGAGTGGCCAATCAACATAAAGGTGTGCGTGTCTCCCTGGTCGATATCACCAACATGAACAGTATTACGTACAGGCATATACTGTTGGTACAGAGTAAAGGCAATATGACGAATTCCGCGCTATATAAGTCATCCAACACCTATAATCAGCTGGATGCTTTCTGTCCGGTAACCATTCATGCAGGTGGAGTAGCTTGCTTTGCCGGTAAAATATATGTAGCCGATACGAATCTGGGTATACGTGTATTCGACTTGTCCAAGTTTATATCCGCTGCAGGAGATTCCGCTGAAACTAGCTGTGGTAAAGTGTCGAATGGAGATCTGAAAGCATTTAACTATGCTTATATTTTACCGCAGACAGGCTATTATAAAATTACAAATGCAAAACCTTTCTCTGCTATTGAATTAGGAGAAGGCGCTACTGCGGCAGATAAATATCTCTGGACCTGTCAGTATATTACTTCCACAGAAACCGCTACGCCACAGGTGTTTGGTTTCCCGTTGAATGCGGCTGGAACTATTACTACCGCCACACAACCAGTGGTGATAACTCCCATTGATAATACTAACGGTAACGTATATAACATGCAGGGCGTATTCCGTGCAGGAACAAAAACCTTCATGACTACAACTGGTAACAGTTCGTATGAGGGTTCCACTGCGCGACTCGTTCGTTTTGCAGATGGCGCAACAGCCGGCGTACGCTATCGCTGGCCACATGGCGCAGAAGATCTTTACAGAGATGAAGCTACTGGCTATCTCTGGAACCTGACAGAATATGAAACCTCCAAATACGGCCAGGATAACCGGGTGGTATTTGCAGTGCGACTGTCGGACTACAATTAATTTATCCTATATTCCCTATGACTCCACACGAGGTTGTGCGAATTTTGTTTCTCGCAAAGAGGCGAAGAGGCAAAGAAGCAAAGACGCAAAAAAGTAATGGCTTATGTTTTGTTATTTGAAACAACAACAACAAAACATCATCTTTCATTCCTTTGCGCTTTTACGAGAAACAAATTCGCCCAACAACCTCGTTTTTTATTAACTTGTATCCTCATAAATTATTCTATGATGCGATACCTGTTATCACTATGCCTTTGTATGGCTATCGGCTTATCGGCAATGGCCCAGAAAGAAAAGAACGAACTACATTTTACCAGTAGCCAGGCACAAAGGATTACTGTATATAAAGGAACTGTTTTCGTGAATGGCAACAAAGCCTTCATCTTCCCGGAAGACAATATCAATTATCCCAGCAAAAGAAACCGACTGATTGAAGATGGTAAATCCGTTTTCCTTTTCCTGGATGTAGCGATGAAAACAGGCGCCAACAGATTATATGTTTTCAATATTGACCATTCCCTCGCAGATACCCTCCTGACGGCTGTCAGCTCAGATGTGAAAGACTGGGATCATGATGGCAACATGGAATTTGGCGGTGCTGAACCTGCCATTCCATATGTACCATTCACCGATAAAGGCAATGACTCTGCTTATTATGTACCTTCCCGATTTTATGAGATCCGGAAAGGGAAGATTACCTATGATGCTGATCTGACAGAAAAAACTGATATCAAGGCGAATGGCGTCTTCCTGGCAGAACCTTACGATGCCTCCGGCAAACCCAAGCTGATCAAACGCAAGAAGAAATATAGTTAATAAATTGATTATCAATATAAGAGGCCGTTCGGAAGAGCGGCCTCTGCTGTTTTTAGACTGGGTGGAACTTCAAAATTGCTATAACTTTGTATAACACTTTGCATGTAACTGCGTACATATGAAAGTATTGATAGTAGAGGATAACCGGGAATTGTCCAGCGGCATAGCGGATTATCTGACAGGAGAAAAATACATCTGTGAGCCGGCTTACGATTTTGAAACTGCCAGCGAGAAACTGGCTTTGTTTACCTACGATTGTATCCTCGTAGATATCATGCTCCCTGATGGCAATGGACTGGAATTGCTAAAGCAGATCCGTCGGGATGATATCCGCAGCGGTATCCTCATAATCTCCGCCAAAGATGCCCTCGATGATAAGGTCAAAGGATTGGATGAAGGCGCAGATGATTATGTGATCAAACCTTTTCATATGTCGGAGCTGCACGCCCGTTTGCGCGCCATTTACCGACGCAAGAAACTGGAAGGCCCCAGTAACCTGGTCAGCTTTAATGAAATAGAACTCAATACAGATACAGTAGAAGCAAAGGTGAACCAGCAACTGCTGGATGTCACCCGCAAGGAATTTGACCTGTTACTGTACTTTATCGTCAATAAAAATCGCGTACTTTCGAAACAGGCGATAGCAGCCCATCTGTGGGGAGATTATACCGATAATCTTTCCAATTTCGATTTTGTATACCAGCACGTTAAGAATTTAAGAAAGAAGATCAGCACGGCAGAAGGCACAGATTATATTGAAACGGTTTACGGACTGGGGTACAAGTTTAATACGTCCAAGCAATGAAGTTAATCAATAAAATCACCATGTGGTTTCTGGGAGTGATCCTGCTGGTAACGCCAGTTACCATGTTCATTTCCCGGAATAATATCAAGAAACACCTGGATCAGGCGGAGATTTCCCGCATGACAGGCGTCAATGACCACGTGTATAAGCAGTTGTTAGCTGGCGGAAAGCCGGATCATTATACCCATGGCCGTCCGATAGAGGTGAGTTTGTACCAGGGAGCAATGCCCCAGCAAAAAGTGCAGGTGAGAAAAGAGAACCTTGCAGAAGATGATATGGTGAAGAAAGAATGCCGTATTACAGTCGATTCCTATTATCCAATCGGAGACCAGATATATAAAATTTCCTCTTATAACTTCGTACTGAACTCACAGGATATCTTTGACGGGATGTTATATACCGTTGTTTGGAAAATGCTGATAATGGTGCTGGGAGTGGGTCTTACGGCCAGGTTCCTTTCCAGGATTATTCTGGAACCTTTTTATAGGGCTATGAAAGCCATCAAGGAGTTCGATCTGAAGCGCGGAGATAGTAAACTGAAATTGCCGCATACGACCACCAAAGAGTTCCAGGAATTAAATGCTTTTTTACGGAAGATGACAGACAAAGCGGCCGCAGATTATGCCTCTGTCAAGGAGTTTAGTGAAAACGCGTCACACGAACTCCAAACGCCGCTGGCCATCGTGCGCAGTAAGCTCGATCTCCTGAGCCAGACGCAAATCGACGATCGGCAGGCCACCCTCATAGGCGATATGCAGTCTGCCATTGAACGACTATCGCATATCAACCGTAGCCTCGTCTTGTTAACAAAACTGGAAAACCAGGAATATAAAACGGCAGAAAGTATTAAATTCTGCAAGGTTACCCGTAATGTAATGGATACTTATGAAGACTGGATAAAAATGAAAGAGATCCGGTTACATAGTAATCTTGATAAAAATGTAACGCTACAAATACACCCTGTACTGGCAGAAATCCTGATTGGTAATCTGCTCAGTAATGCTATTCGCTACAACGATGAAGGAGGACAGATCCGCATCGATCTCACCCGTCAATGGCTGCGTATCAGCAATACTGGTCATCCGCCTGATTTGCCTACCGCCGATATGTTCAGCAGATTTAAGAAAGGCAACCAATGTAATGAAAGTACCGGCCTCGGCCTGGCTATTGTAAAACAGATCTGTGATGTAAATGACTTTTCTGTGACGTATCAATTTGAAAAAGGCTGGCATCAGGTAAAGGTACAATTCAGACAGGCGGAACTCCCTACAGTAGAGGGTTCTGGCGATATGTCCCGTGAAGGTCAGTTGGCGGTTTCCTGATTTACCTCTCAGAAATATTCCAAATTTGAAGCAACCTTCAAATTTACTTCAAAATGTGACGATCACTTTGCAGTTGAATTCTAATCAGACTTACCGGCTGTAAAAATCTAATCACATGTGGAGTAAGAAACTCTTGCTGTTGGCGCTATTATCCTTTCTGATGAATGAATACCTATGCGCTCAACAGGTCTTTACCCTTCAGCAGGCCATCGATACCGCTATTGCCAATTACGGTACTATTAAAGCGAAAGCCAGTTATACCGCTGCTGCCAATGAGCAGGTAAAGCAGGCGCGCCGCGACTATCTGCCTAATGTAAATTTATCGGCCCAGCAGGACTATGGGACCATCAACGGCCAAAATGGCCCCATGTATGGCTTTGGTGGCCTCGCGGCCTCTTCTTCCGGCGTACCGCTGGACCACCAGAACTGGAACGCTGCCTTCGGCGCCTTATATCTCACCAACATAAACTGGGACTTCTTTGCCTTCGGACGCGCAAAGGAGAAAATAAAAACCGCAATGGCGGCTGCTACTCAGAACGATAAAGATTGGCAACAGGAAATTTTCAGACACAAAATTAAAGTGGCAGCCGCTTATTTAAATCTTGTAGCGGCACAACAGCTTACCCGTTCCTTCAAAGACAACATGGACCGCGCCGATACCGTTCGCAAACTGGTGCGTGTACGCGTGCTCAATCACCTGATTGCCGGCGTCGATTCCTCTCAGGCAAATGCCGAGTATTCCAGCGCCCGCATCACCTGGACGAAAGCCAAAGATGCTGAACAAGAACAAGGAAATCAACTGGCCCAATTGCTGGGAGTACCTGCTCAGAATTTTACAGTAGATACCGAATTCGTGAAGAGAATTCCAAATCTCGCTGATGTACAATTATCAGAAGACAATCACCCAGTGTTACAATGGTATAAAAGCAGAATTGCTTTAAGCGATGAACAGGCTAAATACTACAAAACACTCTACTATCCTGCCTTTTCAGTAGTAGGCGTATTGCAGACAAGAGGCTCCGGATTTGGCAACAACTATGGCGTGGATCAGCATAACTTCAGTCAGGGATATTGGGATGGCGTTAACCCTACGCGTACCAACTACTTAATAGGCGTGGGCGTTACCTGGAACATCACCCAGCCGCTGCGTATCTCCCGACAAGTAAAAGCACAGCAACAAATCAGCAAAGGTCTGCAATATGAATATGATCTGGCAGACCAACAGATAAAAGCACAAATGCAACTCTCTGATACCAAACTGCAAAATGCCCTGGATAATTTCCGGGAAGTGCCGGTGCAAGTGAAAGCTGCTTCTGACGCCTATCTCCAGAAATCCGTCCTTTATAAAAATGGACTGACCAACCTGGTGGATCTTACGCAGGCAGCCTATGCGCTGATACGCGCCCAAACAGACAGAGATATCGCTTATGTAAATGTTTGGCAGGCGTTGCTGATAAAAGCGGCTGCTGCCGGAGATTTCAATGTGTTTACCTACTAACGCTGTCGTATAAACGGAAACCATGCTAGTATTATCTAAGAACAATTTATTATGAACCTGATTAGTTTTGCGCTTAAGAAACCTATTACTATTTTGGTACTGGTGGCCGGTCTGTTCTTCTTTGGAATCAAGGCGGTAAACAGTATCAAGATAGATATCTTTCCTAAACTGGATCTACCCGTATTGTATGTTTCCCATCCATTCGGCGGTTATACCCCTGCCCAGATGGAAACGTATTTCGCTAAACAATATATCAACATCTTTCTTTTCGTAAATGGTGTTAAAAGTATTGAAACCAAAAACATCCAGGGTCTCACCCTGATGAAGATCAACTTCTATCCCGGTACCAACATGGCCCAGGCTGCAGCGGAGGTCAGCGCCTTTTCCAACAGAATACAGGCCATCTTCCCACCTGGTTCCAATCCGCCCTTTATCATTCGCTTCGATGCCTCCACCTTGCCAGTAGGACAACTCGTACTCAGCAGTGATAAACGCAATAACAACGAATTACTAGATCTGGCAAACGTGTATGTACGTTCTACTTTTACGTCTATACCCGGACTGGTAGCCTCTCCTCCATTCGGAGGTAACGTGCGTACCATTGTTATCAAAGCAGACCCGGAATTACTCCGTCAGCATAACATGACAACGGATCAGCTGGTAGAAGCGATGCGACTGAACAACCAGACAACGCCTTCCGGTAACGTACGTATCGGTGATAAGAACTATATCACACCGGCAAATACCACTATCAGAACGGTAAAAGACTTTGAGAATATTCCTCTATTCAAAGGAGATGTAAAAAACCTCTATCTCCGGGACGTAGCCACCATTGAAGATGCTGCGGATATCACTTCCGGTTATGCATTGGTGAATGGTCGCCGCTCCGTATACCTGAGCGTGGCGAAAAGTGCGGATGCTTCTACATGGGAAGTAGTACAAAATCTGAAAGCAGCATTGCCTAAAATCCAGGCCCAGCTGCCGGAAGATGTGAAATTATCCTATGAGTTTGACCAATCCACCTATGTCATCAACTCTGTAAAAAGTTTGTTATCCGAAGGTATTATCGGGGCTATTCTCACGGGTCTGATGGTATTGCTCTTCCTGGGCGATGCCAGGGGCGCTGCCATTGTAATCCTGACTATTCCTACCTCTATTATATCGGCGGTATTGTTCCTTTCATTGACAGGACAAACCATCAATATCATGACGCTGAGTGGTCTGGCCCTGGCGATTGGTATCCTGGTAGATGAGAGTACGGTAACGATAGAAAATATACACCAGCATTTGGATATGGGTAAACCGAAGGCCCTGGCTATCTGGGATGCCTGTCAGGAAATTGCCTTTCCAAAATTGCTGATCCTCTTCTGTATCCTGGCGGTATTTGCGCCAGCCTTTACCATGGGCGGTATTCCAGGATCTTTGTTCCTCCCGCTGGCATTGGCGATTGGCTTCAGTATGATCATCTCCTATTTCCTGGCACAGACATTCGTACCTGTGATGGCCAACTGGATGATGAAAGGTAAACACCACAAAAAATCAGATGGTAAACTGATGACGGATGCAGAAGAATATGAAGCAGCCGGTTTGCCAAAAGGTAGTGAAAAGAATACCTGGGATCAGAAAGAAATGCTGGTAAAACATGCCGACAGCAACCGGGATGGTAAAATCAGTCGCTTCGAAAAATTACGTCAGCGTTATCTTCGCTTCCTGGATAGAATGATGCCTTATCGTCGTCCGATTGTAATTGGCTACCTCGTAGTAGTGGGAGCTCTTGCAGCCTTGATGTTTATCGGTATAGGCAGAGACGTATTACCGAAAGTAAACAGTGGCCAGTTCCAGGTGAGACTACGCTTGCCGGATGGTACCCGTATTGAAAATACAGAAGCTGCGACTCTCAAACTGACAGATGCCATCAATAACCTGGTAGGAAAAGAACATGTGTCTATCACCTCTGCTTATGTAGGGATGCATCCGCAACAGTTTTCCATCAGTCCTGTCTTCCTTTGGATGGCGGGTCCTCATGAGGCGGTGTTGCAGGTAGCATTGAAAGAGGATTACAAAGTAAACCTGGATGAGCTGAAAGATAAGATCAGGCATAAGATGGAAGAAGTCAGTCCCCAAATGAAATTATCATTTGAGCCGATTGAGTTAACAGATAAGATTTTGAGTCAGGGTTCTCCTACACCGGTAGAGGTAAGGTTCTCTGGTCGTGATAAGAAAATGAATGAGCTGTACGCTCAAAAAATGGTAACAGAACTGAAAAAGATTGCCTATCTCCGGGATGTGCAGATTGGACAGTCAATTCATTATCCAGCGGTGAATGTGGAAATTGACCGTGTACGCGCGGCACAGTTGGGCGTGGATATGACCGACGTTTCTCGTTCCTTGATTGCATCCACTTCTTCTTCCCGATATACAGAAAAGAATATCTGGGTAGATGAAAAAGGAGGCAATAGCTATAGCGTACAGGTACAGATTCCGGAGAGTAAGATGGCTAGTAAGGATGATATTAGTGAGATACCATTGCTTAAGAATGCTTCCCGTCCGGTATTAGGGGATGTGGCGGACCTGAAAGATGGCGTTACTTACGGAGAAACCGACAACCTTGGCGCTATGCCAATGCTAACGGTAACGGCTAACCTGAATAAAAAGGATTTAGGCTTTGCTGCCGGAGATGTGAAAAAAGCCATTGCTAACCTGGGAACACTCCCGCGTGGTTTGAATGTGGAAATGATTGGTTTGAGTACAACGTTGAAGGATACACTGGATAGTTTACAAGGGGGATTGCTGGTAGCCATTGTAGTAATATTCCTGATGCTGGCGGCCAACTTCCAGTCGTTCCGCGTATCTGCGGTGGTATTGGCAACGGTACCTGCGGTATTGTTAGGCTCGCTGGTATTGCTGATGATATGTCATTCTACCTTGAACCTGCAATCGTACATGGGGATGATCATGTCGGTGGGTGTATCCATATCTAACGCCGTATTGTTGATCACTAATGCCGAGCAGTTACGTAAATCCAATGGGGATGCGTTGTTATCAGCCAGAGAGGCAGCAGCATTACGTTTGCGACCTATTCTGATGACAGCCCTGGCCATGGTGGTAGGTATGATTCCAATGGCGAGCGGACTCGGAGAAGCGGGAGATCAGTCGTCTCCGCTGGGAAGGGCCGTAGTGGGCGGTTTGATCGCGTCTACCTTTGCGGCACTCTTTATTCTGCCATTGGCCTTTGCATGGGGACAGGGAAGAGCTACTACACAAAGCGTTTCACTGCATCCTAGGGATGAAGAAAGTATTCACTATATTCCTGAAGACGAAAAATAAATTATAAAATTTTTATAAATCGAATCATATGAACAGCGGTTTGCGTAATTTTTTTCCTTTCTTATCAGCCATGATGCTCACGGCTGGGCTATACAGCTGCGGGAATTCCGATGCTAAGGAGGAAAAGGCTGCTGCTGCGGAAGCGGCGCCAGCTCTGCAGGCATTTAATTTGCAAAAAGGGAACGTTTCCTCCAACATAAAAATACCAGGTGAGCTGATTGCCTTTCAACAGGTAGACCTGTATGCAAAGGTGAGTAGCTTTGTAAGAAAGCTGAATGCAGACGTGGGTACACAGGTAAGCGAGGGACAGTTATTAGCGACGATGGAAGCGCCTGAGTTAAATGCGCAATTGTCCGGAGCGGAGTCTAAACTGAAATCCCAGGAAGCTATTTATTTATCCAGCAAAGCGAACTACGATCGTTTACTGGAAACCAGCAAAACGCCTGGTACGGTATCTCAGAACGACCTGGATATTGCTTTCGCCCGTCAGAAGTCAGACCTGGCTCAACTGGATGCTGCAAAGGCAGCTTTGCGGGAAGTCGGCGATAACAGAAATTACCTGACTATCCGTGCCCCATTCTCCGGGGTGATTACTGCCCGTAACGTAAGTGCAGGCGCCTATGTAGGCCCGGCAGGAAAGGGTTCTGAACTGCCAATTTTTACCTTGCAGGAACAGAAAAAATTAAGGCTGGTAGTGAGCGTACCGGAAGCGTATACCAGTTATCTTACTAGCCAGAGCGAAGTGGCCTTTACGATTCATTCCCTGAATAACCGGAAATTTACGGGTAAAGTCATTCGTCTGGCAGGCGCACTGGATCGCAAGTTGCGCTCTCAGCACATAGAGATCGATGTTCCCAATAACGATAAAATCTTGCTGCCTGGAATGATTGCAGAAGTGAGCATTCCGTTGAACAGCGCTACCAGCAACTTTGTAGTGCCGTCTACTGCTATTCTGAATTCCACAAAAGGAGTTTTTGTGATCAAAATCCAGGATCATAAAACGAAATGGGTGCCTGTTACTACTGGCCGCAGTGAAGATGGTAAAACCGAAATCTTCGGTGATCTGAACGAAGGAGATACATTGATTACAGCTGCTACAGAAGAAGTGAGGGATGATGTGACCGTGCCCGCAGTGAAAGTAGGAAAATAGAATGGATGTTGTCTAATAAGAAAGGAGTTGGGTGAGTTTCATCCAACTCCTTTTGCGTTTTTTCTTTCCTGCGCCTTTTTTTCTTTTTCCGCTAGTTTTTCCCTCCTTACTTTTCCGCCATGGAAATGAGCATACATCGCTCTGAATGTAATTTTTCTACCACGTCCTACAAATCCTAATCCTGCTCTGGCATTTAGCCATGGGGCTTCGCCATATGTTAAGTACCCCAAAAAACCCAAATCCAGCTTACCATAGGCATTGATTATATCATGAATGAACCGGGACTGTCTTTCTTCCAATTGCAGGGATTGTAATTTGACCCTGGTGGCTTCCGTTAGATCCATACCAACTGGGAGTTCTGGCTTTATCTGGTTTTCCAGGTACGCATCATCATCATATTTATCAGCAAAAGCAGGATATACCGGGCCGCTACCCCAGGCTTCAGGCACTTCCCTGAATAATGGATGTTTTCGAAAAAGACAAGATGCCAGGCTTGCAGGTAGTATAATAACCTGTGAACTCTTTGCTTTTGTGATTCCAGGCCTGCTGCATTTAAATAAAGAATGACATAATCAGCTAAATCAAAAAATTTTACTTCTGTAGGCATTGTTAATTTAATTGGTTTGAAATAATAGTTAGGAACACTGAATCTATTACCAGCATTAAAAAAAACGCCGATCATCATATTCAATGACGAATACATAAAATTTAGGCAAGAAGGAGGGGAGGTGTGTATAAAAATAGGAAGTCAGTCAATATATATAAAATGATGATAATGGCCAAACTGGCCATCAGACAGACTTACAATCTCCGGCAAGAGGAAACGAATTTAATACTAACTTTTAAGCGCACAAAAAAAAACTGCGATTTTTCAAAAAGTTATACCAATATTTTCAAACTTAAATTTAGATTATTACGGCCTTTAATTATTTTAGTGCCAGAAATCGGGAGAATTTGACAAGGGATACCACTTATAGTGACCTGGAACTGATAAGCATGTTGAAACGGGGAGATGTCCATGCATTTGATATGCTGTATTCCCGCCATTGGTCTGGTATGTACCAGGCGGCTTTTTACCTGCTGCGAGATCAGAATGCCTGCATGGATATTGTGCAGGATATTTTTGCGTGGCTATGGGAGAAGCGCGACCAGCTGGAGATACAGGCTGTACCTTCCTATCTCCGCGCTGCGGTTAGATTTAAAGTGGCCAACTATATCCGCTCCGGGAAAATCCGGGAAGGATTTTATACGGAACTGGCTGGGATCACAATGCCATCTATCCCAGGCCCGCAGGATTTCCTGGAACTGAATGACCTTAAAATAGTCATACAGGAAGTCATCAACAGTCTGCCTCCTAAATGCCGGGAGATTTTCCTCCTCAGCAGAGACGGACAACTCACCAATCAGCAAATTGCTGACCTGTTACAAATTTCTGTCAAAACTGTGGAAGCACAGAAAACGATTGCACTAAAACGCATCCGATCCGCCGTAGAACCTCATCTGCTGGCGATGTTACTACTACCTGTCGTTACCCATTGTCATTAATTGAAAAGAAACAGAAAAATTTTTGCCCCGCTTTAAGGGTATAGGTTTTTCTAAGTGCCTATGTATGTGATCACGTTTGTATGACAAGAGAGGAACTATTTTTATTGGCTGAAAAAGTAGCATCAGGAACCGCTTCTGATATGGAGCTGATGCAGTACAACCAGGTTTTCCATGCCTTCCGGGCGGAAGAGAACTGGAATGAAGCTCTCCTTGGCAATAAACAAGAAATGGAAACGGCCATCAGAAAACGATTGCAGCCGATATTGGAGAAACGTCGCGTGCCTAATCTGCAACCATTCTATAAATGGGCTGCTGCGGCAATGGTGGCTGCAATGATGACAACCGGTTATTTTTATTTCAGAACAGAACGCGCTGTGCTGGCGCCACAAGCGGAACGTTTTCATAATGATATTCCTGCGCCAGCCGGAAACCATGCTGTGCTTACTTTATCAAACGGTCGGCAAATATTATTGGATAGCGCCAGCAATGGACTGCTGGCGCAGCAAGGAACGGTAACCGTTTCCATGGCAGCCAACGGTCAAATCATCTACAACGGTACAGATCAGGTCAGCAATGTCAATACGGTACAAGTACCGCAAGGAAGCCGGCCACTGGCCATGGTATTATCAGACGGGACGAAAGTATGGATAGACGCGGGTTCTTCGCTGACATATCCTACCGTATTCACCGGCAAATCAAGAGTCGTTACCGTTACCGGACAGGCATTCTTCGATGTTACGCCGAACAGTCATGAACCATTCCTGGTGAAAAACAGCATGGATAGTTCCACTGTAGACGTACTCGGTACCAGCTTTAACATCAGGGCTTTTCATGATGAACATATTGTGAAACTCACCCTCCTGGATGGAGCCGTTAAATTCAATACCACAAAGACGACGCAGCTCCTGCACCCGGGACAACAGGCCGCTGCTGCCGCCAATGGCGCTATACAGCTTACAGCAATAGCAGATCTGAAAGCAATAACAGCCTGGAAAGAAGGACTGTTTTATTTTAATGGAACCGACATACCCACCATCATGTCGGAATTACAACGGTATTATAATGTAGAAGTAGTTTATCAAACGGATGTGCGAGACTTTTTTGTCGCTAAAATACCAAGGGATGTGCCTGTGTCTCAGTTACTGAATCTGTTGGAGATGACCAATCTCGTTCATTTCAAAATTGACGGACGGAGAATTACAGTGATAAAATAGTCATGCACCATTACCATCATTCATCGCTATAAGGTCCATGGATTTTATAGAAGGGAAAGTATTGTCTGAATCTACCGCAATAGCGGCATTATTAATGAAAATCAACCAGAAGCTATGCTTGTCAGAAAGCCATGGGGTGTGCTATGCCCGCACTTACCAACCTATTCTAAATGTTGTATTCTCTTGTTACTGGGATGCCTGTTGTTGGCAACCCAAACCATGGCACAAAAAGTGACCATGAATCTGAAATCCGGTACCCTTGAAAAAGCATTCCAGGAAATTGAAAAACAAACTGGATTAAGCTTTATCTATGGTAAAAATCAACTGCGTCAGGCAGCGCCGGTTACTATTGTTGTCAAAAACCAGGACCTGGAGGAAGTGCTGAAGGCACTATTCAATAACCAACCATTAACTTATTCCCGTTCGGGAAACTTTATCGCTATCCGCTCCAGGTCCGCAGCTACAGAAGCACAACAGGAAAATGTCACGGAAATTACTGTCAGTGGCGTTGTTACGGATGCTAAAGGCAATCCGCTGCCTTCTGTTTCTGTCGTGATTCCCGGAACGCCTTTCGGCACGATGACCAACGACAAAGGAGAGTACCGTCTTAACCGTGTGCCTGTTACTGCCGAAATGGTGGTATCATATATCTCTTATCAAATGCAGCGGGTGCCTGTCAAAGGCCGCGCGCTCATCAATATCCAGTTGGAGGAACAAGTTCGCTCGCTGGATGAAGCAGTGATCATCGGTTATGGCACTACTACCAAACGTGTGAATACGGGATCTGTTAGCAGTATCACTGCACAGGAAATAGGTAAGCAACCGGTGGCGAATCCTTTGGCAACGCTGCCCGGCCGTATTCCAGGGGTACAGATCACGCAACAAAACGGCTTGCCCGGAAGTAGCGCTATCGTACAGATAAGGGGCCAAAGTTCATTGAATTATGGCAATCTCCCCCTATATGTAATTGATGGCGTCCCTTTCACTAATTTCAGTGGCGGCCAACCTGTAACAGATAACCTGAATGCCTGGGGTGTTAGCGGTGCTAATGGCGGTATCAGCCCATTCAGTATGATTAATCCGGATGATATCGAAAGAATGGATATCCTCAAAGATGCGGATGCTACGGCTATCTACGGCGCTCGCGGCGCTAATGGGGTCATCCTGATCACTACTAAAAAAGGGAAATCCGGTAAAACGAGGTTTAACGCAAACGTATACACGGGGTCCGGAAAAATCAGCCGATATATTCCCATGATGAATACGGCCCAATACCTGGATCTGAGAAAGGAGGCCTTCAAAAACGATGGATTAACGCCTAATACAGCCAATGCTCCTGAACTAACGGTGTGGGATCAGTCGGCCTACACAGACTGGCAACGCTACCTCGCAGGCGGCACCGCGCATAGTACAGATGCACAAGCCTCTGTTTCCGGTGGCGATGCTAAAACACATTTCCTCTTTAGTGGCGCCTACCACAAGGAAACAACCGTGTATACAGGCAACTTCAATAGCCAACGGCTGACAGGCCGCCTGTCAGCGGACCACGCGTCTTCCGATAATAAATTCTATGCGGCTATCACTGCTAATTATTCTTCCGATAAAACGGTGCTACCAGTGTCTGATCTGTTGTCGATGTACAACCTCCCACCCAATATGCCACTTTATGATAAGAATGGAAACTTGGTATGGTCGCAGGGTTTCAATAATCCTATTGCATTATTGCGACGTCAATATACCGGCAATACTTCCAACCTGATGGCCAATGCGAATATCCGTTACCGTATTATTCGCGATCTGAATTTTAAAGTGAACCTTGGCTATACGAATACACAACTGGATCAGATTACTATGCTGCCTGCTTCTACACAGAACCCGGCAAACAATCCTACCAGCTCTGCTAATTTTACTAACAATAAATCACAGAACTATATCATAGAGCCCACGCTGGATTATACCCGTGATTTTTACAAAAGTAAACTGACGGCATTAGTTGGTGGCACGTATCAAAGAAGTCTGGCGAATGGTTCCAGTCTGAGTGGACAAAACTACAGCAGCGAGGCATTGATGGGTTCTCTTACTGGCGCTGGTCTGATCACAGTGAATTCTACTACTTATTTCGATTATAAATACGCTTCTCTGTTTGGTCGTTTGAATTATGATTATGACGGCAAATACTTACTGAATGCCACTTTCCGTAGAGATGCTTCTTCCCGTTTCGGACCGGATAATATCTTCGCAAACTTCGGCGCCATCGGTGCTGCCTGGATCTTCAGCCGGGAACAGTTTGTTGAAGATGCCTTACCATGGCTGAGCTTCGGTAAGTTGCGCGGTAGCTATGGCTCCACTGGAAACGATCAGATTACCAACTACATCTTCCTGCCATTGTTATCTTCCGCAGGTACTTATCAGGGACAGACAGCCCTCTACCGTAGCTCGCTGCCTAATCCTGGTGTCAGATGGGAAACAACCCGCAAGCTGGAAGTGGCGATGGAACTGGGTTTCCTGAAAGACAGAATGATGTTCACGGCTGATTATTATCGTAATCGTTCAGGAGATCAGTTGTCGTATGCATCGCTGCCAACACAGTCTGGATACAATAGTTATGTGGTGAATCTGCCGGCAGTAGTACAGAACAGCGGTGTGGAACTGGAACTGAATACGACCAATGTTAAATCCGGAAAATTCAGTTGGAATACTACTTTCAATATCACCTTCCCACAAAATAAACTGCTGAAATTCCCTGGTATAGAGAACTCTTTTTATTCCAGCAGTTACATCGTGGGCCAACCCATTGATGTGGTAAGGAGATACGTGTACACTGGTTATGATCCTGCCACTGGTATGCCGAAATATGCAGATCTTAATAAAGACGGCAATATTGACTATAACAACGACAGGGCGGTGATTCCTCCAGGTACGCCGTTCTTTGGAGGCTTGAACAATACCCTCACTTACCGGAACTGGGATTTTAGTTTCTTCTTTCAGTTCAACCATCGTAATGGTAGTACTAATAATCTCAATACTCCTATTGGTAGCAGCAGGAATAATCAAAATACGTCTTTGCTGGATAGGTGGAGACAGCCAGGCGACATGGCCGCATTCCCTGCAGCGACGTCCACATCGGGAACTCCTATCTATAACGCCTACACGCAATATTCCAGTTCCACTGCGCTTTGGGGAGATGCCAGTTATATCAAACTACGTACAGTTAGTTTATCCTATAACCTGCCACAGGCTTGGCTGACGAGAATGAAGTGCAGCAATTTCAGAATATATGCGGAAGGACAAAACCTGTTTACCTGGATGAAGAACAAGTATATCTATGATCCGGAAACCAGCATTTCTGGCGGTGCTCCAGGATTAGGCACCGGCGCTATTGCCATGCCTCCGCTACGCACCATCGTGTTTGGTATTAATTGTTCATTCTAAAATCTGAATCATGCTTCAACATAACATAAAGCGAAATTTAATTGTATTAGCACTTGTTGGTAGTGTCTTTTCTTCCTGCCGCAAGCTGGTAGAAATAGGTGCGCCTGTTAACCAGGTAGGACTGGATCAGAGCTTCTCCAGCGATGCCACCGCCAGTAGTGCAGTGCTGGGTATTTATAACGCCTCCTCCACGCGCAGCCTGATTTTTCCTATGAGTGAATTACCCGGTTTATCAGCGAATGAATTACAGAACAATATCTCGTCTCCTGCATATGATGAGTTCAGAACAAATAGTATCACCATTACCAATACACTCGTGGCTAATACGCTATGGTATTATACCTATGGCGCTTTGTCGCAGGCAAACGCCATGCTGGCGGGTATTACCCGTAGTACCGGACTTTCAGATGCAGTAAAAAATCAGCTTACCGGGGAAGTAAAAACCTGGAGAGCGTTGCTGTTTTTTCAACTGGTTAATTATTTCGGAGATGTGCCGATGCCGCTTACCGATGAGCCGTTGATCAATGCTACATTACCTAGAACGCCAGCAGCACAGGTTTGGCAACAGATCATTAAAGACCTCACCGCAGCAAGAGAGGTTTTGTCTGATACTTATCCTTCCACGATGAGAGTAAGAATCAACCGACAAGCCGCCAATGCATTATTGGCGAGAGCTTACCTCTATACGAAGGATTGGCAGAATGCGGAAACCGCTTCCAGTGCGGTAATTAACTCTGGTATATACAGTTTGAATACAGATCTGAACACAACTTTCTCTAATACCAGTAATGAAATCATCTGGCAGTTGTTCACGTTAACAGGACTTTCCATCTATACTACAAACACAGATGCCAATGGTGGCAGCTATGCCGCTGCAACAGGAACTGTTCCTGGTGTAACGCTGACGGATACACTCTATAATAGTCTGGAAGCCGGCGATTTGCGGAAGACTAACTGGGTCGCACCTACGGTAATTGGCGGTACCAATTATAAAGTGATCACGAAATATAAACTGCGTGTAGTCGCTGCCGGTACCACTACCGGAAATGAATACAATGTAGTGCTTCGGTTGGCAGAACAGTATCTCATTCGGGCAGAAGCGCGGGCGCAACTGGCTAACCTTCCCGGCGCTATTGCGGACCTGGACAGTATCCGAAAAAGAGCAGGGTTACCATTCCTGGACAATAATAGTACACAGCCGGTATTACTGCTGGCGGTTGAAAAGGAAAGAAAAGCGGAGTTATTTGGAGAATGGGGGCATCGCTGGTTTGATCTGAAACGTACGCCAGGATTGATGGGAGGTCAGACTCGTGCAGATGATGTTATTGGGGGCATGCGCCCTGCCACCTGGACCAGCACGGATATCCTGTATCCGATACCGGATGCACAGCGGGTAGCTAATCCATCGTTGACACAAAATCCTGGTTATACAAATTAATTACCACCATTAATATATCATCATGAAAAAGTTAATACCAATCCTGCTTTGTGGGGGCTTGCTCGGTACAGTGAGTATCGCGTCTGCCCAAAACAATCAGACAGATACCCTGAAAAATTATTATAGTCAGCTATTGAAAGGGGATGAAAAAGATCACCAGTTGCTGACAACAAAGATGTATGGCCTGTTGAAAAGCAAGAAGGAAGAGGACTGGATAACCGCCAGCAATTTCTTTTATCAGCTGAAGCTGGGGAAAGTAGCTGATTCTGTTACAAGTGCGGCGAAGGAAAAATTCCCGGCAGGGATTATTGTCCGCAATACCTCCGTAGAGGCGATCTACAACGAGCCGGATGCTGTTCAAAAGGAAAAGTTATATAAGCAATGGCTGCAGAAATATCCGCCTGCGAAGTTCGGACCGGAAAGAATTATCTATGATTATGCACGAAACAGTGTTTCCAAAGCATATGCGGAAGCGGATAATGTTACAAAGGCGGTAGCATATGCGAACAGTATCGAATCGCCTTTCTGGAAAGGCGAAGGCTGGGCTGGAACAGCCATGACCTTACTGAAAAAAGGACATTATGCAGCAGCGAAAGATTTACTTAAGAAAGCGATAGATCTTTCCTGGTCCTTCAGAACTACCCGCAAAACGGAGTTTGGCGCTGGCTTTGCGGCTACGGGTTATCCTGGCTATCTGAGTACTTATGTAAACTGCCTGTACCAGGAGCAACAATATGATTCCGCATTGGTGTATATCCGTCGTGCTGCCGAGGCAGAAACCCCGGTAAGGCCAGGCGTAAATGAAATGTACGCCAAAATTCTGCTCGCGAAAGGCGATTACCAGCAGGCATTTGAGAAACTCAGTGCGATTGCCGCACAGGGCATGTTGAATGCTTCCTCCAAAGAGCAGTTACAACAAGCCTATACGAAAATTCGTGGCGCCAATGGTTTTGAAGGCTACCTGGATTCTCTGAAAGGCGGACTGGATGAGAAAATCAGACTGGAGATGGCGAAACAGATTATCAGTGAGCCTGCTCCTGATTTTACCCTCACAGATGTAGATGGCAAAGCCGTTTCGTTATCGTCTCTCAAAGGAAAAACAGTCATACTGGATTTCTGGGCAACATGGTGCGGCCCCTGTAAAGCCTCTTTCCCAGCCATGAAGAAGGCCGTGGAAAAGTATAAGAACAATCCGGAGGTGGTATTCCTCTTTATTCATACCTGGGAGAAAGATAATGCTGCCATTGCGAATGCCAGGAGCTTTATCACCAATAATCATTATCCTTTTGAAGTGCTGATGGATCTGAAAGACCCGGCCACAGGCATCAATAAAGTGGTAGACGCTTATAAGGTGAGAGGTATTCCTACTAAGTTCGTGATCGATAAGCAGGGAAATATCCGGTTCCGGTTCACTGGTTTTACCGGCGGAGAGGATGCCGCTGTAGCGGAAGTAGCTGCCATGGTAACATTGGCGAATGAGAAATAACCTGGTTTTTAACTGTAGAAAAGAAAGGGCTCCTGTTTGATCAGGGGCCTTTTTTTATAATATACCCCATACCGTTAGGCATATACGATATAACAGGTTTTTCTCATTTATTTCATTTTTTTGTTAATTTAACCAGAAGATAATAATGAAGGGAGGCCTTGGCCCCTATGATTTAAATAGTTTTGTGCACTTTTTAAAAGGTAACTCTTCAGCGATGCACCATATTACGGAAGATTGTGAATTGATTAAGATGCTCGGGATGGGCAGCCAGGAAGCCTTTGTAGATCTGTACAATAAATACAAACACGGCGTATACCATAATATCACAAAAATAATCCAGGACCCTGTGCTGGCACAGGATATCATGCAGGAAGTTTTTCTCACGCTCTGGAATAAACGAAATAATATTGCCTCCATAAAAGCCGTTGGTAGCTGGCTCTTTGTGATTAGTTATAATAAGTCGGTCGATCACCTTAAAAAACGACTGAAGGAAAATAAGTTGGTGGCACTGATGGCCGACTGTCCGGAGGATATCCTCGAGGATACTCATTCCTCACAAGAGCAAGAAGAGGATTATGAACACCGCATCTGGCTGTTGAATAATGCCATAGAACAGCTGCCGGGCCAGAAAAAGAAAGTCTTCAAATTGTTCCGCCTGGAAGGGAAATCCCATGAGGAAATAGCCGCGATTACAGGAATCAGTATACAATCTGTCAAAGATTACCTGAAACAATGTACCGCCATCTTACGTAAACACCTGAACGAAAATTCCGGTAATGTCAGTGCAGAATCCCAGCTGTTCCTGCTTTTCCTGGTTTCCGGATACCTGCTTCAAGGGCATCTTTCCTAAAGTATTTTGAATTAACATTTAGTTAACATTGGATTTTATCCCCAAATCGGGATAAGCCAGTCTTTATAGCAAAGGCAGTGAATGAACGAGCTACATCAACTTATAAATAAATATTGGCAGGGAACGAGTTCCCCTGAGGAAATGCGCCGCCTTTACCAGCTGTTATCGAGGGATAATGCGGCTGATCTGTATGCATTGCAGGTAGAATATGATGAAGTGATAGAGAAATACCAGGAGAGAATGCCGGGAGATGCGGACCAGCGAGTACTGACAGGATTATTAGGAGAAATCAATAAGCAAGCATCCATTGTTTCGTTTAGTCGTAACCGTTTGCAGTTCTGGAAGACGGCGATTGTGGCGGTAGCGGCCTGCGCTGCCTTATTAATTGCTGTAACCATGCCGGGCATCTGGTCTTTGAAGCAGCAGTCGGCCACCCATCAACAGGAAATAGCGGCTAATGAAATGACCGTTATCCGGGCAGATAAACCCATGCATATTGAATTGACTGACGGAACGGGTATTGTGCTGGAGAAGGGTAGTAGTATTCAATACAGTAAACAGTTTGGCGTAGCTGAAAGAAAAGTATACCTGGAGGGAAATGCCATTTTTACGGTTATCAGGAATGAAGCTATACCGTTTGCCGTTGTTGCTGATGGCATCATCACTACTGCGCTGGGAACGAAGTTCGCCGTAAGTAAGGTCGCTATGGGTAAAGTTCAGATTCATTTATATGAAGGGAAAGTAAGTGTGGCGCCAGTATCGGGGAAAGCAGACCGCATACTGATGATGCCGGGTGAATCTTTGCTGGTAGAACCGGAAGGATTTAAAACGAGTCTGACTGCACCTGTATCAACAGCGAAAAAAATGATCTCGCCAGCTGCAACAAATGAAGCAAATGGTGAACTAATATTTAAAGAAGCATCACTGGAACATATATTTGACGTATTGGGCAGGAAGTTTGAGAAGACCATCATTTGTAATGATTCGGATGTAGTAGCCTATCGTTTTACAGGCAATTTCCCGGCGGAGGGCAGCGATTGTGAGTCGATCCTGCGCACGCTGTGCGGCCTTAACAAACTGGCGTATACTATCAAAGGAAATACCATTTACATAAATAAACAATAAGTCATCCCGGAAGGTACCGGCAACAGTGTTTACCAACGGCACTGTGGCGGAGCTATGCCTAAAATGAAAACAGAATTATGAAGAAAAAAATTGCAGGTATCGTCAGTAGCCTATTTTATCTTTTTTTCGTTCTGCTCACCACCAAAGCAAATGCACAAACAGTATTGCTTAGAGGAACAGTACTCGATGAAAAGAATTCCCCTGTGATAGGAGTGACGGTTATCGTAAAATCAAATGCACAAACGGTAGCGGTGGCACAGACGGATACAGCCGGTATGTTCACGCTCAACAAATTATCCACCGGGGTTAAATACGATCTTTCCTTTACCTGTATTGGATATATCTCCTATACAGAAAAGGAGTTTAGTCTTTCCGAAAAAACCAATACCCTCCTGATTCGCATGAAAGGAGATCCTGCCGTGCTCAATGAGTTGGTAGTAGTAGGATATGGTAAACAAAGGAAGATTACCTTAACCGGCTCTGTTGCCTCTGTGGAAACAAAAGAGCTGAAATCATCTGCTGTCTCCAACCTGAGTAATGCGCTGGTGGGCAGATTACCTGGATTGATTGCCCGTCAGTCGACCGGCGCTACCGGCCAGGATGGTTCCAAAATATGGCTGAGAGGACAATCCACCTACTCCAGCAGCAACAATCCACTCATCATGATCGATGGCGTTCCCAGAGATGGTTTTGAGTTCATTGACCCCAATGAAATTTCCAATATCACTATCCTGAAAGATGCTTCTGCTACTGCTATTTATGGCGTACGCGGCGCCAATGGTGTTATCCTCATAACCACCCGCAGAGGAGAAGCAGGAAAAGCAAAAATTCAGGTGAATGTAGAACAGGCTGTGAAAACCCCTATGAAACTGCCTAAATACCTGCATTCGGCAGATTACTTCCGCCTGCATAAACAAGGTCTCATCAATGACGGCGCTACTACAGAAGCATCCCTGTATACAGATGATTATATTAACAGGTATGATGCATCCAAAAACTGGCCCGACAGTCTGGAATATAAATACCTGTATCCGGATGTTGACTGGATACATGAACTGCTGAAACCAGCATCCATGCGCACTGTAGCCAATGCGAATATTTCCGGCGGTACACCCGGCCTGAAATATTTTATCTCCGGCTCCTATTTCCATGAAGATGGTATTTATAAAAGAACCGGCGACTTCCCAGGCTACAATACCCAGGACGTAGAGAACCGTTTTAATTTCCGCTCCAACCTGGATGTGAAACTGAGCTCCTGGTTATCCGCTGAACTGGGATTAGCCACCATCGTGCGTAACCAGGTAATGCCGGATATCTACCAGGATGAATTCTTTACCCTCCTGAAAAAAACGCCGCCTTATGTGATGCCAATGACCAACCCCAATGGTTCCATCGCACAGGTAGCCGGTTATACCAACCCTTATGGAGAACTGGCTGCCAGAGGTTTCCAGAAACCGAATTCCTTCTATACGCAAGGAACGGTAGGACTCACCAGCAACCTGGATTTCATCACAAAAGGACTTTCCTTCAGAACAAGATTCTCTTTCGACTCCTATAACTCCAATGGTTTTTACAGATCCCGTAAGTATTATACCTATACCTACCAGGGAAATAATAAATACCAGATGGTGAATAGCGGTCAGGACTTCCTCAACTATGCGCTCTATAACCAAAATTATTACTACAATATCAATCCGGAGTTTTACCTGAACTATAATAAACAGGTACAAAAACATAACATCTCCGGTATGTTGTTGTACCTGATCACTTCCAAAAGTGTGAGATCTACCAACGCCACTGGCGCATTGCCTTACAGGCAGCAGGGCCTGACGGGTAGATTCTCCTACAGTTACGACGATCGTTATATCACAGAATTTGATTTCGGATATAATGGCTCTGAGAATTTTGCCAAAGGTAGAAGATTCGGGTTCTTCCCCGCTGTATCGGCTGCCTGGGTGCTCAGCAGAGAAAAGTTCCTCTCCTCCGCCAACAACTGGTTAGATCTGCTTAAACTGCGTGTATCCGCAGGTAAAGTAGGTAACCAGGACCCGGGAACACGCTTTGCTTATCAGAGTAACTGGAACATCAATGCCAAAGGTTATAACTTCGGCACCAACTATGACAATACCATGCCAGGCGCTGTGGAAGCCGCTGCCGGCAACCCACAGGTAACCTGGGAAACTGCCAGGAAGTACAATGGCGGTATTGATCTCTCCATCAAAAATGGATTGTTCTCCTTCACCGGCGACGTGTTCTATGAACACAGAACTGGTATCTACCAATCATCTTCCCCAATTATCTCCGGATTCCTGGGATTGGTAACATTCCCTAAACTCAACGGCGGTATTGTAGATAACCACGGCTTTGAGTTTGAAGTAGGTCACAGAAACAGGCTTTCCAAAGATCTCAACTACGAAGTAAAAGCTACTTACTCCTTTGCCCGTAATAAAATTATCAAATACCTGGAAATACCTATGCCAGACAGAACATGGCAGCAAGTAACAGGCACCCGCATCAACTCTATCTTCTCCTATGTGGCAGATGGATACTTCCAATCCAAAGAAGATATCGCCAAAGGCCCTAATCAATCGCTCTTTGGTGTAATGCAACCAGGCGATATCCGCTATAAGGACCTCAATGGAGATGGCATTATCAATAGCTATGACCAAACCTATCTGAATAAAGTAAGCGAACCAGAACAGATTCTCGGCGTGTCCTTGTCCATGTCTTATAAAGGAATCGACTTCTCCGCTCTCTTCCAGGGCGCCTTTGGAAGATATATCGATGTTGCAGGCCCGGCAATTTTCGGACCTCAGAACGATTTCTCCAATATGTTATCCGACTGGAAAGACAATTACTGGACACCAGAACGTCCGGATGCAAGATATCCCCGCTTAATGGCCATCAAGAATGTGGTAAACACACAACATTCCACTCAGTGGCTCTGGAAAGCGGATTATGTGCGACTGAAAAATCTGGAAATAGGATATAACCTGCCCAAAGCCTGGACAAATCCGATTGGCCTGCGTAATATCAGGGTATATGTGAACGGTAATAACCTGCTTACCTGGAGCACACTGCGATTGTTTGATCCGGAAGAAGATAACGCTTCTCCAAACTATCCGCTGATGCGTACCTACAATGCTGGTTTGAGTCTCTCTTTTAAATAATGATTATGATGTCTAGAAAAAATAAAATATTCCTCTTTCTCTCTTTCACCACGATGCTCGCATCTTGTAAAAATTACCTGGACATTGCGCCCAAGGAGTTTTATACAGAAAACGATCTGTTCGCAGATGTAGCGCAGGCAGAGAAAGAAGTAGCTGTTCTATACGGCGATCTGAACGGGGATTTTGATGGCACCGCCGATGGTTCCATTCTTTCCCTGGTTTGTGATGAAGGTTATCCTACCTCCCTGCAAGCTAAAGCCAGCAAGTACATTTCCGGCGGCTGGACCAGCACCAACGATGATATGCGCAACTTCGATCAGATGTATCGGGAAATACGCATTGGTTATCACTTCCTGGAGAATATTGACAAAGTGCCTATCAAGAACGATAACCAGACTACCCAATATAAAACGGTGATCATTCCTCGCTATAAAGGAGAAGTAAAATTCCTGATCGCTTATTACTATTTCCTGTTGTTCGAAAAATATGGTGGCGTTCCTATTGTGGATCATTATTACACCGTTAATCAAAATGATGAAGCACTGAAACTGCCTCGTGCAACAGTAGATAAAACGGTCTCCTTTATCACAAAACTCTGTGATGAAGCCGCAGCTGCATTACCACAGGATTACGCAGATCAGGATATCGGAAGAGTAACCAAAGGCGCTGCCCTGGCCCTGAAAGCGAAAGTACTTCTGTATGCGGCCAGCCCTCTTTTTAATGGCGGTGAAATAGATAACCAGGCGGTAACAGTAGATGGTACATCTGTTAAAAACACGATTCTCGGCGTAAAAAACCTGGATGGTACCCTCATCTTTAATACGACCTACAACAAAGAAAAATGGAAACTGGCCATTGATGCTATTAAGGCTGTAATGGACCTGGGTATTTACGATCTGCGTGCAGATCGTGCGGAGCTATTCTACAAACGAGATTACAAGGAAGTGATCTGGTTCAGACAAGGTGGCCCCAGCAATAACTGGGAAGCGAATACAATGCCTAACGGGACCGACTATGGCGGAACCGGCGCTATCAGCACTCCGCAGGAAATGGTGGATGCTTATGAAATGAAAAATGGCCTCGCGATTACTACCCCTGGTTCCGGCTATTCAGAAACCGGTTATGTAGATACCCTCATGCGCGTATTCAGAAACCGCCAGTGGCAGACCGTTAAAACAACTATCTCCAAAATGTATTTTAACAGGGACCCTCGCTTTTACACCGATCAGTATTTCAATCAAATGCCATTACTGGGTAGAAACGTGATCACTGAATTTACCAAAGCCCTGGGTACTAACCAGGATGGATGGGGTAAAACCGGACAGAGTACCCGTACTGGTTACTATGTACAAAAATGGAATGATCCTACCCAAAACCTGAAAGACAGACCCAATACCAATTACAGAAATTATCCTTTCATTCGCTACGCAGATGTATTACTCTGGTATGCAGAGGCACTGAATGAATACTATGGTCCTGTAACAGATGCATATACAGCGCTCAACCGCGTAAGAAGCCGTGTAGGCATGCCTGGATTACCCCTGACCACAGCGGATAACACCCAGCAAGGGCTGAGAAAACGTATTCAAAATGAAAGACGTATAGAGCTTGCCTATGAAGGCGCCAGATACTATGATATCCGCAGGTGGTTAATCGCAACCGCTCCTGAACAGATGAAAATGACAGGCATGAATATCATGGAAGGCGGCGATAAATTCTATGCAAGAATTCCATTGCTTTCAGGTACCCGTATCTTCCCGGTGAATTATTATTTATCTCCTATACCTTCCTCAGAAACGGCTATTATGCCTACGCTGACGCAGAACTATGGATGGGGAAGATAATGTTGCTGTATGTATAATGAAAAATGCCGGAGGCCTGCAATGTGGCTTCCGGCATTTTCTTTTACAACCTTAAAGTATAAATTATATTACTAAAGTGGATGGTAATCCGGTAAAAAATTATATAATATTTTTTAATATAATGAATAGATTCACAATAAATTAAAAGAACGGTCGACAGGAAAGTAAGGTTTGTGCGATAAAACTTATACCTAATTTGTATATTTGTATTCAACCGTTTACCCCTTTATCCATCATGGTTTCGACCACTGAAATATTACCAGCATTACCGTTAAGGGATTATATCCGCTGCTATTGTTTGCGGGAGATTGACACTTGTGATCAGGATATTATCAAGCCTATTCATGCGATCGATTTCGCCACGATGACTTTCTGGCTGAGCAATACGCCACTGGATTATGAAACGGTGCAGGGGACAGTATCGCTAAATCTCAAACAGCGTCATCTGCTGGGTTTACAAACAGTTTATCAGGGCTATCAAAGATACAACGGTAAATATCGTTTCCTGACCATCAACTTCAAAGGAAACGGTTTCTTTCGGTTGTTTCATATTCCCATGCACTACCTCAGTGATCACTTGCTGCATAGTGATGATGTCATTGGTCAGCAAGTGGCGTTGCTACAGGAACAATTTGAAGCCGCCAACAGTATCGCTGCTATCGCCACGGTGGCAGATACCTATTTCCTGGCCGCTTTGTCCGGACAACAAAAACGAAATGCAACAGATAACATTACCGCTGCGGTAGATTTTATAGTAAAAAATCCCGCTGCAGTTAATGTTAAAGATCTGGCAGGACATGTAAATATGAGCCTGAGAAGTTTTGAACAGCATTTCGCGGAACAGGTAGGGCTCTCCCCAAAATTATATACCAGATTGGTTCGCTTCAATAAAGCCTTGTTATTAAAATTATCCGCTCCTCATCGGGAATGGACGGATATCGCCCACAGCTTGGGTTACTTTGACCAGATGCACCTGGTAAAGGATTTCAAAGTTTTTAGCGGACATTCCCCCAGAAGTTTTCTCCAACAACTACCTCCGCCCCCAGAGAACTACGTCCAAAAACTCGGCTAACCAAGATTTGCGATTTTTTACTATTCCAGCCCTTCTGACCTCGGTAATTTAGCAGCACAAAGCCACGGTAATGTATGCCATTGCCCAATGACATGTGTGTTCTAAATTATAAGTTATGAAACAGCTATTGAGCTTATTAACCTGCCTGTGCATGGTTACTGGCTTCAGTTTTGCGCAATCGTCTTTGCCTGCACAAATACAGTTTAACTATGAAGTAGTGCAGCAGATGAATATTAAAAATGGGGAACAAAGCGGTACCAATACTTATTACTTTACTACCAATGGCGACTTTACCGCCATTAAATCCAGTACGGGAGATAACGGTATGTCGATGTTGATTTATACCAAAGATGGTAGCGGTTGGCTGGTGGATGACGCCAGAAAAACCATCACCGGCGTCAGTATGAATAAAGTGATGACAGGGATGGCGATGAAAGGAAATAAAAACCCCAAAACAAAACCAGCGAGAACACTGACTCCCACTGGGAAAACAAAAAAGATCTGTGGCAGAGAAGCCGTAGAATACCAACTACAAAGTGAAAAAGGTACCACCAATTTTTGGTATGTACCCGTAGAATTCCCTACAGCACGCCTCTACACCGCAGGTATTGGAGGCGCAGGCCTAAGTAAACTGGGGGCAACAGCCAACCCTTTAGGAACCGCCGTGGATAAGAATTACCTCGTAGCAGAGGTGGAAAATGGCGGACAAAAAGCAATTGAAACAAAAAGTATTACCAAGACCGCTTTCAGTTTCTCCACCGCAGGCTATACCATCAAGGATTTGAGAGGCAAGAGCCTGGGAGGAATAATAAAAGAGCAATCAAAGTAGCATACTTGTAACAAATACCAACATGAAACATTTTATCTATGCCTTAATGCTATTGGTCTCTTCTTCCGCCAATGCACAAATCACGAAGGAAGTAATTCGTCCGGGAATTAAGATTTTGTGCGAGCCAATGGCATTCTTCAAACCATATGTAACAGATGATCCGCAAAAAGGGTTAGCAGCAGGTCCTTCCACTGTCCAAATTACGGTTGTGAATCCGGTATCCGGTTCCTGGAATGTTTTCTATACAGGGAACAATACCACCAATCAAGGATACATTACCAATTACAAAACAGTAATGACCAAGGATGGCACTTTCCTGATATGGCAGGCCGATATGTTGATCAGCGATCGTTTTGAACGCATGGATAAAGTAAATAACCCATTCCCGGTGAATAAGGCAACACAACCATTTTCAGAGCAAAAATCATTGCCAGCAAAGATTACTTTGAATACCTGTACAGGAGATGTGGAAATAACCGGACAAGTGGTGGGAACAAAAAAATACCATTGTACCGTTAGCCCTTCCAATATCCTGTATGGATGGGGGAACGATGGTAGTTTGCTCGCCATAACATTTGGAACGCCTGTATACGCGCATCCGGTAAATTAATCTCAAGACATTTTTGACACCCTGCGAGAGTGCCTATCAGTTATGGTACAGGAGGAGGAAACTCAGGCAATGTGGGCCCTTTTTCTTCCATATTTTTCCTGGTAGGCACGTGGTGTCATCGCTACATGACGTTTAAATACCTTACGGAAGTAGTTAACATCATCATATCCGCAATGCAGCGAAACCTGCTCAATTCCTTCCTGTTTACGCTCCAGCATTTCCTTGGCAGCCTCTATACGTACCCGTTGTAAGTATTCAAAAGGCGTATTGGCAGTGGCACTCTCAAATCGTCTGCATAAGTTACGAACACTCATGCTGCAATGGGAGGCGATGTCTTCCAATGTTAACGTATCTTGAAACTTATCTTCAATATATTTTTGTGCACGTGTGATGACTTCATCCCCATGTTCATATTGAAATTTGAAGATGGAAAAAGTCCGTTGTGGAAGATCATGCACATTAATCATCAATATTTTGGAAGCAGCCGTTGCTTCCTCATGGCCGCAGAACTTTTCTATCAGGTAGATCATAAAGCTGGTGAAGCTAAAAGCGCCACCACAGGAGTAGAGACGACCCTGGTCCACAATTACTTTATCATCCTGTAATTCAATATTCGGGAAGCGTTCCCGGAATGGTTTGGCAAACAGCCAGTTGGTGGTGATTTTCTTTCCCTCTAGTAAACCAGTGGCAGCTAACAGGAACGCACCTACGCAAATACTTGCCAGTTCTGCTCCCTGGGTATATTGTTGTTGCAGCCATCGGATCAACGTTTGTTCTCCTGTGATGACCGCTTCGATCCTCTCGAAATACATAGCCGGGATAATGATAAGATCAAAGACCTCCTCTGTGCTGAGCTTAACAGGTTGGGTGGAACCTGCCGGGGTAGTATAAAAATGTTGTGTAGAATGATTTAGGGAGACGAATTCTACTCGGATTTCCTGCTTCAACTTGTTGCCGGTTAGTAGGGGATACATCCGGATCATTCCTCTCCAGATATCAGCGGGGCCTGTGACGCAGGTGGGTACCGCATCTTCATAATTCAATATGGCAATACGCATGAGTATACTTGTTTGGTAAACTACCGTTTAAAGTTACAGCTATTTGGCAAGATTGTCTTGGTTTGTTGTCACTATTGTATTGGTTGTCATCCAACGATTCGACCTAATTTTGGAAAGCATAAATCAACACCGCATATGACAAATCAGGATTATCAGAACAGCATGATGGTGAATACCACTGCGCAGGTTGCCTTCCAGGCAATAACCACTCAGATTAACAAATGGTGGAGCACAGATTACCAGGGTGCTGCCAGTAAAACAGACGAAGAATTTACAGTAAGATTTGGAGAAACTTTCATGACCATGAAAATTGGAGAAGTGGTGCAAAATGAGCGCATTGTTTGGTACTGTGTAGGCCAAAACCAAGTACCGCCTCCAGGAACAAAGTCGCTGCAAAATCCAGCTGAATGGGTAGGCACTACTATTATCTGGACCATCTCCTCAAAAGACAATGGTACCGAGGTCACCATCCATCATCCGGGACTGACCCCTATGTTCGAATGTTGGGCTATCTGCCAGCAGGGTTGGAATCAGACATTGGACAGTCTCAAATTACTCCTGGAAACAGGAACCGGTCTGCCTTTTGGAGGCCTCAGTGGCGAATATCTGGAGAATGCACAGTCTTATGATGCAGCCCATTAATCGCTTAGTATAAGGATTGAATAAAAACAGCGGCACGGTCTAATACAGGCTGTGCTGCTTCTTTATGTGGGGTATGACCTATACCAGGAATCATATAAACGCTTGCTTCTCCTGATACCTGTTGTGCAATTCCCTCTACCTGCGCTATAGTACCGTACTCGTCGGACTCGCCCTGGATAACCAGGACCGGACATTTGATGCCAGGCAGAAAGTCTGTAATATCCCATGAACGAAATGCATTACTCAACCAGGTATCAGCCCACATATGGAATACTGCCTCCGTTTTATCCCCATGATACTTTTCCAGTTTCTTTTTTAAATCAGTATGCTGATATAGTTTCACGGCTTCTCTAATGCCATTTAAAGTGATTTCTTCCACGAAAATATGTGCCCCCTCTGTAATCACTCCTTTAATCCGATCTGGGTATTTTCCCGCGGCAATCAGGGCAATAGAGCCTCCATCGCTATGCCCGAACAAGATAACATTTGTGAGCGCACATGTCTCCAGTAATAACATTAAGGTATCTGCCTCCTGCTCCATATAATCGTTTGTTCTGGAACTGGTCGTAAAGGGATCTGATTGTCCATAACCTTGCCGGTCGTATACCAGTACATTGCACTGGGTCATTTCTCCCAGCTGCTGAGGAAAGCTCCGCCAGAGGGTAACGCATCCCAGGGAATCATGCAGAAAGACAATAGTGGGTCTGTTTTCATCGATAATGAAAGAGAAGGAGTGAAGGCGCGTGTTTTGAATATGAAGATGTTGATGCATTCATGTATGCTTACAAAATGACTAATATAGGATTCATTTGGTGTATTAGCGGAAATAATATTCCTAGTCCTTAAAATTGGCTATTGATGTCTCGCCGCAGTTATCCTTATTACATTTAAAAAGTACCATTGCTGGAAATATAACCTATATTATTTATTATCCCTGAACCCATCAACCCAAAACCCTCAAATATTATGATGAGCATGAAGCACTATTTAGTTATTTTAGGTCTTACAACTGTACTGTTTGCAAGTAGTTGTAGCAAGAAAAACACATCATTGGCTCCTGAAAAAATCCCTTCAGTCCAGGGGACAAAAGATCCCATTGTTGACCATGGTCGGCTCTTTTTCTCCTCTCAGGCGGATTATGTTGAATTCATAAAAAGGAATTTCAGAAAGAAAATGCAGGATCAGCTAGGATTTATATCTCTAAATTCTACCCTAAGAAGTTTATCTGACAAAGTTCCTGTTTCTGCTGAAATCAAGGATTTACGTGACTTCGGATTTCCTGCGGAACTGCTTTCGATTTTAAATGAGCATGGTGAAATGCGGATTGGTAATGATATCATTTGGTATCATAATGGCAAAAAGTATTATATCCCTGTAGTGGATGAGGAAAGACTTTCTGTTATCAAGGAACAACCTGGTTTAATAGCACAATCTTTTGATGCGAGGCAAATCAAATTACAGACAACAGATCCTAATGGTAAATCAGATCTAGGCCTTACTGCAACTGATTCAAGGTACATTAAAGAATTTTTCCTTTGGGGAAATGTACATACAAGGTTCGTTCATGAAGTAACCGGGTTTATTGAAAATACCAACGTAGGAACGTGGATAGCTTATTCTGTAATCAGACTTAAACTAGAGTGGAAGGATTGTTGTAAATGGAATCCAGCCACATCGATGAGAGACATTTCAGTAAACCTTACAGGAAGTGCAAATCTGTATAATGGAACCGGTACTTTACCTACAAACGGATTTTATATAATGGGACCAAGCGTTGCGATAAATGAGACAGACGTTTCTAACAGTGATTATGTCCTTACATTGGCAGCTGTAGAAGGACGGGGATCATTACTATCTGGTTCACATTGGACGTTGAGACTGGATGGCTCTATTTATCAGTATGCCCAAAATGATTATTTAACCAATGCGTGGACAAATACAGGTACTCCGCTATGGTAACATCCTAAATTTTGCCCCCAAAGATATCTTATAACGATACCTTTGGGGGTGCATAGATTTACTTACAGTAACAATAATGTGGTCAATTTTACAGTCGTAAGTACATAATGAAAATAAACCTCTAGTATTTCTTTCCATTACTCGCCGGAAATTAATTTGATATTTCCATTTCGTTGATGCAATATCTCGTGGTAGTATCTCGCAAAATCCCCAGTAGAGTTTGGGTTTGTTGATCAGAGCCTTATCTGCGCCAATGCACCAAATCATACGGATAGTAAGGACTATCTTTAAAAGACGAATCGTCCAATTGCATTATTTTAGTAATGGCGCCCGCTTCCCAGCACCAGTAGCCAGTATAAGCATGGTCTTTTGTATGATTGTTATACCAGGGATCATTGCTGTGTAGGTCGTACCACTTTTCCAGATACTGTTTCATTGCAACAGTAGCCTCTTCTTTATTCATTCTGGTGATTTCCAGTAAGGATTGGTAAAGAGAAGGCCAGATCACTGCATCAGGAGTAGGACCCGTTGCTTTTCTGGCATTGATGATAAACCAAAGAATACCATCCGGCCGCCACTCTGCATAGTCCGAACCTTTATCGGATTGTTCAACATACTGCACAATGCCATTATATTTATCATCAGGGATCTGCAACAAGTAACCGATGGAAACCATATCCAACATATCTGCATAAGCGGAATCCGGCTCCCAGCCTTTGGCATACCAATCGGAGGCAGTAATAAACAAATCGTAACAACTTTCCATAGGCTGTCCCATGGAGTAAGCCACTGAAAACTTCATCAGGTAGTCAAGTGCCAGCGACCAATCATGGTAAGGCTCCGCTCTGCCTTGCAGCAACAACGTTTCCCGTGTTTTCTTATCCATTGCAATTCGTTCGTCTTTCTGTTTGAGGGCTACCTCAAAATATTTGGCATTTTTGAGTGGAGCTCTCTGATTAGGAGAACGATCTTCTTCCTTTACATTTGATCCGCCGAACAATTTGTTTAAAAACCCCATTATATAAATATTTTGAAAAAATAAATCAGAACCATCCTGCTATTGTCTTACCCAGTCCACTGCCAAGAAGGCCGCCTATGGCTCCTCCTACCAATCCGCCAACCACGGTTCCTACACCGGGACAAATAGCAGTACCAATTATTGCCCCCAATTCGGCTCCTGCCCAACCACCGGCGAGCGCGCCTGCTGCGCCGCCAACAGCCTTTTGGGTTTCTTTACCAAAGTGTCCTTCTTCCTGGTAAGTATTGTAAACATTAATACCTTCCAACACAACGCCTACTACTATGAGCCCTCTGCCAGCTACTTTTCCGGCAGCACTCAATACTTTGGATCGGGATACTGCCTGTGAAACCTTGAAGAGTCCTTCATTTGCACCCGTAGCTAATTTACTATTTCTTACGGCCTGAGAGAAATTTGAATTTGCCAATGCCTTAATAGGACGTGAATTACGGACAGACGAGCGTACGCCATTGATAAGCGTGCCTGCCCGACTCGGTTTAATCTCCAATGTCTCTTTCTGGCCACGGGTTTGTTTGTAACCCCTATCATCCATCGTTTCAGAATGCATCCTGCCATCTGGCGCTACCTTGATCATTTCGCGATTGAGCGTACCCATATCATTGGCTTGGGCCATGGCTGCTCTGTCGGCCGGATTAATCCCGCCATTATCTATATGTGCCTTTGTCCAGCGTCTGCTGGTTTCGCGACCATATGTTTTAGTATTCTCTAAAGTGGCGCCATTATACTTGGCATCTGTTAATTTGTAAGTACCATTTTTTTCATAAGCCCCATCTATTCCGGGAGCAGTATTTTTATCAATATTGATCACCGGATGCTCAGATCGTACATCTCTCCAGCCTTCCTGGCGATGATACACGTTATCTTTCATCTCTCCGTAGTTCCCGCCTCTCCTGTAATCCTTATCGCTGTTCGGTCTTACCAGACTTAGTTTACCATTTTCCACATCATAAATGGTGCCTCGTTGTACATAATCCAATGTGCCATCGTAACTACCAAAGGTCCAGGAGCCAGCGCCAAGACCAGTTACGCCATCGGCTATTGGGCCTAAGGCGCCGCCGCCACCGGATGGCGCATTAAAATCGACTTTTACTTTTCCCCCTTGCTTACACAACAGGCACGCGTCTTCAAATACAAGCTTATACCCATTCACTTTCACCCCCTGGTTACATTTATCCCAGTATATGGGTTGCGGTTGGCAACTGCCTCCAGATGCGGAACACCGACCCATCGGCATAATATTCTCCCCGGGGATCATATCCATTTCACTCGCTAGGTTTTCGCCATAGATTTTGGTATTGTTGTGATGCGTCACCTTCAGACGGGTAGGAGCGCTCCCTTTATCGCAGGTGAGCCAGCTATTATCAGGTATGTATTTTTTTGTTCCCATATTGCCGGATATTTACGCGGTAGGTGCCGCAGCAACATTGAAATTCTTTTTTAGTTCATCAGCTCTGGCTGTATCAATTCGTTCCAGCACATGTGCAGAAGCAACGGAATACCAATCAGCCACTTTTGTTTCCAAATACAGTTCGCCAGCCAGTAACCAATGCTGTTTGTCGTATTGTAATTGTTCTTCCATCGACACATCCAATTGGGCGCTGACATTAAACATTCCGGTAAGATCCTTTAGCATACGGGCAAACATCTTCCTGTCGAACTTACTTTCATCCAGTTTGCCCTTTGTCTCCAACTGGCAACTATACTCGCCAATACCGTATTCTTCTGTCCAGGTAGCCTCAACGGATAGTGGCAGATCTACCTGTCCGAAAAAACCATGGAGCAATAAATGCTGCTGATGTGATCCTGGTTGTCCATCGAAATTGTCCTGAAAGAAAAAACGCCAGCCACTGTATCCCTGTAACGATTGCAGGAAGCGTGGTTTGTCTTTCAACAAAGCATCGGTTGCTGCAATGAGTTCTTCCAGTCCTTCTTTCATATGTTTATATTTCCTGCGGAGATGCGTGACATACGAGGTTTCCCATTTCTCACGAATCTCGAAGAGGTTGCGGATGTCTTTCAGTTGCCCTGCTTCATCCAGTACTATTTTCAATGGCGATTGCAGGATTTCCATATCCATGGCCCATTCATGGATGACAGCAGTACCTTCTAATTGTTGAGCAAGAAGCTGGTACTCGTAGATCGTGTCTCCCTTATCTTCTCCTATCATCTTCATCCGCACTACTTTCTGTTGTACGAATTCCATCAACCGGCCGCCAACAATGGTTCTGTTGGCAGAGGTCAGATGATATAAAGCTTCATCGCCTGGTTTGGGTCTGTGTATATTTAGCATTGATTGATCTCGATTTCGCTGGCAACAAATTCTCCTTTGGCGCCGCCATGGGCATGGAATTTCTCGCTTGCGGTGAGTGTAATCTCTTTAGAATCCAATTTATATACGCCGGCGGCAGAGCTGATATTCACATCTTTTGCAGTAGAAGTTAAGCTGATATCTTCTGTATCTGCTGTGCCGCTGATGCTCTTCTTTGCGCTGATGGTAACGGTGCCATCGCCGCCGCCTTGCTCGCCAGGTTGCGCATTGATCGTAACGCTGTTGCTGGCATTCAGCACGAAATCGGTTGTATTAATGACCATTTTCTGCGGAGCATTCAAAGTAACAGTCCCATCTCCATGCATGATCAACACGTTGCCGCTCGGGTCTTTCACGGTAACACTACCTTTATTGTCATCCAGGGTTACAGTAGAACCGCTGCGGGTAGTCAGACTCTTTACGCCATTTGCAGCACCGCCACCGCCGCCGGTTTTACCGTGGAACACGCTGCCCAGTACTAATGGTCGGGCAGTATTTCCTTCTTCAAAAGCTACCAGTACCTGATCGCCTTTTTCCGGAACAAAGGTGAAGCCTCTGTTCTTACTAACTTTATCAGAGCTACCGGCATCCGGTGTTACTACGCGCAACCATTCAGAAGCATCGTTGCAACTGCAATCCCATTTAAACTTCACTTTCACCCGACCTTGTCCTTTAGGGTCAGCATTATCTTCTACAATGGCAAGTTGCATATCTGCAAAAGGCTTGTCATAATCGCGAACAGGAATTTTTTCTGCATCGGCAGTAATTCCTTCGAAAGTATGATAGTAGTGTCCTACGCCATCGAGATGGTGATAAATAGCGGTGACGAGGAAACGACCGAGTTGTTGCACGTTGAAGTTCAGTACCTCTTTCACACTCATGCCTACATCCACTATTTTGCCAATGGCCACCTGCGGATTGTCGCCAGTAGCGGTAATTTGCAGCAGGTCGGCTATATTGGCTTTATCTTCATTGTCTACGAAGGTGTCCATATCTTTTTTTGTGTCGATACGCACGTTCGTAGGCTGAGAATATACTTTGCTATACAGTTCATTGGACGCATTCACGGCATGTGCAAGGTCTGGCTGGCCGGAGGCTGCGGCTTTGGCTTCTGCTTTGAAAAGTTCGTCTTCTGCCGGTTTGTAAGCGAACTTGCGGCTTTTCAGCGGGGCTACCTGCATAGCATATTGCAGACTATTCACATCGCGGCCGTATACCAGTTTCACTTCTTCCAGTTTATCCGGCTTGCCGAAATGAAGTTTAGACCCGTCATAGAAGAACCATTCATGGTATTCTGCAGAAAGGCGGTTGATAAAATCATAATCGCTTTCACGATATTGGATCATATAGTCAATCGGTTCTTTCCTGGCAGGATTCAGGGTGAGATTCAGTTCATTGGAGGGAGCGTCTTCGGTCGCTTTGCGTATGATACCGCTCAGGTCTTTATTGAGATAGGAGCCGAGATCAGGGCCGCGGTCTATCAAAATGCTTGGACTATAACCGCTGATGATGAGGGTTCCATGGTAGCCATGGCTTTGCGACAACTCTACGCGTGTTACTTTTCCCACGAAGAGTTGTTCTTTTCCCAGTTCACTACCAAATTGTACGGTAATGCTTTTACCCATGAATCCACGGGATTTTTCCAGGGATATCATGCCCGGGGCGCCTTGCTCATCATGGTTGAAGCGCAGCTCAAAATAATGATGCGCATTGAAGCGCTGTTCCAGGGTAAACGTCGAAAAATGCAGGATCGGCGTCCCTTCAATGTTGATAGTTACTTGCAGTTTCCCTTCCATAGGTTAACCTGTTTACAATGTTGAATGTCAGCCTTTGACAGGCCATTTTGCATAATATGCCACCACTCTGTATTCCCCGCCAATACGGGCGAATACGAAAGCAAAGAAGTTTTCCGAGCTACCATTCTTCTCCGGGTATTGTTCATATACCTCATAGAGCTTTGCGCCTTTGTCCGTTCCCTGCCGTAGTGTATTGTAGTAGTCCTCATCCATCTTATCATCTATCTCTTGCAGGTTCTCTTCGCCTGCTTTGGGTATCAGTCGCATAACGGCTGGATGAAAGATGTTGGAGTAGTATTCGCTGAATTCAGTGTTATGCACTATCCCAGCTGATTTATCTATTTCCATCGATTTCAGATCCTCATTTGTCCATTGTTTAGCTGTTTGCAACGGGAAATGAATGATCTTGCGGATGGCTGCTGAATCATTGTTTTTTACCGCCTGCTGGAATACGGCAAAGGCTACACGAAATTTCGCCTCATCTGTTTTAGCAGTCGGTGTACTATCGCTGTGGGCTTGTACGCTTTTTGGCTGCAGAGAGTCGGGTTGTTGACCTTTATCTCCGGACTGTCGGTTGCCGCAGGCGGCGAATGTCAATACAGCACAATATCCCAGTACAGCGAATAAAATTCTTCTCATATCAAAATCTTGGTATATAGATCAATCCCCTGTCTTCCATTCGTTTCAGTATCACGGCTGATCCGCATTGGGCAGAAACGGCCTCGCTATCGAACTTACCATCTGCTACATATTTTCCTTTCGTATATTGATTGGAGTAGCTCCAGAGATAAGGGGAGTTCATACTATGAAATTTAAAGTAGCCGAAGCCGTTATATGCCTCCAGTTTACGTAAGATGAAAGGTAGTTTCCAGTTGGTTACTTTATCGAAGCCCATTAATTTCAGGGCATCGATGGCGCTTTCTTCAAACGTGAAGGGGGGAGGGTGATTCACTTTGGGGCGTCCGGCGGGTACCTGTCGGGTAAGAGCAGTAAGCGGATCGCCGTTATGTAAATGTTTATTAAAACTGAAGCCACATTCCAGGTAGTGCACGCAAGCGATGAAATACCAGGGAATCCGGCCATTGGAAATGAAATTCAGGTCACTGTTTAACTCACTTATAAAACCCAGCCCGAATGGATTGGATTTCGGAGAGAATCCCAAAGAAAAATCCGGCAGCATTCCTGCGCCTTGCTGAAAGGAGTATTCCGGTACGCTGGCCGCGGGATTGTACAGCTGCTGTAAACTGCCGGGAAATGCATTGAACTGCGGACGACTTTTAAACAACGACGAAGTGCTGAAAGTGCCTTCCAACGCGCCGCCTGCCTGTACCATCGTAGAGATATCATCATATCTTTTGCGGTTGGCAATTACTTTATCGTCGATAATTTTGTCTACCTCTGCTATCTTTTCCTTTGTAATAGTACAGGTGTCAAAAAGGTGCTGATACTCCACGTCGGATGGCGTGGCGGGTACAGACTTGGCCTTAGCCTTCGTCTTCGCTTTGATTTTACCCTTTTGCTTTGGCTGTACAGTAGGCGATATGTGTTTCTTTTTTTTCATGTTGGCGTTAACAGGAATGACAGGGGTACTGCCCGAAGGCAGTACACACTGTGTGAAATGAATGATGTTCTGTTAAGGAACGCATTAACTTCTGCCTGGCCAATCGTTTACATGTTCTGCATTACCCAGTTTGAGGGTGCGTGCAGAAATCACGAAACTCAGCGTCATGGGACGGTTACCCACTACGTTGATGCCTTCATTGTATTGGATGATGTAGCTGTCAGTGAAAGTGAGCTCTTTCATTTTGGCATCTTCATCTGATTTTTTGATGATGATTTTGCCACTGAAAGGTTTATATTGATTATTCACCATAGACTCAATCACAGAAGTATCTTCCGTTGATTCTACTTCTACGTGAATAGTACCGCCGTATACGCCGGAAGAAGGACGACCTTTTGCGTCAACGTCGCGGTTTAATGAAAAACTGCATTGCAGTACATCGTAAGTTTTTGAGCCTAATTGAATTTTTGCGTTAAATGCCATTGTATTCCGTTTTAAAGTTATTCGAAGGTTGTTTGTACGCATGTATACGCCATGCAGACAAGCTGCAATGGAAGTTCATCATACATGAAGATCAGAGGAGGAGTGGGGTTACGCTTTATCCCTGCCTGGCCAGTCATTTACGTGCTCGGCATTACCGAGTTTCAACTTGCGGGCGGAAATAGTAAAGCGAAGTTTCATTGGATCTGATCCAATAACGCTGATACCTTCGGAATACTTAATGATGTAAGCATCTTCAAAAGATACTTCTTTCATTTTGGCATCTTCCTCGGATTTTTTGATGAGGACTTTACCAGCAATAGGTTTAAACTGGTTGTTTACCATTGCTTCAACAATAGAGGTGTCTTCAGTGGATTCGATTTCCACATCGATAGTACCACCATAAACGCCGGACGCCGGGCGGCCCTTGGCGTCAACATCCCTGTTCAGGGAGTAATTGCAGCTGAGTACATCGTACTCCTTGCCTGCCATGTTTAATTTTGCATTGAATGCCATAATGATTAAAATTTATAGGTAACAAATAAAAAAACAATGGTCTGCCTCGCACTAAAATGTGCCAGGTTCGGGTCGAACAAAACTTCCTATGGTTACTAATTAAACTGGTTCTTCTGATAGAAATGGTTCATCTTCGGTACAAACAACGCTCGCCTGATGTTTCAGTTCTATTCGTAAAAATAAATAATTTTCTATCGATTATAGCTTTCGTACAGGCATTTCATGCAGTGTTAACATAAATAAATCACTACATAAATTTCTCTCCGAATGCAATCATTTTCGCTATCCATTTTTTTGCATAATCATTCTCCGGAGAGTGCACATAGCCAATGGTGCAGGTTCTCACTGGAATGATTCTGCAACGCTCCAATACGTTCCTTTTGATGGCGTGATAAGTAGGTGTCTTATTCATCTGCCATTCTTTCCAACTGGCTTCATCCAATACAGACACTATGCGTGCGGATTTTCCGGCATAGTGCTGCCCTGGTGCAAACAGTCGGTCAAAAAAACCAGAGAGCTTGGCAGGGATAGAATCGTGATTCACTGTACAGAACAGTACAATATGATTCGCCCATTTTACTTTTTCTGCCGCATCCAGCAGATCTGGTTCCAACGGAGTGATCTGGTTATTGAACTGCTTATTGGGAAGGAATTTCAGGTCCATGATCGCTATCTCTTTTACGGTAGCGCCTACCTTTTCCGCTCCCTGCCTGTACGCTTTCGCAAACTCGTGGTTAATCCCTGTCTTTTCAATATCTCCGTGCAGCATTAATAAATTCTTCATACCCTTCTAAAATAGGGCTTTCGGAAGAAAAAATCAAACCGCCCGGTAGTGGATTACTTTGGCGTTGCGGCGTATTCTGTATTCCACGTACGTTGTTCATCTTCGCCCTTATAGCCGTCCAGCTTCACTACAAAGCTTTTTGCCGGGAAATAAGGAGTAATATGAATATCCAGGTGGATACGATCTTTCTGTACATCATCCTGCTCAAAACGAATGATTTTGAATCGTTCGATGAGGGCGTCCGGGCCTTGGATACTATCCAGGAACTTGACGATCTGTGCGCGCAGGTCATGTTCTGTTTTGGAGTTCCAGTTCTCAAAAGCGCGGCGGTTCAGGAAATCAAACAGTACTTTGGTAATATAGTCGAACACGCGTACCACAGAATAGGTTTGCAGGCCGATGTTGTCTCCGTTGAAAAGGGTCTTCGCAGAGAATGCCATTACCTTGCCGTATTCATTTACCATAGGTACCAGGCCGATACGCTCCAGTTGGGAGATCTCACTCTTCTTAAGATCAAAGCGTACCCCGTCGGCTTCATTTACGGCCCCGTGTTTCTTACCGGCAGTCACCTGGCTCATTAAAGTATAATACATCTTTCCAGCCAGGGAAGCAGAACCGGGAACATGCAAATCATCTTCTTCGCCGGCAGATTCCACTTTACCGCGGCCTACCAACCAGTTGCAGGTCATGATGACATTGGAACGGTAAGCATCGGCGCCAGTGAGATTTGCAGAGGTAAACAAATCGATCACATCATCCGGTTGATCCAGATTAGCGAAGTCCGTTACCAGCATCGCTTTGTTGTTATGGGCAATCTTTGCCCATCTTTCCACTACTTTGTTAGCGCCCAGATAACCTGGTATCACCAGCAGGGAATAGTTGTCGCGCAGATCCAGGCGATCGTAATTGTGTTTGAGCTCTTCTGCCACATGCTCAATGAAACGTGGATTATCCAGGTCTGTGAGCTGCGACATGGCAGCATTTATAATATTCACATTGGTGAGTTTATCACTTTCTGTGTTCTTATAGAATTGATGTACGGTACGATAAGCCTGTTCCAAATCTCGGGTCGCTTCCAGTGCCTGGCCGATATTCTTTTGCAGCAAGGCTTCCGATTCCTCTGCACGGTGCTGACTCTCGTCTTTCAGTTCAGATACGGTGGCATCTTTACTGAGCAGGTCCTGCCAAAGTTGAATTTTTTTCAGGAGCTCTTTCCTTTCTGTGGCTTTATCCTGATCCGTTAGAAATATCTTTTTGCGTGCTTTACGCTCGGGGTTGAGATTCTGCAAACCATCCACAATGGCTTCAAGGAAATCATATCCGCCAACTTTTACCAGTTTTTGCAAACTGTCTTCCAGGGACATGGGAGCTGATGTCGAAGCTGCGTGCTGTAGTACAGGACGCTCCTGACGAGTCTCCTGCGTTCTTTCGTTTGATGCTGACATGCGTTTGTGTTTATCGCCACGAGGTGGCAGGGATTAATTCAGTTTTCAATCTATGGTTAAGTGCTGTCGGGTCCTATCGTATGCTATATATTCTGCTGCAATTCTTTTGCAAGGTTTTCCAATGCGGCAGCAAAAGCCTGGCGTGTTTCGGGGTTTTCCAGCGTCGCTTTCAACGTCTTGTTTGTTTTGAGCTGACGTATGATGTTCAGATACATTTCACTTTCCACATTCAGATCACGCAGTTGGTTGCTCTGCTGTATCATACTTTTTACTGAAAAATCACCGAGGTGATCAAAGTGTAATGTTTCATTAACAGTAGACCCGTCTTTCTGCTCGAAATCTACGCTCACTTTAGGTTTGAAATGTTTAAAGACTTCTTCTACAGTTTTCAGGCCTTCAACAATTTCTGGTTTAATGGGTTCCTGTTCGGTTAACTGCTGAACGAATAATGTCTTGTTTGGAGAGATGTCAACAAACGCTTCTGACGTATCAATTCTTCGTTCATTTCCCCCGATTTCATAATTAAACATAATCGGTACTTTTTTTTGATGATAGATATTCAGTGTTATAAAACTAATGATTTTTCCGATGAACTCGGCACACCTAACTATTAATTTTTTAAGCCTCGGTGATTTTCCAAACCAACTCTTCCGTTCCATCCTTTAATAATAGTGTGATCTTTTTACCAGAAGATACTTCTCCTGAAATGATTTGTCTGGATATGGGCCTTCTTAACTGATTTCTGATAACACCCGTTATTTGTCTTGCTCCATATCTTGGCGTAAACCCACTGAGCGCAAGCGTTTTCCTGGCATCATCTGATATCTCCAATGTTATATGCTGCTTGTGTAATGCTTCCAGTAAACTCTTCAGTTGTATATCAAAAATCTTGATCACATTTTCTTCAGTAATAGGACTGAAAGGTACAATCTCAGATAACCGCGCTAAAAATTCCGGCCTGAAATGTTGCGTCATCAATTCCATTAATTGATTAGGCTGCGGCATTTTAGCATTATTGAACTGCGCTGAGATCCATTCACTCCCAATATTGGACGTAAATAATATCAATGCATTGGAGAAGTCGCCCTCCTTTCCCAATCGGTCATGTATCAGTCCCTCATCCATTATTTGAAGAAAGATGTCAAATACAGAAGGGTGGGCCTTCTCAATTTCATCAAACAACAATACGGTATATGGCTGCTGCCGAATTTTATTCACTAATAATCCGCCTTCTTCATAACCAACATATCCCGGAGGTGCGCCATACAATAATGCTGCACTATGTTCTTCCTTAAATTCACTCATATCAAAACGGATCATCGCCTTTTCATCATTGAAGAGAAATTCCGCAATAGATTTGGCTAGTTCCGTTTTACCGGTTCCTGTAGGTCCCAGCAAAAAGAAGGACCCTATCGGCTGTCCCTTTTTTCCCAAGCCGCTACGAGATTCCAATATTGCTGCTGAAAGGGCCTTCAGTGCATGATCCTGACCTACTACCCGTTGTTTTAACTGCGCTTCCATATTCATGAGCTTCTCTCGTTCCTGGGTCTGTATTTTCCCAATAGGAATGCCAGTTTTGAAAGCAATGACTGCAGCCACATCCTGCTTGCCAGTTTCTGTAATTTTTTCCTTCGCAAGTTCTCTTAACTTATCAAGTGTCGATTTTAGATAGGAATACAGACTTTCTTCATCTTCCGGAGGCTCCGCATCAAGGCGGCCCAATAGCACCGGACTGAGTTTGCGTCGCAGGCTAATGAGCGTATCCGTAGATGAAATATTTAACTCTTCCTCTAATTCCTGTAACTCCCTGACGGAGGTATCGTTCATCATCCGGATAGCAGCCATTGTTCTGTCCAACAAATCAAATGCCGCATCCGGGAGGCGCCGGTCTTTCATATAACGTTTAGCCAGTCGCACACATTCTTCCACCGTTCCTGGTTGCACCTTCAGTTCGTGATGCGCTTCATATCGTTCCAGTTGACATTGCAGCATTTTAACCGCAGTGTCTATATCCGGTTCTGCCACCTGTACTACTTCGAAGCGGCGACTAAAAGCCTTTTCCGGTTCTATTATCTTCCTATATTCTTCAATAGTAGTTGCACCTATAACGGTAATCTCCCCACGCGCCAACTCTGGCTTCAGTAAATTACCTGCGCCCGATCCAATCGATCCCTTCAGGTCCAGCAGGGCATGGATTTCATCAATAAACAGAATTACCTTGCCTGATTGTTTGAGCGCTCCAATGATCTTTTTTAAACGATCTTCAATTTCGCCTTTGTAAGACGCGCCTGCTATTAATGCGCCAGTATCCAATTCCAATATCCTGGCATCTTTTAATGCACCTGGCACTTCCCCTTTCACAATCTGTTGCGCGAGCCCATCAATTAGTGCCGTTTTTCCCACACCCGCATCTCCCGTAATAATTACGTTCGGTTTCGACCGACGGCAAAGTACCTCCATGACCATACGTAATTCCATATCACGACCTATAATGGGATCAATTTTCCCTTGATTGGCGGGAGCGGTACGGTCAATGCAATACTTAGCCAATGCGCCGCTTTTCTGTTCTCCGGGAATCCCTTCTTCCTGAACAGAAGGCTGAATAACTGTATCGTTGAGATATACCTCCAGTAAATCCCTTTCTTTCACCGGAAAGGATTTCATCTGCTCTGCTGGAAAACCTATATTGGGTTTGGAAAGAGCAGTAAGTACACATACAGGGGTAATAAGATCCAGTCCCATTTTCAACCTTACATCATCTGCCTCTTCGAATACCAATGCTACTTCCGGTGTCCCCTTTACATCAGGATGCAGCTGTTTGGCATTGGGGAATTCGTCCATGCGTATTTCAGCCCACTCCTGTAAGTACCCCGGATCTTTATCCAGTGCAGTCAGCATGGGCCGCAAACCTGTTTCCTTATGCATTAGTCCTGCCAGCAGATGCGGCGGACCATAACTGGCATGATGCCGCTCCTTCGCAAGAGATTCGGCTACATGAACTGCATGCTTCACGGATTCGCTGAGATTGAGGATGTTCATAACTTCCAGTCGCTTTGTGAGATGTAGAAATAAGGTTTGCCGTTGGAGGTAAAGTAATCAGCTGTTTGTAGCTGTTTCTTCACTACTTCATTACACTTACGTAAATAAGTAATGAATTTTTCGAAGTCCTGTTCATGCATGCCTCGTTTCAGGTCGTTCACAGAATAACGACTAAATGGCTCCAGGTCTTGTGGTAAACCAGTTACCTTTTCCAGGTATGCCGGTAGTTTCATATTTCTGATGGCAGACTTATTATACAGATCTTTCCACTGGCTTTGACCATACGTTACATATTCTCTCACCAGTTTCTTACGGTAATCTTTCCTGTCCTGCTGAAGGTTATCCCCTGCGAGGCGCGACAAGAGATCCGATAATTGCAATACCTCGTCCTGACTCAACAGTATCTGGTATTCCATGGGAGAATTTTTGTCCACCAGTGGATCTTTCGTCTCCATATCGAAATAATATTTGAAGGCATTATGCGGGAGCTGTTCTCCCAGATTATTGGGTAATACCACTTTGCCTGTATTGATGGAAGACATAACTGGTAACGTAATCTTTTCCCTTAATCGTCCTGAGATCATAAATACGCTGTCCAGCGATTTGATGATCTGTTTATTATCGGTGTATACTTCACCGAGGAAGCGATTCAGGGCCATCATCATTTCACGGTTTGTTTTTACTGCGCCACGTCCCGGGAATACAATCGCCCCAGGAATCAGGCTCCCATCCGGATAGTTCAGGTAGTAGGAAACGGAATCGGTGTAGGCAGTGTTGAACTGTTGTGTTACAGCGAGGCCTTCGCCTTTTACCATACGGAGTTTTTTCTGATCTGCCTGTAACTGGGCCGCTCTTTCCAGCAGTTGTCTTGATTGTAAAACGAAATTATTGAACGACGGATCAAACTTGTTATAAACCTGGAATACCAGCATTCTGGCATCTACCTCTGCGAGTCCACGTACCAGTTGATCTTCCGTCGGTCCGCTTGTATTTTTCATATTGTTCCCTGTGCTACCTGCTACGATAATTATATTGGTCTGCATAGGGTAGTGTTTCAGTATTTTGACCGCTTCCTGGAGGCCTTCATAATAAGGTTGATCATTCACTAATCCATTACAACGCTGGGTCATGCCGGCCTGTTTGTTGATGAAGTCTACCAGTCGGCTGAAATTATCCGTGGGTTCAAATACGTTCATCCCTTTGGCCTGTACACAGCCTTCATTGGCACGATATACTACTGCGCCAAAACGGTAATTGTAACTGGCATATCCTTTCTTACCAAATACATCTTCAAAATTCTGAATAGTATTGGTGATACCAGGAAGATAATCGCGCATCGCGCTACCGCCATCGACTACAAAAATTACGTTGACATGATTGCCAAATCTGCGTAAATGCAGGTAGTTGTTATAGTCGATGCGGGTACCTTTGATGTTAATCACTGTATTGGATGATTTATCAAATACATTTCCTGCTACGGCTGATTTATAGGGCATGTTTAAACCAAGGCCGCGCTGTTGTACTACCGGCGCTGTACGGAATACGGGATTTCCCGGCTCCAGTAGCGGATCATATTCAAAGTTGCCTCCGTCTGGAGAAGCAGGTTTCAGGTGTTCTCTGAAATATTTTGCGGCGAGAGAATCATCATCAAAGGATTTGGTTTTGCCGCTGCCTACATAGAGCCGGCTTCCCCAAAGGTGCACCACATCAGCGGACACCCATCCGGAGGTAAGCGCTGCGGCGCTATCCGCAGTAAGTTGGCTTGCATGGCCCACTAATGCTTTCTTGCCATCTTCTGAAAACTTATAGATATAGATCAGATCATTCAGTTTCAGCTTTTCCGTTGCGGGCGTTTGTAGTTCCGGAGAGTTATAAACAATGATGGAATCATGAACGAAGTAGTATTTGGGCTGCACGATGGGGCCTGCGCCACTGATAATGCCTACCGCCTTGTAAGGGAAGCGGGTGCGCTCATCTACCAGGGCTTTTTGCCACATCAGCACCTTACTGCGTGGAATCCAGCCATAACTGACAGCTTTTCGTTTATCCCCAATACGTGACCCTTTCTTCAGGATGGAAGGATCATATTTTACCAGGCGCAGGTAGCCACCTCTTTCGTCACTGACAAAAAAAGGCTGCATGAAATTAAGCTTCTTGAAAACCAGGGTTCCGCCTGGGGTAGTAGTGGTGTAATTCCCTTCGCTATCGGAGAATACAATCCAGGCGCTGGCATCGGTTTTACCGGAAGGATCTTTTGTTTGCGGTGTCGGGTACCTGAAGTTGACAGGCATTTTCTCAATACGTTTACCCGAGTAAAACTGGGCTTCCGCATGGAAACAAAACAATGTGGCGATTAACAATACGATGACTCTCATCTGCTAAACAAGATATGGATTAGAAATTACTTTTCTGTTCTATGTTGTTGCACATTTACCATACTTACACATTTCTTTGGAGACATAGTTAAACCTACTTCATCTATCACAATATTCTTACTGAATGTAAGTCCAATGCAATAGGAGTAGAAGTCTGTTTTCTTGCTCCCTGTTTCATCTGATGCCTGTGCGGAAGTCTTTTCACCATTGCATAGATATTTCTTCACCAGATAATAATAATGCGAATTGAAATTCTTTCCGCTGGCAATAGCCTGCAGGTGAAGCTTGAAGTCATTCTTCATGGCTTCTCCGCCGGCGCCGGGGTCTATCATGTCGAGGTCATCAAAGGCGGTGATGTTCAGGGAATAAAATACCGGGGCAGCACTTTTATCCGTTTTGAGCATCACATTGTACCTGCCCGGACTACGATACGTATAAAAGGCCGTACGCCCTTTGGCATCTACGCGGCCTGTTTCTCCGAAACTCCATTCGAAGATATTGGCATCGCCTTCTGCTTCGAGACGTAACTGCTCTCCAACAGTTCCTGCCGTTGGTCCGGTAATATGAATACTATCTATTACGACTACCGGTACCGTGTCTTTCACTACCACGGCAAATTGCTGCTGCATTTTACCATCTACGGTGAGGCGTACGAGGTAGGTTCCGGCAGTACGGAATTTGTAAAATCCGCTTTGCTCTTTTGTTTTACTACCGTCGCCAAACTCCCACTGCCACTGCTTTGCACCCGGAGTATTATCAGTATATACCAGGTTCTCGTTCAGGAAAATCTCATCTTTCAGTAAGTGTGCATTTATTTCACGATGACTGAAGAGGATCTTTATTAGGAAAAATACCACTGCCAGTACAAGTACCGCTACAAGAATGTATATATAGATTCGGCTGCTATTGCCTGTTTTTAATGATTTATTTTTAGTTGTACTTTCCACTAGTTCCTGCTTTGGTTGATAATCGCCTCCTGTATGCCTCGTTTGGAGAGTTTGCAGCGGTCCAGGTCGCTGTTGAGTTTCTCTATGTTATGGTAGTTACCTCGCAGCTCCTTTTTATCGTAAAACATTACTTCAAGCAATTGTGCTTCCTGAAGAAATGCCTTGTAGCGGACGTCATAAGACTTGCGCTGATAGGCTGCTTTGATACTGCCAATGGCATTCAGAATATCCGATTCCAGAAAGAGGGCTTGCACAGAAGGATCAAAATCCATAATCTTCTTATAGGTAGAATCCACTGCCGGACGCATTTCTGCAGCTACAGACTCGAATTGCTTCTCCGACGTGATTTTCTGCGCCAGCTTATCTTTCATGGCACTGTTGCCAACATCACTGCCGGAAAACAACAGCCATGCGAGGAGTACAATGGTGAAGAGACTAAGCACCAGCAGGAATATAAACTGCTCTTGCCGCTCTTTAATGCTAAGATGCGCCATATGATATAACGTCTAATATCCGTTTAACTTTTTCATTGCCTTTTTCGTGGAGTTACCGCAAGCTTCCAGTTGTTCACGCAGGCTTTCCATCTGAAAGCGGGTTTGTGACAGGGAATCTTTCAAGCTGGCTAATACCATGACGTTCTTCGTCATCTTACCATACAATTCATAGCTCGGGACCACTTCCAGTTGCTTACGCTCATCCAGCAAACCCCGGACACGGTTATTATCCGACTGCACGCCGTTTATCAGCAATGCCTGGTTACTGAGCTCCTGCGCATCAGCATTTACATATTGAGTCAGGGACCTGAACTTGAGCAATACGTTATCAAAACGACTAGTTACTTCCTCCCGGTAGTAGGCCAGTTGATCGTAAGAACGCGACTGCTCTCCCAGCAATTGCAGCTCATGCCTGCTGGTAAAGAAAAAGCATGCAACACCGACTAAAACAAACAAAATCAGAATAACGAAATGAATGATAAATTTAAAATAGGCTCTATTCAATTCGTGTAAATTGATCGGCTTCATGTATTATGGCTCCACTTTAAGGATCGGTTCAATAATATGGTTTATGCGTTGTATGGTTACACCTACGCAACAGGGTTAAATGTTGCTGTGATTATGCGTTTTGTCGGGCTAAAAACGTATCATCTAATATTCATATATCACATAATCACTGGTCGAATATACTCACAAATCGCATATGAAAAAATGTTTTTTATTCATTTTTTTTTAGTTTTATGATAAGTTAATATGTTAACCAATGGCCATTTCTTATTATAAAAAACCTTTCGACTTCTCTCGCGTTTTTTCCAATAATCCGCTGGAAACCTGTGATAACGGGGCTTCCATCGCGCAACATATTGAATTAATCATCTTCACCCGATTCGGTGAACATCGGTTCGATCCTAACTTCGGCTGCGAAGTATGGGAGCTGGACTTCCAGTTAATCGTTAATCAATCCATGTGGGAAGATCGCATGTGCCAGTCGTTGTCTCAAGCTATAACCAGCCAGGAGCAAAGGTTGTATGGTGTCGACTGCGAAATTAGGATCACTGACGTTGAGAAAGTATTTCCCCTGCGAAGGATTACTGAAATAAAAAAACGTGTAGACATTATTGTGAGTGGAAAACTTGCTACAACAGGAGAGAACTATGTTTTTAATACTGCATTGTTTCTCAGTCCATTATCTTCTGAATAACCGCAAAATATTATGATGCAGTATCCATTACACTATAACTCCAAAGATAATATACGCGCACGCCTGATGCAGACTGCGGCTGATTTCTGGGGCATACGTTCCACAGCGGATCTCGACCCGCTCGTGCGTTTGCTGATAGAAGCCCTCTCCGGCGAACTATATAACCTCGGCAACGATTTGAAAAATACAGAAGGCCGGCTCCTTAATAAACTGGCAGCCTTACTGACACCAGATCTGCTGACAGCGGCATTGCCTGCCCATGCATTAATGCAGGCTTTTCCTATTGAAGAAAGCGAACTCCTGCGGGAAGACCGCCACTTCGTTTACAGTCCAAAAAAAGAAAGCGGCGCACAAGAAGTATTCTTCTCTCCCGCAATGCCAGTGCATATCTACGATGCCCGCATCGCTTACATGGCAACAGGATCTCATCTTTATATGAATGATCCTCACCGAGGGAAAATTCTCATTGGCGCAGGTAAACATCTGCCTTTGCAAACACTCTGGTTAGGACTTCGTATCAATAATCAATTATCCGAACTAGATAACTTTCCGCTTTATTTCAACTGGCCCCACTTTGGATTCGATAACGAATGGTACCAGTTGCTCGCATTGTGCACCGGGAAAGTGAATGGTCATGAGATTCAATTGCAGCAAGGTTTTCCTGCCCGCCCTTCCGCTACAGATAAAGAAAATATCCTGCAACAAACATTGGCTTTTGATGTGATGCCAGTGATCACCAGGGATGTTATACATTATTATGATCCTCACTTCCTGCATTTTTCTATCCGGCCTCATGCATTCGAAACGAAGGCCTGTCCTGAAGTATTCCGTTCCTCCTTTGATGAACGTACCCTCAGCAATATGCAGGAACAGCTCCTATGGCTGGAGATCAAATTCCCGCCTGCCATTCAGCTAGATAACGTGGACGTATACACGAATGCGATTCCAATGATGAACCGGCGATTACATCAAATTACCCATCGGTTTAAAGGTATTGGGAATATCATTCCGGTGAAACCAGGTGTCCAGGAGTTCTTTCTGAGCGTACATCAACTCAGCGATAGCCATGGGAAACCCTATTTCCCGGTATCTTATAACAGTAACGAGGAAAATGAACAGGATGCTTATTCTGTTCGATTGGGTGGTGCGGAAAGGTTCGACAGCAGGAATGCCCGTGAAATCATTAACTATTTGTTTGAGTTGCTACGTGATGAAAGCGCAGCGTTTTCGGCCTATGGCTATGATTTCCTCAACGATATCCTGAAAAACCTTCAGCAAAACCTGGCATTGGTGGAACAAAAGGCACGTAAATCGCTCCATGCCCTGACGGAATCCACCCGTTACGTGATCGTAAAACCATCTTCTCCAACAGAGACGATGCATCTTTCCTACTGGACTACGCAACATGATGTTGCCCATCAACTGCGCAGTGGGATGCTGCTCACCCAGTTTGAAGGATCAGGTACCCGCGCAGACTCTTTAGTATTGCTGACAAAGCCCGTTGGCGGGCGACAAGCAGCCGACAGAGGGAACCTCTTACAGGCCTATAAATATGGACTAATGACCCGCGACCGTATCGTAACGGAAGATGATATACGAAACTTTTGCCGCCATGAACTGGGCGGACGTATAGCAGATGTGAAAATTCAACGGGGAGTAATGGTGTCGCCACATCCAAAAGAAGGATTGAAGAAAACGACCGACATACTTCTCACACCTGCGCAGCCTTTTGAAAAAGAAGAATGGGAGTTTACGCAACAATCATTGCTGCGTAAACTGGAGTCACGCAGTGGATTACTGGTGACCTACAGGGTATTACTTGCCTAAATACTTAATCCAGTAAACTCCAGGTATTGCGCGCCTTCGTTTGTTCGATGGTGCGCTGTTCTGCCACTACGATATTCTCCCTGCGCTGGCCAATAAACTCCAGACTACTGAGCTTATTCCACAAGGCAGACAATACCTGCATGCAATCCTGCACTTGCTGCATAGAATGCCGGATATTGTAATGATCATACACGATATCTACTGTTTTTGCAAGCAGGTCCTCGAAATTCCCCGGTGTCACGTCTCTCCACTCATAAAAATATTTGAGCATCTCTTCTTTCTCACGGGAACCTGGGTAATTCAAGCCGGTATAAAAGATATGTGCAAGGTTAGAGAAGACGCCCACCATTACTACGGGCGATTGCTGATGTACCATATTCCGGTAGGTGAAAAATACCTGCGCTATATAGTCCAGCATACGCTCGCAGAGCGCTTTTATATTGTTGGCGAGATCCGTGCGCTGATCGCGAGCAGTAACCTTTTCGATAATACGAAAACTACTCATCTGGATATCATTTAACAACATACTAAGTTGTTCATAATATCTGATTAATGCCGGATGACTAACAACAGCAGTACTGGGGGGAATATATTGATCATTGGCAGACACGCGTCCGTTCTTACGAACAAGCTGGCCGATCACAAGGTGATGCAGGCTCATATCCGGTGCTGTCACCTGTTCTGCTGGCAGTATGGCTAATTCCACTCCATTCAGTACATGTGGATGCCGTGGCGGCGTTTCTCCCGGATCAGGCGTGCCTGCAGGAACACGTTCATATGGATTTACACTGAGTACTACATTATAATAGTTCACCTGATTTTCCTCCTGGGCCTCTTCTTCTGCAAAAGAGTAGGAGCGCACCAGTTGTTCGGCATATGCTTCCGGCAGGATATGAATGCGTATACCGCCAGCAGTAATGGCATTGCACTGCCGCAAACGTATTTCTACTTGTCGCGTAGCACGTTCATTTATTTCGAAATCGCAGCTGAGACGCTGACCGCGATAAGGCGGCAGCAGCCCGAAATCATAGCTATGGAGGAACAGGGAGGCGGTATCACGGATCGCATCTGTGAAGTGATCTTCCGTTTCCATAAAGTGACGACGGGAGATCTTCATCCCATCTATCCAGTTAACAGCAGCGTGTTTGCGAGGAAATAACATAAGAATCTTTTAAATGATCACAAAATGACAACCCTGTCTTCACCGCCGGCTTCCTGTTGCAGTCGGGTAACTCTTCGCGCAAAAATGGTGTGCTTTTCCGTTACCTGGTTCTGTGCAATGCTTTCTGCGGGGTCAATGAACTGCTTGCGGGAGAAGAAACTGGGCTTCAGATAGAAGATCCAGCCATAGGGCTCTTCTCCTGTTGCATAGTGAATGCCATTACGTGGGAACTTAATATTATAGTCGTCTATGAATTTCTTGAACCATACGCCGAAGTTCATGTCTGGCGGCGCTTTTACCTTTACTTTCAGCGGAGAGGGATCGTTGACCGCTTTAAATACTTCTACCTCCAATACTTTTAACTTATCGATATCCACATCAAACATATCCAGTGGCTGTGTGCCATGAGGATAGTACCATACTGTATAAATCTCAGAAGGAATGCTAATCATTGCCATATACGTCCACCAGAAGAGCAAGGGGACCATAAATACCCAAACAGAGGTGGCGGCCAGCCAGCCATAATCCAGGTCATTCAGGCGATTGAAAATCAGTTTATAGAGATAGCATCCCAGCAACATGCAGATGACTCCCATCAGTACCGTCATTCCCTTTTTTGTTTCCAGGGCGGCAGGGTTGTGGCGTGCCAGCAGGAAAACTGCCAGGATGCCAAACAACAGGTAACTCAACTGCGACAAGAGGTAACCCCATGGCATGAAATACAGTCCCAGTAAACTGAATAACCCAGGGATAGCCAATACAATACTGGTGAGCAATAGCGTGACAATGAGCTTACGACTGCTCATCAGACGGTTCTTCTTATTTAAGACGAACATGATAGCCCCCATGATGGCGGCCACGAGCGGAAAGAATATATAACTTACAAAGACAGACTTTACATCCATAGTTTACGATATGGTCAAACGGCGGTTAATCTAAAAACATTTTTCACAGGCAAGGGTCAAAAATTTTAGGGTTTTGCCTGATTTTTGTGCTAATTTAAGGACTACAAATTTAAGAGAATAATTAATTTATGGAGGACTCCCCATCATTTAATGTCAACAATTTTCATACCGATTACAAGGCGGCCGTGCTGGCAGCGGAGTTGGTAGAAGCGGGATTTGATATTAATCGTTTGTTTATATGGCCCTCTGGCAGCAACAGGCGCAATTTTGCCAAAGATGTACTGAGCGTCGATTGGTACGCGCCCGATGGTGGCTTCAAAGATTATCTTTGTATTAAGAGTAGCAGGGAAGGAATGTATGATATGTTACCGGAAGGCATCTTTCATACCGCAGTGCCCTATTCTTCCACCAGAACCACCGAAGAACTGATCGACCAGATAAAACTCCACAAAGAACAGGAAAAGCAGGCAAGGAAATTCTTTCTCCCACTGGAAGCGGAGATCAATCAATTCCGCATACTCATTGAGCTCTACGAAAACAAAATCGATAAGAAGAATATTTACAACGATCTGGTGGAAATATTCCGGCCAGGTTGGGAGATTTTTGAACTCCTGGATCAACAACAGGCCAACATCTTCCTACACCTGATTCCTATGCTCCACGACGCAAAGGGCGACCTGGAAAAGTTGGAGCAGGTACTGGTATTAATGTTACAAATGCCTGTACAGGTGAAAATCACTGCTGCACAAGTAAGGACTGCCACCACTGGCAGTATCCTCGGAGAAAGTATGCTGGGCGTGGATCTGGTAGCAGGAAATGCCTTCCTCGAAGGAGATGAAGAAGTGTTAATACAAGTGGGGCCTATTGCTCCCGCAGCTGTTATTCGCTTAATGCCAGGCGAGCGTCTTGAGCAAGTAGTGCGCTGGCTGGTCAGTTACTTTGTACCGGCTGATATGGAAGTACGTTTGGAAACAGTAATCACAGAACGTAGTATGCAGTTGGAAGAAAGTGTGTTGGGATACACCGCATTTATTTAGCGTTATCCGGCCTGACCATGGCTATAGGAGTAGTAATCGGAATGGCTGTCATCTCCCGTAAAATATAAAAGCATCGCCATGATAACGATGCTTTTATAAAATGATCCTTTATATAAAAACTTACTTTTTCTTCGTAGCCCAAATCTTTTTTGTGGACTCGAAAAAGTCGATGATCGGTTGTTGCGTATAGATATCGATATAATCTGTCCAATATTCAAATGCCTCGTGTAGCGAACCGGCAGGCATTTCTTCCTCTAAAAATCCAGCTGGTGGCGTATGTCTTTTCTTCACAATTTCCGCAGGTAAATACGGATTCACTGCAATTGCGTCTACCAGCAGTTGCGCTGCACTTTTATGATCTTCATCCAATATGGCCAGCAATAATTTTCCATAAGCAAATGAAATGGTATGCTCAACAGGATAGCTATCCAGAAGGTCTCTTGCTGCACTATAATCCTCTAATGCAAAGAGGCATTCCAGTTTTAGATGCCTCGCCCCCTGATTATCCAGCGGATTTAACTGCAGCATTTCATTGTAGACTTCAATAGCTTTATCAAACTCCTCATTAAATTGCAGTTCCAGTCCATACAAATGGCAAGCTCTCAGATAAGGTCTGTTATTGGTAATCTGCCATGAAAGTCGGGCTGTTTTTATTTTAAATTCTTTAGGAAAGCATTCTTTTCCCAGTCGATATACCTTTTCGGCCACCAGATAGCTTTCGAATTCTTTTTCCTGGTTCCTGAAAGCGACCGATAAATGATTATAAGCATCCAGGAAGTAGGGATGTTCTTTGATGATTTGCTTCAGAATTATTTCGGAGAAAACGTCATCCGTATTCAACATACCAATGGCTGCAGTATACTGTTCCAATGTTTTTTCTCCATAAAAATCGTCAGGAAGGATGAATTCCCATTCATTCCCTGTAGATTTCTCTACCCGTGGTTTGAGGATCATAATGACAGCTATAATTTGCTAACAAGATAGGCAACTTTACCCTTAAAACCTTAAGGACCTGAACGGTATTTCTCCGCCTCCTTGTATTGAATTATTAAAATTTAGCGATCTTGTTTGAAAATCCCTGATTATGACCGGACAGGAAATGATGGAGTTCAAAGCTAACTTGAAGCGCATAGGTGAATCGCTTATCCAGGAACGGATTGCTGCCACGAAATTGGCTATCGATAATGCGCAGGAGGCTGCGAACAGCGAAGAGAAAAGTTCGGTAGGAGATAAATACGAAACCGGAAGGGCCATGGGACACCTTCAAAAAGATATGTTCACCAGGCAGCAGCTCGAGAATAAGAAAGAACTGGAACAGTTGCAGAAAGTGAATGTCAATACTATTTATTCCGGCGTTCAAACGGGGGCCTTTGTGAAATGTGCCGATTATGCTTTCTTTATTGCAGCGGGACTTGGAAAGCAGCTGCTGGATGGCCAACAGATTTTTTTCCTGTCCCCAGGCGCTCCGCTGGCAAGATTGTTACTTCACAAGAAAAAAGGGGATCACTTTCTCTTTAACAAGCAGGAAATGACGATTCTTGATGTTTTTTAAAGTCGTCCTGTATCTTTAATTATATATGGAAACATGAACATATTGTTATAATTTCCGCCCATGAATATGCGTATGTTCGAAAAACTGCAGGGCGACGGACAGCTATCCCCGGCATCCGCGGAGAAACTCCGTAGCGCCGCTGCAGCGAAATTGTTTAGCCTCCATTGGGAATTGAAGACCATTCTTTACCTCGGCGTATTGTTATTAAGTGGCGGCTTGGGGATACTTATTTATAAGAACATTGATACGATTGGGCACCAGGTGATCCTGGCCATTATTGCTGCCGCGTGTGCAGGATGTTTTTATTATTGTTTTAAACACCGAAACCCCTTCTCCTGGCAGAAAGTAGCCGCACCAACGCCATTTTTTGATTACGTTTTATTGTTGGGTTGCCTGCTGTTTGTCACCTTTATTACCTACCTGCAAGGGGCATATACCGTATTTGGATATCATTATGGTACAGCTACTTTTATCCCATTGGTGGTGCTTTTATTCAGTGCCTATTTCTTTGACCATATCGGTGTGCTGAGCTTAGCTATTACGAACTTCGCCGCGTGGCTGGGGGTAAACGTGTCGCCTTATGCTTTACTCAATGGCTTCTCATTGGATGACGTACATCTCATTCATACAGGCGCTTTTCTTGGCGTTGGACTGATCCTTGCGGACTTCCTGAGTAACCGTCTGAATAAAAAAGCGCATTTCGGATTTACCTACCGCAACTTTGGAACGCATGTATTCCTCATTGCATGTCTGGCTGGGATGTTTAGTAGTGGTCTGGATAAAGAGGGAGACAACAGATACCTGCTCTGGTTTTTGTTCCTGGCAATTGGCTGCTGGTGGTTTTTGAAAGAAGCCTTCAGACATAAGAGTTTCTACTTTCTACTCATCGTATCGCTCTATGCCTATGTAGGGTTGAGTTACATGGTGATTCGTTTGTTGGTGAGTAGCCATGAGTTGGACGTTATTTATTTAGGTATTCTCTATTTTATTGCTTCGGCCATAGGGTTGATTGTGTTCCTGGTGAAAGCCAACAAAATTATTAAACATGCTAGCGTATAATAAAACACAGTTGGATAATCAGGAGATTATCGCAGCTACTGAAAAGGCATATAAACAAGGGTACATTAGCGCAGAGGAAAGAAATAATATTACCGAGGCACATCCGGTGGAGTTATACTCCCCGAATGTCTTTATGCGTGTAGGGATTTTCGTTTTAACAATGATCATCGCCATCTTTTCTATGGGACTGTTTGGCCTGATGTTACTTAGCGGAAATGCATCGGAGGGAACTTTCAGAGGATTGTTGTTTTTCTGTGGTATAATAAGTTATGCGGCTGCTGAGTTGTTGATAAAAGGAAAACATCATTATAAATCGGGTGCTGATGATGCGCTCATTTACTTCAGTGCTATCTGCATCTTCTATGGTGTCTTACTGGGCACTCACTACGAGAATGAAATTCGTACATCGGCTCTTGTCATAACTATCATTAGTGTTTATATCAGTCTGCGCTTCGCTGATATGATCGCCACTGCTGCTGCTTTTGGTGGATTAATGTGGTTATTATACAGTTTTATTCCTAATCCATGGGTAATAATGATCGTATCATTAGGTAGCTATCTGCTTGCTGTCAGACTGAAATATAAATACTACGCCAGTAATGCGCTGGTCTTACAATCGCTTGCATTACTTACCTTATATGCTGCTGGTAATTATTTCGTAGTAAGGGAATTGACAGGGAGGACGCTATCCATCTTCTGGGTTAGTACGGTATTGATACCGCTTATTTATCTCTTCCTGGGAGTCTATAAAAAGGACAGAACTTTACTGCGTATCGGCCTTCTCCTTATTGCGGCGATGGTCTTTACCATTAGGTATTATCATAGCATTGCGCCATTGGAAGTGGCTATGACTTTTGCGGGCGCGGGAATGATCGCCATTGCGTATGTCCTTCTCCGTTATTTAAAAACGCCGAGGCATGGATTTACATCTGAAGAAGATGATGAAGAACAAACAGGCGCTTTACAACTGGAGTCTTTGATCATTGCGCAGACCTTCCATAAATCTGCTGAAAGCGATCATGTTAACTTTGGCGGAGGTACTGGTGGTGGTGGAGGAGCTTCCGGAGATTATTAGAAAATTATAAGTGCAAAGAATTTTTAAAGTAGTAACAAAAAGGCGCCGCGGGAGCGGCGCCTTTTTGTTGAATGGCTAATCAGATCTCTTCCAATAAATTATCGAATACAGGCTGCCAGCCGAGTTCTTGTCGCGCTTTAGCTGCGCTGGCTACAATATTTGACCCTAGCCCGAAATGTGCCATCGCAGGGCCCCATATTTCGATAGCCTCGCTTATGGAAAGTGATTTTACTTCCTCTTTCAACCCCAATGAACGATTGATTTGTTCCGCGATCGCCTTAAAGGAAGTAAGACCATTTTCAGCATAGTAGAATGAGCCAGCGGGGGCTTTATCTATCGCCAATTCATAGAGCGATAATAAATCCATTACATGGACATTTGAAGTCAGATGTACACCTTTCCCGATCATGATAGCACTTCCGCGTTGTCTGGCGTCTCTCATCAATGTGGGAATCTGGTCACTTTCCTGTTTTAATGCCAACCCTTTTCCATATACCATCGTCGGACATATTACTACTGTATGTATACCTTTTTCTGCATAATTCATCACTTCGCGGTCAAGGAGTACGCGGGCGGCTCTTTCCAATACTGGTTTTTCAATAATATCCGTGTAGGCGTTGCTGTTAGCAAATTGTCCGGCTGCTTTATCGCCGAGTATGCCGCCGCCGGAAGTGTGGATATACATTTTACCGCTGCCTTCCAATGCCTCGAGAATGGTCGCCGCCAGGAAAGTGTCATCAGAATTGGCCACATTGATCACGATATCGGCAGCCTGAAGTTCTGCTGTAAATGCAAGGTCGTCAATCATTGGTCCTGCAGTGGCATTAATACCCAGTGCCTTTAATCTGGGAACATCTGCTTCCCTGCGTACCCTGCTATATACCTCAAATCCTTTCTGTTGTAAATAAATCGCCAATGAGCCCCCAATGTAACCGGTGGTGCCGAGAATGAATACGCGCTTTGTTGCCATATGTTTTTTGACAGTAAATCTGAGGGAAGGAGAGGAATTGAACAACCCGATTCTTGCGGTATTTTAGGAGTGAGTGCGGAGAAGGGGGGATTATATCACAAACAGAAGGGATTGTGGAAGAGGTGCGCTATTAGCATAACTACATTGCAGAAGAATTTGGAGTTTGTACTATTACTGAAATTAGTTCATGATACAAGCAAACAGCACAGCGTAAGCGGTGCGTTTTGCTTGTATTGCTTTTATATAGTCTGGTTTGAACATCATTCCGGCCCAATATTGGATCATTTGTTTTGACGCATGCGGTATCTAATTTGTGCCATGGATTTTTCATAGGCGGCTTTACTCTCCTTTATATACGTCTGCATCTCTTCACTTTCTTCGAATTCCTTAGATTTTTGACTATCGTATTTAAACACCATTAATAATGCAAAAATACCAATCACTATTATTATCCCGAAAAGGACGAGTCGCTGATGGTCTGGTTTCCATTCATATACCTCACATATAGCGCAGAGAGCACCCACCAATACCACGCCCAAAGACAATAAAATTCCAGCTGCTGAATCAGGTGGAGGGGTTGGTCTAATGGGATAAACTACTTCCGTCATATCCACTTCTTCCTCCTCTTCCTGTATTGCTGTAATTTTCGGTTTTGCCTCATCTACAATCGGAGGAGGAAGCATAAAAATAGAGTTGCAGTAATTGCATTGAGCCAGATCGTTGCGTTCAGGTAAGAGTTTAACATTAGCGCTACCACATTGAGGACAAGTCAGAGCAAGCATTTCCATGGATATAAAGGATAAGGTTGATGTGTAAAGTTAACAATCGTTGTGAGATTATATACTTTTTATCTCGCAGGAGAAGTTGGTTCGGGAGATACTATCTGAAGAACTTAAAAGGCATCGCTTATGCGATGCCTTTTAAGTTCTTCAGAACGCCAGTTTATAACCTGGTTTGAGTATCATTCCGCCTCGCTTTCGGATTGTTCTTTGTGACGCATGCGGTATCTGATTTGTGCCATGGATTTCTTCCAGGCAGCTCTTTGTTCCTTTTTATACGTCCGCATCTCTTCACTGTTTCGGAATTCCTTTTCTCTTTCATTCATGGATTTAAACACCATTCCTAATGCAAAACAGCCAATCATAAATAATGTTCCCCAGGTGGCGATTTGCTGCGGAGCTAATTTCCCATTAAGGAGCACATTGAATCCGCAAACTCCGCTCACCAGTGTCAGGCCTCCAGATAGTATAAGTCCTGCTACAGGCTCAGATGGAGGGGTTGGTTTAATGGGAAAAACGACTTCCGTCATATCCACTTCTTCCTCCTCTTCCTGTACTTCTGTAATTTTCGGTTTAGCTTCATCTACAACCGGAGGAGGAAGCATAAAAATAGAGTTACAGTAATTGCATTGAGCCAGGTCGTTGCGTTCAGGTAAGAGTTTAACATTAGCGCTACCACATTGAGGACAAGTCAGAGCAAGCATTTCCATGGATATAAGGGATAAGGTTGATGTGTAAAGTTAACAATAGTTGTGAGAATATATACTTTTATATCTCGCAGGAGAAGTTGGTATGGGTGAGGATAAAAGATAGGATCATTCCTGTGATCAGCCTCCGACCATCCTGATAAAGAAATGCCCTGGAAACACATACGAAGAAAATTTGCCCCCATTTGCTGGTTTGCTTATATTAGATCAACCACTGTACTAACCAGCCTTAAGGGCCAAATAAAGCATAATGAAATTAGCGCCCACTCAGACATTTGAAATCCAGGATGCCGGACAAAAACAATTTCACAGGTTCGTACTCTTAAATACAGGCACTGTTGTGGGATACTATTCACAGGACGATACCTGCTTTTTAGAGTGGTTTAAAGGCAACGAAATCGTGGAAATAAAGGTAGATGAAATAGCCTGTGATGTTTTCGAAACTCCGGCTTTCTTCCATTTTCAAAACTATGTAGGGCTTTATTCTTCCAAAAATGACGTCGTCATTCTATATGGTGAAAGCAATAAAAACATTCCTACCAGGATTTCTATCACTAATCATCTTCCTAAAACAAAGTATCCAAATTTCGATAGACCCCTGTCTAATTACCATTCTGCCGGCAACACGGATACTAACATAATACCTATACTTTTTACCGATGCGGGCATGTTACCTATATATGCCGCCAACCTGCAGGTGGATGTAGAAAAAGGCACTGCTACTTGGCTGGATTTAAAATACTGGAACAACAAACACCTGATTCCTCTGGAAAACGAAAGTTTCGATAAGCCGCAAAAACCATTTACAATCTTACATGCGCTGAATAAAAAGAATGTTTCACTCCTGTATGGGATCGGCGACAGGGATGGCGGTTATTTAAAGCCGGGAATGGAGTTCTCGGAATTAAATGCGGTGGATGAAAAAGGAATGGTGAAAGAGACATTATTTTCTCTGGGAAGATTGTATAAAGAGAGTAAAAAGGGAGGTAAAGAATGCACGTTCTCTTCATCGGGTAAGTATGCCATACTGACGCCGGCATTTAAGTCCGACGATTGGAAAAACAAGCAAAAGTTATTAGATCTGGATAGCAAACAGCTTATTGACCTGGAACTTCCGAAAGTGCTTTCGGATTACCGGGTAATTGATCATAATAATGAAGTGTTTTTGTTGGTGAATCGGCATCCCAACCTGGTATTTGCCGGCACTGATAGTATTATTCTTTGTAAGGCGCAATAGCCATTAGCGTTATATCATCATCTACAAAATTTACTTTGATTAACAGCCATAGCCAGGTGTACTTCCTATCCTTTTCTTAGGCAGCCTATTGCGGAGTTGCAGCAATAATACGCCTAAAATACAAAGAAGGTTAATGCCAGTAGCATAGATCATTCCAGATGCATCACAATTTTTTGAAACTCCTATGATTCAAATTTTCCAGTGATGGGGCTTTAAATATAGCAGCGGAAAATGTCACCTGCTTTTGTGTCATTTTTTCTGGCGCTCACGTTCTTCCATTTGGGCCCAGGATTTAGCGACGGCAGCATCCCTTTCTCTTATATATGTCTGCATCTCTTCACTGTTTTCATATTCTTCTTGTTTTTCACCCTCGTTTTTATATACCCTTACCAATGCAACAACACCAATCAGTAATAGTATTCCCCAGACAGCGACAGACTGAGGGGCTGAAGTCCCTCCCGTTGACGACACAAGTATACCGATTAGACCCACTATTAACATGCCTCCAGGCAATATATATGAACCTATTGGCATAGGGGGAGGGGTTGGTTTAACGGGATAAACTACTTCCTCTTCCTCTACTTCCAGCTCTTGCTCTTGCTGTACTTCAGTTATCTTCGGTTTTGTGTCCCCCATAGGAGCAGCAGGGATAAAAATAAGCGCTCCGCAACGATTGCATTGAGCCATATCGCTGCGTTCAGGTAATAGTTTTACATCAGCACTGCCACATTGAGGACATGTTAGAGCAAGTATTTCCATGGATATAAGGGATAAGGTTGATGTGTAAAGTTAGTAATTGTGACGGGAATGTACGTTTTTTATCATTCAGGAGAAGTTAGTTAGTAGGATATTATCACAAATGGAAAAGGCATCGCTTATGCGAAGCCTTTCAGCTTTTTTCAGAACGCCAGTTCTATGTGTACGCAGGATGGGAGTTGAACCCACATTCGCATTCCATGGGTGTATCTTCACAAAAACCAGGTAAATCATGCTGGAGAAATAAAAGACCTCCTGTATATCCAATTTTTGTTTCACCAAGAATTCAATGTCACTGTACAGTTTTTCCATTTCAGTATTAACTATAAATGGAGAAGCTGCGACATACTCAATTCTTCCATCCTCAGTGGTGACATACATATTCTGATTTCTGAAACGTCCCTGCCAATTGCTGGATACAATATGTTTAGCTAATATGCCATGTACTTTTGAGATAGTCTCTTTAGTAGGGGTATGATCTTTAGCAAATTGATAGGCAAGGTATAAGTCGTCAATTTTCCTTGTATAATCTGGCTGAAATTCAATGCCAAAGCGCTTATGCTTTATGTATGAATCTAACTCGATAGGCTCACCTTCGATTTTACTGGAATATACTGAAGCAACCGAAGTATAAAAACTGAAGTCACCATTAGATAATTCGGCATCCTCTAATGCTGAAAAAGTAGTAGCAAGGGCTTTTGCATCAACCTTATCCTTGAATTGTTGTAATAAGTCTTCGTTTATTATTTGAAGTAGGTAACGACTCATACGATGCAAAAATTGAATGATGCAAGGAGAAATCCGCGAATAGAAATATTGGAAATCTTACACAAACAAAAAAAGGCACCGCTTTCGCGATGCCTTTTAGCTTTTTTCAGAACGCCAGTTCTGATCTGTACCCCAGATGGGAGTTGAACCCACACTCGCATTGCTGCGAACGGGATTTTAAGTCCCGCGTGTCTACCAATTCCACCACCAGGGTATCAAGGTGTTAAACCTTAGAGCGGAAGACCGGGCTCGAACCGGCCACCCCGACCTTGGCAAGGTCGTGCTCTACCAAATGAGCTACTTCCGCCTATCTTTTAAGAACTTTCCCAAGATACTCACCCAGTGGGCTTTTTTCGTTGGGATTGCAAAGATAGGAATCTTTTTGAATTTACAAATTTTTTTTCAAATGATTCAAAGAAATTTATGCATTAAGGATTAAAAGTATAATTATACTTTACCATCCCCAACAGCTCTCTTCCTTTACCATAGCAGCTTTCACGGTCAGGAAGACCATTCCCCTGATAACTGTATTCCCAAACAGTATAACTGGAAGTAGCAGTGTTGACAGCCGTCATTTTCTTCATTTGCTTGCCTTCATATTCAAACATATAGTCCGGCAACATACGTTTCTTCGCTGCATTATAACTGTAGATGTCCGTTAACTGACCATCCTGATCATACTTAAAATACGTACGCTTACCCATAGCCGGCTGCTCCTCCACTACATGCCCCTGCTCATCTGTCTTGAACCTCACCACCAGGGAATCATTACTGACACTCTTTTTCTGGACCATCAACTGCAGTCGGCCCGCAGTATCATACTGGTAATTACGGGTTTCTTCAAACTTCAATTTGCTATTCAGCGCCTGTGAGCTGCTGCTCACGGCCAACAAACGACCACTCTCATCATAACGGTACTGGGTAATCGTTACACTGGCGCCTGTACTATCTACCGTTTTAGTCAGCAGCCCCTTGGCAGAAAAACTACTGATTAAGACCTCATATCCAGTAGCAGTACTATTGGTAATAGCGCGCATCTGATGGTAAGTCGGACTTAATAACCGTACACAGCGAAAATCCTTATCCACCTGCATGGAGGGGTCGAAAGTCTGCACCATCTGGGAAGCTACCTTCTGTTGCTTCAATAAGGCCAGATTGGCAACGGTAAATTGCGTATTCACTATATCCTGGAAATAATACTGACTGCTGGCAGCTTTGGCTATGCCCAGCAAACATATCAGCATGGTAATTAATCGCTTCATGTAAAGATGTTCGGCTTTTGCGTTTGCAAATTAAACGTAAAATTCAATTTAAAATTTTTCAGATGTTTGTTTTTCTCGTCCAATAAACGCTGTCCGGATTATTTTTATATTTTTGCCCGGCCATTAATCTAAATCTAAGTGAAAACACAACCTTTACGTTCAGATAACCACTGCCTTAACTGCGGATTTGAAGTACCTGAGAGATTTTGTAGCCATTGCGGACAGGAAAATACAGTACAGCATGAAACATTTGGCCACCTGGTAAAACACTTTGTTGCCGATATCTTTCACTATGATTCTCAATTCCTCCTTACCCTTAAATATCTGCTGTTCAGGCCAGGATTCCTTACCAGGGAGTATATGGCCGGTAGGAGAGTAAGATATGTAAACCCCATAAAACTTTACGTATTTGTCTCTTTCGTCTTCTTCCTGACAGCGTTTGGTGTGTTTTCCAAACATATCATTACGATCAATTCCGGAGCAGACGACACTCCCAGAAAACATAAAAAGAAAACAGAAGCCGCTTATGTAATCGATTCTGTTAATCAGCTGGTATCGAACGAAATTGCCGCCAATACGGATTCTCCAAAAATACATACAGAAAAACCAGTAACTGCGCATACATCTCCTGATGTCAGCCAGTCATCTGATAGTCTCACTGGATACAGGTACCATGCCGCACCAGATACAGCCAAACAGCTATCTGCGGAGAGGGGCGCATCTACGAATGAACCAGAAACAGCCTACGAAAAAGGCTTAATTTCCATCACTCATGACTCTCTCGATACGGCTGAAGGAGACAGTATCCACCACGAAATTGCAGCGGAAGGGGATCATGCTGCCATGGAAGCCCTGGAAGGAGATGGACACGGACCTAACAAAGAGGCATTGTTTAAATTCAGCCCCCGCGTAAAACGTTATCTGGCCGAACAAGCAGCCCTCCCAGAAGCCCAACGAAGCAATAAACTGATTGCCAGCTTTAAAATAAGATGGTATTACTTCCGGGACCTGACCTCAGGGGGACTTCCCAATGAGGTGAATAGCCTTGTCTGGAAAAAAGTCAATGAAGACCTCATCCATCATGCGCCAAAAGTAATGTTCCTGCTGTTGCCATTATTTGCATTGCTGACGAAATGGGTGTACAGAAAAGATAAGACACTCCTCTATGCGGACCATGCTATCTTTGCACTACACTTCCATTCCTTTATGTTCATCACCATGCTGGTAACAGCCTTGATCGTTCGTATCTGGCCAGCATTTGATGGTTTCTCCTGGGCGCTATGGGGCTCCTTTATTTACCTGGTACTCGGACTGTATAATAACTATAAAAGGTCCATCAGAAGAACCATCTGGAAGGCTGCGGTGATCTGGATTAATTATATATTGATTGTTGCATTCGTATTATTTTTAGCAGGTACGGTAATATTTTCAGTATTTCTGTAACTTCCATCCATGCAACCAGAATTTATAATCATACACCAGCAAGTGGCGCCCTATGTTGCGCACATCCAGTTAAACAGACCCAAAGAACTCAACGCGCTGAACCTCCAGCTAATGGGAGAACTCCGCGATGCGCTCAAACAACTGGATGCTGATGACCAGGTAAGGGTCATCGTCCTCAGTGGCGACGAAAAAGCCTTCGCCGCAGGCGCCGATATCAAACAAATGATGGGTAATTCCGCCATCGATATGTATAATATCGATCAATTCTCTACCTGGGATACCATCAAAAAAATTAAAAAACCCATTATCGCTGCAGTGAGCGGCTTTGCCCTCGGCGGCGGCTGCGAACTCTCCATGCTATGCGATATGATCGTTGCCAGCGAAACCACCCGCTTCGGCCAGCCTGAAATCAAATTAGGCGTAATGCCCGGCGCTGGCGGTACCCAACGCCTCACCCGCGCCGTGGGTAAAGCACTCGCCATGGAAATGGTCCTCACCGGTAGATTTATCACCGCCCAGGAAGCCCTCCAGGCCGGCCTGATCAATCGTATCGTCCCGGTAGAACTCTTCCTCCAGGAAGCGATCAAACTAGCCGCTGAAACAGCCGCAATGAGCCCTCTGGCCCTGAAAATGGCCAAAGAAGCTGTCCTCAAGGCATTCGACTCCTCCCTGGAAGACGGCCTCGTTTTCGAACGAAAAAATTTCTACCTGCTCTTCGCCTCTGAAGACCAAAAAGAAGGAATGAAAGCTTTCGTGGAAAAACGAACACCGGAATTTAAAGGCAGATAATAAAATAATATTAAACTTTTTATTATTTGATTTGTTAACCCCAATAGCACCTGCCCAATCAGGATGGTGGTACCTGATTGATCACGGTCATCCAACAAATATGCTAAAACTTCGTCCACATGATGCCTGGCTGTTATGGTTACTGTTGCTGCTGCCCGGCGCCGTTACTCAACAATCCTGTAATAGTCCCGTTCAGAAGGTGAGAGCCCTCGTCTACTCCGACGACCTGACTCCTCCGGAAATGGATACCATGCAAACCATCACTGATACCATCCACGCTGAAATCGTCAATTCCTGGCATACCTTCAATACCCTTGATGGCAAATACCCGGAAGATATCGAATTACTGGACATGGAACCCCTGAAAACAAGACTCTCCAAACTACTGGGGCCTCAAATGCAGGAAGATTTCCTCGAACGCTTCGACGTTACACCCCCGCTGGAAGTGGAAGAAAATATCCTCTTCGATGAAGGCTATGAAGTAGGCCACAGAGACGAAGCCGCAGCAATCGCAGTAGACATGAACGATGATATCATCTACGTAGGACTCAATATCGGCCACCATCTCCGCATCTTCAGCGAGAAAGGAGATACGCACTACCCACAGAAATTCCAAACCTGGATAAAGAAATTCAAACAATAAAAAAAGCCCCGGTTGATCATCAACCGGGGCTTTGCTTTTATAGCAGAAAGATTAATTAAACTTATTCTTCAACGCTGCCAACTTCGCCTGGAAGTCATTCAGCGGCTCCTCTTTACGGGCAGGCTTGTCTTTACGCTGCTGCTCTTTACGAGGACCAGACGACTGCTGCTGTCCGCCGCCTTTCTCATTGCTGTCTTTCATCGACAATGAAATACGCTTACGCATCGCATCTACCTCCAAAACAGTTACCTGTACCTTCTGGTTAAGCTTTACCGCTTCGTTAGGATTGCTGATGAATTTGTTGGAAAGATGGGAGATGTGTACCAATCCATCCTGCTTCACCCCAATATCAACGAAAGCGCCAAACGCAGTGATATTCGTTACTACGCCCGGTAATACCATTCCTGGTTTTACGTCTTCAATTTTGTGAATACCTTCTGCATACTCAAAAATGCTGATCTCATCCCTTGGATCGCGACTAGGCTTGGCCAACTCTTTCAGAATGTCTTCCAAGGTGAGCAAACCAACTTCTTCGTTGATATAATCCTTAGGATTGATTTTCTTACGGAGATCATCTTTACCCATCAACTCTTGTATGGAACAATGCTGTTTTGAAGCCATTTCCTCTACAATCGCATAACGTTCAGGGTGTACAGCCGAATTATCCAGCGGATTATCGCCATTTTCAATACGAAGGAAGCCCGCGCACTGCTCAAAAGCTTTTTCTCCCAGTCGGTGTACTTTCTTCAGCTGCATACGGTTGCTGAATGCGCCGTTTTCCTTACGGTATTTCACGATATTCTCCGCCAGGGATGGACCCAGACCGGAAATATAAGCCAGCAAGTGTTTGGAAGCGGTATTCAGATTCACGCCTACGTTATTCACACAGCTTACCACCACGCGATCCAGGCTCTGTTTCAGGTTCGACTGATTCACATCATGCTGGTATTGTCCTACGCCGATAGATTTAGGATCAATTTTCACCAGTTCAGCCAGCGGATCAATCAATCTGCGACCAATAGATACCGCGCCACGAACAGTTACATCCTGGTCAGGGAATTCCTCACGGGCTACCTCTGAAGCAGAATATACAGATGCGCCGCTCTCATTTACCATGAAAACATTGATCTTCTTGCCGAAATCTATCTTCTTAACAAATTCTTCTGTTTCACGACCTGCTGTACCATTACCTACTGCAATAGCTGCAGTGTCATAACGATCCGCCCATTTTTTCAACAAGGCTTCCGCATCATCGCGCTTATAGTTCTTTTCCAGTGGGAAAATAACATCATGATCCAGCATATTACCTTGGTTATCAAGTGCTACCACTTTACAACCTGTTCTGTAACCTGGGTCAATGGCAATCACCGCTTTCGGCCCCAGAGGAGCTGCCAGCAATAATTGACGGAGGTTTTCAGCAAATACGTCGATCGCTTCGCCGTCTGCTTTTTCTTTTGCGCCAGCACGGAATTCATTTTCCAGGGAAGGACGCAGTAAACGCTTGTAAGCGTCTGTAGCGGCTTTACCCACTTGCTCAGCAGCAGTGCCTTTACCAGTAACAAACTGTTTGTTCACAATACCCATGGCATCTTCTTCCACCGGAGCAATAGAACTAAACAGAATTCCTTCGCTTTCTGCACGGAGAATAGCCAGCACACGATGGGATGGCATCTCCTTTAAATCTTCTGCAAACTCGAAGTAATCCTTGTATTTGTTACCTTCTTCTTCTTTGCCTTCCACCACTTTGGAGGTCAGCTTACCAGTGTGGGTAAAGAGCTTACGGAGTTTGTCTCTGCATTCCGCATTCTCGTTGATCCACTCTGCAATAATATCTCTCGCTCCTTTCAGCGCTTCTTCTGAAGTAGCTACAAGTTCGTTGATAAAAGTTTCTGCTGCAGTGGTGTCTCCGTCCTGCTGGTCAAACAGCATTTTGGCCAGAGGCTCAAGACCTTTCTCAATTGCAACAGTGGCGCGGGTTTTGCGTTTTGGTTTGTACGGGAGATAAATGTCTTCCAGTTCTGCAAGAACCCATGTAGCTTCCAGTTTTTCCTGGAGCTCAGGAGTCATCTTTTCCTGCTCAGTAATGGTTTTGATGATGAACTCGCGGCGTTCGTCTACTTCTTTGTAACGCTTCTGCAAATCCTCGATCCTACCAATCTGCACCTCATCCAAACTGCCTGTTACCTCTTTACGGTAACGGGAAATGAAGGGTACGGTAGAGCCTTCAGACAACAGATTCATCGTATTCTCCGCCTGTCTGGAGGAAATACCCAATTCCGATGAAATAAGTGCAATGTGTTTCGGATTCATGTCTAATTCATTTTGGGATGCAATTCAATGCTGCAGGCAATTATCCTGTCCTCACAGCAAAAATAAATCGCTAATTTATAGCTCGCAAATGTAACTAAATTGGCCTTTTTCCCAAGAAAAAGAAATTCACAGTTTCTGGCTTGCTTATTGCTCCGATCTGGCCTCCTTTGATGGACTTTTTTTATTTATTTTTACGGCAATATGGAAAAGACAGCCACATTTGACAGACTACTCCAGATCATGGACGATCTGCGGGAAAAATGCCCCTGGGACCGGAAACAAACCATCCAGACGCTCCGCCAGCTCACCATCGAGGAAACCTATGAACTCGCTGACGCCATTACGGACGAAGACTGGAAGGGAATTAAGGAGGAATTGGGAGACATCATGCTCCATATGGTGTTTTATGCAAAAATAGCGTCGGAAAAGCAGCTTTTTGATATTAATGATGTGATCAACGGGGTGTGCGACAAGCTGATAGCCCGCCATCCGCACATCTATGGAGATGTTACTGTTGCCGATGAAGAAGAAGTAAAGCAGAACTGGGAGAAACTGAAACTGAAAGAAGGTAAAAAATCTGTGCTCGGCGGCGTTCCCAAAGCGCTCCCTGCGCTGGTGAAAGCCATGCGTATCCAGGAAAAAGCCAAACAAACCGGCTTCGAATGGGAAACAAACGAACAGGTGTTTGATAAAATACAGGAAGAACTAAAAGAACTGGAAGACGCCGTTAAATCCGGTAACCAGGATCACACTGAGGAAGAATTCGGTGATGTGATGTTCTCCCTGGTAAACTATTCCCGCTTCCTGCAAATAGATGCAGAAAACGCGCTGGAACGTACCAATCGTAAATTCCAACGCCGTTTCCAGCAAATGGAGGAACTGGCCCTCAGCCAGGGACGACGTCTCAACGATATGTCCCTAACGGAAATGGATACACTATGGAACCAGGTAAAACAACTGGAAAAAGCTTAGTCCAAATATTTGTCTCTTGATCGACACTAAAGAAATACGCCTCTTCTTCCTGCGGCATGGTTATCTGCTGATTATAGCGGCATGGCTCTTCACTTTCGCCTTCCTCTTCAGCAACTACTGGTCCTATTACTCCTCGCCGCAGGGAGTACAGCACAGCCTGGAAAAAAGTATCCGGGAAAGAGAATCCGCATTCAATAAACTCCTGAAAGATACTGCTGTAGTCAATGAACTCTTTAGCAGAACCTATTCCGAAGCCACTATCAAGAAAATCGTGGATCAGGAATACCAGGTATTTGCTTACGATTCTACTTCAACAGAAGGCTCCTGGCTTACATTCTGGAGCACCAACACGGTGCAACTGGATAATATCCCCAATAACTTCAGACAAGGAGACTACTTCCTGAAACTGAAAAATGGATACTATGAAGTACTGGTAAGACCCGTTCTAGCGCCCAAAGGACATATCCGGCATGTAGTGGGACTGATTCCTGTACGCATGGAATACGCCCTGCAAAACCACTACCTGGTCAATCATTTCTACGATAAACCTGCCCTGGGCCGCGAATATCAGATCCATATCTTCCCACAGCATTATATGGCTTCTGAACATATTGTGCTGCCCGTCATCAACAGCAATAATAAAACGCTCTTTTACCTGGATTATGATAAAACCTCGCACTCCCGGCCACCGAACCTCTTCAGCGTTATATTCCGGGTACTGGGTAGCATCTGTGTCCTCATCTTTATAAATCTCTTTGTTACCCTGCTGGCCAAAACCACAAACCCTCTATACGGCTTCCTCTTCTTATTCGCTGTAGTATTGGGTTTGCGTGTACTCAGCTACGTATATGCCTTCCCGTTCAATATGCGGGCGCTGAATATCTTCGATCCAAGCATCTACGCTAAAGATGAAATATTCCGATCCCTCGGCGATCTGGCCATCAACGTTATTCTCGTTTTCTGGATGATTGTGTTCTTCCGCGAACACGTGAAAACCATTAATCCGCCAGTCATTAAGAAACGCTGGCAGCAAAGCCTGATCATCATCTTTGCGAGCCTCGTACTTTACGTAGTAGAACAATTCCTGGCAGATCTCATTCAATCGCTGGTAATCGATTCTCGTATATCCTTCGACGTTACTAATTTCTTCAGTCTGAATGAATATAGTGTCATCGGCTTTGTGGTACTGGGTTTCATCTCATTCAGCTTCTTGTTCTTCTCTCAGATCATCAACTATCTGCTGAATGAACTGACGAATTTCCGCTATCGTACTAAATATATCTGGCTCGCTGCGGTTGGTATTATCTGGATATTATTCCGATTGAATAATCCGGATATTCCTTTCACAGTGACCATGGTAATATGGCTGCTGCTCTATATTGTGTTGCTGGACTTCATCGCTGACCGGTTCGAGAGTACAGTGGCTACCGTACCTTTTCTCTTCTGGTTATTTTTGTTAACAGTGACCACTTCGGGAACTATTGTCTACTATAACAATCAAAAAGAAGTCACGGCCCGTATAAGTCTGGCAAAAGATCTCTCCAAACAAAAAGATCCTTACCTGGAAATTCTCCTGAATGATATCGGGAAGAAAATGGAGCATGATGAATACCTGCAATCATTTTTCGATCACCGGGAAACTGTGCCCAGTAAGTCGGAGCTGGAGAACGACCTGATGCAGAAATATTTCCAGGGATATCTGAGCCGCTTTAATGTATCCTTCTATCCATTTGATGAAAACGGCGATCCCATTTATCCATCGGATACAATCAGCTACATTACCTTCAACCGGCATATGTTGTTCGACTCGGAAGCCGCACCAGTACAGCTGGGAGGGAATGATCTGTATTATTACGAAAAGAGCTTCAAACAATACAGTTACATCGGGAAGAAAGAATTTTTTAGTCCCGTAGATCATGCCGGTATCGGTTGGTTATTGTATGTAATTACGCCGAAATTAACTACCACAGACCGAATATATCCAGAACTACTGGTAGAAGGGGAAATGACAGATGCAAGCAGAGAGAACGCGTCTGCCTATTCCTATGCGATATACGACAAGGGAATACTGGTAAGTAATAACAACGATTTTCCATTTCCTATCCGGTTGTACGCCCATGAATTACCGGCATCGGATGTCTTTGTGCGCCGCGACAGAGGCCGGTCTGAGCTGATTTACAAAGCCTCTCCGGATAAAGTGGTGTTGGTAGTAAAAGAGAACAGAACTTTTGTGGAGTTTATTGCGCTTTTCGCATGTATGTTCTGTTTGTTCCTGCTGATCATTGTTATTTATAAAGTCTTTGATCTGCTGATCAAAGCGAGGATGCGTATCAGCAATCTGCGTAGTCTTGTTAAAGTGAGTATTCGCAGGAAAGTACACGGTACTATTATTTTCATCGTCGTATTTTCCTTTATCATACTGGGGCTTACCACTATTAAATTCTTCATTTATCGTTCAGAAGTACAGAATAAAGAGAAGCTGAGTAAGGCCATGGGAGAGGTGGCCAATGATGTAGAGAAGGTATTTGATAATCAGCAAACGCATGATCAGGTAGGTGATATTTATGATTCTCATTTGTTGGTACAGTTGAGTAATTCTCTAGCCAATATTGCCGATGATCGCGCGATGGATATCAATGTATATGACCGCGATGGCAATCTGCAAATCACTACGCAACCGCTGATGGCGGAGAAAGGGCTCATCTCCCGGAAAATGGACCCTATGGGGTATTATCAGCTGTATAATCAGCAGTTGATCCAATTTATTCAGTACGAGAAAATTGGTACTATGTCATTCCTCTCTGGCTATGTTCCTTTGAGAAATGATAGTGGAGAAGTATTTGCGTATTTGAATGTGCCGTATTTCGCTACACAAACGGAGTTGAAGCAACAAATTTCCAGCTTCCTGGTGGCGTTGATTACGTTCAATGCCTTTATCTTCCTGATTGCGGGTATCATTGCGTTATTGATAACGAATTCGATTACACGTTCTTTCTCGCTGGTAACAGAAAAATTACGTCACGTAAATCTGGGACAGCGTAACGATGAGATTGAATGGGACAAAGATGATGAGATCGGAGCGTTGGTGAAAGAGTACAACAAGATGGTTCGTAAACTGGAGGTCAGTGCGGCGCGACTCGCTAAGAGTGAGCGTGAGGGCGCATGGAGAGAAATGGCGCGTCAGGTGGCGCATGAGATCAAGAATCCGCTAACGCCAATGAAGTTGAGTATTCAATATCTGCAGCGTGCAATTGCGGAAGACCGTCCGAATGTGAAGGAAATGTCCAAAAACGTGGCGAATACCCTCGTTGAGCAGATAGAGCATCTGGCGAATATTGCATCTGATTTTTCGGCCTTTGCGCGTATTGGCGAGCCTAGTAATGAAGTGGTATTGGTCAATGAAGTGGTGCATAGTCTGACAGATTTATATCAGAGCGATCCGCATTGTGATGTGATTTACCAGGAGCCAGACAGGAAATATTTTGTGTATGCAGACAAAACCCAGATGAACCGGCTGTTTACAAATCTACTACAGAATGCTATCCAGGCGATCCCTGAAGAGGAGAGGGGCCAGATTCTGATTCGATTCCAGGCTACCTATGATAAGTTCTTAATAGTGAGTGTTGCTGATAATGGAGGGGGTATTTCTCCTGAAATTCAGTCCAGGATATTTGTTCCCAACTTCACTACTAAGTCTTCCGGAACGGGTCTTGGTTTAGCGATGTGTAAGAATATTGTGGAGCAAATGAGAGGGGAAATCTGGTTTGAAACCAAGTTAAATGAAGGTACTACCTTCTACGTAAAAATGCCTATCTACGAAGATTAATCGGATATAATCCTCCGCCAGCGCGGCGTCCCATCCTTATGCGCGTCCGCCCGCAAGGGCGGAACTCCCCCGGGAATAAAACAGACATCGTAGGTGTCCGTTTTTTGTTCCCGATCTCCGCTTGGCCAGCGGCACGTCCCCGCCCGCAAGGGCGGAATTTCCCCGGGAATAAAAACTGACATCGCAGATGTCAGTTTTTATTCCCGCCAGCTTACACTTTAGGTCATACCTAACATCAATTTTCGTCAGCAGCCCGCCCGCCCGTAAGGGCGGAACTCCCCCAGCATCCGCTTCGGGAAAAAATACGATATCATCCTCCACAACTCATAAAAAAACGAAAGGCGCTGAAATCTCAGCGCCTTTCGTTTAATAATTTTAGCAGATTAAGCTTCTTTGTTACCAAAGCTGGCAGTAATCTTTTCCAACAGTTTAGTTTGTAGCATTTGCTCTGCGAGCGCCAGCATATTTTTAAAGGCAATGCCTTTGGAGATACCGTGACCGATTATAACGGGCTTGGATACACCGAGAACGGGGGTACCACCGTAAGATTCAAAATCAAATTTGTTGAGATAGTCATCATTGATACCACGATGTTTAGCGATATCATAGAAAGACTCGGCCATTTTCAGGATGATGTTTCCTGTAAAGCCTTCACAAACGATTACATCAGCTTTGCTAGTGAAAACATCTCTGCCTTCTACGTTACCGATGAAATTGATTTGTTTATTTTCCTTCAGGAGCGGATAAGTCGCCTGTGCTAGCAAATTGCCTTTTCCTTCTTCTTCTCCGATATTGAGGAGGCCAATTTTCGGATTGGGCCTTTTCAGGATATATTCGGAATAAAGGGAACCTAGTTGGGCGAATTGTGCCAGGTTTTCTGGTTTGCAGTCGGCATTGATACCCACGTCGAGCAGGAGGCCGTAGCTACCGTCTTCGCGGGGAACAGGAGTTGATATCGTAGGACGTTGCACACCCTCAATTCCCTTAATAGAATAATAGGTACCCACCATCATAGCTCCGGTGTTACCGGCGCTAATGAAAGCGTCTACCTTTTCATTCTTTAATAAGTGGAAACCAATAGAAATAGAGGATTGTGGTTTCTCTTTCAGTGCCTTGGTAGGGTGTTCATTCATCCCAACGATTTGAGATGAATGAACAACTGAATATTTTGATTGGTCCAGCTGTGCTTCGGCCAGGAGAGGAGTGAGCTGTTGCTCGTCTCCAATCAGAACCAGGTGCACATCTGATGCAACAGTGTCTAAATATAATTTTACTCCTTTTACTGCTTCTGTGGGTGCGAAATCGCCACCCATCATATCAAGCCCGATTCTCATGTAACTCAAGTTTGTTCTTGTTAGCTCGGGTAAAATTAGTAAAATTAATTATTTAGCAGCACTCTGTTTTTCCAACACTACTTTACCTTTGTAGTACAGTTTGTTTTCTACCCAATGAGCACGGTGTCTCAGGTGCACTTCTCCGGTTGCGCTGTCTGTGCTTAATGTATCCGCTACCGCCTTATAATGCGTTCTTCTCTTTGCTGATCTTTGCTGAGAATGTCTGCGTTTAGGATTTGGCATTTTATTTAATTTTTAATTGTCCTTAAATTTATCCAACCCTTTCCAGATTGGGTTATCTTTCTCTTTTGCCTGCTGGTTCATTCGTTCCAGCATTTCAATCACCTTTGGATTACATCCGCTTTTGCCATCGGCAGTATCAGGATGTATGTGCTGCATCGGAATACTCAAATGTATAAACTCATAAATCAGGTCAGACACATTCAAATGCGATTCCGTCCTCGAAATATAAGAAACATCCGGATCTTCCTCACTCTCTGCCATCTCCTCCGGATTATCCACCAGTTTTACCACATGATGAAAATCGTCCCACAATTGCAGCTCGAAGGGCTCTCCACAACGATCGCACGTTACCGTGGCCGTTCCGCCAATCTCAAACTTCAGCATGAAGAAACTACTCTTCTTGTCCAGGCTCAGATTAATCGTCGCCTTCACATTACTGAAATCCCTCGGCCCCTCATAGTTATCAAAGAAACTATCATCCACCTCATACTGAAATGAATGCACCCCTGGTTTTAATCCTACAAAGGCTATCTCATATTCTCGGAGTGGTTTCATAACAATATCCTCACTTTTAGAGGGATGCAAAGGTAATTAAATATTTGCAATTGCAAAAATTTCCTAAATTTGTTCACTATTGATATTATATTTATATATATATTTATATGATAATAAAATATCAGCCATATTTCTGCTTTGCGGCACCTGGCGAGGATTACAAAGGTAGTCTTTTAAACCGGTATTCCACCCCCATTTTCGCAAAGTTTTATTTATTGAAAACCCTTAGTCCCCCTATTCCATCAAAAAAACGATGAAGTCGATAGGAAAAGAAGCTAACAGAAAAACTACTCCAGCAACAGGAAATGCCAACAGTATTCCTGATCTGTTCGCTATGCCCATCAGCGCCTGGCTACAACAAACGAACGCCGGCATTATGGTCAATAACGAAAAATATCAATGTATATGGGTCAATGATGTCCTCAAACAACATATCGGCGATATCATCCCCCATAAAGCCTCCTGGTCGAAAGTGATCAATATCCTCGCCCCACTCCTCGAAGATCCGGACGCCTTTAAAAAACAACTGCAAATCCTCCGGAAAGAGCAGAAACCCTGGTTCGGTTGGGAACTACCCTTCGCAGATGGCCACTATCGCGAAGTGACATACCTTCCCCTCTTCGAAGGCGACAAATTTATGGGCAGCATCTGGCAAATAGTGGATATCACCCGCCGCAGAAGCGTGGAAGACGCCATCAGATGGAATGAGGAAAAATTTAGATCCGTTCTCAATAACCTGAACGCCGCCATGTGCGAAACAGACCTGGACGGAAGAATAACACGGGTCTATGAAAGCTTTTGCCGACTTTCAGGCTACAAAGAAGACGAACTCATTGGCAAAAATATCACCGACGTATTCGTTCCGGCAGAGAAAAGAACCTTTGCCACCGCCCTTCGCAAAAAACGACTGAACGATAATGTTCCACTACTATACGACCTGGAAGTAGTCCTCAAAGATGGCTCCCGCCGATGGGTACTCTGCAGCTCCACCAACGTGTATGACCGCAACGGTCACATCACCGGTGGCGCCGCCGTTCACATGGATATCACCCGCCAGAAAATGCTGCAACAGGACCTCGAAAATGCCCGCCGCGCCGCCGAAGAAGCCCGACAGGCACAAAAAGAGTTCCTCGCCAGTATGAGCCACGAAATCCGTACTCCCCTCAACGCCATCATCGGAATGGCCCACCTCCTGGAAGAAACTCAGCTGGACAACCAACAAAAGGAATATATCAACCTCCTTAAACATTCTTCCGGAATACTGCTGGGTATTGTCAGCGATATTCTCGATATTTCCCGCATCGAAGCCGGCGAATTACAGGTCAACCAAAGGGAATTCCATCTGAGAGAACTGATTCAATCCCTGAGACATACCTTTGAACTGAAACTGGGCCGCCGCCCTGTGAAAATTACAGCAGAACTAGACCCTGCTATCAATACCTGGCTGATTGGAGATAATATGCTCCTGAACCAAATACTACTCAATTTGTTAGGTAATGCAGAGAAATTTACCACAGAAGGACAGATCGCCATCAGGGTACAACAAGAAAGCTGGCTGAATAATAAAATGTGGATCAGCTTTCGTATATGCGATACCGGTATAGGCATCAAGAAAGATAAACTGGAGCATATCTTCCGCAACTATAAACAGGCCGAAGGCGATATACGCGAAAAATACGGCGGAACAGGATTAGGACTGGCCATAGCCAAACAACTGGTAGAACTACAAGGAGGCACGATCGTAGTAGAGGAAGTACCCGGCTTTCAAACAGCCTTCTGCTTTACGCTGCCCTTCATGGATACCGGCAAACCACTGGCTGCCGGCAACCGCAGCAACGCCAGAAAACTGCAGCAACGCACCTTTGAAAATGCAAACATCCTGGTAGTAGAGGATAATCAAATGAACCTCCGCTACATAATGAGCCTGCTGCAGAAATATAAAATCAATTATAATGTAGCTACCAATGGACCAGACGCGATTTATTTCCTGGAATCCAGACAATTTGACCTTATTCTCATGGATATCAGAATTCCTGGTATGAATGGTCTGGAACTGGCTCAAAAAATCAGGGCAGACGAAAACCTGCCCAACGTAGCCACTCCCGTGATCGCCACCACCGCCGTTGCTATGGAAAGCACCGCTACCATGGCCCGCGCTGCCGGTATCTCGGATATACTAACCAAACCTTATACACCCGACCAGCTACTACAGCTGTTCAACAAATATCTCAACGAAGACGAAACAGAAATTATAATGGAAGAAGTGCAGAATATCAGCGGCTATGATTTCAATCCCGACTTAAATGTCCAGTTTCTAAACGGACTGTATGAAAATAATATCTCCTATGCCGCAGATCTCTTCGAAATATTTATCCGTATTATCCGGGATGAAATGGCTAAAGTAGGCGAACAACTGGAAAGATCCGACTGGACTTCCATGAAATTCAACCTGCATAAACTAAAACCAAACTTCGCCATGGTCGGACTTACCTGGATCACGGAAAAAATCCAGGCACTGGAAGGCATCCTCGTCGTGGATCAGGAACAACGCAGGAACGAAATCACCCGACTCTACAACGAAATTGTAAGTGAAATGAACAAATATTATCCGATAGTGAACGCGGAATACGAGAAAATGCGCAAATTCATAGAAACCAACGGCCTCTGATTTAATTAATACGCTGCCAATATCTCCCTGACACTACTGTAGTAGTTCCCTCCAAACAGAAGGGTATGCACCAGCAACGGATATAATTGACATACGCCTATGCGTTGCTGCCAGCCCGGAGCCAAAGGATATATCGATTGATAAGCATAATAAAACCTGGTGTCGAAGCCGCCAAAGAGTCTTGCCATACCAAGATCCATCTCCCTGTGCCCATAATACACAGCAGGATCATAAATGCAAGCCTTGCCATCAGGGCCTATCAGGAAATTACCAGACCACAGATCGCCATGCAACAATGCCGGCTTCTCCTGCGGGAATAACTTCGGCAAATGACGGCATAACCGCTCCATCTGCTTCACTACACTGCTTTCTATGATGCCTTCATCATAACCCAGTTTAGTGAGTGGCATCAGTCGGTTAAAGGCATAAAAAACGGACCAGTTGCTATAAGGTGTGTTGTATTGCTTAATCGTTCCAATGTAATTAGGAGTAGGAAAACCAAAGGTATCCTGCGTTTGCATATGCTGACGGGCCAGCCCCGCCGCAAAATCTTCCCAGAAATCGCCAATCGCATTTCCCTTTTGGATAAATTCCATTAATAAGAAGGTCTTGCCGCCTGCTGTTCCAGTGGCTAATGGGCGTGGAACTGCCAATGCCCTTGCTTTACGCAGCGCTTCCAGTCCGGCAAATTCCTGGCGAAACATTTCTGGGTACCTGGTGGCATCATTCAGCTTAAGGAAAAAATATCCCTCATTGGTGTTTATCCGGAATGTTTCATTTATCTCCCCGCCACCAACATTTTTTGCTTCATTAATGTGTATTTTCACCTGCAGTTTTTCAGATATGGCTCCGCCAAGCAAAATTTGTAAAGATTCATCTATCATGATCCTCTTTCTATGGAATTAAAAACCAAAATTAGAGTAAAGGTTATCCGTATTGTACTAACACTGACGGCTATACTGTTGTTAAAAGGATTAATGGGCTGGAGTTCCCGGTTCGGATACTTCTACTTCAATGGGTGGTATAAGTGGACCAGCGCTGTTTTCAGACAACTCACAGGTATAGTGCCTTTTAGTGTTGGCGACGTAATTTATACACTGTGGATTATAACAGGAATTTTTTATTTGTTAAAACTATGTTATAAACTGATCCGGATGGAGTGGGCAATGGCCGGTTATCAAGCACTGAAGGGCATTCACGCCCTACTGAACCTCTTTCTGGCCTTTCTGGTACTCTGGGGATTAAATTACGAAAGACAACCGCTAACGCCAGATACAAGGCTGGTTTCCGGCCCTTATAATACAGATCAACTCTATCGCTTGTCGGATACCCTGGTGCAGCTGGTGAACCGCGACAAGCTGCTACTGGGAGATACGGGGAGCGTTACCGGCCCAGACACCAGTACTGTACCCGTTTTTAAAAGAGCCGTTATGGCGTATGATGCAGCCGCAGGGAGATGGCCAGCTTTCAGGTATGAACATCCCAGCATTAAAAAGGCATTGTTCGGCGAGTGGCTCAACTATACAGGCACTACCGGCTATCTCAACCCATGGACCAACGAAGCACAGGTAAACACCGCCTCGCCGGAAGTGATGCTCCCCTTTATTACCTGCCATGAAATTGCCCATCAGTTAGGCTACGCGCCGGAAGAAGATGCGAACTTCGTAGGGTACCTGGCCGCAACCAGTACTACGGATAGCCGTTTCCGTTATTCGGCCAACCTGGAAATGTTTTTATACAGCGTAAGGCAGTTATCCTGGAGAGATACCACACTGGCCAGCCAGGTATGGCACAAAGCAGTACCCGGCGTGAGAAAGGATTATAAGGCCATAGTACAGTTCTACAGAAAGTATGAAGGAAAAGTAGACGACTACAGCGCTATGTTCTACGATCAATATCTGAAAGCTAATAAACAACTGAAAGGAATCCGCTCCTATAGCGAAGTAACCGGCTGGCTGATTACTTATTTCGATATCAGATAAAAAGTCAACAGGCCGTCCCTGCTCAGCAGAAACGGCCTGTCGCTTTATGTAACGATGTTGACAGGAGGCCTGGCGGTCTCCCGAAATAATACTAATTCATCATCAGCACATTCACACTACGCTGCAGGATATTAAATGCTATCTCCGCCATCAGGTTCTCCCGATCCAACGTAGGATTCACTTCCGTGATTTCAAAACAGCAAATCTTACGATGCTGCATAAACTTGGAAATCAGGTCTTCTGCCTCTCTTTCACGTAACCCATTACTCACCGGCGTTCCAGTACCTTTTGAAATGGAGGAATCCAGACTATCCACATCAAAGGAAACATAGATGTAATCACAATCGCTCAGATAGCGGAATACAGACCTGGAAATGGCTTCCGGCCCCTTTCTGCGCACTTCGCTGGTAGTAATCACCTTCATGCCATATTGTTTGATCAGATAATCTTCTTCTTTTTCATAATCCCGCAGGGATATAAATACGATATCTTCCGGCAATACTTTAGGCGCTATCTTTCCTATATTTTTCAAGGCATTCCAGCTCTTGGAGGTCTGCTCATCAATTTCATGCACCTTGCATTCCAGGTTATCCTCCGCAATAGCTGTGGCCAGCGGCATCCCGTGCATATTGCCGGAAGGTGTGGTATATGGCGTATGCAGATCCGCATGGGCATCTATCCAGATCACTCCCAGTTTGGATTTAGGATGGGCCATCTTCAAACCCGCAATGGTGGCGCCTGCGGTACTATGATCGCCGGATAATAATACCGGAAACCAATTAGCTTTTACCGTTTCGCAAACACTCTTGCTGATACGCTCATACATAGTGAGCAAACCTTTGATTCTTTTGGCGTAAGGCGATTCAATGGGCTCAAACAGCAGTTTGTTCTCTGTTTCGATGGCTTCTGTAGGAAAGTGAACAAAGAAGTTACTCATGAAATCCAGGGCGGCAATTTTGATCGCTTCCACGCCCAGACTGGCGCCGCGGGTACCTGCTCCTATCTCTGATTTTACTTCTATTATCTTGATATTCTTCATAAAAAGGGAATATGCTATACGGCAAGCTAAGGGATTTTACCTGAACCCCCAAAGCAGAGCGCCGCCCGGGACACAAAAAACATAGGATGTTTAATGAACTATATCCAATCCCATAACGTTATTGTAGCGATTTATTCAATAATCTCTGTGATCTGATAAACAACATTGAATTTTATTGAAGGCATTTTTTTAGCTCCTTATTTATGGATAATTTGTGCATATCACACTAAAACAACAAATTTTACATGGATTATCAAATCACAGAAGAACATCTCATGATACAGAAGGCCGCTCGCGACTTCGCTGTAAATGAGCTCTTGCCTGGTGTTATAGAGAGAGACGAAAAACAATCATTTCCTGCAGAACAGATCAAGAAACTGGGAGAACTTGGGTTCCTCGGGATGATGGTAAGTCCTAAATACGGCGGCGCCGGTCTGGACACCATTTCCTATGTGATTGCAATGGAAGAAATTTCAAAAATAGATGCTTCCGCCTCCGTAGTAATGAGCGTGAATAACTCCCTCGTTTGCTGGGGCCTGGAAACTTACGGTTCAGAAGAACAAAAACAAAAATATCTTGTACCTTTAGCTAAAGGAGAGATCATCGGCGCTTTCCTCCTCAGTGAGCCGGAAGCAGGTTCCGATGCTACTTCTCAGCGTACCACTGCGGAAGATAAAGGAGTTCATTACCTGTTGAATGGTACCAAAAACTGGATCACCAACGGTAACTCCGCCAGCGTATACCTGGTCATTGCCCAAACGCATCCGGAAAAAGGTAGCAAAGGGATCAATGCCTTTATCGTAGAGAAGAACAGTCCCGGTGTGACCGTAGGCGCTAAAGAAAATAAACTCGGTATCCGTGGTAGCGATACACATAGTATCATGTTCCAGGATGTGGTGGTTCCAAAAGAAAACCGCCTCGGCGAAGATGGATTCGGGTTTAAATTTGCCATGAAAACATTGGCCGGCGGCCGTATCGGTATTGCCTCTCAGGCACTGGGTATCGCCAGCGGCGCTTATGAACTGGCACTGAAATATTCTAAAGAAAGAAAAGCTTTCGGTAAGGAAATTTCTCAGCATCAGGCTATCCAGTTCAAACTGGCAGACATGGCCACTCGTATCGAAGCCTCCCGTCTGCTCTGTATGAAAGCAGCCTGGGAAAAAGATCACCACCTGGATTATACCCTCAGCGGCTCCATGGCGAAAGTTTTTGCTTCTGAAACGGCTATGTGGGTGACTACGGAAGCCGTTCAGGTACACGGTGGATACGGTTTCGTAAAAGAATATCATGTAGAACGCCTCATGCGTGACGCTAAAATTACCCAGATCTATGAGGGTACCTCCGAAGTACAACGTATTGTAATCGCAAGATCCATACTTCAATAAGGTGCATAATATGTCAATTGTTATACAACGCTCTCCCAGTAACGGGGGAGCGTTCTTTTTGGGCCATATCTGGCATATCAGGCCAATCTTCCCTATTTTTGCCCCATGGCAATTAATCTAACGGCATATCATCAGATCCTGGGCGAACTGGCCCCTTATAAAGCGCGACTGGTAGCAGTTTCCAAAACAAAACCTGTAGAAGATGTAGAAGCGCTCTATGAAGCAGGACAACGTATCTTCGGAGAGAACTATGTACAGGAACTGGTAGATAAAGAAGCCGTACTTCCACACGATATCGAATGGCACTTCATCGGACACCTGCAATCCAATAAGGTCAAGTATATCGCGCCATTTGTAAAAATGATCCATGCAGTGGATAGCCTGAAACTGCTCACAGAAATACATAAACAGGCACAAAAAAATAACCGGGTCATCGATTGCCTCTTACAGTTGCATATTGCAGCAGAAGAAACTAAATTTGGCCTCGACGAAACGGAACTGTATGACTTACTGGATACCTGGCAACAGGAACAGACGCAGTTTTCCGGCGTACGCATCGCAGGACTGATGGCAATGGCCACCAATACTACCGACGAAACACAGATTCGAAAAGAGTTCCACCAGCTCCATTCAATTTTCGATACTGTTAAAAATAAATATTTCAGCGCGCAGGACTATTTCAAAGAACGCTCCGTAGGGATGAGCGCCGATTATACTTTGGCATTGCAGGAAGGCAGTACCATGGTCCGTATCGGCAGTATGCTCTTCGGAGAAAGAAACTACAACAAATAACATTTTTAAGGTTAATGCTATGAAGAAATTATGGAGCTGCCTGGTGGCAGGAATATCCCTGGCCGCATGTAATACCGGCGCAAAAAAAGACCTGCAACCAGGAACCTGGCAGGCCAAGCTGCATCGTAAAGACGGTGCCGCCATTGTTTTTAATTTTGAAGTGAAAGACACCGCCGGTCATAAAGTACTTTTTGTACTGAATGCGACAGACCGACTGCTGGTAGACGATGTGAAGGTAGAAGGAGATTCCGTCTTCATTAAAATGCCTTTCTTTGATTCTGATTTCAAAGCGCAACTACAGGCCAATGGGGAGATGACCGGTACCTGGACCCGCCACCTGGCCGATAAGGATGTAAGCATACCATTCTCTGCTACTCCTAATACCACCGAACGCTTTCCTGTAAATAATCCTGCTAAAGGATCTGTAAACGGCCGTTGGGCTACCTGGTTCAAAGGAAAAGACAACGATTCCTCTTATGCCATTGGAGAGTTCAAACAGCAAGGTAATACCGTTCATGGCACTTTCCTGACCACCACCGGCGATTATCGCTTCCTGGATGGCGTACTGGATGGAGATAGCCTGAAACTCTCTACTTTCGACGGTTCTCATGCCTATCTGTTCACCGCCAAAGTAAGCGGCGATGCTATTGTAGGCGGTACTTTCTACGCCGGTATCGGCGATGGAAAAGAAAGCTGGTCTGCCATAAAAAACGACACTGCCAAACTCCAGGATGAAGCCACCATCGCTACACTGAAGCCTGGCGCAGGTCCGCTGACCTTCTCCTTCCCCGATATGGAAGGCAAAAAGGTAAGCTTACAGGATGAGCGCTTCCAAGGAAAGGCGGTTGTTATTACCCTGATGGGCTCCTGGTGCCCTAATTGCATGGATGAAACGAATTACCTGAGCGACTGGTACAAAAAGAACAAGGACCGTGGCGTAGAAGTACTGGGCCTCGCCTATGAACGTACTACCGACTTCGATAAATCTAAGAAATCGCTCTCCGGCTTCCTGAAACGTTTTGATGTGCAGTATCCGGTACTGATTACCGGCGTTACTCCCGGCGATCCGGAAAAGGGCGCTAAAACCCTACCGCAGCTGACAGGCATCAAAGGATTCCCGACTACCATCTTCATCGACAAGAAAGGTAATGTAAAAGAAGTGCACACCGGCTTCAACGGACCTGGTACCGGCGAACATTATGAAGAATTCAAATATAATTTTAACAGATTAATAGACCAGCTCTTAGCAGAGTAGGGGAGCGTCTTGCGGGGCAGAAAAGGACTTTTTAAATAAATTTATTATTTTCGTTTCTTTCAAAAAGTTTTGAAAAACAAAAAATCCTGATTATTTTACTGCTCCGTTTGACTTTATAAATTCCATTATCTACTCGCTTATCTTATCCACATAGCCGGAACGAATGTCAACGCTGATATTGTTCCGGCTGTATTATTTAATATAAAATTACTGGTTATAACCCATTACAACCGTGAATCAGCGAATGCTGATCCTCATTTTGGGAGTATAACGGCAACGTATATACGATATCTGGGTTTAACAAAATTTTTATGTTGATTGAATCACACTAATTCAGCCTATGTAGTCTATTGGGCCATTCTTGGCCTGATATTTGAAAATTTGACCCTACGCAGTGCAGTTAAACTAAGTGCTGTAATCATTTGTTAAACCATAATAAAAACCAGTGATTATGTCTACTATTAAATTTTTAGCAGGCGCTTTGGCCGGTCTTACTGCCGGTCTTGTTATAGGTGTTCTCACAGCCCCGGACAGTGGAGAAGGTACCCGCAATAAAATCAAATACAGGGCTGGGAAATGGCGTCGGAAAATCAACAAAATGGTTGGAAAAGGAAATGGAGAACTGGATGAACTCCGCGACGTATTTGAAACACAGGTAACCGGACTGAAGGATGATGTTCGTGAAAAAGTTTTAAAACTCATCAATGAAAGTCAGAATACCTACCACAACTTTAAGAAAGAAGCATTGTCATAACGCATTACGAACAGTGATGAACAAGCAAAAAAGAAACAGGCTGCAACTATACGCTGCAGCCTGTTTTATTTTAAACAAGGAAGACTTCACTGTGCCGTTTCTCCGGTTTCCATAAAATGCTTGAACCGCCGGATGTCATTTACCACCATTCGCTCAAATGCAGGATTCAGTAACCACGCTAACCCGCTGCCTATCTGCCCCGCAGGGGCTCTGTAGGTCAACATAACATCCACAGCTGTACCTCCACCCGGAATATCCGTAAACGTAACCCTGCCTGCAGTCGCAATACTGGAACCCGCTAAAGATCGCCATCCCAAGAACTGACCAGGAATCTCTTTCACGATTTCAGCATCCCATTCCAGCGTACCAATGCCCCCAGGGCCCTTCACCACCCAGTGGGAATGTAATGGATCTCTTTCTTCTACCGACTGCAAATGCTTCATAAAGACGGCCAGATTACTGAGTTGCCGCCAGAAATAAAATACTTCTTCACGTGGATTATCAATCAGAATAGCAGTTCTGATATTCACTGCCCGCGTATGCCTGTCGGGCTGCCGTTTTCCCATAACGCCATTAAATAAACTATTGCCGGAAATGCCACGGTACAGGAGATAACCCGCTCCCAACAGTTTCAGCAGGCTATTAACCGGTTTCTTGTCAACGCTGCTGATGGCTGCACCTAATAACCAAGCACCTGTGAAGATGGATACAATGCGGCCTTCAGGACTCACATTGATGATGCTGGAACTATTATATAGCAGCCCTGCGGCAGGATGAACCTGCCCATTGATCTGTTTGTTTGCTATCATCATACAATTGCTGGTTTATCTTCCCTCCACCAAAATCTTGCAATAATTTAACATTTTGATAAGTATTGGTTTAGATATGTGATTTATTTCTTTTTATGTGGAACTAATGTCACGCTGCGAAAAATATTACACAATCCGGCAGCAATTATTTTTATATCTTCCGCAGCATAAACTATGAACAAATGAAAAGCATATTAACCACGTTATTATTATTCAGTACCCTTGTAACCCAGGCACAGAAAGAAATTGCGCCAAGTAAATGGGTGAAGATGTTCAACGGAAAGGATTTGAAAGACTGGGATATCAAAATCACAGGTTATGATCTCAACGATAATTTTGGAAATACCTTCCGCGTGAAAGACGGACTCCTCACCGTGAATTACGACCAGTATCAGCAGTTTGATGAAAAGTATGGTCACATTTTTTATAAGAAGAATTTCTCTGCATACCTGATTGTAGTGGAATATCGTTTCACGGGCGAGCAGGTGAAAGGGGGCCCAGGCTGGGCTTATCGTAACAGCGGCGTTATGTTGCACGGACAACCGGCTGCTACCATGGGAAAGAACCAGGATTTTCCTATTTCGCTGGAAGAGCAATTATTAGGCGGTAATGGGAAAGACGCGCGTACTAACGCTAACCTATGTACGCCAGGCACCAATGTAGTAATGAATACAAAACTCATCAAGGATCATTGTATTTCTTCTACCTCCAAAACTTATCATGGTGATCAGTGGGTACACGTAGAAGCATTGGTACTGCGCGATTCCGTCATCAAACATATTGCCGGCCAGGATACTGTATTAGTATATAATCAGCCGCAAATTGGTGGTGGCAACGTTTCTAACTTTGATCCTGCTGTAAAAACAGATGGTAAGCTGCTGACAGAAGGTTCTATTTCGCTGCAGTCTGAAAGTCACCCTGTAGCATTCAGAAAAGTGGAACTCTTTGACTTGTCGCCCTACGTAAATGATCCTAAGAAATTAGCCTATATCATAGAGCTGCTGCAAAAAAGAAAATTCAATAAGTAAAAGATATGGTTCCCGCTGCAAGGCGGGAACACTTTTTATAAGTGCATCTGCGCCCCAAAATAGCAAGTTAGCTCCACTAATATTCTCTTCTGTACCAGATAAGAAATATTCGCTGCCATTTATCATCTGCACCCCCATCCTCCTTCTTAAAGCCAGTATATTTATATTCTGTAACTATATGCAGTGATTAGACATACCCCGTAAGTACTGAGCATTTTTTCTTTAGATCCGCATTAAGTAAAACCAAAATAAAAGTATCCCCATGTTTAAGATCATTCACCTAATCTGTATGTTAGGCGCATTACTCATTTTAGCAGCATGCAGCAAAACCGGGCCTGTTGGCCCACAAGGGGCTCAGGGACCTGCAGGCCCGACTGGCGCCCAGGGAAATGCCAATGTAAGCAGTGGTAATTTTACATTGACCAATGCACAATATGTACTCGATTACTGGTCCTATCAACCCTCTCCTGGTGCAGGTACAGCCATCACCGCTAAAATGGCTACAGTAACGCTGGCAGACATCACAACAGATATCTTTAATAAAGGAACCGTGTTGTTATACATAAAACAACCATCCTCATTTGGTGCAAATCCAGCTGTATGGGCGCCTGTACCATGGCAGATCTCCAGCTTCGTGACGGGTTATCTCATTAATGTAAGCTACACTTATGATATAGGAAAACTAAGAGTATACTATATGTTCTTACCAACAGACCATGCACCTACAAGTCCGATTCCTAACATCTCTACAGTGACTGTACCCAGTTTCGATTTCAAATATGTTATCATCGGAGGCAATCCAAATGCCCGTGCAGCAGCGCCTATAGACTATAACAATTACGAAGCCGTTAAAAATTATTATCACCTTCCGGATTGATAAGACTATAACTATATTCAATACGGAACAAACAACTATCAATTTCTTCCGGAAACGACTAAAAAAGAGGGGAGTTCAGTTGAAACCGCATGTTTCAACTGAACTCCCCTCTTTTAAAAAATTAATAATTATTTCAGCATCAACTGACTAATATACTTCACCGGCGCACTACCATAACTCAAGAACTTCTCATTAAAAGCCTTCAGCTGATAGTCTTTCCCCATCTTCTTCTTATAAGCTTCCCGCAGGTCAATAATTTCCTTATACCCCGTGAAATAAGAAGTTAACTGTACACTCGTAACACTCACTCTGCGCCATTTACCTTCCGCCTCAGCCTGTTGCTGGAAAGCCTCTTTCGTCAGCAAGTGCAGCGCGTCTTCCTTACTCATGTTATTCACATGAACACTATAATCCAGAATAGTATTACAAACCGTACGAAGGTTCCATTTATACCACATCAACCACATTTCAGGTTCATTGTTGCCGTAGCCATTTTCCAGCATCATCTGCTCAGTGTAAACCGCCCATCCTTCAATCATAGCGCCATTGCCCATGAGAGATTTAATCAGACTAGGCGATTGATTTGAATACACTAACTGTGTATAGTGGCCAGGAATAGCTTCATGAATATCCAGGATCTGCATGATATAGTGATTGTATTCGCGCAGATAGCTTTCTGCTTTATCAGCAGGCCATCCTTGTAAGCTACCTACATTGTAGTAAGTATTGCCACCTTTATCATATGGGCCAGGAGCGCTGATGGAAGCACCAGCGACGCCTGCCATGTAAGCAGGTTCTTTACGTACAACCAATGGTTTAGTTGGGTCCAGGTATAACAGATCTTTTTCTTTGATGAATTTCACCAGTTCAGGAATCTGTTTTTCAATGGCCGCCTGGAATTCTTCCGGCTTCACATGACGCACGCTCAGCGTATCTATCATACGACCAATCAATTCCAGAGAATCTGTTGGCAGGGGAGTGGTACCAAAATATTTGGGCCATAATTCCCGGCTGATGCGGGTCATTTCTTTATGAACAAATTGTTTGCGGGCAACAGCAGAATCAAATATTTGCTGGGCTGAGAAAGCAGATTGTATCTGGTAGTTGAATTTCTGCTCATACAATGCTTTGCCAAGTCTGAAACTGCGTGGATTCGCAGGTTTCAGTGCGCCGAGCCAGGTAGCGTAATCGTGCATTGCTGCAGCTGCTGTTTTGGCGCGAGCAATCATTTCTTTTTTCTCTTCAGCGGGAATATTGGTTTTGTTGAGCGAGTCTACAAAATCCTTTTCCAATACAGGTGCGCCGCCATTGTTCTGATCAATAGCCAGTTGCTGTAACTCAGGAACTGGGTTGCTGATCTGTGCTTTGGCTGCTGCGTAGTAGGCCGGCACATTACGTAATCTTGCATAGAAGCTACGCAGCCTTGTTTCCAATGGCGCGTAGTTTTCATTTAATATGGTAGCGAAAGTATTGCTGACATTGAAACTGGAAGGGTCCCACTGATTGGATTTCAATTCATTGATACCCCAAACATTCGATTTAAGGTAGTTTTCAATTAATTGATAATCGATTTTATTAGCGTCTGTCAGTTTATCCAGACTATAAGCTTTCAACGAGTCCAGATGACGGGCACTGAAGGCGAGACTGGCGGCATTGGCAGCGCTGTCTGGCACAATGAGTACGCTGTCATATTTGTGGAAGCCTACTTCTGTAGCCCAGCCTGGGTTTTCTTTCCAGAGGTCATCAATGAAATGTTGGGAATAATTACCGAAGGCAATGTTGAGGGTACTGTCTGTACCGCTGCTGCTGCCGCCACCTTGATGGCAGGCCGAAAATGCTGCCACAGTGGCGGCACATAGTATTAGTTTTTTCATGTGGGTTTAGTTGGTTGTAAGAAAACGTAAGATACTATTTTGATAGGGGAATAGCGGTCAGATTTACAAGGATGGTATTTTTTTCTTAGCTTTGCATCGCAATTAACATAAAAACTGCAAAACTTTGAGCCATGTAATATCACAGGCATATTAATCAAGCCCTTAGCCGTTCCAGCTCCGGATCGGCCTGTGATTTTATTGTTGACTAAAACCCCGCAACATGGCAATTTCAAGAAAGTATGGCCGTACCTGGCATTACCCGTTTTCACCGGGAACTACCAGCGATGACCGTATTCAATATAACTACTGGGATCAGTTAAAAATGATTCCTCAACTGGTGCATACCGAAAAACTGGATGGCGAAAATAACTGCCTCTCCAGGTATGGGGTGTTCGCGCGCTCGCATGCAGCGCCTACTACGTCCCCTTGGACAGCCTCTATTCGCCGTTTCTGGGAATCTGTGAAGAATGATCTGGGAGATATGGAAATCTTCCTGGAGAACCTCTATGCGGTGCATTCTATCGAATACCGCAACCTGGATCAGCATTTTTATGTTTTCGGAATAAGGGAGCAAGACAGATGGCTGAGCTGGGAAGAAACCCGGTTTTATGCTGCCATGCTGGATTTGCCGGTAGTACCGGAACTAAAGATACTCACGCCGCCGGCTACACGAGAGCAATTCGAGAAAGATACCCTGGAACTGGTGACAGGCCCTGGCACTTTCGATCCGCATGATGCAGCCGACGGTTCTCCTGTTACAATGGAAGGTATCGTTACCAGAAACACCGCCGCATATCCGGTGAGTGAATTCGCAAATAATGTATTTAAATATGTCCGCAAAGGGCATGTAAAAACAGATGAACACTGGACCAGGCAATGGCGACGTGCGAAACTGAATCACGAAAATGGAAATTATGTGGACTATAGATAAAGATAAATCATGGCAACATCTGCACGACACCTGGTATTGGGTGAGCAGAATGGAAGGCGTTCCACAGGACCCGCATCATCATGCAGAAGGGAATGTAGCCATTCATACCCGCATGGTGCTGGCGGCCCTCGAGCAATTGTCTTCCTATCAGCAGCAGGAACCGCAGCAGCAGGAATTGCTGTGGGCGGCCGCGTTGTTGCATGATGTGGAGAAATACAGCACTACAGAAATATTGCCGGATGGTCATATCACCTCACCCGGCCATGCCCGCAGAGGGGAAATGACCACCCGTAATATCCTGTATGAAGAAATACCTACCCCTTTTTTCATCAGGGAACAGATCGTGAAACTAGTACGCTATCATGGGCTGCCATTATGGGTATTCGATAAGCCTGATCCCGTAAAAGCCTTGATCAGCGCAAGTTTTGATGTGGACACGCAACTTCTCTCCATCCTGGCACGCGCAGACGCGCTGGGACGTACTTGTACGGATACGGCAGATCTGCTTTACCGCATTGATTGCTTCGAAGCATTGGCAAAAGAACAGCGTTGCTGGGGTGTACCAAGGAAGTTTGCTACTGCGCAGGCGAAGATGAATTATATTATGAAGACGAATGTTGACCCAGACTATGTTCCTTATCCGGAGCATGGAAGTAAAGTCGTAATCATGAGCGGACTCCCAGGATCTGGCAAGGATACTTATGTGAAGCGGTATTGTAAGGATCTCCCGATGGTATCGCCGGATGAAATCCGCCGTAAACATGGCATTGCCCCTACAGATAAAAGTGGGAACGGAAAGGTCATCCAGGAGGCCAAAGAGCAGGCGAAGATTTTCCTGCGTCAGGGAAATGATTTTGTATGGAATGCTACCAATGTCACCCGCCAAATGCGGGAACAGTTGGTCAGTTTATGTATGACTTATCAGGCGGAGGTCAAAATCGTATACGTAGAAGTGCCAGCAGCGGTGTTGTTTGCCCAGAATAAACAAAGGGAATATGCGGTCCCGGAAAAGGCCCTGCATCAGCTGATACGCAAACTGGAAGTCCCTTCCTTAACGGAAGCGCATCAAGTGGAGTATATCGTGTCTCGCTAATGATAGCGCCTGCGGCGCTTTTTTCACGCAAAGCAGCAAAGGGGCAAAGCAGCAAAGAATTATGTTTTGTTGTTTTAATACATTAAAATATATGTATAAAGAAGGCTATCCAATGGATAGCCTTCTTTATAAAAAATATCAAACATTCGCTCTAGTTCCTTTGCTGCATTGCTGCTTATGCTGCTCTGCGTGAAACAAACACTCGCTCTAATTCCTTTGCTGCTTTGCCTCTTTGCTGCTCTGCGTGAAACAAACATTCGCTCTAGTTCCTTTGCTGCTTTGCCCCTTTGCTGCTCTGCGTGAAACAAACATTCGCTCTAGTTCCTTTGCTGCTTTGCCCCTTTGCTGCTTTGCGTGAAACAAACTCGCGCTAATCCGCGTGAAACAAACTCGCGCGTTAGAATTCGTTTTTCCACATCATACTTTCCACTGGTCTGATGGTGCGGCCGTTATATTTTGCGTTGCCTTTTTTGTTATAGAATGTTTCCACATCTCCTTCTACCACAAAGTAAATCAGCTGTCCGATAGGCATACCGGCGTATACGCGAACAGGTTGTGCACAGGAAATTTCCAGTGTCCAGGTATTGCAGAAGCCTACGTCTCCTTTACCAGCGGTGGCATGAATATCGATGCCCAAACGGCCTGTGCTGGACTTTCCTTCCAGGAAAGGCACATGGGCGTGGGTTTCCGTATATTCCAGTGTAACGCCCAGGTATAAGGTACCTGGTTGCAGCACATATCCTTCTTCCGGAATCTCAAAATGTTCAATCTCGTTATGCTGGCGTGCATCCAATATGCGATCCCGATAGGTGGCCAGATACTTGCCCAGGTGTACGTCATAGGAGTTGGTACCAAGATATTTCCTGTCGTATGGAGATATCACGATGGTGCCTTTTTCGATTTCCTCCAGTATGCGCTTGTCAGACAAAATCATGTGCTTAGGTAGTTTGCTTTAGCTGTTAGTAATTTGGATTGGTAGGAAAAAGCGGTTAAAGAAAAGCTAATATGTGCCGGAAATGCGCTTTTATTCACCCTTTTTCTATTAATTTGGCAAGATATGCCATTAATACGTACCATACAAATTGATCCGGACACCAGACTGGGGTTGTGGAAAATTAGTGAACAAGAAGATTATTTCCGGAGCAAAATAACGATTAGCAGAGATATTCATCACCCGCACAAGCGGCTGCAACACTATGCAGGACGTTTGCTACTGGTGACCCTTTTTCCGGATTTCCCGATGCATGAGGTCATCGTTGGAGATACCCGTAAACCGATGTTGCAGTGTGGAAGCTATCATTTTTCAATTTCCCATTGCGGCGATTATGCTGCGGCGATCGTTAGCCGTAAATCCGCTGTAGGCATAGATATTGAAGGCGTTCAGCCGAAAATCGGAAAGGTAGCGCATAAGTTCTTATCGCCTGTAGAACAGGCCTTCATCGATCCGGTAAATATGCTAAAGCATCAGACAGTCTGCTGGAGCGCCAAAGAGGCCATGTTCAAGTGGTATGGCCTTGGTAGCGTGGATTTCAGAGAAAATATGCAGTTGGAACCATTTCCTTTTATGCCGGCAGGATTTATTCAGGCCGATTTTGTGAAGCCGGATACAAATACGCGATTATATTTGCAATATATATTGGAAGATGACCTGTGCCTTGCCTGGACGCATCCTGTAGGATAAGACACTGACCTTCAAACTAATTTTTAATAGTTTCGTTATCTATGAAGATATTTTTACTCGGTTTTATGGGAGCCGGCAAATCCTATTGGGGTAAACAACTTGCAGAACACTGGCAGGTACCTTACTATGATCTGGATGAAGTGATCGTGGAGGCAGAAGAAATGGCTATCAGTGATATCTTCGCTACCAAGGGAGAAGATTACTTCCGGGAAAAGGAAAGTATGCTGCTCCGTGAACTCTCCAGGCAGGATAGCTTCCTGATCTCCTGCGGAGGAGGTACTCCCTGCTTCCAGGATAACATGGACTTCATGAACGAAAAAGGAACTACCGTTTGGATAAATCCGTCTGTTGCTGCCATGGTGGAACGCCTGACCCGGAAAAAGTCGAAGCGCCCACTGATTCAGGACCTGGAGGATGAAGACCTGAACGATTACGTAGAAATGAAACTGGCCGAAAGACGCCAGTTCTACGAACAGTCCAGGCACATCATCTCCTCGGATCATATTACCCTGGATACATTTACAAAAAATATAGATCATGCATAAGAGTTTTTTAGTTTGGGCAGCCGCTTTAGGGGCGCTGGCAGTAGTTTTGGGCGCATTTGGCGCACATAAGCTGAAAGAGCTGGTTCCTCCTGAAACGGTAAGTACTTTTCAGACAGGCGTTACCTATCAGTTTTATCATGTTTTTGCTTTACTGGCAACAGGAATCCTGTTTGCCTATGCTCCGGGTTCCCAGATGTTATGGGCCGGCAGATGCTTTATAATCGGCATCTTCCTCTTCTCCGGATCATTATATCTGCTCACAATGCTGAAGGCCACCGAAACAGTAGGCCTTTCCAAACTGGGCATCATCACTCCCATAGGCGGCGTCTTCTTTATCGTCGGCTGGGTACTGCTGCTGCTCTCCATATTAAAAATCAAAGCGTAAAAAATTTCGAAAATGCTTTGTGCAGCTAATTCGCACAAAGCATTTTTTTATTTAAGTATATTCACGATGCGGAAATATGTATGGGCGCTGATAACTTGCCTCTGTGGAGGACTTTCAGCTGTTGCGCAAACAGCCGGTAATGTATCCGGTAACTGGTACGGTATCCTGAAAACGAACCAGGAAAAACTTAGATTCACGATTAACCTCACCCAAAAGGCAAGTGCCCTTAGCGGTACCATCGCTTTCCCGGATAAATCCCAACAATCCAGAACTTTTGATAGCGCCAGTTTGAAAGATGGTATCCTCTTTCTGCAACTGAAAGCCTACGATCTCGTTTTTGTAGGAAAAGCACAGCCAGAAGCCAATAATATCAATGGCCGACTCATCTGGGGAAATATTAAAGAGAATGTAACGTTAACTCATAAAGAGATTAAAGCCGAGGAGCTGTATGAAAGACCTCAGGAACCCAAACCTCCTTTTCCTTATCACACAGAGGAGCTGACTTTCCTGAATGAACACGACAGCGTAAGATTGGCAGGAACTTTGACATTGCCTGCTGGCGCTATGGGCGATTGTCCGGTGATCGTTATGATTTCCGGCGCTGGCCAGCAAAACCGGGATAATGAAATTGCCCGTCATAAAATGTTTCTGGTGATGGCTGATTATTTCGCCAAACATGGTATCGCTACGCTTCGTTATGACGACAGAGGCATAGGAGGATCAGGGGGAGACGCGGATACTACAGATATCGAGGGGTACGCCCGTGATGCGGCTGCAGCAGTACGTTACCTCAAAGGAAGAAAAGAAGTAGACAAACATAATATCGGATTACTGGGCTTTGGAGAAGGTTCCATCGCTGCGCAGATAGTAGCAGCAGATAATCCTACTATCTCTTTTCTGATTTCCATGGGTGGAATGGGCGTTAGCGGCAGAGAATACATCGATCAGAAAATGATTGCTGTAGGTAGAGCATATGGTCAGTCTGATGCCGAGATCAAAGATCATCTCAAACAAACAAAACCTTACTGGGATGCATGGGCCGCCAATGTGCCATACGAACAGGCTAAAGCCAATGCAGCAAAAGTACTGGAACAGGCATACGAAACGTTACCAAAGGATTATAAACAAGGCGTAACGAAAGAACAATTTGCGCAAGCTGATAACATAAGTCCGGAAATGTTGTCTATATTACGTTATCAACCTGTCACCAACTTGAAACGCATCAAATGCGCATTCATGGCAATTAACGGAAACAACGATCTGACGGTCAATGCAGATAGTAATCTGAAAGCGCTGGAACAAGGTTTGTTAGAGAATGGAAATAACATGGTAACTGTCCGTAAATTCGCAGGACTAAATCATTTGTTTCAGCAATGCAAAACCTGCACAGAAGATGAGTATGTGGAGCTGGAGCAAACCATCGACCCATTGGTGCCTGAATTTATTACCCATTGGGTATTGCAGTTGATACCGTCAGGCAGGTAGTCCCAATTTATAGAGAAATTATGTCCAAGAATAAACTGAAAACCGAAAAACCAGAAAGTAAAAAAGCCAAAGCTGCACCAGCCCCGAACCCGGAAGTATTGAAGAAAGATAAGGAGCCTGAGGTGAAAGTGAAAGAGCTGGTCAAAGATGAGCGTACCCATAAAGTAATGGGTGTGTTCTTTCTATTACTCTCCCTGTACTGTTTCATTGCCTTCACTTCCTATATTTTTTCGTGGGAAGAAGATTTCGATAAAGTTAACCGATACTCGACAAAAGAATTATTCTTTGGAGATGTGAAAGTGGATAACCTCCTGGGAAGGCTGGGAGCTTATGTTTCACATGGTTTCTTCTACAAAGGATTTGGAGTAGCCTCTTATTTGTTTTGCTATTTCTTTTTCCTGTTAGGCGTCAATTTTATTGTGGGCCGCCGTGTATTCAGGGTTTGGCGCAACGTTAAATATATTCTCTTCGGCCTGCTGTTCATCAGCATGACGATGTCTTTCCTTTCTTTCGGCGCCGAATTCCCCTGGGGAGGAGCAGTTGGAAATGCCCTCAACAAATGGGGAACAGGCTTCGTTGGTAAAACAGGTACTGCACTGTTCCTGTTGGTAACAGGACTGGCATGGCTGATATGGAAGTTCAATTTCGATTTCAAATGGCCGGAAAGAAAACCGAAACCGCCTAAACCTGCACCTGTACCAATGGCTGCGGCTACAGCTACTGCTGCGCCAGTTGTACCTCCAGCCGCTGTACCAGAAAAAGTACAACAATCGCCGATTGCTGCCGCTAAAGGAAATGGGCTGAAAGAGGATGGAGGCGTAATGGTCATTCCGCCAGGAGACCCCGAAGAGGAAGAAGAACTACCCGCTATGCACCTGGTGGAAAAAGAAGACATCACCGTAATCCCGGCACACATACCGCATACCGTACCACTGGCAATGCCGGAACCGGAAATAATGGCGCCAGTCATTGAAGAGGAAGATGAAGAAGATTATACAGATGAAGAGCTGGAAGCCGCAGGGCCCATGCTCTATATAGATGATAAGCTGGAAAAACCACAGGAACTGGAAATCAACCAGGAACCTGTTGCCAGGAAAAAGAATAATGCACCGGAAGTTGCCTTCGAAATCAAGCCGACTTACAATGATGAGGAGGAAGAAGAAGTAACGCCTGTGCATACAGCCGTGTCCGTAGATCCTTTTGATCCGGCACTGGATCTCAGTAACTATAAATATCCGGGACTGGATTTACTAGCCAACCACAGTGCGGATAAAGTGATCGTACAGGACACCGGTGAGCTGGAGAAAAACAAAAACCAGATCATCGATACGCTGAAGAACTATGATATTTCTATTCAGAAAATTTCGGCTACAGTAGGGCCTACCGTGACGCTCTATGAGATTGTTCCGGCCGCAGGCGTACGTATCTCCCGTATCAAAAATCTGGAAGATGATATCGCCTTGAGCCTTTCTGCTTTGGGTATCCGTATCATCGCGCCTATTCCTGGAAAAGGAACCATTGGTATTGAAGTGCCGAATGTGAAGAAGTCCATCGTTTCTCTGAAAAACCTGCTTGCTTCAGAGAAGTTCCAGAACAGCACCATGGACCTGCCAATTGCAATAGGTAAAAAGATTGATAATGAGAACTTTATCGCGGATCTGGCAAAAATGCCACACTTGCTGATGGCAGGTGCTACGGGTCAGGGTAAGTCGGTGGGTATCAATACATTGCTGGTATCGCTGCTCTATAAAAAGCATCCATCCCAGCTGAAATTTGTACTGGTGGACCCGAAAAAAGTGGAATTATCCCTTTATAAGTTAATTGAGAAGCACTTCTTAGCCAAATTACCAGGTGAGGATGATGCTATTATTACTGATACAAAGAAGGTTATACATACGCTCAATGCGTTATGTATAGAAATGGATTTGCGGTACGACCTGTTGAAGGAAGCGGGTACCCGTAATATCAAAGAGTATAACAGCAAGTTTACACAACGTCGGTTGAATCCGCAGAAAGGTCATCGTTATCTGCCGTTTATTGTGCTAGTAGTGGATGAGTTTGCGGACCTGATCATGACGGCGGGTAAAGAGGTGGAAATGCCGATAGCGCGACTGGCACAGCTGGCCCGTGCGGTAGGTATTCACCTGATCATTGCAACGCAACGTCCGTCTGTAAACATTATCACGGGTACGATCAAAGCGAACTTCCCGGCACGTATCGCCTTTAAGGTATCTTCCAAAATCGACTCCCGTACCATCCTGGATATAGGTGGGGCGGAACAGCTGATTGGTCAGGGGGATATGCTGGTGTCATTCAACGGAGAGCTGGTGAGGCTGCAATGTGCCTTTGTGGATACGCCGGAAGTGGAGAGCGTGGCGGAATTCATCGGGAACCAGAAAGGGTATCCAGATGCCTTCCTGCTGCCGGAATATGTAGATGATAAAGATACCGAAGGAAGGGAATTCAGTCTGGCAGACAGAGACCCGTTATTTGAAGAGGCCGCTCAGGTGATTGTTCAAACCCAGCAGGGTTCTACCTCGCTACTGCAACGCAGGATGAAACTGGGGTACAACCGGGCAGGGCGACTCATGGATCAGCTGGAAGCGGCTGGTATTGTGGGCCCGAACATGGGTAGTAAAGCCAGAGAAGTACTGGTGAAATCAGATATGGAGCTACAAGAGATTCTGGATACTTTGTAAATAATTATTAAAGAAAACGTTAATATAGTCACGCTTTCATTGAAATATCCGAATTTTGAGCAGCAAAAATGACACTAATGACCTATCGGCATAGCATTTGACAAGATAGGTCAGCAAATAAAAAAGAACTACGATGAAGAAATTTGTATTAACAGGAATGTTGCTGAGCGGCATTATTTTCGGCGGTATGGTACAGGCGCAGAGCAAGGTTGCGAACGACCCTAAGGCCAAGACTATACTGGATGGAGTAAGCGCCAAATTTAAGACCCTGAAATCCGTAGTCGCCAATTTCGTCCTGAAAGTAGAAGGAGCCAATAACAGTGTAACCGACTCCAAGAAGGGTACGGTGTATATGAAAGGCCCTAAATATAAGGTGACCATGGATGGCCAGGAGATCATCAGCGATAATAAAACTTCCTGGACATATGCAAAGGATGTCAATGAGGTTACCATCAACAACGTAGACCAGAGCGGCGGAGCCATTACTCCAGCCAAGCTGTTCACCAATTTCTACGATAAAGACTTCCTCTATCGCCTGAATCCGGAAACCACTGAAAAGGGCAAAGTGCTTCAGAACATTGAAATGACGCCTACAGATAAATCTAAAAATATCTTTAAAGTGATCGTTTCTGTGGACAAAAAAGCCCAAAATATTGCCAAAATGAAGGTTTTTGAGAAAAATGGCAATCATTACACCTACGAAATCACGAATTTTACCCCTAATGCACCCGTTACCGACGCAACATTCATCTTTGATGCGAAGAAATATCCTGGTGTAGAAGTGGTAGACCTGAGGTAATTAATTCCAAATACCGGAATTCACAATTAATTTCTACCTTTGGCAAGTTTCAATAAAAAATAAACAATATGGCATACGACGTAATCGTAATTGGTAGTGGGCCCGGCGGATATGTGGCTGCTATCCGTGCTTCTCAGCTGGGATTTAAAACCGCTATCGTGGAAAGAGAAAACCTGGGTGGTATCTGTTTAAACTGGGGCTGTATTCCTACTAAAGCATTATTAAAATCTGCACAGGTATTTGAATATATGCAGCATTCCAAAGATTATGGTATCTCCGTTGCGGATGCACAGGTGGACTTCCCGGCAGTGATCAAACGTAGTCGTGGCGTTGCTGATAAAATGAGCAGGGGCGTTCAGTTCCTGATGAAGAAAAATAAGATTGATGTGTTGATGGGCAATGGTAAAGTAAAAGCCAAAGGCCAGGTAGAAGTTACCGACAAAGACGGTAAAGCTACTGCATACGACGCTAAACATATCATCCTGGCAACAGGTGCACGTGCACGTGAACTGCCTAACCTGAAAATCGATGGTAAAAAGGTAATCGGTTACCGCGAAGCGCTGGTACTGCCTGAAATGCCTAAATCCATGATCGTAGTAGGTTCCGGTGCAATCGGAGTGGAATTCGCTTATTTCTACGCTACTATGGGTACTAAAGTTACCATCGTAGAGTTCATGCCACGCATCGTTCCAGTGGAAGATGAAGATATCTCCAAAGAACTGGAAAAAATCTACAAAAAGAAAGGTATCGATATTATGACCAACGCCAGCGTTGAATCTGTAGAAAGTGCAGGCAACGGCGTGAAAGCGAAAGTTAAAACTGCTACCGGCGAGATCACCCTCGAAGCGGATGTAGTACTGAGCGCTGTTGGTATCGCTGCTAATATCGAAAACATCGGTCTGGAAACAGTAGGTGTTAAAACCGATAAAGGCCGTGTAACCGTTGATAAATACTATGCAACCAATGTTCCTGGCATCTATGCTATCGGTGACATGGTTCCTGGTCAGGCACTGGCTCACGTTGCTTCTAAAGAAGCCATCGTTTGCGTGGAAGCTATCGCTTACAACGAGAAGAAATACGCTCACAAACCTGCTACCATCGACTATATGAACATCCCTGGATGTACTTATTGCGCTCCTGAAGTAGCTTCTGTAGGTTATACCGAAAAAGCAGCTAAAGAAGCTGGTTACGAAGTGAAAGTGGGTAAATTCCCATTCTCTGCTTCCGGAAAAGCTACCGCTGCAGGCGCACCAGAAGGTTTCGTAAAAGTAATCTTCGACGCGAAATACGGCGAATGGCTGGGTACCCACATGATCGGTGCGAACGTTACCGAAATCATCGCGGAAACAGTAGTTGCACGCAAACTGGAAACTACTTACCAGGAAGTACTGGATTCAATCCACCCACACCCTACTATGAGCGAGTCTGTAAAAGACGCGATCGAAGTAGCTTACGGCGAAGCGATCCACCTGTAATGTTTACATACTTAATTAAGCATACACGAAAAAGCCCTCGCATCTGCGAGGGCTTTTCTATTTCAAGAAGATATTATCTTACTGTTTCACAAACTTCCGCGAAAATATCCTGCTGCCATTATAGTATATCACACAGGTATACGTCCCCGCCGGCAACTCCGCCACACTAATGCCTTCCAAAGTATTCGTGATGGTAGCCCTGATTCTCACTCTTCCGCTCATATCGGTGATAACTACCTGTCTTGCTCTTACCTGCGGATCCATAATACCCAAGGTACTGACAACAGGGTTGGGGAATAACAGAATATTCCCGGATATATTCAACTGCACCATAGATACGTCAGAATAAATAATACGACCATCTGTCGTGGTCAGCTTCACCCGGTAATACATAATACCTTCCCAGGTTTGCTGATCCGTGTAATAATATAGCAGCCCGCCATTGGTAGGAATCGTTTGCAGCGTTTCCCATGTTTTACCGTTATAACGTTGCCAGGCAATACTTTGCAGTTGATATTCCGTGGCCAGTGAAAGCGTAAGCTGTACGAAATTATCGGAGGTCCTGTCGGCCACCAGGGCACGCACATAACAACTGACCCCCTGTTTCGTAAAATCGAGCGTATAGCCGCGTTGTCCTTCCCATCCGGCTATATGTATCGGACTAACGGCGAAATAGGTGGAATTAAGCCTGGATTTAGCTAATATGATGAATGTATCACGAACCTGCTGATACGGTTGCAAAGCCGTTTTACCCATAGTGTACAGTTGATAAGCTGATGCATTGGTAACCGCACTCCAGGAAAGTAAGACGCTGTCGCTGCAATTAAAGCCCACATTGATATTAATCATGGGGGAAATGCCAAATGCCGGTGAGATAAATGCCGTATCCGGTAGCTGAAATTTCAGCATGGCTTTACTGAAAACGGCAGGTGTGAACCAGGCCAGGTGTTCCGCTGTAACAGGAAGTCCCGAGATAATTGTACTCCAGGTGCGACCACTGTCAAGACTATACGAAACATCTCCATTGCCGGTATAGGTAGTCTCCCAATAGAAATTAACATCCGTATTGGCGGTTAGTAAAGTATTGGTAGTAGGCTGTTGCCATACAAAAGTTTGTTTGGGAACAAATTCATAGGCGATGTACCACGACTGCCTGCCACTTAGTTGTTTGCCTTGTACTGCAATGTGCGCAATGCCTGCGGATGGATTATCAATGGTCACTTGTTCCACATTGTTGAGGGTATCTACGCCGCGTTTGGCGGCAGCAGCAAGGGAATCCGCATTAGGGTAGGGGTTAAGGACCCATGGCAGATAGGTTTGTCCATCCGTGCCAGTCACACGCAGATCGAGGTCGTTGATCAGTGCTTTAGGCGCATTGGCAGCTGCAGCAGGGTCGTTCCAGCAAAGGGTAATTTTTACCAGCTGTGTGTTAGCAGGAATGGTAATATCTGTTGTCGTAGTGTTATTGTTGGTGGCTGCGCCGACGATATATCTTTTATCCTGAAGGGTTTGCAAGGCATGGGCGGCATGCAAACTACCAAAACCGATTTTATAGTCCGGCATTGTTCCGAAAGGGCGCTTGGCACTGTTGAGTAGGATGGCTTTGAGTAAGGCAGAAGGCATCGCACTGAAATGTTGCTGACGCCATGCATCCTGCACCATTGTTACTACGCCGCTTACTGCAGCCGAGGCGCCGGAAGTACCATCTTGTCCGAATGCAGAGATCTCCGGTTTTATACGACCATCATAGGCGGGGCCATGAGAGGCGAGGGAAATGAATCTGCCATCAGCATCTGTACCACCGGTGACAATTACATTTTTTGCTTGTTTGAAATTGCCGGAGAGATTCGCATACACGAGATTCTGATAAGCCCCTGAAGCAGGAGCCTGTGTACCAATATTACCTGCGGAAAACACATGTACAATTGTGTCAGCGGAAGCAATCTGCTGATCATAGGCCACCGCTTCAACGCCGTAATAGTTTTCTATAGCCGTACCGTAGGAGTGGTTCTGAATGGTAATGTTATAATTACGATAGTAGGTGCTGGTATCGGGGAGCAGACTTTTATTAAAATCCGAACTACTAATGCCGGCGGCTGGAGCGGCTCCCAGTCCCAATGCACCTGTATTCCCGGCTCCCGCAATTATAGTAGCCATGGTGCTGGCATGCGAGGTGACGGTATTGGAAGCATCCGGATTGTAAATAATTCTGCCGGCAAGATCAATATCGGTGGTGTCAAAGCGATCTTCCTTAACGGAGACGGCTATACTTTTTCCGTTGAAATCGGGGAAAAGTTGTTGGGCTACATTGATCCTGTTGACGTATGGATTGGCAGTGTTAACAATCATTTCTATTCTTGCTTTCCTGACCTGGTCTGCAAAATGGATTTGTTCCTGACAAATGAATGCGGGCCAGTCGGCCACTGCGAGTTTAACGACCGCCGTGTGATAGTCTTTCCGATAATTGCTAATACGGGCCATGGTCATGGCGGTGAGGGAATCTTTGAAACTAACCTGAACGGCTATACTATCTGTTGCAGGGAGGAGCGTTATACTTGTTACCAGGTTATCGCTGGCCTTCCAGTTGCAATTGGCGATATCGGCATAGACCATATTTTTTTTCAGGTGAGGGTCTGAGGGAACGGCAGATAATATAAAGCAATTGTTACTGAGTACTTTCAGGAGTCCGTACGGAGACAGTTTTAGCACGGGTACGGATTTGTTGAACTTCACGAGGTAAAGGACGCCTGGCAACGGAGCGACTGTGTCGGCAGGGTGTTGGGTACTGTAACGCAATCGCATGCTGTCGGTTCCACCTGCATCCTGGGCAGCGGCCATAATGCGGCAAAGCAACAGGAAAATAAGCAGGGAAGGGAGTTTTGGCAGATAGTTGTTCATGCGGGAAAGTCAAAAAAGCGGTGATTTATTTGGCTTCAAACGTTCTTAAAACTATAGAAATAAAACGTGCTTCCCAATTTTTTTCTGTGAGTTTGTAAAATGTTTTTTTTAAATTCAATGAAAGTTGTAATATTGGTAACATAACTTGTAAATGAAAATCGTCAACAAAATCTGAGCTTGATCGCACAACAATTTAGCGTTAGTTAACTTATAAGAAGAGCAAATCTGAGAACCAGTCGGACTGGTTATTTTAAATCATCACCAATCATTAAGAAAGCTGCCGTTTTTGGATAAAACCGCGTGAGCTGTAGTTTTGCTTAGCACTATTATTGATAAATCTGAGAGCCCGTTATTTGAGCAAACTAGCACTGTAGAGCACTATAGTCCTCACTGTGTATCCTCCATGAATGATAGTTCCATACTGTCGATGTATTGATCTGCCTGTTCTTAAAAAAACAGGAGTCAGGAATAGTTTTTTTTATTCTAAAAACCCAAAATCTGAGTCTATGAAAAAGCAGACACTTAGTGTTCTTTTCTGCCTGATGGCTGTATTTGCCATTGTTTCCTGTAACAAAAATAACAGCACCACTGAATCCAAACCACAGGAAGTTAGTGATGCAACGTTAGCCCAGATCAAAGCCTATGGCTTCTCTACAAGCGATGTACATGCTACTGATGGTGGTGTGATCGTAGAAGGTGACATCTTCCTTTCTCATGATCAACTGTCACAAAAAGTTAGTGGTCCTACCTTACAGGTAGCAAACACTGAACAGTATCGTACTACTAACCTGGTAACTGGTCTGCCTCGTACTATTACTGTACTGGTAACTGGCCTGGGTAGTGCATTTATTGCTGGTACTGATACCGCAATCGCCCGCTACAATGCGCTGGGTCTGCGTATCAAATTCCAACGCATTACCTCTGGTACTCCTACCATTACTATCCAGGGCTTTAACCAAGGTCCTTCCGGTGGTTACATCACTTTAGGTTCTTCTGGTTTCCCAACCAGCGGTGGCGCTCCTTACAACCTGATTCAGATGAACACCAACGCAGCAGCTTATGGTTCTAACCCTAATGTTCTGTATGTAGGTTCTGTTATTCAGCACGAAATCGGTCACTGTATCGGTATGCGTCATACTGACTACATGAACCGTGCTTACAGCTGCGGCGGTACTGCTACCAACGAAGGTAGTGCTGGCGTAGGCGCTATCCAGATCCCTGGTACTCCTAGCGCAGCAGATCCTAACTCCTGGATGCTGGCTTGCTCTAACGGTGGTAACCGCACTTTCAATGCTAATGATATCATTGCACTGAAATATCTGTATAACTAATCGTTTGCAGGGTTAAAAATTATTGGGAGATGCAGCCCAGGTTTCCCCAGACTTATTTTGGGTGTAAATCTGTCGAGCACATTTGGTTGCATCTCCCTATTCACTATCTAACGATACTTCTATACGGTTTATCTAGTTTTTTTCTTTTTGTCTCCATGACAAAGAATCTTTGAATAAAAAGAACACACATGGAACAATCAAGAAAAAAATTCCTGAAAAACCTGGTCATAGGCGCAGCGGCAATACCTACTGTTTTCGGCGCCTGTAAGAAAAATGACAGCGATAAATCCACTTCCGGAGAAACGGGCGCCAACAGCAATAACAGCGCCTGCGCTAATTCTCCACAGGAAACAGATGGACCTTATCCATTATACAGCAGCAGAAATAATTCTATTACACATATGGATATTACGGAAGGTAAAACAGGTATTCCCCTTAATGTGATCATCAATATTCTAAACGTAAACAATAACTGCAAACCCCTGGAAAATGCAAGGGTGGACATCTGGCATTGTGATAAAGATGGTTACTATTCCGGCTATACGAATATTGGATATCTAGGTACGCAGAATAATGAAAACGCTACTTTCTGCAGAGGGATTCAGTCTTCAGATGCCAATGGACAAGTGAAGTTTGCCACCATCTATCCCGGTTGGTATACTGGCAGAATTACGCATATCCATGCACAGGTATACGTCAATAATACACTTAAAGTAACTACACAAATCGCCTTCCCGGACGATATTAATACCATTGTATATAAAACAAATCTCTATGCCGCTCACGGGCAAAATACTTCGGTGGCAAGAAATAGTGCAGATGGCATCTTTGCAGATTCGCTATATGCCGAACTAGCAGAAGTGACAGCCAATACAAATGGAGGGTATGATATGATCCATACCATTCGTATCAGCGCATAGGAAATAACTTCAGGGTTGTTTCCATTCTTTCATAAATTGTATATAACTATCGCCAACAGGTAAGATCATCCCGCAATTCATTTTCACACGGCGGTTACTAATAGATCGTATCTCCCTGACAGCTACAATAAAACTACGATGTATTCTGCTGAATTTATCTGCAGGAAGACAAGTCATCATTTTCTTCATCGTCATTAAGGTCATCACTGGCGGCGCATCATGCAGATGTATGCGCAGATAGTCTTTCAGACTTTCAATATATTTTATCCGATGGGTATTGATTTTTAATACCTGGTAAGACGAGTGTACTACAATGTGATCTGTTTCTTTTTCTGCCGGTTGCTGTTGCATCAGGGAAAAAACTTTTTCCATTGCCCGCTCAAATCGTTCCTGGCTAACAGGCTTCAACAGATAGTCTACCGCATTCAATTCAAATCCCTCGAACGCATACTGCTTGTAAGCGGTGGTAAAGATGATCATGGGGCCTTTGCCAATGGCATGCGCGAGTTCAAGACCGCTGATATCCGGCATGTTAATGTCCAGGAAGATGACATCCGGTTGGGAATGCCGTAACCAATCTGCCGCAGCGATGCCGTCATCAAAGGTTTGGAGTAATTGCATGGCCGGGAACCTCTGGGCATACGTAGTAATAACGTGATGTGCCGGCGGTTCATCATCTATCACTATGTATTTTATCTCCATAAAGTCCTTGTAGTATAAGTGAAACGACAAAATTTCCATTAAGATTTTCAGTACTCAACTGATATCTTTCCGGATACAGATGTTCCAGTCGCTGTTTGGTATTCGCAATACCAATGCCGGTGCGGTTTTCCTGCTGTAATGATCGGAATACGCGATTCGTGCATTGAAAATGTACCTGATCTGCCGCTATGTCCAACTGAATTTGAATCTCTGAAGGATCATGGTTACTCACGCCAAATTTAAAGGCATTCTCCACAAAAGGCAGTAACACCAGCGGTGCAATACACTTCACTCCTGGATCTCCATTGATGGTAAACTGTACTTTAGTTTGTTTGCTCAGTCGTAGCCGCTGGAGATCTATATAGTCCGTCAGACAACCAATCTCGCCCTGCAACAACACATAATTCTTGTTCTCTTCTGTCACATACCGCAACATATTGGAGAGCTTCATGATACTGGGAGCGGCAAATTCGTTGTGGGTAATAGCCAGCGAATATATATTGTTGAGCGTATTAAACAGGAAGTGAGGATTGATCTGCGCTTTCAGAAACGAAAGCTCCGCCTGTGTTTTGCGGGTTTCGGCATATAGCGCACGTTTTTCTGTTTGTCGCCACCGATGCGTCGTTTCAATAGCCACACTCAATGCCACCGTTAAAATAAACAGGAACAAACTGATATAATCCGGATGGAACCGCATGCGGACCTGCCCTGGTGGGAATCCGGGTGGCATAGGACGTCCTCCCGGCGGATGCATGGGCAACGGATGTGGAAACCGCATGAACAAATGATCAAACGGTTGCATCAGGTTGACCATCAATAATAACAGAATGATGGACAGAAAATAAAGCGGATATTGTTTTTTGAAGAATAATTGCGGAAACAGAAAATTGGTATGAAAATAAAAAAGGGCAGAGTAAGTGATCACGAAAACAAAGAATTCCGGAGAAAATAAAATAGCAAGTGCACGATTGCTATCGGTTTGCCCACCGATAAACAGCAGAGGTAAACTAATAAGCAGCAGCCAGCCCGTCAGATGGGCCAGCACAACAGAAGATTTTAACCGAATCATGCACGACAGAAATTTAATACACCTGTGAAATTTGGTTCAAAACGGTCAATATTCTACTATTAACTCTGTAAACAACGGTATTATGTCGATGAATGATGTAAATTGCCAGCTTTATTAAAAGAATATCAGATATGTTGCTAAAATCAGTGAAGTCATGGATGCTGCTGGTACTTGTAGTACTCACGCAGCAGGTTTATGCTACTGAGGGAATGTGGTTACCGCAGCTGCTCTCCAATCTCAATGAAAAAGAGATGAAGGGTATGGGTATGAAAATCAGCGCCTCAGATATTTATAACATCAATAAAGGAAGCCTGAAAGATGCGATTGTCAGCTTTGGCGGTTTCTGTACTGCTGAAGTAATTTCCTCACAAGGATTACTGCTGACCAACCACCACTGCGGTTATGATGCTATCCAGAAGCATTCCTCATTGGAGCATAATTACCTCGACAATGGCTTCTGGGCCAGAACAGCAGCCGAAGAACTGCCGAATCCAGGTCTTACAGCTACTTTCATCGTTCGCATAGACGACATCACCAAAGCTGCTACCCAAAATGTGAAAGCGGGTATGACAGAAAAGGAAAGACAGTCTGTCATCGATAAACAACTGGCTATCATCAAAAAAGAGGTGAAGAAAGAATCCTGGCAGGATGTAATGATTAAGCCTTTCTTTGAAGGCAATAAATATTATCTCTTTGTAACGGAGACGTATAAAGACGTACGTCTGGTAGGTGCGCCTCCTTCTTCCATCGGCAAATTCGGTTCGGATACCGACAACTGGGTTTGGCCGCGTCATACAGGCGATTTCAGCATGTTTCGTATCTATGCCGGCAAGGATGGTAAACCAGCCCCTTATTCCCAGGATAATGTGCCTTTAAAGCCTAAATACTTCCTCCCTATTTCCATGAAAGGAGTGAAAAAGGATGATTTCACTATGGTAATGGGCTTCCCTGGCCGTACCACGGAATATCTGCCTTCAGAAGCAGTAAAACAAACGGTGGAAGTACTGGACTTCTCCAAAGTGGAAATGCGCGACGCTGCCCTGAAAATCTGGGATGGCTACATGCGTAAAAATGAGCAGATCAAAATTCAATATGCTGCGAAATATGCTTCTACTGCCAACGCATGGAAGAAATGGCAGGGAGAGATGCTGGGTGTGAAGAAGACAGACGGTATCGCGAAGAAACAGCGCTATGAAGCTAATTATAATCAGTTGCTGAATGCAAATCCTGCGCTGAAACAGCAGTATGCAGGCGTACTGGATACCTTGAATGAATTGTATATCAAGATCAATCCATATGCTCAGGCAAGAGATTATTACAATGAACTGGTGAAGAATACCGAAATCCTGACAGCAGTGGATAAACTGATTGCACTGGCAGATGATGCGGAAAGCCAGGGCGCCGGCCAGTACAACACGCTGCGCGATAAATTCATGGAATCCATGAAGGCCTTCTACCAGAACTATAATGCAGGTGTTGATAAAGATGTGTTTATCAGTCTGATGGATATCTACGCAGCGAAAGTACCAGCGAATTTCCGCAGTGCGCGTTTCAATAGTAGCTGGGCGAGCTTTACCGACAGCCGCAAATTGGCGGATCAGGTATATGCGACGTCTAACCTGACTTCATATGATAAACTGGCTGCCGTTATGCAACAGCCGCAGCAAGCAGCGTTGGCCACATTGGCCAAAGATCCTGCTGTGCAGCTGGCCATTGTACTGCGCGAAGGTTTCCGTGAAAAAGTAGCGCCTACCTTAAATGCGCTGCAACTGGATATCAATAACCGTCAACGTACCTATATGCAGGCGCAAATGGATGTATTTGCCGGTAAGAAGAATTTCTATCCGGATGCCAACAGTACCCTGCGTGTAACCTACGGTAAAGTAGATGGTTACAGTCCTGCCGATGGCGTTCAGTATGATTATTACACCTGGCTGGATGGCGTAATGGAAAAATATATTCCTGGAGATTATGAGTTCGATGTACCTGCGAAGTTGATAGAACTTTATAAGAATAAAGACTATGGCAAGTATGGCGTGAATGGTAAAATGCCGGTATGTTTTATCGCGTCTAACCATACTACCGGCGGTAACTCTGGTAGTCCTGCACTGAATGCCAATGGTCAGCTGATTGGTCTGAACTTCGACCGTACCTGGGAAGGCACCATGTCTGATATCAATTATGATCCGTCTATCTGTCGGAATATCATGGTGGATATCCGTTATGTACTGTTTATCGTAGATAAATTTGCCGGCTGCAAACGCTTGGTAGATGAGATGAAATTGGTAAACTAAGTGAACAGCTCCGCTGTAAAAACGAAGCGCAACACATTTGTGCTGCGCTTCGGAATAAAAAAATTTAGCCAGCTCTATTCGAGCTGGCTTTTATTATGCGTTGACTTTACATTCATATACAATAGAACTACATCTGTCTACTTCTTTGAGTCCTCTTCTGTAAGAGCGTAAGCCCTGGAAGAAACCGGCCAGCAGCCTGCTTTTCCCCGTTTTATATTTTTCGCTCAACAAGCTTACATAGAAGCCATCAAACACCATCGGATGTTTTTTAACCACCTGGATGTTATGTTGTGCCAGCAAGGACTCCATAGAGGCGGGAGAGAAGTGGTATAAGTGACGCGGCACATCGTATGCGGCCCAGCATTCCTTATAATAGCCCGCGTCCAGGGAAGTATAGTTCGGTACGGCAATAATGATAGCGCCGCCTGGTTTTACCAGTTTACGGAGCTGTTCAAGATATGGGTGGAGGTCATGTACGTGTTCCAGTACATGCCACATGGTGATGGCATCAAATTCTGCTGCTGGAAGAGAGAAGAGCTGATCGATGGGACGGGCTTCAATGCCATATAATTGTTTGGCATTTTCTCTGGCAGTATCATCAGGTTCCAGGCCCGTTACCGCCCAACCATTTGTTTGCATATAATGGAGGAAGGCGCCAGTTCCGCTTCCGATGTCCAGCAGTTTACCCTGTTTCAGACCGGTAGCGGATCTTACCCAATTCTGTTTGGAACGCAGCGTGATTTTTCTTACGCTGTGATACAGGCGGTTGATCAGACCTTCCCGGGTTTCTGTGTGAGAAATGTATTCCTGTGATTGATAGTATTTGCCAATGCTGGCGCTATCCGGTACATTTTGAGTAAACCTTCCGGAACAGCCTCCGCAATGCCAGATACCGAAATTTTCTTTAGATACAGTGTAGTCTTTTGCAGTAAGCACTTCATGAATCTGTGAGGAACCACAAAGCGGACAAGTATTACGGTAAATCAAAGTAATGCAGTTATTTTTTTGGCAAGTTAATATTAAAATATTTTATCCTTAATGGTATTCTCCCCATTCTGCGCGTAATGCATCGGCAATTTCGCCTAGCGTAGCCAGATGTTCCACCGCTTCCACCACTAATGGCATCAGGTTTTCATCTGTATGGGCGGCTGCGCGGATGCGTGTCAGTAAAGCGTTTACGGCTTCATTATTACGGCGGGAACGCAGGTCCTGGAGGCGCTCAGATTGCACCTTCCGGATACTGTCGTCTACGCGGAATACTTCCGGAGGGGTATCGTCTGTAGTCGTAAATTTATTCACGCCTACTATTATTTTTTCATTGTTCTCGATATCTTTTTGATACTTGTAAGCGCTCTTCGCAATTTCATCCTGTACAAATCCTTGTTCAATAGCGCTGACAGCGCCGCCCATGGCATCGATTTTATGAATCAGTTCCCAGGCTTTGCTTTCTACTTCGTTGGTCAGCTCTTCTACATAGAAGGAGCCTGCCAGCGGATCAACCGTATCGGCAATACCACTTTCAAAACCCACGATCTGTTGTGTACGAAGGGCTATACGTGCCGCATCTTCTGTAGGAAGCGACAAGGCTTCATCAAAACCGTTGGTATGGAGTGATTGTGTACCGCCCATAGTGGCAGCCAGCGTTTGAATGGCCACCCTGACAATATTGTTCAGCGGTTGTTGTGCGGTGAGGGTACTGCCTCCGGTTTGTGTATGGAAACGCAGCATCTGTGCCTTCGGATCGGTGGCGCCGAGTTCTTTGGTGATCTGTGCCCACATACGTCTGGCAGCGCGGAATTTGGCTACTTCTTCAAACAAATGATTATGCGCATTGAAGAAGAACGACAATCGTTTGGCAAATACGTTAATGTTCAGCCCTTTTTCAAGCGCCGCTTTCAGATAGGCCTTCCCGTTAGAAAGGGTGAAAGCCAGCTCCTGTACAGCGTTAGCGCCGGCTTCACGAATATGATATCCGGAGATAGAAATGGTATTCCACTTGGGCACTTCCCGGCTACAGTAATCAAAGATATCCGTGATAATACGCATAGAAGGCTTGGGTGGGTAGATGAAAGTCCCTCTGGCAGCATATTCCTTCAGAATATCGTTTTGGATTGTTCCTGAAATTTGTTTCAGGTCAGCTCCCTGCTTTTTCGCAAGTGCAATATAGAGTGCCAGCAGGATAAAGCCTGTGGCGTTGATGGTCATAGAGGTGGATATTTTTTCCAGTTCAATTCCTTTGAACAGTATCTCCATATCCTCCAGCGAATCGATGGCTACTCCTACTTTTCCCACTTCCCCTTCGGACATGGCATGATCTGAGTCATACCCAATCTGTGTAGGAAGATCAAAGGCCACACTGAGTCCCATTACCCCCTGGCTCAGTAAGTAATGATACCTGGCGTTCGACGCTTCTGCTGTACTGAAACCTGCATACTGGCGCATGGTCCAAAGCTTGTCGCGGTACATGGTAGCGTGGATACCTCTGGTAAACGGGAATTCTCCCGGCTGTTCGTGCATTGGCACTTCTTTGGTGTACACCGGTGCAATAGAGATGCCTGAATCGGTCTGAATATTTTTTTCCATCTTAACTATAGTATCATTGCAATGTTACATAATTATTACGGTACTTCGTGGCTGGGAAAAATATTGATATTTGCAGATAAGTTAACTTCGTCTATGATTATCTACGCCTTACTGGGGTTGACCTTAATACTGGCTTTTGTGAGTCTGCGCCTGATCTGGAAGGCGGGAAGCCGTTCCCTGAGGGTATCTTATAGTTACCTGCTGACAGGCATTTCCCTCGCTTCATTTATTTATCTCTACGGCACCTGGGTTTATCTGAGCATCTATGCAGATGATGTGTTTGGCATACTGGCGTTGCTATTATTGCTTACCGGATTTTTCAGGAAGAAGCAAAACGCTGCAGGCCCGTCTTCCTGGCGTTTCCGCGCGAACCTCTTACTAGCTATGCTACTGACAGGCCTCTCTGTACTTTACTTTACAGGTACTACTGGCAGTAGTAAAGTGGTGAACCTTTCCTTTCCATTTAAAAAAGGAAATTACTTCGTTTTACAAGGAGGAAAAGGATTGCCTACCAATGTATTTCACTTTAGCTTGCGGGGAGCGGTATATGCCATGGATATCGTAAAGCTTAATCATTTTGGCGGTAGGGCAGACAAGGTGTTTTCCAAACGGCTGTCCGACTATGAAATCTTCGGAGATACGCTGTATGCGCCCTGCAACGGACGCGTAGTCAGAGCCTATAGTAACAACCCGGATAATATACCTCCTAACATGAAAAGAGGCCCTAAGAATACCAACCAGGTTTTACTGGAAACGGATAGCACTTATATTTTCATGGGACATTTACGCATGAACAGCGTTTTGGTAAAGGACGGTGAAGAAGTGGTGGTGGGTCAGCCACTGGCCTGTATAGGAAATTCAGGATTCAGTACAGAACCCCATTTGCATATACAGGTGCATCGCCGGCAGGAGGGGATTCCCTGGTACCTGGGACAGCCTTTGTACATTCATTTCAACGGAAAAGGCTACCTGTTGAATGAAGTAATTCATAACAGATAGCCTTTTCAGCTGTGCAGTATGACTGCAGTTATTTCATAATTTTTTTTGCTTCCGCATTGATGATCTCCGCCACCAGCTCAGAAGGAGAGGCGCCTGCTTGCAGAAATACTTCCAGAATATGTTTGTTGAGCTCCAGTGCCTGCGCATCTGGTCCTAACCCTGTAGCCACCTGATTGATGACAGTAATAGTCTGGTCTTTCAAGGTTTTAACGGCATCCCAGGCTTGGTGCGACACGTATATCTGCTGGGTAACATTGTGTTCAAATTCTGCCTTGATATTATGTACCAGCGCTATTTGCATATCAACAGCGCTCATAGCGGGCTGGTAAATACGACCAATGAGGTTCTGTGGAGCAATACGTTCTACGTACAACGCCATTCTTTCATAAGCTTGCAACTGCAGGGGCAGCACGGCGTTACGATCGCCGCTGGTAGAGGCTACCGCTGGTTCCTGCGATGGCTGGTCAGCTTTCTTCTTGAACATATCCTTAAACGTACTGTATACCATCCAGACAGCTCCTACGGCAAGTACGATATACAGTAATTTCTGCGTATCCATTTTCTTGATTCAGGTTTTGAGATACAAATATAGAAAACAATTATATATAACTATGGTCACTAAAAAGGGATTTTTTAATTCCCGCTGTTAAACAGTCCGAAAATTAAAAAATCCCCAGCATATTGGAAAACCTGAATTATTGCAGTTTGCCGAGCCACTCTTTCATGCGTGCTGCCCCTGCCTGGAGTTTGTCCATAGAGGTAGCATAGGAGAGGCGGATGCAGTTTGGCTGTTCGAATGCGCTGCCGGTAACGGTAGACACATGTGCGCGGTGCAGCAGGTACATACACAGATCATCGGCATTTTTGATGGTATCTCCTTCGAAGGATTTGTTGAAGAAGGCACTTACATCCGGGAACATATAGAACGCTCCTTCCGGATCATTTACTTTTAATCCTGGTATTTCTTTCAGCGCTTCGTGGATATACTCCCGACGTTTTTTGAACTCTGCTACCATTTCATAAGCGGAGCTGAGACTGCCGGTGAGGGCGGTGACAGCAGCTTTCTGGGTGATAGAGCAGGTAGCGGAAGTAAACTGGCTCTGGATTTTGTCGCAGGCTTTGGCGATTTCCAGTGGCGCGGCCAGGTAGCCCAGGCGCCAGCCAGTCATAGCAAATCCTTTACTGAGGCCATTGATCACGATAGTCCTGTTTTTCAGGTCTCCAAATTGAGCGATGCTTTCGTGTGCGCCTACATAGTTGATATATTCATATATCTCATCGGAAATGATGAAGACATTAGGATGTTTATCAAATACTTTTGCCAGTGCAGCCAGTTCTTCTTTGGCATATACAGAACCGGTAGGGTTGCAGGGAGACGAGAACATGAACAGCTTGGTCTTTGGCGTAATGGCCGCTTGCAGCTGTGCTGGCGTTATTTTATAATTGTTTTCAATGCTGGTGGGAACGAATACCACTTCGCCCTGGCAGAGTTTTACCTGTTCTGAGTAGGTTACCCAGTAAGGGGTAGGGATGATGACTTCGTCGCCTGGGTTTACCAGTGCCAGTACGGCATTGGCTAAGGCCTGCTTGGCGCCGGTGGTAACCACGATTTGATCCGGCGTGTATTCCAGACCGTTATCACGTTTCAGTTTATGTACGATGGCCGCTCGCAGGTCTGCGATACCGGCAACCGGCGTATAGTGCGTAAATCCTTCGTCGATGGCTTGCTTGGCAGCCTCGCGTATATGTTCGGGCGTATTAAAGTCAGGTTCTCCAATACTCAGGTCCACAATGTCGATTCCCTGGGCTTTCAGCTCACGTCCGAGCTTGGCCATTTTGATTGTCTGAGGCTCTGAAATACGAGAGAGCCTTTCTGCAAGTTGATTCATAAGCTAAATGTAGGATTGACCGGAGCAAACCTACAGAAAAAAAAGAAAAATTTCCCGGAAAGATCTGGAAAGGTGCCGTATAAACGCAGAATGGACCGGATGTCCGGTCCATTCTGCGTTTGCTGGTAGCAATATTTTCAGGGCTTAGTAAGCCGCATAAATAACGTTGGTGCTAGGTTTATCGTTGCCAGTGCTGGTAGCGTTGCCTGTCAGGTAGCCAGTGTACACTGCGCCAGTCTGCATGGAACCTACAGAGATGGAATTGTTGGTAGCCACTACTTCATCCGTACCTGCTTTCTTAACAGTGATGGTAGTTGCATTTACCAGGTTGGTAATCAGTTGCAGACTAGGATCAAAGCTGTTGCCTACATAGCTTACATTGGACGCAACTTTAACGCTACCCAGGAACACATCCACAGGGCCTGCATTTTCTGACATATTGTAAAAACGGAAATTCACTGCGCTGGCGCTGTAGTTAGACAGATCCGTGCTTACAATAGCGGATTTTATTGGATTGGAACCATAGATAAATAAAGAATAGTAGCGCAGGCTATCCAACTGAGCGCCAACCTGTGTCAGTACTGAATCTGTAGTACCGTTCGTGATTTTATAGGTGTATTGACCGCCATAGTTGCCGATAGGGGCATTGATAATACCAGTGAGTGCGGTTTTGTTCTTTTTGGTTCCATTTTCATACAGATTGATGGAACTTGGATAAGTGGATACATTCGCTAACAGCATCCAAAAAGTAGGTCGTTGATTGGAAACGTCTACATTGTTCTTCAGACAGGAAGTCATTCCCAGGGTGGTGGCTATCAGCATAACGATAGCCCCGATACGCATTTTCTTAGTTAGCATCTGCTCTCAGTTTTTATTTTGTATGAAATTTAGCTTTTTCAATTTTCTTGACTTAGACCTTTGGTTGAAAGCGACTTAGGTCAGGTGTAACTTTTCTTGGCCTTTCCAGCTCCATCTTGTAAATCATTTCTCCCAGTGCCTGCAGGAACGGTTTTCCAATGGTTTCAAACGCCAGCTGGTCATCTCCCAGGATGCCATCTTTGTTGACATAGACAGTGGCTGACAAAAGAAATTCAATATTATTTCCAAAGTCGACAATATAAGCAGTGTCTGTCAAAAATCCATATGCCCATCCCGGTTTATTGAATATTCGTATATCTGCTGGGATGTTCGCCAGCTTGTTGCCACCGTACAGCAGGAACTTAACATAAGCCTGGTGATATTGACGCGGGTCATATACAGGATCAATTGATTCCCCGGGATATTGCGACATACAACGATACAAAAAATCGTAATCGCTTTCCGTTAAACGGTAACGCTGCTGATTTGTTACAGCCTCTGGAAAAAAAATACTTCGCATTATATCATGAAGGGATGCCAGCGGCAGCCGATTGCGAATGGAGAAGTCCATCGGACCTTGCTGCAACACGCCTCTGTGATCATACCAGGCTTTCCCGATCCGGTCTTCCCGGGGAGAAAAAACTATGCGACTGTAAGCAGGCGGTTGTTCATAAATGTTTTGCCCCTGATACAGGAATTGCATGGCATTGGTTTGCCGATTGGCTTCTTCATGAAGGGGAAGACCCACCCGATGTCTGATCTGAACGTCTTTATAACCGTTTTCCCATAATCGCCGGTTAAATGCCTCCTGACCAATAAACTCATACAAACGGTTATAGGCGTCATTGTCGCTGATTAGGAATATTTTTTTGATATAGTGTGCAATGGATGCGTGCCCTGATGCCGCGGAACGGTCTTGTATTACTCCCGGATTGACTTCGTGGATAGGATTAATATATAGTGGGGTATGAATATTTAAATTTTCAATATTTAAATCCCGAAATTTTTCCATGGCCAGTATGGCGGCTGGTAGTTTGACAGTAGATGCTGGGTAAAAGTAGCTGCCAGTGCGGAAATGGTAGTCCTGGAACAGTGGTTCCTGCTGTTCATTCCGGTCGATCCGGGTGTATATGACTTGTAGCCGATAATCTTCCGCCTGGCTGAAAATAGCCTCCAGTATGCCTTTTTTGTGCCTCCACCAGGATTCCCGGAAATTATCTGTTGGTCGATAATGAAGGGTTTGCATATATTTGTCGGTATTAACGCGCTGTAAAGCAATGGAAATATATTGAAATCCAGCCGAAACCAGAATCGCAGATTTGTAATTTTTTTGTGCCAACTTACCCGTAAACACAAGCCGGTAGCTGATTTGCGCCTATTTTCGAAAGGGCTTTAATATATCAATTTAAATTCTATCTTTGCAACTCTTAAAAATTTTTTATTATAAACCCGAAACAAACAATATGCAACTTAAAGGACTGGTAAGATTTTTTGCCATCGCACTGATCCTTATCTCTTTGTACCAATTGTCCTTCACGTTTTTGGTGCGGAACTATGAGAAGAAGATAGAGCAGCAGGCCGAAACTGATGTGGCCAAAGAATATCCCTCCGCCGACAAGAAATATCCTGACAACAAAGAACTGCAGGGTTTCTATTCTGATACGCTGAAGGGATTTGTAAAACAAAGAAGACAAGAGATCGTGGATAGCACCAGCAATAAAGAGATTGCAGGGTTTCCATGGAACGTTACCTACAACAAAGCGAAAGAAAAAGAACTGAACCTCGGTCTGGACCTCGTGGGTGGTATGAACGTAGTACTGGAAGTAAGCGTTGAAGACGTTATCCGCGCTTTATCCGGTCAATCCAAAGACCCAGCTTTCAACAAAGCTCTGGACCTGGCTAAAGAGAAAAGAAAAACCAGCCAAACAGACTTTGTTACTTTGTTCGGGCAAACTTATGCGGAGGTTGCTCCAGAGGGCAAACTGGCGAACATCTTCGCAAACGCATATCAGAAAGATATCAATTTCAACTCTTCCAACCAGCAGGTACTGGACATGATTCGTAAAGAATCACGCGCTGCCATCAAAAATACCTATATCGTACTGCAAAAACGTATTGATAAATTCGGTGTGGCACAACCAAATATCAGCCTGGATGAAAATAAAGGTCTCATCTCTGTGGAACTGGCCGGTGTAGACAACGCAGAACGCGTTCGTAAATACCTGCAGGCTACCGCTAATCTGGAATTCAGAGAAGTTTACAAAAACAGCCCTGAAACTTTCCAGACTATCCTGACACCAATGAACGAGGCGGTTAAAAACGCGCTGGGCAATGCTCCTGAAAAAGTAGACACTGCTAAAGCTGCTGTTGCCGCTGCCAATACTGCCGCTAATCCTGCCGATACTTCCAAAGACGGTAGCCTGAGCGATTACCTGGCTAAAAAAGATACCGGTAAAGGTGCTAAAGCTGATACTGGCCTCGCTTCCAACGAAGCAAAACTGAAAGCTGCACAAAAAGAAAATCCGCTGTTCACCATCCTGTTCCCTCGCCTGGATCAGAACAATAACATTGTTCCTTCTCCTAGCGTTGGTTACATGCTGCCAAAAGATACAGCTACTTTCCGTCGCTACCTGCAAATGCCTGCAGTACAAGCGGCTCTCCCTAAAGATGCCGTTTTCGCTTTCGGTCCTGAAAACAAAACTGATAAACACGGCCCACTGGAAGTTTACATCCTTAGAGTAAACCCAGCAAACCCTGCTCCACGCGTTGGTGGCGAAAGAGTAATCGAAGCTCACCAGGACGTTGACCAGAACAACCAGCCTGAAATCAGCATGACCATGGACGGTCAAGGCGCGCATGAGTGGAGAAAACTCACCGCTGAACTGGCTCCGGCTGATCGTAACAATCCTGCTACCTTCAACTACGTTGCGGTAGTACTCGATAACATCGTTTATTCTGCTCCTTCTATCCAGAATGAAATCGCTGGCGGTCGTTCTTCGATCTCCGGTAGCTTCACTCCAGAAGAAGCTGGTGACCTGGCGAATATCCTGAAATCAGGTAAAATGCCAGCTCCTGCTAAAATCGTTCAGGAACAAATCGTAGGACCTACCCTGGGTGCTGAATCCATCGCGGCTGGTGCTAAATCATTCCTGATCTCCTTTGTAATCATCTTCGTACTGATGCTGGTTTACTATAACAGCGCTGGTTGGGTAGCGAACATCGCACTGATCCTGAACCTCCTGTTTACCTTCGGTATCCTCTCCTCGCTGGGCGCTACGCTCACCATGGCAGGTATCGCCGGTCTGGTACTCACCATCGGTATGGCTGTGGATACGAACGTAATCATCTTCGAAAGAATCAAGGACGAACTCACACACGGTGAATCTTATCAGTCCGCTATCGAAAAAGGTTACAAAAGATCACTGGCGCCTGTACTGGATGGTCACGTGACTTCCTTACTGACTGCATTCATCTTGTTCTACTTCGGTCTCGGTCCTGTACTGGGCTTCGCTACCACTCAGATCATCGGTCTCTTACTGTCCCTGTTCTGCGGTATCCTGGTTTCCCGTATGGTTACTGACTGGTGGACTAACAAGAAAAGACACTTCGAATACTTCACTCCAATTTCCCGTAAAGTATTCAAACACGCTGCTTTCGATTTCGTTGGTAAACGTAAAATTGCTTACGTGATCTCCGCTATCGTAATGGTTGCTGGTATCTCTTCCTTCTTCCATGGTTTCGATCACGGTATCGATTTCTCTGGTGGTCGTAGCTTCACCGTTCGCTTCGAACACCCAATGAACTCTGACCATGTTAGAGAAGCGCTGAAACAAGAATTCGGTTCCGAGCCTTATGTGAAAACAATTGGTAACACCAACCAGCTGAACATCACTACTGCTTACAAAATCGAAGAACAAAGCCTGGAAGTAGATAAAGAAGTAACTGATAAACTGTACCATGGCCTGAAACAATACTACAACGCCAGCGTAACACCAGAAGTATTCGCTTCCCGTTACATCGTTGGTTCTCAGACCGTGTCTCCAACTATCTCCGATGACCTGCGCGCAGGTGCGGTGAAAGCGACAGTACTGTCTATCGTAGTAATCTTCCTGTACATCCTGCTGCGTTTCAGCAAATGGCAATATTCTATCGGTACCATCTTCTCCCTGCTGCACGACGTACTCGTTACCCTGGCAGTATTCTCCTGGTGCAGAAGCTTCGTTCCGTTCACACTGGAAATTGACCAGCACTTCATCGCGGCGATCCTGACCGTTATCGGTTTCTCCATGAACGATACCGTTATCGTGTTCGACCGTATCCGTGAATACTTCCGTACCGGCGTACACGGCAGAGACCGCGACACCGTTATCAATAAAGCGATCAACGATACCCTCAGCCGTACAGTGATGACATCTCTGACTGTATTCCTGACCATCCTGATCCTGTTCATCTTCGGTGGCGAAGTAACTCGCGGTTTTGCATTCGCAATGCTGATCGGTGTTGTTACCGGTACTTACTCCTCTATCTTCGTAGCGGCTCCAGTACTGGTAGACTTCGATAAAAAGAACGAACTGGCTAACGAAAGCGAAGTACTGTCTGCCAAGAAAGATCTGGCTAGCACCAAATAATAAGCTTTCTGTAAGAAAAAATGTTTGATAAATATAAGGCTGTCTCTACTCGGTAGAGACAGCCTTTTTGTTTGGAGGAGTTTTCATTTTATTCCATTGCCTGCAGGGCATAAAAAAATCGACATCATAGATGCCGATTTAAATCATATCTGATAACTGCGATAGTGCTTATTGTGGCGTAATAAATACAAAACCGCTTCCCTGTTCATTTTGCTGGTAATCTACCTGCATACCTGCCAGGTACATACTATGCGCTTTCTTAATAATAACCGGAATCCCATCTACATCCAGTAACTGGTCATCTTCCGCTTTTTCATCAAATCCAATCATATAGCCCATGCCAGAACATCCGCCACCTTTTACGCCTATACGCAGATAGGGAAAAGATGCGGTTGTAGCCAACAGCTGCTTCACCACAGATTGTGCGGCGGGAGTCAGCGTAATGAGCGCCGTCATTCCTGCTTCCATTTTTCAAAGTTTAGAAGTCAAAGGTAGGAAATGGTGCGCTGAAAAAAGGTTATTGCTTTTCCTTTGCGAGTGCCAGTAGCTGTTCGTGAAGAGCGAGTACCTGCGGAATGACCATATGTTGTTCATCATTATAAACCACATAATCGCACAACCGCATTTTAATGACTTCGTCTATCTGTTTATAGACGCGTGCCAGGACATCATTACGGGAGACATTATCCCGCTTCATCACCCGGTGTACCCGAAGAGGGAGAGGGGCGCTGACGCCAATGATTTTATCCAGGTAGTGGAAAGATTCAGATTCAAATAAAAGGGCGGCCTCCTTTAATACATAGGGAGTATTTTGTTCGGATGCCCATTTGTCGGAATCACGGATAGTGGCAGGGTGCACAAGTGAATTCAACAAGTCCAGCTGCTTTTTATCGTTGAAAACGATATTAGCGAGGTATTTCCGGTTCAGAGAGCCATCTTCGCCATATACGTCAGCTCCGAAATGCTGAATAACCTGGTTTGCCAGGTCTTTATCCCTGATAAGAATATCTTTAGCCCTTTCATCGGCATAGTATACTGGTACGCCCAGTAATTCAAAAATTTTGCTGACGGTGCTTTTGCCCGAGCCGATGCCTCCTGTAATTCCAACCTTTAACATAGCATGTCCAATTTAATGAAAAATGCCTAAAAACAAAGCCGGTGCAGGGAATAAATTCGCTGCACCGGCTGAAATATGTAAGCGTGGCTAATTAAGCCTTAACGCCTGAAGTTCTTTGTTGTAACTGTGTGGTATACTCCATGCTGATGGTAGAACGTTCAATAGTCAGGTAAGTACCTGCAGCTACTTCCAGTACCATAGTACCATCGTCATTGAATTTTTTCACTTTACCGTGAATACCGGCAATGGTAACAATTTTATCACCCTCTTTCAGGTTTTCGATAAACAGTTTCTGCTGTTTAGCTTTTTTGGTCTGAGGACGGATCATGAAAAAGTACATTACTACGAACATACCACCAAAGATCAGGAGGGATGGTAAAGAGCTACCACCGCCGCCTTGTGCAGGAGCTGCTAATAAAACATTCAGCATATTCATCTATAATTGATTTTAATAGTTCAATAATTATTTACGGATAATATTACAGCGAATAACAGGTCCTACCTGAAAGCCTCTGCCATCGTTCAGGCGCAGAGATACTTCCTTCTGCGTATATCCTTCTTTACCAGCGCTGTCAAAAATTACTTTGATGTAACCGGATTGTCCTGGTTTCAGTGGATCTTTAGGCCATTCTGGTACAGTACAACCACAGCTGGAGATGGCATCTTCAATGATTACATCCGCTTTACCTGTATTGGTATACTTAAAGGAGTATTCCACTTTCTCACCTTGGGTAATTTCACCAAAATCATGGGTGGGCTCTTCAAATGTGATCGCTACGTCCTTCCCGTTAACAGTTTTTGCCTTAATGGTATCTATTGCAGCTGCATTATGACCCACATTGCCATTACAGGCAGCCAGGATGAAACAACCACAGGTAAGGAGATAGAACAGTGTTTTCATTGTTGATGCTATTTAAGTAAAAATAGTTTCTACGCTTATTTTTTAGGACGATCCTGCTTTTTTACCAGCTGTTCTTTTTCAAGATCTTTCAGGATATTATCCAGGATACCATTGATAAACTGACCACTCTGCGGTGTGCTGTAAGCCTTTGCCAGGTCAATGTATTCATTAATGGTTACTTTAGTTGGAATAGTAGGGAAGTAAAGGAATTCGCATACGCCCATTTCCATCAGTAACATATCCACGGCAGCAATACGTTCCGGGTCCCAGTTCTGCAGCTTAGGTTTGATGAGCTCCAGGCAGTATTCTTTTTTGTCGATTACTGTCAGCAGCAGTTCCTTGGCATAATCCAGCTTTTCTTTGCTGATCAGCTGCATGAAATTGAACAGATGCGGTTTGTTGAAATAATTACTGAGCAGGATACTCATCATTTCTTCATCATCGCCCCAGTGGAGGAAACAATCTTCCATGTGCTGGATGAAGAGCTCGTTTTTAGCCAGTACCTCTTTATAGATGAACTCCAGTATCTCTTTTTCTCCACCTTTTGTACGCTGGTCGTCCGCAATATATGCTTTATAGGCATCAGTGGCAGTGAGCAGGTTGTACATTTTGCGAATTAACTCCTCATCCACCAGGCGTTTCATTTTCCATTGTTCCAGATTCACCTGGAAACCACGGTCATTGATAATCTGGTAAATGAATTCATTGCCTGCAATTTTAGTGTTTACCTGCAGGTCCTCAGCGGAGGGTAAATGTTTGGAAGCACGGGCTTGCGCATCTGTCTCTGCATATTGCGCCACCTGCACTACGGAATAAAGTAAATAAGTAAAGATCTGGCAGGTCTGATCCAGCTTTTCATTCAAAAGTCTGGTAGCCGTACCCGGCTTAATACTGCTTTGCTCCATCGTTTCCAGGGCGTAAAGTGTTTGCATTACTTTTACCCGGATATTTCTTCTACTGATCATCGTATAAAAAAGAACTGGTATAAGGGCGCAAAACTAGAGAAAAAAATCGATATTTACGGATTCAGGACCATTTCAGATACTTAAATTCATGGATTCCACGATGGCCCTGTCATTTTTTCCTGGTCTCAAAGCTGATTTGTCAGTGTGAATGGCATAGTCCGACAGTTCGATCTGAAAATTTGACCCAAACATGCCCTTGGCATAATTCTCGCGGGCGATCTGAACATAATTTGAAATACAATTCTTTAAATAAAAACTACTATGGCTAAAAAATTAAGTATTAAACCTTTAGCTGACAGGGTAATCGTGAAACCTGCAGCAGCAGAAGAAAAGACCGCTGGTGGTATCATTATCCCGGATACTGCAAAAGAAAAGCCGCAGAAAGGCACTGTTGTAGCAGCTGGTCCTGGCAAGAAAGATGAGCCTGTAACTGTTAAGGTGGGTGATACTGTACTGTACGGTAAATATTCCGGTACTGAAATCAGCATCGAAGGTGACGACTACTTAATCATGCGTGAATCTGACATCCTGGCTGTAGTTTAATTACTAACAGGAATATTCCCCGGTTAATTGTTTTAATCTCTAAATTTTTACTCTAAAGAATTATGGCAAAACAAATATTCTTCGATATAGAAGCCCGCAACAAAATGAAAAAGGGCGTTGACGTCCTGGCTGACGCTGTGAAAGTTACCCTCGGTCCTAAAGGCCGTAACGTGGTAATCGAGAAAAAATTCGGCGCTCCTGCTATTACCAAAGATGGTGTTTCCGTTGCTAAAGAAATTGAACTGGAAGACCCAATCGAAAACATGGGCGCTCAAATGGTGAAAGAAGTAGCTTCCAAAACCGCTGATCTGGCAGGTGATGGTACTACCACCGCTACCGTTCTCGCTCAATCCATCATCGGCGAAGGTCTGAAGAACGTAGCTGCAGGCGCTAACCCAATGGACCTGAAACGCGGTATCGACAAAGCTGTTAAAGGCATCGTTGAAAACCTGAGAAAACAATCTGAAAAAGTTGGTAACGACAACAAAAAAATCGAACAGGTTGCTACTATCTCCGCTAACAACGATAGCGAAATCGGTAAACTGATTGCTGAAGCAATGAAAAAAGTTACCAAAGATGGCGTTATCACTGTAGAAGAAGCAAAAGGTACCGATACTACCGTTGAAGTAGTAGAAGGTATGCAGTTCGATCGCGGTTACCTCTCTCCATATTTCATTACCAACAGCGAAAAAATGCAGGCTGAACTGCAGAATCCTTACATCCTGATCTACGACAAAAAGATCAGCACCATGAAGGATATCCTGCACATCCTGGAAAAAGTAGCTCAGCAAGGCGCTCCTCTGGTAATCATCTCCGAAGATCTGGAAGGTGAAGCACTGGCTACCCTGGTAGTAAACAAACTGCGCGGTACCCTGAAAGTTGCTGCTGTTAAAGCTCCAGGCTTTGGCGACAGAAGAAAAGATATGCTGCAGGACATCGCTGTTCTGACCGGCGGTATCACCATCTCTGAAGAACAAGGTTACAAACTGGAAAACGCTGACCTGACTTACCTCGGTCGCGCTGAATCAGTTACCATCGATAAAGACAACACTACTATCGTAGGTGGCAGAGGCCAGAAAAAAGATATCCAGGCTCGTATCGGCCAGATTAAAGCACAAATCGAAGTAACTACTTCCGATTACGATCGCGAGAAATTACAAGAACGCCTGGCTAAACTGTCCGGTGGTGTTGCTGTTCTCTACGTAGGTGCTGCTACCGAAGTAGAAATGAAAGAGAAAAAAGATCGCGTTGACGATGCTTTACACGCTACCCGCGCTGCCGTTGAAGAAGGTATCGTTCCTGGTGGTGGTGTGGCTTACATCCGCGCTATCGAAAGCATCGAAAAACTGAAAGGCGAAAACGAAGACGAACAAACTGGTATCGCTATCGTTAAACGCGCAGTAGAAGAACCTCTCCGTCAGATCACTGCTAACGCTGGTATCGAAGGCTCTATCGTAGTACAGAAAGTAAAAGAAGGTAAAGCGGACTTCGGTTTCAACGCTCGTACCGAAACTTACGAAAAAATGCTGTCTGCGGGTGTTATCGACCCAACTAAAGTGAGCCGCATCGCTCTGGAAAACGCTGCATCCATCGCTGGTATGCTGCTGACCACTGAATGCGTTATCGCTGACAAACCAGAACCTAAATCCGCAGCTCCTGCAATGCCAGGTGGTCACGGTATGGGTATGGACTACTAATCAGTATTCTCCTTATAAAAAAAACTCTTCCAACCCTGGAAGAGTTTTTTTTATGCGCTAATCTTTATCTTCCTTGTAACTTTCCCTAATTACTTCCCGTTTAAAAGGCAGAAGTGTAAAATTATGACGCGGATGAAACATTTATTACTGTTCACTACTTCTCTTATTCTATTCATTTTCAGTAGCTGTACAAAAGGAGAGAACATTACGGTGCGAGATATCATGAATGGCGTTGCCGAAAGCGACAGCAATCTGAAAAAACTCATCGATGCCCGGAACGATAACCCCGTGATCCGGGACTCCTCCGGTATGTACTATAAAATCCTGATCCAAGGCGATTCAGTAAATTATTGTGCGCCTACCTCTATTCCTGTGGTTAGCTACAGCTATCAACTACCTGCCGGACAAATAGTTGTCAGCTCTTTTGCCCCCACCGATTTTAATAAAACACCACTGAACAAACATATTATTGGCTGGCAAATTGGCCTGCGCAAAATCTCCAAAGGTGGACGAATTCGCATGTATCTCCCTCCGGACCTGGCCTTCGGTGATGCCGGCATCCCCAACCTGGGCATTCCGCCAAATTCCATCATTATCTGTGAAGTATCCCTCGTTGATATCATCAAATAACTAACAAATTTTTATACATTCGTCACACAACTAAAAACTTAGCCAATTACTTAAAATGAAGAAATTCTTATTCCTGGGGATTGCTTGTCTCGCCCTGCTAGCCGCTTGTAAAAAAAATGATACGCCAGCTCCTTACGATCCATACCCACAATTTGTGATCGATTCCACCAAAATTCAGGCATACCTGAAAGCGAACAATATCACCAATGCCAAAATGGATGCTTCCGGCGTTTTCTACCAGATCTCCAATCCAGGCACTGGTACAGACTCCCTGAAATGGACCAGCTATCCTACTGTTGGATACGCAGGCTATCTCATGAACGGTACCACCCTCGGCACTAAGTTCGACAGCAACGACTCTACTAACTTTTCTTTCAAAGCCCAGATGCGCCAACTCATCCCTGGTTGGTACTACGGTCTGAAATATCTGCGTAAAGGTGGCCAGGCACGTCTGTATATCCCTTCTGGCTGGGCATACGGACCAGATGGTTGGAACGGTGTTCCTGGTAATGCTGTACTCATCTTTGATGTAAAACTTTTCGATTTCACCGCAGGCAACTAATTTCCTGCTTCCTATAAAATAATAAAGGCAGCCACTATGGCTGCCTTTATTATTTTATGTCATTCACTCATTTTTGTGTGGCCAACTGCAATGCCTTTTCCAATATTTCATCCTTCCCCGCTGCAAGTCCCGCCAACGTTGGTGTAACCGCCACATTAGGCACGATCCCCCTCAAATGATGCTTACTACCATCATGATTTTTTACCAACATCCCCGTAAAAGTAAAACTATAGTTGCCCGGCAGATTTATGATATTAATATTCCCGTTAGTACCCACCGTAGGCGCCCCAATAATAGTGGCCAGATGCTCATCCTGCACATACCCCATATAACTTTCGGCATAACTGATAGCGCGACTGTCAATCAGGAAAAATACTTTACCCTTTATATGCGGCAACTTCGGCGTAAGATTCCAGCCAATTTCTGCGTAAGTGGTCCCATTGAAGTCGGGGCGACTGTTCTCCGGAACAAACATCCAATGCGCATTCTCTTTCCTTTTTATCAAATATTGCAGCAATCCATGGTTGCTATTGGGATATCCCCGCAAATCACAAATCAATGATTTGGCGCTGGCAATCTCCTGGATATGAGCACGAATACTATCCATCGGTTCTCTGTCCAGATCAATATAAAATATGCCTGGCTGTAGCCAGCCCATACTACTAGTGCGCTTGGTATCCCGGTAATGCTGTTGGGCATTAGCCATACGTACTGCCGTTACCGTGAATGCCTTCCCGTCCCGTAATATGCCCAATGACAGTTTAGAGTCAGGAGCTCCGGCTCCCAACTTATTAATCCCTCTGTATTCTTTATGTTGAGGAGAACCGCTGATGTATTTTTTTAAGTCAGTAAGATAAGCTTCCACAGGATGTCCGTCTACACTTGTTACTACATCGCCGGGTTGTAATGTCCCTTTCAGGTTTTCATCCAGAACAGCCGCCACTGCGATTTTCCCATCGGCGCGTGTAAAAATCACTTTGGGATAGTGGACAGGTGTCTCCCCAGCCCTTTGTACATATATATGACCATCATTCAAACTGGCAGTAATCCATTCTAATGTATGGGTGAAATCATCTGCCGATTTAGCGGCTGCGGCCTGTATCAGCCCATCATGTAACCATTGATCCGGCTTTTCTGCCACATCTTCCCAGTAAGGAAAGAAATGACGCAAAATACTGTAAGACACCACAATAGCGCCCAGCCTGGTGCTGAGAGAATCGCCGCTGATAAGCGGCGATTGCGCATTCAGCGCAACCCGCAGTAAACTTAATGCCATGGAATCTGCCATGGGATAAGTCCTCTCACTGTTACCGTATAAGGCTAAAGGAACAGTGCAGGATACGCCAGGAATCAATGTTTGACGAATGTATTCTCCGGGTTGAGGATACGCGGCAAATAGTGGCTGTGCCAATATGCCACTCTGCGCAGGAGCCAGACTGCTGATAAGTAAAGATGATTTTCCTTCTTTGGCATCTTCCGCTACGCAGGCAATCTGGTAATTACTGGCCTGTGAACTGAAACTCCAATCTGCCGGGGCATGCTTGTCGCCATGATTCTCAAACCCTGCATTTTTCAAAGGGATTTCCTTCCAGTTATCGCCTTCTCTAACTTCCAGTTTTAGTCCGTCAAACCATACTTTTCCCTTGCCTTGCAGCATAGATCCCAGAAAGAGGCTTTGTCCATCTGCATCAATACGACCAGTAATAGAGAACTGTTTCCAGGTGTTCTCTGTGGCTGGATGATCGGCCATATTGTTAAAAAATCCCATGCCGTTGGCTTTATCTACACGAATCCATAGTAAGCCCTGTCCCCCCTCGTTAGATAATACTTTCAACCAGCCGGAATAGCGGAACTCTTTACCTTGAAGGGCTTGGGCGTCCAATCCCTGATAAGTGGCGAGGTAATCGGCTGCATCGTTTTCCAGCGGTAATGGGCGATTAATACGTATGCTTTTATAGGTATTGTCTTTCCCGCCTAAATTGGGCAGTTTAACGCCTTTATGTTGCCAGGCAATCACTTTGTAAGAAAATGGATCTGGGGGAATAATGGATGGAAGACCGGGTTCCTTGCCGCCGTAAACTACTGCGGCTGGCGCTATTGGCTTAAACAGCTGATTCAGGCTTTGTATTAATTCCAGATTGCTTTTTGCTTTCAGCACTTCCTGGCTGCCATAAACGGCGAAATTGTCCCAGGAAATACTGCTGGCCTCATCGGAAGGATGAAAGAATCGTACGTATCCATACATTTTGGCAAAGGCAGTAAGATTATCTGCTTCCCTTGTACTGAGCGGATGCTGCGCAGACACGGACCCGCCAAATAATGCGGCTACACCGGTAATAAGTAAGGTGGGCAATAATTTCATAGTCACTGAATGGCGATTTAGTTACTGAAAGTAAGCAGGAAAATTATACCAGACTGTAGCAGTACCCCAACTTTAACGATTTGGATGCACCATATTATCAAGTAATCCGGAGAAATTATTGGAATCGCGGGAGCAGGGCGGATTTTATCTGCTTAAGTTGCCTTAATTTTACAGATAAATCAATTATCACTAGTGGCACACGAATGTATATCCGTATTTGATATTTTTAAGATAGGCGTAGGTCCATCGAGTTCCCATACCCTCGGTCCATGGCGTGCAGCACTGCGTTTCCTCCATGATCTGGAAAAGGAAGGCAAGCTTCCTACCGTCTCCCGTTTACAGGTCCTCCTGTACGGTTCTCTCGCCAAAACCGGCCATGGACACGGTACAGACATTGCCGTTCTGCTGGGCCTCTGTGGCGATGATCCCGTTACCTTCGACGTAAACCAAATCAATCCAAAGATTGACGCTATACGCCGCAACCGTAAAATGACCGTTGCCGGCAAATATGAAATTGACTTCGACCCCATGGAAGATGTCACTTTCCTCTTCGATGAATCCCTGCCTTTCCATCCCAATGCACTCACTTTCCTCATTACCTTCAACGACGGTGATCAACGGGCTGCTACCTATTATTCCATTGGTGGCGGATTTGTAGTGCAGGAAGGAGAAGGTAATAGTGCCGGATCTGCGGTAGACCTGCCATTTCCCATCGATACGGCCCGTCAGTTACTGCAATGGTGCATCAAAACAGGCTTCAGCATCTCTGAAGTGGTAATGGAAAATGAACTGGCATGGCGTCCGGAAGCGGAAACCAAAGCCGGAATTCTCAATATCTGGCGCGTAATGCAGGAATGTACTTTCCGTGGTTGTCACACTACTGGCGAACTGCCAGGAGGACTGAAAGTAGCCCGTCGCGCTTTTGCTTTGAATAAAAAACTGCTGCAAGGCCGTACTTATACCGACTATGCTTCCTGGATTGAAGCAATTCGTGCAGGAGGAGAACATTTCTCCTATACACTGGACTGGGTTTCCTGCTTTGCCCTTGCGGTAAATGAGGAAAATGCTTCCTTTGGCCGCGTGGTAACTGCTCCTACAAACGGCGCTGCTGGCGTTATTCCAGCGGTACTCCAGTACTTTATCGCTTTCTGCGATGGCCTCCACGATGATAAAATCATTCAGTTCCTGCTGACAGCCTCCGAAATCGGTAGCATCTTCAAGAAACGTTCTACCATCTCTGCGGCCATGGGTGGCTGTCAGGCGGAAATAGGCGTCTCTTCTGCAATGGCAGCCGCCGCACTGACAGAATGCCTGGGCGGTTCCCAACGCCAGGTGCTGATGGCCGCGGAAATAGCCATGGAACACCATCTCGGACTTACCTGCGATCCAATCGGCGGACTGGTACAGGTTCCATGTATTGAACGTAATACAATGGGCGCCATCAAAGCCATTACGGCTTCTCAGTTGGCATTACAGTCAAATCCGGAACTGGCAAAGGTTTCCCTGGATGCTGTAGTGAAAACCATGTGGGATACCGCACTGGACATGAACTCCAAGTATAAAGAAACATCAGACGGCGGCCTGGCCGTAAATATTCCTATCAGTCTCCCTGAGTGCTAATAGGAAAAATACCTTATCAAAAGGCTGAACGATTCGTTCAGCCTTTTTTATTTACGGTGCATTGGCGGAAATAAACTATATTTCGTACCTGCTTATCTGAACTCCTATGCGTTTTTACATCGCTGCTTTTTTGCTCTTGGCAAACCTACAACTCGCTGCTCAACAATTCGGAGGAAATCCCTCCAGTCTTAAATGGCAGCAAATCAACACGGATACTGTCCGGGTCATTTTCCCACAGGGATTAGGCCAAACGGGCGAGCGTGTAGCCAACATCGTTACTTACCTTAACCGCTATACCCGGCAATCTATCGGCAATAAAGAGCGGAAAGTGAGTATTGTATTGCAAAACCAGACCATGGAATCAAATGGTTACGTGGCACTGGGGCCTTTCCGTTCGGAATTCTATCTCACGCCGCCACCTACTTCCTTTGATCTGGGCTCCATGAACTGGGCGGAACAACTGTCGCTCCATGAATACCGGCACGTATTACAGAACATGAATTTCCGGCAGGGAGTGTCCAAAGTGGCTTCCTGGCTGGGTGGGGAGTTAGGACAGGCAGCGGCCACTAATATTGCTGTTCCAAACTGGTTCTGGGAAGGAGATGCTGTGACCATGGAAACAGCACTGAGCGAGCAGGGAAGAGGACGACTCCCCGCTTTCTTCGACGGTTTCCGCGCACTTTCCCTGGCGAATAAGGATTATCGCTATATGAAAATCAGAGGCGGTTCCTACAAAGACTTCACGCCAGATCATTATCCTTTAGGATACCTGATGAGCGTGTATGGCCGGGATCACTTTGGTACAACATTCTGGAAGGATGTTACGAGAGATGCGGTCCGCTACAGAAACGTCTTTTACCCAATGTCCCGGGCCATGAAAAGACGTACAGGCATGAACGTTACCTCCTTCTATCATACTACTATCAATTATTATGATTCCATCTGGAATGCCTGGGCACAAAGACCCGAGATTACACCTGTAAGAACCGTGTCGCCTAAGGAAAAGGTATTTACCAGTTATAAATACATGTACCCAGCCGGAAACCACGATTTTGTAGTGCTGAAAGGCTCCTGGAATAAGATTCCGGCATTTTACCTGCTGCATCCGGATGGCGCCGAACAATTATTGACATATCCGGGAATTGTGTATGACGACTATTTCAGCTATCGCAATAACAGGATAGTATGGGCTGCCGCCAGATTCGATGCCCGCTGGAGCTGGAAGGAACTTTCCGTCATAAGAGTTTATGACCGCAATACCGGCCATACGCATACCATTACAGCCAGAGGGAAATATTTCTCCCCGGATATTAATAATGACGGATCAAAAATCATCGCCACCACAGTGGACCCTGACGGCAAGTATGGCTTGCAACTGATCAACGCCCAAACCGGCGATATTGAGAAAGTCTTGCCCAATCCGGATAACCTGTATTTTGCCAATCCCCGTTTCAATAGCAGGGAGGATGGAGTCATTGCCGCTACCCGTGATAAACATGGGAGAATGGCGCTGACAGAGCAATCCCTGGCAACAGGTACGATTACCAACTTATCAGACTTCAGTTTTAATACCATCGGCGCTCCTGCCATTTATGGAGATACTGCCTATTTCACCGCAGGTGGCAAAGATGTCAATAACGTTTATGCGATGACGTTATCCGACCGAAAAGTATACCAGGTAACAGACCGCCCGAATTCAGTGCTGTTTGCAGCACCCGCACAGGATAGTCTGCTTTTCAGCGAGTTTACAGATAAAGGCTATAAACTGTTTCAATCCTCTTTATCTGCCAGCAACTGGAAGCCCGCCGATCTGACAGTCAGAAGTAACAGTGCCTGGCTGAATCCGGAGTTTCATGAAGGAGGTAATGTGTTAAACAAAGTGCCGCATGATTCCCTTTCTGTCGAAAAATACCGGAAAACCACTGGTTTCTTTAATTTTCATAGCTGGGTGCCCACTTTCAATGATCCGGAATATAGTATAAACCTGTTAGGGAATAATGTGCTGAATACTACTTCTACCTCCATTGGCTATACCTATAACAGTAACGAAGGAACATCCGATATAGGGGCTAGTTTCATGTATGGAGGGTGGTTTCCGTGGTTGGGTACCGGTGTCGACTATACGATAAATAAAAGTGGCCTTACCTCCAAAGGACAACGTGTCTACTGGAACCAGCTCAGCTGGCATGCCGGCGTAACGGTCCCATTGAATTTATCATCCGGACTATATGGCCGTTCGCTCACTTTCTCTTCCAATTACTACATTCAACAGCTATATGCCGACGGTTTGCGATTCCGTGTAAATCCGCAGCAGTACACTTCTACAGCCCTTGTATTCAGCAATCAGCGCCTGCGAGCTACCCAGAATATTTACAGTCATTTTGGTCAGTATCTGGCATTGCAGTATAACAGTTCTATAGGCTCGCTCCGTGGAAATCAGTTCTATGGCCGGTTTGATTTAAGTCTTCCGGGGCTGTCAAAGAATCATAGTCTGGTATTACAAGCCGCTTATCAACGCCATGATACGCTGGGCAACTATAGTTTCACGGATCGCTTCGTATATGCGAGAGGGTATAACATTCCTTTCTATAACCGTATTTATAAGCTGGGCGCCAATTATCACTTCCCGCTATGGTATCCGGACTGGGGATTTGCGCAAATACTCTATATCCGTCGTGTTCGTGCGAATGCTTTCTTTGATTACAGTCGCGCGAATGATTACATCCGTAAGGTGGATAATTACTATCGCTCTACGGGTGGGGAACTATACCTGGATACAAAACTGGGGAATACGATACCGTTTACCTTTGGTATGCGGGTGAGCTACCTCCTGGACCCAGACCCGGTGGATAATGCGAAGGCCAGAGTAGATTTCATCATCCCATTACAACAATTATTCTCCTATTAACGACATAAACCGCGAAGTGCGGGATCAATACAAAACAAAAAGCAACATCGGAGATGTTGCTTTTTGTTTTGCCAGATTATTTGCTATCCTGCAAGTATAAATTATCTGATAATAAATTTCAGGGACGGTGCTTTATAAATCTTTTCAGGGGTATACTGGATAAGGATTTCATCGAAATAGAGAACATCTCCTTTTTCCAGTTTTTCTTTCATACCCTTGCTCCAGGTTGGACTCATTTTGGCGGCTTTGAAATTCTCGCCGATAAAGTCTTTATAGACGCCGGGTTGTCCGGTTGTATCGTTTAGGTAGACTTCATGCTGTTCGAATGTGAAGGCAAAAGAAATCACCGGATATTTAACGCCTTTTTCATCCCGCACAATCAAGGCAGAATCCAGGAGTTTGACCACTTCATTTTTAGGTAAAGAGTCGCTGAGGAAAATCCCCCAGGTAGTCACCAACTTCGTTGGATGTTTAGCGTTGTTATTGGCTGCGGCTGTAGCTGGCTTTTTCACAGGCGTTTTGGATGACTGTGCGAAACCCGCATAGCCTGTCAGTAGCAGTGCAGAAAGTAACAGGTGTTTGATCATAGTATTGGCGGGAAAAAGAATCGCCCGGTATAGAACGACCGGGCGATTGAAAAAATTATAAGGATTTCAGACTTTCCTCTATCGCCTTTATTTTGGCTTCGGCGTCTTCTTTCTTTTTGCGTTCTACATCTACTACTTCCGGTTTCGCGTTCTGAACGAAGCGTTCATTGGCGAGTTTCTTTTCTACGGAAGCAAGGAAGCCTTGCAGGTAAACCAGGTCTTTCTCCAGGGTTTCTTTCTGTGTGCTGTTGTCCAGTTCAGTTTCAGTGCCCAGGTAGAATTTATCTTTCTGTACTACCAGTGTAATACATCCTGGAACTGCTTCTTCCACATAGATCACTGCTTTTGCATTCACCTGTTTCGCGAGGATGCTTTCGATTTGTTTGAAAGCATTTTCGTGTTTGGTTTCGATATGCAGTACAATCGGATCTTTTGGTTTGATCTGGTGTTTCTGTCTGGCTTCGCGGATGCTGCTGATTACTTCTTTCAGGAGAGCGCCTTCTGTCAGCGTAGCATGAGATGGCGCTTCCGGTTTGATAAATTGGAGGAGCATCAGGGAGTCATCTTCACTGCGTACTTTCAGCAACTGATAGATTTCTTCTGTGATGAACGGCATGTATGGGTGCAGCAGTTGCATCAGTTGTTCGAAGAACTGAACGGTTTGTTGGTAGAGGGAAGCTGCGATTGGTTGTTCAAAACCAGGCTTCACCCATTCCAGGTACCAGGAGCAGAAGTCGTCCCAGATCAGGCCATACAATGATTTCAGGCCTTCGCTGAGGCGGAAGTCGTTGTGCAGGCTTTCTACTTCAGCTTGTACTTCACGCAGGCGGCTTTCAAACCATTTCACAGCGAAGTGATTCGCAGCGATATTGGTTTGATCCATTTCCTGGTTCTGTTCCCACATTTTCACCAGTTTCAGTGCGTTCCAGATTTTATTGCCGAATTTGGCGCCCTGGTCGCAGCTGGAATCATCGAACAGAAGGTCGTTACCAGCAGGGGAAGAGATCATGATACCAAAACGAACAGCATCAGCACCAAATTGGTGGATCAGTTCCAACAGGTCTGGAGAATTCCCCAGCTGCTTACTCATTTTTCGCCCTTGTTTATCGCGTACCATACCTGTGAAGTACACGTCGTTGAAAGGCTTCACCTCTTTATATTCCAGGCCGGCCATGATCATACGTGCCACCCAGAAGAAGATAATATCCTGACCTGTTACGAGAACAGAGGTAGGGTAGTAGTAGTTGATATCTGCGTTATCTGGGCTGGAAATACCGTTGAATACTTCCATTGGCCAGAGCCAGGAAGAGAACCAGGTATCCAGGCAATCTTCATCTTGTCTGAGATCGGCTGCATTAACGGTGATACCGCGTTTTGCGAATTGTGCAACTGCTTCAGCAGCAGTGGCAGCAACTTCAAAGGAGCCGTCGTTGGTATACCATGCAGGGATTTGTTGTCCCCACCAGAGTTGGCGGGAGATACACCAATCCTTCACGTTTTCCATCCAGTATTTGTAGGTTGCCAGGAATCTGTCGCCAGGATGGATGTTTACATCGCCGTTTACAACTGCATCCAGGGCTGGTTTGGCCATGTCTGCCATTTTAACGAACCACTGTGTAGAGATACGAGGTTCAACTACTGTGTCTGGGTTACGTTGACTGTAACCGAGGCGGGTAGTGTATTCCTGTTCTTTCACCAGCAGGCCGGCTTCATCGATTGCGGCAATTACTTTCTTACGGGCAACGAATCTGTCTTCGCCTACGAAAACTACCGCAGCGGCGCTGAGGGTACCGTCGTCGTTCAGGGTATCGATTACTTCCAGGTTATGTTTCAGACCCAGGTTATAGTCGTTGATATCGTGTGCAGGCGTCACTTTCAGGGCACCGGTACCGAATTCTTTATCTACGTAGGTATCGAAGATAACAGGGATGCGGCGGTTTACCAGTGGTACAGTAGCGTAGAAGCCTTGCAGGTGTTTATAGCGATCATCTTCCGGATTTACGCAAATAGCGGTATCACCCATGATGGTTTCCGGGCGCTGAGTAGCGATGGTGATGAACTCACCGGTAGGAGTACCTTCTGCGTTGGTGATAGCGTATTTTACATGATACAGTTTACCCTGGAGATCTTTGTATTCCACTTCCTCATCGCTGAGGGCAGTTTTAGCTTTTGGATCCCAGTTGATCATGCGTGCGCCGCGATAGATGAGGCCTTTATTATAGAGGTCTACGAATACTTTAATAACTGCTTCGTAGTAGTGATCGTCCATGGTAAAGGTCACGCGATCCCAATCGCAGGAGCAGCCCAGTTTTTTGATCTGGTGGTAGATGATACCGCCGTATTTATCTTTCCATTCAAAAGCGTATTTCAGAAACTCTTCGCGGGTCAGTTGTGATTTCTCGATGCCTTTCTCGCGTTTGAGCATATCTACCACTTTGGCTTCAGTAGCAATGGAAGCGTGGTCGGAACCGGGTACCCAGCAGGCGTTGAATCCGCTCATGCGGGCACGGCGTACCAGGATATCCTGAACGGTTTCGTTGAGGGTATGGCCCAGGTGGAGTACACCAGTAACATTGGGAGGAGGAATGACGACCGTAAACGGTTTGCGTGAATCCGGAGTAGAACGGAAGTAGCCTTTTTCCATCCAATGTTGGTACCATTTTTCCTCAACCGTGCCAGGTTGGTAATTCTTAGAAAGTTCCATGCTATTATAATATGAGTCTGCAAAAATATAGAAAAAAGCGTAGTAATTGCTCGCAAAGGGGGGATTGCTCGCAAAGAGGCAAAGGGGGCAAAGACGCAAAGAAAATTATTGAGGCGGATGTTTTTGCTCGCAGAGCAGCATAAGCAGCAAAGCAGCAAAGGGAAATTATTGAGGTGGATGTTTTTGCTCGCAAAGCAACATAAGCAGCAAAGCAGCAAATGATTTGATCAGAAGATTATGTATTGTATAAATAATATATATGTTCTGTTGTTTTCTTTGCTGCTTATGCTGCTCTGCTGCTTTGCGAGCTAAAAAAAATACGCCTGCGTCTTTGCGCGCCTTTGCGTCTTTGCGAGAAAAAAACTAACTCATCGCCGCTATTACCTGGCAGGTTTTTTCCACCATTTCTGGTGTTACATCCAGGTGTAGTACCATTCTCACTTGTGTGGCGGAGATAGGGATGACGAGGATATTATTGGCTTTCAGATGATCCGCAAATTGTTGGGCTGTCAGTCGGCCTTTTACTTCAAAGATGAGGATATTGGTTTCTACTGGCAGGAATTCGCCGATGAAGTCATGTTGTGACAGTTCGGCAGCAATTTTTTTCGCATGCAGGTGGTCTTCAGCGAGACGTGCTATATTGTTCTCCATAGCGTAGATCCCGGTGGCAGCCATATATCCTGCCTGACGCATGCCTCCGCCTAATTTCTTACGGACGCGGCGGGCAGCGCGGATATAATCGCGGTCGCCCATTAGTACAGACCCCATAGGGCAGCCCATCCCTTTGTTCAGGCAAACGGAGATGCTGTCGAAGGTTTTACCATAGTCTTTAGGATCTTGTCCGGTGGCTACCAGTGCGTTAAACAGGCGGGCGCCATCTAAGTGGAGGGCAAGATTATGCTGCGCACATACATTGCGTATCGCTACTATATCTTGCCAATTGTAACAGGCGCCGCCCCCTCTGTTGGAGGTATTTTCCAGGCAAACGAGGCTGGTATTGGCGCGGTGGATATCATCCGGCTGAATGGCTGCCAGTACCTGGTCTGCAGTGATCATACCTTTTTCTCCGTGGATGGTATGCGCCTGTGAGCCAGAGTTAAAAGCGATACCGCCACCTTCATACACAAATACGTGGGAGAGGTGGGAGCAGATTACTTCATCGCCAGGACGGGTATGTACATTGATGCCAATCTGATTGGACATTGTGCCGGAAGGGCAGTAAAGGGCTGACTCTTTGCCAAAATAGTCTGCCATCATGGCTTCCAGTTTGTTAACACTGGGGTCCTCTCCGAAAACATCATCGCCGACAGGGGCGGTAGTCATGGCCTGTAACATGCCATGGGAGGGACGTGTAAAAGTGTCGCTTCTAAAATCGATCATATCGTTGGAAAATTTGCAAATTCAGGATCAATAAATTAGTGAACGGTATTAATTTATGAAGATTTTTTTTCAATTGTTAAAATTTGACTAAAGCTACGTTGCACAAGAACTAAATGGTTATGAAATCTCGTTAATAAAGGGTAATTTGTTATTAAGTCAGCAAAGTAAGGAAGAGATTTGGTAGAGTGATTCGTTAGCACGATCTTTGCAGGCTAATTTGAAGTAGAAGACAGATAGAGCGGGAAACTTTGTAAGTTATATAATTTTGGTATTTCGAACAAAAATTTTCTTTCTCTGTTACATTATTTATAAACCAATACAATTTTTCATATGAGGCAACTTAAAATTGCCACCCAGATCACCAACCGTGATTCGCAGGCGGTAGAAAAGTACCTGCAGGAAATCTCGAAGATCCCTTTGTTAACACCTGAGGAGGAGACCGTTTTGGCGCAGCGTATAAAAATGGGCGATCAAAAGGCTCTTGAAAGATTGACTACAGGAAACCTTCGTTTCGTAGTTTCCGTGGCAAAGCAATATCAACATCAGGGGCTCAGCCTCAGCGACCTTATCAATGAAGGTAATTTAGGTTTGATTAAAGCAGCGCAACGATTCGATGAAACAAAAGGTTTCAAATTCATTTCCTATGCTGTATGGTGGATTCGCCAGTCCATTTTACAGGCGTTAGCGGAACAAGGTCGTCTTGTTCGTCTGCCGCAGAATAAAATTGGTACTTATAACAAGGCGAACAAAGCTTACATGGCGTTTGAACAGGAAAACGAGCGTGAACCTTCTACCGAGGAACTCGCAGAAATCCTGGAAATGTCAGAATCGGAAATCAACAATATTTTCCAGAGCAATACCCGACATATGTCACTGGATGCACCAGTACATGAAGCTGAAGACGTAGCGATGGGCGATCTGCTGGAAGGTGGAGACATTACCGACGACGATGTTATGCGCGATTCATTACGCGAAGAAATACGCAGAGTACTGAAATCGCTCAGTCCACGTGAAGCAGAAATTGTGAACGCTTATTTCGGTCTGGATGGTGAAAACGGGGCAACAATCGAACAAATCGGTCAGAAATACGATCTGACTAAAGAAAGAATCAGGCAAATTAAGGAACGCGCTATCAAAAGGCTGCAGAAAGCCCGCTATAGTGGCGCTTTGAAATCCTATCTGGGATAATTTCATTTTGGAATTCTCTTGATCCTGAAACCGTCACCACGGTTTTTTCATCAGATAATAAAGAAATCTACATATCCTCTTTATTCTATAAGTACACCGGCCTTGTAATTACATGGCCGGTGTTTTTATATTAATACATACTCGTATTTTTGCAGGCTAAAATCGTACACCAATCATTAGAAACTTTTATACAGTAACTTAGAAGTATGGAAAACAAGAACCAGCAAGAGCATGTGCATTTACTGATCATCGGTTCCGGCCCAGCCGGTTATACCGCAGCGATATATGCCTCCAGAGCCAACCTCAAACCTGTACTCTATCAGGGTATCCAACCAGGTGGCCAGCTTACCATCACCACTGAAGTAGAAAACTATCCAGGCTACCCGGAAGGTGTCCAGGGCCCGGAAATGATGGTCGACTTCGAGAAACAAGCTACCCGTATGGGCGCAGATATCCGTTACGGTCTCGCTACTTCCGTTGACTTTAGCCAACAGCCATATAAAGTAATCATCGATGAAGAAAAGGAAATCACCGCTGACGCCGTGATTATCGCTACCGGCGCCTCCGCAAAATGGCTCGGTATCCCTTCTGAACAACGTCTCAACGGTAGCGGCGTTTCTGCCTGCGCAGTATGCGACGGTTTCTTCTTCCGTGGTAAAGAGGTAGCTATCGTTGGCGCCGGAGATACAGCTGCCGAAGAAGCACTGTACCTCTCCAAAATGTGCAGCACCGTACATATGCTCGTACGTCGCGACGAAATGCGCGCATCTAAAGTAATGCAGGACCGCGTACTGAAAACTTCCAATATCATCGTTTACTGGAACGCTGAGACAGATGAAGTACTCGGCGAAAACAAAGTGGAAGCAATCAGAATCCGCAACAACAAAACCAATGAGCTGAAAGAAGTCCCTGTAAGCGCCTTCTTCGTAGCCATCGGTCACCAGCCTAACTCCGCTATCTTCAAAGATTACCTGGAGCTGGATGAACAAGATTACATCGTTACCGTTCCTGGTACTTCCCGTACCAACGTGGAAGGCGTATTCGCCTGCGGCGACGTTCAGGATAAAATTTATCGCCAGGCTGTTACCGCTGCAGGTAGCGGTTGCATGGCTGCCCTCGACGCAGAAAGATACCTCTCTGCTAAAGGTCATCACTAATATTTTATCAAATCATATGCAAATGCCGGATAAGCCCCAAAGCCTGTCCGGCATTCGCTTTAATCAAATCCTCCCATGCTTACCATCGCTCTGGAAAAAATCAGCTTCCACGCCTTTCATGGCCTGTTCCCGGAAGAAACCATCATCGGAAACGAATTTATCCTCGATATCTCTGTTCGTATACCCGGTACCGTACCCATCGACGATCTGGCCAATACCGTCAACTATCAGGGGATCTATGAAATCGCACGCGAAATAATGGCTGTTCCCAAACCCTTACTGGAAGAGGTAGTTTTCCAAATCTCCGATACCCTCAAACTACGCTATCCCGCTATCACTCACAGCGCTGTTACCCTCCGGAAAATGAACCCACCGATGGGCGCCAGTATCCGTAACTCACTCGTGGCATTAGAAAAGGATTATTGATGACATTTTGTAGGTAAACCATGCGGGATTTAATTTGTTATTTTCGTAGTTTTATAGCTATAGGTTAATCAACAAATTCTTTAAACTTAAAACCTGTCCTATGGTGAAAAAGATGCTTACTGTTTCCCTGCTGCTCCTGGCAACCCTGATCACCAAAGCCCAAACGGTGGAAGAGATGGTAGCCCAGGCCAAACAACTGGAAACACAAATGAAAGAACAGGAGGCGTTTGATAAGGATAAAGAAATACTGAAAATACAACCTACCAACCTGGACGCATTGGTACAAGCCAGTGAAATGGCTTCCCGCATCGGCAATCGCCAGAAAGATAAATCCACAAAAACAACCTGGTTCAATCAGGCTAAAGACTACGCTGCCTCCGCCCTGAAGGTAAATCCCAACAGCGCCACGGCCAACTATGCAATGGCCGTTGCTATGGGACGAATGGCACTCATCTCCGGCGCGAAAGAAAAAGTAGCCGCCTCCAAAGACGTGAAAAAATACGCGGAACTCGCCATTAAATTTGATCCGCAAATGGGCCCCGCCTACCATGTACTGGGAAAGTGGAACTACGAAGTAGCCAACCTCAACGTGTTTGAAAGAGGCGCCGCAAAAATGCTCTTCGGCGGACTACCAGACGGCTCTCTCGCCAATGCAATCGTTAACTATGAGAAATGCCGCCAGCTAGATCCAGGCTTCATTCTTAATTACTACGAACTGGCCAGAGCTTACAAAGCCAACGACCAATCCGATAAAGCCATTGAAGTACTGAAAAAAGCGCTGACATTACGCAACCTCACCTACGATGATGCCAGTATAAAAGCAGATTGCAAGAAAATGCTGGACGACCTGCAATAAAAAAACTTACTATAAAAAGAAAGGACCTGCATGATGCAGGTCCTTTCTTTTTATAGTAATCACTAAATCGCTTTTCCTCTCCAACGCCCACTTTTCAGATACCAGACACTCATAATAAATATAATAATCCAGTAGAAGAAATCGGCCCCCCAAGCGAGATGTAATGGACTCCGCATACGCTCTATCACTATATCACAATAGATCAAATACCCAATTACTGCCACTATTTCCGTTATCAGGTTCATACGGGTATTCCCCGTACCGGTCACGCCATTCAGGACTACCGCCGAAACGGCCATCAACAAAGTACTGAGAGAGATAACCCGGATAGACAGAATGGAGTCTGCAATCAGTCCTGCATCAGTAGTGTAAATATGCAACAGGGTATAAGGGAAAATGTTTACCAGGGCACATACTACCAATGAACAGGCCAGACTGTATAACGAAATCCGGCGGATGGCTTTGAACACCTGGTCCTGTTTACCTTGGCCGATTAAGTTACTCACCATGGTATTACAAGTGGCTGCCAATGCCCAGGTGAAAATCCCGAACAAGCCAAATACGCTACGCAGCATATTGGAAATAGCCAGCGGACGCTCGCCCAGGTGCTCTATGAAAATGAAAAACACAAACCAGCTGCCTATACTGAATAAGAACTGTACAATAATAGGTGCGGAAACATTCAGGATACTTTTCAGAATGTCCCAGGATGGTCGCAAATAGCTGAATAAGCTGTACGTGAGATAGTATCTCTTTAGAAATAATATACTGTAGGCTACGGTAAAACCAGTGGCTTCGGCAATAATGCTGGCAGTGGCTGCGCCATTCAGGCCCATGGCGGGCAATCCGAGCTTACCGAAGATCAGGCCATAATCAAATACAATATTTACGATTTCCTGGCAGAAAGAAGTAACCGCCAATACCTTGGAATGTCCGCTGCCTATGTAAAAGGCATTGGCCATACTTAGCATCATCAGCAGAGGAAGTCCCCAGATACGGATACGAATAAACGAAATGGCGGCTTCGTAGATCTGAGGGTTATGCAGACTATGCGCAAAGAAATAAGGAGCGGCCAGTAAAGTAATACAGATGGCCACCAGGGAACAACAGAAACCCAGCATTAATCCGTTGGAAAATAATTGACCTATCCCGCCATAGTGGCGTTGTCCGGCCCTACGGGCAATTAATACCTGCATACCGTTATTGAGGCCATAGGCAATCATGTACATTACCAGGTAGTAAATTCCGGCAATCCCGTTGGCGGCCAGCTCAAATTCTCCGAGCCTGCCCAGGAAAGCGGTATTCGTCATGTGGTTAATCTGGGGAATGATGAGAGCCAGACATATAGGAGCTGCTATCTTTATAATATCCCTGTTCGATACTTCCAGTTGCATGGTGCGAGTCTTGCTAGTGGCAAAGATATACTTCCTGCGAGGCAATTAAAGTAAAAAGTTTATTATTGTATTTCATTTAGATTCTATAACATGCCTGTGGCCTATAACATCCATCCTGCATTTACGGTAGACGATGAAACGCTGCTGGAAACCGATCTTACCTCTTGCCACCTGCTGGTGCTGGTAGGTACCGGTACTTTCAGCTATGTGGTGTATGAGCCTGTTGCAAAGAAATTCCTGGCATTGAAATCCTATCATTTCCAACCGCAGAAAATTGCACTGGCGGACCTGGAGATGATTGAGGAGGTTTTTGAAATAGATAAACTGCTGTTTACCGCTTTTAAATCCGTATTGCTGTCTTTTGATACCGGCAACGGTGTACTGGTACCTCAGCAATATTTCAATTCTGCCATCAAAAAGGATTACCTGCACTTAGTGCAGCCAGAAAAAGTACAGGAAGCAGTACTTTCAGATCTCATTTATGGTCAGCCTTTTGTAAATGTCTACAGTCTGGATAAAGACCTGGTAGGATTCCTGCGTAAGGAATTCTCTTCGGATCTGGTATTACACGCCAATTCCGCATTACTGTTGGCCTATCCGCTGGACCTGGACTTTTACAGCGATAAGGGAGTGGCGTTTGTGGAAGTACAACGTCATGCGGTGACCATCACGGTTTATAAAGGAGGTAAATTGCTGATCCAGCAGCGAGGGGAATACCAGACTGGATTGGACGCAGTATACTTGCTGATTAGCACTTTAAGGCAATTAGAACTGGATGAACGTCAGGTGAAGGTGAAGCTGTCCGGCGCCCTGGTAAAAGATAACGCAGTTTACCAGGAAATGTACAAGTTTATCCCGAATCTGGAATGGGCACAACGCCTGCCGGGATTCAACTACATCGGAAGGATGCAGGAAATACCGGGCTATTATTTTCACAACTTGTATGCGTTAGCATTATGCGTATAATCGGAGGAGCGAGTGGGGGCAGGAGATTTCAGCCACCGGCAAAAATGCCTAATACCAGGCCTACTACAGATATCGCCAAAGGTGGTCTTTTTAATATCATCGAGAATAATCTGGATATTCCATCCTTAAAAACATTGGATCTCTTTGGCGGAACAGGCAGTATCAGTTATGAACTGTCGTCCAGAGGGGCTACAGATATGACTGTAGTGGAGAAAGACCCGTCTATGGCGGATTATATCAGCAAAACGGCTAAAGCCCTGGATATTACTACCTTGAAAGTGGTAAAAGCAGATGTCTTTAAATATCTTCAGCAATGTACGGAACAGTTTGATTTCATCTTTGCAGATCCGCCTTATGCCATGGATACGCTGGATAAATTGCCGCTGGTAGTTTTTGAAAGGCAGTTGCTTAAAGCGGAAGGATGGCTGGTCATCGAACATACCAATCACAACAATTTTAAAAATTATTCATACTACCGGACAGAAAGAAATTACGGCGCTACTATTTTCACCATCTTCATTAACAGAGAAGAACTGAAACGCTGATATCGGTCCAACAAATCTGAACCCTTTATGAACATTTGTCTTTTCCCCGGCACCTTTGATCCGATCACGCTGGGCCATACAGATGTAATTGACCGCGCACTGGATCTTTTCGATAAACTGGTTATCGGGATAGGCTATAACAGCGCTAAACAACCCATGTTCCCATTGGAACAACGGATGGAATGGATTCGCCAGCATTATAAGAATGACAGCAGAGTGGAAGTGGCTTCTTATCAGGGGCTTACCATTGATTTCTGCAGAAAGATCAATGCCCGTTTTATTCTGCGGGGCATCCGCGGAGTAGGCGATTTTGAATATGAAAAAGCGATTGCAGATGTCAATCGTACCATGGAACCAACCGTAGAAACTATTTTCCTTACCTGTACGCCGCAATACGCGAGTATCGCTTCTACACTGGTAAGAGATATTCATCGCCATGGTGGCGATGTGTCGCCGTTTATACCGGCCGCTGTATTGGAAGGAATTAAAAGTCTTCAAAAATAAAACTGCTGCATATGAAAGCAATCTGGCATTCAACGGATGTATCACTGGATCAGCTAAATGAGTTGAGTAGCAATACCATGGCTGAATACCTGGAAATGGAATTCACAGAGATCGGAGCAGATTATCTGAAAATAATGATGCCTGTGGATAAAAGAACAACACAGCCTTACGGTCTTCTCCATGGCGGGGCTTCTGCAGCATTGGCGGAAACTGCGGGCAGCGTGGGCTCTGCCTTGATTATTGATCAGCAGAAGTCAATTTGTGTTGGTATGGAGATAAATGCCAATCATATCAGAGGGGTTAAAAGTGGCTACGTACATGCAACGGCCAGACCATTGCACATCGGCGCTTCCAGTCACGTTTGGGATATCCGAATTACAGATGACCAGCACCGGTTGGTCTGTGTAAGCAGACTCACGGTGGCTATCCTCGCCAAAAAATAATCCGATTTTATTATTATACCCGTCCAGATGAAGGCGGAGACCCACACGAAGCGACATCCCAGGATGTCGCTTCGTGCAATATTGACCAACTAACTATTATGAAGAAATCCATTTGCCTGTTACTGAGCGTTTTTACGGTTACTACTGCTTTCTCCCAGGGGAAATCTCCCATTGTTACTACTGATATTCCGTTATTCTGGAATGCCTATGATGCTGTCACTGCTACTACTGATAGCAGTCGGCAAGCAGCACTTTTGCAGACGATGTATTTTGACAAAGGCTCTGCCGGATTGAAAGCTATGATGGAGGCCAGACGGTATACTGTGAAGGATTATATGAATGCCATCCGCCGTTACCCGGAATTCTGGAAAACCATTCGTCCGAATATGATGAAGGTGGATAAATATGCGGCGGAAATACAGAAAGGCATCACTGCATTCAAAAAGATTTACCCGGCAAAACCGGCATCGATCTATTTTACGGTGGGGGCTATGCGTTCTAACGGAACTACGCAGGCCGACAAAGTACTGATTGGGGCGGAGATTGCGATGGCAGATTCTTCCGTTGTTACAACAGAGTTCCCTGATCAGTTAGGTTATCTGAAGACCTTCTTCAGTTCTAATCCCATCAAAGATCTGCCTTTTCTGAATATACATGAATATGTACATACACAGCAGAAAAGCACTATTGGGGAGCTCCTGCTGACACAATGCGTGATAGAAGGAGTGGCGGAATTTGTTGCCGTTAAAGCGATGGGTATTCCTTCTCCGAATCCGCCGATTGCCTTTGGTAAAGCAAATGATATTGCGTTAAAGGAGGCGTTTTCAAAATGTATGTTCTCTCCATTTACAGATAACTGGCTTTATAATAATGCGAAGAACGCTTTTGGAATGCGGGATCTGGGCTATTATATGGGTTATGCCATCTGTGAAAAATACTACGAACAGGCAAAAGATAAGAAAGCCGCTATCAAATCCATGATAGAACTGGATTACAATAATGAATCACTGTTGTACCAGTTTGTAGACAGCACGCATTACTTTGATCAGCCGGTAAGTGTGTTAAAGGCAGCGTATGAAGCCAGCAGGCCGGTGGTTAGCAGTATTTCAGGATTTGATAAAGGTTTTGGGGGTGTTGTAGCACCTGGTAAGCACCAAATTGTAATACAGTTTTCTCAGCCGCTGGATAAGCGATTCCGCAATTTTGAGATAGGACCGGCAGGAGAATCCGCCGTCATGCGGGTGCAAAAGGTAGTTGGATTTACGACTAACCCCAGTGCAATTATTGTGGATGTGGACTTACTGCCTAATAAACATTATCAGTTGGTGCTGGGAGAAGAGTTTCGGACGAAAGAAAGTATTCCCCTGCGAAAATACCTGATCGATATTACCACAGGGGAATAGCAGATGGGAGACTTCGTGTCTCCCTACAATATGCATTATAATATTAATTAATACTGATAGTGCCTTTTGTTTCGGCGGCTTTAAATACATCACGGATATTCTCGTAGGAGAACTGGAGGTATTTATTGACGTTCTGTGGTTTTACCCATTGGATATCCAGGATATCTTCTTCGATTTGAGGAACGGTTAATTCCGTGCCGGTAAATTCCATGTGATACCAGTAGGTGTGTTTCAGCACCTTTTTATTTTTCATCGGGTAGTAGTGGTAAGTTTCCGTCAGTTTACCTGTCAGTGCAATGGTATGCAGTCCTGTTTCTTCCGCTACTTCCCGTACGGCGCAGGTTTCCAGGTCTTCTCCTGGGTCCTGTTTGCCTTTGGGGAGGTCCCATTTACCTCTGCGGAACATCATCAGCACTTCCCCTTCCGGGTTGGTAACGAGGCCTCCGGCGGCCACCAGCACCGTAAAGTGTAGCGATACTTTCTTCAGCAGTTGCTTCACATCTTCCCGGATAAAAACAGCATGATGTTTTTCACCTTCTTCCAGTTCAAGTAATACTTTGTCGATGGTTTCGGTGCTGGGATCTTCGTATATAGCTGTTTCCTCGAAGCCAGCAGGGATAGCGTCGTGGCCTGGACATAACAGTAGTGGACGTTCGTTGAGATATATCGTGATGTTCGTTTGCATGGATGCAAAAGTAATACGGATGAATTAATTCAGATATGATATGCTGGAATAATTACGAATTAAATCGATAATTTTGGCGCTTGTATGACTAAAATAAGCGAAAAACAAGTTGCAGAAAAGCTGCTGCAGGTGCAGGCAGTAAAGTTGAGTCCGGCCCAGCCTTTTACCTGGGCGTCTGGCTGGAAATCTCCCATCTACTGTGATAACAGGAAGATATTATCCTATCCATATGTAAGGGATTATATCAAATCCGAGTTATGCAATGTGGTATTCGAAACTTTTCCGGATGCTGCTGTAATTGCGGGTGTAGCCACTGCGGGTATACCTCATGGCGCACTGGTAGCCGATCAGTTGAAGCTTCCATTTATCTATGTTCGTTCCAAGCCGAAAGAACATGGAATGGGTAATCAGATTGAGGGCGTATTGCAGGCTGGTCAGCAGGTAGTTGTAGTTGAAGATCTTATTTCTACTGGTAAAAGCAGTCTGGAAGCTGTTCAGGCTATTCGTGCTGCTGGCGGAGAAGTAGTGGGTATGGTATCGATCTTCAATTATGGCTTTGATGTAGCAGTAAAAGCATTTGAAGCGGCGGGAGTGCCTTTCCACTCTCTGAGCAACTACAATGCGATGATTGCCCTGGCAGAAGAGAAGGGAATTGTAAGTGCAGATGAAATTGCTACTTTACAAGCCTGGAGAGCTGCTCCGGATCAATGGGGTAAATAGTCGATATATATATAGGCTTTTTTGTATATTGGATGCGTAAATCTAACAATATGCGTACGTTAAAATTAGTTCTGGTCCTGATGCTGGCAACCTTCGGCATTGCAGCGGCCCAGCAGCAGAAGTCTTTGGCGACAGTCAAAATCAATACGCCAACCGTTCAGTGTGAGTCTTGCAAGAATCGTATTGAAAGATATTTGTCCCGCGAAGAAGGGGTACAGTCTTCCAAAGTAGATTTCAAGAAACATGTTACTACGGTGAAATATTGGACCGACAGAACGAATGTGGAGAATATCAAAACTGCGATTGCCAATTGCGGGTATGATGCAGACAATGTAACTGCGAATACTGAGTCTTACAATAAGTTGCCATTATGCTGTAAGAAGCCGGAAGATGGTGGCGGAATGGACCCGAAAAAGCACTAAATCGGGGATAATTCCCTAAAAATATAAAAATCCCCCTTCCATTTCGGAAGGGGGATTTTATTTTGATTGCCGGCATAGCCGGATATAAACAGAGGAAAAATTATCAGAAGAAGTTGAGTGCCTGTTTGGTTTCGCATTTAATAGGGAATGGCAGGTAGACGCCCCCTTTACCTATTTTACACTTACCGGTTGCTTTGATGGTTACTTCTTTATTGGAGAAGGCAGCGAAAGCATTTTTCAGCACATTACCCATATTTACTTCCAGTTTTACAGGAAAATAGAAAGTATCCTTCGCCGGAATTTGGATGATGGTATCCTGGGAGGAGTGACCTACTTCCGTATCGTCGATGAAGAGATCGAAGGAGGCATCTTTGAGTTTGAGTTGGTAGTTATTTGGATTGTAATAGGCGAGTGTCAGGCGGACTGTACTTTTAGACATGCCGAGCTCTCCCATTTCAAACCCTGCTACTCTTACAAACTGTAAATCCTTTGTTTTTTCGCAGGCGGAGGAGATTCCCCATATTGCAAAAACAATCAATATAACACGGAATATTTTCATGATGGTATCCTGTAATAAAATTTCACCAAACCTAATTCAAAGGAATTGTATCACAAAGGAGGGGAAAGTTTTTAGGAAACAATTAACGAAGGGGAGGCAATAAGTAAATTTTATTATTTATATAAAAAAAGCCTGTTTTTAGGGAAAACCGTTATCTTTGAAATCTCCGCACAGGTCGCTAAAAATCAATTCGTAAGCGACTAATTTCTTTAGTATTTTTGCATTTTTGAAAAGATTCCGACTTTAAGTAAAATACTAACAACATTAGCATATTTATTTATTTTCTATGATTTGTCAGTGAGTTACTTAAAGTGAATTATTAAGCGTTTAACTTTAACTAACAGTAGTGCCCGGGAGCTAGATTTTCGGGTACGGGAGCCTAAATTTTGACAACATGTCAGTGAATGAAAATAACTCAACATTATTAATTGAATCACAGTATTTTCCATCAATTGATTTTTACAGCACATTAATTGAGCACGACATATTGCAATTGGAGAGATATGAGAACTACCAAAAGGTGACTTACCGGAACCGTTGTTATCTGGCGGGGCCAAATGGGAAAATGATTTTGAGTGTTCCTTTGACGAAGGGGAAAAACCAGCGGACGATTATGAAGGATGTTCGGATTAGTAATGAAGAGAGATGGCAGTCGCTCCACTGGAAAACGCTTGTGTCAGCTTACCGTCGGTCTCCTTGGTTTGAATATTACGAGCCGGAGCTGGAGGCATTGTATGAGAAGCAGTTTGATTTTCTGATTGACTGGAATATGGCTTGTTTGGAATGGGTGAATAATAAACTGGGTATCCGTCAAACAATATCATTTACAGATGGTTATCAAAAGGAAGTACCTGGTGTAACAGATATGCGTGACAAATTAATTCCCGGCGAAGTACTACATCCTGAAATTCAATATCCACAAGTATTTGAAGACCGTACCGGATTCATTCCTGGTCTCAGTATCCTGGACCTGCTTTTCTGCGAGGGAAAACAGTCGATCGAAATCATTAAATCGTCAAAATAAAATATTAAATAATCTTATTTAATTAACTGACTTATAATTGTTTGTATATTTGCGGTTTGCTCGGTAGTGATTTTGCAAAAAAATTACTGCAGCAATCGACAAAATATTTAGCTTTGCAACCAATTTTGCTGGGGTTCAAACTGACGTAGGTGTGTAAACCAGGAGTTTTCCAGCGAGGAAAAGGAGCATTTATCCTGAAGTTTAAATTTTATTACTCATTCCTAAAATTCATTCTCAGCAGTAAATGAATAGCACCTACACAGACCTCGTTAAGCAGACTTTTGAATTTCCTCAGGAAGGATTCGATGTAAACGATAACTACCTGGAATTTAATGGTCTGAATATTAAGGCGTTGATCGACAAGTACGGGACACCATTCAAGCTGACTTATCTGCCCAAAATTGGAATGCAGATTAACAAGGCCAAGAAGATGTTCAATGATGCCATCAAGAAGAACAGGTATGACGGACAGTATTTTTACTGTTATTGTACCAAGAGTTCGCACTTTTCTTTCATTATGGAAGAAACCTTGAAACACGGCATCCACATCGAAACTTCTTCGGCATACGATATTGATATTATCAATAAACTGTATGAACGTAAGAAAGTGACAAAAGAAACCTACGTAATATGTAATGGTTTCAAAACCAAGCCGTACACCAGGGCTATCTCCAAATTGATCAATTCAGGGTTTAAGAACGTAATCCCTGTTCTGGATAATAAAGAGGAACTGGAGGAGTATCAGAAGAACATCAGAGTCACGAAAGAGAAGGTGAAGCTTGGTCTTCGTATAGCTGCAGAGGAAGAACCTACCTTTGACTTCTATACTTCCAGGCTGGGCATCCGCTCCAGAGATATTCTGGAGTTCTATGTAGACAAACTGAAAGGTAACCAGAAGTTTGAGCTGAAAATGCTTCACTTCTTTATGAATAAGGGGATAAAGGATGATATCTATTACTGGAGTCAGTTGAACAGATCTATCAACCTTTACTGCCAGCTGAAAAAAATCTGTCCGGAACTGGATAGTATCAATATCGGTGGCGGATTCCCGATTAAGCACTCCCTTGGGTTTGACTATGACTACAATTATATCGTTAACGAGATTGTAGCCAATATCAAAGCCATGTGTAAGAAAAACAAGGTGCCGGTACCAAATATCTACACAGAGTTTGGCTCCTTCACCGTGGGAGAAAGCGGCGCAGTTATCTATAGCGTGGTAGGTGAAAAAATTCAGAATGACCGTGAGATCTGGTACATGATCGACAGTTCATTCATCACCACACTGCCAGATACCTGGGGTATTGGGGAGAAATTCCTGATGCTGCCCATTAATAAATGGGACCAGGAGTACCAAGAGGTGCATCTGGGAGGTATTACTTGCGACGGGTATGACTTTTACACATCTGAAGAGCATATAAATGCTGTGTTCCTGCCTAAGCAGAATGAAGGTAAAGAGCCGCTGTATATCGGTTTCTTCCATACCGGCGCTTATCAGGACCAGCTCAGCGGTTATGGCGGTATCAAGCACTGTTTGATTCCTTCGCCTAAACACGTGATCGTTGGTTATGATAAAAACGGTCAGCTGAAAGATTGGCTCTATGCGAAAGAGCAGAGCGCTCAGAGCATGTTGAAGATTTTGGGTTATTAAAATAATGGGTTAGTAATCCTGCAAGCCTCCCGATTTTTCGGGGGGCTTCTTTTTTATAGCCATCTAAAGGGCATAAAAAAAGGCTTTCATGAAGAATGAAAGCCCTATCACGGCATAGGTTAGATCTAGATTATTTCTCAGTATAAGGACAATAGGAATATTTTAAATATTTTCTAACAGTACAAAGGTACCGCGAGCCGGAATTACTGGTAAGCCCAAAAAGTTGTAATTTTTATAATACGACAATAATATGGTGAGGGTGAACGTTGTCGGCCAAGAAGCCAGGCAGTACTGAAAAAAGTGGATAATGAAGCGATTTTTTTGATCTTGGGACACTCAAATACTAACGCAAATGCTCACACTTCCGTGTAGTATTATGCAGTAAAAGTCAACACTGGCTGTTTTTTCGCTCAAAAGCATACTATTTTAGCGTATTGATCGGTTTGCGTGGCTCCTCCTTCGTTTTCTCCTCATCTTTGGATTCATTCAGGTAATCGATCGCAATCGCGCATTCCTTTTCTATTTCCGTAAAGCAGGCTTCCAGCAATTCGAGTTCTCCGTTATTAAAGGCATTTTTACCAGATCTGGAGAACCCTTTTACCAGGAGGAAATGTTTGGTGAGATGTTGATTGATGAGAGACAACTGCTGTTTTTGCTGTTGGAGCGTACGTCTTCGTTCCATGGCCATGACATTCTTATAGTACATACCCATTGATCTGATCATGAACAGCAGGTAGACAGACATTACTATCGGATTGGAAACAAACTGAAAAGGTCTGGAGAATCCGGAGGCAACATACACTTCAATGCCATGTAGTTTAATATATGCAACTGCGCCAAGATATAATATAATAACCAGCGACCAGATCAGGGAGGTGGTCAGATTAACTGTGATATAGCAAAGCAGCACGCTCATCATCCAGATGGTGGCGTATTTCGGGCTGACGTCCTGGTTATTGAAGAAGGAAGACAGTAATGGCATGAAAAGCGTCGTCATGGAAGTGAGCGTTCCCACAATTCGGGCAGACAGCCCTTTGCGCAACAGCCACAGGCAGATGAACAACATGCCCATCATGAAGGGAATCAAAGTTAGATTCACTTCATTAACAGTAATTAATGCCATAAGTCCCACCGGAAGGAGAGACAGGCAGTAAAAAAATATGTAGTCAAACAGGAGTTTTATTTTCGCCTGTTCGTACAGGTCATGGGTACGGTTAACCACATCTGCAATAGCTGCATTTTCTGCACGGTAATAAATGCTCTTGATGAATAGCCAGGTACCCCTGAAGAATTTGATCATTACTTCAAGCTTAGATAAAGCAAATTATTGCATAAAATCCATGCGGGGATTCAACGTTTGTGTGAATTATACACGATTATAGTAGGAGAGGGGCCATAAAAAAGGGCCGCATTACTGCGACCCTTTTGCTTTCTAAACCCCCATTTCGATAGTTCTTTCCTACGAAATCACTATTAACTAACCCTTATTCAACTACGATTGATTTAGGTGCTTCCTGTGTATTTTCCTTTTTAGGGAGTGTTACTTTCAGGATACCATTGTCATATTTTGCTGCGATTTTCGCAGTATCGATCGCTTCACTGATGGTGAAGGAGCGTTTGAATGATTTGAAAGAGAACTCACGGCGAACCTGCTTTTCGTTCTCATCTTTTGTATCTGCTTTTTTCTCTGCGCTGATGGTTAAAGCCTTGGCGTCTGCGTTAATTTTAAAATCTTCTTTATTAAATCCAGGTGCTACTACATCCAGTACAAAACCTTCTTTGGTTTCTGAAATGTTTACCGGAGGATGTGCTGTGAAATAATCGTTGGTGAGAAAATCGTCTTTTGCAATTTTATTCCAGCCGTTGTTTAAAATATCACCTACCAGTCCATTGATGCTTCTTGGTCCGAATGTTACGTGTGTCATAATCTTTCTTATTTTTTTGGTGTTAATTCTAATTTTGTTTTACACCTGATACAGATCAAATGGGATACCATGCCAGTTAAACTGCTATTTTGTTAGTAAAATAGTTACAGATTATGCCATTATGTCTGTTTGATTGTTTGTGAAGTGTCAAAAAGTCTACCTTAGGGTTCATTTTTTTACATTTTGGATAGCAATGATTAACTTTGTTGGAAATTTCAACTAAAAAAAACTGTTATTATATGTATCCAGCGGAATTAGTACTGCCTAGAAAGGCTGAGCTGACCGATTACGGTTTTGAAGAATTATTGACGAAAGCACAGGTAGACGACACATTGAAACAAGCAGGTACAACCCTGGTGGTGATCAACTCTGTATGTGGCTGTTCCGCAGGTACAGCACGTCCGGGCGCGCTGATGGCGGTAGCTCACAGTGAGAAAAAGCCAGACAGACTGACTACCAGCTTTGCGGGTTTTGACCTGGAAGGTGTGGCAGCTGTTCGTGAGCATCTGTTACCTTATCCTCCGTCTTCTCCGGCAATTGCCCTCTTCAAAGATGGTCAGTTGGTGCATTTCATCGAACGTCATATGATTGAAGGTCGCTCTGCTCAAATGATTGCGGCAAACCTTGCAGATGCGTTTGAACAATATTGCTAACCTAATCTTAAGAAATTTGAATTCTTAAATTCAAATTTGCTACGTACTTTGGTGGTTTGATTTTCCTTTAGATAAATTCGGCTTTGTTCATAGGAAAACTCAGATCACCAATTTTTTTTGGCTATGTATCCTAATTTATATTACGCTTTTAAGGACCTGTTCGGCCTGGAAATCCCACTTCTCAAGTTATTCCAAACCTTTGGATTCTTTGTTGCCATTGCTTTTCTTGCTGCCGCCTATGTATTGACCCAGGAGCTGAAGCGCCGTGAAAAACTGGGCTGGCTGAAAGGGGTACAGGAAAAAGTACTGGAAGGACAACCCGCTACTAATCCGGAAATAATTGTAAATGCCATCGTAGGTTTTATCCTTGGTTTTAAAATCCTTGGTCTTTTCTTCCAGTGGGATACTGCTATGCAGGATTTCCAGGGGTATATTATGTCCGGGCAGGGAAGCTGGCCGGCGGGTATATTACTGGCTGCCGCATTTGGTGGATATAAGATTTACAAAAGACAACAGACTATAAAGAATACGCAGCAGAAAGAGAAAATCGTTACCGTGATGCCGCATCAACGGGTGCCTGACTTTACGGTGATGGCTGCTATTGCGGGATTGATCGGTGCAAAAATTTTCCATAACCTGGAAAACTGGAACGATTTCATTGCCAATCCGGTGGAAGCGTTGCTTTCCTTCAGTGGTCTTACTTTCTACGGCGGTCTGATCGTAGCTGCAATTGTAATTATTAATTATGCCCGCAAAAAGAAAATCAATATCAGACAGCTGATCGACAGCGCTGCTCCGGCACTGATGCTGGCGTATGGTATTGGTCGTATGGGTTGTCATTTCTCCGGAGATGGCGACTGGGGTATTTATAATAGCGCCTATGCTACGGATAGCGTAGGTAAAGTAGTGAAAGTAGCTCCTGCTCAGTTCTCAGCGGAAGTGGAGCGGAACTCCGCCTTCTTCCTGAATCAATATCCTTCCCTGGATAAAATTCCTCATGCAGCCTTTGAAAAGCCGGCATCATTGGGTTTCATGCCTGATTGGTTTTTCGCTTATGGCTATCCGCACAATGTGGTAAGAGAAGGGGTACAAATGGCGGGTTGTGACGGTCAGTACTGCAAAGTGCTGCCTATAGCAGTATATCCGACTCCTTTATATGAAATTATTGCCTGTATCGGGTTATTCCTCGTTTTATGGGCCATCAGAAAACGCATAACCGTGCCTGGGGTTATTTTTGGCATCTACCTGGTAATGAATGGTGTAGAGCGCTTTTTTATAGAGAAAATCAGGGTGAATACCAAGTATAATATATTCGGATTCCATCCTACCCAGGCGGAAATAATTTCTGCATTGATGGTAATTGGTGGTCTGGCATTGATCTGGTATTGCCGTAAAAACAACAACAGTACAGCAACAGCAGTTTCCTGATAACGAGATATGCAAAGACATTCCACATTAGTACCACTGTCACATGAGCACAAACGACTCTTGTTTGTGTGCAGGTATTTGAAGAAAAATGCCGCTTCCTATGAGGGGTTCCCTTTGGAAACGCAGGCCAAATTTGAATATGTAGTACGCATATTCCAGGAAGTGATGGTGCCGCACATCCAAAAAGAAGATCATTTATTTGAGAAGTGTTTCGGTAAGAATGCCAGTATTGACGCAGCTATCGCTGAACTACAGGCAGAACACCGTGTTATTTCCGGCATGTATGCAGTGTTGGCCGACAGCGCCAACCTGGAGGAGGACATGGACATCCTGGCCAACAGCCTGGAGGCTCATATCAGAAAAGAAGAAAGAGTATTTTTTGAACAATTGCAAAAGGAACTTCCGGATGTACTGGATAGTATCCGATTTGAATAGTATTCCTGTATATATATATTACAGCAATAGAAAATTTGAGAAACGACATCATTTGATGTCGTTTTTTTTATGCAATTAGAAATGCATTGAACGTGTTATTACTTCTGTTACCAAATTATCTACCTTCATTCTAGCACTTATTAACCGCAAACAATTCACTAAATTCTTTTTGTAGCTTTTCCATTGTTCCATTAATCCACGTTTTTATTAATGCCAATTTTATAAGTATGCATCGTATTTGCTGGGTTTTTTGTTTCCTCATTATTCATTCTACCGCTTTTGGTACCGGTATAGATTCCGCTATATCCCATTTTAAATGGCAACATAAAGAACAGGTATTACCGGAAGGTATAAAGATGTCTGTTCCCGAAGGTTTTCGTTACCTGCAGCAACAGGACAGTTATGCATTGCTGAAAGACCTCTGGCATAATGAAGTGCACAGTGGGACTGTAGGTATGTTTCTGCCAGAAGATGTAAACCCAATGTCTAATCAGGCATGGGGCGTGACTGTAACCTACGAACCAATAAGGGAAGATGTTTACACCCGCATTTTTGACTATGAACATTTAATAGCAGAACGTAGAGCAGAACGACAACATCATATGCAGGTGGAGTGGCTGCTGCCTCCTCATTATGACATGGAGCATCATGCATTACATTATCCATGGATTTATAAGAAGTCGGCCGCCGATAAAGGCATTATTAATTATGAGGTAGTATTATTGACCACTCGTGGTCAGCTATGCCTGAATTTCTTCGGCGACTATGATCAGCTGGACGAAATGATGAAATATATGCCGGAACTGATAACAAGTATTCATATGCATTCCGGATTGCAGAAATATTCAGGGGCAATTGGCGCAATGGGGCTCAATGGTAAGCCCAGTTTACTGGATGCCATCTATAATAGCTGGTTATTTGTAGCCGTGATGCTATTCCTGGTATTATTTGTTTATGGTATGCAGTATTTTCATAAACGTTACACCCCCTCCAGGCCAAGAATAATAGTCGATGCCAGTTTAAACTAACATCTCCCGAAACCACATATATTATTATATAACAGAAAGGGATCGCCTGCCATCGCAGGTGGTCCCTTTCTTATTTTATGCAGTTTTCTTCTATTATAGCTATTGAATACCCTTTAAGGTTGTTTTGCGACAATCTTAATTTTTTTTCAAAAGGTTTGAAACATACCTGATTATCAGTCGTCTTCCTGTCATAATCACAAACTTTACCAATCATCCCTGTCTACAGACCGTTTGTGTAAAACTATGTACTATGCAATACATAATACCTACTTTTACACTGTAGTTGTTAAACTACTGTAGTATATAAACCAAGGATCTTTAAACATTCTAAGTACTAAATACCTAAACCGCCCATATATGAAAGCAACTTTTAAAGCGATAATGTTGACAACCAGTGTTATCTGCGCTGCTTTAAGCTCTCATGCTCAAAACAACACCAAAGTAACCGGCAGTGTGAAGCAAGCCGGAGATAAACCTGTAGAATTTGCCACTGTAACCCTTCTCAAAGCCAGCGATTCTTCCCTTGTAAAAGGAGCGGTCGCCGACATTAACGGTAAGTATGAATTCGAAAATATCAAGCAAGGAAAATATATTATTGCTGCCGCCTTTGTTGGGATGAACAAAGTGTACAGCAATAGCTTTGACCTTAAAGGAACTTTTGCAGCCCCTCCATTGGTACTGACTACCAATGCCAAAAATCTGAAAGCAGTAGACGTTACTGCCCGCCGGCCTTTCATCGAACAGAAAATGGATCGCCTGGTGGTAAATGTTGAAAGTAGCATTGCTACTTCCGGCGGTACTGCCATGGAAGCCCTGGAAAAATCTCCCAATATCACTGTGGATAAAGATGGTAACATCTCTATGAAAGGTAAAGGGGGAGTGGTTATCTTGATTGACGGTAAACAAACGAATATGTCTTCTTCAGATGTGGCAGAACTGCTGAAAAGCATGCCAGCTACCTCTCTGGACCAGATTGAACTGATTTCTAATCCTTCCGCCAGATATGATGCTGCCGGTAATGCAGGTGTCATCAACCTGAAACTTAAGAAGAACACCAACTTCGGAACAAATGGTAATGTAACAGTAGGTAGCACTTTCGCCACTTATCCTGGTTATAATGCCAGTCTGAATCTGAACCACCGGAATGCTAAATTCAATGTGTTCGGATCATTAAATAACAACTATCGTCATACCAGACAGAATCTGGGCGTATACCGTTCCCGTGAAGAAGATAAAGGTATGCAGGTGTTCGATCAGAATAATCTGATGGATAACGAATCCAAATACCTGGGTGCCAGAGTAGGAGCAGATTATTTCATCAATAAGAAAAATACGATTGGGGTACTGGTGGATCTGACCGGCCGCAATCAGGAGCTTCCTAATAATGGAATTACCAAAATGGGATATGGTAGTGTGGTGGATTCCATCCTGAATACCAATTCCTCGAATTCAAGTCGCTGGAGAAAAGGTGGCTACAACGTGAACTATCGTGGTATTCTGGATTCTACAGGGAAAGAATTGAACATTGACCTGGACTATGCGAGAAATACTGATGCAAGACCTGCCGACATCCGCGCTTTAACTACTGATGCGCTGGGAAAACAAACTTTCAGTTCAGATACTTCCCGTAATAATCAACAGTCCAGTATTACCATTAAGACGGCGAAAGTGGATTATGTGCAGCCGTTGAAAAATAAAGCTAAACTGGAATTGGGTGCTAAAAGCAGTTTCGTGACTTCTGATAACGATGCGCGTTTCGACTCTTTACGTACCAATAACTGGGTGGCAGACACCATGCGTTCCAATCACTTTATCTATAAAGAAAATGTGAATGCGGCATATGTGAACTACAGCCAGCAGTTTGATAGATTGCAAGTGCAGGTGGGACTTCGTGCGGAGCAGACAAATGTTTCCGGTACCTCTACTTCCCTGCGTAAATCTCAGCAGGGCGCTATTAAGAATGATACCAGCTACTTCAATCTGTTTCCAAGCGCGGCCATGAGTTACAAACTGAATAAGAGCAACAGTTTCGGTCTTAGTTACAGCCGTCGTATTCAACGTCCGAGCTATGAGGATCTGAATCCCTTTGAATTTTATATCGACAGATATACCAAACAAGCTGGTAACCCTTATCTGAAGCCACAGTATTCCAACAATTTCGAGTTGTCTCATACTTTTAAGGATTTCCTGATCACAACAGTAGGTTATATCCATACAAAAGATATGATGATGCGTATACTGGAAGCAGACAGAGACCCGGCAACAGGTGATACTACCGTATTACGTTACAAATACATGAACGTAGCAAAATCTGATAACCTGAGTTTGAGTATTGCTGCACCTTTTCCGATTACCAAATGGTGGAACAGTTACACCACGATGTCTGTCTATTACAATGCTTACCAGGCATACGTAAACGACAACCATGTGAATATGAATGCAGTAGGTTATTTTGGTCGTACGCAGCAGACATTTAGTCTTACTAAAACCCTGACTGTAGAAGCGGCTGTGTTTTATCTGTCTCCACAGATCTCTGATAACGAGTTATTCCGTATGAAGTCTATGTGGAGTCTGGATTTGGGTTTACAGAAGAAAGTATTGAAATCAAAAGGTACTATCAAGCTGAATGTAACCGACTTGTTCCGTACCCAGTATTTCAGAGGATCATTTGATAATGCGGGTATGTCTACCGCCATTCACAACACTTGGGATTCAAGACAGGTAAGACTTTCCTTCAACTATCGTTTTGGAAATACAAATGTAAAAGCCGCCCGTGATCGTAGAACAGGCTTACAGGATGAGCAGAATCGTGTAAAGGGAGGCAATTAATCCGCGTACCAGGAAAGGTTTTTTAGGTATATATAAGGATGGAAAAGCGCGGTTTCAATGTTTTTGGACCGCGTTTTTTTCATTTCGTCACAGAAAACAGGAAGTTGGTGGAATTTGGCCGATGTTATAGGGAGATTGACGTTACATTTGAAAAAAAATATCTTGCTTATATAAGATCCCGATTGTCTATATAGTATACTGATATTTAATAATGTAAGTCACAAATACGCTCTGGGTATTGCTGATAAGAGACCCTCCCGCCCGAAAAAATAATTCTGGAGCGTGCAACCTTTCATACAATCATTGTCTTTATAATGAAAGCATCAGAAAACACCTTGAATCAAACGTTATTAGCCGAGAATGTGGTAGACCGCTGCAAGAAGGGGGACGTTCGCGCATTTCGCGAGCTGTACGATTCCTACTCCGCAGCAATGTATAATATTTGTCTTCGTATGACCAATCACGTTAGTGATGCAGAAGATATCTTACAGGAGGCATTTATACAGGTCTATCGCAGTATTGAGAAGCTGGAACGTGGCGCCAGTTTGAGTGCCTGGATCAAGCGAATTGTGGTAAATCATTGTCTGAATTATCTTCGCAAAAAGAAAGTCTACTTCGAAGAAGTGGAAGATGTGGAGGTATCAGAGGATAACGGGGTAGATGAAGTGCAGTTCAGTTGGACGGTAGCCGCGATTAAAACGGCTATAGACACACTTCCTACAGGATATCGGACGGTGCTGAATCTTTATCTTTTTGAAAATTATTCCCACAGGGAAATAGCAGAGATGCTGGGAATATCCGAATCGACTGCGAAAACGCAGTATATGCGGGCAAAAGAGAAGGTGAGACAGATTGTAAATCAGCAAAACTTAATGAATTAATGTCGGACAATTTCGAGCAATTTATTCAACAAAACAGGGCGGCCTTTGAGCAGCCCGGACCATCGCCCAGGATATGGGATGCGTTGGAGAAGGAACTGAGTAAGAAGGAAGAAAAGGGCCGGGTAGTAAGAATGTTGTCATCAAATTGGTTTAAAGCAGCCGTGATAACATTATTATTAATCAATGCAGGGGTATTGTTCCTCTTTGTAAAGCACAAGCAGTCCCGTAGTGACGTAGCGCTGATGATTCCTGAGATGCAGGAAGCGCAGGTATATTATAGTTCCAGGATTGAAGCCAGATTGGATTCTATCAAAACTTATCCGGCAGGTGAGTTGGGATTGGACAGTTCCGCCTTAAAGGAATTGGAGCTGAAAAATGAGACATATAAAATGCTCGAGAAAGAGCTGAAAAATAATCCTGGTAATGAAAGAATCCGCGCGGCCATCATCAGGTACTATCAAATGAAATTGGATCTACTAGACAAAATCCTGGAAGAGATGCAGGCCAAACATGCAGTTCCGGGTGATTTAAAAAAGCAATATGAAGAGAAAATTTAGTTTCCTATTATGCCTTTTACTTCCCCTCCTTGCACTGGGAAATACCGGGGACGAAGCCTTCAAGAGAACAGAAGTTAAAACCTACAGTGTATCTAATGGCGCACAATTGAAAGTGAGCAATAAGTATGGACAGATAGTTATTCACACGTGGAACAAAAATGAAATAAAGGCAACAGTAACGATCACCGGTTTTGGTAAAAGTGATGCAGAATCGCAGAATATTGTAAGTTCTGTGAGCATCAGCGGTAAGCAGGTGGATAACAGCGTATCACTGAGTACAGACTACAATCCGGGTGGTTCTGGTAGTCGCTGGTTTAACTTTGGAAGCAATAAGAATTCTAAAGATTATGTGAGTATAGATTACGACATCTATGTTCCGCAATCGTTGCAGATGGCATTTTTTGACAACAATTTCGGAGATCTGGTTGTGGGAGACAAGATTACATTTCCTATTAAGTTCACGTTGAATTATGGTAATTATGATATCCGTGATGCAGGAGATGTGCAACTGACAGTAAACTATTGTAGCAAGGGGCGCATAGGTAAAGCAGGAGCGGTTAATCTGAGGAGTAATTACTCTGATATGAAAGCAGAAAGCATCCGTAGTTTGTCGGCCGTCTCTACTTACAGTACTTGTGCAATTGGCGCTGTGGGAGATGCAACCATTAAAGCTACTTATGATGATTATAAGCTGGAAGATGTAGGTAGCCTGAATCTGGTGGGTACTTATACAGATGTAGTGGCAGCAGGATTACGGGAAGATCTGACCGCGACATTAACTTACGGCGATTTGAAAGTACGTAAGATAGCCACAACATTCAAGGGTGCAAACATTCGTATGACCTATTCAGATGCGAAGTTGACTTTTGCCCGCAGAGTGCCTTTACAACTGGATTTTCACTTCGTATATGGCGGTATTAAAACCGGCAGTATGGAATTGAAAAATGTAATTTCAGACAAGAAATCTGTTAAATGGGACTATACCGCCCTGGCTAATGGAGGAACAGAGCAATCGCCTAAGATCAGAGCCTCTGGTACCAATGGAGATATCTCCATTGATGTAGAATAAAGTACAGCATACCCTTACCATTTTAGACATAACCATTCTAAATCCTTTAAGTATATAACGTCATGAAAAAATTAACTGCTATTAGCCTGGCATTCATAGCTGCCATCGTATTATTATCCTCATTCAAAACCTGGAATGAGCGGGTAAAAGGAAGCGGTGTTGTGAAGACAGAAGACCGTAGTGCTGGGAAGTTCACCGGTATTGCCACCAGTGGTATTTTTAAAGTGGAGCTGACACAGGGAAATTCAGAAAGTATCAAGTTAGAAGCGGAGGATAATATTTTACCGATCATTGAGACGAGAAACACTAACGGAACGCTGGAAATTTTCATCAAGAAAGGATACAATATTCAGACGAACAAAGACATTAAGGTATTCATCACCATGGCGGAACTGAAGAGATTATCGCTGAGCGGCGCTTGCAAAGTGACTTCCACCAATAGTTTCAAAGGAGATAAGCTGAATATCGACCAAAGTGGCGCCAGTGTAGTGAAACTGGACGTAGCGATGAGTAACCTGATGTTGGCATTATCTGGTGCTGCAGTAGTAGATTTATCTGGTAAGGCTAACAGTATGAATATTGGCGCGAGTGGCGGATCTCATATTCGTACCACTGGTCTCAGCACTGAAACCGTAAAGATTGGATCTTCCGGTGGATCTGAGATTGAAGTAAACGCGGTGAAGTCGCTCACAGTAAGCTCATCCGGCGGTAGTCAGGTAAAATACAAGGGTACGCCTGAGGTTCAGCAATCCCTTTCAGGCGGAGCCAGTGTGAGCAAGTACTAGAGATAATGACCAATTTCTTTATATTTGCCGCTGTAGAAAGCAGCTTATATACTAAAAATTGTCAATTATGCCGTCCTTTGATATTGTTAGCAAAGTAGATTTACAGACGTTGGATAATGCCATCAATACTGTAAAGAAGGAGATTACGACCAGATATGATTTTAAGGGTTCACATGTCAGCATTGAGTTAAATAAGAAAGACCTGAAGTTGACGGTAGAAGTGGAGAGTGATATGAAACTGGCTCAGGTGATTGATGTGTTGATCAGTCGCAGTATGCGCCAGGGATTGGATGCCACTATTTACGACCAGAGTAAGGAGCCATATCAGAGTGGAAAAGTTTACAAACAGGATATAATGGTTCGTAATGGCATCAAACAGGAAGATGCGAAGAAAATCGTGAAGTTGATCAAAGATTCGGGATTAAAGGTACAGGTCGCTATAATGGACGATATTGTTCGGGTGACAGGCAAAAAAATTGATGATTTACAGGATGTTATACAACTTTGCCGCAATGCAAACGTGGGTATACCATTACAATACATCAATATGAAATCCTGATTTTTTTAGAATAATCTTTTGAGTGTTTAAGAAAAAGTTTTACCTTTGCACTCTGTATTTACAAAATTTTGATATGAAACAGGGAATCCATCCAGAAAGTTACAGATTTGTGATATTTAAAGATATGTCAAACGGACACAGCTTTTTAAGCCGTTCCACTGCTCCTTCTAAAGAGACTGCTACGTGGGAAGATGGTAATGAGTATCCGTTGATTAAGTTGGAAATTTCCAATACTTCTCACCCTTTCTACACTGGTAAGAATGTATTGGTGGATACTGCAGGACGTATCGATAAATTCAACAAACGCTACGCTAAAAAAGCATAGTAGTTTACGAAAATATTTTTTTTGGGGATCCCATCGGTTTAATCGATGGGATTTTCTATTTTTAGCCATTATGGAGCGTAATTATATACTATTCGACACGCCCGTACGTGAGTTGTTATACCCCTTTACCCATACCAGGCCTATTGCCGAATGCAGAGTGGGGATCCTGAAGATCCATGAGAAATGGGAGCGATGGCTAGGAACAGAGGTCAGTCATTTCACCGTACAGCATCTGCAGGAAAAGTACCCTTTGAAGCAGGGTCATGAATCTACTGTCAACATATTGATTAGCGGGCATTTATTGCCTGATGCCGAACTGGTAGCCGCCATAGAAGCGTTGTTGCCGGATGAGGAGTTGTATGTTGATAATCGGCTGGTGGCCAAGGTAATCCATGGGAAGGAAGTGCATATGTTGCCTGCCCGAGCCCGGAAAAATTATTCCGGGAAGGTATTGGGAATTCATAAACCCTGGGATATTTTTGTGCTCAATGACCGGGCTATCAGGGATGATTTTAAGGCATTGACAGCAGGAAGGGAATCGGCGCCATTGCCGGAAGGGAATACTGTGGTGAATGGATCTGAAGTCTTTATAGAGCCTGGAGCCGAAGTACATTGCAGTGTATTGAATGCGTCTACCGGACCGATATATATTGGAAAGAATGCCATTATTATGGAAGGGAACCTGATAAGGGGGCCATTTGCCATGGGAGAGCATTCGGTTTTGAAGATGGGGAGCCGTATTTATGGCGCCACTACTTTGGGGCCGCATTGTACTGGTGGTGGAGAAATGAAGAATACCGTGATGTTTGGTTATTCCAATAAGGGGCACGAAGGTTATATCGGGGATGCTGTTATTGGAGAATGGTGTAATCTGGGAGCGGGTACAAATTGTTCCAATCTGAAGAATAATGCCTCTGAGGTGAAAGTGTGGATGGAAGCCCTGGCAACAGTGGCTGGAGCGGGGACCAAATGTGGGGTATTGATGGGAGATTACAGTCGGACAGGTATTGGTACCTTATTGAATACAGGAACTGTAGTGGGTGTTTCCTGCAATATATTTGGAGGAATTATGCCCCCTAAGTATGTAGGTTCTTTCAGTTGGGCATTGGGAGAAGGGATGACTAGGTACAGGAAAGAGGAAGCATTGAAAGATGCGGCTGCCTGGATGAAGATGAAAGGCCAGGAAATGGGGAATGCTGACAGAGCGGTATTACAGCATTTATACCAGGAAACGGCGCATGTGAATCTTTGACATTACAATCACGATAATTATATGAGAAAAAAAATTGTAGCAGCGAATTGGAAGATGAACCTTACGCTGGCACAGGGAGAACAACTGATTAATGATATTCTGGCGGCGGGTATCCGTTTGGCAGAAGGGCAGGAAGTAGTGATTTCTACTCCTTTTCCATACCTGGTAAAGGCTAAATCGCTGCTGAAGAATTACCCTGGATTTTATGTAGGTGCTCAGAACTGCTACAGTGAGAAATCTGGCGCATATACCGGCGAGGTGTCTGCGGAGATGCTGCAGTCTATCGGTGTGGATTATGTAATCCTGGGGCATTCCGAGAGAAGAGAATATTTCCAGGAGAGCAATGAAATGCTGGCGAAGAAAGTAGATCAGGCATTAGCATTTGGTCTGAAGCCAATTTTCTGTTGTGGAGAGCCTTTGGCTATTCGTCAGGCAGAAACGCAGAATGCTTATGTAGCGAAGCAACTGGAAGAAAGTCTGTATTACTTAACGGAGGAGCAGCTGAAGCAGGTGGTTATTGCGTATGAGCCAATTTGGGCTATTGGTACTGGTTTAACGGCTAGTGCAGCGCAGGCGCAGGATATGCATGCATTTATTCGTTCTCAGATTGCAGCGAAATATGGCCGTGAGGCGGCGCTGTGCATGTCTATCTTGTATGGTGGTAGCGCGAAACCAGGCAATGCGGAAGAGTTATTTGCATGTCCAGATGTAGACGGTGGATTGATAGGAGGAGCTTCATTAGTGGCGACAGATTTCGCTGCTATTGTTAGCAAACTTGCTTAATAAATTGAAAATACGCAGCTTATATATAGTTGCGTATTTTTTTAGTAAAAAATGCTAAAAAAATTAGTATTTCTGAAAAATGGGTGTATCTTTGTATTGTCATTCTAACACGGAGATTTAAAAAAACTGGTTATGAATACGAATATTGAAAATACAGAGGTATTATTTGATTATTTAGTAGTAGTAAATCCTGATGTATTAGTAACGAAGGATATCCTTCGCATCAGGCAGTTTATTGGTCGGGAGATAGGGGAAGAAGGAATGGTAAATGCTGCTGTTCAGATTCCGTTATTCCGTTCAGTTTTCCCGGAGCGTTTTCAGGATGCTTTTATGGGAGTATTGGAAGATGTAGCGAGACAACAGGCTGGCTTTGCGGTATATACATCGCGAATCGACAGTTTGGTACATGAAGATGGCAGGAGTAGCATTTTTATTAATGTGGCTAATCCTAAACCGATGATGGATTTGCAACGGCAATTGTTGAAAGGTTTTGAGATGGCGCCGCAGGATTATCGTCCGCATATCCTGGTAGCGGGTCGGGTACAGCATCCTGCGTTGGCGGGTTTTCTGCCGCAGATTTCTCAGCAGATGTTTGTACGCAGTTTTAACTGTCACTGTTTCAGTTTATTAAAGCGTCCGGCAGCTGGAGGAAAATATGAGCGGGTTAGAGACTTTGTGTTTGGGGATATTGAGCATATGGTCGGTTCTCTGTTTAACTATGCCGCATAAATGGCAGGGTGGAGCAACCGAAGTAATTACAGGATGAATCGTAATAGCTATATACCTTAGAAAGGACTGTTTGATTTACCTCAACCTGGATATAGGGCACTTCGTCTTTTGACCTGATCTGGTCAATTTGAATTATCTGACTGGCGCAATCTGGAAGGATAATACCATCTACAGGCTCTCCGTACACCAATCGTTCACCTATTAGCGGGTGTACGTGAGTACGCTCGTCTTCAAACGGGCACCTTCGTTATCAGATAAATGGTCATCAAGTAGGTTTAGGTAATTGATCTTGCCTCCTTCGATTTAATGCTGACATGTTGGTCATTTTGAGAGCTAACCTTATTGATGCTTCATCATTGATTCAATGGCGGGTTTAACGACCCTCCGGGGCTTGGTATGCCTTCATGAATGCTGATAATGGGTGAAATAATTGATTGTATTCAATGGTGTATTAATCGAATTCAAAAGTGCATTAATTGTATTTAATAGTGCAATAATTGTATTCGGAAGCAGATGTGTTGAGTTAATAGGAATATGTATCTTATTTGGTTAGCGCACCTGACTATTGTATATGCTGTCGATTAATGAAGGGAATATGAGAATAGTTTTGGAGGTACGTGAGAAAAGTAAAGTGTGAGACCTATATCCAACTTGAAGGAGACCGCTGTGGGGCGCAAATTGGACAAGCGAGAGGTGCATGCGTGAGAGCGTGTGCCACATAAAGGCGACACGAATAAGACATAAATAAAACATAAATAAGACATAAGTGAGACACAATTGTGATCCATGTGGGATGTGTGTGGTCGTGTGTGCGGTCGTGCTGGGGCTTATTTGAGGAAGGATGTACGAGACAAATAAGACTCGAATAAGACACGAATAAGACACGAATAAGACACGAATAAGACACGAATAAGACACGAATAAGACACGAATGAGACACGAATGAGACATAGATGAGACACATGTGAGACACAAATGTGATCGATGTGGAATGCGTGTGAGGAAGTGTGTGAGGCCGTGCTGGGACGTATTTGAGGAAGTGCGTGCGAGACAAATGAGACATAAATGAGACACAAGGTAGACGGGAATGAGACATTAGAGAGACAGGTGTGTGTCCCATTTGAGGTACATTAAAAATACTTTTGCGAGCGTTTTACTAAAGATATTATGAAAAAGATATTTGACAGATTGTTTTAAAAGCATTTGATAGCCTACGTTTCGATGGGTTTACGCCATTGTATAGCCGACTTTAGCGTCCAACGTTTCATCTATGTTTGTTTGCCCCTCCTCATTGTAACCATGACTTACTACCCCATTATTTTCTGTTAATGAGGAGCGGGAATTTTGTAGGACGACGGAATAGGTTTACATTGGATACACGAAAAATTGTTTGAGTGCTATTGGATTTAATTTTAAATTAGATAAGTCTTAGGAATCATCCTATTTGCTTCTTTTCCTACTGCGGAGAGAGGCGTCTCAAAAGACCAGAGAAAGAAGTAGTCTTCCATCGATCATGTTGAGTGCGTAGCCAATAAGCGTTGGGTAAATTTGCCCTATTGGTAAAATCTTCAGCTTTTTTCATCTCCTATATTTTTCGAAATGGCAACAAATTCAATTGTACACAATGAGATTAATGTGAAAGGTCTTGTACATGGTGTTGGATATCGCGCCAATGCCAAGCACATGGCTGACCTGCTGGGAGTGCAGGGTAGTGTCAAAAATTTACAGGATGGTAGTGTGTGGATAGTGGCGGAAGCTTCCACTGATGCGATGAAAACCTTTCTGGACTGGTGCCGTAAAGGCCCCAGGCATTCAGAGGTGCGGGAAGTAATTGTGATTCCAGGTGAAGTAACCCATATTAAGGAGTTCACCATCCTACATTAATAAGGCATTGCAACGTATGTACATTCCAGGTAGGGGGGAATGAATGGGAGAGGTTTGTCTGGAATAAAGATAACATTATCTAGTACGTTAGTCCTCCGGGCGGCGCGGACGCTTTCCGCCCGAAGGGCCTCCGTATTATTTACTTTTCCCCTTTCGTTACCAGGGCTCTCAGTGCCTTATCCAGTGCCGCTTTGGGGACTACAATCGAAATAGTATTAGTAGCCAGATATGCCTCTGATACATTCAGGTAACCATGGAACGGCCCTGCCGATCCCCAGGAGTTTTTCACGGTGAAATATGTTTTCCCATTAGGACGTTGTCCCATGCCTGTGATATGCATCATATGGTCATCCTGTGTAATCAGCTCTTCAAATAATCGCTGGCGCGATTCCTGCGTTACCTTTTTTTCTGTGATATCAGGGGTGAAATTTTTCGCATACATCAGAGAGTCTACCTCTGGCGCCAAGGCATAGCCGCGGCCCGGATTCCAGCCAGGATTGGAAACATCCGCATCCCAGGCTACTGTGTAGCCTTTGCTGACCGATGTGCGGATGATATTCATCAACTCCTCCAGCGGTACATTGTAATAAGCGCCATTGGAGAAATTATCAGGTACTTCCAGTATGAAACGCGTATTGAATGGATGATGCGTAAATGAAGTAAAACCGACATAATCATCTTCATTGAATTTAATCACTTCCTTCGCGTAAGATTGTGGCGTATAGGTTTTACCGTTATACTGGAAGGTGGCAGGCGGCGCTCCCATGTATTTATCCAATATCACTACTATCGTATCCAGCCATTTATCTGGTAGAGGATACCTGGATTTTAACAGGCTGTCCAGATATGTTTTCATTTCATTCACCATTTTCCCATGGGCATAATACTTCACCCCTTCAGCTTTGCCACTATAGGCACTCGCAGGTACTATTCCATAAGTGCCCATTGCATGGATAACATCATGGCCCAGACCCCCTTCATCAAAACGGGCCGCTCCCTGACGTAATATGTAGTTTTTGGCTTTATCGATATAGATGTTCCGAACAGAAAACATCACCGAAATATCGGGCTCTGACTGGCCTTTACGCAGCCCTTCAGATTCTACCATGGAAGTAGTACCAAAACTCCAACAGGTACCAGATGCTTGTTGGTTTTTGACGGAAGTGGCAGGATTAAGCCGTTCTTTTAGCAGACTACTGTCTTGTGCCTGTGCGTACACAGCAAGAGAGAGGGTTACAAAGAGGAGCAGTGATTTCATATGCTGTAATCTTCTGATGATAATTAAAGATAACAGCTGATACTGCGAAAATAGCACCGTCTGCAGAACAGGCGGTGCTATTTTTATAATTGTGCACGAAATAATAAAGGTAAGCGTGTTCGTAGTACTGTAAACGTCAGAACGGTATACAGCAGTGCGAATAGAAGGAATTAGTTATTGTTGCTGGCGTCAATGTCCAGGTGTGTTTTGTTACCGGAAATCGTCAGTGAAGACTCTGTCAGATAGCTTTTGTATTTGCTGGTAACAGCTGCTGGCTGAACATTGCCATTAATACGCAGCGTATTGTTATTGTATTCGATTTTGTAAGGTTTTGCTTTATCGATCAGATTGTCTGCTGCCAGTTTATCAATTAACTGATGATAACGATTTGAGCTGGTATGTGCAAAGTCTGCTTTTTCCCTTGCTTCCCGCATTTTATCGCGGTTAATATTCATCTCATTGCGGGCTTTTTCTGCCGCTATTCTACCTTTTTCAGCGGCTATTCTACCACGTTCCGCGGCTGCCATTGCGATACTGTCGCCATCCGTTACATAATAGAAGTTACCATTGGTGTTGTGGTATCTCATATTACCGTTAGCCACGTAATGTTTTCTGTTAGACGAGTCAACGATATATTTCATCTCTCTCATATTGCCTGACATTTCCTTCAGGTCTCCTTTCATCTTATCCCAATCTATGCTGTTGAGTGCGGCCTTTGCTTCTGCCTGTGCCGCAAGCACTTCTTCATTCACTTTTTTCCAATCCACTTTATCCAGTGCTGCGCTGCTCTCTGCCTGAATGCGTTTTAAATCTGCTTGTTTCAGTTGTGCCATGGCTTTCTGCATGGTTTTCTGCGCCTCATCGATTTGTTTCTGCAGTTTAGCACGTTCTGCTTTGGTCAGTTTTTTCTCCTGTACATCTGAATCATAACGGTAAGTGAATTTACCTGTATTTACGATTACATTTTTAGTATGAGGAGGCATTGGTGGCGGTGGAGGAGCCTGCATATCTGCGTCCCCAGGAGTAGGCGGCGTTGGCGGCTCTGCTGGTGGGGCAGGTGGCGCTGGCGGTTCTGGCCAGGTGGTATCTGACGCCTGGGCATTTACCCATGTGGCATTTTCCTCTCTGGTATTGGTATATACCTTAACAGAACCGAGCGACGTTGGCTGGGATGGCTGTACTGGAGCGGCGTTTTTCTGTTTGCTTTCAGTGGCTTTCACCTTGGCTGGGTTCAGCCATGCAATAGAGATGATGCCAGTGGCAATGATTAATACTGCCAATAATCTTTGACTATAGTTGAGATGTTTAGTTTTCATTTCCATAATGCGTTTGATGCGATTAAACAGATGCTGTTTATTATTCGCTGCTGCCATGGCTAATGTATTGGAAGACAACCGGTATTCTTCCAGGGCTACAAGTGCCTGGGCATAGTGCAACGGTTGTATGGAACTAACCACCAGATCATCACAGCAGTGTTCGCGCTCCTGCCGGATTATTCTGGAAATCTGCCATACAAAGGGATTAAAGAAGAGAATAGTCTCTACAATCGACTGGAAGATATTCAGCAGATAATCATTGCGTTTGATATGCGCCAGTTCATGAAGCAGGATGGCTTCCAACTGTACCGGCGTAAGATTGTTTACCATGGCTACCGGCAAAAGAATGATAGGTTTGAGAAACCCTAACATCACAGGTACCTGGATATAACCTGATACCAGCAACTGTACTTTTCTGGGTATACGCAATTGCGCTGCCAGCCTTTCCAGATGCTTTTCCCAGGTGGCATCCATGGGAGAAGTTTTAGTAGTTCTGATCTGCTGTAATTGCGCCAGATCAGAAAACAATTTGATCGTCATTAAACAGAAACCTATAGCATACATGGCCACCAATACAGGGAACCAGTCTTCCATACGGGGAAATAACCATTTCAGCTGATCCTGACTCTTATACACGGTCTCAATGTGGAGGGCGGTTGTTGGCGCTATTTGCTGCAGTTGCTGCATCGCCGTTTCGGTCGTTTCTCTGGCGGCCCTGAAAGCTGTTACCTGCTGGAAAAATGTAATCACAAACCAGGTGAATATGCCTGTAAGTGATACAACTGAAAGATTGTACTTAATTCTGGCAGAAGCCATAGGCCATAATGCCAGTACAGCTTTCAGGCAGATGAAAGCAAAGAATGCCTGCCAGATAGAATGGAGAATAGTCCATCCCAACGCACATACCAGGTCTCCGGTGAGTGGGAATAAGGTCATACGAACAGGATTTAAATGGTTTATCGCTGTTGCTTTTCGATTTCAGATAAATATTTTCGGATCTGGTCCAGCTCTTCGTCAGACGATTTATGGTGGCCGAGTGCCTGCATCACCAACTGGGTGGCAGAACCGCCGAAAACGGTATCAATCATTTTGTTGAGCAGCTGTTGCTGAGTTGCTGACTGAGATACCGCCGCCGCATAAATATGCGTTTTACTGCTGGCATCCCGCGTGAGCAAACCCTTTTCATACATAATCTGCATCAACTTGAGGGTAGTAGTATAACCAGCTTCTTTTGTTTCCGCCAGTTTCTCATGTACCTCCCTCACAGTACTGGCGCCCCTTTCCCAAAGGATACCCAGTATTTCCAATTCACTTTCTGTAGGCTTATGCTGTTTCAATATTATGCTATTAGAATGATCGAATCTAGTTTCAGAAATCAGGATGCGCGAACATCTACGAATATCTTCGTAAACAAATGTACGATAGTTTTCGTAAATGCAAAATATTTTTCAAAAAAAATCTGTTACCCTTGTTCCTGCTGTGTTTGCCGAAGTTGTCGAGTCGTCTTTCGGCTTCCATCTGCACTCCATCCCGGGGCATCGAACAGGTAATGTAATGCCTCTTTCAGGGATCTGGCGCCCCGTATATCTTGCCAGATGCTTACCCATTCATGGGTGGCAATACGCAATGGATTGAACGTATGGATATTAGAAGTCAGTCCATAATGAGGTCTTTCTTTCTCGGCCGTAAAAGTGCCAAACATACGATCCCAGATAATCAGTATGCCCCCGTGATTACGATCCAGGTAGTCAATGTCTGAGCCGTGGTGCACTCTATGGTGAGAAGGCGTATTTAACACATATTCAAAAGGAGCAGGAAGTTTATGAATGACCTCCGTATGAATCCAGAACTGGTAGATGAGGCTGATGGCCTGCATTGTCATCACCATCGCAGGAGGGAAGCCTACCAGCGGCATCCAGAGCCAGAAGAGAAAGGTGCCGGTGAAGTTGCCGGTCCATGTTTGCCGCAGCGCCGTCGCGAGGTTGTATTTTTCTGAAGAATGATGAATCACATGGGAAGCCCAGAAAAACCGTACCGTATGGCTGGACCGATGGAACCAGTAGTAACTGAAATCGTCCGAAAAAAAACAGAGTACCCATACCCACCAAACATAACCCAGTTCAAATAAACGGAACTGATATACCAGATAATACGTACCAAAGATGACCGATTTAGTAAACAGGCCAATAAACACATTACCAAGACCCATGGCTATACTGCTGGCAGCATCCTTGGGTTCATACATGTTCCTGTGATCAATTGAAGTGAAGATGATTTCCAGGAGAATTAACAACACGAATCCCGGAATGGCATATGTGATTAGGTTAGGAGGCATACGACGGTAATCTTTACAGTAAGTTACTGAAATTCCCCCGTAATTCGCCGGCATAAAAAAGGCGGCCGGGAAGCTTCCCGTACCGCCTTGAGTTGAGAGGGTGTTATCTTATTTGATGGTAATTTCGGCGCGACTAACCGCTGATGTGCCGAACCATCCCAGTAATTTTACTTTTCCGGTTGGAGTGGTGTTCTGCATATTGCTTCTTACATTTTCCAATACCTTGGCAAAGAGTCCGCCGGCATTGATTTGCTGATCCACCTGCTTCAGAAATTCATAGCTGGGTTTGCTCAATGAAGAGAGACGCATAATCACTTTATTACCCAGTAACCATGGATGTTCACCATCAGTAATACTTTGTGCCATTGGCAGAATGAACTGTGCGCCATCGCTTACGCCTTCGCTGTAACTACCGTCCACAGAGAACTCATCACGTACGCGGTGAGTCGTATCGTTTCTGTAAGATCTGATCCAGTAATAATCGGTAGCGCCTTTGATATCCTTGGCATAGAAACGGGCATAGTAGCCCTCTTTACCTGAGGTGGATTCTCCCTGTGCTTTGTATTCGTAGCTCATAGAATCAATTGGCGGAACACGTTTGATGGTATCAATTCCTTCCAGGATTTCGCCTTGTAACTCTACATGGAGTTTGTACACATGGCCTACTACGCCAATGGCTTTAGTGGAAGCATCATACTGGTAATAGTTATCCTTGAAATTAAAAGGATAGCTGTCGCCGGTAGTCAGGTCATTTAAAACAATCTTAGCATCGTTTACAATCGGAGCAGGCGCCTGATCGGTGTAAGGCACGCTCATGGTTATACGAATTCTCTGAATGCCAGGCTCAGTGGTGATCCAGGCATCGAGTACCGGGAATGATTGCCCTTTGGGAACGTTCAGGTTAATGGTGTCCTCACAGGCGGTTAATGCTACGAGACAAACCATGGCTATATTGAACAATATTTTTTTCATCACTAGTCTTTTTGCTGTTAGAACTTGAAGTTATAGGTAATGCCAGGAATGATAGAACCTATGATTGACAGACGTACTGCTTCTTTTTTATCGGTGTTGTCTGGGTCTTGTCTGAAGTAGATAGTGTATGGATTTCTGCGTGCATACACGTTGTACAGCGAGAATACCCATTCGCCTTTCCATCTGTGCAGTTGTTTACCTTTCAGCGTCATGGAGAAGTCCAGGCGGTGGTAAGGGTCCAGGCGGTAGTTATTCCTTTTATCAGTACTGTTGTAAGGAATATCCCAGCCCTGGAATTCGAGGCGGTTATCCGCGAAAGTGGCAGGCGTACCGGAAGCAAATACCCAGTTGGCAGAAAGCGATACTCTCTTGTTCAAGGTATGGGTTACCACTACGTTCAGGTTATGGGTACGGTCATAACGGTTCAGGAACCATTCATTTAAACTGATACCTGGCGTTTTACGTTCAGAACGGGAAAGCGTATAGCTAATCCAACCTGTCGTCTTACCAATATCTTTTTTTGCATACAATTCCAGCCCATAAGCGCGTCCTTGCGATGGCAGCAGATCTGCTTCAATGTATGGGTTCAGCTGGAGGTCTGCATTGTCGATGTAGTCCAGTTGATGATCGGTGGTTTTATAGAACGCTTCGGCAGACAGTTCATAACTATCGTTCGGAGAATTGTAGAAATATCCTACGGTGTACTGATTAGACACCATTGGCTGGATGTTGTTGGAGCTTGGCGTCCAGATATCCAGTGGAGTAGGAGAAGCGGTATTGGACAGCTGGTGCATGAACTGGGACGTTCTGCTGTAGGCTACCTTCACTGCATTCTGGTCGTTGAAAGAATATTTAGCGCTGATACGAGGTTCGAAATAGGCATATGTTTTCATATTCTCGCCTGCGCCATATTCCTTGGTACCGATGAGTCTTTTCCGAATACCCGGAGTCGTGTCTGCATAATAATATTCTATGCCTTTACCCAGTAACTGATAAGAAGAAAGGCGGGCGCCATACTGAATACCAAAATGTTTATTGGGCTTATATTCATGATCTACATATACGGCAGATTCCAGTGCATGTTTGTCGGCCAGCGATCTGATATGTTGTTCATCACCCTGTGTGCCTATACCAGTACCTGGTTTGAAAGTGTAGTAAATGCCTTGTACGCCGAAGTGGATGGTGTTGGTGGCATTTACATAATAGGTAAAGGAAGGTTTCAGACCGTAGTTGATGATGTTGGAGGTCCAGTCATAGCCCTGATCTGCTTCGTCAGCGGATTTGCGGCTGCTGTTGCTGAACTGGAGGCTATAATCATATTTACTGTAGTAAGAAGTCAGATTCAGGAACAATCTGTTATTGAAAACGTGGTTCCATCTGAGGGTAGCGGTGGCATTACCCCAGTTCATGTTCACATCTTTTCCAAAGCCGAACACGTCTCTACCAAAGTAACCGCTGAGGAAGAGGGTATTATTACTATTGAATTTGTAGTTGGCTTTAGCAGTGATATCGTAGAAGTTCAGTTTGGTATCTTTCATGTCGCCTTTCAGGAAGGGCTTCATTAATACGTCAATATAAGATCTTCTTGCTGCTACGATAAAGGAAGATTTATCTTTTACAATGGGCGCTTCCACAGACAAGCGACTGAAAATATTGCCAATACCGCCATTCAGGGCCAGTTTTTGGTTATTTCCATCTTTCATGCGGATATCCAGTACAGAAGAAGTACGGCCGCCATATTCCGCAGGGAAACCGCCTTTAATGAGATTCAGACTTTTTACTGCATCCGGGTTGAATACAGAAAAGAAACCCAGCATGTGGGTGGAGTTATACACCGGGGCTTCATCGAGGAGGATCAGGTTTTCGTCGCTGTTACCGCCGCGTACGTTAAAGCCGCTGGCGCCTTCTCCCACTGTGTTTACACCAGGCAGAGTTTGAATAGCTTTCAATACGTCTACTTCCCCCATGAAAGTAGGCAGTTTTTTCATCTGTGCAATATCCAGTCTGTTGATGCTGGTATTGAGCGTATTGATGGCTTTTTCCTGTTTGTCTCCTCTGATAGTTACCTCATTTAATGTGCTACTGCTGGTCTCCAGATTTACGTCCAGCGTAGTGTTTTTTTGTAAGCGAACAGTTGTTTTAAAAGAGTTGTAACCGAGGAAGCTGAACTGTATTTCCTGATCCCCGGCAGGAAGCGTAATAGAATAGAAGCCGTATTGGTTCGTAACAGTTCCGAGGCTGGTGCCTGGTTTGCCGACAGAAATGCCGATCAGACTTTCCCCGTTTGTTTTATCTTTCACATAACCGCTAATGGTATACTTGGCTTGTGCAAAAGTCTTGCTGGCGCTCAGTATCAGGCATATAGCAGCAAAAAGCATGATTGCCCTGGATTTCATAAAAGGTATTGCAGTTTTTAAATGAGATGTTTTCAAGTTTGGTAACATGCATATATGACGTAGGTGGATATGGTTACCCCTATGCAAAACGTGAAAATAAAATGAAAAACGGGTTTACTCACTGTCTGGTTGAAAAATATTACAACCATAACTGTGAGTATACCCGTTAAATATCGCGTGAAACCTGGACTAGTCCAGTATATGACAGGAGAATCCGAGTCTGGTGACAAATTCAATAATAACTTGTTCTTCCAGGGTTTCCGGGGTGTCTACCCTCAGGACGCGATCGCAGTCTTCAATATCTACGCTACAGGCTTGCACCAAAAAGTTTGTAGAAATGGCGTTAATTACGCTATTTTTATCATGTACGGAGCTGATATTTGTACGGAATATTCCAATCATTGCTAATCTAAATTTGGTTATTCGGAATATATTTGTGCAAATTTGCTACTGTTATCCCAACTAACTGTTACACGAAACGGAGTAAAACTTATACGAAACGGATTTTTTATGGCTGTAGTAATTAAGAATGATGCCAGCGATATCCTTTTGGAGGATGATTTTCCGTTCGAAGAGGAAAAAATGTCGTCGCCAACGATAGTGGAAGATGCGAAAAGCCTCTCTTACGATTTTGGCCAAGCTACCTTTAATAGTCTGTATTTCGACGGATACCATCTCGGATATGGCAAAGCTCATATTTACGAGAACCTGCATATATCGCATTCAAAAGTTGCCCGCCCATTGGTGGACATGTTATTTCTCCAACGGGGTAGCTTTCACACAGCCCTGGATGGCGTGCGTGACAATCTTCATTTTTCCACATTAGAGCATAACCTGATGTTTACTCCCACACTGGGGGAAAATGCGGCCGTAGAAAAACAAGATGGTCTCACTTTGTTTAGCATCAGTTTTACGCAGGACCGTTTCCTGGCCCTGGCGGAGCATAATGGAGAAGTGCTGGACAGAATAGCCAATAATATTGCCGGCAATCGCCCGGTGATGCTGGATCAGCATCATAATCCGCATATCACACCGCGGATGAATGCTATCATTGAAGAAATGACGAACTGTACCTTTCAGGGTGGTGTAAAGAAATTATTCCTGCAATCCAAAGCGATTGAGCTCCTGGCATTACAATGCAGCCAGGCCGGCGAGGTAACGGAGAAGCGTACACGCCAAATCAGCGCTTCAGATCGGGAGCGGCTGGATCATGCACGTACCATTCTGCTGGCTAATATGCAAGAACCGCCCACAATGGCGCAACTGGCGAGGATGACGGGACTGAATGAATTTAAACTGAAGTCCGGTTTCCGGGAAGTGTATAACAATACTGTATTCGGATATCTAAGCGATTCCCGGCTGGAACAGTCGAGGATACTGGTATTGGAAGGCAAATACTCCCTGGCGGAAATTGCCGCCGAAGCTGGCTTTTCCTCTCCACAGCATTTTAGCAATGCTTTCCGGAAGAAGTTCGGGGTAAGTCCGAGTAAACTACGATAATTAATTTTATTATAACGGGAGATGACTGTCTGGCCAGACAGTCATCTCCCGTTAATATTAATAAGCTACGGTAAACTGCTTTCTGATATGCTGTGGTTTTTCCAGCTCATCTACCATGGCAATAGCATAATCTGCTACTGAAATTTTGCTGTTACCTTCTGCGTCTGTCAGCAGGGTGGTACCGCCTACTCTGTATTTTCCGGTACGTTCGCCAGGTTGAATCATGGCAGCAGGACTGAGTGCTGTCCAATCCAGATCGTTGTCCTGTTTCAGCACGAGCAATCCGTCACGGGTAGCTTCTGCAATAGGTTTCCACTCTGCAGGGAAATGAGGGCTGTCCAGCAACAGTTGGCCAGGAGCTACTTCCAGACTAGCGGCGCCGCTCACCAGTAAGAAACGTTTCACGCCTGCTTTTTTCAGTCCATCGATGGTGGCTTTGGTGGCGGCAACATAAGTATTGCTGTTGTCAGATTTATATGCGCTTATTACCGCATCGTTGCCGGCTACCAGGTTGGCGACAGTCGCAGCATCCGTGATATCTCCCTGTTTTACGGACAGTTTATCATCCTTTACAGTGATTTTTTCCGGGTGACGTACGATAGCAGTCACTTCATGTCCTCTGCGGAGTGCTTCCGCCAATATTTCGTGGCCTATAAAGCCAGATGCGCCAATAATTGCAACTTTCATTTTATTCAAATTTTAAACTGTAATAAAAATAATTACAGTACAAATGTAGGTCAGAAAAATATACGGACCAAGAAAATTCTTTAAAAACAAACGGTCCCACCAGCTAACAACTGGTGGGACCGATGGTTCAGGGATTTTGGCGTTGTATAGTTATTTCACCTTTTGAACATATGTAACTACTGGTGCTTTCACTGATTTATGCGCTTCCTGTACTTTTGTTACCGGAGCGGCGTCGCGGGTATGGAAACGATCTGCCAGGGTTGGCGCGATTACCAGCGAAACGATAGACATCAGTTTGATCAGGATATTCATGGAAGGACCAGAAGTATCTTTAAATGGATCGCCTACGGTATCGCCAGTTACAGATGCTTTATGTGGATCTGATTTTTTGTAGTAGGTTTCACCGTTGATATCTACGCCTTTTTCGAAAGATTTTTTCGCATTATCCCAGGCGCCGCCGGCGTTATTCTGGAAGATACCCATTAATACGCCACTTACGGTTGCACCGGCGAGGAAACCGCCCAACACTTCCGGACCTGCGATGAAGCCCATCAGCAGCGGAGCAATGAGTGCGATAGCGCCAGGCGCCAACATTTCGCGGATGGAGGCATTTGTGGAGATGGCCACGCATTTATCATATTCCGGTTTGCCGGTACCATCCATGATACCTGGGATTTCGCGGAACTGGCGGCGTACTTCTTCCACCATCGCCATCGCAGCGCGACCTACGGCCGCAATAGCCAGGGAAGAGAAGATAAACGGAATCATACCGCCGATAAACAAACCGGCCAGTACATCTGCTTTATAAATATCGATACCAGTGATGCCAGCTACACCAACAAATGCCGCGAACAGCGCGAGGGCTGTCAGCGCAGCAGATGCGATGGCGAAACCTTTACCAGTAGCGGCGGTAGTGTTACCAACAGCATCCAGGATATCTGTTTTTTCACGTACATCTTTAGGCAGTTCGCTCATTTCAGCGATACCGCCGGCGTTATCAGCAATAGGACCAAATGCATCGATGGCCAGTTGCATAGCGGTGGTAGCCATCATACCGGCAGCGGCAATAGCCACACCATAGAGACCTGCAAAGGAATAAGAACCCCAGATACCTGCTGCCAGTACAAGAATAGGCAGGGTAGTGGACTCCATACCTACCGCGATACCGCCAATGATATTGGTAGCATGTCCGGTGGCAGACTGACGTATGATGGATTGCACCGGGCGTTTACCCATAGCGGTATAATATTCTGTGATGATACTCATGAGCGTACCTACTGCGAGGCCCACCACAATAGAGCCGAATACCTGACCTTTTGTGAAAGCGTGGCCGCGAAGGGTCATTTCAGTATCAGGAAGAATCCAGTTCACCAGGAACCAGGAGGCAATCAGGGTCAAGACGATGGAGCCCCAGTTACCCATGTTCAGGGCACGTTGTACAACGCTGGTATTGAGGCCAGCGCTGTCGCTTATTTTTACGAAGAAGGTACCTATCATAGAGAAGATGATACCCGTGCCTGCGATGATCATCGGTAACAGGATAGGAGCGATTCCGCCAAAAGCGTCGTTGGAGGCGGTTTCGGAGCCTAGTACCATGGTAGCAAGAACAGTGGCTACATAGGAGCCGAAGAGGTCAGCGCCCATACCGGCTACGTCGCCTACGTTATCGCCTACGTTATCTGCAATGGTGGCGGGGTTGCGAGGATCGTCTTCAGGGATGCCTGCTTCTACTTTACCAACGAGGTCGGCGCCTACGTCTGCAGCTTTGGTATAGATACCGCCGCCTACGCGGGCAAACAAGGCGATACTTTCCGCACCCAGTGAGAATCCGGTCAGTACTTCGATGGTTTTGATCATTTCAGCTGTATTGGCAGCTGCACCAAAATAAGATTTGAGGATGATGAATAGTGAACCTAGTCCTAATACAGCCAGACCAGCCACGCCCATACCCATTACGGAGCCGCCGGTGAAGGATACCTGCAGGGCTTTAGCCAGACTTGTTCTTGCCGCCTGGGCGGTACGTACGTTAGCTTTGGTAGCGATTTTCATCCCAATGAAACCTGCGGTAGCAGAGAATATAGCACCTACGACAAAGGCCAGCGCTATTGACCAGTGGGAGTTGGCATGTGAAGCACCCATATAGCCAAGCAGCAGGGCTGCTATTATTACAAAATAGGTAAGGATTTTATACTCAGCTTTCAGAAAGGCCATAGCTCCGTCTGCAATGTGCTGTGCGATTTCTTTCATCCTGTCGTTTCCTGCATCCTGACGCGTTACCCAGGCACTTCGGAAGGCGGTAAATAACAAGGCTAATAATCCAAAACATGGAACGAGGTAAACTATACTCATATAAGCGAATTTAAAAGATGCAAGGTTGACAAAAGTGTTTAGTAGTTAAAAGATCATCGGATTCCAAATAGTGTTTCAACTAAATATAAAACATAAAAAATTAATACGCATCCTTGTGCGCTAAGATTTTGTTGAAATTAGCCATGGTCCTATGTTTGAAAAGGAAAATTTTTACCGTTATATACCTTGGAGAAAGGCGGCGCCCAGATGGGTGGTAATATCGCCGGCGGTCATACCTTCTTGCGACAAGCTGGCTGCCGCCAGGTCGCCGGCAAATCCATGCAGCCATACTCCCAGTATGATGGCTGCTTTGGGGGTATAGCGCTGCGCCAGCAGGGCGGTGAGTATGCCTGTCAGTACATCGCCGCTGCCGCCGGTAGCCATACCGGGATTACCAGTAGGATTGAAATACACGGCGCCATCCGGACATGCCATAGCGCTGTATCGTCCTTTCAGCAGGATGTATATGCCCAGTTCCTGCGACTTACTACTGAGCAGTTCCAGTCGCTCGAAATCATTGGCAGTTTTCCCAAACAGGCGTTCAAATTCTTTGGGGTGAGGGGTAATAATAGAACCCTGTGGAATGCGGTATAACAGGTATGGATATACGGAGATGATATTTAATGCATCTGCATCCAGCACCATTGGGCTTCGGAAGTTCTCCAGGAGTTTTTCCAGGGCGAGGGCTGTCTGCTGGTGGGTACCTAGTCCTGGTCCAATGCCAACAGTTGTATAACTGGCATCGGCGATATCCAGGTGAAAATGGGTACTATGTTGTATTTCGGAGTCGGTGATACACATGGCGGCGGGTTCTCCCAGTTGCATGATCTCGTAGCCACAGGCTGGCACATGGCAGGTAAGTAAACCTACGCCGGCGCGCAGGCAGGACCTGGCGGAGAGGAGGGCGGCTCCCATTTTTCCATAGCTTCCGGCAATCAGCAGGGCATGACCGTAAGTGCCTTTATGTCCGAAAGGATCTCTGGGCTGATAGATCGTGCGGATTGTTTCCAGGTCTGTCAGGTGGAAGCGTGCAGGCGTATGGGTTAGATAGTCGGGGTGAAGACCTATAGGCAATATATGTACCTGGCCCACAAATGCTGCATTTTCCGGCATAAGGAATGCCAGTTTCCAGGTTTCGAAGCTCAGCGTATGATGTGCTTGTACAACAGGCGTATGCAGGGAAGTACTATCGGCGCGCAGCCCGGAAGGCATATCTATCGCAATGATGGTATGTTTTTGCCGCAGATTATTCATATGATGGATGACGCCACCCATCCAGCCTTCGATAGGTTTATTGAGGCCCGTGCCGAAGAGGGCGTCCACGATCAGGGCATCTGGTGGTAATGATGGAAATTCCTGTAAATCATTTAAGGGATGTACTTTATCGGGGTAGGATTCCCGGAGGCGAAGCAGGTTGGCCGTATGATCCGGGCTGGTGGCGCCCTGGATGGTATATGCTGTCGCATCGTAGCCATGGAGCAGTAGTTGCCGGACGATGGCCAGACCGTCTCCCCCATTATTTCCTTTACCACATATAATATATACCGGATGCTTCGGGGAGAAATGTTCTTCAATCCAGGCGCTACACCTGCTGGCAGCTCTTTCCATCAGATCGAGGCTGCTAACCGGCTCATGCTGTATGGTATATGCATCTGCTTCCCTTACCTGTGGCGCGCTGAAGATTTTCATGGTCTGCTGTTATCTCCTAAAATTAGGAAAAATTAGCCGGATACTATTTGACCTCCAGTACTTTAACTGGGGTACCATCGCTCCAGTTGCCCATATTTTTCTGTGCTTCGGTATTACCCATGGCGGTTTCACAGCCTAGCTTGTTGAAGACGCAGTCCATCAGGGCATCGGTCAGTTTCCAATAGCAGAAATAATCTGTTGCATCTATGCGGGTGGAAGAGAAGGAAAGATTGATGATGGCATTACGTTGGCCGGAATCATACGTCATATCCGTAGCAGCGGCCTCTCCATGCTCGGCGGTGATGGCCGGATAGCCATAATTATCTGCCACATGGGTGACATAACTTTTATTAGCGGCAGGGATATACGTAGTGCTATTATACAGCATGTCGGAAAACGTAGGGCCGGCGGTGTTATCATCTTCTTCCGTAATCAGCAGCATTTTCAGTTTGGAAGACATCATTTTATAGCTGGAGGCGGCGCCCTGGGGAGCATTGCCCGTACTCGCACAAGCCAGGATGATGGCTCTGGGAGCGGGAACGCCATAAGTATTGGGACTTAAAGCCAGGTTGGCGCTGATCACTGCGCCGTAGGAGTGACCTACATACACCAGCTTTGATTTAATAGGCTGTGGCCAGCTGGGATTACTGGCTATCTCCTTAAAAGCGCGGTTAATAGCCGCTGCTACATTGGAGGTAAAAGTACTGGGAGATGTCAGCAAAGTAGCCTGATATCTCGGGAAGATGACAATATTGCCTTTCCTCACGAGGTGCTTGATCCAACCGCCGTAGCAGGCCGGATTCCAGGCGCCAAAGCCATGATTGAAAACCACAACAGGCGCTTCTTTGATAGCAGTATCTGAAGGGAAATACAACCAATATCCGAGGTTGGTATTATCGTCGAAGTTTCGTTTCTCCACGGCTGTGGGAAGGTAATTCTGGCCACCATAGCCTTCGAGAGGCTGTTCCGGTTGTTGGATGACAGGGCTGTTCCTGTCCGGCTTTTTACAGTCAGTCAGCAATAGTATAGCGGCAATAATCAACAGCAGTGATCGCAAATGCACAGGTTGTAAAGTTGGTTCTGTCCTAAATAAAATAAAATAGCGGATCAGGAATAATCCATGATCCGCTAATATAGATAATTTAGGTATTGCTAGAATGCAAATCTTGCAGAAACACCGCCAATTTCCTGATCCAGGTGGTTGGTTGGACCAACAAACTGTACATAAGGTTTCAGATCAGCGCTGATATTCAATGGTATTTTCTTGAACGTATATTCGATACCGATAATACCATCCAGACCTGGCGTTACATAATTGCCATTGCCTTTATGATCGTATTTATCTCTCCAGTAGTCGAAGCGATCGTAGATGCCCACGTGAACACCGCCACCACCGTACATATTCAGGCCTTGCATACCCACATTCCAGTGGTATTCATATAAACCGGTAAAAGTTACGTTTGTGCGTTGAGAGAAGTTGGTGCTTACCAAACCTTCGATGGCATGAGGTCCTGCAATAAAGTGTTTAATGGTGAAACCAGCTAACCAAGGGTTTAAGCGAATACCCAGTGCAGTGTTATAGTTTTCTACGCCATAACTGCCGCCTTTGTAGCTGCTTTTCTTTTTCTGTGCGTGAGCCTGAGTTGCGAGTACAGCGAAGATGCTGAAAAGTAACACGACTTTTTTCATAGATGATTAAATTATTAAAATAAGAAATACTTGAGTCTTTTAACGTTAGCTTTTTCTCTAAAGTATGATGTCCGTCGAAAAATTCACAGACATTTAACAATAACAGTGCCAAGCGTAGTGTTATCAAGCATTTTTAAGCAGCCGGAAATAAATAAATCCTGCCAGGCCCGCAATCAGTGAAGCAGCGATGACGGAGATAATGGCAATAATTTGTAAGTCGCGTTCTTCATATGCCAGCGAAGAAATGAATATAGACATGGTGAATCCGATTCCGGCAATCATACCAATTCCCCAGAGTTGTTTCCAGTTTGAATTTTCCGGAAGCACTGCCAGTTTCATTTTTACAGCGAAGAAAGAGAGTAGGAATATACCTAACGGTTTACCTAGTACGAGGCCGGTTAGGATACCGTAGCTGATATCATGATGGAGCGATTCCAGGATATTGCCAGGTAGCGCAATGGCGGTATTAGCCAATGCAAACAGCGGCATAATAAGGAAATTCACCGGATCATGCAGGCCATGTACCAGGTCTTCAATTTTTGATTGGGGGATACAAAATGCCAGTAGTACTCCTGCAATGGTGGCGTGTATACCTGAGTTGAAGATACAATACCAGAGCACTATACCAGGAATGAAATAAAGTATTAGTCGTTCTACTTTCAGGAAATTCAGTAGAACAGGAATCGCCAGTACGCCTGCTCCGATGAGCAGGAATTTAAGTTCCAGATGAGGCGTGTAGAATATTGCAATAGTAAGGATGGCGCCCAGATCATCGATAATGGCCAGTGCCATCAGGAATATTTTCAGGCTCACTGGTACCCGCTTACCTAAGAGGGAAAGGATACCTAATGAGAAGGCGATATCCGTTGCCATTGGGATACCCCATCCATGGGAATACGCCGTGCCTTTATTGAAGATCGTAAAGATTAATGCAGGTACTACCATTCCGCCAATAGCCGCCAGCACAGGGAGTATGGCCTGGCGTACAGAAGAGAGTTCTCCAATGGTCAGTTCTCTTTTGATTTCCATTCCTACCAAAAAGAAGAACAGCACCATCATACCGTCGTTTATCCATAACAGGTAGGAATTGGGCAGCGAAAGGGCGCGGTATTGGTAATGATGTCCGGAAGAGGGATCGAACAAGTCATTCCAAAAACCAATATAAGCCTGTTGCATGCCAGAATTGGCCAGTATCATGGATAGCAGTGTACATACAATCAGTACTATTCCTACTGCGCGACTGTCTTTCAGGAACGTGTAGAGGGGAGATAGTAATGATTTTCTGATGAATGATTTAATCACGACGATAGCGTTTTGTTTGAGTTACAGGCAAATATAAGGTAAAAAAAAGCCCTCCATTTTGTGGAGGGCTGTATGGTTATTGCATTAGCTCATATTTGGTTTTGGGTTTCCGTTTGATTTCCCATTTGAAGTGTTCGAGTTTCAGCTCTTCCACTGGTCGGTGGGTAAACGGATAGACTGTTGTTTCTGGTTGTGTATAGAACACTACTTTCGAGAGTTCTCCATGTAGGAAATAGAGTTTGATGGTGGCAGACAGCGTTCTGGTTACGTTCATGAATGCGCCCTGGTTATCGGTGGCATAGGTGATCGTTTCTGCGTTTCCTTCTACGTGTACCCAGTCCAGTTCTTTATCTTTCACATAACCGGTGATCAGACTTCCTTTGATCTGGTTATACATATCAGGGCCGGTTTCATTGATGATGAACGCGTTTTGTTTCATCACAATTTTATCAGCTGTCTGATTTTTCGTGTACATATAGATGGTATCTCCATTCATTTGCGTTTTCCGGTTGGTCCAGATAACTGGATCGCGGAAGAAGCGGAAGATGGAGTCGCTGGTGCTGTAGTATACGGAATCTGCTACGCCCTGGAGGGAGTCGGAGAACATGCGTACGTGGTGATATGCCAGCAGGTATCTTTCTTCAGTGGTATCTTTTCCTTTATTTTTTTGGGAGATGAGCGTCATGCTGTCTGCAAAGTGTTTTACGCCGGGGAGGGAATCTCCCAGGAGTACGGGGCGCATGGGCGCTATTTTCACATTTTTGACAGCGTTCATATCCATTTTGTTCCTGGATTTCGCCATGGCGGAATCGGCCATCATCATCATATCAGATCCGGAGACGCTTTCTCTTTTTTGTCGTGCCAGTAGTTCATCGCGTTTGAGGAATTCAGGTTCATTATCGATGAAAGTGCTGGGCGTTCTGCTTTTCACGGGGGTGAGCCGCAGTGGTGGCGGTACTTTTCTCAGGCCTTGTACGGAAGGGATGGAGAGGCTGTCGCCGGGTTTGATGATACCGGAGAAAAGGGTATCTGCGCGGAGATAGAAAGTATCTTTTCCATTTTCCATGATCATCAGTGGCTTTTGGGTAGCGAGGATAGTTTTTCCTATTTGGTCCACTACTCCGTAGTTTGCCAGCAATGACATTCTGCGAACGGTATCTTTATATACCATGTTGCCGGTGGCGTAGGCTTTTCCGGCAATTTTGTCCATTTCCAGTTGATCGGCGGTGAGGGTGCCGGTACTATCTACAATGACAGGGCGACTGGTAAAATTACCATATCCTTTATCGGTATCATAGTAACCGCTGGTGACGTACATGATACGTTTCCCTTCATTGATGGTAGTGGGTGCGATGATATTGGCAATTTTTGTTTCTGTGTTGTACAGGAGGGCATCGGTAGCCAGGGTGTAGTCCGGGTCTATCAATACTACATTTCGTTGGAAATGCATCTCCTTGGGTTCCACATAGTAAAAGCCTTCATCGGAGGTGAGTACACTTTTGCCGTTGACGAGTTTACCTGTTTTCAGGTAGCTACCGATTTTGGCATTCATATCGTATACGAGTTCCGGACCGGAGATGGTTACTTTACCATCGGTCATTCTCGCATCTTTGGTGAGAGTAGCGATACGGGAGTTGGCGTCATAGTTGAGAGCCTGTCCGTAGATATGAACGCTATCGGCCTGGTTAATATGGATATTACCGTAGGCGTCGATGATGTTCGTTCTCAGGTTCTGGATGGCGCTGTCGCTCGTGAACAGGGTGTTTCCCTGTGTCAGGCTGACGTGGCCCAGCAGTCTTCTGATATTGGAAGTATCAGTAGTCATTTCAATAATAGAGTCTGCATTATTGATAACGACTCTGGTACCTTTTACAGGAGCGGGTTGTTTCGGCTCCTGGGCTTTGGCAGTGATGATGGATGTCAGGAAGATGACAGCCAGTAAAAGCCCCGATTTAAAAAATTCGCGCATGGATTTTTATTATTGAGCCGTTAATGTATCAGACGGCAGAGGCCTTACTTTATCTTTTTTGCCAAACAGGGAGAAGTGCACATACCGTTTAGGGTTGGTGCGGAGATCTTCCAGTAATTTATTCAGGTTACCGAGGGAGTACTGCAGGTTGTTGTAGACTTTTTTGTCGTTCAGCAGGAGTCCGGCGGTACCGTCGGTTTTATTGAGTTTGGAGATAGTTTGATTCAGGCTGCCGGCAGCTTGTTGGAGCTCTGACAGGGTTTTGTCCAGGTTTCCGTTGGCGAGGGCGCCGGTTGTTTTTTCGGCGTTATCGAGGATAGCGGAAATTTTCTGGTTATTATTTTTCAGGTTAGCGGTGATGGCTTCCAGGTTATTGATGGTGGCCTGGACGTTGCCGGTATTTGGGTCCAGCATGCCGTTGAGGGCTGCGCTGGTATGGGTGAAGTTGCGGGTAATGGTGTTCAGGTTACCGATGGCTTGCTGGAGATTTACTTTAGAGGCTGAGTCGAGCATACCGTTGACGTTCAGGAGAACGGAGTCGATATTCATGAGGGTGCCTTGTAGTTTTCTTACCAGCGGGTTTAATTGTTCTTTGAGGGCGTCTGTCATGGAGCCGTCTACTGCAGCATAAACGGTATCGCCGCTTTTCAGATAGTCGCTGGCGTTACCCAGGTCGAGCTGAACGGTTTTGGTGCCGAGCAGGTCGGAGGAGATGCGTGCAACGGAATTGCGGGGGATGTCAATTTTTTTATTGATGGTGAGGGTAACGAGGATTCTGCCTGCGTTTTTGTCCATCACATCCAGGTTCGCGACGTTACCAACTACCAGGCCGTTGACCTGTACGGCGTTGGAAGGCTGGAGGCCATTCACCTGTTTATATACTGCATAAATAGTTTTTGACTGTTTGAACAGGCTCTTTCCCTTCAATAAATTAAAGCCCAGTACAAGGAGAGTAATACCTACGGCAGTAAGTACACCCACTTTGGTTTCGTTTGATAATTTGAGCATGTGATTCGTATACGTTCAACGCAAAAATAATCAAAAAGGCTGTCCGGGGAGTGTCTTAAAAAAAATGTTGATAATTATGGAGTGGAATATTGGGGCGTAGATATTGGGGAGACACGTGGTATTGGGGCTTATTTGTTTACTACAAGAGCGTCTTTGAATCCGGATTTCCTGGCTTTTTTCAGGGCGGTGGAGGCAATTTGTTCGGAGGGGAAGTGGCCCCAGGTGTACTTGTTAAGTTTCTTGCGGTTCTTGACGATGGAGGTTCTTTCTATATTACCGGGGAGCTTCTTAAAGATAGAAGCTCCCGGTTTATATAATTTGTCGGTAATCAGCAACTGTACAGCGTAATCGGGCTGTTTGGAGTTGTTCTTACCGTTTTTTCCAGCTTTATGATAGGCAGAAGGTGCACCTGTAGCGGTGCTGGCCTCATTTGCCGGTTGGTTACGGTTGTTGGTGAATTTGTCCAGTTCATCACGGTAACGCTTAATCGCTTTGTAGATACCTGTAGCCAGTTCCATCTGGCCGCTGTTGGAGTTCAGGTAATCTTCTTCTTCCGGGTTACTGATGAATCCCAGTTCAACGAGTACGCTAGGCATGGCGGTAGCAGAGAGTACCCAGATGCCTTTTTCGTTACGTTGTCTGGCTCCGCGGCTGATTCGACCTACTCTGGTAAATTCGTCCTCAATGAGTGTAGAGAGGCGAAGGCTTTGGTCGAAATAGGCGTTACGGAGGGTATTCAGGAGGATGAAGGTGGTTGGGTCAGTATCATCCATGAGGGCGCGGGACTCTTCAGAGTCGGCGTCCAGTACGATTACGGAGTTTTGTTTGAGGGACTCCATTTTCGCGTTGTTTTTACTGGTGGCCCAAATGTAGGTTTCGGTACCTTTGGCAGGATTGGGATAATATGCGTACACAGGTACGTGGGTGGTTATCTTTTTCTTGCCTTTCTTTCTAACAACGGCCTTGGTGCCTACTTGTCGGGCAACCTTGGCGGCTGAGTTACAGTGAATTGATACAAAAAGTTCTCCTTTGGCATCGTTGGCAATCTGGGCTTTTACCCTTGGATTGTCATAGCGGTCGGTTTTTCGTGTATACACTACCTTTACATCCGGCATGTTCTCTTCGAGCAGCTTTCCTAATTTGAGGGCAACCGCGAGGGTCACCTCTTTTTCTGTAGAATAGCTGCCTTTTGCGCCCGGATCTTCCCCACCGTGGCCTGCATCAATCACAATCGTTCTGATGGGTTTCCCCTGCTTTTCAGAAACTGGTGTATTTTTTGCCTGAATAAAAAAGGTACAGGTGAATAATGTTCCCAGTCCTAAAGTCCAAAATCGGTTCCAGCGCATGATTCTCTTTTTAATGGGTGCTGTTATCACAAAAAATAAAAAATAAGTTTATCTGTTAATTTAATAATTTACTTACTCCATGCGCATTTCAAGTGCCTTTCTACTGCCTGCTCAGCAAACTTTACAAGTTATCATTTGTAATAAATTGTCTAAAAACTTGTAGGTTTGTGCCCGCCTTAACACATGAGCTCTAGCTACAAAAATAATTATAAAAAGTTTTTGAGACGGACATACCTGGCAATTGCAGGTGTGACTATTGCCGTTCCCTTTATTATAGATGCAACTGCAGGCATAAAGCCACATGCATTCTTCGGATTTAACAAAATTTTGGCAGACACGGTATCACCGGCCGTCGGCCCGAAGTCTATTCGTAAAGGGGGCGCAGGTCCCGTCAATTCTAAAGATACGGTTATTGTACCTAAACGTGGTGATTCCAGTGCGATTAAATTGCCGGGAGACAGCACTTTAAAGGATACTACTATTGTAACCGTCGATTCCCTGCACTTGCCGAAAGCCTCTAAAGACTCCCTGGATGCGGTGGTTACCGCCAAAGCCCAGGATTCCATGGTTTTGATGATACAGGATAAGAAATTCTACCTGTATGGCAGCGCCAATGTAAAATATAAAACCATCGATCTGACAGCCGCCCAGGTGAGCTTCGACCAGAACTCCGGCGTGATGAGCGCGACCCATGGCAAGGATACCGCAGGCAAGCCTGTTGGGCGTCCAGTGATGAATGACGGTGGTCAGAGCCTGGAATCAGATACCCTGGAGTACAATTTTACCTCCTCCAAAGCGCTTATTTTCAATACGCGCTCTCAATACGGGGAAGGTTATGTACACAGTGAAAAGACCAAAAGAATGGCCGATAACACCATTTTTGGCTTCAAAAACGGCTATACAACCTGTAATCTGGATACCCCGCACTTTAGCTTCCGGTCGAAGAAAATCAAGGTAATTCCGGATAAACTGATTGTTTCCGGGCCTGCAAACCTGGAAATTCAGGGGATTCCTACGCCGATCTTTATACCTTTCGCTATCTTCCCGATCACACAAGGACAGCGTTCCGGTATTTTGCCACCTCAGTTTGTGGTTAACCAGCAAAAGGGGATGGGACTTGAAAATGGCGGTTATTATTTCGGTATGGGTGAAAACCTGGACATGACGCTTCGTGGAGATGTCTATTCCTATGGCAGCTGGTCTTTGACGGCGAGTCCGACCTACCGGAAAAGATATAAATACAGCGGCGGGATGACCATCAGTTTCGCGAACACGCGTCTCGGCGACCCATCCGTTCCGTCAGAGTTCGTTAACTCGCATGACTTCCGTATTATGTGGAACCATAGTATGGATAGCAAGGCCAGACCAGGAATTAACTTCGGCGCCAGCGTGAACTTCGGTAGTTCCTCCTATAATCAGTATAATGTATACGACTATAGTACCCGTGTCAACAATAATATTGGTTCTTCCATCAGTTTCTCAAAAACCTGGCAGAACAAACCATATAACCTGACCGTCAACCTTTCTGATAACCAGAACCTCCAGACCAGGGATGTATCGCTTACTTTCCCGGATGCGAACTTCTCCGTACAGACGATCTATCCTTTCCAGCCAAAAGAACTGATAGGTACTGCAAAATGGTATCAGAAAATAGGTATCGGCTATACGAACGAATTCCGTAACCAGGCATATTTTAAGGATTCTTCCTTCGGGAAAAAGGAAATGTTTGACGCCTTGCAAACGGGCATGAGACAGAACATTCCTATTGCCTTCTCTATTCCTGTGATGAAGTCATTTACGCTTTCACCGAGTGTGAATATGACGGAATACTGGTATACTAAGAAGGTCTATCGCCAATGGGACCCGAATAAAACGAATTTATCTACCGGACAACTAGGGGCGCTGGATACTACCTATATTCCTGGATTTTCTGCGCAACATGAAGTGAGTGCGGCTATGTCGCTCGCTACTGCCTTATATGGTATGTATACCTTCAACAAGGATTCCCGCATTAAGGCAATCCGACATGTAATGCGTCCGTCTATTGGGGTGAATTACCGCCCTAACCTGAACAGTGGCGCCTATTACAATATGCGGTATAATGCGGCAGGAGATAGTACGCGTACCTCTTATTATACAGGAGCGCCGATTGGCGTACCTAGTGAGGGAACCTTTGCCGGGATGACCTTCAACCTGGATAACAACCTGGAGATGAAGGTATTCAGCAGAAAGGATACCAGTGCTAACCATGAGAAGAAAATCAAGCTGCTGGATGGTTTTGGGTTGAGTACCAACTATAACTTTGTAGCGGATAGTTTCAAACTGGCGCCATTTAACCTGTACGCACGTACGAACTTATTTGATAAACTGAACATCACTGCCAACGCTATACTAGACCCTTATGCCACGAAGCCTAATGGCCAGAGAATAGACAAATACGTATGGGAGACGGGCAAATTCAGTCCTGGGCGACTCGCATCTGCCGGTATTACCATGTCTACCTCTTTCCAGTCGAAGGACAAGAAATCGCAGGACAAGCAGAAGGCGCTGGATTCCCTTGCCAATGTAACGGACCCGAATACTTTGTTAGCGGCGCAACAGCGTCAGTTGCAGATGGTACGTAATAATCCGGGTGAGTATGTCGACTTTGATATTCCATGGAGAGTGGATCTGTCTTATAGCTTCAACTATGTGAATCAGGTTCGTGCAGACTCCGGGGGATTGGTAAATATTATTCAGCAATACGTCAACTTCAACGGAGATTTCAGTCTGACTCCTAAATGGAAGGTTGGTTTGAACAGTGGTTTTGATTTTACGCATATGCAGGTGGCGTATACGAACATGTATATCTCCAGGGATCTGCATTGCTGGCAGATGTCTATCAACGTAGTACCGTTTGGTACTTTCCGTCAGTTCAGTATTACGATCAACCCGAAAGCGGGATTATTGCGAGACTTGAGGATTAACCGATCGCGAACGTTCTACAATATGTAACGTATTAGTATAAACGAAAAGTCCCCTGCCATGGCAGGGGACTTTTTTTATTTATCGTTAGCGAGATAATAGTCCCACATAATTTTAAAGACTTTTTCCTTCAGTGCTGGTACATCGTCTTTAGTGAGTCCGGCGGTAGGAACAGGAGGGAGGAAGTGATAATCGATGTGGTGTGGCCAAGCGTAGAATCCTTTACCTGCTGGGTTGACGATTTTCGTATGAAACAGCAGGGAGGGGATGATGGGTACTTGTGCATCGATAGCGAGGGTGAAGGCGCCATCATAGAAGGGCTTCAGTGGTTCGCCGGTACGATTGCGGGTACCTTCCGGATAGAGGAGCATGTGCATTCCCATATCGAGTGCGTTACGCATTTGAATAATACTGTTTTTACGGCTTGTTTCGTCGCTTCTGTCGACGAGGATACCGCCGATGCGATACAGTACGCCAAACAGCGGGATTTTGCCCATAGATGCCTTTGCCAGTGTTTTGTTGACGCCAGGTACACCGGGAGTGGTCACGGGCACGTCGATGAGTGCGTTGTGGTTACATACCACTACGTAAGTCTGGCCTTTGGCGAAGTGTTCCCGTCCTTTGGTGCGGACGGGGCATCCGATCAGGGGCATATATACTTTCATCCAGAAGCGCCCGATGGTAAGGAAGACCTTAGAGGGGGTCGGTTCGGAGAAGAATGAAGATATCCAGATGGGGATAAAAACAATCAGGAGTGTGCCTGCAAAGAGGAGCAAGGCATATGCTGCGAAGATTGTTCCCAGGATTTTTTTTATCATTTTCATATAGCCGTTCTCTTTCGCTGTTCAGCGTATGCAGCTAATATATTAATTTTATTTTACTCGGAATTAAAGTCGCCAATCCACTGGTTCTATGCCTGCTTTAGAAAGGATTTCGTTGGTTTTAGAGAAGTGTTTGCAACCGAAGAATCCTTTGTCAGCGCTGAACGGAGAGGGGTGAGCGGCTTTAAGAATATGATGTTTGGTGGCGTCTACGAGGATTTGTTTATCCTGTGCGAAGCGGCCCCAGAGTAAGAATACGACGTCTTTTTTCTGGTCGGAGATTTTACGGATGACCGCATCGGTAAAGGTTTCCCAGCCAATTTTTGAGTGTGAAGCGGGTTCGTGGGCGCGCACGGTGAGGATTGCGTTGAGGAGGAGTACGCCGTGATCTGCCCATTTGGAGAGGTTGCCGCCGGTTGGAGGTTCCAGTCCCAGGTCCGTTTTCATTTCTTTATAAATATTTACGAGAGATGGGGGAGGTTTTACGCCATCCTGAACGGAGAAGCAGAGGCCATGTGCTTGTCCGGGGCCGTGGTATGGATCTTGTCCGAGAATGACTACTTTTACCTTGTCGAAGGGTGTTTTGTCGAAGGCATTAAAGATCTCATTTCCGCCAGGGTAGATGGTTTTGCCGAGGGCTCTCTCGTGTTTGAGAAACATGACAATCTGTTCGAAATACGATTTCTGGAATTCATCTTTGAGGGCATCCTTCCAGCTTGATTCAATTTTTACGTCCATAGTAATCACAACATTATCGAAAAAAAATAAAATTAATTTGTTTTTTTAAACAAAAAATTTATACATTTGCACTCCCAAAACGATAGATAAATATACAAAATATCTGTCAAGATGGACGGGATGTCTCGGTAGCTCAGCTGGATAGAGCAACTGCCTTCTAAGCAGTAGGTCATTGGTTCGAATCCAATCCGGGACACAAATTAAACCGCTATACTATAGCGGTTTTTTTGTTTTTATACCTATCGGATTATATGAATGAAGGTTTAAAAGTTGACAGTCTAAAATTTCATAGACATATTATGATCTCCTTTCCCTTTCTGCTTATTGAGTTCCTTCAGTTGTGATAAGATCGTGTCTCCCTACAACAGTGCTAAGGAATATTTATATCCTTCATCTTTTACCTACCGCGAATTAGTTTGTGTAAATAATAGTCACTTCTTTGTTCAGGTTTTTAAGAAGTAAATGTGTTTTCATCGTATATCCGTTGGTGGTATCTGCTCCATGAATGCAGAGAGTGTCGTTCGTTTTCCATTGCATGCGCGGATATCTGCGGCTGCCTAGAATGGTGTTTTCCGGTTTGTATCCAACAGTTGGAAGGCTTCCTTCCACCAGACAGATACCATAAGATGTACTGGTGGTGGCTCCACAGTCTGTTTCTTCCAGTATAGCCTGAATTGTTTTATTGGGGTTGGATATACGTGCTGTAATTTCGGAATTGCATTCGCCTGCAATATTACAGCTGGTCACCAATAAAGCGCAGCTTAATAAAAGCAGGTTGTTAGATGAAAATAGTTTCAGCGACATAAATTGTTTTGATGGAAAAATCATAGGAACAATTAAAGCATTTAAGATTTAAAATGCTGCAATTATTTTTACATGAAAATTTTTTTGGGGTAAATATTGCCTCTTTCAGCAATGACTAATCATTGTTCTTATCGATACTGTAATCATTATTTTCTTCATCCTCTTCGCCATAATTTTCTTCTTCATTATCCTCATCGCTACCTGGCACATCCAGGGATTCATCTTCATTTAATAAATCTCCTTCGTCATCTGTCATATCTACTTCTGCCTTATGCATGCGGACTTCATCTTCATAAGCGGGGTCTTCGTTGGCCGCTTCGTCCAATAATTCGCGTTCTGTTTCGCTTACATTGCTGTCGTCACTAAGGGCGGTGTCATTGTTGTCGTCAAGCACGCCTTCCCCTTCTTCATCTGCGGAAGAGGCTGTGTCTGGCCCCATTTTCTCTACTTTATAATTTTCTTGTCCGGGAATATCGCTTACTTCCGGAAGGTCCATTTTGATGTCTTTTTTATGCTTTTTCATCACATTATATTTTACAAAATGACCCGAAATAATCATGCCATGGGTATTAATTATGGGTGAATGTTACAGCTTGTTTTTATGGAAGGTTGTCGTTAAATCTATTACCTTCATCTCACCTAATTAAAATCATATGACAAACCTTTCTACACAGCAACCCTATTGCACCATTATTAATCAACAACATGTAGCAGTAGTTGTTTTCGGTAACGAGCTGGATGAGTGGATGGACTACGCGATGGATGCAGGAGATCCATTCTGGTATATTCTAGGAACAGATGCATGGTTTGAAGAACAGATGATGGATGGACAGTTATCGCTCGTTGCGCGTACCTATGATGAAACTTATTTCCATTGCCCTATTGAACCGCGGGTCATAGAATTACTGAAGAACGAGAATGGCATCATTGTTCTCTTTCCAAAATTTCCATTGAAAGCAGAAGATATCAAGCAAACATCTGATCTGGAAGAATTGAGCCATTGGATGATGCATGAAATAGGAGAAGAAAATATGGACGGACTGATTTATTGTTTTTATACAGAGGAGGATAAGAAGAAGTATCATGGGGAAGATGTATAAACTAATCAGGAAATACGCCATTTAAATATCAGGTAAGGATGTTCGAGCCATGATAAGTTTACCAGTACCTTCAAAATAGATTAACTAGTATAATTAAGCATTTAATGGAAAAATGTGACTTCTTTCACGCACTAATATTGCGAATATTAAGCAATGTAGAAAGTGGAAATAAGTTTTATGACTATCTTATGGGAGTTCTGCCCTATACTGTTGAAAAAATGGAAAAAAAAGATGCCCATAGCCTATATCTATTACGTCGTGATTTAGGTGACAGAAGTAAAGAACAACTGGAACAATTTAATACAGTTTTGAATAGCATGGAAGAATACTCTGGAGAAGAAGTATTAATTCATACAATTCAGTTTCCTGAAAAATTTTTCTTGTTTTTTACTGGAAGTAAGGTAGAATATTATTTGGGTTATATCGAAGTCCCCTATAGAGAGTCGGAATAGAGACTAGATTTAATCCAACAGACTTTTCTAAAAGAAATCTTTAAACTTAGACTTGGTAAATATGGTATTGATAATCCGGTAGTACAAGTCGGAGGGATGGGTATATAATGGATACTTTAGTCAAATAAAGACAAATGGAAGAACGATTTAAATACGCTATATGTATACTTCTTTTTTCTATGATTTTTTCAAACTGCAAAGTGAAGGATAATCATCAATTGAAATATAGACCGAATAATTATCTTGATAATTATAGAGATTCATTTGGAAGTGATTATTTCAGTAGAAGTATACAAATGCGGGTATATGTTGATAGTATTGATAATTTAGATCCATCAAGTATACCCTACTTTGTATTTGATGAGTGTTTCGATTTGCAGCCAGTTTATTGGAAGAGCCTTCATACACCAATGTCGTTAAGATTGTATGTCATTGAACGAGTGAAGTCTAGATTTCAAATTGAAAAGCTGATGACAACATTGCAAAATGTTGAAAAGTTCGACTCATGCAAATCAGATTATAAAATACCGTTTAAAAATAAATCCTTCTTTGACCTATTGAAGATTGATTTAGAACGACGAACTTCAAACAGAAAGATAGCTGCTGCGGAAGATGGCAATGATTTGCCTTCAAAATAATAGTTATGTTGAGCTTAATAATTGAGGATTGTGTTAATCTTGATGACTTACTAGTCAGTTTGTCGCATTATTTTAAAGAAACCGTATCAATAGCTTATCTTGATATAGATAGTGAATTGAGTGAGGATATTGATGTCGTGCTTGAATGTGTTCCTATGAAAGGTGATGTATGTTGGGAGGTATGTATTTATTCACATTTGAAGTTGGATATAAAAGAGCTATCTGTTTACTTGTGCCGTTATTTTAAAACTAGAATAATAATAGGTGATGATCAGATTAACCCCTTTACCTGGATTTTAATTACGGCAACAGGTAAAGAACAAAGTGTGGAACAGATACCCAATGACGAGGGATTGTTCTTATTTAAACGTTAGATTTAATGCCATTGCAGACAATACAACGGACTCAATGAACGTATCCCTTATTCTTTTCTAAGTTTATTATAGAAGCTTGCCAGCGACAGTTGATTAAGTAATTCCCTATTGAAGTAAAATGGATCTAATAGTATCATGTTGATCACGATTTTGATGATGCATCACATAGTTGGTGCCGTTAGTCGATACGCTAGTGTATCTTTAGGTTATGCAAAATAGTAATTATGAATGATGAGGAATTATTATTCTGAAAGTTGACTTCTGAGAGCTTTTTGTGTCATACTCAGGATTTTTAAAAAACCTAAGATAAATGTGTTCAGAAGCCCAATTAGATATATCCAAGTCTTTGAGGTAAAACAATTTATTATGGATATTCATTCAATTTCAAAATATTTAGTAAGCCAAAATATTAAATTAAAGGGTTGTAGTGTTTCTGAAATGAAAAGATTGGAACGCTATTTTGAGTTGACCTTACCTTCTACGTATGTGGAATTTTTATATTATATGGGGAAGGGAGCTGGGAGTTATATGGAAGGATCATCAGTTTTTTTAGATGAGATTTATATCTTAAAACCAGATTTTGAGGAATTACTATTAGAACGAGGTCTCTCTTTGCCAGCTAATGCATTTGTATTTTGGGCTCATCAAGGATATCAATTTGCTTTCTTTTGTACTGATGAAGGTGATAATCCCCCAGTGTATTTTTATTATGAAGGCAAAAACGCTATTGAGCAGAAAGAAAATTATCTGACTGATTTCTTTACGGCTCAATTACCGATGTCTGGGTTTGATCTGATGTAATGATCATATATCGCCACAACCCTATGAAATACTTTATGCTTAAACTTTTATCCACCTTTCTACTCCTTGTTTTTTTATTTTCCTGTTCCGAACCGGGGGCTCGCGTGAATACGCCTACGTCAGCTGTGCTGTCGGCCAGAGATAATCGTATCACCTTTGAAACCATTAAAGATAATGTGCATATTCAGTGTGGAATCACGGGTATTGAGATCCCGGGTTCAGGGATCAGTCCTGTATATGTGGATGGGAGAGGGCCCGATAGCCTTGTGATGATTGATTATAACCAGGATGGGAATTTTATTCTATTGGTATTGATAAATGATATTGATAGAACAGGAGCCTCTCATTTAATGGGTATTAAGCTGGGTGCTGGCATGGAAGAGCCCGTGGAATTTAAAACTTCTGGCGATTTCAGTGATACATTGAATATTAAATCGCATTTGCTGATCGTTCAGGGTAATGAATACCTGTATGCATGTAACTCAGATACCATTAAATTCGGGAAAAGAATGATTAGTATAGATAAATATAAATGGTCGCGACAAGAAGGCTATTTTACATTTTTGGGCAGCAAAGTATTCGATAGTCTACCTGCTAAGACGGAAGACTTCAAGTTCTGAAAATCTCACTTCAAAAACTCGCAAAAATGTCTCTGAAAGCTATTTTTATTAGCTTATTACTCTTGTTTACTTATGCTATTTCTATGGCATGTGATTGCGTAATGATGGCTCCTGTGACTGCATATGTTCCCAAGTCTGATTATATCCTGGTGGTAAAAGCGCGGGATATACAAAGCACCGGCGATCCCGAAATAGACAACTATTACCCGGGAGTGAACGCTCAAATTGAAGTTGTAGGTGTAATAAAAGGAAAATCAGCGCCTGGGGATTTGCTGGAATTTGCGCCACATAGCGTTTCTAATTGTTCATTGAAGTTCAAGAAAGACCATACTTATCTGGTATTTGCTTATAAAGATGGAGACAACTTTGCAGTATATGATTGTTCCTGGTCTGGGGATATAACTGATAAAAGAGTACGTAAAGATATTAAGGAATTATACAGATATATGAAGAGACATAAATAAGTGAGACAAAATGATTAATTGCCTGTAATACATATATCATATCACTCCAAATAATTAGATGATGAACAAAGGTTCCAATCCCTCCGAAACCAATATGGAAGCAGTTATTCAGGAACTGGACGCTTTCATATTAGATTATTCTTCACAGATGAGTAAATATCTGATCGATTTCGGTCGAAACGAGGAGTGGAGACTATTTATCGCGGAAAGATTACATAGATTAATCACCATCCCTAAATATGAGATCGCTAAATGGAGTGATGTCGCAGATAATGACCTGAAATGCTGGCTGAGTATATTACAGTCTGAATTTGCGCCCAATGAAACCTATCTTGAAACTGTCCGTAAACATCTTATCGACAGAACAGATGACAGTGAGACGGCCGGGATTAATCTTTTAATGAAGATGAATGATCCTCAATTGGGTCAAATCTTAATCGATAAATTGAAGAAATTGCCATTTCAGTCGCAAAATTCGGATAGGTTATTATTCTATATCAATAAGCTTAGAGCGATGAAGTTTCATCTACCTGATGAGCTGAAAGAAAAAATTGATCTCTACAATAAAGCTGTTGATCACGACTGGCAGAAAATAGATTTTCCATAGAGGATAAGTACCTTTGCCGACATGAGACATATTGATGAAGTATACCCATTTCAAGTCCGTAAAGTGAGTCCCGTTGAACTCCCATTAGTACTGCAGCTGTTGAAAGAAGCTGCCACAGCTATTCATCAAAAGGGACTGGATCAATGGAATACCTGGTTGAACCCTGACCAGGAAAGTATTGCCTGGATTGAAGAAGGCATCGCCAATCAGGAATTTTACTTTGTAGAGAATATCTCCAATGAACTGATGGGTATGTATCGACTCTCATCAGCTGACGAACGCTATTGGGGACAACAATCCGCGAAAGCAGGCTATGTCCATTCTTTAGTAGTCAGAAAACAATTTGCAGGTGAAAACTTAGGTACAAAGATCCTGAACTATATAGGTGATTGCCTCGAGGAACAAGCTATCCTCTTACTGCGACTGGATTGTAACGCTGCCAACAAATGGCTTTGCCTCTACTATGAAAGCCAGGGATTTGCGCAGGTCGGTACAAAGCAGATGCCACATTCGCTCAATAATTTATATGAGAAAGTGTTGGGGAGATTGCCAGTTGTCTAACTAAATTACCTATACTAAGACGCTATTCCTCCGGATTAAATATATATTCCAGATACTCATTTATAGCTGTTTCATTATTTAATCGAACAATGGAACAAGCATTCCAGTCCACCAGGATAAGCGGAAATTGCGTGCCTAATTGATAGAGTACGGGAAATATCGGTTTACAGATTATTTCTTTCGGTGGATAGTAGTCTATCAGGAAAATATTTTTGACAACATCATCCAGCGATTCCACCACGATGGCATATTTGTCAAATCCATAAGCTGCTGCATGCTCCACTATCTCTACATAACTGCCATAGCCGGTTTTTACCGTACCAAATACTTGCGTGCATTGCGGCGTTAGTGCACTATTTAATGCGGCTGCACTGATTTTTAATTCACTGATGTTGACAGGAGTTTGGTCTCTGATGATGATACTGGTGAATCCCATTACTCCTTCTTCTTGTGGAGGGAAGCCTTCCATCTGTTCTACCGTATTAGCATAATTTTGTTCAGGAATGATCTCAACTTGGTTAAGGTCATCTTCATGAAAATATATTTCGGGCGTCATACGCAATAGTGCTTTAATCTTAAGAAAAAATTGTTTCAAGAATATGCTAAGATAAGAGAAATGTAATATCGGATCCGTGCTAAATTATTGAAAAACCTCTTTTCAATTTGATCTGTTCATTATCTTGCTGATAGCGCGATTCAGTGTGAATGATAATGAACGGATCATTCAAAAATGAACAGAAATGAATAAGGTTATTTTATGGTGTTCTCCTACATTTGATGCTTAAAAATAACCAGATCATGAAATCCTTTTACAGTAATGATTACCTCATTGAGGTAAATGAAAAACGATGTGCAGAGTATTTAGCTGCCAGTCAACAGTTCAGTAGTAAATTCACCGTTATGGTCGTGATTTACTCAGCGATGTCGGCTTCTCTATGGTCAATTTGTAGAGATGTATTAACAGCGGGATTTAAGAACAACTTTATGTTGTGGACTTTTTTGCTTTTTGCCTTGTGTTATGGACTATCGATCCTATTTACATTTCTGCTTTTAATTCCTGATGAAAAGATTGCTATTGAGGGGCCTGCTTATTATTCGAATGTGCTCAAAAAATTTCTTGAGAAAGCAGTGCCCAAACATCAAATTCCATTATCAACAGTTATCGACAAAGAGTTGTCCAGTTATTATTTGGCAGATATAGAAAGAGTCGCAGCAGAATTTCACTCACAAATGGAATGGAAACGGCTTTGCTATACACGTAGTTTCTTCTTCACTGCTATTGCTTTTGCACTTTATTTTATTTGCCTTGCCATTCGTTTTTTTATGTAATAGCAGTTTGCTGCTTCAAACATTTATATTCCAGAATTTCAACATTCATCCATTTTATTAACTATTAAATGAATATTTATGTATCGCAAATTTGTTAAGTGGTATATTAAACGCCAACAACGTAAGGCTGCTGCACTTACAGATCCACATAATCCTTTAAGTAAAAACTGGATATTACAGCATCCCTCCTTAACCGAGGTACAGAAGCAATTTATGCTTAATCATCCTCCCATGATAGAGAACGATTTGCTCGGCATTACCTATCCACTCTGGGAAGTCCCGGACAACTCCCCATACGCTTAGTATTCACATCATACCCAGGCAGCGAAAACACGCTGCCTAATTTATTTTATGGACTTCCACATACTGCACGTATACTGTTCCCCGTTTTAGGAAATAAACCATATTTTTACAGTTTCTCACTGCTGTTATGATCGGATCCATTTTAAGCAGGTTGGAAGCCTCCCGCAAAGAACTGCTGGACCTCGGCCTCAGAAATCCCCTGCTCAATTATAAGTTACCCACCGGCAAAGGCCTGCACATCGTGCAGGAACAATCTGCCGCTATTTACCACCTGCTGGTACGCGAAAATAAAGCCATGACTTTCGCCGGGAGAGCCGTTGGAGAGACAGCCAACCCTCAGGACCTCCCAGTCCCCACACCTTCTCCGGAAGCCCTGGAAAAAGGTTATACGGATACCAAATTGCAGACCAATGAAAATAATATCACCCTTCAGCATAAACTACTGAATACCTACTACGCGGCACGTACCAGCCTGGAAGAACAAGGGGTAAACATCCTCTATATTTCCCTCGGTATGCTGCAATGGTTTGAAACGGCATCCAGCGAGGAGCCACGACAAGCCCCTCTCATTCTCGTACCGGTTTCACTGGACCGCAGCAATGTAGGCGATCGGTTCCGACTAAAATATACCCTCGAGGAAGTAGGAGAAAATATCTCCCTGCAAGCTAAAATGAAAGCTGAATTCGGTATCCATATCCCGGAACTCCCGGATGCAGAGGATGTCGATATCAATGAATATTTCAACAGCGTAGCTACCGCCATCCACGGCTTCTCCCGCTGGGAAGTTATCCCCGATGCCATCGAACTGGGCTTCTTCTCCTTCGGTAAGTTCATGATCTATAACGATCTGGATAGCGGCAACTGGCCCGCAGGACAAAAACCAGAAGATCATCCGGTGATCTCCAGCCTCTTCGGCGGCGGATTCCAGGAGAATTCCCCGGAAATCCCTGAAGATGCTTTTATCGATAAAGAAACCAATGCCGCAGAACTATTCCAGGTGGTAGATGCCGATAGCTCTCAGATCATGGCGATGCTCGCCGTGCAACAAGGCCGAAACCTCGTAATACAAGGACCTCCAGGCACCGGGAAATCTCAAACGATCACCAATATCATCGCGGATGCTATCGGCAGAGGAAAAAAAGTCCTCTTCGTGGCTGAAAAACTCGCGGCCCTGGAAGTCGTGAAACGCCGCCTGGATAATATCTACCTCGGCGAAGCATGCCTGGAACTACATAGCCATAAAGCAAATAAGAAAGTCCTCCACCAGGAATTGCGCCGGGTCATGGAACTGGGAAAACCCAACGCAGCCAAACTGCAGGAAGAACTCACCATGCTGGATCGCACCCGGGAAGAACTGAACGATTACTGCATCGCCATTAATACGCCCATTCAACATAGCGGACTTACCCCCCAGCAAATTATCGGTTATCTGCTGCAACTCCGCAAGGATGCAGCAAATGTACCATTACCGCGTATAACCGTTCCCGATATTAATACCTGGAATGCTGTTCGGGCCAATCAGGCTGTAGCCCTCGCGGAACGCATGCAGGCTTGTCTGCGCATGATTGGAATGCCATCCACTGCGCCTTTCCGGGGGGCCAGATTAACCAGTTTGCTCCCCCATGAACAGGAGAAAGTGCAGGCACTGCTGGAAGAAACACGTACTGCCGTTCAACAGCTGGAACAACTATCCATCAACGTAGCAGAATGGCTACAGTTGCCCGTTCCACAACAAATGGCCGTTGCGGAAGTACTCGCGGATATCTGCGAAGTTATTGGTGCGCAGCCTGATATCCGTGGTATCAATGCTGCTCATCCTGCATGGACCAACCAGGGACATCTGATCCGGGAAATCCTGGAGGCAGGCCAGCAAGCAGCTACTTTACGCCAACAATATCAAAATATACTGATCCCGGAAGCATGGGAACAAGAGCTGTTACAAGTGCGCCAGGATTTGCTGGCACATGGCAATAAGTGGTATAAATTCCTCATCGGCAGCTATCGCCGTAGTAAGCAACAACTGGCTGCGCTTTGCCTGCAAGGCCTTCCGGAAGATAATACCACCCGCCTTCAATATGTGGATGATATTATGTCCTGCCGCAGACAGGATGCTATATTGAAAGAAAATAATTCCCTGGTGGAATCCCTGTTCGGTACCCGATGGGAAAAGCTGCACTCCAACTGGGAGCTGCTGCATAAAGCCACCGATTACCTGACAGACGTTCATCTCCGTATCCAGCAAGGGGCCATTCCTGCTGCGGTAGTGGAGTGTTTACAGCGACAAGCAGATCCTGGTCGCGCGACACAGGAAAAAACTAATATCCGTCAGCAGATAGCTAACGTTACTGCTAAACTGCATTCCGTTCTGGATACGCTCCAAATGGATGAACAACAACGTCTTCCTGCACCTTCCCTGCGCCTGGATACTTTTGCAGGCCAGCAACAAACTTTACAGGAATGGCTGACAAAACTGCCGGCTATCACGCATACCATTGCCTGGAATAATATTGCCACCACCGCTCACCAGGATAACCTGGAATGCCTGGTGACAACATCCCTGTCATGGCTGGATGCTGGTGCATGGCTGAAGACGGCATTGCTGAAAAGCTGGTACGAATACCTGATTGAAGAAGCGGTAAGATTACACCCTGAACTGCGGAAGTTCAATCGCTCCAGCCACGAAGAGTTGGTTCGTCAGTTCCAGCGACTGGATACGCTGAATTTACAGTATAACCGTGTCCGTGTGGCATTGCAACATTGGGAACAAATGCCTAAAACAGAGGCAGGCGGACAAATGAATATCCTGAAAATGGAGTTCAATAAAAAGGCTCGTCATATGGCGGTTCGTAAATTGATGCAGGCGGCCGGTTGGGCTATACAGGCCATCAAGCCGGTATTCATGATGAGCCCTATGTCTATCGCGAATTTCCTGCCGCCGGAATCCCTGGAATTTGATCTGGTCATCTTTGATGAGGCCAGCCAGGTAAGACCTGTAGACGCCCTTGGCGCTATTATGCGCGGAAAACAATTGGTAGTAGTGGGAGACACGAAACAATTGCCACCTACCAGCTTCTTCGATTCACTGAATAAAGAATCCGACGATGAAGATAATGTGACGGCAGACATGCAAAGTATTCTTGGCCTCTGTGATGCACAGGGAGCGCCACAACGTATGCTTCGCTGGCACTATCGCAGCAGACACGAATCACTGATCACTTTATCCAATCATGAATTCTACGATAACAAACTGGTAATATTCCCTAGTCCCGGTACAAAGGAACAAGCCGGTCTTGTGTTCCATCATCTCCCCGATACAGCCTATGATCGCGGTAAAACGCGTACTAATCCGCTGGAAGCGGAACGTGTAGCCGATGCCGTTATTGCACATGCGAAGCATTATCCACATCAAAGTTTAGGCGTGGTGGCATTCAGTACTTCACAGCGGGAAGCGATCAGCGATGCGCTGGAGCTCAGAAGAAAACAACATCCTGAACTGGAAAGCTTCTTCACAGGCCATGCAGATGAACCCTTCTTTGTAAAGAACCTGGAGAACGTGCAGGGAGATGAAAGAGAAGTGATCTATATCTCTATCGGTTACGGACGTACGGAGGAAGGGTATGTGGCCATGTCCTTCGGGCCACTGAACAACGATGGTGGAGAAAGACGACTGAACGTACTGATCACCCGCGCGAAAACACGCTGTGAAGTCTTTACCAATATCACTTCCGACGATATTGATGTCAACAGAACGAAAAGTTATGGTATCCATGCGCTCAAGAATTTCCTGTACTATGCGCAGCATGGCCGACTCAATCATACTACCGAAACAGGCATGCCTGCAGATAGTCCTTTTGAAGAGAATGTAGCAGCAATGCTCACCGCCAAAGGATATCAGGTACGTAAACAAGTAGGCGCCAAAGGATTTTATATAGATCTCGCAGTAGTTGATCCGGATTATCCGGGCAGATATCTGCTGGGAATAGAGTGTGATGGCGCTGCTTATCACTCAGCCCGTTCCGCCAGGGACCGCGACAGGCTGCGGCAGCAAGTCCTCGAAGCAATGGGCTGGCGTATTCACCGGATCTGGAGTACCGACTGGTTCCACCATCCGGGCGTTGAGTTGGAACGGCTGGTGGAGGCCATCGAGTCTGCCAAAACTTATCAGGCAGCAGCTGATAAAGACGCCGCAATTGTTCAGGAAGACCTTGAAATGGAAAGAACCATTGTAGCGGCGCCTAAAGAAATTTCCCAATTGTACAGAACAGCGGAATTACCGGAAGATATTCGTCAGCAGGAACTGCATCAGGCCTCTATGGGGCAGTTGTGTAGCTGGATACAACAAGTCGTGGAAGTGGAAAGTCCCGTTCATTTTGACGAACTGGCGCGGCGTATGGTGGAAGCGGCAGGCATTACCCGCGTAGGTCCGCGCATCCGGGAAGTATTGCGTCATGCGGTACGTCATGCGGATGCTGGTAAACGCATAAAAATTAAAGGACAGTTTCTCTGGCATACCGACCTGCCTTCTCCGGAGGTCCGTGACCGTAGTGAACTGCCGTCTGCAGCCCGGAAAGTAAACTATATTGCAGTAGAAGAGATGGGCGTTGCGCTGGAAAAAGTGGTGAAAGATGCTGTGGCTATACAACCTGAAGCCGCTGTACCTTTTATTGCCCGTATGTTTGGCTTTAGTCGCGTAACAGAAGATATGAAGACCGAAATCCTCAAAGCAATTGACACCAATGTGGAGAATAATGTAGTCCAGCTGGAAGGAGAATACCTGAAGGCATAATAACATTATTGAACAGGTGCTGTTATGAAAACGGACATATGTATGTAAAATTACATGTGTTTTTCCTTGTGGGGCAGAAATGAGCTGATTGGCATAGCTGGTGTAGAAATGATCGTAAACGCATATTATGATACGCAACTACCTACTCATTGCCTGGCGTAATCTGATCCGGTATCGGTTTTTTACGCTGATTAACATTACAGGTCTGGCTATTGGTCTGGCAGCATGTTGGATATTAGGGCTGTATGTGTATCACGAAACCAGCTACGATAAATACTTTGATAAGAGTTCCCGCTTGTACAGGGTGGTGAATACAGCCAGCTGGTCTGGCGGGAACCTCAATCTGGCGCCTACTTCAGCGCCGTTTGGGCCGGTCCTGGCCAAAGATTATGAAGAAGTGGAATCCATGACCCGCATTGTGGCAGATGGAAATAATACCCTCGAAACCAATGGAACCCGCTTCGATATAAAATCTCTCTTTATAGCAGATCCTTCTTTTTTTCAGCTGTTTTCCTATCATTTTCTGGCAGGAGACCCAGGCTCGGCAATGAATGCGCCAGAAGGATTGGTACTGACGGAAAGTCTTGCCCGTAAAATGTTTGGCACCGTGGAAAATGCGATGGGGAAGTCGGTGGTGATTAATCCTCCGGCAGTATTTCGGGTAACCGGCGTGGTGCAGGATGTTCCTGCGAATACGCATTTCAACTTTGAGGCGGTGCGCGTATTACAGCCCGATTATCAGGCTGATGGCTGGCAGAACTTCAATATCTATACTTACCTGTTATTGAAGCAAGGGGCAAGTGCCGCTACGTTGCAGCAAAAGATGAAGGGCTTTTATGATAAATACCTGAAGGCGCATATGGGAGAGGGCGTGACCTATAACATGCTGTTACAGCCTGTGCAGGATATTCATTTACATTCCAATATGGACTATGAAATAGGGGCCAATGGTAATATCATTTATGTATACATTTTCATGTGTGCGGCAGTGCTCATTCTGCTGATCGCCTGTATTAATTATATGAATATGTCCACCGCCAGGGCGGTTTCCCGGATACGCGAGGTGGGATTACGCAAGGCGCTGGGCTCCGGCAGATGGCAGGTGGCCGGCCTCTTTATGGCGGATGCGATGATTCTTACTTTCCTCGCAGCGATATTGGCCTGCCTGACGGTGTATATCGTGTTGCCCTATTTTAATAATGTTACCGGGGTACAGTTTAATGTCTGGGATGCAGGTATGGTTCGCACTATTGCCGTTGTTTTGCTGATTACAGCCGTGACAGGACTCTTATCCGGCGCCTATCCTTCTTTGATTATGTCAGGGTTCAATATGGTGGGGAGTTTGAAAGGCAAAGCCAATATTCCTTCCCATAGCCGGTTGCGGAAAGGACTGGTGATTTTTCAGTTCAGTATTGCCATTCTTCTGACAGCCAGCGCAATGGTCGCTTACCGGCAACTGGACTACGTCATGCATACGAATATGGGCTTTAACAGGGACCAGGTGCTGACCTTTCATTTGCCTTCCGTGGAGAGCCGCAATCATATTCCAGCCATGAAACAGCAACTACTGCAAAATCATCTTATACAAGGCGTGGCGGCTGCGAGTAATCCGCTGGGGGGGAATGATATCGGGGGCCATGGTTTTTATTTTGAAGTAGATGGCAAGCTGCCTAGTGCAACGATGTTGGCACAAAACTTCTTTGTAGATGAAGATTTCGTGAATACAATGGAACTGAAAATCCTGCAAGGAAGGAACTTCAGTGTACAGGGGGAAGGCGATCGCTATAACGGAGTACTGATTAATGAAACGCTGGTAAAGAAACTAAATTGGAAAGATCCCATTGGAAAACGAGTGGAGTTTAATGTAGATAAAGATACCAGAGTTTCACGTGTAGTCGTTGGCGTTGTAAATGATTTTCACTATTACTCCTTGCAGCATAAAATAGGGCCGTTGGTGCTGGAAATGGCGCCAGTGGTAAAGATGGAGGATAATCTCTATGTGAAAGTCAGTAAGGAAAACATTCCGGCGGCAGTTGCCCATATCAAAAAAGTCTTTTCACAATTTGACCGCGAACATACTTTTGATTACAGCTTCCTGGATGAAACTTTTGCGAAACAATATGCCAGAGAAAAAGTGCAGGAGAAAATATTCCTGGTGTTTACGGTGCTGGCGTTGTTCATTGCATGTCTGGGTTTATTGGGACTGGCGGCTTTCACTGCGGCACAGCGGAAGAAAGAGATAGGAGTGAGGAAAGTGTTGGGAGCGTCTGTTTGGGGAATAGTGAGATTACTGTCGGCCGACTTTCTGAAACTATTGCTAGTAGCGGTTTTGGTGGCGGTACCACTGGCCTGGTGGTATATGGACAGATGGTTAATGCAGTTTGCTTATCATATTGATGCCGGTCCTGGCATATTTGTACTCACCGCAGCGTTGGTGGTTATAATCGCATTGCTTACGGTGAGTTATCATGCCATTCGGTCGGCGTTAGCGAATCCGGCGCAGAGTCTCAAATCGCCTGATTGATGGATCAGGCGCTTTGGAAGCAGCGCATGCTAATGCTGGCGTTTTGAATTTCTTCGTAAGTGAATTGAATATCTTCCCCTTTATTGATGAGTCCTAAAGTGTATATCATAGGGAGATAATGGTCGTTCGTAGGGATTGATAACATCGCCTCCTGGCCCAGCGTATGATAATTGACAAGATCTTCAAACTGATGGGTCATTAGTTTTTGTTTGACTGTTTCATCAAAGGAGATGGCCCAGTCGAATGGTTTGGCATGTTGTGAAAAAACAATCTGATACAGATTATGAACGATATTTCCACTTCCCATAATCAGTACGCCTTTTTTACGAAGGGCTTTTAATTCTGCCGCCAGTTTGTAGTGGTATGCTGGTGGCTGATGGTAGTCGATGCTCAACTGAAACACGGGGATATCAGCTGCCGGATACATATGTTTCAAAACGGTCCAGGCGCCGTGATCGAGGCCCCAGTGGTCATCTTCCACAACGGTAGTACTGGTAATCAGTTTGCCTGTTTCTTTTGCCAGTTCAGGAGCGCCGGGGGCAGGATATTGCACCTCGTACAGCGCTGGTGGGAATCCGCCAAAATCGTGAATGGTTTTAGGATGCGGTGCTACCAAAACATGGGTGCCTTTTGTCAGCCAGTGTGCCGAAATCACCAGGATAGCGCTGGGTTTATGCGGAAGGGATGTACCCATATGTCCCAATGCCTTTGTGAAAGCATTGTCGCTGATTCCATTCATTGGGTTTCCGTGACCTATAAACATCACTGGCATCAGGTCTGTGCCAGGGAAGTTATCGCTGATATTTTTAAGTTCGTTCAGTTGCATAAACGTTAGTTCAGATTGATATCATAAGCTTCATTGAAGCGTTGATTTATTTTCCGGATGATGGTTTCCGCCGTTTCATATCCTTGTTCAATAGGAATGAGTTTGGTGCCTTTCACCATCAGTATGGAAGGGTAGCTATGTGCGTAGGTGGCTGCTTTTTCAAAAGTGCGCAGTGTTTGTAAGCGCATAGCATCGCTGTGAAAATGTTGCAGGAACTGGTCTGCCGGGATGCCCAGGGATTCGGCGATAGCGATATAGGTATCGTCGTTGCTGAGGTCTTTACCATCTACAAAGCGGGCGTGTTGAATTGCATGGATGAATGTCAGCAGGAGTGCCGGCCATTTATCACTCACGGTCACGATTGCCCTGGAGGGTATTTCGCTATCGAGTACGCGGGAGGCATCCTGGAGGGTACGGAAATAGACGTCTGTAAATTTCGCCCCTGTTCTGTTGGCCACCTGCAAATCATGTGATTGAATATATCTTGCCAGGTGGCTGCTTTGTGGTCTTGCATTTGAACCTGCCCACATTCCGGCAGGTAATACTTCCAGTTGGAGTTGATCTCCGTAGTGGGCCGCCAGTTTTTCCACCTGTTCACTGGCGCCATAGCACCATCCACAATAGGGGTCCATTACATAAATCAATTTCATATTTCGATATTTAGAAATGTAATTATTAATATTACAGTTTGGTGTAAAAAATTTTTAACCGAACTGTTGACTGAAATCAGCCAGGGTAACAAGTTGTAATTTACGGATTAAAGTGCCTTCTACCTCGGCATAGAGGTGATCCAGGTGTATATTTATCTGTTTGCCCACTTCGCAATCGGGGTTGGGAGTGTTTCGGCTGTTTCCTAGCAGGGAGGACTGTCGTACGGCCTGGTAGATATCTGACAGGAGGATATTAGCGGCTGGTTTGGCAAGGGTAGCGCCGCCATTTTTGCCTTCTTTACTTTCAATCAGGCCATGGTTGCGGAGATTACTGATTTCCTTGCGTACCAGCACTGGGTTACAGTTGATACTGCCGGCAATATGTTCTGAAGACAGCAATTCCCCTTCTGCCCTGGCCATCAGGGTCAGAATATGTAAAGAGATGGGAAATCTGCCGTTATTCATTCTGTAATTTATGTTGTTACAGTACAAAGGTACAATAAAGTCCTTAGAAAGAAAAATTATCGATGGTGGCTAAGGAAGAAATAGACCACAGAAGCGGCTATCAGCAGCATTACGATCAGCAGGATGACGCATCCGTTTTTATTAGGCTTTTTAATGGCGTGGGTGAGTCCTCTTGAAGCCAGGAGGGTATCTACATCCTGTTTGGCATGGAGGAGGGTCATCTCCTGGCCGCCAAGCTTGTTCATTTCAGTGTGGTAGTACCGGACGCCATGGATGAGGCCGTGGTTCAGACAGAGGTCTACCGCCTGATCGGCGATGGCCTTTTTTGCCTGGATCTGCGTTCTGGTGGAGGGGGAACCGGGCAGGACAGCTCTGTGGCAGTGGTTGCACACTACAATAACGTCGGAGGATTTTTTTTCAGGTACAGTGCGAATTACATCATTGCTGCCGCAAAAAGGGCAGACAGAGGCAAGGTCTTGTACAGTGCTCATTAATGGAATATCAGTTTTTATAACTGATGGAAGATAACAAAACATTTCGGGATTAGCTCCCGAAATGTTTATTGCTTTTTAAGATGGTCCTTGAAAACCTTCTTAAACTTATCCAGTTTGGGCTTGATAACGAAGTAGCAGTAAGGTTGGGAACCATTCTGGTTATAATAGTTCTGGTGATAGTCTTCCGCCTTATAAAATACCTTGAAAGGCGCGATTTCTGTCACGATAGGCTTATCATAAGCGCCAGATTCCTGCAGTTTCTTTTTGTAATATTCCGCTTTTTCTTTTTGTTCTTCGTTGTGATAGAAGATAACCGAACGGTACTGCGTACCAACGTCATTGCCCTGGCGATTCAGCTGGGTAGGGTCGTGGCTGATCCAGAAAGCCTGGAGCAGCTCATCGTAGCTCACTTTGGTGGTATCGTAAGTGACCTGGATAACTTCCGCATGACCGGTGGTGCCTTCACAAACCTGTTCGTAAGTGGGATTGGGAACGGAACCGCCGGAATAACCGGATTCCACTTTTACCACTCCGTCCAGGTATTGAAACTGCGCTTCTGTGCACCAGAAGCAGCCACCACCGAAGGTTGCCACCTGATAATTGCTGTTGTGCGTATTTACATCCATATCTTTTGGAACTTTTTCTTTTTTATTTTGAGCGCAGGCAAACAGCGCTAATGTTATCAGGAAAATAAATATTGAGTATTTTCGCATAAGAATCAGTTTTATCATTGGTATAGCCCGACAGTATTTGTTAGACCTGAATTATGCCCAAAATTTACATCGTCTAATATTATTTACGTGTAAAATGATACAACAGAGCAACAAGTTAAGTAACTTTAACATTCTTTTTTGCCCAGCAGCAGCGTTTTAACTTTAGCAAACAGAGAATTGTAAATGAAATTAGCGGCCATAACCAAACGTATAGCAGCACGTGCGGTGGGTGGCCTGGATTATTATTAAACACAGAAGAGAAATTGAAATATTTTCCTGAATCTGCGGTCATGCAGTTGGAATTTGATAAAGTACAGGAGCTTCTTGGCGAGCACTGTAAAACGGAGCTAGGTAAGCGAATGGCTGCAGAACTCCGTCTGCATACCCACATAGATTATGTAAAAACGGCCCTCCAACAGGCCCACGAATATAAACAGCTAACCCTCTTACAGGAACATTTTCCGAATGATTTTGTCCTGAATCTCAAAAGTGAACTGAGGCTATTAGCCATACAAGGCGCTGTTTTAGCTGGTGATCAGGCGATGCAGCTCCGCAAACTCGCGGAGAGCATGCATAGCATCACCCGTTTCTTTGATCATGACCGTAAAGCGCAGTATCCTGCTCTGCATGAAGTAATCAAAGACACTTATTATGAAAAGAAAATCACCGCTTTAATCGACGAAGTGCTGGATGAATTAGGTCAGGTAAAGGACAATGCCAGTCCTGAACTGTCTAAAATCCGCATGAATCTGTACCGCAAGCGGATGGAACTGCGCAAGGTATTCGAAAGAATCCTGCAGAAGTTACAGAAACTCAATTACCTGGCGGATCAGGAAGAAGCCTTCCTGAATGGTCGCAGGGTAGTGGCCATCTATGCGGAAAACAAGCGAATGGTGAAAGGGATCATTCATGGAGAATCCGATACCGGGAAGACGACCTTCCTCGAGCCGGACGACACCATTGAATTGAACAATGATATACAATCGCTCGAAAGGGAAGAAAGTAGGGAAGTCTATCGTATTCTGCGCCAGCTGACTAGTCAGCTCAGTCAGTACAGCGGGTTGCTCAACAGCTATCACGACGTACTGGGCATATACGATTTTATCCGTGCCAAAGCCAAACTGGCGCTGGACATGGATGGCAACTACCCGATGCTGGTGCCGCATGCGCAGGTGCATCTGGTACAGGCTTACCATCCTTTATTGTTGTTGTATAATCGCAAGAACAGTAAGCCTACCATTCCTGTAAACATTACGCTGGACAACGATAACCATATTCTTGTAATCAGCGGACCAAACGCAGGTGGTAAAACGGTGACCCTGAAAACCGTAGGTCTCATCCAACTGATGTTACAGGCGGGATTGCTGGTGCCGGTGCACCCCACCTCGCAGCTTGGCATCTTTAAACAGTTGATGATTCATATCGGGGATACGCAGTCCCTGGAGTTTGAGTTGAGTACCTACTCCTCTCATCTGAAAAATATGAAGTACTTCATGGAGAATGCCAATGGCAAGACTTTGTTCTTCATCGATGAGCTGGGAAGCGGTTCCGATCCTAACCTGGGTGGGGCCTTTGCAGAAGTCATCATGGAGGAACTGGCGAAGAAACATGCCTTTGGTATTGTAACGACCCACTATCTGAACCTGAAAGTGATGGCCAATAAGGTAAAAGGGATTATCAACGGAGCGATGGGCTTCGACGAACAAACCCTGATGCCGATGTACAAACTGATGGTTGGTAAGCCTGGGTCTTCCTATACCTTCTCTATAGCCCAACGTATAGGGCTGCATCCATCGCTGATTGCCCGTGCCAAGAAATTGGTGGATGAAGGGCATTTTCAGTTGGATAAGCTCCTGAACAAGGCGGAGCAGGATCTCCAGAAAGTGGAAACGGAAAAGAAAGATCTTCATAAACTCCTGAAGGAGAATGAACGGTTGAAGAAGGAATATGAGGAACTGGCTGATAAAGAGCGCAAAAATCAGCAGATAACATTCCTGAAATTGCAGAATAAGATTAAGGAAGACGACCTGCAATATCTGAAGGACATGGAACGTAAGCTCAAGCAAATCGTGGTGGAATGGAAACGTGCCGAGAAAAACGATGAGCGGGAGAAAGTGATGAAGCAGGCAGAGATCCTGCTGTTCCGTCGCAGAGAAAAGCAGGTGAATGAGAAGCTCGATAAAAAAGTAAACGACAAATTCCAGGAAGTGGGCGGCGCTGCCCAGGTAGGCGACCAGGTGAAAATTTTGACGAACCGTCAGGTAGGTAAACTGATTGAAATCCGCGATAAACGTGCGATTGTGCAGTTAGGAAAAGTACCTATCAACGTGAAGCTCAGTGATCTGGTGGTGGTCCAGGAAAAAGTAAACGAATAGTAATTGACGTTTAAAATTGACCCAGATGGAAGTAGCAAGCAAATCACCCATACCTGTATATCGACTGGAAGACTGTGCTGATGGTTTTCCGTTTCTGATAACGCGAATGAAAGGCTGTGAGCCGATGGTGAAGGATTTTGCCATTCCGCACCGGCATACAGGATATAGTATTGATATAGTGGTGAAAGGAAGTATTCATCAGTCGGTCGATTTCCGCCAGCACGAAGTGCAGGCGCCGGCTGTCATGCTGATGGAACCTGACCAGGTACATCTGCATGAGATGGCAGATGATTGTGAGATGATCAGTATTTATTTTACCGATCAGTTCCTGGTATCCGAACTGCAAGGAGTGGTAAGTTGCTGGCGTTGTATTTTTAATTCCGGAGTCATACCCTTAAATAATGACCAGCTGGATGAGTTACTCTCTTACGCACTGCTGATTGAGCGGGAGTATGAGAGTAACCGCATCCGCCGGGAGGAGATTATCCGTAATCTCCTGAATGCCTTTATAATTGCCTGTGGTCGTATATCTGAGCCTGTTACCCGCGATAATATCTGGTTACGTGTGGAGAGCTCACAATATAATATGGCGCGACAGTTCAAGGTCCTGGTGGATCAGCATTATCATGAAAAATCCCAGGTGTCGGATTATGCCGAAATGTTATATGTCACCCCTGGCCACTTGAATGATACGGTAAAAGCCCTGATGGGTAGAAATGCGAAGTTTGTGATTGACGAGAAACGTATCCTCGAAGCAAAACGGCTGCTGTATTGGGGGGAGCATTCTGTAAAACAGATTGCCTCGCACCTGAATTTTGAAGATGATGCTTATTTTAATCGGTTTTTTAAGAAGCATACCGGACAGACGCCGGCAGTGTTTCAACGAGAAAGCCGTGAAAAGTACAATTAAACCCGCAAAAATTTAAATCCATCATAAATAGAATTTTCTATTTTTGCATCGTGAATTTAATCAATGACGCTGCCCGTACGTCATGCTAAAATTGAAAGCCATGAAAATTTGTTAGCGGATAGCCGCACATCTGCTGAATTGCTTTAATTATTTTTTTACAGGAGTAACATATTGCTGCACTTGTACGTATAACATTGCTGAATTAGTTATACATGTGCCAGGTGCAATTCTATGGCTGCATAACACCCGCCCGTAATCGTTATGTAAGTACTTAGCGCACTGCCATGCAATATGGCCCTGTATCCTCACGCCCGAATGCTGTCACTGGAACTATTGCTGCGAAGCGAGATGAGTTGTATTGTCTTCGCACAGGGGATTCTATGCAGTATCACTAAAAACAACAACACATGAAACCATTGAGATCAATTTTTGCAAACCTGCCGTCAGGCTTACTCTATAGTGCAATAGTTCTTTCCGCCATGTATGGCTGTGGTACTTCACAGGCTACTCCAGGCGCAGAGAATCAGGCTGCACCATTACCGGTACTCCAGTTGAGCAATGTGCCAGCTACCACTTACCGGGAATACAACGCCGCCATTGAAGGGCGTGTAAACGTAGAAGTTCGTGCACAAGTGGACGGAATCCTGGAGAAAATATACGTAGATGAAGGAGCTTATGTGAAAGCTGGTCAGCCGTTGTTTAAAATAAACGACCGCTTATATAATGAACAGCTCAGCAATGCCAGTGCTACCCTGCAAGCTGCCCAGGCTAACCTGGAGAAAGCGCAGGTGGAAGTAGATCGCATCTCCCCACTGGTAAAAAATAATGTAGTATCCGATGTACAACTGAAAACGGCTCAATCTAACTACGCTGCCGCCAAAGCCGCTGTGGCACAGGCACAGGCAATGGTAGGTAATGCCCGCATCAACTCCGGATATACTCTCATCTCCGCTCCGGTAAGCGGTTATATCGGAAGGATTCCGTATAAAACCGGCGCCCTCGTTGGACGTGCGGAACCACAACCACTGACGGTACTCTCTGATGTGTCAGAAGTATATGCTTACTTCTCTATGAGTGAGCCCGACTTCCTGAAATTCAAGAACAATACAGAAGGAGCTACCATCGCGGATAAAGTGAAACACCTCCCGCAAGTAGAACTGCAACTGGCGGATAATTCCATCTATCCGCAGAAAGGAAAGATCGAAACCATGGAAGGCCAGTTTGATAAAACAATGGGCGCCGTAAGTTTCAGAGCTACTTTCCCGAATGCATCCGGACTTTTACGCAGTGGTAATACCGGTAAAATCAGGATTCCTGAACAGTTCGAACAGGCAGTGCTGGTTCCCGCAGAAGCAACCTACGAAATCCAGGATAAAGTAATGGTATTCGTGGTGGCCGACAGTAACAAAGTATCAGGCGTGCCTATCACCGTGTCTGGAAAAAGCGGTAACTACTACTTCGTGGAAAAAGGCGTGAAAGCCGGCCAACGTATCGTTTACACTGGTCTGGAACGCCTGCATGAAGGTGCAGTAGTGGCTCCGCAGATGATGTCGCTCGACAGTCTGCTGAAAGTGAAGCCGCTGTAATTAATAACATGTTATAACGGTAATGGATATCCGTAGTCTTTATTCGTATAGCCATTGCCGTAATTACATCTTTTCCCGCGTTGTCCGAATGGATAACACTTAAATTCTATTGCAAAATGTTCAGAAAATTTATAGAACGGCCGGTATTAGCCACCGTTATATCTATCATACTGGTGTTACTGGGTATACTGTCTCTCTTTCAGTTGCCAATGACACAGTTTCCTGATATTGCGCCACCCAGCGTAGCTGTAACTGCTTCCTATCCGGGAGCGAATGCGGAAGTGGTGGCTCGTTCAGTAGCAACGCCTATTGAGGAAGCCGTTAACGGTGTGGAAAACATGACCTACATGACGTCCACTTCCAATAACGACGGTTCCATGACCCTCACTGTTTACTTTAAACTGGGTACTGACCCTGATAAAGCGGCTGTAAACGTACAAAACCGCGTAGCCAAAGCTACTCCGCTGTTACCAGCAGAGGTGGTGCAGGCGGGCGTTAGTACGCAGAAACAGCAGAACAGTATGATCATGGTGGTGAACCTCATGAGCGACAAGGAAGAGTATAATGAGACCTTCCTTCAGAACTACGCCAAGATCAATATCATCCCTGAAATTCAGCGTGTGACCGGGGTAGGTCAGGCAATGGTGTTCGGCGCCAAAGACTACTCCATGCGTATCTGGCTGAAACCTGACCGTCTGGCTGCCTATAATATGGCGCCACAGGAAGTACTGGGCGCTATCCACGACCAGAACCTGGAAGCGGCTCCTGGTCGCTTTGGGGAAGGTAGTAAGGAGTCTTTTGAATATGTGATCAAATACAAAGGAAAGCTGAATAAGAACGATCAGTACGAAGATATCATTCTGCGCGCCAATGCAGATGGTTCTGTGATCCGACTGAAAGATGTGGCCAGAGTAGAATTCGGCTCCTTTAGCTATGGTAGCGATACCCGCGTGAACAGTAAGTATGGTATCGGGATTGCCATCTTCCAGACAGCCGGTTCAAACGCTAATGAAATTCAGGAGAATATCAACAAGCTGATGGCGAAAGCGAAAACTGTTTTCCCAGCAGGCATTGAGACCTTCAATATTTATAGTACTAAAGAATACCTGGACGAGTCGATCGACCAGGTGAAACACACGCTGATAGAGGCATTTATCCTCGTATTCATCGTGGTGTTTATCTTCCTGCAAGATTTCCGTTCTACCTTGATTCCTGCTATCGCAGTGCCGGTAGCAATCATTGGTACGTTCTTCTTCATGCAGTTATTTGGATTCTCTATCAACCTCCTGACCCTGTTCGCACTGATTCTGGCGATTGGTATCGTGGTGGATGACGCCATTGTGGTGGTGGAGGCAGTCCATGCCAAGATGGAGCGAGGTAAAGACCCGAGATCGGCGACGATTACTTCCATGCAGGAGATTTCCGGCGCCATCATTTCCATTACATTGGTGATGTCGGCCGTATTTATTCCGGTTGGTTTCATGCAAGGTCCGGTAGGGGTATTTTACCGTCAGTTTGCATTCACCCTGGCTATCGCGATCCTGATTTCGGCCTTGAACGCATTGACATTGAGTCCTGCACTTTGCGCACTGTTGTTGAAAAACAATCATGCGGGCGGACATGGACATGATGCGCAGGAGAAAGCAGCGCCAAAAGGCTTTGGCAAACGCTTCTTTGCAGCATTCAATACCGGTTTCACCGCAATGACCAATAAATACACCCGCAGCCTGCAATTCCTCATTAAACATAAATGGATCACCATCGGTGGACTCATGATCATCGGCGCCGCTACCTTCTTTATGATGCGTAAAACGCCGACTGGATTCATTCCTACGGAAGATCAGGGATTTGCGGTATATGCGGTAACCATGCCTCCAGGATCTTCTCTGGAACGTACCCGTCAGGTAGTGGATAAGGTGGAAAAGATTATGAAGAATATGGAAGCTACACATAATTACCTGAGCGTATCCGGCTTCAACTTCCTGTCTAACTCCAGCAGTTCCACATCCGGCGTAGGTTTCGTGAAAATGAAACCATATAAAGATCGTGGTAAGGTGAAAGATATGAATGCCATTATGGCGATGATGCAGCAACAGCTGTTTGGTATCCCTGAAGCGAGCGTATTCGTATTCAGTATGCCAACGGTACCAGGTTTCAGTAACGTGGCTGGTTTCGAAATGATCTTGCAGGATCGTAGTAACGGTCCGCTGGACAAACTCGCCACTACTGCATATGGCCTGATTGGAGAGCTGATGAAACGTAAAGAAATCGCATTCGCATTCACTACGTTCAATACAGGGCATCCGCAATATGAAGTGGAAGTAGACGACAGAAAAGCTAAACAGCTGGGTATTTCTGTATCAGATATTCTCCAGACACTCCAGGTGTATTATGGTAGTATGTTTGCGTCCGACTTTAACCGTTTTGGTAAGTACTATCGTGTGATTGTGCAGGCAGACGCGAATCTTCGTAAAGAACCGTCTTCACTGGATGGCGTGTTTGTGAAAAACCAAAGCGGACAGATGGTGCCTATCAATACAGTGGTATCACTGAAACGCGTATACGGTCCAGAAACGGTAACCCGTAATAACCTCTTTAATGCGGTGACCATCAATGGTCAGACTAAACCTGGTTATAGTAGTGGTGATGCGATTAAAGCAGTTCAGGAAGTAGCGGATAAGTATCTGCCAAGAGGATATGCGTACGAGTGGGTAGGTATGTCTAAAGAGGAGATCAGCGCTGGTAGCCAGACTACCGTCATCTTTGTACTGTGTCTGATCTTCGTATACTTCCTGCTTGCCGCACAATATGAAAGTTATATTCTGCCACTGGCGGTTATCTTGTCTATCCCACTGGGTATTTTCGGGGTATTTGCTTTCATCAATATGTTTGGTATCGACAACAACATCTATGTACAGGTAGGTTTGATCATGCTGATTGGATTGTTGGCGAAGAATGCCATCCTTATTGTGGAATATGCCGTACAGCGGCGGAAAGGTGGAATGGGTCTGGTAGCTTCTGCTATACGCGCTGCCAGTCTGCGTTTACGTCCTATTCTGATGACCTCCTTCGCGTTTATTGCGGGGCTGCTGCCGCTGATGCGTGCAACTGGTTCTTCCGCATTGGGTAACAGGTCTATAAGTACAGGCGCTGCCGGCGGTATGTTGACAGGCGTGGTGTTAGGGGTATTTGCTGTCCCTGTGTTATACGTGATTTTCCAGTATCTGCAAGAGAAAGTAGGCCGTAAGAAGCCGGTGGTAGTAGAGGAAGAAGAAGCAGAGCTGGTACATTAATCGACATTCATTGAAAGAATAGAAAAATGAAAAGAAGATATCATACAACTTATTTCATCGTGTTGTCTTTAGTTGTAGGGCTTGCAGCTTGTCGGGTTGGTCGCAATTATGAGCGACCCCCGATGGCGCTGCCCGCCCAGTTCAACAATGCTGCGCCTTCAGACAGCAGTATTGCAGCGATGGAATGGAGAAAGTTTTTTACAGACCCCACTTTACAGCAGCTGATCGATAAAGCCATTACCGGCAATATGGATTTACAGCTGGCCGTTAAGCGTGCCGATGCTGCCCAGCAATACCTGAAACAGGCCAAATTAGCCTGGTTGCCAGGGTTTAATGGTCAGGTGAGCGCTGGTACTACCTTCCCTAGTAAAAACAGTCTGAATGGGATGAATATGAGTCAATTTGGTATGGGAGATCATATCGAAGACTACAATGCATCTATCAGCATGGGTTGGGAAATAGACATCTGGGGTAAGATACGTCGTCAGAAAGAGGCAGCGTTGGCTACTTATTTGCAGACTTACGAAGGCGCACATGCGGTGCAGACTTCCATTGTATCTGCGGTAGCGAACAGCTATTATAACCTCCTGATGCTGGACAACCAGTTAGAGATTGCCCGTAAGAACGTGGCATTGAGCGATACCATTGTACAGGTAATGCGTTTGCAGAAAGCAGCCGGCGAGGTGACCGAACTGGCTATCCAGCAGGCCATTACCCAGCAGCAATCAGCCCAGTTACTGGTGCCGCAGCTGGAACAGGGCATTGCCATCCAGGAAAACGCGCTGCAGATTCTGACAGGCGAATTACCAGGACCAATTGCGCGTCATGCACATCTGCACGACTTTGTGGTAAGCGATAATCTGCCGGTAGGTATTCCTGCGGAGATGGTGAGTCGCCGCCCAGATGTACGCGCAAGCGAAATGGGCTTGGTAGCAGCCAATGCCAAAGTAGGCGTGGCGCAGGCCAGCATGTATCCATCCCTGAATATTACTGCCAGCGGCGGATTGAATTCCTTCAAAGCCAGCAACTGGTTTAATATCCCGGCTTCTTTATTTGGAATGGCAGCAGGAAGTATTGCACAGCCTATATTCCAGAAGAGAGCGCTGAAAACGCAGCTGGAAGTGGCTCGCATTACCAGAGAGGAAGCGGTGATTCAGTTCAGACAATCTACCCTCTATGCCATTGGAGAGGTAAGTGATGCGCTGGTAAAACTGGACAAGCTGAAAACTCGTCAGGAGCTGGCTGGTAAGCAGGTAGCTACTTCCCAGTTGGCCATCCAGCAGGCGCAACTGCTGTTCAAGAGCGGTATGGCCAACTACCTGGAAGTGATCACTGCCCAGAGCAGGTCACTGGAATCAGAGCTGAACCAGGCAAACATCGACAGAGAACGCCTGTCCGCTATGGTAGATCTTTACAGGTCTCTCGGCGGCGGCTGGAAATAAAGATATAGGAAGTACGGACCAGGTAAAGAGAGATGAATCAGCGATATCTATGAAACCATGGCCAACAGACAGGAAAAATAAACGGCCTGGTTCGTACATCCTTCGTTAAACGTAAGCCAGGAGCGGAAAGGGAAGAAATTTTAAATTTATTTTGGAAATTTGAAATCCTTTTATACCTTTGCGCTCCACTAGGAGAGTTGGCAGAGCGGTCGATTGCGGCAGTCTTGAAAACTGTTGACTGTAACAGGTCCCGGGGTTCGAATCCCTGACTCTCCGCACTTTAAGCCTTCGAATATTATTCGAAGGCTTTTTTGTTTTTGGAATATCTAGAAGGTGGCACATACCTTTTGAGCTGTAAAGTGTAATTCCATCCTCAGTAATAATCCTGGTGTCAATTAGCCATTAATATATTTAAGGCGGATTGACACTATGCAAATCTTCTGTTCAAAATCATTGTAACTATTTCTACCTAAGAAGTTAAACGCCTTTAGAAGATTTCTGAAGCTATAATCTCCTTATTTCGAATCCCTAAACGTACTGTTCTTCCTGTTTTTACATTCCTATAGGCATAAGCTCCTCTTCAAATGAATAGAAATGCTATTCAACTTGTCTAGTTTTTCAACTTTTTTATTTTACAATGGTTTATTGTGTTCTAAGAGCGCTGACTTTTAGATATATTTATTAGAAGTAGTTGTATGTTCGCTTGAATGGATTGTACTGTCTGTTGATTTATCGTAAAAGAAGTTTTCCCTGAAAGGGTTCCCCAAATTTTTGAAATATGAGCAAGAAATATCAACCCCAACTTGGTTAAATGGGGCATAAAAATTCCAATGTTATTTAAGGTGCTGGAGAAGGAGAAAAGGAACTGAAATAAAATAAAAAAAGGCGAGTTGCCCCACCTTGAATGTTTTCACAACGGAATAATCCTTATTGTGAATTGCTTTCGTTAACGAATATACTTTTTTTATTCAAACATGAAAAATATTTTAGGTTTAGATCTTGGTCCTAACTCAATCGGTTGGGCTTTACTCCATTTGGACTGTAATTCCAGGTATGGTAACATCGTTGATTGCGGCGTACGTATTATTCCCATGTCCCAGGATATCCTGGGTGACTATAATAAAGGGATTAAGGTGTCTCAGACTGCGGAGCGGACCAAATACAGGAGTATGAGGAGATTACGTGAACGTTATTTGCTCCGGAGAGAACGCCTGCACCGTGTTTTATATCTCCTTAAATTTTTGCCCTCCCATTATGCAGATGAAATAGATTTTCAGAAGCGCTTAGGTAAGTTTAAGGAAGGGAGAGAACCCAAGATTGCTTATGATAAAAATGGGTTCATTTTTATGTCATCCTTCTTAGAAATGATGGAAGACTTTCGAATTCATCAACCCGCATTGCTGATAAATGAAAAAGGAGAACCAAAGTCCATTCCTTATGACTGGACTTTGTACTACCTACGTAAAAAAGCGCTTACAGCCCCAATTAGAAAAGAAGAATTGGCGTGGCTACTCTTGAATTTTAACCAAAAACGCGGTTATTATCAGCTTGGAGGTGACGAGGAAGAAAGTTCCCTGGAGAAGAATACAGCTTTATATACGTTAAAAGTGGTAGATGTAATAGCTGAGGAATCGAAAAAGGGTGGTGATCAGTGGTATTCTCTTACATTGGAGAATGGATGGGTGTACAGGCGTTCCAGCAAATTACCCTTATTTGATTTGAAAGGTAAGATTCGAGATTTTATAGTAACAACAGATTTAAATGCAGATGGGAGTGTAAAGAAAGATAAGAAGGGCGGGGACAAAAGAAGTCTTCGGATTCCTGAGGATAAGGACTGGATTTTGTTGAAAAAGCAAACGGAGCAGGAGATTGGTAAATTTGGAAGTACTGTAGGAGCATATATCTATGAAAATTTATTAAAAGATCCATATCAAAGAATAAATGGAAAGTTGGTAGGGACCATTGAACGTGAATTCTACAAATCAGAGCTGAAGCAAATACTGGAGAAACAGATGGAGTTTCATACGGAATTGCAAAGTGAAGAAATGTATAGTACCTGTATAAGAGAGCTGTATAAACAGAATGATGGACATCATTTGAATTTGAGCAGGAAAGACTTTGTACATTTTTTTGTTGACGATATTATTTTTTACCAACGTCAGGTAAAAAGTCAAAGGTCTATGGTTAGTAATTGCCCCCTGGAATTCCGCTATTACAAAGATAAGGATGGAGTTGTGCAGAAAGTGTATTTGAAAGCAATTCCTAAATCTAATCCTTATTATCAGGAATTCAGGTTATGGCAATGGATACATAACCTTTTTATCTATAGAAAGGAAGATGATGTAGATGTTACAGCAACCTTTCTGAATGATTTTAAGGAACTCGAAAATCTATTCATATTTCTTAATGGAAGGGCAGAAATAGAGCAGCGGCACTTGCTGGGATTTTTGTTAGGCCCAAAAGGATTCAAAGGAAAATTACTGAATAAAGAAGTGGACAAATACCGTTGGAATTACGGAGAGAAGTCATTTCCATGTAATGAAACAAGGACATTGATATGTAAAAGATTAGAAAAGATAAATAATGTGCCAGCCGATTTTCTCACAAAGGAGATTGAAATGCATTTATGGCATATCAATTACTCAGTATCTGATAGAATCGATCGTGAGAAAGCATTTACACGGTTTGCAACGAACAATAATCTGGATGTAAATGAGGTGGTAAATGCTTTTAAAGTGGTTCCTCCTTTAAAAAGCGATTTTGGTGCATTTTCTGAAAAAGCCATAAAAAAGCTGTTACCATTAATGCGGGTCGGTAGTTACTGGAATTGGGAAGCAATGGATGTAAGGACAAGGGAAAGAATCGGAAAAATTATAACCGGGGAGTATGATGAACGTATTGGAGATCGGTTAAGGAAGCAAGCCATCCACCTTAAAAAGGAGACAGATTTTCAGAGAGTACCAGTATGGCTTGCTCAGTATATTATATATGGTTTTCATTCCGAATCCCAAATGGCGGATAAATGGACCTCCATACAGGATCTGGAGAGTTATTTAAAGTGTTTTAAACAGCATTCTTTACGTAACCCAATTGTGGAACAGGTGGTATTGGAAGCGCTGAGATTGGTGAAAGATATCTGGAAAGAACATGGCAAAGGAGCAAATAACTTCTTCGATGAAATTCATATAGAATTAAGTAGAGAGATGAAATCTCCTGCTGAGGAGCGAAAATCTATGTCTCTTAAGGCGTTGCAAAATGAAAACACGAATTTACGAATTAAGGCGTTATTGTCTGAATTGGCAAATGATCAAAATGTTGAAAATGTACGTGCTTATTCTCCATCGCAACAGGAGATATTAAAGATTTATGAAGAAGGCGTATTAAATACTGAAAGTGAAATCGGTGAGGATATACTGAAGATAAGCAAAATGGCGCAACCTTCTCCAGCTGATTTAAGAAAGTATAAACTGTGGTTAGAACAAAAGTACCGATCTCCATATACAGGCGCTATTATACCACTAAACAAACTTTTTACTACCGAATATGAAATTGAGCATATCATACCGCAAAGTCGGTATTTCGATGATGGATTTTCTAATAAGGTAATCTGTGAAGCAGCCGTGAACAAATTGAAAGATAACCAGTTGGGGATGGAGTTTATTAAGAATCATCATGGTGAAATTGTGCAACTGGGATTTGGTAAAACAATACAAATATTAGCAGTTGAACAGTATGAGAAGCTAGTTAAGGAGAATTACGTTAATAATAGCAGCAAGCGAAATAAGTTATTATTAGAAGAAATTCCCGAGAAAATGATAGAACGTCAGTTAAATGATACCCGTTATATCAGTAGCTATATCTCAGGATTATTGTCAAATATTGTTCGCCAGGATACTGATGATAATGGTTTTAACTCAAAGAACCTCATACAAACCAATGGTAGAATAACGGGAATTCTGAGGCAGGACTGGGGGCTGAATGATGTTTGGAACAGTTTGATATTGCCAAGGTTTGAACGAATGAACAAAATTACTAATTCTTCACAATACGTAGCATGGAGCGAAACTCATCAGAAAAATCTTCCGACGGTACCATTGACATTGAAGAACTTTTCCAAAAAACGAATTGATCATCGACACCATGCCTTGGATGCAATAGTGACAGCTTGTGTTACGAGAGATCATATTAATTTGTTGAACAATTTGCATGCTAAATCCCCGATTCGTCATGACTTAAACAGAAAGCTAAGACATCATAAGTCAATCGTTCTGAATCATCATAAAACGGGAGAGAAAATAGAACGGCAAATTCCGGTAGATTTCCGCAAACCCTGGGAGGATTTTACCTTGGATGTGAAATCCTCACTAGAAAATATTATAGTAAGTTTCAAGCTAAACCTCCGTGTTATTAACAAAACAATTAATAACTATTATGTCTGGGAAGTGAAGGATGGGGTGAAGCAAAAGGTGAGAATCAGGCAATCTGGAGAAAATTGGGCTATACGAAAGCCACTACATAAAGAAACTGTATACGGAATAGTGAATTTACCGCATGTCAAAGTCAAAATAGGACAGATTACGACTGCTTCCCGTAAAAATATTGATGTGACTTTTGACTTGAGTGTGATAGAAAATTCTATTACTGATACGGGAATTCAACGAATATTGAAGAATTATCTTGAGTTCAAAAACGGAGATCCAGAAATCGCATTTTCACCTGAAGGGTTGGAAGAGTTAAATCAGAACCTCAGAAAATTTAATGAAGGAAAATTTCATCACCCCATTTATAAGGTAAGAAAATACGAAAAAGGGTATCGGTTTGTTCTAGGGGAAGTAGGTTATAAGTCAACAAAATATGTAGAAGCAGAGCGGGGAACGAATTTATTTTGTGCAATTTATTGTAATACGGCTGGAGCGCGTAGTTATGAGACCATTCCTCTCAATATAATCATAGAGCGGCAAAAGCAAGGTTTGCCTTCTGTGCCTCAGGAAAATAGTAAAGGCGAGAAATTATTATTCCATCTTTCACCCAATGATCTGGTTTATATACCTGACGAAGAAGAGCTTTCCAGCCATTCAGTACCTAAGTTTGAAATTAATAATAAGAAGCATATAGGCAGGATTTATAAGGTAGTGAATTTTAGTGATAACCAAATCTTTTTTATCAAGCATGAAGTTGCCACTAGTATTCTGCATAAGCAGGAGTTTTCTACTTCGAACAAAATGGAGCGATCAATTGATGGCATCATGATAAAGGAACATTGTATAAAGTTGAACATTAGTAGGATAGGGAAATTAATATCTGACAAATGATTAAACGTACACTTTATTTTGGTAATCCTGCTTATCTGAAAACTAGGGACAATCAACTGGTGATTGAACTGCCTGGAACCGGGGAAGTAAAGCAAGCGGTAATAGAGGATATCGGTATTTTGATATTGGATAATCGTCAAATAACGGTTACCCTGTCTGTTCTTGCGAAGTTGTTGGCCAATAATGTTGCGGTTATTACCTGTAATGACGTACATCATCCTGTGGGAATGATGCTAAATTTAGATGGAAATACTTTGCAAAACCAGCGATATCAGTATCAGGTTAATGCTTCTGCACCATTAAAGAAACAATTATGGCAGCAGACAATCGCAGCAAAAATCACAAATCAGGCTAATCTATTCGAACAGAAACGCTTAGTCAATAAATCATTATTGAACTTGGCAACAAGTGTAAAAAGTGGGGATAGTGATAATAATGAGGCCCGGGCTGCAATTTACTATTGGAGGAACCTCTTTCCCAATAATTTGAATTTTAAGCGATCACGAGAGGGAGACCCTCCCAATAATCTACTTAATTATGGATATTCAATTTTAAGGGCCGTAGTAGCGCGGAGTTTAGTTGGCTCTGGATTACTTCCAACTTTGGGTATATTCCATCGGAATCAATACAATGCATACTGCCTGGCTGATGATATCATGGAACCATATCGCCCATATGTCGATATGATAGTTGAAGACATTGTTCGCATGAATGGGAAGTATCTTGATATGACTCCATCTATGAAAGAGCAGTTATTAAACATACCTGCAATGGATGTTATCCTAGATGATGAAAGAAGCCCTTTAATGAATGCCGTGCAGCGAACAACTGCAAGCCTTGCTAAATGCTTTGAAGGGACATCCAGAAAACTACTCTATCCGGTTATGCATACATCATATATAAAACATGAACTTTGAACGTTTAAATGCCTATCGTATTATGTGGGTTATTGTAATGTTCGATTTGCCTACAACTACAAAGGAAGATCGAAGGATATATACGAAGTTTCGTAAAGATATCCTTTCTGATGGGTTTTCTATGTTTCAATTTAGTATGTATTTACGGCATTGCAGCAGTAGTGAAAATGCCAATGTCCATATTCAAAGGGTAAAGAAAATCCTCCCATCCAAAGGACATGTAGGGATATTGAATATAACCGATAAACAATTTGGGATGATTGAGATTTTTAATGGGAGAAGCCAGGTTAAAAGCCCTGAGGCCGTACAACAGTTAGAATTATTTTAGGATCAGGTTTGTATTTTTCCTTAATATAAATAAAAAAACGGGTTTTGAACCCGTTTTTTTATTTTAAGATTGCATGTAAATGCAATGTGGTAAAGAATTCTGTTGGATTCTGGTAAAGTTAATGAAAGAATGAAAGCAATTCACAACTAAAACGTCCAATATATGGCAATTGATCTAGGTAAAGTTAATGAAAGAATGAAAGCAATTCACAACCGCTTGAACGGCTCAACGGTTTTCCAGATGGGTAAAGTTAATGAAAGAATGAAAGCAATTCACAACATTGCTGGATATGATATGGTAAAGGAACGTGGTAAAGTTAATGAAAGAATGAAAGCAATTCACAACTGGTTTGTTTCATTGTTCACCGGTTTTGATGGTAAAGTTAATGAAAGAATGAAAGCAATTCACAACGGGCTCGAAAGAGGAGTTGAAAGAGCAGTTGGGTAAAGTTAATGAAAGAATGAAAGCAATTCACAACTTAATCCCTTCTGATAAACATTCACACTGTGGTAAAGTTAATAAAAGAATGAAAGCAATTCACAACATTCCTTCGGGTCTAGGTATCTGCCACAGGGGTAAAGTTAATGAAAGAATGAAAGCAATTCACAACTAATTAATGATGGCACACTCGCCGGGTGACGGTAAAGTTAATGAAAGAATGAAAGCAATTCACAACACAAATTCTAGCCCATGCATTGCTACTCGCGGTAAAGTTAATGAAAAACTGAAAGCAATTCGCAACAGGATGCCCAATAATGTCAATCAGAAAGGTGGGTAAAGTTAATCCCCTCTAAAAATCCTCTGTCGCATACCGCACCTCCATCTTCGGCACCATCAATACAGGCGTCTGGCCCGGCATCACCAATACCTGATCTATTGGGCGGGCATCGGCAGGCGAATTTGCAAGGAATACTTGCACGAGACGAATACCTGATGCTGGCAGCAGATTGGAAGGAATTGGTGTAGGAGAACGGTGCATTTTCAACATCCAGTCTGGCCGCCCATTTATGAGTTTAAGTGGCGGGTGAACTACCTGTAAATCCACTGCATTCGCTAAAAGTCCGGTGGTGAAAGGCTTTCCTTGCCGGAATAATACCACGGATGTTTTTGATGCCTTCGATGCAGCGATTTTGTACAGGTCTGTGTCGGGCCTGTTCATGGGAATGGACGACAGTCCTGCCTGATCGATCGTTAAAGGATCAATACCTGTTTTCGCTTTAAGGATGGCGGCCATTTTCAGGTAAGGCTTTTCTTCAGTTGCAATGGTGCTCTCCGCTGCATGGCGCTCGCCTACATAAACAAGTATTTTACTGTCAGGGTAGGGTTGCACACCGCGACGAATAAGATTGTCGGCCTGCGCCTGTTCGCGCTCCTGATCTGTATATCCGCGACCAGCTGTTTCATAAGACACCGGGCGGTATCCCATCGCAAGCGATTGCCTGATGAAATCAGCGAATACAGGATCATCAAAATAATATCCACTATAGTAGTCTCCCGCCGCTCTGACAACGCCATCTGCCATTAGTTGTTCCATTTTATGGCTGGCCTCCTGGTCATCTGCAGTTGGTCGGAGCGCTTCCACCGCCAGAATGGTATACCCAAGCGGTTTTAATGCCTGGGCCACTTCAAGGCCGAAGGCACGGCAACGCGGGTCCAAATGATTTTCATTAAGAATAACGATGCGCGTTTTACGTGCACGTCGCACTATTTCCTCGATGGCAGGAACTGCATTGGCCAACTGAAGATCGGCAATCTGCTCTTTGGGAACATGGAAGTCGGCCCCTTTAGCCTTGTTGAAGGTAGGTATGCCAGTCATGGTAGACATCACCTGCGCCCATTGATCTACCACATCAGGATCATCCAACTGATCTGCACTTTCTATACCCAACCTTTTAAGCATACCAAATGAAGCATTCAGATAAAGTCCATGCGATACATCACTGATAGATTGCTTGTAGGCTTCCAGGAGCGTATCATTATCTATCTTCTTTATTGGTAATGCAATACTGGTGGACTGCGCGGAGGCCCTCATGGAAGATGTAGGTGCAATCAAAATTGTAAATACACTGATGGAAAGGAATATGGCAATTTTCATTTAAATCGGTATGAATAATTTTATGTACAATGATAGTCAAAACAATTTATTAATAGTAGCATATTATACGCGTTATTGATTCTACTATTCAGCGCCAATAAACGCAATGGCTTCACTTTTTTCAGATGTTGCAACACTTAACATAAACCGCTCTTATATTGAATACTACAAGATAATTCTACTGCGGCGATTATTAGTTTGGACGACTATATATTTACATCGTAGACCATATTCCGGAATAGGTATGCCACTATATTCATAACATTAACCATCTTATCTCTCAAAAATGAAAAAAACTACTTCTCGGTTCGCTATGATGGCCATAGCGCTAAGCCTCTTTTTTGTTGCTTGTAAGAAAAATGACGTAACCCAGCCATCACATCCTGATGAAAACCTTAAAACATCGTCGCAGAGAATTAAAGAACAATTGGATTCTGTAGTCAAAATTTGGAATACCAATGCTATAGTGGATCTGAAGTTGAAAGGATATACACTCGATGAATCGAATATCACCGACAATAATATTGCTAACATCAGACAGCAACTATTAAATGGGAATAATATTGTCCCATATTTTGATGGAAAAAATGCGGCTTCATTTAGGTTAAATACCTTACAACAAAGCATCGCTTTGCAGAAATCTGCCCAGCCTACCGGTTTGGATAAGCTGGATCAGGATGCAGGCGACCGTTTCTCAAGAACTATTAACAGTGTTATTCAGCCAGGACAACACGTTGCTACCTTGCAATGGCAGGTGAATGGTCAAACGCTTACTTCTACCTGTATTTATGATAATAAAGGGCTGGTATATGATAACGTATTGACTAATATGTTCGTGGTAAACGATAACACACAACCTGAACAGAGCAATTTAAACAAACTATCTGCGCAGAATGTGAGCGCGGCATCTAACCAGGCATACACAGCACAAGTGGTGGATGTTACTATCAAATGGGTTTGGGGCAGTGAAAGAGGCAAGGTGAGAGTCTACCACAGCATTTTAGTTGATTGGAGCAAGTACAAAATTATTAGTAACTGGGGCTCCAGTAATAACTATATGAGCGTGGGTTCTGCTGATTCAAGACAGAGCGACTACGGTAACCATGGCACCTATGCACTGCTTTCCTGGGCCTATGGATGGGCAACGCCTACAGCAGATTTCAGTTTTTCACATGATGGAAATTTCAAATGGTCCGTGTCTTTGAGTGGGGTAGGTTCTAAAGGAGGTGGACAAGGCATACACAACTATTATTTGCAATAGTAAGAGCTGAACTATCAGTGAATCCCCTTTAATGAAAACATACCATCTGTCAACCTACGCCAATATGTTGCCAGATGGTATGTTTTTGAATAGTATCAACTCATAAAATCCCCTTCAGTCTCACCCATTGCAATAACATAATCGTCTTCCCATCTTTAATCTCCCCGGTTTCTACCATTTCCAGCGCCTGGTTAAACGGTACTTCCATCACTTCTATTTCTTCCTGCTCTTGCGCTAATCCGCCGCCATCATTCACTCTCATCTGATGATCGTAGGCGGCTACGAAGAAGTGCAGCATTTCTGTTACAGAGCCGGGCGACATATACACCTCAAATACTTTTTTTACATCCTGGATACGATAACCCGTTTCTTCCTCAGCTTCTCTGCGAATACATTCTTCCGGGTTGTTTTCGTCGAGAAGTCCGGCGCAGGCTTCTATGAGCATGCCGCTGCTGTTCCCATTGATATAAGAGGGGAGACGGAACTGCCGGGTGAGTATCACCTTCCCGGTGATTGGATTATACAGCAATATAACAGCGCCATTCCCTCTGTCGTACGCTTCGCGGGATTGTGTCTGCCAGTCGCCGTTGCGCAGCTTGTACTCATAAGTTACTTTTTTCAAAGTATACCAGTTGTCCGAGAGAATCTCCGTTGACATGATTTTAACTTCCGGTTGCATAGAAATGATTATATTTGATCGAAAATGATAGTTTTGATCAAATATACAGAGAAATGGGATTCCAGGAAAGAAAGCGACAAATATTAAAACTGCTGGATAAGCAGGAAAGTATGGAAGTGCAGGAAATCGCAGACGCACTGGGAATTTCAGCGATCACTATCCGCAGGGATCTGCAGCAGCTGTCGGAAGAAGAGCTCCTCATCCGTACCCATGGAGGGGCTATGAAAGCGCCGCCGAAAAGTCCTTTCACTGCTTTTGCTGATAAGGAGAATGTGGCCGTTGCCAGGAAAAAACAAATAGGTAAACTGGCGGCTACACTGGTGAAACCCGGCGACACTATTTTCATGGACTGTGGCAGCACCGTTTTTACGATGTGTCCTCATCTTAAACATATAACGCCATTGCGCATTATCACGAACTCATTGCCCATTGTGGCGGCATTTATGGAGGTAGAGGATATCCATGTAAACCTGATCGGAGGAGAACTGGATAAACAACGGAAAGCCATACACGGAGAAAGAGCCGTCAAACATATAGAGAGCTACCATGCGGCAAAAGCGTTTATCGGTGCGGATGGATTGTCGGCCAGGAACGGATTGACGGCCTTCAGCGAAACGGAAGCTGGCATCAGCAGGGCGATGATAGCCAGCGCAAATGCCGTGTATCTGCTATGCGATTCTACTAAAATCGGGAAAGACAGCTACCTGAAATTTGCGCCACTATCAGATATTACAGCCCTGGTAACAGACCCGGAATTGCCTGCCACACAAGCTGCGGCATTGAAAAAGAAAGAATTGAAAATCTATTCCTGACGCTTAGGCATTAGCCTTGTTGTTCAGAACAGTCTCCAGTTTCTTCAGTTTATTACTCCAGAATTTATCGAAGTAACTGATCCATTCCTGCAACCGGGTAAACCCATCCTGACTGAGTAAACAGTATCGCTCCCTGCCTATATCCCGAATCGTGATAAACCCTGCCTGATGCAGGATTTTCACATGTTTGGATACGGCAGGGCGACTCATATCAAAATTCTCTGCCAGGGCATTGATCGTCAAACTCTCTTTGGATAACAAATGCAACATTTCCCGGCGACTAGGATCTGCCAGCGTCTGGAAAATATCTAACTGCGCAGTCGTCATGATGCAGGTGCATTTAAAAGATCTGCAATTTTCGTGATGTTCTTTAACCATCCTTCTGTCATGATACCGAAAATCATCGCCTGATTAGCCGAGAAACCGCTGTGCAACAATGAAAGGGCCGTACCATTGCCTTTCTCCTGTAATTCCCAGGTGACAACAGTATCCAGATTAATAACGCCCGGCTCAGGACCGCCTTTCCAACTATATACCAGCTTTTGCATCGGTACAATCTCTAACACCTTACAATAAATTGTACCATCAAAACCGAAGTTAGGCATGGGCCTGGTATGAAACTGGAACTCGTGGCCCACTGCTGCCTTGAAATCATTCGGCATCAACCATTGCGCAATCAACTCAGACTCCGTTAAAAATGCCCATACTTCAGCCACCGGCTGCTGATAAAAGTAATTGTGTTGAATCTTGTCTTGCATGATATGTAACTTTTAAGTTACCCAAAAGTATATGTAACTTTTGAGTTACCCAAATTAATTTTTAGGGAGACGACAACTGCACTGCACAGTCATCCCTCACCAAGCGAAGCTCCAAGAGGCGCTGTTGTGCCGACGGCTGGCTGTCTCCCTAAAAAATCATTTGGAAATAAAATCCTGGTAACGCTGTTTGATATATACATATACATCATATGTGGAAGCGTCTTGCAGAAACGCTTTCCCAGGACGGTACCGCTGCATAAACAAGGTAAGGCTGTCTCCCCGCAGCGGTATTACCTGACTTACCATATCCGCGGTAAAATGTTGGTCAATATAATTCTCCGTTTCCTTTGCCAGCAAGACTTTCCGAAACTGCTTTTTCTTGTGAATCGTTTTGAACTGCGTTGCCTTAAAGAGATTGTTGACGTTGACGGCGAAAGGCATCAGCTCTTTGATTTTCCAGACTTCATCCAAACGCGGAGGATGATAAGTAAACTCGCGGGCATATTCCTGCCGCAATCGTAGCGAATCGCGCTGAAAATTATAACGGATAATATTAATGCCGTTCAGTTCTACGATATCTCTTTTCATGTAACGTACAATCCTCTCCTGACGACGATCGCAGAGATACATCAATGGAAGATACCCCAGCATTTTTATCAAGATGGTGTCTCCTTGTCGGACATTAATGGTGAAAGCGCCGCTGGCATCGGTAATTGTGCCGGAATTACTTCTCTTATTGAGGATAGTTGCACCTGGTAATGGCAAACTATCGGCGTCCATAATTTGCCCCTGTAGCGGATGCTGGGCGAAAGCTGGTAATCCATACCAGCAGAAAAGGATAATAACAATCATTTGGCGCATGCCGAAAGATAAATATGGAATTCAATGATTCGTCGCATACAATTTGTTAAATTTATAGGATAACCCTCCCCAATAAACTTTTTCTAAACAAACGCATTTATATAGCGTGATCACAAACTGAATATTTATGCAAAAGGAGAAAATTCATACGGATGTACTACTGATAGGTGCTGGTATCATGAGCGCTACACTGGGCACTTTTCTGAAATATCTCAACCCGGACTGGTCCATTCATATCTACGAAAGACTGGACCGCGTGGCAGGAGAAAGCTCTGATGCCTGGAATAATGCAGGTACCGGACACTCCGCGCTCTGTGAACTGAATTATACTCCTGAACTGGAAGATGGCACCATCGATACCAGTAAAGCCCTGCATATTATTGAGGAATTTGAAGCTACCAAACAGTTCTGGTCTACATTGGTGGAAAAAGGCATCATCCCGGACCCTGCTGCATTCATCCGCAGTGTTCCTCATATGAGCTTCGTTCATGGCGAAACGGATGTTACCTATCTCCAAAAACGTTTTAACGCATTACAGCAATATCAACTCTACCAGGGAATGGAATATTCCGAAGATCCGGATGTACTGAAACAATGGATTCCCTTAGTGATGGAAGGACGCGATCTGTCGGAAAAAGCAGCGGCTACTCATATGGAATTGGGAACGGACGTGAATTATGGCGAACTAACACGCATCTTCATACAGCATCTGCAAAATCAACCTGGTGTAAAGTTACATCTGCAACATGACGTCAAAGACCTGAAACAGTTGACAGACGGACGTTGGGAAGCCAGGATCAAAAATGCTAAAGTAAAAGATTCCTTCTATGTGACGGCGGATTTCGTATTCATCGGCGCCGGTGGAGGAGCCCTGGAATTATTACAAGGTTCCAATATTCCTGAAGCGCGTGCCTATGGCGGATTTCCTGTAGGCGGCGAATGGCTGATATGCCGTAATCCAGATGTGGTAAACCGCCATCATGCAAAGGTCTACGGACAAGCATCTGTTGGCGCTCCGCCAATGAGCGTCCCGCATTTGGATACCCGTATCATCAACGGCGAAAAAGCGATTCTTTTCGGGCCTTTCGCCACTTTTTCCACCAAATTCCTGAAAGAAGGGTCTCACCTGGACCTCTTCGAATCTATTAAATACTGGAATATCCTGCCCATGCTGGAAGTGGGATTGAAAAACTTTGACCTGGAAAAATACCTGGTGCAGCAACTTCGTTTATCCTTCCAGGATCGCATTGACGCACTACGCGTATTCTATCCGAATGTCTATGATAAGGATTGGATATTGCAGGAAGCGGGGCAGCGGGTACAAGTGATTTACAATAATCCTGGGAAAGGAGGCGAACTGCGCTTCGGCACGGAAACGGTTACCAGCAAAGACGGTACGGTCGCGGCATTGCTGGGAGCTTCTCCTGGCGCATCTACAGCAGTTTCCATCATGCTGACCATCATGGAAAAATGTTTTCCGGATAAGATGTCCGGCGAATGGCGGGAAGACCTGCTGGAACTGATTCCTACTTATGGTACCTTACTGGAAGGGAACACAGAACTTTGCTATAAAATCAGGAACTGGACCAGTAAAACACTTAAATTGGACTGGAAACAACCTGCGATTAAAAAGACAGTAGATGAAACTAATTCGATACGGAAATCCCGGTGAAGAGAAACCGGGGATCATGCTGAATGACACTTATTACGATACTGCTGCACTCGGAGAAGATTATACCAATGATTTTCTCAGTAATGGCGGTCTGGAAAGACTCGCCACATTTATCAGAAAAGAGCAGCTACAACCAATTCCTGCGGACGCCAGACTAGGCGTGCCACTGGCGAATCCTGGCAAAATCGTTTGCGTAGGATTAAATTACAGGGACCATATTGCAGAAACAGGATTTATTCCGGAATCAGAGCCTATTCTGTTTCTGAAAGCTATGAGTGCATTGAATGGCCCATTTGACGGCGTTACAATTCCTAAGAACAGTCAGGAAACAGACTGGGAAACGGAACTGGGCGTGGTGATTGGTAAGAAAGGAACGAATATCAACCCGGAAGAATCGATGGATTATATCGCGGGTTATATTTTACATAACGATATCAGCGAACGTGCCTATATGAAAAAACGCGGAGGTACCTGGGATAAGGGAAAAGGTTGCAACACCTTTGCGCCGCTGGGGCCTTGGTTCGTGACCAAAGATGAAATCCCTGATCCTGGTCAGTTAAGCATATGGCTGAAATTGAACGGAGAACTAATGCAGAATGGACATACCTCTGACCTGATATGCAATGTACCCAATCTGATAGCGTACATCAGCGAATTTTTCGGATTGTTTCCGGGAGATATCATCTCCACCGGATCGCCGGCCGGAAGCGGTACGGGACGTATGCCGCAACGCTTTTTGCAACCGGGAGATATCATTGAATACGGCATTGACGGCCTGGGCACTGCCCGGCAACAGATGCGGGAATATCAGTCCTGAACGACGGCTGGCCTGCGATTATCCCGGAAGGATATACGCAGGCCTCAGCCGCCGGTTTTGTACATACTATGCTAATCCAGATGTCCCAGGATTTCTTTGATAGTTGTCAGTTTGATATAGTTGGGATGTTGTGGCTCCTCTTCATGTACTTCATGTAACCAGGTGGTATGATAAGGAATATGGGAAGCATATCCCTGTAATTCCAATACTGGCAATACATCTGATTTCATGGAGTTGCCCAGCATCAGGAAGTTGTCCGGGTTGCAGTTGAGTTTCTTCAGCAGGTGGGAGTAATCAGCCGCTTTCTTGTCGCTCATAATCTCAACGTGCTGGAAATAGGCTTCCAGGCCTGAAATTTTCACTTTCCGCTGTTGGTCCAGCAAATCCCCTTTAGTGGCTACAACCAGCTGGAATTTTCCTTGCAGGCGCTGTAATACTTCTTCAACGCCGTCCAGTAATTCCACTGGTTTCTGTAATTGTGCCTGACCCAGTGCAATGATATTGTTGATCAGCGCTGCACTGGCTTGGCCGTTGGTGATCAGATTCGCCGCTTCAATCATGCTGAGCATAAAACCCTTTACGCCATAACCATAGAGCTGTAGATTCTTCATCTCTGTAGCAAATAAGGTTTTCAGGATTTCATCTTTGGGCATATAATCGGCCAGTAAATCGGCAAATAACAACTCATTTTCACGGAAATAGGGCTCATTTACCCATAATGTATCATCAGCGTCAAAAGCAATGACTTTTAATTTGTCTTTCATCTTATTTTTGTTTTTCAACAGGGCACAAAATTCCTGATTACTATTTATTCAAAAAAGGACAATTGTCCCGGATTCCGATTTATGTTCCGAACGAATGAATCTTTTTACGACTTCATTGAAGATCTCTACAGCCAGGAGACCCTGAGAGATCAAATTTCCCTGAAGGTATACGAAAAGGGCGATTTCCTATTGCAGCAGGGAGAGAACCTTGCAAGAGTACTGATTATCAGAGACGGAATCGCCAAATGTTTTATCAATGAAGATAATGGGAAAGACTTCATTCTCCAGTTTATGGGCAGAGGGCAGTTGTTTGGGGAACTGGAAGTGATCAAAGGAATTAAATGCCTCAATAATATCCAGGCCATTACTCCTTTGACAGCCTTTGCAGTGGCGGTTCCGTACTTCCGGCATTTGATGACTACCAATGCCAGATTCAATGGTATTCTGATGGAAGAACTGGCCGACAGACTCATTGTCACCAGTACCCGCGCGTCTTTGCAACAACTCTATACGCTGGAGCACAGTCTGCGGAAACTGCAGGAATTAATGGAAATACAACAATTAAAGATCTCCAAAGAAGATATGGCATCTTACCTGGGCATTTCTGTTCGCAGTCTTAACCGAATCCTGAAAACCCTTTAGCTGACAGGGTCTGCCGCGTGAACTATTCTACTTGTTCGTGTATTATACCTAATAAACGATTAGTGGAATGAGCCTTGCGAAATACCGTCAGAAAAGGACTTTTGCCCATACGCCTGAGCCTGAAGGCGGAAAGAATCGCACCAAATCCCTGCATTTTGTGGTGCAAAAGCATGATGCGTCCCATTTGCATTATGATTTCAGACTGGAAATGGAGGGTGTATTGAAAAGCTGGGCGGTACCTAAAGGGCCATCCCTGGACCCCAATGTGAAACGACTGGCCATGATGGTAGAAGACCATCCCTATGACTACCGCCAATTTGAAGGCATCATTCCTGAAGGCAATTATGGCGCCGGCACCGTGATCGTTTGGGACGAAGGCGGCTATGAACCCGAAGAACTGCCAGCAGCCAGGAAGTCCGCCGAAAAAGAACTGTTACATGAACTGCATAGTGGAAAGATCAAATTTGTACTGCATGGCCACAAGCTGAAAGGCGTATTTTTCCTCGTGAAAGCGCCCGGCCGTGGAGAAAATGCCTGGCTCCTGATGAAAGGTAAAGATAAATATGCCAGGACAACCGATATTACCACCCGCAATAAATCCGTTATTTCCGGCAAGACCATTGAGCAAGTTGCTAAAAAACCGGATAAAGTGTGGAAGAGCAACAAAGCAAGCAAAGTAACAGTATCGGATATACGTAAAAAAAAGAATGTCAGGGAGACGAAAGGCACACCGGCCACCACGGCTACACCTGGCAAAAAGGCGCCCATGCCGAGTAAAGTTTCCCCCATGTTGGCCACCCTCACCAAAGGTCCCTTTGATAACCCCGAATGGCTATACGAAATCAAATGGGATGGCTACAGAGCCGTTGGCTATCTTAATAAAAATAAGGTAGAGCTCCTTTCCCGAAACCAGATCAGTTTCAATGATAAATTCGGAATAATTGTTGACGCCCTGAAAAAGTGGAACATAAAAGCCGTCACCGATGGGGAAATTGTAGCCCTGGATGAACACGGCGATCCCGATTTTCAGCAACTACAGAACTTCCTGAAAGAGGGCAGGAGTGCACACCTGGCGTACTATATTTTTGATTTGCTATGGTATGAAGGTAAAGACTTAAGGCGCCTGCCGCTCATTGAAAGAAAGGAGTTACTCCAACAGATCATGCCATCGGATCATTCCTTGTTACGTTATAGCGATCATATCACGGAAGCCGGGACAGCCTTTTATAAAGTGGCAGTGGAACGTGGACTGGAAGGCATTATGGCTAAGAAGATGGATAGTGTTTATAGTACAGGAAGAAGATCAGATACCTGGCTGAAAGTGAAGAATAATCATCAGACAGAAGCTATCATCTGCGGCTATACGAAAGGACGTAACAGCAGAAAATATTTCGGGGCAGTAGTGCTGGGGAAATACATTGGCGGTAAGCTGACTTATATTGGTCATACCGGAGGCGGCTTTAATGAAGAACTGTTGAAGCAGCTGTATGGAATGTTTCAGCCACTGGTATCGGCTGTCTCCCCATTTCATCCTGTTCCCAAAACGAACATGCCTGTTACCTGGTTAAAACCTGCATTGGTATGTACGGTTAAATATGCACAGATAACGGCAGAAGGGATACTGCGACAGCCCATATTTCTGGGACTGCGGGAAGATAAAAAAGGGCCCAAAGAAAAACAGGAGAAAGTAGTAGCCCAACCTGCGGATAAACTCACCTCAAAAACGACAGCTATGACCTCAGCAGCTAAGAGTACTACGAGGAAGAATGTGGCCGCCACCAATGCGAAGAAGGCTACAGGTGGCAAAAAGAAAGCGATGGCCAGCGGTTTTCTGCCAGCTGATGAACCGGAAGTAGAAATCAAGGTAGATGGACAATTGCTGAAATTTACCAATTTGGATAAAGTGTATTGGCCGGTAGAGAAAATCACGAAACGAGATATGATCAATTACTATGCGGCCGTCTCGGAGGTGATCCTGCCCTATTTGAAAGACCGGCCACAGTCGCTCAACCGCTTCCCGGAAGGAATTGATGGTTTCCACTTTTACCAGAAAAATGTAGAGGATAAGGTGGCCGACTGGATACCTACTTTCCCTTATAAGAGTGAATCGGATGGTGAAACGAAAATGTTTTTAGTCTGTAAGAATAAGGCTACGCTGTTGTATATGGCTAATCTGGGTTGTATAGAATTGAATCCCTGGCATAGCCGGATCAGTAAGCCGGATTATCCGGATTATTGTCTGATAGACCTTGATCCGGATACGAATCCTTTTAGTCAGGTAGTGGAAACAGCGTTGGTGGTAAAAGAGGTATTGGATGAGATTGGAGCGGATGGATTTGTAAAGACTTCCGGGTCTACGGGAATGCATATATTAATTCCTCTGGGTGGGAAATATGATTATGATCAGTCGCGCATGCTGGCTGAATTAATTGTGGGCATTGTGAACAAGCGTTTGCCAAAAACGACCAGCGTGGTGCGTACGCCGGCGAAGCGGAAAGGCTTGATATACCTGGATTTTCTGCAAAACAGGCAGATACAGACGATGGCATCTGCTTATTCGCTGCGGCCTAAGCCTGGCGCCACTGTTTCAGCGCCATTGGAATGGAGTGAGCTGAAGAAAGGGGTGAACATGAAAGATTTTAATATTTACACTATGCCAGAACGCATGGCCGCTAAGGGCGATCTGCTGAAAGGCGTGCTGGGTAAAGGTATTAATCTGCGTGTGGTGTTGGAAAAACTGAAAGCGTTGTTATAGTTTAATAGTTGGCATTCTTCTCGTAGAGATAATTTAAAATCCAGGTGGATCTGGCGGTTACGACATCTTTTGGTACTTTAATAATTTCATAACCCAGGCTGGTATAGGTTTCTTGCATTTGATGATAGGTATCTACGGCTAATTGAAAATCCTGTTTTCTTTCCGCATCTGTTGCATAAATTTCTTCCCATGGCGGTAGCATGAAAACGTCCGTATTGTAGCGGTAAGTAGCTGCTGCTTGTTGGTAAATTTCGATAGAAGGACCTTTGATCAATGATACGTAGCCTAATACGTCTGGTACTCCTCTGTCAAAAAAACAAGTATTCGTTGACGTTAGGTAGTGTTGATAGTCTTTAACCGACTGTTGTAGCATCAGGCGGGAATAGGCATCAGTGTCGTCCCAGGGGAGGGCATTCCCATGATGTTTTAATTGTTCCTGGATTATTTTTCTGCCGGCTTCCGGAACCGCATTGTATCCGCGCTGTTGCAGATCGGCTAGTAGCGTACTTTTTCCTGAACCTGGACCACCTGTCAGGATATAGAAATTATATTTATGAAACATACTGCAAGAATTTTAGGTTTTGGGTTAATATGGTTTGGGAAAAGGGAGTAGTTTATAAAATGGAGGCCTCGTTGGCTTTACCAAAGATAAGCAATCCGGCGGAAATTGGAGCAGTTCGCTAAAAAATCCGCCGTCATTGCTTACTGTATAGATAGTCGTTCTGCCCATTGGAGCGGGGTGGGAAGTTCCATGTTGGCCAGTTCTATATGAATCACTCTTCTGGGTTGGCCGTTGGTAGTGCGGGAGGAGCTATGGAGGAGTAGTGGTTTCATTAGCATAACGCCGCCGGCAGGCACTTCGCAGGTTACTTCTTTTTCAATGGTCCAGTCGATAGTTTCAGGCCGGTAGACGCGCTTCAGGTGAGAGCCTGGAATCACTTTCAGAGCGCCGTTTTCGGCGGTCGTCTGATCCAGGTGTATACGAATGGTAGTGATATTTTCCAGGTATGGAACCGGAGGTTGAACGGCGAATTGGTTCATTTTAACGGTCCATGGGCCGAAGCCGGGAATGTCTGTTTTTTGATCTGCCGAGATGGTCAGGTCCTGGTGCCAGGACACGTACCAGTTTGATCCCGGCGGTTTGTCGAAATAGATACTTTTCACGACAAATGGATAACTACCGGGGAGTTGAGAGATGATGTCCTGCAAATTTTTGTTAAAAATTAAGGGAACCGCTTCCGGTATTTCGCGGAGGAATTGCCGTATGGCAAAGAGATCTGCCGATTTTCGGAAAGTGCTTTTCGAGGTATCTGCCTGATGAATAACCTGGGAGATCCGGGTAATTTCGTCTTCCGTATATATATTGCTAATGGTGGCGAAACCGTTGGTGGTCAGCAACTGTAGCCCGTTAGAGGTATCGTTCATAGTTACAGAAATAAGGTTAAATATAGCGTAGTGTAAAGGTACGCTGACTTTTTTTCTAACTTGTGTTAAAAGCATCCGCATGGAGAATTATAGTATAGTCTTGTTTTTGTTGGGAGTAATGATTGCCTTATCAGCCATGGCGGATAAGATACGGCTGCCTTATCCCGTGTTATTGATTGTGGCAGGTATTGCCATTGGGTTTATTCCTTCCTTGCCACAGATAGAGTTGAATCCGGAAATTGTTTTCCTGCTGTTCCTGCCACCGTTGTTGTATGATGCGGCTTTTAATATTTCCTTTGAAGAATTTAAGGTGAATATCAATACCATTAGTACCCTGGCGATATCGTTGGTGTTTATAACGGCAACGGGTATAGCGGTGATGGCACATTATATTATCCCTGGAATGACCTGGCCACTGGCATTTGTACTGGGTTCGGTGTTGTCTGCTACAGATGCGGTGGCAGCGATGAGTATAACGAAGGGGCTGGGGCTTACACATAAAACCATGACGATTCTGGAAGGAGAGAGTTTAGTGAATGATGCCAGTGCGTTGGTGGCGTATCGCTTTGCTGTAGCGGCTGTTACCGGTACGGCCTTTGTGTTTTGGAAAGCTTCACTGGAGTTTATCGTGTTGATGGCGGGCGGAGTATTGGTGGGTTTTGTGATGGGAAAGATATTGGCGTTCCTGTTATATCGGCTACGGGAAAATTATCTGGTGACGATTAGTTTTATGCTGCTGATGCCTTTCATTACTTATTTGTTGGCCGAAGAGTTGCATGTTTCCGGAGTGATAGCAGTGGTTATACTTGGATTAGGCATTGCCCGTTTCAGTAAAAAAATCTTTCCTGAAAATCTGAAGCATCAGTCGAAGTCCATCTGGGATATTATTATTTTCCTGTTGAATGGTCTCATATTTATCCTGATAGGATTGGAGTTACCGTATGTACTGCGGGGGATAGATGCGGAACATGTATGGCTATACGTTTTTTATGCTTTTTTAGCTGTAGTGGTCGCATTTGTACTCCGAATGGTGCGTGTGTTTATGCAAAAAAATACGCTGCAGCGGGCTTTCAGTAAGAAGTCGAAGCGCGTAAGCGAAGGGGCATTGCTGGATTGGAAGACCAGTCTGATCATCACTTGGTCGGGGATGAGAGGTATTGTATCGCTGGCTACTGCGCTGGCTTTGCCGCGGAATCTGGAGGATGGTACGCCGTTCCCGGAGCGGAATATTATTATTTTTATTGCGGTGGTAGCAGTGCTGATAACGTTGATAGGACAGGGGCTTACGCTGCCATGGCTGGTGAGAACGATAGAAAAACGTCCTGTAAAAGCAGCATAGGGGCGGTTCGCGTGAGTATACGTCAAAAAAAGTTAAAAAAAATGTCTCTGTAAATTTTTTATAATCAATTCGTTTTATACATTTGTGGCCTGTTGGAGAGTTGGCAGAGCGGTCGATTGCGGCAGTCTTGAAAACTGTTGACTGTAACAGGTCCCGGGGTTCGAATCCCTGACTCTCCGCTAAAGGAAGCACTTCTGAAAAGAGGTGCTTTTTTCGTTTAAGGGATAAACGATTTTTAAATGAACAGGATTAGATTCCCATTCTGTCCATAAAAGAACTTCTACACTGTAGTAAAATATTAAAGGCCTTCAGACGTAACATCTAAAGGCCTTCTTTGTAGTTGGAAAGTTTGAGACCGAAATTGGTCCTGTATCAAAAGATTGGTGTTTGTAACTTTCGCGTTTAACGCAATAATGTTACTGCCCCCTCCCTGTGAATCACGCGCCCATCTTTATCCACTCCTTCTGCGATCCATAAATAAGTACCCAGCGGTTGCAGTTCATGATTAAAGTAACCATTCCAACCCTGTGTAGCATCGCGGGTTTCAAAGACTTTACTTCCCCAGCGTGTAAAGATGCGCAGATAGTTAAATTTGATAATATCACGTAGTTTGACATTCAAAATATCATTCCGTCCGTCGCCATTGGGAGTAAATGCATTTGCCACGAAGATCTCGCTGCCTATAACTACGTTGACGGCAAGCGTATCTGTAGTAACACAACCAGAAGGGAAAGTCATGGCAATCTGATAGGTCTCGCTGTTGTTGATGGTAGCCATTGGATTGTAGACGGTCGTAGTATTGAGACCAGTGGACGGTGTCCAGGCGTAACCAGCGGTGGTAAAATTACGGCCTGTTATCTTCTGTGGAATACCAGCGGATGCATATATCGCTGCTAATTTTTTCCCTGGTTGTGCAGCCTCTATGGTGATAGGGTGTACTATAGTGGAAGTTAAGTTGGGGCACTCCTCCATTGAGACCTTTAATTGTACATTATAAGTACCTGTGGTGCTATAGATAAACTGTGGTTCGGCAGTTGTACTCGTTTGACCATCGCCGCTATCCCAGGTGTAATTTACTGTACCGGCGTTATTAATTTGAGAAGTATTGGCAAGTACCACCGCTACATCTTTACAGTAACCGTTGAAACTAAACGCTGCCTTCGGCGGGACAACTTGTGTGACAACCAGATTGTTCGTTGCCATTGCGCTACAACCATATCCATCGGTAGCCTTAGCAGTGTAAGTTCCCACGACAGTAGCTGTAAGCGTAGGGTTAATGCCGTCTGGTATTATTGAATTATTCAAATACCAATTAAAGGAATAATTACCTGAGGCCAGTAATAGACGGCTATCGTCCGTATCGCACAGTATCAGGCCTTCGCTGGCTGATAAGGAACTCGCAGGTGGCGATGGAATTGTTAAGTGGCCATTTACATACGTAAATACATAGTCATCCGCTGTAGCACCAGAAGGCACAATGGCGTAATCGCCAGCAGAAGATTGGATGGTAGCAGTTGATGTTGCAGTTGGCTGTGCAGTAAGTACTGTCATCGTTTCGTTATTCACCCAGCCGTTATAGCTGATGTGGAAGGCAGGATTGGGCAATCCATAACAACGTAAAGCGTCATTGGCGGTAACAATCACCGTAGCAGGTTGAATATTTAATACGCCATCTACAAAGCTGATCGAATAGTTATCAGCTGTTACACCACCGGGGATGATGATATATGTGTTTACATGTGTTGCATTTTGAGAATTCCCAGTGTAGGTTAATGTCCCACCTAGAATAGTCGGTTGCTCGTTGTTTACTAAACCGGTATAAGTTACTCCATTACCACCAGTGAAGGCTACGCCATCATAGGTTTTGGTGATGTTGTTGGCCGTAATGGTTAAAGGGGCTTTGTTCACAGTAAGCTGGCCATCCAGGTAATTGATAGCGTAGTTATCGGAAGTAGCTCCGCTGACAGTAATAACATAAACACCGGCATCTACTGCCCCCTGGGCGGCGCCACTGTAGGCGAGCGTGCCATTCAACACAGATTTATTTTCGTTATTCACAAAACCACTGTATGTAACCCCATTACCGCCACTGAAAGCTAATCCGTCGTAGGTTTTAGTGGCGTCTGTTGCCGTAATCGTTAAACTTGCTTTTGTTATGGATAAAGTGCCACTCACATAACTGATATCGTAATTAACAGCAGCTAATCCTCCGGGCGTAATCACATATGTGCCCACGTTTACAGCACTTTGTGATGTGCCAGTGTAGGTGACAGCTCCTGTTAAAGCGTTGTTGTTATCGTCGCCAGCCACAAAACCACTGTAAGTAATGCCATTACCACCATTGAAAGCTAATCCGTCGTAGGTTTTAGTGGCGTCTATAGCGGTAATCGTTAAACCTGCTTTTGTTATGGATAAAGTGCCACTCACATAACTGATATCATAGTTAACAGCAGATAATCCTCCAGGCGTAATCACATACAGGCCAGCGTTTACAGCACTTTGAGAAGTACCGCTGTAGGTGAGCGTCCCTGTTAAAGCGTTGTTGTTGTCGTCGCCGGCAACAAAGCCACTGTAAGAAATACCATTACCACCACTAAAAGCTGTTCCGTCGTAGGTTTTAGTGGCGCCTATTGCCGTAATCGTTAAATCTGCTTTTGTAATGGATAATGCATCACTCACATAATTGATATCGTAGTTGACAGCAGATAATCCTCCAGGCGTAATCACATATGTGCCCACACTTACAGCACTTTGTGATGTACCAGTATAGGTGAGAGTCCCTGTTAAAGCGTTGTTGTTATCGTCGCCTGTAACAAAACCACTGTAAGTGATTCCATTACCGCCACTGAAAGCTATTCCGTCGTAGGTTTTAGTAGCGCCTATTGCCGTAATCGTTAAATCCGCTTTTATAATGGATAAGGCACCATTCACATAATTGATATCGTAGTTCACAGCAGATAATCCTCCAGGCGTAATCACATATGTGCCCACGTTTACAGCACTTTGAGATGTACCTGTGTAGGTGATAGTCCCCGTTAAAGCGTTGTTGTTATCGTCGCCTGTAACAAAACCACTGTAAGTGATTCCATTACCACCAATGAAAGCTAATCCGTCGTAGGTTTTAGTAGTACTTTTAGCCGTAATTGTTAAATCCGCTTTTGTTATGGATAAAGCGCCACTCACATAACTGATATCATAGTTAACAGCAGCTAATCCTCCAGGCGTGATCACATATGTGCCCACGTTTACAGCACTTTGTGATGTACCAGTGTAGGTGAGAGTCCCCGTTAAAGCGTTGTTGTTATCGTCGCCTGTAACAAAACCACTGTAAGAAATACCATTACCGCTACTGAAAGCTATTCCGTCGTAGGTTTTAGTAGCGTCTTTAGCAGTAATCGTTAAATCTGCTTTTGTAATGGATAAAGTGCCACTCACATAACTGATATCATAGTTGACAGCAGATAACCCTCCAGGCGTAATCACATACTGGCCAGCGTTTACAGCACTTTGAGAAGTACCGCTGTAGGTGAGCGTCCCTGTTAAAGCGTTGTTGTTGTCGTCGCCGGCAACAAAGCCACTGTAAGAAATACCATTACCACCACTAAAAGCTGTTCCGTCGTAGGTTTTAGTGGCGCCTATTGCCGTAATCGTTAAATCTGCTTTTGTAATGGATAATGCATCACTCACATAATTGATATCATAGTTCACAGCAGATAATCCTCCTGGTGTAATTACATATGTGCCCACATTTACTGCACTTTGAGATGTACCAGTGAAGGTGATAGTCCCTGTTAAAGCGTTGTTGTTATCGTCGCCAGCCACAAAACCACTGTATGTAACCCCATTGCCGCCACTGAAAGCTAATCCGTCGTAGGTTTTAGTAGCGCCTATAGCAGTAATTGTTAAATCTGCTTTAGTAATGGATAAAGTGCCACTCACATAACTGATATCATAGTTGACAGCAGATAACCCTCCAGGCGTAATCACATACTGGCCTACGTTTACTGCACTTTGAGAAGTACCACTGTAGGTGATAGTCCCTGTTAAAGCGTTGTTGTTATCGTCGCCTGTAACAAAACCACTGTAAGAAATACCATTACCACTACTGAAAGCTAATCCGTCGTAGGTTTTAGTAGCGTCTTTAGCAGTAATCGTTAAATCTGCTTTTGTAATGGATAAAGCGCCACTCACATAACTGATATCGTAGTTCACAGCAGCTAATCCTCCAGGCGTAATCACATATGTGCCCGCATTTACTGCACTTTGTGATGTACCAGTGTAGGTGATAGTCCCTGTTAAAGCATTGTTGTTATCGTCGTCGGCAACAAAACCAGTGTAAGTAAGGCCATTACCGCGACTGAAAGCTAATCCGTCGTAGGTTTTAGTGGCGTCTTTAGCGGTTACAGTCAGAGAAGCTTTATTAACAGTTAAAACAAACACAACTGGGGGTGCCTTTGCAAAAGTAGCATCCCCTTCCTGACTCATAGTAATATTTACAACACCTGCTTTATTTGCCTTTATTTTCCAGGTATTGCCATCAGCTGCATCCTGAAAAACTGATGCAATGCTGGCATCAGAAGAACTCAATGATACGGTAAGGCCCGAGCTGGCGGCAAACGCTCTCGTAAAGACATCTCCATATACCACCGCTGTATCAGGCAGCGCAGTAATGGTTTGTGAGGCTAACAGCCGTTCAAATGCCCCCAGGTCAATAGCTGGTCCCATAAAGCGATCATTGCCTGCAAGATCGACAGTAACGGTATCATTGGCATGGTAAAGGTTATCATTACCAGCATGCACACAGGGGCTGGTAGCCTGTAAGCTATAATCCCCACCCGTAAAGGGTGCTGACGTGAATGCAGGACTGTTCACGAATAATGGATTATTTGGAGTAACGTGGGTAGCGGTGTTTTCAGCAGCCCCCTGGATAACGCTATAGCTGGCATTATAACTATTAATAATACCGCCATTGTTATCGTAAATAATACTGTTGATTACATTTAAATTGCCACTGAAAACAAAAACGGCACTTTTGTTGTTTCCGCTGATGGTACTATTGATCAACTTCAATGCACCACCACCTATGCGTATGGTGCCATAATCAGTACCATTACTACTATAATTACCTGTTACCTGCGTATTAACCAGGGTTACATTAGAGCTGGAGCCATTGATATATCCCCCAGATCCAAGAGTAGTGGCAATGCATCCTTTCATGGAACAGTTTTCAAACAATATATTAGCAGCGCCATTCGTCGTAAAAACGGCGCCTGATGCCGCAGTATCCTTTATAAAATTACATTTATAAAATGTGGCAACTGCATTACCATTGCAAAAGACAGCACCTCCGTTGGAAGTAGCTCTATTTTCATTAACAGATGATAGCCTGCAGGAAACGATGGCTGACTGGGCAAATGAAAACATCCCTCCATTGTTGGTTCCTGAAGTTGTATTAAAGCTACCAGTCGCATTTTCTATCTCTACGTCCGCATAAGTAGCATAAATACCTCCGCCACCTCCTGATGCTACATTTTTCAACACACTCACACGCCTGAAGATAGCATTCGCTCTGGCATCTCCTGATGCCGAATAACAAGCAGCTCCTGCACCATACTTACTGTAATTATTGGTAAGGATTACATCTTCTATCAAAAGCGCAGCACTTCTTACTGTTATCCCTCCTCCATATTCAAGACTGGAATTCACTCCATTTATAACATTACTACCGGTTATTTCACAATAAGCGCCGGAAATAGTAAATCCGCTAATTAATGCGTCGCCCATCTCGCCAGCAGCCACCACTACACGGTAAGCATTGTCTGTATTGATTCCCGGAGTACCTATGTCCCCACTTAATATAGTCGTGTTAGTTATGAAGTTCCTACCGGTTATATCTGTTTCGTAACCTGCAAAACCGCCATATACCTTTACATCTGGTACCAGTACAAAGGAATTATTGCGATCGGTATTCGTAGCAGTGCCTGTAGTCACTGCGGTGGCGGGATATTGGGGCTTATAAGTACCTGCAGCTACCCATATTTGTTTCACCGTGCCGGCGGTGACAGTATTTAATGCAGTAGCTGTACGTAAGGCATCTGCCAGTTCGGCTATTGCATTATTCCAGCTATCACCCGAACCTGTACCGGCGCCGCCGGATTTTACGTAAAGGATACCTTGTGCATCCTGTGCCTGTGTGGTGGCACTTAATAAGGCAAATGCACACACCAGGCTTACATAAATAAATTTTTTCATAGCAGAGGGGATGTTATCAGCGTAAAGGATGTCATATAGTGGCAGTTAGGCTGTAATTACTGTGATGATCAGGTATAGGTTGATCAAACCTGCACGTCAACATCTACCCCTTTGCCGGTTAAAGCGGGGTTTATAAACACGAAGGCTGTAAAATATTGTGAAGAATGTGAATCCCGGGTCTGTAAGACTTCGGTTATAGACATTACATTATATAACTACACAGAAGCAAAACTTTCAATTGTTTCATGCATATTTAGCGCTGATTAATGGCGTTTACAATAGAATTGTTTATTATAAGAGCCGAGATAATATACAAATATAATAAATGTATTATATTTATATGAGAAAAACTTGCCAACCAATTTGGATGAATCATCTAAAAATTGAGTTGGATGTCTAAAATTCTCCCAAAAGCTCAATTCCGCCTGCTTATCTGTAAAAATATTCTAGTTATTTGCAGTAGTTTTGTCCTTCAATAAAAATTATTTCTTCCTAAATAAGATTAACAATAGGCGCTGGGATTTTAGATAAATCACCTATAAGCAGGTTCGAAACTTATCTCTCGTAGCTCGCCAGGATGCAGAAAAGTCTTTAAGTCTTTTGATTTTTAATACTATGAATGCTCCTTTGTTAATCGTCAATCATACCGGATGAAGAGAACCATTATACTGCTACCCGTTTTATTGCTATGCTTCCAGGCGTTTTCCCAGAAAAAAATTGCCATTACCTTAGATGATCCTAACACTTATCCATCCGTAAAACTAAGTTGGCAGGAAAGAAATACCGCTATACTTCAGACGCTGTCGAAGCATAAGATCAAAGCGGCTTTATTTGTCTGTGGGATGAGAGTGGACGATACTAATGGGAAAACCTTGCTGACTGCATGGGACAGCGCCGGACACCTGATCTGTAATCATTCTTATTCTCACTTGTATTATAACTCCAAAGCTATTTCGGCAGAAAAGTATATAGCTGATTTTAGGAGAGGAGATGCTGTCATTCGTTCTTTCAGCCATTATACAAAGCTGTTCCGCTTTCCATTTCTGAAAGAAGGTAATACTGCGGAGAAAATTGACAGTATGAGAGCTGCGCTGAAAGATGCCGGATATAGGACTGGGCATGTTTCTGTGGATGCATCGGATTGGTATATAGATGCGGAAATGATAAAGGCATTAACAGCAGATGCAGCAACGGATCTTCGACCATACCGTGATTATTATGTGCAGCATATTTTAAACCGTGCGGCATATTATGATTCCTTAGCCCAGCAAGTGTATAAGAAACCGGTTAAACATACGCTATTACTGCATCATTCATTGTTGAATGCCTTATTCCTGGATGATGTGATCAATGCCTTGAAGCAGCACGGATGGGTATTGGTGGATGCAGGGAAAGCTTTTGCTGATCCGTTATTTAATGAGCAACCTCATAATATTCCTTCTGGAGAAAGTATCATCTGGCAGCTGGCAAAAGAGAATGTGAAAACTGCGGGTAGTTTAAGATATCCTGCAGAGGATGAAGAATATGAAAAGGTGCCACTGGAGCAGTTTATAAGAAAATATACATCACATAAATAAATGAATGAAATGGGGCAATAAATTATTGCCCCATTTTTATTTTTCTCCGCATTATTTGATCCTCGGAAACCCGCCATCAACGAACAATTCTGTTCCATGCATAAATGATGCATCTCCTGATGCTAAGAAGGTGATTACTTTTGCGACTTCCCGGGCTTCTCCGAAACGGGCCAGTGGAACTTGCTGCATGACGGCATCGGTCATGGCATGTACCTGATCTGCAGAGAGGTTGGACCGGTCAAAATAATTCGTTTTAATAGGACCGGGACTTACCGCATTCACACTGATTTTTTTAGGAGCCAATTCTGAAGCGAAGGTTTTAGTAAAGGATTGTACAGCCGCTTTTGCCGCTGAGTATACAGCAGAATTGGGCATGCCGACTTCCGTTACGATGGAGGTATTCAAAATAATTGATCCGCCTTCTTTCATTAAAGGTATCATCTGTTGCACCGTAAACAATGTACCTTTTACGATCACATCAAACTGTTCATTGAAGTGGTTTTCGTCTATCAGTTCTATTGGCGCATATTTGCCAAAGCCGGCATTTATATAAAGAATATCTATTTGCGGTGAAATCAATTTTACTTTCTCTGCTAAACTCAGAATGTCTTGCATTTTTCCCGCATCAGAAACAATTCCCTGTGCTTTTGCGCCAAGTTCGCTGACAGTGCTGTCCACTGTGTTTTGGAAACGTCCTGTAATGATGACGGAAGCTCCATTTTCAATAAAGTCTATAGCTGTCGCTTTGCCGATTCCACTCGTACCGCCGGTAATTAAAGCGGTTTTATTCATTAATCGTTGCATCTTAAATAGTTTTATACTGCAAAATTATTGGGCCGCTATCACCTCTGAAATCCGATTCTTGCTAATTTCTGTTTTATTTTTTTGCTGATATCTGTTGTAAGAAAATCGCTTCTTTTTATGGTTAATGAACAATTCGAAGACCTATTTTGTAATAGGCATATCGAATTTGACGGTCATTATTCAATTGACTGACCAACTCCAAAATACCATTATCGAATTATTCGCGGTTCACTCCTATGTGGATAAAGCTGCATTATTCAACCCTAAATAAGAATAAATTTTATGAGTTCTAATCAGTATTCCAACATTCCTCCGGGATGGGTAGGGGGCTTTGCTCAGTCTAATCCTCAGTTTGAGTATCCTAACCCTGATCTTTCATCGTTACCGATGTTAGATAATATGGCCAACATTAATTTGCTCGAACGTCAGCAAAAAGTAACATGGCCGGAATTTAGCTGGGAAGCTGAAAAAGACGCCCCAGATCCCAAGAGATGTTTTGTGATGTTCTCTCCTGATATTTCCAGGATAGGGTACGACAATTCAGGAAGAGTATACTCTATTATTTGTCCACAACAAGGAACCTGGATTCCTGGTGTAGGCTGTATGAATGTGGAAGTGACGGTGACCGGACAAGGTGGCTGGGTGGATGAATCGAGTAAGGAGAATACCCTTGCTGCAGATATGATGGTGATGGGTAAGGTTTGGTTTAGTCCGAGCGCTAAACAAAGTCCATTCGTACAGAATATATGGTCTAAGTTTAGTAACAGTAATCTACCTTTCCCTTCAGACAAAGCGAATGCGATAAAAGTAACCACTCACAAACCACAAAATCCTGCACAGCCAATCTTTCCAGTGCGAAAAGGGGAGACTACATTATTTGAGAGTCCGACTTTTGCAAAGCATCCGGAAGCATGGGGAGTAGGGAATGTGGAAGTACAAATGGGTCCGATCCTAAAAACGAACAATGACTATGTAGATCATTTTAACCAGCTGGTATTGGATCTTCACAATATATGTTCCGGAAATATGCTGCAGAATGGAAACATACTGAGTTGGAATGTATGGTTCGAAGGCCCTACATTGGTGGATCAGAATGAATGGAGGTCACATGCAGAATTATGGCGAGATTCCATTGATGCGGATCATGGTAGTCCTACCGGAGAGGGAAGGCCTCCGCAACATTTTGATGGGACGCCTTTTCATCCTGTTCAGGAGTTGGTAGACGAAAAACTCAAAGAAATTGCGGATTGGGTGGCCAAACATCATCCAACTATAGTGGATGGAGGTAGTCATTAATTTGAAAATAAATCGTCTTTAAAATTTTTTAAAGACGGTTTTATATTTACAAAAAACATGCAGATGTGAATGCCAGCATGGTACAAACAGCGATAGCGATTCGATGAGAATTTGTATCGCTGTTTTTTTATGTACGTCGAGGCAATTGGAAATAATTCTCAGGGCGTTAAAAAAATATGAGTGAAATTGCTAATTTATTGTTATATTCAATAGTCTCAAAATTATCTCTTTATGTTATGGACTTTACTCATCGGCGGCATTGCAGGCTGGTTGGCCGGTAAATTAATGCGTGGTGAAGGGTTTGGTGTGATCGTAGACATCATCGTGGGTATTATAGGTGGCTGGCTGGGAGGCTGGATATTCGGCAAACTGGGTATCCATATGGGAAATGGCCTGGTTGGTTCCCTGATTGTGGCACTGGTGGGGTCTGTGATCCTTATCTGGTTAGTGCATCTTATCAAAGGAAAAAAATAGCAGGCTAACTTGAAATGAATGTTAATACACAACGCTGCGATTGATTCAGTCGCAGCGCGGTGTATTTTTTTGTAATCACCTTATGAGAATTGTTTAAGGTGAATCTTCAGCTGGAATGCCAACTGATGATTGGTAAGAAGAGAAATAGATATTTTATTTCTTCTGGCAATAGTAGTCGAATGCCGCTTTTGAGATATCCGCAATGATCGCTTCTGTATTGTTGAAGGTTTCATAACTATCGTGTACAAAAACAGCCACTATAATTTTTTTGTGATTGGGTAACTCAATGATACCATAGCTGTTGACTGCCCCCGTCATTCCTGCCTCATTCGTAAAGGAGGTACCACTTCTATGCGCCACTTTAATATTTGCCGGCAGCTTTCCTTTAAGGCGTTTTAAACCTGTTTGATTATTGACCATGGCATCATACAGCCATTTTGTATGCACGGCATTCAGGATTTTTCCTTTGTTAAATTTATCTAATAGTTGGGCGGCTTCGTTGGGAGTGATTTTATTAATGAACTGTGCATCCCAATTTTTATGCATATCTTCTTCATCATTCCTGATAATAAAGTTTTTGCTGCCAATGAATTGTTGTACAGGCATAGCCCCACCAATTAAACGAAGGATAATATCGGTGAGATTATTGTCGCTGTAACAGAGCATCCATCTCATCGCGTCAGCCAAAGTGAGACTGGTATCGCCTTTCGGATGTTCATCTTTGAAAGGGCTCCAGGTACCGTCTAATAATTCCGCTTCCCGGATGAGGACTTTCTGCTCCAGGTTCAGTTCTCCTTTTTCTACCTTGTGTAATACTGTAAGTGCAATAGGAAATTTAAAGGTGCTGAGCATAGGATACAACTGGTTTCCATTAAACTGAACGGTATCGTTTTTTTGAAACCCTATAACGGAGACGCCTATATCTGCTTTTTTGCCGGCAATGATTTGTGCTATTTTGTCCCGCAGTACTGCATTTTGGGCGAACAACTGCATTGCCACCAGTTGTATGCAGAGTAATATTGCAATTCTTTTCATTTCAGATATTATTTCAACAGATCAGAGGTGAGTACGATTTTTCTTACCGCTTCCTCAAAGAAGTAGGCGATATCAAAGTTCTCGTTAGCTTGATTTTCCATTACTACCACGCTGGTATTACTTTTGGGATAATACAGGTTCACGGCAGTAAAGCCTTCTGCCGGATGGAAGCCGGTATGCCCGAATTCTTTTATGGCCGCCTTATCATTAATACGTAATCCGTAACCATACCCAATTGGGTATGCACTGAAAAGTGGATGTTGGGCAGTGATGACATAGGATGTCATGAGTTGGTAGGTAGCAGGTTTCAGTAATTTGCCATTATGCAGCTGTTCGTTCCATTTCGCTAAGTCGGGCGCCGTAACGATTAAATGACTACTGAAATATTGAGCTGGTTGCAGACTAATCTTCTGATTTACTGTAACAGTACCATCTGTTTTTACGCAATGGCCTTTGGTGATGTAAGGCTGACTGTTGGCTGATGGGTAGTAACTGTGATGCATACCGCATTTTTTGAATAATGCAGTTACCAGTTGGTCAAAGGTTTGATGGGTTTGTTTTTCCAGTATTTGTCCTAACAGGGAGTAGCCCACATTGGAATAGCTGAAAGCTGTGCCAACAGGGAATTTTAAAGGGTTATCCAGGCTCTCGCTGGTCAGCCCTGAAGTATTGTTCAGTAAATGGTGAAGCGTAACCGTGTCTGCCCAACTATATTTAAAATCGGGCAAATACTTACGAATAGGCGTATGCAAGTCAAGGTTTCCTTTTTCAACTTCCATCAAAATTAAGGTAGCTGTAAATTGTTTGGCGATGGACATGGTGGAAAATCCGGCTGTAATTTTCAGGGGCGTCTTCTTATTGAAATCGGCGTACCCATAAGATTTCGCATATTTAATTTTTCCATTCTGTTGAATGAAAACAACGCCATTAAAACTCCTGGGATGTACAGCTTTAATCAGGCTGTCGATAATAGCGGAATAGTTGTCCTTTTTTTGTCCGAACAACAAGCAGGAAATGCAGCATACGGCTACAAGCATGGCTGCAAATCGAATGAGATGGCGCATTGAATTAAAATATATTTTTTTAGTGTGAATAGAGACGCTGAAGAATGGCGAAAGCGGTTAATAACTTAATGTAGTTTTTTTCTTGAATCCTTGTCTGATTGGGTTTTTACATGCTATTGGATCAAACAAATACAAGATGGAACCAGGATTTTTTTCATAATTTAGACGTTACACAAATATAATTTAAAATATCACCATTGGGTGATGAGTAAAAACTTTATTTATCTAAACTTTTATTTCATTCAGCAGTATGCCGGAAAAGACAACGAAACCGAGGGAGAAGAGTAAGGAAAAGAGCAAGCAGGCGTTTATGGAGGCGGTAGGGGAGATACTTAAAACCAAAGGTCATGAAGCGCTTAAAGTGAATGATATTGCCGCTATGGCTGGATTGAGTAAGAAGCTGATCTATAATTATTTTGGCGGAACGGAGCAATTGTTGGATGAATACCTTCATTCGCAGGATTTCTGGACAAAGCTTAATCATGAGGAACTGATTGGAGAGACGACCAATGGGGGAAGGGAAATCACTAAGCAAGTGCTGGCAGATCAATTTGACTTTGTAGCGAATCATATGGCCTTTCAGAAGATATTACTCTGGCAGCTTTCAGAAGAAAGACCATCTCTCCGTAAGATGATAGAAGACCAGGAAGCGACAGGAGAGTTACTGTTTAATGGAATATCGGACCCTTATTTTGGTGAGAAGGCTACTGATTTCCGGGCTATCATGGCCATCCTGATTTCCGGCATTTATTATCTCAATCTGTTTACTAAGGTGAATGGAAGTATGTTTTGTGGAATTGATTTGAATACGCCGGAGGGAGAGTCAAAGATCAGAGAAGCCTTGAATTTCCTGGTGGATAAAACTTATGAGGGCCTGAAGTGAACTAATTGATATGAATACACCCGCATCATCTGTTGTTATTCCCACCCTGGATGCAGCTAGTCCTACTGAAAAATTCTAAAATAATGATTGTGAGGGATAGGAAAGCCCATCATAAAGGTTACAAGACAAGTATAAATACATAAATTTTGTTATCTGTAAAATAATCATATATATTTGTATCGTCATACAAAAACTCAAACAGCAATTTAACCCGTCAATCAAATACACTTTTACTTCAATTATTCATATCCCTTTTAACTATGAAAGCTAAAAAAATCGGCTTTGTAATGGCGATGTGTGCCATTTTTTCTGTAACTGTTCTGCGTGTTCATGCTCAGGATGACAAAAAGAAAGTAGCGATTGTCACTTTCTTCGTGAACAAACAAATTGGTTTAGGTGATGGTAGCGCTCAGCTGGCATCCCGGGTTACAGACCTGGCAGATAACCCTAACTTCAACCTGCAACCAGTACTGGATTCTTTCTATTCCAAGTTCTTCCACAATTTTGCACAGAAATTCCCTTTTGACCTGATGCCGGAAGATTATGTGATCAAGAACCCAACTTACAAAGCATATGATACCAGCTCTGTTGGAATCGTGGTGTTAGTATCCGGTCGTGAACTGAATCCTAATGGATACAAAACGATCTACCCTGGCGGTTTCTTACAGAAAAGTGAAAACCGTAACCAGAATAAATTACTGGAAGTATTCCCGGAAGCTGATGGCGTAATGTTCGTTTGGATGGATTATGAATTCGTACCAAAGAAAGGCTTTGCTGGTATGGGTACCTGCGGTATGAAAGCAACGATCAATATGTGGTTATATAATAAAGAAGCGAAGAAAGTATTCCGCATTTCTGAATACGCTACATCTAAGAAACAAGTAGCCATGGTGGGCGGTATTCCAGTAACGGCCTTCGATAAAGTACTGCCTATGTGTGAAGATGCTTCTGAAAGACTGCTGGTAGAACTGGAAGATAAACTGGATAAGATCAGCCGTAAAGTAGATGCGAAACTGTAGTCGTACTACTAACCATATTGGATATACGTTCTAAGCAGGAATAATCAGGCCTAAAACAACAGTATATAAAAGAATTGGGCTCCCCTGGGGAGCCCAATTCTTTTATATACCAACTATTCGAATGTGAAAAAAAAGGTTATGTATGATATAATTTTTAATTTATACTTATTAAATATATAAAGGATGCTATATATTGCAGTCGCAAAAAAATGAAACCAGATCCCTAATTGAAGTAAGCCTATCACCAAAAACGTTATCGTTTGCGTCGACCCATTTTGAACAAAGCCTATACCTATTATTCGGCAGTCCTATTGACGACCTTATTTTGTCTGCTGACATCTGACCTCCAAGCGCAGCGCCTGGATGCTATTGGAAAGGAAAAGCCACTGAAAGTAACTGGTGGTATTGGATTGGAACAAGTAGCCTATCTCTCTTCCGGACTGGATGCCGGTCGAAGAGACCCGTACAATTTCTTTCTGACAGGAAACCTGAATTTCGACCTCTATGGTTGGGCGGTACCTTTTACCTTTTCCTATACCAACCAGGGAAGAATGGCTTTCTCTCAGCCATTTAACCAGTATGGTCTAACGCCTACGTATAAATGGATTACCGGTCATATTGGCTATTCCAGTATGAACTTTTCCAGTTATACCCTCAGCGGTCACTTATTTAATGGAGTAGGTGTAGATCTCGCACCAGCAGGCCGTTTCAAATTCAGCGCCATGTATGGCCGACTACAACAGGCCGTAGCGCCGGATACCACCCGCCCGGAAGTCGTTCCAGCGTACAGGCGTATGGGTTATGGCTTTAAAGCGAGCTATGGTACCGGAAAAGATAATATTGATCTGATCCTTTTCAGAGGAAAAGATGAGGAAGGCTCTATTCCGGCATTATCTTCTTCCTATAATCTTACGCCAAAAGAAAACCTGGTGCTGGGCGTAAATGTGAGCAAACAAATATTCAGTCGCCTCCTCGTGAACGCAGAAGTAGCCTGGAGCGCACTGACAAGAGACTCCCGCGCAGAAAACGATACGGTGGCTCATGTTAAGTTCCCAAGTCTGGGTATGCTGACTAAAAACAGTTCTACTGCTTTATATACTGCCTATAAAACTGGTATTACCTACGCTGCCAATAAATACTCCGTGGGAGTAGGCTATGAGTGGGTGGCGCCTGAATATAAAACCCTCGGCGCTTATTATTTTACCAATGACTTCGAAAACATCACTGGTAACTTCCAGTTCCGCATGCTGAAAGATAAAATCACCGGCGGTATCAACGCGGGGGTACAGCATAATAACCTCAATAAAGATAAGATTAGTACGATGAGTCGCATGGTGGGGGCCTTGAACCTGTCATGGGTCGCCACTAAGAAACTGAACCTGAATTTCAGCTACAGCAACTTCCAGTCATACGTCAACATAAAATCTGATTTTGATTATATCAACCAGGTATCTCCTTATCAGAACCTGGATACGCTCAACTATACGCAGATCTCCAGGAATGCGTCTGTTAGCATGAACTACAACATTGCCCGCACGAAGGAAAAAACACAGATGCTGATCTGTAACGTTTCGTATATGCAGAGCAGTGATTTGCAAGGAGGCGTGAAACAGCCTACCGGAGCCACTTTCTACAACCTGAATACTGCTTATAGTATGCAAATGGTACCTCAGAATATGTCGCTCAACTTTGGCTTTAATGCCAACCGGAATACTACCATGAACATGGAAAACTTTACCCTCGGCCCTACGCTGGGACTGACTAAATCGCTGTTCGATAAAAAGCTGAGAACTTCTGGTAGTCTCTCCTGGAATGGCAGCTTTAATAACGGAACGTCTACCAGTAAGGTATTGGCAGGCCGACTTTCAGGCGCGTATTCCATCAAGAAAGTGCATAGTCTGAACTTGGGTATCACAGGGTTGAACCGTAGTGGAAGTAGCAAGACACGTAGTATTTCTGAGTTGACTACTACCCTGGGCTATAATTATAATTTTTAAAATCTCCCGATGAACGTCTGTAAACGTTTTATATATACGCTGTTTTTGCTGTTGACAGGAATGCAGGTCATGGCCCAAACTAATCACCCGGTGATGGTCAATGTCCAGTTGAATCCGCCGTACAGTCTCTATTTGAGCGATTATGCTGCGCCGGATGTACAGCGGATGCAGGTACATATATTATTAAAGGATTTAACAGAAACCAATTATAAATGCCGCCTTCGTCTAAAAATTGAAGGACCAGGCATTACGCTGCAAAGCAGAACCGGGTTCTATGTTTCCCCCATTCTTATCAATGGAGGAGAAATGCTGACGTTGAGCGGACCTGATCTCGCCCCCTACTTCAATCCGCAGAACCTTTTCATTCAGGGGTTGGATAATAACGCCTTTACAAAAAATGGGGCCAAACTGCCGGAAGGCATCTATAAGTTTACTATAGAAGTATTGGATTATCTCCGCAATACCACAGTGTCTAACCAAGGAACCGCTATGGTAGCCGGTTTTCTTAGTTACCCGCCTATCATCAACCTGCCGATGGCGAATACGAAAGTAGATGCGATGGACCCTCAGAATGTGGTTTTTCAATGGATGCCCCGACATACGGCCTCCATCAATGCTGCATTTAATGTAGTGTACAAATTTAGGCTGGTGGAACTGATTCCGGAAAACAGAGATCCCAATGACGCCATGCGCTCACTGCGACCCATATACGAAAACATGACGGAGCAAACCATGATGGTATATGGCCCCGGCGAACCGGCACTTACGCCAGGAAACAACTATGCCGTGCAGGTCCAGGCAGTGGAAGCAGATGGGAAAGATATGTTTGTGAACGATGGATTCAGTGAAGTGGTAAAATTCACCTATGGTGAGAAATGTAGTGTGCCCCAACAGATTGTGGCTGCCTTTGCAGGAAAGAATGATCTGAAGCTCACCTGGAATGCCACTACTTCCCAACAGGGCTTTACAGTAAGGTATAGGGAGTCGGGAGACACGCCTTCTCAATGGTATGAAGACAACACTTATCTGCCACAGGCAGTTATTTCCGGGCTGAAGCCAGGTAAAAAATATGAGTACCAGGTGAAAGGGCAGTGTATCTGGGGATATGGAGATTACTCAGCAGTGCAGGATTTCACCATGCCGAATGAAACCATGACGAAAGGGGATTTCGTCTGCGGTCGTGATCCTAATCTTAGTAGAATTGAGAACACCAAAGGATTAGAGAAGCTTAAAGCGCAGGATACTATTTACGCTGGTGATTTTAAAGTGATTATCCTGCAGGCTACCGGAAGCAATGGGAATTTCAGTGGAGAAGGACAAGTGATGGTGCCGTTGCTCAATTTCGCAGACCTCGGCGTTACATTTAATAATATCAGTGTCAATACAGATAAACGTATGTACGCCGGCGTTATAGAACTGGCACAGGATAACAGAGAGCAGGTATCAAAAGACCTGAGCCAGGCATTGAAAGATTATATTAACAAACTGGATGGTTTGCTGAGCGAAGGTACGACACCGAAAGATTTGATGACAATTGATGCGCTTCAGGAAATGTCAATCATAGATAAGCTGAAAGGTTGGGATGAGCTGGATGCCAAGACAAAAGAAGCATTGGATGAGATTCAGGACAAGCTAAAAGATCTGAAGGCTTATCAGGATCAATATCCGGACATGACGCCGGAGCAGCGAGAAACAAGCGGTCAGCAAATAGCCAAAGATCTGAATAAAGCGAAGAACGCCTTGGCAGATGCTGCCAAAGCTATTGGCGAAGCGCTGAAAGAGTTGTTTAACCTATTCCGTCGTGCACAGAAAAAGGTAAGAGAGTCATATACCGAATCTGAGTTGGCGAAATTGAAATCTACCCTTGATATTAATGAAGCATCATTGGATCGGGTGATATCCAGACAACGATCCAATTACGCATCTACTGCCACAACAGATAATACACAAGAAGTTATTCTATTAGGTAAGGTGACAATCACGGAAACTATACCAGATGCGGGAATGCAGGCAAATATTGCCTATGTAGACGCAATGGCATCTTATTATAAACAACTGGTCATACTTACACTGGCTAAGGAGAATTTAAGTGAGACCCAGTTAAAGACCATCACTAATAATCTGAAGGTGGAAGGTTATAAGACAGTGAGTGAAATGGAGACGGTGGCAACGAATAAAGATGACGCTGCCAAAGATAAGCTTGTCGATAGTTTATCGAAGGCGCTGGTAGAATTAGGAAACAAATTATTTGAATTAAAGATCTCAAACGGTAAGCAATGAGAACGGTGAAGCATATATTAATCAGGATATTCTTTCTATGTTGTAGCCTGCTGCTGTTGAATACTTCAGTATCCCTTGCAGCGGAGATAGACTCTGCATGGTTCCATCAATTAGTGGATAAGGCATCCGTTTCTCTGAGGAATACTGTTCTCCGGAATGAGGCGCTGAAAGCACAGGGCCGTGAACGGGAAATGAGTTTTGTAGTGACAGTGACAGACGGAGAAAAGGTAGGACCTCCCTATCTGATGGACAATGGCATTGATGGTAATAAAAGCGCTTTAACAACATTTGAGAAAGAGAGGGTAGAACTGGAGGATCGTTTAAAGAAAATATACACTGCTGAGAATGTAGAGGCATATGTGTTAATGTTGAACTGCTTTGATGTAAAATTAAAGCGGTTATTGGCGGATTCCATTTCTGTAGAATGGCTCTTCAATAAGGCCTCCTCTGATTATTCCGATATTCCTGACCTTAAGGCATTGCATGATCGATTTACGCAGGCCGTATTGATTTCCAGACAAATATTCAAAGATTCTGCTCCCCGAATCCTATTGAGTACTGGTGTGTATCGTATTGCACGCAGAGACAATGAAGGTAGACCTGTCAGCGATAATTATTACTATTTCAAGCCGACACCCAATCCTTCTAATAAGCTCGCCACAGAGGATATTACACCGTTATTATACAGATACCTTAGAGAGAATAATCCCAAGGATGGAAGCGCACTGGAGTACGCTAACTTTCAGGTTGCGGCTCTTGAAAAGGCGATTCATAGTTCAAAATATAAGGCAAGTATCCTGAGTACTTTCGATGTGTCTGATATGATTGCCATCCTGAATAATTTCAGCTCGGCGGTGGACTATAAAGGGTTGTCGTTGGAAGAACGGGTTCATATTATTAGTGTATTGCTGACAGAGCATCTGAAGGGAAATTATGGATTGTTCCAAAATGGAGAAGGCGCCGTGATGAAGATTTTCAATACGGTCCCCCCAGAGCAAACTGAAGGATTCTTTACTGCGTTGGAAGCTCCCACTAGGATAGTGAAAGATGCATCAAACCACTATCCACTGATTTATCGTTTGTTGGATGAAATGGACGATGCGTTATTATTCGCGGGGGGGAATAATTATACAAATTTGATTGTTGCTGTAAAAAACTTGCTGATTCAATCTCCTAAGTTTGGTGCTCGGGCGCAAGCAATTTCCTCTACCCCAGAGAAATTACTGCAACATTGCATTCGCTGGAAAGGGGATGGGGCATATTTGCCGGGTGACCGTAAATATACTGTGAAGTTACTGGAAAGTGGTCAGGTTCAGATTGATACGCGTATTGTGCTGGAAACGCATGCCATAACAGCTGGAGAGGACCAGGAATTGGCCGGTGCTACGTGGACAAACTATGTACCTGGATCTGACCAAACGAATATTTTTTCGCCTTTTGAGCTAATTGGCTTTACAAACTTAAGCAAGCAGTCCTTCTTAAATCCGCTAAGTGGTGCCAAGAATGACAGTATGGCTTTCATGCCTGCCATTTTCCTGGATTATGCCATTAAGAAGAAGGCCAATATGGACCTGCAGAAGGCCGGCTTTATGTTATTGGATTTGGCAACACTCGCCACCGGTTATGGCGGAATCATAGCAGCAGCCAGCGATATAAGGAAGGCAATCGTTATATTTAACATGGGTACCGCTACCCTTAATATAACTGCCAATACTTTTGAAGAACAACTAGAAGGGACCCGATTCCATGAAGTGGTGGATGCTGCTAATATGCTCATGTTAGCGGTAGGTGTGGCCGAGTTGGGGCGGTCCGGTCCCAGAACAATGGCAACGGCGTTGAAGGTAGGTATGAAAGTATCCGGAACTGTCTCGAAGGAAGTCGCCTTACGATTTATAGCGGCGGTGATGAGGGCTGAGATAGAACTGAAAAATGTTCGACTGGGCACCAGAGCTGCTGATGAGTTGTTGGCCTTAAAGAACGAATTAGTGATAGAGTGGCCTGAGACTTACAAAACAGATCTGGCGGAAGATCTTAAGGAGTTCGATGCTAAAGCTAAGCCGGAGTTGGAGGCGCCGAAAGTCATAGAGGAAGCTCCGAAGGCAGGAGAGGAAGCACCGAAACCTAAGGAAGAGGCGATTAACACCGGGGGAGTTGAAGGTTCGATTGATAAAGTTATCAAAAAAACATACCCTTTTGCTGAGTACTTGGATATATCAGGTGACGTTAAACAATGTGTATATGAGCTTAATGGCAAACAAATTGTGGCGGACCATGTTTTTGTTGGTGAAGGGGTCAATAAAGTCTGGGTTCTACCAGATGATGTAAAAGAGGTTGTGCATGCAGAGAAAATTGCCAAATATGTTGGAGATGATATAATTATGCCAAGAGAGAAGTTTCCTGCAGTAGATGGTATTAAAGCGAGCAATGGACAGGGGGTATCATTTAAAAAACCGAATGGTACTACTATGAAAAATGTCAAAGACCAAATTAATAAAGCATATAATAGGATAAAGAGTAATAATGGGAAAGGGGATGATTTTATTCAGGAAGGATATAAATTACGTAAATGGGAAGGTGTTGAACTTCATATTGAATGTATGAATATTGATGCGACATGGTCAGAGTACGAGCAAATGTGGGATTACCATTGTAGAAATCCTCAAACCGGTTTGAGAAATGATGGGCTTATCACCCGGATTGTAATTTATTTAAAAGATGGGACGATAAAAGAGTTGGATTTAAATAAACTTAAAAAGTAAGAAGTGTAATATGACACAGAATTCGAGGCTGCAAGTTTCAGAGAAATTCTATTTTGAACAGGAACTTATACCAGGTTTATATATAATCGGTAATTGGGGCATACAGTCAAGGAATACATATGAAGGGATGATACCAACTCATTTCTATGAAATACTACAACATTTCCTTTCTTTTTTTCCATGGTTAGAAATATTAAAGGTAAGTATGGCTTGTATTGATGATGTTTGGGAAAGCAAAAGTTCAGCATATTCCTTGAAAGAGTGGTGTATACAAAAAGATCAATTCTTCGCAGAAAACAAATTGCTCATTACTAGTGGGATGGATATTGCTACAGTAGATCTTAACTATAGAATGTCCTACAATGATATCCCATTCAGTTTTAATGAACAGGGGACTGGCTATGTCTATATCATGTTAGATGATAATGGGGGTGTTTATGCTTCGCTGAACTTAATAGTCGATGTATTTCATAAAGAACCCAAGGATACAAGCAAGTTGAAACTAACTCAGCATCAGGCTGAACATAATAATAACCTGCTGACTCACTCCCTAAGAGAAATCGAAGCGAGTGGATTATATGAAATTGAGGTGTTTGAAAGCGATTTATATAGCCAAGAAATTCATAAGTACGGCTTTCAATGCGAGTAATATCTGAGAAGTCATATTGTAATTTATGGTTATGATAACCCAGGAAGAATGGAATGGATATAATGCCGAGGTTAAAGTTAACTTTAACCTCGGTATTACTGAACTGACTATCCGATGAATTAAATTAGGAGCCCCTCATCCTGGGCTCCACACCTATGAAACTATGATCCGACACCTATACCTTACCATCCTATGTCTGTTTGCGGTTGTTGCCGCATTTGCTCAGGAACAGCCGCGCCCGCGAACTCCGCTGGAGCAGCACATTCATGATGTAAACAAACTCATTCAGGAACGTCGTGCTACTAAGCTACTGAAGAATGAAACGCTTTATAGTCAACTACAAGATACTACACAGTTTAAACTCCCTGTGGGTATTGGTGGTACAGGGAATGGTAACCCTCCCGTTATCATCGACAGTATCCGCTTCCTCCCTGATCACGCTGAAATCACTGTCTATATAGTGGTTCCCACCCCTAACGGAGAACTGATGTTCGCCGCCAGCAGCGTTCCTATCAGCATGAACGGCGGACTAGTAGGAACAGCCAGACTGGAACTCGTGAACGATCCCAAGCTGAATCTCTTCGGTGATAAATCGGAGTTCCGCTTTTTACATGGTAAAACATTTGTGGAGTTCGACTGTGATGGGTTTAAAAGATTAGGTATAGGTGCAGAAGTGAATCTGCCGGAATATATCGTTCCTGCAGGGTTAGATGCTACGCAGCCCACCAATCAGCGGGTGAAAGCCACCTTTGAGGCGGCTGCTTCCGATATCAACGATATCATTGCCGGTGTTTCTATTCAGCCATTCCAGATTCGTGGAGTGAAGAATGTCACCATTACCGTACAGGATGCAATCATAGATCTGAGTGATGCCAATAATAGTCCGGATGTAGTATTCCCTAAAGAATACAACACAGATGATAAAACCTTCTGGAGAGGATTCTTCCTGCGCAAATTTGAAGTGCAACTGCCACCTGAATTAAGAAAGCGCAGTTCGAAAAAACCATTAACCTTTACCGTTAGAAACGCCTTGATCGATGATAAAGGCTTCTCCGGGGCAATGGCCATCACGAACCTGCTTCCATTGGAAGATGGTGACATGGGTGGATGGCAGTTCTCTGTAGACAAGCTGGGGCTGGACTTTGTAGCGAATCAGCTCAAAGGCGGCGAACTGACTGGTGAATTGATTCTCCCTATCACAGCAAAAGAAAATCATTTCGGCTATTCTGCGGTATTCCGTCCGGGCAGCGAATATGTATTTAAGGTGAAAATGAAGGACACGGTGTCTGTCCCTATCTTCATCGGTAAGGGTACGCTGCTGCCCAACTCCTCTATACAAGTGGCCGTAAAAGATGGCAACTTCCAGGCGATGGCTGTTTTAAACGGTTCCTTGTCGATCACCGGTGGCAATGGAGGAGAAGGCATTTCCTCCCTGGCGAAAAAATTCAATGTGCCAGACCTGCAGTTTGAAAGACTGACTATATCCACTGAAGCGCCTTATTTCCACGAAGGGATATTTTCTTTCTCTAATGATTTGAAAATGCCTACCATCGCTGGTTATGGCTTCTCTATCGATGAAATTGGCCTGGTGAAAAAAGGAGAGAAAAGAGGGCTGGCTTTAGGCGTGAAATTGAATGTCAGTGGAACCGGTACCAACGGATTCGCCGCTGATGCGAAGTTCGCGCTGATGAGTACCATGGATAAAGATGAGGATGGAAAAATCCATTTCAAATTCTCCAGCCTGGACGTAAGTCGTATCTCCATTGATATTCATCAGGGCGTGTTTGCACTCAAAGGCGGACTGGAATTCTTCACAGATGATGATATCTACGGAAATGGTTTCCGCGGAGATATCGATGCTTCACTGCAAATATGTAAGGCAGAAGTAAAACTCCAGTCGACGGCACTCTTTGGAAATGTAAAAGGAGAGCGTTACTGGTATGCGGATATCATGGTAGACCTACCTGTCGCTATTACCATTTTCCCGCCTGCTGTGAGTATTAAAGGCTTCGGTGGAGCCCTGTTCTATGGGGTTTCTGTACTGGAGAAAGGAGCTAATACGGGACCTTATCGACTCGGTAAAACAAATACGGGTATTATCTATAAACCGGACGCTAATTCCGGGCTGGGTATCAAAGCCTCTTTGAAATTTATTGCCTTAAAAGAGAAGACCCTCAGTGGTGATGTGGGATTGGAATTGGCCTTCAACCGTAGTGGAGGATTAAGAAAAATCACCTTCCGTGGATTGGTGAACGTCATGTCTCTCGGATTAAGTGAGGGTACTACGGATATGTTGAAGAATCTGTCTGGTATGATGAAAGACGGACAGCCTGCGGATGCGCCAGCTGGTGATTGTGGCTACGATCCGAATGCATTTAATCCTACCGGTTTGATCTCTGCCGGCTTAATGGTAGATGTAGATTTTGAGAACAGCAGTCTCCTCGCAAATTTGAAAGTATATGTAGATGTATATGGAGTGTTTACAGGAGTAGGTCCGAAAGGCTTAGCTGGAGAGGGCGAATTCTATGTAGGCCCTGAAGGATGGCACCTGTTTGCTGGTAAACCAGATAATCCAATTGGTGTAAGTATCCTGGGATTAGCGAAGGCACATGCCTACTTTATGGTGGGTAATGGACTGCCTGGAAGTCCGCCGCCACCGGCTATCGTATCCGAAATCCTCGGTGGTATGGATCTGGATTACATGCGAGATCTGAATGCGCTGGGTAAAGGTTCAGGGTTTGCTTTTGGGGCAGGACTGGATTTTGATACCGGCGATATGGACTATGGCGTATTCTATGCGCGACTTAGAGCTGGTTTAGGATTTGATATTATGGTGAAAGACTATGGTAATGATGTTCATTGTGAAGGAGGCAGCGGTCCTATTGGTATCAACGGCTGGTATGCCAATGGCCAGATCTATGGTTATTTCCAGGGTAAAATTGGTATCCGCGTAAAACTCTTCTTCAAGAAGGGCAACTTCGATATTCTTGAACTGGGCGCTGCAGTAGTGCTTCAGGGTAAACTTCCTAATCCTTCCTGGATGCGTGGTACTGTAGGCGGTTATTTCAAACTGTTCGGCGGTATGATCAGAGGTAACTGCCGCTTCCAGATGACCTTGGGTAAGGAATGTAAAATCGTTGGTAATAATGCGTTTGCAGATGCAGGCGTACAGGTGATTGCAGATGCTACCCCTGGGAATGGAGATACAGAACAAAGTATATTTACGGCTCCACAGTTGGTATGCAATATGCCAATAGGAGACATTATTAGCATTTCAGATGATAATGGTAAAACCCGCCATTTCAGGTCAAGACTGGAGTATATGTCGCTCCGCAAAGAAAGTGCGAATGCAGCCGGTACACAGGAATGGAACAGCGATAATACTGTAGTGGTATTAAACACTGCTCAATGCCTGGAACCAAGATCCAATTATAAATTGACTGCCCGCGTTACCTTTGAAGAAAACGAAAATGGTAGTTGGACGCCATACCTGGTGGATGGAAAACAATACGCAGAGGAAGTAAACAATACCTTCACGACCGGCAATCTCCCTGATAAAATTCCGGAAGATAAAATCAAATTTACTTACCCTATCAGAAAGCAACTGAACTTCTATAAGGATGAATTGCCTTCGCATAATGGCTATATCCAGTTCAAACAGGATCTGGCGCCAATGTTCAGACCAGATAGCTCATTCAAACAAACAGCCCGACTGATTCCTGCCAATGGAGATCCTATTGATATTGCATTCAGCTATGATACGGGTAGAGTGAGCTTCCGATATCCGGATGGAATGAAGAATGATGAAATATATACGTTTGCGTTAGTGAATGTGCCAACAGAAAATGAGTCAGATATCAGCCGAAACGTTGTATCGCAGAAGAAAGATATCGGAGATGGACAGAGCGGAGACCTGAGCGTTACCACGAAAAAAGCTACACGCAGTATTACTGTTGGCTCAGAGAAAGCATTCTATCAACTTGATTTCCGTAGTAGTAAATACAATACATTCAACCAGAAACTGGATGCGCTGGGTGTAGGAAGTTCATTCCGCTGGCCAATTAGCAATGGAGTGCATGAACTGGGTTACCAGTATACCAATACAGAACTGTTTGATAATGCCGAAGTGGATGGTAATGGTAACAGTGAGGTCTTACAGTTTGAAGCAATACTGGATGATAATACCTGGTATAAGGAAGACATCTATCCATATACCTACGCAGGTTACCCAATTACACCGGTAGGGAATACTGCTGGTCCGGCCATTACTATCGACTGGCGTAATCCGCAAACGATGGGCGTACCACCAGTAAGAGCTATTTATATCCGTCAGCAGTCGCAGGGCCTCCAGTTAAATGAGAATGGCAATGCACAATTCTCTGGTATTTCCACCTTTGTATTCAACCTGCCATATTACATTGAGCGGGATAACTCTAACGTCGCTAACAGAATGGTCAACAATATGTATGGATTGGGACTGAATTATACTGATCAGCAGAAGTTGATACTGACCCGCAACTGGGTGCCAGTAAGAAAAGGCGATTATAAGTTCCGGATTAAATATGTCCTGCCAGGTATAAATATGAGTACCTCTTCCAGGATCATTACCATTCAAAACCCAACAGGATTATAACCGATGAAAATATTAAGTGAAATGAGGGTTAAACGCATATTAGTGATAGCAGGAGTGGCCGTTGGCCTGATGATGCCGGAATGCTTGCTGGCGCAGAAGAAGTCGGCCAGCCAACCTGGACAGATTGCGGTAATGGCCCGTGCCAGCCAGGACTCCATCATGCTGCGATGGGCGCCGGTTAATTATCAGCTATGGAAGCATGCTAACCAGTACGGCTATATTATTACTCGTTATACAGTAATGCGCGATAATCATTTGTTACCTGTGCAAACTGCACAGGTAATGACACCGCAGCCCATCAGGCCTTTACCATTGCCTGCCTGGGAAGCGGTGGCACAGAAGAGTGAAAAGTGGGGAAGTATTGCTGCGCAAGCCTTGTACGGTGAAAAGTTTGAAGTGACTGCAGGCGGCGGCAACAGCAAAGGAGATGTAATGGCGATGTATAATCAATCCCAGGAACAGGAATCTCGTTATGGATTCGCTTTATTCTCCGCAGATCAATCATACGATGTGGCTAAAGCTGCTGGTTTAGGTTGGGTGGATCATACTACCAAAGCCAACGAAAAATACCTGTATCGTATATACATGGCAGTTATACCGGTTGGCATAAAGGCAGATACGGGATTTATCTATACAGGGGCAGCTGATGCACAGGCGCTGCCTGCGCCGAGAGAGCTAAAAGTAGAAAGTCTGGAAACTGGCGCTATGATCAGTTGGAATAAGAAGATCTTTGATCATATTTATAATGCATGGCTGCTGGAACGTTCTTCTGACAATGGCAAAACGTTTACATCTGTTAGCAAGGAGCCGCTGATTAATACGCAGGAAGGGTTAACGGATAAAACAAATTCTTTCTATCGTTTGGATACCGGACTGATACCCGAAAAAACCTACATCTATCGGGTAAAAGGTCTGACTGCATTTGGCGAAACAGGACCTGCATCTGATACCATCATGGTGACCCTTTATCACCGACTGGAGGTGAATCCTGTTATCCTGGAAACGGAGATGCGTAATGGTCAGGTGTATATTCGCTGGAGAATGCCACTGAACAAGGCTAAGATTGTTCGTTATGATATGGAGCGTTCCATGTCTCCCAATAAAAAATATACTGTACTAAATAAATCTCCACTCCAGGAGAAAGACTCCATTTTCGTAGACCCTTCCCCGTTAAATAGTAATTATTACCGGGTGAAAGCAACTACCAAAGATGGACAGGTAATGCATTCATTCCCGCATTTTGTACAACAGGAAGACTCTATCCCGCCAGTAGCGCCAGTTGGAGCAAAAGGTATGATTGACAAAAAAGGAGTGGTATATCTCTCCTGGGATGAAAATAAAGAACCGGATTTATTCGGATATCGTGTGTTCAGAGCCAACTCTCCAAAAGAAGAATTCGTACAGGTAACAAGAAAAGCTACTGAAACAAACAGCTTCATCGATACGATCACTTTAAAAACGCTCACGAAAAATGTGTATTACCGAATTGTAGCGCTGGACAAGCATTACAACCCTTCAGAATATTCTGAAATCCTGGTACTGAAACGCCCGGATATTATCCCTCCGGTATCGCCATTCTTTACGAATGTAAATGCATCTACGGAAGGTGTTTCCCTCGAATGGACGCCCAGTGGTAGTGAAGATGTAGAATGCCATGAGTTAATGCGTACGAAAGACAGTGTATGGGAAACCGTTAGATATATTCCGATTACTGATTCTACTCATAACTATGTGGATTCGACCGCTATTCCCGGAATGAAGTATATGTATCAAATCATCGCTACTGATGATAGTGGCCTTCAAGGTATATCCAAAACAGTGAGCGCCGGCCGTATTGATATGGGGCGACTGGATGTATCAAAATCATTAAAGGTCGTAATTGACAGAGACGCCAAGCAGGTGAAACTTAGCTGGCAACATAAACCAGGGGTAGATAGAATCTGGATGTACAGAGCTGTGGGAGATGCGCCATATAAGTTGTATCAAACATTTACTGGTGCTGAAAGCAGTTTCGCAGATAGCGGTCTTTTGATCAATACAATATATCGATATAAACTGAAAATGATCAATACAGGTAATGGCAAGAATGGATTTACAGAGGAAGTCATTGTAAATTATTAGTTGCATTACTATTATAGTTCCTATGAAATATCTTATAAAGGTAATTTTTCTACTACTGTTAACCATGAAGGTGGTAGACACTTCGGCTCAGACCAAACTGTACCGTGCCTATCTGCATCTTACCGCAAACTTTATAAACTTGAGCGGAGGTTGCTCTCTTTCAGCATCCCCAGGTGTGTATATTAATACAGGTACTGAGCAATTTTCTGATTCAAGGAATTTTTATCAGCAGAATTACAGTATTGATGCCGACGCATATTTTGCTTCCGCTCCAACGAGAATGTCGCTAGTTTCTGAAGGCGATGTTGTCGGTTTTAATTTTGCTCCAGGTGCGACATCTGGGTCTAGGACCCAAGATGCTCCTTGCTGGCGCTATAACTTAAGTGGCAATTTTGTTGAAATACCTTTGACGATCAATAAGGGGAGTGATAATATTTATTGTGCGGATGCAACTGCTTCTTTTTCACTGCCTGATAATCCCACAAATATCCGTTGGTATATTGGAAATGGATCAAGTACATCGCTGACAACGCTTAATACCAGAACTATCCAACTAACAGCAGATTATATAAGGAATGTATTACACCTGGATCCCCAAAGCCCGCTGGCAATCCGGGCGGAAGCTGATTATGGCAGTAAGTTTCCTAACATGAGTTTCCCTATAGTACAGGGTATTACTTTCACTTCCCGTGTACCCACACCATCAGTAGGGATAATAGAGCCAAAGTGTTATGGCGATAAAGGAGCCATTGTATTAAGTAATTTTGTCTATTCTGATGGAACTGCATATGATGGATCTACACCATTGAAACTTAGTATTAAAGGACCGGAAGTATTAAACCCCGTAATAAATTCACCAAGTGTTACCATTCCTGTAGTACCTGGGATATATACAGTGGCAGTAGAGAGTCAGGATTTAAAATGTATGAAGACATTACCTGTTGATGAAATTCATGCAGTTCAACAGGATTTATCCGCTACTACTGCACTTTCTTGTGTGGGTGGTAGTCCTGCGGTTACTGTAACAGCAGCGGGTGGATCTTCTCCTTATACCTATTCCCTGAATGGTGGAACAGCTACCGCGAATAATCTCTTTACGAACTTGCAACCTGCCACCACTTATCTCATCACTTACTATGATAAGAATAATTGTAGTAAAACGATCAGTGTAACTACACCAGCCGCAGTTGCAATAGCAAGCTATACTACCAAAGCGCCATCAGGGACTATGGCAGACGGTGAGATTACCCTAACAGGAACAGGAGGTAATGCACCTTATGAATACAGTCTGGATAAAACATCCTGGCAGTCCGGTAATACGTTTACGGGACTCCTCGCAGCCACTTACAATGTATGGGCGCGCGATAGTAAAGGCTGTATCAGTGCTAATCCTGTTACTGTTCCGCTGGAACCACTGGATTTCACTACTACAACGACGTCCGTAAAATGTGCCGGGTATGCAGATGGAACGATCACGCTTAAAATCACAGGTGGAAGTAGTCCTTATAAAATCAAACTGGACAACGGCGTATATCGTGCCAATGATAATCTGTTCAAAGACTTGTCCGCAGGCACTTACGAAGTATACGTACAGGATAGTAGAGGTGTAGAGATGCATCACCCGGTAACAGTAGGTAGTCCTACACCGGTGAGCTTTACTTA
>NZ_QLMA01000002.1 GCF_003259435.1 Chitinophaga dinghuensis
TTTGCTACGCCTGTCAGACGGATTTCTACACGGTCGTAGGCGCCGCCTGTAGGGATGGTAGCGATAAACTGCTGATTGCCGCTTAACAAGCGGAGGGTAAGCAGATTAGAAAGCGTATCTGCGGATACTTGCGTAGTACCATTATATACAGTCAGTACAGTACCGCCGAGCAGACCTACATTTGCCAGGGCTGCAGAGGTACCTAAGGTAACCTGGATACTATCTGTTGCACTTCCTGTATTCGGGAAGATCAGTTGTTGATAAACAGAACCACCTAACAGACCTACTGGTATAGACAGCGTAGTGAAGTTCGTAGTTGAACTATCGATGTCGAAGGTTGGGTTCTGCACAGAGCAGAGGATACAACCAAGCGTAGTACCTGATACCTGGCTGGTAGCTACGTTACATGCTGTAGGTGGTACCACAGGACCTGTAACGGTTACCACAACTGGCACTCTTGCAGAAGAACACGCTCCTGGAATAGAGACAGCTGCCCAATAAGTGTAAGTACCTGGATTAGAGAACGGACCTACTACAAATGGAGTTCCTGAACCAAGAACAGTAGTGGTAGTAGAATCTGCATACCAGTTGATCGTTGCACCTGGAACTGGAGTAGCGGTGAGACTTGCGGTCTGACCAGTGGCTACAACTACCGCACCTGCCACTACTGGAGGAGCTGGTGCAGTTACTACATTCACCACCGCAGCTTTCAGATTACCGGCGGCATTTGGACAACGATTGCTACCTGCGATTGCTACATAATAAGTATATGTGCCGACCGCCAGTCCGGTGATCGTCAGTTTACCTGTTGAGTCGATTGCGTAAGTAGTTCCGCCAACAGTAGCATTTGTGATTGGCTGTGTTTTAGCAGCATCAAAATACCAGCTGAAGGTTGGGTTAGTGATACCGGATGCAGGATTAGCCGTTGGAGCCAGTACTGCATTACCGGTGGTACAAGCAGTGGTGGTATCTGCCAGAACGATGTCTGTAGGAGCACCCAATGCTTTCACTACTACCTGAACAGGAACTCTGTTAGGGTTTTCGCAATTCTGTGGACCACCATAAGCAGCTACCCAATAAGTAACTGTACCTGGTGTTTTCAGCGTATCTGTTGTGTAAGTATTAGAAGAACTTAATATAGTAGTGCTGGTAGAATCTGCATACCAGTGAACACTTGTACCAGGTGCAGGAGTAACTGTCAGTGTAGCTTTTGTATTTACACAGACAGTATCATTTGCCGTGTTGATAGTTGGGTTTGGATAGATGATCCTTGCACCATAAATATTAATAGAGTTCAACAGATTAGCTACACCTGTCAGGCGTACTTCTACGCGGTCGTAGGCGCCGCCTGTTGGGATAGTAGCCACAAACTGCTGGTTACCGCTTAACAAGCGCAGGGTAAGCAGATTAGAAAGCGTATCTGCGGATACTTTCGTAGTACCATTATATACAGTCAGTACAGTACCACCGAGCAGACCTACATTTGCCAGGGCGCCAGAAGTACCTAAGGTTACCTGGATACTATCTGTTGCATTTCCTGTATTCGGGAAGATCAGTTGTTGATAAACAGAACCGCCTAACAGACCTACTGGTATAGACAGCGTAGTGAAGTTAGTTGAGGAACTATCGATATCGAAGGTTGGGTTCTGCACAGAGCAGAGGATACAACCAAGGGTAGTACCTGAATTCTGGCTGGTAGCAACATTACATGCTGTTGGAGGTACTACAGGACCTGTAACAACAATAGTAACTGGTACGCGACCTGAAGAACAGGAAGAGCCATTTACAGAAGCCGATGCCCAATAAGTATATGTACCTGGATTAGAGAATGGTCCTACTACCAACGGAGACCCTGTACCTACAGGCGTAGCTGTAGTGGAGTCGGTGTACCAGTTAACAGTCACACCAGTAACAGGAGCAGCAGTAAGACTTGCTGTTTGTCCAGTGCTGATTACAATCGTACCTGGTACAACTGGAGCAGCTGGCGGATTCACCACGTTCACCTGTACAGGGATTCTGTCAGGGTTGGTACAACCATCAGCAGCGGTCACCTGTGCGTAATAAGTGATTACACCAGGAGTTGTCAGTACCGGAGTAACGAAGGTAGTACCAGTACCAGCAATAACCGTAGTTGTAGAATCAGTATACCACTTCAGCGTGTTGGCGCCCAGGCCACTTGCAGTAATAGTATCTTTTGATCCTACGCAGGTACTGCTATTGGTAAAGGTTGGATTTGGCGCAACAGCTCTCACACCATAGAAATTGATGGAAGAGAGCAGGTTAGCAACGCCTGTAAGTTTCACCTGTACCGTATTATATGGTGCACCTGTAGGAATGGTCACTGTAAATTTGGAAGGACTACTGAGCAGGTTCAGTGTTACCAGGTTAGAGAGTGTATCTCTATCGATAACGGTAGTACCATTTGCAACAGTAATTTCCACACCTGCCAGGAGTCCAACAGTAGCTAATGAACCATTATAGCCGAAGGTGAGTCTCAGGCTATCTGTCGCAGCTCCGGTAGTCGGGAAGATTACCTGCTGGTAGACGCTTCCTCCTAAAAGTCCCACAGGTATATTTAATGTACTGTAGGTGACATTCAAGGAAGTGTCAATGGCATTATTAGGGTTGGTTACACTACAAAGTATACAGCCCAGTGTTGTACCAGTAACAGTAGAATTAGGCATGTTACAGGTAGTATTCGGCGGAGCACTTACTGTAATGGTGTCTACTACGCGGTAGGATTCACAAGCGCCACTGGAGCTAAGTCTGACAGACGCATAATATTTATATATGCCAGGAGTAGCGAATGGTCCTACTGTTATCGTATTACCACTTCCTATTGGTGCTTGTGTTGTATCTGAATACCAGTAAACAGTACCGCCACCTGGAGGGGTAGCTAATAATGTTACTGGTTGATTTACACTCGCAAAAACATTGGAGGAACCCAATGTTGGTACTGGCGCTTTAGAGGTGGTGATAACAGTTACCTGTTTCAGCGTATTAGCGAGATTATCGCAATGGGTAGAATCGGATGCGCTGACAAAATAATTGTTTGTTCCCGCAGGTAAACCTATGATGGTCAGTTTCCCGGTAGAGTCGATCAGGAAAGTAGTACCACCCACTACCAGACCATTAGTGATCGGTGTTGTCTTTGCAGCATCTTGCCACCACTTGAATACGGGTTTAGTCAGTGTGGTAGAATATGGCGTGATCCGCACGGTGTCTCCCATACAACTGTAGGCTGAATCCGGGAAGTTGAGGTCAGCGGCGGTGGTATATGCTTTCACCAGCAATGAAAGTGGTGTTGGCTGGGAACCTGTCGTACACAATGTTCTATTTGCAGTAACAGAATAGTTGAAGGTACCGGCTGTATTAACAGGGGGTGAATAAGTTGAGGTAGACGCGGGGCCCTGGACAATTCCACCGGAACCATTATACCAGGTATAGTTCAGGGTTGCATCGGGACTTTGAATAGAGAATGTGGCTGGGGTATTCAGACATGTAGATTGATTAGCTACAGCAGCTGAAACAATCGGACTAGGAATGAATCGTCTGACATCATATACATTAAGGCTATTCGTCACATTGGCAATCGACCCGACTCGGACCTCCACGTGATCAAAGGGCCCGGAAGAGGCGAAGGTGGCTGTTTGTTTGGACCCGGGGCCAGACAACAGACCAAGTGTAAGTAAACTACTTCCTCCATTAATACTGTCAACTACCGTTGTTCCATTATAAGTAAGAAATGTGAGGGATTGTAATGCGGAAAGTCCGAGTAATCCTCCACCACTTCCAAAGATGATGCGTACAGAATCTCCAGTTTTAGCTAAGCCTGGGAATATTACATTTAAGCGGGTATAGGCGGCCACGCTGGCAAGTGTACTAAGAACGGCAGCAGTGGTGGTATCGCCATTGGGAGAAGTCCCGTCAATGGCATATCCAGGGTTGGTCACTGTTCCGAGGGTTACCAGACTGGCAATATCGAGGAGACTTTTAGGTCCGCCAATAACATCAATTGGTTGATCGCATGCCAGTGAACTGGTAGCTGGTGTATTATAATAAGCAGCATATACTAAAAGGCTGGAACCAACACTCACCGTACCAGAGATCTGTACGCGAACGCGATCATAAGTGCCGGCTCCTCCGGGAGCAGGTACATAAATTTCCAGCTGGTTATTGTTTGTCAGGAGGGTGGCAAGCGCACTACTTAGATTAGCAGCAGTACCTACAGCGGTAGAAGCACCGTTCATAGGTTGTGCTGTCATCGTGCCTAATGTTACGCTCAGGAGGCTGGCGGGTGTTCCTATTTTCAGAATCACGCCTTGGTTAGCCGGTATGGGATTAGCGAAGATGAGGTCTTGATATTCAAATGAAGCTACGCCCACGCCTACTGTAATCGTGGAAGCAGTGTTCAATCCTGCCGGGGCAGCATCTACTGCAGCCGGGGCATTTGTAACACTACAACCAAGGCAAATGCCTCCACTGCCGCTCCCTTGAGAAGAGGCATATGTCCGTTGATAGTACGTTTGTGCGTTTACGTTAGTGCTACAACATGCAATAAGCAATAAGGCGGAAATGATGCATTTCCACCAGTTAATAAATTGGGGGGTTTTCCTGGGTTTCGGATGCGATCCGTCCCGGGTTCTCAGGATAACAAAGGGAGCACTAAAAGGGCTATTAGGAGTAGCTTTTGAATGCATAGCATCAGTATTTGGATAATAAGAAGTCTTGTTTATTGCGTTCAATAAACTCCGAGGAAGGCAGCGGTTAAGAAGTATGTAGACGGGCTTGGGATTCTGGTTGAATTGGGATTCCTTCTGCCTCAGTAATATATTTTGACAATCAGTTATGCGAAAGTATAGTGCTATCTGCGTTTATGTATATGTCTTTTTGTTCATTAATTAAAACCCGTTCAGCCTGTTCATTTTCTTATTGATCTGTTCATTTTATTCATTCAATTGAACATGAAAATCATTTTGTTCATTTCATGTATCGAATCCGATACTTTTTTTAGAAAATTTTGAAAAAAGTTAGCAACAGCGAGGTTAACTGTGTCCTAATCGCAGTGGATAATTTGACCAGATTGGTCTATATGTTACTTCATTGACATGCAATAATTTAAGACGTATTCTACCCAAACTTAGGTAGCGATCCCTCAAACACATTATTTAATTACACATATATAACATTTTCCCATGACTGTCCCGGTCCTGTTCATTTTAACTTTCTGAAAATCTAAACGTTTGATATCTACGTAATTAACTTTTGTACCTAATTTCCAAAATCCATTCTTGTCCCCTATGATAGATATATCCTATGACTTTATTCTAACCTTGCAAAAGGAAGTTTTGCAGAAATTTGGGGTAGAAGTCATGTCGCCAGGAGAATGTAAACATCTCGGCCAGTCCATACTGGAAAAGACAACTCAATTAATCAGTGAGACCACTCTTAAAAGAGTGTTCGGCTTTGCTGTTGCTCAACACAGCTTCTCTCGTTTTACCCTCAATACATTAGCGCAATACTGTGGATACAAAGACTGGGAGGCTTTCCAGCAGCATCATTATATGCTGAGCAACCCACAAGCCATTGCTGCCGCCAATGGAGGGATGAAAGAAGCCAAATGGATAGAACTGAGAACCAAAGCCTCCGCAGTGTCGCATTATACTATGCTGACTTTGCAAAACCGTTCCGGTATCAACTTCCAGAATACCGTGAAACGACAATATATTATTAACCATATTGAGAAGTTCCTGGAAAGCAATTACACCGCTACTGCTTTAATTGCACCTTCAGGATGGGGAAAAAGCATCTCCCTGGTCCATATGGCAGACCATTTCTGGCATAACAAACAAGCAAAATTCGGGGAAGACGTTTGTTGGTTCATCCACGCTCACGCCGCAGGAAGCCTGCTGCTGAAAGGATTCTCCCTCTCCACCTGGCTGGATAATCAACTCAATCACGGCAATGGTGAAAACTTCCGCGAATACTTCACCTCAGAATTCGAAAAAAGAGGCTCACGCCTTATATTAATAATAGACGGTTTCGATGAAATCGCCGTCTCCGCAGAAAAATTACGACTCATTTACTCCAAGCTGGAAGACTTTATCTACTCCAACGACCAATTCCCCTGGATTAAAGTCATCCTCTCCATCAGAAGCAGTACCTGGAATGAACTGTTTCAGCGTCCGAACGACTATGCAGCCTTCCGCCGTTACTGGTACGTTGGCTCCGAAATGGATGAAGAAACCAATATCAACGTCAAACAACTCAATGACCAGGAAATAAAAACAGTCCTGGAAAGACATGAATACCCCACAGACATTATTAACCAGTTCTCTGAAGCATTCCTTCAGAAACTTAGGCATCCATACTACCTGCAATTGTTTTGTCAGCTAAACCCTGATCCAAAAACCACCTTTGTAGATGAAAACCTGAGTCTGTATGAAATTATTTCCCGATTCGTACAAAATAAGGTATTCATTTCTCCCACCAGTACCTTCAAAATAAAGATCATACAGCGCCTCCTTTCCCTACTGGACCTAGGTAGAAATGGCATGTATGTGGAAAAACTGGAATTGCTGGACCAAAACTCTGAACTATTCCCTGCATATAAAGAACTCCTCGCTGATAATATCCTCGTAGAGGAAAACCTTAGCCAGGAAATCATGTATCATGTGAAAGTCCGCTTTGCGCATGTATTCCTCCTGGAATACTTTGTGGCCATGCATTACCTTCAGAAAACCAGTCAGCAGGTCAACGAACCGGTTTTGCAGGAAATCGCTTCCTATCTGCCGGCATCTCCGTACAGAGTAGGGGTGTTCAAATGGCTGCTGCGCTTCGCCATCAATCATAAACAAACAGATGGCATCCTGAAAATGCTGCATCTGCCGCTGTCTTTGATTGAAAAATCACACCTCCTGGAATATCTCGTTCTCCATTATCAATTGGATGGCAACGACCAGATGGAACTAAGATCCATTTTCCCCGCCGGCTTCTTCAAGAAGAATCCGATCAGCAACTTCATTAATGATGAATTTATCCACTTCCGGAAGAAAAAGGTGCTGTGGGCATTATTACCACTCGCTGATACCAAAGAGGATAAACTGAAAATACGCAGCATGCTCTTCACCATCTCTCTGCTTCAACTGGAAGCGGAAGAATGTGAAGCGCATTTATTAGCTATTAAAAAAATATATGCTCCTGAAGAATTGGAAGACGAGCTCTGGGTTACTCCTCACGAAATTCTCCTCTTCATTTATGAGCGTATGAAATTTGGCATCGTAGACGAACAGGTATTGCAGAAAATCTATAGTTATCCGCATTATCTCCAGGCCGCGGCCAGTAAACAACTCTGTACCTCCATTCCGCAGGAAATCGTTATCCGCAATATGGGCTATGCCCTTTCTTTGCTGGAAGATTTTGAACATCTTCTCCAGTTTACCCGGCAGATATTCGATACCTACCCTTCATTGGTATATCGTAAAACGGATTCCTTCCGTTTGCAACTACTCTGCTGGCAAACACATGCATTGGCAAGGCTGGGAGACATGGAAAAGGCAGAAAGACTTTGCAGGCATACGGACAAAGTGCTGAAAAACTATTCTGCTAATTACTTCGCCAGTAAATATGTAGAGTCCCTGCAGAAAATGATTTCTGCCGATTACTATTATAAAGAACAAGACCTGATGCGCGCCCTGCGTACCGCAGAAAATGCCGTAGAAACAGCACAAAAACTGGATTTTAAGGTAATTGCGCTGCGCAATCTGAATTTGCTGAAAAAACTATACACACAATTAAATATGGCTGGCAAAATTGCCGATACCCAAACGCAAATAGATTCCATTAAAGCAAACACGTCCTTTAAGCATGAAGCCCTGAATTTTGCGCGCAAATTCTGACAGATTTTTGCTTTCTTGCAACATAGATGGCAATTGACGAAAGCAAATATTCATTTTCACAGCAATTAATTTTCAATCTCCTGAGTCTGCTTACGGTTAGCGTACTGGCTCCGGTGATTAACAGGTTCCTGCCACCTATCATGGCCGGAGGCCTCCACGTGGACCTGATCGTCGCGGCGCTCATCAGCCTGGCCATCGTGTTTGCCCTTAGGTGGGTTTTTCGCCCGCTGATTATACCTGCCTTTCTCCTGGTATGCGTTGCACTCTTTGTGAACCGCTCTGTAGATGGATATTCCCTCAAAAACGTCATCGGCGATTATAAAGGGATGGTGCAGGGAAACTGGGGCGCGAAAGACAGTAAACAATTGGACATCCTTAGTATGTATCCAAGGAGAGTTGAAAGCTACCGCGACAAAACTGTTCGCGGGCTGCGGGAAAAGATCAACTACAATGATTCCATTGTCCGCAACTTCTCTGTTCAACATAGCCTCGACTATTACGATCCCTATTTCTTCAAATATGGAAAAATCGTGCGTTTTTTGTCACTTTTCCGGTATATCAACACTCATTTTAAATATGTACTGGACTCCAGGAGAGATGAATACTTCGCGACACCACAGGAAACCATTCAAAATGGACTGGGGGGCGATTGCGATGACCATTCCCTTTTGATGACCTCCTGTCTGCAATCCATCGGGGCCAGAACCAGGATAGTACTGATTAAAGGACATGCTTACCCGGAGCTATATTGTGGGAATAAGGAGGAATTTGAGGTGATCAAACAGGTTATAATCCTGTTTTTCCCCAAGCCTCCCATTAAGGAAATTTACTATCACGAGCTGAAAGGCGAATACTGGATCAACCTGGATTATACTGCTAATCATCCGGGCGGACCATACATGAATGATAAAGTTTATGCCCTCATTGAGCTCTGATCCCTAAATTTGCGACATGAGTCACTTTAACCAACTCCGGAAATACCACGGCTTTTTTAAATTCAAACGAGATTTTGAGAAGTACAGTTTAAAGAAAGCGAGGAGTTATGAGATCGTCATTCACTGGCTGCATAGTAAACTTTCCAGGAATCAGTTTTTGCTTCTTTCTGGTATACTCGTAGGATGTGGCGCTGGTATGGCCGGCGTTGTGCTGAAAATGCTGGTACACTATATCCACTATGTTATTACGGATAAAGTCCATTTTAATACGCAAGTCTTTTTCTACGCTATCTTTCCTTTTTTAGGTATTGTACTGACTACCATTATCGTGGTGGTATTTTTTAAGGGGCAGTCGCGCAAAGGGATTCCTGCCATTCTTCATGAAATAGCGCAGAACTCCAGTTTGATTCCGCCTGTAAAAATGTATTCGCAGGTTTTACAGAGTGCAATTACGGTGGGATTGGGTGGATCTGCGGGATTGGAAAGTCCCATTGCGGTTACAGGGGCTGCGCTTGGTTCCAATTATGCCCGGAATTATCATCTTCCTTACAAAGAACGTACGCTTCTGCTGGCAGCCGGCGCCACTGCGGGGATAGCCTCTGCGTTTAATGCGCCCATTGCCGGTATGATGTTCGCGTTTGAAATTTTGCTTACAGGCGTTGTATTCTCGGACTTTATGCCGTTGATAGTGGCTGCCGTCTGCGGTAGCTTATTATCTAAAATCATTCTACAAGAGGAAGTCTTATTTCACTTTGAGTCCCGCACTGCATTTAACTACCATAATGTTCCTTTTTATGTGGTATTGAGTCTGCTTTGTGGATTTTATGCCAGGTACTATGTAGTGGTCTCGCAGAAAATTGAGCATTTCTTCCATAAATTAAAATGGAGTGCCGTCCGGAGGGCCATGTTGGGAGGGGTACTTGTTTCTGCACTTTGCGTAGCCATGCCGCCGTTGTTCGGGGAAGGATACACTGTAGTGAAAGCCCTCGCTAACGGTCACGGGGAAACGATTTTACTGAATAGCTTCTTTCGCTATATCCCAGCTCAAAGCCAAATGTTACTGATCTTCACTGGGGTCATATGTCTCTTTAAAGCATTTGCCAGCGCTATCACCATTCAGAGTGGTGGTAATGGCGGTAACTTTGCACCCTCTCTCTTTGCTGGAGGCTTCCTGGGATATTTCTTCGCCCTGCTATGTATACAGCTTGGCTTCAAAGATATTCCGGTTACCAACCTCGTACTGGTAGGTATGGCGGGCGTGATGAGCGGCGTGATGTATGCTCCATTGACCGCTATTTTCCTGATTGCGGAGTCTAGTTCAGGATATGATCTCTTTATTCCGCTGATGATTGTGGCTACGGTTTCTTTCCTTATCAGTAAATGGTTCTCGCCTATTTCACCCGAATTGAAAGCATTGGCTGCTGAAGGAAAAGTATTCACCCGTGCGCACGACAGGAACATTCTCTCTCTTATCAGAATGGAAAGCATTCTGGAAACCGATGTGCAGGTAATTCCTATCAATGCTCCTCTACGTCAGTTAATTGACTTAATCAAAGTGGGCGATAGCAGCAATATTGCGGTCGTGAATGAAAAAGGAAACTTCGAAGGTCTTATTGCATTGGATAATATCAGACCTATCATATTTAATCCTGAGATGTATGATACCATGACGGTGAAACAGCTCATGAAAGCGCCGCTTGCTGTTGTGAACATTGATGACAATATTGAGGTTGTTATTAAGAAGTTCGATGCCGTGAATGCCTGGCATCTGCCGGTAGTAAAGGATAAGAAACTGTTGGGAATGATATCTAAATCCAGGATACTCAACCAATACCGTAAATTACTGCAAGAATATTCAGATATATAAATTCATAATTTTTGTCCTGTATGGCCCGTGTACTCATCAACTTTGCGCATCCGGCGCTGGAGAAATCCAGGATGCATGCCCATTTGGTGCCGATGATAAAGAGTTTGCCAGATATTACTTTCAATGATCTGTATGAACATTATCCGGATCTGGATGTAAATGTTGCCCGGGAACAGGAGTTGTTGTCGAGGCACGAAATCATTCTGATGCAACATCCGATGTATTGGTATAATGCACCGGCCATTGTTCGTCAGTGGCAGGATTTAGTACTGGAACATGGATGGGCATATGGCCATACTGGCAATGCGTTGAAAGGGAAATATATGTCCAACATCATTTCAGCTGGTAGTCGGGAGTCGGAGTATAGAAAAGGGGGGAGACACGGATTCCCCTTGCAGCAGTTTTTACTTCCATTCACGCAAACGGCTATACTCTGTAATATGAATTACATATCTCCCTATATCATTTATGGCGTGCATAGAATGGATAAATCTGATATCATAGAAGAGGTACAAAGATTGAAATCTGTTCTTCAGAAACTAACTTCTCCCGACTTTGATTTGACTACGCTTGATCAAATTCAGGATCTCAACGAACTTATACAGGAACCTATTCAAAAAGCATAATATGGATCAGCATTCGTTACTCTTTCAGTCGATGGTATACCTGGCGGCAGCCATTCTGTTTGTGCCATTGGCTAAGAAAATGGGACTGGGAGCGGTGCTGGGCTATCTGCTGGCCGGCGTTATTATAGGACCATCTGTAGCGGGTTTCATAGGAAAGGAAGGGGAGGACATCATGCATTTCGCTGAATTTGGAGTGGTAATGATGTTATTTCTGATTGGTATGGAGTTGGAGCCTGCCTTACTCTGGCGACTACGATCCGCCATATTGGGGCTTGGAGGTTTGCAGGTGGTGCTGAGTACTGCCGCCATTGCAGGTGCTGCCTTATTATTGAAAGTACCATTGAGTGCCGCGCTGGCCATAGGTATGATCATGTCGCTTTCCTCTACGGCCATCGTCTTACAAACGCTGAATGAAAAAGGGTGGATGCCAACGGCCGCCGGACAGAGTTCCTTTGCTGTATTGCTTTTCCAGGATATTGCTGTCATCCCGATGCTGGCTATTTTTCCGTTATTAGCGGTAAATGCAGTGGCTTCGGAGCACAGTTCACCATCTCTGCGGGATAATCTTCCTGCATGGGGTCAGACACTCGTGGTGTTGGGCGCTGTTACTGCTATTATCTTCGCCGGACGTTATCTGGTGCGGCCTATTATGCACATCATTGCCCGAACCAGAGTAAGGGAATTGTTTACTGCCACGGCATTACTGATGGTAGTGGCGATTGCCGTGCTGATGAATCTCGTTGGACTCAGCTCTGCGCTGGGCGCGTTTTTGGGAGGTGTGGTACTGGCGAATAGCGAATATCGTCATGAATTGGAAAGTGATATTGAACCGTTCAAGGGACTACTGCTGGGGCTATTCTTTATTGCCGTAGGGGCTTCTATCGATTTCGGTTTGATAAGGGAACAACCCTGGCTTATATTTGGACTGGTAATAGGTTTGATGACTATCAAGACCCTTGTACTACTGGGCCTTGGCAAGTTATTTAAGTTAAGTACGGATCAGAACCTATTGTTTTCCTTCGCGCTTTGCGATATTGGAGAATTTGCATTTGTATTACTGTCCATCTCCCTACAATCTAATATTCTTGACAAACAGACCACTGGTATACTCACGGCAGTAGTAGCTATCAGTATGGCGATGACGCCTTTACTGATGCTGTTGTATGAGAAACTGGTTCAACCCAGATTCACTATAACGGAGAAGTCTACACGCAAAGCCGATGAAATACAAGATGAACACAATCCTGTTATCATTGCTGGTTTTGGACGTTTCGGCAGCATTACCGGCCGTTTCCTTCGGGCGAATGGTATTAAGGCTACTATCCTGGATATGGACTCGGACAGAGTGGATGCGCTGCACAAGTTGGGTATAAAAGTATATTATGGAGACGCGTCCCGATATGACCTGTTGGTGGCTGCCGGAGCTGCAAAAGCAAAGGTGCTCATCATTGCCATGGATGACTATGAAAAGACCACTTCTGTTGTAAGAATGGTGAAGAAATACTTTCCCAATTTGCAGATGCTGGTACGTGCAAAAGATATTGAAGACACCTTTGAGTTAATGGACCTGGGGGTACTGCATATCTATCGGGAAACGGTGGATACATCGCTGCGGTTGGGGGCGGATGCCCTGGAAATGCTGGGCGTGCGCGCCTATCACAGCCATCGGGCGGCCAGAACATTCCTTCGTCAGGATGAAAAAAGTATCAAGGGTCTTTCTGCTACCCGTGATGATAAGAAAGAGTTTGTCAGTGCGCTGAAAGAGCGTATTGAAGAAATGGAAAAACTGATTGCTTCCGATAAGATCAGAACCTGGCTGGATGAGGGTGAAGGCTGGGATTCCAGCGGTATCCGTGATGAAGCCACTGGAGAACCCGACGTTCCTGTCAAAAAATAGATTATTTATTCACATGTGAGATAATCAGCTCTGCTACTTTATGCAGCAGATTCACATCCACCTGTTTGGGCGAATCATGTAAGGGTTTGCTGGAAACTGCGCGTACATAACCTTCTTCATCTGGTTCGAAGGTCACTTCCTGTTCTGCGATATCTACTTTATAAACTGTTTTAAATGGGAGTTCAGAGGTACGAACTTCCAGTATATGTGGCTGTCCTTTGTATTCAAACTTCAATGTAAAATTTGCGGTATGCATATTGGGTTATCGCTGTGCGAATTATGCTTCATTCTGTTTTTGCTGGTGGTAATAATGCCTGATCTTGTTCTTCTCATCTCTGGAAAGTTCATGGATATACCACATGGACAGATAAGCTAGTCCGCTGATGATAAATATGTATCCGATGAAACCGAGTGTGTGAAATAATGATGACCATACCCAGTCGTTGGAATCGGCGTACTGCGCTAAGATAGCCAAAATTGCGCCTACCGCTGTGAATATGAAGGCAATTTTTTTCATGGGAGTTAATTTGGGATAATCAATTGCGTTGTATTAATACGTGGTTACGTCTCTGCATCCTGTCTTTATTACTTACGTAAACGAATGGAGAAGGGATCTTGTTCAAAAAATTTTTATTAGGGCTACAAACGAATAATCCTTTCTGTGTCGACATTTGAGACGTCGATACAGAAAGGATTATATCCATTATTTTTCCGGCGGCTTATAGTTGCAGCCGTATGTGTAATTTATTGAGTCCTTTTACCAGGAACAGCATTAGCACCGCATAGCAAGCACTCCAGAGGATTCCGGGTACATCATGGCTCAGCACATCTGGTAGTTCAATTCCTAAGAAGATGAGTAAGAAATAAACAATATCCGGGAGGATATAGGTCAGTAAAGGATTAGCGCCTGCTGGTCTGAAAAATGATGTCCATTTATTGATTTGTTTTACATCTATGAGGTAATACAAAATGGAGAATACCACCAAACAGATAGCGGCGCTACTGAGCGCCCAGCTGGGCGTTGCATAAATCTTTGAAACCTTGTACTGTGGCCGCAAGCAAGTACTTGTTATCATCATAATAATAAAAAATCCGCTTACTCTGGATACCAACTTACTTCCTCTCAGGTCAAGGTCTTCATCAAAATAAAACAGCGACAGCAGTAGGCCACAGAGTACAATTGCCGTATGGATGGCGTTTCCAGTCTGACCGCCAATCCAGCTATACTCACTGTCACGTATAAACGGTTGTTGACAAATGGCATAATAGGCGATACATATAGCAATCATCAGGAAAATACCTCCAGAAACGCCTTTCACTAGTTGATAGATAATGCAGGCATAGAGATACGCCCATCCAATGAGGCCGAGGATGCCCCACCACTGCGGTTCCAGGTGGTGATTACCATCTTTTCCGCCTCTGTAAATCCAGGCGAGATATAGCAATAAAGCGATACCAATGCCTTTAAAGCACCAGGCAATCCAGGCTTGTTTAAAGCGATATACGTTCCAGACGAGGATCACAGCGCCATAAAAAAGTAAGGCCCAGAGCGACATGGACATACCGGTAGCGTCCTGATTGAGGCGGCCGGTATTCACCATGAAAAGGCCCAGTACCAGGAGTCCGATGGTGCGCCAGATGATATGCCATTGCAGTTGCCAGAAGGAGTCGCCTTTTGCCAGGCGGCTATTGATAGCGAAGGGAATAGACATCCCAACAATGAAAAGGAAAGCAGGGAATACAACGTCCACGAAGGTCATGGCGTCTTCGTCAGCATGTGCATGCTGCAGCCAATGTGGGATGCCGCTGACGCCGGCCACATTGTTAACGAATATCATGACAAGGATAGTAATACCGCGGAAGGCGTCTATGGATAGGATGCGCCCTTGTTTTAAGTTGTTTATCATAATGGGAATTGCTACCTCAAAATACAATATCATCTGACCAATGTCAACAATTCTCCATGAGTGGGCAAAGGTCAATGGTCAAAAGTTGTACCTTCAGTTTCAAACTATTTTTCTGCTTATGAAAAGATATGTCTTCGCCGGAATGGGAATTTCCGCGCTGGCTTTTTTTATGGCATGTAATCAGGGGAATTCTTCGGCGGATAAAACCACATCCGAAGACCCGCTGGCAGCCCACAGGGATACAACCGTTAACCCAAGACAGGATTTCTTTGATTATGCCAATGGTGGCTGGATCAAATCGAATCCGATACCACCGCAATATAGCCAATGGGGAATCGGCAATCTCGTAAAAGAAGAATTATATAATCGACTGCGTACCATCAATGAAAAAGCGGTAGCTAATCCACAGGATGCTATTTCCAAAAAGATTGCCGCTTTCTGGCAATCTGGTATGGACTCCGTAAAATTGAATGCAGACGGTATAAAACCAATTGAAGGTCAACTGAAAGCGATTGACGCTATCAGCAATTTACAGCAACTGGCCCAAGTGAGTGCGCAGCTGTCTTCCTTTGCAGATGTATTATGCGGTATTGGCATATCACAAGATGCAAAAAACAGCGAAGTGATGGCGGTAACCTTCTGGCAAGGTGGTCTGGGGCTGCCAAACAGGGATTATTATTTCAATACAGACGAGCGTACCACAAAAGTACGGGCGGCTTATCCGGGGCATATCTCTCATATGCTGCAGTTTACTGGTATGCCGGCAGCTACTGCTGATGCAGCGGCTACCGACATTGTAAAGCTGGAAACCATTCTGGCTAAAAACAGTCGGAAACTGGAAGCGCTTCGCGATCCAAACGCCAACTATAACAAAATGGCGGTGACCAAGCTGACGCAAATGGCGCCAAATATCGACTGGGCACTTTATTTACAGCATCAGGGTATTGCCAAATTTGCGGATACTGTAATTGTTGGCCAGCCTGAATTCTATACAGCGCTCAGCAATGCATTGAAATCTGAAAAACTGGAGACCTGGAAAAACTACCTTAAATGGCAGGTGATCAGCAGTGCAGCGCCTTATCTCAGTGATACTATTAGCGCCAGCAGCTTTGCCTTCTATGGTAAACTGATGCGTGGTCAGGAAAAACAACAATTACGTTGGAAACGGGTATTGGACAATGAGGAGTCCGCGATGGGAGAGGCTTTGGGTCAATTATTCGTAAAAGAATACTTCAATGCCACCGCTAAAAAGAGATATGAAAATCTGGTAGAGGACATTCGCGCCGCACTGAAAGTTCGCATCCAGAACCTTGCCTGGATGAGCGACAGCACCAAGCAGAAAGCCCTTTACAAACTGTCTAAAATCACGAAAAAAGTAGGATATCCGGATAAATGGAAAGATTTCTCCGCCATGGATATCAAGAACCAGAGCTACTTTGACAACAGTCTGCAAGCTCAGATCTGGTGGCATAATCACGAGATCAGCAAGCTGGGCAAACCAGTAGATCGTACTGAGTGGGATATGACGCCGCAGACTTACAACGCCTATTATAATCCAAGCAATAATGAAATCGTACTGCCAGCGGGTATCTTCACGGTGCCGGGTAAACGCGATGAAGAGCTGGATGATGCGTTGGTATACGGTTATGCCGGCGCTTCCACCATTGGCCACGAGATCACTCATGGATTCGATGATGAAGGTCGTCAGTTCGATGCCGAGGGTAACCTGAAAAGTTGGTGGACAAAAGAAGATGAAGAAAAATTCAACAAACGTGCAGCCGTGATGGTACAGCAGTTTGATGGATATGTGGTGGTAGACAGCCTGCACATCAACGGAAAGGCTACACTGGGCGAAAATATTGCCGATCTGGGCGGTATTCTCCTCGGATGGGATGCGTTCCAGAAAACCGAGCAGTTCAAGAAAAATGAGAAAATTTCCGGTCTGACGCCATCTGAACGTTATTTCCTGGGTTACTCCCTGGGCTGGCTGAGTCATACCAAGAAGGAAGAATTGGCCAGAAGAGTGTTGACAGACGTGCATTCTCCGGCTAAATTCCGGGTAAACGGACCTTTCAGCGATGTGGACGCCTTCTATGATGTTTATGGGCTGAAACCAGGCGATGGTATGTACAGACCTGATAGTCTCCGCGTACGTATCTGGTAATAACCTGAAATCCGCTTTTTCTCATTAATTTTGCGGACAAATTCAGAAATACTTTGATTGAGAAAAAACAGATAGTAAAACAGGAAGAAAGGGCCGTGATTGTAGGTGTAATCACGAAGGACCAGAACGAACGTCAGGTACAGGAGTTCCTCGACGAGCTGGTATTCCTTGCCGAAACGGCGGGGGCTCAGACTGTAAAGCGTTTTACTCAAAGACTGGCACATCCCGACAGAGCCACCTTTGTAGGGAAGGGAAAGCTGGAAGAAATACATCAGTTTATTGCTGGCAGAAATATAGACCTGGTCATATTTGACGATGAACTGACCGGTTCACAGATATCGAATATTGAAAAGGTATTGAAGGTGAAGGTCATTGACCGTAGTGACCTGATCCTGGATATTTTTGCCCGTCGCGCCCGTACTGCGCAGGCGAAGGTGCAGGTAGAACTGGCTCAGTACCAGTACATTCTGCCTCGACTGCGTGGTATGTGGAGTCACTTGGAGCGTCAGGGAGGCGGTATCGGTAGCAGGGGTCCGGGGGAAACGGAAATCGAAACGGACCGTCGTATCGTAAAGGATAAAATTTCGTTGTTGCGTAAACGTTTGGCTGAAATTGACAAACAGGCGCTGACACAACGGAAGGAGAGAGGAGAGTTTATTCGCGTAGCCCTGGTAGGTTATACCAACGTGGGCAAAAGTACCATCATGAACATGCTCAGCAAAAGTGAGGTATTTGCAGAAAACAAACTTTTCGCCACCCTGGATACCACCACCAGGAAGGTCGTTTTTGAACAGACGCCATTCCTGCTCAGTGATACCGTAGGGTTTATCCGTAAACTGCCGCATCACCTGGTAGAAAGCTTCAAGTCCACCCTGGATGAAGTACGCGAAAGCGATATTCTGCTGCATGTAGTGGATATTTCCCATCCGCAATATGAAGAGCAGATTGAAGTGGTAAACCGTACTTTGCAGGAACTGAAAGCCTTCGAAAAGCCGACCATCCTCATCTTTAACAAGATGGATCTTTATGAAGCCAACACCTTTGATGAATGGCTGGATGTAGAAGTTAAGCAGGATATACTCCGTCAGCTGAAGATAGACTGGGATACCAAAACCAATGGTAATACTGTGTTTGTCGCGGCTATTGAAAGGAGGAATATCGAAGAACTGCGTAAAACCATTATGGATAAAGTAGCACAGTTATATCGTGAACGTTATCCATATAAAACAGAATTCTTCTATTAATGTCCAAACAATATACATGGTATAAGCTGGATGAGACCAGTTTGCCTGTTACAGAATCGGATATAAAAATATTGGAAGTAAATGGCAAAAAGCTGTGCTGCACATTATTTGGCGGGCAGCTTTTTGCTTTTGCGTATAAGTGTCCTCATGCCAGTGGTATCATGGCCGATGGGTTTATCGACAATGCGGGGAATGTAGTTTGTCCGTTGCACCGTTATCGTTTTAGTATCAAGAATGGTCGAAATGTGAGCGGAGAGGGATATTACCTGAAAACATATCCTGTGGAGCAGCGCGAGGACGGTTATTTCCTGGGCATGGAGAAAAGTGGGTGGCTATGGTAAGGCAGTTATCATTCTGTTAAGTGTAGTGATAACTGTTGATGGTATGGCGATAGAAAAGTAATTTTTCATCATGCCTACAACTAATTTCCGACCTGCCAACATTTCCGAGCGGCAAGTATGGCAATGGATCATTGTGCTGTTGATCATGCTGCAGTTTAGTGCCTTATTTGTTCCCCTGCTGGAGCCCGATGCGGCCTTATATGCCGTTATTTCCAAAAACATGGCGCTTCGGCACGACTACCTGAATCTCTTTCTGGAAGGCCATGACTGGCTGGATAAGCCCCATTTCCCTTTTTGGGTGACCGCCCTCAGTTTCCAGATTTTCGGCATACATACCTGGTCGTATAAATTGCCAGCCATATTGTTTCTCTTGATGGGAGCGTGGTATACCTATCGTTTTGCCCGGGATATTTATGGAGAAGATATCGCCCGATGGAGCGTTTGCATACTGCTAACCGCCGAGCATCTGGTACTCTCCAACAATGATGTAAGAGCAGAGCCTTATTTAACGGGACTTATCATCGCGGCAGTGTATCATTTTCACCGGCGACAAGTATTACCAGGGGCGATATTTGCGGCTTGCGCTATCATGACCAAGGGAATTTTCGCCATAGTGCCCATAGGAGCTGCTATAGGGGGGCAGATGCTGTTTACCCGCAACTGGAAGGAATTACTGCATTGGCGCTGGTTAGTAGCAATAGTATTGACGTTTCTGTTCATCACTCCTGAGCTCTATGCCTTATACCAACAGTTTGATGCGCATCCGGAGAAATTAGTTTTCGGGAGACACGCAGTATCCGGATTACGCTTCTTTTTCTGGGACAGCCAGTTTGGGCGTTTTATGAATACGGGGCCCATCAAGGGTTCCGGAGATCCTTTCTTTTTCTTTCATACTGTTTTATGGGCATTCCTGCCCTGGTCAGTGATGTTATATGCAGCTGTGATTCAGTTTTTCCGTCGCTTCAAAACAGAAAAAGACTTTCAATGTATATGTGGAGCGCTGGCCACTTTTCTGTTGTTTTCCTTGTCCAGGTTTCAGTTGCCGCATTATTTGAATATTGTATTTCCCTTTTTCGCTATACTGACAGCGAAGTATATACTATCGCTGGAGACAGAAAAAGGGCTGAAGTTTTTCCGGGTAACACAGTACACGATTATTATACTGGTGGCGATTTTAGGAATAGTAATAGACCTGTTATATAAGCCAGCCATGCATTTCCTTTGGCTGATTCCTGCCGGCGCATTGATCTTGTTGTATATTCTGCTTCACTATTGGATGGGTAAAACGACGCGCCAGGCAGTGTTTTATCGTTCTGTGGCGATTAGTATTTTATTGAATTTGTACCTGAACACCGTACTATATCCGGATATGATGCAGTACCAGAGCGGCACTACGGTAGCTGCGGTGGCCAATAAACAATTTGCGGGGCAGCCTGTCCGGATGTATAAGGCGCATTCCTATTCATTGGAATTTTACGCCAATGCGCCGGTAAGCGTATGTGACAGTCTTTGTGGTCCGGGGCTTTACTATACCAATGCAGAAGGATTGGCTACCATCTCCCGATATCATACTATTCAAAAATTTCCACAATTCTGGGTGAGTAAACTGGATTTACCATTTGTAAGGAAAGCGACCCGGGCAGGGGTTTTAGAGGAAAGATTCCTGGTGGAAGCATATTAAATAAATTTTTCAAATTGGCCATGGGAGGCAATTTCCGGTCGATTTCATATTTTTTTTCAAAAAATATGAAATAAGATTTTGCAGAAATGAAAATTTACCTATTTTTGCAATCCCAAATCGCACAAACGGTACGGGAAAAATTCCTCCTTAGCTCAGTTGGTTAGAGCATCTGACTGTTAATCAGAGGGTCGCTGGTTCAAGTCCAGCAGGGGGAGCGAAGGAAAAAGGTCTGCATTATATGCAGACCTTTTTTGTTAATATATGCCTCCTCAACCTAAGAGAGTCCGTGCATTTTTTTGTATATTTGAATTGTGCAATCCAATTCTAACATATCGAAACCATCTTTATCGAAAAGAGCATTTTGGGACATTGACCTCAAGCAACTAGATTTTGATAGGTACCCAGAGTTTACCGTTGTTAGAGCAATGGAAAGAGGCACCTCTAGTGATATTAGAGAGGTAATCCGATATTATGGTAGAGATAAAGTAAAATACATCCTTACTAATTCTGACCGGTTATTACCTCGTGCACAAGTGATCTCACGCAGACTTTTCCACCTTCACAATAGTGACTATAAATGCTCTACCGAAATACCACGAGCGAGGAATTATTCAATGTTTTAAGTAAGTTAATGAGCCTGCCAGAACTATCTGACTTCAGATTAGTAGGTGGTACTGCCCTAAGTTTATTAAGAGGCCATAGGGAATCTGTGGATATAGATATGTTCTGCGATGGACCATATGGCGAAATTCCTTTTGATTTCATTTTAGAAGTATTAAGGCTCAAGTTTTCGTATGTCGAGGAAACAAATCCATTTATAGGTCCTTCGAATCTTGCTAATAATCAAGGTTTATACCTTTTCATTGGGCAAAATGAAGAAACAAGCATTAAGTGTGATATACTATATTGGGATGCCCCATTTTTATATCCCCCTATAATTGAGGATGGTATAAGACTAGCTACCATTGAGGATATTGCAACCATGAAACTGGATACAATATCCAGAGGAGGACGAAAGAAGGACTTCTGGGATTTATCCGATATTTTGGAGTCATATAGATTCTCTGATTTAATAGAAATTTATAAAGAAAAGTATCCTTGGTTTGCAGTTCAGGATGTCATTAAAGGACTTTCTGATTTTACTATTGCCGACTTGATGCCAGACCCAATTTGTTTTAAACATAAAAATTGGGAAATGATTAAAGTTGAAATGCAGAGAATCGCAACTGAATATAATATAGCCCAATAGTGAATAATGGTTCTATCGCTTCCAAACCTCAAGGCCATTTAGAGTATTGAACAAGGATGATACATAATATCTCCTTTTAATTCCCCTCATAAATATGTGGATATCTCCCCGTCAACTTCGTTGACCAATGTATATTCCCTGTCATCAGATACTGCAACGACTCCAAATATCTTCGAATAGCCTTATTATTATTCGGATACCGAGAAAGCAATACCGCCGATAATAATTCAAATTGGTGCACTTCCTCATTATGTACCCTCACCGCTGCCCGGATCGCCTCCTCCACTGGAATAGCCTTAGTGTCACTAAGAACAGTTACCAGATTGAAAGCAGCACGATCATTAGAACGACTCATTTCCTTCGATAAAGAAAACAAGTCGTTACTATAGCAGATCGCATTACGGCAATGGCCTGTTACTCTCGCATAAAGCACAGAAGAGGTAATCTCTTCCGGTAGATTCACATCCGCCATCATAGTAAGTGAATCTGTAGCCAGATGAGCTGCGCCAAGGTACTGCCGGAGCAACTGATAATCACGGAGTGCAGGTTTTTCCTCCATTAAAATATGTTTCAGTTGCCATAGACTTCCCGCAAACATATCCCTGATGTTCTGGATAAAAACCTGTTGCCATTCGATGGTACTGATTTCCCGGACTCTCTGCCAGAAATCATTGAATGCACAAAGCGTTTTCTGCGTACCGTTATATGTCCCTGTATTCAGTATTTCCATGAATTTCCCTTCTAAAGACAACATCTCCTCAGGGGAACTGAAGGTGGTAGTTTCATCCATATGGTCATCTACCAGGAATAACAGGGTATTCAGATCACACCAAATCTCCAATGCCTTTTCAGAAGCAAAGGGATAGCTGCTGACAATAAGCGCCGCAAAGCTGTGCTTTTCATAAAAATCAAACTGCTCCTCATTGTTTAATAAGGCGAATTTCCGGAGCCATGCCCGCGTGTGAATGGCAATTTTATCCGTTAACGTCTGATTAGCCCAAATGGGATATGGGCAATAAAGTCGGGGGATGCTATGAAGATGCATAATTTCGGGTAAAATAAAATATGGTTTTAAACATGCCAGATCTGGGCTATACTCATCGATTGCTAGATTGTTGCAGTAAATACCAATTTCCGCGGAAAAAGTTCATTTTCGATATCATTTTAGCGGATAAACCGCAGATTTACCATTTGTTGGAGCCAATCCAGTAATTATATTTGTAAGACACGTGTAGCCCATATGTCAGCAGTCACCCATCCAAGTAAATTCAGGTTCATTATTTTACCGGTTTTATTAACCGCGCTGGCATTTATCCTGGGTTATTCTTTTCTACGATGGTTACTGGACATCAAACTGCATTTACTTCCTCTCAAACACGACGTCATTATCCTGGTACTGCCAGGTTTATTTTCAATAGTACTGGCTCTTCTTTTCCGACGACGATTTAAAACAATTCAGTTCAAGGATAAATCATCTTTCTGGCTACTGTTTTTTACAACATTGTTGTTCCTCGGCCCTACGCTCCTGATGCAACAATACCTGGAAAACATATCCTACAGGGAGATACAGGTAAGGTATCCCGGACAAATCAACGGTAAAGCCTATAACCGTAATTACTACGTCGGAGACTATATACCAGATACTTCTCATGTTGCCGTATATCATATCGCCACTACCAGCGGCCGATATGAATCCACGCTCCATTACACTTCTTTTATCGCATTTCCTTTATGTGATAAAGCATGCGACACAACAGGAATACCACCAGTATGGTATTGCCTCCGCTACTCTTCCGATCTTAGCAACTATTCATCAGATACCGCAAAGGATCTGGCATTCAATGGACATAAAGCGGCGCTTCCGGAGTTCATCAGGAACAACCTTTCCAAAACAGGACATTTATTTGAACGAGAGCCCGCCTCTGAATATGCCGATTATTACACCAGGGCCATCAAAAGAAGGTATCCCGCTCTTCAGGAGACACCGATACTATTAAAACCCGCTACAACCCATATTAGCAGCCATGAATCGTTGATGTGGATTGCATTGTGTTTTGGAATAGGGCTGGTAGTTTTTACAGGTATAGTGCTTTATAAACCATATGACCCGGTAGCTTTAAAGCAATATATCTCTGGTAACCCTTATCCAGAGGATACTTTCTACCAGGTTATCCAGTTCCTGCATCCAAAAGGAGATTATCCGGGGAGTGCCATGCTGATAGATACCAACCTGGTTATTTATCTCATCATGATTTTACTGGGAGTACCTCTCGCATCAGTACCTGCCAGTACCTTGCTACATAATGGCGCACTGTACTATCCAGCTGTAATGGAAGGACAATATTGGCGCATTTTCACAGCTATATTTATCCATTCCGGCGGGCTTCATATCCTGTACAATATGATGGCATTGGGAGTTGCGGGGCTCATGTTGGAAAAACTGATCGGACCAAAGCAATTTATTGGGCTCTATTTGATCACAGGATTAGTGGCATCAGTCGTATCCATGTACTGGGATAAAGACAGTATTCAAATGGGCGCTTCCGGAGCCATTTTCGGGCTGTTTGGCATAATTGCTGGCATGTTGCTGCGCAAGGCCATCCCGAAGGATAGGATAGGGCCTTATTGGGTCATTTTGGTCGCTTTTGTAGGACTGTCCCTGCTGCTGGGATTGGTGATGCCCAATGTGGGCAATGCGGCGCATATCAGCGGACTGATCGCAGGGGTACTGCTCGGGTTGTTGCCTTTGAAGGCGTATAAAACCAAATAACCTTAGCTAATGTTATAGCTAAAACCCTCTGTTCCATTAAAGTCTAGTAAAATGTCGTATCGACTTTCCTTTTGTACGGTTTGTATGAATCGTGCGGAGCATTTGAAGATCACGCTTCCCCAAAACATAGCGGATAACCTTGCCTATGGCAATATTGAATTTGTTCTACTCAACTATAACTCTTCAGATGATTTGCATGAATGGGTATTTTCCTCACTGGGAGAGTATCTTGAAAAAGGCATCCTGAAATACTATCATACTGACAGTCCGGAATATTTTCAGATGAGTCACTCAAAAAACATGGCATTTCGTCTGGCTCATGGCGATATACTCTGTGGGATTGATGCCGACAACTTCACCGGCAAAGGCTTTGCAGCATATGTGAACGAACAATATAGCCGCAACAGTAATATTTTCATGATACCTCCTCCTATTGGCCCGGAGAAGAAAAGATGGGATGTACAGGGGCGGGTATGTGTGTATAGAGACGACTTCTACACGTTACGGGGATATGACGAACGAGTAAAAGAGTATGGATATGAAGATCAGGATTTCAAGCGACGGCTGCAGGCCCTCGGACGAGAGAAATCGGTCATTCGGGATGAAGCTTTCCTCCAAGCCATCCGACACGACGATAAGATGCGTATCAGCGGCGGCCTGGCAGAGAAAAAACTAAAACAGTTGTTTATTTGCCACGGGGATCTTCCAGAGATTATTTATCTACAAGAAAACAACAACTTTGAAAAAGTACAGGTAGATCCGGCACTACTTACTTACGATGGCAAAGAATTACTGAAAACCCCTATCCGTAGGATGTATTGCGGTAGTTATGAGAAATCCGGAGATCAATACATCTTGTACAAAAAGAATAATGAGAAATGGCTGTCTCTCTCTATTCTTCAAAATGGCCATCTCAGAACGCAAGATGAGCGGGAGTTTGCACCTATTCCTCGTGGGCAGCTCAGTGAGACTTTTTTATTACAGAGAGCTATTTATCTCGGCAAAAGAATTTATGAATCCAACAAAACACATGGAAACCGCGTCAATCCTGATGGATTTGGGCAAGGTTTTGTATTTACCGCCGATCCTCAACAAACCATTACACTCGACTAATTCCCAAGTTTTCAAAAAAATTTCTTTGAATTGTAAATACATTTATTACATTTGCGACCCGGAATTCTCCAAACGGCAGATTCTCCGGGAGTTATACAAATTCCTCCTTAGCTCAGTTGGTTAGAGCATCTGACTGTTAATCAGAGGGTCGCTGGTTCAAGTCCAGCAGGGGGAGCGAAAAATGGAAGGCTTGCAGTAATGCAGGCCTTTTTATTTTATGCGCCCTACAACCTACTATACCATGAAAAGTATAATACTGTCACTGTTGCTGGCTACAGGCATCCTGCATACCTACGCACAAACAGATGCACACGTTGCATCAACCAACCTTACAGAAAATACCACCGGAAGGAATATCAGAAAATTGTTGATTATCTCTACAGGACCAATGTCTAGCAGGAAAATAGCGCAAGACCTGAAATATGCATTCGACAAGGAGTTTAAAAACCATGACCTCACCACATCGCTGGTACATCTGGGAGATATCAGTTATTTCACAGACGAGAATATTCAGATCGCATCCAAAATGTATCCGCATGATGCGATATTAGTAATTAACCCACAGTTAGTGTCAGACTCCACAAGAGATTATGTACACCGCACATTGGCTCACAATTTATTTTTGAGAAATCGTGGTCTGCCTGTCAGGCAGAAAAGAACAAAAGAGTTCTCCACCCAAACTTCAATTTTTAGTTTGTTGGACGATGCCAATATTACAGTACCATTTTGGTCAGCACAGATGGAAGTAGCCACCAATCTGGCCTCGGATAAATATTTCGACCATCTTGTCAAAACGTTGAAAGATACCTGGCTCTCACAAATGATCAGTCTGGGCAGCTGAGTCTAAGAACCTGAACATATTCTATCAAGAATACGTTTGCAAATACTTATCAGCTCTTCGTATCACAACTCTTGCTATTCACCTGGCAACTCCCTCCACAACATCCCGCATTCAGCAGAGGCATCAATGCGAATAATCCACCCATTGTTATAAATAACCAATCTCCGCTGGATATTCCTTGTATCAGTACCAGTATACCCAATATTAAACGGAGCATTCGCATAAAGTTCCAGTTTCGTAATATGCCATTCATTTTCTTTTTTTTCAAAGGTAGTGTATGCCATTTCGCTGAATGGTGACAATTGTTACAAAGCAGTAATTGCTATAGTAGCGCTTGACAGAAAACTTTAGGTAGGAATGGTTAGACAATTCACCAGATAAACCCTAATTTTAAACAAAAGCTTAACCATGCAACAAATAGTACCATTCCTCATGTTTGAAGGCCAGGCGGATGCAGCTATTGCATTATATACAAGCCTTTTTAAGAACTCTTCTGTTGAACACATAAAACGCTATGGCCCTGAAGGTCCGGGAAAAGAAGGATCTGTTCTTCATGCACTTTTTACGCTCAACGGCATGCAAGTGATGTGTATCGACAGTTATGTAAATCATGCATTTACATTTACGCCTTCTATGTCTTTATATGTGAATTGCACTACAGATGAAGAGATAGATACTTTATTCAAAGCCTTATCTGAAGGAGGTAGCGTATTAATGCCACTAGATAGCTATCCGTTCAGTAAAAAATTTGGCTGGGTCAATGATAGATTCGGTGTTTCCTGGCAGTTGACGTTGATATAATACCGTTAGCCATTAAACTTTACGCCAGAAATACTATCTTTATTATCACAAAAGCGGAAGTAGCTCACCTGGTAGAGCGACAGCTTCCCAAGCTGTAGGTAGCGGGTTCGAGTCCCGTCTTCCGCTCAGTGCAGTGTTTATTGAAAACTTAAAACCAATACCATATCAAGTTTGGTGGCCTTTAAACTCAACAAACCTTTTAGATATGCTGTTATAACCCTATCGGATATACGTCCGATGAAGATATTTGTTGTCCTGCAAGGCAAGCGTAGGATGACGTCCCCCGATGCAACGCTACGGGGTGTTAATCAGTGAGTTTAGGAGCAGGCTTCATTCCCCCTGAAGCTGCTCCTCCTTACTATCATTGATAACCAGCCGCCTGTAAATGAAACAGTTCTGCGTACCGCCCATTTTTCTCCAGTAACTCATCATGACTGCCAATCTCCAGTAATGTTCCTTTATCTAATACCAGAATTCTGTTCGCCATACGGACTGTAGAAAACCGATGCGAGATCAGTACTGCCGTCTTGCCACGGGTAAGCTCCGCGAAATGCAGGAAAACATTGTATTCTGCACGCGCATCCAATGCAGAGGTAGGCTCATCCAATATCAACAACTGCGCGTCTTTCATATATGCGCGCGCAAGCGCAATTTTTTGCCATTCTCCTCCGCTCAATTCAATCCCATGGTTAAACCGGCGTCCCAACATCTGCTGATAACCATTTGGCATCTTCTCTATCAATGGCCAGGCAAGACTCTGATGCGCCGCGTCATCAATCATTTGCTGGTTATCCGCATGCCGGATGTTACCAACTGCAATATTCTGCGATACCGTCATCTGATATCGCTGAAAATCCTGGAATATAACGCCAACGTTTAAACGAAGATCATTGATATCATAATCTCTCAAGTCACGACCATCCAATAAAATCCGTCCTTCCACAGGATCATATAGTCGACTTAATAATTTCACTAATGTAGTTTTACCAGCGCCATTTTCACCCACTAATGCCATTTTCTCACCTGCATGTAAAGTGAAATTCAGGTTCCGGATCGCCCATTTCTCCGACTCCTGGTATCGAAAACCAACATTCTCAAAGGTGAAGCCCTCCATGATTGGACGAGGAAATGGCAATGGTTGGGCGGGGCGTATCATGCGACTGTTTATCTCAAAGAAATCAAACAAGTCTTTTAAATAAACGGCGCCTTGCGTAACAGCAGAAAAACGAATCAATATTCCCTGGAATGTAGTGCGCAACTGACGGAAAGATCCCGCCAGGAAAGTCAGGTCGCCAAGCGTTAATGCGCCATTGATAGTACGTACAATGATGATGATGTAAGCAGCATAATATCCAGCACTTCCCAACAACGCAAAGAAGGTACCCCAGGCAGCATGATTGACTTCCAGGTCTTTCTTGTCCTTATAGAATTTATCGGAGATGACTTTGAAACGACTGATTAAAAAACCAGAGAGATCAAACACCTTCACTTCTTTGGCAGTTTCATCGCTTGCTCCCAGATAACGGATATAATCTAATTCACGCCTGTCGGAGGTTTGGCCCCAGGTAAGCCGATAATATTTATCATTATAGCGGGATTCATTCAGGAAGGCAGGAATCACCGCTACCAATAACAATAAAATCAACCAGGGATTGAATACAATGAGACCTGCTGCCAGGAAGCCCATGGTTATAAGGTCTTGCACCTGGCTCAGCACCTGGGATAACAACACCGTTCTTCCTATGGTCTGCTGGCGGGCACGCTCCAGCTTATCGTAAAACTCGGAGTCTTCAAACTGATCCAAATCCAGCGAAGCCGCATGTTCCATTATTCTTACCGAAGTATGGTTGGCAAAAAGATCGCCGAGTAGGCTATCCATTAGTGAAATAGCGCGACTCAAAGCATCAGAAACAATGGCCAGTCCGAATTCCAGCGCTACCAATTGCCATAGCAGGGTTGTATCGTGGTTGGTGGGAGATTTGCTCAGTTGAACTACCTGATCGATGATTAATTTTCCAATATAGAGGAGCGATAATGGCATCGCAGACTGGGCTATACGGAGAATGATATTGGCAATGGTCAAGCCTTTGCTGGTTTGCCAAACCATACGGAAAAAGGCTGGCAGATTGCGTAATGCTGCCAGCCTTTCCTTAAAGGTCATGCGTGGGTTTTCCCTTTTTCTCATGACCTGAATTTACGAATTAAGGAATATCTATTTTCCAGGGTTTACCAAATTTATTCACCTCTACTTTCAGTTCCTGATTTTTCCACAATTCCTGGTACTTTTTAATATTGCTAATCTCTTTGAACATGTCTGCTTTCACGCCGTTGATGGTCATTACCTCATCGTTTTCAGCGATGCCGCTGTCGGCCGCACTGGTGCCTTGCATGAACCTTTTCACGACCATCTTTCCATTTACAAATCCCCATTCTACCTCTTTCATCCAGAAATTGGCAGGCATAGAGAAATTGTTGTTAGGAATGGCTGCATACTGATGATCGGCCAGGTTGATTACCCAGTTAAAGCGGTTGATTAGCTCAATGCCGAAGCTACCGTCGCCGCTGGGCGACCATTTCTCATCTCCGTCACGATATTGCTGCATGGTGCCCGTAAAGCTGCCCAGTTGCCATTTACCGACTTCTACTGCGGAGAATACGCCATTTACAACAGGAGATGAATGTCCCATACTGGTAGTGGTGCTACGGGAGCTTATTTCGAAATTTTCTTCCAATTGGTTTCTGTGTACAGAGGGGCCGAAAATGATCATTGGGTAGCCAGCGCCTGTATCGAAATGAAATTCGCCCTCGAGTACTTTGCCGTTATTCAGTGTCACTTTGCTGTGAATACCTGGTACGCCAACAGCGTAATCCAACGGTATGAGCGCGGCTTCTGCAGGATAATTGAATTTTCCGATAGTATACAAACGAATCACTTGTTTGTCGAAGTCAATTTCAGTGATATAGTTACGCAGGAAATTAGCGCCGAAGAGTCCATCCAGTTCACCGTCGAATTGCGGGAAAATAGCGCTGTTATTGTTAGGAATAGATAATGTATCGAGATGCATAGTAATGCCGCTGGCAATGCCTATCTGGGCAGAAGCGCCAACTACACTGGTTTTTTGTTGCCTGGAAGGGGAAATGCCTAATTCATCTGCCACGCTTTTTTTCAGTCCCATACCATCTGCACCAGTATCGAAGAGTAATTTCAGCGGCTTAGGATTATCGTTCAATGTCAGCGTAACGATTATCTGTCCACGACGAAATGTAAACGGCACAACTGCTGCCAATACGGATGGTTTATCCAGATCCACGCCTGCCAGGAGGTCGTAGTACTGTACTTTGGTGAGTTTATTGGCACTGTCCAGGTACATCCAGGTTTCGAAAGGCTTCTGGCCTTCGTTGTAATACTTCACCAGCAGCCTTTTTCCCGAAGGCAGGGTTTCTTCTTTTTTCAGTACGAGTTTCTGGAGACTGTCTTTCCGCATCGCTCTGTCCAACATCCCGTAGGCATAAGGAGCAGGGTAGAAGCCGATATGGAATACTGGCGACAGGAGAGGTTTGGCTTGTTCTACGCTTTTATTGCGTACCGCCTCCTCCAATGAACGGAGGAATTCCTTTGCGTTTTGTGCATGCACGCGAAGCACCAGGCATAACAATATGCCTGTGTACAGGGTCATTTTTTTCACGATGTCTTTTTTTAACGGTTGGTTTATGCGGTGAAATTAGGTAAATATTCCAGCTATATAATATATCTTGTAATTGGATTGTTATGTCTAAATGTATTTCCCATGATATTAGCTGCTATTTTTGCAATATGTATTGTAATGGTAATCATTACATTTTTAGCAATTACTATTATTAATAAACGTTCCCGCGATTGGTTTTCCCATAATGATTAAAATTTTGAGAGGAGAGTAGAGGGGGAGACACGGGTTGTGCGTCATTAAGTTGTATCTAGATTCTGTACTGTAGTTTTTTTTCTATACAACTTAACTGACATGCGTGCAAAAAGGAATGTGTTGACTTTTCTTGGAGAGAAAGATTGGTTAATTACACTACTTTGGTTTGGATTTGCTTTTTTGGGCGCTATCACTGAAATTTCCCGAGGTCAGTATAATAATTTCCTCATCTTCCGCCAGGTATTCTTCCACCTGGTTCATCAGCAACCGCTTTATATTGAGTACCCATCTGAATACTTTGATGTGAACCTGTATGGTCCGGTTTTCAGTATTCTGATTGCACCATTTGCGGTGCTGCCTATAAAAATCGGAGCACTCTTATGGTCTGTTGCCGGAGCGGGAGCAATTTTCTATGCCATCAGGCAACTACCGCTGCAACGGGTACAACAGAATATCATTTTGCTACTTTGTAGCCAGGAATTGCTGGGCGCCAGCGGCTGGTTTCAGCTCAATCAGTTCATTCTCGCCCTACTGATTCTGACATTTGCTTTCACGATCAAGGGTAAAGATTATCTCGCCACTCTTTGCATCATATTAGGAACCCTTACCAAAGTTTATGGTATTGTGGGTCTGGCATTCTTCTTCTTCAGTAGTCATCCGAAGCGCTTTATAGCAGGACTTTTCCTATGGACAGGTCTTCTTTTTGTATTACCAATGGCTATTTCTTCGCCTGCTTATGTAATTAATTCTTACCAGGAATGGTTGATGGCGTTGGTACATAAGAATGCTAAAAACCAGTCGGATTTAGCTAGTTTCCAGGACATCTCCGCCGGTGGTTTTATCAAGCGGGTATTGCGTTTACCTGATCTGAATGACTTAACGGTACTGATACCGGGCGTTATTTTGTTTGCTGCACAATATTTAATGCTTCGTTTCCGTAACGATGCCAATTATCGATATTATATCCTATGTTCTGTACTATTATTCCCTGTGTTATTTAGCAGTAGCTCTGAATCGCCTACTTATATCATTGCAGTTCCTGCAATCTGTATCTGGTATGTGATTCAGACGCCTGCCAGGTGGAAAAATATATTCCTGTTTTTTGCCATTTTGTTGGTAAGCTTCTCTCATTCAGATGTGCTGACGCCATGGTTCAGAAAAAACTTGGCTGTTCCCTATGCGCTGAAAGCCTTGCCCTGCCTGGTTTTATATCTGATGATTGTGTACGAGATCCTCACCAGACAATTTCTTTCCATCACTAAATCCGCTACAACTCCGGTGGATTCTAGGTTACAGGAGCTAACGCACGCATAAAATTTAGCAAATTTTATACAACATAGCGACGTATCTTGCCAATTCTAAAGGTTTTGTTTATGTTACCGGGATTCAAGATAGGTCGCACCCTCGCATTCACTGCGATGGTATGTTGCGGCATTCAGGCAGGCGCACAGAATAAACCGACAGCTGCCAACACATTCAAAGAGAGTAAAGCGCTAGCAGCCGTTGATCCATACATCGGCTCCGGCGGCCACGGACACGTATTTGTAGGCGCCAGCGTACCATTTGGCGCAGTACAGGTAGGCCCTACCAATATTGTAAAAGGTTGGGATTGGTGCTCTGGTTATCACTATTCAGATAGCGTTGTTATTGGATTTTCTCAGATGCACCTGAGCGGAACCGGTATCGGCGACCTCGGAGACGTACTTATTATGCCATATACCGGCGATGTACGTACAAATCGCGGTACACAGGAAAATCCTACATCCGGATACGGCTCCCATTACTCGCATCAGAAAGAAAAAGTAAGACCAGGCTACTACTCCGTTCACCTGGACGATTATAATACAGATGTTGAACTAACTTCTACAGAACGTGTAGCCCTTCACCGTTATACTTTCCCACAAAATCAACAGGCCAATATCATTGTGGACCTGAAAGAAGGTATCGGCTGGGATGCTGCCGTAGAATCTTATTTCCATAAGGTAGACGATTATACCCTCGTTGGATATCGCTACTCCAAAGGATGGGCAGTGGATCAGCGCCTTTGGTTTGCTATCAAAAGTAATGTTCCGCTGAAAGATGTTTCCTTCTTCGATGGAGATAAAAAAGTGAGTGGCAATGAAGTAAAAGCAGTTGGCGCGAAAGCGGTAGTCAGCTTTGCTAAATCACCAGGACAAGTACTGCTGAAAGTAGGTATTTCCCCTGTTAGCAGCGAAAATGCACTTGCCAACATCAGTGCAGAAATGCCAGGATGGGATTTCGCCAAAGTGGTAAATAACGCCAATTCCAAATGGGATAAAGAACTTTCCCGCGTGGATATTCAGACCAACGATCCTGCTATCCGTCGTACTTTCTATACTGCCCTCTATCACACAATGATTGCCCCGATCCTGTTCAATGATCATAATGGCGCTTATCGTGGTACAGATAAAAAAGTATATGCTAATCCAGGATTCGACAACTATACCGTATTCTCTAACTGGGATATTTACCGCTCCTGGGGGCCGCTGAGCACTATTCTCCACCCGGAAAAAGTGAACAGCTTCATCAACTCCTTACTGACTATCTACAAGCAACAAGGTAAACTGCCTATCTGGCCTTTAGTAGGAAGCGAAACCAACTGTATGGTGGGTTATCATTCCGTACCAATGATCGTAGATGCTTACCTGAAAGGATATAAAGGATTCAGTGCAGAAGAAGCATTCGAAGCCATGAAAGCCTCTTCTACCCGCGATGATCTTGGTGTGAAATATGTAAAGGAAAGAGGATACATCCCAGCGGATAAAGAATATGAATCTGTTTCCAAAGCAATGGAATATGCCATCGACGACTGGTGTATTGCTGCTATGGCCAAGAAACTCGGCAAAACCGAAGATTTCGAATACTATAAAAAACGCGCTGGTTACTATAAAAACTATTTTGACAGTACTATCAAATTCGTACGTCCGCGTATGAGTGATGGCAGTTGGAAAACGCCTTATGATCCATTCAACTCCATCCATGAAAAAGGCGACTTCACGGAAGGCAACGGCTGGCAATATACCTGGCTGGTACCACAGGATGTAGAAGGTCTTATTCACCTCATGGGCGGCGATGCAGCATTCTCCCGCAAACTGGATAGTCTTTTCATTGCAAAAGGCGATATGGGAGCAGAAGCATCCAGCGATATCTCTGGTCTGATCGGTATGTACGCACATGGTAATGAACCAAGCCATCACGTAACATATATGTACGCTTATGCAGGCGATCAGTGGAAAACTGCCGAGAAAGTAAGACAGGTAATGAAGGATTTCTACTTCGATAAGCCTGAAGGTCTTGCTGGTAACGAGGATTGCGGCGCAATGTCTTCCTGGTACATATTCAGCTCAATGGGCTTCTACCCAGTGAATCCTGCCAACGGCATGTACGTTTTTGGTAGTCCGCTTTTCAGCAAAGCCTCCATCTCTCTGAAAGACGGTAAAAAATTCACTGTTCAGACGATTAACAACAGCCCTGAGAATATCTATATTCAAAGTGTGAAACTTAACGGTAAACCATATACGAAAAGCTATATCATGCACAGTGATTTAGTAAAAGGTGGAACACTGGAACTCACCATGGGTAAAACGCCAAATGAAAACTTCGGGAAAGCGGCTGCAGACAGACCTTTCAACAAGTTTTAATAATATTTTTTTTAAAAGAGAAAGGGCTGGTCAAACCTACGGTTTGACCAGCCCTTTCTCTTTATTTTATAGAACAGTAGATTGTTATACTTACGACTCCGCCAATACTCTCAATACTTCCGGCGTCACGGTTCCGAAAATAGAAACACCCGCAGCCCCATTATCGATAGCCAGTTTCACCGCTTCTCTGAAATCGTCATAGTTATTGTGAAAATCAGGCATGTACAATCCGGCGTATAAAGGGAAAGCCCCATGTAAACCTTTCACACCTTCTGCTACTGCATCACCGATCCAGGCAACTTTTTCGCGGTAGAAGCCATGATAAATCATAGGACATATCGCTGTCATAGGCCAGTTAGTCCAGTCCTGACGTACAATACGTTTTGCGATCTCCGGTGTTGGGAATACCGCTGCCGTAATAGCTTTTTTATGTTGTTTGGCTACCTGTGCAAGATTGCTCACTACATTCGTGATACGATCGTAGCGATATTTGCGCCAGGAAGGGCTTTGGTCCGGATGTTCGATTTCCAGCGGATCTACGCCATATTTGTCTTTATAGTTTTTTCTACAGGTATCGCAGTAGCAAAAATCATATTCCGGCAATTCTTTTGACTGATCAATACCATAGTGGCTCCAGAGATTTACAGGAAGAATCACATCGCAGAAACGTACATAGTCCAGGTGAATACCATCCACATAATCTTTCTGCAAGATCTGTTCTACTTGCGATTTCAGGTAGTTCACTACTTCCGGTTTACTAGGGCACAACCAGCGATAATAATCTACATACGGAGGATGATTGGCGCAAGATTCGCCTTTACGGTTTTGAGCATACCATTCCGGGTGGCTGGCCAGCAGGTCTTTTTCGCCTCTGTTCATCGTCCACATCCAGCGATGTGCTTTGATACCATTTGCTTTTGCCGCTTTAAAATGTTGTTCGCTATCGGCTTCAAACATAATATCCGCAATGCCCGCTTTTTTGTAGGTGGCGTATCTCTTTACGAGATCTTCATATTTCTCTTTAGTATCCGGGTTAATCCACACCCTGTGCGAAACATCTCTTCTTTCGAGGATAGAAGCAGTTTTCTCTGTTGCGCTGGCAGGCAATTTAGGCGCAGCCATTGCTAATCCTCCCAGTCCGAGTGTTTTGATAAAATGACGTTTATTCATTGCCGTTATAATTTATCTGACGAGATTTTTCCTTCCTGATTAATACTGATGGATTTTTGTAAGGATGGCACTTTAATAGTGGCAGTAAACTGTTTGCTGATGCCTTCTATTTGCAGTGGATACTTTCCTGCAGGCAGTTTCAACTGGCTCGCAGCAGTAGCATATCGTCCGTTTTTAGCGCGATATTCCTGCTGTGCATAGTATGCCAGCCATAATTGTTGCTTCACTTCTTCTTCTGCAGGCATGATGAATGCTGGCGCATTCGTGTGTGCCTTACGATCAGAAAATTGCAGATATCCCCATCTTTCCGGAGCATGCATGTTAATAATATCCTGAGCGCTCCAAACCCAGTTATGTTCCGGGTTTCCGCGTTTTACATATTTTCCGTCGCGAATATCTGTATCCCATTCTACGCGGGAAAAGTTGATCCGCCAGGTATTACCATCTGTCGGATGATCCTTATCTCCGAAGAAACGAAGCGCGCTGAATGGAATGGCCATTTCAACCGTCCAGGAGGAATCGATATCATTCGGATTATTCAGCGTACCATTTACGCTTACGGCGGTCAGTAATCCTTTGGTATCCCAGTTGAGCATAGCCTGGCCTCCATTCCGATATGGTTTGTTCATAAACAGATCCATCACCGTATTGAGGGCATTGATTTCCAGTTCAAAGTACTGGTGAGTGTCTCCATCCGGATCGATGAATACTTCAAAATCATTATCATGAAAAATGATCGCATCATGATCTTTTAAGGTACCCCATACATGCGGCTCCTGCAACCAGGCAGCAATGTATAAATACTTTTCGTCCCATAACAATTTAATACGTGTACGGTAATTCGGTGCAGGCATACGACTTCCTTCTATGTCTGTAAAATCTGCCGACCATGCTGCCGCTTTCCAGGAATCTTCGTCCAAATGTCCGTCAATTCTAATGCTGTCCATTGTACGCATACAAACATAGTTCCGAGGCGTACCGGCAAAGGGTTTGAATGCAGCCGAGAAAGTTTGAGCAACGCCATTTCCGGGCAATAGACTGCCCATCATTATCAGTACCAGCAACCAATAACATCTATACATAACCAACCAATTTTCAACGTTTAACTTGAGGAGACCAAAGTTAATCTTATTAATTATGAATCCTAGACCAGCATTTATCGTTACATTTATACGATTCTAAACAACCTTTCAGCACATGTATAAACCAATTTTACTGACAGGATTATTATTTACAACTATGGCAGCATCAGCACAGGAAAAGATGACGCCAGAGCTGCTGTGGCAGCTAGGTAGAGTGAGTGGAGAAACCGTGTCTGCAGATGGCAAATCTGTTATCTATAGCGTTTCTCAGGTAAACCTTGCAGAAAATAAAAGCGAGAAAAATCTTTTCTCTATTCCCCTTGTCGGTGGTAATGTCAAACAACTGACCAATTCCATTGGCGCAGAAGGAGATGTGGCATTACTCCCTGGTAACAAAATCGGATATTCCCTTAAAGGACAGTGGTGGGAAATGAACGCCGACGGTTCAAACCCCGTTCAGAAAACCAATGTAGATGGTGGCATGGAGAATATCCGTATCTCTCCGGATGGAAAATATATCCTCTTCTCCAAAGAGGTGAAAATCAAAAAAGTATCCGGACATGATTTCTACAGCGATCTTCCTAAATCCAACGTTCAGATTTATGATAACCTGAACTATCGTCACTGGGATACCTGGGAAGATGGTAAATTCTCTCATGTATTCTTTGCCACTTATGAAGATGGGAAAGTAGGTACTCCTGTGGATATCATGGCAGAAGAGCCTTATGATTGTCCTCAGATGCCTTCCGGCGGCGCAGAAGACATGATTTGGAGTGCAGACGGAAAAAGCATTCTGTACATCTGCAAGAAAAAATTCGGTAAAGCTTACGCGATAAGTACCAATACCGATGTGTATGAATATAATATTGCTTCCGGGAAGACGAGCAATCTTTCTGAAGGCATGATGGGCTACGATGTAGCGCCGTCTTTCAGTCCCGATGGTAAACAATTACTGTGGCTGAGTATGGCCCATGATGGCTATGAAGCGGATAAAAATGATATCATTGTACTGAATCGTGCAACAGGCGTTAAAACCAACCTGACCAAAGGCTGGGATGGCACTGTATCCTCTGCCCGCTTCAGTAATGATGGCAAAAAAATCTACTTCCTTGCTGTCATCAAAGGTACCGAGCAACTGCTGGAAATTACGCTCCAGAAAGAGGTAGCGGCTACAAACGAAAAACATATCCGTCAGGTTACCAGTGGCGATTTTGATATCAACGATATGGTAGCGCAAAGTGGTAATACCATGGTGGTTACCCGTACTGATATGAACCACGCCGCTGAAGTATTTACTGTAGATCTGGCGAAAGGTGGCGTACAACCATTGACCACTGTAAATAAGGCTACCTACGATAAAATCGGCATGAGCAAAGTGGAAAAAAGATGGATCAAAACCACCGATAATAAAGAAATGTTGGCCTGGGTGATCTATCCGCCAGATTTCGATCCTGCTAAGAAATATCCAACTTTATTGTATTGCCAGGGTGGTCCACAATCAGCCCTCAGCCAGTTCTACTCTTACCGTTGGAACTTCCAGCTAATGGCGGCACAGGGTTACATTGTGGTAGCGCCTAACCGTCGTGGTATGCCAGGTCATGGAGTAGAGTGGAATGCAGCAATTAGTAAAGACTGGGGAGGACAACCTATCCGCGATTATCTGAGCGCTATTGATGATGTGAGTAAAGAAAGTTATGTAGACAAGAACAGACTGGGTGCTGTTGGCGCCAGCTATGGCGGATATTCTGTGTACATGCTGGCAGGCGTACACGAAAACAGATTCAAAACCTTTATTGCACATGATGGTCTTTTCGATCTGAAAAGCTGGTATGGCACTACCGAAGAACTCTGGTTTGCCAACTGGGATATCGGAGCATATTGGGATAAAGCCAATGCCGACACTTATAAGAACTTCAACCCAAGTGAGCACGCCAACAAATGGAATACGCCTATTCTTATCATCCAGGGTGGTATTGACTTCCGCGTACCTATCGAGCAGGGCTTGCAGGCATTCCAGCTGGCACAGTTGAAAGGTATCAAGAGTAAGTTGCTGTATTTCCCTGAAGAAAATCACTGGGTACTTAAACCTCAGAATGCCATCGTATGGCAGCGTGAGTTCTTCAACTGGCTGAAAGAAACACTCTAATTTTCATTCATTCACACCAAAATAATCTCCATGACTGCTTTAACGCTTGACATCAAGGATGGTATCGCTACCATCACCCTGAACCGACCGGAAGTATACAACGCATTCAATGATCCGCTCAGCTATGAGCTACAGGACGCATTAAAGAAAGTAGAAAGGGATGCTGCCGTTAGGGTAGTAGTACTCACTGGAGCTGGAAAGGCTTTCAGTAGCGGTCAGGATCTTAAAGCATCCATGGAGGCCGGCAAGCGGAATTTGAGCGAATCTCTGCATAAACGGTATAATCCAATTATCCGTGCCATCAGGAACATGCCCAAACCCGTGATCTGCAAACTGAATGGCGTGGCTGCCGGTGCAGGATGTTCCCTGGCCCTGGCCTGCGATGTCATCATTGCCAGCGAAACCGCCAGTATGATAGAGATTTTCATCAATATTGCACTGGTACTGGATTCCGGCTCTTCCTACTTCCTGCCAAGGACTGTAGGTTATCACCGGGCCTTCGAACTGGCTACCAAAGCCACCAAAGTGAGCGCAGAAGAAGCCCTGAAAATGGGTCTGGTGAATAAGGTAGTTCCAGCCACCGCGCTGGATGAGGCAGTGGCAGAAGAGGCGAAGTATTACGCCAACGCCCCTACGAAAGCAATTGCCCTCATGAAGAAAATGCTCACCAAAGGCATGACAGAAAGCCTGGATGAGGTATTGGAATATGAAGCCTATTGCCAGGAAATTGCCGGTAATTCAACAGATAATACAGAAGGAGTGACGGCATTTCTGGAAAAACGCCAGCCGGTATTTACCGGAAAATAATGCAGCTCCTCCCAATAAAAAACGCGTCCCGCCAAGGCAGGACGCGTTTTTTTATATTCGTTTATTGGTATTAAAGACCACTCAGGGCGATACCAATCTGGTAAGATCTGATATCGTATTTGTCGCTGTTTTTCAGCAACGGATTCAGGGAGTAGCTGCCAAAGAGGGCAAAGTTACCATAACCTACGCGGGCAGTAGCCGCAAAACGCCATGGGTTGAAGAACTCCTTGTTTCTTTCCTTGTCGGTGGTTTTACCGCCGTTAGGACCAGTGAACTTCGCTTTGGTGTGCGCATCTACTAAGGCGCCAATTTTCACACCGAGAGCTGCTTTGAAACCTTTGTTGGCATTGTCCGGAACGGAACGATATCTCAGCTCAACAGGGATCTCAATATAAGTAGTAGCTACTTTATATCTCTTATTAGTAGTAGTGTAAGGGAAAGTAACGTCTGTTGCATTTACACGACCTGCTACATCCATGCTGTGATCTTTCAGCATAACGCCGCTGGTGCTGATACCAATACCAGGAGCAATACTGAAGTTAGACTTCTTAAGAGGCATGTCATACATGAATGCAATATTAAAGCCCCTGTTGAAACCGGTTTTCACACTGTCTGGAGATCCGGCCCAGCCATCATAAGCCACCTGGATCATCAGGAAATCCCTGGAATGGGTAACAGAATTCATCGCTTTATTCATCGGCGAACCAGCATCCTGTGCGAAAACTCCTAATGAAGCGGCTATGAGCCCAAGGGTAAAAATTATTTTTTTCATAAAAATCTTAATACTTAAGAAAAAGAATATTAGGCAAATTTAATGGAATGATTATAAAATGATTGGTTAAAATATTGCAAAAACAACCCCTAAATTACTCATTCCGGAGATGGAAGTTACATAAAAACTCATATTGATAATCATATTCTTTCCTTGCTACTCTTTTACTTTGGTTGTGCAAAATGAACAAAATGAACAGGCAAAATGGTATAAATAATCCTTAATTTGAAATAAAATCGGTCTTTCGGGACTTAACCCCTGCCAACGCTGACAATTTACTGTTGTACAATTTTTAAGAGTTTTTGAACATTCTTGGTAATGAAAAAAATTGTTAATAGCGTTATTTGGCTTTTTGTTACTATCGGACTGGTACTGTGCGTGCTTCTCTTTTATGCCTGGAACATCAGGCAGAGAACACAGGCGGCCGCCGCTCTGCTCCTCAATAAAAGTATCTCCCGCGAACAGTTACATGTCTATATTCAAAAGGACCTGAGCTACACCAGTTACAGTTTCCTATTTATCATGTTTGTGGTTTTCCTCGCCATCGTTTTCCTCTGCGTGGAAGCCCGCCAGATATCCTGGCATATTTCCCGACTGAGAGAAAGGGCCAACCGCATGCATAAAAATGCCCAGTCCTACAAACGCCTGGCCCAACAAGCCGGCCCTATCATGTATACCTCCTCTCCGGAAGGGTACTTCACCTTCGTAAATGATGCTGTGGAAGATATTACCGGCTACTCCGCCGAGGAAGTAGTAGGTAAACATTACTCCATGTTCCTTGATAAAAAGACGTTCGAACAGCTACAGCCCTTCTATGTACAGCAGATGAAAGGCTACCAGGACTATTCCTCCACCCAGTTCGAAATCATTACCCGCAGTGGAGAAAGGAAATTCGTAGAGCAATTGGTATCCGCCATCAGAGATGATGATGGCCGCGTGACGGAATTCCAGTGCGTTGTCCGCGATCTGTATAGTAGCAAGGAGGCCGACTATTCCGGGGATTATATCCGGGAAAGAATGGAAGCAGTGATTGATTTTACTCCTTCCATGATGTTTATTAAAGATATGACTGGCCGTTATATTCTTACCAACAGGCGCTTCCTCGATGTAATGGGTATACGAAAAGATGATATCATCGGGCAGATAGACGACGATCTGCCTTACCCTTGGGTGAGCCGCTATGCACGACTGGACGCCCAGGTTATCAGTACCGGCCATCCCGCCACCATGGATGATACCCTCGAAATAAACGGGGAACAAACACATTATTATATCACCAAGTTCCCATTGCGTAATGCATACGACGAAATGATCGGTATCTGTTGTACCGCCCATGATGTGACGGAAAGAAAGAACTATATCAAAGAACTTGTCAAAACACAACGGTTAGCGGAAGAGGCCAAGAGAGCACAGGAAACCTTCCTGGCCAATATGAGCCATGAAATTCGTACCCCCATGAATGGTATCCTGGGTATGACCAGACTCTTAATGCAGGATACCCGCTTACAGGAGAATCAGATGGAATTTGTACATGCCATCCAGACATCCGCCTCAAATTTGCTTGTAATCATTAATGAAATCCTCGACTTCTCTAAAATAAAAGCGGGGAAACTCAAGCTGGAAGAGAAACCTTTCATCCTCCGCGAAGAAATTGAAAAAGCCTTGTACCCCCTGAAACATCAGGCACAAGAGAAAAAACTGGACTTTATCACGGTCATAGATGAAAATATTCCTAAATGTTTGATCGGTGATAAAATCCGCCTGCTACAGGTATTAGTCAACCTGGTGGAAAATGCCATCAAGTTTACCGCCAGAGGTAGCGTGAGCGTATATGTTTCCGCGTTGGACGCCGATGAAAAAAGTGTAAGCCTGGTTTATGAGGTAACAGATACGGGCATAGGAATCGCCCAGGAAAAACAGCAATTCGTATTCGACAGCTTCACCCAGACACATGCGGATAATAACCGGACCTTCGGCGGAACCGGCCTGGGACTAGCCATATGCAAGGAACTCGTGGAAATGCAAAACGGCGCCATCACATTGGACAGCACTCCAGGGAAAGGTTCCCGTTTCCGGGTAGTACAACCATTCCTGTATGATAATAGCCTGTCGCCGGAAGTAGAACAGTTGTCTCCCCATATACTGAAAGGAAAACCATTGCTGGGCAAATCAATTCTGGTAGTAGAAGATAACTTGATCAACCAGAAAGTGGCCTGGCATGCCCTCAACAAAGGAGGCGCCAGGGTGCATATGGTGGAAAATGGCCGCGTTGCCGTAGAATTGCTGCTTTTCCAGAAATATGACTGTATCCTCATGGATATACAGATGCCAGGAATGGATGGCTATGAAGCCACCCGACTAATACGCAAAAATGGTATCACTACGGCAATTATTGCTATGACTGCCTCCGCATTAAAAGGCGAAAAAGAAAGATGCCTGGAAATCGGTATGAATGATTATATCTCCAAACCATACGAACAAGAAGAATTGTACACCAAAATCCTCAAAGCAACCGGCTCCTGGGTTCCTGCTCCCATGCCGTCTGTAGCACCAGTTCAGGAAGTAATTCCTGCTGGCCCCGATAGCGATTACCTTCGCGATAAAGTAGGCCTGGATGACCAGGAAATACTGGGCCTCTATCAGGATATGCTCACAGAATTCCCCAACAAACTGGAAGAATTACAGCAAAATGTTCAGCAACAAAACTGGGAGCAAGTGTTTATGCTGGCTCACCAACTGAAAACGTTGTTCACTTTACTGCAATTCAAGGAAGCGATGAGCCTTAGTTTGTCTATTGAGCGCGATGCGCAGACACGGGAAAATCTGGCCACTATTCCCCATCGTGTCGGGAATCTGATGCAGGCCTGGCATACATTCCTGCCTGCATTGAAAATGGCCGCCAATCAGGCTGTTGGCAATGTAAAGTAGAAAGTACTGCCTTTTCCTTCTTCACTCGTAACGCCGATATGGCCTCCCTGCGCTTCAATAAATTCTTTTGAGATAGCGAGGCCTAGTCCGCTACCCTTGGCACTTCTAACGCCAGGCACCTGGAAAAAGCGTTCAAAAATCCGGTCCGTAAATGCAGCAGGTATTCCTTTTCCGTGATCACGTACGGAGAACAAGACTACGTTTCCTTCTGCCGCGGTCACTTGTAAATCAATCTGCGATTTAGGCTTGGAATAACGTATAGCATTGGTCAACAGATTGACCAGTACCCAGGCAGTCTTTTCCACATCCGCTACTATTAAAGGTAAACTCTCTGGAACTACCGGCACTATGGCTATTTCCCGTTGAGACGCCTGCTTCTGAACAGTATCCAAAGCATATTCCACCACCTGCCGCGCTGCAACTGGCTGTGGCTGCAGCTGGATATTGCCGCTTTCTACCTGCGATAAATCCAGCAACTCACTTACAATTTTAATCATCCTGCGATTATCCTGTTTCAAACTGTCTACCAGCTCTTTCTGCTCAGTGGACAACTGCCCTACGCGATCATCTTCTAATAACTTCAGACTGAAGTCGGAGGAGGCGAGGGGCGTTTTCAGTTCATGGGAAATAGTAGCGATGAAATGTGTTTTAGCAATATCTTGCTCTTTGAAAGCGGTTATATTTTTCAATATAACGACATAGCCTATACGCTCTTTTTCATGCTTGATGTCTGCCACCTCTCTGGTAAAAAAGGATTCCTTCCCATCCACCACAATTTTCAGCGGCGTATTTTCCTGGTTGTTTACCAGGTATTTCAGCAGATCATTGTATTTACCTGCCTCTTCCGCTGGATGTCCTACCAGGTCTTTTTCCTGCATATTCAACAACTGCAATGCCTGCGTATTCACAAAAAGGATAGTATTCCGGGTGTCAAAACCGATTGTGGCATCTTTGAGGCTACTGATAATAGCTTCTGCACGCGTTTTTTCAAACATAATACGAGCAATATTACTATGCTCATATTCGTCCAGTCGTTGCGCCATGGTATTGAATGCAGTGGCCAGTTCTCCGAATTCATCGCCGGATTTGAAGTGCAGCCTTTTGCTATACTGTTTATCGGCGATCCCTTTGATACCTTCTGTCAGTTCATGAATAGGGTTGGCAATATATCCGGGGAAATTATAAACGAAGGTGAGTCCTACGAGGAAGCAAACACCACTGATGATAGCAATATATAACAACGCCTTATCGGCGGCCATTTTCACTTTTTCATTCTTTCCCACGATGGCCGCCATATTCAGGTCCATAATGATGTAGATATTCTTCTTGATGGCGGCAATATCAGCAGGAGCGTAGGCGGAGTCCTGTGCGACCCGGCTAAAGGCCGCAGCTACGGCAGCAGTAGCACGCATCTCTCCTTGTTCGGTAACATTCGCTTGTTGCCGGTGTAAACTGGAGTTGAATAGCTGGATGGCAGAGTCGCGATGCTGGGGCAGTTCCTCCAGGGCTACCAGCATGTTCTTCGCATACTCGACAGACTCATAGTTATCTTTGAGGATAATTTTTGCTTTTTCGTTTAGGCGGCTCAGGTAGTAGTAGCCCAGCACGCTGACGACGAGCAGCATGATATATAAGAAAAGTACCCCCAGGGTGATCTTCGTTTTCAGCCTAATGTTACTCATGACAGTATAATGAGGTCTATATCATTGGAAGAAAGCGTTTTCAACAGCTGATTAAACATGTTTGTACGCAGGATGATACGGAACAAACTGATATGCGGTTTTCCGATGCATACCGTTGTTACATGTTTCTCCAGTGCAATGTTAATGATAGCTGATGAAATATTGGCACTATGCTCTTGTATTACTTCCGCTCCAAGTTCTGTAGCCAGTTTGAGGTTATTAATGAGATGTCGTTGAGATGCCAGGGCGATTTTATCTGCACTTTCCCTCGGCGTCTGCACATAAACAACGTACCAGTCTGCATGATAATAAGCAGCCAGTCGGGAGGTCTTTCGGATCACCTTTCTGGCTACTTCATCATTGGAAGAGATGCAGGCCAGAAACGTTTCATGGCGCATCTGCTGGCTGCGCGGGATTTCCGTTTCCACCTTTCGCTCTACCTGAGTAGTTACTTCTTTAAGAGCGAGCTCTCTCAGTTGTAAGATTTTCTCCGCCTGGAAGAAATTGCGCATGGCCGTTTCTACCTTCGACTGGTCGTATATTTTTCCTTCTTTCAGTCGGGTGATTAGTTCATCCGCAGTGAGGTCAATGTTGACTACTTCATTGGCCATTTGCAGCACGCTATCGGGTATACGTTCCTGCACTTCCACGCCAGTAATGGATTTCACTTCCTGGTTAATGCTTTCAATATGCTGGATGTTCACGGCAGAGATCACATTAATCCCTGCATTCAGTATTTCCACTACATCCTGCCAGCGTTTCTCATTTTTGGAACCGGGGATATTCGTATGGGCCAATTCATCTACTATTACCCAGTCTGGCGACAACAAAAGGATCGCATTGAGGTCCATTTCCTCCAGCAGTTTGCCTTTATAGAACACTTGCTTACGGGGAATTACGGGTAGTCCTTCTACGAGGGCCTGGGTTTCCTTACGGCCATGGGTTTCTATATAGCCTACTTGTACATTGACATTATTTCTGAGCATAGAATGCGCTTCCTGCAGCATACGGAAGGTTTTACCTACGCCGGCGCTCATACCGATATAGATTTTAAACTGACCTCTGCCCGATTTATTAGCGAGCTGCAGGAAGTGCGCGACCGATTGTTCTTTATCTGTCATGATGATTTATTAAAACCATACTGCCAGCGAGGCGGTAATAGCGTCATTGGTGCTGGTAGGAGTATCCTTTTTCAGGAAAGTTTTGTCTCTGCCATCAAATAGTCTGCCTTCCAGGCGTAACATAATATTGTTGACAGGAGTGAAATCTGCGTTTAACGAAAAGCCGGTGGTTTTAAATCCATTCGGGGTGTCCGTGGCGATGATGACGCCGTTTTTATCATTATAGTATTCCGCGCGACCGGCCATTGCAAACTTTTCTGTGAATGCATACCTGGCCACTATAATAGGAGAGTACCAGGTGGAGTAGTCGCTGGAGCCTTTTTCTTTTTGTTGCAGGCCATAGTCACAGCCTGCAATAAAACTGAATTTATCAGTGATATTAAAGGTACCGTAAAGGTCGTTAAAGTATCTCATTTTACGGGTACTATCAGGAAAATCATTCCCTACATAAGTGCTCCAGTTCAACAAGATACGGGCATTGGGTTTGAAGGTAATCTGGGTACCGAAATTAGGCGTTTGATTGCCATCCACTTTTTTGATCCGTTGCCATCCATTCAGGTATAATGCAGCGAAAGTCCATTTATCATTAGGCGCCCAGGTAACTTTGGCGCCGGCTTCGAAATAAGGCGTATTTTCCGCCATGATGCTACGGGTAAGGGTGTAGCAATCTTTTCCGATGGCGCTTTCAAAGCCAATATGAGAGGGCATCAGGCCGGCATCAATCCATACTTTCCCAAATCGTACCCCCACATTGGCTTCATAGAGGTATCGCAGCGCTTCTGGTTCGGCAGCCATATTATACTGCGTATAAGTACCACCCATGATGCCAACGTTGGCGTGTACACGATCACTGGTGTAATTGGCTTTCACCATTGCCAGGTTTAGGTTTAGTTCGTTATGTCTGTTGAAGTTATACAGAAATCCTGGAGCCAAATGGTTGGATGGTTGACCAGTATTATAGCTGTAATAAGCTTCTGCATATCCGGAAAAGGTGAAACTTCCTTTTGCATTTTCAACGGTTTTAGTAGAGTCTTGCGCATAGAGGTTCAGTGTCGCAGACAATATGCCTGCAACCATTAAGGCTTTTTTCATATAGAGTCAGTTCGTCGTTATTTCAATTCGTCCAGAGCTACATTGAGTTTCAGTACGTTTACAGTAGGTGTTCCAAACATGCCCCATACAGGCGCTTTGGTATTGTCGGCTATCAGTTGTTTCAGTTTATCAGTAGCTATGCCTCTGGCTTTAGCTACACGCGCAACCTGTATATTGGCGGCGGCAGGAGAGAGATGAGGATCTAAGCCGCTGGCAGACGCGGTTACCAGCTCTGCAGGGATCTCAGATTTCTTCACGTCCGGGTTATGTACCAGGAAAGTGTCGATACGTTCCTGTACTACTTTCAGGTAGTCAGGATTGTTGGCAGCTTTGTTGGACCCTCCGGAGCCGGCAGCGTTGTAATCAACTGCTGACGGGCGGCTCCAGAAATATTTATCTTCTGTGAATTTTTGACCAATCTGTTCAAAGCCCACTACTTTTCCATTATGCATGACCGTTACACCATCTCCTTTACCAGGAGCCAGTTTCGCGATGCCTGCCAGCAGCAGAGGATAAATTCCACCAAGTAATACTACCAGCAGTACGGTCAGTTTTATAGAGGGCAAGAGATATTTTTTCATGACTTTCTTTTTAATTTAATCAGCTTACATAAACAGGGCAATCGCCATGTCGATAATTTTGATACCGATGAATGGAGCAATTACGCCACCCACACCATAGATCAGCAGGTTTCTGCGCAGCAATGCACTGGCGCCTATTGGTTTGTAGGCTACGCCTCGTAGTGCCAGTGGAATCAACATCGGGATGATGATCGCATTGAAGATCACAGCGCTGAGAATAGCCGTTTCAGGACTATGCAGCTTCATGATATTGATACCTTGTAATGCAGGAATAGAGGCCACAAATAAGGCTGGTACGATTGCGAAGTATTTCGCTACGTCGTTGGCGATGGAGAAAGTGGTGAGTGTACCACGGGTCATCAGCAACTGTTTACCGATTTCTACGATCTCAATCAGTTTGGTGGGATCGTTGTCCAGGTCCACCATGTTACCGGCTTCTTTTGCAGCCTGTGTACCGCTGTTCATGGCTACGCCTACATCCGCCTGGGCGAGGGCAGGAGCATCGTTGGTACCGTCTCCCATCATAGCTACCAGTCGGCCTTCTGTTTGCTCGCGACGTATATACGTCATTTTATCTTCCGGCTTGGCTTCTGCAATGAAGTCGTCCACTCCGGCCTTAGTGGCGATATATTTAGCTGTCAGGGGGTTGTCTCCCGTTACCATCACTGTTTTCACACCCATCCTGCGCAGACGGTCGAAACGCTCGCTGATACCCGGTTTGATAATGTCCTGTAATTCTATTACGCCTTGTACTTTACCGTTCAGCGCTACTACCAACGGCGTACCGCCATCTTTGGAGATCGATTCTACGCGACTGGTAATCTCTGCCGGGAAAGGATTTCCGGCTCTTTCTGCAAGATTCCTGATGGCATCATAAGCGCCTTTACGGATTTTATTTCCATCAGGCAGGTCTATACCGCTACTGCGGGTTTCGGCGGTAAATTTCACCAGCACACCGCCAGTAGTATTCAATTTGGAAACGATATCTCTTCCGGCCAGTTCTACGATCGACTTACCTTCCGGCGTTTCATCCGAGAGGGAGCTAATAGCGCAGAGCTGCACGAAAGCGTTCATATCCACTCCGTTAGCAGGATAAAAGTTAGTCGCCTTACGATTACCGATAGTAATGGTACCTGTTTTATCCAGTAACAGTACATCAATATCACCCGCTGTTTCTACAGCCTTACCAGATTTGGTAATCACATTCGCCCGCAGGGCTCTGTCCATACCTGCAATACCGATCGCAGATAATAATCCGCCGATGGTAGTAGGTATCAGACAAACGAACAGGGAGATGAATGCCGCTATAGTGATCGGTGTGTTCGCGTAGTCAGCGAAAGGTTTGAGGGTCACACAAACGATAATGAATACCAGTGTGAAACTCGCCAGCAGAATGGTTAACGCGATTTCATTCGGCGTTTTCTGGCGACTTGCACCTTCTACCAGGGCAATCATTTTATCCAGGAAAGATTCGCCAGGTTCGGTGGTCACGCGTACTTTTATATGATCAGAAAGTACTTTTGTGCCGCCTACCACGCTGGATTTATCTCCTCCCGCTTCTCTTATCACTGGCGCGCTTTCTCCCGTAATAGCCGACTCGTCGATACTGGCGAGCCCTTGAACGATCTCTCCGTCGGCAGGAATAATGTCTCCCGGATCACAAACAAAAATATCTCCTTTACGCAGTTGAGAAGAGGATACTATTTTGATTTCATTGGTGAAAATCTCTCCGATCAATTCCACTTTTTTGGCGGGCGTTTCTTCTCTGGTTTTGCGCAAGCTTTCTGCCTGTGCTTTACCACGCGCTTCTGCGATCGCTTCCGCGAAATTGGCAAACAACACGGTGAGGAATAGTACCAGGAAAACGGCTATGTTGTAACCTGCGCTACCCTGGTCTGTATTCTTGGTAAACAGGGCGTATAAGGCCACAACAAGCATAACTGCAGTGCCAAGTTCCACGGTAAACATTACCGGGTTTTTGATCATCAGTTTCGGATTCAGTTTCACGAAAGATTGCTTCAGACTTTCCAGTACCTGCTCTCTCGGAAACAGTTTATTATCTTTATTCATCTCGAAATATCTTATGGATAATTATTTATACAGCGAAAAATACTCTGCAATCGGGCCCAATGCCAGTGCAGGGAAGTAAGACAACGCCGTTAATATCACAATCACTGCAAATGTCATCGCGCCAAAAGTGAGTGAATCCGTACGCAGCGTACCAGCAGATTCGGGAATATGTTTCTTGGCGCCCATAATACCTGCAATTGCCACTGGACCTATAATCGGCAGATATCTTCCTAAAATCAATACAAATCCGGTACTGATATTCCAGAACATATTACCATCTCCGAGTCCTTCAAAACCGGAACCATTGTTGGCATTGGAGGAGGTCATTTCGTAGAGCATTTCTGAAAATCCGTGATAACCGGGATTATTCAGCCAGCTACTCGGTTTCACCGCCCAATCTGCATTTGGATGATGTACAAATACATAACATGCAATGGCAGTACCGGCAAGGATGAGGAAAGGAGACAACAAGGTAATCAGCGCTGCAATTTTTACTTCGCGGGCCTCGAGTTTATGTCCCATGAATTCAGGCGTACGTCCTACCATCAATCCTGAAATGAATACCGCGATAATTACATAGATATAGTAGTTCAGAATACCTACGCCGCATCCGCCATAGAGGCAGTTCAGCATCATGCCGAGCAATTCCATCAGGCCGCTCATAGGCATCATACTGTCGTGGAATCCGCAGATGGAACCAGTGGAAATAATCGTCGTGACGGTACTCCAGTAGGCTGTTCCTGCGGGGCCGAAGCGAACTTCCTTACCCTCCATGGAACCGGTTAGTTGTTGTACCCCCATATGCGCCAGGGCAGGATTTCCGCTCATTTCTGCCTGCATGGTGGGTATCAGAAGGCATATCATCCCAATGGTCATTATACCAAAGATGACATAAGCGAATTTTCTACGTTGTATGAACATGCCGAGGGCGAAAACCATTGCAATAGGAATCACTACCTGGGCCACCATTTCTGTGATATAGCCAATATAGTTAGGGTTTTCGAACGGATGCGCAGAGTTAGCGCCAAACCATCCACCACCATTAGTTCCCAGGTGTTTGATAGCAATGAAACCAGCCGCAGGACCACGGGAAACATTCACTGTATCTCCCTGTAATGTTACTACACTGGTTTTACCGGCATAACTGGCTGGCGTACCATTGAATATCAGTATCACTGCAATCAGTAAACAAAGCGGCAGCAGGATGCGGGTAATCGTTTTCAGGAAGATTTCCCAGAAGTTACCCAGTTTGGTAACTGTTTTCTCTTTAAATGCCTTAAATACAACTATAAGCGCCGCAATACCTGTGGCTGCACTTACGAATTGCAGGAAGGCCAGTACAAAAAGCTGCGTGAAATAGGTGACGCCCGTTTCGCCGGAATAGTGTTGCAGGTTACAGTTTACAAGGAAACTGATTGCCGAGTTGAAAGCCAGATCAGGCGACTGTCCTGGGTTTCCATCCGGATTGAGTGGCAGTTTATCCTGGAACAGTAATGCAAAAAAAGCATAAACAAACCATACCAGGTTAATGGTCAACAGCGCTTTCATATGCTGTTTCCAATCCATTTCCTCCTTAGGATTAATGCCGGAAAACTTATAGAAGAGTCTCTCCAGCGGCGACATAAAATCGGACCATACCTTGTCTCCTCTGAAAACCTTGACAATGTATCTCGCAAGTGGCCAGGCAAGTAGTAATGTTAGTCCATAGGTGGCGATAACGCCTAATATTTCTGTGTTCATCTTTTAGTTAGAATTTTTCCGGCTTCAGCAGTACATATATCATGTATAAGAATACCAGTATGGATAAGACAAAGAGTGCTGTCATATTGGTGAGTGTTAAGCAGGTCTAAATGTTTTCGAAATAGTCTACTGATTTAAAGAATAGCACAAAAAAGAGCAGTCCGAGAATCAGTAGCAAAATGGTGAGTAACATGTTGTTATATTTTAAATGTTTTATACTCCGGGAGTTTGCAGGTGATGCGTACGGATCTGACGTAATGTAGCCGGAAGGAGCGTTCTCACATTATTCTGGATCAGGGGTGATAACGCGTATACATACACGCTCTCAATCGCATTTTTCAGCACGGCGCTACCATTATGATACAGTACCGCTGCCATGGTGAAACAACGCCTTACTTCTTCCGTTCGACCAAGGCGAATCATCTGTCCGGTATAATCGGCAAAGCTGTGTATCACTTTGCTGACTTTACCTCTCCCATTATGTTGCTCCATCGCAACTGTAAGACCTACAATCTGATGGCCTAGTAACCGGGAGATCTTTGAATCAGGTAACATGGTAATATTAGTTTTTGTTCTATTACACCTGCCAGCGGAATGCCACATGCTGTACTGCATACCGGAAAAAATAACTAACTAATTAATAACCATTGTTTTATATTTTTATTTTAGAGAGACATGGCTACTTAACACAAGTTAAAACCATGCAAAAACGGTAGGGTACATGCAAAAACTGAAAAAGTCAGTTTAATTTCGGTCACCAAAATATTCTTTACCTATGGAGCAAAATCAGGGCAGATCCAACAACCAATTTCCCATCCGTAAAACACTAATCATTGGCTCGCTGGTAATCGCAGCCATCATTTCATTAACAGTTATCCAGGTTCGAAGGAAGAATATGGAGAACGAGGGCTATCAGAAAGCGCTGGCGCTGATGAAAGCCCATAAGTATGGGGCTGCATTCACACTACTGATGCCTCTTGCGGAAAACAACAAGGACCTGAATGTAAAACTGGCTTTGGCAGAAGCAATGGTATATTGTGGCTATTGGCCATCAGATTCCCTGATGACGGTTCTGGAAAAAGAACAGTTTCAGGATAAAGCCCAGCTTAAAAAATTCGGGGAACTGAAGCAGGAGTATGCTCATTATAGTATTCCAGTCGAAGTGAAAAATTTACTGTTATCTGTGAAATATACTGATCCCAGATATATTCAGATAATAGATTCCAGTCTTGCAATGCATCCTCATTCAGAAGGACTGCTATTCTGCAAAGCATCCGTCAACACCCAACTTAGCGATAGTGAAAGGAGCGCATTACTAATGCAGATATTAGCCATTAATCCAAGGAATATACCTGCACGAAAGGAATTGATGCGCACCTATTTTAAACAGAAAAATTTCATCGCTGTACAGACAGAAGCGGTGGCTATTCTGAAATCGCTGCCAGATGATGGCCTGGCCAGCGTCTTGCTACCTGCCGCAAAATACCAGCAGCAACAAGACAGTACAAAAGCGGCACAAATACCTCCTGGCCTTAATGGACACGAATTCATTTCCGCCAGTAGAAGTTAACCAAAGGCTACTCAGCATAATGAAATAGAAAATGCCAGCATTGCTGGCATTTTCTATTTCATTATGCGACAAATTACTTTTCCACTTTCCCAAAATGATGATTTATCTTGTCACATCCCTAAAACATTTTTAACTACCTATGGAATACGAACAGGAAGAGGGCATGGAAGCATTTCATGATCAGGAAATGCAGGCGCCCACCAATTGTTGCATCAGTTGCCACAGTCCCTCATATGAAGATGGATATAGCACTAAGCTCTGCACCGAATGCCGGAAAAAATTAAGTCAGTACCCAATCGACAAAAAAGTGAAAATTGGAGCGCTCCTGGTGCTGGCAATCTTCATTTTTTCGCTGACACTCTTACCAGCAAGAATGAAGCTGGGACTGAACTATGCCCAGGCGCTTAAGATGATGGAGACACACCACTACAAGTCCGCCTTAAATTTGCTGGAACCTATTGCTCAGAAGTATAGTAAAGAGTTGGAAGTTGAAATTGCTTATACTGAAGCGTTATTATATTCATCACACCTTCCGGAAGCCGACAGTATGATTCAAAAATTATCCAAGGTATCCTTTTCGGATAATGGACTATTGAAAAAAGCGCAACAACTTAGTGATGAGCTCAATCATTACCGATTAGATGACGAACATGTAACATTGTTGGATAACGTAGAAGAATCAGACCCAAAGTATATTAAGCTTTTAGACTCCTGTCTTGCCAAAGCATCCAACAATGAAGGATTACTCTTAACAAGAGCCAGGTATGCCTTAAGCCAGGATAATTACCAGGAATATGAAACACTCGGCAAACGGCTGTTAGCCATTTATCCTCATCATATGCTGGCACAAAAGATAGTGTTGAACAGCTATTTTTTGCAGTTGAAATATAAAGAGGCAGCAGCTTATGCTGCGCTTATATTAAAAGATTCTCCAGAAGATGAATTTGCCATGACGATGCAACAAAAAATCCATGCAGCGTTAAATTCTACAGATGGTAAGTCATCAACCCTTTAGTATCCCTTCATAATTCATACACATGTTCTTTATACCTAGTATTCTAATTACAATTCTCACATTTCCTGGCGTGGTAGTACACGAACTGGCACACCAGCTATTCTGTCGCCTTTTTGGGGTAGCAGTGTTTGAGGTGAAATATTTTCAGGTTGGTAATCCTGCTGGTTACGTGATTCATGAACAGCCTAAAAACCCTGTTCATCAATTATTGATCAGTATAGGGCCATTTTTCCTGAATACCATATTGGGCATCCTCATCGCATTTCCTGCTATCTTGCCTATTGCACAGTTTGGAGAGCCTAATATGCTTGACTACCTGATGATATACCTGGGCGTAAGCATTGCTATACATGCATTCCCCAGTACCGGCGATGCCAATTCCATTTGGCAAATAGTGGTCCATGGAGAAAATACGCCACTATGGTTGAAAATCCTTTGCTTCCCTATAGTGGTCATTATCTATATTGGGGCAATCGGATCTGTCATTTGGTTGGATTTCGCTTATGGAGTCGGAGTTGCCGTATTCCTGCCGCTGTGGATTATCAAACTTATTGCATAAAATAAAACAGGCCAGACATGAAGTCTGGCCTGCAAAAATGTTTATTGTATAATTACTTCTTCACTTTCCCGAAATGATAGCTGATCATTAACATACCTACTGATCCGATTTTTACACGGTAGTATGGATTGTTGGCATCGGGATCAAATGACTTGGGATCATTGGGCTTATAGTAGTAGCTATTGAGAGAGATCTCAGTGGCGAGCGAAATGTGTCTTCCGAAATAATATTGCAAGCCTACTACGGGACTTACACCAAAACGCCAGACACTGATACCAGTGGTATTCGACTTACTATATGCAACAGATGCATCAGCGCCGCCGTACAGCAACCAGTCGTCGATTACATGTCCCCATTGATGTCCTAACCTGACATCTGGGTAAAGTCCTTCGGACTTCTCATTACTTAATTCAAGGTTAATACCTACTCTTGCAGCCTTATTATGGCGATAGTGCCATTTGTAGTTGATCATATAAGACTGCTGATTCTTCTTCAGGAAAGTTAGGATGTTGGCAATATCGATGCCTAATTCATGCTGATACCTATACTTTACATTAGTGGTATCCTGGCAGAAAGCAGCGATACTGGTACAAACCAGTATCGCTGTTAAAAGGAATATTTTCTTACTTGCTGTTAACCCAGTCACTCAGCTTGTTTTTAAGTTTGGTAATTTTTTTAGAGAAGCTACCGTTAGATTCAGCTCTCTTATTGAACCAATCATTCACATCTGTACCGAAGTATGGTTTCAGCAGGCCTTTCAGATCAGAGATGAAAGGATCGCTGTACACCATTGCATTCTCAGAAGTTTTGTCTTTGTAGAATACCATCAGGTCACGACCGTTAGATGCATTGTCTTTGAAACGGAATTCGCCGATAGCAGCATCTTTGTTGTAAGCAAATACGCTGAAGGTTGGATTTACGTCTACAGCTTTATCAGAAGATAATTTGAAGTATGCTTTCGCATCCCATGAACCTTTGATAGCCAGGTCGCCTTTTTTCACGCCGCCTTCAACAGATACCAGGTCGTCATGCAGTGACAGGTTGTTGTAGTCATCATTTGCGAAAGTGAATTTACCATTGAATGCAGTCACACAGTCAGAACCGGTTTGCATTTCAAAGATGGCATTAAACTGTGTGTTGGTGATTTTATCCACTTTAACGAGGTAATCATGCGGAGCCAGGCTGAACTTCAGGGTGATATTCTGAGGAATAGGGAAGTTACCTTTTGCATAGCTACCAGCGAATTCCAGACGGAACAACTGAGTACCATCTTTTGTCAGTGTAGCTTTGGCAGCTGTAGGGAGATAAACGTTTTCCGCATTCACCTGGTATTTATCATCTTTATAACCAGTGATAGTGAATTCGTAATTATTTTTAGTACTTGCCGGATCAGAAGGGAAAGTAACTACGATATCGCTGGAAGCTGTTTTGTCGAATTTCTTCGTAGCAGGATTCCAGGTATATTTACCTGCATAGTGTGCAAAATCAAAGCGGGAGTCAGGTCCTACTTCTACATCGCCTATTGCAAGGTCCAGTGCCTCGGTTACGTCATTCAACCATTGTTCATTTGCAATATCACCATCTTTCAGACCAACGGTATTCAGTATAGACTGCATGAACTGACCATCCTTAATGTTTTTAACGCAATTGAATAAGTTGGTACGAGTCTGGTTTAACTGTCTTTTGTCTTCTTCTACGGTAGTGGGTTTTTGTGGACCTTCTTCATTTTTGCTTCCACATCCGGTAATCATAGCGAAAGAAAGGGCGGCGCCAGCCAGAACTCCCTTATAGCGGGTTAGGTACATAGGTAGGATTTGTTTATAAGTTTATAATGAGTATGCAAGATATATCAAAATCATACCATTTAATACAATTTTAATGCATAAAAAAAACAAGGAAAGTTGATTATGCATATAAAGCATTTCAACTTTCCTTGTTTTTGTATTACAAAATTATCTGGTGCTAATTATTGATTAACTGAAGAGATACAGTACATCTTCTTTGGTCAGTTTCTTCACAAAACCGTTATCATCTGCAATGATTTCTTTTACAAGCGATTTCTTTCTCTCTTGTAATTGCAGGATTTTTTCTTCTACGGTATCCTTACAGATCATTCGGTATGCGAATATATTTTTCGTTTGTCCGATACGGTGAGTACGGTCGATAGCTTGTTGTTCTACCGCAGGGTTCCACCATGGGTCCACTATGTATACATAATCCGCAGCAGTCAGGTTCAGACCCACACCACCAGCTTTCAATGAAATCAGGAATACCCTGCAATCATCATTGTTCTGGAAGTTCTGAATAGCCTTTTCACGATCCATAGTAGAAGTACTTCCATCGAAGTATTCAAATGGAATCTTCATGTGCTGCAGTCTTTCTTTGATCAGACCCAGCATACCCAGGAACTGTGAGAACACCAGTACTTTGTGATTACCAATGTTTTCGGCAATCTCGCGGGTCAGCTCATGCAATTTCACAGAATGATTTGGATATTGTTCTGTATCGTTCAGGATAGCAGGACTATCACATATCTGACGAAGTTTCATCAGACCTTGCAGGATAGTCAGCTGGCTACGTTCCATACCCTGGTCTTCAATAACGCCCAGGATTTTAGAACGATAACTGTTGCGGTAAGCATCATAAATATGCCGTTGTTCCGCATCCATTTCGCAGAAAATAACAGTTTCAATTTTCTCCGGCAGTTCTTTCGCTACCTGTTCCTTCGTACGACGGAGGATAAATGGATATATCAGCTTACGCAGATGGTCTTTCCTTTCTTCGTCCTGGAATTTATCGATTGGCGTAGCGAATTCATTTCGGAAGAAGTCCACACTACCAAGCATTCCCGGATTCAGGAAGTTCATCTGTGCATAAATATCGAAGGTATTATTCTGCATAGGCGTACCGCTCAAAGCCAGGCGGTTCTTGGTATGCAGCAACTGTGCGGCTTTGGTTACTTTTGACTGTGGATTCTTAATTGCCTGGGATTCATCCAATACAACATAATCGAATTCCAGTTTCATCAGTAACTGTACATCGCTGCGCAGGGTACCGTAAGTGGTAATGATGACATCAAATTTCGCCAGTTCTTCGCTGCTTTTCAGTCGCGCCGGACCATGATGAATATGATGCGTTATTTCCGGAGTGAACTTGCGGATTTCATTTTCCCAGTTGTAAATAAGCGTAGTAGGACATACCACGAGGGTCATACATTGTCCATGCTTATTTTTATAATACTGGATAAATGTAAGGGCCTGAATGGTTTTACCAAGACCCATATCATCCGCGAGGATACCGCCCCATTTAATTTCGTCCAGGTAGTTCAGCCATTGGAAGCCGCTCTCCTGGTATGGACGTAATTTAGCATGGAGATTTTCCGGCAGGGCAATATTGCGGATTTCATCAAACTGCAACAGCTTTTTGCGTTTCTGTTCCAGCTCAATCACCACTGCTTCATCATCAATAAACTCATAGAGTTCATCGATTACACTGAAGTTATATTTACTGAGTTTAAGACCTTTATCTTTTTCCTCACCAACTTTAAAGAGGAGGGAATATTTGCGGAGCCATTCTTCCGGCAGCAAGCCCAGAGAGCCATCTGCCAGTTGTACGTAGTTCTGCTTATTCGCCAGGGCTGATTTGATATCCTTGATGCTTACTTTCTGATCGCCATATACTACTTCAATCTGAGCGTCGAACCAGTCGATGCCGGAACTGATCTGGAGATTGGTAACAGGTTTATGGGAACTGAATTTAAAGTTGCGCAGGTTATCAAATCCGAATACCCGTACATCCATTTCTTTCAGTGCATCGAAGAAGAGGAAGAACCAGTTGTTCTTCAATGCTTCTTTTGCACGGAGATAGAAATAGTTCTGGTTTTCGTTTTGAGAGAAGTTGGTATGCAGGGTACGTAGTTTGGCTACGAACTCTTCTTCTGCTTCTTTATTACGGTGAATAATGATCACCTTATTACCTTCCTGAACGGTGATTTTCGCATCATCATTCCATTCCACTTCCTGCCCGCGATACGAGAATCCAGGCTGGATAATGAAGGTTTCGCCCATTTCTTTCAGGTATACATGATTATCCGGTTTGAGATCGCGTACTTCAGACAGCAATCCGTTATCGAACTGGATATCATATTGCCTGCTCATTGGCAGGAGGTAATCTTTCAGGTATACTGGCCATTCTTTGTTAGGGATGCGCAGTTTTCCATTTTGTCTGAACAGTTCCACATGGAGAGAGTCTTGTGGATTCTCAAACATGTAAATCACGTTATTGTACAGGAAAAGGAGTGGGCTATCCCAGGCATTTGCAGAAACGTTCACTTCTTCTCCTTCTATGGAAACGAAGCATTGCACGTCTACATTGGTATTACCAGTATTGGTTTTAATGATGAGTTTCAGTCGCTCTGCACCCAACTGTAACGGTACCAGGTTCTTTGTTTTAAACGTCTGGCGATTGGGGAGCAGGAATATCAGACCTTGTTCAGCCAGTTGTGGAAACAGTTTGGCCAACTTCGGATGCAGGTATTCCAGCATTAGTTCTTTCGTTTCGGTGGGTAGTTCTTCCGCATTTTCGTGGGTAATGTTTTCCCAGATACCTGCGAACGGAGAGTTTTTGCTGAGGAATTTACTGACTTCAGAATTCTGGAGTTTTCTGACTGGCGCGATCAGATCGCGGTCTTTCTCCTTGTATTGATAGAAATCCACATACTTTGTCAGATCCAGTTTGCTGGCGAGAGAAACGAAGGCGGTTTGTTCATCGTTTACTTCTCCGCTGATGAGATCCAGTTTAAAGTAGGGATAGAGTGTTTCATTTGCATTGAAAACCGCTGCCAGTCGCTGCGTAACGGTGATGGTTTCATCTGTTGGCGGCGGTGGAGTGGCGGCAGCTGGTTGCCGACCGATAGCGGAGCCGTCTACGCGTTTGATACTAGAGTCCAGAACGCGGAGGAATGGTTTACCGTCGGTGTAGGTGAATGCGAATTTACCTTCCAGGTCATCTGCAAGGGAGTATCCGTAAAGGGAGAGGAGTTTGTTTTTCTCTTTATCCCAGTTGCGGAGGGTATCAAAGTAGAAGGGGCCGTGTTTCTGGAGTAATTGCAGGAACAGGGCTGTTTTATGCACGCAGAGGGCATGTTCGGTTTCATCGCAGGTGCAATGGGTATCGAAAAAGCGTTCCTCGTTGCGCTGAATGATAAGTGGATATTCTTCTCCGTCTACTTTCAGATTGGCTTCCACTTTCTCATCTTTGGCGCTGATGATTTTGGCCGGTTTACCTTTGGCGATTTCTTCTGCTTTGGCGAAGATGCTGCCGGAGGTAAGGAGTTTAATGATTTTGAGGTCGATAGACTTCATTTTCACCAGCGTATGTTGCTGATCAAACTGAGTATCAAAGCTTTCGAATTGATTTTTGTCCAGCATTTCTTGCAGCTGAAAGAGAGCTGCTGCTTCATGCCGACAGATATCCCCAAGATTATAAGGACATTGGCATCGGATGGACATGCCGTTTGTATCACCATATTTATTGATAGATACCCGATAGTAGTTGGCATGCGTGTCGCTTTTCACGCGGAAGGTCGCTGATTTTAGTACCGGGTCTGCCTCAATCAGTTCAACACCCCCGGTAGAAAATATACGCTTCCCCCTGCGGATCACTTCATCAGTGCCGTTATTGTAAACATATTTTAGCAAATGGGGTAGCGACATACTATCTGTTGTTGCCTCCTTTTATTTTACCAGCCAAAGGGTTAAAATAAGAAAAAAAAGATTCGGCAGCTGGTAAAAAGGCAATCCACAAAAGTAAGCAGAAAATCTCTTTTGAAAAAGACTTCAGCTCCTTGCCGAGGACACATCTTTTCTTTAAAAATAAGTAAAAAAAACCATTTTAAACAGCCTGGTTATCAAGTATCAGATAGCAATAAAAATCCCGGGCCCCTACAGGAGAGGCCCGGGTTTCTATTAGGCGTGAAAAAAATTACTGTTAAGAAACAGGAACTTCTGCTGTTACCAGTTCACCATTTTTGAAAATGGGGAGTACATTCGACCCATCTGGAGTGAGGCAGAACTGAATATCTTTTTCCAGGCCGTAATTCGCCAATCTTTTATAGTGGCTGGCCTGTTGCATAAAGGAGTATATATCGTCTTTTGCAGTATTGTAGAGAGACTCGGCTGCAATAGCTGAATCGCAGTCCACATTGAAATGGTCTTTGATTCTGTTTACCACAGCGCCGGCGAAGAGGGTATCTTCCATATTTACCCGGTCTTTCCAGGCAGCGCATCCGAGGATAACAGGTTGTCCTTGTGCAATGAGGTAATCGCAAACTGCGCTGATGTTAGGGAAAGATCCTGTTACAATCTGGATGGCATCTTTCGCCATATGCAGTAATTTGGTACCATTGGTGGTAGTCAGTACCAATGTTTTCCCTTCGATAAAATCGCGGGGATATTCAAATGGTGAATTCCCATGTACGAGACCTTCGGCCACTTTGCCATCGCGTTCGCCGGCAGTGATGCCCCCGATCGCGCGGCCGATATTCACACATTCTTCTACAGTAGCCACCGGGATAACTTTAGCTGCACCATTGTAAAGAGCAGTGCAGATGGTGGAAGTAGCACGCAGTACGTCAATAATTACTACGATGCTGTTTTTTACATCATAAAGATGCAGCAAAGCCGGAGATAAACATACTTCCAGGCTTGGTTTGTTGCTTTCTGTCATTCAATTGCTTTTTGCTTTAATCAAGGATCACCCGCCACTTGTCAGTCTCCGCATAGTCCTTAATAGTATCATTGCGATGGCATAGCAGCTGCGTCATATACTTCACCAGGTAAAAACGCTCTACCATCCGGCCAATCCAGCCGTATGGCGTTCCGAATTCCATCATATCAATCATCACTGTTCCATTCCCAATCTCTTTAAAGTAGTGGTCATGTTTCATGAAAGTGAAATCGCCGGCTTCCATTTCATCACAGAAGTGCCGATTCATATCCATGGCAGTGATTTTAGTTGTCAATTGCCGTAATTTTCCGAGATGCCTGGCTTGCCAGGTAACGGATTCCCCTTTTGTAATCAGTCCGGTGGTTCTTCCTTTTATAGGCTCCTCCTTAGTATGCTCCATACTTTTTTTATGAAGCGTAATACTGCGACTCAAATCAAAAACGCGTTCCAACGGGGCATGGATAACGGTTGTTAAGTGAATAGTGGGCATAGATAGAGATATGGTATAATTAAAAAATTCCGGTACCCGGAATTACAGGTACCGAAATTAATAACTTTAACCGGCTATTCATATCTAAATCTCCGGCAGATTATTTTACTTATCCCAGAAATGGCACTTTTACCACTTTCGCTTTCAGGTTCTTATCTCTTACAGAGATGAAGATTTCACCGTCCAGTGCAGCAAATGGCGTTTTCACATAGCCGAGACCGATAGCCTTCTGTAAGCTTGGCGACTGTGTACCAGAGGTTACGCGACCGATAACGTTACCAGCTGCATCCTTGATCTCATAGTCGTGACGCGGAATACCCTTGTCTACCATCTCAAATCCTACCAGTTTCTGTTCTAAACCATTGGTTTTCTGTGCTTCGAAGATAGCGCGGGAAGGGAAATCTTTGGTGAATTTGGTAATCCATCCCAGACCAGCTTCCATTGGAGAAGTACGGTCGTCAATATCATTACCATACAGGCAGAAGCCCATTTCCAGACGGAGCGTATCGCGAGCGCCCAGACCAATTGGCTTCAGACCTTTACCCAGAGAGAACAATGCATCCCAGATTTTATTCGCTGCACCGTCTACATCTTCGAAATATATTTCGATACCACCCGCTCCGGTATAACCAGTTGCACTGATCAATACATTCGGAACACCTGCAAATTCACCTTTCTCGAAAGTGTAGTATTTCAGGTTTACCAAGTCTACCGCTGTCAGTGGCTGGAGCATGCTAGTCGCATTCGGGCCCTGAATAGCAAGGAGACAGGTTCTGTCGGAAATGTTGTGCATTTCCACATTATTGGTGTTGAACTGGCTGATCCAGTTCCAGTCTTTTTCAATATTGCTTGCATTCACTACCAGCATATATACATTGTTTGGCTCAACGCAATATACCAGCAGGTCATCCACGATACCGCCTTCATTGTTAGGCAGACAGCTATACTGCGCTTTACCAGCAGTCAGTTTGGAAGCATCGTTGGAGGTAACACGCTGGATCAGGTCCAGCGCATGCTCACCTTTTAAAATAAACTCGCCCATGTGGCTCACATCAAAAACTCCTGCATTGGTGCGTACGGCCTGATGTTCATCGTTGATCCCTGTATAGGATATTGGCATGTTGTAACCTGCGAATGGAGCCATTTTTGCGCCCAGCGCAATGTGTTTTTCTGTAAAAGGCGTGTTTTTCATACTTTATTTTTAAAACGCGGCAAAAATAGCATTTTGCCCTTTACCAACGATAATCACTTTCCGACGAATGACGTTTCCCAGACCAAAGTAATATATTATAAATAGCTAATATACAATCCAATAGTAAAAAAAGATGTGGCATGAAATTCCTTGTAGGTGCAGGGTAATTTGTAATTTTGCCCCACATCCAAAACAGTTTGCTGTGAAAAAGATAACCTGGCTGTTACCAATGGTAGTTTCCACATTGTTTGTAAATGCGCAGAGAAAAACTGACCGCAAAACCCTGACAAACCTGCAAATGCATATTGCTTATCTCAGCAGTGACAAGCTGGAAGGCCGCCGTACAGGCGCGCCCGGCGAGAAGTTGGCTGCAGATTATATTAGCGAACAGATGCGGCAAATAGGTCTGTCACCAAAAGGGACAGCAGATTTTTTGCAATCTTTTACTGTAAAAGAAGGACTGGAACCGGCAGCCTCCTGCAACTTTGAACTGAATCACAAGTTACTGGAAGCCGGCACTCACTATATTCCATTGCCTTTCACCGCCACCAAATCCGCCAAAGGCGAGGTACTGCCCCAAGCCAATGAACCAGATAATATCTGGTTGATCAATGTGGCAGATATAGATTCCACGAAATATAAATCCAGACTGGAACTCTATCGCAAGGAAACTGCTACCGCCGCACAATCCGGGGCTACTGCCGTCATATTTTACAACGGAGGCGAATCCTCAGATCTGATAAACAGTTGGCTGGTGCAAACCGCAGCAGGCGCCATCCCTGCCATCTGGGTAGATAAAGACATCAGTAAAGTCCTCGACGACGAGAATGCCAACAGCTTTCTCATTCAGTTACACACTGAACTGAAACCTGTAAAACGTACAGGCATTAACGTGATCGGCTATATCGACAACAACGCAGAACATACCATTATCGTCGGCGCTCACTATGATCACCTCGGCTTCGGTGAAGATAATAACGGCCTTACCAAAGGCCATGTTTTATACCATGGCGCCAATGATAATGCCAGCGGTATCGCTGCAATGCTGGAAATCGCCCGCCAGCTGAAAGCCTCCAAACTGCGTCATAACAACTACCTGTTTGTAGCTTTCTCCGGCAATGAACAAGGGCTCAGCGGCTCCAAATACCTGGCAGCCAATAGTCCTGTAGACTTGTCCACCGTCAATTATATGATCAATCTGGATATGATCGGCCGCCTCAATCCTGCAAACGGTATACAAATAGCTGGCGTTGGTACCAGTCCCACCTGGACGCAATTACTCAATGGTGCGGTAAAAGATACCAAAGTAGTATACAATACCAGCGGCATCGGACCTTCTGATCATACAGCCTTCTATAGAAAAAATATTCCGGTTTTGTTTTTCTGCACCGATCGGGAAGACTTCCACCAACCCGGGGATGTAGCAGATAAAATCAACTATGAAGGCACCCTCACTGTCATGAAAGTAGTGTATGACCTGATCGATAAAGCGGATAATCTGCAAAAACTGGCATTCAGTGCCACTCCTGACACCCTATCGGGTGTTACCAAATAATAAAAGCTGATGTTGATATAGAAACGAATTTTATAAATTCGCAATTCGTTACTGGAGCAGCAAAATGGTTTACTGCCCCGTAATGCGTAATTTGTAATTCGTAATCAACTTCCTCAATGGACGAAAAACTGGCGGTAGTATACCGATACTTTCAGCTACTGGAGCACTTTTCAGTGGATGCTGCTGAATTCGCCGGAATCTTTCATCCTAATATCATTCAGACAGAATATCCTAACCAGATGTCGAATGATATCAAACAAAGGAATTTCGATATCATCCTGGAAAGCATGGCAACTACCAGGTTGATCCTCAAATCACAGCACTATAGCGTGCTAAAAGCTTTTGAAAACGGTAATACGCTGGTGGTAGAAGCCAAATGGACAGGTGAAATAGGAGTGGATGCCGGAAAATTTCGTCGCGGACAAGTAATGAAAGCTTTTATTTGCAGTATCATTGAGTTTCGGGATGGCAAAATCTACCGTCAGCGAAATTATGATTGCTACGAACATCAATAAAAAAGATATGGGAAAAGTATTTTCGTTGCTGGCGCTGGCCACCAGCCTTTTGCTCGCTTGCAACCCTGAGCGTGAAAAAACCGGCGACAGATCCAGCTACGATGTGATCACAGAAAAAAGTTATGTATACCGGGAAAGCAAACCTGCACCAGGCCCGTTGACAGACTCCGTGCTGGCACTGAAAAAACAAATCACCGACTACCTCGATCAACAAGGCTTTAAGCCGCATATGGCCGCGAAAGACAGTCTCCTGTTCGAACGCGCCAACAAACAGGAAGTCATGATCGAACTCCCGGCGCCGCAGGACATATGGCAGTCGAATACCATCATCGTCTTCGATCCAGTTAAAAATCCCCTGTTCATCAATTTACACAAGGGAACAGCTCAAATTGATCATTACCTTCAATCTAAATAATCCGGTTTAAAATTGCCTATCAAACAGCAAATAAAACTCACCGTAGATGCGGTTGTGTTTGGATATATACCCAAAGAAGGGATCGTGGTACTACTGATTAAGCGCACCATTGAACCCTTCCTGCACAGCTGGGCCCTGCCCGGCGGATTCGTACGCGATGAGGAATCCCTCGAAAATGCCGTTACCAGGGAACTGCTCACAGAAGCAGGCGTTAATATCAACTACCTGGAACAACTCTATACTTTCGGTATGCCTAACCGCGATCCCCGCGGCCGTGTAGTGTCTATTGCCTATTTCGGGTTGGTAAATCCTACCAATTACAAGCTGGCCGCCAGCTCCGACGCAGAAGACGCCACCTGGTTCAATATCAAAGAACTCCCGGATCTCGCCTTCGATCACGCTACTATCATCGACCTGGCCGTAAAACGCCTCCGCAATAAAATCAGATACGAACCTATCGGGTTCGAACTGCTCGATAAAAAATTCCCGATCGCCGATCTGGAAAAACTCTACGAAACACTACTGGACCGACCCATCGACCGTCGTAACTTCCAGAAAAAAATCAATCACCTGGGCATCCTCATTGCACACAACGAAAAACAAAAACAAGTGTCGCAAGGCCGCCCAGCCAAACTTTTCAGCTTCAATGAAGAGAAATACTTCCAGCTGAAAAAAGACGGAATGGCCTTCGAAATTTAAGCAAAAGGCTATTTTGTGTATTTTTTACAAAAATTATTTTGGTAGTTCAAAATACCTGTTTATATTTGTGTAACAATTACGCAAAATAGCTCGAAGATGCAAGTACAAAAGCCCACAGGAGTTATTATAGCCCGGTTCCAGACACCCGTTCTGCATGAAGGACACCTGGAAATCATACGGCAGGTGAAGGAAAACCATAACAGGGTCCTCATCGTCCTCGGCGTCAGCCCCGTTAAAGGCAGCCGCAAAAATCCACTGGACTACTATACCCGCGAACGAATGATCAAACAACTGTTCCCGGAAATAATTGTCCTCCCCCTCAGCGACCAGAAATATGATGACGTCTGGTCCGCAAAATTGGACGAACTCCTTCGTACCAACTTCCCACATGAATCATTTGTTCTTTACGGCAGCAGAAATAGTTTTATCGGTACCTACAGCGGGAAATACAAAACCCACGCCCTGGCGCCAGTGAAAGACTATAACGCTACCGCCATGCGGGAAGAAATCTCCGATAAAGTATTCGATACCGCCGAATTCCGCTCCGGCATTATATATAACACTTACAGCCTCTTTCCCTCTGTTTATGCGACCGTCGACATCGCCGTATTCAGAAACAACAGACATGAACTGTTACTGGGAAGAAAGTCGAATGAAAAAGCCTGGCGACTTCCAGGAGGATTTTCAGATCCGGAAGATGAATCCTTCGAAATAGCCGCCAAACGCGAATTACAGGAGGAATGCGGACAGTTTGAAACCACCCCGATGGAGTATGTATGCTCCCGCAGGGTAAACGACTGGCGCTACCAAAGTGAAACCAACAAAATCATCACCACGCTTTTCGCCACCAACCTCGTTTACGGCGAAGCCGCTCCCGGCGATGATTTGGAAGCGCTCAAATGGGTAACGGTAACGGATATACCACAAATGATAGCAACCGGCACTATAACGGACACGCATATCCCGTTACTGCAAATCCTCCTCGAAAAATTTACTACCAACGCTTAAAATGATGAGCCATGACTAAAGAGAATCTTATCCTCCTCGCTGATGCATACAAATACTCTCACCATAAATTATATCTCCCCGGAACGCAATTCATCTATTCCTACATGGAAAGCAGGGGCGGTAAATTCGATGAAACCGTTTTCTATGGCCTCCAGTATTTCCTGAAAGAATATCTCGAAGGAGTAGTCATCACGAAAGAAAAACTAGATGAAGCAGCAGGAGAGCTGCAAGAAGTTTTCGGGAGACCCGATGTCTTCGACAGATCCCGGTTTGAATATATCATCGAAAAACATGGCGGCAAACTCCCAGTGCGCATCAAAGCCATTCCCGAAGGCACGGTGGTGCCTGTACGAAATGTACTGATGACAATAGAAAACACTGATCCGGAATGTTTCTGGCTCACCAACTTCCTGGAAACCCTCTTAATGCAGGTTTGGTATCCTTGTACCGTAGCCTCTCTTTCCAGGGAAATCAAAAAAGTTATCAAACATTATTACGATAAAACCGCCAGCAACGAGGCTTTCGCTGGAATAGACTTCGTACTGAATGATTTCGGGTTCCGCGGCGCCAGCTCCGTGGAAAGTGCAGGCATCGGCGGAAGCGCCCACCTGGTCAACTTCTCCGGCAGCGATACCATTGCTGGTTCCACCCTCGCCAAAAAATATTATCAGGCAAAAACTGCCCCCGGCCTTTCCATCCCCGCTACTGAACATAGCATTTGTACCCTACTCGGCGAAGAAGGTGAACTCGAGATCTTCAAACATGTACTCAACACCTTTCCAACCGGCACCATTGCCTGCGTATCCGACTCCTACAATATCTTCCGCGCCTGCGAAGAATATTGGGGAACCGAACTGAAAGAACAAATCCTCAGTCGCCAGGGGACCCTCGTTATCCGTCCCGACAGCGGAGATCCTGTACAAACACTACTGCGTGTCTTCCAAATCCTGATGGACAAATTTGGTTACACTACGAATGAAAAAGGATATAAAGTGCTTCCGCCACAAGTACGCGTTATTCAGGGCGATGGCATCAGCTATAGCTCTATCCCACCCATCTTTGCCGCTTTGGAAGAAGCAGGTATCAGTGCAGAAAATCTCGTACTGGGAATGGGCGGCGCATTATTACAACGCGTCAACCGCGATACACAAGAGTTTGCACTGAAATGCTCGTTTGCACAAGTAAATGGTAAACAAATCGATGTGCAGAAAATGCCAGTAGAAATGGATAAAGACGGAAACCTCCGCACTTCCTTCAAAAAATCAAAAGCCGGAAAACTCAAACTGGTAGCGCAAGACGGACAGTTCACTACACTCCGCCAGGACGAACATCCTGAGCTGCCGGACCACCTGATCACTGTTTTCGAAAATGGTCACCTCACGAATCAGATCACTTTCGAAGAAGTTAGAAAAAATGCAGTTTTATAATGTAAAAAAAGGAGCAACAGCTATATCAAAAAAGGGTTAGATGTCCGCGACGTCCAACCCTTTTTTGATTTTACAAGAAGGGTCTTACTTTCATTTTACGAACTTTCAATATACCCTCCTTTCTTAATTTAACGCAGGAATGTAACTGATAATAATCTGACCTGCAGCAATTTCCTCACTGGTAATTGTATAAACAAGCGAACAAGTTTTTGTATCAGTAATAAAACATGCCGAAACTGTATCGCCTTCACTGACATATACCGCCCCTGAAAGGCTGGAAGGACAAGCAATTGGGGTTGTTTCCGTACTTCCGTCTTCATGTTTAAATGTTACAACAGGAGGAATAACAGGTTTTACCATACAAACGCCCACCTTAGCGCCGGCATCTGCTGAATAATAAAACCTTACTCTAACAAAGCCTGATACTTTTCTGAATGCTGTTACTTCATCTTCCCGGTTGCGCATAGTTGGAGTTTTTAAACCAGGTTCAACAGGCTTCGCATGGGCGCCTAACGCGGCCAACAATAAAATCTCGGATAAACAGAGTGCTTTCATAGAGAATAACTTTTAATCGTTGTAATGGTGTAATAGTGTAATGAGGCTGAATTAACGGGCGTAAGTCTTAGCGGCTAGAAAATATTATCCCTTAACACACGAAAACACGAAAGGGTTATAGAATATTTTGTTAAAACCGCATCCTAGCAACCAGTCTGAAGCATAGTGCAATCGTCGTCTTTCCAATGCCCCATCTCTTCCTTATATTGCAATCCTGTTAAACCTTTCCTGCCATGTACTTATTAATTCCAGGACGCCATCACCTGCTGACCGACTTCCAGTTCAAATACCTCAACGGACTTGTCAACAGCAGGAGAGAGGGCCATATCGAAGGCATCATTTTCGCCGTTACCTCCGCCAACCATGGCGGCACCAAAAGGAATCCTATTCCATTTTACCTCCGCGCCATGATTATCCAGGAGTTCAGTAGCTACCTGGACGTTCCGGTACATATTTACGGTATCGATGACGCCGGCGTCATTACTAACTTCACCGGCTATACGCTGAAAACCATCCGGCACGCCAGCGAAGGATTACATAGCCTCACACCAGAAAATACGCTCGTAGTTTGCTCTACTGAAGTTCGGAAGATGTACAGCGCGCTGGGCTTCCGCATCCTCACTGCAGAATGGGATGAGCAACGGCAACAACAGACCGCCCCCATGCCCTGGGATGTAGTGAAAATGATCGCGCAAACGGCCGACTGGAAAACAGATACCGCCATCCTGAATGAAATGCATCCTGCCGCTTATAAAATCTGGTCGTTATATGGTTTGGGAGACAAGGTCCGGCAGATCCTGAAAGATCCCATCATTGGCTCAGATGGCGATCTCACTGCTACCCGCGATTATGCAGAGTACGTGAAACAGATGGATGATATCGCCGCCCTCAAATACCGGGAAACAGCACCGTATATTATCCCCGGAAATATCGGCGATATCGGCTGCGCCGCCGGCTCCTGGATTAAGATCGCCTGCGAAGATGACCGCCTCCATGAGTGCGACTTCTACGGCATCGAGGTATCCCGTCATTTATACGATATCTGTCTGCAACGCCGTCATAATGGAGAGTTCTCCAACCCATCCGTTTTCTTCGCACAGAAGAATGCAGTATCCGGTACCGTTTTCGAACCCGGCGCCATGCATACCATACATACTTCTTCGCTCACCCATGAAATCGCCTCCTACGGTAGCATAGAAGACCTAAAAACGTTTATACATCATCGTTATAATGAATTACAACCCGGCGGCGTATGGATCAACAGGGATGTAACAGGCCCGGCTAACAGACACGAAACGGTGCTACTATGGCTGAATGCCGAAGATGGCGACAGTCATCTCCCGAAACCCGATACCACGGACACGCATATACTGGCTTCCTGGTTATCGAAGCTTTCCACAAAAGCATTATTCCAGCAGTTTGCAAAAGACTTCCGCAAACAGGAAGGTTATGCGCTCCCACATACATGGGTGGAAATAGCCGGAAACACTTACTGCCAGCTCTCCATGCAGGACGCCTGCGAATTCATGTTCACCAAAGATTACCACGATAACTGGTACAGCGAAATGCATGAAACCTTCTGTTTCTGGAACTTTGAAGACTGGAAAACACATCTGGAAGAAGCCGGATTCAGACTGGATAATCTGTCCCATCCTTACCGTAATGAATGGATTGTAAAAAACAGACTGGAAGGGAAAGTACAGTTGTTCAGACAGCTGGAAAACGGCCAGTTGGAGCCCATTCCATTCCCCGACTCACACATGCTGCTCCTGGCAAGAAAATAAGAGAAAAAAGAAAGCCGGAATAAGATTATTCCGGCTATTACCTAAACCTACAACTGTTACACTGTTAGTAACGATCTTTAAATATTTTGAGATGTAATCTTTCTTAGTTTACATGAACTTCATCCAGCGGTACTTCTTCATACGAAGCCACCATGCGCTGACGGATATATCGTTTCTTGGAAAGGCGGCCCATACCGAGTTTCGCCATACCCATATCCACAATCATATACACCACAGGCACTACAATCAGCGTCAGGAACATAGAGCTGATCAGCCCTCCTATGATTACCCATGCCAGACCGTTCTTAGTAGAGGCCACACCGCCTGTTGCCAGTGCGATAGGCAGCATACCAATCACCATCGCGATGGTAGTCATGAGAATTGGACGCAAACGCGCATTATTCGCATGAATCAACGCCTGGAAGGTACTTTGTCCCTGCTCTTTCATCTGGTTCGTAAAATCGACCAGGATGATCGCATTCTTCGCTACCAGACCAATCAACATAATCATACCCAGGAGGGTGAAGATGTTCAGTGTGTTATTGGTCAGCGCCAATGCCAGGAGCGCACCGATGATTGCCAGTGGAATGGAGAATAATACTACAAATGGATAAATATAGTTATCGTACAAGGCCACCATGATCAGGTATACCATTACGATTGAAATCAGCAATGCAGCGCCTAATGTTCCGAAGGAGTCTCCCTGATTTTCAGCATCGCCACCAAATACGAAGCTAACGCCGGCAGGTCTTTTCATTTTCTCCAGCTTAGCCTGGAACTCCTGGGTTACAGTACCGGATGGGCGACCCATTACCTGCGATTGTACAGATACAGAAGTATTTTTATCTCTACGCTCCAGGTGACTTGGACCGGAGCCTTCTGTTACTGTTGCAAATTGCGACAATTTTATGAGTTGTCCTTTTTTATTTATGAACTGAATGTTCGCAACATCGTCCAGATTTTTTCTGTTGAAGTCATCAAAACGGATATTGATATCGTATTCATAATCGCCCTGACGGAATTTCACTTTAGAATCGTCTGCAGTACCACTGAATGCAGTTTGCATAGTACCGCCCACGTTATCCAATGTCAGGCCGAGAGCCGCCATTTTATCACGGTCCACCTGTACGTTGATTTCCGGGTTACCTTCTTCCACAGAGAGTTTCACCTCACTGCTACCAGGAATGGTTTTCAGCGTGTCCATAGCAATTTTTGCGAAGGCCATTACGCTGTCCATTTCAGAACCCATAACAATCAGCTCTACTGGCGCACGTTCAGCTGTACCAAGAATGCTCACATCGGTAGTTTTTACTTTCACACCTGGCAGTTTCTCTTTCAGCTCTTTTTTGATCTTCGCAGCATAGATATCAGAAGCATCTTTACGTTCTTCTGCTGGCACCAGCATTACGGTGATCTCAGATTTATAGGCAGTGGACTGTGAGGTACCAAAACCATCTTCGGAAGTCTGACCTACTGTAGTAATCAGTCGCGTTACTTCTTTCTTGCCTTTCAGGATTTTCTCTGCTTCACGGGTGGCCAGGTTGGATTGCTGTACAGATGCATCTTTTGGCATTTCCAGCATCACGATGAACTGACCGCGGTCACCTTTAGGAATAAACTCGCCACCGATATAACCTTTACCAATCAACGTGAAGGAAGCAAACAGCAGCGCCACCGCGAACCCAATAGTCCAGCGTTTGTGATTGAGCGCCCAACGAAGGATTCCTGTCATCCAGTTAGTAAATTTCAGCAGTTGTTTTTCAAACCAGAGGATGAATTTCTCGAATGCATTCTTACCAGTGATATGTTCCAGCTTACCAAAGCGGGAAGACAAGAGTGGTACAATCATGAAAGACGAGAGCAAACTCAACATGGTAGAAATCATTACCACCACGCAGAACTCACGGAGGATCTTTGATACCAGTTCGTTGGTTAATGAAATCGGCAGGAACACCACCACGATTACCAGGGTAATAGAGGTAACGGTAAAACCTATCTCTTTCACACCATCAAAGGCGGCACGAACACGGTTTTTACCCATCTCCATGTGGCGGTATATATTTTCCAGTACCACAATCGCATCATCCACCAGGATACCTACTACCAGGGATAAACCCAGCAGGGACATCAGATTGAGAGAGAAGCCCATCAATTTCATACCGATAAAGGTCGCAATCAATGATGCCGGGATAGAGATCATTACGAATAATGCACTGCGGATACTGTGCAGGAACAACAGCATTACAATCGCCACCAGGATTACCGCCAGGATCAAGTCATGAATTACGGAGTCGGCAGATTCCAGGGTAAACTCAGAAGAATCGTTTGCCACGAGAACTTGCAGGCTGTTGGCCGCATATTCTTTCTGGATCTTGTCGATCGCTTTTTTCATTTCTTCAGAAACCGTTACCGCGTTGGCATCGGTTTGTTTCTGTACCTGGAGCGCAATGGCGTTTACGCCGTCTACACGGGCAATACGTTCTGCATCTTTCTGGGCATCCTGTACATCTGCCACATCGCCCAGTCTTACTTGTGTACCATCGTCAGTAGTTTTAATGACGAGGTTATTCAGTTGGGCAACGTTTTTATACTTACCCGCCAGACGGATCAGGATCTGCTGGTCGGCTGTTTTTACTTTACCGGTAGGGAAGTCCAGGTTCGCATTGGTAATCAGCTGACGCAGTTCCATTATGGACATACCAAATGCCTGTAACTTCTTAGGGTCCACGTTTACCTGGATTTCACGTTCCTGACCGCCAATCAGCGATACCTGTGCCACACCTGGAAGGCGGGAGAGGATTGGCTGGATTTTTTTATCCATCAGGTCATAGAATGCTTTATCATCCATTTTAGCGGTGGCGGATAAAGTCATGATCGGTAAGTCATCAATAGAGAACTTATTGAGAGACGGCGGTTTCGCATCTCCCGGCAGGTCTGCCAAAATCGCGTTCACCTTACGTTGCGCGTCCTGCAATGCGATATCTACATTCGCATCGTTGTTCAGTTCTACTGTGATAATGGAAAGGCTTTCAGAAGATTTGGAAGTTATCTTCTTGATTTTTTCCATGGATGCTACCGCATCCTCAATTTTTTTAGTGATGGTACTTTCCACCTCATTGGGGGAAGCGCCAGGATATATCGTCGCAATTGTTACGATCGGGGAGCTGAACTTAGGCAGGAGCTCATAGTTCAGTGATTTATAGCTCATCACGCCCAGCAGTGTGAGGATGGTAAATACCACCACCACAATAGTGGGTCGTTTTATCGATACTTCAGTAATCTTCATGTTGCAAAAGTTTGATCTGTCTGCTGATTATTTGGCGCCCTGTTGCACGGTAACTGATGCACCGTCGGAAAGGTTGATCTGACCGCTGGTGATGATAGTTTCACCTTCGTTCAGCCCTTCGCGTACTTCCACCTGGTCGCCAACGATGCGGCCAGCTACTACTTTGCGTTTTCTTGCGATGTTCTTGTCCAGTACATAAATTTCATTACTGTTTACACCACCAATGAAGGCAGTACGGGCAATGAACATAGCTTTATCTGTTTCAGGAGAAGTGAAATGTGCAGTACCATACATACCCGCTTTCAGTTCTTTACCGCTTACATTGGTTACTTCCATTTCTACCGGGTAGTTCAGGGAGTTATCACCTTTTGCAGCGATGAAAGTGATGACAGCTTCATATTTTGTTTCTGGGAATACAGTAGAAGTAACTTCTACTTTCTGTCCTTTTTTCAAAGTAACCACTTGAGATTCAGGCACGGCCACCGCCAGTTTCAGGCGACTCACATCCACGATATCAAACATTTTGTTGCCTGGTGAGAGGTAAGCGCCTTGTTCGATATACTTTTTATTGATCACGCCGGAGATAGGCGCTTTCACGTAAGTATCGTTAACGCGGCGACTAGCAGCTTCGTAGCGGGTTTTAGCCACATCGTACTGCAGGCGAGCATCATCTACTTGTTTCTGGGTAACGCCGCCAGTCTGGAAAGCAGACTCATATCTTTCTTTATCTACTTTCAGTTGGCTGAGATTAGCTTTAGCAGATGCCAGGTCCGTGCTGAGGATTTCGCCATCCACATAAGCGATGGGTTGTCCTTGTTTTACCACGCTTCCTTCGTCCACGAGGAGTTTGGTAATACGACCGGAGGTTTCCGCCAGGTAAGACAGTTCACGGATAGGCGTGAAGTTACCATTGGCCAGGAAGCCCTGTGAGAAATCATTACGGGATACTTTTTGTACCAATACTGGCACATCGCCGATATTACTTTCTTTTACGAATGCGATTTTAGCCTCGTTCGCCTTTTTATTTGCGTTGAGTTTCCACAAGATCAGTACTACTGCTCCAACCGATACCAGTCCCCAGATAATTACTTTTTTCATCTGCAAATAGTTTGTGTTTATTTCTTGCTTTTCAGCAGGTAATTTTCGTTTATACGTTTAGTTTAGAAGAGATTTCAGATTGCCTTTGCTTTTGATGATCTCCAGTTCTGCCAGTTTATATTGGAGCAGTGCGGAGTTGTAGGAGTTCTGTGCATCTGTCAGTGATGTTTCCGCATTCAGCAAGTCGGTCAATCCGGCCAGGCCCAGGCGATAGTTGTTCTGGGTAGAGTAGTACACTTCATTCGCCAGTTCCATATTTTCCTTTTGTGCCTGAATGGCATTGATATTGGTGCGCATGGTCAGTTTCGCATTCTGATATTGTGTATTCAGCGCCAGTTTGGTTTCTTCTGTTGTCAGGTGTAGCTGACGCAGGGAAACGTTGGCCTGGCTTACTCTGGAGCGGCGTCCGAAGCCATCGAAGATGGGTATTTTCAGGGAGAGGCCGATGGCAGAAGAACCGTACCACAGCGTACTGTTTTCCATTCCTTTAGCAAAAGCCCATTGGTTACTCATACCGTTATAGTAGTAGCGACCGAAGGCAGAGAGGGAAGGATAGTTTTCAGCTTGGTAGGCCTTTTTCTGGAACTGTTGCAGTTCTTCCTGTTTTCTGAGTATTTTCATCTCCGTTCTGTCTTCCAGGTTGAGTTCATCGTACTGTAAGATACCAGCAGCATTTGTTTCGATATCTTTCAGGGATGCAACGGGAATAGAGAAGGCGGATTCCAATGGCATACCCATTACGCGTTTCAGGTTGTTGGTTTGCATGCCAAACTGATTCGCGAGTTGAATACGTTGGGTCTGATAGTTGGTCAGATTCACCTTAATCCTATCTAAATCGATTTTCTTAGCTAATCCGTTCTCGAATTGTGATTTTGTGGTAGTAACCAGTTGGGACAATTTCACGATGTTGCTATCAATGCTTTTGATATTTTCTTGCGTGATGAGTAACTGGTAATATAGTTGAGACACGTTGTATATCAGGTCTTCGGTAGACTGTTGTGTCTGGAGCGTATAATATTGTTCACCAGCTTTTGCAGCTTTCAGGCCTGTAAATACGGACTGGTTGTATATCTGCTGGTTGAGTTCTGCACCGATGGCAGTGCTGTATTTCACACCGAAAGCCATTACCAGGTTCTGACCAGGCATACCCAATTTATCGCCTGGCAGAATTGATTTCTGCAATTGGAGGTTATCAGTATAGTTACCGGAGCCATTGATTTGTGGGAGTGCTTGTGCACGTACTTCTTCCGTTTTGAATTTACCCATTTCCTCATCCATTTTTGTTCTGGCGAGGCCCTGGTTATTGTTGATTGCAAATTTCAACGCTTCCTGAAGAGTCAGTGGCGTTTGAGCATAGCAATGAGATACACCTATCCCCAGCAGGAGGATAAGCGACAACTTTAATCGCTTCATACTGTTTAGATTAGCCTTGTAAGTAGTTTATACTTCTTCTTTGATTTGCAGATATTGATATGCGAGTTTATGTCCTTGAAGTGTAGCAACTCCCAGTATAAAATGGGTTGTGACTTCATCCATCACTTTGTGCATTTCATAATGGTCAGCTGGGTAGTGAATTGGGTCAAAAGCAGCTTCCAGCTGTAGTTGGCGCATACGTGCTACGATATCTATATCCAGGTTTTTGCGGTAAAGTCCTTCAGACATGCCGCGTTTTAAGTTTTCTTTTATGCCGTACAGGATACAGTCAGTTCGGAACAGCTCCACTTCTTTCCAAGTATCCGGATGATATTTTTCGATTTCAAAAAGCATGACAGGATTTAAGGTCCTGGCTTTAGAGCGGATGAACTGCATTTGGTTCACCAGTTCTTCGATGGCATTGGCGGTTTCCGTATGATTTTTTTCAGCAAACTGGATATGATCGTTCAGGAGTTCTCTTAAAGCATCATTGATCAGTGATTGTTTGTCTTCAAAATGTTCGTACAGCGTTTTCTTTGATATGCCGCAATCGCGGGCAATATCGAACATGGTAACACCTTTTACGCCGTAGGTTCTGAACATTTTCAGCGCTGTCTCCATTATCCTATCCTTCACTACCATGGTTTCCGTTTGTTTATGCCTGAATGCCTTTTACAAATATTTCTAATAGTGCTTTTTGTTGTTCCATTACGCGTTCAAAGAGTTCCACATCTATATCGTTGTTTTTATGAACGAGGTCAGGAACGGTAAAGCGTAGGCCCATCATGGCTTGTGTGAGCAGGATAGCGGTTTTTTCCACGTCTTCTACTTTAAACTCGCCTGTATTCACACCGTGCTGGATGATAGCAGCATGGATTTCTATTTCTTTTCTTTTGGCGGCAATCATTTGTTCCTGGACGGTCACGCTACAGTCGTTCAATAATTTGAACAATTCCAGTCTACAGAACCGGGAAATAAAGCTGCGGCGGATTTCCACCAGTTTAAATAATGCCTTTGTTGCAGATGTTGCGTTCTGGGCTTCCTTTTCCATTTCCTGGAAATAGGTTTCACCAATTTTCTGCAATACTGCCTGGTGCATCCCGTTCTTATCCGGAAAATAATAGTAAAGGGATGCTTTCGAACAACGAAGGTCTTCGGCGATCTCGTTCATGGTGGTTTTACTAGCGCCGTACTGTGTAAAGCGCTTCAAAGCTGCCACGAGGATCTTATCCCGCATATCGTCCTTGTTATCTGCTTGCATTAACTTTCTGACTTTTTTAGTTTCAAGGTCAAAATTAGATAGTTTTTTTTAATAAGTAAAGAGAAATATGCCTTTAACAATGATTTAACTTTTCGAATTTAAAAGTCAAAAGGTCAGAATTAGGGAGATACGTGACTTTCGGGCATAAAAAAACGCCCGCCTGTAGAGGGCGGACGTCTTTCTTAACTATTAAAATTGCACTATTTCAGTTTAACGAGGGCGGCTTCCAGTTTTTCTAACATTGCTGGAATTTCCTCTTTCACGCAGGTACCAACGCTGAGGCGGTACCAAGGTGAGTTTTTATCGCCACCGAATGCGTAGAAAGGAACCAGGCCCATTTTAGCCTCATCCAGGATGTAGGAGGTAACGGCTGCCTGATCGGCCAGTACATTGCCTTCAGCAGTCTGTTTGCCTACCAGATCGATTTTGATGGTCAGGTAGATAGCCGCTTGCGGAGCAATGGCATCTACTTTATGGCCGGCTTGTTTCAGTTTATCGAAGCCTTCGTAGATTTTCACGAGGCGTTCTTCGATTTCGGCTTTGAAGTGTTTCAGGTATTTATCCACATTTTCTGTCTGCACGAGGTAGCGGGCAGCAGCTTTTTGTTCTGCCATTGGGCTCCAAGCGCCTACATGGGAGAGGATGGCCTTCATTTTACCGATTACGTGAGCGGGTCCGAGGGCCCAACCAACGCGAACGCCGGTAGCAGCAAAGGCTTTACTCATACCATCGATGAAAATGGTGTAATCTTTCATGGCCGGACGGAGAGAAACCGGGTTATGGTGTTCTGTGTTACCGAAGGTCAGTACCCAGTACATCTGGTCAAACATCACATAGAGTGGTTTTTGATCAGCGCCACGGGATTTGTTTTCTTCCAGTACGAGGTCACAGATTTCTTCCAGTTGTTTCTTGCCGAAAGCAGTACCGGTAGGGTTCTGCGGAGAGCAAAGTGCCAGGAGGGTAGCTCCTTTCAGCAGTGGTTTCAGTTCAGCCGCTGTAGGCATGAAGAAATTCTCCGGAGTTGTCTGCAATACCACGTGTTCTGCTTCCAGGAAGTGCGTATAGTGGTTATTGTTCCAGGAAGGAGTTGCGTAGATGACTTTTTCTCCGCGGTCTACGATAGTTCTGAAAGTAGCGTAGATAATAGGACGTCCGCCGCAGGAGATAACAATTTCCTTAGCTGGGTCGTAGGAGAGGCCTTCACGGGAGCTAATAAAATCGCCTACTGCCTGTCTTAATTCTGCAATACCATCGGCAGGAGGGTAGTTGGTCAGGTGCTCCTTGTAAGCAGTTATGATTTCCTGCTCAAACTCAACCGGAATAGGGAAAACCTTCGGATCAAAGTCGCCGATCGTAAAGTTATAGATCTTATCGCCCTTGGCCTGTTTCTCCTTAATTTCAGCTGCGAGCTTAATGATTTCGGATCCAATCAGTGTTTCGGCTAAATGAGAAAGTTTCATAACCTGCTTTTTTTGTTGGTTTTGGAAGTTTTTTTGCGCGGCAAAAGTAACCCATTTGTATATAATTTAAAAGAAACAATTAGTTCTTTTCATATTATCCAATTTTTGGCACAAAAAACATGATTTTATCTAAAACACCACTCATATTGCCCCAAAACATTCAATATTATTTTTTCAATTAATGTGAGAAACCAGGGATGTTCTTGTGAAAAAACGGGGATATCCTCGTGTATAAGATGTGATGAAATTAGGCTGATTGACAAAACTTTCTATCTTTGTTTCCTGTACATTTACACCTTTTATTCAGGGTATCATGTGAACAGACAGGCCACAACCGGTGTTGACATGGCGCAATGAATAACAAGCAAACTTAATAAGATCATGAAATTTATTGTTTCTTCCTCTACTTTACTTAAACAATTACAACAGATCAGCGGTGTTATCAATTCCAACACAGTATTGCCTATACTGGAGGACTTCCTGTTCCTGATTGACAAAAACGAACTGACAGTAGTTGCCACAGACCTGGAAACTGTTATGCGGGTGAAGCTGGAGGTGGAAGCGAAAGAAAATGGAAGGGTATGTATCCCTGCCAAAATTCTGATGGATTCCCTGAAGAACCTGCCGGATCAACCATTGACTTTCCACATCGATCTGAACTCTTATGCAGTGGAAATTACTTCCGACAATGGTAAGTACAAGGTAATGGGTGAAAATCCGGAGAATTTCCCGAAAGAACCAGCTGCTGACGAAACTACGTCCTTTACCATGACCGCCACCGGCCTGGTAACTGCCATTAATAAAACGCTGTTTGCTGTCAGCAACGACGATCTCCGTCCTGCTATGACCGGCGTATTCTTCGAACTGGCTCCAACCAGCCTGACATTCGTTGCCACAGACGCTCACCGTCTGGTAAAATACGTAAGAACAGATGTAGCTTGCCCTAAGGCGGATTCCTTCATCGTGCCTAAAAAGCCGCTGAACCTCCTGAAATCACTACTGCCAGACAACGATTCCCAAATCAAAGTGTCTTACAGCCAGAACCACTTCTTCGTGCAACACGAAGGCGCTCAGATGATCTGCCGCCTCATCGATGCCCGTTTCCCGGATTATAAAGTGGTCATTCCAAAAGATAATCCATACCGCCTTACCCTGGTGAAGAGCGACTTCCAAAACGCCCTCAAACGCGTTGGTGTGTTCGCAAACAAATCTACCAACCAGGTGGCACTCAATATCACCGGCAGCGAACTGCAACTCTCTGCTCAGGATGTGGACTTCTCCTTTGAAGGTAACGAACGTATGAACTGCCAATACTCCGGCGACGACATGCAGATCGCTTTCAACGCGAAATTCCTCATCGAAATGCTGGGCGCCGCCGAAGGCGATGAAATCAACATCGAACTGGCTACCGCCACCAAAGCAGGTATTCTGAAACCTTCCGAAAAAGAAGAAAATGAAGACCTCCTCATGCTGGTAATGCCACTCATGCTGAATAACTAATATGCCTACACTAAGTATAAAACTTTGCTAAAAGTTTTTGCTTGATGCATAATGATAATACATAAAGCAATCTCTCCCAGAGAGGTTGCTTTTTTCTTTGCCTGTAGCGGAAAACAACCCTTTTTTATTCCCCAAATAGTTGTAATTTTTATACGGAAAAAGAAACGCATCAGTCTCGTTCTAAGAATCATTATCCCCGGATATTACCCATCAGCCGAAATAACGGTGGCGCATAAACGATTGTAACACGAAAAAGAAGGGTACCTGCCGTTATCACCTACTTGTAAGCTCCCATATCCCACCGTGATGTTAATGTATTTGTTGTTGGCCGAATAAGCTGGTAATCAGAACCTATATATATAATGGTTTCGTTTTTCGAACATATTCCGACTCCCTACCGCCTGGCAATATTGCTGGGAGCATTGCTATTGCTGTGGGTATTGGAAGGCATTATCCCCAGGTTCTCCTTTAAAGGCAACAAAATTCGGCATGCAGGCATCAATCTCTTCTTTACCCTGACCACCGTTGTACTGAATACCATTTTTGCATTCGCTATTCTAAAAGCCTCCGTATGGACCAGCGAACACCATTTTGGCCTCTTATACCTGGCGCCATTGCCTTTATGGCTACATGCCCTGTTGGCCGTTATGTTACTGGATTTCATCGGCGCATATCTCGTACACCTGATACAGCATAAAACTGCCTGGATGTGGCAGTTTCATAAAATTCATCATATAGATAAAGAAATAGACGCTACTACGGCATTAAGGCATCATCCGGTGGAAAACTTATTTCGTATAGCCGCCCTGCTGCTGGGTGTACTGGTAGCCGGCGTACCTTTCTGGATGGTTATGCTCTATCAGACGGTTTCGGTATTAATGTCGCAGGTAACACATGCCAACATTAAACTTCCTAAATGGCTGGACGACGCAATGAGCTGGGTGATTGTATCTCCGGATATGCATAAAGTGCATCATAGCACCTATCAACCGGAAACGGACTCGAATTACGCGAATATATTTTCATTGTGGGACAGACTTTGCGGCACCTTCGTGAAAGTAAAAGATACTACCGCCCTGCATTATGGACTGGATGAATACCAGGAGTCACGATATGAACATGTAGGCCCGTTGCTGGAAGTGCCCTGGGAAAAACAACAACAAAGTTCACCTCAACTCTAAATACCATCGTATATGCAACACTCAACAACGTTAACGAAAACAGCCTGTATCGGTTCATTAGTTTTAGGCGTACTGTCAGCAGCATTTGCTTTCATTACAAAAACGCCTTTAGACGGTGTAATCCTGAGCGCAATTGCCCTTGTAGTAGGATTCACTTCTCTCTACATCGGACGAAAGAATATTGAAGATATGCAACTGGCTACAGCAGGCATATTCTTCGCTGTAGTGGGCTGCCTGATAGGATTATGGCAGATCTATAATTGATGAACAATGAAGCGATAGTAATGTATTATTTAATGCGGCGGTACTTCTCCGTATATCCCTCCGCAGCTTTAACAGGGAATAATACAAGCGTAGTATCTGTAAGTTCTTTTATCAAGGTAGTATCCACAACAGTAGTAGTATCTCTGACACCCTCGGAATGATTCCACAATAACAAGGTGTCATGCATCAGTTCCCATTTCTCATATACCAAAGTGTACATGTTAATGGAAGCTGCACTGCCGTTCTTTCTCAGATGAAAACCCTGCATTTCCTTTTCCAGGCCCGCTACGGGCTGAATCCACTTTCCTATGAGCTTGGCTGCATCCACATGCAGCGTATCTGCAACAGCGGTAATGCTGTCCTGAACAATGGCATTACTGCTGTCAGCAATACTTATTAAACTGCTGTCATGCACAGACTCCTCTTTACTGCTCTTTCCACCTCCACAAGCAACACATGCTCCCGTCAGCAAAACCAGCATTCCTTTCAGATATCCTTTTACCATGGAATAAAAATACAATTGTTGTCAGAATTACCAACTCAATATTAATGTTTCTAAAGTTAGCATTTCAGAAAATAATTCCTACATTTACAATCACTTTAGGGGTGTTTATGCGCAAGCATAAGCTGAGATGATACCCTCAGTACCTGAAGCAGTTCATACTGCCGTAGGGAAAAGTAAACTGAAACTTCCTCATCTTCCACATCCTTAAAGTTTATTGTTCATCAATTAATTCCAGCATCTATGGAAGTGCTTGTAAACAATAAACTTTATGCGGTGCAGCCAGGAACTACTATCGCTGCACTCTTACAGTTTATTCAACTTTCCAGCCACAAAGGCATCGCTGTTGCTATCAACAGCCAGGTCGTCCCGAAAACAAACTGGGACCAGCAAACCCTTGCCGCCGCTGATAATGTCACCATTATCCGCGCCACGCAAGGAGGATAATTTTTATCGACTTGTTTTTCGTACTCCCGTTTCCGTTATATCTAACGGATAGGAATCCTATTGTCTAAAAAATAATTTATCATGCAACAACAACAGGCGCCTGTAAGTCGCACGCCATTTCCTGCTTCTGAAAAAATCTACGTTCCCGGAAACATCCACCCGGTTAAAGTAGCCATGAGAAAAATCAACCTGACAGACACCCGTCAGCATAACAGTAAAGATAAAACCACCCCCAACGATCCAGTGGTGGTATACGATACCAGTGGCCCATATACAGACACAGCCATCGATATTGATATCAACCACGGCATTCCCCGCCTCCGTGAACAATGGATAGCCGACAGAAATGATACCATCCAACTCCCCGGTAATTCCAGTGCCTACGCCAACAGTCTGAAAAACACAGAACTGCCAGGCATGACCCACCAGATCAAACCACGCAAAGCAACTGCAGGCAAAAATGTATCCCAGTTACATTATGCCAAACAAGGTATCATCACACCGGAAATGGAATACATCGCCATCCGCGAAAACCAACTGCTGGAAACACTTTCAGCGGAACAATTACAACAACATCCAGGACATAATTTCGGCGCAAGAACGCCCGTTAAATATATTACTCCCGAATTTGTAAGAGAGGAAGTAGCCGCTGGCCGCGCTATCATCCCATCAAATATCAATCACCCGGAAAGTGAACCCATGATCATTGGCCGCAACTTCCTCGTGAAAATAAATGCCAATATCGGGAACAGCGCCGTTACTTCCAGCATAGCGGAAGAAGTGGAAAAAGCCGTATGGGCTTGCAGATGGGGTGCAGACACGATCATGGACCTCAGCACCGGTAAAAATATTCATGCTACCCGCGAATGGATTATCCGTAACTCACCCGTTCCTATCGGTACCGTTCCTATCTACCAGGCACTGGAAAAAGTAAACGGTAAAGCAGAAGCGCTCACCTGGGAAATATTCCGCGATACCCTGATTGAACAAGCTGAACAAGGGGTAGACTATTTCACCATCCATGCAGGCGTACTGCTCAGATATGTACCGCTCACGGCTAAACGCACTACCGGTATCGTTTCAAGAGGCGGTTCCATCATGGCGAAATGGTGTCTCGCCCATCACCAGGAAAATTTCCTCTATACTCACTTTGATGAAATCTGTGAAATCATGAAAGCGTATGATGTGGCCTTCTCTCTGGGCGACGGTCTACGCCCCGGCAGCATCGCCGATGCGAACGATGCCGCTCAGTTCGCAGAACTGGAAACATTAGGAGAACTGACCAAACGGGCATGGCTACACGACGTCCAGGTAATGATTGAAGGTCCCGGTCACGTACCCATGCACCTCATCAAAGAAAATATGGAAAAACAGCTGGAATGCTGCGAGGAAGCTCCTTTCTACACCCTCGGTCCATTAACAACAGACATTGCTCCCGGCTATGATCATATCACCTCCGGTATCGGCGCTGCTATGATCGGTTGGTACGGCTGCGCGATGCTCTGCTATGTAACGCCTAAAGAACACCTTGGTCTTCCTAATAAAGAGGATGTAAGACAAGGAGTTATTACCTATAAAATCGCCGCTCATGCTGCCGACCTGGCCAAAGGTCATCCTGGTGCACAGGTACGCGATAACGCACTGAGTAAGGCCCGCTTTGAATTCCGCTGGGAAGATCAGTTCAACCTCTCCCTCGATCCGGAAACGGCCCGCTCTTATCACGATGAAACACTCCCGGCAGAAGGCGCTAAAATCGCTCACTTCTGCTCTATGTGCGGCCCTCATTTCTGTTCCATGAAGATTACACAGGAAGTCCGCGATTACGCTAATCAACAAGGAATCAACAGCCAGGATGCACTGCAGGAAGGAATGAAGAAACAATCCGAACGCTTCATCGAAGAAGGCGCAGAAATTTATGCTGCATCAAAACCAAATCCATGATATGGGTATTCACCGCTCCGCAACCTGTAAAAGGGGAAACAGAGATTATTAAAGACCTGCTACAAGCAGGCGTACAAAAGGTGGTGCTCCGAAAACCAGACTATACAGCACAGCAATATACAGCGATGTTGGAAAAAATCGATCCGAAATTTTACCGACAGATCATTATCCGCGATAACTGCTGGCTGTACAAGTCATTCCGATTAGGCGGCGTACACTGGAGTCGTGCAAACAGAGCATTACTCACACCTCCGCAACTGCAAAAATGGGTGTCTAACCACCCACATAGCAGCACGGGCGTACATGCACTATCTGAAATAACTGCATTGGACGGGCTTTTCAATTATCTAATGCTGAGTCCCGTTTTCAACAGCATCTCTAAAACAGGCTATGAAGGCCGATTTACGGGCATTGCTCCCACTGTGAAGTATTCCCGCCTGCTGGCCCTGGGAGGAGTAAATGAACAGAATATCAACCTGTTGCCCTGCTGGAACTTCAGCGGCGCAGCTGTATTGGGTTGCATCTGGCAACATCCGGCACAAGCCCTGAACAAATTACAGCAACTACAACGGCAATGGAAAATGGGGATGGAGAAAAAGATGGAAAATGAAACCAAGTAAAGAAACGATACAAACCGAAAGACCATATGTATTAAGCATAGCAGGACTCGACCCCAGTGGGGGAGCAGGTTTGCTGGCAGATATCAAAACATTCGAACAATTAAGCGTATATGGGCTAGGCGTTTGCACCGCCGTTACGGTACAAACCGGCGCACAGTTTATTTCATCAGAATGGATACCCCTGGAACAGATCATAGCACAGTTAAAACCTTTGCTGCAAACTTATCCGGTAGATTATTGCAAGATTGGTATTGTACAGGATGTATTCACCTTACTATCGCTCATAAACCAGCTACAGCAGCTACGTCCAGGGATACGCATTGTTCTTGATCCGGTATTAAAGGCCACGGCAGGTTTTTCATTTCATGGAGATATCCATTGGAATACCTGGAAGGAATTACTCCCTTCCCTTCATCTGCTAACGCCTAATTATGAGGAAGCAAAACTCCTTACTGGAGAGGATTCCGGAGAAACGGCCGCGGGCATCCTCGCTGCATATAGTGCCGTACTCCTGAAAGGAGGACACCATCCTTCCCTCGCCGGATACGATACTTTATTCGCTCCTGAACCACAGCTGATTGTACCAACAATAACTTTCGTCTCCCCAAAACATGGCTCCGGCTGCGTATTATCTGCAGCTATCACCGCGTGGCTGGCGAAAGGAGCCAGTCTTACGGAAGCATGTACTAACGGAAAAGCCTACACGGAACAACTACTCAGCAGCAATCATTCGCTACTGGGATTTCACAAAATGCTACAACATGATTAACAGATTACATTACATATCTCAGGGAAGTAGTCCGGCTGCACACCTGGTAAACATTCACAGTGCCTGCGATGCAGGCTGTACCTGGATACAACTACGCATCAAAAACAGTACGCCGGAAGAAATATTACCTGTTGCGGCAGCTGCACGTAAAATTACAGCTGATTATGGCGCGGCGCTGATCATCAACGACTACCCTGAAATTGCCCGTCAAACAGGCGCTGACGGCGTACATGTGGGATTAAATGATATGTCTGTAGCAGAAGCCAGGGAAATTGTAGGCCCACAACTTATTGTAGGGGGCACTTCCAATCTGCCGGAACATATTATCCAGCACCACAAAGACGGCGCAGACTATGTGGGTCTCGGTCCTTACCGGTTTACCGCGACCAAAGAGAAGCTTAGCCCAATTATCGGATTACAGGGATATATCAACATTATGCAAACGTTACAGCAACAGCGTATATCCATTCCAGTTATAGCCATCGGAGGAATCCTTGAAGCAGACATTCCCGGCTTGCTAGCAGCTGGCATACACGGCATTGCAGTCAGCGGACTGATTACAGCCGCTACCGATAAAAGCTTACTGGTGTATCGTCTCTATCAATCTTTAAACAATAATATCGTATGCAGCCATTAGTGATAGCCGGCAAAACTTTTCATTCCCGTCTGTTTACCGGCACAGGCAAATTTTCTTCTGCCGCACTGATGGAGGCGGCACTGCTGGAAAGTGGTTCAGAACTGGTAACAGTGGCCCTGAAGCGTGTAGATATGTATGACCAGGGAGACGACATTCTCTCTCACCTGCATCATCCACAGTTCAATCTGTTGCCGAATACTTCAGGCGTCAGAACCGCCAAAGAAGCCGTATATGCGGCACAGTTAGCCAGAGAAGCGCTGGAAACCAACTGGGTGAAACTGGAAATACACCCAGATCCGCGTTATCTGTTACCCGACCCTATTGAAACCCTCGCCGCTGCGGAAGAACTGGTAAAACTGGGATTTGTAGTGTTGCCTTATATACATGCTGATCCTGTTCTGTGTAAACGACTGGAAGATGTAGGAACCGCTGCTGTTATGCCTTTAGGCGCTCCAATAGGCAGTAATAAAGGACTTAAAACATTTGATTTCCTGGAAATTATTATTGCACAAAGCAATGTGCCTGTGATCGTTGATGCTGGCATTGGCGCACCTTCTCATGCCGCACTGGCCATGGAAATGGGCGCAGATGCAGTACTCGTGAATACAGCCATCGCGGTAGCTAATGATCCTGTAGGAATGGCGCGCGCCTTCAAACAGGCGGTCATAGCAGGTCGACAAGCATACGAATCCGGATTGGCCACCACACAGCTGCATGCGCAGGCTTCCAGTCCGCTGACAGCCTTCCTTGATGAACTCTAAAATCCAGCTACTATGTTCACGAATATATTCAGTCAATATGACTGGGACCAGGTGAAAGCTGCGATCTACAGCAAAACAGCCACAGATGTGGAACGCGCACTGACGGCCAATCGTCGGAGCCTGGATGATTTTGCCGCCCTGATTTCTCCGGCAGCTGCACCTTACCTGGAACAAATGGCCAATATCAGCCATCAGCTTACATTACAGCGTTTCGGTAATACCATGCAGCTGTATATTCCAATGTACCTCTCCAATGAATGCCAGAATATCTGCACCTATTGCGGGTTTAGTCTGCATAACAAAATCGCCCGACGTACGCTTACCGCCGCCGAAATCCTTCAGGAAACAGCCGCAATCAAAGCCATGGGCTTCGAACACGTACTCTTGGTAACCGGAGAGGCACAGCAATATGTAGGAATCGATTACTTCAAAAAAATACTGCCCATTCTGCAACCGCATTTCTCTAATATCTCCATGGAAGTGCAGCCCATGGAGGAGGAAGACTATAAAGCATTAATCCCGCTGGGTTTACATGCAGTGCTGGTATACCAGGAAACCTATCACCAGGCAGACTATAAACTGCATCATCCTAAAGGAAAGAAATCGAATTTTAATTACCGTTTGGAGACGCCAGACCGTCTGGGCAAAGCCGGTATTCACAAAATGGGACTGGGCGTACTCATTGGCCTGGAAGACTGGAGAACGGATAGTTTCTTTACGGCATTACATCTGGATTATCTCCAGCGCACCTATTGGAAAACCCGCTACAGCATCTCTTTTCCAAGACTGCGCCCATTCAGTGGCGGACTTCCTCCCAAGGTCGAAATGAATAACCGGGAATTGGTACAGCTGATATGCGCCTATCGCTTATTTAGCCAGGAACTGGAACTGAGCATGTCTACCCGGGAAGAAGAACATTTCCGCAATCACCTGGTGAAACTAGGCGTAACCGCTATGAGCGCAGGTAGCAAAACCAATCCAGGCGGATATGTAGTAGACAGACAGTCATTAGAGCAATTTGAAATTTCGGACGAGAGAAGCGCCGGAGAGATAGCTACCATGCTGCAACAACAAGGGTATGAAGCCGTATGGAAAGACTGGGACAAATCTTTTGGTCAATAACAAAAAGAGGGTGGAGGAAACCGCCCTCTTTATCGTTTCTCATAGATGGTCAAAAATATTACAAGAGACTTATACTCTGTATGCTTGTAAATTTAAGTAAGCCCAACCATATATTTATCCGATGTTTCAAAATGAACAAAATGAACAGCGCCTTATCAAAATGAACAAAAACGCTTCATTTGGACGGTATGCTGGATCTAAATAGGAGCGTTGATAGATAGTAAGGGCAATAAAAAAGGCTGCTTCTATCGGATAGAAGCAGCCCTGTACCTAAAATCCCGTAGTTGCCATATTACTTATAAAAATAAGTATGATTGGAATACCGTGTAATCAAAAGTACGCCCCTAATAATGAACAAGCTGAAGAGTGCCTGGAATGAACAAAAAGAACAGGATTCAGAACGCTGCACAAAGTGACCAGCCCCACCATATCACTTTTTGTGGTTCATAGCTATTCCTTTAACTTGCCCCTCATGAAATACAAATGGCTTTTTTTAGTGGCAGTGGCAGGTGTGTTTGCCAGCTGCAGCACGTCCCGCAAAGCAGCTGTGACAAAGGATCATAGTATAAGTCAGCTGCGTTTTATCGGCAAGCAGGTAATCCCTTACAATATGCCTTTTGAAGGCACCACTACCGGTGGACTTTCCGGTATCGATTACAATCCGGCCAGGAACGAATATTACATGATCTGCGATGATCGCTCGGATATTAACCCTGCCCGCTTTTACACTGCCAAACTGTACTTCAACGGCCAATCGTTCGACAGTGTAAGGATGACGGCGGTTACCACTCTTCGTCAGGCGAATGGCCAACCATATCCCAATAAACACCAGGACCCGGCCAGAACGCCCGATCCGGAAGCATTGCGTTTTAATACGAAGTACGGATTCATGGTTTGGAGTAGCGAAGGAGAGCGGATTGTGAACAAGAAAGACACGATACTCGCAAATCCAAGTCTGACCATCATACATCCAGATGGGAAATACATAGATACTTTTGCTATTCCGGCTGCATATCACATGCAGGCCACGCCAAACGGCCCCAGAAGGAATGCTGGCTTTGAAGGCCTGGCCTTCTCCCAGGACAATCAATGGATGTATGTTAGTCTGGAAGAGCCCCGCTACGAGGACGGCCCAAGAGCAGATGTCAATACCACAGACGCTATCACGAGAATTTTGAAGTTTGATATGAAGACACGTAAGCCTGTTGCACAATACGCTTACTCATTGGACCCGGTTGCGTCTCCTGCCGCTTCACCGGACAGCTTCCGTATCAATGGAATTGCTGATATTATGTATCTCGGAACAGATAAACTGCTGGTGCTGGAAAGATCCTTTACAGCAGGTGTGCCAGGATGCGTCATTAAGTTATATGTTACTGATCTAAGAGGAGCAACGGATGTGAGTGATATCGCGTCTCTCCAGAAAAATAAAAATTATACGCTGGCCAGCAAAAAACTCTTATACAATTTTGAGTCGCTACATAGTTATATTGATAATATCGAAGGGGTTACATTCGGGCCCATCCTGCCAAATGGCCATCCAAGCCTGGTCTTAGTAGCAGACAATAACTTCTCTTCAGAGGAAGAAAGTCAGTTTTTTGTATTTGAAGTCATTCCATAGAACAAGCAAGAGCCACAACTGTTACTAGTGTAAAACCTCGCTATATGAAACAACTTACACTGGTAACAGTGGCATTGCTGATCACTATTTCCTATTCCTGTAACCAGTCTGCAAAAAAATCAGGGACAGCCAATACTACTGAAACCGCCACCGAGCAATATATCACCTATTCCGGAACTCTTCCTTGCGCCGATTGCAGCGGTATTCTTACCAAATTGACCATCACCTCTCCAGATAGTATTGTCCACCATTTCAAAATGACGGAAACCTATCAGGGACTGAATAATAAAGGCGATCAGGACTTCAATTCCGAAGGGATTTACCTTATTACCAAAGGCAGTGTCAACGACCCTAATGCCATCATTATTACGCTTAATCCCGACAAGGATAAGAACCTGCAACGCTACTACCAGAAAATTAGTGAGGATGAACTCCGCATGCTGGATATGGACCAAAAAGCAATCCCCAGTAATCTCAATTATAGTCTGAAGAAACAATAAAAATTAGATTAAATTAGACCTCATCATCCGGAAAAATATTGACCAACTTGTATGAGGCGAATATTTGGTTGTTTGTTCTTTTTATTGATTTCATTTGTAGCAGAGGCCCGGGAGCAGTCTTACCAGGACAGTATTCTCCAGGCACTAAACCGTACTATCGAACAGGCCGCCTCCTTTGATACTGTCAGGATTCATAAAATCGACAGTATCCGGCATTTGCTGGCATCTTCCGGTAGCAGGGAATCCACTTACAATATCTACCAACAACTATACGAAGCCTATAAGGTTTTCAATTTCGACTCTGCATATATCTATGGCAAAGCCATGCAACAGATAGGAGAGCAGTTGCATGATCCTGTACGCATCGTCAATGCCAGGGTGAAACTGGGATTTATCCTGCTTTCTTCCGGTATGTTTACCGAAACTGCCACCTACTTGAATAACCTGGATGTTTCCGGCATGCCTGACGACATCAGGATACAATTCTTCCTCATGAAGAGCCGGTTTTATTCCGATATGGCGGAATATAACCAGGACCAGTTTTTTGCCCCGGAGTATACCCGTAACGGTATCGCCTATATGGATTCTGCCCTTCACCTGATGGACTCCACTGCTTTTGAATACCGGTTTCACCGGGCGGAGCAGCTCTATAAGAATGGAAATATCCTCGGCGCTTTAGCCGTATTTCCCAATCTGAATGATCCTCATGTAAATGAACGACAGATAGCGGTTGCCGCTTGTAGTCTTGGTATCATGTACATGAAAATCCATCAGCGGGATACGGCGATTAGTCTGATGGCCCGTTCTGCCATCGCCGACATTCGCACCTCCACAAAAGAAACATTGGCAGCCTATAATTTAGCCACCTATTTATTTGAAAAAGGAGATATTAAGAATGCCTCCCGATACATAGAACGCGCTATCACAGAAGCTACATTCTACGGCGCCCGCCAGCGAAAGGTGATGGTAAGCAATATTCTGCCCATCATTGAAGAAGAAAGAATCAATACGGCAGAACAACGGAATAAGTCGCTCTTAATCTACGCAACAATTGTAACCCTCTTATTCCTGGCATTGGTGGCCATGACGATCATTGTATTCCGTCAGATCAGGAAAGTACAGCAGGCCAAACTGGCTATTACGTCTGCTCATCTAAAGCAACAGGAAGCCAACAGTCAACTGGAAGAAGCGAATAAAATCAAAGAAGAATATATCGGCTACTTTTTCAACATCAATGCGAATTATATCAGCAAGATTGAGAAAATCAAACAGAACCTGGAGCAAAAACTTTCAGAGAGCAGGAATGCCGCCGATTTCCGTTTCCTCATCAACTCCATTAACATCCGACAAGAGAGAGAAGAGTTGTATAATAACTTCGATCGTGTATTCCTGCGGATTTTCCCTCATTTTGTTGACGAATTCAACAAACTATTTGACAAAGACAATCAAATACTTTTGAAGGAAAATGAGTTGATGAATACTGATTTGCGCATCTTTGCATTGATCAGAATTGGTATTACAGATAATGATCAGATTGCCCGTATTCTGGAATATTCTGTGAATACTATCTATGCTTATAAAACCAAAATCAAGAAGCGGTCACTGGTGCCAAATGAAGACTTTGAAGACCGGATTATGACCATTAAAGCCTTATAAACAGTTATAAAACCCACTGAAGCCATCGATATTTTCAAAATAAATATTTGTTTGTATTTCGATGATTATCAATTTTTTAATAAAAAATATAGCATAAACGGGGTCAATTTTTTCTATATTTTGTCTTGATAAATTGTTAGCCTGAAATCAGATGCATTATTTTGATGTATTGAAAAAATTCACAACCAAAGCTGAAAAAGATACCCGAGCCAATATTTATTAACCACGTTAAAATCTCTTTTTTCAACTAAAGGAATTAAATAAATCCACGTAAACAGAAAGAACACTTGTTGTCTTTCAGGTAGCGTATGTCCTCCTGAAAATCTTTAATTCAAACGTTTCATAAAATCCACGTAACAGTACATGTTTCATTACTGAATCAAAATTCCATTTTATGACCAAATCACGACTCCTGCGCTGCCTCATCGCTGCCGTGCTGGTGCTGTTAATCAACAGCATTGCCTTTGCCCAGAACAAAAGTTTTACGGGCAAGGTGACAGATGACAAAGGCGCTCCTATTCCCGGCGCCACTATAGCTGTCAAAGGCTCTAAAACCGGGACCGCCACCAGTCCGGATGGCTCATTTACTTTACAATCAGTACCCGCCAATGCCACGCTTGTTATCTCATTTATAGGATTCAAAACCCAGGAAATCAGTATAGCTGGCAAAACATCTCTGACCATCGGCCTGCAATCAGAAAGCTCCACGCTCTCTGATGTGGTGGTAGTGGGTTATGGTACTACTCGCAAAAAAGATCTTACTGGAGCTGTAGCTTCCATTAAATCAGCAGAATTCAACAAGGGTATTACCACAGCTCCGGATCAACTCATTCAGGGTAAAGTATCCGGTCTGATGGTGATCAACAACAGTGGTGCGCCAGGCGCCGCTACCACTGTACGTATTCGCGGCCTTTCTTCCTTACGTTCTGGTAACCAGCCCCTGTATGTTGTAGACGGAGTTCCACTGGATGGTCGTGTAGCACGTCCAAGCCTAAACGCAGCAGGACTGGGACAAACAGCGGATGCCAACCCACTGAACTTTATCAACTCTAATGATGTCGCTTCCATGGATGTATTGAAAGATGCGTCTGCCACTGCTATCTATGGTTCCCGCGGCTCCAACGGTGTGATCATGATCAACACCAAAAAAGGAACAGCCGGCGCAGCCCGAATGGATGTGAACTATTCTGCAGGTGTCAGCAACATTATGAAGAAACTTCAGGTATTGAATGCCGATGAATATCGTAATGCGCTGAAACAGTATAATCTTACCAGTGGCGACTATGGCTCCAGCTCCGATGGAATGGGATCTATTCTGCGCACAGGACTTACTCAGAATATAGGCGTTGCCGTTAGTGGAGGAAATGAAACCGGTCGCTATCGTGCTTCTTTCGGCTATATGGACCAACAAGGTATTATTCGTAACTCCGGCTTAAAGAAGTATACTGCCACCCTCAACGGTCAGAATACCTTCCTGGATAACAATATTCTGGGCCTGGATTATAATATCATGGCTGCCCAGACACAGGAACAACTGGCTCCCATCAGTAATGACGCTGGTTTCACTGGAAGCCTGATCGGTATGGCGCTGCAATGGAACCCTACCATGCCTATCTTCAACCCAGACGGCTCTTATTACTTGCTGGGAGAAGGCGGTTCCGTGAATCCAAGAGCAATGTCTGACTCCTACGACGACAAAGCCAATATTACGTATATCCTTGCCAGTGTGTCGCCTTACCTTCAAATCACTAAAGACCTGGTATTGAGAACGATGTATAGCGTGAATCACCAGGTAGGAGAGAGAAGAACCGGCATCAAATCTTTCATCAACCTTTCCGGTGTGATGAATCAAGGCCAGGCCTATTACAATACGGCTGAATTAAACACCCAACTTTTTAACTCCACGCTGACCTATCAGAAACAACTGACCGCCGCCTTCAATCTGAAAGCGATGCTCGGTTATGAGTATCAGCAGTTTGATTACGCAGGAGTAAGCAATAATGCCAGAGGCTTCGCTACTTACGCGATCGACTATACGGACCAGTTACAATCTGCCCCACAGTCCAATACCAGTATGAGTTCTTACCGCAACCCTACCGGTAAAGTACAGTCAGTATTCGGCAGGGTAGAAATGAACTTCCTGGACAAATACCTCCTGAATGCAACCCTGAGAAGAGATGGGTCCAGCAAATTCGGTGCGGATAACCGCTATGGCACCTTCCCTTCGTTCGCTGCGAAATGGAATATCCATAACGAAGCATTCATGAAAGACAACGGCATATTCCAAACACTGGCCCTCCGCGCCGGCTGGGGTATCACCGGAAACCAGGAATTCCCTTCCGGATCTGCACAGGAACAGTATGCGTTATTGTCCAACAACAAATCTGCGCTTGTAAATGTGTATAACTCCAAACTGAAATGGGAAACCAGTAAGCAAGTAAACGTAGGAGTAGATTTCGGTATACTGAATGACCGCATTACCGGTACAGTGGATTATTTCTTCAAAAACACCAGCAACCTGCTGTTTAGCTTCCCTGCCATCATGCCTGCGCCTGCATCCAGCTACTGGATGAACATGCCGGGTAATGTGATTAACAACGGACTGGAACTTTCCCTGCGCGGAGATATCATCAAACATAAAGATCTCCTCTGGACATTGGGCGTGAATGCAGCCTTCATGCATAACGAACTGAAAAACTACGACGGACCTCCGGTACTCACCGGCGCTATCAGTGGCCAGGGCGTATCTGGCGCCACTTCTCAGCAACTGGTAAATGGCAAGCCGCTGAATACATTCTATGTGCGTCAGTTCCAGGGCTTTGATAGTCAGGGTCAGGCAATTTATAACGGTGGAGATGGCGCTTTCTACTATCTCACTAATCCAAATCCGAAAACCCTGCTGGGTATCAATACGCAGGTGCAATACAAAAAATTTGCGCTGGGTATCAGCTCCCATGGCGCATTCGGATACCAGATCTATAACAACACAGCAAACACAGTTCTGCCAATTGGTAACCTGGGCTCCCGGAATATCGCCAAATCCTTACTGGGTAATGGCGAATCCCTGGCCAATCCCATCACCGTGTCTTCCCGTTATCTCGAAAATGGTAATTTCCTGAAACTGGACAACATTACACTCAGCTACTCCATTGGCGGCATAGGCAAAGTGTTTAAAAACACCACCTTATCTGTTACCGGCCAGAACCTGTTTGTATTAACGAAATATTCCGGCTTCGATCCTGAGGTAAACACGGATAAAAGCGTGAATGGCGTTACATCTTTCGGTATTGAATACTCTCCGTATCCAACCGCCAGAAGCGTAATGTTCGGTCTTACTTTCTCCCTGTAATCAACCATTCACTAAAAAGAAAACACTATGACTAAACATATCATCCGAACTACTTTTGCTGCGGTGGCCATCAGTTTGAGTTTCACGGCCTGCTCCCTCAAGGAAGACCTGGGATCTACCCTTACCAGAGGTCAAGCCGACTCCGTTATCACCGCCAAATCCTTGCTGCAAAATGCTTACGATGGATTACAAATGCCTTACCAGGACTTCTCCAACAGCTGGGGCATGTCTGTAATGTCCACCGATGAAGCAGTTGGCCCTACCCGTGCCGGCGACTGGGACGATAACGGCGTGTGGCGCGCATTACATGAACATACCTGGACGCCAGACCATGCACATGTGCAGAATACTTTCACCAGTTTGCTCCAGTTACAGTTCGCCGCTACCAATGTGCTGAACTTCCGCCCAACCCCATCACAGATCGCACAAGCACGCTTCCTTCGCGCATTGTCTATGTTCACGGTGGTTGATCTCTGGGGACAGGTGCCTTTCAGGAATCCTACAGATACCCTGTTGAATGCCCCCAGAGTGATGAAAACACAGGAGGCCATGGATTACATCATCTCGGAGCTGAAAGCGATTATTCCGGATCTGGACGACAGACCAGGCACCCCTGCCTATGTCGCTAATAAAGACGCCGCGAAATTCCTGCTCATGAAATGCTATCTCAACAAAGGCACCTTCCTGAACAGACAAGCGCCGACCTTCGATCCCGCAGATTTGCAACAGGTACTTTCCTATGCCAATGAAATCATCAGCGGACCGGGAGGATATAGTCTTGCTACAAACTATTTCGACAATTTCTCCTACGATAACGATGTAAAATCCACAGAAAACATTTTCACACAGCAGAATGGTCCTAACCAAAGTACAGCTCGTAATGGTAATGCGACCTACGCCCGTTGGAAATTCACCTTACACTATAACCAGAACCCCAGCGGCTGGAACGGTTTCGCCACCCTTTCCGATTTCTACGGCAAATTTGAAGATGGCGATATCCGCAAAGGCACCGCTTATACAGGCGTTACGGATGTCTCCGGACTACGTGTAGGCTTCCTCATTGGTCAACAATATGACCAAAATGGAGTGGCATTGAAAGACAGAAAAGGAAACATGCTGGCATTCACGCCAGCCGTACAACTCAAAGAAACCGGCACTAATCTGGAAGTAACCGGTATCCGCGTGATTAAATATCCACCGGACTTCAAAACATCTACTACCGCAAAAGACGGTAACGAAGCCAGTAACGATTATGTGTTCTTCCGTTATGCAGACGTATTACTGATGCAGGCAGAAGCAATGATCAGAACAGGTAATACCGCAGGGGCACTGACGATTGTAAATACCATCCGTGCAAAACGCGGCGCTTCCATACTGGTTGCCATTGATTTACCCACACTCCTCGACGAAAGAGGACGTGAATTATACTGGGAAGGTTGGCGCAGACAGGATCTTATCCGATTCGGTAAGTTCCTCGATCCTTGGCAGTTGAAATCCAAGGATGATAAAAAATATCTGCTCTTCCCAATTCCTACCCGCGATCTGGCTGTAAATAAAAACCTGATCCAAAACCCAGGGTACTAATATCCACACAGCTACCGACAGTTTCCACGATGTCGGTAGCTGTTTTTCTTCCTATAATATTTTCACTCATGTATACCGCTAAAATGCTGCATCATTGCAGGCATATTGCCGTAGGCTTGCTCTTACTGGCCAACCTGCCAATGGCCGCACAGCAGCCCGTCCGAACTGTCGGGAATATTAAAAAGGCCGTTATCAATGCATCATCTGTAGACATTACCCTCGACAATGCCTTCGCCAATGTGACGGTTTACAGTGCAGCAGTTATTCGCGTACGCATGGATAAACAACCTCTTTCCCGGGATTTCTCCTACGCAGTAACCGCTTCGCCACAAAAAGTGAAAGCCGCCATTACACAGGACAACGTGTCTCTCAAAATCATTACGGACTCGCTACAGGTAATTATTCAAAAATCTCCTTTCGCCATCCGCTTCCTGACACCTTCCGGCGAAGTAATCAATGAAGATGAACCAGGACTCACCACCTCCTGGGTACAGGAAAATGTGACCACCTACAAGAAAATGCAGGCAGCAGAAAGATTCATCGGACTCGGAGAAAAAACCGGGAACCTGGATCGTAAAGGAGAAGCCTATACGAATTGGAATTCAGACGTTTTCGGATATGCCGTCAACAGCGATCCGATATACGCTACGATTCCCTTCTATATTGGGATTCATCATCATCTCAATTATGGTATCTTCCTGGATAATACTTTCCGTACGGAGTTCAATTTCGGCGCCAGCAATAATAGATTCTCCTCTTTCGGCGCAAGAGGTGGGGAGATGAATTATTATTTCATTTATCATACCCGCCTGGCCGACATCATTTCCTCCTATACGGCACTTACTGGCAGAATCCCGCTGCCGCCTCAATGGAGCCTGGGTTACCAGCAAAACAGGTACAGCTATTATCCTGAAACGGAAGTCATGCGCATTGCGCAAACGCTTCGCGAAAAGAAGATACCGGCAGATGGTATCACCCTCGACATTCATTACATGGATGCCTACAAATTATTTACCTGGAATAAAGAACGTTTTCCCGATCCCAAAAGAATGACGGATAAACTGCGGGAGATGGGACTACACCTTACCGTCATCGTTGATCCGGGCATCAAAGTAGAACAAGGCTACGCCGCCTATGAAAGCGGTAAACAGAATGATATTTTCATCAAATACAGCGACGGCCAATACTATACTGGTCAGGTATGGCCGGGTTGGTGTCATTTCCCTGATTTCACCAGCGTCCGCGGAAGGGATTGGTGGAAAACTGCTATTAAATCGTATATCCGTAACGGTGTGACCGGTATCTGGAACGATATGAATGAAATAGCCACCTGGGGACAAAAAATGCCGGATAATGTTGTATTCAATTTTGAAGACCATCCGGTATCACATTTACAGGCGCATAATGTATATGGACTGGAAATGGCCCGCGCCTCCTATGAAGGCGCACGGGAAGAACTGAAAAAACGACCGTTCTTGCTTACCCGCGCCGCTTATGCCGGTTCTCAGCGTTACAGCGCTATCTGGACAGGCGATAATCGTGCTGAAGAGGATCATATGCTGTTAGGAATACGACTGCTGAACAGCTTAGGTGTGAGTGGATTCGCTTTTTCAGGTATGGATGTAGGCGGTTTTACCGGTAATCCATCTGTAAGTCTTTATACCCGCTGGATGCAGATTGGCGCATTCATTCCATATTTCAGGAATCATACCCAGGTGAACACTAAATCAGCCGAGCCGTGGGCCTTCGGTGAAGAAGCGTTGGAAATCTCCCGAAATTATATCAACCTACGTTATCATCTGCTGCCATATCTATACAGCAAGATGTATGAAGCCACTAACAGCGGCATGCCTGTTATGCGCACTTTAGCCATTGACAATACCTTCGACAATAAAGTCTATGATACTCGTTTTCAGAATGAATATCTTTTTGGAGATGCCTTTCTGGTAGCGCCATTCGAGAGTACTTCCAATTTTGGCAGTATATATTTCCCTGCCGGAAAATGGTATGATTTGTATACAGATACCATTCGCTCCGGTAGCCAGGAAGTTATCACTGCCTTGAGCACCAAAGCGCTACCGGTTTATGTCAAAGGCAGCAGTATCATCCCTATGCAGTCCCTTGTACAGAGTACATCGGAACAACCCACTGATACCCTGTCCCTTCATGTGTACAAGGGTGATGACGATCACTCATTTGTCTATTATGAGGATGACGGAGAAAGCTTTGATTATGAAAAAGGTAATTATTACCAACGCCGCATTACTTATCAGCCAACAGTCAGCAAGATTACCCTGGAGGAGAAAACAGGAAATCTGGACAGCAAATTTCACTATGTGAAACTGATCCTGCATGGATTTACATCCTTACAGCAGGTGAAGGTCAATGGGAAACCAATGTCGTTACAAACGGCTGGTTATTCCTTTCTGTCGCCCATCTCCAGATTCGATCCACAGGGGTCCCACATTGCTGCCGATAGTTGCCAAGTTGCACAAATGGTTATTGCCTATTCCAATCAAGTTATTAACGTGGATTTATAAATAGGGAAACGGCCTCCCTGCTTTCGGGGAGGCCTTTATCTATTCAATTGATTTTCAGTATTAGTTTCCTTTTAGTAAGTAGGGCACTTTTTAGTGCCTACTTGTCAATCATATTGGGGTCGGATACCTTTGGTACCAAATTGTACAAAACAAATGAATAGAAGATCCGTCATCAGAAACATGATTTTGGCAGGAGTTGGTACAGCACTTCCATTGACCAAGCTGTTAGCCTCCGTAACTGCACCCAAAGACCTCAAGAGCAGGCCTTTTCACCGTTTTACACTGGGCGATTTAGAGCTCACCACCGTAACAGATGGGTATGTCCATATGGATAAAGTACAGCCTATTTTTGCCCCAGGCGTTCCCCGCAAAGAAGTAGATGATTTACTGAAGAAAAACTTCCGTCCTACTGATCATGTTGATCTGGGCATTAATATGCTGGTGGTGAGGAAGCAGGATAAATTGATTTTGATAGACACGGGCGTGGGAGCCGCATATGGTAAAAATTCAGGTTGGTTATTGCAATCCCTCGCGGATGCTGGCATACAGCCCGAAGCGATTAATGCAGTGGTCATTTCACATGGTCATCCTGATCACATAGGTGGATTGGTAAAAGAAGATGGTCAGTTGAACTTCCCGAATGCGACTGTTTATCTTTCCCGTATAGAACATGATTTCTGGATGGCGCCTACACAGGATTTCTCCAAATCAACCTTCGAGGATAAAGCCTTACTGCATACTTTCGCGTTAGGCACCCAAAAGGTTTTCCGTACTGTCAAGCCTCAGCTGCAGCTTTTCGAAGATGGACTGACGTTATTTGATTGTATTCGGCTGGAAATTGCGCCGGGTCATACGCCAGGTCATACCATTACGCATATTTATTCCGGCGGGCAGGAGATGGTGCATATTGCAGACCTTATTCACTCTGATGTATTATTGTTCCCACATCCTGAATGGGGATTTAATGGAGACACGGATTTAAAACTCGCCGCGGCTACACGAAAAAAAGTATTGCAGCGTTTAGCCGACAACGGAGCTGCCATCTTCGCTTATCATCTGCCATGGCCAGGAATAGGACATGCCCGTAAACAGGGTAATGGATTTGAATGGGTAGCAGAGACGTATGCTTATCCGGTTTAGTGTAAGTGATTCGTATCGGCAGGAGGTATGTAGTCTACTCCCAGCTTTTTGGCATCTGTTGCCAGTGGAGGGAGGCCTACTTCCTGCCTACGTTTATCCACATTCCTTTCGTCTTCAATGGGCGACAGCTGGTATTTATCGGTATTGTAGCCCGTTTTAGGGTCCTTAATAGGCGCATATTGCGTACCATACCGTTGTGTACCGGATTTAGCCAGTTGCAGACGGTCCACCATCTTCACTACATCTTTCCATTGCAGGTCTCCTGCTTTTGCGGCCTGTTCAAAGACAGGCAAATACTTTTCCTGCGCAGCGGAATCTGCATGTTGAATAACGAGGAAACAGGCCAGGGAAGCGGTATCTCCAAACAGTTTCCTACTAGGATTCCCCATGGAATCGAGGATAAAAGTTACCCGTTTGAGATTGATGGCATCCAGGCTATCCTGTTTCTTCCAGAGATGCCAGTTGGCCGATGATTTTGTCAATTCTTCCCTGTAAAATTGATCCTTTTGATAGATCCCTATTAATTCCTGCTTCATGGAGGATACTGGGTTAGGAGAGGGGTTACAGGCAAATAATATTAATAAGGCAGCATAGTATTTCATACCGTGGAATTTACAGAGAAGATACTAAAAGGAACGCATAAACGAAAGAAGGTCTTCCCGTTGCCAGGAAGACCTTCTTTATATTAGATGCTACTCTTTTTTAGTTACCAACAGTTCCGTAGAAGAACTGAGCTGGATTGGTAGATTTAATGAAACCGCCCAATGTCAGTGTAGAACCTGGAATGGTGTTAGGCACCCATGCTATGGAGAAAGCAGGAGCGCTTTCGAAATAGTTTCTGGTACCCACAAAAGCAAGTGGTAATGCACCAGCATTCGCATTCTGAGAAACGAAGATGAACTTGAAAGTGCCATCAGCGTTTTTAGTAGTGGAGTACACTACATCTGCGAGGTAAGTAGTGGTGGCATTAGAGAAACTGAATCTCACGGTATAGGTATAATCCGGATTCTGTATCATACGGATATAGTTCAGATTATATCCATAGGCTTTCAGCTGATTCAGACAGGCTGTATAAACAGGATCGAAATCACTGTTTAAGGTACCTTTCAGGGTAGCGGCACTGTACTCAACTACAGTATAGTCTTTACCAGGTCCATATACGAGGTTCAATGGAACGACAGGAGCAGTACCGGTTTGCAGATAGATAGTCTGATCGCCACTTTTTGCATAGAAGTTTTTCGCTGCAGCGTCCCAGATCAGCTCACGAATGGAGAATCCATTGTAAACAAATGCTGAGTCCAAGATGATACCATTTGGCGTATACGCAAAACCGCGGTTCTTACTTACTACGACATTGTTATCGCCAACATATCCAAACCTTACTCTGCGGGTGGTAAGATTAATTGCAGCATCTGCTTTACCACCGTCTTTAAACAGGAAATAAGGAGCCAGGTTGCCGGCCAGGTAAGTTGGCAGACCGTTCATACGATCAGCGATTTTACCGCCCAGCACATCTTGTTGTTCTGTGCTGGTCATTTTAACCATCATCATCACATTGCCTCTATCGATACCATTCACATAGAAGGTATCTCCTTTCATTTTATCCATTGCAAACTGGAAATCGGATTGAAGACCAGCGCCAGCAGTACCACCGCTTACACCCGAAACTGGGTCATTCGGCAAGTGGATATAGCTATAGGTATCAAAGATCAATGTGGGCCACTGAAGTGCTTTCAGGCGGAAGGTAGAGGACTTCGAAGTGGTAGCTGTGGTAGTATTGAAATCGCTCAACATTTCCACAGAGTTATCCTTATTGAACTTGAAGTAGTAGAAAAACCCTTTACCACCTTTAGGATAAATGGTTGCTTTCCATCCATATTGAGAGGAGGTCAGGAGTTGCATGTCCTCATCCAGGCGCTGAATCAGTCTTTTATCCGGATCCTCCATAAAAGGATCAGATGATTTAGTACATGCGGTGGCAGAAATTGCCAACATTGTATATAAAGCGAGTCTTTTCATGATGTTCATTACAGATTTAAGGTTCCGAATGTGAATGTGCTAGCATCATCCGATTTTACAAATCCACCGAATTCTACTTTTGCATCAGCAGCATAGAAATAATTGGTTTTGAATGCACCAGTGAAGAAATCTGTCAACGGTTTAGCAGCAGCAGCGATAACGGTGCCATTTGCATCAGCACTGTTATAAGTAAACGTATACGTTTCTGCCGCGGTGTTTGCCGCCATATCATAGGTGAAGGTACCTGTGTACAGGGTACCCGCGCTAGTACCAGCAGCAGCACGGAAGTTTACTTTCAGCTGCATGGAAGTTGCACTGGCGAATACTACGTTCATGCTTTCCAGCGTATACTTGGCAGTGGTATTAACGTTCAGGATAGCCGTTTTTGCAGCATCCCATGCTGTGTTGAACTTATCAGACTGTCCACCTACCAGCGCAGGGTTAATACTAAAAGATGTAAAAGCTTTATTGAAACCAATCTGTGCGAATACAGGAGGATTGGAATAACTGTTCAGGTCTTTCTGAACTTTAGTCTGCAATCCAGTGAAATCAATACCCCAGCTTTGTTTGAAATATCCCACTACGATGGCTTCTTTCTTACGGATGATGGCCACGTTTACACCTGTTTGTTTCAGGAGTGTCTCATAACCGCCACGGCCTTGTGTCAGCATTACAGACACCATTTCTGCAAAATCCTCCTCAGGAGCGGCACGGGAATACTGTGTAACATAACCATAAGAATAAGCATCTGCCAGTGGCTGGTTATTCCAGTCAGCAGTATAACTACCACCCGTCAGTAATGGGAAATCTTTAGGGTAGATAATCGTCTGATGCATAATGTGTGCAAACTCGTGGTGAATTGTTTTCAATACACCTTGTACGTTTGAACGGGTAGATTTGGAGAAGTTATTCACATTGTAGAGTGTAACTCTGAAACCACCTTCTGCCTCACCCAGTTTTACAGTACCACCGCTATTGTATTCCACACTACCCACCAGCATATATTGTTTTGGTGAATACTGCTTAATAAAGGTGGCGCCTTTTTCCGCGATATAAGGTTGAATCCAGCCAGAGTTTACGACCTCCATCAGCGGACGCACTCTTGCGGTATCCGGAGGAACCAGCGTTTTGGTAGGATCCAGTTCAGACCCATCCCATCTGTACTTTACTTCCAGATTGAAAGGTTGAGTGAAAGTACTATACAGCCAGTTATCTAAAGGCGTTTTAGTCCAGGTATCCCCGCCAAGGCCCACGATAGGCTTGTTCAGGTCATCTGTTTTTTTACAGGCGGACAGTGACACTGCCGCAGATGCTAAAATTAAAATGAAATATTTTTTCATACTTACAGCAGATTAACGAGGATTAAGAGGAACACCGGATAAGGTAACTTCTTCCGGTAATTGCAAGAGTTTACGTTTATCATCCGCAGCCAGCTCAAATACGTCACCTTTGGAGTTAGTATGTGTAACCGGCATTTTCAGACGGAGAATGTCCATCCATCTCATACCTTCATTCACAAATTCTGCGCGTTTCACATCCAGCAGTGCCATACGATAAGCCTCTTTTTTATCAGTAGTTCTGGCTGCATAATAAGTCATGATACGAGCATCTGTAATCAGGTGCGTAGTTGTATTATAGTTGGTGATACGCGCTCTGATCAATGCGTTGATATCATCCAGCGCATTGGTATACAGCTCTTTATTGATGGAAGCTTCTGCTCTGTTCAACAGGGTTTCTTCGGTTGTCAGCAATGGACACATGGTATAGTAAACACCCGTGTTCGCATTAATGCTGGAACGTTTGAAATAGGCGAGATACTTCATTACGAAATAGAAAGTGCTGCTGGTACTATATACCTTGAGCGCATTCCATTGGTTACCAAATGGACTAATGAGCTGTATGCATCTGTTCTGAGACATAGCATATTGATATCTGTAGTAGTAAATACCATAGGAAGACACGGCCTCACCCAACAGCAGGTTACCTGGATTGGTAGCATTGGTGTAGAAGTTCTGTAAATCCGTAGTAGTTACAGTACCACTTTGATAGTTCAGCCATGGTCTGAAATTCGCAGCAAAGTCATTTGAAGGGAAAGCGAGGTTAGACTCTTCGATTACTTTGTCGTAATCACGTTTCCACAGGTAGAATCTTGCCGCAAAAGCATGTGCCGCTCTTCTGGTGAAGTGATATGCAGGAACAGAATACTTATCATTTAATAAAGGAATACCTTCTTTCAGGTCCTTTTCAATCATCTCATAAACATATGCCACTGTTTTGCGGTCATATTGTTTTACCACCACTTTTTCAGGTTCAGTAACATAAGGAATACCTACATCTGTAGTGGCTGTAGCTGGATCGTATGCTTTTGAATACAGACATACCAGCATAAAATGAGAATAAGCTCTTGCTACCAATGCTTCTCCTTTTTGTCCGAGATAGTCTTTTGGATTGCTGGCTTTATTGCAAACATCCAGTGCCTGATTGGCTGCCGCGATAGCGGAATAACAAGCATTCCAGTACCAGGTTGGCCCATCCTGAGCGGTAGAGGTAACATCTTTCCAGAAATAAGCATCCGCATTCTTTGGATCCTGAATACCAGTAGTACTAACATCCATGGCATTGTCAGACATTGCTTCTGCAAAGGTGAAATAGCTACCGTTAGGATAAGCTGTCACCAGCAGTTCAGATACTTTTTCCGGTGAATTCAGGGCTGCACGTTGATCGGGCGCCTGCTCCAGGTATTTCTTGCAGCTTGTACCGGCTAAAAGCGCTACAGCAGCTATATATAAATATCTTTTCTTCATAATAATCACAATTAGAATCCAACTTTTAAAGTGAAAGTGAATTGTCTTGGAACAGGAAGTGCCACACCACCAGAGGTGAAGAATTCAGGATCCTGACCTTTCAGCTTTTTATCAGCATACACCAGCCAGAGGTTATTGCCTTGTAATTTCACTGCTACGTTGTTTGCACGGATCAGTTTAGCAATGCTTGTTGGCAGGTTATAAGCCAGGGATAATTGTTTCAGACGAACGAAGCTACCATCTGCCACACGACCGGAAGTATAGTTATAAACGGTCCATGGATAAACAGAACCAACTTTGTTACGTGTCAGGTAGTCAGCAATGGAAGGTACATTGGTAGCCTTTTCATCCATTGGTAATGTCCATCTGTCGAGGAATTCTTTTGGCATCGCATCAGCATCTGAATAGTTCAGTGCAAATGCATTATTCAATCTGATTTTATTTCCTGCCTGGTAAGAGAAGAAGAAATTCAGGGTGAAGTTTTTATAGTTGAAAGTGTTATTCCAACCACCAGTGATGGTAGGATCAACAGAACCTTCATAGATCAGGTAGTCTTTATTGGTGCTCTGAACGTATACGCCATTAGCAAGTTTACCATTTTCATCAATAAACTTCGGTTTACCGATACTGTCCAGACCCTGGAAATTGATAGAATACAATCCGCGCACTGCATGACCTTCCATAGCGCCACCTTCAGGAACGATCAGATCGTAGATACGTGGCTTGCTTTTCATGTTGGTGATTTTATTCTTATTAAAACCAAATGTCAGGTTAGTAGACCAGTTGAAGGTTTTGGTTTTAATGATTCTTCCACCGATAGTGATTTCCGCACCATAAGACTTCATATCAGCATAGTTGGCTTGTTTGGTACCTTCGCCACCGATGCCAGAAGTACGCAGGGCACTGATCAGATCAAAGCCATTACGTTGATACAAATCAGCAGAAACGCTCAGTTTATCACCCCAGAAACCTGCGTCAATACCGACGTTGGCTTCATATTGTTTTTCCCAGGTGAGTTCAGCGTTCTCCAGGTGATCGATTTCGATTCTTGGTTCTACTTCTGAGAGTCTTGGACGAACAGCTGAGTTATTCTGGAATACTACGCTGGAGTTGGTAGCACTACCGATACTTGCAGTCAGACCGTAAGAAGCACGGAGTTTCAGGAAGCTCAGGTGATCCAGATATTTCAGGAATTCTTCCTGATCCAGGTTCCACGCAGCACTTAAAGTCCAGGTTGGGAGCCAACGAGCATTGCTGGATTGGCCCATTCTATTGGAACCATCATAGCGCAGGGTACCTTGGAATACATATTTGTTATCATAGCCGTAGCTGAAGTTACCGAAGAAAGAAGCATATCTGTCGTACTGCAGATTCATGCCGTAGTAGTTATATCCACCTTCCAGCAGCATTTTGATGATACGGTAGTCAGTGAATGGAGTACCACCTTTATCATACTGGTAACCATAACCATTGGAATAGCTATTCTGACGGTCAGTATATTTGATCTCCTGACCCAGGAACGCGCTCACACTATGTTTTTCGTTGATATCACGATGAAAATCGAGCTGATTACGAACATAATAGTTAACCAGTTTATCATCGTTTCTGTTATAGAATCCACCTTGAGGTAATACAGGTTGTTTAACTGTATTTTCAGGATGATCAGGATCCAGGTACAGGAAAGGATTGTTTGCAGCTACAGTGGAGTTAGGCGCATATCTGTAAGCCAGTGCCATGTTGGAATTCTCAGTGATTAAATTCTCACGGGTGGTCTTTACGAAACGAACAGCTCCAATTGTTCTGAAGTTGAAATCTTTGGAAATTTTATAACCGAGTTCACCCTGGATTTTTGTATCCAACATGTCCAGGTTGATAGAGTTGTTCTGCAGCTCGTTGATGATATTAAACGGAGCGTAGTTACGGTTAAAATATTCCAGATTACCGAATTCATCGTAAGCTGTCATAGTACGACTGGTATTCAGTGCGTAGCTATAAGGGTTGATATCGAAGTCTCTCGTATAAACGCCTTCTACCACGTTGCTTGATCTACCCTGAGTACCAGGAGCGCGTTGCTGTCTAATGGAACCGTTAACAATTACTTTCGCAGTCAGACGATTGGTCAGGTTATAAGTACCGTTGATGTTCGCAGTATATCTGCTTACGCGGTCAGCAATAGACCAACCATTATCATTATAATAACCCAGGGAGATATAATGCTGTGCTTTTTCAGTACCTGAAGAAATGCTCAGTGAGTGTTCCTGTACGAAAGAGTTTTTAAACAGCAGACCAAACCAGTCAGTATTGGCTTTAGCATAACGTTGCAGGAACGCAGCTCTTGCTTCTGGTGTATTTTCCAGGCCAAATTTACCGGTTGTCTCATCATATTGTTTCAGCATCTGATACATCTTCGCATATACGCCACCGTTGTTACCGTTGGCGATAGAGGATGTCAGGTTACCTTTACGGGCCAGTTCCGCATAAACAGACATCTGGTCTGCGGAATTCATGATGTTGAAGTTATCGTAGCTAGGTTTCAGGAACGTAGAGTAGTTACCGTTATAGTTAACTGTAGTATTTCCTGCACGACCTTTCTTGGTGGTGATTACCACTACGCCGTTCATCGCACGGGCGCCATACTGCGCAGTAGCCGCCGCATCTTTCAGGATAGTGAAAGATTCGATGTCATCCGCATTGATACCAGCAACAGAAGAACCGATGAGGGTCAATGCATCACCACTGGAGAGCTGATCGTTACTAATATTCACGATATCTTCCAGTACAACGTTGTCGATAACCCACAGTGGCTTGTTTTCACCGGAAATAGAAGTAGCGCCTCTTACGCGGATTTTAGGAGCCGCACCGAAAGTACCAGATACGTTCTGTACAGAAACACCGGCTACTTTACCTTCCAGCATACGGCTTACATCCAGAACACCATCTTGTTTTACTTCTGCACCGGAGATATTGGTAGCAGAACCGGTAAACAGTTTCTTAGCCACACTTTGGTAACCGGTAACGATTACTTCATTCAGACCAGAAACATTCTCTTCCATGACTACATTGAAGATCGTTTTATCGCCAATAGCCAGTTCATGAGGTTTAAAGCCGATGTAATTAAATATCAGGATATCATTATTCCCTGCTGTAATGGAGAAGTGTCCGTCTGCACCAGTGATCACACCGCGAGACATACCCTTCACCTGCACGGATACACCGATCAAAGGATTACCTTTCTTATCGGTTACCTTACCGGAACGTGGCACCTGTTGTTGAACAGAGCTACCTGCGGCGGTCTCTCTTTCATTTTTAACAGTCAGAATGATGGTTTTAGACATCATTTCATAGTCGATAGGTTGATCTTTCAACACTTCTTCCATGAAAGTGCCCAACGGCAGGTCCTTCGCATTCACAGAAATCTCATGTGAACGCTGTAGCACATCTTTCTTATAAAAAACCAGATATCCTGTCTGCTTCTCAATAGCAGCAAATACTTTATGCAGACTAACTTTCTGAGCGCTGAATGTGATATTCTGAGCCCTTACTTCCGCCGCTACCTGCATAATAGATACTAGGATAATTAACGCTGTCAGTTTCATGGTAATCAGCAGTTTTCTTAGTCCGGTACCCACTCCCTTTGCCGGGATTTGCCGATCTACCCATACCGCGCCCTCTACATTCCCACAGGTTTCGGACCCGTGGTGCGAGTCGACCGGCACTACGTTTCCGGGCATAGCATACCAACTACAATTAGCATTTTTTTGCATAAATTGCATTAGTTTGATTGTTTTAATTGGTTGTTTAAAAAAATGGTTTCATTCGACCAGCGTCATTCAAACCTTAACCGGGAGTGGTCCTAACACTTCCGGTTTTTCATGACTGTCTGTTCCGTATTAACTGTTTAAATATTAAATAATTAGTGAGATGACACTATTTCTCCCATACGTGTATGGCAACAGGTATCCTCATTTGGCTGATATAGATTTCATGCTACTTACTTCTTCATAAACTAAACAACTGACTCAAATAATAATAGAATAGGGCAGACTAAGGGACAAATACTAGTTTATTATAGTCTTCTATGCGACAATTTACACCCGCCTGATTCAGCACTTTAATCATATCTGCTAACATCAGGTTTCTGCTAATTTTACCGCCGACCCTTGTATCTGATACTTTATCTGTGATTTTGGTTTCGATGCCATACCACCGTGTCAATTGGCGTGCTAGCATTGGAAGATCATTCTCTTCGAAATCGAAGTAACCATTCTTCCACGCTGTTACACTTTCGGTATTAGCATATTGAATACTAATTTGTTGTGTTTCGGATATAGAAGCCTGTTGGTCTGGCTTTAATAACTCTTTCTTCTTATTTTCCGGTGCAGATACCATCACAGCCCCTTGTACCAGGGTAATCTTGCAGGAGCTTTCATCCGGATACGCATTAATATTAAAATGTGTTCCTAAAACTTCTACAAGCGCTGTATGTTTATCTGCTCGTTTAATGTTCACTTTAAACGGATGCTTTTCATCTTGTGCTACCTCCATATATACTTCTCCGCTAACTTCCACAATACGATCATCCCCTTTAAAGAAGGTAGGGTATTTCACAGAACTCTGTGCGTTCAGCCATACAGTGGTTCCATCTGGCAGTACCACCTTAAACTGGCGGCCTATTGGAGTGGTCAGTGTATTAAACTGTGGCTCTCTGTTTTCATCTCCTCCTGCCAGTGCATAGCCAATTTTCCCACTATCCAGGACTACACTTGCACCATTCTGATGCGCTACGATACCGTTACCCAGACTGTCCAGCACCACCTTGGAGCCATCTCCCAGAATGAGTACCGCTCCGTCTTTTCCAGGAGGCACATCTTGTTTTTGAGCAACAGCCACCGGTTTTACCTTATGCTGATGCAGCATCAGCGCTGTTCCGGCGCCCATTAAAACAAGAACTGCCGCAGCCGCCCACCATCTACGAAAAGTGACAATACGAGCGGATGATTCCTCCTTTTCCCAGTCAGCTTCATCGAGGGCACTTTCTATCATGGCTATACGACGCAGATCCATAGAAGGCTTTCCCGGGATCACGAACAATTCTTCACCATATTTATCCAGTACTTCCTGTTGTTCCGTTAGGGAGGCAGAAGCCATCCAGTGGCGGAATGCCTGGTATTCCTGCTGAGAGTAATTACCAGTAGCGTAGTCTTTCAAAAAGGTATCTAATTGTTCCTTAGTCATAACCTGGAATAAGTGTCCTGGTTAAAGGACGTTTCAGGAAATCAAAAGGACACGTCCGATCAAAAAAAAATTTTTAGAACGAATAAAAGGAGGGGAGAGAGAGGATAAAAACCAGAAAAGCGATGGTATCTTTTTCTTCAAAACATTGACGTACCAGCTTTTGGGCTTTGTACAACTGATTTTTCACCCCGGATTTCGAAATCTGGAGTTCTGCGGCAATTTCGTCCAGACTCAGACCTTTTTCCACGCTCAGGCGGAAAACATGTTGACATTGAGTCGGGAGGGCAGCTATTTGTCGCTGTACTTTTTCATAGATATAACGATAGTTCCAGATGTCTTCCGGAGTTTCTGCGTCGGCTTCTCTTTGTTGCAAATCCACAATGGCGGCTTTTCTAACCTGCTGATGGCGGATCTGATCCAGTAATCTGTTTCTGGCCGATTTGGCAATATAGGATTGGAAAGAGGTGATTTCTGCGAGTTTCTCCCGCTGTTCCCAAATGCGAACAAACACGTCCTGGATGATTTCATCGGTTTCATCCTGGGACCTGGTAAATAGATGGATGTACTGCGTTACAGCATCCAGGTGGAGGGAATATAATTCAGTAAATGCTTCTCGGTTCCCTCTGGATGCCCGCAGTAACAGGCTTCGTTCGTTATATATGCTTTTAGTTGACAAATGGCAGTACTACAAAAATTATAGCTATCGGATTACTATCCGGTTAGCGATAAAACTAAAGCTTTTTTTCTTGTCAAGCAACCATTCAGTAGTGTAAATCGACGAATCGGGGATCCAGATAAGTTCGACTATCTTTTTTTAGCCCAACAATCAACAGAATATGCAGAGAATCAAGTCCTGTCCGCAATTGGCGAAATAAAAAACAATGAGATATTCCCTGAAAAGATATATTTGTCAGGTGTAAAACGCTTACGTTGCAGCAGGATTTATCTGTCGAAATTTTATAATATATACCCCTAAAAATATCAACCAAATTATTCAGACACTATGAACATTTCTGCCACTATCTTTTCCTGTTTGATTTCATTACTTCCCTTATTACTCATACTTCGTCGTCCTGATATAAAATTATCATGGCTATTTTTATTGCATTTTGTCCTACTCTTCACCGCAACAGAAATGGCGCTGGAATGGGGCGGAATACTCCAGGTCAGACTGGCGCCGGAAATAAGATTTAACTGGCTGGGGAAAATACTGGGGATAGTAGTCTCTTTGGCATATTATCTACTATTGCTAAAACGCACTGTTAGTACAGAATTGGTAGGATTAAGATGGTATGTAGACATGGCTACACTACGGGGAGTGATGATAGCAGGGATCTTACTGGTGCTCGCCAAGTCGGGCGGAAATTATTTTTCTTCCACCAAAGAGGCAGTAACATTTGAAGGATATTTATATCAGGCCACTTTACCTGGCTTACAGGAAGAACTCCTGTACCGGGGATTCCTTTTAGCACTTTTACAATCAGCCTTAAACCGTGTATCTGTAAAGTTCCTCGGACTCACGCTCGACTTATGGATCATTTCTATACTTTTTGCCCTGGGCCATAGTTTTTCTATCACCCATCATTTTGCCTTTCATTTCAACACCGGCAATTTCTGTTATGCCTTTATCAGTGGAATGGTGTTTGGCTGGATTCGGGTCCAAAGCGGGTCATTGGTATTACCAGTAGTGTTTCACAATTTTAGCAATGTGATGATATTGGTGGCAAATGCGGTGAAATAAAATCAGATAGGTAGGTAGACAACAATCGTTACATCCTGCAAATGTCCCAGCTTTTCTTCCAGCAGGGGCTTCACCTGATCCCAATGTAGTCCGCCATTCCCGCACCCTAAGGCGGGTAAGGCAAGCGACTGTATTTTGTATTGCGCGATTACCTTCACCAAGTCATCCAGGCCAGCAGTAATGTATTCCATTTTCGACGGATGCCGCCAGTGTTTCTTTGTAGGAAAGTTAATGATCCATTTTACGTTTGTCTCCCCAGATACAGGCACTACAAGATTTTGGCCAACATCCAATAATTTTTCATCACATGCATGCTTATACACTTTAAAATTTTCAGGGAATATTTCTTTGAATTGTAGTGCAATTCCTTTGCCCATAACGCCTACGGTGTTAACAGCATTTACTAAGGCTTCAGTAGTAGCCTGGAGGAGGTTTCCTGTGGTGTATTGGATCATGAGGTTTTTCAGTTTTACGAATAGATGAGTGAACGAAGGTAGGTAGTTAGGAATAAAAATAACTTCACGCTATTTGAATTTCCCCCTGTTTCTACTCCGCTAAAATTAAGTCCGCCGCCTCCTTTCCACTGCTCAGTGCAGCTTCAACAGTCCCCATGGCAGCGCCATCATACAGGTATTCGCCTGCAAAATAGATGGTTCGTTCAACTGTCTCTGACAGCAGCACTCTCGCCTGCACACTTTCCACTTTACTATAAGCATAAGACCCTCTGGTAAAAGGGTCCACCGTCCAATTAACCACATGCCAGTTCTTGAGATTATGTTGGAGTTGTTCCGGAGAAATATGGAAGATATTTCCCAGCGACTGTAACGTCAATTCCAATATAGTTGCCGCCGGCAAGTCCTTCTTTGCAAAAGCTGGCGGTCCGCCGAGCCAGCCAGTGAGCAGCGGGCTATCAATGGATGTTTGTGTCCAGAAGGTTGGTACTTGTTCCCTGGAAGTTACCAACACGGTAGTAGAAGGGCTATTACCAGGCGCATTAAATGCTTTATTTTCTGTCCAGAATGGCGACTGGAATTCCAGCAATATTTTTATAATAGATCCGTAGCCGATATCTTGCCACGCCATTTTCTGTGCAGGAATTGCCGGATTGAAAATAACAGCGCCAGTTTCTTCCACAGGCGCCTGTAGTATTCCTAATGGCAGCGCAATGATCACTTTGGTTGCATTATAAGTATGATCATCCGTTGTGGAGATGACAACTTTGTCTTTTTGCCAACGTACTTCTCTGACAATTTTATTCAAGTGTATTTCACTTCCTGCAGCCAATACCGCATCGGCAAGAAATTGTATCATCTTTCCATAACCGGTATCTACACGATATTGAGCTTCGTCATCTTCGCTACTCCACTCATTTCGAACAGCGAAAGTACTGATATCATCTACCTCTCCGGTATCGTATCCATTCACAAACCCTTCGATATGATTGCGCAGGTCGGCATATTCCTCTGTGGCGAAATGTGTTTGCAGGAATGCCCTCAAAGGCATATCCTTTTCCAGCTGAAATATTTTCTCCATTAGGGTCTCCCAGCCAGTAACGGCGTCATTACCTTCCTGGAATGCGCCATCCCTGGAACGTGCCATCTTAAACTGTGTTTGGGAATAGGGAATCCCTGCTGTTTGCAATAATTCCAATGTCACCGGTAAATTCCCATGAACGAATTCCGCCCCAAGTTCAACGTTATCCAATGTATGTATCCGACCACCAATACGATCGCGCGCCTCTAATATTGTAACCGCCTGCCCCGCCTTTATAAGCGTATAAGCAGCCATTAATCCTGCGGCGCCTGCCCCAATAATAATTACGTCTGGATGTTTCATGGTTTGTATTGATGTAGCAAAGTAAGGATTTAGATAGTAGGGAGCAGGTTAAATGATGTGGGTATTTCCGGGAGCTCCTGGTGTATATTTCGGGTCAAAATAAAAAACGGTAGCCTGCAAAAGACTACCGTTTTTCTCTGTGCTCCCAACAGGGCATGATCCTGTGACCCCCTGATTATGAGTCAGGTGCTCTAACCAACTGAGCTATAGGAGCTGTTCCGAAGAACGCAAATTCCCTTCTTTCGAGGGACGGCAAAATTAATTATTTTATTCAATTAACCTAAAAATATTTTGTATGGTCTAACTCAAACGCCTACACTTTAAGAAAATCCACTTTCTTTGTAGTAAAGGAGTATATATGCAGGGAATTAAAAATATCATTTTTGACCTCGGCGGGGTAATTCTGAATATCGATTATCAAAAGACGAATGATGCCTTCATCGCCTTGGGCGTGACTAATTTTCATGAATTATACAGCCAGTTTAAAGGCTCACATCTGTTCGACAATCTGGAAACCGGGCATATTTCTACCGCAGACTTCCTCCAGGAAATGCACAAGCATGTACCTGCAGGAGTAACCGATGAACAAATAATTGACGCCTGGTGCGCTATGCTGCTGGATTTTCCGTTACAGCGACTCCAACTACTGCAACAATTAAGACAACAATATAATCTGTATCTGCTCAGTAATACCAATGCCATTCATCTGGAGAGATTCAATCAAATATTAATGGAAAGCAGGGGAATCCCCTCTCTGGCCGAGTTTTTCGATAAGACATACTATTCCCATCTGGTGGGTTTACGCAAACCGGGAACGGAAATCTATGAAGTCGTATTGCAGGAAAATGGGTTGAAAGCAGGAGAGACGGTATTCATTGATGATACCCTTCCAAACATTGAGGCGGCGAAAAAAGTGGGATTACATACCATCCACTTACTACCTCCAAAAACTATTCTGGATATTTTCAGGCCGATGGCCGTATAAAAGAAAACCTCACGGCTTCGTGAGGTTTTTTTATTTAATTTCTTCAAAATCGATGTAGTCGCCCTTGTCTACTTTCGGGGTAGGACGGGAGGCTTCTGGTTCCTGGGGCGTATTATACCCCTGTTGTGAACCTTGCTGTTGCTCATATTGCTGACGCATATGCTCCTGCATATCCGCCATCTGCTTACGCACAGCTCTGGTAGCTCTGTATACCGGGATGACCACTTTAAATATCACCTGGTACAGAAATACAAAAAGAATTATATAAAGTAACATCTTCAACATAGTAATCAAAGGTAGCAGTTAATCTACTCCGACCTCTCTTTTTCATGGTCATTTTAAGTTTTCTTTAACTTCTGACATCACCATACGAATTATAATTTATGGTTATATCAAAATAAAGAGACGATATCTCCCTGGGAAATTAACAGTTAAATAAAATAAATAGTGGTACAATAAAAATAAAATCCTAATTTTGCGTAGGAAAAATGATTCAAACGAAGGGGACGAGATATCGGCCCCTTCGCGCTTTTTGTATGGCAAACGAACACGTGATAACAGCTATCCGGGAACTGGCAGAAGGCTTGCTGGCAAATGATCCCGATAATTTTCTGGTAGAAATCAGAATTAAGCCTACCAATAATATTAAGCTCTTTTTAGACGGAGATAAAGGCGTACCAGTGGATAAACTGGTATCTTTTAATCGTGCGCTCTATCCATTGCTGGAAGAAGCTGCATTATTTCCTAACAACGATTTTTCGCTGGAAGTTTCTTCTCCTGGCCTGGAAGAGCCACTCAAACTGCACAGACAATATGTAAAAAATATTGGCCGTAAAGTAGAGGTGACCCTGCTGGATGGCAGCAGTAAAGAAGGGACCCTACAGACGGTTACAGAGGAGGGAATAACGATCGAGGAGCAGATTGGTAAGAAAAAAGAGAAAAAATCAACCGATATAAATTTTGTTGAAATCAAACACACGAAAGTGTGCATCGTGTTTTAAAATATAATAAATAAACATGGCTAGTATTAACCTGATTGAGTCATTCAGCGAGTTTAAGGAGGCGGAAAACATTGACCGTCCTACGTTGATGAAGGTTTTGGAAGATGTGTTCAAAACGCTGCTGAGGAAAAAGTATGGCTCTGATGAGAACTTTGACGTCATTGTAAATACCGAAAAAGGAGACCTTGAAATATTACGCCGCCGCCTGGTTGTAGCAGACGGTGAAGTGGAGGACGAAAATGCACAAATCGCTTATTCTGAAGCAGTTAGCATTGAGAAAGACCTGGAAATCGGGGAAGACCTCTACGAAGAAGTAGAAATTTTGGACTTCGGCCGCCGCGCAATCCTTGCAGCAAAACAAACGCTGTCTGCCCGCATCGGCGACCTCAAAAAGAATATTCTCGTAAAGAAATATGCTGATAAAGCTGGTGAAATTGTAACCGGCGAAGTATACCAGGTTTGGAAAAAAGAAGTTTTATTGCTTGATGATGAAGGGAATGAATTAATTTTGCCAAAAGCCGAACAAATCCCCACTGATTATTTCAAGAAAGGGGAAAACGTTAGAGCGGTGGTGAAAAAAGTGGAAATGAAGAATAATGCCCCACTCATCATTCTTTCCCGTACACATCCATCCTTCCTGGCTAAATTGCTCGAAATTGAAGTCCCTGAGATCTTTGATGGTCTCATCGTTATTAAGAAAATCGTTCGCGAACCTGGTGAAAGAGCCAAAGTAGCAGTAGAATCTTATGACGACCGCATCGACCCAGTGGGCGCCTGCGTTGGTATGAAAGGTAGCCGTATACATGGTATCGTTCGTGAACTGAGAAACGAAAATATCGATATCATTAACTTTACTGCCAATATCCAACTCCTGATTCAACGCTCGTTAACACCTGCCAGAATCAGCCGAATGGAAGTAGATAACGAAAATAAATATGCCTCCGTTTACCTCGCGCCAGACCAAGTGTCTCTCGCCATCGGTAAAAAAGGTGTAAATATCAAACTCGCTTGCGAACTCACCGGATATGAAATCGACGTGTTCCGCGATGAACAACAAGAACAAGCCGAATTCGATATCGATCTGGAAGAATTCTCTGACGAAATCGAAGGATGGATTATAGATGAACTGAAGCGCATAGGTTGTGATACTGCCCGCAGCGTATTGGAGCTGACAACAGAAGAACTGGTTCGCCGTTCAGATCTGGAAGAAGAGACAGTGCAGGATATAAGAAGAATATTGCAGGAAGAGTTTGACAAAGAATAAAGCCCAGCCAGAACCCTTCCCAGGTAAAGGGCTTATTAGAAGGGGAATTGGATTTTTCGAGTTATTGTTTAAACGTAAAAAAACAACCCGTTTGGAAGAAACGGGAAACAGGGGAGGCCCGAAATACGATATGCCTGAAACAACAAACAACACACCACGATTGCTTGCCGCAGCCAAAGAGTTTAATATTGGTAAAGAAACCCTCATAGACTATCTTTCCAATAAAGGCTTCGACATGGGTGGCTTTGGTTCGCCAAATGCCCGCCTCACGGCTGTTATGTACCAAGCGCTGCAGTCGGAATTCCAACAGGATAAGGCCAATAAACGCAAAAGCGACCAAATTGCCCTGCCTAAAGGAAGCGTGTTAGATACGAAGAAGAAAGAGAAGGAGAAAGAAAAAGAGGAAGCGGAAGCTGCGGCTAAAAAGAACACTTCTAAAGAAGAAAAAGAGCCTGCTGCTCCTGTAGCAGAAGCTCCTAAGGCAGAACCTAAACCTGAACCCGCCAAGGAAACTCCTCCTCCGGCGCCTCAGGCAACAGCTCCTGTCAACCCTCCGGCCAAGGAAAAAGAGAAAACAGAACCTCCCGTTGCACCACCTCCCCCTGTGGCGGAAGCTCCTAAAACTCAGGCGCCACCGCCTGCCGAACCGGAAGTGGTTAAAACCGAAGCGCCTAAAATTAACGGCCCTCGCGTCATCACTACTATTGATCTCGACGCCGTTAACCGTGCTGGTAAAAAACCTGCTCCACAAAAAGAACAGCCTAAACCAGAAGCGCCGGTTACTCCCGCCGAACAGCCGAAAGAACAACCGGCTCCGGCACCTCCTGTTGCAGAGAAAAAACCAGAAGCACCAACAGCAGCCCCTGTGGAAAAACCACAAGCAGCCGCTCCCGCTCCTGAAAAACCTGCTGCTCCAGTAGTAACCAAACCTGAGCAACCAGCAGCGAAAGCGCCAGAAGCGCCCGCCGCCCCAGCTCAACCTGAGAAATCAGCTAAAACAGATAAAACCGATACGACAGATAAAACGGAAAAAGCCGCACCGGTTGAAGATAAACCTGTAGTTAACAAAGTGGAAGAAGTATTACAAGAGGCAAAACCGGCTGCAGCAATTAAGGATACAGCCATCCCCGTTAAACAACCTGTTAAGGAGGATGCTAAATCCAAAGATAATATCCAGGCTCCCGCAGCTCAACAAAATCAAAATGATGAACAAGCCGGCGCCGTTATCGAAAATATCCAGGCCGAAAAATTAACCGGCCCTAAAGTAATCGGCAAAATCGAACTGCCAGTGCAATCTGACAGAAGAGATAATAACAAATCTAACTTCAACAGAGATCGCGACGAAAAACGGAAACGTAAGCGCATCATCGTTGAAAAGAAACCTGAACCTATCCAGCCTCGCGATTTCAAAGATGGCGAACGCAAAGAAGGTCAAGGTACCGGCGATCGCCCCCCTCATGATCGCGGCAACCGTCCTAACCGCCAAGGCGGACAACATGGCGACAATCGCCAAGGTGGCCAGCATGGTGGAGACAACCGCAATCAACACGGTCAAAACCGTCAGGGACAAGGGCAAGGCCAAGGCCAAGGTCAGCACGGACAAAACCGTCAAGGCGGCGGTGGCCAACATGGCCAAAACCGTCAAGGTGGTCAACATGGTCAAAATCGCCAAGGTGGCGGATTCGGTCAAAACCGACAAGGCGGCGGTCAAGGCCATAACCAAAACAGACAAGGCGGCAACTTCAATAACAGACCAGGCCAAGACAGATTCAACCGTCATGGCGCTGGCAACCGCGGCCCAGATAACCGTACTCCTGAAGAAAAGGAAATCGATAAAAACGAAATCCAGAATAAGATCAAGGAGACAATGGCTAAACTGTCTGGTGGTAGAGGCGGTAACAAAATGAAAGCCAAACATCGCCGTGAAAAACGCGAGGAAAGAGCCAACATCAGAGCAAACGAAGGCGCTGAAAACAGCAAACTCCAGGTAACCGAGTTCATCTCCGTGAGCGAACTGGCCAACCTGATGGATGTAAGCTTCGCCGAAGTAATCTCTAAATGTATGGGCCTCGGTATCATGGTGTCCATTAACCAACGCCTCGATGCGGAAGTAATCGAACTCGTTTCTGGCGAATTTGGCTACGAAGTAGAATTCATCGGCCTCGATGCAGTAGAAGAAAACGAAGAGGAAGAAGTTGCAGACGATCCAGAAGATCTGGAACCACGCGCTCCGATCGTTACCATCATGGGTCACGTTGACCACGGTAAAACTTCCTTGCTCGACTATATCCGCAACGCGAACGTAGTGGCAGGTGAAGCCGGAGGTATTACCCAGCACATCGGTGCTTACCAGGTAACCACCAGCGGCGGTAAGAAAATCACCTTCCTCGATACCCCAGGTCACGAAGCATTTACTGCGATGCGTGCCCGTGGTGCGAAAGCCGCAGATATCGCGGTTATCGTGATCGCTGCAGATGACGCCATCATGCCTCAGACAAAAGAAGCAATTTCCCACTCTCAGGCTGCCGGTCTCCCTATGGTATTCGCTATCAACAAAGTGGATAAAGATGGAGCTAACCCGGAAAAAATTAAAGAACAATTGGCAGGTATGAACCTCCTGGTGGAAGACTGGGGCGGTAAATACCAAAGCCAGGAAATATCCGCTAAAAGCGGTCTGAACATCGACGTCCTCCTCGAGAAACTCCTCCTGGAAGCCGAACTGCTCGAACTGAAAGCCAACCCTAACCGCGAAGGCTCCGGTTCTATCGTCGAAGCTTCCCTGGATAAAGGTCGCGGTTACGTTGCTTCCCTCCTGGTACAAAATGGTACACTCCGTCAAGGCGATACCATCGTATCCGGTTCTTACTACGGTAAAATCAAAGCAATGTTCAACGAACGTGGCCAGAAAATGGAAGAAGCCGGCCCATCCATGCCAGTACAGGTACTGGGTCTGAACGGCGCTCCTCAGGCAGGTGAGAAATTCAAAATGTACGAAAACGAATCCGAAGCTAAAGAAGTGGCTAACCGCAGAGCTCAGATCGTTCGCGAACAAGGTATCCGTACCAAGAAACATATCACCCTCGATGAAATCGGCCGCCGTCTGGCACTGGGTAACTTTAAACAGCTCAACCTCATCATCAAAGCTGACTTTGATGGTTCCGTGGAAGCACTGTCCGATTCCCTGCAGAAACTTTCTACAGAAGAAATCGTTATCAGTATCGTACACAAAGCAGTGGGTCAGATCACAGAATCAGACGTCCTGCTGGCTACCGCCTCCGATGCAATCATCCTCGGTTTCCAGGTACGTCCGTCTTCCCAGGCAGCAAAACTGGCAGAAAAAGAAAACATCGAAATACGCAACTACTCCATCATCTACGACGCTATCGAAGAAATCAAAAGCGCCATGGAAGGGATGCTGGAACCAAAAATCGAAAAGAAAGTGGTGTGCAACGTGGAAATCCGCGAAACATACAAATTCGACAAGGTTACAGTGGCTGGTTGCTTCGTACTCGATGGCAAGCTAGCCAGAAATACCAGAGTAAACCTCGTTCGCGATGGTATCGTAGTATACACCGGAGACCTCGGCTCTCTGAAACGTTATAAAGATGACGTGAAAGAAGTAGCGACCAACATGGAATGCGGTCTGAGTATCCGTAACTACAACGACCTCCGCCCTGGAGATATCGTAGAAGGTTTCGAAGAAGTAGAAGTGAAGAGAACTTTATAAGATCTCCTTTCAATATCCTTAAATGCAGCGAAGGTCAACTTCGCTGCATTTTTTTTAACCTGTCATCCTTTTTTCCAGGCTAATCTAAACTTTTGTTAAATCCGTCGAAATTTAGTAGTGGTCTGACTTTTATTTGGTTATTTTTGAACTTTACTCATTATTATGAAGAAACTTCTGGCATTATCTGCTATATCTCTGACGCTCATGCAAGCAGCCTCTGCACAACATAAGCTCATAGCAGATAAAATTATAGGTATTGTAGGGGATAAAATTATCCTAAAGTCGGACATGGAAGGCGCCCTGGCAGACCAGGAACGCAATACCCCGGATGGCCAACTGCCCGCTGATGCTCCCTGCAAAACGCTGGAAATGCTCATTTCTCAAAAAGTAATGGTGCTCCAGGCCGAACGCGACTCCCTCCCCGTGAGCGATGCCGATATCGAAGGCCAAATGGAAAACCGTATCAGATATTTCGAACAGATGTACGGTAGCAAGGAGAAAATGAAAGAAGTAACCGGCTACTCCGTATACCAACTCCGCGAAAGATTCCGTAATCCTATCAAGGAAAACTTACTCGCCCAGGCTATGCGCAATAAAGTCATAGAACAGGTGAAAGTTACCCCTTCCGAAGTGAAAAGATATTTCGACGCCATCCCTAAAGACAGTCTCAAATTCTATGAATCAGAACTGGAAATAGGCCAAATCGTTATCACTCCGAAAGCGACCCGCGAAATGGACCAATACGCCATCGATCGCCTCCTCGAATTCAAAAAACGTGTTCAAAATAAAGAAGCAGACTTCGGCTCCCTCGCTATTCTCTACTCTGAAGATCCAGGCGTAAAAGATAACAAAGGGATCTACCCAATGAACCGTAACGATAAAAATACCTGGGACCCAGACTTTATGGCCGCTGCCTTCCGTCTGAAAGAAGGAGAAATCTCCAACCCAGTTAAATCTGCACACGGTTATCATATCATCCAGATGCTCAAACGTCAGGGCGATAATATCACCGTTCAACACATCCTCATCAGAGCGGCCGTTACCAAATCTGACCTGGCTAAAGCCACAGAAAAACTGGACTCCGTACGCAGCCAGATCCTCGCCAATAAAATCACTTTCGCACAAGCCGTGAGCGATTTCAGCGACGAACCTTCTGCGAAATTTACCGGCGGTATGCTGCAATCAAAAGTAGGCGACGGTACCCTCCTCACCATCGACCAACTGGACGATCCTTCTGAAAAAGAAATCGTACTGATGCTGGAAAAACTGAAACCAGGAGAAATCTCCAAACCAACCACCTTTGTCGACGATCAAGGCCACACCGCTGTACGCCTCGTTTTCCTGAAAACACGTACACAACCTCACAGAGAGAACCTGTCGGATGACTATTCCCGCATCCAGCAACGTACCCTCATGATCAAACAAGCCGAAGCCATCAATAAATGGCTCATGGAAAAAATACCTACCTTCTACGTAAACGTAGATCCGGAATATAAAACCTGCACCCATATCAGCCAGTGGATGGGACAGATTGCAAAAAAATAATTCCAGATTTTAACATATTCGAAAAGCGGCACAGCATATACGCTGTGCCGCTTTCCATTTATACATATCCCGTAGTTACGCTCTCATGACGCGGGTTAATTTTATTTGCCGTAACTTTGCATCTTCAATTTTCAGGCATGAGTGATGCGATCAAGCATGAATGCGGACTGGCATTCATAAGATTGAGAAAACCGTTCTCATATTACCAACAGAAATATGGAACTGTTTTCTATGGGCTGAACAAACTTTATCTGCTCATGGAAAAGCAGCACAACAGGGGCCAGGACGGCGCTGGTGTAGCTGCAGTAAAATTAGATACTGAACCCGGAGTACCCTTTATGCACCGCGTACGCAGTTCCGCCCCACAGGCAATCGGCGACGTCTTTAGCAAAATAAGGGACGAAATTCAGGAAATCGAAAAGTATCAACCCGAGATAACCAAATATCCCGGACTGATGAAAGGACACACCAAATTCCTGGGAGAACTGTTGCTCGGACACCTCCGCTACGCCACCCAGGGGAAAAATAATGTGGAACTGTGCCACCCCTTCGTCAGATACAATACCATCCCTGCCCGTAACCTCGCTATGGCAGGAAACTTCAACCTGGTAAACGCAGACGAACTCTTCAAATCGCTGGACATAAACCCTGGTGAAGTCTACAAGAACAGTGACCTCGCAGCAATGCTGGAAACCGTTCACCACTATATCTGCAAAGAAGATGAGGTTCGCCGCAACGGCCTCAACATCAAAAATATCCTTCAACAGGCTTTCTCTACATTCGATGGCGGTTATCACGCTGCCGGCCTTATCGGTACCGGCGATGCTTTCGTTATCCGCGATCCAAATGGTATCCGCCCTTCCTATTACTACATCAACGAGGACGTAATCGTAGCCGCTTCTGAAAGAGCCGCTATCCGTACTACTTTCAACGTTGGCGAAAATGAAGTACTGGAACTGATGCCAGGAAATGCCCTCATCGTAAAAGCCAACGGCGAATACGCAATAGAGCAGATCCTCGAACCTAAAGAACGTAAAGCCTGCAGCTTCGAAAGAATCTACTTCTCCAGAGGTAACGACGAGAAAATCTATAAAGAACGTACTGCCCTCGGCCGCAACCTTTCCGGTACCGTGCTGAAAGCAATCGACAACGATCTCCGTAATACCATCTTCTCCTTCATCCCTAACACGGCTGAAGTAGCCTTCTATGGCCTGCTCAAAGGTCTGGAAGACTATCTCAACAAAATCAAAGTGGAAAGAATCCTCTCCTGGGGAGAAAACTTTGATGAGGAGAAACTGACAGAAATGGTCAACCGCCGCATCCGCATCGATAAAATCGCTATCAAGGATGTGAAAATGAGAACCTTCATTACGGAAGATTCCAGCCGTAATGAAATGGTACAGCACGTTTATGATATTACCTACGGTACGGTAAGACCAGGCATTGACTCCCTGGTTGTTATCGACGACTCCATCGTTCGCGGTACCACCCTCAAGGAAAGTATCGTCAAAATGCTGGACCGCCTCGGACCCAAACGCATTATCATCGTTTCTTCCGCTCCTCAAATCAGATACCCAGACTGTTACGGTATCGATATGAGCAAAATGGGCGACTTCGTGGCATTCCAAGCCGCAATTGCCCTGCTGAAAGAACAAGGTAAAGAACATATCCTCCAGGAAGCTTACGGCTTGTGTAAAGAATTGGAACGTACCAACACCCTCCATGCACAAAACGTGGTGAAAAATGTCTATAAACCTTTCACCCCTGAGGAAATTTCCGCTAAAATCGCTCAAATCCTTACTCCACAAGGTATCAACGCTAACATCGAAGTGATCTACCAATCCATCGAAAGTCTGCACGAAGCTTGTCCGAATAACCTGGGCGACTGGTACTTCACAGGTAATTATCCTACGCCTGGCGGTAACCGCGTAGTAAATAAAGCCTTCATGAACTATATGGAAGGTAAAAACGAAAGAGGTTACTAATAGCTCCAGCTATTAATCATATTACAGAAAAAGCTCCCCATGGGGAGCTTTTTCATTTTATAGTATTATAAGCCACTATCTATCAACCTTTTCTCCCTTTCTATGTTAATTTTATCTTAAATCACAACACAACAACGCCTATTTCCCCTGATCCATTTAACTTTCTTTAAAATCCTTATTTTCGATTCGTAAACAATCCGTTTTCAGCCCATGAAAACATTGCTGCTTATCCGACATGCAAAATCCAGCTGGAATGATCCCGATACGGACGATTTTGACAGACCTCTCAACAAAAGAGGAAAACAAAACGCCCCGGAAATGGCAGAACGCCTCATGAACAAAGGGGTAGTACCTGAACTCATCATTTCAAGCCCGGCCAAACGTACCAGGACAACCGCCAAACTCATGGCAGACATTTGGAAGTACCCCAAACAGGCTATCATCCTGGAAGAGGAGCTATACCTCTGCTATGCATCTACTTTCCTCAAAGTAATCACCAAAATCGATGATGACTTCAACACAATTGCCATCTACGCCCACAACCCCGGGATCACAGATTTTGCAAACTATCTCACAGAAGAAATCAGGATAGACAACGTGCCCACCGCTGGCGTATTCGCCATACAGGCCGACACCGAAACCTGGTCAGATTTCGATCGCGCAAAGAAAACATTCCTGTTTTTTGATTATCCCAGGAAGGATTAACCCTTTACAATCTTATTATAAGATGCGGTAATTCCTTTAATCAGCGAGGAACTGAATCCCTGATGCTCCATTTCGTTCAAACCGGCAATGGTACAGCCTTTAGGAGTAGTTACTTTATCTATTTCCTCCTCAGGGTGACGATTCTCCCGTATCAAGAGCTCCGCAGCTCCCTTAACCGTTTGCGCAGCGATCAGACTGGCAGTACGGGCATCAAACCCGATTTCAATGCCCCCCTGGATATTCGCACGAATAAATCGCAGGGCATACGCAATCCCACAAGCACCCAACACGGTGGCTGCATCCATCAGCTTCTCATCAATGCTGACAGCTGCTCCCAACTGATTGAACATGTCCGTAACAAAACCCGTTTGCTCTTCCGTGGCATTCTTGAAACACAGACAGGTCATAGATTCCTGAATCGCAATAGCGGTATTGGGCATCGCTCTTACTACCGCCATTCCTGGCACTATACGTTCCAGGTCATCAATACTCACTCCCGTCACCACACTGATCAGAATTTGATCCGGACGGAATTCCTTGCTGAACTCCTGCAATACTTCCCGCACATTGTAAGGCTTTAGCGCTACAATCACGACCTCCGCGCCACGAATGGCTATGGCATTATCTTTTTCCACTTGTACACCCGCACTCTTCAACGATGCAAGGGTATCTGTATTACGCTTGGTAATAGTAATATCGGCGGCATTTGAAAATCCACTCTTCATCAATCCCTGGGCTATGGCCGTTCCCAGATTTCCTCCACCTATAATGGCTATCTTCTTGGCAGACATAAAAAAATTTTACATTATAAATCATTCGAAAGGTAAAACAATTGGTCCATTGATGCAAAAAGTACGGCATTGCATTATCTTGCAGAGATGCGCGCAACCCAAAAAGCAGCGGCGTTCTACGCCCGCATCGCTGAAGCGGCGAATACATCGCAGCCAGCAGATAAAATCAGGGCTTATAAGCTGATTCTCGAAAGCCTCTTCCGGGACCTTACCCGCGAAGAACATCGCTCTTTCGGTAATCTCTTCGCGCGCATGCAATTCTACTTCGATAAGGAAGTCATTCCCCCGGATATTCAGCAACAACTGACTACCCTCCGCATTCTAACGACCAGGGCTACACGCTCTCTGTTCCCCTTACAACCTGAGGAACATAGCTTGTGTATAAAAGCGCTGGCAGAAGCAGTTTCCTGGTTTTATGAAGACGTCATTCCCTTGCACCTCTCTGAAACCTACTACGATACAGGCGATAAAACGCTCGCTCGTAATGTACGTCAGCGACCTGCAAGTATAGACTCTCTGAAATGTATGGTGACGGCAGTGGGGCCACTGGTAACCGGTCGCCAGGGTAAGTATACCTGCATACTCATGGTCAGGAATGATGAACAGGGCGATTTCCAGCTATCACTGGAAGGCCTGGAATCAGCCACCGTCATGACTTTACATGGCCAGTTACGTCCGTACGACTCCATCCACGTTATGCATTGCAGGCAGGAAATAGCCGCAGATGCTGATGAGGAGACACCGCTCATCTATACCACCACCGCCGAAAGTCAACTCGTACTGGAACCCGATCTGCTCATAGATATCAGTGACCTGGCAGAGTGCTTCAATCATAAAGGCCCGAATAAATTACTATACCTGGTAAAAAAACTGGTGCCACAACCTTCCAGTCCGGCCGCTTTCCGCGGAAACCTCGTGAACGCGCTGCTGGACGAAATGCTCCGTAACCGCGAAATTGATTTCAAAACCTCCTTCAAAGAAGCGGTAGCAGATAATGTCCTGCAGGCAGCCGCCTACGGCAGAGACAAAATCAACGAAATGTTCCGCGATATCCGGCAGTCGCACTGGGGAAACCTCCACCAGACAGTAAAAGAGCTCCAGGATAAACCGGTACAAATAGAGCCTACCTTCTTTTCGTCCATCTATGGCATCCAGGGACGTCTGGATATTATGGCGGAAGATGCGACTGATCCCAACAGGAAAGAAATCTTCGAATTGAAAAGCGGCAAAGCGCCGGAATTCAATACCTGGAAGAATCATGAAATGCAGGTAGTAGGCTATAACCTCCTCCTGCGCTCCGCTTTCGGACGCCAGCGAAAAGGTAGCTCCGCAATTCTCTATTCCGCTGCAGAAGCACAACCACTGCGCAACGTCAGTAGTACACACGCCTCTGAAAATGCGTTACTACAACTCCGAAATGAAGTGGTGGCCATGTTATTGCGACTGGCAGCGGGCGAATATGAGATACTTTCGGATATCAACAGTACAGGCGCTATCGGACTTCCCCCATTCAGCGTGGAGCCATTCATGGGCTTCGAAAGAGCCTGGACTTCCGCCCCCGATACGCTTAAAACCTATTATAAGGAGTTCTTATCCTTCCTGCTGAGAGAGTATTTACAGGCTAAATGCGGCATGTTCTCCGAAGTACACCGCGAAGACGATGCGGATGGATTTGCGGCCCTGTGGCTGCAACAGGAAGATGAAAAGGCCTCCAGATTCAATATCATCCCCGGACTGCAATTCCGGGAATTTGATACCACCAGCAGTTCTGTCATATTTGATATCGTTCTTCCTGTAAGTCATAATTTCAGGGTAGGGGACACCGCTATTATTTATCCGCGAACCGGTACAGAACCTGCGCCCCTTCAACAACAGCTACTGAAAGGACGCATTGATGAACTAGGAAAAGATTATCTCATATTCTCTCTCAACAACCGTCAGATGACCCTCGATTTCTTCCGTCAATATGAAGAATGGATCATCGAACACGATATTTTTGAGTCGAATTACTGGATAGCAGCGGCTTCCCTCTTCTATATGCTGGCGCCACAATACCGCAATAAAGCGGATTTATTGTTAGGACTCAGAACACCTCGTATTAAAGAGCTGGAAATCCCCGTTCCTACGATGTTCAACAGCAACCAGGAACAAATCGTCCGGGATGCGGTAGCCGCGGAGGACTTTTACCTCTTGCAGGGGCCTCCCGGAACGGGCAAAACGTCTGCCTTACTCACCACTATTACGGCTGAACTGGTACAACGTAACAATCATGTCATCATTGTTGCTTTCACCAATAAGGCGGTAGAAGAAATCTCTCTAAAACTGGATGCCCGCCAAATACCCTATCTGCGTATGGGCGGCAGAAATACTCCTTCGGCAGTCACCTTGCGGGATTATTGCCTGAACGGCTCCTTAGAGGAAGCCAGACAGTTCATTACCAGCCACCGCGTTTTTGTGGGCACAGTAGCCACCATGGCTACCCGCCTGGATCTACTGATGATGATGGGTATTCCTCCGGATGTATTGATTACAGATGAAGCGTCCCAGTTAACAGAACCGCAATTGTTAGGACTACTGATGCCTTTCCGGAAGTTCATCCTCATTGGCGATCAGAATCAGTTGCCGCCAGTAGTGGCCCAGGAAAGCTTTTTCTGTGCAACACGCAGTGCGGAATTGCAGCAGTTGGGCATTGCCGACTTACGCTCTTCCATATTTGAAAGGCTGATGCAGCAATGTAAAAACCAGAAATGGGATCGTTCCTGGGGCATGCTGAATACCCATTTCCGTATGCACGACAGCATTGCCAATCTGGTTAATCCCTACTATGCCGGGCAATTGGCTTCCGGACGGCAAGAGCAACAGGAAATATTTGATGCCAGCAGTTATAGTAAGGATGGTTGGGACAGACTACTATCCCTGGGCCGGAAGGTGTTTATTCCCAGTCCATATGAGCCTACTTCCAAAATGAATACCACCGAAGCCGCCAGGGTGGCCGGATTGCTACGCTATTTGCAGGTTCGTTATGGGAAAGACTTCACAAAAGATACGGTAGGTGTAGTAACGCCGTGGCGTACACAGATCAGCCTTATCCGGGAAATGATTGCGGACGACAAAGAATTACAAGGCATCAATATAGATACCGTTGAACGTTTCCAGGGTTCCGAGAATGATATCATTATTGTTTCTCTGGCGGTATATCATGCGGCGCAAGTGCAGACCTTGCAGTGTTTGGGGCAGTTTTGTTGGGAAGACACGGCCATAGAGGTAGACCGGAAGTTATTAGTAACGTTGTCGCGTGCACGAAAACAAGTGATTGTAATGGGCTATGAACCAGTATTACAGGAATCGGCGCATTATCGGAGGATATTGGCGGAGATGGTAAGAGGGGAGATGTAGGGAGAGACATGCACTAACATAACAAAGGCCGTACATTACTGTACAGCCTTTGTCAGACAACATCATATATAGATCATTCCTGGCAAACCAGGCATTAATCCAGTGTTACATGCGACCAGTTTTCGCCGCTTTTAATACGATATAATTGCATTTCACTGATATCAAACTGTTCTGCTATCTGTTTCATGGTTTTTTTACCAGGTTTGTTCAGCAGGCGTTTGATATTCTTCACTTTGCTCACATTGAGCTTCAGGCCTTTCAGCCTGTTACGTTGTTTTTCTTTATATGCTTTTTTAGCCGGACTGTTCTGTTGATGGTTTTCCATTTCTTCTTTGGTGGCCCATTTCAGGTTAGTGGCTTTGTTGTTTTTCTTGTCATAATCGAGGTGGATCACATACCTGTGTGCCCTGCCCGGTCTTTTCACAAAGAGTTTCGCCACCTCTCTGTGCAGGTAGAGTGACTGGTAGCTGTCGGCAGGCTTTACGTTTAAAACCGTATAGCCTTCCACGGTAGATCCCGTGAGGAGCTTACCATCTTCCGTACTTTCATGATAGCTGATCACTCTCCCCATGTTTGAAACAGCGTATTTTTTACGCAGGGCAGATTTGTTTTTAATCTGTAAGTCTTTCCAGACTTCGTTTCTCAGATTTTTAATTGTGGTCATGTGAAAGTAATTTTTTATTTATTGTATTCCGGGGTTATCGTTTATCCGTAAACGTTGCATCCGGCCATATCGTCTGTGGCCGGCAGATAGCTGTTTTCGGCCAATTGGGGAGCTGTCCTTTCGAAAATATGATCTTTATATTGAATCACGATCGCGTCTAATACTTCTTCAATTTCCGCTAATGTCTTTAAAGTTACTAATTGTTGTCTGAATTCTTTGACATGCGGTAACCCTTTGAGGTAATTTGCGTAATGGCGGCGCATTTCGAGGATGCCAACTATATCACCTTTCCAGGCTACAGATTGGTGCAGATGTTTACGGCACACCTGTACTCTTTCCAAAACAGTTGGTAAAGCTAAATGTTCGCCGGTTTGCATAAAATGCTTTATCTCCCGAAAAATCCAGGGATAGCCGATAGCAGCGCGTCCGATCATGATACCATCTACACCGTATTTAGCGCGTGCGGCGATAGCTTGCTCCGGCGTACATATGTCACCGTTACCAAAGATAGGAATATTAATGCGTGGATTATTCTTCACTTTGCCGATGAGCGTCCAGTCGGCGCTGCCTTTATACATTTGGGTACGGGTACGTCCGTGGATGGTGAGGGCTTTGATCCCTACATCCTGGAGGCGTTCCGCCACCTCTTCAATATTCTTGGTGTTATCGTCCCAGCCCAGGCGGGTTTTAATTGTTACTGGCAGTTTGGTCGCTTTCACAACGGCGGCTGTCAGCTTAACCATTTTCGGGATATCCTTCAGGATACCGGCGCCAGCGCCTTTACAGGCCACTTTCTTCACCGGACAACCAAAGTTAATATCCAGTAAATCAGGATTGGTCGCCTCCACAATTTGGGCCGCCATTGCCAGTGGTTCCTCGTCTCCCCCAAATATCTGAATCCCTACAGGACGTTCATAGTCGAATATATCCAGCTTTTGACGGCTCTTGATAGCATCACGGATTAATCCCTCGGAAGAAATAAACTCCGTGTACATCAGATCAGCACCACCATCCTTGCAGACTGCACGAAAAGGCGGATCACTCACATCTTCCATGGGCGCCAGCAAAAGGGGAAATTCTCCCAGTTCTATATTTCCTATCTTCACCATAAATTTAGGACCACGGCCACTTTGGCTCTTGTTATTAATGTATTAACTTATATATTTTTGGCAAATGCAGCAGAGATGTTTGAATTACTGTTACTGCATTGCTTAATTTCACGCTGTAAATTTACGCATTTTAATACAGTATTTAATTATGAGGGGCTACCTGAAGCAGCATCCGCCTATACTACAGTTTATAACCATTATTGGTTTCTACGTGGGCTTTCTGGCCGTATATCTTCTATTGATGGGGGCTTTAATCCCTAAACTTACCGGCTATACGTTTGTTGGCATCCAGGAAGGGATTCTTACTAACCCTGCACTTATCTGGCCACAACGCATCATACAATTCCTTTATTCTGTTGTCTCATTTCTGGTGCCTGCAGCGGTTTTCGCGCATTTATGGCAACCTTATCCTGCAGAGTACATGGGATTTGATCGCAGACCATCTATGATGCAGCTGGTGCTCACCATCGTACTGTTCTTTTGTGCATTACCATTTGTAGGCGCATTGGCAGAATGGAACCAGTCATGGAATGTACCGGCATCTGCCCGCGAAATGCAAGCAAAAGCAGAAATGCTTACAAAAGCCATGCTCCGCATGCCCACTGTTGGCGATTTTATCGCAAACCTGGTGCTAATAGCAATTGTACCGGCTATCACTGAGGAGTTTTTCTTCCGGGGCGTACTGCAACGCATTCTCATCAATATGACCCGTATGCGTTGGATGAGTGTAATCTTCACAGCTATTATCTTCAGCGCTATACATTTTGAAATCATGGGCTTCGCCCCAAGAATAGCCCTGGGATTCATTCTGGGAGCCATCTATCTGATCTCCGGAAACCTGTGGCTGGCAATACTGGCACATATCATCAATAATGGTATGCTGGTGGTTGCGTTCTATCTGTTCCAACACGGCATTACACATAGCGATCCATCTAAGGATGACTTCCTGCCATGGTATTATGCTATAATTAGTGTAGTCGTTACCGTGGGATTGTTCTGGGCATTGACCAAACGCTCTCCGGCGCCTATACAAGTAGATCCGCCGGCCTCAGACGAGGACGAAGACTGACAAGCACCGGAAAATTAGTACCTTACTGATCTAAAATCTTGTTTTATGGAAAAAGGCTGGGTGAAAGTTTTTGCGAGCGATCGTCCTTACGAAACAGAAATTGTAAAGGGTATGTTACAGGAGAATGGAATAGATGCTGTCATTCTCAACAGACAGTCATCTTCCTATACCTTTACCATCCCTGGTCAGGTAGAACTATATGTTCCTGAAGCCCAGGCTGATAGCGCCAAAAACCTGGTTACACAACACAATAACGCCCCTACAGGCGATCCATATGAACTGGATGAAGAAGAAAATGACGAAGAAGATCATGAATAAGGCATCCCGATGGGCATTTGCTCCTATTTTTGCAGACTTTTGCGGCATAAAATTATCTAACTGCAATTTCAAATAATGAAGACATTTTTTACCCGCACTGCGTCAGCATTGGTGTTTGTGGCAGTCATGCTGGGAGGTATTCTGTGGAATCCATTTACGTTCTTCCTGCTTTTTTTCCTGGTGAATTTCTTCGCCCTGCAGGAATATTTTAAGATTATCCGTCAGATTGATACTGACTATAGCAATATTACCCCTGTTCATCGTACGGGTACAACGGTAGCCAGTTGCGCTATCATGCTGGCCTTTACAGGGAATACTTTTATGTTCGCCGGGATTTCATCCGGATTTATTGGCTGGTGGGCAGCTATTATTTTTCTGATGGTGCTTCCTCTTGGAGAAATCCTCTTCAGTAAAGACTTTTCGCTGAAAAACATAGGCTATTCCGCACTGGGCCTGCTTTATGTGACCGTTCCTTTCAGTCTCCTCGTAAATATCCGCCTGAACGCGGAAAATATCCATTATACACCTGATCAGGTGGGTACTGCACCTGGCTGGCTGATTCCGCTATTATTGATCATTTTTATCTGGATCAATGATACGATGGCCTATATCGTAGGTTCTCTGATTGGCCGGACGCCCTTCGCGCCAGCTATTTCTCCTAAAAAAACAATTGAAGGTACCCTTGGTGGCATGATCCTCGCGGTAGCTACTGCCGGTATTTATGGCCATTTCTGGGGCGCTTCCTATCTGTCGTTCCAACATTGGCTGGCACTGGCAGGTATCGCGGCTATTTTCGGCACCATTGGCGACCTCATCGAGTCCAAACTCAAGCGTATGGCGGGAGTAAAAGACTCAGGATCTATCATGCCCGGCCATGGCGGATTCCTCGACAGATTTGACTCTATGCTGCTGGCAGCGCCATTTGCCTGGATTTATGTCCAGACATTTATGCTGTAATCAGAATTTCGTATGCTGAAATTTTTGAATTGAACTAACTTCGCAGTGCGATTAAACCAATAAACAGACAAAACAAATAAAAAAGACAATGAAGATCCATCGTGAAGGATTTGCGACCATTTCCCTTGTATTCCTGGTACTGCTGATTATTAACGGGGCAGTTTCCTACTGGTTTGACTCTCCGGCCCTTACCTGGAGCCTCCTGGCCATCTCAGTAGTGTTTTTCCTGTTCATCGTTTCTTTCTTCCGTGTACCTGCAAGAAAAAATACCGAAGGAGAAAATCTTGTGATTTCCCCTTGCGATGGTAAAGTGGTAGTGATTGAAGAAGTATATGAGCCTGAATACTTTAAAGATAAGCGTTTGCAGGTATCTATCTTTATGAGCCCTGCAAATGTGCATGTAAACAGAAATCCAATCAGCGGTGAAGTAAAGCTGTCCCAATACCATCCTGGTAAATACCTGGTGGCATGGCACCCGAAGTCTTCCACTGAGAATGAAAGACATAGCGTTGTAATCGGAAATGGTAAAACAGACATCCTCGTTCGCCAGATTGCAGGCGCTTTAGCACGTCGAATTGTGAATTACCTGAAACCAGGTATGCAGGTGTCTCAAAATGAAGAAATGGGCTTTATTAAATTTGGCTCCCGAGTAGATCTTTACTTACCTTTAGGAACCGAGGTTACCGTTCAGCTCGAACAGGTAGTCAAAGGTGCCCAAACTGTAATAGCAAAAATCTAATCCCTTTCTTTAACAAAGAAATTACCACGCATGAAAAGATTAATCACATTCGCTGTAGCTACTTTATTCGTTGTTGGTACCGCTTTCGCTCAGGACAAAACCAAAGCTGCTCCTGAAAAAGCAACCGCTAAAACTGAAAAGAAAGCCGAATGCAAAGACATGGCAAACTGTAAAGACATGTCCAACTGCAAAGATGCCACTGCTTGTCATGGCGCTGAAAAAGGAAAAAGCTGCTGCAAACAGCCTTCCAAAACGGCTACGCTGAGAACTACCGCGAAGAAAACGACTAAATCATAAAAAAAAGCCCGTCTTAAAGACGGGCTTTTTTATTTACAGGATATTTTTAATCTCAGCGAGACTATTAATCGTGAATGTTGGCGTAAAGTCTACCGGCGGTTTGGCTGGATTGAAATAAATCTGATCCATCCCAACTGCGTGAGCCCCCTTGATATCCAATTCCATCGCATCTCCTACCATGATGCTCTCTGCCGCTGATGTGCCCGCTTTTGCGATCGCAAAATCAAAGATTTCCCGATAAGGCTTCAGACTACCCGCCATCTCGGAAGTGATAATATGTGTAAAATATTTATCTATCCCTGAATTCTGCATCTTCAGCATTTGCGTTGCTTCGAATCCATTGGTAATCATATGCATAGGATAGTTTTTAGCGGCCAGATAGTCCAGCATTTCTATCGTATGCGGAAACAGTCGTTTCTTTCCGGGAAGAATCTCCAGGAACTGGTCGGATAAAGCCTCATTCAGCTTTTCATCACCAATTTTAAAGTCCAGTAAAGTCAGGCGAAATCTTTTGTAGCGAAGATCGTTGCGTGTAATGAAACCCTTTCTGAATCTGTCCCACAGTCTTTCGTTGTGTCCTACGTAGGAGTCGGAAAATTCCTGAAATGTTGGCACCCCTCTACGTTTCAAATCATGCTGCTCATAAAGCTCCTGCAATGTTTCCTGTTCGTTTGTTTCAAAGTCCCAGAGTGTATGATCCAGGTCAAAGAAAAGATGTTTATATTTCATGATCGCGCAAAGTTACGAAATACAATTTTTACTATTTTACCAGCTTAACATAGGACTTATGATGAATGCAGTAATCACCGGCGCCAGCAAAGGAATTGGAAAGGCAATAGCGGAAAGACTGGCCCGCGAAGGATTTAATGTGGCCATATGTGCCCGTCAGGAAGCGGCATTACAGGCTGCCAAAGAGAGTATTCAGGCACAAAATGCAGCTGTTACCGTACTGGCAGAACAGGTAGATATGGGAGATAAAAGTCAGGTATTGGCATTTGCAGAAAAGATAAAATCCACTTTTTCTTCCGTTGATATACTGGTCAATAATGCTGGCATCTTTATTCCTGGCGCACTCAATGAAGAGGCCGACGGTCTGCTTGAACAACTAATGGCTGTGAATGTTTACAGCGCTTATCATCTCACCAGATCATTATTACCCGACATGATTACTAAACGTAACGGACATATTTTTAATCTGTGCTCCGTTGCAAGCCATAAAGCCTACGCCAATGGCGGATCTTACAGCATTACCAAACATGCCTTGCTGGGCTTCAGCCGCAACCTGCGGGAAGAAATGAAACCTCATGGCATAAGAGTGACCAGTATCAGCCCGGGAGCCACGCTCACGGCCTCTTGGGACGGCTTTGAAGCACCTCCGGACAGAATGATGCCTCCTGAAGATATCGCTACCATCGTATGGACCGCTTTCTCTCTCGCAAAACAAACGGTTGTCGAAGATATACTCCTCCGACCGGTTTTAGGAGATATTTAACAACATATATTCATAATTTTTTAACTAACTTTTAACGGCGCGTCTACCGCTTCCCTGGCGGGTTTGGTTAAATTTGTTGACGTAATTATGATGGTTAGACTTAGTATGAGAAAGTGTATTCTCTCCTTATTGTTCTTAGTAGGACTGGCAAACTGCGCATTCGCGCAGGAATTCCGTTTTACTACCACTGTGAGTAGCAATACCGTTGCGCTGGATGAGTCATTCCAAATCCAGTTTATGCTGGAAAATGGTGTGAATATAACCGGACTTACGCTTCCTGATTTGAAGGATTTTGATATTGTGCAAGGTCCATTTGAGCAGAGAGGCCAATCTATTATGAACGGGCGCCGGTCTGAATATTACGCAGTGTTATTTGCACTGAGGCCAAAGCGTCTCGGAAGCTTTACTATTCCTGCCGCCCAGGCAAGGGTTAACGGCAATCTCGTGAAATCCAATCCTGTATTGGTAGAAGTAAAGAAAGCAAGTAGTCAGGCGCAGCAGCAAATGCAACAACAGATGCAGCAGCTGCAACAACAGCAACAACAAGGTACTGGCGCTTATGCCCCACGTAACAGGGGAGGAGATGAAGCAGTAGACGGCATTCTCCGCAAAGGTGAAAACGTAAACGAGAAATTACGCAAGAACATATTCGTTAAAGTAGAGGTAGACAAAACCAATCTCTATGAAGGCGATCAACTAACGGCAACGTATAAACTCTATACGCGCCTCCCAACAAATTCCAGCGTTACAAAAGTTCCTGCTTTCAAAGGATTTTCCGCGAAAGACATAGACCTTCCAAACCCGCCACAGCCTACAGAAGAGGTCGTGAATGGCGTGCCATTTAAGGTGTTTACCATCCGTAAAACATTATTATTCCCGCTGCAATCCGGTACCCTGGAACTGGAACCTGTAGAAGTGGATAACCAGGTGCGACTGGTGAAAATTGTCCAGAATAAACATAATAAAGGCGGAAGTGGCAGAGATCCATTTGAGGATTTCTTCAATGATCCTGCTTTTAAAGATCCATTCTATGACGATTTCTTCAATCGCGCGGATGTGGAATATGAGGATGTGCCGTATAAAACCCAGTGTAATCCTGTTAATATTACAGTGAAGCCACTGCCGGCAGAAGGCCGTCCGGAGAGCTTCAACGGAGCGGTAGGTAAGTTCACCATGGATGCTGTGGTGGATAAAACCAAACTCAGTACCGATGATGCGCTTACTTTGAAAGTAACCATCAGTGGACAAGGAAACGTGAACTTGTTGAACACGCCTAAACTGAATGTACCTACAGGTTTCGAAAAATACGATCCTAAAGTAACTGACAATATTGAGAAGAACAGTAATCCACTGTCTGGCAGCCGTACTTTCGAGTTTGTACTGATGCCTACAGAAGCCGGCAATCATGTCATCCCGGCGGTGGAATTCTCATACTTCGATCCTGTTGCTAATACTTACAAAACGGTGAAATCAGCGCCATTTACCATCGCTATTTCACAAGGTAAAAAGGTGAAATCCGAAAAACAGGATTTCAGCGTAGGCAGAAATGAACTAACGAACATTGAATATGGTATCTTACCATGGGTGAAAAAACAAACATGGTTTATCACCAGTCCATTGTTCTATGGCCTGCTGCTATTGCCTTTGCTGGTATTTGCAGGAATGACTTATTACAAGCGCCGCAAAGATTACAATACCACTAATGCGGCCCTTCTTAAACACCGTTATGCAAACAAAGTGGCGCTCAAACGCCTGGAGCTGGCGGCTCGTTATCTCAAAGAAGGTAAGGACAAAGCTTTCTATGAAGAAACCTCTCGTGCTGTTTGGGGCTACCTGAGCCATAAGCTGAAGATTCCTTTTGCCGATCTCAGCAAACAATTAATTCAGGAAAAACTCGCTGCCCGTAGCATTAACGGCAGCAATACATCAGAACTCTTTGAACTGATCGATAACTGTGAAGTAGCACTCTACGCGCCCGGCCAGGATAATCGCCGCATGCAGGGCACTTATGAGAAAGCAGTTAGTATCATTTCCAATCTGGAGGATGCATTGAAAAATTAATTTAACAACAGGCAAATGTTGCATTTCAGAATGATCAAATCGTTATTCCTGGCTGCGGGATTATTCCTGATGGCAGGCGCTTTTCAGGCGTCCGCACAGGAAGTGAACCCACAGCAACGTTTTGACGAAGCCAATAATCTTTATCGCCAAAGTAAATTCACGGAAGCAGCTGGCATATACCAGCAACTGATTGATGCGGGGTATAGTCAGCGCGGACTCTTTCTAAATGCGGGGAATGCCTGGTACAAAGCAGGCAAAACGGGTATGGCGGTGTATAGCTATGAGAAAGCATTGCAATTATCTCCGGCAGACGCGGCCATTCAACATAACCTTTCGCTCGCTAATCAGAAAGTAACGGGTTATACCGGCGAATTGCCACTGGTATTTTTTCAGCAATGGTGGCTGAAATTACAGCACATGCATTCTTCCAATGGCTGGGCTACTGGCGCGATAATATTCTTCTGGATACTGATTGCAAGTATCATTGTTAATTTGCTGATACCAGGTTATCGAAACAAATATCTCTCCTGGGGCTACTATCTATTCGGGGGACTCTTCATACTCTATTTGCTTATGTCTGTCGATACTTATATGATTGCCAACAATCATCATAACGGTATCGTCATGATGGAAACCATCAAAGTAAAAGCTGCACCAGACGGCAGTAGCAAGGACTTATTCGAGTTGCATGAAGGAATGAAAGTAAAAATCCTGGATGCTACCAGAGAGTATTGCAAAGTAGAACTGACAGACGGCAAAAACGGCTGGATCATCTGTGCAGGCGTAAAAAATCTGTAATTACATCTTTTCAATTCGCATAAGGAAATCCTGCTTTTTCTGGCGGGATACGGGTACACTTTGTCCATCGCACATAATGATTTCTCCACCGTCTCCTTTGATGTATTTATCCATAAAGGAAAGGTTCACGAGGAAGCAGTTGTGTACGCGGAAGAAGGCTTTATCTTCCAGTAGTACTTCCATTTCTTTTAGCGTACGTGCAGCTTGGAAGGGTTTTTCCTGCGAGCGCAGGTGAATACTCGTAGTGGCGCCGCTGGATTCACAATAGAGGATATCGCTGGCGATGACCATACGAAGGCCTTCAGCGGTGGGTAATGCGAGTCTCTCCGACTGCTTTATATGCTGTTGGAGCATTTCTACCAGGTTATCTACTTTTTTGGTAACAGATTGTCCCTGGCGTTGGGTGGCTTTTATCACCGCCTCTTTGAGTTCATGGGCATCTATGGGTTTGAGGAGATAATCCAGTGCGCTATGGCGGATTGCCTGCACTGCATAATGATCGTATGCTGTGGTAAAGATCACAGCAAAGGAGCCTCTTTTTGTAGCCTCCAACACCTGGAAACCGTCCAGTCCTGGCATTTCAACATCGAGAAATAACAACTGCGGGTCATAGAGGGCAATTGCTTCCAGAGCGGCTTCTCCGTTATTACAGGTAGCCATTACCGTTATATCGGGGCAGTTACTCTCTAGAAGAATGCGAAGAACATCCCTGCTGTGCTTCTCGTCGTCCACAATGATGGCGCGCATGGAGATAGAAATAGTTGATATATGGGTTTATTTGCTCTCAAAGGCTGATCCGACAGCCTTCTTCGAATGAAAAATTACATCATTTTTCTCATCCATCCAAAGAATCAACCAATGAGTGCTTGTCTGGATGAGGTATAGGCCATACTAATGATGAGGCGGTTTCCACAGGGGAGGGAAGTATTGTCCAGTATTTGCTGGACAGATATCTGGGCCTGCATATGGTAGCGTTCACTCAGCAGGTATAGGCGTTCTGAAGCTATATCAATTCCGTTGGCCAATCTTTCCCCGGTATCATCCAAAAGGGGCGAAGACGGTGCGCCGTTATCTTCCAGCCGGATAAAAAGTCGCTCATCTTCCCGACCAATATTAATGATCAGTTTACCTCCACTTTTTTCGGGTCTCAACAGCAATCTACGCCAGATGGCATATTGTACATAAGGCTGAATGATCAGGGGAGGAATCAGTGTTTGGTAAGGTTCTACATCGGGATCAAGGGATAGTTGATAATCGAATTGATTGTCGAACCGAAGTTGTTCCAGTTGCAGGTAAAGCTCCAGGGCTTCGAGATCTTCCTGCAGGGAGACCCATTCCTTGTTGAAATTCCCCATCATCAGGCGCATCAACCGGGAAAATCGGGTGAGGTATAACGAGGCCATTTCTGTACTGGTAGTAAGGATGTAATGATGAATAGCGTTGAGGCTATTGAAGATGAAATGCGGGTCTAGCTGGGCCTGGAAGGCATGTATTTCCAGGTTCATGATGGTTTGTTTGCGATGTAGTTCTTTTTCGGATGCGCGACGTTTATTCTTCTCCCGGTAGTAGAAGAAAAACAGCAACAATAGGAGGCAGAACAAGGATAGTATCCAGTAAGGCCAAGCTGTTGCGATATTCAGATCTATTAAGAAAATAGGCGCCACAATACTTAAATATCGGGCAAAAGCAGGCGAAGTGAAAGGGGCAATTTATACTAGGCGGAAATTGACAGGAAAGCGGTGAAAAATGGAGGAAAATTGGCAGTGAAGAGATTTGTGCCCTACAAGCGGACCGCTGCAAGGCACAAACAGTAATTTATACTTCAGTAAATTTATATCCCACGCCACGAACGGAATGGAAGTATTTTGAGTTCCGGCTGTCTTCCTCAAAATATTTTCTGAAATTCAGGATGAAGTTATCGATGGTTCTGGTGGTAGGATATACGTTGTATCCCCATACCACTTGCAGGATTTTTTCGCGGGTAACTACTTCGCCTTTGTTTTCAATGAGCAGTTTCAGGAGCATGGCTTCTTTCTTGCTCAGTTCATAGTGTTTGCCATCTTTCCCGATGCATTCCTGTGCGGCGAAATCGATCGTATTGTTACCGAATTTATACACATTGGGAACGCTGTCTTTATCTTGGATCTTCTTGTTTTTTACAATCAGTTTTTCCACACGGAGCAGCAGTTCTTCCAGGTTAAAAGGCTTCGTCATGTAATCGTCTCCGCCTTTTTTCAGTCCCAGTACTCTGTCGGCGCTACTATTTTTAGCGCTGAGGAAGAGGATAGGCACTTCATTATTTTGTATGCGTATATTCTCACATACGGCGATACCGTCCATTTCGGGGAGCATGATATCGAGTATGATAAGGTCGAAATATTCGTTCTTCACTGCTTTCAGGGCGGCAGTACCATTGTCTACAGCAGTGACTTCGTATCCTTCCAGCTCCAGGTTCAGCTTCAGCGCCTCCTGGAGATTTTCTTCATCTTCCACCAGTAGTATTGATGCTTTTGTAGCTTCCTTCATGTGTTAATATTTGATTGTAAGTCAAATGATGGATTAAAAGGCTGCCTCTAATCCTATTTAAATTTACGCCGTTTGCACGGAATATTGGCTCCAGGTTATTTCAAAACATGCGCCGGTTGGTGTATTGTTCAGTACCCGAATGTTACCGTTGTGTTGCTCTACAATTTTTGCTGTAAGGAAGAGTCCCAGCCCGGAGCCTTTGGCTTTACGGGTGTTTTCATTTCCTACCCGGTAAAACTTCAGGAAGATTCTTTCTTTTTCTTCATCAGGGATACCAGGTCCTTCGTCAATTACCTGCAATTTCAGCTGGTTGTTGGATTCAAACAGCTTTACAAAGATAGCGGTATTGCGGGGTGCATATTTGGCAGCATTTTCCACCAGGTTACTGAGTACAATATGCAGCATCAGTTTGTCACCTTCCATCCATACCCCTGGCAAAATGCTTGCCTGAATGCTATGAGTGCCAATTCGTCCGCCAATTTCTTTAATATCTGACTCCAGGAGCTGCGAAATATTCAGTGGCTCCTTGAAAAGTTGGTACCGGTGCGTTTCCAGTTGTGCCGCCAGCAGGATATTATTACATAACTGGTCGAGGCGATTGGTTTCCCGAATGGTATTATCTATCAGCCGGAGTTGTTTCTCTTCATCCAGTTTATGTTTCCGGATGGTTTCCAGGTTTAGTTTGGCGGCTGCTATAGGCGATTTCAGTTCATGAGTGACTGCCATCATAAAGTTTTGCTGTTGCCGGCTCAACTTCATGTATTTCCAGATAGCCCGGTAAACGAAAAGGGCGCCAACGAGGATAATACCGAGAAAGGTGAGTCCCTCTCCGAGGTATTTGAAGGTACGCATGGATTCATCCTTCTCTATGCGTTGCAGTTCCAGCTGATGTTCTACGGGTTTTGCCAGGCTATCTATCCGCAGGATGAGGTTCTGGCGTTCGAAGGTTGTTATCTGGTGACTCTGGCGAAGCAGTAATATGCCCCACCAGATGAGTGCAGCAACAGTATAGGCCAATACCAGGAAATAGAGGAAGGAAACGGATTTTCCTTCCTGCCTGACGTAATGTATAAACTTTTTCATTAAGGCCGTTTGCCGGCTTTTTCAATCCGCAGACCGACATTCATCACATTGGGGAGCGGATTTTGCCGCATGTTTTGTTCAAAAGAGATTTTATAAACTCCCGGCTTGCTGAAAATAGCATGTTGTTGGATAGGTACCCGATGTTCATAAATATCATCGATACCCGTTCCTAACCATTTTCCGGAAGGTTCCGCCAGTGGCAGCTCAACGCGTTGACTGGATGGCAGACTGTCGCCCGGATATTGCGTTCCTATTAGCACCCAAAGGTTGCTGTAAGGGTAGGCCGCCGAGTGACGCACATTCACATATATGTTATACAGCCAGGCTGTATCTTCAGGTTCCAGTTTTACTTCGAAAGATGGCTTGTAATCATAGGACCAGTCGTGCCCAGGGACTTCCAGGTTTCTTTCATAGACGTCCAGTTTGGGCGGCTTGCAGGCAGCAGCCAGCATAAATAGGCCTGCAGTTACCAGGAGAACTCTCTTCATAAAGGTATTCGCCTTACTATAATACGTTTAATACTTGTTCTTTTGCTTTCTCCAGCTCATCTTTCATCAGTACTACCCATTGCTGAATACCAGCATCGTTGGCTTTTGATCCGGTAGTATTGATTTCTCTGCCCACTTCCTGCAGTACAAATCCCAGTTTTTTACCTTTTGCAGGATCTGCTTCTCTAAGGATTTCCTTAAAGTAGCGGCAGTGATTTTCCAGACGGGTCAGCTCTTCAGAGATATCCAGTTTTTCCAGATAGAAGATAAGCTCCTGTTCCAGTCTGTTACTGTCTACATTTTCTTTTCCTACATGTTCAGCCAGCAGGCCTTCCAGGCGTTGACGGATTCTGTCCTTGCGGAGAGGGTCCAGTTCTTTCACCTTGACCATGTAAGTTTCGATATTCTCTATTCGCTGTAACAGATCTGACTCCAGCATTACGCCTTCGTTCTGACGATGCATGTCCAGATCTTGCAGAGCTGCCTGCAATACCTCTTCCACATCTTTCCACTCCTCAGTGGTCATCTGTTCAGTGGCTGGCGTTACTACCTCCGGCAATTTCATGAGGATATTCAGCATATCGCCCTGAGGGAGTTCCAGCTGATTAGCCAGCATGGTGATAGACTGGTAATAGTATTTCGCAAGATCCGTGTTGATCACAACAGGTCTTGTGGCGCCATTCTGACGAATGTTGACAGTAGCATCCAGCGTACCACGTTGGAGTGCCTGCTGCATTTGAGAGCGGATTTCAAATTCATAGGGTTTCAGCAAAGGAGAAAATTTCAAATTCACCTCAAACTGCTTCCCATTGAGCGATTTAATCTCTACCACAATTGTTGTTTCGCCTCTCGTGCTCTCCGCCCTTCCGAAGCCAGTCATTGATTTCAGCATAATAGAAATTTGTAGGCAACAAACCTAGTTAAATAAGACCAGAAAGCCAAAAGCATAATGGCGACTAGCCCAGCTTTAACTTCTGGTAAACCTCTGTGCGGCTCAGGGAGATCATGTCTCCCGGTTGCATTCCCGCTACTGTTAATCCTTCCATGCGATAACGGACAAGCCTCAACGTAGGAAAACCAACGGCAGCTGTCATTTTACGCACCTGCCTGTTCTTCCCCTCATGTAAAACCATCCTTATCCATGGCGCCGGAATACTTTTTCGAAATCTGATAGGAGGGTTACGTGGCGGCAACTCCGGCTCTCCCTCAAACAGGGATGCCTGACAACGCCTCGTCTGGTACATCTTTCCATCCACATTAATCTGCACTCCCTTCTCTAGTTTACTAACCGCCTCTTCCGTTACGGCTCCGTCTACCTGTACCCAGTATTCTCTCTCATGCTGATATTTCGGAGATAAAATGCGGTGATTCAATGATTTATCATTCGTCAGCAACAATAATCCCTCGCTATCATAATCCAGGCGTCCTACCGGGTATACATCTGAAGGTACTTTAAAGAAATCGGCCAGACAAGCTTTATTACCTTCCGGTGTAAATCTTGTCAGTACCTCATATGGTTTATAAATTATATAATAATTGAACGCCACTACTGCTTTTACTTTGGTTAAGGAGCCGTAAATTAGTACTTTTGCATAATTCGTTATGAGTATACCTAATAATCCTGCTTGTCAGAACTGCAAAGACCGCTTCACATCTATCTTTTGTAAAGCGGACCACAACAATCTCGAACAGATTGATGAGGCAAAGGTATGTTCTGCCTACAAGAAAGGACAAGTGATTTTCCATGAAGGCGCATACCCATTCGGCGTATTCTGCATCAATGATGGTAAAATCAAACTGTCGCACAGTGGAGATGATGGCCGCGAACAAATCGTACGCCTCGTCAAAGCCGGCGATATCATGGGATACAAAGCCCTGCTCAGCAACGAACGCTATACTGCCACCGCTACCGCCCTGGAAGATTCCTCCATCTGCTTTATTCCCAAAGACCTCTTCCTGAACATACTTCAGAAAGATGCATCCCTGTCTTTTGAAATGATGCGCATTCTCTCCAGCGAATTACGCAAGGCAGAACTGAAAATTACGCATCTCGCCCAAAAACCTGTGAGAGAAAGACTCGCAGAAACATTACTCTTTATCCGTGAAACCTACGGCCTGGAAGAAGATGGCAGCACCCTCAACGTTCGCCTCTCCAGAGAAGAAATAGCCAATCTAGTAGGCACTGCTACCGAATCCGCTATCAGACTGCTTTCTGAATTCAAAAAAGATGGTATGATCGAACTGGACGGAAAAAGAATCCGCCTCCTCGACGTACCAGAAATCGTCAGAACAGCTAACCTCCACGACTAGTTCCTGATAAAAATCAGTTTTTGCCTTGATACATGTCATAGTATCCCCAAAAGGGTACAGGTAATTTTGTGCTATCAAAAATCTACCCGAACTGATGCATGCATTTGCCATTATAAATTTTCATGAACTTAGCCCAACTACCCTCTGCGATGTGGTGGTACACAAATTCCATCATCCTATCGAACAGACGGCAGATGAAATCATGACCTATTTCAACCTGGAACTTCCCGACGACAGCCAGGTAGCAGGATCCGCAGCTATTCAGCAACTCCTGTTCTCCAGACTGCATGCCGAATTTTCTCAGGTAATCCGTAAGGAAGCCACCATTCTGTATCCTGTAATCCGTGAAAAATGTGTGCTCGAAGAAAAATACAAATGCATACAACCTGCCACCTACGAAAGTATCCGACAAGCATTCCAGAAAATCACCCTGCTACTACAAAAGCTCCGTCAGGTAAGCGATAATTACCAGATCCAGCAAACATGGAGCAGCGAATATAAACTCTGTGTCAGTAACCTCTACATGCTGGAGCAACTGATACAGCAATGGCTGTATATCGAACAAAATATACTGTACCCAACTGTTACCAAACCCGGTACCATCATCGTTCAGCAGGATGAATTAAATAACACATCAAGCATCGACTAATGGCAAACACCCATACGCATACACATGTAGCTTGCTTCCATTGCGGAGAAGATTGCAACGATCATCCGATTATGATGGCAGAGAAATCCTTCTGCTGCGAAGGATGTAAGCTCGTATATGAACTGCTTCATCAGCACAATCTATGCGAATATTACGATCTGAACGCCAAGCCAGGCATCAATCAGCGTATAGTGGTGAGACAGGATAAATTCGCCTTCCTGGACGATGAAAAAATTCAGCAACACCTGATCCAGTTTCGCGACGAAGATCAAATACATATTACCCTTTATCTTCCGCAAATCCACTGTAGCTCTTGCTTGTGGCTTCTTGAAAATCTCCACAAACTGGAAACGGGCGTACAACGTGTAACCGTCAACTTTACCAGAAAGGAAGCGAAGATTATTTATAATTATAGGGAGACAACATTACGCCGCGTTGCGGAAGTGCTCACCAGTATTGGATATGAGCCTTATATCAGCCTGAATGATATGAAAGAGAAGAAACCCCGCGTGCAACGCAAACTGGTGTATCAGTTGGGCGTGGCCGGTTTCTGCTTCGGTAATATTATGCTGCTGAGTTTCCCGGAATATTTTACAGGAAATAACCACTCCGATGCATCTATGAACCGCATGTTTCAATACATGAACCTGGTGCTGGCCCTGCCTGTATTCTTTTATAGTGCACAGGCATTCTATAAATCAGCATGGAGCGGACTCAAACATGGTTTTCTCAATATTGACGTGCCTATCGTGCTGGCCATACTTGTCACTTTTATCCGCAGTCTGGCAGAAGTAGCTGCCGGCCATTCCGGATATTTCGACTCTATGACCGGCATCGTATTCTTTATGCTCATCGGTAGAGTTCTCCAGGAAAAAACATACCAGGGACTTTCCTTTGACCGCGATTACACGTCCTATTTTCCCATAGCCGTCAGCGTTATAAAAGACGGCAACGAAGTACCTACAACTTTGCCTGATATCAAAACGAATGACACCCTGTTGATTCATCATCAGGAACTGATTCCGGCAGACGGTATTATTTCCCGCGGGTCCGCTCTGATCGACTACAGCTTTGTAACTGGTGAAGCTGCGCCGGTAAAGAAATCCGTTGGTGAAATAGTATACGCCGGAGGCAGACAGGTGGGCGGGAATATCGAAATTCTCACCATCAAAGAGGTAGCGCAAAGCTACCTCACCAGCCTCTGGAACCGCGATGAACTCAAAGACTCCGGCAAGCAGACAAATGTATCCTTTGTACATCTGCTATCTCAATATTTTACCTGGGTAGTATTACTCATTGCTGTAATCACCGCCGCAGTATGGACTGTAAAAGATCCATCCCGTATATGGCCTTCCGTTACTGCGATTCTGATTATTGCCTGTCCTTGTGCACTTTTGCTCGCGTCTTCCTTTACCAATGGTCACATACTTCGTATTCTCTCTCGTCATAAGTTATACCTGAGAAATGCGCAATCAATTGAGAATCTGGCTAATACCACCCATATCGTATTTGATAAAACAGGTACGTTGACAGGTAAAGCCGGCACCGAAGTACGTTTCTTCGGCGATCCGCTGACACCTACTCAGGAAATGAAGATTGGTAGTCTTGCCGCACAATCTTTACATCCCCTGAGTGCCGCTATCAGCAACTATTGTGGCGTTGCCAACAACTATGCGGTCCGCGATTTTCGGGAGTTTGAAGGGAAAGGTATCTGCGGTTGGATAGACGATCTGTTTATCCGCATGGGCAGTGCCGAGTTTATAGGTATTAAGCAGAAAACAGCCCAGGACGGAAGTACCGTGTTTATATCTATCAATGAAAAACCAATAGGATTATTTACCATCCGCAATGGTTATCGTCCTGGTATCCGGAGTATGCTGGAGCATGTACGCGATCACTACGATTTATCTGTTCTCTCTGGCGATAACACCCGTGAAGCAGGCAGTTTGCGAATACTCATGGGCGCCAACGCCACCTTGCGCTTTGAACAAAAGCCAGCAGATAAACTGGACTATATTATTAAACTGCAAGGGAAAGGAGAGAAGGTATTAATGATTGGGGACGGACTCAATGATGCCGGCGCTCTGAAACAAAGTGATACCGGCATTTCTGTGGCAGAAAGCACCAATAATTTCACCCCTGCCAGCGATGGCATTATTGAAGCAGAACAGTTAAAACTGCTACCATCCTTTATCCGCTTATGTAAATCCAACAGGCATATCGTTATTATCAGCTTCCTCATGTCGCTGGCATATAATATTACAGGCTTGTACTTTGCCGTGCAGGGAATGTTATCTCCATTAATTGCGGCCATCTTAATGCCGGCAAGTTCTATCAGTATTATTCTACTCACTTACAGCATGAGTGAACTGAGTGGTCGGAGGCTTGCTGCAAGTGCGACAACCGCAATCCCTGACAAAAATCATGTTTGAGATTGAGTAAAGTCATAGTACCCCGAAAAGACGGCCCTTACCTTTGTACACGACACGAAACATATACATAGTAACAACCTCAAAGCACTAGTATTAATGCCCGTATTGAAATGGGCCCCGCAAACTAACCGTTTGCGGGGCAACGGGTAACCCTTGCCGCTTTGAGACTACAGAAAACTAACAATACCATCGCTATGGGCGTCATCATACTCTTGCTGGGAGCAAGTCTTACCGTTGCACTCGGATTCCTGGCCGCATTTATCTGGTCGGTAAAACATGGGCAGTTTGAAGATGATTTTTCACCTGCACATCGCATGCTATTTGAAGATAAAGTAGATAACAGTAAAGACTAAACGTAATTCCGCACTTCAATCCATCAATACTTATGTCACTAGAAAAATTCTACTACGACAACCGAACGGTCAAATGGTTTGCATACGCCTGTGTTTTCTGGGGGTTAATTGGCATGCTCGCTGGTCTGTATGCAGCTACAGAACTGGTGCTTCCGGCAATTAACGGAGGATTTGCACCTATTACATTCGGTCGTCTCCGACCTGTACATACCAACGCGGTGATTTTCGCCTTTGTTGGTAACGGTATTTTCATGGGAGTATATTATTCCCTGCAACGTCTGTGTAAAGCGAGAATGTTCAGCGATCTGCTGAGTAAAATCCATTTCTGGGGATGGCAGGCCATCATTGCTGGCGGCGCACTCACCTTGTTTCTGGGCTATACAACCGGTAAAGAATACGCCGAACTGGAATGGCCGTTCGATATCGCGATTACCCTGATCTGGGTGGTATTTGGGGCCAATATGCTGGGTACCATTCTTAAAAGGAGAGAAGCGCATCTCTACGTAGCCATCTGGTTCTATATCGGTACCTGGGTAGCGATTGCGATGCTGCATATCATCAACTCTTTCGAATTTCCACTGTCACTGTTCAAAAGTTATTCCTGGTATGCAGGCGTACAAGATGCATTGGTACAATGGTGGTATGGTCACAATGCAGTAGCATTTTTCCTGACCACGCCATATCTCGGTCTGATGTACTACTTCGTTCCTAAAGCAGCGAACAGACCTGTATATTCTTACCGTTGGTCTATTATTCACTTCTGGTCACTGATCTTTATATATATCTGGGCTGGTCCTCACCACCTGCTGTATACTGCTTTGCCTGAATGGGCACAATCTCTCGGCACCGTATTCTCTATTATGCTGATTGCTCCATCATGGGGCGGTATGCTGAATGGTTTGCTGACCCTGCGTGGCGCATGGGACAGAGTTAGGGAAGACGCGATTCTGAAATTCTTCGTGGTTGCCCTCACTTGCTACGGTATGGCCACTTTCGAAGGACCAATGCTCTCTCTTAAAAATGTGAACGCCATCAGTCACTATACCGACTGGACCATTGCCCACGTACACGTAGGCGCACTGGGCTGGAACGGATTCCTCACATTCGGTATTCTGTACTGGCTGATTCCAAGATTATTCTCTACTGAACTGTATAGCCGCAAATGGGCAAATACACACTTCTGGATTGGTACGCTCGGTATTATCTTCTATGTTATTCCACTGTACTGGGCTGCATTTACCCAAAGCATGATGTGGAAACAGTTTACAGAAGACGGCACGCTGAAATATCAGTTCCTGGAAACAGTAACTGCCATCATTCCCATGTACGCGCTGCGTGCAGTAGGAGGGCTCCTCTATGTAAGCGGTCTGGTACTGATGATGGTCAATCTTACCAAAACTATCCGCAAAGGAAAATTTGTTGCCAATGAAGCAGCAGAAGCAGCACCACTGCCTAAAGTAATCACTACTCATGGTAAATCCCACTGGCATAACTGGATCGAACGCAGACCTATTCAGCTCGTTGTATTCAGTTTGATTGTGGTAGGTATCGGCGGTATGCTGGAAATGGTACCAACCTTCCTTGTGAAAAGCAATATTCCAACTATCACCAGTGTAAAACCCTACACACCATTAGAATTACATGGCCGAGATATCTATCTGAGAGAAGGCTGTTATACCTGTCACTCTCAGATGATCCGTCCATTCCGTGATGAGGTTGCCCGCTACGGCGAATACTCTAAAGCTGGTGAGTTTGTATACGATCATCCTTTCCAATGGGGTTCTAAACGTACCGGTCCGGATCTGGCGAGAATCGGAGGTAAATATCCTGACTCCTGGCACTTCAACCACATGTTCGATCCAACGTCTATGTCGCCAGGATCTATCATGCCATCTTATCCATGGCTGTTTGAAGACAGGATCGACAAAGCTAAAACACCAGCTATGATCAGCGTCATGCGCAAGCTCGGCGTTCCTTATCCGGATGGATACGAAGTTAAAGCAAACGCAGACCTCGAAGCACAAGCCGATCAAATCGTAGCCAATCTGAAACAGGATAAGCTGCCTATCGGAAAAGACAGAGAAATCGTGGCACTGATTGCATATCTGCAACGTATGGGTAAAGATATTAAGTCGGCCCCCAAACCAGTGGCATCAACAGAAAAAACAGACTTCTAAAAACATCAGATCATGAAATTCATCAACTATCTGCAGTCAATCACCGGGATTAGTATTTATCCGCTTGCATCCCTGTTGATATTCTCCATATTCTTTGTAGTGGCTGCCTGGCTGGCATTCAGTGCCGATAAGCGGATGATAGATCATGTAAGTCGTATACCACTGGACCAAGAAGAAAAATAACATTTATGAACATCAGATCACTCATCATATTCGGAGCAGGTACGCTAATCAGCGTGCCTGCCATGGCCGACGGGAAGCCGCAACCGTCAGAACTTTCAGACCCTGTTGCCCTGGTATTGATCACTGTATGCGCTGGTTTGCTGATCGCCATCGCCGTATTAGGCAATGCCGTTATGGGGGCAATGGAAATCTACAGGGAAAGAATGAAGAAGGATGCCGGGAAGGCTGTTATCACTATAGGAATCATTATGCTGTCTATGCTGAGCGCCGGCAAAGCATCTGCAGCTGATGCCCTGGTGGAAACAGCCACCAACGGTCTCCTGTCTAAAACATCCCTCTGGGTATTGGTATCTGTCATCCTCCTCGAAATCCTGGTGATCATCAGTTTACTGATTACACTGAAAATACTGGTAGGAATTAAACGCAAACCCAAACCTGCAAAAGAAGCCGTTCCAGGAAAACCTCGCGTCAACTGGTTCGAAAAACTCAATAAAACCAAAACGCTGGATGCTGCCTCCGAAGAAGAGGAAGATATGGGTCACGACTATGATGGTATCCGTGAGCTGAACAATCCAACTCCTCCATGGTGGAAATGGGGCTTCTATTTCAGTATGGCCTTCGCCGTAGTCTATCTCTGGAGAGGCTACGTCTCCGAAACCGCTCCTACACAAATCGAAGAACTAGCCATGGCAGAAGAAAAAGCCGCCGCCGCTAAAGCTGAGTTCATGAAAAATGCCGCCAACAATGTGGATGAAAATACCGTGAAAGAACTCACCAATGCCGATGACCTGGCCGGCGGACAGAAACTGTTCATCAGCAACTGCGCCCCTTGCCACGGCCCGCAAGGACAAGGCGTGGTAGGTCCTAACCTCACTGACGACTACTGGCTGCATGGCGGTAAAATCAATGACGTCTTTAAAACCATCAAATACGGCGTGCCGGATAAAGGAATGAAAGCATGGCAGGAAGATTTCTCACCACGACAAATAGCGCTCCTCGCCAGCTTCATCAAATCCATACATAATACCAACCCTCCCAATCCAAAAGCGCCTCAAGGAGAAAAAGAATAGCAAATGGAAGACAGTACGACATTCAGAGATAGTATAGCCACAGTTGATAAACAAGGAAAACGCAAGTGGATATTCGCAAAACAGCCCAATGGCCGCTTTTATAATATCCGTACCATTCTCAGCATTTTCTATTTCATTGCATTTTTCAGCCTGCCGTTTATTTCCATAAATGGCAGGCCCTTGTTTATGTTGAATGTACTCGAAGGAAAGTTTATTCTCTTCGGCGCCATCTTCTGGCCGCAGGACTTCTTCATCTTCGGCTTGGCCATGCTGGCATTTGTACTCTTCATCGTGCTGTTTACAATGGCTTTCGGCCGACTCTTCTGCGGATGGGCCTGTCCACAAACCATCTTCATGGAGATGCTCTTCAGAAGAATAGAATATTGGATAGAAGGAGATGCCGCCGCCCAGCAAATGCTGGCCAACGCACCATGGACAGCCAATAAAATCCTTCGTAAAACAGCCAAACATATACTGTTTTATGGACTGTCTTTCATTATCGCAAATATGTTCCTCGCCTATATCATCGGCGCAAAGGAACTTGAGAAAATAATTACGGAACCATTCGAGGCACATATGGGCGGCTTTATCGCCATCCTCATCTTCTCCGGCGTGTTCTATGGCGTATACGCCTTCATGCGGGAACAAGTATGCACCATCATTTGCCCTTATGGCCGTTTACAAGGCGTTTTGCTGGATAAAAACTCCGTCCTGGTAGCCTACGACTACAACAGGGGAGAACCACGCGGAAAATACCGCAAAAACGGAGACCATGCGGAAGGTGATTGTATAGACTGCAATCAGTGTGTGAAGGTATGTCCCACGGGGATAGATATACGGAACGGTACCCAACTGGAATGCGTGAACTGTACCGCCTGTATCGATGCATGCGATTTTATGATGGAGAAAATCGGGCGCCCCCGTGGGCTTATCCGTTATGCTTCCGAAAACGGTATCGCCAACAAACAAAAACTCAGGTTTACACCCAGACTCAAAATATACAGTACCCTGCTGGTAATCATTCTTGGCGCCATCACCTTCATGCTGACCAGCCGTAAACCAGTTACAGGTACTGTTATCAGAACAGCAGGTATGCTCTACCAGGAAAGAGGAACAGACAGTATCTCCAACCTGTACCGCATCAAATTGATAAACAAAACCTCCGCAGCAATTCCGCTGCAGCTTAAACTGGAAGATAAACCTGGCCTCATCGAAATGATTGGCAAAACAGATATCACCGTTAAAGCAGAAGGACAAGGAGAAGGAACTTTCTTCATCGTATTGCCGAGAACAGCAGTCAATGGCAGAAAATCCAAACTGAGTATCGGATTGTACCAACAAAATGTAAAAATCGCCACCATCAATACCACCTTTTCAGGACCAATGGAATAGTAGTTATTGTACACAAATTCAATTAATTATCATGAACTGGGGACATAAAATCATACTCGTATTCGTCATCTTCGCCGCCGGGATTCTTACCCTGGTGACAAGAAGCATGCGCACCAAAATTGATATGGTGACGAAAGATTATTACAGCGAAGAACTTAAATACCAGGAAGTAATTGAAGGCAGAAACAATGCAAACGCATTATCTGCCCCCGTGGAAGTTTCACAACCAGCAGAAACAGTGAATATCTCTATGCCACATGAACTGATCGGACAAACCCTCAATGGTACAATTACCTTTTACCGTCCATCTGATTCAGGCAAAGATTTCGAAGTACCACTTCAACCAGATAATTCTGGTAATCAAACAGTTGGAAGAGACAAGTTCGTGCGTGGCAATTACCGGGTGAAAATCCGCTGGGAAATGAACAACAAACCTTATTACCAGGAACAGGTATTACATATCAACTAACAACATGTTTACACTCACTGCTTTTTTAATCGGCTTTGCAGGCAGTTTTCACTGCGTGGGAATGTGTGGGCCCATCGCTCTCACCTTACCGGTAAGACACCTGGAAGGCGGCCGAAAAATGGCAGGAATACTGTTGTATAATGCCGGAAGAATCAGCACCTACGCATTACTTGGAGGGCTTTTTGGCTGGATGGGAAAACAGGTGGTTATGGCCGGCTTTCAACAGTGGCTGTCTGTCACCATGGGACTATTGCTGTTAACCGCTGTATTGCTCAATTATATCGCGGGGAGCAGCAAACTACGTGTAACCATGCCCGGCATTATCACTGGAAAAATAAAGGCGGAATTAGGCCGCTTATTGGCAGCACAGCGTTTTCGTACGCTCTATGCCATCGGAATACTGAATGGTTTGTTACCCTGCGGGTTGGTATATATGGGAATTGCCGGCGCTACGTCTACGGGCACTGTAGAAAAAGGAATGCTATTCATGACAGCATTCGGCGCCGGCACGCTCCCTGCCATGACGGCGGCAGCTTGGTTCGGACATCTGCTTAGTATTCCTGTTCGTAATAAGATCCGCAAAGCAGTGCCCTTCATGATTGCAGTCATGGGTATACTCCTGATCATGCGCGGCATGAATCTCGGTATCCCTTATATCAGTCCCGTTCTCAGCAATACGCCAGACAAGACCTACATACACTGTCATAAACCATAACTACCATGAGTCTACTACAGAAATACAATGTGGCAGCACCACGATATACCAGTTATCCCACCGTTCCGTACTGGGATGAAAATTCATTTCACCTTGATCAATGGAAGGCTCTGCTTAAGAAATCTTTTGACGCGTCTAACGAATCGGAAGGTATGAGCTTATATATTCATCTGCCTTTCTGTGAGAAACTTTGCACCTACTGCGGTTGCAATAAACATATCACCGTCAATCACCAGGTAGAAGGGCCATACATCACCGCTTTACTGAAAGAATGGAAGCTCTATACCGACGTCTTTGACGGTAAACCACGTATCCGGGAATTACATTTTGGAGGTGGTACTCCTACCTTTTTCAGTGCAGCGCATCTTGGCCAGTTGCTGTCGGGAATTTTTGAAACTGCGGAACTACTGCCGGATGCTGCACTCAGCTTTGAAGGACATCCCAATAATACTACCCGGGAACATCTCGAACTGTTATATCAATTTGGATTCAGACGAGTGAGCTTAGGTATACAAGACTTCGATCCGAAGGTACAGGAAATCATCAATCGCATACAACCCTTTGAAACAGTGGAAGCTGTGATGAAACATGCCCGCGAAACTGGTTTCACTTCTATCAATTTTGACTTGATCTATGGCTTGCCATTGCAAACCATCAACAGTGTAACAGATACGATTGAAAAAGTAATGCAGTTGCGTCCGGACAGGATTTCTTTCTACAGTTATGCACATGTTCCCTGGATCAAAGGAGTAGGACAACGCAAATATGATGAAGCCGATCTTCCTAAGGATGCAGAGAAAAGAAAACTGTATGAAAAAGGAAGAGCGTTGTTCACCGCAGCAGGATATACAGAGATTGGTATGGATCATTTTGCCCTGCCGGGAGACGAGTTGTACACTGCCTGGAATGCCGGCTCTTTGCATCGTAACTTCATGGGTTATACCGTGTTGCATACATCTCTGCTGGTGGGATTAGGCGCATCTTCCATAGGAGATAACTGGTATGCATATGTACAGAATGAAAAAAGCACAGCTGCTTACCAGGAAAAGGTAAACAAAGGAGAATTTCCAGTAATCAGAGGGCATATACTCACACATGAAGACTTACTCATCAGAGGACATATCCACGACTTGATGTGCAACTTTGAAACAAGCTGGCGCAAGGCGGATACACAGTGTGATGCAGTGATGGAAGGTATAGAGAGACTACAGGAACTCGAACATGACGGACTTGTTGAAGTAATGCCGGATAGAGTAGCTGTAACGCCTGCCGGCAGAACGTTTATAAGAAATATCTGTATGGCTTTTGATGCGAGATTATGGCGAAAATTACCCGCCACCCAATTATTTAGCAGCGCAATTTAATCCTGACTAATAAATGCTGCCGGATAAGCCCGATTTTTTAATCCATTTTTAAAAAATCGGGCTTTTCGGCATGGACGATGTCCGAAAGGTCAGTGCACCTTCCTTGATGAAATCAGGAGGTAACGCATGGCCACTTTTATATGCAGTAAAAAATACGATCTGATGAAATACAGTGCTGTAGCGAATTTCAGAGGGAATAAAAAAAGTCTGACCGTGTAAACAATCAGACTTTCTTATTATGTGAATGGGTTAGTAAGTACAGGGAAACAAAATTCCCTACACAATATTAAAAAGAATTTCATGACAAAAGAAAAATTTTACAAAAAATTTTATTCACACTACTAAAATAATTGTGGATAACAACAGAATGCATCTTTGAAAATAGCATGAACTTCCTCTCAGAAAATCATCTTTACACATACTGATTTACTACCTTTGTTCCACTTTATAATTATTCCATAACTCAGATCATATGAAGTTCGAAGCACCTGTTGCCGTAACGGAAATCGCATCAATTATAGGCGCAGAGCTGGTTGGCAACACCCAGTTAATGGCCACCGGCATCAACGAAATACATAAGGTTACTCCTGGAGATATCTCCTTTGTAGACTTTGAAAAATACTATGCTGCCAGTTTAAATTCTGCAGCTACTATTATCATCATCAACAAAAAAGTTGATTGCCCGGATGGGAAGGCTTTACTTGTACTGGATGATCCATTCAGCGCTTATGTAAAACTGGTAAAACATTTCCGTCCTTTTGAACCAGCTACCAAAGCAATCAGCGATACAGCAGTGATAGGCGAAGGAACTGTTATTCAACCTAACGTATTCATTGGCAATCATGTGCGCATTGGTCGCAACTGTCTCATTCATCCTAACGTAACCATCTACGACCACTCTGTTATCGGTGATAATGTTATCATTCAGGCAGGTACTGTGATCGGCGCAGACGCTTTCTATTTCAAGAAAAGAGCAGACCGAGAAGTGATGTACGACAAACTGGAAAGCTGCGGAAGGGTCATCATCGAAGACGATGTGGAAATTGGCGCCGGCTGCACTATCGATAAAGGCGTTAGTGGCGATACTATCATCGGTCGCGGTACCAAATTCGATAACATGATCCATATCGGTCATGGTACCGTAGTTGGTAAAAACTGTCTCTTTGCTGCACAGGTAGGTATCGGTGGTAAAGCATTGATCGAAGACAATGTAATCCTCTGGGGTCAGGTAGGCGTTTCTAAAGATCTGGTGATCGGCAAAAACGCAGTTGTACTGGCACAAAGTGGCGTACCTAGCTCGCTCGAAGGCGGTAAAGTATACTTCGGTTATCCTGCTGAAGAAGCCCGCTCTAAAAAGAAAGAACTGGCATGGATCAAACGTATCCCTGAAATCTGGGAAAAGATTAAACATCTCTCCTAATCTCAGCCATAAAATATATTACATTCGGGGCTGACGCAAAAGATAACCAGTGAAACATTACAACAAGTTTCGTTTACACTGCACCATTTTAAGAGTCAGCCCCTTTGTTTATAAATGTGTTTTATGAGATATCTCTTCGCTGCCTGGCTGCTGTTAATCACCGCTACAGCCAGTGCTCAACGCACTCCCAACGACGATCTGTACGACTCTGTTAACCTGTGGCACATCACCATAGACGACGGTTGGTTCACTGCTAAAACCATCACTTACGGCCCATATAACACTTCCTCCCGTAAAAATGGGGTAGACGAACGCATTACCGGAAACATTACCGCCCCTAAAAATGCCTTCAACTTCACCGTCTCCGGAAAAGGTACCCGCATAGCGGTACAAGCAATGGAGATTACCCATATCGCCTTCCTCAACCGCGATTTACCGGACTATCTGGATCGGGAATCCGACAAGGCAACATTCTGGTACGCCCTGTTCTCAGACACCAAAAATGCCCCCTTAAAACGTTGGGAATTGATATTGAAAGCATCCGCATACATGGACCTGAACGAGGATAAACCCGCTGGTATTTTGCGTACAGAAGGAGAGAGTATCCGTGTCTCCGCAAATAATCACTTCGGAAAGGTCAATTCCTATGAGAATATCTGTTATGTATTCAGAAAGGGAAAGAAGAATATAGCGGCTGTTATCCCGGGAAAAGTGCCCAGAATATGGGTCAGAAATGACCTCGATGAATATACTTCCAATGTAATTGCAGCCGCTATCGGCACCTTATTGCTGAGATGAGTGATCCCTCAGAAAATCCTGACAGGTTTCCTCAATAGTAGTCGCCAATGAACGGAAATGAAACGCCGGCAGGAATTGCTGAATCTTTTTGTTGTCATAAAAGACCTTCAGCTGTGCCGTATGTGCTGTTTCTTTGGTGATAAGGGGAGACTTACCCCCAAGCATATGCTTTATTTTCTCTACGCGCCAAACCAGGCCGGTCATAAACGGTGTGGCTTCTTTTACCGGCGGTTTACGATGTAGTGCATTTGCCATGGAGGTAAACAGGTCTTTGTAAGACCAGTTATCTGCAGAGAGTATAAAACGTTCGCCGGTGACAGGTGCATCCATCAACATCATCATTGCTTTGGCAACATCTCTCACATCCACAAAACCATTTACACCTCTGGTATAATAGGGGAATTCTTTATATACATTCTTGAAAATCGCACTGGAACCATCTTCCCAGAAACCGCTACCCAGGATAATAGAAGGGTTTACCACTACAGCGGGCAGGCCTTCTGCAATACCTCTCCATACTTCCAGCTCTCCATCAAACTTACTCACTGCATACTGCGAATTATGTTTGCTGGGTACCCATTCGCTTTCTTCCGTGATATGCTGTCCATCTTTCGCTCTGCCCAGAGCCGCTACGGAGCTGACATGCACCAGCTTTTCCACACCTGCATCAAGGGCACAATTCACGACATTGGCAGTCCCTTCAACATTCACTTTTCTCAGACCATTATTTCCGGGCGTGAAAGACACCATTCCGGCACAGTGATATACCTGCCTGATACCTTCCATCACTTCTTCCAGGCCAACTACATCCAGGATATCGCCTTCTACCCATTCAATCTTATGATGGATATCCTGCAGCTGCGCTGCCGGTGCTTTGCGATAAATCGCACGCACAGGTTTCCCTGCTTCCACCAATGAACGAATAAGATGACTACCTAAAAGACCAGTTCCGCCGGTTACTAAAATCATGAGAAGAAATTCTTTTATACAATATAGGAGGCCCAAAAATAGGCAGTTTGCGGGATATTACTCATAACGATAGAAACCAAGCCCTGTTTTCCGACCTAGTTTCCCTTCTTTTACCCGTTGTTCCTGCAGTCGGTTAGGTTTAAAACGCGGTGCATGTTGAAAGGCGTCATAGAGCGACTGAGATACCGCGAGATTTATATCGTTGCCAATAAGATCCATTAGTGCGAATGGTCCCATTCTGAAGCCTGCTGCTTCCAGCAGCTGATCAATAGTACTGAAATCCGCTATCCCTTCTTCCGCTATTTTCATCGCTTCCAGGTAGTAGTGTCTGGCTACACGATTCACAATGAAACCCGGAGAGTCTTTAACGTTTACCGGCGTTTTACCCATTTGATTGGCCAACATGAAAATTGTGCTGGCAGCCACTTCTGAGGTCTGCGCGCCAGATATCACTTCCACCAGTTTCATTGCATGAGCGGGATTGAAGAAGTGCATACCCACCACTCTGGAAGGATTCACCACCACAGCAGCAGCAATGGCGGATACAGACAGGGAGGAAGTGTTGGTGGCAAAGATGGTATCGGTATGATTAAATTCCGCCAGCTGGTTAAACAGGGAAGATTTGGCTTCCAGTTTTTCTACGATGGCTTCAATGATGACATCTGCGATACAATCTTCGATATTGTTGGTAAACCGAAGATTATTCAATGCTTGCTCCTTTTCTTCCGCACTTATTCTTCTCTTTTCAACAGCCAGGGCCAGGCTCTTTTCAATTTGAGCTTTGGCCCTGTCCAGCATCGCCGGAGCGATGTCAAATAAGATAGTAGCAAATCCGCTGCTAGCGGCTACCTGTGCAATTCCGGCGCCCATTGTACCGGCGCCGCATACTGCGATGGTTTGGATCATATGGGAATTGCTTTATACTGTCCCCTGAAACTGTTCCAGGAAACGAGTATCGTTTTCGGAGAACAGACGGAGGTCTTTAATTTGGTATTTGAGCATGGTGATACGTTCAATCCCCATACCGAAGGCAAAGCCGGTATATTTTTCAGGATCGATACCGCAGTTGGCCAGTACTTTAGGATGCACCATTCCGCAACCGAGGATTTCTACCCAACCGGTATGTTTACAAACAGAACAGCCGGTACCGCCACAGATAAAGCAGGAAATATCCATTTCCGCACTTGGCTCTGTGAATGGGAAGTAAGAAGGACGGAAGCGAATGCCGGTATTCTCACCGAACATTTCTTTCACGAAGTGATACAGTGTTTGTTTCAGGTCTGCGAAAGACACGTTTTCCGCGATATACAATCCTTCTACCTGGTGGAAGAAGCAGTGTGCACGCGCTGAAATGGTTTCGTTTCTGTATACGCGACCCGGGCTGATAATGCGGATAGGCAGTTTACCTTCTTCCATTACGCGTACTTGCGCGGAGGAGGTCTGCGTTCTCAGCAACCAGTCTGGATTCTTACTGATAAAGAAAGTATCCTGCATATCGCGGGCAGGATGGTTTTCCGGCAGGTTCAGTGCAGTGAAGTTATGCCAGTCGTCTTCAATTTCCGGACCTTCCGCAATGGTGAAGCCCAGTCTTTCGAAGATCTGAATGATTTTATTCCTTACCAGGCTGATAGGATGACGGGTACCCAGCCTGTGAGGGGCAGCCGGCAGTGTATAGTCGATATCTTCGGCAGCGCCTCCAGCAGCATCTTTCAGCTCACTGAATTCTTCATATTTGGATTCTGCCAGTTGTTTAAACTCGTTTAATATCTGTCCAAATTCTTTCTTACGGTCGTTGGGCACCTGCTTCATTTCCCCAAAAAGGGCTTTAACGATACCTTTGGTACCCAGAAATTTGATGCGGTATTGCTCCAGATCCGCGGCGTTGGCTGGCGCAAAGGCCAGGATTTCGTCCTTGTGGGCCGCTATTTGCTGTACTAACTGTTCCATAAACAACAAAGATAAGTGTTTAACGCATCTTCCGCAAAGTGATAAAACACGTTAAAAGTCGTATATTTTCAATCGCAATTTGCTGTATGTCTGTCGAGCTACAAACCCTGCTACTGGTACTACTTTCAGCCGGAATGGCTGCATTCCTTGTGCTTTTTCTGGCCACCCGCCGGAAACTGAAGATCGCGTTAGCGCATTCCGAGGCCTTTGAACGCAGGAATACTTTCCTATCCGCCGAAGTTTCCCTGCTGAGGCAACAGCTGGCCCAAATGAAGCTGGTAACCCTCAAATCGCAGATAAATCCCCATTTTGTGTTCAATTGCCTTAATGGTATCCATAGCGCCGTTGTAACAGGGGAGAATACCCGCGCCAGGGAATATATTTCGGGATTTGCAAGGCTTCTCCGCATGGTACTCATGCACTCCAGCCGCAGCCTCATCAGCCTGAAAGAGGAAATGGAAATTTTAGATTATTACCTGAAACTGGAACGACTCCGTACCAGTGAGGCATTTGAGTATACTTTCTATATCGATCCTGCTATTGACCCGGACAATACCCTGTTGCCTGGCATGCTGGTGCAGCCATTCCTGGAAAATGCCATCTGGCATGGATTGATGGCTAAAGATGGAGATAAACACCTGCAGGTGAGATGGAGTATGCAGCAAAACAATCTGCTTCGCTGTGAAGTGGAAGATAATGGTATTGGCAGAAACCTGGCCTCTCTGCGTTGCAATGTGGATCTGAAGGCGGGCGCACATCAGTCCAAAGGCATGGAAATCTGTATGGAAAGAATAGAACTTTACCGTAGCTCTTTCAATGCCCAATGTAATCTGGAAATCGAAGATCTTGCAGATGAAAACAACGCCCCTGGCGGCACCCGGGTTTGTATCACGTTCGAAGTAAACCCGGAAATGGCCGCAGCAATGAGTGCCTGAACAGGCTATAAAATTAACTTGTAACCTACGCCACGTATGTTTACAATCTGAATGCGGGTATCATCTTTCAGGTATCTTCTGAGCTTAGTGATAAACACATCCATACTACGTGCATTAAAGAAGTTATCATCTCCCCAAAGGTCCAGCAACACTGTTTTTCTCTCCATCACTTCATTCCGGTTGTCATACAATCTCTTTAAAATTTCTGCTTCACGATGGGAGAGGAATTCTGTATTATTATTCCGGGTAAGTGTCTGTTTGGCATAGTTGAACAAGTACTGTCCGATTACAACGGCGCCTTCTTCCAGGTTGCGGGGAGGCTGATCTTCAAAACGCTTGAGCAACGCTTTGATACGTACGATCAGCTCATCCATGCTGAACGGTTTTTTCAGATAATCATTTCCTCCTAATTCAAACCCTTTCACCACATCGGCAGTCTGTGATTTTGCGGTGAGAAATATGATAGGGGTAAATTTATCCAGTTTTCTGATTTCTGTAGTAACCGAAAATCCGTCCATATTGGGCATCATAATATCGAGGACCACCACATCCGGTCGTTCCTGTTGAAATAGCTGCAGGCCTTCCTTTCCGTCGGAAGCGTATAACATATGAAAGCCTCTCATTTCAAGACTGTCTTTTACAATCTCTCCAAGTTGCCACTCATCTTCTATCAGTAATACTTTTGCCATAATATGAATTGAATCAAAATTGCGCTGAAATTATTTTATTGCAGATTTAGTTGCCGGAATGGTAATGATAAACTCACTGCCTTTGTCGGGTTCGCTATGTACCATAATGGTTCCACCATGAAGCTCCACAATTTTTCTGACATAACTGAGGCCAAGACCAAAGCCTTTTACTTTGTGTAAATTTCCTGTTGGCACTCTGAAAAATTTATCAAATATGCTCTCTTGGTAGGAGCGGGGAATGCCGATGCCATTATCTTTCACACGAATTTTCAACATCCCTTTTTCGTCCGATACCTGGATGTGAACATACGGCTTTTCACCGGAGTATTTAATGGCATTATCCACTAAATTATTGATGGCATTTGCAATATGTGATTTATCTATGTAAACAGTTTCCCGTTTTAGATTGTTGTCATATCGTAACTGTAACGAATTAGACTTTAACTGATGATTAGATAGGATGTTATCGATAATTTCATTCAGATCGGTTTCTTCTCGAAATAATTCGATCTCTTCTTTTTCTTCTGTTGCAATATGCAATACTTTTTCAACCAGATCGGAAAGTCGTTGCAGTTCTTGTTTTGATGTATTGAGATAACGTTGCGTTTTTTCCGGATCGTTCAATGCATTGAAATGCTGCAAGGCTTCAACGGCCGCAGACACAGTAGCAATAGGTGTTTTCAGCTCATGTGTCATGTTGTTGATGAAGTCATTTTTTACTTCGGATAATCTCTTTTGCTTTAAAATTGTGCGGAGCATATAAACGAAAGAAAGTACCGTAAGTATCATTAGTATCAGGGAAGCAATCAAAGTCCAGAGCATTTTCTGGATAACAAATTGAAGTGGCGATTCAAAAGTTGCCTGCACAAACAGATTACTACCTTCTTTAACGGGAACTTTCCTTGTCCTGTTGGGCATTCTACGACGGATGCTGTCTTTGAAACTCCCTCTTTCAAGACCGCTGAAGTTCATGTGAAACGTATCGAGTTTATACCTTGTTGTTATCTGCCTGCTGTTAAGTTCTGATTTAAACGCGGAGTCTACTCTGGCGAGAACGGTGCTATCACTATCCCTGTTGTGGTTGGTGATAATGATTTCTGAAATATGAGAATCAGTAGTATCTCCGTTTAGGCGTGAAGGTGAGGAAGAATCATCTGCTTGCCGGGCTACCGGTCTGACCTGAATCAATCTGTCAGAACTGGCTACAGCAGGGCGATTGTCTCTGTTAGGTCCCAGCTCTTCCATCATCATCACATAACCTTTAATCGGTTTTTTTGAAGAATCTTCGTCTTTTAGAGAGTACCTTATGTATCGGCGAACGTCTGAATATCGTTGAAAGAAGGTGGCGCTACGAAGTGCATCACTGATTCCCCGGCTGAATTGGTCTTCGTTAAATCGATAGGAGTTGTATAACCAGTATCCCTGGAATAGGATGATTCCAAGTATACAAATTATCATGAGGGTAAGAGTTATTCTAATACGCTGACGCATGAGTCTATTTTGAACTTTGACAAAACTATCCAATCCGCCGGGAAAGCGACCAAAACCTTAACAATAATTAACAGTAAATAATGGTATTTAACGCTCAATAATGGCTCGAATAAAGATTTTTGCATATAAAAACAACCATTTATGAATCTACTATCCCGGCTGGTACTGGCAGCAGCGTTACTGCCCCTATCCTCATCCCTGTTTGCGCAGCAATCAGGCGTTATTGATTATGAGGTAACTCAGCGTATTGACCGTGAAAGAATGGCCCGATTCCAGGGTAACAACAATGATAATAGCGCTGATATTCCCGATGTAGTTACACTCCAGCAACATTTTACTTTTAATAATGGAATAGGCAAACTGACGACAGATCGTCCTGATTTTGGGGGTAATGGCGGATTCGGTGGAGGCAGAAGAAATGGTCAGAGAGGCGATTCCGCCACCCAACAGGGCCAACGACGCCAAGGTGGAGGCCCCGGCCAGGGAGGTGGATTCAGAGGCGGAATGGGCAACCAGCTGGTAGATTTGCAACATAAGAAATATCAAAATGTGTTCTCAACATCCGGAGACGATCGAAAAACGTATTTTACTGAAGAGGACTTTATTATTGCCTCTAATGTTCAGAATACAGATAAGACCAAAAAAATTGCAGGTTATACCTGTAAGAAGGCTACGGTTAAGCTAAAAGATGATACTTACACCATTTGGTACACCACGGAACTACCTTTTGCTTATTCTCCAATCAATGGATTATTGCCAGACAGCAACGCAGTAATCCTCTCTGCAGAAGGTGGTAACCGCTCCTTTACAGCACAGAAAGTAACGCTTAAACCAGTAACGGACACCGACCTCGCTCTGCCCGCAGACGCTCAGAAAATATCGCAAGATCAAATGCGGGACCTGAGAAGAGACGAAATGGAAAAATTACGTAAGCGGCAACAACAGAACTAGAAACAGCAGTATCTTACATTTTTCCGCTAATTCCTATTATGAAGAGAATTCTAATAATCTTACTGACATTGGGTTTGGGCGTTACTAACGCCCTGGCTCAGTCGTCACTAGGAAAGATTAAAGGCCAACTAACCGACCAGACAACCAAAGAAGCCTTACCCGCTGCTACTGTTGTATTGCTGCACGCAAAAGATTCTTCCGTCGCCAACACCGCCGTTTCCGATAATAAAGGAAACTTCGAAATTACCGGCATCGCAGATGGATCATACCGACTATTCCTCAGCTTTATGGGGTATAAATCTGTATACAAACCTATTACTATTTCTGCCGACAATAAACAGGTCAATCTCGGCAACCTCGCTATGGAACATAAAGGCGTTGACCTCAAAGGCGTTGAAATCCTGGAAGAAAAACCACCTATCGTGGTGAAGAAAGACACCCTGGAATTCAATGCTGACGCCTTTAAAACAAGAGAGAACTCCGTCGTTGAAGACCTCCTGAAAAAATTACCAGGCGTAGTGGTAGATAAAGACGGCGGTATTACAGCACAAGGACAAACCGTTACCAAAGTATTGGTAGATGGTAAACCTTTCTTCGGTACCGACCCTAAACTCGCTACCAAAAACCTACCCGCGAATATTATTGATAAAGTACAGCTGATAGATAAAAAGTCCGATCAGGCTGAATTTACACAGATTGATGATGGACAAACAGAGAAAGCCATCAACATCGTCATCAAGAAAGATAAGAAGAAAGGTATGTTCGGCCGCGCTACTGCCGGCTATGGAACAGATGATAGATATGGCCTGAACTTTAACCTCAACCGATTCCGCGATAATCAACAATTATCTATCATCGGTGGCGGCAACAACGTGAATAACCTTGGATTCACCGCTCAAAACCAAATGAGCTTTGGCCGTGCAGGTAACGGCGGAGGCGGGACTGGCCGTGGCGCCGTTCGTATGGGTACAGGCTCTTCTACTGCAGTGCCGGCAGGTATCACCAGTAGCTGGAATACAGGCATTAACTTCAATCAGACCTATTCTAATAAACTAATACTGAACGGAAGTTACTTCTTTAATGACAACAAAGTCAATGTATTACAGAATACAACTCAACAAAATATTCAGCCAAACTACTCTAACTTCCAATATACCAATACGGCATCGAACACGGAAAATGCAAACAACCGCTTCAATGTACGACTGGAATATAATATAGACTCTTTCAACTCGATCATTTTCACCCCCACCTATTCCTTGACAAATGCCAACAGCAACTCCTACAACGTGTATTCTACCGTCGGCAGTAACAACAAGGATACGATCAACAAAGGTGCGACCTATAACGACGGACAAGGAAATACGTCCTCTTTCGGTGGAAATATCTTGTACAAAAAACGCTTCAAAAAGAAAGGCCGTACCATCAGTCTGAACCTGGGCTATAATAATAGCTCTTCCGACCAGACAAGTACGGTTATCTCCAATACAACTTTCTTTAACAACGCTATCAGGAAAGATTCATCCTATAACCAGATGAATACGAATAATAGCGACAGCAGGAATGTTAGCGCGAATCTCACCTATACAGAACCTATCTCTAAAGACAGGTACCTGGAGGTAAACTATGGCATCACGAATTATACCAGCAATGCCAAACGCTTCACTTTTGATTATGATTCTGCCAAACTGAATTATAATCATAGGAATGATTCGCTGAGTAATATTTTTGATAACCATACGATCAATCAGCAAACAGGTTTCGCTATTCGTACCGTAAAACTGAAGTATGATTATTCCATTGGACTGAATCTTATCTTCAATAATCTGGACAACGATACTTATTCTTTCAGAACAAAGAGAGATAGCACTATTACGCAGCATACGCTGAATTTCGCACCTAACGCGACTTTCAACTATACCTTTTCCAAAAACAAGCGCCTGCGTCTTAACTACAGCGGTATTACCACACAACCTACCGTACAGCAATTGCAACCCGTTCCGGACAACAGCGATGCATTGTACATACAGCTGGGTAACCCCAACCTGAAACCATCTTATAACAATACCATTACGGTAAACTATAACACCTTTAACTTCCAGACTTTCCGTGGCATGTTCGCCATGCTGAACGCCGGATTTGGTAGTAATAAAATTATCAATGCCAACAGGTATGATTCCACTACCGGTAAAACGATCAGTATGCCGGTAAACGTGAACGGATATTACAATGTAAGCGGCACCTTACATAATTCCATTCCGTTGTCCAAAACGCCGGGGCAAAACCTGAACACCGGAACCAGCGTTAGTTACAGTCGCGACATATCCCTGAACGATATGCAGAAAAACTTCAGCAATACCATTAACCTGGCCCAAAATGCCAATGTGAATTATATGCTGAAAGACTGGTTGGACGTGTCTGCCGGCGGCAGTATTTCGTATAACATTGTTCGTTATACACTGACTAAATCTTCCAATGCCAATTATATGAATTACTCCCTGAACGCAGATGTAAACGTAACGCTGCCTAAAGGATTTATGATTGGTTCAGATATCAATTACATAACAAGCAGTGGACTCTCAGCAGGAAACAACGTCGCATCCACCCTGTGGAATGCGAACATCGCTAAGTATGTATTCCCCAAAAAACAAGGATTAATTAAACTCCAGGGCTTTGATCTGTTGAGACAATACGCTTCTGTATCCAGGTCTGTTACTGATAACTTTATCAGAGACACCCGTTCCAATGTACTGCAACAGTACTTTATGCTCAGCTTTACCTATTTCCTGAACCGTTTCGGTGGACCTAATTCCAACAATCGCGGCGACAGACAGGGAATGGATCGGGGCATGCGCATGTACCGTGGCGGCGGCGGTGGTGGCGGTGGCTTCAGACCAGGAGGATTCTGATAGACTTCATTATTGCTAAAATATGAAAGGCAGCAAGGATAAAATCCTTGCTGCCTTTGTGTTTAAAGTAGGTTGCGCTTACCTGGAAACTGCACCTTTCGGCTGCGGGGCAAAAACCCGCCTGATAACCCACGCCAAAGTAAACGAGGGAATAATATCTGTTCCGGGGAACAACTCTTCAATGAAAGTAAATATACTGCCGAAGGAACCTAAAGTACCGCCAAACATACGATAGAAAATAAATGCTGCGATAGGGGCCCAAACAACGTCACTTACTTCGCCTAATACCGGGATGGCATAACTGGCGCATCCCACCAGATCCAGGAATACACAGAGCCATAAATTGGGAGTATATCTTTTTTCCATATTCCACCTCCGCTTTTCTTTACGTAAACAAATTACTTACCAAATCAGGCAATTGTTACAGCAAAGTTAAAGAATAAGTTATGTTCTCCTGCCACAGCTCCCAATTACCTTGCAATTACAATTTATTTGCCCTACATTTAATGGTATTATAAACACTTAATATGCCTCAGAAAAACTCCCGCCGCGATATGATAAAGAAAGTGGCTACCATGGCGGTAGCATCTACTGCAATATCAGGACTGGCAAACAGAGTATCGGCACACGAAAACGTTATGGAAGACAAACTGAAAGGAAAAATCAACCACTCCGTTTGCGCCTGGTGCTATCAAATCCCTCTGGATGATCTCTGCAAAGCCGCAAAGAAAATCGGTATCACCTCCATCGATCTGGTAAATCCAAAGGACTTTGATATCCTCAAAAAAAATGACCTGACCTGTGCCATGGTGGCCAGTAACGGAAAGGATTGGGGCATCACCAGAGGCTTCAACAATCCGGAATACCACGACAAACTGGAAGCCTATTTCAAAGAATATATTGACGCCACCGCCAAAGCCGGCTTCAAAAACCTGATCTGCTTCTCCGGTAACCGCAATGGCCTGGATGCACAACAAGGTATTGAAAACTGCGCCAAAGGCCTGCGCCGCATCCTGGGATACGCAGAGAAGAAAAATGTAACCTTAGTCATGGAACTACTGAACAGTAAAGTAGATCACCATGATTATCAATGCGATCACACCAACTGGGGCGTGGATCTCTGCAAATCGCTGGGCTCCGAAAACTTCAAACTCCTCTATGATATCTACCATATGCAAATCATGGAAGGAGATGTAATCCGCACCATCCGCGATAATCACCAATACATCGCACATTATCATACCGGCGGCGTTCCAGGCCGACATGAAATCGACGATAGCCAGGAACTCTTTTACCCTGCTATCATGCGCGCCATCTATGATACCGGCTTCAAAGGATATGTAGCACAGGAGTTCGTTCCTGCACAACCAGATCCGCTGGCTTCGCTGAATAAAGCCGTTCATATCTGCGACATCTAATCTCCCAACAACAATTATTTCATTAAATATCAATGACATCCGTTTGAACCTTCCCTTCAAACGGATGTTTTATTTTGATTGTTATCTTCCCCCACTTACCTTTGCCGGCACTTAGTCCACAAAAACAGTAGAGTAATGAAGCAATACTACAAAAAACCACTATCATGGCTGCTCGCTGAATCAGCAGACGACAGCGCCAAAACCCTGAAGCGTACGCTGAATGGATTTCAGCTCACGATGCTGGGATTAGGTGTTATCATTGGCGCGGGCCTCTTTTCACTAACAGGAATTGCATCTGCCAACCATGCCGGTCCTGCCGTTACGTTGTCTTTTGTAGTTGCTGCCATTGGCTGTGCTTTTGCAGGATTATGTTACGCAGAATTCGCATCTATGATACCTGTAGCCGGCAGTGCCTACACCTATGCTTATACTACGATGGGCGAATTATTTGCCTGGATAATAGGGTGGGACCTCGTGCTGGAGTTTTCTGTGGGCGCGGCTACTGTTGCTATCAGCTGGTCTAACTATCTGGTGAAATTCCTTTCTAACTACAATATCTATTTGCCGGAACGCTGGCTACATTCTCCTTTCGAAACATTCACTTCCCATACCGGCGAAACGATAAACGGTATCATCAATCTTCCGGCAGCGCTGGTAGTCATTATGATGTCGCTGATCCTGATTCGTGGCACTAAAGGATCTGCTATCTGGAATGCAATTGTGGTATCGTTGAAAGTAGGCGTGGTGCTTGTTTTTATTGCGCTGGGCTGGAAGTATATTCAACCCGCCAACCTGACGCCATATATCCCGGAGAACACAGGTAAATTCGGTGATTTTGGCGTATCCGGTATCTTCCGTGGCGCAGGGATTGTATTCTTCGTGTTCCTGGGATTTGATATTATCAGTACAGCGGCACAGGAAACGAAAAATCCCCGCAAAAATATGCCTATAGGTATCCTGGGCTCTCTGGCTATCTGTACAGTATTGTTCATCCTGTTTGCACATGTAATGACAGGCCTGGCGCCCTATAAGGAATTCAAAGACAGTGGCGCACCAGTGGCTATTGCGATTGCGCATACGCCTTATACCTGGCTGGGACAGGCTATTCTGCTCGCCATTATTGTAGGATATACCTCTGTTATACTGGTGGATTTGCTGGGGCAAAGCCGCGTCTTTTACGCCATGTCAAAGGATGGCCTCTTACCAAAGATTTTCTCAGAAATACATCCACGTTTTCGTACACCGTGGAAATCCAATATTCTGTTCTGCATCTTCATCAGTTTATTTGCCGCCTTTGTACCATTAAAGGTAGTAGGAGAGATGACCAGTATTGGAACTTTGCTGGCATTTGTGATGGTATGCGCAGGCGTTTGGATCATGCGCTACACCATGCCGGATGCGCCGCGCGCTTTCCGTACGCCATGGGTACCGCTGGTGCCTATTCTGGGTATAATTTCCTGCATGGCAATGATGGTGTCGTTGCCATTGGATACCTGGCTGCGACTAATCATCTGGATGGCAATCGGAATGGTGATTTATTACGCCTATGGCAAGAAAAACAGCCGGGTGAGAGCCGCTGAAAAGGCCTAGAAATGCCAGTCTTCCTTCAATACGCCCATCACGACCATGTCCACAAACTGGCCGTGTAGTTTGGCATTGGCACGAAGAACTCCTTCCCGGCAGAAGCCTAATTTAATGGGAATACGGCCACTTTGTTCGTTTTGAAGAACGAAGCGTATTTCAATTTTATGTATATGGAGACGCTGAAACGCGTAACTGATTAAGGCCTTAGAAGCGGCAGTTGCAATACCTTTTCCCTGGAATGCAGCGCCAACCCAGTAACCAATTTCTGCTTTCTGTAACTGGTGATCCCAGTTATGCAGATCTATCACGCCGCAGAAAGTGTGATTAGACCAAATGCCTAATGCCAGCGCTTCCTGCTCTTCCGTTTTTCGTTTCATCAGTTCAATGAAGCGAAGACTATGTTCTTCTTTTGTGTTGTAATCTACCCAAGGGAGGAACCGGCGCAACTGTTTGCGGGAGACTTCCAGCTGCTGATAAACATGCGGAGCATCTTCTGGTTGCAGCTGTTTCAGGAATAGTGTTTCATTAACTGGAATCTCAATCATAGCCGGGAAAAGGGAATAAAAGGGGCTAAACTAATAAAAAAAGCGGGAACCATAATAGGGTCCCGCTTTTTACCTTTGCACCTGAACTAACTTAGTTGTTGGCCAGTAACTGCTGTCTGGTCATATCCTTCACTACCTGTTGTGCATACAGCACAGCCATCCTTGTGGTGGTAGGAGGATCAAATGATTTGGACTGAACGGAATACAGCAACTGTCCGCTCTGCAGATCGTACAGGTTGCCTTCCCATTGGTATTTCGTGTTTACAGTATAGTATCCGGGAGTATACATACTACCGTACCACCAGGAGTAATATGGCCAGAAGCCATAAGGTCCGTATGGGTAATATACGCCACCGGGTACATATTGTTTTTGTCTTGCCTTATCCAGCATGACGATAGTCAATACCTGGCTTGCACCGCTACTTCTCAGTTTACCAACTACCTGCTTTTCGCCCATTTGGCCAAACTGCTGTGGACCAAATTCCTGCAGGGCTGATGAAGCGTTGTATCCTTTCCGTCTCAGTTCAGAAACTGTATAATTTTCCATCTGGCTACGGAGTGCCATATCCCTTTGCGGCACCATGGCAAACACCATAATTTTCTGATCTCGCTGCAATTGCGGAGCACCATTGGCCCTCCATGAAGAAGTAACCTTTGTACTGGTACATGCCGTTGCAGTCAGTATCGCCAGCGCAGCTATTAAAAATCCAAGCTTTTTCATATACCCTCCTTTGGTTTGAGTGTTTATTGTTAGACGTAACAGGAGGCAATATGTAACATGCAACAACTCGTTTTAACATCCTTTTAAGGTTTGTTAACGCGTTGCAACTGAACACATTAGAATAAGATTAATACAATAAAAAAGGAGGCATTTTCGTTGCGAAAATGCCTCCTGAAAATATTATAAAGAAGAAGTTTTATTAGTAGTTGATAACCTGTTCTTCTATGCTTGCAGGGATATCTCTAAATTCGTAGAGCTGGGTGCGTAATTGTGGTTCGAACCCTGCTTCACGGATCGCTTCCTGCATAGAGCGGTAAGTAAAGCGGTGCGGTGCGCCTGCTGCGCTTACTACGTTCTCTTCAATCATGATTGAGCCAAAATCGTTCGCGCCAGCATGCAAACAGAGCTGTGCCACCTGTTTACCTACTGTCAGCCAGGAAGCCTGGATATTTTTGACATTCGGTAACATAATACGGCTCATCGCAATCATACGGATATATTCTTCAGAGGTAGTCATGTTATGAACGCCACGGATACGTGCCAGCAATGTATCTACATCCTGGAAGGTCCATGGAATGAACGCGGTAAAACCGTAATGTCCTTCTGGTTTCTCGCTCTGTACCTGACGAATATCCACCAGGTGTTCAAAGCGCTCCAATACAGTTTCCACGTGACCAAACATCATGGTGGCAGATGAAGCGATATTCAGCTTATGCGCTGCACGCATTACATCCAGCCATTCCTGTGCGCCACATTTACCTTTTGAAATCAGTCGACGTACGCGATCATTCAGGATTTCTGCACCGGCGCCTGGCAAACTATCCATACCAGCATCTTTCAGCGCCTTCAGCACTTCAATATGGGTACTTTTTTCCAGTTTGGTGATATGTGCCACTTCTGGGGGGCCCAGCGTGTGTAAACGTAATTCAGGATAAAGGCCTTTCAACTGCTTGAAGAGATCTACATAAAAGGACAGCCCTAATTCAGGGTGATGGCCTCCTTGCAGCAACAACTGATCACCACCATATTTCAGGGTTTCTTCAATCTTGCGTTTATACTCATCAATACCAGTGATATAGGCTTCCGGATGTCCCGGGATACGGTAGAAATTACAAAACTTGCAGTTGGCCGTGCACACGTTGGTGGTGTTCACGTTCCTGTCTATCTGCCAGGTAACTTTACCATGTGGTACCTGTTGCTTGCGCAATTCATTGGCAATCTGCATCAGTTCTGCCAATGGTGCATTTTCAAATAAGAATACTCCTTCTTCTGCAGTCAGAAATTCAAATTGCTGCGCCTTCTTATATAACTCCTGTAGTTCCATTGTGCTTTCCTTAATAGTTGACGGCTAAGCCGAAACAAAGGTAGTGTAATTGCTTATATATAATGCCTAGGAATCTTTCATCCTTATAATTGTCCAACAGCATAAAAATATTTTATACGAAAGGTTTTAAATGTTAAATTTAGAAAAATACGATACCCAGATCTTCCCCATCATGTTTAAACCATTTCTGTTATGCATCTTGCTGTCCCTGTCAGCAACATGCTGTTATCAGCAAGCCAACGCCAGTACCTACCGCGCTGAATATCCTTATGCCAATGACCCACAAGATAATGACAGTCTTCCCAATTCCGTCCTGCTCACCAAATTCAAGTTCAAGCAATATTATGGGGGAGTTGTTGTGGTGCAGGCCGTGCTGAAAGGCCATTCAGATACGCTTCAGTTTATCCTGGATACCGGAAGTGCCGGCATCTCCCTGGATACTTCTACCGCAACGAGACTTGGTCTCTCGCTCGTGCCATCCGACAGAACGGTCAAAGGATTGGCAAGCGCCAAACAAGTTTCTTTTGCCATGGATCAAACCCTTATCCTTCCCGGCCTCGTGGTGGACAGTCTCGATTTCTATATCAATGATTATGAATTAATTAGCCAGGTATATGGACTTCAGGTGGATGGCATCATCGGATATAGTCTGCTCAGTCGTTATATCGTTACAGTAGATTATGATTTAGAGGAGATAGGCGTCTATTCCCCAGGCAAATATCCCTATCCGAAAGGAGGTATGACCCTGCGCCCTTCTTTAACAACGATCCCTATTATTTCTGCTCCAATAAGAAATGGCAAAGCCAACACCAGTAACCGGTTTTTCTTCGATACCGGCGCCGGTATGTGCCTATTGCTTTCCAACCAGTTTGTGAACGACAGCGCGCTGTTGGCAGATAAAAAACGTAAAAGGAAAATTATCCAGACAGAAGCCCAGGGACTGGGAGGACGTATGCAAATGAACCTGACCACTATTCAGGAAATAAAAGTGGGCAACTATACTTTCCGTAATGTTCCTACTTATTTATTCGACGACATTTACAGCGTCACTTCTTATCCATATCTGGGCGGTATGATTGGGAATGATCTGCTACGCCGATTTAACCTGATCCTAAACTATCCGAAGAAAGAAATTTACCTTTTACCCAATACCCATTTCAGGGATATATTCGACTATTCCTATACGGGATTGATTATCTATCTCATTGATGGTCAGGTAGAAGTAACGGATGTTATCAAAGGTTCGCCGGCAGAAAAAGCAGGCTTTCAAAAAGGCGATGTTATCATGGCGATCAATAACTATATGGCCCCCAATCTCCAGGTTTTCCGTGAGATGCTGAAGAATATCGGCAGTAGAGCGGTGATACTTATTCGCAGGGACAAGGACCTTTCCGTTAAAAAATTACCAATAAAAAGTATTCTTTAACGTTATTTGTGGCATGTGGCGAATCTATTGGATACTCATCGTGATTGCCGCTGCCTGTACAAATGCAAGCGCACAGCGCAAAAACGCATCAGCGGAACCAGATAACACCAAACCAGCGGGCGTCATCCCGTTCACTTTGGTCAATAACCATATCGTTTTCCCTGTTACCTTATCCGGTAGCAGCGATACGTTGCATTTCATTTTCGACAGCGGAGCAGAGGTAACGGTAATGAATACACGTACGGCAGAGCGACTCAAAGTGCCCAGTAACCGACAGGCATTCATGAGCGGTGTCAACAACGGCATGATTCAGGTACCTGTCGTGACTATAAACGCACTGTATATCAAGGATATACGAATGCCATATGTCAATGCATACCTGGAAGACCTTCGGGATCTCGGCACTGAAAAAACCAGCATCGATGGCGTGATTGGCGTAGCGTTGATGCGGATGTATATTATCAGGATTGATTACAAAAATCAGCAACTGCAATTCTTCCCCAATGGTAAAACCAAAGTGACTACTGCTGGTCAACTTATGCATTTTGAACTTAACTATACCACACCAGTAGTGGAAGCGTCTATCAAGCTTCCGAATGGCACTGCATTAATGGGTAATTACCACGTGACCACTGGCGGCGATTATGGGGTCCTGTTTAACTGGCCATTCGTGGAAAAGTATAAGCTGAACACAATCCTGCCTACCATCAATACTGACAAAGTGCAGGATATGGCCAAAGTCCTGTATTACATTAACAGCAGTATCCCTCAGCTGCAAATGGCCGGCAGATCGGTTTCAAGCGTGCCTGTCAGCTATTGCAAAGACGTGGACGATGTAGGCGTATTCGTGGAAATTGCTGGCGCTATTGGCTATGACGTGTGGAAACATTTCACGGTAACTATCAACTACAATAAAAAAGAGCTCTTTCTGGAATAGATTGACTCATAGTTGCATATAAGGGATTATCTTTACTTTTACCCTCAACTATCAAACAGGCATATGATTCATTACAATAAATTCACCTTAGCGAACGGACTTCGTGTAATAGTACATGAGGATCACACCACACCAATGGCGGTCCTGAATGTGCTGTATGATGTAGGTGCGAGAGATGAAAATCCGGAACAGACAGGCTTTGCACACCTCTTCGAACACCTGATGTTCGGTGGTTCTGTCAATATTCCAGAATATGATGAGCCACTGCAAATGGCAGGCGGCGAAAACAACGCCTACACCACCAGCGACCTTACGAACTACTATATCACCTTACCGGCAGAAAACATCGAAACAGCATTCTGGCTGGAAAGCGATCGTATGTTATCGCTTGCCTTCAGTGAAAAGAGTCTGGATGTACAGCGGAAAGTGGTTTGTGAAGAGTTCAAGGAACATTATATCAATAAGCCATATGGGGATATCTGGCATAAGATGCGCACCCTGGCTTACAAAACGCACCCTTATCGCTGGATGACCATCGGTAAGGAACTTTCGCATATCGAAGACGCCAAGCTGGAAGATGTAAAAGCATTCTTCTTTAAGTATTATCGTCCTGTAAATGCGATTCTCTCCGTAGGAGGAAATGTAACCACCGAACAGGTGAAAGCCCTGGCAGAGAAGTGGTTCGGAGACATTCCATCCGGCGAAAAATACAATCGTAATTTACCACAGGAGCCCGAACAATCGGAGCCTCATGTGCTGGAAATAAAATCGAATGTTCCACTGGATGCGCTGTATAAGTGTTATCATATGCAGGCCCGTTCAGACAAGCGTTATTATGCTGCTGATCTGATCTCTGATATTCTCGGTGGCGGCGGCGCTTCCCGCCTGCACCAGGTACTGGTAAAAGAGAAAAAACTCTTCTCCAATATTGAATGTTATCATTTTGGTAGCCTGGATGCCGGATTGCTGACCATAGAAGGCAAACTGGTGAAAGGGGTGAAGATGAAAGATGCAGAGAAAGCCATCCAGGTAGAACTGGAAAAGCTGAAAGCGGAGATCATTCCGGAAAGAGAACTCCAGAAGGTAAAAAATCGTGTAGAAAGTCTGCTGGCATTTGAAGATATGAGCCTGCTCAATCGCGCCAACAACCTGGCTTTCTACGAACTCCTCGGCGACGCAGAAATGATGAATAAAGAATTCAGCAACTACGAAAATGTAACCGCTGAAGATCTTCATCGCGAAGCCCAGGTGCTGTTTGACGATAAGAACTCCAACACAATTTACTATTACGCTGAAAACTGATGTCGTGCAGCATGCTGCTACCCATCGACCAAAACATTAGACGATGAACAGAAGTATTCCTCCTGCGATTAAAGATGCTGTGGAGTTTGATATAAGTCTTAAGCCTTACGAAAAATTCACCCTCGATAACGGTATTCCTGTATACGTGGTTAAATCCAACGAACAGGATACGCTTCAACTGGAAATGGTATTCCCTGCCGGCACCTGGTATGAAAACCAGAGTATGCAGGCCCAGGCTACCAATTTCCTGATGAAAACCGGTACCAGTAAGCATACAGCGCTCGAGATAAATGAAAGCATTGAGTATTACGGCGCTTATCTGAACCGTAATACCTACCACGAAAACGCCACTTACACGCTACATTGCCTCACTAAGCATACGGATGTATTGCTCCCTGTGATGCAGGAGGTCATTTTAGACCCTGTATTCCCGGAAGAGGAGCTGAACATCTATAAGCAGAATCAGAAGCAAAAACTGGCTGTAAACCTCCAGAAATGCGATTTTGTGGCCAATCGGTTCATTGATCAGTACCTGTTTGGAGAGTTTCACCCTTATGGCCGCGTGAGCTCCATGATGGGATACGATGCACTGCAAAGAGAAATCCTGGAAGGTTTCTACAAGAAACACTACACCTACAACAACTGTAAAATCTTTGTTGCAGGTAATCTTCCGGACAATATGATCGAACTGCTAAATAAATATTTCGGCAGCTCTAAATGGAATGGCGAATCTAAAATTCAACGCCTGGATCTGCCTATTCAGCCAGCAGAAGAAAAGAAATTCAGAATCTTCAACGACGAGAACGGCGTACAAGGCGCGGTGCGTATTGCCAGACCTTTCCCGAACCGTTACCATCCTGACTTTCCAAAGATGCTGGTGCTCAACACCATATTCGGCGGCTATTTCGGGTCCAGACTGATGAGCAATATCAGAGAGGAAAAAGGATACACTTACGGTATCTATTCCCAACTGTATAACTTCCGTCAGGTGAGTGCCCTGAATATCCAGACAGAAGCCGGACGCGATGTATGCGAAGCTACCATTGCAGAAGTCTACAAAGAAATGGAACAACTGCAAAATGTTCCTATTCCGCAGGAAGAACTGGATCTGGTACGCAACTACATGATCGGTTCCATCCTCGGCGATCTGGACGGCGCTTTCCAGATTATCCAACGCTGGAAGAACCTGATCCTCAATGATCTGGACGAAAATTATTTCTATAACAATATCAATATCATTAAAACCATCACTGCCGAAGAACTGCAACATGTTGCGAAGCAGTATATGTCGCCTGCCGACTTCTATGAATTAGTAGTGATCTAATTTGGTTAAAAATGAAATACATCATCATCTGCCTGTTGCTGTTCACTGCCATCAGCAAGGGCTTTGCTCAGACACAGGCAGAGATGAATAAGCAAGCCAACGAAGCTTATAAAACGGCTGATAAACAGTTGAATGAAGTCTACCAAAACATCCTGAAAGACTATTCAGCGAATAAAACTTTCCTTTCCAATCTCCGTGATGCACAAAGACTCTGGATGCAGTTTCGGGATGCGCAGGTAAAAGCCATGTTTCCAGAGCCCGCCAAAAACTATGGCAGCATGTTTCCTGTATGTAAAGCCAACTACCTCACAGAATTAACTACACAGCGCGTAGAAGCCCTACGGGTATGGGTAAACGGCCTTCCGCCGGGGGAAACCTGCACCGGTTCCGTAGGCGCCCGACAATAACTCTTCATCTCGAATTAGTATTTTTCGGCATATAATCATATTTTTGTCGCATAGATAGATATCCTATGCGAAACCTGATCCCTATACTCGCCATTTTCGGGTGTGCTACATCCTACGCCCAGCAGCAGGCAACCCCGCTCGATATTATCGAAGCCAGGTACCAGCAATGCCTTGCTAAAAGCAGCAATATGTACAACTGTGCCGCTGTGTATTACCGGGAGCTCGACAGCACCCTGTCGGCCACTATGCAGCAATTATACGCTCACCTGGATGCTACCCGCACCAGCAAGCTACAATCGGAACAGTTTACCTGGGAAGAGAAAAAAGACGCTTATTTCAAAAAGATAGACGAACGTGTGGAAAAGCTGCATAAAAGCACCATGCAAGGTCTTGACGATGATATGATTTCAACAGATAACAAAGCCGCTTTTCTGAAAGAGCGGTTATCCGAGTTGTATCGTGAATATGAGATTTAATACGGCCTTCATTGGCTGAAGCATACAACACCTGAACCTGCAATTTGTACCGCCGCGTACTGCGGCGGTACCTTACAATAATTTTTATTCGGATTCCTGCTAAAACCTTTCCTGGTGGCGTAACCAGCGTTCAGGTATTTCATTGTTGCTAGCCAGCAGGTAGTCATTATATGCACATGGAACAAACTCATGATCCGGTAATTGCATCCACCAGCGGCCTGTTTTTTTACTTTTCAGAAAAACGGTGTCTATATCGGAGAAGGCTATATGAAATTCCCAGAAAGAATCGCGATGTTCCAGCAATGCTTCTTTATTTTTGATGGCTCTTCCATCCATGAAATACCAGATCATTTGTGAAATCTGGCGGGCAGTAAGGTTTTCCTTATCTTTTTCAGGACGGTAACCGTAAATACCGAAACTGCTTAAGCGACTGCTCATACCGGCATAACGGGCCAGCAGACAACCTTCTTCACCACTGAAGCCATTAGGGGAGAGATGATTGGCAGGGGCGTCCGTATGTCGGATAATATTGATGTCCAGGCTAAACATATCGGAATGGCGCAAAACTGGTTCGGCTTCTTCCATATTCTCGCGTATTCGTCCCAGTCGATAACAATCAAACCGAAGTTTATCCAGCGTTTCTAACATTCTCGGATGTACGAAATAACTTTGGAAGCCCAGGTGATTATAATGACGCAGGTAATTCGGTTGTTCTGTGAGCATATCCATGAGGAAGCGTTCACTGCGAATATTGGAGTCTTCTTTCAGATCTATCAGTGCATCCGCTACGGTGGCTTCTATAATAAGCTGTTGGGCAGCATATGCTTTGTATTGTGCATAGGTAAGATCATGAGATCCGCCCAGGATGATCACTGTTTTCTTAGATTGCAGTAAATCAGCGATAACCGTTTTCATGGCGGCGTAGGCATCGGCAAGAAATGCGCCGGAGCGTAGGTTTCCCACATCTGCCAGCTTGATATCCCGATGCCAGTTATACAGGCGGAATAATTCTCTGCGTATCATATCCGGACCGTTGGTGCCGGTTTTGTTGGAGTCGCTGCCTCTTTCTTCGCCTACACCGAGCAAGATGATATCTGCGGCATCTAGATCGGGGATATGATTGGCTTCATATGCGTCAATAATACCGCCCACCTGGAATCCGTCATATTCCAGATCATCATTCAGCAAGGCTTTGGAAATAGGGTGCAGAAAATCCTGCAGGTGCGAAAAATCAGCCATCAGTTAATAGGATTTAATGATGGCAAACGTACAACAAGAATTTTAATTAAGAATCAAAGCAAAACGCTAAAATATGGGCACAAAAATATGGGCAGATGAGTGAGACCCGACTGCTATTAGTTCTTGTGAATAATAAATTCAAATGGCTTATGTGCCTTCCGGGAGATGGCTTTCTCCAGCACGGAACGTTTGTTGTAAACTTTACTCTTATTACAGTTGGCTACTTCTACTACTGCACACAGATAATCCATTGTCTCTATCAACGTCAACATCTCGCTGATCTGTCTAACGGCAGATTGAATTTGCTGCTCTGTGTACCTATCTTCATGTAGCAGGATCAGTAAATCTCTATCTACAGGTTTCATGAAAAATAATTGTTATTCCCCGAAAATATTGTTTGGTAGGTATTCATGGGATAATCCCAAAAGATAAGGCTAATTCTTTAGTGCCGTTGGTACGTGAGTGTTAATGCATTCTTTTTTTGTTCATGGTGGGACATCCGCAATCATTTTTCTTAAATACCTTGCATCCTTCCATAGCCAGACTTCCACAAAGAAGAACAATTACCACCCATTTTATCTTATTCATACTGTTGATTATATACTTAAGCTAATTAAAAATTCCAGTCTCAGAGTTTACCTTTTCTTAACAATGTCCATTTGTAATTTAAGCTAAATTCGCAAAAAAAATTTAAATATTTGTCCACAATCCTGTCTCCCAGAAAAATTCTTGTCGTGCCGTTGGATTGGGGCCTTGGACATGCCACCAGGGATATTCCTCTGATCCATGAAATGCTAAACGCAGGATGTAAAGTATTTATTGCTGCCGAAGGCAAACATGCAGCACTTTTACAACAGGAATTCCCTGACATCACTATCTTTCCGCTGCCTGGATATCGTATTCAATATGCGCAAAAAGGGCAATTTTTCGGTCTGAAAATCATTCAACAAATTCCTAAAATTTATTGGGCTGTTAAGAATGAACAGAAATGGCTGAAAAAGATCGTAAAAGAGCATGGAATTGATGCGGTAATTTCTGATAACCGATTCGGTCTGTACCATAAGTCCATCCCCACTGTTTTTATCACACATCAGCTGTTGATTAAGACGCCTTTTGGTGGTTGGATTGAACGTACTTTGATGAAAATCAATTACAATTTCATCAAAAAATACAGCGCATGCTGGATACCGGATTTCACTGGCGATAATAATCTCTCTGGTGAGCTGGCGCATCCGGCGGTTTTGCCGCCACATACCACTTACCTCGGCTGCCTGAGCCGCTTTGAGCCCAAAGAAGAGGTGAAGAAAAAGTATGATTTGCTGGTGCTTATTTCCGGACCTGAACCACAACGCTCCAACCTGGAGAAAATGGTCATCTCCCAAATCAAAGATTTGTCTATTACCGCATTGATTGTCAGTGGAAAACCAGGTACTCCGCAATCAGAAGAAATCGCTCCTGGCGTCACACAGGTGAACCACCTGAACGCTACGGCCTTAAATGATGCGATGCTGGCGTCCGACATGGTATTGAGCCGTTCCGGCTACACGACCCTGATGGACCTGGTAAAACTGAATAAAAAAGCCATCCTGGTACCTACTCCCGGCCAATCAGAGCAGGTATACCTGGGTGAATATCTGATGGAAAAAGGATATTTCTACTCTTTGCCACAGGAGAAATTCAGCCTGGACCGTGCCTTGAAAGACGCGGCCGCATTTCCTTTCAAATCTTTCCAACACGAACAGGATATGACAAAATATAAAGCTGTTGTGCAAGATTTTATCAAATCGCTCCAATAGCTAAATAACAATAAGCCTATCACGATGTGATAGGCTTATTGTTTTATTCCCGTTTCATGTTTGTTTATTGCTTTGCTACCGCAGACAACAAGTCTTCGGGCTAAATATTCTTCACATCAGCACCGATGTATATTTTGCCATCTGCAATGGCTACCGGACGTTTCAGGAAAGAATATTCTTCCAGAATTAGGTCGTGATAATCTTTTTCTGTCAGTTGCTTTTCGTGAAGTCCCATTGGGCGGTACTTCTGGGAACGCCTGCTGAACAATGCCTCATAACTACCAGCCAGTTCTTTCATTTCTTTTAACTGATCCGCTGTAATTTTTTCCTTTTTTATATCTTGTAATACAAAGCCTCGTGCTAATGCCTGTGTTTCTTCCAGGATCTTCTTGCAGGTTCCGCAGGTGGAAAGATGATATATCTTTTTCATATCTGTAATTTCAGGTAACAAATGTAATTTTTCCCCTCAGATATTCTCTCAAAGGAATACTGACAGGCATCCCTTAATTTTGTACATTCAAATTAATACTCGTAGGTTTAGCGATGCAAAAGAAACTATTTTTACTGGATGCTATGGCATTGATCTACAGGGCTTATTACGCCCTGATTAGAAATCCGCGCATGACCAGCACCGGGCGCAATACCAATGCGCAGTTCGGATTCACTACAACATTACTGGATCTCATCAATAAAGAAAAACCCACCCACCTGGCCGTTGCTTTTGATACGCATGCGCCAACGGAAAGACATACCACCTTCACCGACTATAAAGCCAATCGTGAAGACGCTCCGGAAGACCTCCTGGACGCTCTGCCCGATATCCGCCGAATCCTCGAAGGTTTTAACATTCCTTTGCTGGAAGTAGACGGATATGAGGCCGACGATGTGATCGGAACACTCGCCTGGCAAGCGGCTGATGCCGGTTACACCGTTTACATGGTAACGCCGGATAAAGACTATGGCCAACTTGTTCGCGATAATATCTTCATCTATAAGCCGCCATACATGGGCAGCAAGGAAGAAATCATGGGCCCCAAAGAGGTTTGCGATAAATGGCAGATCAAAAATGTGTCGCAGGTGATTGATATTCTTGGTCTTATGGGTGATGCGGTGGATAATATCCCCGGTATCGCCGGCGTAGGAGAGAAAACCGCCATGAAACTGCTGGCACAATTTGAAACACTGGAAAATGTGCTGGAAAATGCAGATTCCATCGGTGGAAAAATGGGAGAGAAAATCAAAGCAGGTAAAGAAAACGCGCTGCTCTCCAAACAACTGGCGACCATCATCACAGATGTTCCGGTGTCTTTCCATGAGGAAGACTTCTGCCTGAAAGAATACAAACGCGACGTACTCACAGAAATCTTCACAGAACTGGAGTTTAAAACGCTGGGTAAACGTATTCTGGGCGATTCATTCGCTTCTTCCGGCGCCAACCAGGAAGCGCCCGCAAGACCTTCTGCTGTGCAGACAGACCTCTTCGGGAATGTAACCGCCACCGCTGAAGCTCCTGCTGCTATTGCTACAGAAGAAGGAAGCAGCGGCAGCTTTATCGCTCCGGAAAAAAATATCAACAATACTCCGCACGAATATCATCTGGTAGATACGCCAGAAAAAAGAGCAGCCTTGTTGAAAGACCTGCTCCAACAAAAGGAAATAGCCTTCGACACAGAAACGACCGGCAAAGATCCCAATGAAGCAGATATCGTAGGGATGAGTTTTTCCTGGAAAAAAGGAGAAGCCTACTATGTGCCTATGCCCGCAGATCGGGAGGCAGTTATCCAGATATTCAATGAATTCAAACCGCTGTTTGACAATGAATCCATTCTTTTTGTAGGCCAGAACCTCAAATATGATATGATCATTCTTAAATGGTATGGCTTCGAAATAAAAGGTAAGGTGTTTGATACCATGCTGGCTCACTATCTCGTTGAGCCGGAAGGCAGACGCAGTATGGATTACCTGAGTGCGCAATACCTTGGATATGAGCCTGTTTCGATTGAAACGCTGATCGGAAAAGGGAAAAATCAACTCAGCATGCGGGATGTGGAAGTGGAAAAAGTATCCGACTATGCCGCCGAAGATGCAGATGTAACATTGCAGCTGAAAGAGGTATTTACGCCAATGCTCCCTTCCAAACAAGTGGAAAACGTTTTCTACAATGTGGAAACGCCACTGACCAAAGTGTTGACAGACATGGAATACGAAGGTATTGCCATAGACACCAAAGCGCTGGCAGACTATTCCCGCGAACTGGAAACAGAAATCAGAAGAGCAGAAGAAAGTGTTTATGAGCAGGCTGGCGAACGATTTAAGCTGGCATCTCCCAAACAACTGGGCGAAATACTCTTCGAAAAACTGCAATTAGATCCAAAAGCCAAAAAAACAAGGACAGGCCAGTACGCTACAGGCGAAGATGTACTGCAAAAGCTGTCTGCCAAACATAAAATCGTAGAAGATATCCTCATCTTCCGCGAACTGAGTAAACTGAAATCCACCTACGTAGATTCGTTACCGTTATTGCTGAATAAACGTACCAATCGCATCCACACTTCCTATAATCAGGCAGTTGCGGTGACGGGTCGTTTGAGCTCCAATAATCCGAATTTGCAGAATATTCCTATCCGTACAGATAGAGGGCGGGAGATACGTAAGGCGTTCATTCCACGTAATGAGGAATTCCAGTTACTGTCGGCCGACTATTCCCAGATAGAACTGCGCATCATTGCTGCTATCAGTAAAGATGAACAGATGACAGAAGCCTTCCGTTCTAGTACAGACATTCATGCGGCGACAGCGGCTAAGGTGTATAATGTACCATTGAATGAAGTGACTTCAGATATGCGTCGGAATGCGAAGAGTGTGAACTTTGGTATTATTTATGGAGTAAGTGCGTTCGGATTGTCAGAAAATCTGGGCATCAGCAGATCAGAAGCCAAGACATTGATAGACAACTACTTCACTCAATATCCTGCCATCAAGCAATACATGGAAGACCAGGTAAAATCTGCACAGAAAAAAGGCTATGTAGAAACAATCCTGGGACGTAAACGCTGGCTGAAGGATATCAATTCATCCAACGCAGTAGTAAGAGGGTTTGCAGAACGAAATGCGATCAACATGCCGATCCAGGGAACTGCAGCAGATATGATCAAACTGGCCATGATATCCATTCACAAAGCATTCAAAGAGAATGGCTTTAAGTCCAGAATGATCCTGCAAGTACATGACGAGCTTGTATTTGATGCACATCGTTCAGAGATTGAAACAATTAAACCTGTAATTCTTGATTGCATGCGCAATGCCTTGCCACTGGACGTTCCTGTAGAAGCAGAAATGGGAATTGGCAACAACTGGCTGGAAGCGCACTAAGTAAGATATACTGTGGCCCATTATATGTTCAGGCAGCCGGATATACACCATCCGGCTACCTGCTTTGACTTATTGAATCCCAAAACCTTAGTATTTATATTCCCAAAAGTTTTTGACTCGTTATCAAATGATTTTGACAAAGCACCTGCAATTGTTGCCGTGCACACTACAACATTTTGAACTGTTCCTTCAAGGTAGTGATGTATTGGCCCACCATCTGGGCATCACCATCTCAGAAAACTGGATTGAATATCCGGAAGTAATTCTCGTGACCTATGATAAATTAAGAAATGATCCCACTTTATTGGGTTGGTTTTTCTACATGGTTATCCACCAGGAAAAACGGGAGCTGATCGGTGCTGGCGGTTTCAAAGGGAAGCCGGATGCCAATGGCCTGGTGGAAATTGCCTATGAAATCAGTCCTGAGTACAGGGAACAGGGGCTTGGTACTGAAATGGCCCAGGCACTGATCAATTTTGCCTTTGGTCATTCATATGTGAAAAGTGTTATTGCCCATACAGAAGAGGAATATAATGCCTCTGTTAAAATATTACAGAAAATTGGAATGTCTTTCGCCGGAGCCATGAAGAACAAGGAAAATGAGGAACTCTGGGAGTGGAAGATCACCCGTGAACAGTATGAAAAAGACTTGATTATACACGCAGAACAGCGACCGGAGTTATAACCCGCTCATCAAACTTTTAGCATTTTGATAGGACCGTTTCCCTTATATTTGGTCCTTTGATAAAATTTCAGTCAATATAGTACCATGAAAAAATGGATCATATGTGCAGCCGTTTTCTGCAGTACAGCGGCATTTGCGCAAACCAACACCAACGTAGAGGGCAGCAAATATCAATTTACCACCATCAAGAATATGGATGCCTATGATGTTCAGAACCAAGGCCGTACAGGTACTTGCTGGTCTTTCTCCGGCATGTCCTTCCTGGAATCTGAAGTGCTCCGTAATGGCAAAGGCCAGGGCCTGAACCTGAGTGAAATGTACGTAGTGCGTAAAATGTACCCTTTAAAAGCGAACAACTTCGTAAGAATGCATGCTAAAGCTAACTTCGGCGAAGGTGGCGGATTCCCTGACGATATCCTCTGTCTGCGCGAATATGGTCTGGTTCCTCAGAGCGTATACGATGGTAATCGCAAAAAATCATACAACCACGCTGAAATGGAAAGCCTCCTCGAAGGCATGGTGACCAAAATCGGCAATACCGAAGGCACCATTAATGCAGATTGGAAAAGAGCTTTTGACGGCGTGCTGAATGCTTACATGGGCGATGCTCCTAATAAATTTGACTATAACGGTAAATCCTACACCCCGCAGTCTTTCGCTAAAGAACTGGGTCTGAATGCAGATGATTATGTACTGATCACTTCTTTCACGCACCATCCATACAACTCTCAGTTTGTACTGGAAGTACCAGACAACTGGAATTGGGAAAAAGTATACAACGTAGACATGAACGATTTCACCAACATCGCTGAAAACGCTATCATGAACGGTTATACTATCGCATGGGCTGCTGATGTAAGTGAAAAAGGCTTCAACTTTAAAGAAGGTCTGGCAATCGTTCCTGAAAAAGACTGGACTGATATGTCTGCCGACGAAAAGAAAAACGCATTCCTGCAACCAGTTCAAGAGAAAACCATCACCGCTGAACTGCGCCAACAGGCTTTTGATAATTACGAAACTCAGGACGACCACGGTATGCACATCGTTGGTATGGTGAAAGACCAGAACGGTAAAAAATACTTCCGTGTTAAAAACTCCTGGGGTACGGAAAACTTCGGTCAGGGTTACTTCTACGCTTCTCTGCCTTACTTCCAGTACAAAACCACCAGCTACATGGTAAACAAAAAAGCATTACCAGCTGATGTTGCAAAGAAATTGGGAATTAAATAAGGTCTGTACTGGCTTTGTTTGGGTAAGATATTTCCCATAAAAAAAGATCCCGCCCTCGTGGCGGGATTTTTTTATGTCTTTTTATTCTTTTTGACGATGTCAACCTTATTTGATTGACTTTGTCCACTACATTTAATTTCAATCCATTAGGAGATCGCCTCGAAGCTTCCGATGCCTTCACGAATCAATTCGGGTTCATCGCCGGTACAATCAACGACCGTGGAGAAACCCATGCCTCCCGGACCTCCGTCTACCACTATATCTACCAGTTTACCAAACTTTTCATAGATCACTTCCGGGTCGGTATACTCTTCCACATTATATTCAATTGGCAAAGTGGTACTCATGATAGGATTACCCAGCTCATTGACGATAGTTCTGCAAATATTATTGTCAGGAACCCTTATACCCACGGTATCCTTTTTTGTTTTCAACAACTTGGGCACCATTTTACTGGCATTGAGAATAAACGTATAAGGGCCTGGGAGCGCCTTCTTCAGCATACGGAAGACAGGCGTATCCACACTTTTCGCGTAATCGGAAAGATGGCTGAGATCATAACAGATAAAGGAGAAATTCGCTTTCTTCGGATCTATCTGCTTAATGCGTGCCACGCGCTCAATCGCTTTCTGCTGGGTAATATCACAACCCAACCCATACACTGTATCTGTAGGGTAAATAATCACACCGCCATCCTTAAGACATTCGACAATCGTTTTGATATTGCGGGGATTTGGGTTATCCGGATGTACATGTAAAAGCATATTCAAATTTAACGAAAATGCATGTCAATTTATCTTACTAACTTTCGGGCCGATTTTTCTAAACCTACTTGGATGAAGCTTAAAGGAATTGTTCCGAGAATGTGGAGGAGATTGAAACGTGTGCTACTGGTCTTATTTATTGCCCAATTTGTATATATCATTATCCTAAAATGGGTGAATCCGCCCATTACCATAACAGAGATCTCCAGCTGGTTCAGCCTCTGGGGTACCGATAAAAAACTACATAAAACCTGGGCTAACTATAACCAGATTTCCCAGCATGCTAAGCTGGCGGTAATAGCCAGTGAGGACCAGTTATTCACTGACCATGATGGTTTCGATTACAAATCGATCGAGAAAGCCATGAAACATAATGCTACCAGCAAAAAAATTCGTGGTGCCAGTACCATCAGTCAGCAGGTTGCCAAGAATGTATTTCTATGGCAGGGAAGGAGCTGGGTACGGAAAGGGCTGGAGGTCTATTTCACCTTTATGATTGAAAAAATCTGGGGGAAACAACGCATCCTGGAAGTATATCTCAATGTGGCGGAAACCGGGGAAGGTCTGTTTGGCTTTGAATCTGCCGCTCAGGCATACTACAACAAAAGTGCTGCTCAGCTCAACCGGGAAGAGGCCGCTATGATTACGGCTGCGCTTCCAAATCCTATCAAATACACGGTGAATCCGCCTGCGCGCATTACCGCTTACAGACAACGTAAAATTCTGATTCAAATGCGGAATATTGCGCCAGATCCGGATATCGCTGAATTGGTCACAAGCCAGAAGTAGGCGCTTGCTGTAAAAGTTGTTCCACTGCAGCTACTGCCAGCATTTCCCGCTGCTCATAACTGCCATGGATATCCACAAACGGAACGCCGGATTGCATCACGATATCCTTGTAAATATTATAGAAATATGCGCGCATTTCAGGAGCAGGATACTCTCGTTGAGGATCTTCTTCCCAGGGCATATCGATATGGGTAAGGAGATAAAGGTCGCATGTTTCTTCCGCGATCATTTGTAATATCCGGTGATCACAGTCGGCATATTTATGCTCACTCCATACTTTGATCACATATAAATCGGTATCGCAGATTAGCAGTTCCCTGGCGGTTGCTGCATATTTCTTCTCCTGCTCCAGTTGTCCCTGCGCTATTTTCAGCAGATCTTCCTGTTCGTAAGGTCTGTTTAACTGATCGATGTATTCGCGGGCATATTCCGGGGTCCAGGCGGTATGAAATCGCTTGGCCAGCATTTCACTCAGCGTACTTTTGCCTGTAGACTCAGGACCTATTACAACTACTTTTTTCATGATGCAGCACTTTCATTTTCCAGCACCTCATCGCGCCAGCTAAAATATCCAAACATCGCAATGATAAACAAAAAGATGGTGAGTAACGTGGTGAGGTACAGATGCTTATAAAACAACAGGGGAATAGCCACCAGGTTGGAAATATTCAGCAAGATCCAGTTTTCCATCTTACGTTTGGCCAACAGCCACATGCCGGCGCATGCAGTAGCAGATACAAAAGAATCCCAGGCCGGTGTTGTGGAATTAGAGAATGTATGCAAAAGATAGAAGAAAATAGCCCATCCGAATGCCGCTATTCCAATAGCTGTCCAGATTTCCCGGGAAGTGCTGCGACTCACCTTCACGTGTTCATGGGACTGCCCACGGCGACGAGCCCAGTAAATCCAGCCATATACGCTCATGACGAAATAATAAGCATTCAGGGTCGCTTCTGCATATAATTTGAAATGCTCGCGGGAGAGGAGGTAAACGTAAATACCAGTGCTGATAAGCCCTGTAGGATAGACAAGAATATTATTTTTCTTCTGGAAGATAACAGAGATGACCCCAAAAATTACAGCCACTAGTTCCCATCCCAACATTTCATGAAACCCATTCAGCAGTTCCTGGTATATTTCGTTCATGGGGTGAAATTAAAACGAAAATCCGGAAGCCGTATCGATTACGGCTTCCGGCAGTTATTTATTTTTCTCCAATCAGGGTTCCGGATACATTCCAGAAACTCTGGCTGGTACCGGCAGGCTTACCCTGCGGAATCGCAATTTTGAAGGTATGTACGCCTGGTTTCAGGTCAGGCAGATTAATGAATACCGGGGAACTTAATGTTCCCGGGCACCAGTTGGATCTGCTCAGGTCTGAAGAAGAAAGGCCGTTTCCGAAGTTACCGGAAGCAGGATTGGAATAACGATAAGTGGCACAATCTGTACGCCAAGGGATAAAGTGATAAACGCTTTTGTTATCCACAAAAATCTCATTCTGCTTAGGATTGAACTCATCTCCGCCTCCCCAGCCACCATGGCCGGTAGTCAGGTAACGCAGCTGTAAATTTTTTACGCCTTCCGGAATATTTACCGTTACTGTCAGGGAATCCTGATCAAACAAAGTGGCGTATTCCTGGCCCGCCATTTCCATTACGTTGGTGGTATTGAAGACAGGCATAACCCAGTTACGACCGCTAGTTGTCTCCTCTTCATCCCCTGGATAATATTTGAAAGACAGGCTCACTTTATGACCGCCTTTATCGTAGTTGCCGATGTATACGCCTATCCAAACATCTCCCTGAAGAGCGCTTTTCAGTTCCGTAATATCTTGTTTGTAGATAACAGAGTCTGCCCAATTGTATCCCTTGATTTTCACCTGGTTATTAAACTGACGAACGCCAAACGGAGTGAAGAAGCGGATTACTTCCAGCGTAGGCAGGAAATGATCTGTGGCCACCATGCCTTGGTATTTTTTACCATTTCTCGCATGATATAACGGCAACGCACCTACGCCCTTTTTCAGACCATCCAAAAAGGTAGTATCGGTTGTAGTCGGAATAACGAATACAGAACCGGTACGGTCGTAGGCATCGCCATTGGAATACTGCACCAGTTCAGCGAAGATATTTTCGCCTTTCTTGTTGGCAGGCAGGTGCACTTTTTTGAGAATGATTGTTCCGCCGGCGAAGTGGTAGGTTTTATCTGCCTGATCGCCTTCCGGATTAGGGGTATTATTGCCCCAGTTGATTTGCTCTGACTGGAAAATAGGAAGGGTAGTATAGCGACTATCAATTACAGCGCGTGTGTAAGCGGCATCGTCTACCTTTTCGCCGAAATTAACCGGCCATGCCAGTTCCTGTGGCGTTACTTTGCGGTATTCGATTTTGCGGGCAATGGTTTCGCTGTTACCGTTGCGTACTACGCGCAGTACGAGTCCGAGAGAAGGAGCGTAGCTCAGCGTAGGCGTACCTTTTAATTTGAGGGCGTCGGTGTACCATACTTCAATAGTATTGGACCGAATGAAAAGCTTGGCCTTTTTGCAAGGGATCCCGAGGATGGTAGCTGTGTCAGGTAATAACTCAGGTTGTGGATGTTCGCCGAAAGGTTTTTTCAGCGTATAGACTTCACCGTTGGGAAGGGTCAGCACCTGGAGGGTGGTATTGTCGTTGTAATCCAGGTATTGTTGTTCCTTCTGGGCTTTGCCACCAGGGATGAGGTGCACCTGCTGATGATCCACTGCCATTTTAAAGCCTTCTCCGTTGGAAGGTTTACCGTTGTTGACAAAGCCGTAGGTAATAACGGCAACAGTACTGTCTGTTTTCTTTTTCTGGGCGGCTGCTGGCAGGGCCGCGGCAAGACAAATCCAGGCGAGTAATCCTTTCATTTTTTTCATTGCTTTTTGGTCACAAGTTTGGTCACAAATAAAAAAGCACAGCCAATAAGACTGTGCTTTCATTTAACACTATCATTCACTCAACTATGGCTTATTCTGCTTCTGCCACTACTTCTTTCACCTCTGGGATCATACGCTTCATCATGCCTTCGATGCCGGCTTTCAGCGTGATCATAGAAGATGGGCAGCCTGAGCAGGAACCTTGTAACATCAGTGTCACCGTACCGTCGTGATAATCTTTGAACTGGATAGCTCCGCCATCCATTTCTACGGCTGGTTTAACATAGTTTTCCAACAGTTCCTTAATACGTTTCACCACATCGCTGTCGTCCGCGCTCACAGTGTTGCTGGCAGTAGCCTTAGTAACAACCACTTCATCCTCATTCACAACAGGACGATTATCCTCCAGATATTCCTTCAGGAAGGCTTTAACGGTAGGGATAATATCATTCCAGTCTGTTTCACTGGTTTTGGTAAGCGTGATAAAATTAGCCATGATAAACACACCTCTGATGAAAGGGAAACTGAACAGTTCCACTGCAAGAGGAGATGGTTTAGCGCTGGCTTCATCTGGGAAATCGATATGCTTACCTGGATACAGGAGTTTGTTGGCAACAAACTTCATTGTTTCCGGGTTAGGTGTCATTTCCGTGTATATGCTGATAATGGGATTGCCTGTTTTAATCATTTTATCCAATTTTACCTTGCAAAGGTAACTGTTTTAAGGGAGATTCTGACCCCGGAGACTGCCTTTTACAATCGAATTTTACAATATCGTTATAGGAAAAACCAATGAGTTGGGCCTGACTGTCCCCCAATTATCAGTGAAGCCCTTCTCCACCTGATTTTCACAAACATTAAACAAAATCAACATTTATTTATTCCACATCCTATATTACTTTTGTACTACATATGCAAACAGTAAAAACACTAAAAGCACGCAAGCGTATTGCGTTAATTGCACACGACCACAAAAAAGCCGAATTGATAGAGTGGGCCACTTACAACAAGACTGTCTTGAGTCGCCATGAGCTGTATGCCACCGGCACAACGGGCAAGCTGATTGAAGAAGCCCTGGACGTATCTGTTCGCAAGCTGTTGAGCGGCCCTCTGGGTGGTGATCAGCAAATAGGAGCCCTGGTAGCAGAAGGCGCCCTGGATGTCATTATCTTCTTCTGGGACCCTATGGAAGCCCTGCCACATGATCCGGATATCAAAGCGTTGCTCCGCCTGGGCGTAGTATGGAACATCCCCATTGCAAACAACCGATCTACGGCGGATTTCCTGCTAACATCCCCGCTGATGCACCAGGATTATGAGGTTATCCTTCCCGATTATAAGCAATACCTCGGCAGAAAAGTGTAACCGCATCTGCCTTTATAAATTTCCCCGCTTTACAGACATCCATGCGATTTTTTCCGTACTTTAATTTAAAGCTTCGGGAATGAGATTGTTATGTTCTGTTTTGACCTTCCTTTTGTGGATAACCACCACGAGTAATATTCTTGCACAGCAAGATTCTTCACGCACAGCGAAACCCACTGCGGCCGATTCCCAACTGGTCATCACCACTTCTGTTCTCCGGGAAACGGACTCTCTGATGAAAGCAGATTCCATGGAAAAACGGGCCTTGATGGAGGAAATAACCGCTCTCAAAGCCGGGAACGACGCCCGCCGCCAGGAATTAATGAAACGATTATCGGCCATAGAACAGGCTGATTCCCTGAAAAAAGTGCTGCAAATCCAAAGAATCCAGCAGTTGAAGGCCATTTCCACTGGTATTCCGGTAAAACCGTTTGAGGATACGCTTTTCTATGTCTACAATAAAATAGGTCCGCTGCTTCCCAGTGAAAGAGCCGCTAATATTGAACAGAAAATCCAACGCCTGGGAGATGATCCGCTCTTCGTGGTTGATTCTATCAAAATGGTTCCCAATGAAAATAACCTGGATGTTACCTATGGGGAAATGATTCTGTTTACCATCACCAACGATGATGCCCTTTGGCTGGAACAGGACAAAACGCAGGTCGCCAAGCACTATATCTCTCTAATCGATACTGCTATCGCTAAATACAAGGACGAAAACAGCTGGAAATCGCTATTCATCAGGGTAGCTTTGCTCTTGCTGATTCTCGCGGTGTTCGCTGCGATCGTATACATTATCAACCGCCTGTTTCGTAGAATCAGGTTGCGCATTCTGCAAAAAAAAGAGCGTTATTTCCAGGGGATGAAAGTCAAAGGATATTCTGTCCTTAATCCTGAGAAACAACTCCGCGTTACCTTCAATATACTGAGGGTCGTTCGCATTGTGGTGATATTGGTGGTGCTGTATATCACGCTGCCAGCGGTTTTCAGCATATTCCCCTGGACAAAAGGCATCGCAGATGCGCTGATCACCTGGACACTCTCGCCATTGAAAGCCATGATCATGGGTGTGGTGGCGTATCTCCCTAAATTACTGACCATACTGGTCATCTATATCATGACCAGATACCTGGTGAAACTTGTTAACTATCTCTCCAGGGAAGTGGCGACGGGCAACCTCGTCATCAGAGGGTTTTATGCAGACTGGGCGCAGCCTACTGCCAGTGGTATAAAATTTTTGCTCTATGCATTCATGTTTGTTGTCATCTTCCCCTATCTGCCCGGATCAGATTCAAAAATCTTCCAGGGAGTATCTGTGTTCTTAGGAATATTGTTTTCATTGGGATCATCCTCCGCTATATCCAATATCATAGCGGGTTTTGTAATTACTTACATGCGCCCGTTCAAAATCGGCGATAAGATTAAACTAGGCGATATCTCAGGAGAAGTAATAGAGAAAACCTTACTGGTAACGCGTTTGCGTACGGTGCACAATGAGGAGATCACGGTTCCCAACGCTAGTATCCTCAATGGACATACTATCAATTATTCTACTTCCAGTCTTGAACTCGGACTCATACTGCATACTACGGTTACTATCGGCTATGATGTACCGTGGCCCAAGGTGCACGAATTGTTGATCGCCGCTGCGCGGCAGACAGCAGGCATTTCGGGAGACCGCCAGCCCTTTGTATTGCAGACCAGCCTCGATGATTTTGCAGTCGCATATGAAATCAACGCCTATACGAATCACCCTGAAAGTATGGGGCAAATCTATTCTGATCTGCATCAACACATTCAGGATGAGTTCAATAAAGCAGGCGTGGAGATCATGTCGCCCCATTATTATGCACACCGTGATGGTAATCGTTCTACCATTCCTTCAGATCACTTACCGAAGGACTATGAAGCGCCTTCGTTTGGCATAAAAATGAAAGGAAAGGAATAGCGGATTTAACAGTATTTAAACTAATAATCAAATAATTAAGTATGGGTCGCATACGTTTTGCTATTTTCGCATTTTATGGATTAAAGTAAGGCAGATGTTGAAGCAATTTATCGCTGGCGTAATTTGCTGGTTCGTTTTTATGCACCAGGCTTGGGCACAGTTACCGCCCAAAAGGGAAATGAGAGCCGTTTGGGTAGCAACGGTGGAGAATATTGACTGGCCATCCAGAAGGGGATTGAGTTCAGATCAACAAAAACAGGAATTCATTTCCATCCTCAATGAGGCACAGCGTAATGGCATGAACGCGATGGTGGTGCAGGTAAGACCTGCTGCCGATGCGTTCTATCTGTCGCCATACGAGCCATGGTCTGAATATCTTACCGGTACACAGGGCCAGGCGCCTTATCCTTACTATGATCCGCTCGCTTTCATGATTGAAGAAACACATAAACGAGGAATGGAATTCCATGCCTGGTTTAACCCATATCGTGCAGTCTTCAACGTTAATCGCAGTAGTGTAGCATCCACTCACATCACTCGTCAGAAGCCGCAGTGGTTCCTCACTTACGACGGTAAAAAATATTTTGATCCCGGAATCCCTGAAGTGCGGGAGTATGTTACTTCTATCATTAAAGATGTAGTAAAAAGATATGATGTAGACGCCATCCATTTTGACGACTATTTCTATCCATATCGCGTGCCAGGAAAGGAGTTCCCAGATAACAACTCTTACCAGATGTATGGCAGGAGTATGAATAAAGACGACTGGCGCAGATCTAATGTGGATGCCATCATCAATATGCTGAGTAAAGCCATCAAAGCAGAAAAGCCATATGTAAAGTTTGGTATCAGTCCTTTCGGCGTTTGGCGTAATCGCGACCGTGATCCGGAAGGGTCTTATACGCGTGGCGGTATGACCAACTACGACGATCTGTATGCAGATATCGTTAAATGGCTTAAAAATGGTTGGATTGACTACGTAACGCCGCAACTGTATTGGGAAAGAGGCCACCGACTGGTAGCTTATGAAATCCTGTTAAACTGGTGGAGTCAGCATGGTTATGGTCGTGATGTGTATATTGGTCATGGGGTATATAAAATCAACAGTAACTCCATCTGGAAGAATCCGAATGAGATTCCGCGTCAGATAGAAGAAGCCCGTACCCTCAATACTATACAGGGGAGTTTCTTCTACAGTGCTAAATCATTTATGGGTAATCCACTGGGAATAGAGGACACGTTGCGTAATCATCTGTATAAATATCCTGCGTTAAGACCAACGATGTCCTGGTTGCCGAATACCGCTCCGGAAGCGCCTAATTTCGACGATGCGATAGAACGCACAACCGGACTGGAAATTCGCTGGTCTGATACAGATACACTGCAACATACTACCCAGTATGTATTGTATCGGTTTGAAGAGAATCAGGTGATTAACCTGACCGACCCTACGAAAATCATTGCCATCGTTCAGCAGACTTCAGATCCAATGTTTCTGGATGTTTCCTATGTGAAGGGAAGAAAATATACTTATGTGGTAACTGCGCTGGACAGGCTCCAGAATGAAAGCCTGGCCAGCAATCCATTGAGAATCAGTCCTGGTATGAAAACCCGGTTTGATTTCGAATAGGTACATATATTATTACCGGTGCGTTTAGAAAATAAATGCACCGGTTTCCATATCAATAGCGGTTGCTTCCGGACTAGGATTCAGATTAGGATAAGCGTCTGCAGTGAGTAATCTGGTGGTCCCTTCTACGATAAACGCTGCTCCGGGAGCCGCCATTGCAGACCAGAAAATACCTGCATTTCTTCTTTGAGCATCCTGTACGAAAGTAGAAATGATATAGCCGTTCTGGTATTTCTCCAAAGGCACCAATCTGTTTTCCAGCACTTTATATACTTCTCCTTTTTTCACGATTCCCCAGCATTTTACAGGATTCCCATTATTATCCACAACAGTGATCTTGCGTTTTTCTGCTTTGGTATCAAACTCCAGCATCGTGGGTTTGTTTGCGACGAAGTCGGCGAATGTAGCGTATAGGCCTTCATTCATCGTTTCTGTCAGGGCTGGTATATTTCTCTTTTCCTGGTAGCCCTTTATAATCTCTTCTCGTGTATGCATAGACGTTGGGTTGGTAAATGCAGCGTCGAGGGCGCCGGAGCTACGATTCATTAAGTCTTGCAGCGCATTCACGATATTTGATTTATGCTTATGCGTAACGTCCATTCCGCCAGAAGCATTTACAATATCGGTTACGCCAAGCTGTACATAGTTCACGCCATCTTTGGTACCATAGGAAGTGCCTTTAAATCGGAAATATGCTTTCTCGCTCCAGGCGCCTGTTTTCTCTCCAATTCGTATTGCTTCAATGACCCAGAGCATTTTGATGCCTCCTTCTTTAAAACTTTGTCCAAAGGCTTTCTGTGTGAAGTCTTGTAAATAGTTGCTAATTGTTTTATCGGGTACTGCGGCGGCTCTGCGGTTTGCCATACCTACCTGGATGTAACCGAGGTGGGTACTGTCCCATAGGTGTTGTACGACTTCCACACCGGCTATTGAATAAGACGAGCTGGTATGTATTTCCCGCGGGTCATCGTTCAGTTTAATTTGTCGCCAGATAATTGCGGTGGTATCTTTTTTCGTTTCTTTTTTTGTTTCCTGGGCGAGTGCAGGAATAGTAAATGCCGCCATAGCAGCACCCATAGCAAAATGCTTAAAAGTGGACGGAGTTGGCATAAGAGCAGAAATAGGTATTATTTAATATATGGCTGTCATTACAAATATATTTTTCTTGTCAAAACGGGCACAGGCAATCTTTTATAAACTTGTCTTGTAGACAATTTTCTTTTTGTCCCGGCCTGGAGTCACCACTCCTTCCTTTTTTCAAAAAAATCAAATCAAATGGCGATCATTTTTCAATTTTTCTAAATTTTATGCCTATAACAAAAATTTGTATAAAAAAATCGGCATTCTATTAGTATCTTTAAACCGTTCCCGAAAAATATCGTACACCATCACCCAACGGCGCAAGTCACTGGGAAAAGTGTGCCTAAGAATAAAATCTAAACTAAATGGATGAAGTGAGACAAACGCAAGGTTTATACCGTCCTGAATTTGAACATGATGCCTGCGGAACAGGTTTTACCGCTCATATCAAGGGGCGTAAATCCCACCAGATTATTAGTGATGCGTTGACCATGTTAGAAAACATGGAACATCGTGGTGCTTGCGGATGTGAGCAAAACACTGGAGATGGTGCCGGTATCCTGTTTCAGATGCCGCATGAATTTCTGTATGATGAATGTCTGAAACAAGGTATTCGTCTGCCCGAATTTGGAAAATACGGTGTGGGAATGGTCTTCTTCCCTAAAGAACCTCGTTGGCGCGAAGAATGCCGCGAAATCTTGCAACGCAGCGCCGAGAAGCTGGGCCTGGAAATTCTTGGCTACCGTAAAGTACCTGTACGTCCGGATGGTATCGGTGAAAGTGCGCTTTCTGTAGAACCTGAAATCGAACAAGTATTTATTGCCTGTCCTTATCATATCAGCGATGCGGAAACATTTGAACGCAAACTCTTTGTATTGCGTAACTATGTTTCCAAAACCGTTCGTAATACCATTCCAAAGGATAAGGCATCCTTCTACATTGCTTCTCTTTCGTATAAAACAATTGTATATAAAGGCCAGCTGACCACCTACCAGGTACGTCACTATTATACTGACCTTTCTGATGAGAAGATGGTATCTGCCTTCGCCCTCATCCACTCCCGTTTCGCTACTAATACCTTCCCCAGCTGGCGACTGGCGCACCCGTACAGGTACATCGCTCACAATGGCGAGATCAATACCCTGAAAGGTAACCTCAACTGGCTGCGTGCAGGAGAAAGAGATTTTGTCTCTAAATTTTTCTCCCAGGAAGAAATGGAAATGCTGCTGCCTATCGTAGAAGAAGGGCAGTCCGACTCCGCCAGCCTCGATAACGTAATCGAACTGCTGACCCTTACAGGTCGTAGCCTCCCGCATGTTATGATGATGCTGGTTCCGGAAGCATGGGATGGTAATGAAGATATGGACCCTGTCAAGAAAGCATTTTACGAGTATCATGCTTCTCTGATGGAACCTTGGGATGGTCCGGCTTCTATCTCTTTCACAGATGGTAAAATAATCGGCGCTACCCTGGATCGTAATGGTCTGCGTCCTAGCCGTTTTGTGGTAACTAAAGACGATCGCGTAATCATGGCTTCTGAAGCTGGCGTATTACCGATTGATCCTAAAAATATCAAAGAAAAGGGCCGCCTGCAACCGGGTAAAATGTTCATCGTGGACATGGACCAGGGTCGCATCATCGGCGATGAGGAACTGAAGCAGCAAATTTGCTCTCAGCAACCTTATGGCGAATGGCTGAATAAATATAAAATCCGTCTGGAAGAACTGCCTGAACCACGTGTCACCTTCACGCACCTGGAACATGAGCAGATATTCAAATACCAACGTGCTTTTGGATATACTACAGAAGATCTCAATACTATTATTGCGCCTATGGCCATTGATGGGAAAGAGCCTGTAGGGTCTATGGGTACCGATGCGCCACTGGCGGTGCTTAGCAATCAGCCACAGCATCTTTGCAACTATTTCAAACAGCTGTTTGCACAGGTAACAAATCCGCCGATCGATCCTATCAGAGAGAGACTGGTGATGTCGCTGGCAACCTATGTAGGGAATAATGGCAACCTGTTGGATGAGAACCCGCTGCATTGCCACGGTGTGGCATTACGCCATCCGATTCTCAACAACCATGAGCTGGAAAAAATCCGTAGCATCGATACCGGTTTATTTCAGGCCAAAACACTGCAAACCTACTTCAAGGCAGATGGTAAACCTGGTTCCCTGGAGAAAGGGCTGGCCAGATTGTGCCGCTATGCCGTGGATGCAGTAGAAGATGGGTTTGAAGTAATCATTCTCTCTGACCGCGCTATCGATTCTGAACACGCGGCTATTCCATCTGTACTCGCTGCTTCTGCAGTTCACCACCACCTGATCCGTAAAGGTTATCGTGGCCAGGTTGGACTCATCGTTGAAGCCGGCGATGTATGGGAAGTACATCACTTCGCATGCCTGCTGGGCTTTGGCGCTACCGCCATCAACCCATACCTGGCACTCAGCACTATCCGCGATATGAAAATCGGCGGAAAGCTGGATACCGAACAGGATGTGGATAAACTGAAAAAGAACTACATCAAAGCGGTATGTGATGGCCTTTTGAAGGTATTCTCCAAAATGGGTATCTCTACCTTGCAGTCTTACCAAGGTGCACAGATCTTCGAAATTCTGGGTATCAGTCAGTCTGTGGTAGATAAATATTTCACTGGCGCGGTTTCCCGTATTCAAGGTCTGACAGTGGATGATATCGCACGAGAAACGCTTGCCAAACACTGGATGGGCTATGGTCGTAAAGAAACGCCTGTACAGCGTTTGACAGAAGGTGGCGTTTATCAGTGGAAACGTAAAGGCGAATTCCACCTCTTCAATCCAAACACGATTCACCTGCTGCAATTGGCTACCCGTATGGGCGATTACAGCACATTTAAAAAATATTCCAAAGCCGTTAACGACCAAAGCGAAAAAGCGTGTACACTCCGTAGTATGTTTTCGTTTAGGCGTACCCGTCCGTCTATTTCAATTGATGAAGTAGAACCGGCTACAGCTATCCTGAAGCGTTTTGCTACAGGCGCCATGAGCTTTGGCTCTATCTCTCATGAGGCACACTCCACATTGGCGATTGCCATGAACCGCATCGGTGCAAAAAGCAATACAGGAGAGGGTGGGGAAGATGAGATCCGTTATGAGCAGCTGCCAAACGGCGACTCCATGCGTTCTGCTATCAAACAGGTAGCCAGTGCACGTTTCGGCGTTACCAGCCAGTATCTGACCAACGCGGATGAACTGCAAATCAAAATGGCACAAGGCGCCAAGCCTGGAGAAGGCGGCCAGTTGCCAGGACATAAAGTAGATGACTGGATTGCGAAAGTAAGACACTCTACACCAGGTGTAGGGCTGATCTCTCCGCCACCTCATCACGATATCTATTCTATCGAGGATCTGGCTCAGCTGATCTTCGACCTTAAAAATGCTAACCGCGCTGCACGTATCAGTGTGAAACTGGTTTCCAAAGCGGGCGTAGGTACTATCGCCGCAGGTGTGGCTAAAGCAAAAGCAGATGTCGTGTTGGTTTCCGGCTTCGATGGCGGTACCGGCGCTTCTCCTATCAGTTCTATCAAGCATGCAGGTCTGCCTTGGGAATTAGGTCTTGCTGAATCCCACCAAACACTCGTTCGTAATAAACTCCGCGGACGTGTGGTATTACAAACAGATGGTCAGCTGAAAACCGGCCGCGATATTGCAATTGCAACGCTGCTGGGTGCAGAAGAGTGGGGTGTAGCAACTGCTGCACTGGTGGTAGAAGGCTGTATCATGATGCGTAAATGCCATGTAAATACTTGCCCTGTAGGTGTGGCCACTCAGGATACCGAACTGCGTAAACGCTTTACCGGAGATCCACAGCACGTAGTAAACCTCTTCAACTATCTGGTAGAAGAACTGCGTGAAATCATGGCAGATCTCGGTTTCCGTACCGTCAACGAGATGGTTGGACAAGTAGATACTTTGCAACTGCGTGAAGATATAACCAATTGGAAAACAACTAAACTGGATCTGTCTCCCATCCTGTACAAAGAACCAGCTGCCGCTGAAACAGGTCTTTACAAACAGGAAGAGCAGGATCATGGACTCCGGGAAGTGCTGGACTGGCAGCTACTGAAAGTGGCACCGCCTGCGCTGGAAAAGAAAACCCGCGTCTTCCACCAGTTCAACGTTAAAAATACTGACCGTACTATCGGTACCATTTTATCAAACGAAATCACGAAACGCTACAAGAGCGAAGGTCTTCCTGAAGATACCCTTCACTTCAAATTCGTTGGTTCCGCAGGTCAGAGCTTTGGCGCATTCACGACCAAAGGTCTGACACTGGAACTCGAAGGCGAAGCAAACGACTACTTCGGTAAAGGCTTGTCTGGAGCAAAATTAATCCTCTATCCACCTGCAGAAGCAGTCTTCAAAGCGGAAGACAATATCATCGCCGGTAACGTCTGCTTCTATGGCGCAACTTCCGGAGATGCTTATATCCGCGGTAAAGCAGGGGAACGCTTCTGCGTACGTAACTCCGGCGCTACTGTGGTAGTAGAAGGAGTAGGCGATCACGGATGTGAATATATGACCGGCGGACGCGCGGTGATACTGGGCGAAACAGGCCGCAACTTCGGCGCTGGTATGAGCGGTGGTATTGCTTTTGTCTACGATGTGAAAGGAAATTTTGCCAACCATTGCAACCGCGATATGATCGACCTGGATCCACTGGACCAGGAAGATGTAAACGCGCTGCATGACTTGATTACTAAACATCACGCCTATACGAACAGTTCCGTGGCGAAATTTATCCTGAAAGACTGGGAGAATCAGCTACGTCACTTTGTGAAAGTATTCCCTAAAGAATACAAGGCAGCATTGAAAGCAGGTAAATCAATCGGTCAGAAAGTAGGCAGATAGTATCAGTAACAATTAACATGCATTATCAACATGGGTAAACCTACAGGATTCCTGGAATTTACACGCGAAATGCCGGGGAAATCAGATCCACGGGAAAGGGTGAAGCATTATAACGAGTTTGTAGAACGCTACCCTGAAAATAAATTGAATCAGCAGGCTGCCCGCTGTATGAACTGCGGCGTGCCCTTCTGTCACAGCGGATGTCCGCTGGGAAATGTCATTCCTGAATTCAACGATGCCGTATATCGTCAGGACTGGCAGGATGCATATGAAATTCTCACTTCTACCAATAACTTCCCGGAATTTACCGGCCGTATTTGCCCGGCGCCTTGCGAAAGCGCTTGCGTACTGGGTATCAATCAGCCTCCGGTTGCTATTGAAGAAATCGAAAAACATATTATTGAAGTAGCCTTCGATAAGGGTTTGGTGCATGCCAAAACACCGAGGGTGCGTACCGGTAAAAAGGTAGCAGTTGTTGGTTCCGGTCCTGCCGGAATGGCCGCTGCAGCACAGTTGAACTATGCTGGTCACCAGGTAACCGTATTTGAAAGAGACGATGCTCCCGGCGGTTTGCTCCGTTATGGCATTCCGGATTTCAAATTGGAAAAATGGGTCATAGAGCGTCGCGTAAAACTGATGGAAGAGGAAGGTGTCATCTTCCAATGCAATACTAATATAGGCGTTGACGTTAGTGCTAACGATCTGCTGAGGGAATTCAACGCAATAGTACTGGCAGGAGGATCTACCATTCCACGCGATTTAACCATCCCTGGCAGGGAGTTAAATGGAGTACATTTCGCGATGGACTTCCTGAAGCAACAGAACAAACGCGTGGCCAACAGGGAAGTAGAAGGTGCGGATATTCTTGCGAATGGTAAAAATGTAGTAGTAATAGGTGGGGGAGACACGGGGTCCGACTGTGTGGGCACCAGTAATCGTCATGGCGCAGTGAGCATCACCCAACTGGAACTGTTACCAAAACCTCCGGGAGAGCGCACTGATTACATGCCATGGCCTACTTACCCTATGGTGCTCAAAACCTCCTCTTCACATGAAGAGGGCGCTAACCGCCAATGGGCTATTGCTACCAAAGCTTTCATCGGCGATGATAACGGCCATCTGAAAGCACTCCGAATTGTAGACCTGGAATGGTCTCTCAGTCCGGATGGCCGCCCGGCTAAATTCATCGAAGTTCCTGGTTCTGAAAGAGATATTCCTTGTGAACTGGCACTGCTGGCAATGGGCTTCGTGCATCCACAGCACAGCGGAATGCTGGATCAACTGGAAGTAGAAAGAGACGAAAGAGGCAATGTAAAAGCTTCTGAAAAGACATACCTCACATCCATTCCTAAAGTGTTCACTGCCGGCGATATGCGCCGTGGTCAATCACTGGTGGTTTGGGCCATAAGCGAAGGACGCGAGTGTGCGAGAAAAGTGGATGAATTCCTTATGGGCACTTCCCAACTGGAAAGCAAAGACCATTCGTTACAGGCAATGGCCCTGTAACCTGTCTTTATCATATTAAACTTTTCTCATAAGCAGGTTTAGATTTTGTTGTAACCTTCAGTCGGGCCGGGTCTTTACCCGGCCTTTTACTTTCCATCTCCCCAAATCCCCTACAGATATAATTCCTCTTTCAGCAGAAAAAAACCGGCTATTCAGCTATTTTCTAACCCAGTTACCCTTCCACTGGATTATTTTAGATCATGATGAAGAAGCTGTGTTTATTGTGTATCGTATTCCTTTCTCTTGGCGCATACGCCCAGGAGAAAGGCAACGATGTCAACCCGAACGAACTGATCATCTATGCCCAAACTTACAAAAGAGGGCTGTACAGGACTTTTAGGGACTTCCAGACCAATAATCCTTCGGAGGAAGGAGACCTTACTATTAAGGACCGTAGTAATGCCGCGCAGATGTATCTCCTGGCCAATAAAAACGAGCTGGTCCTCCGGGATGGAAGTGGAGAACATAGAGTAAAAGATTACTGGGGTTACTGCGATGGCATCAACATCTATGTCCGGGACAATGGGTTGAATAAAATCCTCGAAACAGGGTATTATTGCATCTATCGTCAACAAGGTGTGCAATCTTCCCGCAATTATTACAATTCCGCCGATATGACCGTGGCAGCCCTCCGCTCTCCGGTGCAGATAATAAAAGTTATTAACATCATGACCGGCGAAATCTTTGAATTATCCGCCTATAACCTCCGTAAATACATTCTTCCACAAGACGAACAACTCCTGGATCAGTTCCGCTCCGACAAAGAAAAAAGAGACAAATTAATTTGGTATATCCGTCAATTTAATCAGCGAAACAAGCCATCTGTCTGACTTTTTGCCCCCTCTCCGCAAAAAAAGTATGCCCGTTACCGTATTTAACGTATCCTTGCACAACATCATAACCTTGTGCCCCGGGTACGAATTTTGCATCGCCCAATAGCGTTCGGATACAATCCCGTATTAAGAGTAAACTATAAACGCCCTGGCGCGTTTTAATTCTGTAATTATTATATACCCGAAAAATTCACGTGACAGAACCAGAAGAAACCGGAGAAAATCGCGGCCGCCCCTGGTGGAAATGGCTTTTATGGATTATTGTAGCGGTGCTGCTGTTGCCCGTTATGTTGCTGCTATTGCTTCAGATAGACGGTGTACAAAACTATATCCGCCAACAAGGCGAATCCTATCTGCAAAAGAAACTGAATACCCGGGTTAAAATAGGCTATCTCCGCGCCAGAGGATGGCAATACCTCGAACTCAAAAACGTGTTTGTTGCCGACACCACCAATCACGCCTTGTTCTATTCCGGCACCCTGAAAGTACATTACAACCTGCTTTCCCTGCTGAGCAACGAATTGAAAATAGATAAACTGGAATGGGATTCTGTGCTTGTAAACGCATACCGCCTCAATGACTCTACTTTTAACTATCAGTTCGCCATTGACGCTTTCGTTAAACCTAGCGCCAAACCGGATACCCTTTCCAATTCCTCCGGAACAACCCTGCAGTACTTACTCAAAGATATTACGCTGAAACAGTTCAGCGTCAGATATGAGGACCATCCCGGCGGCATGGACGCCGTTCTCACCTGGAAAGAAATTCGCCTCGATCCTGATGATCTCCTCGTCGACGATGGGGTATACTCTTTCAGAGGTATTGCCGTAGATGGCCTCAGAGGCTACTTCCGTCAGTATTATATTCCGTCTAAAGTGGCCGCCGCCGCGCCGCCACCGGAACCAAAGGATACCAATGCCACCTCCCTGCATCTGCTGCTGAAGAAACTCACCATCAACAATAGTAGCTTCCTCTATAGCAGCGATGCCATCGGCATTTCCACCGCCTGGACCGTAGGCAAACTAACCTTATTGAATTCCAGCCTGGATCAGGACTCCACCCGTATCCAGGTAGGAGATCTTAAAGTGCAGTATACCGGCGGAATCGTAGCGCTCATGCCAGGAAAGGATAATACGCCGCCAGCCCCGGATACCACGCCCAATACCTGGAAAGTAGTGGCTACACAAGTGAATTTAGAGAGACTCGCAGTTCGCTACGACAATGGCGCCCCTCCACCAAAGGCCGCGGGCCCCAATCCAGACTATAATCACTTATTCCTCAGCAATATCAATACGCATATTGCGAACGTGAAATACCAACCGGATACCATCGCTGCGGCATTAAAGTCCATGACAGTCCGCGACTGGTCCGGATTTACCATCAAAAAGGCGAATATGGATGTGGTATTTACGCCACAAAGCCTCTCGCTCAATAACTTCCTGGTACAAACCAATAAAAGCATACTCCGTAAAAATGTAACCGTTACCGTGCCCTCATGGGCTGACGTCAGTAAAGACCTGGACAAGATCGGACTGGATGCCAACCTCGACTCTGTCAGCGTTGCGCTGGGCGAATGGCTGGCCTTTGTACCGGATGCCCGCAAAAACAAATCTTTTGATCCTCTCTGGAACAAAGAGCTAACGTTATCGGCTATATTAAAAGGAAACCTGGGATTACTGAATATTAAGGACTTGTATGTAAATGATCATGCCGGCAACCTCATTAAAATGAGTAACGGACAAGTCAGCCATGCAGCCGATCCTGATAAGCTGAATGCCAACCTTACCGGACTATATATCCAATCCGGCAATAAACCCCTCCGTGCCTGGCTGCCCGCTGGTACGCTGCCAGATACTCCGCGCATTCCTGAGAACTTCCTGATAACAGGTTCCTTCTCCGGCGGCATGAAGGACATGAATACAAACCTTCAGTTGAGAAGCGATTATGCCAGCGCAGATATTAAAGCTCGTCTTATCAACATTACTGATAGTCTGCGCAGCTCTTACAATATCAACATTCCATACCTGCACGTCCAACCGGGGAAACTCCTGTTAGATACTACCTATGGCTGGATAAACGGCAGCCTGAATGCTACCGGAAACGGCTACACGCTTAAAGGAATGGTTGCCAGAGCAACGGCCCAGTTAAACGACGCTCACTATAACGGCTATACGTATCACGACATCACAGTATCCGGCGATATCAATAAAGGGGTATTTCGCGCACACGGTGAAAGTGCCGATACCAGTATCACCACCACTTTCCAAGTGGAAGGCGCCCTGTCCGACACCGGCATCCACAACTTCCATACGGATATGGAAATCGCGAAAGCGGATCTGTATACTACCAACTGGTACTCGCAACCACTCACATTAATGGGGAATCTTCATGCTGAGTTTTCCAGCATTGACCCTCAGAAAATAGAAGGAAACGCGTTCCTCACCCAATGGAAAATCCAGCTGAATGACAACATCATTCCATTGGATACTGTAGCCTTGATTGCCACACATACAGATCAGCAATATATCGATCTTAAAACGCCCATGGGTGTGATCAATACATGGGGACAGTTCGATTATACCAAAATTGGTGCTGCCTTCTCCATGATATTAGCAAAGCCGCTCCAGCCAATGGATACAGCCAAACTAATGATACCTCCGGCTGATCAGTCGCTGGCATGGTACGGCTCTCTTGTATGGCCCAAAAGTTTGCACGATCTGATGCCAGCACTGCGTATGGATCAACCAATGGTATTTAGCGGCCGCCTGAACAGCGATAGCAGCTTGCTGACATTCCAGGCGCATGCCCCTAAGATCAACTACGACTCTTTACAAATTGATAGTCTGGCTATAACAGCCTCTATTCTTGATACCGCGCTTCAGGCAAAGGTTTCGTTGGCACATCTCGCTCATCCAACATTCCCGTTGCAGCATACAATGCTGACAGCGCAAGCAGATACCGGTTTAGTAAACTTCGATCTGGTGTTGCAGGATACACGCTATAAGCCCAAATATCAACTGGGCGGTTATCTGGATTTCCTGCCGGACAGCATCATGAAAATCGCTATTAAACCTGGGCTATTGCTGAATTACCAACAATGGACGGTAGACAAGGATAACATGTTACGGCTGAAAAATCATTTCCCAGACTCTGCTAATATCAGATTGTCGCAGGGAAATCAGTCTATACACCTGGTTACACAACAGGATACCGCGTCTACACCTGCTGTGCAATTGAAAATAGAGAACTTCCAACTCTCCACAATAACGGCGATGTTGTCTTCAGATACGCTGCTGGCAAATGGTTTATTGAATGCAGATGCCAATGTGCGCAACTGGAATACATCCCCAGTTATTGACGCAAAGCTGCGCATAGATAGCCTCACTGTCAAGAATGCCCCTGTAGGCACATTAACGGCACAAGTCAGCAATCCGGTGACGGATCAATATAAACTGGATGCTACACTGTCTGGCGCCGACAACAGCGTAACCGTAACGGGAACCTACGACACCACTTTGCAAGCACATGTTGCGATTGAAAAGCTGAGCATGAAAACAGTGGAACCGTTTACTTTCGGTAGCATGCACCATATGTATGGAACGGCCTCCGGTGTGTTTGATGTGTCAGGAACAACATCAGCGCCTAAAGTGAAAGGGGAAATGCATTTCTCTCAGGCAGGCGGCATTGTAACCTTCCTGGGAAATAACCTGCATCTGCCAGATGAAAATATCGTTATTGACGACAGAGGGATTGTCTTCAATAACGCTGTTATTGCGGATAGTCTGAATAACGAAATGGTCATGAATGGCCGCATCAATTCCCGTGATTATTCCCGTTTCACTTTCAATTTGGATGTAAGTGCGGATAATTTCATGGTATTGGGTCCACAGCACAATAACGATCAATGGCTGTACGGCCCGGCATATGTGGATAGTAAGATTAAGATCCGAGGCTCTTTAGATCTCCCGCGTATTGACGCCAATGTGAAGCTGAGAGATAAATCCAAAATTACTGTTATCCTTCCGCAAGATGAACCCGGCCTTGCGGACAGGGAAGGAGTGGTGGAATTTGTTAATATGAGCAATCCGATTGACTCTGCGCTCCTAGCAAAGGAAGACAGTATTAAATATGCAAATCCCCGCTTGAAGGGGGTGAATTTCTCTGGTGTAGCTGAGATAACACCGGAATCAACGATAAAGATTGTTATAGACAGTCAGAATGGCGATTATGTGCAGGCAAAAGGTACCGCCAATCTCAACGCTACATTGGACCCAAGTAATAAAATGAGTTTGACCGGCCGGTATGAAATTGAAGAAGGAAAGTATGAGATGTCGCTCAACCAGTTTATCAAACGTTCCTTTGATATCCAGAAAGGTAGTTATATCTCTTTCAGTGGAGATGCTATGGACGCAGATTTGAACATCACCGCCAAATATGCGGTGAGCGCTCCGGCAATAGATCTGGTACAGGACCAGTTGGGAAGTATGAGTGCCGAAGATAGGACGCGCTATAAACAACGCATCCCTTTTGAGGTATACATGACCATTAAGGGCAATCTGAAAAAACCAGATATTACCTTCCAATTGGATATGCCAGAGCAGGAAAGAAATGACTTCAACGGCGCATTGTATAATCGCATCAAGCAAATCAATCAGGTACCATCTGAACTAAATAAACAAGTAATGGGGCTGCTGGTATTGAAAACCTTCATTCCCGACGATCCTACCAGTACACTGGATAACAGTGGGGGCGGCGTAGGTCAGGCGGCCCGCAACAGTGTGAGCAAAATCGTTTCGCAACAGTTGAATAACCTTGCCGGCAATCTGATTAAAGGAGTAGATCTAAACTTCGACTTACAGAGTAAAGAAGATTATTCTACCGGGTCTGCACAGGAACAAACCAACCTCAATATCGGCGCATCCAAGAACCTGTTTAATGATCGTTTAACCGTTACCGTTGGATCAAATATTATGCTGGCTGGCAGTGCACAAAATGCGAGCTCTCTCATTGGCGACATTTCTGTCAACTACAAACTCACCAAAGATGGCCGTTACCGAGTAAGAGTATACCAGCGGAATGATAACCAATCGGTCATTGAAGGTCAATTGGTAGAAACAGGCGTAGCATTTATGCTGGTAATGGATTATGATGAATTCAGAGAAATATTGCAGCGCTCCAAAACAAAAGCAGATCAGAAGAAACTACGTACAAATTCTCAAAAGAAGAGTAATAACAAGAATGCATCGGATCAATAGTCATATCATTACCTCTTTGTGCTGTTGCATGGTATACCTTGTCATCAGCTCCTGTAGCACAACCCGCTCTGTGCCGGAAGGAGATCGATTGTATACCGGCAGCGAAGTATCCTGGAAGAAAAAACGGAAACCAAAAGATTATTCCACGCTTTCAGATGGTATGACCAAAAGAATACGACCTGCAAAAAATAAACGCTTCCTGGGAATGCCGCTTAAATTGTGGTTATACAATTTAGGTCATGAACCTAAACCTGGCAAAAAAGGACTGAATCATCTACTTCGTAAGAAGTGGGGAGAACCGCCCGTATTACTGAGTCAGGCGAAGCCAGACTATACCGCAAACGTCTTGGAACAATACCTTGTTGATAATGGCTATTTCCAGGCAGATGTAACTTCTCAGGTAATCAATCATGGCAGTAAAAAGGCCAAAATAAAATATACAGCGAGCCCTCATCACCGTTATACCATTAATACTGTAAAATTTCTGACGGACAGTTCCGCCATTGGCAAAGCGATCGCCGCCACTATTAAAGAAAGTTCGCTGATACCAGGAAAGCCATATTCGCTGGATTCTATCAAAGCTGAACGCGAACGCATACACGCCGTTTTAAAAGAACGTGGCTACTATTACTTTACGCCGGACTACATGCTCGTTCAGGCAGATACCAACCATAATGGCAAAGTAGATATGTACGTGAAAGTGAAGGAGAATACGCCCGTTGCAGCATTACGTCCATATAGGCTGCATGATGTTATCCTTTACCCCGACTACTCCCTGGATAATGATTCTACTTCTACCGCTGGCACGCCGCTCAAATACAAAGGTATTTACATCATCGATTCAGCAAAGCGATTCCGTCCGCTGGTCTTTAATAAATCGGTGTTTCTCCGGCCGGATAGTTTGTACCGACTGAGTTCCCACAATATCACGCTACAACGCCTGATTAACCTAGGTACTTTCAAGTTTATAAAAGGACAGTTCAGTCCTGTGCGGGATACTTCGATACATAACTTCGCTGTCGGAAATCCTAACCTGCCAGGCAATAATGGCGTACCAAGGTCGCCCAATGACAGCAGCCTCAGAAACAGGAATAATAATAATATAAATTTACCTGGGGGAGACACGACCCGATCTAACCGGAGAGATACTTCCAGGTCCGGATTCTCCAATACGTATGGCAGCTATTTCGCCGCTGATAGCGGCTGGCTGGATGCTCGCTTTTATCTGACGCCTTATCAGCGCAGATCTTTGCAAACAGAATTAAGGGGCACTTCCAAATCAAATGGCTTCGTTGGTTCCCAGATAAAAATTACTGCTAAAAACCGTAACTGGCTGCATGCCGCAGATCTCCTGGAGATCGGGCTTACCGGCGGTATGGAATGGCAAACCGGTAATAATGCCGGCGGTTCCAACTCTTATTCTCTGGGGGCGGAAGTCGCTGTTACTATTCCCCGCTTCTGGACGCCTTTCGGTCTTAACCCGCGTACGCCCTATGTACCACGTACCCGTGTGAGTCTGAACTACGATCTGTACAGCAGGTCCGACATGTATAACCTGAACGCCTATACGGTGCAGTTACAATACCTCTGGCAGCGTACAAAGAATTTAAATCACGCTTTCGCGCCAATTGCGGTAACATATGTATTGCCTACCAAAACAACTGCTGCATACGACAGTATCCTCGCGAATGATCCTAGTCAGCGTGCAGCTATTTCCAAGCAGTTCATCCTGGGCGGTAACTATACGATTACTTACAATAACCTGAATGCAAACAAGATCCATAGTTTTTACCTCAGTGGGAACCTGGATGTGTCAGGAAATCTTGCAGGATTAGTTGTTCCGAAAAAGGGAGACACCACCAAAAATATATTCGGTAACCCATTCGCACAATACGAAAGAATAACGCTGGAAGGCCGCCACTACTGGCAGCTTGGAAAGGGCAAACAATGGGTAAACCGCTTATATATGGGCTTCGGTTTCCCTTATGGCAACAGTGTAACAGGCATTAGTAATTCCATGCCTTTTGTAAAACAGTATTTCACTGGAGGTAGTAGTAGCATACGCGCTTTCAGAGCCCGCACGCTGGGACCTGGTTCTTACCATAATTATGCGGTTGACACCACGTCATTACTGGCAAATGAAGCCGGAGATATCAAACTGGAATTTAACTCGGAATTACGTATTCATCTGGCGAGCGTTTTCAATTTCGCCGCTTTCATTGATGCAGGAAATGTTTGGTTGGCAAGGCCTGATACGAGTAAGCCGGGTGGCGAGTTTAAAATGAATTCTTTCCTGAAAGATATTGCTGTAGGAGCAGGGGTAGGTTTGCGAGTAGACGCCTCCATTGTGGTGGTTCGTTTCGACCTGGCCTTCCCGCTGCGTGTGCCTTATCTGCCGGAGAACCAACGTTGGGTGATTAATCAAATTAACTTCGGAGATCCTGATTGGAGAAAGAAAAATCTGATTCTGAATATTGCTATCGGATATCCTTTCTAAAAAAACATTTGCGTGTATTCATTTACGTTATACTACGTAAACGAATACACGTTTTTTAAAGTACATCTTTCAGGTGCTTATAATTGGATTTCACTGCTTCAAATACATCTTCATATCTGCCCCCTAAAATCAGTTTCCCCATCCACATTGCGAAGCCTTTCATTTGAGTAAATTCAATTTTCGGCGGCATGGCCAAAGAGCTGGGATTGGTGAATATATTAACGAGCACAGGCCCATTGGTATTGACGGCAGCGGTCAGTACAGAGAAGGCGTCGTTGGGTTCTTTCAAAGTGAAGGTCATGAATCCCATTGCTGCAGCCACTGCTGCAAAATCCGGATTATCCATATCTGTTTGCCAGTCGGGTAATCCCGCTACTTCCATTTCCAGCTTCACCATTCCCAACGATCTGTTATTAAACACCAATACTTTTACTGGAAGATTGTATTGGCGTATTGTCATGAGATCCCCGAGTGTCATGGTTAATCCGCCATCGCCACAGAGCGCAAATACTTCCCTTCCCGGATACGCGAGTGCAGCGCCGATAGATTGTGGCAATGCATTGGCCATGGACCCATGATTAAAGGAACCTAATAAAATCCTTTTACCAGTTCCATGCAGATACCTTGCGGCCCAGACGTTCGTCATACCGGTATCCACCGTAAATATGGCGTCATCTGCGGCCACTTTATTGATAATACTGGCAATATATTCCGGAGAGATGGCCTCTTCTTTCCCTTGATCCTCTACGTAAGTCTGAAGTTTCTTATCCACTTCCTGATGAAAGGCCAGCATCGCATCCAGATAATCCCTGTCTGTTTTTTCCTCCACCAGCGGTAACAGTGCTACCAACGTATCCCGGATATCGCCGCAAAGTCCCATTTCCAGGTTAGCCCTGCGTCCTAAACGCTCCGGTTGAATATCGATCTGCACTAGCTTCTTATTATCCGGGATAAAGGGAGTATACGGGAAATCGGTGCCCAGTAATAATACCAGGTCTGCTTCGTGCATGCTTTTGTATGCCGATGCAATACCTAAAAGTCCTGTCATCCCTACTTCATTGGGATTATCGTATTGTATACCCATTTTTGCGCGAAAAGAATAGGCTACAGGCGCTTTTAATCTATTCGACAACTCAACTACCTCATCATGGGCCGGAGAGGCGCCAAGGCCACAATAAATGGCAATTCTTTCAGCACCTTGCAACATAGCAGCGAGTGCATGCAGTTCTTTGTCGGAAGGCCGCACGATTGGATGAGGCTGGTATACTTTCGTAGCGGTGATTATCTCCATAGCATCCGACGACGCCACGTCTCCCGGAATTCCCAATACAGCAACACCTTTTCTGCTCACAGCATGTTGTAGTGCTGCCTGTAACATACGTGGCGCCTGCGCAGCAGTTGCTGCTACCTGATTATAACAGCTGCAATCGTCAAACAGCTTAATGGTATTAGTTTCCTGAAAATAATTACTGCCAAATTCTGTTGTCTCACAGGTGGAAGCCAACGCTATCACGGGAGCGCCTGAACGATGCGCATCATATAGTCCATTTACCAAATGAACATGGCCAGGACCACTGCTGCCAGCGCAACAACCAATACCCAACAGCTGCGCGTCTGCGCCAGCGGCATATGCGCCCGCCTCCTCATGCCGCACATGTACCCACTGAATACGACCATCACGCCTGACAGCATCATTGATATGATTCAGACTATCGCCTGTTACTGCATAAATTCTCTTCACACCTGCCGCTGCCAACATATCCACTAACTGATCAGCTACTATTTTTGCCATAATGATAATTTTTGCTGTTCTCTTGCAAAACGCAGGAAAATCACCTTTGTTCAGCGCCTCATTATTATCAGAAACATTATTTTTTTTAAGCTACTTTTATCCTAACCTAAACCTTCGTGTAATAGCATGTCCATATTGAAAAAACACACCTCCATTACAGTAATTGCCTCATTACTACTGCTTTGTTCTGCTTGTAGCAGACAAATTACCCAAACAGGAAAAGCATCCTACTATGCAGATTCTTTTGATGGCAAGAAAACCGCCAGTGGCGAAACTTTCCGCCAGAATAGTCTGACCGCGGCCCATCCCAATCTGCCTTTCGGCACCAAGGTGAGAGTCCTGAACATCTCCAACGGCCGTTCCGTTAAGGTGAGAATCAACGACAGAGGACCTTTTACTAAAGGCCGTATGATTGATGTGTCTAAAAAAGCGGCGAAAAAACTGGGAATGGTGAGTACCGGCGTTGCAACGGTGCAGATAAAATATAAGAAGAAACAAAAAGCCTGATGATGCCATTCTCATTCCATTGTAATTTTTGATGAATGAAATTGCATTTAGCATTTCTAGCTGCTTTATTTGTTCACAATCAATCAAAAAGAACAATGAAAAAGAAATGGTTACTGCTGGCATTGTTGCTCACAACTGCCACTACCCGCATTTTTGCACAAACTCCTCAGGCGGACTTACCTGGATTCACCGCCTACGCCGATCCGGAAGAAGAAAACGTTCAGATTAGTCAACGTAACGGCGTTATCAAATGGACAGATAAAGCCAATACCGTTAATTTCTATTTCCATGTAGCTACTCCCGGCACGCTGAAAGTAGCACTGACGGCCAAATCCGATGCACCTAGTAAAGTAGCCGTTACAATAAATGGCGTAGAAAAAACAATCAGCATTAACGCGAATGCATATACGAAAATTCCAGTATTAGAAACGAAAATTAAATCTGCTGGATTCTATTGTGTGAGTTTGAAAGGTGTGGAAAAGAAAGGAGATGTTTACGGAGACATACAGTCCGTGAACCTCGAAGGTTCCGCAGTAAAAGATATTCAGTTCAACCCGAAACCTTGGCGCAGAGCAGCTTCCGTACATTTGAACTATCCTGTACCTGAAGGAAAAAATCCTGAATACTTCTATGGCGAAATTAAAGTACCAGCAGGTGAAGACAAACTGGGTACCTATTTTATGTCGTGCGGATTTCACCGTGGTTATTTCGGAATGCAGGTAAATTCTCCTACTGAAAGAAGAATCATTTTCTCTGTATGGGATGCAGGAGGGGAGCCACAATCCCGCGACAAGGTTAAGTATGAAGATCAGGTCGTATTACTTGCAAAAGGCGATAGTGTGGAGGCCAGCGGCTTCGGCGGTGAAGGAACCGGCGGACATAGTCACTGGGTTTATAACTGGAAGCCAGGAGAAACATATCGTTTCCTGATGCATAGCGTTCCGGAAGGCAATACTACTACTTACACCGCCTATTTCTATGTTCCCGAACATCATGAATGGAAAATGATTGCCAGTTTCCGTGCTCCTAAAGATGGTAAGTACATGGGACATCTGTACTCCTTCCTGGAAAACTTCTCATTCAGCAATGGGCATCTTGGTCGTAAAGGATACTTCGGTAACCACTGGATAAAAACAAATACCGGAGAATGGATCGAATTAACAAAAGCCAAATTCACCAACGACGCTACAGCAAGAGCGAAAGACAGGCTGGATTTCGGTGGCGGTAGTGAAAACGGATGGTTTTATCTGTGGAACAGTGGCTTTAAACCGGCCAATGCACAAGCAGGAGATATCTTCGAACATCCGGCAACCGGTCAGCATCCAGACATTAATCTCCCTAAATTCTAATTTCCAAGCCCTGCTACACTCAATTGCAGGGCTTTTTTTGCACATTATTATCCTATATACCCCATAGGATTAAGGGGAGAAATTTATTTTCTATGCTTCCCTCTTTCTTGGTTGTTTTTCTCGTTCAACTTTTCAACAAAACAAAATCTTTAATTTAGTTGCGGAATTTGGATGTCACTCCTAAAAAATGTAATCTCAGAATATGGCTAACAAGAAAATACTGCCAATTCCACAAGTGCTGGATGTTTTGAACCCTTTCAAAGTAAAGAAGCAACGATTAATGAACTTTAATCCTGCTATTGGAACTGCCATGCGCCAACCGGCAGACTGTACAAAGATTACCACATTTAATTATAGCCCTTCTACACTGGAAGAAAGGGCAATTACCAATGTACAAGACGTATTTCCATATCTTGAATCATCCAATATTACCTGGATCAATGTAGATGGCATTCGAAAAGAAGATATTCACGCTATCGCCACCTGCTTTATGATTCATCCGCTGCTGGAAGAAGATATTCTCAGCGTAGGACAACGTGCAAAAATGGATGAAATAGGAGAACATATGTTTTGCCTGTTACCGATGATGTACTTTAACAGTGAAACTTCCACTGTAGAACAGGAACAGGTAAGTATTCTGCTGGGGAAAAATTTCGTGATCTCTTTCCAGGATGATCCTACCAGAGATGTGTTTGATCCGATACGCGAAAAACTGCGCATAGCTTCTTCCCGTATCAGAAGTGGGTCAACAGATTATCTCTGTTATGCGCTTATTGACATCATTGTGGATAACTACTTCGTAGTGTTGGATAAGCTGGGAGAGCGGATTGAGCTGATGGAAGACCTGGTCCAACATCAGCCCACTACCAAAACACTCGCCCGTATCAATTTCCTGAAGAGGGAATTATTAATATTCAAACGCGCGATTTCACCTGTTCGTGATCTTGTAAATGGATTCCTGAAAAGTGAAAGCGATCTCCTGGAAGACAGGGACACTAAATACTTCAAAGATGTGTTTGATCACATCATTCAATGTACGGAGCTCGCCGAAACCTACCGGGATACCGTTCTGAACTTACAGGAGATGTATCATACCCAGCTCAATCTGAAGTTGAATGAAATCATGAAAGTACTGGCCGTAGTAACTACCCTTATGGCGCCGCTTACGCTGATCGCCGGTATTTACGGAATGAACTTTCAGAATATGCCCGAACTAAAATCGGAGAACGGGTATTACATCACCTTGGGAGCGATGGGTATATTACTTGTGTTTATGATCTGGCTGTTCAGAAAACGGGGTTGGTTTTAACCCTTGTTTTTATAAATAGGAACAGTGGAGCAAGGCTCTCCATACATTAAACTCTTCACTACTGGTCGGAGCAGACGGGTAATTTCTGCATAAGCTACTTCGCTGACGCGTTTATCGCCGCAGCCTTTAATAACGATGCGTTTATCCACATAGGCGGAAGTGTCCAATTGTCCGATATTACGGAGATATACCGTTTTATAAATAAATTCAGCATCTCCTGCTGCTACATATGCTGCTACAGGTTGCAGGTAACTCATTACCAGCATATATGCCCACAAAGGAATAACAGTATCCACACTACAAATGATACCCACGTTCTTTTGGCGGTACTGCTCCCAGTCGTGCGACTGTAAAGCGGTTCTGAAATCCTTTTCTTTCAGGATCATTTCCATGAAAAGGAATGGTTTCAGGTCAAAAACAACAATTTCACCCTGGGGATAAAACTGCTCCAGGTCTATTGTTTCCAGTCCACTCTGTGCTACTTTATTGATGATTTCGTCCATTTTATCCACATTTAGACTACAAATTTACGAATAACGGAGGACGATAATTGTCACCATATAAACACAAAAACGCCTCCGCAGGGTAGCGGAGGCGTTTGCCTTATGTCAGTAAAAATGTACTAATTAGAAGAGTTTACCGCGAGTATCTTTCACATTGCTGAGTTTCTTCAGGATCTGAGTCATCTGAGAGTTCAGCATAGAGATCACGCTTTGTTCGTAGGCAGCCTGCATTTGAGGAATATCCTGAGCAGGTTGTGCAGCAGGTTGATACTCATCAACTTTTACTACATATACACCGGCGTTACCTTCAATTGGAGCAGAAACTGCTTTGGTACCCCAGTTTTTGTTGAAAGAAGCGCCTGCAACGCGTGGTTCGAAGCCAAGAGCAGGGATGAAAGGAGTAGCGAAAGAAACGCCTTCAGCTTTCAGCACTGGTTGAGAACTTGCTTTTGCAGCAGCATCCAGGGAAGAAGGAGTACCCAGTTTAGCGATAATCTGGTCAGCTTTCTTCTGTTTTCTCACTTCAGATTCAACGAGTTGTCTTACATCTTCCAGAGGAGCAGTACCTTCTTCACGAACGGAAGTGAGCATAGCTACTACATATTTATCATCCAGAGTGAATACAGTGCTTACATCGCCTTTTTTAGCATCGTAAGCCCAACGTACCAATTCACGGGACTGGCCCAGACCTGGGATAACGAAGTCCATAGGACGAACATTGTCAGCAATTTTCTTCACCAGTTTACCTTCCTGAATATTTTTCTGGAAAGCGCCGGAGTTACGTGTTTTTGAAGCGAAGTCGCTTGCAGCGGAATATGCAGTATTGTTAGTTTCTTTACTAGCTTCAACTGGTTTAGCCAGGTAAGCTACTTTAATAGCAGTACCGATATTTTTCTGGTCCATGATCTGCATTACGTGGTAGCCAAACTGTGTTTTAACTACTTTGTATTCACCTTTAGCACCAGAGAAAGCGAAATCTTTGAATTCAGGAACGAACTGGCTGGATGGAGTCAGATCATATTCACCGTTGGTTTGTTTGCTACCTTGGTCATCAGAGTATTTAGCTACCAAATCAGAGAAGCTTGCGCCACCTTTCACTGCAGCCAGGATACTGTCTGCGCGACCTTTAGCGATAGAGTCAGAAACACCTTCCTGAGGATTTTCAGCGATCAGGATGTGACGAACTTTAACGCTGTCTGGCATGGATTTACGCTCGATCATTTTTGCGAAAGAGATCAGGTGGTTATCATAGTAAGGTCCGAAAACACCACCAATTGGCAGATCCACGATAGAATCTCTCATTGGCATTCTGGCTTCGCTTTTAGAGATAAAGCCATCATAATATTTGGTATCGGAGTTACGGTTAATGAACAGTGCGATATCTTTTGCGCTAACGGTATCCAGTTCGAGTTTCAGCGCCATCAGTTGTTGTACAGCAGCAGCGGTATCAACAGCAGAAGGGATAGCGTCGAAGGATACGTATTCAACTTTGCGGGATTCTTCTACCTGGAACAGTTTGCTATGATCATTAATATAGCGTTGCAGTTCTGCATCTGTTACTTTAACGGTAGAATCAGCGATAGTAGCATAAGGAACGCTAACATAAGATACGGTAGCTGTTTGGCTGTTATCTTCTTGTTGTTGTTTTGCTAACCATTTTGGATAATAGATACCTTGTCTTACCAGGGTAACATATTTCTGTTGTGTCTGATAATCTTTAATCTGAGCTTGCATGGTGTGCAATGCTTCACGGATTTGAGGATTAGAACCACCTTGACGGATGATGTTCAGCATTTCGGTAGTATTCAGCTGACCGTTACGGCCGAACTGTTGTACTACAATTGGGTTAGGGTTTTTACCAGTGAATTGGTCAACCACTTCCGCTTCAGTTACAGCGATACCCAGTTTGTCGTATTGAGCTTTTAATATTTCTTCAGACAGAAAATCATTCCATACTTTTTCACGGATACTCTGACGATCTTCTTCACTCAGATTAACATTACCACCCATTCTCTGACGGTAGTTGTTTTCAAAATCCGTAATACGACGTTGGTAATCCGCATATTCGAGCGATTCACCATTTACTTTACCCACAACATTGGAACGACGGGTAAGGGAGTTTCTGCCAAAAAAGGCATCCTGCAGCAGGAAACTGACAATAGCCACGCAAATCACAACAACGATGACAACGGCGTACTTGTCCCTGATTTTCTGAATTACTGACATATATTATATAGTCTACATTTTTAAGGAAAGCAAAAATAGAATAAAATAACTGTAACTGCAAAAGAGTATTTTTTGCCTTCAAATCCTTTACTGTACTACGTTTGAGGGGTATCTAACACTTTTATGTACCGACTATCATTAACAGGTTTTCCACAATATGCCCATTTTTCCAACTCATTTTTTTTCAGCAGATTAGTGTTTTAAAACGCAGAATTGGCGTGGTATTTTCGCAGTCTTGCCCCATTAGGGATCGGTTAGCTTTATTCACATTTGTGAAAAAGTGAATAAAGCAATTCACAGGTATTTGTGAATAAAATAGTGCAAAACACGCTTCACCTCTTTTTTGGTGTTTTTTCATTCGGGGTCAGTTTTTTTCCACAATTGATGTGTAAAAACCCCTGTAAAACGTAAAATAAGGTGGGAAAAGGTACCCTTGTCCACAGGTAAAACTAAATTTGTTTTTACGCTAAAAGTTTCCCTTAGAAAATTTTTATGTGGATTGTGGATAGTTAACCGCATCTTTTAACATTTTCCTAATACAGTGGATAGCAAAAAGATTTTCACGTCCCAGGATATCCACGTATGTGGATGAAATCACTAAAATCCAATACAGAAGCGGAAACAGGGTGTTAATTTTGATGTGGATAATGAAGACAAAAGGAATAACAACTACATTTGTATCAAGCTGAAAAATTTAATTTCCACATATTCACAGCCCTAATAGTAGTGGGCTTTTCTTTTTAAATATTTAAATAGATATATAGTCATGATTATGGAAATTGCCGCCGCAAAAAAAAATTTGCAACACAACGGATTTTTGGATATACCGGTGGATCCTGCTTTGGATTTGTTTGCTGCAATTGAAGATTTGAAAAAACGCAAAAATGCAATTGTACTTGCGCACTATTATCAGGAGCCGGACATTCAGGACATAGCGGATTATATTGGGGATAGTCTCGGACTTTCTCAACAGGCTGCCAAAACAGATGCAGACATCATCGTTTTTGCCGGTGTGCATTTCATGGCCGAAACCGCAAAAATTCTGAGTCCACAGAAAAAAGTACTCCTGCCGGATCTGAAAGCAGGTTGTTCTTTGGCCGACAGTGCGCCACCAGAGCTGTTTAAGAAGTTCAGAGACAAGTATCCGGATCATATCGTGATTTCTTACATCAACTGTTCTGCGGGTATCAAAGCCCTTTCCGATATCATCTGTACCTCCTCAAACGCCGAGAAAATCATCGAAAGCGTTCCCAAGGACCAGCCGATCATTTTTGCCCCCGACAGGAATTTAGGCGCTTATTTGATCAAAAAAACGGGTAGAGACATGGTTTTGTGGAACGGCGCCTGCATGGTTCATGAGATATTTTCTCTGGAAAAGATCATGAAATTGAAGGTTCGTCACCCGAAAGCCAAGATAGTGGCTCATCCGGAGTGTGAACCTGCTGTCCTGGAAGTGGCGGACTACATCGGTTCCACTACTGCGCTCCTGAAATTCACACAACGAGACAGTGCGGAAGAATATATCGTAGTGACTGAAACTGGAATTTTGCACCAGATGCAAAAAGAGAATCCAGCTAAAACTTTCATACCTGCTCCTCCAAATAATGCTTGTGCTTGCAATGATTGTCCACATATGAAACTGAACACATTGGAAAAACTTTACCTGTGTATGGAATATGAGCAACCTGAAATCACCATGGAAGAAAAATTGCGTGTAGCGGCATTAAAACCTATTGAAAGAATGTTAGCAATTAGTGCGGCTGCAGGATTGTAAGACAGTTATCCACCTAATTCACATTTTTGAGAGTCCGTGTAATCACATTACACGGACTTCTTTTTTTAGTACAAAAATTTATTAAAAATCAATTAGTTATAGACCTATATCCACAAACTTATATTTTTTGTTTCCCCAGCCACTTCACATAAAACTATACATCTGCACATAGTTGTTCACAATCCACATCAAAATACGTTTCAAAATCAAAAAATGAAGGCGCTGAGAATTGAATATTCATTTTGACCATTGGGTTTGCACGGCAAAAAATATTTTATTGAATTGTCAGCGCCCTATTAGAGCTGTGAGAATTGAAATTTTAAGATTATTTTGATCCTCTGCATGAATTAGTTCGTTCTCCCCATTCTCATCAGGTTCTGAGAAAGGGACCTGACATTTTACTATTCTATTTTTTCCCGGCATACCCCTTATGTTTTCATAAATTTTTCATTGTCAAGTCCTTCGTTTGAAAAATGGTTATTCACAGATATGTGGATATCTGTGGATTACTTGGAAATAGTTATCGAGACCTATTAATCCCGGAATTTGAAAGAGAGGTGAAAATGAAAAATGAAGGCTTTGAGAATTGAATATTTTTTGAAATCGTGTGCATAGTCCAGGTTTTGAAATTTTATGCAATTCTCAGCGCATAGGTTGTGCTTTGAGAATATAGTCAGACCTATGTTATGGTGGGAATCAATTTTTTCATTCAATTCTCACGGCTTTGGGAAGGCGCTGAGAATTGAATGGATTTTTGAGGATGGCTATGCTTGTAATTGGAGAAATTGATGCGATTGTCAGCGCACAATGAAGGCGCTGACAATTGCATATATAAAATAGGATCGGTGAGTGAAATGAGAGCTAATGTAGGTCGCTTTGGGTAAGCCGCTGAGAATGCAATGAAGGTTAATAAACTGTGGTTACCCTTGCAAACTTTGGATGACTTTATTCTCAGGCGACTTATTAGAAGTTTGGAAAAAGATTGAAATAGGCCTTAGTGGGAGGAAATATGTGGAAAACCTTGTGGAATATAGTGTTGGTGGGATTATTTCAGTGCTTTTGGGCGTATAATGTGGAAAAAGTCATGCTTATTCTCAGTTTTTTAAAATTTTTTCTTCTTTTCTATATGAAATGTGAATAATTGCAGCCTATTGCTCTTATTTGAAATATAATTTCTCTCTTTTTACCATTGAATTTGTGGATAATAGTGTGATATCCACATATTTTTTCAAAATTTTTTGTTTTTACTTCTATTTATGTGCATAAACTCCCACTGTATATTGATTTTGGAAGGATTTTCAGAAGATTTTGACACCAAATGTGGAAAATGTCCCCTTTTTCAAAAATTTTTTTTTGAATTTATGTTGTTTGTTCACTTAGATGTGAATAAAGTGCCTGTAGTCAAGGGTTTCAGCTAAATTTTTAGATTTTTTTACTGTAGAATGTGAATAAACGGGTGAATTGTGGAGATGTGATCTAAAATTTTACTTTTTTCTGTCCTTAGATGTGGATAAAGCCGCTCTAGTCAAGGATTTTCGCTGATTTTTCAAAATTTTTTGATGCAGAATGTGAATAAACAAGTGAATTGTGGAGATGTGATCTAAAAATTTTCTTTTTCTGCACTTAAATGTGAATAAAGTCGCTCTAGTCAAGGGTTCTCACCGATTTTTTAAAAATATTTTGATGCAGAATGTGAATAAACAGGTGAATTGTGGAGATGTGATCTAAAAATTTTCTTTTTTCTGCACTTGAATGTGAATAAAGCCGCTCTAGTCAAGGGTTCTCACTGATTTTTCAAAATTTTTTGATGCAGAATGTGAATAAACGGGTGAATTGTGGAGATGTGATCTAAAATTTTTCTTTTTTCTGTACTTGAATGTGAATAAGGTCGCTCTAGTCAAGGGTTCTCACTGATTTTTCCAAATTTTTTGATGCAGAATGTGAATAAGGAGGTGAATTGTGGAGATGCGATCTGAAAATTTTCTTTTTTCTGTACTTAAATGTGGATAAAGCCCCTGTTGTCAAGGGTTCTCACTGATTTTTCAAAAATTTTTCGATGTAAAATGTGAATAAGCGGATGAATGGTGTAGATGTAATCTAAAATTTTTCTTTTTTCTGTACTTATGTGTGAATAAAGCCGCTCTAGTCAAGGATTCTCATTGATTTTTTAAAATTTTTTTGTTGTAGAATGTGAATAAGAGTCGAATTAAGAGAGATCTCATCTAAAATTTTACTTTTTTCTATTCTCAAATGTGAATAAGCCCTCCGAAGTCAAGAATTCTCTCTTATTTTCAAAAAATTTTTTGAAATAATGTGGATTAAATGAAATGATAGGAGGATACTGGCTATAATTTGAAACTTTTTCCATCTTAGATGTGAGTAGCTCTTTTATCCTCAAGGATTTCCTTCAAAATTTTTAAAATTTTCTTTTGACCATGTAAATCATGTACACAGCAGGGGAGAGATCAGTTATAATTCTCTTTTTGTGTGCTTCAAATGTTCCGTGACATCAATACTGGGTATACATCCAGATTTTTCAGAAATTTTTCATCTCTACACATCCTGGATATGGCTTTTTTTCAAATTTTTTTTGATCTACCTGGGAAGATATATGCGGAGCCACGAAATAGTGGGCAGGAGACGTAGTTTCTATTTATCTGCAGAGGGAAGATAGATAATGAGCTCAAAGGAGCATTTTGCGGGGAAACAAGCATAAAAAAAGGTAGAGGATTAAATTTCCTCTACCCAAATATGATCAGCTTCTGTTTTTCGGAGCGATAAGTTATAACCAGCTACCATGATAGAAATCGGATCTCCGAGTGGTGCGACCTTTTCAATCTTAACTGTTTCACCAGGTACGCAACCCATTTCCATCAGTTTAATATGAAGATCATCTTTTTCAAATTCTATTATCACTGCACTTTTACCTGTAGCAAGTGAGGACAATTTAATAATGCCATTTTTCATTATCTACTAATTGGTCCGTTTAAACTTTGTTTCGGCATGTGGGTATACTTGCATTGGACGATAAGCAAAGTTAGCCCCGAAGTCCCAATATGCAAAAAGAAACATTAAGAGTCACAATTTTTCACTTTACTTTTACATGAATTTAATTGAGGGTTATGGCAATACAATTTACAGCCCATGAAGTTAGTCTTGGACTGAAGAACAGAACTGCACTTAAGAAATTTCTGACTGATTTATTTAAAAGAGAAGGACAAGGTTTATCAGGACTTCATTATATCTTCTGTACGGATGAATATCTGTTGCAGATTAATCAACAATACCTGAATCATGATACCTATACCGATATCGTTACTTTTGAAATGTCCGACGATCCGGCTATAACTGAAGGAGAGATTTACGTGAGCCTGGATAGAGTGAAGGAGAATGCGAAACAATTCGGCGTATCTGTAGAACATGAGCTTCACCGCGTTATTTTCCATGGAGCATTACATCTTTGCGGATTCAAGGATAAAACGAAAAAGGAAGAAGCATTAATGAGAGAAAAAGAAGAAGAGAATCTACATCTCTATTTCAAAAAATAAATGTTTCACGTGGAACATTTTTAACGGACTATACCATTATGTTCCACGTGGAACATTCGAACAAAAAAAGAGGACAGCCGTCCTCTTTTTGTTTAGTAGAATCAGATCTCTCTATTGTAAAAAAATTCCTGGATAAGATATATTTTATAAAAAACGGGTCAAAATGACCTAAAATCGACCTTCAGAAACCCGGTAAATTTCGACGATCGTTTGCTAACTGAGTACTTGTGTTCAAGGAGTGGTAGAGGCGCTTAAATCGCCTAAAGATAGTGTTTTTCTATTCTAAGATACATGTTCCGTGGCAGCAAGCGCTTTTTTCCCATTTTTATTGCTTTTCTTGTTTTTGGAAGAGAAAGCCGATCGACTTTTTCTCATCGGAGGTAATTACTCTTAATACATTCCCATTTCTCCAGTAAACTATCTTTTTGGGAAAATCATGGGTTGAATTTTCGCAGATAAATCCATTTGCATTTACTTCTGTTATTCTGAAATATACAGGTCCATTATTTTCAGCGACTACTGCCACATAGTATAAAGTATCTTTCTTTACCTCTAAAGCCAATTGTTCCACAAAAGCAGTATCGGTACCTTTCAAGGTGATACCCTGGCCTTTCCAGGATAAAGGAGTAATCTTCTTCCATTCTTCATAGCCAGATCTTCCTGGTTTGGTATTCGTCCGGGTCCATTTTCCTTCCAGCCAACTTAATTGCTTCAGCTGAAATGCTGGGGACGTTTTCTGAGCAGCAACAGTAAACATGCATATTAAAAGAATACTACTCAAAATAAAATGTTTCATATGGCATATGTACTAAAGTGAGAAATAGGTTTATCACAGAAAGTTAGGGTATTTAGGAACAGGAAGCAATTGCTGAGGATTGCATAAATAGTCAAGGGAAGATTCGGCAGACTTATATACCTGAACGCCTTGAGATGACAATGGAGATTCATTTATCCGCATCGGATTGGTTGTTTTATTAATACCATGGAGGCTAAGAAGAATGGAGCATATCGCTTTATAGGAAGTGTATCGATGTTATATAAAGCTTGTGCTTCCTTAAGTTCTTTTTGGAGACAGCTTTTTCTGAAATAAAATCATAGGAATGATCACTTCCTCAACAGCATATTATGAGTTTTAAACCTATTCCTCTTGTCTGAATTCCCTGAGGGTTTTTCCTAAAGTATGTCGCCTCCTCTATATATTTCTGCTTTTGAAAAGTTCCTGTTGATGATTTGAAATGGGATAATGAGGTTTTGATATTGTCTCCTATATTTAAAACTTGGGTATCCTAGTGGATAGGAGGATGTAGATATTTATTTCCTTCAGGGAGCAAAAAATAATGATTTCCTGGGAAAGGCATTACAGACATTTTCGCCCCAATCGGTACTTTGCCATCTGGTTTATAAGGAGGAATTTGTCTCCCATTTTATTTCATTTTCGATATTTCTGTAGGGACGGATACTGGAAGTGGTTATCTCCATATGAGAACGAACCATTACCCTAATGAAGTACATTACCCTAGTTTAATTTCGAATGAAGATAGTTTGCCTCCACCTTATGCTTGCTGTCTGTATAAAAGGAGAGAAGAGCAACTTGATATATCCTTAATGATGATTTGAGGCGATGATGACTATGATCTCACCTTCTAGGAATACGATTGGTGTGGTCCTTCTGCTTCATGTTCTCAATTGATGATGTGCTGCTAAATGAAAGAAGTTCCTGTATGGGTGGTTTATCTTACCTAAGCCATCAAGTGGATGAGCATGTTTTCCGACTGGGGAGCTTGGAATGGAATTATCCCTTGCTTTGACTCTCCAAATGAAGGTTTGTTTTCTGAGCTAAGATCGGATGAGTTAACCAGAGTGGTATGTGTCTCCCTATATCCTTTTGCTGGAATATTGGCATTATCCGGTACCTGATTTATGAGCCTTCCATATAGGTGGTTGGATAAAATCGGGGCTTTTCATTTAGCTCCGTTTTGAAGAATTATCATCTCAAAGTAGAAAATCAATGTTCCACGTGGAACATTATACTTTATAGAAACATTCTCCCTACTTCTATGTAATTTTGCACTTTCAATTTTAATATGTTTCCTTCATACGATATAATAGTTGTAGGTGCAGGGCACGCGGGTTGCGAAGCTGCTGCCGCTGCTGCCAATATGGGCTCGAAAGTGCTGCTTGTTACAATGAACATGCAGACGATCGCTCAGATGAGCTGTAACCCTGCTATGGGTGGTATAGCTAAAGGACAGATCGTGCGCGAAATTGATGCATTGGGTGGGTACTCCGGTATTATTACGGACCAATCCATGATTCAGTTCCGCATGCTGAACCGTTCCAAAGGACCCGCTATGTGGAGCCCAAGAACACAGAATGACCGCATGCTCTTCGCTGCAAAATGGAGAGAGGCTTTGGAAAAAACACCCAATGTCGATTTCTACCAGGATATGGTGAAAGGTCTGCTCGTTAAAGATGGCAGATGTCATGGTGTTATTACCGGACTCGGACATGAAATCCAGGCGAAAGCTGTGGTACTTACCAACGGTACTTTCCTCAATGGAGTTATTCATATTGGAGAAAAACAATTCGGTGGTGGACGCGTGGCTGAAACTGCAGCAACCGGTATCACCGAACAACTCGTTTCCCTCGGTTTCGAAAGCGACCGTTTGAAAACAGGTACCCCTCCAAGAATAGATGGTCGTAGCCTTGACTATTCCAAAATGGAAGAGCAAAAAGGTGACGACGAAATCGTTGGCTTCTCCTACCTGGATATCCCAAGAATTCAACCAGCCCAACAACGTAGCTGCTGGATCACTTATACCAGCGAAGCCGTTCACGAAATACTCCGGACAGGATTCGACAGATCACCTATGTTCCAAGGTAGAATCCAGGGAACAGGCCCTCGTTACTGCCCAAGTATTGAAGATAAAATCAATCGCTTCGCTGAAAGAGAAAGACACCAACTGTTTGTGGAACCAGAAGGTTGGGATACCGTGGAAATCTATGTAAATGGATTCTCTACCTCCCTGCCCGAAGACGTTCAAATGAAAGCGCTGCGCATGGTACCAGGCTTCGAAAACTGCCGCATGTTCCGTCCAGGATATGCGATTGAGTACGATTATTTCCCACCTACCCAATTGCAGTTCTCCCTGGAAACTAAACATGTTCAGAACCTCTTCTTCGCAGGACAAATCAACGGTACTACCGGATACGAAGAAGCGGCATGTCAAGGACTCATGGCAGGTATCAATGCTCACCTGAAAGCAACCGAACAAGATCCTTTTGTATTGAAAAGAAGTGAAGCCTACATCGGTGTACTCATCGATGATCTGATCAATAAAGGTACAGAAGAACCTTATCGTATGTTCACTTCAAGAGCCGAATTCCGTACCCTGCTCCGTCAGGATAATGCGGACCTCCGACTCACAGAAAGAAGCTACAAAATGGGCTTGGCCTCCGAAGAAAGAATGACCAGAGTACAGCAGAAAAAAGATGGCGTAGAAAAGATCAAATCAATCCTGAAAGATCTCTCTATAGAACCAGCTGAAATCAGCGACCTGTTAAACGCAAAATCTTCGGCTCCTTTAACACAAAAACAAAAAGCACATCAAATACTCCTCCGCCCAGGATTGGATATCTTCTCCATGAAAAACGGAGTACCTAAAATTGGAAAAGCACTCGAAGGCTTCGATAACGAAACACTGGAGCAAGCAGAAATTCAGGTGAAGTACGATGTGTACATCGAAAAAGAAAATGAACTCGTTCAAAGAATGAGTCAACTCGAAGACCTGGTAATCCCAGATTCCTTCGATTATAGTAAACTGGTTTCCCTCTCCGCAGAAGCCAAACAGAAATTTAATAAAATCCGTCCGCGTACATTAGGACAAGCCAGCCGTATCAGCGGAGTGAATCCAAGCGATGTACAAATCCTGATGGTATATATGGGTAGATAATCCTCCCAACAAAAATTTGAAAAAGCAACCTAACCAGGTTGCTTTTTTTATGCCATTCCCATAAAAAAATCCCAAAAATCACCGAAAATCGACCTTCAGAAACCCGGTAAATTTTAAGGATCGCTTTTGGGTTGAATACTTATGTTCAAAACAAGGTGTAGGGGCTTAAAAGGGCTAAAAATGCAAAATCTGAGAGGTTTTGTGGTTTTGCTCAGAAAAGGGCCCTCCGTAAAAGGCAAACGTGTCTACCGAAACAAAATCCCCAAAAATGCCCCCACTAAAATGCCAATTATTACCAGAACGATTTTTTGATCTCCCCAATTCCCATCACTAAGTATCGAGAAATCATACTTTCACCCAATGATGAACATTCGTAATACCCGCTGACCATTCCCCATGTAAAAAACGTAGATCATCAGGCCGGCCATCTCTCTAAAAAATAAACTATACGGCTATGCCTGCCTGGAAATTATCATTATCACAATTTCAGATCAAAAATGAACTAGTTTTCCTAATAAAATTGTGTATAACGTAAATGCATATACGAAAAAAATACATCAGCCCAAATACCAGTAAAATAAGTTATTACAGCATGATCATTACATTTTATTATTACGGCTGTTTAATAACAATTAATTGAAGAAAAACTGCTTGACACACGATAAATAACAGACGCTAAACAAACATTTCCACCTGGTTGTTATTTATACAGATAACAATTCCGCACCATTTTATAATGTTCTAAAAAACAATGACATGGCTAAGAAAATAAACCCCGGTAATCAGGACGATAAACCAAAAGGAAAGAAGAAAAAAGAAGAAGAATTTCCTGGCTATCCCGTATATCCTTCCAGTGAAGATATCATGAATGGCGGCAATAGGGAAAATGAAGTAGATCTGGATATGGACGATATTACCAGATCCTTCAGGCATAATAGCGAACTACCTTCCAAAAAATCTAAAAGTCCCTCCAAAAGCGATGAACAAGAAGAAAACTGGAAACAAGATAAAGTAGGAGATGACCTCGATGTTCCAGGATCAGACCTGGATGATGACGACGAACGCATTGGGAGCGAGGATGAAGAAAATAATATCTACAGCATTGGGGGCGACCGGCATGAAGACCTGGAAGAAACCAATGATGACCTGATTGAAGATGATGATGAATTTGAAGAAGAAAAGTACTGATAGCGACCGTTTAGAGTAATGGCGCCAACAGCCTGCAAGCACTGTCCATAAAGCGTTTTAAAGGATTTCTTCTGTTCCAGCGCGTTTCCTGAACAGGAGAGGAATACAATAAATCTTCATCGAAGACACGGTTCAGTCGGGCCGCTACTTCTTCATCATATACCATCGCAGCGATCTCACAATTGAGATAAAAACTTCTGTTATCCAGATTCACAGAACTAATCCAGGAGAGATTATCATCGATCACCATTGTCTTGGCATGAATAAACCCACGCGTATAGAAATACACCTTAACGCCTGCTTCCAGCAAGGGTTTCATATAAGATAATGCTGCGTGTTGCACAATGAATGAATCTCCTCTGTATGGTAGCAGTAATTCTACTTCCTTGCCGGCAAGTGCTGCCAACTGCAGTGCGGATAATATCTGATCGGTAGGAATAAAATAAGGATTAGTGATCCTGATCCTATGCTGCGCTAAATTAATCGCCATTACCATGCAATTCATCGCCATTGGCCAGTCGGAATCCGGCGCACTGGCTATGATATCAGTAAAGCAGGTACCACGCAATTGAGAACGCTGAAAATACGGGGATTCAAAACGAAAAACCTTCTTACTGACATAACGATAACTCATCAGAAACTGCAGCTGTAGTATGTTTACAGCATCGCCAGTAATTTTGAGATGCGTATCTCTCCAGAACAGTTTGTGTTTCCCATTATTCAGATAACGATCATCCAGATTGATACCGCCGGCAAACCCTATTTGTCCGTCTACTACTATGATTTTTCTGTGGTTACGATAGTTTGCATTCAGATAGAAATTAATCAGTACCGGTGAGAACACATACACCTCTGCGCCATGTTCCTTCAGTATTTTCGGGATCTTGCGAATATGATTGCTTCCCAGATCATCATAGATAAAACGCACCTGTACGCCCTGCCGCAGCTTCTCTACTAAGATTTGCAGTAATTCGTTGCCAATATCATCATCTGCAACGATGTAGTATTCTATGTGGATATGATGTTTGGCATCTCTCAGCGCATTGAATACCTCCGGAAATTTCTCTTCTCCATTCACCAATACTTTTACCTCATTGTTGCGTGTGAGAATAGATTGTCTGGAATTCAGCAGCATAGCGGACAATTCCTGTTTCTGTCCATGTGAAAGCCGCAAATCCAGCTGCATTTGTTTCAATTCCGCTCGCTGCGATTGCATGTAGTTTTCAAAAAGAATCTCATCCCTGCTGCCTTTCAGCGTAAAACGACGCTTTTTTCGGAAATCACGCCCAAGATAGTAGTAAATGATTAAACCAAGAATAGGAACAAAAACCAGCAGGAGTATATAGGCTATGGCTTTTACTGGATTCCTGTTTTCCAGCAAGATGGTAAAAACAACACCCACCAACGTTAGCGTCACCAGTAAGGTGCTCCCTAACTTCATATATGGATGCCAGTCTATTCCGTAAAGAAAGGTATAAAGCTGTTGCACTTGATGCCGTGTTTAGCAGTTATGAAGATACGAAACCCTTGGTTTATAACGCTTTCATCTAATGTTTATCCCAAATATTATAATTTCTGCCTACGATCCTATAATTTACTCCCCGCTAAAATTCTACTCTTTATGAAACTACTGACACGGCTGTTTTGTTGTACAATGCTGCTGCATAATTACGTGTATGCACAGACGTTAAATACAGCCGAAAATGCAAACAGATGGGCCATAAACGGCCCTGGCAGCATCCGATGGACCATTGACCAGCGACTTCCCCACGAAGATCATATTGAAATGGCTGGCCTGAAATCAGCCCTCTGGCTGAGATACGGTGTAGATACCAACGGAGCCAGTGTACTCAACAGAACCCTCGTCTTCCCAACTTTCCGCCTGATCCCCAATAATACCCATGCTTCCATGATGTATACCATCGGAGATAAGGACCTGCCCCGCGTTTTGATAAATAATAAACCCTGGAGAGAAGATATCATTTTTGGCGCCCCTACGACATCCATTCCGGAAAAAGTCCAATATATCACCCATGATGGCATCACCACACTGGTAAGCGCTTTCACCGATAAAGACGGTAGCCTGCTGCTGAAACATTCCTTTTTCCCTTCTGTAGATAAACCATTGCTGATAGAAAAGATGGTGTTTGTCAATAATCGGAAAACCGCTACTACAGTAGAAATGGAAGGAATGGAGCTAAACCGTAATCCCTCCCTGGAAAAAACTTCCGACGGACCGCTGCACTTCGTAATGAATACGAATGGCGCTGGTTTGAAAACATTACAACCAGGCGATTCTGCTGTTGTGTATATAACGTATCAGGCTATACGAAAACAAGAAAAACCCATTCAAGCAGATCTTACTGCGGAGGAAAAAGCGCGCCGGAGCAGGATTGCGGGCATTGAAGACCTGATGCAACTGGAAACGCCAGATACTTTACTGAATACAGCTTTTCACTTTGCTAAACTCCGTGCTACGGAAAGCATCTATCTTACAAAAGGTGGATATATGCATGGCCCTGGCGGACTTCGTTACTACGCAGCCATCTGGGCAAATGACCAGGCGGAATATGTAAATCCGTTTTTCGGATTTCTCGGAGATGATATCGGCGCTAAATCAGCGATGAACAGCTATCGTTGGTTTGCATCCTATATGAATCCTGCCTTCAACCCAATTCCCAGTTCTATTGTGGCAGAAGGGGATGGTATCTGGCATGGGCGCCGCGACAGAGGCGACATGGCGATGATTGCATATGGCGCAAGCAGATTTGCCATGGCCCAGGGAGACGCGGATTCAGCGCGTGTGCTATGGCCACTCATCGAATGGTGCCTGGAGTACCTTCAAAAAAATGTTAACCAGGACGGCGTCGTCTTCTCCGACAGCGATGAACTGGAAGGCAGATTCCCGGCAGGTAAAGCAAATCTCAATACCAGCGCGCTCTACTATGATGCGCTGTGTTCTGCATCCATGTTAGGACAACAATTACATGTTCCTGCGAAACAACTGGCAGACTACAAATCCAGAGCAGTCACCCTGAAGAATAATATTGATAAGTACTTCGGAGCAAATATTGAAGGCTATAATACCTATCGCTACTATGCAGAGAATACTGTCCTTCGCGCATGGATTGCCACTCCTTTGGTGACAGGTATCATGGATAGAAAAGAAGGTACCATTGCTGCACTGTTTTCTCCTAAATTATGGACAGAAGATGGGGTAGCTTCTCAATCCGGCGACCGCACCTTCTGGGACAGATCAACGCTCTATGCGCTGCGTGGAGTACTGGCCGCAGGAGAAACGGAAAAAGCATTGAAATTCCTGGACTATTATTCCAACCGCCGACTCCTCGGCGAACACGTGCCATACCCGGTAGAAGCCTACCCTGAAGGAAATCAACGTCATTTGTCTGCCGAAAGTGGCCTCTATTGCCGGATATTCACAGAAGGTATGTTCGGTATGCGTCCTACAGGATTGAATAGTTTTGATTGTACGCCACGACTCCCAGCTAAATGGAATCGAATGTCAATTAAAAACATACATGCTTTCGGCAAAAAATTCGATCTGATGGTGAACAGAAAAAGTGCAGGTAAGTTATTGGTGACTGTAACTACAGATACTAACGTTAAAGCATATACGATAAATGATAATGCTACGCTTCATGTAACATTATAGGAATAAAAAAATGCCGTCTCCACCCGGTGAAGACGGCATTTTTTTATAGTTGAAACAACCGCTATTGTGCAGTTAATTCCAATACATTACTGGTGAGAGAAACCGCTCTGGGAGCCAGATTTAAACCTACCTTCATCAGGTAATCTCCACTGTAAGTCTGGTTAAATTTCAGGTTAGAAGTAGTGCCAGGGAAAAGGTTAATTTCCTTCACAGTATATTGTTTGGCCGGATCGAGTCCTTCGAGTTTCACATTACCGAAAATTTCCTTTCTTCTTACATTCATCATATAGTTGAATACGACCGCTTTTTGCTTATCTGCGGAAACGTATTGGAACACTGCTCTGTCGTCTTCATATGGAGAAACAACTCTGTACAGATCTCCGTACCATATTATATCACGTAAACGGCTATACGTAGCAACTGCATCATGACTAAATTGCATTTCCTGATCAGTGAACGCATCCACTTTGATATCGTAGCCTAGTTTACCCATCATCGCTACATCTGTGCGGAATTTCAGGGATTGTTTACCCCAGTTGGTAACGTGTGCCGACATCGTAATAGAAGGGAAGAAATGGCTGTAACCATATTGGATAAAGATTCTTTCCAGTCCATCTGTGTTATCGCTTGGCCAGAATTCAGTGAAGTATTTCATTGCGCCGTAGTCGGTACGCCCGCCACCGCCGCTGCAAAGCATGATAGGGAGGTGAGGGTATTTGCTTCTCACTCTTTCCATTACTTTATAAAAGCTGCGTACATAATCAATGAACAGATGGGATTGTTTTTCTTTCAGGTAGGGGCTGTAAGTATTGGTGAGCATACGATTGCAGTCCCATTTGATGTATGCAATACCTGGATTGTCAGATAATGTTTTATCCACAATGCCATATACAAAATCCTGTACGGCTGGATTTGTAAGATCCAGTACCAGTTGGTTTCTGAAGTAGTTTTCACTGCGGTTAGGTAGTTTCAGTATCCAATCTGGGTGTTTGGAGTAGAGATCGCTTTTCGGGTTTACCATTTCTGGTTCCAGCCATATACCGAATTTCACGCCTTGTTTTTCTGCTTCTTTCACTAAATACCCGAGGCCATGTGGAAGCTTGTCCTTGTTGGGTTCCCAGTCACCCAAACCTGTTTTATCGTTATTTCTTGGGTATTTATTTGCAAACCAGCCATCATCTAGCAGGAACATGTCTACTCCTAATTTCGCGGCGCCGCCGAAGAGTTCAGACAAACGTTTTTCATTGAAGTCGAAGCCGGTAGCCTCCCAGTTATTGAGTAGGGTTAGTCGCGGTGAATGACCATCCAGAATACCATAGTTTACTGCCCAATGGTGGAGATTGCGGCTGGCCTGGCCTTTACCGTTGGCTGACCAGGTAAAGATAAAGGCAGGAGTGGTGAATACCTCATTAGGAGCGAGCATATAGTCGCTTGCATAAGGATTAATGCCGGCATTGATATGTAGTTGATTCAGTTGATCTACTTCAAATGCGAAGCGGAAGTTGCCTGTCCATGCGAGTGTTCCGGCGAGTACGGCGCCGGCGTTTTCAGTTGCCGGATTATCGAGTGCCAGGAGGAACATGGGAGATTGGTACATATTGGCTCTGGTACCCAGTTTGCTATCCAGTATTTTCATGCCGGCTGTTAATGGTTGTTCTTCCATTTTCACTTCGGAAGCCCAGTCGCCGTGGAACTGCGTCATGTAATACTTGTCTGCGTTAAAGTGCAGCATGGAAGAGGAGTAGTCGGTCAGACGTACTGCTTGTTTTTCGCTATGTTTTATTTCGCTCCATGCTTTGATGACATCTTCATTGTAATAGCTTTCAAAGTGGAGTATAACGTTTACCGGATATACGGGATCTTTCAGAACGATATCGGTGGCGGTAACATTATTATCTTTTTTATTGACCTGATGAGAAACATATTTCAGTTCCAGCGAAGGGTTACCATCGTTATGAACGATGCGGATAGCGGGTTCCAGCAGGCTTTCCATGCCTGCGGTAACGTAGGCTTCCTGGGACGACTTATTCAAAGTGTCAGTATTTTCGGGCTGTAATTTTTCACCCAGATATTTCTGGATGAGTCGACCTTGCTGATTGGTGGTATAAACCAGGTTGGTATGTGCAGTGCTGATTCTGATCAGTTGTTGTTGCGCATAGGAGGCCGTGGAATATAGCAGCAGAAATAGTGCTGTAATTTTTTTCATGCGGTTCATTTTACTTGCGGGCAGATTAAGCGTATTATTTACAAATAAAAGCCAAGAATATCGGATATTCTAATAGTTTATTATCAGAATTTGGGCTGTAATGGGCATGGTATGGGAAATTAGCAAAAGCCTGCTGAGGAGGATGTGGTTGTTAACATTTGATACACAAACTGAAGCAGATCAATTTATTAATTGCGCGAGATAAGAGCATTAACCCAATCTAACCCAGAAAGTCATGTTTGTTAACCTGCACAAGCTAATAGCGTTTGTGAGCATACCCAATGGCGGTATATATGATACTGCGCACAGGGTATTTGAGCGATCTAGTTTTTTCCCGTTTAAGGGGCCTATAACTGTACCCAAATTTGGCTCACAGCGTTTTGCCATATTGAATTTGAATAATAGTCGGGTATATACGAGAGATTATTTGCCGGAATTACTACGGTTTATTGCTATCCATGAACGAACGGAATGTTGTCTGGTGTTGAATCTGGTGTTGTATGATTATGGGCCGCATCATATTGGGCCAATCGTCAACAGGTTGAACAGGAGTCAGTTTGATGTGCATTACATTATTGTGAGTAGTAATTATGGGGATAACAGGATTATTACCGATGAGATGACAGCCAATTTTGCTGGGATGGTCCAGCGGGGTGTGATTCATGTGAACGATACGTTGGTGCGAGGTGCTGTTATTCGACTGAAACAGCGTGCCGATGAAATCAGCCAGATGATTAAGGAGATTTTAAAAGAGCGGAGAATAGGGTATATGTAGTATTTCGGGAGATGCGTGTCTCACTGTTGATATAAACTACTATATCAACCGGAGCGTCGTTGCCAGTTACATCATTGCTTTTGATATATTGTGAAGGCGAAAAACCTATCACTATGGAAAACTATATCCCACAGGTAGCAAGAATCAAAAAGAAGCTGGCCATCATGCGTGTGCGGGACAAAGAGTTCAATGTTTTTGGCGCAGTATCCCATCAATATAAATTGAAGCCTGTACTTACTGAACAGGAACTGGCTCTCATTGAAGCGAAGACGCCTTATCCATTACCTGCAGCTTTTAAAACTTTCCTTGCGGAAATTGGGAATGGAGGTGCTGGTCCGGATCATGGGGTTTGGGGATTATACCTCTCTGGCTACCAGGATACTCCTGCACAAATAACCCGTCGGCAGGAGTATTTACCGGTGATATTTTCTCCGGATTCAACACCGGAGGACTGGAAATCTGCTGTAGAACATCTGGAAGCGACATTTACAGCCCCGGAAATCGAAGATCAGCTTACTGTTGATAGTTGTGCTCAGATAGAACCGGAAACCCGTATGATGGGCGGATTATTAGAAATTGGAGAGGTAGGTTGCGGTGTGTCTAATTACCTGGTGATGCATGGCGAGCATCAGGGGAGGGTTGTGCATAATCCACATTATTTAGGGAAACCTGTTTTTTATGAACAGGATAACTTCCTGGATTGGTATGAAGAATGGCTGGATAATTTGCTCAAAGGAGAAGGACATATTCCTATCAGGATTAATGGTACTTTCTTCTCAAGGGGAAAACATACAGCGGAGAAGATACTGCAGGTTTACGATAAAGCCGCTATTGTGGAAGACAAGCTGATTATACTGACTGCTTTATTTCCTGGTTCAGGATTATCTCCGGCTAATATAGCAGTACTTGAAAAAATATATACCCATCCTGATGAGCGGCTTAAATGGAAAGCATTGGCTTTATTGACGATGCATGCTTATGATATTGCCAGGCCATTACTTAAAATGGAATGGAAGCAGCATCAGGAGGAGGTGTTGTCTTACATATATACATTGGCAGATCAGCATGCGGGAGATTGGCAGGAAGAGATAAGTATGTTTATGAAGAGCAGTAGTAGTAATTGGGTATTGAGGGAGGAGCTGGAAGGACTACAGTAGTATTAAAAAATAATGGGCATAAAAAAAGGTCATCAATTTGATGACCTTCTCTTCTCCTGGTCTTTTGTTATATTCTCCCAGGCTTCCTTGGTAAGCGTTACAAGCTGGTCGCTCAGGCAGTTCCAGATGGAATAATAATTTTGAGAGATAACAATATGTTGTTTCCAGTGGGCAAATTTTTCATATAGCATCAATGTGCAAATATCAGTTGGCGTGATAAAATCGCCTGTTTCAGGGAGATGGGAATGCATCGTAACCTGACCTTCCTCTGTTTGATATTGAATGGGAATGATATTCTTATGCAAGGCTTTCTTCTCCTTTACATTCCCTTTTTCATCAAAAGTGATTAGGTAATCATTTCCAAAAATGACGACCCCGTTTACTTTGGGACCGGTCAATACATATGCTTTTCTCTCACCATTACTGATGAGTGGTACCAAGTTCAGATTGGTATTGTTATATGATTTGAAGGTAGTGTCAGTGTTTACTAACTTCAGCGCCTTGTTACGGATGGTTAGCAGCTCGCCTTCATAGGTTGTCAATGGCCGTGTAACGAAATCTTTTTGGGCGGTTTGGGTATTATAGGTGTTATCGAACGTAATGGTAGCGATCACCACTGGCGTATCACCCTTGCTATAAAATATACAGGTAGCATTGTTATCACTGGAATAGGAGAGATAACCGCCACTTTTATCAGGTGCGAAATAAGCATCCCTGAAAATATCTGTTCCATACCAGGAGGCCATCTCCGAACGGTATAGTCTTCTTCCTTCTGCTTCAATGGCGGCTGTTGTGTGGTCGATGTCCTGTGCAGAGGTAGTATATGCCATAGCCAGGAAGGGTACCAGGAATAAGATTCTTTTCATGTATAGATATAGGTTGGGTGAAATCTTAGCCAATATAAATGATTTAGTCCGTTATCTATTTAAAGAGACTTGCCTTGGGCGCCTTAGCGCTTATTTTTTTGCATCCACCACTGCCAGGTTATTGACGATCCGCCATTCATTATCTGTATCCAGCACCAGGGAATTATAGGAAACAAAATAGTTTTCAGCACTTTCCAGGCGTAGTTTGACCATGGCGATGGTACCACATTCCTCTATCGATTCAATCTCCATTTTTCTAGGTAGTCCTCCGAAAATACCATCCCGTATATTTTGCAGGTACTTTTCTTTACCGATGATGGTTACGCCTGGTGTTCCCATAAAACCGTTGTTGGTCACCCGGAAGTCCTTATGCAGTACTTTATCCAATAATGCGGTATCGCTGTTGTCGCCGCCTTTTACAAAGTTGATGATGGTTTGTTCTATTTTGTTTGACATATTGATCTTTTTTAAGAGTGGGATAGATAGGTATTGTTATTGTTTTAGTGGTTTAACCAGTTCCGGAACAGTCGATTCAGTAAAGGAACCAGGCCATAAACCATGACAGGTACAGCTATGATTGTCAAAATCAGGGTTCTGAGATATAGAGGAAGGTCTTTGAGGTAGCTTCCCAGTGATATTGTTAATAGGGTAATTAGCGGATAGATTGCCAGCCAGATGATAAAGGCTCTTTTGTGTTGTTCGTGTTGTTTCATAAACTACCGTTTTTAATTGTTTGCGTTGTTATGATAGAAAGACAAACGGGAAAATGAAAACGTGACAACAATTTTAAAAAAGTGGGATATTTTATTTTTGGGGTGGTGGTAAGGGAACTGACGAAATGGACGACGGTGTTAATGATGACGAAGCTATTTCAATATTATATGCGAAGGGAGATAATTGTGCTGATAGAAGCAGGGTGGAGGAATAATAGTTTGCTGCAAGAACAAACACATTCTTTGACTATATGGTTGGAAAGAAGTCTGGACAGGGTATAAATAAAAAATCCTCACATTGCTGTGAGGATTTTTCTGGTGGTGTGAGGCGGGATCGAACCGCCGACACAAGGATTTTCAGTCCTTTGCTCTACCGACTGAGCTACCGCACCATCCTTATTTTGTTGCCCCGTCTCGTGTGATGGGATTGCAAAAGTACAACTTCTTTTGAATCTGCAAAATTTTTTTTCAGATTTTTATAAAAAAACTTTTTCGTCGAGAATTGCGGACCAGAGTTGATGTCTCCAAACCAGCGACTGTTGGGCATATTGGGCTGCTTCGTTCCATTTGTTCTCATCGTCGCCACAGAGCTCTTGTACCATTTGCATAGCGAGTTGACTGTGATGATCGCCGTCTACTTCGATATGTCTTTCCAGATAATAGATGAAAGTGGTGAGCTTGCCGGGGAATTTCTGATCCAGGTCTTTTACAAGCGCGTAGAACATATCAGGGATCAGGTCTTCTCTACCAAAGGTGAATACTGCCGCCATCACATGTGGTTTTTCGGAGGCAATTACATCAAATGTAAATTTGAGGAACCCTTTTACGCCTTCTGGCAGTGCAGCTGCTGCGATGGCTTCCTGGATAGGAGTACCGCTCACGGCAGCCTGTATGAGGCTACGGATAGCGCTGGTATCTGCGCCAGCCTGCACCATAGCGCTTTCGTATAATTCAAAATGAGAACAACGGTTACCATCTGCATCTACGTCACTTTCTTCACCTGTAACAATTTCATTGATCAGGTAACGTGTAGCAGCATTGCCTTTTGGAATCCAGGGCACATTAACGCAGGTCAGCTGTTGCTGTAACCCTTTTAACAGTGACATGAAGTCCCATACCGCATAGACATGGTATTGCATAAAGATGCGAACATCTTCCAGCGTTTGTAATTCGCTATATAATGGGTGTGCAACTACCTTTTCTCTGGCAGGAGCAATGATTTCCTGAATTCTCGTGATACTCATGATAATTTTTTGCGTGCAAACATTCACTTTTTGACTCTTTCCGGCGGATTAGTTTCCGTATACCACCAGGAATTTAATTCTCATCAGTTTTAACTGTTCCAGTGTATAATCGCTGTCGATCAGCTCTTCACGGGCGAGGGCCAGACTGGAAGTTTCACAACCTTTAAAGTATTCCATGATTTCGTCCTGGGCATAGTCGTCCAGTTCTTCATCCAGGCAATAGTCTACATTCAGCTTGGTACCGCTGGCAACGATTGTTTCCATTTCATCCAGCAGTTTAGCAATAGTCAGTTCTTTGTTTTTAGCGATAGTTTCCAGCGGAATTTTCTTATCGATATTCTGGATAATGAAAACTTTCAGTCCGCTTTTATTTACTACGCTCTTCATCACGAAATCATCCGGTTTGGTGATATCGTTTTCTTCCACAAACTTGGCGATAACATCTACGAATTGTTTACCGTAGCGTATAGCCTTTCCTTTACTGACGCCCTGGATTTTTTCCAGTTCCTGTACAGTGGTAGGATATTGGGTGGCCATGTCTTCCAGAGAGGTCTCCAGGAAGATAACGAATGGCGGGAGATTTCTTTCTTTAGATACTTTTTTACGTAGTTCTTTCAGTAGTTCGAAGAGTACAGGATCTGCCGACACTTGTGCTGCGCTTGCTTCTTCTTCATCTTCGCCATGTTCTTCATCGAACTGATGGTTGAGTGCCACCATGATGGAGTATGGTTTTTTGAGGAATTTGGTGCCTTTTTCTGTCACTTTCAGCAAACCATATTCTTCGATATCTTTTTCAATCAATCCTTCCAGCATCATCTGACGGAGGAGGGAATTCCAGAAGTGTGCGTCAAACTCTTTTCCTTCGCCGAATACTTCCAGTTGGTCGTGGCGATAGGTGGATATTTGCGGACTGGTTTTTCCGGTGATGATATTTACTACGTATTCAGAACCGAAGCGTTCTTCCAGGGCGCGGATTGTTTTTAAGGCAATTACCACGCGGTTTTTCACTTCGATTTTTTCTTTCGGATTGCGGCAGTTATCGCACTGGCCACAATTTTCCACTTGGTAGTCTTCACCGAAGTAGTGCAGGATTACTTTACGTCGGCAAACAGCGCTTTCTGCGTAGGCAACGGTTTCATTAATCAACTGGGCGCCCATTTCGCGTTCGCTGAGCGGTTTGTCGCGCATGAGATGTTCCAGTTTCTGTACATCCTTGTGAGAATAGAAACAGATACAGTTTCCTTCCAGTCCGTCGCGGCCAGCTCTTCCTGTTTCCTGGTAATAGTTTTCCAGGCTTTTAGGAATGTTATAGTGAATAACAAAACGAACGTCTGGTTTATCGATACCCATACCAAAAGCGATCGTAGCCACGATTACTTCCACATCTTCATGGAGGAACATGTCCTGGCGTTGAGCTCTGGTAGCAGGATCGAGACCAGCATGGTATGCAACGGCCTTGATATTATTGGCCACCAGCATATCGGCCAGTTCTTCGGTCGTTTTACGGTTGAGGGTATAAATAATACCGCTCTTTCCCTTATGCTGATGGATATATTTTACTATTTCTTTGATAATCAGATCTTTCTTACGCTTCTGTCTGATTTCATAATACAGATTAGGACGGTTGAAAGAGGAGATAAAGATATTAGGCGTATTTAATCCCAGATTCTTCACGATATCGCTCTGTACTTTTGGAGTAGCAGTAGCGGTAAGCGCGATGATAGGAAGGTTGTTGCTGATTTGCTCAATCATTTCTTTCAGACGACGGTATTCCGGTCTGAAATCATGCCCCCATTCAGAGATACAGTGGGCTTCATCCACTGCAATGAAAGATATTTCCAGCTCTCTGAAGAAATCCAGATTTTCCTGTTTGGTAAGCGTTTCTGGTGCTACATAGAGCATCTTTGTTTTACCGGAAAGCAGGTCTGTGCGCACTTTTTTAATTTGCGCTTTAGAAAGGGTGGAATTGAGGAAGTGAGCAACATTATCCTTACTGCTATATCCACGAACCAGGTCTACCTGGTTTTTCATTAAAGCAATAAGCGGAGATACGATGAGCGCACATCCTGGGCTCATCAAAGCTGGCAATTGGTAGCATAATGACTTACCTCCACCAGTTGGCATGATCACAAAAGTATCTTTACCTGAGAGGATGCTTTTTATTATGATTTCCTGATTTCCCTTAAAGGAATCGAACCCGAAATGTTCGCGTAATGCATCCATCAAACTTTCCTTAACAACAGCCATTGCATTTCATTTTAATACGGTAAACTCTAAAGAACTAACAAATGACAAATTTAGTTTATATGTTTTTTAGGGGACACGAAGTTACTTAAAAAAGTGCGGACAGGCAATATTAATTCAGTATAGTTCCCTTGCTGGCTAAAAAATGATAAATTTGTAAATAGTCATGAAAAAGAATCTAACGATCGATATAGGACAGGTTGCCAAGCGTACAATTGCAATGGAGGCGTCAGCTATCAATGATTTGCAACAGTTTATAGATGCAGATTTTGAGAAAGTGGTGGAACTCATTGCAACATGTGAGGGGCGACTGGTCGTAACAGGCATTGGAAAAAGTGCCATCATCGCTCAAAAAATAGTTGCTACCCTCAACTCAACTGGTACCCCGGCCTTATTTATGCATGCTGCAGACGCCATTCATGGCGATCTCGGGATGATCCGGCAGGAAGATATCGTGATGTGTATCTCTAAAAGCGGCACTTCCTCTGAGATTAAAGTACTGGTTCCTCTTGTAAAGAATTTTGGAAACACGCTGATTGCCATGGTAGGAAATACCGCTTCCTTCCTGGCTGTAGAAGCGGATTATATCCTGAATACGACCGTTTCTCAAGAGGCCTGTCCCAACAACCTGGCGCCCACTACCAGCACCACTGCGCAGTTGGCAATGGGAGATGCTTTGGCAGTATGCCTAATCGAATGGCACGGCTTTACAGCGGCAGATTTTGCCAAGTTCCATCCAGGCGGTGCATTAGGAAAAAAATTATACCTGAAAGTGCAGGATCTCAGTAAACTGCATCAGGCTCCTAAAGTATTGTTAAATAGTTCGTTGAGAGATGTGATAGTGGAGATCTCCTCCAAAATGCTAGGTGTGACAGCGGTACTGGACGATAATGGCGCTCTGCAAGGTATTATTACAGATGGCGACTTACGTCGGATGCTGGAAAAGAATGTGGCGCCGGAAACGGTGACCGCTAAAGATATCATGTCGCTCCATCCTAAGAATATTCAACAGGATGAGCTCGCTATTAACGCATTAGAAATGATGCGTAAAAATGATATCACACAATTGCTCGTAATGGATGAGAACAGATATACGGGCATTATCCATTTACATGATTTAATTAGAGAAGGAATTATATAGCAATGACACAACTTAATAACCACTTTTACGTGGCAATAATGGCCGGCGGCATTGGAAGCCGTTTCTGGCCTCATAGTCGTACGGATAATCCCAAACAATTCCTGGATATCCTGAATACGGGGAAAACCTTACTTCAATGGACCTATGAGCGTTTTTCCCAGTTTATACCTAAGAATAACATCTTTGTTGTTACACATCATCAGTATTCAGGAAAAGTAGCGGAACAGCTGCCGGAACTCCCGCTCGAGAATATCGTCAGCGAGCCATCCCGTAAGAATACTGCACCTTGTGTGGCATACATCTCCCATAAAATTAATAAACAGGATCCCAAAGCAAATATTATCTGTGCGCCTGCTGATCACCTTATCATGGACAGCACCGCTTTTACTAATGCTTGCCTGAATGCATTGCTGTTCGTACAGAAACACAGTGCTTTACTGACGCTGGGAATCAAGCCTACCCGTCCTGATACAGGATATGGCTATATTCAGTTTGAACCGCAGCATGTGGCAGATAATATCTATCAGGTAAAAACATTCACCGAAAAGCCTAACCTGGAACTGGCCAAAACCTTTATCCAGAGCGGCGATTTCCTTTGGAATGCTGGCATCTTCGTATGGAATGTGCAAACCATCCTGGCCGCATTTAAAAAGTATCTTCCGGAAACAGACGAGTTATTCGTTGCTGCTACACCAGCCTTGAATACGCCGGAAGAGAAGGAAGCCATTGAGAAAGTATATCCGCAATGCACCAATATTTCCATTGATTATGGTATTATGGAAAAAGCGGACAACGTATATGTGATTCCTTCTAATTTTGGCTGGAGTGATCTGGGAACATGGGCATCTGCCTATGAAAATATCGAGAAGGATTACCTTGGTAATGCTGTACAAGGAAAGAATGTAGTCGTGATAGACGCTACCAAATGTATGGTTAAGGCTCCTAACGAAAAACTCGTACTGCTGCAGGGACTGGATGAGATGATTGTAATTGATACTCCTGATGTATTGCTGATCGCGAAGAAAGATCATGAGCAACAAATCAAGGATTATGTAGCGGAAATAAAAAGAAACAAAGGCGAAAAGTATCTTTAAGCAATTGTCATGTCCAAACTGCCTAACGTCGGCACTACCATATTCTCGGTGATGTCGGCGCTTGCCGCCGAACACAAGGCCATCAATCTGTCGCAGGGATTCCCTGATTTCGACTGCAGCGATGAACTGAAAGCAATGGTGAATGATGCCATGCAACAAGGGTATAACCAGTATGCTCCCATGCCGGGGCTGCCTGCACTGCGCAATGCCATCGCTGAAAAAGTAATGGCATTGTACGGACAACAGGTAGATCCTGAAACAGAGATTACGATCACGCCAGGAGGCACCTATGCGATCTATACTGCCATTGCAGCGTATATCCATCCGGGTGATGAGGTGATTATCTTCGAGCCTGCTTATGACAGTTATATTCCCAATGTATTGGTGAATGGTGGAAAGCCGGTACGCATATCGTTGTCTTTCCCTGATTATCGTATTAACTGGCAGGAAGTTCGTAGCAAGATCACTCCGCGTACAAAGATGATCATGATAAATACGCCGCATAATCCTACTGGCGCGATCTTACAGGAAGAGGATATTCTCGAACTGGAGAAATTGGTGGCAGAATTTGATTTGCTCGTATTATCAGATGAAGTATATGAACATCTGGTGTATGATGGGGCTCAGCATCTCAGCATATTAAAGTATCCGAATATTTTCAGGAATAGCTTTGTGACGTTTTCTTTTGGAAAAGTATTTCACAATACGGGATGGAAAATGGGCTATTGTATTGCTCCGAAACACCTGATGCAGGAGTACCGGAAAGTGCATCAGTATCTCTGCTTCTCGGTGAATACGCCTATGCAGCATGGATTAGCCAGGTTTTTGGCTACGCCGTCGCATTATCTGGAGCTGTCGTCCTTTTACCAGGAGAAAAGAGATTATTTCCTGGAGCTGATGCGCGATTCCAGGTTTACGCCGTTAGCCAGCAAGGGTAGTTATTTCCAACTGATGAAGTACGATCGTATTTCTGACGAAGGAGATAAAGCATTTGCCACACGCATCACCAAAGAGTTTGGTGTGGCATCTATTCCCGTATCTGCATTTTATGAGAATGGGAAAGATGATCATGTGGTGCGTTTTTGTTTTGCCAAGAAGAAAGAGACGCTGGAGCAAGCTGCAGCGCGACTTTCCCGCATATAAAAAAAGTAGGAGGCTGTTAATAACCGCTCTATACAATCACCCCTAAAAAGATTGCGTCGGGCTGGTTATTAACGCCTCCTGTTATTGAACACAGACATTCCCTATATAAAAGGCGGCAGTTTTTATACCGCTACTGCCGGCGCGCTTTCCGTGATTCCTTCCAGCACCAGTGTGTGGTCCATGAAAGCGACAACGCCGGTTTCCACATCGTAGGATGCGCCGATGATGCCTATCTCTCCTTTAAGGATCATATCTCTCAGGATTACACTTTGTTCCATGATGGCTTGTACAGAACGTTCCACGTGAATTTTTGAAACGGCTTCCACAAAAGCAGGATTATGAGAATTACGTTCTTCTGTTACAGATTTTTCTGCAAATACCGCAGGCGCAATTTTGCTCAGCAGCGCTGTGAGGTTGCCGAGTTCTACTGCATCGCAAGCGCCTTTGATAGCGCCGCATTTGCTGTGACCCAGTACCACGATGAATTTGGAACCGGCTACCTTGCAGGCATACTCCAGGCTGCCCAGTACGTTTTCAGATACAACGTTACCGGCTAAACGAATACTGAATATATCTCCGAGACCCTGATCAAAGATCAGTTCCGCTGATGTACGGGAGTCCATGCAGCTGACAATGGCCGCCATTGGCCATTGTCCGTTGGAAGTATCATTTACCATCTGCAGGAGATTGCGATTGATGCGTAAGTTTTCCACAAAGCGGATGTTACCTGCTTTGAGTAACTCGAATGCTTGTCTTGGTGTAATGTTTGCCTGTGCTATTTTATCAAGTGTTTTCATTTTTGTCATTTTTTGTTGGTGAATAATAATTGATGATGAAAAGGGCATGGCTTCCGTGGGTTACTCCTTTATCATCATTATGCTTCTTTAATTAAGTTGTAACTCTTTTAGCAGGTCATTATGATTTCCGGACGCGATCGTGTGTACGTGTCCGTTAGTTAGTTTGGCCTGTTGCTCAGCTGTCAGGTTTGGGGAGTTCTGGATATTATAGACTTCCTTGAAACCGGTGAGCACAACCTGAATGTTTTTCTGAGGAGCTTTTATCTCCTTAAATTCCCGGATGGTCTGTAACACATCGAAATCTATATAAGCCGTTTTGGTGGCGTCAATGATAACAGTGGTGTTACCTGGCAGGTGATCCAGTGTCAACAGAATGCTGGCTTTATTCAGGAAGGAAACTTCCTGTGCCAGTTCCAGCTTTATACTATCGCCATGTTGGTATTTTTCTTTCTTGAAGAAGTAGGAGCTTTTCATGTTACCGCGGAGAATTGCCATTACGCTGACAACCATACCCAATGCAATACCGATCAGGAGATCAGTGAAAACGATGGCAACAACGGTAACTACGAAAGGCGCCCATTGGTATTTACCGTTTTTAAACATCTCCTTGAAGATGGAGATCTTACACAGTTTATAGCCGGTTACCAGCAGTACAGCCGCGAGGGTAGCCAATGGTATCATGTTCAGGAAAGGCGCAATCAACGCAGTACATATGAGGAGGAGCGCGCCATGCGACATGGTGGCCAGCTTGGTACGGCCGCCAGCATTGATATTCGCACTGGAACGAACGATCACAGAAGTAATCGGTAATCCACCAATCAGACCACTAATGATATTACCAATTCCTTGCGCTTTCAATTCTCTGTTAGGAGAAGTGTAGCGCTTCATTGGATCTAATTTATCTGTTGCTTCTACGTTCAATAATGTTTCTATGGATGCTACAATAGCTACTGTAACTGCGGTAATCCAGACTTCCTTATTAGTGATCGCGGCAAAATTCGGAAGGGTAAACTGACCTAGAAAGTCGTTCAACCCCTGTGGTACCGGGAGTCTTACCAGATGTTTTTCCCCCAGAGCCAGCACGGCGCTTGCTGAGAAAGCCTTATTCAGGATGATACCTGTAATTACGGCTACCAGCGGCGCCGGCACGACACTGACTTTGGGAACTTTGCTCCAATACAGAATAATGAGAATTGATATGACGGTTATAATGGTAGCCCCTAAGCTGATATGGTTAATAGCTGCGAGCAAAGTATTTTCTGCGTCTACAAATTCATATACACTGTCACTGCTTTTATCGTATCCGAATGCATATGGCAATTGCTTCATAATAATAATGATCCCAATGGCCGTCAGCATACCGGTAATCACATTGGAAGGGAAGTAATTCGCCACGGTTCCTGCTTTTATCAGGCCGAATACCAGCTGAATAGCGCCGGCAATTACCACGCTCAGCAAGAAGATGTCGAATGCTCCCAGTTTAGTGATGGAACTCAGTACCACCGCTGTGAGTCCGGCTGCAGGGCCGCTGACACTCAGTTGTGAGCCGCTGAGAAATCCAATAACCAGACCGCCTACAATGCCAGCTATCATGCCGGAAAACAGCGGGGCGCCGGAGGCCAGGGCAATACCTAAGCACAACGGCACTGCAATGAGGAAAACTACAAGACCTGAAGACAGGTCGCCTTTTATATTGGAGAAGATGGAAGTCTGTTTGTTCATGGCAATAGAATTTTTCACTTTAGGAATCGCGCTTCCGGATAGCAGCATACCAATACAGCATGCGGCAACCGTGGAAGTATACCTACAGGAATAATGAGCTACATTGTACGACAAGACCACCCTTGTAGACATATACTAATACATGAATACACGTGTCAGCGCGCGTAGCGACAAAAAAGCGTTAAATAAAAAATAGAATGAGAATAATACTGTACAGACAACGTACAGTGAAACTATGTATTAGGCCATGAAGCCATTGGGAGGGGGACAATGTATTTCCTGGGCAGGACTACTGGGAATATTTTCGTTGGAATGAAATCTGTTTACCTTTAATTCTTTAGTAAGATGAAATCTTAACAGATCATCAGAGACACTACAGAACTTTAATTCTTTGGCCATCTTTACATGATCATGGCCCGCATCTATCGGATGTTCTTCCACAATCTGATTATTGAACAGCAGCTTTCCGACCTCCTTGATAGGGAGGAACTGAGACACCATTAGTGCCAACAGAAATATGCCGATCGCTTTCTTCATGTGTTAAACCGTTGATACAAAAGTAAATTAGGAGAATGATAAATAATAAAACATGGTAATTAAAAAAATGTTAAAGCGCGTTAACAGATTTTCATCCCTATCATTTTACCACTCATCCTAATTAATTAAATTAGTAAAATAATATATGTGTTCGCCATTTCCCTTGTTGGGCGTGCATTATCCCTAGTTTGGCAGGTAACTTTTAAAGCAAGTTATTTTGCTTTCTATGGTATTGTGTATTGCATAGTAGTGTAAACTTCCTATCTTTGTATCACAAGGTTGAAATAGCTAGACCAACTTTCAATATAATAGATCATTAAAAAGCTCACTTGCCATGAACATAGATAACACACAATCGCAGATGAGGAAAGGAGTGCTGGAGTTTTGCATCTTGTCCATTATCAAGCAAGGAGAAGCTTACCCTTCAGATATTATAGAAAAGATGAAAGAGGCTAAACTTGATATTTTGGAGGGCACACTTTATCCTTTATTGACAAGATTAAAGAACGCAGAACTACTAACATATCGCTGGGTAGAAAGCAGCTCCGGACCTCCCCGTAAATACTTCTCCATGACTGACAAAGGAGAAGAATTCTATAAGGAACTGGAGACCACCTGGAATGAACTGGCTAATGCCGTTCACCAGCTGACACAAGAAACAAATACCATTTAATCAACCTTTTACCTAAAGCCTAAACCCAAAAACGAAATGAAAAAGATTATTAACATAAACCTGTCTGGCCGACTTATCCCCATCGAGGATAGTGCCTACGAGGTGCTTCGTCAGTACCTGGACAGCCTGAAGCGTTATTTCGCAAAAGAGGAAGGTGGGGATGAAATCGTGCTGGATATTGAATCCCGTATTGCTGAATTGTTTCAGGATAAATTAAAAGCTGGTGCACATTGCATTACCGACAGCGACGTAGAGACGGTAAAGCATTCTATGGGTACTCCTGAACAATTTGATGAGGAAGCTCCTAAAGATCAGCAACAGCAATCTGCTGGCGCTGCTACTGGTGCAGATCCACGCCCGAAGAAGCGTTATTACCGCGACCCGGAAAACAAAGTTCTGAGTGGTGTTTGTGGAGGCCTGGGAGCATATTTCAACCTGGACCCTGTGATCTTCCGTATCGTATTTGTACTGGCTATCCTGGGTTCATTTGGAGCCATGGCTGTAGTATATGTGGTACTGTGGATTTCCGCTCCATACGCTGATAGCGCTGCCGAAAAGCTGGAAATGAGAGGAGAGAAGGTAGATCTGAACAATATTAAAGCTACTGTGCAAGAAGAAATACACAGTGTGAAAAATCAGTTCAACAAAGCCGGAAATGATATCCGAAATTTTTCTCAGGGCCGCGGAAAACAAATAGGTAACGATATTGAACGTTTCTTCCTTGGCATGGCACAAGGCCTCGGTAAAGTAATCGTTTTTGTTACCAAGAGTTTCTTCATATTCTTTTCGGTAGTAATGTTGTTCTGCCTCGTTGTCGTAGGCATTACGCTGATTGTTTCTTCCGCGGCCATAGTTCCGCTGCAACATCTGATTTTTTCATCCAGTATCCAGGTAATCCTCTTCTGGTTAAGCACAGGCTTACTGATTGGTATACCAGTACTGGCACTCATTATCTTCATCGTCCGTAAAGCCACCGGCTCTAAATCAGCCGTTCGCTTTGTAGGACCTACCCTGGGATTCCTCTGGATCGTAGGTCTGATTATGGCCGGTTTACTGGCAAACAGCCTCGTAAGAGAAGGTCGCAGAAGCGCTACCATTAAAGAAACTTTCGCACTCGCTCAACCCAAAGGAAAGACCCTGACGGTGAAAGTAGCGCCTAGCGACTTTGCCTATAATGATGACGGCGACTTTGAATTCGGCATCTTTGACGAAGACCTCCGTATCACCAGCGATACCACGGTTATTAATGATATCCGCCTGCGCGTAGAACAGAGTACCAATGATAGTTTCGCTGTACAGGTACTTCGCTATTCCAAAGGCCGCAACATAGATGCTGCCACTAACAATGCGAAAGAGATCCTTTTCAACCTGCAACAGCAAGACTCCGTGCTCCTGATCCCTCACGGATTCGGCCTCGCTCCAGATGCGAAATATCGTGTACAACGCGTTATTGTAATACTCCGGGTGCCAAAAGGGAAAAACCTGGAAATGGATAATGATGTAAGACGTACATTCTCCCATAGATTCATTAACGGTGCACGATATACCGGCTATGACTTCTATGACAATAATGACTGGGATTCCGATAATGGCAATACCAAAGTCACCGTAACCCCTGATGGTATGAAAGTGGAAAAGGAAAAAGGTTCCAATGACAGTTCCGCACCAACTCAGGATAAAGACTCCCTGGAAAAACATTACCAATATCACAGCAGTTATGCTGAACCAGAGATGCCAGCAGAAGAAAACCCAAAGATTTGTGAAAAAAAGAAAACAACTGTGAGTGGTTTCTTTAACCTGGTAGATGCATTAAGTTTTCCGATTAGAGGCTAATTTACAATAAACCAATTAGATACGTATGAAGGTTGTGGTATATACTACGACCTTCTTTCTTTTTCACCCCTTCCTGCTTTTTTCCCGATTGGAGCATTCCCCCTCCTTATTAATGTTTAACTTTGCGCATTCGGCAATTGCTAAAAATCTAAACAACAGGATAGGTAAGGAATGCAGGCATCATTAAACATCGCGCTGGTAGGAAATCCGAATAGTGGAAAAAGCTCACTTTTCAATGTTCTCACAGGTCTGAACCAGAAGGTTAGTAACTTTCCGGGTGTCACGGTTGATAAGAAAACCGGTCATGCAAACATTGCTTCAGGTCTTGCTGCCAACGTCATCGATCTGCCAGGTACATATAGTCTGTACCCGAAAAGTGCCGATGAATATGTAACCTATGATGTCCTCATCAATGTAAATGCTTCCGAAGCCCCAGACCTGGTGATTATTGTTGCCGATGCCTCCAACCTGAAACGCAATCTCCTCTTCTGTTCCCAGATCATCGATCTGAAAATGCCGGTGATCATCGCCCTTACCATGATGGATATTGCCCGCAAAAAAGGCGTGGAAATCGATCTGGATGGACTGGAAAGAGAACTGGGTGTGCCAGTAGTGGCCATTAACCCACGTAAGAATAAAGGAGTGGCCGAACTGAAAAAGATCATTGAGCTAACTGCCAAAGGTAACTACGCAGTGCCGGCACGTGACTTTATCAACAATATTGGTCTGGCCAAAGAATCCATTGAAGACGTTAAGAAATATACCAATTCCAGAAGCGATTATGCCGCTCTACACGTGGCAGTAAACAGCGATGAGCTGAACTTCCTCAACGGAGGCCAGAAACTGGCCATCAAAAACGCCTTACAGACCAATCAATTCAACAAAACAAAAGTACAGGCGGAAGAAATCATGCAACGATATGCCCGCATCAAGCATATCATGAAATCTACCGTGGTAGAAGCAGATCCTTTACAGAAGCAGTTACGCTCCGAAAAAATCGACGATTTACTACTGCATCGTTTCTGGGGATATGTCATTCTCCTCGTGGTGATGTTCCTGCTGTTCCAAAGTATATTCTGGCTGGCAAGCTATCCGATGGACTGGATTGAAGCCGGATTTGGTCAACTCAGTGGCTGGCTGACAAATATTCTCCCGAATAATAAAGTAACCGACGTATTCATTAACGGTATTCTCGCGGGTGTCAGCGGATTTGCTGTATTTGTTCCGCAGATTGCCATCCTGTTTGGACTGATCACGATTTTGGAAGACAGCGGATACATGGCACGAATCAGCTTCCTCACAGATAGATTAATGCGTCAGGTGGGATTGAACGGTAAATCAGTCATGCCCCTTATCAGTGGCGTAGCCTGTGCCGTACCAGCCATCATGGCCACCAGAACCATCGAAAATAAAAAAGAAAGACTCATCACCATATTGGTAACGCCGCTCATGAGCTGTTCGGCAAGGTTGCCTATTTACACCGTAATGATTGCATTGGTAGTACCAGACAGACGTGTATTCGGCATTCTGGGATTACAAGGATTGGTGATGATGGGATTGTATCTCCTTGGTTTCTTCATGGCTATCACTATAGCAGCCTTAATGAAATTGTTTGTGCGGATCAGAGAGAAAAGTTATTTCATCATGGAGTTGCCTGTTTACAGGGCTCCTCGTTGGAAGAATGTGGGTATCACCATGCTGGAAAAATCCAAGATCTTCATTACAGACGCAGGTAAAGTGATTGTGGTGATCTCCGTGATTCTCTGGTTCCTGGCGTCTTATGGTCCTGGGAAAAGAATGGAGCCCATTCATCAAAAATATGAGCAACTGATCGCTGCCGCTCCGAAAGACTCACCGGAAGCCGACAGTCTGAATCACTTATATCGTTCTGAGAAATTATCTAATTCCTACGCAGGCATACTGGGACATACAATTGAACCAGCAATTGCTCCACTGGGCTTTGACTGGAAAGTAGGTATTGCGTTGATCACCTCTTTTGCTGCCCGTGAGGTATTCGTGGGTACAATGGCCACCCTGTATAGCGTAGGAGAGAACCCCAATGATAATAATGCCACCCTCCGTGAAAAAATGGCGGCAGCCAAACGAGTGGATGGCACACCGGTTTATACGCTGGCTACCGGCGTTTCCCTAATGTTGTTCTATGCATTTGCTATGCAGTGTATGAGTACAATGGCGATTGTCAGGAGAGAAACCAAATCCTGGAAGTTCCCGTTGATACAACTGGTTTATATGACCGGACTGGCTTATATCTTCAGCTTAATTGCTTTCCAGATCCTCAAATAAGTAGCCGTGCTGCATAATATTCTTGTACATTGCAGGAAATGTTATGAACTATGAAATGGCTGTTACTCTGCGCTGGGGTGCTGCTGACTGCCCCGGCTATAGCCCAGGTGGATTCCTCTGTTTTGATGAAGGATATCCGCACCCTTTCTTCTGATGCTTATGCTGGTCGTAAAACAGGTACGCCTGGCAGTCGCAAAGCCCAGTTCTATATACTTGACAGGTTCAAGGAAATTGGAATTTCCGCCTATCATGATAGTTATGAATATCCGTTTTATGTCAAACAAGGGGAACGTAACATCATGGCAACCAATATATATGGTTACATCCCGGGTCAGCTTCCTCAGGCAATTGTGATTTCCGCTCATTATGATCATTTAGGTATAGGGAGACACGATGCTGCCGCCACTGACAGCATCTTCAATGGCGCGGATGATAACGCCTCCGGAATCGGCGGTCTCCTGGCTATCGCAAAATATTTCAAAGCCCATCCTCCAAAACATACGCTGATTTTTCTCGCTACCGATGCAGAAGAAATGGGATTGCTAGGCGCAAAAGATTTCGTGGAGCATCCGCCAGTAGCAAAGGAGAATATGATCATGAACCTGAATATGGATATGATCGCCCATAACGATAAGAATGAGCTATATGCCTGTGGGCCGGGAGTAGAGCCAGCGTTGAAACCTTATGTGGAAAAAGTAGCGGCAACGAGTGATATAAAACTGATCATAGGGCATGATGCGCCGAATACCGGTCACGAAAACTGGATTCCTCAAAGCGACCAGCTACCATTCTACGAAGCAAAGATTCCTTTCATCTATTTTGGAGTAGAAGACCATCCTGACTATCACAAAGTCTCAGATGAGTACGACCGGATAAATCACCATTTTTATTACCGTTCAGTGGTTACTATACTGGATGTAGTGCGTGAATTAGACCAAAATTGGGGGAAATAAGCATATTTTCATAAAAAGAGAGCGGCGGCGCTTGGTACATCACCAGGCGCCGCCGTTCTCTTTTATAATATCTTTTATCGTTTAATATACTTCGTCACCATGCCTTTGAACTGATTTGCCTTGGTAAAGAATCCAGGAATTTCAGCAGTTCTCAGACTTTCGGTAGCGGCTATACGTCCCAGTGCACTTGCAGGAATTCCCTGGTCGGTGATAGCTGCGCGTAACATCGGATCAGAGAAACTACCCCAATCGTTGGTGTAATCGTCCTGTACATTCACATCCGGATTCAGACCGTCGAAGTAGCTACCATTGCCGGCAGAATTGAGTGACTGCTCATTGATGCAATACATATCATTGATGCCTATACGTACCGCGATAAATCCAACTGGTTTACCGTAGGTTTTGCGTCCAACGAGGCGAGGACTCATAGATGGCAGCAGTACATTGTACAGTAGTTCGCTGGCAGAAGCAGTGTTGCCGGTCACAATGAAAGATAGCTTGGAGATATTCTGAGAACCGGTGGAGCCAAAATTGGTTTTGGCGTAAGTAGTGGCTTCAGAATAGAAGATATCTGTCCATTTGTATTGTGGATAATCCGGGAGTGCCTTCATAGAAGAAAACAGCCAACCAAATTTACCGGCAGTTACATTCGCATTGAAGATGGTGGAGTACATCAGTTTATTCGTCTGTGCAGCTGGCGCCATTTTATTGGCCAGGTACTCCGTCGTTTCCACTGCACCGCCACCATTGTAACGAAGGTCGAAGACCACATTGGTTACGCCGGCACTGGCGAAACTGGCGAAAATATTATCAAACTGGGATTGAACTACATTCAAGGTTGTGAAGGAGTTGAATACAACGTATCCTACCTTGGTACTATTGAGTGTAAAGATGTTACTATACAGTATTGGGTTCAGATTGTACTGGGCTGCTGTAATGGTACTGGTTTGGCTGGTACCATCTGCCTTGGTGAACACGAAATTGGCAGATGCAGCGCCAAAGGCGTTATCTAACAACGTATAGGTGGCCTGATTACCATACTGGAAACTGGAAGTGCCATTGATGGAATTCACTTTCCAACCGCGTTTCACTCCTGCAAGATCAGCTGGAGAACCAGGATATACATATACTACGCGTAATTCGGTGTTGGTCTGGAATCCGACCTGAAAACCTAAATCGCCTGCATGTCCGGAAAGTACCTGTGCAACAGTACCATCATCGAGGAAGCTGTACTTATCGAGATTGGCTCCGCTGGCGTTCTTTTTGAATCCTTTCAGCGAATCAAACATCGTAAATGGAGAAGAGTAGCTGTCTGGTTTGAAAGTGGCAGAATCTGGAACTGCATCTGTCCAGAGATATATATCTTTAAAAACATCGTAGATACTATCATTGCTGGAGACTACGCCAGTACCGGTATTGGGATTGCCGCCGGTGTTGCGCGCCATGTCCTTTTTGCACGCAGCAAACAGGAGAGCCACTAGGGTGAAGGCGGTCAATATCCGCCACATAGAATTTGGTTGCATATATACAATTTAAGCATGAAATCTGATTTACAGCTAACGTAACAGGTTAAACGATAAAAAAGCCTCAACGTTTAATGGGGTATGAAAGGAATCCTGTTGATATCATTCCCAAGTTCTTCAGGTAAGTTACCGTTGTTTTTGAGGCCCATTGTTACTTTCTCTCTCCATTTCTCCTGTGCGGCGGCATTCATTCCACTATGTGTTTCGCGATCGAAGGCATACTGAAATCGGTTCATTTCTTTAAACGCTTCGAGATACTGATATTGTATAACACTATCATAATCGTCACGGTTCAAAGCGGTTTGCTTTAACCGTTGCTTGAAACGTTCCACTACCAGCCGGGTAATATCAAAATGCAACTGTTCATGTGCGAGGCCATAGGCCGTTTTACTATCTGGCCTTACCCAACTGGCACTTTTTATAAAGAACACCTGTAATTGTAACGTAATGTGCAGGGTATCTTTATATAGGCGACTGCTACCCTCATAGGCAAAGCTAGTATATGACACTGCTGCACTGGGGCCATTGACAGACGGAGTTCCCTGAAAATCATCCCATTTCAAATGACGATAAGGCGTATAATACAAAGTATCTGAATTCTCTGAATAGGGTTGTTCCTGGAAATGAAAATCCAACTGCACGACCGTGCGGGAATTACGGTTGGCAGTGGATGGCTGTTTCTCCATCTCCATTGGGAGAAACAGTGCCCAGCATAGTATAACAGAGAGCGATAGCATAGATAATACAGCCCAATAAAATTAGGGTTTTTAACAATCCGTTTCGACTGAAACCGGGCTTTTTTCCGTAATTTACGATTCGACCAAAACAATCGCACTATGTACGGCGGAGGATATATTTTTGAGGAACCCAACAACAAACAGTTGAGGGAAGAAAAGGTCCATGATGAGCCGGAAAAACTGGCTGCATTCGAAGAACGTATCGCAAGGGGAGAAAAAATAGAACCTGGCGATTGGATGCCTACTGAATATCGCAGACAGCTCATCCGTTTAATTGAACAACACGCTCATTCTGAAATTATTGGCGCATTACCCGAAGGTACATGGATCACCCGGGCGCCAGGCTTCAAACGCAAACTGGCGCTTATCGCAAAAGTCCAGGATGAAATAGGTCATGGTCAGTTGCTGTACAACGCAGCAGAAACACTGGGTAAAACCAGGGAAGAAATGATCAATGATCTACTGAGCGGAAAGTCTAAATATTCCAATGTATTTAATTATCCAGCCAAAACATGGGCGGATGTTACTGTCATTGGTTTCCTGATAGACGCAGCAGCTATTGTAAACCAGGTAGCCAATTCCAAAGGTTCCTACGGTCCCTATTGCAGGGCCCTGGAACGTATCTGCTACGAAGAAAGTTTCCATCTGAAACAAGGACATGATGCATTTATTGAGCTGGCCACCGGAACGCCCGCTCAGAAAGAAATGCTGCAGGATGCCCTCAATCGCTGGTGGAAACCAATCATGCATTTCTTTGGCCCTCCGGATAAAACTTCCCAACACAGTGAAAAACTGATGGAGTGGAAAGTGAAAATGGCCAGCAATGATGATATGCGTAATCAGTTCCTGGATACTTACGTACCTAAAATATGGGAACTGGGTCTCACTTTACCAGATCCGGCATTACATAAAAATGAGGAAACAGGTCGCTGGGAATACAGTGATCCAGACTGGGATGAATTTTTCCGCGTTATCAATGGGGGCGGCCCTTGCAATCAGGAACGCCTGCAGGTACGCAAATGGGCGGAAGAACATGGCAGATGGGTGCGTAAAGCCCTCATGAATCCGGCAGACAAACACGCACTGCCAGTAGCTTAATTTTTTATACATCAACACTTAGAACCAATCATGTCATTAGATCCACGTGTAAACAGATTAAAACTGGGTGATCCTACGGCAGTTATAAAGGTAGAAGCAGGAGAGAACTGGAATGTGTATGAGGTTTTTCACCAGGAAAAGAGAGGCGCTCACCACGAACATGTAGGCTGTGTACACGCACCAGACCCTCAGATGGCCCTGATCTTTGCAAAAGAACAATTCGGCCGGCGGAAAAAATGCGTTAACCTATGGGTAGTGAAAAGCGCTGATATTCTGGCCTTTGATTCAGAAGATGAAGATATGTTTGCCAACAATATGGAGAAAACATATCGCGATGCCAGCGGCTTTAAAGTGATGGAAAAAATCAACAAATTCAAACAATCCAAAGGCGCCACCAATCATGTTAAATAAAGCACTTACAGACCTGCTCACAAAAATGGCGGACGATGAACTGATTTTAGGACATCGTAATTCAGAATGGACCGGATTAGGGCCTGTTATGGAAGAAGATATCGCATTTTCCAGCATGGCACAAGATAAAATCGGCCATGCATGGGCACTCTATAATACGCTGGAGGAAAAGCAACTCATCACGCAATCCGCTGATATGTTCGCCTTTTGCCGACCAGAAAACGAATTCAAATGCAGTCACCTGGTAGAATTACCCAATGCAGGATATGATTTCAGCCTGATGCGACATTTCCTCTTCGATCATGCGGAGGCAGTGAGGTATGAAAGTCTGCAAGACAGCAGCTTTGAACCGCTCCGGAACCTCAGCAAAAAAGTAAAAGGTGAACTGAAATACCATACGCTCCATGCCAATGCATGGGTGCTACAACTCAGTAAAGGAGGAGAAGAAAGCTACGACAGAATGCAAACCGCTCTCAATGAAATCATTGGCCTGGCCGCTGGTATCTTTGAACCCAGCAAGGACTATGAAGACATCCTGATAGCAGAAAAAGTGTATCCTGGAGAAAAGGCGCTGTATACCCGCTGGCTGGAAAGTATCTATCCAGTATTGGTAAAAGCCTCCCTGAATTTACCAGACGTGGCAGCGCTTACGCCCGGCTACGGCGGACGTCAGGGAAAACACACCTCCTATCTCGCGCCACTGCTGAAAGAAATGGGAGAGGTATTTAACCTGGATGTGGATGCCAGCTGGTAATAGCTGTCATAATAGAAGTAAAGAAAATAGCGAATAGTGAGTAAGATTACTACAGAAGATGTTTATAAGTCACTCGAACAAGTGATGGACCCGGAAATCCCCGTTTTAAACGTGGTGGAACTGGGTATGATCACTTCCGTGTCGATGACAGACAACGGGGCAGAGGTACATATGATTCCCACATTTGCCGCCTGCCCCGCTGTTACCTATATTCAAAAGAATATTCGGGAAAAACTGGAAGCGGATCTTCATATATCCGTTACTGTTATTGTGGATAAACATATCGCATGGGAGAGCAACCGTATCTCCCCGGAAGCCAAAGAAAAATTAAGCGCCTTCGGAATTGCCCCTCCCCGCAAGGTCGTGAATGGCGTCAGTGAAGAATTATTTGTAGCTGTACCCTGCCCGCACTGCGGAAGTACAGACACTTATCTGCGGGCTCCTTTCGGTTCCACTCTTTGTCGGGCTATCCACTTTTGTAAGTCCTGCGGACAGATATTTGAGCACTTTAAGCCACTGGACTAAGCAGGAATGCAGGAAATGCCTATTTTTACACGCATTATTGAGATGCCGTTGGCAAATTTATAGATGAATCATGAAGATAGGCTTGTATTTTGGGTCTTTTAATCCTATACACACGGGGCATTTGATAATTGCCAATTACGTTGCGTACAATACTGACTTGGATAAGGTTTGGCTGGTAGTTTCTCCGCAAAATCCCCTTAAACCTTCTTCCACGCTGTTAAATGAGCACGACAGGTTTCACCTGGTGGAACTGGCAATTAAAGATGAACAAAGGTTGCGGGCAAGCAATATTGAATTCTCATTGCCTCGCCCTTCCTTTACTGTAGATACCCTGGCCTACCTGGGGGAGAAATTTCCTACCCAGGAATTCTGCATCATCATGGGCAGCGATAGCTTCCAAAACCTTCCACGCTGGAAAAATTATGAACATATCATCCGGAATTATCCCATATATGTATATCGCAGGCCAGGCCACGAAATAAAAGAAACCTACGGCGCACGCCTGGAAGTACTGGACGCCCCCATGCTGGATATATCTGCAACGGATATACGAAAATGGATTAAGGAAGGTAAGTCCGTTCGCTTTATGGTGCCAGACAATGTGATCAGTTACATCGCAGAAAATAACTACTACCGTTAATATACTACGGATTTTTCCTGGATTTCATCGATAACCGCTTCTGTACTATCGGCGCTTCCCGCTTTTTTACCAGATACTCGTTGGAATAAATCTGCAACAGCAGAATAAACATAGATATGAGGAGTGGTCCGAAAATCAGTCCTATAAAGCCAAAGAGGCTAACGCCTATCAGTACCCCGAAGATGGTGATAAGCGGATGTACATCCGCGATTTGTTTCGCCAGCAGGAATCGGGCAATGTTGTCGGAAGTTCCTACGATCACAAAACCATAAATCAATACTGCCAGTCCCTGGAAAGTGTTGCCAGTAGTTAATATATAAACACCTAAAGGAACATATACCGCCGCAGCGCCTATTACCGGCAACATAGCCGTAAAACAGGTGACGATAAACCAGAAAAACGGTTGCGATACGCCAAAAATTAAATAACCGATCAGCGAAACAATACCCTGAATAACTGCAATCAGCGGGATACCCACCGCATTGGCAATAACCAGTTTGTTGAATTCCTTACCCAGCAGATCCACATTTTCGTCTTTCAGTGGAATATATTCATACAGAAAGGCTTCCATCTCCCGTAATTTCACCAACATAAAATACAGGATAAAATACATGATGGCAATGGTGGTCAGCGTATTAAAAGTAGCCCCCAGGAATCCGGGAAGAAAAGCGGTGAGCGACTCCTGGATCTTTTGAATGCGGGCGTCCGTAATCACCGTGAAGCCCAGCTGTTCCGATAAATGGTTGTTCAGCGTTTTTGCCTGCTGAATCAGGTTGGCAGAATTGGAAACCGCATATACTACTCTGGAACTCAGCATGTTAACCAATGCACCTACCGGCACCAAAATGATAAGGAAGGTCAATAAGAGGAGTAGGGCGGCAGCCAGACTTTTATTCCACCTGTATTTTTCTACCAGCGCAATCATCCATCGGCGACAGAGAATATAAAATGTGATGGCCCCCAGGAATCCGGGAAAGTACGTATACAGGTTAGTAAACAAGAGTATGGCCAGGAACAATATCAGCAGTAAAAAACCAATCTGCTTCAGTCGGGCATTATCTAAATAACTCATAATTTAATTTCGTAAAAATTAGCCTACTTTCAAAGTCTGCGCCAAAGGTTGTATTGCTGTTAAGAGGTAAACAAATTTCTATACTGCTTGTTCTTGGAATAATGTTTGTGAGCCATTAGCTACTAATGCTCAAATGATTATTTTCTAATCTTTAAAAAAACTTTGTTATGAGTAGAAGTTCAAAAGCTGTGGTTTCATTTATCGTCGGCGCTGCTGTTGGTGTAGCAGTTGGATATTTTCTGAATTCCGACAAAAAGGATGAACTGGTAGAAAAAATGAAATATCAGGCAGACAAGCTGAAAGATAAATGGAAGAAAAAGAGGGATCATTTTGAGGACGCCCTCGAAAATGAGCTGGCTTAATTCCATTTGATTAAATAAAACTGCATGGAAGAAAATTTCAGCGATTACTTTAAACAAACAGGGAAAGTTGCCAAAGATTACCTCGAAACGAGGCTGGATCTGCTGAAGCTCCAGGCAGCGGGAAAGCTATCAAAAGCGCTGGGATTATTTTTCTCAGTATTGATGGCTTTCCTGCTGTTCTTTTTTGTCATTGTGTTTCTGGGAATGTTGGTGGCATTCTGGATTGGTGAAAGAACCGGCAGTTTTACCATTGGATTCACCTGTGCCTCCGGATTATTCATCCTGTTTTTTGTTATTATCATTTTTTTTCGAAGACAACTTATCGAAAGACCACTATCCAGGCTACTCATTAATGTGCTGATCGATGAAATCGAAGAGCGTGATCCTGTACATGGGAAAGACAAAAAAGAGAAAAGCCAGGTGGTAACGCCGGCTGATTCCGGATATGTTCCTGACGATGAAGCCATAGAACACCCTTAAACATGGCCAAGAAAAAGAAAATACATGGTTTTGACGCACTGGAGCAGGAAATCGCCCGGCTGCAAAAACGTTCCGTAGACCTGGAAGATGTGTTGCTGGAACGAGTGGATCACTTCAAGGATAACTATAAAAGAATGGCCTTGAATTCCATTATTCCAGGAAGCGGCAAACACACTAATATGATGAGCGCCGCCGGAAAGGTGGCCAAATTCGCCTGGGAAAGCGGTAGGTTTAAAAACTTTGCTACCGGCGCATTGATTACTGCCCTGGAGTTCTTTGGGGTTCAACTGGGTATTAAACTCTTTAATAAATTCGCGAAAAGTCGCAAAGAAAAGAAGAAGAACGATCCCGATTTTGAATAAAAAAACCGGGCATATAGCCCGGTATATTGTTGATTATTATTTCGTTAGACACGTTATCCCCAGACTTTCGTACCCTCGCTGCAGTTAGCACAGATATCAATGTTTTTTCTGGACTCCAGGATCTCACTACGGAAACGGATATACTCTTTATTATGCCATAATGCTTTGAAGGATTCTTTTTTCAGATTCCCCAGGCGATGTTGTGCATCTTTATCAAAGCAACAAGGTACCACCAGGCCATCCCAGGTAACAACCGGAGAGTGCCAGAGGCGCCAGCAGTGGTTACTCAGCTTGTTTTTAATGCTATAGGTACCATCCTCATTACGATGGTAGCGGGAGTATTTATCGATTGTAGGAATAAGGCGGTTGCCTTCTTCATAGTCATATACCTGCGCGGTTTTAAAGCGCACCTGGTCTACGCCGATTTCCTTTGCTAGTCTTTTAATATCCTCGATCTGGTGTTCATTCGGCTTTACTACCAGGAACTGAAAGAAGACAAATGGTTTTTTTGAATTCAGTTCCTTTTTCCATTTCACGATATTTTTAGCCCCCTGGATAACTTTATCCAGATGTCCGCCTACGCGATACTGCGTATATACGTCCTGGGTAGTACCATCGATGGAGATGATCAGTCGGTCCAGTCCACTTTCCACTGTTTTTTTGGCGTTAGCCTCAGTGAGGTAGTGCGCATTGGTGGAAGTAGCGGTATAGATACCTTTTTCGGAAGCATACTTCACCATATCCAGGAAACCCGGATTGAGAAAGGGTTCTCCCTGGAAATAGAAGATCAGGTAAAGTAGTTCTTTATGAATTTCGTCGATGGTTTGCTTAAAGAAATCCTGTTGCAGCATACCGGTAGGACGGGTGAAGGCTCTGAGACCGCTCGGGCATTCCGGGCAACGCAGATTACAGGAGGTGGTGGGCTCAAAAGATATTGAAATAGGATATCCCCATTGAACAGGTTTTCCGGTCCATTTGCTGGCGAAATAACTTCCTAGTACTTTTCCGGCGTTTAAAGCGCGGCGGAAAGTGAACTTGGAAAAGAGGTTGAGGCTATCATTCAGGTTAAAATCAGGCATAAAAATTCACTTGACCATTGTAAAAGTACTGTCTTTAATCAAATTATAGCCTATAATTGCTATAAAATTACCGCTGTCAGCAATTACCCAAATTACCTGCAACTAACTGAAATTAAAGTGAAAAGCTTCTGGATTCGAATAATACTGGTGATACTGGCCATAGCTGGCTGGTATTGGTGGAAAACCAGGGAAGAAAAAATTAAGTTCGTACGATACGATGAATTCGGAATTGATATGCCGGTTAATTACAGGATTCATGGTATTGACGTATCGAAATTTCAAAAGGATATCAACTGGACGGCAGTACGCCAGATGAAAGTTGATAATATTCGTATATCCTTTGCCTTTATAAAGGCGACGGAAGGGATTACCCGTCAGGATGCCTCCTTTAACCAGAACTGGGACAGAGCTGGCAGGGCAGGTCTCATCAGGGGAGCATATCATTTCTTCTACGCTACCCGCGACCCTCTCAAACAAGCCATCAACTTTCAGAATGTGGTCGACTTGCAGTCGGGCGATCTACCTCCCGTATTGGACATCGAAACCTCCAATAACCAGCCGGCTGCGGTGATCCGCAGCACGGCCAGGATATGGCTTGAAGAGATGGAAAAAGCGTATAAAGTGAAGCCCATCATCTATACCAACATACATTTCTACGAAACGTACCTCGGAGATGAGTTTGATAAATATCCATTGTGGATAGCGCACTATTACCAGAAGGAAAGACCTTCCTCCAACAGAAGCTGGATATTCTGGCAACATAGTGACATGGGCAGGGTAAACGGTATTAGAACAACAGTAGATTTTAATGTCTTTAAAGGAGACAGCGCCGCACTTGCCAAGCTATTAATCCCATAACTTTGTATTATGACAGACGACGAAAAGCAAGAACAACCAACGCAGCAGCCAGGAGAGCCTGGGCCAGGCAATGGCACGGATCCGGATAAGCCGCCGTTCGATATGGACCTGCTGAGATACTTTTTCAAAATCATGAGAACCGTAGTATTCGGATTCTTCTGGATGATGATAAATGTATTCCTGGGCTTGTATCTTGGTTTTGGCGTGCCGGAAGAATCTACTCCCGGCCGACTGTTATTCTTTTATTCTTGGCTGACCATTTCTATGACAGCATTCATTTACTTCCTCTGGCGTATGTGGCGTAAGAAAGAAAAAGAGCCCTGAGACTTATTGCACGCCGTTCCTATGACCCAGTTCCATTGTCCAGGACTTATCATACCGTCCTACGCCGATCTCTGTATAACCGGCCGTCATCATGTTTTTGCAATGACTCGGACTATTCAACCAGCCTAATACTACTGCTTGTTCATCCATATTGCCGGTAGCAATATTTTCGCCATAAGTATTCCAGCGATATCCGGCTTGATCCAGCCGCATACCAGGAGTACTGCCATTTGGCGCATTATGATCGAAGTAATTATTTAAAGCCATATCCTTACTATGGAGATAAGCCGCTTTCTCCAGCAGACCGTTCCAGGTAAGCGGGCCTACAGCAGGCATTTGTACGCCGCCGCAATTGCAACCGCGACTTCTCAGTCCATTTACAAGGGTGAGTAGGGCCTTACGGTCCACGTGATTTTCAGGTACTGTAACTGTATCTACAGCAACAGGTGTAGGGTTGGGGTCGATGGGTTGAACATCGTTTTGTTTTGTGCAACTGCAAAATGTAATCAGCGCTAAGCAAACAATACTTAATAATTTCCCGGACATAACCAGTTAATAAGTGATTAAGTGAAATAGATACCGGGTTCTAAACAGGAGTTAGTTAAAATCAATACTTGTTTTTCAGCAGGAAGAGGATAAAATCAGGCAGGTTGATCAGAGGTTATGGGGTCGAATTTTGGTTTGTTCTCCCTAAGGAGGGCCCAAAGATAGAACAGATATATGGGACTTTTATCACAGGTTTTGCAAACGTAATGTTAACGATAACTGTGATATACTTGCAGATACCTCGCTTTTTGGATTAAATTAATCAGTGCCAAATAGGAACGCATGTTAAATTTTTAGCAAAAGTTAAACAGAAATATCAGTGAAGGGGAAGCCTGATTATAGTAACTTTGCAGCACCAATTAACAACCATATTTCAATTATATTTTTAAAATCAACAGCTTATGCCCGGATTTGAACTATTTGGACCCGAGGAAAGGAAAGAAATAAATGACGTAATGGACACCGGTATCATGATGAGATACGGGTTTGATGGTCCACGTAAAGGTATATGGAAAGCGAAAGAGCTGGAAGCAGAAATGTGTAAAAGACTGAATGTACAGTATGCACAGCTGGCCTCCAGTGGTACTGCTGCGTTGACCACTGCTATGGCCGCTCTGGGCCTGGGCGCTGGCGATGAAGTCATTATGCCTACTTTCACCTTCGTAGCCAGCTTTGAATCTGTATTCTCTGTTGGCGCCACTCCGGTACTGGTAGATGTGGATGATACCCTCACCCTCGACCCTAAAGCCGTTGAAGCTGCCATTACCCCACGTACCAAAGTGGTAATGCCTGTACATATGTGCGGCGCTATGGCAGATATGGATGCCCTTATGGATATCTGTAAAAGACATAACCTGATTTTACTGGAAGACGCGTGCCAGTCGTTCGGCGCTACTTATAAAGGCAAAGCGCTGGGTACTATCGGTGATGCGGGTACGTATTCCTTCGACTTTGTAAAAACGATTACCTGTGCGGAAGGCGGCGGTATCGTTACCAATAATAAAGATGTGTACATCAAATGTGATGGCTATACCGACCACGGACATGACCACATCGGCAACGATCGCGGTCTGGAACAGCATCCGTTCATTGGGTATAACTACCGTATTTCTGAACTGCACGCTGCTGTAGGTCTGGCTCAGATCCGTAAAATTGACACCTTCCTGTCTATCCAGCGCAGCACCAAGAAGATCTTCAAAGATGCATTGTCTGCCATCCCTGGTGTGACTTTCCGGCGTTTGCCAGATCCTGCCGGCGATAGCGCTACCTTCCTGTCCTTCTTCCTGCCAGAAGCAGACCAGGCGCGTAAAGCAGCAGCTGCTATGAAAGCTGCTGGTCTCGCAGCATTCTACTATTATGACAACAACTGGCATTATATCCGTCAGTGGGATCATTTCAAACAAGGTAGCGTGCTGACGCCATTTGCACCAGGACTGAAACAAGCGATGGAAATCTATAAAACAAAAGAATTCCCTGCTTCTGATGCAATCATCAGCAGAAATATCTCCACACCAATCAACCTCTCCTGGTCTGAAGCTGAGATCAAGGAAAGAGTAGAGAAAATGGTGAATGCAATTAAAAGCGCATTATAAATACTGATAAAGGCGTAACCCGGGTAGCAATGCTGCCCGGTTACGCCTTTACACTTAAATATATCGGCATGAAGAAAATAGCGTTGATACCTGCCCGTTATGGCGCTACCCGCTTTCCGGGCAAAATGATGGCTAAACTGGGCGAAAAATCTGTTATCCTCCGCACTTATGAATCCACTGTAAACACCGGCGTATTTGATGAGGTAATGGTGGTGACAGACAGCGATATCATTTTCCAGGAAATAGTAACCAACGGCGGTAAAGCCGTCATGAGCAAAAGAGAGCATGAATGTGGTACAGATCGTATCGCAGAAGCCATGGAACTACTGGATTATGAGATTGTAGTGAATGTACAAGGAGACGAACCCTTCACTCAAAAAGAACCCCTCGAAAAACTGCTGAAAGTATTTGAAGGGGAAGAAGGAAAGAAAGTACAGGTGGCCTCCCTCATGCAGGTACTCACCGATCAACAGTCTATCGAAGATCCAAACTATGTGAAAGTAGCGGTAGACAAAAACTCCAATGCCTTATTCTTCTCCCGCAGCGTTATTCCTTATCCCCGCGCAAAAGATATTACGCCCGTTTACTACGAACATATTGGTATCTATGCTTTCCGCAAGGAAACGCTGATGACATTTACCAAACTGGAACCAACCCCACTGGAACTGGCGGAGAAAGTAGAATGCCTCCGTTACCTGGAAAATGGTATTCCGATGAAAATGGTCGTAACAGAATATATGGGTGTGGAAATTGACACGCCGGAAGATCTGGAAAAAGCGGCAAAACTTTTATAACAAACTAACTAATACGCATATATGAAATTCAGGAATTTTAAAATGGTGGACTACGTGGTTTACGGTAACGGGTGTTTTGACCAGTTAGACGAAATCCTGGCCCCTAAGCGTAATGGCGATGCACCCATGATTTTCTTCGTGGACATGTATTTCCAGGATAAGAAAGAATTTTTATCCCGCGTTCCTCTGCGCGGCAAGGATAAAATCGTGATCATCGATGTAACAGACGAACCTAAAACCAAATATGTTGACCAGATCCGCGATGAACTGAAAGCTGAATTCGGTCAGGTATCCGGTATCATCGGTATTGGTGGCGGTTCTGTGATGGATATGGCAAAAGCGGTTGCCCTGATGATGACCAACCCAGGGTCCTCTGCGGATTACCAGGGATGGGATCTCGTTAAACTGCCAGGCGTATACAAAGTAGGTATTCCTACAATCTCCGGTACAGGCGCGGAAGTTAGCCGCACTTGCGTACTGACAGGCCCTACCCGTAAACTGGGTATGAACTCCGACTTCACTCCATTTGATCAGATCGTACTGGACCCTTCCCTGACAAAAACAGTGGAACCTAACCAGCGTTTCTATACTGCAATGGACTGCTTTATCCATTGCGTAGAATCTTTACAAGGTACTTACCTGAATGCTTTCAGCCAGTCCTACGGTGAAAAAGCACAGGAACTGTGTGAAGAAATCTTCCTGGATAAAGACCAATGGGATGATGATGCAGATGAGAAACTGATGATGGCTTCCTATGCAGGCGGTATGAGCATCGCTTACAGCCAGGTGGGCGTAGCGCACGCAGTGAGCTATGGCCTGGCGTACCTGCTCGGTACTAAACACGGTATCGGTAACTGTATCGTGTTCGACAAACTGGAAGAATTCTATCCTGAAGGTGTGGAGAAATTCAAGAAAATGGTGCAGAAACATAACATCACCATTCCTCAGGGTATCACCAAAGGCCTGACAGACGAACAATTCGATATCATGATCAACGTATCCCTGGGCATGGCTCCACTGTGGGAAAATGCACTGGGTAAAGACTGGAAGACGATCATGACGCCTGAACGTCTGCGCAAGCTCTACGAAAGACTCTAATCAGTTTACAGATAACAGGAATAAAGGCATTCTGTCGTATCGGCAGAATGCCTTTATTAGTTTAACTTCAGACTAAAAAAATACCATGGATAACGTTGAAAAACTGGGCCAGGAACTGGCGCAGGTATTTTTTAGAATAGAAGAAAGAAGGAATCATTGGCATTCTTTTACCAGAGATCTGACAATCAATACTTTAAAAGAAGTCTCCACCAGATTTCCAATGTTCGACTGGGTAGTTGATATTAATGAAGCCTGGCAGAATATGGAATCCGTCTACATCATGTTCAATTATAGCCCCAGCGGAATAGTAGAAAAAAATTCCAATGCGGTGATTCAGAAGATGAAGAAAGGGGGACTGTTGTCTTTCTCACAATCACGAAACGGCCAGATCGTTACCTGGGTTGCTTATCCGTTTATTGATGGTATTACGCAAGATGGACCTAAAAACGCTACCCTGGACACTGTAGAACCGGAAGAGGTAGACAAAGCATACGTACTTCGCTTTGTGGAAAAATTCCTGGAGGAAATGATCGGCTGGGAAAATGATTCCCGCGAAGAGATTGGATTTATGAAGAAACATCGTTGATACGCAATTACAATGCGCAACGAAATAAGAATATTGTAACAGGAGGAAGATTGTCATGCTAGTACCTTTAATAGCAGCGGGAATAGTCGTTCTCGTTCTTTTGTATCTGCTGTTTGCCGCCCATAACCGGCAGCAGGCATTGGAAGCCCGCCAACAGCAATTGCAGGACAAGGCGGTACAGCTGGAAGCCCAGCAATTATATTTTGAAAAAACAATGGCCGACCGACAGTCGCAACTGCAAGATGCGCAGGACCAACTGGAACGGTTAAACGAAGAATATGCCTTGCAAAAAGGGGATATGGGCCGGCTGCTGGAGCAGAATAAATACCTGCAATTGCAGCTGTCGGACGAGCGCCAGCGTATGATCCAGCAACAAAATGAGGCCAGACACGAGTTTGAAAGTATGGCGCATCAGTTGTTGCAGCGCATTTCGGGCAACTTTATGGAACAGAACCAGTCCAAACTGGATGATCTGTTAAAACCACTGTCGGAGAAGATAGATAACTTCCGCAGCAGCGTACAACAATCACTGGTAGCAGAAACCACGCAACGTACTGAATTGCGCGCGGAGCTGCAACGATTGCTGTTCCTGAATCAAACCCTCAGTAAAGAAGCCAATAACCTCACCAATGCCCTAAAAGCCGACACCAAGAAACAAGGCAACTGGGGCGAGATCATCCTGGAGAAAGTACTGGAAGCATCCGGCCTGGAAAAAGGAATCCACTACTTTACGCAGGATAGTCGCTATGATGATGACGGACAACTTCGCCGCCCCGATTTGGTGCTGCATCTGCCGGAAGACAGACGAGTAGTCATCGATTCAAAAGTATCCCTGAAAGCATATGAACAATATTGCAGCGCAGAAGATGATATCTCCCGTCAGCAAGCCCTGAAAGCACATCTGCAATCCGTAAAGAACCATGTGAATGAACTCAGCGCGAAAGCCTATCATTCGCTGTATAATAATACTACGGATTTCGTGATGCTCTTTATTCCTATTGAGCCCGCCTATGCGCTGGCCATTATGCAGCCGGAGGAGGACCTGTACGACTTTGCGTTCCGTAAACGAATTATCCTGGTGAGCGTACCATCGTTACTAGCAACGTTGCGTGTGATCGAAAACATGTGGAAGCTGGATAAACAGAATCGCAATGCGCAGGAGATTGTAAGGCAGGGAGGTGCATTGTATGATAAATTCGTAGGATTTATAACAGATCTGGAAGCAGTGGGAACACTGATGGGACGTAGTCGGGATGCCTATGAAGAAGCGATGAAAAAGCTGACCAGCGGAAATGGTAACCTGGTAAGCAGAGCGGAGAGAATGCGTAAGCTTGGGGTAGACAGCAAGAAGAAATTACCTGAAATTTATGTGCAACAGGCTCCGGAAACAGAGCAGCTTCCGGAACCTGATGAAAATTAATATCAATGGTGGGCTGCTTCGGCAGCCTGCCGGCGAGCCATCTGTTCTTCATAGTTCCGCGGAACATGGAAGAAAGATAAATACAGTACAGCCATTGACGTTATACCCGCCAGCACGAAGAAGGTCATCGGGAATCTTTCGGAGTGATTGTGATAGATTAAGGCAGACAGCCAGGCGCCCAGGCCAATACCTGCTTCCATAGCAATGTACATTGTAGCCAGTGCCCGGCCTTTAAACAGCGGATTACTGAGGTCTACTGTCCAGGCAGTAACAGCAGGAGAGTTAAGTCCCGTAGCTACGCCATAGAATACCGCCGCAGAGAGGAGAATGTATGATTTACTGGCGAAAGCCAACATCAGCATAGAAACGGCCATAATCAGCGAAGAAACCTTCAGAATAGGAATACGCCCATATTTATCAGAGACTTTCCCCGCCAGGAACCGAATACCCATAGAACTTGCCGTATAGAAGGTGAAGAACAATCCTTTATTGGAAATTCCCAGATAGGTGCTATAATCAGGAATAACGGTCAGGATAGCGCCATAACTGAAGAAAGTCAGGAAAGTGACAATAACAGGACCCCATACCAACGGTTCAAAGATTTCATTTCTGTGTATACGCAAGAGTGAAAGACGGAAAGGTTGTTTATTCGGAAGGGTTTCTTTCATCGCTCCCGTAAGAATAACCACTGACAACAACGCAAATGCTGCGGATAACTGGAACATAACGTTGATATTCCATCTTACCGCTACCCATCCCCCAATAGCAGGGCCTATGGCCATTCCGATAATAGAGGCGAGTCCAATCATTCCCATGGCCTCTCCGCGCCGATTGGGCGGCACCAGATCGGAAACATATGCAGAAGTTCCTGTTGGTTTAAAACCTGTGGAGAAACCATGAAAGAAACGCAATAACAGGAAAGCCGCTACAGAACTAACTAAGGGATACATCAGACTACAAACCACACATATCAGCGAACCGAATATCATCACGGGAACACGCCCTATAGTATCCGTCAGTTTGCCGCTGAACGGACGAGATAATCCCGCCATAAGCGTAAACACACCAATAATATATCCTTTGTAATCTTCACCTCCGAGTTTGGTGAGGTATGCCGGTAGTTCCGGTATCATCATGTTAAAGCTGGCGGAGAAAAGGGCATTACTGATACACAGTAAAATAAACTGCAGATTATAGATTCTTCCTGTCGACTGGTCCATGCCGCAAAATTACAACAATGGTACAATTTTAGCGTAGTATTTGAACCCACGAAAAGGCGAACAAAAGCAGTTTTGCTCTGTTAATATTAACCGGCTGTTAAATTGTGATATTTCTCATGTTCCCCTATTCCGGGATTCACTAAATTTATAGTAACCAAAAAAATTCAATGATATGAAAGTAAACACTGGCATACTACCTGAACATGCGCAACAGGTGGCTTTGGAATTGAATAAGGTACTGGCAGATGAAATGGTGTTGTATGCAAAAACCCGTAACTGTCACTGGAATATTGAAGGACCTAGCTTTAAAGAATTGCATGTATTTTTTGAAGAGCAATATGAAGAGTTGGAAGAATACAGCGACGAAGTAGCGGAAAGAATTCGTGCTATAGGGCACTATGCCCTCGGTCGCATGGCGGATGCCTTATCGCTGACTCATCTCCTCGAAGAAGAATATACTAACGATCCTAAAAAACAGCTGCAAAGCCTGTTAAATGACCACGAAACAATTATTAGAAACCTCCGTAATCTGATTGAGGAATTTGATAATAAGTATAAAGAAAAAGGTTCCAGCGATTTCGTTACAGGCCTCATGAGAAACCATGAGAAAATTGCCTGGATGATCCGTTCCTACCTGAAATAATATTCGTTTATAACTTATCTGAACGTGTTGATTGCAACCAGGAAAACGGTAGTAATCAACACGTTTTGTTTTAATACCCTGATATGGATAACACCAAAGACCTAAGACTGGCCGTTCTCATTGATGCCGATAATATTCCTTATCATAATGTCAAAGGCATGCTCGCAGAAGTAGCCAAGTATGGTAATCCTACGTTTAAAAGAATTTATGGCGACTGGACCAAGCCCACGGTTGTAGGCTGGAAGGGCGTATTGCTGGAACATGCCATCACGCCGATTCAACAATATAGCTATACCAGCGGCAAGAATGCCACCGATAGCGCCATGATTATTGATGCCATGGATATATTGTATACCGGCCGTGTAGATGGATTCTGTCTTGTTTCCAGCGATAGCGATTTTACCCGGCTGGCCACCAGGCTGCGGGAAGCCGGTATGTACGTCATTGGAATGGGAGAGCGGAAGACGCCAGGAGCATTCATCTCCGCCTGCGACAAATTTATCTACCTGGAAATACTGCAGGTCAGAGAACGTAAGTCTGCCGAAGGCAAATCCAGTAACTCCAAAGAGAAAGCAAAAGGCATCAGCAAGGCAGATAAAGAATTGATTACCCTGCTCAACGCCAGTATTAATGATATTGCCGATGAAGACGGCTGGGCTTACCTGGGCGAACTGGGAAACCTGCTGTTGAAAAAACAGCCCGACTTTGACTCCCGCAACTATGGCTACAGTAAGTTGATCCAGCTGATTCAGAGCTTCCCTGACTTTGAAATAGACCTGAGAGAAGGCGGCAAGAAATCCGGCAAATTGGTATACGTTCGAAGTAAATAAGACTTGATGAAAAAGATAACTGTAGTTAAGGGAGACATCACCAAAATAGCCGCAGACGCCATTGTAAACGCCGCGAATAGCTCTCTCATGGGCGGAGGAGGTGTGGATGGCGCCATACATCGCGCTGGCGGTCCTGCCATACTGGAGGATTGTCGCGCCATTGTTGCCCGTCAGGGAGGATGTAAAACTGGAGAAGCTGTTATAACAACCGGGGGGAGACTGCCAGCCCTCCACGTCATTCATACTGTGGGACCAGTATGGAGAGGTGGGCAAAATAATGAAGAAGTCCTGTTGGCCAACTGTTACCGAAATTCGCTGGATCTTGCTGCCAGCAATGATTTACATACGATAGCCTTCCCCAATATCTCCACAGGTATTTATCATTTTCCCAAAGAGGAAGCTGCGAAAGTAGCCTTGCAAACGATCACTGCATGGTTGGAAAAGGAGAGTAGTGTAAAGGAAGTGATCCTGGTTTGCTTTGATGAAGAAAACCTCCACTATGTACAGCAGTATTATCATCAGTATGTAAAGCCGGAGTAGCAATCTGATAATGATTATCAGCCGTTTGACACAATGTGTTCCGACATTTGCCAGGCTTTACTATATTTATGGCATAAATCACAAAAACCACAAAAACCACCATTAGAATGAAAAGACTAACCAGCAGCATGCTGCCGGTAGCCCTGTGCATGGCGTTCACAACAGCCCGTGCAGCAGCAGGCCCCGGCCCTGTGTCCCCTATCACCATTATCCAGGGAACTACTGCCAATGAAAAAGCTACCAAAATCTCCCTCATGGCAGTGGAAGAAGGTGTTACCAAAGAAATTGCTACCTCTGAAGTAAATGCAGATCATGCATTCGCTTTCGCGCTGACAAAGCCAGTGGAAGGATTCTATTATCTGACGTATGCACCAAAAGATCTGGGTACACGTATTTATGTAAAAGCCGGCGATCAACTGAAATTGAAACTGGAAGGAAACAGTTTCGACCAACAGGCAGGTTCCGCTGAAAACAAACTGTTACAACAATGGGATAAAGTAGCATCCCCCGTTACCGGACCTCCAAGCAGATTCGATAGCACTACTTTCTACTCTTATTTCCCTACACTGGAAGCGACAATGCCTAAAATTCAGGCCTTCAAAAAGCAATTTGCTTCTCCCAACAAAAACTTCAGCAACCTGATGAAACAGGCTATGGATGTGGATGTGGAGTATGCAGCAATGCGTTTCCTGCTGATCCCTCATTCTGTACATCCTAAGAAGGAACAGTATCCTGCGTATTACAATACCATCATCAAAGATCAAAAACTGTGTGATGATAATGCAATGAAACTGGGTAATGTGAGCGCTTATATCTCCATGTACAGTACATTCAGACATCTGATGAACAGTGAGGCGATGGGTAAAATGGACGCTAAGGACAGATTTGCACAGGGACTGAATGGTTTCTGCAATGAACATGTAAAAGCGCTCTACATCACTAATTCCCTGGGTGCTTATAAAACCTTTGATGGCCTGATTGAAGCGATTACGCCATATCAGAAGTACCTGGTAACAGATCTGGAAAAGAAACGTTACCTGGATTATGAGAAGTCTGTCCGCAAATTTGCTGCTGGCGAAGCTGGCTTTAACTTCTCAGGAGAAACCCCTGAAGGTAAGCAAGTGAGCTTCAACGATCTGAAAGGTAAAGTGGTAGTGGTGGATGTTTGGGCAACCTGGTGTGGTCCTTGTAAAGCAGAACTGCCTTTCTTACAGAAACTGGAAGAAGAAATGGAAGGCAAGGCTGTAACCTTTGTAGGTTGCTCTGTGGATGAGGCAAAGGATAAAGAGAAATGGAAACAATTCGTGAAAGAGAAAGAAATGAAGGGTGTGCAGATGTTCGTGAACGGCTGGAGCGAAGTGACCAAGTTCTATGGTATCACTGGTATTCCTCGTTTCATGGTATTCGATAAAGAAGGTAAGATTGTTACCATCGATGCACCACGTCCGTCTACTCCTGAGCTGAAAGCACTGCTCGAAAAATTACTGGCTAAAGGTTAATAGCCGTTACAAAGCAAAATCTATATTTCAAATAAAAAGGCTTCCTGATCCCAGGAAGCCTTTCTTATTATAATGCGATGTGAAAAAACGGATTGACTATTACGCTTTATTTAGCGTATTTTACCCATGCATACAGGAACATCAAACCAAAAACAACAATGGCTGCTGGCGCCAGAATGTGACCAATGCTATCGCCTACTTTGTAGAAGTTGGTCGTGTGTACTACGTCTAAAAGATTGAACATGGTAAAATATGTTTATTATTTCCGGATGCAAATTAGAACATTACGCCCAAATTCCCAATCCCGTTTTTTTCTACCAGGTTAATAATTGGCGGATATGCGTGTCCAGTCTGGATTTGGCCAGGAAATTTTTTTCCAGATCTATGGCGAAAGGCACTGGTGTATCCAGGCTGCCACAGCGCATAACGGGGGCATCCAGCAGATGGAAGCAGTGTTCGCCGATCCAGGCGGCAATTTCAGCTCCAAATCCGCCAGTGAGGGTATCTTCATGTAGTACCAATACCTTTCCTGTGGCGGAAACCGATTGTTGGATAGCGGAATAATCTAATGGAATGAGGGTCCGCAGATCCAGGATGCCTATGCTCAATTCCTGATGGTCCGCAGCATATTCCCGTGCCCAGTGTACGCCTGCCCCATAAGTAATAATCGTAATGTCTTCTCCTGATTGTAGCAGTCGGGCTTTCCCGATTTCCGTTGTGTAATATTCATCCGGCACTAACCCGCTAATGCTGCGATAGAGGGCTTTATGCTCAAAGAACATCACTGGATTAGGATCTGCAATCGCTGCATTCAGCAGTCCTTTGGCATCTTCCGGAGAGGAGGGGTATACGACTTTGAGTCCGGGTACATGTGTAAACCAGGCTTCGTTGCTCTGGGAGTGGAAGGGGCCGGCGCCAACACCTGCACCTGTAGGCATTCTGATGACTACATCTGCATTTTGTCCCCACCTGTAGTGGATTTTGGCGAGGTTATTCACAATCTGGTTGAATCCGCAGCTGACAAAGTCGGCAAACTGCATTTCCACCATGCTTTTAAATCCTTCCAGAGATAGTCCCAGTGCGGCCCCGAGGATGGCGCTTTCACAGAGGGGCGTATTGCGTACGCGGGCTGCGCCGAATTTGTCCAGTAGTCCTTCTGTAATTTTGAAAGCGCCGCCATAGGTGGAAATATCCTGGCCCATGAGGATGAGTTGCGGGAATTCCTCCATCGACTGGCGCAGGCCGTCGGAAATGGCGTCTATAAAGCGTTTCTCGGTTGTTTTGCCGATAGGGTAATGAGGTGGTGGTGTGGGAGCGAAGAGGTCCTGTAATTCAGCCGCCGTATCTGTTTTGCGGGGTTTGGATACCAGCCCTTTGGCTACTTCTTCCTCTATGCGATGTTTGAGGGTATCTTTCAGCTGTTGTTGTTCATCGGCTGTCATGATACCTTCCTGGAGGAGGAATTGTTCGTATTGAGACACGGGGTCTTTCTGGGCCCATTGTTCAAAGAGTTCCGGTGGCACATATTTGGTACCGCTGGCCTCTTCATGTCCGCGCATACGGAAGGTGAGGGCCTCGATGAGAACGGGTTTCTGTTGTGAAATGGCGTATTCGCGGGCCGTTTTAACGGTTTGGTAGACTTCCAGGAGGTTATTGCCATCTACTTGTACGCCTTCCATGCCGTAGCCGATTGCTTTTTCCACGAGGGAGGCGCAGCGGTACTGCTCTGAAACTGGCGTACTGAGGGCATAGCCATTGTTTTCTACCAGGAAGATGACCGGTAAATCCCATACTGCGGCCACATTCAGCGCCTCATGGAATTCGCCTTCGCTGGTGCCGCCTTCTCCGGTGAAAGTGAGGGTGGCTTTATTTTCTTTTTTCAGTTTATGGGCCAGCGCGATACCATCTGCAATAGATAGCTGTGGTCCTAGATGGGAGATCATCCCGCAAATGAAATGAGGCCTGCTTCCGAAATGGAAGGAGCGTTCGCGCCCTTTGCTATAGCCTTCTTCCTGGCCCTGCCATTGCTGTAGCAGTTTTTCCAGGGGCATATGCCGGGTGGTGAATACGCCGAGATTTCTATGAAGGGGTAATATCCATTCATCGGCATCCATTGCCAGGGTGGCTCCGGTAGCAATGGCCTCCTGGCCAATTCCCGAAAACCACTTGCTTATTTTTCCTTGTCGCAGCAGTAACAGCATTTTCTCTTCTACCAGTCTCGGATACACTAATGCCTGGTAAAAAGACAGTAACTGATCCCTGCTGATGTTGGATCTGTCGAAATACATGCACCGTAAGATTTTAGAGGAATGACCTAGTTGCTGCCCGCCAACCCGCTCAGAACGGAGTTGATAATGGCCATAATGATACTGAAGAGCAGTGCCCACCAGAAGCCATCTACACGGAATCCAGGCACCAGCTTGGCCGCAAGCAGAATGATAATAGCATTGATAACAAACAGGAACAGTCCCAGTGTGACAATAGTTACCGGGAAGGTGAGGATTACCAATAATGGTTTAACAATGACATTAAGTAAAGCAAGTACCAGTGCGAGGATAAGGGCCGTTGTGAAATTCTCTACCTTAACTGCTGGTTTTAACAGGTATGCCGTAAACATAGCGGCAACAGCACTGATTAATACGCGGACAATGAAACCCATAGGAAGTAATTTAAATAACGGGTGATGAATTGTTTTGGTGAGATAGCCGGTTTGGCCAGATGGTTGGCCATCTCACCAAACCGTTTTTCCGATATTTAAATTACAGAAAATTGTCGGCATCTCTATAAGCTTTTATCAACGCCGCTTCTCCTTCGGCACCTTTGATGGAATTGCCATGTTCCATACCCAGCACGCCTTTATAGCCTTTCTGATGCAGATGTTTGAAAATATTTTTATAATTAATTTCTCCTGTGCCCGGCTCTTTACGGCCTGGGTTGTCGCCTATCTGGATGTAAGCAATTTCATCCCAGCACATATCGATGGTTGGAATGAGGTGACCGGTATTACGTTGCATATGATAGATATCGTACAGAATCTTACAGGAAGGACTGTTGACGGCCTTACATACTTCGAAACTCTGTTCGGCGGTACGTAAGAAGAGATCTGGCGTATCGCTTAGCGGCTCCAGCACCATCACCAGGCCATGAGGTTCAAAAATTTCAGCGCCTCTGCGCAGCGCATCCACTACATGGGCAGTTTGGATGCCCATCGGCAAACTGCGGTCATAAAACCCTGGCACTACGGTTGCCCATTTAGCATTGACTCTCTTCGCTGTTTCTACACTTTGCTTACAGGTTTTGATAAATGCATCTTTGAATTCCTGTTTTCCGGAAGCCAATGATGTTTTCCAGTTGTTGCCGGTGTCAACAACAAATACGCCCATTGTCATATTTTTCTGGGCCAGCAGGCTACCAATTTTATCCTGCATAGCAGTATCCCGGCCCAACATGCCATTGTCTTCAATAGCGCGGAAACCTTGATCATGCATATATTTTATCTGATCCAGGAAGTTGTCGCCGCCGCTGTTTTTAAACATACCATCATGTGGAGCATAGAGCATGTTAAAGGGTTGACCGGCTGCTTTTTTTTCATTGGGTGTAGCGCTGGCATTGGTTGACAGGCCTCCTAAAGTGAGCGCGGACAAGCTGGCAAGCGCCCCTTGCTGCAGAAATTTTCGTCTTTTCATAACGCTTGGATTAAAAGTAAAAAGGACACCCTTAAATTTAAAAGGTTTTAAAAGGAAATACTAACAAAATGAAAAAAAATCAATGAACGGCGAATTATCAAGCGCTAGAAAATTTTTTTCATTTACGGTCATTTTCTATCTTACTGAGAGACATTGTGAACCGGACTGTATAGCTATTCGGAATACACCCAAAGAAATGCTGTATTGGCGCATGGAAACGATAGTTACCGGCCGGAGAAAATTGTGAATATACCCGATACCTTACCAAGAAAACTTTTAATAACCTATACACATGAAAAGAATACGCCCTGGAAAAACTGCTGTTAACTCAATTGTTGTGTGACAATAAGTGCATTATCCCTGGAACGAATTGAACGTAATGTGAATAACGCCTCACTAATACTAACAGTCAGTATTGTCTTACCACTAATCTAAACCAACACTGTAAACCATCTATTTAACACATATTAAACACTACAATGAAAGGTATCATTAAATTTTTAGGCTGGGCATTTTTAGCCCTTATCGTACTGGGCATTATTGGGGCTGTCTTTACAAAGAAGTCTGATAAAGGCACTACCACCACAGTGGCCACCAGCGGCACTGCTGATGCCAAACCTGCCGATACGGGCAAAGAAGGGGAGAACGCAGCTGCAACCTCGGCCGCTCCTGCAATCAGCTGGGCCTATAGCGAAAGCGAGGATAAAATGACCTCATCTGTTATTAAATACGCAACTGTAGATGCGAAAGACCAGCTGGAATTTGATTTCCCTTATAATGGTGGTTCTACTGCCACCATCATCATCCGTAAGAAGAAAGGTCAGAACGATGTACTCCTGCAGGTAAGTAAAGGACAGTTCAATTCCAAAGTTAATGGACAGAACATCATGCTTAGATTTGATGAGGAACCTGCATTTTCTCTGAACACTTCCTCCCCAAGTACCCACGAAGGGAATGTGCTCTTTATTAACAACGCCGAGAAGTTTATCAATAAAGCGAAGAAAGCAAAGAAATTGCTGGTTGAAGCAGAATTCTTTAATAGTGGAACCCGACAAATGGAATTTCCTGTTGAAGGGCTTCAATGGAACTAATTAAATTGTATACAGGCCCGTCTCTACAGCGTAGAGACGGGCTTTTTTTAATACTATACCCCAAGGATTAATCGTATAAAGAACACGCTTTATTTTGAAAGGTGTTTAAAAGAGCTGCCTCCCAGGCGAAAAAAAATCAATGAAGAGCGATTTTTTTCGTTCATCACAAAATGTTTGTTTCCAGGAGTTCATTTTCTATCTTACCAGAATACATTACCCAATCGATACAGATGAACAAGTTTTACGTGACCTTATTAGCGGGCGGAATGCTTTGCCAGTCGGCGTTTGCCCAGAAAGATAGCGCATTTGCCGCCTATGAGCAGCAAATACCGGGAACAGATATACGTTTTAAGATGGTACCGATCAAAGGTGGCTCTTTTACCCTGGGAAGTCCCCAAAATGAAAAAGGCAGGAAAGCGGACGAAGGGCCTGCCAAGAAAGTGAATATCGATGACTTCTACATGGGCGCTACAGAGGTGACCTTTGATGAATATGACCTATATGCCGATAGAGATAAATTACCACTTCCAGATGGCATGACCCGTCCTACGCCCCCATATATTGACCTTACGCTGGGAATGGGGAAATCCGGTGGCTATCCTGCTAACAGTATGAGTCAGTACGGGGCACTGATGTATTGCCGCTGGCTATATAATAAAACCGGCGTTTTCTACAGACTCCCAACCGCTGCAGAATGGGAATATGCTTGTCGCGCCGGTTCTACTACAGCTTACCCATTTGGCAATGACGCTTCGAAATTGAAAGAATATGCCTGGTTTAAGAATAACAGTGAAGATAAATACCATAAAGTAGCGCAGTTGAAACCCAATGCATGGGGATTATATGATATGCTGGGTAATGTGGAAGAATGGACCATGGATCAATATGATGAAAACGGCGTGGCAAAAGCAGAAGAGTCCAATCCCTGGATGGTTCCTTCGGCCAAAACACCCCGACTGCTAAAAGGGGGCAGTTATGAAGACGAGGCTACCTTGTTACGTTCAGCCGCCCGTTTAAAATCCGATCCGATATGGAACCGCAGAGATCCACAGATTCCCAAGAGCTTCTGGTGGAATGCGGATGCTCCATTTGTTGGTTTTCGTTTAGTCCGCCCCGTTAAGCAGCCCACGAAAGAAGAAGCAGATAAATTTTTCGCAGATACAATAGATAAATATGTTGGTTCCCGCTAGTACTCACTTTCCAAAAAAATAAATTTTATGGACACTGAAAAAAGTCAAGAATTCCACGTTCAGGGTCGCCGCGATTTTGTAAAACAATCCTCCTTAATCGCTGGCAGCCTGTTAGCCATGCCTATTCTGTCTAAGGCAACCTCTTTTGAAGCCAAAGGCGATGTGATTAAAATAGCGTTGATCGGCTGTGGTGGCCGAGGTACAGGCGCTGCTACACAAGCCCTCAGCACTAAAGAAAACGTACAACTCGTAGCAATGGCGGATGCCTTCCCAGACAGGCTTGCAGATAGTTATAATAACATCAAAGAAGCCCTGGGCGATAAAGCCAGCAGAGTAAATGTTCCGGACAAAAACAAGTTTACCGGATTTGATGCCTACAAAGAAGCCATCGCGCTGGCGGATGTAGTCATCCTGGCAACCCCTCCCGGCTTCCGTCCTATCCATTTCGAAGAAGCGGTAAAACAAGGGAAGCACATCTTCATGGAAAAACCAGTAGCCACCGACCCGGCAGGGATTAAAAGGGTACTGGATGCTGCTGCCATCGCTAATACCAAGAAACTCAACGTAGTAGTAGGTCTGCAACGCAGATATCAAAACTCTTACCGCGAATTATACAAACGTCTGAAAGACGGTATGATCGGAGATATCCTCTCTATGCAGGTATGGTGGAATCAAGGCGCGCTCTGGGTGAAACCGCGCAAGCCGGAATATACCGAAATGGAATACCAGATGCGTAACTGGTACTATTTCAACTGGCTCTGTGGCGATCATATCGTAGAACAGCATATCCACAATATTGATGTGGGTAACTGGTTTAAGGGCGATACCCCTGTAACTGCCTATGGTATGGGTGGCCGCGCTATCCGCACAGAGAAAGAATACGGCGAAATCTTCGACCACCACAGTGTGGAATATCGCTACTCCGATGGCGTAGTGATGAATAGCCAGTGTCGTCACTGGAAAGATTCTGCCAGCAAGGTAGACGAGGAAATCGTTGGTACCAAAGGCCGTATTTATTGTGGCGCCGGTAAGATTGTGGATGCGAAAGGTAAAGTACTGTATCAGTTCGACCGTAAACAGGAAAACAATCCATATCAGGCAGAACACGATGAACTGTTTGCTGCTATTGCCCAGGGGAAATATAAATTCTCTGATGCCCTCCACGGTGCACAGGCAACGCTTTCAGCAATCATCGGACGTATGTCTACCTATTCAGGACAAATAATCCATTGGGATAAAGCGTTGGAATCCGGACTGGATATACATCCGAAGACATATGCCTTCGATGCCCAGCCACCGATCCTGCCAAATGCTGATGGATTCTATCCATATGCCAAACCCGGCATAACCAAATATATTGGTTAGTTTAGACGGACGATGCCGGGGTTTGTTATCAGGACACACAAATTCCCGGCATCGCCATCTTTATTATTCGTATTTTCCGGCCATGAGGAATTTTACCATGGCAATGCTGTTGACTTTCACCGCTTTAGCGGGAAAAGCGCAACAGGCGAATATCTCCAAATGGGCCAGCACCCAACTACTGAATAGTGCACCCCTCAAGGAAGCCCATACCGGCATCTCCATATATGAACCTGCTACCGAAAAATACTGGTTGCAATATCAGGATGATAAATTCTTTACGCCCGCATCCAACACTAAGATTTTCTCTCTTTATACTGGCCTGAAACTATTGGGCGATTCTCTGCCTGCTGTTCGTTATTATGAAAATGATACGGCCATTTTTCTGAAAGGCACTGCTGATCCCTCTTTCCTGCATCCAGACTATACCTTTCAACCATTGCTGGCTTTATTACAACAGACGAAAAAACAGATTTATATTGTCGGTAGTGGAAATGCCAACAAACGTTATGGCCCGGGATGGTCATGGAGCGACTATGCAGACGACTACCAGCCAGAACTGAATGAATGGCCCATGTATGGCAATGTGGTGCGCCTGTATCATCATCGGGATACCAGTGTTATGATTCCTGATCTGTATGATATGGCAGTACAGCCGGATGATACCAGTAAAGAAGTGATTACAGACAGAGAAGAGCGAAGTAATTATTTCTACCTGAAATTCAATAAGAAAGATAATAGTATCAGTAAGACAGAAGTCCCTTTTATCACAGGCTCCATCCAAGATTTGAGGGAACGTTTAGAAGATACGTTGCATCGTCCCGTTGGTGTGGCAATGTCTGCTCCCACAGGTAAGTATAAACTGTTGCGCAGTATACCGGTGGATTCTCTCTTTACACCGATGATGCATCGCAGTGATAATTTCTTTGCCGAACAAACATTGATGATGTGTTCCTCTCTGATGTGGGATAGTATAAACAGCAGAAGAGTGATCCGCTATATGCAGGATAATGCATTGAGTACGCTGCCTCAAAGTCCGCAATGGGTGGATGGTTCCGGACTTTCCCGCTATAACTTGTTTACTCCCAGAGATTTCGTTACAGTTCTAACCCAGTTATATAAAGAGTTTCCTACTGCAAGATTGTTTGAAATTTTTCCAACGGGTGGAAAGGGCACGCTGAAAAACTATTACAAAGAACAGTTTGTACATGCCAAAACGGGCACGCTAACAGGCAGTGTATGTTTAAGCGGCTACCTGGTGACGAAGAAGAATAAAACACTAGTGTTCAGTGTGTTGGTGAATAATAACAGGGATAGTGCAACGAGTGTAAGAAAGGCGGTAGAGAGACTACTGACCATGATATATCAGGAATACTAATCTGAAAATCGCTGTAGCTACAGCGATTTTTTATTTAAGGTATATCCGACAAGCGTAGTGGTGTCTTGATGTTGATCAGATTCTATGAGTCCAATTCCTTTAGCGTAATAATTGGTGGAGATGGTGCCTAATGGCAGCATTGTATTCATTACGGTGGTAGAAGCGTCTGTCTGGACCGTGATAACATCCGTATAGCCTTTCCCGTTAACCATGCGATTTCCTCCTTTTTCCATGATGGTGTACTGCAATACTGCGGTACTGGTGATGCTGTCATTGGTAACGGAGATGGTATCTGTCCAGGAGCTGCCAACGGGCAGAAAATCATTCAGATAGGTGAGTCGTAAGTCGGCCGCCGTGTACCCGTCGAAACTTAATATAGACGCTATTTGCGTGTATACGCCGTTGGTACAGCCTGAGCACATGAAAACTTTATCGTCACCTATTTTCCTATATACGTTACCGTTAATAGTGGTGTCTCCGTTGACGGTGAGGGTATAGGTTGTGCTGTCTTTTGATTGATTAACATTAAGATAGGTGAAGGAAGAGCCCTGTGAATAGGGTGCATAATTACAGCTGTTGTTAGGGCTGTCGGTCTCCGTACTCATTTCCTTACTGCAGGAAAAGAGCAGAAAAGCGCAAAGGCTTATGGTTCCCAGGAGGCGACCCTTTATCATAATTGAATATGGTTAGGATATCTTAATAACGTTATTCTCTCTAATTTATGCAAAGAGCAGGGAAATTTTGACGCATGAGAGGGGACTGCTGCCCATTTGCCATTTTACCTGCTATTGGATGAAATGAGGATACCGAATTTTTTATGCTAAAGAAGATCTGTTTAATCGACTATTGGCACATTCACAGTCATTAAGGTAGTTAAATTCTATTTCATATTTTAAAAAGGCAAAAAATTAAACAAAAGTGTTTTTTCTACACTTATTTTTAGAAAATAATTAAAGCGATTCTTGATAATTTAAGGCAGATGAATTTGCTGTAACTGTAGATAAAAATAGCCCGTTCATCTGGTAGAGTTTTATCACCCAAAATTAAAATTTATGGTTCCACGTTATGTGAAGGCAACGCTATTGCTGTGCCTTCTGGGCTCGGTTATGCAACCGGAAAGCTCTGCTGCATTGCCTATTTCTCCATGGCAGCAGCAAAATCCCAGTATTCATGGAAAGGTGAAGGATATCCACGGAAATCCGTTGCCAGGCGTTACCGTGTTGCTAAAAGGCACACAAAGAGGTATCACATCAGATGAGAAAGGAAATTTCACGCTCAATGATGTGAAGAAAGATGCCGTACTGGTATTTCAGTTCATCGGTTATGACCCGATAGAACAAGTATTCGACGGAAAAAATGCTACTATCAACGTAGTCATGAAGGAGAACCAGAAAACCCTGGAAGAATACGTGGTAGTAGGTTACGGTACCCAGAAAAAAGTTACCAAGACGGGCGCCGTATCCATGGTGAAAGGAACTGATTTACAACAGTCTCCCAACGTCAATATCTCCAACTCTCTCGTAGGACGTATTCCTGGTATCATTGCCGTTAACCAAAGTGGAGAACCTGGTTATGATGGTTCCCAGATTTTCATCCGCGGACGTAGTACGCTGGGAAACAGTAAGCCATTGGTAGTAATAGACGGTTTTCCCAGGGATGGATTTGAACGCATGAATCCAAATGATATTGAAAGCGTTTCCATTCTGAAAGATGCCGCTGCGGCGATTTATGGTAGCCGCGCTGCAAATGGGGTTATCCTCGTTACCACCAAAAGGGGTAAAGGTGGAAAACCTACTGTCAACTATGGTTACAATCAATCATTTGTGACGCCTACCCGGTTGCCTAAAATGGCGGATGCGCCTACTTATGCACAGATCGTAAATGAGATCCTGGCCTATGGTGGAGATCCTATCCGTTATTCCCCTGAGCAGATCAAAAAATTCGGCGATGGCTCTGATCCCTGGCTGTACCCAAATACCAACTGGTATGATGCCGCTATCAAGAAAATCTCTCTGCAAAACAGACATGATGTTTCCCTTTCCGGAGGTACAGATAAAATGACCTACTTCGTGTCTGCGGGTTCTTTATTCCAGGACGGGATCTATAAAAGCAGTGCCACCAATTATAAACAACAGAACATCAGAGCCAATCTGGATGCGGTAGTAAACGATTATATCCGGCTCAGATTTGACCTTGCAGGCCGACTGGAAGACCGTAACTTCCCTCCGCGCAGTGCAGGCTCTATTTTCAGGGCATTAATGCGTGGACGTCCTACAGAAAACGCGATCTGGCCTAATGGGCTGCCCGGACCAGATATCGAATACGGCGATAACCCTGTTGTTACTGGAACTAACGCCATCGGATATACGAGCGATAAGAATTATGTACTGAACGGAACCTTTGCTGCTGTAGTGAATATTCCCTGGGTGCAAGGAATGTTTGTAGATGGAAGCTACGCCTACGACCAGAATTTCGAGTTCTATAAATCTTTTGTAAAACCATGGACCCTTTATACGCTTGATCCCAACAGTACAGATCATAAACTGATCCCAGGCTCCCGCGGCGTTTCCGCTCCGGAACTCAATGAGAGCTTTAATACCAACAGAAGTTCTACAGTGAACCTGAAGTTAAATTATATGCGCACATTCGGTAAACACTATATCAGTGCCTTTGCTGCGTTTGAACAGAATACCATCAAAGGAGACATGCTCAGCGCTTACAGGAGATTCTTTGTGAGTGATAAGCTGGATCAAATGTTTGCGGGTGGCGATAAACAAAAAGACAACGGCGGTACCGGATTTGAGTATGCACGCCGCAACTACTTCGGACGCGTGTCTTACAATCTCAGTGAAACATATCTCTTCGATTTCAACTTCCGGTATGACGGTACCCAGAACTTCCCAGAAGGTCGCAGAATGGGCTTCTTCCCTGGTGTGTCTGCCGGTTGGGTGCTCTCTAATGAAGGCTTCTGGAAAAAGAGCATTCCTTTCGTGGATTACTTCAAAATCCGTGGATCATGGGGACAAATGGGTAACGATAACGTACCGTCTTTCCAATACCTCACCACTTATGCATTTACTTCCTCCGGCGTGATGTTTGGAAACGACCTGAATAAAACGTTATACCAGGTACGTACGCCAAATCCAAATATTACCTGGGAGGTGGCCAATAACTATAACCTGGGTATAGAAGCGAAATTGTTTAAAGAAAAATTGTCTGTTGAGGCAGACTTCTTCTACTCCAAACGCTCTAATATCCTTATTCCGCGTAATGCAGCAGTGCCTGACTATACCGGTCTGACACTTCCGGATGAAAACATCGGAGTAGTTCGTAATCAGGGTATTGATCTGGTGATCTCTCACAAAAACGACATCAATAAATTCCATTATGAAGTAATAGGTACTGTTACCAGGGCAAAGAATAAAATATTGTACTGGGCGGAATCGCCAAACGTTCCTGCATGGCAACGTTCTACCGGTTACCAGATAGACGCGCCTTTATATTATAAGGCCATAGGTATCTATCATACCGATGATGAAGTGAAAAACTCCATTCACGTGGATGGGGCGCGGCCGGGAGATATCATCTTTGAAAATATTAATGATGATAAGAAGATTGATGATCTGGATCGTATCCGTGTCGACAGAACACAGTATCCGACCATGATTTATGGTCTGACCCTTTCTGCCAAATACCGCAACTTCGACTTTACTATGTTATGGCAGGCAGCCACCGGCGCCAGTCAGTATATCCGTACAGAATCCGGATTAATCGGAAACTTCCCGGAAGCCATTGCTAAAGACAGATGGACACCCACCAACACAAACGCTAACTGGCCAAGAGCGTACGACCGTGACCGTGAGTACTGGGTAAGTCGCCAGAATACATTCTGGTATTGGAATACAGACTATGCACGTTTGAAAACGCTGGATCTGGGTTACAACATACCATCCATACTCACTAAGAAAGTAGGTATTCAAAGTTGCCGGGTATACGTATCTGGTCAAAACCTGCTGACTATCGACAACGTGAAAATATTTGATCCGGAGGCGCCACAAGGTAGCGGCCAGTATTATCCACAGACGAAGATCTACAATGTGGGATTAAACGTAACCTTCTAATTATTTGAACCATGAGAAAACTGAAAATATTCGGATATATATGCGGGTTGATTGCAGTGGCATCGGCTGTCTCCTGTAATAAAGATTACCTGGAAAAGAAGCCATTAACGGAGTTCCAGGAAAGTGATGTTTGGCGGGACCAGGGTTTGATCCAGGCATTTGTAAACGATTTGTATGCACAGATGCGCCCAGGATTTAATGAGGTGATGTTAAGTTCTATGGTGGATGAAAGTCGCTTCATACATGATTATAATACCTCCCGCGTGGTAGAAGGGAATATGACGCCCGATGATCTGGGTGCCTTGAACGATTTTGCCCGCTGGGGATCACATTACAAAGCTATCCGGAACTGTAATATGTTCATGGAAAAGATTGGAAGTGTAACTGGTTTAAACCCAGATGTGGTGGCCCGTATGAAAGGAGAAGTGTTCTTCATGCGCGCCTGGTATTATCATATGTTGGTGAAGTATTTCGGAGGTGTTCCTTTGATTACCTACACTTTTAACCTCAGTGGCGAAAACAGTGATTATCTGAATGTACAAAGAGCCGGATTTACTACCTGCGTAAGGTACATTGCTGATCAGTGTGATAGCGCTGCAAAATATCTGCCTTCCAAATATGATGTTATTGACCAGAAGGGCAGGGTAACAAGATACGCCGCCTTTGCGTTGAAATCCAGGATGTTATTATATGCAGCCAGTGATTTGTACAAGTTTACCGGTAATCTGAAAGATTCCATCATATGCAACACTACCGATGTAACCACGGAATTTGCCACCAAGTCTAAAGCAGCTGCCGATAGCATTATCAATTCCGGCTTATTTGCGCTGTATCAGCCAGGATCTGATCCAGTAGATAACTATGGCCGTGTATTCACGGATAAGGGCAACAACGAGATGATTTTCGTTAAATTATTCGATAAATCCTTGCTGGGTACCAGTCATGATAAATACAATGGTCCTAATGGTTATCATAACTGGGGCGGCAACGTTCCCATCGAAAACTTCGTAACTGGCTATGAAATGGCGGATGGTTCCGATTTTTCCTGGGCCAATGCAGCTCAGGCAGCACACCCTTATGCTAATCGTGATCCACGTTTCTATGCCACCATTCTTTTCGATGGCGCTAAATGGAAAATTCGCCCGGATGATGGGAAGAAAACAGATCCGATAGGGGTTATCCAAACCGGTAAGTATGAAACGGCTGATGGAAAGGATAGCGTCTGGGGATTAGATACAAGAAACAGTACCATTGAAAACTGGAATGGTACATTCTCTGGTTACTACATGCGTAAATTCATGGACATCACGCTGGATGCGCAGTTCCTGAATGGAGATCAAAGCTGGATATGGTTTCGTTATGCGGAAGTACTGTTGAACAAAGCAGAAGCCAGCATGCTGTTGGGAGATTTTACAGGCGCAGGTAAACTTATCAACAAGGTACGTACCCGTGCAGGCATGCCGGAAACTAACCTTGCAGATGCCTCTTTATGGGATGTTTACAGATATGAAAGGAGATACGAACTGGCCTTTGAAGAACACCGTTTCTTTGATCTGAGAAGATGGAAACTTGCACCTGTAGCCCTGAGCGATCCTGCTAAGGCTATAGATGTACGTGGTTCCTTTATTCCAGGTCATCCTTTCACCTATACCATATTCACTATGCAGAACAGGAAGTTCAACGAGCAGAACTACTTTGTACCTATTCCTGCAAGTGAAATAAGAAAGAACCTTGGCCTCACACAGAATCCTAAATACTAAGCGCCGACCTTATCATCCATAAAAAAAGCGTCTCTGCTCAGCAGAGACGCTTTTTCATTATAATAAAGTATTGCGTTTTATACGCCCAGCGACCAGCCTTCTCTGTAGGTTCGTTTCACGAACTGATTGGCCGGATCGAAGTTGGTGATTTTCATATTAGGGCCATCCCAAAGCAGTTTGATATAGCGGCCAGGATAGTTATAGCCTTTGCCATCTATTTTAGCTTCCCTGTAGTCATAGCTTCTGATAGCGAGGTTGCCCATCAGGATGCTCTCTGTAAGTGGACCTGCAATGTCAAAAGGAGAGCTGAGGGATTTCGCCTCTTTACTGTTATATCCGGCAATAGCTGCGTTTACCCATTGGAGGTAGTGGCCTTCAGGTACGCGTGCAATGGTTTGTGGCACATTCACTTCTGCATTGCGGGAAGTAGGCAGTAACCGGGGATTAATACCATAAGTACCGCACATCATCTTTCCTTTTGTACCAACGAAAATTACGCCGTTGCCGCCATCTCCCATCATTTCATTTGGTCCCAGTTCTTCCGGACGTTCTGGTTGTATACCGCCATCCATCCAGTGCATGGTAACTTCTTTACCGCCTTTCACCGGGAATTTCATGGTAACATGAGAAGAAGGAGGGCAGCTTTCAGGGAAATAACCGCGATTGAATTCTCCCACATATACGCTACCAACGCTGGCTTCCACAGAAGAAGGATAACCCAGTCCGAGTACGCGGAATGGCGGTTCTATCAGGTGACAGCCCATGTCGCCCAGTGCGCCGGTACCGTAGTCCCACCAACCTCTCCAGTTGAAAGGAACGAGGTTGTCCACGAAGTTCTTTTTAGGAGCGGTTCCCAGCCAGAGGTCCCAGTTGAGTTCAGCTGGAATAGTGGCGTTTGTTTGTGGCCATGCAACACCTTGTGGCCATACCGGGCGGTCTGTCCATACATAAACTGTGTGTACATCTCCGATAAGACCGGCATTGTACCATTCCATCAGTTGACGTACGCCATCGCCGGAAGCGCCCTGGTTACCCATTTGGGTAACTACTTTATATTTTTTGGCGGCTTCGGTCAGTTTACGCGCTTCATAAATATCGTGGGTGAGCGGTTTCTGTACGTATACGTGTTTTCCCAGCTGCATGGCTGCCATAGCGGCTACGGCATGCTGATGGTCAGGGGTGGATACAGAAACGGCATCGAAATTCTTGCGTTCTTTTTCAAACATCTCCCTGTAGTCCGTATAGAATTTGGCTTTCGGGAAGGTGGTTATTGCTTTGGCAGCGCGACGTTTATCCACATCGCAGAGAAAAGCGATATCGGCGCGTCCTTCTGCAAAGCTGGTAATATCACCGTAGCCTTTACCGCCAACACCAACGGCAGCAACCCGGAGTCTGTCGCTGGGCGCAACAAAGCCTCTTCCCAATACATGACGTGGAACGATCATGAATCCCGCAGCGGCTAATGCGCCGTTACGGAGAAATGATCTGCGGGAAACACTATTCCCCTCATTCTTTTTTTCTGACATCATCTGGAACGATTAGTTTTTTAAGATATGAATAATAGCAACCTTTTATTATTTAATCCCAGGTCATCAATTTGCCTCTGTCTTCGATCTTCAGGCATTCTGCCAGGGTTTTTTCATCATAAGCCAGTCCGTATTGCTTCAGTACATCATCAGGAACGCCGTCCCATTCATTAGGAGTGTTGCCTTTATAATCCAGATCTTTAATACCTATTTTACTGGTGAAGAAACCGGTGGCAGTAAGGTTGCGCATCAGGTTGAAGAAAGCTACGCCCTGACTCATTTCCGGTTTGGCTTTTTCAGGATAGGCAATGTCGTCAACGATCTGAATCCTTTGCTCTTGACTAGCTTCGGCAAAAGAGGTATTAAATCTTTTTGCGGCTTGCACATCTACCCAGCGTATACCGCCTCGCATAGGTAACTGCATATCAGGTTTATCTTTTACAATAAACTCAATGAAAGCAGGTACGCCTGCATCCGTAGCGCTACCGGAATGTTCATCCGCAGGTATGATGATGTCTGCCAGAATGGCGATAGTCTTCATTTCTGCAGCTGTGAAGAAAGGCTCTGCATTCAGTTTGGCATCCCGTTTTACTTCATCTTCTGTACGGCCATAGCCGGGCGTTTTACTTTTCCCGGCATCCTTGTCGCTTCCTGTTTTCTTGTCGTCACAACCGGTAGAAGATAATATAGCGCTTACAGATAAAGTTCCCAGCGCAATGGCTTTAAGGGATTTTCTTCTATCCATATCGGAATTGTTTTAGATGTTTTGTTTTTTCAGTTGATCCACGATATACTCTGATGCGCGCATAGAGAGGGCGAGAATAGTCCAGGTAGGGTTTTTATCTGCCTGGGAAACGAATGCGCCGCCATCTACCACGAAGAGATTTTTACACTCGTGTGCCTGGTTGAATTTGTTCAGTACGGATTTGTTAGGATTGTCTCCCATACGGGTGGTACCTACTTCATGGATGATACGGCCAGGGTTTTCCAGGCCATACTTTTTATCTTCACCAGGTTTCTCTCCGTTTGCAATACCGCCCATTTCATGGATAATCTGTTCAAAGGTATCCTGCATATGTTTGGCCTGCTTGATTTCGTGGTCTGTCCAGGTGTAGTTGAAGCGTAATACCGGGATGCCGTATTTGTCTACTACATTCGGATCGATATCGCAGTAGTTTTCTTCCCGGGCGATACATTCGCCACGACCAGCAAAGCCTACTTGTGCGCCATAAAAACGGCGGTAATCATCTTTCAGGGAAGCGCCATAACCGCCGGCAGCTTTCATTTTCCCATCTTTGCCAGCGTATTTGCCGTTCATGCGTTCCATGCCGAAGCCGAAACCATATCCAGGCATGTTCATGCCGCCACCGAATTCAATATGATAACCACGTGGGAAATCCAGTTTCTTATTGTCGCCCCACCAGGGAACATACAGGTGCATACCGCCAACGCCATCTTCGTTGTAGCGTTTGCGTTCCATCAGTTGCGGCAGAAATGCACTGCGGGAAGCGCCGGTGGAATCATGCAGATATTTACCCACAACGCCGCTGCCATTGGCAAGACCGTTAGGGAATTTGGCAGATTTAGAGTTGAGCAGGAGCCTGGCGGATTCGCAGGCGCTGGCTGCCAATACTATTACTTTCGCATTTACAGAATATTCCTGAAGATCAGTTTTATCCACATAAAGTACGCCGGTGGCTTTGCCGCTGCTGTCGGTGAGTACTTCTCTGGCCATCGCATTGGTGTATAAGTCTACATGGCCGCTCTTCATGGCTGGTTTCACCAGTACGGAAGAGGAGGAGAAGTCGCCATACACCGTACATCCTCTGCTACATTGACTACAATAGAAGCAAGGACTACGATCTTTGTTGACAGATCTGGTGAGGATGGAAAGTCGCGCTGGAATAACGGGAATCCCGAGATTGCCGGCGGCTTTTTTAATCATCAGCTCATGGAGTCTGGGTTTCGGGGGAGGGAGGAAGTATCCGTCCGGTTCATTGGGAAGGTTTTCTTTTGTCCCGAATACGCCGATCATTTTATCTACCCGATCGTAATAAGGGGCAACGTCTTCATAACTGAGTGGCCAGTCGTCGCCGAGGCCATCATAACTTTTGTGTTTGAAGTCGCGTGGACCGAAGCGCAGAGAGATACGTCCCCAGTGGTTGGTACGCCCGCCTAGCATGCGGGATCTGAACCAGTCGAACTCCGTACCTTTTTGTTTGGTGTACGGTTCGCCATCAATTTGCCAGCCACCATAGGCCGCATCGAAGTCGCCGAAGGGACGGGTGGTATTGGCGCCTCTTCGGGGAGATTCATAGGGCCATTTTAGTTGCGTAGCTTGTTCCGGGTCTGCAGGATCATATTTTGGACCAGCTTCCAGGAGAGCGATTTTCAGGCCTGCCTCAGATAGTATTTTGGCTGCCATACCGCCTCCAGCGCCGGAACCAACAATACACACATCATAGACCTTAGCTGTTTTTTTGATTTCAAAAGCCATTTGCGTGGAAATTTTAGACTTTATATATGGATCACGGGTTTTAAATCTATAAATTAAATGTGTAAAACGGAAGGTTTTTTTATGAACGATAGCATAGCATATTTTATCGGTTCTGATATCGGCACCAGCAGTACTAAATCGATTTCGCTGGGAATCGACGGCTCCGCGAAAAGTAGTTTTCAAGGGGCATATTCTACGTATCATCCGGAGCCGGGATTTAGTGAGCAGGACCCGGCCGTGATATTGCAGGCCGTGAAGGATGGAATTCGTAGGGTAGTTGTAGAGAGACAACAGCCTCCAGTCGCCATTTGCTTCAGCAGCGCTATGCATAGTTTGCTCGCTGTGGATAGTGACGGTAAGCCGCTGACGCCGCTTCTGATATGGGCGGATAACCGTAGTCATGCCCAGGCGGAAAAACTTCGTACATCCGCTACAGGTAGGGATATTTATCAGCAAACAGGTACGCCGGTACATGCTATGTCTCCATTATGCAAGTTGATCTGGCTGCGGGAGGAGCACCCTGATCTGTTTCAGCGCGCGCACTGTTTCATGGGTATCAAGGAATATATTATCCAGGAATTGTTTGGCAAGCCATTGATGGATCATTCTATTGCGTCTGCAACGGGTCTTTTTGACATACGAAAGCATACTTGGTATGGTCCCGCGCTGGATGCAGCGGGAATCACGAGCGATCGTTTACCGCAGCCTGTTCCGGCCACCCATATCATCCGTGGCTTAAAACCCGGCATAGCCGCAGAAATGGGCATCCCGGCAGATACTCCTTTTATCATCGGGGCCAGTGATGGTTGTCTGGCACAATTGGGCAGCCATGCTATTACTCCGGGGCATGCCACGCTCACCATTGGTACCAGTGGGGCTGTACGAATGGCCGTTCCCCAAGCGATATTTGATCGTCAGCAGCGATTATTTACCTATTTACTGACGGACGATATTTACATCACAGGTGGCGCGAGTAACAATGGCGGGGTATTGTTGCAGTGGTTATTAAAGGACTTCCTGCAATCGGAGGTCCCTGTGGAAATAATGATCCGGGAAGCGCTGGCATTGGGGCCGCAGCAGTTGTTATGTATGCCTTACCTGTTGGGAGAGCGTGCGCCGATATGGGATAGTAATGCCAGTGCGGCTTTCATTGGTATAAGACCACAACATGGTCAGGCGCATTTCACGAGGGCGGTGATGGAGAGTATATGCTTTGCGGTTAAGAGTATAACCCAGGCATTGGAAGAGACGGCAGGTCCTATAGATAAGATTTCTGTCAGTGGCGGTTTCTCCAAATCGCCGGGTTGGATACAGTTGATGGCTGATATATTTGGGAAGACGCTTACCCTCGAAGACGCCACGGACGCCTCTGCGCTGGGAGCTATTTTACTGGCGGCACAGGTGATGGGAATGGAATTGGATCTTTCTGAAGCGGGGAAGGGGCAGGTCTTTACACCGGACACGCAGTATGCGAGTCATTACGAGGAACAATTCCGGAGGTTTGGGGCTGTCTATCACGCATTGAAAGACATTTGATTTTTTGCTCGCAAAGTGGAAAAAGTGGCAAAGGCGCAAAGAGAGAAGTCGCGATAGATCATCTTTTGCGAACTTTTCTCCTTTCCGCCTTTGCGAGAAAAAAATTACTGGTTTCTTTCAAACATACGGGCGAGGTCCGTCAGTTTGAAGGAGATGAAGGTGAATTTGCCGCCGGGCGCCACATTAGGCATGGTGCAGGCAAACAGTTCATCGATAATATTTTGCATTTCACGGGCGGAGAGCACTTTTCCACAAGGGATGGCATTATTTCTGGCCATAGAGCGGATCAGGTGTTCGCGTCTGTTTACTTTCAGGTCCTGTGAGAAATTCTTAAACTGTTCCAGGAGTCCTTCGATGGTAGCCTGGTCATTGCCTGTCTGGATATCGGCAGGCGTTCCTCTTACAACAAAAGTATGATTGCCGAATGGTTCCAGGTCATAACCGAGTGCCTGGAGGTCTGGCAGCATTTCCGAAACGATGGCAGCATCCGCAGGGGGGAGCTGTAATGTTTGTGGGAAAAGGCTTTGTTGCGTAGCTACTGGCGCTTCCTGGAGGGCGCGTTGATAGCGTTCATACAGGATGCGTTCATGGGCTGCGTGTTGATCAATCAGGATGAATCCGGATTTGATCTGAGAGAGGATATATTGTTGATGTACCTGAACGGGTACTTTCTGGGCATTGGTGCTATCTTGCCAGCGTTCATCAATAGCGGAGGCTGTAGAGGCGGGCTGAGCGCTCTGATAGGTGACAGCAGTACGGGTTTCCTGTTCTGTGTCGTCATCATCGGCGTCAGAGTACGCGCTCATGGCGTAGCTTTCCGTTTGAGGAGCGGCTGGTTTATCGTAGAGATCTTTCCAGTTTTTCAGGTTACTGTTGGATCTGTCGATTACATGGGCCTGGTGGGCCTGTGTAAAGGATTTATAGAGTGGGGAATGGGTAGATTCCGTTTTTTGTTGTTCTGTAAAAGGTTTGCTGACAGCGTCCAGTTGCTGAATGCTTGGGTCCAGGTCGAAGTCCAGCGTAGGCGTTACGCTGAATTGGGCGAGGGCATGTTTTACTGCAGCTTGTACGAAGGCGTACATTACTTTTTCATCATCGAATTTAATTTCCTGTTTGGTAGGGTGGACGTTGATGTCCACATGTTCAGGATTTACATCGATGAAGAGAACGTACAGTGGGAAGCTGTCTGCCGGGATGATATCCGCGAAAGCGTTCATTACCGCGTGGTGGAGGTAATGGCTTTTAATGAAGCGGTTATTGACGAAGAAGAACTGGTCGCCGCGGGTTTTTTTGGCGGTTTCCGGTTTTCCGACGAACCCGTAGACGTTCATATAGTCGGTACTTTCTTTCACATTTACCAGGCGGGCATTGTAATGCTGGCCGAGGATGGCTATGATACGTTGTTTCAGGGAGCCTTTATCGAGGTGAAAGAGTTGTTGATTGTTGCTGGTAAGGGTGAATTGCAGTTGAGGGTATGCCATGGCAACGCGGATGAATTCATCCACGATATGGCGCATTTCAGCTGCATTGCTTTTCAGGAAATTGCGGCGGGCGGGCACATTGAAGAAGAGGTTCTTCATGGCGATGCTGGTGCCTTCTGCTGTTTGGCAGGGTTCCTGGGTCCTTACGGAGCTATTATCGATTTCTATATATGTTCCTATATCGGCTCCTCTTTTCCGGGTTTTAAGTTCCACCTGGGCAACGGCTGCGATAGAAGCGAGCGCTTCACCGCGGAAGCCCATGGTACGGATGGAGAAGAGGTCTTCGATGGTTTGGATTTTGGAGGTAGCATGGCGTTCGAAGCACATCCTGGCGTCGGTTTCGCTCATACCGCCACCGTTATCGATTACCTGTACTAACTCTTTCCCTGCATCTTTTATGATAAGGTGAATTTCTGTCGCGCCTGCGTCCACTGCATTTTCGAGAAGTTCTTTCACCGCTGATGCCGGTCGCTGGATTACTTCTCCTGCAGCTATCTGATTCGCTATATTGTCTGGTAATAAATTGATGATATCCGCCACTTACTAGCCTTTTGCCGCTAAGTTAACAATTTATACTCAGTTGCTGGTAGGTGATTATCAGCGTATTTTATAGAAAGTGGAGTAGATTTTGTTAAATATCCGGTTGATTTGCAGGTTTTAACAATCCATTCCCCCGGTTCATACGTAATTTTATATAGGGAAAAATAATATTCAGAGAGGCCAATTGATTTAAAATCTATCAACTTTAGTGTTAATCAGTCGTTAATACAACAATGGGACAGTTATGAAGCTGCGAAATCTGATATTTTTGATGATCTCATTAACGGTAACCAACTGTAGTTACTCACAAAACGGCGAAAAAAAGAATTCAATGGAAGACGGAAAAAAGAAGTTAGGTGTTTATTCCCACACTGACACAGGGAAAGTGAACCTAACAGATGAGGAGTGGAAGAAAATCTTACCGCAGGACGTATACAATATTGCGCGGGAAAAAGGTACTGAATGGGCATTTACGGGAAAATACTGGAACAGTAAAGAAAAAGGAACCTACTACTGCGCTGCTTGCGGAAACCCACTGTTTGTTTCAGATGCTAAATTTGAAAGCAGCTGTGGATGGCCAAGCTTCTTCCAACCTATCAGCAAAACCAGTGTAATCTATGTGCCGGACAACTCGCACGGAATGCATCGCACAGAAGTACTCTGCGGCCGTTGTAGAGCCCACCTCGGACATGTTTTTGATGACGGCCCACCGCCTACCGGCCTGCGCTATTGCATCAACTCGGTGATTCTCGATTTCGAAAAAGCCAAAGAAGCTGATCAACATTATAAAGAGAAACACCATCCGGACCAGCCCGATAAACACTAATCTTTCTGTCGCTATGCCAGCAATACTGTAGGGAGGCTAGATAAAAAACACTATATTTATAGTAATCAACCCCTTGCAGTTATGAAAGCTTTGAAAGTACTCGCCTGGATTATAGGAATATTACTGTTTTTATTCCTGGTACTGGTTTTCATCGCGCCTACCCGGATGCATGTGGAAGCTACCGTTGAAATCAATGCTCCCGCCAGCATTGTATGGAATGATATTGTCAAATTCGAACGATTCAGTCAATGGAATACCTGGAAACAAATGGATTCCACCACCACCTACACCATCACCGGTGAAGATGGTACTGTTGGAGCTGTATACTCCTGGAAAGGAAAAAAGATAGGAGAAGGACAGCTCCAGCATCTTTCATTTGAGCCGTATAAACTAATTCAGCAAAAATTAACCTTCACAAAACCCTTCCACTCGGAAGCAGATGTGTATTTCAACCTCACAGAAGCCGCCGAAAAAACCAAAGTGGTTTGGGGATTCGATGCCCATTACAATCGCCCGCAAAACCTGATGTCCTGGCTGATGAAAGGAGCCATCGAAGATGATTACCAAAAAGGACTGCTGAATCTGAAAAGTATGGCTGAGGCCGATAAAAAAGGCCCCGGCGCACCAAATGGGGTGAATGAAACCGTGAAAGAAATGAATTACCCCGCCACCACCTTTGCCGCGATCCGTAAAACGATCCCGCAAAAAAGCATCATGTCTTTCTACCAAACAAATCTCCAACAAATATACGCCGCCGCTCAGGCTGCCAAATTACAGCCAGGCGTTCCCTGCGGCCTCTTTTATTCTTGGGATACCACCAAACACCAGACAGACATGGCCGCTGCCGTTCCGGTGCCGGAAGGTAGTACGCTCAAAAACGGTATAGAAATAATAAAACTGCCCGCTGCCAAAGCTTTTTATGTGGACTATTACGGTCCGTATAATAAAATAGCCAACGCTCATGTGGCTTTACATGAGTTCGCAGCAGTAAAGGGAAAGAAGATATTATTGCCCACAATTGAAATGTACGTCGCTTTTCAGGGCAATGAAAAAGATTCCAGTAAATGGCTTACAAAAGTCATCTACTTTATGCAATAACAATCAGATCAGGGAAGAAAGCAGGCATATTGGCCGTACAGATGGCATATCTGGATAAGTTCAGTCTATTTTTCCTGAATGGCCGCATAGGTTGTTGGCTCAAACTCAATGATCTCAACAAGTGCCAGCTGATACTTTTCCAATGGGTCATCTTTCATAATCTCTTCTACCTCTTTTCGGCTGGATGCCTTACATAATATCAGTGAACCTGACTTAGGCTTACGTCTGCCGGAAAGGATGAATTTCCCTGATTCATAGTGCTTTTGCAGGAACGCATTATGCGCCTCCATGAAGTGCTCAACAGCCGCTACAGGACGGATGTATTGTAATAAGATTAAAAACATAACGGTTTTTCAATGGTTTTAATGATAATTTTCATAGCAGTAACAAAGGTATTAACTATATCTGTAAAGAAATTATTGTTGGCGACAGGGAAAAATTAGACATATATGCTACAAAAATATACGTACTTTTGGAGCCAAGAAATACCACGATAGTGGGAATAAAGTTAGTAGTCCCAGAAGATTTGTGCCGCCAGAAAAACCTAACCGCTTTTCCGACAATCATACTGGTTCTGACCTGTGCATTATTATTTTATATATTTTAATCATTTTATGAAAAGGACGATTTCCAAATTGTTGTTAACCGCTGGTATCGCGGCGGTAATGTTGTCTGCCTGTTCAAAAGTTCCTGAGGAGAGCAAATACATCCCCAAAGAAGCTGGTGTGGTGCTGGAACTGAACGCCAAACAAATCAGCCAGAAATTAATTACCAACGGTCTCACGATGGATAAGCTCATGGAAGCTGCTCAATCCAAAGATACTGCCAGTAAAATAACCAAAGCCTGGAAAGATGCCGCCAATTCCGGCGTCGATCTCTCCAGCAACTTTTTCATGAGCGTTGTTTTAGGCGACGATAAAAACGCCTACGTTGAAATCAACGGCTCCCTGACAGATGCCGCAAAATTCGAAGCTTATCTGAAAGCTAACCTGAAAAGCTATGACCTGAAAACAGGTAAGGACTTCAAATTTACCTACGACACTGAAAGCCACGGTCTCATCACCTGGAATAATAAAGCTGTTATCTACCTGAGACATCTGAACACCAACAGGCTGAATGATATCCCTGGTTATATGGATAAACCAGCAGATGAAGGCGCTGAGGCAGACACCGCTGCTGCCGCTGCCGCTGTTGTATCTCCAGTAGCCGCTGTAACTACAGATTTACCCGAATCCGCAGCAGCACTGGTTACTACCGCTGATCACCTCTATCACATGAAAGAGAACGAAACTGCCGGTAGCCTGGAGCCATTCAAAAAACTCCTGAAAGAAAATGCTGATATGGGCTTTTTCTTTAATGTTCAGGCAATGATGAACAGTAACGCCGCAGGCATGACTGCTCTTCCTGGCAACTTCAAAAAACTCATGGAAGGTTCTTTCGCTACTGGTACTGCCAATTTCGAAAAAGGCAAGATCCTGGTGAATACCAACAGCTACATGGGCAAAGAAATGCTGGCCATCTTCAAAAAATATGGTAACAAAGAAATTGATATAAGCATGCTGGAAAAATATCCTAGTGATAATGTCACCGGGTTTATTTCCTACGCTTTCGATTTCCACATGATTGGCGAAATCATCAAATCTACCGGTACCGACGGCCTGGTAAACATGATGCTGTCTCAACGCTCTGGCCTCACCATGGATGATCTGCTGAACGCATTCGACGGTCAGTTGGTATACGTTGCTTCCGATTTCCAAATCGAAAGAAAACCTAACCCTTACTTCGATGGCGATACCATTGAAAAGCCAAACGCTAAATGGATCTTCAACATGAAAGTGGCCAACAAAGACGCTTTCAATAAAGTAATGAGCTCTCCAATGTTTACCGGTATGCTGGTTAAACAAGGCGATAAATATGTACTCGCTTCTCCTGAACTGGCAGCTTCTTTCCCTGCTATGTCTCTCACTGAAAAATCCGTTACTCTCGGTTCTGATTCCGTACTGCTGGATCAATACCTCGCAGGTAAAGGACAAATCAAATTGCCAGAAGGCGTTGCTAGTAAAGCAAAAGGCGCTACCCTGGCTGGTTACTTAGACATCGCAAAACTGGCTAAAACCATCCCTACTGAAAAAGCAGACGAGGACGAAAGACCACTGCTGATCAGAGCACAGAACCTGTTCAAAGACATGACCTTCTCCGCTCATAAAATAAGCGGCGATGTTCAAACAGGCGAAATCGTACTGAACTTCAAAGACCAGGATAAAAACAGCCTTGTTCAACTGGTTGAATTTGGTACCGAAGCCGCTAAACTGGCACAAGCTAAAAAAGATAAAAGAGCTAAACAGGAAGCGGCAGATAAAGCTGCTGAAGATAGCCTCTACGGTGCTATTCCAATGGATTCAGCAGTAACCAGATAAGTTATTGCCTGTTTCTTTCAAATATGTAAAAGACAAACGCCGCTACCCAGCGGCGTTTGTCTTTTATACCCGTTCCGAAAACCTTATCTTAGCTACATGCAAATTCAGCTCGATCATCTCCTCCCGATTCCCCTGAAGGATAAGATCCTCCAGCGAAAATCTGGTATCTGGAATGAAAATATTCAATTTAACCCCGGCAGCTTCGTGAAAATCAAAGCGCCGTCTGGTACAGGTAAAACCACCTTGGTACATTACCTCTATCATATCCGGTACGACTATACGGGAAATGTCCTCATCAATGGGAAACCCTGGTCCGGATACAACCGCAATGAAACCGCCTCCCTGCGCCAACAGAAAATCAGCGTCATATTCCAGGACCTGCGCCTCTTTGAACAACTGACCGCCCTGGAAAATATTGAACTAAAAAGAGTAATGAATCCACAGCCCTATTGCACCGTGGAGAAAGTTCGCGAAATGGCTGCCAGACTTAATGTGACACATGTGCTGGATCAAAGCGGCAAAACATTGTCCTACGGCGAAAGGCAACGTATCGCTATCATTCGGGCATTGGTACAACCTTTCGAATGGCTGTTCATGGACGAACCCTTCAGCCACCTCGATGAAGAGAATACCAGTAGAGCTGCTGCGCTCATCGCTGAGGAATGTAAAAGCCGCCAAGCCGGATTTATTTTAACAGACCTGGATCACGATCAGCATTTCTCCTATGATGTGCTGTACCAGCTTTAATGCAACTTTTTCATGCAATCGTTTTTTGATCTATTAAGAAAAATAATCCGTACCGGCGTTGGTAAAAGTCGTTTCTTCATGGCCTCTGTGGGCCTGGGAATAGCCATGGTACTTATTCTCATAGCACTCCAGGTAAATACGGATTTCAATCAGCTGCTCTACAGCGATAAAAACCAAAATGAAACAGCAGACTTTCTCGTCATCAATAAAAAGGTGACGAACAGTATGATGGGGCAACCGGGAAAATCTGTTTTCTCTCCCGCAGAAATAGAAAATATCAGAAAACAATCTTTCGTACAGGCGACAGGGTTAATCACCTCCAGCCAGTTTAAAGTAGTGGCCCAGGCCCCGGGAGATCTACACTTTGCTACGGATATGTTCTTCGAAGCGGTGCCAGACAGCTTTATTGACGTGAAAGAAGATGACTGGAAATGGAATCCCGGCGACCGTACGATTCCTATTATATTGCCGAACGACTTCCTGAACCTGTATAACTTTGGCTTTTCCCTGAGCCAGAATCTCCCACAGATATCTCAGGAAACTGTAAAAGCCCTGCCATTACAGGTCGTGATTTCCAATAATCAGACTTCAGATACCTATACCGGGCATATTGTGGGTTTCTCAGATCGTATTTCTTCTTTCCTCGTACCTGCTTCCTTTATGGATTGGGCGAATCAGAAATACGCCGGCTCTTCCTCTGCTCCGGCAAGTCGTATTGTTATCAAAACGGCCGATCCTTCAAACCCTGCACTGGTCAAGTTCCTGGACGATAACGGCTATACGGCCAACCAGGATAAACTGAAGTTCAGCAAAACGAGGGTAATTGTACAAACCATCGTTTCTGTGATTGGCTTCTTTGGATTGATCCTGTTGTTCTTCGCTCTGTTGGTATTCAGTATGTTCATTCAACTGGTGATTGCTTCCTGCAGAAAGGAAATCCAATTGCTCGTAACGTTGGGTACTGCTCCCCGGCAATTGCAGCGGTATCTCCTGAAACAATTCGTTCCGCTCTACTTTATTATCGGCATATTGTCTTTACTGCTGGTTACGGTGCTGCAATATTTTGCAGCCGGCCTGCTGGCCAAACATGACATGGTGGTAAGCCCATTGCCAGGCATTGGTACTATCATCGGAACAGTGTTGATTCTTGCGTTGGTATATATCGTTAATGTGGCAACTGTGAGCAGATACATCTTGCAAGACCAATAATGATCGTTTATTTTTATTGGACTAAAATGTCCACATAATGAAACCAAACGAATCGAAATTTGTACATGTAGTCAACTTCTATCTGAAGCCAGACCTGAGCCAGGAAGATATCAAACGCTTTGAAGCTGGTGTAAGTAGTCTGGCTGCGATTGAAGAAATCGCCGTTAATAATATTGGCAAACCAGCATCCACAGATCGTCCGGTGATTGACAAAAGCTACAGCTACTGCTTGTTGTGCGTTTTCAACAATCAGGCGATGCACGATATCTATCAGACGCACCCCGTGCATCTGACCTTCATAGATAACTGTAAACACCTCTGGGAAAAGGTGATCATCTTCGATTCCGAAACCATTTAATCGGATACCCGCCCAGTTGGGTATGGAATAACGAATGTCGCTCTGGCGCGACCGGATATCTTCAGATATGGAATCCAGATCGCCATTTTTACTAATGGCCATAACACGGAATCTGTACCGAACATATCTGGTAGCGCCTTTTCTTTGAATAACATATTCGCAAGATGCCGGTCGGCGTACAGGTAGATGGCCAACAGCACATAGTAGGTGGCGAGGGCCAGTGGGAACGTGTCTCTCCGGTGGAAAAATAATACCGCCAATAAAACGGAATACCCCAGGAAGAGAATATTCAGGAACAGCTCCACTACCAACATTAATTGAATGGAAGAAACGTTATTGACGGTGGTTTTCAGTGGCGTTTCTACCCAGATATCGTAACGGAAAATGCCGGAACGAATAATCATCGTCAGGTCGGTGATGGGAGAACAAACCAGCGCAATGGCCAGGATGGCGAGTCCTCCTCCAATAGCGATCGGCGGTTCCTGTGTTTCCACAGTCGGTAAGCTGCGTTTGTAAGCGGCTATCGCCAGGAAGGCGATCAGTCCTGCAAATACAAATGCGAGAAAGATCGTGAGCCAGTTTGGTTGTTTACCAGGATCCTTTTGGGAATCGGAACGCGCCTTCAGATTCATGTTGGCATAATCAGTGAATTTGCGGGAATCCTTTATGTATTGCGGAATCTCATTCACCGGAACATGGTCTTTCAATGTTTGCAAAATATAATGCAGGCGAATTTCATTGTCCGTTTTTTCCGGAATAAACTGCATACGATAGCTGTTGGTAACAATATCCAGCGGTTCCAGATTCAGTGGCCATTCGCCGGGAGTGCGAATAACAATGGTATAATCCAGGTCATATGGATAGCGTAAGCGCAAAGGCACATGCCGGTCTTCTTTGACTTCAGGCAGCGCATCCGTGATGAACTGGGCCATAGACGTGAATTGTAGCTTGCCGGTGATAGTATCGCGTTTCCAGATATTTTCAATTTCATAGTGTTCATACACCCGCATAATATTGCTGTCGGGATTATCGGCAACCCGCATGGAATCTTTGATGCGCATGCTGCCATAGAGTCCGCGGTAATAATCCAGATAGGTTTTATCCTTGTCTTGCTGACTTTCCGCTGCGAGGTTGTTGCGAAGATCGTCTGCTTCTTCCCGGTAGCAGGCAGTTTCCACTTTTAGTTCACCGGTGTGCTGACTCAAATCAGGCAGGGTGAATATTTCCTTCACTACCAGTTTACCGTGCGTTCTTTGAATGATTGGCGTTAGTTGGGTAGTGGAATCGTGTATAATCAGCGCCAGTTGATAATCCGGCTCGCAGAATGTTTCCAGGGTACCGCGTTGCATTGTGGCAGTTGCATCCAGCCAGTACGTTTTGTGATTCAGGGACACTGCTGTAATCACATGGTTAAATGCGAAAGGAGTGGGTAGGAGGTCGGCCACTTTCCCTTTCATGTCTGTGCTGACATACGCCATGCTGGCGGAAATGCCGGCGGCCTGTAATAATGAGCAGAGCAGGAGAGATTTATCTTTACAATCGCCGAAACGTTGCTGTAGTACCTTTTCCGGACTATTGGGTTTATGGGAATTTTCGCCCAATTCTATGCCCATATAACGAATATCATCCTGAACGAAGCGGAGTGCTTGCAGCAAGTATTTTTCTTTATCGCCTTTAGCTAGTTGTTTTAACTGTTCAATCTTACGGGAGATGCCAGGTCCGGGAGCGGGAACAGTGCTTATTTGCAAGCCCCATTGTGCAATCTCGCGCCAGTTGCCATATTCGTTCAATTGTACTTTAGGATACCAGGTATACCAGGAGGGAACGAAGTCCCGCGTTTCCGATTGCATTTGAGGAACGCTGGTCCATTCATAACAGGTATATTCTTTCCAGGCTTTTGTTTTAGGTAAAGCGGCCTGATAAAATGATTTCATTTGAATATGTCGCGCCGGATGGATCAGCAGACATCTGTAATAATTAACGATAGGTTCAAATGTGAGTAAGTAGGTTGTTTGATCTATTTTATCCGGGAAAACGGGATTACGTCCTTCTATGGAATAAGCGTAATCGATCTGATCGCCTTTGCGAATATCTTCCAGAATATAATAGGCGGTGTAGGTACCGCTATAGATGAACCTGGACAGTTCCTGTTCTTGTTGTAATAATTTAGGCGCGGTGGATTGTAACTGGTTAATGGACTTGCCGTCTCTCCGAACAATAATATGATGGAAAACCAGTTTTTCATATGCAGGATCAAAATCGACAGAGATCTCAGAGCCGTTCTGGATACCGGTTTCGGATACGATCTGCCGGATGATGTGTTCATATACTATATGTTTTTCCACATTTTTCTGATCTTCCTGCAGGAGTATATAGGCGCCATCGCTGATATTTTTTGCGTCCGGTTTCCGCGTTGAATCGATGGAATGTGGTACCAGCCAATCTGGGGCAGGACCGGTGAATACTTTTTTGTTTTGCGCCAGAAGCGCGAAGGGGGTAATAAACATCAGCAGGCAGATGACTGCCAGTTGTTGGTAGCTGCGCATAGGGATAATAATATAAAAGGGGCCAGCAGCCTGGTATTGGCGGCTGGCGAATCATTTATTCACCGGACAAATCTTATTGTCTGTTAAACAACAATTTCACATAGAACATAGGATGGCCCAGTTTCTTTCTGAGGTCCACCTCATGGAACATACAGGTCATGAGCTCTTTTAACTGTTTATTTCTAGAGCCGATTTTCATGAGTATATTGAATAACCAAGGGTATTTGATTAGTTTTTGCAGTTTTGTACTGACTTGTAATTCGGGGCCGAGGATGCGATAAACATCTTCATCGTAAGTGTCCAGAAATTTGTCTGAAAAATCATTGATTTTTAATGCTTCTGCGGCTCTTTGGGCCGCAATTCTACCAGAGTAGAGCGCATTTCCGATCCCTTCTCCGGTAAATGGATCTATTAGAAATCCGGCGTCGCCAACCAGCATATAGCGTTCGCCATGGAGTTTACGCTTTTTACTTCCCAGCGGGAGGCCGTATCCTTCAATATTTCCAGCAAGTTCTGCATTGGCGAAGCGTTCCTTCATAATTGGGTCGCTCGCTAATGTTTCCAGCATCATTTTCTTCAAATTGACTTTCTTATTTCTTGCTGAATTACTTAGCATTCCAACGCCGACATTAGCCTCTCCATTTGGAAGTGGGAATATCCAAAGGTATCCAGGGAGCATTTCTTTCAGGAAATGGAGTTCAATAAAATTATCTTTATGTAGTCCCCTGATGCCTTTGTAATAGGCGCGTATCCCAGCTACATAGTGCTCTGGCTCCATTTTAATTCCAGCAACGTCTTTGGTAAATGAGGAGTGAGCCCCATTTGCCACAATCACCAGTTGAGTTTTGATTTGGAAACTGCCGTCATTATTAGATAGCAAATATCCATCTTCTTCCAGTTGATATTTGTCGATGCTGATGCCCTCATATAAGGTAATTTCCGGGCGGCGTTTCATTTCGTCTACCAGGAAATTATCGAAGTCAATACGTTTACAGACGAAGCCTCTGGGATCTACCATATTTTTTTGGTAGTCTGGTTTGTATGGAATATCCATGCCAATCCGGTTTGGGGCTACAAAGGTTACACCCCAGCTATCCAGTTTAAAAACGGCTTTTTGGAGGCGCTCGCCCATTTCTTTATCTATTCGTTCAAGAATGGTTAGTACTTTACCACTTAATCCATCTCCACAGACCTTATCTCTTGGAAAAATAGCCTTATCCACGACTATGGAAGAAATACCGAGCTGAGCCAGTTGAAGCGCTGCGCATGCGCCACCAGGGCCGGCGCCAATGATACAAACTTTAGTTTCCATTTTTGCTGATAGTATAACGATGTGGTAAGATACGGAATAGTTAATACCTTATCTTTACGGCCTTAAAAAATAGCAAAATATGTTTGATTTATTTGGTAAGGTGACACAGATCCAGCAAAAAATGAAAGAAGGTAAAGAGCGTCTGGCTAATGTTACGCTGGAAGGCGAAGCTGGCAATGGCGCAGTGAAAGTTGCTGTAGACGGCAATCGTCAGGTGAAGAGCATTGATATTGCTCCTGAGTTGCTGGTGCCTGAAAAGAAAGAAGAAATGGAAGATCTGCTGTTGAGTGCACTGAACCGTGCGCTGAAAGCTGCGGAGAATTCATGGGAAGCAGAAATGAAGAATGCTGCTGGTGGTCTGTTGGGTGGTCTGCTGTAAGATACCCTTCAGTTTCTGAAAAAACATTACTGAAATGATATACATCCAGGGAAGTTATTTCCCTGGATTTTTTATTTAGGGAGACACGTAACCCTTCTCCATATTGGTTTTCATGAATTTTCGATCATCTGGCTGGCATGTCTGGAACAGCGTTTGGCATATACTGGGAAAATGAACTATATGCATGTACATCCGAAGCCACCGGCTCCTAAGTCAAAAGCGGTATATGTGGTTGTAGCGGTAGTATTAATTCTTAGTGTAATTGGCCAGATAATTATCAATTGCTGGCATAGATGAAATGTAAAGCCATGATAAACCAATATGAAGTGCCGGTCTGTGCAGCGCACAATGCGCCGGCACTTACTTCAACAACACCGGAAGCAGATGAGGAGATTGTCGTCCGGTTGGCAACAGCCTTAGATATAGACTTTGCCATTCCTATCTGTGCAGAGATGGAGTCTTCAGCGAAGGCCCGGGGCACAGGGATCTCCCAACGGGATCCTGCAGATATTAAAAAGAAAATGCTGGAAGGTAAGGCCGTGATTGCCTTCACGAAATCAGGCGTATGGGCTGGATTTTCGTATATACAAACCTGGGAGAACGATCAATTTGTATCGAACAGCGGTCTGATTGTAGTGCCGGCATTCCGTCGGTTGAAGGTGGCATCTGCCATTAAACAAAAAATCTTTGAATTGAGCCGGCAGCTATACCCACAGGCCAAAATATTCAGTATAACCACGGGTCTTGCCGTGATGAAACTGAATAGCAGGTTGGGTTTTGAGCCGGTAACCTATACCGAAATAACGCAGGACCCTCAGTTCTGGGGAGCATGTAAAAGCTGTGTGAATTATCCTATACTGGTGGCACATGGATACAGAAACTGTCTTTGTACAGCCATGTTGTTTTCACCGGACCTACTGAAAGCCCTATAGCGTTCGCAGCCCCAAGTAACCGACGATTAACGGCAGTGCATTTGCACTGCCGTAATTTTTATTTAAATTGTATAAAACAGCAATGATCGGCCAATCTAGCTTAGTTGGTAGAGCAGCGGTTTCGTAAATCGCAGGTCGTGGGTTCGAGCCCCATGGTTGGCTCCACTAGGCTTCTTTTATTTCACATTCCAGGAATGTGCCCGAATGACGGGATACCGTTAATTTCAGTACACAAAAGGTTTCTATCTGATCAAAAATTTCTGGTGTAACGTCTACTCTGGTGATACCAAAAATATTATTCTCCACTACAAGATAATGAGTCAGAATTCCTAACTCGCTTGAACTTTTCTTGCCCATTACTTTAGCAATGAATTCTGCTTTCTGACATTGACGTAAATCTTTTCGTAGGCTCGTGATCGTATGAAACCAGAAGTATAACAGAAATCCTACGAAAGCCAGGGTCATGGCGGAGAAGAAGTAAATAGGAGGGACGGTGTTAACCCGGATCAGCAACAGCGCAAATCCTACTGCGCTGATCACTGCAAAGTATTTGACTAATGTACCGATGGCATCATATTTTGAAGCGAGGTTACTTCTTACGATGAATGCATCTTCCGGTGTAAACTGCTGATAATGTAGTTGATTCATAAGGTACTAGTTTTTCGTCAGTGGATAGAAAGGGAAAGCTTCCCTATATTTAGATGCGGGTGCATAAATTTTCCATAAACAATTTTCAAAATTTTGATAGGGATACTTCTGTATCTTTATTTTTCAAATCCTATAGACTATGCGCTTTATGCCTTTGTTTGTACTGGCCGGCCTGATATCTGCCTGTGGTGGTACAGGAAGCCAGGGAACATCCTTCCAGCTCACAGAGTATTCCATGTACAATGCTGATTCTGTACATGCAGCTCTTGCCGGTTCAACAAAAAAAGATAAGAATGCGGAAAAAGAATTCCTGGAAGCACTGGATGTTTATCGTAATAAGAAGAAAGCCGGGCCAAGTATTCCAATGTTTAGATCTTCTATTCTGAAACAACCACAGGCCAAAACCTACTATGAGCTTGGCAATGCCCTGCTGGAGAGTGGACTGTACAAAGAAGCCATACAATCTTTTGATATGGCGGAGTTGCTAAATTATACGCCGCTACATAAACTGTTATTTAACAAGGCATGTGCATATGCTTTGGATAACAACGAAGAGAAAGGAATGTATTATCTCGTATCGGCTATCGAGTTCGGCTATACGAATTTGGATAACATTATGAAGGATAAAGACCTCGCCACGCTGAGAGGAAATCCTTACCTCTTTACCAACAAGGTGAAAGAAGCGCTGAGTGGTCATGGAGATCCTGAAAAGCTCCAATGGACCATGTATTACAGGGAATTCAGGCCAATGAATTTCCCACTTACGCTGGACAAATCATTTGCTACTAAAACACATTTCAAAGATATTCCTTACGATTTTGAGAAGTATGTATCTGAGATGAGAAATGCCAAGTTTGAAAGAGAAACGGGTAGTTCCTTTTATTATGTAGGACTCATTAAAAGTGATACGGCTTTCAAAACAGTTTGCTATGCTGTAAATGATAAGGAAATAGAAGGTTATACCTGGCCTTATTACATGGTGGCCAGCTATGCGCCTACTGGCAAACTGATAGATAAACTAATGATTGCCGGCCAACTACTGGATGAAGATCCTTATAAAGTAGGTGTGATAAATGCGAACGGCGAAATTACGGTGACCTCTTACAAAATAGAGTACGAGCAGGATGTAGCTAAAACGCAGTTCAACGAGAATAAAGAAAAATCCAGTACAGAAATCAAGAAGGAATTCTATTCCATCTCTGCGGATGGTCACTTTGTTCAGAAATCAAATGAGCCTTTAGCGTTGCGCTAAAAGCTGTTCTCCGCGGGACTTCCAACGGATATACCATTCAACAATCAATAGGTTCAGCGTCCAGCTGAGCCAGGAAATAAGTACATATGCCGCTACAGGTCGTAGCGGCATATGCATTAATCCCAATACATAAGCATAGAATCGAAGAGTTACCGCAGATAACGTCAACGCATAACTGCGCAGCATCCAGTTAGAATGTTCTTCCCACCGGCGTTGCATCGCCTTGCGCCAACCTATAACGGTAACGCCTATCCATAGTATTGAAAGTATAACAAAACTTATTCGCGCATAAAGACCTCCGTTGGCGTAGAAGGCCATCACCAGGCCGGTAGGGCCGCTGATAGCGATTACCACGAAGGCATATGTTTTACCCATATTACGGTGCAGTCGCGGATATCTTTTAAGGAGATAACTGCTAAACTGCATTAACCCGGTAATCAATACTGCGGTGCTGATAAAAACATGCACATAAAAGCTCAGTCGCCAATGCATTACATGCCAGGCTATCTGCTTGGTTTTGAGGAAATTGGTGTATCTCTCCAGCGCCAGATAAGGCACGCTGAGCAGGATCATTAGCCAGGTGCTATAGAGAATAACGCCTGCCGCAATAATGGATAATATTTTCTTAGTCATCTTCACTACGGACCAGGAACAAATCTAAGACTGTCACACACAATAGCAGAGAGGTAGGAATTATTGGTTTCTTCACCTTTCTCCATTTCAATTTTGAAAAGGGATGACTTCTGAGACCAGCCACTATTGGTTTTCCAGTTAACGGTTACCTGTTGTGGTTGTTGTGGATTATTGGACCAGCTGCCCGTTACTTCAATTGCTTGCTGTGCGAGCGTGCTGTCGTTTACCTTCGGATAGTAGGTCATTTTTACAGTACCGTCTTCTTCAAAAACAATCGTACCGGAATTTTCATAAGCGCTGAAATAACCCAGGAAAGGATATTGAGATCGCATACCCTCATTGTATGGCTCTCCGGATTTCATTTTTTCCAGTTGGAATTTTTTCTCCGCAGTGGCTTTGATATTGTTGGGTGTCCAGGTACCATTACCGCTGTTGGCATCTGCATTGAAAGTAATAGTAAACTTACCATCATATGGATTATCGCCAGGCTCGGTGAGGGAGAGTACCCAGTTGGAACCGTCGCGTACTATTTCTCCTTTGATGTTTCTGCGTAACCCTTTATGGATATTATATCCGGCCGCTTGTTTACCATTGGAGAAATTGATGGTGATAAAAATAGGAGCACCGCCAAAATCACCTTTATAAGTGCCTACCAGGGCATAGGAGCCGGCAGAATCGGAGGTGTTTTTTTTCGCTTCTTCCGTCGTTCCGTTGCCTGTTTTGCAAGCTTGGAGCAGGAAGAGACCAATGGCGAATATGCAGAGCATACGAGTCATAAGGATATATTTTCGGTAAATATAAAATCTGTTGTTATTTAATGGGCACATCAATGATCAATAGTTTGTTGATGTTCTCTGAGCTATGTTGCAGCAACCCGGTAATTTTCAGGTAATAGCGGGAGATCACTACTTTGGTGGGAGAGTCCTCAAAGCTGGCCATTCCTGCTACTCCTGCATATGCCTCCTTTCCAAGATGACGATACATGTATTCCTGCAATTCCTCGATAGTGCTGGGAGGAAAGGCCTTTTTCTGTTCGGCGGAATACTTTTTACAGATATAAAAATTATCTGCTTCCGGTTTTAGCGCTTCCCATGCAGAGGTATAATGCTTCCAGTGTTTGAGTACGTGTTTGGAATTGATGATGGCCGTTGTTTCATAGCGTTGGGCTACGTTCAGGCGTGCATTTCCGGTGGTAGTGATGGTTAACATCTGTCCTTCCAGTGTATGTGGATGCTGGAGGGTGAGATAAATAGTATCCGGATGCAATTCGAAATCATTCATGCCTGGAGTGGGTTCCAGCCAGTCGAGCGACAAGTACGAACTACCGAAACGGATATACGTAGTACTATCTGTTTTAGCAACAGATACTTCATTTGAAGCGACTCTGGTAGCCATATTATCAGGAGGGGCTACCAGTTCCATAGTATCGATTTGTACCGGCCTGTTCTTCTTGGGAACGGCTGGCGAATGGCAGGCATAGAATGCTGGCAATAGGGCTGCCATTAGGAAGTAAGTTCTCATGATACGGGGGAATATAAAACTTTACTGGATTAGTTTTATGATCCTCGTTGTCTGCAACAGTTATTCAGCATCTGTTTGATCAGGACTTTCCACGTTGTTGGCATCGGACAGGGCATTCCAGAGAATGTCTTTCAGTTCGGTGAGGCCCTGGTTGGTAACGGATGAAATGAAAACATGTGGCACGTCTGCTGGTAATTCGGCAGAGATAGCATCTTTCAGTTCATCGTCCAGCATATCGCTTTTGCTGATGGCCAGGAGAAACTGTTTGTCGAGCAATTCAGGATTATATTGTTCCAGTTCACTGACGAGCACGTCGAATTCTTTGCGGTGATCGGCACTGTCTGCAGGAATGAGGAATAGTAATACGGAGTTTCTTTCGATATGGCGTAAGAAGCGATGGCCGAGGCCTTTTCCTTCGTGTGCGCCTTCGATGATACCTGGGAGATCGGCGATACAGAATGATTTATTATCACGATAGTCTACCATTCCCAGTTGTGGTGTGAGCGTTGTAAACGCATAATCTGCCACTTTAGGTTTTGCGGCGGTAATAGTAGAGAGGAGGGTGGATTTTCCGGCATTTGGGAATCCTACGAGACCAACATCTGCCAGTACTTTCAGTTCTACTACTTTCCAGCCTTCGATGCCTTGCATACCTGGTTGGGCATATTCCGGCGTTTGGTTGGTGGCGGATTTAAAGTAAGCGTTTCCCTTTCCGCCCTGGCCACCAGGCAGCCAGATAAGTTCCTGGCCATCATGGAGGATTTCAGCTTCTACTTCGCCGGTTTCTTCATCACGGGCTACCGTTCCTAAAGGTACTTCGATGATAATATCCTGTCCGAAACGTCCGGTACAGTTATCGCCACTACCATTTTCTCCATTTTCCGCCAACAGCATTTTATGCCAGCGAAGGTGGAGTAAGGTCCATAGCTGCGAGTTTCCGCGGAGGATGATATGGCCTCCTCTGCCGCCGTCACCACCGTCAGGGCCAGCCTGTGCGTTGAATTTGGTACGCATGAAGTGCATACTGCCCGCGCCGCCTTTACCTGATTTACAAAATACACGGATATAATCTACGAAGTTCGCTTTTTCCACTTTTGACCTTGTTTTTAAGAGGCAGTATCCCCTGACACTACCATAAAATAAAACGCAAAGATCGTGAAGTTTACGTAAATAGCACAGTCTTAGGTGCTAAATGCCGCATACCAACAATCTTTGCGTTGTATATAAGTTGTTGAAAGCCTTTACCCGCAAGGGTTTATACCTTCTCCCCCAGCAGTTCGTCGATTTCTTTTGACAGAAGATCAAAGATTTCCTCTACAGTACCATCTCCTTTTACCTTCTTGAACTTGCCAAATTTCGCATAATGGTCTGCTACAGGGGCAGTTTTATTATGATATTCTACAATACGGGCTTTTACTACATCTTCTGATGCATCGTCCGGACGATTGGATGTAAGACCACGGTTGAGCAGACGTTTAATCAGCTCTTCTTCAGGTACTTCCAGAGAAAGTACTACAGAAATAGCCGTTTTCTTCAAAGCAAGCAGTTTGTCCAGCGCTTCTGCCTGAGCAGTAGTACGTGGGAAGCCGTCAAAGATGAATCCACGGGCATCCGGATTGGCGTCCAGCTTGGAGCTGATCATACCAATTACTACCTCATCAGGTACCAGTAAACCCTGGTCCATGAATTTTTGCGCTTCCAGACCCAAAGGAGTCTTGTTACCAATCTCATGACGAAGCAAATCGCCAGTAGACAGGTGAAGCAACCCGTATTTATCAATAATCTTAGCACTTTGAGTGCCCTTGCCGCTACCGGGAGGGCCAAATAAAATGAGATTGACCATGTTTAATATTAATCTTACTTACTAAACTCGCAAGGTTGCAAATATAACAAACAATTGAATGTATTGGTAACTAAAATTACGATTGATTAAAAAATTTGAAAATTTTTCAAAAAATACTAAATACATTTCAATTTCGCAGTGGAATCACTGAATTATCTTCAATGGTATATCTTAAATTTAATAAGAAACTTCCTATTCAACAAAATCATATAATTAATATTAATAATTAGTTGATTGCCACTGGATTTAGTCCTCCAGAATTTGTAAGTTTATAGCATGATGAGACAATTACTGGTTGCTGGACTAACGGGACTCATGCTGACCGGGAGCGCGGTTCCTGTACCGCCCTCGGCGCCCACGAAAAAGAAAAACAAACGGAAAACGGAAAATGCTATTCAAATACAGGACCCTGCCACTGCATGGGCAGACAGTGTTTTTAATTCGCTCACTCCTGATGAAAGAATCGCACAGTTGATTGTAATCCGCGCCCACTCTAATCTTGGACAGGATCATATCAACGCCGTCGTTAAAGATATACAGGAAACTAAAGTAGGTGGCGTAATCTTCTTCCAAGGGGGCCCCATCAGGGAAGCCAACCTGACCAACTATTACCAATCCATCTCCAAAGTGCCTCTCCTCGTATCTATTGACGGAGAATGGGGACTCGGTATGCGCCTGGACAGCGTCATCTCACTGCCAAGAAATATGATGCTCGGCGCCACCAGAGATACCGCACTGGCCTACGAATACGGAAAAATCCTGGCGGAACAGTGCAAACGCATCGGCATACATGTTGACTATGCTCCCGATATGGACGTGAATAATAACCCGAATAACCCGGTTATCAATGATCGCTCGTACGGAGAAGATAAATACCAGGTAGCCCGCTTAGGCGTTGCCACCATCAAAGGAATGCAGGACAATGGCATCATGGCCAATGCTAAACATTTCCCCGGCCATGGCGATACCAATGTGGATTCGCACCTGGACCTGCCTACCATCAATAAAACCCGCAAACAGCTGGACTCCCTGGAACTATTTCCATTCCGTGCCGCCATTGCAGCCGGCGTACAGTCCATCATGATCGGCCACCTCTACATTCCGGCTATAGATAATAAACCCAATACGCCTACTTCTATTTCCTATAAAGCAGTGACCAAACTACTGCGGGAAGAACTGGGCTTTAAAGGACTGACCATCACCGATGCGCTGGAAATGAAAGGCATCGCGAAATTTTATACAAAAGGCCAGGAATCCCTGCAGTCGCTCCTCGCAGGCAACGACCTGATGATCCTTCCGTCCACTGCAAAAGGTAGTGTAGACGCCATTCGCAAAGGCATCAAAAAAGGACTGATCACCCAAAGCGAAGTGGATGAACGCGTGAAACGCGTACTCCGCGCCAAATACAATCTGGGACTGAATAAACCACAAGTAATCGATACCCGCAATATCACGGAAGATATCAATGCTAAAACAGACTCCCTGCGCAGAAGAATTGCAGAAAAAGCGATCACTTTACTGAGTAACGATGATAAACTTATTCCATTCTCGCCTTCTGTAACTCAACAAAAAATCGCAGTAGTGGCAGTAGGAGCGGATTCCAACAACGCTTTTATTGAGGCGATAAAAGCGGCCAAACCAGGTACAGATGCTTTTATCTTCACCGGCCGTCAAAGTGTAGATCAGATTGCTCCCATCGTTTCCAGAATTCACAGAGATTATAAAGCTGTAATTATCAGTGTACATAATTACAGTCGCCGTCCTGCAAATAATTTTGGATTGTCATTGGCACAGCGACTGATTATCCGTCAGTTACAACAGGAATTGCCATCTGCTACTGTCGTATTTGGAAATCCTTACGCCATTCAATATTTCTGTGAAGCGCCGCATATCCTCGCTGCATATGAAGATGATAGCACCACCCAGAAAGTGGCTGCTGATATCCTGTTCGGTAAACTGGCTCCGGAAGGCAAACTGCCTGTAACCGTGTGTCCGTCTTATCCTTCAGGGGCTGGCGTCACCTATAAATTAAATCAGTATACTACCTTACCAACAGCAACACCTGAGTCAGAGGGACTGAATGCGCAAACCTTGCTGAAAATAGATGCATACGCCAATGACATGATCGGCCGTGGCGCCGCTCCTGGTTGTGAAGTGCTGGCAGTGAAAAACGGGAAAGTGGTTTTCAACAGAGTATACGGTCACTACGAGTATAACCGCCGGGAACCGGTAACGCCTAAATCCATTTACGACCTGGCTTCCGTGACGAAAGTCTGCGCTACTACCATTTCCATCATGAAACTCTATGATGAAGGCAAGTTGCAACTGGATGAAACGCTGGGTACTTATCTTCCTTTCACACAGGGCTCTGATAAAGCGAAACTGAAAGTGCGGGATGTGCTGCTCCATCAGGCAGGTCTGGTACCTTATATTCCTTTTTATAAAGATCTCGTCAATGCTGCCGGAATACCCGACAGTACTATTTTTCATAATATTCCAGGTCCGGGATTCAATACCCGTGTAGCGGAAGGTCTTTACCTGATGGACACCTACAAGGATACGCTCTGGAGAAAAATCCTGGATAGTAAGCTGACGCCTTCTCAAGGCTATGTTTACAGCGATCTGGATTTCCTCTTCCTCGGACGCATTGTTGAACAGCTGTCTGGCAAACCGCTGAACGATTATGTGCAGGAAACATTCTATACTCCGTTAGGATTGGAAACTACAGGGTTTCTTCCAAGAGAACGTTTCCCTTTGTCGCAGATTGTACCGACGGAAAATGAATTTACTTACAGGAGACAACTGCTACGCGGAGATGTACATGACCCTACCGCTGCGATGTTTGGAGGAGTAGCCGGTCATGCAGGTCTGTTCTCTGACGCTCACGATTTAGGTGTGATTTTCCAAATGCTCCTGAATAAAGGCACATTCAAGGGTAAACAATATTTCAGACCGGAAACAGTGGATTTATTCACTGGATATAGTAGTAATATCAGTCGCCGTGGCCTTGGGTTTGATAAAACAGAGAAAAACAATGCCAGCCGTACAGAACCTTATCCTTCCAGATATGCTACAGGTGCTGTATTCGGTCATACTGGATTCACAGGTACTTGCGTTTGGGCGGACCCGTCAACAGGATTGGCCTTCATTTTCCTCAGCAATCGCGTTTATCCTAACGGTGGCGCCAATACGAAGTTATCTGTATTGAATACAAGAGGAAAGATGATGGATACTTTTTATGAAGCCATGATGAAATAAGTAGCTTGTTATAAATATGTTGTAGGGAGACGGCCACCACGGCCGTCTTCTTTTTTTTCACCTGGCGCCGATTCATGCAATGACCCTTCACCGGCAACCGTTATTTTTATAGATAAACCGAATGCTATGAGAAGGGTTTTTTATTTATCCCTGTTGATCCTTTTTCCATTATCTCTTTCTGCTCAAAATTATTACTACCTCCTCGCTGAGGGGGACTCCCTTCTGAAAGCCGGGAACTATAAGCTGGCAGCAGAGAAAATGGACACTGCCTATCGAATGGGCACCGGAAGAATGACAGATCAGGATTTTCTCCAGTTTGCGAGGTGTACGATGAAGACTGGAGACCTTGAAAAAGCCTATTTGTTATTACAGGCGAGCATCAACTTCGGATATACAAATATGCAAAACCTCGAGAAAGTGGCGGAGCTGCAACCACTCCGAAACGATTCTGCTAAATGGGCCAATATTCGCAGACAGGTCGTGGATAAACGCAGAGATATTGAATCCTGGTGGGACAAACCATTGAAAATAAAATTGGATAGTATCTATGATGCGTACAAACATTTAGCCGTGATGGCCGATTCCATCAAAAGAAAAGAGGGCTTGCAATCTCCCCAAATAGCCGCTATAGAAAGGCAGGTAAAAAAAGATGATAGCGTCTATATGAAAACGATCATCGAAATTTTATCTGATGCTGCTTTTGTCGCGCATTATCCTTCCGTAGAGCGAATAGGGAAGAAGGGAAATGAGCTGGTATGGATGCTTTTACAGCGAGCAGATTATCAAACCCAGCAAAAGTATTGGCCGGAGATGGCCGTATTTACTTATTTTAATAAATCCGAAGAACCCAACCTGGCAAAGCTTTCGGATGAAATGTGTGTACATATCGGACAAAAGCAGCATTATGGTTGTTTATTCGTTCCCGTTCCTGGCTCCACGAATGAATTCCAGTTCCTCGACATTGAAGATGTGGAACATGTGAATGAACGTCGTAATAGCAAAGGATTGCCGCCGCTGGAGCTGTTTGCCAGAAAGTATAATATCCGCCTGCCGGCAGGATTTAAGCCATAACTATTTTACCATAAAAACGGGCTGACCAATCAATTGGTCAGCCCATTCACTTTTTATCTGTAAAAGCCATTACTACTCTACAGATACATTTCTGTTAACAACGGTGGATGTGTGGATTCCCACAGTTTTCTCCATTACTTTGTTTTTACCACTTCTGATTTCGAAGGAGTAGTTGCCATCTTCCAGGGATTCCAGATTATAGCTGCCTACGTATTTAGCAGTTGCAGGTAATATTTCTCTGAGAAGGGTATAATTGTTCTTGTCTTTGATGTAGAGTGTCAGCTTCTCATTTTCAGGATTGTTCACAGACAATCTGAAGAGCAGTGCATTTTGATTTTGTTGTGCCAGTTCCATATTAACGGTTGCTTTTGGATTACCGTTTTCAGGAGCGACGCTAGCAATGTTTACTTTGTTGAAAGCGAAGTCGTTATCTTGGGCCATCGCGGTAAATGTGCTAAACAAAATAGCCACTGTTAAGATCAATCTCACTTTCGGAGCTAAAACAAGTTTCATGACATTAATTTTTTAATGTTTTGTGCTTTAAATAGGGCAGTATTAGCTAATACAATGGTGCCGTTTAACTTTTCGATGCAAAGATCTGAAGCCTGCGTTAAGGCAATATTAAGCAGCTGTTAAAATAATGTGAGAAAATTGAAGCGATTGTCGATTTCTGTCCTAATTTCGCATCGTTTATGGAAACAGTTCAATTGAAGAATAATCGCCCTGTGGCCATATGGTTATATATAGGCGTGGGCATGCTGATTGTGCAGGTACTCTTGGGAGGAATTACCCGACTGACAGGTTCTGGATTGTCTATTACAGAATGGCAGCCATTATTGGGCGCCTTTCCGCCAATGAATGAAGAGGCCTGGCAACGTGCTTTTGATGGATATAAAGAGATTGCACAGTATAAACTGGTAAATAATCACTTCACAATCTCTGATTTCAAAGCCATTTATTTCTGGGAATGGTTCCACCGTGATTGGGCAAGGCTCATGGGCGTGGTATTTATTATCCCATTTATATATTTTATTGCCAAAAAGAAGATTGATCAGAGTATGATCAATCCCATGCTGATACTTTTTGCATTAGGTGGGCTTCAAGGAGCTATTGGCTGGATCATGGTAATGAGCGGCCTGAATAATGAAGATATCCGTGTAAACCATATTCGTCTGGCGATTCACTTTATTTCTGCACTGGTATTATTATGTTACGTATTCTGGTTTGCGCTCCGCCTCAGCGTGAAGCAGCAACAAATATTATATGTTCCAGGTCTGCGCAAGCTGAATGGCTGGCTGCTGGGCTTACTGGTAGTACAATTGATCTACGGCGCTTTCATGGCAGGACTGCATGCTGCACTGAATGCCAATACCTGGCCAGATATCAATGGCGCATGGGTGCCTACCGGCATGTTCTCCAGTGGTAATTTCTTCCACGATATTTTCCATAATCCAATTACCATTCAATTTATTCACCGCGGTCTTGCCTACCTGATAACTATACTGGTAGCAATCTGGTGGCTAAAATCAGCAAAAGTTCCCGCACACACCGCCCTGCATGGTATTCGTTACCTGCCTTTGGTGCTGGTATTATTGCAGGTGCTGCTGGGTGTGCTGACGCTGTTGAATAGCCAGGTGAACATTCCAATTTCCTTCGCAATTTTGCATCAGGGCGTTGGTATGTTGCTGCTGCTATCCCTCGTTTGGACCTATTTCCTGAGCAGAGGAAAAGCATAATCATGAATGAAATACGGATGGATGATTGCAAATCCGTATTTTTATTTGTAATTATCGTCTGATGAAGTTGAAGTTATTACTTATAAAGACATACTATTCGTTCCCTATTCAGCTGCTGCTCCTGCATTTCAGGAAGTATCAGATATTGCTGGTTTTCTGGGTAATCCTCTTTAGCACCATTAATGGAGGATTTGCCAAAGTATTCGGCGGCGATGCCCTGTTCCTGGCGCCGGAATACTTAGGAAAAGTGAACTTTTATAGCACTGCCATTCTTGGAATGGCGACCGGCACATTTATTATGAGCTGGCATATAACCACCTTCATTCTACATACCAGCCGGTTTAAATTCCTGGCTACCACCTCTCAGCCTTTCTTCCGCTATTGCCTGAATAATTCCATTATTCCGCTCACTTTCCTGTTCTGTGTACTTGTCCGCGGATGGGAATATCAGCGTTATGAACAACTCAGTACCATTCCGGAAATATTATTGCTGGGAGAAGGCTATATCAGTGGCGTACTCTTTATCATTTTCTTCTCCTTCTTCTATTTCTTTAATGCAGATAAAAATATAGGCAGAAGATTAGAGCGGAGATTCGGTAACCCCCGTCAATTCCTGCGTACTATTCTGAAACCTACGCAGGAGCCAGATGAAAACGCATTACCCGTTAATAACTATTTTTCTACTCCCTGGAAGGTACGCCGGGCACGGAAAGTGGATCATTATAATAAGCATTACCTGGACTCCATCCTGAAACAACACCACTTTGCCGCAATGATTACCGTCGGATGCGCGCTGATTGTTATGTTGGTCTTAGCCAGTATGATGGACCACCCTATATTTCGTATTCCAGCAGGGGCCAGCGTATTAGTATTTTTCGCATTCCTGATTGGAGTGGCCGGAGCATTTTCTTATATGCTGCAAACCTGGTCTATCCCCATTTTACTGGTACTTCTTTATGGGCTGAACTGGTTAGTAGAACATGATATTGTAGATAACAGAAATAAGGCCTATGGCCTGAATTATAGGGAGAAGCAAGGGCGTCCGGAATATAGTCCTCAAGCCTTACAGCAGTTCTTTACCAAAGAAAGAGCCGATGGCGATAAACAATTCACCCTGGAAGTGCTAAAGAAATGGAGGGCGAAATTCCCTGCAAATCAAAATCCGCCACTGATTGTAATGAACTTCAGTGGGGGAGGAAGCCGCTCTGCCACCTGGACAATCAACGTTTTACAACGGCTGGATAGTCTCCTCCACGGGCAACTTATGCCACATACCGTACTTATGACGGGCGCCTCCGGCGGTATGATGGGCGCTACTTATTTCCGGGAATTATACTATCAGCAAACCCTCGGAAAGCCAATTCGTTTAACCGATTCCATTTATGCAGAGCGTGTCTCCAAAGATTTGCTCAACCCCGTATTTACGGCAATGGCGGTGAATGATTTTATTGCCCCCGTCTGGAGTTTTAAAATAGGCGCTAATCACTATGCAAAAGACCGTGGTTATGCCTTTGAAATGCAACTGAATCAGAATACAGACTATGTGTTGAATAAAAGTATCCGGGATTATCGTATTCCGGAACTGAATGCGATAATCCCTATGCTGATCTGGAACGCTACTATCAATGCGGATGGACGTCGGTTAATCATTTCTCCTTTGCCTGTAAGTTATCTCTGCGCGCCACAATATAAATATCCTACCCGCCAGGTCAGAGACGTGGATGGGGTGGACTTCTCACAATATTTTGCCCGTCAGGATGCATTGGATTTACGTATCACCAGTGCCATCCGGATGTGTGCCACATTCCCTTATGTATTGCCCAATGCGTTTCTGCCCAGCAATCCCATTGTGGATGTAATGGATGCCGGTATCAGGGATAACTTCGGCCAGCAGACTACCTTACGCTATCTGTATACCTTTCGGGAATGGATAAACGAAAATACTTCCGGCGTGATTTACTTACAGCTGCGAGATACCCGCAAAAATGATATCACACCGATTAAGAAAACCAAAGATCTGGGCGATCTGGTTTTTGAGCCGCTGTTTACAATGCAGCAGCACTGGTCCGCTATGCAGGACTTCGATCAGGATGATCTGGTGAACTATATGGAAGGTTATTTCCCGAATAAATTCCATCGGGTAATTTTTCAGTATGTACCACAACGACAGGATAAGGCCGCGGCTTTGTCATGGCACCTGACGTCCAGGGAAAAACTGGATATCGCGGACGCCATAGAAAATCCTGCCAATCAGTCGGCGCTCGACTTTGTCGTGAAACTTATGAAGTAATTACTTTTTCAGAAATTCCAGTAAGGGTTTAATAAACTGCGTATAGGCTTCAATGTGAGGTAGATGTCCCACGCCATCAATGGGGACCAATTGGGCGTTGGGTATGCGTCTGGCAGCATTGCGTCCCAGTTCAGGGTAGTTGCCCATTGTTTTTCTTACTTCTTCAGATACGCTTGCTTTTCCCAGGGCTGTTCTGTCGCGTTGCCCTATAATCAATAATGTAGGAACCCGTATCTGTTCAAATTCATAACATACTGGTTGTGTGAAGATCATATCGTAGGTGAGTGCTGCGTTCCAGGCTACTTTGGGATAGTCGGGGCTGGATGTCCAGCTGGCAAGGAGTGCGGCCCATTTATCGTATTCTGGTGTCCATTTGCCGGCGTAATAGCTGTCCATCTGGTATTGTTTGATGGTTTGATAGGTTTGTTGGAGTTCTCCTTTATACCACTGATCTATTGACTGATAGGGCACTTTCAGCTTCCAGTCTTCCAATCCGATCGGATTTTCCAGTATTAGTTTTTCTGTAACATGGGGATACATGAGCGCGAATCTAACAGCGAGCATGCCGCCCATAGAATGGCCCAGTACAGCCAGTTTGGAGATACCGAGGGTATCGAGTAATGTTTTTGTATTCAGTGCCAGTTGTTGAAAAGTGAACTGGAAGTGTTCTGGTTTGGAGGATTTTCCGAATCCTATTTGATCTGGAATGATGACGCGATAGCCTTTATTGCTGAGGTCGGTGGCTGTTTGAGCCCAGTAGGCGCCGCAAAAATTTTTTCCATGAAGCAGCATTATTGTTTTGCCATTGGGATGGGAGGGATGAACATCCATATAGGCCATTCGGAGGGTTTGTTGCTGTATCTGCAGGCGGAGAAACTTAACGGGGAATGGGTACTCATAGCCTGATAGCATGGCATCCTGAGCAGGGATACTTTGGGCATTTGCTATGTTATATAATAATAACAGCAGGAGGGAGCAAATATAGTTTCTCATCAGGAAAGGTTTATAATAAAGTTATCCCTTTTTTATAAGAATACGTTACTATTATTTACGTATAAACAGATGTATATCAGCGTATTGTGAGCCTATTTCCCGACATGACCAAATGATTACATTTATTTAAAGCTGGAGGATTTCATTCTCGTCAGGTTTTCGTACCTTTGCGCCTTCTTTTTGTAGCTATTAGCGTAAAATTTGTTAATGGCTGATAGCTAAAGACATAAGTATATGAATATTCGTAATATCGCTATTATTGCACACGTAGACCACGGTAAGACTACCCTGGTGGACAAAATCCTTCATCATACGAACGTATTTCGTGAGAACCAGGAATCCGGTGAGTTGATCATGGACAGTAACGATCTCGAAAGAGAGCGTGGTATCACTATCTTCAGTAAGAATGCTTCTGTTGAGTATAAGGGTACAAAGATTAATGTGATCGATACTCCGGGCCACGCCGACTTTGGTGGTGAGGTAGAGCGCGTATTGAAAATGGCTGATGGTGTTATCCTGTTGGTGGATGCCTTCGAAGGACCTATGCCACAGACTCGTTTCGTACTGCAGAAAGCATTACAGCTGAATCTGAAACCAATTGTTGTTATCAACAAGGTGGATAAGGCTAACTGCCGCCCTGATGAGGTGCATGATGCGGTATTTGAATTGTTCTTCAACCTGGATGCAACTGAAGAGCAGCTGAACTTCCCAACCTTCTATGGTTCTGGTAAGAATGGCTGGTTCAACAGTTCTTTAACTCCATCTGAAGATATCACTCCATTGATGGATGGTATTCTCCAGTATGTTCCGGAACCTAAAGTAAAAGAAGGTAACCTGCAGCTGCAGATTACTTCTCTGGATTACTCTTCTTTCCTGGGTCGTATTGCTGTGGGTAAAGTAACTCGTGGTTCTATTCAGGAAAACCAGTGGGTGAATCTGATGCAGGCGGATGGTACTGTGAAAAAACAGAAAGTTCGTGAGCTGTACATTTTCGAAGCACTGGGTAAGAGAAAAGTAACTGAAGTAGTAGCTGGTGATATTTGTGCGGTAGTAGGTATTGAAGGTTTCAACATTGGCGACACCATTGCTGACGGTGAAGAACCAGAAGCACTGCCAGTTATCAGTGTAGATGAGCCTACAATGAACATGTTGTTCGGTATTAACAACTCTCCATTCTTTGGTAAAGATGGTAAGTTTGTTACCAGCCGTCACCTGCGTGATCGTCTGATTAAAGAAACAGAGAAAAACCTGGCGCTGCGCGTTATTGATTCTGACAATGCGGATAGCTTCCTGGTATATGGTCGTGGTATCCTGCACTTAGGCGTATTGATCGAGACCATGCGTCGTGAAGGTTATGAGTTGACAGTAGGTCAGCCACAGGTTATCGTTAAGAACATTGACGGTAAGAAATGTGAACCATATGAGATCCTGGTGGTAGACGTTCCTCAGGAATCTGCAAGTAAAGTAATTGACCTGGTAACTCGTCGTAAAGGTGAGATGCTGATCATGGAAACAAAAGGTGAAATGCAACACCTGGAGTTTGAAATTCCTTCCCGTGGTCTGATCGGTCTGCGTACGCAGATGCTGACAGCTACTGCTGGTGAAGCAGTAATGGCACACCGTTTCAGCGAATATAAATCTTGGAAAGGAGCTATCCCTGGCCGTAACAACGGTGTACTGATTGCTAAAGAAGCAGGTACTACTACTGGTTACTCTCTGGATAAACTGCAGGATCGTGGTTTCTTCTTCGTAGATCCAGGAGAAGAAGTGTACAAGGGTATGATCATCGGTGAGAACAACAAACCTGGTGACCTGGTAGTAAACGCGAATGAAGGTAAGAAACTGACCAACATGCGTGCGAGCGGAAGTGATGCTGCTACCAACATTGCTCCTAAAACCCTGATGACACTGGAAGAATGCATGGAGTACATCCAGCATGACGAGTGTATCGAGGTTACACCTAACTACATCCGTATGCGTAAAACCATCCTGGATGAGGAAGAGCGTAAGAAATATGCAAAGAGCATCAAAGCTGAAGCATAATCAGTAGATGTTTAAGATATAAACCGGTGGAGATTATTTCTTCACCGGTTTTTTTATGCGGGTGGTTTCACGCAAAGGCGCAAAGAAGCAAAGGCCGCAAAGTTGAGTTGTTGCTTATTTTGTTGTTAGATAATTGATAGATAACAATAACAGTTGATAATGTTCTGTAACCGCTGGAGTTAATGATAGTATTATGTTGATTTAAATACTACGGTATATATTCTTACTTCAGGATAATTTGATCAGTGGAATAGTAGCCATGGTATTTATTGCGGGCTTATTAAACAACAAAACATAATCCTTTGCCTCTTTGCGCCTTTGCGAGAAACCCCTTCGCACTCTATCCATTCACGCAAAGGCGCAAAGAAGCAAAGGCCGCAAAGTTGAGTTGTTGCTTATTTTGTTGTTAGATAATTGATAGATAACAATAACAGTTGATAATGTTCTGTAACCGCTGGAGTTAATGATAGTATTATGTTGATTTAAATGCTATTGGATATTCTTACTTCAGGATAATTTGATCAGTGGAATAGTAGCCATGGTATTTATTGCGGGCTTATTAAACAACAAAACATAATCCTTTGCCTCTTTGCGCCTTTGCGAGAAACCCCTTCGCACTCTATCCATTCACGCATATACGCAAAAAAAATCCCCGCCCAGGAAAAGGCAGGGATGTGCATACTAACCCAATGCTTACTAAAACTAAAACGATCTTTATAATCTCTTACCGATAGATAGATTGTCTGATATACCTTTTTGGGGTCATAGGATGGGGGAGGAATGGTATATCAGACAATTTGTTTTCACGGTTCATTGTTCTGCTGTACAATGAGCTGTTACACAATGTATAAAGTGTGCAACGATGAAAATCTATCGAATAGGATCTATCAAATATCTTTATCTTTTTAACAGACAATAACATCCCATTCTGCAAATGCAGTTTGCTTTGTTATTGTATATTAAAGGAATGATTTCTTTGTTGTTGCTGTTATCGATGGATTAAGCTTCTGCAGCCTGTTGTTCGGCCAGTTTAGCTTTGATTTTACCTTCGATTTCAGCAGCCAGTTCAGGATTATCCAAGAGCAGTTGTTTTACTGCATCACGACCCTGACCAAGCTTGTTGCTTTCATAGCTGAACCAGCTACCACTTTTCTGAACGATACCATATTCTACGCCCATATCAATGATTTCCCCGGTTTTGGAGATACCATGACCATAGATGATATCGAATTCAGCCTGACGGAATGGAGGAGCTACTTTATTTTTCACCACCTTCACTTTTACACGGTTACCAATCGCTTCATCACCATCTTTAATCTGACTCATACGGCGGATATCCAGTCGTACAGAAGCATAGAACTTCAGTGCGTTACCACCCGTTGTTGTTTCCGGATTACCAAACATAACACCTATCTTTTCACGTAACTGGTTAATGAATATGCAGCAGCAGTTGGTTTTAGCGATAGTAGCAGTCAGTTTACGCAGTGCCTGTGACATCAGACGAGCCTGCAGACCCATTTTGCTTTCTCCCATTTCACCTTCCAACTCACCTTTAGGAACCAGCGCAGCAACAGAGTCAATTACCACTACATCCACCGCACCGGAAAGAATCAGACGATCCGCAATCTCCAACGCCTGCTCACCATGGTCTGGCTGGGAAATCAACAACGCATCCACATCTACTCCTAATCTTCTTGCATAGCTGCTGTCAAAAGCATGCTCCGCATCTATAATGGCACAAATGCCACCTTTTTTCTGCGCTTCCGCAATTGTATGTATAGCAACAGTGGTTTTACCAGAAGACTCCGGACCATATATCTCTATAATCCTTCCTTTAGGAAATCCACTGATACCCAGTGCGATATCTAAGCCCAAAGAACCAGAAGAAATTACTTCCATCGGTGCTTCTGCTTTTTCTCCCATCATCATCACAGATCCCTTACCGAAATCCTTCTCAATCTTATCCATTGTGAGGCGGAGCGCCTTCAATTTTTCTGCATTGGCTGTAGACATATAAGTAGCTTTTTTACAAATTTAAATGATAAGCAGATCATCAAATCTGGTCTGCTAAATTAAAACCTATTTTTTAATTTTCCTAAATTTTTTAGCATTTTATTTTAGTTGCTAAAAAAAGTAGTAAGTCGCTCTTGCTTTTAATGGGCATCTCCCAACGACATAACAAAGATCATATTTCAATACGCATTGAATGTGCGCAATGAAAAAATCCGCTCAAAAAAATATAAAAAAGAAAAAAATGGGAAAGTATCGGGGGTAATTTAAAACGCAATATCCTGAATGAGAATAATACCGCTTTTTTAAAAAGCGTAGTTCTACGCTTGAATGAGAATGGAAAAATCTGGATTTTTGTAATGTCAAGTTTAGTTGTTGATGTTAAACCCCTCTGTTTGTTAGTTGTTTGTTAGCCTGCCCCCACGGCCTTACATCCAACGTTACCGACGTTTGTAAGTCGGCAGTACAGGTTAGTCCCCAAAAAAACTTTCTGCGCTATTCTAATTTCTCTACTCTATTTCCTTGTTCCTGATTGTTGAAAAACAAATCAGAAGCAGGGATTTAGAGGTTTTATTCCCCCTCAATCCCTGCCAATATTATTACTTTACCAACATCCAGCAAGAAGCCAGCTGCGTTAAAATACCAATGCCAAAACCAAGATATATCTCCGCCGGCGTATGCGCCTTCAACATCATCCGGCATGTACCTACCAGCCCGGCAATGAAAAACGTTATCACCAAAGGAATCGATACATTCATATGCATTCCCCACATCAACGACACTAAGAACCCAATCACGCCTCCCCAGCCAGTAGCATGCATACTGGTTTTCCAAAAACTATTCGTTACAAACGATATCGATATCGCCAGGAAAATCCCCAGGAAAAAAGCCGTATAAAATTTAGGCGCAGCCCCCTCTTCCATAAAGGCATAAAATGCCCAGAAATAATATATAATAATAGCAACATACGGGATAATCCTGTCTCGTTGCGTATTCAGATAAATAGAAGAGATAAATCCCAGCGCTTTCGCCAATAAGACCGTCAGTAACGGAAAAAACAGGCTGATAAGTACCACCCGGAAATACAACATGTCAAACGCAAAACGTTTACTTGCTGCCTTAAATGCAGTGAAATACTCAGGAAGAGATTGCAAAACTAAAAAAGTCACCAACGTAGGAATAAACAGCGGATGCGTAAGGTAGGAGACTACCTGTGCAAATGCACGGGCGCCCTTCGAAAATTCCGGCATCGGCTCATGATTACTCTTGTAGTATGGTAATGCGTCTTGTTGCATCATGCTTATAATTCTTTTCTTAATCGGGCCACAGGTATGTTCAGTTGCTCCCTGTATTTAGCCACAGTTCTTCTGGCAATATTATATCCCTTGTCCTGCAGCATCTTCGTTAAATGCTCATCACTCAAAGGCTTCCGCTTATTCTCCGCTTCAATCAAATCAGAAAGAATCTTTTTCACCTCTCTCGTACTTACTTCTTCACCACTGTCGGTAGACAATGACTCAGAGAAGAAAAATTTCAATTTGAAAGTACCGAATTCTGTCTGTACATATTTACTGTTGGCCACACGACTCACCGTAGAAATATCCAATCCGGTACGATCCGCTATGTCCTTCAGAATCATAGGTTTCATCGTTGTTTCATCACCGGTCAGGAAAAATTCCCGCTGATAATCCATGATGGATTCCATCGTAGATAACAACGTATGCTGACGTTGCTTGATCGCGTCAATAAACCACTTGGCAGCGTCAATCTTTTGCTTGATAAACAAAACAGCTTCTTTCTGACGCTTGTCTTTCTTATCCCCACGATCATACTCTTTCAACATCTCCCTATATCCACCAGATATACGAAGATCCGGCGCATTGCGGGAATTCAATGTCAGTTCCAGCTTGCCGCTGTTATTCAGAATGAAAAAGTCGGGCAACACATAGCTTTCAGCCTTGTTCAAAGTGGCATAATTGCCTCCTGGCTTAGGATTCAGCCGAATGATCTGATTGATGGACTCTTTCAGGCCCTCATCAGATAAACCCAACGCTTTCTGTATTTTCTCGTAATGCTTCTTAGTAAACTCGTCGAAGTAATTTTCCAGGATCTGATAAGCCGTACGCACACCAATATCATCCTGTGGCTTGCGCTTCAATTGCAACAACAGACATTCTTTCAAATCGCCGCAACATACGCCCGGAGGATCAAACTCCTGTATTCTTTTGATGAGCTCTTTGATTTCTGCTTCATCAGTGGAAACATTTTGGGAGAAGGAAAGGTCATCTACGATGGCACTCACTTCCCTGCGTAAATACCCGTCATCATCAATACTACCAATGATTTGCTCTGCAATGGCATTCTGACGATCGTCCAGCTCCAACATACCGAGCTGACTGAGTAAATGTTCATGGAATGACGTTTCTACCCGAACCGGAATGGTTTTATTACTTTCATCCGGATCTGGATAGTTATCATCCCGTAATTTATAATCGGCCACATCATCATCTCCATCACTCACATATTCTGAGATATCGATGTTATCATAATCAGTCTCGCTTCCATCTGGTTCAAATTCATCATCATCCCCACCTTCAAACTCGTCCTGTTCATTGAACTCATCTTCATGGGCTTCTTCACCATATTCCAGGGCCGGGTTCTCCTCCAGTTCTTCCTTGATTCTTTCTTCCAGATTGACAGTAGGTACCTGCAACAGCTTCATTAACTGAATCTGCTGTGGCGATAGCTTCTGTAATAACTTTTGTTGTTGTGTCTGTTTTAACATATCTCAGCCCAATCAGTTTTTAAGTGATTGGTAATTGTATAAATTTTAAAATTGGCCTACTCAAGGCTCCCCTCGAAATCCAGCTCTAATTCCAGCTGATCGGGCAACAGACGGAAAGATTTACGATGGTAAGGCGTTTCTCCGAATGCTTTAATGGCATCGCGGTGAACCTTAGTACCGTAACCCATATTGGTATTCCAACCGTAGTGAGGATGAGCAGCATGCAATTGTTGCATATATTCATCCCGGTAGGTTTTTGCCAGTACAGATGCCGCCGCAATAGAGGCGTAAAGTCCATCGCCCTGTACAATGCAGGAATGCGGAACTTCTTTGTACGGTGTAAACCGATTGCCATCCACAAGGATGTACTCCGGTTGTTGGCTCAATTGCTCCAAAGCCAGATGCATGGCCTTAAAGGACGCTTTCAGGATATTTATTTTGTCTATCTCCTCATTATCCACACTGGCAACTGCATAGCAAATCGCTTTTTTCTCAATCACCTTCCGCAACTTATCCCTGTCAGATGCTTTCATCTGCTTAGAATCATTCAACAGCGGATGCTTGAATTTTGCCGGTAAAATAACCGCTGCCGCGAACACCGGGCCCGCTAAGCACCCACGTCCGGCTTCATCGCAGCCGGCTTCCAATAATAAATCCTGATATCGAGTTAGTAGCAAAGTTCAGTCTGTTAATCAGGGTAAAATTACATGAATAATCAACAAGGAACAAGCTCAGTCCTAGTCCTTCTTAAACAGGTCTTTGAAATCACGTTTGAAATCATCCCACAATCTTTCCGACTTCTTCGCTACTACATCTGCGGCCTTTTTAGTACTATCCCATTTATCCGCCGATGCCGCCTTCACTTCATCAATCTCTTTTTGCATCTGTAATTTCAAATCTTCCAGTTTGCGGGAGGCTTCCTTACTTTTCTTGTCACCCTTTTTCTTTAACTCTTCCGTCGCTTTATTGATCTGCGCAATCCTTGAATTTAACGTATCTATCGTCTGATCCTTTTGCTGCTGGAGATAATCTCCTGCATTACTGGCAGCCGATTTCAACTGCTGGCCAGCTTCCTGAAGATTCGCCTTGATGGAATCGCCAGAGTTCTTGGTTTCAGGGGCCGACTGACATGCGGCCATTGCTGCCATTCCTAATACGAAGATTAAATTTTTCATATACTACAGGTTTTTAAGATGATTCCTGATGCACAGGGCTGAAAAAGCTGGCATGGCCATTTGAAGCTCCCATTATCAAAACATATTCCAGTTTTTCTTTCCGCCTACATTATACATAATTTAAATTAATACATGATAACTGAAAACTGCCTGCCGTGTCACTTCAAATTCACTGTTAGCGAAAAAAGTCCTAGGTTTGAGGGTCTTAAAAATAAATCTGCAAAAACTATGAGAAAACATCTAGTGGTTTTGCTCCTCCTGATGGCCTTCAGTATTAAATGGGCCAAAGCGGATGAGGGCATGTGGCTTCCCTATTTACTGGGGCAGCAAACGTATAACGACATGGTGAAAAGAGGCCTCAAACTGACGAAAGAGCAGTTGTACAGTATCAACAAAGCATCCGTTAAAGACGCGATCGTTATCTTCGGCGGCGGCTGTACCGGAGAAATTGTCAGCAATGAAGGGCTGATCTTCACCAATCACCACTGTGGATACGATGCTATCGCTACTGCTAGCTCCGTGGAGCATAACTACCTGAAAAATGGTTTCTATGCACAAAACAAACAGCAGGAAATCGCTTCCCCTAAACTGTCCGTACAATTCCTGGTAAAGGTAGACGATGTGACCAAAGAGGTGGAAGAAGCACTGAAAGGCCTCTCCGGCGTTGACAGAGTGCGCAAAGAACAGGAAGTCTTCACACAAATCGCTACCAAAGCAACTGAAGGCACCGCCTACGAAGCGAAAGTAGTGCCTATGTTCAAAGGCAACCAATACCTGATCTTCGTTTACGAACGCTATAAAGATATTCGCCTGGTAGGTACCCCTCCGGAAAGCGTAGGTAAATTCGGTGGAGATACCGACAACTGGGAATGGCCTCGTCATACCGGCGACTTCTCCATCTTCCGTGTATATGCGGATAAAAACGGTAAACCAGCTCCTTACTCTGCGGAGAACGTGCCTTTAAAACCTAAACATTTCCTCCCTGTTTCTATCAAAGGTATCAAGGAAAACGACTATGCTATGATCTTCGGTTATCCGGGCGGCACTAACCGTTACGAAACCTCTTATGGCATTGAACTGAAAAATTCAGTGGAGAATCCTTCCCTGGTAAACCTGCGCGACGTTCGCCTGAAAGCAATGTTCGAGCAAATGAAGAAAGACCCTGCTGTAAAACTCCAGCTGGCTTCTTCTTATGCTGGTATCGCTAACTACTGGAAATTCTTTGATGGCGAAACTAAACAACTGGAAAAATATCATGTCCTGGAAGCAAAAAGAAAACAAGAAGCTGCTTTCATCAAATGGGCACAAGGTAAACCTGAATTCGCCAACATCTTCAACGACTACGCTGCTAACTATAAAGCATGGTCTCCATATGCAAAAGGCCGCGCTTACCTGAATGAAGGTATCCTCGGCTCTCCTCTTGCTGCCTTCGCAGGTTCTCTGATGGGCGTAGAAAGAGCGCTGGTAACAGCTAATATGCCTAAAGATGCCGTGCAGAAAGCAGTAGAAGCTGCTGTTGCTGCACGCAAAAACTTCCTGGAAAGTGAAAACAAACCTAGCGATGAGAAAATCCTCGCCGCTACCTGCCATATGTTCTACACAGATATCCCGAAAGATCAACAACCTATCGGGTTCTATGAAGATCTGCAATCAAAATATGGCCCGCTGAATGAAGATGCTACCTACCGCAAATGGGCGGCTAACCTCATGGCCAACACCATGATCTTCAACGACGCTAAATGGGATGCCTTCGTGAAAAATCCGGATGCTACCACCCTCCAGGCAGATCCAGCTTTCGCTTATGCAAGCGCTTTCGTGAAAAACTACTCCGGTAAATACCTGCCGCTGTACAACCAGTTCGTAGTGAAAAACAACGACCTGGGTCGCGAATACCTGAAAGGCGTTATGCAAATGGAACCTAACGCTAACAGATACCCTGATGCCAACTTCACCATGCGTGTTTCCTATGGCCAGGTTAAACCTTATTCTCCACGCGATGCCGTTTACTACGACTACGTAACCACCATGAAAGGTGTACTGGAGAAATATGTTCCAGGCGATTATGAATTCGATCTGCCTGCAAACTACCAGGATCTCTACAACAAAAAAGACTTCGGTCAGTATAAAGATCCTAAACACAATGATGTAGTAGTTTGCTTCATCACCACCAACGATATCACTGGCGGTAACTCCGGTTCCCCTGTTATCAATGCTAATGGTGAACTGATCGGTCTGGCCTTCGATGGTAACTACGAAGCGCTGAGCCACAAAATCCAATTCGATTCCAACTACAACCGTACCATCTGCGTAGACGTACGCTATGTACTGTGGTGCATCGAAAAACTGGGTGGCGCTAAAAATATCATCAACGAACTGAAACTCGTTAAATAATATTTCACTGCCTGAGCAGTTAAAGCCCGTCTCTACCCAGTAGAGACGGGCTTTTTTTATTCAAACATTTTTGATTTGCACAGTGTTAACAGCAAGTACAACCACTCGTGCATGCATATACGAATTTTACTCTTCCTTTGCTGTATTGTTGCCACAACCACTGCATGGGCACAGGATACTGCCACCCAGAAACCCATTAATTTCCTAAAGAAAATCACCGTAGGCGGCGTATTCCAAGCCCGTTATACCGTGTCTCTCAATAAAGACGTAGATGTCAACGGAATACATCATCCCGATACAGAAGACGAAGTAGTGCGCAACAGCTTTAGCCTCAAAAGAGCACGTATTCAAATGAAAGCGGAAGTGAGCGACCGACTTACAGCCGCCGTACTCGTTAATCTGGCCGACTTTACCTCCGATCCCAAAGGGAAAGTGTTGGAAAATGCATATATCTCTTATCGCTGGAACGATGCCATTCATTTCACTATCGGCCAGTTCAGACCCTCCTTTGGCCTGGAAGACCTATATCCGGTCGATGTAGTTAAGTCCATGGATTTCTCCAATCAGTACTACGCCTTCGGAAGTAACGGCTGGCAAAGCTTTCAGCTGGGAGTTTCTATGTTTGGAAGCCTGAATCAAAAAGGAACATTACCCATCAAGTATTCTGTCTCCGCTGTAAATGGTAATAACCGTAACCAACCCTCCGATAACGATAATGGGAAACTCATTTCTGGCCGACTTGAACTAGGAAAAGCAGAGAAAATAGCGGTAGGACTAAACGGCGGTTGGGGAAATGTACATAGCAAAGGCGTGTATGCGGCAGGGATAGACATCGCTACGGTAATCCCGCTGGCCCCCAAATTGGACCTGGAGCTGCAATCGGAATACAAGAGAGGCAATAACCATGTACTGTACTATGGTCTGCCCGATTCATTACGTATCGATCCTATCAGCAAATATCAAATGGGAGGGATCTACATTCTCCCGAATTTCCGCTATAACATTAAGTATAAAAAGCTGACATCCATAGAGTTTTCTATGAGATACGAATACTTTAACGAAGACATTGAACACAATGGCAACGCACGTAATTCCTTCATTCCAATGATTAGTCTGGCCTTCCTGAAAGACTATGGCGGCAGAATACAGCTAGGGATGCAGATAGACGACTACAAACGAGATATTCCTAGTACTAAAACGCATACCGGAAACCTCCTAATTCTACAAGTACAATGCAGAATATAGCTGCATACAAAAAATGCGTAGGATGGCTAACGTGAACATAATCAGATTTTTGCTGTTTCACTCTCGAAGGATGAGTATTCTAAATATTATCGTATGACGCAATCTACACTTACCAAAAAGATCTGGATGGCTTTGACGGGTTTGTTTCTATGTTTCTTCCTTATCATTCACCTCCTGGGAAACCTGCAACTGCTCATTCCGGGGCCTGCCTCCCAACAACAGTTTAATGCTTATTCCCAGCTGCTTTCAGGGAATATCATCATCAAAATTATTTCTTACATACTATATGCAAGTATTATCGCACATGTCATTTATGCGATCATAATAACCATGCAGAATGCGCGCTCCAGGAAAGTAAAATACAAATATGATAAAAGAGGAAATCTGAGTAAATGGTATTCGCGGAATATGGGTTTGCTGGGAACGATCCTCTTTATTTTTCTTGTTATCCATTTCAGAGATTTCTGGTATGTATACAAATTTGGCAGCCTCCCTTTGGATGAGCATGGCCATAAGGATCTGTATACTTTGGTGGTAACCGTTTACAGCGAACTATGGTACGTAATTGTTTATGTATTGTGCATGGTGGCACTCTTTTATCATCTGATACATGGCTTCTTCAGCGCTGCAAGAACGCTGGGAGCTTATCATCCGAAATATGTCCGCTGGATAAAAGCCCTGGGCTGGGCGTACTGTATTGTTATCTGTGCAGGATTTGCGTTTATACCTGTTTATGTTCACTTCTTAAAATAGCTGGAGATGCTGGATGCTAAAATACCGGAAGGTCCGCTCGAAGAAAAGTGGAATTACTATAAGTCGCATACAAAATTGGTCAATCCTGCTAATCGCAAGAAGATTGATGTTATCGTGGTAGGAACAGGGCTGGCTGGTAGCGCTATAGCGGCTTCCCTGGGAGAAATGGGGTATCGTGTGAAAAGCTTCTGTTTTCAGGATACCGCCCGTCGTGCCCATTCTGTGGCCGCACAGGGCGGTGTGAATGCCTGCAAAAACTATAAGAATGACGGCGACAGCGTTTTCCGTATGTTTTACGATACCATCAAAGGAGGCGATTTCCGTTCCCGTGAAGCAAATGTTTACCGCCTCGCGGAATGCAGTGCCAACCTGATAGATCAGGCAGTGGCGCAAGGCGTCCCTTTCGGAAGAGAATACGCCGGATATTTGAATAACCGCTCCTTCGGTGGGGTACAGGTATCAAGAACTTTCTATGCACGCGGACAGACCGGCCAGCAACTGCTATTGGGCGCTTATCAGGCGCTGATGCGACAGGTACATGCAGGACATGTGCAATTGTCTACCCGACATGAAATGCTGGAGCTGGTAGTTATCGATGGAAAAGCAAGAGGCGTGATTGTGAGAGACCTGGTAACCGGGGCTTTAGAGAGACACGGAGCTCACGCTGTGGTATTGGCCACCGGAGGCTTCGGAAAGATCTACTTCCTCTCGACCCTGGCAATGGGCTGTAATGGATCTGCCATCTGGAGAGCGCATAAAAAAGGCGCCCTGATTGCCAATCCCAGCTGGACACAGATTCATCCTACCAGTTTACCTCAATCCGGCGAATACCAATCCAAACTGACGCTGATGTCGGAATCGCTGAGAAATGATGGCCGCATCTGGGTACCTAAAAAAGAAGATGATCAACGTCCTCCTAACCAGATTCCGGAAGAAGAACGCGATTATTACCTGGAAAGACGTTATCCGGCTTTCGGAAACCTGACACCAAGGGATATCGCTTCCCGCGCTGCTAAAGAGCGCATCGATGCAGGCTATGGCATAGGACCATTGAAAAACGCAGTATACCTCGATTTCTCCCGCGCTATCGGAGAACAGGGCGAAGATAAAATCAGAGAGAAATACGGGAATCTTTTCCGTATGTATCAAAAGATTACTAACGTTAATGCATATACGGAACCCATGCGGATATCGCCGGCGGCGCACTTTTCTATGGGGGGCCTGTGGGTCGACTATGAGCTGATGACCAGCATACCTGGCTTATATGCTTTGGGAGAATCGAATTTCGCGGATCATGGCGCTAACAGATTAGGCGCTAATTCTCTGCTGCAAGCCTGTGTGGATGGCTATTTCATCGCGCCTTATACAATGGCCAATTTTCTGGCAGATGAAATCCGCACCGGACCCATAGATACGAAGCATCCTGCATTTGAGGCCGCAGAAGAACAGGTGAAAGCGCAGCTACGCATGCTGGAAAACATTCAGGGAAAGCATCCGGCTGATTATTTTCATCGGAATCTGGGACGTGTTCTCTATGATAAATGTGGCCTTTCCCGTTCTGCAGCGGGCCTTTCATCTGCCATTGCTGATATCCAACAGTTGCGGCACGACTTTTATAAGCAACTATATGTACCGCGAGGTTTTGCAATCAATACCGAACTGGAGAAAGCGGGCAGGGTAGCGGATTACCTGGAACTGGGCGAATTGATGTGCCATGATGCACTAACGCGTAATGAATCCTGCGGCGCACATTTTAGAGAAGAATATCAAACCCCGGATGGAGAAGCCATGAGAAACGATAAGGATTTCGCCTTCATTTCTGCCTGGGAATGGCAAGGGGCCAACAATCCGCCACTTTTGCACAAAGAACCATTGCATTTTGAATTTGTGACGCCTACCGTACGGAGTTACAAGTAATCTGTTGATTAAATAATCTTAGTATATGCGTATACGTTTGAAAATATGGAGACAGGAAAGCAATGAAACGTCGGGTAGGATGGAGTCTTATGAGTTAAAAGATGTGAATGAAGAGATGTCATTCCTGGAAATGCTGGATGTCTTGAATGAGCAACTGATGGAAAAAGGTATCCGTCCGGTGGAATTTGATCATGATTGCAGAGAAGGTATCTGTGGCCAATGTGGCGTGATGATTAACGGAGAACCGCATGGGCCGTTGCAGCATACTACTACTTGTCAGTTGCATATGCGCACGTTCCGCGATGGAGCGGAGATTTATATAGAACCCTTCAGGGCAGATGCTTTCCCCGTAAAATGTGATCTTAAAATTGACCGGTCGGCATTCGACAGAATCATACAGTCGGGTGGTTTTATTTCGGTAGACACGGGTCAGGCGCCAGAAGCTAATACTACACGTATATCCGTTCCCGTGGCAGAGTCGGCGTTTGATTCAGCAGCCTGTATTGGCTGTGGCGCGTGTGTCGCCGCTTGCAAGAACGCCAGTGCTGCACTGTTTACCAGCGCTAAGATTACGCATCTGGTCAAGCTGCCACAGGGCCAAACAGAGGCGCAGGAGCGTGTATTAAAGATGGTGAGTCAGATGGATGCGGAAGGTTTCGGTCATTGCACGAATACGGAAGCCTGCGAAGCGGCTTGTCCACAGGAGATTTCAGTACTTAATATTGCGCGTATGAACTGGGAATATAATAAGGCGCATATAATGAGAAAATAGTAACGTGTAGGCTTATACGTAGTACTACGTATTTTAAATTTATGGTAGAACTACGTATGTTTTTTGTTTTCACATATCGTAGCTTTGCATCCGTTTGAATACCGAATAATACTGTTGCAGAAAAGAGAGCGTTGCATGTGCAGCGGTGTTGACCCCGGTAAAGATTTTGTAACAGGGTTTGTGACCCCCAAAGAAGTATAAAAGAGATGAAAAATTTAAAATTGTTTGTGATTCCCATCACATTGGTATTGTGCATGTTTGCATGTACCCCAAAAGAAAAAAATGATCAAAAGGCTCCGCTTGCGAAAGTAACAGTGTCTGGAAATGCTGGTAATTTCATCAGAATTAAAGGACGCGGATTCAGCACTAATAAGCTGGAGAATACAGTCGCATTCGGTGATGTAAGAGCAGTGGTACTGGATGCCACCCCTCAATACTTGCTGGTGCAGGTGCCGCCTCATAAAACTGGCGTAGTTCCTGTAACCGTAGCGGTAGGAGCGGAAAGTTCCAATCCAATGATGTTTGAATATAATAACTCCAATGTATTGCTGGCGGTAGCCATTCCCGCCAGACGATAAAGGCAAGCAAAAAGAAACGGGATACTGCATGCAGTATCCCGTTTTGTATTTTTACAGGTTTGATTCTTATTGGGCATCTTTATCTGCCATTCCAAAAATCATCACCAGTTTATTTTTTTCGTACAGATTCAAGGTTTGTTCTGCTATATCAAAACGAAATGTTTTACCGCTGATAGTTTTCAGAAACTCAGCTTCTCTTTTCATTGCATCTACACTACAAGCCATTTTGGTACTCATACCAAGACCCATGGCAATAGTTGTTTTGGTGTGTTTAAAAGTGCCGTTAATCATGTTGCAACCACCACGACCGTGATAACGTCCTGTCTGTGGATCGAACTCCAAAAACATACCCGCATCAGTGATGGTGTTATTATTCAGTTTCATCAGATTCCATTTCTTGCTGGAAATAAAACCCCAAACATCCGGCTGTTCAGGCTTTGCATCATTGGAAGCGCTGGAACTTTGTTTGAAAGATAACAGCAGTTTACCATTGCCATACATATTCAGACGACCATTTTCAACACGGTAGTTGTAGGTTTTGGAATCCAGTGATTGCTGGAAAGTAGATTCATTGCGCATATCTGTTTCATCCGGACAAGCCATCAATGTACTCATACCTCGTTTGAAAGATACAATACCTGCTTCCTGATTAGCGGTGAATTCTCCGCCAATGCCATTACAGCCACCATGGCCATGGTAGCGGTTTCCAGAAGCATCAAATTCCAGGTAAATTTTACCTTTGTTGATTGGAGTACCATTCATCTCTACTAATACCCAACGTTTGCCAGGTACAAATGGAGAACCGGTGCTGGTAATAGCTACTTTCTTTTTCATCAGAATCTTACGCAGCGTGTATCTTACATTCGGCGCATCCATCGGCGGGTTCTTTACTGGGGTAACAAGTACCAACAGCTTATATTGATATCCCGGAACGTATTTAAATCCCTGGATATTGGAATAAAAATTTGACCATTCGGTTTCATTCTCTACTCTCACCTGCATACAATCCATAGGTGCTACTCCCGTACAAGGAACTGTGTTCTCTTTGACATACATGACCTGTGTTTTCGGGGCCTGTTGCTTTTGATCCGGAGTAAACAAAAATGTGCTCAGGGCAATTGCTAAATTCACTAACATAAACTAAGATTTTTAACTTTAACAATAATGCAAGCGTTCAGGTTCTGCATTTTGTTACACATGGGCCCGTTTTGCAAAAACGTTGCCAGTTAGGTATAAAGCACGGTTTTTTTATTAGAATCCGCTACAGTATTGTGTTTTATGTCACTCAACCGGTTGATAATTCCCTTGTAATAAGCCAATTTATTTTTTCCTGGTAAACTCACTACATTGACGTCATTGGCCTTTAATAGGTCTAATTTGAATTTAGATGTTAACACATATTCTTCAGGGATATAGTAATAAAGTTGATTAGGAACACTGATATTCTTATGGTGGAATTTCTGTCTGGCCCTGTAAGTTAATAACCACCAGAGATCCGTTTCTACAAAATCCAACGATAATCCAAAGATGTGAATATCCTTAGTGAAAAACAGATCAATCCAGGAATGATGAAACACCTGATTGTTATGCATGCGTCTAAGCAAAGACAACTTTGGTACTTCGGGATTAGTGTACATAGTGCCTGTAACCACATAATTTCTCATCAGCTGTAATTGGCCACCATAGTGCTCAAACCCGAGATTAATACTCATCGGATTAAGGCAGTCGCCATGAATATGCCAGTAATTGATATTATCCATGGTGTATTTCCGGAAAATGCTGTAGAACTTCTCCCGGATTAAACTGGTATTGTCCATCGGCGTACTACCTTCTAATGTAAATTCATAATTGGTGGTGAGTACATCATGTGGTTGCAGGGCTCTGATAGCGTGGTGGATTTCATTGGGGCGGATTTCGGCTGTTTTGCTGGCAATAAAAGCTTTGAGATCTTTCTCTCTGATCTTCTGTTTACGGATGGCTGTGAGAAAGATTTCTTCATATAATAACGGGAATGGTTTTTTGTCGTCAATTTCCACACAATCCTTTATATGACAGAAGGTGAGAATATCTTGCAGCAGATCTTTCCAGCTTTGCCCGGCGGAAATGTTATTGATATCATTTCCGATAAGTAAAACAAGGTTTTTCATACGATGTATTCGGTTTTTAAGGATGTATATATCTGAATGTCAGGTTGATACGGCCGGCTACAGGTTTTGAGGTTTTGGGTACATGATGTTCCCAGTAATGTTGCAGCTCGCCCTTCATAATCAGTAAGGAGCCATGCTGGAGCAGGATTTCCTGCTTATGGGAATGGTCCGCTTTATTACGCAGCAGAAAGCGTCTGGCGGCCCCGAAATTAACAGAGGCAATCACCGGATTCTTTCCCAATGCTGGTTCATCATCCGCATGCCATCCCATAGAATCATTGCCACTTCGGTAATAATTCAGCAGCACGCTGTTAAAGGTGGTAGCAGCAGTTGGGGAGACACGGTTTCGTATATCCAGCAGCGTATCCGTCCAGGGTTGGGGAGTGAAGGTATTACCGGAGAAGGAATAAGAAGTGGCAGCATCACCATACCAGGCCATCAGTCGCGGGAATAGGACTTCGCGTCCATACATTCGCATCGACTCCTGTTTCCAGGCGGTGGTGTCCACTAATGTTTGATAAAACTGGTTGCTTTCGTGGGGAGTAAAAAATTGGGGATAATACGCCAGGGTACCATGTTCCAGTATGATTTCCTGGTGCGTATTGTCATTCCCGAATATGTTTCCCTGCAGGCTCATAGCACTAAGTTACATCACTGCTACGCAGTGTATATGTGTTTTGTACTTTAATGCTATTAACCTGCGGGAGATTAGTAGCTGAAAGGCTGTGTATAAATAACTTGCAGAATAGTCTGGCCTACTGCCTGTAAAGTACGCTTATCGATCACGGTCATGTTATCATTGGTGGTATGCCAGTGGGCCGGAAAATGCCCGTTGGCCTGCCATGCGAGTACATCAAATGTTGGAATCTTCGCAATGGTGTTTACCGGAATATGATCATCTGTGATGTAAGCGCCATAGTCCTCATAACGGAAGATGTCAGAGAAACCAATCTTGTTGGCTGCATCCCAGAACATTTTCATCGGGCCTGGAGCATATTGTTTGGAAGCCTGTTCCATATAGAATTGCGAACCACGGCCGCCTACCATGTCCAGCAGGATACCATAATTGGCGGTATATCCTGGTACATGCGGGTTTTTAGCCCAATATTGGGTACCGAGGCAGAAAGAATTATCATTGGCAGGATCGCCATAATCTTCTACATCCACCAGCAGAATATCCACACCGGCATCCGGTTTCTGTGCATGAAAATGACGGGCTGCTTCCAGTAATACCGCTACGCCGCTAGCGCCATCATCAGCACCATCCAGTTTCTTGGTTTTGTCGAATGCATCTTCATCCGCACGAGGACGGGTATCCCAGTGGGCGAGGAGCAGTACGCGCTGTTTAGCGGCGGGATTGAAACTACCGATGATATTGATACAAGGCAGCTTTTCTCCTTTCGGACCAATAACGGTTGTACGTTGCACATACACAGTATCTGCCCATTTTTTCAATGAGGAGATGAGCCAGTCGGCACATTTGGTCTGCGCAGGCGTATTAGGAATCCTGGGACCAAAGCTGACTTGCATTGCCGTATATGCATAAGCGGAATCGGCGGAGAATGCCGGTACGGGCGCTTCAATTTTATCTACCTTACTGGCGCCGGTACTGTCATTGTTAGTTTCTTCTGTCTTGCTGTTCTGCTGGCAGGCGCCGGCTGTGATAGCCAGCGCCGTCAGCGCGATAAGAGCTTTACGCATTATCTATGTCTTTCTGATAATTATTCCTGTACAATGGAGTAGGATACGCTGCCATCCTTCTCATCTTTCAACTGAATACCTACAGATAACAACTCATTCCGGATTTTGTCGGAAGTAGCGTAATCTTTGCGGGCTTTGGCTTCTTTACGCATGTTAATCAACATCTGTAAAACACCATCCAGTTTGTCTTCATCCGTTCCAAGCACTTCCATCTGCACGCCCAGTATGTCTACCAGGAATGTTTTCCAGCCTGCTTGCAACAGTTGAAACGTTTCTTCGCTGATTTCATGCATTTTGATCTGACCGCCTTTCAGGGAATTGATGATTGGCGCCAGTTCAAAGAGATTGGCCATCACTTTTGCAGTATTGAAATCATCATTCATGAATTCAGGCAGTTCCTGCAACAGCTGACGAACCTGTTTATCCAGTTCTTCGTTGATCGCCTGTCCATTGCCGCTCCAGGAGAGCTTTTGCAATACTTCATAGGCTGCCCATAAACGTTGCAGACCCTTCTCGGCAGCCATCAGGGCTTCATTGGAGAAGTCCAGCGTACTGCGGTAGTGCGTCTGTAATACGAAGAAGCGGATCACCATTGGGCTGTAAGCCTTCTCCAGTATTGGATTACTACCAGAGAACATTTCGGTCAGAGTAATGGTGTTGTTGTAAGACTTACCCATCTTACGACCGTTAATAGTGATCATGTTATTGTGCATCCAATAGCGGGCCATCATTTCCCCATGTGCAATTTCACTCTGTGCTATTTCGCACTCATGGTGAGGGAACTGTAAGTCCATACCGCCACCGTGAATATCAAATTGTGAACCCAGGTATTTGGCGCTCATTGCGGAGCACTCAATATGCCATCCAGGGAAACCTTCTCCCCACGGACTTGGCCAACGCATGATATGCTCTGGCGGCGCTTTTTTCCAAAGGGCAAAATCCACTTTGTTACGCTTATCATCTTGTCCTTCCAGCTCACGGGTGGTTTCCAGCATATCTTCCAGTACGCGACCACTCAGAATGCCATAATTGTGACTGGCGGCATACTTTTTCACATCAAAGTAAACGCTGCCATCTACTTCATATGCATAGCCTTTCTCCATGATGGTTTTAATCATTTCGATCTGCTCGATGATATGTCCGGTAGCTGTAGGTTCTATACTTGGTTCAACATTGTTGAACTGCAGCATGGCCCAATGGTAAAGATTGGTATATTTCTGTACCAGCTCCATTGGTTCCAGCTTTTCCAGTATTGCTTTCTTGGATACTTTATCTTCTGCTTCACGGCCTTCTTCTTCAAAATGACCGGCGTCAGTGATGTTCCGTACGTAACGTACTTTATAACCCAGATGGCGGAGGTAGCGGTTTACCACATCAAATGTGATGTAAGGACGCGCGTGCCCCAGATGCGACTCCCCCGAAACGGTTGGTCCGCATACATAAATGCCCACATGGCCTGGTGTTATAGAGGTAAATGGTTCTTTCTGACGATGTAATGAGTTGTATATTTTGAGTTCTGACATATGCTGTAAATAGCTGGCATCCTCACAGATACCCGCATTTTATTGGTGGATTGCAAAGATAAATATTGTTTCTGTCGCTTTGGGAATCGGACAGGAACAACATCGGTCAGATCTTAAAATATTAAAATTCTTCATAATTTTTTCTTATTTATTGACGTCGTCCGCCGCTGGTTTCTTTCCTGTAATGCTCAAATTCGCAATGACAGGGTAGTGGTCAGATAGATCGGAATTAATCTTCCTGAAACTATTGACTTTAAAGTAAGGGCTCACGAATATATAATCTATCCGGAGCGTTGGCGCCAATCCACTAAAGGTACGGCCAATCCCGATACCTTTCTGCAAAAATGCATCCTGCAAATCCCCCCGAATCTTAAAATAAGTGTACGATGCAGGCGTATCATTAAAGTCGCCACAAACAATCACCGGATATGGACTTTGCCGGATAAACCCGCCCACAATATCGGCCTGCTGACTGCGACGAATATACGCCTCTCTCATCTTCTGCACAATACTTTTTGTAGCGACAAGACCGGTATCTTCCTGGTTCTTAATCTTCTTGATGGCGGAATAATCTTTCTGGTTAAACCGGTAAGACTCCAGGTGCATATTGACGATACGAATCGTATCACCATTCCGCACAATATCCGCATAGATCAAACTTTCGCTGAGTGGCCCTTCACTCATTTTCACCTTATCCGACGCAATGATAGGATATTTGGAATAAATGATGGAACCCCAGTGCTGCATACCATTCCGGTTAAAATCACTGGAGAAAAAGCGATAGGGGAGCTTCATTTCGTGAGAAATATCCTCCCGGTTATTGAAATCGTTTTTTCTTTCCGAAGTATAGAAGTCCTGGAAGCAGGCAATATCCGGCTCCTGCTTCTTTATAAGTGCAAACATCGCCTGACGGTTATATTTGCTGTCTTTTTCTTTATAAAGTCCAAACTGGCTTACATTGTAACTCATGACCATGATGCTTTCATCTGCTGCCAAAGGTTTATTGTTGGCGGGTAGATTAAAGGCAAAATATGCGGTGATCGATTTCCAACCCAACAATATCGCGGTCAATGAAAGCAAGGCATACCGATAGTTAAATAACAACCATCCCACCAGGAAGAATACCAGCAAACCCAATAGAAACGGGAATGCCAGCGTAAGAAAACTGATGGGCCAGAACCATGCCGGCGAGATATAGGGAGCCAGGCATGCTGCCAGGAATAATAAAACCACGGCGATGTTCAGCATTACAAAAAAGCCTTTTGTAAATAGTCTTAAGAATCGCACCGTGTACGTACTTTGATGAACTCATAAAGTTACTATTTTTTTAAAGACAGCCGGGCGATTACCGGGAAATGCTCTGAATCCGCCACCCGCATTGTCTGACAACCCAGTACCTGCAACTGTTTGGAAGCCAGAATGTAATCTATTCGCAGTGTGGGAGAGATATAGCTCATCGTTCGTCCCAGACCGTTACCTGCCCGTGAAAAGGCATCCTGTAAACCAGAAGAAATTTTACGATAGGTATAAGATACCGGCACATCATTAAAATCGCCACAGACAATAACAGGGAAGGGGCTCTCCTGGATCAGGCCCGCCAGTTGCGCAGCCTGTGCAGACCGATGAGTGAAGGTCTGTTTCATTTTATGTATCAATGGTCTGAAATGAAGATCCTTTGCTGCACTCATGTCGCCTCCATTCAGCATATATGACACCAGTTGAAGCGTAATCACCCTTATGGTATCTCCATGCACCAGTAAATCCGCCTGTAAGAAGCTGCTGCCACTGCCATTGGTACTTACGCCACAGGGAATAGCGGTGGCTTTCAAAATAGGGTGGTGACTAAACAGTGCGATGCCATAATACCAGGTATCCCAATGAGTTTTATCCTTGGTGAAATAATGATATTCATATCCTGCTTTATTGCGGATACTGTCGATATTATGGGTGTAATCGGGTCTGTCATTAGTATAAAATTCTTGCAAACAGAGTATATCCGCCTGGCCAAATACAATGGTATTGTATACATTGCTGCGAATAGCCTTTTCTTCCGTGAAATACTTCAGGCCCATATTACTGGTGTTGTAAGTCATTACAGTGAATTCCTTACTGTCGGCCGACTTTTCCAGGCTGTTCTCATTAAAAGGATGAAAAGCCCAGGTTTTTACGATGGCGCTGACTGATAGTACAATGGCGACCAAAGGTAACAGCCAGTATTTTTTTCGGAATAGCAGCCATACTGGCAAAAATACCAGGTTAATAACCAGTAAAAAAGGGAAAGTGAGTCCGGCAAAGCCTGCAGGCCAGAAAGAGGCCGGATCGATGTAAGGGAGAAAATTGCTTGCCAATAAGGCAACTGCCAGCAATATGTTGAGGATAAGCAAAAAGCTTCTAAGAAATGTATTCATCGGGTATTTGGGATATAGAGATTTGAGTATCCTTAAAAATACTCAAATCTCTATATTTCCGATGCGCTTACTTTTCAGATCTGCTGGCGCGGATGAGGGTTTCCTTTTCTTCTTCTGTGAGAGAAGTGATGCCGTTGGCGCTAATCTTTTCTAGTATTTCGTTCAGGCGTTGTTCCGGAACGTTACCTACCCGTTTGAAAGGAGGAGTAGTCTCATCTGTAGCTGTGTCCTGTTGGTGGCGGTCCGGAGGGACATTAATCGCGCTAGCAGGATGAAACATATGAGACAGTTTAAAAGTAATCTTGTTGAATCCACTTCCCCAGTCATGTCCTTTTTTCCATTGGGTCATATAAAGATAACCGGCAATGGCACTTCCTGTCAGTAATGGCAGATATACCAGCTCGCTACGTGTGGTAACGCGTGCGCCAATGGATAAGGCCAGATAAATAACAGAAATTACCCAGAGCGGAATACCTCCGCCAGCTAGTAATGGGAAGATGCGGTACTTCGGTGCAATAGCAGTTACGCCAATAGCAATCGCCATCACGCTTCCTGCTGCGCCCATAGCGCCTGCACTGCTGAAGGACTGGAAGCCAGGAATAAACTGCATACCCAGCACGTAGAAGATGTTACCCACTATACCGCCAAAAATATACAGCGGAATGATGCGCAGGTAACCGGCCAAGTGCTGCAGGATAGATCCAAAGCACCATAACCAAACCATATTGCTGAAGACAGGCCATACTTCCACATGTGTGAAGATGCCTGTGAATAAGGTCCATGGACGATGTAAAACCATGGCTGGATTAGCAGGTACAGCCAGATTGCCCATAATGTCCTGATAGAAACGAGCTTTACCAACGTTTTCCATCTGGTAAATAACCATCGTGAACAGGAGGAATATAAAAATAGTAAGATTGATAACGATTAACTGTGTTACCATATTCTTTCCCGCTCCCAGTGAGAGGCCCGACAATTTCTCTTTTTCGAGGGTATGCATGGTATCAAGTATTTGCAGTACAAAAATACGCCATAATACCGTAGGAATGGCGCATTAGAATATTTTACGGTTCCAGTTGCGAAGCAATAAATAAGCAAAAAGCACACCACCTAAGTGGGCGATATGTGCCACATTATCGCCGGCTGAATTCTGAATCTGACTCCAGAGTTCCAGCGCGATCAGGAAGCCTACAAAGTATTTCACCTTAACAGGAACCAGGAAGTACATATAAATGTACTGGTTCGGATACATGTAACCGAAAGCGAAGAGAATGCCATATACAGCGCCGGAAGCGCCCATCATACTGGCATTCCTGTATTGGTCCAGCAGTCGGGCAATCAATCCTTTCGCCATGTCAATCGCTCCGTCGTTCCCTTGTCCGATAGCATATTTCAGGCCATCCATGCCATACATGCCTTCGCCAAGATGGAATCGGTTATCTATAACAGCGAAATTACCAACAGAAGGGTCTGCAAAGAAATGCTGTGCTTCGTTGGCCAGTTTCATATTGTCGTAAGTAAGCCAGCCCATGTAACACAAGGCCGCTCCCAGTCCGCAGATCAGGTAGAAAAGCAGAAACCTTTTAGAGCCCCATCTGTCTTCCAACGCAGTACCAAACATCCACAGGGTGAACATATTCATGACGATATGCATGATATTCCCCGGCGAATGCATGAAGATATGCGTTACAAACTGCCACGGTCGGAACATATCCGATTGCCAGTAATGCAGAGCAAACAGATTGCCCAGATCATAATTGAATCTTGCTAACAATGTAATCTCTACCAGCCACACCAATCCGTTAATGATTAACAGATTCTTAATTACTGGCGGTAAATGAAACCCTCTGGGCCTTATCTGATACATTTTGGCTATGCTTAAGTTTTATTTATTTGCTCTCTTCTTGAGGAGCACCACGTTCTCTATATGGTGGGTATGTGGAAACATGTCTACCGGTTGTACTTTTTCCACGGTATACATATCATCCAGCAATGCCAGATCTCTGGCTTGTGTGGCCGGGTTACAGCTCACATACACGATTTTCGGCGCAGCGATTTCCAGTAATTTGTTCACCAGCTTTTCGTGCATACCTGCCCGTGGCGGGTCAGTAATAATTACATCCGGCTGGCCATGATGTGCAAAGAAGGCATCATCACAGATATCCACTACATCTCCTGCATAAAACTCCGCATTGTTCACATTGTTCATGGCAGCATTTTCACGTGCATCATCAATGGCTTCCTTGATCAATTCAATGCCCACTACTTTCTTCGCCTGACGGGAAACAAAGATGCCGATGCTACCAGTACCGCAATACAGGTCATAAACAATCTCCGAGCCAGTCAGCTCCGCGAAGTCGCGCGTTACCTTATATAACACTTCTCCCTGGTAGGTGTTTGTCTGGAAGAAGGATTTAGGTCCGATTTTGAAAATAAAGTCTTCCAGTTTTTCTTCTGCATAACCTTTACCAAAGTATACCTTAGGGTCCAGGTCGAAGATGGAGTCGTTCTTTTTCGGATTGATAGTATATAATACCGTGGTGATAGCCGGTACTGTTTGCAGGAGATGATCCAGCAAAGCAATCCTGTTGGCCTTATCCTCGTGATGGATCACCAGGTTCACCATAATTTCACCCGTTGTACACAAACGTACTACCAGGTTACGCAGCCATCCTTCCTGTAAACGGATATCGTAGAAAGTGAGATCATGCGCAATAGCATAATCCCGGATAGTGTTGCGGATAAGGTTTACTGGCTCCTGCATCAGGTAGCAGGTGTTGATATCCAGTACTTTATCAAATAATTTCGGAACATGGAAGCCCAGTGCCGGCCTAACTGGAATCTCTCCGTTATTGGCCTGGATTTCCTCATTGGTGAGATATGCTTTGTTGCTGAAGGTAAATTCCAGTTTGTTGCGGTAATGCTCCGTATGAGCAGAACCCAGGATAGGACTCATCTCTGGCAGCACGAGTTTGCCGATACGCTGTAAATGGTCCGCCACCTGCTGCTGTTTGTACTCCAGTTGAAGGCTATAAGGCATCATCTGCCATTTACAGCCGCCACAGGTGCCGAAATGTGCACAGAATGGCGTTACGCGTTTATCCGAATAGGAATGGAAATGGATGGCCTTTCCTTCCGCCCAGTCTTTTTTATTTTTACTCAGCCGTACGTCCACTACGTCCCCAGGGACAACGCCGCCTTCAATAAAAATTACCTTGCCATCCTGACGGGCCAGGGCCTTACCTTCTGCTGCATATGCAGTTACCGGTACCTTTTCTAAAACAACATTTTTTTTCCTCACGGCTGCAAAGGTACAGTGATTTTGAGATTTTGGGGTATTTTTACGAATAGTTAGAAATATCCTATGCGTAGACTGCTATTATTGCTTATTTCTGCCCTCGCAATCACAGGCCAAACAATGGCCCAGGGCTATCAGTTGACGGTTAAACTGAAAAATTACCATCAGGGAAAGATTTTCCTGGGACATTATATGGGTAAAAGTACCTTCCTGGCCGATTCTGCTGAAATCAATGCCACAGGAACCGCTGTTATTAAAGGCAAAACACCGCTGAATGCAGGAATTTACCTGCTGGTAATGCCTGATAAACAACGATATGTGGAAACCTTGATCGACAAAAACCAGCAGTTTGAAGTAAGCCTCGATACCTCAGATCTGGTGAATAAAACCGTTTACAAGAACTCTGTGGATAATGAACTGTTCCTGGCTTATAATAAATTCCTTGGCAGCCACGATGAAGAAGGGAAGGCCATCCAGGAGAAACTGAAAACAGCCAAAACCGCTGCAGATACGGCTGCAGTTCAGCAAATGCAGACCACTTTGATGAATTCCATCAACGACTACCGGAATAAATTCATCAAAGAACATCCCACTACTATCCTCACCACCATCTTCAAAGCCATGAAAGAGCCGGAAATTCCACAGCGCCCGGCTGGAGAGGATTCTACCTTCGCTTACCGCTACTTTAAAGGGCATTACTGGGATAATGTAGACCTGACGTCTGACCGACTGGTTCGCACGCCGATCCTGGAAGGCAAGCTGCAAAAATATTTTACCCAACTGGTAGTAGCTATGCCGGATTCAATTATCGTGGATTGCGATGATATGATTGCCCGCACCCGCAAGAATAAAGAAGTATTCAAATTTGTACTCTGGTGGCTGACCTATAATTATGAATCCTCACCTTACATGGGAATGGACGCTGTATTCGTTCACCTGGTGGAAAAATACTATGTATCTGGTCAGGCATTCTGGCTGAATGAAGAACAGTTAGGAAAGATCGTCAGCCGTGCTTACGCGATTGCCCCTAATTTGATCGGAGCACAGGCCGCACCATTAGAACTAAAGGATACTGCATCAAAACCAATATCATTATATAAAACACAGGCAAAATATACAGTGCTCGTATTCTGGGACCCAACCTGCGGTCACTGTAAAACCGAAGTGCCACGACTGGATTCGGCCTACAAGGCCCGTTGGAAACAATTAGGCGTGAAGATGATCGGTATTAAAACAGAAGGCACCCGTGAGGAATGGCTGGGATTCATTCACCAGCATCATCTCAATGACTGGATTCATGCATCTGATCCGGAATCAACGAGCAACTACCGCCGGTTATATGACGTCTATAGTACCCCAGTCATATATCTGCTGGATGAAAAGAAAAAAATCGTAGCGAAGCGACTGGGCGTAGAGCAACTGGATCAGTTCCTTGTCCGAACGGCAGAGAGCACTGCAGCTAAATAATCTTCAGAAGCCACCCACAGGGTGGCTTTTTAATTTATTGTATATCAATCAATTAAACAAAACTTTAACAGTTTTGGCATAGTCTTTGGCTTCCCCAATGTGAACTAAATCATATCCTGAATGTTCAAAATGAAGCAAATGTCTTAAGCTATGATTACCCCTAGTTACTGAACAATTTTTTCCAGCCATTGTAAATACACGATGCAAAATTCAATTGGATTTACCGTAATCATTCAAGGACTACAAAATCACTAAAAATGAAAAAGTTATTGTTATCTGTAGTGGCGTTGTTAATAGCCAGCATTTCCTTTGGACAGGCTAAATTTGGTATTTTGGCGGGTCCCAACTTTTCAAGTGTAACGTATAGAAACCTGGGCCCACTAGGTATAGGAGGTAAGGAAACAAGTAGTATTCTTACCAATTTCAGGGGCGGTGTTACCGTAGATATTCCACTTGCAGATGAATTCTACATTGGTACCGGATTACTTTATGCAGGTAAGGGTGGTAAATTTAAAAACTCAGATGCAAAAGTAAATCTCAGTTATCTGCAAGTGCCTATCATGTTTCAGTTTGAGCCGGAAGTAGGCGATGGTAACTTGGTTTTAGGAATCGGGCCATACCTGGCATTAGGCGTGGGTGGTAATTATAAAAGCCCCAACACTTCCAGTATAGGCGCTTTTGATGATGCGGCAGGACCTGCAAAATTAAAACGTTTTGATGCCGGTGGTACTGTTCAGATCGGTTATGAAATGCCTATGGGATTGTATTTCGGTCTTAACGGCGACCTTGGTATGGTGAACATCGCCAATAATACCAGTAACGACCGTAAATTTAGAAATGCCTCATTCGGCGTATCCCTGGGTTATAAATTTCATGGACGCTAAAATTTAGTTAGTAATATATTATTATATGATTATTAATGGAGACTGCCAGTCGTCGTTGACGGGCAGTCTTTTTTTATGTTATTGTTGTTTTTTTTTAAAACCATTCTTATTAATTTTTCGTTTGTTAGCTTTGATGTTCCAACTTTCAAGACAGTGACCATAAAATCCCAAATGTCCGTTTCATGAGAATTTTTACACTTGCAGCCATTGCTGCTTGTTTTACCGTGTCCTATGCATCAGCCCAAGTGAGTATCGGATTTCGAGGTGGATACGTTAACTCAAATCTATCGATTAAGCAAACCGGTACTTCCGTATTGAGGCCGGGTACCAGATCTACCGATAACTGGGGAATTGGTATGATCGTTAATGTGCCCATTGGCAACAATTTTTATCTGCAACCCATCCTGAATTACGAGGTGAAAGGTGCAGAGTTAACCAGTATTGACAAACAACCCATCAACGCCTACACGACAGCGGCTACCAGCCTGAAACTGAAGTACCTCACGCTACCGTTGAATTTCGTGTATAAGATCCCGTTAGGGAAAGCGCGACTCGCCATTGGTGGAGGTCCATATGCTGGTTATTGCCTGAAAGCGCGCTATGATCTGTCTGTTTACAATGAGGGCCGACTAGTTCAAAATGCTTCTCAGGAAGTTGCGTTTGGTAGCAGCCCTACCATTGCGAACACCAGTATTCAATTGAAAAGATGGGATGCAGGCGTGAATGCGTTGGCTACCATAGAGCTGAACTCCTACGTTACCATTGGCGCTAATTACAGCTATGGAATCATGGATATTGATCGTTCCAATGACCTGAGCGTGAAGAACCGTTCCTTTGGTATTTCCCTGGGCGTTTTACTAAATCGGGAGGACTGGTAAAATATTTTCAGACTATGTTCGTCGTTATAAGGAGCCGCTGATCAGTGGCTCCTTTCTTTTTTTTCAGCAGACATAGGGGCAAGGAAAAGTACATGCGTCTATTATTATTGAAGGGCGTTTCCTGGGGAGGAAATGCCCTTCATTGGACAGTTAAATTAAAAGTGTGACAGTTATAGGGATATGCCACTATGTATCTACATGATGGCATTTTTTATATGAAAGAAAAGCAAAAAGGGAAAGACTACCGTCCTTCCCTTCGCTTTATATAGGATTATCTTCTAAACTTATTGATCCTTATTACATTATTGCGGCTACAGCATTTCTTACCACTTTAGGTTTACCCAGTGTATAATAGTGTAAAATAGGCACGCCGAATTTTTTCAGTTCTTTAGATTGGTTAATCAGCCATTCTGTGCCTAATTCTTCTACTTCCTTATCTGTTTTGCATTTCAGAATTTCATTGGAGAATTCGGTGGGGATATCCACATTGAAAATTCTAGGCAAAATACTTAGTTGTTTCCTGGAAGTCAATGGTTTAAGTCCTGGAATGATAGGAACCGTAATCCCTATTTCCCGGCATTTTTCTACGAAATCAAAGTACTTCTGGTTATCGAAGAACATTTGTGTAACGATGTAATCCGCTCCACCTTCCACTTTTCGTTTCAGGTTCATCAGATCGGTTTGCATATTTGGCGCCTCGAAATGTTTTTCAGGGTAACCAGCTACGCCCACGCAGAACTTCGTCTTCACACCACCTTGTAAATCATCTTCCAGGTAAATACCATTGTTCATACGCACCACCTGCTCCAATAACTCGCTGGCATAACTATGACCATGTGGGTCTGGTTCGAAGAAAGCCTCGTTTTTAGGGGCATCTCCTCTGAGAACCAATACGTTATCAATTCCAATGAAAGCCAGGTCAATGAGCGCGTTTTCCGTTTCCTCCCTGCTGAAACCACCACAAATCAGGTGAGGAACCGTGTCTACATTATAATGGTTCATTAAAGCTGCACAAATACCCACGGTACCAGGGCGTTTGCGGATTTCTACCTTTTCAAAGGAGCCATCTGCCTTCTTCTTAAACATATGCTCACTGCGGTGATAGGTCACATTGATATAAGCTGGCTTGAACTCCATTAAAGGGTCCAGATGCTCATATATGGATTCAATGCTTTTCCCTTTCAGTGGAGGTAAAACCTCAAAAGAGATCAATGTATCTTTGGCCTGGGCAATATGTTCGGTTACTTTCATACAGTTGGAAGCTGGAATTTGGGGGTAAAATTAATATATCCCCTAATAAATCGCAGAATTTTGATCTTATAATAACTATAACTAGGCCAAGTGGATGAATTGTTTAATTTTGCTAAGTTTGAAAATATGGCACTAAGAATACATACAGACCAGCTTGTAAAGCGTTATGGCAACAGAACGGTAGTAAATCACGTATCTGTTGAGGTGTCGCAGGGTGAGATTGTAGGACTGCTGGGTCCCAATGGTGCGGGTAAAACCACCTCTTTCTACATGGTAGTTGGGCTTATTAAGCCGGATGAGGGAAACGTTTACCTGAACGACCTGAATATCACCAAATTACCTATGTACAAAAGAGCCCAGATGGGCATCGGTTATCTGCCACAGGAAGCCTCGGTTTTCCGTAAGTTGAGCGTGGAAGATAATATTGCCGCTGTACTAGAAATGACCAAGCTGAAGAAAGCGGAGCAGAAAGATAAACTGGAAGCATTGCTCTCCGAGTTCCGACTGACGCATGTACGTAAGAGTCCTGGCGATGTATTGAGCGGAGGCGAACGCCGCCGTACAGAAATCGCAAGGGCATTGGCCGTAGATCCGAAATTTATCCTGCTGGATGAGCCTTTTGCAGGTATTGACCCTATCGCCGTTGAAGATATTCAATCTATTGTAGCAAAGCTGAAATACAAGAACATCGGTATCCTCATCACTGACCACAACGTACAGGAAACGTTATCTATTACCGACCGTGCCTACCTACTGTTCGAAGGTAAAATCCTGAAATCCGGTTCTGCAGAAGAGCTGGCAGAAGATGAACAGGTAAGAAAAGTGTATCTTGGTCAGAATTTCATCCTACGCCGCAAGAATTATCTGGATGAGGCAGCTAAACTTTAACTTTTTTCCACTGTAATCCTATATATGAGAATTTTAAGTCCTGCAATATCACAGTTGGCCAGACTACGTATGGGGCGCATCGCGCACTTTATGCAGTACCCGGTACAAGTGCAACAGCAGGTATTCCAGAACCTTATCAGTGCAGCTCAGTATACTGAGTTTGGAAAGCAGCACGGCTTTTCCAAGATCTATAAAATCGACGAGTACAAGAAAGCAGTTCCCATTCACACTTATGATACCATCAAACCCTATATCCAACGGGTGATGGAAGGACAACAAAACGTCCTCTGGAATACTCCCATTAAATGGTTTGCCAAATCCAGCGGAACAACCGCAGATAAAAGCAAATTTATCCCCGTGACGGTGGAAAGTCTGGATGAATGCCATTACCGCTCCGGTAGAGACGTTCTTACCTTATACTATAATAACTTCCCGGATTCCGATCTCCTTACCGGTAAATCACTGGTAATCGGCGGAAGCCACCAGGTGAACAAACTCTCGGAAGACAGCGACTCCTACTTCGGAGATCTCAGCGCTGTCATGCTCCAAAATATGCCGTTCTACGGAAACATGATCCGTACTCCGGATCTCTCCATCGCATTAATGGACGAGTGGGAAGAGAAAATAGAACGTATGGCCAATGCCGTTATACATGAAAATGTAACCAGCATCGCCGGCGTACCTACCTGGACCATCGTATTGATCAAAAGAATATTCGAGCTGACCGGCACAGATAACCTGGCCGATGTTTGGCCTAACATAGAACTTTATATGCATGGCGGTGTGAGCTTTACGCCCTATCGCGAACAGTTTAAAAAACTGATCCGCAAACCCACCATGTATTACCAGGAAACCTATAACGCTTCTGAAGGCTTCTTTGCAGCCCAGGATGTAATAGGGGAAGAAGGATTACTCCTGTTCCTTAACCATGGCATATTCTATGAATTTATGCCGATGGAAGAACTGGGTAAAGACCATCCCCGCACCCTCCAACTGCAGGAAGTAGAACTGGGTAAAAACTATGCCCTGATCATCAGCACCAACGGCGGTTTATGGAGATACCTGGTAGGAGATACCATTCAGTTTACTTCTCTGCTGCCTTACAGAATTAAAGTAAGCGGACGTACGAAATCGTTTATCAACGCCTTCGGAGAAGAGGTAATTGTAGAAAACTCCGATATTGCAGTAGCAAAAGCCAGCGAAGCAACCGGCGCCATCGTAAATGATTACACCGCCGCTCCGGTATACTTCAGCGATAAAGGGAACGGTGGCCACGAATGGCTCGTGGAATTCGACAAAGCCCCCGATGACCTGAACACTTTCATCCAGGTGCTCGACTCCACACTCAAAACCATCAACTCCGACTACGAAGCCAAACGCCATAAGGATATTGCGCTCCGTATGCCGGTAGTACATGTACTGCCTCAGGGAACCTTCTGCGAATTCCTTAAAAGCAAAGGAAAACTGGGTGGCCAGCATAAAGTACCTCGACTCAATAACGACCGTAATTATCTGGAGGAAATCCTCCGCTTTGCGGCCAATAACATGAACGCTTAAAAACCTATCAACTATAACAATGAAATTACTGGAGAACAAAGTAGCGATTGTAACTGGCGCCAGCCGTGGTATCGGAGAAGCTATTGCCTTGAAATTTGCCGCACAGGGCGCTCATGTGGCCTTCACATATCTAAGCTCCGACGAAAAAGCCAAAATCCTGGAAGAAAAACTGCAAGCTTTTGGCGTTAAAGCTAAAGCTTACAAGTCCAATGCTGGTGTATATGAAGAGTGCGAAACACTGGTAGCAGAAGTACTGAAAGAATTCGGTAGCATAGATATCTGCGTGAACAATGCAGGTATTTCCAAAGATAACCTGCTGCTGCGCTTAAGCCCTGATCAGTGGGACGATGTGATGAACATCAACCTGAAAAGCGTGTATAACATGACTAAACAGGTAATCCGTCCTATGATGAAAGCGAAAAGCGGTTCCATTATCAACATGAGCTCCGTTATCGGTATCATGGGGAACGCAGGACAAAGCAGCTATGCCGCTTCAAAAGCAGGTATCATCGGTTTCTCTAAATCTATCGCACAGGAACTGGGTAGCCGCAACATTCGTTGCAACTCCGTTGCTCCTGGATTTATCGAAACAGATATGACCAGCTACCTGAAAGAAGGAGAAGCTGCTTCTAGCTATATCTCGAAAATTCCGTTGGCAAGATTCGGTACGCCTGAAGATATCGCTAATGTTTGCCTGTTCCTCGCTTCTGACCTCAGCAGCTATGTGACTGGACAAACTATCAGCGCTTGTGGCGGATTATGCATGTAATCTTCCTATCAAAAATATTACTCTAAAAAACGCGGATTCATATCCGCGTTTTTTATTTATAGCCAGGGATTGTATTTTAGGGCTCCAGTGAACAGACTTATCCGCAAGACGGATATATTTTCCATATTTTGAAATTCAATCATCTTACATGCTACAGCATCAACCTCACGCCCGATTCCTTAAAAGAGGATTGATAATGGCAGGACTTAGCTTCGGACTGTTTGGTACTACCTTCGCTCAACAGCTGAAATACACTGCCGGCAACAATTCCTGGAATCCAGACTCTTTGGGCAACCATCGGGTAGTGGTCACTTTTAACGGCACAGGAAATGTTGCCAGAGTAGTCATCCCATGGCGCCGCCGCGATGAAAATCCGGAAGCTAAACGCATTATCATCCAGGATGCCAAAACCAAAGGAAAGATCAATAACACGAAAACCCTTTCCATCAATCGGGAACAGGGAGATCTCGTTTTTGAACCTACCTCTGGGAAAGGAGAGTATTACATCTACTACCTGCCTTACAAAAATGAAGGCCGCTCCAACTATCCTAAAGGCGTATATCTGCAACCAGAGGAAACCGCGTCTGCCAACTGGTCTCAGGCTATTCCTGCCAATCTGAAACCTAATGCCACCGTTAAGGAAATTGAAGCAGTAGATACCTTTAATAGCTACTTCCCAATGGAAGTTATTGCTACAGACGCCGAAATGAAAGCGCTATTGCTGAAACATCCTGGTGCAGGATACCTGTTGTTTCCGGAAGACAGAGAGTTCCCCATTAAAATGACAGATGATCTGCCACAGCGATGGATACAGAAAGGACCCTCTCAATCCTTCAAAGGCCAGGCAGATAAAGGAGAGTACTACGCATTCCAGTTAGGGGTCTACGCACTGAAAGCATTGAACGATGTAAAGATTACATTCTCTGATCTGAAAACTGCCGACGGTAAAGTAATTCCGTCTTCCCAAACCAGCTGCATCAATACTACCGGTACTACTTACGATGCCCATCCGTTTACCAACCAGGTGAATGTAGAAGAGGGTAAGATACAGGCCCTCTGGTGTGGCATTGATGTACCGCAACAGGCGCAGCCAGGAAATTACCAGGGAATTGTTACCATCAAACCGCAAGGAATGCCTGCTATGCCTGTTCGTGTATACCTAACGGTTACGCCTAAACTGGCAGTGAACGGCGGCGCCAACGAACCGTGGAAACAAACCCGCCTGAAGTGGCTCAATTCTACATTGGCACAGGATAACGCAGTAATTGCCCCTTACACGCCATTGGTGTTGAAAGATAGTGTGATCAGTCTGCTCGGTAGAAAAGTAGGTATCAGTAAAGACGGTTTCCCCGCTCAGATACAAACTTTCTTTACACCGGAAATGACGGAGATGACAGACAAGCCAAGAAATCTCCTCACCGAACCTATTCATTTCCACTTCATTAACGCCGCTGACGGAAAAGACCTCAAATGGCAAAACCAGGGTTGGAAAGTACAATCGCAAGATGCCGGTAAAATTACCTGGAATGCGATGAACACCGCTCCTGGACTGCAAATGGAAGTAAAGGCAGCAATGGAATTCGACGGTTACATGGAGTTCACTGTGAAAGTAACGGCCACCGACGAAGTGAAGCTGAAAGATGTTACCATGCATATTCCTTTCGAAACCACCGTGGCGAAATATATGATGGGCCTGAATCAGAAAGGAGGCCTGCGTCCGGAAAAAATTGACTGGAAATGGGATGTGAAAAATAAGAACCAGGATGGGGCATGGGTAGGAGATGTCAATGCCGGTCTGCAATTCACCCTGCGGGATGAACACTATATCCGACCGCTGAATACCAATTTCTATCTGCAGAAACCTTTGCTGCTACCGACTTCCTGGGGAAATGATAATAAAGGAGGGATTACCATCGGCCTGAAAGGCAAATCTATACTCGCCAACGCATACACTGGCGAACGTACGATGCATAAAGGCGATGTGTTATATTATAACTTCCATCTCATCGTTACACCTTTCCACAAGCTCAATACAGATTTCCAATGGTCTACCCGGTTTTTCCACAAATATGAAAACCTGGACTCCATCAAGGCAACAGGAGCTACCGTGGTGAATATCCACCATGGTAATGAAATTAATCCCTGGATTAACTATCCATTCATTGAGTGGAAGAAAATGAAGGATTATATAGATGCCGCTCACAGCAAGGGTTTGAAGGTGAAGATCTATAATACAGTGCGTGAATTGTCTAACCATGCCTGGGAAACATTCCCCCTGCGCAGTCTTGGACATGAGGTGTATAGTCCTGGTAAAGGTGGCGGATTCTCCTGGTTACAGGAACATATTGGCAAAGACTACATCGCTGCCTGGTTTGTACCGGAAGATAAAGATGCTGCTATTATCAACAGTGGCATGAATCGCTGGCACAACTACTATGTGGAAGGGATGAACTGGCTGGTACAACAGGTAGGCATCGATGGGATTTACCTGGATGATGTGGCCTTTGATCGTGTAACCATGAAGCGTATCAAGCGTGTACTCACAAAGGATGGCCATCCGGGAATTATCGATCTGCATTCCGCCAATCAATACAATAAATCCGATGGGTTTATCAATAGCGGTATGCTGTATATGGAGCATTTCCCTTATCTGAACAGACTTTGGTTCGGCGAGTATTTCGACTATGAACATAATGCGCCTGATTTCTTCCTGACAGAAGTAAGCGGTATTCCGTTTGGCTTGATGGGTGAAATGTTGCAGGATGGCGGTAATCCTTGGAGAGGTATGGTATATGGTATGACGAATCGTATGCCATGGTCAGACAATGCAGATCCCCGTCCTATCTGGAAAGTATGGGATGATTTTGGCATGCAGGGAACGAAGATGGTAGGATATTGGGTAGACAACAATCCGGTAAAAACAGATAATCCACTGGTACCTGCTACCATCTACCGTAAGGATGGAGCCGTATTGGTATCATTGGCCAGCTGGGCGCCGGAAGATACTAACATTCACCTGAGTATCGACTGGAAGGCATTGGGAATTGATCCATCCAGGGCAACTATCACGGCGCCGGATGTACGTAATTTCCAACAGGGACAGGTATTCGGTAAAGATGCTGCGATCCCCGTTAGCAAAGGAAAAGGTTGGATGCTCATCATCCGCTAACATAAAAAAAGACCGGAGTACTGTACTCCGGTCTTTCTTAAAACAACTAAAAACGGGGAAGATTGCCTCCCGTCTTAATAACGCTTTCCTGGGGTTTCCACCCTAAAGGTTTCTACACATTTTCTATCTTGTAAAGTTACGTATACTGTTTTCCCGTCTTTATCGCCGAAAATCAGGTTGCTGCATTGTTTACCTTTCAGCGGAATTTCTCTGATCAACTCTCCTTTGGGATTCAGTACGGCAATGGTGCCTTTGCCCCATCTGGCTATATAGAGATTACCGTCCTTATCGCATTTCATGCCATCGAAGCCATAATCTGGAAAGGTTGCGAAGAGTGTTTTCCCTGAAATATTCCCGTCTTTATCCACATTGTACTTCCACACTTTGCGCTGGATGCTTTCGTTGACGTACAGCGTTTTCTCATCCGGGCTCAGTTCAATGCCATTGGTGGTGCCCATATTGGATTCCAGGAGTACTGGTTTACGGTTTTTATCGATGCGCCAAAGTTGGCCGGTGCTGTTTTTCCAGTTGGGATCTGATGCGAAAAGCTGATCTTTCTTATTGATACAGAGATCATTAGGCTGATTGAACTGATCGGAGTGCGCATACACGCTTACTTTGCGTGTTTTCATATCCACCATGAGTACATTATGTCCTTTGAAGTCGGGCAGGAACATATTGCCTTTGCTGTCGAAGTTAACGCTGTTGCCAATGCTGCTATCCGGTAGGGTGACGAAAACTTCTCCGGAACCGTTATGGGTATTGATTTTGCCAACGGTGCCGTCTTTCTGAAAGTTGACTACATAAAAGTTGCCGGCTTTATCGAAGTTGGGTCCTTCGATGTTTACGGAGAACATATTTTCTGCTGTCAGGTCTCTTGCCGTGTAGAGTGGGGCAGTGGGCTTACTTTGCTGAGAGAATGCAGACAGGCTACCACCTGCGAGTAGTGTCAGCATGTATATTTTTTTCATGTACGGTATTTTTGCTGCTTTAAAATAGTGAACAAATCGAAAAAAATTATTTTTGATTGATGTAAGGAGATGCCGGATGGTATTGGTTTCCGGGATGTATGTTAAAAATGCGCTATGAACGGGTAATTTTCGTTGCATGGAGTTTTACTACTTTTGCCCGCATGATTCACGTTTCGGAGTTTAAAGATCTGGCACACCTGACCATTCATAAGGTGGGTAATTCATCCAATGAGGAAATGCTGCTTTGTTCCAAAGCGCCGTTGCAGCTGGAGGATGAAACAATCAGCCAGTTATTGATTACATACTTCATTCAGCCATTCACTAAAACAGCGGAGTTTTTCCGTTTTTATCATGAAGCAGATTTGCAACTGAATGAAATATTTCAATATTGTCGACGTATATTTGAAGACCAAAGCGAGTTCCAAGAGCAGTCTGTAAATATTGCCAAACATCTATATAAACACTCCACCCATCCCAAAATAAAGGGAGGAGAGTTGTATATAGCCTACTTTAGCAAATGTCAGGTGGATGGAGAAGAGGTCCCCGCAATCGGAATCTTCAAATCAGAAAATAGAGATACATATCTGAAAGTCTTTCTTGAAGACGAGAATTACCAGGTGAACTATGAAGACGGCATTAATATTAATAAACTTGACAAAGGATGCCTGGTCTTTAACGTAGAAGAAGAAAACGGATATAAAGTAAGTGTGGTAGACAGTATCAGCAAGCAAACAGAGGCTGTATACTGGAAAGATGCCTTCCTGCAGGTAATGCGTCGGGAGGATAGTTATCACCAAACTGAAACAGCAGTGAACATGTGTAAGCAGTTTATCCATAATAAACTGCCTACGGAGTATGAAATGGACCGGGTCGATCAGGTAGATCTTCTGAATAAATCAGCCGCATACTTTAAAGAAAAGGAACATTTCCAGGTAGATGACTTTGCAAATGAAGTACTGGGACATCCCGATGCGATAGCATCATTTCGGGAGTACAGGAATGAGTACCAGCAAGCGTATCAACAAGAAATTCCGGATGAATTTGAAATATCGGCGCCAGCCGTGAAAAAGCAACAGAAAGTGTTTAAGAGTGTATTGAAGCTGGACTCCAATTTTCATATTTATATTCATGGCAATCGCGAAATGATTGAGAAGGGATATGATGAAGCCACGAACCTGCACTATTACAAGCTTCTCTTTGAGAACGAGGCATAGTGTATCCAAAAAGACATTTAAAAATTTCTCATAAGCAAAAACCAATTATTAACAAAGGCTGCTCCGTCTGGGCGGCCTTTTAATGTTGAGAAGGAGATTTTTGCCGTAAGGGCATAAAAAAAACCGGCTGCAAGTGCAGCCGGTTTTTTTTAGTTTTTATTATTGCTGTTGCCAGCATTATTGTTGTCTTTATTGTTTGGATTGGAAGGTTTTGGTTTGTGATGTTTAGGTGGTCTGCGGTCCTGTTTAGGTGGCTGACCTTGTCCTTCTTTCTCCTGTTTGGGCCCTTGTTGTTGTGGGCGGTTTTGTTGTTGATCGCGGTTAGGTCGGTTTTGTTGTCCTCCCTGGTTTTGCTGGCCGCCTTGTTTTTGTTGTGGGCGGTTTTCCTGCTTTTGTTTATGGCGATCTGGGTGACGGTTATCCTGTTTAGGTTGCTGAGTTTGTACTTTAGGCTCCTGTTTAGGGCTTTCGTTACGCTGGCCTCCTTGTTTTGGATGATCCGGTTTTTGTTGTTTTTGTTTGTCCTTGTCTTTCTGTTTGCGTTTCTGGACAGTTTTCTCCAGGGATTTCAGACTGATTTGTCCTACTACGTCCGCAAAGCCAAGGTCTGTTTCCTTCGGTTTGTTCACATTTACCAGCTCAACAGCTTTCAGGTCTTCAGGTTTGATACCTTGCTTATTGAGATGTCTGATTTCTTTTGCTCTTCCGATGGTCAGCGGGTATTGTTTGTTGCTGCCTTCATAAGAATACCACATCAGGCTTTTGAAAATGTCGCGTTTTTGAAGAGAGGCTACGCCGCTGGCGGTTTCAATAGTGTCCGCATCATCGGGGAAGTCTTTCAGCGCATCCATGTAAGTATCCAGTTCATAGTTGAGGCAGCATTTGAGGCGGCCGCATTGTCCGGATAACTTTGCCTGGTTGATGGAAAGGTTCTGATAACGGGCAGCGGTAGTATTCACGCTTTTGAAATCAGAGAGCCAGGTGGAGCAACAGAGTTCACGTCCGCAGCTACCGATACCTCCTACTTTTCCAGCTTCCTGGCGAGCGCCTATCTGACGCATCTCCACTTTAGCCCGGAATTCGGATGCATAAACCTTAATCAGTTCGCGGAAGTCAACTCGATCATCCGCTGTGTAAAAGAACGTTGCTTTTCGGCCATCGGCCTGAATTTCGACCTCAGTGAGTTTCATTTCGAGCCCCAGGTTGCGGGCTAATGCCCTTGACTTTATCAGTGCTTCCTTTTCACGGGCTTTATTATCACTCATTCGCTGCAGGTCATCTTGAGTGGAGCGACGCAGGACTTTTTTTACTTCGGGTGTATCCTCTGCGCGTCGTTTTTTCATCTGTAGTTTTACCAGCTCACCTGTCAGGTTTACTGTTCCAACGTCGAAGCCGCTAACTCCTTCAACAGTTACCATTTCACCTTTATCAAAATGTTGTCTGGTAACGTTACGGTAAAAATCCTTGCGGCTGCCATTGTTAAAACTTACTTCAATTATGTCAAATGGTGCTAAGCTATCTGCGAGTGGAATATTGGACAACCAATCAAACACATTCAGTCTGTTACAACCTCCTGTACTGCATCCTCCGTTACTCCTGCATCCCGACGGCTTACCATCTACACCCGTACCACATCCGGCACAAGCCATATTATTAATTAGTTTAAATTTTAGAAATAAGCATTTCAGGTCATTCTAATCATTAATATACAGTATTCCTGCAATAAAAACAAAAAGACGGAAAGCAGCAAAGATAAGGAAAAGGCCGAGGATATGACCCCTAAAGTCAAACCGTTATTATATTACAGGCAAAGCTTTCTTTTTGAATATATATTGTAGCTTGATGGACAAGGCATGGAAGAGCATTTTAGCGTTCGCATTCCGCTCAATATGGTAATAGGCATTATCTAGCGTATCCACGATCTGTTCCATTTGCTCCAGGTTGGCCAGTTTCAGCAATTTCGCAGAAAAGTCCATTTCATCTTCAGAAAAAGCCAACTGACTTCTGTCAATAAACTGTAGGCGGATCGTGTGTTCCAGCAGATTAATAAAATATCGCAGGAATTGTTTCTGGTTTTCGCGACCAGTTTTTGCACTGGAAATGCCTTCAATCCACTCTTGGAGGGCAATCCGGTTACCTGTAAAAATATAATTTAACCAATTGCGAAGCAGCTCGTGATAGTCATCCTCAGAGTGTTGCAGAAGATAGACTGCTTCCCGGTAATTGCCAGCAGTAATAGTGGCGATTTGCTGTGCTCTGGCAGGAGGGACCTTACCTCGTTCCACCAATGATTTTACCATTTCCTCTTTGGGAATAGGATTCACTTTAATCAGGTGGGTGCGCGACAAAATGGTAGCCAGGATTTGTTCCTGGTTTTCTGCCACGAGGATAAAGAGGGTGTTTATAGGAGGTTCCTCGATAAGTTTAAGGAGTCGGTTCCCTTCATTACCAAGGTATTCCGGCAGCCACATCAGGAGAATTTTATATCCGCTTTCGAAGCTCTTAAGATTCAGTTTGCGGATAATATCCTGGCATTCGTTGGCGGTGATATTCCCTTGTTTATTTTCTGCGCCGATAAATTGCAGCCAGTCGTATGCATTACCGTATGGATTTGTGGAGACGAACTCCCTCCATTCGTTAATGTAATCTGTGCTAACAGGCTTATCGCCGGCTTTACGGGGAATAACGGGGTACGAAAAGTGGATATCCGGATGGATATATTGAGAAGCTTTGATACAGCCGCCACATTGTCCACAAGGGCCTTGCGGCTGTTTGTTTTCACAGACGAGGTACTGCGTAAATGCCAGTCCCAGCGGCAACCCGCCAGCGCCTTCCGGCGCCAGCAAAATTAATGCGTGACTGAGACGGTTTTGCTGAACGGATTGTATCAGCTGATTGGCAACGGCAGATTGTCCTATTACATCGGTGAAAAGCATGCCGCAAGATAATGAAATCGCCGTAAACCTATTTGGTCAGCGAGAGGTAGCAGGTATTCTGGAATACGCCTTCGCCCTGAACAGTGTTGTTGGCCGCACTGAAATAATAGTATCCGGTAACAGTTCTCTTTTTAGGATTTATCCGCGTAATGGTGACACTGGAGGTATCAGTCTGTAAATAATCATATCCATACTCAGTGGGAACGCGAATTCCTGCTACTACCAAACCTCCTTGCAAGCCCGTTTTACGGGAGAAGAAGTAGGTTTTGGATTGAATGGTATCATTCATAAGCACACTATCCACGTATAAGCCATCATTAATGTTAATAATGATTTTCATGCTGTCGTTCAGGGCCTCCATACTCAGGTATTTGCGGCCGCCGCTATCTGTTTCCTGCCGAAACAGTACGCTGCTGGAGAGGTTCAGGTTTTTAGTGACTCCTCCGGAGGTTACGTTGAAAACCATTTCCGGGCAGGAGATAATGGGCGCATCTATCTGGCTTTGGCAAGACGGGAGCAGGTGCATACAAACAAGTATCACAAGACATAGTGGCAAGTACAATAAAATTCTCTTCATTACTAATAATACTAGGTGTAACAATACATACCCACGGGTACGGACATACGAAACCCGGAGTAAATTTTTAGTTTACACAAAGTTGGCAAAAGGAGTATGCGGGGGGAGGTTGAAAATTACTTTTTCTCTATAGCTGCAATCACTTCTGGCGATTCTGGTTGTGTTTTTGGTGAGAAAACAGCTACCAGGTTACCATGCTCGTCCAGCAGGTATTTCTGGAAGTTCCAGGTTACTTCTGCTGGTTCCAGATGTTTGGCTTTGCTTTCATCCAGCAGCCATTTGTAAATAGGATGGATGTCTGCGCCTTTAACAGAAATCTTTGCTGCCATTGGGAAGGTAACAGCATATTTCTTAGTGCAGAATTCCTGAATTTCCTTGTTGGAGCCAGGTTCCTGGCTACCGAAATTATTTGCGGGGAAACCAACGATTACCAGACTGTTCTGGTATTTTTTGTAGAGTTTTTCGAGGCCTTCATACTGGGGAGTGTTGCCACAAAGGGAGGCAGTATTTACTATCAGAATTTTCTTACCCTTGTATTTGGCAAAGTCAATCTTGCTGCCATCTACGGCATCTACCTTGAAATCATAAATATGAGAAGCGGCAGCGGCGAACATCATAAAAATTGACAGTATGGTTAATTTAAACATGGTAGTAATATTATTAGTAGTTAGCGTTAACAAAGATATGGTCCTACGGAATACCTAAAGTTAACTAACCATTATTAAAAAATTGTTCTTTTTTTTAACTCCAGGCATAAGCAAGACAACAGACGCTAACATCAGCGCCTGTTTGTTGTATCGCCTGACAACATGCTTCCGTGGTAGCGCCTGTCGTAATAACATCGTCTATCAACAGAAAATGTTTGCCTTTTGCCGCATCTGCGGCCTGAAATACATTTGCAACGTTCCCCCAACGTTCTGTTCTGTCTTTCCGCGTTTGTGTATTGGTAGTAACGCACTTTTGCAGAAAATTATTTAAAACAGGTTTTTGAATAACAGCAGCAATACCTTCCGCCAATAGTGCGGCCTGGTTATAGCCTCTTTTACGTTGTTTGCGCGCATGCATAGGAACAGGAACTACGGCGTCAATTTCATGTATCCATGTACTTTGTAGCAGCATAGCCCCTACCTTTTTTCCCAGATAGGTCGCCAGATCCGGGCGTTGTTTGTATTTAAAGGAGTGAACCAGGCGTTGTATGCCGGAAGACGGCGAATAATAATAGGCAGCGGTGGCATGTTGTACCACGCATCTCCCCCAGAAAATTTTTTCGACAGGATTATTATCCATCAGGTGAAACTGTGTTTCCGGCAAGTTGGTCATACAGGAAATGCACAGTTTCTCCTGGCGTTCAGAAAGGTCAGTGCCGCAAATATCACAGCAATGAGGGTAGAAAAGATCTACCAATGGCGTTAACAAACGGGATATCATAAAGTAAATGGTTAAGCAGCTTAGAATAGCTGTTGGTAGACTTCTTCCACCCGACCCACAGCAATCACTTCGATATTGAATTTACTGAAATCTATTCCTTTCTTATTATATCGGGAGATGAAAATTTTATCGAAGCCCAGTTTTTCTGCCTCTGCTATGCGTTGTTCTATCCGGTTGACGGCACGTATCTCCCCGCTCAATCCTACTTCTCCGGCAAAACATACTTTGTTGGGCAGGGCATTATCTTCATAAGAACTCAGTAACGCGCATAATACGGCCAGGTCAATAGCCGGATCTTCCACACGAATACCGCCGGCGATATTGAGAAATACATCTTTCACGCCGAAATGGAAACCGCCTCTTTTCTCCAGTACTGCCAGTAAGAGTTGTAGTCTGCGTAAATCAAAACCAGTAGCAGTTCGTTGTGGCGTGCCGTAAACTGATTGGGTTACCAATGCTTGTACCTCTACGAGCAGTGGACGCATACCTTCCATGGTTGCGGAAATTGCGACACCGCTTAATAAATCATCCCGTTGAGAGATGAGGATTTCAGAAGGATTGGTTACTTGTCTCAGTCCTGTGCCAGTCATTTCATAAATGCCTAGTTCAGCAGTGGAGCCGAAGCGATTTTTTATAGTTCGTAAGATACGATATGCATAATGCTGATCGCCTTCAAACTGCAGTACGGTATCTACCATATGCTCCAGTACTTTTGGGCCTGCAATGGAACCATCTTTGGTAATATGTCCGATCAGAAAAACCGGCGTATTACTTTCTTTAGCAAACCGTTGCAGTTCCGCGGTGGTTTCTCTGATCTGGGAAACGCTGCCTGGCGCGGATTCTATGAAAGGCGATTGTAGTGTCTGTATGGAATCTACGATCACCAGTTGAGGCTGAAGTTTTTTTATTTCCTGGAAGATGGTTTGTGTGGAAGTTTCGGTCAGCAAATAAAATTGTTCATTAGAAGCGCGGATGCGATCCGCTCTCATTTTTATTTGTTGTTCACTTTCTTCTCCACTGATATAGAGTGTTTTAACATCTTTCAGTTGTAGTGCATTTTGGAGGAAGAGGGTCGATTTACCGATGCCTGGTTCTCCACCAACGAGTACAAGGGAACCCGCTACTATGCCGCCTCCCAGCACGCGGTTCAGTTCATTGTCTGGCGTAAGAAGTCGTTTTTCCGCAATGGTTTGGACTTCAGAGAGACTAATAATTTTTTGTGTGCGTGCGAGTGGGTTATCGTTAGTTTTCCATTCTTGTTTGGCAGGCGTATCTTTTTGAACACGTTCTTCAACGAAAGTATTCCATTGTCCGCAACTTGGACATTTACCATTCCATTTAGCAGATTCGTATCCACAACTCTGACAGAAAAAAGCAGTTCTTATTTTACTCATAATAGTATAAAAAGAGAGGGTACAAGGTAAGGAGAATTCAAAAAAACGGGGTGTGGGAATTCCTAAAATGAGAAAAGAGCCAAACGGAAGATTCCGTTGACTCTTTCTACTTACTAACCCATTAAATTCAGGTCTAAATTACTAAATGGCTTCAGAATAAAAAAGTTTATTTAATCGATGTGAATAACTTTTGATGTATTTTTCTAATGTTAGAAAGTGGCTGCCATCGCTTGTTTGAGCCGCTATTTTGGTCCAATATTACTTTCAATGACAAGCCATAAAATGTTGATAAATAGGGTAGCTGGCATGTAAAATTGTATATGAAATCCGGCTAATCCGAAAGGGGTTTTTGGCTGACAAATAGGCCGATTTTAACATCTGAAAAAATAAATTTCGCCAATATGGCAGTGTTAATTTTATGGATGAACGGAAGAGGGAAAGGATGAGGAAGGGATGACAGGGAGATGCTAAATAATCCTTAAATTGGATAGGTTGGAAAGGTTTTTGACTCGGATTAGCCTGAAATATTCTGTAAAAATATTGCATATGACACCAGGAATTTTGTTCGTTTCATTGATTTTTGTGGGGATCAGTATGCTGGTTGGCTATATTTTAAAGAGCCGATTTAAAGAGTATAGTGAGATACCCACCTCCTCCGGCATGACCGGGCGCGAAATAGCAGAGAAGATGTTGAGAGACAATCAGATATATGATGTTCAGGTAAGGTCTGTAGATGGATTTTTATCTGATCACTATAATCCGTCTGACAAGACGGTGAATCTGAGTCCCGACGTATATAACGGGGCCAATGTGGCGGCTGCTGCGGTGGCGGCTCACGAGTGTGGTCATGCTGTGCAGCATGCGGCCCATTATCCTTGGTTGGGGATGAGGTCTAAGTTGGTACCGCTGGTGCAGGTAAGCGCCAATCTGGTAAACTGGGTATTATTAATAGGTATTTTAATGGTGAACCGGTTTCCGCAGTTGTTATTGGTAGGTATTGTACTGTTTGCGGTTACGACTGTCTTCTCTGTGATAACTTTACCGGTAGAGTTTGACGCATCCAAAAGGGCCTTGGCTTGGCTGGATAATAGCAGGGTAATGACGCAAGGCGAGCATGATAAGGCTAAAAATGCACTTTGGTGGGCGGCTATGACTTATGTAGTGGCGGCGCTGGCGTCTATTGCTACTTTGTTCCAGTACCTGATGATATTCCTGGGATCCCGGAACAGGAATTAAAGAAAGATATTATATAACAAGGGGCCGGTCCGGTTGAGGCCGGCTTTTTTGTGTTCATACATTAATAAAAAACAAGTTATCAACTGCATTTTCAGGGGCTGTTAATAACTTTCATACAAATTTTTTATTGAACATCAATAAGTTACAAAGGTGCTGTGTAAAAAAGTGGGTAAAATGTATGGTAATTAGAAATGGGGAATGTACCTTTGCACTCCCTCATTATGGGGGAATTGTTTACAAGACGTAATCTTTATCGTATACAACAATGAACACATTAAGTTTTAAAACAAAATCGGCTAACGACGCTTACGTAAAGCGTGACTGGTACATTGTAGATGCTACCAATCTGACACTTGGCAGGGTTGCTGCTAAAATGGCCGCTATTTTAAGAGGTAAGAACAAGCCTTACTATACTCCTCATACTGATTGCGGTGACAACATCATCGTTATCAATGCTGAAAAAATTGTGCTGACTGGTAACAAAATGGAAGAAAAAGAATACATCCATTACACTGGTTTTCCAGGAGGTCAGAGAATTGAACTGGCAAAGGACCTGATTCGTCGTCGTCCTGAGGTTATGATTGAGAAAGCTGTAAAAGGTATGCTGCCTAAAAATCGCCTGGGTCGCAAAATGTACAAAAAACTGTTTGTATATGCTGGCGCTGAACATCCTCACGCAGCACAGAAACCACAACCTTTAACTTTCTAATTTTCTCTGATACATGGAAAAGCAAAAAAATACAATAGGTCGTCGTAAGGAAGCGGTTGCCCGTGTTTATATCAACAAAGGTACCGGTAACATTACTATCAACGACAAGGATTATAAAAACTACTTTTCTCTGATCTACCTGCAAAATCAGGTGGAACTGCCTTTAAAAACCATCGAAGCGGTTGATAAATTCGACCTGAAAGTGAATGCACAAGGTGGTGGTATCAAAGGTCAGGCAGAAGCTATTAAACTGGGTATTGCTCGCGCACTGTGCGAAGTGAATCCAGAGTTCCGTCCTGCACTGAAAGCAGCTGGTCTGCTGAAACGTGATCCTAGATCAGTAGAACGTAAGAAACCAGGTAAAGCGAAAGCAAGAAGAAGCTTCCAGTTCTCTAAACGCTAATATTTTTGAGCTGTTGGCGGTTACGTATCAATACTTCCGCCGACAGTTATATTATTTGATCCTTTTAATTGAGCAATATAAACATGGAAAATAATACCTCATTGCAGCAGCAGTTACTGGAGGCAGGTGTTCACTTCGGTCACCTGAAGAAAAAATGGAATCCGAAAATGCTGCCTTATATTTTCGCAGAAAAGAAAGGTATTCATATCATTGATCTGAACAAAACCGTTGAAGGTTTACAGGAAGCAGCAGCTGCCCTGAAATCTATCGCAAAAAGCGGTAAGAAGATCATGTTCGTTGCAACTAAAAAGCAGGCGAAAGAAATCGTAGCAGATGCTGCGCGTAACATCAACATGCCTTTCGTAACTGAAAGATGGTTAGGTGGTATGCTCACTAACTTCGCTACTATCCGTAAGAGTGTGAAGAAAATGCAGAGCATCGAAAAAATGCTGGCTGACGGAACTTTCGACAACATCACTAAAAAAGAACGTCTGACTTTAAGCCGTGATAAAGAGAAAATGGAGAAAGTGCTGGGTGGTATCGCTCAACTGGCACGCGTTCCAGCTGCTCTGTTCCTGGTAGATATCTCCCACGAACACATCGCTCTGGCTGAAGCAAAACGTCTGGGTATCGTTACCTTCGGTATGGTGGATACTAACTCCGATCCTACCAAAGTTGACTTCGCAATCCCTGCGAACGACGATGCTACCAAATCTATTGCTATCATCACTAGCTATATCTGCGCTGCAATCGCAGAAGGTCTGTCTGAAAGAGCAAACGAAAAAACTGAAGAAGTAGAAGAGGAAGAAGAAGCAGACGACAAAGCACGCAAATTCGAGGTTGAAGGCGGTGAAGAGAAAGGTGAAAGAGGTCGCAGACCAAGTGGCGGCGGCGGTGGCCGTGGTCAAGGTGGTGGACAAAACCGTGGCGGTGGCCAAGGTGGTGGACAAAACCGTGGTGGTGGCCAGAACCGTGGCGGTGGTCAAGGCGGTCAACGTCGTCCTTCCAACGCTGGTGGCGGTCAACGCAAACCAGGTGGTGCAAGATAATATCAACTGATACAAATTACGAATTGCGTGCTTGCCGGAGTATTCCTGCGAAAACGTAATTCGTAATTTGAGTTTAATACACATCTCAATTTTAAATCTTAAACTTAATATAACTCATGGCAACAATTACAGCTGCTGATGTTAACAAACTGCGTCAGCAAACTGGTGCTGGTATGATGGATTGCAGAAAAGCACTGGTAGAAAGTGATGGCGATTTCGAAAAAGCAGTAGACTACCTGCGTAAAAAAGGCCAGAAAGTAGCTGCGCTGCGTTCCGACCGCGAAACCAAAGAAGGCGTTATCATCGCAAAAACCTCTGCTGATGGTAAATCCGGTGTGATCGTAGGTCTGGGTTGTGAAACTGACTTCGTTGCTAAAAACGAAGACTTTATCAAATTTGCTCAGTCTATCGTTGACCTGGCACTCGCTAACAATATCACTACTGTAGATGCCCTGAACGCTGCTCAGCTGGATGGCGCTACCGTTGCTGATAAAGTAAACGACCAAGTTGCGAAAATCGGTGAGAAAATCACCCTGAACAAATTCGAATTCGTTACTGGTGGTGGCGTTACTGCTTACATCCACGGTAACTACCGCATGGGCGTTCTGGTTGCTTTCAGCAAACCAGTAGCTGAAGAAGTAGGTAAAGACATTGCTATGCAAATCGCGGCAATGAGCCCTATCGCTGTTGATCCTGAAAGCGTTCCTGCTGACGTGATCGCACGCGAAAAAGATATCGCTGTTGAACAGGTGAAAGCTGAAGGCAAACCTGCTGAAATGGCGGAAAAAATCGCTGCAGGTAAAGTGAACAAATTCTTTAAAGAAAGCACCCTGGTTCAACAGGCTTTCGTTAAAGATTCTAACAAATCTGTAGGTGATTACCTGAAATCCGTAGATGCTGATCTGAAAGTGACTGGCTTTAAGCGTATCGCTTTAGGTTAATCTAATCATATTATAAAAAAGGAGAGAACGAAAATTTCTCTCCTTTTTTTTGCACATAGGTTTTCAACACCAACGATTTTTTCGGAAATTAGTCTGGTTAAAATCACAATCTTACAATATCTTATAGCGTCATGTTGCCAAAGTACAAGCGAATTTTGCTCAAACTGAGCGGTGAGGCCCTCATGGGTGAAGGAAATTATGGAATTGATCCAAAAGTGATTACTCAATATGCCTATGACATCAAAGCTGTTACTGACCTCGGTGTTCAGGTAGCTATCGTTATAGGTGGAGGTAATATCTACCGCGGAATGAATGAAGCCGAAACCGGTATTGAAAGAGCACAGGGTGACTATATGGGCATGCTGGCTACTGTGATCAATGGAATGGCCATGCAAAGCGGCCTCGAAAGAATTGGTCTCTATACCCGTCTGCAATCCGCCATTAAAATGGAACAAATTGCAGAACCTTATATCCGCCGCCGCGCTATCCGCCACGTGGAAAAAGGCCGTGTAGTAATCTTCGGAGCCGGTACTGGTAACCCTTACTTTACTACCGATACTGCCGCTTCCCTGCGCGCTATCGAAATCCAGGCGGACGTTATCCTGAAAGGTACCCGCGTGGATGGTATCTACACTGCAGATCCTGAAAAAGATAAAACTGCTACCAGATACGAAACAATCTCCTTCACTGAAGTTTATCAGAAAAACCTGAACGTAATGGATATGACGGCATTTACCCTCTGCCAAGAGAATAAACTGCCCATCATCGTTTTCGACATGAACAAACCAGGAAACCTCCTGAATGTTATCATGGGCAAAAACGTTGGTACCCTCGTTCACTAATTTCTTCCCAGATATTTATAACAAAAAAGGTCTTCTCTACCACGTAGAGAAGACCTTTTTCTTTTGGTGAGCAAACTATTACTTCACCCAATTCTTTATCTCACTAAACGGAATATACAACGTTACCTGCCCCAAAGCATATGGCCCAATTTCATATGGTACATAGCTAAACGCCACTCCCTTACCCGTCAACATGAAGTTATCATTAGGGGTAATAGCCGGTGTTAATAAAGTCTCCCGAATAGATTCATCATTGTCAATCCGGTATTTAGCTCTGAAAGCCTTTTCCAGTAAAGGCACAAAGGCTTCCTTATATCCTGGTTTAAACACGTCGGAAGGTTGTAATACCTTCTTTTTTGATAAGTCCATCGTAACATAAGTGGCGCCCCAATTACCATGCGCTCCCCCGGTATAATCATACTTTACTTTCTCTATCACCAGTATTGGCCACTGATTATATACCACTCTCACCTCTGTTTCGCCAGTCCAATTCCAGGTAGCTGCTGATGCAGGATCATTCAATTCGCTACTGTCGGCAGAGCTGGCTATGGATTTATAATTGACCATGAAGGAATCAATCGTTTTGCGCAGGAACTTTTGCGGATCTTGTATGGAAGTCCCTGTGATCTGTTGTTCCACAAATGCGGCTATATCTGCTGTAACCACTGATTTGGGCCAGATAGTGCTCGCGGTACTCATACCCAGCGGAGATTTAGGATTGCCTGGCATAAGGCTGGCAGAATCTGTGGCATAAAATACAGCGAAAGGCAGGGCATCCTTCATATCGGTATGCAGATCAAATTTAAAAGAGGTGCCATTGCCATGCCAGTGACCATAGAAATGTCCGGTGGTATCCAAGGTGCCACCGAAGAAGCGCTCATTTTCCGGATCTATGCTTTCTTCATAAATCTTTACAATACCTGCATCTCCATTTCCCCAGATGGTGATAGGCTGCCCGCTGGTGTCATAGCTATAAAATCCACGATATACAGAGGGAGTGGTTTTCATCAGCTGCATAGTGATGGGTTTATCGCCCATAGTACCTTTCAGCCTGGTATAGAAATAAGGGGTATTGATCAGGTCCAGGGTGGCAATAGCGCTGTCTTGTTCCTGAGCGCCATTGTTGGTACTGTTGCCGTCTTTGGGCTTACAGGCTGCCCAACAGATCAACGCCAGTATTAAAAATAAGGATACTCGTTTCATAGTATGATTTATATCAGGTGGGCCAAAATTACTAATATCCTTGCATACCTTTGCTTTGTAGCTGCACGGTTAGCGCTCGAACCCTTAAATTGTTAAACCATGTTGAATCAAAAGATAGCTGATCTCCGCAAGGATTATATCATGGCTTCCCTGGATGAAAAAGATGTAGACCAAGACCCTTTACAACAGTTTGGTCGTTGGTGGAATGATGCCACTTCTGGTGAAGTGGAAGAGGCCAATGCGATGACACTGGCTACCAGTACGCCGGAAGGGCATCCTTCTGCAAGAATTGTTTTGTTGAAGAGTTTTGATAAGGATGGCTTCCTGTTTTTTACCAATTATGAAAGCCAGAAGGGACAAGAGTTGGCAGAGAATCCAAATGTTTGTCTGCTATTTTTCTGGAGAGAATTGGAGCGACAGGTACGTATCGTTGGTACGGTGAGCAAGGCGCCGGCAAGTGTTAGTGATGAATATTATAATAGTCGGCCTATCGGGTCCCGCATAGGCGCTATCGCTTCTCATCAAAGTAGGGTGATTGCAGACCGTACTGTGTTGCAGGAAGAGGTAGACAAGCTGACGGCAGAATATGCGGATAAAACGCCTGAAAGGCCTGCTTACTGGGGAGGTTACCTGGTGAAGCCAACTGCCTTGGAATTCTGGCAGGGTAGAAGTAGCAGATTACATGATCGAATCCGATATGTATTACAGGGAGATGGCAGCTGGAAGATAGAGCGGCTCGCACCCTGATGCATGGAAGGTAGTTATACGAAAGGCGCAAAGTATCTGTTACAGATGGTTTGCGCCTTTATAATTTGTATGCGAGAAAACTAAGCTTTCTTTTCTGCTTTAGCAGTAGTTTTTTTAGTTCTTGCTGGTCTGGATTTACCAAAAGATTTGTTGGAAATTTTACCTCTTTTGGTTTTTACATCTCCTCTACCCATAACGAATAAATTGAAGTTTTATAAATGATGTTGATAACAGCCGCAAATTAATTCAAATCGCTGAAATTCTATACTGCTGGCAGTTTGATATAAAAAAAAAGCAAGAAACATAATTGTTCCTTGCTTGAATAAGTTGTGCTAACTGATTAGAGCTTGTCAGACAGAGCTTTACCAGCTTTGAATTTAGCAACTTTCTTAGCCTTGATCTTGATGATCTGACCGGTTTGTGGGTTTCTACCGTTACGTGCAGCACGTTTAGATACGGAGAAAGTACCGAAACCAACCAAAGTTACTTTACCACCTTTTTTCAGGGTATCAGCAACAGCTTTGGTGAAAGAATCCAGAGCGTCGTTAGCTTGGGTTTTGGTAATGCCAGCATCTTTGGCGAGTTTGTCGATTAATTCGGCTTTGTTCATAGTTAGTAAGATTTAACTAGTGAAAAAATGTTTGATGTGAGCAAATATAGCGCGTTTTATCAGATTACCAAATTTTTTGCAACTTTTTTATACAAATTTTTATCGGCTGAAAAACGCTACTGGTAACGGTTACAGCAGATTACCCCCTTCGACGCTAAAGATGACTTTAGTGCGTTAAATGCGTAAAACACTGTGCTGTAGCTAGTTTGAATCACTTTTTAGCATAGTTCAGCAAACTTTCCAACTATTGTACCAAACTCCCAAGCCCCTGAAAACAGTGGATTTCCTGTGGATAAGTTTACAATTTCATGGCTTATCAGATGGCTTGCATAACAGTTCCGAAGGCGATAAATTGGTCTCCAAACATCTCATAACCGAGTTGGCGCATAGTGCCGGAATGCTCTGCCATGAAGGTATTGTAGTTCTCCATACTATCTGTGAAGTACTGAATAGCATAGGTAGGTCCTTCGGAATCATCCTGCTCCAATAGCCGACACATGCGGTAATCATGAAACAAACCCGTTTGCATCATTGCGGGAATTTGTACTTCACGCATCCAGTGCATCCATTGTGGATGTATGCCTGTGGCGACTTTTATCGTAATGTTATAAATGATCATGTAGTACTCAAAAATGATAATTGCTGTATTCCGGATTAATCAGCCAGTTCCAGGTATACCGGACAATGGTCTGAATGCTTTACCTGTTGGTATATTTCGGCATGTTTCAGCTTTTCCATCAGTGGTGAGGTGACGTTGATATAATCGATACGCCAGCCTTTATTGTTGTTCCTTGCATTTGCACGGAAGCTCCACCAGCTGTACTGATGCGGATCCGGGTTGAAATGACGAAATGTATCTACAAAACCGCTGGCAAAAAGTTTATCCATCCAGGCTCTTTCTTCAGGAAGGAAACCGGTGGAGTTCTTATTGCTGACAGGATCATGGATATCTATCGGTTTATGGCAAATGTTATAATCGCCGCAAACCACCAGATTAGGGCGGGTTTTTCGCAGCTCTGTGAGATAAGCGAAGAATTCATCCAGCCACTGATATTTGTATGCCTGTCTTTCCTCTCCGCTGGTGCCGGAAGGGATGTAGGTGTTGATCAGGGTCAGATCGCCGAAATCCAGCCTTATAAAGCGGCCTTCTGCATCACTCTGAGGGTTGCCGTTGCCATATTGTACGTTATCCGGTTTTACGCGGGTTAATACGGCTACGCCACTGTAACCTTTCTTCTGGGCCGGAAACCAGTAATGCTCAAAGCCCAGCTTATCAAATTGCTGGAAATCAACATTGTCTTTATTGGCCTTTATCTCCTGTAAACAGACAACATCGGCAGGATTTTCTGCCAACCATTCTGTAAAACCTTTAGTCATGGCTGATCTCAGCCCATTCACATTATAGGATACAATTCGCATGATGTAGTAGGTCTTTTACATATCATATTCCAGGTTAGGACGCAGCCATTTCTCGGCTTCTTCAATGGTCCAGCCTTTACGCGTTGCATAATCGGCTACCTGGTCTTTTTCAATTTTTCCTAATCCAAAATATTTGGCTTCAGGGTTAGCAAAATACCAGCCGCTCACACTGGATGCTGGGTACATTGCCAGGGATTCTGTCAGTGTAATACCTGTGTTGTTGGTCGCATCCAGCAGGTCAAACAACTTGTATTTTTCAGTATGTTCCGGACAAGCAGGATAGCCTGGCGCCGGACGAATACCCATATATTCTTCCTTAATAAGCTCTTCGTTGGAGAGATGTTCTTCGCTTGCATAACCCCAGAACTCTTTACGTACACGTTCGTGCATCAGTTCCGTGAAAGCCTCCGCCAGCCTGTCGGCCAACGCTTTCAGCATAATACTGCTATAGTCGTCATGTTCTGCTTTGAACTTCTCCAGCCACTTTTCAATTCCAATTCCCGCTGTTACCGCAAAACCGCCAATATAGTCCTGTTTGCCGGTGGCAGCAGGGGCGATGAAGTCGGCCAACGACAGATTCGGTTGTCCAGGAGCCTTCTTGATCTGCTGACGCAAAAACTCCAGGTCAACAGGTTTGATATTGGTTTGATCAGGCGTTACGCGGATAGTATCTGCAGCAATGTTATTGGCCGGATACAGACCGATTACCGCATTGGCAGAAAGCCATTTCTCTTCCACGATTTTCTTCAGCATTGCCTGTGCATCGTTATAGAGATGAGTGGCTTGTTCGCCTACAACTTCATCTGTCAGGATCTGAGGGAATTTACCATGCAGTTCCCAGGAGATGAAGAACGGCTGCCAGTCAATGTATTTGGCTATCTCCCCTAAATCATAATCTTCAAATTTGCGGTTACCAGTGAAGGTTGGTTTAACAGGGTTAAATTTATCCCAGTTGATAGCCGTCTTATTCTTTTGCGCTTCGGCAACAGGCAGGTACTGTTTTACCGGCCTTTTATTACGGAAGGATTCATTCAGTTTGTTGTATTCTGTATGAATATCGCTGAGGAAGTTTTTCTTCAGTGCTTTGTTGAGCAGGTTACCGGTAACGGTTACACTCCTGGACGCATCTAGTACGTGTACTACGCCGTGCTCATATTCCGGCGCAATTTTCACCGCTGTATGGGTCCGGGAAGTAGTAGCGCCACCAATGATCAATGGCACTTCAAACTGTTGTCTTTTCATTTCACGGGCTACGTGCACCATTTCATCCAGACTAGGCGTAATCAGACCGCTGAGTCCAATGATATCTACCTGTTCCTGTTTGGCTGTCTGCAGGATCTTATCTGCAGGCACCATTACGCCCATATCAATGATTTCATAACCATTACAAGCCAATACCACGCCTACGATGTTTTTACCGATATCGTGTACATCGCCTTTTACGGTAGCGAGGAGAATTTTACCGGCAGATTTGATTTCACCGCCGAATTCTGCCTGCATGCGTAGCTTCTCTTCTTCAATAAAAGGAGTGAGTACTGCTACCGACTTCTTCATCACACGGGCACTTTTTACTACCTGTGGGAGGAACATTTTACCGGAGCCGAACAGGTCGCCCACGATGTTCATACCATCCATCAGTGGACCTTCAATCACATCCAGCGGACGTGGATATTTGACGCGCGCTTCTTCTGTATCAGCTTCAATATAATCAGTGATACCGTTCACCAGGGAGTGGCTGAGTCTTTCTTCCACGGTCCCTTGTCTCCATGTTTCATCTTTTTCTATCACTTTACCTTTCGCCTTTACAGTTTCAGCGAAAGTAATCAGGCGTTCGGTAGCATCATCTCTGCGGTTGAGGATAGCATCCTCACAGAGTTCACGCAGTTGTGGTTCAATATCGTCATAGATCTGCAATGCGCCAGCGTTTACGATACCCATGTCCATACCCGCTTTGATGGCATGATACAGGAATACCGCGTGCATGGCTTCACGCACCGCTTCGTTTCCTCTGAAAGAGAAAGAAACGTTACTCACACCACCGCTTACTTTGGTGAGTGGCATGAGTTCTTTGATACGACGGGTGGCACTGATAAATTCCACCGCGTAGTTATTATGTTCTTCGATACCAGTGGCGATCGCGAAGATGTTTGGATCGAAGATGATGTCTTGTGGTGGGAATCCTACCTTTTCTGTCAGTACTTTATAGGCACGGTGACTGAAAGTGACTCTTTTCTCTTCTGTATCTGCCTGGCCGTGTTCATCGAACGCCATTACCACTACTGCGGCGCCATAAGCTTTACAGATTAGTGCCTGTTCAATGAATTTTTCTTCCCCTTCCTTCAGCGAGATGGAGTTCACAATACATTTACCCTGTACGCATTTCAGACCTGCTTCGATTACACTGAATTTACTGGAATCGATCATGATAGGAATACGAGAGATATCCGGTTCAGAAGCGAGGAGATTCAGGAAGTTCGTCATGGCTTTTTCTCCATCGAGGAGGGCATCATCCATGTTTACGTCCAGTACCTGTGCGCCGCTTTCCACCTGCTGGCGGGCAACGGAGAGGGCTTCTTCAAAATGGCCTTCTCTGATCAGACGGGCAAATTTCTTGGAACCGGTAACGTTGGTACGCTCACCAATATTGATGAAATTGGCTTCCGGACGTACTACCAGCGGTTCCAGACCACTGAGTCGGAGAAAAGGTCTGATAACTTTATGTTCCTGGTTATCAGTTTCAGGCGCATTCCCGGAAGTGACAGTATTGTCAATAGTTGTTACACTCATTGTTGCTGTGTCGAAATAAAGATAAAATCAGACTATGCCAGTGTGTTTACCTGAACAGGTTTCTGGCGGGGTTTAATATTTTTCACATGTTCAGCGATATGACGGATGTGATCCGGAGTGGTACCGCAACATCCACCTACTATATTTACGAAACCGGAGCTCGCAAAGTCTTCGATGATGCAGGCAGTATCTTCAGGTTGTTCGTCGTACTCGCCAAAAGCATTCGGTAGCCCCGCATTCGGGTAGCAGCTTACATAGCAACTGGCGATATTGGATAACTCCTCTACATATGGACGCATCTGCTGACCACCAAGGGCGCAGTTCAAACCAATAGAGAATGGGTCCGCATGCATCACTGAAATATAGAAAGCTTCCAGGGTCTGACCGCTGAGGGTACGACCAGAAGCATCTGTGATCGTTCCGGAAATCATCACTGGTAATTCCGGTGTGCCGGCTCCTCTGAAATATTTCTTAATAGCGAAGATGGCTGCTTTACAGTTCAGCGTATCAAAAATGGTTTCGATCAGGAGAATGTCTACACCGCCTTCAACCAGGCCTTTTACCTGCTCTTCATATGCCGCTACTACCTCGTCAAAGGTAACAGAGCGATATCCAGGATTGTTTACATCCGGAGAGAGCGATAAGGTTTTGTTAAGTGGACCAATAGCGCCAGCTACAAACCTTGGTTTATCCGGGTTTTTGGCGGTATACTCCGTAGCCGCTTTCTTAGCAATAGAGGCTGCGGCCACATTCAGCTCAAATGCCAGCTCCTGCATGTCGTAATCAGCCATCGCAATGGAGGTACAACTGAAGGAATTGGTTTCGATAATATCAGCGCCTGCTTCCAGGTATTCTTTGTGAATGGCTTCTATAATGTGCGGCTGAGTGAGGTTGAGAAGGTCATTGTTCCCTTTAAGATCGGAGTGGTAGTCTGCAAATCTGGTTCCCCTGTAATCTGCTTCCTCCAGCTTATATCTTTGAATCATGGTGCCCATTGCACCATCGATAATGAGCACGCGCTCATTGGCACAGTCTTGTAAAGATTTCATGTTTGATAGCTGTTTATTAGTTACGGTTTAAAACAACAGGGTCGAACAATAAACAAATCCACCCTGTGAATTCCTGCAAATATAACATTTTCCAAGGTATTATCCCTGTTTTTGAGGCATGGAGAGGTATTGTCAGACATGTATAACCGCGTCTTGCTATATAGATTTTATCTATTTCTGTACTAAAAATTTGGATGCAGTCTATAAAGTCTACTATATTTGTAGGGTAATAACAAAACAGCATGCAACAATGTGAGAAAAATATCCTGCTAGAATCGGCTACGGCTCCCCACCAGCCCGCGATGCGCTGTTACCCAGCATCCCGATGTACCTGTTGATACTCATTTGTCATCCGTTCATTATTTCTTATTACAACAAAATTTAACCAATCATGACGATATCAGAGCATATCCATTCACTCCGTGAACACCTGGCAGGGTTGGGGCTTCAGCCAGTAGCGGAACTCAGTTCAGATCAACACCAGGTCTTTAAGATTTGTTTTTTGAACAAATACGAAATGCAACGATGGAAGGAATTAAAGGAGAAAAACGAATCAGTGACCAACCATACCATATTTGAGGGGCTTGTTGACAACAATCCCTGAACAAAATTTTCATAACGTGGAATTACAGGTTAAACGAAGACGGGTGCTATTCAGCACCCGTAGTTTTTTTTGCTCACCATACAGCCAAAGCAACAATACAGCAAGGAAATTTATTTAAAAGTTTAATCCCATCTCAGTTTCGATTCACATCAAACAACAAAACATCTGCTTTGCTGCCTATGCTGCTCTGCGAGCAAAAAATCCGCTCATCAGCGCCGAAGGCGCCCTTGCGGGAAAGAATTACTTCTGTTGCACATAGCTCTCCAATGGCAGGCGATTGGAGATAGATCTCGCCAAAGTCATCTCATCTGCATACTCCAACTCTCCACCAAAGGCAATACCCCTGGCGATAGTGGTGATTTTTACAGGCAATTCCTTCAGCTTACGTGATAAATAATAAATCGTGGTATCCCCTTCAATCGTGGGATTCAGCGCCATAATCACTTCTTCTATCCCTTGCTGCTGTGTCCGCTCTACTAAGGAGTGTATATTCAACTGATCCGGACCTACGCCATCCAACGGAGAAATAATGCCGCCTAATACATGGTAGAGCCCGTTAAATTGTTGCGTATTCTCTATCGCCATCACATCCCGAATACTTTCTACCACACATACCACTTTCCGGTTCCGGCTATGACTACTGCAAATACTGCAGGTTTCTTCGTCAGATACATTATGACAATCCTTGCAAAACCTGATCTGCTCCCGCATTCTCGCTATCGCATCACTAAACTGCTGTACCTGGGAAGGCTCCTGTTTCAACAGGTGCAGTACCAGTCGCAGTGCGGTCTTTTTCCCAATGCCCGGAAGCCTGGAGAACTCATTTACCGCGTTTTCTATAAGTGCAGATGAAAATACCATAGTGCAAAGGTAGGCATTCCTATATGCCTAAAATGTCAGTGTTTTAATGTTGTTCCAGCCTGCTTTCAGGTTGTATTTTTCAGGTAAGAGAATCACACGTTCCGGCTGGCGCTTAGGCTCGGTATAATAATTCCCCCGATCCCATTTACCATTACCATTCTTATCAAGTAAAATGCGTACGGAGTATTCTCCCGGAATGATCAATTCCTGCGTCCAGGTGCCATTTACAGCTTTTCCGGAATACTTAATGGCCTTATCCTGTACCAGTTGCACCACATAGTGCATCGTGGTATCGTCGATGGCCTGTCGTGTACTGTCGCTAATCACTAATTTGGCAGTGAATATGGAGTATTCCACCAGTTTTTTAGTGGAGAAGTTGATGGTGTCGGATTTGGCCATGACCTGGCTGGCAGTATCTTTTATGGCTTCTTTAGGAATGATTAACCGATATTTCATGTTCTCCTTCCATGGGTAGATAAGGGTCATCGTTGTTTTCAGACTGTCCAGGTGGGTATGGAATTCTACCTGCTCCAGAGTGGAGTCTTGTTGCAACAGAATACGATTGCTGTCTACCACTTTCAATGGCATGGAGAAGGTGATCCGCAGCGGTTCTGACAGTTCCTGCCGCCCATTATCCAGTTTCGCCTGCGCTGTCAGTTTCGGCAGTTTTTTCTTTTTACTGTCTTCCTTCACTGTTTCTTCCAATTCTACGAGGTCCAGGGAATCCACATGTTCCGGTTTCTTGATAGTACTGTCGTTTTCCATGAACAACAGCATGTTTACATCGGAAATATTCTTTTCCTGTATCGTTATCGGGTGCTCCAGGAAAGCGATCAGTTCTGAGGAAGAGCTATAGGTAAGGTCCTTGTCTTCTTCCTTCAGCGCGAAAATCTTGTAAGTTCCAGGCGCCAGATTCTTGAAGCGGAAAGAGCCATCATGCCTGCTTTTAGCATAGTACAGCGGCTTCTCCTTACTCACAATTGAGTCTTCGCTTTTCCCAGGATACAGCATAACAGCTACGTTACTGTCCAGCGTACCTTGTTCTGCATTGATGATACGACCAGAAATCTGCAAACTATCCAGGTAATTACCGGTGGAAAGAACATACTGGAAGTCTTCAATAGGATTACGCTCATTGAGGTCGCGCACTCCATCTGCAAAGTTGAAGGTGTAAGTGGTATTCGGTTTCAGTGTATCCTTGAACGTGATAGTCACCGTGTGCAGCTTGGCTGTCACGATTGGCTGACGTTTCAGGGTAGGAGACACAATCAGTTTATCGTTGATGTTGTCCAGTTCCACATATTCATCAAAGAGGAAGGAGATTTTATGTCCTTCAAAGTGAAGGGTGGAATCTGCTGGTTTGGCCTGTAACAATACAGGAGGCAATGTATCTCTCGGACCACCTCCCGGCGGTACGATGTTGGCACAGCGTGAAAAAAAGATAACTGCTACTGGTATAAATATCAGCCAGAAGACCCAGCTCCGGAATTGTTGATTCATGAATGTTAGAATATTTGGCAAACTTACGAAATGGCCGGAAAGCGGATGCTATATTTCCGGTTCTTCTTCGAGTGTATGCAAGGAAATGTATAACTTATTGTCTTTCACAAAATTACACCAAGGGCAATCCGGTTTTCCACAGCCAGTATAGAAATCTTTCTGCTGTATTTTACTCCAGGTGTCTGCGATCTGTTGGGAAACAGTTGTCAGGTCCTCCGGCGTAATCACCACCTTTTCCTTATGGTACTCTTTCTGCTTATTCGGTTCAATAAAGTCAAATTCTGTACTGACTACATTCCAGCTTTTGGGACGGTAGTTATCCAGCAATAATTTATAAAACACCGCCTGCCGCCAGTAATCGCCGCCATCAGGGGATTTTTCATTCGGCCGGTCAAACTTCCGGTAGTCCTTAATGGCTCTCTCAAAATCGCCGGTTTTGTAATCCACTACGTTGATGAAATTACCATCAAACTCCAGTTTATCCACTTTCCCTTTGATAGGAACCCCATTCACAATTACGTTCCGGATATTACGCTCTACGCTGACAATCTTATTCCAACTGTTGACATACTTTTCATAATAGTTGGTAAGAATTTCGAGGCCGTATTCCATTCTTCTTTCAAACGACTCACGGGTAAAGCATTCTCTGTTACGCAGCATGCTCCATTTGAAATCCTTCAAAAACTCCTCCCGGGGAGGGAAGGTGCTGTTGTTGGCCTGCATCTTCACAAACAGTTTTTCTACTGCAAAGTGAATGGCAGAACCAAACTCCGTACTCTCCGAACGACCCGTAGGCACTTTCACCAGACTCTTGTAAAAGAAGCTGAGCGGACAATTCAGATAGTTGTTCAGTGCCGTTACGTTCATCGTAAAGCTGCTGAGCAGACCATCAATGAAACCATGGTCTACATGGGGAATTTCGGGCGACTGATGCGTATGATAGTGCAATGCTTCAAACTCAAACATCACATCTTCACTCATCTCAATTTTATCTGTCAGTAAAGGATGTTCTTCTGTGATTTCTGTAATGAACATACTTGGCTCCAGCGGCTTCCCATCCTGCCTGAACTCCGGATAGCTGATAAACAGGTACTTCTCCGCACGGGTAATGGCCACGTAGAAAAGTCGGCGTAACTCCTGTTCATCCGTAGACGTAGCCTGTGTCTCGAAAACGGTATCCGGCATAGAAAATCCGGATTTATTGGCTTTCTTTTTCTCCCAGATATGAGAGTTGGTGCCCGACATGAATACATACTCGAATTCCAATCCTTTGGAACCGTGCGCTGTAATCAGGTTGATACCTTTATCATTTCCGCTCACCTGTACCAGTTCAATAGGGATATTATTGGCTTCCATCAGATCGATGGTTTCCATTAGCTCCACTAGTGTAAGGTCTGGATTGCGGCGTGTTTCGTCTTTAATGAAATCGAAGAGGGCTTGTAAAACCTTCATCAGCCAGCCTTTTTCGTTGGAGGCCATGATATAGGTCAGAATGCCGCCTTCTCCGATGATGGTACCGAACAGTTGCTGTAGCGTAAGATTATAGGCATCTTTAATCCATTTTTCCAGCAGCTGACCCAGTTTCATGAGTTCATCATCCGGCGCTTCAGAGAAGAGGGTGAGGTTTCTGGTTTGTTGCCATTCCTGTAGAAAGGCCCTGATGGAGGCTTTTTCTCTTTCATCATAACCTTTCTCCGCTACGCGAATACTCACTTTGGCCGCTTCGATAGGAGAGATGTCATAGAAATCATAGTGCATGATTTCAAACAACAGGCCATCGCCGCTGTAAGGAGTATCCAGTTCTGCTGCGATATACCGAAGCAGGTTGAGTACATTCCGCGCAAAGGGAACATTGAACAGGTTGATATTGCGTTTGGAATATACAGGCAGCCCTTTCATGCGGAAATACTCTGCCAGTTCTTCTCCATATTTATTTTCCCGGTAGATCACCGCTATTTTGCCGGCAACAACGCCATCTTCGAGCAACTGAGCACAGCGCAGGGTGATGTCGGCCATTTCATCCTTGGGAGTATTGTATTTGTGGATGACAGGCGGTATATGCAGATGTTTGAGGCTATCGTTACTGGAGACGAGGTTCTTGCTGAGCCCCGGCAACTGGTTCACCAGCCTGGAATTGCCGTTGTTGTCAATAAGTGTCATGGCCGTATCCAGGATGTTCTGTACGGAACGGTAGTTTTCCGTAAGTACAATGGTTCGCAAGGTGGCTGAGAAACCGCTCGCAAACAGCTCCATATTCTCCACGTTTGCGCCCTGGAAGCGGTAGATCGACTGGTCGTCGTCTCCCACCACAAAAATATTTGGTAATTCTTCTCCCTTAATCAGCAGTTGTATCAGCTTATTCTGCGTACCGCTGGTGTCCTGGTATTCATCTACGAGAATATACTGGAAGCGTTCTTTGTAGTCGGCCAGCAGGTTTTTATTCTCTTCAAATGCCCGGATCACCCATATGATCATATCATCAAAATCATAACGGTTTTCATCGAGCATCATGCGCTGGAAGATGGTGAACTGGTCTACAGCCGCCTGTAATCGGGCCATTTTCTCTTCTTCCAGGGCAATCTTATCTGTACGGATATCGCCTTTTTTGAATTTGGCGGTAGCGCGTTTACAGATATATTCATCTCTTTCCGGCAAACTTTTCACATAAGCCTGGATGCGCTCCGTGATGTAAGCCACGTTCCAGCCTTCTCGTTTCATAGTAGAAAAGAGATTGGCGAGGTTTCTCATATCGAAATAAACATCTCCCCGATAGCGTTTCAGCGGATTGTCCTTGGAGAAACCATCGATCAGCTTTTTCAATAACTGGATTTTTTCCAGGTCGGAAATAGGATCGAGGACTGTTTTATCAAAAAGACCCAGGTTATCCTGGATTACCTCGTTACAAAAGGAGTGGAAAGTGTGGATATTAACTCTGTAAGCATCTGGTCCGATAAAGTCGATCAGCCTTTTTCGCATGGCAACAGTACCGGCATCCGTGTAGGTAAGACAGAGAATATTCTGGGGCATGAAATCCGAATCCCGCAATATCTTCCCGATACGGGACGCCAATATCTGGGTCTTACCGGTACCTGGACCGGCAATAACCATTACTGGACCTTCCGTATTATCTACTGCTTCTCGCTGGCGACTATTTAATTTTTCGTATACTTCCTCGAAGCGTTCATGATATTGATTTGGGTCGCGGGTCATGCATTCCTTTTTAATTCCAATGTGCAAAAATACATTAACTTATACGTACTTGCAGTGTTTTCCAACCCTTGTGTGATTTTAATGTTGATAAGTTATGTCACGTATATACGAGCTATCCCGCGCACAAATCATTCCGGCTTCTCTGGAAGCGGTGTGGGCTTACTTTTCAGATCCTGGGAACCTGGCTGAAATCACGCCAGACTATATGCGTTTCCATGTTACCTCGCCGCCGCATCAGGGGGAGATCTATCCAGGACAGATCATTACGTACAAAATTTGTCCTGTATTGGGCATACCGCTAACATGGATGACAGAAATCACCCATGTAAAACAGCATCGTTATTTTGTGGATGAGCAACGGGTAGGCCCGTACAGCATATGGCATCATCAGCATCGCTTTGAATCCGTGGAAGGAGGCGTACTTATGCAAGATCTGGTGCATTACCAAATGCCATTGGGTTTTATTGGAAACATTGCACATGCCTTGTTTGTAAAGCGACAGCTGGAAGAACTGTTTCATTACAGAACAGAAAAAGTAAAAGCAGTATTTGGGGAGATGTGATGCGCTCTATTCATTCTCGTTTATTGTAGTCACTAATTCATTGCCATTATACAGCTTGATTTCCATCGGGCCGCTTTTGGGAAAACTTCCCAGCCAGAGAGGGACGATGGTGGAAGAGGATTGTTCCGGGCTGCCGGCTGCACTGAAATGAAATTCGGCGTTGTTCGTATCTGTGTTTAAAGTAGCGGATACGAGAGATATCTGGGTGTTGTATGGTGTAGCGGGCATGGTCACAGCAACAACCAGGTTGGTGCCCAGGTCCGGCGCCACGATGTTATTGTTCATCGTTTTGGCTATGCCAAACAAACTATCAAAAGTCTGTTGGTTATCTATAATCCAAAAAGTAAGACTGTCTTTCACCTCGATATTATTCTTCACAAAGTATCCGGAAAGTGGCGTTACATCCAGTTGAGAGATGGATTCGGGAATGGTGGCCAGATTGCTGTCAATATCTTCTGTGTGACGTTGTGGATTGTTCTGGCAGGCAGCGATCATGATCAAGCAGGAAACAGCAACAATGTACTTCAGCATAATTGAATATTTAAGAGGTTTACTTATTGGTTGATGGTGATGGAACAGCTCTCTTTGACAGGGAAATCAGGAAGGTAAAATTACCGACACTATGTTTCCCGGTGCCGCTCATCCAGGCAGTAGCCGTTTTCTGTGTATATACGAAAGAGCAGCGTCTGTAGGTGAATCCGAATCCATAATCCATACCAATAATGAAAGGGTTCATACGTGTTACCTGAAGTGCAGATTCCTCCCGGAACTGCTGGCTCTGCCCTCTGAAAAGGCCGCCTTGCAAAATGGCATTATAGAATGTAACACTAAAATTAGGGGACGCAAAGAAATATACCTGGTGTATTCGTCTGGCGCCTATATTGATGTCAGGATCGCCAAACCATGGATTAAACCAGCCGGCTCTGATGGTGGTTTGTGTGCCTAGTCCATCTATAAATGTACCTGCCTGTCCGGAGAAGGATCCCATGACTTCCAGGTGCTTATTGGGGTTCCACATCATGCGCGTGTAGGTAAAGTTATAGTTCAGTAATGGCGCATTGGGCAACTGGTTGCCCCAACCCAGAGGGGGTTCATCGCCAAGCAGGTTATGTGCAAAGGATTGGGCTGGTTTCCCAAAAGCCAGGGGACCCATAAATCCCAATAAAACTTCTGAATGCAGACTATATTTCTTTACGGTATTGTAGGAAGTGAGTTCATGACGCGCGAAAAAGGCCGCTGCATAATAAAAATCAGTAGGGATATATGCGGAATTATGCAAATCATTTGGTGTCATCATCATTTGCATCGCATTCCATTCCCAGACATTCACCGCATCATTGCCCGCTTTCGGCAACCACTTATCTATGAATGTGTCTTTTTTTCTCTTCATGTAACGGTAACCAAAACCGGTGCCGCTGGTATAGGCACGATCGGTACCACGTCCCCAAACATTAAAGAAGTCGTCATCCTCGTAAATTTTAAACTGACTGGTGGCATCCTGCATCAATTGACCATGTGCTTCGGTTCCTACCAGCCATAAAACGAAACATATCAGCCATTTTCTCATTACGGTATAGTTGATGTCCCAAATAATATAACCCGAGACTACCACCCATTGTTGCGCTGAAAGGAATTTAAAAAACTTTGAAGATCTCAAAAGCGTCCCGGGAGAGTTGTTCTCTATGGTCCGGATGCGCAATGTTGATCAGTTCCTGGGCTCTCTGCTTCAGGTTTTTTCCTTGCAGGCAGGCAATTCCATATTCTGTCACGACGTAGTGAACGTGAGCCCTGGTGGTTACCACACTGGCGCCGGGCTGAAGTCTGGACACAATACGGGATATTCCCTTGGACGTAGTAGATGGTATGGCTATAATTGGTTTGCCGCCTTGAGATAAAGCGGCGCCCCGCATGAAATCCATCTGGCCGCCAACCCCACTGTATTGTCTGACCCCGATAGAATCCGCACATACCTGTCCGAAGATATCAATTTCGATCGCACTATTGATGGCAGTGACTTTCGGGTTTTTCCGGATGTTGGTGGGATTGTTGACGAATTCAACATTCAGTAAACGAACGATCAGGTTATTGTCTACGAAATCGTATAGTTTTCTGGAGCCAATGGCGAAGCTGGAAATGAGTAATCCCGGTTGGATAGCTTTGTGTCTCCCTGTAATAACACCTTTTTCCACCAGGTCAATAATTCCATCAGAGAACATTTCCGTATGTATGCCCAGATCTTTGTGTGAGTAAAGGCTTTTCAGTACGGCATTGGGAATGCCGCCAATACCCATTTGAAGGGTGGCGCCGTCTTCAACGAGCGTAGCTGCATGTCGGCCGATGGAAAGCTCCGTCTCGCTGGGCGGTTTTACTTGCTGTTCATAAATTGGGTAATCAACTTCCACGGCCGCACTGATGCGGGATATGTGGATAACCCCGTCTCCCAGTACGCGTGGCATATGGGGATTGATTTCCGCGATGATCACCGGCGCAAGGTCTATAGCAGATTTGGATACGTCGCATGAAACGCCCAGGGTACAATAGCCATTTTTGTCTGGGGGAGACACAGTTACTAATGCCACATCAATGGGTTTTTCCATGGTGCGGAAATACTTGGGGATTTCACTCAGGAACATGGGAACATAGTTAGCCCGGCCTTCATTGACGGCTTTCCGGATATTTTTACCAACAAAAAAGGTATCTATCTGGAAGGAATGTACATGTTCCGGCTCGGCATATGGCGCATCCCATTCTGTGTGTATGCTGACAATCCGGATATCATGTATTTCATGGCTTCTTTGCGCCATGGCCTGGACGAGCGTTTTGGGAGTGGCTGCAGCAGTGTGGATAAAGACGGTATTGCCGGTTTTAATCAGATTTACGGCATCAGTGGCGGTTAAGTAGGGCATGATTTCTAATTTTATACGGCACTAATTTATCATGCCGCAGTCACACAGAAAATGAGGAAAATCATATCGTATATTCGATATGAAATGATTGTTGAAAATTGCAACAATTTGTAATTGGAAATTGTTCCCACATACTAACGTGCATGGATATATCAGAATTCAGAGAAGGGCAGCTACAAGATGCGTCTGCGGTGGCAGCGCTGTTACTGAGAAGTTATGAACAATATCGACAGGATCTGGATGCGGAACATTGGCGGACTCTTAGTGGGAAGATCGGAGATGAAGCCTATATCCGTGATCTGATGGGTTATAGTTGTATGTTGGTATTTGAGGAGAATAAGACCATTCATGGAGTGGTGTTTCTCGTTCCTTCAGGCAATCCTACGGATATTTATCCTGCATCCTGGAGTTATATCCGTTTGCTGGGTGTAGATCCGTTGGTGCGTGGGCGTGGTATTGGGTTGCGACTGATGGAAATGGCGATAGAGAAGGCACGGGAAGGGGGAGAAGAAGTTTTGGGATTACATACTAGTACTATAATGCTAGCTGCGAGAAGAATGTATGAGCAAATTGGCTTCCAGGTGGTGAAGGAGCTGGAACCCTTGCTGGGAGTGGAGTACTGGTTATATCGGATGAATTTATAAAGTTGTCCATTCTAGTTTATGATGTGAATAAATTTAGGTGATACGGGCTGAACTATTTTCGTTTGAAATGTTTAATTTTAGCAACTTAAAACTTGGCATACACTACAACGCTTGCGGAGAGACCTGGCACATATAGGTGAACAAGCACTGATTGATCGGCTGTTGGCTGGAGATCCTGTCGCAAAAGAGTTGCTCTATGATCGATATGCAGGAGCGCTTTACGGGGTAGCGATTCAGCTGGTACCTGTCAGAAGCAGGGCCGACGACGTGATTGTCCGGGTTTTCACCTGGGCCATCCAACATATCGGAAGTTACCGGACATCCGGATTTCAAACACTATTCTCCTGGTTATTACGGAAAACGCGGGAATTTGCAATTAAAGAGGCCATCCCTGAAAACACACTGGCTGGCACCGAGCTCGTGAAGAATGAAGAAGGAGTTTTAAAAAGATTTTACGTATGCTTGCCTACATCCGAACAGCAGGTGTTCCGATTGTGTTATCTTAAAGGATTATCCATCACAACAATAGCCCGAATGATGGGAACATCAGAAGGGCAAGTAAATGAAATACTGAAAGTGGCGATGATAGCTTTCAGAAAATTCTTGTCTGACAATTGGAACTGAAAACGTACATAGAAAGCGGGATCATTGAATCCTATGTCTTAGGGCTCATCTCCGACGTTGAGGCGGAGGAATTTCAGCTCATGAGAAAACTTTATCCGGAACTGGATACAGAAGTCGAAGTCGTTGAGCGCCGTATTGAAAAAGCGGCTTTTGATGAGGCCGTCTTACCGCCAGTTCAGATAAAGGAAAGGGTATTGCAATCATTTCGCTGGGAAGCCGGCGGTGGTGGCTTCGCCGGAGAGGTTCCTCCAAACTATACTTTCATCAACATCCAGCCAAAAGACAATGACCAGATCATGGTGCATAAATATTGGCGGATCTTCTTCATTTTCATTGTCTTATTAGCTAAAATTTTACTGTTCTTCAGCATATTCTATTTCCTCAAATACGCCCAGATAAAGGACCAGCGAACTGGCTTCAATATCCAACATCATTCTATTCAACACGTCGAACCTCACGCATCCACTGAAAATATTTTTCTCAGTTGAGAATCCGGTGCTCATTCAGATATCGTAAATATTAATAATTAGTATATTTTCGTGGTAGCTTGACACCTTATTGCTGTAAAGTTGAATATCAAGACCTACATAGAAAGTGGCATCATCGAAAAGTATGTTCTTGGACTGGCAACGCCGGAACAAGAAGCCGAATTTCATTATCTCCGTGAGATTTATCCTATGCTCAACGTTGAAATGGAAATGGTGGAGCTACGCCTGGAAAATCTCCTCTTCGAAGAAGCCGTACTCCCTCCAGATCATTTAAAAGATCGTGTATTGGATCGTATAGGTCGCGATCAACCCAAATGGCAAGAAAGAGTTTATTCTAACGGCAACGGCCACACGAATAAAGAGCCAGAATACATCTCCATAAAACCAGGCTGGAACAGACAAATTACTGTCAGCATATGGTGGCGTTGTGCCTTTATAGCCATGGTCGTACTCACTATGGCACTGTTAGCTTCTACCTGGTATCTGCATAATCAGGTGGAACATCTCCAGGATGTACTCATCCGCAACAACTTTACTCCACATCCCATCTCCCGCTAAGAAAGATCGATTTGGTACGTTTATTGTAAATGCTGAACTTGCCAACGATTTCAACCCGTTAAACCTTACCGGTTACTAATTGTTGATATCAAAGAGCATTTAAAATTATCAAATACACTTTCCATGAAACATTTATCATTTGCTGCTGTACTGCTCGCAATGATCGCTATCTTCGGATCATCATGCGCCCCTAAACAAGGTGTTACCACCACCATTAACAAGGCTTCTGTAAAAGGAACCTGGGTGCTCACCGATGTCAAATATGAAGGTATTCCAAACAATGCCAAAGTAACCGTATTTGATCAGGCGGAAGCGAAATGCTTTGTTGGTAGCCAATGGATTCTCCCAGATAACGCTGCAATGGGTTCTTATACCCTGAATTCAAGCGAGAATGGTTGTGCACCTGCTTCTCAGAAAATCGTGTGGTCCCTCTATAAAAGCAGTACCGGTACTACACAATTCCAGTTCAAATATCTTTATGCCGGCGAAAAAGCGAAAAACATCACTGATGGCTATCGCGTAGACGTTCTCGGCGCTGGTAGCACCATGACCTGGAGAGCGAATGTAAACTTCGAAGGCAAAACCGCTGCGATCATTTACACACTGCAACGCCAGTAAGCTATAAATCTTATTTCGTATAGCCGTTCCGATTACCCCGGAACGGCTTTTTTTATTATATTCGGATATAAAGCAAAACCGGATATTTATGAGCACGCAGCACACCAAAATCCAGCTTCTGGCACATGCGAGTTTTAAACTAACCACACCAGAAGGAAGAATCATACTGATTGACCCATGGTACACCGATAATCCCTACCTCCCAGCAGATCTTGCCGTTCCCGAGAAAGTTGATCTCATCCTGCTCACACACGGCCACGACGATCATCTGGACAAAAAGATCATCGAGTATATCCGGAACAATTCTCCCAAAGTAATTGCCTGTCCGGGTGTAAGAGCATATCTGCTCAACAACAGCGTGCCTTCGCATGTGTTTGAACCCATGAACACTGGCGGCACCGTTTCTCTGCTGGATGTAAGAATAACCATGACGAATGCTTTTCATCCCGCCCATATTACCCAACCAGATGGTAAATTAGGGTACCTCCATAATCCTGTCGGGTTTATCATATGGCTCAGTGATGATATCTCCGTATACTATTCCGGCGATACCTCCGTATTCGGAGATATGGCACTGATAGGCGAAATTTATGAGCCGGACATTGCCATTCTACCGATTGGCGACCGTTTCACCATGGGCCCCCTGGAAGCCGCATTTGCCACGCGTCTCCTTAAAGTAAACCATGTCATACCATGTCATTACGGTACTGTACCTTCACTAACGGGAACGCCTGAACGCCTGAAAGAGCTGACCCAGGATCTCGGACATCTCGAAATACACGTGCTGAAAGCAGGAGAAGTACTGGATACTTCCACACTGAAGCTGAAACAATGGTAGCCCCATAAAGCTGCTATCATCCTAAAATACCAACTATATGTTACCCCTGAAAACAGAGCGACTACTGGTGTACCCGTGTCGGCTGCCGTTGCTTACCCGCCTGTATCTGGGACAAGCGCCTGTTGCCGATGACCTGGATGTATATATACCCTCAGGATGGCCACCGGAAGAGATGAAGGAGATATTGCCTTACTTTATTGAAATGCTACAACATGATCCAAAATCATTCCCCTGGCTCATGTGGCTGATTGTTTCTGAAAAAGATAAAACACTGATAGGAAATGTTGGATTTAAAGGTCGGCCAGACAAAGACGGCCAGGCAGAACTGAGCTATTACCTATTACCACCTTACCGGGGAAGAGGATATATGAAAGAAGCTGCCACTGCCCTTATTGACTGGGCCTTTTCAAATTCGCCCGTGAGAAGAATTGTAGCGGAATGCGATACCATTAATATCGCTTCACTGCGCGTATTGCAGAAGATAGGAATGAAATTGGGATATAAGTCCGGGGACATGCTCTACTGGCACCTTCCCCGGCCTCAACAAAGTTGATTATTCTGTGACCTGTTGCTTTGTAAAACGGATAAATAACTGCGCGAGCTTATCCTGTTGCCCCTGTAAATAGGTAAAATGCAGCTTCCTTACCAATTTGAAATTCTTCACCGGCAGAATAACAAATTCGCCCGCTTCCAATTCCCGTTGTACAGCATGCAAGGAAATAAATGCAGCACAAGGAGCATGATGCAGATAGGACTTAATACTCTCTGTACTACCCATATACATCGCTATATTCAGATCAGTGATCTTCAATTTAAGGCGTTTCAGCTCCTCCGTAATCACTTCCAGCGTACCAGAGCCATGCTCCCGCATCAACAAAGGAATACTCTTCAACTCCTGCGCCGATAACGGTTCTCCATTACCGTAGGAATGCTTGGGATTTCCTACCAGTACAATCTCATCTTTTGCAAACTCTACATACTTCAACTGTGGATTTTTGGAGCTTCCTTCAATAATACCTAGTTGTATGCTTTTTTCAAACAGTGCCTGCTCAATTTGTTCTGTATTACCACTGGTAAGAGATGTTTTCACATCCGGATATCGCTGGTTGAATTTGGCCAGCAGGGGAGGAATCAGGTACTGCGCAATGGTGCTGCTGGCGCCAATTGGCAGCATGCCTCCCTGTGTATGTTTCAACTGGTTAATATCATATTCCAGATTGCGGTAGTCCGTAAAGATGATTTCAGTATGATGCATGACCAGCTGACCGGCCCTGGTGAGCTTAATACGGTTGCCGATGCGCTCAAAGACAGCCATTCCTAGTTGTTGCTCCAATTCGTGGATATGCTTGGTAACGGCCGGTTGGGAGATGTAAAGCTCTTCAGCTGCCTTGGTAAAACTCAGGCGCTTGGCTACGGTATGAAATACTTTGAGTCTGAAATCGAACATGCACTAAAAATAAGTAAAATCCGCTATTATGGATGAACATAGGACCAACCTTCGGCCTGCCTGATAATCAGTTCGCCATTTCCACTGGGCGTATAGCTGATGAAAGGAAAGAGATCTTCCTTTACAATGTTGCGCTCCCGGAGTGTATTCTCACATTCTACTAACAATACGCCTCTGGTTTTCAGATCTTGCAGTAATTCTTCGTAAGGATGGTCTTTACGGAATGCAGCTACGCCATTGCCGTGGGCAACGAGTTCGATGGTTACTTTCTTCTGCAAACGAGGATCTTCCAGTGCATTTTTGATGTTGCGGAGTGTAGCGCGGATTACTTTATCATCGTCACTGTTAAGCTGGTAAATCGCTTTATAACGGGTTTTCTGCTGGGCAGTGGCATAGTGGGCAGTGATAGTCATCACAGCTGCCAGTATCAGGATCAGTTTTTTCATGCAGACAAAAATAAAAAAACAAACGGGCCGCTATAGCGACCCGTTTGTTTTTTTATTTAAGATTTCTTTTTTCCTGCATTAGGATTATTTGCTTTGTAGCGCATATCCGGAGTACCATTCTTTTTCAGAGGTCCGGCAGCTTTTGCTGGTGCTGCAGTAGCATTGTCTTTGTAACGTTTGTCAGGAGTGCCATCTTTTTTCAGATGCTCGCCTGTGGTAGTGGCTGTAGTCTTAGCTTCGGTTTTAGCGGCTTTAGCTTCAGTCTTAGCGGCTTTAGCGTCAGATTTGGCTTCAGTTTTAGCAGATTTTGCTTCAGTTTTAGCCTGTTCAGTTTTAGCTTTTGCATGCTCAGTCTTCGCTTTGGCTTCTTTTTTTACCGGGGCAGTTGCAGGTGCTTGGGCAGAGGCAACGGCTATACCTAGAAACATAGCCAGAATGCCTGTGAGGAATTGTTTCATAAGAATGAATGTTTCCTAAAAAATAAGAAATTTTTCAATTCCCTCCATTTTTTTAACAAATCTTAACGCCTTTTAAGCAAGATTTAATTTTTCTCCACCCACATGCCATTATCCCGGATAAGATTGATGAGCTCGTCTACGGCAACATCACTGTTGAGCCCGCGTTTCACAATCTCTTTTCCTCTGTACAGCGTGATTTTTCCAACGCCGCTGCCTACATATCCGAAGTCGGCATCTGCCATTTCTCCCGGACCATTTACAATACATCCCATAATGGCGATTTTCACGCCTTTTAAGTGATGGGTGACTGCACGAATGCGGGCAGTCGTCTCCTGTAAATCAAACAACGTACGACCACAAGATGGACAGGAAATATATTCTGTCTTGGAGATGCGGGTACGTGTGGCTTGAAGGATACCAAAGGCGATATTATTGAGTGTGCCGCGCTGAGCCGCTTCGTCCTGTGGATTAGATAACCAGAGGCCATCTCCAAACCCATCCAGTAATAAGGCGCCGGCTTCAGTAGCATGGTGAATCAGGTGCTCATCTGCACTTGCCTGATGACTGATACTATGGATGATTACAGGAATGGTGATGTTTTTTTCCAGCAGTACAGTGAAGAATCTGCGCACATTCGCCATAGCGGAAGGCCCGCTGGCTACAGCACAGAATACGGTAGAAGCAGAGAAATGCTTGTCTGCTGCCAGTTCCAGTAAACTTTCAATGGCTGGAGTGTCGAGATCGTCGCAGTTGACAGACACGAAGTTCTCTTTACCTGTTTGTCCGTCCTTGAATGCGGTCACATAAGCGGCCGTATCGAAGTAGGGCAGTACATTTTGTTTGTCGGCTAAGGCATTCCATTTATCGCTGTTCAGGATCACGCGAAGCGTACCTGGCAGACCAAATGACGGAACCGTATTACCTGTGTAAATATAATCTGCTGCTGCATCTGCAATGTTCCATTTGTCGGTTGGTTCATCGTAATGATAACCGATGGCCTGCAGATCTGTAGGCTGTAAGTTGCTGGCAGCGCTGAAATCAGCTACTACTACCGGTACATGTTTACTGCCGATATTTTCTACCTGTTCCGTTTCTCTGCGTTTGTAAGTGAAAGGAGAGTAGGGAACCTGGATCAGAGGACGCGTGGTGGCTTCCTTTGTTTCCGGGCGACTGGTATATCTTTTCACGATATCCCGGCATACTGGGAGTTCGAATTCCGGATCTTCAGTGAGGGAAACGCGGATGGTATCGCCCACACCGTCTTCCAGGAGGGTACCGATGCCGATGGCAGATTTGATACGACCATCTTCTCCATCGCCGGCTTCTGTTACGCCCAGGTGCAGTGGATAACAATGACCCAGTTCCTGCTGCATGGTCTGCACAAGGAGACGGTAAGCCTGTACCATTACCTGCGGATTGCTGGCTTTCATACTCAGTACAATATTGCGGTAACGCAGGTCTTCCGCAATACGCAGGAATTCCATAGCGCTCTCTACCATTCCCATAGGCGTGTCTCCATAGCGACTCATAATACGATCGCTGAGAGAACCATGGTTCGTACCAATACGCATGGCAGTTCCATGTTCCTGACAAATTTTTACCAGGGGAGTAAAGCGTTCGCGAATACGGTCAATCTCTTCCTGGTATTCAGCATCCGTGTAATCCAGCGTCTCAAATTTCTTTTTATCTACATAATTCCCTGGATTAATACGTACTTTTTCTACTATACGTGCTGCAATCTCGGCGGCATTAGGAGTAAAATGTATATCTGCGACAAGGGGAGTATGATACCCTTGGCGGCGAAGCTCTTTTTTGATTTCCAACAGGTTTTCCGCTTCTTTTTTACTGGGGGCTGTGATCCTTACCAGCTCAGCTCCTGCTTCGATACAACGAATGGTCTGCGCCACAGTGGCGGCAGTATCCAGCGTGTCGGTGGTGGTCATGGTCTGAATACGGATAGGATGATGGTTTCCTATTATAAGATCCCCCACTTTCACCTCCAGGGTGTCCAGACGTTTGTAGGTAGTTAATGAATTGCAATAAAGTTGCATGCGATTATGTTTTCCTTGCTTCGCAAAGTTAAGAAAGAGGGCTTCAATTTCCCGACACTTAAAGCTACATTAAATTTCCACGAGCGGCACGGGGCCTGGCAAATAATTCCTTTATTTTTGAGGGGAGATTATGTTAGTTAACAAAAGCCCGGATATTCCATATCAGGAACTCCCCTTCACAGGACAGTTCCATATCTTCCCGCTGGGAAGTTTTTCCAACGCGCTTACCCACGAACCGCACCGTCACGACCACTTTCAGATCATTTGGTTCACCAAGGCCGCTGGCAGGCATATGGTGGATTTTGTCTGGTATGAGATGGAAGACAATATGGTATTCCTGCTTAGGCCGGGTCAGGTCCATCAGCTGGATTGCGACCGGGAAGGGACCTCCATCATGTTTACAGAGAAGTTTTATTTCGCCAATAAAAACGATCAAGGTACACTGTACGATTTTACTTACCTGTTCAATAGTTGGCATGGATACGGACCTATACGGCTGGGAACCTGTGTTTCCGAATCACTAGCCTTGCTGTCGCAGCTAATGGAGCGGGAAGTGACGGGAACAGCCTGCAGCCGAAGTGTGATCAAGCATTACCTGAATGCGTTCCTGTTGCTGCTGGAAAGAGAAAAGAAACGTAATGCGGCAGAAACCATGATGCCTTATCAGCATGATGCCAGAGTGGTACAGTTACGCCGGTTGATTGAAGAACATTTCCGTACTGAGCACCAGGTGGGCTTCTACGCCAATACGTTTGCACTCACCCCCAAACGACTAAACGAAATTACCAAGGAATCTACCAGTTGCACCGTGACCGAATTATTGCATGAACGACTGGTCCTGGAAGCAAAACGCAGTCTGGCCTTTAGTCACAAGAGCGTCAAAGAGATATGCTATGAGCTCGGATTCGAGGACCCTGCTTACTTTAGCCGCTTTTTTAAAAATAATACAGGTATCTCTCCACAAGATTTCAGAGACATGATGTTCAAATAGTACAAGTCAATACCCCAATTGTCCAATAAAGATAAAATGGTGTCGCTCTACCTTTGCCATCACTTATTTGCCTTGCTTTTATTGGACGCTATAGATTAATGTATGAACATCTGGAAACCGCTTTTCCTGGTGGCTTTGGCCACAGGAAGCTGTTCTGTAGTTGTGACGGCCCAAACCCAGACCCTCCGCCTACAGGATGCCCTGAAAACAGGGTTGAATAATTATCAGTCGCTTAAAGCTAAAGAGAACTACGCCCGTGCCGCAGTGGAAAATGTGCATACTGTGAAGCGTGAATTCCTCCCGGACCTGAATCTCTCTGCTCAAAACAGCTATGGTACTGTAAATGGCCAAAATGGCCCTATGTGGGGATATAAAGGATGGACCACCGGCGCTTCCGGCCCGGTTCTCCCCAGTCAAAACTGGAATGCCGCCTTCGGTGGATTATACCTCGCCAACATCTCCTGGGATGTAGTCACATTCGGTAGAAGAGTAGCCAAAGTGGAAATGGCGAAACAACAACTGGATAATAGCAATGCTGATCTTGAACAGGAAAAATTCGAACAACAAGTCAGGATTGCTGGCGCATATCTCAACTTACTGGCAGCACAAAGGCTCCGTAAGTCGATGGAATCCAATCTGCAACGCGCACAGGAACTACAACGAATGATTGTTTCCCGCGCTTTGAATGGACTGAATGCCGGTGTAGACAGTTCCATCGCTAATGCAGAAGTATCCAAAGCGAAATTGTCGCTGATTGATGCAGATGCCTACATGCTGCAACAGAGCAACAAACTGGCGGAAATGATGGATGTGACTCCGCAGGACTTCCAGTTGGATACCACGTTCATTTCCAAGATTCCGAATGAAATGTTGCAGCCACAGGAGACGCATGATTCCATCAACATCATGCAGCAACCATTGCTGAAATACTACTCCACCCGCATCCACCTGAGTGAAGCGAATCAACAGTTTATTGCAAAGAATGTGATGCCCCGACTTTCCCTAATGGGCGTTATGCAAACACGCGGGTCAGGATTTAATGCTGACTACAGTGCGGCGAATCTGAATAGCTACAGCAGTGGTTACTGGGATGGCGTCTCTCCAAACCGCAGCAATTATCTGTTGGGCCTTAACCTCTCCTGGACGGTAACAGATCTCTGGCGCACCCATTCGCAGGCGGCTCGTCAGCATTATACAACTGAAGCGCTGAAGAATGAATATACACAGCAACATCATCGGCTGCGTCAACAACTGGTGCTGTCAGAATCACAATTGCTGAATGCTTTTAAGAAGTATAAAGAAGCGCCTGTAGGACTGAAAGCCGCGGCAGATGCGTTCTTGCAAAAGAGCACGCTGTATGAAAATGGGCTGAGTGATATCGCAGACCTCTCACAGGCACTGTATAATATTAATCGTGCTGAAACAGACCGCGATATCGCCTACAATGGCGTATGGCAGGCATTGCTGTATAAAGCTGCTACAATTGGGGATCTCCAGGTTTTCCTGAGTCAGCTCTAATCGCAGGATGGTTTAATCATAACAAGTAATCCAATGAATTTAATCAGAACGGCCCTGCGCAAACCAATTGCTATCATGGTGGTAGTGGCAGGCCTGTTGTTCTTCGGTATAAGCGCAGTGAGGACGATCAAAATTGATATCTTCCCTGACCTGAATCTCCCGGCTATCTATGTTTCCCAACCATATGGTGGTATGTCGCCGCAGCAAATGGAAGGATTCATTGCCACCAACTACTCCAACCTGTTTCTGTATGTTACAGGGGTAAAAGATATTGAAGCCAAAAATATCCAGGGCCTCACCATGATTAAGATCTCTTTCTACGAAGGAACTAACATGGCACAGGCAGCAGCAGAGGTAACGGCAATGGCTAATCGTGCATTCTCCGCAATGCCCTCTGGTACTCAACCTCCGTTTATTATACGCTTCGATGCTTCCACGTTGCCAATCGGACAGCTGGCACTCAGTAGTCCTACCCGTGGCAATAACGAACTACAGGATCTGGCAATGACAGTTGTACGTCCTTCTTTCAGTCGCATCGCCGGATTAACGGCGCCTGCGCCTTTCGGAGGAAACTCTCGTACAATCGTTATTCACGTAGATCCGGCGTTGATGCGTAGTCATAATCTGACGCCCGATCAGATTGTGGCTGCTGTAAAAGATAATAACCAGATTTCTCCTGCCGGTAACGTGCGTATCGGCGATATTACCTATCTCACGCCGGCCAATACAGTAATTCGGACAGTAAAAGAGTTTGAAAATATTCCCCTGGTGGCTGGCAGCGGTCCTACCATCTTTGTAAGAGATGTGGCCAAAGTAGAAGATGCCGCCGATATCACCTCCAGTTATGCCGTAATTAATGGTAAACGCTCGGTGTATCTGCCTGTCATCAAAACTGCGGATGCCAGTACATGGACAGTGGTGAATAACCTGAAGAAAGCCTTGCCTGGCATACAAAAGCTGCTACCGGAAGATGTGAAGGTATCTTTCGTATTTGACCAAAGTGTATACGTGGTAAATGCGGTGAAAAGTCTGATCAGCGAGGGCGTCATCGGCGCAATACTGACGGCACTCATGGTACTGTTGTTCCTGGGAGATCGCAGAAGCGCTTACATCGTTATCATTACCATTCCGGTTTCTGTGATAACAGGCGTTATGTTCCTCAAGCTGGCCGGCCAAACCATCAATATCATGACCCTTTCCGGATTGGCGTTAGCGATTGGTATTTTGGTTGACGAGTCTACTGTTACCATTGAAAATATTCACCAGCATCTGGAGATGGGTAAAACCAAGGCACAGGCCATCTGGCATGCTTGTCAGGAAATTGCGTTTCCTAAATTGCTGATATTACTGTGTATCCTGGCAGTGTTTGTACCCTCCTTTACCATGACCGGCGTACCAAGAGCAATGTTTCTGCCGTTGTCGCTGGCCATCGGATTTTCTATGATTGCTTCTTACCTCTTATCGCAGACAATGGTGCCGGTATTGGCAAACTGGATGCTGAAGGCAGAGAAATTCCAGCATCATGGCGGACATCATCATGTATACAGCAACGAAACGCATAAATCTGCCGGTTATATAGAAACTGAACTGGCCGATGAAAAACAACACCCACAAACGCTTTCCAGGTTTGATAAGTTCAAACTGCGTTTTATGGGATTGCTGGAAACGTTGATGAAACGTCGGAAGCTGGTCATTGCTACTTACTTCCTTGGAATAATAGGAATAGTGGTGCTTTGTATGAGTATTATAGGTCGTGACATATTACCTAAACTGAATAACGGACAATTTCAATTAAGGCTCAAAGAGCCTACCGGTACCCGCCTCGAAAGAACGGAAACCATGCTTCTCAAATCAACGGACATCCTGAAAGATATAGTGGGAGCGAAGAACATCGATATCACTTCCTCTTTCATTGGTATGCATCCGTCTTCCTATTCAACTAACCCGATTTACCTGTTTATGGCCGGCCCTAATGAAGCCGTATTACAGGTAAATCTGAAGGAAGATTTCAAGATCAACCTGGATCAGTTGAAGGAAAAACTACGTAAACGTATACACGCAGAAATGCCGGAAGTTACCATGACATTCGAACCAATAGACCTGACGGATAAAGTGATGAGTCAGGGCGCCAGTACGCCGATAGAAGTGGCGGTCATGGGTAAGAATCTGAAGGATAGCAGGCCGTTCGCGGAGAAAATACTGGCAGAGATGAAGAAGATCCCATATCTGCGGGATGTGCATCTGAATCAGGCCCTGGATTATCCTGCTATTCGTATTAATATAGACAGAGAAAGGGCGGCACAACTGGGCGTATCTGTAGGGGAGATATCAAGGTCGCTGACAGCAGCTACTTCTTCCAGCCGCTTTACAGAGAAAAACGTATGGTTGGATGAAAAGAATGCCACGTCCTATTTTGTGCAGGTGGCGGTGCCGGAGAATGAGATGGCTGCCATCAGCGATCTGGAGGCTATTCCATTGAGTAAGGACAGGGCGCGGCCTTCTCTGGGAGATGTGGCCAGCCTTGTGCCGGATACCGTGATTGGTCAGTATGACAGGGTTGGAGCCGTGCGTATATTATCTATCGGTGCGAATATTAATAAACAGGATTTAGGAAGTGCAGCAAGGGCAGTGGAAGACGCGATTCACCGCGTAGGAGAGCCTCCGCGAGGCATAACTGTGGAGAAACGCGGATTGATGAATCTCCTCAATGATACTTTGGATAGTTTGCAGTCTGGGTTACTGGTAGCCATCATCGTGATACTTTTGTTGCTGGCGGCTAATTTCCAATCATTCCGGGTGGCATTTGTTTCGCTGGCTACAGTGCCAGCCGTATTGGCGGGTTCATTAATCATGCTGCTGATAACCGGTTCCACCTTGAATCTGCAATCGTACATGGGAATAATTATGTCTGTCGGCGTATCCGTGTCTAACGCTATTCTACTAATTACTAACGCGGAAAAATTGCGTCTGGAGAATGGCGATGCCCGAAGATCAGCGCTGGAGGGTACTTCCATCAGGCTACGGCCGATTCTAATGACCAGTATAGCGATGGCAGTGGGTATGATTCCGATGGCTTCAGGCCTAGGTGAGGCCGGCGACCAGACCGCTCCGCTGGGAAGGGCAGTAATTGGCGGGTTGATTGCCAGTACCATAGCCTCTTTATTAATACTGCCGCTGGTATTCTCCTGGGCACAACAGAAAACGTCTATCAAATCTGTTTCCCTGGATCCGGAAGATGAAAACAGCCAGCATTATGTACCTGGACCCAAATACGTATAACCATCACGCATAAACGACCATAACATCATGACTATAAAAAATATCAGACCTTCATACGCTACACTTGCCACAGTTGCATTATTGCCGCTGGGGTTACTCTGGGCCAGCTGTCATAGCATCAAAGCAGAGGATAATGAAGAGGCAGCGCATAATAATGTAGTACAGGTAAAAGTGCTGCAATTGCAGAAAAGCCAACTGGAAGCGCAGTTGAAACTTCCAGGAGAAGTAAAGCCGTACCAGTTTGCAGATCTCTATGCCAAAGTAAATAGCTATGTGAAAGTAGTAAATGTGGATATGGGCAGCCAGGTCAGTGCCGGACAGGTATTGGCTACTCTGGATGCGCCTGAAATGAATACGCAATTGCTGGAAGCGCAGTCCAGACTACATACCAAGGAGGCGATGTTTCGTGCCAGTAAGGCCACTTACAACCGCTTGTTGAAAACCAGTCGCGTACCCGGAACCATTTCCCCCAATGACCTGGATATGGCTTTCGAGAAAATGAGTGCCGACAGCGCGGAGCTGTTGTCTGCCAGATCTTCCTTCCAGGAAGTGCAACAAATGCTGGGCTACCTGGTAATACGTGCACCTTTCAGCGGTATTATCAGTCAGCGTAATATTCACCCGGGAACTTATGTAGGACCTGCGGGGAAAGGGTCAGATAAACCGTTGTTCCGATTGGAAGAACAGAAAAAACTACGTTTAGCCGTGGCCGTTCCTGAAATATATACAGACGATATCCGTCATGCATCTTCCGTGAAGTTTACTGTGAAATCTTTACCTGGAGATACTTTCAACGCGCAGGTAAATCGTATAGCCGGAAGTCTGGATACGCGTTTGCGTTCCGAGCAGCTGGAAATGGACATTAATAACAGCGATGGTAAACTGTTGCCGGGCATGTATGCAGAAGTGAATGTGCCGTTACCAGGGAAGAAGGATGTATATGTAGTGCCTAAAGGAGCTATCGTCAGCAATTCAGAAAAAGTATTCATTATAAAATCTGTGAATAGCAAAGCAGTATGGGTTCCCGTTCAGAGAGGAAACGAATCAAATGGAAAAGTAGAAATATTCGGTAGTTTATCGGACAATGATATCATTGTTCAGAACGCAACAGATGAGATTAAAGAGGGAACTGTACTGCAATCAGTGAAATAGATAGGTGCAAACGGGCATTTGAGGAGGATATCCAGCCTGATTAATGACAAGAGTGATGACCTGGAGTTAATCGGCAGAATAGATAACGGATAAGTATAAAGAGCAGCTGAGGGCTGGTATCTTCACTCATATGTAAAAACAGCGATGCCGTCTCTAATCAGTAGAGACGGCATCGCTGTTTTATTTTGAAGATGATTGTTACCAGTCTTTTTCTACTGGAACTACCTGTCCTTTCATTTTTTTGTTTTTATCCTGGAGCTCTTTCTCTTTCTGGGAGAGGGCTTGCAGCAGCCTTTCTGCTTCTTGTTTATTCATTTTGCTGGGCTGCGGCTCAGGCTTTTGTTGCTCCTGATCTTTCTTATCCTTGTTCTGATCTTTTTGATCTTTGTTCTGGTCTTTGTTCTGGTCTTTGTTCTGCTGATCCTTATTTTGCTTGTCTTTATCCTTATCCTTGTCTTTATCTTTATCCTTGTCTTTGTTGTCCTTGTTATCTTTATTCTTATCCTTGTTTTTATCCTTGTTGTCTTTATTCTTGTCTTTGTTATTGTCTTTATCTTTTCCGCCTCCGCCGCCTTGTTGTTTTTTCAGCATGGCTTGGGCGTATGCGAGGTTATAGCGGGCATCTTCGTCTTTAGGATTAAGTTTCAAGGCTTGTTTGTAAGACTTGATACTTTCCTCCCACTTTTTGCCCTCCATAAAAGTGTTTCCGATATTATAGTCTGCGTCAAATTTGGTATCGGATTTATCCGCTAGTTTGAGACTGTTGGCGTATTGGGTACGGGCTTCGTCATAGCGTTTCTGCTGGTAGAGCGAGTTGCCGAGGTTATAGTTACCAATGGCTGACTGGGCATTCTGTTCCAGCGCTTTTTTGTAGTTGGCTTCCGCATCAGCGTACTGCTGCTTGTTGTACAGTTCATTTCCTTTGCGGATATACTTATTGCCGGAGCTTTCTTTTTGCTGAGCAGAAGCAAAGAGCCCTGTCAGCACAAGTGCCGCGACAATCAAACTATATTTTATCAGCTGTATCTTCATGATTCGTTTCAATATTAAGCTACTGATGAAGGAAGTTCGGTGCGTTTGGTACGACGTACTTCCGGGATAAAAAATTCAATCAGCAGGAGTGCAAGGGCTACTCCCAGGAAATACTGGAAGTAACTGTTATAGTCAGTAAAAATGTTCTCTCCGAATTCTTTCTGTTCCATGCCATCGATCTTTGTTACGAGAGAGTTCACCACATCATCTGTATTATTGTCCAGGTGTTCGTAGATACCATGTCCTGAGTAGGCGATGCTTTTCAGCTCTGTTTCATTGAGCTTGGAGATCACTGTATTTCCTTCCCGGTCTTTTTTGTATCCGCCGTTTTCTGGGTCGGGGAGTGGAGAGCCGGTAGGAGAGCCGATTCCGATGGTATTAACCACCACGCCATTTTCGAAGGCAGCTTTTGTTTTTGAAGCGGCGGTTTCGTCATGGTCTTCCCCATCGGAGATGAGAATGAGCGCTTTATGTTTGCGTTCCTTTTTATTGAAAGCATCGTCGGCTGTTTCTATGGCTTGTCCGATGGCGGTTCCCTGTGTAGGAATCATATCGGGGTTTACGGTGCTCAGGTACATTTTGGCGGCGGAATAGTCGATGGTAAGCGGCATTTGTAGGTAAGCATTACCAGCAAATACTACTAATCCGATACGATCGTTTTCCAGCTTGTCCATTAGTTTGGCAATCAGCTGTTTAGCGCGAGTAAGCCTGTCTGGCTGTACATCTGTGGCCAGCATACTTTTGCTCACATCCAGCGCGATGATTACGTCTACGCCTTTACGGGTGATCTTCTCCATGCGGCTCCCTTTCTGCAGGTTGGCCAGGCCAACTACGCCGAAGAAAAAGGCTAAGAAAATCAGTAAGAATTTGAGAATAAACAGTTTACGTGAGTATCCGGTAAATAGTTTTTCGACCAGGGCGGGATCTCCCATACGCTTGATGGACCTGCGTTTCCACCAGGACACAGCAAGGAAAGCCAGTTGTAGTACCAGCAGCAGTGTCAGGCCCCATAAATACTCAGTATGTTGAAATCGTAACATATGCTATTTTAAGATATTCGTTACCGGTAGTAAACCAGGTAAGAACTCAAAAATAATTTTTTTGTAACGTATTGCAAGAGTTGAGGGCAGGGTTTAGGTATTTTTTAACGGAGTTGACTAAAAAAGAAAACGCCGCGATAGGCGGCGTTTTGCTATAATATTTTTTAGGGAGATGAAAGTCGCCTTACATTTCGCCTTTAAAGTAACCTGCGTCGGTCAGTATATTGCGGAGGATATCCATTCTCGCTTTTATCAGGTCCAGCTTTGGGTCCTCTGTTTCGAAATTGAGGACAAAGAAGGAAGGGTGTCTGTTTTCTTCGATATATCCTACTACCCAGGCAATATTTTTCTTACCCACTACGCCCCAGCCGGTTTTGTAGCTCAGTTCATATTTAGGCGTTTTCTCCATCACCATTACATCTCTAACGGATTTCATAGCTGTTTTGGAGAAAGGCAGCTGATCGAAGTATAGTTTTTTCACAAATCCCAGTTCCTCATCCGGAGAGATCTGGAGGGTATTATCCAGCCAGAAAGTATCTATACGACTGATTTTCATATTACCATACTTCACAGAATCCAGCCACATCTGCATCTGATCTTTTCCAATACGGCGGGCCACTTCCTGGTAATATGGAACGGCAGACAGTTTGAAAGCCTGTTGCATGCTCAGGTCCTGGTTCCATCCCGGAACTTCACGGGTAACGCCATCCCATGGAATGACCATACCGGTATCTTTGATAACGCCGGTTGTCAGACCCACGAGCGAGTTAAAGATTTTGAAGGTGGAAGCGGGGAGGAAACGTTCTTTTGCGCGGTCGAGGTTATACACCTTGAATACTCCCTGGCTATTGTTAAACAACATGAAGGTACCTTCTACCTTATATTGGCTAAAATACTTTTCCCAGCCTTTTTCTTCTTTAACGTTATTTGGCGCACAGGCTGTCAGTGAAATCATGACCACTGCCAGTACCCAGCCGAGTTGTTTCATCATGTCTTTGTGATTTGGTGCTGCAAAAGTAAGTATAAAGCCGAATGGCACAAAGTGTATGCGCACCTTGTGCCATTCGGCCATTATTTATTAAGGAGCTGAATTATTTGATAACGCCCAGTTCTTTACCCACTTTGGTGAAGGCGGCAATCGCTTTATCCAGGTGTTCCTGTTCATGGGCAGCGCTCAGCTGAACACGGATACGCGCCTGTTCTTTTGGAACTACCGGGAAGAAGAAACCAATTACATAGATGCCTTCCTGGAGAAGTTTATCGGCAAATTGCTGGCTAAGTACCGCATCGTACAGCATTACAGGAACGATAGGGTGATCGCCAGGTTTGATGTCGAAACCTGCTTCCGTCATTTTAGTACGGAAGTATTTGGTGTTGTATTCCAGTTTATCACGCAGCTCGGTAGTTTCGCTCAACATATCCAGTACGGCGATAGAAGCGCCTACGATGCTTGGAGCTACTGAGTTGGAGAACAGATAAGGGCGGCTGCGCTGACGCAGAATGTCGATTACCTCTTTAGGACCGCTGGTAAAACCGCCGGATGCGCCACCCAGTGCTTTACCCAAAGTACCAGTGATAATATCTACACGACCCATTACGCCGCGGTACTCGTGGGTACCACGACCTGTTTTACCCAGGAAGCCGGAGGAATGGCTTTCGTCAGACATTACAATTGCATCATATTTATCTGCCAGTTCACAGATTTTATCCAGCTGGGCGATAGTACCATCCATGCTGAAAGAGCCATCTGTAACGATAATGCGGCTGCGGCAGTCTTTAGCTTCCTGGAGTTTGGCCTCCAGATCGGCCATGTTATTATGTTCGTAACGGAAACGCTGTGCCTTGCAAAGACGTACCCCGTCGATAATGGAAGCATGGTTGAGGGCATCGGAGATGATGGCATCCTGTTCGTTGAACAGCGGCTCAAATACGCCACCATTAGCATCGAATGCTGCTACGTAAAGGATGGTGTCTTCCGTTCCCAGGAATTTGGAGATCTTTTGTTCCAGTTCCCTGTGAATATCCTGAGTACCGCAGATGAAACGAACACTACTCATGCCATATCCATGGGTATCAATCGCATCTTTGGCCGCTTTAATCACCTTTGGATGAGAGGACAGCCCCAGGTAGTTATTGGCACAAAAGTTAATTACAGTATTGCCACCTACCTGTATCTCAGCACCTTGTTCAGAAGTAATAATTCGCTCTCTTTTATACAGACCGGCCTTGTTAATTTCGTCCAGTTCTTCCCGCAAACGGGCAGTAAACTTGGTATTCATACTTTAGTTATCAGATTTAAATCTTGTAATTAATTGTTGCGATGTTAAAAATATTACGATTATCAATCGATTAGCGCACAACAGGAGTTTCAGGTAAAAAGTTTGACCCAGGTGTAACATTTAGTTACTGGTCTCCGTCATAATAGTATCATGATTGTCACAGTCATGATATGTAAAACTGGTATTCTTAAGTGAAATTACAGAGAATAAAGTTTCTGTATATATATAAACAAAAGATTATCAGAATATTACTAACTGTTCCTGCAACTGGCTTTCGTGATAGAGTGGACATTGTGGTGTGGGAAAATGATGACCGGAATTGATCCAGGGCATTGGCATAAAAGTATTAGTCGGAAATTAGCACTAAAATCCCGCGCCACCTGAATGACGGAAAAGGAGTACAATAAATGTGTGGATCTGTACTCGGACAATCTCTTTCGCTTCATTGTCAAGAATTTAGAGAACGCGGAAGATGCCCGGGATGTTGTACAGAACGCATTCGAAATATTGTGGAAACACTGTCAGGATGTGCCTTTTGAAAAGGCCAAGTCATACCTGTTTACAGTGGGCTACCACAATATGATCGATCATGTCCGTAAGGTAAAGCGTATAACGCTGGTGGAACAGTTTAAAGAAGAAGAAAAAATAGCGGATCATAAGGTTCATAACGCAAAGGAAGTGATCGCACAGGCACTTGCCAAACTGAGCGAAGTCCAACGCTCACTGGTAATGCTAAAGGATTATGAAGGATATAGTTACGAAGAAATAGGCGAAATCATGAATCTGAACCCTTCACAGGTAAAAGTTTATCTCCACAGGGCCAGGATTCATCTGAAGAACTATCTCGTAAAAATGGAAAATGTAATCTGATATTATTATAATTGTTAATAATTGGATTTGGCTATAGATATTAACATATCAAACTATGAAGGTTTTCTCCTCAGCTACATCGACGGTGAGCTAAGAGAGGAAGAAATGTCTGCATTGGAAGCATTCCTGGACCAGCATCCTGCCATTCGTCAGGAATTGGATCTGTTGGAAAGCACCCGCTTGTTGCCAGAAGAGGATGTTGTGTTTGATAATAAACAAGCCTTGTATAAAACTGGCGCAGTACCCACAAACATGGAAGCATTAATGCTTTCCTATGTGGATGGAGAACTGAACAGCGATGAGCAGAAGGAGTTGAGCACTTTCCTGGAAAAGCGCCCGGCCGCTCAAAAAGAATTGAATTTACTGCTGGCGTCCAAACTGGATAACAGCGAGCAAATAGTTTTCCCTGATAAATCCTCGCTGTACAAGCACTCCCGTAAACCTGTTTACCGGATTGCCGCCGTATGGTGGGGCGCCGCTGCCGCTGTGGTAGCCGGCTTTATGGTTTGGATGATGCCAATGGAAAATGGCAGGCAAGCTCATTCACACCCGGTATTGGCAGATGCCGTGAAAAGATCTGCTCAGGTAGGAACAGTACCTGCAACTTCCTCTGTACCTGCTGGTGTGCCGGAAACAGTACAATCAGCCAATACCAGGAATGTAGTTGCTGAAACGGTCCAACCCCGAAATGTTAAACCCGCCAATATTAACCATGGAACGGTGGCCGCTCAGGAAAAAACGCATCCTGAAAGCGCAGCCACAACTGCTGTCACACAATCGGCCAGAACCGAGTCTTCCGGAAACCCTCAACTTCCTCCTCCCAGAAATACTACGCAGGAAATTATGGAAAGACAGGTAGCCCCTGTTGCCGCCCCCTCTGTAGCATTGAATAACAGTCATTCGGTTGGTATAGCCGAAAAAGAAACCGTTATAGCCGCCGGAATCCCCACTTCAACACCTGCGCCAGTAGCAGATGTTAGTCATAACACGGGAGCCCCGGGAATTAAAGGAGAACTCATCATGTCCGTAAGCGGAAGTGACAGCAAAATCCTGGATAAGGTAACGAACGTAGCTAAATTTTTCTCCCGGAAACGGAATAATTAATATTTTGAAATAGCATATGAAGCATAAAGTTTTACTCTCTCTGTTGCTGTTGATCTTGTGGTCTGGACTAACTCATGCGCAGAAAGCTGTTGACACATATAAGAACCCTACCGCAGCTGCTGATACTATCCAAATCAAAGGACTGATCATCATCAAAGCTAAAAATGATAAAGGTCGTAGCAGCTATAAGTTTTATAGCGATACCGCTTATGCACGCAATAAACTCAAAAAGAATCTGCAAACCCGATTCTTCGTTTTCGACGTAGGATTTAATAATTATATAGATAGAAGCGATTACTCCGGCGCTACTTACGTTAACTATTTCGATGGTCAGACACAAAATACGCTGATCAACTCCAAAGCCGCTTATACTTATTCTGCAGTAGGACTGGCTACTCTGGCGCCGCGTTCTCCCGGAGAACCATTAACTCCCTCTGAATTTAAACTTATCACCGGAAAATCGATCAATATAAATATATGGTTGATTGAACAGCGACTTAATATAACAAAACACAAACTTAACTTGTTATATGCTTTGGGTTTGGAGATGAATAATTACAGATACGCCCGTAGTATTACCTATAAACCTGGTTATCCTACGACAATTGTGCGCGACACCGTTAATTTTTCCAAAAACAAACTGTTTGCTGAATACGTTACCGTACCGGTAATGTTGAACTTCAACTCTAACCCTGCGCGCCCAAGCCGCGCTTTCCAAGCAAGCTTTGGGGTTACTGGAGGCTATCTCCTTAAAAGCAGAACTAAACAGATAAGTGAGGAAAGAGGCAAAGTCAGAAAAACCGATGATTTTAATCTAAACAAATGGCGTTTCGGCCTCGCTAGTGAGCTGGGCTACGGTCCTGTGAAACTCTACGCCAATTTTGCACTCACCGCGCTTCACGATTACGGGTTGCAACAGTATCCTTTTTCAATTGGTATCAGATTGAATGGATTCTAATTTTTTTTGACCAGATTCTAAATTGAAATTATGCGTTCATTCGTTGCCCTGATGGCATGCATAGGCTGCATCGTATGGGTACATTCCTGTGAAACGAGATTGCTAGGAGTCCATGTTGGAATACAGCCTCAATCACTTTCGAATCTAACCGCTAGCACCGGCAACAGTCCTTCACTTCCCATCGTGGCCGTGGATGATCGCTCTATTACTACACAAGGAGCGCTTCAAACGGAGCCTAACAAACTGGCCGCAAATATCAAATCTAAAACTAAACATCGCTTTACCAGAAAAACCACAAATACTCCCAACTTAGATTCTTCCTTCTTTAATGCAATGGTTATCAAACAACTAAGTTACAATGGGGCTATTTTGACACCCTAATCTTCATTGCAGGATAATTTTAAATGGACTTACCTTTCGGATAACAACAATCGGTTGTAAAGGTCTTTCTATTGCCGTTTGAAATTTTGTTTCCTCTTTTTACAGGTTATTTTTGGACTTCCGGTATATTTGGGAGCTTTTTCTAAAAACCAATCATGTTATGAGAGTTCTTAAACAGGTAGTCCTGCTAATGATACTCGCCTGCTCACTGCTGCCTGCAGGAGCCCAGAGCAAGTATGAATGGAAGGAGGCCAGCTCCGGCGGTTACAACTATAAATATGTAACCAACGACCCCATGAAGGCCCGCTTCTACACTTTGAAAAATGGTCTGACAGTTATCCTCAGCGTTAACAAAAAAGAACCACGCATCCAAACCCTGATCGGTACCAGGGCCGGAAGCAACAACGATCCAAAAGATCATACCGGTCTTGCCCACTATTTGGAACATCTCCTGTTCAAAGGCACCCAGGTATATGGTACGCTCGACTGGGCGAAAGAAAAACCATATATCGACAAAATCGAATCTCTGTACGATAAGTATAACAAAACTACGGGCACGGATGCACGTAAAGCGGTATACCATGAAATCGACAGCGTTTCCGGTGTTGCCGCCAAATATGCTATCGCGAATGAGTACGATAAACTCATGACCGCTATGGGCGCTCAAGGTACCAACGCGCACACATGGGTGGAAGAAACCATCTATGAGGAAGACATCCCTTCCAACGCAACCGATAAATACCTGACCGTTCAGGCTGAACGCTTCAGAGATCCAGTATTCCGCCTCTTCCACACTGAACTGGAAGCAGTTTATGAAGAGAAAAACCGCGGCCTGGACAACGACGGTCGTAAAGTGTATGAAACCATGCTCGCTGCATTGTTCCCTACCCACAACTACGGCCAACAGTCTACCATCGGTACCGTTGAACACCTGAAAAATCCAAACCTGAAAGCTATCCGCCAGTTCTACAATGAATACTATGTGCCTAATAACATGGCCATCGTTATGGCGGGCGACTTCGATCCGGATTATGTAATCAAATCCATCGATCAGAAGTTCGGCTACATGCAGCCTAAACCAGTGAAAGAATACAAACCTGCTCCAGAAAAAACAATGACAGCTCCAGTGGAGAAAACTGTGATGGGCCCTGATGCAGAAAATGTACAAATCGCTTTCAGAATGCCAGGCGCACTGGATACTAAATCCATGGTTGTTCTCAATGTACTCAGCAACATCCTGCAGAACGGTAAAGCCGGCCTGATGGATCTGAACCTGAATAAACAACAAAAAGTGCTGTCTTCCAGCGCTGGCGTTATGGCTTTGAAAGACTATTCCATCTTCGAAATGTCTGGTAAAGCTAAACCAGGACAATCCCTGGAAGATGTAAAAGGCCTGCTACTCGGTCAGTTGGATATCCTGAAAAAAGGTCAATTCGATGAATCCCTCGTTTCAGCTATCGTTAACAATGCCAAACTGGATGAGTTACAAGGTCTGGAAAGCAATAACACCCGTGCCACCAGCCTGATGGATGGTTTCATTAAGAGCCGCGGTAAAAACTGGGCTACTGATGTGTCTACCGTAGACGACATGAGTAAAGTAACCAAACAACAGATCGTTGATTACGCCAACAAATACTTCGGTAACAACTACGTAATCGTTTACAAAAGAAAAGGAGAAGATAAAAATATCGAGAAGGTAGAGAAACCTACCATCACTCCAATCGAAGTAAACAGAGAAGCACAGTCTCCATTCCTGGCTAAAATCGCCGCTATGCCTGCTACTCCGGTACAACCGCAGTGGCTGGACTTCAACCGCGATATCCAGAAAGGTAAAGTAGGTAACGCAGATCTGCTGTACGTACAGAATAAAGACAATGGTCTTTTCCGCCTGTACTACCGCTTTGATGTTGGAACCTGGAATGATAAGAAAATGAGCCTTGCAGCTAACTATCTCCAGTTCCTGAGCACCGACAAATACACTGCAGAACAGATCAGTAAAGAATTCTACAATATTGCCTGCAGCTTCAATGTGAGCACAGCATCTGAGAATACTACTATCTCTATCACTGGTTTACAAGAGAACTTCGACAAAGCAGTTGCACTTTTCGAACATATCATCTCTAACTGTCAGCCTAATGAACAGGCACTGGCCGCGCTGAAAAGCCGTCTGAATAAAGCCAGAACCGACAGCAAACTGAATAAAGGTCAGATCTTGAGAGGTCTGCAGAACTATGCTATCTATGGTGGCAAAAACCCATTCAATTACCAGCTGTCACAAGCTGAACTGGAAGGCGTTACCGCTAAAGAACTGACAGATCTGCTGCACAATCTGATGAAATACCAGCATACTGTTATCTATTGGGGTCCTCAGTCACTGAGCGCAGCTCAGGCTGATATCGCAAAAGTACATCAGGTACCTGCTTCATTCGTTGCTGCTCCTCCTGCAATCGCTTTCACTAAAGTTTCTCAGGATAATAATCAGGTATTATTTGCTGATTATGACATGGTTCAGTCTGAAGTAAACTGGATCAGAAACGGTGGAAATTATGATTCTGGTAAGACCGCCATTACTACCTTGTTCAATGGCTACTTTGGTGGCGGTATGGGATCTATCGTATTCCAAACTATTCGCGAATCCAAAGCGCTGGCTTATTCTACTTATGCGTTCTACTCTGCACCTGCAAAACAAAACGACCGCTATACAGCTGTTGCTTACGTAGGTTGCCAGGCGGATAAAATGAATGATGCCGTGAACGGTATGAATGAACTGTTGAATGATATTCCTCGTTCCGATAAATTGCTGACTACTGCTAAATTAAGTATGAAGCAAGATCTGGAAACAGAACGTATCACCAACGATGGTATTATCTTCAAATACCTGGAGGCTAAAAAACTCGGTCTGAGCACCGATATCCGCAAAGAAGTATATGAGTCTATCGATAAACTGGGCTTCAATGAAGTGAAGAAATTCCACGACGAGAACCTGGCGCATAAACCATACACTTATTGCATCCTGGCTTCTCCAAACAAAGTGAATGTAGACGAACTGAAGAAAATCGGTGACGTTAAAAAACTTTCCCTGGAGGAACTTTTCGGTTACTAATAACTGTAATCACCATAATATTAAGCAGGCCCGAAAGCAATCATTGCTTTCGGGCCTGCTCTTTTTTATCAACTATTGATGTCTGTTGGCATCTTTAAACTGCCATAACACATTCACAATTTTCCACTCATTATTCAGCTTCACAAGATGCATATAATCGATCCACTCATCGGCATATAACTTCACAGAAGCCGTATTGCTACTGACATCTAATAGTATCACTTCTTTTCGTGGATTGGGAGGAAACTTATCGCCCTTAATATTGTAAGAAGCCGCTAATAATACCATTTCATCCGCATGAGATTCCCGCAAATATTCCCGTTGCTGCCTCGGGTATTTCCAGAAAGTGCGCTTAACTAATCGTGGATGCAGACACCTGGCCATCTGTGCGGAGTCTGGTTGATGTTGAGATTCAATATAATCCAGTGCAGCTTGGCGGATGGCGAGAGAATCCGATTTTGTCTGGGCATGAGAAAAGGTGATGCCGCCCAGTATCAGGACAAGCATACTTGCTACAGTCTTTATCATAAGGTTATAAATTGATGTAGAAAAGTTATAAAGGATGAGCTATATGGTCACTACCGTTCATATAAAATCGCATGCCCTATATCTTAATAAAATCCATTTAGTATTTCTGCATAAGTGAGCTGAAGTATTCAGATACAATAATTTATAGTTCTTTATCGTTTAGAGGCTTTATTGAATACCCTATGGAAAAGTGCCGTCTCTACTGGATCGCAGCCCTATTGTCATTATTCGCACTGACAGGGTTTGTGAATAATAATGATTTGTATAATGTGCGGATCACTACTGCAAATATTAATGCAGACAAAGTGTTTTTGCTGATCGATAAGAGTGATTATCGCATGTATGTTTATGAAGATGTAACGTTGCGTAAAATCTACAAAGTGGTGTTCGGGAGCCGCGACCAGGGCGATAAACGAAAAGAAGGCGATCGCCTGACACCAGAGGGAACCTTTCACATTCAAAGTAAAAGAATAGATAAATTATGGAGCAGATTCCTGCTGTTAGATTATCCTAATGAGGCAAGTCTGGAAAAATTCCATCAAATGCAGGAAGATGGCTTAATCAGTACATCCGCTACACCTGGCGGTGGTATTGGTATTCATGGGGTAGAGTCTGGTTCGGGAATAACAGATACTTATGTAGAGAGTCGTATTAACTGGACACTCGGTTGTATCAGTATGAAGAATAATGATGTCAATGAATTATTTGAATTTATTAAAGTGGGTACGCCAGTAATTATCCGAAAATAAACCGGATAGATTTTTGTAAGATTTTATGCAGTGATTTTAGACGGCAGGCAATTGCTGTACCTTTATCACAGCTCCTCGGATCGCATGTAATAATGTTTCCTTTAAACGGAAACGTTATGAATCCACATATATCAGGCGGGTATGATCCTGTGAAGGGGCGCGCTCCACTCGGATGGTGCGCGCTTTTTTATTGATGGGTCAGGAACGCTAATACCTCTTTTCTCCAGATGTCCGGCGTTTTTCTGCAAAAAGATTCATGTCCTGCATTATCCACTACACATAATTTCTTATTGCTGGTCCCCAGGTGCTGAAACACGGTATTGGTTTCAAATTCCATCACCCGAATATCATTGCGGCCCCAGAAGTAGAGTACAGGCATGTGCACACTGGCCGCGAAATCGGCTGGATTCATTTTAAATCCCCAGAAACCTTGTTCCAATCCACCCCAGAAGGTAAGTAACTGGGATAAAGGAGTTGTAGGGAGATGAACAGACCTCATGCGGCTGTTAACTGCATCTATCAATGTGGCATAAGGGGATTCAATAATAATTTGCTGCGGTTTCAGCTGATAATGGTCGATGGCATGCAGGATAGCTGCTGCACCCATGCTTACACCCCAGAGAATCACGGGTTTATCCGATTGCTGCTGAACATAATCCATTGCCATTTTCACTTCTTCCATTTCATAAAAGCCTATACTGCAGGCATTCCCACCGCTAAGGCCATGTGCACGGAAATCCACCAGCAGTGTATTGTAACCCAGGCTCCGGAAATATGCTGCCTCTGGCAGCGGTCCCTGTTTACTCCCGTTATATCCATGAAACAGAATCACATTGCCTACTGGTTTAGCCACAGGAATCCACCAGCTGTTAATATTGGTACCGTTGGCAGTGGTGCGGTTTACTACTGTGTAAGCGGTATCCGGGAAATGGCGGACTACCGATTTAGATATGCGAACTCCCAGGAAAATCATTCCCAGCTTTTCACTGGTTTTCATTTGTTCAGGCTTCTTATTGATATGTTGGGGATCGTCATAGAAGTGGGTAAACTTCCAGGCATGAAAGGCTGCAATAAAGTTTAGCAGCAGTACAAGGAATAAGAGAACGTAACCAAGACGCTTAAGTAGTTTCATAAAATAGAAAACGCCGCAAGAGCGGCGTAAAAATAAGGGAAAATATATAGTGGCTGCTGTAAAAAGCAGCCACTTTTAGATAAAATTATAATCTTCCTTTCTTGATCTCTTCTACAACGGCTGGGTCCAGCAGGGTAGAGGTATCGCCCAGGTTATCCAGGTCGTTTTCGGCAATCTTACGCAGGATACGGCGCATGATTTTTCCGGAACGCGTTTTCGGTAATCCTTCTACAAACTGGATTTTATCCGGTTTTGCAATAGGTCCGATGATACGGGAAACTGTTTGTGCAATATCTTTTTTAGTAAGTTCTGCATCGTGACTTAAATGTTCCAGGGTTACATATGCATAAATACCCTGTCCTTTAATATCGTGTGGATAACCAACTACAGCGCTTTCTACAACGCCTGCGTGCATGTTGATCGCGTTTTCCACTTCCGCAGTACCAATACGGTGACCACTCACGTTCAGTACATCGTCTACACGGCCTGTGATCCGATAGTAACCATCGTCGTCACGTAGACAACCATCGCCGGTGAAATAGAGGTTTTCGTAAGTAGAGAAGTAAGTATTACGGAATCTTTCATGATCGCCATAAGTAGTGCGCAGCATGCCTGGCCATGGGAACTTGATACAGAGGTTGCCATTAACGCCATTGCCTTTGATCTCTTTACCTTGTTCATCCACCAATATAGGTTGTACTCCTGGCATTGGAAGCGTTGCGTAGCCTGGTTTCTCTTTGGTGATGCCGGCCAGTGGGGTAATCATAATACCACCTGTTTCCGTTTGCCACCAGGTATCTACGATCGGGCATCTGCCTTTACCAATATTATCTTTAAACCAATGCCATGCTTCCTCATTGATCGGTTCGCCCACACTTCCCAGTTTACGGAGAGAGCTGAGATCCTTATGATTAACAGGTCCCAGACCATATCCCATCAGGCTGCGAATAGCCGTAGGAGCTGTGTAGAGGATATTCACACGGAACTTATCCACAATTTCCCAGAGACGACCCGCATCAGGATAGGTAGGAACGCCTTCAAACATTAATGTGGTAGCGCCGGCGGACAGTGGACCATAAATAATATAGCTATGACCTGTGATCCAACCTACGTCTGCGGTACAGAAGTATACTTCGCCTGGCTGGTACTGGAAGGTATTTACGAATGTGTAATTGGCATATACCATATAACCGCCACAGGTGTGTACAACCCCTTTAGGTTTACCAGTAGATCCCGAAGTATAAAGGATGAAGAGCATGTCTTCCGCATCCATTTCTTCTGCAGGACAAGGAGGGTTGCCTTGTGTTTCTACAGCCTTAATTTCATCTTCCCACCAAACGTCTCGGCCTTTCAGCATGCTGACAGGAGTGCGGGTGCGGGTGGCAACGATTACTTTTTTCACTGTAGGACAAGTCATCAGCGCATCATCGATTACTGATTTCAGCGGGATATCCTTGTTGCCACGGAATGCGCCATCACAGGTGATGACCAGGCTGCAACTAGCATCTTTAATCCTGTCCGAGATAGATTGAGCAGAGAAACCGCCGAATACTACGGAATGGATAGCCCCAATGCGGGCACAAGCCAATACAGCGATCGCCAGTTCCGGGATCATACCCATATAGATACATACGCGGTCGCCTTTTTTAACCCCATTGTTTTTGAGGACATTGGCGAACTGACATACTTTATTATATAATTCGCGATAAGTAAGAATTCTGTGACGCTCTTCCGGATCGTTGGGTTCCCAAATGATGGCGGGCGTGTTTCCAAGTGTGCCCAGATGACGGTCAAGACAATTCTCTGTAATGTTCAGTTTACCGCCCTGGAACCATTTAATATCCGGATCAGAGAAATTCCAATCTAACACTTTGTCCCACTTGCGGCGCCAAAGAAAATGGTCCGCAACATTTGCCCAGAAGCCTTCCGGGTCCATAACGCTTTGCTGATAAGCCTGCTGGTATTCTTCAATGTTCTTGATCTGGTATGGGTACGACATAGCACCGTATTGTTAATTGTTTAATAGAAGCATTTCCTAACGGGCTTTAAATTTAAGGAAAAGGAATCGTTTAGTAGAAAAAATCTAAAAAAAGACTTGAAATGCCAATTATTATTCAAAAGAAAAACCCTGCTTCACATAAATGTAAAGCAGGGTAATTGCCCCGGAAAATGCTGTTCAAACTGGAGATTTACTTTATTTCTGCTGGAAGCGTTGAAAATGCTGTCCTGTTTCACCAAAAAGCTCCATCAGAACTGCAATGATCTTTTCTTTTTCCGCATTGCTGAGGGCAGGAATGATTTTCCCTTCCTCTTCGTTACTTACTTTATCTCTCAGTCGCATTTTCCTGTAGAATGTAGGGATGCTCCAACTACATTCTTCACAGATTCTCTCTCTGAACCGGATCGGTAAATTAGTCAACCGAGTATGAATGTCAGCTAATACATTCGGCTTCCTTTTTACCTTTCCTGATACTTTGGTTGAATTGATTAAGGCTAACATAGCGCAGAAATTTGTTTAAATAAATAATGGTTAGTCTCCGGCTCCGGGGTGTAATCAAATGTATTGACATTTTATTTAAATGTCATCATTCTACATTATATTTATTTAAAATAAATTTATCTGATGAAATTCAGTGTGGGTGTGTGTTTTGGAGTATGTTTATAAATTTTGCACACATTTTTTTTCTCAAAAATGAGCAGTTTTTTTTCAATTGATTTAAGCAGATTTTTATTATGATAATGAACGTATCAAATCAGGATAAAAGAGAAGCATATTTTCTTTCGTTTATTCATTGACGTTATATGGAAATTGGGCGACTGTCATCATTCCCCTGTAGGGTAAATTTTATCAGTTTGATAATTTAATTACCACCATGATCCAGTTTTTTGCTAAATTATACGGCAATTATTGACGGCGCCAGCCGGAAATGGACAGTATAAACAAAAAACATAACGATGCAGACAGGCCTGATACATATGGGGCAGCGATTGAAACTTATCCTTAAGCAGCGAAAGATAAAAGTGATCGATTTTGCCAAGAAAGCCGGTTTTACGAACCAGATCGCCCACTATCACTTGCGCAAAAGCGATATGAAAAGAGCGAACCTGGAAAGATTCTGTACAATCATCGGCATTACTCCTGATGAATTTATGCGCTGGAACGGCGCTCAGCTGATCGCGCAGGATAAAAACCTGCACCATGGACAACGACTCCTGGAAATTATCGCAGAGAAAGGCTTGAACAGAAGTCGCCTCGCCGATAGAATGGATATGAGTCGCCGTACCATGTACAATCTCTTTGAAAAATCTACCTTCTCACCCAGTGAGTTGGAACGTGCTGCCAGAGCTGTAGATATGAGCCTGGAAGCTTTCCTGAACCCAGGGGCCGTGGCAGAGGCTCGCCTCAGCGATTCCGAAGAAATGATGACCCAGAGAGAGAAATACTATAAACTGCTGGAAGATCATAATGAACTCCTTCGCATGTACAGCGATCTGAAAGATGAAGTTATCCAGCTCAGAAGAGAATTACAGGAAATTAAGAAACCCACCAGGCTCCGTTAACCCGGTAGTTCCTCCCCGATTTATTAACCCACTGCTCACAGATTACTTCGCGTCTCCACAAATCATTACCCATCCGAACTAAACCAAGCAAATTGAGAACAGTATTGTCAAAATAATACTGTAATTCATTAGTATGATTGGAAAGATGGTTTTGTAATTGAATTGAGTTTGTTTGTAACTATAAAACTATATATTTGTATAGTTCTGTGTATCCCCTTGCCCTAAATATTCCCATTATGAATGACTTCTATAAATTCCATCATGGCATCCGCCTAAGACGTATTCTAAAACATAAAAAAATAATCATCCGTCATTATGCGAAAAAAGTGGGCCTCACACCGCCATGGCTATACGATAACTTCGAGAAAACACAAATCAAGGAAGACCGGCTCGCCAAGCTACTGGCGGCTATTCCTTTGACAATGGAGGATTTCTATAATTGGGATTCCCTGAGGCAGGATAAATCCCCGCATCAGGGCGAAAGGCTATTCCTCTATCTGGAGGAAAATAAACTAAAAGTGAAAAGGGTGGCCGAAAGTTTGGGTGTAACCGTGAGTGAGCTATATGAATGGGGAGGTCAACAAACCTTGTCGGCCATGCAGCTACTGGCATTGCAAACTTCCATCCAGTTCGATCCGGCCTATTTCAATCGCCCACAAACTACTGAACCGGAAATCAACTGGAAGGAAGCCTTCCTGGATAAACGCATGGAATTACAACAATGTCACCGGGAAATCCGGTCCCTGAAGAAAAAACTACAAGTCGGTTAGCCACTTAAACCATTGCTGGCGTCAATTGGAAGTATTCAGCTACTTCTTTCCAGCTATTTACACGTTTGTAATCTGTCAGGTAAATATTGTGCGGTGCTGTGAATAAAAGCCTTTCTCCTTTGAAATAACGGAGGTTTTTATCATGGTCGTCAATCATATAATCTGCATCCACAATCGTTTTCGATCCACATAACACGATGTTCTTCCAGCTGATATAAGGAAAATGTTCCTCCAGCCAGTCAATTTTCTCCTTCAGGGATAATGGAAACTCCGTTGCTGCAGATACAATAAACACCTCATGTTTTTCCATTAAAGCCTTTATTACTTCCTGGCTATCAGGCATTACCGGTAAATCCCGGAAGAAACCCGCTTCCCGGATAAATGCATGCGTTTCCCCTTCAATCGGGAAACCACCTCCATCCGGATGTCCATTCAAGGACTCCATCGAAACCCTTACGCCGTGCTTCTGTTCATACAAATGGATCATGTGACTGGTCAAATCCGCCATCACATTATCCATATCAATTGCTATTCTTGCCATATTTTGCTATTTTATGCAAACTTACGCAAGATTCTGCACATTATTGCAAAATATTTCATAATATTGCATAAAATAGCAAGATCATGCTGAAAGAGGAAAGACTCGATTATATATTGAAGAAGCTGCAGGCGGACAATAAAGTCTTGCAAACAGAGCTGAGTAATGATTTACAGGTTTCGGAAGACACGGTTCGTCGTGACCTGGAAGCGCTGGCGCAGAGTGGACAGTTGATCAAAGTAAGGGGAGGAGCTATCCCGCATTCTCCTAATCCTTATTCATTTAAGGAAAGAATTGTTTATCACGAAAATGACAAGAAACATATAGCAGCAAAGGCATTGTCGCTTATTCATGACGGACAAACCATTATTCTGGATGGAGGTACGTCTACCTTAACACTTGCCAAAATGCTGCCTCCGCATCTGAAAGTGACGATCATCACCAACAGTGTCCCTATTGTATCTCAACTGGTAGAACATCCTTCTATTGAGCTTATTTTTACCGGAGGCCGTATTGGGAAAGACTCCCAGACAGCCGGAGGTATGGACACAATCAGAATGCTGCAAAAAGTGAAAGCTGATCTTTGTTTCCTGGGTATCTGTTCCCTGCATCCAGATGCGGGCGTAACAGGGCTTGATCTCAGTGAAGCAGATGTAAAAAGCGTAATGGTAGAGTCTGCCTACAAAACCATTGCACTGGCTACCAGTGATAAAATGGGAACAGCAGAGCCTTATAAAGTATGTGATATCACAGGTATCGATACCATCGTTACCGACAATCCGGAATTACCTTCCCTCAAACCATATATCAACCTGGGCATCCAGGTTTTATAATTCTTTTTCCACATGATTCAACACTTGTCAATTGACCTGATGAATAAACGAACGATCCGCATTGCTGTAAGCGCGTTGTTCTTTCTGACTGGCTTATGTTTCAGTAGCTGGACGTCCAGGATTGCAGACATACAGCTAGCGATGCATTTGAATAATGCAGGACTGGGAACAGTGCTGCTGGCACTCCCTATAGGATCGCTCATTTCACTGCCAACAGCCGGCGTGCTGGTTTCCAAGTATGGTAGCCGACAGGTAGTTGTGAATGCAGGGATTGTATATGCTGCTTTGCTGCCCGTTTTGGGCCTGGCACAGGAGCCCTGGCAGTTGATGTTAGTATTAGTATTGTTTGGATTCAGCGGCAATCTCGCTAACATCGCAGTTAATACGCAGGCGGTAGCTGTGGAATCAATGTACGGCCGATCCATTATGGCCTCTTTTCATGGTCTCTGGAGCGCTGCGGGCGCCACAGGTATTGGTATTGGCTGGATAATGGTTGCCTTACAGATTGCACCTGTTTATCACTTCCTCGTAGTGGCTTTTCTGGGCTGGACAATAGTAGCATTTTCCGCTTCCCGCATCCTGCAACAAGATGCAGGCGTCCAGGAAAATCAGCCCTTATTTGCGAAACCAGACAGGTTCCTGCTGATATTGGGAATCATCGCGTTCTGCTCTATGATCTGCGAAGGCACTATGTTTGAGTGGAGTATTATTTATTTCCGAAAAGTATTGAAGATAGATCCATCCTTTGCGGTAGCCAGTTCTTTTGCTTTTATGACTACAATGGCTACTGGGCGCTTTATTGCGGATAGCTTGCGTACCCGCTTTGGCGCGAAGAAAATGCTGATCATGAGTGGTCTACTCACCGCATCTGGCTTGATGATCGCCGTAATATTCCCTTATTTCTTCACGGCTATATTCGGGTTTATGCTGGTAGGGTTGGGCGTTTGTTCTGTAGTGCCATTGGTTTATAGCGCTGCCGGAACAACGAAGTTGATGTCGCCGGGAATGGCGCTGGCAACAGTTTCCACCATCGGTTACCTGGGTTTCCTCTGTGGTCCGCCACTGATTGGTTATGTAGCCCAGTTAAGTAGCCTGTCTGTTTCCTTTACCATGATTGCGGTAATGGGAGCCTTGATTGCGGTGATGTCCAGCAGAATTAAGATTTAACGTTATTCCCTGCTGGAGCCGGTGGGGAAAGCTTTTCTGCCATAGCAGTGGTCAGTGCCAGGATTCTTTCCAGTAGTTGCCTGTTCGTAACAACATCGCCTACACGGAGATGCAGATAAAACTTCAGTGTAATGGCGTCTTCATAATCCGTGCGAATTGCCAACTTCACATCGGGAATTAATTGTGAGAGTTGTAATAATTCTTTTTCAACCAGGTTATATACTTCGGCAGGTTTACCCTGTATAACGAAGCGCTCCTTTAATGAGATTTCAGTAGGCTCAATTCGGTTCCAGCCCAATCGGTTAAACCAGTTGTTGGGTATGGCGGCAAATTGAGCGGCATGTCCTGTTAATTCAATATAAAAATCAGATTGACCAGCTCTGACGCATCGTTGTCTGTATTCCGGGTACCCCAGGTAGCCTAATTGTCCTAACCTGATATTGTATTTACCTTCAAATAATTTCTCAAGAATGGTGGCTTTTATTTCCCAGGAAAAAAATAGCCTGGCATGATGACCTTTATATTGGAGGTTAAATGAATAGCTGTAAGGGTTTCCATGATAGTTTTTCACATAGAGAACATCGCGGCCATTATATGTGTTTATGATATCTTTCCAATGCAGCGCCATAGTGGGTATAGGTTCAGATTAAATGTACATGCAGTTTACAAATTTTTGCCGCATTTTCGACTATTAACTGGATAGGTAAACCGATAAAATATTTACTTAATATAATAGGTAATTTCACTGCATCAGGAGCGCGGTCAGAAATTTTTTTAAAATTTTATTGTGCATTAATCTGTATTCTACGTAGCTTTGCACGATTTTTTTGTCCCCATCGTTGGCAGAAGAATCAATTTGGTTTTTCATTTTCAATAGATTACACAAATGCCAAAAGACTCATCTATCAAATCTGTTCTCATTATCGGTTCTGGTCCTATTATTATTGGTCAGGCTTGCGAATTTGACTATTCCGGATCACAGGCAGCACGCTCGCTGCGTGAAGAAGGAATTAAAGTGATTTTGATTAATTCCAACCCCGCGACCATCATGACAGATCCAATGATGGCCGATAAGGTGTATTTGCTGCCACTGACCGTGGAGAGCATTGAGCAGATCCTGGAAGAAAACCAGATAGATGCCGTGTTACCTACTATGGGTGGGCAGACTGCGCTGAATCTTTGTAAAGAAGTGGATGAACTGGGGATCTGGGAGAAAAACAATGTACGCCTGATTGGTGTGGACATCAAAGCGATCGACAAAGCGGAAGACCGTGAGCAGTTCCGTCAGTGGATGATTCAGCTCGGTATTCCGGTGGCTCCTGCCAGAACAGCTAACTCTTTCCTGGAAGGTAAAGAATTTGCACAGGAGATCGGATTTCCACTGGTAATCCGTCCTTCCTTCACTTTGGGAGGTACTGGTGGCGGTTTCGTTCACAGTAAAGAAGATCTCGATGAAGCACTGGACCGCGGTCTGAAAGCTTCTCCAATCCATGAAGTACTGGTTGAGAAAGCCGTACTTGGTTGGAAAGAGTATGAACTGGAACTGCTGCGCGACAAGAACAACAACGTTGTTATCATCTGTACCGTAGAGAACCTGGACCCAATGGGTATTCACACAGGCGATTCTATTACGGTTGCGCCTGCTATGACCTTGAGCGATACCGCTTTCCAGGACATGCGTAACAAAGCGATGATGATGATGCGTGACCTCGGTAATTTTGCCGGTGGTTGTAACGTTCAGTTCTCCCTGAATCCTGAAAATGAGGAGCTGATTGCGATCGAAATCAACCCTCGCGTAAGCCGTTCCTCTGCACTCGCTTCTAAAGCTACCGGTTATCCGATTGCTAAAATAGCGGCGAAACTCGCTATCGGCTATACCCTGGATGAACTGGAAAATCAGATCACACAAACTACTTCTGCATTCTTCGAACCAGCGCTGGACTACGTGATCGTAAAAATGCCTCGTTGGAACTTCGATAAATTTAAAGGTGCAGATGACACCCTCGGCTTACAGATGAAATCAGTAGGTGAGGTAATGTCTATCGGCCGTACTTTCCCTGAAGCCCTGCAGAAGGCTTGCCAGAGCCTGGAGAACGATGCACTCGGTCTCGGTTACTATGGTAAATCCATGCTTAAAGGCGAACAACTGCTGGAAAAACTGAAACGTCCAACCTGGGATCGTATTTTCCGTATTAAGGATGCGCTCATGGAAGGTGTTTCTGTTAAACATATTCATCAGCAAACTTATATTGATCGTTGGTTCCTTCACCAGATCAACGATATCGTAAGCCTGGAAAAACAACTCATGGAACATGACCTGGAAAGCGTTCCAGTAGACATGCTCCGCGATGCGAAGAAAATGGGCTTCTCCGATAAACAGCTGGCTATCCTCTTCGGTAACTGCGAGGAAGAAGAAGTATACGAAAAACGTAAAGGAAATGGTATCACCCGTACCTATAAAATGGTAGATACCTGTGCGGCTGAATTTGAAGCTAAGACGCCTTACTTCTATTCAACTTTCGATTCCGAAAATGAAAGTAAGGTTACAGATAAAAAGAAAATCATTGTACTGGGCTCCGGTCCTAACAGAATCGGTCAGGGTATCGAATTCGACTACTGTTGCACACACGGTCTGCAGGCGATCCAGGATTGCGGTTACGAAGCAATCATGGTAAACTGTAACCCTGAGACAGTATCTACCGATTTCGACATGGCAGATAAACTGTACTTCGAACCAGTATTCTGGGAGCATCTCTGGGAAATCATCGAACTGGAAAAACCAGAAGGGGTGATCGTTCAGCTGGGTGGCCAGACAGCATTGAAACTGGCTAAACGCCTGGAAGAAAAAGGTATTAAGATCATCGGTACTTCCTTCGATAACATGGATATCGCTGAAGATCGTGGCCGTTTCTCCGATATGCTGAAAGACCTGAGCATTCCTTATCCGAAATATGGTACTGCTTACAATACTGACGACGCGATTGAAGTAGCGAAAGAAGTAGGTTATCCTGTACTGGTACGCCCATCTTATGTATTGGGTGGTCAGCGTATGCGTATCGTGATCAACGAGGAAGAACTGGAAGAATCAGTACTCAGCCTGTTAAGACACCTGCCAGGTAACAAAATCCTGATCGACCACTTCCTGGATCGTTGTCAGGAGGCTGAAATCGACGGTATCTTCGATGGCGAGCAATTCCATGTAATGGGTGTGATGGAACACATTGAGCCTGCAGGTATCCACAGTGGCGATAGCCATGCGTTACTGCCAGCGTTCAACCTCACTCCAATTGAAGTAACCACGATGGAGTACTACGCTGAGAAAATTGCTCGTGCACTGAATATCCGCGGTCTGATCAACATCCAGTTCGCCATTAAAAACGGACAGGTTTATGTGATCGAAGCCAACCCTCGTGCTTCCCGTACCACTCCGTTCATCGCTAAAGCATACCAGGTTCCTTACCTGAACATTGCTACCAAAGTGATGATTGGCGCTAAGAAACTTTCTGACTTCACGATTGAGAAAAAACTCACCGGATTTGCTATTAAGGAGCCAGTATTCTCCTTCAACAAATTCCCAGGTGTGAATAAAGAACTCGGTCCTGAAATGAAATCTACAGGAGAAGCAATCCGCTTCATCAAAGACCTGCGTGATCCTTACTTCAGACAGCTGTACAAAGAAAAGAGCATGTACCTGAGTAAATAAGTTACAAAAGCTTTAATAATACAAGGAAAGCCTCCGCAGCAGCGGGGGCTTTTTTTATGGCTGTAATAGCAGCCCATGGCGGATCTTGGACGATACTGAGATGAAAAGTGCTAGGGCAATTTCATTAAGCATGCTCAATTTCTTTCTGTTTTCCCAATGGCGCCAGTGGCATCCAAGAGAAAAGAAAAAAGGCGAAAGTCTTGACCACCGCAGGTCGCCAAGACTTTCGCCACTATATCATCAATTGAAAATTCGTGTAAAAAAATAGAGCCTGATAAAAATCAGGCTCCTTCTTTTCCCTCAAAATAACCATTAAAGACACGACTATTGAATCTTGATACGATACAAATAGCGTGACCGGTAATGCATTTTACAAATAATATTATATTTAAAGAAGATGTTAACTAATCAATAACAGATGAGTAAATTATTAATATTAAATATATTGAGTTATAATAATTTATAAAAACTTTAATCTGGGACAATTTCTGCGATAATACCGCAGTCGACCGGAAATTTCCTAGTGACCATATATTTATATGCCCCCCCAAAAATAGCTGTTTTATTAACATTTGCTAAAGGAATTGGATACTTCGGAGTACTAACTTTAATACATAAAGTGTTAACCCGTTATGTTATTTGAATCCTCTTTATCAAGTTTGGATACAAAGGGGCGTATGCCTTTTGTGCGCCTGGTCATCCCGTTAATGATGGGTATAATCGCCCAATTTTATCTTGATTTCTCCGTATATACGTTTGGGTTATTGCCGCTGATAACCTTGTTGAGCTTGATTTTTCGCTGGCTGCCGCCGGCACGCAAGTATGCCTGGCGTCATTGGTTGCACGTAATTGTACATGTACAATTGTTTTTCGTAGGGGCCATCATGTTATACTGTCATGATTTGCGGTATCATCCGTTGTCTTACCAAAAGAGTTATGTTACGGGAGATGACATCCTGCTTAGGCTGGAAGGGCCGCCGGAAGAGAAGCCCCGGAGCATCAGCCAGACAGCCACTGTATTGGGATTGAGCCATGAGGGAAGTTGGAAACCAGCCACAGGGAAGTTACTGGTATATGCAGAGAAGCAGTTGAAAGACAGCTTGCAATGGGGAGATGATATATTGGTGAGGGCTACGCCATCGCCTATACGTAATGGGCCGGGCGGCTTTGATTACCGGCAGTATTGTGCTATGCAGGGGATCTCCGGGCAATTGTTTTTGCGCCGGGGAGACAGCCAGCTCTTTCGACGGAACGGTCCCTCATGGTTGGAGTACGGGTTATATAACGGACTGCACTTCTGTACGGAAACCTTTCAGAAATATATAGGAGCGCCTGAAGCAGGCATGGCCTCCGCCTTGCTGGTAGGGTTCCGACAGGGCCTGGATAAAGAAATTGTCCAGGATTACAGTAATACCGGTATCATACATGTAATAGCCATCTCCGGTATGCACCTGGCTTTGCTGTACAGCAGCCTGTTATTATTGCTCTCCTGGCTGCCCGCCAATAGGGCCGGAAATTGGGCCAAGGCACTGATAGTATTGCTCTTTCTCTGGGGATTTACATTGCTGACCGGAGCGAGTGCCTCTGTTCTTCGTGCAGCCGTTATGTTTAGTGGTACCACTATCGGGCGTTTTATACTTGTGCGACAAAGTAACATCTTTAATACCCTGGCGGCTTCCGCTTTTCTGCTGCTATGCTATAATCCCTACCTGGTGATGGATGTGGGTTTCCAGCTGTCGTACCTCGCTGTAATGAGCATACTTTTATTTTATACCCGCATTTATGCCAGCCTGAAATGCCGTAAGAAATGGCTGGACCATCTCTGGCAGATGGTGGCGCTAACGCTTGCTGCGCAGATATTGACAACGCCTGTTTGTCTGTATCTATTCCATCAGTTTCCAACCTGGTTTCTGCCCGCTAATCTACTGGCAGTACCACTTTCTACCGTAGTGATCTACCTGTCTATTTTACTTTTGGCCATATCCCCGTTTCACTGGGTCGCACATGCTATAGGGATATTGGTAAAATGGCTGATAGTGGCGATGGATGCAAGTGTACGTTTTATCGGACATTGGCCCGGCGCCCTTATAAAAGGGATTAGTTGCCATATTCCCTCCGTTTTACTGATTTATGCCGCTATTGGCTGCTGGGTGATATATCGGCAGCAGGAGTTGAGATCTGCCCGGGAATGGGCTGTTTATTGCTGTTGTGGGGCAATGGCAGCGGGAATACTGGCAGTCTTCCTGCAGCCGCCACCGCAAGACTACCGCTACAACCGTTATATTCTCCATAAAGGCCGAAAAATAGTGGTCATAGATTCCGCCCTGGGAACCTGCATACCTGATAAAAAGTTCAAGGTCGATTATATTTTACTGACGAGAAATCCACATACAGATGTTCGGCGGATACTGGCTTTCTACCGATTTGACACCCTTGTAATAGGGGCCGGAAATGCTCCGCGGCGGATTGAGCAGTGGAAAAGTGAATGTGACGACTTAACTTTGCGCTTCATTTCGGTTCCAGACCAGGGAGCCTATGTTATTAATTTCTAATGTTTTCCATTCATGCAAAAGCAAATTAAATCAGCTCTGATCTCCGTTTTCTATAAAGATAACCTGGAGAACATTGTAAAAAAATTGGGTGAACAAGGTGTAACTATTTATTCTACAGGTGGAACCCAAAAATTCATTGAAGACCAGGGCGTAAAATGTGTAGCGGTTGAAGACCTCACTGCTTACCCTTCCATCCTCGGTGGTCGCGTTAAAACACTGCACCCTAAAGTGTTTGGCGGTATCCTGGCTCGCCGGGAAAACCCACAGGACCTGGAACAGCTGAAACAGTATGAAATTCCTGAAATCGACCTGGTGATCGTGGATCTGTATCCTTTCGAAGAAACAGTGAAAAATACCAGCGAAGAACAGACTATCATTGAAAAAATTGACATAGGTGGCGTATCTCTCATCCGCGCTGCTGGTAAGAATTTTAAAGATGTTGTAATCGTTGCCAGCAAAGACCAGTACGCTGATCTGGAAAAAGTGCTGACCGACAACAACGGCGCTACCTCCGTAGAAGACCGCAGAAAATTTGCCGCTAAAGCATTTGAAGTATGCGCTAACTACGATGTAGCCATCTCCCAGTATTTCCTCAACAACGAACCAGGCGACTACTTCCAGGTATCTGTGAAAGAAGGCCAGGTAAACCGTTATGGTGAAAACCCTCACCAACGCGGCGTTTTCTATGGAGATCTGAACGAAATGTTCAACAAACTCCATGGAAAAGAACTGTCTTTCAACAACCTGGTAGACGTAGACGCTGCTTGCCAGCTGATCCAGGAATTTGCTGAAACGACCTTCGCTGTTATCAAACATACCAACGTTTGCGGTATCGCTTCCCGTCCAACCCTGGCTGCTGCCTGGGAAGCCGCACTGGCTGGCGATAAGGAAAGCGCTTTCGGTGGCGTACTGGTTTGCAACAAAACCGTAGACGCACAAACAGCTGCTTCCATCAACGAAATTTTCTTCGAAATACTGATTGCTCCGGGCTTTGACGCAGATGCACTGACCCTGCTCCAAACAAAGAAGAACCGCATTCTCCTGGAACAAAAACAACCAGTGAAGAGCAAATATGCTTTCAAAAACGTATTAAACGGCGTACTTCTGCAAGATGCTGACAACGGTAACTACAAAGAATGGAATGATGTAGGCGCCCGTCCGGCAAATGCTGCTGAAAGAGCAGATCTGGAATTCGCTAATATTGTCTGCAAACACCTGAAATCCAACGCTATCGCACTGGTAAAAGATAAACAACTGGTAGGTAAAGGTTGTGGCCAGACTTCCCGCATCGATGCGCTCCGTCATGCTATTGAGAAATCCGCTCAGTTCAACTTCGACCTGAAAGGCGCTGTGATGGCTTCGGATGCATTCTTCCCATTCAATGATTGCGTAAGCATCGCACATGAAGCAGGTATCACCGCTGTGATTCAGCCTGGTGGCTCTGTTCGTGATAACGACTCCGTTGAGTTTACCAAAGCGAACAACATGGTGATGGTAATGACCGGTATGCGTCACTTCAGACACTAAGCAGTAGCATCATAAATTATCACTAAGCATCCCGTTCTCCACTTAAAGGACGGGATGCTTTTTTTATGACCATTAGTCTCTCCCGCATCAACTTTTTATCTTATTAGATTTTAATACTATTATTGCCGTCAGAACAGACCGAAGTAGCAATTGTTTTTACATCAAAATATAATGAAAGACGCCACTGACGCGGATTTGATCCAGGAGTACAAACACTCCGGCAAACTCGAAGTCCTGGCAGCCCTTTACCAGCGTTATATGAACCTGGTATATGGCGTATGTCTGAAATATTTTGAGGAAGACGCCAGCAAAGATGCCGTGATGATGATTTTTGAGGAGCTGATTGTGAAGGTGCAACAGCATGACATTCAGAACTTTAAGAGCTGGCTACATGTACTGACCCGCAATCACTGCCTGATGAAAATCCGTTCCATGAAGAATAAGGAATCCAGGCAGGTGTCTATTGATGATACCCAACTTATGGAAAACGGAAATTCCGGGCATCATGAGGGTGAAGTTACGCTGGAAGATAACCTCCAGGCAATGGAAAAGTGTATGGATACCTTGCCGGAAGAGCAGAAACGCAGCGTAGACTTGTTTTATCTTAAAGAAAAAAGCTATCGGGAAGTGAGCGCACTTACCGGCTATGATATGAATAAAGTGAAAAGCTATATTCAGAACGGGAAGCGCAATCTAAAAATTTGTATGGAGCAAAATGGCGGATAAAAAACCACATAAGGACCAGCCAGTAAGCCAGGAGCTTATCCGACAGTATCTCGCAGGAGAGCTGGACGATAAAGCTATGCATGCCCTGGAACGCCAGGCCCTGGATGATCCGTTCCTGGCAGAAGCCCTGGAAGGGTTCGAGTCCTCCATCCCTGATCAGTCCGCCAATTTAGATGAACTTCATAGCAGACTGGCTACTCGTGTAGCCCCTGAAAAAGGCAAAATAAGGCCATTATACACCCGGATCGCTGCCGCAGCGGCTATCCTGTTATTATTGTTTACCGGGGGCTGGTTCCTCCTGAAACAGCCTGTTACGCCTAGTCGTCATCCACAGGTGGCAGGAGTACCGCATATACCCGATACTGCCGCAGAAAAGGTAACCGAGGACCAGGCAAACGCAACCGTAACAACGCCAGCTCCGGCCGCTGCACAACCAGAGAAACCTTTGATAGCAGCAGCATCTCCACAAAAAACGAAAAAAGTAGCCGCTGAAAAATCAGTGGTAAGTCGCGAAGCCAGCGCTGAAAAAATGAACGCTGATGCAGCGGAACCTGCAGTGGCATTTGCTGCTCCTACACCTAAAGTAGCTGCTGTTGCAAAGGAAAACGAGTCCATTGTTGCGGGTAATGTATTATATAAGGCTCCTGTAAACGATATTCAGCTACAGAAAAAATACGCAGATACGGCAGATAAACAAGATTTCCTCCAAGGAAGATTAGCAGGCGTGGAAATTAGTGCGAATGCTAAGAAACGTGATAAGGCATTAAGCGAAGTGGTGATAACAGGCTACTCTCCTAACAATGCTGCTGATGAAGATGTAGACGTATCAGAAAATAATGCGGGGCCTCAACCCGTAGGTGGCTATCCTTCATTCATCAAATACCTGAATGATAAACGGATGGTTACCGATAGCCTGATTGCCGGCAATGTAGTTCGTGTGGCGTTTACGGTGCTTCCTTACGGCGGACTGGAGAGCTTCCGGATTGTAAAGGGCAAAAATATAGCCGCCAATGAGGCAGCTATAAATATTATTAAGTCCGGACCAGCGTGGCTGCCTGCTAAGAATGGTCAGCCCCAGGAGGTAAAAGTGAGAATCGCCTTCCGGATGAAAAAACAATAATTATTTTCTTCTCTCTTTCCACATCTGATTAAACGACTTCGGCGCAAATACCGGTAGATCGCGGTTATCGCCCCAGCTTTTCGCAAAGAAACGGCGCAGCAGGATATTTTTCCATTTACCGCTGGCCATATTCATCATTTTACGACTCAGACATCCCTGTTTCCAGCCAAACCAGGCTAATTTCTCAGAGCCGGAAGTAAAGTTCTCTTCCACCGCTTTCTGGCGGTTATGGAGTAATAATTCATGCAGATTGATACGCACCGGACATACTTCAGTACAGTTGCCACAAAGGGACGATGCAAAGCTAAGATGCATGTAAGTGCCTATATCTTTCAGATGTGGGGTAATTACAGCGCCAATAGGGCCACTGTAAGTAGTGCCATAAGTATGACCGCCAATGTTCTTGTAAACAGGGCAGGCATTGAGGCAGGAACCACAACGAATGCAATACAGACTTTCCCTGGCTACTGTATCCTGGAGGATATTGGTACGACCGTTATCCATCAGGATGACATACATTTCTTCTGGTCCGTCGATTTCATTTTCCTGGCGCGGACCACTGAAAATGCTGTTATAGGCAGTGATCAGCTGACCGGTACCATAAGTGGCCAGTAGTGGCCAGAAGAGGGCCAGATCAGTAATAGAAGGCAATACCTTTTCAATGCCCACCAACACAATATGTGTTTTAGGAAATGCAGTACTCAGACGGGCATTACCTTCATTTTCCGTGACACAGATAGAACCTGTATCTGCGATGATGAAGTTGGCGCCTGTGATGCCGATTTCAGCATCTAAGTATTTCTGGCGGAGCTTTTCGCGGGCCACCATGGTGAGTTGTTCGGGAGTAAGTCCTGGATCAGTGCCCAGTTTTTCAGCGAAGAGGCGGGCTACATCTTCCTTGCTTTTATGCATAGCAGGCGTCACGATGTGATAAGGGGGCTCTTCATCCAGTTGTTGGATATATTCTCCGAGATCCGTTTCTACGCACTCAATACCATTCGACTGAAGGAAGGAATTCAGGTGTACCTCCTCAGTGGCCATGGACTTGCTTTTTACGATGCTTTTGCAGCTTTTCGCTTTACAGATAGCAAGGATTTCCTGTTGTACCTGTTCGGCTGTTTCTGCCCAGATCACCTTGGCGCCTCTTCTGGTGATATTCATTTCGAATTCTTCCAGGTGCTTATCGAGGTGCTCAATGGCTCTCCATTTCACATTTTTGGCGCGTTCGCGGGCTCCCTGAAGATCAGTGAACTGCAGCTTGCCGGCTTTAACCGCCGTATTGTATTTTCCTATGTTGAAGTTGATAGTCTGCCGATGACCTAGATCAGACGCTTTTTTTTCGCTTTCCTCAAGAAAGTGGGATGCTGTTTCGTGCATAAGCTAATCCGATAAAATGCGTAATAAAGATAGTTTATACCGGAGGAATTACGAGCGCATAATTTCCTCATTTGTATTGCTTCTGTGCAATTTCATCCAGCACTTCATAAAATTCCGTGCCGTATTTTCTGATGATTGCTTCTTTTAGGAAGCGGTATACAGGCACCTGAAGGGCTTTCCCGTTCTTACAGGCGGGTTTGCATATATCCCAGCGGTCATAATTGACTGCTTCGAAGCTGTCATATTTCGTAATGCGGATGGGGTAGAGGTGGCAGGAAATGGGTTTCTTGTAGTCCACCACACCATCTTTAAACGCTTTCTCGATGCCGCATCCTACTACGCCATGTTCATCTATGGATGCGTAGGCACAGATGCCACTTTTGACAATCGGTGTAACGTAACCGTGTTCCGGGTCCGTTGTATGGGTACCGGTTTTCTCGATTTCGCTGATACCTTCAGGACGGAGATAGGATTTGATTTTAGGGTAAATCTTTTTCAGGATTTTGAGTTCCTCTTTATCGAGCGGCGCGCCACAGTCGCCCGCCACGCAACATGCGCCTTTGCAGGCCGACAAATTGCATACGAACTGCTCTTCAACTACTTCATCACTGATATACTTGTCGTCGATAATAATCATTGGGTATGGTCTGATGCTGGGTTACAGCGTGTTTTAGTTTACAGACCACAAAGTTACGGGAAAAAGCGGGCTTTTTTTACTACCTCCAATGCAAGGATTCCACCAGTTTGCGCATATCCTGTTCCAGGAATTTATTGACAGGTGCCAGGGAGTCTGCGTTAGGGGTGGCATCAAAATAGAGCGCACCACGGAGGAAGTGACTGGATGAGTCTGTTACAAAGAACTGACGGGCAGAAGCCGCATTGCCGCCTACAGCGTAAAATGTACCGTACACATTGTTAGGAGTAGCGATGGCATTTTCATCGATATAATCCGCCTTGTATGTGTGTTTGTAGGTCATTTTAAAGGCATCATCAATCAGTTTGCGCAGATTATTCTGGCCCTGACCAATGATTTTATAGCTGAGATAGATTTTCCCATTGAGACTGGGGAAGTCGATATTAATCCAGTAAGGGTTTTCCGGTTTATCGCCGAAAAAGGAAGTATCCTTGATGATCTGGGCGTATTCCGGATATTCGAAAGTGTATGGGTATCCTGGCGCGTCAAAGGTTTTGTATTTTCTTTCCGGGAAATTGATCTGGAAATAACCTCTTGGTTTCGGTGTATAGGCTTGTTCACAGGCGCTGCATACAACAGAGAGTATCAGACATGCGAACAGGAGATGTTTTCTTTTTGGCATTTCAGGATATACGTTTGAGAGGGCTTAGGCTTCTTCAGAAGCGTCTGGCCTTACAGTTACCTGTACTTTCTGGATGCGCATTTTATTCACTTCCAGTACAGTAAAATCATAGTTGCTGTAGCTTATAACGCTGTTTTCTTCAGGAAATTTTCCGGAGAGTTCCAGTATTAGTCCACCCAGGGAATCGCTTTCACCTTTAACAGTTTCAAAGGTATCGGCGGAGATGTTCATGATGCGGCAAACGTCGTTGAGCATGGTTTTGCCTTCAAATACATAGGTGAAATTATCCACTTTGCTGTAGTTGAATTCTTCCTCATCGAATTCATCTTTGATATCGCCGATGACTTCTTCCATGATATCTTCCAGGGTAACGATACCGGAGGTACCGCCGAATTCATCCACCACAACGGCGAAATGCATTCTTCTGCTTTGAAATTCGTGGAGGAGGTCTTCAATAAGTTTATGTCCATGAACAAAGAAGGGTTGGCGCATGATTTCGTGCCAATCGAAGGTATTGTCTTTATCCAGGTGAGGTAGGAGATCTTTAGTATGGATAACGCCTACGATGTTATCCAGGTTTCCTTTGTAAACCGGAAGGCGGGAGTAGTGAAGGTCTGCCACGCGTTTCACCACTTCGGAGAATGGGAGGTCGTATTCGATGCCGTTTACATCGAGTCTGCCTCTCATAATCTGTTTAACGGTGATATTTCCGAATTTGAGAATTCCTTTCAGGATATTTTTTTCTTCTTGAGAGGCGGTAGGGTCTACGCTCATTTCGATGGCCTGGTCTATTTCCTGGTAATTAACAGGACCTGCGCCACGGTGGAAGAGTTTAGCTTCAATGCTGCCGCTCATGGATACGAAGAAATCGCTGACAGGTTCGAGGGTAGCATGTACAATACTAACGAACCAGGCGAAATAGGTAGCAAAGCGAATATTGTTTTGCGCTGCCCATACGCGGGGGAGTATCTGGCCACAGAACAGGAGTACGAGGCAGATAACAGATATGCGGACCACATAAGAAACAACCGGCAGTGTTTGCAGGTCTTCCATTTGTGTGATCAGGTAATTGGTGGTGAGAATAAAGGCGATAGCCAGCACTATACCTGCTATTTGCAGGGAGGCTAGCAATGACCTGGGTTTTTCCAGCAATTTGGTAATGAGTTTGCCGGAGGCGTTCTGTCTGGTTTTAAGAACGTTAAGGTCCTTATAATTCAGGGAAAAGAATGCCACCTCTGCACCTGCAACGATAAAGGTGAGTAACAATAGTACAAAAATCACCAGCGAAAACACCACAACATTGGGTGCAGCAGTAGCGCTGTTGGTTTGCAGGAGTGAGGATATGTTGCTTGCCGGAGTGATATCCAAGTTTTACAGCTTTGATGTAACAAATCTAGATAGTAGGAAATCCAAACTGCAGAGGCAGGTATGAATATTCCATGCACGCAAATATAAGTAATGTCCCTATATGGGATTACGTCCTAATGAAAACTTAAACTTTTTTAATATTACTAAAAAGGCAGATCGTCTGCAGGTTCGTTCAATGAAGGGGGAATTTCCATGTTGTTGGGAAAGTTTTCTCCTGAAGTGGAACCTGAGCCGCTATGGTGAGGTATGGGGTGATCTGAGCTGTTAAGGTCCATTCGTTTGTCGAGCATAACGAGGTTATCTCCTACAACTTCGGTAGCGAATTTCTTGTTACCTTCTTTATCTTCCCAGCTACGGGTACGTAAGCGACCTTCGATATAGACCAGACTTCCTTTGTGCAGATATTTCTGAGCCAGTTCTGCGAGTCCGCGCCATAAAACGACTGTATGCCATTCTGTTTGACTGATGAGTTTACCTGCTCTGTCTTTGAATGTTTCAGTGGTAGCTAACGAAAATTTGGCTACGGCAATATTTCCTTCCAAAAACTGTACATCCGGGTCCCTGCCTAAATTGCCAATCAATATTACTTTATTAACACCTCTCATAGTTGTAGGTTTTTTTTAGTCTATTGATAAAGAGTTCTTCTTTTATTAAATAAACAACCTTCTTAAAGTTAATATTTTTTTGCAATCGGCCTTCAAAAAAATATAAATCTTTCTAAATGGGTGCTGTCGGGCTATAAAAGCAGGCCAGTTTTGGATTGCAGGAAGCTGGTGATCGTTTTTGGAAAGGCAAAGTTATCGAGTGATGCGGTTGGGATCAGTTGATAACCTGGGATTTCCAATGGTTGATCGATGGCGATGTTAATGAATTGACTATGAATTGTTTGATGGGTTAGTTGTTGTTTGAATGGTTTGGAGATGCGTGTCGTTTCGTAGGCGGCCTCTCCGAAAATCTGCTGAAAGTCGGTTCCCGAAAGGATTTGCGTGCTGTCGGCAGGCGCGGCCGTTTCCAGGAGAATGAATTCATGCAGGTTCTGCCATATATCGCTTTCTGTGCGTTTACGGATATAGATCTGGTCTTTCCAGGAGGCGATGATATAGTTGAAATATCTTTTTTTGATCTGTAATTTTTTGGTTTTTACAGGTAAGAGAGACACGGTTCCCTCGTGATAGGCGGCGCATTTTTTTTGTAGCGGACAGGTATCGCATTCCGGTAGCTGCGGTTTGCAAACTACGGCGCCGAAATCCATAATGCTTTGATTATAAATGGCTGATTTATCCTTTGGTAATAATTCCTGGGCCAGATCGGCGAATAATTTTTTCCCGGCGGTAGTATCCATGGGGGTATCTATGCCGAAGAAGCGGGAGAGTACCCGGAAAACGTTTCCGTCCAATACGGCGTAGGGGAGATTAAAAGCAAAGGAGGCGATGGCGGCTGCGGTATACGGGCCAATGCCTTTCAGGGCGTTTATTTGTTCGTATTTATCAGGAAACCGACCAAGATAGGTTTGTGAAATTTCCCTGGCGGCAGCGAGCATGTTTTTACAGCGGGCATAATACCCGAGGCCTTGCCACAGGCGGAATACTTCTTCCTCGTTGGCCGCTGCGAGATCGTTGGCGGTGGGGTATTGAGAGATGAATCGTTCATAGTACGGCCAGCCTTGCTCAACGCGGGTTTGTTGTAGGATTATCTCAGACAACCAGATTCGGTAGGGATCTTTTTCACCTTTCCAGGGCATGGATCGGGAATTGTGTTCCTGGTTCCATTCCAGTAATTTTTCGGTAAAAAAAAGTCGGGCGGCTTGCATTTATATATTATTTTAATAAAATTATTTAGTATATTGATATGGCAAAAGGTGGCCTGAAAACCCTATAAGGCACATCTGTTACCCTTTTCCAGGGATGCAAATAAATATAAAATATCGCCAATACAGTTATAAGAAAAAATAATAAAATTTATTTGCTTAAAATTCAGCAATTAAAAATTTTAAATTAACTTTGAGAGTAAAGTAATCCTCTCGCTTTTATATGAGAAAAGCTGATTTAATTAACAACATTGCTGAAAAAACCGGCATCCCCAAAGTAGATGTGTTAGTAACCTTAGAAGCTATGTTCAAGGAAGTGAAAGAAGCGCTGGCGAATGGAGAACACATTTATATCAGAGGGTTTGGCAGTTTTATCACCAAGAAGAGAGCCGCCAAGATCGGCCGTAACATTAAGAAGAACGTTGCTGTGGAAATTCCGGAGCACTTTATTCCAGCATTCAAACCATCGAAAGAATTTGTTGCTGAAGTAAAGAAGCTTAAAAGTTCTTAATTTCGCAGCCTAATTTATTTAGGCCATGCGAAAATCACAAGTTCTCCTTATTGGTGCTGCTGTAGCGTTATTGGTGGTATTATATGCCTTTGGCCGTACAGTGCCCCGGTCGGACAAGAAAGCTATGTCAACTGCCGCTCCTATGCAGGGCGGACAGGAGGTGGCCCCTATTGCTTTTTCTGAGCTGCTGGATGCAGCCAAGCAACGTATTCCCGCAGAAAAACTGCTCCAAGTAAATACGATCGAAACCAATGTGGTGCGTGGGGATGTAAAAACCCAGCAGATAGCTGCGTATCGCCAGCTCTATACCACGTGGGACAGTCTTAATGAGGCGCCAGTTGCCGCATATTATCTCGGTCAAGCGGCCAAGTTGGAAAATTCCGAAAAAAGCCTCACCTTTGCAGCCAATTTATTTTTAACCCATCTGCAGCATGCGGAAAATCCGGCTGTTGCTAAATGGGAAGCCAATCAGGCAGCTGAGCTGTTTGATGCGGCGATAGCGCTCAATCCTGAGAACGACACACTGAAAATGTCACAAGCCATGATTTTCATGAACAGTGGCGAACCAATGAAAGGTGTGGGCATTCTGAGGGATGTAGTAGCTAAACACCCGGATAATATCGATGCACAGGTAACGCTTGCGAACCTGGCTATCACCTCCGGACAATATGATAAAGCTATTGACAGACTGGAAGAAGTGATGAAAAGACACCCGGACAATGCAAAAGTAATTTTTGTACTGGCCGAGTCCTACAGAAGTAAAGGAGATAAAGCAAAAGCCATCGAACTGTTTAACAAAAGTAAACAGCACATGGACGACCCGGAGCTGAAGAAGGAAGTGGATAGTTATATCAAGAGTATTCAATAATATTTATTTTTTCAATCATCTAAAAACGTATTAGCGTATGCCTTGCGGTAAGAAAAGAAAAAGACATAAAATTGCCACTCATAAGCGTAAAAAAAGACTGAGAAAGAACCGGCATAAAAAAGGTAAGAAATAATTACTCCAGTTTCCCGCCATTTATACTAACCAGGTATTAATGACCCGGCGCGGCGGTCGGATAAAAATTTTCATATATCCTGCATGATTTTAGCTTTAATTCTTAAATTGCTAAAGTCATGCAGGTTGTTTCCATAGATCCCGCATAAGAATTCTCCGGATATTACCTGCAGTGATCGCTGAACCCTTAAGCAATCCATCATCACGTACGTGACGAATATGCTAACTTTATAGTGAGCTAAAATTTGGTATGCAGTAAGCTGTAATCTACAGTCGTGTGCATAGCATAAAGGTGAAGTTTTAAAGGTTAAAATTTTGGACGCTTGAATAAGGAACTTATTATAAATGCGGCTCCCACAGGGGTGGAAATTGCGTTACTGGAAGATAAAAAGTTAGTTGAATTACACCACGAAAGCGGCAATCCTAACTTTGCAGTAGGCGATTTATACCTGGGCAAGGTGAAAAAGCTGATTCCCGGCTTAAATGCTGCATTCGTTGACGTTGGCTTCGAAAAAGATGCCTTCCTCCACTACACGGATCTTAGCCCCTATATCCGTTCCATTCTTAAATTTACTCAACAAGCCCTCAGCGATAAATCCCCTGAAGGATTTGATTTTACGAAATTTAAAAATGAACCGGAAATAGTAAAGACCGGTAAAATTACTGATGTTCTGGGCGGTAAACCGAATATACTCGTTCAGATCCTCAAAGAACCCATTTCCTCCAAAGGCCCACGCCTTAGCTGCGAAATCTCTCTGCCTGGAAGATTTATCGTGTTAACACCCTTTAATGACATTGTTGCGGTTTCTAAAAAAATCCACTCTTCCGAAGAAAGAAAAAGATTGCAGAAAATCGTGGAAGCCATCAAACCTCCCAACTTCGGCGTAATCGTCCGAACAGCGGCGGAAGGAAAGAAAACGGCTGAACTACACGAAGATCTTACCACCCTCGTGGAAACCTGGAAAAATATCCAGTCCAACCTCAAAGGTGGTCAGGCCCCGCAGAAAATACTGAGCGAACAAGCTAAAACAACCAGTATTCTCCGCGATCTACTGAACGAGAGCTTCAACCGCATCGTCATTAATGACAAAAATATCTACGCCGATACCAAAGCGTATATCCAGAAAATAGCGCCGGAAAAACAAAATATTGTAGACTACTACAATAACGGCTCTCCTATCTTCGATAACTTCGGTATCACCCGTCAGGTAAAAGCTTCCTTCGGTAAAACCGTTAACCTCGACTCAGGGGTATACCTCATTATCGAAGCCACCGAAGCCCTGCACGTAATAGATGTTAACAGCGGTTACAAATCCTCCAGCAATAACCAGGAACAAAATGCCCTCGCATCCAACCTGGAAGCAGCTGCCGAAATAGCCAGACAACTACGCCTGCGCGACCTCGGCGGTATCATTATTATCGACTTCATTGATATGAAACTGCCCGAAAATAAAAAGACAGTTTTCGAAGCAATGGAGAAGTTCATGCAGTTGGACAGAGCTAAACATACCATCCTCCCGATCTCCAAATTTGGCCTCATGCAGATTACCCGTCAAAGGGTGAAACCTGAAGTAACCATCTCTGTAGCGGAAGACTGCCCAACCTGCAAAGGAACCGGTAAAATCGGCGCCTCCATGCTTATCATGGACGACATCGAGAAAAACCTGCAATATCTGATCAATCATCAGCACAAAGGACTGACCATTCAGGTGCATCCAATTCTGTACGCATATCTGACCAAAGGCTTCCTGACTTCCAAACAATGGAAATGGTATTTCCAATTCAAAAAATGGATCAAAGTCAAAGCCGACTCCAATTATCACCTGACAGAATATCGTTTCTTCGATGCAAACGAGGAGGAAATAAAACTCTAAACAAACAGCTGAACCAATAAGTTATTAAAGGGAGATGTTACCAGTCCGGTACATCTCCCTTTAAAATTTTTGTCATGTCCGTCCGAAATGCTTTAACTCTATATATTTCATACATTTACATCAACAATCATCCCCATTACAGGCATCATTTCTGCCTCTAATGAAAATTGTAAACATCCATAACGATTATGAGTATACGTTTCTACACCTCAATTTCTCTACTGTGCCTGTTTGCCTTCGTGGCCTGCCAGCCCAACAGTGGCGAGCGCAAACGCCTGAAAGCAAGAGATACCGTCCATTATACCAAACAGGAGTACATAGAGAAAACATTAGATTCCAACCAGCTGAATTCCTTCCTGGCTGCCCATCCCAACTATCAGCCCTATGCTGAATTCATTAAAAACTTCTATCGGCAACGTGACTACCACTACGCCTGGATCAATAAAGATGCCCTGACGGAACAGGCTGGCAACTTCATCAATATGATGAAAAATGATGCGGCTTTCGGGTTACAAGATAGCACCGTCAGAACGCCTGAACTTAAGATGCTGACAGATTCCCTGGAACTCACCGATTCTACTATGAACGTGAATCCTGCGGATATCCCTCGTACAGAAATGATGCTGACCTCCCAGTTTTTCAGCTACGGTAATAAAGTATGGGGCGGCCTTACCAGCGATAATGCCAAAGACCTGGAATGGTTCATCCCACGAAAAAAACTGGACCTCACCAGCATGCTGGATTCAGCTACCAGCAAAACAGGCGGTAATATCGAAGCAAATGCTCCCGTTAATCCACAATATAAAATGCTAAGGGAACGCCTGAAACAATTGGCGGTGATCAATGAAAATGTGAAATGGGATACCCTCGCGGCTCCGGCCAAACCCCTGAAAAAAGGAGATTCGTCTGCATTAATCGCTAATGTAAAACTGCGCCTGGAAGCATTTGGCGATCTTCCCGGCCATGATAGCACCGGCAGATTTGATCAGGCTACTGATACGGCTATACGTTATTATCAAACCAGAATGGGACTGAAAGTAGATGGCCAGATTTCGGCTGCGGTGATTAAATCGCTCAACGTGCCGGTATCGCATCGTATCCGTCAAATCCTGTTGAATATGGAACGTCTTCGCTGGGTGCCGGTAGATCCGCCTAAAACTTATATCCTCGTTAATATTCCTGAATTCAGAATGCATGTTTACCAGGATGGTAAACTGGCCTGGAGCTGCAATGTGGTAGTTGGTACGCCAGGAACGCATACAGTAGTATTCAGTAATGAATTGAAGTTTATCGTTTTCAGCCCTTACTGGAACGTTCCTCCGGGAATCTTATATAAAGAAGTATTGCCTGGTATCCGCCGCAGTGGGGCTGGTTACCTCGCTCGTCAAAATATGGAGATTGTTGGGGCAGGAGGGAAAGCCGTCTCCCCAAGTGTTGTTAGTAAATACTCTGGTAAAGGTTTCCCTTATACTGTACGTCAGCGTCCGGGAGGTAAAAACTCACTGGGTAAAGTGAAATTCCTCTTCCCGAATGAATACAATATATATCTGCACGATACGCCAGCGAAATATCTCTTCGATCAGAACAAACGTTCATTCAGCCATGGATGTATCAGAATAGAAGAGCCTAAGCATCTGGCTATGTGGTTGTTACGTAACGATTCTGTCTGGACAGAACAGAAAATTGATGATGCGATGAACGCAGGTAAAGAGAAATATGTAACGCTGAAAGAAAGTGAAAGAGTACCGGTATTTATCGGCTATTTCACCGCATGGGTGGACAGCGATGGCCGTTTGAACTTCAGAGATGATGTATATGGCCACGATGCTAAACTGGCAGCTACCCTGTTCGGAAAATAATCAACTCAGTATAATGAAATTGCATGCAGTCGCGCCTTTGGTACGACTGCATGTTATTTTTTAGCCCTTATCCTTTTACGGCAATCACAGAGATTTCCACATTTACGCCTTTAGGCAATGCAGAAACCTGCACGGTTTCACGGGCAGGGTAAGTGCCGGTGAAATAGCTGCCGTATACTTCGTTGATCTGTGCAAAAGTGTTCATATCGGTAATGAAGATGGTGCTTTTCACCACATCATTGAAGCTCATACCAGCTTCGGTAAGAATTGCCTGGAGATTTTTCATTACCAGGTGCGTTTCGTCTACCACACCGGATTTCACGAGTTCGCCGGTGGCTGGGTTCAGCGCAATCTGACCAGAGATATACAAAGTATTGCCGGCTTTAATCGCCTGATTATATGGCCCGATAGGAGCAGGGGCGTTCTGGGTGTTAATTATTTGCTTTTCCATAAAGGCGAAAATAGAAATAAAATACCTACAACACCAGTGGAGGCCAGACAGTTGCATCAGAATTAATGATTCTTTATTAGGTTTGCTGAAATTTAATGCATGAATATCCTGGTAATAGCAGACGCCCAGCGGTATGAGGAGTTGCAGGAGAAGGGGCTGGCAAAACATAATGTACAGTGGAAGACTAATCTGGAAGATGTCTTATCTGTCAAGGCGTTCGATCTTGTAATTGATACCCTGTTTGACGACAGGCTATCCAACGCGGCCATTTATGCCCGCAATCCGGAAGTGCCAGTGCTGGCTTGTACCGTCAAGATATCTCTGGCGGAAGTCATGAGCCATACGGCTTTTGAACAGGGCTTTAATTTAATGGGCTGCAATTTGCTGCCGGGATTTATCACGATGCCTGTTACAGAAGTATCTGTATTGGATAATACCCAGTTTGGACAACTGGATAACATCATGTATCAGTTGGGCTGGGAATACGCAGTAGTAACGGATACGGTGGGAATGGTTACGCCTCGGGTGATTTGTATGATCATCAATGAAGCTTATATCACTGCTGAGGAAGGAACTGCGAATCGCGCTGATATAGATATCTCCATGAAGCTGGGCACTAATTATCCATTCGGACCCTTTGAATGGTGTGAGCGGATAGGGGTGAAGAATGTATATGAAGTATTAAAAGCTGTTCAGGAAAGTCTGAATGACAACCGTTTTGAAGTAGCGGCATTATTAGAAACAGAATACGAAGCAATATAACTATGGCACTTATAATTAATATCGATACTGCAACCGGAAGAGGCTCTGTTAGTCTGGCCCGTGATGGAAAAGTACTACAGACGCTGGCTAGTGAAGAGCAGCGGGATCATGCAGCAACGATGACATTATTCGTACAGCAGTTACTGTTAGAGCAGGGAATCAATCCTGATTCGGTGGATGCGATAGCGGTGAGTGCGGGTCCGGGTTCGTATACGGGTTTGCGTGTGGGAGTGGCCACCGCCAAGGGTTTATGCTATGCCTGGAATAAGCCGTTGATTGCCGTTTCCACCTTGCAGATGATGGCGCAGGGAATGTTACTGCAGCAAAATGACAGGGAAATACTGTATTGCCCAATGTTGGATGCCCGCAGGCAGGAAGTTTTCACCGCAGTATATGATGCTGAGCTGAAAGAGGTAATGCCGCCACAGGCGCTGATTTTGGAGGAAAATTCCTATCATGGGCTGTTATCTGACCATAAGATCATATTTTTCGGTGATGGTAGTCCAAAGTGGCGACAGATGCTGACTTCGCAGGATAACGCTGTATTTGGTCCTTATGAGATGACTGCGGCGGATATGTCTTTACTTTCCGAGGCGGCCTATGGGCAAAAATCATTTGCAGACCTTGCTTATTTCAGTCCTTTTTACCTAAAACCATTCTTTTTCCCTAAAAAATCATAGCACTTCCGTTTGATTTTGTCATAATTCCGTCAAATTACATCTTTTTAGCACGTATCCTAGGGATATATATGAAAAAATAAGGTATAGAAATTTTTTTTATTGTGACAGATATTATATTTTTGTATAAATCGATAACCACAATTGTTGTCTAACTGTTTGTGAGTACTGTCCGTTGATCCCTTTCATTTCATCATTTTTTAAAACTATTATGCGATGGAAAAAACATTATTAACTACCTCTTCTAATACTCTTATTATTTCTAGAGGTAACAATGAAAAAGACCAGATCAAATTGGATTACATTGCCGTAAAAAAAGCAGCTATGGTATTGCGTGCTATCAACCATAAACTGCGCCAGCAGATGATCAAGCTGTTGGAGGATCATAAGAAAATGACCGTGACAGAGATTTATGTGAAACTGCGTCTGGAACAATCGGTAGCATCACAACATCTTGCTATTTTAAGAAGAGCGGGCATAGTAATTACAGAAAGAGATGGCAAGTTCATTCACTATACCATTAACAAGCAACGTATTGCTGAAGTGGCGAAATTTGTGGAAGAACTGGTAGGTTAATTAATTTTTATTGCATGACTTCACGCCAGTTGTGCAGGGAAGTTTATAGAAAAAGTAGCCAATATGGCTACTTTTTTATTTTGGTATAGATTTTATCCATAAGTACGGCAACCATTAATTAGTAAATTTGTCAAAATCAAAAACCATGTTCGTAAAGCAATTATACACCAACTGCCTGTCAGAGGCTGCCTACTTTATTGAGTCCAACGGAGTGGCTGCAGTAATTGACCCACTGCGCGACATTGAGGTTTACCTCGACCTGGCCAAGGAGAGAAATGCCAAGATTCAGTACATTTTTGAAACGCATTTTCACGCAGACTTTGTGTCTGGTCATTTGGAGCTGGCGAAAGCCACTGGTGCGCAGATTGTTTTCGGACCGGATGCCGTAACTAACTTCGAGGCTTATATCGCAAAAAATGACGAAGTGTTTAACATAGGCGAGCTTACTCTAAAAGTATTGCATACGCCTGGTCATACGCTGGAATCGACCTGCTACCTGTTATCTGATGGGCAGCAGCAACCATATGCGGTATTCACCGGAGATACGTTGTTTGTGGGAGACGTGGGTCGTCCGGACCTGTTCAGTGGTAATCTGAGCAAAGAGGAGCTGGCAGGTATGCTCTATGATTCATTAAACAATGTTATCAAGGCGTTGCCTGATAATGTAATCGTATATCCTGCACACGGGCCTGGTTCCGCATGCGGAAAGAACCTGGGTCCTAACACCTACAGTTCTATCGGCGATGAAAAGGCGACTAACTATGCCTTACTGGCCACAGATAAAGCGAAATTCGTTGAGGAAGTAACAACAGGGCTGACAACGCCTCCTTCTTATTTCCCTATCAACGCTAAAATAAATAAAGAAGGCTATGATGCTCTTCAGGCGGTAATGGATAAAGCAATGCAACCATTGGCGCCAGCTGCTTTCAAAGCTAAAGGTGCTTCAGGTGCACTGATCCTGGATACGCGTCCTGCGGTTGAGTTTGGTGATGGTTTCGTTCCTGGCTCCATCAGCATTGGCCTGGAAGGTCGTTTTGCAGAGTGGGCGGGTAGCCTGCTGCCTTTTGATCAGGATATTATTCTGGTAACTACTCCTGGTAAAGAAGAGGAAACAGTAGTAAGAATGGCGCGTGTAGGATTTGAAAACGTAGTTGGTTACCTGGAAGGCGGTTTCCCTGCATGGGAAGCAGCTGGCTTACAGAAAGACCTTATCATCACCGTAGAACCGGATGAGCTGGCTATGGATGTCCCTCACGATGAGAACCTCGTGATTATGGATGTGCGTAAACCTGCTGAATTCGCTAGCGGCCATATCAAGGATGCAGTGAGTCTGCCTTTGGGAGAAATGACCGATCCTGGTAAACTGGCAGATATGGATGAGCATCTGAACCTGTATGTACACTGTCAGGGAGGTTACCGCAGTATCATTGCCTGCTCTATCCTGAAAAAAGAAGGTATCCACAACATCAGAAACGTAGATGGCGGTTATGCCAAAATGAAAGATGAAAAAGGACTGGTTGTAGTACAAGAGAAAACTGTATTAAACTAAGATCCTTCACCATACTGATTAAAAGCCTTTCCTTATGGAAAGGCTTTTTTTAATATGTGGATATTTGATGATGCGTGTGATTGATTTACAATAAGTTAAAGCATAAATTAATTTTCTGTTCCCCTGTTATTGCTTAACTTCTTGCACTAAAAAATCACGAGTCATGAATAGAAAATCCTTACTTGCCGCCCTGGCATTACTCATGGGCCTATTTCTGTTTGCCTGCAAACCATCTGACAGTAAAATACAGCAGGCCGTGAATGAAAAACTGAGTGCTATTCCGGGAATTACAGCTGAAGTACACAATGGTAACGTTACGCTTTCCGGAGAAGTATCCGATGATGCTGCACGTACGGCAGCAGAAGATGCCATTAAAGGCGTAAAAGGCATTAAAAATGTAGAGAACAAAGTAATGGTGAAAGCGCCGGAACCGGTAGCCCAGCCAGCCCCAGTAACCATTAATCCCGACGGTTTACTCAAGAAATCATTGGATTCTGCCTATGCGGCTGCCGGTTTTGCTGGTATCAGCGTAACGGTAGACAGTGGCGTGGTAACGCTGGATGGCACTGCCACAAAAGCCGATCTCCGCAAGATTGTACAAACAGCACAGGAATCCAAACCAAAGAAAGTGGTAAACAATATCAAAGTTAAATAACCCTTTAAAATGTTATTGTCATGAGCTTACAGGATAAATACCAGGAACTGATCGACCAGGCTAAAGGTGCCGGTGTGGCTGATCTTCAGGTCAGAGAGCAGGATAATGTACTGTATATTGATGGTACTTCTACATCGGCGGTGAAAGACCAGTTGTGGGATACCTACGAAAAACTGGACCCGGAGATGCGTGCTGCGGATGTTGTTATGAACATCACCGCCACAGATGCGGTAAAAGAAGAACAGACTTATGTGGTGAAAGCGGGCGATAATCTCAGCAAAATCGCTAAGAATTATCCGGGTATTTCCTGGAAAGACATCTACGAGGCGAATAAAGATCAGATCAAAGATCCGAATATGATTCAGCCTGGATGGAAGCTGAAAATACCCACAGCATGATAAAGCGGTTGTCGTCTGCGGTAGCAAATCGTACAACTGTAAAGTATATGAACAACAAACGCCATCATCGATGGCGTTTGTTGTTCATAAATATTTTTTAGGGAGACATTATCCTTTCGCTGCTTCCTTCACCCAATCTTCGTAACGGTGCTTCCATCTCCTATGGCTCCATACCCATACTTCTGGCTGTTCATGAATATTATTCTCCAGAAATCGTACGAACGTCTCCGTTATCTTGCCGGCTGGCTCTTTTGCCGGCTCTTCAAACATCAATTGTAGTTTGGCATCATAATAACCTCTTTTTGTTTTCCGGATATCCACGAATACAACAGGGATATTATGTCTTTTAGCGCTCATTTCCGGCCCTTTATAGAAAGGCGTCATTTTGTTCAGGAACGGATACCAGAGGCAGCTACGTGGGTTTCCTGGGTTTTGATCGGCCACTAATGCAATCAGGTACTGTTTATCCAGCCAAGGTTTTATACTGTTGCCCATATCATTTGCAGGAAGCAGCACGGAGCCGGCTTTTTCCCGGAAATGCCTGAATAAACGATCCGCTGCTTTATTCGTCAGCGGCATGTATACCACGAGGAAAGGAAAAGGTACGCCCTGCATGCAATACAGGTTAGCCCATTCCCAGTTGAAATTATGCCCGAGGTGAAGTTGACAGCTTTTGCCTTGTGCATACAGTTCATGCAGTACGGTAAGATCACAACGGAAGCGCTTCTTCAGTTCCGTTTTGCTCATCGTGAGTAGCTTGATGGTTTCCACCATCATATCGGTGAGGTTGCGGTAATATTTCTTCGCGATGCTGGTGATTTCTGCGTTTGACTTATTGGGAAAAGCCTGTCGCAGATTTTCAAACACCACCTTCCTGCGGTAACCAAATACGTGATATACCAATACATAAAAAAAATCGCTCAACAGGTATAATACGCGTAAAGGAAGCAGGGATATACCATAACAGATAACCAGCAGTAAATAATACATTATTTCCTTTGTTGAATTGACAGCAAAGGTAAGTAATTCACGACGGTTACATTACAGTACGATGTTCTGAATCAGTTCACATTTATATGGATAATCTGTGTTGAAATGCAGCCCACGGCTTTCCTTGCGGAAGGCGGCCCCTTTTACGATCAGATATCCTACTGTAATCAAATTTCTAAGTTGGCAGAGCTGCGGAGAAACTTCGGTGGTTTCGTAGAGTAGTTCGGTCTCTTCATGCAGCATATCGAGACGGCGCATAGCCCTTTGCAAACGGACATCTGTTCTCACGATACCTACATAGTCACTCATAATTTGGTTGAGTTCCTTGAGGCTCTGGGTAATGAGAATCATTTCCTTTGGCGCAGTAGTACCTCTGGCATCCCAGTCGGGCACATTATCACGGAAGTTGATGGCGTCTATTTTACTGGTAGCATCCAGGAAGCAACGATGTGCAAAAACCATCGCTTCCAGCAGAGAATTCGATGCCAGCCTGTTCGCGCCATGGAGGCCGGTGCTAGCGCATTCGCCGCAGGCATATAGATTACGGATGGATGTTTGTCCCCATTCATTGGTTTTGATACCGCCACAGCTATAATGCGCCGCTGGGGCCACTGGTATCATCTGGGTTTGTACATCTATGCCGGCTGCCTTACAGGTTTCATAAATATTCGGGAAATGATGGATGAACTTTTCAATGTCCATATGCCGGCAATCCAGGTATACATATTCGGTACCGGTGATCTTCATCTCGCTATCTATTGCACGGGCAACTATATCGCGAGGCGCCAGGGAAAGACGAGGGTCATACTTCTGCATGAAGTCTTCTCCATGAATATTGCGCAGGATACCGCCATCGCCACGAACAGCTTCTGTAATCAGGAAAGACGGGCTTACGCCTGGCTGATACAGCGCCGTAGGATGAAACTGGATAAACTCCATATTCTCAATACGTCCTTTGGCTCTGTATACCATTGCCACGCCATCGCCGGTAGCGATAGTAGGATTGGTAGTACTACGATATACCTGGCCGTTTCCGCCAGTAGCCAGCAGCGTTATTTTGGAGAGGATTTTTTCAATTTGATTTGTCTGGCGGTTAAGTACATAAACGCCAAAACATTCAACATCCGGAGTAGATTTTGTGACCAGATAGCCCAGATGGTGTTGGGTGATTAGGTCTACAACAAAACAGTGCGTTACCAGTTCGATATTGGAACGCTGGTGAATAGCTTCCAGCAAAGCTCTTTCGATTTCCTTGCCAGTAATATCCTTGTGATGGAGTACGCGGAATACGGAATGTCCGCCTTCACGGCCGAGAGAGAAGTCACCGTTGGCAGTTCTATCGAAATTAGTACCCCACTCGATGATTTCGTTGACCCTTTCCGGCCCTTCCGTCACTACTATCTCTACAATACGTTGGTTACACAGGCCATCCCCGGCAATCAATGTATCTTCTATATGTTTTTCGAAACTATCGTTTTCCAGATCGTTGACTACTGCTACGCCTCCTTGTGCATACTTGGTGTTGGTTTCGTCTTCACGGCTTTTTGTGATGACAGTAATTTTTTTATCAGGACACTGCTGTGAAACTTTCAGCGCATATGTAAGCCCTGCTATACCTGACCCGATGACAAGAAAATCTGTTTGTTGCATAAGACAACAAAAATACAAATTAAGCTGATTGGTGGTAGTGCTAAAATATAGGCAAACTTTAGCGCGATAATGGATTGAAATAGCTAACTGCGCCAGCTGTAATGCCCCATTGTGCCAGACCATAAGTAATCATCACCAGTACGCCGTTGGCAGGTAGGGGCTGATAAAATTTACCCAATGCTATCAGGCTGTCGGAGATAAGGAACAATACAGCTCCGATGATACAAAACCATCCGGCAGGCTGCCATTTCAGATTAAAGGCATGTATGGATGACTGCACAGTTATGCTGAGAGCAAGCGCATAGATGATTACCGGAATCTTCAATGCGCCTAAATGTGGGAGCAGTAACAAAATGAAACCTATGAGGAACGCAGCATGCAGGAATATAACCGGATACTTGCACATGGGAACCGGAGGATTGCTGTAGCGGATTTTCAGAAAGAAAAGGATATAGAAGACATGTGCCAGCAAGAAACTTCCCAGCCCCGTCAGGAAATGCGAATCAAACATGAGCAGTACATCTCCGCCAAAAGAGAATATTAATGCCAGCAGCAGAAATCTGAGATAGGAAGACTTCATATTCCCGGCATTGCTCAGTACAAATATTATCAATAGGATAGTTAACAAGGGTTTAGTGACGTAGCGGGCGGAATGCATATCTAATCCCGTGAAGATTACGTCCAGCAATAAAATAAATGCATACAGCAGCTGCCATTTGGAGCGAAAGAGGGTTGATAACATAATGGTTAATAATTCAGAATAATGAAAAACGTAGAACCGTTACCGTTATTACCAGGACTATTTACTTTTAGTTGTCCTCCATGCAGTTGAATTATCTGCTGGGATAAACTGAGTCCTATACCGGAACCTTTCTTTTTGGTTGTAAAGAAAGGTATGAAAATTTTTTCCATTGCCTCTTCATCAATTCCTGGTCCATTGTCGGTGACCTCAATGGTAAGCTGATTGGTGCCGGGGAGCCAAGCTTTCAGCTCAATAGCGCCATCGGTTGTTTGTTCCAACGCGTCCATGGCATTTTTTACCAGGTTGATCAATACCATTTGCAGTTGGGAGAAATCTGCATGAATAGTGGTTTGTTGAGTGTCTATGTCGAGATGGAATTGAATATCCGCCTGTTTGAGATCTGCCTGGAAGAGATTGGCCACCGAGGTAATGAGGGATTTCACATTTACTGATGTGAACTGTGGTTGGGGAAGTGTAGTATAATCGCGGTAAGCATTTACAAAATTCATGATTCCTTTACTACGACTCTCCACGGTTTCCAGGGCTTCCCGCAGATCGGTTATTCCTTCTGGGTTGCCGGAAGATGGAGCGATGTCTATCTCCACAATTTCCTGCATGGTACCAATCAGCGATACAATTGGCGTAACGGAATTCATGATTTCATGGCGCAGGATTTTAGTCAGATTCTGCCATGCTTCCAGCTCTTTTTTCTGTAGTTCGGAATGAATGTTCTGGATGGACAGGAGTTTGATGAGCCGCCCTTGCAAACGTACTACAGCAGCGTGAATGGAGAGTTGTTGCTGCTGTTTGGTAGCGTAGAGCGACTTATTCCCTGATGGCAGTTCCATCAGTAGCGTATCCAATCCAGGATGTACTGTTTTAAGTTCCGACAGGTTACGTAACCGGTAGATACCTAATAGTCGGAATGCAGCGGGGTTGATCAGTTCAATTTTTCCTTCTGCATCAAAGGACAGTACACCGATATTGATATGTTGAACAATCGTGTCGATGTATTTCAGATTAGCTTCTTTCTCCGCGCGGGTTTGGCGGAATGCTTCCAGTACTTCATTGAACTGCTGGTTCAGCATTTTGAAGCTTTTGCCCAGTTTGTTATCGCTGCTGAAGCGAATGGAAAAATCCTCATAGCGGATAGATTCCAGGAACAGGGTCAGTTTACGATTGATACGATTCAGGTAATAGTAGATACCGTACATCTGGGCCAATACCAGCGGAATAATAAGATACGACAGACTATCATTTACACGGAAGTAAATCCATATGCCGAAGGCAATGGTGGCAGTGAGTAGGATTACCCGCAGGCATATATTGATACTGAACCTGTTCATCTATGATCAGATATTGTATTTTTCGAGTCTTCTGTAAAGTGCAGCGCGACTCAATCCCAATTCTCTGGCTGCTTCCGTAATGTTTCCATTACATTTCTTCATAGCCTGGGCGATGATGTTTCGCTCCATATCTTCCAGGTTATAGCCGGTGTCGGTGGGTTGATCGTTCACACTATTGTTGCGGGTGAATACATCTTTAGGCTGCAAGGTTTTTCCTTGTGAGAGGATCACTGCTCGCTCCATCGCATGTTGGAGCTCGCGTATATTGCCTGGCCAGTCGTATTTATGCATCTGGTTGACGAGGGCATCGCTCAAACTGTTTACCGGACGTTTGTATTTTTCGCGGTAGATATTCAGGAAGTGTTCTGCGAGTGGCACAATATCGTCTATGCGTTCCCGTAGTGGTGGTAAATGTATTTCAATGGTGTTGATACGGAATAGTAAGTCCTGGCGGAAAAGCTGTTGGGTAGCGAGATGAGGAAGATTGCGGTTAGTAGCGCAAATCAATCTTACATCTACCGGAATATTTTTATTGGAGCCTACTTTGGTAACATTTCTGTTTTGCAGGACGGTCAGTAGTTTGGCTTGAAATGGAATGGTAATATTGCCAATTTCATCCAGGAAGATGGTGCCTCCGTTGGCTTCTTCAAATCTGCCTTGTCTGTCTTCGCGAGCATCTGTAAATGCGCCTTTCACATGTCCGAATAATTCGCTTTCAAACAATGACTCCGGGAGGGCTCCCAAATCCACGCTGACAAAGGATTTATTATTTCTGTGAGATTGCTGGTGAATATGTCTGGCCAGCATATCTTTACCGGTTCCGTTTTCTCCGAGAATGAGGATATTGGCGTCGGTTCCGGCTACGCGGGAGACGGTTTCGAAAACCTCTTGCATGGCAGGGCTTTTCCCGATGAGCATATTGCTATTTGCCTGGTGTACAGGCTGTAATCCTGGTTTGCTATTGGCAGCAATATGTTTATTGAAGGCAGCCTGTATGGTTGCCAGCAATTTTTCATTTTCCCAGGGTTTCAGTACAAAATCCGTAGCGCCGGCTTTAATAGCTCTGACGGCCATTTCCACATCGCCATAGGCGGTGAATAATACGACTGTAGACTCAGGTTTTATATCGAGGATACGATCCAGCCATTCGAAGCCTTCTTTACCGCTGCTAAGGTCGCGGGTGAAGTTCATATCTAGGAGGATAACATCATAATCGTGGTTCGTAACCAGGTAAGGAATCTTCTGCGGATTTTTCTCGAAATCCACTTGTTCAAAGTGTCTTTTCAGTAAAAGTCTGGCAGCACGTAGCACATCCGCGTCGTCATCTATGATAAGGATTTTGCCCTGTTGCAGTGTAGTCATATCATTGGTTTGATTGGGTATCTGGCACAATAATAAAGAATTTTTTTCCGCATCAAAGCAAAGATTTCAAAGTGTCCGAATGTGAACGGGGGCTGTGCGGAACAGGACAGATTTTGTCTTCATAAACTGTTATAATTCAATGATAATCAATTGATTGGTTAATTGGCATATGGCTTGGCTTCTATGGTCGTCAAACTTTCCGTTAATACCATGGACAGAAAAATAGAAAAGAAATTTTGGTCTGGGCGCCGCATACTGATGATAGGAGCAGGCGCACTTGTAGCAATGCTACTGGCATATACGCTCATCTTTGCAGACCACCGCGCTACCCTCAACGTGGAAAAAGATAAGATTACAATATCTCCTGTTACCAAAGGTACATTTGATGTATACATTGCAGTAACCGCAGTTGTAATGCCGCTGAAGACAATTCGTCTGGACGCAATTGAGGGCGGTTATGTCAGCCATAAATACCTGGAAGGCGGTAGTATGGTAAAGGCTGGAGATTCCATTCTGAGGCTGGATAACCAGCGACTGATGATGGACTTTGTGAACCATGAAACAGAGATTTATCGTTTGCAGAACGAATTACAGAATACGCGTTTATCTATTCGTCAGCAGAAGTTTACCATGCAGCAGGCGATTTACGATTTTGACGCGAAAATAGCCGCAGCACAGGATTTGTATGATCGTAACAAACAGTTGGTAGAAGAGAAGATTGTGGCGCGTCAGGAGTTTAATAAGAATAAATTTGAGCTGGAGGGACTTATCAAGCAGCGAGATATACAGTTGCAGTCGCAGCGTTATCAGGATGAAAATGCCACCCGTCAGATTTCCCAACTGGAAGGTACATTAGCGCGTACCCAACGTAACCTGGCGCTGATGAAAGAAAACCTGAACAGCCTTATCGTGAGGGCTCCGGTTTCCGGACAGCTCAGTTCCATTGATGTGGAAGTCGGTTCCAGCATTACTGCAGGTCAAAACCTTGGTCAGATTGATGACCTGAATGGGTTTAAATTGCGTGCAGATATTGACGAGCACTATGTTTCACAGGTTTTTTCGGGTCTGAAAGCCACCTTCGAATTTGATGGTAAAACCTACGATATGATTGTTACGAAAGTATATCCGGAGGTAAAGAGCGGACGATTCCAGGCAGATATGAATTTTGAAGGGAAGACACCGGAAGGTATACGTCGCGGACAATCCTCTCCAATACGCCTGGTATTGGGTAAATCAGCAGAGGCAGTCTTACTTCCTTTGGGCGGATTTTTCTCTGATACTGGTGGAAACTGGGTGTATGTACTTGATAAGGATGGCAAACGGGCTGTGAAGCGTAATATCACGCTGGGACGTAAAAATCCTTTATTTTTCGAGGTATTGGAAGGGTTAAAACCTGGAGATCAGGTGATTACCTCCTCATATGAAAGTTTCGGCAACAAAGATGTGTTAGCCTTTTAGTAATATTATATTCAAATCCCTAAAAAAGAAAGTATGATACGTACTGTTAATTTACAGAAACTGTTTACTACCGAAGAAGTGGAAACAACCGCATTGAATGGTATCAACATGGAAGTGCAGGATGGGGAGTTTGTGGCCATCATGGGGCCTTCCGGATGTGGAAAATCTACTTTATTGAATATACTGGGTTTATTGGATAATCCTTCAGATGGAGAATACCATTTCTGGGGGAAGGAAGTGGCCCGGATGAGTGAACGGCAGCGGGCTCAATTGCGCAAGGGCGCTATTGGCTTCGTATTTCAGAGCTTCAATCTTATTGACGAACTGACTGTCTATGAAAATGTGGAGTTGCCTTTATTATATCTGAAAGTGCCGGCGCCGGAGCGTAAGAAAAAAGTGGAGGAGGTGCTGGAGCGTATGAACATTATGCATCGCAGGAATCACTTCCCGCAGCAGTTGTCTGGCGGTCAGCAACAACGTGTGGCAATTGCCAGAGCGGTAGTGGCCAAGCCTAATCTGATCCTGGCCGATGAGCCAACTGGTAACCTGGACTCCTCCAATGGGGAAGAGGTAATGAAATTATTACAGGAACTGAATAATGCCGGTACCACCATGATTATGGTGACGCACTCCCCTTATGATGCGGGGTTTGCCCATCGGGTGATAAACCTCTTTGATGGCCGTGTAGTAACGGAAAACATTAAAGAGCAGTTCCACGTATAAACGAACATATTTTGTAACTGCGTGTATACCATGCCGTTATTGATAAAATACTCAAATTATTAAAGAGCGAAATAACAAGTGAACATCAAACCGGGTAGTGTCTTTACACCACCTGTTTTTTTAAGATACTTGTTAGGCGCCAACACTTGTGAAAAAAGCTAATTTATGATACAGTTACAGGACATCTCCAAACACTATCCCGTAGGCTTTGGAAAGAATGAAATACTGAAGAATATTAACCTGGAAATTAAGGAAGGCGAATTCGTTTCCATTATGGGGCCTTCCGGGTCCGGGAAGTCGACCCTCCTACATATTTTGGGTTTACTGGAGGAGCCGTCTTCCGGGAATTATCTTTTCCAGGGCGAACGGGTGGACAGTATGAACGAGAAGAAGCGCACCAATTTGCACCGGGGGGCAATAGGGTTTGTATTTCAGGCTTATCATCTGATTGACGAACTGACTGTTTACGAGAATATTGAAACGCCGTTATTATATAAGAATATACCTGGCTCGGAACGTAAAAGTAAAGTTGCCGATATTCTGGATCGGTTTAACATAGTGGCCAAGAAAGACCTGTTTCCCAACCAGCTTTCCGGGGGGCAGCAGCAGCTAGTGGGCATTGCTCGTGCGCTGGTGGCCGAACCACGGGTAATCCTGGCGGATGAACCAACCGGTAATCTACATTCAGACCAGGCCAAAACAATTATGGAGTTGTTCAAACAGTTGAACCAACAAGATAACATCACCATTGTACAGGTAACCCACTCCGACCTCAACGCCACTTACGGAAACCGTATAATACGGATCAACGACGGACAGATACAGCCATAATATTCGCAGTTGCTTTTGCGGAATCTGATAAAAAAATACTATGTTGTACACTCAAATTTTGAGGTATGCCGCCATACCTACTAAAATTTTGCCTTCTGTCATTAAGAGGCAGAAAGTATCATCACAATTATTATATTTTTGTAATGCTATGAGATTATCCCGTTTTACAGGTTGGTCCCTGATTTTATTCTTGTTTGCTAACATATCACAGGCTGTAGCGCAGGATACGTGGAGTTTGCAACGTTGTGTGGATTATGCATTGCAACATAATATTACCATCAAACAGCAGGACATTCAGCGACGAATGTCTGAGCTGACGCTGAAGCAAAGTAAGCTGAATCGTATTCCATCGTTGAGTGCTGGATTGCAAGGATCTTTTAACAATGGTCGTAACCCCAGTCCCCAAACGAACGCCTACATCCAGCAATCTTTCTATTCCCTGGGAGGAAGTCTTTCTACCAATGTTAATATCTTCAACTGGTTCTCCATGCAGAACCTGGTGTTAGCGAATACCATGGATTATAAGTCCAATATTTTCCTGCTGGAAAAGGCCAGGAATGATATGGCTTTTAATGTGGCTACCGCTTTTCTCCAGATATTACTGAATATTGAACAGGTAAAAGTGAATGAAGTACAGGTGAAGCTGACGAATTCCAATTTAGGCAACACCCGTAAACTGGTCATTGCCGGATCTGTTCCGGAGAGTAACCAGGCGGACCTGGAAGCGCAATTGGCATCAGACAGTGTGAACTTAGTAACCGCGCAGAATAATGTGATTACTTCCATTCTCCAAATGAAGGCTTACCTGAATCTCGATTTTGAGATCCCTTTTGAGCCGGAAGTTCCGGAAAATATTTTCTCGCTGCAGATTGCCCGTCTGGATGAAATGGCCCCTGAGATGGTGTATTCCGCCGCAACTACTACTTATCCACTCCTGAAATCTGATGAACTGAAAATCCATTCAGCAGAGTATAATTATAAGTCGACAAAAGCCCAACAGTATCCCACTTTAAGCTTGTCAGGTTCGCTGGGATCTACTTTTGCGAATAATATTAAGAGTCTGGATCTGAGTAAGCCTTATTTAGTGATAGATACCGTGGGTTACGTAGCCAATACCAACCCGGTAGTGCCGGTGCTGAACCAGGGCGTGAAGATACCGGATAACGCTTACTACATGACGCCGTTCCATGATCAGATCAGTAACAACTTCCAGCAATATATACAGCTGAATTTGCGTATTCCTATTTTCAACGGATGGCAGGCGAAAGCAAATACCAAGAAAGCGCAACTGAACCTGGAAAATGCTAAACTGACCCGTGATGCGGATGTACAGAAGCTGCGCCAGGATATTTATACCGCGCATGCCAATGCAGTAGCTGCCATGCAGAAATTCAATGCCGCTACCAAAGGGGTAGATGCCGCTCAGAAAGCCTATGATTTTGCTACCAAGCGTTTCAACCTTGGTTTGATGAATACCATTGATTACATTACAACACAAAGTAAATTGTTCAGGGCCCAAATAGACAAGGTTTCTGCACAGTATGATTATATATTTAAAATGAAATTACTGGAGTTCTACAGAGACCAGAAAATATCGCTGTAGGCTTTTCAGGAAATAAACTGCTTTATGAAGAAAAAGACACTTTATTGGCTCATAGGCATTCTAGGTTCACTTATTATTTTGCTGATTATTCTTAAATCAGCTGGCGTTATCGGCAAGGAAGAAGGTATTAAGGTAGCTGTCGACAAGGCAGCACGAAACAATATCATCGAAGTGGTGACAGCCAGCGGGAAAATTTATCCCGAGATCGAAGTAAAAGTAAGTTCCGACGTTTCCGGGGAGATCACTGATCTGCAAGTACAGGAAGGAGATTCTGTTAAGAAAGGACAAATCGTAGCCCGTATCTATGCAGATATTTACGGTTCCATGGTAGACAAAGCCGCTGCCTCTGTGAGTCAGTCACAGGCTCAACTGGCCAATACCACTGCTTCCCTGAATTCCTTTAAAGCCCGTTTGGATCAAAATAAAGCAGCCTTCCAGCGTAATAAAGAACTGCTGGATCAAAAAGTTATCTCCCGTTCAGAATTTGAGACTTCCGAGGCCACTTATCTCGCCTCCCTGGCGGATTATAATGCCGCTGTTCAACAAATCAACAGTAGCAAATTTGGTGTTGCCAGCGCTCAGGCTAACCTGACAGAAGCTAATAAAAATCTTGGTAGAACTACTATTACTGCCCCAATGGGTGGTATTATCTCTCTGCTCTCTGTGAAAAAAGGGGAAAGAGTAGTAGGAACCGCCCAGATGACTGGTACCGAAATGTTGCGTATCGCTGATATGAACTCCATGGAAGTACAGGTAGATGTGGGAGAAAACGATATTCCGAAAGTGAAATACGGCGATACTGCAATCATTGAAGTAGACGCTTACAATAATCGTAAATTCAAAGGTATAGTTACACAGATTGCCAGTTCCAGTAAAGGGGCTGCATCTCTTACTTCCGCTTCAAGTTCTGCAGAGCAAGTAACTAACTATATTGTACACATCCGCATTCTTTCCAGCAGTTACGCTGATTTACTGACCCTCACCAATGGTGGTAAGAAAGTATATCCGTTCCGCCCGGGTATGAGTGCCAGTGTAGATATTCAGACACGTCACGTGAATAATATCCTGGCTATTCCTATCAACGCCGTTACCACTCGTGATACAGATAGTACAAAAGGAAGTAAGAAAACAGACGCCGCTGCTGGTAGTAGCAAAACCGGTACAAACGAAGTAGTGTTCATACTACAGCCAGATAATACCGTGAAAATGATACAGGTAACTACCGGTGTACAGGACGATACAAATATTGAAATCCTCTCCGGCCTGAAAGAGGGAGAGCAGGTGATAAGCGCGCCTTACAGTGCAGTATCCAGAACGCTTTCCAACGGTAAAAAAGTGAAAGTAGTGCCGAAAACACAGTTATTCGAAAGCACGCCGAAATAACATTAAAAAGATATAGTAAGAAGCCATCTCTACTAAGTGGAGATGGCTTCTTCGTTTTCAATAGAGGCAATTTCAGTACATTGCGTAAAAATTCGCCCTGTGAGCATGGAGAAAAGCATAGGAATTATCGGTGGTGGTAGCTGGGCTACTGCACTGGCAAAAATTCTGACAGATAACGGTCATCGCATCAATTGGTGGATACGCAGTGAAGATACCATCAGGCATATGCAGTTGCGTCATCATAACAAACATTACCTGACCTCCGTATATTTCGATACAAATCTGCTGGAACTGAGCAGCGACCTGGAATACATTGTGGGCGCCAGCGATGAGCTGGTGTTGTCTGTACCTTCCGCTTTCCTGGAAGATGCATTGCGTGAATTGCCAGAGAATGCATTTGATAATAAGCATGTTATCTCCGCGATTAAAGGATTGGTGCCTAGTACCAATTCCCTGATCAATGAATACCTGGCTACTCGCTTTAACGTATCACTGGACCGATATTTTACGATTACAGGTCCTTGTCATGCAGAGGAAGTGGCGAATGAGAAACTCTCTTACCTAACTTTTTCAGGATTGATGCCTGAAAGAACGCAGGCTATCGCAGATAAATTTACCAACAGTAATCTGCAAACCATCGTAAATACAGATGTGATTGGCGTACAGCTGGCGGCAGTACTGAAAAATATTTACGCTTTGGGTGCTGGTATTGCGCATGGTCTGGAATATGGCGATAACTTCCTGAGCGTATTTATTACGAATTGTTTTAGGGAGATGCAACTCTTTCTGGAGCAATACGAAGAACGTAAAGCGGCGGAAGAAGGCGCTATCAGCGCAGTTCACAATTACAGTGCAAGCGCTTACCTGGGAGACCTGCTGGTAACTTGTTATTCTTTGCACAGTCGTAATCGTACCTTCGGAAATATGATAGGAAAAGGGTATTCCGTGAAGGCTGCACAGCTGGAATTGAATATGATTGCCGAAGGATATTATGCGGCTAAATGTTTACATGAGATGAACCGGGAAATTGGCGTGTATATGCCGGTTGCTCAGGCAGTATATGCCATTCTGTGGCAGCAGCTGCATCCTACAGAAGCCTTTATGGCGCTGGAGAAAGGTTTTATTTAGACGAAAGATATCTCGTATAAAGAAAAGGGGCCTCTATGTACTAGAGACCCCTTTTTGTTAGCTATTGTTTTTTAGTTGAATGGGGGGCAAAACAGCCCATGAATGAATGTTGCAATATGCTACACCTGAAGGCAGGTATTAATAGTCGTCATAATCATCATAAGTATCTTCTCCGACTTTCAATATTGCCCTTACATTTGGGAAATATTGTTTGATAAGCCATACAACTCTGGAGAAGAATAATTCCCCTAAAACAGGTCCATCATAATACTCGACTTCATTGGTTTCATCAGATATGATATACTCTGTAGGGGTAGTGCTTCCATTTAAGGAAGCCTGAAATCTTCTTTCCTTTGGTAATTTTCTCAATACCACTTTTGTAGGTATTCCATCCACATTGAATGTACAAGAGATGTTCCGCATGTAACACTAGTTTTTGAAGTTAAACGGAAGGTTTTCTTTCACTTGATTCTGGTGTTTTCATCTTGATAAAAAAGAATTCTGACTGATGTTTTAGGTTATTCCGCTTTATCAAAATTATCATCGTTCGGATAAACTTCCCGTATTGTAAATGGATTATTGCTTAAATGATTACAATTGTGTAATTAAATTCCCTTATTCTGCTTCTTTGTATTACGAAGTAAATAATTTTGTTTACATAGAACCTTTACTAGATGTTAACGATATTTCGGATTAACTAAACGTTTACAAAAAACTTTACAAGAATGGACAACTAACCCTCAATTCCTCAGTGTTACCCTACAAGTGTGGAATAATGTCTACAAATAATTGTTTCTCAATATGCTAAATGAGGTGATTTACCGGGCCAACCGGATGGAGTGAAATTTGAATAACTAAGGCAAGACGGCTGTAATTCAAAAACGAAAATCTTGTGAATCATGAACAGAACATTGTTATTTGTTACATCCTTTCCTCCTCGGGAATGCGGAATCGCCACTTTTTCTCAGGATCTGATAAACGCCATGGAGAAGAGTTTTGCGGGAAAACTGAATATTGAGGTATGTGCGCTACGGGAAGCGGAAAAGCCCTTCCCAGTACTGGATCAAAAAGTCACCTATACATTGGATCCTTTTGATATAGACGACTGTATTTCCTTTGCGAAAAAGGTCAATAATGATAACAAAATAGACCTGTTATGCCTGGAACATGAATTCGGCCTGTGGGGAGGCGAATACGGACATAATCTGTTGGGAATGCTCTCCTTGCTGGATAAACCCTTTATCATTCGTTTTCATACCGTTTTACCTTTCCCCGATCCTAAACGTACCCGCGTAGTGAGCCTTATCAGCGCTCTCGCCGCTAAAGTAATGGTAATGACGAGAGCCTCCGCCCGACTCCTGGAGGAGGTGTATCATGTGCCAGCTTCGAAAGTGGTTTACATCCCTCATGGTACCCATGCACATATCGTGGATGATGTGGAAGCGCTTAAAAATCAATATGATGTACAAGGACGAATGGTCCTCAGTACTTTTGGTTTACTCAGCGAAAACAAAGGAATAGAAACGGGCATAATAGCCATGCGGGAGATTGCCAACCGTTATCCGGAAGCACTCTATCTCATCCTGGGTAAAACGCATCCGGTAGTAGCAAGTCACCAGGGCGAAAAATATAGAGAACGCCTGGAACAACTGGTGCAGGAATACGGCCTGGAGAATAATGTGCGTTTTGTGAATAGCTATCTCTCCCTACATACCTTACTGGATTATCTATCTCTCACCGATATCTACTTATTTACATCCAAAGATCCACATCAAGCTGTTAGCGGTACTTTTGTTTACGCTATGAGCGCTGGTTGTGCTATAATCTCCACCAGGTTTGTACAGGCAGTGGAAATGCTGGATGAAGGATGCGGATGTCTGATCGACTTCAATGACCATGAACAACTGGCGCAATCAGCTATTCAACTGATTGGCAATCCGCAGTTAAGAGCACAAATGAGTACCTGTGCTATCGAAAAAACAAGAAGTTCTATCTGGGAAAATGTGGCCATTGCACATATGGGCATCATCAGCAGCATCTTTGCAGAAGATAAACCACTACTACCTAATCTGCCAGCTCCCTACCTAGATCATGTGGACCGCATGACAACAGAATTCGGAATGCTGCAGTTTTCAAAATTTGATAATCCGGACCCTGAATCCGGTTACACTCTGGATGATAATGCAAGGGCTTTGATCGCCTGCTGCATGTACATGCGGGAAATCCAACCCAGTAATTTTATTTTCTCGCTATGCCGTAAGTATGTAAGCTTTATCGCCTATTGTCAGCGGCCCTCCGGAAAATTTCTCAACTATGTTGACATAGACGGCACCTTTTCTGCTATGAATGAGGAAGTAAGTCTGGAAGACGCCAACGGAAGAGCAGTCTGGGCACTGGGATTTGCCCTGTCCAATTTCCGCTTTCTCCCTTTCGACCTGATTCAGGAAATTAATTCCATTTTCAGACGTTGTTTAAAATGGCTGGATAGTTTGGAAGCTCTTCGATCTATGGCATTCGCTATCAAGGGATTATATTTCTACCATCAGTATCGCCAAGGTGAACACACAGAAAGCCTGGTACGTACTTTGGCAGGTAAAATCCAGGCAGCCTATGATGTTGAAGCGGACGCCGACTGGAAATGGTATGAATCATCCCTGACTTACGGTAATGCAGTGCTGCCCGAAGCAATGATGATGGCCTGGCAAATGACAGGCGATATCCGCTTTCGGAAAACGGCAGAAGAAAGCCTGGCTTTCCTGTGGAGCAAAACGTATAACCATAATCACATGAGGTTGATCAGTAATAAGTTATGGTATCATCGCGATAGTCCCCAAACGGAGGAAGGCGGTGAACAACCTATAGAGGTAGCCTATACTATGCTGACACTTCATACATTTTATAATATCACTAAAGATCGTTCCTGCCTGGAAAAATCGAGGCTGGCATTTAGCTGGTTCCTGGGAAACAACCATCTGAAACAGTTGGTATATAATCCGCTGACTTTCGGATGCTATGATGGCCTGGAAAAGAACAATGTCAATCAGAATCAGGGCGCAGAATCTACTGTATGCTATCTGATGGCCCGTTTACTCATGGAGGAATGGAATAAGTATAAGTATGTTACATCGAAACAAGACAACAGTATGGAACCGGCAAGAATCGGTACCAACTGAGCCGCGGAAAACAGGATCCAATATCCTGATAATAGATGACGAACCTGACATCTGCAGGTTATTGCAATTGAGTCTTGTACGGCATGGATACGCCGTGAAATATGTCCATGCCCTGAGGGATGGCATGCAATATCTGCAAAGTCACACCCCCGATCTGCTATTCCTGGATATTCATCTTCCGGATGGCTCAGGATTGGATGCGCTCCCTGTTATCAGGGAAACATGTCCATCCTTACCTATTATCACCATCAGCGCTTATGACAATGATATAGAGAAGCAAAGAGCCCTCTCTACAGGAGCTTCTTTCTTCCTCGCTAAACCCTTCAATGTCAGGAGCGTAGACGATTTACTTAACCGGATAAAAAGTTAGTAGTCCACATTTTAAAGTCGTAATTTTAGTAAGCTGTTCCTTTAATTATTTAAAACCAGTATGAGAAATATTCTGATTATAGATGACGAAATCAACATTTGCACATTGCTTAGTAAATTCCTTACTAAGCATGGGTTTGCCGTTGAAACAACGATGACCGGTACTGCAGCGTTGAAAATGATGAAGGAGAAGCGCTTTGACCTGGTGCTCTGCGATTACCGCCTGAAAGATACAGACGGTGCGCAGTTGCTGCAAGACATTCGTCAGATCAATCCCGAAACCATCGTTATTATTATCACCGGTTATACAGATGTACGCGTAGCGGTGGAAATGGTAAAGAATGGGGCCTACGATTATCTCTCAAAACCCTTGTATCCTGATGAAATCCTGACATTGGTTCACAAAGCATTTGCACACAAAGACGCAGAACAGGAGAGACTCGCCTCCCAGCCGGTGGAATCGGCCAACGAGGAGGAAGCCCGGGAAACCTTGCTGCAACGCAATCAAAATGATAAAAACGATAAATATGTATACGGCCAGAGCGCCAATTCACAAGAACTGATCCGCCAGATCAAACTGGTGGCGCCTACTGATTACAGCGTGATCATTTTTGGAGAAACAGGCACTGGTAAAGAATCTGTAGCCCATCTGATCCATTATCACAGCAAGCGCAATGAACAACCTTTTGTGGCACTTGATTGCGGTAGTCTCTCAAAGGAGTTAGCTGCCAGCGAATTATTCGGACACGAGAAAGGCTCCTTTACCGGCGCTATCAGCACGAAAATTGGCGCATTCGAACAGGCACAAGGCGGTACGCTCTTCCTGGATGAAATTTCCAACCTGTCCTACGATATACAAGTAGCTATGCTACGCGTGCTCCAGGAGAAAGTGATCAGAAGAGTAGGCAGCCTGAAGGAAATACCCGTTGATGTTCGCATCATCGTGGCATCCAATGAAAAACTTTCAGAGTCTGTTCAAAGAGGAAAATTCCGTGAAGATCTCTTCCATCGATTCAATGAATTTACCATCTATATTCCGCCACTGCGTGAACGACAAGAAGATTTATCGCTTTTTGTAGAAGCCTTCGTACGCCAGGTAGAAAAAGAATTGGATAAAACCTGCGGTAAAATATCCCCGGAAGTATGGGAATGTTTCCGCCAGTACAATTGGCCGGGGAATATCCGTGAGCTGAAAAACATTATTCGCCGCGCATGCCTGCTGACTCCAGAGAAAGAAGATATTACCATGAGCGCTCTGCCATTGGAAATGAAAGAATCTTTCAATCAAATCCTCGACGAAGTGCCCATGAATGGAGAACTGACGATTCTTGCCAATGAAAATGACCTGAAAACAGTGGCTTTACAGGCAGAATACAACAAAATCGTAAATGTGCTGAAAGAAGTAAAGTACAATAAAACCAAAGCGGCTCAGATGTTGAACATCGACCGTAAAACATTATACAATAAACTTCGTCTGCTGAATATTAATTATTGAGAGTAGACTACTCCTCACTGCGCAATAGGTAAAGTAATGGTGAATACTGTTCCTTTACCTATTGCGCTTTCTACATGTATCGTTCCCTTGTGATTCAACAGGATATTCTGTGTACTGGTCAGCCCTAATCCAGTACCCTTTGCCTTACTGGTGTAGAACGGATCAAATAACCTGGATTGCACTTCATCCGGTATCCCCGGACCATTATCAGAAATTTTAATGAAGGCTTTATCTTGTATTCGTTTAGTCGTTATAGTTAGCATTCCTTTCCCCGGAGTCATTGCTTCTATCGCATTGATAACAATATTCAGAAAGGCAATGACTACTTTATCTTCATCTGCCATCACACTGATATCATCCTTGTCCAGTCTCAGCTCCAGCTGAATCTCATTGAGCCTCATACGATCCTGGGATAAAGCTAAAGTATTACTCAGTAGTTTATCCAAACTCACTGCGTTAGCATGCAATTCCATCATGCGGGTACTGTGCAATAATTCAGTGATTAACTGATTAATACGGGTACAGTTTCTTTCAATGATATCTGTATACAAGGACGCATCTTCACTGGCCATCACTTCCGGATCTTCTTTAAACTGGCTGATAGCCAGCAATATATTGGTGAGTGGGTTACGGACTTCATGCGCTATCACACGGGCAATGCGTCCGGTGATCACAAATTTTTCCTGGTATTGTTTTTCCTGTTCTTCTCGCTTTCTTTCCGTGATATCCTGGATCACACAGAGAAATATCTGTGCTGCTTCATCCAGCATCACTGCATTGATTTGCACCACCAGTTTCTGGTGATCGCTGGTTTTAAAATCGTATTCCCGGATAGTTTCTCCTTCTTCGCAGATATGACTGATAAAGGATTCCGCCTGATCTTTATTCATGAAGAGATCGCGAAGGTGCTTTCTCAGCAAGTCATCCTTTTCATATTTCAGCGTGCGTAACGCAGCAGGATTAGCATCGATGATGTTCTTATCACAATCGGCCAGCAGAATAAGATCATGGGCTTTTTCAAAGATGCCGAAATATCTTTTTTCACTTTCTTCTATCGTGCGTAGGTGGCTATATTCATCCAATGCATATCGGATAGATCTTTCCAGGAGGTCTGCGGTAATATCTCCTTTTACAAGGTAGTCGTATGCCCCTGCCTGCATCGCTTCCTGGTCAATGGCGTAGTCGCCCTTTCCGGTTAGCATTATGACAGGCGCTTGTAAATTAAGGTGCTGGAAATAGTGCAGAATATCTAATCCTGTAAAGGGCCCCAGTCTGTAATCTACGAGGTATACATCATGCGCTCTTCGGTTGATGGCAGCCTTCCCTTTTTCAAAAGTGGACGCCCATTCCAATTGGTATTGTCCTGGTGAAATATCATGCAAAAGCTCATTGACGAGAAAGAAATCATCTTCGTCGTCATCGATCATTAAAATGTTTACTGGAAATTCACTCATCGCTGTAATAGGTTCTTAACTTCCACAGATTGCTATCATAGCAACTTTACAGCAATAACGATGCTAGCCTTTGATTGGTTCTGTATATTCTTCATTTTTTATAGACTGCCTGAGCGGCAGAATAACGGTAAAAGTAGCCCCTTTATCAGGAGTCCCCTGGGCACTGATAAATCCATGATGACTATCCACAATTTTTTTGCAGATGGCCAGTCCTATCCCTGTGCCACTATACTCGCTGATACCGTGCAGCCGTTGAAAGATCAGGAAAATCCGCTCTGCATAAGCCTGATCAAATCCAATCCCATTGTCTTCTATAGTAATGCGACAGTACTTATCATCGCGATGGTTATTATCCTTATTGAGGCCCAGTTCCTTTCCAGTGGCAGTTTCATTATGAATCCCAATCTGCAACTGACGTCCGGGATGTGCAAATTTGATGGCATTAGCGATCAGATTCTGAAATAACTGATGGAAAGAAGTAGGATTGCCTTCTATCTCCGGTAAATCCGCAAAAACAATCGCTGCATTTTTTTCTTCCAAAGGAATTTCCAGATCGCTGATGACTTCAGTCATCAGTTTATTCATATTGACAGATACGATACTTTCCGGTACAATACGACCAGCTCTGGAGAATACCAGCAGGTCATTAATTAGTACGCGCATCCGGGCAACGGCGGCCACCATTCTGTCGATCAGCTGGGTGGCATCCGGTGGAAGATTTTCTTTGTACTTGATCTGTAACCTGTCAGAGAACGTAGAAATTTTGCGCAATGGCTCCTGCAAGTCATGTGAAGCCACATAAGCGAACTGTTCCAGCTCCTGATTGGACTTATTCAATAACGTTATATTCTGTTGTAAATCGCGTTGATAGGATTTAAGTTTAGCCTCAATATGTTGTTGCAGCCGAACTTCCTTCGTCAATGTGATATAGGAATAAATACCGATGATAATGGCCACCAGAGAGGAAATAAATATCATGGGCACCCAAAGGCCGGAGAAGAAATTAAATAATTCAGATTTTTCATGTACCTGGCTCTCTTCGATATTTATCATCTCCTGAACAGTATGATCAATTTTGTCCATAATGCCTTCTCCTGCAAGTACATTGGCCTTTTCCTCGGAATGCATACCTGCGTTCAGGTCCACATTACTCGCCAGCAATTGTTCATATTTTACTTTCAGTAACTTCCGGAGCGTATCCAGATGTAACTGCTGGATTTTACTCTCTGCAGTCACTTTACGTAGCATTTGGTATTCTTTCTCTATACGAATGCTACGATCCTTCATGGAAGGAACTAAAAATGTACTGTCTTTTGTGAGCTTATATCCTCTTAAAGCCGCTTCTGCTTCTTTCACTTGTTTAGTGATGACTTCCAGCCGTTTGGAGACTTCAATGGCATGGTTGAGCCTGGCTGCATTGTCCAGCAGGTTCTTTGCAACGAGATAAGAAAATATGGATGCTATTACGATTACCGTGAACGCAATGAAAAACCCAATCTGTATTTTCTTGTGTACGGATAAATGCATAAGATCTTTGCCGGTTACTGGGTAAGCATTTGAAGTTAAGGAATCTCGATGAGATTGCGAAAAGTTGACATTGGTTTTCATATGAATGCTTGAGCAACGAATTCCACAATTGGAATGATATATTCTACATTGTACACTTTTGTATTCCTGCGTCAATGCTGGGATTTAGCTGGAATGAACTTTGATTTTTAATTGACAGAAACCTTTTAAAAATGCAAGCTATGGCAAATATTCCAGAAAGACAGCCAGTGCCGGAGCGGGAAAACCCAGAAACGCCACCACCATCGGTTCCTGAAAGAGAAACGCCGGCGCCTTTACCGACGCCCCCAACAGAGCCTCCACGGGACCCGGGAACGTCGCCAATTCCGCCGGAAGTGCCTGAACGTCAGACGCCACACACGCCCGCTAATCCGCAAACCATATGAGTACTGCTCATTAAAATAAATGCAGGTAATTCCCTGGGAATTACCTGCATTTATTGACTTTCAGCAACTAATTATCCGAATAAAAGCTGTTCATCCCGATCCTCTACCGGAATCTTTTTAATGAATTCATTGAATCCACTTTCATCATGAGTCGTGTAGGTACCATAGGCATCCAACACATACCCTTTGTCTCCTTCCTTATCTTCCAGCACATATAATACGGAAGAGTCAGATGGATCAGATTCACCTTCAAACCGATACGTCTTCACAATCAGCAAATCTTCCGGATCATAGATTTTACTGGTGTCGGGGGATTGCATTCGGCCATGGTCACTCATCTTAAGTTCATGATCAAAGCCTCTATCATGCAATTTCTCCAGTACTCTGGTAAGCGTTGTCATTTCTGGCTTTTCCATAAATAATGGTTTTGGTCAGACGGATAAATTTCAAATGTTATGCCGTCCATACTAGAAACAGATGGTACTATTTATGTGTTACTATTTACAACACCAAAATGAATAAACTATGAGAGCGATTTGGTCAGGTGCTATTGGTTTTGGACTGGTCAATATACCAGTAAAATTATATAGCGCTACACAGGATAGTCACCTCAACCTGGATATGCTGGATGGCAAAAATCTGGGGCATATTCGGTACAAACGTGTAAATGAAGACACAGGTAAGGAAGTCCCCTGGGAACAAATCGTGAAAGGATATCTCTACAACGATGCCTACATCGTGTTGGAAGATGCGGATTTCGAGGCCGCAGCTCCTAAAAAAAGTAAAATTATTGAGATCACCTCCTTTGTGGAAGAGAACGATATCGATGATATTTATTTCGAATCGCCTTATTTTCTGGAACCGGCAAAAGGCGGAGAAAAAGCATACGAACTACTAAGGCAAACGCTGGAGAAATCAGGGAAAGCAGGGCTCAGCAGCTTTGTGCTCCGTTCTTCTGAACATCTGGCAGTGATCCGGCCGCGGGAAAATTACCTGCTACTGCAACAGCTTCGTTTCGAAGAGGAGGTGCGCTCGGCGAGCGACTTGAATCTCCCGAAAAATATTAAACTTGAGAAGAAGGAGCTGGATATGGCCGCTGCATTGGTAAAGGAATACACAGAGAAGTTTGATATTTCAGCTTATAAAGACGAGTACAATGCTGAACTCATGAAGATCATCAAAGCGAAAGCCAGTGGAAAGAAACCGGTAGCAAAGAAACTTCGGGTGGTACATACCAAGGGTACCGATTTGTTTGATCAACTGAAAGCCAGTCTGGGTAATAAAGGAAGTAAAAAACGTGCATCATGAGTCTGGAAAAATATAAATCAAAAAGGAATTTTGGGGAGACGCCAGAACCTAAAGCCGGCAAGTCGTCCACTATGCAACATATTTTTGTTGTCCAGCGGCACCAGGCATCCCGCCTGCATTACGATTTCCGCCTGGAAGCCAATGGCGTACTGAAAAGCTGGGCTGTGCCCAAAGGGCCTTCCATGAATCCTGTGGATAAACGATTGGCCATGGAAGTGGAAGATCATCCATATGACTACAAGGATTTTCAAGGCAGAATTCCGGCAGGAAACTATGGCGCCGGCACGGTCTACATCTGGGATAAAGGCACCTACACACTCCTAAACGATGATGGCAAAAATTTCGATAAGCAAATGTTGAAAGAGATCACTGACGGTAGTGTAAAAGTGGTGCTAAAAGGGCGTAAACTCAAAGGTGAATTTGCACTGGTGAAGATGAAAAACACCGACCAGAACGCATGGTTGCTGATCAAGCATAATGACAAGTACGCTGTAGATGAGTATAACAGTGAAGACTATACGCCACAGCGTGTAAAAGATCAGGGGCTACGTCAAAAAGAGACGGCTAAAACAGCCCGTAAAAAATAATTGCGCTTAATCGCCTGCATAACGCTTTCCACTATCTTTGCAGGGCTATGTCTAAAGGTCACATCTTAATCATCGATGATGAAGATCAGCTGCGTAAGCTGATGAGCCGCCTGTTGGCGCTGGAAGGGTACACCATGCTGGAAGCTGCCAATATCCGCAGCGCCATGAAAATTCTCGATAAAGAGGATGTACAGGTCGTTTTGTCCGATGTAAAACTGCCGGATGGTAATGGGGTAGAACAGGTTCAAACTATCCGCAGTAAGCACCCGCAGACAGAAGTGATCGTACTCACCGCATTCGGCAACATTGCAGATGGCGTTCAGGCCATCAAAAATGGCGCGTTCGACTATATCACCAAAGGAGACGATAATAACCGCATTCTGCCCCTCGTCAGCAAGGCGATGGACAAAGCGGTATTACAGTTCCGCATCCGGGATCTGGAAAAGAAACTGGGCGGGAAATATAGCTTTGACAGCATTCTTGGGAACTCCCCTGAAATAAATAACGCCATAGCGCTGGCCCGTAAAGTATCCCTTTCAGATATGACGGTATTGCTATTGGGGGAAACAGGTTCCGGGAAAGAAGTGTTTGCGCAGGCTATTCACCAGGGTAGTAGTCGCAGCCAGGCTCCTTTCGTAGCAGTGAACTGTAGCGCTTTTGGCAAGGATATCCTGGAGAGCGAATTGTTTGGTCATGTCGCAGGATCTTTTACCGGCGCAGTAAAAGACAAAAAAGGATTTTTTGAAGAAGCGCGTGGAGGTACCATCTTCCTGGATGAAATAGGGGAGATGGCGGTGGAATTGCAGGCCAAAATGCTCCGTGTACTGGAAGCGCAGGAATTCTATAAAGTAGGGGAATCCAAGCCTACTAAAACAGATGTCCGTATTATCGCTGCCACCAACCGTAACCTGGAAAAGGAAATCAACGATGGTCATTTCAGATCAGATCTGTTTTACCGCCTGAGTGCTTTCCAAATCGTACTTCCTTCCCTCAATGAACGTCGTAAGGATATTCCTGTACTGGCGTCCTGGTTTATTGAACAGGTAGCTCCTAAGCTGAACAAGCGTATCTCCGGGATGACGCCGGCTTTCCTGGATGCCCTGCAACGCCATTCCTGGAAAGGAAATATCCGGGAGCTAAAAAACATTATCGAAAGAGCCGCCATCCTCACGGATACGGATACACTGGATACCTCCTCATTGCCTTTTGATTTCCAGCAAGGACTGGGAGAGCCCTCTACTATGCGATTGGCAGATGTGGAAAAACATCATATTGCCAGGGTACTGGCACATGTAAAAGGGAATAAAACCAAGGCAGCAGAACTATTGGATATAGGACTGACTACGCTTTACAATAAAATCAAGGAATATAACATATCAGTGGAGTAGCCATCCCAGGGCGACACAGGTCAATACGATTACCGGCGAAGGGATCTTGCTCAACAGCAGGAGTCCCAACGTGGAAAGGATGACCAATACATTGATGGGATTAATCTGGATGGCGCCCAGGAGGATAAAAGTGGCGGCCCACATAATTCCTACTACTACCGCATTGATCCCTTCCAGGGCCCGATAGATAACCACATATTTCTTCAGGTTATTCCAGATAGGGAAGAAAAATAATACTAAGAGAAGACTGGGCAGGAAGATCGCCACAGGCGCAAGGAAACATCCCAGCAATTGGTAACCTGGTCCGAGGCTGCGCATGGCCATTCCGCCCACATAGGCAGAAATGGAGAAGGTAGGCCCGGGTAATGCCCGCATGATACCCGCTCCGGTAAGTAATTCTTCCGCGGAAAGGAACTGGGATTTAGCCCTGAATACGTACTGTTCCAGCATCATGGCGATAAGGATATCGCCCCCGCCAAATACAAGGCTACCAAAACGGTAGAAGTTCTCAAAAAGGTTAAAAGGTCTTCTGGTAATCCAGTTGTGCGTACGGGAGAGCTCCGAAAAGAAACCCGCGAGGATGAACAGCAACACAAAGAGCCAGATATTGCCCCATTGGATTTTCCGGGGTTTGTCCTCTATATCAGGGATACGTTTGTTACTGAAGTTAGACACGATACCTCCTAATATGATCAGCACAGGGAAAGTCCAGGGCGATTTCAGGAAGTATGCTGCCAGCATGGCTACCACCATGATGCAGCAGGTGGCTGTATTGCGGATACTGATTTTAAAGGCTTTAATACCGCCATAGGCCAGGAATCCAACCGCCATAGGTTGTACATACCTGAAAATGTCTGTCTGTAAGGTGCTTTTATCAAAGTATTGAAGCAGAAAGCTCAGAGAGCCCATGAGCAGACAGGCCGGTGTGATCCAGATCAGGAGGGTTAATATGGCGAGTACTACGCCGCCTCTCTTATAGCCGATCAGGGTCAGCGTCTGTGAGGAGGAGGCTCCAGGTAACAGCTGACAGAAGGCATTATATTCCATGAGTTCCTGCTCAGTGACGTCCTTGCGTTGTTGCACGAAGGTTTTCATCATCATTGCCAGATGCCCCTGCGGGCCACCGTAGGCAGTCATGCTATGTAATAGCACAGCTTTGAGGAATGGAATATGACGTAGAAACACAGTTTTAGTTCCGGGTGGTTAGTCTTTGCGATTTTAATTCTTAAGATACAAAATATCACAAAATACAACAGTGTTGCTAATATTACCAGTATGGGGAAATATTACAGGCACGGTAGTTGTATATTCTGGAGCTGTATTAGTGAATATGGCCTTTTGTCCGTTGTGTATGCCGTTCATTTCTGGAATAATGTAGCCTCTCATGTAGGTGCGGTATTACTGCACCATATAACCATATCCAAACGTTGAAAAACCATTAAAGTAATAGCAACTACTGTTAGTAGAGCCAAAGTTAAAATCCCGGAAAGAGCAATACTTTCCGGGACTTTTTATTTTTAGCAATAACTCTTGCGGTATTATTTTTTCAGACCTATTTCGCGAAGACGCTCATCCAGGTATTCACCAGCAGTGATAGGCTCATAAGCCAGTGGATTTTCTGCGGTGATGCAGCTATCCAGGCTATCCAGCTTCATGTCTGATTTTGGATGCAGGAAGAAAGGAATAGAGAAACGGGAAGTACTCCACATTTCGCGTGGTGGGTTTACTACACGGTGGGTAGTAGATTTCAGCCTGTTGTTAGTAAGACGTTGCAGCATATCGCCTACATTTACTACAATTTGCTCAGGCAGTGAAGTTACTGGTACCCAGTTGTCCTGTTTGTCCAGGATCTGTAAACCATCTGCAGAAGCGCCTACCAGCAGGGTAATCAGGTTGATATCCTCGTGCTGCTCAGCTCTGATAGCAGATTTAGGCTCCTGTGTGATAGGAGGGTAGTGAATGGCTCTCAGGATAGAGTTACCATTGTGAATTTTGCCGTCGAAATAATGTTCGTCCAGACCCAGGTACAGGGCAATTGCCTGCAGCAAGGAGCGGCCAGACTGCTCAAAACCACGGTAAGCCTTGAAGAAAGTAGGCGTGAAAGCTGGTACTTCCGCTACCTGTACATTCTCAGGGTATGATTCCGCAGTAGGATCATTATCTTCTACAGTTTGACCAAACTGGAAGAATTCTTTCAGATCTGGTGCTTCATAACCTTTTGCGTGCTCTTTACCGAAAGAGGTGTAGCCACGTTGGCCAGCCAGTTCCGGAATCTCATATTGGTGCTTAGTATCGAACGGAAGTTTGAAAAACTCCTGTACATATTTGTAGAGGTCAGCGATCAGCTCATCAGGAATTCCGTGATTCTTAACGGCTACAAATCCAACTTCTTCATAAGCTTTTCCCAATTGTTGCACAAAGGCAGCCTTGCGACTGGCGTCGCCTGACGTGAAATCCGCAAGATCTACGGAAGGGATAGAGTGAGTAATTCCCATAATAACTATTGTTTTGGAGGGGTAAAGTTAGGAAATCCTGCCCAAATCAGAGCCATTCCGGTTTCCCGGGGAATTTCGGGCGGAATGGCTGTCTGTAGCTTAATGGAAATACCTGGATTCTTCCTGGGTGATGTCTACCACTGCATATCTGTCTACCCGGTTAATCAGCATTTCATCCATAATATCCACCAGGTTCTTGTAATTGGAGGATTTATCTGCTTTTATCAATACGGTCAGGTCGCTCTGATGGAATTGATCCTCTACTTTTTCCTTTTTCCGGATGATCACATCCCGGATACCGTTGGTATTGGCAAAATTGGTGTAATGTAGTTCCGGCGGACTTTGCGGGTCATTGCCCATGCCTTCATACCAGGCTACTTTGTTGTCTGGGCCGAGAATAACAGTCAGCGCTTTGGACTCAGCCAAAGCCGTGCGGGTTTTGCCATCGTCGGCAGGCATAATAAGGTTTAAGGTCTTAGGTTGTGATAAAGTAGTAGTGAGCATAAAGAACGTGATCAAGAGGAATCCGAGATCCACCATAGGCGTCATATCCACGCGGGTGGATTTCTTCACAGCTCTTTTTTTACCATGCCGGTTACTGCCGTTTGTGTTTGTATTTATTTCAGCCATTGTAATGCAGTTTAGTTAATCAAAATGGTTGAAAGCGCTTTCAGTAATTAGATGATTTAATGGGAGTTTTCCATAAAGAGTATTTTATATGCTAGTAATTTTTCATTTCGAATCAATACTTGGGAGCATACCTGCTCTGTTTGCTATTATTGGAAGTTTATAAAAAAAGCAAAGGGCCGACGATCGTCGGCCCTTTGCTTTTTTACAGTATTGTGTAATGATTAGAATTCTGCGTTCTTTGGCGTTCTTGGGAAAGGAATCACGTCTCTGATGTTGGTCATGCCAGACACGAACAACACGAGGCGTTCGAAGCCCAGACCGAAGCCTGCATGTGGCGCGGTACCGAAACGACGGGTATCGAGGAACCAGCTGAGTTCTTCTACTGGTACGCCCATTTCCTGCATGCGACTCACGAGTTTATCGTAGTCTTCTTCACGTTGGCTACCACCTACGATTTCACCGATGCCAGGGAACAGGATATCCATTGCTCTAACGGTTTTGCCGTCGCTGTTGAGCTTCATATAGAAAGATTTGATTTCTTTCGGATAGTCTGTCAGGATAACTGGTTTTTTGAAATGTTTTTCCACCAGGTATCTTTCGTGTTCGCTCTGCAGATCAGCGCCCCAGCCTTCAATGAGGTATTGGAATTTCTTGTTTTTATTAGGCTTGCTGTCTTTCAGAATGGAGACAGCTTCTGTATATGTCAGACGCATAAACTCGTTGTTCACAACGAACTCCAGTTTTTCGATCAGACCCATATCGCTGCGCTCTGCCTGAGGTTTTTGTTTTTCCTCTTCAACGAGTCTGGAAGCAAGGAACTCCAGGTCTTCACGGTTATTATCCAGTGCGTATTTGATAACGTATTTAATGAATTCCTCTGCGAGGTTCATGTTATCTTCCAGTTCATAGAAAGCCATTTCCGGTTCGATCATCCAGAATTCCGCCAGGTGTCTGGCTGTGTTGGAGTTTTCAGCGCGGAAGGTGGGGCCGAAAGTATAGATATCGCTAAGAGCCATTGCTCCGAGTTCACCTTCCAGCTGACCGGAAACGGTGAGGTTGGTGGAGCGGCCGAAGAAATCTTCTTTAAAATCGATCTCACCGTTTTCTGTGCGTGGAGGATTTTTCAGGTCCAGGGTGGTTACACGGAACATCTCGCCGGCGCCTTCAGCGTCGGAAGCGGTGATGATAGGCGTATGCAGGTACTGGAATCCTTTTTCGTTGAAGAATTTATGTACTGCAAATGCGAGGGAGCTGCGCAGACGAAAGATAGCGCCGAAAGTGTTGGTGCGGAAACGCAGGTGAGCGATTTCACGCAGGTATTCCAGGCTAGGTCTGTTTTTCAGTTGCAGCGGATATTTTTCAGGATCGCAATCGCCCAGAATTTCCAGGGTTTTTGCTTTCAGTTCTACGCGCTGGCCTTTACCCATAGAAGGGATAATTTCGCCGGTAGCACTGATAGAAGCGCCTGTGGTAATGCGTTTCAGGGTAGCAGGATCTGTATTTTCAGTATCAATTACGATCTGGAGAATATTATTGGTAGAGCCGTCATTCAAAGCTATAAACTGATTGTTGCGGAAAGAACGCACCCAACCCTTTACTGTAACTTCGTAGTTTGCCCTGTCGTCGGACAAGATCTGTTTGACTTTTACCCTTTGGCTCATATAGATAAATTTTAGGAATGCAAAAATAAGCGGAAATATCCATAGTGCATAGCCCGCCTACCTGCAATTAAAGGCAGAAATGCAAGCCCAGGATAGCCAATGAAATGTTAAAAAACTCGATAATATAAATATACGGAGGTCTGGTTTAGGGAGATACGGAGCCCTAGCCACGGCTTGATTTACCCTGTGCTGAGGCGGCTGCAATCAAGACGCAACAAGGAAAGACGGGGGAATTAGGCGGCTAAATTTTTTTGGATAATAATAAAAGATGTTTTAATCTTGCATACAATCTGTCTGATCAAGTCCAAAGATTACCACCTTCATCAGCAGTTCCTGAACTCAAGCATTCCCTATCAAATTTAATTTCAAATTAAATTTATTGACTCAAAACAATTATTTGTAATTGGTGCGTGTTGGTATGCAGTGGTACCCGCCTCACATGACTTCTAAAATTTGACAACTCAGATGATGTACGACATCTTACAATTGAACGACATGCTCGTTCCAGAGCTTCTTGACATCGCCGAGAAGCTGGACGTTCCCAACGCGAAGAAACTGAATAAACAGGACCTTATCTACAAGATACTTGATAAACAAGCGGTAATGGCTTCTGCCGATAGCCAATCAAACGGCGAAGAAAAGAAAGCACGCAAACGCAAACCTGTAAAAAAAGAAGACGAGCACGTAGTTGAAGAACCCATCCACACTGAAGAGAAACCAGCAGCAAAGAAACCAGCTAAGAAAGCAACAACTGGCAAATCCAAAGACACTGAAGAACACTCCGAACCAGCTCCAAAGTCCAAAATAAAAAACTTCGAAATCGATCTGGACAGCATTCCTTCCCTGACTTTTGATGATGATGACGATGTAATCATTCCTTCATTCACAGAAGATATGGAAGAAGAAGAAGAGGAAGAAGAAACGGTTGCAACTCCAGCGCCTGTCGCAAGAGAAGAAGAGGAAGAAGAGGAAGATGAAGACGACGACTTTGTAATGCCGGAAGAGCACGATAACGTTGCCGCTGCTGCTGCAACTACTCAGAAAAACAAATTCAATAATAAAAAAGAACCTGCCTTCAATATCGAATTTGATGGCGTAATCGTCAGCGAAGGCGTATTGGAAATGATGCCTGATGGCTATGGTTTCCTCCGTTCTTCCGACTACAACTACTTGAGCTCTCCGGATGATATCTATGTATCTCCGTCTCAGATAAAATTATTTGGTCTTAAAACCGGCGACACCGTGAAAGGTGCTGTCCGCCCGCCAAAAGAAGGAGAAAAATATTTCGCACTGCTGAAAGTAGAAACCATCAACGGTAAATCTCCTGAAGAAGTGCGTGATCGCGTACCTTTCGATTACCTGACACCACTGTTTCCATTCGAGAAACTGCGTCTGACCACTACTTCCAATAACTACTCTACCCGTATCATGGATATGTTTACGCCGATCGGTAAAGGTCAGCGTGGTTTGATCGTAGCGCAACCTAAAGTGGGTAAAACCATGTTGCTGAAAGAAGTAGCAAACGCTATCGCAACAAACCATCCTGAAATCTACCTGATGGTTGTATTGATCGATGAACGTCCGGAAGAGGTAACTGATATGGAACGTAGCGTGAAAGCAGAAGTAATCGCTTCTACCTTCGACGAACCTGCAGAGAAACACGTAAAAGTATCTGCTATCGCACTCCAGAAAGCAAAACGCCTGGTAGAATGCGGACACGATGTAGTTATCCTCCTGGATTCTATCACCCGTCTGGCCCGCGCTCATAATACCGTTGCTCCTGCTTCCGGTAAAGTACTGAGTGGTGGTGTGGAAGCAAACGCCATGCAGAAACCTAAACAATTCTTCGGGGCTGCCCGTAAAATTGAAAACGGCGGTTCCCTCACAATCCTCGCTACTGCCCTGATTGATACAGGCTCTAAGATGGATGAGGTAATCTTCGAAGAGTTCAAAGGTACCGGTAACATGGAACTGTTGCTGGATCGTAAACTGGCAAACAAACGTATCTTCCCGGCTATCGATGTATCTGCATCCTCTACCCGCCGTGATGATCTGCTGCTGGATAAAGACTCCCTGAAACGTATCCATATCCTCCGCAATCACCTGGCAGATATGAACACAGACGAGTCTATGCACTTCATGCTGCAACATATGCGTGGAACCAAAAACAATGAGGAATTCCTCATCTCTATGAATGGTTAATCATTAAATACAGATAATTTAAAAGCCCGTCTCTACTTAGTAAAGACGGGCTTTTTTATGCCTTGTTGTTATTGATAAACTTCCTGTAAAGTAAAACGCCTTCCTGCATAACAGGAAGGCGTTTTTATACCATAAAATTTTTCACATAAAGTCACATGGGAAACTACTAGAACAGGAAGTTTACACCCAGTCTGAACTGTTTAGTGAAGTTAAATTTGAAGTCGTTATTGTTGGTTTTAGCACCGGTTGCTTCCAGTTTGTCTTGCTGCCAAGCATAACCGATGTTACCGAACTGACCTTCCACCATGAAGTGCTTAGTAACAAAGTAAGTGATACCAGGAGCAACATTCACGTTGAAGCTGTTAAAGCTAGTGATTTTGTTGTCAGCAACTTTGGTGTTACCGAAGCCATAAGACGCATTTGCTTCAGCATAGAATGCGAATTTAGACTGACCCAGCATGTGGTAGTTACGAACGAAGATACCTGGAGCGATAGACAGGGTTTTGGTCTTAACATCATTCTTGTCTTTGTTGAAACCAAAATCTGTATCTGCAAACACACCCAGTACCCAGTTACTGTTCAGTGCATAACCCACTTTAGGGCTGATACCGAAGGAAGTGTTGGTATTTTTTTTGTCAGCGTCTTTTACTTTATCAGAGTGAGTAGCTACGTTAACGTTACCACCCAGTAAAATATCACCTTTAGAAATCTGTGCTTTTGCAACTTGAGTGCCGAACAGTGCAACTGCGGCCATTACAATCAACTTTTTCATCTTTCGTTAATTTAAATATTGATTAAAACTGTGCTTCCTTAATTTTTTCCTTTCTACATACTCAGCTTCGTGCCGTTCTTGGTTGACTGTAATCAGCTCTTCTTTTAAGATCTGACTATTTGACTTTTTTGTTTCACGGGTCAAATGTACGAGCAAAACAGATTCAACCAAATTTTTTTGTTAAGAAATTGTTACGTATCCTTCGCGCACTTGTATTATTTTATTCTTTTACAGGGGGTAAAAAGCGCGGAAATAATGCCTGGGAGAGTGTTTGGGGCTATTCTCAGTAACGTGTCATATTCATTGCAGACGTAATATCAGGTCCTTTTTTCTTCTTTCTGTGATATCCAAAGTGGCTCCATTGCGTAAAATTACCTTACTACCATCGCCGGAAATCCTTGTCACGGCTGACAATTGCACCATTTGGGAATTATTTAACTGATAAAACCGAAGCCCGGAAAACAGCTCCTGATAATACCTAAAACCAGCTGCAGCACTGATGGCCTGGCCATCTCCCATATAAAAAACAGCAAACTCATCCACTGCTTCAAAATATATAATATCAGATATAGATATGATGTGTTCTGTTTGCTGTTGATCCGGAACAATCATCTGCCAGTCTGTTGCCTGATTATGATTGAAGTTTTGCATCAGCACATCGTAACGCCTGGTATTACTTGCCGCCGAAATCCTTGCTGATACTGCATTTACAGCCTGTAATAAACTTTCTTTATCGATTGGTTTTAATATCAGTTCTACTTCACTGAATCGAATAATATGCAGAAACTTCTTCTCAAAAGCAGTCACAAAAATGGCCTCAAAAGGAATGTCTGCCTGTGTGCCGGAAAGGATGTCAAACCCAATACCATCCGGCATCTCCAGATCAAGGAATACTAGCTGTGGCTGGTGCCGACGAATCTTCTCTATTCCATCAGCACAATCAGAAGCCATATCGGCAATCGTCACAAAAGGACAGTACTTCGCCAGCATCAGGGCAATAATATCCCGGCTGTTTCTTTCATCATCAATAATAATTGCCTTAATCATAACTGCATACTTTAAAATGAATATCCTGGCTTATAACTGAGGGATAAGAATAATCACCAGTGTACCGCTGTCTTCATCGTTCCTGAGGTATTTATCTATAATCTCTATCTGAATCTCCGTGTTGTACATTTTGTTCAGCAAGTCGGCGCGGTTCTGGCTGATTTCCATTCCGGACGACTGATGATGTTGGGGCAGTGTACGAAGTGCACGAGATCTGCTAATGCCTATGCCATTATCTTCTACTATACATTCCAGCATATCGGATGCTATTTGTTTGAATCGCACAGATAGCTTTCCTGTAGACTGTTTGGGGTTGGTCATACCATGTTTAACGGCATTTTCAACATATGGTTGTAATAGCATCGCTGGTATTTCCAACTCTGCGGTGGCAATTCCGGGATCTACTATTACTTCATATTCCATACGATTTTCAAAACGCATCCTTTCTAATCCCAGATAAGTATTAAGATAAGTAATTTCATCTGCCAACGAAATAAAATTTCTCCGGGAGAAATCCAGCGTCTTCCGAATCAGATAAGAAAAGTCGGACAAGTATTTCTGCGCATACTCAAAGTCACGCTGCATTACAAACAACTGAATAGAGTTCAGACAATTGAAAATGAAATGAGGATTGATCTGCGCTCTGATCGCTTTTAGTTCTATCTCCGTTAATTTTTTAACGTATTCTGTTTCCAGCTGTATCTTTCTTTGTTCTTCGAGTTCTTGTTTTTTACGAAGGATTTCCGTGGTCTGTTCTTTTACGAGTTCTTCGAGTTGCTCATTCAGCTTGCGTTGCAGCTCTTTATTCTTATTCAATTGCTTGATCAGCATTTCTTGCGTACGGGTTCTTTCCACATGTACCAGCTTATTTCTGTAACTGAGTCCTGCCAATACAAACATGGCCTGTAGCAGGATTCCGCCGATCATCAGAAAAGTTGGCGCTGATAATTCTTCCAATGCGCCTATTAACCCTAACGGGCGTACGTGAAGAAGAAATGAACCAAGACAAGCCAGATATAAACAGATAGATCCCAATAGGAAAAACCGCACCAGTGGATGATGTTGGGATCTTCTCGCCAGCGCGATAAACATAATTAATAAAGGAAGCAGTGTCCCAAAATATACATACCCATAAATGATAGTAGGCAGGTGATACTGTTCTTCTGCAATACAATAAATACAGATAATAATAAGTCCGCCTACTGCTGCCGCTACCCATGTGAAAACCCTTTCCATAAAGGGATAGCGCGATTTCAAATTCAGAAATGTACTTCCAAATAGCAGGTACATCAGGTAAAAGCAGAATAGCAACGCTGGAATATTCCAGTAGTATTTCAACATGGGCCAACGATGGAAGAATGACAACTGATAAGGCTTGCTCTCCAGTCGCAATGCAAAGAAGAGCATCAGTCCCAGTATATATAAAGCGAAATACAGGTAAGAGCGATCGGGTAGTTGTATATAATTAATAAGAGAGATACTGAAGAATACCAGTAGCATACCCAGCAAAACCAATATCACCACGGAATCTTTTCGATATCCTTCTTCCTCTGTATTTTGAAATTTTACAAACGCGTTGGTATTGTATAATGTAGCGACGAGCGGACTTTCATTAAATGATTTATTGACGATATGGAGATAACAAGTTCTCGTGGCATGTGGTGGCACTTCTGCAACAAATGCATAATGGTTCCATCTTTCCACGCCGCCGCGGTCCAGCATGAGCCCTGTTTGCATCATCAGTTTAGGAGTGTCGGTGGGGGATTGTACATACCAGTACATGAAATCATGCCATCCGGCGAATAGTAGCCAGTAGGCCATATTATTCCCTGGGTTATGGATGGTAAACTTTAACCAGCAGTTGTTCTGGCGTTTATTATTCCTGGGATTGGCATGAAAGAGATCCTTATTCTGGCTGAAGGACTGATGGACGACCTGACTGATATTCAGGGTACCATTAACATCCTCGAGGGTGGCGGCATACGGACGCATGTCGACTACGATAGGAGCAGCGGATGCTTCAATCGTTAAGGTATCAGGCAGGGGGATCCTGTTGTTGGCAAGGGTAGCTGAGGCTGTAAAGGAGAACAGCAGCAGCATTAGCAAGATGCGCTTCACAAAGTGGCGTATAATATAACTACAATAATTGGTCTATGGCTGCCGCCAGTTTTTTATCACGATCAGTAACAATGTTGCCGGCATCATGTGTGCTCAGATAGATATCCACCTTATTATAAACGTTGGTCCAATACGGGTGGTGGTCCATCTTTTCGGCTGTCAGTGCCACTTTGGTCATGAAGGCAAAAGCTTCCCGGAAGTCCTTAAATGTAAACGCCCGGTGCAATTGATTATTTTTTTCTTCCCACATAAGAGGAGATTTTTAATAATACAGATGAGCTTTTCGATGAGGACTGGTTAAATTCTTTTGGATACTGCCTGTCTAAAAAATGAGGTTCATCTTATTTTTTATTTCCCTGATATCGAGTAAAGATACTAATTGTACTTGCGGAACCTTACGTAATTCTTCCACTATTTTTTTGGCATCTTCCAGCTGATAGTAATCCCCTTTGATCATCCAGAGGAAATGGATTTGTTTTAGCTCTGGCAGCAGGAATTCGGCTTGGCAATGGTTGTTATAGCAGTAATGAATCACGGCATTGGTGGCTTCATGGAAATCAAATACTGGGAAATGGTAAGACCGGCTCTTTTTGGAGAGGGTAATTTCCAGAGAGTTGTTAACCCTGAAGTTGGTATGCAGATGACGGTTAATCTGCCAGCAGAGTTGATAATCTCTGGCAGTGGAGGCAATACCTATCAGATGGGAGGAGTCGAAGAAGTCTTCCACCAATTGATCCTGATCCAGTTTCAGTTTAAGTATCGTCATACGAAAAGTTAATGGGGAAAGTATGTCAATGGTTCACAAGCTATGAACTTAGTTGGACATTTCAGTTTTTGGGAAGGCGTTTTTTCGGAGTAATAATAATTTAGGGAGATGATAGTCGCTTTGCCAGCAACTATCTCTCTCCTTTGGTATTTTTATTTTCCTGTCTTTTGGCCAGGAGAATGGATTTTTTTGGTTCGGGTACGCTCTCGAAGTTATATGGACAGTGTCGGCAGCCATTCCCGCAGCAGAAGCCGCGGTCCAGGTGGAACTTTTCAGTAAAGACCATATACCCCTGTTCGTTATAATAGAAATCAATATTCTCCACTAACGGCTGCTTCATCGGACGGCAGGTTAATGCTGCGCCAGTCCAGTGGAGCGGCAGGCAGCTGGAATTTAAGATATCGAATCGTACGGCCATCGGCGAGGTGCATTTTCTCGTAATGGGTCTGGATTTGCAGGATAGCAGGCACTTCAGGCATTGCGTAAACGTCTGGAATATTCTCCAGAACGGTGCATCCGGTTAATTCCACCACCATTTTAGTGAACTCGTAGAGTTCAGCGGAATCTGTTTTCAGGTTGATGGTAGCGCCAGGAGCCAGGAGAGGTTGGTACAGCTGCAAAAACTTAGGATGGGTCAGTCTTTTCTTGGATTTGGACTGACGGAGGAATGGATCTGGGAAAGTTATCCAGATTTCGCCTATTTCGCCTGGTGCGAAATAGTTATTCAGCTTATCGATCTGGGTGCGGAGGAAAGCAGCATTTTTCAGGTTATTGTCCAGTGCTGTTTTGGCGCCTCTCCAGATGCGGTTCCCTTTCAGGTCTACGCCAATAATATTTCTTTCCGGGAACATGCGGGCCATTCCTACGGTGTAGTCTCCTTTACCGCAGGCCAGTTCCAGTGTTACCGGGTGATTGTTATGAAAGAATTCGTGCCATTTCCCTTGCATCCCTTCCGGGTATATTAATACATTAGGGAAAGTTTCTATTTCAGCGAATCGTTGTAATTTTTTTTGTCCCATTTGGCCGCAAAAGTACGAAGGATTTCTTTCTCGCAAAGTGATCACCGCGCCTGCGGCGCTATAGAGCGAGTGGAATTTTTCTCGCAAAGCAACATAAGCAGCTAAGGGGCAAAGGTCTATGTTATATTGTATATTATATTATTTGGTTGATTTGGAGAGGAGAAGTCAAGGTTGAGAAACAATTATGTCCGATATCCGCAACACTTAATTATCTGCTGCTTTGCTGCTTATGCTGCTTTGCGTGAGAATTAGCGCCGCAGGCGCATAAAAAAAGCCCGCGGACATGGCCCACGGACTCTTTAAACCAATTCAGCTGTAGGAGGAGGATTCGAACCTCCACGAGGCAGTTAGCCATAGTACAAGTAAGATTAGTGGTCAACCCAATTATACTACGTTTATCCTGTGATCCCCACCCCCGAGACAAGAGGGCATGTCTGCCAGTTTCATCACCCCACAATGTGATAATCAATACTATATGAATTACTTTATAATTGCTTATTGAGTAATGATTATGATACAAATCTAAATAGAAAGGCTATTTCTTGCAAATTTTTTAAGAAAAATTTTTGAATTTTCGATATTTTTTAAATATTTGCATATAACTTTAAAACATTCAAAAAACAAATTGTAAAAATGAGCCACAATTTGAATATTGACAAACTGGATTTGCAGATTATCAGCGAGATGATGAATAATGCTGAAATCTCTTATGCGGACCTGGGAAAGAAGTTGTTTGTGTCCGGTGGTACCATCCACGTTAGGATGAAGAAATTGCAAGAACTGGGTATAGTTAAAGGTACTAAATTACATGTAGATTTAAAAATGATTGGATATGATGTAATTGCCTTTATTGGAATTTACCTGGAAAAAAGCTCCATGTACGATACCGTAGCCAAAGAATTACGGAAAATTCCGGAAATGGTGCGACTGAACTACACAACCGGGTCCTATAGTATGTTTGCAGAGATTATCTGTAAAGATATTACCCAGCTTCGCCGCATTCTGCACGACGAATTACAGAAAATCAAAGGCATTGAAAGAACTGAAACCCTTATCTCACTGGAAGAAAGCTTTTACCGTACTATAAACGTGGTGGAATAGGAATGGGGATGGAGGAATGGTCGTTGCCATTTCAGCCATTATTCCTAAATTTCATCATGGTTACAACAGAAATAGCCGAGAAAATACAGCAACTAGAAGAAAAATATGCCGCGATGGGTCAAAATCTGTCCTCCTACCTGGATGGATTACTATATGCGGATTACCTTACTTATTGGGACTATATTCAACTGGATGTTTTGCTGAACCTGCAACATCCCCGCACGCCGTTTCCGGATGAGAGCATCTTTATCATGTATCACCAGATTACGGAATTGTATTTTAAACTTTCACTCAAAGCGATTGAGCAGGTATGTCATGCCCCTGAATTGACAGTGGAAATCTTTAAAACACAGGTGAAGCGTGTCAACAACTATTTCAAGAGTCTGATCAGTTCCTTTGAAATCATGGTAGACGGAATGGAAAAGGAGCAATTCCTGAAATTCCGGATGGCGTTATTGCCTGCCAGCGGATTCCAGAGCGGACAATTCCGAATGATTGAAATCTGTTCTACCTCGTTACCGAACCTGGTGTACGAGGCGCAACGGGAAGAGCTGAAAGGAAAAGGGCTGAAAGAGACACTGGACCAAATTTACTGGAGAAGCGGCGCTACCGAACTGGCTACAGGCAAGAAAACCCTTACCCTGCGGCAGTTTGAGCTGAAGTACATGGAAACTTTCCTGAAAACGGCCCAACAATATGAAGTGAACAATATGCAGTTGCGGTATCAGCAACTGATGCCGGAAGAACAACAGGAAGTAAAACCGTTGCTGCGGGAATACGATATGAATATCAATGTCCGCTGGCCACTGATGCACTATAAATCTGCTGTACGTTACCTGCACAAGAAACCGGAAGATATCGCTGCAACTGGCGGTACCAACTGGCAGCAATTCCTGCCTCCGAAAAATAAACGCATTGTATTCTTCCCGGAATTATGGACGGAAGAAGAACTGAATAATTGGGGCAAAGTAGCCATGGAAGAAGAATAGCGACTATATCTTCTGCGTGGTAAAACGCCTGATATGATATGCCAATAACGGTACATCTGCTTTTTCAAGTGGATGTATCGTGTCTGGCAGAATAGCCATTTGTGCTTCTGGCAGCGCTTTATAAGCCTCAATCGTTTCCTGGAAAGAGACCATGTTGTCTTTGTCGCCCATCATCAGTAAGCATGGAGAGGCAATCATGGCATAGTCGTTGGCCTTCAGGAGCGTCTGGTGTCCCAGTTCGGCAATAAGGATGGCCGTCATATTTACCACTTCCTTCCAGTCGGATGCTGCATGTCTTTCTTCCAGTACGCGGGCGAATGCAGGCACTTTTTCTTCAATCAGTTCCGGATTCAGTTGTTTTACTTCCCGGCCGGCAGTGGCTTCATTCCAGTTAAATTTGGTGGCGAGGGTCATGATATGACCAATACGTTCCGGATGGTACCGTGCGAGGTAGAGGGCTACATATCCTCCCATACTATAACCGAAAATGTGGATAAAATCGAGCTCCCTTTCTTCCAGGTAACGTAACACTTCACCTGCAAATACGGGAATACTGAATCCTTCTGGAGAAAAAGGCTGATGACCATGCCCGCTGAATTCCACCGTATGAACATCGTAGTGGGGTTCCAGAGAGGCTTTCAGGGTGTCGAACTGTGGGGCGGCGCCCAATGCGCCATGTAATAATAAAATGGGGATTTTTTGATGCTGCATAGTTAAAACTAAGAAAAAAATAACTGCTGTCAATGGAGCCCGACCAGCTTCCTGAGTTTTAACAGGAACAAAGATTAGATCTGAAATGTTCCTCATATTTTTTTATTATGTTTGCAATGATGTTGCCGATTAACTTCTTCCCTTTTGAGCACTTCGAAGTTCTCATTTAAGATGTCTCCTCATCAAATAATACTTTTAAACAATAGTAATGGAATACAATACCACGCGTAATCACCTGATAATGAAAGAGTACGGCAGGAATATCCAGAAAATGGTGGAATTTCTGCTTACCATTGAGGACGATATGGATCGCCAACGCAATTCAATGGCGGTTATAGAGCTGATGGGTACGCTGAATCCGCATCTGAAGAATGTGGAGGATTTTAGACATAAACTGTGGGATCATATCTTCAATATCTCTGGTTTTAGTCTACAGGTAGAGTCGCCATACCCCATCCCAACAAAAGAAACTTTAAAGGCAAGACCAGAAAGACTGGAATACCCTAAAAAATACCCAAGAAACCGTCACTTTGGAAAGAACCTGGAAATGGTGATTGATAAAGCCATTGCAGAAGAGAATCCAGAGAAGAAAGAAGGTTTCACCCAAACAGTTGCCAACTACATGAAGCTGGCTTACAGCAACTGGCACAAGGAAAGCGTACACGATGATGCGATCCGTGCAGAGTTGTCATCCATCACTGGCAGTCAGTTGGAATATCATCCGGGGGCCCCTAGCGTTATTGCTAGCAGCAGTACGCAGCAGTTCTCTCAGGGCGGTGGATCACAAGGTGGAGACCACTTCCGTACCAGCAGCGGCAAACGCAAAAACTTCCAGCAGAATCAGAAGTTCAAAGGCGGCAGCGGTAACAGCGGCAAAGGAAATAACAACAAGCATAATAACAAATTCAATAAAAACAGGAATAAGTAGTGAGCAGTGCTTTTGAAGTAAGAGGCGGCAACCGTCTGCAAGGGGAAATTGTACCCCAGGGTGCCAAAAATGAGGCTTTACAGATCATCAGTGCAGTAATGCTTACCCCTGAAAAGGTAACCATATCCAATATCCCCGACATCGTTGACGTGAATCTCCTGATAGAACTCCTGGGAGATGCCGGGGTTAGGATTAACCGAGTGAGTAGAGATGTCTGTGAATTCCAGGCTGATAATATTGACCTGGACTATCTTCAAGGTCCGGAATTTAAAAAGAAATCTGGTCGTTTACGCGGCTCCGTAATGATTGCCGGTCCACTTCTGGCCAGGTTCGGAAAAGCGTTCATCCCTAAACCAGGTGGCGATAAGATCGGCCGTCGCCGATTGGATACGCACATCATCGGTTTTGAAAGACTGGGTGCAAAATTCATTTACGATTCAGATGATAATTTCTTCCGCCTGGAAACAAATGGTCTGAAAGGAACATATATGCTCCTGGATGAACCAAGTGTAACCGGTACTGCCAACATCCTGATGGCAGCAGTAATGGCTGAAGGAACTACCACCATATATAACGCAGCTTGTGAACCATACCTGCAGCAGCTTTGTAGAATGCTGACCCGCATGGGTGCAAAAATCCAGGGTATCGGTTCTAATATGCTGATCATTGAAGGGGTGAAATACCTGGGTGGCTGCGAGCATACTATGCTGCCGGATATGATCGAAATTGGATCCTTCATTGGACTGGCTGCTATGACCCAGAGCGAGATTACCATTAAAAATGCAGGTGTGGAACATCTGGGAATTATCCCGGAGAAATTCCGTCAGCTGGGTATTAATCTCGAAATCCGGGGCAACGATATTTACATTCCTTCACAGGAAACATATGAAATCCAGACATTCCTGGATGGATCTATTCTCACTGTCTCCGACCACCCATGGCCGGGCTTCACGCCGGATCTGCTCAGTATCGTACTGGTAGTGGCTACACAGGCAAAGGGTAGTGTGATGATTCATCAGAAGATGTTTGAAAGTCGCCTCTTCTTTGTGGATAAACTGATTGACATGGGTGCACAGATTGTACTGTGCGATCCGCACCGTGCAGTGGTGATTGGTCTTGGCCGTCAGCATGCGCTCCGTGGTATTACCATGTCCAGTCCGGATATCCGTGCGGGAGTATCGCTGTTGATTGCAGCGCTCAGCGCAGAAGGAAAGAGCACGATTCAGAATATTGACCAAATAGACCGCGGCTATCAGTATATCGATGAGCGACTCAGAAAGCTGGGTGCAGATATCAGACGCGTTTAAAATATTACCGTTCATAACACCAACAGAGCCCAAATACCAGGACCAAATTCTGGTTTTTGGGTTTTGCATTTGGGGTAGCTGAGAAAGGATTTATGGAAAGAAAAATTATCATTATCACTGCGCCATCAGGAGCAGGAAAAACAACCATCGTAAAGAAACTGCTGGCAACCATGCCGCAGCTGGCATTCTCCATTTCTGCCAGTACCAGACAAGCCCGCGCTAACGAGGTAAACGGAAAGGATTATTACTTTATATCCCTGGATGAATTTCATCAGAAGATTGAGGAAAATGCTTTCGCAGAGTATGAAATGGTGTACGCCGGAAAATATTATGGTACCCTGAAGAGCGAATTGGAACGGATTTGGAGTAATGAACAATTTCCGATGGTAGATATTGATGTAAAGGGAGCGTTATCAATTAAGGATAAATATCATCAGGATGCATTGACTATCTTTATTGAGCCGCCTTCCATTGATGCGTTGAGAGAGCGCTTAAGCGAACGTGGCACAGAAACCCAGGCTTCTCTGGAAGAGCGACTGGCAAAGGCGCGATACGAACTTTCTTTTTCACATGAATTTGATAAAATCGTTGTAAATGATGTGCTGGAGAGAGCCTATGAAGAAGTGAAAGGTCTGGTGACAGATTTTTTAAATATAAAATAGCTCAGTGATTGTTGGTTTTCCTAATTTGTTATTTTTGATGCGATGGACGGATACACAATTATTATTTTAGTCTTCCTGGTTTTGCTGGCTGGTTTCTTTGCTGGCATTGAGTCTGCGTTCGCAAATGTGAACAAACTCAGTATTGAACTCAAGAAAAAGCAGGGTAGGACTACCGGCAAAATTCTGGCTGGGCTGAATGAGCATCCCAGCAGGTTACTGGCTACGAGTCTCGTAGGTTTTACAATTACCATCGTTATATACAGTATTATGATGGCAGGCACTATCCAGCCGCTTGGCGTAGTAGCTGCCCCTGAGATTGCCAGCATTCAACCGCTGGTGATTTTCCTGGAAATACTGTTGGCGTCTTTAGTAATACTGTTCCTGGGCTTTTTTATTCCCAAGGCGATATTTCGTTCACGACCAGAGGCATTGCTGAGTTTCTTTGCCTTGCCGATTTCGATTATTGCCAAGCCGCTATATATTATTGGTAATATGTTGGTTTCCATTGCAGAGTGGATGTTGAAATACTTGTTCAACGTGCGTTTGCTGGAAAACAGGGAATCATTTACCCGGGTGGATGTAGATCATTTCATCCGTCAGTCGCAGCAGCATGTTAGTGAAAACCAGGAATTAAATACCGAGCTCTTTGAAAATGCATTGTCGCTAGCCCATGTAAAGATCCGTGGCTGCCTGATTCCCCGCAAAGAAATCGAGGCCCTGGTAATAGATAGTCCCATTGAGCTGGCGAGAAGCAAGTTCATGGAAACAAAACTTTCTAAGCTGGTGATATATGAAGGCAGTATAGACAATATCCTGGGGTATATACATCAATTGGATATGTTTAAAGCGCCTGCGGATATCAAAACAATTATTCACCCTATTCTGGCGGTTCCTGAGACGATGAGTGCGATAGATCTGCTGAGTAAGTTCAATAAGGAAAGAAAGAGTATTGCCTGGGTAGTAGATGAATTTGGGGGTACGGCAGGAATTGTAACGATTGAAGACGTACTGGAAGAAATATTCGGAGAGATCAAGGATGAGCATGATGAGGAGGAATTTGTAGAGAAGCAGATTGCCGAGAAGGAATATATATTCTCTGGCAGGCTGGAGCTTGATTATTTGAATGAAAAGTACGGATTGGATTTTCCGGAGGATGAAAGTGAGACTTTATCCGGTTATATTATTAATCATCATGAAACGATCCCTAAGATTAAGGAGCGGATAATAATAGATGATTATGAGTTTGATGTACTGAATGTAACGGATACAAGGATAGAAATGGTGAAGATGAAGATACTCGGATAGCAAAAATTGCAAAATTTGCAGTGATTTTTACCGCTGATCACAAAAATTCTTACCATTTATATTTTTTCTTAATATTTGTGTTAACATCACAATAACAAAAATTGCTAAAACGTTTTTTAAAAAAGTAGTAGGAATTTAACACGGAATGTATACATTTGCTGTCGTTGATGTAACACTATGATTTGATTTTTGTTAAAAGGTTGTAAAAAAAGTGTTCCAACATTGATAATAAAATATTTCTCGTTATTTTTGTACTACAAAATAAAGCTGCCAGAGATTCTTACTTATTCTGAACGCTTGCCATCAATTAGGTAAGTAGTAGATCTGGAAGCCAAAGACATTCTCGAATTCAACTTTTTTGGGGTTAACAAACAATGGATGAAAGGCCGGCTCTTGATTCTTCTCGGGCTGGCTCTTTTTTTGTACCTACCTCAACCACGCACTTCTCTTCTTTCTTAAAGTAATGTTGCAAACTCTGCGGGAAACGTGTCTCCCTACACCTTTTCAATTACTATTTCCGTACGTAAAAGAGTTCTGTTATTTGTTCTGTTCAACAGCTATATTTGTGCTCCTGATTTGATCACCGTTTTCAACCTGGTTTGAACAGTAAAACATGTTAAAGAAATTTTTCTCGAAGAATAACGATAAGGCAGAGATGTCGTTTTTTGACCACTTAGAAGACCTTCGCTGGCATATCGTTAGATCAGTATTAGCAATCGTCGCGTTTAGCATATTTGGATTTCTCTATACCCAGGAGATTTTGGATAATGTGATCTTCGGACCTACCAATGCCAGTTTTCCTTCTTACAGAGCCTTATGTAGTATAGGCCATTTCTTCGGCTTAGGAGATGCGCTTTGTATAACGCCGGAAAAGGTGACCTTCCTGAACTATAAAATGGTGGGTCAGATTATGCTCCAGTTTAAGCTCGCATTTATCATCGGTTTCGTATGTGCGTTTCCGTATATTTTCTGGGAGTTCTGGCGCTTTGTGAAACCAGCGCTGAAAGAGAAAGAGCTGAAAGGCGCCAGAGGCGTTATTTTCTGGGTATCCTTACAGTTTTTCATGGGGATATTCTTCGCTTATTTCCTGATGCTGCCGTTTACGATTAACTTCCTCGCATCTTATAAGGTGACTGATAAAGCAGTGAATCAGTTCTTTATTGACGATTATTTCGACCTCGTATCGCAGATTGTACTCGGTATGGGATTGTTGTTTGAATTACCGGTGCTGGTATTTTTCCTCACGAAATTCGGCCTTATTACGCCTAAATTCCTTCGTAGTTACCGCAGACACGCTATCGTGGTGATTCTGGTATTGGCGGCTGTTATTACGCCTCCGGATATCGTTGACCAGCTGATTGTATTTACGCCGCTGTACCTACTGTATGAAATCAGTATCTTTATATCGAAAAAGGCGTTACGTGATCGTCAAAAGAAAACTGAAACTGTAGAAGAAGTTGAAGAATGGTCCTAATCACACAACAGATAGGTAATTAGCCAACTTCATTCAATTGTAAACTTACTTGATATGGAAAAAAATACCTTTAACCTTGCCCTGCCGGTAGCTATCGGCTCTGACCATGCGGGTTTTGAGTACAAGGAAGAAGTAATTTCATTTCTGGAAGCAAAAGGACTGAAAGTAAAAGATTTCGGTACTTCTTCTAAAGATTCGGTGGATTATCCGGATTATGCTCACCCGGTTTCTACTGCTGTAGAGCGGGAAGAAGCTGCATTTGGCATCCTGATTTGTGGTAGTGCAAATGGCGTAGCTATTACGGCCAACAAACATCAGGGCATCCGTGCTGCAATTTGCTGGGGAGAAGAGTTGTCAAGACTCGCACGTCAGCATAATAACGCCAATGTACTCTGCATTCCCGCCAGGTTTGTAGATGTACCGGTAGCCAATGAAATGGTAGATGTATTCATCAACACGCCTTTTGAAGGTGGCCGCCACGAGAACAGAGTTCGTAAAATGGCTTGCCTGTAGTAACAGCGGCCGTAATTATAAATTTTTGTATTTTAAAGAGCCGGGGAACTTCCCGGCTCTTTTTTGTGTTATACCATTATACCACAGGATCCCATAGCTAAAAATATTCTTCCGCATGAAATTTACCCGTGTTGCCGTTTACTGTTTGCTTTGTATTGTGATGACTGTTTCCTGTCAGGCTCAGCCGGCGCCAACAACGCCAGATATCGCCAGACAATTTGCTGCATTCATTGATACAACCTGGTTACGTCAACGACTGGAAGTAATTGCCAGTCCACAAATGGAAGGACGGGAAACCGCTACCCGTGGGCAAGCCAGAGCGGCTGCTTATATCGTATCCCAATTACGTGAAGCAGGGTTACAGCCGGGAGCTGCCGGTCAATGGGAGCAGTTTTATAATATGTATGAAGACACGTTGCTCACTGCCCTGATACGTATCAGAGATAAAGAATATCATTATGGGGAGGATTTTATTACTGATTTGCTGGAAAGTAAATCAGAGCAGTTAAATGTGGATCAATTGGTATTCGCTGGTTATGGCTTGAGAAATGAGCGCTATGACGATTATAAAAACCTTGATGTCAAAGGCAAGGTGGTATTGATCCGCGAAGGAGTACCGTCCGGCGTTCCCAGAGAATACGGCATCTCTTCCAACAAACTGGCAGCCGCCAGAGCTACTGGCGTTAAAGCATTATTGGTGATATCTCCACAAGCCAGTAATTATCGTTTGCTGAATAAATCACAACTACGACATACAGGATTATATATGCCGGGAGAAGCAGGTACCGGACCCAATATATACCTCATTACACCCGCTATGGCAGCTGATTTGCTGGGTAAGCCTTATGCAGATAGTTTGTATGATCCTAAGAAGAAAAATTTTCGTATAGCCACACATGTTAAGGTTCCTATCCATATTGAATTAGAAAAAAAGAGTTTGGTATATCATCCTTCTAATGTGTTGGGGATGATACCTGGTACTGATAAAAAAGACGAGTATGTTTTTGTGACAGCACATTATGATCATCTTGGCCTGCAGGATGGCGTATTATATCCCGGAGCAGATGATGACGGTTCAGGTACAACGGCTGTGATGGCTATTGCGAACGCTTTTGCTAAAGCGAAGGCGGCCGGCAACGGACCGAGGAGAACCATGATATTTATGTTAGTCTCCGGAGAAGAAAAAGGGCTCTTAGGATCAGGATATTATACCTCACATCCGCTATATCCTCTGGAAAAAACGGTCGCAGATCTGAATATTGACATGATTGGTCGAATAGATCCGGCACATGAACGTGATACTAATTATATTTACATCATTGGGGATAACAGGCTGAGCTCTGAGCTACGAGGGATTAATGAACAGTCGAACCGGATTACCAGATTCAAATTGGATTACAAATATAACGACCCCAATGATCCGGAAGATTTTTACAGGAGATCGGATCATTATCATTTTGCGGAAAAGAATGTTCCAGTTATTTTTTATTTTAATGGAACGCATTGGGATTATCATCAGCCCGGAGATACGGTAGATAAGATCGATTTCCCATTGTTACAGCGCAGAGCCCAGTTGGTATTTTATACAGCTTGGGAGATCGCTAACAGAGAGGACCGCTTGAAAGTGGATAAGGATGGAAAATAAAACAGAAAAACAAATACAATATATCAACTGGTTAACCTTTGTTTTTCGTATAGGCGTTAATGTGAGGTTGGAGAATTTGCAAGAAAGTGGCCACCCAAAAGCTTTTTGTTTATTTTAACAAAATTTTATAAATTTATAATAGAGTCCTAGTCTTAAAGAAACAACGCATATGTTGTTTATAGTATGTGAATCTATTAGAATGATTTAGCTATCAGTTGTTTTTTATCAGGCTGATATTTTTCGAGAGTCCGGTACCCGTTAAACATTTTGAACTAACCTGTTGTTGTTCAAGCAGTAATTTATGTTTTAGGGGGATCTTATGTCCTAACATTTGATATTTTGGTACCCCGTTAATTGATTACAAGTATAGATTACTGAATATGAAAACACCTGCCTTAATGCGCTTATACAAAATGGGGTGAAATCTCCATAAAGTGGATGCGAGAAAGGGTCTATTTAAGCAACAAGTAGTGAATAGGGGAGCTGGTACCTGGGTTTCTGCATATTCAAGAGATTGTTATTGTTATCGAAAAAGTCTGATTGTACGCTGATCGCCACCTACCGATTATTTGCGCGCGGATTGTGAAACCATAAACCAGGAATGCATGCCGAATTTTTATAGCGATTATTGGTGGATTTTTCTGTTGAGGGGTTTGTTTGCCCTGATACTGGGAATACTGGCTATTTTCATGCCTGGCGCCACTTTTACCACGCTGGTAGTATTTTTGGGGGCTTATCTCTTCATTGCCGGCGTATTCGCTATAGCAGGGGCGCTGGCCGCCCGTAAGACTTCTGAGAATTGGGGAATCTTTCTGTTGTCGGGAGTAGTTGGTATAATATTAGGGGTCCTTACCTTGATAAATCCATTCGCTACGGGAAATGCCCTTATATACCTGGTGGCATTCTGGGCTATGATAGCCGGATTGTTCGAGATGATTATCGCTATCAGGCTGAGGAAATTAATCACAGGAGAAGGCTGGTATATAGCTGGAGGACTGCTGACTATCTTTTTTGGCATTGTGCTGATATCCAATCCAGTGGCGGCCGCCATTACCCTGACCTGGATTTTTGGCTTTTATGCTGTTGTAACAGGAATTATGTTGATCTCTTTATCAGTGAGGCTACGCAGGCGTTGAGCCTTCCGGATTTTACCCTTTATTTTTCGATTGCCCCATATGCAAGCATATTTTCTAACTAAAACGCATCACTATGAAACTAAAAACACCAGATTAACGGACCTGTATTGGCTGCTGACCAGGTGTTGATACCTCCTGCGTTCAAATGCCGTACAATAAGACCGGCAGATGCACCGGGTGGAGCCCCGGCGATTACCATCTCTGTCCGTCTTCCCATTTACTCCCTGCTCCTGTTGGAGCTGCTTACTGTAGCGTATTTCGAAAAATTTAAAGTTAACCGTTATGTCATCCACCGAATTCAACAATTTGTTACTAGGAAACGCCGATTTTCTGCGTCCATACGCAGTTACGCTAACCAAAGACTCTGAGTCAGCCAAGGACCTCTACCAGGAAACCTTGTTCAGAGCTTTGTCGAACCGCGATAAGTATCTGGCGGGTACCAATATCAGGGCCTGGCTGTATACCATTATGCGGAACATCTTTATTAACAATTACCGCAGAGGAAACCGCCAGTACAGACTGCTGGATAGCGCTGTGGGTGACTATCTGCTTAGTCATCAGCCCTCTGCCGTTGGGAATTTCGCAGAATCCGAACTGCGGGTGAAAGATGTTCAAATGGCGGTATATAATCTGCCCATTATCTTTAAACAACCCTTCCTCCTTTACTTCGAAGGGTACAAGTATTACGAGATTGCAGCAATTCTCAATGAACCGCTTGGAACGGTTAAAAGCAGAATCCACTTCGCAAGGAAAATGCTGAAAACCCGTATTACGAGACATTGATAGCTTAGAACGATAAAAACTAATAGCTGAGTTATATATAATGTTTTTTGATAACGGAAGCCTGCAAACCTCGATACCTTAGTTTTATCGCCGCTACATCTATGACGACCCTGTAGTGAGCAAAAAGTACAAGAAGGAGAACCATGCGGTTGTATCTGTCTTCCCTCACAGATGCATAAGCTGTCTATATGCTGTTCTGTTGTTTGCGGGCTTCAGTTATCTGAAGTGAAATTCCTGCTTGTACTTCCTGTTTCCTGAACTCTCCCTTTTTCTCTCCACCGGATTTTTGTACTTTTACACCCTTCAGATTTAGCATACAAAAACTTTTCATAAACAGCATATTTTCGTGATGAAGGCAAATTATTTAGATGAGCTGAACGAGCAACAACGCGAGGCAGTCATTCATATCAACGGACCCCTGATGATCGTGGCTGGCGCCGGCTCCGGCAAAACCAAGGTACTTACTACCCGCATTGCCCATCTCATGCAAAACGGTGTGGACGCCTTCAACATCCTGTCCCTCACCTTTACCAATAAGGCCGCACGTGAAATGAAAGAACGTGTGGAAAGAATCCTCGGCGGAAACGAAGCCCGTAACCTCTATATAGGTACCTTCCACTCCGTTTTTGCCCGGTTACTCCGCGCAGAAGCGCATCGCCTCGGTTATCCCAATGATTTTACCATCTACGATACCGACGACGCCAAGAGCGTGCTCAAAACCATCATCAATGAACTCAATCTTGATGATAAACACTACAAACCCAACTTCGTATATAACCGCATCTCCGCTGCCAAAAACAGCCTGATGGGGCCGGAAGAATATCAGCACGATTACTACGTTCAACAGGAAGATATGAGGGCCAACAGACCCCTCATCGGAAAAATCTACGATATGTACGCCAAACGCTGCTTTAAAAACGGCGCAATGGACTTCGATGATCTCCTCTTCAAAATGTACGTGCTTCTGAAAAGCTTCCCCGAAGTACTGCATAAATACCAGCACAAGTTCCGCTACATCATGATTGATGAGTACCAGGATACCAACCCTGCCCAGTACGAAATCATCAAGTTACTCGGCGCTGTGCATGAAAATATCTGCGTAGTGGGAGATGATGCCCAAAGTATCTACTCCTTTCGTGGCGCTACCATCCAGAACATCCTACAGTTTGAAAAAGACTATGATGATGCCCGCGTAGTAAAACTGGAACAGAACTACCGCAGTACCAAATCCATCCTGAATGTAGCCAATGAGGTGATCGCCCATAACAAAGGCCAGATCGAGAAAAACCTCTGGACAGATAACGCCGATGGCGATACCATCAAACTGGTACGCACCATGACGGATAACGAAGAAGGTAAATTCGTAGCAGATACCATCGCAGAACAGAAACTCCGTAATCACTACGATAACCGCGATTTCGTTATTCTCTATCGTACCAATGCGCAATCCCGTTCCTTTGAGGAAAGCCTGCGCAGGAAAGCTATTCCTTACCGCATCTATGGCGGCGTTTCCTTCTATCAGCGTAAGGAAATCAAGGATTTCGTGGCATATCTCCGTATTACCATGAATACCCGCGATGAGGAAAGCCTGAAACGTATTATCAACTATCCCGTACGTGGTATCGGTAAAACAACCATCGAGAAAACGGTTGTTTTCAGCAATGAACACAATATCACCATGTGGGAAGTACTGGAACGTGCGAAGGAATTCGGTTTCAAAGGAGGTACTTTGGAAGCGATCGATGGATTCGTGACCATGATCCGCAGTTTCCAGGCAATGCTGGGTAAGCACAATGCCTACGATATCTCAGTGAACGTGGGTAAATCTACCAACATCGTAAAAGAACTCTTCAACGATAAAACCACAGAAGGCCTGGCACGTTACGAAAACGTACAGGAATTACTGAACTCCATCAAGGAATTCACCGAAACCCCTGACGAAGAAGGAGAACTGCTGGATAAAAGCCTGGGCTCCTATCTGCAGCAGATTACGCTGCTGACAGATGCCGATCAGGGTGGAAATGAAGACAGCGATGTAGTGAAACTGATGACCATCCACGCGGCGAAAGGACTGGAATTCCCGGTTGTATTTACTGTGGGACTGGAAGAAACCCTGTTCCCAAGTGGAATGTCTATCAATACCAGGGAAGAACTGGAAGAAGAAAGACGTTTGTTCTATGTGGCTATCACTCGTGCAAAAGCACGCCTGTGGCTGACGTATGCTAACAGTCGCTATCGCTTTGGAAACCTGGTCCAAAATGAACCTAGTCGTTTCCTGGAGGAAATGCCAGAGAAATTCATTGACCGCAGCTATGCTGGCGGAGGCGCTATCCGTAATGCCTTCGGTGGTGGCGGTAACGGCGGCGGATGGGGAGCCGGTGGCGGCAGTAATATGTTCGACAAAATGCAGAAAAAGGCGCCCGCGTCTCCACAAAATACACAACCGCGTCCTGCACCTAAACCAACTACAGGACCTGCTTCTACGCATGTTCCTACTCCTGGATTTGCACCAGATGATCCGGCAGAAATGGAACCAGGTATGCAGGTAGAACACCAGAAATTCGGTTTCGGTACCATCCAGTCTATGGAAGGCGCACCCAATAACCGTATTGCCACAGTGGTTTTCCCTAAAGGCGGCGGAGAAAAGAAAATTATGCTCAACTACGCCAAACTGCGTATCGTACGTTAACTTTCAGACATGTCGCAAGCATTGGAGAAACTGAGGCAGTACTGTGCCTATCAGGAAAGATGTCATTCTGAAGTGAAGTACAGAGCCCTGGAACTGGGCATGCGCGGGCCAGAAGTGGAAGAGGCCATCGCGGCTCTCATCGCGGAAAACTTCCTCAATGAAGAAAGATTTGCCCGTGCCTATGCCGGTGGTAAATTCAGAATGAAACAATGGGGTCGTAAGAAAATACAGGCTGGACTGAAGCAGAAACAAGTATCTTCTTATTGTATCCGCAAAGGGATGGAGGAAATTGACGAAGAGGATTATACCGCTGCATTACGCCAACAGACAGAGAAAAAATACCATTCACTACGAGGAGAAGTCCCGCTGAAAAGGAAATTTAAAACGATTCAATACCTACTGCAACGGGGATATGAACAGGACCTGATCAGCGAAGCGCTTGAACAAATCGCAAATAATCCTGAATTGTAAAGGGATAATTTAAAAAGTTTCTAAAGCGACAGGATGTAAATTTGTGATTATAATTTTCAACAATGTCAGATTTAAAAGTAACACTTATTCAGTCCGAATTATTCTGGGAAGATATCGATGCTAACCTGCGCATGTTCGATGAAAAAATCAACAGCATAGGAGAACGGACGGAAGTTGTTTTTTTACCGGAGATGTTCAGTACCGGCTTTAGTATGGCGCCTGAAAAGCTCGCTCAGACAATGGACGGCAGCGCCTTTCAATGGATGAAGAAGAAGTCTGCTGAAAAGAATATCATTCTCACAGGCAGCCTGATGATTGAAGAAAATGGTCACTATGTAAACCGCCTCGTTTGGATGTTGCCCAACGGCACTTACGGCACTTACGATAAACGTCATCTCTTTGGTTATGCCGGAGAACATGAACATTATACAGCAGGTAGCAAACGTTTGATCGGTGCGGTAAAAGGCTGGAAGATCAATCTGAATATCTGCTATGACCTGCGTTTCCCTGTATGGGCGCGCAATACCATGCAATCGGAAACCGGTGAACCGGCATATGACCTGCTGGTGTATGTAGCCAACTGGCCAGAAAGACGTAATACCGCCTGGAAAACATTACTCCGTGCCCGTGCTATTGAAAACCAATGCTACGTTATCGGTGTAAACCGTGTCGGCAACGATGGGAATAATATCTACCATAGCGGCGATACCAGCCTGATTGATCCAATGGGAGAAATCATCTACGAAAAAGCGCATGACCAGGATATATTTACGTATACCCTTTCCCGTGAGCGTCTCAATGAAGTAAGAAAGAACATTCCTTTCCTCAAAGACGCGGACGTATTCACTATTTTAGACTAATCACATCATGATATTAAACGGCATCCATCACATCGCGATTATTTGTTCTGATTACGAACGTAGTAAGGCATTTTATCGGGATGTGCTTGGATTACGCGTTATCAGAGAAGTTTACCGGGAAGAAAGAGATTCCTGGAAACTGGATCTCGCCATCGGAGATCAATATGTCATTGAACTTTTTTCTTTCCCCAATCCGCCTGCACGCGTTAGCAGGCCGGAAGCGCAAGGGTTGCGTCACCTGGCTTTTGCAGTAACAGATATTGACGAAGCAGTACAAGACCTTCAAAGTAAAGGTATAACGCCAGAGCCCGTACGAATTGATCCTCACACAAATCAACGATTTACTTTTTTTGCTGATCCCGATGGGCTACCTTTAGAGTTATACGAAGTATCACGCTAAAAATACCAGATATGCCCACTTCATATGTTAATGCCACCGTATTTACCGGAGAGGAAGTATTGAAAGGTTATGCCGTGTCGGTAGACAATGGCTTGATTACAAGTATCTTACCTATGGAGGAAGTGCCGGCAGATCATGAAATTATCGACCTGGATGGTGCATATATGGCGCCCGCGTTGATAGATTTACAGATATATGGCGGTAATGGGCAGATATTCTCTATGTATCCCAGCGTGGAAGCCCTGACGGCTACCTATGAATATAGTAAAGCCGGAGGCGCGGCCTTTATCATGCCTACAGTAGCTACCATTTCTCCGGAAATTATGCTGGAGGCCATGCGTGCTGTCCGGAGCTACTGGCAGCAGGGAGGAAAAGGCGTTCTTGGACTTCACCTGGAGGGGCCTTTTATTAATCCCGCTAAAAAAGGGGCGCATTTGCCCGAATTTATCAAGCAACCTACGCAGGAAGATATAGATTGGATACTGGAGAATGGTAGTGATGTAGTGAGACTCGTGACGCTCGCGCCGGAATGCTGTGATCCAAGGTTGGTAAAACAGTTACAGGATGCAGGTATCATCGTGTATGCAGGACATAGCAACGCTACTTACGCTGAAGCCTATACGGCGTTTGAAAATGGCATCCACCATGCGACGCATTTATTCAATGCAATGTCGCCGATGGAAAGTCGCGCTCCTGGCCTTGTTGGCGCTATCTACGATCACCCGGCAGTATATGCCAGTGTAGTGGCAGACGGCGTACATGTGGATTTTGCCTCCATCCGTATCAGTAAAAAAATAATGGGTAACCGCCTCTATCTTATTACGGATGCGGTGGAAGAAAATAAAGAAGGTCATTATATCTACCTAAAAGAGAAAGACCGATTTGTCAGCGCCACTGGCGTATTATCCGGTTCCCGGTTGACGATGCTGGAAGCAGTTCGCAACTGTGCGAAGCATAATATTTGCAGTATGCGCGAGGCGATTCGTATGGGATCGCTGTATCCTGCGATGGCCCTGGGAAGGGATCATGAAATTGGTCGTATCGCTCCCGGCTGTATGGCAGCCTTCCTCGTCATTCCTAAAGACGGGGAAACAGTCGTTTACGCTTAATGAGTATCTTCGCGTCAAACTTTTAGGACGAACGCATGGGCATACCACATTTCTTTTCAAAGAATCAATACAGAAATCTTTTTTTACTGGGCTGGCTGGTGCTGGGCCTGTTGCAGGCGTGCTTCTCCGAATTATGGGATGACGAAGCCTATTACTGGGTATACTCCCGTCATTTAGACTGGGGATATTTCGACCATCCACCCATGATTGCGCTGTTAATTAAAATTGGCTACGGCATCTTTCATAGCGAGTTGGGGGTTCGGTTACTGATCGTAATCATTAATACGCTTACCCTCTGGGTGACCGCCAAACTGCTGAGTAAGGAAGACAACCGACTATATTACCTGATCATAGGCTCCATGGGAGCGATGCAAATAGGGGGCATGCTGGCCGTGCCGGATGTTCCGTTGATTTTCTTTGCATCTCTTTATTTCTGGGCTTACAAGGTATTTGTTGATGAACAAAGCTGGAAGAATACTATCCTCCTTGGGATATCCATGGCATTAATGTTCTATAGTAAATACCATGGCGTATTGCTCGTATTCTTTACCGTATTGTCTAACCTGAACCTGCTACGTGTATTCAAGTTCTATGTAGCTTGTATCCTGACTACTGTGTTGTTCATGCCGCATATTGTATGGCAGTATACGCACGGATTCCCGTCTTTACAGTACCACCTGATAGAAAGAAACGCCTCCAGCTATGATCTCAGTTTTACCTTGGATTATCTGGGAGGACAGTTGTTATTGTTCGGGCCATTACTGGGTTGGCTGATTATCTATTATGCATGTATCTGCCCGATACAACATACCTTCGAAAGAGCGCTGAAATTCTCTCTGGTAGGCGTATTGGTCTTTTTTATGATCAGTACCTTCAAGGGAAGAGTGGAGGCTAACTGGACGGTGATGTTGTTTACGCCGGCAGTTATCCTGGCACACCAGACGATTAAGCGTAAAGGTTGGAAGGGACGTATATTCCTGTATACTTTGCCGGTGACATTATTGCTGGTATTGGTAACCAGAGTGTACATGGTGTGGAACTTCATGCCTGGCGTGGAAATCCGTCCGGAAATCCATAACAACAAGGAATGGACGGGGAAAATAGCGGCTGTTGCCGGCGAAAGGCCTGTTGTCTTCCTAAACAGTTATCAGTTGCCATCAAAATACATGTTTTATACTGGTCATCTGTCTTATAGTCTTAACTCCCGTTATTCCAGAAGGAGTCAATATAATTTCTGGGACACGGAAAAGGAGCTCTGGGGGAAGGAAGTGCTGGTCTTTGGTCCGAATCTCCCTATAACCGACAGTGTTAATACTGGTATAGGCGTTTGGGATTATTATAGGGATACTGCTTATTATTCATATAATCTGATTCAGTTAAAACCGGCTACCAATCAGCTGAAAGTAAAAAGGGGAGAGCATTATAACCTGGTATTACAACCAGAGAATAATTATTTTCAGTCCGTTCCCATCAATTGGAATAACGAACCGGTGTTGGGATATGGCTTCACAACGAAGGATTCCAATTATGTGCCGGTGCGTACCAATGTAACGTTGGCGAAAGCCATTACACGGCGACTGACCACCATGGAAGTGGTGATGCCATCTTTGCCAGGACATTATCAGTTGAAATGCAGTGTGTTTTCAGATCCGCTGCCACCAACGCATAACAGCCAGGTGATACAAGTGACAGTAGAATAGCTATTAAAAGTCGCACTTGACTATAAAAGAAAAAGGATTGACGTTTTCCACGTCAATCCTTTTTCTTTTATAGTTATCCGCAGGATTATTGCTGGAAGGCATTCCAGCCCTGGGAAACGAGTTTGAATTTATTACCGCCTTTGGTCAGGATATGTGCTCCTTCGCTGATATCCGCCATGTAGCCGATTACGCTGATCTGTTCATTCAGAACGATCTTGTCATAATCTTCCTGTTTCATGGTGAAAAGCAGCTCATAGTCTTCACCGCCGCTAAGTGCTGCTGCCGTAGGATCGAGGCCAAATTTCAGGGCAATTTCCTTGCTTTCCTGTGCAATTGGGATCTTTTCCTCATAGATTACTACGCCGAGATTACTTTGCTTCGCGATATGCAGAATTTCGGAGCTCAGTCCGTCGCTGACATCCATCATGGAAGTAGGTTTGATATCATTTTCCTGGAGGAATTCGATGATATCTTTTCTGGCTTCTGGTTTCAGTTGGCGTCCGATGATATAGGTCTGGTTTTCCAGATCTGGAGCTACTGTAGGGCTGTCCAGGTAGATGCGTTTCTCTCTTTCCAGGAGGGTTAAACCCAGGTATGCCGCACCGAGGTCGCCACTTACGCAGATCAGGTCGCCTTTTTGGGCAGTAGAGCGTTTAATAAACTGGTCGGGAGTAACTTCTCCGATGGCTGTAACGCTGATCACCAATCCTTTTTGAGAATTGCTGGTATCTCCGCCTATTAAGTCTACGCCATATTTTTCGCAGGCTGCGTAAACGCCTTCATAGAATTCATTCAGCGCTTCCACTGAAAAGCGGTTGGAGAAGGCGATGCTCATGGTAATCTGCGTAGGGGTTGCGCCCATGGCGTAGATATCGGACAGATTCACTACCACGGATTTGTAGCCGAGGTGTTTCATGGGTACGTACATGAGGTCGAAGTGGATACCTTCCACCAGCATGTCTGTGCTGATAACGGTTTGTTTGCCGAAGTGGTCAATGACGGCGGCATCATCGCCAACGCCAAGAACGGTGCTGGCATTTTGTATTTCTATGTTCCGGGTAAGGAAGTCGATCAGACCAAACTCACCAAGATCATTAATTTCTGTTCTTTCCTGTTCCATAGTTATTTTCCGTTTACGAGGTCCTGAAGGGCCTGGTGAATATGGCCGTTGGTGGCCAGAATTGTTTTTTGATAAGGGGAATATTTACCACCGCTGAAATCGGTTACTTTACCGCCTGCTTCTTCCACGATGAGGAAGCCGGCAGCAGCGTCCCAGGCTTGCAGATGGTGTTCATAGAATCCATCGAAGCGGCCACAGGCTACCCAGCAGAGGTCAATGGCTGCAGATCCGAGTCGGCGTACTGGCAGTCCCTTTTTTATAATACGTTCAAAGATCACGAGTGGATTGTTGGCAGACTCTTCCCATTGGTAAGGGAAACCTGTTACCAGGAGGCATTTATCGAAGTTGCCATTGCCTGAAACATGGATAGGTTTATCGTTCAGGGTAGCGCCTTTTCCTTTCTCTGCGATGAAAAGTTCGTTCATGAAAGGATTATAGACGGCGCCGAGAATCATTTCTCCATCTTTTTCCACGCCTATAGAGACGCAGCAGAGGGGTACTCCGTTTGCAAAATTTACGGTACCATCGATTGGGTCGATGATCCACTTAACATTGGAGCTGGAAGGGATGGCGCCCGCTTCCTCACTGAGAATGAAGTGGTCAGGGAAAGCGTTGTGAATCACTTCAATAATCGCTTGTTCCGACTTTTTATCCGCCTCTGTAACGAGGTCGTTGAGGGAGCTTTTGGAGCTCACTTCAAAAGGGCCGTTAAAATATTGTTGCAGTATTTTTCCGCCGGCTTCAGTAGCTTTGAGCAATGTTGCTTTTAACATGCGGCAAAGGTAAATATGAATTACGAAATAGTGGCAGATAATGTAGTTCGTTCGTCCCACGAAGCGGTTATTCGCAAATCGTAATAATATTCGATATTTTTGCAGTTTAATAGAGAAATTAATGGCCATTATAGGAAATCTTATTTCCAGGTCGCTGAGGATCAGGAAAAAGTTCACATTTAAATTAGGCACACCTAGGCAGTACCAGCTCCAGGTGTTGCATCGGTTGTTGGAGAAGGCCAAAGACACTCAATTCGGACGCCACTATCAGTTCCAGGAAATCCTGGACAATCCCAACTTCATGGGGCTGTATAAGGATAAAATACCTGTGCACAACTATACCAAAATGCATAAAGAATGGTGGTATAAGTGCCTGGAGGGTGAAGAGAATGTCAGCTGGCCAGAGAAGATTAAATATTTTGCACTGAGCTCTGGTACTTCAGAATCAGCCAGTAAACATATACCAGTTACACGTGATATGTTGAAAACTGTGAAGAAGGTGGGAGTGAAGCAGTTATACTCCATGGCGAATTTTAATATTCCGCCAAGATCTTACGAGAAAGGGATATTGATGCTGGGAGGAACCACTGCGCTATATGAAAAAGGCGATTACTATGAGGGAGATATGAGTGGCATTCAGGCCAAAAATATTCCTCGTTGGTTCCGTCGTTTTTATAAGCCAGGAGGCAAAATCTCCAAGAAACCTAACTGGGAACAGCGTATTAAGCTGATTGTGCGGAAGGCGCCTCAGTGGGATGTGGGTACCGTTTGTGGCGTTCCTGCCTGGGTACAGATTGTACTGGAAGAAATTATTAAATACCATGGCGTCAAGCACATCCATGAAATCTGGCCAAATCTGGCTATTTACATTCATGGTGGGGTATCCTTTGAGCCTTATCGCGAAAGCTTCCAGAAGCTGCTCGGAAAGCCTATTACCTTCATTGAAACCTATATGGCTTCAGAGGGTTCTTTCGGCTTCCAGGCACGTCCGGGAACCAAAGGGATCAAACTGGTGCTGAATGCAGGTATTTTCTTTGAATTTATACCTTTTAATGAGGAAAACTTCGACGCAGAAGGAGAAGTGAAGCCTAATCCTAAATCTTATATGGTAAACGAGGTGGTGGAAGATGTGGAATATGCAGTGATGCTGTCCACATGTGCCGGCGCATGGCGTTACCTTATTGGAGACGTGGTGAAGTTTACTTCCGTGAAGGAGCATGAGATCGTGATTGTGGGTCGTACCAAGCAGTTCCTTTCTCTTTGTGGGGAACACATGAGTATCGACAACATGAACAAGGCGATCGACAATGTGCAGAAGAAAATGGGTATTACTATCAGAGAGTTTACGGTAGCAGGATTCCCATATGAGAATCTGTTTGCGCACCGCTGGTATATTGGTACCGATAATGCAAATGTGGATGCTGCCAAGGTGAGGGAGATCATTGACCAAACCCTGGCTGAAGTGAATGACGACTATGCAGTGGAGAGAACCTCCGCCCTGAAAGAAGTGTTTGTAGAAGTAATGCCTAACGATGTGTTCATCGACTACCTCCGTTGCAAAGGCAAAGAAGGGGCAATGAACAAGTTCCCCCGTGTCATGAAAGGCGAAAAGCTGAAAGACTGGGAGAAATTCCTTCAGGGAAAAACCGTTAAGCACTAACTACAAACAGTACCAGGAATTTTAAAGCATGATAGCAGCAATTGTAGCCGGTCTGGGGCTTGGACTATTCCTATCGCTATCGGTAGGCCCCGTGATCTTCGCGATTATTAAATACAGCATTAATAACGGCTTTAAGGCAGGCATCAGCTTCGCGTTGGGCGTGTCTTTCAGCGATATTATGTATGTGACAGTGGGGAATCTTTCCACTTCATTTATATCCAGACTGGAGGGCTATAACCGTACTATCGGGATCTGTGGTGGTATACTGCTGATTGGGATGGGATTATACGGTTTGTTGTTCAAGAAGGTGAAAATCAGTACGGGAGAGGAAAAACCTGAAATGTTCCGGACCCATGATTATTTGAAAATCTGGCTGGCTGGCTTTCTGATGAATACCTTGAATCCCGGCGTAATTATTTTCTGGCTGCCCGTATGTATTGCATCAGCGGCTACGGCGGTATCTGATCGGGTGGTAATGTATGGTACCTGTCTGCTGATTGTTTTATCCGCAGATATCATGAAGGTATTTGTCGCAGATAAGATCAGGCATAAACTCACCCTGACCAATGTGAGCTGGCTAAACAGAATTGCAGGCGCCAGTATGATTGTATTTGGAATGGTGTTGATTTACCAGGTGCTGTTTCACGTAGGACCATTAAGTCATTAAAGAGACTACATATACTTAAAAAGCAAGGACCGCACCTAGGTGCGGTCCTTGCTTTTTATATCAGGCAGGAGCCCTTAAAAAGGCCCTGTAGCCTAAGCTACAGGACCTTGGGTATTATGAATAAAGCAGCATCATTTAATTGTCCAGGTTTCGTTTCCTGCGAAGAGTTTATCCAGGTTTCCAGCACCTTTTTTCTCCAGGACATCGGATAACTGGAAGGACATAATGTCTTCGTAGGTAGGACGATGTGCCTGATAGAACACACCGAAAGGACGAGGCAGATGTCCTTCAATACGAGGATCATCAAACATGCGCGTCAGCAGTTGTGCCTTGTAGAAATCGTTTTCATCGTGAATCCACAGATCATTGGCGGAGTATTCATCTCCCAATTCCACTACTACTGGTCTTAAACCATCCAGACGGATACCTTTATTCTTCTGTGCTCCGAAAATGAGCGGTTGTCCTTGTTCTACGAAGATGGTTTCATCCAGTTTGGTGGATTTCTCTGTAAACGCCTCGAAAGCGCCATCATTGAAGATGTTACAGTTCTGGTATATCTCCAGGAAAGACGCGCCTTTGTGAGCGTGGCTGCGTTTCAGCATTTCCTGCAGATGTTTTGGATCACGGTCCATACTGCGGGCAATAAAGGTGGCATCCGCACCCAGGGCCAGCGCCATAGGGTTGAAGGGATGGTCGATACTACCGAATGGAGTGGACTTTGTGACTTTATTTTCTTCAGAAGTAGGTGAATACTGACCTTTTGTTAAACCATAAATCTGGTTGTTAAAGAGCATGATATTCACGTCGAAATTACGGCGGAGTAGATGAATAGTATGATTACCACCGATAGACAATCCGTCTCCATCACCTGTTACAATCCAAACACTCAGTTCTGGACGGGCAGCTTTCAGGCCGGAAGCAATGGCAGTAGCACGACCATGGATCGAGTGCATACCATAGGTATTCATGTAGTATGGGAAACGGGAAGAACATCCGATACCGGAAACAATTACAATGTTTTCACGGGGTACTCCCAGTGAAGGCATGATGGTCTGAACCTGTTTTAATATAGAGTAGTCGCCGCAGCCAGGGCACCAGCGTACTTCCTGGTCTGTCGCAAAGTCTTTTGCCGTTAAGGTCTGCGGAGCTATAGTTGCTGTTGACATTTGATCGAATTAAAGATATATTTATATAGATTGTAAAGTTACAACAGATCGCTGTAAATACATTATCACTGCGCTATCAATTCTTCCCAAAACTCTGCAGCCCTGCGTGTATGCGGGATTACAATGGTTCCACCCACGATATTGGCTACAGCAAAGATTTCATACATTTCTTCCGTCGTGATCCCTTGCTGATGGCATTTCTCCAGGTGGTATTTGATACAATCATCGCAACGAAGCACCATTGAGGCTACCAGTCCAAGCATTTCCTTAGTCTTAGTACTCAACGCGCCTTCAGCATATGTGTTGGTATCCAGGTTGAACAGGCGGTTAATCACTTTATTCTGCTTACCCAGGATTACTTCATTCATCTTCGCCCGGTAATCATTAAACTCCTCTATTGCTTTTCCCATATAATATGCTGTTTTATAATGTGATAAAATTTAATTCAGCTCTAAAGCTATGAAAGGATTTACAAATATAGATTAATCTACTGGTTAAGTAGACTGTTTGGCCTATAACCTATACTTATCCATCATAACAAAAAGTTATGCGGATCATTTTGGGGTGAAAAAAGTCCATCGAAATAATAGACTATTTGTATCTTAAAGTATCAATCTCATCAACCAACAGATCTGAACCTATTATGACCAATTCTCCCTTCAATCGCCTGCTGACAGCCATCTTGCTGTTTAGTAGCCTAGCCAGCGCCCAGCAAAAAAAGCTATCAGGTTTCCCGGATAGTCTTGCCAACCGCCAGTTAAAACTGGAAGAGCAATTTGACCAGCACCTGAGTAGTGCCAATATCGGCGCAACCATAAAGGAGCTGTCTTCCCAGCCGCATCATATCAGTTCTGCCAGGGGAAAAGCCGTGGCGGAAGAGATCCGGCGCAGATTTATCAGCTATGGTTGGGATGCCTCGCTGGTGACTTACCAGGTATTATTCCCGATTCCGCAGGAACGGGTGCTGGAAATGGGCGGAGCAAAGCCTTACAAAGCTGTGCTGAAAGAGCCTGCATTACCGGAAGATGCCACTTCCGGCCAGGATGGACAACTACCCACGTATAACTGCTGGAGTCCGGACGGAGATGTGCGCGGAGAGCTGGTATTTGTCAATTATGGCCTGCCGGAAGATTACGATTACCTGGATCGCCTGGGTATCAGTGTAAAAGGGAAAATAGTGATTGCGAAATACGGCCGTTCCTGGAGAGGGATCAAGCCCAAAGTAGCCCAGGAACACGGGGCTATCGGTTGTCTGATCTATTCTGATCCTAAAGACGACGGTTATGTGAGTGGAGATGTATATCCCAAAGGAGCATTTAAGAATGAATATGGCGTACAGCGGGGATCAATAATGGATATGGTAATATATCCGGGAGACCCGTTAACCCCCAACATCGGCGCTACCGCAGATGCGAAGCGTATCTCCCGTGAGGAGGCCACCAATTTGCTGAAAATACCTGTGTTGCCCATCAGTTACCATGATGCAGCGCCATTGCTGCAATCCCTCCAGGGGCCCGTTGCACCGGAAGAGTGGAGAGGCGGTCTGCCGTTTACTTATCATGTGGGCCCCGGAAATGCGCCTGTACATCTGAAGCTGAAATTCGACTGGCAAATACGCCCCTGCAATAACGTGGTAGCTACTTTAAAAGGAAGCGAATTCCCCGACCAGTGGGTGGTTCGTGGTAATCACCATGATGCATGGGTGAATGGAGCAGCTGATCCTATCAGTGGAATGGCGGCATTGCTGGAAGAAGCCAAAGCCATTGGGGAGCTGGTAAAACAAGGTTACAGACCGCGCAGAACCCTCGTATACTGCGCCTGGGACGGAGAAGAGCCAGGGCTGCTGGGCTCCACAGAATGGGTGGAAGATCATGCTAAAGAATTACAAGAGAAAGCAGTAGTATATATCAACTCTGATAACAATGGTCGCGGCTTCATGAATGCCAGCGGTTCCCATGCCCTGGAAACCCTTGTCAATGAAGTAGGCAGGGATATCACAGATCCACAAACAAAAGTGAGCATCCTGGACCGTCGACTCGCAGCAGACGCCATGAGAGCGGCTACTCCAAAGTTGAAAAAAGAAAAACTGGCTCGGCAGACGATTAATATCAATGCCATGGGCTCTGGCTCTGATTATTCTTCCTTCTTGCAACATCTTGGCGTACCATCCTTGGATTACGGCTTCGGTGGCGAGGATGCAGGGGGCGAGTATCACTCCATTTACGATTCCTTTGATGACTACAGAAGATTCAAGGACCCAACATTTGACTATGGCGTAGCCTTGTCAAAAACAGCGGGACATACCGTTTTACGTATAGCCAATGCCGTTAATCTGCCTTTCGACTTTCGAAAACTCTATGAAACGGTGAATACCTACGCAACGGAATTACAGGAGATGACAAACAATCTGCGGGAGAACACGGCAGTGGAAAACCAAATGATAGCAGGACATAAATACGAGCTGGCTACAGATACGGCCAAACATCTGGCGCCTCCGTCGATGAAAGATGCAGTTCCTTATATCGATTTCTCTCCATTACAAAATGCGCTCGCAGGACTGGACACTATTACCCAGCGTTTGTCTTCCAAAAAACAGATAGTTAACACAGCGGCGGTGAATAAGCTAATCTATCAGGCAGAACAACAATTACTGAACGATGGGGGATTACCGAATCGAGCCTGGTATAAGCATACGTTGTATGCGCCTGGTTTCTACACAGGTTATGGCGTGAAAACAATTCCTGGTGTGAGAGAGGCTATTGAACAGCGTCGTTGGAAGGAAGCAGATGAACAGATTAAAATTGTGGCTGCAGCCATTGAAAGGCTAAGTAAATATTTGCAAACAAACTTATTGTAAAGGGTTCTGAAACCAAAAAGGCAATGACGTCTCAGACGTCATTGCCTTTTTTTATACCATTGCTTTTAACTTATTTCTTCGCCTGTATGATATAGTCTTTCAGACCTTGAATTATTTTCTGCACCAGTTCCTGTTGAAATGCAGGTTCCAGTATGGCGGCTTCATCGCCGGGATTACTGATGAACAGGGTTTCTATCAATGCATCCGGGAACTCTGTTGGATTGTTTAGGATAAAGTTGAAGTTGCCATTGTTGCCAAAATCGGCGAGACCTGTTTCTAGTAAGCGTTTGTGAATAGCGGCGCTGAGAGGTTCGCAGAATGGCAGCCGATAATATGTGGCGGTACCAAAAACATCTACTGGATTTGCAGACGAGTTCATGTGGATACTGAGGAGTATATCCGGATCTACCTGACGATAGTAGGATAAGCGTTCTTCGTTATTCACAAACTGGTCGCTGGTACGGGTGATCAATACTTTGGCGCCTTCTTTTTCCAGGGCATTTCTCAGCAGGAGAGACATTCCCAATGTGAGGTTTTTCTCTATAGCGCCGGTAAGACCGGTAGCGCCATAGTTGCTGCCACCATGGCCGGGATCTACGCCAATAGTCATATTACTCAGTGCTAGATTGGGAGGAACGCGTTTCACTCTTACTACCAGTTTATTGCCTTCGTAATACATCTTATAGCCCCAGACATTATGTTTCAAAGAAAGAATCATTCTGAAAACATCATGTGTAGGCTGGCCCCAGGATGCTTGTGTGATCTCTGCAGTATTACGCAATTGGTTGTTGATGCGTTGTTCTGCGTATGCCCCGTGTATATCGATGATGATTTTCCCCGGATCATTAGTTTGGGTAGAGATGTAAGGCAACTTGTCGGAGAGGTTCACTGTCACGTAATCGTATTTGTCGTCTCCATAAATCTGTACATCCGAAACAATACTCACGGGAACGCCTTCCTGTGGAATTTCTGTATCGAGGAAGGCAGCCGGGATGTAAGCATTTTTCTTTGAAGAGAGTTTCACCTTGTAATATTCGCCTTGCCGGCCTATAATCTGTAGCAGTACGCCTTTATCGAGATATCCCAATTTTTCGGGGCCAAGTCTGTCGCCTTCCGTAGCGCTGGTGATATAGGTCATATTGTCGATGGTACGGCCTGTACGGGGAGATTCCATGCGCATGTAGCGGTATCTGTTAGGGCTGGTGAGGTAGGCAGTTTGCCCGTTTCGTCCTTTCAGGGATACCGTTAGTTTACCGTTTAGAAGAGAGTCGTTTGGTGTAATGATATAGCTGCCTACATAGTACCCGGGTACGCCACTGGATTGGGCGGCGGGTAATTCGGTAAGTGGCGTATCGTTGAACCAGAATGCTTTTTGGCCTGGGTAAGCTTTTACTTTCACTTTTAGTGTATCCCCTTCCGTTACTTCCAGGTTTCCTTTTGGCGAGACCTCTATGAAATCTATCTTAAAGGTTTCTGTTGGCCGGGGGGCGGGAGCGGGGCTGTAGTAGTATACAATCGTTTTCGTATAGCTTTCACCGGTAGAATCGCGTACATGGAGTACGAACGTGGTTTTCCCCTGAACAAGTTCTTTTTTTACCGCGAAAGTTCCTGTTGGGTATACATAAACGCTGTCGTTGTTGATCGTCAGTTTGCAGCCGATGCAGGTACGTCCGGCGATAAATTGTTTGCTGGTGTTAACGTTGTTCTGTTCCCTGGAAGGCTGACTAAGCTTGATGGAGACCTGACTTTGGGCCAGTAATGGAAAACATAGAACCGTTAGAATAGTAATAATTTTTGTTGCTTGCTTCATGCACCTTTCTGTATATCAGTTGTAAAGATAACAAGGTGGGGCAAATAGGGGAAGATAAAAATAAGCCCCGCGGGAAGCGGGGCTTAGGATATTGGTAGATTACCAAATGTATTTGTTCTCGGCGATCAGTTTGTCAGCGATACGTCTGCGAGCTTCTTTGCTATTGAAAGGTTCTGCTTTGGTAAAGCGTTTCAGGCCGAGCAGCATCATGCGTTGTTCATCGCCTTCAGCAAAGGCGTTGATGGCGTCTTTACCGGATTTATTGATACGGTCTGCAGCATCGTAGATATAGGTTTGTACCATATCACGAGGGAGAGCGGCCGCTTCTTCGCCTTTAGACTGGCTGATTTTGATCAGTCGCAGTAAAGCGCTTTCCGCTACGAATGTTTCGATGGCCATATCTGCGATATCCATGAGTACTTCCTGTTCTGTTTCCAGTTTCATCATGAGTTTCTGAGCGGCGGCGCCGGCGGTCATGAGGATTGCTTTCTTGAAGTTGGCAATCATTTTCTTTTCCTTGCTGAAAGGCGTTTCGTCATCGTTGCCAAAGTCAGGAATGCTCATTAGTTCCTTCATGACGTTCATGGCAGGATTCATGAGGTCTAGTTTTCCTTTCATGGCGCGTTTCAGTGTCATATCGAGGGTGAGGAGCCTGTTGATTTCGTTGGTTCCTTCGAATATGCGGTTGATGCGGGAATCGCGGTATGCTTTAGAGATGATATATTCATCACTGAAGCCGTTACCACCGTGGATTTGCACGCCTTCGTCTACTACGAAGTCCAGTACTTCGGAGCCGTTTACTTTCAGAATAGCGCATTCTACTGCATATTCTTCTGCGGCGCCGAGGAGGGCTTCATTGAATGGTTTGCCGGCATTGAGCAATTCTTTTTCCTTTTCATCAATCAGTTGGGCCGTACGATACAGTGCTGCTTCGCTGGTCCAGGTGCGGATGACCATTTCTGCCAGTTTGTGCTTGATAGCGCCGAAATTGGAGATAGGTTGTTTGAATTGTTCGCGTGTAACGGCGTATTGTACGGAGGTATTGATACATTTCTTAGCGGCGCCCAGTGCGGCAGCACAAAGTTTAAGACGGCCGATATTCAGAATGTTGAAGGCGATCAGGTGGCCTTTACCAATTACGCCCAGTACGTTTTCCACAGGTACTTTTGCATCCTGGAAATAGATCTGGCGGGTAGAGGAGCCCTTAATACCCATTTTATGTTCTTCAGGGCCGAGGGTGAACCCAGGAGTACCTTTGTCTACGATGAAAGCGGTGAATTTATCGCCATCAATTTTTGCAAATACAGTGAATACATCTGCGAAGCCGGAGTTGGTGATCCAGATTTTCTGGCCATTGAGGAGATAAAATTTTCCATCGTCAGTGAGTTTGGCGGTGGTTTTAGCGCCTAACGCATCGGACCCGGAGCCTGGCTCTGTGAGGGCGTATGCGCCTTTCATTTCACCGGAGGCCAGTTTGGGAATATATTTTTGTTTTTGTTCTTCAGTTCCGAAATAAAGGATTGGAAGTGAACCAATACCAGTATGTGCAGCCATGGCAACGGAGAAAGAGTGACCGGCGCCCAATCCTTCGTTGATGATGGTTGCAGTAACGAAATCTTTACCTAATCCGCCCAGTTCTTCCGGAAATGCGGCGCCCAATAATCCCTGTTCACCGGCTTTTTCCAGTAAGGACTGCATCAGCCCTTCTTCCTGGTGATCCAATCTTTCCACTATTGGCGTGACCTCCTTCAGTATGAACTGATCGGCCATATCCTTAATCATCAACTGTTCTTCTGAAAAATCCTCCGGAGTAAATACATCTTCAGGAGTACTCTCCTTTACAAGGAATTCTGCGCCTTTCAGCGCCTGCTTATTTTCAACTGTTGCGTCCATGATATCTGGTTTTTGGTAGTTCTGTAATTTAACTAAAAACTTGCGAATTATAAATGCGGTTTAAAGTAATCTTAGCTTGTCCTTAACATTCGGAAGTAGCTGTAAATTTGCTTATCATTGTTCCCTCTTAGATTATGTCTGAACTTTATCTGCCATATATGAACAGCCGTTTCCATTATACGCTTGAAGGCGATGGAAATCAGTTGCTTGTATGCCTGCATGGATTTGGTGAGTCGGCTATGCATTTCCGGCCGTTGATACAGGAACTGGGTCACCAGTTCACCATTATCGCAATTGATATGCCCTTACATGGTAAGACGGAGTGGCAGGAAAAGAGAGGATTGGAGAAAAATGATCTTGCTGCCGTTATTCAGGAACTGATGACGCAATATAAGTTCACCCGGTTTTCACTGCTAGGATATAGCATGGGTGGGCGACTGGCATTATGTACCGTGGAGAAAATGGCGGAAAAACTGGATAACCTGATGATGGTTGCAGGTGATGGCCTGCGCAATAATCCATGGCATATGTTTGTCACGCAGACTTCCATCGGCAATAGAATTTTTAAATACAACACGTATCATCCGCAGTTTTTCTTTTCTTTGATAAAGGTTTGGCGCAAACTGGGATTACTGAATGAAAGTATTTACAAATTTGTGTTGCATCGCATGGATCAACCTGAAAAACGGAAACAGGTGTATGAGGTATGGACGATTCTTCGTCATATGATGCCGAACAAAAAGCTTTGCAAACAATTATTGTCCCGATATAACGTTAATACCCTCCTGATATTCGGGAAGTATGACCGTGTAATTCCCCCTGAACTGGGGAAACGGTTTGTGGATGGTTCATTTCCCTGTAAAACACTGATTCTGGACAAAGGACATCAGTTGATTTCAACACAATTGGGGCTAGTTATTAAATCAAATTTATAAACCCGAAATGCATTTTTTCTTATTTATTATGGTGGGGCTGGCCCTTGGCTATGGCATACTGATGCTATGGTACAGTCTGGGATGGAAGCGACTGAAAAGCTTCACTGTTCCTGTTCCCCAAACTTTGTCTACCCCTGTAACCGTTATCATTCCTGCCCGCGATGAGGAAGATAACCTGCCCGCATTGCTGGATGCGCTGAAACAACAAACATATCCTGCCCATTTGCTGGAAGTGATTGTAATAGATGACTTTTCCACAGATAAAACACCGGATATTGTCCGCAACTGCGGTGCGGCAAATATCCATCTACTGCAGATGAGCCAGCATCTCGATAAACAACAACGTCTGAACTCCTATAAAAAGAAAGCAATTGAAATAGCGGTATCGCAAGCGACTGGTTCGCTGATCGTTACCACAGATGCAGACTGTGTAATGGGGCCTAAATGGATAGAAACGATTGTTCAGTTTTATGAAGACAGACGTCCTAAATTCATTGCTGCTCCAGTAAGTTTTTATAAAGAGACAAATTTCTTCAAGACGCTGCAATCGCTCGACTTCATGACCATGCAGGGCATTACTGGCGCTGCTGCCCAGTTGCAGGCAGGTACCATGTGTAATGGCGCTAACCTGGCCTATGAAAAAGATGCTTTTTATGATGTAGGCGGCTTTAAAGGCATTGATAATATTGCTTCCGGAGATGACATGCTGTTGATGTACAAAATCTTCAACGCATATCCGGAGGGAGTGATGTATCTGAAAAGTGAAGACGTTATCGTACGTACGTTACCGGTAGATACCCTGAAAGGCTTTATGAATCAGCGTATTCGCTGGTCGTCTAAGGCTGATAAATATGAAGACAAGCGTATTACCTATGTATTAATGCTGGTGTACTTCTTTAATGTGGGCTTATTGGGAATGGCTGTAACAGCCCTGTTCATGCCTGTACTCTGGCCATGGCTTCTGATTTTGCTGCTGTTTAAAATTACTATGGAATTGTATTTTCTGTTGCCAGTGGCGAGCTTCTTCAATAAAAGCGGGCTCCTGGTTTGGTTTATACCCGGACAGATATTTCATATTCCTTATATTGTAATCGCCGGATGGCTGGGGAAGTTTGGCACTTATCAATGGAAGGGCCGTCAGGTAAATTAAAATCACGCGACATTGTCTGCTCCGCAATCTTCATTACATAGACTGATGCGCAATAAAGGCGCTGTGGCTGGTCTGGCGATCGTTATTATTTCCGTACTTGTTAGTATCGGCGCATATTTCATTGCTCCTGATGATACTCCCGATGCCAATCGCATGGTTCTGGAAGTAGAAGGACAGCATCCCGGATTCAGTATAAACATGTTGGCTATACGAAAAGATCAGACCATTCCTCCTACTGGTTTTTTCCAGCGTCTCCTTTCAGGCAGGCCTTCTGCCTATACCTGGATTCCTGTTCGTTCCTGGGAGTTCAAAGATTCTGTTTTGTTAGTACAGCATTATGTAGACGAAGTAACAGCTGTACCAGAACGGTATCCTCTGGATGTAATCGTATATGGTGTGAGTAACCCGGATCATGCCCCCTGGACTGAACTGGCGCAGGAAATAAAGGATCAACAATTATTCAGACATACCTATTGGCTGGGAACGGACAAATTTGGCCGGGATATCCTCAGCAGGTTGTTAATAGGAACCCGTGTTAGCCTGGGCGTAGGTATCATTGCAGTAATCATATCCTTAACGATAGGCGTTTTCCTGGGAGCGGTAGCCGGATATTTCGGCGGACGTACAGATGATCTGGTAATGTGGTTAGTGAATGTGGTATGGTCGATGCCCACCTTGCTGGTAGTATTTGCACTCACATTAGCTTTGGGAAAGGGTTTCTGGCAGGTATTCATTGCGGTGGGACTGACTATGTGGGTAGGCGTAGCGCGGATTATCCGGGGACAGATATTTTCCCTGAAACAGCTGGAATTCGTAGAAGCAGCCAGGGCATTGGGTTATGGTCATACGCGTATCATTGTACGTCATATCCTTCCTAATATCCTGGGGCCGGTCATGGTGGTGGCAGCGGGAAATTTTGCTACGGCTATTGTGGTGGAGGCCGGACTTAGTTTTCTGGGAGTAGGGGTACAACCTCCGCAGCCTTCCTGGGGCTTAATGATTAAGGAGAACTATAATTTTATTATCACCCATAATCCCGCTTTAGCGTTGGCGCCAGGCGTGGCTATTATGTTACTGGTATTGGCTTTCAATCTGTTAGGGAATGGCCTTAGGGATGCGCTGGATGTTAGAAGTAAAATTTGATTTACATGTGTAAAAAATCTAATTTTACGTATATCGCTAATGTTATGTTATTGAAAACCTACTTCCCCGCTTTTTTACTGCTTACGATAGTTGGACTTACATCCTGCAAGAAAAAGAATAATGGCACAGATGCGCAGCCTTCCACACAGGAAGAAGCCTTAGTGTATAGTTTTCAGGGAGTAGAAGAAGGCGCTTATAACCAGGCATTGGACAGTACCTTTACCTTTCAGATCAAGGTAACCTCCAAATTGCCGCAGGGAGGAGTAGGGACTAAATTGAATGTGGTATCTGATCCTGCGGGAGTGGGGTTGGATCAATCAGCAGTACCTGACAGCAAAACAGCGTTATATAGCGTGACATTGAGTCATTTGAAAGAGCTCAAAACCTATAAGGTAACGGTGAACGTGGCCTCTTTGAGTAACACATCTAATACAGCCAGTCCAAAAATTTTCTACATTACAAACAAGAAGCCGCTGTAAGCTATTCGTATCAAAACGGAAAAATGAGTTAGGTTTGCAGGCTGGCAGACCAAGATATCCTTTTATGCAAATTGCTGTTAATGCTGCTTGCCTGCGCAGGGATCTTCCTGCAGATACAGGTGCGGTAGCCACTCAGATTATATTTACCCTTTGCCGGCAACAGCCGGAGCACCAGTTTACTTTCTTTTTTGACGGGGATATTCCCGCGGGAATGGAGTTTCCGCCGAATGTTACGCCAGTGGTATTGCCTTTGAGAGGTAATAGAGCCTGGCATTTGTACTGGTGGCTGGAATGGCAGCTTCCCAGAGCAATGAAGGCATTCAAGCCGGATATGTATCTTGGATTGGATGGCACATTGCCGTTGCGTAGTAAACTACCGTCAACCATTTTGATCAGGGATCTCTCTTTCCTGCTCGATGCCGGATTACAATCGCCCAATCAGCAGAAACAGTTGAAGAAAAATACGATGGATTACCTGTGGAAAGCCCGCAGCATCGCGATTTTATCTGAAACCACCCGGGAAGAGCTTCTGGATTATGCCCCCTCCGTAGCGAAAAAATTATGTCAGCTGGATATTGGCCTGAGCGATCAGTATAAGTCGCTGGAATGGGATGACCGGGAAGCGGTGAAACGTGAGTTTGCCAATGGCTCGGAATATTTCCTCGTTACTGCGAGTATCCATCCCCGTAATAATATAATGCCTGTATTCAAAGCCTTTTCCGCCTTGAAACGCAGGCAGCTGTCCAGTATCAAGCTGGTACTGGCCGGGTCCGCTACGCCAGCAGGACAGGAGATAGTAGATGCTATGCCGTCTTACAAATTCCGAAATGATGTCATATGGATACCGGATGCAGATATAGAGACGCTGGCCCGGTTGACTGGCGGGGCATATGCTATGATTTATCCCGTTCGTATGGATGGATTGGCATTACCGGTGTATGCAGCCCAACAGTGCCAGGTACCAGTGATTGCAATAGATGGCAAGGCTGGGAGGGAAGCGGGCGCCGACTCGGCCCTGTATTCAGATCCCTCCAATCTGGACGATCTCACAGAAAAAATGAGCCGGATTTATAAAGATGAGCAGCTCCGATCCTTGTTATTATCCAAAATACCAGCAAGCAGGGCATTCAACAGTTGGGAAAGGGCAGCAGAGGAGCTCTGGCAGGCAATGACGGGGCCAATGCCGCAAAATCCCTAAATGATGCCTATTTTTGTGACCTTAATTTTAGAATCATGAGTACAACATCTACCATACAGATCCAGGTTGGCCTGGACGAGAATAAGATTCCGGAGTCCATTCAGTGGAGTGCAACAGATAATAAAGAAGAGCGCATGGTGAAAGCCAAAGCGATGATGATATCCTTCTGGGACCCGGCAGAAAGAGCAGCCCTGCGTATTGATCTGTGGACAAAAGACATGATGGTAGACGAAATGGCCGATTTCTTTTTCCAGACCATGATGACCATGGCCGATACTTATGTGAGAGCTACTCAATACAAAGATCAGGGAGAGGAACTGAGAACATTTGCCCGCGATTTCTTCAAGAAATTCCAGGAGAAACAAGCCGCAGAAACTAAATAATCCATTAAACTTAACCATATGTCATTAGAACTGAACATCAACGCAGAGATTAAAACTGCGATGCTGGGTAAGAAAGAAGCGGATCTTCGTGCGCTTCGCGCCATCAAGGCGGCCATCCTGCTGGCCAAAACAGCAGAGGGCAGCACCGGAGAACTGACCGAAGCAGATGAGACCAAACTCCTGCAAAAACTGGCTAAACAACGCCGCGATTCCCTGGAAATCTTCCAGCAGCAGAACCGTCAGGACCTCGCTGTGAAAGAAGAAGAGGAACTGGTAGTGATTGAGCGTTTCCTGCCGAAACAAATGGATGAAGCTGAGCTGCGTACTGCACTGGCAGACATCATTAAAAGCGTAGGCGCTGCTTCTCCTGCCGATATGGGCAAGGTAATGGGCGCTGCTACCAAGCAACTGGCTGGTAAGGCGGATGGGAAAGCTATTTCCGCTATGGTAAAGGAATTACTGAAATAATATATCTGGCAGGCCTCAGCGCCTGCCAGTTGTTTTACGCATGCCTATAGATGTAGTTTTTGCTGTCCTCATGGTTTTTGCGGTCTATAAAGGATATACACGGGGCCTTATTGTAGCTGTGTTTTCCGTAATAGGCCTGGTTTTAGGGATGGCAGCAGCCCTTAAACTCAGCTCAGCAACGGCATTGTATGTGCAGCGCCACTGGAATGTACATTTTATGTGGCTGCCCGTACTTTGTTATATTTGCCTCTTTACCGTGGTGGTGTTGCTGGTAAGACTGGGAGCCACCGCTCTGCAGAGAGTGGTAGAAATGGTTTTATTAGGTTGGTTGAATAAATTAGGCGGTATTTTATTGTACAGCCTGGTTTTTATCATAATTTACAGCGTCTTGTTGTGGATTGCCAACCAACTGTACTGGCTGAGTCCTGAAACCAAGCTGCAGTCTGTAGTATATCCCTATATTGAAAAAGTAGGCCCATGGGTATTGAATAATATCGGAAAGGTCCTGCCAATTTTTAAAGATATATTTACCCAGTTGCAAGCTTTCTTTGATGGAGCAGCCCGTCATATTCCATCTAGTTGACTCTCTGCAAAGATTATTTAGATTAATAAAAAGATTTATTTTAGCGTAAAATTGACTTTCAAGATTTGGCAATGGATTACGAAATCAAAACACAGGGTAAATTTAGTTTTATAGAAGAAGGTGAGGGAGAACCGTTGTTACTATTGCATGGCTTGTTTGGTGCGTTGAGTAACTTCTCGCACATGATTGAGTATTTCAGGCAATATAATAAGGTAGTCATCCCTATGCTGCCCCTGTATGATTTAAATATCCTGGAAACATCTGTTGGCGGCCTGGCTAAGTTCGTACATAAATTTGTCGAAGCCAGAGGATATACCAACTTTCACCTGCTGGGGAATTCCCTCGGAGGCCATGTAGCACTCGTTTATTTATTGAAACATCCGGAAGCACCTGCGAAATCCCTGATTCTTACCGGTAGCTCAGGTCTGTTCGAAAACGGCATGGGCGAAACCTATCCTAAACGCGGCGATTACGAATATATCCGTAAGAAAGCAGAACTTACTTTCTATGATCCGGCAGTAGCTACCAAAGAACTGGTAGACGAAATGTTCGAGATCGTGAATAACCGACTTAAGGTAATTAAAATTATTACCCTGGCTAAATCGGCTATCCGCCATAACCTGGGTGAAGAACTGCAGAGTATTCAACAACCTACAATGCTGATATGGGGTAAGAATGATACTATCACCCCGCCAATGGTAGCAGAGGAATTCCAAAAACTCATCCCGAACTCTCAACTCGAATTTATCGACAAGTGTGGGCATGCTCCTATGATGGAAGTTCCTGGTGAATTCAATGAAATTCTTCACAAGTTTTTAGTGAGCCTCCAGAACTAATCTGCCAACTAATTGGTACTGAATAGCGTAACGCTGTTAGCATAATGCAGTAAGGCATTTACAGCCTGTTCATGGAATTTCTTTTTCTGTTGGGATTTTCTTTGTTATTATTGTAGTAAGAATACACGACGATGATTGCCAAAGAACTCATATCCACCACCATACCCGTCCTGCATCAAACAGATTCAGGTGCTGAGGCATTGCGGTTGATGAACGAGTTTCATCTGACGCAACTCCCACTGGTAATAGATGGCAAGTATGCTGCACTCCTGGAAGAAGATAACGTCCTCGATTGGGACGATCCGGAAATTCTCCTGGAATCAGCCGCCATTAATGGCGTCAAGCCGGCAATTCCTGAACAGGCTCACCATCTCGAAGCCCTCAAACTATTTTACGAATACAAATTATCTGTCCTGCCAGTAGTCAATAAGGATAATGACTACCTTGGACTGATTACCAAAGATACGCTGCTGGCTGCCCTGGCGCAGTTCAATGCCGTGAAAGACCCTGGTGGCCTCATCGCACTGGACATGGACGCCCGTGATTACAGTCTCAGCGAAATTGCCCGCATTGCCGAATCCAATGATGTGAGCCTTCTTAGCGTACAAACCTATACCGATCCCCAGACGGGTCGGCTGGAAGTACAGCTTAAAACCAATCGCCTCGATTTACAAGCCCTGGTAGCCACTTTCGAGCGCTTTAACTACACCATCAAATATCTCTTTTCCGAAGTACAGGAAGAAGATCTCGTTAAAAAGAATTATGATTTGCTGATGAATTATATCGGCATGTAATTTCCATTGTCAAATCGTTATATTTGGTTTTCTTCATTAACGCTTGAGCCTACATGCTGAGACGCTGCTGTTTTATGCTGGTCATATTGTGCCTGCTTGGGGATGTGTTGCCAGTGGCAGCTCAGGATACTAGTATCACCACTTCTAAAAAAGGCGGTTATCTTATTGTAGGGCATATTCACGTTACAGGGAATAAAAAAACACGTACCTCTATCATTTTAAGAGAACTAAATGTAGTTCCCGGAGATACCATCTACCTAAATAATCTGGCTGAAACCCTCGAAGAAAATCGTAAACAACTCCTCAATACCTCTCTTTTCCTTAATGTTACCGCCAATGTTGTTAACTGGGAGGGAGAAGAAGCGGACCTGACTTTTGATGTCTGGGAGAGATGGTATACCATCGCGGTGCCGATACTCAAGCTGGCAGACCGTAATTTCAACCAGTGGTGGGTGGAAAAGAAACATAGTCTGAGTCGCGTCAATATTGGCGTGAAAGGGACGCAGAGCAATCTCACCGGCCGTAACGACAACCTTTATGGCGCTATCCAATTTGGTTATACACAAAAACTAGCCTTCCAGTACAGTGTGCCTTATATCGATAAAAGATACCGGCATGGACTGGGAATATTGTTTTCTTACAGTCGGAACCGGGAAGTAAATGACAGTACTTCCTTCAATAAGCAATTGTTTTTCCGCCAGGATAATTTTGTGAGACAAGTGTACAATGTTGGGCTGACGTATAGTTATCGCCCCGGGATTAATACCCGGCACCAGGTAACCTTGACGTATAATTATGAGAAAGTGGCTGATTCCGTGGCACTCATCAACCCAAATTACCTGGGAAATGGTCGTACCCGCGCCCAGTTCCTGGACCTGGTGTATCATGTGACCTATACCAAAGCAGATAGCTGGCAATATCCGCTCAGAGGTATCCACTTGCTGGGAGAAATTGGGAAACGTGGATTTGCCGGACTGAATGACATCAGTGATGTGCGTATCCGCCTGAATGCAGCTAAATACTGGCAGTTATATTCGAAAACCTACTTTGCACTTGGTCTCCGTAGTCAGTTCAAATTTGGGGCAGAACAGCCCTATATCAACCGGCAGGCAATGGGGTATTCAGACGATTATTTGCGGGGGCTGGAATATTATGTTATTGATGGTACCTGCTTTGGAATAATTAAGAGTACCCTGCGCCAGGAAGTGCTTTCCACGCGTTTCAGGCTACCAGTAGTACCCAAGAAATTCAGTGCCGTACCCCTGCGCATATTTGTGAAAATTTATGGAGACACCGGTTACACTTATTCCAAATTCCCTGGAAACGGAGATTTAAATAACCGGATGTTATATACCGGAGGAGCAGGACTGGATATCGTTTCATTCTATGATACTTGTCTGCGTATAGAGTACAGTGTTAACCAGTTAGGCCAAAAAGGACTATTTTTACACACGAGTATAGATATGTAAAGTTAACAGGTATGCAGGTAGCACTTTATAGCCGTGGTTTTATTACTGAAGACATTTCAAACATCCGATTATTGCTGGATGAACTGCATCGCGCAGAAATTTCGGCGATTATCTACGAACCATTCTACCGGACCCTGCAGCAGCATATCCCTTTTGAGACCCCTCCGGAAGTGTTTTCCCGCGCAGAAGAATTACCTGGTCGAATTGAATTTCTGATTAGTCTGGGTGGGGATGGTACCCTGCTGGACACTGTTTGCTATGTCCGGGATACGAATATTCCGGTGATCGGGATCAATTTCGGGCGTCTCGGATTCCTGGCCAGTATTGGTAAAGAAGAGATTCATACCCTGGTGCAGGCGTTGTTGCATCGCACCTATGTGGTAGATCAGCGTAGTCTCTTACATCTGGATGCGAATATTCCGCTGTTCGGCGAGATTCCCTATGCACTGAATGAGTTCACCATTCACAAGAAGGATACCTCCGCCATGGTGAAGATTCATACTTATCTGAACGGAGAGTTTCTCAATACCTATTGGGCGGATGGCTTGATTGTATCTACCCCTACCGGCTCCACCGGCTATTCTTTGAGTTGTGGTGGTCCGATTGTATTCCCTGATGCCGGCAACTTTGTAATCACCCCTGTAGCCCCGCATAATCTGAATGTAAGGCCTATCATTGTTCCTGATAATAATGTGATTTCTTTTGAAGTAGAAGGTCGCAGCGATCAGTTTCTATGTACCCTTGATTCCAGAATGGAAACGATAGATAACCATATCCAGCTGGCCATACGTAAAGAGACTTTTAAACTGAGTCTGTTACGACTGGACGATAGTAATTTCCTGCATACCCTGCGTAATAAGCTATTATGGGGTATTGACGCCCGGAATATGATTAAAATATAACCGGCGACAAAAAATTCCTCCGTCACATATTAAATAAATCCTGCATTGTAGCGTTTAAGTATAACTGATTTATGCTGAAAACATTTTTTTATCCTGGAAACTTCGTATTTGCGGTGCTGTTAGCGGCAGGGTTGTTACTGTCCGACACAGTGGTAGCGCAGAATGAGCTGGAATATATAGGAGAGTTGGGGGTATCAGTGGGGGGAGCGCAATATTTCGGAGATCTGAATACGAGGTTTGCCTTGAAAACGCCTAAGCCTTCGGTGGGTATCTACTACCGGAAATACATGAACGATTATATCGGGGTGCGGTTGCATGCCCGGTTTATGCAGCTGGGTTATTCTGATGCCTATAATAAAAATGAATTTGAGCGCAGGCGTAATCTGAGTTTTAATACCGATTTATACGAACTGGCCTTACAAGGGGATTTCAACTTTTTCCGGTTTGAGCCAGGCTCGCTGGATAAGCGTTTCTCGCCTTATTTTACGGGTGGGATCAGCGGGTTTCACTTTAATCCTTACGCTTACCTGGATGGGAAGAAATATTACCTGCAGCCGTTACATACGGAGGGGCAGGGAAGTTCTTTATACCCGGACCGGAAGCCGTATAGTTTATTGTCTTATGCCTGGTTGATTGGCGGGGGCTTCAAGTATAATATATCAAAAAAAGTGAATGTGGCCATAGAGGCGGTGTATAGGTATACGGGGACGGATTATTTGGATGATGTGAGTACGACTTATGCGGGGCCTTCTGCGTTTCCGCCGGCAATAAATGGGCAGCCAAGTGTGGCTTACCAGTTGCAGGACAGGTCGGGGGCGATGGGTACTCCGATCGGCGTACAGGGCCGCCAGCGTGGGAATAGCAGGGATAAAGACCAATACTTAACCATTGAACTCTCGATAAGCATATTATTTACCTCCTACCACTGTAAATTTTAGATACCTTTGCCGGGCTTTCTACCGGCAGACTAAGTTTCCCGTTAAACAGCCGAACAATACCTGCGAAAAGCTGAAAATGCCCGCTGGTGTTGACTTCGCTGTTAAAACTACGTTAAAACCCCCTGCCGTGTTTGGCCAAAAAAGTCATTACTCTATTTTTGTATCTTTGCACACTTTTAGTAAATCTGTATAATTTGTTATAATACGCCTGACACAAATGAGTTTGAAGGATAAATTGGACTTACAACGGCTACCGAAACATATCGCCATTATTATGGACGGTAATGGTCGTTGGGCAAAAGAGAGGGGACAAGACAGGCTGTATGGGCATCATGAAGGAGTAGAAAGTGTGCGGAATATAGTTGAAGCCTGTGCAGAACTAGGAATAGGCTATCTTACCCTATACGCTTTTTCTACCGAAAACTGGGACCGACCAGTTTATGAAGTAAATGGCATCATGGAATTGTTGGTAAACACTATCCGCAGGGAAGTGAATACCCTCTCTAAAAATAATATCAGGCTGAATGTGATTGGAGATCTGGCGATGTTGCCAGCCCAGGCCCGGCAGGAAATGGAGGAGGCGATAGCGCTTACCAGCCATAACACCGGTCTGAACCTGATCATGGCCCTTAGCTATAGCGCCAGGTGGGAAATTGTGAATGCGGCCCAAAAAATTGCAGCTGATGCACAAAAAGGTATTCTGGATCCGGCAACGGTTACTGCCGAAGTGTTCGAGAAATATCTCTGTACTGCCGGATTACCTGATCCGGAACTGATGATCCGTACCAGTGGAGAATGCCGGATCAGTAATTTCCTTTTATACCAGTTGGCTTATGCGGAACTGTATTTTACAGATACCCGTTGGCCGGACTTCCGCAATGAGAATCTTTACGAAGCCATCTTAAATTACCAAACCAGAGAAAGGCGTTTTGGCAAAACAAGCGAACAAATTCAGCAGAATGAAGAAATTATTTCCTAAGGGCCTGTTGGCTATAGCATTATGTTGTGGCGCGGGAATGCGTGTATCTGCTCAGCAGAGAGATACCGTTCCACCAACTCCAACTCCTGCTAATCCACCAGTTGAATTTCCCAGCAATGTGGGTACACCGCAACAGTATGAGATTGCAGATATCACAATTGCCGGTACACAATACCTCGACAAATCATTGCTGCTGTCTCTGTCCGGCCTCAATGTGGGGGATAAGATCGTATACCCTGGCGGTGATCAGTTTGCGAAAGCGCTGCAAAACCTCTGGTCTCAGCGACTGTTTGCTGGCGGTGGCATCAATGTGACCAAAATCGAAGATGGTAAAATCTGGCTGGAAATAGAACTCGTGGAAATGCCACGTATCGGTAGTTTCTCCTTCAGAGGCATCAAAAAATCTGAAGCAGATGAGATCTCCGGTAAAGCTGGTCTCCGCAAAGGAAACGTACTCAGTGAAGGCGTTAAACAAAACGTGATCGGGGTCGTTCATAAATTTTATGCTGATAAAGGCTTCGGCAACGCAACTGTAAAGGTAGACCAACGCATTGACAGCGGAGCGGTAAATAGCGCCATTATCGTTTTTACGATTGATAAAGGCAACAAGACCCGCGTAAGCGAAATCAATATCGTTGATAACTATAATATTGCCGACAACAGGCTGAAAAAGCGTATGAAAGGGACACATGAGATGACCCGCATCACGCTGCATCCTGATACCAAGGTAATTTATAAGGATTCTATCCCGGAGTCAGATAATTTCTGGCAAACCTACGGATTCCTTCAGCCTACCAGGTCACTGGAAAAGTTGGATCCTTATTTCCGCTTCAAACTGTTCAGTTCTGCCAAATTCAATGAAGCCAAATACATTGAAGATAAAGGTAAGATCATCGCTTACTATAACAAGAACGGTTTCAGGGATGCGTTGATCGTAAAGGATACTACTTATAACAATGCCAGCAAGAACCTGAATGTAGAAATACAGGTTTCTGAAGGTAAAAAATATTATTTCGGGGATATTACCTGGAAAGGTAACGTAAGATATTCCGATTCTCTGCTGACCCGCATGTTGGGTATCAAGAAAGGAGATATCTATAACCTGGAACTGCTGGAAAAGAGATTAGGTAAACAAATGTCTCAGGAAGGCGGCGATATCACCGGTGCTTACATGGACTATGGTTATCTGTTCTTCCAGATTGATCCGGTTGAAACAGCGATCCACGGCGATACCATCGATTATGAGATCCGTTTGCGCGAAGGTCCGCAGGCAACCATTAAAGAAGTACGTATTGCTGGTAACGAAAAAACCAACGAACACGTAATTCGTCGTGAGCTGCGTACGATTCCAGGTGAGAAATTCTCCCGTCAGGATCTGATTCGTTCTAACCGTGAGATTGCCAACCTTGGTTTCTTCAACCCGGAAAAAATTGGTATGAACCCAGTGCCTAACGTACAGGATGGTACTGTGGATATCGACTATACCGTGGAAGAGAAAGCAAACGACCAGCTGGAGCTCTCCGCAGGTTGGGGTGGTTATATCGGTCTGACCGGTACCTTAGGTGTTACCTTCAACAACTTCTCTTTACGTAATATCTTTAAGAAAGAGACTTGGGATCCTTTACCAAGTGGCGATGGTCAGAAACTGTCTATCCGCGTATCTTCCAATGGTAAGGCATACCGTTCTTATAACTTCTCTTTCACTGAGCCTTGGCTGGGTGGTAAGAAAAGAAACCAGTTTTCTGTGAGCTTCTATAGCAGCTACCAGAATCCTTATGCTTACAATGATTATTACAAACGTCTTTATAACGATACCACTACTTCTCCAAACGGAAGTTTCCGCGTATTGGGTGCGTCCGTATCTCTGGGTAAACAATTGAAATGGCCAGATGACTATTTCTCTCTGATTTATTCTGTGAACTATCAGCAGTACAGACTGAAGAACTATAACTACTTTGGTATTCCTGGTTTCTCTACTGGTAATGCGAACAACGTCAACCTGAAACTGACCTTGGCGCGTTCTTCTGTGGATCAGCAGATCTTCCCACGTAGTGGTTCCAACTTCATGTTGTCCGGACAGTTCACGCCTCCTTATTCTTTGTTTAGTCCAGACAGGAATTATCAGGCGGAGCCTATTGCGGAACAGTTTAAATTTATCGAGTACCAGAAGTATCGCTTTAACGCAGAATGGTATGTGCCTTTGAGTAAGCCAATGGGTAGCGATAACAAACAGTTCGTACTGAAAGTGGCTGCTAAGTTTGGTTATATTGGTCGCTACAACAACCGTACTACCCTGTCGCCATTCGGTCGTTTTGAGCTGGGTGGAGATGGTCTGAGTAACTTTGCTATCTACGATCGTGATATCATCTCCCAGAGAGGTTATCCGGTTTATTATACCTCTAATCCAAGTGTGAATCCGGAAAGCGGACAACCTGCAGGTTATGAAGGATTTACTGTATTCAACAAGTATGTGATGGAGCTGCGTTATCCATTTAGTCTGAACCCTAGCTCCACCATCTTTGGTTTGGCTTTTGTTGAGGCGGCGAATGGTTATCGCGATATTCAGGATTACAATCCTTTCAGGCTGCGTCGCTCTGCTGGTTTGGGTATGCGCTTCTATCTGCCGATGTTTGGTTTGCTTGGGTTTGATTATGGTATAGGATTTGACAGACTGCAGCCAGGTCAGGGTCTGAAGAACGCCGCTAAGTTTACCTTTATGCTCGGCTTCGAACCTGAATAATGTGAAAATAAATTATATATTGCAGGAATTAACTGGTCAAAAACAGGAAAGTCAAAAATCCATTGTAGCATGAAAAAACTATTTATTACCGCTGCCTTTATCCTGGCAGCAGCGTGGGGTGCAAGTGCGCAACGCTATTGTGTGATAGATACAAAATATATTCTCGAAAGTATTCCTGAGTACAAGGAATCGCAGAAGAAACTGGACGCTATTGCTGATCAATGGCAGAAAGAAATTGATGCGAAATTCCAGGAAGTGGATAAGATGTATAAGTCGTATCAGGCGGAGCAGGTGATGCTTACTGAGGAACTGAAACATAAGCGGGAAGATGAAATCGTGGCGAAGGAAAAGGATGCCAAAGACCTCCAGAAGAAGCGTTTTGGTTATGAAGGAGATCTTTTTAAGAAAAGAGAGGAATTAGTAAAACCTATTCAGGATAAGATTTATAATGCAGTGCAAAAACTGGCTGCCGGCAGAATGTATGATTTCGTGCTGGACAAATCCGGAGGAGCAACTGTGATATTCTCCGATCCGAAACTGGATAAAAGTGATGAGATATTAAAATCACTGGGCGTAAAGAAATAACTGGCACCTATTTTTTAACTATAAGTATTAAAATTTTTTTAAACACAGACAACATCATGAAGAAGTTCGTAATTATTGCTTTTGTGGCAGTAGCCGGTTTGTTCAGCGTAAATGCAAAGGCACAGTCCAAAATAGCGCATATCAACGCTCAGGCGCTGGTGACGGCTATGCCTGAAACTGCTAAGGCAGAAACTGAATTGCAGACATTCGCAAAAAGCCTCGAAGGGGATGGTAAAGCGATGTACGATGAGTATCAGAAAAAGCTGCAGGAATTCAATGATAAAGCTGCTAGCATGACTGAAAACGTAAGAGAAATCAAAGGTAAAGACCTGCAAGATATCCAGAAACGTATCCAGGATTATAGCGAGGCTTCTCAGCAAAAAATCCAGGACAAACAAGCTCAGCTGCTGAAACCTATCTACGATAAAGCGCGTAAAGCCATCGAAGATGTAGCTAAAGAAAAAGGTTACGGTTATGTAATCGACAACAGCAACGGTATGCTGCTGGTTTCTCCTGCTGGCGATGATATCCTCGCTGCAGTAAAAACTAAAATGGGCATTAAATAGTTGATTATTAGCATATTAAGAATGGAATGTGGTATTTATCCACATTCCATTTTTTATTTTCTGGCTAAAATTTTCACTTTTCAAAAAAAACTGCTACCTTTGCCTTCCGTTTTAAAAAACAGTTTCCCATTACGGGAGGTTTTAGTATAGTACAGGTAAAAACAAATAAAAGAAATGAAACGTACTTTTCAACCGCATAACAGACGCAGAAAGAGCGTTCACGGCTTCAGAAAGAGAATGGAAACTGCTAATGGCCGTAAGGTACTGGCATCCCGTAGGGCTAAAGGTCGTAAGAAGCTGACTGTTTCTGACGAGCGTAAGCTGAAATAATTAGTAGATAAATACTATTTGCCATAAAAACTTATTCTTTTAAAAAGGAAGAAAGGTTAAAAAGCAGAAAACTTATTGAAACGCTTTTTCGGGAAGGAAAAGCGTTTTCTGTTTTTCCCTACAGGGTAGTCTATATGCCGGTGGATGATCTGCCGGTGAATAGATTTCCTATTCAGGTGGGTTTTAGCGTGTCTAACCGTAAATTCCCAAGGGCAACAGACCGCAACCGGGTGAAACGTCTCTCCCGCGAGGCTTGGCGCCTGCAAAAGCAGGAACTACATGACAAGCTCAGCATTCAGTCCCGAAAGCTGGCTGTCTTCCTCATTTATACTGATAAAAATATCGCACCCTTTTCCACCATTCAAGGCAAAATTTCGGTAATTTTAAAGAAATTGGCAGCCACCGGTGAGCCCCCTGCTCCCCCAACTGCCACTCATTCTTAATTTCGATAATTCTTGATTATGATCCGTGTAGTGCGTTGGTTGAGTTATCCCTTTATATTCCTCATCAAACTATATCAATGGCTCATCTCCCCATGGCTGGGAGCTAAATGCCGTTATACGCCCTCCTGTTCCCATTACGGACTGGAAGCCTTCAAAAAATATGGCCTCTTCAAAGGCGGCTATCTCACCATAAAACGTATCTTGTCTTGCCATCCCTGGGGTGGCCATGGTTATGACCCAGTGCCATAACCTGCCAACGTTCATTTTTTCATCTTTCGACGATATTGTATGGGTAACTTCTTTACCAGAAAAAAGAAAATTATCGGCGGCCTCCTGGCCCTGCTGATCACTGCCACCGGCATCTTCGCCTTCGACGAAAACAATAAATACTTCCTAATAGCCAAAAACCTGGACCTTTTCGCCGCTTTCTACCACGAACTGGATACTTACTACGTGGATGATTTGCCGCCCGAAAAAACCATCCGTAAAGGCATGGAAGCGATATTGGATGATACGGACCCGTATACCGACTTCATCGCAGAAGATAATCTGGATGAACTCAAGTATATGGCCACCGGAAAATACGGCGGCGTAGGCGCCTCCATTACTACCAATGGAGACTGGACCTGCATCACCGACGTATACCCCGGCAGTCCAATGGATAAAGCCAACGTGAAACCAGGAGATATCCTGGAAACCATGGACGGCCGCTCCCTGAAAAATATTCCCCAGGACAGCATCAGCAGAATGCTGAAAGGAACCCCGGGAACACCACTGGATATCGCTTTCAGAAATCCAGTTACCAATGCCGTTGCTACCAAAAGAATAGTACGCCAGGAAATCAACGTTAAAGCCGTGTCTTACTCCGGCTTCGTTAAAAACGATATAGGATATATCAAAATGACCCAGTTCACCGAAAATAGTGGGAACATGGTCCGGAAAGCATTTGAACAACTGAAACAACAGAACCCTTCCATGAAAGGCGTTATCCTGGACCTTCGTGGCAACCCGGGCGGCCTCCTCGATGAAGCGGTTATCGTTGCCAATACCTTCGTTGATAAAAATAAACAGATCGTTAGTACCCGCGGAAAAGTGAAAAACTGGGATCGCTCTTATGAAACCAGCGGTGCTCCTGCCGATGATCATATACCGTTGGCAGTACTGACCAATCATTCTTCTGCTTCTGCATCCGAAATTGTGGCCGGATCTATCCAGGACCTCGACAGAGGCATCATTGTAGGCCAGCGTTCCTACGGAAAAGGACTCGTACAAACTACCCGTCCGCTGCCTTACAATGCCAAGCTGAAAGTTACTACGGCAAAGTATTACACGCCCAGCGGACGTTGTATTCAGGCAATTGATTACTCGCACCGCAATGAAGATGGCAGTGTAGATTTTGTGGCAGACTCCCTGCGCAAATCCTTTAAAACCGCTGGCGGTCGCGTGGTGAAAGATGGGGGAGGAATCGAACCCGATGCGAAAGTGGACCCAACGTATCTCAGTCAGGTGGCTGTCTCCCTGTTACGTAAACAATATATCTTCGATTACGCTACACAATACTATTACAGCCATCCGAAAATAGCTACTGCTGCCAATTTCAGCCTGACAGACCAGGAATTCAATGAATTTGAACACTTCCTGGACAACAAAGACTACAGTTATAAAACCCGTAGTGAAGACGCTTTGGAATCCTTCAAAACTACTGCGCGTAAAGAAAAATATTATGATGCAGTATCCAAAGACCTGGAAGTATTGGAACAAAAACTGAAGCACGATAAAAAGCAGGATCTCCTGAAAAATAAAGAAGAGATCAAACGCTTGCTGGAAGAAGAAATCGTGAATCGTTACTATATGCAGGAAGGTCGCATTGCGAAAAGTCTGACAGCTGATAATGAAGTAAATAAGGCTATCAGTCTGTTGCTGAATCAGCCTTCTTACAAAAAGATATTATCTGCTTCCACAGCGAACTAACAGATAAAATTCTTCTAAAGAAATAAAAAAGCAAACGATGGACGTCGCAGATGTCCATCGTTTGCTTTTTTATTTCTTGTAGTCTCTGCCATTCGGGCAAGGCCGTTTGGCACTAACGTGTTCCGCCATTTGTCCCGCTATTTTGCATTATTCCTTTATTGTGATTATATTAACCAATCATCATTTTATCACCTAAAAGGGTAAGCATGCCAGTAAATTCCAACGAAAACTCCCGCCGGAATTTTATCAGCAAATTTGCCAAAGGAGTGGTAGGGGCATCTATGCTGCCAACTATCCTCACGGCTGCTGATAAACAGCGGAACATTCAATCACTCTCACGACTAAACGAAAAGTACAGCGCAAACGATCACATCCAGATTGCATTGATTGGCGCAGGCGGTATGGGTACCGCAGATGCCAACACCGCTATCACTGTTCCTGGTGTAAAACTCGTTGCTGCATGCGATCTGTACGATGGTCGCCTCGCCGATGCCAAAAAGAAATGGGGCAACGACATCTTCACCACGCGTAACTACAATGAAATTCTTGACCGCAAGGATATTGATGCGGTCATCATCGCAGTACCTGATTTCTGGCATAAGGATATTTCTGTAGCCGCTATGAACAAAGGGAAATCTGTTTACTGTGAAAAACCGATGGTACATGATATCACGGAAGGCCCGGCAGTAGTGGATGCGCAAAAGCGCAACAACGTGGTATACCAGGTAGGTAGCCAGGGGATGAGTTCTCTGGGAAATGAGAAGGCCAGACAGTTGCTGAAAGAAGGCGCTATCGGGCATCTTAACTATGCGGAAGGATTCTGGGCGCGTATGTCGCCTACCGGCGCATGGCAGTATCCTATTCCTGCTGATGCTTCCACGAAAACGGTAGACTGGGATGCCTATCTGAAGAATGCGCCTAAGCGCGATTTCGATCCACTGCGCTTTTTCCGTTGGCGTAACTACCGTGATTACGGTACAGGCGTCTCCGGAGATCTGTTTGTGCATTTGTTTTCCAGCTTACATTTCGTTACTAATTCCATTGGCCCTAATAAAGTAATGGCTACTGGCGGGTTGCGTTATTGGAAAGATGGAAGAGAAGTACCAGACATTATGTTAGGTATGTTTGATTATCCGGAGACAGCTGTTCATCCGGCTTTCAATCTTTCCCTGCGTGTCAATTTCGTAGACGGTACTGGCGGCACAAACTACCTCAGAATGGTGGGCAGTGAAGGTTCTATGACGGTAGAGTGGGATAAGGTAACATTGTACAAAAACAGGAACGAAGTAGATGCCAATGATCCGTTGACTGCTGCAAAAAATAACGGTGGTAATTCCGGAAAATCGTATGTGTATGACCGTAAGTCGATGCTGCCGCCGGATAAGCTGATTTATGAGGCAGAACAAGGTTATAAAGGAGCACACTTCGATCACTTCTATAATCTTTTCAATGCGATGCGTAACAAAGGAACCGTAGCGGAAGATCCGTTATTTGGTTTCCGTGCAGCCGCACCTGCATTGCTTTGTAACGATAGTTACTTCTCGAATAAAATAATACAGTGGGACCCAACAAATCTTAAAGTAGTAAGCTGATAAAATAACTGAACATGAAAAAACTGATTATACCTGTATTATCTGTCGTAGCTATTGCGGCTACCTCCTGCAACAATGGTCAGAGTACAACCAAAGAAGTGGTGAAAGTTGATACTGCCGTGGCCATCAAAGAAATCGCCGCTGATACAGACAACGTTTTGTCTGATGCCGAAAAAGCAGACGGATGGAAGCTCTTATTCAATGGCAGCAGCAAAGATGGCTGGCATGGCTACAAAGGCAAAACTACTGATACCTGGGTGGCAGAAAAGGGATTACTTCATTGTTTGGGCAGCGCTACCGATAAAAGTGATAAACGTGCTGATCTGACATCAGATAGCAGCTATGATAATTTTGAGCTGAATGCAGACTGGAAGCTTGCTCCTAAAGGAAACAGCGGTATTATGTATTTGGTTTCTGAAGAGTTTGAAGCGCCTTATCTGAGTGGGCCTGAATATCAGATCATTGATGATAAGAACTTTCCGGAGAAGTTGGAAGACTGGCAGAAAACCGGCGCCAACTACGCGATGAATCCACCGTTGGTGGCTGCTTCCAATCCAATCGGGGAATGGAATCATACCAAGATTATTGTCAACAAAGGGCATGTGGAGCATTGGTTGAACGGACAAAAAACAGCGGAATATACGATGGGTAGTCCTGAGTGGAAGAAGAACAAGGAGACTGGTAAATGGAAGGATGCGAAGGGTTATGGCATGACGAAGAAAGGGAAGATTGCCTTACAGGATCATGGTAGTGAGATTTGGTTTAAGAATGTGAAGGTAAAAGAGTTGAAATAAAGTAAAAGGGCTGGCGCGACGTCAGCCCTTTTTATTGTGTTATTTTCTATTATCGTGGTAGAAGGCGGTATTGTAGGATCTTGCTACCAGTTTATAATCTTTTGATTGCAGGAATTTATAGAGTGGTCCTTCCAGGGAGTCGGACACATCACTCATCAAATCCTCCACCAGTAAATATTCCGGGCGATATTTTTCCCAGTTATTGGATTGTAATACCTGGAGGTCGAGTCCTTCCACATCAACGGACATAAAGTCGATCTGTTGGCCGGCGGGGAGATGTTCATGGAGAATATCTTCCAGGGTGACGGTTTGCAGTTCTTTTACATCGGTGATTTTATAGTTGTTTTTGCCATCTTTAGCCCGTGCTTCTTTTTCGCTGAAAGTGTTGAGGGCAGGTTCGTTGAAGATATAGAACTTGAGTACTTCTTTTTTATCGGACACAGGAACTTCCAGGTTGATATCTCTGGGGCGTTTTTTTTGGAATGGCAGCATACTGCCAGGCATTGCGTCCACATTGATACCGCGCCATCCATCGAGGTAGAAGCGATAAGTATTGGAGAATCGGATAGGGTGGTGTGCGCCGATATCGACGAAGAAGCCATCTGTTTTCTTGCCGACGAATCTGCGGAGGATCATATCTTCTCCTTCCTGGGCAAAGGAGAATTCGCTGTATCTCAGGTTGTCCGGCGTAAAGTTTTTCAGTAGCCGGCGTAATTTGCTGAGTTTGGAATTACGGGCAGGTTGATGTTGCATGAAAAGGATTTGTCTGGAGGCTCAAGATAAAATAAAAAAATCCTCCAGGTGGAATACCAGGAGGATTTTTATTTGGAAAAGGTGATTAAGCTTTTTCGAAGCGAGCTTCAACTGCTTTCCAGTCAACCACGTTCCAGAAAGCGGCCAGGTATTCTGGGCGGCGGTTCTGGTATTTCAGGTAGTAAGCGTGTTCCCACACGTCTACGCCGAGGATTGGAGTACCTTTTACTTCGGCAACATCCATCAGTGGGTTATCTTGGTTAGGAGTAGAGGTAACTTCCAGTTTGCCGTCTTTTACGATCAGCCATGCCCAACCTGAACCGAAGCGTGTAGCGCCGGCAGCGTTGAATTTTTCTTTGAAGGCATCGAAAGAACCGAAAGCGCTGTTGATAGCGTCTGCTACTTTACCAGTAGGTTGGCCACCAGCGTTAGGAGCGATGATAGTCCAGAAGAAGCTGTGGTTCCAGTGACCGCCGCCGTTGTTTCTAACAGCAGGGCTGATTTTACCAGCATTGGCAACCAGCTCTTCCAGGGATTTATTTTCATTTTCTGTACCGGCAACAGCCTTGTTCAGATTGTCAACATAAGCCTGGTGGTGCTTACCATGGTGGATTTCCATAGTCAGTTTGTCGATATGTGGTTCTAACGCATCAGTGGCGTAAGGTAAGCTCGGAAGTGTGAATGCCATAATTCTGTTTTTTATGGGTTTATAATATTTTTTTCGAGATAGTCGCCAAATTTACTGCCTATCTGGCTAAAAATCAATTAAGAATTTCGATAGTCACATCGATTTAATAGATATTATGGATAACCCAGGAGCCTGATAGGCTTGGTCATATGATTTTTTATTTTAAATTTACGTACTCGGTTTAACAGGACGTAACAACAGGCAATTTTCGTGTATGCCTGATAGTTGTGAGTTACCTATTGTTTGTTTAAAACGTTTAGTATGCAGACAGCCTCTGATTTAGGGCAAAACTTTTCCCTCTCCGCCTTGCAGAAGGAGAATGATCAATTAAAGAATCGCGTGCAATGGCTGGAAAGTATCTTGCATCATGTGCCTGCAATGCTATATAGCTATGATAATAACAAGAAAAGTATAACCTGGTGTAATCAGGGATTGGCAGAAGCATTTGGTTACACGCCAGCAGAGATGATTGGGCTGGGAATGGAATTTTTCAGTAACATCATGCATCCGGAAGATTTCAAACTGGCCGCTGTAGCCCAACAGGCCTTCCGGAATAATCGCAGACAGTTTGGAGGTATGGCCCGTATTCGCCGGAAAGGTGAAACAGAATATCGTTGGTTGTTGGGATTGGAAGTGCCATTTACGCAAAATGCCAGTGGGGAAGTTGTAGAGATTATCTGCGCTTTTCTGGATCTGACAGGCGCGATGGACACCAATGCAGCATTGACTGATGCGCTTTCTGAAATCCTTCGCCGGCAGAATGAAAGCTTGTTGAATAAGTTAACCGCTCGTGAAAAAGATGTAATGGCCCTGGCTGTGCGGGGATTAAATAATAAAGAGATAGCCAGTTCGTTGAACCTTAGTCGTTATACAGTTGAGACGCACAGAAAGAATATCCGATTGAAACTAAAAGTGAGGAATAGTACAGAGCTGGTTTCCCTTGCCAGAAAAATTGGATTCTAAAGAATCATTAGGTGAAAATAGTATCGGTTTTTGCTGAAATAACAACTGCGCCCTATTTGCAGTGCAAAATTGCAACAATTGCAAGAAAAAGTTAATGTAAGATGTAATTTTCTGAAAACCAGAGATTAAGAACCTGAGTGACCGGTATTTTTTGCTAAACTTTGCTAAAAAAAACCGAAAAATACCCAAGGTTGGGTATTTGCTTGCTTTTGAATCTCCACTAATTTAGTAAAATAATATTATGTATGTTTTTTAAACATCATAATATGATTATTGGCTGAAACACCCCCTATCACTATGATAACCGAGGAACGAGCATTCTATATTTTGCAACTGGAACAATCTGCTACGTCTGAAGAGATTGTAGCACGTTATGAAATTCTGAAGGATCAGTACAGGAGAATTAAGGATGAAACAGAAGATCTGAGAACCCGGCTTGCATATCAATTGAAACAAATTGAATTAGACGATGTATTCATATACTTCAGGAGAAAACAGAGGATCTGACTAGCTTTTTACAATTTTCATTCGTTGTGTTTTTAAGCTCAGTTTCATCCATTGTTTGTCTTCATATACAAACAACCCTCTTGATAACCCTGTGTAACCCGCCCTTATTCCTACCTGGCGGGAAAGTTTTATTTATTATATTTAGGGATCATAACCCTACCTAAACATAATTGTTATGCAAGCAGTAAGTATTGTACTTGTGGTACTGGTATTATTAGTTATCTTATCCTGTTTTGTAGCTGTACAGCAGGGTACCATTGCTGTTACCACTATTTTCGGGAAGTATAACCGTATACTTCATCCTGGACTGAATTTTAAAATTCCTTTAATTGAGAAGGTATTTAAAAGAGTCTCCATTCAGAACAGATCTGTGGAACTGGAATTCCAGGCTATCACCATTGACCAGGCGAATGTATATTTTAAAGCCATGTTATTGTATTCTGTATGGAATCAACAGGAAGAAACCATTAAGAATGTGGCTTTTAAATTTATGGATGAACGTAGTTTCATGCAGGCGCTGGTACGTACCATTGAAGGTTCTATCCGCGGATTTGTTGCTACTAAAAGACAATCAGAAGTATTAGGACTTCGCCGCGATATTACAGAACACGTAAAAGAGCAGATTGATGTTACCCTGGAAGACTGGGGATATCATTTGCAGGATTTGCAGATGAACGATATCACTTTCGATGATGCGATTATGAAATCCATGGCGCAGGTAGTATCTTCCAATAACCTGAAAGCGGCTGCTGAAAACGAAGGACAGGCGTTGCTGATTACTAAAACCAAAGCGGCAGAAGCAGAAGGTAATGCCATAAAAATCGCTGCGGAAGCAGAACGTCAGGCCGCTCAGTTGCGCGGTATGGGTGTGGCTTTATTCCGCGAAGAAGTGGCTAAAGGTATGAGTCTCGCTGCTAAAGAAATGCAACAAGCCAACCTGGATACTTCTGTGATCCTCTTCTCTATGTGGACAGAAGCCATCAAGAACTTTGCAGAAAACGGTAAAGGGAACGTGATATTCCTGGATGGATCTGCAGAAGGCATGGAACAAGTGATGAAGCAGATGATGGCGATGAATAAACTGATGATGCCAGAAGAGCATAAGTAAAATAATAATGCACATAAAAAAAGCCTCGCCGTTATGGATGGCGAGGCTTTTTTGTGCCTATTATTTTCTTCTGGATTCGAAGAACGTTTTCATGAGGGTAAGACTTTCTTCCTTACATGGACCTTCTTCCAGCTTTGTTTTAGGATGGAAGGGAGACGTGGTTCCGGTTGACCTGCGATAACTATTTTTATCATCCGGGGCCGCATATACGATACGGCCTATTTTGCTCCAATAGAGCGCTCCGGCGCACATCAGGCAAGGTTCTACGGTTACATATAAGGTCGCATCCATCAGGTATTTGCTGCTAAGCGTATTGAAAGCGGAAGTGAGTGCAATCATCTCCGCGTGAGCGGTGCAATCATTCAATCTTTCTACCTGGTTATATCCTCTGCCGATAATCCGGTTATTCAGTACTACTACGGCGCCAATAGGCACTTCTCCTTCATCAAAGGCTTTGCGTGCTTCTATGAGTGCCTGTTTCATGAAATGTAAATCGTCCATTCCTCTTATTTTATCAGCTCCAGGAATTCGTCTTCAGAGAGAATTCTGATCGTGTTAATTTTCTTTGCTTTTTCCAGTTTACTACCGGCATCTTCTCCTACAATCAGGTAGTTCAATTTACTGCTGACGCCAGAAAGAATTTTTCCGCCATGTTGTTCCACCATTTCCTCTGCATCACTGCGTTTCAGCTTATGGAGCGTACCGGTGAAGAGGAAAGTTTGACCACTCAGTTCACCAGTGCCGGCAGCGGTACTTTTGGTATTTTCCAGATTGATACCTAATTCCGCTAGTTTATGCAACATCTCGATGTTGTCCTGGTTACTGAAGAACTGGCGGATAGAACCTGCTACTTTAGGCCCAATGTCTTCCAAAGCAAGGATTTGCTCTTCACTGAAATGTTGCAGATCCATGAGATTGGAAACAGCATTCGCCAGCGTTTTGGCGGTCGTCTCTCCAACATATCTGATACCCAGACCAAATATCAAGCGATGTAAAGGCTGGGATTTCGATTGTTCTATAGCTGATTGCAGGTTGGTAAGCGATTTCTTGCCAAACCCCTCCAGGGTGCCTATTTTCTCAAAATCTAGCGTGTAGATGCCCGGGATATCTTTCATCAGGCCCATGGTGTAGAACTTGCGGACATTACTTTCGCCGAAGCTCTTTATATCCATGGCGTCTTTACTTACAAAGTGGATCATGCGTTCCACCACTTGTGCTTCACAGTTGATATTGATACAACGCCAAACGCTTTCTCCTTCAGGTTTAAATAGTTTGTCGTGGCACACCGGACAATGAGTAGGGAATACAATGTCTTGCTCCATCCCATCCCGCAGATCTGCGTTGGATTTCACGATGTAGGGAATTACGTCTCCCGCTCTCTCTACCAATACGGTATCACCGAGTTTGAGGTCCTTTTCCCGGATCACTTCCTCATTGAAAAGAGAGATAGAGGATACTGTTACGCCGCCGATATGCACAGGATCTATTTTCGCTACAGGTGTGATTGAGCCGGTACGGCCTACCTGGAACTCCACATTACGGAGCTTACTGGTAGCCTGGCGGGCTTTGAATTTATAGGCGATGGCCCAGCGAGGATGGTGTGTTGTCATGCCCAGCTTATCTTGTAGCGCATAATCATTCACTTTGATCACCATACCATCAATTTCATAGGGGAGGTTATCTCTTTCTGTTTCAAACCAGAGACAGTAATCGATCACTTCCTGGATACCTCTCACTACTTTTTTCTCTTTGGCAGGACTTCTGAAACCCAGTGTAGACAAGAGGTCCAGCGTGCCGCTATGGGTGAGCAGCGCTTCTGGTTCTGTTTTACCAGGTTCCATGGTATGATAGCTCATATGGTAGAGGAAAGCCTCCAGACCTCTTTTGGCTACTTCCGCAGGATCTACCATGCGGAGAGAACCAGAGGCGGCATTGCGTGGATTTGCCAGTGGTGGCAGGTTTTCGGCAATACGTTTTTCGTTGAAAGCTTTGAAAGTATTTTTATTGATAAGAACTTCCCCACGGATTTCGATTTGCTGGATACCGTATTGGCCAAATTGGGCTGAGAGAGGAATACTGCGTATCTGGCGAATATTCGTGGTAATATCTTCTCCAGAAACCCCATCGCCACGGGTAGCGCCGCGGGTCAGTTTATCATCTTCATATATCAGGGAAATACTGGCGCCATCGAATTTAGGTTCGATGCAGTATTCAATTTCAGTGAGGCCGGAAGCTTCGCGGGCTTTACGGTCCCAATCGATCAGGTCATCTGCATTGTAGGAGTTTTCCAGGCTGAGCATCGGCACCAGGTGCTGAACAGTCGGGAATTCCTTGGTCAGGCCGCGGGCTACCCGTTGGGTAGGACTATCAGCACTCACAAGATCGGGATGTGCTGTTTCCAGCTTTTTGAGCCACGCGAACAATTGATCGTACTCATAATCGCTTAGTACGGGATCGCTTTGGACATAGTAACGCCAATCGTTGTACGTGATAACACGGCGCAGGCCTTCCAGGGTCTCATCAATGGACGAATGCAGCAGGGCATTTTTCTGCTGATGCTCCAACAGCTGTTTGGCAAGCTGGGAGAGGGTTATTTCAATATCTTTTGTATACATAACTTTGAAACTGAAGCGTAAAAATAAACTTATCTTTTTGCCCGGCGAAAGCATGCGTCGGGTTGGCTAAAAAAATACTGGCAATTTTTTCAAAAATGTGCTATTTTTTTGCTTGATTTGGCCAAGTGAACCAAAACAAAGCAGAAATTTTACTGTAATTCCACGTTTTCTATGATGTCATCTATGTCTAAGAACATCAATACACACCTTGTTGAAATAAAGGATTATTTCAAGGTCGCAATCTCTGTGGACTGCGTCATATTCGGTTTTAATAACGATGAACTGAAAGTATTGCTGATTGAATCCGATTTGAAAGAATTTAAAGGGCAATGGTCGCTGCTGGGCGACATTGTGCGACCAGACGAGGAGCTGGATGAAGCGGCCTACCGGGTGCTGAAAGAGCGTACTGGCCTGGATAATGTGTACATGGAGCAAGTACAAACTTTTGGTACCATTAACCGGCATCCGGCCGGGCGAGTAATCACTGTCGCTTATTATTCCCTGGTCAATATTGAACATGTGGAACTAAAGATGAGCAATAATGAGCTGCATTGGCACAGTATAAAGGATTTGCATGAAATGGCATTTGACCATAAACAGATTCTAGATACATGTCATGAACGCCTGAAACAACAAGTGATGGTACAACCCGTAGGTTTTAACCTGTTGCCGAAGAAATTCTCTCTCCGGGAACTACAGAATCTGTATGAGGCGATCCTGGATGTAGAATTGGACAGAAGAAACTTCCGCAAGAAATTTCTGTCCATGGATCTGTTGATGGATTTAAATGAGGAAGAAGAGGATGTTCCTCATCGCCCGGCTAAGCTGTATAAATTCAATTTTGATAAGTATGATCAGCGGAAAAAGCGCTATCTGGGCATTGGTTTTTAAGTATCAGAATATAATAGTTTTTTATCTCCCTAATCCTTAATTCTTAACCCTTTTTGTTAAAATAAAATTCTTTAAAATCCTTTACAGTAAAGGATTAGGGGTTCTTTTTACCATTATTCCTCTCTTTTCGTTTTTATTTTCCAAAAAAGGTTCAAAAAAGTTTGTTTTTAACAAAATTTTAATTAAGATTGTGTAAGATATACACATCCTTGAAAGCATCTATTAAACGATGCCTGTTTGCCGAATAGAGAATTGATAAGCATCGAAGTAAATGACCAGTATGTAGAAGACCTTGTATCTGACTTGTTATCAGGAAAAATCTGTCTTACTAAGCTTTCAATACATTAAATATCAAATTAAATTTTTTCTATAGTTGATTTTATAATTCCACGTTATGAAACAATAAGGCCGCTTTGCATTTTTGCTGGTGCTTTTTAAATTTAATTTCCCTTGTACAGCCCGTGCAAGGGATTTTTTTTGCCGAAAAAAATTTAATGAAACCCGGCTTTTCTTCACCGATTTTCTATACATCCCGGAAATAGGTGGAAAATCGGCAAAGTTTGTCTGGCTCCGCATCCCTACGCGTTTTACGAGCAAAAGAAAGCGTAAATTGCAAATCGCACCTGCCGGTGCGGGTAAAATCAGAATTTTATATGTCGTATACACCAAAAAACAAGGTTCGCATAGTAACAGCGGCCGCCTTATTCGATGGTCATGATGCTGCGATCAACATTATGCGCCGTATAATGCAGGCAAAGGGAGCAGAAGTGATTCACCTGGGGCATAACCGCTCAGCGGCGGAAATAGTAGATTGTGCCATCCAGGAAGATGCGCAGGGAATTGCCGTTACGTCCTACCAGGGCGGGCATGTGGAGTTCTTCAAATACATGTACGACCTCCTGAAAGAAAAAGGGTGTGGTCATATAAAAATTTTCGGCGGTGGTGGCGGAACTATTCTGCCTACTGAATTGGAAGAGCTGCATGCATATGGCATTGCGCGACTCTATTCTCCGGACGACGGTCGTCAGATGGGCCTGGAAGGTATGATCGAAGATCTGATCAACAGATGCGATGTGGCCGTACAGCCTTTGCCTGCCGGCACAGGAGGAGAAGACACCGTACAGCTGAAGAAAGATAAGAATCCTAAAATAATCGCCAGAGCCATTTCCCTGGCGGAAAATGATATGCCAGTGGCTATGCTGAGCGGTGCGAAAGCCCGCAAAGCTGTAACAGTGGCTGCAGATGGCGCACAGATTACCAATACTCCCGATACAGAGAACATTCCGGTACTGGGGATTACCGGTACTGGCGGTGCAGGTAAAAGTAGCGTGACAGATGAACTGGTACGCAGATTCCTGAATCGTTTTACAGATAAAACTATTGCGGTAATTTCTGTAGACCCATCCAAGAAAAAAACCGGAGGCGCATTGCTGGGCGACCGTATTCGCATGAATGCCATTCATCACCCAAGAGCATACATGCGCTCTCTCGCTACCCGCGAATCAGATAAAGCCATTTCTGAACATATCCAGGAAGCAATAGATATCTGCAAAACAGCGGCATTCGACTTTATCATCCTGGAAACTTCCGGTATTGGTCAAAGCGATACTGCTATTACCGATTATTGCGATGTTTCCCTCTACGTGATGACGCCAGAGTATGGCGCCGCTTCACAGTTGGAGAAGATTAACATGCTGGATTACGCCGATGTCATTGCGATCAACAAATTTGATAAAGCAGGCGCCCTGGATGCACTCCATGATGTGCGTAAGCAATATAAACGTAACCACAGCCTCTGGACAGCCAAAGATGATGAACTGCCAGTAGTCGGTTCTATCGCATCCCAGTTCAATGATGCAGGTATCAATCTGCTCTTCGAACGAGTGATGGAAAAAGTGATTGAGAAAGCAGGCGTGTCTTTCGGTACCCTGGAGCATGAAAGCATAAAAGCCACCACTACTAAATCCCAGATCATACCTCCTGCCCGCGTCAGATATCTGGCGGAAATTTCAGAAGCCATCGGCGATTACAGTAAATGGGTGGATGAACAGTGCAAACTGGCTACACAACTGTATCAACTGGAAGGTGTGATGAAACTCCAACTGGATGCGGAGAAAGCAGGCGCTTTACAGGATATCAAATCCTCGCTGGAAGCGCAGTTGCATCCGGAATGTAAAACCTTGATTACAGAATGGCCGGCCATCGTTAAGAAATATAATGCCGACTTCTACGAATTCCAGGTAAGAGATAGAATTATCAAATTGCCTTTATATACGGAAAGTCTTAGCCACAGCAGGATTCCTAAGGTGAGTCTGCCGAAGTACAGTGATTGGGGCGATATCCTCCGCTGGCAGCTGACAGAAAACCTTCCTGGTGAATTCCCTTATGCTGCTGGCGTATTCCCGCTGAAGCGTGAAGGAGAAGATCCTACCCGTATGTTTGCCGGAGAAGGCGGTCCTGAAAGGACCAATAAACGTTTCCACTATGTATCCCTGGATCAGCCGGCAAAACGTTTATCTACTGCCTTCGACAGTGTTACGTTGTATGGAGAAGATCCTGCTATTCGTCCGGATATCTACGGTAAAATCGGTAACTCCGGTGTGAGTATCGCTACCGTTGACGATGCGAAGAAGCTCTATAGCGGCTTTGATCTTTGTGATCCGAAAACCTCGGTATCCATGACGATCAACGGTCCGGCGCCTATACTGCTGGCCTTCTTCATGAATGCTGCTATAGATCAGCAATGTGAGAAATACATCCTCGAAAATGGCCTGACCGAAAAAGTACAGGCGATCATCAAAGATAAATTCAAGGATCATCCACTGCCTCATTACAATGGAGATCTGCCAGCCGGTAACGACGGACTGGGACTGGCTTTGCTGGGGATTTCCGGTGAAGAGGTATTAGAGAAAGAAGTATATGAGAAGATAAAAGCCCATGCCCTGAGTACCGTTCGTGGTACTGTGCAGGCGGATATTCTGAAAGAAGACCAGGCACAGAATACCTGTATCTTCTCTACGGAATTCGCATTGAAACTGATGGGGGATGTACAGGAATACTTCATTCATCAGAAGGTACGTAACTTCTACTCTGTGAGTATCTCCGGATATCACATTGCGGAAGCGGGCGCTAACCCGATCACACAGTTGGCTTTCACACTGGCTAATGGTTTCACGTATGTGGAATATTATCTGAGTCGTGGTATGAACATCGATGATTTTGCGCCTAACCTTTCCTTCTTCTTCAGTAATGGTATGGACCCGGAATATGCGGTGATTGGCCGTGTGGCCCGTCGTATCTGGTCTAAAGCCATCAAGTACAAGTACAAAGGAAATGATCGTTCACAGAAATTGAAATACCATATCCAGACCAGCGGACGTAGTTTGCATGCGCAGGAGATAGATTTCAATGATATCCGTACTACGCTGCAGGCGCTGTATGCTATATACGACAACTGTAACTCGCTGCACACCAATGCATATGATGAGGCTATTACCACGCCTACAGAAGAGAGCGTACGTCGGGCAATGGCTATCCAGTTGATTATCAACCGTGAGCTGGGAACAGCGAAGAATGAGAATCCGATTCAGGGCTCCTTCTTTATCGAAGAGCTGACCGACCTGGTAGAGGAAGCGGTATTGGCAGAATTCGAACGTATTACCGAACGTGGAGGCGTATTGGGAGCAATGGAACGTATGTATCAACGTAATAAAATCCAGGAAGAAAGCCTGTATTATGAATCACTGAAACATACTGGCGAATATCCGATTGTAGGGGTGAATACTTTCCTGAATAAGAATGGTTCACCAACCGTTATTCCTGCGGAAGTTATTCGTAGCACCACAGAAGAAAAAGAATTCCAGATCAATACCCTGGAAGCCTTCCAGCACAGGCATCAGATCAAGCGTGAATCGGCGTTGAAACAGCTGAAACAGGTAGCAGTGAATAACGGCAACCTCTTCGCTGAATTGATGGAAACCGTGAAACACTGTTCTCTCGGAGAGATCACACATGCCCTGTATGAAGTAGGCGGCCAGTATAGAAGAAATATGTAATTTTTTGCTCGCAAAGCAGCATAGGCAGCAAAGCAGCAAAGGATTGTAGCGAATATTTAAGCAGCAAAGGAGATTAATTGTATAGTTTTCGGGAGACACGTATCTCACTAGACAATTTACACTCTCTTTGCTGCTTTTTATTTACACCTGTTTTACCAAACAACAAAAATATTTCTTTGCTGTTCTGCTGCCTATGCTGCTTTGCGAGCAAAAAAATCCGCATCGGGCAAATTATATTCACATCTTTATTTACTGCTGCTTTGCTGCCTATGCTGCTCTGCGAGCAAAAAATCCGCATCGGGCAAATTATATTCACATCTTTATTTACTGCTGCTTTGCTGCCTATGCTGCTCTGCGAGCAAAAAATCCGCATCGGGCAAATTATATTCACATCTTTATTTACTGCTGCTTTGCTGCCTATGCTGCTCTGCGAGCAAAAAAATCCGCATCAGGCAAATCGATTTAGCAAATCCGGAAAACTTTTTTATTTTACAGCTTCATAAACTCAAACAGTTATGGTTGCAAGGAGAGATTTTCTTAAAAACGGCGCCCTGCTGGCAGGAGCTGTTAGTCTGGGCTTACCGAAAACGGTATTTGGATGGGATGGATATAGTTCTCAGCGTCCGCCACTTGCTCAGCGCAAGTTTACCAGTGAAGCGGTAGAGAAAACAATATTAACGGTAAAGAAACAGATTGCAGATAGCAAACTGGCGTGGATGTTTGAAAACTGTTTCCCTAACACACTGGATACAACTGTAAACTACAAAGTGGTAGACGGTAAGCCAGATACATTCGTTATTACAGGAGATATCAACGCCATGTGGCTGCGTGACTCATCTGCACAGGTGTGGCCGTATCTCGCCCTGGTGAAAGATGATACCAAACTGCAACAACTGATTGCAGGTGTGATCAATCGTCAGGCGAAATGTATCCTGATAGATCCTTATGCTAACGCCTTCAACGATGGCCCTACCGGCAGCGAATGGGAGAAAGATCTGACCGATATGAAACCAGAACTGCATGAGCGTAAATGGGAGATTGATTCTCTCTGTTATCCGGTGCGACTGGCATACCATTACTGGAAGAATACCAACGATTCCAAGGTATTTGACGAACAATATAAAAAAGCTGCTCATCTGATTGTTAAGACTTTCAAGGAGCAACAACGTAAAGAAGGCAAAGGTCCTTATAAATTTCAACGTGTTACTGCATGGCAGTCGGACACCGTTCCTAATGCAGGATGGGGTGCGCCTATGCTGCCGGTAGGACTGATTGTTAGTATTTTCCGTCCTTCTGATGATGCGACCGTATTTCCATTCCTGATTCCTTCCAATATGTTTGCCGTAGTATCGCTGCGTCAGTTGGCAGAGATCAGTGAAAATGTGTATAAAGATGCCGCTTTTGCGAAAGAGTGTCGCACGCTTGCAGATGAAGTAGATCGCGCAATTAAGGCCTACGCTATTGTGGAGCATCCTAAGTTGGGTAATATGTACGGTTTTGAAGTAGACGGTTATGGTAATCGTTTATTCATTGACGATACCAATGTACCTAGTCTGTTGTCTATACCATACCTGGGTTATACTACTGCTGAAGATCCGTTGTATCAGGCTTCCCGCCATTTTGTGTGGAGCACTTTCCATCCATGGTATTATCAGGGTAAATTCGGAGATGGCGTTGGTAGTCCGCATACTGGTGAGAATTACATCTGGCCGATGAGCATCATCATGAAAGCATTGACCAGTCATGATAAAGAAGAAATTGCCGCTTGTATCAAAACACTGCGAAATACAGATGGTAATACCGGGTTTATTCATGAATCGTATCAGAAAGATGATCCGACTAAATTTACCCGTAAATGGTTTGCCTGGGCGAATACTTTGTTCGGCGAACTGATTCTGAAAGTAAGCAATGAATATCCTGAGTTACTGAAACGTCAGTACGCATAGGATCTTTCCCTGTAAGATAATAAGGAGCAAAGGAGCGAAGATTTGGATATCTTTGGTTCTTTGCTCCTTTTTTGTACATACAACCCTCGAATTATGACACCTGAAGAGATATATCAGCAACGGATAACTACATTAAAGGCCGATAGAGACCGTGAGCAGAGCCGGACTTCCTTATACGCCTGGCTGAGACTATTGACGTTTATAGTGACTGTATGGGGAATACTGCAATTCCTGCGCCTTCACTATGACCTGTTATGGCTGGCAGTAGCTGCTGTTGGTTTAGTGGGTTTTCTGGCATTGTTGAAGCGGCATATTAAAAGTCAGGATCGGTTGGAGTTGCTGAAAGCGCTGCTGGACCTGAATGAAAAGGAGTATACATTGATAACTACCAATAAGGCGCTCTTTGAGGACGGCAACAGGTATGTAGATGAGCGTCATGATTTTACCAGTGACCTGGATGTATTTGGTGCTTCTTCCATTTATCAACATATCAACAGAACGGGAACAATATCCGGCAGCAATCTGCTGGCGGATAGGTTGAAGTCGCCGCATCAGGATATTGCGCTAATAAAAGATACTCAGGAAGCACTGAAAGTATTATCTCCGGAGCTGGAGTTTCGTCAGATGTTGACTGCAACGGCCACGTTGGCAAAGGAAGAAGGGCAGGACAAAAAAGAATTGAATCTCTGGTTGCAGATGCCATTGGAGTTTTTGGGTAATAAGTTTTATGAAGTTGCCAGATGGGTATTGCCGGTGTTGATTATTGCTGCCATTTTCGTGTATGCATTTACGGGATCATATGTTTGGGCATTGATTGTGTTGACTATCAACTGGCTGGTGCTGATGAGCGCACAGAAGAAAGTATTGGCGCAACATGGCCTGATGGCGCACAAATCGCTCATCCTGGGGAAATTCGATACCATATTGCAGGTCGTTCGCGACGCTAAATTCGGCCATGCGCGATTACTGCAGGAGCAGCAGCAAACCGCCCTTTCAGCGGGGACTGCATTGCATAAATTGGCGCGTATCAGCGGTGCATTGGATCAGCGACTGAACCTGATTGTAGCGGTAGTGCTGAATTCATTGCTGATGTATGATCTGCATTGTATGGTGAAGTTGGAGAAATGGAAAGTTAGTCACCGGGATGATTTGCCTAAGTGGCTGGATGTAGTAGCGCAGATGGAGGTGTGGAATAGTCTGGCTACGTTTGCGTATAACCATTCCAGTTATAGTTATCCTGTTCCGCAGGAGGGCCGGCTGATATTGGAGGCTACCGCATTGGGGCATCCGTTGATTCCGGAGTCGGAGTGTGTGAAGAATGATGGAAGTATTGGTCGTAAGGGTGATTTCCTGATTATTACCGGATCGAATATGTCTGGTAAGAGTACGTTTTTGCGTAGTGTGGGAAGTAATCTGTTACTGGCGATGTGTGGGGCGCCGGTATGTGCGGATGCATTTGTGTTTACGCCAATGTATATCATGACATCTATGCGTATTAAGGATTCCATTGCCAGTCATACTTCTTATTTCCAGGCGGAATTGTTGCGGTTACAGCATATTATTCAAGGATTGAAGAAAGGGAAGAAAGTATTTGTGTTGTTGGATGAGATTTTGAAGGGTACGAATTCTGAGGATAAGTTGTCTGGTTCCCGCAGTTTGATAGAGCATTTTACGCAGTATACTTGTTTGGGAATGGTGGCTACGCATGATTTGGAGTTAGGGCATTTAGAGGATACTTATCCTGAACGGATTCGCAATTATTGCTTTGAGAGTACTATCCAGGACGATCACTTATATTTTGACTATCGGATTAGGGAAGGGGTGGCGAGAAATAAGAATGCTACTTTCCTGATGAAGCAGATGCAGATTATTTAGCAAGAATACTAAAAAATATATGAAGTAACTAAATATTTTAGTAGTTTTACTAAAATATTTAGTGTATGATTTTGCCATTCCAGGAAGGGATGCCTGAAAACCAATACTATAAGGGGAGGGGAGCCCAGATCAATCCGAGGAATCGTTTCCTGACGGATGAGTATGTGAAGGAACATACAGAAGGTATTGATGAATGGTGGCAGGCAGATGTACCTACACAGGTTTTTGAGGAGCATGCGAAATCCCTGGTGAATAAAGTGGATAGTCCGGATGTGGGGATGTGGTATTCTATGAATCCATATCAGGGCTGTGAGCATGGTTGTATTTATTGTTATGCCCGTAACTCGCATCAGTATTGGGGGTTGAGTGCAGGGTTGGATTTTGAGCGAAAGATCATTGTCAAGCATAATGCGCCGGAGCTGTTACGCAAGTTCCTGGATAATAAGAATTGGGTTCCTAAGCCGATTTCTCTTTCAGGAAATACGGACTGTTATCAGCCGGTGGAAAGGAAAATGTGGTTGACGCGTCAACTGCTGGAGATTTGCCTGGAGTACAAGCAGCCTGTGGGGATTATCACTAAGAACTCTCTGGTATTACGTGACCGTTATATTTTGCAAAAGCTGGCCGCAGAAAACCTCGTATGCGTGTATGTATCCATAACCACCATGCAGGAAGATTTACGTCAGAAAATGGAGCCACGCACTACTACTGCAGCACAAAGGCTTAAAATCGTAAAAGAATTAACTGATGTAGGCATTCCTGTAGGAGTGATGACAGCCCCCATCATTCCCGGTCTGAACGATCAGGAAATACCCCGCCTGATTGAAGCCAGCGCTGAAAATGGAGCCAAATTTGCAGGATACACCGTCGTTCGGCTGAATGATGCCGTAAAGCTCATCTTTCATGACTGGCTACATAAAAACTTTCCTGATCGAGCCGATAAGGTATGGCATATGATTGAAGGCTTACACGGCGGTAATGTGAATGACAGCGAATTTGGAAGAAGAATGAGAGGAGATGGGAATATCGCAGATCTTATCCGACAACAATTTCGTATATATACTAAGAAGCATGGTCTGAACCAGGAGCGCTTCGAATTCAATACCGACGCTTTTCGCAGGCCCACTTCACAGTTGAGTTTATTTTGATCGCGTATTCCCAAGGTAGTAGTTGAATTAATTGTTAACTCTACAAAAAAAGTAGGATAGTTTTTTAAATTGATAAAAAATAAAAACTACCTTTGCATCAATTAAACATAACTGTGCAACTTTTTTCAACATACAAGATTATCGCGATGGCCTGCAAGCAAAAGCAGGTCCAGACGAAGATGCGGGCATGTTGCACCGATTGTTAACGATAGTAAAGTTATCAAACGATATAAACAAAGGTCCCGCTTACAAAGCGGGACCTTTTTGTTTTGATGCTGATAGTAATGATGACATTGAGCCAAATTCAATCGATAACTAAACTTAATACTTATACCACACGAAAATGTGCCTGGTATAAACGGGATGGCTTTGCCTTAAAAAAGCCATACGGACCTCGTATGTAATGTTGTAAGACCCCTTACAATATTTGGCCTGGCCCGTAATTACGGCCAGGCCTTTTTATTTCCTGGTCAAACGATAGAAACACCATTTTAAATAGTTATGTGCTGACCCAGAAAAGCCAGGAGGTACATAACCCCAAAAACGTAGCACCATGAGGAATGTCATTCAAGTTGTAAGAGAGGCTTTACTCACCAATTTCAGGGAGTTAGACCAGTGGTTTGAAAAAGACACAGCATTGCTGAACTTCAAACCAGAACGCGATCAATGGAGTATCAGAGAAGTGTTGGAACACATCACTCTAACCAACTATTTTCTGTTACTCATCATTAACAAATCCACCCGCCGGGCATTAGACCGTAAGAGAACCGGACACACCGTGGCGGTACCCGCCGATTACGAAGAGAAATTCGCTCAAATCGATGTAATCGGGAGCAAATCATTCGGATGGGTAAGACCAGAACACATGGAACCTAATGGGCTCCAAAATCTGTCCGAAATCAAAGCATTGCTCAAACAGCAATATGCGCAGTGCATGTACAACGTATCCCTGCTCAAAAATGGAGAAGGTATGCTGGTATTCACCAACATGTCCGTCAACCAATTGGGCAAACTGGATATCTATCAGTATATATACTTCCTTACCAAACACATCGAACGCCATATCCGGCAAATGCAAAGACTGGAAAAACAGTTCGAAGACAGTGCGGTATTAATATAATTTACAGGTCGACCAATCAGGTCATCTATTATTGTTAATTCCCTGGTATGCTGATTATGAAGCCGGTAGGGTCATCCCTGCCGGCTTTTTTGTTAAAATTATTTTTAATATCTATATTTAATGGTAATCAGTAGCCTAATATGACCCAAAATCTGAAATACCTATATCTGTGCGTCAGCCTGTTGCTATGCACCATCACTTCTAATGCCTACGATGATCCGGATAAAAATGTTATCATCAGTTCCCTGGAAGATCGGTACGAATTCGTTTACAGTAACGATAAAGAGAATCCTGTAAATATCAAGCAAGAACAGAAAACAACCTATCTGTGTAATCAGTTCCGTACAACTGTTCCATTCGCGGAGTTTTATGACGACAAAAGCAAGATAGATGAAGTACGTGTCTACATAAATAATGACAGACGAAAAGATATCCAACCTAAATATGCCAACTACGCAGTGGATGATATCTTTTATTCCGATGCTAAAATATGCGGCCTGCAGCTCGACTTGATAAAAAAAGGATCAGAAAGCAGAGTGGAACTGGAAAAAACAATCCTGGACCCCAGGTACTTTACCTCCATTTATTTTCCAGAAAACTTCCCGGTTACCAATAAAACAGTCACCATCATCATTCCCCGCTGGATGAAAGCCCAGATAAAGGAAATGAATTTTAATGGCGCCAACATCACCAAAACAGCGGCATACGACAGTAAACGGGATGCAGATATATATACCTATACCGCCATCGGTCTCACAGCCACACAAAGAGAAAGGCAGTCTCCCGGACCTTCCTATAAATATCCCCATCTGCTGGTGCTGTCCCAATCGGCCACCACCAAGACTGGAGAGCAAATCACCTACTTCAATAAAACAGACGACCTCTATGCCTGGTATCGTTCCCTGGTGAATAAAATAGGCGACAATGATGCCATCATCAAAGAAAAAGCACAGGAGATTACGAAAGGACTGACCGCTGATACTGCGAAGATTATGGCAGTATATAATTGGGTACAGGATAATATACGCTATATCGCTTTTGAAGATGGTATTGCCGGATTCAAACCAGAAGCCGCCCAGTCGGTTTTGCAGCATAAGTATGGCGACTGTAAAGGCATGGCTAATCTCACCCGTGGCTTACTCAAATCCTTAGGGTTTGACGCGCGTCTTTGCTGGATAGGAACAGATCATATTGCATATGATTATTCCATTCCCAGTATGGCTGTGGATAACCACATGATATGTGCCCTGAACTATAAAGGAAAACGCTATTTCCTGGATGCGACTGAAACTTATATCGGTATGAATCAGTATGCGCAACGTATTCAGGGACGTCAGGTTATGATTGAAGACGGCGATTCGTATATTCTTGACCGTGTGCCTGCACGCAGCTATTCACAGAACACAGAGACAGAGTCGCGCTCCCTGCGTATTGAAGGAACTTCACTCGTCGGAAAGGCCCGGCATCAGTGGGATGGAGAGAGTAAAGAATTTATGCTGACACAGGTAAATGGTATTCGCAAAGAAAAAGTAAGCGAAGCATTGTTGCGCTATCTCAATGAATCGAACACAAAATATAATATCACAAACCTGGTAAGTTCCAATATGGAAAATTGGAATCGTCCGATGGATATCAATTATGACCTTCGTTTTCAGGATGCAGTAGCTGGTTTTGGGGATGATTTGTTTATAGAGATGGACTTCCGTAAAGAATTCGGCGATTATGCCATAGATACGGCCAAACGTACATCAGATCTGTTGTTTACCTACAAGCATCATGTGAAACATGAGACCACGCTGGATATTCCTGCCGGCTACAAAGCAGAATTGCCGGAAGGCCTCACGATAGACCGAGATGGTTATGCGTTTCATCTAGCGTATAAACAATCGGGAGCGAAAGTTGTCTACCTGAAAGAAATAATTATCAAAAACAACCGGTTGGAAAAATCCGCTTTCAATCAGTGGAATACTGATGTAAAAGCGTTGGACAAAGCCTATCGTGAACAAGTTACCCTTAACAAGAAATAGTTTATTCCTAACAATCATGAGAGTACTGTATTTAACGCTATTTTTTCTGTTGTCATCTGTACTGTTATTCGCACAGAAAAAGAAAGACCTCGAAAGATATAATGAACGGGCGGTCTCTGCCCGTACGGATGTTTGGGCCTGGGATATCAAAGCCTTTAAGCAACCTGATCTTACTAATATCGATACCACACAATCTGCTGTGATACTGGCAAAACATATTGATGTGAAAGTATCCAGTTCTAAAAAACTGAAGGCCAGCGTATTCGGATTTTATGTGCAGCGGGATATTTTCTATGCCACCACTGTGCGGGAAATGGTGAAGATAAATGATAAGGTAGCATTGGATGAATATTCGCAGTTTAGCTTCAAGAAATTCCGCCAGCTAAATGGCTTCAGAGCGAAGGCCACCACCATCATTGGCGTCCGTATTATTAAAGCAGATGGTACACGGAAAGAAGTGAAAGTAGATGAGGAAATGGTGACGGAGCAAGAAGAAAATAAACAACAGAAAAGTAAGCTGGCTATTCCCGATCTGCAAGTGGGCGATATCATTGATTATTTTGTATTGGTAGAAGAAATGAAGGATGCCAGTGGAAGTATTGATCAGCAAATTTTTGTTTTGGGAGACGAAAAACCCATTAAACAGCTGTCTGTACACTGCGAAATAAGTGATAAGTATGCTATCAGATATACTACTGCCAATGGCGCTCCAGACTTCAAAATCTCTAAAGATGAAGATGGTAATGTATTTGATTTGCTGGTAAGGAATATTCCTGCATTGCCTACACAATTGTGGATGTCGCCATATCGACAGGTGGCTAATATTCGTATGAACGTTAACTACGGTCGTTATGTATATGGCGATATTGAAGTTCCTGCCGGAAGTTACCGCAAGAATCCATTGGATGGGGAAATCGTATCTGGCGCCAGATTGGGAGCATTGGGTAATTATCGTTATGCGGGTACTCCGGGGCCCGTGTCTTATGTGGATGGCGTTCGTGATATGATTAAGATTTATCAGCGCGACAGAGGAAGTAAATTACCGAAAGATAGTATTCCTTACTATGTTTATTATGCGATGCGGTATATGGCGTTTTTCAGAGTGTTCCCTGATAGCAAGATTAATGTTGGTCTCTCCAGAAATCAAAATGATTCTGATAACCGATTATTTATTAGCCTTGTTGCGAGAACCTTACGGGAACTGGATATACGAAGCGATGTAGTATTGGTGACTAACAAGTACGGTCCGGCAGATGGTGAATTATTAGAACCTACTGATTTTGAATATGTCTTAAAAACAAGAACAGAAAACCCTGTTTATATTACATCTGCCAGCGTATTTACGCATTGTAATATTTTTTCCGCGGCACATGAAGGGCAAAACGCTATTGTGACGAATGAAGTAGGCGGTCCTCAAAAGAGGGATGATCCTCCTTTTGCAACCCGTGTAAAAATCCCATTCAGCGAGGCTTCGAAGAATAGTCATCTGGAGAAACTAGACATCACGTTGGATAATAATATGGAACAACTAGTGGTAGATCGCACCACTACCTTACGTGGTGCACTCAGAGAAGACGGACAGAAAGACCTGTTGTTGTTTGAAGATTATTATGAAGAAGAGAGACAAGCGTTAGGCATCCGCGAATCTTTTATGGAGAAATTCGCGGACAGTCGCAGAAACAAAGCGTTGGCAGAGGAATATACTAATGCTTTTGCACAAGCGAGAAAAGATCAGAAAGAAGCCTTCAACAGTGAGGTGAAGTCTCAGTTTGATGCGGCGCCTAAAGAGCTCAAGTCTTATAAGATCAGGAATATGGGTATGCGTCATACGAATCCTGATTTCGTGTATGACACTAAATTTACGCTGGATGGATTTCTGAAGAAAGCAGGTAGCAACTATATTTTTGACGTAGGCAGATTGATAGGAGGGCAATTAACGCTCAAGCAGAATCAACGGGAACGTAAGGTAGATATGTATGAGCCATTTGCGCGTAGCTTCGAACATGAGATTATCATCAATATTCCGGCGGGATATAAAGTGGAAGGAGCGGAGAAGCTTGTGCGTAATGTGGATAATACTTGTGGTTCTTTTATAGTGAGCAGTACTGTGGAAGGAAACAAATTGCATGTTTCTGTGAAGAAGATTTATAAACATGCTTTTGAGAAAGCAGAGAGTTGGAGTAGTATGTTAGAAATGGTAGATGCAGCAGTAGATTTTCTGGGGCAGAAGGTGTTGCTGAAGAAGGCGTAAGTCGGACAAGCGATCAAGATAAATTGATGATGCATAAAAAATATTTTAAAAAAAGTTTGTCAAAAATTTGCAATATCAAAACACTTATAATTATCTTTGCATCGTCAAAATTATTAATTCAATAAACCTTTAAAAAATGAAACGCAATATAACACAAATGAGCTTCGCGGATCACGGCATAGTGCTGATTGAGAGCGGGTTCCGGGCGTTTTATGTTTACAGGTAGATCAAAATATTTCTATCGATAAAGATAAGCCCGGTTCCTTGAACCGGGCTTTTTTTATTGCATTTTCGATGATGATTGTATCTGTAATCGAACAAAAACGCTGGAGCCATGAACGATTGGTAGTTGCGGAAACCCGCTACTGCAAATGGTTTGGAGATAGCTTTGCCCCCAAGCAAGCTAAGCGGACAAGGTATGCGATAACGTAGTGTATACGTTAACGTTAGTGTGCCCGGTCCGTGTTCTACAGGCCGGGTTTTTTTATGAATATGACTTATTGAGGAGGTACATAATACAGCAATGGCGGGGTAATCCTGCCCTGCCAGGCTTTTTATGCCCTTTTGAAAAATATTTTTTTCGTCTCTGTTTGCATTAACCCATCACCCCGACAGGTCGCATATTTAGTATCGACCACTAACGATAGGTATGACTGCCGGAGCAAGAGCTCCGGTTAGTCTTTATCTAACTTAAATGTATAAACGAAATGAACAACATATATAGAAACCCAGACATTGGTAATTTATATCTTACTTCCGATGGATTCCTGGATAAGATGAATGTATATCTGCATCATTTTAACAGGCTGCCAAGTATGCATTCTGTGTTCAATCTGGAAAAGGAGAAAGTCATAAAATGGATAGAAACCAATCTGGCAGAGGATATTATTCATGTTTACAGAGATATGGATTATGACAGAAATGTGAAATCATACAGTCATGATAAAGTATTTTTTCTGTTAAAGGGACAGCGTATGCTGTATTTAGAATATCAGTATATGCAGATACTGCATCCGGATGGAGATGCTGCCTTTGTTGAAAAGATAACAGCCGCCATATCGCCGTTGAAGCAGAAGGCGAAGCGTAAGCCGCATGAGATAAACCTGATATCATCCCAGGATGGAGGAATGGTGCTGAAAAATATGGAGATCAAGCGGACCAAACTGGATTTGTCTTTATACTATGAAGATGACTTCACTGCTGTGGATCAGTTGATACAGCAGCGTTTGAAGAAGGATAAGGATAAGGGAATTGTGCTGTTGCATGGGTTGCCAGGAACTGGTAAAACTACTTATCTCCGTTATCTGATTGGAAGATTGAAGAAGAAAGTGTTGTTTGTCTCACCAGATATGGCGGAATATATTACCAGTCCTTCATTTATGAACCTGTTGGTGGAGAACCCCAACAGTGTGGTGATTATAGAAGACGCAGAGAATATTATACTTGACAGGAAAATCACAGGGAGCTCATCTGTATCTAATTTATTGAATTTATCGGATGGCTTGTTATCTGATTGTTTGAATGTGCAGTTGATCTGTTCTTTCAACAGTGATTTGAAGTCGGTAGACACTGCCTTACTGCGTAAAGGCAGGCTGATAGCCCGTTATGAGTTCGGTAAATTGTCTGTGGAAAAGGCACAGCGTTTGTCGGATCATCTGGGGTACAAACAAATGATTACTCGTCCGATGAGTGTGGCGGAGATTACTAATCCACACGAATTGACGCCGGAAACCAAGCCAAGAATGATTGGGTTTCGCAGGCAGGAGATGGAGGAAATGGTTAATTAATAAACCCTGAAAAAAGAAATGGGAAAATTTAAAATCAGTGGAAAGTGGTTACTGGGCATTGGTTATCCGCAAGGACCTGCTATTAGTGTAGCCATGACCGTTATTAATATGCATTATAAGTATTCCAGTGAAGCGGAAGTAAAAGTATTACTACAGCAGGTACTGGAATCGCCGGATCAATTTCTGGATCATGAGTATCTGGATAAGGTGGCGGTGAAGTTGCATAAAGAAGAAGCGCCGGAGCGTAAGGAGGCCGAGTTATTGGCAGACGCGGTTCCCTATCATACTTATGGGGCCTCATTTATTGATGAGGGGACGAAAAAGCAAATGGACAGCGCTATGCGTTTGCCCGTTGCCGTAGCCGGTGCTTTAATGGCAGATGCACATCAGGGGTATGGATTACCTATTGGAGGTGTATTGGCTACGGAGAACAGTATTATTCCTTATGGAGTAGGTGTGGATATTGGATGTAGGATGTGTCTGAGTATTCTTGATTTGCCAGCGAATGTATTGGATGGGCAGGTAGAGAAGTTTAAGAAGGAGCTGGGAAAGAATACCGTCTTTGGCGTAGGAGGAGAGCTGGATATAGAGAAGGATGACCCGGTATTGGAGCGAAAGGAGTTTATGGAGATTCCATTCCTTCGTCGCTTAAAGGATAAGGCAGTGGCTCAGTTAGGGACATCTGGTTCGGGGAATCACTTTGTGGAGTGGGGGTTGATAGATATTGTTGCTGCGGATAATGAATGGAATTTGGCGCCGGGGCGATATGTAGCGTTGTTGTCGCATTCTGGATCTCGTGGTATTGGCGGACAGATTGCGAGTGAGTATACGCGACTGGCCCGGGAATTATGCCCTTTGCCATCGCCTGTGCAGCATTTGGCGTATCTGGATTTGAATAGTGAAGCTGGTCAGGAATATTGGCTGGCGATGAATTTGGCTGGCGATTATGCGTCTGCTTGTCATCATTTGATTCATAAGCGGTTGATCAGAGCTGTAGGTGGGAATTTATTGGCGCGGGTAGAGAATCATCACAATTTTGCCTGGAAAGAAATGTATGAAGGGCGGGAGGTGATTGTGCATAGGAAGGGAGCTACGCCGGCTGGTAAGGGAGTGTTAGGGATTATTCCCGGATCGATGACGGCGCCTGGATTTATTGTTCGGGGGCGTGGAGAGGAGCAGTCGCTTTCTTCTGCGAGTCATGGCGCCGGGCGGCAGATGTCGCGTTCCGCAGCTATGAAAAGCATTACTGGCCATGACATGCGTAACGTATTGAAAGAGCATGGCGTAACGCTGATTGGAGGCGGATTGGATGAAGCTCCTATGGCGTATAAAGATATCAATACAGTGATGGCTGCACAGCAGGAGTTGGTGGATATTCTGGGTCGTTTTACTCCGAAGATCGTGCGTATGGCTGATCCTGGGCAGTCTGAAGATTAAACCTTGTGAGGGTTGGTTATAAAGTGCATTTGCCGTAAGGCGGTGCACTTTTTTTGCATCTAATTAGTCTACTTGATTGGTAGGATAATTAAAATATATTGTTTAATATTGTTTCGATTTACCACCACCAGTTTATCATCAGCAATGTATTTGCGTATGGTTCCGGCTATACGTAGTAGTTGTGTTATGTCTAATTCTAAAAAGCATAATAGTGCATTTAAATTATCTGGCATTTGCGGTCCCGTTATTTCTGGCATTTATGGGATTGGAGTATTTGGTGGCGAGTAAGCAGGGAAAGACCTACTTCCGGTTTAATGATACCGTGTTGAATATCAGTGTGGGAATTGCGGAGCGGCTGGCTGATACGTTTACGGTGGGCTTGTTTTATTTCGTGTATACGTATTTGTATGAGAGATATGCGTTGCTGGAGATACGGCCGGGGGTGTTGATGTGGGTGGCTTTATTATTATGTACAGATTTTGTGTGGTATTGGTATCATCGGTTGGCGCATGAAGTCACGTTGTTTTGGTGTGCGCATGTGGTGCATCATCAGAGTGAGGAGTTTAATTATACGGTATCGGCGAGGATTACAGTCTTCCAGGCATTTTTGCGGACGGGGTTCTGGTCAATATTGCCGGTGATAGGGTTTCCGCCGGGGATGATTACGAGTATGTTGTTGGTGCATGGGTTGTATCCTTTTTTTATTCATACTCGTACGATTGGGAAGTTAGGAGTACTGGAATATATTTTGGTGACGCCTTCTCATCATCGGGTGCATCATGCCAGTAACCCGCAGTATCTGGATAGGAATTACGGGGATGTGTTTATTATTTGGGACAAGTTGTTTGGAACGTTTACAGCGGAGGGGGAGGAGCCGGTATACGGGTTGACTAAACCATTGAATAGTAATAGTTTTCTATGGCAGCATTTTCATTTTTTTCTGGAGATGCTGTATTCTCTGAAGCATGCAAGGACGTGGCGGGATCGGTGGAGGGTTGTTTTTGGGAAGCCTGACAATGTGGACCCGGCTGCCAGGGAGGTACTGGAGGGGCGGTATCTGGCGGAAAGGGATGTGGTAACGGAGACGCCTAAGTTAAATAGTTATGTAGTTTGGCAGGTTGGGACAACGCTCCTGGTGTTATTTACGTTTTTGTTATTGGAGCATTATGTACCGGTGTTTGTACAGATAGGTATTACCATATTGATAGTGCTTACATTAATCAACTGTGGCGCTATACTGGAGCAGAAGCAGTGGGTGTTCTACCTGGAGTATGCGCGGTATGTGATATTGGTTTCCGGAATACTTTACTGTTGGCCGCAGCCGGTGATATTGATAGGGGCTGCGGTAGTAATGGCCGGGGCATTTTATTATCATACTGCATTGCGGCAGCGTTATTTGAGGTTTGTTTACAGGGGCTAGCGACGGATACTTAGCGTTGTACCTGTGTTTTAAGGATTTTGCGTGCGAAGTGGATGCGGCTTTTAATGGTACCTAATGGTTCCTGGAGGATGGCGGCGATTTCATAATATTTATAGCCTTCCAGGTATAACAGGAACGGTTGTTTGAAGATTGCCGGTAGTTTGTACATGGCCAGGTGTACATCTTTGGTACGCATGGTGGTTTCTGCATTATTGCCGACAACGCCTCGCTGATAGTTGATAAAGAAGTCGCTGATAACTGGTTCTGTGATCATGCGGTTTTTGGTCTTTTTCCGGTAGTTGTTGATAAAGATGTTGCGCATGATGGTAAACAGCCAGGCTTTAATGTTGGTCCCTTCCAGGTATTTTTCCTGGTTGGTAAGGGCCCTGAAGATCGTTTCCTGGTATAGATCTTTAGCCTGTTCGTTGTCTTTCGTCAGGGTATAAGCGAAGGGTTTCAGGAAGTCGGCGTTTCCGACCAGTAAGGTGTTAAATTCAACAGATGACATAATTGTTTAATTTTTGAGTTATAAACAAAATAGCATTCGGAACAAAGGGTTTCCAGTCACATTCTCTTGACAATCAATAAATAATAAAACAACAGGATCTTTCATCACAACATCCTCGGCCTCAGGCAGGGAAGGATACAGTTCATTTGGTTACATGGTTATAATGCCTGACTGACTCCGGAAGCAGGACGTTCTAATATATTAACGGATAAGAAGGCAAAACGGTTTGTTAACTACTACGAATATATATTCTTATATATATGATGGCTGTATTACATTATATTCTCCTTAAAAATGGCGTTTCGGAATGTTGTTCTGTTTTCTGGCATTATTATGCGTATTAAGGGAACAATCTCCCAAAATATGTGTTATAACGGGCGTCAAACTGTTTTTAGGTTCATTAACATTTGTGTGTTATTTTGTATAGATTTGCAGCTTATTTGGCTGAAAAACGGCCAAATAAGTTCGATATTGAAGCCTGAAATGAATTCGAGAAAGTATATATCCTATTAATTCATGTTAAGAAAGTTATTGCTAATCCAGCTGTTCCTGTTTGTTGTTTATAGTGTAAGTGCCCAGGTTCCATCCTTTTCCAAGGAGCAAATGAAGCAGATAAAAGTTGAAAATCTGAGTGATGATCAGGTAAGGCAACTTGTGGCGGAAATGAAAAAGAATGGAGTCGCTTTTGACGATATTGATACTTATGCACAGCAGAAGGGAATTCCGGATATTGAAGTTTCCAAATTAAAAGACAGGATCCGACAGATGGGGCTTGATAAGGAATTACAGCCTAAGTCTAAAAATAAGGATCAGAGTGACCTCTATGAAGACCGTAAGGTTGATACAGATGAACAGGATAAGGATACTTCCAAATCTACCAGCGACGAAAACAAAAAGTTATCGAAAGAGGAGCGGGAGAAAGAGAAGAGGAGGAAACGTATTTTTGGTTCAGAGCTTTTCAGTAATAAGAACCTGACTTTTGAGCCGAATCTTCGCATGGCGACACCACCCAATTATCGTCTGGCTGCCAATGATGAATTACTGATAGATGTTTATGGTTACTCTGAGGTACAGCACCGATTGAAAGTTACTCCTGAAGGATATGTTAGAATCCCGAATTTAGGTCCTGTTTATGTAAATGGCCTAACAATGGAAGAGGCGAAAACCCGGATCACTAAACAGTTAGCTACTATATACTCTGGTATTAAATCTGGTAATACCTATGTGCAGGTGTCTCTTGGTAATATTCGCAGTATTCGCGTGTTATTGATTGGGGAAGTAGAGAAACCCGGATCATATACTATTCCATCACTGGCAACAGTTGCCAATGCATTGTATGTATCGGGTGGACCTAATGAGAATGGTAGCTTTCGTAATATCCAGGTTATCAGAAATGGAGTTTCCGTGGTGACGTTTGACTTATATGATTTTCTGGCTAATGGGGATCTGTCAAATAACATTGTATTGCAGGATCAGGATATCGTAAAAGTAAACCCATATAAAACCCGGGTAGAGCTAACCGGCGAGGTAAAACGTCCGGCAATATTTGAGGCGAAGGAAAATGAATCGTTGAAGCAAATCATCGATTTTGCTGGCGGATATACTGACAGAGCATTCACTGATGTTATCCGTGGATACAGAATTAATAATAAAGAAAGAGAAGTTGTAAATATAACATCTACAGACATCGGTAGTTTCAGATTAAAATCTGGTGATCAGTTTTTTGTGGACTCCATTTTGAACAGGTTTAGCAACAGAGTGACCATAACAGGAGCCGTTTTCCATCCTGGCAATTATGCACTGGAACCAGGAATGACTATTTCTGACCTGATTAAAAGAGCAGACGGCGTACAAGAAGAGGCATCTTTGAGTCGTGGTCTTATCCGTCGCCTTCAAGCAGATTTTACCCCTGCATATATCAATTTCAATGTGCAGGATGCCATTGCAGGAAGATCCACTGCAACATTACAAAAAGAAGATAGCGTAGTGATTTATTCGAAACTGCAGCTGCGTGAGGATTATGAAGTTCGTATTGATGGAGAGGTGAATAAGCCGGGCTATTTTACCTATGGAGATGGAATGCATCTGGAGGACCTTATATTACTGGCAGGAGGATTAAGAGATGCGGCATCTACCCAACGAATCGAAGTTTCACGCAGAATCAGGAACGGCAAATATAGTCCGGAAGATACGGTTAAGTCTATCGTTAAGTATTTTGATATTAATGCAGATTTGAGTGCTAATTCTGAGGCACAAGGATTTGAACTGATGCCATTCGATGAAGTATCTGTTCGTAAATCTCCAGCATATACTTCTCAGTCCAATGTATCTATTGGAGGAGAAGTGGTGTATCCAGGGGAGTATACCATTAATACTCGTTCGGAGAGAATTTCAGATTTGATTAAACGTACTGGAGGGCTACGTCCGGAAGCTTATGCAGCAGGAGCGGTGATGCTGAGAAAAACATTTATCAATGAAGGAGATAGTCTGATTCTTGCTAACAAGTTGGAAGTATTCATCAATAAGCTACAGGATAGTGCAGATATCGCTCGTGTGAAGCAGTCTGTGAATCGTCATGAGCAATTATTGGGAATCAACCTGGATCAGATTCTGAAAAATCCAGGATCCAAATATGATCTGTTGCTGGAAGAAGGCGATGTGATCAGGGTGCCTAAAAAGTTACAGACCGTGCAATTATTTGGAGAAGTATATTTCCCTAAAAAAGTACGGTATGACGGTGGATATACATTCAGGGATTATGTTCATGGGGCTGGAGGCTTCACTGCTCAGGCACTGAGAAGAAGGAGTTATATAGTATATGCAAATGGAGAAGTGAAGAACACGAAAAAGGTCATGTTCTTTAATAGTTATCCGAAAGTCAAACCAGGTGCGGAAATTTATATACCTACCAGGAAAGAAAGGAAGGGACTGACTGGACAGGAAGGTATTGCCATAGCGAGTGGACTTGCTTCGATAGCACTTGTAGTGGTTACTATTATGAACACAGTTAAATAAGCGATTCTTAAATTTCCTCATATACTTGAATAATCCTATAACTAATAGTAAAATAAGCATGGATAAGAATACGCACATGGAGGAGGAAATTTCCTTAAAGGAGATATTTCTGAAAATAAAGGAGTGGTGGAAATATCTGTGCAGTAAATGGTGGCTTATCCTGCTCTTCGGAATAATAGGTGGCGCTTTAGGTTTTACAAAGGCCTATTTGTCGAAAAAACAATATGAAGCTGAACTGACTTTCGTGTTAGAGGATAGTAAGGGTTCGATGGGATCTTTAATGGGCTTAGCCAGCAGTTTTGGATTTGATCTTGGAGGTTCTTCTGATAAGGGATTATTTGCCGGTGAGAATATTGTACAGTTTCTTAAAACCAGATTAGTAGTACAAAAGGCATTGTTGAAGTCTGTTAAGGAAGATGGTCGTACTTTATCGCTGGCAGAGCTTTACATGGATACGAATCGAATGAAAACAGAAGGGCTACTGAAAAAGGCCGGAAACCCAAAAGGGGATGTGATTTTTTCTCCTGATAGTAACCCACAGCAATTCACCAGATTTCAGGATAGCCTGCTTGGTGTGATATATCAGCGGCTATTGACACAAAATATACAAGTTACAAAACCTGATAAAAAACTAGCCTTCGTCTCTGTTAAATGTACCTCTGTAAGTGAAACATTTTCAAAGTATTTTTCAGAGCAATTGGTAGATGTTGCTACTGATTTTTATCTCCGAACCAAAACACAGAGAAACAGAGAGAATGTAGATCGTTTACAACATCAGGCTGATTCACTGGAAGCGGCGTTAAATAGAAAAACTTACGCTGCAGCTACTATTCAGGATTTGAATATGAATCCGGCAAGGCGAGCTGCAGGTGTAGGCGCTGAAGTGGTAACCAGAGATAAAGTAGTGCTTCAGACGATGTATGCGGAAGTGGTGAAAAACCTGGAACTGTGCAGGGTGACGATGGCTCAGGAAGCCCCACTGATTCAGATAGTGGATACGCCCACCTTGCCCTTGCAAACGAAAAAAACAGGTAAGGCAATCTCTATTATCGTCGGTGGAATAATTGGCGGTATACTGATAACGGTCTATCTGATTATCAGGAGAATTATTAAGCTGATTATGGCTTCTTAAAGAATCAATAATTAAAACTAAATAGACATAAACGTGGATCTTAGGAATTTGAAAGTAATGGTTACTGGAGCAGATGGCTTTATTGGAAGCCACCTCGTAGAACGATTGTTGGCCGAAGGCTGCTCTGTAAAGGCTTTCGTGTATTATAATTCCTTCAATAGCTGGGGATGGCTCGACACTTTGGAAAAAGAGAAGTTAGATAGACTGGAAATTTTCAGTGGAGACATCCGTGATCCCAATGGAGTAAGAACCGCAATGACGGGAGTGGATGTTGTTTTCCACCTGGCAGCACTTATTGCCATTCCTTTCAGTTATCATTCTCCTGATAGTTATATAGACACAAACGTCAAAGGGACATTGAATATCATTCAGGCTGCAAAAGACCTGAATACCAAGAGGGTTCTCGTTACTTCCACTTCGGAAGTATACGGAACTGCGCAATATGTTCCCATTGATGAAGCACATCCCCGTCAACCACAATCTCCCTATTCTGCCTCCAAAATCGGAGCAGATTGTATAGCGGAGTCTTTTTACAGAAGTTTTAATCTACCGTTAACCATTGTAAGACCTTTTAACACCTTTGGGCCAAGACAATCGGCAAGAGCAGTTATCCCTACTATCATTAGTCAGTTGTTGAACGGAATAACAGAAATCAGTTTGGGGGATCTTACGCCAACCAGAGACCTGTTATATGTAAAAGATACGGTGGAGGGCTTCCTTGAAATCGCTAAATCAGATGCATTGATTGGGCACGACTGTAACATCGCGACCGAGTCGGAGATAAGTATTGGAGATTTAGCCCAGAAAATAATCAACATCATTAATCCTGCTGCAGTGATAAAGCAGGATATGGAAAGAATAAGGCCAGAAAAGAGTGAAGTATTCCGGTTATTTGGTGCGAAAGGTAAAATCACAAAATATACTGGCTGGAAACAGCAATATAGCCTGGATAATGGTTTAGCAGAAACCATAGAATGGTTCAAGAAGTCTGAAAACCTCAGAGAATACAAAGCGCATATCTATAATATCTGATTGTCAAAATGGAAACAGGAAAGATAATTTCATTCATAAGAGAGGTATTTAACGAACCGGAAGGGTTTATTCCATTACACGCTCCTTTTTTTGGCGGTAATGAGAAAAAATATGTGCTGGATACTATTGAATCAACTTATGTATCCTCTGTTGGTGCATATGTAAATAAATTTGAAGAGGAGATATGTGCTATTACAGGTGCGAAATTTGCTATTGCAACTGTAAATGGAACTACTGCCCTACACCTTGCATTGAAAGCCGTAGGAGTGAGTTATGGTGAAGAAGTGATTACACAGCCATTGACCTTTGTGGCAACTGCAAATGCAATCGTACATGCAGGTGCAATACCGGTGTTTGTTGATGTAGATATTGATACGCTTGGATTATCTCCGGATGCCCTGCAGGCATTTCTCCAAAAAAACGCAACGTTAAATGCGGATGGTGTCTGTATTAATAAATCAACCGGCAGACGAATCAGCGCTTGCCTGCCAATGCATACATTTGGTTTTCCTGTGAGAATAGCTGAAATCGCTGCTATTTGCAAAGAATACCATATTCCTTTGGTGGAAGATGCCGCTGAATCCCTGGGTAGTTACTATCATGGAAAGCATACCGGTATGTATGGAGATATTGCAGCCATCAGCTTTAATGGTAATAAGACGGTGACAAGCGGTGGTGGTGGTGTCGTCATTACAAATGATGAAAAACTGGGAAAGTGGGCGAAACATATCTCAACAACCGCCAAAATACCCCATCAATGGGAATTTATGCATGATGAGGTTGGATATAACTATCGTATGCCTAACCTGAATGCAGCCCTGGCAGTTGCACAATTAGAACAATTGCCATACATCCTTGAAAATAAACGGCAGTTGGCCGATTTATACAGTGATTTTTTTGAAAATAGTAATATTCGTTTTGTCCAAAAACGAGAAGATACTATCCCCAATTTTTGGTTAAATACCATCATCTTTGAGGATAAACAACAGCAACAACAGTTTCTGGAAATGTCAAATCAAAATAAAGTGATGACAAGACCAATCTGGACATTGATGAACCGTTTACCAATGTACAAGGATTGTCAGCGAGATGAGTTGAGGAATGCTGTGTGGTTGGAAGAAAGAGTTGTGAATATACCGAGTAGTGTAAGAGTAGGATAGCTATTTTGATTTGCATAAAGAAAGTTGAGAAAAACTTATCCTATATGCAAGACGTCGCATCTTGGGACCCTATTTGGGACCACGTATTTTCATCTCAGGAATGGGGTAAATATCCCGGAGAAAGCCTGATACAATTTATCGCCCGGAACTTCTATAAACTCGACCGCCCGAATGTCAAAATTCTGGAGGTGGGTTGCGGTACCGGGGCGAATTTATGGTATATATCAAGAGAAAGGTTCGATGCCTATGGCATTGATGGTAGTAAAGTAGCTATTGATATTGCCAGAGAAAGAATGAAATCCGAAGGATTATCTGTCAATGTGGAAGTGGGAGATATCGCTACCCTGCCTTATGAAGACTCCTTTTTTGACGCTGTAGTGGATGTTGAATGCCTCTACGCTAACAGTGCAGATGCTCTTGGAAATATCCTCCCGGAAATCAGCAGGGTATTAAAACCTGGCGGATTACTGTACAGCCGGACTTTTTCCGATAATATGTACATGGGGGAAAATGCAAATATGGTAGGGCATATGGAATATCAGGAAATTACAGATGGCCCATTGAAAGGAAAAGGTTTCGTTCGGTTGTCCAATGAAGACAGCGTTAAAGATCTTTATAGTGAGTGCTTCGATATCCGCCAGATAGACCTGTTGGAATATTCCGTTAATAATCGCAGTATAATCATCAGCGAGCTAATTGTGGTTGCATCAAAGAAAGCTTAAACACAAATTAGCAGTAGAAAAGATATAGTTAAATGAAACATCAGGTATGCATCATTGCAGAAGCAGGAGTAAATCATAATGGAAAGGTAGATCTGGCTATGAAGCTGATTGATGAAGCCGCGTCCGCAGGTGTAGATTATGTCAAATTTCAAACCTGGGTCACCGACGATATCATTGATCAGAGTGCCCCTAAGGCGACATACCAGAAAGAAAATGATGGTGCAGACTCATCACAATATGAAATGCTGAAGAAGTTGGAACTCTCATTCGACAGCTTTCGGATACTTAAGGAATATTGTGATACCAAAGGTGTGAAATTCCTTTCTACTCCTGATGACGAGAAAAGCTTAAACTTCCTCGTAGATGAACTGAAAATGGATGTAATCAAAGTCGGTTCAGGAGAAATAACAAATATTCCATTTCTACGCAAAATTGGCCAGAAAGGATTAGAGGTTATTCTCTCTACCGGAATGTCAGGATTAGGAGAAGTAGAGAGAGCGTATAATACCTTGTTGCATGCAGGTGCAAAACATGTTACTATATTGCACTGTACCTCGAATTATCCTGCCCCATACGACAGTATCAACCTACAGGCGATGAAAACCCTGGAATATGCTTTTAAGACCGATATTGGCTATTCAGATCATACAGAAGGTATTGCTATTTCGCTCGCTGCAGTTGCTATGGGTGCTAAAGTAATTGAAAAACATTACACACTGGACCGGAATATGCCTGGCCCAGATCATAAAGCGTCTATGGATCCAATTGAATTAAAACAGTTGGTAATAGGAGTCAGGCAGGTGGAAATGGCTATATCCGGAAATGGTAAAAAGGAAATACAAGATACTGAGCGAGATACAAAAGCGGTAGTGACCAAAGGTATTTATCTGAAAAATGAAGTCCCGGAAGGCACAATACTGGCTGAAGACATGTTTTTATATAAACGTCCCCAGCAGGGACTAGCCGCCGATCAGGCGGATATCATAGTTGGCCGAAAACTGAATAAATCCCTGAAACAGGGGAGTCCTGTAAACTGGAAAGATATCAGCTTTGAATAAACCTAAAAAGAAAATAGCAGTTTTTACTTCCATAAGATCCGAATACGGCACCTTAAAGCCACTTCTGTCCAAAATATTACAAGAGAACGAAACAGATATGGATATTCTGGCAGGCGGAGCACACCTCCTGACAGATTATGGGATGACCATCAATGAAATTATCGCAGATGGATTTACAGTGAAACACAAGTTCCCCTTTCTGTTTACTGATAAAACCCATGATGTTGAAACAAGATCTGTAGCGGTATTGGCTCAACAGATCAGTGACTATTTTCTTCGGGAAAAGCCTGATGTTTTGGTAGTAATCGGTGATCGCTTTGAGTTGTTGCCGGTTGTAAATGCCGCCTTAATTCTAAATATTCCCATTGCGCATATCTCCGGAGGAGAAGTAACAGAAGGAGCTATCGATAATCAGGTCAGACATGCCGTTTCTAAAATGGCGCACCTTCACCTGGTGGCGACATCCTATTTCAAGGAGAATCTGATGAGAATGGGAGAAGAAGAATGGAGAATAAAAGTTTGTGGAGAATTGTGTCTGGATGAAATTCCTCATATGCCACTTCTTTCCAAACAAGACCTTTTTTCTACCCTTGGATTGGATATCGCCAAAGAGGTTTTCCTGGTTACTTTTCACACCGAAACTATCCAGAATACCATTTCTCCAGCGCTGATTGCTTCTGTGTTGGATAAAATCAAGGTAGCGTACCCAGATGTTCAGGTGTTGGCAACTGCAGCTAATTTTGATGCCGGTGGCCAGGAAATAAATACCATGCTGGCTGCCAGAAAAGATATCTGGTTTGTACCAAGTCTGGGTAAAATAAAATATTTTTCAATGCTTCGCTTTGCCAGTCTGGTACTGGGGAATTCGTCCAGCGGACTGGTGGAAGTGCAGTCATTCCAAATCCCCGTGGTGAATGTAGGCAAGCGTCAGCAAAACCGATTAGCTAACCCAAATGTATTGCACGTTGCAGCAGATGTGGAACAAATTATCATCGGAATCAATGAGGCACTATCACTGGAATTCAGACAACAATTTGAAGGCATAGAAAATGTATATGGACAAGGGAATAGTACATCGTTAATGTACAATTTTATTGTAAGTAACATGGATCATGAACAACTCCTGTTAAAAAGAACAGTATTTCAATAGAGCAAGGTTACTTGCTGTTAATGAAAATGAATTAGTATATGGAAAAGTTTGTGTTTGGCTATGAAGGGAAGGATTTATATCAGGAACAGCTGTCAACTTATGGACTGGAACTAGATATTTATTATAACATGGATTTCCTCCAACATGAAGCAGAAATGGCTGGAGGGAATGCGGAAATATTTTTACTGAAGGATAAGGATGCCATCTTCTTATACCCTTACATAAAGAAAACCTTACCCGAATATCTCGGAAATTACCAGGATATTACTTCTCCATATGGTTATTGCGGACCGTTTTGTAATGATCCCCACTTTTTTTCTCTGGCGGAGTCATCTCTACTGGACCATCTGAGCAGTAACCAAATTGTAACAGAATTCGTTCGCTACCATTACCTATATAACAAAGAGCAGTTTTTTCAGCAAAATATTAAGAACATCCACAATAGAACAATCATATTGTTGGATGGAAATTCCACGTGGGAGACCATATGGATGGAACAATTTAGCAGTACCAATCGTAACCTGGTAAGGAAATTGGAGAAAGACGGATATTGCTTTGAACAGGTGGATTATCTCCAGCATATTGATGGCTTCATTGAAATGTATCATCAGACCATGTCTAATGCGGCAGCATCTGACTACTATTATTTCGACAAGAAATACTTTGATTCCCTGCATAACCGTTTAACTGATCATGTTACGATGTACAGGGTTTATAAAGAAGATATCACCTACTCCTATGCACTGTTTTTTGAACAGTCAGGTTTCCTGACCTATTTTCTTTCAGCAAGGAATGTGCTGTATTCCAAGGTGCCGGCATCTAATTTATTGCTGTCAAAAGTATCAGAACTAGCAATAGAAAAAGGTGTCACATGCATAAACTTTGGAGGAGGACTTACCAATGAACCAACAGATCCATTATTTAAGTTTAAATCCAATTTTTCAAAGCAGATGACCGCATTCCATATCGGGAAGCGTATTCATCTGCCTCATGCATATGAGGAGATTGGCAAAAAATATGTGGAAAGACATGGACAGGAAGCATTTGACAGGAGCAGGCACATATTGCAATACTATTGGAATTGATCATATATTGCGATGTTTATTGTATTGAAATAAAATGTACTATAACGACAAAAAATGGAATTTCGTAGACATCTAATTCATGAGACGGCAACGGTTTATGATGCATTGTCCAAACTTAATCAGCTGGCACCAGATGCCATCCTGTTCGTTACTGACATAAATGACTGCCTGATAGGTTCACTAACAGATGGAGATATCCGTCGTGGATTTATCCAGGGATTTGCGTTTGACACACCCATTACGTCATTTGTTCAACCTAATCCGATATACATCAATCAGGAAAACTATTCCATCGAAGAACTGGAAGAACACAGAAACCGGAATATTAAAATTATTCCGATCCTGAATGATGACAAACAGGTGATCGATGTATTAAATTTCAGACTAAGAGTTAGCCTACTACCCGTAAATGCTGTAATCATGGCGGGTGGTAAAGGAGAGAGATTGCTACCGCTTACGCTGGATTGCCCCAAACCATTGTTGAAAGTAGGTCAGAAACCTATTATAGAACATAATGTAGACAGACTTGCTAATTGCGGCATTGAAAAAATAATTATCTCTGTCAGGTATTTGGGTGACCAGATAAAGCAACACTTCGGCAATGGAGTAGATAAGTCAATAACCATTGATTATGTGGAAGAGACAACACCCCTCGGTACTTTCGGCGCTTTGAGTCTGATTGACGATTTTGATGAAGATCATATTCTGTTGATGAATTCTGATCTGTTAACCAATATCGACTTCGTCGATTTTTATCGTTCTTATATTAAGTCGGGCGCCGATCTAATGATCGCCAGTATACCATACCAGGTCAAAGTACCTTACGCTGTCCTGGAAATTGAAAATGGGGATGTAATCTCATTCGATGAGAAACCCACTTACAATTATTACTCAAATGGAGGGATTTACCTATTCAAGAAATCCCTGCTTACTGTAATGCCCCAGAACACATTTTATAATGCAACCGACTTTATGGAAGAGTTGATTGCTGCCAACAAAAAAGTATCCCATTATCCAATACTGGGTTATTGGTTGGATATTGGAAGACCTGAAGATTATGAAAAAGCTCAGGAGGATATAAAACATATTAAGCTTTGATTATGAATACTTTGGTAACCATCTGTGCCAGAGGAGGCTCTAAAGGCATTCCTGGTAAAAATATAAAATCAATAGCCGGCAAACCACTTATCGCTTATTCTATAGAACATGCGCTTAAAATTGTGGAAGAGCGAGGAGCAGTAGCTGCACTATCAACAGACAGTGATGAAATCAGGGAAGTTGCAGCTGGCCTGGGATTAAAGACCACATACAAACGCCCTGCTGAACTAGCAACTGATCAGGCAGGGAAAATTCCTGTGTTGAATGATCTCCTGCAGTATGAAGAAAGTAAAGCAGGAAAAGAGTTTGATTTTTTGATTGATCTGGACGTAACCTCACCATTGCGGAATGTAACCGATATTAATGAGGCGTTTGATGCCTTGCTGGCAAAACAAGATGCACAGAATATATTTTCTGTGAATCCCGCCAACAGAAACCCCTACTTTAATATGGTGGAGGAGGACCCAGACGGTTTTTACAAACTCTGTAAAAAGGGAACCTTCGTTACAAGACAATCGGCGCCCAAAGTATATGACCTGAATGCTTCCTTCTATATATACAGAAAATCATTCTTTACAGATAAAGAACCTTCTGCTATAACCAGCAGATCATTGATTCATGAAATGAAGCATATCTGTTTCGATCTGGATCATCCGATAGATTTTCTGTTTATGGAATACCTGCTGGAGAATAACAAACTTGGATTTAATTTATGAGAGTCCTGATAGTGGGCCTGGGGTCCATTGCCCATAAACACATATATGCATTAAATCAGTTATCTGCTGATACGGAGATTTATGCGCTCAGGTCAGGCGCCACTGGAAACAAGACGGATGGCGTTACTGATCTTTATACACTGACAGATAACAGTGTACAGTTTGACTTTGCCATCATATCAAATCCTACATCTGCCCATAATGATACAATTGAACAGCTGCTGCCATTAGGGATCCCCCTTTTCATTGAGAAACCGCTTTTCCATACATTGGAGAAAGGGCAGGAAGTACTGGATAAATGTAATGAGCTGGGAATAAAAACATATGTTGCCTGCAATCTGCGTTTTAATCCTATAATCCGATTTGTACGGGAATATCTTGGACAAACTACTGCGCAGATAAATGAAGTCAATATCTACACGGGATCCTATCTTCCAGATTGGCGACCACAGCGGGACTTCAGGACAATATATAGTGCCATTCCTGAATTGGGAGGTGGCGTACATCTGGATCTGATTCATGAGCTAGATTATGCATGTTGGTTATTTGGCTTGCCATTATCCAGTCAGAAAAAGCTGACGAACAAATCCTCTTTAGATATTCCGGCGATTGATTTTGCACATTACAATCTGGAGTATCCAGCGTTTACAGCTAATCTTACGTTGAATTATTACAGAAGAGATACTAAGCGTGAGTTGGAAATTTTATTTGAAGATGCCACTCTCGTAGCTGACCTGGTGGGAGGATCCGTGAAGAGAAATGGTGAAATTATCTTCCAGCAGAAAACCGAGGTATATTATACCTATATAGAACAAATGAAGTATTTTCTTGCCTATATCAAAGGCCAGGACTTACCTATGAATAATATTAATGAAGCTTTTGAAATACTTAAAATTTGTCTGAAATGAGTTCACTGTTGAATAAAGTGATAGCAGTAACCGGGGGGAAAGGATTGTTAGGGAGCGCTTTTGTAAGCGAAATTAAAAAGCGTGGAGGTACGGTTATCACACTGGATATTGCAGAAGAAACGAACCTTGATGCAGGATTTATTAATTGTGATATCACTGCTGAAACATCGATTAAAGCGGCAGTAGCACTAATGGTTGAAAAGTACGGACGCATAGATGGTTGGGTGAACAATGCTTATCCAAGAACAAGTGATTGGGGGGAGCTGCCATTTGAAGACGAATCTATGGACTCCCTGGCAGCTAATGTGGATATGCACCTGATTGGATATACCAAATGTTGTCAGGTCGCCTTGAATCAGATGAAGAAACAAGGAAGCGGGTCCTTAATCAATATGGCTTCTATTTATGGTATTACTGGCCCAGACTTTACAGTCTATGAAGGTACTACTATGTTGAATGAAGCTGGTTATGCCGCCATTAAAGGTGGATTAATTACATTGACACGTTATCTTGCTGCATTTTACGGTCCGTTTAATGTCAGAGTAAACTGCGTTTCTCCGGGTGGAATTTTTGATAATCAAAATCCCATTTTTGTAAATAATTATGAGAAGAAAGTTCCACTGAGAAGAATGGGGTTGCCAGAAGATATCGCTCCATCTATCTGCTATCTCTTGTCAGATGATGCCAAGTATGTTACCGGACATAACCTGGTGGTAGATGGTGGATGGACTATCATTTAATTAATTAAACTGACTGACAGCAGCTGTTGAAAATGCTGTCGCCAATGCTTACTATGCTGAATAAAACGTACGATATATGTTTGCATGTAGGGGCTGACCTTTGGGTGGCAGACTTCTATATTGAAGTGAAAAAATACCTGGAAAAGAAGGGATTGACTGTACTCTTGTTTACGGTGGTAAAGGACGTTGCCAATGTCTGGAAAACCAAAGGTATTACAGACTACATTCTTTTGCCGGAACTGCCTGCAGAGGTCGATGAGTCTTTCTGTGTACAACTGATGGAGGAAATGAAGTTTGAAAGCATTAACTCCTTCTACAGAACGGAACAGATCTTTTTCAATCTGGGGGATGACTATTGGCGTCGACAGGCATGTAAGTATATACATGCTATTTGGTCATTGAAGGATGGTCCAAAGGCAAAAAGGTATCTGACCTATGAAGGCGATGAATTCGACCACAATGCATTCCGGTTATTGTGTCGACTGCATGGTGGACATATGAATTATTTCGGGTATTCCAGTTTTGCCCTGCGTACTCATTTCCATAAAGATGAAAAACGCTTCAAGACAACCCCATCGGAGCCGCTGCATCCCGTAATATCAAAGGATGACAGAGACTGGATTCTGCAATATGTAAATAAATATACCACCTCTCAGACAAGACTGTGGGGCGATCCTAAGATCTTTGATGTGAAGTTCAAATGGAATTACTTTTCCAAGGCGGTGAACAAAATTAAACGGGAAATCAAAGATACTACTGGCGACAAAAAACACAACTTCCGGAATTCATTATCCAGATATGTGAAAAGAATCTACAGGAGACAGATGGCCACTGTGTATTATGACGGAAAACTGGATTTTGAAAAGGAAAAATACTTCTATTTCCCATTACACGTACCAAACGATTCTCAGCTTACCCAAAGAGGGTTGCCCTTTGTAAACCAGGCAGCACTGGTAGAGACCTTGTCTTCCTATATTCCATATCCTTACAAATTAATTGTAAAGGAGCATCCTTATGGTAGAGGACAATATAAACTAGATCAATTAAAACGCATTTCCAGATTACCCAATGTGATATTAGTGCCTCCTCACATGAATTCACATGGCATTATTCCGAAAGTAGACGCTATTATCGCTATTAATTCCAGCGTAGGCTTTGAGGCAATTATGTATAAAAAGAAGGTAGTAGCGCTTGGTAGATCTTTTTACAGGGAGAATGGCGTAACCATTGATATCCACTCCCTCTACGAGCTGGAAACGCTTTTGTCGAAATTGAAGTCATTCGAACTGACTGATGAGAAAATTCTGAACTTCCTCTGGAGAGTAAAGGAAAGTACGTATGATATTGATCTGTTCAATTTCAATGCGGAGAATTTTCATGAGAAAGTAGCGCCGTTTTCGGAAGCTATTTATAAAGAAGTGTATGAGACTGATCCCAATCCGAAACTGGTGAGTTAACAAATGAGCGCGAATATTGTCCATAAGGTTAAAAGTAGTTTTTATAAAATGTTTACAGGAGAGGTAGTAACTCTCCTGGTTGCATTTATTTCAGGGTATTTTTATGCGCGTTTCCTGGGGCCGGAAACATATGGTATCTGGCAGACGGCAAAGGTATTCATCAATCTTTCGGCTGTTTTTAGCCTGAGCCTTCCATTCGTTATGCGTCGTGATTTTATCACCTTGCAGGCGGATGGAAAAACAGAAGAAGCACATAGAATTGCACATATTGTACTTACCTATCAGCTGATCATCACGCCCTTAGTATCTATCGGTCTGTTGATTTATGCTTTTACTTCTATCACAAACCATTTGTTACAGTTGTCGGTTGTGACTGTAGCGCTGATTTATATAGCACAGATAGTAGGCGCATATGGAAATATCCTAACAAAAGGACTAAATAATTATAAGGTATTAAGAAATGCCAGTATACTTTCGGGCATTCTCACCCTGGTAAGCATTCCAGTGGTTTACTTCTGGGGGTATACCGCCCTGTTGATTACTACATTGCTGATTGCTGTGGCTAACTCCCTGTACTATTTCATAAAAAGGCCCATTGCCTATAAATTATATTGGAATAATACGTTATTCAAGTCACTACTATTTGTAACTATTCCCTTATATCTGCAGGATATTAGTGCCACTATATTTGAAGGAATAGATAGGCTGATCATTGCCAAATACCTCGATTTTAAAGAAGTAGGACTTTATAGTCTTGCCAGCTTCATCAATTTACCACTCAAATTATTTGTCAACTCCCTCAGCATAGTATTATTTACTCACCTGAATGCTGCCTTCGGATCTACGGTGAATGACGATGTCATTAAGAAACATGTTATTCTCCCCCAAGAGGTGCTATGTCAGATCATACCACCTGTTATAGGAGTGGTGATAGCATTACTATTACCGGCGGTAACTATTTTCCTGCCTAAATATACTGATGGAGTACCGGCAGCACAGATTTCTGTATTTGCCACCTACTTCTATCTTTTGACTGGGTTCTCTGCAAATGCCATGTTCGTATTAAATAAACAGAAAATTTCTGCCCTGATTTTTTTCATAGTTGGCGTAGTAAATACAGTGCTCTGTTTGGTGGTTGTTAGATTGAAACTTGGTATTAGCGGTATTGCGGGTGCCACTTTGGTCGCTTACTGGTTGTTTGATATACTGATGATTGGTAGTGTATTTAAGCAAATGCAACGGAGTTTTGGAGAGCTGATTGCTTATAAAACCCGCCAGTTGATACCGATTCTGACAATCGGATTATTTACAGTCTTATATCAATGTATCATCCGTAAGTATATTCAGGATGCATGGCATCTTTCTATTTATGCGGAATCTGCCATTGCAGTGGCATTGACTGGAATAGTTTCTCTTCCATTCCTGTTGAAAGGTATGCAGAAGCTTAAATTGATTTTATAATTTATTATAATATATACAAATAGCACTTGTTTTTTGTAATTACCATCATAGCGATTCTGTTATACCTGAGTGGTAGGAAATATGTAGGGCTGATGCTCTACTTTTTCCTGTTAACAGATGGATTCCAGTTTGTTCCGGAGCAAATAATGCTTTTCGGATTGAATTATTATGGGAAGGACTATGCATTGATATTTACCATTGTGGTGTTTCTTTCTTATTTGATCACAGGAAGAATAACAGCATATAAAAAGGATAATGTAAGAGTATGGATTTATCTGTTTTATGTTTTTCTTTTTATCGCAATTGTAGTGGATTTACAACGTAATCCCTCTATTGTTGGGTTTCTTTTGATGGTTCGACAGTATTTTCACCTGTTGATATTTTTTATACTGCCGGATATCCCACTGCCACTCTTTTATAGGTTAGGAAGAAGTTTATTCAAACTCACTATATTCCAGACCATACTTTTCATGTCACAGATGGTAACCGGAGTCCGGTTACTGACAATGGGCGGTTTATCGGAGTCTTATGAACCAGGCTTCCTATGGTATCGACCAACGAACCTCCCTTATTTTATTTACATATTTCTGTTTATAACATTACTGCTACCGAAAGAAAAACTGAAATATAAGAATCAGTTGCTTATCCTTTTTGTGCTGGCAATATTGCTGACGTTGACCCGTACCCTGATTCTTGGGTTGTTTATTACGGTTTTTGTAGCTATGCTCGCGGGTTTGCTAAAAGCCGGAAAGAAAGTCATTCCTGTCTTTGTCTTTATTGCATTATGTGCGCTTCCTATTATAGGAGCCAGGGTGATGAGTTCCTTTAGCGACTTGGGCGGCGGCTTTTCCAGTAACTTTGAAAAGCCTGATGACAATAACCTTACATTTACTTGGAGAATGGCATTGACAGCGGAAAGGGCTGCGTATGTCAGTAATGATACAAAATCTCGAATTTTTGGTATAGGGTTTATTCATGAGAAGGATTTCGGAGGACAACCATTTATAGTAGGGCATCTGAATGAAGAAGGAGAGCCAGTCCAGCTTGATCAGGGTGATATTGCATGGCCTAACCTCTTTTTGCGTTTAGGCTTTGTTGGGACGTTTTTTTATGTAATGCTGGCCATAAGTCTTGGTATTTATTATTACAAGAATAGGGAAGACACGTATGCTGCGGCTGCATTTCTATTTCTGATTTATGCGACTATCATCACCTTTGCAAGTGGAATGTTCTCGTTCGCTGATTTTTTTGTGATACCATATTTTATTTACTACTTTATCAGGAAGCGAAAAACATGGGAGAAAATAACAGTATAAGACATTTTGACTTTATTGATGCAGTAAGAGGTTTGGCAGTTGCTGCTGTAGTGCTGGTGCACTCCGCTCAGGGCATTGTGGGTTTATCTCCCCTTGCAGCCAGTCTCTTTTCAAAAGGACAATATGGAGTGCAATTGTTTTTCATCGCCAGCGCATTGACACTGTTTATGTCATACGGACAACGTGAACAGCTGGATGGCAAACAGACAGTTCCCTTTTTCTTCTTACGCCGGTTCTTTCGTATTGCCCCGATGTATTACATTGCGATTATTTTTTACTCGCTTATTCTCCTATTCAATCCACCGTCAACTTATCCCAATGATTTTCATTTTGGGTATATGATATTGGCAATGTTGTTTTTGAATGGTGTATTTCCATCCAATGTAGCCATAAATTATGTACCTCCTGGAGGCTGGTCTGTCGCAGTAGAAATGTTATTCTACCTACTGATTCCAATTCTTTATCGTAAAATCCGGAACTTAAAATCAGCAATCCTGTTTGGTTTCGCAACATTGGTTATAAGTATATTGTGTAAATACTTGGCTATAAACGTTTTGCGGATGAGTGGTCAAGATTATTCTGCCTGGCTCCCTTGGTTTTTATATTTCTGGCTTCCCAATCAGTTACCTGTTTTTGCTATTGGTATTGTCCTGTTTTTCCTGATTGGAAAGCCAGGGAGTACCAATTCTGAGAATGCTAAGCTCAAGGCTGCTGGATTACTTCTCTTGTCTGTTCTTTGGATAGGGTTGGTCATTACAGGTGGGCAGTATCTAAATCCATATGGTTACTATCAGGAGCACTTTCTCATTGCGATTGGATTTGGGTTATTGGTTCGAGGGCTCTCCATCTGGCAATTCCCTATATTTGTTAATAAATACATGATATCATTGGGAAAGGTTAGTTTCAGCCTTTACCTGATTCATTTCGTAGTAATCCGTGTGGTGATGCATTTTCTTGCCCGCTTAAACCTTCCTTCCGTTTTAACGGTTGGAGGAGTTTTTGTATGTACACTGGTTGTTAGTTATTTCCTTTCTTCTCTTTCGTATAAATTGATAGAGCAGAAAGGTACAGACATTGGTAAACGACTGATAAACCGATTGAAAAAACCAAACACGCTGGTAAGTGTGGAACAATGAACCTGAATTAATATATTGGTATGATACCGTACAAGAAAATATTATTTGTTTCCACTGTTTACTTTGACTATTATAAACAGATAAAAAAAGAAATTGAAGCGCTCGGTATACAGGTGGATTTTTTGCCTGATAACGCATTTGAAAATACATGGCTTAAACAGATAAAACATAGATTATCACCAGGTTTAATTCAAAAAAGAAGGAACAGATATCATAAAGAGTTCCTGGATCTGGTAGATCAAAATAATTATGATTGTCTATTCGTCATTCGTGGAGAGGATATGACACCTGAGATGGTTGCTGAATTTAGAAAAAAACATCCTGATGCAACTACTATCTTGTATGAATGGGATAGTCTGAAAAACTTCAACTATTCCGCCCTTGCTAATCAGTTTGATAAGGTATATAGTTTTGATACAGCAGATTGCCAGGCCATGGGATATGCCTATCAACCCTTGTTTGCATTGGACTATTTCTATAAACTCCGGGAAAACCGTCCACCTACGCCAGCTTCCATAGACCTCCTGTTTGTAGGATACAATCATGGGAATAGGCTGGAAATAATTAGAAAAATTAAGCAGGCCGTCGCGGGGACAACTGCAAATATTTATACACATCTGTATACTCCCAAGATGATGTTCTGGCTAAATATGCTGAACGGTCAAAGAAAATTCAAGTCTACAGAAGTAAGTACCAGAAAAATTGCCAGGGAGGATTTTGGTAAGTTGCTAATAAATTCTAGACTGGTTTTGGATGTACAGTCACCTACCCAGACGGGTCTGACTATTCGGACTTTTGAAACTCTTGCTGCAGGCTGTCATCTTGTTACTACAAATGTAAATATTAAGAATGAACCATTCTATGATGAAAAATATATAACTGTTCTGAATGGTACTATGGAAGATACCATAAAAAGCGTTTTAGCGGTGCAACGGGAAGAGTCAACGTTCATTCCTTTTGCAGATTATTCGTTAAGTAAATGGGTGTTAAATGTTTTGAAATAGTGGCTATATCAAAACCCAAAAAAGATAAACAGTATCAAATGAAGAAAATATTAATTACAGGCGGCGCGGGCTTTATTGGCAGCAACCTTTGTTTGCAGCTCCTTAAAAAAAACTATCAGATAACCGTATTGGATAACCTGTCCCCCCAGATTCACGGACATGACCCGATTATAACCTCTGCTTTGTATCAATCCATTGCAGGAAAAGTAAATTTTATTCATGGTTCTGTTACTGAAGCTGCAGACATTGCACGCGCCATAGCAGATAATGAGATCATAGTGCATTTTGCAGCAGAAACAGGTACAGGACAATCTATGTACCAAATAGAAAAATATGCTGATGTAAATATCCGGGGAACGGCTGTTTTATTAGATCATCTGGCTAATAATCCACATTCCGTAAAACGTATTGTGGTGGCATCCTCACGTGCTATATATGGGGAAGGGAAATATTATAGCCCGGAATTAAAGAAACATGTATATCCACTCTCCCGCCAGTCGGCAGATATGGAAGCGGAAGAATTTGAAGTGAAATGGCCTGGTACTACCCATCTGGAAGTCACGGCTACTGATGAAGATGCCATCATTCATCCTATTTCTATATATGGTATCACCAAACAGAATCAGGAACAATTGGTAATGACTTTCTGTGAATCCATGGGATTGGAAGGTGTTGCATTTAGATATCAGAATGTATATGGTCCAGGTCAATCTTTATCAAACCCTTATACCGGCATATTATCCATTTTTAGTACACTTATCAAAAATGGAAAGTCTATTAATATTTTTGAAGACGGAAAAGAAAGCAGAGACTTTGTATTTATCAATGATGTAGTAAATGCTACTATTCTTGGTATAGAACATCCGGCTGCGGCAAATCAGGTATTTAATGTTGGAACCGGTGTGGGAACAAGCGTAATGCAGATCGCAGACCTCCTGATCAAAAACTATGGTACAAATGTGCCCGTAGCCATCTCCGGAAAATTCAGGGTTGGAGATATTAGACATTGCTATGCGGATCTTACCAAAATAAAGAACCTCCTTGGCTTTGCACCAGCAGTCGGAATTGAAGAAGGTTTGAAACACTTTTGTGAGTGGGTGCAAACACAAGAAGTAAAGGAAAGTGCCTATGATAAATCTATTCAGGAATTAAAAGAAAAAGGACTGTACAAGTAGTAGAGAAAGCTAATATGTTACAAACACAGGATATCAAATATGTTTTTCTTATGCCATCACTTTCAGGAGGTGGAGGGGAAAAAGTATTTGTCAATCTTGCCAATGAACTTGCAGAGAAAGGATTGATTGTTGAACTGGTTATATTCCATAGTGGCGGTATTCTGGAGCCGTTGTTGTCCGGTAAGGTGAGTAAAGTAGTGTTGAATACCAGATTGAAAAAATCACTTTTCCCTATTATGTCTTATATGAAGGGTAACAAGGGAGCTGTTATTTTCACCGGGCCACAATATCTCAACTTTATGGCAATCGCTGCAAATCGGCTGACTGGTCGGAAGTGTAGCATTATTGCTACCCACCATAATTTCCCGGATTCAGAATTGAAAGCCCTGGGTATCGTGGGAAAGTATGCCGGCTCTTTAATGAAATGGTTATATCCCAAAGCAGAGCGAGTAGTGGCAGTTTCAGACGGGCTTAGACAATACTTGGTTGAATCTATTCGCCTGTCTCCGGAAAAGGTTAAACGTATCTATAACCCAGTGGTGAATGAATTGCTGTATTCATTAGCTAAGGCAGAAGCGGGCCATCCATGGCTCGAACGAACTGCAGATGTAAGAGTGATCATCGCTATCGGGCGCATGGTATCCGTGAAAAATTTTGAATTATTGATTCAGGCTTTTGCCGTACTTGCACAAGAAGATGCATCCTTAAGAATGATTATTATTGGAGATGGGCCGGAAAGAGACAACCTGCTGCATTCAACCCGTAATACAGGTTTTGAAGACCGGGTGGATTTTCCTGGAGAAAAAACCAATCCATATGCTTATCTGTCCAGATCAGCTGTAATGGTATCCTCTTCTGATTCTGAAACATTCTCTATTACAACAGTGGAAGCTATGGCGCTTGGAATACCAGTGGTGGCAACAGCCACGGCGGGTGTGAAAGAAGTGCTTGAGAATGGAAAGTATGGCAGAATGGTACCTGTTAGAACCACTCCTGAGATCCTGGCGGAAGCTATCCGTATAGAATTGCAACAACCGCGGGAAATGCGGCCAGTGCAAGAACGGGCAAACGAATTTAGCTGTGCCCGTATCGCAAGGGAGTATGTGAATACTGCACTTCAAGTGTTACCAAATTTCAAGAGCTCCTGATATGACTAGAAAATATGAATTGATAAAATACGTGTTAACTGATATGAGTGTAAACTCAGAACAAACTCATCGATTCATTATTTTCTCATATGCCAATCCTGAAGTTTTAAACATATTCTAGAATGAATCTTTATCTTGATAATATTATTTATTTTCTACAGCGTTCTGGTGGAGTATCAGTGTACTGGACAGAGTTGATTGCAAGAATTGTAAAGGAAAATACCACATTTTTTGAACAGAGGAAAAACTCAGACAATATTTGCAGACCGCAACTGGATCTATCGAATATTATATATGAAGACGCGTTGCCATTGCCTGTTGTACGATACCTCCCATTAACAAAGAAGATTGAAGGATCTGGTATATTCCATTCTTCTTATTATCGCATATCCAATCAGGCGTCCATTAGTAATATCGTGACGGTCCATGATTTTACTTATGAACACTATATTAAAGGCCTTGCTCGCATAGTACACTCTACTCAAAAGCGATATGCTGTTAGTAAAGCAGCGGGTATCATCTGTATTTCAGAAAATACTCGTAAAGACCTGTTGAATATAATTCCATCAGCGGCTAAGACTGCGATCAAAGTGATCCCGAATGGTGTTAGTGATGATTATTTCAGGCTGGATAAGCAACAAGTTGCTATGCCAGAAAAGTTTCAGCCATTTTTGGATAAAAAGATAATTCTATATGTAGGTCACCGTACTGTCTATAAAAACTTCCCTGTAGCAGTTGAAACCGTTGCCCGTTTAGGAAAGGATTACACCTTGGCAATAGTTGGGGCGCCATTGAATCCAGAAGAGGAGCAATTACTGAACAGCCAAATCCCAGGACAGTATTTAACCTTCGGGCGTTTGTGTAATGAAGAATTGAACTGGGCCTATAATCTGGCATATTGTTTCTTATATCCCAGTAGTTATGAAGGATTTGGTATCCCATTGCTGGAAGCAATGCGGGCTGGATGTCCGGTCGTCTCTACTGCATTAAGTTCTATCCCTGAAGTTACTGGAACAGCGGCATTGTTGTCAGCAGATATACATCCTGATGCATTCGCGTCCAGGATAAAAATGTTGCAGTCTGATACGATGAGGAAGGAATTGATGGATGCGGGATTAGACAGATCCAGACAATACTCCTGGCAGCGTTGCTATGAGGAAGTACTAGATTTTTATGATAATTTTAAATAAAGGTGCGACTGCAAAATGTTAGAAGGTAAGTCTATATTATTTATTTCTCCCAGTTTCTTCAACTATGAAAAGGAGATACTGAAGAAGATGCAAGGCCTTGGGGCAAACGTGACCTTTTATGATGACAGACCCTCTAATTCAGTGCTGGTTAGAGGACTAATCAGGCTCAATAAGAAAATACTTAAGAACAGGATACGTCGTTATTACGAGGGAATCCTGCAGAAAATTATTGCAACTAATGGCTATGATTTCCTGTTGTTGATAAAGGGAGAAACTATTCCCCCTGAATTCCTGCAGCAATTCAGGCAGCGTTTTCCGAAATGCCGGACAATCATGTACCAATACGATAGTATCCGGAATAATCAGAATGCAATTGCATGTTTCCCATATTTCGACAGGATACTATCTTTCGATCTGTCCGATACAGAGCAATATCCAGCAATTAAATTTCGTCCGCTCTTTTACATAGATGACTACAAAGATCTGAAACAGCAATCGCCGAAGTACGATTATACCTTCATTGGAACTGCGCATAGTGATCGATATAACTGGGTAATGAATCTGGTGAAAGAGAACGGTAAGGATAACCGATTTTTTACTTTCTTTTACTGCCCAAGCAAAATATTGTATTACGGTCGTGTTCTTTTTGATAAAAGCTTTAAGCAAGTAAAGAAGGAGGATATCAGCTTTTCACAATTAAATAAGCAACAAGTACTGGATATTGTTTCACAGTCCAGGGCAATTGTGGATATACAGCATCCTAATCAGACCGGGCTTACAATGAGAACTATTGAGGCTTTGGGGGCAGGTAAGAAACTTGTAACGACCAATAGAAACATTGTGAAATATGATTTTTATAATCCCGGGAATATTTTGGTACTGGACAGAACCAGTTCCAGCATAGCCCCTGGTTTTGCACAAACGGCATATACTCCTGTTTCAACCATGATCTATCAGAAATATTCTCTGGAAGGATGGTTGAATGAGGTAATGGATATTAAGTAGACAAGCGTGTGTTTATCTGAAAATACAAACATCTTATACATATGAGTTTTACTGTAATTGGTGGAAGCGGCTTTATTGGAACCAAATTGATTTCATCATTAAAAAACAAGAAAGAAACCGTTATCAACATCGATAAAAACCCTTCTGCGCTTCACAATGATGTTACTACATCGGCAGATGTGAGGTCAATGGACGCTCTGCGGAAGTCTGTACCAGCTGGTAGTACTGTAGTATTACTGGCAGCAGAACATAGGGATGATGTTGATCCGGTGCAATTGTATTATGATGTAAATGTGGAAGGTACCGCGAATGTGTTGAATGTAATGAGGGAAAAAGGTATCAACTCAATTATATTCACCAGTACGGTGGCGGTGTATGGCCTGAATAAATCTGAGCCTAGAGAAACGGATGCCGTTGATCCATTCAATCACTATGGCAAAAGTAAATGGCACGCAGAAGAGCTATTAAGACAATGGTATGAAGAAGATAAGGAGAACAGGAAGCTGGTCATCATAAGACCAACCGTCGTTTTTGGCCCCGGCAACAGGGGAAATGTGTATAACTTGCTGAAGCAGATTGCAGTAGGCCGATTTTTAATGATTGGTAAGGGTAACAATAAAAAATCCATGGCGTATGTGGATAATATCGTAGGGTTTATCTCCTACCTGCTCCAGCAGGACGCAAAAGGATATTTTCTCTATAATTATGCAGACAAGCCAGACCTTAGCACAAAAGAGCTGCTGCTGGAAGCTGAACAATCATTACAAAAAAAGATCTCCAGTATACAAATACCTTACGCAGTAGGATATATGGGCGGCGTTTGCCTGGATATTGTCGCAAAAGTATCCGGTAAAAAATTCCCTATCAGTTCTATACGTATTAAGAAATTCTGCGCTACAACCGTGTTTAATGCAGACAAAGCTTTTCAGACAGGTTATAAGCCAATATGCTCATTACAGGATGGGCTAACATTCACAATCAATAGTATCACTCAGGACCGTAAGGAATAATCGTATATTTGTTACTTCCAATGAATGGCAAATAATTAGCATATATGCAGAAAAAAAAGGCAATCATAACAGGTATAACCGGACAGGATGGAGCTTATTTGGCAGATTTACTGTTGAAGAAGGGTTATGAAGTTCATGGTATAAAGCGCCGGTCTTCTCTTTTCAATACAGACAGAATCGATCATCTTTACCAGGATCCTCATGAGAATGGCGTTCAGTTGGTACTGCATTATGGTGATCTTACTGATAGCACGAATCTGATCCGAATCATACAACAGGTTCAGCCGGATGAAATTTATAACCTGGGGGCTATGAGTCATGTACAGGTAAGTTTCGAGTCTCCGGAATATACCGCTGACGTAGATGGGGTTGGGACTTTACGCATATTGGAAGCAGTCAGGATCCTCGGCCTGACGGATAAAACCAGGATTTATCAGGCATCTACATCAGAGTTATACGGGTTGGTGCAGGAAGTGCCGCAATCAGAAAATACGCCATTTTACCCAAGATCTCCATATGCTGTGGCTAAAATGTATGGTTTCTGGATAACTGTCAACTATCGTGAAGCCTATAATATGTATGCCTGTAATGGGATTCTGTTCAATCATGAAAGCCCATTGAGAGGAGAAACCTTTGTTACCAGGAAGATTACGAGGGCAGTTGCGAAATTGTATTTAGGCATGCAGGATAAGCTCTTTATGGGGAATCTGGATGCCAAAAGGGATTGGGGACACGCAAAGGACTATGTGGAGGCCATGTGGTTAATTCTCCAGCAGGAAAAACCAGAGGATTTCGTCATCGCTACCGGCGTTACCACTACCGTAAGAGATTTTATCCGAATGTCATTTTCTGAGATTGGTGTTGAGATTGAATTCAAAGGCTCAGGAGTAGATGAAAAAGGATACGTAAAATCAATTTCGAAACCTGAATGCCCTTTGCAGCCAGGACAGGAAGTTGTAGCAATAGATCCTCGTTATTTCCGGCCAACTGAGGTCGACTTGCTGATAGGAGATCCAACAAAAGCACAGACAAAACTAGGCTGGAAACCAAAGTATGATCTGCCTGCACTTGTAAAAGAAATGATGGCTGCTGATGTGGAATTGTTCCGCCAGGAAAAGCTCCTGAAAGACAATGGCTATAAAGTTTTAAATCAATTCGAATAGTTATGAATCCACAGGATAAAGTTTATGTAGCTGGGCACCGTGGAATGGTGGGATCTGCTATTGTAAGAAGATTGAAAAAAGCTGGCTTTGAGCATATTATTATGCGTACTTCGGCTGAATTGGATCTGAGAGATCAGGCGGCAGTAAAAGCATTTTTTGAAACAGAAAAACCAGACTATGTTTTCCTGGCTGCTGCTAAAGTAGGGGGAATCATGGCGAATAATACCTATCGCGGACAGTTTATCTATGAGAATTTGATGATCCAGAATAATGTGATTCATCATGCGCATATAAACGGTGTGAAGAAACTTATGTTTTTGGGATCTTCCTGTATTTATCCAAAACTGGCGCCACAGCCACTGAAAGAGGAATACCTGCTTACGGGCCCACTGGAACCAACCAATGAGCCATATGCAGTCGCGAAGATTGCCGGAATTGAAATGTGTGATGCCTATAGGGATCAGTATGGAAGTAATTTCATCTCTGTAATGCCTACAAATTTGTATGGCCCTAATGATAATTATGACCTGCATAACTCCCATGTATTACCAGCCATGCTGCGGAAAATGCATGAGGCTAAAGTAAATAATCTCCCGGCAGTGGAAATATGGGGAACGGGTACGCCTAAACGTGAATTTTTGCATGCAGATGATATGGCAGATGCCTGTTATTATCTAATGCAACATTATAATGAAAAGGGGCTTGTCAACATTGGTGTAGGAGAAGATATCGCCATCGGAGAACTGGCACAACTGATCAAAAAAATTGTTGGGTATACCGGCGAACTTCGTTTTGATACCAGCAAGCCAGATGGCACACCCAGAAAATTAATGGATGTTTCAAAACTCCTTGGCTATGGCTGGAAAGCTAGTATTGGATTGGAAGAAGGAATTACAGCCGTATACGAAGACGTGAAAAAAAATAATTGGTCGTCCACAAAATAGTTATGAAGAATTCAGGAAGCAACCATGTTTTTATAATGGCCGGCGGCGTCGGAAGCCGGTTCTGGCCAAAATCAAGGAATAATTTTCCTAAACAGTTTATAGATATTCTTGGAATAGGTAAATCACTGTTGCAGCTGACCTACAACCGGTTTCTGCGGCTATGTCCTCCCGAAAATATTTATATCGTTACCAATGCCGCCTATAAAACATTGGTACAGGAACAACTCCCGGGTATTCCTGTGGAAAATATCCTCTGTGAACCGTCCAGAAATAATACGGCTCCTTGTATTGCATACGCTACTTTTAAATTAGCGGCTGCGGACCCGGATGCCAACATGGTAGTAGCTCCTTCGGATCACTTCATTCTCTATGAAGATATATTTTTGGAGAACATAAAGAAAGGTCTGGAAACTGCCGAAAAACAACCTTACCTCATTACCTTAGGCATAACGCCAACCCGTCCTGATACGGGATATGGTTATATTCGATATGATAGAACAGGTTCGGAAGGCGTTCATAAAGTATTACAGTTTACGGAAAAACCCCAACTGGAAAAAGCAAAAGAGTTCCTTGCCAGTGGGGAATATGTTTGGAATGGCGGTATCTTCATCTGGAATGTAAAGACGGCTTTACAGGTATTTGAAAAATATACGCCAGATATTTTCCAACTTTTTGAAAAAGGAAATACGGTGTACAATACTGCTGCTGAGCAGGAATTCATCGATACCGAATATCCTAAGTCTCCCAATATCTCTATTGATTATGCTATCATGGAGAAAGCAGATAATGTATATACAATACCTGCGGATTTCGGATGGAGTGATCTTGGAACCTGGGCCTCCTTATATGAGGTGGCAGAAAAGAAAGAGGATAATAACGTTTACGGAAATGCCAGTATACACCTGGAGAATGCCCGCAATAACATTATTCATCTACCTCCTGGAAAATTGGGAGTTGTCAAAGGACTGGAAGACTATATTATTGTAGATGATGATAATGTGTTGTTGATATACCCCAAATCAGAAGAACAAAAAATCAAGCTGATTACTGAAAAGCTGAAAGAACAACAACAAGGAAAATACTTGTAAATATTAGGCCGGCATCAGCAATAGTCTGAATGCCGGCATGATTTTCTCTGTAAGCTTTGATCCCTTCACTGTCGCAACTGATAAAACTGAAAACATTATCTTTGCCTACTGGTAGGCTTTTATTGTTCCGTCTGCTCCAGTATTTGTAAAGTGAGTGTTTGTGTAGCCTGTTCATGTGTAGCCAATCCTTTATCTCAAAATCGAATTAATGAAACACCTTGTTAAGGTCATCGCATTGTTATTGCTGACCGGTTCCGCCTTTGCGCAAGAGAAGTTGCCAGTTATACTGCCATATAACTATCAAAACATCCGGGAACTGTATCTCGACACCAGCAATCATCATACAGCATTCAAGCCCATTCTGCATGTAGATACCAGCGCTATGTACACCCAAGAGGATACAACCAGACGCAGCTGGATCTATAGAAAATTATTTCAGGAACACCTGTTGGAATTCAGAAATAAAGAATACAACGTTTTTATTGACTTCCTGCCCGATTTTCAAATCGGTAAAAGTCGCGAAGGTGGCCGCACAAACTGGTTAAATACTCGCGGCGCCATCATCCAGGCCAATATTGGGTCTAAGTTTTATTTTGAGTCCTCCTTCTACGAGAATCAAGGCAAATTCCCTTATTATCTGGATCAATACATTCGTCGGAATGATATCGTACCTGGTCAGGGAGGAATCAAAAGTTATAGTGAAGGAAAGGCTTTCGATTTTAATTACGCCAATGCTTTATTGTCCTATACACCAAATAAGTACCTGAATTTTACAATGGGATATGGACAGAACTTCATTGGCGATGGTTATCGATCACTAATACTGTCCGATATCACATTTAGTTATCCTTATCTAAAAGTAACTGCAAATCTGGGAAGTGTCCAATACACTGCTATGTGGGCGCAATTCATGGACAAACACAGTAAAGATTTTGCACAAGCCTATGACGATCTTGGATACTATAAAAAATGGGGAGTTTTCCATTTCCTGGACTGGAACGTTAGCAAAAAACTGACGATCGGTTTGTTTGATGCGGTTATCTGGCCAGATGCAGATTCCTCCGGCAGAAAACGCGGTTTCGACTGGAGCTACATGAATCCAATCATTTTCCTCCGTTCTGCCGAATTCTCCGAAGGATCATCTGATAACGCCCTGGTAGGAGCTAATGCTAAATTTAAGCTGTTTCCTAAAGTCACATTGTATGGTCAGTTGGTGCTGGATGAATTTAAACTGAAGGAAGTTACCAGCGGTAAAGGCTGGTGGGCCAACAAACAGTCCTGGCAGCTTGGCTTCCGCGCATTTGACATCTTTAAAGTGAAAAACCTTGATTTCCAGGGAGAGTATAATGCTGTAAGGCCTTATACCTACAGCTATAAAAGTACGCTCATCAACTACGAACACTATAATCAGTCTCTGGCCCATCCTCTGGGAGCCAATTTCCAGGAAGGATTGGGTATCGTTACCTACAAATATAAAAGGTGGTATGGTCGTGGTGAATTGATGTATGCAATGTACGGTGACGATCCGAACCCGGAAACCAACTATGGGCATGATATCTCCAAACCTTATACTACCCGCGTTAATGAATATGGGAATTATATAGGACAGGGAGTGAGAACTAATTTACTCTATGCGCAAGGCACTATTGCATATGTACTCAACCCTAAGTACAATCTACGGGTTGAAACATCTCTGGCTGCAAGAAGATTAAGTAACGATATCTCCAAAAGTACTGATCTGATTTTCAGTCTGGGGCTCAGAAGCACTTTCCGTCAATTCTATTACGATTTTTAATAATGGGATGTTTCCCGCTTGCAAGCCCTTACGGAATATCGCGTAAGGGCTTTTTTATGCGTAAAAGGGGGTAAAGAGAAATGGACAAAGGCCGAGGTGCGCTGCAGGTACAGGATAACTTCACGACCAATCTTCACATAACCCTATTTGAATATACGAAAAATGCCTGAAATTAAAAACAGCAACCTCCCAACCCGATAGATAGCTGGATAATTGGAATTATCCTTATAACTTCGCCTAATGCATTATGTAACAGTAGAAGGACTCACGAAATCTTACGGAACCAAACCACTTTTTCGTAATATTTCTTTTCATATAGAAGAAGGTGATAAAATCGCGCTGGTGGCGCTCAATGGATCAGGTAAATCCACTTTGCTAAAAATTTTGTGTGGTAAAGAAAGCCCTGATGATGGCAAAGTATGGATTCACAAGGATGTTACCGTTGTTATGCTTGAACAACAGGCTGACTTTGACCTGTCTAAAAATGTATTAGAAAACATCTTCGATCATAGTCATCCCATACTGAATGCGATAAAGGAATACGAACTGCTTACCGACGAAGGGGCGGAGCCGGATCATGATGCACTGGCTGCTGCCATTGCCAAAATGGATGAGCTGAATGCCTGGCATTTTGATTCCAAAGTAAAGCAGATCCTCGGAAAGCTGAATATTCACCGCCTGGATCAACCTGTCGGTAGCCTATCTGGTGGTCAGCAGAAACGTGTTGCCCTGGCAAAAGTGCTGATAGATATCGGATTTGAACACAGACATGTATTGTTGATCATGGATGAACCTACCAACCACCTCGATGTAAGTATGATCGAATGGTTGGAAAACTATCTGGACCAGGAAAAAGTGACGCTGTTGTTGGTTACTCACGATAGATATTTCTTGGATAGCGTATGTAACGAGATAATGGAACTCGATCAGGAACAACTTTTTATCTATAAGGGCGATTATGAAAATTACCTGGAGAAAAAAGCTGCTCGGGAAGAAAGCGATAAAGCTTCTGTAGAAAAGGCCCGAAACCTTTATCGTAAGGAACTGGAGTGGATGCGTAAACAACCCAAAGCACGTACCACCAAATCCAAAGCTCGCCAGGATAACTTCTATGAAGTAAAGGAAAAAGCTACCACCCGTATTCAGGACCAGCAGTTGGAACTGAACGTGAAGATGACCCGCCTCGGTGGCAAAATCCTGGAACTGAAGAAAGTATATAAATCCTATGGTGATCTCTCCATCCTGAAAGGATTTGATTATACCTTCAAAAAAGGAGAACGTGTAGGCGTAGTCGGTAAAAACGGGGTTGGTAAATCTACTTTTATTAACATGCTACTTGGAAAAGAGCAGCCAGATTCTGGAAAAATCAACGTTGGAGAAACGATCATTTTCGGCGATTACAGCCAGGAAGGCCTGTTGATCAAGGAAGATATGCGTGTCATTGAATTCGTTAAGAATATCGCGGAGAACTTTCCACTGGCGGATGGTACAAAAGTCAGCGCTGCCCAATTCCTGGAATTATTCCTCTTCCCCGCTGAAAAGCAATATACCTATATATCCAAACTCAGTGGTGGTGAAAAGCGGCGTCTTCACTTGCTGTCAATCCTCTTCAGAAACCCGAACTTCCTGGTACTGGATGAACCTACGAATGACCTGGATCTTCCAACACTAAGTATCCTGGAATCATTCCTGCAGGAATACCAGGGTTGTATTATCATTGTGAGCCATGATCGTTACTTCATGGATAAACTGGTAGATCACCTGTTTGTTTTTGAGGGCCAGGGTCAAATTCGTGACTATCCAGGTAACTATACCCAATATCGCGAATGGGAAAAAGAAGAGGAACGTAAGAAGACACAGGCACAGAAAACAGAAAAGCCTATAGCCGCTAGCGTTAGTACACCCACTGCTCCCGCTGAAAAGCCCAAGAAGATGTCCTTCAAGGAAAAGCGCGAGTTTGAAATGCTGGAGATAGACATTGAGAAACTGGAAGCTGAAAAAAAGGAAATAGAAGCGGCACTATCTGGTGGAGAACTGGCATTCGAAAAAATCGAACCCATGACGACCAGGATTGGAGAAATACTGCAACTTCTTGATGAAAAAGGAATGAGATGGCTCGAATTAAGCGAGCTCCAATAAAAGCCCAAAGATCATTGCATAATAGATATTCCCAGGCACCCCACTTTCCTGACTCGGGAGTGCCTGGAAATTGAACTACTAACAGGTATTAATTTATACCAAAACCACTGTTAAGATCAATCTTAGCCAACTCTACTTTGGCTGATTTTATTTCTGGATTGTTCCAAAAATTGCTGCCCTCCCCGAAATACAGACAATGGATCGTCCTTCCATCAATATTCCTTTTTTGATATTTACCATTACTGGCATACACTGCTACTTTCTCTCCCTTCATAATTTCTAAATGAGGGAAGCTAAAATATAAACCGGAACACGTAGGTAGAGATGCTAGTTTAATAAACAGCGTATACTCTCCCAGATTTAAGGACTGCCCGGCACCGAGCATAATGCATGCTGGTGGCATGAAATGCTTAATAATATTCAGCATCATTTTTTTATTAAATGTTAAGAATTTGAATTAAACGCTTCCCCTACAACTCAAATAGTAGCGTTGTATTTGTGGAAGTTTTGGGTTAGTGTATCGCTGCGTGTTTTATATCTATTTCGTTCTGTAAACGTAATAGGGATCACGGATACAACTGGGTTTATCCTAGGGGATAAATGTAGGTTGGCAATTACTTTATTAAGTAAAGAAGGGTTTAGAAGTTAATATAGTACCTCAAGATTCCTGTCAATAACAAAAGATTAACAATATCAAATTGATTGCAACCAAGTAAAGATAATTCTGAGGTTTAAATATGGATAATGAAGATGACTAATTGAACATTGATGAATTGTAAGAGTTGGGGGCAAGAGTCGTTGTCTCATATGACTCCGAAAGCCTATTCACAGGAAAGAAAAATCCCGGCTGCCAAAGTTAGCCGGGATAATTATTTAATAATCAATTTTTTAAGAATAATTCAGTTGGGCCGTCAGTTTTTAGGGATACACCGTTATTCATAGACCCCATATTTCCATCCCGATATGATTCTTGCTTATTTTCCTTCAAAAATATTTATCGTAGGATTGTTATTTAGTAATTGTGCAAAATACTTGGCCCCTTCTTTTGTCAAATGGGCACAGTCTTGACTTATAAATTTACAATTGGGAGTAAATACTGGAATTTTCCCCGTACTGTCTGTCGCCAACCCAAGTAAATCAATAAACTTATTGCCCCACTCTTGTTTGAATTTAATATTTTCTTGGTTAATATCGTCGGCAACGTTTATGCGTTGTGAACAGTAGTCAGAATTGCCCCGTCTATTATAAATAATACCGTTATTTGCCCCGAATTGTTTTGTTCCTATGTTCCAACATTTCGATGCTTGGATATTCCAGCGAAGAGATAAGGAGTCGAAATCCTTCTTAGGAAGGCAGGAGAAAAAGATGTATTGGGATTGACTAATACGCGCTGCCAAATCTTTTGCTGAATTAAAGTCTGTTGCATACGAAATTTCTATTTTGCCAGCATATTTAGATTCTTGCAAAACATTAACCCAATCTCTTGCGAAACTGTTGCCAATAACCAAGACTTTTATTTTGTCGCTTTGAGTGAAGTTTTTGTCCAAATCATACACTGCTGCGTTGTATTCAATATGAGCGTTTCTTTTATAACCGGAGAAACTGAAGTTGTTTGTTATTGTGGAACTATAAATATCTAATTCAGGTACATCTCTGATAATGCCAGCCTTTCTATAAAGGAATAGAGAACTAGCTGTTGTTATAATAAACAGTGTTCCCGTAATAAATAATAATGTCGAATTCTTGACTATGGATTTATTTCTGAATGGTTGCTCAATAAGATAATAGGAGAATATCGACAGTATAACAATAATGATAGAAAGAATAAGGGTATCAGTAACTGTTATTTTTTCAAATACAAAATAACGACTATATGCTATAATGATCTGATGCCACATATAAAGACTAAAACTAATTTTCCCTATGGCCATCATTATTTTATTCTCCATTAAGAATGCGACGGGCTTTTGTTTGCCATCCGATGGCAATAGCATTATCGTAGAGGCTGCTACAATAAGTAATAACTGCACCTTCTGAGAAAGGCCTAAATCGAAAAGCAGAATTGGAATTATAATAGCAAATAAAACTAATTTGTACCAACCACTAATCGATTTATTGCTGAATAGAATTGCTGCAATCCCTCCAATAGATAACTCAAAAAAGCGATATTGAATACAATAGAATGCCTTGGAGCTGTCGGTACCAAACAAATATAATGCTAAGGAAATTATTGTAAGTCCAATTAGAAGCGGTAGTATCCATTTGATTTTCTTACCGCTAAAAACTAGGAAAATTACAGGGAAAAATAAGTAAAACTGTTCTTCAACAGCCAGACTCCATGTATGCATTAATGGCTTAAACTCATTGACAGTGTTCCAGTAATCCCTTGATGTTATAAGTAGTAATATGTTATTGGCAAAGAAATTGGTTGCCACTATAGATTGACTTAAATTTTCAAGATCATCTGGTAACATTACCAGGAGACCAATAATGAGTGCAACGGACGAGGTGAATAGCACCAAAGGAATGATACGTCTAATTCTCCTTAAATAGAATTTCAAAACGGAGAATTCGTTTTTTAAGGTTTCATTATAGACAATCTTTGTAATCAGATACCCACTTATTACAAAAAAAATATCAACACCGAGATACCCATTGGGTAGATATCCGAAATGAAATACAATTACTGCTAGTACAGCAATGGCTCTCAATCCATCAATGTCCTTGCGATAACTTGAAGTGTGTGCCTTGTTCAAAAATTCGCTGTGCTTGATTGCATGCTCAGTTTTTGACGGCATTATTACTTTAGGTATCATTATTTATGGGTTTTGCAGGTGCGTCGTTTTTAACAGATGGCTAAATTAGGAATAATTATTTGCTTGTGTAAGCAAGCTTACTTCAAATTTATACGGTTTAAGCCTATGGCAGCTTATCTATGACTCATGATGTATTAATAACTTAATGCCAAATTGATCTAATATGAATGGTCATATCCCCAATCTGTTCTTTAGTTTATGATAAGGTTTGATAATTTGAACAATTCCAAATCATACTTTGAAATAGCATTGAAACGTCCAAAATCTCGAATTACCCAATCATAAATGGTGAGCGCTTTTCAACCAGATTCCCCCCATCCCTAAATGAAATTCGCCTGAATCTGATAAAATCAAATTCAGGCGAAATATGTTTTTAGTAGCCTCGTCAAGAATCGAACTTGAATCTGGAGCTTCGGAAACTCTTATACTATCCATTGTACTACGAGGCCGGAAAGGACGGCAAAACTACATTTTCTGCTTTACAATCCCAAATTACATTAAAGATTGATATTTGACTTGAATATTTTCACTGCAATCGCCAGCAAAATCACCCCGAAGAACTTACGTATCACCATTAATCCGGCCTTTCCCAGCAAACGTTCTATATAACTCAGACTCCTCAATACAATATATACCAAGGTCAGGTTCAGCACAATCCCCGCCAGAATATTAGCCTCGTCGAAGTTGGCTTTTAAAGACATAATCGTGGTTAAAGTACCGGAACCCGCTACCAAAGGGAAGGCAATCGGTACTATACTACCCGCCTTGGCATCTTTCTCACTCTTGAATAACTCTATCCCCAAAATCATCTCCAGCCCAATAACAAAGATCACAATAGACCCCGCCACTGCAAAACTATGCACGTCTACGCTCATTAGCTGCAAAAATGGCTTCCCTACCAACAGAAACAATATCATCAATACCCCCGATGCAATAGTGGCCTTACCAGCATCTATATGCCCCAGTTTCTCCTTCAGTGATACCAATATAGGTATAGATCCCAAAATATCTATGACAGCAAATAATGTAAAGGTAATAGTCAGAATTTGGCCGAAATTAAACATCAGGATTATTTTAGATTCCGTAAATATAGACAGAAGTGCTGAATGCATTGGCTATATTTGTTTTAATTATCAAACGCGTCATGACAGAGGATATCATTATTCAGATCAGCAATAAAATCAAAGAAAAAAGAAAAGCGAAAGGGATCACCATCCAGGAACTGGCCGATAAAGCGGAAGTCAGTAAAGGCCTCATCTCCCAGATAGAAAACAATCGCACCGTGCCCTCCCTGCTAGTCTTGATTAATATCATTCGCGCCCTAAACCTGGATATGAACGAATTCTTCAACGAAATCGACCAGCAAAACCAAGGCGGTAAAGTCATCGTAAAACAAAAATCCTCCTACCAAGCCTTCGAAAAAGAACCCGCAAAAGGATTCCAATACAAAAGAGTACTCACTAAAAACATCAAAAACTTCCCTGTTGATATCGTCCTGCTGGAACTGAAAAAAGGCGCCCGCAGAACCCATACCGTCAAAACAGACGCCTACGAATACAAATATATCATCAAAGGAAAAGTAGAATACCTCATCGATAACGAAAAACACCTCCTCGAAGAAGGCGACTCTCTCTTCTTCGACGGCCGACTCGGTCACAAACCCGCCAACATTGGCGAAGAAGATGCCCTCATCCTCGTCATCTACTTCTTCCTGGAAAGCGATAAATAAAGGAAAAAGGGTATTTACAAATACTTAACATTAAATTTAGTATAGGTTAACATTTTGGTCACATTTGACCCTAACCTTTGCATGGTAACAAATCCCCCGTTAATCTAAATTGCCATGTATCTAAATCTACAACCATCAGCCGTCAAACGGCTGAGCGCCTTTCTGTTGCTGTTACTTTCAGCCGCAACAGTATTTGCCCAATCCACCATTTCTGGTAAGGTTATCAACGCAGATGATAAACAACCCATTATCGGTGCTTCCGTGAAAATTGCAGGATCTCCGAAAGGAACCGTAACGGATGTAAACGGGGCCTTTATCCTCTCTGCTTCTCCAGATGCTACCCTCATCGTCAGCTTTATCGGTTTTAATGCTTCTACATTCCCCCTGAACGGAAAAAATACTGCTACCATTGAATTACAAGGCGATAAAAAAGCCCTCAATGAAGTAGTAGTAACGGCCCTGGGTATACGAAAAGAAGTGAAAAGAGTAGGCTACTCCGTACAGGAAGTGAAAGGAGCCGACCTGATAAAAGCCCGCGAACCAAACCCCGTAAACGGTCTTGTAGGAAAAGTAGCGGGCCTCACCGTAGGCGCATCTGCCGAACTCCTCGGCCCACCACTGGTGCTCCTCCGCGGTAATAAAATCAATCTTTATGTAGTAGACGGCGTACCCATCAACTCCGATACCTGGAACATCTCTCCAGACGATATCGAAAGCTATACCGTACTGAAAGGTGTAACCGCCTCCGCTCTATACGGCTCCCGCGGCCTGAATGGCGCCATCATGATCACCACAAAAAGAGGTTCTAAAGATAAACGCGGCTTCTCCATTGAATTCAACTCCAGCACCATGTTCAATAAGGGATTCATCGCTATCCCTAAAGTACAAGATGAATACGGCCCCGGCGATCACGGTAAATACGCATTCGTAGATGGTAAAGGCGGTGGTACAAATGATGCCGACTATGACATCTGGGGACCTAAATTCGAAGGTCAACTGATCCCACAATACGACAGCCCCGTTGACCCGGTTACCGGTAAAAGAACAGGTACGCCATGGGTAGCCCGCGGTAAAAATAACCTTACCCGTTTCCTGCAAACAGGTATGCTCAGTACCAATAACCTGGCTGTATCCAGCCATACAGATAAAGCTGATCTCCGCTTCTCGCTGTCCCATTCCTATCAAAAAGGCCTGGTACCTAACACCCAGCTGAATATCACTAACTTCAATATCTCCGCAGGTTATAACTTCAATCCACGCCTCCGCCTGGATGCTTACCTGAATTATAACCGTCAGTATACAGACAACTTCCCCGATGTTACCTACGGTCCAAACAGTATTATCTATAATACCCTCATCTGGGCAGGCGCCGATTGGAGCATGGATGATATGCGCCACTACTGGCAGCCTGGTAAAGAAGGTATCCAGTCTATCTATGCGGAATACCAACGCTATCACAACCCCTGGTTCATGACCTACGAATGGCTGCGCGGTCACTATAAAACAGACCTCAACGGCTATGTGAAACTGAACTATAAAATCACCGACAAACTGGAAGCCCTGATTCGTACCCAGGTAACCGGTTATGACCTGATGCGCAATGAGAAAATGCCTTATTCCGCCCACCCTTACGGTCGTGAAGAAGGTAAAGGCGACTACAGAGAAGATAAGCGCACACTCTTCGAAAACAATACAGACGCCTTGATCACGTATACCAACATCTTCCCACATAAAATCGGTGTGCACGCTTCTGTAGGTGGTAACCTCCGTAACTATAAATATAACTCCAGCTTCGTATCTACTAACTACCTGAATGCGCCAGGATGGTACAGCTTTGCTAACAGCCGTGATCCGCTGTTCGCAACTAACTATATCGCGAAAATGATTGTATTGAGCGCTTATGGTTATGTAGACATAGATCTGGGAAAATATGCAACCGTTTCTCTCACCGATCGTCTGGACAAGAACTCCAGCCTGCCTTCAGGCCATAACAGCTACTGGTATCCTTCTGTAGCATTGAGCACCGTTGTTTCTGACTACGTAAAGCTGCCGGATTTTATCTCCTTCCTGAAATTCAGAGGCTCCTATGCTAACGTGAAAGGCGGTCTCACGCAGCCTACTATCGGCGCTACTCCAATGGCTGTTTACCCACTGGGTTATGGTACTGAATACCAGTCGAGCTACGATGGACCTACTTTCCAAAACTCTGCTAACTACACCGTTACACCGGTTTATCAAACACAGGCTGGCGCTTACTATACCCAGCTGATTCCTAATCCAAACCTGCAACCATTTACCAGTAAGGTTTACGAAGGCGGTATGGACTTACGTTTCTTGAATAATCGTATAGGCTTAGACGTTACCTACTATAATAACCTGAATGGTCCGAGAATTTATACGTTGCCTTTACCAATGTCCACCGGATATACCGGCGCATTAGTGAATGGCGTAACCACCCGCCAGAAAGGTTGGGAGGTAACGCTGAATGGCTCTCCGATCCGTTCCAGCAACGGTCTGAGCTGGGATATCTCGGCTAACTGGTCTGCCTTTAAAGAGCGTTACGTGAGCATCTATGGCGACCAAACCAAACTGAATCCATTCGTTGGAGTAGGAGACAGAGTAGATGTTTTCTATGGTACTAAATTCGTTAGAACTCCTGATGGTAAAATTATCAATGGCCCAGATGGTCGTCCTATCGTGAATCCTACTCAGCAACTGCTGGGATACGCTAACCCAGACTGGGTTTGGGGCGTAAATAACACCCTCCGTTATAAAGGCGTTACACTCAGCTTCCAGTTTGATGGCCGCGTAGGCGGTAGCCTGATCGATTACATCCAGCAGCAAACTTTCCGTGGCGGACGTAATATCCAAACTGTTGAAGGAGCCATGGGAGATGCCCGTTATCAGGATTATAAAGGCGTGAAATCATGGCTGGGCGAAGGTGTTGTGGTAGCTAACAATGTACCTATCCAATACGATAATAATGGTAACGTTACCAATGCGGATAAATTACAGTTCGCACCAAATACCACCAAAACTTTCCTGCAAGACTATATCAGCGTTTACTATAAAACAAATGAGGCTAACCTGATCAGCAAGACTTTCGCTAAACTCCGCGAAGTAACCATCGGATATTCCCTGCCACAGTCTATGTTACAGCGGACTTTCATCCGTAATGCGAATATCTCTTTTGTAGGTCGTAACCTCCTGTATTTCGCTAAGAATAAGGATGTAGATATGGATCAGTACCCTGGTTCCGATCAGGGCTCATCTACACTGCAAACGCCTACTACCCGCAGTTATGGTTTCAACATCAACCTCACTTTCTAATCAGCAAATCATGAAATCGTTCAAAATATTAACACTGGCTGCCCTTACTGGATTGGTATTCAGCAGCTGTAATAAAAAATTCGATGATTATGGTATAAACCAGAATCGTCCTGCACAAGTACCTCCAAGTCTGGTAATTGGCGGTATTCTCTCAGATCTCAACGTGGATAAGCCCTGGAGCAATGTAATGCGCTGGAATCAGTTCGACTGCTGTAACTATAACTACTATGGAGATCAGCGTTATGATTGGAGTGGCGTTGATTTCAACAGCTACCTTACACTGACGAACGTGCAGCAAATGGAAGCAGAAGCAGCCAGACTGGGTGGAAAGACGGTCAATCCTTATACGGCTTTGGGCAAATTCTTCCGCGCATTTTTCTACTACAGAATGTCAAGCCTGGTAGGAGATTTACCTCTGAAAGACGCCAACAAAGGACTAAATAACGCAGCTCCTAAGTATGCCAGCCAGAAGGAAGTATTCGTACAGATCCTGCAATGGCTCGAAGATGCGAACACAGACCTCTCTCAACTGATCAACAATCCGGATAAAAGTAACACGGCAGAAGGACAGGCATTGAAAGGCGATTTCTACCTGGGCAATGATCTGGGTAAATGGCAACGCATTGTCAATAGTTTTCACCTGCGTGTACTCATTGCATTGAGTAACAAAACTGGCGATAACGATCTGCAAGTGGCAGCCGCTTTCAAAACCATGTATACCAATCCTGCCAAATATCCTATCATCCAGGATATGAGCCAGAATCTGCAATACATTTATAACAACATCAATAAGTATCCATCTAATCCGGATAACCTGGGTAATGATGCTACGCGTTATAATATGTCCGCTACCTACTTGAATACATTAGTATCGTTGAATGATCCAAGGGCGTACATTACCGCAGAACCGGCAACTTTACAGATCAATAAGAACAAGAAAACGCCTGCGGATATCACTGCTTATGTAGGCGCTCCTTCCGGCCAGAGCCAGGAAGATATGTCTTCCCTGATGTCAAATGTGGATACTGCCGCTTATTCTGTGAGAAGTCGTTCCCGCTATTACAGTAACTATGCAGGAGAAGCCGGTGTCATAATCGGTTATCCAGAGGTATGCTTCAACATTGCGGAAGCCATTAACCGCGGTTGGATTAGTGGAGACGCGGAGGCCTTTTACGTGGCTGGAATTCATGCATCTATGGACTATTATGGAATCCCTGCGAAAGGCAATATCGTAAAATCGTATAAGGGTTCCAGTGATACCATCCCGGTGAGCTTCGATACTTATTACCTGCAACCAGCGGTGAAATATCAGGGTAATAATGCCCAGGGACTTTCCCAGATAATTGGACAGAAGTACCTGGCATTCTTTGAGAACTCCGGCTGGGAAGCTTATTTCAACTGGCGCCGTACAGGTATTCCTACTTTCAGCACAGGTGCCGGTACTGGCAACTCTGGTATCATTCCTAAACGCTGGAAATATCCTGATAACGAGCGTACAGCCAATACCGTTAACTGGACCGCATCGCTGCAAAGCCAGTTTGGTAGCCAGACAGATGATATCAATGCCTCCATGTGGCTCCTTAAATAGTGGATAACCTTGATAATGAGAACGGCCCGACATCGAAGATGTCGGGCCGTTCTCATTATCAAGGGATTTAGTATTCATTTAGTTTAATAATACTTAACAATAAGTTTAGTTATGCTTAACATTTAGTTTACATTGAAAGATCACCTTTGGAGAAACAGTGAATACTGATGGTGACTATTCCGTGGATACAGCAGCGCCTCCAAAAGGCCAATAATCTGACTTTCTCCCTGTATGCCGCCCTGGTGGCATTTGGTACCTATTCGTGCATGTATGCGTTTAGGAAACCCTTCACAGCAGCCATTTTTGACGGAATGACTTTCCTGGGCATCGACTATAAAATCTGGTTAGTAATTACGCAAACCATTGGATATGCCTGCTCCAAATTCTATGGTATCCGGTTCATTGCAGAAATGAAAGGCGCCAGTCGCGCCAAAAGTATCCTCGTATTGATAGCCGCATCCTGGATGTCGCTACTGCTATTCGCCATAGTGCCGTCTCCCTATAATATTCCTTTTATGTTTCTCAACGGTTTTCCATTGGGAATGATCTGGGGACTGGTATTTAGCTACCTGGAAGGCAGACGCAGCACAGAGTTTATGGGAGCTGTACTCAGTATCAGCTTTATATTTTCATCGGGGTTTGTAAAGTCGGTGGGAAAGAGCACTATATTAAACTGGGGCATTAGCGAAAGCTGGATGCCATTTGTTACCGGCCTTATATTCATTGTACCCATATTGATATTTATCCTGTTGTTAGAGCAGATACCGCCGCCATCTGCAGAAGATGAGCGCCTGCGTACCCGCAGAGCGCCCATGAATAAAGAAGAACGAAAGAAATTCCTGAAGATGTTCTTCCCTGGTTTGGTACTACTGATCACCAGTTACATCCTGCTCACCGTATTGCGTGATATGCGGGATAATTTTGCCGCAGATATCTGGAAAGACTTAGGCTTCGGAGAAACTTCCGCGATCTTCACACAAACAGAAATTCCGGTGTCTGTAGCAGTCATCCTGATATTAGGGTTGCTGGTATTTATAAAGAATAATTACATCGCCTTTATGGTGAACCATTTCATCGTGGTTGCCGGCTTTGGAATAGCCATCATCAGTACCTTATTATTCCGTTCACATCAGATCGGGCCTGTGTCCTGGATGACACTTGCTGGTCTTGGGCTTTATATGGGCTATATTCCCTTTAATTGCATCTTCTTTGAGCGACTGATCGCAGTATTCAAATATGTCAGCAATGTGGGCTTTATTATGTATGTAGCGGATTCTTTTGGGTATCTGGGAAGCGTAATGGTCATGCTAACGAAGAACTTTTGCAGCGTAACCCTTTCCTGGAGTCAGTTTTTTATGGATGCAGTACTGGCAGGTTCCGTATTTGGAATATTGTTGATGGTAGCGTCTTCCTGGTATTTCAGAAATAAATATCTCACAATGAACAGTGATACAACGCCCTACATGGGTGGAGGAGAAGTGCAGATTGCTGCCTGAAACAAGGATTCAGGTAAAAATAAAAAGGTAAATCGTGATTGATTCATGCACGATTTACCTTTTCTTATTAGAAGGTAACAGAAACTATTCTTTAGTATCAGTTTCAGCCGCAGGTTTTTTTCTTGGCTCATCTTTCGCGTCTTTGAACTCGCGGATACCGCTGCCCAAACCACGCATCAATTCTGGAATTTTCTTACCACCAAACAATAAGAGAACTACCACCAGAATCAGCAGTATTTCTTTTCCACCAATTTCCTGCAGAAACAAAAAAGGAATATTCAAGAATGATGTTGTCATTATAACAGATTTTTAGAGTGTTCTTTGTATTTATAAATGGTCAATCAGCACATAAAGTTAGCACGAATTCCGGTTTTTTCAGGTTTTTGCCCGCATATTTCATGTAATATGCTTAATATATTGTAAATAAATATATTACGAATTATAAAAAACTATTTCTATCTGATTGTTTTCTGCTTCCAGGCAAGCAATTCTACCATATTCTGTTCTTCTGTCGAAGGATTTTTCCAGTGGCGTACCAGACACATGCGCCAGCAACGCCCGGATGATCCCACTGTGCGTAACAAGTACCGCATCACGACCCTTGGAAATCACCTCATTGAGCATCTCTAGTGCCCGCTGATACAGGTCTTCATAACTTTCTCCATTTGGCACCCTGGTATACACAAAATCGTCCATCCATTTCTGTAAAGCATCAGGTCCCATATCCTCCCAACGCTGCATCTCCCAGTCGCCAAAGTTTAGCTCCATTAAACGCCTGTCGGTAGTAAAACCGGAACCATACAGATAGGTAGCCAGTTTGGAACAACGTTGTAGCGGACTGGCATATACATCCATCGGCTTAGTTGGCATCAAACCCTTGATGCGGGCTGCTTCACTCTCAAAAGTTGGCGCTACGTCTATATCAGAAAAACCGTAACAAATTCCACGTTCTACGGCCGGCGTGGTATGCCGGATCAGGTATATTTCCATGCCAAAATACAAAAACACAAATATATGACTGTTTCGGAGACCTGTTGTACTGCACCCAGACAATCTCCCGTATATCCGCCTATCCATTTATGCATTAGTCGCGCCATATACAGGCGGGCCATGAATAAAGCGAGGACAGTGATCAGTAATGTATAGTTCTGGAGATATAAAGTCACTGCCAGGAAAGGTCCCAGCCCAAATACGCCTGCGAAAATGAGGTCCTGGGTGCTTATTCCCTTGGCGATAGGCTTAGCCTTACTGTCTTCATCTTCTCTTACATATCGTTGGGTGTAAATGATGGTGAGTGCGGTGAACCGACTTAACGGTTGTGCGGCAATGATTGCCAGCATCATGATATGTACATGCAGGCACATCAGCGATACCAGTTTAACTGCCATCAGCATAAGGAGTCCCAACATGCCGTAAGTACCTATCCGGCTGTCCTTCATGATTTCCAGGATGCGCTCTTTGGTCCATCCACCTCCGAAGCCGTCACACATATCTGCGAATCCATCTTCATGGAAGGCGCCCGTCACCCAAATGCTAACGCTGAGCGCTAAGAGCACGGTCAGTGGTCGCGGAGCGATGTCGCCGAAGGCCCATACCACCAGCAACATAAATCCTCCTGTAACCCAGCCTACCAGTGGTAAATACCTGGTGGCTCTGTTCAGTAAATCAGGACTATAGGGTTCGCGTACATGAACGGGAAGGCGAGTATAGAATTGGAGGGCGGTCAGGAATAGTTGCCATTGCTCCCTCATATTGTACGATTTGAAACCTGAGCACTATTGAAGCTGGCCATTTCATTCAGAAACGCGACTGCATTTTGAATGAGCGGGATCGCCAGGGCAGCGCCAGTACCTTCTCCTAAACGCATATCTAATTGCAACAACGGAGCTACCTTTAACTGTTGTAACATAGCCTGGTGGCCATTTTCGTTGGAACAGTGAGCGAAAACGCAATATCCGGTAACCGCAGGCTGCATCGCCGCCGCTGCCAGCAGAGCAGCAGATACGATAAACCCGTCTATCACAATAATCATTTTCAATTCCGCCGCTTTCTGAATAGCGCCGCAAATCATGGCTACTTCAAAACCGCCAAATGCTGCCAAAGCCTGCATTGGAGAGGCTGGAGCGCCATGCTTGGCTTGTACCTGGCGGAGTACGGCCTTCTTTTGTGCCAGTTGCTGTGGATTGGTACCTGTACCAATTCCAGCACAATTATCGATGGGGATGCCTGTAAAATGGCTCATAAGCAATGCGGCAGAAGAAGTATTTCCTATTCCCATTTCTCCAAAGCCTATGGTATTACAACCTTCCTGGTGCAAAGCCGCTACTTCAGCAGCGCCTGCATCCAGTGCAAGCTGCAGTTGTTCTAATGACATCGCAGGTTGGTGCAGATAATTCTTTGTTCCCAATGCAATTTTGCGATCGCGCAATCCAGGATGACCGGCAAACTCATGATTCACGCCTGCATCCACAATTCTCAGTGCCAACTGTTGTTGCCGGCAGAATACATTGATGGCTGCTCCTCCTTTTAAAAAATTGTAAACCATTTGCGTGGTAACGGCCTGTGGGAAAGGATTTACAAGTCCTTCCGCAGCAATTCCATGGTCTCCAGCAAATACTATAATGGCAGGGTTGGTAATTTTAGGCTCCAGGGTTTCCTGGATCAGTCCTGCCTGTAATGCCACCTGCTCTAATTTTCCCAATGAACCGGGTGGCTTCGTTTTCTGATCTATCTTTTCTTGCAATGCTTCCCTGAGCACATTAGATACGGGTGTAATCATCGTTTATTGCTATTCTTTTTTAATCACAACGGGGATACCGGATACCAATAATACAACGGTATTGGCTACACGGGCAATATACTGATTGGCCCAACCCTGTAAGTCTGCAAACTTGCGGGCAATGAGAGTTTCGCCGTGTATGCCCATTCCTATTTCATTGCTGACAATTATAAAATTACCGGCTTTTTGATGCAAGGCGTCAATTTCTGCCTGTATGGCGGTCAGGCTGGCCTGCACATCGTGAGAGGTTTCTTCAAAGATATTGGTAAGCCAAAGGGTAACACAGTCAATAACAACGGTATGCCCATCCAGGGGCAATTTACTCACATAACGTTCTTCTTCATAATTGATCCAGGCGGCGCTACGATCGGATTTATGTCTGGCTATCCGCTCTGCGAAATCATCATCCCAGATGCGGGCCGTGGCTACATATGCCGGATGTGCACTCATCGATAAGGCCAGATTCTGCGCATAGTTGCTTTTCCCTGATCTGACACCGCCTGTGATCAAATATATCATATATGAAATGATTAGTTGGATACTGGCATCGCCGGGAAGAAATAACCGGTATAGTCTATGCTCTTTTTCAGCGTACCATTAATCGCATTATAAATCAGCAAAGTGTTCTGCTGACTGTTAGTACCGTATCCTGGTTTCATGGCAGTTACCACCAGCGTAGTATCTCTGGAATTAAAACGAACGCCTGCACCATATAGTTCTTTGTCTGCCGGTAATTTAACCAGCGGTACAGTCAGCGTAGTATCTATACCAGGTACAAATTTGTAGATATTGGTACCACCGCCATACTGGCCGGTTTGTGCGAAGTAAATCGCATTTTCATATCTGGAACCGGAGAAAGAACCTGGATTCCAAAAGCCCCAGCTGTCGTAGATGGTGAAAGGAACAGTATAGGCTTTTACAGCAAGGGTGCTGCCATCGATAGAGTAGAGGTTAGTACCTGTACCTGCCCATACGCGGCCGTCCTGGCTTTTCGCAAAACCTACATCCGCTTTCACTGGTTTGGCAACAACGGAGAAGTCGCTGATATTCAATACTACCACGCCATCGGTCTGTGTCAGTACGAAAATGTAACTATCTGTTTTTGTCATGCCGCCTGCTTCGCCGCTAATACCGGCTACTTTAGGACCCAGGGTGAAAGTGGCAAGATTTACCTGGTAAATACCGTCACCGGTACTCAGGAGACCGCGACTGTTATCCACACCCAGGAAAGCATGACCTTCTGCCGGTAAAGAAGCAATACGACCGGTTTCTTTCAGGGAGAAAGCATTTGCTGCTACAAAAGCGCCCTGTTTGGAAACCATGTATAAAATGTTGTTATGAATGGCGCCATATTCAGTGGTTGTTCCCAGTGTTTTCCCAGGATTTACGCGGCTATACACATTCAGCATCATCGTGTCGTCGCCATTGCGGTAGAAATTCACACTACCGAGGCCAGGGAAATTACCCTCATTGACAATTAAATAACCATTTTCAAATGGTTCCAGTACTTTAATACGGTAGTACAAAGGAGATTGCGCATTGCCTGCTGTCACCCTGTAAGAAATGGTATAGTCGCCTCTTTCTGTTGGCTTGAAAAGGAAGCTGGAATCAGTACTTACGATGGTACCGTTGACCATCCATTGATAGGTAGGGGTGCCAGCGATATTACTGAGCGCTGGAGATAATTTGAGACTGTCTCCGAGATATATGGTGTCTTTTCCGTTCGTTATGACTGGGTCAACAACCTGAGGAATGGTGACGCCTGCCTCGTTTTTTTGACAGGCTGTAATTCCCATCATGGCGAATGCTGCCAGTACAAGCGGCATTTGAAGGGAGCGTGAAAATTTGCGCATGTGCTATTGGTTTATTTTACGATTGTCCCGTGCTATTGACAGATATATTGCTGATGCTACTATCTCCAGAAGATAGGCCCTAAAATAACTTAGAGATTCCAGAGTGCAAAACCGGGGTTCTGCACTCAATGAATCTCTAAATTAATTGATAGTAATAAGGAATTAATGCGCAGTGCGCAGTTTTTTGCTTTGTACTGCTACCAGACCGCCAAAGAATACTGCGGAATAGATCAGGGTACCAATGAGGAAGAACCTCATGTAAGGAATAGCTTGTGCATAGCAGCTGATAAAGCCTGCCATGTCTTTTGTATAAGGTTTACCGGTAGTCAGATCGGTGCTGCCGGCAATCCAAACGCCAAAATCAGATACAATCCAATGAACAACTGCCGCTGCTACTGAAGCCAGCACAATATTGCCCACTGCCACTTTCTTAATCATTACCTGACCTACCACTACAACAAGAATGAAGCTCAGATATGTCCAGTACCAACCGCTGTAAAGCAGACCAGATGCATATTCTTTGTGAAACACCTGCATCAGCACTACATCACTTACAAACAGGGCCAGCAAAGGAAATACGAAAGATTTCCATTTCTGCTGAAAAGTGGCTCCGCCAAACAGCGCCATAGCGCCTATTGGCGTATACATCGCAATGGGAGACATGCTCGCATCTGCCCCCAACACAACTCTGATAACTCCTGCTACCAGAATAAACAACAGCAGCAAGCCAAATTGTGGATTAAGATTCTTTAAAGACATATGTTGGTTTTAGTATTTAAAAGTGAAACTGTAAACCGGCGTTAAAATTAAACCTTCTCGAATTAAATCCGGTAATATCAAAATATTTATAATCTGTTATGTTCCGGAATACGGCGAAAATTTTAAGCAAGTTACCAAATTTATATTCACCGTAAAGGTCCAGGTTGTAATAATCTCCCATTGCCACAGGGCCTTCATAGCGCTGTCCGATATACTTATAAGCTACGCTGGCATAAAATGCCTTGGTTACCTGGTAGCCCAAACTGGCATTCACGGCATTTTTTGGGATACGGTAGAGATTATAATACGAAGTATCCTTGCCACCAGCCTGAGGTATCGTTACCCGGCCATCTGTGTAAGTATAGTTAACGGTGAGATGCAAGTCTCTCGTAATATTCCACTCCAGCTCCGCTTCAGCCCCATATGCTTTCTGACGGTTGGCATTCTGGTACTGAGAGAAATAGGTCACAGGATCAAAATAGAAGATCACCAAATCTTTGGTATTCCGATAGAAACCAGTTGCCCGGAAATTCAATTTAGACAGCATCACCTGGTAACCGGCTTCATAACTCAATGTTTGTTCCGGCTTCAGCATCCTGTTGCCATAACCCGGGAAATACAGCTGATAAAGGGTGGGAACCTTATAGCCTGATGAAATATTGGCGAAGAACTTATGCCTGTTATCCAGCAGATAAGAAGGGTTAAATGTAAAGGTGTTATTACCGCCATATAAACTATGATGGTTATATCGGTCGCCAATTTCCAGGTTGAATCCGCCCAGGTTACGCAATAACAGGTCTGCATATCCGCTGATCTGGTTCACTTTCACACTGTCTGGTGATAACTGGGTATGATATAAGGAAGCGCCTGGAGAATTGAACACCAGGAAATCATTCTGGCTGTCGGTAGATCTGGAGTAAGCGGCGCCAGCAACCAATCGTAATTGCGGCAGGAAGTCCACATTTACATAAGCTTCTGCCTGATGGGTGCGGGAGGTGAACAAGGTACTGTCGAACTTCGCATAGCCGGTAGTGGTCACATATCCGGAATCATTTACGATTTTCCGGTTGTTGGACTGGTAGCTATAGAGTAAATGCAAGGTGCCCTTTTTAAACTGATAAGTGCCGTGAATGGCATTCAGCATATAATTGAACTTCCCGGTATAATCTTTATCATCCACAAAAGCGCCTTCGTCGAGGGCATGGTGATAATTACTGAAGTTGAAAAGGTACTGGAGATTCCAACGTTTGCCGGCTTCCAGTCCCAGTTTGGCGAATACGCTGTGCTGGCGGAATCCATCTTTATCGTAGTTGGCATGTCCGGTGGTGTCTACGGCATCAGAAAAGCCATCAGCTTTTTCATATTTGTAACCGGCGAGGTAAGAGAATTTACGGAGATGTCCATGCACATTGGCGGCTGCCTGCTTGTCGTTGTAGCTGCCATAGCCCAAACTGGCGCCGGCTCCGAATGGTTTGTCGCCTGCCTTCCGGGTGATAATATTAATCACACCTGCTACGGCATCGGACCCGTAAAGGGTGGATTGCGAACCTCTCAGGATCTCAATCCTTTCTACTTCTTCCGGCGAAATAAAGTTCAGATCGAATGCGCCGGAGATCTGGGAGGCATCGCTTACAGGAATACCATCCACCAGTATCAGCACATTTCCCGCGGCTGCTCCGCGCATATACACGATAGGCGTGGTTCCTGGCGTATTATTCGCGCCGTTAATAACGAGTCCTGTTTGTTGATTCAGGATATCAGAAATGGTTTTGCCACTATTTTTCTGAAGATACTCATGGGAGAGTATAGTGACTACTTTCCCTGTTTCGCTGGCTTTCTGTGGGCCTTTGGTGGCGGTAACAGTGACGCCCTGTAATTGGCTGATGCGACTACTATCCTGCGCTATGGCCGTAGCGGTGGCGGATAGTAGCAAGGCTGATAAAATGATTCTCGATGACATTTGCTTAATTAATAAAAGATATGATGGATCATATGTAATAAAAAAAGCAGGATAAAGTTTTATCCTGCTTTAAATATTTTATATAGAAGACAGATTGACCAATCAACCTGGCATTCTTGAAATATACTTATCCATTTCCTTGATCTGGTTAACGATCTGGGAAGTGGTAGGTTTTTGCGCTTTTGCTCTGCGGAAGTATTCTTTGGCAGATTTGAAGTCGCGGCGTGACATAGCGATAGAAGCGAGTGTCAGCAGGGCAGCAGCGGTATTTTCCTTATCAGGAAGGCCCATACGCAATGCTTTTTTCAGATTTTGATCAGCAGTTTTGAGATCTTGTTTCTGATAAGCGATGGTACCGAGCTGGAAGTACTGCATGCCTTCGTATTCTTTCATCGGGCTACCGGACTGAATACTCTGACGGATAGTAGCTTCTGCTTTATCCAGGTCATTGGTGTACATCGCCATATTGCTCTGCATGAAGAAATATACGGAACGAATAGGTTTATACAGCAGTTTAGGGAATTTAACCTGGTTCATCAGGGCAGTAGCTCTTTCGAGATCGCCCGCTTCAACAGCTTCCTGTACCAGACGCATTGGACCGAACATCAGGTGTGTTACAATGCAAATCACCGCCAACACCAGCAAAATGGTAGCTTCCCACCAGCCGATTGTTGCACCAAGGATAATACCGCCTATCAACAGGACGATACCTATTGGGAAACGATATAGAATAAAAAAGTTAAATGCTTTCATGGAAAATCTATTCGTAATTCACTTATTTCTAATACGAGGCAGCAAAGATAAATAAAAAAAGTGCCTTTAAAGTCCCGGACCTGTGTCTCCCAAAAGATTAATTTATCTGCTTCTCTGCTACCGGTGCAACCTTTTTCTTCAGATTGGCCAGTACTATAGCTCCCAGGATCACGCCTACCCCCAGCATCTGGAGGGGCGTAATCTTCTCATGCAGTAAAATAGTGGCGGCAATAGTGGCTACAGGCAGTTCTGCTGCGCTGAGAATGGCTCCCAGGGCCACCCCGGTTTGAGGCATGCCTTTGGAGAAAAGGAATGGCGGTAATACCGTTCCGAACAATGCCAGGGGAATACCCCAAAGCCATAAGCTAGTTTCCGTAAAACGCCCGTTGACAATAAATGTCGGCGGAAAAATAAGGGTAATCAGAATAAATGCGCCAGTAACAATCCAGGCACTTTTTAGGACAGGAGTGAGTGACCGCCCTATGCGACCACTCACTACGATAAATATGGTATAGAAAAACGCCGCCAGCAGGCCAAATCCAACACCTTTCAGGTTGATTTCTGTCTGGTTGCTGTTCAATATTCCTCCCGCCAGGAAAGTACCTGCCAGGATGAATGCTACAGCTACCCATTGAATGGTTGTCGGCTTTTTCTTGTAAATAATCCATTCAGCGATCATGCTCATCCAGGTAAACTGCATCAGCAGGATGATACCCAGACTCGCAGGGATATAATGAACCGCCTGATAATAGGTAATGCTCACCAGACCAGTGCTGCTACCCAAAATAAAACAGGTACGGGCATCTTTCGATTTAAGTCCGTAGGTGACTTTCCCGGAAAGCAGGTGAATCAACCACAGTACTATCATTCCATATCCCGCTTGGATGCTGCAAAGTTCTCCAAGCGTAAATCCTTGCTGGTAGCCAAGTTTCACAATAGAAGACAATATGCCAAAGCTACATGCCCCCAACAATACCAGCAATATTCCTTTCCACATGTCGTTTTCAATTTTGTGCGAATCTAACTGAAATCAGTTAAACGCTAACTTTTACGCTTTTCCAGGTTGGGTAGCAACCCTGTCAACAGTCCTATCAGCGGCAGATAGGCGCATACCTGATACACGTAATCGATGCTGGTATTATCCGCCAGTTTACCCAGCAGGGCAGAACCGACGCCGCCCATCCCGAATGCCAGTCCGAAGAACAATCCGGCAATCATACCAACATTTCCGGGTACCAGCTCCTGTGCATACACGAGAATAGCGGAGAATGCAGAGGAAAGGATAACGCCAATGAATACACTGAGAATGGCTGTCCAGGCCAGGTTGGCATGAGGCAGCAGCAATGAAAACGGCGCTACGCCTAGGATAGATATCCAGATGACATATTTCCGTCCTATTTTATCTCCCACCGGGCCGCCAATGAAAGTACCGGCAGCAACGGAAAACAGGAATATGAACAGGTATACCTGCGCACTTTGTACGCTGACATGGAATTTATTAATGAGGTAAAAAGTATAATAGCTGGTCATACTGGCCATATAAAAGTATTTGGAGAAGATCAGCACCAGTAGTATAGTAAGAGAAAATACAACAGTCGCTTTCGGGAGATGCGGTTGCTCCAGTTGCTTTGCTACTTTCTTAGGCTTGGCTCTGTGCATATTGCCTTTATACCATTTGCTGATTCTCAACATCACCACGATGGCCAGTAAGGCTGCCAGAGAAAACCAGATCACATTACCTTGTCCGAAAGGCACGATGATGGCTGCTGCCAGCAATGGTCCCAGAGAGCTGCCGGCATTCCCGCCTACCTGGAATAAGGATTGCGCCATACCATGTTTGCCGCCAGCCGCCATATGCGCCAGTCGGGAAGCTTCCGGATGAAATACTGCGGAACCGACGCCGGTAAGCGCTACGGAAACCAGTACCATGGCGAAGGTATGGGCAAAGGATAAACTCACCAGTCCCAGCAAAGTAAAGCTCATCCCAATGGCCAGGGAATAGGGCTGTGGTTTCTTATCGGTATACAAACCAACGAGGGGTTGCAGGATGGAGGCCGACATCTGGAAGGTCAGGGTAATAAGACCTACCTGGGAATAGGATAATTTCAGCGATTCCCTTACCAGCGGATAGATGGCGGGTATGAGGGATTGCAGCGTATCATTCAGCAGATGGGTAAAGCTAAGGGCAATCAGAATGGAGAAAACGGTCTGCTGGGCCACTTTCTCCGCTATCTGCGGTTCCTTTTGTTCGGCTAATGTTGTAGACATGATGGATGTGAATTTAAGATCAGATCATCTGATGTTTATAGGTAAAAAATCACGGCTATTTGCCGTGTGTTGCAATTTTGGTGGCGCAGCTCCATGCGCGCTTCGGATCTTTGTCTATGATACTTTGGAGCAATGCATCATGGAGGTGCTGTGTATCTATAAACGTCTGTGTATTACCATAACGCAGCACGAATGATTTCAACAACATACCGGCAACTGTGCCATATAATTCTACCATGATCTCATTTTTCCCGGCCTGCGCAATGGCATTATGGAAGTCGATATCCGCCTGTATACAGGCTTCCAGCTGATTGCTGACCGCATATTCATAGCGCTTTTTCAGAAAGCCCTTCATTTTCTCAATATCTTTCTGGTTGCGCGACATAGCAGCTTTTTCCGCGATGCGTACTTCCAGGACCAGCCTTACTTCATTCAGGTCTTCGAAATCAGCCCGTTGGAGGCGTTGCACCAGAGGCTCGCCGGAACCCATCTGTGATATGACAAAGGTGCCTAGTCCCTGCTGCACCTTCACAAATCCCCTGTTAACGAGCATCTTAATAGCTTCCCGGATACTACTTCTCCCTACGGCAAACTGAGCCATGAGCTCAGGCTCTGTAGGCAATTGCTGATCCACGGCATATTTACCGGAAACGATGGCGTCTTGTAGACGTCCTGCTACTTCTTCGGCAAGACTCGATCTTTTAACAGGTGCTGCTATTTTATTCATCATATCATCAGATGTTTGCGAAGGTATAATATTTTATAATAGGTTGTTCATTTAAACCGGAAACATTTCATTTATCACAAAACATTTTGGATTCCATCCCAATAGTTCTATTTTGTCGGGATCGACCTATGTAATTGGATATTTGTTGTTTTAATTTAAATCGCTATATGAGAAAATTGGTTTTGTCATTATCCCTGTTAATCTCTTTCAGGGTGTATGCACAGGAGGCTTTGAAGTATCAGACACCTCCGCAGAGCATTATGGAACTGGCCATGGCAGCTCCTTCGCCATCAGTTGATTTCAGCGGGAAAGGGGATATGATGTTAATTATGGATCGCTCCAGCTATCCATCTATTGAAGAATTGTCGCAGCCAGAATATCGCCTGGCGGGCATGCGTATTAATCCTGCGAACTTCGGTCCCAGCAGAGCGGCTTACGTAACTGCTATTAAGATCAAGCAAGTTGGCAGTGGTAAAGAGTATGCAGTAACCGGACTGCCGGCAAATGCACGCATCAGCAGTGTAACCTGGAGTCCTTCAGAGAAAAGCATTGCTTTTATTGTATCAGATAATAGCAGCATCACCCTGTGGAAAGCGGATGTGGCCTCTGGCGCCGCTAAACAGGTGAGCAGCAGAAAACTGAATAATACTTATGGCGCAGCTTATACCTGGCTGGATGAAAACCGTTTCCTGATACAGGCGGTACCAACAGCGATCGGTAATGCGCCTGAGAAACCTCTGGCGCCGGAAGGGCCAACCGTACAGCAAACCAGCGGTAAAGCTGCTCCGGCAGTTACTTACCAGGATATGCTGAAAAATCCTTTCGATGAACAACTGTTTGATTATTATTTCCAGTCAGAACTCGTAATCACCGATGGTAGCAAAGAAGAAGTAGTAGGTAAACCTGCTATCTATGCTGACGCTACGCCATCTCCTGATAAACAATACCTGTTGGTAAGCGAAATGCATCGCCCATATTCCTACCTGGTAGGGGCAGATCGTTTCCCAACCACTACTGCTATCTGGAAAATGAACGGCGAGAAAGTAAAAGTATTATCTGAAAAACCGCTGGATGAAGTTCGTCCTAAAGGTTTTGATGCTACCTCTAACTATCCGCGCCGATTCAACTGGAGAGCAGATGCGCCGGCTACCATCACCTGGATTCAAGCCCTCGATGGTGGCGATCCTAAAAAACAGGTGCCTTTCCGCGATGCGTTGAAAAGTCTGGATGCGCCTTTCACCGCTGAAGCAGTGGTACTGGCACAAACGCCAGAAAGACTCTACGGCATATCCTGGTCAAGCGCTACGCTGGCATTGCTGACAGAAGCGAATAATTCTCAGCAACGCACTAAAGTGAGCACTTTCAATCCTTCTAATGTGGCACAGGCGCCGGTGGTGGTAATCGACAGATCAGAAAATGATCGTTATAATGACCCGGGAACTCCTGTAACCGTGAAAAACCAATACGGTAAATCAGTGGTGTATGTTTCTCCTGCAGGCGACATGCTTATGCGTGCGGCAGGTGCATCCCCTGAAGGCGACAGACCTTTCCTCTCTAAGTTCAACCTGAAAACGAAAAAACAGGATATCATCTGGCGTTCAAAAGCGCCTTATTATGAGCAGGTAGAAGATGTGATCGATCCGGTAAAATTAGTAGTGGTTACTTCCCGCGAATCCGTGTCTACCCCTGTAAACTATATTTTACAGGACCTGAAAAAGAAGTCAACTGTTACGCTGACTGCCTTCCCTCATCCGCAGCCACAACTGTTGGGCGTTCAAAAGCAATTGCTGAAATATAAACGTAAAGATGGCGTGGATCTGACAGCAATGCTGTATCTGCCTAAAGGTTATGATCCTGCTAAAGATGGTCGTTTGCCGGTATTGATGTGGGCTTATCCGCGCGAATACAAATCTGCCAGCGATGCTGCGCAGGTACGTGGTTCTGAATACCGTTTCACCCGCGTTACTTACGGTTCTCCGATCTTCTGGGTAACCCGTGGCTTTGCGGTAATGGATGCTACAGAAATGCCTATCGTTGGAGAAGGCGATAAAGAACCAAATGATAACTTCCTGGATCAGCTGGTAATGAATGCAGAAGCGGCTGTCAATAAGATCTCCGATATGGGAGTAGGCGATAAAAACCGCGTAGCGGTGGGTGGTCACTCTTACGGCGCATTTATGACCGCTAACCTGCTTGCACATACGAATTTGTTTAAAGCTGGTATTGCACGTAGTGGCGCTTATAACCGTACATTGACTCCTTTCGGTTTCCAGAACGAACAGCGTACTTACTGGCAGGTTCCTGATATCTATTATAAAATGTCTCCTTTCTCTTATGCAGACAAGCTGAAAACGCCGATTCTGCTGATTCATGGAGAGGCAGATAACAACTCTGGTACTTTCCCTATTCAGTCAGAGCGTTTATACAATGCGCTGAAAGGAAATGGCGGTACTGCGCGCCTGGTGTTCCTGCCGCAGGAAAGTCATGGTTATGCAGCTAAGGAAAGCATTCTTCACATGTTGTGGGAAATGGATCAGTGGCTGACCAAATATGTTAAATAATAATACGAACTGCGCCTCGAAAGGGCGCAGTTCTTTTTTAGCCCGATTTGAGGCAAATGTCCCCAATAAGTAAAAAGTACCATTAAAGCTCTTAATTCCACAACCCGGTGAACCTGCCGCTTAGTACCTTTGTAACATCATGGCAAAGGCAGCGATTCCTACATACGATATATGTTCCCTGGTAATGGGAAAGCCTACCCAGGAAGAAGTAGTGATAGCAAGGTTTCCGGACTATCTCGCTGCACATAGTCACATCCAGTTTCCACATCGTCATTCCTTTTATCATCTGGCACTTTTTACCAGTGGCGGTGGAACGCATACGATTGATTTCGAACGTTTCCCTGTGAAAGCCGGACAGTTGTACTTTATGGTACCTGGTCAGGTGCATGGATGGTACTTTGAAGGCCCTACAGAAGGATATGTGATCAATGTTTCCGCTGGTTTTTTTACTGGTTTTCTGAAAGATCCTGATTATGTGGAACGCTTCCCCTTTTTGAGCGGAGTGGCCGCTGAAGGGGTGATTACTGTCAATAACCAGGCAATGGCCGACATTCAGCCTTTATTGGAGGGAATGTTGCAGGAAGTCAATTCCGACAGGCCTTATAACCTGGATATGCTGCGGGTGTTGATGCTGGAAATGTTTATCCGGGTAAGCAGAAGTACCCAAGCAGGGCCGGTAAAACAGGAAATGTTGCATAACAACCTGCTATTACGGAATTTCCGTAAGCTGGTAGAGCAGCATTATATGCAGCAACGATTGCCGAAAGACTATGCCGCCATGTTGTATGTAACACCGAATTATCTGAATGCTTTCTGTCAGCATATGCTGGGAAAATCTGCGGGCGAGGTGATCCGCGACCGGGTATTGCTGGAGGCGAAGCGTTTACTGGTGAATGCAGATACGCCTATATCCAACATCGCTTACCAGTTGAATTTCGCGGATAACTCTTACTTCACGAAGTTCTTCCGCAAGTATGCCGGTGTCACTCCCGAAGAATTTAGAAAGAATATTGTTTGATAATAAAAACATATAGCCATGTGTGCTGAAAAAAGTCACGATAAAAAGCCTAATTTTTTTCTTTCCATGCTGGGTAACAAATGTGCCCGTTGCCGCCGCGGAAGTATTTATAAAACGAAGAATCCATATGATCTGAAGCATTTCATGGAGATGCCTGATTACTGTCCAGTTTGTGGGCAGAAAGTAGAAGTGGAAGTAGGATTTTATTTCGGTACCGGTTATGTAAGTTATGCGTTATCCATTGCGATTTGTGTAGCCAGCTTGATTGCGTGGTGGGTATTCTTCGGATTCTCTATTTACGATAACAGTATCTTCTGGTGGTTGGGCGTGAATGGTGCGCTGCTAGTGGTTTTACAGCCATTAATTATGCGACTTTCCCGCGCTGTATGGATGGCATTTTTCGTGTACTATGATGAGAACTGGCAACAGCTCGCAGCAGAGAAAGCGGATCATCCACAGCCTTTATTAAGCAAAGCAAGTTAATCTCAACCTGGTTTCAATAACATAAAAAAGCCGTCTCTATCAGAGGCGGCTTTTTCTATTTGAGACTAAAACTGGCTATTCGGTTAGTGAGCACCTATTAATCTTTCTTCACTTTATTGTGGATCTGACTCGGTTTCAGATATACTTTCTTCCCCTTTTCATCTACAATAAATTTTCGATCCTTCTTATCGATATAAACGGTTTCTCCATTTGGGCCTTCTTTTCCTTTATAGATTTTATCTGTTACTGCAGAAGTCCCCTTTACGGCGATAGAGGCCGTTTTATGACCGATCTTTTTAACGGTGCTGTCGATTCCTTGTGCAAATGCTCGCTGCCCGGTCAGAGACGCTACTACGCCAAAAGAGGCAGCAAACATTAACATGGTTAGGTTTTTTGGAGCTTTCATAAAATATGATATTTAATGTTCAACATGATAGTTTCAACAATAATGCCAGAAGAACAAATAAATTGTTAATCAATTATATACAGGTCTAAATTCGATTAATTTGAGGAGGAGACGCTGCCTGTGAACAGATTACCTGGCAGAATTCGTAAATTCCTATTAAATCTTGGTACCTATGAAACGTGATGGTCTGTACCTGTCTATTCCCTCACCTTGTAAAGAGAGCTGGGATGAAATGGTTGCCGTAACGGATGGCAGGTTCTGCAAGAGCTGCCAGAGAACGGTGATGGATTTCACACAGTTTACCGATGAACAATTACTGGCATACTTCAAAGGCCAGAAGGGAGCTGTTTGCGGCAGATTGAGGAGCGAACAGTTAAAACGTTATCTCTTGCCAATGAGGCCGCAACAGCGGTTAATTCCAGTGCTGTTATTGACGGCAGGATTAATGGTGTTGACGGGTATCGCTGAGGCCCAGCAGATAAAGCCCCAACCAACTATTACCTATAAACTGTATGGTATAAAATCAACTAACTGTAAGCCTGTCAATACAGACAGCATATCTCCAGTCAATCAGAATGTTACTGTACCTGCAACCACTGATGACATACCTTATACAGGGGCTGTTGTTGTAGAGTATGAGGTGAAGCCGGTCAAATCAGTAAATAAGCGCCCAAAACGTAAATCCAGTCACTAATTAAAACAGCATAACCTCACATCGGAGGATTTATGCCTGCGTATACCCATGCTCTTTGTTTCAAGATGGAGCAGGGGAATTACATTTTGCCATTAGGAAGAATAGCCATAGCCTAAGTGCCACCGGTAAAAGATGCCGGGAAATACATACATTAGCGCACTAATATGAAAAATAATTATATATCTATTGCTGTTCCTGTCCCATGTAGTGCGCGTTGGGAAGAAATGCAGGTAACGGGAGACGGCAGATACTGTGGCAGCTGTGCCAAAACAGTGATTGATTTTACAGGATATTCTGATGTGCAGTTAATTGAATTTTTCAGTAAAGAAAAAGGGTCCGTGTGTGGGCATTTCCGTAGTACTCAATTAGGTCGACGCCTGCAGCCGATGACGCCACAGTTACGCTTAATGCCGGTGATGTTGCTAACCGTAGGAATGTTGCTATCCGGCGTAGCCACTACTGCTCAACAATTACCTCCACAAACTAAAAATACCACCGCTACTGTTGTACATGCGAAGACCTCTCCGCCATGTAAGAAAGTTTCACATAAAAAGGTAAAACCCGCTGGGACAGCAAAGAAAAGACGAGGAAAAATCAAGACATATACTTTGGGCACTGGGGTAGAGGTAGGATTGCTTGAGGATATAAATGTCACGGGAACGGCAGTGGTACCGCCTCCGCCTCCGCCAATTCCGGATTCGAAACCCGTGCAGAAAGAGGACAGTGCCATGGTTAAACCACATCAGTAACCTTACTTCGTGTATTCGTTAATGATAGATGGGCAGTCGTCTCTCTAATCTTTAAAATTATACCGGCTATCCTTACGAACAATACCCCATTTTTTCTGGTAAACATATTCTCCGTTTTCCAGGCTGGTAATGTAATTTTTTACCCAGTCTTCGAAGGAGGATGCGATTACTTCGCGGTGCGTATCATCATGCCACATGGTAATGATCTGTCCGATATTTCCGCCGGAAGCCGGGTCAAAATCCAGGCAGAGGTGATTGCCCAATCCGTCGCTGGTGAAAGGCAGCCAGTTGGTATTCCACCACTCGGGGCGGATACCTGTATCCGGTTCGGAGCGCAATACTTCGCCATTGTGGGTAAAAGCGCCATTTTCCAGTAGGTTTTTCCATGAAGTCCACTCCTCAGCAATTTCTTTGATAGATAGGAGTTTGTCGCCGTTAACAAGGCCAGCCCTGGAGGACTTCTGACCATTGTGGATAGCGTAGAAAATACGAAAGGAATCCGGTATGGGCAGACCAGTAAGGGTTTCCAGGTCTTTCATATCGTTATAAGAGGTACCAGGGTTAAGGATACTTACCATCTTTGGGGCGTGATTGCGCATCCATAACTCCCATCTTGTCCAATACTCCTGCATTTAGTATGGGTTTATAGTGTTTATAAAGATTAAAAAAAATATGCAGATTTTTATAACGGTTTTTTATTGATCGCTGCCGTTTTTATAATCATTTAATCAATATTTTTGTAGCACCCTGAAAAGGATGATTTATTAAAAAGTAAATAACGTATTATGGCACAGTTACCTAAGTTTTTAATTGCCGACGATCCAGTTACAGATCCAGAAAATGAATATATCTTCCATACCCAGTCCCCGCGCTTCTTTGCAAAACGCGTAGAAGAGGATGAAGAAACCGCTTACATCGATATCGTTCATGAGATCGATAACGTGGAAGAATTCTTCAAAAACGCTCCTGAAAAGAAAGCAGAACTGCTGGAGCAGCTGGAAGACTGGTACTATTCCTACATGGAATGGCTGGAAGATGACGGCGAAGAAGAGGAAGACGAAGAATAGTCTTTTTATAAAGAAAAGGGATCATGTATCGTACATGATCCCTTTTTTATTTTAAATTAGGCTATAGATCAATAGCTACTAAATGGGCATTTACAAAATAGGCAAAGACGGAATCACAGCGATAAGAAATAAATTTATCCGTAGTCAGGCCATCGTATTTTTTATACTGGTACTGATGTTTGGCTATTTCTACCTGTATGACGATCGGTTTAAAGATGCTTATAGTTTGTACGTATTTCCTGTGATATTACTGCTGTATTTTGCATGGTCCAGCTACCGGCGCATTAAGGTAGCAGTGGATATCTATAACAGCCTGGAAATAGAAGTGAATGACCTCCATATTATCCGCCGTCAGAAAGGATCTCCGGATCTTACGCTTTCAGTGTTTGAAATCTCCCGCATGTCCAGAGTGCGAAATGGTATCATCATTCGGGGGGAATCCGCAGGTGCAATAATGCAGATTCCATCCGCACTGGATAACTATGACGAACTGGAAGAACAACTGGAAAAAATTCGTCCTTTTGATGAATCCGATATCAAAGCGTTTCATGAAAAATTCTGGTATGTTGGACTGCTATTGATGTTGGGCGGATTCTTCGGACTAAACACCAGCACAAACCCCTTCGTCCTGATTCTATCCGGTATCGCCTTGCTCTTATTCCTCCATGTATTCGTAAAAGCCGTTTACCGAAACCGTATCTTCTCCGATGCCAGGAGAGTTACCGCCAACTGGATTTTGTATGTCATCTCACTGGTGCTAATTGCCCTCGTGGTATTAAAGGTGATTGGATATATCTGATTACCGGTCTACAGGTGTAGACTTTCGAATGTAGAATAACCCATCGAACACATTGGGCCATATGGCCTGTCCTGGCATAAAATCTCCGATGCATCCTGTTTGTAGACTGGCTAAAGGACCTTTTGCTTTGCGGTAGTCCAATAATGCGTTTTGAAAAGGCTTGGCAGCCAATGCGGCCTCTATGCTGTTAGGCGTTGGAGCTGGGACTTCCATAATTTTCATACTGACGTAATCCATATATTTCCCTTCGGCGCCGGAAAACCCTAACGCATATACGTTTTTACCGAAGCGTGTTCTTAAGGTATTTCCCATAGGGATGAACGTGTTGTAAAACTGTTGCAGTGGACCATTCCCATCCATCTTTCCGGTACTATTGGCAATATGTCCATTATGTGCCCAGATGATGATCTTTTTACCAGGATAGGCTCTTTCAGCCAACCAGATAATATTCTCTGCCATCTGTTTATCGCGCACATTTATTTCATTTCCTTCCACCAGCTGCCAGTAACGTTTGGTCTGTGATTCGATGCTGCTAACCACCTGATACCAGAAGCTTTTATGTTGTAAAAAGTTGCCTTTTACGGGAGTTGTCTTGTCTTGTAATAATTGTTTGAGTTTTTGTAATTCCTGGAAGAAGGCTGCCTGTTCAGTAGCAGAGGGATGGAATTCCCTGGAAGCAAAGGTGGATTCGCTCAACCGGCGAAACAGTTGCCAGTTGCTGTCCAGCGTTTGGGGTGATTGCTGTTGGAGAAATGATTCAAAATCCTGGAACATTTCCTTCTTCGCTTTATTGCCGGAGTGTTGACTTTCGAAGCCTGCTATTACTAAAGGATTGGCGCCTTTAAGCTGTGCCTGAATATAGTCAAACAGCGGATACATCTGTTGAGAAGTGGAATACATGTAAAAAAGGCTGCCGGGGACTTCCGCTTTGAAAGAAGCGCCTTGCTGTATATTGTTCCAGATCTTCGTTACATCATATAATCCACTTTCAAAAGCTAATACTTCAAAACCTAATTGATCATGTAAATATTGAATAACGCGAGTTTTGGCCAAAAACGTAGAGCCTTCACCGTGAGTTTGCTCGCCCAGCATTACGATGCGACTATCGCCAATTGCTTTTTGAAGAGCGGATAGGTCGGTATAGTCATGATCTGCCGGATCTATGCTTTTAATGGCAGTAGCCTGTTTGGCGAGGTCTGCATTGCCTGATTGCGCATGGGTGCAGATATGCATGGATAGCAGGAATATGCTAATGAATAACTTTTTCATAGTGGAAGAAATTTACGGAAAAGAAGTCGGATGTAAGGGGCAACAGTACTACCTGTTTTTTGCTTTTGCTCTGAAAACAGAAGGACTGACCTGATGATGTTTGCGGAAGAATTTATTAAAGTGACTTGTATCGCTGAAGCCAAACTCATGGCTGATTTCTTTCAATGAGAGACCGCTGTGTAATAGTTTATTTTCGATGAGATGTAATTTATATTTCGTGATGTAATCTCGTAGTGTAACGCCGGTCTGTTCTTTGAAATATACGCCCAGATAGTGTTTGGAGAGGTCGAATTGAGCAGCTAACTGTTCTGTTTGGAGCTGATCAGCGAGGTGAATATTATCGTGAATATAATCTATCAGGGATGTAATTTTCTGTTGGTGTTTGGTTCCCAAATTATCCAGCGTGGAGGGAATGAATGTTTGTACCATAGATAATAATCCCTGCATCAGGTAACGTATGGTAGGGCTGTTTTCCTGGTGGTTTTCCTTCCATTCCTGTACGATGAGTCGTATGAGCTGATCTGTTTTTGTGGCCGCGGTGGCAGGGAGAGTCAGTCGTTGTTGACGCCCGGCCTGTAACAAATGTTCCAGGGTCTGATTCCAATGGGGATCGCCGAGGTAAGTATTCGTAAACTTCAAAAATGTGAAGGTGGTAGGGGCATGTAGCTCGAAGTGATGCGCATCACTGGGGCCGAGTATGAAGATAGCTTTGCCTTCAAATGGGATTTGCATGTTGGATATGCAGTGATTCCCTGCGCCCTCATGTACGAAGATCAGTTCAAAATGATTGTGGTTATGTACCGGATGTTGCCATTCGGTTCCGGTAAAATGTGAGATCCGGAGATATTCATGCTGGATATAACGTTTCATTCCCGAAAAAATACCATTTATCCATACGAATGTACAACAGATACCTCTCGTCTGCAACTGAACTTTGTGTCATCAAAAATAGATGAAAGATGAAAAAAGTAGCATTAATAGCAGGCGCGCAAGGTGTCATAGGAAAGAATCTGGCGGATTATCTGATGACGTTGGAAGATTGGGAAGTAATAGGATTATCCAGAAGGGGAGGCGCTTCCTCCGGGCGCCTGACACATATAGCGGTAGACTTATTGGACAGGGCTGATACTGAACAGCGGTTATCGCATCTCCCTACGGTAACGCATATATTTTATACTGCCTATGTGGATAAGCCTACCTGGGAAGAGCTGGTAGCGCCCAATATGACGATGCTTCAGAACCTGATGGAAGTAGTGGAGCCGGTGGCCACTCAGCTGCAACATGTGAGTCTGATGCAGGGGTATAAGGTCTATGGCGCGCATTTAGGAGCATTTACTACGCCGGCTAAGGAATCGGAAGCGGGAAAGCATATGTCGGCCGATTTTAACATGGATCAGCAGCACTACCTGGAAGCATTGCAAGCGGGGAAATCCTGGAGTTGGTCGGCTATCAGGCCATCTGTGGTAGGGGGAACTGCCTTGGGGAATCCTATGAATCTGGCATTGTTGATCGCCACTTATGCCAGTATTGCAAAGGAAATGGGGGCGCCTTTAAGATTTCCGGGTAAGCCGGGGGCATATAACAAGATTATGGAGATGACAGATGCCGGTCTGTTGGCCAAGGCTACCGTATGGGCATCAACGACGCCTGCGGCGGCAAATCAGGCGTTTAACATTACGAATGGAGACTTATTCCGCTGGGAGGCAATGTGGCCGGAAATAGGGGCTTATTTTGGCCTGGAAGTAGAAGCCCCATTACCGATGTCATTGAATGAAGTAATGCCGGCGAAAGCGGGATTGTGGGAAAAGATGAAAGCGCAGCATGGTTTGCTATATGATTATAAAGACGTCGCTTCGTGGGGTTTCGGCGACTTCGTATTTTCCTGGGACTTTGATTTCTTCGCAGATGGTTCCAAAGCCAGGAGACTAGGTTTTCATGAATATGTGGATACTATCCAAATGTTCCTGGGGATTTTCGATGAATTGAAGCGGAACAAAGTAATTCCCTGAGTGGAATTATTTATATTTAGGTAGTAATAAGTCCTCAAAAGATTACTAACCTCATATAAGTACCCCTTCAATGCTATCGCTATGATCTTATTCCAGGAAACGGCGCCCCGCCCTGAATTACAGAAACTCACTTCCTCCAGGAACCTCGTATGGCTTACATGGAGTGATACCTTTAGAAAAAGTCATGCAGATTTTGACAAACAACTTAGTAAGATAAGTGAAGTAGATTTTATCTATCTGAGCAAGTATAAGGATTACAACTACAGTTTTTCTGTGGCCTTGTCTAAATTGGATAAATCTTTCCTGCATGACTTTCGTAACTACGCCTATTCCTTATTTCATTTTGATCCGGAGGATCGCATCGTGTTCTTCACCAATCTGATCGACAGAAAGATCAATGCAAAGCTTTTCCATTTTCTGTTTGCTTTGTTTCGTTCCTCGCTAACAGAAATAACCAATGATAAAATGGGCGCCTTATATTCCCCATTGACATCTGGCAAACAGGAGAGTGAGTTTCCTTTGCATTGTGATTTATACATTCCGAAGATCCTGTTTAATGTGTATGAGCATGTGCCTCGCGATGCGAGTGGCTCCTCTGCTTTCCTGGAATTATCTGAATTGTTTGAGGTCGTGATACCAAAACTGGGAAAGGTGCCAGCCAGCACAATCCAGCGTATGAAAAAACTGATTTATGACGACACCAGGCAAGATAATTATGATGAGTTGTATGCACTGTTGTATGATGAGCAGTATCATTGGTCTGAAAAGATACATCAGGTGATGGATAAGCATAAATTCAGTATCAAGTTGCATAAGGGGGAAGGTTATATGCTGAATGATCGTATCTGGATGCACGGAAGGAATAAGACGTCAGGAGGGATTTCGTCCAAACGTTTACATCGTTTGATCTTCAATAATTTTCAGTTGTTGAATAAATAGTTGGGAGTAGTTCTTTTTGTAATGTAGATTTCATTAAATTATAGTGAATCCTATTCCGCCTATGAAAAGAACTATTACTATTTCTATCCCAGAACCCTGCCATGAGCAATGGGAACGTATGGAGTCCCGTTGTGGTGGTAATTACTGTAAACAGTGCCAGAAGACAGTTATGGACTTCACTGCATTAACGGATCAGGAGTTACTTGATAAGCTGAGTGATTCGCCAGAGAACATTTGCGGTAGGTTTGACTCTTCTCAGGTGAACAGAATAATTACGGAGAAGAGTAAATCACGTCGTCCTTTACTTCCTGCCTTTGCAATGTCTTCCTTTTTATCGCTGGTATTTCCTGATGTGTTGAAAGCGCAGCAGGTAGATACGACCATAAATGCGAGTAAGCCTTCTTATGATACCAGTTGTGTCCCTTTCGAATTTTATGGTGTGGTGCTGGATGCAGTGGAAAAGATACCGATACCTGGTGTGACTATTAAATGTAAAGGTACCAATCTGGGAACAGCTTCTTCATCTGAAGGGAAGTTTCATTTCCATATACCAGAAGGATATCAGCGTAGAAAGCTGGAGTTTGAATTCGGTGGAATTGGGTATGGACAACAAAATATTTTATTGGATGCGCAAACCGGCTCCGGGCCCCAGCAGATTATGTTGCAAAGATCCGCTACCAATTTAAGTGAGTTGCAGGTAGTGGCCTCTGGCTTCAAAAAAGTAACAACGATGATGGGATATGTAGTTTGTGTGCGGAAATTTTCCTGGTGGCATCGTTTTGTTGATCATTTTAAAAAGTGTAGATATCATCGTAGGTAATTATTACGGCAACTTTATGGTTCAATTTATGAACTGTAAAGTTGTTTTTGTTTGAGAAAGATATGATCGTAATGATAGGCTGTAAGTTAATGTGGTATTGATTTTTACGATTTGATATTGTGATGTATTCTGGTATTTTTTTCCTTGAAAAAGGGTGCCATGATACTTTTAATGATTTGATATTTCATACATTTATAGTGTTGTTGAGTTAACCTTCCTCCACTCCTCCAGGTTATATTCGATGCCTTTTCGACTGAACTCAAAGATATTTTTAACCATATGTGGTGTTAGTTGAAGATGGGTGATAGAGTTTGATGAATGATTTTTTTTAAAATTGAAATGATTGAATGGAATATGACAGAGCTTATATTGTACATTTTCTTTCCTATAATGGGCGTATTGCTTTGCATTATGAATGTGGAGATCATAAGATCTGTAATAGCGCTAAATGCCGAAAGTATAACTGTAAACAAAACGCAGCTTAAACAAACAGGTGAGCAAAGATTATTAAGAGTTAATCTTCACGCTTTTCGTAAGCGTAAAAGGGTGAAAGGGAATTGTGATGGTTATCCTTCGAAAAGAAGTGGGGAATAGCGGTTCCCCTAAACGAAATTCGCCTGAATCTAGCAAAGGTGTACAGTGTTTTTTCATGTCTTCGGACTAATGCGGGTTCCCTTTGTTGAGCGTTCAATGAAATCATTGAAATAGCTTAAAAAGGCGGGCCTGGTGTGAACAACTTTTCCGGTGGCAATGTCCAGCAACTCCTTCAACTGTTCGGGTGATGGTTTGGCGTTATCGTTATCATTTCGATAACGGCGATAGGTGTTTTAATAGTATGTTCCAATAGATCTAGCCGGGCATTAAACTCCGGATACTCTGGAAATTCTTTTCCAGCCCTGTCGGCCCGTTGTAACACCTTATTCCAATAAACTGTAGGTATTTTTTCCGATAAATAATATCGCAATGTTTCACCCTCATAGCTGATGAGAGCGAATATTGTACTGCGTTCCTCCTTCGGTCTCTTTAGATAAAAACTTACTTCCATTGCCACTGTAATTTTCGAGTTAACAGATAGTGGGGAAGCAATTGGGTATAGTATGTCGCCAAACTCAATAGTGGCGGTAATTCCTGGGGAAGGTTTTGGGGAATTTTGGGGAAGATTTTGGGGATAAAAACGCTTTTCTCAGCTTTACTTCCTTTAATCTCTCTTTCCTCTGAAATCCACGTCCCTAAACGAAATTCGCCTGAATCTAGCAAAGCTAAATTCAGGCGAAATAATATTTTCGTAGCCCGGACAAGAATATTAATTGTTGTCATAAATAATTGATTTATATATTGTTATAGAGTTGTTTTCAGTGGTTGGGGACAGTTTTGGGGAAAGTTTTCCGAGTCCATAAAAAAGGGTTAGTATAAACTAACGCCTTTTCCGGGCATGGGGTTACCGCTGGAGGGTAAAGACCTGCAAGCCCAATTTAATTGGGGTGATAGACTGGTGATACCAGTAGTCCGCTTCACATTTCCATGAAATCACAAAAACAAACAAGGCTGAAATGGCCACAAGGGTTAGGGAAATGATTAGTATATAACAAAGGTGCTTGTAAGTGCGCAACTCAGCTTTCAGCTGGGTTTCCGTCATTGGGTGCTGGTTCATAACTAGGATGTGGGGTGATGAGATGAATTTGTGACTTCTTACCAAACTGCTGACGGGTGAAGGCGTCAAACTCCGTCTGCAAGGTGTCTAAAAATTCCATTCCTACTATTTCAATCATGGATGCATCAGAATTGCTTAAGGCATATCTGACTATTTCCCCATTGGAATCATACCGGTTCCTTGACCGTATCATTCTGTAGAAAGTAGGTATGCTCCACTGGCATTCCTGGCATAGTCGTTCCCGGAATTGAATAGGAAGATCAGCAAAGGCTTTGTGTATCTGTTGAAGGTAGTTGCCCTTCTGGGCATCTGGTGTGTTTTGCATTGAACATGATTTTAGTTCAGAATATTTATTTCAGATCAAAAGTAATAATAATTTCTTAAAACGGACATATATGTCCGTTTTTGAAGCGTGGTTGATCGTCAGTTTTGTAAGTATGAACTTCAATGACACTGATTATATTAAGGCTTGGGGAGCGAACCTGAGAACCATACGTAAGAAGCAGAAAATGACAATTCTGGAACTCGCTGTAGCAATGGAAGTAGATGAGAAGCAAATACGTAGAATTGAAAAGGGAGAGGTTAACACTTCATTGGGAATGATCCGGGCAATATCCATTGCTTTAGGAATTGAACCAGGGGAGCTATTTAAGTTCTAATTATCACGCATATAAAGACCGTCAAAAAACCTTCCTATGTGTATCATTTTGATGTCCATTAAATCAATGCTTGATAAGTATATCTCTTTGCCTTTAGGCTCCGTTTTTTAAGCCTCATATACCCTCAAAAGGGCATTGGTCGCACCCACGCGACCTATTTTAAACCCATTCCCCCACATCTCCTTTATGGAATCTGTTAACTCCCCGGTATAAAATTCCCCTTGCTCATCAACAATTACATCACAATAACCACCCTTTTCAAGTTCGAATGTAGGTATCTGGAGGCCCTTAGTGTAACTGCCCGGACAGGAAACAGTTATCAGCGATTTGACATGAAAGATTTTATTATTGATACTGATTTTCAGGAAATTTTCAGCACCAGTGTTGAAAGAGGAAAATCGGTAGCGTGTCAGGAAATCCCGTAAGTCCAGCCCCTGCCGCCGTTCTTCTTCAGTTGCGTTCTTTTCCAACAGGTCCGAAACCTGAATAAACATGAAATCTGAAAGCTTTTTCGCGACATGTTCCCACTTGGCATAAGCATTCCCGTTTTGCGAGAGATCAGGGAATAATACTACTTTTCTGCCCTTCAATGCGGTTGCCCTTTCAACTGAAAGGTAAGACAGACTACCAGTGGCCAACCAGATAAATTCTGGCATATATACGCTGGCAACGATGGCTGTTGCTGGTGCTTCCACTAGGGCAACCGGTTTTACAGTATTCTCTTTTAACAGATGCTCACCAAATAAACAGCTTACATAATTGCCCCCCTGCTGTAAATAGTCAGTTAACCATGCTGGCAAATTTTCCTGTTTTTGCTCATGGGTATACTGTAATATGCTATGTATCCAGGTGGTGTGTGATTTGCCGGTGGCCGATTTTACTGTATGACCTGTAATATCAAACTGCTTTACCTGCCCAGCTCTGACCTTTCCGGTAATATCCATCCACCAAAAGACAGTGGCCCCCGGCCAACGGCTTCCAGAAGTTCCAATATGATAATGTTTGATAAGGTCATCGGTTATATCAGCACCGAACAGGTTATTTAAATACAGCGTGAATCGGTTGACGTTATAGCCTTGCTGGCTTTGTTCCAGTACTTCGATTGGTATATAACAAGCAGATGTTTTTGCACACTTTTTATGATGCTGGTAGGGCTTTGGCTGGCCGTACAGGCTGTTTTCCTCTTTTTTTACCTGTGCCATTGTGCCATAATTGGGTTTCTTAAAGTAGCTGCAATTTACTTCCCGATCACACCGACCATATTCACCAGGTAGCTTTTCATTATTCAGGTTATCAATGAACGGAACAAAGGTTTTCTTTCCACAGGCAGGACAGACGAGCTTTTTACTGCCTCTTTCTAAAGTATATCTGTAGGAATGCATGAAAAAAAGTCTTTTGTTAGCGTCTACACAACCTGCACTCCCTGCACTTTTGTGTAGAGTGTGCAGGTTGTGTAGGGCCGGGGAAAACAATTATTTTTCAGTGTAAATCACCATGCCCGTATTTTTCCGCTCCATGGAAAATCCTTGCTGGCGCAGTCTTTCAGTAAAAGTTTTAGCAGAACAGGGGCGATAGCCATTGTCCACAGCATAGATCCGGTATTCGGAAAACACTTGCTTGTGGGGGAGGTATTGGGTTAACGAAGTTTTGTAACCTTCATCTTCCAGGAACATAATTACACTATCTGACTGCTTTCTGTATTCCTCTACTTTGATACGTGCTGCTTCGCAGTCAGAAAAGCGACGCTGGGTTAATAGCCGGTTTAGTCCTTCCTGCACCCAGTTAAATACGCCCGAAAGCTCATTTTTGATGATTTTGTTGGATAGTTCCTTATCCTGCTGATCCTCCGGGATGGTAACGTCAAAGGGGATAATCAGGAAGCGCCGGAAAAAAGCCTGCGTGTGTTCTACTTCCCTGGGAAGCTCATTGCAATTGAAAATCAGTTTGGCGTATTGGGTCATGTTGAAAGCCTGCCCGTATGGTTGCCGAGCCTCCACCGGTTCCCCGGATGCCAGCTGTTTGAAAATAGAGGCTTCCAAGCTACCGTTTATCTCACTGGCATAATTTACTAGCTTATTGGCCAGTTTGGCCCTGTAATAGCCTGTATTGTCGGTTAAACTCTGTAGAGAGTAACTACATACATTCTCAGGACCTAAAAGGGCGTTTACAATCTCAAAAAAGACAGATTTGCCATTGGCACCAGTACCGTATAGCAACAACGCTTTTTCAAGTTTTAAAATACCAGGATGTATAAACAGGTACCCCAGGTATTCCGCCAGTACCTGCTGGCGCTGTTTGTCTGGTAGAACAGTATTGAGATACTGAGTAAACAACGGTGCCTGTGCATCCTGATTATAGTCGAATGGTAGCTGATAAGTGATAAAGTCATCCCGGCTGAAACTATCCAGGCGCGTGCATTTTTCACCTATTTTATATGTGCCATTGTGCAAATTGACCAGGACAGTTTCGGTACTCCTTTTAGGTGTTGGCAGATATGCCAGGGCCAGGAATTGTTTGTAAAGGTGTTCCCTGAACTGATAATGCCGGCCGTTATACTTTTCAACTCCCATTTTTTCCGCTGCCTCTCCCAGGAAGGCTTTTAGTTCTTCTGCATCTAGTAAGCTCCAGTAGGCCCCGTTATAGACATAGATAAAATCATTGTTCTTGCACAGTCCCCAATTGTTTGCAGCCGCTAATCGCAATATTTCCTCAATACAGATTACAAGCAAGTGACGTTGCTTTAGGCGCTTGCGCTTAATCTCCTGGTTGATAACTCCCGCTCGGTCTGATTTTTCAGCGTTATCTGGGCTTTCCTGAAGCAGTGTAAGCTGCTGGCGCAGACTGGCTATTTCAGGAAAAGCTAATAGCTGAAAATCCAGTTTTTCAACTTTCTTCAGCAATTTTCCCAAGATGTCCTGGTGAGTCATGACGGAAAACGACTGCCGTAGCAGGTTGGAATGGTTCTGTATCGCTTCAAGTGTGATATCCCCTGTTTCAACCTTAGCAAAGCTTGGCAGGTTCTGGGCTACAAAATCCGGGTTAATAGTTGTTGCATTCTCTTTTTCCATCATTGCAACCTCCTTAGATATTTAGCTACCTGTATCTGCTTTAAGGAATCAATTATCTCGGTGCGTTTATACCTAACCCTGGTGCCTATACGATAGCCGGTTACTTTCCCGGTTTTGGTAAATTCCAGTAGAGTAGGTAAGGAGATCCCCAGAAGGGCGGCAGCCTCTTTCCTGGTAATCAATTCGTCATTGATTTTAGTGATTGCGGCCTGTTCCAGGTGTCGGGAAAGTTCACAGGTTACAGTTTCCGCTATCATCAACCGTAGTTGTTCCAATGGGATTGGAGTTAACACAAAGTCATTTTTCATTGTACACTGTTCTATTAGTTCAGTGCAAAGGAACAAATGAAGGAAAGGGGAGTCAATTACGGTAACTAGTTTGTAACTATTTATCGTTTAAATGATCTCTAATTATCGATGCAGATGTTATAGAATTGTAAATGTTGAGTACGAAATAATATTTCTAGCGTCATTTTGATATGAAAAAGTTCCCATTGTACTTTGTTACGCAATCTGGCACAAGATGCCTTACATTCTTGGCTGAGGAAAGCCAATACCATTTAGTAATAAATCATAAAGATGGTACTATTGAGAAAATGACATTCTATGATGGTACACCAATGTTTTCAAGTAGGATATGGCCTTTAAAAGTATCAACTCAAATGCACGAAGCATTAAGTACACTTTTTTGGATATTACTACAAGAATGATTTAACTATGTCTCATCCGGTAGGGAGAAACTACTGCCGGATGAGTCCTAGTTTATGTTTGGGTTTATTGAATCGAAATTTCGTTTATATCGCTTGCTATAAATCTTATATTCTCGTTCGCTAGGTTTTAAGTACTGTAACAAGCTACTTGCTGTATCTGTACTAGGGTTTACCTGGGTTCCTGATAAATCAATGATAGATAGAATTGCATTTACTGTGGTAGTTAGTTCTCCAGGGGGGATTGGTGCTATCCACCCTTTTTGCTCCAGCTCAACTACTAGCTCTGCAAACTGTTTCAAATTTCCTTCCCACTTCAATTTTCTGTTAGCAGGCTTTGGCGGTTGCCCTTTTGTAAGCTGCTGCTTATATAAATGCAATGGTACCGGGACAGGCCCATATTTACTTTCATCAAACAAGGCGCTGATATCCTCTATTTTCAGACTATATTCCTGGCGTATAATCTTCATGATGTCTTTCCTAAAGGATATTCCGCACTCAAGCATATAACCTGTTATCAGGATTACTTTTCCTATGTCGGAAAAGTCTTCATCCTCTGTGTTTTGCTTTTGCATATTTATGAACACATGACGTACATGCTTATCAAAAGGGGCCCTAAGGTCTTTGCTAATAACATACAGAGGCCTAGTACAGCGTCTGAAATCGGTGTACAATTTTAGCAGGAGGAAAAGGAAATTCTGCATATACTGGTCGCTGGTAGCATGCAGTAATTGGTAACGGATTTCCGTTTTTAATGGACCCAAGAGAGCTGAAAGGGTATCGATAAGGGTATGTAGATCAGCTCCAATTGTATACAGGTTGGAGGTTAATTCGTTATCATCAGGGGTGAAATTATTAATCTTTACTAATAGGCGTTCGCTGTATTCCTCCATTTCATTAATACAGGCTTTAGCTTGTTCGAATATTTTCTCTATTTGCTCCATCTTAACTATAAGTTACACCCAGCCTACGCAATGTATATGCGTGCAAAGAAAAGCCCCGCCAAATAAAGCGGGGCTTGATAAAATTAGCTTTTGTGTCGTTTCTCCCAGTATTGCTTTAATAGCTGGGCATGCTCATTGGATGTGAGTTTGATATACCGCATAAACGCCTTTTCTGTTTTGTGGCCAGTGATTGCCATAATTGTAAGTACGGGCGTTCCCGCTAGATACTCATTTGTAGCAAAGCTCCTGCGGGCTGTATGGGAAGTTACCTGCTCCCATTTTTGTAAAGTGCAGGATGTGGTTTGCCCGGCTTTGGTGAAAGTTATTGTTACCGATGTTTGGAGCTGTTCAAGCTTATTGCAAACTTCTTTAATGTACTGGTTTAGTTTCTGGTTTGATAGTGATTTAGGTAGCTGCCTGTTATATTTGATCAGCAACCGCTGAATCACTGGATGAACAGGTATAACAACACGTCCTGAAGTCTTCGTTTGTTTGATGGAAAATAGATTATCCTGTATATGCTCCGCCGTTAGCCGGTTATAGTCTGAAAAACGTAACCCAGTATAACAACCAACCAAGAACAAATCCCGGGCGCGGTCTAATGAGGGGGTATCCGATAGATCCAGTTCAGCCAGGGCAGTAAGCTCCGCTGCATTCAGGTAAATGCTATCTGTTTCCTCATTGGGTTTAAAGAAGTAATCACTTTCAAAGGCATCACACACTTTAATGCCGTTAGTTTTAGCCTCCTGCATCACCGTTTTTATTCGCTTTATATGATCGCCGACTGTATTCAGGGAAAGCTTTTTGGTGTGGGTGAGATATGCTGTATACTCACTATGAAAACGAATATCAATTGTATCAAAGTCAATTTTCCTTTTCGATACTTTTTGAAACTCTAACAGGTGATTATAAGTTGTCGAATACCCTTTATTAGTGTTGTGTACAGTGGTTTTCTTTGTCTTGGGGCTGATACGGGTTCCTTTCGTTGACCGTTCAATGAAATCATTGAAATAGGATAGGAAGGTTGGGCGAACAGCAGTTACTTTTCCCGTAGCAATATCCAGTAATCCTTTTAACTGTTCTGGCGTGGGGATGCTATTTTCATTATCATTTCGATAGCGCCGGTAGGTGGTACGGATGGTATGTTCTAGGGTATCTAAACGAGTGTTAAATTCAAAATGGTCTGGGTAATCCTTATTTGTTTTATGTGCCCGCTGGTTGATTTTATTCCAGAATATACAAGGGATTTTTTCAGATAGGTAATAGCGGAGGATGCGCCCGTCATAGCAGATTTTTGCGAAAAGTGTACTGCTTTCCGCCTGCGGTCTTTTCAAATAAAAACTTACTTCCATTGTCACTGTGCATTTAGAGTTAACAATGTTTCAGTAAGCGCATGGGCATAGTTTGCAGTTACTTCCCCGAATCCAAAAATGTGGGGACAGTCTTGGGGACAGTTGGGGACTGTTTTGGGGCCAGTTTTTGTTTGTCTGGTTTTACTAGTCTTAATCTCTCTTTCCTCTGAAACCCACGTCCCTAAACGAAATTCGCCTGAATCTAGCAAAGCTAAATTCAGGCGAAATAATATTTTAGTAGCCCGGACAAGAATCGAACTTGTATCTAAAGTTTAGGAAACTTCTATTCTATCCATTGAACTACCGGGCCTTATCCAATCCCGTTTTTCAGGATTGGGTGGCAAAAGTAAGGTATTTATATTAATTTTTAAATACTTTCTATGTCAACTTTTCCGGCAGCAGGGGCGTAAATACCGTCTATTTCACCTTTATAACGCTCCAGGATCACTTTCCTTTTCACTTTGAGGGTAGGAGTCAATTCTCCGTCGTCAACAGTCCATTCGCGGGGTAAAAGCGCGAATTTCTTGATCTGTTCAATATGATTGAAAAATTGGTTGTATTTCTCAACGGCTTGCTTAAAAAGCTCCTTGATGTCAGGATTCTTCAGCATCGCCTCATTGGTAGTCCAGGCAATGCCTCTCTTCTCACTCCATTTCTTCAGATTTCCGAATGAAGGAACGATCAGCGCGCCTGTGAATTTGCGATCTTCTCCCACCACCATGATCTGTTCGATGTAAGGAGATTCCTTAAACTTATTTTCGATTGGCTGTGGCGCCACGAACTTACCGCCAGAGGTTTTGAACAGTTCTTTCTTTCTGTCGGTGATTTTAAGGAACTTATCATCCAGGATAACCCCGATGTCGCCGGTGTGGAACCAGCCGTCCTTGATCGCATCGGCTGTGAGGTCCGGGCGTTTATAATAGCCCATGGTAATGTTAGGTCCTTTGCAGAGGATCTCCCCGTCTTCAGCAATCTTTACCTGTACCCCGCTGATGATAGGTCCAACGGTACCGAACATACGATCTTCTACAGGATATCTGTTTACACTGATTACTGGGGAAGTCTCCGTAAGACCATAACCTTCCAGGATAGGAATACCGCCGGCAGTGAATATTTTCAGCAGACGAACCTGACAGGCAGCGGCTCCGTTAACAATAGCCTGGATATTACCTCCCAGGGCGGCTCTCCACTTACTGAACACCAACTTATTGGCAATTTTCAGCTCCAGATTATACCAGAATCCCTGAGGCTTATTGATCTCATATCGTTTGCCTATATCCACAGACCAGAAGAAAAGCGCCCGCTTGATACCCTTCAGTTCCAGGCCGGTAGCCATGATCTTCTCATATACTTTCTCCAGTAGTCGAGGTACAGTAGTGAAAATAGTCGGTTTCACCTCTTTGAGGTTGTCCGCAATTTTATCCATATTCTCTGCATAGTAAATAGGTACGCCTGCAGTCAGATACAGGTAGGTAACCATGCGTTCGAAGATATGGTTCAGCGGAAGAAAACTGAGCGCCCTGGCGTCTTTATTGACAGGCAGATAAGACTTACAGGAAGTGACATTACTGACAATGTTATGGTGACTCAACATTACTCCCTTCGGAGTTCCGGTAGTACCAGATGTATAGATGATCGTTACCAGTTCTTCCGGAGATATATTCTTTTTAATCAGGTCAATTTTTTCATAATCTTCTTCCTGGCCCAATGCCAGTACTTCTGTCCAATGACGGGCTCCTTCTACCTTTTCAAAGGTGAAGATCTCCCGAATGGTAGGAAACTTATCTCTTGCTTCGAGGACTTTATCCAGCAGCTCTTTATCGTTTACAAACAAGATTCTGGCTTCTGCATTGTTCAATACAAATTCCAGTTCATGTTGACTAATAGTCGGATAAATGGGGGTGAGTACTGCGCCCAGTTGCTGACAGGCCAGATCTGTCATGATCCATTCCGGACGATTAGGCGCTATGATAGCAATCTTATCCTTTTCCTCATTTTCCTTAATACCCGCTCTGATACCCAGGCGAAGCAATCCAGAACTGAATTTCATGGCGATATCGCCTACTTCACGGGTGCTGTATTTCCTCCATTGACCATTCTCTTTGGCTGCCAACATATCCTCTTTAGGAAAATGCTCGAGCTGATAGTTAATGACGTCAAATAGTCGTTGCGGCTGGTCCATTTTGCTATATTTTTGTTTGGCTTTATCTTAATAACGTGTTTGCTCGCGTTTGTCAGGTTTTCCCAATCTACCGGGTCCCTTTGTGAAAACCGTTGTAATATCTGTAGGCCAGGATAATTCCCCAAGTCAGCGATGGCCATACCGGCCAGGGCAAACCATGGTGCTTCTCACTGTCAACCAGGAACCATACTCCCCATAAGCCGGCATTCACCAGCAAGAACAGGATCATATGGGACTTCATTGCTGCTTTGGATTTTATTTGCCATAGCTGCGCATCCCGATCTTGGAGATTTTCCATAGTTTTTCAGCTTTTAGCGATAGACGGCTGCTGTTTAAATTTAATCTTTTTTCCCGGCTTTTATAGTAAAAAAAATCCTAAATTCTCACTACCTGGAAGCGGCAATACTGAAACTAATATTTACCTGAGAATTGATCAGTTTATCCTGAAGACTCTTATCTGCACGGTAACTAATTCCCCATAAAGTTCTGTCTATATTAAAGCTGGCCTCCGCAGTCACTTTGCCGGAAGAAATATTGATCACTGCCGGAAAGGAGATATTCTTAGTCACTCCTTTAATGGTAAAATTTCCCTGAATTCTATGTGTAGCATCCTTCAGTGCAACATCTTCATCTAAAGTAGGCTTAAATGGTTCTATAGAGGTCATATCAAAGCTCGCCGTAGGGAATTGGTTCGTATCAAAAAACAACGGCCCTTTCAATTCGCTTTCCAGCTTGTTTCTCATAGCTGTATCTGCCGCCAGATCTACATTTTGCAAGCTAAGCATATCTATGACAAACTCTGCCGCAGTAATGGTAGTGTCCTTTACATAAATGACCCCACTACGCAATTTCAAAATACCATGATGCTTCCCGGTAGGCTTGGTGCCTATCCAGCCAATAATGCTGGCTCCCGTATCCGCCAGAAAGGCGTGTCCTTCCCCTACTTTTACTGTCCTCGCATCGCTTACCTTAGCCTTGTCTGCATGAGGCGCCTCCTGGCAGGATGCCAGTATCGCCACCAATGTAAGTATGTATACCGTCTGTCGAATCATAGCTGAATATAACATATTTTATTGAAAAAACCCGGCACAACTGTTCGCTGTGCCGGGTTTCCCCTGAATTTTTTTCCCATTATTCGGCCAATTCACGATTGCCTACCCATACAAACCGCTTCAGGATAAACTCCTGGTTGGTAAAGCTGGCATTACCAGCCGGATTACCGCCGGTGACATGGAAATCTGAAAAGGCTGCATGCTGGTTTACCCAGATAAACCCTGTAAGATTAAAAGATACCGGAGTAAAGACACTGTTCATCTCTTCGGTAATCTCTGCTTTTACAGCCGGATCAGTGGTGTATGCGCCACAAGTAATAGCGCCATGCTTTAAGGCCATCTGTTTGGCGAGTTGAACGGAATGTTGGGTGTCCTTTGTTTTGACAATCAATACAATAGGACCAAATAATTCCTGCTCGTAAATTTTATTATCAGCGCTCGTCACTTCCAAAATTGTTGGGGTGAACATACGCGCTTTGGAAAACTCTTCATTGTTGATCGTCTGACCAGCCAAAACAACCTTACCGCCCAACATCTGTGCGTCCTTTGCACGTTGGAGCGTTTGCTCATTCTGTACTGCGCCAAGCGTACCAGCTCCCATTTTCGGATTGTTTACCAGGGCTTCCACCGCTTCCTTGAATTTCTGCACTACATCGTTGAAACTAACCAATCCATTGCTGGTCTGGATACCATGCTCCGGAATGAAGAAATTCTGTGGTGCAGTACACATCTGCCCGGAATATAAACTAATCGAAAAAGCCAGATTTTGAATAACGGCGTCCAGATCTTTGACACTGTCAAGGATGATGGAGTTGACACCCGCCTTTTCTGTAAAGGCTGTTTTACCCTTCAGGGATTCAACATATTCGCCGAATGCACTACCGCCGGTATAATCAATCAGCTTAACTGCCGGATCCTCGCAAAGCTCCTTAGTAATTAAGTGCTCCGTGCTGTCTGGCGCCAGTTGGCAAATATCCGGGTTGTAGCCATTATCTTGTAAGGCTTGCTGAATGCAGCTTACAGCAATCGCTATTGGAAGAATAGCTCTCGGATGCGGTTTCACAATTACAGGGTTGCCTGTAATCAAATCAGCATACATACCTGGAAGAGAATTCCATACCGGGAAAGTAGAACAACCAATCACCACACCGATCCCTTTAGGAATCGCGCGGAACGACTTGGATAACTTCACGCTTACTTTACCCATTGGCTTCTCCCAGAGCAGATTTTCCGGATAGCGGGTCAATTCATGATAACCGGCAGCTATAGCTTCCAGCGCTCTGTCGTTCGCATGAGGACCGGATGCCTGGAAACTCATCATATAGCTCTGACCAGTAGTATGCATGGTGGCATTGGCAATATCGAAGAAATGATCTTTGATGCGGTCCAGCGTTTCTGCCAACGCTGCTGCTCTTTCGGCTGCTGGTACTTTCGCCCAGGATTTGCCTGCTTCAGTCGCTTTTTCAATCAGATCTTTTACTGCAAATTCCGGGTAAGTAACACCCAGCACTTCGCCGCTGTAGGGAGACACTTCTTCTCCTGTCCAACCAGTTTCACCAGTCTGCAATAATTGTTTAAAAGGTTTGTTAAGCATCTGCTGATAGCTCTGCATGCCTATTGCATGTGCTTCATCGCCGTATGCTTTGGGGTGCTCAGGATAATGCGCATAAAAAGTCCTTTCATGATTAGCTTTTACGGCATTGTCAATCGTGTTTTGGTGTTTAGCAACAAGCATATTTGGATTTTGTGGTTTCTGAGGTAATTAATATCCTGTGTTCACCAACGAAAACTTCCCATCATTATAATACTCATCCGGCCTTGTCTTAAACGGCGTGTCACGTTGGAATTTATTAAAGGCATCATATTCCTGCTTGTGGAGGGATGTCCAGGCTTTATATCTGGCCTGATTGATAGCCGGGCCAAACAACCATTGGTTATAAGCCTCAAACAGTCCGTCCCGCAGGAGCTTTCTTTGAAAATCGAACAGTGAGAACGGATAATCGGCAGCATAGTTATTATCCCAATCCAATAGGAAACGGGTACGAACCATGATCAACGCATCCAGATCCACTCCACCGGTCACAACGCCCAGTTGTTTGCCCATGGCCTGTTTGTAGGATTGTGCAAACCCGCTGTTGGCCGATCTGGATTTCTTCTTACCCTCTTCCGGCATCACACTGTTCAGCAATGCAGGATCATTAAAAAGACGTTTATAAGATTCCAGCAGGATATTCCTTACCTCAGCTGTACGTGTGGTGAAACTTTCCATATTCATGAAGATTTCTCCATATATGATACACCAGAGTGGATTATTGCTGTAATAATAAGTTTTAGTGGCGTTATAGTAGTTGCCCGGAAACGCCGGATCTTTCTCGATGCCTTTCAGCCAGCTGTTGAGCGAAGCGTCATACATCTTGAAATTCATCAGCAGATTGCCGTTATCGTTGTACAGTTCGCCGCTTTCTGGAAACTTACGCAGGGCACGTTCATATATCTTCTGGGCAGTTTTCCATTCTTCCCGGCTAACATAAATATTGCCTGCAATCTGGAATGCCTGTACATCTACTTCTTTCTTGCTCAGGAGCGGGTCAACGATAGTCTTGGCCTTGTTCATATCCCCTTTCAGGTAATAGGTATAGGCAAGCTGTTTCTTGGTTTCAAAATTATCCGGGTCCAGCTGTAATGCCTGGTTGAATACCAGGATAGCATTGGAATAATCCCCCGTACGCTGGAAACCAGTAGCTGTTTTGTATAATTCGGCAGCATCCTGACCAAATACCGTCTGAGAAAATAATACTCCCGCAACAAATAATGTTTTCAATAAAGAAGACCTCTTATGCATTCCTGTCCTTCGTTTCTTGTAAAAGTAAGGAAATTGAGGTAATGTGTCGCAGTCCAAACTGCGACACATTTTTAATATTAAATATAGTTGTTATCTGATTCGAAATTATTGGAGTCAGGGATCTCCATTTTACGAAGGTCCTGCAACAACACATACCAGGAGAGCCCAGCTAAAGCGGCAATAATACAGGAACCCCAAACCGGAATAGAACGGGCAATATCAAGAATATCATCTGTATTACTGGAGCTGATCGTCAGCAGCAGTATAATTTGTAGGGCAATACCCGGAATGATAACGTTTAAAATATTGCGGGTCTTGTAGAAAACAAGAAAGTTCAGAATACCAATTGGTAAAGCAATAAGAATCAAGCCAGGCTGAATATACAGTATGCTCAACCCTACTACTCCAATATAGAAAACACTTTTGTAAGAATAGTTTTTCAGCAATCCATCATAGCCGATACTATATACCATCAGACTACTCAGGATAGGTATAACCAGGGCATATATCAGGAAAGTTAACGGAACCCCAATCGAATGCAGTTGCTCTTCCATACTAAACAAAGTGAGTTGAAGTGGACTGCTACCCAGAGATTGTCCCAGCAACATAACAGTGGTATATGACAGGAATAAGGTCATGAAAACCTTTGCCAACAAGCCAACACCAGGTTGCTCCATTTTAATTTGAAACCCTGGCTCCTGCTTTCTTTTCTTCCAGTACATAAACAGAAACAACCCTATCGATACGCCAAATGTCAATACTGCAGGCCTAGATTGACTACTCTCTTGTATCGCAGTCAGGTCTGGCTGACCGTTTACCTGGCGCGTGGAAAGCAGATAAATGCCCCAGGGAACGACCAACAGAAATACCAACCCCAAAGCCACAGGTATCAGCATGAATAGCTGTCCAACCCTGGGATAGGCTTTCCCCTTCTCAATCTCCGTTTTAAAATCACTTTCTTCAAAAATGGAGGTTTCTTCTTGTTCCATTGACATATGTAGTGTTATTTAGTTTTGAATGTAATTTTTAGCAAGACAAATGATAATCCCACTGGCTATACTCATTCTATAGCCGCGATTAAATAGGGGTGCTCCATTTTCCGGAGATCCTGTAACAGTACATACCAGCACAGTCCTGCTATGATGGCGATCATACCGGAAATCCAAATGGGAATGGAGGAGGGGAATTCCCGCAAATTTGCATCGCCCACCAACAAAATGGTTATAATAATAGCCAGCTGTAATACAATGCTGGGAATAATAACATATAATACGTTTTGCGACTTATAAAAGATCAGGAAATACAGGATGCTGAAGGGTAATGAAAGTAGGATAAATGCCGGCAATAGGAATAATAAACCAGACCCTATCACTCCAAAAATTAATAGGCGCTTGTAGGGATAATTTTTCAGCAACCCATCATACCCCAGGCTATATACCACCAGGGAATTGACAACCGGCATAATTAGGGCGAATAATATAATGGTCAGGGGCATTCCTAAAATGCTTAATTCCATATCATATAGATTCAACGTAACCGCCAGGGGAGAAGGAGTGATGAATGTGCCTAGCAATATGATTGTGATATAGGAAACGAATATAGTCAGACCAACCTTTGCCAGCAGCAGTATGTCTGGCTTTTCAATTTTAATGATAAATGCAGGTTCAGTCTTTTTTTTCTTCCAATACATAAAGAACAATAAGCCTATCATTAACCCAGATAGCAGCAGGGCATTTGAGATGGTACTGGTTTTAAGATCCGGATGCTCCAGATGGTCCATGCCTGTTTCTCCCAGGATGAAAATGATAATGATGGCCCTGATAATTGCCATAATTATTAGGAGACCCAATGCTACAGGTAGCAACATAAATAGCTGTCCAATATTGGGATATGCTTTCCCTTTGACGATGGCCGATTTAAATGCTTTGTCTTCAAAAATAGATGATTCCTGATGCTCCATTGACATAGGTTAGTAATGGTTGTTACAAATTTGCTGTTAGGTGATAGGGAGACACGTGCTCATAGTATTGCAATACGCGCTCAATAAAAAACATAGGTCTGCTTGTACTAGCAGACCTAAAGTTATATTTCTTTGCCGGAAGCAACTATAAATTTCCTACTTGATAAGATGAGTAATGAGTCCGTCTCTCAACTTAGGTTCGAACCAGGTGCTTTTAGGTGGCATTACATTACCACTGTCCGCAATGTCAAATAGCTGCTGAATCGTTACCGGATAAAGGGCAAAGGCCACTTTCATCTCCCCGCTGTCTACTCTTTTCACTAATTCTTGTAAACCTCTGATGCCTCCTACAAAGTCAATCCGTTTATCTGTGCGCTGATCTTTGATTCCCAGAATTTTGTCCAGTATATTATTAGAGAGAATAGTGACATCTAATACGCCAATAGGATCTGTGGTAAACGTGCCTTCTTCTGCTACCAATCGGTACCATCTGCCATCCAGATACATAGTGAATTCATGTAGCATAGAAGGGGCCTGCGGAAGATGACCTACTTCTTCCACATTAAATGAGTAATCCAGTTGCGAAAGAAACGCCTCCTTACTCAGGCCATTCAAATCTTTCACCACTCTGTTGTAGTCCATGATGGCGAGTTGACTGGCTGGGAATATGGTAGTCAGGAAATAGTTGACCGGCTGATCGATGTCTGTAACCTTACCATTTTGTTGAAACTCTTTCTGTACAAGACTCGCAGATGCTGCCCGGTGGTGTCCATCGGCAATATAGGTGGCCGGTACTTTGTCTGCAAATAAGGTGGTAATACTGTTTACGGCAGCAGGCGCGTCTACCGACCAAACCGTATGCGTTATACCATCTTCGGCAGTAAAATCGTATATGGGTGGATGTTGGGCCTGCCATTGATCAATGATGGCATTGATGGCAGGAACGTCGTTATAGGCCAGGAATACATTCCCCGTTTGGGCAAGTGTTGTTTTTATATGGTTGATCCTGTCAAGTTCTTTATCAGGGCGGGTGAATTCATGTTTTTTGATGATCCCATTGTTGTAGTCAGCCACAGAGGAAGCGCATACCAGGCCGGTTTGGGCGCGTCCGTTCATGACCAGTTTATAGATATAATAGCAGGGTTGATCATCCTGGAACAGGGTACCTTCCGATACAAACTTATGAAGATTGGCAGCGGCTTGTTCATATACTTGTTGGCTGTGAACATCGGTATTTTCGGGGAGATCTATTTCCGACTTAGAAACATGATAGAAGGAGACTGGGTTTCCTGCTGCTTCCTGCTTTGCTTCTGCGGAGCTGAGTACATCGTAGGGCCTTGCAGCTACTTTGGCGGCAATTGCGGCTGGAGGCCTTAATCCTTTGAAGGGTTTGATAATAGCCATAATTGTTAGATGTGTATGAATACTAAATATAACAATAAAAAGGCAGCTGCCATTGGCTACAAAAAGAGCAGGAGGTAAGTTCCTGCCATTGGCGGGTACTTACCTCCTGTAAGAATTGCTGATGAAGCGGATTACGCTTTTTTCAGACTGAAATATTTCATGGCTTCTACCATTACTTCTACACTTTCATAAGGAAGTGCGTTGTACATGGATACGCGGAACCCGCCAGAGAGGCGATGTCCTTTGATGCCTACGATATCTTCTTTTTTACAGAATTTCAGGAATTCTTCCTCCATTTCAGGTTTATCCATTACAAAGCAGGCGTTCATCTTGCTACGGTCTTCTTTGACAACGGTGCCACGGAACAGTGGGTTGTGGTCAATTTCATCGTAGAGGAGGGCTGCTTTTTTATCGTTTATTTTCTCGATTGCTGGTATGCCGCCTTGTTCTTTGAGCCAGCGGAGTGTGAGCATGGAAATATAAACGGCAAATACCGGAGGGGTGTTGAGCATGGAGCCATTCTCGATATGATTTTTATAATCGAGGATGGAAGGAATCTTGCGGGAAACCTTTCCGAGCATGCTTTTACGTACAGCTACCATGGTAGCGCCGGCGGCGCCCATATTTTTCTGTACGCCTGCATAAATCAGCGAGTACTTATTAAAGTCCATGCTGCGGCTCATAATGTCACTACTCATGTCTGCTACCAGGGGTACGTCAGTAACCGGGGTCATCTGCCACTGTGTACCATAGATGGTATTGTTCGTGGTGATGTGCAGGTAACTTGCCTGCGGAGGAATAGTAAACTGTTTTGGGATGTGATTATAGTTGCTTTCTTTGGAGCTGGCTACAACATCTACGTAGCCGAACAATTTGGCTTCTTTAATAGCCTTATTGGACCAAACACCGGTATCTACATAGGCTGCAGTGCTGCTGTTCTCTAACAGGTTCATTGGAACCTGCATGAACTGCGTAGTTGCACCTCCGTGAAGATACAGTACTTCAAAGTCGTCATCTAGTTGCATCAGTTCCCTTACCAGGCTACGGGCCTCTTCCATTACCGCGATAAACGGTTCTGTCCTGTGACCTATTTCTAGTATAGACATTCCTGACCCTTCAAAATCTATCAGGGCTTTGCTGGCTTTGTACAATACCTCGTTAGGTAATACAGAAGGACCTGCGTTAAAATTGTGCACCTTCATGTTGCGATCCAGATTAAATTCATTTTTTGATCTTTCCACTTTGTTTGGTTTTTCTAAGGAAACGGAAAAAAAACGGCACGGGTGTTAAAACCTGTAAGGCGCGTGGTGTAGGATAGGCTAAAGCTAGTGCGACAAAGATAAAATATCTTTTCAAAATTTTTAGTAAGCCTTAATATATTATTTTCTCTGCTATTCTTCTGATCTTCCAAGCATCTGTCCGTGCAGCCATTGACGCTGTAAATTTACGAAATCCAGCAAAGCTGTCGCACTGAAACCTGTATGCGATAATTCCTTTAGCGACGGCTGTCCGGCATTAACCCAGGCAGTATACCAACAACTGGCTACTCCCTGAATGGCCAGCTGCATGCGTCTTTCCACCATTCCATGCATGGACCGGTCATAAGCTATGGTAAAAGCAGAAGAATAGTTTTTAACGAGCTTACCATTACGAAGCTCAAAACTATATTTTGCTGATGCGGGCATCCTGGCAGTCACTTGCCGCTCTGCTTTCAATACTGTATCTGCTGCCATTCCACTGGCTGTTACCACTTTCCAGAAATATGGCTGCAACGCAGGAATATAGACGGCCTTCCCCACCCAGTAGTCAAACGATTTGTCTGCCAGCAATTCCGGTATCCGGGATTCCCATAATCCATGAATGCCCTGCTGCCCGGAATACTGCCCGTTATGATTGGAACAGGCATGCAATGGTACATGAGCATCCGCAATATAATGCCCCAGATCCGCCGATAATCGTAGTATCTGATATTGATCCTTTTCCCGGAAAGCCTTGGTCAGCACGGCCATCATCTTTTCCAGATGCCAGGGAAGAATGCCGTTACGCTGCAGTGAATCCGCTGAATACCTTGCCACCGCCGAATCCCAGCTTCTGGGTATATTCCGGAATGGCATGCTGTCATAAACATCTATATCAATATAATGCCGGGGAGCTTCCGCCGCTACCGCATACCGGCGCTTATCCGGATCTGTGGCATGCTCCGTCAGATATTCCAGGTAAGGTTTATACAATACCATCATCTCCGGCGGTAAACAAAATACCGCCAGCCGGTTTATCCGCTGATGCGCGAAAAAGCCCCAGCCATGCAGACTGACAGCAGTCAATAAAAATGAGCATAAAAAGGGGAGGGAAATTCGTATAGACTTCCGGGTTAACATAACAATCTGGTTTTGAGACGACCAAATTAGTTCATTCTGCAACACGAAAAACGTGGTTCGGAAGAAATAAATCCCCGAACCACATTTTCAACATCTTTACCCAATATTGGTAACACCCCCGCTCACAGCAAACTTCATGGCATCGCCAGCAGAAATATTCGTCAACTGTTTTACCTTGGTGTTAGGAACCATAAACACCTTGCCCGTAATGGCATAAGCATGCGGCACATATACCGCCATGTACCCTTCCAGTCCAAAGTTGCTGACATCTCCCTGGGTGATAAATCCCATCTCCCATACATCTACTCCATAAATCTGCACCAATACCGGATGATCAAATTTCTTCTTCTCTCCCACAAATGCATCAAATACATCCTTAATAGAAGAATAGATGTATTTAATAAACGGCGTACGCTCCAGTAACTTGTCAAATAAGGCGAATATCCGCCCCAAAATAAAGGAGGAACTCAAATACCCCACCACTATTATCAGTAGGAATACCAATATAAATCCCACTCCTTTAAAGTGCAAAAAACTAAAGGCAGCTCCATCTGGAATCAACTCCCTGGGAATCAGATTATCTATCGTAACAAAAGCCCAGTATAAGGTCAATGCCGTAATACTGATCGGCGCCAGAATAAGCAGTCCCTGAAAAAAATATCGCAATAAACGCGACGCAAATACTTTTAATTTAAGCTTTGGCGACATGGTCAATAATTGATGCTGCAAATTACTCAATAATGCGGAATGCCCCCCGCTTTTTACCCCCTCATGAATGTATGTTGTGACATGTAAAAAAATATTACTGGAAACTTTTGAAGTTTAAAAAGTTTCCATAGTTTTGTTGTGAATTGAAAATCGTTAGCACCAAATTATTCTATGGAAGTACAGGAACGTATATTGGATAAGGCTTTTAGCCTGTTCCGGCAGTTCGGAACCCGCTCCATTACAATGGATGATATCGCGCTGAAAATGGGCCTCTCGAAAAAAACACTCTACGCCCACTTCACCGATAAAGACGATCTGGTATTCCAGTCCGTTTCCGGGTTTATCCACAACATCCACCAGGAATGCCTGGCCAATAAACAACGATCCAAAGATGCTATCGATGAGATGTTCCTCGTGATGGAAATGATTGATAAAAGACTCCGGAATATTAATCCCGTAATAATGCTGGACCTCCAGAAATACCACGCGAAAGCCTTTCAGGCATTCCTGGACTATCAACAGCAGGACCTCGCCGCCATGATCAAGGAAAACCTGGAAAGAGGCATCCACGATGGGCTGTATCGTCCGGATCTTAATATCAGTATACTCGTAAATTATCGCATACAAGGCTGTACGGCTAGTTTCCAGCCGGAAAACTTCCCCGGAGAACATGATATGGACAAAGTACAAAAGGTACTGCTGGAGAATTTTTTATATGGTGTGGCTTCGTCAAAGGGGTATAAACTCATTGAAAAGTACAAACAACTATCGCAAAACATATAAACTATGCTATTCTTCAACAGGCTCACCGGCATTGGTTTGTTGGTGTGGCTGCTATCAATCGGAACCGCCAAAGCCCAACAGCAGGTGAGCCCGGAACCTATCCGCCTCTCCGCTAAAGACGCAGTGGACTACGCGCTGGCCAACCAAGCTACAGTGAAAACTGCCAAACTGGACCAGCTGATTCAACTCGCTAAAAACAAGGAAATCAGCGGCATGGCGCTACCATCCATCAATGGTAACGGTCAATATCAATATAATCCCATCACCCAGAAACAACAATTCAACCTGAAGAACTTCGGTCTTCCCGTGGATTCCTTCACCGTGGCCTCCTTCCAGTTGCCACATAACCTGATGGGCGAAATCAGATTAAATCAGACACTCTTCGATCCCAGCGTACTCGTAGCACTTCAGGCACGTAAAACACTGGAAGAACTGGTGAATAAAAATATCACCAAATCTGAAATAGATGTGAAAACCAGCGTGTACAAAGCATATTATAACGTACTCTCCGCACGGAAAGCACTGAATATCCTCAGCGGTACACTCACCACCATGGATAATCTCCTCAAAGAAACCAAGGAGATCTACAAAAATGGCCTCGTGGAAAAACTGGATGTAGACCGTCTGACAGTACAATACACCAATCTGCAAACAGAACAAACCAAACTGAATAACCTGATAGAACTCGGTACCGCCGCATTAAAATATCAGATGGGGATGCCCCTGCAGCAACAAATTGTGCTGACAGATTCCCTCAGCACCAACCAGATCGTAGCTGATGTCCTGGATGTTGATAAATTCGACTACTCCCAACGTATCGAATATCAACTCCTGGAAACACAGAAGAAAGCAAATGAATATGATTTAAAGAGATACAAACTAAAAGGACTGCCTTCCCTCCAATTATTTGCAGCTACAGGCGCCCTCAGAGGAAGCGATAAATTTGACTACTTCGCAAGTCATATGTGGTATGGCTATCTCAATACAGGCTTGAATCTTAGCGTCCCACTCTTCACTGGTTTACAACGCCGCCGCCAGGTAGACCAGGCAGAACTGGCCGTGAAAAAATCTGATGTGCAGATCGAAAATGTGAAACTAGCTATAGACCTGGAAAGAGAACAATCTTCTTCTACTTTCCGCAATAACGTACTGACACTGCAATCACAAGAAAAAAATATGGCGCTTGCAGAAGATGTATATCGCACCACCCGCGTCAAATACCGCGAAGGGGTAGGCTCCAGCCTGGAAATGAGCACCGCTGAAAGCGATCTGCTAACAGCGCAGAACAATTATTTCACAGCGCTCTATAATGCTGTCGTGGCAAAAATAGATCTGCTGAAAGCATATGGTAAACTTTAAATCACTTCATCTCTTTCTATATGAATACTAAGTATTTTTTCCTGCTGCCAGTTACTGCTGTTATCATGGCTTCATGCGGCGGACAAAAAAATTCCAAGGCTGAAAAGGAGAAGCAATTGCAACAGTTGAAAACAGATAAAGCCAAATACGTTGAAGACATCAATAAAAAGATTGCAGCCCTGGAACAAGAGCTGGGAACCAACGATAGCGCCCGTATTAAGGATGTGGTGATTACTCCTGTTGAAGCTACTTTATTTGAACACTATATCGATGTGCAAGGCGCTGTGGATGCCCGCGAAAACGTGAACGTTTCCGCCCGCGTACCCGGCGTAATCACCAATATCGCAGTGAAAGAAGGTCAGGCAGTTACCAAAGGTCAGATGCTGGCCCAGGTAGATGATCAGGTTTTACGCGCTACCATCGCGGAACTCCATACCCAATTGGATCTCGCCAATACGCTCTTCCTCAAACAACAAAACCTCTGGAACCAAAAAATCGGCTCCGAAGTACAATACCTCAACGCAAAAAGTAATAAGGAATCCCTGGAGCGCCGACTGGCTACCATGCAGGACCAGCTCGCGCAAACCAAAATAATTTCTCCTATTACTGGTACAGTGGATGCAGTTATTGCCAAGCTGGGCGACAATGCCGCTCCTGGTATGCCCGCATTCCGCGTAGTAAACGCCTCTAATCTGAAAGTGACTGCCAGCGTAGCAGAAGCCTATGCAGGACTCGTGAAAACAGGAGGCGCCGTAGTCCTGAACTTCCCGGATATCAGTAAGGAAATACGCACCATTATTGGCTTTGCTAGTCGCACCATCGATCCGCTTAGCCGCACTATCAACGTGGAAGTGCCACTGAAACCAGATGCTACTTTGCGCCCGAATATGATCGCTCAACTGAAAATTATCGACTATAGCGCTCCTGGCGCCATCGTGATTCCAGTTGGTATTATCCAGTATGCTGCCGGAAAACCATACGTAATGGTAGCCCAGGAGCAAAATGGCAAAATAGTAGCCATGCGCCGTGATATCCAGCTCGGACGTACTTATAACGATAAGGCAGAAGTAAAATCCGGTCTCCAGAAAGGCGACAAAATAGTTACCATCGGATTCCAGGGCCTGAACGACAACGACCTTATTAAATCCTAGGCCAACTGATTAATGCAAGCTTATGAAAGATAATCTTAACAAAGAGTTTAAGCCTACCAGTTGGGCCATAGACAATAAGGTGAGCATCTATCTGGCTACCTTATTCCTGACCATCGCTGGTATACTCGCATACAACGCCCGTCCAAAGGAACAATTCCCGGAAGTAATATTCCCGCAGTTTATCATCAGTACGGTAAACATGGGTACTTCCCCGGAGGATGTGGAAACGCTCATCACCAAACCCATTGAGAAACAACTCAATGGTATCGCTGGCGTGAAAAAGATAAAGAGTACCTCCATGCAGGATTACTCTATTATCAATATTGAATTCAATACTAATGTTGACATTGAATCCGCTCGTCAGCAAGTAAGGGAAAAAGTAGATGATGCGAAGAGAGATCTCCCGCAAAACCTTACCCAGGACCCTTCTATCACTAAGGTAGACGTGTCCCAGATTCCTATCATGAACGTCAACCTGTCTGGCGACTTCGATCTGCAAAGACTGAAACAGTATGCAGATGATATGAAAGACAGGATCGAAGCGCTTCCGGAAATTACCCGCGTGGATATCGTCGGCGCACTGGAAAGAGAAATCCAGATCAATGTCGATAAATATAAAATGGATGCGGCAAAGATCGGCTTCGGTGATATCATCGGCGCTATACAGGGAGAAAACGTTACCATTTCCGGGGGACTTGTTTCCATGGATGGGCAAAAACGTACACTCAGTGTTAAAGGAGAATACAAAGATCCTTCACAGATAGGAAATATCATCGTCAGAGGACAATCAGGCGCCACCGTATATCTCCGCGATATCGCTGAGGTAAAAGATGGATTCCTCGAACAGGAAAGTTATGCGCGACTGAATGGCAAGAACGTAATCACGCTCAACGTCATCAAACAAAGCGGTAAAAACCTCATCGATGCTTCTGATAAAATCAGAGCCATTGAGCAAGATATGGTGAAGAACCATTTCCCTAAAAATCTGAGTGTAACCATTACCGCAGACCAGTCCAAAGCCACACGCGTAACGCTGCACGACCTGATTAACACCATTATCATCGGGTTCCTGTTGGTAACATTAATCCTCATGTTCTTTATGGGAGCGGTAAATGCCATATTCGTGGCCTTATCTGTACCGATCTCCATGTTCATAGCCTTCCTTTTACTGCCGGTATATGGGTTCACACTCAATATGATGGTGTTGTTCTCCTTCCTGCTGGCATTGGGAATTGTAGTGGATGATGCGATTGTGGTGATTGAAAACGTACATCGTATCTTCAATGAACGTAAAGATCTTGGTATTGTAAAAGCGGCGAAAGTGGCCGCAGGAGAGGTGTTTCTGCCAGTTTTCTCAGGAACCCTCACCGTATTAGCGCCTTTCTTCCCATTGTTGTTCTGGCCTGGCGTGATTGGTAAATTCATGTTCTTCCTGCCGGTAACACTGATTACCACATTGGGAGCTTCCCTGATTGTTGCCTATATCATTAACCCTGTATTCGCAGTGGATTTCATGGACAGACATGAAGGCGAAAATCATCCTAAACCGAAATTCAACAGGAAGTTTACTATTCTCTCCGTTGTATTTGCACTGGTAGCCCTTTTGGGATATGTCAATGGTAGTCCGGGCGTAGGAAACTTCGTGATCTTCGTTTATTTAGTAATCGTGCTGGAGCGCTTCTGGCTGGCAGGCGTGGCCCGTCGTTTTCAACATAACTTCTGGCCGAAAGTACAAGATACTTACAAGAGAATATTGCAGTGGTGCCTGGTGGGTTGGAGACCCGTTTGGACGCTGGTGGCTACTTTCGGGCTGTTAATCATGAGCATAATGATTACGGCTATGCGAAACCCTAAAGTGGTATTCTTCCCTTCAGCAGATCCGAACTTTGTTTATACTTATATCCAGTTACCTAACGGTACGGATCAGAAATATACAGATTCCATCACCCGTCTCGTAGAACAACGTATCACAAAAGTAGTAGGCGCCAATAATCCGATTGTAGAGTCTATTATTTCGAACGTGGCGAAAGGAGCCGGAGATCCTCAGGAAATGACCCAGAGTACGGAGCCGCAGAAAGGTAAAGTGACCGTTGCCTTTGTGGAATTTGGAGCGAGAAAAGGACAATCTACAGTGCAATATCTCGACAAAATCCGCGATGCGGTAAAAGGAATCCCTGGCGCTAACATCACGGTAGAGCAGGAGAAAGGCGGACCTCCCACCGGTAAACCGATTAATATCGAGATCAGTGGTGATGATTTTAATGATCTGACCGTTACTTCGTTCAGGCTTAAACGTTATCTAGATTCATTACATATTGATGGCGTAGAAGAACTGAAGAGTGATTTTGAAGACAACAAACCAGAAGTAGTTGTTTCGATAGATCGCCAGCGCGCGAATGCACAAGGAATCTCCACCGCCATGATTGGCGGAGCCTTACGCACCGCCTTGTTCGGTACCGAAGCATCTAAAATAAGAGATGCCAAAGATGAGTACAAGATTATGGTGCGACTGCGCGAAGATCAGCGTAATAATATCAACAATCTGATGAACCTGAACCTTGTGTACAGGGACATGAATATGGGAGGAGCGGTAAGACAAGTACCATTGTCGGCTGTCGCAGACGTGAAGTACACGAACACCTATGCAGGTATTAAACGCATCGATCAGAAGCGTGTGATCTCTCTGTATTCTAATGTGCTCACAGGCTATAATGCCAATGAAGTAGTGCAGCAGATAGAAGGTTCATTGAAGGACTTCCCTCGCTCCAATAATGTAACGATCAAAATGACCGGAGAGCAGGAAGACCAGATGGAAACAATGAACTTCCTGTTAATGGCGATGCTGGGTGCAATTGGACTGATGCTGATGATTATGGTAACGCAGTTCAACTCCATCGGACGTCCTGCGATTATCATGTTAGAAGTTTTGTTCAGTATCATAGGGGTATTCCTTGGGTTCTCCATCTTTGGTATGGATATCTCCATTGTCATGAACGGAGTAGGTATTATGGCTTTGGCAGGTATTGTGGTGAGGAATGGTATCGTACTGGTGGAATTTACGGATTTGCTGATACAGCAGGATGCCAAAGTAAATGATGCAGTAGTAGAAGCGGGCAGAACCCGTATGACGCCGGTACTCCTAACAGCTATTGCCGCCATATTGGGATTGATTCCGCTGGCAGTAGGCTTCAATATTGACTTTGAAGGGTTATTCACTCACTTCAGACCGAACATTTATTTTGGTGGCGACAACGTAGCATTCTGGGGTCCGTTGGCCTGGACGATGGTTTTCGGGCTGATTTTTGCGACGTTCCTGACACTGGTTTTGGTGCCAACCATGTATGCAATGAACAAGCGTTGCATTGATGTGTTGGATTGGTATAAGTTACCGCGTGGATTGAAGTATGTGCCGTTCCTGGTACTGGTGTTGAAGATATTTATGAAGCGGGATGTAGTGAGAACATTGCATCAGCCGGACTACGTATCTCCCAAACCTTACCATTTCTTCAAAAAACCGGAAGAGATAGTGCAGGCGCCGAAGGAGACCCTCGATAAAGTGGCTATGAATTAAAGAAAGTATAAATTTTTCTATACAGTGTAACAGTTGTAGGTTAACAGACGCCGTCCTGATTCTTCGGGACGGTTTTTTCGTTATATTTGGGTAGAAGAGAGTAATTTTACTTTCATTAACAAATTTTAACATTTGGAATTGTGGGCAATTGGGCAGCCTTTATTACTTTTGGTGCTTCAGATTGTTTTTCACGTTACTAACCTTGTAAAATCCTAGCCACGTAACCACGTAATATAGTGATTACCAATGAAAACGTTCTGATTTAAACAGTTATGACTGTTTGCCTGTTTACAGAGATATATATAAATAAGTGTTAGAATAGCGGACATTTTAACGGGTAAGAGAGATAAGCAGCCATTAAAAGCATTAGCAATTAGGTAAAGATTGGAAGACCATGGAGTACGTAGCATCGTTAGCGTTTGCTAAAGAGCAGGACCAGAAGGATCCGTTAAGTAGATTCAGAGAGCAGTTTTATTTTCCTCAGCGTAACGGAAAGGATTCAATATATTTATGTGGAAATTCATTGGGTTTACAGCCTAAAAATGTTAAAGCGGCTATAGATCAGGAGCTTGCAGACTGGCAGCAATGTGCAGTTGAAGGTTACTGGGGGGCAAAAAATCCTTGGTTATACTATCAGCAATATTGCAGCAAACCTCTTACCAGTATAATGGGGGCTAGTCAGCAGGAACTAACGGTAATGAATACACTGACTGTGAACTTACATTTTATGATGTTAAGTTTTTACAGGCCAACCAAACAGCGGTTTAAAGTGTTAATGGAATCAGGAGCTTTTCCCAGTGACCAATACGCAGTTGAAACGCAGGTTAAATTTCATGGATTTGAACCAAAAGACGCGATTATAGAGGTTTCACCCCGACCTGGCGAACAATTAATCAGAACTGAAGATATTTTAGATATTATTAACAGGGAAAGTGATAGTTTAGCATTAGTTTTATTTGGTGGAATAAATTATTATACCGGTCAGTTTTTTGACCTTCCGGCAATTACGGCTGCCGCACATAAGGCAGGAGCATATGCAGGTTTTGACCTGGCGCACGTAGCAGGAAATATACCGGTATCATTGCACGATTGGAATGTGGACTTCGCCGTATGGTGCTCCTATAAGTACTTGAATGGTGGTCCCGGCGCTGTAGGCGGCGCATTTGTGCACGAAAGATATGCCGGCAACCGCGGATTCCTCCGCTTAGGTGGCTGGTGGGGCAACGAAGAGAGCGTACGTTTTAAAATGGAAAAGGGATTTGTGCCGAAGGATACAGCAGAAGGATGGCAGCATAGTACTGCCCAGGTGTTTAACATGGTTAGTTTAAAGGCATCCCTGGAATTATTTGAATCAGCCGGTATAAAGGCATTAAGAGAAAAAAGTATAGGAATGACCAACTATTTGGAATTCCTTTTGAGCCAGATTAAAGGCATAAATTTCGAAATAATTACACCTAATAATTGTAATGAACGTGGCGCACAGTTATCTTTGTTGTTCAAGGATAAAGGTAAAGAGATACATCAGCGAATGACAGATGCCGGTATCATCGTTGACTGGAGAGAACCCGGAGTCATCAGGGTTTCGCCGGCTCCAATGTATAACTCTTATCAGGATGTGTTTCATTTTTATGAAATCATAGCAAATATTGCTTCAAACGCTTAATTAAGTAAGATGAATTTTGAGAGAAACGAACGCCCCCGCAGGCCCTACTCTTCTGATACCAACAAAGAGAATGATCCCAATAAGGAGAGGGGCGAATTCAAACCCAACTTAAACAGTGAGCGGGAAGGTGGAAAACCCGACTACAACAGCGGGGACCGCGAAGGCCGTCCTAGCTACAATGGAGACCGTGATGGCGGATATCGCCAGCGCGATTACAATCGTGACAGCTATCGCGATGGTGGCGGTGGCTATGACCGTGGTAACGGCGGTTACGATCGCAACAACAACTACAACCGTGAAGGTGGTGGTGGCGGCTATGACCGTGGTAACGGCGGCGGCGGCTACAATCGTGATCGCGGCGACGGAGGCTACAACCGTGAAGGCAGTGGTGGTGGTTACAACCGCGGTGGCGGTGGTGGCTACGATCGTGGCGAAGGCGGCGGCGGTTACAACCGTGGCGGCAGCGGCGGTGGATACGATCGCGGCGGCAGCGGTGGTGGTGGTTACAACCGCGGTGGCGGTGGTGGCGGCTACGATCGTGGCGGCAGTGGTGGTGGTTACAACCGCGGTGGCGGTGGTGGCGGCTACGATCGCGGCGGTGGCGGCGGTGGTTACGATCGCGGCGGCGGTGGTGGTGGTTACAACCGCGGTGGCGGTGGTGGCGGCTACGATCGCGGCGGTGGCGGCGGTGGTTACAATCGCGGCGGTGGCGGCGGTGGTTACAACCGTGGCGGCGGCGGCGGTGGTTACGATCGCGGCGGCGGTGGTGGAAACTACAGCCGTGGTGGCGGACGCCCTGGCATGCAGCGCAGAAAATTTGAGCCAAAACCAGATAACAAAATTTACTTTATCGCCCTGCTGCCAACAGCAGAAGTAGGTAAAGAAATCATAAAAATTAAACAGGAATTTGCTGAACAATACGGCCCAATGTACGCATTGAAAGTGTTGCCTCACATTACCCTGCAAGTACCTTTCACCGCTGATCCTGCACTGGAAAAAGCATTCTGTGATGAACTCACCGAGTTCGCTAAAACACAAGCGCCTTTTGAAGTGTCCCTCAACGGTTTCGGTACCTTCCCGAACAAACAAAACCGCGTACTCTTCATCAACGTGGAAAAAAGCGAAACCATGTCGGCTATGCACCGTCAACTGATCAACTTCCTCCGCAAGGAATTTGGCTTCAGTACTATGCTCGCCCGTACAGGATTCACTCCTCACGTTACCGTGGCCTTCAAAGACCTCGATGATGATCAGTTCAATAAAGCATGGCCTGAATACGAAAACAAAGAATACCAGGCTAGCTTTAAGGTAAATAACCTGTACTTCCTCCGTCACAACGGCAAATCATGGGAAGTACTGCAGAAATGCAAACTGGGCGGCGCTTAATAACAGCTCCAGCCTAAACATAAATGAAAAGGGTCCGTCTGCAAACGGACCCTTTTTTGCTACAAGCGCATAACAGTGCAGGATATAAGTTATCTCTGGCAGCTCCACCGGCCGTTACAGCCTGGCCGGCTTCGCCACTAGAGAATATAGCTGAATATTACCATCATTAGCAACACCCAACCAATTCCCAGAGAAACATAGGTTATGAAGACCGTGCGTTTAATGCTCGCCATCTTACTGGTGAATAATAATAACATGCGTTTTTATTTATAAGACGCGATGTTCATCATATACCCCTATTCAAATGAAAAAAGTAACAGTGAGGATAACTACTCATTCACAAAAAAAGAAGCCGGCCGTATAGAGATACGGCCGGCTTTTGATTAACCCCTATGAAAACCAACTATTGCTCTTTGGCTATAATTGTACTTTAATGCTTAACTAATTATCAATTTTGCAATTACGGTGCCATAAAATCCAGATGCATCCCATTTAACAATTCTTTTGAAAGATCTTAACAAAATAAAAATCCCACCGCTACGAACGGTGGGACCTCTGTATTTACTGTAAATAACTTTATACCGACTACTAGCGTCTGTTTAATTTGCTCAACAAGCGAAGGATTTCCAGGTATAACCATACCAAAGTAACCATCAGACCAAAAGCGCCATACCACTCAAAGTATTTAGGAGCGCCCTGAGCTGCACCTTGCTCAATCATGTCAAAATCAAGAATCAGATTCAACGCCGCAATAGCTACTACTACCAGGGAAAATCCAATACCTACCATGCCACTGTCATAAATCAAAGGCATTTGTATATGGAATAAACGCAGTACAAACGCTATCAGATAAAATACTGCAATACCTGCAGTAGCTGTGAAAATAATTGTTTTGAAACGTTCCGTAGCACGGATAATACCTGTACGATACAGTATCAGCATTGCGATGAAAGTACCGAATGTCAGACCAACCGCCTGTAATACAATACCGCCGGTCTGTGCATTATATACCGCTGAAATAGCGCCCAGGAATAAACCTTCTGCCAGTGCATATGCCGGAGAAAGATATCCTGCCCATTCTTTCTTTGCAATAATTACCAGAGCAAGTATGAAGCCGCCTATCGCTCCTCCAATCATCAATGGGAACGCATTCCCTGTATTACGCATAAACTGGCCCCATGAGAAGGCTGCTGCTGCCATCAACAACACCAGTAAAAATGACATCTTGTTAACAGTACCACGGATGGTCATGGCCTCTCCCTGCTGAGCCGCCTGGCCAAACATGCTTTCCTTCAGTACAGGGTTGTTCGATTGAAATAATGCCATAAAATATAGTTTAAATTTAAATGCCAATTTACTAATTACTCCTGATACCTACTCTTTATACATATATTTTTTGTAAAAATATTAGCATTTCGAAAGGGAATAACTTCTGGTTATAACCCATAACAAGAAGTAATGATAATCACGGTTTTCGGCGGTTATAGTCTACTAACTTTGTGTACTTTTGTAGGCAGGGTCAGGTAAATTCATTTTAGATAGGGATTACTATTTCCCGATTGCCTAAATTTACACCCTAATACAGAATACCTAAAAAGAACTATAGATGCCTAATACTTCGATTCAACAGCTGGAGGATGTAGTGATAAAATTTGCAGGCGACAGTGGTGACGGTATGCAGCTTACAGGTAGTCAGTTTTCCAATAACACTGCCCTGATTGGTAATGACCTGAGCACCTTCCCGGATTTTCCCGCTGAAATCCGCGCCCCGCAAGGGACCCTGGCAGGTGTGAGTGGTTTCCAGCTCCATTTCTCCTCTAATCGTATATTCACTCCCGGCGATGCCTGCGATGTACTCGTAGCCATGAACGCTGCCGCCCTGAAGGCTAACCTGAAAGGACTGAAAAAAGGTGGTATCATCATCGCCAATACGGATGGTTTCGACTCTAAAAACCTCCGCCTGGCCAACTATCCGGATGGAATCAATCCCCTGGAAGACGGCTCCCTGGCCGCTTATCAGTTACATACCATGGACGTGACCAAAATGACCCGCGAGGCATTGAAAGACACGACCCTGGGCATGAAAGAGAAAGATCGCGCCAAAAATATGTTCGTTCTCGGTTTCCTTTACTGGTTATACGACCGTAACATGGATAGCACAGAGAACTTCCTCCGTGATAAATTCGGTAAAAAACAGGATATCCTCGATTCCAACCTGAAAGTACTGCACGCTGGTTACCACTTTGCCGAAACAGTAGAAGCTTTCAGTACCAGATACCGCGTGGAAAAAGCCCGCATGGAACCAGGTACCTACCGCAGCATTACTGGTAACACCGCCCTCGCTTACGGCCTGGTAGCGGCTTCCCAGAAATCCGGTCTGCCACTCTTCCTGGGTACTTATCCTATCACGCCGGCTTCAGATATCCTCCATGAACTGAGTAAACTCAAAAACTTCGGCATACGTACCTTCCAGGCGGAAGACGAAATCGCAGGTATCACTTCTGCTATTGGCGCTTCCTATGGCGGTCATATGGGTATAACCACTACTTCCGGTCCGGGTGTAGCCCTGAAAGGGGAAGCAATGGGCCTGGCTGTAATGTTGGAAATCCCGTTGCTGATTGTGGATATTCAACGTGGTGGCCCTTCTACCGGATTGCCTACCAAAACAGAACAATCGGATCTCCTCCAGGCTTACTATGGCCGTAACGGAGAATGCCCGATGCCTGTCATCTCTGCTTCCACGCCAGCAGATTGCTTCGACGCAATTTTCGAAGCTTTCCGTATCTCCGTGCAGCACATGACGCCGGTTATCTTCCTAAGCGATGGTTATATCGCTAATGGCGCAGAACCTTGGCGCTTCCCTAAAGCCGCCGACCTGCAGGATATTACCGTGAAATTCAAAACAGGCCTCGCTGAAGGAGAAGAGCAATTCATGCCTTACCAACGCGATGAAAACCTGGTACGCCCTTGGGCCGTTCCTGGTACCGCAGGACTGGAACATCGTATCGGCGGTCTGGAAAAACAAAATATCACCGGTAATGTGAGCTATGATCCGGAAAACCACCAGGTTATGGTGAAAATCCGCCAGGAAAAAGTGGATAAAATCGCCGATCATATTCCATTGCAGAAAATTGAAATTGGCCCTGAAAAAGGTAAAGTACTGGTGCTGGGATGGGGTTCTACCTTCGGCGCCATTAAAAGTGCTGTACTGGAACTGCTGGCAGAAGGTCACGAAGTGGCACATGCACACCTCCGTCATCTCCGTCCGTTCCCGAAAAATCTGGCCGAAATTCTTAATAGCTACGATAAAGTATTAATTCCGGAAATCAATAATGGTCAACTGATCAAGATCATCCGCGATCAATATCTTATTGATGCACAAGGATATAACAAAATTATGGGTGTACCTATTACGAAAGGAGAACTGGTTACCAAAATCAGAGAAATGCTCGCATAAGGTAATAACACTTTAATATGATTTAAGGGGAAAGTAAGCGTATAGCGAACTTTCCCCTTTTTTATGCCATTAAAACCGGAGATTTTTTTGTACTTTAACAATATGAAGATTATTACAGCTACATCTTCACACATTATTAAGTTTCAAGTACATTTTTATGAACAGCCTTTTTCGTGTATTGCTTTGCATATTAGCTGTAGTGTCTTCGCCTGCCATGGCTCAGACGAATACCTATGAAGTAAGAGTCGCCAACCGTGCCGTAGGAACCATTGAAGCCCGGCAGAAGGTAAATGGCCATGAGAAAATGATCAGTATTCAGACGCATATTCAGGTGATGTTGTCAAAAGTGAATAGTGTGATCACCACTGAATATTCGCATAACGTCCTTACCCATGCGAAATCCTCCAGGATTACAGGGAAAAATGGAGAGGACAAAATGACAACAACACATAAAGAGGGCAATACATATACAATCGTAATGAATGGGGAAAGAAGCGTTTTGGGAAATACAGAAATCCAACATTGTGTTGGCGACCTGTATTTCAGCGAACCTAAACATGTAACCCGCACGTTCTCTGAAACACTAGGAAAATTCCTCCCCCTGAAGGCGCTCGGAGGCGGAGAATACGAACTCCAGTTGCCGGAAGGAAAGAAAAATATTTACAAGTATGACAATGGAACTTTGGTGCAGGTTGAAGTAGATCATACTTTCGGAAAAGCCATTATTGTAAAAAGTAGTTGATCATTAATTTATGACTGCTTCCATACCTGACATCTACAGCACTATTCATATGCTGTTGGATAACTATGTACCCCCGCTGACTCCAAGAGCTGAGGGAAGCAATAACCGATACGATATGTATTACCCGCACAGCGTTGAACTCTTCGGAAGAACATATCCGGAACTATACTTTGCAGGTGTTGCCGCTTTTGAGAAATATGTCGGACTATATTTCTTCCCAATCTATAGCCATCCTGCTGAATTCACGGAAGTGCCGGAAGGACTGCGAAAAATGCTGAAAGGTAAATCCTGCTTTCACATTAAATCCGGAGATGAAGCTGTAATGAAGGATATCCGGCTGTTGCTGGATAAGGGTTTTTCATTTTATCAATCCAAAGGATTAATTAAGTAATAATCCCGGCTTGTTTTTCTGTTGTAGGGAGATGACAACCGCTCTGGTGGGCCTGGTTGTCATCTCCGGAAAAATTTAACTGATTGTTTTCTCTATAATTTGTCCTGATACCTTGTCTTTCAGGATCAGTTTTTTCGCGCCAAAATGTGTCATCTCTTCCTTCACGAGATAATACTGAGCGTCATAATCCTGTTGTGTCTTCACTTTTGAAATGCCCTCCTGACCTCGCCATACTTCCAGTTGTACTGGTTCCCATTGTTTGCTGGAAGCGCTTTTATAGGCTGCATCTAAAATAGCATTGACTACATATCCATCGTAGAACGTTTCCCTGGCTGCTTTCCCTGCTTCCATGGCATTAAACATATCTGTAAACATGTGATTGTAGCCCAGTTCGTTCAGCTCATCTCCCACAGGGAACAGCCAGCCGCTGTTTGATTCGGCTTTCTCGGCTACATAATCTGCCCCTTTTCCGGTGGTAAACATGTCAAATCCTGTACGCAGGAAACTATTCAGCCAAATAGTACCTTCCGTTCCCATCACTTCATCCCTCAAATCAAGGCCTCCGCGGAATGTCCAGCTTACTTCAAACTGCCCGATAGCGCCATTCTCATATTTTACCAGGCCAATGGCATGATCCTCTGCGTCAATGGGCTTTACCTGCGTATCCGCCCAGCACATTACTTCCAAAGGTTTGATGTCTTTCCCAATAAAACTACGGGCTATTTCTACACAATGGCAGCCCAGGTCCAGGATACAACCTCCGCCAGCCTGCTCTTTATCCCAAAACCATTCGCTATGAGGGCCAGGATGGGTTTCTCTGGACTTGGCCCAGAGTATACGTCCTAATGCCCCATTTTGAACGCTTTCCAGGGCTTTCAGGAATTTTGGGGTATATACCAGGTCTTCCAGGTATCCGTGGAAAATACCGGCTTTCTCGACCGCTTCCAGCATTCGTTTGGCTTCCGCTGCATTTCTACCCAAAGGTTTGGTACAGATGACCGCTTTTTTGTGTTTGCAACAGAGTAAAACCGCCGTTTCATGCAGGTTATTAGGTAGGGAAACACATACTACTTCCGTTTCCGGATGCGCAATGGCGGTTTCCAGGTCTGTCGTCCAATGCGCTACCTGGTAATCTTCGGCAAACTTCCGGGCACTTTCTTCCCGACGGGAATAAATACTCACAATTTTGTCCCTGCTTCGCTGGCCCTGCAGCGAGTCTGCATAAAAACGCCCGATAAAGCCCGAGCCCAGCATTGCTATCTTTGCCATAGTACAGTTGATTATTGGTTTAATACTGCTTGTTGATCATTTTGCTTATCCTTGAATGCGATTACAAATAATACCAATACACCCACTGCAATACCTGCCGGAATCATCCAGATAGTTTCCCAGTCATGCGAAGAGGGGCCCGTTCTGTATTTCTCCACGATAGGGCCGCTCAGCAGGAAACCTATCAACATCCCAACGCCATAAGTGGCTAAGGTCACGAAGCCCTGGGCGGAACTTTTAAATTTCTCTCCAGCTTTACGATCTGTATAAATCTGGCCCGTCACAAAGAAGAAATCATAGCAAACCCCATGTAACAGGATACCTACAATCAACATCCAGTAATGGGCGTTTATATCGCCATGCGCAAAGAGGGTATAGCGAAGTCCCCATGCCAACATCCCAATTCCTAACATCCATTTTACGCCCAGGCGATGAAACAGGAAAGGGATAATCATCATGAATAAGACTTCTGAAACCTGTCCGAGCGACTGTTTGGATGCTGCTGCCTTCATTCCAATTTCATTCAGGAAAGGATTGGTGAAGTTGTAATAAAAGGCCAGCGGAATGCAAATGAGTATAGAGGCGACGAAAAAGGTGCGATAGGAAGGATCTTTCAACATACCGATGGCATCGAGTCCCAGTATTTCCCGTATGTTGATTTTAGTGCCTTTTTTAAGCGGAGGAGTAGCTGGCAGTGTGAAGCTGTAGCCACCCAGTATCAGTGAGGAAACAGCCGCCATTTTAAAGGTTAGCTGCAGCTGGTGCCCTTGTTCCCAACCTAGCTGGCCAATGATTAATCCGGCAATAATCCAACCGCCGGTGCCAAACACCCGCACTACCGCGAACTGTTTACCAGGGTCTTTCATTTGTCGGAATGAAATGGAATTGACCAGTGCAAGTGTAGGCATATACAGTACCATATACACCAGCAGAATAGGGTAGAAGGCACTGAATTGGGTCATGTTTCCTGCGAACCATAATAATACTGCCCCTAATAAGTGGATAATGCCGAGCATTATTTGTGCGGAGAAGAAGCGGTCGGCCAGGATGCCTACAATGAACGGAGCAATGACAGCGCCATATGACTGTGTCAGGAAGGCAATGCTGATGTCATTGTCCGTTGTGTTTTCTAAATTTTTGATAACGAAGGTGCCTAATGTCACAAACCATGCGCCCCAGGTAAAGAATTCCAGGAACATCATGAATGACAGGCGTAATCCGGTGGAGGTTCTCATAACGTTTCATCTTAAAATGTTCTTTAAGATAATAAAATCGCGTTATGAGAAAGCAAAAATTTGATGAACCGAATTAAACGATTCTTGTTTCGAAAGTTTTGCTGGTGGCCAGCTTGCGGCTGGCTTGTATTAGCTGGCTTTTATCAGTTGGTGATAGTACTTACAGGCAGGGCGTAATGCGCATTCTCCACATTTAGGACTCCTGGCCAGGCAGATGTATCGCCCATGCAAGATCAGCCAGTGATGTGCGATATGTACTTTTTCCTTCGGGATATTTTTTATCAGTTGTTGTTCGGCCTGGAGGGGCGTTTTAGCGTTGGTGGTAAGTCCGATTCTGGCTGAAACCCTGAATACGTGGGTGTCTACGGCCATATTGGGCTGTTGGTGGACAACAGAAGTAATTACATTCGCTGTTTTCCTTCCTACGCCTGGTAGTTTGACTAATTCAGCAACCGTGTCTGGTATCTCCCCATTGAAATCTTCCACTACCATATTGGCCATTCCTATCAGATGTTTTGTTTTATTGTTAGGATAGCTAATACTTCTGATGAGAGGAAACAGTTCATCAAAAGTGGCATGACGCAACGCTTCCACATCCGGATATTTTTCAAATATAGCGGGAGTGGTCAGGTTCACCCGTTTATCGGTACATTGGGCGGACAGGATAACGGCAACTAGTAATTGATAAGGGTTGTCGTAAATCAGTTCTGTTTCGGCATTTGGAACATGTGCTTCGAAATAGTTCAGCACAAATGCATAGCGCTCTTTTTTGGTCATGCCGTAAAGATAGAGAAAATGATAGTTGCATTCGCGCTTTAGCAACGGCGAATTACATCATAACGGGATAGTATGTATGGACTAAAGATCCTGTGGCGCTGTATTGGCGGCGTAATCAAAGATCAGTTGCAGCGTGGCTTTCCTGGGAGAGTAGCTAACCGTATTTAAGGTGGATTTGACATGCTCCAGATTAGCTTCTACCTCTTGGGACAGGCTGGGTTGATCCTGACTGAGTGGCGTTAAATCGCTGGCAGTAACAAGACACAGGTTAGAAAGTACAGATTGTGTAAAATTACTCATGCATTGGAATTTTTATACAAGAAATATAGTTAACGACAATATAAACGACAGATGTACAGAATCTATTGTTAATTTAAGGTAATTTTTTGAGATGTGCAACGGGACTGGCTGCTATTTGGCTGCTGGGGGAGGAGTGAGGATAAAGAGATCTTCGTTGTCTTTCTTCATGTAATATTTTTCCCGGGCAAACTTCTCCAGTTTTTCAGGGCTGGACAACAGTTCCTGTTGTTCTTCCTTGGTTTTCTTGATTTCGCTGATGAAGAATGCCTTCTGAGCTTCCAGTTTACTTTCTTCTGCCGAGAATTGGTATTGATACATCAGGTTGGTCTTGTCCAAAAAGGCCACCCACAACACGAAAGCGCCGCCTGTAATAAAGAAAAAGTTCTTTAAGAGGCGTGGCATTTTTATATACTTCAGTTGTGGCATACTGCAAAATACAAATAAACGGCTAATTACAAAAGAAAGAGGGCAGCGGATAATTGCTGCCCTCATAGGTATTTTAACTGCTGTAGCAGTAATTATTTACCGAATTTGATGCTTTTACCTGGGTAAACAGCATTTGTTTCCAGTGCTTCTTCAATACGGAGCAGCTGATTGTACTTAGCCATACGGTCAGTACGGGAAGCAGAACCAGTTTTGATTTGTCCGCAGTTCAGAGCTACTGCCAGGTCAGCGATGGTAGTATCTTCAGTTTCGCCGGAACGGTGGCTCATGATAGAAGTGTAACCAGCTTTGTGTGCCATGTTAACCGCATCGATCGTTTCGGTAACAGTACCGATCTGGTTTACTTTAATCAGGATGCTGTTCGCGATGTTATTGTCGATACCTTCTTTCAGACGTTTAACGTTGGTAACAAACAGATCATCACCTACCAGCTGTACTTTAGCGCCAACTGCTTCTGTCAGTTTTTTCCAACCAGCCCAGTCGTCTTCCGCCATACCGTCTTCGATAGAAACGATTGGATATTTAGCGCACCATTCAGCCCAGTAAGCCACCATTTCGTCGCTGGAAAGAACTTTCTGAGAGCTTTTGTAGAATTTATAAGTTTTGTCAGCTTCGTTGAACATTTCGCTGGAAGCAGCATCCAGAGCGATAGCGATTTGTTCGCCAGGAACGTAACCAGCAGCTTTGATAGCTTCCAGTACAGTTTCGATAGCTTCTTCGTTGCTCTGAATTTCAGGAGCGAAACCGCCTTCGTCACCTACGTTAGTGCTGTAGCCTTTCTTTTTCAGAACGGATTTCAGGTGGTGGAATACTTCCACGCCCCAACGCAGACCTTCAGAGAAAGAAGGAGCGCCTACAGGAACGATCATGAATTCCTGGAAATCGATTTTGTTATCAGCGTGAACGCCACCGTTGATGATGTTCATCAGAGGAACAGGCAATGTGAAAGCGTTTACACCGCCGAGGTAGCGGTACAGTGGCTGGTTGCACTCTTCAGCAGCAGCTTTCGCTACGGCCATGCTTACCGCCAGGGTTGCGTTTGCACCCAGTTTCGCTTTATTTGGAGTGCCGTCCAGTTCGATCAGCATTTTATCTATACCAGCCTGGTCAGTTACGTCCCAGCCTACCAGTTCTTCAGCAATAATTTCGTTCACGTTCTGTACTGCCTGCAGTACGCCTTTGCCCATATAAACGCTCTTATCGTTGTCACGCAGTTCAACTGCTTCATGTTTACCGGTAGATGCGCCGGAAGGTACTGCTGCACGGCCAAAGTGACCATCTTCAGTAGTTACGTCTACTTCAATTGTAGGATTACCGCGGCTATCCAGAATTTGTCTGGCGTGAATCTCTGAAATAATACTCATAGTTCGTAAATTATAAATTTGTTATATGGCTAGTACTGTAAACGCTTAATAATGAGCTAATAATATCTGCAATTACATTGCAAAAACCAGGGGATCACTTCGTCAGGTCCCGGAAGATTGTCTCCAGGCTTTGTGAATTGCTCTGCAAAGAAAGTATGTTCCGGTTATTAATCAAAGCAAATTGTAGCAGGTTTTTTCTAACTGCTTCCACCTCAGCGGTATGTAATCGCCAATAATTCCCTTCCAGCGCTTCTGTGCGACTCACCCCGCCAATTTGCATCAGCTCTTCTGTCGTCACTGGTTCCCCGAAGCTTACCTGTAAGTACCCCGTATTGCCGCCAGCCTGCTGCAGTACGGATAACTTATCATCTGCAATAATCTTCCCTTTGTTGATAATCATCACCCTGTCGCACAACGCTTCTACCTCCTGCATAATATGGGTGGACAATACCACGGTTTTATCCTTACCCAGACTTTTAATCAGTTGACGGATCTCGGCCAGCTGATTGGGATCGAGGCCGGTGGTAGGTTCGTCCAGGATTAATACCTCCGGATCATGGATCAACGCATGGGCCAGACCTACACGTTGTTTATAACCATTGGATAAAGCGCCCAGCTTTTTGCGACTTTCAGGCGTCAATCCAGTCATTTCAATCACTTCCGCAATTCTTTTCGGAGCCGCCTTTCCCAGATGATGTACACCCGCCATGAATTCCAGGAATTCCTTCACATACATATCGTAATACAGCGGATTGGACTCCGGCAGATATCCCACACGCTTGCGCACTTCAAGAGATTCTTTCACAATGTCAAAACCACATACCGTAGCGTTGCCGCTGGTTGGAGGAAGATAGCCCGTGATCATTTTCATGGTGGTCGACTTACCCGCACCGTTAGGTCCGAGAAAACCGGTTATTTCTCCTTTTTTCAGTTCAAAGGAGATGGCGTCTACGGCCTTCTGTTCTCCATATATCTTCGTAAGTGCTGAAACCTTAATTGACATCGGTATTTCCTCTTTTGCGCATCTAAAGTACGAAAAGCATTGAGGTTTTATTGCGCTGGATAAAACTTACTTCAAACTATTTGAATGAGAAATTATTATATATTTTTTGAACGTCAGATAATTGGATTAAAACATGATATTTTTAACATAGATTTATAAATTGGCATACCTATTGCATTATTCAGCATACCTATACGAAATGCAAAGACAGGACAGTACTCAAACAGTTTTCAAAAAGTAATTCAACAATGTAGTTTCATGTTATTCATGTTCTTCACAGGAGGAACCTCCTTCCTGTGTCAAGTCAGTACCGATACATCGTCTCGTTAAAATACTCCTTCCGCCATTCGGAGCATTAGGTTGACTTTGTATGCAGGTCTGTTCATTTATCCCTGTAAGCTGCCTGGCCACAAGCCGGCAGCTTTGTCGGTTATAACGTGGATGTATATACGTAGTGGTAATTGACCGCAATTCAGTAACTTATGGACTCACTGAATTGCTATATTTGCAGCTATGAAGAATGTCATTGGAATATTTTGCTTACTACCGACTTTGTTAAGTGCCCAGACCCCCGGAGTAGAGAAGAATTACCCCCAGGGCTATTTCAGGAATCCCCTGAATATTCCCATAGAACTGGCCGGGAACTTCGGCGAACTAAGGCCCAATCACTTTCACTCGGGAATGGATATTAAAACCCAGCAAAAGGAAAATCTTCCGGTTCATGCTGCGGCAGATGGTTATGTGAGTCGCATAGGCGTGTCTCACACTGGTTTTGGTAACGTACTCTACATTACCCACCCTAACGGCTATACTACGGTATACGCTCACCTCAATACTTTTTTTCCTGCTTTGCAGGCATATGTCAAGCATCAGCAATATCAGAACGAAAGCTGGGCTACAGATCTGGAAATTCCTGCCGGAAAATTCCCGGTGCGTAAAGGAGACCTCGTAGCTTACAGCGGTAATACCGGCGGTTCTGCGGGGCCGCACCTGCATTTCGAAATCCGGAACACAGCCAGTGAAAAGCCATTGAATCCGCTGTTGTTTGGCTTTAATATCGCAGATACCAAAGCGCCTGACGTATATCGCATTGCCGTATATGACAGGGAAAGAAGTATCTATGAACAACAACCGCTTATGATCCCGGTAAAGAAAGTGGGCAACACTTATGTGACCACACAACCGGTGATTCATGTAAATGCTGCAAAGGCCGGCCTGGCCCTCACCGCGGTAGATCGCATGAATAATGCGCCCAATACCTACGGTATCTATGAGGCTACGCTGATCCATAATAATGAACCAGATATCGATTTCGAACTGGATAATATCGGTTATGACGAAACGCGCTATCTCAACGCTCACATAGATTACAAGGTGAAGAAAGGCGGTGGCCCTTATCTGCAATTAATGTTCTCGCTGCCGGGTAATCATCTGGACATCTACCATGACCTAAAAGGAGATGGAACCATCGATCTTTCTGATGGCGCCGTACACCAAATGGAATTACAAGTGAAAGATGCCTATGGTAATATGAGCGTGGTGAAATTTGCCTTACAGCAATCCGGCGAACCCACTGCACCGCGCACTTGCGCCAATACCATGTATCCGGATTCCAAAAATATCTTCGAAAACAACCAGGTGGAACTCTATCTGGATGAACGTGCCCTCTACGATAACATCTGTTTCCGCTACGCAGAAATTCCTGCCAACGGACCAAAAGATAAATCCAACGATTATCAGCTACATACCGCGCTGGTTCCAGTACACGACTTCTTTGATGTAAGACTGAAAGCGAATAAACCTATTCCGGAAGACTTACAATCCAAAGTAGTGATGGTCAGAGAAGGAGAGGGCAGTGGCACCTCCGCAACAAAGCTGGAAAATGGCTGGTATATCGGTAACTTCCGCGACTTCGGGAAATTCCATCTGGAAATAGATACCATCGCGCCAAAAGTAACGCCGCTGGGTATCAAACCGGGCGCTGTTTTGTCCAAGGCAGGGAAAATTTCCTTTGCCATGAATGATGCAAGCGGTATCAAAAGCTACCGTGGAGAGCTGGATGGTAAATGGCTGATGTTCTCCCGTAAAGGAAATGTACTGACTTATACATTCGATGAGCATTGCGCTCCTGGTACACATACGCTTGTGATGACAGTAACCGATATTGCCGGCAATGAAGGCACCTACCGTTTGACATTTAAACGTTAACAACAATAAACTTATCAGATAATGGCAGCATTAAAAGAAGGCGAAAAAGCGCCTGTTTTCAAAGGAAAAGACCAGCACGGAAAAACCGTGTCTCTCACAGACTTTAAAGGTAAAAGAGTGGTACTCTATTTTTACCCGAAAGATATGACGCCAGGATGTACTGCACAAGCTTGCAACCTGCGTGATAACTATACTGATCTGTTGAAAAAAGGCTATGCAGTAGTAGGGGTAAGTACAGACAGTGAGCAGAGTCACCAGAAATTCATTGAGAAGTATGAGTTGCCGTTCACTTTACTGGCAGATGAGGATAAGAAGATAGTGAACCAATATGGTGTATGGGGTGAAAAGACAATGATGGGAAAGACTTATGATGGTATTCACAGAACAACTTTCCTTATCAATGGCGACGGTGTGATTGATCATATCATCAAGAAGCCGGACACGAAGAATCACACAGAAGAAATACTGGAGATCTGGAAATAATTCCATTATTCTTCTGACAAAAAGATAGAAACGGGCATTGGCAAAGACGTCAATGCCCGTTTTTTTGTGGCTTCAGATTGTTGATAAAAATAAAAATCCCCGGACATTGTCCGGGGATTTTCTATGAGAAGTAAATTGAAAGTTCTTATCTCTTCTGGCGTTGTTTTTTGAACAGGTTACCAGTTTTGAATTTGTTACCTTCTGGGCTACCTACGCGGTCCATAGCGCAACGGAAACCAACGGTGTTTGTTGCCATATCTTCCTGCATGTAGCGGCGGGTACCAGGAGACAGCCAGTAAGCGCGGTCGTTCCAGCTACCACCTTTGATAACGTGAGATTTATCGTTGATCAGGGTAGTTATACCGTAACCATATTCTACGAGGGAGAGAGAGTCACCATCCAGGTAGTTGATTACATCCCCTTTCTGATAGTTCAGACGGTTTGCAGATTCTTCGTCTGTAACGTCACGCATTTTGATGCGGCCCAGACTATCTTTCTCCAATTGCTTATCGCCATTGAGATATACTGTCTGGAATTTGTTACCACGGAAGTAGTTGAAGTCGTCCCCATCGATAGGGCTGAGAGGTCTGTAAACGTCGAGTACCCACTCGCTAACGTTACCGGACATGTTATAGATACCAAAAGTGTTCGGGAAGAAGGAGCGAACCGGACCAGGAATGGAAGCACGGTCGTTCAAACCTCCGGCCACACCCATGTTATCACCGGATCTGCGTTTGAAGTTGGCCAGGAACATACCTTGGAAGTTACCGCGGCGGATATCACGCAGACCGCTGGTATTGGTACCCCAGGAATATACCTGTTTGTTCATGATCAGCTCTTCCCCGTGTTTACCTTCTTTTTTGGAAGGGCCAGGGTTCTGACCTATATAACCGAGAGCGGCATATTCCCATTCTGCTTCTGTTGGCAGGCGATAGTTCGGCAGCATAATACCGTCTTCGAACTGTGCGTTGCGGGGAGTGCCGTCAGGATTTTTGAATTCGTTTTTGGAACCTTTGGACATTTTGCCCGGAGTTCCTTCGTACAGACCTGCCATGTAGGCTTTGGTGTCGAAGGTATTGTCGTCTGACTGATTACCAACATCTGCTTTGGAAAGGAGACCTTTATCCATCAGCAGTTTTTCGTTTACACGGTTGGAACGCCATTTACAATAGTCAGTAGCTTGTTTCCAGTTTACACCCACTACCGGATAATCATTGTAGGCAGGGTGACGGAAGTAGTATTCTACCAGCGGCTCGTTATAAGCCAGTTCGCTACGCCAAACCAGGGTGTCCGGCATTGCCTGACGTAATACATCCGGGAAAGATTCCCCGTATACGCGGGCTACCCAGAACAGATATTCACGGTAATGAACGTTAGCTACTTCAGATTCGTCAATGTAAAAAGAGGAAACTGTAATACGACGAGGAATGTTGTTCCAGTCGCCCATTACGTCCTGCTCAGTAGCACCCATGGCAAAGGTACCGCCTTGTACGAATACCAGGCCAGGACCCGTCTGTTGGTTTTTATTCTTAGCTACGGTAAAACCTCCCATTTTCGGGTCGTTGTAGTTCCAGCCGGTAGCAGAAGAAGCTTCTTTCTTTTTGCCGAAAAGCCCACCACCGTCTTTATGACAGGCAGTCATGGATAGCATTACGCTGGTACCTACGAGCAATGACAAAGAGGTTAATCTACGCATGTGATACAGCTTTAGTCGATTATATTTACAGTAAACGCAAATGTAATCTTTTTTATTTTATGGTGAAATAATTTAATTTGTAACAGTCCCTTATATATCGCCTGGTTTTCACGGATATTGCTTCATTTGTAAAGGAATAAAAAGATATATTTGAAAAATTTATCTTCTATTTTATACTTTGTGTATTCATCCCTGACTATTACTTAGAAGTCCCGAACAAGATAATGAAACTGTCCGGAATTACTATATTGGCCCTGTTAATTTTGCTTTATGCTTCCCGGCAAACCCTTGCCCAATCAAGAAAGTATAAGAGCAACTCCGTGTTGGCCACTGGTCAGTGGTATAAAATTGCCGTTTCCCAACCAGGTATTTATAAAATTGACGCAGCCTTTCTTCGGAAAGTGGGGCTGAATCCTGATCAAATTCCCGCCAACCAGATCCGCCTTTTTGGTACCGGCGGAAGGATGCTCCCGGAACATAATGGCGACCGTACAGACGACCTGCCGGAAATAGCGCTCCAATTAAATGATAATGGCGACAATATTATTAACGGAAATGATGCGCTCTTGTTTTATGCACCGGGTCCGCATAACTGGATTTTTAATGCAGACACGCGTACCTATTCCCATCAGTATAATATATATAGCGATACCGCCTGGTATTTCCTGTGCGTAGGGCCGGGGGCAGGAGCGAGAATTCTGCCAGCCACCGTGAGAGAGGCGCCAGTGAAGGAACAGCATCTCTATACCTATCATTCCTTCTATGAAAATGACAGCCTGAATTTTTTGCGTAGCGGTAAACAATGGTATGGGGAAGAATTTAGCCTGGACCCCACTGCTGGCAGCAGGCATACCTATCGGTTTACTTTACCGGCATTGCCAGAAGGGCCTGTCACCGTAAATATGAGAGTAGCGGCCAGGGGAATCAACGGGAGTAATTTTAAAGTGAGTTTGAATAAGCAAGATGCGGCCACAGCATACCTGCTGCCTGTCAGCGGAAATGTGTTTGAAGCATTTGCCACAGCGGCAACCGGTACCGGCGCTGTGTATCTCAACAGTACTGGTATTCAGGCAGATGTAGATTTTTTACAGGGAGACAACAATGCGCGCGGCTGGCTGGATTATCTCGAAATCATTGCTGCATGTCCGCCACAGTTACCGGCTTCGGGAATGCTGGATTTCCGTACAGATGCATCGTTGCTGGATAATGTACAGACAGGCCTCACCGTTAGTAACGCTAATGCACAAACGCAGATATGGGATGTGACGAATATACAGGCTCCCATTCAGTTAAAAACGGCCCTTTCCGGAGACGCTCTTGCTTGTACTGTGCTTTCAGACAAGCCCAGAGAGCTGCTGGCCTTCCAACCTGCATCCATATTGCAGCCGGCTTACGTGAGTAAAGTAACGAACCAGGACCTGCATGCAGTAAAGGCAGATATGATAATTGCCACGACGCCGGCGCTCTTTGCACAGGCGCAGCGATTAGCGCAGTGGCATCAGCAGCAGGGATTGAATGCGCAGGTGATAACGATGGACCAGGTATATAACGAGTTTTCTTCAGGCACGCCTGATCCTACAGCATTGCGGGATTTTCTCAAAATGCAGTATGACCGTGGACAATTGCCCCAATACCTGTTACTTTTTGGCGCGGCCTCCTACGATTATCGCTTCCGGGTAAAAAATAATACAAACCAGGCGCCCTCCTGGCAAAGTACCGCTTCCCTTGATCCTGTGAGTTCTTACGTGACTGATGATTATTTTGGATTGCTGACAGATAAAGATGATATCAACCGAACGGATATACGAAATGTACTGCAACTGGCTATTGGGCGTATTCCAGCCCGCAATAGCACAGAGGCCGCGACGGCAGTGGATAAAATTATTCATTACCGGGAGAAATCCTTGCAGGGCAACTGGCGTAATCAACTGGTGTTCATTGCCGATGATGAGGATAATAACCTCCATTTTAATGATGCGGAACTGCTGACCCAATTGATTTCCACTGATTTTCCTGCATTTAATATCAGCAAAATCTACCTGGATGCTTATCAGCGACAGCCAGGCAATACGGGGCCAACCTATCCGGATGCGGTGAAAGCGCTGAATGAACGCATCAATCAGGGTGCTTTAATAGTGAATTATTCCGGTCATGGTAGTAATACCCGACTGGCAGAAGAAAATATTGTGGATGGTACTACCATTTTGCAGTGGCAGAACCAGGATTTTCTACCTTTATTACTGACAGCTACCTGTGATTTTGCACCTTTTGATAACCCTGCAATATTATCGCTGGGACAGAAGATACTATTGCAACAGCAAACTGGTGCGATTGCATTAATGACTACCACGAGAGCCGTATTTGCCGCATCTAACCGGGAAATGAACCAAAATTATATCCGGGCCGCGTTAACCAGGAATCCGGATGGTAGTTGGAAAAGTCTGGGTACTGCTGCAAAAGACGCAAAAAATATAACTTATGCAGGAAGTATAGATATTATCAATAACAGAAAATTCCAGTTACTTGGTGATCCGGCACTGACGTTAGCCTTTCCGGGATATAGAGTAGTAACAGATAGCATTAATGGTCGGGCACTTGATAATAATAATGTGGCAATACCCGCTTTAGCTGAAATGCGTATTGTAGGGCATCTGGAAGATGAAAATGGGCAGATGGCCAGTACTTATAACGGCAATCTATACACGACAATATATTCTTCGCCTGTTGTTAATACGACGAAAGGTAATACTGCAGCGAGTTTGCCGACTAATTTTGAAAAGCAGGAATCTGTACTGTTCAGGGGAACGGCGGCAGTGAATAATGGTCGGTTTGTGAGCACGAATACTTTGCCATTGGATGGCGTTCTTTCCGGCGGGAAGGGGAAAATCAGTTATTATTCTACTGGTAATCCGACAGATGGAGCAGGTGTTTTTAACGGATTACAGGTAACAGCTCCTGTACATGGAGGAGACGGAACGTTGCCAGCATTACAGATTTGGCTAAATAACAGGTTGTTTAAAAGTGGAGATCTGGTGGGGCCCAATCCTGTTTTATTGGTAGAACTCTCTGCCAGCAATGGAATCAATATTGCAGGCCTTGACCCGGAACATAATCTGCTTGCATTATTAGACAGTGCAGAATATATTGTATTAAATGATTATTTTAGCGCATCTTTGGATAACTATAAGAAAGGGACTGTAGTATATCCGTTAAAGGGATTATCGCCTGGTAAGCACCGGATCACTATTCGGGCCTGGGATAATAGCAATAACAGGGTTGTTGGTACTGTGGAATTTGAAATAACTGAATCAGGGGTTATCGCCGTTGAGGGCCTAACTAACTATCCAAATCCGTTTCATTATCAAACAAGGTTTGTGTTCTCCCATAATCTACTGGGAATGCAGGCCGAGGTTACACTTCAGATATTTAATATGGAGGGTAGACTAATGAAAACATTGAGAAACACAATAATTCCGGGAAGCAACCGTTTTGATGGCATGCCCTGGGATGGTACCGGGGAGTCGGGAGCGAGATTATCCCCAGGTATGTATCTTTATCGACTAACTATCAGCAGTAACGGTAAGAAAAAGGTCAAGGGCGGAAAGGTAATTTTATTATGATTATGCCTATGCAGTATGAAGTGTCTGAAAGCCGTCTTCCCTTATCAACCCCTTATCTGATTAACATATTATAAATTAGATTATTTTTACATCCTATCAAAATACGAACATTGCATGATCCGAAAGTTAACTTTGAGCCTGGTGTTCATATATAGTACTTTCACTAGTTTAAGAACCTCAGCCCAGACTATAGACTCTACTGGTCAGTTAGATGGTCGTACCAATACTATTAATACAGCTGTTCCTTTCCTACGAATTACGCCTGATGCCCGCAGTGGCGCAATGGGAGACGTTGGTCTTGCCATTTCTCCTGATGCATCTTCGATGTATTTCAATCTGTCTAAGATTCCCTTTGCCGACGTGAAATCAAGTGTTGCTGTAACCTACACTCCATGGCTGAAAGAACTCGTCAACGATGTTTTTCTGGCTACGGTTAGCGGTTACACGAAAATTGATGATAACCAGGCAGTATCAGGATCGCTGCGTTACTTCTCCCTTGGTACCATCAATTTCAGAGACATTACCAATACTGACCAAGGTAATTTTCATCCAAGAGAATTTGCATTGGATGCAGGTTATGCCCGTAAATTATCTGAACATTTTGGGGTAGGCCTTACCGGTAGATTTATCTACTCGAATCTGGCTGGTGGCCAAACAGTGAATGACCAGACTATCCGTCCAGGTAAAGCATTTGCTGCCGATGTATCCGGCTTCTATACCAAAGACTTTGAAAAAGATAATGGAACAGTGAACAAATTGAGTATAGGTTTAGCGATTACCAATATTGGTACTAAGATCTCCTATACCAGTTCTGCGCAGAACAAAGATTTCATCCCTACCAACTTCGGGTTGGGAGCGGCCTATACCGTTGCCATGGATGAAATGAATACCATTACCCTGGCATTGGATGTGAATAAACTGATGGTGCCAACACCGGATACCGCCGGCAGATATAAAAATAAATCAGTGCTGGAAGGAATGTTCTCTTCCTTCGGAGATGCTCCGGGAGGTTTCAAGGAAGAAATGCAGGAGCTGATGTATTCCTTAGGCGCTGAATACTGGTACAACAAACAATTTGCGGTAAGAGCCGGTTATTTCAATGAAAATAAAAACAAGGGCAACCGTAAGTATTTCACCGCAGGTGTGGGTATCAAATATGATATCTTCGGGTTGAACTTCTCTTATCTGGTACCTTCAGGTTCCGGTATACAGCGTAATCCGCTTTCCAATACCCTCCGATTCACCCTAACTTTCGATCTGGGTACGAGAGAAGAAAGCCGGACAGGCTGGTAACCAACAATCTAAAAAATCAGTTAAAATCATAAACAAATCCCTCCTGACCGGAGGGATTTGCTTTTTATACCGTACTTTGCGGATTGGCAAAATGACTAAATTCAAATCTTATGAGCAATATACGTATCGGATTGGGTGTAGATTTTCATCAGCTGGTGGAAGGCCGTGAATTTTGGCTTGGTGGCGTATTGGTGCCACATCACAAAGGGGCCCTAGGGCATAGTGATGCGGACGTATTACTGCATGCTATCTGTGACGCTATGCTGGGAGCCCTCGCACTCGGCGATATTGGCGTACATTTCCCAGATACAGACAATACTTACAAAAATATTGATAGTAAAATCCTGTTGTCCCGCTGTGCACAACTGATTGGCGAAAAAGGATACCAGGTGGTGAATGTAGACAGTACGCTTTGCCTGGAAGCGCCCAAAATTAAACCATACGTACCGCAGATGCAGGCAGTCATCGCAGAACGCTTACGTATCAGTATTGACGATGTGTCTGTAAAGGCCACCACTACTGAAAAAATGGGCTTTGTAGGCCGTGAAGAAGGCGTGATGGCATATGCTACCGTTTTGCTGGAAAAGTATAATAATTAGGACTAAACTCTGCTATAAAAAAATATCTTTGCTGAATGGCTGAAGTAATTGTGAAAATAATTAATAAGTCGGCGAACGAATTGCCCTCTTATGCTACTGCAGAAGCTGCAGGAATGGATCTCCGTGCTAGTCTGGAGGCTGCTATCATCTTACAACCAATGGAGCGTACCCTCGTTCCTACCGGATTGTTTATTGAACTGCCGACTGGCTATGAAGCACAAATCCGTCCCAGAAGTGGCCTGGCCATCAAACAGGGACTTACTCTTCTCAATACGCCCGGTACCATCGATGCGGATTACAGAGGCGAGATTAAACTAATCATGATCAATCTGTCCAACGAACCACAAACCATTCAACCTGGGGACCGCGTGGCACAAATGGTGGTAGCGCCATTTGTTCAGGCTTCTCTCCAGCCAGTAGAAATACTGAGTGATACGGTACGCGGGGAAGGCGGATTCGGTCATACCGGTAAATCGTGATAAATGCGTGTATACGTCACAGTGATAGGTGTTACCCTGGCCTTGATGATAGGCGCCTGCTCCACTAATAAGCACACAGCAGGCGTGCCCATCAAAAATCCAGAACTGCTGAAGCAGCGGTCGGACAGCCTTTTCTTTGCTGCCCAGCGCTCTAAAATGAAGGGCGACTATCGTACAGCGATCACACAGTATTCCGATTATCTGAAGCTGGATAAATCCAATCCTGTCGTATATTATGAGATTGCCCGTCTCCTGATGGACAATCGCAGCGGCCCTTACGCGCTGAACTATGCTCGTAAAGCCGCTGCATTAGACTCTTCCAACAGATGGATATTGCAATTACTGGCAGATACCTACGCAGTATCTGAAAAATTTGATAGCGCCGCAAACGTCTACCAAACACTCAGTAACCGCTATCCCACAAATGATGATTACCTCTACAATCAAGGTATTCTCCTGTCAAAAGCAAACCAATCTGCTGCTGCACTGGAGGTATTCAACAGACTGGAGAAGAAAACAGGAGTGGTGGAAGAAATCACTTACCAGAAACAACGACTACTCCTGAAGCTGAACAGGGCAGAAGAAGCAGCGAATGAAATTAAGAAACTGATTGCCACCAATCCTTCCGAAATCCGCTACTATTACCTGTTGGCAGAAGTCTATGATGCCAACGATCAGCTGAAGGACGCTAAAGTAGTCTACAACGATATCCTCTCAAAAGATCCGGAAAATCCCAGAGCACTTATCGCACTGGCGAATTATTCCAAAAAAGATAATGATACCACCGCCTACTGGAATTACCTGACAAAGGCATTCGCCAGTAAAAACTATGGTATCGATGAGAAAGTCGCCTTCGTTTACCCTTACCTCCAAATGCTGGAAACAGATTCCACCAAATTGGATGAAGGCCTGAAATTAGCTCGACTCATCATCCAAACCCATCCCAAGGAAGCCAAGGCATATGCTTTGCAGGGAGATATGTTCTCCCAGGCAGATATGCTGGATAGCGCACAGCTCAGTTACCAAAAGGCTTTACACCTGGATTCCACCCGTTTCTCGGTATGGTACCAACAAATGTGGATCTATTCCCGAAAAGATGATCCCCAAGCCCTGAAAGCCCTGAGCGATACGGTAACAGGCCTGTTTCCAAAGGAATTCATGGGCTTCTATTTCAATGGCCTCGCGAATTACCTGCTGCAACAATATCCTGCCGCCATCAACGCTCTCAACAAAGGACTGGAGCTGGGCAATGCCGAAAAACGGTTTGCCGCAGACGCCTATTCTCTGTTGGGCGATAGCTACCACGCGACAGGTCAACACGCACTGTCCGACAGCAGCTATGAGCGTGCGCTCCAAATCAGACCAAAGGATGCATCTGTATTAAACAATTACAGCTACTACCTTTCCCTTCGTGGTGAAAACCTGGAAAAGGCAGCTGAAATGTCCAGAAGATCGCTGGAAATAGAGCCAGACAGTCCTACTTTCATGGATACCTACGCCTGGATTCTCTTCCGTCAGGAAAAGTATGAGGAGGCCAAAGAGTGGATGGACAAAGCATTTCAGCATCCTGAAACCCTGCAGAACGCCAATATGTTGGAACACTACGGGGATATCCTCTATAACCTGAAAGATGTAAATAAAGCAGTGGAATACTGGCAGATGGCCAAGGAAAAAGGAGCTTCTTCCGTGGACCTCACCAGAAAAATTGCTGAAAAAAGATATATTCAATAAGCCGGTAATGCTGTACCACAGCACACCAAAAGTCAAAAGCCAGTATGAGATTATTGTTATTTGTGGGTTTAATTGCTATTGTTTCTGTTTCCTGTCGACGCCCTAAAGAACTGGCCCGTACCACTTTCCCTGCTGCTGATACCAGCAAACGAGTAGTGGTAAAAGATAGTACGTCCAGCGAGGGAATGAACAGGTTCATAGATTCCATGCTAACAGGTATCCACAGCAATCATATCGACTTTAATTCTTTTTCCGGTAGAGCCAAGTTTGCTTTCGAAACCGAACAGGATAGCAAAAATGGCCTGTCTGTTAATATCAGAATGCAGAAAGATAGCATCATCTGGATTTCTATCTCTGCACCTGTTATCGACGAAGTAGTACGCGCTGTTATCACACAGGATAGCCTGAAAATGTATAACAGACTGAAGAAACAGCTGGTGCTGCGTAACCTCGCAGACGCAGGCGATTTACTCAATGTCCCGTTCGATTTTAAAACCTTACAGGACCTGCTGATTGGCAATCCTGTTTATCTGACAGACTCAGTTTATCAGGTAATCAAAACGCCTTCCATCATTTCTTTTAGTTGTGATAATCCCAGATTTATCAGCCTTTTCAATGTATATGCAGATGATTTTGGATTGCAACAAAGCAAAGTAATGGATAAAGGAGAAAACGATGTTAAGCGATCATGCGAGTTGACGTATGGCGATTATACTAAAATAGGTGCACGCAAATTCCCTACTACCAGACGTATTTACGTGGAAGAAAAAAGTACGACCAAGGTAGCGCTCGACTTCACCAGATATGATTTTGATGTGCCGGTTTCGTTTCCATTTAGTATGCCATCCGGATATAAACGCATGTAATGGCGGATCTGCAAATGTTCCGCTGCATTAAAATCAGAAACGTTGTATATTTATCGTTTATATATCAGACATTAATTTCGTAGTTACTAAATATAGTCATGTTGTATTTGAAGAAGATTATTCCGTTTGTGTTGGTAATATGGTTGATGCCTGCCCTGGTGGTAGCCCAGCAGAATGCTGGACAGCAACAGCCTGCCCAATCACGGGAGGACCTGGAAAGAAGAAAGAAAGAACTACAACATGAAATAGATGAAGCGAATGCGCAATTACAGGAAACCAAGAAATCTACCAAAGAGAGTCTTGGCCAACTGCGCGCACTGCGGGATAAAATTACCCTCCGTTCAAAATTGATCAACAGTATCAATGATGAAATTAATTTCATCAATGGAGACATCAATACCGCGAACCGGGATGTAAACACCCTCAGAAAAGACCTGGATACCCTGAAAGCACAGTACGCACAACTGGTAGTGTATGCATACAAGAACAGGTCTGCCTACGACATGATGAACTTCGTGTTTTCCGCTTCCAGTTTTAATGATGCTGTAAAGAGATTCCAATACCTCAAACAATATCGGGAATATCGTCGTCGTCAGGCGGATAATATCGTGTCCACCCAGGCATTACTGAATAAGAAAATCCAACACCTGGAATCCCAGCGTGTAAAACGTGGAGATGCGCTGAAAACAGAAGAAGACCAGCGCGCAACGTTGGAAGCCGATAAGAAAGAGAAAGATGAGGTACTGAATAAGCTGAAAGGACGTGAGAAAGAGCTGGTACAGGATATCAACCAGCGTAAGAAAGATGCCCAGAAAGTACAGATCGCGATCAGGAATGTAATCCGTCGTGAGATTGAAGAGGCGCGTCGTAAGGCGATGGAAGAAGAAGCGGCCCGTAAAAAAGCTGCTGAAGAGAAGAAACGGAGAGATGAGGAGGCACGCAAAGCCGCCGCCGCTGCAGCAGCAGAGAAAGCCAGAGCCGCCGCTGCTGAAAAAGCCAATAATGCTAATAACACTACTAACAATACGCCAACCCCTGCTCCAGTAGAAAAACCAGCAGAGAAACCTGTTGAAAAACCAGTGGAAAAGCCAGTGGAGAAACCTGCAACTCCTGCGCCTGCACCAACGCGTAGTGAGAACGTACTGGAAGCGACACCGGAAGCGCTGGCATTATCTGAAAGCTTCGAAGCCAACAGAGGTAAACTGCCATGGCCTGTGGATGCCGGTAATATCATCGAACACTTTGGTATTCACCAGCACGCAGTAATGGAACATATTACAGTCCCTACAGATGGTATCGTTATTGCTACTACCAAAGGCGGTCCGGTTAAATCCATCTTTGAAGGAGAAGTGAAATCTGTAGTAGTAATGCCAGGTATGGGTTATATGATCATTATCCGTCACGGACAATATTTCACAACGTATGTACGTTTGCAAACCACACGCGTGAAGAAAGGCGATATGGTGAAAACCGGACAGGTAATCGGTACCGCTAGCGTAAACGAAATTGAAAATACCGGCGAGGTAGAACTGCAGATCTGGAAAGGTATTACCAAGCAGAATCCAGAGCAGTGGATACGTCGCAGATAGGCCAAGGGGTGTAACCGCCCCTGCCTCTACTTACTAACCTAATGCATTTTTGTTTGAGAAAGTTGATCCCTTTCATTATGGCGTTATGCCTGTTACCTGCTGTACTCATAGCCCAGCGTAACAAGCAGTCACGCGCCGCCCTGGAGCAAAGGAAAGAGCAACTGTTGAAAGAGATTGCGGAAGCAACTCGCGCCCTCCAGGAAACGAAGAAATCTACCCGTCAGAATCAATCCCTGCAGAAATCCCTGCAGGCTAAAATTGCATCCCGCAATGAACAGATCGGCGCCATCAACGTAGAGATCAGTCAAATAGACGGAGATATCAGCAATACTAACAGTAACGTACAAACGCTGGAAAAAGAAGTGGACTCCCTCAAGGCCCGCTACGCCCAATTGATTGTGTACAGTTATAAATCCCGCACCACCTTTGATGTATTGAATTTCCTCTTCTCCGCCAACGGGTTTAACGACGCCGTACGCCGGTATCAATACCTGCGCGAGTATCGGGAAAGTAAAAGGCGACAGGCGGAAAGCTTGTTGTCTACCCGTAAAATACTGGGCGAAAAACTGGTACAACTGCAACAGCAACGGCAGGAAAAAACCGGCGCCCTCCAGGTGGAACAACGTCAGAAAATCAAACTGGTAGCGGATCAAAAAGAAACGGAACAAAATATTAAAGATCTCCAGGATAAAGAAAAAGACCTGCAACAAAGCATTGCCAAAAGCAAAGCGGAAACAAAACAGATCGATAATGCTATCCAGGCAGCTATCCGCAGGGAAATAGAAGCTGCCCGCCGAAAAGCGGCTGCTGAAGCGGCAGAACGCAAACGTATTGCTGCCGCCAAACGGAAGAAACAGAAAGAGGAAGCTGCCCGAAAAGCGCTGGCAGCAAGAAAAGCAGCTGCCAAAAAAGGAGTAAAACCGCCACCAGCACCTAAAGTGAAAGAGGAGCCGGAAGAAGATGAACCGGAAGTCGCTTCCAACGAAGATGTACTGGATGCAGCACCCGGACAATTATCTCTCTCCCGCAATTTCGAAGCAAACCGTGGGCGACTGCCATGGCCGGTGGATGCTGGCCGGATTGCCGGTCATTTCGGTATGGGCATGATCGGTAAGGTGGAAAAGGAATATAGCGGAGTCGTATTCTCTACAGCTGCAGGAGCGGCGGTGAAAGCGATCTTCGAAGGAGAAGTTATTATGATCTTTAGTATTCCGGGCTCTGGTACTATGGTTACTTTACGCCATGGTAAATACTTTACCAACTATGTTCACCTGTTGAATGTAAGAGTGCAGAAAGGGGCTAAAGTAACGAAGGGTCATGTTTTAGGCGTTGCTGCCACCCCGGCGGGAAGCAGCAACGGCCAGATAGAATTACAAATTTATAAGAACGTAGTCAAACAGAATCCTGAAAAGTGGATTCGCGGCCGTTAAAGCAACTGCGCTTTACGTTGATTCTGTAAAACCTGCTCATATAAAGCCTCATATTGAGGAATGATATTATCGATATGGAAGCGTTGTGCCTGTTCCCATGCGCCATGACGTACACGTGCCAGCAGGGCTTCATCCTGTAGTAAATGAATAGCGTGTTTGGCCATGGTATCCGTGTCTCCCACATCCCCCATATAACCGGTTACGCCAGGGATATTGATTTCTGGCAAGCCGCCGGCATTAGAAGAAATAACCGGCACCTGAGAAGCCATTGCCTCCAGGGCAGCCAGACCAAAACTTTCATACTCGGATGGGAGAATAAACAGATCGCTGATAGACATCACATCTTCCAGTTGCTCCTGTTTACCAACAAACCGAACATCTTCACAGATTCCCAGCTCGCGGCATAAGCACTCAATGGTAGGCCTGTCCGGTCCATCGCCTACCAACAGCAGTTTGGCCGGCATGGCATCTCTCACTTGTTTAAATATTTTCACTACATCCGGTACACGTTTCACCTTACGGAAGTTGGAAACATGCAACAGCACTTTCTCTCCGTTGGGCGCAATCGCCTGGCGGAAATGAGGCAGGTTACGGCGACTGAAACGCTGGGTGTCCACGAAATTGTAGATCACAGAGATTTCCTTTTCAATCTGGAAGGATTTATAGGTCTCATCCCGCAGGTTCTCAGAAACGGCCGTAATAGCGTCTGATTCATTGATAGAGAAAGTTACCACCGGCGCATAGGTCTTGTCTTTACCCACAAGGGTAATATCAGTACCGTGCAAAGTAGTAATAAATGGTACCACGCGACCCTGTTTAGCCACAATCTGTTTTGCCATGTAGGCAGTAGAGGCATGAGGAATCGCATAGTGTACATGGAGCAGATCCAGCTTCTGATTTAGAATAACATCCACCATGGTGCTGCTGAGCGCAGACTCATAAGGAGGGAAGTCAAAAAGCGGGTATGTGGGAACCTGTACTTCGTGGTAATAGATATTCGCGTGAAACGCGTTGAGCCTCACCGGCTGCTGATATGTGATAAAGTGGACCATATGGCCTTTATCCGCCAGAGCTTTACCCAGCTCCGTGGCCAATACGCCACTACCACCGTATGTAGGATAACATACTATTCCAATACGCATGATTTATTTTTTATAGCCAATACGAAAAGCCCATAGTATGAAAAACAGTAATACGTGCCCTTATCAGCTGTTTTCCAAACCATGCATCAACAAAGGTAACGCTGAAAAATTAAATCCGGGAGGGACGCAGACCATTTTATTGTTATTTGTAGGTACCGGCACAAATGAGTAGTTTTATCCGTAAACTGACCGCTTTTTATGAGAAATTACCTTTTGCCAATTTTACTGGGATGTGCTGTCCCTGCAATGGTTTCAGCGCAATCTCAGGACTCAGTAACCATTCGGAAAATGGCCGACGAAGTACTTACTCACAGTACTGCATACGACAACCTGAGAGTATTAACCAAAGAAGTAGGAGGCAGGCTGGCAGGTTCTCCTGGTATGGTAAAGGCAGAAAAATGGGGTTTTGAAGCCCTAAAAGCTGCCGGCGCTGATACCGTTTACTTACAAGAGTGCATGGTACCGCATTGGGTACGTGGCGCCCGCGAAGAAGCCCGCATTATATCCAAAAGAAGAGATTATACACCGCCATTGAACATACTGGCCCTCGGAAATTCTGTAGGTACCGGCGAAGATGGCGTAAGCGCTCCCGTGCTGGAAGTCTCCTCTTTTGACGACCTGGAAGCCAAAAAGGACCAGGTAAAAGGAAAGATCGTATTCTATAACTATGCGTTCAATCCGAAATTTATTAAAACATTTTATTCCTATGGAGACGCGGTTAAATATCGTGGCAGCGGAGCCAGCAGAGCGGCCAAATATGGCGCTGTTGCGGTAATAGTTCGCTCTATGAGTCATGCTGCCAATAATGAGCCACATACCGGCGCAATGCAGTATGATCCCAATTATACCAAGATTCCTGCCGTGGCTATAGGTTTACAGGATGCAGACAGACTCAGCCAACGCATGAAGGATGATCCCACTGCACAGGTATTTCTGAAAACCAACTGTATGATGCTGGCAGATACCATCGGTCATAACGTGATTGGGGAACTGAGAGGCAGCAAACATCCGGATCAATACCTGACTGTTGGCGGTCACCTGGATTCCTGGGACGTAGCAGAAGGCGCACATGATGATGGAACTGGCTGCGTTCAATCCATCGAAGTATTACGTACATTTAAGGCAATGGGGCTTCAGCCAGAACGTACCCTCCGCGTAGTATTGTTTGCCAACGAGGAAAATGGTACCCGTGGCGGTAAGAAATATGCTGAACTGGCAAAGCAACGCAATGAAAAACACATCTTTGCATTGGAAAGCGATGCAGGTGGGTTTACGCCTCGTGGCTTTATCATGAGTATGGCCCCTGAACTCAAAGCGAAAGTATTTTCCTGGAAGCCGCTGTTTGCCCCATATGGCATATACGATTTTGAGGAAGAAGGTGGAGGCGTGGACGTAGGCCAGCTGAATGCTGCACTGGGTACGCCAATGGCCGAACTTTCACCAGACTCGCAACGTTATTTTGATATTCACCATGCCCCGAATGATGTGTTTGAAAATGTGAATAAAAGAGAGCTGGAGCTGGGAGCGTTTGCTATGGCTGCACTGCTCTACATGGTGGATAAATCCTTCTGATTACAGACTATTAATCTATAAACCAAACACATGGGCCGATTTGTATTTATCGTCGTTTCAGTTATTGTACTCATCCTGGGCGGTGTCTTCTTTTATAAGTTCTATTTTGTATTTGGGAAAGGCGTGAAGGCGGGAGAACTGAATTACTTCGTACAAAAAGGTTATATTTTCAAGACCTATGAAGGTAAGCTGATTCAGTCGGGCTATAAAGGACAGGTAGCAGGCACAATTCAATCCAATGAATTCCAGTTTTCTGTTGCCAACGAAAGAGTAGCGCAGCAACTGATGACAGCAAGCGGCAAATGGGTGGAGCTGAGCTATAAAGAATACCTGGGCGCTCTTCCCTGGAGAGGATTCAGCCCATTCATAGTAGACAGTATTATTTCTATAACAGATCAGAATACCGGCAAACGGCTGGTGCCCTGATTGGACATAATTATAAGGCAAAACAAAAAAAAGGGAATGACGTCACAGGCGTCATTCCCTTTTTAATATAGTTGTAAGAGGAGTACGGATTATTCTGCATCCAGCAGGAAAATAGCTGGTTTCTTATGCAGTTCCGGCAATGCTTTTTTCCAATCCTTCACTGTTTTTGTTTTGATGAATTCATCAGGACCGGTGATATCGGCGGCCACACATACTTTCGTATATTCCTTACAGTTATCCAGGATATCTTTCATCAACTGGTTATTCCTGTATGGCGTTTCTATAAACAGTTGTGTTTGTTTTTTCTTTTGAGACTGGAGTTCCAGGTCTTTAATGGCTTTTATACGTTCATGTGGTTTTATCGGGAGATAGCCAACGAACTGAAAATTCTGGCCATTCATTCCAGACGCCATCAGCGCCAGTAACATGGAATTGGGACCGATCATCGGAATAACAGGAGCGTCTATACTGTGGGCAGCCTGTACAATCAGATGGCCAGGATCTGCTACTGCCGGGCAACCGGCTTCACTGATCACGCCAATATCCTTACCTTCTTTCAGGAATTTTTTCGCCAGCGTAGTATCTGGCAATTGATTTTCGTTCATTGGGAGCAACTGTAAAGCATCGATATTAATGCTTCTGTCCAGGGCTTTCAAGTAACGACGGGCAGTACGTTCATTCTCTACATAAAATACAGTCAGTTTCCTGGCTGTTTCTGTTACATAAGGCGGTATACTGTATAGGGCATCAGCACTCAGCACGGTAGGAATCAGATACACTTTGCCGATATTCATTAGCTCAGTTTTTTGTTTTGTAAATCAATAGTAGCAGCAATCACTGCATAAGAAGGGGCCAGCATCCAGCCAATCACCGGCACAATAAAGAACAGGTAAAATACGATTCCGTTCCCCAGTGCCATACCTCTATGCTGACGTATAAACGAAATACTCTGCGACATGTTCATTTTATGACGTTCGCAGCTGTAATCCATCATGGAGAAACCATAGAAATAACACTCTATGAAGAAGCCAATCATAGGCGTAATCCAGCCTACAACGGGAATGAATGATACCAGCAATAAAATGAGGATGGCGGCAGTCTGATACACCATATTGCGGCAGGACATTTTCACACCGCGCCAAATATCGGCCAGCAGCTGTTTCCAGCTGAAAGGGAAATCCCTGTTTTCCAGGATAGCTTCTGTTTTTTCCGAGAGATAAGAGAAAACAGGCGATCCGAGTATAAGGAACAGATATTTGAAATAGGCCAGATATAGAAAAGTGAAGATGATACGGACACTAAACGCCACCAGTATAAAGAGGAAACTCACCCAACTGCTCGCCAGATCCTGTACCCATTCTGTGATATGGAAAAGTCGGGTCAGATACTCCACGAAATCGCCGGAATATCCCCATACAAAATAGATTCCTCCTAAGAACAGCAGACAGTAAATAATACCGGGAATCAATATCCACTTCCATAATTTATGTTGCAGGATAAACTGGTGTGCTTTACCGTAGGCCTGGAATGCCGACAGTACCTCTCTGAATGAAAACAAGTTATGAACAGTTTTAGTGTAAAACAGAATGAGTTATTCCCCTCTAAAGCTAAGGATGAACGAAACTATTAAAAATCCTCCAAAATAATGAACCCGGCCAGCTGGCCGGGTTCATTATTATTAAAATAAATAAATGTCTTTAGAAACGAGGACAGAGCGTTTTATACTTATTCATCTGATTCTTAGTGCGTATAAATATCACGGAAAGTTCAAGACCTCCGCGATAATTGGAGGCAGGTTTCAGTGTGGAGACGTTTGTATCGTAGCTCAGACCCACCTGGAACCCTTTAATTTCCATCCCAACGTAAGGAATAACCGCGTCTTTCCAACGATACCAGCTACCTATGTAAAACACTGTAGGGTTATCGTCCATATCAGAGAGCGTAAAGCCATAGGCGCCGCCGAAGGTAAACTCTGTAGCAGTATTTTGTTTCATATACAGGATACTACCATGTAAACGGTTGTTGCCATTGACAGGAGCAGAGCCCCCTCCATGGATAGTCCAGCGATAACTTAATCTGTTATTGCCCTCATTCATGAAAGACTCTGTAGGCTGAGTAATATGATAGTAAGATGCTCCCATGTAGATATTGGACGATTGTCCAATCAGACCATTATAAAGAATACCAATGTTTGGATCGAAATAGGAAATCTTTCTGTTGACTAAGGTTTCTCCACTGGGAATAGAGGGGTTATAGCCGTTGTTATCTATCTGGTCTTCAAACATTAATTTATCATTATCCAATCTTTTCTGTACCAGGGTTCCCTGTAAACCAATAGCGAGGGTATGATTTCCTTCGGGGTCCAACCCTTTATGGTAGGCGGTACTCATACTGATATAGGAAGACGTAAGTGCACCTCCTCCTGTTTGGTCGTACATGGCCATAAAGCCAACCCCCCAAATATCCGTGTAGGAAATGGTGTTTTTCAATATTTGAAAATCCGCTGCCATGGTACCTGTCACGAAAGGTTTTGCAATACTTCTCCATTGCGATCTGTAGTTACCGGATAAGCGATAATCCCCTGAGAATAAACCGGTAAACGCCGGGTTAAGTGTCAGTGGCGATGCAAAAAATTGAGAGAAGTGCGGATCTTGCGCCCGCAAGATGTTTAAGCTGAAGAATATGGTCAGGAATAGTAAAGCTCTTTTCATAAGGATAAGCTTGTAGCATAGGGTTTATGCAATAATGGTGAAGGTACGCCAATTAAGTCATATTTCAAATTAAATCCATGTATAAAAAGATTCAAGCGCATAAAAAAACGGATATACGAAATTGACCATAATCAACTCCGTATATCCGTTAAACGTAAAACGGTACTTATTGTTGTATTTTATTTCCGAAAGCGAGATCGCCAGCATCTCCCAGACCTGGAACGATGTAACCTTTAGCGGTCAGCTCATCGTCGATATCTCCGGCCCAGATAGTGATATTGCCTTTGGTGTTTCTCATCACATATTCAATACCAACGGTGCAGGCGATAGCCACTACCAGGTGAATATGAGAAGGTTTTCCGATTTCCTGCAGGTGCTCGATGGTTTTCACCAGAGAAGCGCCTGTAGCCAGCATGGGATCTGAAAGGATAAGTACATTGCCCTCAATAGAAGGACTGCTTACATACTCCAGGCTGATATCGAAAGAACCGTCGTGGTTATGCTTACGGTAAGCGGATACGAATGCATGGTCTGCTTTATCGAAATAATGCAGTAAACCCTGATGCAGCGCAAGTCCTGCACGAAGAATAGTAGCCAGTACCGGCTGTTGTTTCAGTACGCGGCAGTTAGCAATACCCATAGGGGTAGTGATATCCTTCTCTACATATTCCAGTTGTTTGCTGATTTCATAAGCAGCCACTTCACCCAGGCGCTCCATATTACGTCTGAAACGCATACGGTCGTGCTGAACATCTACGTTTCGGATCTCACTGAGCCATTCACCTACCAGCGAATTAGTTTCACTTAAATTAATTATCATTTGCTTATCCTTTGAGGCCGCAAATTACCGAAAAATGTTGATTGCTTACTTCTTCAGCAGCATTGCTTTTTTGACCAGCTGGAGGTACTCGCTTCTGTAGCCTTCCGGATCTTCTCCACGCGTATTGGCGGCCCATTTCAGCACCTTGTCACAGGTAGCGTCGCCCTGGAAGGCAGATTCCCGTAAAATTTGGCCGAATGCAGCCACAGAGGCGGCCAGACGGAAGTCGCCACTCATCTGTTCAAAACTTCTCGGCTGATAGGTCAAAACCTCTTGTACCAGGCTGCTGGTATTGGAATCTGGCTGTTTATACCTCATTTTGACTGTCAACACCTCTGATCTGTTGCCCAATACCTGATTTTGCTGATATTTCAGGGGATCTACCCAATTAACTGTTGATCCGCTCTGTCCGCCAGGAATGATTTCATACAGCGCAGTCACCGTATGTCCAGCCCCCATGTCGCCGGCATCTTTCTGATCATTGTTGAAATCCTCTGCCTGCAAGATTCTGTTCTCATATCCTACTAACCTGTACGCCTGCACGAAATTAGGGTTGAATTCTACCTGTAGCTTTACGTCTTTAGCAATGGTGAAGAGGGTTCCGCCAAATTCTGTTACAAATATTCTTCTGGCTTCTTCGAAATTATCTATATACGCATAGTTGCCATTCCCTTTATCGGCAAGGGTTTCCAGGTTGTCGTCTTTTAAGTTACCCATGCCAAAGCCCAGTACAGAAAGGAAAATGCCACTTTTCTTTTCTTTCTCTATCAGTCGCTCTAACTCGCCTGTATTGGAAACGCCCACGTTGAAATCGCCATCCGTGGCCAGGATAACCCGGTTATTACCTTTTGGCTGGAAGTTTTGTTGGGCAATTTTGTATGCCAGCTGAATACCTTCGCCACCGGCAGTAGAACCGCCAGCAGAGAGGTTTTCCAGGGCCTCTTTTATTTTCCCTTTTTTGTCGCCGGAGGTAGAGGGCAATACCACGCCGGCAGCGCCTGCATAAACGACAATTGATACCTTATCCTGTGGACGCAATTGCTCTACCAGTGCGCTGAATGCTTTCTTCACCAGGGGTAATTTGTTGTATTCATCCATAGAGCCGGATACATCAATCAGGAATACGAGGTTGCTGGGAGGGAGATTTTTAGCTTCCACCGTTTTTCCCTGAATCCCAATACGTACCAGCTGATGTTGGGTATTCCATGGGCATACGCTCATATCTGCTACTATGGCTACGGGATCTTTCCCTTTAGGCTGTGGATAATGATAATCGAAATAATTAATCATTTCTTCTACTCGTACTGCATCAGCAGGAGGGAGGTCGCCCTGGTTAATATACCTTCTGACATTACTGTAGGAGGCTCTGTCTACATCCGCACTGAATGTGCTGAGTGGCTGATCTTTTACGCCATGAAAGATATTTTCATTGATCGCGGAATAAGACTCAGTATTAACCACCGGAGGGGCGTAAAAGACGTTTCCGGATACATTCGCTGACATATCCGCCGATACATTCCTACGGATTAACATCTGGTTATTGGGGACCATTTTAGCAGGCGCCATCATAGGTTCCGCACATATTACTTCCTTCTCCTTTTGGTGCAGTACCCGCTTTGCCGGACGAGCCACCAGATTGATATTTATCTGATTGCTACCAGGCTTCATCGTAATTTCCAATCGCGGATAACCGGAGGCAATAATTTCGATTTGGGTAGACACGGTTCCGATTTTCAGCTGCCAATGCCCTTGTTTATTGGTAGAGGTCATATTATCGGTTCCTTTTTCCCGTACCACCGCATTAGCAATAGCGGCTTGGGTGAGGCTATCCCGAACAACGCCGGTAACCATTCTTGATTGAGCCATGGCACTGAGTTGTACCAGGAAAATGGCGGTAAAAAGCGCAATATATCTTTTCATGACGGTAAGTTTTTCTGTTTGCAGGATGCTGTTCATATCCCTGATTCCATAAACAGCTCAAAAAAAACTTTCCACAGAAGCAATTACCTTTGCTGAAATTTTTTTTCAGATGGTATATAATGTAATCGGCACTATGTCGGGCAGTTCTCTGGATGGGCTGGATATTGTATTTGCGGAACTGACAGAAGTACGTGGACAATGGACATACGCGATAAAGGCTTCTGAAAGTCTTCCCTACGAGCCGGAATGGGTAGAAAAACTGGCCAATGCCATTCATCTGCCAGCTCGTGAATATTTACTGTTGCATAGTGAATACGGTCATTACAATGGTCATCGTATCAAACAATTTATCGAGAAAAATCACCTGGATCATAAAATACATTTTATTGCTTCCCACGGGCATACCACATTTCATATGCCGGATGGGAAGATGACCGCCCAACTGGGTGATGGCGCTGCCATTACCGCGGTAACGGGTCTCCCGGTTATCAGTGATCTTCGTGCCATGGATATTGCCCTTGGCGGACAAGGAGCGCCTATTGTACCTATTGGTGAAAAATATCTGTTCCCGGCATATCAGTACCTGTTGAATATCGGCGGTATTGCGAATATCTCTGCTAATGTGCAAGATGGCTATGTAGCATTCGATATCTGCCCTGCCAATCGCGTTCTGAACGGTCTTGCAGCAGCGCTCAACCGTCCTTACGATGAAGGTGGTCAACTGGCTGCAGGCGGCGTACAAGATGATGCGCTTCTGGCAAAACTCAATGATCTTCCTTACTATGCAGCGCCATGGCCTAAATCGTTGGCGAATGACTTCGGCACAGATACTATTCTGCCGATGATCGAAGGATTGCGCATTTCTGTACAAGGAAAACTGGCTACTTATGTAGCACATATCGCAGAGCAGGTAGCTAAATCCGCTGCTGCGCTGAAAGCTAAAATGGCTGATCCGGAAGCTCCTGCAAAAATGCTTATCACTGGTGGTGGCGCATTCAATACCTTTCTGGTGAATTGTATCCGCGAACAATTAGAACCTCTTAATATTGAAGTGGAAGTGCCTGATGAACTGACCATCGGTTTTAAAGAAGCCCTGGTAATGGCATTGATAGGCGCTTTACGCTGGAGACAAGAGGAGAATGTGCTGTCTTCTGTTACTGGCGCCAGCCGCGACAGCATTGGTGGTGCTTTGTGGATTAACTAACTCTCTATATTTCTAAGTTATTGCTGCCCAGTGGGCTAATTGAAAGGGATGCCGTAGGCATCCCTTTCTTCGTCCCGGGCTTGCGCCCGTATATTTTTTACTTTTTATATGGCAGTAAATGTAAAGGTATCGCCATCGAATAAACCCAGATCACTGAGCTTAAGATGTGGTATCACCAATAAGGCCATAAAGGAAAGCGTCATGAAAGGAGAGGCCAGTGTAGAACCTGCTGCTTTCGCTGCTTTATCGAGGGCGCTGTATTTGGCAGCAATCGTATAGCCGTCCAGGTTACTCATTAATCCCGCCACAGGTAAAGGCAGAATGTCTGTAACGCCATTGCTGACAATGCTCACGCCGCCTTTGGCTGCTATTACAGCATTTACGGCAGCGCAGATGCTTTCATCATCGGTTCCCACCGCAATGATATTGTGACTGTCGTGGGCTACTGAAGAGGCTATCGCGCCAGCTTTCAACCCAAAACCTTTTATGAATCCCAGGGCAGGCGCCGATTCTCTGTAACGGTTTACTACCGTGAGTTTCAGTACATCCTGATGCGTATCGCTTACCAGGTTGTTGTCAACAGAACGTAGCGTAGCTTCCAGTTTATTGGTAATGAGTTCTCCTTCAATAGCGCCAATTACCTGCACGTTTTTTTCCTGGTCCTTACATTCAATCCGGAAATCGGCTACCGACTTAGGATTGCAGGAGAAATTATTCACTGCTTCTGCTGCAATAGAAGGAATTAATGTTTTCCCATTTTCCGCTACTTTGTTACCATTGATCCAGGTACCGAGAATATTAAAATCCTGGAGGTTGTCCACTGTAATGAAATCGGCTGCATCTCCTTCCCGCAGCAGGCCATTGTCCAGTTGATAATGCAGTACTGGGTTTACACAAGCCACTCTCAGCACTTTAAACAGGTCTATACCCTTTGCCAGTGCGCGTTTTACAAGTTGGTTGATATGGCCTTCTTCCAGGTTGTCTGGATGCTTATCATCGCTGCAGAACATCATTTTTTCATAATGTTCGGGCAGGAGGGGAATGAGCGCTTCAAAGTTTTTGGCGGCGCTACCTTCCCGAATGAGGATATGCATTCCATAGGAAAGCTTTTCTGCTGCTTCTTCTTCCGTAAAACACTCATGATCTGTGCTAATACCGGCATTAATATATTTACGGGCATCTTCTCCTCTGAGCCCAGGTGCATGACCATCCACAGGCTTGTTCAGGGCCTTGGCGGCGGCTATTTTGGCTATTACTTCCGGATCGTGATGTAATACGCCGGGGAAATTCATCATTTCCGTCAGGTATTTGATATCGTCTCTTTTCAGTAATTGTGCTACATCTGCCGCTGTAACGGTTGCTCCGGCAGTTTCAAAAGTGGTGGCAGGTACGCAGGAGGGTGCGCCGAAATTGAATTTAAAGGGGACCTGTTTCCCGTTATTGAGCATATATTCCACACCTGGAACGCCCATTACATTGGCAATTTCATGTGGGTCGCTGATGGTAGCCACTGTACCGTGTACTACTGCCAGTCGCGCAAATTCAGAAGGGATCAGCATGGAGCTTTCCACATGTACGTGGGCATCCGTGAATCCAGGCATAATATACGTATCGCAAGGCTGCTCCAGTCGCGTGATTTTATGGATGCGGCCGTTCTGCACCTGTATCTCTGCCGGGTATATTTCTCCCTGGAGTATATCTACCAGGTTAGCGGTAATTTCAAAGCTATTCATGATGTAAATCTAAGGATTAGCACGGAGTTTGACAGAAAGCAGCTAATAGGAAAGTGATGGATATGAAATTACATTATCTTTAGTTGATTAAATTTCTCTTATGCAAGCATTCAAATACTTCAGTGTAATGGTCGTGATGCTCTTCGCATCAGCGACTGCATCCTTTGGACAGACCCTGACCGATATTCTGAATAAGCATTATGCCGCCATGGGTGGTATTGCTAAAATTTCCGGTATTAAGTCTCAATATGTAGAAGGCGTAACCATGGCCCAGGGCCAGGAAATTCCCTTTAAAAGATGGGGGGTGAACAATAAATCGATGCGCCTTGAATTTGATGTAATGGGCACCAGCAATGTGCAGGTGGTAAATCAGAAATCTGGTTGGATCTATATGCCTATTATGGGACAATTGAGTCCTGAAGATATGGATTCAGCGACCTTCTCAGCAATGAAAGGCTTATTGGACGTATCTGGCAGCGAATTATATGATTATGCTTCCAAAGGTAAAATGGTGACTTATATTGGGAAAGATACCGTAAATGGTAAGCCTGCATATAAGCTGAAAGTAACCACCAAAGAAGGAAATGTAGGTTATGTATTTCTGGATGCAGGCACTTACTACATTGTACGGGCTAAAAACAGCCTGACCATAGGTGGTAAAGAGCAGGAGCTGGTATCTGACTTCTCTGAATATCAAAAGAATCCGGAAGGGTATGTATATCCGGGCAAGAGTTCTCAGGGAGGGATGATGACAATGGTCATAAATAAAATGGAGGTCAATCAGCCGATGGCAGACAGCCTCTTCATCAAGCCAGCCAAGTAACTGGCGGTAATAAATTATGTACAAAAAGGGCTGACCATCACCATATGGTCAGCCCTTTTTGTATTAGGTTAAATATTTTTCGCTTACTGGTATAGTTTCACCATTTGTTGGGTTTCTGCTTTCATACGATTCACCAGGGAAGCAGGTTGCAGCACTTTTACATTAGGGCCATAGCTCAGCAACGTCATCATCAGTTCCGGGTTGATAACCACATGAAGGGATATATGACAGTCTGTTTCCGTATCCTTAATGATTTTCTGGGAGGCGTGAATAGGCTGTGTTTTCAGGTATTTTCCTTGTCGCGGTGTGAAGGAGAGCAGCACTTCTTCCGGTTCCCCATCGTGCACCGTAATCCCGATGGCATGCTGGAAATAGCTGGCATCATCGAAATTCTTTTCATCGAAGTGTTTCATGGTTGGCCAGAGTTTCACGATTCTATCCAGGGCAAAGGTCAATACAGCGCCACCGCGGGTTTGCTGACTTTTCCCAATGAGATAAAAGCGGTGTTGGTATTCCCGCAGGTGATAAGGTTCTACCCAGTGTTCTTTGGGCTCATCTCTGTCGAAGCTTTGATAGGCAATACGGATTATCTCCAGGTTTTTGATGGCTTCTACGATTTCCCGAATATGTTCGGCGCCTTTATATTGAGCCGTTCTGGTAAAGCGGATAAGGCCCTGGTGTTGTAGCTCATCCCGGTTCATTTTCAGGCTGGCGGCAATTTTCAGGATAGAATCTTCAAACTGCTGAATAACCGGCAGGCTGCGGAACTGCTCCAGAATGCCAATAGCTATCTCCAGGCCTTGCAGGTCTGCTTCTTCAATAGGCATCTGTCCGATGGAGTAGTTCTCATCGGTATAACGATAGGTTTTGCTGCTACGGTCATACACGATAGGCGCCATATAATTGAGCTCCGGGTCCTGGCGCATGTCCTGTATATCTTTCTGTATGGTACGGGTGGAAATAACGGCATCCATTTTTTCGGAAACGTACTCTATCAGGCTTTCCAGGGTAGGTTTAGGCAATCGTTTATTCCGTAATCGTTCGTCTATCCATCGATATCGCGATACAGCGTCTTTATTTTTTGGCACAAACAAAAAATTTGGTTTAAAAATACAGAAAACTTTTTCACTACGCATATCCTCTGCGTAACGGCCTGGTAGATTTGTATTGTAATTAAATCCTAAGGCAATGACCACAGCACGAATCACTACCAGCACTCGGCAGCCTCTTCATATAGGCGCCATTCTGCAGCAGGTAACCTGGCTGGAGAAAGAAGAGATTGCAGAAGAGAAGGGAAAAATTATCGCATTACCGGTTTCACCAGCAGGGCCCGAGCAACCTGGGCTTCCGCCTGCAGCCAGGAAAGCGATCAATAAGAAGATCAGGCAGTGTGTCAGAAACCTGGAATCAAATTACGACCTATACCTTGGATACCTCGAGCTCGAGCTGGATGATGCTGCTGCCCGACAGGAATCAGATCTGGCGGATGATATGAAGTTCAGCCTGGCCTATTATGCCTGGCAGCTGCATCACTCGGCTTAATTTGTATTAAAAAATCATTAAAAGCCCGGCCTGTTATTTTAAGGGCCTACTGCAAGCTAAACTGCTGGCTTGTACAGGTCCCGGAAGTTTGTTAACCCAGTAACGGCCTGGCTCTCATTAGTTTTATCCAGATGAATTAACCCTTATTTGTCCTTGTTTGTACCCTTTTGTTTGTTAACCCCCAAACTTCCGTTCATCACATTTCGTTTTAAAAAAAATAAAAAGTTCCTTTTAAGTCTATAACATTTGTAGGAAAGTCCTATTTTTGGACACGTAATTCGTAAATTATACAACTATGAGTTTAAGACTTGGAGACACAGCTCCCAATTTTACTGCTAAAACGACATTAGGAGAAATAAATTTTTACGATTACCTTGGGGACAGCTGGGGTGTATTATTCTCTCATCCTGCGGATTTTACGCCAGTTTGTACTACCGAGCTTGGTAAAACAGCACTCTTAAACGGTGAGTTCGCAAAACGCAACGTGAAAGTGCTGGCCCTCAGCGTTGATCCACTGGATAAACACAAAAGCTGGATAGGCGATATCAACGAAACACAAAATTGTGACGTGAATTTCCCTATCATCGCTGATGAAGACAAAACAGTGGCGAACCTGTATGGCATGATTCATCCTAATGCCTCTGAAACTTTTACTGTCAGATCCTTGTTTATCATTGGGCCAGACAAAAAAGTGAAACTGACCATCACTTACCCTGCTTCTACCGGAAGAAACTTCCACGAAGTACTCAGAGTAATTGATTCCCTCCAGCTCACAGCTCAGTATAGCGTTGCTACACCAGCTGACTGGAAAGACGGTGAAGATGTTATCGTTACGGCAGCAGTGCCTACCGCAGACATCCCAGAACGTTTTCCGAAAGGCCACAAAATCATTAAGCCTTATCTGAGAACAACACCACAACCTAATAAATAATTATACCGGAACCCTCACTCCACCACCAGGTGAAGGTTTTATCCGATAAAGATTTTTTAATGGTTGGTTTTTGATTTTTACGAAACGGGGATTTTTCCCCGTTTTTTTTATGCCCGAAGCGATTAGATTAATTACTCGCAGAGCAGCAAAGCAGCAGAGCAGCGAAGAATAAAATATTGATTGATAACCATTTGTAAAAGACTCAAGTGAAGTAATCAAATAAAAATGCCAGAAGCTGAACAACTTCTGGCATTTTTAATAAATACTGTATAATGATATCAGACAGATATCTTTGCTGCTTTGCTGCTTTGCTGCTCTGCGAGCAAAAACTCCGCTTATCGTTTATGCTTACGCAGTTGATTCAATAACGCCGCCATATCCTTTGGCAATGGCGCTTCTACTGCAATCACCTGACCAGCCTGATCTTTAAACTCCAGCATCGCTGCATGTAAAGCCAGACGACTCAATAACGGTCTTTCTTCCTCTACATACTTGCCCAGCTTGAACTTCTTCTTGATCGTAGATAGTTTCACCGGCTCTCCATTACCATAGAATTCATCTACGGCAATCGGATGCCCCAAGTGCTTCATGTGAACCCTGATCTGGTGGGTACGACCTGTATGAATCTGCATTCTCACAAGACTAAACAGTCCGAAATCTTCCAGCACTTCATAATCCGTAAGAGATGGTTTCCCTTTCCGATTTGCTACCATTTTCCCCTTCTGCACCGGATGCTCCATAATTGGCTCATCCACACTGCCTTTCGTTGGAAAAAGCTGCCCGTTGACAATACCCAGGTAGAATTTCTTCACATCTCTGCTCTCAAACAGCTGTGAGTAATACTTATGGGCAGTTTCATTGCGGGCAAACAGGATAATACCACTGGTATCACGATCCAGCCTGTGCACAGTATATATCTCACCATAAGCCTTCTTCATCATACTGATGAGAGAAGCCAGTTCATTATCGTGACGGTCCGGTAAGGTTAGTACCCCTGACGGTTTATTCACAATAATATAATCTGGTGTTTCTGCGATTATATGCTCTTCTATGCGCATCAAATACCGTTCTGTTGATTATTTTTTGAAATGTTTCAGCAGGATAACCTCTTTCTCTGTGAGGAAACGCCATTGACCACGATTCAAGGTCTTCTTGGTCAGACCGGCATACATTACGCGGTCCAGCTTTTCTACATTGTATTCCAAGTGCTCGAAAATACGACGAACGATACGGTTCTTGCCACTGTGAATCTCAATACCAACCTGCTTTTTATCTTTTGGATCTACATAACCCAATGCATCCACCAGAGCTACGCCATCTTCCAGCGTAACGCCTGCCAGGATTCTCTCAAAATCATTTTTGGTGAGTGGTTTGTCCAACTCCACCTGATAGATCTTTTTGATGTTATGCTTAGGATGCGCCAGTTTCTGTGCCAGTTCACCATCATTGGTGAGCAAGAGCAATCCGGAAGTATTGCGGTCCAGTCGACCTACAGGATAAACGCGTTCATCTTCTACTGCATCTTCGATGAGTTCCATCACCGTTTTGCGACCTTCCGGATCATCAGTGGTAGTGATATAACCTTTCGGTTTGTTGAGCAGGATGTACACCAGGTTTTTCTGCAGTGTGATTTTTTTCTCCAGCAGCGCCACGTTATCTTTTGCAGTCACTTTGGTAGCTGGTTCCATTACTACGGTACCATTTACAGTAACTTTTCCTTCGCGGATATAGTCCACTGCTTTTCTGCGGGAGCAGAGGCCACAATGGGCAATAAATTTATTCAGGGGCATTTCACCAGGACCGAAAGCGGTGGCCTTAGATTCTTTCGCAGGTTTCGCTTCTTTTCTGAAAGAAGACTCTTCAGAAGAATCTTTGGATTTTATTGGTTTACGGCGTCTTTCGTGTTTGTCTGCAAAACGGTCATTTACCCGATCAAAGAATTTCTTGCGGTTAAAGCCACTAGGCGTTTCTTTGGCGCCTTTGCCTGATTTATCATTTAGATCACCGTGGAAGGAGCTTTCATTCTCAGAAGAATAGTTATCCTTTTTACGATGTGTTGGTTTATCGCTGTCGAAAGAACGCTTGCGGAATGCAGGTTTTTCGTCAGATTTATCGTTGTCGAAAGAACGTTTGCGGAATGCAGGTTTTTCGTCAGATTTATCGTTGTCGAAAGAACGCTTGCGGAATGCAGGTTTTTCGTCAGATTTATCGTTGTCGAAAGAACGTTTGCGGAATGCAGGTTTTTCGTCAGATTTATCGCTGTCGAAAGAACGTTTGCGGAATGCAGGTTTTTCGTCAGCTTTATCGTTGTTGAAAGAACGCTTGCGGAACGCAGGCTTTTCATCAGATTTATCGTTGTCGAAGGAACGTTTGCGGAACGCAGGTTTCTCATCAGCTTTATCGCTGTTGAAAGAACGTTTGCGGAATGCAGGTTTTTCGTCGGCTTTGTCGCCGTCGAAAGAACGTTTGCGGAATGCAGGTTTTTCGTCGGCTTTGTCGCCGTCGAAAGAACGTTTACGAAATGCTGGTTTATCGTCAGCTTTGTCTTCGGAGCGTTTACGGAAAGTTGGTTTGTCGCCAGCTTTATCGCCGCCAAAAGTGCGTTTGCGAAGAGGAGCATTGCTTTCTTCGGAAGAACCGAATGAGCGTTTGCGTGGCGACTTGTCGTCGCGATTGTCATCTTTTGCAGATGCTCTTCCGGGCCTTTCGCCATCGAAGGAAGGGCGGTTGCGGTTGCCTGCTGCCGGCTTATCTTGTTTGCCGGATTTATTTTCTTTGAAAGGAGAAAAACCTTTACTAGCAGGTATTTTTTTCTTCATAAATTATTATTGATTGAAGGCCATGGATACATGGCCGGCGTAATGTTAGTTTTATTCTCTTGGCTTAACCTTTATTGGCCAGTTGACCACAGGCGGCATCGATATCTTTACCGCGGCTACGACGTAGTCTTGCATTCACACGGTTTTTCGCGAGATATTCCATGAACTGTTCTGCTTTCAGTGCATCTGGTTTACGGAACTGAGCATTGTCGATCGGGTTGTATTCGATAATATTTACTAGATCTGCAGGTACCTGACGGTAAATTTTGATGAGTTCGTCCGCGTCCTGTTTGCTATCGTTGAAGTTATCGAAGAGGATATATTCAAATGATATTTCGTTGCCGGTAGCCTTATAGAAGTAATTGAGTGCGTCTATCAGTTCTTTTAAACTATTGGTATCATTGATAGGCATGATTTCGCTGCGTTTCTTATCGTTTGCAGCGTGCAGTGATAAGGCGAGGTTGAATCTTACCTTATCGTCTCCGAGTTGGCGGATCATTTTTGCAACTCCTGCCGTAGATACGGTGATACGTTTAGGAGACATGCCTAAACCATCTGGAGCCGTGATACGTTCGATCGCCTGGAGTACATTGCGATAGTTCAGTAAAGGCTCGCCCATACCCATAAATACGATATTAGTGAGCTTTTTACCGTATGCTTCCATGGCCTGTTTGTTGATCAGGGCCACTTCATCATAGATTTCATCGAAATCCAGATTGCGTTTACGGGCCATATAGCCGGTAGCGCAGAATTTACAGCTAAGGCTGCAACCTACCTGGGAGGATACGCAGGCCGTCTGACGAGTATCTGTAGGAATTAATACCCCTTCTACCAGGTGAGTATCGTGCAGTTTGAAACGACTCTTAATAGTACCGTCGTTACTGTGCTGGGTAGCATCTACTTGTACTGCAGGCAGTACGAAATGCTCTTCCAGTTTATGACGTAAATCCTTAGACAGGTTGGTCATGTCATCGAAGGAGGTTGCATGACGCAGCCACAGCCATTCGTATACCTGCTTAGCACGAAAAGCTTTCTCCCCAATGGATCCGAAATATTCCTGTAATTGTGGCAAACTCAAATGCCGGATGTTCTTCTTGTCAGACTTCATTATTGACCTTTAAATAAGCAATTGGCTGCCCTTACGGCAGTCGAAAAGTAACTGCAAAGGTACTGAAAATCATCGACAGTTATCGTTAACCAACTGCAAATGGGCCAGAAATGACAGAGAGATACGTGTCTCACTAACAATAATTTATACATGTAAAATTATTATTGGGAGATGAAATTCGTTCAGGTTGAGCTGGTTTTTAAGGATTTTATTGGCGATTTTAGATGAAATACTTTAATTGCATTTACCGTTTTACTCACCAAAACAAACAGTTTACTCAACATGCAATCTGCCTATATCGTTGATGCGGTCAGAACTCCCATAGGGCGTTATGGCGGCGCATTGGCCACTGTCCGTCCGGATGATATGTTTGCCCACCTGATCAAAGCGTTAATGAAAAGAAATGCTTCCATTGATCCGGCTGCTATTGAAGATGTAATTGCCGGTGCGGCCAACCAGGCCGGGGAAGATAACCGGAACGTGGCGCGTATGTCTGCCCTCCTGGCCGGATTGCCGGTAACGGTGGCCGGAAATACTGTTAACAGACTCTGTGCCAGCAGTTTACAAGCCATCATGGATGCTGCGCGAGGCATCATGTGTGGCGACGGGGATATTTACATTGCCGGTGGCGTGGAAAGTATGACCCGTGCGCCGTTTGTGATGCCTAAATCCGACAGTGCCTGGGGCCGTAAGCCTGAAATATTTGATACTACGCTGGGATGGCGTTTTACCAATAAAACCCTGGCAGATATGTATTATCCATTTTCCATGGGTGAAACAGCAGAAAATGTAGCTCGTCAGTGGAAGATTAGTCGTGAAGACCAGGATGTTTTTGCCTTAGGTAGTCAGCGCAGATACAAAGCCGCATTAGATGCCGGGAAATGGACAGAGGAAATTATCCCGGTAGAGATAGCAGGAAAAGAGGGCAGTACCTTGGTGTCTAAGGATGAGCATCCCCGGGAAACCACGTTGGAAAAGCTTTTCGCATTAAAACCTGCTTTCGCTAAGGATGGTACGGTAACGGCAGGTAACTCTTCCGGTATCAACGATGGTGCAGCTGCACTATTGGTGGTATCAGAAAAGGCTATACGTGATTTTGGGCTGAAACCTATTGCTCGTGTGGTGTCTATGGGAGTGGCGGGCGTAGACCCTTCCATCATGGGCGTTGGGCCTGTACCTGCTACACGAAAGGCCTTACAGCGCGCAGGTCTCACGGTGGCAGATCTGGGACTGGCAGAATTAAATGAGGCTTTCGCTTCACAAACACTGGCATGTATGCATGATCTTGGCCTGAGTGATGAACTGGTGAACGTGAATGGCGGCGCTATTGCCATTGGGCATCCATTGGGAGGTAGCGGAGCTAGAATCAGTACGACTTTATTATACGAAATGCAGCGCAGGGCTCAGGTGAAGTACGGACTAGCGACGATGTGTATTGGCGTGGGACAGGGAGCAGCTATTATTTTTGAACGTCTGTAAATAAAAACGAGCGGTCGGACATTACATCCGGCCGCCCGCTGATGGCAAGCAAAAAAAGGGTCGTTAAAGACAAATTTGTTTCTCCGTCATCATTTTGCGGAGATTGATGAGTCCATACCGCATACGACCTAAAGCGGTATTGATACTGACCTGTGTAAGGTCTGCAATTTCTTTGAAGCTCAGTTCTGCATAATGACGCAGGATAATCACTTCCCTTTGTTCTTCAGGAAGCATGTCCAGCATGCGTCTTACGCGATCATGGCTTTGTCTTACGATGATTTTTTCTTCAGCGCAAGCATCACTGAATCCTAATACATCGAAAATGTCTTTATCATCGCCCGTTTTAATCATCGGCGTACGCTTAACTTTTCGGAAGTGGTCTACGCAGAGATTGTGTGCAATACGCATGGCCCAGGGAAGGAATTTTCCTTTCTCGGTATAACGTTCGGCGCGGATAGTATCAATAATCTTGATAAAGGTATCCTGGAAGATGTCTTCAGCCAGGTAGGGATCTTTGACCAGCAAGAGGATAGAAGTATATACTTTATCCTTATGACGGGAAACCAGTTCTTCCAATGCAGAAGAGTGGCCTTTCTTAAAAAGGGTAATCAATTGCTCGTCGCACAACTTGTACATTATTTGCATAAACTTCTACAACTAGACGGGTTAGTAAAATGATTATACGGACTTTACAGCCTCTTGGTTGTTTAAAATGTTAAGTAGAGTTTATGCGATAGTGTGAAGTTTAGGTGAAAATTAGAATTTTGGTAGCCAGACCCACAGAATATATCAAGTCCTATGCAAATATAAAAGAATACTTCAATAAAACAAATAATAAAAAAAACCGCTCAATTCCAGTAAAATAGCAGTCTTCAGCCGTTTCCGAGCTACAGAATCAGCCGTTGGTTTTGCTCACAGGGGATTAGCAAAATGCTAATTACTTTAGTAACATCTTTTCCCTTAAATTTGTTCTGTCATGGGTACAAAAGTAAAAAAACAGGAAACAATTGTTGCTCCTCAGGTAGTTGCCCCTCAGGACAGCATTTTTATAAAAGGCGCCAGGGTACACAATCTCAAGAATGTGAGTGTGTCGATTCCCCGCAGTAAACTGGTGGTTGTAACTGGGGTCTCTGGTTCAGGGAAATCCTCCCTGACAATGGATACGCTCTATGCGGAAGGGCAACGTCGCTACGCGGAAAGCTTAAGCGCTTACGCCAGGCAGTTTCTCATGCGTATGAATAAGCCGGATGTTGACTATATCAAAGGGATTTGTCCGGCCATCGCGATTGAACAGAAAGTAATCACCCGCACGCCCCGCTCCACAGTGGGTTCCATGACAGAAATCTATGACTATCTGCGTCTTCTATTCGGTAGAGTAGGGAAAACTTATTCTCCTATCTCCGGGCAGGAGGTGAAAAAGAATGAAGTCAGTGACGTGGTGGATTATATCACTAAACTGAAAGCAGGTACGAAAGTATTGTTGTTAGTGCCTTTCCGCCGGCATGCAAAAAGAGATGTGGCAGAAGAGCTGAATATCCTCTTGCAGAAAGGCTTCTCTCGTTTGTACGTGCCAGGTGCAGAAGGAAATGGTTTACTCCGCATCGAAGAGCTGCTGGAAGCTAAGAAACCGGCAGTGCCTAAAGATGCATGGGTGTTGATTGATCGTATTGTGGCTAAAGATTTTGATGAGGACGACAAACATCGTATAGCTGATAGCGTGCAAACGGCTTTCTATGAAAGCGAAGGCGATTGCTACCTGGAAACAGATAGTAAGGAGATGAAACATTTCTCCAACCGCTTTGAGCTGGATGAAATGCAGTTTGAAGAACCGGTTCCCAACCTGTTTTCTTTTAATAATCCATATGGCGCATGTCCTACCTGTGAAGGTTTCGGACAAGTGCTGGGGATCGATGCCGATCTGGTAATCCCGGACAAGCGCTTAAGCGTATTTGAAGGCGCCGTTGCTCCATGGAGAGGAGAGAAGATGGGCGAGTATAAAGAAGCGCTCATCAAGGCTTCCCGTAAATCAGGTTTCCCTGTTCATAAACCAATCGCAGACCTCACCGATGAACAATACCAGTTATTGTGGACCGGAAATGAACATTTCTACGGTATCAATGAGTTCTTCAAAATGGTGGAACAAAACCTGTATAAGGTACAATACCGTGTATTACAGGCACGCTACCGCGGACGTACCATCTGTCCTGATTGCGGAGGAGGCAGATTAAGAAAAGAAGCGCTCTACATTAAAGTAGGCGGCAAAAATATTGCACAACTGGTGGATATGCCAGTCGCTGATCTCGGGGTATGGTTTAATGAGTTGAATCTGAGTGAGTTTGATCAGCAAGTAGGGAAACGTATCCTCGTAGAAATTCATCATCGGTTAAAAACATTACTGGACGTAGGTTTGGGGTATCTCACCCTCAATCGCGTAGCGAATACCCTCTCTGGTGGGGAAAGTCAGCGTATTCAACTGACTCGTTCCCTGGGCAGTAACCTGACCAACTCCATGTATATCCTGGATGAACCAAGCATAGGGCTGCATGCCAGGGATACGCACCGACTCATTCAGGTGTTGAAGGAGTTACGTGATCTGGGAAATACAGTGATCGTGGTAGAACACGATGAACAGATGATGGAAGAAGCCGACTATATCATTGATATGGGGCCGCTGGCAAGTCATCTGGGAGGGGAAGTGATTTTCGCAGGCACCTATCCGGAGATACTGGAAGATCCTAAGAGTCTAACTGGCCGCTATCTCAACGGTACCTTAAGTATTGACCCTCCGGCGAAAGTCAGGAAATGGAAGAAAGCCATTACTGTAGAAGGAGCCCGCCAACACAATCTGAAAAATATTACGGTTGATTTTCCGCTGAATATCCTCACCGTGGTGAGTGGTGTGAGCGGTTCTGGTAAAACCACGCTGGTGAAGCAAATTCTGTACCCTGCACTGATGAAGCTGAAAGGAGAATTTGCAGAAAGGGTAGGTAATTTCCGCGGACTGAAAGGCGCCATGGATGATATTACACAGATTGAAATGGTGGATCAGAATCCAATCGGTAAATCTTCCCGTTCCAACCCGGTTACTTATATCAAAGCATACGATGAAATCCGTGATCTGTATTCCAAACAGCCATTGAGTAAGATGAGAGGATTTCAGCCTAAACATTTCTCTTTCAACGTAGATGGAGGTCGTTGTGACGCTTGTAAAGGAGAAGGAGAAGTGGTAGTGGAGATGCAGTTCCTGGCAGATGTGCATCTGACCTGCGAAAGCTGTAACGGCAAGCGCTTTAAAGATGAAGTGCTGGAAGTCACCTATAAAGGCAAAAACATCTACGATGTGCTGGAAATGGGCGTGGATGAAGCTTTAGAATTCTTCAAAGATGAAAAGGATGTATGTAATAAAATCCGTCCATTGAGCGATGTAGGTTTGGGTTATGTGAAACTGGGGCAGAGTAGTGATACCTTGTCTGGCGGCGAGGCGCAACGTGTAAAGCTGGCGTCTTTCCTGGGTAAGGGTAAAGCACAGGGACATATCCTCTTTATTTTTGACGAACCTACCACGGGCCTGCACTTCCATGATATCCAGAAGCTGTTGAATTCCTTTAACGCCCTGATAGAACAGGGGCATAGCGTATTGGTCATTGAGCATAACCTGGATGTGATCAAGAGTGCTGACTGGGTAATTGATCTCGGCCCTGAAGGTGGCGCTGGTGGCGGTAATCTGCTGTATGCGGGTGTGCCGGATGGCTTGAAGAAAGTAAAAGAAAGTTATACAGGACAGTATCTGTAAATCATCTTTCTAAAAATAAATATCAAGGCTGGTCCACTGTGGACCAGCCTTTACTTTGTAAGTAAATGTCTGCTAATGAAGGCATTTATATCTCACTAACCCTTAAACAACCTATGTATGACAGGTAAATATCGTTTTTACAAAACCCCCGAACAGAAATGGTTTATTGATATTCCCGAATGGACCAAGGATATAGAAGAGCTGCAAATGGTACTGGGTGCAGATACAATGCTGGATGTAGCCAGTGGCAATACCAATGAATGTTTTCTGAAACTGAGTGATGCCCCATTTGAAGGTGCAGAGGAAGCCCGGCTGATTGAGAATCTGCAAGGTTCCATTGGAGGAGGTAATTATCTGATGGCCACCTTCAGAGGAGAATCGGTGAATCAGGAAATGTGGCTTTGCGAGGTGACGGAATATGTATTTGGTTATCTGCCATCAAGTATCTATGTGGAAGTGACCAGCGACTGATTGCGAATACTATCCAATTAAAGGTGAATATTTTATTATATCTTACATATTGATTCTGTATAAAAAAACCTATATCCTATGAAATTGTTTTCGTTATTAGTCTGCCTCTTGATCTTCTCCGGCAAAATGGTATCCGCACAGGTGACGGATGTTTTTGATGATAAAATTCCTGGCGTTTGGGTATTGTCTTCTGTAAAATTTGGAGGGCCCGTAGATATCAATAAGGATGGCTTGAAGTCGGATGATGCCATCAAGGAATACGATAGCTGCAGAAAGGATCAGCGTTTTTATTTCGGCGCAAATAAGGATGCCAAAACAATGGCTGGTTCAACAGTTCCGGGTTGTCAATCTGAAATAGAGACGTATACCTGGAAAGTGGTAAAGAAAAAAATCAGGGAAGCGCATTATGAAAATGGCAGACGCATTGTGAATGAAGTGGAAGTGCTGGTATTGGTATTAAGAAGTACGACAGATAACGACGGTGTGCAATACCGGATTGATAATATTACCAGGAAAGAAATGAAGCTGCGGATGGAGTTGAACGATGGAAATGATTCTACTGCTGAAGCCAGGGTTATATTTAAAAAAGTGAAGGAATAGCAGATATCAACCTTACTTAAAACAAGAGGCCGACTCAATAGGATGAGTCGGCCTCTTGTTTTTTATGAAATATGTTTATCTCAGGCGATCCAGGGATTTGATGAGTTTTTCATCTTTGCGTATTCCTTTGGCTGCGAGGAAAAGCAGTACCACCATCACAATGGGGAGGAAGGATGCAGGGAGATACGAAGCGCTCTGAATAGTTTTCCCACTGGAAACCAATGCATTAGCTTCTTTTGATACCAGGTAATATTGGTAGGCAATACCACCCAGGGTGAGCAGGATATCGATGACTGTCAGTCTGAATTGTAATTGGCGTTTCTTATAAAGGAAGATGGACGCAAAGGCGATCAGAATGATGATGATATAAAGCACATACATCAGATAGTTGTTGGTAGCACTGACGAAAATAGGTTGTTCTGCTGCGGACAGTGTGGCTTTCCACAGGTTGCTGCATAGTACCCCTACGCCTGCTCCGGCAGCTAACAGCAGGTAAAGACTCTGGATGCGTTGTATCATGATATTTGCGAATGTTTAACGCCGTAAAAGTAAGGAAATTTAACTGTTATTTGTGAGTAGTGTGAGATAGCCTGCCAGTATTTACTGGCGGTCTTACTGCAATAGTTCGTATATTGCACGCCCAATTACAACAATCTAAACTTGATATGGCAAAGAAACTGAACAAGCAGGATGCATTAGACTATCATGCAAAAGGCAGGCCGGGTAAAATTGAAGTAGTACCTACGAAAAATACAAAATCTCAATGGGATCTCTCCCTCGCATACTCTCCAGGAGTAGCTGAACCATGTAAAGAGATTTTCAACGATGTAGAAAATGTCTATAAATACACCGCAAAAGGTAATCTGGTGGGCGTTATCAGTAATGGTACCGCTGTACTCGGATTGGGTGATATTGGTCCGGAAGCCAGTAAGCCGGTGATGGAAGGTAAAGGTGTGTTATTCAAAATCTTTGCTGACATTGATGTTTTTGATATTGAATTAAATGCGAAAGATCCGGATAGCTTTGTGGCTGCCGTAAAAGCGCTGGAACCTACCTTCGGAGGTATTAATCTGGAGGATATTAAGAGTCCTGAATGCTTTGAGATCGAAGAAAGGCTGCGTAAAGAGCTGAAGATACCAATAATGCACGACGACCAGCATGGTACGGCGATCATTTCAAGTGCTGCATTGCTCAATGGGCTGGAACTCGTAAAAAAGAAAATTGAAAAGGTTAAGATCGTAGTAAACGGTGCTGGCGCCGCTGCTATGGCCTGCGTTCGCCTCTATTTAGCATTGGGCGCGAAGCTGGAAAACTTCATCTTATTTGATAAAGACGGTGTGCTGAACACAGAACGTAAAGATCTGGGTCCGATGCACATGCAGTTTGCTACCAAATCTAAAGTGAAAACCCTGGCAGAAGCCATGAAGGATGCAGATGTATTCCTGGGTCTTTCTGTGGGTAATGTGGTTACGCCTGAGATGATTAAGAGCATGGGTAAAAACCCTATCGTAATGGCAATGGCTAACCCTGATCCGGAAATCGCTTACGATACAGCTGTGGCGGCACGTCCGGATGTAATCATGGCGACAGGTCGCTCTGATTATCCTAACCAGGTGAACAACGTATTGGGCTTCCCTTACATCTTCCGTGGCGCCCTCGACGTAAGAGCTACTGAAATCAACGAGGAAATGAAACTCGCTGCTGTAAGAGCCCTCGCTGAACTGGCGAAATCTCCGGTTCCGGATATCGTGAACCTCGCTTACAATGAGAAGAATATCACTTTCGGTCCTAAATATATCATTCCAAAACCACTGGACCCGCGTTTGCTTAGCACTGTAGCTCCTGCAGTAGCTAAAGCGGCTATGGACAGCGGTGTAGCGCATCATCCAATCACCGACTGGGATGCTTACAGACAGGAATTGAATGGCCGTCTGGGTCTGGATAATCAACTGTTCCGCGTAATCGGTACCAAAGCGCGCCGTGATCCAAGGAAAGTTGTATTCGCGGAAGCGGATAATATCAAGATCCTGAAAGCTGCTCAGGTAGTAAACGATGAAGGTATTGCATACCCAATCCTCCTGGGTAATGAAGCCCGTATCCGTGGCCTCATGCACGAACATTCTATCGAAATTGAAGATGCTGTTATCATCGATCCTAAGAGCGATGAAATGCAGGACAAACGTCATCAGTTTGGTGAGCTGTTCTTCGAAAAACGCAAGCGTAAAGGATTTAACATGTACGAAGCGAAGAAAGTAATGCGTGAGCGTAACTACTTCGGTTGTATGATGGTGGAAACCGGCGAAGCAGATGCACTGATCTCCGGTCTGACCCGTAAATATCCTGATACCATCCGTCCGGCATTGCAGGTAATCGGTATGGAAGAAGGCGTGAACAAAGTGGCTGGTATGTATATCATCCAAACCAAACGTGGTCCTTTGTTCCTGGCAGATACCACTGTTAACTTCAATCCTACTGCGGAAGAACTGGCTGATATTACACTGATGGTGGCAAAAGAAGTACAACACTTCAATATCACTCCTCGCATTGCGATGTTATCTTATTCCAACTTCGGTTCCAGTCCAACCCCTGAGGCACAACTGGTAGCCAAAGCGCGTGAAATCGTTAAACAACGCAATCCTTCTCTGATTGTTGACGGGGAAATCCAGGCGGCAATGGCCTTTAACAAGGAAATTCTGCAGGATAACTATCCGTTTACCGAATTGCTGGAAGGCGAAGTGAATACCCTCATCTTCCCTAACCTCACTGCCGGTAACGTTGCTTATAACCTCCTGCAGGAAGTTGCTGGATTCGATGCAATCGGTCCTGTACTGCTGGGTATGAAGAAACCTGTACACATCCTGCAATTGGGCAGTACTGTACGCCAGATCGTGAACATGGTAAACATCGCGGTGGTGGATGCACAGGAAAAATGTTGCAGAGACAAAAAAGCAGAGGAGAAATCCAAAGGTAAAAAGAAGAAATAAGTCCAGCCGGATTATTAATAAAGCTATCAGCGTGAGGATACGGGTCTCCCCGTCATCTTCGCGCTGATGGCTTTTTTGCTTCATCCTGTCTGCATTTTTGGTATATTTATCACATGCAGCAGATTTCCAAAAAGAAGATTTTCTTTCCGATAAACCAGGCTTTCCGTAATTACCTCAAACTGTATGAACGGGAGATGAAACTGCCTGTGGATTACCAGGAGCTTCGGTATTACGAATCTTCCATTCCGGTGTATGATAAGGAAGGGAAAGATACCCTCTGGGAAACGGTTTTCTATCCGCAAAGCATGATGGCTCCCATTCATGCAGGATTGAAGCGGATATATTCCATTCTTAAAGCCGGTGGGGATCAGACGGCGGAAGAACACCTGCATATTGAACGGATTGATTACTGCACATTCGGCAACAGCCATCCTTTTCGCATTAAGATTGTCAATAATTACAACGAAGTATACGATTATTTCTATATCAAGATAGCTGATGCATCTCGCATCTACGGCCTTGAACTGGAGCATATCCTGTCTCCTTACTGGATGAATTTCCTCATAGATCGGAATACCCTTGTGGAGGAGCATATTGCCGGGGTTCCAGGAGATCAGTTTATCCTGCATTACCTGGACCGTCCTGAGTTTAACCCTAAGCGTATTGCCAAGGAGTTTGTGAAATTCAATGAACGCTGCTTTGTGCGGCTGCTGGGGGATATGCGTAGCTATAACTTTGTATTCGATATTACGCCCGACTTCGACGATGTGCAGTTTCGCATACGCGCTATCGATTTCGATCAGCAATTCTATGAAGGTAAGCGTACGCTGTATATGCCACAATACTTTAAGGAGAACCGGGTATTTGTGGATCTGGCTATCAAGCATCTGAATGCGGAAGTGGTAAAACAATACCAGCAGGAGGAACGCGCCCTCATGGCACGGAGGCTGAAAGTTCAGCGCCATAGGATCAAGGACTTGCGGGATGTAATCATGACAGATCGTGTATCCTTCCCCGAGAAGATTCACCAGTTGGGTGAAGAGCTGGCGCAGTATTACCATGATCCGGTATTTGCCAGATGTAAATCCATGGGCGAAATTGTCGAGCGTAGCCTCAAACGCTTGCTGGTGAGTAGTTTGAAATAGGTTGTTGATTTAATCTGAAATTCGGGTACGATTGAAAAAATCTGTCATATCTTTGGCCGGTTATGGAGTTTAAATTCTTCTATCATTTCGGAAACTATTTACTGATGCTGAAAGGCATGTTTTCCCGTCCGGAGAACATGAAGATGTACTGGAAACAGTTCATGCAGCAATGTGTGGATATTGGCGTAGGGTCGTTTGGGATAGTGTTTATTATTTCGTTGTTCATGGGAGGCGTTACCACCCTGCAAACGGCCTACCAGTTAGTAAGCCCGGTTATACCCAAGAGTACAATTGCCCAGGTAGTACGGGATACCATTATCCTGGAATTCGCCCCAACCCTTACCAGTATTGTATTGGCGGGTGTCGTTGGGTCTAAAATAGCCTCTGAGCTGGGTAATATGAGAGTCTCCGAACAAATTGATGCCCTGGAAATCATGGGTATTAATACCAAAGGTTATCTGATCCTGCCTAAAATCCTGGCTGGCATATTAATGGTTCCAGTACTGGTATGTATTTCCGGGTTTCTGGGCGTATGGGGCGGTAAGGAAGCAGGCGTATTGTCTGGCATTATTTCCGCAGATCAGTTCCTGATGGGTTTGAGACAGGAATTCCGTGCTTATAATGTATTCTTTGCTTTGTCCAAATCATTCTTCTTCGGCTTGATTATTACCAGCGTATCTGCCTATTACGGCTATAACGTAAGAGGAGGCGCGCTGGAAATTGGTAAGGCCAGTACCACCGCAGTAGTGGTGAGCTGCGTACTTATTCTATTTATGGACTATGCCCTGACAGCCATTTTGCTGTAAGTAATTACAATGTATCATGATCGAACTGCAAGACATAAAAAAAGGCTTTGGCGATAAGGAGATATTAAAAGGCGTATCTGCTGTAATGGAATCCGGTAAGGTAAATCTTATCATCGGTTCCAGTGGTAGCGGAAAAACGGTGATGATGAAATGCATGGTAGGCTTGATTGAAGTGGATGCAGGCATCATAAAATATGACGGACAGAACTTTTCGGGGATGGATAACCAACAGCGTAAAGAAATCCGTCAGAAAATCGGTATGCTTTTCCAGGGATCTGCCCTGTTCGACAGTATGACTGTTGAGCAAAATGTGATGTTTCCCCTGGATATGTTTGGTACAGGCAGCTACCGCGACAAGAAAAAGCGGGTGGCAGAATGTCTGGAACGTGTGAACTTGAAAGACGCCGCCAAGAAATTCCCTGCAGAGATCTCCGGAGGGATGAAAAAAAGGGTAGGGATTGCCCGTGCGATCGTACTAAACCCCAAATACCTGTTCTGTGACGAGCCGAACTCCGGTCTTGACCCGCAGACTTCCCTGCTGATAGATCAGCTGATCAAGGAGTTGACGCTGGAATACAATATTACCACTGTGATCAATACCCACGATATGAACACCGTAATGGAAAGCGGGGACCATATCGTTTATATGTATCAAGGTCAGAAACAGTGGGAAGGCACCAATAAGGATATCGTTTTCAGCAATGACCAACTGCTGAATGACTTTATCTTCGCATCTGAATTCCTCCGTGAAGCCAAAGAAATGAGACAAACAGAGCTGTATAGTAGCGGAAAATGGAAGGAGGAGACTAAAAGAGAGGCTCCTGGCAATGGAGGGGAACAGAAAAAATAAGCAGATAAACAATGTTTAGTATCCGGCTTTTATCCTGAAAGGTGCTAAATTGCAGAATTGTTCAAATCAGCTTATTTTTGCCGGACCGCAGAAGTAAACATATTAAAATAATAAACCAATAAAACAAGCGCGATGAGTGTTTTAGTTAATAAGGATAGTAAGGTGATTGTGCAGGGATTTACCGGTACTGAAGGTACTTTCCACGCCACACAGATGATCGATTACGGAACCAATGTAGTAGGTGGTGTTACGCCAGGTAAAGGTGGTACTTCTCACCTGGAGCGCCCGGTATTCAATACCGTAGCGGATGCTGTAAAAGCAACCGGCGCCAACGTATCTATCATTTTTGTGCCGCCAGCATTTGCTGCTGATGCGATCATGGAAGCTGCTGAAGCAGGTGTTGCCCTGGTGGTATGTATCACAGAAGGTATTCCTGTTCAGGATATGGTGAAAGCTAAAAACTTCCTGGTAGGTACTAATACTCGCCTCATCGGACCTAACTGCCCTGGCGTTATCACTGCGGAAGAAGCGAAAGTAGGTATCATGCCTGGCTTCATCTTCAAAAAAGGTAAAATCGGTATCGTTTCTAAATCCGGTACTTTGACATACGAAGCTGCTGACCAGGTTGTTAAAGCTGGTCTGGGTGTTTCTACCGCTATCGGTATCGGTGGAGATCCAATCATCGGTACTCCAACCAAAGAAGCTGTTGAACTCCTGATGAACGATCCGGAAACTGAAGGTATCATCATGATCGGTGAAATCGGCGGTAGCATGGAAGCTGACGCTGCTCGTTGGATCAAAGAATTCGGTACCAAACCAGTTGTAGGTTTCATCGCTGGCCAGACTGCTCCTCCAGGCCGTCGTATGGGTCACGCTGGCGCTATCATCGGTGGTGCTGAAGATACTGCTGCTGCTAAAATGAAAATCATGGAAGAATGTGGTATTCACGTAGTAGAAAGCCCTGCTAACATTGGTAAAACAATGGCAGAAGTACTGAGCAAAAAAGCAGCAATGGCTTAATCCATTCGCTGTCAATTATACTTGGAAAGGTGGAGAGTAACGGGATGTTTCCCTGTGCTTTCCACCTTTTCCCTTTTGTTAACATAAATGTAACCCAATATGCGAGTCCTTGCAGCCTTATGCATTGTATTAACCTTTAGTGTACAAACTCTTATGGCCCAATCCGATTTTAGTAATTCCTGGAAAGAAGTAGACCAACTGGTAGCAAAGGGACTTACTTCCTCCGCTCTGAAAAAAACTGATGAGATCTATCAGCAGGCAAAAACTGCTAAGAATGAACAACAGGTCATCAAAGCCCTGATGTTTCAGCTTCGCTTTGCCAGTAGCCTCAAGGATAGTAGCCTGGACTACGGTATGAGCCGACTGAATAGCGAAATCGCGTCTGCCAGCGGCCCAGCCAAAGCCATTCTCCAAAGCATGAAAGCGGAAGTCCTCTGGACTTACCTACGCCAGAACAGATATATTCTGATTGGCCGCACGGATGTAAAGGAGGATAAAAACCAGGATATCCGCACCTGGTCTCCTGAGAAGCTGAATGCAGCTATTGCGGAGGAATATGCCGCCTCCCTCTCTCAACCGGAAATTATCCAGCAACAGCCAATATCCGCCTGGCCAGCCGTAGTTGATCAGGGTACCAATACCACCAAACTTGTACCCACACTCTATGATCTGCTGGCTAATCGCGTGATCTATTACTACAAATCTGGTGCAAATGACTTCAATAAGCCGGCTAACCAATTTGAACTGGAAGACCCTGCCGCTTTTGCGCCCGCTGCAACCTTTGTTGAACATACCTTCACATCAACAGATGATGCCAGCCTGCAATTCAAAGCCATTCAATTATATCAGCAGCTGATTCGCTTTCATCTGAACGATGCCGATAAAAGCGCCCTCGCTGCTGCGGATGTGGCCCGCCTGCAATATGTAAACCAGATAAGTGTTGCCTCCAATAAAAAGCAACTATATGAGCAGGTACTCCAGCAAATGTATGAGACATACAAAAGCAATGAAATATCCGGAGAAGCCGCGGTAATGCTGGTACAGTCCCGTATTTCAGATATTAACATGTACGACTATACGCAGTCCGCAATTCCCGGAAATAAAGCAAGACTGCAAGCTGCGCTGACACTCTGCGATCAGGTCATCAAAGTATTTCCTAAAAGCACCGGCGCTGCTGATGCCTATAATTTGAAACAATCTATTCTTCAGAAACAACTGGGACTGACGATAGAGAAAGTGAATGTGCCAGGACAAGCACTGCGTATCCTGTCTAAATACCGTAACCTCAGCAAAGTATACCTGAGAATTCTGTCAGTACCAGAAAACCTGACTAAGAATGATGGCGCATTTCAGCCATATCAGAATAATACCAAACAGGTGATCCGTCAGTTGATGACCTCCAATACCGTTCGTACCTGGAGCCAGGAATTACCTGCAGGCGATGACCATATGTCGCACATGGTAGAATTAAAGGTAGACGCGCTACAGTCTGGTCTCTACGTATTGCTCATTAGCGATAATGAACAATTTAGCATGGAAGATGCTGTTACTGCCGGTCATCTTTTTACGGTATCTAACATTGCTTTCATGAGCAGGGACTCCCTGGTATATGCACTGAATCGTACAACAGGAGAGCCGCTGCCGGGTGCAACAGTTGAATTGTGGACTATTCCAAGTGCCCAGACGAAAGTGCCGTCTAAACTGGCTTTCACAGGAAAGACAGATAACAACGGGATGATCAATATCCGCTATAAGGTGAAAGATAATGCGGATAAATGGCTGAAGTGGACCTACAAGCAGGATGTACTGTTGATGCCAAACTATTATAACTATGCATTCCAGATAAGCGATTATTCTTATGATAATGGAAGATCGGTTAAAGCGCCTTCGCCGGATGTCTTTTTCTTTACAGACCGAGGATTATATCGCCCAGGCCAAACCCTTTATTTCAAGGGAATTGCCATGCAGAAAGATAAAGATGTTGCCAGTGGCCATATTCTACCGAACTTCAAAACAGCGGTAGAATTACATGATGCAAACGGAGAGTTAGTGGATTCTTTGGAAGTGGGCGCAAATGATTTCGGTGCGTTTTCCGGTAAGTTCACTATACCAATGGGACGCCTGACAGGTACCTATTCTTTGAAAACTACGAATAATGAAGGACAGTCCTATTTCCAGGTAGAAGAGTACAAACGGCCGAAATTTGAAGTGACCTTCGAAGATGTAAAACAAGTTTATCGTGTAGGCGATACCGTTACTGCAAATGGTAAAGCAATTGCTTTTGCAGGCAATAACATTGATAATGCTACAGTCTCTTACCGCGTAGTGCGCAGAACACATTTCCCTTATCCATGGATCAGAAGCTGGAAGCCATTTAACATCTCTTCACGGGAAATCAGTAATGGTAAGACTACCACCGATGCTAACGGAAAGTTCACCATTCAGTTCCCTGCCATTCCAGACAGATCAGTGGATACCGCTGTAATGCCTTATTTCACCTATGAAGTATCTGTAGACATTACAGATATTAATGGAGAAACCCGTAGCGGCGTACAGTCCATCAATGCAGGATATAAAAGCATTGTAGCCACCGTAGATATTCCAAAATCTACTACAACTGCTGCATTGAATAAAATTAAAGTGGCTACCAATAACCTGAACGGCCATTTCGAACCCGCGTCTCTCCAGCTGAAACTCCTGCCTATACAGCCAGAGAAGCGATTGATGCGAAACCGCTATTGGAATGTGCCAGATCAGTTTGTCTATACGAAAGAAGAATTTGTAAAATTATTCCCGCTGGATGTCTACAAGAATGAAGACGAGCTGGATGCCTGGCCTACGCTGCCTGCAATATATGATCAAAAGATGCAGAGCACACAGGATGGCGTATTACAGCCTGGATTCCCTAAGCTGAAACCTGGTTATTACCGTCTGGAAGTAACTGCTACCCCAGGAGATAGCCAGACCGTTCTGCAGAAAGCTACCTTCCTGGTGGTAGATGAAAATAATCCCTCTATGGATTACCCACAGTATTCCTGGAGTTACACACCGGATAAAGAATATGAAATTGGCCAGACAGCCACTGTGAAATTACAGACCGCAAAAGATGCCTATGTGTTGGAAGAGGCAATGTGGCCTGAAGTAGCCAATGAAGTAACTCCATTCCGTCTGAAAGGCGAAACCAACAGACAATATAAGATCACCCAGAAAGACGCCAGCAATGTACATTACAAGTATTCCTGGGTTAGAGATAATCGATTCTGGAGTGAAGAAGTGGTATTCCGTGTACCTGCTGATGATAAAGAACTGAAAATAGAACTGGCAGCACATCGCAATAAATTGTTGCCTGGCGAGAAAGAGAAATGGTCTGTACATATCTCGGGTAAAAAAGCGGATAAAGTATCTGCCTCTTTACTGGCGGCTATGTACGATGCTTCCCTGGATGCTATCCAGCCATTTAGCTGGGGCCTGCCGAGTTATGCTATTGGTGATTTTGTGAAAGAGAGCCTTGCCATGAGAGACAATAGTGGTATAGATGAAGGCGTATTGTATGGCGACTATAGCCACGATTCTAAATATGTGCAACAGGTTTATCCATCTATCAACTGGTATGGCTGGGATCTGGCATTGGAAGGCAGAAACAGGAGAATATTAATCAGAGGTATGGCGTCGCAGGCAGCTCCTGCTCCAGCAGGCGTTCCTGGTGCAGCTCCGGTGGCAGCTATGAGAAAGGAGGCCCATGGAGAGGGTTATACAAAAGGAGATGTGTCAAATGATATCAGAGTTGAAGCCAATAAGAATAATGTACAATGGGCGGATCAGGCCGCAGGAGCAGCAGGACAAGCTGGAGAAATCGTACCCGTAAAGGCGCGTACTAACTTCAATGAAACTGCTTTCTTCTATCCTGATTTAAGAACAGATAAAGATGGTAATGTGTCTTTCGAATTTACTATGCCGGAAGCGCTGACCAAATGGAAATTCCAAGGCCTGGCGCATACACAGCAGGCGGCATTTGGCTTGAAGACAGAAGAAATCGTTACACAGAAAACCTTAATGGTGCAGCCATTTGCTCCAAGGTTTATGCGGGAAGGGGATAAGATGAACTTCACTGCTAAAATCAGTAACCTGGCTGATTCACAATTGATAGGCCAGGCGAGACTCGAACTCCTCGATGCCAATACCATGCAGCCAGTGGATGGTTGGTTCCAGAATATTTTCCCGGTACAACACTTTACCGCAAAAGCTGGTCAGAGTACACAAGTATCTTTCCCTATCCAGATTCCTAACGGTTATGGCAGTACGTTAATTTATCGTATTACAGCACGGGCAGGTAAGTTTAGTGATGGAGAAGAAAGTGCATTACCTGTACTCACTAACCGTATGCTCGTAACAGAGTCTATGACCATAGCCATGCAAGGCGATGGTCGTAAATCAATGGACTTCAAAAAGCTGGAGGAAAGCGCGTCTTCCCAAACACTGCAGCAACATGCACTGACAGTGGAATACACTTCAAATCCGGCTTGGTATGCAGTGCAGGCGCTGCCTTACCTGATGGAATTCCCGCACGACTGTTCAGAGCAAGTGTTTAACAGATACTATGCAAATACGCTGGCAGCATGGATTGTAAAACAACAACCGGCGATTGCACAGATTTTTGCTAAATGGAAGACAACTGATACCAGTGCCCTGATGAGTAATCTTGAAAAAAATGAAGATCTCAAATCAGTGCTGTTACAGCAAACGCCATGGGTGCTCGACGCTAAAAATGAAAACGAACAGCGTCATCGCATAGCTACTTTGTTTGATGCCGCTGCCGTGGCTACTGGCGCAGATAAGGCCATGCAGCAACTGGCCGGAAAGCAAAATGAAAATGGCGCATTCCCATGGTTCACAGGTATGTGGGATGACAGATACATCACACAATACATTGTTGCAGGTATTGGTCGTTTGAATCAATTGGTACATAGCAAGAATAACCAGGCGAATACCATTGCTGATAAAGCCATTGATTATTTGGATGGTCGCGTGTTGGATGAATATCAACGCAGTCAGAAGAAAAACATGAAATTAGGTATCAACGGGCTGGATATACAATACATGTATGCAAGAAGCTTCTTTGATAAGCCTAAGTCTGCCGCATTGAATGGCGTTTGGAATTACTACCTGGGCCTGGCGAAGAAAAACTGGACTACCTTTAGCTTATATGAAAAGGCGATGACAGCATTACTGTTTAATCGTTTAAATGATAAGGTAACGGCTACGGCTATACTGAAATCGCTGAAGGAAAATGCGATCGTGTCTCCTGAAATGGGCATGTATTGGAAAAACAATACTGGTGGCTATTACTGGAATCAGGCGGTAGTGGAAACGCAAGCGCTTTTGATTGAAGTATTTTCCACTGTTGGTAATGATAAGAAAGCTGTTGGGCAGATGAAAACCTGGCTGCTGAAGAACAAGCAAACAAATAACTGGAGTACTACTAAAGCTACTGCCGACGGCTGTTATGCCATGTTGATTGGTGGTGATAACTGGTTGGCTGCAAATCCGGATGTGATGATTGATCTGGGGGCAACGGAAATTCGCTCTACAGAAGAGAAAACAGAAGCAGGTACTGGCTATCTCCGCAAGCAATACGATGCCAAAACAGTGAAACCTGAAATGGGTAAAATTGCAGTGGAGGTTAAAGGTAGTAAAGGGCAACCTTCCTGGGGAGCTGTGTACTGGCAGTACTTTGAGCAGTTGGATAAAATTACCGCTGCACAAACGCCATTGTCCATAGAGAAACAGTTATTTAAAGAAGAGAACTCAGATAAGGGTCCCGTATTAACACAACTGAGTGATGGTAATCAACTGAAAGTAGGAGATAAGTTGAAAGTACGTATTGTGCTGCGTTCCGACAGAGATATGGAATATATCCATCTGAAAGATATGCGTGCCGCGGCTTTCGAGCCAGTGAATGCTCTCAGTACTGCGAAATGGCAAGGTGGTCTTAGCTATTATGAAAGTACAAAAGATGCCAGCACTGATTTCTTCTTTAGTAGTCTTCCTAAAGGAACGTGGGTATTTGAATATCCGTTATTCGTAACGCATGAAGGTACCTTCTCTAATGGCGTAGCTACTGCGCAATGTATGTATGCGCCTGAGTTCAGCGCACATAGCGAAGGTATTACTGTGAAAGTCGCGGAATAGTATTTTTTCTCGCAAAGAACGCAAAGAAGCAAAGAACGCAAAGGGGCAAAGGAAGTATATTCCTTTGCCCCTTTTGCTTTTCAGCATACTATATCAAATAAATCTGCAAAACTTTTCCTCTGCGTCCTTTGCTTCTTTGCGTCCTTTGCGAGCTATATCAAATAAATCTGCAAAACTTTTCCTCTGCGTCCTTTGCCTCTTTGCGTCCTTTGCGAGAAACAATACCTTCGCACAGACATGAAAAAAGTAGATTGCATAATTGTTGGGCAAGGCATTGCCGGTACTATGTTGAGCTGGTTCCTGATGCAGGAAGGATTCCGTGTGTTGGTAATCGATGATGGGAAAAAGAATAGTGCATCGAGAGTAGCGGCGGGTATCATTAATCCTGTATCTGGAAGAAGGTTTGAGCCCGCATGGATGTATGACGAGATCTACCCGTTTGCCAAATCGACATATGCCGAATTGTCTGCTTTACTGAATGTTAATATATTAACCGAACGAAATTTGTGGACGGTATTTCCCTCTGAACAATTGAGGGATGCTTTCAATGCTAAGGCTGGCAAGGGAAGTAACGAAAAATACACCACAATTCCCCAGGACCTACAATATGGGGAATATCTGCAACAAACACTAGGGGCTGCTATCATTAAAGGCGCGACAGTTAATTTAAAAGAATTCTTACCCGCTTACCGCCAATATCTTACAAATAAGGAGGCCTTACTGCCAGTGCATTTCGAATTGTCTGCTTTAGAGGTCATTAGTGATGACGAGGTGAAGTATGGCGATTATACTGCCAATCAGATCATTTTCTGTGACGGTGTGGCTGGGGCTGCTAACCCTTATTTCCAGGCGATTAAATTCCTGCCGAATAAAGGGGAGGTGTTGATGATTCGGATACCTGGTCTGGAAACTTCGGATATTATTAAAAAAAGCATTACGTTAGTACCTCAACCGGAGGGACTCTTCTGGGCGGGGTCTTCTTTTGCCTGGAAATATCCGGATGAGTTGCCTACGTCTGAACAGCGGGTTCATCTGGAAGAGAAAATCCAGCAGTTGTTGAAGGTGCCTTATGAAGTGACGGACCATTTGGCGGCAGTGCGCCCTTCCGGCGATGATCGCCGGCCTATAGCAGGCTTTCATCCCGAATATCCGGCTATCGGTATATTTAATGGACTCGGCACAAAAGGGTGTTCGCTGGCGCCATTGATGGCAGCACATTTTGCCAGGGTCATCAAAAAGAAAGAGCCATTAATGGCGGAGATCGCTGTAAACAGATATTTTAACAAGCCCCGGCGCTAAAATGCAGCGATCAAAACGTATCTTTGCTCCCCCTCGCGGGCATGGCGGAAGCGTTGGATGAAGCACCTGACAACAGTGAACTGCTTCCGCGGGTTCAACCATATAACTCATTAAATCAATTATTTACGCATGTACAGGACGCACACTTGCGGAGAACTCAGAATGGAACATGTTGGTCAGCAGGTTACGCTGGCCGGCTGGGTACAAGTAATCAGAAAAATCAGCGCTAATCTCAGCTTCGTGGATCTGCGCGATCGTTACGGCCTCACTCAGCTCGTTATCGGAGATCAGCTCCTGACAAAATTCAGCGAACAACCGCTGGGACGTGAATTCGTTATACAAGTAAAAGGAGTTGTCAGAGAACGCTCCAATAAGAACCCGGAAATGGCTACCGGAGACATTGAGATCGTTCTGGATGATTATACCATCCTGAATGGCTCTAAAGTGCCTCCTATTTCCATTATGGATAATTCCAACGACAGTGACGAGCTGCGTATGAAATACCGCTACCTCGACCTGCGTAGAAATGCAATCAAACAGAACCTGGAACTGCGCTACCGCGTAGGCCGTGAAGCGCGTAACTACCTTCATACCCAGGGCTTTATGGATATCGAAACACCTTTCCTGATTAAATCTACTCCGGAAGGTGCGCGCGACTTCGTGGTACCTAGTCGTATGAACCCTAACGAGTTCTACGCTCTGCCACAATCGCCTCAAACATTCAAACAACTGCTGATGGTTAGCGGATACGACCGTTACTATCAGATCGTGAAATGTTTCCGCGATGAGGACCTTCGTGCAGACCGTCAGCCGGAGTTCACACAGATCGACTGTGAGATGAGCTTCGTGGAGCAGGAAGATATCCTGAATACCTTCGAAAGTATGATGAAGCATATCTTCAGGGAAATCAAAGGAATAGATATGAAAGATCCATTCCCGCGTATGACTTTCGACGATGCTATGGAATACTACGGTAACGATAAACCGGATATCCGTTTCGAAATGAAACTGGTAACCATGAACGAAACCGTTAAGAATAAAGGATTTAAAGTATTTGATGACGCTGAACTGGTAGTGGCCATCAATGCCAAAGGTTGTTCGGAATATACCCGTAAGCAGCTCGATGAGCTGACAGATTGGGTAAAACGCCCTCAAATTGGCATGACCGGACTCATCTATGTGAAGCACAACACCGATGGTTCCCTGAAATCTTCAGTAGATAAGTTCTTCAATGAAGAGCAACTGAAAGAGTGGGCTGCCAAAACTGGTTCTCAGCCAGGCGATCTGATCCTGGTGCTGGCCGGTAGAGAAGAGCGTACCCGTAAAGCAATGAGCGAACTCCGCCTGGAAATGGGCGAACGTCTCGGTCTGCGCGATAAGAACGTATATGCGCCACTCTGGGTGATCGATTTCCCGCTGTTTGAGTATGCAGAAGCAGAAAACCGCTGGGTTGCCCGTCACCATCCGTTCACCTCTCCTAAACCAGAGCAGATTCACCTGATGGATGATCTGTCGCAGTACGGCAATATCAAAGCGAACGCTTACGATATCGTACTGAACGGTACGGAAGTTGGCGGTGGCTCCATCCGTATCTTCCAGCGTGATCTGCAGGAGAAAATGTTTGCAGCACTGGGTATGTCGGAGGAAGAGGCCGCTCATAAATTCGGCTTCCTGCTGGGTGCGTTTGAGTATGGTGCACCGCCTCATGGAGGTATCGCCTTCGGCTTCGACCGCCTGTGTTCGCTTCTCGGTGGCAGCGAAAGTATCCGCGATTTCATCGCCTTCCCGAAAAATAATTCTGGTCGCGATGTGATGCTGGATGCGCCTTCTGCTATTGATGATTACCAATTAGATGAGTTATACATCAGCTTGGTTAAACAGGAACCGGCATAGTATTTGCACCTATCCGGACTTTCAAAATAGACACGTCCCCTTTGATATGGCTAAGGCTGCATCAAAGGGGATTGGCATAATTATAGGGAACAATATTTTTTAACAAGAATTTAACTGAAGAGTAGCGAGAAGAGGAAAGACGTATTATTTAATTTTTTAAAGTAATATTGCGATGTTTGACATCGTTGATATGTGAGGTAAGAAATGATGCTGAAAACAAACAAGAAATCTTCACCTGTAACAACCACAAAAACTAAGCTTATGGGTACTTTTACATCTACCACGAGCAAAGTAGCAACTTGGATCTGTGCGGTGTTTTTATTGCTAATGCTCAGCAATGTTGGGTTTGCGCAACAATCAACAAGCGATTATTTGAAGAAATTTAAACCTGTTTCGGTGGAGTTGATGCAGGAAACAGGGATTCCGGCAAGTGTGATTTTAGGAATTGCTATGTTGGAATCTGGTACTGGAACCAGTAAAAATGCTAAATTGCTGCACAATCATTTTGGTATTGTCGGCAAGAACAATCTGTCACAGACTAACCCCGGGCATAAATCCCGATACAAGCAGTATTTGTCAGATGTGGCTTCCTACGAACACTTTGCGCAGGTGCTTTCCAGAAAAAAATGGTTTGCTTCCATGCAAGGTAACATGGAGTTTAGTGTATGGTTACATAAAATGAACCATAGCGGCTATTCTTCCGCAGGCCAGGAATGGATTAGAAGGGTGACAAATATTATTAACCGTTACAAACTTTACAAGCTGGATGCAGCCGTGGGCAACATCGCAAGCGGATCTTTATAAGAAACTATGCCACTTGCTGCCAGGATGCAGTCGGTAATTCGATATAACCGTCCATGAATAAGATGCCTGGCAAGAATAAGGCAGCCTACCCATTCCTGATTATAGCAGGATCTCTGGCTTGCCTAGTGGCTTTATCACAGCTGAATATCAGCTTCTCTTTTAAAGATTTTCAATTCAGAAAACTGGATATGTTGTCCGATTTGCGGACCTCATCTCCCGAAGATCATACTAACAGGCCTGCCCTTGCCGGTAAAACCGGTGATGGCAGGCCTTCTGCTGCCGACTCCACTGTAACCGTGAAGGACAGTACCGGCGCAGTAACCGTATTGCCTAATCCCGATGCGCACCATGATTTCATGTCGTATACCGGTATTATGCAGTATGCCAGCGCCCAATATGGAGAAGACGCCGCAGGTATGAATGCCTTCTTCCACGCCCTCGCTGAATTGAAAGCGGGCAAAAGGAAGAAAGTACGCATCGCCTATTTCGGAGACTCCATGATTGAAGGAGACCTGATCACCGGCGATCTGCGCGATAGTCTACAACAATTCTTCGGTGGCCAGGGGGTGGGATTTGTTCCCATTACCTCTGTAGTAGCCTCCTTCAGAACTACTATTACGCATACCTTCTCCAAAGACTGGAAAGACTATAACTATAAGAACTCGCCTCCATCCAGCATAGGTCTCGGCCTTTCCGGACATACTTTTATCCCGGGATCTGCCAGCTGGGCAAGATTTGCACCAGTGAAAAAACCCAGACTGGATAAGTTTGACGAAATCTCCATTCTCTTCGGACCTACCGTTGGTACAGGAGTTACCGTTAACGATAAAGGCTATACGCTTTCCGGCAATGAAGAGGTAAACCGTATGGACCTCCGTCAGGATACCGGCCAGCAAACAGTAACCATCAAATATGCCAATGGTACTGCCAGTCCTTTCTATGGCGTATGCTTCGAAACAGACAACGGCGTATATGTGGATAACTACTCTTTCAGAGGTATCAGCGGAGTGGAATTAGGACACCTCTCTGCGGATATGGTACGCCGGATGCAGCAGGAACGCCACTACGACCTGGTTGTATTGCATTATGGCGCCAACGTTTTATGGCGTCCGGAACTGACCGACTATAGCTGGTATCAGCGCCCAATGAAAAAGGTAATGGATTCTCTCCGTAATGATTTTCCTGCTACCTCTTTCCTGATTATCGGAACTGCAGATAAATCCTATAAAAAAGGAGATCACTACGTAACCGCACCTGGTGTGGAAGCGCTGTTATCTGTACAACATGATCTGGCTGCTGAACATGGAACTGCCTACTGGAACCTCTATGCGGCAATGGGTGGGGAAGGATCTATGGTGAAATGGGTGGAAAGTGATACCCCAAGTGCAAACAAAGACTATACACACTTTAACAGATTAGGCGCATCGAAGGTTGCTTCCATGCTCTATAAAGCTATTATGGATGAATATAGGCAGAAAAATAATATCCAGTAGTATCGCCGTCCTGATGCTAATGGCCGGTAACTCCGCCATGGCACAAGGTTTTAGCGGAGATAATGCTATTGCCCAAGACACTGCGTTGTACCGTTTTTTCAATGCGCTAACGCATGCGGATACCAGCGTGGTATCTGTATTCCACCTGGGCGATTCCCATGTGCAGGCCGGATATTTCCCGCAAACAAATGGCGCATTATTACAAGGACAATTCGGTAATGCCGGCAGAGGCTTCGTGTTCCCCTATAACCTGGCCGGAACCAATGGCCCGGAAGATTATCGTTGGTCTAGTCCGGTGAAATGGAGTATGGAAAGAGTGATAGACCGGTACAAATCTCCCGTACTCGGCCCTGGCGCTATTGTAATCAGCACCAATAACATGCCGCCGGCACTCAGCTTCCTTGGTAAACAAGACAGCTTCCAGGAGAATTCATTCAATGAGGCGGAACTCTTCTATGATCCGGGTAATGATTCTACAACAGTAGTAGCCGGAACTGCGGATGTAATTATCACACCAATGCCTTTCACGGGTTCACCTACCATGACAAAGGCCACGCTGAGCTTCAGAGATCAACAACAGATCTTCTCTGCAAGGTTTGAAAATACTGCCAGAACACCTTTCCGCTTTTACGGGGCTTTCCTCCGCAATGGCAATCCTGGCGTGATATACAGCAGCGTTGGTATCAATGGCGCCATGTACCAGCATTATAATGATAATAGTAATATTTTGCTGGCAGACATGGCTGTGATGAAGCCACAACTGGTCATCATTTCCCTCGGTACCAATGAGGCTTACGGGAAGTTCGACGCCTTCGCCTTCAGAAATGAAATAGATAAAACCGTATCGCTGATCAGGCAACTAAACCCGGCAGTTTGTATTCTGCTGACAACTCCGCCTGATTGTATGCGCGTGATCTACACACATTCCCGCAAAAAGATCCGGGGTAAATGGAGAAAAATTACCAAAACCTCCATCACTCCTAATCCATATATCGCAATGGCTACCCAGCAAATTGAAGGCTATGCCCGTGAACACGGTGTCGCCTGCTGGAACTTCAATGCAGTCAACAAACTGCAACGTGCCAGATTCAATGGCCTCTGGGCGCCTGATCACGTACATTTCAGCGTGAAAGGATATCAGCTCCAGGGACAGCTGCTGAACGAAGCATTGCAAGGAGCCTACAGAAAATACATGGCAGCAACCAAGAAAACTTACTAGCATCCAATGATTGACATCAACAAGTTGTTAAACCTGCTTCGATACGACCCGAATGATCCGGTTCTGTTTAACAGCGCTTTCTTTCTTTATTATTTTGCCGTATTCCTGATGTGCTATCTGGCAGTGCATCGCAGTAAAGCAGGCCGCGTATGGGTATATACCCTCTTCTCCCTGTTTTTCTTCTATAAAGCCTGCGGATACTATGTAGGACTGGTGATCCTCTCGGCCATAGTGGATTTCAACCTCTCCAGGTGGATTCACCGAGCCCCGAAACGATCCACCAAAACAACGCTGCTCGTCATAAGTATAATCCTGAACATTGGATTACTGTTCTATTTCAAGTATACCAATTTCTTCATCGGCATCATCAACGACTTTGCCGCCGGAAATATTCCGCTGCTGAAACTGACTTTACCTATTGGTATTTCCTTCTATACTTTCGAAAATCTCAGCTATACCATCGACGTATACCGGGATGAACTGGAACCCGTGGATAACTTCATGGACTACCTGTTCTTCCTGTCGTTCTTCCCTAAACTGATGATGGGACCTATCGTGCGTGCGCATGATTTCATCCCGCAAATTTCTAAGCCTTACTTCATCGATTCTGATGATATTGGTAAGGGAATGTATTTGATTATCAGTGGGTTGTTTAAGAAGATAGTCATATCAGATTTTATATATCAGAACTTCGTACAGTACATCTTCGATGATCCAAGTAAACATACAGGATTGGAATGTCTGCTCGGTGTATATGGCTATGCAATGGTGATTTACTGCGACTTCTCCGGATATTCCGATATGGCGCTTGGTATTGCCCGCTGGACAGGTTTCAAAATTCCTCCCAACTTCGACTCGCCTTATCAAAGTAGTTCTATCACAGAATTCTGGCGTCGCTGGCATATTTCGCTGTCCAGTTGGCTGCGAGATTACCTGTATATCCCATTAGGCGGTAACCGTAAAGGAAAAGTAAGACAGTATATCAATCTGGGACTGACCATGTTGATAGGTGGCTTCTGGCACGGGGCAAGCTGGAACTTCATCTTCTGGGGCGGTATGCACGGAAGTATGTTGGCGGTTGATAAAGTACGTATCGACTATCTGAAGAAAAGAAATATCACCTTCGAAGGCTGGAAAGGTAAAGTCCTGAAAGTACTGGGCATCCTGTTTACCTTCCATTTCGTGTGCTTCTGCTGGATCTTCTTTAAGGCAGCCACCTTCCATGATGCATGGTCCTTGATACATCAGATTGCATATGACTTCCAGCCAGAAATCTGGAAAGAATTATATACTGGTTATACCGCAGTGTTCTGGGTAATGCTGATGGGCTTTGTTTTGCATTTTATGCCGAAGAAAGCCGAACTGTCTATGGAAGGCGCTTATGCAAAAATTCCGGTGGTAGGCAGCGTAGCAGTAATGGTAGCATTTGTATGGTTGCTGGTACAGGTAAAAAGTACCCAGCCAATGATACCTATCTACTTCCAGTTCTAAGCGCTGTAGCGTCTTTCCCAGGGGATAAAGATTTCACACTCCGACAACCCTGTGAGCGACATATAGAACAGGTTGCTGTTCATTTTAAAGAATCCCTGACGACAACTCGTATTGATAAAATTATACATGGGCAAGCCGGCATCGGCGAAGCCCATGTTTACTTTTAGGAACTTGTAATTACAAGCAGCCATCTCTTTTTGCAGCAGATGGCAAGTATGAAACCCGAATTTTATCTGTCTGTGAATCACCTCATAAGCCTTGTTGTTAGGCACTTGTAATCCCACATACATCATCATTTTCTCATAGGCCACTACCGGAACGGCATCCAGTGTTCCCGTGATGATCCGGGCATCCGGAATCATCAATGTGGAACGGATGATATGGAATTGCTGTATATAATGCAGCATATGCGCCACCATATTTCGGATAGGATCATGTTGACTGGGTAATATCGTATAGTACAGGGTGGACGCATTTTCCTGGATTTCCTCCAGATGATCCATGCAAAAGATGTCGTCCTGGGTTTCTGGTGAAGCCGTAATGCTTTGTGTTTTATTGAGTGTGGCTAGTTCGTTAGGGAGATAGAGCCTGTCTCGGTAGGCGGTTGGCGATAACTCATGTTCCTCTGCGAAGGCCTTGCTAAAGGAATGGATATTATTATAACCGCAACGTTCCGCTATCTGGCTGATGCTAAAGGGCGAATGCCGCAGCAACCCGCCTGCATTTTCCAGCTTTCTCCTTTTCGTAAACTGTTTGAACGATTCCTCTTTTAAATCCTCGAACCTCCTGCTAAGCGTTTGGGCATCTACACATAACTGATCTGCTACCGCTGTAATGGACAAATCCAGGGATAAATTATTGTCGGTAATGGCGATGGCCCTGTCTACCAGCTGTTGCCAGTGGGCCCTGGTATTGTTTCGCATGGCGAAATATTTATAGGAAGAAGTTCGGGTAATGCAGCTGTTTTTTTGTTTACCAATACTGTTAAGTTGAGTGATTAACGAACGATTAACATGAAATTGATTGGTTAACAATCACATAAAAAATCAATAACGAAATATTAATTTTGCGGGCAAATTTCACCCGCGGATGCGTTTTGCTAAGATTCTACTGGTAGCACTTTTGCTGACAGGCACCTCCCTGACTGTCAAAGCCCAGTTCCTCATGGATATGATTGATACCACCACAGAGCTGGGAAAAGGAATGATCTCCATGTACCATAAATACGATGCACTGCGCTTCAGCGGCTACATCCAACCCCAATTCCAGATGGCCTCCAAACGAGGAGCCCCTTCTTTTGCAGGCGGCGACTTCAATCCCCAGTCAGATAACCGCTGGATGCTTCGCAGGGGCCGTATTCGCGTCGACTACGAACGGTATAATGATAATGATATGCCCATCGTGCAATTTGCCTTCCAGTTCGACGGTACGGAGAGAGGCGTCGCCATCAGAGACTTCTACGGCCGTTTCTTTGAAACAAAATTCAACCTCTTTTCCATGGCCGCCGGTATGTTTGCGCGCCCTTTCGGTTATGAGGTCAATCTCTCTTCCGCAGACAGGGAAACGCCGGAACGCGGACGCATGTCTCAAACATTGATGAAAACAGAACGTGATCTGGGCGGTATGATCTCCTTCGAACCCCGCCGCAAAGATCATCCCCTGCGATTCCTGAAAATAGATGCCGGTTTATTCAATGGGCAAGGACTTACCGGCCCAAGCGACTTCGATAGCCATAAAGATTTTATAGGCCGTATTGCTGTAAAACCACAGATAATTAATAAAGATAAATGGCTGCTTTCCGGAGGCGTATCTATCCTCTATGGCGGCATGCAGCAATTCACCGATCATATCTACACGATGGATAAGGGATCTTTTAAAGTAGATTCTTCTGTGGAAAATGCGGGTAAAATAGCGCCCAGACATTATTACGGCGCAGATATGCAGTTGAAAATTCCGAATGGTCCGGGTAAAGGCTGGACACAGTTCAGAGCAGAATATATCAGAGGAAAACAAACAGCTACCGCCAACACGACTGAAACGCCGGGGATTATTCCGCTGGACCCTGCCGGGAAATATGCGCCGTTATATATCAGGAATTTTGATGGGGCTTACCTGTATTTTATCCAGAACTTAGGCAGTGTAAAGCACCAGGTGGTAGTGAAGTATGATTGGTACGATCCCAATACGGATGTCAAAGGAAAACAAATAGGGGCGCCTGGTTCAGGAACTACCCCTGCGGATATACGTTTTAATACCCTTGGATTCGGGTACCTGTATTATGCAAATGAACATCTGAAGTTCACCGTCTATTACGACATGGTAAAAAACGAATCGACCCAGCTGCCAGGTTATACATCTGATATCAATGATAACGTGCTGACCTGCCGGGTCCAGTACCGTTTTTAGAATTCGCCTCTTCCGGATTCCAGCGTGAAGCCGAAAGTACTGCCAATCTCCGGTTTACTTCTAACCGTAATAGATTGGTCATGGGCTTCCACGATATGTTTTACGATAGCAAGACCAAGTCCGGTACCGCCAATATCTCTGCTTCTGGCGCGGTCAGTACGGTAAAAACGTTCGAACACGCGTGGCAGATGTTCTTCCGCCATACCGATACCATCGTCGGAGATTTCGATCAGTACGCGTTTGCCGTCCATATTGTAAATGCTGGCAATGGTATGACCATCTGGTTTACCATACTTGATAGAGTTATCCACAAGGTTAATCAACACCTGACGGATTTTCTCTTTATCAGCCAGTACGTGAATCGGCGTTTCGCAGCCTTTCTTGATACTGAATTTGATGCCTTTGGTGTTGGCTTTGAGAGACAGCGTGTCAAATACGTCCTTCAGTAGATCCTGAATAACAAAATCCTCTACATTGACTGTCATCTCCCCACTTTCCAACTTCGATATTTCGTCCAGATCATCCAGCAAACGACAAAGACGATCAATATTTTTGGTAGCGTTTTTCAGGAATAATTTATTCACACTCGGATCTTCCAAAGCCCCATCCAGCAAGGTGTGAATATAACCTTGAACCGCGAAGATGGGCGTTTTCAACTCATGGGAAAGATTCAACAGAAACTCTTTACGGAACTCCTCATTTCTGCGGAGATTTTCCAGTTCTTCTTTCTTCTGACTAGCCCATTTTTCCACATCTTCACTTACTTCTTCAATGGTCTTTAAAGGAAGAATATTCTTGTTGAAGAACTCTTCTCTTTTAGAGGCCTTGGTTTGGTAAATGAATTTGTAAATGAGTTTTATTTTCCTGTAGATGAAGTTCTGCAGGGTATAAAGATACAGGTAATAAGACACGAGGAAAGTGAGCACGAATGCGCCTGCAACTACTTTCCAGTCGCCATCTACAAGTAGGCTGCCTAAAGCTATTACTATCGAAACAACCAGTGCAGTGAAACCCGCGAGTTTTTGCGGGGAAAGGTTTTTAGTCTTGAACATACTCCAAAGTGAGTAATTATTGTAATAATGGGAAATTACATTAAATTTTCTTCTTGCCATAAAAAAGCAGTGGCTGTGAGCTTTTCAGCTACAGCCCGCATGGTTTTGTTAGAATGTTTTGATGCTCAGGAAAGATTACATTTCGAACTTGTAACCTACGCCTTTTACGGTAGTAATCAGATCGATACCTATTTTCTGGCGGATTTTTCGAATGTGTACATCGATGGTACGGTCGCCCACAATCACTTCAGTACCCCATACCTGGTTCAGGATTTCATTGCGAAGGAATACGCGGCCTGGTTTAGAAGCCAGTAACTGCAACAGTTCGAATTCTTTTTTGGCAAGAATGATTTCCTGACCCTTATAAGTCACAGTAAACTTCTCCCTGTCGATGATCAGATCGCCGAGTTGCAGCTGTTGCTCTTCCGGTTTGTGCAAACGACGGAACAACGCATTAATACGGCTTACCAGCAATTTAGGTTTGATGGGTTTGGCAATGTAATCATCTGCACCCATGTTCAGTCCATCGATTTCAGACTTCTCATCGTTGAGGGCAGTTAAAAACAGTACCATTGTATCTTTAAATTCTGGGAATTTGCGGATTTCACGGCAAGTGTCGATGCCATTCTTATTGGGCATCATGATGTCCAACATAATCAGATCAGGACGGAATATCTTCGCTTTCTGGATAGCCTCATTGCCGTCTTTTGCAGTTACAGTATCATAACCGGCAGACTTCAGATTATAACTGATGATCTCAAGAATATCCAGTTCATCATCTACTACCAGGATTTTTCCAGCTACGGCTTGGTCTATCATAAATTTAGCTTTAATAAAGACGGCACAAAATTATAAACTGCGCCCTGTGATTAATGGAAAAATAACATTATGAAATTGTTAATTCAGCATGGGTGGCCATTTTCATCTTATCCTGCAAATTTACTGTAAAAAAACGGAGGCAGCCTTTATTATGAATAAATGAATATAATATGTAAAGTATAATTAATTAATATAATTATAATTAGTAATTATGGAGACACGAAGTTGTCATACCTATTGGGCTTCTCCATTCTTATGATTAGTGCCATTTTTACGTAAGGTTCCCATGATTTTCTCCATCATATCCAGTTGGGCTTGTTGTAATTCCAGCATATCCTGTTGCTGAGTGATAATCAGATGGTCAATTTTTTCATGAAGGATGCGTACTTCCAGCTCTGACTTCAGGTTGATCATATAGTCATTCTTGGCTCGTTGGCGATCCTTATCTTCCTGTCGGTTCTGACTCATCATAATCACCGGAGCCTGGAGGGCTGCCAGGCAGGAGAGTATCAGGTTGAGCAAAATGAATGGATAGGGGTCAAAGCCTTTGTTGAAGAGGAACCACGCGTTCATAGCCATCCATACCAGGATGAATGCAATGAAAATGATGATGAAGGTCCAGCTGCCGCCAAAATCTGCTATTTTATCCGCCAATCGTTGTCCCAGTGTCAGAGGAACCTGTTCTGCATCATCTTCCAGTTTATCGGATAAAGTCTGGTCGTTTTTCAGGGTTTCCAATACCTGTCTTTCTACGATGCTCAATTCGCCCATCTCCTCTGAGAACAGTCGGTCGTAGAACAGATGCCGGTACTTAGAAAGCTCCGACATAGAGAGATGACATCTGTGGTTAAATTCAGGATGCTCGCTCTTAATCATCTTCATAATGGATGGTCGAACGAGTTTAGCGCTTACTTTTTCGTTTGCGGGGAAAAGATTTCCAGAAACGTCACTTTTGAATGTCTCCATAATCAATTGTTATTTAACACTTAATGGCATTCCGTTGTTATGGTTAAAGTATGATTTTCCTGGGTTAGATTATAAAGATATAGGAAAATCATATTTATTTGTGGTTAAAAGCTAATCGTTAACAGCAACAATCACGCTAAGATTTAAATTGGTTGTAAATTTGCTGATAGGAAGGCTGAAAAGGAAAAAATAATGAGGAAAGTTTTAATCATGTTCTTGCTGGCTGTTTGTTCAAGCAGCTGGGTGCACGCACAGAGCAGTCATTTGCAGATCCCTATCTCCAGACAGGGATTTCATGATAATATCGATAAGGAACAGGCTATGGCGGCCAAGTTCGACGGTAAAGCCGACGGACTGGTACATGTCTCCGATGACCAGACAATTAACCTCCAGGTAACGAATGCCTTGATTAAAGAGGTGGATGATATGCAGGTAGAAATTGAAAGAGACAGTTCCCTGGATCATCGCCTGAAGGTAAAGTACCTGACTGGCCTGTATGTGGTGTTGAAGGACTATAATTTTAAAAGAAGTCATCATCTCCTGGAACCAGAAGAAGCCCCATCCATTATTCATGCATATCACAACATGATGCGGGCTGATATTAAAGGCAAGAGCGTTGCTCCTTATATTCAGGGTCTGTCATATGAAGGCACTTTAAAGCTCATTGAAGTCTTCAAAGACAATCCTGGTTATGATGATGCAAGAGGGATCGTATTTGGTAAATATGCTTTCAATCACCTCGAAGATATTATGCCTAAACTAAGTCAGTACCTGGATTATCCTGGTACCGATTCTATTGTGGCAGCAGTGGCTCGTAAATACCCTAACCAGGTATTGACTTATGCCACTTCTTATACGCCGATGGCCAGCGCTATTCGCAGGAATCCGGACCCAATTGTACAAACCATTGTACAGATTGGCCGTTCGAACCAGAGCACCCGTATTTTACCTTTCATTGATGAAATTCTGAATGGCACTACTACTTTAGAGAAACTGGAGAAAGTAACAGAAACCGATCGTTCCTATTATCGCCAGATGGTGAAATCCATGATTGCGATGCAGAAAATGAGAGCGGAAGGTAAAACGCCTATAGGTCTGAAAGCCATGATGGAGAATATGCAGGCCAAATCGCTGCTATATATCCGCGAAGTGAATGATCTGCATGAAGAACCGGCACCGGTACGCTTCAAGATTGTAAATGACTTTACGCCGGAAGAACTGTACTATCTGATCGTAAATGGTCAGGAAGAACTCTATACTTCCAGTTATACCAACCATAACAACGCCGGTTTATACGACCAGATGATGGCCCGTATGAAGCCTCCGCGTGGGGATAGTTTACTCATGATGGTGAATTTCGACCGTTTCAAGAAGTTCATCGCAATGGCAGCAGGTTTCAATACGCTGGACAACTTCCTCAAGTCTATGGCGCCAGAGAACTCCAACTATCTGATGCAGAAATATGTACAGAACCTGGAGAAAACCGAAGACCTGGAAGACGCAGTAGATGTGGCCAACTCTTTTGGTAGTATCCGCGATCCTAAACTGCTGGACTTCCTCCGTGCAGAGGTGCGTAAGAATCTGGCTTATGTTAAAAAACATGACGACCGCAGAGGAACTGTTATCTACCAGCTGTTAAGCAGTCTGTTTGAAACAGAATCTGTCAACGAGAACGATTCTTCCAAAGCCACTGATATGGCTGCCAAATTCTCGTTACCTCCGATTAACTACGTAGCTTATAATAGCCTCGAAAGCGATAGCGGCCGTGTCTACCAACAGGTATTCTTCTATGGCGACAAAGACGGACAGGAATCTTTCGCCAGCTTCATGACCAACTTCCCTGCAGGAGAATGGAAAGTGCAGAAAAATAAATATTGGGCACAAATCAGTTCACTGAAAGGTAAACCGACCACTATATTTGCAAATCTGCCGGTGGATGAACCGGCTGATAAAGAAGCCATCGCAAAATTGTCCGATTATCTGGATGAAAATGACATACATCCTAGTATCTTTATACACCGTGGACACAGTTACCATGTGAACACTACCCTGGAGAACCTGCAGAGTTCTGCAAAAATTGTGATCCTGGGTTCCTGCGGCGGTTATCATAACCTGGCAGTGGTGTTGGAAAAAGCGCCGGAAGCGCATATCATTTCATCCAAACAGGTAGGTACCCGTTTTGTGAATGAACCAATTATCCGTAGCCTGGAAGATGTGATCAGAAGCGGCAAAAATGTAGACTGGGTGATTATGTGGGCGCAGTTAGCCAAGAAATTTGCAGGAGATGCCCGTAACAAAGAATTATTTAGCGATTACGTACCTCCTCATAAAAACCTGGGAGCGATCTTCATTAAAGCTTACAGGCAGATCATGAAAGACGAAAAGAAATAATAGCAAAAACATCAGAACGATCGTGGAAAATCTGGCAGTAAAGAAAGTATTCGATTTTAGTTTATTGAGACGTATCTTCTCATTTGCTGCACCGTATAAGCGGTCCTTCTATGTTTCTATGTTTCTGACAGTGGTGTTGGCGGTCATCTCGCCGCTGCGCCCTTACCTGATCCAGGTAACAGTTGACAAATACATCGCTAACCAGCTAACACGCATGCTGGTAACGGTAACAATTATACAGATAGCCTTACTACTGTTGGAAACGGTAGTAAGGTTTTTCTTTTCCTACCTGACCAACTGGCTGGGACAGTCAGTAGTAAAGGATCTGAGAGTAACGGTTTATAAGAAAATCGTACATCTGAACCTCGCCTTCTTCGATAAAACCCCGATTGGTACCCTTACTACCCGTACCATCAATGATATTGAGGCGATTAATGATGTGTTCTCTGAAGGGATTATCAGTATAGTGGCAGACTTACTGATGATCATTGCCATTTTGGTGGTGATGTTTATGGAAGACTGGCGTCTTACGTTAGTCAGTTTATCTCCTTTCCCTATCCTGATTATAGCTACTTACATTTTTAAAGAGAGTGTGAATAAGTCTTTTTACCGGGTGCGTAATGCCGTATCTGCGCTGAATGCGTTTGTGCAGGAGCATATTACCGGTATGGTGGTGGTGCAGGCATTTACTGCCGAAAAGAGAGAGCAGGCGCGTTTCCGCCAGATCAATAAAGATCACCGGGATGCGAATATTGATGCCATTTTCGCTTATTCAGTGTTTTTTCCTGTGGTGGAAATTATCCTGGCGATATCGTTGGGATTGATGGTGTGGTGGGGCGCCAACAAAGTATTGAATTATGAAGTAACCCAGGGGGTGATGATTGCTTTTATCATGTACCTCAACATGTTATTCCGTCCGTTGCGTATGCTGGCGGATAAGTTCAATACCCTGCAAATGGGGATGGTAGCCAGTGAACGTGTGTTCAAAATCCTTGATAATGAGGATTATATCCCTGACCATGGTAAGGAAACCGGGAAAGATATGAAGGGGGCTATCTCATTTGATCATGTTTCGTTTGCCTATGTGGATGATCGCTATGTGCTGAAGGATATCACTTTCGATGCAAAACCCGGCGATACAGTAGCAATTGTGGGGCATACGGGCTCTGGTAAAACTACGATTATCAGCATTTTAAATCGATTATATGAGATTCAGCAGGGCAGTATCAAGATAGATGGAGTGGCATTACCGGATTACTCATTGCATGCGTTGAGGAGTAGGATAGGGGTGGTGCTGCAGGATGTGTTCCTGTTTGCCGGATCGATTTACGATAATATCACCTTGCATAACAGCGCGATTAGTAGGGAGGAGGTGATATCTGCCTCAAAACTCATTGGTATTCATGATTTTATTATGCAGTTGCCTGGGAATTATGATTACCAGGTAATGGAAAGGGGAAGTACTTTGTCGTTAGGGCAGCGTCAGTTGATTTCATTTGTGCGGGCGTTGTTGTATAATCCGGCCATTCTGATTTTGGATGAAGCGACCTCTTCTGTGGATACGGAGTCGGAGATGCTGATTCAGCATGCTATTGATAAGTTGATAGCGGACAGAACGTCTATCATTATTGCCCACAGGTTGTCTACGATTAGCAAGGCGGATAAGATTATTGTGTTGGATAAGGGAGAGATTAAGGAGATGGGTAGTCATGAAGAATTGTTGAAGTTGGAAGGCTTTTATTACAAGCTGCATAGTATGCAATTTAACGCCTCGGCGGCGGGTTAATACATGGTGAAAAAATAAATATAACTTTTTACGAATAAGATGCTCCAAAAACGGTGGTAATCGCTCTAAAAAATGCAATAGGATTTAAGTTATAATCCTCTGAGCGTCAACTACATTATAATATACCCTCCTTTTTTTTCATTATCGCTGAATTTTTGAGATAAAAACGTTTATCTTTGCGCAAAATTTCAGAAAACGGTGATTTCATTCAGTCGGTTCAAACATAGTATGGTAGCACTTGTGATGGCCTTAGTCCTTCACAGTTTTGGTAATTCTGCTTATGCAGCGGTAAACAACGAGGGCGGCGAGGCTGCGGCTCATGCTACCGAAGCGCATAAAGAGGCTAAAAAGGGCTTCGATGCAAAAGAAGTAATTCTTGGACACGTAAAGGATGCCCATGACTGGCACATTATGGATTGGGGTGAGCATCCGATAAGTATTCCACTGCCTGTGATTATTTATAATCCTGCGCGTGGAACATCTGCGTTTATGTCTTCTGCTTTCGAGCATGGTCATGCTGTAAAGGATGGCTATATGATCGTAACGGAGCATTACCGTGAAGAGAAAGGTCTGGCTCAGGCTAAATATCCTACTGGAACTATCATTGCGGTAGATGGCCAGCAGAATCCTACAGGCGAGAAGATTTACGATCTTTCTATCACGAAGAACATCACTTACATGTTCATTGCGTCTGTGCTGTTGGTTATCATGATGCTGAGTGTAGCGAAAGCTTACAAAACGCGTGGTAGCAAGCAAGCGCCTAAAGGTTTCCAGAGTTTGATGGAGCCGGTGATTATCTTTATGAGAGACGAAGTAGTGAAACCAAACATTCCTGGTAAAGCTGCTGACAAATACACTCCGTTTATTCTTACTATTTTCTTCTTTATCCTCATCAATAACTTGATGGGACTGTTGCCAGGTTCTGCCAACGTAACTGGTAACATTGCTGTAACTGGCGCATTGGCTATTATTAGCTTCATTGCGATCCTGATCAGCACCAACAAGCATTTCTGGGGTCACATCTTCAATCCTCCAGTACCGGGTGGCGTTAAAATCATCCTGGCGCCGGTAGAGCTGATTGGTGTGTTCACTAAGCCTGTGTCACTGGCTATCCGACTGTTCGCCAACATTCTGGCAGGTCACATTATCATTCTGAGTATCATTTCCCTGGTATTTATATTCGGCGGTCTGAACAAGGCAGCTGGTTATGGCTTCCTGCCAATCACCATCGTTTTCAACATCGTAATGATGATGCTGGAAGTACTGGTGGCCTTTATCCAGGCGTTCATCTTCGCTACGCTGACTGCAGTATTTATTGGTCAGGCGATGGAAGGTGCTCATGATCACGATGATGCACACGCTGCACATCACTAATTAACTTGTTCATTTTAAATTCAAATACATATTCATTATGGCACTTTCAACTGTTTTAATGCAAGCTGCTGCTGAAGCTGCAAACAACGTTTCTGGTTTAGCTAAAGCTGGTGGTGCAATCGGTGCTGGTATCGCTGCTATCGCAGCTGGTATTGGTGTTGGTAACATCGGTAAGAGCGCTCTGGAATCTATCGCTCGTCAGCCAGAAGCTGCAAACGACATCCGTGCAAACATGATCCTGGCAGCTGCGCTGGTAGAGGGTGTTGCCCTCTTCGGTGTAATCGCTGGTCTGCTGGCGGTAGTTATGTAAGCCAAACTCTTTACTGCATCTGGAGCACAGGGCAAAGGATGCAGTAATCTTTCCAATCAAAAACTAATTAAATCCTCGTAATATGGATCTGTTGATACCAGCAGCTGGCTTATTTATTATCTCTTTAGTCATCTTCCTGATTGTATTCGTTATCCTGAAGAAATTTGCATGGACTCCGATCCTGTCTGTTCTGAAGGAAAGAGAAACTTCCATCGCTGACTCTATCGCTTCTGCTGAAAGAGTAAAAGATGAAATGGCGCAGATGAAAGCAGAGCACGAACATGTGCTGGCTGAAGCAAAAGCTGAAAGAAGCAAAATCCTGAAAGAAGCTAAAGACGCAAAAGATCAGATCATCGGCGAAGCTAAAGCGCAAGCGCAGGCAGAAGCTAAAAAGATCATCTCTGAAGCTTACACCGCTATCGAAAACCAGAAAATGGCTGCGTTAACGGATGTAAAAAACCAGGTAGGTAACCTCGTTATCGAAGTAGCTGAGAAGGTACTGAGAAAAGAACTGTCTGATAAATCAGCACAGGAAGGTTATGTAAAACAACTGGCACAGGAAATCAAACTGAATTAATCTGACTCTACACCGGCTGTAACAAGTTGGTGAAAAGCTAAAGCGATAAGCAATATGCAGAATCCCCGTTTAGCATCCCGATATGCAAAATCATTGATAGACCTGGTTCTCGAAAAGAACCAACTGGAAGAAGTGCATACCGATATGCTGTTTTTACAACAGGTGATGAAATCAAACCGCGACGTGGTACTGCTGCTCAAAAGCCCGATCATCAAGGCTGATGCTAAGCAGAAGATCCTCGACGCCGTTCTGAATGGCCGTGTTAATTCCACTACACAGCTGTTCATCAAATTACTGGTAAGCAAAGGCCGTGAAAGTTTCCTGCCTGAGATTGCCGTGGAATTTGGCAAACAGTATAATGTGATCAAAAACATTAGAACTGTTAACCTTACTACCGCAGTTCCTATGGAACAAGCTACTCTGGACATGATCCAACAGAAAGTGGCGGTAGGTAACCAGCAAGTGAAACTGGAAGCAAAGGTAAATCCTGAGCTGATCGGTGGATTTGTACTGGAAACTGGGGATCAGTTGTACGATGCTTCCGTTCAGAATGAACTGAAAAATCTGAAACAACAATTCAATAAGAATATCTACGTATCTGAGATACGTTAAAAATACAGCAGCCGCTGCGTACACGCAAAGCTGTTGTCGTTACTTTAATTTACTCTAACGACTCTTTTTAAAAATCATAATTATGGTTGGTATTAAACCTGATGAAATTTCGGCGATATTACGCCAGCAGTTAAGCAACTTCAATGCTGACGCCAGCCTGGAAGAGGTAGGTACAGTATTGCAGGTGGGTGATGGTATCGCCCGCATTTACGGTTTGGGTAACGTTGGTTACGGTGAACTGGTTGAGTTCAGCAATGGCGTTAGAGCAATTGCACTGAACCTGGAAGAAGATAACGTAGGTGTGGTATTGATGGGTGAATCAGCAGGCATTAAAGAAGGTGATAAAGTACGCCGTACTAAACAAATCGCATCTATCAACGTAGGTGAAGGTATGGTTGGTCGTGTTGTAAATACACTGGGTGAACCAATCGATGGTAAAGGCCCAATCACTGGTGAACTGTACGAAATGCCACTGGAGCGTAAAGCACCGGGCGTTCTGTTCCGTGAGCCAGTAAAAGAACCACTGCAAACAGGTGTTAAAGCGATCGACGCTATGATCCCTGTAGGTCGTGGTCAACGTGAGTTGGTTATCGGTGACCGTCAGACAGGTAAAACTGCTATCTGTATCGATACCATCATCAATCAGAAAGAATTCTACGAAGCTGGTAAGCCAGTATATTGCATTTACGTAGCTATCGGTCAGAAAGCTTCTACCGTTGCTGGCGTAATGAAAACTTTACAAGAAGCAGGCGCAATGGCTTACACCATTATCGTAGCTGCAAACGCTTCTGATCCTGCTCCACTGCAGTTCTACGCTCCATTTGCTGGTGCTGCTATTGGTGAGTTCTTCCGTGATAGCGGTCGTCCTGCACTGATCGTTTATGATGATCTGTCTAAACAGGCTGTTGCTTACCGTGAGGTGTCCCTGCTGCTGAAACGCCCTCCAGGTCGTGAAGCTTACCCAGGTGACGTATTCTACCTGCATAGCCGTTTGCTCGAGCGTGCTGCGAAAATCATCAACAAAGATGAGATCGCTCGCCAGATGAACGATCTGCCAGAATCTATCAAACACCTGGTTAAAGGTGGCGGTTCCCTGACAGCATTGCCTATCATCGAAACACAAGCTTCTGACGTATCTGCTTACATCCCTACCAACGTAATCTCCATCACCGATGGTCAGATCTTCCTGGAAGGTAACCTGTTCAACGCCGGTATCCGTCCTGCGATCAACGTAGGTATCTCTGTAAGCCGTGTGGGTGGTAACGCTCAGATCAAATCCATGAAGAAAGTATCCGGTACCCTGAAACTGGACCAGGCACAATATCGTGAGATGGAAGCCTTCTCCAAATTCGGTGGTGACCTCGATGCTGCTACCAAAGCCGTTATCGACAAAGGTCAGCGTAACGTGGAAATCCTGAAACAGCCTCAGTTCTCTCCACTGTCAGTGGAAAAACAAGTAGCTATCATCTACCTGGGTACCAACGGTCTGCTGCGTGAAGTTCCTGTTAAACAAGTGAAAGCATTCGAAGAAGCTTTCCATAACGAAATGGAAGTTCGCCTGCCAGATGTTCTCGCCGAATTCAAAAAAGGTAATCTGCCTGAAGACGGTCTGAAGAAAATGGTTGCTCTGGCAAATGAACTGAAAGCTAGATTTGTATAATCTTACTCAGTAATATTTTAAAAGGCCCTCCGCTTAGCGGAGGGCCTTTTTGTTTATCAACCCATTCCATTCCGTACCTATTCTCACATTGCCAGCCTCAATGATTTATGTTACCAGCCTATTTTTTATATCTGAGTGGCCCACATTACTAAGGGTTACCGTTAAATGTGCAGTAGCGAACTTATAAAGGCTGGATAGTATTACTCCGATAAATGGAATTTTCGCCGGTATCGGTATTGCTTTTTTGCCGGTATTATCATGTTACCGGGAGATGACATTCGCTCGTAAATGCTTGGTGGTACAAGGGTTATCGGTAAAACGCCTGGTATACTCGGTCAAATTGACCGAATATACCAGGCGTTCTTTTGCAGTAGTGGAAAACCGCTCTAATTTTGGTCATAAATCATCCCCTATAGATATGTTATTATTCAACCGACTTCTAATCTTAACTATATTCTTCCCGGCATGGCTGTCCGCACAGGTGCGAATTACCGGTAAAGTCACCGATACAAAAAAGCGTCCGCTGGCAGGCGTAAACATTGCGATCAAAGATTCCTATGACGGAGCTGTTACGCAAGCGGATGGATCATTCTCCTTCTCTCCCTCAACTACTGGCGAACTGACACTCTTCGCTATACTGAATGGTTATCAGTCGCTGGAAATGAAAATCAATACTGCTACAAATGAACCGCTGAATATTGTAATGAAAAGCGCTGCTAACTCACTGAAAGTGGTTACTATTGCTGCCGGTAGCTTTGAAGCCAGTGATGATAAGAAAAATACAGTATTGAAGCCATTAGATATAGTGACAACTGCTGGTGCAGGCGCAGATATCGTAAATGCCATTAAAACATTACCAGGAACGCAACAAACCAACGACCGCGAAGGCCTCTTTGTAAGAGGTGGTACTGGCTACGAAACACAAACTGTTATCGATGGAATGCTGGTGAGAAACCCATTCTACAGCGGTTTACCGGATATGCCTGGTCGCGGACGATTCTCTCCCTTCCTTTTTAAAGGAACTACTTTCAGCAGTGGTGGCTATTCCGCTCAATATGGCCAGGGCCTTTCCTCTGCACTGATCCTGGAGTCCAATGATTTACCTACCCGTTCTTCCTCTTCTGTAGGCGTTTCTGTAATAGGCGTCAGTGGCGGTCTGGAAACGCTGGCAAAGGATAAAAAGACTTCTTATGGCGTGGAAGCCGATTATACCAATCTGGCTCCTTACTTCAATGTTTTTAAACCTAAACAGACAGTTAACCTCGGCCCTGAAATCATTGGTACCTCTGCGAATTTCCGTCATAAAACCTCCAAAACAGGTATGCTGAAATTCTATGGATATGCCAACTGGAGTAATATGGGCTTCTCTTATAACAGCCTGGAATATCCTGGAAATACAGAATCTTACCAGGTACGCAACAACAATATCTATACAAACCTTACTTATAAGGAAAGTCTGGGTAACGACTGGAAACTCTTTGCAGGCGCATCTTTCAGTACTAATAAAGACAGGATAAAGACAGACACGCTACCTAAGTTTCCGCTGGAATCCAATATCGGCATAGGTTCAGATCTGACTCAAATGAAAGTGATGTTGACAAAAGGATTGGGACTGTTCTCTGCACTGCGCTTTGGTGGCGAGTATCAGTATGCGGCAGAGAGGTCTTCCTTCAACCAGTACAACCTGAATTATGCCGACAATTACACTGCTGCTTTTGCAGAAACAGATGTCTTCTTTACCCATAGTCTGGTAGGTCGGTTTGGCGGTCGTGCAGAATATTCTTCTGTATTGGGTAAAATGAACTTTGCGCCGAGGGCTTATCTGGGATACAGAACAGGCGTTCATAGCCAGGTGTCTGTTGCTTATGGCGATTACTATCAGAAGCCAGAACCACAGTATATCCGCTACGACAGATCCATGGATTATATGAAGGCCACCCACTACATTGCTACGTACCAGGTAATGAGTAATGATTACACTTTCCGTACAGAGTTGTATTACAAGAAATATAAAAATCTGGTAAAAACGGTACCAGATTACAGCAATAACGGGGACGGATATGCGCAGGGTTTTGAGTTATTCTGGAGGGATCGCAGATCCATTAAGGGCCTTGACTACTGGGTATCTTATTCTTACCTTGATACCAAACGTAACTATCTGAATTACCCTTACCAGGTGCAGCCGGACTTTGCAGCCAATCATACGGCGAGCTTAGTTACAAAATACATGATCACCAAGCTGAGTACTAATGTGGGATTGACTTACAGCTTTGCCAGCGGAAGACCTTATTACAATCCTAATCAACCGTTGGATAAGTTCATGACTGACAGAACAATTACCTATAACTCAGTAGGCGCCAGCATCAGTTATCTGACCTCTATCCGTAAAGCATTTACAGTAATTGTATTCCAGGTGACTAATGTGTTGAATAGTAAACAGGTATTCGGATATCGTTATAGCAGCGATGGTACGCGCAGGTCAGAAATAACGCCTAATACGCCGCGCTTTATTTACCTGGGTATGTTTATGAACTTCGGTACAGACAGACGTCAGGATGTAATCAATAACCTTTAATTCTCTCCTTTAAATCAATTTAATATGAAACGCTTCTTTTTATCTTTTTTGATGATTGCCGGAGTATACTCCGCTACTATGGCTCAAAGTGCACAGTATGAGCAAGTAATGAGCAAAAATATCACAGAACTGGAAAGCCCTTCCACCTTTACGCCTGCCGGTCTGACAGAGAAAGCCGCCCTGTTCGAGCGCATTGGAGATGCAGAGAAAACACAATGGCAACCATATTATTATGCCGCTTATTGCAATGTGATGAATGCGCTGGTTACTACAGACAGAAACAAAGTAGATGGTCTGGCAGATCAGGCAGAAGCAGATATTACCAAAGCAGAACAGATGAGTCCAAAGAACTCTGAAATCTCTTGTATTAAATCATTGATTGCGACTGCAAGATTGAAAATAGATCCAATGAACCGTGGCCAGCAATATGGACCTATAGCTGCATCGGCATTGGAAGACGCAAAGACGCAGAATCCGGAGAACCCACGTGTTTATATGCTGATAGGACAATCGCTGTACTTTACGCCAGAGCAGTTTGGCGGTAGCAAAGAGAAAGCTAAGACCTTATTTGAACTGGCATTGCAGAAGTTTGCAGCATTTAAACCGGCATACAAGCTGGATCCTACCTGGGGAGAAGGTTATACCCGTGGATTGTTGAAGTCGGCGACAGAAGGAAAATAGTAAATTGGTTTAAGGTTGATAATAAAAAAAATCCCGTCCAGCGTATGTTGGACGGGATTTGTTGTTGTAGAGAAATAATTTATTCAGACGCGAGTTCTGTTTTCTTCAGTGGGTTTCTCGTATTATCGGCGTAGCGTTCGCGTTGTTCGAGGATGTCCAGGCAGGTAAAGATGGCCTGTCTGAAAGAGCCTGGGTCTGCGATGTTCTTTCCGGCGATATCGAAGGCGGTGCCATGATCCGGAGAGGTTCTAACGATGGAAAGACCAGCCGTAAAGTTGGTTCCTTCGCCGTTGCCGAGGGATTTGAATGGGATCAGGCCTTGATCGTGGTACATGGCCAGAACGCCATCAAACTGGTTATACATTTGACGGGCAAAGAAGGCGTCGGCACTGTAAGGGCCGAAAGCCAGGATGCCGCTATTATTAGCTTGTTTGATAGTAGGGGTGATCACATCGATTTCTTCTGTGCCGATCAGACCATCATCGCCGGCATGCGGGTTCAGTCCCAGTACGGCGATTCTTGGTTTATCGATACCGAAATCCTTAATCAGGCTGTCTTTCATCATATGAAGCTTAGCCATGATGTTTTCTTTCGTCACATATTTGGATACCTCTGCGAGGGGTACATGTTCAGATAGCAGGCCTACCCGCATATTATCGGCGGTCATTAGCATCAGTACGTCCTTTGCGCCGAAGGCATCGCGGAGGTAAGGCGTATGGCCGGTATAGTTGAATTTCTCGCTCTGGATATTGTTTTTATGGATAGGAGCCGTTACCAGACCGGAGATATAACCATCTTTCAGGCATTGGATGGCTACTTCCAGCGCACGGGCAGCGTATTTGCCGCCAGCTTCATTCAGTACGCCCGGAGTAATCTGCACTTCTTCTTCCCAGCAGTTATAGACGTTTACCTGTTTATGATTCAGGCGGGTAAAGTCTTTAATGGACTGGTAATTGAAGTTGTTTTCATTCATCAGCTTTCTGTAGAAGTTGATGGTTTTATTGGACGCGAAGATAACTGGCGTACAGAATTCCATCATTCTGTTGTCCAGAAAGGTTTTGATAATGATCTCTGCGCCTATACTGTTAATATCACCTACGGTGATGCCAATTACCGGTTTGTTCATATTGGGAGTACTCATGCTGTTAAGCGTCAATAATGGGCAAAGATAAGAGAAACCCGTAAGCTTTCACGCATCAGGTTTTCTCGCAGCAGATGGCCAGCTTTTAGTATCTTTGCGGCTCAGTCATGTATACACTAAAGAAATCATTGGGTCAGCATTTCCTGACTGACGAGAACATCTGCAGGAAAATAGTTGAATCCTTACCTGTAACAGAAGGCCAGCAGGTGCTGGAAGTGGGCCCCGGTGGGGGAGCCATTACCAAATATCTGCTCCAGATTCCCGACATACATTTTAAGGCCATTGAGCTGGATACCGAGAAGGTGCAGTATTTGGAGAAGACTTACCCTGCCATCCAGGGAAAGTTGATTAATGTGAGCATCCTGGATGCAGAACTGCCATTTGAAGGTTCTTTCCGCCTGATAGGCAATTTCCCATATAATATTTCTACTCAGATTATGTTCAAAGTGCTGGACTGGCGCCAGCAGGTGGATGTTATTGTGGGTATGTTCCAGAAAGAGGTGGCCCAGCGTCTGGCAGCTCCTCATGGGAACAAGGATTATGGCATTCTGAGTGTACTGCTGCAGGCGTACTATAAGATTGAATACCTGTTTGAAGTGCATGAAAACTGTTTCAATCCGCCGCCTAAGGTGAAATCGGCTGTTATCCGTCTGACCCGTCTGGAACAACCGGCGGATGTAGCTTCAGAACGCAAGTTCAAAGTGTTGGTGAAAACTGCATTTGGACAGCGTCGGAAACAGTTGAGAAATCCGCTTAAACCGTTATTTACCAAAGAAACACTGCAGGACCCTATATTTAGTAAGCGCGCAGAAGAGCTTACTGTAGCGGATTTTGCAGCCTTATCGCATAAGATGATATGAGCAGGAAAGTACTAATTACCGCAAAAGTTCATCCCTACCTGATAGATCAGCTGGAGACAAAAGGATTCGAACCTGTTTATCTGCCGGCTATTACGTATGAAGAAGTCTATACAGAGATTCCTGAATGTGTAGGACTGATTGTAACCACGCGTATCCGTGTCGACAAACAAATCATTGATCATGCCCGCAATTTGCAATGGATAGGTAGATTAGGTTCCGGTATGGAACTGATTGATGTGGCCTATGCAGAAAGTAAGGGGATTCATTGTGTGAGTAGTCCGGAGGGCAACCAGGACCCGGTAGGAGAGCAGGCGGTAGGTATGTTACTGGCGTTGATGCATAACATATTGAAAAGTAACCTGGAATTGCGTAAAGGTATCTGGGAGCGGGACGGCAACCGTGCCTGGGAGCTGGGAGGTAAGACTGTAGCTATTATTGGTTATGGTCATACCGGGAGTACTTTTGCGCATAAGTTGAGTGGCTTTGGTGTGAATATTATTGCATATGACAAATACCGTAAGGGTTTTGGGAATGCAACCGTGAAAGAGGTGAGTTTAGAAGAGGTTTTCCGTGATGCGGATATCGTGAGTTTGCATTTGCCGTTGACGGATGAAACCCGACATATTGCCAACAGTGCGTTTTTCCGGTCTTTTGCCCGTCCGATTTGGTTTATGAATACGGCGCGTGGGAAACTGGTGAACAATCCTGATCTGATTGCAGCTTTAGAGGATGGTCGGGTACAGGGCGCTTGTCTGGATGTTTTGGAGAATGAAAAGCTGAATACATATACGGAGGAGGAGAAGGCACAGCTGGCATTTTTTCTGGCTGCACCGAATGTGGTGGTGACACCTCATATTGCGGGTTATTCGCATGAAGCGAGTATTCGTATGCCGAGGGTTGTATTGGAGAAGCTGAATATTTTGTAAGCAACTGCAACGGTTGTGGTAATTCGATATAAATAGTTGATTTTCAATATATTTATATCGAAAAGGTAAATTTCTTTTCTTTAAGAATTTTCAGTATATTTGCTGTAAACCAGAAAAACAACGCTTCCATGCAAGTGGGGGCGTTGATTTTTTTTTCTTATAACCAATAAAATACAGCAGGTTATGTCTGGCGTAAACTACGTTACTAAAGAAACTCTTGAACAGATGAGAAGTGAACTGAACGTACTTAAAACCAAAGGACGTTCAGAGATCGCGAAGGCCATTGCGGAAGCAAGGGAGAAGGGTGACTTGAAGGAGAATGCCGAATATGATGCCGCCAAAGAAGCACAAGGGTTGCATGAAGCCAAGATTGCTACGCTGGAGAATGCGATTGCGACAGCGCGCATTGTAGAGGCTGATTCGATTGACACTTCCAGAGTCTCAATTTTGTGTAAGGTGACTATCACAAATGTAGCTAACAAAAAAACCGTAACATATCAACTGGTTTCAGAGACTGAAGCAGACCTGAAGGCCGGAAAAATTTCCGTTACTTCCCCGATAGGGAAAGGTCTGCTGGGCAAACAGGTGGGTGATATTGCAGAGGTGATAGCGCCTAATGGGCAAATTAAATTCAAAATTGAAGATATCTCCGCGTAACCATGGCGGTTTTTAACGATATTTACGGGGCCTTGCGGTAGCGAGGCCCTTTTTTATTGGCATAATAATAACGAAACCATATGACCATTTTTTCCAAAATCATTCGTGGTGAGATACCTAGTTATAAGATTGCAGAGAACGACCATTTTTATGCTTTTCTGGATATTTTTCCGTTGGTAAAGGGGCATACGTTGGTGATTCCGAAAGTGGAGACGGACAAATTTTTTGATGTATCGGATGACTTGCTGAAGGAGTGGCTGTTATTTGCCAAACCGATTGCGCATGCCATTGAGGCGGTGATTCCTTGTAACCGTATTGGGGTGAGTGTGGTAGGATTGGAAGTGCCGCATGCGCATATGCACTTGATCCCTATCAATTCTGCGGATGATATGAATTTTTCCAGGAGTAAACTGAAGCTTTCTCCGGCGGAATTTGAAGAGATACAGCAGGCGATTGCTGCACGTCTTTAGGATTTATTTAGACGTGGGTACATTGAAGCGGAAGCCTACACCATGCAGGGTTTCGAGCCTGATGTGCGGATCGGACTTAAAATGTTTCCTGAGTTTTGTGATGAATACGTCCATGCTACGACCCAGGAAATAGTCGTCCTTACCCCATACATTGGCGAGAATATCCTCTCTCTTTAAAGTCTTATTGGGATTATTACAGAGATAGAGGAGTAGTTCCGCTTCTTTTTGTGTAAGGGCAATAGAAATGTCACCTTCCGCGGTGTACAATCTGAGGTCTTCGTAATCAAACGTCAGTTTGCCGATGTGGAAAGTATTTGATTTCTCTACAGTCTGATTCCTGGTTCTTTTCAGGAATACTTCGATACGCAGGATGAGTTCCTGCATGCTGAATGGCTTGCTGATATAATCATCTGCACCTGTACGGAGACCTTTAATTCTGTCTTCTTTCTCGTTTTTGGAGGTCAGAAACAAAATAGGAACATGGTCGTTTACTCTTCTAATTTGTTCAGCAAGTGCTAGCCCATCTTTTTTAGGCATTACAACATCCAGCAAACAGATATCAAATGTGCGTGTCTGGAATTGTTCCCAGGCGGCTTGGCCGTCAATACTGTGCACAACATCATAACCCGATTCCTCCAATCTTTTCTTAGTTGCTGCGCCGATGTACTGATCGTCTTCCACTAATAAGATTCTCGCTTTCATATCTCCTTGATGCTGATTGTAATAACAATTGACGCTGCGCTGCCGAGGCGTAACAGCTGATAGTTTTTTTTCATAGTCAACCTGATAAGGCTGGGATCAATGCTAAGTGGCGATGGATTTAGCAATGACCGATTTGCAACAAAGTAACTACAATTTTGGAATTTATGAAATATGCTTTTCCTATCGAACGATTCTTTCGGGGTGTTGCTGTAGAAATTGTTCCCAACCTTTTGACTTTGTGAGGCCTGCCAGCGGATTGCTTTCCTGGTAGAAGTGACATACTGCTACCGCCAAAGCATCTGTAGCATCAAAGTAATCAGGACGGCTGGTGAGTTTCAGGATACGTTGTAACATCAGCCATACCTGTTCTTTATCTGCATTACCATTACCGGTGACAGACTGTTTAACTTTTTTTGGGGAATACTCTGTAACGGGTAATCCTGCATGCATAGCAGTAGCAATGGCTACTCCCTGGGCCCGACCCAGTTTTAGCATACTCTGAACATTCTTCCCGAAAAACGGAGCTTCAATCGCAAAACAATCTGGTTTATGGGTTTTGATAAGATCTCCAACACTACTATGTATCAATTGCAGGCGCTCATAGTGATCTTTTTGCTTTGACAATTTTAGCACGTCCATCTCAATAAGACTGACTTTTTTCCCTTCAGCCAAAATAAGGCCATAGCCCATTACAAGGGTTCCAGGGTCAATGCCCAGAATTATTTTCGATTTGTTTGCCAACCACAGGTTATTTTTGCCAAAACTTATTAATCTGAACAAAAGTACCAAAATAATTCTCAATTACGCATTAGGCATTATCCTTTTCGTCTGGTTAGGTTATTCTATTTATACGCAGGTGACCCACAGGGATAACCTGGATGAGTCGTTCCGTCAGATGCGCGAATCCCTGCATCAGAAAGGATGGACAGGTATTTTCCTGGTAGTAGTACTGATGTTTTTTAACTGGGGATTTGAAGCCCGTAAGTGGCAGATGCTGGTACGCCCCCTGGAGAAAATCTCTTTTATCAAGGCCTTCAGCGCTATCCTTTCAGGGGTTTCCATTTCTATTAATACCCCTAATCGTATAGGCGAGTACGGTGGTCGCGTACTTTATCTCCAGAACCATAACAAGTTAAAAGCCATTGCTGCCACCATTGTAGGGAGTTTCAGCCAGCTGATCGTAACTGTTATTTTTGGGTTAATTGGTTTGATCTATTATATACATAACCTCGCGCCCAGAGATGGTTCCAGGTATTTGAACCCCGACTTCTGGGGAAATTTGGTCCTGGGAGTGCTGGTAATTATTTGTGCCCTGACGATATTGTTATATTTTCGGTTAAGGTTAATTCTGGCTGTATTTGAGAAAGTAAGATGGCTGCGCAAACTCAGCGTTTTTGTTCAGATAATTGTGAGATATTCTCCCGCTCAATTGCGTTATCTGTTGCTGCTTTCAGCCCTCCGTTACCTGGTCTTCTCGGCACAGTATTTGATTTTGCTGGACGCATTGGGAGTGGAGTTTTTGTGGTGGCAGGCCTTCCTGCTCAACAGTGTAATTTACCTTGTAATGGCTGTTGTTCCCACTATTGCCATTGCTGAACTTGGAGTTCGCGGAAAAGTAAGTATCTTCTTCCTCGGTTTGCTCAGTTCCAACGAAGTAGCTATCCTTGCAGCCACAGGTGGAATCTGGTTGATTAACCTCTTCCTCCCTGCTATCGCTGGAACAGTGCTCCTGCTGGGAGTTAAAATAATAAAGGAAAAATAGACTCTAGCAATGCGGTATTTGTTACTCATCATCATCAGCTTAACCTGTATACGCCCCGCTCAAGCGCAGACCGACTTCTGCTCTATCCGCAACAGCAGTTTCAATGCCGGTGAAACCATCACCCTGAAAGTATTCTATGCCCTCGGAAAAATGTTCATTGGCGCCGGCGAAGCTACCTTTAATTGCAGCCTGGAGAAGTTTGCCGGTCGCGATGTATTCCACATCGTAGGAGATGGTAAAACCTATAAGGCCTATGACTGGTTCTTTAAAGTGCGGGATCGTTATGAAACTTATTTAGACACGGCTACACTGCAACCACTGAAGTTCGTTCGCAATGTAAATGAAGGCGGATACAAAATCTACAATAACGTAGTTTTCAATCAGGCCGCACATCAGGCGATCAGTACTACCGGTACCTATACGGTTCCTCCATGCGTACAGGATGTTATCAGCTCCATCTATTATGCCAGAAACATCGATTTCTCCAAGTACAACGAAGGCGACAAAATTCCCTTTGCCATGTTCCTCGATGATCAGGTGTATAATATCTATGTAAGATACCTTGGCAAAGAAAACGTAAAAACCAAATTCGGCACTTTCCGGGCCATTAAATTCAAACCCCTGCTGATCAAAGGCACCGTGTTTGAAGGCGGAGAGAAAATGACCGTATGGGTAAGCGATGATGGTAATAAGATTCCCTTACGTATAGAAAGCCCTATCTCCGTTGGTAGCGTAGTGGTAGACATGATAAACTACGGTAATCTCCGTCATCCGCTGACTTCCCTCATTAAAGAGCGCTAATACAGAACCTTCGTGTATATATCTGCGTTATAACAGCGCGCTGAGCGCAGTTTTAACAATTTTTTTCGGACTCCGCGTCCGGAATTTTACGACCTTTCAGGCCGCAGAAAAAACTTTATATTTGTTATAATCAACCCTTTATGATTATGGAAGAACGTAAACCGAAAATATTACTGGCAGAGGATGATACCAACCTCGGTATGGTATTGAAAAACTACCTGGAGCTGAACGACTACGATGTGGAGCTCTGCAGGGACGGCATCCTGGCGCTGGCGGCCTTCCGTCGTGAAAAATTTGATATCTGCCTGCTGGACATCATGATGCCCAACATGGACGGTTTCAAACTGGCCGAAGAAATCCGTGATGTAGATCCGGATATCCCCCTGTTCTTCCTCTCCGCTAAAACCATGAAGGAAGATATCATCCAGGGTTATAAACTGGGTGCTGACGACTATATCTCCAAACCTTTCGATAGCGAATTGTTGCTGCTGAAGATCAAAGCCATCCTCAAACGCAACCAGGAACTGCATAGCAAGGAAGAAGAACAACACGAATTCAAAATCGGTTCTTATGAATTCAACTCCCGCCTGCGTACTTTGACCCGCAACGGAGATTCACATACCTTGTCGCCGAAAGAGAATGAACTGTTACACATGCTCTGTGAACATAAGAACGACCTACTCCCAAGAGAGCTGGCACTGAAAAAAATCTGGGGCAGCGATACCTACTTCAACGGTCGTAGTATGGACGTATATATCGCCAAACTGCGTAAATACCTGAAAGACGATTCTAATATTGAAATTGTCAATATTCACGGCAACGGCTTCCGCCTGGTAGTGAAAGAGTAGTACTACGCTGTATATGATTCAGCAGGACAAATACTCCTGCCTAAAATAATAAAACAAAAGAAGTGACGTCGCAGACGTCACTTCTTTTGTTTTATCCAGTCTTTTATTGATAGCGTCAAGATGTTATGTTATCCTTAGAAAAGTAAATTGCCACCCGTGCGGAATGGCGTCTTCCCTAAGTGCGTATAGGCTTTCTCCGTTACCTCACGACCTCTTGGCGTACGTTTGATAAAGCCCTCCTGTATCAGGAATGGCTCATATACCTCTTCAAGGGTTCCCGCTTCTTCTCCGACAGCAGTAGCAATAGTAGTAATACCTACCGGACCTCCTTTGAAGTTCTCAATGATCACCTGCAAAATGCGGTTATCCATTTCATCCAGTCCATATTCATCCACATTCAGCGCTTTCAGACTGAACTGTGCAATTTCCAGATCGATGGTACCATTGCCCATTACTTGTGCAAAATCCCTTACCCTGCGCAACAACCCATTTGCAATACGAGGCGTTCCTCTGGAGCGCCTGGCGATCTCCCCGGCAGCATCAGAAGTTATCTTTGTATTCAGCAATCCTGCAGCTCTCCAGATGATTTTCTGCAAAGTGCCTGCTGTATAGTATTCCAGCCTGGATTTAATACCAAAACGGGATAATAAAGGAGCAGTTAACAGACCAGAACGGGTAGTGGCGCCGATCAGTGTAAACGGCATCAGGTTCAGCTGTATAGACCTGGCACTTGGGCCCGAATCGATCATGATATCAATACGATAGTCCTCCATGGCAGAATACAGGTATTCTTCCACGACGGTACTGAGTCGGTGAATCTCATCAATAAAAAGCACGTCGCGCTCTTCCAGGTTGGTGAGCAATCCTGCTAGGTCGCCTGGTTTTTCTATCACAGGACCTGAAGTTTCCTTGATGTTTACGCCCATTTCATTCGCAACGATGCGGGAAAGGGTCGTTTTACCAAGGCCGGGAGGACCATGAAACAGTACATGGTCCAGCGCTTCACCACGCATTTTTGCAGCTTTGATGAAGACCTTCAGGTTCTCAATAATCTGATCCTGCCCCGAGAAATCAATGATCTCCCGCGGACGAATACTATTTTCGAACTCTTTCTCAGCTGCGCTGAGCCTGTTCTCATCTGGTCTTAAATATTGATCTGACATATCTTCAATGAACCCAAAAGTACTGAAAAGCGCTTGGAAAAATATGCGTTGCTGGAATCAACTGGAAAGTGGTAATTTCACTTTGCTGCAAAAGCTCAGCCAACAAAGAAAACACGCTCTACGCATGAAAAAATCAATCTTACTCCTGCTTACCTGTGCTATTTCCGGTTATAGTACCTATGCGCAGGTTATCAAAGAAAAAGAAGTGAAACGCATTGTTTCCACCCTTGCCGATGATGATATGATGGGTCGTCAACCCGGGACCCCAGGCGCATTTAAAGCCGCAAAGTTTATTGAAGACGAGTTTGCCAAGGCCAAACTCCTGCCACTGGAAGGTAATACGAGGTACCGACAGGAATTCAAGAAATATCAACTTATCCAGAACAGTTCTTCCATTACCATTAACGGTAATGCTAAAAATCTGGATATAGTAGTAGTGGGTAAAGCCAGAAGTATTGACTGGAAAAAAGATACAGCCAAGATTAAGGAGGTACATGTTAATTCTCCATCTCTGTTATTCGGTATGATGCGGAAAGCAGGTAAACTGAAAGAGAATACCGTACTGTGGGTAGATTCCTCTCTGGCGAAGTACCAGTCATACATAAAAATGGGCGTATCTGAAAAATACTACAACGACCCTGCGGATATTGATAATATTGAACCAAATGAAACGCCATACAATCTGGTAGTAGTACTGGAAAACGGAACAACAGCAGGAGAGAATGATAACTGGGAGATAAAAGCCCAACGTAATATCGTGGAAACTCCCTTTACAAACATTGTGGGTATGATTCGCGGTACTACTAAGCCAGAGGAATATGTAGTATTCAGCGCCCACTATGACCACCTGGGTATTATACCTAACGCTGGTAAAGACTCTATCGCAAACGGCGCTGATGATGATGCTTCCGGAACAACTGCAGTCATTGAATTAGCTAATTATTTCAGCGGTAAGAAACCGGTTCGTTCCATCATCTTTGTTGCATTCACTGGTGAAGAAACCGGCGGACACGGTTCTCAATATTTCTCTCGCAAGCTAGATCCCAACAAGGTTGTAGCGATGTTTAACATTGAAATGATTGGTAAGGAATCCAAATTCGGAAAGAACAGCGCATTCATTACAGGATATGAAAAATCTGATTTCGGAAAAATTTTGCAGAATAACCTGAACGGATCTACGTTTAAATTTTATCCTGATCCATATCCGGAACAGAATTTATTCTATCGCTCAGATAACGCTACCCTGGCTCGTTTCGGTGTTCCTGCTCATACTATTTCTACTACGCAGATTGATAAAGATCAGTATTATCACACCGTAGGAGATGAAGTAAGTACATTGGATATGTCAAATATCACTGCTATTATTCAAGCGATCGCGACCAGTTCAGTAAGTATTGTAAATGGCACGGATACGCCTACACGAATTAAGCAAACTCAAGAGTAGTCTATGTTTCATATGAATATCCGATAGCGTATAACGTTATCGGATATTTCTTTTTAAATTAATTGTGTTGCTATTTTTTTTCCGAATTTCTTCTTTATTTTTACCGCAGTTAACCTTTTAAGATTTTATCAAAACCATATCAAATGAAAACCAAAAACCTCTACATGCTCGCTGTAGCAGGGCTATTCGCAACGATGTTTGCCGCCTGCAGCTCAGACATGACACAGCCTGATCAACCAAAACTGGATGAAAAAAATGCGGCGAGTGTTAATTACGAATTTGAAAATGTTACTAGTACTGCCTCTCTTTCTGCCGACGCAACTGGCCGACTGGCCGCTGTTACCGGCGACGCTTCCATGGCTAAAGCCAGCTCAGGCCGGTTCGATATTACCTGGGATACCGCTGCAGCAAGACTGAAAGAAATTCGTTTTGAAGCGAAAAGAGGAAAAGATGAAGTTTCCTTTAAACTGACTACAGACAGATACATCGATCTGCTGAAAGTGCCTGGCGCACTAGGCGCTATCAAAGTGCCAGTAGGTACTTACCAACAAGTAAAAGTATATGCGCAGGTGAAAGGAGATAAAAAAGAGCCTGCGGTTATTTTAAAAGGCCGCCTTACATGGGATGGTAAAACTATTCCAATGGATATCCAGTTATCTGGTACCATTGAATTGAAAGCCCAGGGTAAAGATGTAGTAGTATCTGATAGCAGCGTTGTATGGAAAGGAAAGCTACAGGTGAATATGGACCTGGCTTTAAGCAAACTGCAGATCGGAGATTTTACCGGATCTTTCGATTCCGGAAAACTTGTGATCAATATAGATATGAATTCCAACCTGCACGACAAGCTTGCCGGAGCTGTTGAAAATAGTATGTCTGTAGAACATACGCACGACTAATTCTCAAAATATAAGGAGGTTGTTTCATTGGTGCGCCTGTGGCGCATTTCACTGAAAGATGAATGCACGATGAAACAACCTCCTGTATTTTATTTGATGTTAATTACAGTGAATACAGAAAAATGATCTGATGCATATCTGCCTCCCCATGTTTCTGAAATGGTAGCGTGTTTCAGTACTTCAAAATTACCTTTCAGGAAGATGTAGTCAATAGGAGCGGGCTCCATTTCTCCTGCTTGCCAGCCATTGAAAGTGCCTACAGGACCATAGTGCGGCGTTTTGCTGACAGCCTTGCTGTCTGTAAAATGTAAGGCATTATTAACGTCAGTGACTACACGAATAGGTTCGTCGTCTGGAGTCGCATTGAAATCTCCGGTAATGATAACAGGCGTTTTACCTGCAATATCATGCACCTTCTGTAACAGTAACTTGGCGCTTTCTCTTCTTGCAATTTTACCCATATGATCGAAATGGGTATTGAAATGATAAAACACTTTACCCGTTTGTTTATCCTTGAATTTTCCCCAGGTCACAATGCGGGTAATCGCTGCATCCCAGCCTTTGCTGCCAGGCACAGTTGGACTTTCAGACAACCAGAACGTTTGCTGATCCAGTAGCTGTAGTCTGTTTACATCATAGAAAATTGCAGAATATTCTCCTTTTGTTTTTCCATCATCACGGCCTACGCCAATGGATTTATATCCCGGTAATAATCGATGCAGATCTTGCATCTGATCGTCCAGGGCTTCCTGCACGCCAAGGGTGCTGATATTGTAGAATTGAACAGTGGAGGCCAGTTTGTCTTTTCTGTGTGGCCATGCATTCAGACTGTCATTAGGCGTATTCATCCTGATGTTAAAGGTCATTACATGTAAAGGCGCCTGCGCAAATACCATCACGCCTGCCAGTAACAACAGCACGAGGGAAACAGCTTTTTTCATTACTTAATCGATTTAGCTGCCCCAAAATAATAAATAGTAATGGTAAGGAAGAACCGTTGGTGTAAGACTTCACAACTACTTAACGTATATGCCTATTTAGCTGCATGATCAGATCGGGGTCCGGACAATTGCGAAGGTATTTTTCCCGTTCACTGAAGCGGCATACGCCGGGGTAGTCGCCCCTAAAGGCCTGCATATCTTCAATAATCTGGAAGTGCAGGTGTGGCGGCCATCCGCCATTTTCGGGCGGCAATCCGAACCAGGCTAATTGCTGGCCAGCGGTGACGGGCATATTTTCGTACAGTCCCTTTAGGTTAGAGATGCTGAGATGACCGTACAAGGTGTGGAAAGTGTATCCATCCAGTTGGTGTTGCAGGATGATGGTAGCGCCGTAATCGCCAAAGTGGTCGTTGAAACGGAAGCTATGGATATGACCATTCAGGGGCGCAAAAACAGGGGTGCCTGAGAGTCCCCATACATCAATGCCAAGATGGAGGCGCCGAGGCTCCTCACCGGCATCAAAATGCGGACTAACCGCATAGATGGTACGGTGTTCCCCATAACCGCCTATTCCCAGTCGGTACCCATTATCCGCCAGGGTATGATCTATATATCGGCAAAACTGGTCTATATCCTGGAGAATGGCAGGAGTGAGGGTCGCATTGTTTCTGGTGAAATCCATGGACAACAGCGATTCTGCGGGGTCCAGGAGCTGGATCACGGGTTGAAAGGAGTCCTGGTGTTTGCGTAAGATATCCTGCAGCATAGTTGAGGGGCCCCGGAAATGGGTTATTAAATATACTGCTTTTATTGTATGCAAAAGAAAAAGGGATGGCGTCTCACCATCCCTTCCCTATATATTTTATTATCTGGTGGTTAAACGACCAGGTTAATCATTCTTCCTTTAACGATAATGATTTTACGCAGTGGTTTACCATCGATGTATTTCTGTACCTGTTCATTGGCCAGAACGGCAGCCTGGAGGCCAGCTTCGTCCATATCCAATGGGAGACTCATCTCGGTTTTAGTTTTACCATTGATGGCGATTGGGTAAGTAAAGTCGCTTTCTTTGGTATATTCTTCCTTGTACACCGGATAAGGCGCATTCAGGATGCTTTCATTGAAACCAACCAACTGCCACAGTTCCTCTGCAATATGTGGCGCATAAGGCGTCAGCAGGATCAGCACCGATTCCAGGATATTGCGTTTATGGCAATTCAGGGTAGTCAAGTCGTTCACACAGATCATGAAAGCACTTACGGCCGTGTTGAAAGAGAAGCTGTTGGTAGCGTTGTCAATCTTGTTGATAGCAGTATGCAATACTTTCAGTTCCTCCGGAGTAGGATTATCGTTGGTGACGATCAGTCCTTTTTGCTCGTCTACAAACAGACGCCAGAGTTTCTTCAAGAAGCGGTGTACGCCTTCAATGCCCTTGGTATCCCATGGTTTAGATTGTTCTACAGGACCGAGGAACATTTCATACATGCGGAAGGTATCAGCGCCGTATCTGTTAACGAGATCGTTCGGATTTACTGTATTGAACAGTCGCTTACTCATTTTTTCTACTTCCTGGCCACAGATATACTGGTCATTTTCCAGGATGAAGGTAGCATCAGCATACTCATTCCGCCATGCTTTGAATTTCTCCACATCTAATACTACGCCATCCACGATGTTAACATCCACGTGCAGCGCATCTGTATCATATTGGTCTTTCAGGCCATAGGAAACAAATTCATTGGTGCCACGTACACGGTATACAAAACGGGAAGAACCCTGTATCATACCTTGGTTAATCAGTTTTCTGAAAGGCTCATGAAAACCGATATATCCCAGATCGTAGAGGACTTTTGTCCACATACGGGAGTACAACAGGTGTCCTACCGCATGTTCGGTACCGCCTACATATACATCCACCTGGTTCCAGTAATCCGTGATTGGACGATCCGCGAAGGTATGGGTATTGTGAGGGTCCATATAGCGGAGGAAGTACCAGCTACTACCTGCATAGCCAGGCATTGTATTGGTTTCACGTTTTACGCCCGGAGCAATATTTACCCAGTCGGTAATATTGGCCAGTGGACCTTCCCCTTCTGGGCCTGGTTTATAGTTTTCAATATGCGGGAGTTCCACCGGCAGGTCTTTTTCTTCTACTGCATAAGGAACGCCATCTTTATAGATGATGGGGAATGGTTCGCCCCAGTAACGTTGACGGCTAAACCCTGCATCGCGCATTTTATAGTTGATCTGACGGCGGCCGATGCCCATTTCTTCCAGTTTGCTGATCACCATGTCGGCTCCTTTGCGCATATCTACGCCATCCAGGAAGTTGCTGTTCTGGAGGATCGCATCTTTGGTAGGATTTGCTTCTTCTCCGGTGAAAGCGTCGCCGATGATGTTGGTGATAGCCAGGTTAAAGTGGCGGGCGAAGTTGAAATCGCGCTGATCGCCGCAAGGAACCGCCATGATAGCGCCGGTGCCATAGCCAGCCAGTACATATTCCGCAATCCATACAGGTACTTCGCGACCATCCAGTGGATTAACCGCATAAGCGCCGGTAAAGCAGCCGGTGATTTGTTTTACGTCCGACATACGCTCTCTTTCAGAGCGGCTCTGAACATATTCCAGGTAGGCGTCAATGGCAGCCTGCTGCTCAGGAGTGGTGATTTTCTTTACCAGCTCATGTTCAGGGGCGATTACCATGAAGTCCACGCCGAAAATGGTATCCGGGCGGGTGGTGTATACCTCGATTTTATCGTCGGAGTTCTTAACATTGAATTTGATCTCAGCGCCCTGGCTCTTCCCGATCCAGTTACGTTGCATTTCCTTCATAGCATCGCTGAATTCCACCGTTTCCAGTCCTTCCAGGAGGCGGTTGGCGTATTCAGTGATACGGAGGAACCATTGGCGCATTTTCTTTTTCACAACGGGGTATCCGCCGCGTTCGCTAACGCCGTTGATGACTTCATCGTTAGCGAGAACGGTACCGAGGGCTGCACACCAGTTTACCTCTGCATAGGCCAGGAAAGCCAGGCGGTATTGCATGAGGATATCGCGCTGTTCTGTTTCAGAATAGCTGTTCCATTGTGCTGCAGTGAACTGGATCTGTCGGTCGCCTGGGCAGGTATGGTGGATATTACCTTCTTTCTGGAAGATTTTCACCAGTTCGCTGACAGGCTCCGCTTTTTCGGTGCTGCGGTTATACCAGCTTTCAAATAACTGGAGGAAAATCCACTGCGTCCATTTGTAATAGGATGGGTCGCTGGTGTTGATTTCCCTGGACCAGTCGTAGCAGAAGCCGATATTATCCAGTTGCTCACGGAATGTTTTGATGTTATGGGCGGTGGTCACAGCAGGGTGCTGACCTGTTTCCAGGGCATATTGTTCTGCTGGCAGGCCAAAAGCATCGTATCCCATGGTATGAAGAACGTTATAGCCTTTTAGTCTTTTATAACGTGCATATATATCCGTAGAGATGTATCCCAGCGGGTGACCTACGTGTAGGCCCGCACCGGAAGGATAGGGGAACATGTCCAGCACATAACATTTGGGCTTAGTGCTGTCGTTTTTTACGCGGTAGGCATGGGAGTTCACCCATTGTTCCTGCCATTTTTTTTCAATCGCCCTGAAATTGTACTCCATATATGGTTGCAGCTGAGTGGTTAGCAAGCGGATATACAATACATCCTGCCCTAACCACGTTATCAAAATAATATAATATGTTATGCCAGCAGAAGAGCCGGTTTAGCAAAATAATGTTAAATTCATTAATACAACAATGATGAACCCATACAACTTTTTATATTGCCGTTCGAAAATGCCGGAATGTTTTGGCTGGCAAAATTAAACACATAACTACTAATTTTTATTATTTTCGCCGATAAACTACAGATTAATGGCGCAACCAGGAAGATCATCAGCAAAGAAGTCGAAACCATCTTACCTGTACTCCATTGTCGGAGTGGCCCTGGTACTATTCCTGCTGGGAACCCTCGGATTGGTGGTGATACATGCGAATAAACTGAGTAAATACTTCAAAGAAAGTATTGAGGTTCAGGTTATTTTGAGAGATAATGTGAAGGAGAACCAGGCTATTGCCCTGCGCGATTCCATTGCAGTAAAGCCATATGTTAAGTCCATTGAATACGTTTCAAAGGAGATGGCTGCTGAAAGATTCAAAAAAGAGTTTGGGGAGGATTTCATCAACCTGCTTGAATATAATCCGTTATACGCCAGCATTAACATTAAAGCCAACGCTAACTATGTGAATGCAGACAGTTTGAAGGTAATTGAGAATAATCTCACCCAGCAAAGTATTGTCAGGGAGATTTCCTATCAGCGTATTCTGGTAAACAAACTGAATGAGAACGTACAGCGTATCGGTATGATTGTGCTGATTATCAGTGGTGTGCTCTGTCTGGCAGTTGTTTTCCTGATCGATAATACCATTCGTCTGGCGATGTTCAGTAACAGGTTCCTCATTAAAACCATGCAGATGGTGGGAGCCACCCGGTGGTTTATTGCCAAGCCATTCGACTTTCGCAGTATCATCAATGGCGCCCTCAGTGCGTTGATAGCCATTGCTGGTCTGTTTGCCATGATGTCTTTTGCAGATAAAGTACTGCCAGAGCTGAATGGCATGAGAGATAACCTGATGATCGGGCTCCTGTTCCTGGGAATGATTGTTATAGGTATCGCTATTTCCCTGTTTAGTACGCACCGTTCAGTAATGAAGTACCTGCGTCTCAAACTGGATGATCTTTATTAATCTTAAATTCAGATATTAATTCATTCATACAATGGCTAAACCAATCGTAAAACCTACAGCGTCCAAAACGGCTCAACCTGAAGAACAGGTGAAAATGTTGGACATATTCCCTAAAGAGAACTATCGCATCATGCTGATAGGTATTATCGTGATAATTGTTGGTTTCCTCCTGATGCTGGGTGGTAAAAGCACTGATCCTAATACCTTCAATGCAAACGATGTATACAGCTGGCGCCGTATCACCCTTGCTCCTATTGTGATCGTGGGTGGTCTGCTGATTGAAGTATATGCCATCATGCGCCGTCCTAAACAACAGGCGTAAGATTCCCATACATTATTTTATTCTCTATAGCGATGACCAATACTCATCGCTATTTTTTTCACTTTTAACCATATAATTTCTACATGACTTTTTTTCAAGCGATCATTATCGCGATTGTTGAAGGCTTGACGGAATTTCTGCCTGTTTCTTCCACCGGTCATATGATTATCGTAAGTTCTCTGTTGGGTATCAGCAAGGATGAATTTACCAAACTCTTTGAGGTAGTGATCCAGTTGGGCGCCATCCTCGCAGTAGTAGTGCTGTATTGGAAAAAATTCTTTGTATTCGATAAGAACCGAATGAATTTTTACCTGAAACTTATTGTGGCAGTAATACCGGCATTGATTCTTGGTTACCTGTTTGGGGATAAAATTGATACGCTGCTGGAAAGTCCTATGACAGTAGGTGTTTCCCTCTTTGTGGGTGGGATAATCCTTTTGTTTGTGGATAACTGGTTCCAGCAACCTACCATTGATACAGACGAGAAAATAAACATATTCGCCGCGCTGCGTATTGGCTTCTTCCAATGTATTGCGCTGATTCCTGGTGTGAGTCGCAGTGCCGCTTCTATTATCGGAGGTATGCAACAAAAGCTGACCAGAAATGTGGCGGCTGAATTCTCTTTCTTCCTGGCAGTGCCTACTATGGCGGCAGCTACTGGTTATAAACTGTTGAAAGGAAGAGAACTGCTGATGGCGCATCCGGAAAACCTGAAACTTCTGCTGGTGGGCAATATTGTGGCATTTGTGGTAGCTATGCTGGCCATTAAGTTCTTCATCGATTCCCTGAAGAAACACGGCTTTAAGATCTGGGGCTATTACAGAATAGTAGTGGGATTGGCGATCATTATTGCCTTGCTGATGGGATATAAATTAGAGTTATAGTATAACGTTATAAAAAAAGGAAGCGTCTCTACTCAGTGGAGACGCTTCCTTTTTTATGGTATATCCTTAACCTTTTACTGCCAGCAGCAGTTCCAGGTCTGTATATTTCAGCTTGAATTTCTCGCTCAGATGGTAGTTGGTTAATGCGCCTTTATAGAGGTAAATACCATTTCGCACGCCGCGCTTTATCCATACCAGGTTTTCAAAACCGCCATCATCGGCCGCTTCCACAAGGAGGGGCATCAGTACATTAGAAATAGCTTCTGAGGCTGTACGTGCAAACCCGGAAGGAATATTAGGCACACAGTAGTGCACCACATCGTACTTTTTGAATACCGGGTTTTCGTGCGTAGTGATCTCTGAAGTTTCAAAGCATCCACCGCGGTCAATGCTAACGTCTACGATAACAGAACCGGCTTTCATATTACTTACCATGGATTCTGTCACCACAATAGGCGTACGGCCACTTTGACTGGAAAGTGCGCCCACGGCTACATCCGCGTTGCGCAATTGTTCTGCCAGTACTTTAGGCTGGATAACGGAAGTGAATACACGCACACCAATGTTATTCTGGAGGCGTTTCAGTTTATAGATATTGTTATCAAATACTTTTACGGATGCACCCAGTGCCAGTGCAGTTCTGGCAGCAAATTCTCCCACAATACCAGCGCCAATTATCACAACTTTGGTAGGAGGGATACCGGTAATACCACCCAACAGGATGCCTTTTCCTTTGTTGTCGTTGCTGAGGTATTGTGCGGCAATCAGCATTACAGCGCCACCGGCAATTTCACTCATCGCACGAACAATCGGATAAGTACCTGCGTCGTCTTTGAGATTTTCAAAAGAGAGCAGGGTGATACGTTTGTCCATCATCTTTTGCACCTGGTATGCTTTGAGGGCGGCCAGATGAATAGGGGAGATGATGATCTGGTGAGGGTGCAGCAGCTCTATTTCCTCATCGGTAAGGGGAGCTGATTTCAAAATAATTTCTGCCTTGAATACTTCCTTACGGTCGTATACGATTTCGGCGCCAGCCTCGGAGTAATCGGTATCGTAGTAATGAGAAGCGTCTCCTGCTTTGTGTTCTACTACTATATGATGTCCGTGGGCCGCGAGAATGCTTACTGCGTCAGGAGTGAGGGCAATACGGTTCTCCTGGAAAGAAGATTCTTTTGGGATACCGATGTATAAACGGGAATTTTTTGTAGGTATATCCAGCGTTTCTTCCAGTGGTGAATAGGTAAAGCCAGCACTCACTACAGGTTTTTGCCTTTGCTCCATACGGTCAGTATTATTCTGTGTTTAAAGGTAACTATCAAAGATACATTATTTGTTTCGTGTGCCCGCCTCGGCCAATTTCCTTTTTTGGTCAGGCAAAACGGATAATTCCAGGTGGATAGTATCGGCAGGGAGTATGGCAGCTATTACCTGTGGCCATTCCACAAAACTAACTGCATCCTGGTATATGGTATCTTCCACACCTGCTGTAATCGCCTCATCCTCATCACGTAACCGGTATAGGTCCAGATGATATATCCGGCGTATTTTCCCTTCCTGATCCCGGTAATTATATTCATTAATAATGGAAAATGTAGGACTTGCTGTCGTGTCTTCTACGCCGGCAGCAGCGCACAACGCTTTTACAAGTGTCGTTTTTCCTGCTCCCATAGGGCCTTCCAGGGTAAATACCTTTCTGTTGCCATACTGCTTCCAGAAATCCTTCGCTATTTCCGGTAATTCTTCCAGTGAAAATGTCCATTGCATCAACAAATTTATCGCATTTTCAGGGATTTGATACGATTCTCTCAAGTGTATTGAATATATAAAATATGAATATTTAAATATTTGATATTTATGTAGATGAATTTGTTTTGACGCGGAGTTGCATTAATAATTCTCACTTGTAAAAGTTCGGAAGGTACCTTTGTATTAATTCGAAATACGATGACACCAATCAGTTGCAAGGTAGAAGGAATGCACTGCACCAATTGTGCATTGAGCGTTTCCAAATACCTCGAGAAAAAAGGAATGCAGGAAGTAAATGTCAGCTTTGCCACAGAAGAAGTGAGCTTTCACCTGCCTGCCGGCGCAAATTCTGCTGACGTACTGGAAGGTATTAACCAGATGGGCTTTCGGGTAGTATTACCCGATGAAGCACCCGCCCCGGTATCCCTATACAATACCCTTACTTTCAAATTCTTTTTCTGCCTCATATTTACCCTCCCACTGTTATTACATATGTGGGTAAGTTGGCCATGGCTGCAGCATCCATGGGTGCAGTTTGGCCTTACATTGCCCGTATACCTGGTAGGGATGTGGCATTTCGGAAGAAGTGCTTTCCGCTCTCTGCTCAACGGAGTGGCGAATATGGACGTGTTGGTAGTACTCGGTTCCACTGCCGCTTTTGTTTACAGCTTTGTGGGTACTATCATCTATGGCGATCATAACTACTTGTTTTATGAAACCACAGCAGCCATTTTGACCCTCGTCTTCCTGGGAAATCTCATGGAAGAAAAATCAGTGAAGCAAACCACTTCTGCCATTGCAGACCTGGCTAAGATGCAGATCACTACGGCGCGACTCATACACCTTGAAAATGGCCATGAACACGTCCATGAAGTGGATAACCGTACCTTAAAAACGGGCGACCTCGTCCTCGTTAATACAGGCGATAAAATCCCCATGGATGGTACTGTTTACTGGGGCTCCGGTCACGTAAATGAATCTATGATCACCGGCGAAAGCGCGCCAGTAGCCAAAAACGGCAAGGATAAAGTAATTGGAGGCACCATCCTGGAAGAAGGCAGTATCAAAATATTTATTACCGCCACTGGGAAAGATACAGTGCTGTCTTACATAATCGACCTTGTAAAGCAGGCGCAGAACGACAAGCCGCCTATGCAGCGACTGGCAGATCGTATCAGCGCCATCTTCGTTCCAACAGTTTTAGCTATTGCCATACTTACATTCCTTGGATGGTATTTTATTGGTCATACTACACTCGCTACTGCTATGATGCGCAGTATCGCAGTAATGGTGATTTCCTGTCCTTGTGCTATGGGACTGGCTACTCCAGCTGCAGTAATGGTAGGACTAGGCCGTGCCGCCAAGAATGGTATTCTCATTAAAGGTGGTCATACCCTGGAACTGTTCAAAAATATCCGCCAGATTGTTTTCGATAAAACGGGCACGCTTACTACAGGTAAACTCAGCATTGGCAAGTTTCATTTCGAAACGATGACGGAACAGGAATTCCAGCAGATTGTATACAGCCTGGAAAAATATTCTTCTCATCCTATTGCACGATCTATCGCCACGGCCTGGAAATCAGCCGGAGAAATCACCCTGACGCAGGTGCGCGAGCATAAAGGCTTAGGCATGCGCGCCGCCGATAAAGCCGGCAACGAATGGCAGCTGGGTTCTTTCCGCATGGCGGGCGAAGCGGCAACAGATGATAGCCATCATCTTTATCTCCTGAAAAACGGGCAACTGGTTGGATGGATCGATTTGGTAGATGAACTTCGTCCGGAAGCTCCTGCTGTAATGGAGGCACTGGTGAAAATGGGTATCAAACCTATCCTTCTCAGCGGCGATACGCAACGGAAATGTGAGGAACTGGCCGCCCAGGTGGGTATTACGGAGATATATGCAGAGCAAAGTCCTGAACAGAAGTTACGGAAGATAGCAGACCTCATGTCTACCGCTCCTACAGCAATGGTTGGAGATGGTATCAATGATGCACCGGCTTTGTCTAAGGCTACTATCGGTATTTCTCTTAGTGATGCAACACAGGTGGCGATGCAAAGTGCCAATGTAGTACTGCTGAATAATCACCTGGGCGCGCTGCCAATGGCGTTGGGCCTGGGGAAACATACTTATCTGACGATCAAACAAAACCTTTTCTGGGCCTTTATTTACAACGTTGTAGCTATACCTGTGGCAGCCCTGGGATTCCTGAATCCTATTGTAGGCGCAGGTATAATGGGCCTTTCAGATGTAGTACTAGCTGTCAATTCCGTAAGGTTGCGCTACAAAAGAGTCACCAATTAATGGTAAATTGCGGTGGTTAACATCGGATTATTTTGGAGCCTGTAGAGATACTTAAGCAATATTGGGGATATGATCAGTTCCGACCATTACAAGAAGATATTGTAAAGGCGGTGCTGTCAAAGAGTGATACGTTGGCATTGCTGCCTACTGGCGGCGGTAAATCTATCTGTTTCCAGGTTCCGGCGATGCTGATGCCCGGAATCTGCCTCGTGATCACGCCGCTGATTGCGCTGATGAAAGACCAGGTGGCCAATCTGACACGTCGGGGAATCAGTGCCTACTGCATCTACTCCGGCATGCATTACAAAGATGTAGAACGAGCCATGGAAGCGGCTCGTCGCGGAGGATGCAAGTTCCTGTACGTATCCCCAGAAAGACTCCAAAGCAAACTATTTCAAACTTATTGCGATGGCCTGCATGTCAATCTGATTGCAGTAGATGAAGCCCATTGTATCTCTCAATGGGGATACGATTTCCGACCTGCATACCTGCAAATTGCTGATATACGCAGCTATTTCCCGGATGCGCCCGTGCTCGCACTCACCGCTTCTGCTACGCCCAAAGTACAAACGGACATCTGCGATAAACTCCTGATGAAGGAGCCCCGTATATTCCGCAAAAGCTTTGCCCGTGCAAATCTTTCCTATAGCGTATTGGAAGAAACCACTAAAATTGATAAAGTAAAACATATCCTGGAACGGGTTCCTGGCTGTGGTATTGTCTATTGCCGCAACCGTAAACGTACCAGGGAAATAGCTACCCTGCTGCAAGCCCAGGGAATACCAGCCAGTTACTATCATGCCGGACTGCCTCAGGCCGAACGCGGACTCCGCCAGGAAGCGTGGATCAACAATGAAACACGGGTCATGGTCTGTACCAATGCTTTCGGTATGGGGATCGATAAACCGGATGTACGCATCGTGGTGCATTATGATCTGCCGGATAGTCTGGAAGCCTACTACCAGGAGGCGGGAAGAGCAGGCCGGGATGAGGAAAAAGCCTACGCTGTGCTCCTGTATAATGAGGATGAACTGGTGGATATGAGGGCGCGTATTGCGCTGCAATTCCCTACGCTGGAACAAATCAGAGAAGTATACCAGTGCATTGTTAATTACCTGCAAGTGCCTGTAGGCGCTGCGGAAGGCTTGTACTTCGATTTTGATATCAACGACTTCGCCCGTGTATTCCAACTGAACCTCACCATTGCCTATAGCGCTATCCGACTGATGGAGCAGGAAGGTATTTTGCAGGTGAGCGAGAGTGTGTTATTGCCATCCAGGGCTGAGTTTGTGACGAATAAAGAAACGCTGTATGAGTTTGAAGATGCGTATCCCGCACTGGCAGAGCTGATTCAAACCATGCTACGGACATACGAAGGAATTTTTGATACGCCTGTGCCGGTATATGAAAGGCAGATGAGTAGGATGATGTTGATTGAGGAAGACGAGATCCAGGCGATGTTGCAGCAGTTGCATCAATTCGGTATTATCAAATACGTTCCCCGCAGAGATGAGCCACAGCTCTGCTTTTTGCAAGAGCGCGTATCTGCTGGAAATCTACGCATCAACATGGCTCGTGTAGAAGTAAGACGTAAAGTGTATACTGACCGCCTCGAGGCCGTATTTTCATATGTGCATAACAGTGATACCTGTCGCACACAACAACTGACAGCCTACTTTGGTGAGTCAGATACGCCCCCATGCGGCGTTTGCGATACCTGCCTGAAGAAGAAATCAGCTGCTTTGGATAATGCGGCTTTCAAACGTATATCCGATCACGTTATATCGTTGTTGTCGCAACCTGTAACAGTAGCTACTGTGGAAACACAGTTAGGAGATGTAAACAGACAACATATCATGGAAGTGCTGAAGTTCCTCGAAAGCGAAGGATTGATAAAGCGGGATGAGTCGGGGCGACTTATAAAATCATAAAAGAAAAACGTCGGCATAAACGCCGACGTTTTTAGTTAGTTATATTACCGGAACTACTTTACCGGAGTTACTACTTTCAAATGCTGCCTCAATAATTTTTACAACGTTAGCGCCGTCCTGTGGCGTAACCGGGTTAGGGGCGCCATTCGCGATCGCTTCATAGATACCGTTGTAGTAATCCATATAATTACCACTGCCACCAGGCACAAATTCCTTCACTGTTTTACCATCGATGGTAGTGTGGAGCAGGCCCCATTCATGCGGCGCTTCTGCGCCCCAGTCTGGACTGTCGGGCATCAGGCCCCGTTGCAACTGAGCTTCCTGGATATCGGATTTCGATTTGATAAAGGAGCCTATTCTGCCATGCGCCTGATAGGCAGGCAGGGCTTCTCTTACCAGGTAGCTGGACTTCAACCGTACCCGCAGGAAATCGTAATATAGCACCAGTTCAAAATAATCATCTACAAGAGAGTCCTTGCGGATAATACGTATGTCTGCCCATAGCTTTCTTGGCATACCAAAAATAGTCAGGGCCTGATCAATCAGATGGGAGCCCAGGTCGTACAGTGCGCCGGTTCCTGGCAGGCTGGATTCTTTATGTTTTTTATAGCTGAGTTCTTCTTTAAAGCGGTCGTAATGCACTTCAAATTCGAGTACATCTCCTAATACGCCAGATTCTACGACCTTTTTCACCACTTTATAATCGCTATCAAAACGACGGTTATGGTAAACGCTCAACAGTAAACCTTTGGAGGCTGCCAGTTCAATCAGTTCCTGGGCTTCCTGGTTATGCACCGTGAATGGTTTTTCCACAATCACATGTTTGCCTGCCTCCAGTGCCGTTTTAGCGTAATCGTAGTGGGTATAATTGGGCGTATTTACAACAATCAGATCCAGGGATGGATCGAGTACCATATCGTCTACACTGGCGTATACTTTTACTCCAGGGTATTTCTCTGCTGCGAGGTGTTTGCTTCTTTCCACCACCGCAGTGAATTCGAAGTTTGGATTTACATGAATGAACGGTGCGTGAAAAATCTGTCCGGACATCCCAAAGGAACAAATACCTGTCTTAATAACTTTGCTCATAGTTCGATATAACTGTTTATGTCAATAGCTTTCTGATTATCAGAACCAGCTTTTCTTATTGCTTTTGCCACCGAGACCAAGGATTCCCAGAATGCTTCTGGTGATGATGTTAGTGGCAGTGTTGGTAGCCGTGCGAACGGCCTGTTTGGCAACGGGGCTTCCTAATACCTGGTCCAGTACTGATTTCTCCTCTTTAGGTTTGTTGGCGTCAGCAGAGGAGGATTGTGATGCTGCGGTTTTATCGGCGGCTTCCTGCAGTTTAGCTGTCAGGATTTCGTATGCACTTTCATTGTCAATTGTTTCGGCATACTTCTTCACCAGTTTGGAATTGCTGACCAGTGCATCAATTTCGGCTGTTGTAAGTACATCCATGCGGGAACGTGGCGTTACCAGCATGGTGGCTGCAAGGGGAGTAGGAATACCTTTCTCATCGAGGCAGGTGATCAGCGCTTCTCCGATTCCGATTTGGGTCAGCAGTTCATCCGTTTTATAGAACTGGGAGATAGGGTAGTTTTCCGCGGTTTGTTTGATGGTTTTGCGATCATTCGCAGTGAATGCGCGCAGTGCGTGTTGTACTTTCAGTCCCAGTTGGCCCAGCACAGAAGCAGGAACATCCATTGGGTTTTGGGTACAAAAGAAAATACCTATTCCTTTTGAACGTATCAGTTTAATAATTGTATCGATCTGCTTCAGGAGTGCGTCACTGGCCTCATTGAAGATGAGATGCGCTTCATCAATGAACATTACCAGTTTGGGTTTGTCCATATCGCCTTCTTCCGGCATGGTGGCATACAATTCTGCCAGCAGGCTGAGCATGAAGGTGGAGAAGAGTTTAGGTCTGTCCTGGATATCGCTGACCCGCAGGATGGATATCATACCGCGACCATCATCGCTGATGCGCATGAGGTCATCCACTTCAAAGGATTTCTCTCCGAAAAAGAGATCTGCTCCTTGTTGTTCCAGTTCAATGACTTTGCGGAGAATGGTGCCGGTGGAAGTGGTGGATATCTTCCCATATTCTTTTTCCAGGTCTGCTTTTCCTTCATCGCTGGCGTATTGCAGCACTTTCTTGAAGTCTTTCAGATCCAGTAATGGCAGTTTATTATCATCACAATATTTGAACAGCATGGCTACAACGCCTGCTTGCGTATCGTTCAGTTCCAGTATTTTAGACAGCAGGATTGGGCCAAACTCACTGGTAGTGGCGCGGAGACGCACCCCTTTTTCCTGGCTGAGAGAGAGCAGTTCTGCGGGGTAAGCGGCAGGGCTCCAGGTTCCACCTATTTTCTGGTATCTCTCCTGTATTTTCGGATTATCTGTTCCGGCAGCGGCTATTCCACTGAGATCGCCTTTTATATCCATCAGCAGTACTGGTACGCTGGCATCGCTGAGCCCTTCGGCTATGACCTGCAAGGTTTTGGTTTTACCGGTACCCGTGGCGCCGGCAATCAACCCATGGCGGTTCATGGTTTTTAAAGGAAGGAATACATCAGCTCCAGTAACTACTTCACCATCCAGCATTGCACAGCCTAGTTTGAAATGCTCACCTTTGAAGGTATATCCTTTCTGAATGCTATCGAGAAATGCATCTTTATTGGACATGGTGTTGGATTTTCTTAAAGATAACAAAAAAACGGGCTTTCAAATGGGGTAGTTTTTGCTCGCAGAGCAGCAGAGCAGCAAAGCAGCAAAGGGTTTTGTATTGTTGTTTGATTGTGTTTTGTCGGTTTCACGCAAAGGCGCAATGAGGCGAAGCAGCAAAGGATTTTGTATTGTTGTTTGATTATGTTTTGATGTAGTAGTTCGCAAAGAATTTAACTTCTATCTCACTATATTTCTAATCATCATTTGTATTAAGTAAAAGTACCCTAAATGACCTTTGCGGTCTTAAACAAACAACAACACATAATCTTTTATCCCTTTGCGCCTTTGCGTGAAACCAGCAAAACACAATCTTTTGCTGCTTTGCTGCTTACGCTGCTCTGCGAGCAAAAAAAAAGCAGGCCGAAGGCCTGCCCAAAGCTATCAAATACCGCTAAGCCGGAAGGTTTCTCCCGGACGGATTCCCTTGTCTGTTTGTTGTAGAGTACAGCATTCGGTGACCGGATCATGCTCGAAGAAGAGGATGTACTGATGGTCGATTGCCTCCTGTAAAAAGCTCTTTTTCTCGTTTAATGTGGTCAATGGGAACATATCATAGGCCATTACATAAGGTAGTGGGATATGGCCCAGAGAGGGCAGCAAATCAGCCATATACACCAGGGTATGGCCTTTATATTGCAGCTGTGGTAACATCATCGCATCGGTATGGCCATTTACAAAGCGTATTTTCATATAGTCTGTAAAGTCAACTCCTTCCTGATGTGATACAAACTTCAGCTGGCCGCTTTCCTGGATAGGGAGGATATTCTCTTTCAGGAAAGAGGCTTTCTCTCTGTCATTAGGAACTGTAGCCCATTTCCAGTGGTCTTCATTGCTCCAGTAAGTAGCATTTTTAAAGGCAGGTACCAGTTTGTCGCCCTCCCTTATAATACTACCGCCGCAGTGATCGAAATGAAGATGAGTGAGGAATACATCGGTGATATCGTCTCGGTGAAAGCCGTGAGCAGCAAGGGATTTATCGAGTGTATCTGTACCGTGCAGGTAATAGTGACTGAAGAATTTAGGATCTTGTTTATCGCCGATACCGTTATCTACCAGGATAAGGCGTTTACCATCTTCTATCAGCAGGCATCTCATGGCCCAGGAGCAGAGATTATTTTCATCTGCCGGGTTGAGTTTATTCCAAATAGTTTTCGGTACTACGCCAAACATGGCGCCGCCATCCAGTTTAAAAAAACCTGTTTCAATGGTGTATAATTTCATCGCTAAGCTTTTACCGAAGTTACTGTTTCCTGTTCTAATTGCTTCTGTTTCAGTAAAGCAGACACCACCCAAACCAGTCCGATCACAAAGAATACCACCAGTGCCAGTACGGAATTACGGATGTTATTGGTAACGTCGTCTATATAAGCAAACGAAAACATCCCGATTACGATAGAGATTTTTTCTGTTACGTCGTAATAGCTGAAAAACGAGGCTGTATCTTTCGTTTCAGGCATGAGTTTGGCATAAGTGGATCGGCTGAGCGATTGTATACCACCCATTACCAGACCTACGCCGGTGGCCAGTAAATAGAAGTGCATCGCTGTTTGCATCTTGTATCCCGCCACACAGATCAGAATCCACAGTACTATAACGGAAATGATTACACGAAGATTTCCGTATATGCCTGATAGTTTGGCCATACCCCAAGCACCGACGATAGCTACCACCTGGATGATCACTACAGTAGCAATCAGGTTTTCATCGGGCAACTTCAATATTTTGCTGCCGAAGATCGTCGCCGCCAGCATCACGGTTTGTACACCCATGCTATAGAAGAAAAATCCTCTCAGGAAGCGTTTCAGGACCGGCATGAGCTTTACCTGGGCATATACCTTTTTCAATTCAGTAAAACCTTCTGTTAAGGCGTTGCCCGTACGTTTGGCAGCACCTTTTGAAGTTGGCAGTGAACGGAAGGTGATCTGTGCGAATCCAAGCCACCAGATACCTACCAGGAGGAAGGTAATCTGTACTGCCTGGCCGCTGTTAATACCGAATGGTTTTATCATTACCAGGGCAAATCCCAGCAATTGGAGGATAACGCTACCGATATAACCCATGGCATAGCCTTTGGCACTAACGCTGTCCTGGTCTTCTGGCGCTGCAATTTCCGGCAGATAAGAGTTATAGAATACGAGTCCCCCGCAATAGCCCATAGTGGCTAGCATAAAGAAGAAGACGCCCCAGGCGAGATTGGTATCGTTGAAGAAATACAAAGCGCTGCAGGAGATGGAGCCCAGCAGTGTAAAGAATACCAGGAAATTCTTTTTGTTCCCTCTGGTATCTGCTATAGAAGATAAGATGGGAGACGCGATGGCTACCAGCAGGAAAGCTACCGCCATAGTATAGTTGTAGAGTGCAGAATTGACAAAATGCATTCCCAGGAAGGAAACCTTTTCTTTTGTCACCTGTAGAAAGTAAATAGGGAAGAAGGTAGTAGTGATAACAAGGTTGTACACAGAGTTGGCCCAGTCGTACATTGCCCAGCCGTTGATCACTTTCTTATTGGCAGTTTGCATGCTAGTGTTCAGCTTTTGTAAGAAACGAAGATATAATAAATGCTGAAAGCGTGCAGTGCCCGAAAGTGTTATTTGTAATCGCTGATACGGATATGATGGCGACACATGAAGTATTCCCTTTCATCATTGGAGCTAACGATGATGAGGCGACTTCCGCCGAAATCGCTGATCATTTGCTGATAAAGGGCCGTTCCGGCTGCATCCAGGTTGGTGCAGGGCTCATCGAGGAAGAGCACAGGAACATCAGAGAAGATGGCCAGGGCTAGTTTGGTACGTTGTTTCATACCGGAGGAGAAGTGGCGTATTTGTTTGTTGGCCGACTTTTCCAATCCTACCAGTTCCATGGCTTTTTGGGGGGTAATACCTGGAAGGAAGTTTTTGAACTGAAGATGAAACTCCATCGTTTCTGCGAGGGTGAGTTCTTCGATCAGTTCCAGGTATGGGGCTGCGATAGCACAGTACCGGAAGAATTCATCGCTGGCGATGGACCCTTCCGGTGTGCTGTATGATACAGTGCCTTCATTTTGTTGAATGGCGCCGCTGATAACCTGTAAGAGAGTGGATTTACCAGATCCGTTAGGACCTAGAATGGCATATCTTTCTCCATCCAGAAAGGTGAGATCAACCCGACGGAAAATCCAGTCGTAGTTAAAGCGCTTTCCGGTTTGATTAAGAGATATCGTCATTGGAGCGGGAAGTATAACCTCTCATAATACCACGGCCAGACTCACGGATGAAGGAGAGAATTTCATCTCTTTCATCAGTAGCAGGGAATTCTGCTTCAATGATGCTGATGGCTTTAGATAATTTGAAGCCCTTAACGAAGATAACCCTGTAGATATCCAGGATGTGATTGATTTTATCAAGAGAGAAGCCTCTTCTTTTCAGTCCTACGGAGTTTACGCCAACGTATGACAGTGGTTCGCGGGCTGCTTTAACGAAAGGAGGAACATCCTTACGTACGAGGGAGCCGCCTGTAACGAATGCGTGGTCACCGATTTTACAGAACTGTTGAACAGCCACCATACCGGCGAGTACCACGTGGTCGCCCACGGTGATGTGACCTGCAAGGGTGGTGTTGTTGGAGAAGACGCAATAGTTACCTACTTCGCAATCGTGCGCGATATGGCTGTAGGCCATGATCAGGCAGTTGTTACCGATAACGGTTTTCCATTTATCTCTGGTACCGCGGTTGATAGTAACGAATTCGCGAATGGTGGTGTTGTTACCGATTTCCACGGTAGTTTCTTCACCCGCATATTTTAAATCCTGTGGGATGGCAGAAATAACGGCGCCAGGGAATATGCGGCAGTTGTTGCCGATACGTGCCCCTTCCATGATAGTAACGTTGGAGCCTATCCAGGTACCTTCACCTATCTCAACGTTTTTGTGAATTACAGTAAACGGATCAATTTTTACATTAGGAGCTACTTTAGCATCCGGATGTATGTATGTAAGCGGGTGGATCATTGCTGTTATTTGCTCTCTCTTGTTTTAATAATTTGTGCTATCATATCAGCTTCGGTAGCAACCTTATTGCCGATGAATACTGTTCCGCGCATTTCGACTAAACCTCTTCTGATGGGACTCAGCAATTCCATTTTCAGGATCATGGTATCTCCGGGAACTACTTTCTGTTTGAACTTACAGTTATCAATTTTCAGGAAGTAAGTATCGTAGTTTTCTGGGTCCGGAACGCGGTTGAGTGCAAGGATACCACCAACTTGTGCAAGGGCTTCCAGCTGGAGAACGCCTGGCATTACAGGGTTGCCTGGGAAGTGGCCCTGGAAGAAGTGTTCGTTGAAGGTAACGTTCTTAATACCTACTACTTGTTCTTCAGCCAGTTCAATGATTTTATCTACCAGCAGGAAAGGATATCTGTGTGGCAGTGTTCTTTCGATGCGAAGCGTATCAAAGATAGGCGGCTGCATTGGGTCATAAACAGGAACGCCCTGATTATGCTTGTTCTTTTTGATATACGCTTTGATCTTACGTGCAAATTCCACGTTGGAAGCGTGTCCTGGACGGTTAGCGATGATATGCGCCTTAATAGGATAACCAATCAGGGCCAGGTCGCCGACTACGTCGAGGAGTTTGTGACGGGCTGGTTCGTTCGGGAAACGCAGCTCAATATTATTGAGGATACCTTCACGCTGAACAGACATGGTTTCACGGTTGAAGGCTTTAGCCAGACGGGCCATGTCGTCTTCATTTACCGCACGGTCTACCACTACGATCGCGTTATTGATATCGCCACCTTTAATCAGGTTGTTGTTGAGGAGGTATTCCAGCTCATGCAGGAAGCAGAAAGTACGGGAAGATGCGATATCGTCCCGGAACTGATCCAGACCTTTCATTTTAGCGTGCTGGGTACCCAGTACCGGACTATTGAAATCGATCAGACAAGTAATGCTGTAGTTGATAGCTGGGAGGGCTACCATTTCTACTTTCTTCTGCTCATCATAATAAGTGATGTTGGTGTCGATAGAATAGTAGATTTTCTTAGCATCCTGGTCCTGAATACCAGTTTTTTCGATGGCTTCAATAAATGGCATGGAACTTCCATCCATAATAGGAATTTCTGGTCCATCCAGTTCAATCAGTACGTTGTCCACACCGGTACCAACAAGGGCAGCCAGGAGGTGTTCTACCGTACTAACGCGTGCGCCGTTATGTTCCAGGGTTGTGCCTCTTGCAGTGTCGACAACATAGTCCACATCTGCTTTCACAACTGGCTGGTTGGGCAGGTCTACACGTTGAAATTTGATCCCAAAGCCTGGGGATGCTGGCTTAAGGGTGATATTCACACTGGCTCCAGTGTGCAAACCAACACCAGAAATGCTGATCTCGCCTTTCAGTGTGTGCTGGTTCTCCAACTGTTGATTTTCCATCATAATTATCTAATGTATAACTGTTTCTCCGTCAATTCAGAATTAAACTAAACGCTTGCTTTTTCTTGCAGCAATTGTTTTACCATTTCCTCCAATTCTTTCACTCTTTTTTCAAGGTCCGGCAAATTTCTAAAAATTGCCTGACTTTTCAGCGAACTTTTATAGTCATAAGCTGGAGAACCGGTCAGAGAACTGTTAGGGGTGGTGATAGATTTGGATAATCCGCTCTGGGCGTTGATTTTGGTGCCATCGGCGAGATGAATATGCCCAACGATACCTACTTGTCCGCCGATAATGCAGTTTTGTCCGATTTTAGTACTTCCGGAAACGCCTGTTTGTGCAGCGATTACGGTATTTCTTCCGATATCCACGTTGTGTGCAATCTGGATCAGGTTGTCCAGTTTAACACCTTTCTGAATAACGGTAGAACCCATGGTAGCGCGGTCGATGGTGGTATTTGCACCAATTTCCACATCGTCATGGATGACTACGTTACCGATCTGAGGTACTTTTTTATAAGCGCCGTCCGGTTGAGGAGCGAAGCCAAAGCCGTCTCCACCGATAACGCAACCGGCGTGAAGCATTACTCTGCTACCCACGACACAGTTGTCATATACTTTTACGCCCGGATAGAGGACAGAATCATCATTCACAATAACATTATCGCCCAGGTAAACGCCAGGGTAGATTTTCACATTATTACCCAGTACCACGTTCTCACCCAGGTAGGCAAAAGCGCCTACATACACATTTTGACCAAGCTTAACGGAGGTTGGTATATGGGACGGTTGCTGAATGCCGGTTTTATTACCGGTCATATAGCGGTATTTTTCCAGCAGCAGCGCCATGCTACTGTAAGCATCCTTTACCCGGATCAGGGTCGGTTTCACCGGGCGCTCTATCACCAGGTTTTCATTTACCAGTATAATAGAGGCTTGGGTAGTATAGAGGAATTCTTCATACTTAGGGTTCGCTATGAAGCTAAGCATGCCATCGCCAGCTTCTTCTATTTTGGCGATGTTGCTCACTTTCACATCCGGATTCCCCTCCAGCTTCCCATCCAACATGGTAGCTAATTGTAATGCGCTAAACTGCATAGTTTAAAATTGTAAAGTTTTTCAGGCCACACTAGCTTATATAAACAGTTTGTTGTATGTTTTTAGTGCCTTATATGACCCCGTTAGCCTGAATTTTTGGATGACAAATGTAGAATTTTTTTACCGGAGTAGCCAGTGTATGGCTAATCAGTGCATTGTCGATCGAGGAAATGTCTTTTACAGTTCCGTCTTTAAACAGGATATTGATATTTTCGTCGTTAATATTATATGCCCGCAGCGTGGCAGCGTCTGAGAATACAAAGTAATCAAGATCAGGGCCAGAAATATTCCATTTGGCAGTTACCTGCTTGCGGAGCAGATCCAGCGCACTTTCATCGAATGGTTCATGACTGAGTACCACCTTGAATAGCTGACGGTTAGTCAACCATCCACATAATAATGACAGTATCGGGTCTTTATGCGTACTCCAAACTTTTATAGCGCCCAGGATATCATAATCATCCAGCATGCAAAAACGTTTGAGGCACTCCGGATCTTGTTCAAAATTGTCTTTGGTAATGGAATTATACAGGAAATACTCCAGGGCTGGGCTGCAGAACAACTGTTCTCCGGCCTGTGCCAGGCGTTTTGCGCGTGTCAATATCTTTACCAGCATATTTTCCGCACTGAGCACTGTTTTATGCAGGTACACCTGCCAGTACATCAGTCGGCGTGCTATAATGAACTTCTCTATTGAATAGATTCCCTTTTCCTCCACCATCAACTCCCCTTTATGAACGGTTAACATCTTGATAATCCGATCATAACCAATTACGCCTTCAGAAACGCCCGTAAAGAAGCTGTCCCTGTTCAGGTAATCCATTCTATCTACATCCAACTGGCTGGAAACCAGCTGGTGAAGAAACTTTTTATGATATCTGCCATTGAAAATATCCAGGGTTAGAGAGAGCTGACCGTTCATTTCCTTATTAAGGGCTTCCATCAGCCATTGGGAAATTGCTTCATGGGATACGCCTTCAATGATGCCGTTTTCAAGGGCATGGGAATAAGGACCATGTCCAATATCGTGCAGCAGGATAGCCATTTTTGAGGCCACTTCCTCTTCCGGGGTAATTTCAATCCCTTTGCTTTTCAGTTCCTGTAAGGCGCCACTCATCAAATGATAGGCTCCCAGGGAATGATGAAATCGCGTATGCACAGCTCCGGGATAAACCAAATGCGCCAGCGCCATCTGATGAATCCTGCGCAGTCGCTGATAGTATGGATGGGAGATGAGGCTGAAAATCAACGGGTGATCTATGGTAATAAAGCCATACACCGGATCATTAACAATTTTTCGCTTGCTTTCGGTCATTGCAGTTATTTATTCATATTCAATCCAAACGATGTTGCCACACCCATATATCCTTGGTCATTACAAAACTACACCAGGAATTAATTATATGTAATTTTTTTACTTATTATGACGCTTTTATGGGGAAATACCCCTATTAAAATTGTATCCGCGAAGGTAAATAACTTTATGCACCGCCCCTATTTTTAGCCAATTCATTTAAACTTTCCGTTAAGTTTTTAACATATAATTTCAAAAGAAGGCCTTAGAGGGAATGATTTTTGAGGAAAAAATGGGTTAATTTTCTGTTTTTATGACGCTTTAATACTAACTATGAACCAGATAAATATACTTTGGGTAGATGATGAAATTGATTCGCTGAAATCCCAGATAATCTTTCTTGAAAGCAAAGGTTATAAGGTTTCCGCACTAACCAACGGCTACGATGCCCTGGAATTCCTCAAAGAACAGGTGGTAGACGTGGTATTACTCGATGAATCCATGCCCGGTATTACTGGTCTGGAAACCCTGGGAAAGATCAAGGAAATCGACCAGCAGATTCCGGTGGTCATGATTACCAAGAATGAAGCGGAAAATGTGATGGATGATGCTATTGGTTCACAGATCACAGACTATCTTATCAAGCCGGTCAACCCGAACCAGGTATTGTTATCTCTCAAAAAAATAATTGATAATAAGCGTCTTGTTGCAGAAAAGACGACAAGTGCCTATCAGCAGGAGTTTCGTAGCCTGTTTATGGCGCTGAACTCCAATCCGGATCATAATGAATGGATGGAGATCTATAAAAAACTTGTTTACTGGGAAATGGAAATGTCGAAAACCGACAGCCCTGAAATGCTGGAAGTTTTTAATACCCAGAAAGCGGAAGCCAATACGGAATTCTCCAAGTACATCAGCCGGAATTACAGTAGCTGGCTGCATCCGAAGGCCTCCGATGCCCCCATCATGTCCCACACGCTTTTCAAAGATAAGATTGTTCCAATGTTGGACCCGAGTCTCCCTAACGTCTTCCTCCTGATAGATAATCTGCGATATGACCAATGGAAGGCTATTTTGCCCACTTTCCAGGAATCATTCCGCCTTCTTGAAGAAGATACTTTCTTCAGTATTCTGCCTACCAGCACGCAATACAGCCGAAACGCCATCTTTGCGGGTATGCTGCCTATCGATATTGAGCATAAGTTTCCGGAAGAGTGGAAAAACGATGATGAGGAAGGGGGAAAAAATCTCTTTGAAGAAAAATTCTTTGCCGCTCAATTGCAGCGCCTGCGCATGGAGCCCCGCTTTTCCTATACGAAAGTTGTCAACCATGCAGATGCCCAGCAAATGCTGAGCAATATTCACAATATCCTGGATTATCCGCTGAGTATTATTGTGTACAACTTTGTGGATATGCTTAGTCATGCCCGCACCGAAATGGAAGTGCTGAAAGAACTGGCTGGAGATGAAACCTCTTATCGTTCTATCACGGCCAGCTGGTTTGAGCATTCGCCATTGCATCAGGCCCTGAAACGCCTGAGCGATAAGAAAATCAACCTGATTATTGCTACTGACCACGGAAGCGTAAGGGTGAAAAATCCTGTGAAAGTAATCGGGGATAAACAAACTACCACAAATCTGCGCTATAAACACGGCCGTAATCTGAATTATGATCCCAAGGAAGTACTGGCATTCCGAGATCCTAAGGAGGCTGGACTGCCCCGGCCGAATGTAAATTCCTCGTATATTTTTGCTAAGGAAGACGGCTATCTCTGCTACCCGAATAATTACAACTACTTTGTGAACTATTACCGGAATACCTTCCAGCACGGCGGTATTTCCCTGGAGGAAATGATTGTGCCTATCGTGCGTATGGTCACGAAATAGGCGGGTTGCTAACAGGTTTTAATTATTTTTGCAGCATGAATATTAAAGTCACGCCTAACAACCTGAACAAGCTGGAAAAAATTTTCGATGACGCTAAATATGTCTTGCGCTTCGAAAAAGGAAGCTTTACCTCTGGTTACTGTATACTGGAACATAAAAAGGTGGTGGTTATCAACAAGTTTCTGAACCTGGAAGGTAGAATCAATACCCTGGTGGATATCCTGACCACCCTTCCTTTGGATGAAGACCTGCTCACAGCAGAATCCCACAAACTTTATAAACAGATCATCAACAGCAAACCCGTACCGAATGCCGAAGAAGGTGAGATTTCAACAGGAACGGAAGAAGCAGAATAGCAACAGATAAATTAATAAAGGCATGAAAGTAACTTTTCTCGGAACCGGAACATCTCAAGGAGTGCCTGTAATTGCCTGCGGTTGCGAAGTGTGTACTTCTGCAGATCCGAAAGACACGCGTCTGCGCAGCAGCATCCTGATTTCATCTCCGGCAGGTAATATTGTGGTGGATACCACCCCGGATTTCCGCTACCAGATGTTAAGGGAAAAGGTGAAACACCTGGAAGCTGTGCTGATTACGCATTCTCATAAAGATCATATCGCCGGAATGGACGATATACGCGCCTTTAATTACTTCCAGCAAAGTCCGATCGATATTTATGCGACCGATTTCAGTCAGAATGTGATTATGCGTGAATTCGCCTATGCTTTTGCCGATTATAAATATCCCGGCATTCCGGAAATTAATCTGAAAACCATTGATGATACGCCTTTTACAGTTAATGGACTAACGATTACGCCTATACAGGTGATGCACTATAAAATGCCGGTAACAGGTTTCCGGATACATGATTTTACTTATATCACAGACGCGAATTTCATTGCTCCTGAAGAAAAGGATAAAATCAGGGGGTCAAAAATATTAGTGGTGAATGCGCTTCGCAAGGAAAAACATATCTCTCATTTCACCCTGGAAGAGGCCATTGCCTTGGGACATGAGCTGAATATTCCACAGGTTTACTTTACGCATATTAGCCATCAGCTTGGGTTACATGCGGAGGTCTCGCGGGAATTACCAGATGGTATGGCCCTTGCCTACGATGGACTCACTCTTGAAATTTAGAAACCGGCTATTGCCGGTTTTTTTGTTTGTTAACATCCGCTAAAGGAATGCCTGAGTTTGGGTGACTAATTTCGGTCTTCCAAAAATTTGTTGACCCATGTGGAAGTTCCTGATCCGGCAGTTTGCCGAGTTCTCGAGAAAAGAGCGTATTGGTATTACAGTTCTCCTAGGTTTATCATTGCTATATTCACTAAGTCCCCGTTTGGCTTTGCAGTTCTACCACGGCGATATGGTAGATACTGCGGCCTTTCGGCGGGCGGTGCTGGCGTTTGAGGCCTCTTTCCGGGAGGAAATAAGCAGTGGGCGGCCAGCAACGGCTGCAACAGTACTACCGTCGGAATGCTTTTACTTTGATCCCAACCGGATGACTGCGGAAAAATGGCAGCAGTTGGGTCTATCGGTGAAGGCAGCAGCTGGCGTGATGAAATATGTAGAGAAAGGAGGGAAGTTCCGTTCTCCGGAGGATATCAGGAAGATATATGCCGTACCGCCGGCATTACTGGAGAAGTTGGTTCCTTTTGTGAGGATTCCGGATAAAATTAAACTAACGCATACGAATATACGTCATGCCACAAAGCAACTACATGAATTGGACATAAATACCGCTGATACATTGCAATGGCAGGGGCTTCCGGGTATAGGTCCGGGTTATGCCAGGCGGATTTGTGGCTTTCGGGAGAAGTTGGGCGGTTTTTACAGTGTAGAACAAGTGGCCGAAACATATGGACTTCCAGACACAGTATTCAATAAAATCAAAGCATTTCTGAAGATCGGTGATAGTTCTCTAAAAATTATTGACCTAAATCTCACAGATGAAAAAACTTTGGCATCCCATCCATATATACGTTATAAACTGGCACGTATGATTGTGGCGTATCGCAGTGCCCATGCGGGTTTTAAAGAGGTGGGCGAATTACATAACCTGCCGTTGGTGGATGAGATTATTTATCGTAAAATTGAACATTACATCAAATTGTGAATCACATTCATTAAGATATATCCTTAAACACACACCCGTTATGAATTTTGAGCCCACTGAAGAACAACAACAGATCGCACAAACTATCCGGGATTTTGGTAAAAAGGCGATTCTTCCCCATGTTATGGAATGGGATGAAAGCCAGGAATTTCCCGTATCATTATTCAAAGAGCTGGGAAAACTGGGCCTGATGGGAGTATTAGTACCAGAACAATATGGCGGCAGCGGACTTGGATACCTGGAATATGTTACTGTTGTCAGTGAAATTGCACGTTTTTGCGGCGCTATCGGATTGAGCGTAGCTGCCCATAATTCCTTGTGCACCGGTCATATCCTCCAATTCGGAAATGAAGAACAGAAACAACGCTGGCTGCCAAAGTTGGCCTCCGCAGAATGGATCGGCGCATGGGGACTTACAGAACCCAACACCGGTTCCGATGCCATGAATATGAAATGCGTTGCCAGAAAAGATGGAGACGACTGGATCATTGATGGCGCCAAATGCTGGATTACACATGGTAAGAGCTGCGATGTAGCCGTGGTGATAGCCCGCACCGGAGATGTGAGAGACAGTCATGGTATGACGGCATTCGTTGTGGAAAAAGGAACGCCAGGCTTCAGCGGTGGTAAGAAAGAGAACAAACTGGGTATGCGTGCCTCTGAAACGGCAGAAATGATATTCACCAATTGTCGGATACCGGCTGCAAACGTACTGGGAGAAGTAGGAGATGGCTTTATTCAGTCGATGAAAGTACTGGATGGCGGTCGTATCTCTATTGCCGCATTATCCCTGGGAATTGCTAAAGGAGCCCGTGATGCGGCCATTAAATATTCTAAGGAAAGATATCAATTCGATCAGCCTATATCCAGTTTCCAGGGAGTATCCTTCAAACTGGCAGATATGGCTACTGAAATAGAAGCTGCAGAGTTATTAACGCTTCAGGCAGCAGATATGAAGAACAGAAAGGTGAAAATGACGCAACAGGCGGCCATGGCTAAGTATTATGCCTCCGAAGTGGCGGTGAAAGTAGCCAATGACGCAGTCCAGATTTTTGGCGGTTATGGCTATACGAAAGACTTCCCGGTGGAAAAATTTTATCGTGATGCAAAATTATGCACCATCGGAGAGGGTACTTCTGAGATACAAAAAATCGTCATTGCCAGAGAAGCATTACGATAAGTATATGAGAGGACGATGCTGGTTTTGATTGGATTTAAGAGTGCGAAAATTTTTTAATGTAAAAAAATCTTAACTGCAAACCGTTCATCTTTTTTGACAATTAAATGAAATATTAACCCTTTTGTGTTATAGTTTATTGCAAAAGGAACGTTAAATTTGGGTTAATTCATCACTCTTTACCGTTTATCAACCTTAACACAAAATCAAACTTAGATTTGAAACACTTTTACTCTATCAAAAGCACCCTTTAACAGGGTGCTTTTTTTGGAAGCTAATTCAAAGCTAGAAAGTATTGAATAAGACATTAAGACCTGTAATTTCCACGTTACCGAATTATCTGGATTAAGTAGCATTATTAAGAAAAGAAACATTTGCATCACCAAGTGTTTCTTTTTTTTTGTGCCTATAGGTAGGGTATGGGAGAGACGCGTGTATTGTAAACGGAAAATAAGCTCATTTAAGGCGTTTGGGGAAGCGTGTATGCCTGAGCGTCATGAAGGCTTATTGAGGGAGAAATACGGGCATATATGGAGGAAGAAACGATATTAAAAAGAAACGTCCCGCAATTGCGGGACGTTGTATGTTTTATTCTTTACCTTTTTCTTTGTTGAAGAAGTCCGTTACCTTATGTTTTGCGGCTTCGGCCCAATCTTCAGCGGTATCTTTTGCATTATCCAGGAAGTCGCCTGCTTTATCCATTAAACTTTCGCCTTTTTCTTCCGTTTTACCAGACATGCCTGCAAACCAGTTGTCTACAGTACCGGCAATAAACGGAGGCAGTTTACCTTTCACATATTCTTTGATTACATCGATCGACTGAGCTGCCTGTTCAGCAGTGAGACCTGCTTTTTCCTGTAATTGCTGAATAAGTTCCTGCATAATTGATGGGTTTTAAGGTTCGTAGAATGATTAGGCTACCTTTAGTTTTACCAGGGTAGACTTTTCCAGTTTGTTTTCTGCGTATTCTTTGGTTAAGGTGAAAGTGGTTTCGCTGGTAGAAGGCAGTTCAAACATGGCATCGCTGAGGACTACTTCGCAGATAGAGCGAAGGCCACGTGCGCCGAGTTTGTATTCCATTGCCTTATCTACGATATAGTCGATTGCTTCTTCTTCCACTACGAGGTCAATGTTTTCCACTTTAAACAGTTTTTTGTACTGTTTAACGAGGGCATTTTTAGGAGTGGTAAGGATAGCTTTGAGTGTATCGCGATCCAGTGAATTCAGATATGTCACTACAGGCAGACGGCCCAGTAATTCAGGGATAAGCCCGAATGATTTGAGGTCCTGGGAGTTGATGTAGCGAAGGATCTGTTTTCTGCTTTCTTCTTCTCTTTCTTTGTTAACGTTAAAGCCGATAGAGTGTGTTTGTACTCTTTTGCTGATAATTCTTTCCACGCCATCGAAAGCGCCGCCGCAGATAAAGAGAATATTTTGGGTATTGAGTTTGATTAATTTTTGCTCCGGGTGTTTACGGCCGCCCTGAGGGGGAACCAGTACTTCCGTACCTTCCAGCAGTTTGAGGAGGCCTTGTTGTACGCCTTCGCCGCTTACATCACGAGTGATGGAAGGGTTATCATTTTTACGAGCAATTTTATCGATTTCGTCGATGTATACGATACCGCGTTCAGCTGCTTCTACGTCGTAGTTACAAACCTGGAGCAGGCGGCTGAGGATACTTTCCACGTCTTCGCCTACGTAACCTGCTTCTGTGAAAACAGTTGCATCTACGATGGTGAAAGGAACGTTGAGCAGTTTGGCGATGGATTTGGCGAGGAGGGTTTTACCGGTACCGGTTTCTCCTACCATGATGATGTTGGATTTTTCGATTTCCACTTCATCTTCATCGATTTGCTGGTTCAAACGTTTATAGTGGTTATATACAGCTACGGCAAGTATTTTCTTAGCGTCGTCCTGACCGATAACATAGTCGTCCAGGAACTTCTTAATTTCCATTGGTTTGGAAACTTTTGGAGCGAAGTGAGAAGCTGGTGGAGCAACGGGTTTTTTGCCTGGAGCGAAGAGCTCCTGGTCAATAATTTCCTGCGCGTTGGCCACACAGTTTTCACAGATGTGTCCTTCGGCGCCGGCGATCAGTATCTGGACTTCTTCTTTGGAGCGGTTGCAGAAGGAACAACGAATTTTCGATTCTTTCATTTCGGAATAAATTATTTTTCGACGAATCCGGGCTAGACCTGTGATTATTATACAGGGATTACAAATTTACACTAAAAAAACGGGCCCTGATCAAATAAAAACAGTCTCTACTTAGTAGAGACTGTTAAAATAATCTAAATCAGGGAAACCCTGATATGATATTAAATTTTACTGTGGAGTATCCAGTTGTTTTTTCGGATTTTTCTGGAGTACGTCATCGATGATGCCGTATTCTTTTGCTTCGTCAGCAGTCATCCAATAGTCACGATCAGAATCTTTTTCCACTTTTTTCACTGGTTGACCGCAGTGGCCAGCAATGATTTCGTTGAGTTCTTTCTTCAGTTTAACGAACTCACGAGCAGTGATTTCGATATCTGAAGTCTGGCCCTCAGCGCCGCCGTGAGGCTGGTGAATCATTACGCGGGCGTGTTTCAGAGCAGTACGTTTTCCTTTGGTACCAGCTACCAGCAATACAGCGCCGAAAGAGGCAGCCATACCGGTGCAGATAGTAGCTACTTCCGGAGAAATAATCTGCATAGTATCATAAATACCCAGGCCGGCATAAACGGAGCCGCCAGGACTATTGATATACATCTGAATGTCACGGTTGCGATCGGAAGATTCCAGGAACAACAGCTGCGCGGTAATTACGTTTGCCACGTAGTCGTTAACTGGATCACCCAGGAAAATAATACGGTCAGCCATCAATCGGGAGAAAACGTCCATTTGAGTCATGTTCATCTGGCGTTCCTCGAGAATGTACGGAGTCAGACTGTTGATCTGGTGGCTTTTTGCATAGCTATCCACTACCAGGCTGCTGATCCCATGATGCTTGATCGCATATTTTCTGAATTCGTTATTAATGTTCATGATGGTGATGTTTATGAGGTAAATTAACAAAATCTTCTGCTTTGATTTCCTCTTCTTTAATAGTCACCTTTGCTTCAGCCCAGTCGAACAGTTTCTGGGTAATCATTTCGCGGTAAGTCTGGTCTACGAATTTCTCATCCTGTAACAGACGATCCAGGTAGCTATCCAGCCACTCAGCACCGTCAACAGCAGCACCACCGTAGTAGCCCAACACTTTTTGTTTAGCGTTTTCTTTCAGTTCTTCGAAAGAAACTTCCAGTTTATTATCGCGAATCAGTTTATCACTGATCAAAGTCCAGCGCAGCTGATGGTCGAAGCCAGGGTATTCTTTTTCCGCTTCTTCTGCAGATTTAGGTTTTTCACCACCTACTTGCAGCCAGCGTTTCAGGAAATCTTTAGGTAATTCGATTGGCGTTTCATGAACCAGCACTTCAAACAGATCGTTGTGCATGTGGTTTTTCGCTTCGGAATTCCAGTATTTTCCGATTTCTTCTTTCAGTTTAGCACGGAAGTCAGCTTCAGTAGCGATGCTGTCTGTAGGGTAAACTTCTTTGAAGAATTCTTCATTCAGTTCTCTTTTTTCAATCAGACCTACTTTGGTGATGGTCAGTTTGAAGAATTTCTGTGCAGCTTCTTTATCGTCAGCAGCGAAGCCCAGATCTTTCAGGATCCAGCCCAGACGCTGTTCGTCGAAGGAAGTAGCCAGTTGGAATACAATGCTGTCTTCTGCTTTCTTGCCTTTCAGTTGTTCCTGAATAGCAGGAGTGAAGTATTTAACCAGCAGTGCGTTCTCTTTTTCGATACCACCTGCTACCACATTACCGGAAGCATCTGATTCTTCGAATTTAACGTTTATAACGTTATCTTCAGAATCAATTGTTTCAGGCTCGGTCATTTTACCGCCTTTCAGCTGTAAACGCTCGATTTCTTCCTGTACCATTTCGTCGGTAACAGTTACTTTATATTTGGTCAGCGTAGTTTTGTTGTTCTCCAGTGGAGTTACATCGAAAGCTGGTTTAACGCCCACTTCGAAATCGAAAGTGTAGTCAGCTGGCTGATTAGGATCCAGGTCTTTAGCCTCTTTTTCCAGAGACAGTGGCTGGCCAAACAGTTCCAGTTTCTCAGTCTGGATATAACCCATCAGTTCTTTTTCCACAGTTTTCAACACTTCGTCGCTGAAAATTGCGGCACCGTGCATTTTCTTAACCATGCCTGCAGGCACCATACCTTTACGGAAGCCCGGGATATTTGCATTCTTGCTGAATTGCTTTACTGCTTTGTCAAAATTAGGAAGGTAATCTTCCTTGCTCACTTTCACAGTGATCTTATCGTTCAATAAACCAATGTTTTCTCTGGTAACGGTTGCCATAATTGAATTGTATAAAATGTTCTTTAAGACGCAATAATAATTCCTGTTTTATTTTTCTGCCATGAAGTCATTCAGCATCAACCGGACTTTGTATCCGGAATACCACCAAAGGTAAGTGGAGATTGATTCTTTACCCGAACACCCCAACTGAGAAAGAAAGGGGACCTATAGCAGGATAAGGTTGCCATATTGGCACTATGCCTGTTCTTCTTTTCCTGTTGCCAGCCAGATTTTCATTCACTTTCCGTCCTGATTGTCTTCTTTCTTTCGGCCTAAGATATTGAATTTCACTAAATTGTGAAAATTATCCCAATATAGCAGAGCGCGAAGATAGTATGTTTATCGAAGATTGCCGGCAAATAAAGGCTAAAATTTTACCCTCATTCAGAACGGTTTATAATTATTTTTGATAAGTAAAATGTCCAGTAACCTGACCATGAAATTATTCCTTTTGTGCTGCCTGATTGCAGCTTGCTCCCTGCTGAATGCCCACAAGGCATCCGCCCAAACAGATAAAACACACCCGTCTCTGAAAAAAGCGGAACTCCGTGCGGAATCCCTGACAAAATTATCTGTCATGGATAAATATCCCGTGGAGCCTGAACTGACCGCCAAATGCAAAACCTGGTCTTTAAACGCCGCCACCGTACTAAAACTCCTGCCTCTCGCAAAACCAGTAGAGGTGAATGTAATCGATGCCTCCTATAACACACTGCCTGTAAGCATGGAAGGAATTATAGTCATCAACGGTAAAGAATGGAAATGCTCTATCAACGCAGGTTCTTTTATCTGGCTGTATGGCGACAAGGAAAAATATGTCTATGCCTGGAATAATAAAAGTCTTGATAAATACTTTGTAACCGGACGAGATCTGGGAGAATAAAAAAACAGCCAGCATATAGCTGGCTGTTAGTGTAGTGCGGATGAAGGGACTCGAACCCCCATGCCTCGCGGCACCAGATCCTAAGTCTGGCGTGTCTACCAATTTCACCACATCCGCGGGTGATGTACGCTACGTAAGCTTTTCAGCCTATGCGGTAAACAAAGGACTGCAAAGGTATTCTTTTTTAGCAATTAACAAAATCTATTATAGATGAAATCCCTGCCATGCGATGCGGGCATAACAGGGACTGTCATCTTTTTCTAAACCAAGCGTTCTGTTGTCAGATCGCCAACTTTGGCCAGACGGCTGCTAACGCCCATCCAACCTGCTATCCCGGCATAAATTCCCCGGAAATCATGTTGAATTCCCGGCTCTTCCTGCCAGTAACATTCTTTTATGTCTGCAATCCCTGCCTGTTGCAGGTTTGCGCCGAATATATACAATTGTCCTGCGCCACCATGATCGGTCCCTTTCCGGATATTCTCTTTTACACTACGTCCAAATTCCGACCAGGCAACAATCAGCGTTTGCTGAAACTGTCCGCTGGCTTTTAATGTACCCACCAGTCCTGCGATTCCTTCGCTGAATTCAGTCAGTAACCTGTCATGATGTACCCGCTGAAACTGATGTGTATCAAAGCCATCCAGCGCTGTATAAAATATATTGGCAGACACGCCATCACTGATATCTTTGGCAGTTCTTTGCAAGGCTTCACTATACTCCAGTGTCGTGTAATCCTGTATGGTAACATCTTCCGGCAGCCAGTGATTACAAGCCTGCCCTTCCAGACATCCTGTCTGCCAGATACGGGCAGCATGGTAATGCGAATGCTCCGTACCAGAAAACCCCACCTGGTGCATTACGCGCATCTGCTGTTTTTCGTATAGTGGTACAAGTGATTGCAACCCTGGATGAAAGGCCCATTTTTCGTTTATGCGTAACTGTTGATCTTTCGGTACGGCAAGGGTAGGTCGCCAGTTATAATATCTGTCGTCTCCATACGGTATTACTGTATTTAACCCATCATTACCACCCTGCAAGTGCACAAAGATGACCCTTCTCCGGTTACCTGCTACCGCAGCCTTTACAAAAGATGGCAACAACATTATGCCGGCTGCTATTCCTCCCTGTTTTAAGAATGCTCTGCGTTTCATGAAACTTTAGGTTTATGCCCATGCAGGCCGTAAAATAAAATGTACAGATAGCAAATCAAGGGTATCATAAATGCAGTATGCCAATCATAATGATCCTTCACGTAGCCCTGCAGATAAGAGATGACAGCGCCTCCGCAAATAGCGGTAGACAACAGTCCTGATGCGGCAGTTGTATGTTTTCCAACTCCATTCACAGATAAAGAAAAGATAGTGGCAAACATGATGGAATTACACAATCCTACCGCAATCATACTACGCACGGCCAGCATACCTGTACTGTTGATGGAAATCAATATCAATGCGGCTGCTGTGATGGCACAAACAGACAATAACATGCCTGGCCGTAAAAAACGCAACAGACCCGCTCCCAGTAAACGCCCTGCCAACATACATCCCCAGTACAAGGCTACATAGTTATTCGCTTCTTTCTCCGGAATATGCAACAAGTCTACAATGTAATTGGTGAGGAAAGTACCTACGGCCACTTCCGCACCCACATACATGAAAATGCCTATGATACCTAAGTTCAGTTGTCGGTATGAAAAGAGACCGCGACTACTTTCCTTTTCTCCGGCAGAAACAGGTATAACGGGGAGGGATAAACGCGATACGATGAATGCAATCATCATCAGTAGTAACGCGATTCCCAGATAAGGATATCGCACTGCTTCACTGGAAGAACCGGCATCTTCCAATTTGGACAAGATAAAATGTGCTCCAAACAAAGGCGCTGCGGTGGTACCCAGAGAGCCAATTCCCTGGATCAGCGCTAATCGTGCAGAAGCGGTACGGGAAGGTCCTAAAACGGTGATGTATGGGTTTGCAGCCACCTGCAACAATACGATGCCAATGGCTACCACAAATAATGCCGCAAGGAATAATGCATATTGATGAAAAACAGAGGCGGGATAAAACAATAATCCGCCAACCGCCGCAATGCCGAAACCCAATACCATTCCTTTTTTGTAACCGGTCTGCATCACAATTCTTCCTGCAGGTATTGACATGACGCCATACGTAAGGAAAAAGTAAAACTGTACCAGGCTGGATTGGGAATAGGTTAAAGTGAATCCTTTCTTGAAAAACGGGACCAGCGTATCATTCAGGCACGTGATGAATCCCATCATGAAGTATAGGACGGCCAGTGAGATAAGGGCTGGGGTGTAGGACTGTCGCGAATCCGCGACAGGTTGTTCCTGTAAACTGTTAGAAATGATTGGCATAGCAGTTACGATTGTGGTGATAAAACTTCATATTTCGCTGCGATGGCTTCCAATGTTTGCCAGCATTGATATAACCCTCGCGGAACGTGGAAACAACCTTTCCATTTACCGCCTTTCAGTGGTAACAACGGTTGTCCCTGCCTGTTAAGATAACCAAACCATTCGCCATATTTAGGGTCCGGGAATCTGGACCATGTATAATCATGTACTTTTTTGAACCATTCCAGGCACTTAGGATCGCCGGTATGGAGGTATCCTTTCAGCAGACTGATAATTGTTTCGATGTGTACCCACCAGAGTTTCTGATCCCATTCCAGTTGCTGAGGAGGCGCGCCTTTGATATCCAGGAAATAGAATATACCGCCGTGTTCCTCGTCCCATCCGTATTCCAGGATATTCAGTGTAATATCTTTTGCTTTATGCATCAAAGATTGATCATTTGTGCGGGTAGCCAGGTCCATGATAAACCACATGGCTTCCAGTCCATGACCAGGATTGATGAGACGGCCGTCGAAAGAGTCGGAGAATTGACCTTCCGGCGTGGTGTTTTCCAGGATCAGGCCAGTGTCCTGCTGGTAGAATACTTCCATTACAGTATGGATACCGTGACTGATGGTGTCTTCTACGAGTTGCTTATCCAGTAGTGGTTCTATTTCCAGTACCAGGTTGCAGAGAATCATTGGCAGGGCAAAGTTCTGCAAAGGGCGGGTACCCGGGAAAACCTTATTGAATCTGCCTTTCGGATTACCTTGTCTTTTCAGGATGTTAAAGAAAGTATCAGTAGCTATTTGGCCGTATTCGGGATTGCCAGTAGCCTGGAATAGCTGACCGAAGGCCATAGCAGCAAAGCAGTCGGAGAAAATGTTATATGCCTCTATGATAGGAGCGCCGTTGCGCGTCAGTGAGAAGTACCAGTTACCATCTTTATCCCGCCCGTGTTTACGGAGAAAATCAGCGCCCTGGATGGCCATATCCAGCCATTCCTGTTGTTGTTCCACTTTGTTGTAGAGCATACTGAAACACCATACTTCCCGGCATTGCAGCCAGATGAATTTATCTGTATCGAAGACATTTCCGGCGCGGTCCAGGCAGGTAAAGTATCCGCCCTGCTCTTTGTCTGGGGAATATTTCATCCAAAAGGGAATGACGTCTTCCAATAAATTTTTGCGATATACGTCAGCGTATTCCTTGAATCCAGCAGTCATTGTTCTCAGAGGGTTTTAATGTATTCTTTATAGCGGTTATAGAGGTGTCCGGCCTGAAGGTAGGCGGATTGCGGGCTCATGAAATGGGAGAACTCAAAGGTGATTGCTTTGTCGTAACCCGCTTTACGAGCGGCTTCCAGCTTCATACGCAGTTTTTCAAATTTGATAGGAAAGAATTTGATGGGCATGTCTCTGTCAAAGGATTCGGCGTTGGTCCAGCATTGGATACCGTATTTATCTGCGATTTTCTTATTCACTTCGAAGAAATCCGGCAACTCGTAGAATTCGATGTGGCCGTCCTGGAATGCGCATGCATCCACTACGCCTTTGATGCCGTCGAAGATTTCGCTCCATTCGGCTTCGTGTTGTTTGAGAGATACGGCATCTTCTTTAGATAATGAACCAGAAGCGGCCATCACTGCCTTTTTTCCATCAATCCATGGAGAAATGAGGGTTGGCAGTCCCCCTGAAATATCTTTACAATGCTTTCCCAGTTTAGCATACAGGTCTATTACTTTTCCTGTTCTGCGACTCACTTCCTGTGTGAGATACCAGCCCTGGAAAGATTTATGATGACCATATGTTTTCCACACTTCATCGATTACTTTCAGGTTGATGTCTACTTCTTTCTGGAAATCCCCGTTCCACCAGTATTTGCCGCTATCATAGAGGCCGAAGTAAAATTTCATATGGTGTTTGTCTGCCAGTTCGAGAAACATTTTCACCAGATCGACAGGCGGTTCATAGCAGTATTCTTCCTTCATCAAAACTTTGGAAGGATAGGTGAGCCAACGCTGAAACCCACTACGGATAAGGAATACGGTATCGATGCCAATGGCTTTCATATGGGAGAAGTCTGCATCCCATTCTGCGCGTCCCCAGTTCTGATGGGGGATATCATGACTTATTTCATCGAGGAAGGTGCCTGTTATTTTCATGGTAATAATTTTATCAGTTAGCAATCAGAGATAATGATGCTGGCGTAAATAGTTGGTCCAGCGGATGTATGCAGCAGCGGTCAGGTGTATCCCGTCATAGGTATATGCAGCGGGCATCTGGCCGTCTTTATCTGCGAGCAGATCATATAGGTTGATAAATGGGATCTGTTGCTCAACGGCCAGTGCTTTCACTGCTGCATTCATTGTTCTTATTTCTTCATTGGTACCTGTATAATAGTCTCGGTTGATGATGGATTCATTGATTGGTAATACGCTTTGGATATAGATTTTAGTGGTTGGTGAAACTGATCTGGTGATCGCCAGAATGCGTCGGTAGTTCTGTAGCGTCAGTGCCAGCGGGATTTTCCGTCCTATGTCGTTGACGCCGATCATCAGAAAAATTTTTGCTGGTTGGGAGGACAATACTTCATCCATTCTGGCGAGTATGCCATAACTGATATCGCCGGCGATACCACGGTTACGCACATGTGGATTTCCTGTCAGCTCTGCCCAGTCGCCCCAATGGGTAATACTGTTTCCCAGGAAAATGATTTCGTTCTTAGTATCCGGCAATCCTTTGAAGTAGGCCAGCCTGGAGTCATACAGATAGTTGTGATACGTGGAATCGAATGCCGCTTTGGCGGTATCATGAACCTGGGCATTGCATAACGTGGACAAGACAATGCCACAGGCCATGAATGAAAGGTGTGTTTTCATAGATATTATTTCAGGAGATGTCCGTTGAAATCTACCTGTTGGTCAAAAGGATGCAGGAAGTAATCGGTCATGATGGCCGTCTGTTCCCGGTTTAGAGCCTTCCGTGCCTGGAAAATGGCTCCGGGTTGTAATCTGTTCCAGTTTTCCAGAAAGCTATTAATAGAAATATCTTTTACGCCGGCAATTTTCAGAGCCTGCACCATAAATTCTGGTGTCAGGTCTTCGCCGGTAGGATCTAATCTTTTTACAGCAGGGTAGTAGGTTTTCAGGCCTTCTACATATTCGTATTCACTGATAGCTCGATTTGGATAGAACCAGGTTTGGTTGGCCCATGTATATGCGATGCCTGTACCGCGCATGATACCGGTAGCGCCTATACGTTGAATGGCGGCAAAGCTTTTATCTTCTGGTTTCACGTCCATATAGGGCATCAGGTAAACGCCTGCGCGGAGGAGCGTATCTTGTATTTCTCTCACTTTTACATCCTTAGGTTGGATATTATGATGTATGCAGATAGCAGCTAATGCGCCTGCGGCCTGTCCTAGCTGCAATACCACGGGTTGTAGCCTGGTAGCGCCATTGACGATATTGGTAACGCTGATGCTTTTTTCTGCCACGATGAAAGAAGAGGTCTGTTCCGGGATGAGGGATCCCAGTGGAATATTATAGGAAGGCACTTTGGCTTTGCCGAAATCGATTTTGGGCACAGCGGGATCTTTGCTTTGGTGATGATCGATGGGATAGTCGCCCACGGCAATGCCTGTACGATAAAATGCTTCTTGTTGATCGAATGGTTTGGAGATATGGTTAATTGTAAGTGTAGTAATACCTTTTAAGCGACGTGATTCGCGGTAATAAGGAATGAATGGTAATTTGTCTGGTGTCGGATACTCGTCATCTGCGATGCCGAGGTGTTTATAGCCCAGGGCTGTCTGCAGGTAATAGAGATATTGCATGGTGTGCAGTTTGGCCTTTTTGAGGGCTTCTGTTCTTTGCTCCCGCGTCATTTCTATGACATTCAGCGGATAGTCGTTACCACATCCCGGCCAGTTTATCATATATTTATGATTGGGAAGTTTGCCATACTCCATCATTTTATTGCAGTCAATTTTGCCATTGTTGGTATTGCCGTAAGGATTGGAGGCACTACAGCAGCATAGAAAAGGCGTCGGATCATATCCGGCTGGTTTAGGAATGGTTTTATCGGCGCCAGTGCCATAATCTTTGAGTGTCACAACGTAGGTAAGTGCCTGGATATAGTTATTGGCTTCCAGTGGCGCTACCTCTTCTTTAGTTTCGGTGCGACTATCCATCCCCGTTTTGTAAGCGGTACCTGTTGTTGCCATGATGTCGCCGAGTTCGGTGGCATCTATCAGTATATTAGCGATGATGGATTGAGTGCGTTTCCCTTTAGTGTAGGTAACGATCCATTTATTATTTTCTTTTTTGACGTTTGTCCAGTGAGCATCATAGAGGACGGACAGTGATTTTTCGGCAGCGACCATACTTTTCAGAATACTGTCGCCAACAGAGGGTTCAAATAACGTATTACTTACCCAACCGGTGGACATGGCGGCCAGGCTACCATAGTGTTGACTAAGTCTGGTTCTGAATTCGCCCCAAAGGCCGGAGGGAAGGTTATTATTACCATCAATGGCCGATACGCCGGCGCCGGTGAGCATTCCGCCCAGCCAGGTACTTTCTTCCAGGATGGTGGTTTTAACGCCCATTCTTGCGGCTTGTATACCGGCTGTTGTTCCGGATGCGCCTCCGCCTATGATCAGGATGTCTGTTTGCGTTTGCTGAGCATAGGCCGTAGTACAGGATAGGCATAGTGATAGCAGTGTTCCGTGGATTAAGGTTGATAAATGTTTCATAGTAGAACTAAAGTAAATAAATAAATTTAAAAACTATAGTAACTACTTAATATAATTTTTTTATTAACCCGGATTAGGAAAATAATTTTCAAAAAGATGAAATTTTCATTAATTATTCGATTTTTGCTTAATATATTTTAATAAAAATTAAAATTCAGGGGCTTAAATTGGATCAAAAAACACGCAAAAGCAATAAACCGGTTATGTCTAAAACATTTTTTGAAGAGCTAAACAGTGAAAATGTCACCGGAGTAGCGTACAAGAACATCAACCTGAAGAAGGCCGCCCTGGCCTATTTTGCCAATATTGGCAATGCGACTATTGCGGATATGTGCAAGGAGCTTAACCTCAGCGCCCCTAAAGTAACCACCCTGTTGAACGACCTGATCCAGGACGGACTTGTAAAGGACTATGGAAAAGTAGAATCCACCGGAGGAAGAAAGCCTAATCTGTATGGTTTGGTGCCAGACTCTGCTTTTTTTATCGGTGTGGATATCAAGCAGAATCACCTGAATCTGGGACTATCCGATTTGCAGAAAAACCTTATTCGCACCGTTGAAGACTTGCCTTATAAGCTGGATAACAACAAAGAATCGCTGGAACAACTTTGTCACCATATCAATCAGTTCATTACTGATTTACCCGTACCCAGAGAGAAAATATTGGGCATTGGGATTAACCTGAGTGGCCGTATTAATTATGCCACTGGTTACAGCTATAGTTTCTTTCATTTTGATGAGGAGCCACTGAGCAAGATCATTGAAGCCAAAATAGGTATCCGCGTATTCCTGGAGAATGATTCCCGGGCGATGGCGTATGGGGAGTTTTGTTCCGATTCTGTGCATGGGGAAAAGAATGTATTATTTCTGAACCTGGATCACGGGATAGGGATGGGCGTGTTGATAGATGGTAAGCTGTATTATGGTAAGTCTGGTTATTCCGGAGAGTTTGGCCATATCCCATTGTTTGATAACGAGATTATTTGTCATTGCGGTAAGAAAGGTTGTCTGGAAACAGAGGCTTCCGGATGGGCGCTGGTACGGATGTTCCGCCAGAAGTTGGAAGAGGGTTCCTCTTCATTACTTAGTCGCCGAAATATGCAGCCTTCAGAAATAGGTTTACAGGATATTATCCATGCCGCCAATCATGACGACGTATTGGCCATTGAGCTGATCGCCAGGATTGGAGAGAACCTTGGACGTGGGATTGCCTTACTGATTAATATTTTCAACCCTGAGCTGGTTATTTTAGGAGGAAGTCTGGCCGCTACGGAAGACTATATCCGCCTGCCTATAAAAAGCGCTATCAATAAATATTCGCTGAGTCTGGTGAATAACGATACCAAGCTGAAGATTTCCCGTTTGGGAGAGCGTGCTGGAATCATAGGCGCCTGCTTGCTGGTGCGTAATAAAGTCTTGATAAGTTAACATAATTGGATAGGGTTTTTCGGTAACTTTAGTTCCTTCCTGTAATCCTAAATCATATTGTTATGTCAGTTCTTAATGCGTATCTCACATTCAACGGCAATTGTGCCGAAGCGATGAATTTTTATAAGGATATCATTGGAGGCGAACTTCAGGTGATGTCGGTGAAAGATTCTCCTATGAAAGATCAGGTGCCTGAAGCGTTTCACAACCAAGTGATGCATGCTTATTTGCAGAAAGGCGATTTGAAACTGATGGCTAGCGACGCTATGAATGGCGATCCAGTTACCACCGGTTCAAATGTAAGTCTGGCCCTTGGTTCAGACGATGTGAATGAGGCAGATCAAATTTTTAATGGACTGTCGGCCGGTGGGAAAATAACGATGCCAATGGGCGAAACTTTCTTCGCAAAACGTTTCGGTATGTTGACAGACAAGTATGGTCTTAACTGGATGATTAATGTAGATAAGCCGATGCCTTTATAACGGTAACGAATCTATTATAAAATGAGCCTGACGTGAATGGATATACGTCAGGCTTTTTTCTTGTTGAAATAATCAATTCTGATACCTTTCTCACTGTATGAAATGACCTCCAATAGCCGTCTTTGCCGGGTGTCTTCTCTTTTGGCACTGATGATGTACCAGATAGCGACACGTTGATAAGAAGGAGCGAGATTACTATGAAATTTCCAGGCAGTCTTGTTGGCCTTGAATTGTTTTTCGCTGGCTGGGTCTAAAACGATACTGGCCTTATCCTGCTCGAAGGAGTATACTTTGGATTTATGTTCCTGGCGTTTCTGGAAGATAGCCAGTCCGGCTGGATGCATTAAGCCTTGTGCCTGGAGGGTTTCGACTTTTTTAATATTAATAGCGCTCCAAATGCTTCCCACCTTACGATGTGTAAAGCGAATGGTATAACTGTGTTCATCCCGTGATTTTCTAACGGCGTCTATCCAACCGAAACAGATAGCCTGGTCTACAGATTCGGACCATGTCATACTGGGTTTCCCACTGCCCACTTTATAGAAGCCTACCAGTAGTTCCTTTTCTTTTTCGTGATTTTTTTCCAGCCACTTGCGGAATTCTTTGGGAGTGGCGAAGAATGTAGGTTCCATAGATAATCGTTTAATTCTAAAGTTACTATGCAGGATTTATATTCTCCTGATTAAAGTAAAAATCTTTCATTTGCAGCAGAGCATAAAATTATCTTATACCTTATGAAACATCTGTTACTGTTATTGGTAATTATGATTACCGGAGGAAAGTTGTTAGCCCAGACACCAGCTATTTCTCAACGTACTTATTACACGAATATTGAAATTGCAGGTCAGACACGTGATGACTGGGCAGAAGATTATATATTATTACATCCGGCCTATAATGGTGTGCTATTGGGGCAATGGACAGTAATGGGACGGATAAGTGCGGTTCGTGGAGGGGAAGCATCCTGGAATCGCAAATGGTCCGTAGAGGTAAATACTTCTTCCTCATATAATTCTGACAGAGGGAGCCTGGTATCATATAACGAACCGGCTAAGCTGGTTACACTAAACTATAATGGAACGAAATACCTCGCCATACAGATAGCCAAATCATCTTCATTATATGGTTTCTCATTTACAGGATGGGTGGAATGGTTCACCCTTAAATTGGTAATGGGAACAGATGTCAGCAATGTGCAAGATTTCCAGGATTATGATCCAATTACTATTCCCAAGTCACTGGTAGTGGATAATTCGGGCCGCACGCTGGCCACCCTCGCCAATCCTAATATTTATAAAAATAATGCAGTCATTATAAACACTTCTACCAGCGGCATGCAGATTTCAGCACCATCTACCGTGGAGAATTTATTTGCAGGAGGTCATCATCTTGAATTTGTTTCTCCAAATTATACGGGCGGGATGGGCATCTCTGTTGGTCAAAACAACAGTGCATTCCTTCAGGCTTTTTCTCCAACGTTGGAAAATGGCAGTATCTTCCTAAATCCTAATGGCGGTAGTATTGGAATTGGTGTGCATGATGCTAAAGGCCATAAACTAGCTGTTGGCGGAGATATTATCGCTGAAAAAATAGTAGTGAAGAACCAGCAGAATTGGCCCGATTTTGTTTTTGAGAAAGATTATCAGCTGCCCTCCTTGCAGGAAGTAGCCACTTATATCAATGCACATAAACATCTCCCTGAAATGCCCACGGCTGTGGAAATTAAAGAAAGTGGCATAGACCTGGAAACCATCAATGCCAGGTTACTCCAAAAAGTAGAGGAACTGACATTGTATCTGATTCAGCTGGATAAAGAAAATAAAGCGCTGAAGGAAGAAGTGAAAGAGATAAAAGCGACATTGAAGAAATAAAAAAAAAGCTGCTTCGAAAGAAGCAGCTTTTTGCTTTTGGGTGGAGGATAGCGGGCTCGAACCGCTCACCTCAAACATGCCATGCTTGCGCTCTACCAGATGAGCTAATCCCCCATTGCAAGTTATCTTTAGTCCCTTGCGGGATGCAAAAATATATTTTTTCCTGGAAATCCAAACAATTTAAACAAAATCTTTAAAAATTCCTTCCACCGTTTCTCTCAGTTCCTTTAGCAGTAAGGGTTTTCGCAGTAATCTTACTACCAGCGGATTGGCATTTGTACGGGTAATATCTCCATAATCCAGGGTGGACGACACCATTATGACATGGCATTGCGACTTAATTTTCTGCGGGTAGGTATCAAAAGCCTGTAGAAATTCGAAGCCATCCATCTCCGGCATCTGGATATCCAGCAGGATAACAGTAGGAGGGATACGTGGCAGGGAAATATTACTGGAAAGGAATTCCAGCGCTTTGTTGGGATTCAGAAATGATAATACAGTTCTGCTGATCTGCTGAAAAGTGATTAATTTCTCATGCAGCATCAGATCTATTTCATTATCATCGATCAATATGACTCTCAGATCAGGTATCGAATTCATTTCTGTTAGGAATAGTTATTTCAAATTGGGTGCCTTCACCATATTTGGACTCGACGTTGATAGTACCGCCAATCTTATTCAGTGCTTCTTTTACAATATAAAGACCTATGCCGCTGCCTGGTTTATTGTTATTCTTGGAGCGGAAAAACATCTTGAAGATATTATTCAAATGCTCGCTTAATATTCCGATACCATTATCTCGAATGCAAATGGTCGCTTTATGTGGCTCTACCTTTACTGCCAAATGCACCATGGGATTGGTTTCGTCCGGCTTTTGGTATTTAACAGCGTTTGAAATCAGATTGTTTAGGATAACGCTGATGCGGAAAGTATCTCCCCGGAACTCCAGTTCCTGGTCTACCTGGGTCTGGAAACGTATATCCGTGTTCTGTGGTTGGAATACGGTAATACAGTCGTTCAACAGATTATTAAAATCTATCTTTTCATATTCTATTTCCAATCTGGAATTCCGGTAGTATTCAATGATCTTCTGGATAAACCCATCCAGCTTCAGCACACAGGTTTCGACCATATTCAGATAGCCGTTCGGATCTGTTACGCTATTGTCCAGCCGGGAGAGATTGATAATGCCCAATACAGACATCAACGGAGAACGAAGATCGTGAGACGTGGAATAAATGAATCTGTTTAGTTCATCATTGGTTTTTTCCAGTTCTGCAATCTTCTCTTTCAGTTGACGGCGGGTGGAATATATCTCGTAAGCGTTATTGATGGTCCGGTGCAGTTCATGCTCATCCCAGGGCTTCTTTATGTAGGAGAAGATATGACCTTTGTTGATGGCATCGATAATATCATCTACATCAGTATAACCAGTGAGGAGAATACGTATCGGATCAGGGAGAACATCCTTGATTTCGTTAAAGAATTCCACCCCGGTAGAAACGGGCATCTTCTGATCTGCAATGATGATATGCACCATTATTTCCTTCAGGAGCTGCTTCCCTTCTTGTGCGGAAGTAGCAGTGTAAATCTCATAACTCCTTCTAAAACTCGCCTTAAAAGCGTTCAGGTTATGGATTTCATCATCAATGTAAAGTATTCTAATGCGGTTCTCTTTCATCAATGGTAGTTATGGTTAAATACTACAGGTGACTGGAAAGGTCCAGCGGTAAATATATAATAAATTCTGCACCCTCTCCAGGAGCGGAATTAACTATAATTTTACCCTGATGCTTTTCAATGATACTGAAGACTATCGACAGTCCCAGACCAGTACCTTCTCCTACATCCTTTGTAGTAAAAAACGGGTCAAATATTTTTTCTTTTACCTCGGCAGTCATTCCAATGCCGGTATCACGGATAGTTATTACAACATATGGATCTTCCCTTCTGGTTGATATGGTGATGGACTCATCATGTTGTTCCTTCTTACTCTTAATTGCATTCAGGGAATTACTCAGGATATTCATAAATACCTGGTTTACCTTACCTGCATAACATTCAATCTTCGGTAACTCTGTATAATGCTTAATAATATTCACATTGGCAGGTATACCATTTCTCAGTAGTACCAATGTAGAGTCCAATCCTTCATGAATATCGATGGATTTCACATCGCTCTCATCCAGGCGACTGAAAGTCCGCAGCCCTTTCACAATTTCAGCGGTTCTGGCGGCCCCATCTTCAATTCCTTTTATGAGGGAAGAAATTTCTTCATGTATATATTCTATATCAATTTCCTGCTTAAATTGTTCAATATTAGCCAGTTCCTCTTTCATATCCGGAGCTTCCGCCAATGCCTCGTAACGATTCAGTACGTCCCGAAGATCCGCTATATCCAGTTTCAATGGCTTAATATTGGAAGTAACAAAGTTGATCGGATTGTTGATTTCATGGGCAATACCGGCTGTCAACTGACCCAAAGACGCCATTTTCTCCTTCTCCACCAGTCGCGTCTGGGTATCTTTCAGGTTGGTCAACGCCACATTCAGATCTTTGTTACTATTCTGTAATTCTTCTGTTCTCTCCTGTACTTTAGCTTCCAAGATAATATTCTGTTCTCTTACCAGTTGCTCGTTCTCTTTGGAAATTTGCAGTGCCAATGCCTGAGATGCTTCCTTTTCCGCCTTGAAAGTATTGATCTTATCGGCCAGGGCAAAGGACAGCAGTACGACTTCCATACCTGATCCTATCACCAAAATGTGGCTGGTAAAGATGTTGTAAGGGATAATACCCACATCTTTCAGTACAAAGGTGATAACCGCCAGGATAAAGATGGTCCATGCCAGTACAAAGATTCTGGCTGGTTTGGAATGTCGGAAGGCCTGTGATACCGCAAACAAAAGGATGAAGCTTACCCCGGTGATCGCCAGGAAGTCGATCAGCGCATACGCTATAGAGAAATATCCCAGCAGACTGAGTACCAGTGTGCTGGAGTAAACGACGATAAACAGTGTAAATATCCGGTAGGCCCAGGGGGCTTTCTCCTTTACATGGAGGAAGTTCTGTACAAACACCAGTACCGAAATGCCCGACAATGCGCCCGCCCATAGTACGCTTTGTTCTGTAATGAACATATTGTCATGCCAGAAGAAACGATAGCCGAAGCCATGGAGACATATTTGAGCCAATCCCACCGACGCGATATATATGATGTAGTAGAAGTAACTCCAGTCTCTAACAGAGAAAAAGATGAAGGTATTATAACAGATCATGACCAGGATGATGCCGATGTAGATAGAGAGCAGCAGGTCATCGTTATATAGTTTGTTATAAATCTCGCGTGAGGTTCCGATATAAATAGGTACCAGTATCGCTTCTCTGCTTTGAATCCGCAGATAAAACGTTTGTGCGGTCCCGTTAGGTATCCTGATATTATAGACGAAGTTTTGATGAATGATAGGTCTTTTCTCCCATGGCCGCAGCTCTCCGCCAGGGATCATCTGAAAATGACCTTTCTCATCCGGATAATAGAGGTCGATGAGGTCCAGTATAGGGTAGGTGACATCAAACAAGAGCTCATGCTCTCCGGTTTTATTGGTTACTGTAAACCGAAGCCAGATGGCATCTTTGGTAAGACCGAAGTTAGGGATCTGTTTTTGTAACTTCTGGAATTTCCCCTGGTGAAGCACCTCTTTGAAGTCTGCTTTGCCAGAGGGGTCCAGAAAATATTCCAGCTGGCCGTATTCGGCCAGCTGCATAGGAGCATTATTTGAGATAGTGATAGTATCTGCCCAGGCTGGTAAATGAAAGAATGTTACTAACAGTAACAGGTATACGATTTTTTTAAGTACCGGTGGGATCAGATGTTGCATTGTCTAAATAGAGGTCACTTTGTTTGTTTGAAAATTTGTTCCAGGTCTACGTAGTATCTGCCTGATTCAATATGGCCTCCCAAACATAATTCCCGACACACATGGCCTATTGCTGCACCCCCCAACATCACCGCAGATGCGAGCTGCGGCCAGGTAGTAATAGTTTTACCTATTTCCTGTAAGGAAAGTTGCATTTTGGCCGATAAAGCGCTGAAATTGACGATACTATCCACAAGCGCCATTCTTGCTGGTCCCTGCATATTTCTCACATCTGCAGGCGTAAGCGTTTCTGGAACTCTTCCATGCAAGATAGGTAAATCGGGTTGCAGATCAAATCTTTCTACATCCACCATTCCTCTGTCGCTGGTATCCATTAATACAGGAATCTGAAGCGCTCGTGCATGTTTGCGGGCCAGTATTTTGATATCCAGTCCGTCGCATTCTTCTACCAGTATATCTAATTTTCCGCCTTCGGTCAAAAATTGGTCTATATTATTGTCAGTGATGCCCTCATCAAAACAGATTACACGCAAAAATGGGTCAATTTCCGCAATTTCCCGCGCCACAATAACGGTTTTCAAAACGCCAACGTTGTGAACGCCGGTCCGGATGCGGTTCATGTTGCTTAGATCCAGCTGGTCGAAATCCGCTATGCGTAATTCCCCACAGAGCCTTTCAATCGCCAGTGTGAGCGCTACAGATTGACCTACCGATAATCCAATTACGCCAATTTTTTTCTGGCTGAGGAGTTCCCTTTCCGCCACCGTGATCTTTTGCAGGTTGCGGCTAGTGCGTAATTCAATAAACTCTGCTTCATCCAGGATATGTACTAATCTGGCAGACCAGGGATAATATACCCAAACGCCATAATGCTCTGATGGAGTTGTTCCCAGATGGGCTGCAACCTTAGTTTGGATGTCCGCGTCTGTCAGTCGTACCGTTGGATGTCGGAGTTTGATCAGTTCGGAAATTTGTGCGGGTAATTCGTCAAAAACCTGTATTTCAGGATGTTGTTGTAAGAGAGATGCCAGTCTGGCCGACTGGGAGGGGTCTTCTAAGCGATAAAATTCTACCTGTCTGTCGTTTAATCTCCGGCAGCCTGCTGATAAAGCCTGTGCTAAAGTTGTGCTCATTTTTATTACTGTTTAACCATCGGCAAATCGCTGGTGGCTGCAGACATGATTCTCAAATCGTAGTCCACCTGCATTTCACCTTTGGGTCCTTTCTCGATTATTGTCTGTACCGGGTTATTACGCAAACTCATCATTCTTTCACGGTCTTCCGGATGTGCACTTTTTAATTCCAAAGGATCATGCAGGATGAGCGCGGTAGCAATCAGATCTTCCTTGGGATAATAGAAGGTACCCTGATTGCCGATATTGGTCATTATCTGGTATCCTGTCCGGATACTGTTGCGAAAAGTAGTTTGTGCACAGAAGCCAAGGAATGTGGATACCGGCAACTGATTTAATACGGCATTCACTACACGAAAAAGCACAATACTACCAATTCCCCAGCCGGCTACCTCTCTTGAGTTCCATAACCCACAAAACTCGCCGGTACCGCCACTGGCTGCCAGATTTTTTACAATATCAAATATTCTTGGATCCATCGTGTTGATGGCGGATTCAATAGGCAGGGGAACACTTCCGCCCGCAAGCTGAATTCTGCAACCACCATACATTTTGGTATAGTCATCATTACTAACAGTTATGATATAAGTATAAGGCTCGTACATCCAGTCGACGTTCGCAGAAGTTACTTTGGTAACGCCATATGCTTCCAGAACTTTCCTGTGCCCTGCAATGTACTGCAGGCACTCTTCAGGATACTCTATCGCCTTGAATACTCTAACCTTAAGCATTGATCAGGGATGCTTTATATTTATTTATAACCCGAAAAAGCCGGATTGGTTCTGCTGCTAACGGAACGATACCGGAATAGTTTTCATATTTCAGTTCTCAACTCAGATACGGTCTTACTAACAACGGAACAATCCAGCATTGGGTATGCTCAATATTTTTTACGTTGGCCATAGTAGCAAGGGTGACATTTCTATCTCCACAGTTAGCAGCACCTGGGATAAATAGTATCATTATTTGTAAAAAATTAAAATAGATTCATCTTCACATGAAGGTAATGGTAAAATAGTATTATTTCCAGAATTATCCATAAAGTCAACCCGTATTTTTCCGGAAAGCAAGGGGTATAATCACCTGTTGTACTGGTTCTCAATAGGATAGAGGACTTTAAATAGTTTAAGGAATTTAGAATTGTAATCATCTGGTGCAAAATTTGATAAAATATTTAACCTGCTAACCAGTAGATTTGTATCTGCTCAGTCACAAACAAATTCAATCTTTTCATATGAACAAAAGAGAATTTATCAAGCTTACCGGCCTCGCCGGGGCCGCTGTTTTAAGCGGACCGCTTGCCAGCCTGGCTGCACCGTCAGCCACCGTGAAAACCAATTTCGCCGATCCTAAAGCTCCTTTCGTTTTACCCCCACTGCCTTACGGCTATGATGCGCTGGAGCCTAATATCGACAAAATGACCATGGAAATCCATCACGACAAGCACCACGCCGCTTATGTGAAGAATTTGAACGATGCCCTCCCTAATACGCCATTTGCGTCCCTGACCCTGGAACAGATTCTGAAAAAAGTAACCGCTGCTCCTACTGAGAAGGCTATACGCAATAACGCCGGAGGCCATTACAATCACTCCCTCTTCTGGACCCTGCTGAGTCCTGCTAAAACTACTCCTTCGGAAAAACTGAAAGCGGCTATCACCGCTAACTTCGGTTCGTGGGATGCCTTCCAGCAGAAATTCAATGATGCTGCGAAAACAGTATTTGGTTCAGGTTGGGCCTGGCTGATTGTTACGCCTGGAAAAAAACTGGCGATCCTCAATACGCCTAACCAGGATAACCCGCTGATGGTGAACCTTGTGAAAGAAACAGGCGCGCCTATCCTGGCCCTGGATGTGTGGGAACACGCTTATTACCTGAAGTACCAGAACAAACGTCCGGATTATATCAATGCTTTCTGGAACGTGATTAACTGGAATGAAGTGGAGAAGAGATTTAACGCAGCAATGGCATAGTCTGTTGTAGTATTACGATAAAAAGCGAAGGGGTTCCGATTCGGAACCCCTTCGCTTTTTATCGTTTATTTTCTTTTGAAGAATACAAAACCGTTCTTCTCACCAATCTTCTCTAAGTTCGGATGCTGTAAATAAGGCTCCGCATCTGTTATCCTGCAAATAAAGTAAGCAGGCTTATCGATGGCGCCATTCAGCAACCATTCTGTATTGTAATAGTTCGGATTACTGTGCGGCATTTCGCGACTATAATAATGCTGTGCATAACTATGATAGCTCAATGCTTTTACATACACATCCTTACCCTGGAAAGATTCGAAGAACTCGATAGCCGCACGCTGAGAATAAGCCTCTACTTTCGGTACGAAATGTACTACGGTTACCTGGATGGCGAGGATAGTGCTAACGAATAATGTAATCAAGCCTTCCTGCATCTTCTTTCTTGCGAGCAAAATGCTACTGATAATAACCATTATCATATAGCCGATACCGTAGCCGCATTCTGCCAGCGACCAGGGAACATCTGCCTGCAGATTGGCCACTGCAAATTTATCCCCGATATAAGGAATCAGCTGATCCTTATATACGCCTACCAGTGGCAAAGCGCCAATGGCTATACCCAACACAACTCCAATGAATACCAGTATGGCCAGGTTCCACCCACGGAAGCGGATTTTACCTTCTGCCACTTTGTAAACCTGTACTGCTGCCAGGAAGGAGAGTGGGAAATAACAGAGAGATGAATAGTGAACTATCTTGGTTTTTACAATCGAGAAAAGGATCAGTACTACCCAGAATAATACCCACATCCACTTTCTGAAATCTTTCAGTTCAGGAGCAGGAGCGGTAGCGCTGTTGTAAATGGATGTTTTCTTGCCTCGCTGTAAGTAAGTGAACAAGAAAACGCTTGCCGGGAAACAGCCTACCAGCAATACTATCCAGTGGTAGAAAAACGGTCCGCCGTGACCGGCATCTTCCGTAGTCAACAGTCGAATTTGGTATTTCACAAATTCATTGACAAACCACCATCCATGCGCCAGGATTTCATAGCCAAACCACAACAGTGTGGTAAAACAAGCCAGCAAGGCAATCATACCAATGTGCCAGAGCTTGATAGCAATACGTCCCTTGTTTACCAGCCAATAAACTACCAGGCAGAGGATAGCTACCAGAATAGCTACCGGTCCTTTTGTAAGTACCGCCAGCCCCAGCATGAAACCGCTGAGAGAAGCCATACGGAAAGGTTTGTCCGAATGCGCTATGCGATAGGCAAAGTAAATAGCCAGGAATATAAACAGGTTGAACGTTGGATCAATGATACCAGACTTAAAGTAAAAGTGTGGCAGCCAGGAACCTGCGTAAACGAGTACCCACCAGAGGCCCAGTTTAGCATCGCCATGTTTTTTACCGATGGTATAGAGAGACAACAGGGTGGCAATTCCTACGATAGCATTGGGAAAACGGGCTGCGAAATCATTCACGCCGAAGATCATCATACTACCTACCTGCATCCAAATAAACAAAGGTGGCTTTTCCCAGAAGGGACGAAAATCAATCTGTACTTGACTAAAGTTGTGCGTTACAATCATCTCCCGTGCAGCCTCTGCGAAGTTTATTTCATCCCAGTCAAACAAGTGAACCGCGCCCAGGAAAGGAATAAACAGCAAAGCTGCAAACAGAGCAATCAACAGGTATTTCATTATAAAAAACTAAATTTTTCTAAGCAGGTGCGTTGGCATTTAGCACAGCTTCCGGACAGAGTTCCGGTGCTACTGTATTATTTCTTAACCGGAAAAGGCTGTAAACGGTAACACTGCTAAGTGTACCAACTATGCTACCCACGTAAACATCTGCAAAGAAATGTTGCGCGAGGTAGATTCTTGTATAGGCTGCTACCAGGGCAAGCAGAATGAAACCGAAACCCCACCTCTTTTCCGGAGAAATGAGTGCAAGGAAACAGAACATGCCAAATGCACCGGCAGAATGGCCGGATGGGAAACTGTTACTACTGTGCACAGTCACCCATTTTACGGTGTGTACCAGCGTGCTGGCCTCTTCTCCGAAATAGAGAATGGGGCGTGGCGCACTGAAATAATGTTTGGCTACCTGTACAATAAGTACAGCCAGCAGGAAAGACGCCAGACCCATGAAAAAGAGTCTGAATCTTTGCATTACCAACATCAGGATCAAAATCACGCTAAACATGATTCCATCACCCAAATAGGTAAGCCCTGTTACCAGCAAATCCGCCCATTTAGAATGTACCCCGTTAATACTGAGGAATAATTCACGTTGGCTGTAGCTGGCGAGTAAAATTCCGCCTATGACAACCCATAGTACGAATGGCAGAAAGAAGTAGGCATTCTTTCTGAACAGTGTTAACAGCGTTTTCAATTCTGTAGGTTTTAATTTGTAGGTTGCTTCTTAAATCTTTGTAAGAACTTTTTCACTTTTTGAATAATGCGAAAATAGAATTCTTTATTGAAAAGCTGCGAATCATTCATGGCTTTATAGATTAAAAAAGCCGCGATTGGCAACAAGACAATATTAGAGAGCCACATACCTGACCAGGTCTGCATTACGCCACTTCTGGCCATTTTCTCTCCAATCATAAAGAATACGTTGAAAATTACGAAGAAAATAACCGCAAATACCAGTGGCGTACCCAATCCACCTTTTCTGATAATAGAGCCCAGTGGAGCTCCAATCAGGAACATTACAATACAGGCTGCCGCCAGCGTAAACTTACGCTGCCATTCCACCTTGAACATGAGTATAGAACCATGTTGATCTTCATAGCCTTTTGCCGGCGTTTCCAGGGAGCTGAGCGCATCCCGGGTGGTTTGTTCTGCTCTTTCCAGGATATTCCGACGCTGATCCAATGGGATCGTGTCTTCAAAATCCTTCACTTTCAACGGCGGAGCAGAAGCTGCCCAGGCTGAATCTTTCCACTTAAAGAAAGTATATCGACTGGTCACATAGGAGTTAATAGCTTTACCATAACCGTTTTCCAATTTTTGGATAGAGTCGATCGCAATATCCAGCTGGCGGATATTCAACATTTGCTGGTTGGAAGCGAACAGATCCATATTGAGCCTGTTAAAAGCAAACGCTTTCAGGTCAAAGGCTTTACTGTACTTTTTGAAACCCAGTCGGACCATGTCCTGTGGTACGGTAAATCCACGATTACCACGTTCTTCATATCTCCATCCGTTTTCCAGGATGAAATAGAGAAAGCGTTTATCTGCGGTTAATACCATCTGACCTTTTTCCGCAGCAATGATTTTATCTCCGTTACCACCGGTGGTATGATCAAAAATCAATACCTGGTGGATTGTTTGGTTATCCTTGTCTTTCTGGGCTACTTTGATCGTATATCCAGGAATATCTTTATAGAAAATGCCTGCTTTAATGTTGAAGGCGGGTCTTGCATTGGTGATATCCCAAAGGAGGGATTTTGCCTGCAGATTGGCAACGGGAATGACATAGTTGGCAAACAGGAATGCGCCATACGCCACCAGAATGGCGATCATTAGCAGCGGGCGCATGAAGCGCAGCAGGGAAATACCGGAAGATTTCAGGGCTACCAGCTCAAAACTTTCTCCCAGGTTCCCGAAGGTCATGATGGAAGAGAGCAGAACGGCCAGTGGAAGTGCCAACGGTACGAGGGTAGCACTGGTATAGCCAATCAGCTGAATGATAACAGTAGTATCGAGGCCTTTTCCCACCAGGTCATCAATGTACTTCCAGAGGAATTGCATAATCAGTACAAACAACGTCACAAAGAAAGTGGCAATGAAAGGTCCCAGAAATGTTTTTATAATGAGTTTGTCGAGTTTTTTCACTGATAATGCTATATTAAACCGTAAAGTTAGTACGAATTCACAAAGGAGCGATAATTGCACCTGAAAATCGCGTTAAATTATATGGAAAATTTTGAATTAACCGCAGCAGAGGCCGAGGTGGCCATGAGTGCCGACCTGCTATTACTCAAAAACCGGGTAATGGAAAAGGTAGTGGAGTTAATGGGAGCGATACATAGGGGATTAGGGGAGACACAGGCTCACCATGCCTTTGCGTTTGAGCCGGAATGGCTGCGGCAATCGGCCAAAATATCAAAAGGAGAACAATACCGGCAGTTACCCTGGGTAATGCTGGATTTCCCGAGATATTTTTCGGGCAAAGACGTTTTTGCTTTCCGGACCATGTTCTGGTGGGGGCATTACTTCGTTAGTACCCTTCATTTGGCAGGAAAGGTAAAGGAACGCTTTCTGGATACGATTGCAGACAACCAGTCAGTACTGGCCGGCAATGGTTTTCAGGTTTACCTGGGAGATGACCCCTGGGAACATGATTTCGAAGGCGGGAATTATAAACCCATCGGGAATATTAGTTTAGCAGACTGGAGGTTGGTTACAGATCGTCATGATTTCCTTAAGATAGCGAAGCCGTATTCGCTGGCGCAATGGGGTGAAGTAAAAGACGAAGTAGTGGCAGCGTATGCAGCCCTCCTTGCATTACTTGACAACAAAGGCTGATCAGTTTCCTATTCTGTGGAATAAATCTTTCACTTGATATTCCCACAATTGACTCTGGTCCTTGATCTCTTTTTTCTCCGCGAAATCTTTTACTACAAGAATAGTTTCATTGGTTACTTCAGAAATCTGGATACGGAATTCGAAATATTCTTCTTTCGGGGCATGTTTCCAGTGGAGGCGGATAAATTCATCCTCTTCTTGCTCCAGCACTTCTGCTTCTTCTTCAGTGCCGTTCCAGGAGAATGAAAAAACGTTATCACGGAAGTCAACTTTATCTGCGAACCATTCCTGTAAGCCAGCCGGCGTAGATAGAAATTCGTACAATATACCGGGTGAGCATCTAACCGGGAATTCCAGCTCGTATAGCACTTTCTTTGACATCTCTCAAATTATTAGTAAATCAATATCATCAGGTTGCAATTATAGAAAATTATTTATTCTGTCAAAATAATTTACGGTTTTTTTTTAACTATTCCCAGAAAAGTTTAGTCACGTTAAATAAAATCTATTTATTATTATTTATAATAATATCATTTTTTGATATATGGATGTATATTCGCCAAGGGCCATACTGTGCGAAATTTTTCGAAAATTTGCAAGCACTTAAACGTCAATCGATTTTGTTTGAAAATGATTTAAAAACGACAATATTTTTTTGGGTGGTATCTAAAAAAACTTATTTTTGTCAGGCATTCATCAAATCTTAACTTTTTATTAACCTGTAACTGTTCCGACTCTATGTCAATGCGCCAACTTAAAATCACTAAATCCATTACCAACAGGGAGTCACAATCCCTGGAAAAGTATCTGCAGGAGATTGGGAAAGTGGATTTAATCACGCCGGAGGAAGAGGTTAATCTTGCTATCCGCATCAAGCAGGGTGATCAGAGAGCGTTGGAAAAGCTTACCAAAGCAAACCTCCGTTTTGTGGTGTCCGTTGCTAAACAGTATCAGAATCAGGGCCTGTCTCTCAGTGATCTTATCAATGAGGGCAACCTGGGGTTAATTAAAGCTGCTCAACGTTTTGATGAAACGCGCGGTTTTAAATTCATCTCCTACGCAGTGTGGTGGATTCGTCAATCCATCCTGCAGGCTTTGGCTGAACAATCCAGAATCGTGCGTCTGCCCCTCAATAAAGTGGGCCTGAGCAACAAAATCAGCAAAGCCTATTCACAACTGGAACAGGAATTCGAAAGAGAACCTTCTCCCGACGAACTGGCCACCATCCTGGAAATCAATACAGACGAAGTAGAAGCCACTCTCGGCGTTGCTGCCCGTCACGTATCCATGGACGCGCCCTTCATCGATGGTGAAGATAACTCCCTCCTCGATGTACTGGAAAATCCAAACGCTGTAAGCGCTGATGAAGAGCTGGATCACCACGACTCCCTGCGTCGTGAAATTGAACGCTCCCTCTCTACTTTGACCGACAGACAAAAAGATGTCATCATGCTGTATTTCGGTATCGCAGTGGAACATCCTATGTCGCTCGAAGATATCGGAGAGAAATTTGGCCTGACCCGCGAACGCGTACGCCAGATCAAAGATAAAGCCATCACTAAACTGAGAACCACTTCCCGCAGTAAACTGCTCCGCAACTACCTGGGAAGCTGATCCAAATAAACTTTTTCTTACAGACCCGTCCGGCTACTGCCAGACGGGTCTTTTTTTCGCGAGTTTTTTCTCGCAAAGGGCGCAAAGGCGAGTTTTTTTGCTCGCAGAGCAACAGAGCAGCAAAGCAGCAAAAAATAAGTAGTTGGATATGGTGGGGAGATGGAGATGGGGGAGAGGGAGATAGGATGTTTGGATGTTTGATGGGGTTATTTTGAATTTTGGACTCCTGAAAACGCAATTATCTCGCTTTTAAAATAATAGGGAAATCAATTTATAATGTTAATTTTATTTTGTAAATGATTAGTAATCAATAAATAATTTTAATTTTTATCCGTATTTTCTTTGCTGCTTTGCTGCTCTGCTGCTCTGCGAGCAAAAACACCCGCTCCATCCCCCTCCACCTCCTTTGCGCCTTTGCGAGAAACTTACTACATTTGCCAACCGTTTAAAATACCGACAATGTTTGAATCACTTTCAGAGCGGCTCGACTCCGCGTTTAAACAACTTAAGGGTGAAGGCCGTATCTCAGAAATAAATGTGGCATCCACAGTTAAGGAAATCCGCCGTGCACTGGTGGATGCGGATGTGAACTTCAAGATAGCAAAGGAATTTACCGATAAAGTAAAAGATAAAGCACTGGGAGAAAAAGTAATTACTGCTATCTCTCCAGGACAGCTGATGGTGAAAATCGTTAAAGACGAACTCGCCGAACTCATGGGCGGCACCGAAGCTGAATTTGATATTAAGAATAATCCTACTGTCGTTCTGATCGCAGGTTTACAGGGTTCTGGTAAAACCACCTTCTCTGGTAAACTGGCCAACTACCTCAAAACCAAGAAAGGTAAAAAACCTCTCCTGGTAGCGGCGGATATTTACCGTCCGGCAGCGATCGACCAGCTGAAAGTGCTGGGAGAACAGATCGAGGTGGAAGTCTACAGTGAACCTGAAAACAAAAATGCTGTTCAGATCGCTGAAAACGCTGTTAAACACGCGAAAGCACAAGGAAATAACGTCATTATCATCGATACTGCCGGTCGTCTGGCCATTGATGAAGTGATGATGACCGAGGTAGCCAACGTAAAAGCCGCAGTAAAACCAAATGAAATCCTCTTCGTAGTGGATTCCATGACCGGTCAGGATGCCGTGAATACCGCCAAAGCGTTCAATGAGCGCCTGGACTTCAGCGGTGTGGTACTGACCAAGCTGGATGGCGATACCCGCGGTGGTGCTGCCTTAACGATCAAGTATACTGTTGAGAAACCGATTAAGTTTGTCAGCATGGGTGAAAAACTCGATACCCTCGACGTTTTCTACCCTGAACGTATGGCACAGCGTATCCTCGGCATGGGTGATATCACCACCCTGGTAGAACGTGCGCAGGCACAGTTCGACGAGGAACAAGCTAAAAAACTGGAAAAGAAAATTCGCCAGAATCAGTTCGATTTCGATGACTTCCGCGAACAACTCCAGCAAATCAAGAAAATGGGTAACCTGAAAGACCTGATGGGGATGATTCCAGGGGTTGGTAAGGCGATCAAGGATATCGATATCAGCGATGATGCTTTCAAAGGCATTGAAGCCATGATTAACTCCATGACTCCCGCTGAAAGAGGAGATCCAGATCTGATCGATGGCAGCCGCCGTAAGCGTATTGCAGCCGGTAGCGGTAAAAATATCCAGGATGTGAATCAGTTCATGAAACAGTTCGAACAAATGCGTCAGATGATGAAAATGATGAACAAATTCGGCGCTGGTGGAAGAGGACTGAAAGGAATGATGAAAAGATAAATCTGGGGATAAAAATATTTTTGTAAATATCAACTTAGAAGGTTACATTTGCATCCCTAATTAAACAATATTTCCTAACTCGCAAAAAATAACTCGACTTATTTATGCCAGTAAAAATCAGACTGCAAAGACATGGCGCGAAGAAGAGACCTTTCTACTTTATCGTAGTAGCTGACGCTCGCGCTCCAAGAGATGGTAAATTCATCCAGAAAATCGGTACTTACAATCCACTGACTGTACCTGCTTCAATCAACATCGATACTGAAAAAGCATTGCGTTGGTTACAGAAAGGTGCTCAGCCTACCGATACTGTAAGAAGAATCCTCTCTTTCAAAGGTGTATTGTATTTGAAACACCTGTTAAGAGGTGTTACCCTGGGTCTGTTCGACGAACCTACTGCTTACCAAAAGTTCGCACAATGGCAAGCTGAACACGAACAGAAAGTTTCTGCTCGCCGCGATGGTCACAGAAAGTCTAAACTTGCTGCTCCTATCGTTAGAAAAGTAGAAGATACTCCTGCTGCTCCAACTGCAGAAGGCGAAGGTACAGAAGCATAAAACGGCAACGTTTTAACAAATACCTGAAAAGGAAATATTTGCCCCGCAAATATTTCCTTTTTTAATTTCCAATTATGAGTAATTACTTCAGTATAGGTAAACTGTTGTCCGCTCACGGGTTACAGGGGGAAATCCTTGTGAAACATAGTCTGGGTAAACGTTCCGCCCTCAAAGGGGTAGAAGCGGTATTCCTGGAAGAGCGTAAGAACAGCTTTATTCCTTACTTCATTAAAGAGGTGAAGGCAAAAAATGCCGATCATCTCTATCTGAAACTGGATGGCATCGATAGCAAGGAAGCAGCACAAAAGCTACTTCCCGGCCAGGTATACCTCCAGGAAGCAGATTTCAAGGAGCAAACCGCTTCTTCCGCACCTTTAGCCTTGCTGGGATATACGGTAGAGGATGCCCATCATGGTACTTTAGGCCAGATTGAGGAGGTGATTGAAATGCCGATGCAGGTATTGGTTAAAGTGCAAATAAGCGGAAAAGAAGCCCTGTTGCCTATCAATGACCAGTCACTCGTAAAAATGGATAAGAAGAACCAGGTAGTATATGTAGACCTTCCAGAGGGCTTGGTGGAATTATATACTGGTTGAGTATTAAACCAGGGGTGCAACTGGATAAAGGGCACAAAACCGGCATTATGCGTATTGATATTATAACGGTGCTTCCTGAGCTGCTGGAAAGTCCGCTTTCCCACAGCATTATGAAGCGCGCACAGGCCAAAGAGCTGCTGGAAGTACATCTGCATCCGTTGCGGGAATATTCTTCTCTGAAGCATCAGCAGGTGGATGATTACCAGTTTGGCGGCGGAGCGGGTATGGTGATGATGCTGGAACCTATCGTCAATTGTATAGAATCTCTGCAGGCAAAGGTGAAGTATGATGAAATCATTTATATGACACCGGATGGGGAGACACTAAACCAACGGATGGCCAACCAGCTGTCTATGAAAGGAAATCTGCTCATTCTTTGCGGGCATTACAAGGGGATAGACCAGCGAATCCGGGATCATTTCATTACGAAGGAGATTTCCATCGGGGATTACGTGCTTTCTGGCGGAGAGCTGGGAGCAGCCGTACTGGTGGATGCTATCGGGCGATTACTGCCTGGCGTTTTGAATGATGAGACCAGCGCTTTGTTCGACTCATTCCAGGACAATCTGCTGGCGCCTCCGGTATATACGAGGCCGGTAGAGTTCCGCGGATGGAAAGTGCCGGATATACTTTTAAGCGGCGATCACCGGAAAATTGATGAATGGCGTCATCAGCAGGCATTGGACCGAACCAAAGCCAGACGCCCTGATTTGTTGTAAATTAAGTAATTAGATATTAGTCAGAAGGTATTTTGATCATTTTGCGGAAATTATTCAGCATTAATTTGGTAAATGCTATTTCTTGACTTACTTTTGCACTCCCATAAATATTTGAAAGATGAACGCAATTTCGTTTGTTCACGAGCAACTGACAGCAAAAAAACAGTACCCGAAGTTTAAAGCAGGCGACAACGTCACTGTCAATTATAAAATCGTGGAAGGTAATAAAGAAAGGATTCAGTCCTTTAAAGGTGATGTGGTTAAAATCCAGGGTACAGGTTTTACCGCTTCTTTCACTGTTAGAAAAATTTCTGACGGTATCGGTGTGGAAAGGCTGTTTCCACTTTACTCCCCTAACATCGATTCTATCGTGTTAAACAAAGTGGGTAAAGTTAGAAGAGCGAGATTGTACTACCTGCGCGAACGTGCTGGTAAAGCAGCCCGTATCAAAGAAAAAAGGGTTTAGTATAAATACAGGGAAATTAGTAATAAGCGGGGCCTTACCGGTTCCGCTTTTTTCATTTCATTAAAATGCTCTTAAATATCCCCGGGAAGCAAACCCTGGGGGTGAAAAAGCGGATTTTTGGTTTATCTTTGTAGACTTAATTAAATAATCGAGAAAGATGACTGCTGTATTTGCTAAATCTACCTTTTTATTCCTGTCCGATGTTGGCGGTTCTGAATTGCTGCTGATTGCTATCGTGGTGTTACTGCTGTTTGGCGGTAAGAAAATACCTGAACTCATGCGTGGCCTGGGTAAAGGTATCCGTGAGTTTAATGATGCCAAGAATAATGTACGTCAGGAAATTGAGGAAGGCATGAGAGATAAACCTGCCGCTCCAACTCAATCCTCTACAACCGATACCGGCGCACAAGCGTAAGGGGTTGTACACGTTACGAGCTTATCAATCATAATATTATTTAACTGATTTAGCCTTGTCTGAATTCAGCAGTATAACGTCTTTTCACAAAGCATTATACGCCGGCAGCATTACCTGTGTGGAAAAGGTACGTTCGTATCTGGATCGCATACAGGAGCTAAAACACTTGAATGCCTTTTTAGAGGTTTATGAAGAAGAAGCGCTGGAGACAGCCCGTCGTCTGGATGAACGCATTAAAAGCGGTCAGAAAGTAGGGTCTCTGGCAGGAGTGGTAATAGGTATTAAGGATGTTATTTGCTACAAAGGCCATAATGTAAGTGCCGCTTCCAGGATATTGGAAGGGTTTACGTCATTATATTCTGCCACTGCAGTGGAACGACTGCTGGCGGCAGATGCCATTATTATCGGTAATCTGAACTGTGATGAGTTTGCCATGGGTTCTACCAATGAAAACTCTGCTTTCGGTCCTACCCTGAATGCACTGGATAATTCCCGTGTACCAGGCGGTTCTTCCGGAGGCTCCGCAGTGGCAGTGCAGGCAGATCTCTGTCAGGTTAGTCTGGGCTCCGATACCGGAGGTTCCGTTCGCCAACCGGCTGATTTCTGTGGGATTGTAGGACTTAAACCAACCTACGGCAGAGTCTCCCGATACGGTTTAATCGCCTACGCGTCATCTTTTGACCAAATAGGTGTTTTTGGCAAGGATATTGCCGATGTGGCAGCGATTCTACAGATCATAGCCGGTCCGGATGAGTTCGATAGTACGGCTTCTCAAAAAGAAGTTCCTGATTATCAAATAAGTCCGGCACACAATAAAACCTGGAATTTTACGTATTTAAGAGATGCGTTGTACCATGATGGGCTTGATCCGGAAATGAAGGATGCTTTTATAGATTTCTTTGAATCATTGGTAGACCAGGACCATACTGTTAAGGGCAGTGGATTTGACTTGATCGATTACATTGTGCCTGCCTATTATGTCCTGACAACTGCCGAAGCTTCCAGCAACCTGTCGCGTTATGATGGTGTGAAATATGGCCACAGAACGCAGCAAGAAAACCTCGAACTGACAGATTTTTACAAAAAAAGTAGATCTGAAGGTTTTGGTAAGGAGGTAAAAAGACGTATCTTACTGGGGTCTTTTGTATTAAGTTCAGGCTATTATGACGCCTATTATACTAAAGCTCAACAAGTTAGACGTTTGGTTGCTGATAAATTGAACCAAATATTAGATCAGTACGACGCCATACTAATGCCAACTGTGCCTTCAACGGCATTTAAATTAGGGGAAAAATCAAATGACCCTATAGCTATGTACCTAGCCGACATTTATACGGTATTAGCGAATTTGGTAGGGGTTCCGGCCATATCCGTCCCCATAGGTAGGCATTCAAACGGGATGCCATTTGGTGTGCAGATCATTACAAAGAAGTTTGACGAGGCGAACCTGTTAAATATTGCCCATCAGTTGATGGATCGCAAGCAGGTAGCAACTGTTTAAAATAAATTGTATGAGAAAAATCTTTTTACTTACGCTGTTGCCAGCATTGAGTTTTGGGAAAGTGAGAGCAGGTAGCAACGGCATACCTAAAGAGAGCGGCATTGCAGCTATTGCAGTAGCCGACACCAGTGTATTGACGCACGCCAAGGTGAAAGTGAAGTTGCCTAAAGACACGGCCGATCACGCTACTCCTACTTCCGTCGCGGTGAAAAAAGCCGCCCAAAGTTTGCCGAATACTATTCGCAGCGCGAAAGTGTACGAACAAATTAACAACAACCTGGTAGCTGGTTATGTGAATAACTACGCAACCCGGTATAGTCAGCATCTCCAAATCATGATCGAAAGAGGTCAACCCTACTTCGCCATGGTGGAGAAAATCTTCCGTGAACACGGTATCCCTGAGGAAATGAAATACCTCGCGGTAATCGAATCCAGTTTTAATACCAACGCACGCTCCAGAGTAGGCGCCGTAGGTGCATGGCAGTTTATGGCCGGTACCGCCCGCATATTCGGTCTGAACGTAGGTAAGAAAGTAGACGAAAGAAAAGACTTCTATAAATCTACCCTCGCCGCAGCACAATACCTGAACCAACTGTATGATCAGTTCGGCGACTGGCTGCTGGTAGTAGCTGCATATAACTGCGGCGCCGGCGGTGTACAACGTGCAATGAAAGCCAGCGGTCGTGAAGACTTCTGGGGCATGCAGTATTTCCTGCCTGCTGAATCCCGTAACCACGTGTACAAATTTATTGCTACCGGTTACATCCTCGACCGATTCAACAACTTCTTCGGTGTAAGCATGGATGATAACAAAGCAGTAACCGTTAATAACACTGCAGATAATACTCCTTCTATTGTTGGCGTTGCAAGAGGCCCGCTCACAGAAGAAGAGATCTATAATACTGTTGAAATCAATGTTACCGGTAAATACAGACTGGAAGCAATCGCTAAATCACTGGATGTAGACGTTCCTTCTCTGGATCGCCTGAATCCTGGATTTGCCAAAGCAATGGCTTCTCCGGCAAATGCTTATGACCTGCGCATTCCAAAAGATAAGATGAAGCAGTTCATGGCAGAGAAAGAAGAAATTCTGAAAGAGTCAGTTGCTATGTCTCTGGATGATAAAGCAGTAGGTGTGGATAAATCTAAATTCCCTGCTCCTGCAAAGATGCCGGAAACAAAAGAAGCTCCTGCTAAAGCTCCTGCAGCTAAGAAAGCGGCAACGCACCACAGCAAGAAAAAACATTACGGCGCTAAAAAAACTACCGCTAAAAAGAAATCAACTCGCAAACACTAAGCAGTTGAAAAGATAAAAACGAAGAAGCCGTCTCTACTCAGTAGAGACGGCTTCTTCGTTTTACGACTATATATGATGTAACCTAAGCAGTAACCGTTTTATGTTGTCGTTTTTCTGACATCTCTACTAAATCCAGTAGTGGGCCCGTCATGAAGGTGGTGGCTAATGCCATCAATACTAACATGGCAAATATTTCAGGAGAAAGAATGCCGAGGTCATAACCAATATTCAGCACTACCAGTTCCATCAATCCGCGGGTATTCATCAAAGCGCCTATTGCCATCGACTGACGCCAGTTTTGTCCCATTAAACGGGCAGTGACAGCGCTACCGCCAAATTTTCCGCCTACAGCAACCAGCATGATCATACCGAAAGCTGCCCATAGATGTCCTTGTGAAAGCAGGCCTATGTGAGTACGTAAACCGGTGAAAGCAAAGAAAATAGGGAGGAGGATCAATACAGATACATCTTCCAGTTTATCGGTGAAGATCTTACGGATAGTTTCCTGTGCAGGCATGATTGCGCCGGCGAGGAATGCCCCGAACAATGCGTGGATTCCAATTACTTCTGCCATCCATGCTGAAAGGAGTAATGTGAAGAATACAAATCCCGCTGCACTTTTTTCATGGCCCTTATCTAATTGAGACTGAATTGCCCTCTTAAGCCAGGGTCTCACTAACATTATCATTAATGTTACAAATACAACGGCTAATGCAATAGTGATAGCGGCAGTAGCCAAACCAGAGGCTTTTGCAATGGCTACCACAATGGCCAGAATACACCAGGCTGTGATATCATCGGCAGCGGCACAGGTAATAGCCAGGGTGCCCAGTGGCGTACCTGTGAGTTTTCTTTCCTGTACAATTCTTGCCAGTACCGGGAAAGCGGTTATACTCATCGCAATACCCATAAAGAGCGCGAATGCAAGGAAACTCACATTAGCAGGAGCGAAGGATTCAAATATGAAATAAGCCAGTCCTACGCCCAGGAAAAAAGGAACAACAATGCTGGCGTGACTAATCATCACTGCATCGTGCGCTTTATTCTTGATTTTATTCAGATCCAGTTCCATTCCTACGATAAACATGAAGAATGCTAATCCTATCTGGCTAAGGAATTGGAGACTTTTCAACGAATCTGGCGGAAACAGAAATGCGGAGAAAGATGGTGTGATCCAACCCAGTAGGGAAGGGCCTAATAGCACGCCTGCAATAATTTCGCCGACAACAGACGGCTGACGAACCAGATTGGCCAGTTTACCAAAGAGGCGGGCGGCCAGCATGATCACGACAATCTGTAGTAGTAACAGACTGAGAGGGTGTTTAAAATTTTCCAGGTACTGCATCCAGGTGTTGCTGGAAGTCAGTACAGATGGGGTGGCGCTATGTGCCAGGGCAACTGTTTTTACGGGAAGCGACTGTCCTTTGTCCAGTACAAACCATATAAGCGCACCAAATATCCCGATGATAACGGGGTACCAGATGAGGCGTTTGTTCATAAGTGTTGATTAAATCTGTAGGAAAGATAATCAATTCTCTTCAAGGCTAATAAATAGGAAAAGCGCCGGGGTGGCGCTTTTCCTATTACAGTACTATTGTTAATAATTATTTATTATTGGATCGCAGCGATACCTGGCAGTACTTTTCCTTCGAAGAATTCCAGCATAGCGCCACCACCGGTGGATACATAGCTTACTTTATCTGCGAAACCGAACTGATTAACGGCAGCAACGCTGTCGCCACCACCTACCAGAGAAAAAGCGCCACCAGCGGTAGCTGCAACGATGGCATCAGCTACGCCTTTAGTACCGCCCTGGAATGCTTCCATTTCAAACACGCCCATAGGACCATTCCAGAGGATGGTTTTAGAAGCCTGAATGGTTTTAGAGAAGAGTTCTACCGATTTAGGACCGATGTCCAGGCCCATCCATCCGGCAGGGATATTATCGTTGGAAACCAGCTGGGTAGCTGCATCGGCAGCGAATTTATCAGCAGCAATGGAGTCCAGCGGCAGGAGGAAATTGACGTTGTTGATTTTTGCTTTCTCCAGCAGTTCATTTGCCAGATCCAGTTTATCATTTTCCACGAGGGAGTTACCGATTTCTTTGCCTTGTGCTTTCAGGAAAGTGTAGGCCATACCGCCACCGATGATGATGTTGTTGGCACGTTCCATCAGGGTTTCGATGATGAGGATTTTATCAGAAACTTTTGCGCCGCCGAGAATGGCGGTAAAAGGTGCTTCAGCGTTGTTCAGTACTTTTTCCGCGTTGCTTACTTCTGCTTCCATCAGGTAGCCGAACATTCTGTTGGAAGGATCGAAATACTGTGCGACAACAGCCGTGGAGGCGTGAGCGCGGTGAGCGGTACCGAAAGCATCGTTTACGTATACATTACCGAGTTTGGCCAGTTGTTCTGCGAATGCGGGGTCTCCTTTTTCTTCTGCTTTGTGGAAGCGGAGGTTTTCGAGGAGGAGAACTTCGCCCATTTGGAGGTCGGCGGCTGCTTTTTCAGCAACGGGGCCTACGCAGTCGTTGGCGAATTTCACGGTAACGCCATCCAGCAGGGTGATGAGGTGATATACGAGATGTTTTAAAGAGTATTTATCGGTAGGGCCGTCTTTCGGGCGACCGAGGTGGGACATGAGGATAACGGCGCCACCATCTTTCAGTACTTTTTTGATGGTAGGAACAGCCGCGCGCATGCGGGTATCGTCAGTGATTTGGAAATTGTCGTTCAACGGCACGTTGAAATCAACACGGATCAAGGCTTTCTGGCCATTGAAGTTATAATCGGAGAACTTGCTCATCGGATATCAGTTTAAATAACATTAGGGTAATTCCATAAAAAAACCGCGGAACCAACAGCACAAAGCATTTACATCCGTGTGACCGGTTGGCTGCTGTTATGGTGTAGTTGCGCGGAATTTATAACAAAGCCCGCGCCGAAGCGGGGGCTTTATGTTTGGTATTAATTATTTGCTGATCAGGCCGGCGAAGTACTTCACAGTACGAACCAGCTGAGATACGTAGCTCATTTCGTTATCGTACCAGGAAACGGTTTTCACCATTTGATGCTCACCAACAGTGATTACTTTGGTTTGAGTAGCATCGAACAGGGAACCGTAGTGGATACCGATGATATCAGAGCTAACAATTTCATCTTCAGTATAACCGAAAGATTCGTTGGAAGCTGCTTTCATAGCTGCATTGATTTCTTCAGCAGTTACTTTTTTGCCGAGGATGGTAGTCAGTTCAGTGAGGGAACCAGTGATGGTTGGAACGCGTTGAGCGCCGCCATCCAGTTTACCTTTCAGAGCTGGGAGTACCAGACCGATTGCTTTAGCGGCGCCGGTGCTGTTAGGAACGATGTTCGCGGCAGCAGCGCGTGCACGGCGCAGGTCACCTTTTGGATGAGGAGCATCCAGGGTGTTCTGGTCGTTGGTGTAAGCGTGAACAGTGGTCATCAGACCGGTAACGATACCGTAGGTATCCTGCAGTACTTTCGCCATAGGAGCGAGACAGTTGGTAGTGCAGGAAGCGCAGGAGATAACGGTTTCAGAACCGTCCAGGATATCGTGGTTTACGTTGAATACGATAGTTTTCAGATCACCGGTAGCAGGAGCAGAGATCACTACTCTTTTAGCGCCGGCAGTGATGTGAGCTTCCGCTTTATCTTTATCAGCGAAGAAACCAGTACACTCGATTACCACATCAATTTCATGCTGTTTCCATGGAATTTGAGAAGGGTCTTTCTGAGCGTAAATTTTGATATCTTCACCATTTACGTTAATTGCGTCGTCAGAATTTTTAACCTCTGCATCAAACCTACCCTGCGCTGAATCATATTTCAGCAAATGCGCCAGTTGCTTAGGACTGGTGAGGTCATTGATTGCAACAACATCAATACCGGGCATTTTGTAAATCTGGCGGTATACCAAACGACCAATACGGCCGAACCCATTAATACCAATTTTGAGAGTAGTTCCCATTTTACATCGTGATTTGAATATGAAAAAATCGAAGGCGAATTTACAAGCTATACCCGTATTAATCAATAGATTTTTAGGTTATCAAAATTTTTTTTGGAAATATAAAAAAAGGTCCTACTTTTGCAATCCCAAAACGATACGCCGCGTTGGTCAAGGGGTTAAGACGCCTCCCTTTCACGGAGGAATCACGGGTTCGATTCCCGTACGTGGTACAAGAAAAAGTCTCTACTCAGGTAGAGACTTTTTTTATTTTATCACTTTGCCAGTCCAATTTGTTTCATAAAGGACTGATTATCCCAGAACAGGTATTCTTCCATCATTTTTCCATCTTTCCAGTGGCCTATAGTGACCATACTTAGCTTAAACGGTTTTCCTGTAGGCGGAATCGTTTTTCCACCGCCGATAGGCATAGGTCGGGAAAAAGTACCATTCATCTCCCCAATTACTGCTGTCCAGTCTCCTTCTCCAAATCTTACAGGGTGTGAAGTTATTTTGGTATCCGGTGCAAATACAAACATGGGCTTCAGCATATCAATATGTTGCGGAAATAAGCCAGTGGAAGTGGAGCCATCCGGATAGTACACTTTAATATTTGCATCGTGGCTGATGGCCAGCGAATCCCATTTCTGACCGGAGTAAAAGTCGAAATCCAGGGTGTCGAATCGTTGAAGCCGCTGAGCTGTCAGAGCTTTCTCTGCCCTGTATTGCTTCAGTTCCGTTTCCAGGGAATCCACTTTTGCCTGCAAGCCCCTGTTTCCCATGTTTCCGCAACCTGTCAACAGTCCGTAACCGGCAATGGCCGCCATTAGCAAATTAATACCTGTTTTCATAAGGAATGTTTTAGTCTTAACAGGATGGCTCCGGGAATGTTTTTGGCCCTTAAAACGGCTTAAAATGGCTTATGGCCGCTTTTGTTATAGAAAAGTGGTCATGAGTTGAGATGAGGGAGAGATGTTATATAATGTTTTGACAATGCATCCCCATCGTCCGGATTTTAATAATTCTTTAAGTTAGTAAAGTAAATTAATAAAGTTACTTTACTATTTTTGTACTGGAATCGGAGTGGAGTATGAACATCAGTACATTTAGTGCATTTAAGAGCCGGAACTACCGGTTGTATTTTAGCGGACAGTCTGTATCTCTCATTGGAACATGGATGCAGAAAACAGCCGTCAGCTGGGTGGTATATGCCCATACGCATTCGAAATTCATGCTGGGAATGACCATATTCGCCAGCCTGTTTCCTTCATTCATGTTTTCTTTTTTAGGAGGCATTGCATCCGACAGGTACAATCGGTATAAATTACTGCTGCTCACGCAATTCGCGTCCATGCTGCAAGCGCTGGCACTTACACTGCTGGTGTACTTCAAACATTATACGGTTTGGCATATAATCGGACTTAGCGCGGTATTAGGAGTGATAAATGCCTTTGATGTGCCGGCAAGGCAATCGCTCGTGTATGAAATGGTGGATAATAAGGCCGACTTACCAAACGCATTGGCACTGAATTCTTCTATGGTGAATTTATCACGGTTGATAGGTCCCGGCCTTGCAGGTATTGCTTTGGAGAAATTGGGAGACGACATCTGCTTTGCCCTCAATACCTTCAGCTTTGTTGCAGTAATCGCCTCTCTGCTCTTCATGAAGTTGCCCGCATGGCAACCATCCAAAAAACACAAAGCCGTATTACGCGAACTGAAAGAAGGTTTGATATATGTAAAACATACGCCTGCCATATCCCAGATCTTAACCATCCTGGGGATGATGAGTTTATTGGTACTGCCTTATACAACCCTCATTCCCGTATATGCGAAAGATATCTTTAAAGGGTCCGCGTCTACTTTCGGTATCATCGACAGCGCGATAGGATTGGGAGCATTGTTCGGTGGTCTATACCTCGCTTCATTGAAACCGGGACGCAACCTGCGTAAAGTACTCGCCATAAATACCATCATTCTGGGAATGGGGCTCGTGCTGTTTTCTCATACTACCTGGTATCCGATCGCATTGTTGTTTGCTACGCTCTGTGGTTTTGGTATGATGTCGCAGGTAACGATTTCTAATACGATTATTCAAACAACGGTAGATCCGGCAGTAAGAGGACGCATCATTAGTTTGTATGCGATGGTGTTTTTTGGACTACAACCATTAGGCGGATTACTTGTAGGTACTATCTCTCAATATATCGGAACGCCGAATACCGTATTGATACAAGGACTCTTCACTTTAGTAGTTGGCGGTTATTCTCTCCGACTCATCAACAAAAGGGAAGTACCCATCGCTGTAATGCAGGAAGAACCGCAGGAAATGCATGGTTAATTCAATTTAATTCCGATATTTGCAGCCCGGTTCTTTGATAGTAAAACAACGCCTTCAAAAAGTTTTTTCAGAAAATTTGAAAATAAATTTGGCGGATATGAATGTTTTCCTATCTTTGCAATCCCAAAACGGAAACGCCGCGTTGGTCAAGGGGTTAAGACGCCTCCCTTTCACGGAGGAATCACGGGTTCGATTCCCGTACGTGGTACAAGAAAAAGTCTCTACTTAGTAGAGACTTTTTTTATTTTATCACTTCCCGAAATCACGGCTTATTCAGATCATAGCAATGAAATGTATCCGTTGGTAACAGGCCGTATCTCCCTGTGGTTTTAAAATTTTGTATTACTTCTCCCACTCTGTTATTCATTCTCCGCAGATTATAATTTGATATCACCCAGTTCATTGGATATTCCTCTGTATCGTGCGGCCGATATAAATTGATTTCCTCATCTACTACATAGTTCGGCGAATTCTTGCTGGTGAAATATTTATTCAACCGATCATTATTCACATCCGTCTGGGAGCCATAAGTGCCCAACACGGCTACTATAGGCGCCGCCAGCGTATTCACAAATGCATTCATTCTCCCTTTAGGCTTTGAACTATCGGAGCCATTGGTAATATGAATCAACCGGAAACGCAATTTGCTAAACAACATGGAATCTTCTCCTTTGGCAGCGGTCATCAATGAATCCAACCGCAACATCATTTCCTGTACTACACCCGCGCCGGAGTTATCGAAGTAACCGCCGTCCACGAAATAATAGCCACCCAGTTCTCCGGCAGGAGAAATATAAGGGAACCTGGAACTCAATACTGCGGCGGTACTTAGCCGTAAATTATGATAACGGTTTTTGGAAGCTGTGTCGGCTATCTCCACTACATCATAACGTTTGCTGAAATCAAGTTGCGCAGTGCTCACAACACTCGGCATCCCATGCTGTACTTCAGTGGTATTGATAAAGAGAACTGGCAGTCTCCCCGTGGTATCCATAAAATGATCTATGGGATATTTAAATGCATTGGTATACATGCTGTCTGCTGCCCCTTCCATCACGCGTTCCAGGGCAGCGGCGCGGTCCTGAAATGCGCCGGCAAAATGGCCCCATGTATCCGGACCAAAATACCTGGCCATCAGAAAACTGAGGAAATCTGTGCGCAGAAAATTCTGAACAGCAGGCGTATACTCGGTCGACTCATTTTGATGAATGATACTGTAGTATGCGGTGTTACCCACAGAACCGCCAGAGGCGCTGGACAAACAAAGCAGATGATTGGAAAAACGTCTGGCAGGATCTTTTCGGGTGCAATCTTCCATTGCAGATAATATCGACGATACCCAGTAACCAGAGCGGGAAGCGCCACCATCAGACATTACAAGGTATACATCATAAGGATGATCTGCACTGGATGCTGCTATCAACGCCGCTCTGTCGGGATGATGCAACCATTTATAGAAGTAAGTACAAACTTTATCACGCTGGTTATAATCAATGGCAGGCTTTTGATTCAGCGTCCGTACTTTGTACGGATCAAAGAAACTCCCACTGATAAATAACACCAACAGTAAAATGAAAAAGAAATTTAACCGGTACTGAATGGAAAAAAAGCTGATAAGACCCGCCAGTCCGATCAGAAACCCGAAAGCTGTCAATACAACGGCTAATGGCCCCATACTATTGGCAAAAGGGATACTGAGAATACTGGTAAAATAAATAGAGATGCCAATGAACGATAACAAATTAAACCAGATGAAATAACCTACTTCATTGGCGCCATGGGTGCTGTTGGTAATCTTCCGGTTAAGCGCTTTTAGCTTTTCCGAATGGTCTGTATCTCCTTTTCGAATATCCTGTTCCCGCCGGATGAAGGCCCAGGTAAACAATAACTGCAAAAGAAACAGGAATATCGCATAACCACTCAGGTAAGTCGGATATACCGGTGCGCTGCTGTCACATCGCAGTCCGATACACATAAACACTGACCAGAAACAGATGATGGCAATGATGAGTATGATCAACCATATTTTATTTCGTTTCCTATGCGTATGCGCAGGTCCGAAACTCAGGTTAATCAGTAAGTAGATAAGATTTTGCGCCAGGATAAATAAGAGCAGTTCCCAGGTATACAAGGCTTTCCCCACTGTTACTCCTATTAATTGCTGTAATCCCGGGAGCCCCAGAATGGCCGTTTCTATGCTCACAAATGCGTTGAATGCCATCAGTCGGGGTCCATGTGTCAGGAATGCATTTCTTAGGCTGTTTGTGGCGTCTTTTCCTTTTTTATAGCTAACAATCCGGGCACTATACCAAATGACATATGCCCAGAAACAAATGGCTATAAACGAAAAGAAACGTGGGCCTGCATATTCAGAAACCTGGATGATAATATCCTGCCCGATGGATAATTTCGTAAACAGGAAAAAAGATCCGATGATAGTTACCACACCGGGGAAGAAGAGCCAGAGACAGGAAAGCAATTCCCGGAAAAAGTCGATGGCTTTCAGTTTGAAAGTACTTGTGCTCATTTTTTGGGGTCTTTGAAGTCTGAATAAAAATTAAACAATAGAGCTGGCGATTGCTATAGGTCGATACGATATACCTAAAATTAACAATATATCTTAATTTCTCCCGCTTTTCCTTTATTGCCTGCGCCTTGTTATCTTTAGGGTACCAAACCAGGAAATTCCTACAGTCAGAATCCTGAAGAATCCCATGATCCGACTATTCGCTGATTTATTTCGAATCCGCTTATTAGCAGCTACTCTGGCCATTTTAAATGGTATGCTGTACTGCGCCAATGTTGCAGCACAAGCTCCCTTTGCACATAAATTTACTCATCTTGATATCAACAACGGCTTAGCCAGTAACCATGTTTCCGCCATCTTACAGGATCGTAAAGGGTTTATCTGGATAGCCAGCACAGCCCTGCAACGCTATGATGGCTCCAATCTGATTACTGTAGCGAGTTTCGACAGAATACCGGGTTCTATATACTACGATGATATTTGTTTGTGTGAAGACAAGAAAGGACGGATCTGGATGGGTACACCCGACAATATTCGTATATACGATCCTGTTACCACCCGCATGCGCGTGGTAAAAACGCTCAATAGTGGTGCAACCTCTGAAGGACTGCAATGCAGCAATATTCTGGAAGATCAGCAGGGCGACATCTGGGCATCAACGGATGACGGTCTTCTGAAATATGATACCAGTACACAGTCTTTTAGAAAGGCTATCCGGATACCCGAAGTCTATCGCAGTCAGATTCAGGATGCTATAATGGAAGATGAAAAAGGGAATATCTGGTTCAGTGGGGAAGACGGACTTTTCATATTGAGTAAAGACAGAAAGCAGCTTTACCATCATGGGAATAACCCGGAACATCTGCCAGTGCTGAATATCCGACGATCATTTAAACGATTCTACACGGACCCTGCACATAATATCTGGCTGGCAGCCCGTGGCGGCTATGCCTATAGATATGATCCTGCCACTATGCGGTTGGATTCCTTTTATTTCACCAACAAAGGACAAGAGAATCGTGTCCCCATTTTCGATATTAGTGCGGGGCCGGAAGGAAGAGTATGGGTAGCCACGGAAACGAATGGTATATTCCGTTTTAATCCACAAGCGCAAAAATTCGATCTCAATATACAAGCGGACAATGCCGACCCGCAGGCGCTTCACTATGATTATGAAGCCAACTGCATGATGAGTGACCGCGAAGGTCACTTATGGATAGGTACAGATCACGGCGTAAATATTCTGAGCTTACACAGCCAGTCGTTTCATGTGCTGGATCAACGAACAAAGTTCTCTCAAAGTAAAGCCCGACTCCCTTCTGCAGAGGTAACGGGGATTTTCCAGGGCTCTAACGGTTACGTATATATTGGTTATTGGGGAAAAGGGTTTGCCTGTCTCTCTCCCAATATGGACCTGCTGGGAACATTTAATAATAAATCGGGGCCGCCAGACTCCAGTATTCCGGAGGAACGTAGTCTGGTATGGACTTTCGCAGAGCTGCACGATGGAACAATCGTTATTGGGCAGGAGAATGGCAATCTTTCCCTGTTCGATCCTATTACCCGTAAGTTTAAAAAACATCTCCAGCATCCGGCCTTACATCTGCAAACACCGCTGGTATTATTGCCGCAATACGATACTACTGTGTGGATTGGGTTGTACAAGAAAGGACTTGCCTGCTGGAATCCTGCTACGAACCGCTTCTCCCAATACCAGGCGTTGCTGGATAGTCTGCAACGGCCTACCAGCGTAATGGATATCGTGCCCTATCAGGATTCGCTGCTATGGCTGGCAACCAGTACTTCCGGATTGCTGTTGTTTAATCCCCATAATAATCAACTGACAGAACGCTATACCTTTAAATGGAAGAACCGCAAAACCGGAAACGTAACCTGTCTGCTACGTTACAACGACTCATTACTGCTGGCAGGTACTGATCAGGGGCTTTGGATATTTAATCTGCATACCCGGAAATCCCATCCAATACTCAATCACAACCAGCTTTTCAACGAATGGGTACTGGGTATGGAAAAAGATAAAACGAAAGATATCTGGTTGACTACCCAATATGGATTTTATAAATTATCCATGGATAACCAGCTATTAGAAACTTTTGTCCAGGGAGATGATATCATTGATAACAACCGCAAGGTACGCCGGCAGGTATTGCAGTTACAGAACGGACAGTTGCTCATTGGGGCCTCGGATTATGTGCTGAGTCTGGATCCGCATGATCTGAAGAAAGCGCCGCCACCACCAGATGTTACTATTCTCAATCTGCGGGTGATGGATTCCATGGTATTAATAGGCGCCGCTATGGCTGAAAATAAGCCAGTAGAGCTGCATCACAGACAGAATTTCATCTCCATAGAATTTAAAAGTCTGCAATACCACCAGGAGAAAATTAAATACTATTATCAGTTGGAAGGCGTAGATGAGAAATGGGTCATTGCAGATGCTTCACTGATAGCAAAATACACGAATCTGCCGCCGGGGAATTATACCTTCCGTGTAAAGTCGGCCAACTCCACTGGTACCTATTCGGATGATATCACGATGTTGAAAATCAATATCCGTCCTGCCTTCTGGCAGACCGGCTGGTTCCGCTTACTGGCGCTGGCTTTGGCGGTAGCGTTGATATATTTCTATGTAAGGTTACGTATATCGATTGTTAGGAGAGACGCGCGTCAGCGGGCCAGCATTCAGCAAGAGATAGCGCAGCTGGAGATGAAGGCACTGAGAGCGCAAATGAATCCGCATTTTATCTTCAATGCGTTGAATTCTATCCAGATTTTCATGATGAAGAATGAAACGGAATCAGCGCAGGCTTATCTGAGCCGGTTTGCAAAGCTCATTCGAAACGTATTGGATAACTCCCAGTTAAATCACATCTCTGTAGTGAAGGAAGTGAGTATGCTGGAGAATTATATGGAGCTGGAAAAACTTCGTTTTACCGACCAGTTTGAATACAGTATCATCGTAGATCCGCAACTGGAAGCTGATTTGGTGGAAATACCCACCATGATTGTACAACCATTTGTAGAAAATGCAATCTGGCATGGTTTGGTGCATAAGAAAGAAAAGGGTCGACTAACTATTCGTTTCTGGGAGGAGCCGGGAAGGATTTTATGTACAGTAGAGGATAATGGAGTAGGAAGAGAAAAATCTGCTGCCATAAAGCAAATGCAAGGGGAGAGACACCGATCCAGAGGCTTGCAGATCACCCGCGACAGACTGGTGATTTATAACAGCCGCTTTCATGTGGAAGCAGGATTTGAAATAGAAGATTTGTATCAGGAAGATGGTAGTCCCGCGGGAACGCGCGTTACCCTTTGGTTTCCGCAGGAGCTGGATAAATAATAGAGAGCCGGTAAATTTACCGGCTCTCTATTTTTATCAGGATAATCCAATTTCGTAATGTCTTTCCGGAATTTCAATATCCAGGAAGCCTTTTTTGAACAACCATGCTTTGAAGATTTTCTGCACTTCGTATTCGCCATGTACCAAGAAGAGTTTTTTGATCTCTTTCGGGTCCTGGCAGGAGAGCCACTGGCTTAGATCTTCATAATCGCCATGGGCACTCATGGAACGAATGACTCCTACTTCCGCATTTACCTGGAAGCGGGTACCATAGATAGATACTTCTTTAGCGCCATTCATCAGGCGTCCGCCCAGGGATTCCGGTTCGCAGTAGCCCACGATCAGAATGGTATTTTTTGCTTCGTCGATATTGTTTGCAATGTGGTGTTTAACCCTTCCTGCTTCGGCCATGCCTGATGCGGAGATGATCACACATGGTTCCTGACGGAAGTTGAGATTCTTGGATTCATCTACGGACTTCACATAACGTAATCCTGGGAAATCAAACGGATCGCTGTCTCTTTTTAACAGGTCGGAAACAGCGCGGTTAAAGACTTCCGGGTGGGCTTTGGTAACCTGTGTAGCCTCGGTAGACAATGGACTGTCTACGAAGATGTCTACTTTAGGCAGTTTCCCATCCAGCTGCATTTTATTCAGAGAGTAAAGTAATTCCTGTGTGCGGCCAACGCTGAAAGCGGGGATAATGAGCTTACCTCTTTTTTCAACGCAGGTGTGGGTAATATATCTGAGAAGTTCATCGTCGGCAGGTTTGGCGTCGGCATGGAGCGTGCTGCCGTAGGTGGATTCCATCAGGATGTAATCTGCCTGAGGGAAGGTGGCTGGCGACTTGAGAATCTCATCATTGTAACGGCCGATATCGCCGCTGAAAGTGATCTGTTCTGTTTTACCATTCTCTGTGATGCGAAGGTGCATGGCGGCGGCGCCTACTATATGTCCGGCATCTGTGAACATTACCTGAATATCCGGATCGATGGAAGTCCAGGTATTATAACCCATTGTCTTCAGGAAACGGATCGCATTTTTGGCATCTTCGACAGTGTAGAGGGGTTGCAGATAAGGTTGTCCTTCTTGTGCTCTTTTCTTATTGGAGAATTTGATATCATCTTCCTGGATTTCAGCAGAATCCAGCAGGAGGATTTCGGCCATATCCCGGGTGGCCGGAGTGCAGTAAATCGGGCCTTGGTAGCCCATTTTAATAAGACGGGGAATCAGTCCGGTGTGATCGATATGTGCGTGAGAAAGCACCATGTAGGTAACTTCTTTCGGATCAAAGCCGAAGTCCCTGTTGAGGGCGTCCGTGTCTTTTCCCATACCCTGGAACATTCCACAATCGAGCAGGATTTTCTTGCCGTTCTTCAAAGTGATCAGATGCTTAGATCCCGTTACTGTGCGGGCAGCACCATGAAATGCAATCTTCATAATTAAGGGTATTTTAGTAAGATTAAGCTGACCTGGCTTTAAAAGACCAGGTAATGTCGAAGGAGGCAATTACTATGCCCTCTTTATTTCTACCTTCTGAACGCATGGTGATGGAAGTCGGTTCATTCTCCTGCAACGCTTTGGTAATGGCTGCTTTCATTGCAGGGATGTCCGTACAAGTGAAGTAAGTAGTGCCGGTGGCTTTCTTCACAAATGTTGCCTGCATACCGGTAACGAGCATGGATACATTCCGGGTAGCGCTGCGTGCATACATCATTGCCGGCAATCCTGTACTCAGTTCTCCGGCCATTGCAAGACAGGCAAAGTAAGTGGAGCGAAATGGATTCTGTGATAACCAACGGTAAGGAACCTGGGCAACGCATTGTTCTTCTGATACGGATACCAGGCGAACTCCAGCCAGCCAGGCGGCGGGCAACTTCCAGAATGTAAATGCTGAAAACTTAAACGGATGCTGTGCAAATCTTAAGAAAGATTGCACAGCATCCGTTTTAAAATAAGTGGCGCCGTTTTCCATGGGCTTACTATTCATTGATGTAATTGGATGGCTGAAGGGCTGATGGACTCCATTGTTTCAGCATATCCATCACTTTCTTTTTGTCGTAGGAGTCGGCAGATTCCAGCAAGCCAGAGTTCTGCGTGTGGATACGATTTCCTTTTTCATCCAGGATAACAAATACCGGGAACCCGAATCGTTGTGGATATCCCAGTTCTTTTAACACAGGAAGGTTTTTATTTTCCTTGCTGTAATTGAGGTGGTAAACCACATAGTTCTTGTCCATGGTGGTTTTCAGCTCTGCATCATCTTCCACGAATTTATAAAAGCGCCGGCACCAGATACACCAGTTACCGCCAATCTGCAACAGCACATGTTTTTTCTCTTTGGCGGCTTTGACGATCGCTTCGGAAATATCTTTTTTAGCGTTGGCTTCCGGATTATAGATGTGTTGTAAATCCAGCGTTTGAGCGTTGGCAGCGGGAATAATGAATCCCAGGCTTAAAATCAGCGTCCATACATACTTCTTCATAAATAATATATCTATATCTGTAATTTACTTTATTTTCTGAATATACCCCGTAATGGCTGTCTGTGCATTGGTAGGATCAGCTAATTGCAGGGCTACTATATCTTTCAACTGTTGCTGGATCTGAGGATTGTATATCGGGACACAAACTTCTATGCGCCTGTAGAGGTTTCTGTTCATCCAGTCGGCGGAACCCATGTATACCTCCTCCTGGCCCGCATTGTGGAAAATGAATACCCTGGCATGTTCCAGGTATCTATCCACTATTCTGATCACGCGGATATTTGTGCCTGGAATCAGGCAGCAGATGCTTCTCACAATCAGGTCTATCTGAATACCGGCCTCACTGGCTTCATACAGCTTGGCGATCATGGCTTTCTCCTGGAGGTTATTCAACTTAATGGTAATCTTCGCGGGTTTACCGGCTTTCGCATGTTGAATTTCCCGGTCTATTAATGCCAGGAACTTATCCATCATATTGAATTGCGCTACCAGTAAGTGCTGGAATTGCAGGAAGTTATAATTGCCGGGCTGCTCTCTGCTTTGCAGGTAGAGGAAAAGTAGTTCCATTTCGCGGGTAATACCCACATGAGAGGTAAACAACACATGATCACCATAGAACCTGGCAGTCGACTCATTAAAATTCCCTGTGGCGATCAATCCGGAATAATCGGAGTGATATCCCCGTTTCCGCTTTACCAGGGCTGTTTTTGCGTGTACCTTCATGCCGGGAATACTATAAACGATTTTAACGCCTGCTTCCTTCATACGTTTTGCCCAACGGATATTATTGGCTTCATCGAAGCGGGCTTTCAGTTCCACGAATACGGTTACCTGTTTTCCGTTCTTAGCGGCGGTAATCAATGCCTGCGCTATTTGCGATCCGGAGGCGATGCGGTACAGAGTGATGTATATCTCTGCAACATCCTGGTCTGTAGCTGCCTGGTTAAAGAAGCGCAGTACGTAATCATATCGTTGATAGGGCACATGCACTACCAGGTCTTTTTGCTGTATAAGGTCCAGTATATGATCTGTAGCGGGAGCATCTGCAATGGCCGTAGGAGTATATGCCGGATAAAGGGCATTGGCGATAGCCACTGGCATGGGAAGGTCTGCCAGATCTTTAAGGTTATGGTATCTGCCTCCGGCTACCATTTCCTCATTGCTGAGATTAAAACGGGCAGCCAGCAGGTGACGCAATGGTAAAGGCATTGCTGCATCATAGAGGAACCTGGTAGGTACGCCAAGTTCCCGCTTGCGTATACCTGTTTCTATTTCTTCCAGGATATCTCCTTTAAATTCGTCCATGTCCATTTCGGCATTGCGGGTCAGTTTGAAACTGTAGCTGCCGTTGACAGTATATCCAGGGAAGATATAATCCAGGTGATTGCGGATAATATCGTCCAGGAGTACGATCTGGGCGAGGCCGTTTTCTGCTGGCAACTGCCGGAAACGGGGCAGGGAAGAGGGAATGTTCAGAATAGCATATTCCTGCTTATCTGGTTGCTCCATTGAAGAAAGGGACACCGCCAGGTAAAGGGCGTTGTTTTCCGGAAAGTAAAGTTTGTCGGAATCCTTCAGCCATAAAGGTTGTAACCAGGTAAGAATAGTAGTGAGCAGATATTCGCGGGTAAGACCATTTTGAAAGGCGGTAAAGGCCTCATTATAACAGAGGTGTATCCCGTTTTCGCGTAAGGCGGGTAGTATATCTGTGGTGAGTATCTGACCATAGTGTTCCTGCTGGCGGTTGACTTCCGTCAGTACCTGACGGAGAGTATCCGGGCTCACGGTTTCATCGCCACCGGCATAAGGTTCCTTTTCCAGCAGTTTATTCACAGCCAGGATGGCTGGCATTCTCACCCTGAAAAATTCATCCAGATTGGAAGAATATATAGATAGAAATTTGATTCTTTCGTATAGGGGTACCTGTTGGTCCTGTGCCATGGTAAGTACCCGATAATTGAACGACAGCCAGCTCAGATCCCGGTTAAACAAAGGAATGGTCATATGTGCTTAAGCTTTTACTGGGAAGAAGATAGCTGCTATTATGAAAGCCAGTACGGAGGCAATCAGTCCGAACATAAACACATTATAAGAAATGCGGAGCAATCGGTATTTCTGACCCAACACCACGCCAAGAGAATATACATCCTTCGTCATGCTGCCATAAAGGAAATCGGCATCATTCATCATTTGCTTCATACCCCATTCATATTCGTCCAGTTTCATCCGGTAGAAGTTCCCGAAGAACAGTAGGTTCGCATCTTTACGGGCGATGTCATCTTTGGTAAAAGTACCACTGGTCACATTGGGCCTGGTAGCCAGTACCGCAAAAATCACTGTAGTCACCGAAGTAAAGATGAACATCAGCGATGGAATAATGAAATTGGGATAGTCTTCCAAACGTCCAAGCAGCACAGACAACATGATAGACAAAATGATGGAATTCACTGAAATCATGATATGTGCCTTGCTGTCGGCCATGGAACTGAGGCGGATATGATTGGTAGAGGTAATGCGGAACATTGTCTCCACACCTCTCTCTGGTTTGATGGCCTTCTTTTCTTTCTCTTTCTTTTTGCTCGTGGCCAGCAAATGGGTGCTGTCATTTGGAGCGGCAGGCGCGGGGGGAGTTTCGTTGTTTTCTGTTTGGGCGGCGAGTCTTTTTTCCAGTTTTTTCTGCATCTGTTGAATATTCTCTTCTTTCTGTTGCCGGAGTCTTGTCTGCGCGTAGTCAGTCCAGTAGTGATGTTCGGTCAGAAAGCGGATATTACTTTGTAACCAGGCAATTCTGTCTATCTCTTTCTGGGTAACCATTTCTATTTCCTGACGGAGTAGCTTACTTCTTTCCGGATATTCCTTTGTGCCGAGATGAAACAGGTCGGCATCGCAAACTATTTGTTCGATGAGGGTTTTCGGTGACTGCGGCATTTTGGTAGCAAGAATGCATCCTTTCACCATTTGCTGTAATGCTTCGGAGGCGCCATGTTCCTGCAGGAAACTAACTGCGGCAGCAGCGCCGGTTTCTTCATGTACCTTTCCTTCTCCCAGCAGATAGCCTTCATCGTGAAACCAGGCAGCGATGTAAACAGCCGTCAGTTCATCATCCTGTAAGCGGTAATGGGCGGAAATCTGACCAACAGCATCCACAACGCCCTCGGTATGGGTCAGATTATGATAAACCAATGCCGGTTTCGGAAGTTCCCTGTACTTTGCCAGTACATATTCTCTGGCTGCATCTATGAGGGCTGAATTTTGCATATTCGAAGATGATTAAATCCAATCTGAAGTTACTGTATTTTTGAGTTAAATTTAAGGTATAAAGTATCGCTATGGATGTACGTATCCTAATGTTCTTCCTGTTTTTTCTGATATCCTGCAATTATTTCCCTGACCGAACGCAGAAGACCTACACGTCTCCGGAAGGTTATGATCTGAGTTCGCCTGTCAGGTATCGCGTACGCGAGTCTATGCAGGAAATTTCAGGTATTGTCATGTATCCTGATGAACATCGTATCATTGCTGTCAACGATGAAGAAGGCAGAATTTATGAAGTAGATGTCAATGCCACAAAGGCTTATCCCAGTTGGAAATTTGCGAAGAATGGAGATTATGAAGACATCTGTCATACAGATAGCGGCTGGTTTGTGCTGAAAAGTAGTGGCGGCCTTTATCAGGTCCGTGCCCTCGACAAGGATTCTGTTAAAGCGATTCACTATAAGTTTAATACAGAACAGGATGTTGAATTTGAATCCGCTTACTTCGATAAAAACAGACATAGTGTGATTATCATCTGTAAGAATTGTGAAGATGATAAAAAGGTGGGACTGACTAGTGCCTATCAGTTTAGTCTGGATAGTATGGCATTTGATTATAAACCTATCTTTCAGTTCAGCGCTAAGGAAATAGCTGCGCTGGCAGGAAATGATATGCGATTTTTCAAGCCCAGTGCCGCCGCTATTCATCCGTTAGAAAAGCGATTGTATATGGTGGCATCTGTTAACCAACTGTTAGTGATTGCAGATCTGGATGGACATGTGCAGGAAACGCATAACTTAAAGCATCGGCTATTCCGTCAACCAGAAGGTATTTCTTTTACCGCGAATGGCGATATGTATATTTCCAATGAAGGCGGCTACGATGGCGTAGCTAATATTCTCAAATTTACCTATAAGAAAAAATGAGCGTAAGATATCTGTCGATCCTATTGATGTTGTTACCATTTACGTTACTGGCTCAGTCCGGGGAAGTAAAACAACGAATTATCCTCATCGGCGATGCGGGTGAGTTACATGAGAATGGCCGCAATCCTGTGATCGATGCGGTGCGTTCCAGGTTTGATATGCAGGATAAACGAAACACCGTGCTCTTCTTGGGAGATAACGTATATCCGCTGGGGTTACCCGACTCGCTGTCTAAACGATATCCTGTAGCCAGACAGATCCTCGATTACCAAATCAACCTGGTACGTGGTACCAATGCCCGTGGATTTATTATTCCCGGTAATCACGACTGGGAAAAAAGTAAACCCGATGGCTGGGCCACGATCCGTAATCAACAAGCATATGTGGATTCTTTACATCTGCCTAATGTGACCTTTTTCCCTAAAGAAGGTTGCCCTGGGCCGGAAGAAGTAAACCTTTCCAAGGATGTAACCCTGATTATCATGGATAGCGAGTGGTGGCTGTTTCCCTATGAAAAGCCAGGTGTGGAATCCGATTGTGACTGCAAAACAAAAGATGAAGTGCTGGTGAAGATCTCCGAGATAGTAGCCAAAAACCGCAATAAACTCATCATCTTCGCTACCCACCATCCTTTCCGCAGTTATGGTATCCATGGCGGCTATTACACGATTAAGCAACATATCTTCCCGCTGACAGATATGAAACCCTGGATGTACCTGCCATTGCCGGTAATTGGATCTATTTACCCACTGACAAGAGGGGTTTTCGGTACGCCGGAAGATCTGCCACATCCATTGTACAAAGATATGGTGAGCGGCGTGGAAGCTGCCACTAAGCAACATGGCCCGGTTATATTCGTTTCCGGCCATGATCATACCTTGCAATTGATTAAAGATGACGGCAACAGCTACGTAGTAAGTGGTAGCGGCGCTAAAAATAACAGGGTGAAAATGGGCAGTAAATCCAGTTATGCTACCTGTAAGAACGGTTTCAGCGTGCTGGAACTGATGGCCGACAGTACCGTGCGCGTGCAATTTTTCCTGGCTGACAGTCTCGAGAAACCTGCTTATACTGATAACCTGCTCCGTTTCTCCGAATTCAAAGAAAAAGGGTTAACCTTCCAGCAACCTGACACTTTACCTAAAGTAATCAGTTTCGTACCCGATTCTCAATACAATGATGTCGGGCGCTTTCATCGATGGCTGCTGGGGAATAACTACCGTCAGATATGGGCTACCCCATTGAATTTCCCGGTATTGGACCTGCGTACTGCAAAAGGCGGATTAAAAATATTGCAGAGAGGCGGTGGTATGCAGACACGCTCCCTCCGTGTAGCCGACAGCTCCGGAACGGAGTACACCATGCGCTCTCTGAAGAAATACCCACTGGCGGCTATTCCTCCTATTCTCCGCGAAACAATTGCCCGCGAAGTAGTACAGGACCAGATTTCAGCTTCCAATCCTTATGCAACACTGTCGGTAGCCGTATTGGCAGAAGCTGCAAAAGTGCCTCATACCAATCCAACCTTTATTTATTTACCTAAAGACACGATGCTGGGTATCTACGCCAATGATTTCGGTGGAGACGTATACCTGTTTGAAGAGAGAGAACCCGAAACAGGAGATAAAGATAAATCCTATAATACCCTGAAAGTACTGGCTAAAACACAAGGTGATAACGACTACGTAGTTGATCAGAAATCAGTCCTGCGTGCCAGAATACTGGATACTTATATTACGGATTATGATCGTCATGATGACCAGTGGAGATGGTATCGTGAAAAACATAAAGGAGTAGAATATTACTATCCGGTTCCCCGCGACAGGGATCAGGCGTTCTTTATAAATGAAGGATTTTTACCCCGGGTGGTGGCTACGCCTTCCTTTATGCCACAATTTTATGGCTTCCGTCGTACCGGACCCTGGTATAATGGCTGGAACTTTTCCACACGTTACTTCGATCGTACTTTCCTCATTGAACCCGACGAGGCAGAATGGAGAAAACAAACCCGCAAGTTTGTAGATCGTATGACAGACAGCGTTCTCGAAGCATCAGTAAACGCTTTACCAGATACGATTCGTCATCTGGTAAATCCATACATGTTAAATACGCTGAAAGCACGTAGGGCAGTGATGGAAGATGTGATGTTGAAATATTACCGCTTCCTCTCCAAAGTGGTATACGTGCCAGCTACTGCAAAGAATGAACTGATAGAACTGGATAAACAAGCAAATGGCGGCGTTGCGCTCAACATATATAAAATCAGCAAAAAAGGAGAAGTAAAGCAAAACATCTTCAGCAGAACCTTTGATCCCAGGGTAACGAAGGAACTGAATATTTATGGTCTCGGTGGACAAGACCAATGGCTGATAAAGGGAAATTACGCCACGCCTATACGAATCCGCCTTATCGGTGGCCCGGATGCAGATACATACACCGATAGCTCAAGTGCCAGCGGCGGCAAACGTATACGCATATACGATCAGCGAAGCGGCAAAGACACCTTTAATGTAGACGGAAACGCGTCTCTCAAACTATCCGATGACCCGGAAAATATAGCATATAAACGTAATTACTATAAATACGATAAGTTCCTGCCTATGCTGGCAGCAGGTTTCAACAAAGATGATGGTATCCTGTTAGGACTGGGAGGACAATACCTCCACCAGGGCTGGAGAAAAGAACCGTTTGCTTCCAGACAGATCTTTGCAGCCACGCATGCACTGTCTACCAAAGCGTGGAACTTCAGATACATCGGTGAGTTTACAGATGTGATAGGGAAATCGGATCTCGAAGTGCATGCCACCGCCAAAGCGCCCAACAACACCATCAATTTCTTTGGCTATGGCAATGAAAGCATCTATGATAAAGATAAGCCAGGCAAAATTCGGTATTACAGAGCCAGGTTTGCATTGTACAGTGCAGATCTGTTGCTGAAAACGAATCTGAGTAATAAGTTCAGTGTGGCTTATGGCCCGACTGGTTCATTTTATTCCTTTGAACAGGAGGAGAATCAAGGACGCTTTATCACAGACTTTGCACAAAATGGACTGGACTCTGCCAGCATTGTAAACAAAAAAGGTTATCTGGGCGGTAAAATAGTTGCCCAGCTGGATACCAGGAACAACAAACTGATTGCGACCAGAGGAGTACTGTGGACCACCACTTTCACCGGTACTGGCGGTTTGAATAATTACAGTAACAACACGGCTACATTACAAACTGACCTGAGTATTTATCTCAGCTTTAGTAATCCGGATCGTTTTGTATTGGTGAGTCGTTTCGGCGGAGGAAAGGTTTGGGGGAACTTTGATTACTTCCAGGCGTATACAGTAGGAGGAAGTCAGAACCTGCGCGGATTCCGCAACTACCGCTTTGCAGGCGAGGCAGGAGCCTATAATAATACCGAAGTACGTTTAAAACTCTTCGATGTTAAAACTTATCTCCTGCCTGCCAGCGTAGGACTTTTATTATTCAACGACGTAGGCCGTGTATGGGCTTCCGGCGAAAAATCGCATGTATGGCATGATGGCTATGGTGGCGGATTGTACCTGTCGCCAGTAAATGCCCTTATTGTTACGGCTGTACTGGGTCATTCCAATGAAGGCACCCTGCCATACTTTTCATTAGGCTTTAAGTTCTGATGACAGTTCCTCTAAATTTACTTTCACACGAAGAGCTTTGAGGCCGCTGACGCCTTGAAGCTCTTCCAGATCTAGCATTTCCAGGTCTGGCAGCAGAATATTTTTGCTCTGTAAGAAGGATATATATTTCTTGTATTCCTCCATCTCTCTCACGTTGGAATACACAATCGCAATCATTCCTGGTTGTGTTAATCTTTCACCGGTTTCTTTCACATGCACCTTATCAATCCGTTTTTTAATGATCTCATAACGGATATTATAAGCGCCTTCCACATCAAATCTACGTTCGTCATTACGGAAGCTGATGGTGATAGGAGCGCTGTGCATGAGGATCATCTGGGTAGTTTGCAGGGGAATTTTCATTTTCGACTGCATTCTATGTGTGATCCTGGCGATGTTGGCCATCGATGAAAGCTGCCATAGTCGGAGGTTACGCAGATAAAGGTGATCGAACTTCTTTTCCTGCGCAATGGACTGACCAATATAAATCGTGTATTCGACCCCGTCAGTACGGTACTTTTCAAAATAGCAAGGGAACGATTCCTGAATATAATTCCTTTCCTTTTCCAGGTAGTGATTGATGGCAGTATTTACCCGGGCGAGGCTCTCTTCATATTCTCTCCGATGGTGATATACGTGTCCTTCCTTTTGGTCTACATGGGCATAATACTTTTCCAGTACTGGTTTTAGTTCCTCATTGTTATTGCAGAGATGTTCCAGTACGGGTTGTACTTCCTGTGTGATGAAATCGTTTATTTTGGCATCTTCCCCGGCAGTAAGGTTATGCTGGAGATTTTCCAGAATATCCCTGGTCTTGAATTGCAGTTCTTCCAGCAGGTTCAGTTTAACTGATTTTAAAATCACGGTGAGTGTTTCATCCACGAGTTGCAATTGTTCCTGTAGATCTTCCCGGATGGCATTACCTTGTTCCACGGAGGAGTTGCGAATATCCACGGCGCCAAAGAGTGGATATACTTCTTCAAAACTGATATTGCTGATATCTTTCCTTTCTGCTTCTGGCGTCAGCAGGTATTTCCAGGCGGCATCAATGAATTTCCACTCTACAGAAGGTTGCAGCGCAGTGAATTGTTCCTTGATAACCTGATTAATGCGACTCTCCAGGATATTGATACTACGATTTAGCATCAGTACCAGCAAAGGATAAATGCTTTGCAGTTGCCATAACGGCCTTTCTGAAAGGGCGTTAGGGCGTGATGCGGCCAATTCCAGTACTCCCAGTACCTGGTTTTTATACCTGATAGGAAAGAGTACAAAGCTTCTGATTTTCTTTATTACTAGATATTTCAGAAAAGGATATTGGGAGATGCTATCTTCTGTAACCTGTGGGATGATGAGTGGCTCGGGGTGGGCGTACAGGAAATCCACCATCTGAGCGAACAGCTGCTGTTCCTGTTTTTTATTGCCTATTCCCAGCACAGGGTCCACGGGCGTGAATTGCTCTTCCAGCACATGCTTGTTGTTTACCTTCGGAAAAGGTACTATATGTGCAGTGACATCAAAGATGCCGAGAATAGCAGGAACCATTCTTTCCACGGTGCGGTAACTTTCCAGCTCATTAGTACTGTTCATGTTCATGACCAGACTCTTGATAGTATTGACGGCTTCTCCCTGGGTTACATCTTCGATAGTCCAGATGGCAAACCCTTCCAGTGCGAAGTTGTCTAACGGAAGCAAGGTTTCCAGTGTTTCCAGCGGCATCTGGCGGGTGCAGAACTGGTTATAGTCGAGCGGAGGTAATTCTCCTTTCACGCGTACATCCACAAAACGGGCGTCCACATTTACTTTTACCTGTCTTTTGATGCCATCTGGCGTATGTATTGTGTGGATAATATCATTCTGGTAACCGATAGGAAAATGGTAATGTCGGTCCAGGATGAGTTTATATAACCATACTTTTTTGTCTTTCTTCACTTTGGAAAGACTGATACCATGTGGCACGGTAGATAGCTGGCCATTATCTCCTACAAAGATCTGACGAAACATCTCCGAATAGTAGAAGATGGCGAACCTGAATGGCACACTGATGCCGTAGATATCTTTTTTGGTATCCACTGTAACAGGGAAAATAGCGGCGATTAAAAGATCGAGATAATCGCGGTATGGGTCCAGGCTTACGTTTTGCGGCAGGGGCTGTAATAATTCAGGCTTTGCCTCAAATTTATCCAGTATGTACTGGTAGAACATGGTGCGGCCATCTTTTTCACGGTCCACTTTCTCTTGCAGAAAGCGAAGAAAAGGGGCAAACGATATATTGGACTGTATTATATCTTCTTCGTTAAGTAGATCCTGGGTGGCTGTTAAAACTTCCATACATATTCAAATTATGAATCATATTTGATTCCAATCAAACTAAAGCTAATCAAATAACAGTTGAAAACAGTGAAGGTTAAGCGGGGATAGTACCGAAGACGAACGGGGCAGGGGAATATTGTATAAAAACAGCGCAGGCAGAAAATATTTTTCTGCCTGCGTGGGTATATTAAGCTAATTCAATCTGGTTTTTGAGCAGGTCTTCCAGGGTATCTCTTCTGCGGATCAGGTGGGGTACACCATCTTTCACCAGTACTTCCGCTGGTTTCAGGCGGGAGTTGAAGTTAGAAGACATTTCAAATCCATAGGCGCCGGCATTATAGAATACCAGGTAATCGCCTTCCCTTACCTCATTAATTTTTCTGTCCCATCCGAAGGTATCGGTTTCGCAGATGTTACCTACTACGGTATAGATTCTTTCGGTGCCTTTAGGGTTGGAGATATTCCGGATAAGGTGGAAAGCATCATAGAACATAGGGCGGATCAGGTGGTTAAAGCCGGAGTTCACCCCTACGAATACGGTAGCAGTTGTTTGTTTAATTACGTTTGCTTTTACTACGAAGTAGCCGCTTTGGCTTACCAGGAATTTTCCTGGTTCGAACCAGAGTTGTAGTGGACGTTCGTATTTAGCGCTGAATTTATTGAAAGCTTCGGTCAGTTTTTTACCGAGCAGATCGATATCGGTTTCCGGATCTCCAGGTTGGTAAGCCACTTTAAAGCCGCTGCCCAGGTCGATAGACTGGAGGTCTGGGAAGTGTTGTGTCATTTCGAACATGATTTCCACCCCACGGAGGAATACATCTACGTCTTTGATTTCGGAGCCGGTATGCATATGCAGACCCGTTACTTTCAGTTTAGTAGATTTTACAATACGTTCGATATGGCGCATCTGGTGAATGGAGATGCCGAATTTACTGTCTACGTGGCCGGTAGAGATTTTAAAGTTACCGCCAGCCATGATATGTGGATTCAGGCGAATACTGATAGGGTAGCTATCGCCGAATTTATTACCGAATTGCTCCAGGATGGAGATATTATCGATATTGATGATTACACCCAGATCTTTGGCTGCAATGATTTCCTGCAGGTCAACGCAATTAGGGGTAAAGATGATATTCTTTGGATCGAAGCCTGCTTTAAGGCCAAGCTGTACTTCCTGAATAGAAACAGTATCCAAGCCACAACCCAGAGAGTTGATGTACTTCAGGATATTGATATTGGTCAGTGCCTTGCAAGCGTAGAAGAAACGGGTGTCAGACTTATGGAAAGCCTTTTGCAGCTTCTCATATTGCGTTTTGATTTTTTCCGCATGGTAAATGTATACCGGGGTACCAAATTCTTCTGCAATTTTCACCAGGAAATCGGTGGCAAGAACGTCACTTTGTTTAGGCATTTGATCCTTTGATTTATTAATTAGTTGGCAAAATTACTACGCAAAAGCGAGAATTTATATTTTTCTCAGAACTACTGTTTGGATAATGGCTGAAAGGGATATTCGGGGCTTAATCCTCCGTTCCCATGAAGTCGTCCAGGTTACGGCGGTCCTTCTTCGTTGGACGGCCGATTTTCGTCTGGCGTTTACCGGTCTGGAATACGCTGGGAACAAATGCTGGCGCCAGTTTATCTTCATCCGGGGTATTATCCACATAGTATTTCACTGCTTCGGTGTAGGCAACGCGATTGGCAATCAGTCCCACCACTTCGATCACCCATTTGCGGGCTTCTGTTTTTACTTCGAATTTATCGCCGATGGCAACGGGTTTGGCTGCCTTTACAGTATTGCCGTTTAATTTTACTTTACCGCCATCGCAGGCATCGGAGGCCTGGCTGCGGGTTTTAAACACTCTGATGGCCCACAGGTATTTGTCTACCCGTATTTTTTCATTTGTACTCATAGTGTGAATTTAAAAAAGTTGGTCCGATCTGCCATGAGGCGGATCGGACCAATATCATCAAATTGCCTTTGGAGGCTATTATTTGCTTAATTCCGCAAAGTATTTGTGGAAATAAGGAATTGTTTCGATCCCTTTATAGTAGTTGGCCAGGCCATACTTCTCGTTAGGAGAGTGCAGGTTGTCGCTGTCCAAGCCAAAGCCCATCAGTACAGTTTTCAGGCCAAGAACTGATTCGAACAGCGCTACGATAGGAATACTACCGCCACCGCGAACAGGAATTGGTTCTTTACCGAAAGTAGCGTTAATAGCCTGTTGTGCTGCCTTGAAAGCTACGGAGTCAGTTGGCGTAACATACGCGCTGCCACCATGATGTTTGTTCACTTTCACGGTCACTGATTTAGGTGCAATCGCTTCGAAGTGTTTGGTAAACAGATCAGAGATCTCATGCCAGTCCTGATCAGGTACCAGGCGCATAGAGATTTTAGCGAATGCTTTGGAAGGCAGAACGGTTTTCGCACCTTCGCCGGTGTAACCACTCCACATACCGTTTACTTCCAGGGTAGGACGGATACCAGTTCTTTCGATAGTGGTATAGCCTTTCTCACCCCATACATCATTGATACCCAGGTCTTTCTTGTACTCCTCTTCGCTGAATGGAGCCGCGTTGAGCGCAGTTCTTTCTTCAGTAGTCAGTTCCTGTACGCGATCGTAGAAACCAGGGATAGTGATGTGGTTATTTTCATCGTGCAGACTAGCGATCATTTTCGCCAGGATGGTAGCCGGGTTGGCAACAGCGCCACCGTATACGCCACTGTGCAGGTCACGGTTAGGGCCTGTTACTTCCACTTCCATGTATGCCAGTCCACGAAGACCAGTATCGATAGAAGGTTCTTCCAGGCTGATCATAGAAGTATCGGAGATCAGTACCACATCAGCTTTCAGACGTTCTTTATTTTCTTTCAGGAAGATGCCCAGGTTGGAGGAACCTACCTCTTCTTCCCCTTCAATCATGAATTTGATATTGCAAGGGATAGAATTGGTTTTGTTCATAGTTTCAAATGCCTTCACGTGCATATAGAACTGACCTTTATCGTCAGCGCTACCGCGGGCATAGATATTACCGTCTTTGATCACTGGTTCGAATGGACCACTGTGCCACAGTTCCAGTGGATCTGCAGGTTGTACGTCGTAGTGACCGTAAACTAATACGGTAGGAAGAGAAGGATCAATGATTTTTTCACCATATACGATAGGATGTCCTGCGGTCGGGCATACTTCTACATTATCAGCACCTGCTTCGATAAGGCGTTGTTTAACTTCTTCAGCGCAACGCTGGGTATCATTATTAAAGCGGGAATCAGCACTCACGGAAGGAATGCGCAACAGTGCCAGCAATTCGTCCAGGAAACGGTCTTTGTTCTGTGCCTGGTAATCTTTCCAAACTTGCATGATTGAGGAAATTAAGTTTCACAAAGGCTGCAAGTTAAGGATTTTGGCTACATGACTGACAAAAGGCCGTTACTAGGAAATCAATTTCTGTCTTACCAGGAACTCCAGTTTTTCGTTAACATCCAGGAGTTTGGCAGTCAGTTCTTTGTTTTCCTTACGGAGAGAGTAGACCTCGTATGCTTTTTCAATGTTATGTTTGAGCTCTTCTTCATTCCAGGGTTTGGAGAAGTATTTATACACCTGACCCTTATTGATGGCATCAACAACGGCGTTGATATCGGCATAGCCTGTCAGGAGCATTCGAATTGGCTCGGGGTAACGTTCCAGTATTGACTCAAAGAATTCAATACCAGTCATTTTTGGCATGCGCTGGTCGGAAATGATGATGTGGAATTCCTGTTCTTTCAGCAGCTTTTCAGCTTCTTCAGCGGAGGCCGCAGTGAATACATTGTAAAGCCTTCTGAAAGAAGCCTTAAAAGCATTCAGATTATGAACCTCATCATCGATATAGAGTATGTGAATGTGTTGCGCACTCATTTAAGAAGACTTAGGCAAGTTATTAATAATAAATGAGTTAGAAACAATGAAACTTAAAAAACGATTTAGTAGTCCATTCTGCCCCATTCTATCATTGGCGGTTTAACATGCGAATTACAAATACACCGCAGTGTAAAGGTACGTATAAACATAATGTTTTGATATGAATTTTTCAACCAATGGATGAACTTTTTTTAAAATTTATCGTTTCCGTTTGCATGAGTCTTTTAGTAACTTTCTTTACCTTCATCAGGGTAGAAGCATAAACCGGCATTTTGCCGATTTTTTTATTGCTTTTACCGGAGATAACAACTGCTTACACCGGACTCTGGCAAAACAGGAACAAGTTTTGCGCATACTCCGGAACTCAAACAATTAAATTCTAACTCAGATGAGAACAAGTATTATTGTACTTATTGTCCTTGGACTTTTGGTGGTGGTCGGTTGTGGTAAATACAACGGCATGGTTAAAGTGGATGAAAATGTGAAAAACAAATGGGGTGCTGTCCAAAGTTCCTATCAACGTCGTGCTGACCTCATCCCTAATCTGGTATCTACTGTAAAAGGCGCCGCTAATTTCGAAACCACAACCCTCACTAAAGTGATGGAAGCCCGTGCCAGTGCAACCCAAATTAAAGTGGATGTCAACGATCTGTCTCCTGAAAAAATTCAGCAATATCAAGCTGCACAGGGTCAGCTATCTCAGGCACTCGGCCGCCTGCTGGCAGTGTCAGAAGCATATCCTGACCTGAAAGCCAACCAGAACTTCCGCGATCTGCAAGTACAACTGGAAGGTACTGAAAACAGAATCAACGTTGCCCGCAACGACTTTAACGACGCGGTAAACAGCTATAACAGCACTATCCGTACTTTCCCTAATAACATTGTTGCCGGCTTTACCGGTTTCAAAGCGAAAGGATATTTCACCGCAGACGAGTCTGCCAAAGACGCGCCTAAAGTTCAGTTCTAATATCAGCTAACCTTTTATAGAGGAATCTCCGTCCCTGCATGGCAGAGACGGGGATCATCTCTCCGATTTAAATCCTTCATCAATGCGGATTTTCCCTTTTAAACGAAAAGAAATTTTTTCTGAGTCGGAGAAGAACAGACTTGTGCAGGCTATCCGCGGGGCAGAAAGACTTACCTCCGGAGAAATCAGATTATTTGTAGAAAGCCATTGTAAATATGTGGACCCCATGGACCGCGCGAAAGAGGCATTCCTCTCTCTCGGCATGGAGAAAACAAAACAACGCAATGGTGTTTTGGTATATGTGGCCATCAAAGACAGGCAGTTTGCCATCCTCGGCGATCAAGGCATTCATGAAAAAGTAGGAGACGATTTCTGGGTTAAGGAAGCGCATCTCCTCCTCCAACATTTCCGCGATGCGCATGTCATCGATGGTATTGAAGAGTGTATCCGCGAAATTGGAGAATCCCTCCGTACGCATTTCCCTCATGAAGCCGATGATACCAACGAACTGCCAGATGATATCGTCTTCGGCAGATAGACAGGCCACACTTTAAAAACGTTTTTAGCTGTATACAATGAGGATATTACGTTGGTTTTTACCGATACTGTTTCTACTGACAGGATTACTGGCCAAAGCCCAGAATATCCCGCCAAGGCCAAATCCTCCTACACTGGTAAATGACTATGCAGGCGTACTCCTGAAAGATGAAGACGAAGCCCTGGAACGAAAACTGGTCACTTATTTCGACAGTACCTCCACCCAGATAGCAGTCGTTATCATCAAATCAGTAGGCGATTACGATATCAGCCAGGTTTCCCTGAAAATACTCAGAGACTGGGGAATTGGTTCAAAAGGCAAGAACAATGGAGTACTGATTCTTGTTGCTGTTAATGACAGAAAGATCAGGATAGAAACCGGATACGGAGCAGAAGGTCCTCTTCCTGATGCATTAGCAAACCAGATTATCAGAAATGATATCCAACCCGCATTCCGGGAAGGTCATTACTACCAAGGGCTTGATGAAGCTACTACCAGCGTTATCAAAGCCATGGCGGGTGAATATAAGGCCGACCCTAAGAAAAGCGAGCCTGGAATTAGCCCCAGTGTATTGTTCATCATCATTATTATGATCGTTATCGTGATCTCCCTGTTTGGCAGAGGAGGCGGTGGTAGCGGCGGCTCAGGAACTACCTACAACCGCAGAGGAGGCTGGATATGGCCAGTAATCGGTGGTATGGGCGGCTTCGGCGGCGGAGGCGGAGGCGGCGGTTGGTCCGGAGGCGGCGGAGGCGGTGGCTTCGGCGGATTCGGAGGCGGTTCCGGAGGTGGCGGTGGCGCTAGCGGCAGCTGGTAATCTTCCTAAAATATCAGAATTATGTCTTACCTGCATGTGTTGAATGGAGATGCTTCCCTTACCGCTTTCAGGCAAAGTGAAGTGCCCGGCGAACCTGTTGTATGCAGGGAATTCATCTGTGAAGGCAAAGCCAAAAACACCAAAGACCCCGAACTGTTTTTTGAAAGCAGAGCCAAACACCTCGAATTCCATTACGGAATCGATCAACAATCTTATCATACACAAGTAGTAAAGGAACTGGAGAAATTGAAACCCTCCGGTTCCTTTCCTTCCGAAATTATTCTCTGGTTCGATTATGATGTATTCTGCCAGTTTAATCTCATCTTCATCATTCATCTCATCCGGCAACGATTCAAAGAACTACCCCTCATTTCACTGGTAGACCTTCCCAAACATACTGAACCCGCTACTTTCAATAACCTCCTGAACGCACGCGTACTACTTACTCCCGGCGACCTTGAAATCGCTGACGACGCCTGGGATGCCTACTGTCTCGATACGCCCCAGGCATTAGAACTATTTGCCAAATTCAATACCGGTAATCTCATCCATCTCAATACCGCCATAGCAGCCCAACTCCCCCGATTCCCGGATATCAACAACGGGTTGAGTATAATCCAGGAATTCTTCCTGCAACGCCTGCAAATGGGTACCTACCGGTGGTATGACCTCTATAAACTATTCTGGGATTCTATGCCCATCTACGGTTTCGGCGACTTTCAGCTGGACATTATGATGAATCGTATGATCAATGCAGGCGTCCTGGAACAAGAGGATCAGATGCTGCGAATTACATCTCTGGGCTCGGAAATACTGGCCAATGAAGAAAATTACCTGGACTATGCTTCCATGGAACATAGATGGCTTGGAGGAGTGCGATTGAAAGAAAGTCCCTGGCGCTGGAGTAAAACATTACAACGATTAGTAGCAATAGATAAATAAAAAAGGCGTCTCTACCGGAGACGCCTTTTTCTTATTTAGGTAAGCATGTATTAGTCATTTGCTTCGCCATTCTTGATTTCTTTGGCTTTCTGGTTCATATATTCTGCCTGCTTTAACAGATCCTGCTGCTGAGTGCCGGAAAGTCTCTTCCCTGCCTCACTCTTGTTATTGGCAATCTGTTCCATCCAGTTGGAGATATATCTGTTTACCATGGCATTTTTAAATTGCACCGTCATAGCCTGAATCTGGTCCACGCCTTTGATAACCGCTGGCGTATTGTTGAGATTCGCCAGGAATCCGAGATAATCAAAAGCGGCATTCAGTTTATCCTGGCCAGAGGTTTCATCGAATTTAGTAGCGATGAAATTCAGATCTGCTTCATTTCCTTTTTTCGCATAAATCTGAGTGATACTGTTGATCAACTTTCCTTTGGAATCCTGTTGCAAGGTTTTGGCAATAGAATAGGCTTTGTCGATATCCAGTTCCGCCAGTGCTTCCACAGCTGCGCCTTCTACGCCATAGGACGGATCTTTGGTAGCAGCTTCAAAGAGTGGAATATATTGCTTGTCTTTCAACGAGCCGAGTTTTCTGATAGCAGCAGCTTTGGTAAGAGAGTTTTTATCTTCCTTGGCTATTTTTACTACTGCCGCAATGGTCGCATTTCTTACCGTTTCATTGTTAAACTTCAGTTTATCCACCGCCAGTTGGCGCAGACCTGCATATTTATCACCCAAGGCTGCCTGTAAGAGTTTTAATGCTTCCGGATTAGTGGTTTGTAAGTCCACTGCCTCTTCAATGGCATAACGTCTGTCCAGATACAATGGCGCATGTGCATATTGATATGCAAAAGTGCTGAAGTCTCTATGATCATCCCTTTTTGCGAGAAGTACTTTTTCCGCATCTACATTCACCAGATCCGGTTTAGCGGCCACCTGGAAGGTAAATGAATCAATTTTGTTCTGCATAAAGACATTATGACGGGTTTTATTTCCGTTCACGTATACATCGATCGCCATTGGCAATTGCCAGATTTTATCATCTTTCTGGATCTGCTGCAACAGTACAGTTACTTTTCCAGGTGCATATTTATAACTGATGTCCAGTTCCGGCATGCCCTGACCAAAATACCACTGGTTGAAGAACCAGTTCATATCTCTGCCCGTCACTTCTTCAAATGCCAGACGAAGCTGATGCGCTTCAGTGGCCTTAAATGAATTGGCTTTCAGGTAAGCGTTGAGGGATCTGAAGAAGGCAGAATCGCCTACTGCATTGCGTAGCATATGGAGAATACTGCCGCCTTTTTGGTAGGTTATCTGGTCAAACATATCTTCTTTATCCGCATAATGAAATCTTACAAGGTCCTTATCACCACTGTATTTCGCCATTTGCATATATTGATTGGCGCCTTCCAGCAGATGTTCATCTGCAGCATCTTTGCCGTATTTGTATTCCAGCCAGAGATATTCGCTATAATCTGCAAATGATTCATTCACCGTCAGGTTACTCCAGGATTTGGCAGTAGCCAGATCGCCAAACCAATGGTGGAACAGCTCATGGGCCACGACGGTTTCATTGTGATTATTGTTATCCAACAGTTCCCGGTCTGTTTTCTGCATGAAATCGCCATGCAGGGTAGCCGTAGTGTTTTCCATAGCGCCGGAAACATAGTCGCGTGCGGTGATCTGGGAATATTTCACCCAAGGGTATTCATAATCCAGGATCTTAGAGTAGAAAGTGAGCATTTCCGGTGTGTTCCCGAAAATAGCTTTCGCATACTTTTCATATGGTTTCTCCAGGTAATAATTCACTTCTTTACCTCTCCAGGTGTCTTTCACGATCGCGTATTCGCCTACAGCCATCATGAACAGGTAAGGAGCGTGGGGGAGGTCCATCTTCCAGGTATCAGTACGGGTACCATCCGCATTGTTTTTCTGGCTGATCAGTTTACCGTTGGAAAGCGTTACATATTTCTTTTCCACCGTCATGCTGATTTCCTCGGTGGTTTTCTGATTGGTCTTATCAATAGTAGGGAACCATACAGAGGAACTTTCGGTTTCGCCTTGTGTCCAGATCTGTGTAGGCTTGTTCGGCTCTGTTCCATCCGGATTGATGAAATACAACCCTTTTGCATCAGAGATCGCCGCACTGCCTTTTACTTTCAGCTCATTAGGTTTGGCTGTATAGCTGACAAATACAGTGTATTTTTCATTAGGAGTATACGTTTTATTGAGTTTGATAAACAATTGCATATTATCATACTCGTATTTCAACGGCACGTTTTTGCCGTTTACTTCTATTGCGACTTCCTTAATATCCATGCCTTTGGCATCGAGGGTCAGGGAGTCGGTAGGGTAGAAATGAGGTTTGAGGGTAATCCATGCTTTACCATAGAGGTAACGTTTGCCATAATCAAAGCGTACATCCAGTTTAGTGTGTACCAGGTCGTTGATTTTTGTGGCGGCGGCGCGGTAGATTTTCAGTGCGGAATCTTGCGGGGTTAAGGCAGTAGACTGGGCAAAGGTCGGGTTCACAGTGCCAAGACAGGCAGCTCCGCCCAGTAGCAGGCCGAATAAGGACAGCTTCAGTTGTTCGTTCATATGTTTGATTTAAAATAAATATCAGCTTTACAATGAGTAAAGAATATCAAATTTAAACAAATGGACCAAAAATGAGGTAAGTGGTTAAAAATGCTATTTTTGTTAGCGTAAGGCCTTAAAACAGATTTATGATTAAAGCAATAGTAAATGGTAAAGCTTCATTTACCGTAAATAAAGAAGAGCAGGTAATCAGTAACGACCAGCCTGTAGATTGGTCTGCCGTGCAGTTACCAGGTGGCGACTACAGCGTAATAATGGATGGTTACAGCTACCAGGCCCAGGTTTTAAAGGTAGATAGAGAAGCAAAAACCGTATTATTGCAAATAAATCAACAGCAGTATGAAGTAACCATAGAAGAACCAATAGATCAACTGCTGGCTGCCATGGGTATCAAAGATGCAATGGCACGCAAGGTGAATGATATCAAAGCGCCCATGCCAGGACTCGTTCTGAAAGTACTGGTTACCCCGGGGCAGGCTATTAGTAAAGGCGATCCGGTATTAATCCTGGAAGCCATGAAAATGGAGAATGTTTTCAAGGCAGCATCAGACGCCGTAGTAAAAGAAATTAAAGTCGCAGAGCGTACAGCAGTAGAAAAAGGGGAAGTACTCATCGTACTGGAATAATATTTGTTCAGGAGAGTTTTTTTATACCATCATTAAGTATGCATTTCAATTACAGGACAATAATTTCTATATGTTTGTTCCTGTTAGCCAGCGCTTTTGTAAAAGTGCAAGGTCAACAGAAGCAACATTATTACGTTTATATCCAGAGTGAGAAAGGGCAACCTTTCTATGTAAAGCATAATGGAGACGTACTCTGTTCCACAGAGCGGGGCTATATCATCATTCCGAAACTGGGTAATGGGACTGTTCCGATTACCATTGGTTTCCCTGGCAACCAGGCGCCGGAACAGCACTTTGATCTCAAAGTAGCTGCAAAGGATCAGGGCTTCCTGTTGAAGAAAGCCACTTCAAATGCCTATACATTATATAATCTGCAATCTTTCGGAGAGCTGAAGTCGGATAGGCTGCTGGCAGCAGCAGGAGAGGAGAAAGCGCAGGCGGCAAAAGAAGAGGAGCAACCAGCAAAGGCCACAACCACTGATGAGAAGAAGGAAATGCTGGGCAAAATGCAGGAAGATCTGAATAGCGCTTTAGGGAATAACGCTACCATTACTGGCGGACAAATAAAGAAGTCGCCAGCTCCAAAGAACCAGGGGAATAATTTTGCGAATGCATTGGATAAGATAGTAGTTAGTGGAGACGACCGGGACGATGATGTGGAAGAAGCTAAACCAGCGCCAACTGCAAAACCTGCCGCTGGAAAGAAAGTAGCAGAGGTAGCAGCGCCATCTGAAGTAACCAGTGAGAAGACAGGCAAAGACAGAGGAACCCTGACAGATGAGGAGAAAGCATTACTTGCTTCTGTAATGGCTGAAGAAAGTAAAACAGCAGCCAGCGAAGCGGCAGCAGCAGATGTGGCTAAGGCTGCACCTGTACAGGGCGATGGAGAAGAGGCGCCTAAGAAGTCAAAACACGCAAAGAAAAGAGAGAACAATCCGGATTTCATAGAATTCCAGGACGATAAATCGGCCGCTACTACAGCGCCAGCTACAACGGCGCCGGTAGAAGTGCCTGCAAGCACAGAAGAGCAGCCGGCTCCTTCCCGGAAAAAAAGGAAAGAAAAATCTGAAGTTCGTGCAGGCGAGATTGTTACCGATACCAGCGGATATGGCGTAGCCGTTTATGATGAGCCGTCATCTTCCAGAAAGAAAAAGAGAAAGGCGGATGCAGAAGCGGATGTTGCTACAGCAGCAGTTCCGGTAGCAGCGCCGGAAGCGGGTGTCGCGGTAGAAGCGTCTCCGCGTAAGAAAAAGCATAAAAGCGATGAGGAAGTAGTAGCCACTGAGAATACTACCCCCGCTGTTGATCCCGCTGCAAAGCGACTGGTAAACAGCGACTGTGGTAATATTATGGATGATGGCACTTTCCGTAAGATGTTGCGCAAGTTTGTAGCCTCCAGTAGTGATGAGGGTATGCTGGATATATTCCGTAAACAAAGCCGGAATTACTGTATGGAAACTTCCCAGATTAAGACGCTGGCACAATTGGTAGTAGGAGAAGATGCCCGTTACCGCCTGCTGGACATGGCTTACAGTAAAACATATGATACGGAAAAGTACGGATCTCTCGAATCTGTGCTGACAGACAATTATTACAAAGGTCGTTTCAAGGCCATGTTACATAAATAATAAACGCACCATTGGTGAAACATATGAAGGATAAGGGGAGATTGTCTCCCCTTATTTTTTTTGGTATTACCTTCGCGCCATATGAAGAGATACTTTATAGAAGTAGCCTATAAGGGGGCACGCTTCAGCGGGTTCCAGGTACAGGAGAATGCGCATACAGTGCAGGCGGAAGTAGATAGGGCAATGAGTATATTGTTCCGGGATACTATTATAAGTACAGGAAGTAGCAGAACAGATGCCGGGGTGAATGCGATGCAGAACTTTCTGCATTTTGAAACAGCTTTACCTTTGCATCCGCAGTTCTTATATAAGATCAATGCTATTCTGCCGGAGGATGTTGTGTTGAGGCAGATATATGAAGTTCCGGCGGAAGCCCATAGTCGTTTTGATGCGCTGGGTAGGTCCTATGAATATACCTTATATACCCATAAAGATCCATTTATGCAGGATCGGGGATATTTCTTTCCATATAAATTGAATATAGATGCCTTGCAGGAAGCGGCTAGTCTTATTAAGAGCTATGAGGATTTCACTACTTTTTCCAAGCGCAATACGCAGGTAAAGACATTTATATGCAGAATAGAGGAGTCGTATTGGGAAGTAACGGGAGAGCGTATAGTCTATAACGTTACTGCCAACCGTTTTCTGCGTGGAATGGTGCGAGGCCTTGTTGGTACTATGTTGCGGGTGGGTAGAGGTAAGCTGACGATGGATGAATTTAAAGCAGCTATAGAGAGTAAGGATTGTACAAATGCCGATTTTGCAGTACCTGGACACGGGTTATTTTTGATGAAAGTGCATTATCCGGAGGGTTTATTGACGCCTGTAGCTTTCGGGAGATGATATTTTTTCTATGCTGAAACGCTTTACTGATGGGCGTTTCAGTATTTCTGTCAAAAAATAGTTCAACAAAAAGTTGGTGGAATCAAAAATCCGCTTACCTTTGCGTCCCGCTTTGATAGAAAGCACGGTAACAAAGTTCTTAACGACACGCAGTTTTCACCTTTTTCTTCTTGATAGGTTTCTTCGCCATTACTTAATGGTGTTGAATTTGAGAGAAGCGAAACGAAAAATAAAAATTGAAAAATTTTTAAGAAAAATTTGGTGGAAATGAAAAGTTGATTACCTTTGCACTCCCAACGCAAACGACGCGAAACGGAAAAACAAAAGTTCTTTAAGTAAATACTTCAAATGTAGGCCAGTAGGGCACAGAGATCGGATCTCATACATTTACGAAAGGTTAGTAATAACCGAAGTTCTTTGAAAGATTGGAAACAACAGCACGAATCAAATTAGTGATAGTTTGATTCAACAAACACAGGTAATGTTTAAGCTAAACATAATTAAATATCCGATTGATTTCGAGAGAAATTAGTCAGGTATCAACTTCTTTACAATGGAGAGTTTG
>NZ_QLMA01000003.1 GCF_003259435.1 Chitinophaga dinghuensis
AATCAGACTAAATCTAAATGGAATGAGCCCGGTAAAATACCGAGCTCAGTTCCAAAATACTTAATTTTTTTATCCAACTTTTGGGGAGCAGTCCACAGATGTCACTTCCTTTTTTTTATCAAAATCGTTTTAAAAATTGCAAAAATCGAGGGCTCTTCTTTCAATATTTTCAATTCATTCTGAAAAAATTTATAATTCTTTCATCAGATATGAATTTTCAATTATTATAAAATATACTATATTGATAGCTAGATGATTGTGAAGGGGAATATTTGATTTTCACATGGCCGGATCGCACATGATTTTGTTGTTAATTTGGCATTAATAATCCTGTAAGGGTGGTAACTTCGTTAACAAATCATTACTTTTGACAATTGATCGATTTTGTTTTCATTATATAAACAATAGCAGTAAAATGGGGTACATAAAAGAAAAATTCAAGGTTAAAGCGGATGAACTGAACGCTGAAGTAAAAGACCTGTTGAAGAATCACGGCACCACCAAAGTTGGAGACGTTACAATTGCACAGGTTTACCAGGGTATGCGCGGCATTACTGGCCTGGTAACCGAAACTTCCCTGCTGGATGCGAATGAGGGTATTCGTTTTCGCGGATATTCCATTCCTGAACTGAGAGAGGCATTACCTAAAGCGCCAGGAGGCCAGGAGCCATTGCCAGAAGGATTGTTTTACCTGATGCTGATTGGAGAGTTACCGACTGAAGAAGATGTACAGAGTTTATCAGCCGTGTGGGGACGTCGTTCACATGTGCCGAATCACGTGTTTGATGCTATTGAAGCTTTACCACTTTCTACTCACCCTATGACCATGTTTACCGTTGGTATCATGGCGCTGCAGACAGAATCTTTATTTGCTAAAGCTTACGCAGAAGGTATCAATAAAAAAGACTACTGGAGTTATGTATATGAGGATACCATGAACCTCATTGCACGTCTGCCACGTATTGCCGCTTATATCTACCGTCGTAAATATAAAGGTGGCGATCATATTCAGCCAAACGGTATGCTGGACTGGGCTGGTAACTTCGCGCATATGCTGGGTTACTCCGACGAAGGTTTCCGTGAACTGATGCGCCTTTACATGGTGATCCATGCTGATCACGAAGGTGGTAACGTAAGTGCGCACACTACTCACCTGGTAGGTTCCGCACTGAGCGATGCTTACCTGTCATTCGCAGCTGGTATGAACGGTCTGGCTGGTCCGCTGCACGGTCTGGCTAACCAGGAAGTGATCAAATGGATTCTGAACATGCGCGAAGAACTGGGTGGCGGTATGCCAACCAAAGATGAAATCGCAGCATATGTACGCAAAACCCTGGCTGATGGTAAAGTAGTACCAGGTTATGGTCACGCGGTATTGCGTAAAACAGATCCTCGTTTCACTGCGCAGATGGAATTTGCTAAAAACCACCTGCCAAACGATGAACTGGTAAGAATCGTATGGATGGTGTATGAAACTGTACCTCCAATTCTGCAGGAACTGGGTAAAGTGAAAAATCCTTGGCCTAACGTAGATGCTCACTCTGGCGCACTGCTGGTACATTACGGCATGGTAGAATATGAATTCTACACCGTATTGTTCGGCGTATCCCGTGCACTGGGCGTTTTAGCTTCTCTCTGCTGGGATCGCGCAATGGGTCTGTCTATCGAAAGACCTAAATCCGTAACTACAGAGTGGATGAAACTCTTCGTAGAAGGTAAGGTAGATGCATCTGCCGAATAACAAAGTGTTATAATTGTTTTTTATAGAAATAGGCAGGTGGTGAATTTTTACCACTTGCCTTTTTTATTTTTGTAAACTGAACTGAAAAAAAATAACCTATTTCCACATTTACTGCCATATTATCCAATCCGATCGAATATCTGAAAGGGGTAGGCCCGCAAAAAGGAGAACTGCTGCGTAAAGAACTCAGCATTCATACCTTCGGCGACCTGATTCAATATTTCCCATTCAGGTATGTTGATAAAACGAAGATCGACAAGATATCCGCTATCAGCGGGTATGAAGATTTCGTGCAGATACGTGGCCGTATAATGCATATGGAAGTAGTTGGAGAGAACAGAGGTAAACGACTCGTAGCCACCTTCCGGGATGAAACCGGTATCATTGAATTGGTATGGTTTCAAGGATGGCAGTGGATGCAGAAATCATTGCAGCAAAATGTGACCTATCTGGTCTACGGACGTGTGTCTACTTTTAATAGCAATATTCAAATTGCACATCCGGAAATGGACCTGGTCACTGAAGAAACGGCTACTGGTAAGCAATTCCTCGAACCTGTCTATTACACCACTGAAAAATTAAAAGCAAGAGGACTAACGGCAAAGGCTATAGGAAAACTGACGCAGAACCTCCTGCAACAATTATCTCCGCTGGAAATCCGGGAAAATATTCCGCTGGAAATCCTGAACCAGTACCGCCTGATGCCCCGTTCCATGGCCTTTTTTAAAATACACCTGCCTGGGAACGAGGAAGAAGCCAAACAAGCCCAACGCCGCTTAAAATTTGAAGAATTGTTCATCGCGCAGATCCGCATCTGCCGGCTAAAAATCAAAAGACAAAAAGCCTCTCAGGGCTACACTTTTGGTGCAGTAGGCGAACATTTCACTAATTTCTATAATCATCATCTGCCCTTCGAACTTACTGGCGCACAAAAACGCGTACTGAAGGAAATCCGTCAGGATACGATGCATGGCCGACAAATGAACCGTCTCCTGCAAGGAGATGTGGGCAGCGGTAAAACCATGGTGGCACTACTCACCGCCCTCCTGGCCATAGACAATGGTTTCCAGGCCTGCCTCATGGCGCCTACGGAAATCCTTTCCCAGCAACATTATAAAGGTCTTTCAGAACTCCTGGCAGATATGCCGGTGAAAGTAGCGCTACTCACAGGTAGCATTAAAGGAAAAGCCCGTAAACAAATCCTTGCAGGCGTGAAAGAAGGCAGTATCCACCTGCTGGTAGGCACCCATGCGCTGTTGGAAAAGGAGGTCGACTTCCAGAACCTCGGTATGGCCATTATCGATGAACAACATCGTTTCGGAGTAGCACAACGGGCACGACTGTGGGAAAAAAATAATATCCCGCCGCATGTACTCGTTATGACGGCTACGCCTATACCAAGAACCCTCGCTATGACCGTCTATGGCGACCTTGATGTGTCGGTCATTGATGAAATGCCCCCTGGCAGAAAACCAATTACCACCGTACATCGTACCGAATTCCAACGCCCATCTGTGATGGATTTCATCCGCGGAGAACTGAAAAAGGGCCGGCAGGCGTATATAGTATATCCGCTGATTGAAGATTCGGAAAAGATGGATTATGAAAACCTCATGAAAGGCTATGAGGAAGTAAAAGCCTTTTTCCCGGAACCTCAATACTATATCAGTATGGTTCACGGTCGTCAGCCGCAGGAAATGAAGGAAACCAACATGCAGCGCTTCGTTTCCGGCGATACCCAGATTATGGTGGCTACCACCGTCATTGAAGTAGGCGTAAATGTGCCGAATGCCTCTGTGATGGTGATTGAGAGTACCGAGAGATTCGGACTTTCACAGCTGCACCAGCTTCGCGGTCGCGTGGGAAGGGGAGCCGAGCAATCTTATTGTATCCTCATGACCGGCAATAAGCTCAGCAAGGATTCCAAAGAGCGCATTAACGTGATGGTACAAACGAATGACGGCTTTATTATTTCAGAAAAAGATATGGAACTCCGTGGCCCCGGAGATATCGAAGGTACCCGCCAGAGTGGTGTATTGGACTTCAAACTGGCCGATATCCTCGCCGATAAGCCGATTCTGGATGCCGCCCGTGTCAGTGCAGAAAAATTATTGGACAAAGACATGGACCTGGTACTCCCTGAAAACCAGGGGCTCCGCGATTTTCTCGCCTCCCAGAGAAGTAAATCTGTCTGGAGCAAAATTTCCTGACAGGTTTTTACGTTTATTATATATCGCCGTCTAAATTTTCAGTATCTATTTCCAGGATAACCCTTAAAAGTGTGTAAGTTATTGTGTTTGATACCGTAACAATTAGGTTAGCTTGTGCGTTTATAATAGTATATTAGATTTTTCAGATAAATTAAAATGCTTATCCCGTTGAAATTTACCCTCCCGATCGGATTTGTTGGAATGATTATCCTAATGTTGTTCACTGCTAATGCAGATGCGCAACAAACTGCTAATTATAAAAACTATTCCCCGCTTACCTTCGCGGAGAACAAAGGGCAATGGAATCCGGATGTACTCTATAAAACAGACCTGGATGCCGGTGCGGTATTCCTGCGTAGAAATGGCTTTACTTTCAGTATCCTCCATCCACAGGATATGGCAAAAGTATATGAGTATATTCACGGACATGCCCAATCCGGAGACACCGTTTGGGTGAATAAGAAGGGCTATATCAATGGTCAGGAGCTGGCAGGTGTTACCAGGAAAGAATCTGCTCCTGATAAGATGCCGGAAGTACGCGGACACGCCTATACGGTGAATTTCCTCAACAGCAATTCCAAGGTGACCATTGAACCAGAAAAGCCACAGGAATATTATAACAACTATTTCATCGGGGACGACCAAAGTAAATGGGCTTCCCATGTCTCCTCCTATCAGGGCGTTAATTACCGTTCCATTTATAACGGTATTGATGCGCATGTTTACTCTGAAGCATCTACCCTGAAGTACGACATGATCGTGCAGCCCGGCGCCAATCCGGACCAGATACAACTGGAATATTCCGGTACTTCTTCCCTGGAAATCAAGAAAGGACAACTGATTGTACATACCACCGTAGGAGATGTGGTAGAACAATTACCATATGCCTACCAGTTTGTGGATGGTGAGCGTGTATCCGTTAAGGTTAGTTACAAACTGAATGGTAATAAACTAGGTTTTAAAATCGGCAATTATAACAACGCATATCCGCTGATTATTGACCCTACCTATGTATTTTCAACCGTATCCGGTTCCCGCGCTGATAACTGGGGCTTCACAGCCACTTACGACAGCGACGGTTACTTCTATGGTGGCGGTATCGTTTTCGGACAGGCATATCCTGTTACTAACGGCGCTTTCCAGACCGGTTATATGGGAAGCATCGACATCGGTATTCAGAAATTCAATCCCAGCGGAACAGGTCTGATATATTGTACTTTCCTGGGCGGTAACGACATGGAACAGCCGCACAGCCTTTTCGTCAATAAGAATAAAGAACTGGTAATTTCCGGTAGAACAAAGTCCGGCAATTACCCCTATACAAAAGTAATCGGAACCCGCGGTGGATGGGATATTGCAGTAAGCATGCTCTCCGCCAACGGCGATAAAATGGTTGGCTCCCTGGTAATCGGCGGTTCCGCAGACGATGGCGTGAATATGCGCGAACAACGCGCAGGCGGCGCTTCTGTGTTGCTCAGAAATTACGGAGATGATGCCCGTAGCGAAGTAGTGGTAGATAACGCCGGCTACATTTATGTTGCCAGCTGTACCCGCTCCAATAACTTCCCGGTAACAGGCGGCGTATTCCAGAGCAGCTTTGGCGGTTCACAGGATGGCGTAGTCATGAAAATCAATCCGCTCTGCCAGGATATCGTATGGGCAAGTTACCTCGGCGGTACCAAAGAAGATGCAGGTTTTGTCATTGCTCTGAATGATCTGCAATCATTGTATGTAGCCGGAGGAACAGCCAGTACCGACTTCCCCATTGCCGGTGGTACTGTTTATAAAAATGCATACACCGGCGGTGTGTGCGATGGCTTCATTGCACATATAAAAAGCGATGGAAGCGCTATCCTGCAAAGTACTTACGTAGGTTCCACGGATGGTCAGGCAGATCAGATCTATGGTATCCAGATGGATGCTAACGGTTACGTATATGTGACCGGTACTACAGAAGGCGTATGGCCTACCAAACAGCCCGCTGGAACTGCTACTTTTTTCAATCAGAATTCCGCACAGTTTATCATGAAACTGCAGCCGGATTTATCCGATATCGTTTACTCCACCACCTTCGGAAAAAACAGAGCTACTTCTAAAATGCCGTCTATCTCTCCTACGGCATTCCTGGTAGACAGATGCGAAAATGTGTATGTATCCGGATGGGGCGGAGGTATCAATCCTGCCGAAGGTTATCCCAATTCTGGTACCGGCGGATTGCCATTGAAAAATCCATTACAGAACATTACGGACGGTATGGATTTCTACTTCATCGTATTACAGAAAGATGCAACAGATATATTGTTTGGCAGTTACTTTGGTGGGGCTGGTTTGTATGAACACGTAGATGGCGGTACCAGTCGCTTCGATAGAAACGGTGTGATTTATCAGGGTATCTGCGCATGGTGTAATACCGGTAGCGCGAAACCCCGATATCCTACTACTCCTGGCGCTTACAGCAGTACGCCTCCTCCTTCCTGTAACTATGGCGCACTGAAAATTGCGTTTAACCTGGATGGCGTAAAAGCAGGAATTAAAACACTGGAGAGAAAGAATAACTATTGTATTCCTGATCCTGTAACTTTCATTGATACCACGCAGGTGTATGTAAGCACTTCCACTTATACCTGGAATTTTGGAGATGGATCTGCAGAGATTTCCGGCATTGGAAAAGATACAGTACAACATGCATTTACCGCTGTTGGCTATTATCGTGTAAGATTGATTAAGACAGACCCGAGTACTTGTAATGGCGCTGATACCGCTTATATCAACATTAAAGCAGGTACCAACAAAGCCATCCTGGATCTGGAAGCAAAGAGACTGCCTCCATGTGAAGCATTGAAATATGAATTCCTGAATAACTCCACACCACTGGGTGGATTTAAGGATAGTTCGTTCATCTTTGATTATGGAGACGGACCGCCGATTTATGTATTGCAAAATCCGCCTACCTTCCCTTATTCGCATATTTATCCTGCGCCAGGACTTTACAACGTAAAACTGACCCTGATAGATACGAACTATTGTAATGCCCCACAAACAGAGAATATTCCACTACGTGTAGCCGTTAACGTGAAGGCGCAGTTTCAAATGCCGGATACAGTTTGCGTAGGTACAACACTCGTCATCAATAACACTTCTATGGGTGGGCAGAGTTTTGTATGGACTTTCTCTGATAGTCCTGGTAATCCGTCTACAGATGCTTATCCACAGCATACTTTCCTCACGCCTGGGTTGATCAATATCAAGCTGGTGGTTACCGATACTACTACTTGTAACCGGATCGACAGTGTCATGAAGACGGTGCTGGTAGCGCCGTTGCCACAACCAAAATTTGATTTCACACCGGTCAAACCGGTTGAAAATACCCCTGTTCAATTCAGGAATTTAAGTTTAAATGCTACTTCTTATCACTGGAATTTTGGAGATGGAGACTCCACTTCTCAGGCACAACCTGTTCACCAGTATAATACTACCGGAACATTCCTGGTGTGTCTGACAGCCTTCAATCCGGAAGGTTGTGATTCTACCGTATGTCAGGAAGTGAGTGCAATTGTGGTACCGTTATTCGACGTGCCCAATGCATTTTCACCTAATGGCGATGGTACTAATGATATCTTCCAGGTGAAAGCATTTGGCGTATCTAAATTTAACCTGAAGATTTTCAGTCGCTGGGGACAACTGGTATTTGAGTCGAATGATTCAAGGATTGGATGGGATGGTAAGTTCAAAGGGGAACCTATGCCGATGGATGCGTATGCTTACATTGTAAGTATTGAATTTACAGACGGAACAAAAGGTAGCCGTCAGGGAAGTGTAACCTTGTTAAGATAGATGACCCATGAAGCAGCTAGTTAAAATTACCGCAGGTGTAGTCCTGCTGTTGATCGCCGGTCTACACGGATACGGACAGGATCTGCATTTTTCGCAGTTCTTCAATTCTCCGTTGACCACCAATCCGGCGAATACAGGATTTATCCCCGACGGTAACTATCGCCTGGGTGTTAATTACCGTGATCAGTGGACGTCCATCCCTGTCCCGTATAAAACGATGTCCGCATTTGGCGACTGGCAGGTATTCAGGGACCGTCTTACGTATGGATGGCTGGGATTGGGCGGTGTGGTACTCCGTGATGTGGCGGGAGCTGGCAATCTCTCCTCTACAAAAGCATATGCGTCTATTGCCTATCATCAGTTAATGGGTAACAGCAGCCTGCTTTCCCTGGGATTCAATGCTGGTACAGCTAATAAAAGAGTGGATATCACCAAGCTGGTGTTTGGCGATCAATGGAATGGTAAATTCTTTGATGCCCGGGTGCCAACAGCGGAACCGATTAATTCTTCCAGTACAAATTATTTCGACCTACAGGTAGGTATGAACTATGCTTATTTCCCAACGGATAATATTTATGTGAATGCCGGTTTCTCCGTACAGCACGTAAATACGCCAAAGGAAACCTTTTATGATACCGATAATAAAGTTCCCCGCAGATATATTGGCTTCCTGAATGGTAGCTTTAAAATGAGCGATAAGGTGATTCTCAATCCCGGCGCTTACTATACCCGGCAGGCTAGTTCGCAGGAGCTCGCTATTGGATTGAATGCCGCTTATAATGTTTCCGGAGACGGGGCACAACAAGCTTATGGCGGAATATACTACCGTGGCAGTGATGCAGCCGTTTTCCTGGTAGGTTACCAGTTAAGTAATATTAAAATGATGTTCAGTTATGACGTGACAACCTCCCAGTTGTCCACCGCCAATAGCAGAAGAGGAGCCTATGAAATAGGCATTATTTATACCGGATTATACAAGAACAGGGCATTCTCCGATGCTGTTCGTTCCACCTTCTGTCCGGCATTTTAATTTTTCTGCTTATTGATTACTTTTGTTACATGACCACATTGAATAAAGTAACCGCCGCACATGTAGCGGCGTTGCGCGAAATAACAGGCGAAAAAAATGTGCTGGTGGATGAAGAGAGTCTGGATCGCTATGCACACGATGAAACGGAAGATCTGCACTATTTACCGGAAGTAGTAGTTAAGCCGGAAACCACAGAACAGGTGAGTAAAATCATGCAGCTTTGCCAGCGTGAATTACTGCCCGTAACTCCCCGTGGCGGCGGTACTGGCCTTAGTGGTGGCGCGCTTGCACAATTCGGTGGCGTGCTTATTTCCATGGAAAAATTCAATCATATTCTGGATATAGACGAACGTAATCTGCAAGTAACTACCGAACCGGGAGTTATCACAGAAGTGCTTCAAAATGCCGTTAAGGAAAAAGGACTGTTTTATCCACCAGATCCAAGTAGTCGCGGTACCTGCTTTATTGGCGGAAATATTGCGGAAAACTCCGGTGGTCCTAAAGCGGTAAAATACGGTGTGGTAAAGGATTACGTACTCAATCTTGAAATGGTGCTTCCTTCCGGAGAAGTGATCTGGACAGGCGCCAATGTGCTGAAAAATGCCACCGGATATAATCTGACGCAGTTGGTAGTAGGTAGTGAAGGTACCTTAGGCATAGTGACCAAGATTGTATTGAAACTGATTCCGCTTCCAAAGCATGATTTACTGATGCTGGTACCTTTCCGTTCTGCGGAGAGTGCATGTGCAGCGGTGAGCGCTATTTTCCGCGCCGGGTATACGCCCAGTGCCATGGAGTTTATGGAAAGAGATGCGCTGGACTGGGTGTCTCAGTTCGTACAAAGCAGTACAGTACAGATTCCTGATGATATCCAGGCCCATTTGCTGATTGAAGTAGACGGCAATTATCCGGAAGTACTGATGCAGGAAATGGAAGGAATTGCCGGTATAGTAGAGGGTTTTGATATCGGTGAAATATTGTTTGCAGAAGATTCTACCCAGAAGGATGAACTTTGGAAGCTGCGCAGACGCGTGGCAGAAGCAGTGAAAGCGAATTCTGTGTACAAAGAAGAGGATACCGTGGTGCCAAGAGCAGAACTGCCAGTACTGCTGAAAGGAGTAAAAGATATAGGTCGCAAATATGGTTTCCATTCTGTATGCTACGGGCATGCCGGGGATGGTAACCTGCATGTGAATATTATACGCGGCGAACTTACCGAAGAACAATGGAACGGTACCCTCACGGAAGGTATACGGGAAATTTTCCAACTGGTGAAACAACTCAATGGTACGATCTCCGGTGAGCATGGTATTGGCCTGGTACAGAAAAACTATCTGGATATAGTTTTTGACAGCACTTCCATGAACATTATGAAGCAAATAAAACAGATATTTGACCCTAATAATATCCTCAACCGAGGTAAAATATTTGATTGCTAAAAAAAGATATATGAAGAAGCTGCTGTTAAGTTTGTTTCTCCTGGCGGGCATGCAAGTGACGTATGCTCAATATTATAAAACAGACACCCTCAGACGGCCTCCTGTTCAAGGTGGCTTTGATCCCAGCAAATTAATTCTGGGAGGCGCTGTGGGCGCTGTTTTCGGAGACTATACCAATGTGAATATTTCTCCACTGGCGGGATATCGGTTCAACAACTATGTGGCGGCCGGTATTAACATCAACGGACAGTATGGCCAGAATCGTTACAGAGATTATTATGGTAATACTACTCAGCGCGACACCTACACCATTTTAGGCGGTGGCGTTTGGGGCCGTGTTTACCCTATTCCACAACTGTTTGCACATGTGCAGCCGGAATACAATTCCATCTCTCAGAAAACGACTTACTACTACGATAATACAGGGGCATACAAGCCTAGCACTTTCAAAAGCAACTACGTAGTTCCCAGTCTCCTCCTGGGCGCCGGTTATACCCAGGGTGTAGGCGGTCGGGTAGGTATCAGCTTCTCCATTCTTTACGATGTGCTGCAAGACAGCCGTTCTCCTTACAATAACAGTCTTATATACAGAGCAGGCGTAGGTCTGGGCTTCTAAGCCCAGACCTCTGTTTGTAAAAACAGATTAACCCTATGTTAAATGTTTATAAAGGCTAAACTTTATTTTAACCGGTGTATTACCTTTGTCCTGTAATTAATACATAGACAGATGGGAATACAGTTAGCTGTTTTTGATATTGCAGGAACGACCCTGCATGATGAGTCGAATGTTGCGCAGGTATTGCAGCATGCGATAAAAACTGCCGGTGTGGATGTTACACTGGATGAAGTAAATGAGGTGATGGGATATGCCAAGCCTTTTGCGATTCGTTACCTGCTCCGTGAAAAACAGGACCCCCGCCATGCGGATGATCAGTTTATCCATTCGTTGCACGAAATCTTCGTGACGAATATGAAATCTCACTACGCTACCAGTCCTGCTGTTCGTGAAAAAGAGGGTGTTTCCGAAGTATTCGCCGCTCTGAAACAGAAAGGTATTAAAATAGCCCTGGATACAGGTTTTGACAGAGATATCACCAATGTAATCCTGCAACGTACAGGCTGGCAGGAAAAAGGCTTGATTGATGCAGTGGCCACCAGCGATGAAGTACCGCACGGACGTCCATATCCATATATGATTTATCGTTTGATGGAGCAGCTGGAAATAGGCGCTGTTGCGGCGGTTGCGAAAATCGGCGACACCACCTCCGATCTGGAAGAAGGCACCAATGCAGGTTGCAGCGTAGTAGCCGGAGTTACCACCGGCGCTTATTCCCGCGAGGAATTAGCGAAAGGTCCGCATACGCACCTAATCTCCAACCTAGACGAATTACTTACCATCATCTAAAAATATTCACCGCAGCTCATGCAACAACAACAGGCAGAAGTAGCCGTAATCGGCGCCGGTATTGTAGGTCTGGCAATGGCATATAAACTGGCTAAACAGGGAAGAAAGGTCGTATTGTTTGAAAGGAACAGCAAAGCTATCAGCGCATCTATCAGGAACTTTGGATTAGTTTGGCCTATCGGCCAGACGGCTGGTAAAATGTATAACAGGGCTATGCACAGCAGGGAAACCTGGCTGGAGTTGGCTGCTGCTACAGGTATCCAATGTCAGCCTACCGGATCATTGCATCTGGTATACGAACAGGATGAACTGGCGGTACTGGAAGAATTCACCGGTAACGCAGCTGCAAATGGTTATGATTGCGAACTGATTACTCCTGCGAACATCGGAAAATATACGCAGGCTGTAAAAACCGAAGGCTTACTCGGCGCCATGTGGAGTAAGACAGAAATGACGGTGAACCCACGCCAGGCAAGCGCTGGAATCGCACAGTATCTGGGTGAGAAAATGAATGTGACCCTTCGTTTTAATACCGCAGTAAATGCGATCAACATGCCTTTCATCGAAACAAAAGAGGAGAAATGGAAAGTGGATCAGGTGTATGTATGTAGTGGGGCCGACTTCGAAACGCTGTATCCTGCTGAGTTTGCGCAAGCATATATCACCAAGTGCAAATTGCAGATGATGCGTACCGTACCTCAACCAGGTAACTGGCAACTGGGGCCTGCGCTTTGTGCTGGTCTTACATTGCTGCATTATGCTTCTTTCAATAGCTGTATTAGCCTCGATGCGGTAAAACAACGTGTGGAAAAGGAAATGCCGGAATATATGAAATGGGGTATTCACCTGTTAATTTCCCAGAATGGAGCAGGAGAACTGACTATCGGGGATTCCCATGAGTATGGTCCTGATTTCGAACCATTTGATAAGACATTTATCAATGACCTGATTCTGAAATATATGCATACTTTCCTCCAGGCTCCGGAATATACTATTCAGGAGCAATGGCATGGCATCTATCCGAAATTGAAAAACGGTAAAACGGATCTGGTTTTCTCTCCGGAAAAAGATGTAACCATCGTGAATGGCCTTGGTGGTGCGGGTATGACATTGTCATTTGGTCTTGCCGAAGAAATCACGAAAGGCACTTATCAATAAGAACGTCTGTATTTACAAAGTGTGAAATGTCCTGTGGTATGCAATATTTGCATGCTGCGGGACATTCATCGTTATTATAATCGTTACTATACTTAGTGTATAAACGAAAAACATAAATTAGGTTATTGCATAAATATGCAATAAATTAATTGCTGGTTAACCGTTGTGAACATTCTGGTCTATTTTTTCCTACAGCCAAGCCAGCTTTAGCTAAACGATTCTGCAGCATTGAAAAAACTTTGCTGCACGTTCATAACGTGTTAAATGGAAAGCAGGTTTCTTTTAAGTTACCTGCTTTTTTTTTCTCGCAAAGGGCGCAAAGAAATGGCGCAAAGACGCGGGGGCGCCTGCGGCGCTGGTGGTTTTGCTCGCAGAGCAGCAAGGCAGCAAAGCAGCATAAGATTGTGTTTTGTTGTTTTTAAGGAATATTTTTTTGATGCTGTTGCTGACAGTAAGCTCCCTCTTTATTTAATTCTATTTTTTTACTCTATTCTATCCTACTCTATTCTATCCTACTCTATTTTATTTTACACTATCACTCAAATTTCATTGCTGCTTTGCTGCTCTGCTGCTCTGCGAGCAAAAAAAACCGCTTCTATCAGGCGCCTTTGCGTCATTTCTTTGCGTCTTTGCGTGAAAAAATTCCCTAAATTGAGCAAAGCATAAATATTAAAGCATGAATGATAGACTAAAGAATCTTAAGGAAAGAGATTGGACGGAAACTCGAGCTCATTCAAGTTGGCAAATATTCAAAATCATGGCGGAATTCGTGGATGGTTTTGAATCTCTCGCGAAAATAGGCCCCTGCATCTCTATATTTGGATCTGCCCGTACCAAACCAGGTAATCGTTATTATGATCTGGCAGAGGAAATCGCTTTCCGCTTGTCGGAAGAGGGATTTGGTATCATTACCGGTGGTGGTCCTGGTGTGATGGAAGCCTCTAACAAAGGTGCGCAACGTGCCGGTGGTAAATCCGTAGGAGCAAATATTACACTGCCACACGAACAGAATCCGAATCCGTTCATCGATAACGACAAACGCCTGAACTTTGATTATTTCTTTGTTCGGAAGGTGATGTTCACCAAATACTCACAGGGCTTCGTGATGATGCCTGGGGGATTTGGTACGATGGATGAATTTTTTGAAGTAGCGACCCTGATCCAAACCAGGAAGATGGAAGAAACGCCGATGGTACTCGTAGGTAGGGAATACTGGAGTGGCCTGCTGGACTGGATTCGCAATACCATGTTGGAAAAAGAACATAATATTGGTCCGGATGACCTTGGATTATTACAGCTGTTTGATACGGCAGATGAGGTAGTGGAATACTTCCGTGTATTCTACACCACCAACAAACTCCGGCCGAATTTCTAATATTCTCCCGCCTGACAAAGGCTTTAAACGCCATAGTTTCGCATAAACAGCGGTACTGTGGCGTTATCTTTTTATCAGGCACATTGTAAAAGGCAGGTGTTCAAAGCTTAAGGGTTTTCTTTAGCTTTGCAGAAATTTTATATATGGAGCTGATACCAGTAGCTGTGGAGCAATTTTCAGAGAAATACACTACCCCCGAAAATGAAGCAATGTATAAGTTGCATCGGGAAACATATCTGAAAGTAGAATTGCCGCATATGCTGAGTGGTCAGGTGCAGGGGCAGTTTCTCAGTATGGTAAGCCATATGATTCGCCCGATGCGCGTACTGGAACTGGGAACCTACACAGGATATTCCGCTATTTGTCTGGCACAGGGCTTGCAGCCTGGCGGCATACTGCATACAGTGGATATCAATGAGGAGTTGGAAGCGCTCTGTCAGAAATACTGGGAGCTGACTGGTACTGCAGATAAAATTAAAATGCACATAGGCAAGGCCGCAAACGTGGTGGCATCGCTGGATGAAGTATTTGATCTCGTATTTATTGATGCCGATAAAGCAGGATACGAGCATTATTACGACCTGGTTTGGGAGAAACTGAGACCAGGCGGATTCATACTGGCAGATAATGTTTTATACCATGGCCAGGTACTGCTTCCTGCAGATCAGCAAGGAAGTCAGGCCAAAGCAATGGTGAAATTCTGTGAGAAAGTGTTGGCTGATGACCGTGCAGAACAGGTGTTGCTGACTATCCGCGATGGCGTATTGCTGATCCGGAAGAAGTAAACGCCACTATGAAAAACGCCCATTAAATTCAACAATACATGCAGGTAAAAAAATTCTTGCTGTTGGTTACCTTTATTCTAGGCGCCGCTACCCTAGCGGAAGCCCAGAAGATGACGACCCAGCAATACATTGCCATCTATAAGCAAGTTGCCATCGAAGAGCAACGCCGTACAGGCGTTCCTGCTGCCATCACACTGGCGCAGGGTGTTGTGGAAACGCAATCCGGCAACGGTACACTGTGTTTGCAATCCAATAACCACTTCGGTATTAAATGTAAAAATAACTGGACAGGGAAAACCATCCGTTATGATGATGATGAGGCGCAGGAGTGTTTTCGTGTATACGAAACCGCAAGAGAATCCTATAAAGACCACTCCGATTTCCTTCGTAACAATCCCCGCTATGCCTTCCTTTTCCAGTTCGATGGAGATGATTATAAATCCTGGGCATATGGCCTGAAACAGGCAGGATATGCTACCAATAAAACTTATCCACAACAACTGATCAAGGTGATTGAGGATAATAACTTACAGAAATATTCCCTCATCGCTCTTGGTAAAGCGGCGCCAGAAGCGGATGCTGAGACTGGGGGAGACGTCATTGCCGGTAACGGCGGCGGTTCCAAACCAAGCGGCTCCGTAGGACAATCAGGCAACAATAACAGTTCCGCTACCAAGCCTCCTCGCAGCAGCAAACCTGTAGCTGGAAATTATCCTAAAGGAGTTTTCGAAATTAACGGCCGTAAAGTTATTTTTGCCAAAGCTGGGACCTCCCTGATTGCACTCGCCAGTCAGCGCGATATCCGCCTCAGCAAACTGGTTCGCTTCAATGACCTGCCGGGAGATGGCCCTCTGAAGAAAGATATGATTATCTTCCTGCAGAAGAAAGGCAAAAAAGGTAGTAAAGATACCCATATCGTTGCCAAAGGAGAATCCTTACACGATGTGTCTCAGACAGAAGGCGTGATGTTGAAATGGCTGCGTCGGAGAAATAAACTGCATGAAGGCGAAGAACCTGCTGCTGGTCAGCAACTGGCATTAACCGGCTTCTCTTCCAATACGCCTGCACTGGCAAAGAATACCCGCTATCAGGAAGAGGAGGAAGAAGAAGAGTATGTGGCGCCTAAAAAAGTGGAAATACCACGCCAGGAACCAAGCAGACAAGGCGGAGTAGCCTCCGTTCCTCCTTCCAGGAAACCGGAACAGGAAACAACAGGCGGTATTCCGGTGGCAATGATAGAAGATCTGAAGAAGAACGGAGAAGTTACAACGAATAATCCGCCGGCTAAAGCTACAATGCCTAAGCCGGTACCAGTAGAGCCTGCTACAACACCTACACCAGCGCCGGTGAAGAAGCCGTCCGCCGGAACGCAACAGCAGTTCCATGAGGTGCAGCCTAAAGAAACGCTCTACGCTATAGCTAAAATGTATAATACGACTGTAACACAGTTACAGGAATGGAATAATTTGCAAGGCAATGACATCAAAATAGGTCAACGCCTGCTTGTGGGAAAATAAGAGCCATCTTTTTGGCGCTTTCAATTGTTTAAACTGGAAATGAGTAGTATTTATGTCGGTAATCACAGTGCATGACAAACAATTTCAACCCTATATCAGCGCATCAGAAATTCAGACGCGCATAAGGGAAATGGCTAACCAGATCAATCAAGATCTGAATGGTGAAAAGCCACTGTTTATTGCTATCCTCAATGGTTCTTTTATGTTCGCTGCTGATATGTTTAAATATATCAACATCGATGCAGAGATCTCTTTCATCAAACTGGCGTCTTACAAAGGCACCAAATCCACCGGTAATGTAGTGCAGGCTATTGGCCTGGATGAAGACCTCTTCAACCGTACCGTGGTAATCCTCGAGGATATTGTGGATACCGGCAAAACATTGAGCCAGTTCCTTCCTCAGTTGGAACATCAGCAACCTAAGCGACTGATGGTTGCCTCCCTGCTGACCAAACCGGAAGCAATGGTTCATCCTATCAAAATCGATTATCTCGGATTCTCCGTACCTAATAAATTCCTGTTGGGATATGGCCTGGACTATGATGGTCTCGGCCGCAACCTGCCGGAAATCTACCAGCTGGTAGAGTAGTGCGACTACTAAAATTGACTGAAAATCCCGGTTTTGTGCACAAAACCGGGATTTTTGTTTACATCTCCGCCGCATCGCATGGATATATCAGTTTAAATGATTAATTTAATCCATGCGAAAGTTGCTTTTGCTGTTGATATTGTACTGTAATTTAGCTAACGCCCAAAACAGCTGGATCTCCGGAGCAATTGAAGATAGTGCCGCCCACAGACCCCTTTCCGGAGTAGCCGTCAGCGTTATGAACGATACTGCCACCACAGTAACGAATAGTTACGGCCTGTTCAAGATTCCGGTATCCCACCCTGTTGTACAGTTGAAAATCGAACTAACCGGCTATCAGACAAAAATCATCTACGCCAAACAAAATGACCGGCTGCTGATTGCTATGGCGCCCCTGCGCAAGCCGATGGATGCGATAACGCTGGCTAAAGCGAGGGCAAAAATCTCCCGAAATAGCAATCCCAATTACACCAATGCAGGAATGGGTATTCATACGTTTTACAACGAAACGTATGGGGCTATGTATGAAAATAAATTCCAGCGTCCCACTGTGGCTGCGGTGTCCAACTTTGCTGTGGATGTAGACAGAGCCTCCTATAGTAATATCAGACGATTCCTCCGGCAAAAAGAGAAAGTACCCCGCGATGCAGTGCGTATTGAGGAAATGGTGAATTATTTCAGCTATAACTACCCACTGCCGCCGAAGGGACAAACTATTGGATTATCTGCTAATTATACTACCTGTCCCTGGGAACCGCAGCATCATCTGTTACAGATCATCATCCGTGCAGAAGCGGTGGATATAGACAGTCTGCCCGCCTGTAACCTGGTTTTCCTGATAGATGCATCCGGCTCTATGGATGCACCCAATAAACTACCACTATTGCAAGCTGCCTTCCGGGTACTGGTCAATAATCTCCGCGCCAAAGACAGAGTAGCGATTGTGGCTTATGCCAGCGAACCCGCTGTGATATTGACTTCTACTCCCGGTGATCAGAAAGAGAAAATCCTCAATGCAGTGGATAATCTCAAAGCCAATGGAGCTACCGCGGGCGAAGCGGCCATTAAAATGGCCTATAAAGTAGCGGAACAACACTTTATTGCGGACGGGAATAATCGGGTAATATTGGCTACAGACGGTGATTTCAACGTGGGCCGCTCCAGTGATGAGGAAATGGACGACCTGATATCCAAACAAAAAGAAGGCGGTGTACTACTCACCTGTCTGGGTGTAGGAATGAAAAATTATAAAGACTCCAAACTAAAGATCATGGCGGCCAAAGGGAACGGTAATTTTGCCTATATCGATAACCTGGAAGAGGCCAATAAAATCTTTGCAAAAGAGTTTGGGAGTACGCTGTTTACCATAGCCAGGGAAGTGAAAGCCCAGGTGAAATTTAATCCTGCCACTGTAAAATCGTATAGGCTTATAGGTTATGAAAATAAAGTGTTGACAGAAGAGAATACAGAAAAGGATTCCATTGCAGGAGGGATTATAGGTAGCGGACATAGCGCTGTCGCCTTGTATGAAATACAGCCAGTGGATAGTATTGGGGGAGACACGTTGCTCGCGAATATCATGGTGACCTATCAGCGACCGCATCATGCAGGTCCTGAAAGTAAAGAGATGCCTATATCGGCCACAAGTATACCCTTTACAGATGCGTCTACAGACTATCGTTTTGCCTCTTCTGTGGCATTATTCGGGATGTTGTTGAGAAATTCGGCTTACAGGGGATGTGGCGATTGGGAGATGGTAGAAATGTTGGCAAAGAAATCGATGGGAGGCGATAGAAATGGTTACCGGCAAGAGTTTCTGAAGCTGGTGCGATTAGCCCGTAAACAGGAATAATTCCTTTTTCCCACCATTGCAGGAAAAAGGAATCTATATTATTTGATGATTTTATAGCAATAACGGATCATCTTCTGCTGAAAGTCAAACGGCAATGTTTGTGCTGTGATATCCTTGATGGAAGAGGCTTCTATCTGATCAGACTCCATTACAAAACGACGATAATTTGTACTGAAATAAATCACGCCGCCTTTTTTAGTTGCCAGCAATACTTTATTTAGCATCGCCACATGATCTCGCTGAATGTCGAGGAATTCCTTCATACGCTTACTGTTACTAAAGGTAGGAGGATCAATGACCACCAGATCAAAGGTGTTTAATTTGAGCGTATCCAGGTATTGGAGTACGTCTGCATGTACAAATTCATGTTTGGAAGTATCGATATCGTTGATACGGAAATTCTCTTCTGCCCATGCCAGGTATGTTTTTGACAGGTCTACGGAAGTTACTTGTGAAGCGCCGCCTGCGGCTGCATACACGGAGAAAGAGCCGGTATAGCAAAAGAGGTTCAGTACTTTTTTGTCTTTAGCTTCTTCTTTTACCATTCCTCTGGTAATGCGATGATCGAGGAAAAGGCCGGTATCCAGGTAGTCGGAGAGGTTTACCTTGAAATTGAGTCCGTTTTCATGGGCGATCATTTCATGGCTTTCCGTACTGAGTTTTTCGTATTGACTTTGTCGGTTTTCTTTGCGTTGACGTTGTTTTACCCAGATTTTGGAAGGGACAACGTTCAGTACTTTGCTGATGAGTTCCAGGCAACTGTCGAGCCATGCTTCGTGTGCCTCGTCCTCCATGCCGTGTTTACGGTTATATTCCGCGATGTAGACGTAGTCTTCATACATTTCAATGCTAAATGGAAATTCGGGAATATCATCATCGTACACGCGGTAGCAGGTGATGTTTTGGCGTCGGGCCAGTTTGGATATATGCCGGAAGACTTTCGTCAGCCGGTTTTCGAACATCTGCAGTTTATTATCCATAGTAGAAAAGATAAAGCTGAAAGCAGTGAGGAGTGTATAAGCATCATCACTGCTTTCAGCTTAGAGGAGCCTGCCGGGGCAGGAGTTATATGTCTGACCAGCATTGGTTTTCACTGTTTGCTGGGTGCAGGGAATTTATCAGCTGAATATGTCTCTAACCTTTTCGAAGAAACCTTTTTCAGATTTTTCCGGATTAGGTTTGAAATTATCGGCAGACATCAGTTTGTCCATCATTTCGCGTTCTTCGCTGGTCAGGTTTTGTGGTGTCCACACGTTTACCTGAATGAGTTGATCGCCGCGATCGTAGGAGTTTACAGAAGGGAAACCTTTGCCTTTGAGGCGGAAGATTTTTCCTGACTGGGTGCCTGCTGGTATTTTGATTTTCGCTTTACCGTCGATGGTTGGTACTTCCACGGAGGTGCCGAATACGGCATCTGGGAAGGAGATATAGAGGTCGTATGCTACGTTAAGGCCATCGCGTTGCAGTTCCGGATGTGGTTCCTCTTCAATAAGAATGAGGAGATCGCCGGGAGCGCCGCCTCTTTCGCCGGCATTACCTTTTCCGCTCATGCTCAGTTGCATCCCTTCTGCCACGCCAGCAGGGATGTCGATGCTCACGGTTTCTTCGCCGTACATGCGACCTTCGCCTTTACAGTGGTTACATTTGCTGGTAATGATCTGGCCTTCACCATGACAGTTAGGACAGGTGGTAACGGTTTGCATCTGGCCGAGGAAAGTGGAAGTCACTTTTCTTACCTGACCGGATCCGCCGCAGGTGTTACAGGTTTGGAAGGAGTTTTTGTCCTTTGCTCCAAGACCGCTACAATGCTGGCAGGAAACGTATTTTTTAACTTTGATTTTCTTGTTGGCGCCTTTAGCGATTTCTTCGTAGGTAAGGCGAATTTTCACGCGCAGGTTAGAACCGCGGGTACCGCGTCCACGGCGGCCGCCGCCACCTCCGCCTTGTCTGCCGCCACCGAAGAAGCTGCCGAAAATATCGTCGCCGAATATGTCACCGAAGTTGGAGAATATGTCATCCATGTTCATATTACCGCCACCTCCAAATCCGCCACGGCCACCGTTCATGCCCGCATGTCCGAAGCGATCGTATTGTGCGCGCTTGTCAGGATCGCTTAACACTTCATATGCTTCGGCGGCTTCCTTGAATTTTTCTTCCGCCTCCTTGTTGTTGGGATTACGGTCAGGGTGATACTGCATGGCTACCTTGCGGTATGCCTTTTTGATCTCATCCTGAGTAGCTGTTTTAACAACAACAAGCACTTCGTAATAATCTCTCTTGGTAGACATTATAATAAAAACTTATTCCTCCGAACGAGTCGGAGTTTATGGTGCTGTGATTAAAATTGTTTTTCTGTCGGTTGTCAGCATAGGCAACGAATGCTTATATGCCACATCGTCATTTATTTACCTACTACTACCTTTGCATGACGGATTAATTTGTCATTCAGGTAGTATCCTTTCTGTAAAACGTCCAGTACTTTGCCCTGCAGATCAGGGGTTGGGGCAGGAATCTCGGTGATGGCGTCGTGCAGGTCTGCATCGAATGGCTGGTGCAGGCTTTCCATTTCTTTCAGGCCTTTAGCTACCAGGGAATTCTTTAACTTATTGAAAACCAGCATAGACCCGTCTTTAATAGCGCTGAGGTCGGTGGCAGTTTCCATATTTTTGGCAGCGCGTTCGCTATCGTCCAGAATATCCAGCATAGAGATAATAACGTCTTTGCCGGCAGTCTGTGTTAATTCCAGTTTTTCTTTAGCAGTACGTCTGCGGAAGTTGTCAAACTCTGCTTGTAAACGCAGGTATTTGTCGCGCAGCTCGTTGATTTCCTGGTCTTTTTTCTCCAGTTCACCAGATTCATCCAGATCATTATTCATATGCGAAGTTCCACTCATATTTTCATCAGCGTTAATATCTGGCATGCTGTTCTCATTTTCGGTATTGTTGATGTCCTCTTGATGCATGTCTTTTTCTTTTTCTGTCATAATTGTAATGATTGTCTGCAAAGATAAGCAGTCAATTACTTTGCCAAGCCCTAATTTGGCGACAAATTGACACTGAATCCAGTGTAATTCGTGTCTAACTACCTGCTATTTCTTACCTTTGCACCTCGAATTGCGATAAATGACAAAAGTTTTTTTAAAGAAAAAGATACAAAACAGGGTATTGCAGGGCCATCCCTGGGTTTTCGGCAATGAAGTTGGAGAGATCAACGGTCCGGTAGATGCCGGCGATATCGTTGATGTATTCACTCATCAGGGCCATTTCGTAGGGCGTGGTTATATCAACCCGCAGTCCCAGATTCTCGTGCGTATTCTGACACGCGATAAGCAGGAAGAAATCAATGAAGAGTTCTTCTATCATCGCCTGTTGAAATGCTGGGAATACCGCAAGAAAATCGGTTATCAGGAGAACTGCCGACTTGTATTTGGCGAAGCAGATGAGATGCCTGCATTGATCATTGACAAGTTCAATGATTACCTGGTCATTCAAACGCTGGCTTTAGGGATGGATAAATGGAAAGGCGCTATCGTGGATGCGTTGAACCGCATATTCTCTCCTAAAGGTATTTATGAGCGCAATGACGTGCCTGTACGTGAGTTAGAAGGTATGCAACAACAGAAAGGCTTCCTGTCTGCTCCGTTTGATACCAATGTAATCATCAATGAAAACGGGCTGAAGTTCCATGTAGACATTGAAAATGGCCAGAAAACGGGTTATTTCCTCGATCAGCAGGATAATCGTCGGGCTATTCAGCATATAGTGAAAGGCGCCGATGTACTGGAAGCTTTCTGCTATACAGGTACTTTCTCTTGTCATGCGGGTTACTATGGCGCTAAAAGCGTAATGGGACTGGATATTTCCGAGCATGCAGTGAATACTGCCCGTCGTAATGCTGAACTGAACAATCTGCAGGATATCTGCAAATTCCAGGCAGTAAACGCATTCGATCAGTTGAAACAATGGACCAAAGAAGAGAAGAAATTCGACGTGGTTATTCTGGACCCACCGGCATTTACCAAAAGCAGGGAGAATATTCAGAAAGCCATCACTGGTTATAAGGAAATTAACCTGCGCGGTATGAAACTGCTGAAGCCAGGAGGGTTCCTCGTAACAGCTTCCTGTACCAACCTGGTACCGCCAAGCCTCTTCCTGGAAATTATCGATATGGCAGCGAAAGACGCCAAAAAGAAACTGCGTCAGGTAACCTTCCAGACACAGGCCCAGGATCACCCTATTTTATGGAACATTGAGAATACCACTTATCTGAAGTTCCTGATTGTGGAAGTACAATAAGACTTGAAGCTCAAATAGCTATAAAGAAAACGGCCGTCTCTGCTGAGACGGCCGTTAATATTTTTGTTCGTCGGTATAAAGGGAGGGGGATATATCTTACTTCACTACATTAAACTTCCCGGATTCCACGAGGTTGCCACGCTGATCACGCAATTGATAAATGTACAATCCACTGTAATAGTTATCCAGATTCACGGATGTTCTTGTGCCAACTGCTTTCAGCTGGTCAATTTTCTTTCCTAAAAAATTATATACAATAAGATCGTAAGATTTTTCGTTATTATGAAGTTGCTGAATTTCAAAGTTTATGATAGAGGTAGCAGGGTTCGGATATAATCTGACAATTTTACTACCCCCGTCCGAATTCGGCTGGGATTTGTCGTTTTGCGCCTTTCCAACAAGGGAAAATAAGCAGAAAACAAGTGTGAAAAAGAGGGTAGAGGATTTTAACATAGTACTATAAAGATAAAATTATTTTCAAATATATTATAGTTTTTTGATTGATAAATCACGCAATTAGCTGCACACACTCTTATGTAAATTTAACAAATACAACGCCATTTAGTTATATTTTTTCTTCTTTTTATGTAAAATTTAACGGTTCCAGTCTGCTTTTCCACCTAATTCTTTGACTTTCATTTTCTTTTAATGTTTAAAATCTCGGGCAGTTTACACTTTCCAGCGTACTGTTGCGGCTGTTTAAGAAGCCTTTGAACACGAGAGATATTTCAAACCCGCCAAAACTCTGGCTGGCCGTTCTCAATTTCGAGATATTCACATCATAACTCATTCCCAGTTCATATTTATCCATATCGAGCTTAACCGTTGGAATAATGGCGTCGTTGAGGCGTAGGAAGAGTCCGCCATAGATGCCGCGTGTGGATTCCAGACCGCGGTCCATGAGGGCATAACGCAACATAGCGCCTCCGATATATTCAGAATAAGTACCCTGATGCAGCTGATTGTATTCCGCTATTACCTTCACCCGTTCATCTACAGGGATGGAGATACCGGCATTGAAAGTCAGTTTAGGATTCAGCAGAATGGATTTATCGTTGTAGAAGGAGACTTTCGGGCTGTTGAAATGATAGTAACCGGCGCCGATGTAGTAGTTGACGTCTTCCCTGATCACACTATTATAGCTTATCCCGAAACCGGCATCCAGGTAGCTGTAACCACGAAGGGCCAGTTTTCCTTCCTCGCCGGTAGGCATGCTGGGATCAAAACGACCACCTGTGTATTGGTTGTCGAATGTCATATTGCCTGGATCAAACTGGCGCTGTACAAAACCACCCATAAAGCCAAGGGCCAGGAAACTGGTTTTGTCTGAATTCAGTGATTTATGGTAGTTGATAGCTGGCAGAATCTGTGTGGACTGTAATCTGGAGGTACCAGCGCGGTCATATGTAAATTGGAGACCAGTAGTTAGGTAATCATTGCCCTGGCCAACAGGGAATTTTATTTCGCCACTCAGACTTCCGGTTTGGTAAGGAATAGTTACTTTATTCCATTGGTTTCTGTAAATAGCCTGTACACGAACATCTCCGTTGAAAATCCCTATCAGCGCCGGATTGCGCAAGATGGGAGTTTCGTAGAACTGCGACAGGTGTATATCCTGTGCGGAGGCTGCACCTCCTGCAAGCAGGGCTGTAACAAAGCATAAAATGCGGTACAGGTGTTTCATGTTGAGCATTGGGTTATTATCTCAGTAATGTTAAGTTTCCTTTCAGCTGAAGGAAGTCGTTTGTGTCACAATAGGCTTCCAGGAAGTAGATGTATACATCGGAAGGTTGTGGTTTTCCGTTGAATGTGCCATCCCATCCTCTGCTTTTATCATCTGTATTGAACTTTTCCCGGCGGTATACTTCCTGGCCCCAGCGGTTGAAGATACGCAGCGATTTTACGAAGCTGATACCTTTTCCGCGTGGGTAGAAAATATCGTTTACACCATCTCCGTTAGGACTGAAAGTATTAGGAATATAAATAGCGTCGCTGTTGCATACCAGGTCTACGGTGACGGTTGCACTTTTCGTACAACCGAAAGCGTTAGTTCCTGTGACGCTGTATGTCATTGGTTTGCGAACTGCTGCGGTTACTATCGGGCAGAAGGAGCAGTCCAGGTAATCTGTAGGCGACCATTGCCATTTCACTACGTCGCCGCTGCCGGTAGCCATGAGTTTGACCACAGATCCAACCGGCACTGTTTGCGATTTGCCCGCATCCACATCTGGTACTGGTTTAACACTCACTTTCACGCTCACTGGCGCGCTGTAAGGGCACATGGGATCGTTGGTGGCAGTCACCTGATAAGTGATATCAGCGGTAGGCGTTGAGATCGGATCTGGGATACGGTCGTTCGTCAGTCCGTCTACTGGCGTCCATTTGAAATTGGTGGCGCCGCTTGCCTGTAGTTTGGTACTGCTGCCATAGCATACTTTGATATCATTGCTGGCTACTGTTAGCGCTACTTTTGGTACCACAGAAATATCTACAGAGTCGCGCATCGTGCAGCCGTAAGGGTTAGTGGCTTCCGCGAGATATCTGGTATTGGTAACAGGAGAAACGGTAGGTGTAGTGCAGTTGAGGCAGCTGATATTATTTGTTGTCAGCCACTGAATGCTGGCATCGGTAGTAGCGGTTAAGGTAGTACCGTTTCCTTCACAGATTTTTGCTTGTGCAGTGGTTACTTTAATGAATGGTGAAGGATTGATACTGATGGTTTTACTGATGGAGTCCATGCAGTTTCTGGCATCTGTGATCACCAGTTTTACCTGATAATTGCCGGAAGCGGCGTATTTCAGTGGCGCCGGCGTTTGTGCAGTAGAGGTTTGGCCATTTCCGAGGTCCCATTTCCAGTTGGTGATAGGCGTATTCGGAGAGGTGACTGAATTATTTTTAAAGGTAGACGGCTGCCCTGCGCATAGGCCGCTGGCCAATGTAAAATCGGCCTGGGGCGCCAGAATACGAATATTTGCCACTCTTGTTACAATGTCATCACAGTAAGCGGGATTATTGTATTTGATGACCAGTTGGTCGTCGTAGGTACCGGCAGTATTCCAGGCTTTGGTGTAACTCTGTTCCGGACCAGTGTAGGTAGTCCCATCACCGAAGATCCAGGTATAGGAGGCCACCAGTTCCTGTGGTATGTTTAGTACTTCATAGGTGACTTTGTTACCGCGACAAATAGAGCTAATGCCGGTGGTGAAGTCGGCCAGGAAATAATATACCGTCTGAAAGCTGCTGTGAGAGCAGGTTCCGTTATTGTCGAATACAGTTAACCGGACCGTATATTTACCGGGAACGCTATATCTGTGCGTAGCATCTTTGGTGGTTTCCAGCGGAGAGTTATCACCGAAGTCCCATTGGTAAGTTGCTGCGGCAGAAGTATTGGTAGCTGTATTGGTAAAATTGAATTCGGTTCTTTCCGAACAGTTACGGGTATACGTAAATGAAGATACAGGTCCGTTGATGGTAACTGGTATTGAAGGAGCGTTGGTGTAACAGCCATTGCTGCCTGCTTTCATATTTACGATCAGGGTACCATTGGCATTGAAGCCATGTTTAATATCGTTGGTGGCGGTTTCCAGGGTGCTGCCATCGCCGAAATCCCAGCTGTAGGTATCTGCATACTGGGCGTTTGCCAGGAGGCGAACAGGTTCGCCGGTGCAGGCATTCGTAGGAGACGCCGTAAAGCTCACGCCAATGGGAGGATTTCCGGTATGAACCTGTTTATCGAACGAGGTACGGATAGTGCAGCCGCTGGCTGTTTTTACAGTGACTGCTACATTGTAGGTGCCTGTTTGCGTATAGGTGTGATTGATAGTAGCGCCGCCATTTTGTGCGGGACTTCCATCTCCGAACTCCCAGGTATAACCGGTAGCAGGATCGTTCACGATATTGGTAGAAGTAGCGGTGAATGTAGCATTATATGGCACGCAACCAGCTACTGGCGCGCTCATTTTTAGGACTGGTAAAGATACATTGATGTAGGCCGGCTTTGTAAGTTGTGAGGAACAGCCATTAATATTGGATACCGTTACTTTTACATCAAATTTTCCTGCTTTCGTGTAGGCGTGTGTGATAGTGGCCGCGGAAGTGGTGACAGTGGCCGTACCGTCGCCGAAGTCCCAGATACGGTTAGTACCTCCAGGCGTTTGATCGGTGAAAGTGGCGGTATAGAAGCTACAACTCTGGGTTACGTCGGCACTAAAATTCACTACTGGTATATCTCCAATAGTAAAGGTTTTGAAAACGGAGTTATCCACATTGTAATTGTGCGCAGTTAATGTAATTTTTTTCACGCCGCCGCTGGTATAGATAACCGTTGGATTGGGATCGGTGGATGTTCTACCATCGCCGAAATCCCAGGTATACGTGAGGGCGCTTCCTGTAGAAGTATTCGTCAGGGAGACAGTTACTGGTGCACATAAGGACGCTGGGGAGACAGTATATTTAAAATCGACCTGGGCAAACAGGAGATTACCTGTCAGCATAGCTGCCAGCAACAATAATGTCCGTAAACATCTTGGCTGAGGATATTTCATAGGAATCGGCGGTTTTTCATCAATTGCGTCCACAAATTAATGAAAAAAACAATTAAAGACCTATTGTATCTGTTTAGTATTGATAATCAATAATTTAATTTATCGTAACAAAGTTAGGTTACCTTTTAGCAAGCCCAATCCTCCTTTATCGCAGACTACTTCTGCAAAGTAGACATATACATCCGGCGGCAGCATCTGGCCTTTGAAGGTACCGTCCCAGCCTTTGGTAATATCGTCTGTTGGGAAGCTGTATCGTTCGAAGATCAGTTGTCCCCAACGGTTAAAGATCTTCATTGATTTCACTTCCTGTACGCCACGGCCACGGATGTAGAAAATATCGTTCACCCCGTCTTTGTTGGGAGAGAAGGTATTTGGTATGAAGATGTTTGAGTTATCGCAGATTATTTTGACGTTGATGTCGTCCATATTCGTGCAACCGTAACCGTTAGTTACTTCTACATAATAGGTAGCGTCGCCTTTAGGAGTCAGGGTTGGATTGGTGCAATTGGAGCAACTGAGATTTTCGGTAGGCGTCCATTTGATCCTGGTAACATCTTCACTGACTTTTACATGGAGCGGAATGATAGAACCGTTCGATTGGGTAATGTCCGGGCCTGCATCTACAGCAGGTTTAGGGTTTACGGTCACATGTGCCGTAGCTTTCATTTCGAAACAATTGTACTTATCAAATCCGGAAACATTATAGTTGGTAGTGATTTGCGGAGTGGCAATTGGGTTAGGAATATCTGTGCGATTTAATCCAATAGCCGGAGACCAGGTATAATGATCTGCTCCAGTGACATTCAGTTGAACGCTACCGCCAAAGCAAGTGATGTGATCGCTGGTAGAAATCGTGAATGGCTGGGTGACTGTTAATGCAACTGATTTTTCATTCTTACAGCCAAACGGACTGGTAGCGATGACGGAATAAGTTATGTCTTTATCCGGTGATACCAGTGGCGTTTTTGATGTTGGGTTATCGATGTTATAGTTGGTCCAAAGTACAGCTGAGTTGAAATCAGTATTGGCAGATAACATCAGGCTGGAACCGCGACATACATTCGCCAGTGCCGGAGTGGGCGATAATAACGGTGTCGGATGTACGATAAACTGTGCATTTGCGATATCAGGACAACTACCATCAGCATTGGTGATGGTCAATATCACCGGAATTGTTCCTGGTGTATTGCCGTTGTAGCTGAATGGGGTAGTGTTGTTATTGGTAATATTATTGGAAACGTTCCAGGTCCATTTTACATTATTTACACCTTTGGTTTCTTTACCACTGATCGTAACAGTTTCCGTCTCACAGATATCGGGAATGCGATCAATGCTGGCTTTCGGTTGTTCCGGAATTATCACCGTTTTGGTAAGTGTAGCAGGGCAGCCGAAAGCGGTGGTGATATTCAGTTTAACGGTACGTGAACCAGGGCCAGGATAATTGAATGTTGGGTTCCTGGCAGTGGTGTTATTACCAGGAGATCCAGGTTGACCAAAATCCCAGCTGCTGGTATATGGCATGCTGAGTACATCCTCCGTCAGGGTTTTGGTTTTGTTCGTGAATTTTACCAGTCCGCCGCCGCAGGCCATGGATTTGTCTATATCAAAATCGATCACAGGTTTGTCTACCGTAACAGTTCCGGAAATGATAGCGGGCACTTCGCAGCCTTTGCTATCCGTCAGGATTACGCGGGGGGTGAATATACCGGCATTAGTATAAGTGTGCAGGGGAGAGGTTGGAATGGTTGTCGTCTCCACAATTCCATCATCAAAATCCCATACATACTTAACTGTTTTGATAGCGGTAGCTGTAAGGTTTATATCCAGCGGAGCGCAACCTTTGTTGAGATTAATGGTAGCGGTACCATCTGGTCCGTCTACGGTAATTGATTTTTTTATCTGATTACTGCAACCTTCGCGGGTGTAAACAGTGAGTGTAATATCATATGTTTTTGGACGGGAGTAAATATGTCCGTCCGGGTTATTGTTACCGGTGGAAGTACCGTCGCCAAAATCCCATTTGGAGCGTTCGAAATCCACTGACGTATTGGTAAACTTCACGTTTACGGGTGGGCATGGCAACATATCCTGCGGCATGGTGAAATCGGCCTTAGGATCTGGTACGCGGAGTTTTTGCGAGGTTTCATCTACGCAACCGCCCGGGGTAGTGATTTGCAGTTTTATTTCATAGTTGCCGGGCGCAGTAAAAGCTTTAACAGGGTTTGCAGTTATACTGGTGGTACCGTCTCCGAAATCCCATTTGAAGTTGAAAGCGCCGTTGGAAGTATTGTAGTAGATGCGCGGATCATTCACACATGGTTCATTGGTACTCATGGTGAAGTTGGCTTTATGATTTTCCAGTTGTACAAAACGAGTAGCAGATGCGGTACAGTTATATTTATCCGTCACCTGGAGTGTAACAGTATATCCGCCATCATTCGCATATTGATGCGTATTTACCACCGGTGTCTTCGTTACTGTTACAGGTGGCGTATTGTCTCCAAAATTCCACTTCCAGCTAACCAGTTGATTACCTGCGTTCATAGAAGAATTATCAGTAAAGGTAATGTCGGAATTACGACAAGGTTTACCGGAGAAGGTAAATGCCGGAATCGGACCGTTTACGGTAACAGAGATAATGTTCGATTCCTTTTTACAGTTATTCAGATCGTAAGTGGTTACTTGAATTTTGTACACGCCTGGCGTTGCATAGGTGTGGAAAAATGCTGCATTCCAGGTGTCATAATGCAATGAATTTAAATCACCCCAGTCAATCACGTATCCCAATTGTAAAGTGGGATCAGGGATAGTAGCAGTCAATGCCAGCGCATTGCCAATGCAGACGGCAGTCTGACTGGCACTTATTGTAGGCGATTGATTTACCACATAGATGCTGTCTGCAAATTCGTTATCGCATACCGTATTGCTTACTTTCAGCGATACCTTGTATCGTCCTTGTTTAGCGTAGGTATGAACGGGATCGGTAGCAGTCAGAGTAGGTGTACCATCGCCGAAATTCCATTCCTGAATATGTGGTAATGTGGCATCTGTGGTGCCCCATTGCGATTGGTCTTTAAACTTCCTGTTCATGGGGTCATCACAATCCGGAGTAGATTTCCATTTTGCAATTGGGGCGGTTACATTAACGATATCGTATTTGATCAATTTATTTTTACAACCATAGTTATCCACTTCCAGTTGAACGGTTTGTTTGCCGACGGTACGGAAGTAATGTGTCGGATTTTCCAAAGAGCTATACATTTCATTTTCAGGCGTACGGGGATCATCTTCATCCGTCATAAATTGCCATGCCCAGCTGGTTCCTCTGGGTTGGGACAAATTGGTGAAGTTCACGGGATCTTTTGCGCAGGTAATGGCAGGATCAGCGGAGAAGTCTACCACTGGTTTAAAGCCCGCCTTCAGCGTTGTAGTAGCCGTATTCGTACAGCCGTTATTGGTAGTAAAAGTAAGTATGACAGTGAAATTACCTTCTTTCAGATAGGTATGCATAGGGGTAGCGCCTGTACCGGTGGTCCCATCGCCAAAATCCCAGGAGTAACTGGTAATTGTTTCGCCAGGTCTGGTAAAGGGAAATGTATTGAATGTTACATCCAGCGGGATACAGCCTTCTGTTTTTGATGGACTAATGGTAACCGTAGGTAGTGAGTAATCCAGTACAACCGGCGTAACAGCTTTACAGCCATTCGCAGTAGTAGCTGTAAGTGTAGCGGTGTAAAGGTTATTGGCCGTATAGCTATGTGTGGTGTTGGGTGTTGGGTCAGTTGGGCTGCCATCACCGAAGTTCCAGGACCAGCTTACCGAATTACTGTTGGTAACACTGAATTTTGTAGAAGCAGGTATCGCGCAGGTATTATTCGGCGTAGCACTGGCTATATCAGTAGGTTGTGGATAAAGGGTGATGGGCATATAGTAAACGTCCGTACAGCCATCCAGGGTTACAGAAAGCACCACGGAACTACCTGAATAAGGAATGGCATGTTGTGCATCCAGGGTAGTGGCGGTAGTCAGGTCTGGGAATGTCCAGATACTGGAAGTTGGCGTTGGAGTGCTGGTATTGGTGAACTGTACCAATTGGCCCTGACAGGCATTTGAATAGGTAAAAGATGCCTTCAGGTTACCTATGCTGATATAGTTTTTCAATGTTTTACTACTGGTGCAATCGCCGTTCGTGGCGGTGAGGGTAACGGTATATGTTCCTGGTTTGGCATAAGTGTGGTTGGGCGAAGTTCCGGTGGCGCCGTCGCCGTAGTCGTACGTAAACGTGAATTCTTTGTTGGGGTCAGGTGTTTTGTTGATAAAGGTAACATCGAATGGAGCGCTGCAGCTGCCTGGTTTTACCGCTTCGAAAGTAGGTTCTTCCGGGGCGGTACGGATTGTAATGGGGAGGGGCGTACTGCTGGTGCGGCAGCCCCAGTTGTTAGTAACGATACTGGAAATATTGTATTGGCCGGAAGCGTCGAACTTATGAGATACTGTTTTCCCTTGGGCATCTTTGATCAAGGTACCATCTCCCATATCCCATTCCACGGATGTAACTGTGCCTTCCGGTGTAGAGGATTGATCCGTGAAAGAAAGCGTGGTATGTTGACAAGCGATGGTAGTGGCGCCGGAGAAAAGTGCTTTAGGCACATCATGTACAGCAATATCCAGACTTTTGGTAATCGCGCCGGAAGGATAGTTAGCTGTAAAAGTAACATGATAGGTCTTAGGCACGTCGAAGGTCTTCTTTGGAGTCAGTAGGTTATTGATGGTAGAGCCCTGATCAAAAGACCATTCATAGCTGGTGTATCCAGGGTCCAGGGTAGCAGTGAAACTGACCAGCATGGGTACGCAGCCGCTTGTATTATCTGCTTTGATGACTACATTTTGTGCCTGTACACGGGATATTCCGGCAAGCAATAGCAGGCAAAATATAAAGAAGGATAAACGGAATTGGTTACAGTATTTCATGGCATAGGTACCCATCAGGGCGGATCATAGGTATGTTAAGATCAATAAAAGTAATACATAAATGCTTATAGGAATATTATATCTTCTGCATTGGATAGTTTTTCATGGAATTTTAAGGTAGTATCCTAAATTAGTATTCTTTACAAGCGTATGGATATGGATAGTAAATATTGGAATGATCGTTATCTGCAGGAGCAGACAGGCTGGGATATGGGGATGGTATCTCCGCCATTGAAGGCCTATGTGGACCAGTTGTCGGATAAAGGATTGCGTATACTCATTCCGGGTGGTGGCAATAGTTATGAAGCGGAATATCTCTGGAATCAGGGGTTTAAGCATGTCACTGTACTGGACATTGCGCCCATAGTTATCGAGCGGCTGCGGGAGCGACTGGCGGGAACGGAGGTTCGATTGCTGGAAGGCGATTTTTTTCAGCATGAGGGGCAGTATGACATTATCCTGGAACAAACTTTCTTTTGTGCATTAGATCCTGTTCTTCGGCCTGCGTATGTGCGTCATATGCTCGCATTGCTGGCGCCTAAAGGGCATTTGGCAGGAGTGATGTTCAACAAAATGTTTGAGCGTCCGGGGCCGCCGTTTGGAGGAACAGCCGAAGCGTATCGCAATTTGTTCTCTCTTGATTATCAGATCAAAACGTTGGAACCTTGTTATAATTCTCATCCGGCCCGACAAGGAACGGAGGTATTTATTAACTTTATCCCGAAATAAAATTCCATGAAGAAGATAGTTGTTATGGCATCTTTGCTGCTGGCAGGGTTTAACTTGTTTGCCCAGCAACAGCAAAAAGAAGATGCTGCCACCTTTGCCAAAGAGATTCAGCAACCAGGCGTACAGGTATTTGATGTACGTACTGCCGGAGAGTATAACAGTGGGCATCTTGCCAATGCCTTACAGGCGGATTATAATCGTCAGGATGAGTTCCTGGAACGAGTAAAATACCTGAACAAAGAGAAGCCAGTATATGTGTATTGCCTTGGTGGCGGCCGCAGTGCAAAAGCGGTGGATTGGATGCGTAAGAACGGCTTCACTAATGTAGTGGAACTGGAGGGAGGTATCAATGCCTGGAAACAGGCCGGTTTGCCGGTAGAAGGAGTGGGTATTTCAAAAGCCCAGTTGTCTATGGACGCGTACAAGAGCAGCATTATGAAAGGCTGGGTATTAACGGATGTAGGCGCCGCATGGTGTCCGCCATGCCGTCAGATGGAGCCGGTATTGGCATCTTTGCTGGCCAAACATAAAAACCTGAAGTTGGTTAAAGTGGACGGCGGTAATGATACAGAGGTGATGAAACAGATCAATGCATTAAAGCTGCCTACTTTCATCATGTATAAGGATGGTGTGGAGAAAGGCCGTATCACTGGTGTGGTGAGTCAGGAAACCCTGGAAGCGATGATGAAATAACGCAAGTTGTTAACAAAATAATTTAGAGAGAAAGCCGGTTCAGCTGAACCGGCTTTCTCTCTTTAATGGCTATACGAATTTTTTGGTGGCATAGTCCAGGAAGTAGCTGAACTGTAATGGTTTGCCAGTGATTTTTTCGCAGAGTTCATTGGAGGTATAATATCTTCCGAATGGGTGAATATTATTGCGGAGCCAGTCGAGCAGCGGTTGATAGTTGCCACTGGCGATCGCCTCTTCCAGTTCCGGGACCTGTTGCTGGGCAGTGGTGAAGAACTGTGCAGCGTAGAAGGAGCCGAGAGAGTAGGTAGGGAAGTAACCGAAGCTACCGTGCGACCAGTGGATATCCTGCAATACGCCTTGTGTATCGCTTGGCACATCTACGTGTAGGTATTGACGGTAGTAATCGTTCCATGTATGGTTCAGATCTTTTGTGCTGATGCTGCCATCGATCAGTCCTTTTTCTATTTCGTAGCGGATCATGATGTGGAAGTGGTAGGTGATTTCATCTGCTTCCGTACGAATCAGGGAAGGTTGCACGTGATTGATGGCTTTATAGAAATCTTGCAGAGACACGTTACCGAGATTTTCCGGGAAGGTGCGCTGGAGGCGTGGATATTGGAACTTCCAGAAAGCGAGGCTACGTCCGGCATTATTTTCCCAGAGGCGGGATTGTGATTCGTGGATACCCAGACTGGCAGCTTCGCCACAAGGGAGTCCGTATTGTTCCTGGGGAAGGCCTTGTTCGTATAGTGCGTGTCCGCCCTCATGGATGCAGCTCCAGGTCATGTTACTGAAATCGTTTTCATCGATGCGGGTAGTTACGCGAACATCCAGGGGGTTGAAGCTGGTAGTGAAAGGGTGTTCAGAAATATCCTGGCGACCTGCTTTCATATCGTAGCCCATTTCTTTCAGGATATCGATCCCGAGTTGCCATTGTTTGTTTCGGTCATAGTGGAGGTGCAGGAAATCGCGTTTGGCGGGTGATTGCTGGGAGATCTTATCCAGCAGTGGAGAAAGGGCTGTTTTCACTTCTGCGAAGATGGTATCCAGCATGGTGGTATTAGCGCCTTTTTCGTATTCATTCACCAGTGCGTTATAGGGATGGTCTGTGTATCCGAGGATGGCTGTTTCTTTACGTTTCAGCTCAACCATGCGGGTGAGGGCTGGTTCAAATACTTTATAGTCGTTAGCTTTACGGGCTTTTATCCAGGCGTGATAAGCCTGGTTGGTAGCTTCAGAGATTTCTGCTACGAGAGAAGCCGGGTATTTTTTATTTTTTTCGTAGTCTTCCAGAGAGAGCGCGATATTTTTCTGTTGTACGGAGTCTAGCGCCGGATTGCCATGGAGGTCTTGCAGGAGGGCGCCCAGGTCTTCCTCTGTAAACAGTTCATGCGCGATGGTACTGAGAGTAGTAATTTGCTGACCGCGGAAGCCGGCTCCTTTTTCCGGGAGGTAGGTTTCCTGGTCCCAGCCTAAAACGGCGATTGCATTTCTAACATCTGCAATTTTTTGCATCTTTAGTTTGTAATCCGCATATTGTTCTGCTGTAGATTTGCTTCCTGGCATAACTGATGTTTTTTTGCAAATGTAGGTGATGGCCGGTATGAACCATTAAATTTTACCCATATGAAGATAAAAGAGATTATCCAGGCGATAGAAAGTTTTGCGCCGTTGCAATATCAGGAGAGTTATGATAATGCCGGGTTGATATTCGGGGATTCGTCCAGGGAGGTTAGCAATGTGTTGCTGACGCTGGATGCTACAGAGGAAGTGATAGATGAGGCGATTGCCAGGGGCTGTAATCTGGTGGTGGCGCATCATCCTATTGTTTTTGGCGGCCTGAAGAAGATTACGGGGGCTAATTATGTGGAGCGGGTAGCGATTAAGGCGATTAAGCATGATATAGCGGTGTATGCAGCGCATACTAACCTGGATAATGTGCGGAATGGCGTGTGTGCGGAGATGGCTGGTCGGCTGGGATTGGTGAAGACCAAGATTTTGCAGCCTAAGAAGGGGTTATTGAAAAAGTTATACACATTTGTGCCGGTGGGGGATGCAGAAAAGGTGCGTACTGCCTTGTTTGAGGCGGGGGCCGGGCATATAGGGAATTACAGTGAATGTAGCTTCAATGGCCAGGGAGAGGGTACTTTCAAGGCCGGCGAGGGAACGGACCCTTATGTTGGTACGCAGGGGAGCAGACATTTTGAAGCGGAGACGAAGTTGGAAGTGATTTTTCCGTTATATTTGGAAGGTCGCGTGATTTCGGCGTTATTGTCGAGTCATCCTTATGAGGAAGTGGCTTATGACGTGGTAGCATTGGATAATGCTTACCAGGAGGTAGGTTCAGGGTTGATAGGAGAGTTGCCGGAGGAGATGGAAGAGATGCAATTTTTACGTTATGTGAAGGAGCAGTTTGGGACGGGTTGTGTAAAATACACGCCGTTGAGGGGTAAGTCGGTGAAAAAGATTGCGTTATGTGGAGGTGCGGGGAGTTTTCTGCTAAAGCGTGCCATTGGTGCGGGGGCGGATGTCTACATATCCTCAGATTTTAAATATCATGAATTTTTTGATGCTGATAATCAATTAATTATAGCAGATATCGGACATTTTGAGAGCGAGCAGTTTACAGTGGAATTATTTTATCATATATTGACTGAAAAATTCCGTAATTTTGCGCCTCTTAAATCTACGATTAAAACAAACCCGGTAAATTATTTATAATACATGGCTACCGTAAAAGAATACTCCGTTGAAGAAAAATTAGCGTCTGTACTCAGATTGCAGAAGATTGATTCCAAGCTGGATGAGATCCAGGTGCTGAAAGGGGAGTTGCCGATTGAGGTAAAGGACCTGGAGGATGAGATCGAAGGATTGAATACCCGTCAGTCACACATCGAGAATGAGATCAAGGGTATCCAGGATTTCGTTTCCAACAAGAAAGCGGCTATTAAGGAAGCAGAGGCGCTGATCAAGAAATATGAGAAGCAGCAGGATAATGTGAAGAATAACCGCGAGTTTGAGGCGATTACCAAAGAAGTGGAAATGCAGAACCTTGAGATCAAGTTGGCTGAAAAGCACATCAAGGATGCAAACGAAGAGATTAAGGATAAAAGTCGGGTGCTGGAAGGCGCTAAAAGAGCTGTAGGCGATAAAGAAGCGAACCTGAAACACAAGAAAGGCGAGCTGGAGAAGATCATTGCAGAAACTGAGAAAGAAGAGAAAGATTTTGAAAAGCAGAGTGATGATGCTCGTTCTAAGGTAGATCCTCGTCTGCTGGCTGCATATGAGAAAATCCGTAAAAACTATCGTAATGGTCTGGCAGTGGTTACCATTGTTCGTGATTCTTGCGGCGGTTGCTTTAACGCGATTCCTCCTCAACGTCAGGCAGAAATCCGTCAGCACAAGAAAATCATCGTGTGCGAGCACTGTGGTCGTATCCTGGTAGACAATGACCTGGAAGCGTCTGTGACTATCTAATCGGGTATTGCCTCGGGCATAAACTAACTAAAGGCCTTTGTCGTAATCGGCAGAGGCCTTTTTTATTAAAATCAAGCTAATAAAATTAGTTTCATATTACTAAAAATATTAGTTTTGCTTTCGCAGGCCTCCACGCATATACCATGCGTAATAGTTCTTTTTTTTTGTGGCAGGAAATTCGCTGGAATAAGGCAACTTTGAATATTGTAGATTGTTAATTTGAGATTGGCCTTAATTTCAGGAATTTTGTCAGTATGCGAATCGTAGTTTCATTCATTTTGGTACTCAGTTTAGCCTTAAACGTTAGTGCAAGGCAGAAGGTGTATGATTTCAATACCCGGTGTGAACAGGCTTATGATGCGATCATGCAGCTTCGGTTGGACGTCGGTAAATCCTTGTTGGAAGAAGAGAAGAGAGAACATCCGGATAATCTGATGCCTTATTTTCTGGAAGACTATGCGGATTTTTTTCCTTTGTTTTTCAATGAAGATGCCGCTGAATATTCCCGCAAGAGAGGTTTACGTTCTTTCCGGTTGGATAAAATGTCGGAAGGCTCAGCAGATTCGCCATACTACCTGTATACGCAGGCGGCTATTAAGTTTCACTGGGCACTCGTAAAAGTGAAGTTCAACGAAAAATGGGATGCCACCTGGGAAATCAGGAAAGCTTATGTGATGCTGAAAGAGAATCAACGCCGCTTTCCGAATTTCATTCCCAACAAATTATTGCTGGGCACTATGCAAACCGTTTTCGGCACTATCCCCGAAGGATATAAGTGGATTACGAATATCCTCGGTCTGAAAGGAAGTATTAAGGATGGTATGGAGAATGTAAATGCTTTCGTAGAGAGCAATGCACCGGAGGCAAAACAGTTCAGAGAGGAATCCTATTACTTCTACTGCTATCTCATGTTGTTTATTGTGAATAAACCGGAAGATACCTGGCAGTTTCTCAATCGCAAACAACTGGATACCAAAAATAATTATCTCTTCGCCCTGATGGTGGCCAATCTGGCCCTGAATAACCAAAAGGCGGCAGTAGGACTGAAAGTTTTACAGGAAAGAAATACGGGAGAGGATTATGCAGACATCCAGTATTACAACTACGTATATGGGTTACTGAAACTCACCAGACTCGATTCAGATGCACATGTTTATCTGGAGCGTTTTGTGAATTCTTTCAAAGGAAAGTTTTATGTAAAAGAGTGTTTGCAAAGGCTTAGCTGGTATTACTATATGGAAGGAAACCAGACGGCGGCCAACAAATACCGCGAAATGATCTTCAAACGCGGCGGTACAGAAACAGACGCCGATAAACAGGCACTGAAAGAGGCGGAAAGCGGCAAATGGCCGAATCCTTTCCTCTTAAAAGTACGGCTGCTGAGCGATGGAGGATATTTCACAGAGGCATTGAAGTTATTGCTGACAAAAAAAGCAGCCGATTTCGCAGGGATTGATGAGAAGCTGGAATATGCATACCGACTGGGACGCATATACGATGAAACCGGTCAGGACGACAAAGCCGTTCAGATGTATGATGTAACCGTCAAAGTGGGCACCAACAGGCCGGAATATTATGCCGCCAGAGCCTCCCTTCAGATGGGATACATCTTTGAAAAAAGAAATGAAAAAGCCAAAGCTATCCAGTGTTATCAGAAATGCCTGGATATGAGAGGCCACGATTATAAAAACTCCCTCGACGCACGTGCCAAAGCCGGGATTCAACGTGTAAACGGGATCTGATGAGGGAGTACAGCAGTTAGCTTATTTTATTATTATCCTGACTTATGTTACAGCGTTTAATCATTAAGAATTACGCCATTATCGATCACCTGGAAGTGGATTTTTCCGGGAACCTGAACGTTATCACCGGTGAAACCGGTGCAGGTAAATCCATTCTGCTCGGCGCCCTCTCGCTTATCCTGGGCGAAAGAGCAGATCCAGGCGTGCTGTTTAATAAAGAAGACAAGTGCGTAGTAGAAGGCATCTTCCAGGTGAAAAACAACCAGGTAGCCAGCTTTCTGCACGAACATGAACTGGATGTGGAAGATCAGCTGATCATCCGCAGAGAGATCAGCGCTGCCGGCAAATCCAGGGCTTTCGTCAACGATACGCCAGTCAACATCTCCCAGTTATCTTCCCTCAGCCAGTTCCTGGTAGACCTGCACCAGCAGTTCGATACCCTGGAACTGGGAAATGCAGACTTCCAGCGGGAAGTCATCGACGCTCTTGCCAAACCTTCTGCATTACCACAATACCAACAACTGTTTCTGCAATACCAGCAGGTACAGCGGAAATATAAAGAACTGTCAGACAACAGAGACGTTGCCAACAAGGAACTGGACTACAACAAATTCCTATTGGATGAACTACTAGAAGCTGATTTCAAAGAAAATGAAATAGAAGACCTGGATGGCGAACTACAGGTACTGAGTCATGCGGAAGAGATTAAGAATACGCTTTCCCGCGTTTATTTTCAGCTGAAAGAAGACGAACAACCCATCCTTCAGCAACTGAAACAGATTCAATCCTCTCTCCTCGCCATTTCCAGCTTTCATAAAGATGTGCCCGCAGTGGCAGAACGTATGCAATCTGCCTACGTGGAACTGCAGGATATCGCTGGAGATATTGACCGCCTGAGCGATCAGGTACAATATGATGGCGCACGCATTGAACAAGTAAATGAAAGACTGGCACAAGGCTATCGTTTCTTCAAGAAACATGGGGTACAAACTACCGCAGAACTCCTGGAAATCCGCGATACCCTGGAGCAAAAGGTAGCAGGCGTACTTAATCTGGATGATCAACTGGCCTCTCTGGAAGCAGAACAGGCACGTTTGCAGGAGCAACTGCTGCAAATGGCTGAAACTATTACTATTGCCCGTACTGAAGCTGCAGTGCCTTTTGAAAGAAATGTAAACGAATTATTGGCGCAAGTGGGTATGCCTAATGCCCGCATGAAAGTGGATATCGTTACCGGCGAACTGAATGCCTACGGACAGGATACAATGGATCTTCTCTTTGATGCCAACAAAAGCAATCAGTTTGCACCTGTTGGTAAAGTGGCATCTGGCGGTGAGTTGAGCCGTATCATGCTTTGTGTAAAATCATTGGTGGCGCAATCTGTTCATCTCCCTACATTAATATTTGACGAGATAGACACCGGTATTTCCGGCGAAGCCGCCAAACAGGTAGGTATTATCCTGAAAGACCTGGCGAAAGAACATCAAATCATATGTATTACGCATCAACCTCAGATCGCAGGAAAGGCCGATGCACATTACTTTGTATACAAAGATGCCGCTGCAGAAAAGGTGCGTACCAGCGTACGTTTGCTGACACTGGAAGAGCGTATAAACAAGATTGCTCAAATGCTGAGTGGAGAGAAGCCTACGGCTGCGGCCCTGGAAAATGCCAGGGAAATGGTCCGTTAAGAAATCAAATAGCTTTTTTCAACTATAACAGCTATTTTTGCCGAAATTAATTTTTGACCAAATGGCTCATAACTTATTAAAAGGGAAAAAAGGTATCATCTTTGGCGCATTAGATGAAAAGTCTATCGCTTGGAGAACTGCACTTCGTTGTGTGGAAGAAGGCGCTGAAATCGTGCTTACCAATGCCCCTATTGCCCTCCGTATGGGTGAAATTAAAAAGCTGGCGGATACCTGCAATGCACCGGTTATTCCTGCTGATGTGACCAACATGGATGATCTGAACAATCTGTTCACTAAATCTATGGAGCATTTTGGCGGTAAGATCGATTTCGTACTGCACTCCGTAGCAATGGGTATGAACATTCGTAAGGGCAGAAGCTATACCGACCTGGATTACGACTTTAATCACAAAACATTCGATATTTCTGCTATTTCTTTACACCGCGTACTGCAAACAGCTTATAAACTGGATGCACTGAACGAATGGGCTTCTGTAATTGCGCTGTCTTACATCGCTGCAGAACGCGTATTCCCTGATTACGGTGAAATGGCGGATGCTAAAGCCCTGTTGCAGTCTATTGCACGTAGCTTTGGTTACCACTATGGCGTACACAAAAAAGTACGTGTAAACACTATCTCTCAGTCTCCAGTGAAAACAACAGCTGGTAGCGGCGTACAAGGCTTCGATGGCTTCATGCGTTATGCAGAAGAAATGAGCCCTCTGGGTAATGCTTCTGCTGATGAATGTGCAGATTACGCAGTTTCTCTGTTCTCTGACCTGACCAGAATGGTGACTATGCAGAACCTCTATCATGATGGTGGGTTCTCTTACACTGGTATTTCTGCTGGTGTGGTGGCTCAAATGGAGAAATAATTCGGCTTTACAACCTCTTTTATATAGAAAAGGCGATACCTACCGGTATCGCCTTTTTTTATTGTTTTGCGGGATTCACCGCCGTTTGCCGGTTGTGGAATCGACATCTTCGATGTCGATTCGGTCTTGTTCCGCGCTGCGCGCGGTGCCGCTGCGCTGGCGATCGAAGGACAGCGTATATTTCAGGCTTCATGTGCTGGCAAGCGAAGATCGGGTTGTACGATTGTGTGGATTGCGCCAGATAGGTGCTCTTTTGGAAGAGGCGGTGACGCTGCGCTGGCGGGTGAAGGACTGCGTATATTTCAGGCTTCGCATGTTAGCAAGTGAAGATCGGATTGTACGATTGTGTGGATTGCGCATTGGGCCAGATAGGTGCTCTTTTGGAAGAGGCGGTGCCGCTGCGCTGGCGATCGAAGGACAGCGTATATTTCAGGCTTCATGTGCTGGCAAGCGAAGATCGGGTTGTACGATTGTGTGGATTGCGCCAGATAGGTGCTCTTTTGGAAGAGGCGGTGACGCTGCGCTGGCGGGTGAAGGACTGCGTATATTTCAGGCTTCGCATGTTAGCAAGTGAAGATCGGATTGTACGATTGTGTGGATTGCGCATTGGGCCAGATAGGTGCTCTTTTGGAAGAGGCGGTGCCGCTGCGCTGGCGATCGAAGGACAGCGTATATTTCAGGCTTCATGTGCTGGCAAGCGAAGATCGGGTTGTACTATTGTGTGGATTGCGTATTGGGCCAGGTGGTGCGCTATGCTGGCGGGCGAAGGACTGCGTATATTTCAGGCTTCACGTGTTAGCAAGCGAAGATCGGATGGTACTATTGTGTGTATTGCGTATTGGCCCAGGTAGGTACTCTTTTTGAAGAGGCGGTGATGCTGCGCTGGCGAGCGAAGAGTTGCGTATATTTCAGGCTTCGCATGGATGGTGCGCTGGCGAGCGAAGGATCACAGAAAGAAGATTACGATAATGCGGACTGCCGATTGGAGGGATTTAGGGAGATAACCGCTAAAAAAATAGCCGTACCACCTCGGTGGAACGGCTATAATACTTTCGGCATAGGATGCTCAGGAGCCTAAGTAACAACGGATTATCTGATTAATATTCATCTTCGTTAAAGAAGAAGTCGTCTTGAGACGGGTAATCGGACCAGATATCCTCAATCCCTTCGTAAATCTCTCCCTCATCTTCCAGCTCCTGCAAGTTCTCAATCACTTCAATCGGTGCACCGGAGCGGATTGCGTAGTCAATGAGTTCGTCTTTCGTAGCTGGCCATGGAGCATCCTCCAGGTATGAAGCTAATTCTAATGTCCAGTACATCTTATTAAAATTTTTACTTTTTTAAATTTTCGCAAAAGTATTCATTAATTTGAAATAAACAACTTTTACTATTTTATTGGTTATTTACTTTTCTTTGGGTTATGCTAACCGCTCGCAATGTCACCAAAAATTATTCCAACTTACCGATTCTGAAGGGAGTGGATATTACTGTCAGTAAAGGGGAAATCGTTACTATTGTTGGCTCGTCCGGAGCCGGCAAAAGTACGTTGTTACATATCCTCGGAACGTTGGATACGCCCACTACTGGCGAAATTCTCCTGAATGATGTCAATCTGACCAAGCTGAAAGGGAATGCCCTCGCTGATTTCAGAAACCGCCATATTGGCTTTATTTTCCAGTTTCACCATCTGCTGCCGGAATTCTCTGCCCTCGAAAACGTGTGCATACCAGGCTTTATTGCCGGTACGGCTAAAAATGCTGTCAGAGAAAAAGCCATGTTCCTGCTGGAAACACTCGGTATGCAGGATCGTATGGACCACAAACCGAATGCGCTCTCCGGTGGTGAACAACAAAGAGTAGCCGTTGCCAGAGCCCTCATCAACAATCCTGATGTGGTAATGGCCGATGAACCTACCGGTAATCTCGACTCCCGTAATGCCAGAGAACTACATAACCTGTTTTTTGAACTAAGGGAAAAATTCAACCAGACTTTCATCATCGTCACACATAATGAAGAACTGGCCCCTTTAAGCGACAGGCAGCTTGTCATGAAGGACGGCCGGATTATCTCCCATTAGCAGCTTTATCGCCCCCATAGCGGGGCGATAGCCCGCTTAATAGCCGTATTGGTCTATACCTTCCCGGAAGGTTTGACAATGGGCATCCACCACATGCTTTACCCGCGGCGAATATCCGCCTCCCATTACCACTGCCACCGGTATACTATGCCGCCTTAGCGCACTGAATACCATGGCGTCCCTATCCCGGCAGCCTGCTGCTGTTATCTTCAGCTTACCCAGCTTATCCGTTTCCAGGATGTCCACTCCAGATAAATAGTATACAATATCAGGACGCACCTTGTTTATCAAATCTTCCAATGACTCTTCCAGTAACCTAAGATAAGGGCCATCGGTGATGCCATCCGGCAGGGGAATATCCAAATCTGATCTTTCCTTGTGGAAAGGATAATTATGCGCGCCATGCATACTGAACGTGTATACATGCGGGTTATTTTCAAAGATAGCCGCGGTGCCATTCCCCTGGTGTACATCCAGGTCTATCACCAGCGCCTGGCGGATTTTCCGCTGATCCAGCAGGTAATTAGCCGCTACCGCTATATCATTCAGTAAGCAGAATCCCTCCCCTTTTCCAGCAAAAGCATGATGCGTACCACCAGCTACATTGAATCCCAATCCATGCTCCAATGCATGTAAGGATATATCAATCGTACCCTGGGCTATCACAATTTCCCGCAAGGTGAGTCGGGGCGACTGCTCAAACCCTATCTGGCGCTGTTCCCGATAGGTGAGCCCCTGATCCCGTAGCTTTTCCCAGTATTCCCGGGTATGGGTGAGCAGAATAATTGCTTCTTCTGCCGGTGCAGGCATAAAAAGGTGTTCCTCCCGGATAATGCCCTCCCGGAGCAACTGCTCGGGTATCAGCTCATATTTGATCATCGGGAAACGATGATTGGGTGGAAGCGGATGTATATAAACTTCGTGAAATGCAATCTTCATTTTTCAGGGATTTATTGTGCCCTTACTACGGAATCGCCGGCTATTACAAATACCGGTTCATCCACTTCGGCGTTCATAGAAGCTAGTCCGGTGAACTCGCCAAATGCCGGTAATATGCAGCAGTGCCTGCTGAAATAAAAGCAAGGCAGTCTCAATCGCTGCCTGGCCATGCCTGCCATTACATATCCCGGATGCAGATGGCCTGAAAACGTATAGGTATAACCGTTATCATGACCGCAAGGCTCATGAATAAAATGGATATTACGGAGGGTGAGTGTTGGGGAGATGTGGATATTCAGCCGGCTATATATTTCTTCCGGCATAATATCGTGGTTGCCCACTACCAGGTGAAAACGAATATTGGGAAACTGCCTTCTCCATACCTCGAAATAATCCACTTCCTTATTTTCATGGCTGTGGAACATATCGCCGGTAATGATAATCTGAGTTGGCTGATAGCGCGTGATGAGGCGTTGCAGGCGAAACAGATCTTCTGCCACTATCCCTGCCGGTACCGCAATACCGGATTTCCTGAAATGAGTAGCCTTGCCCAGATGTAAATCTGATACGATCAATGCCTGTTCTTCCTGCCAGTAGATGGCGCGCTCCGGCAATAGCTGCCAGTGTTGCGACCGATAAAAAAATATTTCCCCTGTCACGTTCTCTGCTGATTTTTAACAGGGTGCAAATTATCAAATTCCTACCCGTTTGCAGCGATCAATTTTTTTATGCGGTCTGCCAGTTTTTCGCTGGTCATGGTATCGCGGAGACTATCCACTTTAATCGGGAAGCAGAATGGGGTGAGTTTTTCCGGATGAGTGACCACGATCTTGCTGACTGCAATACGGTCCAGCGTTTCCCGTAGCCGGGCTTCCTCCATCTGGTAAAAGAAGGCTTCATTAAAAGCCTGTTGCAGTAGCAGGTTATGCGGGTCATAATCCCTGAAAACATTGAACAACAAGGAAGACGATGCCTGTAAATGCCTGTTGGCTTTATTTTTACCGGGATAGCCCTGGAAGATGAGACCTGCTATTACCGCAATGTCCCTGAACTTACGACGGGCCATTTCGGTAGAATTTACACTGGCTTGTAATTCCGTGGTCAGGTTGTCGGTGGTGAATAATGCTTTGGAATTTTCGGCGGTGAGCGGAATGGGTTGGTCAGACAAGAGCTCAAAGCCATAGTCGTTCATCGCTATGGAAAAAGTGATGGGCGTTATCCGACTGATACGCCAGGCCAGTAAGGCTGCCATTACTTCATGTACGAGCCGGCCTTCAAAGGGATATACGAACAGATGATAGCCATCTTCTGTTTGAATATGCTCTATCAGTAATTCATCATCTTTGGGAATATGGGATAAATCTTCCTGGAGATTGAAGAGGGGCTGTAGTGCCAATAGTTCCGGGTCTTTGGTTCGGCGACTAAGCGCTTCGTTGAATTTACGACGCAGCATCCATCCCAGGTTGGACGACAGCGGGATGCGACCTCCTTGCCAGCTGGGCACAATGGTGCGCTTGGAGGTGGATTTGCGGACAAAGGCAGTCATGTCTTTCGTCATTACAAATTCCAGATTTCTGCCGGCCAGTGTAAAGCTGTCTCCCGGTTGTAATCTCGATATAAAGCCTTCTTCTATCACGCCTACATAACCTCCGCTCATAAATTTCACTTTCATCATCACATCGCTGACAATAGTGCCTATATGCAAGCGGTGACGCATGGCCAGCATCCTGCTGGTACAGCGGAAGAAGTTTCCGGAGCGGTCCATTTTTTTGAACTCATCATAACTGAAGAGGGCATCGCCGCCGGTGGTGAGAAAAGCAAGTATCCACTGCCAGTCTTCCGGCGTCATGTGCTGATAACAGTAAGTATTCCTGACTTCCTCCCATATGTCATTGGCATGGAATCCATCGGATACGGCCAGGGTCATCAGGTATTGGAGCAATACGTCCCAGGCCAGCAGCACTGGCATTCTGCTTTCAATCAGTTCTTCTTCCATCGCGGCTTTCAGCGCTGCTGCCTCTACCAGCTCCAGAGCATGGGTAGGCAGGAAGTAGATATTACTGATGGCGTTGGGCTGATGGCCGCTACGGCCTGCTCTTTGCAGGAAGCGGGCTACTCCTTTAGGGCTGCCCACCTGTATTACGGTATCTACCGGGCGGAAATCCACGCCCAGATCCAGACTGGCAGTACATACCACTACTTTCAAAATGCCATTATGAAGGGCTTCTTCCACCCATATACGCAGTTCGGCGTCTATGGAACCATGGTGCAGCGCGATGGCGCCAGCCAGCTCCGGACAGGCAGTTAAAAGTGACTGGTACCAAATCTCTGACTGAGAACGGGTATTGGTAAACAGGAGGGTGGTCTGGCTTGCCATGATCACAGGAATGGCCTGCGGGAGCATTTTAAGGCCTAAATGTCCTGCCCAGGGGTATTTGTCCATCTCGGCAGGAATAACGCTTTTTAGGGCTATATTTTTCTTTAATTGGGCCCTTATGATAACGGCATCCTGGTAATGGGTTCCCATGAGTACCTGCATGGCCTCCTCAAGATTGCCAATAGTGGCAGAGATACCCCATATTTTCAGGGGTGGGCGATTTTCCTCAGCAGTGATGCCTTTTAGTCGGCTGAGGGCGAGTTCCACCATGACCCCGCGTTTGGTACCGATGAGTTCATGCCATTCGTCTGCTACGATGGTGGTGAGATGTTTGAAATGGGCTGGATAATCGCGCTGTGCGAGCAAGATATGCAGGCTCTCCGGCGTGATAATCATAATTTCCGGCATCTGTTTTTTCTGGGAAGCGCGGGTGCTAATACTGGTGTCGCCGCTGCGAATACCTACCTGCCAGGGGATTTGCAGTTCTTCCAATACTTCCGTCATAGCACGGGCAATATCTTTTGCGAGGGCGCGCAAAGGAGATATCCACAATAATTGCAGCCCGTTTTTGTATTTTTTCCGATACTGTTCTGGATGTTTATCTATCCAGGCAATGACTACTGCAAGGAAGAGCGAGAACGTTTTACCGAAGCCTGTAGGGGCATTTACAAGTCCTGATTTGCCCTGCTGATAAGCCTCCCAGGCCTCTTCCTGGAACTGGAAGGGCTTCAGTTCCTTTGCTGCCAGCCATGAGGTAATGATTTGTTTGCCTTTCATGCACAATCTCCTATCCGGTTATTGGATAAAATTAAGACACTATTTTTGCAACATGCTATCTAAATTTTTCAGGCTGGAGGAAAACCAGACCACTTTCAAAAAAGAGGTCCTGGCAGGCCTCACTACATTTTCTACCATGGCCTACATACTGGCGGTAAATCCCAGTATTCTTTCACAAACGGGAATGGATTTCCATGCCCTGATTACGGCCACCGCACTCGCTGCCGCCATTGGTACGCTGGTGATGGCATTTTATGCCAAACTACCAATTGGCGTAGCGCCAGGTATGGGACTGAACGCATTTTTTGCCTATACTATCGTAGCCTCGATGGGCTATAGCTGGCAGTTTGCACTCACCGCCGTTTTCCTGGAAGGGATCATCTTCATTTTTCTTTCCATGTTTAAGATACGGGAGGCAATTATCAACAGTATTCCCGGTAATCTGAAACATGCGATATCCGTGGGTATAGGGCTGCTCATCGCCCTGATAGGCATGGCTAATGCAGGTATCATTGAAACAGGTATGCATCATATCGGGAATGATAAATTGGCCGGCGTGGTATTGAAAATGGGAGACCTCACTTCCGCGGGGCCGCTGCTGGCACTCATTGGCGTGATTGTTAGCGCTGTGCTGATGTATAAAGGCGTCAATGCGGCATTGCTTATAGGAATACTGGCGGCAACTTTAGTAGGCATTCCTTTAGGTGTCACACATCTTCCGGAAAATGGACATTTGGTAGGACTTCCGCCATCGATAGCGCCTATCGCTTTCAAAATGCAGTTCGACAAAATCTTTTCCATGGATATGGTGATGATCCTCTTCACCTTGCTGATGGTCAATCTTTTTGATACGGTGGGCACCCTCATTGGTCTTTGTAATAAGGCCGGACTGCTGGACGAGAACGGTCGTCTCCCCAGAGCTAAACAAGCGCTGATGGCAGACGCAGTAGGTACTACTGCAGCAGGACTCCTGGGTACCAGCGTGGTAACGGCTTATGTGGAAAGTGCCAGTGGTATTGCGGCTGGCGGGAAAACAGGACTGACATCTTTCACCGTGGCTATCATGTTCCTGCTGTCTCTCTTTTTCGCACCGGTATTTGCCATGATTCCTCAAGCGGCTACCGCGCCAGCATTGATTATTGTAGGCATGCTGATGATGGGTTCCGTAACGAAAATCGATTTTAATGATGTAACAGAAGCTTTGCCGGCATTCCTGGCCATCGCGATGATGCCTTATTCCTACAGTATTGCAGAAGGAATCGTTTTCGGCATGCTGTCTTATGTACTGCTGAAAGTCTTTACAGGTCAGTATAAGCAGATCAGTCCAGTAATGTATGTACTGGCAATTCTCTTTATCGTAACGTTCTTTGTGAAATAAATTATTCCTTCAGCGTAGCACCTGTGCTGGTCACTTCCAAAGTATGCACTGCATTGGATTTTAAGGCATAGTTGTTACGCTGATGACCTACCGGAAAATTGAAACATACCGGATAGTTGTACATCTTTATGCGATCAAAAATGATATCATAGAGATTTCTGCCGAATTCTTCTCCCGGATCATCTGGCTTGATGCGATTGAAACCTCCTAGAATCAGGCCTTTCAAATGGCTTAGCTTACCCGATCTTTCCAGTGTTCCCAACATACGATCGAGGTTATACAGATATTCTCCTACTTCTTCCAGGAACAGTATTTTTCCATTAGTATCTATTTCAGAGGCTGTACCAGAAACGGATTGTAATACAGAGAGATTACCGCCCACTACTGGCGCGGTGGCCTTTCCGATACGATTGTGGGGATCATTGTCGGCCTTGTATTGCATCTTCGTACCGGTGAGCGACTGGTAAATGGAGTTAATGGTATCCTGCATGATGGCATCTGATCCCCGCAGATCTGAGGGGAAGCTGTTGCACATTTTACTATGGAGACTCACGATGTCGAACTGGCTGTTGACATGGCTGTGGATGGCCGTGATATCGCTGAACCCAATGATCCATTTCGGACGCTTACGGAAATTTTCGAAGTTGAGTTGATCTATCATTCTGGCAGAACCGTAACCACCGCGGGCGCAAAGGATGGCTTTTATCTCCGGATTGTCCATCATCGCCTGAAAATCCGCTGCCCGTTGCTGATCTGTACCGCCGAAGGAACCATCTTTTAAGCCAACAGTATTGCCCATCCGCACGATAAATCCCCAGCTTTCAATAATGCGGATGGCATCACTGATTTCCTCTTTTTTGATATATCCGGCAGGACAGGTAATCCCGATGATATCGCCTTTCTTCAGGTAAGGAGGAATAATGGGTGGTTGGATAGCTTCCTGCGGAATGAAAGAGGCTGCAGACTGTATAGCCGGGAGGGTAGCTCCGGCGGCCAGCAGGGAGGATAAAAAATGCTTACGGTTCATTGAGTCAAAGTAAGCATTTTTCACCTAACTTCTTTACTGCACTTCACGGATGGAGTGATGATGCATGTATCTGCCGTTTTCCAGCTCAATGATGTCGATGATGCGCATTTTGAAAGGCGCACCGATAGTAGTTTTTCCCATGAATGGGCCACGTAGGATGCCGGTAAATGTTTTATGCGTTACTACTTTATTGCCTTCTCCAATCATTTCATGTATTTCCAGGGAAAGCTGGTCTATATTACTCAGTCCTTCCAGGATAAAGGTTTTGAGGGAGTTTTTGTCGTTGGCAAAACCTGCTGGCGCAGTGTGGTTGATAAACCGTGGGTCCACGATTTCATCCAGCGCTTCCATATTGGCTTTTACCAGGCATTCTTCATTAAATCTTCTGACGATGGCTTTGTTTTGTTCGATAGTGTTTTGCATAGCAGGATTATTTGTATGCAAAGGTAGTTGGGGAGACACGGAGCCTGATAACGGAAAAGGCTCAAATAGTAGCAGATTTGGCACGGAATGCCTGTGGCGTCAGGCCGTACTGCTGACGAAAGAGGGAAATGAAATGTGGGATGTGTTCAAACCCGCATTCAAGGCCAATTTCAGCGACCTGTTTATCGGAATTGAGTAATAGTTTGTGTGCGTAAGCGAGGCGTTGTGTGGTAATCCATTTACGTGGACTCGTCTGAAAGTGGCGTTGGAAGTCACGTTTGAAGGCTGCCAGACTTCTGTTGGATAGTTTGGCCAGTTCGTCTAGCCCCAGCGGTTCGAATAGATGTCGTCTCACCACCCATTCAATATCCAAAGACGGAGCCGCTGCAATATCCTGTAATAGCCCCGCAAAGGCGGTCTGCTGCGGAGTGGCCAACAGCAGTAACAGTAGCTCGAATAACTTCAGGGGTAGCAATGGACCAAGCGTACTGGGGGCGGCAGAAAAATACTGCATGAACTGTTGAGAGAACGTTTCCAGTGAGGGCGTCAGCGGAAATACCATCTGGGCGGTATTTTGTGGCGGAGCAGGAAACTGATCGCCATATTTATGCAGGAATTTACTGATATGGTCGTCGGAGAGATAGATGAGCAGACTTTTAAAATCCGTCCCATCTTCCACGATATCGGAGAGGATATGAAATCCTTTGCGGACAAAGAAAACAGAGCCTGCTTCCACTTTAATCGTTCCCTCGTCTGTGTGCAGTAATTTATATCCGTTTAAGACGAAAATCAGGGTATGTTCCCTCAGGAAGATTCTGCGCTTTTCGGCCATGCGTCTTTGTTTCAGCATGGCGAAGTGCCTGTTGCCGACTTTCAGCATTTGCTGACCGGGGAAGTCCTGGGGGAATTTCAGCAGCATATTAGTACACTACCTGGTGGGTGGCTTTAATGACAGAAATGACAAAAATACTTTGGGTATGACTGAGATTATCCAGTTCTCCGAGTTTGTTGACATAGAATTCGCGGTACTCATCCATATCTTTCACCTGTACTTTTATCATGAAGTCGAATTCCCCGGAAATGTTGAGGCATTCTGTGATTTCAGGGAAGTTGAGTATTTCCTGGATGAATTTTTTTCCGTATTTTTTATTGTGTTCTTTCAAGGTAATGTAGCAGAGCACTGTCAATCCTTTTCCGATTTTGCTCGGATCTACGATGGCTGCATATTGTTTGATAATGCCCGCTTGTTCCATTTTGCGAATGCGCTCATATACAGGCGTGGTGCTCATATTCAACTGTGCAGCAATATCTCTCATGGTCATTTTGGCATCCTGCTGTAACAGTTTCAGGATATTCATGTCTTTTTCATCCAGTACAAGTGGTGTTTCCAATATTTTTCTGTTTAGTTGAAAGAATAAATGTGGATTTGGAATAAAACTCCATATAAAGATATAAATAAAGTGTTTTATTCCAAAATTTTAATTCAATATAGATTTGTGTTCTATGTTTTTTAGGTTTGCAACATCTTAAAGCAGCAATATGAACCAAAGAATAATACTTACCATTTCTTGTCTGGCAGTGTTTTTTGAAGCATTGGATGCATCCGTGTTGAATATGGCTATACCGAGTATGGAGCAGTATTTCAATTTTGGGCCGGATGCAATACAATGGGTACAAACAGTATATCTGTTGTTTTATGGAGGATTTGTATTGTTGGGTGGACGGTTGTCTGATATCAAAGGTCGAAGAACAATATATATCACAGGAGCGGCTTTATTTGGCATTGCTTCTTTTGCGGCTGGCTGTGCGGGTAATTTAGGATGGCTGCTGGCATTTCGGGCGATGCAGGGAATAGGAGTGGCATTTGCTATTCCGGCAGCGATATCTATCATCATTAATACTTTTCCGGAGGCGGCAGACAGAAATCGGGCGATGGGAATATTTGGGGCGATGGCCGGTACCGGGTTTGCCACAGGTTTGGCTATTGGCGGTCTTATCAGCGCTTACTGGGGCTGGCAATGGGTATTCTTTATCAACGTGCCTGTAATCGCATTAGCAATAGTTTTTGCCGTATTGTATGTACCGGCAGATAAGCCACAGGAGCATCCGGTAAGTAGTGATTACAAAAGTGGTATCATGATTACGCTGCTGATGTTGGCAGCAGCATGGATGTTGCATTCTTTGGGGAATGTAGGTGCTAATCCCTGGATGTTTCTTGCAACAGTAGTGGGATTCCTGATTCTAGGAACCATATTTATTCGTCGGGAGCGCGTACAGCCGTTTCCGTTAATGGATTTCAGCATATTCAAATTACACGGAACGATTGCAGGCAATTTGGGCGCTTTATTGACCGGAGCTGCATTTGTCAGCTACCTCTTCCTGCTGACGCTTTATCTGCAACAACACCTTCTTTTCAAGCCGGACATGGCTGGATTATTATTGTTGCCTTTCAGTATTATGTCTGGTTTGTTTGGGAAGTTTTTGTTGCCTTACTTTTTCAAAAGGGTAGGCGTAGTATGGGTGGGGATTATCGGGAATATTTTTATGCTCCTGGGTTTCATTTGCTTTTTCTTCAGTTATTTCGGATTCTTTCCTTTGCCTGTGATAGTGTTAGGAATCTTTTGTACTAATACAGTCGGTATTTCTATGATATTCCCCAGCGTTACTATTTTGAGTGTGCAGTCGGCAGGACCACATCAGCAAGGCCTGGCATCGGGGGTAAATGGTACTTCCAATTCTTTGGGTGGCGGATTAGGACTTTCCGTCATTGGCCTGGTGATACAACTGGCGCCGGCGTTACACTGGGATATGCATGGGGTATCTTTGGTTGTATTGATGTTAATAGAATTAGCGGCTATTATTACGCTACTGATTTTTCAGCGAAAGGATGCTGCAATGCCTCATCAACAGCTTGCTTAATTAATTAGCTTAGGGGATTGTTTTGCGGTTTCTGTACCTTTGCGGCAACGTAATAAAAATTATGAGTCAGTTTCCTAATATACACCTGCCATTAAAAGCAAAACTCACATTTACAGCAAATCCTGTAAGTATTGTACCCATCCCTAATGGGGAAATACTGGTCAATTTTGCCAGTCAGCCACTCATTACAAAACTGGATAATCAGTTGCAGATTGTCTGGGAGAAAATTCTCCAGGGACAAACTGTAAATTATGTGAGCAGTAAGTTGTCGGCCTCCCCGGATGGCCACCAGATGGCAATTGCAGGGATCAGCGATATGCGTATCCTGGATGGAGAAGGTACCAAGGTATTGCATACAGTAACACATCAGCCGTGGGGTTATTTCCTTGGATCTGCCTGTTATTTTTCTACTGATGGAAAAACTATCTGGTTTGTAATCCCTGGAAGTGAAGAAGGAAGCAATGATGAGTTGCAGGTTTTGGATGCTACTACTTACGCAGTACTGGCCACTTACACATTAGAAGGACAGCAGGAGTTTGCCTATAATTTCCATCGCACGCCACATGCTGATAAAATAATACTGGAAACATCCGCAGGACAGGACACTAATCAGTTGAAGCTGATTACCTGGAATAATGGCGAGATCACGCTTACAGACCTGCCACAATGTGATGATTGTATCATGGGGAATTTTTCTCCTTCCGGAAATGAGTTTGTAACTGCGCCGCATTACGACGGGCCAGCAGTGATTTTCTCTTTCCCTGCATTTGAACAAGTGGCGTCGGTATCGCAGGATGATATATTCCAGGGCAGTCTGGATTATCCGGCGCATGAACCAGATAGTCTGAACTACACTATTTTCTTCCTGGATGATAAGCGTATACTGGTATTTTCGGAGTTTGGAAGATTACTGGTACTTGATAGGGAAAGTCTTGTTGTTAATGCGGAACTGAAGCCGGAAGGGGTTTCCTTTACTGCATATGACTATGATGGACGTCCTACTACTACCCGCGACAGAATATTTGATTACAGCAGTAATATCATCACCATTACGGTTGTACATCACCAATTACTGGCTACTACCAGTGAAGGGGTGTTGTGCTGTTTTCAGCTGTCATAATACAATTTACAAATCGTGAGAAAGGGGATCAATTAAGCTTGATCCCCTTTTTTTATTGCGGCTAACATCGGGCTTTGAACTTTTTAAGGTGGGGAGATGTATAGGTTTATCTATTATTATTTCTCTCTTACTAACCTTTATTAATACCCCATTTATGAAAACCAAATCATTGTTGAGCGCATGTTTTATCCTGTTTCTGACCTTTAACGCTACAGCCCAGCGAAGTAAAAATCTTGACATGGCTACCATCACAAAAGATATTGCTACTGATCAGCAATATTTTGATGGCATTTTTAAGCGTATTCATCAGCATCCGGAACTTGGGTTTCATGAGTATAATACGGCTGCATTGGTGGCTCAGGAACTAAAGAATTATGGATGTGATACTATCACTCATATTGGAGGAACCGGTGTTGCCGGTATAATGAAGAATGGAGAGGGACCGATAGTGATGTATAGAGCCGATATGGATTGTAACTCAGTCTATGAAACGGCTGATGTCCCTTATGCCAGCAGGGATTCTGTTAAATTGGAAGATGGTACAATTACTCCCGTTATGCATGCATGTGGTCATGATGCGCATACAACATGGATGTTGGCCGTGGCCAAATTCATGAACGATCATAGAAAGCTTTGGAAAGGCACGGTTGTATTCATTGGGCAACCGGCGGAGGAGCTTATTCTTGGGGCCGAAGCGATGGCTGTAAAAGATAACATGTATGAAAAATACCACATCCCTGAACCTAAGTATTTGTTTGGAATTCATACGGCGCCGGTGGCCGTAGGCATGGTGGCTGCAGCTACTGGGGCACGGATGGCAGGAACAGATCAGATTGACGTTACATTTTATGGTATTGGGGGGCATGGAAGTACGCCTAATTTCTGCATAGACCCGGTAGTAATGGCGGCCAATGCTATATTGCAATATCAGACGATTGTAAGCAGAGGAATTAACCCTAAAAACGCGGCTGTGTTGACCGTGGGTTCTGTGAAAGCAGGATTGGATAATAATGTCATTCCACCTAGCGCCTTGTTGAAGGTAAATCTCCGTTGGTATAGCCATGCAGACAGGGATACCATGATCAATTCTATCATTCGGATGGACAAGAGTATTGCCAGGGCTTATGGCATGCCGGAAAAGGATAGTCCGACCCATGTTTTCAAAGGATGGGCAGAACCTTTAGTGAATGCACAAGCGCTGACTCAAACATTACAGGCATCATTTAAGCAGAACTTGAAGGAGTCGGATTCCACTATTACCTTACTTGATGAAACAATTCTACCGTCTGTGATGGGATCTGAAGATTTTCATCATCTGGTATTGCATTTAAAACCTACTGTAGAGTATTGTTATGTTCAGGTGGGTGTTGCCAATCCGGAGGATTTTGCCAATGCCTGGAAAAAGGGGGAACTTCCTTTTAATGCGCATAATGGCGACTTCAAACTGGATCTGACTGCGCTTCCCTATGGAACGAAAGTGGGCGTAGTATCTATGCTTACTTTGTTGGGGAATGAAGCTGCTTTGGCGAAAAAGTAGTGTCGGATAAACTGGCATTCACATAAAAGCAACAGGCTGTATCGATGAGCGATACAGCCTGTTGCTTTTATGAAGGTTGTTATTAATTCCTGGTGTTCATCTTAATATCTTCATTCTCTCCTTTTTGGATGATGTAGATATTTTTATTCTCGAAGTAAGAAGGCGTTTGTTCTCCTTCTTTGATGTAAACAGGTTGGAAGTTGTATTGGGAGATGATTTTGGGAGACTCGTTCACCTCTGCATTGAAATACACTCCATTTTGTCTGAGTTGGCGTACAAAGTAATAGGTCATATCAAAACCTTTGAAGGCCATGTCAGAAGGGCGTGCGCGGTATGTTTTGCGGAAGTAGTCCGTTACATAGCGGCTGTATGGATCATTTTTATCGTTGAAGTAAGGAGAAGAGTAGTAGATCTGCATGCCTTTGAATTCCGGTTCTTTGAAGCGGAAAACATCCCATGTTGGCATTCCGTAGATCTGCATTGGATAAGTAGCAGCGTTGGTATTTAGTTTACGGAGCAATGTTTTTGCGCCATTTTCATCCAGTGCAGTAACAATCACGATATTGGTACGATCTGTCAGCAGGTATTTGGACAGTTCTTCCGGCGTAGTGCCTTCCTGCCAGATCACTTCGCGGATGCGTGACTTTTTCGGATTGTCCATTTTTTCGTAGGCTGTTTTAAAATCAGCAGCCATGCGATTTTCAAAAGCAGTGTTTCTGCGTAGCAGTACGATGTTTTTGCTGGAGAAGCTTTCCTGTACATATTTCTGAATGGCTTCGCAGTGTGTTTTCAGCGTGCTGTTGGAAATAAAGAGGAAAGGGTTGTCTGTTACGCCGCCATCGTTGGGGTATGTAGCAGAGATGAAGTTGATATTTTTATCGCGGGAGAAATCGCTGAGTTCTTTCAGGTCTGGGTTGGTAACGGAACCGATGATCAGGTCAGTAGCGTCCAGCACTTTAGAGTGGATGAGATTGGAAACAGACTGTTTGCCTTTACTGTCGTATACGGTTACACGGAGGTTGTAGCCTTGGCTTTGGAGGGAGTCCAGTGCCAGTTGGGCGCCTTCGTAGAACTCGAGGCCGGGTAGTACATAGCGTGGCATGGTACGACCAGCAATATCGTTGGAGCCAGCAAAGGCGGAGTCGAGGTATAATGGAGCGAAGATGGCCACATTATAGGACGCTCTTTTCACGTCTTTGGCGAAAGCGGGAACATTAAAGGGGATTTTTTTGTCGGCTTTGGGTTCCGGCTTTTTCTCGGGGGCTGGTTTGTTGGTGGTGGCTGTAGGAGGGGGAGCCGGTCTGGAAACGGTTTTGCGGGAAGAGGAGCAGGCACTGAAAGCTAATGCTACAGCGGCTCCGGCCAGCAGGTGTTTTATAGAAAAAGATAGGTTCATAACAATTGGCAGTTTGTGTGCTTGATATAAATTTAACAACCGATCGGCAGCTACTGCATAAGTTGTGCCGATCGGTTATTTGAAAGTCCAAAATCCTCTTATTCCCACTCGATGGTAGCAGGAGGTTTGGAGCTGATATCGTAAACAACACGGTTAATACCTTTTACCCTGTTGATGATGTCGTTAGACATTTTTGCCAGGAATTCGTATGGCAGATGGGCCCAATCGGCGGTCATACCGTCTACGGAGGTCACAGCACGGAGTGCTACAGTGAATTCGTAGGTACGTTCGTCGCCCATAACGCCAACGCTTTGAACAGGGAGGAGGATAGTGCCTGCCTGCCAAACTTTGTCGTACAGTCCTGCTTCGCGGAGACCTTCCACATAGATAGCGTCTGCTTCCTGGAGCATTTGTACTTTTTCAGGAGTGATGGCGCCGAGGATACGGATAGCGAGACCTGGGCCTGGGAACGGATGGCGTCCGAGGAAGATATCGCTGATGCCGATTTCGCGACCTACACGGCGTACTTCGTCTTTAAAGAGGAAGCGCAGTGGTTCTACCAGTTGCATGTTCATTTTTTCTGGCAGGCCGCCCACGTTGTGGTGGGATTTGATGGTAACGGAAGGACCATTTACAGAAACGGATTCGATTACATCTGGGTAGATGGTACCTTGTCCGAGGAAGGATATATCTTTCAGTTCAGCAGCTTCATGTTGGAATACTTCGATGAAGAGGCGACCGATGATTTTACGTTTCTTTTCTGGATCGGAAACGCCGTCCAGTTGGGCGTAGAAGAGATCTTTAGCGTTGATACCTTTTACGTTGAGGCCCATGTGTTTGTAAGATTCGAGGACGGTTTCGAATTCATCCTTACGGAGGAGGCCGTTATCCACGAATATGCAGAAAAGGTTTTTGCCGATGGCTTTGTGGATCAGTTCTGCAGCTACAGTACTGTCTACTCCACCGCTGAGAGCCATTACCACTCGTTTATCGCCCACTTGTTCCTTGATTTTGGCGATCGTTTCCTGAACGAATTGCGCCGGAGTCCAGTCCTGTGTGCAACCACAGATATGGAGGAGGAAGTTGCGGATGATTTGTTTGCCTTCCAGGGAGTGGGTTACTTCCGGATGGAATTGCAGACCGAAGATAGGGTTTGCGGCAACGGAAGTGCTTTTGAAGGCGGCTACCGGGATGTTTTCGGTGGTAGCGATGATGTCGAAGGATTCAGGAATGCGTTTGATGGTATCGGAGTGGCTCATCCAAACCTGGCTTTTTCCTGAGATATCGTACAATAACTTTTCCTCTTTGTCATTGTGTTCCATAAAGGCGCGGCCGTATTCGCGGATATTACTTTTAGCCACTTCTCCGCCGAAGTTTTTAGCCATCAGCTGTGCGCCGTAGCAGACACCCAGTACAGGTACTTTGGCAGCCATAGCTGCGATATCTACAGAAGGAGCATTTGGATCATTCACGGAAAACGGACTTCCGGATAAAATAATTCCTTTGATGGATTCGTCCCAGGCAATTGGCTGGAGACAAGGCTTAATTTCGCAATAAACATTCAGTTCGCGGATGCTGCGAGCGATGAGCTGCGTATACTGAGAACCGAAATCGAGGATAAGTATCTTTTCTGTCATGGTGGTGCAAAGATAAAGTCATTCCCCGAAATTCGGCTTTTGAAATTCCAAATTCCGAATTCTGGTTGTATATTTCGGAATAATCTACCTATTTATGAGAATGAACTTATGCCGTTTTACCTGGCTGCTATTACCCCTGACTGCCATTGCTCTTTTCCCATCCTGCAACATTGTAACCGTTAATGGTAACGGAAATGTAATTAAGGAAGAACGTCCGATTACTCCTTTTACCAGTTTGGCCGTAAAAGCTGGGATGAAGGTGCATTTGCAGCAGGGCGAAGCTAAAACAGCTGTGATAGAAGCAGAAAGCAATATTGTTCCACTGATTTTACTGGAGCGGGAAGGCGATAAATTGACGATTAGGCTCAAAGACGATGTTAATGCGAGAACACATAAGGCGTATGACGTGTATCTCTCTACAACCGAATTAAATAAAGTAGTAGTTGCTGGCGCCGGAGATATTGAATTGGAGGGTACATTCAGCAGCAAAGATGAGATGACGGTTAAAATTGCTGGTGCAGGCAGTATTACCGGTAAAGTGGATGCTCCTAAAGTTTCTTCCAGCATTGCTGGCGCAGGAGATATCAAACTCACTGGTCAAACCAGGGATCTGCATGTATCTATTGCCGGTGCAGGTAATTTCATCTCCCCGGACCTATTGTCTGAAAATGCCAGCGTTTCTATTGCAGGTAGTGGCGATGCACGCGTACATGCCAGCGTAAGTCTGAAAGCAAAAATTGCTGGAGCGGGTAGTATTATTTACAAGGGATCTCCGCAGGTTAGCTCATCCATCGCGGGTTCTGGCACTATTCAGAAAGCTGAGTAAAATATTTTTTACAAAATTTTAACATATTTTGTATCATAAAACGACTGATTGTTAGTTATTTAGATGATTCAAAGTCCTTAAGTCCAGGTACTGCACCAAATTAATAGTAAGCCGATTGTGGCAGTACCTGGCCTGGGGCACAAGATAAAAAGCTCCAACTAAGTCCCCATTTCCTCCCCATATGTTCAGCAATGCTTATATCAAATTATCTTTAAATCATATAAATGATAATATCTTTTTTGTAAGTTTACAGCTTGAAATTGTTGAACCTCCTGTTCTTTTATGAATGTAAAACCGAAGGTCCTGGTAGTATATTATACGCAAACCGGACAACTGAAAAGGATTGTAGATCATGTGTTGGCGCCGCTGGACGGCAAAGTGGATGTAACCTATGAGCAACTGGTTCCTGTGGAGCCTTTTGTTTTTCCATGGAAGAAGCAGACATTTTATGACACGATGCCGGAAACAGTATTGGGCAGGCCGCGTGGTATTCAGCCGCTGAAAGTGGATGTGAATGCGCATTTCGACCTGGTGATACTGGCTTACCAGCCTTGGTTTTTATCGCCTTCCCAGCCAACGGCGGCCTTCCTGCAAAGTGAGCAGGGCGCACAGTTGCTGAAAGGGAAGAATGTGATCACCCTGTTGGGAAGCCGCAATATGTGGCTGAACGCACAGGAGAAAGTAAAAGGATATCTTGATAAGGCTGGTGCAAAGTTGGTTGGAAATATTGTACTTGTTGATAAATCCCCTAATCTGGTTTCATTAATCACTGTTTTACGCTGGGCATTTAAAGGTAAAAAAGAGGCTACCCGCTATTTACCACAAGCTGGCGTACAGGAGAATGAAATCGTTACCAGCAATAGGTTTGCGGCTCCGATAGAGAAGGCGCTTTCCAATAATAGCTGGAATACCCTTCATCCGGAATTGTTGGCATTGGATTCTGTAGAACTGCTGCCTAACCTGATCCTGCTGGAAGACAGAGGCATCAAGGCGTTCCGTTACTGGGCCAAATTTATCAGCGCCAAAGGCGGACCAGGCGCAGAGGCGCGCCAGCCGCGTGTTACGATGTACAGGTCATTGTTGTTGGTAGGTATTTTTGTACTGACACCCATTACACTTATATCTTCTCTCATCAAATTAAATCTCAAGAAAAACGAGCTCCAACGCGAGGTTGAGTACTATAAAGGTATTTCCCTGCGCTAGGTGAAAGAGGAATTTTCTATGCCAGCCCGAAATTCCCAGGGCCGTTTTTGTCTGGTGGCGTAATAATTGTAATTCAGATTAGAATTCTATATTTACGTCCGTATAGTATTTTATACAAATCAAAACATGTTTTTCACCGTGGCGCTGCTAAGGTTTAGCATGTAACCTTAATAGTCGAATTATTTTCAAATGAAGGAAGTATATATAACCAGGCTCTCTAAATTTTTACCGAACAAGCCTGTCGAAAATGATGAAATGGAAAGCATTCTTGGGATGGTGGATGGAAAAGCCTCCCGTATGCGTCTGAAGATTTTGGGAAATAACAAAATCAAAACCCGTTATTATTCGCTGGACAACGAAGGTAAATCCACTCATACCAATGCGGAAATGACTGCTGAAGCGGTAAAAGCGCTGTTTGATGAGAAAAATCCCATCAACAACCTCCAATTATTGGCCTGTGGTACAACTTCTCCTGACCAGATGCTGCCTAACCACGCAGCGATGGTGCACGGTTTGCTGAAATGCCAGCCTGTTGAACTTATTGCTGCTACCGGCGCTTGCGCTGCTGGTATGCAAGCCTTCAAATATGCCTGGATGTCTATCCGTTGCGGAAATACTTCCAATGCGGTAAGCACCGGTTCTGAGAAATTCTCTGCATGGATGCTGGCGGAAAAATTCCAGCCGGAAGCAGATGCACAGAAAGCCCTCGAACAAAATGGTTTTATCGCCTTTGAAAAAGACTTCCTCCGCTGGATGCTCTCCGATGGCGCCAGTGCGGCCCTCTTCTCTGATAAACCAAATGAAGAAGGACTGTCTCTCCGCGTAGACTGGGTGGAAATTGCTTCCTATGCCCATGAACTGGAAACATGTATGTATTCCGGCGCAATCAAAACGGATGATGGCGAAACCAAAGGCTGGATTGAAATGACTCCCGACGAATGGGCGTTCCATAGCGTATTCTCCTTCAAACAGGATACCCGCCTGCTCGGAAAAAATATTGTTCCTTCCGGAGCACAAATGTGGAAACAACTCGTAGAGCGTTATAATATTAACCTCGATGAGATCGACTGGTTCCTGCCTCACCTCTCTTCTGAATTCTTCCGCCTTAAAATCGAGGAGGAAATTAGCCGTATCGGCGTTCCTATTCCGCTGGATAAATGGTTTACCAACCTGGCGAATGTAGGTAACGTAGGTACTGCATCTCCTTACCTGATGCTGGAAGAACTGATGAATACCGGTCAACTGAAAAAAGGTCAGAAGATTGTGATGATGGTTCCGGAAAGTGCACGTTTCTCTTATGCTTACGCTCAGATCACTGTTGTGTAAGTATTCACCTTTAAAACTGCTGCCATGAAAAAAGAGGAAGTACCACAGGATAGCGACAACCTCCATGAGGGTACATTCAAACAGATTATGTATGCGGTGGATAACTCAGGAAGTTATGTGCAGGTGCAAAGTGCAGGCTGGGAGCCTGAAAACATCGCACTGGGACAGGCCTGGGAAGAAGTGAATCAACGAATAGAAGCTGCCAGGCAACGGGTGCTGACCGGAGAAATCAGTCCGGTAGCCTATTACATGGAAAAGAATATCATGGATTTGCCCCTGCTGGCAAACTATGTAGGCAAATTCCAGTGGCAGGTAAAGCGACATATGAAACCCGCTGTATTCCGGCGACTCAGCCAGAAAATGTTGCAGCGCTATGCCGATGCTTTCAAGATTAGTATCTCAGATCTGCAGCAGATCAAATAAATAAATCGCCAGTTTCAGACGGAGTTTCGATTACCGGAACTCCGTCTGATTCTTTGGGATATATAAAATGTTATGAACGATATTCAATTCCATCACTCACAAACAGCACACTGTGAAAGCGGTGTCATCTCCAATCTGCTGGGGCATCATGGCCTGAAAATCAGTGAACCAATGGCTTTCGGTATTGGAGCAGGCCTTTTCTTCGGCCACCTGCCGTTTGTGAAGGTGAATGGCGTGCCTGGAACAACCTACAGAATATGGCCTGGCGCTATATTCCAGCGTGTATGCGACCGGCTCGGTGTGAAAATGAAAGCGCAGAAGTTTAGCAGCCCCGAGAAAGGAATGGCCACTCTGGATGAAACTATTGCTGCCGGAACCCCGGTAGGATTGCAATCCAGCGTTTATTATCTGCCTTATTTTCCTCCTTCTTACCGCTTCCATTTCAATGCGCATAACCTGGTTGTGTATGGAAAGAAAGACAATAATTATCTGGTCAGTGATCCGGTAATGGATACGGTGACGGAGATTGATCCGGAAAGCCTCATTCAGGCCCGCTTTGCGAAAGGGTTCCCTGCGCCTAAAGGAAAAATGTATTATCCTGTTAGCGTACCTACCCAGGTATCTTTCGAAAAACCGGTGATCGAAGGTATCAAGCAAACCTGCCACTATATGTTGAAGGTACCAATACCCATGTTTGGCGTAGATGGTATCCGATTCCTGGCAAAGAGAGTAAAGAAATATCCGGAAAAACTGGACGACCGCCGTGCTGCCCTTTACCTGGGCAATATCATCCGTATGCAGGAAGAAATTGGTACTGGTGGCGCCGGATTCCGTTTTGTATATGCAGCCTTCCTGCAGGAAGCTGCCCCCATTCTCAAAAAACCGGAACTGGAAAAACTGGCGGGAGAACTCACGCAGATCGGTGATCTGTGGCGCAACTTCGCCTTTTCAGCAGGCCGCGTCTGCAAAAGTCGCAGTGCAGATAATACTTCCTATAGCGACCTGAGCGAAATGCTCTTCAGAACTGCTGCCGCCGAGGAAGCCTTTTTCCGTAAACTCAGTAAGGCAATTTAAATTTCAGATATGGCCGGCATTGTCGTAAAAGATTTGTATAAAACGTACAAAGGTGCAGAGGAACCAACGCTCAAAGGCCTTTCCTTCTCATTTAGAGAGGGAAGCATTGCGGGCTTACTGGGACCTAACGGAGCTGGAAAAACCACCACCATTTCAATTATTTGCGGCCTGGTGCGTGCAAACGATGGCCAGGTATTGATCAATGATATGCCCCAGGATGCAGCGCATCGGGAACGTATCAAAAAGTTGATTGGCGTAGTGCCGCAAAGAATTGCACTTTATCCGCAACTGAGCGCAGTAGAAAACCTGACCTATTTCGGGAACCTCTATGGTTTCAAAGGAAAGGCACTGCTACAGCGGATTATGGAGTTACTGGAAGTATTCGGACTGGAGAAAAGCGCTCATAAAGAAATTTACAAATACTCCGGTGGTATGAAGCGCAGAGCTAATATCATCGCAGCTATATTACATAATCCATCCCTCCTTGTATTGGATGAACCCACCGCAGGTGTGGACGTACAATCAAGAGGAATGATTCTGCAATTCCTGCGTGACTACAACCGTCAGGGCAACAGTATCCTGTATACGTCGCACCTGCTGGAAGAAGCACAATCATTATGCGAGGAGGTGGTAATTATGGATGAAGGACAGATGATTGTGCAAGGCAATCCGAAAGAGCTGATACAATCGCAGCCAACCTGTGATAACCTCGAAGATGTATTCCTGCACTATACCGGTCATGCCTTACGCGATTAACACTATTTTAGATTCATGCTACGGTTACTGGCTACTATAAGAAAAGAATGGCAATTACTGGTTCGCGATAAAACAGGACTCACCCTGCTTTTCGTGATGCCTGTAGTGTTGATTACTGTGATGGCCTTGATCCAGGATGCGCCGTTTAAAGATTATCAGGAAGTAAAATTTGATATCCTGACGGTAGACAACGATCATGGCCGCCTCGGACGTTCCATCAGGGAAGGACTTGAGGTAGGAGGACAATTCCGCATCATTGATTCCCTTGACGGCCAACCGCTGACCACAGAGAAGGCCCGACAGTTGGTCAATGACGGTACTTACAAAATCAGTATCATCATTCCGTCCGGCGCTACTGGCTCTATTGTCAGCAATGCCAACAGAATTGTGAATGATATTTCCCATCGGATGGGCATGACCCTTGCCCTGCCGGTGAAAAAAGGAAGCGATTCCCTGAATGTTGTTGTATATTTTGATCCTGCTGCGAAGAAAGCCTTCAAAGGTGCAATCCATCAGGCAATTGATAATTTCCTGACACAGGTGGAAACAGATATGTTATTGGGTCGGATTCGTCAGGAATTAAGAAGTAAAGACACTACTGTCACAGCAGCGTCGGATACGCTCCCGATAAAGCTACAGGCAGTAGGATTAAAAGAAGAATCTACCGGTACCGGCCAGCAGATAGACGTGATTTCCAACTCTGTACAGCATAACGTACCTGCATGGAGCATTTTCGCGATGTTTTTCATTGTGATACCTATTGCAGGAAATATGATCAGAGAAAGGGAAGATGGTAGTCTGCTGAGAATGAAGCTGATACCTGGTTCTTACCTGGAAATCCTGGCGGGGAAAATGTTGTTTTTTGTAGGCATTTGTGTCGTACAATTCTACTGCATGATGCTCGTAGGCATTTACATTATGCCATTGCTGGATTTACCAAGGCTGGTAATGGGCCGGGATGCAGGAGCCACCTTGCTGGTAGCTTCGGCCATAGGCCTGGCAGCCACTTCTTATGGCATTCTTATTGGCACATTGTTTAAGACGCCTAACCAGGCCTTGAATTTTGGCGCTATTTCCATTGTGATACTCTCTGCCATTGGCGGAATCTGGATTCCCCTGGAAATCATGCCCATGAAAATGCAGGTAGTGGGGCGTTTGTCGCCGCTTAGCTGGGGCCTGGATGCCATCAACGACATATATCTCCGGAACGGCAATATTGCCTATGTGTGGAAGAATGTCTTGCGCTTAATGCTGACAGGATTGACTATGCTGGCAATTGCGGGATATGTGGAAAAAAGAAGAATGAACTAGTAAATATTTTCAAAACAGTCCTAAAACTGTATTTTTACCACTTAACATGGGCTTCTGCTGTTAGCAACGACAGTTGATAAACCTACAACATTATGGAAGAATTAAAAAAGAAACTGAAAGAACAGATTATCGAAGCATTAAACCTGCAAGACACTAAACCAGAAGATATTGACGACAATGCGCCGTTATTTGGGGAAGGTCTGGGTCTGGACAGCATTGACTCTCTGGAGCTGATGGTATTGCTGGAAAGACAATATGGCATCAAAGTGGAAGATCCACGTGAAGGTCGTAAAATCCTTCAGTCTGTTCAGTCAATGGCCGAATTCATTCAGTCCAAACAACAACCCGCTTAAGTAATTCAGCTACATGGCGGAAAGAGTGTTTATAACTGGGATGGGAATGGTCACCGCCATAGGTGATAACGTAGCCGAAAATCTGCAGCATCTGCGTCAACAGAAGAGTGGACTGGGATTTACCGACTATATTGATACTATTTACAAACAGGTATTGCCGGTAGGTGAAATAAAGTTATCCAACAAGGCTTTATTTGACAAGACCGGCATTCCTGTACAGCATGGTTTCACCCGCACCACATTACTGGGACTGGCAGCAATGCAGGAAGCCCTGCAACAGGCAGGAATCAGTGATGTATCCGCTACCCCTACCGGGTTCATTAACGCCAGTACCGTGGGTGGGATGTGCGATACGGAGAAAGTCTATTTCGACCTGATCAATCCAGATAAAGAAGGCGATTTTATACAGAGTATCAATACCCTGGACTGTGCCGACTGTACCCAGCGTATTGCTGATACAATTGGATTCCACGATCATATTGCCACTATCAGTACGGCCTGTTCTTCCTCTGCGAACGCCTTGATGTTTGGCGCGCGTATGATTAAGCATGGTATGTATCAGCGGATGGTCTGCGGAGGAACAGAAGCGCTGACACGATTTACCCTCAATGGCTTCAATTCGTTGAAGAATGTGGATAAGCAGTTTTGCCGGCCTTTCGACAATCAGCGTACCGGATTGAATCTGGGAGAAGGAGCCGCTTACCTCGTATTGGAAAGTGAATCTTTTGCCCGTGCCAACAACAGTACTATCCTGGCAGAACTGAGTGGATACTGCAATGCTAACGAAGCATTTCATCCTACCTCTCCTTCACCGGAAGGGGATGGCGCTTATGCCGCTATGAAAAATGCGCTGGCAATGAGTGGTCGCTCGCTGGAAGAGGTACAGTATGTAAATGTGCATGGCACAGCCACCCTTAATAATGATGTTTCAGAAGGGCGCGCATTGGAGCGATTGTTTGGTACAAAAGTGCCTCCGTTTAGTTCCACCAAACCTTTCACGGGGCATACACTGGCTGCGGCAGGCGCAATAGAAGCCATCTATTCTGTGCTGGCTATACAAAACGGGATCATCTTTCCTAATCTCAATTTCTCAGAGAAAATGGAAGAACTCAGCATTATTCCTGTGATGGAATTGAAGGAAGGAGTCCTGATTAAAAATGTTATTTCAAATTCTTTTGGCTTCGGAGGTAACAATGCCTCCCTGGTACTCAGCAAGTATGAAGGTTAAGTGTTATATTCAGGGAATGGCGGCTATCTCTCCCCAATCTACTTTTGAGGGAGATATTATCAATATGCCATTGGTGCGTACAGAAAGCAACCGTCTGGCTTGCATAGAGCCTGATTACAAGCCGTATATACCTGCAAACAGTCTCCGTAGAATGTCCCGCATTCTGAAAATGGGGCTGACCGCAGCGCTGAAATGCCTGGCTGTTAGCGGCGTTTCCACACCGGGGCCTATTGTCACTGGTACTGGAAAAGGTAGCTTACAGGATACAGAAAAATTCATTAAGGAAATAGAGCAGTATAAAGAAACTGCTTTGAATCCTACTCCATTTATTCAGTCGACTTACAATTCCGTTAACGGACTGATTGCGCTGCAACAGCAGGGCACCGACTATAACAACACTTTTGTTCACAGAGGATTTTCTTTTGAAAATGCATTGATCGACAGCCTGATGCTGTTGCAGGAAGGCTATTCTCATACGCTTACGGGCGCATTTGAAGAAATTACTCCAGAGCATTTTTATATTAAGAGCCGCATTGGACATTGGAGAGCAGATCCTGTTGCCAACATCGATTTGTTAAACACGAATCTTCCAGGAACTATTGCAGGAGAAGGCAGTACTTTTTTTGTTTTAGGGGCCAAGGCGGATGCTAATTCCATTGCTGCTTTGAGCGCATGTAAGCTGTTGTATAAACCATCTGCAGCGCAATTAACTGCTACGCTGCAGGAACTGGGATCAGACGCTGATCTGATTATCAGTGGCGCTAATGGCGACAGCAATCATGCTCATTATTATCAGTTGCTCCAAGATGTGCTCCCACAGCCATCTATTCCTTTCAAACATCTCTCCGGAGAATACGATACAGCAGGCGCCTTTGCACTCTGGCTGGCGGCCTCATTGCTGAAGGCAGGTAGTATTCCTGCGGAATTATTTCCAATGGTACCGCAGTTCCCTACAGATTTTAAGAAGATTGTGATTTATAATCATTTTTATGGGGAGCAGCATACAGTGATGGTGGTGGAGAAGGTGTAAATCAACCTCTTTTTTGAGCATCCGCTACATTCACCGCTGAAATATCAATCAGGTTAACTCAACGAATAAACTATTAGGGGCTTTGCCCCTTTTTTCATGTCATATCAATTTATCTCACCGCACATTAGTAATTTTTTAACTATACGTTGATTAAACAATTGATGTCGATGGAAGTCTATCATAACTATAATTTATTTATCATATTAAATTACTCTTTATTATGAAGAATCTCTCCATCCTCCTGTCAACTTTGGCTTTAGGCCTGCTATCTTTTGAGGCTAATGCACAAAATCATCGCGCTAATCATGACCGTGCTGATATTCGCCACGATCGTGCAGATATCCACCATGATAACAACGCAATAAATAACACCAAAAAAGATATCAGCAATGATCGCAAAGATGTAAAACACGATAATAATGATATCAATCATGACAGAAAAGATATTAGCCACGATAAGAAAGATCTGCACAAAGATTACAGCGATGCATATAAAGATAAACAAGACATCGCCCGTGATAAGAAGTCAGGCGATAAAGCTGATCTGGCAAAAGATAGAGCTGATTTGAAAAAAGATTACAAGGATATCGGTCACGATAAAAATGATACCCGCCACGACAGGAAAGATCTTTCCAGTGATATACAAGACAGAAACAAGGATGCAAAAGACGTTCAGCAGGATAAACGCAAGTTGAACCGTGAAAGAAAAGACAGAAATAAAGATGAAAAAGATCTGCAGCACGATAAAAAAGATCTTCAACATGATGCTGGCAATTAATAATTCTATCGAGTAAAATTACTTAACATTAAAAAGTAGGCGCAGTTTCTGCGCCTACTTTTTAATGTCTCATGCATGTGGTAACAGCTCTGGGGTACGGTGGTGAGAGGAAAATAGAGCGGGGATTCTTACTTCACTCTATACACTGGATACCTCATATATTCCGGTTCTGCGTAGGGCGATTGCTGATATACCCAACGTAACTGTGCCGGGCCATTATTAGCAAATGCAGTATCGGTAGCTTTTTTCTTCGAGAGTTCCGCTTGTACTTCCGGGTGCTGTTTCAACCATTCATACCCCGTGTCTTCAAAAACATACGGACTATATCCTTCTTTTTGTCCGAGTACGGCGTCAAAGAAATTCCATGCGAAATAGGAATCGCCGGCAGTAGGTTCCAGTACTTCCATGAGGAATCTGTTGGCCACCTGATTGAGCGGAATATAATAATCTCCTTTGCGGAAATGGATAGAATCCATGCTGGTGGTTACTTTCACATCCGTGTGGAGGTAGTGTTTTTCGAATGGTTTGTTGTAAGATTTATAGTCAGCGATATGATAGGCCTCTACGAGGATGGTCGTATCTTTTTGCAGTCGTTGCATGATCACCTTATTATTTTTTAGTAGGTCGATGACCGCCCACCAGCCCTGAGGGATCAGGTAGGCCGTAGGTTTATTCACAAAATTCACGGCATTCGCGTGATTGTAAAATTTCACCTGACGTTCAAATGGTTTGGATCGATCATAGTAGAGGCGTGGCAAACCGGAGATATCGCTGGGTTTATGACCGGAGGCGAAGCCTTTGAAGGTAATAGTGCTGTATTGGGTCATATCAAACTGCCAGTCGAGCGGAAACTGTTGCTGAGTGAGCACTGCTTTTTTGGTGGCAGCGCGCAGATCGCGGATGGAGGAGCTGTTGTCTGCAGTAAATTTAATAAAGCATTCCATCAGGGCGTAGGTAGCTGCTACTCTTTGTGGATAAGGTTTCAGCATATGTGTTTCGGGAACGAAGCCGAACGTATGGAAGAGGGTAGAGAAGCCGGAGGAGTAGCGGGGAGAATCGTTGAACTCTACCCAGCCGCTGTCGGGTGTTTCGCCGAAGTGATTGACATATGGAACGAGGTCGTAACCTTTTTCCTTCATGAGGCGGTAGAGGCCGGGGGTGAAGGAGTTATTAAGGAATTCTCCCATAGGACCGCCGAGTTTATCGTGTTGGGTAGGGAGAAGTGTCATGATATGTTGGTAATCGGCGCCGTTGCTCACGTGGTTATCCACAAAAACATCCGGATCGGTGAGATGGTAGATTTGTTGGAAGCTGCGGGCGTTTTTGGAGTCAGATTTAATAAAATCGCGGTTTAAGTCGAGATTTTGGGCATTTCCGCGGCTACCGAACGCATCCGGACCGTTTTGATCTACTCTGTAAAAAGCGGAACGGTTGAGTGCGCCACCAATATTATAGACAGGGATTACGGCGAGGACGACATTTTTTGGAAGGGATTTTTTGCCTTGGGCGATATCTCGGAGGAGCATCATGGAGGCGTCTATGCCATCGGGTTCGCCGGGGTGGATACCGTTGTTGATGAGGATGATTCTTTTATCTTTTTTCCGGAGAGACGCGAAGTCGAAGTCACGGTCGGGGCTCAGTATGATGAGGTGGAGGGGGAATCCGGCGTCTGTGGGTCCCATTTCCATCATTTTCACCTGAGGGTATTGTTTAGAGAGTTGTTGATAGAAGGAAATTACTTCCTGGTAGGTGGCTGTTTGTTGGCCATTTGTTTTTTCGTAACGGGTGAGCAGTTGTTGGGCGGAAGAGGATAGAAAAATCAGGGTGAAAATGCCTGAAATACTGAGTTTCTTGCCCAAAAGTTGGAAAAGGGACATGAGTATATATTTTTCTTTAATATAATTGTAATAAAAAAACAAAAAGCCCTTCCCTTGAGAGGAAGAGCTATAAATATTGTTACTGAAGCAATTAAGCCAAAGAAGATACCTTCTTAGCCAGCTTGCTTTTCAGATTTGCAGCTTTGTTTTTGTGGATAACGTTACGTTTAGCCAGCTTGTCGATCATAGAAGCTACATCTGATAATTCTTTCTCCGCAGCCGCTTTCTCAGTAATCGCTTTCAAGTCACGGATGGCATTACGGGTAGTTTTACCGTAGTAACGGTTACGTTCATTACGCTTTTTGCTTTGACGTACGTCTTTTTTCGTTGCTTTATGGTTTGCCATTTTTCAAATTTCAAGTTTCGGACGGCAAAGGTAATACTTTTTTAAAAACAATACAAATAAAAATTAGCCATCCTTAAAGTGTGCAAATATAAATCATTGACACGTATAAAGTACATACTAAATCATCTTATTATTTTATAATTTTTTACGTACTCGGTAATGAAAAACGAGCGATATTTGCAATCCCATACATTATATAATGTGGGATTTCTACCTATATAATGTTGGATCAACAGAAAAGTATTTGAACTGAAGATCAGCAAAACTCGTTGTAAATGAAGGACTTCTCATTCGTCACCAACTCACATCCTGCTTACATTGAATCTTTATATCAGGATTTCCGCAAAGACCCTAATTCCGTAGACCCAGAATGGGTAAAATTTTTTGAAGGGTTTGATTTTGCAGTATCCAACGCCAATGGTAAAGCGGGTACCGCAGCGCCAGCGGCAGTAACAGGAGGCGGAACGCCGGTGACCAACGACCAGCTGGCTAAAGAATTTGGCGTATATCGTCTGATTCAGGCATATCGCAAAAAAGCCCACCTGATCGCTAAGACCAATCCAATCCGTGAGAGAAAAGACAGAAAAGCAGGGCTCGAAATCACCAATTTCGACCTCAGTGACGCGGATTTGAAATCAGAATTTTATGCAGGCACCTTCCTCGGCCTGGGAAAAACCACATTAGAAAACATTCTCGCCTTCCTGAATAAAATATATGCAGGATCGGTAGGTATTCAGTATACCTATATCAATGACCGCGAGAAAGCAAAATGGCTGGAGAAAGAGTATGAAACGGCCATGAACAATCCATTGCCATTGGAGCAACGTCGTCGCATTCTGCAGAAGTTGAACCAGGGTGTAATTTTCGAAAAATTCCTGCATACCAAATACATTGGTCAGAAACGTTTCGGTTTGGAAGGTGGCGAATCCACTATTCCTGCACTGGATGCGATGATCACTACGGCTGTAGAATATGGCGTTCAGGAATCCGTTATCGGTATGGCTCACCGTGGCCGTCTGAACGTACTGGCGAATATTCTCGGCAAAACTTATGAGCAGATCTTCAACGAATTTGAAGGTCTGGCTATTCCTGATATGACCATGGGTAGCGGTGATGTGAAATATCACCTCGGCTTCCGTTCCCAGGTAGCTACTGCCAATGGCAAACAGGTAAATCTCCAGCTCATGCCTAACCCTTCCCACCTGGAAGTGGTAGACCCAATCGTTATCGGGTTTTCGCGCAGCAAGGCAGATGTTATCTACAACAGCGATTACGATAAAATCCTGCCTATCCTCATCCATGGCGATGCCGCGGTTGCTGGTCAGGGTATCGTATATGAAGTAGCTCAGATGAGCAAACTGAAAGGCTACTACACAGGTGGTACCATTCACTTTGTAATCAACAACCAGATCGGCTTTACCACTGATTTCGATGATGCCCGTTCTTCTGATTACTGTACCAGCGTTGCCTCTATTGTACAGGCGCCTGTGTTCCACGTAAACGGAGACGATGCTGAAGCAGTAGTAAAAGTATCTCAGCTGGCTGCCCGCTACCGTCAGGAATTTAATGAAGATGTATACATCGACATGGTGTGCTACCGTAAACACGGTCACAACGAAGGTGATGAGCCTAAGTTCACACAACCTAGTCTGTATGCGTTGATCGACAAACATCAGAACCCTCGTGAAGTATATACCCAGTTCCTGCTGAACAATGGAGAAGCCGATGCGCAGACCCTTGCAAAGGAAATGGAAAAAGTATTCTGGGATGAATTACAGGCTCGCCTGGATGAAGTAAAACAACATCCACTGCCTTATGTAAATCAAAAACCAGAAGAATGGTGGCTGGCTTTACGTAAAGCTACACTGCAGGATTTTGAACAATCTCCTGTTACTGCTATCAACGAAGATGATTTCAAACGTCTGTTCGACGGACTGATGAAATGGCCTGCCGACTTTGTGCCACTGCGTAAAGTGAGCAAACTGTTGCAGGATAAAATCAAACTGTATCAGGAAGAAGGTAAAGTAGACTGGGCAACCGGCGAACTGCTGGCTTATGGTAGCCTGTTAATTGAAGGAAGAGATGTAAGAATGAGTGGAGAAGACGTGAAACGCGGTACCTTCTCACACCGTCATGCGGTATTGTTCGATGAGAACACCAACGCCACTTACAATCGTCTGGGTGAACTGGCGCCTGATCAGGGTAAATTCAGAATTTATAACTCTCTCTTAAGTGAATATGGTGTACTGGGCTTTGAATACGGATATGCAATGGCTACTCCGAATAGCCTGGTAATCTGGGAAGCACAGTATGGCGACTTCGTAAACGGTGCGCAGACGGTGATTGACCAGTACATCAGCAGTGCAGAACAGAAATGGACTACACAGAATGGTTTGGTAATGTTGCTGCCTCACGGTTATGAAGGTGGTGGACCAGATCACTCCAATGCCCGTCCTGAGCGTTTCCTGCAACAATGTGCAGAAGAGAACATGGTGGTGACCAACATTACTACTGCGGCTAACTTCTTCCATGCGCTGCGTCGTCAGTTGACCTGGCAGTTCCGCAAACCGCTGATCAACTTCTCTCCAAAAGCAAATCTTCGTCATACCGGCGCTTATTCTACTATGGAAGAATTCACCAATGGTTCCTTCAAAGAAGTGCTGGACGATCCATTCATCCAGGATACTTCACTGGTGAAGAAAGTGTTGCTGTGTACCGGTAAAATGTATTTTGATCTGAGCGACAAACAAGCGAAAGATGATCGCAAAGATGTGGCTATCGTTCGTTTGGAACAGCTATATCCGCTGCCGGTTAAACAACTGGAAGCTATTGCTGCCAAATATAAAGGAGCTACTTTCTTCTGGGTACAGGAAGAGCCGCTGAACATGGGCGCTGCTTCTTACCTCCAGATGAATCTGAAACAGATCAATTACGGTGTTATCAGCCGTAACCCAAGTGCATCCACTGCTACCGGTTATGCCAAAGTGCATGCTCGCGAACAGCAGCAGATCATTGACACAGCTTTTAACATCTAATAAAAAAATTAAAGTAATAAACAGATACCTGGTATTAACTGTTAGCCTGTTTGACAACTACTGCAAGACAGTAAATATCAGGTTCACCATCAACTGATAAAATATGGTTATCGAAATCAAAGTCCCTACGGTAGGCGAATCTATTAGCGAGGTAACAATTGCGAAATGGTTGAAAAAAGATGGAGATTATGTGCAACAGGACGAAGTACTGTGTGAAATGGAGTCTGAAAAGGCGACCTTCGAACTGAATGCTGAAAAAGCTGGTATTCTCAAAATAGCTCCTAATGCAACTGAAGGAGCTACCCTGAAAATCGGTGATGTAGCCTGCACTATCGACACTGCAGCTGCAGCGCCAGCGGCATCCGCAGCTCCTGCGGCGGCTCCGGCAGCACCAGCAGCAACTCCTGCACCAGTACCAGCAGCTCCGGCCGTAAACAAAGGGGTAATTGAAATGAAGGTTCCTACAGTAGGTGAATCTATCAGCGAAGTAACCCTGGTTAAATGGACTAAAAAAGATGGTGATTATGTAGAGCGTGATGAAGTGGTTTGTGAACTTGAATCCGAGAAAGCTACATTTGAACTGAACGCTGAAGAAGCAGGTTCCCTGATTCTCGTTGCTAAAGAAGGCGATACCCTGAAAATCGGGGACGTTGCCTGCAAAATAGACACCAGCGCTGCAAGACCTGCAGGAAAAGCTGCACCAGCTGCTGCTCCGGCCGCTCCTGCTGCTGCCCCTCAGGCACAAGTACAACAAGCGCCTGTTACCAGCATTCCTAACGATATCAAAGCTACTCCAGTAGCAGCAGCCGTTATTGCTGACAAACATGTAGATCCCGCCACTATCAAAGGCACCGGCGCTCACGGTAAAATCGTGAAAGACGATGTATATGCTGCCCTGCAAAATCCAGGCGTAGCGATCGGTCAGGAAATGTTTACGCGCGGCGAACGTCGTGAGAAAATGAGTAACCTGCGTAAAACTGTTTCCCGTCGCCTGGTGGAAGCTAAGAACACTACCGCTATGCTCACTACCTTCAACGAGGTAGACATGACTGCTATCATGGAGCTGCGCGCTAAATACAAAGATGTATTCAAGAAACAACACGAAGTAAACCTGGGCTTCATGTCCTTCTTTACTAAAGCAAGTTGCTTCGCATTACAGGAATTCCCTTCTGTAAATGCTTACATTGATGGCGAAGAACTGGTTTACCACGATTACTGCGATATCTCTATTGCAGTATCTGCACCTAAAGGTCTGGTGGTTCCGGTTATCCGTAATGCAGAAAGTCTGGATATGGCAGGTATCGAGAAAGAAGTACTGAACCTGGCTACCAAAGCGCGTGAGAACAAACTGACTTTACCTGAAATGACAGGTGGTACCTTCACTATCACCAATGGTGGTGTGTTCGGTTCTCTGATGAGTACACCGATCATCAACATTCCTCAGTCTGCGATTCTGGGTATGCACAAAATCCAGGAGCGTCCGATGGCGGTGAATGGTCAGGTTGTCATCCGTCCAATGATGTACATTGCGCTGAGCTATGATCACCGTATCATCGATGGTCGTGAGTCTGTAAGCTTCCTCGTAAGAGTAAAAGAAATGCTGGAAAATCCTGAGCAACTGTTGTTCGGTAAAGATCCATTGAAAGCATTGCTGAAATTATAATTTCTTTAGTGAGATATGGAGCCCTGGCGAAAGCCGGGGCTTTTTTGTTTTGGGCGCCTTTGGCGCTGTTTTTTTGCTCGCAGAGCAGCAAGGCAGCAAAGCAGCAAAGGCTAGTGTTATGATGTTATTTCTCGCGAAGTGCGCAAAGGGGTAGGGGAAAGATAGCTCGCAGAGCAGCAAAGCAGCAAAAGCTAGTGTTATGATGTTATTTCTCGCGAAGTGCGCAAAGGGGTAGGGGAAAGATAGCTCGCAGAGCAGCAAAGCAGCAAAGACTAGTGTTATAATGTTATTTCTCGCGAAGTACGCAAAAGGGGGCGGTGGAAAGATAGCTCGCAGAGCAGCAGACTTAACCAACAACAAAAAATAATCCTTTTCCCCTTTGCGAGAAACAACAAACTACTATCTCCGCAATAATCTATTGCTGCTTTGCTGCCTTGCTGCTCTGCGAGCAAAAATATCCACGCCGAAGGCGCACTCCATTCCTTCCCTGAAAAGCGCTACCTTCGCGCATGACCCGTTGGGAAAGTTATCTCGTATCGGCAGCCAAGGTAATTAACAGCTATAAAGGCGATCTTCCGCTGCATCATTTTCTGAAACAATTTTTTAAGCAGCATCCTCAGATGGGAAGCCGCGACAGGCGCTGGATTTCACAGCTCGTATACCATTATTTCCGCTTGGGATGGTGGCATACGGATATGGATATTTCGGAGCGGCTACTGCTGGGTACCTTCCTTTGTGAACAGCAATCCAATGATTTGTTGGAGCAATTGCGGCCGGAATGGAATCAGCAAATTGCTGCTGCTCCTGAAGAAAAGCTGGCCATCAGTGGGGCTGGCAGTCTCGCCGCTGAACAGCTATTTCCTTTTACAGATGAGCTTTCACAAGGAATTAATGCAGATGCTTTTGCATGGAGCTATCTTCGGCAACCTCATTTCTTTTTGCGTGTGCGCAATAACAAGCAGGAACAGATCGTGTCTGCCTTACAAAAAAATGGTATACCGTATGAACTCCTGGAAAACCGCACTACGCTTGCCTTACCGAATGGTACTAAGATAGAAGATATTCTTAAGGATAAAAGTTGGTATGAAATACAGGATGCCAGCAGTCAACAAACCGGTCACTTGTTTAAGCCTGCAAAAGGACAGAGCTGGTGGGATTGCTGTGCCGCGAGCGGCGGAAAGTCTATTCTGCTGCGGGATCAGCAGCCTGGTGTGCAATTGCTGGTAAGTGATGTAAGAAGATCTATCCTGGAAAATTTACAGCAGCGCTTTGCTGCCGCTGGGGTTAAAAATTATGATGCAAGGGTGGCAGACCTTACCAATCCTGCATTTCCAGGGACTATGGGACGCGTGAAATTCGATGGTATCATCCTGGATGCGCCTTGCAGCGGATCTGGTACCTGGGGACGTACGCCGGAAAATCTTCGCTTCTTTAAGAAAGAAGAAATCAACAAATTCCAGGATTTGCAAAAACGTATAGCCACTAACGTTATACCATTTGTGAAGCCAGGCGGCGTATTGATTTATATTACTTGTTCGGTGTTTAGGAAAGAAAATGAGGAAGTGGCAGACTTCATATCTTCCAATAGTCATTTAGTACAAGAGGAAGGCGGCGTTATTCCTGGTTATGGGAATGGTGCGGATACTATGTATGCTGTGAGATTCCGGAATAAAGAATAATGATAGCTGAATTACAGCAATTAAAAAGGGATTGACGTCTGTGACATCAATCCCTTTTTTTATTTTTCGTTTTCTTGCCCGTTGGGCCGGAAAACAGGAGTGTTTTAAATTAGGCTTACAGATTATCTAATGTAGCAGCGCGGTGAATGATACCGCCGGCTATTACATCATCGCCATCGTAGAATACGGCTGACTGGCCGGGAGCGATACCTTTTACGTTTTCGTAGAAGTTCACTTTGATGAGGCCATTGTCGTTCTGGAGGCTACTGAGCGCGCCTTTATCCTTATAACGGATTTTGGTGATCGCTTCCATACCATCTGTAATGGTTTCGTATTTACCCATATTCAGGCCACCTACGATCATGGTATTCTTTTGCAGTTCATCCTCATTGCCAAGTACGACCGTATTGGTTTCCGGAATGATTTCCGTTACAAACACCGGACGTCCGAGGGCAATATCCAGCCCTTTACGTTGTCCGATAGTATAGAAAGGATAACCTTTATGTTTCCCAACGATGGTGCCGTCAGCAAGTACAAAATTACCGCCGTTCACTCTTTCTTCGAGGCCTTCCACTTTACGTTTCAGGAATCCGCGATAGTCGTTGTCCGGAACGAAGCAGATTTCATAGCTTTCTGCCTTCTTCGCCAGTTCAGGATAGCCAAAATCGAAGGCCATCTGTCTGATTTCCGTTTTACGATATTTACCTAAAGGCAGTATAGTACGTGCCAATACGTCTTGCTGGATACCCCACAGCACGTAGCTTTGATCCTTCAGTTCGTCTATACCTTTGCTGACCACCTGTCTGCCATTATCATGCTGACGAATTTGGGCATAGTGACCGGTAGCAATAAATTCGCAGTCCATTGCGTCTGCGCGTTTCATCAGTGCGCGCCATTTGATATGGGTATTGCAGAGTACGCAAGGATTAGGAGTGCGTCCTGCAATATATTCATCTACGAAATTATTGATTACGAAGTCGCCGAATTCGTCCCGGATATCCAGAATAAAATGTGGAAATCCGTGATGCACCGCGGCTGCGCGGGCATCATTGAAGGAATCGAGGTTACAGCAGCCGGTTTCCTTCTTGCTGGCCCCAGCTGAAGCGTAGTCCCAGGTTTTCATGGTGATACCCACCACTTCATACCCCTGTTCATGTAGCATCAGTGCTGTAACTGTACTGTCAATACCGCCACTCATGGCAACCAGCACTTTTCCAAGCTTGCTCATTTACAAATAATTTAAGGCTGCAAAATTACTTAAAATCCCGCCAACCCGCATACATATATTATCGATTATAGCAATACCACAATTGATTTTGACTATTTGATGATATCATTTTCCCAATTTGAGGTTTTATTTAGGTTGTTGCTACAAATTATTAATTTAGCACGCTATATTTAATGTCCAAAGCTAAGATGTAAATGTTACCAACACTTAATAAGGAGCTCGTTTTAAAAAGAGCAGATTCCGGCGTTCATGAAGCACAGTTCAATTTTCCCGAAAGGATATTGCAATTCGGCACAGGCGTGCTTTTGCGCGGCCTGGTAGACTATCTGGTGGATAAAGCCAATAAGAAAGACATTTTCCAGGGTCGTATTGTGGTGGTGAAATCCACCGACGGAGATACCTCCGATTTTGACCAACAAGATAGCCTCTATACCACGCATATCAAAGGAATTTCTCAAGGGGAATTAGTGGATAGTGTACTCATCAACTCTTCTATTTCCCGTGTTTTGCAATCGAATGCAGAGTGGAGTAAGATATTAGAGGTAACGCATCAGCCTGAATTACAAGTAATTATATCAAATACTACAGAAGTAGGGATTCAATATGTAGCCGAGAAAGTATTGGAAGGGGCCCCATCCAGTTTCCCTGGAAAACTGCTGGCGATATTGTGGGAGAGATATCAATACTTTAAAGGTAGCAGCAACACTGGATTCGTGATTGTGCCTACAGAGCTGGTAGTGGATAATGGTAAATTGCTGCAGGAAATAGTGCTGCAACTGGCTGCCTTCAACGAAATGCCGGCCGCCTTCATCAACTGGATCAGCAGCGATAACCGCTTCTGTAGTTCGTTGGTGGACAGAATCGTGCCCGGAAAGCCCCGTAATCTGGCTGAGCAGGAAGGGAAAGCAGGTTATGCGGACAAGCTGTGGATTGAAGTAGAACCTTTCCTGTTATGGGCTATTGAAGGGGATGAGCATATCAAATCCGTATTGTCTTTTTATACTGCCGATGAACGAATGCTGATTGCCCCGAGCATCACGCCGTTCAGAGAGCAGAAACTGCGCATACTCAATGGCAGCCATACAGCTGCTGTGCCATTGGCTTATCTGAGCGGACTAAATACGGTGTATGAGTGTATGGAAGATGGGTATATGAAGCATTTCTTCCAGCAGGTGATCTTGCAGGAGATACTGCCTACCATCCAGGATATTTGTCCACAAGCCACCACCTTTGCCCAGGATGTACTGGACAGGTTTGCCAATCCATTTATTGCGCATAAACTGATCAGTATTACTTTCCAGGAAAGTTCCAAAATGAATGCGCGCAATGTACGTACCCTGCTGCGTTATTATGAGCAGCAGCAGGCATTACCGGCGCATATGTGTCTTGGTTTTGCGGCCATGTTATTGTTCCTGAAACCGGTGAAAGAGGAGAATGGAAAATACTACGGTGCGAGAGATGGGGAAGAATACCTGATAACAGATGATAATGCTGCTATTTTTGCCGCTTATTGGCAGCAGCAGAGCAATACCCAGGATATGGTAGCACAGATTGCCCGTGATCAGCGTTTGTGGGAAGTGAACCTGGATGAGATTCCTGGATTTACTGCTACTATCAGTGAACATTTAGATCAATTACAAGAACAGGGAGTGAAGCAATTTATCCGCCGGGAGCTGGCTTCTTCCGGACTATAAACCCATTAGGCATATGAAAGAATTTTTGTCGGAGGACTTTTTACTACAAACAGCAACAGCGAAGCGTTTATATTTTGATTATGCGCAATCCATGCCGGTGATAGATTATCATAATCACCTGCCGCCGGATGAAATTGCACAGAATAAAGTATTTGAGAATCTGACGGCTATCTGGCTGCGTGGCGATCACTACAAGTGGCGCGCCATGCGGGCGAATGGCGTAGCGGAGAAGTATATCACCGGAGACGCTGACGACTATACGAAGTTCCGTCATTGGGCAGCTACCGCGCCGTATACGATGCGCAATCCGCTGTATCACTGGTCGCATATGGAGTTGAAGAATCCGTTTGGAATTACGGAGTTGCTGAGTGAGTCCACCGCCGAAAGTATCTATCAACGTTGTAATGAGCAGTTGCCTCAGTTCAGCACGCAGTCGCTGCTGACGCATTACCAGGTTAAAACCCTTTGTACTACGGATGATCCGGTGGATTCGCTGGAGCATCATGCTGCTATTGCAGCCAATCCGTTTGGGACGGTAGTATTGCCTACTTTCCGGCCGGACAGGGCGATGGCAGTGGATAATCCGGCGATGTTCAATGCATTTGTGGATAAGCTCTCTGAAGTACTGAATACGGATATTAACAGCTATGATAAGCTGATGGTGGGTTTGCAACAGCGTCATGATTATTTCCATGAGAAAGGCGGACGGTTGAGCGATCATGGGCAGAGTGCATTTTATTTTAAAACAGCCACTGCTGCCGAGTTGGAAGGTATTTTCGAGAAAGCGCGGAAGGGACAGACCGCCAGCGAGTTGGAGAATGAGCAGTTCCGCACGGCGGTGTTGTTACAGATATGTGAGTGGAATCATGAGAAAGGTTGGGCCCAGCAGTTCCATGTTGGCGCAATACGGAATAATAATAGTCGCCTACTGGCTTCTTATGGCGCGGATGCGGGTGTAGACTCTATTGGCGACTGGAAGAATGCTATTGCGATGAGTGCATTCCTGAATGAACTTGATAAGAAAAATAAACTGGCAAAGACTGTTCTGTACAACCTGAACGGCGCCGATAATGATGTATTTGCAACGATGGCGGGCAATTTCCAGGATGGAAGCGTACCGGGGAAAATCCAGTATGGTTCCGGTTGGTGGTTCCTGGATCAGAAAGACGGAATGGAGAAACAAATGAACTGTTTAAGCAATATGGGCTTGCTTTCCCGCTTTGTGGGGATGCTGACAGATTCCCGTAGTTTCTTATCTTATTCGCGTCATGAATATTTCCGTCGTATTTTGTGTAATCTCCTGGGTAAGGATGTGGAGAATGGTGAGTTGCCTAACGATATTGCTTGGTTAGGTAAAATGGTGCAGGATATTAGTTACAATAATGCAAAAGCATATTTCGGATTCTAATGAAAGCAGTAAAAGTAATTACGTTCGGGGAAATCCTGCTGAGGCTTTCTCCGCAGCTGTCGCAGCACACGGCAGCCATCTACGTAGGCGGCGCCGAGGCCAATGTAGCCGCCGCTCTGGCACAATGGGGTACGCCCGTTTCCTATCTCAGTAAGGTACCGGATAACGGCCTTTCCCGGGATGTGTTGGCACAGTTGACAGCCCTGGGTATCGAAACGGACCGGATGCTGTGGGGAGGGGATCGTATCGGCCTATATTATCTGGCGCAAGGGAGTGACCTGAAACATGCAGAGGTAGTGTATGACCGCAAATATTCTTCTTTCTCCGCCATTGAGCCCGGATCGGTAGACTGGGACAGTTTGCTGGGAGATGCAGAATGGTTCCACTGGAGCGCTATTACGCCAGCTTTAAATCCTGAAGCGGCAGCCATCTGCCTGGAAGTATTGAAGGCAGCTACGCGTAAGGGCCTGACCATCTCCACAGATCTTAATTTCCGCAGCAAGCTATGGCAATATGGTAAAAAGCCATATGAAGTAATGCCGGAACTGGTGGAATACTGCGATGTGATTATGGGAAATATCTGGGCGGCACATACCATGTTGGATACATCCCTGAATTCCGCGGAATTGGAGCTGGATAAAAGAGAGATCTACCTGGAGCAGGCTACACATGTTGCACAGCAGATTACAGATCGTTATAAGCGCTGTAAACGCGTAGCATTTACATTCCGTTTTTCCAATGGTCCTACTCATGCCCATTACTATGCGTTTTATTACAACCAGGGAAAAGTGAGTGTGAGTAAAACATATGACACTGATCAGGTAGTGGACAGAGTGGGTAGTGGCGATTGTTTTATGGCGGGGCTGATTCATGCACAACTGGCAGGAAGGGATGATCAGGGTATTATCTCCTATGCAGCAGCTGCAGCGTATTCCAAATTCTTTGTAAAGGGCGATTTTAATACTACTTCGGTAGATGACATTTATAAATTGATGTAGAACTATGGCACCGAAATCAGAAATTATTTTTGCTGCATTCCAGCAAAGCGGCATTATCCCGGTATTTTATCATGAGGATGTAAACGTTTGCCTGGAAGTGTTACAGGCTTGTTATGACGGAGGACTTCGCGTGTTCGAGTTTACGAGTCGGGGAGCCGCTGCCAGAGCGAATTTTACCGCTATGCTGGAGCGCAAGAAAGCAACTATGCCGGAAATGTATCTGGGTATTGGTACCATTAAGAATGCAGACGACGCTGCTTTCTTTGCAGATGCGGGCGCCGATTTTATTGTATGTCCGATAGTAGATCCAGCAACTGCTGAAATATGCCATCAGCGCCAGATTACCTGGATTCCGGGCTGCATGACGCCAACAGAAATTGCGTTGGCGGAGAAAAATGGTGCGGGACTGGTGAAGTTATTCCCTGGGAATGTACTGGGACCGGGTTTTGCCGCTGCAATCAAGCCGCTGTTTCCGGGACTGAAATTTATGCCAACAGGGGGCGTGGAACCTACTGCAGCCAGCATGAAGAGCTGGTTTGATACAGGCGTAATATGTGTGGGTATGGGCTCCAATTTGGTATCAAAGTCGGTGGTAGAAAACCGCGATTGGGCCGCGTTGAAAGAAAAAGTTATGCAAACGTTTGCAATTCTGAAAGGCTTGCAGTAAATTCAGCCACTTTATAAATTCCAAATTCAGCCAAATGAATTCCACAACTTTAGGTAAGTATCGCTGGCGTATATGTGCGCTGTTGTTTTTTGCGACCACGATCAATTATGTAGACAGGCAGGTTATTGGATTACTGAAAGATACGCTGGCCGTAGAGTTTAACTGGTCCGAGCAGGATTATGGTTATGTAGTAACGGCGTTTGCGGCAGCATATTCCCTTGGTTTGCTGGCATTTGGCCGATTGATAGACCGTATTGGTAGTAAGCTGGGATATGCCGTTTCTGTGGCTGTCTGGAGTATTTCTGCAATGGCACATGCTGCCGCTCGTTCCACCTTTGGTTTTGGCGCTGCCCGTTCTGTACTGGGCGTAAGTGAAGCGGGTAACTTCCCTGCCGCTATTAAATCTGTAGCGGAGTGGTTCCCTAAAAAAGAAAGAGCCTTTGCGACCGGTATTTTCAACTCCGGTGCAAATATTGCCGCTATTGTCGGTCCTCCTACTGTGTACTGGATCTTATCTAATTATCACTGGCAGACAGCCTTCCTGTGGACAGGAGCTATTGGTTTCATCTGGTTGTTCTTCTGGTGGATATGGTATGAAATTCCTTCCCGTCAAAAGCGTTTAAGTAAAGCGGAATATGATTATATCCATTCTGATAATGAGGAAGTAATTCCTGCGGATGATAAGAAATCCTCTGTGAAATGGGGTCAACTTTTTACTATCCGTCAAACCTGGGCATTTATATTTGGTAAGCTGCTGACAGACCCGGTTTGGTGGTTTTTCCTGTTCTGGTTGCCTACTTATTTATCAACCACTTACGGTATTGATATGAAAGCCTCTAAAGGCTGGCCATTGATTGTGATTTACTCTATTTCCAGTATCGGAAGTATTGGCGGTGGCTGGTTATCCTCTTACCTGATCAAAAAAGGCTGGCCTGTGTTCAAAGCACGTAAGGTATCAATGCTGTTTTTTGCATTTTGCGTATTGCCGGTGGTAATCGTTCCCCATGTGAGTAACCTCGCGATGGGACTTGGTTTGATTGGATTGGCAACTGCTGCTCACCAGGCATGGTCTGCAAATATTTTTACTACAGTTTCTGATATGTTCCCTAAGAAGGCAGTAAGTTCTGTGGTAGGTATTGGCGGTATGGCCGGTTCTGTGGGCGGTACATTGGCGCCGCTGCTGGTGGGCGCTGTCCTGGATCATTACAAATTATTAGGTAAAATATCTACTGGATATGGTATCATCCTTACCTTCTGTGGCATCGCTTATCTGCTGGCCTGGTTGCTGATGCACTTCTTCGCGCCTAAAATGGAGCCGGTAGTGCTGGATGAGCCGACGCCTGTAGGGAATTTACCTCAGGAACAATTGAATTAAATCCACAAATAAAGTTTCAATCGTTTAAGAAGAGTACCAATGTAAAGAGTCAGGGGATGCGGCCCTGACTCTTTTTTTATGTGTATAAGGTTATTGCTTTTTAGGATATAACTTGTAGAACTTAACTCCGTTCGTATATGCATCACCGTTATAATTGAAATAATATACCGCCCCGCTTTTATCCTGGCCAATGAACCTGGTATCTGTGAAATCCACCCATTTAGCACGGCCTGTAGTCTGATTCTGTTCCGGATGGGTTGTGTTTATTCCGTTTTCAGTTCCCGCATAGCAGTAGTAGTTTTTATTGAACAGATCATAGCTATACAGCGAATGTTGTCCGGCTGTTAACAAAGTTCCATCTGTTAATATCATACAACGATTGAGGTCCGTATCAAATCCATCTACCCAGAATCCGCCACTGTACGTCATTTTATACTTTGGATTGTTTTCATAAGATCGTATTGTAAACTGTGAAGTCAGGTAAGGTGGATAAGAAAAACCTTTGCTGTCATCGGCTAAATTATATTGTACAATGTTGTACTGTATCCAGTTGGTAGTCCAAAATGAGAAGAGATTATTCCCCATTGGATCGTGGATATACTGTCCGGTGGTAACAGTGAATCCGCTACCTTTTACCTGACTGTACAAGGTGGAGTACATCAATCCGCGACAATTGCCATCTGGCGTCATAGCTGAAATTTCATTGACACATTCGAACGGATAGTCGCCCACTGCGCCAGAGGCAATACCATTGTGCCAGAAGCTATGATTGTCCGTTAGATTATCTTCTGCATAAGCATTGGTGTAATACAGACTGCCATTCACATCTGTATTGAGCACCATAGCTACTATTTTTAAGGAAGACACGTTGCCCTGGAAGCTGAATGATTTTTCCGCAACAGTAGCTTTGACTTTTTTTACCAGCGTACGATTGAGGGTAGTCAACTGCTTGCTGGCGAGATTCATTTTAACCAGGCGAAAGATGTAATTATCTGATGTATCGGTGCTGTTCTCTTTTGTTTCTGCGGAGAGGTACAGATAATCGCCCTCAAAGGTAACGGCGGAGCCAATGAACTGCTGGAAAGTAAAGCTGTTGCCTTTATCATCTTTGGCATTCGCTCCAACCTGATATAATGAGGTGAATTGTCCATTGCTCAGTGATTGTATGCCAAGGCTATTCTGAAAGTAGATATTCCCATTCTTATCATTTGAAACGGAGTACAGCAGGGAATAGCCTTTCGCGGAATATGCAGACATATCGGTGGGCTTCCAGGCAGCGATTTCATCTACCCAAAGCGTAGTGTCCGTGCGCATGTTTCCGGAATTAATCAATTTGATATTGATAGGAGGACCATATGCAGTCACGCCATTGGCAGTTACACATACCTTCCTGTTAGGGCCAACTCCCATCTCTTTGGTGACTACAAAGCGGATGGCATCGATGGGGTCCTGAGGACTGTAGAAGGTGGCATTCATGGTTAGCCGGGCAGTATCCTGGATGGTTACTGGGATACCACCAACTGTGATGGATGTTCCACTAACTGTTGGAAAGAGCTTTCCGATTAACATAACCGTGTCTCCCACTACTACATCTTTTGGATAAGTCCAGTCTATCGGCGCAATACGTGATCCTGTAAACTGTGAGTAATGATCTGCAAACCATGGTTGCATTTTCACCATCACGGCATGTTCGTCTACCTTTTTGCAGCTACTCCAAAGGAGGATGGCTGCGATGAAAAGAAAAATATTTTTCATGATGATTGTTGTTAGAAGTTGTTTGTAGTAAGAATGGAAAGATTGGGTGCGATGCTGACGGTCCGCCCTGTTATTGGATCTACATAGGAGCCAGGATTGTTGTTGGAGTATCCATAAATTACCAACGTATAGGCATGACCGGGAGTAACTGTTATAGAACCGGTAGCGATATAGTTGGAGGTATTGCCTGCATTATACAACTTGATGTTATAAGTGGCAGGCCCTGTTACGGGCAGCGACAGGAAACCCGTGTTATCCTTGTATTTAGTGGATGCGGGGAAAGACACGGGTACTTGTTTGTTCAGCGTCATATATACGGGGCCGGTGAAAGGGCTCAGATTAATGATTCGAACTCCTACTTTCGTTGTGTCTATCAAATATTTATCGGTGGCTACAATATGCGAAAAATATCCGCAGCTGTCGCCATAATAAACGATGGCGGGCGCATCGGGTTTGATGTCTACCTGTAAACTGTCCAATATCCTGCGTTTTCCATAACCGGAGGTATCTGTCAGCAGCAGCTGATGTTTTCCTTGATTCAGGTCTGTAAACTTCGTCCAGATGGAATTCAATCTTGGGTATACAGGCAGTGAGGAATTATCTACCCGGTAGAGATATGGAAATTGGGAATATTCGATGGTTGGGGCAGCAGTGTAAGTGGTGTCCCGGCTATCCACCAATACAATAGCGCCGGAAGGAGAGCCAGACACAGCATTGATCAGGGCACTGGAAGTAAAAACATAACTTATCTTTCCTATTACGGGTAAATCCGGAGGAGTGACATCCTTATTACAGGCTGCTGCGAGGCAAATCATCGACAATAAGGCTATATATTTTTTCATAAATGAGTTTGTTAGAATGAATAGGTGAATTGAAGCAGGAAATACCTTCCAGGCTTGTATTTCGTGTAAATATTATCGCCTTTATAAAAGACTTTATTATCTGCTCTTGTAACTGGTTCTTCTTTGTTATAACGATGATCGAAATTCTGATCTTCCACTAAGCGATAGCTCTGATCCAGCAGGTTTTGAATACTGAATTTCACCTGTAATGATTTGATGATACGTTGGGTGAGGGAGAAGTCGAGCAGATGCGTCCCTAACTGCAGCAGGTCTGGTCTGGTATGCCGGTCTGTCAATGTGGAATCATTGATTGTTCTGACACTTTTGGCATATATAGACGGACCGTTGAAGTTATATACAAAGCTTGCTTTGGTACCGGTTGCCACGTTTTCGTAGAAGAGGCCTGCATTCACGATGTAAGGCGCCTGTCCTTGCAAGGGGCCGCCATCTGTGTGTGCTGTATCGCTGGAGTAGTCGTTGTGTACTTTACGTCGTTCTGTGGTACTATGAATATAAGTACCATTGAGGACTACAGATAGTTGTCTGAATACGTTACCTGGGATGAATGACAGGCTCTTTTTAATTTCCGCTTCAGCCCCCATTACCTGTGCACTTACAGCGTTGTCGTAGAAAATGGAGGAATAATTCCAGCCATCTTTATATTCAGTATTGGTCACATCTTCGCGCATTTTTTCGATGGGATGTTGCAGATGTTTATAGAACACGCCAATATTCAATACTTCGTTTTTATTATGCGGATATAGCTCTGCGCGCAGATCTATGTTGTCAATAACGGCAGTGACTATACGCGGATTACCTTTGATTTCTTCGTTGCGCTGGAAGTCGAAATCTCCGTATGGAGTGAGTTCTCGGAAGTCGGGGCGATTCACTGTACGACCGTATCCGGCGCGGACTACGAACTGTTGGTTCGGGCGATAATTAAGATTGACGGAAGGGAGGAGGATTGTTTTTTTATGATCTACATCTACGGATTCGATGGCGCCTTCTCCGTATCCCATATTTCTGGCGCCGGCCAGTTTTTGGCGGTCGTATTCCAGGCGCAGACCGGCATTGACAGTGAACTTTTCTTTGGCTGTTTTCCAGTCGCCCATTGCATAGAATGCATTGTATTGTTCACTGGCAACATAGGCATCTGTTGGAGAGGTAAGATCATATACTGCCAGGCCTGTTCCATCATCGGGAAAATACTTGTTACTCCATACATGAGAAAGGTCTTTGGGTTGGTATTGCAGTAAGTTGGGATCATTGTAGTTATAACCGCTGTTCCATTTCAGATAGTCGTTCGTGGATTGCATAACGTACAGTTCTTCGGGTTGTAATCCAGCCCTGTTTACGCGGAAGAATCGTCTGCCCACTTGTCTTACTTTGAAGAGCATATATGCCCCTGTTTTGAGAGACAGGTTTTTGTTTACCGTAACGGAATAGTCGGCTGATCCATTATACACCTGCTCCAGGTTGCGGATATATAGTCTCGCCATCATACCCTGTTTGGTTGTAGCGAAATCAAAGTTGGAGCCGCCGGGCATCCAGGTGCCGCTATCTGCTCTGGCAGGCAGACTACTCACGAAATGTATGATGCGTTGATCGGGTACATTTTGGAGGTCGTGGGTAAAGCCCAGGTTCCAGTTGATGGTATGTTGTTTGTCTTTTCCCAGTTGGTGTGCGCCGTTCAGATTTCCTGAATAGAGCATACGTTGTTGGAAAGACAGCACCATATCTTCTTTATAGGTGTTATACTGGGATCTGTATTCAGATGGAGCTGCATTACCTGCTGAAGTGTAGACGCTGGTGAAACGTTTGCCATCATTTACGAAGAAGTTCATAAATGCGATCTGGTGGCGATCATTGAAACGCAATGTCAGGTTTTCCAGGAGGTTTATTTTACCTGTTTCTGTTGATTGCGGACCGTGACCGATTTTATTACCGTATCCGTCTGATTGTCCTATATCATCTGAGAGTGCGAGTGCGTAGGTATTACCTGTTTGGCGGTATACGTCGTATGCTACGGTTTCTTTGGTATAGGTAAGAGAGGTCAGGTCGAAGAGGCGCCATGAGCCGAGCTTCCAGCTATTGTAGTAATTGCCGAATACCTGCATATCCGGGAGGGCATAACGTTTACCGGTGGAGAGGACCGGGGACATATTATTTACCCAGTCGTGTGGCGCCATGTTATTATTTCTGCGGTTGCTTTCGAATATTCCGGGAGAGAAAGCGGGTAATTTGCGGGTACCGTCGTCGAAGCCGAGGAAGTCTGTTTTTCCGCCGTTATAACTTTCTATATTGCTGAAAGCTGCGCCATCGCGGGCTGCAAATTGGATGCCTGCGTCAAAGTGACGTACAGGCATTGCATTTTTGGTAGACACTTTTATGGCTGCGCCTGCGTAGTCACCCACTAAATCGGCTACTGGCGATTTATACACCAGGATTTTATCGATTACGCTACTGGGTAGCAGGTCGTAGGCGAAGGCTTTGGAGTAGAGCTCCGTAGAGGGGGCTACGTTACTATTCAGATAGGTGAGGTTGTAACGTTCATTCATTCCTCGAACAACGATGAAACGGTCGTCTACTACTGTGATACCGGAGATGCGTTTTACTACTTCGGCGGCGTTGCGGTCGGCGGTTTTGGAGATCAGTTCATTGGAGATACCAGAAACCACGCCGGTTGCGTTTTTGATTTCTTCCAGCAGTTGTTGTTCTGTGCTGTGGGTAACGGCTCTCACTTTGCGTGGGCCGCTGGCTATCTGCACTTCTTTCAGGTTGCTGCCTGTCTGCATTTTTACATCGCGGGCGCTGTTTTGTCCGTTGCTCACCTGTACATTAGCAATTACCGCTTGTTGATAGCCGATGAAAGTTACGACCAGCGAGTAGTTTCCGGTAGGAATATTATTCAGCTGATAGAATCCTTTGTTATCCGTTACAGCGCCGAAGGTGGTTCCTTCCAGTCGTATAGTGGCTCCTGGCAGAGGAGTGGATGTTTCAAAATCCACTATCCTTCCGCGAATGCCGCCATAGGTGATGCTTTTAGCGGGATTTGCCAGTTTTACAGCAATCGTTTGTCCGGTGACCTGGTATTTAATACCATAGCTGGTATTGAGTTCTTCCAGGATGGTTTTCAGGGGAACGGCATTCCACTGTATATTTTTGAGGGGAACGGCGGCAAGGGAAGCGCGATCATAAGAGAAGCTGCATTCGCTTTGTTTGTCTAATTCAGCGATGACGGCCGCCAAATTGGTGTTGGTGGCATGGATGGTAATTGGTTTGTTGAGTGCTGGCGATTGTGCCATTATCTGGCTGGAAATCAACAGCAATAGGAACCATCCCAGCTGCCGCCATTTTATTGGCAGCAGGAATGCAAAGGTTTGTCTAACTTTGTCCATAAGTAAACTTTAAAAACAATTGTTTTTGATGTCCCGCTGGCCGGCGGGACATTTTTTATTGATTAATGAATAAACACGGTATCGTTGGCGATCTGCCATTTAAAGCCATATACAAAGGCCATATTGGTCAGCATATCTTCTAAGTTGGTATTGCTGAAGGCGCCCGTGAAACGGGCTTTCCCGGAGAAATTAGCGTTTATAATTACTTTCTTATGATAACGGTATTCCAGTCGGCTGAATACGGCGTCCAGTGGCACATCATCCAATACAAAAGCACCTTTTTTCCAGTCTGATTCCCTTTCTTTCAGGAAGTTGCGGACGGTTACCTGGTGGAAGGCGGGGCGGGAAATGAGTTTAAAGCCAGGTTTGAGGACCACTGCGCTATCCGGGCGAATACGAATAGCGATACTGCCGGCGGTGAGTGCGATGGTAGTGGTTCTTTCTGCGGGATAGGCTTCAACGTTGAAGTGGGTGCCCAGTACCTGGGCTTCCAGTCCTCCTGCAAATACTCTGAATGGCGTTGTATGCGGCGCTACTTCGAAATAGCCTTCTCCGGAAATGGAGATATTGCGGCTCTGGGTGTTGTAGTTGGCTGGGATAGTGAGGGCTGCGCCTGGAGAGAGCCATACGAGGCTGCTGTCGGGCAGCGTTACTTTTCGTGCATGCATGGACGTATTTGCCAGCTGCGTAGGTGGCGTAGTTGGCGGAGCAGCTGGTTTATGTTTTTGCAGGAAGTATAAGCTGGCCAGCAACAGGATTGATGCGGCAGCCACTAATCTGCGAACGAGTCGCAGTACCCGGAAAGGTTTGGTGGCGGTTAAAGGGATGCCTGCATTTTTCAGTTGCATATCCAGTATGGTAGCAGTTGCTGCGGGCATGGGGATTGGCGTCTCCTCCCAACCGGCAGCCAACAAATTTTCCAACTCATGATCGGACAGCGATTGCAGCCACTGGTGTGTGGATGAGCGTTCTTCTTCCTTGATATCTTGATCAATATAATTTCTCAGTTTATCCGTTCCTTCCATACTGACAGGTTATGTACTATTGTCTTCACGCAGGAACGAATTTTTACCTCAATGGTAAAAAGTGCAATTAACAATTTGGTAATATGGTAGGTGCCGAAAGGGCGGCCTATCTTTGCAATACTTATGCAGGATTCCGCCTCCTATAAAAGAGAACAGTTGTTCAACAGTTTGTACTATGCCTCCCGGGACAAGCTGTATCAATACCTGCGTCGTTATACCCACGATAACCATTTGTTGCAGGATCTTCTCCAGCAGAGTTATATGAAAGTCTGGGATCGTATAGATAACGTCTATGATGTAGAAGCCGCATTGCCTTTGTTGAAAGTAATAGCCCGTAATTTACTGGTGGATCTTATCCGCAAACGATTGAAGGAAGATGAAGCGTGGATGGAAAAAATGCAGACAGAAGCCGGACAGTTATTAATGCAGCCGGAAACGGGTAGCAGGGAGCTGATGCAGGCATTGGACATTGCTATTGACCAGTTACCTGATAATTGCAGAAAGGTGTATTTATTGCATCGGGATGAAGGGTTGTCTTACCGGGACATATCTCTACGTTTATCCATTTCCGTTAGTATGGTGGAGAAGCATATGAGTAAGGCGATACGTTTGCTGAAACAGGAGTTGCTGGTGAATGGAGATCTGGTATTATTGCTGGTGGCGGTTAACAGGTTGTTGTGATTTCGCACGGAGTCGCCTTCGGCGCTGTTTTTTCTCGCAAAGCAGCATAAGCAGGAAAGCAGCAAAGGCTTGTGTTTTGTTGTGTATTAGGGTGTAACTAAGATGTAACTTTTCCGTATTTTTAAAATAAAAATGGAACAGGGCTGGATTGAGCATCCAACAATATTACGGGGCAGGGAGATTGACCTGCTGCCTTTGGAAGCGACACATTTTGAAGAACTGTACCAGGCGGCATCTGATAAGCGGCTATGGGAGCTTATTCCTACCAATTGTGCAGATTCTGAAATATTCAGGAAGACCTATGCTGCAGCATTGGCGCACCGGGAGAATGGTACGCAATATCCTTTTATAATTTACCATAAGGCTACGGGGAGGATCATTGGATCTACCAGATACTTTGAGATTTTTCCGGCGGATAAAAAGCTGGAAATCGGCTGGAGCTGGGTCATTACGGAATACTGGGGAACAGGGGTGAATCTTGAATGTAAGTTGTTATTACTCACTCATTGTTTCGAAGTGCTGAAAGCGAGGCGGGTGCAACTAAAGACAGATCAGCATAACTGGAGGTCCAGGAAAGCAATTGAAAAGATAGGAGGCTATTTTGAAGGGATATTAAGAAAAGACAAGATCAAGGCAGATGGTACCTCCCGGAGTGCAGCTTACTACAGCATTCTGGATGAGGAATGGGAAGCTGCCAGAGAAAAGATATTGATGCAGATTAATAAAAAATAAAAAGCCTGGTCATATGACCAGGCTTTCCTTATTCTATAAACTTACGCCGCGTTTCCAAGGGATGAAATCATCCTGGTGCAGCTGTTCTGCTTTCGTATATACTTCACCGCTAGCGGATTGGATCACGTATTCCAGGATCTGTTCGCCCATTTCTGCGATAGAGTGTTGACCGCTGATGATAGAACCGGTATCGATATCGATGATATCCGGCATGCGGGTAGCCAGTTTGGTATTGGTTGCGAGTTTCACTACAGGGGCGATAGGGTTGCCGGTAGGGGTACCCAGACCTGTTGTAAAGAGTACGATATTAGCCCCGGAGCCTACTTCTGCAGAAGTGGATTCCACGTCGTTGCCTGGAGTACAGAGCAGGTTGAGACCTGGTTTGGTGACATACTCTGTATAATCCAGTACATCTGTTACCGGAGAGGTACCGCCTTTTTTAGCAGCGCCGGCAGATTTAATCGCATCTGTGATGAGGCCATCCTTGATATTTCCGGGGGATGGATTCATGTAGAAGCCAGAGCCTACAGACTGTGCCTGGTTTTCATACGCGCGCATGATGCGGATGAATTTCTCTGAAGTATTTTCAGTAGTACAACGGTTGATCAGTTCTTGTTCCACGCCGCAGAGTTCAGGGAACTCGGAGAGAATGGAAGTGCCGCCGAGGGCTACCAGGAGGTCGGAGGTATGTCCTACCGCAGGATTGGCAGAGATACCGGAGAAACCGTCGGAGCCGCCGCATTCCAGGCCAATCACCAGTTTGGAGAGGGGTGCAGGCTGACGGGTTACTTTATTTGCTTCTACGAGTGCCAGGAAAGTATCTTTGATGGCAGCAGAGAGCATGGCAAATTCGGATGCGCTTTTTTGCTGTTCGTATACCAGTACTGGTTTGTTGAAGTTTGGATTTAATTTTTTCAGTGATTCCTGGAGAATGCTTACCTGTGCATGTTGACAGCCCAGGCTCAGGATAGTGGCGCCTGCCACGTTTGGATGGTGGATGTAACCGGCCAGAAGAGCGCAAAGCGCATCGGAGTCCTGACGGGTGCCGCCACAACCGCCTTCGTGAGTAAGGAATTTAATCCCATTGATATTAGGGAAAACTGTGTTGTGTTTATCGGTTTCTCCTGCTTTGTCGGCCTCATAATTTTTAATGGCTTCGATATCGCCTTTTTTATAGAGAGACACGAGGTCTGTTACCTGCTCGTTGTACACTTCGGCAGGAGCGAAGCCCAGCCCTTTTTCGAAGGCAGTTTTGATCACGCTTACGTTTCTGTTTTCACAGAATACCAGTGGTATTACCAGCCAGTAGTTGCGGGTACCCACTTGTCCGTCTGCACGATGATAACCCATAAAGGTGCGGTCTTTCCATTTGGAAATATCCGGCGCCTGCCATTGCTCGCTGCCATCTTTCTCATGGAAAGCGTTTGCATCATGAATAACGTTTTCAGTGGTCATCAGTCCGCCCTGTTTGATGGTAGTAACCGCTTTGGCTACGAGTACGCCATACATGGTTATCGGATCTCCGCTCTGCACATCGTTGATGAGAAATTTATGTTTAGCAGGTGTAGACTGCAAAAGTTCTATGTTGTGGCCGTTGAATGTGATCTTCGTTCCAGCTTGGAGGTCTTGTAATGCAACCAGCACGTTATCTGCTGGATGTATCTGTAAGTAACTGTTCATAAAGGCTAAAGTAATAAATAGTGCTACCGGCTTGTAATACTATAATGTTAATCCCTGATAAAATTTTGACTTCTTATGAAATCGGCCGAAAGCATTTACAGCAGCAAGTTACAAATGAATCAGGAAATGATAAATTCCAATTATGAGGGTTTAAATACCATTTGAAAAAATTTTATGCAAACGTTTGAATTAATTATTACATTTAGATACTTTTTTTAGCGCCACGTTTTGAGAGGTGAACAATGAACCAGGCATACGCCATTGCGTAGATGCCAGCTACAACCGTAAATAACAGCCCTATGAGGTTTAAGAACAGTATATTCCACGTAATGCTGGTGGCAGGAGTATGCGTTGCCGCATCGGTAAACGCACAACAGTCGACGCCCCACAATTACCTTGAAAATGCCTGGAAACAGGCGGGAGGCACGGCCGCCTTCAGTCAGACAGAGCGTTGGAGGACAGCGCTGAAACAGCAGATCGCTGCTCAGATGGAAGCTTTGTCGCCAGCAGTGAAGCAGGGCTTGATTGCCGATGCAGAGAAAGCCATGAAATTTACCTGGCCGGCATTGACGGCCGACTTATACCTTCAATATCGTGATAACGGTAACAGGAGCAACTTTGAGGCCGTACAGGGAGAGCGGAGAAGAGTGCTGGCAGCCCTTATTGCAGGGGAAATGGCGGAAAAGAAAGGTCGCTTTATTCCACAGATTGGCAATGGTCTGTGGCTCATACTTGAAGAGAGCACCTGGGTATTGCCAGCCCATGTAGGCGTACAGAAAATGGGTACTAATCTGCCCGATCCGGCAGAGGAAATAATAGATTTAGTAGCTGGGGAGACCGCCATCACACTGGGTTGGACACAGTTTCTCCTGAGAGAGGAACTGGACAAATTCTCTGTCATGATTAACAGAAGAATTGATGCCGAACTCGATCGCCGGATTTATACCCCTTATTTACAGCGGAACGACTACTGGTGGATGGGCTTTAAAGGCGGACAGGTGAACAACTGGAATATATGGGTAAATACCAATATCATGAAGACGGCATTACTCAACCTGGACGATGCCGCCAAACGCGGCGCTATCCTTGAAAAGAGTATCCGTAGCTCCGATAACTTCGTCAATGCTTATGGCAACGATGGCGGTTGTGATGAAGGCCCTTCCTATTGGGGACATGCCGGCGGTAAACTGATAGAACTGCTGGATAATCTCAACAGCGCATCCAATCAGCAACTTAATTTCAGCAAGAATGAATTAATGCATGCCATTGGCGCATACATTTATAAGATGCATGTAGACAGCAATCGTTTTGTGAATTTCGCCGATGCTTCTGCCCGCAGCGTGCCGCCCCCACATGATGTATACCTCTATGGTAAAATGTTCCAGGATACCCTCCTGACCCGCTTCGGCGCTTATTTATACCGACTGGAACATCCGGATATGCAGATCCAGAGAAGTACTAGCATCGCTAATTTCGTATTTGAGTTGTTGTTAAACGGCGAGATGCGTAATACTGTAGCTGCCGCGCCTTATACGGATGTTAACTGGTTGCCCGACTTACAGGTACTATCGCTGCGTGCCCGTAAAGGAACGCCTAAAGGCATGTTCTTCGCTGCGCAGGGCGGACATAATGCTGAAAGCCATAATCATAATGACGTAGGCAATTTTGTGCTGTACTTGGATGGAGAGCCCGCCATTATTGATGTGGGAGTAGGTACTTATACCAAACAAACATTTAGTAAAGACAGATATAAGCTGTGGTATATGCAATCACAGTGGCATAACTGTCCTACTATTAATGGCGTGATGCAACAAGATGGAAGAACTTTCCGAGCCAGCAATGTACAGTTTACGCGCGGCAAAGATGGTAGCTCGCTGGCCATGGATATTGCCACCGCTTATCCCGCCACCGCTGGTGTGAGTAGCTGGAAACGTTATTTCAGTTTTTCCCCTCAGCAACAGCAGTTAAAGATTTCAGAGGATTATGAGCTGAAAGAGTGGAAAGAACCTTTCCGTATACATTTCATGACAGCAACAAATGTAGATGCCGCTGTACCTGGGAAGGTAGTATTGAAAGGGAAAACGGGCAATCTGGTCCTGACTTACGATCCCGCTTTATTCACGGTGCAAACAGAGGCGCAGGCAATAGATGATGTTCGTTTATCATCTGTATGGGGAAACAGTGTAACCCGTATCAGCCTTGTTCCGAAGCAGCAAAAACTAAAAGGAAGTCATTCTTTTACCTTCAGAAAGGAATAACGATTTAGCAGCTAGGGCAGCGATGCCGCGATATATTTTTTAATCATTTTAAATTCAATGCAGGCAAGCATTTACAGTGAACAGTAAAAAATAGGGCTTGGATTATTGCAAACGTTTGCATTAAATTAGAGTCTTGGTAGGCCGGCATTTGGTAGTAACCACTTAAAACAAACAGTTTTGGAAAGAAGAGATTTTATCAGAATGGCCCCGCTTGCCGGCATTGCAGGAATGGTAGCGCCGGGAGCAGCAGTAGCCGCTGCCGCGCAAACAGGAGATCATACGAATGTACAAGCGGCTGTTGCGCAAACAGATCGTGAATACCATGTGCAATTATTGCAGCGTATTGCTAATCCGGTGGTGGAGAATATGGCGAAGGGCACGCTGAAAAAGAACATGCCGAAAGAGAAAGGTCCTGGTTACGGACTGGCATTGGAGAAAGTGACCTACCTGGAAGCCTTTGGCAGATGCATATCTGGCCTGGCACCATGGCTGGCATTACCAGATGATGCAACGGCAGAAGGAAAACAACGTAAGAAAGTAAGAGAACAGGTATTACAGGGCATCGTGAATGCAGTGAATCCCGCGTCTCCCGACTATCTAAACTTCCGAACGGAAGGTCAGCCACTGGTAGATGCTGCCTACTTATGTCAAACGTTTATGCGTGCGCCGGAAGCGCTCTGGAAGCCGCTAGACAACACTACAAAGAAAAACATCGTGACGGAGCTGAAAGAGCTGCGTCGTATAAGACCTGCATATAATAACTGGCTCTTGTTTGCCGGTATGGTGGAAGCTTTTCTGCTCTCTATTCATGAAGAATATGAGCCGCTGAGAACCATGGTGGCCACTCAGAAAATGAAAGAGTGGTATGCCGGCGATGGCTTCTACAGCGATGGCCCGCAGTTCTCATTGGACTACTATAACGGCTATGTTATACATCCTATGCTCACAGATATGCTGCGCGTATTGGCGGATAACAACCAAGGGTCTAAAGCGGATTATGAGCAAGCCATGAAACGCATGCAACGTTTTTCTGAATTGCAGGAACGTATGATTGCGCCTGATGGCACTTATCCTGCAGTGGGCAGGTCTATGACCTATCGCACCGCCGCTTTCCAGCCACTGGTACAATTGGCGTTGATGCATCAGCTGCCGGAAGGCATCGTGCCTGCACAGGTACGTTGTGCCATGACAGCGGTAATGAAACGCATTTTTGAAATGGAGGGCACCTTCGATAAACAGGGATGGTTGCAGTTAGGTATCTGCGGACATCAGCCTGAAGTGGCAGATGTATATACTTCTACCGGCAGTCTCTACATCTGTACCAACGGATTTCTGGCACTCGGTCTGCCTGCGGAAGATCCTTTCTGGAGCGAAGCTCCGGCGGAATGGACAGCGCAGAAAGTATGGTCAGGAAAACCAATTAAAAAAGATTACCACGTTACGTATTAATCCAATAACTATTATTCGATAAAGCATTATGAGCAGTAAATATGAATCCCGTTATGCAAGCAGTCCTGCTGAAGTAAAGCAGATGAACACCGCACAACTGAGAGAGGCATTCCTGATTGAAAGCGTTTTTGCAGCAGACCAGATCAACTGGGTACATACGCATTATGATCGTTACCTGACTGGCGGCGCTATGCCTGTGAAAGCGGCGATCACACTGGATACCATTGACCTTCTGAAAGCGACTTATTTCCTGGAACGCAGAGAACTGGGTATGATCAATGTGGGTGGCGATGGATTTGTGGAAGCTGACGGCGTGAAATATGACATCGCATTCAAAGAAGCATTATATATTGGTAAAGGCACGCAGCAAGTATCTTTCCGCAGTAAAGATGCTGCTAATCCTGCGAAATTTTATCTCAACTCAACACCTGCTCACCATACCTATCCTACAAAGAAAGTCTCTAAAAACGAGGCAGAAGTTGTAACGCTGGGCGCACTGGAAACTTCCAATCACCGTACTATCAATAAACTGTTAGTAAACAGTGTACTGGAAACCTGCCAACTGCAAATGGGTATGACAGAACTGAAACCAGGCAGCGTTTGGAATACGATGCCTGCACATACACACGACAGAAGAATGGAAGTCTATTTCTATTTCGAAGTGCCTGAAGCGCAGAGTGTATGCCACTTTATGGGACAGCCGCAGGAAACCAGACATATCTGGATGCAGAACGAACAAGCGGTTATTTCTCCACCATGGTCTGTTCACTCAGGCGCAGGTACCAGCAACTATACCTTCATCTGGGGTATGGCCGGCGAAAACCTGGACTATGGCGATATGGATCACTGCAAGATCAATGAGCTACGTTAGTAACTGATAATATCTGTAATCATGATGAAAAATATACTGAAGGCAAGTCTCGCAGGACTTGCCCTGTTCCACGCATCCGGCGTTATGGCTTTACCGGTGGGCGACTCTTCCCTGTCGGCCCCGGCAGTTATTTCCCAGATGGAAAAAGTAGGTACCTGGCAATGGAAAAATCTTGATTCCAAAGGCTGGGCTAATAGTCAGACAGACTGGACAAACGGCGCCATGTATGCCGGTATGTTCAAACTGTCGCAGGTATCTGAAAATCCTTACTATATCCAGCGTTTGCTGAATGTAGGCGCTGATAATAACTGGAATACTGGTCCACGTAGATTTTTTGCAGATGATTATTGTATCGGCCAGACTTATTCCCAACTGTTTAATGTTTACAAGAATCCCGTGATGATTGAGCGCTGGCGCAAGCTGGCCGACAGTATTGTGGCTGCGCCTCATACTGAATCGCTCGCCTGGGAAAAAGGTATTCATTTCCGTGAATGGGCATGGTGTGATGCCCTGTTTATGGGCCCTCCAGCCCTGGCTTATCTTTCCACTGTTACCGGCGATGCCCGTTACCTGGAAACTGCCGATAAACTCTGGTGGAAAACCACTGACTTCCTTTACAGCAAACAAGACAGCCTTTATTATCGTGATGCCCGCTACTTCAGCCAGAAAGAACAAAATGGCACAAGAGTATTCTGGAGTCGTGGTAATGGTTGGGTAATGGGAGGACTGGTACGTATGCTCGACAACATGCCAGCCAACTATGCCAACAGAGCTAAGTTTGTGGCACTGTATAAAGAAATGGCTTACAGAGTAGCCGCATTGCAAACCAATGATGGCACCTGGCATGCGAGCCTGCTCGATCCGGAGAACTATCCTTCCAAAGAAACCAGCGGTACCGGTTTTTACGTGTATGCGTTGATGTGGGGTGTCAACAATGGCATTCTGCCTGCAAAACAATTCATGCCGGTGATTCGTAAAGGTTGGGAAGCGTTGGTGAGCTGTGTACATCCTGATGGTAAATTAGGTTTTGTACAGGTGATTGCTGCTGCCCCGGGAAAAACCACTGCCGATGATACGGATGTATATGGCGTGGGCGCATTCCTGCTGGCAGGTTCTGAGTTGATCAAATATGATGTTCGCTTGCAGAACCCTAAGACGATTGAACTGACCAATACCATTGGCGTAGATCGTCAGGGCGAAATAGTGGAGATGGATATGGCCACCTTTGCAAAAGCAGGGGCTACAAAGAAAGAGTTCAGAATTGTGAATGCGGTGAATGGTAGGGAGATACCATACCAGCTGATTTATAACGGTGAAAAAACGCCACAGTCGATACTCCTGCAAATCAACGCGGCGCCTGGCGCTACTGTGACCGCAGTAGTGAAAGACGGTGCGCCGGCTCCTGTGAAAGCAAGAGCTTATGGTCGTTATGTACCTGAGCGTAAAGATGATTATGCATGGGAAAATGATCGCATGGCATATCGTATGTATGGTGCAGCATTGGAGCAAACGCCTAAAGAGATGGCTTTTGGCATCGATGTATGGGCAAAGAGAACAGAAGAGCTGGTTATCAATGAATGGTATAAAACAGATAATTATCATCATGATAATGGCCAGGGACTGGATTTCTACAGTGTAGGTCTGACCCTCGGCGCCGGCGATAATGCGCCTTATGCAAAAGACAGCATCTACTATCCTAAAAATTATCGTAAGTATAAAACGCTGGATAATGGTCCGTTGCGTACTTCCTTCGCGCTTTCCTATGAAACATGGAATGCAGGCGGCGTACCGGTTACTGTGACTAAGACTATTAGTCTGGATGCGGGTTCTCAGCTGAACCGCATGTCTTACCAATATAATTTCAAAGGCGGTACACTGCCAGTAGTGACTGGGATTGTGAAACGTAAAGAACCGGGTACTATTTTACTGAATGAGAAAACGGGTGTAATGGGCTATTGGGAGCCGCAGCACGGAGAAGATGGCACAATAGGACTGGGTTGCGTATTTCCGGGCGCGAAGGCTGGTATGAAAACAGATGCAGTACATCTGTTGACGCCAGGAGAGGCCACTGCTACTGCCCCGTATGTGTATTATGCAGGAGCATCCTGGAGTAAGGGCGGAAGAATTGCCTCTTCAGAGGAGTGGTTCAGGTACCTTGAAAACTTTGCGGCGCGGGTACAAAATAAAATTGCAGTAACTATTCAGTCTTACCCTTCAAATCAGAAATAATGTTTGAACTAAACGGAAAAGTGGCCCTGGTAACGGGTTGTAAAAGAGGTATAGGAAAAGCGATGGCAGTGGCTTTGGCGCAGGCCGGCGCTGATATCATCGGGGTGTCGGCTTCTTTGGAGCTGAGCGGCAGCGAAGTAGAGCAGGAAGTAACCGCATTGGGAAGGAAATTCAGTGCCTATCAGTGTGATTTTGCAGACAGAGAAGCCCTGTATACCTTTATCCGTCAGGTACAGAAGGATCATCCGGTTATTGATATCCTGGTGAATAATGCCGGTACCATTATGCGTAAGCCGGCGGCAGAGCATCCGGACGAATACTGGGATAATGTGATCAATACAAATCTGAACGCGCAATTCATTATTACCCGTGAAATAGGTAAGGGTATGATTGCCAGAGGCAGCGGAAAAGTTATCTTTACAGCCTCCTTACTGACATTCCAGGGCGGTATCAACGTACCTGGTTATGCAGCTAGCAAAGGAGCCGTAGGTTCGCTGGTGAAAGCATTCGCCAATGAATGGGCTTCCAAGGGAGTAAATGTTAATGCCATTGCCCCAGGGTATATTGCCACAGACAATACCGCCGCCCTTCGTGCAGATCAGCAGCGCAGCACTTCTATCCTGGAACGTATCCCGGCAGGCCGCTGGGGAGAACCCGAGGATTTCGCAGGCCCTGTTGTATTCCTTGCATCCAAAGCAGCAGATTATGTACACGGTACTATCCTGACTGTAGACGGAGGCTGGATGGGAAGATAAATAGCGAATAAATCATTGCAGGAAAAAGCATATAAATTCCATGAGTAAACGTACAGAAAAGACGATTGTCGATATCGCGGAAGAACTGCAGCTGTCAGTATCCACAGTATCCAGGGCCCTGAACGATCACCCTAATATCAGCGCACGAACGAAAGAACGTGTGAAGAAGACGGCACGAAAGTTAGGCTACAGACCTAATGCACTTGCGGCAGGTTTGCGTAATAATAAGAGCAAAACGATAGGCCTGATTGTCCCGAGAATCTCTATGTTTTTTCCTGCAACGATCAGCACTATCATTCAGAATAAATTACAGGAGTTCGGCTATAACCTGATCATTTGTCAATCCAATGATTCTTATGAACAGGAAGTAGCTTTGGTAAATACTTTATACTCCGCCAGGGTAGATGGTTTGGTGGTTTCCACCACTTTGTATACTACCGATTTTTCGCACTTTGATGTATTCCGGGACAACAATATTCCATTGGTGTTTTTTGACCGTGTGCCGAAGGATTATAACGTAAAGGTGATTAAGGGAGATGACTACCGTGGCGGATATATCGGTACCACTCATTTAATAGAGAAAGGTTGCAAAGATATTGTCCATATTTCCGGACCGCTCACTTGCTGTCTTTACAGTGATCGCGTGGCGGGTTATAAAAGCGCTTTGCAGGAATTCAAATTACCGTTTAAGAAATCGCGCGTATTCTACCAGGAGCTGACCAAAGAAAATGCCTGGCAGACCTGTGAGAAGATATTCAGCCAGAAGCCATACCCAGATGGGATTTTTGCCTCTAATGATACTACCGCTATCACTATTTCGGAATACTGCCGCAGTATTCATCTGCGTGTTCCCGAAGATGTGAAGATTGTCGGTTATTCTAATGATCCACGTACAGAGATCGTATCGCCGGCAGTGTCTTCCGTAGACCAGTATCCTGGTATGATGGGAGAACGGGTGGTGGCGGTACTGATGGAAATGATTAATGGCCGTCAGACAGCTGTTCCGCGTTATTCACAGGAAATCATTCCCATCCAGCTGATAGAAAGACAATCCAGTGCCGGTAAAGTGAAAGCAGGCAAAAAGAAATTATCGTTGTCATAACTCAGACGCATATACGAAATCATGAAAAGAAAACTGATTATTCCATTACTGCTGTCTGCCCTTTCTTTGCAAACGTTTGCACAAGTGGGCAAGGCCAACAAAGCGTTGCTGAAGCAAGCTGATGAAACATTACAGTTCGCAGCCCGTCAGTATAAACTGATGGCAGCACATGTACCTGATTCTGTACTACCTAGAACTACCAACACCAAGAACGGTTCCTTGCAAACTTCCAGCAGCACCTGGTGGACCTCCGGATTTTATCCTGGCACCAACTGGTACCTGTTTGAGTACACCAAAGATCCGGCCTTCAAAGCGGAAGCCCTGAAGCGCATGGCATTGGTAGAAAAAGAGAAAAATAATAAAGGCACGCACGACCTGGGCTTTATGATGTATTGCCCATTCGGAAATGCTTACCGTATTACCAAAGATCCTGCTTATAAAGCGGTATTGCTCACCAGTGCCGCATCTTTATCTACCCGTTTCAACCCGACTGTAGGTTGCATCAAATCATGGGACCATGGTACCTGGAAATTCCCGGTGATCATCGACAACATGATGAACCTGGAATTACTGACCTGGGCTACCAAAGCAAGTGGCGATAAAAAGTTTGCCCAGATCGCCAAAACGCATGCTAATACCACTATTAAGCATCATTTCCGCCCGGATTACAGCTCTTACCATGTAATTGATTATGATCCGGCTACAGGCGCTGTATTGCAGAAAAAGACCCATCAGGGTTATGCAGACAGCTCTGCATGGTCCCGCGGACAGGCATGGGGACTGTATGGCTATACAATGATGTATCGCGAAACCAAGGACAAAAACTACCTGGAACAAGCGCGTCACATTGCAGAGTATATCCTGCATAATCCGAACATGCCGGAAGACCTGGTTCCTTACTGGGACTACAATGCTCCGAATATTCCAAATGCATTGCGTGATGTTTCGGCTGCTGCCGTAGCTGCTTCCGCATTGCTGGAACTGAGCAAGTACACCGACAAAGCCACCGGCAACCGTTACTGGGCTGCAGCAGAAAAAATGCTGACCAGTCTCTGTAGCCCTGCTTACCTGGCGAAAGAAGGTGAAAACAATGACTTCATCCTGATGCATAGCGTAGGGTCGCTCCCACACAACTCCGAGGTGGATGTACCACTGACCTATGCGGATTACTATTTTGTTGAGGCGCTGTTGCGCTACAAACAATGGGCTAAATAATATCTTAAAGGTAACGGGGTGATGGTTTTCCATCACCCCCTTTTTTTTGCTTAAAATTTAGAACATGAACAGAAGAATATTCCTTAAATCCGTTCCCTTGGCAGGTTTGGCAGGAGCGGCAGGTACAGATAAAGGCATCCTTAAAGAGATCGCCGGCAGTACCGCCAAACCCGTGTCTGACAGAGATTATCATACCGCTTTACTTTATCGTATATCCCATCCCGTTATACAGCATTTGAGCGAGGGCAAACTGAAAGCCGCTATGCCGAGAGAAGTAGCGCCTAAATATGGAAAGCCAGTGGATAAGGTAACCTATCTGGAAGCCTTCGGACGTACATTGTCTGGCACAGCGCCATGGCTGGAATTGGGTGAAGACAGCAGTACAGAGGGGCGTTTACGGGGGAAACTGGGAGATGCGGCCCGTCAGGCGTTGCAGATGGCATGTGATCCGGGCTCTCCGGATTATATGAACTTCACAGGTAAGTTTGATCCGCAGCCTTTAGTAGATGGCGCTTTTCTGGCATTGGGGTTAATGCGTGCACCACAGCAATTATGGGGAAAACTGAAACCTGCTGTTCAGCAACAGTTGGTCACCGCTTTGAAGCAATTAAGAAGTATCAAGGCTTTTAATAATAACTGGGTCTTGTTTTCTGCTACCATTGAAGCCGCCTTGTTACAATTTGATGCAGGCTGGGAGCGTAAGCCGGTGGATGTAGCCGTGGAGAAGATCATGGAATGGTATAAGGGAGACAGTATGTATGGAGATGGCCAGTCCTTTCACTACGATTATTACAATGCGTTTGTGATTCATCCAATGTTGGTACAGGTCCTCAAAGTGCTGGCGGATAAAGGGGAGGGCAGTAAAGAGCAATATGAGCTGGCATTGAAGCGTATGCAACGTTATGGAATTATCCAGGAGCGTCAGATATCTCCGGAAGGAGCATTCCCTGTAGTAGGTCGTTCTATGGCTTACCGCAGCGGCGCGTTTCAGCCATTATCTATGTTGGCCTTAGAAAATCATTTACCTGCGGAGCTAACGCCGGCGCAAGTACGTTGCGCTCTAACGGCGATGCATAAACGTATATTCAGTCGCCCCGAAAATTTTGATAAAGACAACTGGCTGCGTATTGGATTCTGTGGGCATCAGCCGGGCATTGCAGATGGGTATATATCCACTGGTAGCTTATACTTGTGTACCAATAGCTTCCTGCATCTGGGGCTTGCGCCGGATCATACCCTCTGGACTTCGCCGGCGGCCGACTGGACGGCAAAACTGGCATACGGCGGCAACGATGTAGCCAGGGATCATGCCATCGATTTCTAATTCCGGTTACCGCTACTGCTGTAAAAACTCCGTTCAGCATGGAATATTTCCGCCTACCCAATTAATTTTTAGCTAGGTGTTAATGTGTAATGTGTTGGAAATGCTACCGTTAGAATAATGTGGGACGGAGTTTTGAAAATATCACGGAAACGGCTGTTTGAAAATGAAATATTTTATTATTTTTATCTAAGTCTACAATTTGTAGAATAATTTTTAAAATTGCTTATTGAGATATTGGGAAAGACGCCACAAATTAGAGTTTTCCAATAGTTACGTAAAAACCAAAATCTGATTTTAAACCGTTATTTATTGAAACCGGACTAATAGTATTTGCTTGAGAAAATTGATGGAGGTATCCCTTCCTAACCTGTATTATGCACGGGCTTTGATAGTAAATGATGTCTACAACCAAATATTGTTCACCAATAAATTATGTAACCGTCAGTTAAACGCGTAACCACAACGACATTTGTAAGAGCTATCAGGAGGAAAAATACCAGGCTAGGTATTCATTAACGCCGTTATTTATTCAACCAAAATCAGAACTTCATGAGGAAATTATTACTCGTGGTTGCTGGTATATTATTACTAGCATCTTCCCTCTTGGCTCAAAACCCACGTACTGTAGCAGGGCGTGTCACTGATGAAACAGGAGCCTTACTTCAAGGCGTAACAGTGAGTTATCCCGGAGGTAAAACAGGCACCGTTACCAATGCCAAAGGGGAGTTTACCCTAACACTGCCAACTGGCATCAAACAATTACGTATCTCTATGGTGGGATATGAAACCAAATTGGTACCTATTACAGGTGAAAATCTTCAGGTTACGTTGGGACTGGATAGCAAGTCTATCTCTGAAGTGGTAGTGGTGGGTTATGGTACGCAGCGTAAAACGGAGGTGACAGGAAGCATCAGTTCTGTCAAAGGTAGCGCCATCGCAGAGATGCCTATTCAAAGCTTTGAAGCCGGTCTGGGTGGCCGGGCCACCGGAGTACAGATTTCTGTACCCAATGGAGTGGTGAATAACCCGCCTGTATTTCGTATCAGAGGAGTAAACTCTCTTTCTCTGAGTGCTTACCCGTTGATTATCATTGATGGTATTCCCACTTTTACCGGCGATCAGGGTGCTACCAATGCACCGTTAAACCCGCTCGCAAGCGTTAATCCGGCGGATATCGCCTCCATTGAAATTGCCAAAGATGCCGCTGCAACTGCTATCTACGGTAGCCGGGCTGCCAGTGGCGTGGTATTCATTACCACCAAAAAAGGTAAACTGGGAAAAGCCAAATTCAATTACGATGGCTGGGTAGGCTGGACAAGTCCCACCCGTTTGCCTAAACTGCTGAATGCGAAGCAATACATTGAAATTAAGAATGAAGGCCTCCTGAACAAAGACCCCGCAGCCACTAATCTGTATGTGCCAAATACAGATGCAAACGGTAACATGATTGACCAGAACTGGTACGATATTGTTTATCGCAGTAGCGGTTTTTCACAGAGCCATAGTTTTAATGCTTCCGGCGCTACAGAAAACACCAATTATTATTTATCTGGCGGTTATACCAAGCAGGAAGGTATTCTGCGGCGCAATGATTTTGGCCGTAAGAATATGCTCTTTAATGTGGACCAGAAAATTGGAAAAATATTATCGGTGGGAACCAAACTATCTTATAGTAATGAAGAGAGTCTGATCTCCGGTTCTTCCGGTTCACTGGAAGGAGAAGCCTTTAACTCCGGCGGTCTGGCGCGTTTGGCTTTTCTGACTTCGCCGATTACTCCTGCATATAAAAATGACGGTACTTACAATGTACAGGCCAACGGTAATATTGGCGGTATTAAAAATACCAACTCAGTAGGTATCTACAATCCAAAAGTATTGTTGGATCTGGATCATTCCAATACGGAATCCAATCATATACAGGGATCTGTATATGCACAACTGAAACCTTTTGAGTGGATGACTTTGAAAACTGTTTACGGTATAGATTATATGTTGATGGACAACAATATCTATCGTAATAATATCAGTGGAGATGGCGTGTCGCCAAAAGGAGATGCATTCAGTATTTACACACAGTTGAAAAGATGGGTATGGACCAACACTGCTCAATTTGACAGATCTTTCGGCAGTAACAGCTTCAACCTGTTACTGGGGCTGGAGCAGCAACGTGATACCCGTCAGCGTTATGGGCTGGAAAGACAATTTCAGTCAGATAACTATTTCAATACTACCCAGGGTGGTTGGTTGATAGATTTATCTTCTGGTTTGTTGCGCAGAGAAAACTATTTAATGTCAGCATTTAGCCGGCTAAATTATAACTATAAAGAAAAATATTTCCTGAGTGGAAACCTGCGTCAGGACCAATATTCCGCGCTGGCGCCGGGACATAAGAAAGGTGTCTTCTACGGATTCTCCGCCGGATGGGAAGTCTCTAAAGAGCATTTCTTTACCGAAGGAGCGCTGGGTAATATATTCAGCAATTTCAAACTGAGAGGCAGTTATGGTAAAGTTGGTAATATGTCCGGATTGGGAGACTACGACTTTATGTTCCTCTATCACCCATTGTTGTATGGAGGTAACAATGCCATGTATTTCAACCAGAGTGGTAACAGAGATCTGGGTTGGGAACAAAGTAAGAAAACAGATGTTGGTGTCAGCTTTGGCATCCTGAAGAACAGGATCAACTTCGAATTCGCTTATTATTACAATAACATTGACGGACTGATTCTTTATCTGACGCATGCCCCTTCTGCCGGGATACCTTCCACCATTCCTGCAAACGTAGGTTCTATGTTCAACAAAGGGCTGGAAGCATCCGTGAACGCCACTGTACTGGACAAGGGCGCATTTAGCTGGAATTCCAGTTTTAATTTCACGTATAACAAAAACCAGATTACTTCCCTGGTAGATGGCATCACTGAAATCCCGATGATTACCAGTTCTCTGGAACAAACCTCCATTAATAAAGTAGGTTATCCTGTTGGTATGATTTACTGTGTACCGGCAGGTGGCGTAGATCCGGCAACCGGCAGACGAATACTATATAATCCTGCCGGAGAAGCGGAAATTTATAATCCTCTTAATGGCGCCTATACTTACCTCGATGGTAAACCTGCACAGTCGCTCGGCGCTAAAACTGCCCAGCCTTATGCGAATACTAATCCGCGGTTTTTGGGTGGTTTCGAAAATACCTTCCGTTACAAAGGATTTGAACTGAATATTATGCTGACTTACCAGGCAGGCTTCTCTGTATACTATGGTTCCAATGCTGGTTTGAGAGATCAGCGCTACTGGAATAACAGTACGGACGTATTGAGAAGATGGCAAAAGCCTGGCGATATAACGGATATACCAAGACTGGTTAATGGAGACAACGTGTCTAACGGTTCCGCCTATGCGATTTCCACCAATGTATTCAAAGGTGATTTTGTGAAGTTGCGTACTATCGGACTGAGTTATAACCTGCCTGCTGAAGTTACCCGTTTGGCGCATATCAGCGGAGCAAGAGTATATGCACAGGGACAGAATCTGGCTATCTGGACTAAATATCCAGGGCCGGACCCGGAAGTATCTTCCAATGGTAATAATCCATCTGCTCAGGGTGTTGATCGTAATACGCTGGCTAATGGTCGTACTGTAACTGTGGGTGTAAATATTAACTTCTAAACCGAATGAAGATGAAAAAAGACATCGTATATATATTACTGTTAGCGATGGGGATTACTGCCGGTTGTCAGAAGAGCCTGTTGAATCCGCTGCCAGCTTCAGATATGCCAGACTATATCGTTTTTGATAATGCTGACCGTATTGCCAGTCAGTTGAATGGTATGTATACCGTTATGAAGAACGGGAAATTTTTAGGCGGAAAATACCAGATTGCCAATGAAGTGAGAGGGGAGGATTATAACAATGAATTATCCAATAACGTAACTTTACAAGCTACATGGAAACGCATTGTAGGTAATGAGGTACAGGAAGTAAAAGAAATCTGGAGCCAGGGGTATTTGACGATCAATAACGCTAACTTGTTCATTGATGGAATGAATGCCAAAGGAACCAAAGTAGTGGGAGATTCTCTGTCCAAAATCTATATAGGAGAAGCGAAGTTTATCAGAGCCTTGTCTTACTTCTGTTTGCAGCAACTATATGCGCGTCCTTACTGGGATGGCAATGGCAGCAAACCTGGTATGATTCTCTATACCCAGGGGCATACCGAGAAAGGGAATTATTCCAAGGCAAGAAGTACTTCTACAGAAACATATGCGCAAATAATCCAGGATTTGAATGATGCAGAAGGAGTATTGCCTAAACTAGCGCCAGGATCACAAGCCGCCACAACGCATGCCAACTGGTATTCTGTCATTGCTTTGAAAGTAAGAGTGTACCTGTTTATGGGGCAATATGCCAATGTACTGACAGAGGCCGCGAAAATTGTGAGTGCTGCAGAACCGTTTGTATCTCCTGGCGGTCATGGATTGGTGGCAGATATCAATAAGCTGTATGCATCACCCTATACTACTGTGGAATCTATATTTTCACTACCGTTTACTGGCACTTCCGGCGATTATCCGGGAACGCAAACGCAGCTTGGATTCTATTTCTCGCCAAAGGCTTTACCATTACAGGGTAACGGAGAATACTCTCTCTTATCTACTGGTATTATTGCTGATTCGAGTTGGAAATCGGCCACTGATGCGAGGAGAAAATTGCTGACCAAGGTAGGAGCCAAATACTATATGACCAAGTTTGCAGCGCCACCGCCATTCACTGATTGGGCGCCCATATTACGGTATGCAGAAGTGTTGCTGAACCTGGCAGAGGCAAAAGTAAGAGTATCTAATAGCGTAGATGCAGGGGCGCTGGCGTTACTGAATGCAGTACGTCATCGTAGTGATCCCAGTGTAACCTTTGCTGCGGGGGACTTTGCTTCTCCTCAGGCATTAATAGATCAGATTCTTAAAGAAAAACATATTGAATTACTCGGAGAAGGATTCAGGAGTATGGAAGTAACGAGGACTGGCGCAACATTCGCTGCCAGGGCCACTTATATTGCAGTGCCGCCAACTGCTTCCAACTACATCTGGCCTATATCATCCGATGAGCTGGTGTATAATAAGCTTTGTGCTGATAACCAGTAGCAACTTTGTTTCCTCTTTGTAGCGGCGTGGCATTTTCCAATGCTGGTCTTATCATAAGCAATAATGGAGTCCCTCTCTTCCCAAGGGAGGGACATTCATTTCAGCCATCGCTTAGAGGTATGGTGGCTAACAGCAGGCTTCGTGTCTTCCAAAACAATTCATTATCCTCGTTTTACTCCTTTGGATGTGTGTTTGCAGCTTCCCATCCCAGCATAGCGGATTTGCGGACATCGCCCCAATGATACTGACCTGTTTCGCCAGTGGCTTTGATCACGCGATGACAGGGGATCAGGAACGCCACAGGATTACTGCCTACTGCAGAACCCACTGCCCTGGCTGCTTTAGGATGATGTATGTTTTCTGCCAGCTGAGAATAAGTAGTAATATTTCCCATAGGTACTTTCAGTAATGCTTCCCAAACTTTGATCTGAAAAGGAGTGGCTTTCAGATGTAATTTTATTTCGGATAGTCGTGACCAATCGTGCGTAAAAATGAACAGCGCATTCTGTTGCATCCTGTCTGTCATCTGGCGGAAAGTGGCGGCCGGAAAGAGATGATGTAATTCCAGTAGCGCCGAAGCTTCATCATCCGCAAATGCCATGTAGCAGATACCTTTTGGGGTACTGGCTACTATGATGTTGCCGAAAGGAGATTCAGCGAAGCTATAGTTGATATGTAATGCTTTGCCGCCATTTTTGAATTCGCCTGGCGTCATACTTTCGATATTCACAAAGAGGTCATGCAGGCGGCTGGGACCGGAAAGTCCCGCTTCTATGGCTGCATCCTCAATGGTAGTATGCGGTTGGCGCAGCATGGATTTCGCGTAGTCCAGTGTCAGATATTGGAGAAATTTTTTGGGAGACACGCCTGCCCATTCTGCAAATACCCTTTGAAAGTGGAAGGGGCTTAAGTGTGCTGCCGCCGCTATTTTTTCCAGGTCGGGTTGTTCTTTGAAATGGTCTTTTATGTATTGTATGGCCGTGGCCACTTTTTCGTAATTATCCATTGTTGTTGTTTTATACAAAATTACCGCCAGTAAAGGGGTGGGAAAACCCGGAACTTGCGCATTTCATCCATATAAAATTTACGGATATGAGTTTTTTTTGTAGATTTCCGAAGATAAAGGAAGCAAATCACTTACTAAATCCATGGGAATGAAAATCAAAAAGAGCGTAGCCGTTATTGCTGCCGCACTAATTACCGCAGGTTCGCTGTGCTCTCTCTCGCTGCCACAGGAGCCAGAGAAGCCCCAGAATCTGAAAGTACTCCCAAAAAATATTGGGCACGAAGAGCTGATTGTTGTTATGCGTAACTTCAATACTGCACTGGGAGTAAAATGTAATTTCTGTCATGCTCCTTCCAAGGATGACGCCAAACATCTCGACTTCGCCAGCGACGCCAACCCGCACAAGGACGTAGCCAGAGATATGATGCGCATGGCCAACCGTATTAACAAGAAATTCTTCAAAGGTACAGAACCAATGACTGTTACCTGCTACACCTGTCACCATGGTAACGCGGAACCGGCAAGCAAACCTGCTGATTCAGCAGCAAAACAGGTGTCTGCACCACCTGCACCGCCCGCGAACAACAATTAAAGGTATTCCTGCAGGCCTGGCAATGAAGGCCTGCAGTTTTTAACATTCCAGATATGGGAAAAGATGTATCTTTGCTGCCGTCTTCTGAGAATAAAGCATTATATCCGAAAAACTTGCTCTCCTCATTGGTCATATTTACAGGTAAATCCCCTGTAACTCATTCATAACAGACCAGATAAACTTTCAATTATTTTATAATAAGCGCATCCGGTCACCCCGAAGCATATACGACACCAGCCAAAATAAACCCGCATGGCAGAGGTGTAACGATACCGGGCTTAAAATATTAAACATGCAATTTGAGCAATTAGGGCTTATCGCACCTATTTTAAAAGCAGTGAAAGCCGAAGGCTACACAACCCCTACGCCGATTCAAGAGCAGTCAATTCCCATCGTTTTAAAGGGTAAAGATTTACTCGGTTGTGCCCAGACAGGCACCGGAAAAACCGCCGCTTTTGCTATCCCGATTCTTCAGCAATTATACAAAGAAGAGACCGCTGCACAAGGATACAAACATATCCGTGCGCTCATCCTGACGCCAACCCGCGAGCTGGCTTCTCAAATTGGCGATAGCTTCAAAGCATATGGCCGTCATACAGGACTGAAACATGATGTGATCTTTGGCGGTGTGCCGCAACATAAACAAGTCATCTCCCTGCGCAATGGAACAGATGTTCTCATTGCTACGCCAGGTCGGTTACTGGACCTGATGAACCAGGGATATGTTTATCTCAGTCACCTCGAAGTATTTGTACTGGATGAAGCTGATCGTATGTTGGATATGGGCTTCATCAACGACATTAAAAAAATCATTCAGGAATTGCCTTCCGAGCGTCAGACGCTTTTCTTCTCTGCTACTATGCCTCCGAAGATCGCGCAGCTGGCCAATTCCCTGTTATATAAACCAGAAAAGGTAACTGTTACGCCTGTTTCTTCTACCGCAGAAAGAGTGGAGCAAGGCGTATATTATATCCGTAAGAAAGATAAACAGGCCTTGCTGGAAATGATCCTGAAAAATAAACAGATTGATCGTACCATCGTGTTTACTCAAACCAAACATGGGGCAGACAGAATCGCCAAGAACCTGAAGAAGCGCGGTATCAGTGCTGATGCATTGCATGGTGATAAGTCGCAGTCATCTCGTGAGATTGCGTTGACCAGTTTCAAAAACGGTCGTCTGCGCGTGCTGGTGGCTACAGATATTGCTGCCAGAGGTATTGATGTGGATGCGTTGGAACATGTGATCAACTATGATCTGCCGAATGTGCCTGAAACCTATGTACACCGTATTGGTCGAACCGGTAGGGCAGGAGCTTCTGGTATAGCGCTCTCTTTCTGTGATAATGAAGAAAGAGCTTATCTGAAAAGTATTAGTCGCCTCACCAAACAGGAGATCACTGTTTTAAAACATCCGTTTGAAGAAGCGGCGTTGATAGAAGCCAGGAATGCGAATCCCGACAGTCCCCGTCCGGAGCCGCGTCGTCCTAAGCCAAGAAATATGCATAAAAAGCGCAATCAGAAAGATAAGCGCGATAAGATAGATTTTTAAGTTGACGCTCGCAAAGCGCACAATAAAGTAAAGGGCGCAAAGCAGTAAAGGATGAAGTTTTATGTAGCGGCTATTAAGTGTATAGCTCACACCTTCCCACCTTTGCTTCTTTGCGCTTTTTGCTGCTCAGCGTTGCGAGAATATTTATACCGCTATCTGTGTAGAATTGCGGATAATCATATTTGATTTTATCACTGTATTTTGTTCCCACTGTCTTCCCTTCCTTTTTTCCAGCATATGGAAAAGTACAGTAGCGGCGCTTTTCCCCATATCGAATGCCGGCTGTATAATAGTGGTCAGTGAAGGATTCAGCAGGCTGGCTGTTTCCAGGTTGGAAAAGCTGAGAATCTTCACATCTTTTGGAATGGATAATCCTACTGCAGCACAGGCATGATAACTGGTAATGGCTAGTTTTTCCACGGAGGCGAAGATGCCGTCTGGCTGTTCTTCCCGTAATACCTGACAGATTCGTTCGAAGTTCTGATTGGTGTCTGTACTACATGGAATCATCATAGAATGCGCCATACCTGGTTTATCCTGGAGGGCCTGGTTAAACCCGTGCATACGTTTGCAGTCGATTGACAGATTTGGAGAGATGGAGAGATACGCAATTTTCCTGCATCCCACGTCCATGAGGTGGCGGGTAGCATGGCGGGCGCTTTCGAAATCGTCTGTGGTGACGGTGGGCGCGTTGAGGGTATCAGAGATCCTGTCGAAGAATACAATGGGTAATCCCTGTTCCATGATGGGTTGCAGGTGCATTGTACTGCTGGTGGTTCCAGCCAGCGACATGAGGATACCATCCACTCTTCCTCCCAGCAGATGCTGAATCACTTCAGCCTCTTTCTGCTGGTTCTCATGTGTGAAATAGATCAGTACATGATAGTTCTTTTCCTGTGCAATGGCTTCAATACCATTGATGACATGTGAAAAAAAGTTATTTGATATCTCCGGAATAATTACGGCGATAGTTTTACTGCGCTGTTTACGCAGACTGCTGGCATAATGATTTGGTTGATAGTTTAATTGCTTTGCTAATGCCGTGACTTTTTGTTTTGTTTCCGGGCTGATTTCGTAACTGTCCATCAATGCCCTGGAAACGGTGGAAATAGCCAGGTTCAACTCTCTTGCCAGCATTTTAATGGTGACTGTACTCATATTTCTTGACCAGTTTTTCGCTTCGTGGAGTGATACTAAATTACCAAATTTTGGCATTTTATGCAAACGTTTCCGTAGAATTTTCTAAAACCAACCCTAATCTCTTCTACATTTACGAGAACTGGTACAAGAAAGGAAACAATCCAAATCAAAATCGCACAACTAATTCTATTCAGATATGGCCGCCCGTAAATTCCTACTGATCGTTATGATGCTGTTTGGCGTGCTCTCCACGCAGGCCCAGACACGAAAGCTGACAGGTAAAGTGACAGGATCAGATCATTCTCCCTTACCTGGTGTTACCATTCAGGTAATTGGAAGTAAAATCGCCACCGTAACCTCTGCCGACGGTATTTTCACCTTAAACATCCCTACAGGAACAAAACCTGTACTCCGGGTTTCGTACATCGGTTATGAACCATTGGACTATTCGCCGGAAGGAGATAACGTAACAATTACGCTTAAAGAAGCCGTGAAATCCCTCAGCGATGTGGTAGTGGTAGGTTATGGTACTACTAAACGTAAAGACCTCACCGGTTCCGTTAGTTCCATACCTATTGCCAATACAGAAAAATCGCCTGTATTCGGAACCAGTCAGCTCTTGCAAGGACAGGTATCCGGCGTTCAGGTAACGCAAACCAACGCGCAACCCGGTTCCAGCTTCACAGTGCGTATCCGCGGTACAAACTCCATCACTGCCAGCAGCGATCCCCTCTATGTAATAGATGGTTATGCCGGCGCTGATATCACTACTATCAATCCAAGTGATATCCTATCCATGGACGTACTCAAAGATGCCTCTGCTACCGCTATTTATGGTAGCCGCGGTGCTAACGGCGTTGTAATCATCACTACCAAACAAGGCTCCGCCGGACGTAACACCGTTTCCGTTGAAGCTTACCATGGCTGGCAACAGATCTCCAGGAAACTGAAAATGATGGATGCCAAACAGTTTGGACAATACCTCAATACCGTTCTGGCCTATCAAGGTAAACCAGCTGCCTATACCCAGCAAGGTATAGATACATTGGGGAAAGGAACCGACTGGCAAGATGAAATCTTCCGTGTAGCGCCTATCACCAATGCAAACGTTTCCTTCTCCGGCGGAAATGATGGAACCAAATATTTCCTCGGCGCCAGCTATTTCGACCAGGATGGTATCATTATCAATTCAGGTTATAAAAGAGGAACAGTAAGATTTAATCTCACCCGCGATATCAGCAAGAAATTAAGGATTGGATTCAACTCTTCTACTTCCTATACCCAACAGCGTCTGGCCAACGTCAACACCAGTGGCGGCGCAGGCGGTGGTACCCTCCTCGATGCATTGCGTATCAGTCCTATCGGACCAGTAAAAGATGCGAATGGTAATTACACCTTTATTGGCGCTAACTCAGAATATCTCTCCCAGATCGGTAACCCGGTGGCAGCCGCTATGCTGAACACGGATAAACAACGCGACCTGAGAGTATTTGCCAACATCTACGGAGAATATGAAATTGTTCCTGGCCTGAAACTCAGATCCAGCTTGGGCGCCGACTATAAAGATACCAGAGAGAAAATCTTCCGTCCTACTACTACCTATCTGGGCTCTCAGACAAACGGCTTTGCTTCCATCGAAGCACGCAGCAATTACAACTGGCTGACAGAACACACGCTGACTTACGATAAAGCCATCAATAAAAACAATGCCATTACCGCAGTAGGTGGTTACACTTACCAGACATGGCTGGAGGATGGATCTATCAATACCATCAATAACCTTACTTCCAATAAGTATGGAACAGACAACATGAACGTGGGTACGCCAGTGCCTACACAGGTGCTCCCTGTACCGCGTGTAATGGAGTCTTTCCTCGCAAGGGTGAACTATCGCTTTATGGATAAATACCTCTTCACTTTCAGTTGGAGAGCAGATGGTTCCTCTGTATTCGGACCTAACAAAAAATGGGGCTATTTCCCATCCGGCGCTTTTGCATGGAGAGTATCTGATGAAAAATGGATGAAGAATATTTCCCAGATCAGCGACCTGAAAGCCCGTTTGAGCTATGGCGCTGTAGGTAATCAAAACATTCCTCCATATTTATCCCTTACCCAGTACACCACTAATACCTATGTGCTGAACGGAGGACGCGTAGTGGGAGTAGCTGCAAACAACATCGCGAATGCGGACCTGGGCTGGGAAACTACCAAAGCATTTGATTTTGGGATTGACCTGGGCCTCTGGAAGAACCGTGTCTCCATAACAGCTGATTACTACAATAAACAAACTACTGATCTCCTCTTTGGTACTACTATTCCATCCACCTCCGGATTTACCACTGTAATGGCTAATATCGGAGCAGTGCAGAACACCGGTTTTGAATTTGCTATCAATACTGTCAATGTGCAGACTGCAAAAGTACAATGGAATACCAGTTTCAATATTTCTGCCAACAGAAATAAGATTAAGAGTCTGGGTAGCATCAATTACCAACCTAGTGGAAACGTTAGTTCCAGCGTATTTCCTGGTGGACAAAACTCTGGTATCCTGAAAGTGGGCGAGCCTATCGGTTCATTCTATGGTTATCAGTTTGGCGGCATCTGGCAATCTGTTGAACAGATCAAAGCCAGCGGCACCAAGCAAAACGTAAAACCAGGTGATCCTATCTACATTGATCAGAATGGCGATAGCGCACTGACAGCGGATAAAGACAGAGTAATCATTGGTCATGCGTTACCGAAATTCACTTATGGTTTCATCAGTAACCTGTCTTACGGTCGTTGGGGATTGAATGTATTCCTGCAAGGCGTACAAGGACAAGATATCCTGAATGTGAGTAAAATTGAAATGGAGAACGGTGCTGTGTTCAGCAACAAGTTTGCTTATGTAGCCACAGACAGCTGGCATGGAGCTGGTACCAGCAATACTTTGCCGGCTATCGGTAGCGGTTTGAGAAGAGCGTCCAACATTACCAGCGATATTGTGGAAAACGGAAGTTTCCTTCGCATTAAAACAGTGACGTTGTCGTACAACCTGCCGCTGGACAAGATCACCCGCAATGTGTTCAAAACAGCGAACGTTTATGCGACCGTTCAGAACCTGTATACTTTCACCCATTATTCCGGTTACGATCCAGAGGTAAATACTTACTCTAATTCAAATGGTAACTATACCTCTCTCAATATCGACTATAACCCTTATCCGAATATCAGGACATACCTGGTAGGTGTTAAGTTTGGATTTTAATTTTCGTAATCAGTGAAAAACGATCATGATGAAAAAAAATATCTCTATTATATTTTTAGCTGCCGCAATGGGTTTAGGGGCATGTAAGAAATCACTGGATGAAACGCCAAGAGGGTTCCTTACACCAGACAATGCTTTCCAGGATGCATCCGATGCACAAACAGCTGTAAACGGTATGCTCAGTCAGTTGCAGCCACAGGCCTATTATCAGCGTACTATTTATATTATAACTGAATGTTCCACAGATGGACTGATGCCCATCACCGGACAAACGCCGGAACGTACCGAAATGTATAATCTGACTTATACTGCCGGTAATGCGGAAATCAAAAACTGGTGGCAAAACAGTTATAAGCTGATTAGTCGTGCAAACGATATCATCGCCAACGTTCCTAAAATTTCCATGGACGATACGCAGAAGAAAAATCTGCTCGGTAATGCTTATTTCCTGAGAGGGATGGCTTACTTCGACCTCGTGAGAAGTTTTGGAGATGTGCCGTTATTGTTAACAACCGTAACGGGTATTAATGATCCTAATATCAGACCTACCCGTACTGCCGCTGCTACTGTATATAAGCAAGTGATTGCTGACCTCCAGTATGCGGAATCCAACTGTTTCCCTGAGAACAAAATTACGTTGAAGGGAATGGTGTCTTCCGGCGCTGCATCTGCTATGTTGGCAAGAGTTTATCTCCAGCGTAACAGCACTGCCTGGAAAGAATCAACTGATAATCAGAATGCGCTCGATGAATGTAATAAAGTGATCGGTTCCGGTCTCTATAAATTACTGCCGAACTACCAGGATATATTCGATTGCGACAAGAAAAATGGTCCTGAGCACATTTTCTCCGTGCAGTTTGGTTCCAATGGTACCGGTACTACACAGAATATTATTGTGCGTATGTTCTCTCCGGCAGGATTGGGCGGCTCCGGTTCCTTCCTGGCAAGTCCGCTGTTCTATACACAGGGGTACTATGGCACAGAGGATGTGCGTAGAACCTGGAATCTGTCTAATTCCGATGGGACAGCTACGCCAGTTGCGCCATATGTTGCTAAATACCGTGATCCGCAATGGGTGAAAGGTAGTAACAACGCCCGTAACAACTGGATCGTACTGCGATATGCCGATGTGTTGCTGATGCAGTCCGAAGCGATGAACAACCTGGACCCGAGCAATGTGGCTAAATTCAACGGCTTGAATCAGGTACGTCAGCGTGCTGGTTTAACAGCGGCGTCTTACCAACTGAATCTAAGCAATACGCCTACGCCGGATGCCTTTGTGGATACTCTGGTGAAAGACAGAGCCCGTGAATTGTTTGTAGAAGGTCATCGCCGCTGGGATCTGATCCGTTTGGGCAGATACAAGCAAGTTGAACAACAACTGGGTAATACCTTACAAGATTACCAGCAGTTATTCCCGCTTCCACAGTCAGAACTGGATGCGAACCCTAATCTGAAACAGAATCCGCTTTACCCATAATTTTAAGTTTTAACTTAAATCGAAGGCCGCACACTTGTGCGGCCTTTTTTTTGCTTAATTTGAGCAACAATTCGGAGGGGAATCATGATAAGATTGTGCATTTGCCTTGCTACTCGTAAATGATATGTAGTTTATTATTACTATTTTTTGATATTGACCCTTTTTTTATAAGATGGATACCCGAGCCAACAAATTGAGTGAATTGATACGTACACGCCCTGCGATGTTCATAGGAAATCTGAAATTCACTGGTTTTGCGAACATGCTGGAGTTTTTGCTGGAAGAGATGTTAACGGAGATAAACTTAGAGACGACCATAGAGATTGAATTCCTGAAATCGAACACCATTCGCCTGAATGCTCGTCAGGTGGATACTTCCGGACTCGTGAACTGTATCTTTCACTTGGATCATCCAGATATGCAACAGACACATTCGCTGCCTGTCGCGATTCTTATTTCCTTATCTGTAGCCACTGAGATGGAAGTCCATCATCAGGACGAAGTATATACGCTTGATAGTAAACAGGGGGATTACATTCTGAACGTGACTCCAGGTAAAGGACATGCAGGTACGCTTCTGGTGGAGTTTTCGCCAGATCCGGTTATTTTCCGTGATTTTGAGGCGGATTATGAGCAGACGAATACATTATTACAGAAGATTGCCTGTTTATATCCGGGGGTGAAAATCATATCATCTGACTTCCGGGGAGACCACTGCCGGAATGTATTTCATTATCCCCAGGGGATCACCCGATTGCTGGATCATGCGATTGCCACGCATCCGCATGCCAGTCCGTTTTTCAGATTAGATCTGAAAGCGGTTATCCGCGACTACGCTTACCAGGTAAGCTTCTGTTATCAGCCGCTATGGCTGACTACCTCCTATGTTCGTTCCTTTGCCAATCACTATGAGCTGTTTTTGGGCGGCTCGCTGATAGAAGGCGTGCAGGAAGGTATTATCATGGGCATCCGTGATGCGGCAGCCAAAGCAAAGACCAAGATTAAAATCAGTAAAAGAAAGCTCCTGGAAAGCATGGTGGTAATAGCGGCAGTGCGTGGAAAGGAATTTGAGCTCACAGGTCCGGGTAAATGGAAGCTGGATGCTCCAGCCCTGAAAATGGATATTAAACGCTATGTGTTTGCGGAAGTAGCCCGCTATCTTTCTCTCCATACAGAGGACAGAAACCGGGTGATCCTGAATTTCGCCTATGAATTTGAGTAGCCGTTTCTCCTTGAAAATAAACATTCTCTGAAAAAGAAAATATCGATTATTACTTTTGTGCGTTGATGTTAAAATCCGCATTCAGTGAATAAAAAGTATTACATAATCGATTTCGACAGTACTTTCACACAAGTGGAGGCCCTGGACGAACTCGCCCGTATCTCCTTACAGCATCACCCGGAAAGGGAACAGATATATAAGAAAATTGAAGATCTGACCAACTTGGCTATGGAAGGCAAACTCTCTTTCAGAGAAAGTTTGGCCGGCAGAGTAAAATTGCTGGAAGCGAACCGTGACCACTTGAAGCAGTTGGTAAAGCATTTGAAGAAGCTCGTGTCTCCCTCCTTTGCCCGCAACAAAAAATTTTTCCAGCAACATGCGGAAGAGATATTGATTGTTTCTGGCGGATTTAAGGAGTTTATAACTCCCGTGGTAACGCCGTTTCATATCAGCAAGGAAAATATATACGCCAATACTTTTGTGTTTGATAAAGCAGGGAAAATCGTCGGCTACGATGAGGCGAACCCGTTATCTTACGAAGGCGGGAAAGTGAAGCTGCTGAAGGAATTACAGTTACAAGGTGAAATTCACGGCATCGGCGACGGCTATTCGGATTTCCAGTTGAAGGAATTCGGCATGATCAAAAAGTTCTATGCCTTCACGGAAAATATTTCCAGGAAGTCGGTAGTAGAAAAAGCGGACCACGTTACGCCAAGTCTGGATGAATTTCTTTACCTCAATAATCTTCCGGCTGCTATTTCCTATCCTAAGAACCGTATTCAGTGCGTTGTTACAGAGTCGGTACCAGAAACGATTGTGAAGCAGCTGAAGAAAGAAGGGTATGCATTAAAGCAGGTGAACAAACTGGATACCGGCAATATTGCTAAAGCAAGTATTCTAGTAACAGGAGGGAAGGAGAAGATAACAGAAACGCTATTGGCCGCTGCTAAAAAACTCAAGCTGATCGCTTATCTGGGTAATGCGTCCAAACATGTGCCAGTAGAACTTTGCACTGCGCACGGTGTCATTATATTCGATGATATACAAAAGCCGTCGGCGGTACTTAAACGAATTACAGGATTTATCAATAACGGCGATAGTTTCAAGAGTCTGAACTTCCCTAATATACAACTGCCGGAGGTGAGCGATGTACATCGTTGCATTCATATTCACCGCAATGTTCCGGGCGTACTGGCGAATATCAACCAGGTATTTGCGGATCACAAGATAAACATTGTTTCACAGTACCTGATGACAAATACACAAATCGGATATGTGATGGCAGATATTCATGCAGACTACGACAAGCAGCTGCTGAAGGCGCTGAAAGGCATTGATGAAACCATTAGTTTCAGGGTATTGTACTAAAATAATACACTAAAAAGAAGAAGGTTGTCTCCCAAAAGACAACCTTCTTCTTTTTTATGCATTTATCTGGCAGACATAACTGATACCGGCCACATTTAATTTGTTGACCTTTTTGATACCTGTATGTTCCGGAAAAGTATAGATGGTTTGGTAGTTATGGGAGGAGAGTGTTTGCTCAAATAATTCTCTTCTGAGGCTGGTATGGGGATAACGCACGATCTTCTCAATGAAGGTGTCTGGTAGTTTTCCGCCGCTGCCATGCCAACTGAGAGGAGAAGACTGAATGCTGATGATGTTAAAATCTTCTTCGGAGAGGCTCTGGCGATTAAACACCATGAATGCTGCTTTTATTTTACAGAGATCCGCGATGGTTTGTTGTGGATCAGGGGTGTATTGAACAGCGCCTGAAGTGAACACAATATCTACATGACCTGCAATCTCCATGGCTTTGTCCAGGGAAGAAACAAAGAATAGCTCCTTCGTTTGGTTGGCCTGCATTGCTTCTGCCATGGCGGGTGTTTCGACTACGATCCATTTCATGTTAATAAATGGGGAAACTAATAGTCGGGTAGTATGATAGTAATCGCCATCGCCGCCGCCAAAATCAATGACAGTAACGGGAGTTGCTTGTTGTTGCAGGTATATTTTATTCACTAGTTCCAGTGCCGCAATAACGCCTGGATTGATAGGTTTATGTGTTGATACGGGGCTGTTGGCCTTACTGGCAACGAGATGAACGATTTCTTTATTTTCATAAAGTTTGTCGCTGCAATTGGCAGAGGCTTCCGCGTAGGATGGATATATTTTTTCTTTCAGGAATTTCTTCCTGAATTTATAGGATAATACGGCGAAGTTCATGAAATCGGGTGGTTATGATCTTTTGTATATATAGCTGGTTCCCTGTACGTTATAGCTGTTTACTCTTTTTACGCCGGTCGCTTCGTCGAAGGTGTATAATAACTGATAGTTGGTATTTTTCAGTTGGTCTTCAAACTTGGTGCGTTGAATACTGGTGTAAGGGTACTTGATAATTTTCTCTTTGAAATTATCTGGCAACTTGGTGCTACCATGCCAGCTGAGTAGAGATGTTTGAATGCTGATGATATCAAAATCTTCCAGGGAAAGGCTTTGGCGGTGAAATACCATATAATTGCTATTGGTATTGCAGAGCATTTCGATGGTCTTATATGGTTCTGGCATTACTTGTAATGTACCGGAAGTAAAGAGGATATCCAGGTTGTTCTGGAAGAGTGCCATTGCTTTATCAATGGTATCTGTAAAGAACAGTTCCTGTGTTTGATAAGGTTGCAGCATTTTTGCCATAGCAGGCGTTTCAACTACAACCCACTTCAATAATATTTTCTTATCGATAATTCTCCGGGTATTATAATAGTAGTCGCCATTGCCTCCGCCGAAATCTAGTACTGTAATGGGTTTGGCAGGGTGTTGGATGAGTTGTCGGGAGATGACATCTGCTAGTGCCAGGCAGCCGGGATTCAGTGGTTTGGCAGAGGGTTTTGTAAAGGAATTATCCTTTGCTTTATCTGCCAGTAATTGTACGATGGCGTTATCTTCATACAGCGATCGTTTACATTTTTCTGCCGCTTCTGCGTAGGTGTTGTATGTTTTTTCTTTCAGTATGCGATTATTAAATCTCTTTCGCAAGTGAAAGGAAATAGTGGTAATATTCATAAAAGGGCCAGGCTGTTAGGATTTAGAATAAGCATGATTGTTGGGCTGTCAAATCTATTTTACATTCTCAGGTGAACAATACACAATAAGTTGGACGGAAAGTTATTCCATTTTTTAGTTACGGATAAAAAATAGTTGGAGAAAGTTTTCTTGATTGCAGGCAAGGGTTAAAAATAAAAAAGCTTCTTATCATTGGATAAGAAGCTTACGATGTGGGCAGGATAGGATTCGAACCTATGAAGTCGTAGACAGCGGATTTACAGTCCGCCCCATTTGGCCGCTCTGGAACCTGCCCAAGAAATTAAGAATAAAAAAGGAAAAGACTTGATGTCCTTTCCTTTTTGAAGTTTGCGGACTGGACGGGACTCGAACCCGCGACCTCCGCCGTGACAGGGCGGCATTCTAACCAACTGAACTACCAATCCTCAATACTGATGGCCGTTTCCGGCCTTTTGACTTCCCCGTTTGGGGTTGCAAATATAGCAACATTATTTTCAATTCACCAAAAATATTTTGAGAAAATAAAAATATTCGCATTTTTACGTCATCATCCGAGTTAAAATTTCGATACCTATGATTACTGGAATCGCTGTGATAATACTGATTCTCATCACTGTCATCCTTACCTGGATGGGCTTTCGCAATAATGCATTTTTGAATAAACAAATTTTTGAAATAGAGCAGGTACGGAAGAACAAAAGATATAGCAACATTATTTCTTCCGGATTTGTACATGTTAATTGGTGGCAATTACTGTTAAACATGTATTCTCTGTATTTTTTCGGGACGCATCTATCGGAGCGTATAGGCGAACCGTTGGTGTTACTCGTGTATTTTGTTAGTCTTGCCGGTGGAAACCTGATTACACTTTACCTCCATCGTAAACATGATGATTATAGTAGTCTTGGCGCCAATGGTGCAGTGGCAGGCGTGATGTTTACGGCGCTTGCATTGAGTCCAGAAATGGAGGTGGATATGTTGGGCGTATTGCAAATTCCTGGCTGGATATATGCGGTGGTTTACATATTGTTGTCGTTATATGCCATACGTTCCAAAAAATATAATATTGGTCATGAAACGCATCTTGCAGGCGCGTTGTGTGGACTAGCCCTGGCATTGGCACTCTTTCATAACGACATTAATTACCTGATGTTGGCTGCCATGCTATTGCCATGTATCTGTTTTATCTACATTGTGGTTACAAGGCCTTATCTGCTGTATATCTCCAATAATTTCTTTCAAAAGCATTACAGGTATGTGGATATCGATGATCAATATCGGATGGACCGTGCTACCAGAGCGAAGAAGGTGGATGCTATACTGGAGAAAATACAAGCCAGAGGAATAGAAAGCTTATCGGCCGAAGAGCGGCGTATATTGGAGGATCATTCCTCCAGGCTCTAGCCTCAGGAGAAAAGCTTACTTTGCAAGAACCAGAAAATTAATACTGTTATGAACCAGATGAAGGAAAAGTTTCGAATTTTCGTATGGCCTTACCTGATAGTAGCCCTGGGATATTTGTTGTTGTATACGGCAATGCATTGGCTCCTGTTTATAAAGCTGGACTTATTCGAATTGGACGAGGAGCTGTTGAAATTCTGGTTGCCTATTGCGCTGGCATGGTTGCCGGTGTTATTCTGGTTGCGGCCTTCCTTGCGTAAGCTGGCGTCTAATAATCCGGAGCGATCAGAATTTATTTTGCAGATCGTGCTCTGGCTGGGATTGGCTTTGCCAGTGATCTTTGCCCAACATTACATTATCGGCGCTACCGGACGCTTGTCTGCCTTAAATACGCCTACGGAGATTTCTAATCAGTCTGGCAGCAGATATTATACGCTTCAGCGTTACTACATTGATAAAAATTATGCGGGCGTCGTGAATGATGCCGCAATAACCGGGCGTTATAATGAGCAATATAACATGTCGTTATACGTGGTATTGCCCATGCTGGATAAACCCGGGGATACGGCTGCTAGTGCCTGTAATACCTGGTACGCCTTGTATTTTTCAAAAACGGTGAGTAATGATTTGAGTGCCACCGCCAAAGAAGCGGCTTATCGTCAGTTCCTGGATGAAAGTCAACGTAAATTTGATACGTTGTCGCTGAATAATTTTACTTACCTGGAAAAGGTGCCATATGGAGACAGCCGTTCGGCTTACCTGCAGGCGGTTCAGGATAACAAACATTTTTCTTCTTCCAGGCCGGTGATATTACAACCCAGGTTTATCACATTTGCGGCGCATGTTACTTCCCCTTTGTGGACCATCCTCGTCTTTATTGCCTGCTTCCTTATTTGGGTGGCGATTGTAGTATATGCACGATTAAAAAGTCCGGCAGCAACTTCTTTTCATTTTCCTGCTGGCGGGCCACATTATTCAGATACAGCCGAAGATCCTCAGCATCCGGTACCGCCTCCGGTACAAAGAAATTCCCTGTTAAAGCCGCATACAGGCTATAAGGTGACACCAGTACTGATGTATATCAATGTGGGTATTTACCTACTCATGGTCATGAAAGGAATGGGCGTAATGCAATTCCGTGCAGCGGATCTGCTGGAATGGGGCGCTAATTACAGGCCCTACACTGTTCATGGCGAGTGGTGGCGGTTACTCACCAGTACTTTCCTCCATGGAGGCTTGATACATCTGGCTTCCAATATGTTTGGACTGGTGATTGCAGGGGCCTTCCTGGAACCGATGATTGGTAGTCGGCGATTGCTGATCTCCTACCTGGTAGCGGGTATTGTGGCCAGTGGGGCAAGTACGCTATGGCATCCCGATACGGTGAGTGTTGGAGCTTCCGGTGCCATCTTTGGCCTGTTTGGCATCTGTATTCCTTTCTTAGCGAAGGCGTATCATAATGAGTATGCGAGGCGACAATTATTCAATATTCTTTTCCTGGTGGGGTATAACCTGGTATGGGGATTAAGCGGCGGGGTGGACAATGCGGCCCATATTGGAGGGCTGGTAGCCGGACTGATAACAGGCCTGGTCATTCACCCTGCTGTCAAGAAAGAATACCTTGCCGCCCATAAAGAAGAAATTCCTGAAGAAGAAACGCTGGATTAATTACAAAAAATCGCCATATTTGAGGTGTGAAAAACCTTATTATCCTATAAAAAGCATACCTCTATGAAAATAAAATCGTCCCTTATTTTGCTGTTGTTGGCAGCTTCAGGGGCTTTTGCCCAGGCGCCGAACTGTGATTGTGCAGCGGAGTTCAGGTTTATGAAGCAGAAGGTGGAAGCCAATTATGCCGGTTTCAATGATAAAATCAGGATAAAGACCAGGAAATCCTATGACAGCCTGTCTAATCACCTGTTAAAACTGGCTCCATCCGCGACAAAGCCTACCTATTGCCTGTTTTTATTAAAGCAGTATACCGACTTTTTCAATGATGGCCATTTGCGTATAGAAAGGCTTCCTAATGAGAATGATCGTCCGTTTGAGGCATTGGTGAGAGAAGCCCGTAAAGAGCCGGAATTAGTGCCATTGAGTCAAAAGAAAATGACCTTTCTGAAAATCTCTGAGTCGCCGGAAGGGATCTATTGGAGTCCGGATAATAAAATGCGTATAGCCGTTACCGAGAATGTGAATGCATTCCGGAATTATGTAGGACAGGTATTGGTATCTAATTCCACAAGCTGGCGCAAAGGGGATATCCTGATGGAATTAAAATATGATTCTGCTCATCAGACATTAAGTGGTTTTCAATACACTGAAATCGGATTGATAGAACCGGTACAGTTGAGTTTCACAGGGCATTACCTGGGGAACTGGCGTCGGGAGTATGCTCAACCGGAAGTGGGAAAAGGAGGCACTGAAAAAATGATGCTCCCTGGTACTTCCGGCAAGAAGTTATCTGATAAAACTTATTATCTCCGCATTGCCTCTTTTGAGCCAGGAGAGACCGGTGTTATTGATTCCGTGATGCAGGCTGGTAAAGCGGCCATGGCTGCTTGTCCGTATCTCATCCTGGATGTACGCGGTAATGGTGGTGGGTCCGATCAGACTTATGCGCCTGTAAGTCCATTACTGTATACAGATTCACTGCGTGTAACCGGAGCAGACGTATGGGCCACAACGGATAATATTAAAAGCTGGTCAGACCTTTTGAACACGCGTCTTCCGGAAGAAACAAAAAAACAAATCAAGGCCCTCGTGGACACCATGAATAATAACAAGGGTAAAATGACGACCCTGGTAAAGGATCATTGGAAGAAAGTAACTGTGGCCGGACAGGCGCCAAAGAAAGTGGTAGTACTGATGGACGGTGGTTGTGCCAGCACTACAGAGGAGTTCCTGCTGGAAGCGCTTCAGAGTAAGAAAACCACGTTGATGGGGACTCCTAGCGCGGGTGTTCTGGATTATGCGAACGTTCGTTCCATAAAATTTAAATCCATTCCATTTGTAATGGCTTATCCTACTAGCAGAAGCAAAAGAATAGATAAAGGCCAAGGCATCGATAATAAAGGAATTATGCCTGCGGTGGTTCTCACGGAATCGCAGGACTGGATTACAGCAGCGCAACAAAAGCTGGAAAGCGGCTTATAGCATAAGAGTAAAAATGCATTAAAAAAATGGTTGTCTCTGTTTGAGAGGCAACCATTTTTTTATATAGAATTATTCCGTTTGAATTCCTCTAATGCGAGGCGTCCATAATGATCTGCGATACGGGTGGTTTCTGGTAACCGATATTGTTTGGCAAGATTTAAAACTATATTGGTAGCCGTTTCCAGGGAAATCATATGTCCTACTGAAACAAATACCGGATTGATTCCTTCCTGGGTGCGTAATACATTTCCGATGATGGCCACATCATCTTCCGCCAGTAAAGGGGCTATACTTCCTTTTCGTATATCCAGGTCCGTATAATGGCCGTATAGTTTGGTTTTACCACAGCCAATCGTAGGTTTACCGATGCTGATACCCAGGTGAGAGGCCATTCCAAATCGTCTCGGATGGGCTATTCCCTGGCCGTCACAAATAAGCAGATCTGGCTTTTGTGTAAGTTTCTCCCATGCAGCTAGCAGCGGAGGCATTTCCCGGAAGGAAAACAAGCCAGGGATATATGGGAAGGTAACCTGCATGCAATGGGTGGCTATCTCCACAATATCCAGCGTTTCAGCATCCAATACCACAATACTACCTGCAATCAGATCGGATGCTTTGTCATATTCCACATCTGTTCCTGCAATGTATCGAATGGGATCGGGCAACTGATCGGTGGTGATAATCTGTTCTCTTAATTTTTCTTGTTCAGCAATGGCCGCAGCTTCACTAATCATAGTTCATAGGCATTTACGGCAAGATCGGGATTAATCAGTTGAAAACTGCATTTTTGTAATATGAAACTGTACATTTTCGGCGCATCAGGTTCAGGGGTAACCACTTTAGGCCAGGCGCTTGGCCTATACCTGGATATTCCATATTTCGACAGTGATAATTATTTCTGGGTACCTACAGTGCCTCCTTTCACGATAAAACGGGAGCCTACAGAAAGAAACAGTATGATTAGCCGGGAGCTGAAAATTGCGCCTGATTGGATTTTTGGCGGTTCGGCATTGAATTGGGGCGCAGATGTTTTTCCCCCATTCGATGGCGTAGTTTTCCTTTGGATTCCTGCCGACATCCGTATGCAAAGACTTAAAGAACGGGAAAGGTTCCGGTATGGTAATGCATTAGATGCCGAGATGAAAGAACAGCATGAAGATTTCCTGGAATGGGCGGCGGATTATGATAATAATACAGGCATTGCCAATCGTACATTGCAGGTACATGAAGAATGGCTCAGTAAGATGACGATGCCTGTATTAACATTACGGGGAGATATGAGTCTGGAAGAACGGATGGAGAAAATTATGGAATGGTCCAGGAATAACCACCTGTAACCTTCCCCTGATACGTCTAGGATACCCATTCTTTCATCACTTCTATGAATCGCTCTAATTCAATTTCAGCATTGTAATAATGGGGAGATACGCGCATGGCCCAATCAATTCCTTTTTCCTGATAATCGATAATGGCGGAATTTTTTGAGATAGTGTAGATATTGATTCCTTTATTGCGGAAATATTCTTTTGTACCGGCTTCTTCTTTCCCATCTACGGAGAAAGTGATGATACTGCATGGATGTGCTCCTTTGTCCATCAGATGTACGCCTGGAATAGTGGCCAGTTCTGTTCGAAGGTATTCGCAAAGTAATGCATTGCGGGCTTCAATTTCCCGGATACCCAGTTGTAAAACATATTTCAAAGATTCCAGACAGCCTATCATAAGCGCAGAGGACTTCTCCCATAACTCAAATCGTTTAGCATCCACCCGTGGTTGGTAGTTAAAACGAGAGGTCCAATCAGCGCCGCGAAGATCTGGCATGAGTGGTTCCATTCCTGCCTGGAGGGCTCTGTCGGATACATACAGCAGTCCCGTACCTCTGGGGCCTCGCAGGAATTTGCGGAAAGTGCCGCTGATAAAATCCGCCTGAATGGTGGTGGCATCAACAGGCATTTGTCCGATGGATTGGCAGGCATCCAGCAGGAAAAAAGTGTCGTATTTTCTGGTAATTTCTCCTACAGCGGCGGCGGGTTGCACCAGTCCGCTACTGGTAGGTACATGCGTCAGTGATACCAGTCGCGGATTGAATTTTTTGATACAGCTTTCCAGATCCTCCAGGTCTATTTCTCCACTGGGAGTATTCCTAACCAGTTCCAGTCTGATCCCCAGTCGTTTCTGGAGAGACAGCATGGTAATGAAGTTAGACGGATAATCATTTTCTGAGAGTAATATCACATCATCCCGTTTCAAAGGAACCGATGATAACGCTAAATTATAGCCGTCTGTTGCGCTGGTAGTATAGGCAATATTGGTGCTTCTGGTATTTAATAGTTGGGCAGCGGTATCGTAGAAGGTTGCTAATTCGGCTGCCCATTTATCGGCGGTTTCGTATCCGCCATGATTTGCCTCTTCCTGAAGATATAGCTGGATAACTTCAAGGACAGGTTGTGGCATAAGTGCAGCTCCTGCATTATTAAGGTGAATAACGTTACTGCATCCGGGTGTTTCTTTTCTGAGTTCGTTGAGGTCCATATTACATGATTACTTTAGGAATTATAAATTTACAAACAATCCCGGTTTGTATTAAGTTGGAATATCGAAAATATCATGCCTGTGACAAAGATATTTTACCTGAGCGCAACCTTTTGCAGAAGGAAGAGATCGTGTTGATATTTTCCCTTATTAAATTATCAGTAAAAACATTACCTATGAATAAATGTCTTCTTTTGTTGATGATGGTTATTTCGACCATAGCAGTTCAGGCACAAACCATCAGAGGTGGCGATTACAGTACGAGGTACTCTGTAGAAAGTGATGGTACTATCAGAGCAAGCGGTAGTACAGTCGGCCGTATTACCAGCAGTGGAACGGTGCAGGACGCACATTATAATACAATTGGTTATGTGAAGGATGGGCGTATTCAGGATGCCGGGTATTCCACCATAGGCTATGTGAAGGAAGATGGAACGGTGCAGAACAGCAGTTATTCCACCATTGGGTATATAAAGAAAGATGGAAAAGTACAGAATAGCGGATATAGTACTATTGGTTATGCATCTGGCGTAAAGAAGGAATGGACCGCTTTGATATTTTTCTTTTTCAAATTTTAAGCGCGTGCCCGATATCGGAATAACCAGCGTTTTAGTAGCTCTGCGCAAAGCAGGTATACAAATACGAGAATAATGATGGGCTGCAATATTTGCCATGGCAGTTTACTGAAACCAATCATATTGCCGATGGGTAGGTAGGGCAGCGCCCATCCGATAGCCAAACATAAACAGACCATGAAGATGAGCTGTGGCGCTGGCGAGCTTTGAATAAATGGGATTTGTTCTGTACGGATAATGAATACTACGAGTATCTGTGTAGCCAGCGATTCCATAAACCATCCGGTACGAAACTGTGCCGGATTAACATGGAAATGTCCTTGCAACAGATAAAAGGTAAGCATATCAAATACGGAGCTGAGTAATCCGAATACCACCATGAACCGACGTATTTCCTTCATATCCCAACGTTGAGGAGAAACCACATATTTTTTGTCGACATGGTCTGTTGGAATCGCGATTTGAGAAGTGTCGTACAGGAAGTTATTAATGAGGATCTGTACGGGCAACATGGGTAGGAATGGTAGGAAAATAGTGGCGGCGGCCATTGAGAACATATTCCCAAAATTAGAACTGATACCCATCCGGATATATTTCATGGTATTGGCAAATGTTTTTCTGCCTTCCAGAATACCTTCTTTTAGTACCAGCAGGTCTTTTTTGGTAAGTATGATATCTGCTGCATCTTTGGCTACTTCTACTGCATTATTAATGGAGATGCCGATGTCGGCGGTTTTTAGAGAAGGCGCATCGTTAATACCGTCTCCCATATAGCCTACCGCATGGTGTCTTTTTTTCAGTATACGAATGATTCTGTTTTTCTGTTCCGGCGAAAAGCGCGCGAAAACAGTGGTTTTAGCAATGTGTTGCAGCAAGGCTTCATCATGAAGGTGATCCAGTTCTGTGCCTACCATGATTCCTTTGATGGGTAAACCTATTTCTTTGCAGATATGTTGGGTAACGAGTTGGTTATCTCCCGTAATAATTTTTATTTCTACTCCCATGTCCTGCAATGCCTGAATAACCTGGTTTACATTTGGTTTGGGAGGGTCCCGGAAAATGGCAAATCCAACTAATTGTAATTGTTGTTCATCTTCTTTTTGATAGCTCGCTGCATTATCTACTTCTCTAATGGCGATGGCCAGTGCGCGAAAACCTTCCTCACTGAGTGATTCATACTGTTGTTGTGCCTTTTTCATGGCATCGTTGTCCATAGTACACAGCTTTAGCACTTCTTCCGGCGCTCCTTTGCAAATTAACAAGCGTTTATTCTCATGTTCTACAACTATGCTGAGACGTTTACGAATGAAATCAAAGGGTATTTCGTCTACCTTGCTATATGTTGTAATATCTGGGTGGTCATAAGATAATATCGCATCATCCAGCGGACTATGAATACCGCTTTGGAAATGACTGTTGAGATACGCATACAGCAGTGCTTCTGTGGATGCTTGTTGCTGTAAATCTGTACACTGTACCAATGCTATTTTATCTTCTGTAAGCGTACCTGTTTTATCAGTGCAGAGCACTTCCATACTGCCGAAATTGGGTATGGCGGTAATTTTCTTCACAATCACTCCTTTCTTCGCCATATGTACCGCGCCTTTAGACATAGTAACGCTCATAATCATTGGTAATAGTTCAGGAGTAAGTCCCACTGCGATTGCCACTGCAAACATGAATGACTCCAGCAGATTTTGTTTCGCCAGTGTATTGACGAGGAAGATAAACAGTACGAGGAGAATGGTTACTTTCATAATCAGGTAACCGAATTCCCGAATTCCTCTGCTAAAATCGGTTTCCACCGGGCGTTCAATAAGTTTCTCCGCAATTTTGCCAAACTCTGTTTGTTTTCCGGTAGCGAGAACCACCACAGTAGCCATTCCAGACACTACGCTGGACCCCATAAAGACGATATTATCCAGCGCGGTTAATCCTTCGGAAATATCTGTAACGGGTGTGCTGACCTTTTCAATAGGGAAGGATTCGCCTGTCAGTGAGGATTGGTTCACAAAGAAATCTTTTTCTTCCAGTACCCTGGCATCTGCAGGAATAATTTTACCTGCTTTAAACCGAAGAATATCGCCGGGACAGATAACTTCAGGAAAAAGTTCCTGCCAGTTCCCATCTCTTAAGATCTCTACTTTATTTCTGATGGTATTTTTTAGCGCTGCTGCGGCATTCCTGGCGTCATATTCCTGCCAGTAATCCATTCCCACACTTAATAGTACGATGAGGATAATAATGGAAGCGTTGATCGTTTCTCCGAGAGACATGGATATCAAACCGGCGATCAGTAAAATCATTACCAATGGACTCTTAAAATGGGATAGCAGTAGTAAGAGTTCGCTGGTTTTCTTTTGAGCCTCTATTGTATTAGGGCCATATTGGCTGAGGCGTTGTGATGCTTCTGTGGAGGTTAGGCCAGTGGAACTGTTGGTACCCATGGCTTTCAGCACATCAGGAATAGCTGTGATTGACTGGTCCTGTATGATATTCGTTTTGTTTTGCGGCATAAATCTGGATTCTGAGCATCCTACATTATAACTGCTGCGTCATATGTCTGATTACAAACTAGCGATAGCTTTGGTTTAAAATTAGATATATGTAAAGGGGGGCGCTGCTTTTGATAGTCGTTGATGTATACTTCATTACACAATAATGATAGCAAAAATCAGAAGGCTTAGCTTATTGGAGTTGTGCCAGATGGCAATGAGGGGGAATGTGATAACATGAAAAAAAGGCTGATACGTAATACGGACTAATGTGAGTGATCACAATGATGTATTACGTATCAGCCTTCGTATGATAAAAGCGGATTACAATTTTTTTAATTGGGCAATGCGTACTACTAAATCGGCCAAACGATTAGAGTATCCGAATTCATTGTCGTACCAACCTACTACTTTCACCAGATCCCCTACGATAGAAGTTAATAAGGAGTCGAAGGTGCAGGAATAAGGATTATCTACGATATCGATGGAAACGATGGGATGGTCAGTATATTTCAAGACGCCTTTCATGGTTGTTTCAGCGGCCTCTTTAAACTTCGCATTGATTTCCGCTACGCTAGCTGGTTGTTTTTTCAGGATACAGGTAAAGTCTGTAAGAGAGCCATTCAACACAGGGACACGAATACCAGCTCCGCCCATTCTGCCTTCCAGGTGTGGGAAAATGGAGGTAATTGCTTTTGCAGCGCCTGTAGAGGTAGGTATGATAGAAGCCGAAGCGGCGCGGGCTCTGCGAAGATCTCTGTGAGGAGCATCGTGGAGGTTTTGGTCGCCGGTCATGGAGTGAACGGTGGTGATGTATCCATCTACGATTCCCCAGTTATCATCCAGTACTTTCACCATAGGAGCCACGTTGTTGGTGGTGCAGGAAGCGTTGGAGAGAACCGGAGCGGTGAGGTCGATCAGATGATCGTTTACGCCTAAAACGACGGTAGGAATATCTTTATCTGGGGAAGGAGCCGAAACGATGACTTGTTTGGCGCCTGCCTGCAAATGCATTTCTGCGGCGGTTCTGGTGGTAAATTTCCCGGTAGCTTCAATTACCAGGTCTATATTCAGCGCTGCCCAGGGCAGTTGGAGGGGATCGCGTTCTCCTAAAATCCGGATTGGTTTCCCATCAATCACCAGGGAGTCAATGGTTGTTTCCACTGTTCCTTTGTAGGGGCCATGTACGGAATCGTAGCTGTAAAGGTGTGCTAGTGTAGGGGTGTCTGCCAGATCGTTGATGGCCACCACTTCAATGCCTGTTTTCTCCAGCAGCATACGTAAACATATTCTGCCAATGCGCCCGAATCCATTTATAGCTATTCTCATGATTATGCTGTTATAGCCTGTAAAATTATCTGATAATCATCAAAGTAACAAAAGGATGGAGGGCAGGTGTCTTGGCGATATTATATATGAAATTATTGTGTCATTAGTTCCGGATCCATTTAATGATAATGTAATCGGTTATTGGTTTTAGCCGTTTCCATTGTTCAATAGGATGATAACCATCAGCGGTGTAAAACTCCATACCGTTATCAACTTTCACGTACCATACGTTTCCTTTGGAGTATCCTGTAATGGTATCGGGTCTTGTTATTTTTTTAAAATGGTTTAGCTTGAACGTGTCCAGCGCAATTACCAAAGTGTCCCCTAATTTTTGATTACAGGAAATTGGTTCGTAGTGATCGCCTGCCCAAAACATACAACCTTCTTTACCAGTTAACGCCATTATAGGCGTTTTCCTGGGTAATACCCAGACCCCAAGTGATATTAACAAAATGATCAATGCAATTGACATGATAATTTTGGAATACGATATCCGCTGGGGTTTGCCCGGAGGAAGTAGCAATATTGGTCTTTCTACAGTAGGTGGTTCTTTGGATTCCAGCATCTTTTTTTCAGGGATGGCAGGAATTTCTTCTGTTATGAGCACTTTGGTATGCTCTTTTTCTGCTATTACTTCCGATTCGTCCTCTTTTTCAGTAAGATGTGGATTAGTAGGGCTGGAATTATCGGAATTTTCGGAATCCTGTTGGGGAATAAGGGATCCAGGTAGGGCTTTACTTATAATAGTATGTTGAGTGTTTGTCTCATACCGTTTTCCAAACTGAAAGGGTCTGGGCTCAAAGTCAATTAGCCAGGCTAATAGTTCAATGTTTTTTTCATCTGTATTTGTTATTTGCCTCTTCAGGAAATTCACCAACGGCTTAAACTTATCGGTTTCTTTTTTAAATGCCCGAATATAGTCGGTTGGGCTCTCTTGTTTTCCCAAAAAGTTTCTAAGCAAATTTTCATCTTTTACACGAAACCGTTCTGTACAGACAGCGATGCATTCCTCTCTGATTTTGGCTGCTGTTGGGTGTACGAGGTGGTGTGAAAGCGCATTTTTCGCCTTCTTTTGCTCATAGTCTTCCAGGACTAATTTCTGATAATCAATAAACATTATTTAAAGTATAAGGTAAAACCAACTGAATTTTCGGAATCTCAACAGCATTTCAGGAATTTGCCCGGAATTCCCGGAATTATCGGAATTGTTTGCTAATCAGGGATTTATGCCAACCTACCTTTGCTTTGAAATCAATTAACCCAGCATTAGCTAGTGGGTTTACTGTACAGAAGTGATTTCATCTCGAGTAATGAAAAGCGGGTGTCTGGAGTCAGTGTGGGAAGTGATTACAGCCATCTGCTATCAACGCTCATCCTTCCTTCCCAAAAACTGTAAGAAGCGCTTCTTACTTCTTCTGCGGTGCAGCCATGGAAGCTGACCGACCCATAACCATCACTTCTAAAACAAAGCAAAATGTTATCAATTTTCATAGTTATTTTCTGGGCATTGGTATGTCCGGACCACAATACAACATCTAATGGTACTCACGGTTCACAAGTGACCACAATGGATACAGGTGGTGAAACTGGGCATGTTCCTCCACATCCTCCCATTCCTCCAACATCGTCAAAATAGACAAATTTAGAGATAAGGCAAGGTGCTCCTTGCCTTATCTTTTCCATCAATAACCAATTATTCCATCCTTTGTTTTTAAATAAGCCTTCCCGAATAGTAAAAAGTGGTCCATATAGCCCCATCAGTAGGATAGTATGTTTATGACGAAAAAAATTATATTTGTTTATGATTGAGTTTTGTAATGTAGTAGAGATGTATTTCATGATTGTCTAGAGATTTTTCTTACCCTGAAAATTATTGATTTGAGAACTCCGTTTTTTTTACTCATCGTATCTGTCTGTCTTCTGGGATGTAAAAAGAAACATGCTGTTATTCCTTTTGCCAGAGAGCCCGATTTTGCCAAGGGAGAATCATTTATCCATGTTCAAAATGACTCCGCTTTTTATTATTTCAATTTAGTGGTATCGAATTCTGGTGATAGTCTACAAATTGCCATGGCTTATAATAGTATGGCAGCCATTCAGTCTGACGAAGGAGATTATTTTGGGAGTCAGGAGAATTTGTTAATGTCCTTACGTTATCTGGATGAAAAAAAGGAAAGGGACTCCTCTTGTCTTTCATCGGATTATAACGAGTTAGGAACGAGTAGCTTGAACCTGAAGAATTATGAGGCAGCCATTCATTATTATGATTTAGCATTGAAATTTGCGTTAAATGATGGTTATAAATTGATCTTTTTGAATAATAAGGCGGTCGTTTATCAGAAGTTAAGGGCCTATACGAAGGCTATTGCAATCTATAACGATATTATTGATAAGAATAAAGCTGATAAACGTGCATATGCCAGGGTATTATCCAACAGGGCAAGAGCCAAATGGTTGCAGGATTCCAGTTACAGCGCCGCTCCAGAGTTCTGGGAGGCATTGCAAATAAGGGTAGCGGAAAAGGATCTTTGGGGGCAAAATGCCAGTTATTCTCATTTGTCTGACTATTATACCCATACCCACCCTGATTCTGCATTAATATATGCCGATAAGATGTACGCCATTTCCCGACAGCTCAGTAGCCCTGATGATGAGCTGGAGGCCTTACAGAAACTCTTGTTGCTCGGTTTCCCTAACCACATACAACGATATTTTGCACGATATCAATTTTTGAATGATAGCTTACAGACTGCTCGTAATAATGCTAAGAATCAATTTGCACTGATCCGATATGATGCGGAAAAAAATAAGGTGGAGAATCTGCGATTACAACAAGAGAATACAGAAAGATGGCTACAAATCATCCAACAGCGGATTATGATTTATGGAGGCATTGTTGTTGTGGCTTTTGGCGTTATTACTACTGTAATTTGGTATCGTAAACGGAAAAAAAGTATTATCCGTGAACAAGCGCTAAAAGCATCTAAAAAAGTCCATGATGTAGTTGCAAATGGTATATATCGCACCATGACTGAAATCGAGCATAATGATGTTATAGAGAAAGATAAGCTGTTGGATAACCTGGAAGACTTATATGAAAAGTCCCGCAATATATCTTATGACAAACTGGAGTACAACAGTGTGCCCTATCATGATGAAATTGCACGGCTATTGGGTGTTTTTAAAACAGAAAGAATTTCTGTACTGACTGTTGGAAATGATAAATTATTATGGGAAAGTGTAAGCAAAACAGCCAAAATAGAAGTGAAATATGTACTGCAGGAATTGATGGTAAATATGAAAAAACATAGTGCTGCCAATAAGGTTTTTATAAAATTCGAAAAAATAGCTGATGAAATTAAAATACAATACACGGATAATGGTATTGGATTTTCTGACGAAGTTAAAAAAGGGAATGGGTTGAAGAATACGGTTTCCCGTATAACCAGTATTGGAGGCAATGTTATATTTGGTTCTGGCGAATTAAAAGGCGCTAAAGTATTAATTTCATTTCCAATATTGGTAGCATGATAAATAAAGTATTAGTAGTGGAGGACCATGAAAGTGTAAACGTTTCTTTACAACGCACTCTAACTGAATTGGGCATCGTAGAGGTAGATCACGCTTATTATTGCGATGAGGCGCATAGAAAAGTGAATGTGGCTTTACAGCGCGGCCAGTCCTATGATCTACTTATTACAGATCTAAGTTTTGATGATGACGGATCGGAGCAAAAAATAACTGACGGTGAATCCCTTATACCTGCTGTTAGAAATGTTCAGCCAGACCTAAAGATAATTGTGTTTTCAGCAAAGAACAATCCGGCTGTTATTAAGAAATTGATTGAAAAGCACGCTATAGATGGATACGTCCTCAAAGGTCGTAATGATGCAAAGGAATTATTGACGGCTATAACAGAGGTCTCTAGAAATCAGCTATATTTTCCGCGCTCGTTTCAGCAAATGATGAAGCAGAACAATGCCTTTGATTTTACAGATTTTGACCTTGCGATAATACGATTGTTAGCAGAAGGGGTACCTCAAAAAGATATTCCGGCACATTTACAGAAAAATAATTTTCGTCCTTCGAGTTTAAGTAGTGTAGAGAAGCGTTTGAATAAGATGAGAGAGGAATTGAATTGTACTAAAAATGAACAACTGATTGCCTCCTGTAAAGATATTGGTATTTTATAACCATTAACACCAATTTGAATTCAAGAATGTTTGAATACTGTATATGCCATCGCCATCGCGATGGCATTTTATTTTCTATTAGATCAAGATGTTAATTACCGGATACTCCATGCCATAGCTCATTACAGCATCTTTCTATAAATAATTACTGATTATGGTTTCCCGTAAAAAACGGCAGTTTTCAATCGGTAATTTTGATCTGTATTGTTTAACTATTAAATAGTAATTATGAAAAAGAGATACTGGGTATCCAAGATCCGACAATTAAATGGAGATCACGAAGTGCATGACGAAAGTTGTCGGGCGCTTCCGAAATTCGAGAACAGACAACTACTCGGAGAATTTGCCACCTGTCAGGAAGCCGTCAGAGAAGCTAAAAAAATCTATTTAACAGCTGATGGTTGTAAGATATGTTCCCCCACCTGTCATACCAGGTGATTCAACCGCATATGTCAGCCTTCCTTTCGCCATTATCCCTTAATAAGTTTCATTTTGTAAACCTGCTATCCGTTCTGTAAATATGAGATTTTTGTTACTTGCTTGCTGCTTAAATATCGTCGGTTGTATAGATGATACTACCGTATATGTTTGTAGTAGTCATCATATCAGGAAGTATCATTATCGAGCTGATTGCAGAGGATTAAGTAACTGTCAATATCGGATTGTCAAAACAACATTGAAGCGTGCCGTGAGTGATAATAAGACTCTTTGTGAATGGGAACGGCACTCTTCAAAATTGGATTATTCATGGCATAACTTTTAAAAGCCTTATTCCCCATAAAATATCATCTCCTACTATGGAACTAATCGATCAGCATGTCATTAATGACAACAAGGAAATTTTTGCAAAAATTCAGCATGAACTGCATCATGCATCATCTGAAATACTTCTGGCAACAGGGTGGTTTACAGATGAGGATTTGTTTAATATTTTGTCCGAAAAGCTGGATCAAGGCATATCTATCGAAATCATCATTGCAGATAACCAAGACAATGAAAAACTAGATTTTAACCAGTTAGCTGTAAAGGGCGCAAACGTTTACAAGATAAGGATGAATGGCTATGGTGTTATGAACCAGAAGTTCTGTGTAATTGATAAACGAATTGCATTGCATGGATCTTATAACTGGACTGTTAATGCCAAGAAAAATAACCATGAAAGTATTATCAGTACAAATCATCGGGAGACTATTGATACACTGATTAAGAACTTTAATGAGATCAAGGAAAAAATTAATGAACAGAAAGAGGATCATGCCCCTGATAATGTTGCTACTACAGTAGTTCCTCAACAACCGATCAAAGTGTTAGAACGCCCACCTCTTAAAGTGGAAACTGAATTTGAAAATGTGTTGGATTCGATGATTGCCGCTGAGGTGAAAAGCTTTGATCGCAAATTGCTTAGAGAGCACGGTTTTGAAAGATGTAGCGCCAATAATGGAGATCATCAGGTCCTTTATAAGGCTTTTGATACACTATATTCTGTTTTTATCAATGAAATAGATGCTATTGATGACAAGAAGAGGAGATTGATTGCAAAAATTGAAGAGTTTAAGGCCATAAGCCAAAGTAAACTGGAGAAAGAGCATGAACTGACTGTAAATTTCCTTGAACAGGAGAGCTCTGATAGCAAAGCCAATTTGGAAGTAAAGGGAATAAGATTGTCTGCAGAAATTTCATCTGCGACCCAAAGCATTAAAGAAATTAAAGAAAGTAAAATACCCTATAGTGAGAAAGAAAATGCGGTATTGGATAAACAAATTAAGGTGGCGGAACAAGAGTCGGTAAGACCAAAGTTTAAATGGTTCGAGTTTATCCCGGTAGTTTTTTTTAATATAGCCTTGTTCAGCTATTCATTGATTTTCTATTCGTCCGCAGCCTATATATTACTTTTTGGGGTAGAGGATGCAAAGTTACAGCAGGCACAGAATATTCCCACGGCGCCCGCTCAGGTGTTTAATCCTGAAGCCTTAAGTCTGGCGATGAACAAAACAGGGACTGCTGCTATTTTCATATTTCTTTTTGTATGTATTCCATTGGCATTTGCTTCAGTTGATCATTTTGTTAAACCGCAACATAAGAAATTGGTGGCGATTTTGGGTTTCGTATTTGGAATCCTGGTTTTGGATGGCGCGATAGCCTACAAAGTTGCACAGGCAGTTCATGAAATGAATTATGCACAGGGAAATGTGAATGTACCTTGGTCGGCTAACATGGTTTTATCTGATACTAACTTTTACCTGGTATTTGTGTTTGGCGCTTTTGGACTAGTCTTATTTAAGTTAGCATTTAAAAAATTGATTAACATCTTCGAAGAGCGTAATCCGGATATAATAGCTCAACGCAACCAGCTTAGGATTAAACATCTCAGCGAAGAGATGATCCTGAATTCAGGTAAAATTATGCAGCTTGAAGCAAGCATGATGTTGATAGAAAAGGATATCCTACAATTAAAGGCCGGTGTACAACAGACAGATATTGAATTAAGGGAGCTACCTGTCAGACTAAATCAGGAACTACAGAAGAAACGAGTTCAGTTGCTAAGAGATGTAGAAAGTATAGACAGAATTGCCGCTATTTATACAATGCATATCCAGTCAGATAACCTCCCGATTTCTATTGATGCCTTAAAGGACCGGATAAATGTATTTCTGGAGGGTTGGAATGATTTCCTACATAAAGAATATGCAATCGCAAAGGCAACGAATAAAACAACTCAGGCAGCTGAAGTGGCTGCCAGGTGGCAACAGGAGAATATACATGTTCGAAAAATTGACAAACGCGTAAAAATTCCACAGGATGTATAAGTTTTGTATAATCATATTTGTTGCGCTTATTTCCTTCAAATGCAGGCCCTCGCAGAAAAATATTAAGGAGGGATTAACAGGAAATGTACTATCAGTAACACATTTTAATATTTTGTTTGCACAGGATATGTCGAATCGTGTAAACCCACAGCGGTACCAACGACCGCTGAATGATGTGGATATTTTATCCATCTTCACTAGTAATCTATATCCTACCATTCTCCGATTTAAAAGAACTGAGTATCAACAGGATAAGCTAACCATTGATTTTATTAATAAAGGATTAATCAATCAGTACGGAGTCAATACTGATAAACTATTTATTGATTTCGGCCGATTCAGCAACCAGAATGAAAGAATTAGCTATATCATGGGACGAGACAGTGTTAGGGGGACTTTGAAAAATGATATCGATGAGATGAGGATGGAATTTTCCCGCGTTAATAATTTGGCTGTTGGGCAGAATACGGGCTCTGATATCTGGAGTTATTTTAATCAGGGAATTGATGAAAGAAGAGTGCTACTTCCTGAGAAAACGGTGAAGTACCAGCGCAATTCCTATGTGAATAACTATCGTAATATTTTAATCCTGGTAACAGATGGATATATCGAGGCTGGTATATACAATAAGGGAGTGGATTTGAGCCAGAAAAGTATTAATCAGTTCAGAAATGCTTTTTTGGCTTCGCGTGAGCAGGATATGCAACTTTTTCTGGAGAAACATAAGCAGTTTCAAATAAAACCGGTTAATAATGAATATTTAAGTAATCTGGAAATACTGGTAATGGAACTTTATGATCGGTCGTTATCGTCAGGAGGAGCAGCAACAAAGCATCCAACAGATATGGAGATTATCAAACTACTCTGGACAAACTGGTTGCAACAATCTAAGGTAAAGCGGTTTGAACTCCATCCTTATGCCTCCTCGAAAGACGAAGCAGAGAAGATTGTACTCCACTTCCTGGGTATTCCCAAAGTATAAAATTAATCTTTTGCCTAAAATTAAACTGTAAGCTATGGGTTGGTCTTATCGTAAATCTATTAGTGCCGGACCATTCAGAATGAACTTCTCGAAAAAAGGTATAAGTTATTCGGTAGGGGTAAAAGGTGCCCGTATTAATATGGGGCCAAGAGGGACATTCGTAAACCTAAGTGCAAATGGTATCAGTTATCGAAAGAGAATATCCCCACCTGTTTCCCATCCACCTTCTCCTTCTCCTTCACCTTCCTATGAAACCCTCCCTGAAGGTATACCGAATAACATCACTTCCTCGCCGATAGAGGCTCTGACAGATACGGATTCTCATAATTTTATTACGGAGCTGAATCAAAAATCTGCACAAGTACCATATGCAGGGAGAGTAAAATTGCTATTGTTTATTATACTAGGTATCTTATTATTTGTTTCTTATGGGAAACAAGAAATCTTAGTACGCCCAGCACTAGATACAGCCTTTGCAAAGATCATTGTAATTAAAGGCGCCAACATTCGGAAGGAGCCAAATGTTAAGTCCGATATTTTACAAACTGTAGGATATGATGAAACCTTTGCTTTACTAGATACATCGAATATACAGTGGCTTAAAGTAAAGCTATCTGACTCTTCCGGATATATTAAGCGAGACCTGGCGATGGTGGTGCATCAATCATATGAAGCAGTGATGGAAGAGGAGTGGCACCAGGTGAATGATTATTTGTGGTATGAGCTTATTTTCAGTGTGCTTTGCTTTATCCCCCTCACTTCTTGGTTGAAAAGGTTAGATAAGCAAAGGTTTGCGATGGAATTGCAATATGATATGGATGATAGATATCAACAAGTGTATCAGCAGTTCAAAGCGCATTTTATCACTTTTTCTCAGACTTCAAGAATTTGGCAGTACTTGAATGTTCAGGGTACAACAGATTTCAAACGAAATGGCGGAGCGGGAAGTTTGATAAAGAGGACAAGGATAAGCAGTTTTTCGGACAATAAAATGCCGATCCCATACTTCATTACTAATGTGGATATCCCATGGATTTCACTTAGTAATATGGAACTGTATTTTTTACCTGAGCGACTACTGATAAAGCGAGGAAAGGATTTTGCTGCAGTATTTTATAAGAATTTGCAGATAAGATGCCATGTTTCCAACTTTATTGAATCAGAATCGTTGCCTCCAGATGCAAAGGTTGTTGATTACACATGGCAATTTGTGAATAAAGCCGGGGGCCCGGATAAACGGTTCAATAATAACCGCAGACTCCCTGTATGTGCATATTCACAATATACATTTACATCTGATACAGGAATCTTTGAGGTCATTTCTACATCAAAGCAATTCGCAATGGACGACTTAGCTACTTTTTTAATGAAGATTGGCGCCTTTCAAACCAAGATGGGAGAGTGTTACCAATAAGTAATAGGAATAAAAAAAATATAGATAAATACACACAAACCACGGGCCTTCAAGTCCTTTAACTTAAAGACCCGTGGTGCTGATGATTCCTCTATTACCCACTCGCTACTGAATCTTCGCCGAGCTCATTTTATCATTTGCATTTGGGGATAATCCTCCAAACCAGCTGTTATCGCTGGTGAGTGTCCAGGATTGGCCTGAGAAATTATCATCTGCATACATAATAACAGTCCAGCCGGAAGGGATCTTTACGGAAGAAGCCCAATCATTTACCACACCTTTTGCCTGGAGTTGAGCCAGCGTATAATTGCCTTTGGCAATTGGTTGAGATGCTGTTCCGCCGAAGTTGGCATCCTGATAGAATACGACGCCAGTGGAGCCGCTACCACTGCCGCCTACGGGATTCATGATCTGAATCAGTTGTTGGCTAACGATATAGGTAGGTGCATAGAGGTTATTATCCGTAGAAGAAGTCAACGGGGCATCTCTGTCTATTGCGTAGCTAAATACGCCTCCTTTCTTGCCGGAAGTGGGCTCCCAGCGGGCATAGTCATATGCGCGACCAGTACCGTTTACTGGGTAGGTCACATCGTACCATACATTGGAAGGATAGCCGTTTTCTTCATAGAAAGAGAAGCCTGGAACGAACTGTTTGGACTGAATGTAAGGAGAAAAGGTATTCCAGGTGGACTGTAAGGTGCTGGCGCCACGGCCATAGGCTTGCAGCCATACATAGTCGACCATAGTATATACCAGTTGGAAGAGGCTGTTGCTGCCACTTTGATTGGTATCAAATGTTAGCAGCTTGCCAGTGCCGGATTTTGGACCAAGGTATTTGGAGAGCGCTTTGTATACCCCGGCCATATCTGTCAACGTTTGGCCGGAAGGGTTACTCTCTACATCAATGTCGTATCCATCAAATCCATATTTATTGACGATACTATCCATGATATATTTGGCAGTGAGGTTGTAGCCCACGGTATCATGTGTGGCCCCTGCCACCAGGTTTAAATTGCCCGTGAGGATTACTTTAGTCCCTTTGGTATGTAAGGTATTGATCCACCCCGGTACCTGACTGGCAATAGGAGAAGTGGAAGAGAAGCAAAACAGGATCAGTATATCCAGACTATCAGGCACCTGCGAGAAATTGGTGCCAGACGGAGCTGCGCCATAACAAGGCCCCTGGATGCGATAGAAGCCCGCGTAAATTTCGTGAGGGCGACTTTTATACGCCAGCAGCGTATCTAAAGGAACGGAAAGAGAGGTTGTGGCGCCAGTTGCCTGAACAGATTGGCTGTTGGTTAATAATTCATCGGAGCGTAACTGTTTGGTACAGCTAGTACCAAGGATCAACATAATCAATACGGTTAATAATCTGGATGATAAACACGTTTGTTTCATTTGGTTGAATTTTTATGGTGAATAATGATGCCAATAGAAAAAACCGAATGGGAAATGGTCGCCTCAACATCACTTTCATTGGTTGTAAAACAACGGTTGTTAGAAGTGATTCTTCATTGTCACTGTATGTGCTTAATCGATTTACTTGACTGTTTCAGCTCTCTTTATTCAATTAAATTGCTGGTTTACATAACATTTGGAATTATACTGGTAACGTCACTTCCATTTCAGGAGAATAACTTCAGGCAAGTGACTATTTTCCGGATGGTGCATTGTTCGCTTTAATAATGGGCTTTTAAATTATAGCAAATAATGCGCTGGGTCTGATTATGCGTCGTGAATCATGGAATCGGGTTTATGAAATCAGCTCTTAAAGACAAATAAGATACGATCGACAGATACTGTTAATTTACATTAAAATTGGATGTGTACCGAATATTTTTTCCGGAAGCGATGTTTTTATCTGCCAAATGACCAGTATAAAAGATGGCAGCCTAATTATCTTATAAAATGGATTAAAATTTTTAAGTCCATTTACAGATGATATATTGAGGAACTAATGCTTATCTATCTATGAAATATTTATTTAGTTTTCTCCTCCTGATCTGCGTAACAACTACGTACGGGCAAATTTCTTTTCCTAAAGGGTTTAAATTAATAAAAGGTGATAATCTAATGGGAGAAGATGACAGGTACTCCAATGGAAAAGACGTCTTCCAAACACATCTCTTCTGGAGATCCTATGATAACTACACCTGGAATGATGATAATGTAAAACTGGATATCTCCAAAGGCTATGGGTTTCCTATGTATCGGACCACAGATAGCCTCTTGTGGGGAACTGGGAAAACCGATGAACTATACTTTTATGTAGTAGTTGACTGGAATGGAGAGATATTTGAACTGTTTTCCAGGGAGAATGATGCCGACTTCGCGGGGTATTCGAAATGGCTGATCACTTCAATGCGGGAATATCGTAAAAAAGGGAAAACGTTTTTATTTCCAAGGAGAATAATGAAATAGAAACTTTTATATCACCTGGCAATGGTTCAGTAAAAAATAAAGCCTTCAAATCGAAAAATTTGAAGGCTTTGATAATATTCGAACTCTTGCTCCGGATTTAGAGGGGAGCGCCGGTTCCAGCTATTTATTTACAAATTCGATTGCTTTGGCTAATAGCGGATCACGATTCTCAATGAGATCAGCAACAGTATACTGGACTTCAATATCAATTGGAATACCTTTTCGTTGCGTCTCTGTTCCATCAGGGAAATAGATCCCTAAACCCGAAAAAGCTATTTTGTATCCGCCTGGGAGTATAGTTCGGGTTACATTTCCGTCTGCTCCTGCCGTCTGATTGCCTATTATCGTTACATTTTTGGAGGTCAGTAAAGTCATGCAAGCCCATTCGGCTGCGCTTTGTGTGCGACTGTCAACCAGTAAAATGATTTTACCCTTGTAAGGATTGGGGTTATGCCTTCCGACCTGCGAATAAGCCGTACCCTCATTCGATATCATATAATTGAATCTGCCTGGCAAACTGAAATCAGGATAAGTATTCCTGGCGTATAACTCAGGCTGGGAGAGGAGATATCCTGGAACTTGGTAGGTACCTGTTCCCTCCATGGGATAGTTTCGCATATCGAAGATTATCGCTTTGGTATTCCATAACGATTTCATTACGCTATCCAGATTTTTATAATGTAGATTACTAAAGAAGACATAACCGATATTGCCTTCCAGGATCTTCGCGGTTATCTTGCTATTCATCTGAAAAAAATCAAGGTAGTCTTTCAAGAAATCCCGTTCTATTTGTGGCAAAACCATGTTGAACTTCTTTCCATCTTTACTGATACTTCCATATTGCGCCTGCGCTGAATGGGTGTTAAGTATAAAAGCATGCATGGATTTAAGCTTGCCACCGGCATTTGAAGCGGGTACATCCTCCCAAAATGTTTTGATTAAACGGGAAATGGGAACACCGTTGATAGATGTCAGGGTTGCGCCAACTTGCAATCTGGCATCATGTGCCAGCGTACTGTCGATGATTTTTGTTACCACTGCCTTTCCTTCTATCAAACGGAAGTTGAAAGGAGGCATATATTTACCAGCTATATGTTTGAATACCTCTGGCCATAAACCGCCGTGTGAGTCGTTTATTGAGGCTGCCATTCGTACAATGGCCCGATAATAGGACAGCGTATCATTAGAGTTTATCATAACGGGAATCATCTCTTGCTGCACTTTATCCCATGGCTTGCCTATCGCATATTTGTATGGGTAGTAGTAATTGATGACGTTCCAGAATCTGAAGAGTCCCAGCAAGCGATATTTGACATCGGGAAGCAACATGTCTTTATATGGTTTTTCATTAACGGTGGCGACGGTACTATCCATGGCATCACCGGGAAGTGCATAGAAGTTTTTTCCTCTGTGAGGATGAGTCGCTATATAGTATAGCTTTTCCTTCTGCGCATTACTCAAGTATCTTGCACGTTTGATCCACGATATATCATAGTTGCTATATCTTATGGAATGGTCTGTTTCAGGCGAATAATAGCTAGCAGTATCAATACCAGCCACCGTTAATAAGTTATCTATTGCGCTATGGAAACCGTTAGTGTATTTGGAGGATAATAGGTTACTTATATTAGCAATTACCACACTGTCCCAATCATATTTGCCACTCGCAATCTCAGGATGGTAATACTTTAAAAGTCCCCATGTTCTGGACAGCTCACTAAGTTGATGACATTGTACTGTAGATTGTGCAAAAGCGGTTGTTGTTGCCAAAATTATAATCAGGATGGTGGTATAAATGTTTTTCATACCGCAATATTAGCCAGGCAATATGCCAAAGAGATATTTATTCGATGAAATCAGTTTCTTGCTTGCCGGACAGTTATCTTCTTCACTTCGACCTGTAAAACCACCGGTTCATCTAAAATCTTTCCTGAACTTGCAAAGGATGTTTAATTTTAGCGAATGCGTTTTCGACCCTTTGCACTCAGCTACCAAAAGAAGGGCCTGCTGGCTGAGTCGTTGTATTTATTTGTGATAGGCGTATTAAGCCCTTTTGCGGTAGGGCTGCAGATATTCAGTCAGTTTTCATTCACATGGAGCCTTGTGCTACTCAATATTTTTCAGTTACCTGTAATCATATTATTCTATCGTATCTATTTACCTTACACGATAGGGAAAGGCAGATTCTTATTAGCTGTGGCTTTGTTTCCAGTATACATATTGGTGTATGAATTGGGTTCCAGGTGGAGTAGTCTTGTAATGATTCATCTGCCATTTATACCGAAAGTATACCGGGACAATCTTTTAAGCGCGCATCCGGAAGACCTGTCAAAAGGTTACTTTAACCAATCCCTGGGTTACACCTGTTTAGTGTTGCTGGCTGCCTCTTCGTTGTACGTCGTGAAGCTACTATTTAAGAAACAGCATTACCTGGCTGTGGCGGAGACGGAAAAACTGAAACTGGAGCTGAATCAATTAAAAATCCAGATACAGCCTCACTTTTTTTTCAATACGTTAAACAACATCTATTCATTGAGTGTGCAACAATCGCCAGGCACACCCAAGATGATTGAAGGGTTGTCTTCGATTATGAGGTATGTGATTTATGAGTGCCGCCATGAAACGGTTAGATTGGAACAGGAAGTAGAATTTATCAGAAACTACATCTATTTAGAAAATATACGACATGCTTCCATGAATCTGATTGATTTCAGTATCCAGGGAGAGATAAATGATATCCATATTGAACCGTTGCTCTTTATGCCATTAATTGAGAATACCTTTAAACATGCCCTCCATCAGCATATGCCAGAGAAATGGGTTAAAATGGTGTTATCAATTGATGAAAATGAGCTTATCTTCCAAATCTCTAATGCAAAGAACTTATCGGCAAAGACCACAGAGAATAACTATGGAGGGATAGGTTTGGTAAATGTACGAAAACGTTTAGCATTGCTTTATCCAGACAGACATGAATTGGTTATTCATGATGAGCCAGATACCTTTACCGTAACCTTAGTAATTAGCATTTCATGATTAATTGTATTGTAGTTGATGACGAACCGCTGGCGAGACAGCTACTTGTTTCTTATATCGATCAGATAGCAGATCTGCATTGCCTGGGCTGTTATAATACCGCGATGGATGCTTTTGTTGTACTTCAAAGCCAGCCGGTAGATTTGATGTTTTTGGATATCGATATGCCTGGCATCAATGGGTTGAATTTTGTCAAATCCATCCGGAATCCGCCCAAAGTGATATTTATTACTGCACACGCTGAATACGCCGTAGATGCCTTTGAACTGGAGGCGGTTGACTATCTTGTTAAACCTGTTTCCATTGATCGGTTCCTGAAATCGGTTCAGAAAATCGTACAGCCAGTCAAGGCGAAACAGGAGGAAAGGGATACCTTACAAACATCCAGTATCTTCCTTAAAGTAGACAAACGTTTAATAAAAGTGGACTTTTCTGACATCCGATACATAGAGGCATTGGGTGATTACTTAAAGGTCCATATCACGGGTGGTACTTTGGTGAGCTATATCCCTATCGGGAAAATTGAGTCTTTACTTCCTGCTTCAAAATTCATAAGAATACATCGGTCAACTATTATCAATGCCAGTTTTATCCAATACCTGGAAGGAAATTTCATCGTAGTGGATGGCATACAACTCTCCGTAGGACTTACTTATAGAGATGCCTTGGTAAGAAGATTGTCCTGACGTTAAAAAATGAAATCATGAAATGCCGTAAACGCAAAAAAGTCACACCATAAGATGTGACTTTTTTTATGCGGATTGAACCTATTTGTAAAAAGTGATAGCGATGGATTTGCCTGGAAATGAAGCGATTGATAGGTGAGATAGGAATAAAAAATTTAAAAACGACTAAATCCTTGATTGATGATTAATCATTAAAGAGATAGCCTATTTGTATTACTTCCTCAATAAATGTATCTTTTATGTGTACCAATGCCTCTTTAGAACTATTAAAGAAAATAGAATTATGAAACGAAAAATTCTCAGAATTCTCAAATGGACCTTTTTATTACTGCTATGCATATTTTTCTTCAGGGCTTGTATTCCTTCAAAACAAGATACCCCATCCATTAAGCCAAGGCTCTCTACTAAATATTGGGATCTAAAAACAGGGTCTAGGATTGCATATACTTTTATTGAAGGGAAGGGTAATAAAAAGCCTTACCCTATTATTTATTTACATGGAGGACCGGGTGGATATGTGCATTCAAAAGTGATAGAAGTTCTTGGGCGACTATCCGAAGAGGGGTTTGATGTTTATTTGTATGATCAAATTGGAGGGGGCTTATCTGCCAGGCTCGATAACGTAAATGAATATACGGCAACTCGTCATCAAAAAGACCTGGAGGCTATTGTAGCGCTTTTAAAAGCAGAAAAGGTAATTTTAGTAGGACAATCCTGGGGAGGAGCTTTAGCAACTCTATTTACCGCGGACAATCCCGGTAAAGTTGACAAAATAATACTTACCTGTCCAGGTGCTGTAAAACCAGTAATTGATTCTGTGGAAAAGTTGAAGGCTCCGGCTAGTTTAAATCTCAAAGATCCCTTAGATGTCAACGGTAGTGTGATTTCATTTTTATTGAAACCAAGATACATTGCAATTCGTGTTTGGGCATTATTGGGAAAGAAAATAGCAAGTGATGAAGAAGCGGATAGCTATCTCAACAAAATGGCTGAAAAATTTACTAAAGGACTTGTTTACGATTCCTCAAAGATATTGCCTGAAGAAGGTGGCGGCGGCGGTTATTGCAACATTAAAACACCTACAAGTTATAGCAAACTTGAAGACCCACGACCAAAACTTATTAATAACAATATTCCTGTTTTAATATTAAAAGGTCAGTACGATAATATTCCCTGGGGCAATACAAATGAGTATAAAGACATTTTTAAAAACAGTCAATTAAAAATAATTGAGAAGGCAGGACACGATATTTATATTGAAAAGCCTGACGAATATTTACAAGCAATGCAATTATTTTTAACTCAGCCTTCGTGATCATAAACAGCAGCCAGGCGAATGGCCTATAATGCGCCGTGAATTAGCTGATCAGAGCGTAGAAGTGTGGATTTGCTCCCCAGACCTGTTACGGATCAATATTTTTAATGATGAAGGATAAAGCTTATTGAATTATGTTTCATGCGAAAAAGGCTTCAAATCGAATGATTTGAAGCCTTTTAAATTTTGCGGGGCAGAGGGGACAATTTTCGAAGCTTTTTGTTGATAATTTATCTAAAATTCAGACATTTATTAGCAGTATAAATTGAAATTATGAACAAATACGAAAATTGCCTCAGTTTGTTTTGCGAGGATTTCAATATTGATACACCCTCTCTTTTATTCTGTTTTTGCCAAATATCCCTCCAGCAAATGCACGGCTTCCTCAAACGCCGCCCTACTTCCGATCCGCTGCAATGCCTTTGATTGTTTGAGTATCAGATCCCGGCACTTCGGATGCTTTTCCATACCACTCTGTTTATATTGATCTCCAGCTAATTTATAAAACGATACAGCTACCTGGAAAGCATTCGCCTGTGTACCTTGTTGTTCCAATTCTGCTGTGCCAGCCATTACAATATAAGCATCTGCCAGTAATACTCGATTGTCAGTTGTCATTTTGGTCGGGTCAATTGCCTTCAGGCGGGCGATTTCAATTTTAGCCTGTTGCTTAGCGCCTTCAAAATTACCGTCCTGTAAATAGGAGTCAGCCAGCTTTACTCTTATTGCAGAATTATCAGGTGATTTTAACAACAGGTATTGCAATAATTCTGTTTTTACAATTTTGAGGGTTTCTTGCTGTTCGTTTTTGTAAAAATTGAATAGCTCATCACACAATTCATTTGGATATTGCTTCATGACATTTCCCACTTCCAGTAATTCCCTGATGGCGGTAAATTCATTGGGTTGGTAGTCTCTCAGATATTTAATAATTTGTGCTATTCTTGGTCTGCTATCAATTTCCATTCTAATGATCAGGTTCGCTGTACCCTGTACGAGATTCTTGCCTGGTTCTTCAATAAATGCCAGTAAGGAGAGATTCTTTTTCATACCATCGAAGAAGGAACCATTTTCCATAGTGGCAGTTAATACCTGCGTTTCGCGATCCACCTGCTTGGCCGAAATTCGCCAGTTTGTTTCATCAATTCCTGTGAAGATGTTGACCTGGTCCGCATTTTTGTAATCATGTACGATTTCTCTGTATCGTTTAGCTCCAATACCCAGAAAGCCGCCTCTTTTCTTTTCCACTTCATAAGGGCGTAAGTCAACCGTACCTCTGATGGTTATTTTTACGCTATCGCCAAGACTAATCAAGGGGCGATAAGGGCCATTGAATAACACCTTCTGTGGGGATTGCCAGGCGTAGGTGATATTGCCTTCCAGGTTTTGGCCGTGGATAATTCCTGCATATAGCAAATAGATACAAAGGATGAAAAATATCTTAGTGCCCATAAATTTCAGTTGAATTACCGTTATCAAATCTGGTTATAGATCCCGCATATAGGGTTTTGTTCAATAATGCGTTTTTGATGGCACTTTCATACCGCTCGTATTCTTCCGTTGAACAAATCAACTGATAGTTCTCAGGTGGGGATCCCTTTATTGTTTGCAGTTTTACCAGGTATAGGTATTTATTTTTGTCGTCCTCTTTCTTAATTCCTTTCAGCGAAGACTGTACAGCAAACACGAAATAGCATTTGTCCATTTGGGCTGTTGCTGAACTCGCCCGAAGTTCTAATTCCCATTTGCTCCTGAAGTTATAGCCTTCAAAGTAGGCCGGGATGTAATCCACTCCTGGCGCTTTTACCCAACGGGTCCGGAGATTTTGAATGACATTGGGATCTGACAGCTCTGGTCCATCTGCACCTGTTCTTAACCGTTCTTCCGTGCTTTTCTTTGGTGCTTTTCGTTTCAGTAATTGTAAATCACCACTTTCATTTAATGATACTCCAGGATGGCTGATTGAAATGGGGACATCCAGAGACCTACCGTCTTTGTCCACTGCGAGAAAAGCTACCATTATGGTTTTGATGGAGGAATTGGATGCGTCAAGATTCCAACGATTCTGATTGGACAATGGTTCTGATAGATCGAGTGGAAATTTGTAAGAAGGATTGCTGGAATAGCTTGCCCCTTTCTTCCAGGTAGTGAGGTCTTTCCATTCTTTAGCGAAGTCTTTGCTCAATTCTACCCTGATTAGCCTGATTTCTGTTTCATCTGCATCTGCAGAACCGAATTTCAGGGACTTGTCATAGTTTTCAACCAAGGCTGCATGGCGCTGCCAGTAATTATGAAGGGAATCGATATCCTGACGGGAACTTGAGATATCCGGGGTTTCTATCCACTCGAATAAGCGGATGGATTCATCTAGTGCTAGGCGTAAGTTGGAGTTGTCGGTGTATAATAGCTTGTCAAGCGTATTATCTGCACCATACCAGAAACTACTGGCTTTATTCAGGCGATGATAGTAGTAACGGAGACGTTCTGCATAATAGTAAAATATTGGCAGCTCTATTGAGATCTTTCTGCGTAAGCCAAAAAGTTTATCATCCAGTACATTTGCAACGAGCTTATCGTACTCTTCAAATCTTTTACCACTCAGTTCGAGGTTGATTTGAGCGATTTCTTTTTCGTACACAGCGATCTGGCTGTTACGTCTGGAAGATTGTAGTTGTTCAAGTCTGTTCAATGTTTCTGTACGTAAGGCGATTTTTTTATTGTAGGCGTCTTTTAGTTGATCGATGAGATCACTGTTATCAAGCACTGCACCTAATACATCCATGACTGAGGATATCGCTGTTCCTACGCCGGGAAAGGCCATGTCTACGGCTCTGGCGGTCATATCTCTCATGGCTTTGTTTTGTGCTTCGCCACCAGTTTGCGTTTCGTTGACATAGAAGTTTTCTATGTCCATAGATGGGAGCTCTTTGTAGAGGTTATCCCCTTTATCTTTCCGGTAGTTCTCCATGATGACGGTACCGATCGCTAGTTTGTAAGCTTCATTTTGTATCAAAGTGTCTTTTGCCTTATTGCCAGAGGTTTTGAGCCTTTCCTGGAATACCTCATAGATATCCTGTTTGCGTTTTGGATTGTTTCCGGGGTCTTGTAATTTAGCGTCCTGCCATAGTATTGCGAAATCCGCGGAGAAGAACTTAGATGTCCACTCTGATTTTATTTTAGGAAACGACATCAGACGTTTTGCGAATTCGATTACGTTACCTGCGAGTTTAATCTTTGTAGGATCAAAATAGAGTTTGTAACTGTAGGTGCCTAAGATAAGGCTATCTTCTTTTATCCGAATCTCTACATCATCATGAACGGGAAGGTATAAATAGCCATCCTTTGCGATTGTCCATTTATTGGATAATGTTTTGAGTTTTACAAACAAGTCATTGTCGTTGGTGACATTTAACAGAATTCTCAGGTCGCTTTTGGCGGTTGCCGACAACAAGGCTGTGAAGGCATTTGGAGCTTTTGCAAAGAATTCTTTGAATATTATTTCCTGCACCTCCAGGTTATTGTTGTTTGTCAGCAATGTCTGCATTTTCTCCCAAAGGAAGTCGTTGATGTATTTTGGATCTTTGTCCTTAAAGTAGTTAATGATCTTTGGGTCGAAGATTGTTTCAATTAAAACAGCTTTGATGACGGAGTCTCTGCCACTCATCTGAATAGCGGTAAACAGGGGTTTTAACTTGCTATAATTGTCTGATAGGCTTTTTAGCTCATCTTTCATTTTTGCAAATTTCTTTATGTCCGGATTGTTCAGGATGGTATCGAGTATACTTGAGCCTAGCTTTAACAGGGCATCGTATTTTTTTTCCTGGAATGCTTCATAGGCGGCCCGTGGAAATCCGGTATATTTATTAAATGCGTCTTCGTATTCGGGGAAGTAGCCGGAATTGGCTACATAGTCTGTTAATTTCACCCAAGAGTCAAAGCCGCCATTCTTTAATTCAGCTGCTTTAGCAATGATTTCTGTGGCTTTGCTTTTTAGTTCTTCTACTGATCGATAGTTTCTCTTTAAGTTATTCCATTCCTTTTGTGTTTCTGTATTTAGCAGGCCCATTTCAGATAAGGCATCTCCAAATCCCATGATTTGATCGGGATAGAACATGTTTTTACCATTGATGGTGGCTTTGATGGCTTCTAAACCTTGTTTGGCTTTGTTGTAATAATCATAAGATGCCTGCGCTGTATTAAAGATGTCATTGGCGCTACCCAGCAGGGAATTTTTAATATCAGGATTTGCATCCAGGAAATCGAAGGCGGTTTGTTTGATGTTTTTGGAGAGGTCAGGTATACCGTTGATACGGACGCCGATTGCGCATTCTGAGACAGCTTTTGTTATGCTGGCGACAATCTTTTGTTCATTTTTTTTCAATTCATCTTCGTATCCTTTTACTCTTTTTGACAATTCTTTTTGCTCTTCTTCAATGGCTTTTAGACGGTTTTTCAGACTGAGGATCTGATCTCCGTAGAAGTCAATGTTGGTGTTTGCAATTTCGTTCTTTTGCAGGTTTATTTCATGGGTATATTGGTCTTTTGATTGTTGGATCATGTTTTTGACAGATTCCTGGGTAATTCTGTCCTTATCGTTAATCAGATTCTCAATATTGGTATACAGATCATCAAATTTAGCATAGGCCCTTTGGAAGGTTGCTATTTCATTGGTGGGTATCAGAGGTTGCTGAGAGAATTCAATTCCCCAAAAGGTATAACCGCTTTCTAATAATAGTGTGCGGTAGGCGATGTCTTTTTGCAATAATTTATAATAGAGTGAGTAAAGCGGACCACTATTATTCAATTTATTTACATTGATGCTGTTTGGCCCCGTTCCGGTAAGCTCTGCCGCCAAATGGTAGTATTTTATAGCATTGTCCCGGTCTTCTGCCATGTATAGCTCATCGGCGAGTTTCTTATAGATGATAGCGAGTTCCATTTGCATATCTTCTCGTCGGTCATTGACGGAGTATTGTGCAATGAAGTCTATGTCATCTTTTGAGAGGTCCCGCCCATAGATCCTCAGATCATTGAGCTGCATGAGCTGGCGGTCGTTTTGATAAAATCCCAGGGTGATGATCTTACTGCTATTGGCAGCCATTGCCTGTTGTATATATGCCTTGAATGCCTGCTGATATGACTGGTTCTTAATGACAATTTCCTGCAGGGTTGGTTTCCCATTGGAAGTAGCTGTTTCAAATAGTGAGAAGCGGATATCAGGATCTGTGGAAAACGTAATCTGTGTGGAACAGTAGTACCATTTATCCTGGGAGAGGGTTTGTAAGGTGTCTGATGTTCCGCCGTTGGTGAAAATTAATTTCGGCTTTTTGTCCAGGGCGGTAATTTTTATTGAAAGTGTGTCCCGTTCAAAGAGGCGTATGGCCAGTAAAGTCCCCAGGGAATCTCGGGTGGCATCTACCTTTTGTGGATCTGTGTCTATCTTGAACCAGTACCCGTAGGTCCTGATGGTGTCGCTGGAGGCGGACAGTTCTTCGCGAATACCAATATGGGTTAATCCTCCGCGGCCGAGCTGGATGAATTTGTCATCTGCATATCTCAAATTGCCTTTGAAGAACTGGCCTTCCGGACTGCCTTCGTTGGTGAGCACCTGGGAAGGTGTGCCAACCTGATCACGAATGTCGCCATCAAAAAGATAATGGTATTTCAACCTGTCGCCTAGTTTTATATCCTGAGTTCGTTGTGCGTTGACTAGCTCATGACTTAGCAGCATGATGGCTAATCCTATTAGCTTTTTCATTGTAGTCAGGGTTTGTGGTTAGTACTTCATGTGGCCAACATAATTCAGCTGGTCGAACCAGGTCATCTCGACAAAGCGCCCAGGGGCAGAATTGCGATTTGGGGGGGCACCATTGTATTTTAGTAAATCTATGCTCATTGCTTTGTAGGCTTCTGCTACCAATTCAGAGCAATAGAATTTTTTGGGGCTACCAAGGGATACTGAGCGTATTTTGTCTAAGAACTTTACTTTAAGTGCCAGCCACTCTTCAAACACTCCACCCAGGTCATAGTCGGCGCCCAATTTGCTTAACAGAAAGGTTTGTATTGTGCTGATGTTCGCGGGTGAAAGCTTTGTTTTTCGAAGTGCGACACTCAATGTATCTGAGGCCATCATGTCTTTGTAGGTGATGATGCGCACGCCGGAACCGACGGCTTCTACAAATTCCGGGTTGTTGGGATTTTTAATGCTGTACACTACCCGGGCATGGCTGATGGGATAGTCTGTCTGGTTCCGAATGATGCGCGAAATGAGTTCGTTTGTTGTTGACAGAATGATATCGCCGACCTGTAAGGCAGTCGGCATGATGGATTGGCCGCCAAATGTTGGACTGAGGGGGGGGAATTCCTGTTGGAAAGCGTTAAACGACAGATTGGGCAATAGAAGCCCGGAAATCGCTACGGATTTCAAGAATACTCTTCTTTTCATATAAGTGGTATTTGGATGCTTATGGAGTTAAATAAATGTTATTAAATAAAGGACTATTTATTATTAGCAAAGCTCTATTGTTACGTGGAAATAAAAAATACTCAACCTGAGTATTTAGGTGAACTCAAATAAACATATTTTGCCTACAGTAAACGATGATGTCTGAAGTTGATGATAAATTAAGTTTATGTAGTATTTTTCTTCTGTGCGTATCGACGGTATGGGGGCTGATGAATAGGCTTTCTCCTATTTCTTTGCTGGTTTTTCTCAGTGCCAGTAATCTGAGAATATCCTGCTCCCTGTTTGATAGGCCACCCAGTAAATGCTGGACTCCGTAGTTTTTATAATAGATAGTTTCATATTCTTCATTGTCGTTCAAAATTCTGGCGTAAGCCTTTATAGGTTGGAATAAACCATCTTCATATACAGTGAAATGTCCCAGGCCAATAATAGGTTTTCCTGAATCGTCGAGTACAAGCGGGATTTGGTTTTCTACGACATTGACGACTTTGTCAGGTCTTATCTGCAAACGATAATTATACTGGAAGCTCATTTTTTTTCGTTCGGATTCCCTAATCTGGGTCATGCAGAAAGTCATTAAGTCTGCTAGTGCTATTAGCCATACCTGTATGTCTTCCTGATGGACCTTGCTGAGGAAGTATTTTATACCTCCAGCATATAGTTCTTCTTTGTCTAAGCCTGTGGCATATTGAATGTTTCGACTGATGAATTCGTAAGAGTACGTGGAGGTATTGGTAAGCATGAGGAAGGTGGAACTTGGAGGAAGTATATTGTCTATTTCCGAGAGGCGTTTCACATGCGCATCTACTATTTCATCATAGTAGCTTGTATTCGTTTTGAATACTTCGGCATATATCGATAAATCAAATGTCATAGTTGGGGTTATGAGATTTATCTAAAGATACTAATTTTGGAAGAATGGTAGACGCTTAGAATGCATATTAATTGCTGCATTCATTTGGACAATGTTAATATTCCCATGTTTTAGGCTTAGCAAGGCTGTAATTATTACCAATACCCTCTCCAAATCAGCAATCAATCAGAATAATAGTATTATAAATTTAAAAACGTTAAAATTTAAATGTATATATAGTAGTATAGCCTTGGATGTGTAGGCTTCCCCTAATTTTGGCCGCAAGAATTAGAGTTATAAATTATAAACTATTTCCATATTTGTCTAGCCATATGATTGCATCCTTGTAATCAGGATAGTATGACTTTAGCATTGTCCAAAATTTATGGGTATGATTCATTATTACTGTATGAAGCAGCTCATGTACTATCAGGTAATCAATAACAAACATAGGTGCTTTTATCAAACGCCAATTTAATGAGATGTTTTTTTCTTTGGAGCAGTTGCCCCATTTTGTCCGTTGATTGCGAAGGTATAATCTGTTATAGTTGAAGTTTAATTTGCCGGCCAATTCTTCGGTTCGGTTTGCAAGGTATTTCTTTGCTACATCGGTTAGCCATTGCTGCTGAATGGTTTTATCTAGTAGATTTCTCTTTGCCCGGATGGTATTATGTTCATGGTCAACTATTACTTTATGCTCATAAGTCAAATCATAAAAATAGCTGTACCTGTTTCCATACAACAGTATTTGGTTTCGTTGAAGATTGATTTTTGACATGCCTTTAAAAAATTTCAAGTGCTTGTCAATCCATCGTTGCTTTTTCTTTAGCAATGCTATAATTTCATCCTGTGAGAATGTCTCGGGGATAATTATACGAACACGACCGTCTTCACTCACCCTTAAACGGGCATGTTTCACTTCTTTTCGTATTAATATGTAGTTATCCGGTAATACCATTAGTTTAGGCTGTAGTTTTGTAAAATAGCTTTCATTATCCTCTCCCAAAGTTCTTTCTGCCCATCTATCTGCAATTCCTCAAATTTTGGGTTAACGGACAAGAGCTCCATGTCTGACTGAAGTCTTTCATATTCTCTTGGTACATCTTGCCAGCCGATGTAAATTTTCTTCTTAATCACATTCTCAAAGGCGGTTACCGTATGAAGAGATTAAAACCATGATTGAATCAGCTTGTGCTAAATTAGGATCAGTTATTGTTTCATTCATAAAAGAAGCTGAGTTAATCAAGCTATTGGATGAAGGCCACATTTTCTACTCAATGATTTGCAGATCTACTAATCTTACTTATGAAAAGGAGACATCCGTATCGACCATACCTGTTATAAAAAATCCCTTCGGTATTATTGAAAAGGCACGCTCACATTTCCATGATGAATTTAGGAAAGCTGAATCTTACCTGGGAGGTGCTAAATATTATATGCGTAATAGCGAAAATAATTTGGCAGCCCATTCTTTGCACCAGGCAACAGAGCACACCTTGCGTGCTTTACTAATCTCTCTAACTTCCCATTATCCTTATGGACATAATTTATCCAGAATGTTACGATATAGCCTGCGACTTACAACTGCGCTTAATGAAATTTTTCCACAGGGCACGGATAAGGAGCACGAATTATTGGTACTGCTGAATAAGACGTATACCCACACTCGTTATAGAAATGATTATGTGATAAATGATAAGGATTTGAATATTTTATTGGATCGTGTTACTTTATTTCAATCGACTGCGCTTAAAGTACTCGAAGAAAGACTGAATAGCTTTTGTCTGTTGGCAGAAAATTCTTGAGCCACCTCTGATTTAATCCACGTGTTCAATATATCGTTTCCTGAATGATACAATATTAACCCGAAATCAAATAAGCGGCAATCATTTTTAAATATCGGCAATTGGTAGTCAATGATTTTTAAATGGAAATCAAATCGGAGCTTGTGCAGATTGTCTCGTCCTTGCCGTGATTACGCTATTGTATATCAGGCCCAAAATCTATCTAATTCGAGCAATATTGGGAAAAATCTGTCCAAATCGATCAAGTTTGAACAAAAGTGGAAAAGTAGCTCTACGCGTACTAGTATTTTTGTAGTGACAAACATTCAGCAAAAGAATTAAAAAATGAATGCTGTGGCTAAAATGGTAAATCGCATTACTGAAGAATTAGTTTTTAAAGCTATCGTTTCTGTAGGTAGGTATTCGCTGTTAGGCATTGTTGAGCATAACTCCACATAAAGCAACACTGATGTGAAAGTATGTTATTGAGACTCAATAGTCTTGTTTAACGTAATACTCCAAGTAGTACTATGAATATAATTGGCCTAAATTAAGTTCATCGTTATGGATAAAGGGAATATCTCCGAAGTGTCACCAAACGTCGCAACATCTCATACATCGTCAGAGTCTTCATCTACTATGGATACTCATAACATGATGTCAGTAGACTTGGGGTATGAACAAAATTCTCAAATTATGGAATCACTTCGCGTATTTGCGAGGATTCTGTTATTAGTGCAAATGCCAGAAGCTAATAATACGAAAATTGTCAACTTACCCCTAATGCCTAAAAAACGAGCTGCATGAGTAGTTTAAATGTTTTTGCCCAATTTGGTAACTATTCAAAGAAAAAGGCGGCCCAAATAACCGACCAAGCTGCAATTGTTTATACACGTGTATCAAGCAAGGAACAGGCAGATCATAATCTAAGCCTCGATGTTCAGCGGAAAGCTATCGAAGATTATGCACAACGGAGTAATCTTGCTGTTATTGGTTATTTTGGTGGCACCTACGAAAGTGCTAAAACTGATGGCCGTAAGGAGTTTATGAGAATGTTGGAATTTATTAAGAAGCATAAAGGAAAAGTAAGTCATGTGCTGGTTTATACCCTCGATCGCCTTTCCAGGACTGGTGGCGATGCTATAAAACTGGCGGAAGAGTTAAGGGATAAGTATGGCATCACTGTATTTGCGGTTACTCAGCCGGCAGACACATCTAATCCGAGTGGTGTATTACAGCAGAGTATTCATTTTATATTCAGCCAATATGACAATCAGCTTCGTAAGCAACGGGCAATGGCTGGCATGAAAGAGAAATTTGATAAAGGTATCTGGGTCAGTAAACCTCCGCAAGGGTATGATATTGTGAGAACGAATGGGCAACGAAAGATTGTTGTAAATGAAGTGGGGGAAAAGTTACGAAAGGCTTTTATCTGGAAATCGGAGGGAATGAAAAATGAGGAAATCATTTTGAAACTAAGGGCTATGGGTGTTAAGATGTATAAACAACAACTTACCAAAATCTTTAAGAGACCCTTTTATTGTGGTATTATCAATCATGGATTGTTAGAAGGGAAAATAATGGAAGGTGAGCATGAAAGGATGGTTAGCCCGGAAATCTTTTTAAAGGTGAATAATATTCATACGGGTTCCGTTGGTTATGGTGTACCACACAAAAAAGAAGATAGTGCGTTGCCACTAAAGGTATTTATCAAATGTAATATGTGCCACCAGCCATTTACAGGGTATGTTGTAAAGGCCAAAGGACTATGGTACTATAAATGCCGTACTGATGGTTGTAAGTGCAATAAAAGCGCTAAACGAATGCATGAACTATTTGAGGGGCTATTAAACAGGTATTGTGTACAAGAAGAGCTAATAAAGTCATTCAAATCAGTACTTATCACTGAATATAACGAAATGAACAAGGGTAACCTGGAACAACAAGACATTCTAACCAGCCAGTTAAGGGAAATAGATAAAAAGATAGATAGCCTGGAAGAAAGCCGTTATGTACTAAAGGAGATGCCCCAGAAAACTTTTGATAAGTTTTACACACGTTATATTAAGGAACGCGAAAATATAGCCACCCAATTGGATAAATGTAGGCTGAGCATTTCGAACCCGGAAGAAGCTATTCAATATGCACTATCACTTTCTTCTAAACTGCCTATGGTATGGCATTCCAGTGATGTTGGTATGAAAGAGAAACTGCAAAAACTCATATTCCCAGAAGGAATCGTCTATGATCGCAAAAATGAGGTACTTCGAACCGGAAAAGTAAATGAAATATTCGCGCTCATCGCCCACCTGTCGGGTAATACCCCCGAAAATGCAAAAGGGACAAACCATCCTTCTGATGATTTGTCCCTTTTTGCGGACTGGACGGGACTCGAACCCGCGACCTCCGCCGTGACAGGGCGGCATTCTAACCAACTGAACTACCAATCCTTCCCGTTGGGGTTGCAAATATAGAACAATTAAAATGATTTTACCAAAAGGAATTTGAAAATTTCTTCAAATTATTTTTTTCTAACCGCTTAATTGTAAATCTATTACGCTTGATTGTTTTTGTGAAATCCGCTACTGTATTGGGTTGTAGGCTGTGTTTGCTATGTAGCGTCCTGTTCAGGAAGACCCGAAAAAAACTTTGAAAAGTGCTGGAGAGAGGGCTATTGGAGGAACAAAATGCTGCAATAATGCAGGGATAAGTTACTAAAATAAAAAACCCCGGTGAAAACCGGGGTTGCTATTTAACGCTATAATTTGTTGCCTTGCACAAATTGTCTGGCTATAATACATAGTATTTTGGACCATCTAGTATATCTTCTTTCGGCGCTTCATACTGCTCATGCAGCATCTGACGCAAGTCTCTTTCAATAGTACGCGCAATGGTAGTCACTGGCGTATCTGTTGGCTTATTCTCGAAAGGATCCTGTAAACTGATACCCATACGCTCAATCAACAGGAAAGAGGCGGATATCGCGATCACCAGCGGAATCTCCATAAACCCTAAGGAATCTATAAGAGCAAACGGTAACAGCAGAATGAAGAACAGCACGGTAAAATGCGTGTACAAGCTGTAGGTTGCAGGAAATACGGTGTTCTTAATACGCTCACATTTACCCATCGCATCACAAAGTCGGCTCAGCGTAGCGTCAATAGATACCTGTTGATAACTATTGATCCACTCATTTTCCAATGCCAGCTTGATATCCTTTCCATGTAAAAGCAACAGGGCAGCCGGTACATTGTCATACTTCATCACATAGTTCAATTCTCTCCGTGTCAGCAATCGCTCCAGCCCCTTTACCGGATCCGTTTTGCGTAATGACTGACCAAGGCTGAAACACCATGCTGCCTGCCGCTTTATAAAGCGTTCTCTGAATTGTTCTAATTCTTCTGATGGATAAGCCGTTGCTGTTAAACTTAATATCTGTCTGGACAGAGAACGTGAGTCATTTACTATCGCACCCCATATGCTGCGCGCTTCCCACCAACGATCATAAGCCTGATTACTTCTGAACGCCAGCAATAACGACAACACCGTTCCCAACACCATAGGTACAGCTATGGGAATGCTGATATTTTTCATATTATACTGATAGTACAGCATATTAATTAACATACTGTAGATGGATACTATCAGGATCTCATATTTAATCTTGCCAAATACATATCCAAATGGAATGTTCTTTTTGAGCAGCATATAATACTGTTTATGGGTTATTCAGATGCCAGTAACAACGATGAGATGGTCGCTTTTACAACAATTTTCCTGCTTCCCGGTAAAACTGCATTCAGCTTAGGGAATTTAGACTTGGCAATCAGTTTGGCAGGATTGTAACTGCGTTTCCCTGGGGCATTATATTCCAGGTCGGCAGGTTGTAAAATCACATCTATATTGTTGGCAATACAAAAATTCTTAAATGCAACACCGGTATCGCCGTGGAAAAATTCCACTTTCAGTTGACGTACACTGGAGGCATATTTATTCCTGATAATCTCACAACCATCCTTGAAATCGGCCGTAATCAGGTCTATATGCCTGCTGTTACGCGTGAAGGTGACAAGGTCGAAAATTGAATCAGGCATACGTAAGGCATGCATGAAAATGATATTGATCATTTCTTCCGGATACTGCGATACTACGCTGTGTACATAACCGAGAGATCGAATCGAAAAGTCTGTTGGAATCAGTACATTTTTCATAGCTGTTGCATTTGAATACAAAACTATGCGTACCTGGTTAGAAGCCGGTAAGAAGCGGGTTAAAAGATGGTAAGAATGTGGTAAGAAAACGGTAAGAAACGCCCCGTTTACAGCGGTAACTCAATCCTGATCTCAGTTCCGACGTTTACTTGGCTATTAACTATTATATCTCCCTTATGCATGCGTATGATATTCATAGCCAGTGGTAAACCGATGCCGTAACCCTTGAACAGGCCCGTATTGGACGCGCGGAAGAATGGAGAAAATATATAAGGAATATCCTGCTGAGGGATACCGATCCCCTGGTCTTTAACAATTATTATTACTTTCTTATCTGTAGCCGCCAGCGCAATAGATACTGGCTGATTATTGGAGTATTTACAAGCATTCATTACAATATTACTCAGCGCCAGCTCCAATAACTGTGTATTGCCTTTCACTGTGAGCTTTTCCTCTTCTTCCGGAAACAGGCTGTAGTCAATGTTTACATGGCTACCGGGAATCATCTTATCAATGGTGTCTTTCACAGTGAACAGCAGCTCATCCGTTCTAACCTGATCCCAGTCTTGCTTTTTGCCATCGAAGCCAGTTTGTGCCAGGTGGAGCAAACTCTTAGTAATATGCTCTAATCTGCCTGCTTCTTTCAGGATGTTCTCCATGGCATATTTATAGCTTTCCTGGCTGCGGTCCTTATTGAGCGCCAGTTCTGCCTCTCCGATGATGGCTGTCAGCGGAGTACTCAGCTCATGAGATGCATTACTGACGAAGTTATTCTGGGTTTCAAATGCCGTTTCCAGCCTGTCCAGCATATTGTTAAATGTACCAGCCAGCTCATTGATCTCGTCGCCACTTTTGTGTACTTCCAGCCGCAGATGCAGATTCCGCGAACTAATACTTCGTACCTGCGTCATGATACGCCGTATGGGCTGCAGGATATACCTGGAAAATATCGCGCCCACTACCACCAATATTACTGCAGATACTGTAAAACAGATAAGTAATATCTTCCGTAACCAGGCCATATATTCTGCACTGTACTGGTTAATGGCGGATACAATCACGATATATAAACCTTGTTTCGATTTATAGAGTACGCCTTCATAGAAACGATTTCCTTCCCGAAAAGTACCTCTGTGCTGCGTGAGCACATTCTGGTAAAAGGAAACTGGCAGGGCGAGACTACTGTCTTCCTGAATCTTTCCACTACTATCCACCTTTAAAAAATATTCTCTTTCGGCAGGTAGTTTTTCCAGATGTTCCTCCCGGATTTCATTATAGATGACAGAATCGGATTCATAATAGGGAAGAGTGGCTTTGGCAGCCAGATAGGCACGTATTTCCAGGCGCTTGTAGAAGTCCTCAAAGGAATGCTGATTGGCGAAATAATACACCAATGCCCCCATCACCATAATGGTAGATAAGGTAAGTCCTGCAAATACTGTCAATATTTTATGCCGTATCTTCATCTGGTGTAGTCTCCTTCATCATGTAACCCAGTCCTGTTACGGTTTGTATCAGTTCTGGCTGATTGTTTTTATTTATTTTTTTGCGGAGGTAATTAATGTAAACATCTACCACCTTCGTATTCATATTAAAGTCGATGCCCCATACCTGCTCCAGGATTTCCATCCTGGAAAGCACCCTGCGTGGGTTCTTCAACAAGAATTCCAACAGTCGGTATTCCGTTGCTGTCAGTTGAATGTTGTTGCCTGCGCGGGTGGCCGCTTTGGTATCTGTATCCAAAGAAAGATTCCCCATCTGCAATAAGGAACTATTAATAACTGGTACGGCTGCATTACTCTTCCTGCGTAGCAAACTCCGGATTCTTGCCTCCAGTTCCGCCAGTTTAAAGGGTTTTACGAGGTAGTCGTCTGCGCCGCTATCCAGGCCCATCACAATGTTTTCTGTAGTGCCCAAAGCGGTCAGCATCAAAATGGGGGTAGCGATGGCTGCCCCTCGAATGGCTTTACATACTTCAATACCATTGAGCCCTGGTAACATCACATCCAGGATGATGAGTGTGAAAGAATGGTTGTCCAGGGCCAGTTTCAAGCCTGTGGCGCCATCCGGCGCTACGGAGACTTCATATCCGGCTTCTGTCAGTCCGCGGGTAATCACGGATACTACAGCTGGTTCATCTTCTATGAGTAATAATTTCATCTTGAACAAATATAGGGGATTGCAATTAGCTATCCGAATTGTCAGAATTCCCGGATGCATTTCAGGAAAAAAATTATCTTTCGATGAGAATTCCCCGTTATGTATAAACGTTCGTTTTATTTGACCGCATGTATTGTTGCAGGTGTGTTGATATTATCCCAATGTATAGGCAAAAAAGCAGACCCCAGAGGAGATGCTTTTTCGGGAGATGCGTCCTGCTCCAGTTGCCACCCTTCCGCATTTGCTGCACATCAGCATTCTGCTCACGCTTTCGCCAGCGCTCCCGCTGACGCACATACGATTTTAGGTAAATTCATCGCTCCACATGATTCCTTCCTTTTTCCAGGAAACGTAGTGGTCAAAATGGAACAAAATAATAATCGTTATTACCAGTCGGCCTACTTGAATGGTCAACTCCGCGAGCAGGCTACCTTTGATATTACTATCGGCCAGGGACGCAAGGCACAGACCTATCTCTCCTGGCACGACAATAAATACTTTCAATTGCCTTTATCCTGGTTCAGGCCTGTGATGAATTGGGCAAACAGCCCGGGATTCCCTGCAACCTATCCCTATTATAAACGGGAGATCGCCAGCTCTTGTTTCGGCTGCCATAGCTCTTATGTAAAGTTCGAAACCAGTTTTGAAGGCGTCCGGAAAATGGAATCTTTCCCGGAAAATAAAGTGGTGTTTGGTATCACTTGCGAACGCTGTCACGGACCTGCGCAGGAACATGTGGCCTTTCATATGCAATACCCCGATGAAAAGACGGCACATGCCATTACCCGCATAGGCCAGCTTTCCCGGCAACAACAAGTGGATATGTGTGCCGTATGCCATGCCGGATTGAAAACGCCTCAGCGCGACTTGTTCGAGTTCAGGCCCGGCGACCGGCTGTCTGACTATATTATGGCGGATTATTTTGCTACTCCCGCCGAGCAATCGGCCAATGATGTACATGGCAGACAATACCAGTTACTCACTGCCAGCAAATGTTTCCGTATGAGTAATCAGCTGACCTGCACCACCTGCCATGATCCACATGAGGATAAACGCAATGACCTGACCGCCTATACGAAAAAGTGTATGAGCTGCCACCAGCCCGGAAGTACGAACTTCTGTACACAAAAAGCAGATATGCAGGTTTTACAGGAAAAATGTATCAACTGCCATATGCCAGAACAGCCGTCCGGAGTGATTACCCTGCTGGCCAGCGGACAACAGCAGCCTGTTGCAGACTCGCTTCGCTCACATCTCATCAAAGTATATCGTTGACCTGCCGGTAAGGAAAATGACCTTTGATATGTTGATTTAGGTAGGTCCCTTTGCTCGTGGCAGCCTTCAGCGCCTGGAATATCTTCTGAGGAACATGCAGGTAATCATACACGCTGCCTGACTGAAAAACAATTCTCAGGACATGCTCCTTATTGGAGTAGCTATAACTGGCAATGACAGTAGAAGGCATATCTTCCTGGCCACAAGCATCATACCTGATTAAAGGCTGGGACTGGCTGAAAATACCCTGATTCTGTCGGATCTGCCCCCACTGATATTGCCAGGGAAGCTGTAATTTTCAGGTATAAATGATCTGTTATGGAAAGACCAAATGTCACTACTATCGATGCCTATATTGCGACTTTCCCGCCCAAAGTGCAGAAAATTTTGAAAGAGGTAAGGAGTACCATTAAAAAAGTGGCTCCAAAGGCGGAAGAGAAAATCAGCTATGGCATTCCTACTTTCGCGCTTCATGGTAATCTTGTCCATTTTGCCGGTTATGCGCATCATATTGGCTTCTATCCTGCCTCTTCAGGGATTAGCCATTTCGAAAAGGAGTTGTCTTCCTATAAAACTTCCAAAGGCGCTGTTCAATTCCCCATTGATGCGCCTATGCCCTTGGAATTAATCACCACCATCACAGCGTTCAGGGTAAAAGAAAATGAAGAAAAAGCGGCTGCAAAAGTGAAAAAAACGAAAAGTGACTCCCTGGTTCCCGGATTGTCGGCCCCCGCATGCAGAGCATTGGCAGGAGCAGGCATTACTACTTTAAAACGATTATCCGGCTATACAGAAAAGGATATACTGCAGTTACATGGCATGGGCAAATCCTCCCTGCCTATAATGCGGGAGGCATTAGAAGAAAAGGGGCTGTCTTTCAAAAGCTGATATTCTTAAAACAGTGTTAAATTTCTTCTAATCCGCCAGGTGAAACAGAAAGCGGTATAATAACTGAAGGGACTATACGTTTTTGAGCTACATTTGAGAAAGAAAAATTATTTGCCAACAAAAAATAGTGACGCTAGCATCTCAAAAAAATATAGGCCATCAATCATGAAGAAGAACATTATCCTGTCCGCCATAGCTTTAGTAATGACCTCCAGTGTATTTGCACAAACCAAACCGCTGATTGGTATCACTTTTAAAGGGAAAGACAGCACTACTTACCAGGCATCTATTCAAAATACCGTGGAAGACGCATTCCTCCGCAGTAAGCGTTTCGACCTGGTGGAAAGAGGGGAAATGGAGAAAGTGAAAGCAGTAGGTTCCGAAAGCGGCGCCATTACCGAAATGAAAGAAAACAATGCACAATACCTTCTGCTGGGAAATATCGTGAGCGTCATTGAGGATCAGAAACAATCTAAAGTACCAGTACTAGGTACTACCGTTACGCCGCAGGCTGAAATTATTTTCAATGTGAAAATAATGGATGTAAACACCGGCGAACTGGTAGCTTCCAGCAATTTCGATAATATCGGAAAAGGCAAGAACGCTTTTAACGATGCACTGATGGGTATCCGCACTCGCCTGGACAAATTCATCCGCGACAACTTCAAACTGACTGCCACCATTGCTTCCATCGAAGAGAAAAATACCTACGGCGATGCCTCCAAAGTATTGCTGACCGCTGGTAAAGCCGTGGAAGTAAAGGAAGGAGATGAATTTAAAGTGTATGAAAATGTAGAGGTAAATGTGGATGGTCGTAAAATCAATCGTAAAAGAACCATTGGAAAAATTGTGATCTCCCGTGTGGAAGATGAACATTTCTCGGTTTGTACAGTAGTAGAAGGAGCCGGAGAAATTACGAAACTCACAAACAATGGAGCTACCCTGCGCTGCGAGCTGACAGGTGAGGCGCCTAAGAAACTATTCTTTCAAAAGTAAGCCATAATTATAAATAAGGGAGAAGCTGTCTTAAAGTCATTTAAGGCAGCTTCTCCCTTTTTATGCGCCCTCATATCTGACTTAACCCCATATTCGGTTTGTCCGCTTCCAGTAGAATTTGTCCGGAACTGAACAGAAAATCACCCGCCTCTGCCATGCTTGTATCTGCTTAAATCCTTTATGGTAGCTGTTTTAGGTAATATGACAAAAGATGGTACTGTTTCTGTAAAATCTGGCATATAATCCTCATAACTATGTATAAGCAAATTTTCGGCGGACTCTTTTTATTGCTGGTGGCTATGACAGTATCAGTAAACGTTTCTGCCGGTCAGCCTAAAGCAGTATATGTTTCCGCTTTTATATTGCGTTGCGACAGCCTCTTCTGGAACGCGTACAACAACTGTGATATCAACAGGTTTCAGTCCTATCTGTCTTCAGATGTGGAGTTCTTCCATGACGTAGGTGGTCCGTTGTTTGGATTACCCGCATTAACAGCCTCTGTGAAGGATAATCTGTGTAAAGACAGAGAGAAATTCAAACTGCGTAGAGAAGCGGTTCCTGGAACCGTCAAGGTATATGAATTGGAAAAGAACCATGAAGTATATGGTGCAGTCATTTCCGGCGAACACCGGTTTTATGTATCAGAAGATGGAAAACCAGAGCGACTCACTGGTATCGCCAGGTTCACTCATCTATGGATGTTGCAGAATGGCGAATGGAAAATGACCCGCATCATGAGTTATGATCATCGGGAGGTGAATTAACGGGCGAAAACCTTTTCCAGAAAGGCAGACATGTATTGAATAGTGGGTGAGAACCATGGCTCGAACAGACAAAAAGTATGTGGCGTATTGTCGAATTCATGTACTTCTGTGTAAATATTTGCACTTTGAAGTATGTTGATAAAATCCGTTCTGCCGGCATGGAACCTGGGATTGGAGCTATTGATAAATAATGTTGGCGGCGTATGTGCGTTGGCGTAACTAAGGGCAGATGCCGCATGCCATTGGTCTGGTTGTTCTTCTTTCGTATAGCCGAACCAGTAAGTAGCAGCAGAAGTGGATTTACTGTCGTTGCCTTCGGCAGATTCGGGATGAATGAAAGCGAGTATCCCATCTATAGAAATGATAGCTTGTACATTGCTACTGGCTTTCAGTTTCGCCGGATGCTCCAATGCAGTAAAACCATTGGTGCTTCCTATGAGGGCGGCTAACTGTCCGCCCGCTGAAAAGCCTGCAACAGCAATACGGGTCGTATCAGTATTCCATTTTTTATGATGCACCTTTATCCATCTGAGAGCTGTTTTCAGGTCCTGTATCGCCGTCGGAAATAAAGCATCCGTGGATAACGTATACGATGGTGCATAGCAAATGTATCCCTTCGCAGCCAGTTGTGCCGCCATGGCACGATGCTGCTGGCGGTTACCACTTCTCCACCCGCCGCCATGGATGATCAGCACGCCCGGTAAAGGTCGACGCTTTCCGGTAGGATAGAAAACATCCAGTTGTAAATGATTATAATAAGTTATGTTGGTGTCCATCGCCACGCCTGTAGGTAGCGTATCCGGGGCTAAGCGGATCTCCGGCCATTTTTTAATGGCATTACGATAAGCGGACGAGTTGTTAAAAGAAGTGTCAGGGATATGCGTAATGCCGGATGTTTGCTGGGCAATACTTTCCAGGGCACAGGCACTCAGTAGCAGTATAGCGAATATAGTTTTCATAACGTATATCCAATATACTAAACCTTCTGGAATCGCTGGTGTACAAAATGATAAAACAAAGCGCCACAGAGGTAGGCAACTCCATCGAGGATATCCGCGGTGTATTTTGGAGAAAACGCAGGCATGACAACCTCAAAAACAATGGTGGTATACAGGGCGATGAATAGCAGGTAACGCAGTGGATACGTGTACTGGCTGTCTCTCAAAACCACCGTACGAGTAAAAGTAAGCGCCAGATGCGCGATAACAGGCACGGCTATAAAATCGGTCAGCTGTCCGTTCAGCCAGGGAATCGGTGCTCCCCAGCGCCTGCAACTATGTATGACTATCCATATCACACAATAGCCGATAAACAGTGGATCAAACAGCTTTTTCATTTTACAACACAAAAGTAATGGCCGCCGCCAATGCCAGCGTAACAAGACTTACCATCAGCGCTGCCATGTAAAAGGCGGAATTTTTTAAAGTCTTCTGCACTATATTATCCGTTGGCTTTAATGGAAAAGCCATCTCCCGGATACGTTGCCATAGCGTCTGTTCCTTTTCTTCCTCTGGTAACATATTATTTATATTTAGTACAAATGTACTAAAAAATAGTACAAATGGCCTAATTTAATTTCGAAGTGGTATTTCACCCTTTTTGCAGGTGATGTTGCCTTAATAGCAGTATCATACAAACAGAACTATATGACAATTGCTAAATACTGGGGTTTTCTGCCATTGTTGGCAGTAGGGGTAACTGCTTTTGCAAATAATAACACTGATGAACAGAAAGAACTAAACCGGAAGAATACGATTCGTTTGGTGATGAAGCATATCCGGGAAGAGCATTATGCTCCTAAACCGCTGGACGATGCTTTTTCAAAAATAATCTGGAAGAAATATTTACAGGCGTTAGATGCCAATAAAAGTACTTTTCTCCAATCGGATATAGTGGCTTTACAGCAATATGAAACAAAGATAGATGATGAATTGGAGACGCCGTCCCTTGAGTATTTCAACGCTATTTTTCGTATATCCATGCAGCGTTTGCAGGAATTACAACCGGTATATCGTGCGTTACTGAGCAAGCCAATGAGTTTCAGGGAAAATGAAACCTATCAGCCTGATCGCAGCCAGGCTGCCTTTCCATCGGATGTTGCCGCCCGAAAGGAAGTATGGCGTATAAGTTTGAAATACCAGGTTTTGCAGAAAATGGTAGAAATTCAGCAGCAGGATAAGACGAAAAGTGATGTAGTGGCCGAACAGGAAGCCAGAAAAGCCGTATTGGCAGCTATCGACGGACTTTTCAAAAATCTGCTCGCCAACACGGCTGAAGATGATCGTTTTAGTGCCTATATGAATACGATCACATTAGAAATGGACCCGCATACTTCCTATATGGCGCCGGCGGATGCTGGAATACGTGAATCGATGATGTCTCATCGGTATTATGGATTGGGCCTGGAATTATCAACGAAAGATGGCGCTATTGTTATTAAAAGAGTGTTGTCTGGCGGTACCGCTGATCAGAGTGGATTTTTCAGCGTAGATGATCATATTCTGCAACTGAGCGACGATAATGGCAAAATGGTGGATATTTCCGGGATGAGCATTGTAGAGGTATCAAAGATGATTCGCGGAGAGAATAATACTTCTTTGAAATTGCTGGTACGCAAAGCTTCCGGGGTGGAGAAGATAGTAATCGTAAAAAGGGGAGAGATTAAGGAAGACGCGAATGCCGCGAAGAGTGCAGTGATTACACAAGGCGAAAAGAAACTGGGACTTATCCAGCTGCCGGAGTTTTACTATGATTTCAAACGTCCGGAGGGGGCTCGTTGTGCGGCAGATATCGCAACAGAAGTACAGAAATTAAAAGCAGAGAAAGTAGATGGAATTATAATTGATCTCAGAGGTAATCCGGGTGGATCGCTGGATCAGGTGGTAGCAATGACCGGACTTTTTGTAAAAACAGGGCCGGTAGTACAGGGAAAAGACAGAGCAAATATTGAGTCATATCGTATCCAGAACGGGGATGTTCCCTTGTATGACGGGCCTTTGGCGGTTATGATTGACGAAGGTAGCGCTTCCGCTTCTGAAATATTTTCAGCGGCCATACAGGATTATCGTCGCGGCATTGTAATTGGCAGTCCTTCTTCCTACGGAAAGGGTACCATGCAGAATACTTACCCAATGGGTAAATTAGGAGATGAAGAGAAAGGTATTCCTGATGTCAACTATGGTTCCCTGGCGCTCACTATCAAGAAGTTTTACCGTATCAACGGCGGCACTACGCAGCTGAATGGCGTTATACCTGATATCATTTTCCCAAGCAAGAAACAATTTGCCAAAATACGGGAACGCGACAACGAATCGGCGCTCTTATCTGATTCTATTCCGAAGGCTTACTATATGACTACCAGCACTGGAGAGGCATTGCAAGCTATCGCAGTAAAGGCGCAGCGCCGGATTGATCAGGACACTGCCTTTAATTTAGTGAAACGGGATGTAGCCTGGTTAAAGGCACATGAGGGGATTGTATTCAGTCTTGAAAAGAATGCATTTAAAAAACAACAGAACGAAATCCAATCTTATAATAACGCCATTGATAAGGCATTAAAACTGCCAGCTGATCAACAACTGGCTATCAAAGGCACTTCCATTAAACAACCATCACCAGACAAACTAGCTAAATACGAAGAATGGATGAACAATTGCCGTACCGATAGATATCTTGCCGAAACAGTAGAAGTCCTGACGGATATGACGGTCAAATAGCCTGTGATATAGAAAAAATCCGGATTTTAGTCTATTTTGCGTTGATAAATTAATGGAGGGGGCAATGGAATATGTATCAACCAAATTCGATGGAACCGGCTTCCTTTGAGGAGCTTTTCCGTACGCACTATTCTTTTTTATGCGCAACTGCTTACTATGTCGTAGAAGATGAAGATACTGCCAAAGATATTGTTCAGGATTTTTTCCTCTATTGCTGGGACAAGCGACAAATTATTCAGATTACACAAAATTTTAAAAGCTATGCCACGCGTGCGATACGTAATGCCTGTCTGAACTACCTGAAGAAAAAAGGTAAAATAATATTTAACGACCCTTCCAGTTTTCCTGATGAGGAGATACCGCCGGCCGAAGAGGATAAAGAACTGGAAGAGACACGAAATGCCGCCTTATGGGCGGCTATCGGTCGTTTACCCATACAACGGCAACGCATATTTTTACTGAGTAACCGCGATAACCTGAAATATAAGGATATCGCTGATCAGCTAAATATTTCCGTTAATACTGTCAAAACACAAATTAAACTAGCCTACCAGTTTCTGAGAAAAGAGTGTGAGTGGATGATCATCTGTATCGTCCTGATATTATTATTTTTTGAAAAAAAATAATTTCCTCTTCACCCTTTTTTTAAAGATGGTTGCCTTTAGTATATATCGTTATGGATACACCAGGAAACGACATTGATTGGGATAAACTACTGGATGCATTGGAAAATGCAGATACTTCAGCGCTGAATGAAGACGAGCTGGCTATGTTAGATGCCGCGAGAGAAATGAAGCGCAGGGTAAAGGTGGCAGACAAGTTCCCTACAGAAGAAGGATGGCAGCGGTTTGTAGCAGCACGCGACAAACGGCGGCTAAAGGTGAGCTGGCGCAGACGACTGACAGTAGCGGCGGCAGTGTCCCTGCTGGCGATAGGCACTGGTACATGGTGGTTCCAACATAAACAAACGAAACAGCAACAGCTGCCTGTTATTGCGCAAGCAGATCTGAAACCACAAAATGGCATTCAAATAAAACTGTCCGATGGCAAAGTGCTGACATTGGATAGCACTGGTACCATCGTTCAAGGTATCAATGGGACTACGATTAAAGCCGGCAGTACAGGAATTGTCTACGATGCTGGTACTCGACCGGAACCAGGAATAGTACAATACGATACCCTGGTTGTGCCTAGAGGTAATAAAACGCGTATAGCCCTTGCCGATGGTACGCAGGTATGGGTAAACGCGGGATCTGTGCTGATTTATCCCGCGGCCTTTAATGGCCAGTCCAGAGAAGTAACCGTGCAAGGGGAAGCCTATTTTGACGTGGCTGCCAGTGCGCAACGCCCGTTCAGGGTACATGCTGAAAATGTAACAGTGAATGTCTTAGGTACTTCTTTTAATGTAAATACATACAATTCTAAAACCATACAAACTACACTGACCAGTGGTAAAGTAAGTGCAACCGCCAATGGAAAAAATGTGATACTGTTGCCCGGACAACAGGCCGTGTATCACGCACAGACGGCCGATTTGCAGCAACTGACAGTAGATGTCAGACGCTTTACCGCCTGGAAAGATGGAGATATCTATTTTGAAGAATCTAATTTATCAACCATAGTAAATAGTCTGGGCCGCAGCTTTGATTATGAATTTAAGTTTGAGGATGCATCATTAGAGAAATTGAATTTTACACTGGATATGAACAGACCTGCTAATTTACAACAGGTGCTGGATCAGATCAGGATTACCAACGGCGAAATTTCATTCCGGGTACAAGGCAGAACAATCTATGTAACGCATACTGCACCGGCAGGACAATGAACAAACAGGTAGAAACAAAGCTGGCTATTCTTATGTGAGGCCAGACAGGGAGTTTAATCTTTATATCAAACCAAAATGAAAAAAATGATGGGCTTACCTTCATGCAGGAGGGTTATGCAAGGCTGTGCCATGCCGCTACTGCTGCTATCCCTATTTTTCCTGCTAACAGGCAGATTGCTTGCGCAGGACAACCCGGCACTGAATACTAAGATCAAGTACAAGGCAGTAAATCAGCCTTTAGCCACTGTTTTAAAAGAAATCCGTACTATTAGCGGCGTGCGCTTCACTTATAATACAGATCAGGTCAAGAAAGCGCCAGCTGTTACGGTGGATCAGCAAAGTGGCACATTAAAACAACTGCTGGAACGCGTACTTAGCAATTCTGGTCTTGATTTCGCCGAGTACTTTGGTGGCATCCTTATCTATCCGGATAAGCCCAAAGCCAACCCTGATAAAAGGTTAAGTTTTCCAGTCAGAGGCCGTGTGGTGGATGCCGCTAATAATCCGCTGGGAGGGGCTACTATACAGGTAGTAGGAACACAGGATGGTTCCGTTACATTGCCCGATGGTTTGTTCTCGCTGTTAATGCAAGAGCACCAGCAACTGAGAGTATCCATGCTGGGTATGAAAACAACCATACGTACGGTTACTATGAACGAAGCAAGTGATAATCTGGTGGTCATCAGACTGGATACCGCTGCACAGGCTATTCAGGAAGTAGTGGTAAACGGTTATCAGAAAATCGATGCCCGTATGTCTACCGCCTCAGTTTTTAAACTGAATGCGGCCGATATCATCCAGCCTGGCGTTTCTTCGCTGGACAAAATGTTACAGGGTAAAGTTCCGGGCCTCATGATAATAAATACTACGGGCAGTGTAAACGGAAGACCAACCATTCGCATGAGAGGAACCTCTACTTTCGTTGGAAATCCAAGCCCGTTATGGGTGATAGATAATGTGGTAAGACCTGACCCGGTGGATATCTCTACTACCCAATTGAATAACGTATTATCTGATGCGCAGACAGGTAACTTCTCTCTGGTTGGAAATGCGATCAGTGGTATAAATCCATATGATATTGAAAGCATCACTTTTCTGAGAGATGCTGCCGCTACTGCAATATATGGTGTACGCGCTGCCAACGGGGTAATTGTAGTAACCACCAAAAGAGGGAAGGCCGGACCTATGCAGATTTCGTATAACACCAGTTATTCCTTTCAGCAACGTCCATCCTATCGCAATTTAAACCTCATGAACTCCCAGCAAAGAGTACAGCTATCCCAGGAAATGCATGAAGATGGCCTGGCGCTGAACTCTTATGACGGCCTTAAAGAAAGCATTTCATATGAAGGACTGCTTCAGGCGCTCTATGCCAGAGAGATTACAGAAACGCAGTTCAAAGTGGCCGTTACTAAATTGGGAGCACAAAATACAGATTGGTTTAAGGTATTATTCAGAAATGCCTTTAGTATGAACCATTCGTTACAGATAGATGGAGGCGCTGGCAAAACTACCTACCATGGCTCCATCAGCTACAATGATAATAGAGGAGCCGCCCAGTTGGATGGTAATAAAAATTATACTGCCAATTTATCCCTACATACAGAAGCAGGAAAAAGATTGTCTTTTGATTTTAATCTCATGGCTAATTATTCACAAATGCGTGGATATTTTTCAGGTGTAAGCGTATTGAGTTATGCCCTGCAAACTTCCAGGATTCTGGATCCTAATATTGTTTATCCGGTAAGGCCAGCTGATATTGGTTTTTCTGCGCTGCCATTTCCGCCCCCTATCACCTTCAATATGGTGAATGATTTGACCCAGTCCGAGAATACCAACAGTAAAGGATCTCTCCTGACAAGTTTAACGCTGAATTATAAAATCATGAGTGGCCTGTACTTCCAGAATGTATCCAGCGTAATCACAGATGCAGTTGAATCTATGTCGGCAGCTTATGAGGGCAGCCGATATATCTCTCAAATACGTGGCTGGCCCTTAGACTATGTTCCTACTGATAAACAAATTGCAATATCAAACCTGCCCTATGGTGGTATCGCTAATCTGGCCAATCAAAATGTACTGACATATAGTACCCGTAATATGCTGACCTATAATGCCAGTTTTTTTAACAACAGAGATCAGTTTATCGTCTCTGGTGGTACTGAGATCAGCTCCAGCCAAATAAAAGGGCAATCTTCTGTTGAACCGGGCTATTATCCTGACAGAGGAATGAGCTTCTATCCAGACTCCAAAAGCTTGTTTCTACAAAGTAAACATAGTCTTACCAGAACTACCAACAATACGCTTGGAATGTTTGGGACGGCTACCTACAGCATGAATAATAAATATGTACTGGGTGGAACCATACGTACAGATGGGTCCAACAGATTTGGACAATATTCTAATGCTAAATTCCTGCCCAACTATGGATTATCGGCCAGATGGAGTGTAGGGAATGAATCATGGTTACAAACCAGTCGTCTAATCAGTGGACTGGATCTAAGAGCAACATTTGGCACACAAGGAAATGTGGTAACAGCGGTAGGGCCTGAGCTGATCGCGACCTATTCGCCCGTAGGAACAGATATTAATCCTGCAACAGGTATACCGTTGCTGGGAATTAAAAGCCTGCCATATCCCTATCTGCGCTGGGAAAAAACTGCTCAGTGGAACTTTGGAATTGATCTTTCCTTGTTCGATCGCAGAGTGAATGTAAGTGGTGATTACTATCTGAAACGTAGTAAAGACCTGATAGCGACCAAAGTGCTTCCATATGAGTATGGAGTGGATGTGATGTACAAAAATGCGGGAAGACTCCTCAACAGGGGAGTGGATTTCCACCTCAGCGTGGAAGTAATCCGACGTAAAAATACTAATCTGATAATCGCCTTTAATAATAGCAAAAATTTCAATGAAGTAGGGCCAAATGATTTCCAAAATGATTTCAGCGCTTACCTGAATGGGCAGGCATTTATTCCAGGCAAACCTATTAGTGGTTTTTATTCATACAAGTATACAGGATTGAGCCCTGTCAATGGGACGCCTACTTTCAGTAACCTGAATGGTAAAACTTATATGGAAGGCGATCCATCAACTTACCTGGTGTATTCCGGCCAAATGCAACCTGTCATCACAGGAGGGGTTTCACCTACTTTCAGGTATAAGAACTTTTCTGCCAGTATGTTGCTTTTCTATTCGCTGGGAGGGCATAAACGTTTGAATACACTGAATCCACAGGTGGCTGGTACTGCGAGTGTGCCTAATCCTTTTGTCAATGTGAACAAAGCATTATTGGACCGCTGGCGTAAACCTGGCGATGAGAACAGAACGAATATTCCTGCCATTGTTGACCAGACAACCAACACTGCGATTCCTGATTTCCCGGATAACCTATACTCAGCTTACGATAAATCCGACTATAGGGTGGTAAGCAACAACTTTATTCGTTGTAAGCAACTGAGTTTCAGTTACCTGCTTCCAAAACCGCTGGTGACTAAAATCGGAGTGAAAAATATCTCTGCCGGATTATTTGTTTATAACCTGTTTACCATCGCTAATAAAGCGTTACAGGGGCAGGATCCTGAAATAGACGGAGTGGGTACCTCTGCTTTGCCTCTAACAAGGCAATATGGATTCAATATGAATGTGATTTTTTAAAAAAATGCGCGTATGAGAAATAGCATAATTATCGCCGTATTAGCATTAGGTTTGGTATCCTGTAAGAAATTTCTGGCAGAACAGTCCCAAACCGATGTCATTCCTAAAACAGCCAAAGATTTTGGAGAAATCCTGTATACCAATGGATATCCTACCACATTCACTTTCCTGCAGCCATATTTAACGCTAATGGATGATGATGTGGAGTGTTATAACGGACCCTCATTGTCTGATCAACTAGCGGTCATTACAACAAATGCGGGCGCATTTCAATGGCAACCAGATTTTATTGATGTCTGCACACGTGCCGGCAGCGTAGAGAAAATGAATTTTAATTCATGGAGAGCCTATTATCAGTTGATTCTTGGTACCAATGTGGCACTTCAATACCTGGATAATTCCAATGGTACCGCCGCTGAAAAAGCCATGTATAAGGGAGAAGCTTTTACCTTAAGAGCATTTTATAATTTTATGCTGGTAAACATCTATGCCAAACCTTATAATGATTCCACAACGACGCCGGATCAAAGTCCTGGTATCCCTTTGAAATTAGATGCCGACCTGACAGATCAATTACCAGTTAGGAATACAGTTAAGGAAGTATATGCTCAAATCACTGCTGATCTGGATAGCGCTATTTATTATCTGGGGAAAAATAAAACAGAGCAGAAACTTTTCCGAATATCCCATGTGGCGGCACATCTGCTGGCAAGCAGGGTATATCTGTATATGGAACAATGGGATAAAGTAATTGAACATGCCGATTACGTACTCGCTTACCATCCGCAGCTGATGAATCTGCAAAACTGGGGATATCCTGATGTGTCTACAAAACCCATCCTGGGGATTGGCAATGTTGAGTCTATCTGGTATTATGGCACGGTGGCAGAAAAAACGCCGATGGGAGCAACTGGCGCTTACAGTATTTCACACGATCTGGCAAATACCTATGAATCCAACGATCTCAGAAATGGAATTTATTTCCTTAACGTTCCTCCTGAATGGAAACCTTACTTCGCAACAGACTTTATGCTGAGTAAATTTACCCTGGAGGCAATAAATGCTGCAGGGCAGGTAAATATGGGAAGCAGCTGGCGCAGTTCAGAAGCCTATCTGAACAGAGCAGAAGCTTATATCCAGCTATATAAAACGAAAGGTGATGCCACCGCTGCGCAGCAAGCGCTGACCAGTCTGAATACGCTCCGTCAATACCGGTTCGATCCTGCCAACTTTGTACCATGGACCATTCGTCCGGCAGCAGAACTGTTGCAAATGTGCAGAGATGAACGCCGCCGCGAATTATGCTGGGAAGGCGCTCATCGCTGGATGGATTTGAGAAGATATGGTATGCCTGCCATTAAACATTATTATCAGCCAATCCAGGGCATGATCCAAACGTTCACACTGCAGAAACATGATCCACAGTATGTAATACCCATACCGAATGAGGTATTATTACGCAATCTCAAACTTTCGCAGAATCCACAGCTAGGAAGCCTTAGACAACCTGAATAACACTATACGATCTTTAAAAAAACGATTTTATGCGTACGATCATTCAACGTATAATCATAATAGGATTATTGCCGCTATTCCTGCTGTCAATGTCCGCCTGCCATAAAGAAAAACTGGGAAAGACAGAAGTACCAGACTTTTATGTACTCCCGCAAGGCAATCAACCCTATGATGATTCCATTGTGGCATTTCATAAAAAGTATGGTTCTTATATCCTGTATAACTTTAATGAAAAAGACTTCAGATTTGATTTCATAAGATATCTGGATGCTAGCGCTAAAGTGGGCAATCCTGCTTATGTTGCCAATACCTTGCAGTTTTTTAAATCGCAATGCCTGAATTATTATCCGGAAACCTATCTCCAGAAAACCATGCCATTCAGGATATTGCTCTCTGCCGCCATCGATACTATGTTTTATCAGTCTGTCACTAGAGAACTGCACCGATCTTACTCCGGATTTTATGCCACCAGAACCATGATGGCAATCGGATGGACAGATAGCACATTGCTACAACAAACGCCTGAAAGATTAAAAGAATTGCGTGGTTTCATGCATATGGCATATACGCAACAGGCGTTGTTATCAGGAGCACTGAAATTGCCGGATGATTACCTGAAGTATACACTTCCTTCTTATACCAGCATTGCTGGCTGGAACTTAGGCGAAATAGGACAGGTCGCAGATGTGAATTTTTTAATTCCTATTGAACGTAATGAGGCATGGGACTTCGCCACTTTTGTAGGGATGATCACATCTCATACAAAGGCTGATCTGGATACAACCTTTTTAAGTGCTAGTTATGATACTAAAGGCCTGGTGAATCTTAAGTATAATGTTGTCATCCGGTTTTATAAAGAGCTGGGAATTGACCTCCAGGCAATAGGCGAACTCCCTTAAACATTAAATCAACAAACATGCGTTACCTTATTTATACACTGATCGTACTGCTTATGTGCATGGGCGAAAGTGATGCGCAGGCAGGAAAGGACCTACTTGCTTTTCGCTCCCCGGCTCCTCCGTTTTCCCTCGGCACCACCAGTGGCCGCCAGATAACATTATCTGACTTCAAAGGGAAAATGGTGGTCATCTATTGCTGGGATAACGAGGATAAAAACAGTCATGTACTGGACACCATGCAGAGGGTAGTAAAGGAATACCAGGAAGATACATCCATTGTTTTTCTGGCAGTAACCACTCAGCCTATAGCGCCAGGCGTCTTCCCCAATAAATCAAGACTACTCAATGTGAAAATTACAGAGGCGCTTAAAAATTCCTTTTTTAAAGACTATGGCGTTGCCCAACTGCCAAAGACAATCATGATTGGCAGACATGCAGACATACTCACAACGGGCCTGCCAGAAGGAATGTTTGCTATTTTTCTCAAACTAATGAGTCAGATAGAAGAAAGTGCCGATGAAGCAAATCATCCTCCTTACTGGGATTATAAAGCAAGAATAGGAGATCTGGTGCCGGGAGATATTAAACTAAAAGTAGTGGATGGGAAAACTTACACTATGTCGCAGTTACGCGGACAGGTAGTGTTACTGGAGTTCACTGCCAGCTGGTGCGGCGTATGCCGCGAATTAATGCCCCACCTGGAAAAAGATATCTGGCAGGCATTTAAAAGCAAAGGCCTGAAAGTATTCGGCGTTGACCTGAAGGAACCGCCGGCGACTATACGAAAATTAGCCAGTGCTACAGGTATAACATACCCGCTGGTACAAGACGAAGACGGCAAAATATTCTATCATTTTGTGAGAGATATAGGAAGCGTTACCAAAGTAATGCTGATCGACAAATCCGGTCATATTGTATACCTAAGCTCTAATAAAATGGACCAGGCAGAACAAGCCACCCTACGGGATAAAATTGCTACTATGCTGTAGAAAAAATTCTCCTTTTCAATTCACCCTTTTTTGTTAACCCCTTGCCTTTATTTAAACCATAATACTGAATGATGAAGGCTATACGTTTTTTCTTGTTCTTGTTACTATGCCATACGCTAACGTATGCTACCACTCCGCCAGTAACAACACTCCATGTAAAAGTAAATATCTTGCCAACTTATTCCGGAATGATCAACCTGAATACGCTTGACAGTAAGTCGGACCTGTGTAAAGGAGAAATGTTCTTCCTGGATAAAAGCAAGCCTGTTGCTGTTTTCTCAAGGCCGTTGGCTGCTGCTACGCAGATTATGTCTCTCAATGGTTGTTCATTACTGACGAATGCAGGCGATCAGGTAAACCTGGAGCTCTTCCCTTTATACCGCGGAACCGAAGTCATTCAAGGCAGATTCAGACCTGTTTGCAGCGGAAAAGAAGGTGCAAGACAAGTATTACCTTACCAGATCGATAGCCTGTATAGCAAAGCAGATTTAACTGCCATTACCACTACGCAGCAAGCTACTGATTTCATCACCGCTACCACTGCCAAAGTAGCTAAACTGATCAGCGCTGCGAAAGTGATCAATCCTGAGAACTTAGCCGCTTTACAATCTTTTGAACAAAGCAAACAACTACTCTTTAAATTCAATTTCCTGGATGCACACAAAGAACTGGCCCGCACAAAAGAAATAGGCGACTGGTACTTATCCGGATTCGACATTGCAGCTCCCGGCCTCTCTGCCATTGGAGATGATGAATTAAGTCGCCAAACCACTCATCTGTGGTGTACTGGCAGAAAGATGCAGGACAGCATTATGACAGAGGCCACTCAGACACAGGAAATTTTATTGCTGTGCAAAGCGAACAGGATAAAAACGCGAGTAGGTATCGACTGGCTGGCCCTGGAAGGACGGACGAATGCCTTTACGCCTGATATGAAACAAATATATCCGCTTATCAAGGAAGCGGTGAAATACAACCCTCAGGCAACTCGTACGCTGGATTCCCTCTATCAATCCTATCAACAAATGACACCTGGCACGCCAGCTTATAATTTCGCGCTGGAAAATGATAAAGGAGAAGTGGTTCGCTTGTCTGATCTGAAAGGGAAAATCGTTATCCTGGACATCTGGGCAATGTGGTGCACCAGCTGCGTAGCTTCCCTGCCACATTTCAGAGAACTGGCCGACTCATATAAAGACAAAAAAGATATCATCTTCCTGACGATCGCCTGGGAAGATCCTTCCTCAGCCAATCGTGCGAAGTTGAAACAATTTTCTGTGGAGCATAAAATAGATGGCGCAAATAATTTATTTCTTACAGCCGATAGAACAGATCCGCAAGGCAAAGCTTTCGTTGAACGCTACTGCATGACAGGTATCACCCGTTGGGTAGCCATTGATCAGGATGGCAACATCATGAACGGTAACCTGGGACACCCACTGGTAGAAGGCTTTGATCAAAAGATCGCGAACTGTTACCAGAAAAGAAAATAAACGACTGTCACTTACCACTGCATAAGATTCAAAAACATTTTTTATCCATTTTTAAATATAAATACCATGTTAAATAAAGGACTGTTCTTAGGCCTCGCACTTTGTACTGCAATGGGCGCCAGCGCACAAAAAAGATTACAGTTGGATGTAACCATAAAAGGATTACCAGAAGGAGATAGCGTATTCCTGTGGGCTCCGCTGCCACAGCATATAGATACCGCTGTAGTAAAAAATGGACATTTCAGATTTGACAGAGATATGTCAGAAGGTGGTACTACTTATATCTTGCAGGTAGGTACCAGTGGAAAACAAGAGCATGGAACCTTCATGTACCTGGAAGCAGGTAAAGTGAATATCACCGGTAATGGTCCATACTTTAAAGATGCAACCTATACCGGAAGCCCATTTGTAGCCGACTGGGTAGATATTCAAAAGAATATCATCTCTATGAATGCACCTATAGAAGCGAAAAGAGAAACGTTGTACAAGAAGCTGGAAACGGCTGTCAACCTCGGAGATCAGGACGCTGTAAATGCATTGCAGACGGAAGTGAACAAGTTGGAACAACCTATGCTGATGGCTAGCTGGGATTGGATCATGAAGCATCCAAATTCAGGTGCTGCCTCTTTCCTGATAAATGCCAACTTCGGGCAAAAACTGAGCAAAGGCGAATTCCAGGATCTGATGGTGAAAATGGGGCCGGAAGTGAAAAATACCTTTACCATCAAGAAAATGTCTACCAATGTATTCGGAGGTGATAAAATTCTGGGTATGCTGGATAAAGCGGCGCCAGCATTCGTATTGAACGATATGAATGGGAAAACAATCTCCCTGGCCGATTATAAAGGTAAATATGTATTGGTGGATTTCTGGGCTAGCTGGTGTAAGCCATGCAGAGAAGCAGTTCCTGCTTTAACCGCTACCTACAATAAGTTCAAAGATAAAGGTTTCACGATCGTGTCTGTATCAATGGACGATAAGAAAGATAAATGGCTCCAGGCAATTGCTGAAGAAAAAATGCCATGGGCACAGGTGTCTGATCTGAAAGGAGGGGAGAGTCAGGTGGCAAAAGATTATGGCGTAATGGCGATCCCTGCTGCATTTCTCGTTGATCCTAACGGAAAAGTTATTGCGTTGGGAACTGGCGAGCAATTAGAGAAAAAATTAGCAGAAGTGCTGAAATAATTGAAAACCCGACCATACGATTAAAGGCTATCTCAGGAAATGAGATAGCCTTTTTATTTACGTCTTTGCCGTATTTTTTAGGGAGACGACAACTGCACTGCCCTCCATCTGCTCTACAGGAAAGGGTTTTAGGGCTATCAGATGCGTGTCTCCCTAAATTATTTTCATAGTTAGCCGACTAACGTCAATTTATTACCTTTGCCGGATGAAGTCAGGCAAACCGCATAACTCACTGAACGGGTTATTAGTTGAGATCAGCAAGATCAGAAGAAACAAGAGCAATGAATTATTGTCAGGAACGGGAATACACGCAGGTCAGGATATTCTGTTATACTATCTTGATTTGGAAGACGGACAAACAGTATCAGCCCTGGTAGAGAAAATGGGAATACAGCAGGGAACCATCGCCGCTATGATTGAGCGTATGGTGAATGCAGGAATGATTACCAAAAAGAAAGATGCCAGCGATAAACGTATATCCAGGGTCTTTATCACTAAGAAAGGAAAAGCGGCCCACCAACAGGTAACCGATACCTGGCGGAAAATGGAAAGTATTACCGCTAAAGGACTTTCCCCCATCGAACAAGCCCAGCTCATTACGCTGCTGGAAAAAGTTAGAGATAATCTCTCCTGATAAAATCGCCGGTAATACACCGGCGATCTTTGTTTTACGCATCTTATCATGTGGGCTGTTCGGCCAAAACCGGAATGAAAATTGCCCTACCTTCGGAGTATCAAAAATGTGAATGCGTTTACTATGCAGCAATCTAAATGCCCTAACTGTGGCGCCAACGTCAATATACCTATAGCAGTAGATTATCATGAAATAGTCGCTGTACCTTGTACTTACTGTAATTCACAATTCACTGCAAAAAATCCTGCCTATAAACCGGACGCTTACAATCCTGAACATGAGGCCAGAGAAATCGCAGAACTGGAAGCATTCGTGAAAAAGATGGATGAACCAGTTGCCTACGATCCGAAACTGGAAGCGAGAGAAATGGCGCAAGTAGAAGCGCTCATGAGAGAGATAGATGAACCAGGCATTAGTACCTATGACCCGGAGCAGGAAGCAAAAGAATTAGCGGAGTTGGAAGCATTCGCAGGAATATCCAATACCTCTCATATCCCTGAAGGAAAGAAAAAAAGTAAAGTAAAGAAGATTGTAGGATTCGTATTGGCATTCCTGTTTTTCCCCGTTGCAGGCGGCAGCTGGTCGGCTGTATTCCAGCAACCAAGTGCGGTTACCATCATCGCGGCAATTGTCCTTACCGGCCTGGTGGGGTATTTTATCTATCTTGGTAAAAGCAATATGGAATAAATATTTGTAGATAAATTCATCCCTATCATGAACCAGGTAAAATGCACCAACTGTGGCGCAGCTATATTCTCTTCGGCAGTAGCAGCCGAAAGCCAGGCTACCGTTACTGTTAACTGTCAATACTGTGGCAGCCAGTTTGAAACGCGAAATCCCAACTACAGCCCTCATACAACAGCACCTGTAAATATTTATAAGACAGAAATCAAGTATACTTATACAGAACCAGCTCCACCGGAAAGTGCCTGGAAAGCTGCATCTGATCTGCAACATAAAATAACTAAAGTGTTGGGATATATTATGGGCGGCATCGGTGCATTATTTGCACTTGTTATGTGGATAGTCGCATTTTTGCCAGATACAGACATGCCGGTTGGAGTGCCAGTGATCTTCTCCCTTCTCGTATTTGGTATATTCATGCTGGCAAGGGCTTCTTCCAGGGAGCTGAAAAGACGGCATGGGAAATTATAATGTTTATCTTACAATATGGACCAAGTAAAATGCCCAAGTTGTGGAGCCACCGTATTCTCTGCTCCCATTGCTGAAAATCAACAGGAAGTAACCCTTAACTGCCAATACTGTGGCAGCCAGTTCCAGGTTAACAGGGATGGCTATACGATGCCCGTGAAAAAAACACAACCTGCTCCATCACAGCATAATGTGGGAATCCCGGCCCCGCCCCCTGGCAGCCTGGTGAAAGTTTCCCCTAAGTGGCTACTGACTGTCGGCATGATATTCGGTTATCTTGGCGCAGCAGGGGCATGTTGTTCCATCATCGCAGGACTCCTCAACAAGAATAATGAGCTTATCCATAAAGTGTTTGGGATAGCTTTCCTACTACTCATCTTTATAATGCCGTTGTCTATCCTGGGAAGGAGATGTCAAATCGCATTGAAACACAGAATAGAAGAGGAGAAAGCCGCCGCTGAAAGATGGGCGCAGCAATCCTCACAAAATAAAGAACAAGCATAATTCCTATTACCCTTATTACCTTATGAATCAAGTAAAATGCCCTAACTGTGGAGCAACAACGTTCTCCAATGTCGTAGCAGATAAACAACAAAAAGAAATTACGATCGCCTGTCAATACTGCAACAGCCAGTTTAAAACAGAAAACCCGGATTATGTAGCGGAAATACAGGAGCCTAGAAGGCCCACTCCCGCGCCTGTCTCTGAAGAGGAGAAGCAATACAAAAAGTATAAATTATGGTCCACTCAAGGTTATGTGGGCGGTGCATTTATGGGTTCTGTTGGACTTATACTTTGGAAGTCCTATCTCAAAACAGGAGAAGGAGATAAACGATTGGGCGCCGTTCTCTTATTAATTGGAGGTGCCATACTTATCTGGAGTGGCTGGGCCTACGGAAAGAAAAAGAAATCATTTCAGCAGAAGCCATAGTTACGGGTCTTCCGCACAATATTAATTCCTAACATATGGATGAACCGACTGTCGTCCCTCTTCTTGATGGATGTAAACTCCTTACTCAAGGAGCCGAAATGGCATTGCTGGATGCCTCCGGAAAGGTGCTCTTGCCTTTTGCATTGCATCAGATCCGCTATAATGCGCCATTACAGGCATACATCGTCAGAGAGAATAAACTATATGGGATCTTCCTGCCAAACCAGGGATGGTTGTTACCGCCTGCCTATACGTCGATAAAACCTTTGAAGCCTTCTGCTGTCGGTTATTTTAATGAACGATTAGCAGTTGTAAAACATCTGGATAATGCGGGCGTATTTGTCATAGGAGATAATCCCCGCTGGATGATGCCGATGGTTTACAGGCATTTTATGCACTTAAGCCTCGGATTTCTTGCCTACAGAGAGAAGGGTTTTTGGGAAAGCTGGGGATTGGCAGATTTTCATGGCCAGTTGCTGGGTAAATGTTGTTTCTTTAGTATTAATGGTAAGAATGGGTATTTGAATAATGGAGTTGCACTTGGCTTTTTTGACAGAGCAATTTATATATTGCATGGGGATGGAAATGCGGTAAGAATCAATAGGAGTCAGGCAGAAGCGGAACTTGCTTTTTATCCCGAAGAATTCTATACTAAACATCAAATACACTGCTTTAGGGAAGAAATCAGATATGGTTCTTTAGGGGGATTTCGAGGACCATTCTGATAATGTAATAGTAAATGACCGATGCTCTATATGACCGAAACCCGGTTCAATCCTAGAATAGGATGAATATATTGAAAAATATAAATCAAGATAATAAGTCAGTTTTAACCATCATATAAACCTTTTCACTTTGAATTTGTCCAGCTATTTGTCCGGTTTGTTGCCTAAGTATCTTAGCCTGATAGCAGAACAACGACCGTTCGTTATTACGGATGAGGAATTGACCAAACTGCTGAATGCACATCCTGCCCATCTGGAAAGCAGGAGATTACTAACAGCGTCTGAATGTATATCCCATAAATTCGATCAGGCAGCATTTCACAGATACGAAGAAAAATACCAGGTTAAATTGCCGGTATTTGCGAAATACCTGCTATCGGAACTGGGGCAGAGCAGGATGTTGGGAATAACCCTGGCGGATATTAGCAAAAAAGAAATCTGGGCGCCAGAATGCTATTTGACATATGATTTTTTTATTGCCTGTGTACATGCGGGAATGAAGCAGGAAAAAATTGATACCCTGATTTCCCAGTATCAGCTGCACACAAATAGATTTATCGATGAGGAAGCACAACGAATATACGAGGGTTTCGGATGTGAGGTAGATAAGTGCGTCATCAAATTATTGTTTATAGGACACGGTTCCTGCGCAGGAAGCCAATATGTGGTACTGAGTGAATGTGATGCGGGTAGAATTGTTCACGATGGCGATGCTGCCGGTGAAAACTATGAGTACAATGGCGAAACATTTTGGCTGGATTCTTTTGGTAGAATGCAAGTCCCTCCTTTTGAGGAATATTGTATAATACTACTGGAAAGAAGATTAAAATACTTGTATACTCGGGAAGAAATAGATAGCTTGCTGCAGGGAATTTAATTTCTAACATTAACAGCAAATAGCAGTAATGGAGGAAACACAATATTTATCCGCCTTTAAGGACAAAATTTTATCCTACTACCCCGTATCGGAAGAGGCGTTCGAACTTTTTAAAAGTATTACGGTTTTTCAAACTATCGAAAAAGGCGAAATATTATTACGTACCGGACAGGTATCCAAACATATTAACTTCATCTGTAAAGGGGCTATCATCGCCTACTTTACAGACAATGAAGGAAATACTTACAATAAAAATATCTTCCTGGAAAATCAGTTTGCCGGATCTGCTGTTTCTGCTATGTTAAAAGCGCCCTCGGAATTCGCTCTCCAGGCAATAGAAGATACGATCATAATCCGGATGGATTACAGTTTGTACAAAGAATACATTTATAAAAATGATGACCTGAAAAGCTTCTACATTGCTTACCTGGAGAAAAACTGGATCATCGACAAAGAACAAAGAGAAATTTCTCTCGTAATGGAAAATGCAACGGTTAGGTATCAGAAGCTCCTGGCTACCTATCCAGACATAGATAAACGAATCCCCTTACAGCACATCGCGTCTCACCTGGCCATTACACCCACCCAGCTAAGCCGTATCCGGAAGGAACTAAAGGAAAAGTAACCCGACTCAACATATGTAAAGAGTGCTACAAAAGTATAAGGCTACTTTTGTCCAATGAATCAATATTTCTATTCAACAGTGGCCTTTCTGGGTGGTATTTTCCTGGCTTTACAGGCGGGCTTTAATGCACAGTTGGGAACCATATTGAAGAAACCCATCTTAGCCTCCATTTCCCAATCAATTAGCAGTTTACTATTCGCGACAGTTTTCTTTTTACTGTTCTCCAATCAACTCCCCAGTATCCAGACGGCCAAACAAATTCCCTGGTATCTTTGGTTTATCAGCGGCCTGTTCAGTGTAACCGGTATCACGCTATACTATATTACAATTCCTAAATTAGGTATGGCAAAGATGATTTCTTTAGGCTTATGTGGACAACTTCTGATATCCGCTTTAGCAGGACATTTTGGTTGGCTGGGACTACCAGTAGAGGCTATCTCATGGAGAAAAACAATAGGAATAGCAGCTATGTTAACAGGTATTATTTTAATTAATTCTAAATAAAGTAGCATGGAAAATTTGAATCAGCAGAGTATAGATAACCTGACTTCTTTATGGTTGGCAGCAGGTATAGCATTCGGCAATTATCAACAACATACCGCATTCGATTCCATTCAGGTGCCTGGATCGGAATGGCCCAACAGAATCTGGCTGAAGAGCGCCATTTCCCCGGAAGTATTGAGTGATGCGGCAGATTTCAGCAGGAATAATCAGCTGCCTCTCACATTGAGTCATTGGGGCGATTTTGAAAATAGTTTACAGCCCCTGTTTGAAGCGGCCGGCTTTGAAGCGAAATCAACACAAATTGGGATGTCCCTGAAACTATCCACTCCTTTTGAACATCCCGGCCGGATCAGCTTGGAAACAGTGACCACTTCTGAGCAGGCGAAGATTTGGGCTGAACTATATCCACAGAGTTTTGGTTATACTATTTCCGCAGAGATTCTAGAAAAGGCAAATCATACGGTCCAGTTTTACCTGGTCAGGAAAGAAGAACAGGCTATCGGAACAGCCATGATACTGGAATCGAATGGAGTTGTCGGGATTCATGGGGTAGGCATTATCCCGGATTTCAGAAAGCAGGGTTTTGCAGAAGAGGTGATGGCGGTCTTACTAAACAATGCAATAGCAAAAAATATAAAACTGGCTACCCTGCAATCCTCCGCCATGGGAAAAAATATATACCAAAAGTTAGGGTTCACAGCAGATTTTCTGATGACCAATTATCGGTTGAAAATTTAAACTTATGAACAAAGCAGATATCAATCCTACAGTTTTTGAATTGTACAACGATTACGCGCATAACCGCATCAGCAAAGAAGATTTTACGGACCGGCTATCGGCTTACGCTACCAACGGCTGGACGGTCCCTGCACTGATATCTTACCTGACGCCGGACTATATAGCCGCTATCCAGGTGAAAGCAGATGATCCGCGCATTGTCTCCTCTTATATAACCTATCCATCTCCCAAAGGAGGAGGCACTATAAAAGCCTTGCTATGTATCCCTGCCGGGAATACTGGAAAACTCCCGGGAATTATAGTAGTGCATGAAAACAGGGGACTGAACCCTCACATTGAAGACGTCGCCAGACGCGCCGCCCTGGAAGGGTTTATTAGTCTCGCTCCGGATGCTTTAAGTCCGTTAGGCGGTTACCCCGGAAATGATGATGATGGACGTGCCTTGCATAGTAAAAGAGATCCAAAGGAAATGCTGGAGGATTTCATCGCTGGCTTTACCTACTTACAACATCATGCAAATTGCAATGGGAAAATAGGCGTGGTAGGGTTCTGCTTCGGCGGTTGGATTTCCAATATGATGGCGGCACGCATTCCGGAATTGCTGGCAGCCGCACCATTCTATGGAATGCAGGCCCCGCTGGAAGAAGTACCTGCTATCCAGGCTGCGCTACAGCTACATTATGCTGCCTCTGATGCGAGCATCAACGCAGGCATCGCGGCTTATGAAAAAGCGTTGCAGGATAATGATAAGGACTTCGTCGTTTATCATTACCCGAATACCCATCATGGCTTTCATAATGATACCACGCCAAGATATGATAAGGATGCCGCTGTGCTGGCATGGACGCGTACCATTACTTTTTTCAAAAAGAAGCTGCAATAACTGTTTAGCACTCCATCTACATATATTAAAGCCGGATGAATGTATCACTCATCCGGCTTTCCTGTTTATTTTTAAGTAATTTCAGTCATTCAGAAACGATAGTAAGCTTATGGAAATAGAAATACTTTCAGTAGAAAACCTGCCCTCATTGATGCCCCTGGTTGCTGGCCTTTGGAGTGATGGTGATATAGAAGAGGAAACTGATAATTTCCAACAAATAATACCTGCTCAGGATGAACTTTGCTTGCTTGCCAGAGAACAGGAAGAATACATTGGATTCATCCATGTGGGTATTCGGCAGGATTATGTAGAAGGTGCAATCGATTTACCGGTTGCATATGTGGAAGCGGTGTATGTGAAGCCGGCGTTTCAGCAGCAGGGTATTGCCAGAAAATTAATGTTGGCAGCAGAAGACTGGGCCAGGAAGATGGGACTCAGTCAATTGGCATCTGATACAAGTATCTCCAATAATACCAGTATAGATTTTCATAAGAAGATTGGGTTCGAAGAAGCAGCCAGGATTGTCTGCTTTATAAAAAAGTTATAAGTCTTCACAAGATCGCTTCATTATCAACAAAGAATTGATTTGTAGTGTAATATAAAAGAGTGGTACTGTATCTGTTACTGCACTATCTGTTTCCCCATGCAGTCACTATTTTGATGGACGGTCAAAAAAGCCCCTTCTATGCCGGCCTTGTCTGCCGGAATATTCCTAACTTTTATAAATGTTGTTACAAAGATAACTACTGCTATTTGCGCCCCTATGGTAGACGAACTACAGGCTACCTACATCTCGCCATAGGTGCGAAAAAACTGGTATCTATTATTATTCCTCACACTACAAAAATCAAGTAATGAAAAAGACAATCATTGCCTGTGTATTCCTGTTAACGACCATTTCTACTTATGCACAATTCAACACAGTACCTAGTGGTGATAATAAACGCGCTTCCGTCAGCGAAGGTATTGGCATTACACAAGTGACCATTAATTACAGCCGCCCTGGCGTTAGAAACAGAGAGGGGCACATCTGGGGAGAGGTAGTACATAAAGGTTATGCTAACCTGGGCTTCGGTACCTCTAAAGCTGCACCCTGGCGTGCTGGCGCTAATGAAAATACCACCGTTACATTTTCCACAGATGTAATGGTAAACGGTCAGCCACTGGCTGCCGGTACCTATGGCTTCTTTGTAGCCTATGACCCCAATGAAAGTACCCTGATCTTTTCCAAAAATGCTAGCTCCTGGGGCAGCTTCTATTATGATCCGAATGAAGATGTGCTGCGTATAAAAGTTAAGCCTGTGGCCACAGACAAAAGTGTGGAATGGCTGAAATATGAATTTATTGATGAAACGCCCACCAGCGCTACTGTTGCATTGGAATGGGAAAAACTGATGATCCCATTTAAGATAGACGTAGATCTGGTAAAAACACAGATCGCTTCTTTCCGCAAAGAATTAAGAGGTACCAGTGGCTTTGCCTGGCAATCCTGGGACGCAGCAGCCAGCTTCTGCGCACAGCATAATACAAACCTCCCGGAAGCCCTGTTATGGGCCGATTCAGCCACCAGCATCAGCACAGGAGGCTCACTGAGCTTCCAGGCATGGAGTACTAAATCTGCTATCCTGGACAGCCTTGGCCGCCACGAAGAGGCTATTACTGTCATGAAAAAGGCGCTGCCCTTCGGAAGCCTCAATGATCTGTATTTCTATGCCCGGCAACTGGCGCATCTGAAACAAGGAAAAGAAGCCTTCGATATCTTCAAGTTAAACTACGATAAACACCCCGACGAATTCCTCACCAACGCTGGCATGGCCCGGGGATACTCCGCAATCGGCGACTATAAAAAAGCATTAGGCTATGCCCAGAAATCCCGCGCACAAGCGCCAGACCTGCCCAATAAAGACAGACTTGACAAAATGATAAAAACCCTGCAGGAAGGAAAAGATATTAACTGATAGTCCTGCTTGCAAAAGACTATAAAACAACAAACCTCAGATCATCAGATCCGAGGTTTGTTGTTTGTTTAAAAATTCATACTAGAATTAATAAACGTCATATGGCGGTTTCAGACTATAATACCAATTAATTTGTGCCAGATCGCCTTTTGTGAAAATGTAAAACGGATTAGTGCCAGCATCAAAATCAGTGGGTGCTTCATCATATCCTGTCAATGAATACAGCGAATTATAACTAGACATAATCGCCAGAGAAGGGTCCTGAGCTGTTTTATGAGTATTAGGGATCGCCATTTCCGCTACGTTGGCATCATAATCTCCGCCAGATACGGCACCTGTATGTCCATACCCAAGCGTATGCAGGAATTCGTGAACAATTAAGCGGGTATAATATACATGCGCCCATTTTAAACTGGTCTGATTTAAATCGAGGTTAATAGAAATCAGATCGCCCACTCTGCCTGATCCATCAGGGATATGTGCCCATGCTGGCGCCGAATTTGTTCCGCTGTTATCCCCTCTGATCACCACATCATAAGTGGTTCCCAGTGTAGGCAGCACATCGCCGTAGGTGATACTGGTAATGTTGATATTGGGAGATATCTGACTTAGGTACTTTTGGGCTACAGGAAGCGCAGATTTAACGGCCATTGCAATCACGTTTCCGTCGGCGCCGGAAAGCTTGTTATCCACGAATACAGTGATGTTTTTGCTTCGAGTAAAATCTACCTTTTTATTAAACCAGATATTGTCTGCCGGTTTAATGGAGGTCAGATTATTTTCGAAATACAATTCCTCCTGTTTGCTGGGTTTGCTGCAGCTAAAGCATAATAGTAGGGCTGCTATGATGAAATATTTTTGTTGCATAAAGAACGTGTTCCAGGTTAAATAATAAATTAAGGTCGGTCACTTACAAAAGTCAGGTTATCATAAAACCAAACTTTAGATCCTTTCCATCCGCCTGTAAAGGAGCCATCATACATGAGGTAATAGGCTTTTACATTTCGGGTAACAGGGTCCCAGGCGGAATTGGCTGCCTCTGTAGGATCTGGACTTAATGCAGCAGAACGCCCTCTTACCGGATCTGGCTGTCCAAAATAATTGGTGACACGCGTGATCTGACCATTCCCGTTAGGATTGAAATGCAGTACAGGGCAAAAGTATCCATACCAACTCCAGGCGTTACCTGATTTACTCCAGAGCAGATGCCCATTTACCGGCTGATTGTTAGGATCTTTGGAATTAGGATAATCGTGATATACATAAGCATCTCTCATCAGACAAGTGGAATCATCTATCGTCACCAGTTCTACTGTTGTACTACCAATAAAAACATTATCAGGAACCTGGTAGTCGGTCATACCACCGGAGCGCAGTGAATAGAAGCCATCGTATTTATTTCTAACGACCATTTTATAATATACATAGAACCTGTCAGCGCTGATAGATAACGGTTTGGGCACTTCGGCAATATTATAGGCGATCATGTATTTGTCGTCCGACAGCACTTTCAGCGTATTCACCACCAGTTTAAAGTATCCCACATTTTTGCCGGCAGGTATCGTCACTTTCAAATTTTCACTGACAATGGTGTTCTCCGGAAAGAAACTCCAGTTCGTTCCCTGAGCGAGGTTGTATTTAGCAATTGCAGCCGTATCTCGTGCAAGCGTTACCGTTACATCATGATCCAATGGACCAGTGGTGCTGCCGAGGTAAACCGGAATGGTCATGGTATCTGTGGCGCTCAGAGTGGATGGCAGCCTGCTGATTGTTTTCATCCGGCTGTTGATGGAGGTGGTAGCCCCATCATCCAATGGCGCTAATTCCACAATTTTGGTGGCCGGTACATCAGACACGGATATACCGAATTTATCTTTCAGGCATGACTGCATGGTAACTGCCAAAAGACTTATATAGATTAGGTTGATATGTTTTTTCATCTTTAAATAGTTTGTAAGGACTATAAATTATCTTCCCCAGAATATTTTTTTGGTGAGTAAATCTTCTCCTTGCGCTTTTACATTCACTGCGTTGGTAGCGTATTCCAGGCTAGGATAGAATACTCTTTTTGGTAAGGCAGGCGCGCCTGGATATTTGGAACCATAGATGTAAGTAGGCCATCCCGTACGTCTGAAATCGGCATATGGTTCAAATGGATTTACGCCATTCATGGAAATCCATTTCTGTGATAAGATGGTTTGTAGTGGATCAGAGCTTAAGTCAATATTGAAATTGTTGACCTTACCGGTGGTCTGTGCCATGTAACCATTTGCATCTGCAATAGCGTCTGCTGGCTGATAATAAAGATTACCAGATGGATCAGGCAATGAACCTTTGTACAGGTAAGTGAAGTTGGCACGAACGCCATTTTTGTATAACTCTTTATAGTCGCCAGGAATAAGGCCTCTGTAGGCTGCCTCTGCCTGGAGGAAAAAGCTTTCGAAAGCGGTGAGCATTGGTATAGGCTGATTCACATTTTTGATAATGCCAAAGCCATTGCTACCCGCAAAACTGCCATTAACATTGTCTCCCCATGATAAACCTGATAGTGTATCATTGTTGGCAGTAGGTACGCCGAAATAACCTCCTTTAAAATGGTCCGGGTTTTTATCATACGGGGCATACATTCTGTATAGACGCCAGTCGCCATATCCATTGAATCCATCCCAATAGAAGTTAACCGCAGCGGCATTTGCGCGATAGTAATTGTAGCTGGATGTTTGCTGGTTTTGACTGATGTTCCAGAATCTCTCCACGAATGGATTACCTTTTCCGCTTTGATTGAAAAATCCTGGGTTTGCATTTCCTTCCGACTGCACATTTGAAATGTATCCGTCAGTTGCTGCACTAGTCAATAAATGTTGTAATGCAGTGGCATAGTAAGGCGGTTTAGTACCTACCTGACTCACTCTGAGCAAGAGTCTTAACTGGAGAGTGTTAATAAATTTAATCCAGTTAGACTTACTGCCATTATACATAATATCCCCTTTCGGTAAGTTCCCGTTCCAGTTTTTAATCAAGTCCCTGGCACTGTCCAGTTGCTGATATAAGTCATTGTAAATAGTGGCCGCATCATCGTAGGCAGGCGTAGGATATCTGTCTATTTGCAACGCCTGTGTGTAAGGAATATTTCCAAACAGATCAACCAGGTTATGATAACAGATAACGTTCATCGTTTTCACAATACCTCTGTAGAAGTTATTACCGTTGGCATGTTGATCTATGTACCGCAAATTACCGAGGTATCCGTAGTAACTGGTCCACATACCCTGGAACCACTTATTGTCGAAAGTGTAATTGAACACGTATGAATTCACAAAGGAGCCACCGCCGATCGTCCAATATCCCATCCAGTAAGACATGTCGTCGGAGCCCATATGCTGTATGTAAGCAATGTTCTTCAACTGTGGAGATAATACCAGGTCTACATCGACATTGTTGGGATTATTGGGATTGTTTTCATTTATATCGAAGTATGTTTTTGAACAGGAAGAAATCCCGGCGATCAAGAACAATACGATTATATATTTAGTGAGTACTTTCATTTTGTAAAAGTTTCCTGTTGAATAATTAGAATCTGACACTGATATTTCCGCCAATGAATCTGGTTGGTGGCGTTTGGGAGGTATTGGTGGTACCATCTGCATTATAGCCGCCTCCAATATTGAATTCGGGATCAGTCCAGATATTTTCGGATGGTCTCCACATAAACAGGTTCCTGCCGGTAACCGCTATAGTAGCTCCTTTGATGATTTTAGTTCCTTTGAAAACAGATGCTGGGAAGGTATAAGACAATACTACTTCTCTGAGCTTCCAGAAAGCGTTGCTGGTCACATATGGTGTACCGATTGTACTATATGCCTGCCAGAATTGATACACATTCGCGATCTGTCTGGAAGTATTGGGTACATAGTGCCCGCTGCCATCATCATAAACGGAGTTGGGGAATACAAAACGCTGACGATTTCCATAAGTGGAATGTTCAGAAGCGCCTGTCCAGTCTAATGTTTGTCCGATCTGATTGAATAATACGCCACCGCCTCTGTAATCTGCTACTATGGAAAGTCCGAAGTTCTTAAAGGAAACAGATGTATTCAGGCCCAGACGGTATGGCTGAAAAATGGAGCCCATGAATTTGTAGGCCGCTGCACGGGTAGGATAACCGTTATTGTCTACAATCACTTTTCCAGTGGCAGGGTCTCTGTTGAAGTCTGTTACCTTCAACGCAGGGAAGGCATAGCCTACTACGGCATAGGCGTCATTGGTCATTGATAGATCCGCGCCTCCGTTAGGCAACGCTACCACCTTGTTTTCAATATAAGTGAAGTTGGCGCCTATATCCCATCTCAGACCATTAGACCTGTTGTCAATGAGATTCACTTTTAAATCAGACTCAACACCGAAGTTGGAAGTCTCTCCGCCATTCACAAGCATAGAAGAAAATCCTGTTGCAGGGGATACCTGAGAAGGGATGGTCTGATTTTTTGTTCTTTGTTTGAAAACTGTTGAAGTGAAGTTGATTCTATTCTTCAACAGGCTCACCTCAATACCGGCTTCAATTTCAGTGGTACGTTCATCTCTTAGGTTAGGATTTGGCGCCAGCGAATTTTTAGTGTAACCAACACTATTATTATAAGGATAACCAGACGCCACATTGAAAGACGGAGTGGTCAAGTAAGCGCCATAAGTACTAACATTGCTTAAGTTAACCTGACCAGTCTGGCTGTACGCGAGTCTCACCTTACCAAAACTGATAACATCATTGTTAAACATTTCTGGGAAAGCATCTGAAAGAATGAAGGCTGCATCTGCAGATCCATAAGAGAATCTTCTGTGTGCAGCAGCGAGAATGGAAGTCCAGTCGAAACGATAGCTACCATGCAAGAACAGAAATTTGTTCACGCCAAAAGATAAATCAGCAAATGCTGCCTGTTGATTACGTGCTGCCTTGCTCTCTGCGGCATACTGCTGGCCAATGTAACTGGAAACATTATAAAAATCATTGAATGCAAGGGTATTGGCGCCAAAGCTTTCTGTATTGTATTTATCCTGAACGATGGAATGACCTAACAACAGTTTGGAGTTAATAGCCCTCGACAATTGCTTTTTATATGACAATATGAAATCTCCCGTTAATCTAGATTCAAAGCTGGAGCCACCATTCGCGGTAGGCAATAGTACTTTCCTGTTAGATGCCTGCGTCCCGCCTGGAATATTATAGGGATTGGTTTGCTCATAGTCAGAATATTTCCAGCCGTTGCCCGTATTCTTGTAATTAAAGGAACTATAGGTGTAACCGAAGCGGTAACTGGCTTCTAAATTATCGGTGATCGCAATTCTTGCTGCTACGTTTCCTACGAATTTATTATCTGTACTCTTAGATCTGAAGTTGTTCAGGTTCCACCAGGGATTATCATTCCAGGCATTGTAGTAGTTGTCCGGAGAAGAAAAGAACCCGGTTTTGAACCAGTTCAAATCCACATGTGACGGGGAGTTCAGGATTTGATTATATAAACTTCCTCTGTCCCAAATCTGGTCGGTATAGGTATTGGTATAGCCCAGTGTATAGTCAAGACTCACAATATTGTATTTGGTACTTCCATTAAGTTTAAAGAAGTTCTTGGTGAGTTTGTTTTCCGGTACGATATCAGATCTGTCTGTACGCTGATAGGCAATATAGGTAGATGAATTTTGTGTGGAGGTACCGAGTGACAAGTCATACTGTTTAGTGATGCCTGTCTGGAAGAAATCGGTACGTGATCCTTTTTTAGGAGCGTAGGTGGTTCTGATCACCGTGTCTTTATAAGTTCCATCGTTGTAGAATATACGTTTGGGCGTACCTACGTCCACCATACTACCGTCGTATTTAGGACCGAATTGCTGGTTCTCAAAAGGAACATTGATAGTTTGTCCGGTGATAGGATCTACGTAAGCGGATTCGCCTCCCCAGCCACCATAGGTGTATTGAAGATTTGGCAGTTTGGAAATGCTTTCCCACTGTACGCTCGTTTTGAAGTTGATTTCTGTTTTGCCGGCGGCTGGTTTCTTAGTGGTAATCACCAGAGCGCCATTGCTACCCATAGAACCATACAGAGAGGCGGCAGCGCTACCTTTCAGAACGTTCACACTTTCAATATCATTCGGGTTGATATTATTCAGGATGTAAGGCTGTACAATGGCTCCGTCCAACACAATGATGGCGGAGTTGTTCCCTGTAATAGACCTGTTACCGCGTAAATTAATTTTATAAGAAGGGTCCAGGTTATTGTCCTGTGTTTGTACAGAGAGCCCGGATACTTTACCAATTAACCCGGAGGTGGCATTGATATTTTCCGCCTGGTTTAATTCCTTGCCAGAGATAGTAGTGGCGGCATAGCCCAATTCCTTAGGCTGACGTTTAATACCATAGGCTGTAACCACTACTTCCGGTTGAAAAGTAGCTTTGAGTTTTAAGTGTACAACCAGTGGCTCATCGTTGATAATCTGCACTTCTTCTGATTGCGTACCTATATAAGAAAACACAAGAATTTTAGAACTGGTGGCAGGAACAGAAATTTGAAAATGGCCATTGGCATCAGTACTGGTACCAAGCGAGGTCCCTTTAATTCTGATGGTTACTCCGGTTAACGGAGTGCCTTTTTCATCTGTAACAGTACCCTTAACAAACTGTGTAGACTGCTGAGGAGTGGAATTGTTATTCCGATTGTGGGCATCCGCTTTCAGCACAATGATATTGTGTCCTACTATAGAATAATTCAATGGTTGCCCTTTTAAGCAGCTGGCCAATGCATCTGCTACAGGAACATTGTTCAGGTTTACTGAAACAGGAGTGGTGGATCGCAGCGCATCATCTTTGTAAAAGAAGACATAGTCCGTTTGGCGTTCTATGGCCGAAAATATTTGTTCAATATTCAATTTTTCACCCTTCAGCGTAACATTCTGTGAATACGATTTGGCGCTTAACTGTAAACTGACCGTCAGTAAGAAAACAAAGATCGTTTTCATCTTGCATAGCTTTAGGTCAGGGCGTGGAAATCCTTGTATTCTCTCAAATACATTTTTTAAGAAAATCATATTTTTTGGTTGAGAAATGAGCAATAGACGTTGGTCTCTTAAATTCAAAAGCGCTTTTGAAAATTCAATGATCCCTATTTGATTGATACTTTATTTTATAATAATCGTGGAGTTATTTATCTCATATTTGATATTGTTTAGATCTAATATTTTCAGGAATTCAGCCAGACTTTCCGTACGTTTTAGTTTGCCGGTGAATTTTATGTCTGCTACATTGCCTTCAAACTGAACATTCACATCGTACCATCTTTCTACTTGTCTCATAACGGCAGAGAGAGGTACCGCGGCAAATTGGGTATAGCCGTTTTTCCAGGCTATTACCGCATTTACATCTGCTGATGTAGTGAGATACATGTCTCCTTTCCTGCTGATGTTTACCTGTTGGTTAGGTTGTAATACCTGCGATTGCAGGGAGTTATTCACATGTACTTTTACTTTTCCTTCCAGTAGGGTCGTGCTGACTACCGGTTCATTTGAATAGGAGTTGATATTGAATTTTGTTCCTAGTACTTCAATGCGGCAACCGCGGTTATCTGTTGCATTGCTGGTAGCTTCTACGATGAATGCTGCCGGCTGATCATGATGGCCCGACAAGTGTTCCACTTCGAAATAAGCTTCTCCGGTGATGTATACCTTGCGTTCTCCGGCGGGAAACACAACCGGGAACCTAATGGAGGAAGCCGCATTTAACCAAACTTTACTACCGTCGGACAATTGCAGGAAATACTGCCCGCCGCGGGGAGTAGTGATGGTATTATAAACTATTTGGTCTCCATCTTTTCCTGCAGCGCTGTAAATAACTGCTCCATTCTGGTTTTTCACAACACGGCCTTGGCCTTGTGTGGCAAGCAATCCATTGGGAACGCTGTCCAGGAGGATAGTCTGTCCGTTGCTAAGGATAAGCGTGGCTTTGTTGCTGCTGTTACTGGTAGAAGACTTCCTGCCAGCTATTTCACGAGTAGCCTTGTTACCGGATTGATGAAGGACATAATAACCAGATAGGCTGATAAGGACTGCAACCGTGGCTGCGGCAGCCCATTTCCACCATCGCATGCGACTTATTTTGACTGGAACATGGGGAACAATTGCTGTATCAGATGTTTGCGGGAAGATGTCATTCAATATTTTTTCGGCATCTTCCTGACTCAGGAATGTATTTATTTGTTCAGGGTGCTGGTGAATATCCTCAATAGTCTGGGCAATCAGCTCTTTTACGATTATCTCATTTCCGGTAAGGGAGAAAAGTTCGTATAGCTCTGATAGTTCTTCCGTGGAACAGTTATCATTTACATATTTGTGGAATAATTCCAGCAATCGATCCTGCATAAAAGCTGATTATAAGTGCCTTCAATAATATTAGACGCACGGCACTTATACAAAGGGGTAGATGAAAAAATATTTTTTTTCAAAAAAACAGGGCGATTAATTAACGTATTTATAATCAATAGGAATTTCGTTCGAAGGAACGGAATGATCAGGATGATCGGTGAGGTGAGGGGAGTAGTTGGACACGCAAAGAAAAATGACCAGAAGGAAACTCTGATCGCGCAAATAGGCTTGAATTACTTTATTGGCGGCCATTATATGTTTCTTGACGGTCTCTTTTGAAATTTTCAATTGGGCCGCTATTTCATCATGGGTAAATCCTGCCGTTCTGCTGAGGTGATATACATGCTTTTGCTGTGGTGTCAACTGTTGGGCAGCCATAGAAATAGAGGCTTGCAGGTCGCGCAGTTTGAGCGCTTCTTCCGTGCCGGTATCGCTATCGACACTGTTTTCCTGCATCATACTGATAATTTTTCCTTCCGCTTTCTTTTTTCTTAACCTACTATAGATGTTATTCCGCACCATGGTGTGGAGATAGGCATTGAAATTTTCAATTTCATGGAGCGATGCTCTGTTGAGCCAGATAGTTGTAAACACTTCCTGTAATACATCTTTGCTGTTACTATCTGATTTCAATAACTTTTGTGCAGCGAAATATACTTTCGCTTTATATTTTTCAAATAGTCTTACAAATGCAGTTTCGTCTCCCTCCGCTATCGCAGGCAAAAGTCTTGTATCCTCCATTGTTAGCCAATTACGTGGTCGTACTAAAGTAGTAAAAAATTGATTACAAGTTTAGGTAGACACGGTGGCACATGCCGGAAAGTATTATGGAAAAGTAGGCCTGTGCCCCTGGAGAATGGACTATTTATAGCCGGAGAGGTTATTTTAAAATTGAATGGCCTGTACCTGAACTATTCGTGTCAATCACCAAAATTCTTCTATTTTTGGCTCATCTATACCCAATTAAACCACATTAACCTATGAAATATCTAATCATCTCCCTATTACTATGCTGTGCCTGCTCAACGCCACCACACAGAGAGAACTTTCTGCTCCATGCTAAAAATGACTGGAAAGAGGACGAATTAAGAGGTAAGCCCAGGAAAGTTGTTGAAAATGAATATGAAAATGGTAAATGGACAAGTATCCTTACCTGTGAATACAATGAAATGGGCTTTCTTACCAGAAAGGATAGAATCAGGATTCAGTCTAGTGGTAATATTGACACCAGCCTGTGTAGGTATGAGTATGATACCATAAATGGAATCAAAACCATTAATGAATCGTATGACGGCTACAAACAAACACCCAATCAATTTTGGTATAATACCAAAGGGCTGTTGATCCGCGATACCTCATTTGAACGTAGCAACAGATACCGCTATGATGCGCAAAACAGGCTGGTGGAAGAAATATTCAGCTCTTCAGGCAAAGATGTCAGGAGAACAGTTTATGATTATTACCCGGATGGAAAGGTTAAGAAAGGAGAATATGACCTGGGCGGGGAAGGCAAGAAATCCGAATCCATCACTACGGATTCCACTGAGATCCACCTATCCTTTCATAAAGGAGATACCATCGCCAAAGTATTTTATCAGAAGGATAAATTCGGCAACATTATCTTTAGTACGAACGATATTGCCTGGGGATGTCTGACCAGAGCTGATTACATAAAATACTACTACAATGCGAACAATGAACTGGTGAAGGAGGAATATGTAAGTTCATTCGGTAGTCCGAAAATTATTATCCACGACAACCACAATGATAAAGCTGGTAACTGGTTGACGAAAGAATATGACGAAAAAAAGCTAATTAGAACGATTACCTATTGGGAATAATAGAATGATAAAATCTATTTCTGTCCATGATCGCTCCCGAATTTTAAACGAGGGCGATCATGTTTAAATGCTGAAAATTCGCATTTTCACAGTTATATCCGAATGGTGTTTTTCCAAAATATCCAATTTTGAAGGTCCCCTGGGTATGTAGATGCCAGTATACATTCGTTTATTCTGTATGCACAGGTATTCTTGCGTTCAATAGGAGCCAGGCCGACATTATTTTCCTATAATCTTTATTAATTAGTATATGAAAAAGCTATTGACAATTATGCTGTTAACCATATCAGGGTTGAAATTATCAGGCATGTCTTCTAAAGGAGATAGTATTTACTATGGTAACAGGAGTATCTGGTATGTTTTCTACGAAGAAGGGCGTACACCGCTGACGGTGGAAATAGGAGGGATTAAATACGGCTATCATGATCAGATGCAACCTGTTAATGAGAACGGAATAATTGCCAGGAGCGATGTGGGTACATTGTACCGGAAAGATGGGAGTGTATACTACCAGAATACAGCGATCAAGATTGATGTCAAGCTCAGTAAGCGATCTATCAGCGATAAACTGAACGCGCAGCGGAACAAGATATATACAATCATGGCGTTGTCGCAAATTCGTGGACTTGAAGGGCAGTATAAGGCCGAAGGCTTTAATATGGGAGGGACTAATGATGATTTTCTGTATTATAAAGAAAATGTGCACCTGCCTTCCGGGTATCAGCCGGGTTATCTGAAGCGATTTTATGAATTTATCTCCAAAAAATAGTAGTGTAGTCACGCTGTGGCTACCTGCTTCCTCCAAAAAAATGGGTATGAAAGCGAAATTGCAAAAACTCATTTTTTCTGAAGGAATCGTCTATGATCGCAAAAATGAGGTACTTCGAACCGAAAAAGTAAAGGAAGTATTTGCACTAATCGCAAGCCTGTCGGGCAACACCGGCTCAAATGAAAAAGGGACAAACCATACTGATGATGATTTGTCCCTTTTTGCGGACTGGACGGGACTCGAACCCGCGACCTCCGCCGTGACAGGGCGGCATTCTAACCAACTGAACTACCAATCCGTATATTTTTGTAGAAGATACTTGCTATCTTTCTGTTTCCCAAGTGGTTGTGTTGTTCCGTTTTGGGATTGCAAAGATAGCAACAAAGTTTTCATTTTAGCAAATCTTTTTTAAAAAAATTTTTCAGCACTATCTTTACACCGTACTTTAACCAATTTATTCAAATTATGCAATTTCTGGATTTCGAAAAACCTATCGAGAATTTATATGAGCAGCTGGCCAAGCTGAAGGAAAATGGTGAAAAGTCAGGTGTAGATGTTTCCGCTACTGTAAAGGAGTACGAAGCTAAGATCGAAACCACTCGCCTGGAGATTTACGATCACCTGACCGCTTGGCAGAGAGTGCAGCTCAGTCGTCATCCCGATAGGCCCTATACTCTGGCGTATATCGAAAAGATGTGCAACAACTTTGTGGAACTGCACGGCGACCGGAATGTAAAGGACGATAAAGCTATGGTAGGCGGCTTCGCCGACCTGGACGGCGAAACCGTTATGTTTATCGGTCAGCAGAAAGGGGTCAATACCAAAATGAGACAGCTCAGAAACTTCGGTATGGCCAATCCGGAAGGTTATCGTAAAGCCCTCCGCCTGATGAAACTCGCGGAAAGGTTCAACAAACCTATCGTTACACTGATCGACACTCCCGGTGCATATCCTGGACTGGAAGCGGAAGAAAGAGGCCAGGCAGAAGCCATTGCCCGTAATCTCTTCGAAATGGTGAAACTCCGCGTACCAGTTATCTGTATTATTATCGGTGAAGGCGCTTCCGGTGGAGCCCTCGGTATCGGTATCGGTGACCGCGTACTCATGCTGGAAAACAGCTGGTATACCGTTATCTCCCCTGAAAACTGCTCTACCATCCTCTGGCGCAGCTGGAACTTCAAAGAGAAAGCAGCCGAAGAACTGAAACTCACTTCCGACTACATGAGCCAGTTTGGCCTGGTAGACGGCGTTATCCGCGAACCACTGGGCGGCGCCCACGTAAATCCGGATGAAATGGCTGATATCCTGAAGAAACGTATCAAGGATGCGCTCGCTGAACTGAAAAATATCGATCCGGATACCCGCATCGAACAGCGTATCGACAAATTCTCCCGCATGGGCTTTTACGAGGAGCGTTAAAAAATAATTTAGAGAACACGATAAAAAATTAGAATTTCGGCCTCCGAAATTCTAATTTTGTTTTTTCGTAATTACAATCATGGAACAATTAAGAGGCACCGGGGTAGCTTTGGTTACACCCTTTAAAGCAGATGAAAGCATAGACTGGAACGCTTTGGAAAAGCTGATCAACTATGTGATTGAAGGCGGTGTAGACTACGTTGTAACTCTGGGTACAACTGGCGAAACACCAACACTTTCTTCAGAAGAAAAGCTGGATTTGATAAAGTTCACCTTCGAAAAGGTCGCGAAGCGGGTGCCGGTAGTAGTAGGTATGGGTGATTATAATACGAAAGATGTAGTCAAACGCCTCGAGTCTACGCCAATACTGGCAGAAGCAGCAGCCATCCTCAGCGTAGCGCCTTATTACAGTAAACCTACGCAGGAAGGGATTTATCAGCATTATAAAGCCATCGCTAAAGCCTCTCCTAAGCCTGTTATCCTCTATAATGTTCCTGGTCGTACAGGTCGTAACATGACCGCAGAAACCACCCTGCGCCTGGCACATGAAGTAGAGAACATCGCAGCCATGAAAGAAGCTTCCGGCGATATGCTCCAATGCATGCAGATCCTCCGCGATAAGCCGAAAGACTTTATCGTTGTCAGCGGAGACGACGCCCTCGCCCTCGCCCAACTGGCCTGCGGCATGGATGGCGTTATTTCCGTAGCAGCTAACTACTTTGCAGCGGATTTCTCCGCCATGGTAAACGCTGCCCTCAATAACGACTTCCCAGGCGCCCGCATCCTCAATAACAAGATGATGCAAGGATTCGATTACATGTTCTGTGAGAACAATCCTGCCGGTATCAAGGCTTTCCTGGCCCATAAAGGCCTCATGGAAAATTATTTCCGCCTGCCGGTAGTTCCTGCCTCCGATAACCTCTATCAGCAAATCGGAGCATATCTGAGCAAATATTAATATAGGAAGACATAGATCAAAAAGGCCGCCTCCATCGCTGGAAGCGGCCTTTTTAATGCCTTTTTAGGACGATTTACACCAAAAAGGTCACTCCCTCTTCGGCAATGTCTGTATTGGGAAAAATGGGCCTCGTCTGCTCTAAAAATGGATCGAGCTCCGTATACATAGAGGAAAAATGCCCGATCAACAGTCGCTTCGCATGTGCCGCCGCCGCCAGTGAGGCCGCCTGAACACTGGTACTGTGAAACCGCTCCGCCGCACGACCCTCCAATTCATGGAGGTAGGTGGTTTCATGATAGATAACATCCGCATCCTGTAAATAAGGGAGCAAATTGACATCATAAATCGTGTCTGCACAATATACATATCGCTTACCCTTTTCCGGTGGAATGGTCACCCAGTCGTTCTTTACAAGCAACCCGTCTTTCCGGAGATAATCCGCCCCTTCCTGTAATTTACCATAGTAAGCCGCAGGAACTTCATATGCTTTCGCCTGATCTGGTATCAATTTTCGCTTTTTCTTACGAAGCTCCACCGAGAATCCGAAACAGGAAATCCGGTGCTGCGTGGGAAAACAGCTGACCGACAGATCCTTGTCTTCCAAAATCACTCCGGTATAACCCGGCATCAACGGCACAAAATTTATTTCATAACGCAATGCTGTGCCGGAACATTCCATCTGGATCTGAATAATCTGCTCCAGCTCGGGAGGCGCATAAATACTGAGCGGATCCACTCGGCCCATCAGGTTTAAAGTATTCAGCAGTCCTATCAGACCAAAATAATGATCTCCATGCAGGTGACTGATGAATATATAGCGCAGCTTCCCACGCTTAATCCGATACTTCGCTATCTGCAACTGCGTGCCTTCCCCGCAATCTATCAGCAGCAACTGATCATTGCAGGTGACAATCTGAGCCGTTGGATACCTGTCCAGGGTAGGGATCGCCGAGTTATTTCCTAATATCGTTACACCAAACATTATATCTTTTTACTTGCCTGAGGCTAAATTTATTCCAATCCGTCCAATAATTCACGCTCTAATTCCTCCATCATCACCAGGTCTATCGCTTCCGCCATAGTAGGCGCTAAATTGAAATTATCAGGAGCTGCTGTTTTCAGCAGTTGCGTTAAAGTACTGTTAATACCTGTAATCGCACAGCTGCGATTATTGTCATACATATGTGAATAGACTGCTAAAATGGCTTCAATCCCAGATTCGTCGGCCGTTTCCAGCAAATGTAAATCCAGTATGAGATTGCGGGATTCCAAACCGGGAAGGGTAGTAGCGGTTGCTATAAATGAGGCTGACAAATTAGCATCCAAAGCATTGATTTCTGGACAAAAAACTACTATTTTTTCTTTGGTATCAATTTTGAATTTCATGCGTTGGATATTGTTTTATATTTTAGTAAAGATCAAATTTCTGACTTTTATAATGGGCACCCGCCTGGAAAAAATACCCTGAAGTGAACGAACAAATACCGCTGTTCCTTCGTAGATATTTTAAAAAGACCCGTACCCGTTTCACCACAAAAATAAATATTACTATTAAAGTGTAAGATGCCGGAGTGCAAAAAAGGAATAACTTCAATCCGGCAGACACGCTGTCAAGGGAAATCAGAATTATTCGTTATTATTGTATAAGCATGCCCCCGTAAGGGTTTTTCTAATCTAATTTATTCACAATGGACCAGAATTTTTCACCGCAAGTTAAGGAGATCATTTCGTTCAGCAGGGAGGAAGCTTTACGCTTGGGAAATGATTTCATCGGTACTGAACACCTGCTGTTAGGTATAATTCGCGAAGGCGAAGGTACGGCCATAAAGATTCTGCAGGCGCTGAATGTAGATCTCTACGAACTCCGCAAGGAAGTAGAATTGGCCGTGAAAGATAAGACGGGGAAAAATATTCCAAACATTAATAGTTTGCCCCTGACCAGACAGGCAGAGAAAGTTATCCGGGTTACCGTACTAGAGGCCAAAGCCCTCAAAAGCGCCACCGTGGAAACTGAACACCTCATGCTGTCTATCTTAAAGAATAAGGAAAACGTTTGTACACAAATCTTACAACAATTCGACGTGGACTACGATACTTTTAAAAACGAACTGGGCTTTGTAAAATCTACTGATCCAAAAGCAGAATTTGACGATCCGGGTGAAGAAGAGTTTGAAGATGAGAGAAAGAGCTACGCCTCCAAAGCCAAACAGACAAACACTAAGTCCAAAACCCCGGTACTGGACAACTTCGGTAGAGACATCACAAAACTGGCTGAAAGCGGAAGCTTAGACCCGATCGTAGGCCGTGAACAGGAAATTGAACGCGTTTCCCAGATTCTCTCCCGTCGTAAAAAGAACAATCCAATCCTCATCGGCGAACCTGGTGTGGGTAAAACTGCTATCGTGGAAGGCCTCGCCCTCCGCATTGTTCAGCGCAAGGTTTCCCGCGTACTGTTCGATAAACGAGTAGTGAGCCTCGACCTCGCCGCACTGGTTGCCGGTACCAAATACCGCGGTCAGTTCGAAGAAAGGATGAAAGCCATCATGAACGAACTCGAGAAAAACAGAGACGTAATCCTGTTTATCGATGAAATTCATACGATCGTTGGCGCAGGTGGAGCTTCCGGTTCCCTGGATGCTTCCAATATCTTTAAACCTGCCCTCGCAAGAGGAGAACTCCAATGCATCGGCGCTTCTACCCTCGATGAATACCGTATGTACATCGAGAAAGATGGTGCGCTCGACCGTCGTTTCCAAAAAGTAATGGTAGAACCGCCTAGTGTGGAAGAAACCATTCAGATCCTCAATAACATCAAACCACGCTATGAAGAATATCATAACGTGAGTTATACAGACGATGCTATCGAAGCATGCGTTAAACTGAGTGATCGCTATATGACGGATCGTCTCCTCCCAGATAAAGCCATCGACGTACTGGATGAGGTAGGCGCCCGCGTTCACCTGAAAAACATCAATGTTCCGCAAAATATCCTCGATCTCGAAAAACAAATCGAAGATATCAAGCAGGAGAAAAATAAAGTAGTGAAAAGCCAACGCTTCGAAGAAGCCGCTGCTCTGCGCGATACTGAAAAGAAACTGGGTGAAGACCTGGAACGCGCTAAAGCAATGTGGGAAGAAGAAGTGAAACACAAACGCTACCCAATTGATGAAGAAGCCATCGCGGAAGTAGTCAGCATGATGACCGGTATCCCTGTGAAAAGAATGGTACAGGCAGAAAGCGACAAATTACGCCGCATGGGCGAAGACCTCAAAGGCGCAGTGGTAGGCCAGGACGAAGCTATCAGCAAAGTCACCAAAGCCATCCAGCGTAACCGAGTAGGTCTGAAAGATCCTAAAAAACCAATCGGTACATTCATCTTCCTCGGCCCTACCGGGGTGGGTAAAACTGAGCTCGCCAAATCACTGGCACGCTACATGTTCGACTCCGATGATGCACTGATCCGCATAGATATGAGCGAATACATGGAGAAATTCTCCGTAAGCCGCTTAATTGGTGCGCCTCCGGGATATGTTGGTTATGAAGAAGGCGGTCAGCTGACTGAAAAAGTTCGCCGTAAACCTTACTCCGTTATCCTCCTGGATGAAATCGAAAAAGCACACCCAGATATCTATAACCTCCTGTTGCAGGTACTGGATGATGGTATCCTCACCGATGGCCTCGGCCGTAAAGTGGACTTCAAAAATACCCTCATCATCATGACTTCCAACATCGGGGCACGCCAGCTGAAAGATTTCGGCGCAGGTGTAGGTTTTACCACCACTACCCGCGTAACCAACGAAGAAGAGAATACAAAAGCAGTGATCGAAAAAGCACTGAAACGTACCTTCTCTCCTGAGTTCCTGAACAGAATTGATGATGTAATTATATTTAACCAGCTCACTAAAGAGCATATCTATACCATCATCGATATCACGATGCAGAGCGTGCTGAAACGCCTGAACAGCCTGGGCTTCAGCCTGGAACTGACAGACGATGCCAAAGGATTCCTGGCAGATAAAGGCTACGACCAACAATTCGGCGCCCGCCCACTGCACAGAGCCATCCAGAAATACCTGGAAGACCCTCTGGCTGAAGAAATCCTCAACATGAATATTCATGATGGCGATATTCTGGTTGCTGACCTGGATAAGGAAAACCAAAAACTGGTTTTTACCCTGAAAAACAACTCCAATAAAAGCAAATCAGAAAAATCAGAAGCGTAATAACTCTTTTGAATAAACGAAAAGCCGTCTCTACTCAGTAGAGACGGCTTTTTTTATCCCCTCCATTCCTTCCAACCCATCAAAAATTTCCATCATTTTTTTTACCCTGCTTCTCATAAATCTGCATATAACACATTTATGTTATGTAAAATTTTTATATTAAAAGAAAAATATATTTATATTTGTCGCGTAATATTTAATGATAATATGTGGAGCGGCTTGTCTGTACACCGTTTATAAGGAATGTATCCCTGTTTAAGGTGGAAATAATCGCAGAAAACTTTTGCCAAAGTTTTGGTAACAGGAAAATGGTATTATCATGTCATTTTTCCCGCTTGATAGATAGTATATTTTTGCATTATATAAAACTATAGTCCTAACTAGCTATTGTCTTATAAATTATTACCATTTGAAAAAGAGCGATCCTTATTGAAAACGCCTGAAGAAAAGTGAATAGTCCTATGCCTGGTTTTTCTATGAATGCCCTTTTGTGTGTATATAGAAAAAGTGAATGAAAAACCTGCATGTAGCAAACAGACAATGTCCCTATTTATAACTGTTTATTAACGATTTTATCCGTATATCTATGACTAAATCTTTACAATTCGCAGTCCGCGGTATGTTGTTGGGTGGTCTGGCGATGGTGGCATCACAGGCAAACGCACAGCTGAAAGTAGGTACCAATCCTACAAAAGTGGAAAAATCTGCGATCCTTGAGCTCGAATCAGACAAACAGGGTCTCTTACTGCCTCGCATTGCTGATACCTCCGCAATGACCAACCTGAATCCTCCAAACGGTATGATCATCTTCCTGACAAAAGCAGGACAGGAAGGATTGTATGTACGTGACAACTACACCTGGTCACGCTTACAAAAAGGCGGTCAATCCTGGGATATACTGGGTAATGCGCTGGATGCTACCAAAAATCCTTTCGTGGGTTCTACCAACAACGTTCCTTTTGTTTTGAAAGGTAACAATGTGGAAGGTCTCAGAATCGACAACGGTAATGTAACTGTTTCCAACGGTATCACTATTAAAAACCTCCAGAATGATGCTGCCGCAGTAAATGGTATGATGGTAGATCCTACTACCGGCGTGGTTTCCTGGCGTCAGTTCGGTACCGCTGCATTCGTGGATGCTTTCGGTATCAACGGCGATAAAACGCCTGACTTCAACCTGGAAGTTCCAACCGGTGCGCCATATAAATTTGTGGCTCCATCTGCTGGTCACCTGCAACTGAGCATCCCTAACCAAACTGGCGATGGTACTACTACTGCAGGTTTACTGACCCTGGCTGACTGGCAGAAATTCAATGCAAATGCACAATATCTGGTAGTTGCTAACTTTAACAACACATCCAGCCAATATGGTATCGTAATCGATAGTACCAGCATTCCAGGTAACAAAAGATTTTACCTGACTGCTGCTGATGCAAACAACCCGGGTGGTGTGTCTATCGCTAACCAGACCTTCGCAGGTGAAAAAACCTTCATGGATAAAATCACCGCACAAGCTGGTCTCGATGTAACCAACGGTGATGGTAACTTCAGCAACAATGTTACCGTAACTAAAAATGTTACTGTGAATGGCGACCTGACTGCTAACGGTAACGCTACCATCGTTAAAGATGTAACCTTACCAGGTATCCAAACCAGCACAGATGCTAATGATAACACTGTACTGATCCTCGATGGCGCTAACAAAGTGGTGAAGAAAGCATTGCCAGCCAGCGCTTTCACTCCAGTAACTTACGATAAAGCACACACCGGTACTGACCTCGATGTTCAGTACGATGGAACTGCCAATAAAGTAACTGTTAGCGTTCCTTACGCTGGTTATGGTGGACAAACTGTAGTAGGCGGTCTCGTGTCTAACGTTAAACAACCTATCTTCGGTCAGAAAGATTTCGATTCTACCATTAGCGTGAAAACAAATGCACTCGTGGGTGCAACTGGTGTTCCTACTTCTACCCTCCAGGTACAAGGTTCCGTATCTATGGCTATCAAAGAAGTAACCAGCTCCTATACACTGACTGTAAACGACTATACTGTAGTAGTTAAATCTGCTGCTATCGCGAATGTAACACTGCCTTCCGCAGCTTCCGTTCCTGGTCGTATCTATGTTATCAAGAAAGCTCCAAGTGGCGGCGCCAATAACATCGATAATGAAGTAGATGTTAAAACCTCCGGTGCCGATAACATTGAAGGTGGTAATGTTTACCCTATCTACAATGACTGGACTTTCATCACCGTTCAATCTAACGGTGTTGATACCTGGTACATCATTAAGAAATAATGCAGTAATGCATCACAACGGTCATGCCTATACGGCATGACCGTTATATCCTCTCCCCTGATTACATAAAATAAGTTGTATGAAGCTGAATGGAATGTTGAAACTTTGTGCAGTCGGTCTTTTATTTACATGCAGCAGCCAGCTGTATGCCCAGCAGCTAAAACTGGGAACTAATCCTACCCAAATTACCAAAAGCGCATTGCTTGAACTGAATAGCAACAGCCAGGGCCTCCTCCTGAACCGTGTGCCACTCAGTCAGCTTTCCGGAAGTGGTACGCTTGCCTCCGCACCAGATGGAATGATGGTCTTTGTGGATGATGCCACAGAAAAATCACTCTTCGTGCGTAAAGGTAATTCCTGGAAGAAAGTAGTGGACCTCGGTAATATCACTATCGTTCAATCCTTTAATACCCGCACCGGAGACGTATTACCACTCGCTGGAGATTATGCCAGCTTCTATGCTCCGCTCTCCCGAAACCTTAGCATCAATTCCGGCAATGCCGCACTCACCATTGATGTACCCAGTCAAAACCTGAATGCTGATCGTACCTGGACGATCACCGCAAACAATACCAACCCATTGTGGAACGCTAACGCCCTTTACAATATTCAAATCGATAATTCCACCGCTCCTGTAGAAGGAGACCTGATCAGATTGGTGAGCGGTAAATGGAAGTCAGTAAGTAATACCACTATTCTCAATAATACAACCGGTACGCCACAAGCGGCCACCATCAACATTTCTGGTCCTGCGACCTTCAGCGGATTGATGAAACTGTCGGGTCCCATCAACTCCACTGCTGATATCGTTACTACGCAAACAGTATCTACTTCTATACTCAACGCTACTGGTAACATCACCACCGGAGGAAGCCTGATCCTCTCTAATTATACTGCCGGCTCTGTACCCTTTATCGGTACTTCTAAAGCACTGGCCGAAAATAACAGTAAGTTCTTCTGGGATATTACCAATGCCAGATTAGGCGTGGGTAACAATGCACCAGCTAATGTGCTGGAAGTTTCTCCTGCAACCATCACGACTCCTCCAAGTAATGTTTCCGGACTTCGCCTGACAGGCCTCGGCTCCGCTTCGCCAGCCGCAGCCTCCAACAAGGTGCTCTCCGTAAACGCTAATGGAGACGTAATTGTACAGGATAACACGACCTACCTCAACTGGGCGATGAGCGGAAACGGTAATGCCACCACTGCCAGTTTCCTCGGAACCACCTCTGATATCGATATGGTGGTGAAGTATAACAATAAGGAGTTGTTCCGCGGATCAAAAGGTAATAACGGATATTCCAATTATAGTACGGTGCTGTTCAATGGCGCAAAGCCATATAATGCACACCCATTCATTGTCCGTGCAAATGGAAATGATATTATGGCCTTCCAGGATTCTACCGGCACTATTAAATACCACTGGAATTCCCTTGGAGGGGGCCTGAATTTCGTAGAATCCAATATTGCAGATTATCGCATCTTCATGAGAGATAATGCAAATGGGGGAGGAGTAGGTATAGATACCAATACGCCGACAGCGACGTTGTCTGTTAATGGTTCCTTCTCTACCAATATCAGATCTACAGGTTCCAGCATTACACTCGCTGATAATGACCATACCTTAATCCTAACCGCAACAGGCCTTACCATCACCCTCCCTGCAGCAGCTGCTTCCAACAAGGGCCGGGAATATGTAATAAAAATGGGTATTGCACCAACAGGCAATAATACCCCTTATACGTTTATCTTAAAAGGCAGTGGTACACAGACAATCGACACAGGAGGTAATACAATTACAATTGGCAATGGTAGTAATAGCGCTTCACTGAAGTATGGAGCAATGACAACCGTGCAGTCTGATGGCACCAAATGGTGGATCATCGGTTATTAATAAACCTTTCTTACGGGATTACATGAGAAAACTTTTACTCATACTGTTTTTACTGCTCCAAATCTCTCCCAGGCTGCATGCCCAGCAAGGCATCTATATTCCAATGGGGAGCACTGTCTGGTTGTACAACAACACCCAGATAGGCATTTTCAGCAGTGTGACAAATGATGGTATTCTCGGTTCCAATCCCGGCAGCACATTATACATCCTCGGCAAACGCTGGGTAAATGGCCTCAACGCCACTCTCCCAGACGAAAGCGCCGACGGTAAATCTGGCGTAGGTGGAAACTTCCTCTTTTCCTCCCTCAATCCTGTCCTCGGCGACGTAGGTCAACAATCTATCTACGGTAACTACAGTGCTATTGGCCGCCAGGGAACCAGCTTCCCCAATATGGAAGTCAATAACGGTAAAGGAATCATCCTCGATGATCTCAGCGACCTCAAAATCAGAGGAACCCTGCACTTTACCAGTGGAAAAATATATCTCAATGGCTGGAATCTTGTAATAGGAGAGAAAGGCCCCGGTAATATTACCGGCTACAGCGATCTTCGCTATGTGGTAACCGGTAATACCTTCGCAGGCGGCTATCTCTACAGAACCGGCATTAACTCCGCTGCCAATAAAGTAGTATTCCCTGTCGGCGCAGACGACCTTTCCTATTCTCCCGGAGCCATACTCCTGGACGGCGGCGTTACAGACAACTTCGGTATGCGGGCATTCGATAGCGTATACACCATGGCTATCGGTGGTACCGCCTATAAAGATACTTTCGTCAATAAAACCTGGAATGTTCAACGCATGGATAATACCGGCGGTAAAGCAACGGTAATCCTGCAACATACAGATAATACAGAGCTGCCCGGATATAAGCTGAAACGCGACAGCAGCTTTATCTCCCGCTTCGGTATCACCGGATGGGATAAACTGGCCAGCACTCCCTTTAAACCGCTGCCCGGTACCCTCAGCACTACCACAATGCTGCAGGCATCTACCATGCATATGCGCGAGCTCATTGATATGGGGCCCAATACCTATTTCTCCAAAACTATCCTGAATGTGAAAATGGACCCGGCGGTATTCCTGTCGTTTGACGCGTATCGTACAAGTCCAAGCATGGCGCAGCTCGACTGGACCACCTCCAAAGAGGTTAATAACCTGCAGTTTGAAGTGGAACGCAGATACGAAAAAGACGAAACCTTCAGCACCATCGCAGTGGTGCCCTCCAAAGCTATCAACGGCAACAGCAGTTCGCCGCTCTCCTATACCTTCAACGATCCTAACGACTACGACGATAATACCTATTATCGCATAAAAGCCGTAGCAAAAGATGGTACGATCACCTACTCTGAAGTCAGAATGGTGCCTCCGGTATTCACTGTACAAGTATATCCAAACCCGAACCATGGCAACTTCCACGTGAAGATCCGCGGTACGAAAGACGATATGTACCTCCAACTCATCAATACATGGGGTCAGGTACTCCGTCAATACACGGTGAAGAAAGATGCAGATATCCAGTTCAATCATATGCCTGCCGGCGTATACTACCTGGTGCTGGTCAATAAGGATACAAATAAGAAAGTTTACACTACAAAAGTGATCGTATTGCCATAATCGGCCGCAGATTTGCTTTTTTCAAAGAATTGCGTCAATTTTGTAGGGTTCTTTCCGTAGGCATAAGCAAAAACAAAATTTGACGACTTTGAAAAAAATAATCATCACGATAGATGGCTACTCTTCATGTGGCAAAAGCACACTCGCAAAACAACTGGCCAGAAAACTGGACTATGTGTATATCGACAGCGGCGCTATGTATCGTGCGGTTACCCTGTATTTTCTTCAAAATCGTATAGACTGGACCACTACCTCCGCTGTAGTAGCCGCCCTGAAAGATATCCACCTGGAATTTGTACCCAATTCCCTCACCGGTATGTCCGATATGTACCTCAATGAGGAAAATGTAGAACATATGATCCGGGAAATGCTGGTGGCAGAAAAAGTAAGCGAAGTGGCCGCCGTGAAAGAAGTACGCGATTTTGCCGTGGCGCAACAAGTGAAAATGGGCGCCCGCAAAGGCATCGTAATGGATGGCCGCGATATCGGTACCGTCGTATTCCCCCATGCAGAACTGAAAATCTTCATGACCGCAGATATCACTATCCGCGTAGAACGCCGCTTTAAAGAACTGTACGCAAAAAATAAACAGATCTCCATCGAAGAGGTGAAACAAAACCTCGAATTAAGAGACTACATAGACGCCAACCGAGAAATTAGCCCACTGCGAAAAGCAGAAGATGCTATCATTCTGGATAACAGCCATTTAAACCTCGATGACCAACTGGAACTGGTGATGCAGTGGGTAGAAGATGCTACAATGGCGCACTCCTCATAAAATAATATTTTATATTATTAAAATCCTTTTATACATTTGCGATAGCGCTTCCAAAGCTGAAGCGCTGATCCCAATAATTTTCCTAATCCTGAAGAATTTCCTCTCTAAACCTTATCCTTCCTGAAAAGCAATTGCAAGGAACAGGGAAGTCGTTTGTGCGGATGAATGATGTTGCCGTTTGAGCCCCGACTGACTGCATAAGACCTATATACTGGTTTTTGTGATCTGATAGCGTATTCCTAACCGAATACCAGCCGAGAAATGTCTTATTCGCTATATCCCAATAGAGCCTTTGCTATTAACCGATTATTACAGGTATTTTTTATATATACAATACCGGAATTGCTATGCTTTCCGGCGAGTCAACTTAATGTGGGATGGCATGCTTTGCATGGTTTACTCCCATATTTTCAGTAGGTGTATTCGGTTAATAGGAAGAAGGGGCGAATTCTTTCGCCCTTTCGCCTTTTTATACCTATATGAAAGTACGGGTACCCGCAAAATTCTTCCTAAACTCAGAAGGAGTACTGCCCTTCTTCTTCTTGAATATCCGGTTGAAATTGGACAGATTCATAAACCCACACTGATAACATATCTCAGATACCGAATGCGTTGTGTCTATCAACATACGCGATGCATGACCTATCCGAATCTCATTCAAACTGTCTATAAACGTTTTCCCCGTCCGCTTTTTAATAAAGCGACTCAAGGATACCGGCGTCATATTTACATGCTTAGCCAACTCATTTAACCCAATATCCTTGTCAAAATGCTGCTGCATATATTCGAAAGCCTTCTCTATACGGCGACTATTATACGTATTTAATGATTCTGCAGGCGCACTGCTAAGCACCCGAATATTACGGGAGATAGAAAGATCATGAAGTATCGATAACAACTCCAAAACAGAATCAAACCCCGTTTTATGCGGCAACGCCAGCAACCTCGGCTTAACCGCTACAATCGTTTCCCTGCTAAAAGAAATCCCCTTGCTGGCATTCTCAAATAAAGACCGGATAAAACTCAGCTGATTACGCCGCAACAACTTCGCATCCAGCAACTGCGCATGAAATTGTATCGTTACCTCCGTAATCTTTTTACTCCTGCAATGATGATCCAACCATACATGCTCCACACTCGGCGCTACCAACACCAATTCCAGGTCGTCAATGTCTTCCACATGATCCCCCACAATTCTCCTTGCCCCAGCCGCATTCATAATAAAGTTGAGTTCATATTCCTCATGATAATGCAACGGGAAATTAAAATTGCTCTTCACCCTGCTGAATATCATGAAACAATCATGCTCCGTTAAGGGCGTAATCTCTTTGTATGCCTGAGTCTTGCGCATATTTGTTCAAGTCTGTTGATATAAATATAATACATTTTGGTATTAAAAGTATTATGATGGTAGCGAATAGTGATTATAGATAAAAAGGTAATTAATAGCGTAAAATAGGGTGTTTTGCTTGATAGTTTTAGGGAGACACGAAGTATTCGCTGCTGGTTTTGTAAAACTTGGGATAAAAAAGTATCACTGTTGCGTCGTTTTATAAAATACTTTTGATTCAATGTTCTGAGACAGTAACCAACGTTATGAAGGCCAACCTAAATCGCTGCCAGAACAAAAATTATCAACACATAAATCAGATCGCTGACAGACAAAATTTTCAATTCCATTAAACATTACGCTATGCAATTACAGCACAGTATCCCTTCAGTATTGTTCAGGAAAATACGGCAAGCAGGCCTCTTCTTAGCACTGCTGCTGTCTTTCTCCAGCGTCCTTCTGGCGCAACAGGTGCAGCTAAGCGGCACAGTGACCAATGAAAAAAACGAACCGCTTCCTGGCGTTTCCGTTGCCATCAAAGGCACTGTGAATGGTGTCCTCACCAATGTAGACGGTAAGTTCAAAGTAACTGCCGCTGCAAACGCTACGCTTGTCTTTTCCCTCATCGGTTATGAAACAAAACAAGTGCCCGCAGCAGGCCAAACCAATCTGGATGTAAAACTCCACGAACAACTCACCCAACTCAGTGACGTTGTGGTAACAGCTATGGGTATCAAAAAGGAAAACAAAGTGCTAGGGTATGCCATCACCCAAGTGAAAGGCGAATCCATGACAAAAGCCCGCGAAACCAACGTAATGTGGGGCCTCCAAGGTAAAGTGGCAGGAGTGAATATCACCAAACCTGTTACAGGCGCCGGCGGCTCCAGCCGCGTAATCATGCGTGGTGGCGACTTCGGCTCAGGCCAGCCACTCTACGTGATCGACGGGGTACCTATGCGTACGGAAAACAGAGGTAGCATCGATAATATGTACGGCGGCTCCGATGCAGGCGATGGTATCTCCTCCATCAACCCAGACGATATCGAAACCGTCAACGTACTGAAAGGTAATACCGCTGCTGCCCTCTACGGCGCAAGAGCCTCCAATGGCGTAATCGTTATCACCACCAAAAAAGGTACCTCCCGCAAAGGTATCGGCGTGGAAATAAACAGCACCTACAGCATCGAAAGCGCTATCGACTACACCGCTAAAGACTATCAATATGTTTACGGTATCGGTACATATGGCAACAAACCTACTTCCGCTGCTGAAGCACTGGCCGATGGCCGCGGCAGCTGGGGCGCTAAACTCGACGGCTCCTCTGTAATCCAGGGCGACGGCGTTTCCCGCCCTTACTCCGCCAGAAAAAATAACGTGAAACATTTCTACAAAGATGGTAGCACCTTCACCAACTCTGTAGCACTCACCGGCGGTACCGAAACACTCAACTTCCGATTCTCTTTCGCAGACATGGACAACAAGGATATCATGCCTAACTCCGGCCTGCACAGAAATAACTTTACCCTCAACACCAACGCAAAACTGGGTAAAAACCTCACCGCTACTATCAATGCACAGTATATCCGCGAAAAAGCTAAAAACAGACCTCAGCTGAACGACTATACTTCAAATGCTGCTGTTGCTGCATGGCTCATGCCTACCAACTACGATATCCGCGACTGGCAAACTACCCGCAACCCAAGCGGTGGCGAAAACCTGTGGACTACCAACAACTACTGGGCTAACCCTTACTTTGTTGCGTATGAAACACCTTCCGGTAACAAAGACGATCGCTTCATCGGTTCTGCCGACCTGAAATACGATATCACGGAACACCTGTATGCTCGCGTACTCACCGGTACCGACTTTACCTACCGCAATAGCTTCAGCGTATGGCCTTCTGGCGTTGGGTTCTATCCAAATGGTTCCATCAGCCAGTCTACCGTTTACCGCGGCGAATTCAACGGCCAGGGAATGGTGGGCTACAACCGCGCATTCAACAAAACCTGGTCCCTGAACGCTTTCGTAGGTGGTAATACCATGAAACGTAAATACACCAGCGTCTCTTCCAGCGGCGATAAATTTATCGTTCCTGGTTTCTATGCTATCGGTAATACTACCACTAAAAATGGCGGCTATAACCTGAGCGAAACACAAATCAACTCTGCTTTCGGTTCCGCAGAAATTGGTTTCCACAACTACCTCTACTTATCACTGACTGGTCGTAACGATTGGTTCTCTACATTAGATCCGGCAAACAATAATATCTTCTATCCTTCTGTAGGCGCCAGCTTCGTACTCTCTGATGCATTTACCCTGCCTTCATGGGTGAGCTTCGCGAAAGTTAGAGGCTCCTGGGCACAAACAGGTAGCGATGTGGATATCTCTGCCTATCAGCTGAACCTGCCTTTCGGTTTCAATAACTCTATCAATGGTATTCCTTTAGGTACCATCGGTAGCGGTACTGTACCAAATGCAAAACTGCACCCTCAGGTAACAACCACCTATGAAGGTGGTATCGAAGCCCGCTTCCTGGATGGCCGCGCTGGTATCGACCTGGCTGTATACAGCCGTCAGGTAACAGATGCGATCCTGAATTCACCAGTTTCCAATACTTCCGGTTATACTAATACCTTCAGAAATGCGGCTGCTATCGGTAACACTGGAGTGGAACTGTTATTAACTGGTACGCCTATACGTAAAGATAACTTCCAATGGCAGACCAGCTATAACATGGGTTATAACAAAAGCAACGTAAAAGCATTGATAGATGGTAAAACTTCCATGGTGCTGGCGCAGAACCGCTCCGGCCTCTGGGGTGATGGTGGCGTTCCTTCCTATTCTTATGCTGCTGTAGGGCAACCTTACGGCATCCTGGAAGGTACCACCTACACCCGTGATGCACAAGGCCGCATCGTTTACGACGATAAAGGTCTTCCTGTTGTAGGCGCTATCGCGAAACTGGGCAACGGTATCGCTCCACTGACAATGGGCTTAAGCAACTCTTTCACTTACGGCTCATGGAACCTGGACTTCCTCCTGGATGCTAAATTCGGCGGTAAAATATTCTCCGGTACCACCAACCTGGCATGGTATCAGGGGCTGAGCAAAGAAACACTCCCTGGCCGTGATGGCGGTATCATCGGAGATGGCGTTACTGCTGATGGTAAAGCAAATACAGTGAAAGTAAATGCGCAGGACTACTACCAGTTCATCGCCAATAACATCACTGAGCAGTTTGTATACGACGCTTCTTTCATAAAACTCCGCCAGATTGTACTGGGTTACAGCCTGCCTAAGCGCTTCATCAAAAACTCTGCTTTCCAGTCTGTTTCTCTGTCATTCGTAGCAAGAAATCTCCTTACACTTTATAAGAAAGTACCAGTAGTAGATCCTGAATCTGCTTATACTACTGGTGGTGGTCAAGGCTTTGAAATGCTGGGTCTGCCTGCTGTAAGAAGCTTCGGTCTGAACCTGGGTGTTAAATTCTAATTACAGTTAAAGAGAAAATTTATGAAAAGAAAATATCTGGTATATATCGGTGCTTCCCTCATGCTGCTTTCTGCCAGCTGTACGAAAGACCTGGAAAATGTCAATAAAAATCCGAACAGTACTACCTCCATTCCTCCATCTACGATGCTGAGTAATGTGGAACTGGCTACCGCTACGCTGGGCCGTGGTACTATTCGCCGTACCAACCTGAGTTTCGATATGATGGCGGTACAACAACTCGCTTCTACCGAAACCATCGACGGCGGCGAAGGAGATAAATACCTGAAAAGCGATAACGCCGGTAACCTACAGGATGATTCCTATACGCTGATCATCAACAACGCGGTACAACTGATCGAAAACGTTAAAAAAGACCCTACGCAGATTAACCTGCTGAGTGCCGCCAGAATCTGGAAAGTACTCGTCTTCCAACGCCTGACAGACGCTTATGGCGATGTGCCTTATTTCGATGCAGGTAAAGGTTACATCACCGGTAACGTTACGCCTAACTACGATAAACAGTCAGACATCTACGCGGATATGCTGAAGGAATTATCCGAAGCAGCAGCTGCATTCGATGCTTCCAAAACGCCTTTGGGCAGCGCTGATATCGTGTACAACGGCGATCTCAGCAAATGGAAGAAACTGGCTTACTCCCTGATGCTGAAACTGGCTATGCGTATGGAAAAACAGGATATCGCCAAAGCGAAAGACTGGGCTTCCAAAGCAATCGCCGGCGGTGTGATGAGCGATCCTACAGATGTTTGTATCATCAAACATTCTTCCGAAAGAAACGATGTCGCCAACCCAATTACGTATACCTTTAACAGTTATACACTGGCTGATACCAAAATCAAAATCAGCAAAACTTTCCTCAATCAACTGGTAAGCACCAGCGACCCAAGAAGAGGCGTGTTTGTAAGTACTGTTAGTGGAGACACCACCCTGGCTAACCTGAAAGCCCTGCCCAATGGCCTGGACATGAACGGTTTCAATACTGCCTTCCCTGGCGATCAATTACAATCTTACGCTACTTTAAATACCAAAGTCATCCTGACTTTAACTGCTCCTACCTTCCTGCTGACGCCTGCTGAAGTACAGCTGCTGCAGTCTGAAATGGTGGTGAAAGGCTGGATGAGTGGAGATGCTGCCGGTCTGTATGCACAGGCTGTTACCAGCTCCATGAAACAACAGGCTGCTTATGGCGCTGGTGGCACTATCACCGATGCGCAAACACAAGCTTACCTGACGGCAAATCCATTCCCTGCGGCTGCAGCCGATCAGCTGAAAGCGCTGGGTACTCAATACTGGATCGCTACTTTCCTTAATGGCTGGGAATCCCACGCGAACTGGCGTCGTACCGGCTATCCAGTACTGACTCCAACAAACTATGCCGGAAATATCACGAATGGTCAGATACCTAGAAGACTCACCTATCCGCTGAATGAGAAAGTGAACAATCCGAAAGGTCTACAGTCCTCATTAACCAATCAGGGTAAAGATGAATATATGACCCGTGTTTGGTGGGATAAACAGTAAATTACTTTCACAACAACGCCGGGGGAATATATCCCCTGGCGTATTTTGTGAAAATCAAAAACCTTAAGAATGCTGCAATTAACTGACTGGATCATTATCGGAATTTACCTGGGTATTATTGTCCTGATTGGATTACTATTAAGAAGAAAAGCAAAGCAAAATAAGACGGCGTATATGTTGGGAGGAAAGTCGCTCCCATGGTACATGCTCGGACTCTCCAACGCTGCGGATATGTTCGACATTTCTGGTACCATGTGGCTGGTGACGCTCACCTTCGTATACGGCATGAAGAGTATCTGGATTCCGTGGCTATGGCCTATCTTCAACCAGGTGTTCATGATGGTGTTTGTCAGCGCCTGGCTCAGGCGTTCTAATGTCAGCACCGGTGCAGAATGGATCATTACCCGCTTTGGGAATGGTAAAGACGCAGCACTCTCTCACACCATTACAGTTGTTTTTGCTTTGATCAGCTGCCTGGGTTTCATGGCATATGGCTTTGTAGGCTTAGGTAAATTCATGGAAATATTCATTCCTTGGTCCAATATTGCACCTTACATACCATTCACTGTACAACCGGAATATGTGCCGCACCTCTATGGCGTAGCCTTTGCACTGTTCGCGGTATTCTACAGTATCCTGGGTGGTATGAGTAGTATTGTTTGGGCAGACGCGGTTCAGTATGTAATTCGTACAGCCGCCGCCGTTATAATTGCAGTTATTGCGATGAGAGCCCTCGCGGTTCACGCACTCAATGTCCCTGAAGGATGGATGAATCCTTTCTTCGGCTGGAAACTTAACCTCGACTGGGGGCGTATCATTCCGGAAGTGAATGAAAAAATTAACAGCGACGGCTACACGCTGTTTGGCGCTTTCTTCATGATGATGGTCTTCAAAGGCCTGCTGGTAAGTCTTGCAGGTCCTGCGCCCAACTACGATATGCAGAAGATCCTCAGTACCCGCAGCCCGCAAGATGCCGCTAAAATGAGCGGTTTCGTATCCATTGTGTTAATGCCTGTAAGATACCTCATGATCATCGGTTTTGCTGTACTTGGACTGATCTACTACAAACAGCTCAATCTGAAAACCGGGGACCATATAGATTTTGAAAAAATATTGCCTGCTGCCATCAGCAGCTTTGCGCCAGTGGGCGTGATGGGCTTACTGGTTGCCGGTATGCTGGCTTCCTTCATCGGCACATTCGCCGGCACGCTGAATGCGGCCCAGGCTTATATAGTGAATGATGTCTACCTGAAATATATTAACCCTGACGCCAGTAACAGGAAAATCAGCAGCGTAAACTATCTGGCAGGTATCCTGATCGTGATCATCAGTATCGTTATCGGCGTATTTGCGAAAGATGTGAACAGCGTATTACAATGGCTGGTATCCGGATTATGGGGCGGTTATGTGGCGGCCAATGTGCTGAAATGGTACTGGTGGCGATTCAACGGATACGGCTTCTTCTGGGGAATGCTGTCCGGTATCGCAGCTGCGCTTATTTGTCCTTATATCTTCACAGGTCTGAACCTGTACTATTTCCCAGTGATATTAGTGATTTCGTTGGTTGGTTGCATCGCCGGAACATTAGCTACTCCTCCGGTAGATGCAAAAACACTGGGACAATTCTATTACAATGTACGCCCATGGGGCTTTTGGAAACCGGTCCTCCAAAACATGCAGGCAGCATACCCTGACCTGGAACCCAACCGTAATTTCCGCAGAGACATGTTCAACGTTGTTGTTGGTATCATCGCACAACTGTGCCTGATGGCTTTGCCTATGTACCTCGTACTGGAGCAACATACGCCTATGTATATCACTGGCGCTATCCTCGTTGTAATGCTCTTCCTGCTGAAAAAATACTGGTGGGATAACCTCGATAAAATATGAAGCGATATAAATTATGAGAATGCGAGAAACTTTCGGTGAACGATTAAAGCAATTACAAACAGCCCAGGATGCGCTGATACAACTGGAGAACAAACCGGTGCTACCCGGCAACGGTATCTTTGAACGTTATCAGTATCCCGTCCTAACGGCTGCGCATACCCCTCTGTCCTGGCGTTACGATCTGAACGAACAACGTAACCCTTTCCTGATGGAACGCTTTGGTATCAATGCGACCTTCAATGCCGGCGCCATCAAATGGCAGGATAAATACCTGATGATGGTACGCGTAGAAGGGGCTGATCGCAAATCCTTCTTCGCTATCGCTGAAAGTAAGGATGGTATCCAACAATGGCAATTCCGCGAAATACCGGTGGCCATTCCTGAAACCGAAAACCCTGATGTAAACGTTTACGATATCAGACTGACCGCCCACGAAGATGGCTGGATCTACGGCCTTTTCTGCACAGAAAGAAAAGATCCCGCTGCAGCTCCCGGCGATATGTCTTCTGCCATCGCACAATGCGGCATTGTCCGTACCCGCGATCTGGAATCATGGGAACGCCTGCCTGATCTGATGACCAGCTCTCCACAACAACGTAATGTGGTGCTGCATCCGGAGTTCGTAAACGGCCAGTATGCGCTTTACACCAGGCCGCAGGATAACTTCATCGAAGCCGGTTCCGGCGGAGGTATCGCTATCGGCTATACGAAAGATATGACCAAGGCGGTGGTGACTTCCGAACAAGTGATCGACCCAAGACATTATCATACAATAAGCGAACTCAAAAATGGCCAGGGTCCTGCGCCTATAAAAACGGCGGAAGGCTGGTTACACCTGGCGCATGGCGTTAGAAACACCGCTGCAGGTTTCCGCTATGTACTTTATATGTTCATGACGGATCTCCACGATATTACCCGCGTTACTCATAAACCTGCCGGCTATTTTATGGGCCCGGAAGGGCAGGAGAGAGTAGGCGACGTGTCCAACGTGCTTTTCTCTAACGGCTGGATTGCCGATGAAGATGGCCGTGTCTTAATATATTATGCTTCCTCTGATACCCGCATGCATGTGGCAGTTTCATCCATAGCGCAACTGGTGGATTATGTAAAACACACCGCTCCTGATGGCTATCGCTCAGCTACCAGCGTAGCTACAATAATGCAGATTGTAAACGGTAATAAACAGCCCCATACTGCTATTTAAGCAGTTCTTTTCCCTGACAGGGCAGTTGGTGATGCGGCTGCCCTGGGGGAATTCCCTTCCAAACCCCGGTCTTTCGCCTGTAAAAAAATATTATCTTGCTGCTGATGTCAATCAGATCAGTATGTAGTTGGTTACTCCTGTTCCTGGGAGTGGTTCCTGGCGTATTCGCCCAGGATTCTCTGTTTACTTATCATTTGCTGGATTCCGTCCGACAACTACGGCCAGATACCTCTACCGTCCGGATATGGCTGGAAGAAAGTCGCCGTACCGCCGCCTATTTTGATGGGCATAAAAAGGAAAATGTCTTCCTGCAGGAAGCCATTGCCATGAGCCAGGAGCTGAAATATCCACAAGGATTATCCATGGCCTACAATGAATTGGGCACCTCCAAGAGGAATAAGTCGCAGTACATCCTGGCGGAAGACTATCACGAAAGAGCCATCAAATACGCGCAGGAAGCCCGGGATTCCGTGTTGCTATGCCAGTCGCTCAACAATGCCGGGGTCGATTGTCGCCGGTTGGATAAGCTCCAGAAAGCCTTTGATTATCATTTTGCAGCCCTTCAAATCGCGGAAAAAATTGGAAACATAAAGAACATCTGCGTCGCCACGAATAGCATTGGTAATATCCAGTTATCAGAAGGGAAATATGAACTGTCTATAGAACGTTTTCAGCATGCCTTAAAACTGGAAGAGGAAAGTAACAACCCCCTCGGCATGGCCATCAACCTGGGAAATCTGGGATATGCCTATCAGGGACTTGGTAAACTGGATCTGGCCATCCAACACTATAAAAGTTCTCTGGCCATCAACGAAAAATTAAAGAACGCCACCGGGAAAGTGATCTGCTTTAATGCACTTGGTGCTGCATTTCAGGAAAAGAAAGATTACCCAACAGCGATGGAATATCTGCAGAAAGCCTTACAGGTCAATGATCAGGTAGACGATAAAGTACACATGGCAGAAAGCTATATGAACATCGGGAAACTGCTTAGTGTACAAAATAAACATGAAGAGGCACGCGGCTTCTTTCAGCAAGGCATTACCCTGAGTAACTATTGGGGCTTCAAATCCATGCTGATGGATACTTATAAAGCCCTGGCGCTGGACTACAAAAATAGCGGCGATTTCCAGAAATCCCTGGAGGCTACAGAAAAATCACTCCTGTACAAGGATAGTATCCTCAATGAAAAGGCTGCGATGGCCCTGAACCAGATGCAGGCCATTTATGATGTGGACCGTAAGGATAACCAGATCCGTACCCTGCAGCATGATAAAATGGTGGGAGAGCTGCGTACCAAAAGAAATGTGGTATTCATCTTCGCCCTGGCCGCTTTCCTGATTATGCTGACAGTAGGTGGATTCTTCTATATCCGTCACCGGAACCTGGAAGAAAACAAGCAGACCTTGCAACTGGAACTCCGGTCCCTTCGTTCACAAATGAATCCGCATTTCATATTCAACTCGCTCAGTTCCATTCATCGATATATCTGGAGCAATAACCAGGAAGAAGCGTCTGACTATCTTACCAAATTCTCCAAACTCATGCGCCTTATTCTGGATAATACCCAACATACTTTCGTTTCCCTGAATAAAGAACTGGAATCCCTGCGTCTATACCTGGACCTGGAATCCTTGAGATGTAATGGTATCTTTGATTATCGGATAAAGGTGGCGTCTGATATCCACGATGAAGAAGTACTGATCCCTCCCATGATATTACAACCCTATGTGGAAAATGCTATCTGGCACGGACTCGTACATAAATCAAATGAGAAAGGGCAATTGGATATTGGTATCCGATTGGAAGGACGTAGTCTGGTATGCACCATTACCGATAATGGTATTGGCAGAAAGAGAGCGATGGAAATCAAAGCGAGAAAGGGCAAAACGCATACCTCTGTGGGCATGAAGGTGACGCAGGGCAGAATTGATCTGATTCGCAAAATCAATAACAAAGATGCCAGCGTGGTTGTCACAGACCTGGAAGACCCAGGCGGAGAGCCAACAGGAACGCTTGTAACAATCATTCTGCCAGCAGAATTTATTTTCTAGCATATAACTAAAACCTACATAAATGACTGACATAAAAGCCATTATCGTAGATGATGAGCAACACTGTATAGACGCACTCCAAACAATGCTGCTGAAGAAATGTCCGGGTGTACAAGTGATTGGCGCGGCCAACAGTGTAAGAGAAGGCCGTGAATTAATCGATGAACTCCAGCCCGATCTGGTATTCCTGGATGTGGAAATGCCTCACCAGAACGGTTTTGAACTGTTGCGTCAATATGAGAAAGTAACCTTCGACGTTATTTTTACCACTGCCTATGAACAATATGCCCTCAAAGCAATCAAGTTCAATGCATTGGATTATCTACTGAAGCCATTCAGTGTAAAGGAACTCCAGGATGCCCTGGAGAAATTCCGGGAAAAGCAACTGAACACATCAAAAGATCAGTCTGTTTCTCCCCTGGAGGTTTTCCTGCAAAACATGAAAACGCTCCAACAAACACATAAGAAAATCGCTTTACCAACGATCAACGGTTTAGTGTTTATGCCAGTACAGAATATCGTCAGGTGTGAATCTACCGGCAACTATACCAAGATATTCTTCACCGATAAGAAAAACCTGATGGTTTCCCGGCCATTGAAAGAGTTTGAAGAATTACTGACAGACGTGGATTTCTTCCGCGTGCATAATTCCCATCTGATTAACCTGCAGCAGATGCAGTCCTACATCCAGGGTGAAGGCGGTTTCGCACTGATGAGCGATGGTACGCAGGTCGAAGTGTCCAGAAGACGCAAAGCCGAATTCCTGAAAAAGGCAATGCAGTTCTAGCCTTCAGCTATTCAGCAACTTAGAAATGCCGATTCCAGATTTATACGTTTTCATACCACTTATGGCAAATTAGCTACCGGATAATAATTGGATGTTGTGTGCCTTTTGGTGAAAAGTTAGATTTGTATTACGATTTCAATATTAACCTTATATAAAGATTTTATTCTCTGCATTACTAGCGTGATTAGCCCCAAAGAAAAAAGACACCTACGTGGTGTCTTTTTTGTTATATGCCTATTTATAAGTTTTTTACAGATGGTTATTTTATGCTATAGCTAATTCATCTGCTAAATGTTCCAGTTGATAGAAAGACAACAACTTGCGGATAACACCTTCCACCAAAGCATCCGGACAAGAAGCGCCACTTGTCAGTAGAATAGTGACCTGTTCTTTCTCCGGCAGGAAGTTTTCGGTATATTTTTCTTCCTTATGATGGAAGTCGTAATGATGTACGGCTGATTTGGAAACCAGTTGTTCCGGATCAGACACAAAGTAGGTAGGTAGTTTCTCTTCGCAGAGTTCCACCAGGTGAGAGGTGTTGGAGCTGTTGTAGCCGCCTACCACCACCGCCAGATCCGCTGGTTCGAGGAGCATACCTGTAACGGCACTTTGATTATCGTTGGTCGCATAGCAGAGGGTATCTCTGGTATCGGCGAAGCGTTCTGAGATGGTAGCTTCTGTCAGTCCGAAAGTAGCCACCATTACATCTTTAATGTAATCTGCGATAGCCTGGGTTTCGGTAGCCAGCATAGTAGTTTGGTTTACGACGCCTACACGTTGTAAATCTTTGGTCGCATCAAATCCTGGAGAAGACTGCCCGGCAAAAACGGTTGCAAATTCGGCAGCAGGTCGTTGGCCACTGATGAATTCACCTAACAAGATGGCCTCTTTCATGTCTTTCACCACCACCGTAGCAGTATTGGCTTTACTGTGACTGAAAGTAGCGCGTGTCTCCTCATGCTTTGGCTTACCATGCACAATAACAGTATAATCTTTCTGTCCGATCTGCTCTGCCTTATTCCACACTCTTTCTACGAAAGGACAGGTAGTATTGTATTTCAGGGGTTCTATACCCAGTTGTTCCAGTTGTTTTTCAATTTCCAGGGTGGTACCGAAAGCAGGAACAATCACAATATCATCCGGCTGTAATTCTGTCCAGGGAACGAGTTGTTTGCCGCTGGTATCCATGAGAAACTGTACGCCTCTGCTGAGCAGATCGTTGTTTACATGTGGATTATGAATCATTTCACTGAGGAGGAAAATGCGCTTGCCTGGGTTTTCATCCACCGTTCTGAAAGCAATCTCGATCGCATTTTCTACGCCATAGCAAAAGCCAAAATGCCTTGCCAGGAGTATTTTCAGCGGACCGAAATCCAGTACGGTAGGGGTAAAATCCTTTTTCATGCGGTCCTGCTGTTTACGCTTGTTTTTAATAGCGGTGATCAGCGGACTGCGATATATAACCGGAACGTTGAATGTTTTCATGTGTTGATGAGCCTATAAATTAACGGCAAAGTTAATCAATTGATCGGCATGAAGGATATTTGGCGTAGCCAGACAGCCAGCGCGCTAGTTTTCCTTGCTTACTTTTTCTAACCAGGCTTTTTCTTCTGCGCTGAGGCTTGAATACCCTTTTTCGTTTATTTTATCGAGGAGTTGATCCAGTTTGGATTGGGTATTTTCGTCTGTTTTCTTCACTATTTTCAGCGGCGATTTTTTAGGCTTGAACTTCTTGACAGTCGGTTTGGAGGCTTTACGTTCACTGGGCGTGAAGAGCCAGATCAACGGTCGGGCAAGGTCAGTGCCATTTTGCAGCAGCTTGATGTAAGCAAATCCAAAGGCAGCTCCTCCCAGATGGGACATTACACCGCCGAAGTTACCGTCAAACATGGTAATCAGGCCAATAATCACCAGGGCGAGGGCCAGCCATTTCAGTCGCACAGAACCGATGAACATCAGGCCGATTTCATAGTTCGGCACCTGGGTGGCAGCAGCTACGAGCAGGCACATAACAGATGCGGACGCGCCGATCATGAGGCCATCGATATTATGTACAAAGAGATAATAAGCAGCCATATACACCAATCCGCCTACTAATCCGCCCATCAGGTACACCGGCAATACCCGCTGGTTACCGAGCATTTCCCGGAATATGTTCCCGAACCAGAAAAGGTTCAGCATATTGAAGAGAATATGGAAAATCTGCACATGGGAGAACATATAAGTAATTAAGCCCCATGGCTTCGTAATGAAAATGGAGAGATTGGAGTGAAGGGCTACCTGGCTATATACCCAATCAAACATTCCGCTTTGCGAGAATCGATCTACCAGGCGCAATAGATTTAGTCCCAGGAAAATAATAATGTTCCAGAAAAGCAGATGGTTAATTGTATTCCCTTGCCTGAGCCAATAACGAATATCCGATTGAAAAGAGGTCCCGTTCATATCTACAAATTAATATAAAAATCCGGGAATTTGATTGCAGCTAATTCAAAAAAAATACTGCCAGAAACAATAAAAATGACCGGCAGTATTTTTATAGAATATTAAACAAAAAAATATTGTGATAGTTCTGTTAAAAAGGCACTAATTTATGACCGGAGGAGCTTCCGTAGGAGCCGACGGTGCTATTTCAGTTTCCCCTTCCTGTTCCTTGATGGCGATATCCTCCTGGATAAATGAAGTCAGAAATTTATCCGTAAAAATAGCCAAATTGGCCCCCATGGTCTTGATCTTAGGATTGTCCAGGTTCCAGTTGACGCCTTTCGCCGGCTGCCCTCCGCAAAGGATATAGCCGGTTTTCTTCTTCATAACAGTAGTATCGGCATCTTCCTCATAATTGTAAACGCGCCCCGTATATTTATATATGAAATAATCTAATGTATCTATTGTTTTCCGTTTAACCAGGGTTAAACTATCCAGTTCCAGGTCCAGTTCATTTTCACCATCGCTGTCTTTAAAGTATTCTTTCAGCAGCAAGGCAGCGATTTTTTCTCCATTCAGCAGATGATTAACGGTATTCAGTTGTTTGGAGTCCGACAGGGCACGAAGGAATATTAGTCCGTCCTCATTAGCAAGGATCGTTTTAAGTTCCTTATCAGCAACTTTCTGGCGAAGATTAATCAGCCCCAAAGCGCCGCGTTGCTTACTCATATCGATGGTATCTGCCAGCATTCGCTTGAGTAAAGGAATATTTCCTTCTGCCAGCGTAGGTTTACTGAGTAAAAACATCAGGCGTAACAACTGGCTGTAACGGTGGTAATCGTCCGTCTTCCCTTTTGCGCGTTCCTCTTCATAAAGTTTTACCAGTCCGGGTTTTAGTTTGTTTAAACCATTTTTTTCATAATGAGGAACATTCCATAAACTATCTGCCAGTTCAACAGACAAATAAGCCAACATATTTTTGGACGTAGTGGCAGCCTGAATCAAGTCTGGCAGGTGTTTTTCGAAATATAATTTTTTCGGTGTGTTATAATCGAAAGTGCGGGCCCAACCTAACGAGTCTTTAGGCAACATAGGCGCATACTGCATAAATAACTGGTAGCCTTCTTCACTATCAATCATAGACATCCACTTGACGATATCCTGTTGAAAAGCGAGTACGTCTGTTTCTTTGATGAGGTGTTTTAACGCCGCGATTCTTTCACTTGCCGTCAGGCCAGGAGCCGTTTTTTTAGCTTTGTCCAGATTGGTAGGTAAATAGTGGGTGCTGAATCGATCAGCTGCTGTCATGCATTCATAGAGAGCATATTTCAGTTTAAATGTATCGCCGGCTAACTTAAGGCCATGGAATATCAATGGATACACCTGGCGCAACAGTGTACTATCCATCGGAATACTTCTCAGGGATTTGATGGCTGTATGAACAGTGAGGCTATCCGTAGCAGTTAGATCGTGGAAGAGTTCCGCCTTCTTATCATACCTGATATCCATGGTATCGATATGCGCCTTGTCGATTTTTACGCTGGAGAAGAAAGCCTTGTCCAGACCCGCTTTTATGGCATCTTCTGTTAATAATGCACTGAACATGTATGCATGATGCCCGGCGATAAACAGTTTTCTGAAAATACGGATACTGTTGGTATTACGGGGTTTCATAGCCACTTCATATACATAGTGGCCATTCTCTTTGTACTGCTTTTCGCTGAGAATTTGATTGTTCACAGAATCTGCTTCAGGAACAAAGTCCTGGCGGATCAGTTTATACGGATCAGCTGATACATATTTTCCGTATTTCTTTTCCACAATAAAATAGGATGCCTCACTGGTAGGGTCGTACGAAAAATAGAAGGCAGACTCTTTTGTGGTGGCATTATAAGGTGCAAAATTGACAGGACCTTTCACCGTAAAGGAGCTGTCTTCCGCTGTAAATGTGGTATTCAATGCGGTTACAGGCATTGTTGAAATGCTGTAATTTTCCATGAACTCCCTGACAACCGGCGGTTGTTTGTCTCCCTTATATTTGGCTAATAAACCATAGAGCGTATTTCCCCGGAAAATAAGCTTCAAACTTCCGTTGTATGGCCCCGTACTGCTCAAACGATAACTAACCGTTTTAAGGCCATGCTCCTGGGTGATTTTCTCCTCTTTAAATTGTACCAGACTATCGATCTGACTGATTCCTTTTTGGAGTTCATTTATGACCAGGGTATCATTTGTAAAATAGTATCCGGGTACCATGCGCTGGATGCTAAGGGTGTAAACGATGTCCTTTTCCCCGTCACTGGCATTGTAAATTTCTTCAAATCGGCCCCCGTTATCCATGTGGAGGGCATTGTTAATGTTATAGGAATGATATTGCTGAGGGAAATTAACAGTGATACCAATTCTGTCTAACTTAAGAGGCGCGTAGGTGGTGGTGGTTACTGCCACATCGTTAAAACGGACGGAGTTAAAGAACTGAAGGGCTTTGGCACTGTCATTAGGCGTAATAGTATGCATAAACAAATAACCTCTGCCATTGCGTACAAACACACGGGCACGATAGACGGCGCCAAAACCGGAGAGGTCTGCCTGTGTTCCTGCAAGCCCCATATATTGAATCTCCTGGAGATTGGCGGGATCGCTACCGGCTTTTGTGGCCATTCCTTTTATCATATTGAGCCGGACGGTTTTCGGGTCTGTAGCTCCCAGATTACCGATAGCAAAGGCAAAAGCGCCTTCCATAGTCGACTCATTAATGCTCATATACATCTTACTGTTAGAGCCCGGAATAGGGTAATTGATAGGGGTGCCGGGCATTATAACAGAATAACCTTCTGCGAGTCGGTTCAACGTATAGCCGGGCAGGTTATCAAAATCTTCTTTATACTTTTTAGCGACGCCGTTAAAGGTGGCAACGACGGGAGTCACCGTAAATCCTTTTTTCCGGAGCAGTTGAAGTATGCTGTTTTTTCCCGTGAGATGACCAACGCCCACGACTGCAAAGAGTCCTCCTTGTGGCGCCAGCCGGATGATGCTGGCGGTCATGTCCTGGTTACGTTTTACCAGGAATTTGCCTTCTTCCGATTTGGGGTCCATGGAATGACTAAACCATTCTTCGATTTGCTGGAGATCCCCTGAATAGTATAGATTTACAATGGAATCCAGGTAGCGGGCTTCCAGCTTGGAGGCAGAAGGGGCCAGCGTTTCTACCACTGGGGGAGGGACGGAGGCATCTGCCACAGGCGGAGCGAACATTTTATCTGGATAGGCATTGAAATATCCGGTTTCAGCCAGGAACATTTCTTTATCTACATCTGATAAGGTATTCTTAAAGTAATCCAGTTGATTGGTAATCGCTTCCAGGCCAAACAGTTTCTTGTTCAGCATGCCCGCTTTTTCATAGAACCAGCCATCCAGGAATATATCTTGTCTTTTGGTATTCTTATCTTCTGCGATTAAGGCTTCTTCCTGGTCGATCAACAATTTTTCTATTACCCAGAAGCTTTTTACGCGCATCTGACTAATATGAACGCCTGCTTTTTGCAGTACCAGGCTGTCGATATAATGATATTCTTGTTTGCTGAGTTGCGATTGGAGGTAGTTGGCAGTATCCTGTAGTGGACTGTTGGGACTGATGAGGTAGGTCATGAGTGAATCCATGTCTACCTCTGTGGCGAAATGCTGAGCATTTTTAAAGGCCAGCAGAACGGAATCGCTGAATTCGAATACCCTGGAATCTCGCAGGTGCATGGAACCATAGAGGTAGGAAGATTGTTTTATACCAGGACCGTCTATGCGCCATAGTAACTGGTATTTATCTCTGGATTGAGCATTGACATATTGCATACTACACATTAACAAGAATAAACATGCAATTAGCGCTGGCAGGATGCGGTGGTAAATGGGTTTTAGGGACGGGGTTGCCCTGAAGGCGGTGGTTGACAGCATCGGAAATATAGAATAAAATGTTAATGAACAGCGAAAGTATTCAAAAACAACTGTAAAAAGGAAAAAAGGCGAGGCAGAACGGGTAAAATATCGTATTTTTGCAGTCCCAATTAAAAAGGGAATCCGGGTATTCCGGGTTAAAACTTTAATTATTTTATGAGCGAAAACAACATTCCTAACGCACAAAACGCTGAACAACAGGCTGCTGGAGCTACTCCAGTAGAAACAGCGACAAAAAATGCTCCTGTTGCTACTGCTCACGACGATTTCGATTGGAGCGTAGACAAACGTAACGTTTCTTCTTACAGCAAAGAAGAAAAAGAAAAGTACGATGCAACTTACGATTCTACTTTCAAAGTATTTGAAGAGAACAGTCTGTTGAATGGTACTGTAGTAGGTCTGACCAACACAGATGTAGTGATCAACATCGGTTTCAAATCTGACGGTCTGATCTCTCTGAACGAATTCCGTGACTTACCAGGTCTGAAAATCGGCGACGATGTAGAAGTACTGGTAGTTGAAAAAGAAGACCGCGATGGTAACCTGCACCTGAGCCGTAAACAAGCTCGTCAAAAACGTGCATGGGAAAAAATCGTGGAAGTTTACAAAACAGGCGAAGTGGTTACTGGTACTGTTACCAGCAAAACCAAAGGCGGCTTGATCGTAGACGTTTACGGTATGGAAACCTTCCTGCCAGGTTCACAGATCGATGTGAAACCAGTTACAGATTACGACCAGTTCGTTGGCAAGACTATGGAGTTCAAAGTGGTGAAAGTAAACGAAACCATCCGCAACGCCGTAGTTTCTCACAAAGCACTGATCGAGTCCGACATCGAACAACAAAGAGTAGATATCATCAGCAAACTGGAGAAAGGCCAGGTGCTGGAAGGTACTATCAAAAATATCACCGACTTCGGTGCATTCATCGACCTGGGTGGTCTGGATGGTCTGCTGTATATCACCGATATCAGCTGGGGCCGTATCTCTCACCCAAGCGAAGTGCTCCAGATGGATCAGAAAATCAACGTTGTTGTGCTTGACTTCGATGACGAAAAACGTCGCATAAGCCTGGGCTACAAACAACTGACTCCTCATCCTTGGGATACTTTACCAGCTACCATCACTGAAGGTGCTAAAGTAAAAGGTAAAGTAGTTAACATCGAAGATTACGGTGCATTCCTGGAAATCATGCCAGGTGTTGAAGGTCTGGTTCACGTATCTGAAATCTCTTGGGCTTCTACCCCTATCAACGCTAAAGAATTCTTCAAATTAGGCGAAGAATACGAAGCAGTGGTAGTTACCCTGAGCAAAGAAGAGCGCAAAATGTCTCTGTCTATCAAACAACTGACAGAAGATCCTTGGGCTACTATCGAAACTAAATTCCCAGTTGAAAGCCGTCACAAAGGTATCGTGAAAAACATCACTCCTTATGGCGTGTTCGTTGAACTGGAAACTGGTATCGGCGGTATGATCCACATCTCTGACCTGAGCTGGATCAAACGTTTCAACCACCCATCTGAGTACACCAAAGTAGGTAACGAAATCGATGTAGTTATCCTGGGTATCGACAAAGAAAACCGTAAACTGAGCCTCGGTCACAAACAGATCGAAGAAGATCCTTGGAACACTTTCGAAACTATCTTCCCAATCAACTCCGTACACGAAGGTACCGTTGTGAAGAAAGATGAGAAAGGTGCTACCGTTCAGCTGCAGTACGGTCTGGAAGCTTACGCTCCTGCTCGTCACCTGAGAACTGAAGATGACAAACCTATCAACGTTGAAGACGTGAAAGAATTCATGATCATCGAATTCGATCGCTCTGAAAAACGTATCCTGGTTTCTCACACCAGAGTTTGGGAAAAAGCACAAGCTGAAGAGAAAGAAGCTGTAGTGAAAGAAAAACGCGCTGAAGCTGACAAAACTCGTAAAGCTGTGAAAAACATCCAGGGTAAAGTAGAAAAAGCTACTTTAGGTGATCTGGGTGCTCTCGCTGAACTGCGCGAAAAACTGAAACAATCTGAAGGCGGAGAAGAAAAATCTGCTCAGTAAGATCAGTTTCACTTGATCAATATTTAGAGATCGCAAAAGGAGCAATCCTTTTGCGATCTCTTTTTTTATGCCATTCTTTGGAACCATCTACCATTGAAAATCCACCGGCGCACATCCTTGTGAATACCTCGCCATCTCCATTACTTACATTTTTTATAGTACCATACAATCCGCTGCTGCCCTATAAAAGACGCTTGTCTCCCCTAATTTTGCCCTATCACCTATAGATCAAAATATGAAAACATTAGTCATTGTTATCCACCCGAATTTAGAACAGTCATCCATCAACAAAAGATGGATCGAAGAATTAAATAAGCACCCGGAAAAGTACCATATACACGAGTTATATGCTATATATCCTGACGAGAAAATTGATGTACAAGCCGAACAACGGTTGATAGCGCAATACGACAAGATTGTATTTCAGTTTCCTTTTTATTGGTTTAATTGTCCGCCATTCTTAAAGAAATGGCTGGACGATGTACTGACCTATGGCTGGGCATATGGTAGTACCAGCGGATATAAAGTGGCAGGAAAGAAAATTGCTTTAGCGATGTCTGTTGGGATTGATGAAGAGGAATATAGTGCCAGCGGTAAATACAAGTATACGATGGAGGAACTGACGCGTCCTTTTGAGCTCACCTTTGAATATGTGAAAGCGGATTACAGGCCATTATTCGCGTACTATGGAATGGAGCGGAATGCGGAAAAGGAGTGGATGGAAAAAAGTGTACCACTGTACATGGATTTTCTGAATAGCCTTTAGCAGCTTTGGGAAAACTGCGGCCATTTTCCGGCCGCAGCATCTCCCTACAATATTATTATTCAAATATAGCCACCACTCTTGCCGGTGCTGCACTGGCGCCTTTAATCTTCAATGGAAATACGCTTACCTTAAACCCTGATGGAGGTAATGCACCCAGATTTACCAATTGCTCCATATGACAATACTCCTTTTGCTGACCCACCAGGTGCGCTTGCCAGAAATAGTCCTTTTTTCCCGTTTTTTTGGCATTTTGTGCCATATATTTTAACGGGAGATCAAAGCCCCACTGATCAATCCCCATCACTTTAACGCCCTGATCTATCAGCCAGTGGGTGGCTTCCGCGCTCATACCTGTACCCCGCATCGCATACTCCTTCGTACCCACATATTTATCCCTGCCCGTATGAATTAGCACAATAGTGCCAGGTGTAATCTTTACGCCCGTTTTAGCGATGTCTGCCTGCACATCTGCCAACGTAATCTCCTCAAAATCCTGCTTGTGGGTCATATTCAATACCACCCCTTCTCCATAACACCATTCCAGCGGAATTTCATCAATTGTTTTGGCAGGCTTCCCATCCACAGTAGGAGAGTAGTGCCAGGGAGCATCTATGTGCGTAGCGGCATGTACGCCCATGCCAAGGATCTTGTCGTCGGCCCATCCTTCAAATCCATTTGGAAACAGCCGGGCTGGCAATCCGAGAAAAAATCTTATCAATCCTTTACTGCTGCGGTGAGGCTTATGCTTGATGCGGATACGCATAAACCAAGGGTCTTGCCGGTTATAGGCAATAGTTTTGGAGAGGTCTACAATTTTCATGAGGATAAACTTATATTTTTTCTCGCAAAGCAGCATAAGCAACAAAGCAGCAAAGAATTATATTGAATGTTTGATCTTATATATTGCTTTTATGCAAGAAAACTAATCAAAAAGTAAGCATTTAATGCTTTATACACAATACACAATCCTTTGCTGCTTTGCTGCTCTGCTGCTTTGCGAGTAAACAACTTCATACTACTGGCGTAGCCAGTCCAGTTTCTCATCGTTGAAATCCAGCAACGAATTCAACTGCATGTTGGCCAGTTTATATCTTGGGTCCTGGCGATTATGCGGTTCAGGTACTACCACCGTTACCATACGTGCAGCTTTGGCTGCGGTCATACCGGTAACGGAATCCTCAAATGCAATACAATCCAATGGATCGCTGCCTAAGGATTTTGCGCAGGCCAGATATACTGCGGGATGCGGCTTCCCATATTCTTCAAACTCAGCAGAAGTTACTGCCTGAAAATAATCCCGGATCTGCAAATGCTCTAATACGGAATCAATCAACCGCTTTGGCGAGGACGATGCTAAACCAATCTTGAAATTACGCTCTTTGAAAAAATCCAGAATATAATGCAGCCCCTCCATTGAACGGCCATCCGCTATAATCTTGGAAGTCACGCTGTCAATAATCTCTTCTGTTACCTGCGCTGCACTTTTCGTATTCCATTTGAAGTAATTATGCCAGTAGCTCACCACTTCCTTGGTACGAAGACCCGTAGTCTTATGCGTCAATTCAGGGGATAACTGTACTCCCACTGTACTAAAGACCTCCCGCATGGCTAATCCCCAGAGTGGTTCTGAGTCTACCAGCAGGCCATCCATATCAAATATTACCGTGTTAATCATATTGCCTGTTTGCGCCGCAAAGTTATCACTTTTCTTGTCAAACGAGTCCGGACCCATAACAATAAGTTATCACCCATAATTATAGGTTATACCTCCCATAGCTTTCTGGTGCGGCAAAATCGCAGATACTTTTTCTGTAATCCATACGGGTAAAGGATTTGCAGCTAACGGCCTTGTCCGTTTGCCCACTATCTCATTTTTCGCCCCTTTTTATTTTTGAATTTTATCTAATCCAACCCCTCAATTTTTATGAAAAAAAGTTTTGGAATGATAGTGACGTCTTATATCTTTGTATTACTCTACTAAAATTATAGGGAATATGGGTAATAGACGAGGGATGATGTTTATCGCGTGTTGTTGGATGTCAATGACCCAGGAGGCGTGCGCGTTATGATATAGTTGATTATCAATCTGATTATAACATACAAAGCCTCCGGAACATAAACCGGGGGCTTTTTTATTAAAGTAGCACCCCAAAAGAACTAAAATCTGCTATCTGCCACCAGAAAATATTTTATATGCAAAGCTTCAGAACAGAACTCGAAAATCCCATCGTAGAACGCGATATCATTGAGCTGGAGAAAAAAATCCGCGCTTTCAGGGAAGGTAACATCCCGGAAGAAAAGTTTCGTAGTCTGCGCCTGGCACGCGGCGTATATGGCCAGCGCCAGCAAGGTGTGCAAATGGTACGCATCAAGCTTCCATATGGGAAAATGACCCTGCAGCAATGGCATCGTATTGCTGATATTTCTGACGAATACTCTACCGGCAATCTCCACCTGACCACCCGCCAGGATATCCAGATTCACTTTGTGAGCCTCGACAGAACGCCTGAACTCTGGTCAAAACTGGAACTGGATGATATCACCATCCGTGAGGCTTGCGGTAATACCGTTCGCAATATCACTGCTTCTGACCGTGCAGGTATCGATCCGGAAGAACCATTCGATATAACGCCATATGCAGATGCAGCTTTCCGTTATTTTCTCCGGAACCCCATCTGTCAGGATATGGGCCGCAAAATAAAAATGGCATTCTCTTCCAGTGAGAAAGATTCGGCATGGACTTTCATGCACGATTTCGGCATGATTCCTAAAGTGAAAGAGATAAACGGCAAAACAGTTCGTGGCTTCAAAGTATTGGTAGGCGGCGGTTTAGGCGCGCAACCTTTCCTCGCAAAAACAGCCTTCGAATTCCTGGAAGAAGATCTCCTCATCCCATACATCGAAAATGTATTACGCGTATTTGATCGCTATGGCGAAAGAGCGAGTCGACATAAAGCAAGAATGAAGTTCCTGGTGCAGAAACTCGGCTGGGAAGAATTCGACAGATTGGTAAAAGAAGAATATAAAGCAGTTAAAAATAAATCCGTGAAAGTGGATGTGGATGGGTATGAAAACACGGTGCCTCCTGTAACCGGCGCAGTTCCTGCCTTCACTATCCGCAATCAGCAACAGTTTGAAACCTGGAAGGCCACCAACGTTTTTGAACAGAAACAGTCGGGTTACTTCGCCGCCTATGTAAAGGTTACGCTGGGAAATATTTCTTCCGTGACCAGTCGCAAACTGATAGAGGCGCTACGTCCTGTAATCGCGGACGATGTGCGTGTTACGGCGAACCAAGGACTGCTGTTGAAATATATATTACCGGAACACTTACCATATGTGTACAGCGTACTGGAAGCAGAAGGCTATGCGGCGCCGGGCTTCGACAGTATAGCAGATATCACTGCCTGCCCAGGTACCGATACTTGTAACCTGGCTATCTCCAGCAGTACCGGTATTGCGGAAGCGCTGGAAAACGTGATTGCCGCTGAATTCCCGGACCTGGTTCATAATAAGGATATCAAAATAAAAATCAGTGGCTGTATGAATTCCTGCGGCCAGCATGGGATTGCCAGTATTGGCTTCCATGGCAGTTCTCTGAAAAGTGGCGGTAAAGTATTGCCTGCATTACAAGTACTGTTGGGCGGAGGAATTGTAGGAGATGGCGAAGGTCGTGTAGCCGATAAGGTTATTAAAGTACCTAGTCGCCGTGGCCCTGATGTACTCCGCGCTCTCTTGCATAACTACGAAATCAACGCACTGCCGGAAGAAAAATTCAATCAATACTATGATCGTCAGGGAGAGAAATATTTCTATGAACTGTTGAAACCTTTGGCGGATCTGACGAGTCTTTCAGACGAGGCGTATGTTGACTGGGGCCAGGCAGAACAATTTGCTACAGCCATCGGAGTAGGAGAATGTGCCGGCGTGGTGATTGACCTGGTAGCTACACTCTTACTGGAAGCGGAAGAAAAGCTGGAACTGGGCGCTGCTGCCTTAGTACAAGGCGCTTATGCAGATGGCATTTACCATGCTTACTCCGTGTTTGTACAAGCTGCGAAAGCGCTGTTGCTGGGAGAGGGCGTTACTTGTAATACACAAACCGGCGTTATCAACGACTTCGACAAAACCTTCGTGGCAACCGGTTTATTCAGCTTTGAAAAAGATTTCAGAACGCTGGTATTACAGATTAACGAGAACGAGCCTACGGAAACTTTCGCAGGTACTTATTTCAAACAAGCGGAAGAATTTTATGCGAAAGCACAGGCATATCGCGTAGAAAAAGCCGCTGCTGTACAAGCTTAATCACTGCCGTGTACAGTAATCATCATTTTTTATCTTTCTAAAACATAACAACATGCAGCATATACAACCGAAACTCACCCTCGTTGGCGCCGGTCCCGGCGATCCGGAACTGATTACGGTAAAAGGCCTGAAGGCTATTCAAAATGCAAAGGTGATTCTTTACGATGCGCTGTCGAATAATGAACTCCTGGAACACGCACCTGCCGACTGTCTGTGCAGATTTGTAGGTAAGAGAGCCGGTATGCATGTATATCCGCAGGAAGAAATCAACCGCATGATTGTTAAATATGCGCTGACTTATGGCAGCGTAGTGAGATTAAAAGGTGGAGATTCTTTTGTTTTCGGCAGAGGCGCAGAAGAAATTGCATTCGCACAACAATTTGGTATTGCTACAGAAGTAGTGCCTGGTATAACGAGTGCGATCGCGGTACCGGGAATGAATCAGATTCCCGTTACCGCCAGAAATGTAAGTGAAGGTTTCTGGGTAATAACCGGAAATACAAAGTCGGGCAGCCTTTCCCGCGATTTACAACATGCGGTAGCTGCTAATACAACCGTGGTTATCCTCATGGGAATGGGCAAATTGCAGGAAATAGCAGGCATCTACGAAGCCAGCGGTAAAGGAGATACGCCTGCTGCGATCATCCAGAATGGAACTTTGCCTAACCAGCAGATAGGAGTAGGTAATGCCGCAGACTTGGCAAAAATTGCTGAAACTCATCAGTTACATAACCCTGCGATTATTGTGATAGGTGAAGTGGTGCGCTTCCATGAAGCGTTCCAGGCGCTGCAATCCAGGGTAGCAGAAGGACTTAAAATCGCTGTATAATGGAAGAAAATCAGTTGTTTCCCGTATTCTTTAAGTTACATCGCCTGCACGTATTGGTGGTTGGTGGCGGTAATGTAGGAATGGAAAAGGTAAATGCCATGCTGCAAAACTGCCCGGAAGCAACGATTACGGTGGTGTCGCTTTCATTTTTGCCGGAACTGGAAGGGCTGGCAAAGAGTTATGCCAATGTGACCCTGATTCATAAAGCCTTTTCCTGCGGAGATCTGCTGGGAAAAGACCTGGTGATCGCAGCCACGAATAACAGGGAACTAAACCAATGTGTCTGGGAGAAAGCGAAAGGTAGCAAAGTGCTGATTAATGTGGCTGATACGCCCGAATTATGTGATTTCTACCTGGGATCGGTGGTACAGAAAGGGAATCTGAAGATTGCCATTTCCACAAATGGTAAATCGCCAACAGTGGCCAAGCGGCTCAAACAGGTGCTGCAAGAAGCCCTGCCAGACAGCCTGGATGACGTCTTACAAAAATTACATATTATACGAGATAAACTAAAAGGAGATTTTGCGGCGAAAGTGAAAAAGCTGAATAACATCACAGATGTACTGGTGAACCCAGATACAAAAGAACTGTGATCAATGTTTTTCTGAAAGCACTTCCAGCAGTACTACCGCCTGATTATGTTGTTCATCGTGTGCGCCATATAATAAAGTTACCCGGTGATGTGCCGCTTTTTTTCGGATTTCCTCCAATAAACCGGCATGTTCCTTTAGCTCTTTTTCATACCGTTGTTTGAATTCCGTATAGCGCTCCGGATCATGATTGAACCATTTTCTGAGTTCATCCGTGGGCGCTATATCTTTGAGCCACTCGTCCAGATGGGCCTTTTCTCTGGAAAGGCCCCGTGGCCACAAACGGTCTACCAGTATGCGATAGCCGTCTTTCTCCTCATACTCCTCATATACTCTTTTGATCTGTATCATATTTTCATAACGACTATCTCCAACAAAATGTTGTTGCCTGAAATCCTATCTTTACGATTATGGAATACAGACAGGACATTATCAATCTGACAGTAAATTATGTAAAGGAAACCCTGGCGGACGCAGAAGGCGGCCATGACTGGTGGCATATCTACAGGGTATGGCAGCAGGCGCGGAAGTTGGCTGCATCAGAAAAGGTGGACATGATGGTGGTGGAGTTGGGAGCGCTTTTGCATGATATTGCCGACTCTAAATTTAACGGTGGCGATGAGGAAATAGGACCTGCTAAAGCGGTGGCCTTCATGCAGCACCAAGGTTTACCAGCAGACGTGATTCAGCATGTAGAGAATATAGTAAGATATATTTCCTTCAAAGGCGGTCATAATGAAAATGGATTTTATTCGCTGGAACTGGGTGTGGTGCAGGATGCAGACAGACTGGATGCTATCGGTGCTATCGGTATTGCGCGGGCTTTTAATTATGGCGGGTTTAAAAACAGGGCGATTTATGATCCGAATATTTCACCTGTTATGAGTAGGAGTAAAGAAGATTATAAGCATAATACTGCGCCTACTATCAATCATTTCTATGAAAAGTTACTGTTGTTGCGCGATAGGATGAATACCGAAACGGGGAAGAGACTGGCGGAGCAGCGGCATCAATTTATGGAACAGTATCTGCAGCAGTTTTATGCCGAATGGGAAGGAATGTCGGGAGATGAAAGTCGCTCAGATTTATAATAGTAAACAGTATTCGGCTGGCGATTATACTTAGGCATCTGCTCCCGCGCGAAGCGCGGAACTACTCGCTCCAATCTTCGCTGATAAATAATAGAAGAACGGACCATCGATATCGACGGTCCGTTCTTCTATTATAAGTAATATCCTTATATGTTAAAGAGAGCTTTCAGTTCGTCCGCATCTTCCGGTTTCATTTTACCACCGAGGATGAGTCTGAGCTGTCTGCGGCGCAGGGCGCCATCATATAATCTTTTTTCTTCCTCTGTGTCTACAGTGATAGGAGGAACGGGTCTGGAGTTACCGTTAGGGTCCAGCGCTACAAAAGTCATGAAAGCTTCATTTGATTTATAGCGGTATTGCTGTACGGGATCTTCGCCCCATACGCGCATATGTACTTCCATAGAAGTATTGAATGCCCGGCTCACTTTCGCTTCAATGTGTACCACATTGCCCAGTTTGATGGGATTTTCGAAAGAGATATTATCTACCGAGGCGGTAACCACGGGAGCAGAGCAATGTTTCATGCAGGAAAGCGCAGCGGCAATATCCATCCAGTACATCAGTCGGCCTCCCATCAGATTACCAAAAGTATTGGTATCGTTTGGCAGCACCAGTTCTGTCATCTGAATCAGGGAGTCCTGCGCTCTTTTAGGCGTTAAAGTCATCTTTTATGTATTTCGGACGCAAATTTACGATATATGATTGATAGCGGTGTTGCATTAAAAAGAATAGTATTTTGTTTGTGGGGGCAATTTGAAATTTGTCTATCGTAAGATGATAAACAGTTATCATATTCCAATGTTTTTGGGAGATTTTTTGAATGATACGTGATTGCAGTGCGTATAATTTTTGTGAATTTCAAAATCTGGCGGAATCCGCTGCCAGCAGGGGTTGACAGGGGCCGATTCCGGGGGATTTTTTTGCCCTGGAATTGTCAAATCCATATAAATACTTGGGTGCGAAGCAAATTTTTGTAACTTTGCATGACCTTCGGAAGTATTTTACTTGACAGGTATCGCACCAAAAGCAGTCCGGCACTTCCCCCATTATAGGTCAAGTATTCTTAGCAGAATTTTAGTTTTTATGGCAAAATATATCTTCGTAACGGGAGGTGTTACTTCCTCTTTGGGTAAAGGAATTATAGCCGCCTCGCTGGCTAAACTATTGCAGGCACGCGGCTTTAGAGTGACTATTCAGAAGTTCGATCCATATATCAATGTGGATCCGGGAACATTAAACCCATATGAGCACGGGGAATGTTATGTAACCGAAGATGGTGCCGAAACCGATCTCGATCTGGGTCACTACGAGCGTTTCCTGAATACGCCTACGTCTCAGGCCAACAACGTGACCACCGGTCGTATCTATCAAACAGTGATCAACAAGGAAAGAGAAGGCGCTTACCTCGGTAAAACCGTTCAGGTAATCCCGCACATCACCGATGAAATCAAACGTCGTATCCTCTTGTTAGGTAAAGACGGTAAATATGATATCGTGATTACAGAGCTGGGTGGTACCGTGGGCGACATCGAATCGCTGCCTTATATTGAGTCTGTTCGTCAGCTGCAATGGGAACTGGGTGAAGAAGATTGCCTGGTTGTTCACCTGACACTGATTCCTTATCTGCGTGCGGCAAAAGAGCTCAAAACCAAGCCAACACAGCACTCTGTGCGTCTGTTGAGCGAATATGGCGTACATCCGGACATCATCGTTTGCCGTACAGAAGAACCAATGTACCGCGATCTGAAAAAGAAAATCGCCCTGTTCTGTAATGTACAGGTAGATGCGGTAATTGAAGCAAACGACGTTCCTACCATCTACGAAGTGCCACTGGAAATGATGCGCGAGAAACTGGATGTTTCTGTGCTCAAACGTCTGAACCTGCCGGTTGAAAAAGAACCAGAACTAGTGAAATGGCGCGAATTCCTGGATAAACTGAAATATCCAAAAACAAAAGTAACTATCGGTCTTATCGGTAAATACGTGGAATTACAGGATGCTTACAAATCCATCCTGGAATCCTTTGTACATGCAGGCGCCGTGAATGAATGCAAGGTGATCATCCAGAACATTCACTCCGAACACCTGACCCCTGAAAATGTATGTGAAAAACTGAAAAACCTCGACGGTATCCTGGTAGCCCCTGGCTTCGGTCATCGTGGTATTGAAGGTAAAATCACTGCTATTCAGTATGCCCGCGAAAATAACCTGCCATTCTTCGGTATCTGCCTCGGTATGCAGATGTCTGTGGTAGAATATGCCCGCAACGTACTCGGTTGGAAAGATGCGCACTCCGTGGAAATGAACCCGGATACCGCCCATCCTGTCATCAACCTGATGGAAGAACAAAAGAAAATCACTGCCAAAGGCGGTACCATGCGTCTGGGCGCTTACGGTTGCGAACTGCGTCCTGGCTCCAAAGCAGCTGAAATATACGGTAGCACCCACATCAGTGAAAGACACCGTCATCGTTATGAGTTCAATAACGATTTCCTCCAGCAGTTTGAAGATGCAGGTATGATTCCTTCCGGTAAAAACCCGGATACCGGCCTCGTAGAAATGATCGAGCTGGCAAACCATCCATTCTTTGTAGGTTCCCAGTTCCATCCAGAACTGAAGAGCACCGTAGAAGCGCCAGCTCCGCTGTTCGTTTCCTTCGTGAAAGCTGCCAAAGCCTACGCAGAAACTAAAAACGGTAAAGCTGTTCACACAGAAGAGGCAGTAGCTAAATAAATTGCTGTTGATATATTATTTTATATAATATAAATATCATTGGGGCTGACTAGTCATATTATAAACGAAGCACCCTACGTTTTCACGTCGTTGCCGCCCATCAGGCGGCAACGACTATAAAGAGAGGATCTGGTCAAAACCACAGTTTCGACCAGATCCTCTCTTTATAAAATGACTTTTAGCTTCGCTCCCTTTCCTTTTAACAATTCTTTAATAAACAATCGTCAAAAAAAGAGGGCGTAGAACGTAACCTTTGGTGGCTTTGCCAGAAAAAGGATTACCTTTGCTGCCTAAATTTTAATTGCATTTCATGGATAGAAATTCGGTTATTGGCTTTTTATTAATGGGTTTGTTGTTGGTAGGATATATATTCTACAATAACAAACAGGCACAAAATGCTGCGCATGAAAAAGCCATACAAGATTCCATCGCCAATGTGAACAAGCCTAAGACCGTACCTGTAGATACAGTTGCGTCTCTGGCTGGTACTCAGCTCGATTCAGCCCATCAGGCACAGATTTCCGGAGAATATGGCGTATTCGCAGCAGCAGCTGTGGGTACTGAACAAACCAGCGTTCTGGAAAATGATGTAGTAAAAATTACCTTCTCTAATAAAGGTGGTCAGCCAGCTTCCGTGCAACTGAAAAAGTTCAAAACACACGAAGGCCAGCCGCTGATGCTCACTAACAACTCCTTTAACCGTTTATCAGTAGAAGTTCCTGCCAGTCCAACCAAATCGCTGCCATCTGCAGATCTGTTCTTCGCAGCATCTCAGCCACAGCAATCCGGCGACCAGCAGTCTATTTCCTATCGTCTGAACGCTGCCGGCGGCGCTTACCTCGAGTTTACCTACTCCCTGAAACCAGGTAGCTATGTGGTAGACTATAACATACACGCTGTTGGCTTCAATAACATCCTCCCAGGTAACCAGAAAACCATCGCCCTGCAATGGAATTCCCAGGAAGATAAACAAGAGCAGGACATGCAGAACGAACGCCTGAACAACCAGGTGCACTGGATGACCAACAAAGAAAAACACGACTACTTCACCCTGCAGCGTACACCACACGAAAAACTGGATAACGAACTGAAATGGATCAGTGTTAAACAACAGTTCTTTAACACTACCTTCATCGCTAAGAAAACAGATTTCGCCAGCGCAGATATCAATACCAAAGTACCTGAAAGCGCGAACATCGTAGGCCAGACTTACACTACTTTGCAGATCCCTTACGACCGCTCTGCCGATTTCAATTTCCCTATTGAAATCTACTACGGTCCTAACCACTATAAAACACTGAAATCATTCGATCTCGGCATGGAAAAAATCATTCCGCTGGGCTCAGGTATCTTTGCTTTCGTGAAATATGTGAACAAATGGCTCATCATTCCTGTGTTTAACTTCCTCAGCGGATTTATTCACAACTATGGTCTGATCATCATTCTGCTCACCATCTTCATCCGCCTCCTCATCGCTCCATTTACTTACCAGAGCTATGTTTCCCAGGCGAAAATGAAAGTGCTGAAACCAGAAATCGAAGAACTGAAGAAGAAATATGGTGATGATCAACAGACTTTCGGCGTAGAACAAATGAAACTCTTCAAGAGCGCAGGTGTAAACCCGCTCGGTGGATGTTTACCAATGTTGCTGCAGTTACCTATTCTGGTAGCCATGTATAGCTTCTTCCCATCCAGCATTGAGCTGCGTCAGGAAAGCTTCCTCTGGGCAACCGACTTGTCTACCTACGATTCTATCGCTCACCTGCCATTCAATATTCCATTCTATGGCGATCACGTGAGTCTCTTCACCCTGCTGATGACTGTTACCAGCTTCATGCTCGCGTTCTACAACCGCGGTATGGCCGACCAGAGCAATCCTGCTATGAAGTATATGCCTTACATCATGCCTATCATGTTCCTGGGTATCTTCAACAGAACAGCAGCAGCGTTGACATTCTACTACTTCCTGTCTAACTTAGTATCTATCATTCTGCAATTTGTTATTCAGAAATTTGTAATCAACGAGGCGAAAATCCACGCACAAATTCAGGAAAACAAAAAGAAACCAGTGAACAAGTCTAAATGGCAAGGCAAACTGGAAGAGATGCAGAAGCGCCAGCAGGAAATGCAGCAACGCAACAAAAAGTAATAGCATCTGAACAATTCAGTCATAAATTTTAGCAGAAGGCTTCCTTTGGGGAAGCCTTCTGTCGTTTATTAATATACTTGCAGGATAACCAAGGATTTAGTGCAATGAAAAAGGTGTTATTTACCGGATTATGTACAGTAGCTTTATTTATCGGGGCACAGGCACAGGATACCATTCCTTCCGCCTCCAGGATTCAGCGGACAGTGAACTACCTGGCCTCCGATAAGCTGAAAGGCAGAGGAACAGCAGAAAAAGGCGGTGTGAAAGCCAGTCGCTGGGTAGCGAAAGCGTTTCGCAAACTCGGTCTCCAACCATTAGTGGATGGCAGCTATTTCCAGGATTTTACATTTGACCGTAACAGTCACAAAGACATTCCAAGTCGCAATGTAATTGCCTTCCTGGATAACGGCGCCGCACGTACGATTGTCATCGGCGCGCATTACGATCACCTGGGAAGAGCGGGGCTTTTCGATGGTAAATATCCTGTAGGACAAATTCACAATGGCGCAGATGATAATGCTTCCGGCATAGCTGGATTGCTGGAATTAGCCCGTTATTATACAAAGAATAACACCAAAGAACCGTTTAACTTCCTCTTTATTGCATTTGGTGGAGAAGAGCTGGGCTTACAGGGTTCAAAGTATTATACCAATCATCCGGTGATGCCTTTGGATAAAATGCATTTCATGCTGAATATGGATATGATTGGCCGTTATAATCCGGAGCGCGGGATAGGTATAGGCGGTTTTGGTTCTGCTAAAGAATGGCCGGAGGTATTCAAGGGCATACAGCAGGATGGTATTAAATTCTTTACAGATGCCGCTGGAAAAGGCGCGTCTGACCATCATAACTTTTATATGCATCAGGTGCCGGTATTATTCTTCCACACGGGAGGGCATGATGATTACCATAAGCCAACAGATGATGCCCATAAATTACAGGCAGCAGCAGAAGAGAAGATTATTAAACTTGAAATACAGTTGATTAACCGGGCGATGACATTCCCCGAGTTACATTATACAGAAGTAAAATAAGCATGATATGGTGCTACCGTCTGACCGGCGGTGGCACTTCTTTTAGTTATTCGGTCACCAATTCCACTTCGTATACAGGACTAAAAAGGTATAATCGTTTAGAGGCAACTTCCTCACAACGATAGCGTTTCCTGATTTTCTCTCCTTTTTTGAATATTCTGCCGTCTTTTGTTTTGAAGTGCTGATGTAAGGGCAGTTGCTCCACAAAGTAATGGTTATCTTTTTTACGATCGTATCTGCTGAGTACGCGCAGCAGGTCTTCGTCTGCACAGGAGCTGGCAGCAGGATTGAGCATACTTTGTCTCACCGCCAGTTCTACATCCGGTGGCAGGTAATTTTTACCAACAAATCCGCTGAGGATATTGGTAAATTCCGCTTTCCACTCTTTTCCATGGGCGGCCACACGGTTATTGTACTTATTGAAAGTGGTCAGATGTGCCAGTTCATGCAGGAGGGTAATGAGAAAGGAATACTTATTCAGCGATCCGTTGATGCTGATGCGATGGCCTTTCCCTGTTCCATCCGGGTGGCGATAATCTCCGAGGATACTCTTTCTTTCACGGGTAATGGTGAGATGTACCTTAAAAATTCGGATAAATTCCATTACCGGTTCGAAGGTACCATCCGGCAGATAAGCCGCTAAGGCATGTAATGGCGCCTCCTGTTTCATTTACTTCTTCTTTCGGATATAATTAAACAAGCTAAGTGTTTCGAAAATGGTATAAACGAGGTAGAGAGACAGCAGGATAAAGATGGTTGCTTTACTGACATTAGGTCTGTAAGTGAGTACATAGGCGATAATACCTACCACACAGATCATCAGTTTGCTGAGTGTGGAACCATAAACGGCTCTGACAAAAGCGTTGTTGTTAGCGGTTTGAAGGCCTTTACGGCTCATTCTGTAGGAGAACAGAGAAACCAGCGCCAGGACCAGGTTGCCGATAAGCAGCACATAGAAGTGTGCGCTGATATCCATCAACCTGGGTTTGCACGCCATTAAAATTCCATTTAAAATGCCGAATACGGCAAATAGTCGAATAAAAAATCTATCGCTCATTACCTGCGGGTGTCTTTAATAATTTGCCACAAAATTATGGCTAAACCGAGTAAAGAAAAAATGACAAGAAAAACAGGAAAACGCCAGCCAATTTTTTGGTCTAGCTTATAACCTGCAAATACTGCCAATCCAAGCGTTGTCATCATCTGAAACGCAAGACCCGCATAGCGCATGACCGAACTAGCCTTGTTATCAGGCTTGTGGTTGTTCGGCTTCTTTTTTGGCGACTGACTTTCCATTTTTGTGTGTTTCTGTCGGCTTTTCATCTTCCATGTAGCAACGGCCATTGAATTTAGCGGTTGGCTCCATTTCGAAATGATTAGTGTAGACATCTCCCTTTACAAGTGCATTTCCTTTCAGGAACAGGAGCTCATCCACTTTGATGATTCCAGTAACTTTCCCCATAATGTCGGCACTCTGACAAACCAAATCTCCGGTAATGTCTCCTTCCGGACCTACTACTATTTTAGCTTTGGTTGATACCAGACCGTTTACCTGGCCATCAATGCGGATATCACCTTCACAAACGATGTCGCCCTGAATAGAGGTACCACTTCCGATAATGTTGATAGTAGAGGAGGGCAGCATGCTTTTGCCGTCGCCTTTAGATTTTGAACTGTTATTAAACATAGGTTTTCAGGTTTTTCAGTTTTGAAAGTTAAAACGATGTAAAATAAATTAAATTATTTTGAGATTTATTGATAATCTGTAATTAACTAATAATCAATAATATATATTCAAAATAGTTACTGTTTAATAGGTGCTGCCATCCACTTTGGGCACCTGTACCATCGTTGTATCTAGTTTGCCGGTAAACTCGCCGTTGATCACCTGTTTGATGTTATTCAGGTACTTATCACGGGCATTTACGGCATTTTCGAGAGAGTCTGCGCGCATTTTGAGATGGATAAATTCTCTGCGCTGCTTCAGATCGCCATAGCCGGGAATATAATAACGCAAGGGCGTGAACACAATGGTAGCTACTGTAATAGCCACCAGCAATACAAAGAGGGTACTCAATGCTATGTATACGCTCATTCTCGACAATTTGAACGAAGTTACTTCATCATAAGTTTCATCGTTCATAATAACCAGACGATACTTATGACTAAGCTTCTCTAAATTTCTTCTTTTATTTTTATTCCCCTTCCTTGCCATTGCAATTTTTTCGTTTTCAGGCGGCTAAAGTTAATCATATTTGTTTTATTTGTTGTTTCGTTTATCAGATATAGGGAGATACAGAAAAAAAATCTGATAGTCTATGCATTCTCAAGGTTGATTATCAGCCGGTTAAATGATAAATTATTATAAGATTTTCCACATTTTTACAGTATCTTTAAAATATTTTTTTAATCTGGAAGTTATATATATTTAGCCTATACACCCTGGCATCCATGAATCGCAACAAGTTACTATTAAGATATTTTGCTTTACTTTTTTTATTGTGCATGGGAATACCAGCGGCTTGGGCGCAGATTCAACAGCCCCAGAACCGTAACCAGCAGACGGTGATACGGCCCCAGAACCAGTCACAAAAAAGCAATCCTCAGGGTAATACCCAGGGAAAACCGTTGTTTCAACTCGGAGCCGGCAATAATACCAAAGTACAAGATCGTCGTACCCCCGCTGAAATCATGCTGGAGAAAAAACGATGGACCCTCTACCGCGCCTTCTGGCAAAACCTGGCCACCCGCTATAACTACTATTTCCATGCAAGAACAAAGCTGAACAAAGTAGTACGTACCGTCAACCGCCAGGGGCAGGACAACTATAATGTTTTATTGCCTTTCTATCCTTTCACCATGCAGAACCAAAGCTTTAGCAAAAAAGAACTGGATTCTGTAGTGGAAAAGGCCTCTACCGGCATACAACTCCACGATCCCAGAGGAAAATGGATACCTGATTGCTATGTACTCATGGGCCGCGCCTACTTCTACGAAGGAGACCTGGACAATGCCAACAAAACCTTCCAGTTCGTTAATATCGCTTTTGCGCCAAAGAATAAGAAGGAATACAAAACCGTGATCGGCTCTGCAGAGAACGATCACATTTCCGTTGCCACCAAAGAAAAAACAAAAGGTATCCTGGGGCCGTTCCGCCATAAAAGCGCCCGCAACGACGCTTTCCTCTGGCGAGCCCGCACCCTCCTGGAACAAAAGGAATTCGATGAGGTACAAGCCTTGCTGAACGTACTCCATAACGACCCGAAATTCCCCAAACGCCTGGAAGGCTCCCTCGCTGAAGTAAGAGCTTACGGCAACTACATCCAGGGCAGATACCCGGAAACAATTGAGCCTTTACAAATCGCCATAGATAAAAGCAGGGATAAAGTAGCTAAAGCGAGAATGTCCTTCATTCTCGGTCAGCTGTTGGCCATGCAAAACCGCCCGGATTCTGCTATTGAGCAATTCCGCGAAGTGATCGCACAGAGGCCTGACCCTATGATGGATTTTCAGGCACGTATCCAGATCGCCAAGCTCAATGCCGCCAGGGAAAACGGCGATCCAACGAAAAGTATTGAAGGCCTCCGGCATATGCTCCGCAAAGAGCGCTTCCATCCTTACCGCGATGGGATTCTCTATACAATGGGTATGTTGTCTTACCCTAAAGATGCAGATGCTGCCCAGGCCTACATGCAGAAATCACTGAAAGAACCCAGCAATAACCTGGTACAACGCACCCTCACTTATAAAGGCATCGCAGATATCTACTACGATCAGCGTAACTACCTGGAAGCAAAGAAATATTACGATAGTACCGCTGGCGTAATGACCAACGACTTTGCAGATGCTGCTGTGGTGACAACCCGTAAGAACGTATTAGGAGATGTTGCAGCCAGAGTGGCATTGATTCATCGGGAAGATAGTCTCCAACGCATTGCTATGATGCCTGAATCAGATCGTAACATTTATCTCTCTAAACTTGCAGGCACAATAAAGAAAGAAGCGGCGGATAAAAAGAAAGCAGATGCTAAAAATGCCTCCAACTCCAGTAACAACGTTGCTTTTGGCAGCAGTTTGATGGGGAATGCTGCTGGATTCGCTCCGCAAAACGATGGGAATGGCGACTGGTACTTCTATAATCAGGCGGCAAAATCTTCCGGTTATTCTGAATTCAAACGCCGTTGGGGTAACAGGCAACTGGCGGATAACTGGCGTCGTAGTCAGCCTAGCGGTAACAATGCCAATATCGCCAACAACGGACCAGCTATGCTCAATGCGCCTACAGAACAAGCGCCTGCCACTGTATCGCCCGATAGCATTACCGCTGAAACCCTTGCCCAGGGCCTGCCACTCACCAAAGAGAAATTTGATATTTCCAGAACGAAATGCCAGGATGCCTGGTTTGAACTGGGAAAACTCTATTACGATAAACTGGAAAATGCGAAACTGGCCATAGAAACCTACGATTCATTGCTATACATTTATCCCAACCATCCACAGAAGCCGGAAGTGTTATATTCCCTCTATGTATGGAACGGAAAGCTGGGTAGAAACGATATTGCCAACCGCTATAAAAACCAGGTACTTAACGATTACGCACAAACGAATTTCGCAGATTATATCCGTTTTGGGGCTTTGAAAGATATCGATGCCGGTAAGAAGAAAGCTATCAGTCAGGCCTATGATTCTGCCTATACCGCCTTCCGTAACGGTAACTACGATGCGGCCATCGCCATGCGTGCAATGGTAGATTCTGTATACGGCGTGAATTACCTGCAACCTAAATTTGACCTGTTACAAGCAATGGTAACGGTGAAAACAGATACTTCCTTCGCCACAGATACCACCATGCGCTCTGTTCGCGCAGTGCAGTATGTACTGAATAAATACGCTTCTGACGAGGCTATTCATTCCCAGGCACAAGCCCTGATGGACGTGCTGAATAAGCGCAAAGAAATATATAATTACCTCGCACAACTGGAAATACAGAAAACCAGCAATGGCGGCGCCGCGCTGGATGAGAATATTTCTATCCGCTATCCTTGGCAGAATCCTCAGCCTTCGCTGACAGATAAAGTAAACACTGCCAAAACGAAAGCAGACAGTATTAAAGTGGCTTCCAATGTAACCGCCAATACGCCGGTACTGAATACGGTAGCCGCTGCAGTAGCGCCCCCTACGCCGGAAGCGCTACCAATAGCGCCCCCTAAACCGCTGACTCCTTACAAGTTAGATGTAAATAATCCATTCTTTGTGGTACTCTCTTTCCAGCGCGTATCGAAAGATTTGATGGATGAGGGACTGAACCAGTTCACCCGCTATAATGCCAACAAACATGCGGCAGACAAAATTGAAGTAGGTAGCTTTGTACTAACGCCAAATGATATCATGCTGATATTCAGGCTCTTCCCGAACGAAGACAAAGCACTGGAATACTTCGATGAAATCCGCGATGCTGCCTCTGCCAATATTATCCCGCGTATTAAGCCTGCAGACTACTCCATGTTCGTCATTTCAAGAGATAATTTTATCCTGCTAAACAGCACCAAGGATTTGGCCGGATATCGCAAATTCTTTACTGATAATTATGTAACACAGTAACAGTGCAAAATCCTGAAAATTTCCATTAGCTTTGTCGGTCAGACTTTAGGTAAGTTTAGCCATTTAACAAATCAGAAAAACGCATGAAAAAATCGGTGAAAATATTGTGGGGAGTGGCTTTTGGGATTTTAGCACTATTGACTATCCTCGTATTACTCATCAACTTCCGTGTCATTGGCAATATGCCTTCCATGGAAGAACTGGAGAACCCTCGCGCTGCACTGGCCTCCGAAGTAATAGCCGATGATGGTACCATATTAGGTAAGTATTATCAGGTAGACCGCTCCAGTAGCGACTATAACGAGATATCTCCAAATGTAATCAACGCCTTGATTGCCACCGAGGAAAGTCGGTTTTATGACAATTCAGGGATTGATCCGAAAGCTACTTTTGCCATTCCATTTTACCTCATGATCGGTAAAAAACGTGGCTCCAGTACCATCACACAACAGCTGGCACTCAATCTCCAGGCAGATGTACTGGGTAAACAAAGAGCCACAAATCCTATTTCCCGCGGCTTCCAGAAGATACAAGAATGGATTATTGCTGTCAAGCTGGAAAGAAATTTCACTAAAAAGGAAATTTTAACACTTTATTTAAACACGGTATCCTTCGGTGATAACGTTTACGGTATTGAAAATGGGGCCCGTACCTTCTTCAGTAAAGATGCCGGACATCTTTCTATCGAAGAGGCGGCCATCCTGGTGGGTATGCTCAAAGGAAATACCCTTTACAACCCTCGCCGTAACCCGAAAATGGCGCTGGATCGCAGAAATACGGTGATCAAAAACATGCTGGAGAATAACTTCATCACCCCAGCAGAAGCTGCGTCTGCCACCAGCAAACCAATTGTACTGCACTACAATAAAATTGACCATAACAAAGGACCTGCTCCTTATTTCCGCGAAGTACTGCGGGATGAGCTGAAAACCTGGTGTGCCAATCATAAAAAATCAGACGGTTCTTCCTATAACATCTACCGTGATGGACTGAAAATCTATACGACTATCAATCCACGCATGCAGCTGTATGCAGAAGAAGCCGTACGCCATCACCTGATGACGCTCCAGAAATCATTGTTTGCACAAAACAATATCAAATCGGGTAGCGTATGGAAAAACTGGCAGAAAGAACTGAATAAATTCATGCAGGAATCTGACCGCTACCAGCAAATGAAAGATGATGGCGCAGATGATTCCACTATCAACCGCGTTTTCAATACGCCGGTTAAAATGAAAGTATTCGGCTGGAGAAGCTTCACCGAACAGGAAATGAACGATATCGACACCGTTATGACGCCGATGGACTCCATCCGTTACACACGTGCGATTCTCCAGGCCGGCTTTATGGCCATGGACCCTGAAAGCGGCGAAGTGAAAGCCTGGGTGGGTGGTCCCGATTTCCGTTATTTCAAAAACGACCACGTATCTAAAACGCGCCGTCAGGTAGGTTCTACATTCAAACCATTTCTGTATTGCTTTGCCGTTACAAATGGTATGTCTCCACTCACCATGTTGCCGAATGAGCCAATCACTATCGATGGCTGGACCCCGCATAACTCCGAAGGTAGTACCGGCGGTTCTATCACCATGGCAGGCGCACTGGCTAAATCCCTCAACCTTGTAGCAGCTCGTCTGATTCAAATAGTGGGTCCTAAAAATTTCGCAGATTTCGCTAAGAATAAAATAGGATTCACCCCTAAAATTGATCCATATCCATCCATCGCACTGGGCGCCGTGGATCTCTCGCTGTATGAGATGCTCCAGGCATACACGATGTTCCCGGCAAGAGGTATCAATACCAAACCTATCTATATCACCCGTATTGAAGACAGATATGGCAATATCCTGGAAACCTTCGCGCCTATGAAACGCGAGGTAATCAGTGAGCATGATTCATACACCATGGTGAAAATGATGGAAGGAGTAACTGGTCCGGGTGGAACCGCTGCCCGTCTGCGTTCCCGTTACAATATCCAAGGGGAAATAGGCGGTAAAACAGGTACCACCAACGATAATACCGACGGTTGGTTTATTGGTTATACGCCGAAAATCCTCGCTGGTGCATGGGTAGGTTGTGAAAACAACTATCTCCACTTCAGCACTACCGCTATGGGTCAGGGCGCCAATACAGGCTTACCTATCTGGGCTTACTTCATGCAGAAAGTATATGCAGATCCAACCTTGAAAGTATCCGCCAGCGATAAATTCATTATGCCGGCAAATATGGCGAATGAATCGTTTGAGGACTTTAACTCCAATGTGCAGCCAGGTGCGGAAGCAGAGAATTCCGGCAACGGTTCTGAACAGGATTACATAGACTCTTCTGGTTATGGAGATGACTTTGCAAATCCAGGTACAGATAAGCCTAAAAAGGACGAGAATAAAGACAAGGATAAGAAAGACGATAAACCTGCGCCACCACAGCCCAAAGCAGTGATGCCGAAAAAGGATAATCAATAAGATATCAATTTAGACCTGACTGACAGCTGTTTCTAAAATAGGAGAAAATGAAAATAATTGGAATTGCCGTAAGAACAACAAACCAAGAAAGCAAGGCAGCAGGTGATATTGGTAAATTATGGGAACAATTTTATTCGGAGAATCTGCTGGATAAAATTCCCAACAAAGTATCGAACGATATTTACTCCATATATACAGACTACGTGAGCGACTATACGGAGGACTATACCACGATACTCGGTGTAGCGGTATCTTCCTTGGAATCAATTCCGGAAGGAATGGTAGGAAGGGATTTTCCAGAAGCGCACTTCAGGGAATACCTGGTAGAAGGAGAAATGCCACAGGCGGTAGTTGCCACCTGGGTGGATATCTGGAAACATGATAAAGAACTCAAAAGAAAGTACACTTATGATTTTGAGTTATATCAGGCAGATGCGCCGGTGAAGATATTCATCGCTATTTAGTAAGATCATCACCTTTTTCATATAACAGCCCGCCGGATGACCGGCGGGCTGTCTCTTTTATTGGGCGTTGGTAATCATTCCTTTTGGATAGGTAATCGCATATTTCAATACCCTTTTCTGCTCAGTTGCCGGAGGTATATTGAGATGCCAGTTTAGTTGTCTGGTATCTTCCTGTAGAACCGCGTCTCCATATTCCACTCTGGAAACTTCCATTTCAGAAGATGTCTTAATAGGTAACTGATCCTGTACAATCACATTTACAGGTATACCTTTGTTATTGCGTACACTGATTTCCCATGATTTGGAGAAAGTTGTTTTGCCGCCCAGGAATCCTTTCTTGCTTTCATCTTTCTGCATAGTACGATTTACTACAACTTGCTTATCCTTACCCAGAGAGATTTGCAGAGAATCGGCGCCAGATTGGAGATCCAGTAAGGTCTTGCCAATATAAGTGCCTTCATAGAAAATACTGGCTTCTCCGTCCAGTAGGTTTAGTTGTTCCCATTCTGTAACAGATGCCGTGAGATAAGCGGCCTTTTCCAGCTTAGGTATTGCAAAATACTGATAGGAGGCAGGTATTTCCAGTTCCTTGATGCCTACACTGTAAGGTTTTCCATCAGGAAGAATAGTATAAGGAACAGGTATATCAAAGTTGACAGTAGTAGGAGTGAATACTTCCGGTACATCCTGAAGGGTACTCATACCGCGTATTTTTATTATCTTTTTATCCGCACGGGAATTACTGCTAACAGATAAGCCGGCTAGGCGGCCTTCCAGGTTGCTGTCGGCATAATAACCTGTAACTACTACTTCACCTAGCGCTTTATTATCCGGTCTGAGTGAAAAGTGCAGGTTATTTCTGGCGGGTAGTTCCGCTGGCATATAACCAATTGATTTTACCTGGATAATATTGTTTCCTGGCGGTTGCTGAATACGAAACTTACCTTGTCCGTCTGTGATAGCGCCGAGGGTTCTGCCTTTGATGGAAATAGTGGCGCCAGGCAAAGGGGTATTATCTTCATCCGTTACGATACCGGTTATTTCTGTAGGAGCAACTGTTTGAGCAAGTCCGTTGATATCTGCATTGCGTTCATAAACAGAGTTATAGCTGCGCAGGTACCATGGAAGAAGCGTAGGTTTGGTACTACTTTCTTCCGGAGAGCCAGAACTGAGGCTCAATTTCACATTTTTCCAATCTTCTCCGCATTGCTGGAATACGTTGGCCTTGTACACGAGGTTGATGGGGTGGTTGATATCTTTTACCCGGATATCATAAGAGGGAATCCAGCCGGCATTGCGTACCATATAACTCACGGTGATCTTCCCTGTGGTAGCGATTTTAGACTGAATATCCAGGATGATATCGCTGGTAGGGATATTATCCTGGTTGTTGAGTGCCATCAGTTGCTGTTCTACCTTTTTCAGTTCAATGGAGGTTTGTTTGGCCGCCTGCTGGATGTCCAGGATTTTAGATAATATTTCGGATAGCCTTGTCCGTTGGAGATCCAGGGAAGCCTGTAAATCTGCTGCTTTCACCCCATTATTGCCGGTAACGGTTTGATTCTTCAGCAGCATATTTTTCTCCTCCGTATATACTTGCTCGTTATTGTTTTCCTTAGCCAGTTGTAGTTGTAGTTTTTCCCTTTGCTGTTGCAGGGTTGCGATTTCCTCTCTTTTATTCTGCTGGCGCAGCATATTGGATTGCCGGGAAACGGCCAGCAGTGTGAAGTCGCCGTCTCCATTAACCTGGATGCTCTTTTCCTCTACATCTGGAGAAACCTCTGAAATCACGATCTGGTTAACCCCTGCGGCCAGCGCAATACTGCCGGTGCGTGTGATCTGAGCGCCCTTTATGAATACAGTAACCTTGCTGATAGTGGTGGCCATGGTCTGTTTTTTTGTTTGTGCAGACACGGACCCGGCAATCATCAGGCAGCCTACGAAGAATAATGTTCGTTTCATGGGTATATTTTTAGGAATGATGTGTTCTAAGTATAGGATTCCATAAATCCGTTAAAAAAAATTTTCCTGCCGTTCATAAGTACAAATCGCCAGTGGAAAAGAAGCGTATGCAATTTCGGTCTGTTTTAGTAGTTTCAATGCTGCAAACAACCACCATTAAAAAGAAAATGATGATCAAAAAAACCATCTGTGCCCTGCTATTGGCGGGGTTGCTGCCGTTGGCGTCCATGGCGCAGGACAGCACTCAATTTATCAAGGCCTCCTGGAATGAACTACTGGCCAAGGCAAAAAAAGAAAAGAAACCAATTTTTGTTGACACTTATTTCGAAGGCTGCCATGCTTGTAAAGACATGGAAGTTCGTGTATTCCCCAGTAAAGATGTAAAACAATACATGCTGGATAATTTTATAAATACCGGCTTTGATGTCTTCAAAGAAGAATTCGGTAACGATCTCTGTGCGAGGTATATGCTGCATGGCTTTCCTACTTACCTGGTGATCTCTCCGGAAGGTAAACTGGTGAGCATGGACCTCGGTTACCATGATGCAGACGTATTCCTGAAATTTCTGAAGGAAGCTATTGCAAGGTATAAAACGGGCAAATTCCATGACGGCTTCGCCACTACCATCGCGAAAGAAGGCCCGCAGTGGTATCAGCAATTTTACAGCAAGAGCAGGGAGTTTCCGAAAGACTCGATAGTAAGAGACTTCCTGGCAAAACAAAAAGATAAGAAAGCAGAAATGACGGTAAAAGCCATGGCGCTGTGTCGTAGTTTACCTGCTGACTACCGGGCCTATTATCTCGCTAATCGCCAGTCGTACAAAGATTTATTCGGAATAGATGTGAATACCGGCATCCTGGATAATATCATGAAAAAGGATATGCTGGAATTACCTTCAAAATATGATGAGGCAGCCTTCAATGAATTCCTGAAAAAGCATGAAACAGAATATGCGGCAGGTGGCGATTGGGATAAGATAAAAATGGATTTTGCTATGATGTTCATGGTGCGCAATAACAAAAATGCGAAAGCATTTATTGAATTCTCCATTGCAAACCAGGACAAAAATGAGAATAATGCCCGCGTTCTACCATTTTATAACTATGAAGCGTTCAAAGATCCTGAGGTAACAGAACTTTATTTGAAATGGGTTAGAACCCTGGTGAATGAGGGTTCATCTCTCGAATTACTGTCCTCGCTGGCTCAACGGACAAAGGAGAAATACCCGGAAGAATCTAAGAAATATGCTGCTTGGGCTTCTGCAAAAGCTGCTGTAATGGGCATGAGTAAATAGAATTAAGCTTGTCTTTACATAATAAAACGGGGCCAGTATTCACTGGCCCCGTTTTATTATGTAGTAAAGTGATAATCAGTTTAAGCGCTAACAGCTTTGTTTACCAGAGCAGCAGCTTCACTCAGCAGAATGGCAGACTGAACTTTCAGACCTGATTCTTCGATCAGTTGTTTCGCTTCAGCAGCGTTGGTACCCTGCAGACGTACAATGATAGGAACGTTGATGTTGCCGATAGATCTGTAAGCATCGATTACACCTTGAGCAACCCTGTCGCAACGAACGATACCACCGAAGATATTGATGAGGATCGCTTTTACTTTAGGATCTTTCAGGATGATACGGAAACCTGCTTCAACGGTTTGAGCGTTAGCAGTACCTCCTACGTCCAGGAAGTTAGCTGGTTCACCGCCAGACAGTTTGATCATATCCATGGTAGCCATTGCCAGACCGGCGCCGTTTACCATACAACCTACGTTACCGTCGAGTTTTACGAAGTTCAGGTTGTATTTACCTGCTTCTACTTCGGTAGGATCTTCTTCAGTGATGTCGCGCAGTGCTTCCAGGTCCGCATGACGCATCAGCGCATTGTCGTCCAGGTTTACTTTCGCATCTACAGCAATGATTTTCTCGTCGCTGGTTTTGAACAGTGGGTTGATTTCCAGCATGCTGCAATCCAGTCCTACGTACGCATTGTACAGGTTAGTAACGAATTTCACCATGTTTTTGAATGCATCACCGCTCAGACCGAGGTTGAAAGCGATGTTGCGCGCCTGGAATGGCTGCAGCGCCATATTAGGTTTAACCCACTCTTTGAATATTTTTTCTGGAGTGCTGTGTGCAACTTCTTCGATATCCATACCACCTTCAGTGGAGTACATGATAACGTTCATGCTTTTAGCGCGATCCAGGAGGATAGACAGGTAGAATTCTTTTACAGGATTAGGACCTGGGTAATAAACATCCTGTGCAACCAGCACTTTGTTTACTAATTTACCAGCTTCGCCAGTCTGGATAGTAACCAGGGTACCACCCAGGATATTACCAGCAATGGTTTTGATATCTTCCGCATTTTTTCCTACGGCCACACCTCTCTGTTCTGTACCACGGATTTTACCCTTACCGCGTCCACCGGCATGAATTTGTGCTTTTACAACAGCAAACTCGTTACCGTATTGTACTTTCAGTTGTTTGTAAGCCTCGGCGGCCGCTTCAGGCGTATCTACCGGAATGCCTTCCTGTACCGGTACATTATATTTTTTCAACAGTTCTTTAGCCTGGTACTCGTGTAAGTTCATCGGAATAAAATTTGCCGCTAAAATAGGCTATTATGATTTAAATATAAAACTGAGTCATTTGTGAATTAAAAAATAACTTTGCGCCGGTTCGCCGGTAATACGATATTGCAGTGTAATTTCCGGCTATAAAACAGAAAATTAAACGAATTAACGAAAAGTAAAATATGAGCGAACTCACAGATCAGATCAAAGCAGCGAGTGATTATATCAGTAAATTCTGGGATGAGAAGCCGTTGGCAGGGGTAATCCTGGGCAGTGGCCTTGGCGACCTGGCAGAGGATATTGAAGATGCCATTGAAATTCCTTACAAAGATATTCCCCATTTTCCGGTATCTACAGTGGAAGGCCACTCTGGAAAACTGATCCTGGGATATATGAGCGATAAGCCTGTTGTGGCTATGGCTGGAAGATTCCACTTCTACGAAGGTTTCTCTATGAAACAAGTAACCTTCCCGGTACGTGTAATGAAAGCCCTGGGTATTCATACCTTATTCATTTCCAACGCTGCCGGCGGTATGAACCCTGACTTCAGCGTAGGAGATCTCATGATTATCCGCGATCATATCAATCTGCAACCAGAACATCCGCTGCGTGGACCAAATGAAAGTGAACTGGGCCCTCGTTTCCCGGATATGAGTGAGCCATATAATAAAGAACTGATCTACCGCGCCATGGAAATCGCAGCCATGAACCAGATTGATCTGCATTCAGGCGTTTACGTTGGCGTACAAGGTCCTACCTTCGAAACCCGCGCTGAATATAAATATATGCATATCATCGGTGGAGACGCCGTAGGTATGAGTACTGTACCAGAAGTAATTGTAGCCATCCACTCCGGCCTGAGAGTATTTGCCATGAGTGTGATTACCGATATTGGTATCCGTGAAGAGGAAAATGTAATTACACACGAAGAAGTACTGGAAGCTGCAAAAGCGGCAGAACCAAAACTGACACTTATCTTTAGTGAATTAATCCGACAACTATAAACGTATTGTCATTTCCGGATGAGATATCTTATCATCATAATCTTGCTGCTGTTGGGCGGACAGCAATTATCAGCACAGTTCAATACCAATCGCTTCGGTAATATGGGAGGTGGCGGCGGTACCAGCAAAATGCAAAAGGATTCCGGCCATCACCAGGAAGAACTGGATACGCTGACGCTCAGCTACCGCTATCTCGGAGAACCGTACGATTACACAATCGACTCTTCCATAGTGGATTTCAGCACCCAGTTTCTGAAAGTTCCCGGCAGTTACATGACTACCGGCAACAGCGGTGGTGCCGCCAGGAACCTCATTTTTACGCCTCTCATGAAAGCCGGCTTCGACGCCGGTTTCCATGCATATGATATATATGGCAATACCCATGCAGGCGCACGTTTCTTTAGCACCACCAGGCCCTACACAGAAATGCAGTATCTGGTTGGTAGTAAACAGGAACAAATTCTCGGTGTTTCCCATACCCAGAACCGCACCAACCGGTTCAATTTCTTTTTTGACTACAGAAAAGTAAATGCTCCGGGGTATTATAAGTCACAGACTACCAGTCACGATACTTATCGCGTGACCGCCCGCTACCAGTCTAAAAACAAACGGGCGAATTCGTACCTGGACTTCTTCTACAACAACCTGAAAGGCGGGGAAAATGGCGGGATCAGAAATGACTCCTTCCTCCATAAATCGGAATACAGCAACCGCAGAACGATTCCGGTAAACCTGGGGAACGATAATACGAGTTCGTATAATTTCTTTACGACCTCTATTCCCGTTAAATCCCAGTACCAGCAAGCTGGATTGTTATTTATGCAGCAGTACGACTGGGGTAGGGGAAAAACAATCCACATCAACGACACCACGGATTATTATAAATATGATCCGATCTTCCGTATCCAGTATACCTTTAATTTCCAGAGCGATAACTATCAGTTCATGGATAATAATCCGGATACAGCATTCTACCCGCTGCATTACAATATCCCGATACGTCCGCAGGATTCCACCCTGTTCGCCCAACATAAATGGAAACTGCTGTCCAACGATCTCTCGCTGATTCAGTTCCCTATGCCTGGCAACCAGGGACACTTTATCAACCTGGGCGCCCGTTTCGAAAGCTGGCAAGGTAACTTCCTGGATGCAGATATCAACTTCAGCAACCTGGCTTTACACGGAGAATACCGGAATAAAACCAGGAATCAGCTGTGGGACTTCTCCGCCAAAGGAGAGTTTTATGTGGCAGGACAGAATATCGGAGATTATAATGTAAGCGGTATGTTGCGCAGGCATGTAAATGATTTGTTGGGAGACATCAAGCTCTCTGCCAGCAACGTGAACAGAGAGCCGTCATACGTGTACAAGTATTTCAACAGTAACCGTACCACCTGGTACAATTCATCGCTGGCGAAAGAAAATATCACCCAGCTGCAGTTTGCGGCCGACAATAAGAAACTCTCTTATCATCTGGCTGTCAACTACTTCCTGTTTACCAATTACACCTACATGCAGGATTATTACCATAGCGCACAGGATAAATCACTGTTTAACCTGCTGCAAGTGGTATTTACCAAGAAGATCCGTATTGCGCCTTTCTCCTGGTACCTGGACGTAGCCTTCCAGCAAGTACAAGGCGGCGGTCCGCTGAATGTGCCTGCTTTCTGGACGCGTAACCAGTTCGCCTTCGAGAAACGCCTGTATACCAACCTGAACCTGGTAACAGGTCTGGAAATCCGCTACAATACGTCTTATTATGCGGATGATTATTCTCCGCTGATGGGACAATGGGTTTACCAGAAAAATACCAAAATTAGCTATGTAGCGCCGGATATTGCCGCGTTCGCTCACTTCCGTATTAAGTCGTTTAACGCATTTGTACGCGCAGAAAACCTCAATACGCTGTTTGCAAACAGTAACATGGCAGCTCCGCTGTATCCATATAATAATTTTGACTTCAGACTCGGTATCCGTTGGTGGTTTATTAACTAACCCATAATAGTTACCGTTTATATATTATTAAGCCCCCTTACAGTTTAAGGGGGCTTTTTACGTCAAAAAGACTTACTTTTGTGGCGGAACATGAAAAAATTTTTTGCCATATTATTTGCTGCACTGTATGTCGCGCTAACTAGCGGATTCGCTGTTAACGTGCATTATTGTATGGGCAAATTGGCTGCTGTAGAACTGCAATCGGCGCCTGCCGATTTCTGTGGTAAATGCAGGAAGCCAGCAAAAAACATGGACTGCTGCAAGAATGAATTCAAATTCTGCAAGGTGTCGGAGAGCCACCATGGCGCTCCCGCTGTTCAGCAAGATTTTACCGTAGCAGCGGATTTACGCCTGCCAGTAAAAGTGCTGCCTCAGCCAACCATTATTTCACTGCAGAAAGTCATTACCGCCATTCCCCATGGCCCTCCGGACCGGCCGGAAGTCCCTATTTTTCTCCAGAATTGTACCTTTTTGATCTGATTTTACAGTTTTCGCATGTCGTTTCCTGGATAGGAAACCAATGCCCCGACTGTAAATAATTCCAAACCCAAATTAATCAGATCATGAAATTCTTAGCAATAATCGCATTCGTATTAGGTATCACCTTTAGTGCAAACGCACAATATAAAAAAGCTGCTGTTCAGGCTACCGGCCTGACCTGCGCCATGTGTTCCAACGCTACCCTGAAAGCCCTGGAAACACTTCCTTTTGTAGATAAAATTGACACCGATTTAGAGAACACTACTTTTATCCTGTATTTCAAACCAGGCGCTAAAGTAGATATCGATGCCATTAAAAATAAAGTAGAAGATGCAGGTTTTTCCGTTGGTAAATTGGTGGTGACTGCCAATTTTGACGATACTTCCGTGAAAAATGATGCACATATAGCGTTTGGTGGCAGCACCTTGCACTTTATGCATGTGAAAGATCAGGTACTGAAAGGAGATAAAGAACTCACTGTTATCGACAAGGATTTTGTCTCTGCGAAACAATACAAAAAATATGCAGGAGAAACCACTATGCCTTGTTATAAAACAGGTATGATGGGAGATTGCTGCCATGCTGGTACAAAATCAGCTTCCAACAGGGTATATCATGTAACTATTTAATACCCCGTGAACATGAAGAGATGGTTAATCACAGTGCTGGCCCTGCTGGGCTTCACTGGCATAGTATCTGCACAGGAATTATATGTCAACTCTGAGCCGGCCAGCAATATGCCGGCAAACTCACTGGGAATCCGGCTTACAGGAAAAACCATGAATATGGATTATGATGGCCGTACCGCTGTCAGACTGGAACCGGAGGTGATGTGGGGCATCAATAAAAAATTAATGGTACACCTGGCCGGATATACGTCTAATATGATGCAATCCGGTTGGAAAGTGGAAGGAGGAAGTGTCTACGCCAAATACCGCTTTCTGTCGCAGGATCAGCAACATGCACATTTTCGCATGGCTGCCTATGTAAAAGGTTCTTTGATAAATAATCCGTTTATGCCTGTCATGGGAGACAGTCATATGTCGTATGTCAACGCAGACGGTGATCTGGATGGTAACAACAGTGGGGTTGCCGGCGGAATCATCGCCACACAATTACTGCATAAGCTGGCCTTGTCAGGAACCGCAGGATATAGTCGTTATCTGAATAATACAAAAGATAACCATCCTCCGGATTTTCCTCGCAATGCCGTTAATTACAGTCTCAGTGCAGGATATCTGGTGTTGCCAGTGAAGTATAAAAGCTACAAACAGACGAATTTGAATCTGTATGTAGAATTGTTAGGGAAGACGAATGTTGCTGCTACGGAACTTTCCCGCGGTAGCTACCTGGACATCGCCCCTGCAGTGCAGTTTATCTTCAACAGCACTACGCGGCTCGACTTCTCCTACAGAACGCAACTGGCGGGCAACATGCCGAGAAATATGTATAATTCCTGCCTGATAAGACTGGAACACAACATTTTTAACATCATCAAAAAACGATAAACGCCCAATGGCAACTACCGAATTATTCATAAAAAATATGGTTTGCCCGCGTTGTATTAAAGTGGTGAAATCTGTTCTGGAAGCAGAAGGATTTAAAGTGGCAAAAATGGAGCTGGGCAAAGCCTCCGTTGAAGGAAATGTAAGCGCGGATCAATTGAATAGACTGGTTCCTCTTTTGCAGGAAGAAGGTTTTCTGCTCATCGACGATAAAAAACAACAGCTGGTAGCAGCTATTAAAAGTATAGTAGTAGATACCGTTCATTATACAGATCTGGATGAGATGAAAGAGAATTTCTCTACACTGCTCTCCACTCGCCTGCAAAAAGATTATCATCTGCTCAGCAGCCTGTTTTCTGAATTGGAAGGTACTACCATAGAACAATATATCATTCAGCAGAAGATTGAAAGAGTAAAAGAATTACTGCGATATAATGAACTCAGTTTGAGTGAAATTAGCTACAAACTTGGTTATAGCAGTGTGGCACATCTCTCTGCTCAATTCAAAAAAGTAACCGGCCTTACGCCCAGTCAGTTCAAGCAAATGAAAGATACTGGCCGTATTCCGCTGGATAAATTATAATCGTATAGCCTTATACGATACACCTTAGTTGTTTTAGTTTTAGTTTTTAAGAGGCTGCTAATCGTGGCAGCCTCTTTTTAAAAAATTGTGAAGTATGAAAAAGGTATTAACAGGCATATTGAAATTTTTACAATCTTTATTTATGAAGAAAGATTGTTGCAGATAATATTATATATGAAAGTCTGACAGACTAAAATATTTAGCATAGTATTTGCAAAATGCTATCTTTACATAGCGATTAACTGCAAATGAAGAACACAAAATTAAATTTGAGTCTTTTATGCGGCTCCGGCATTGTCCTGTTGTTAGCCTGCGGAGAGCATAAAAAGAAGTACACCGCCCCGAAAGAGAAACAGATTGTAGCCAACGTTCGAGAATTGGACGAAGTTGTGAAGGAAAGTATTACTGAAAGACTTTCACTTATTTCAGACAATGATGGCATTTTGGAAGACAGTCTGCCTGCCTTCAGACCCCAGGCATTACAGGATTTTTACAAGGAACATGAAAATAAAGCAGAATGGTCCGACCATGGCAAGATGCATCCTGCTGCGGATTCCATGATGGAATGGATTGCTCGTGCAGATGAATATGGTCTGCTTCCTAAACAGTATCATGCCAACACCCTGACGAAAGTCTGGTCACAACTGCGCGACGATGCTGCCGCTAAAAAAGATGCCGCCCTCTGGGCAAAAGCAGATATCCTGCTGTCGGACGCCTTCATGAAAATGACTTCTGATCTGCACTACGGCCCTGGCCCTAGAGACAGTGTCACTTTCCGCACGGATTCCTTGTTTCCGGATAAATTCCTGAAAGACAAACTGCGTGCAGTTGTTGCGGATGGAAACATCAGCGCCGCTTTTGAAGGACTGGAACCTACGCACCCAGGCTATATTGCGCTGAAAGAAGGAATAAAATCTTTCAAAGATAAATACGAAGGTCAAAGCTGGGATACGCTGCCACTGAATTATACGGACACAATCGGATTCCGTCAGTTACTGGCCAACAGGCTGGTTCAGGGGCAATACCTGGATACTGCCGGCAAGGTTGTAGACACTACAATGATTAAAGCGGCAGTAAAAGCATTTCAAAATGAGTTCAATATTTATGCAGATGGCGTAGCCGGCAAACGCACTGTCATGGCGCTGAACCGCACTCCGGCCGATTGGCTGATGCAGGCGGGTATCAATATGGACCGTTGGCGTAAACTACCAGATACCATGCCCAGAGAATATATCATGGTAAACGTGCCTGGATATACGATGCGTGTGATTGATAGCGGTGAAGTAATGTTGGAATCAAGAGTAATTGTAGGCGCCCCACGTACCCGCACACCACTGTTGAATTCCTACATGACCAATGTAGTGTTATTCCCATACTGGCGCGTACCTTACAGCATTGTATTCAAGGAAATGCTGCCAGCAATCAAAAGAAATGTGGGATACCTCGCATCAAAAAATCTGGAAGTAATTAATAAAGACGGAGAAGCAGTAGATCCAAATACGATCGACTGGAACAAACTCAGTAAAGATCATTTTCCTTATGTACTGCGTCAGATGGATGGCGTAGACAATTCATTAGGGATTATGAAATTCAACTTCCGCAATAAATACAGCGTATATCTGCATGATACCAATAACCGCGGACTGTTCAAGAACTCCATGCGTGCGATGAGTCATGGTTGCGTGCGTGTACAACAGTGGGATAGTCTGTCGCAGTATCTGGTAAGAATGGATACTACGCAGCATCGTGGAGATAGTATCAAAGCATGGATTGCGCGTGGAGAAAAAAAGCAGGTGGATCTCACACGTCGTCTGCCTATTTATCTGCGTTACTTCACTGCAGAAGGTAGAGATGGTAAACTGATTTTCTTCGATGATATTTATGGAGAAGATAAAGTACTGCGCAGAGAGATGAAATATAATTAGTCAAAAGTTATAAAAGAGAAAACCCCGCACGATTAATCGTGCGGGGTTTTCTCTTTTATGCTTGTAATAGCAATGAGTTATTATTTAGCCAGTTTCACTTTCAGCGCAGCGTCCAGTGCTTCCAGGAATTCTTCAGTGTACAGGTAGTCTTTACCGTGTTCTACTTTGTTACCGTGGATACAAACAGCCAGATCTTTGGTCATTTTACCACTTTCAACTACTTCGATACAAACTTGTTCCAGTGCGTGACAGAAGTTGATCAGTTCCTGGTTGTTGTCCAGTTTACCACGGAATTCGAGACCGCGGGTCCATGCGAAGATAGATGCGATTGGGTTGGTAGAAGTAGGTTTACCAGCCTGGTGATCGCGGTAGTGACGAGTAACGGTACCGTGAGCAGCTTCTGCTTCCATGGTTTTACCGTCTGGTGTAACGAGGGTAGAAGTCATCAGACCGAGGGAACCAAAACCTTGTGCAACGGTATCAGATTGAACGTCGCCATCGTAGTTTTTACAAGCCCATACGAAGTTACCGTGCCATTTCAGCGCAGAAGCCACCATGTCATCAATCAGACGGTGCTCGTAAGTCAGGCCAGCTTGGTCGAATGCAGTTTTGAATTCGTTCTGGTAGATTTCTTCGAAAATATCTTTGAAACGACCATCATATTTTTTCAGGATGGTGTTTTTTGTGCTCAGGTACAGCGGCCAGTTTTTCATCAGTGCCTGGTTGAAGCAAGCACGCGCAAAACCTTTGATAGATTCGTCGGTGTTGTACATTGCCAGTGCAACGCCATCGCCTTTGAAGTTGTACACTTCATGCTCGATTACTTCACCATTTTCGCCTTCAAATTTGATAGTCAGTTTACCTTTTCCTTTGGTAACGAAATCAGTTGCACGGTATTGGTCACCGAATGCATGACGACCGATACAGATAGGAGCGGTCCAGTTAGGAACGAGGCGTGGAACGTTTTTCATAACGATTGGCTCGCGGAATACAGTACCATCCAGGATGTTACGGATAGTTCCGTTAGGAGACTTCCACATCTGTTTCAGGTTAAATTCTTTCACACGTGCTTCATCCGGAGTGATAGTAGCGCATTTGATACCAACGCCTACTTCCCTGATTGCGTTTGCTGCATCAATGGTTACCTGGTCATTCGTTGCATCACGATGCTCCATGCCCAGATCAAAATATTTGATTTCTACGTCCAGGTATGGAAGTATCAGTTTGTCCTTGATAAATTTCCAGATGATCCGTGTCATCTCATCTCCATCCAGCTCAACTACCGGATTAGCAACTTTAATTTTTTCTGCCATTTCGGGTTTTTTTAAAAAAATTAGATTAAAAATCTATTCTCAACAACTATTCAAGCAAAGTCCCGGTTAGGGATAATCCCGAAAAATACGACAATTTTAATTCCTGCAAAATTTTTTTTGTGTAATATATACATAAAATGATTTAGCACTGATTTTCTGTTAAAATAGCACAAGTAATTCCCATGTTGCAGGACATGTAAACACATAAAATGAGAAAAGCCCGACGCCAACGGCGTCGGGCTTTTCCCTATAAAAATGTTGATAATCTTCTTAGTGATGATTATTCATCTGTTTGATCACTTCATCAGCAAACTCAGAAGTTTTCACCAGCGTAGCGTCATCCATCAGGTTGTAGAAGTCGATGGTTACACGTTTACGCGCAATAGCAGTGCTCAAGCCATCTACGATGATTTTAGCAGCTTCTTTCCAACCCATGTATTCCATCATCATTACTCCGCTGAGGATAACAGAAGATGGGTTCATCGTGTTGGTATTCGCAAAACGTGGCGCAGTACCGTGTGTAGCTTCAAACACCGCATGACCGGTTTTGTAGTTGATGTTACCGCCTGGAGCAATACCGATACCGCCTACAGCAGCAGCAAGTGCATCAGAGATATAGTCGCCGTTCAGGTTGAGGGTAGCTACCACAGAGTAATCTTGCGGAGCAAGGAGGATCTGTTGGAGGAAGTTATCTGCAATCACATCTTTAATCAGCAGTTTGCCTTCGGCAGTAGCGATTTTGAGTGATTTGTTTGCAGCATCTTCGCCTTCTTCCTTCTTGATTCTTTCCCAGGTTTCCCAGGTATATACTTGGTCACCAAATTCTCTTTCAGCGAGTGCGTAGCCCCAGTTTTTGAAGCCGCCTTCGGTGAATTTCATGATGTTTCCTTTGTGAACGATGGTAACGGAAGGACGTTTGTGTTCCAGTGCGTACAGGATAGCTGCACGAACCAGTCTTTCAGTACCTTCAACAGAAACAGGTTTGATACCGAGAGAAGAAGTTTCCGGGAAACGGATTTTCTTAACTCCCATTTCATTCTGCAGGAAGTTCAGCAGCTTTTCACATTCAGGAGTTCCTGTCATGTATTCGATGCCTGCATAGATATCTTCAGTGTTCTCACGGAAGATAACCATGTCTACCTTTTCCGGATGTTTTACAGGAGAAGGTACTTTGTTGAACCAGCGTACTGGTCTTACACATGCGTACAGGTCAAGTTCCTGGCGCATTGCCACGTTCAGGGAGCGGATACCGCCACCTACTGGTGTGGACAACGGGCCTTTGATAGACACCAGGTACTCTTTCAATGCATCCAGTGTTGCTTTCGGCAGCCATTCGCCGGTTTCCTGGAAGGCTTTCTCACCTGCCAGTACTTCTTTCCATTCAATTTTCCTATCAGCACCATAGGCTATCTCCACAGCAGCGTCGAATACTCGCACACTTGCTTTCCAGATATCCGGACCAATGCCGTCGCCTATAATAAATGGGATGATGGGGTGGGTAGGGACCTGTAACAGTCCATTGTTCATCGATATTTTTTCTGCCGGCATAAAACGGTTTCTTTATGCGTTACGTAATTGTTGTAATCGGGTGCAAAGGTAGTCATTCTGAACCGAAAAGGCAGCCTGTTTTTGATAGATTTAACTTTAAAAATGCTGGTGTATATAACTTTTTGCTTATGTTAAGATAAATCCTATTTTGCCAGCTGTTTCAACATCATCACAATCGTTTTATCTGCCATGCATCTTACTTACCTCGCCCTGGGCGATAGCTATACTATTGGAGAAAGTGTTCCCGCAAATGAAAACTTTCCTGCACAAACTGTCCAAATGCTGCAAAATGCGGGCTTTTCCATCGATTTGCCCGAAATTATAGCAGTTACTGGTTGGACTACTGACGAACTGGATGCAGGCATCAAAGCCGCTGAAATCCAGGGAAACCAATATGATTTCGTGAGTTTACTCATTGGTGTGAATAACCAATACAGAGGCAGAAGTCTGGATGAATATGCATCACAATTTACCGACCTCTTGCGTCAGGCGATTGGATTTAGTCGCAATGGCCCCTCTCATGTAGTTGTCTTGTCCATTCCTGACTGGGGTGTAACGCCCTTTGCAGCAGACAGAGATGCCGCGCAGATTGCCAGCGAGATCGATGCCTTCAATGCCGCCAACAAGCGCATTGCGGCGGATTTCCAGGTACATTACATCGATATTACGCCATTTACCCGCGAAGCAGTCAATGATCCGACACTAGTAGCAACCGACGGACTCCACCCATCAGGGAAAGATTATCAACGCTGGGCGAAACTGGTCAGCCAGTTGTACGCGCGTCTCCCGTTAACTGATAAATAGGGAAATAATCGTTATATTGATACTGATAGTTTATTTTCTCCCAAAGCAACCTTTCATATGGAACACCATATCGTTAAAGTGCTATCCGTAACACCCGTTACTCATGACGTAAGACGATACAAAGTAGCCAAACCTAACGGGTATAAGTTTGTACCCGGTCAGGCTACCGAGGTAGCTATCAACAAACCCGGATGGGAAGACCAGCGTCGTCCATTTACTTTCACTGGGCTGAACGACTGGGATCACCTGGAGTTTACCATTAAATCTTATCCGGAAAGAAGTGGCGTTACTGGCCAATTGGCCCTGCTGCAACCTGGAGATGAATTAATCCTCCATGATGTATGGGGCGCCATTCATTATAAAGGAGAAGGCGTATTTATTGCCGGTGGCGCCGGCGTAACGCCTTTCATTGCCATATTCCGGCAATTACAACAGGAGGGCCGTCTGGGCAATAATACCCTTATCTGCTCCAATAAATCCGTTGGAGATATTATCCTGAAAGAAGAATTCGAACAAATGCTGGGCAACCGGTTTATCAATACCCTTACCCGTGAAAAGGCCGCCGGTTACGATCATCATGCAATCGATACCGTCTACCTGAAAGAAAAAGTGAAACATTTCGACCAGCATTTCTATATCTGCGGCCCCGATCAGATGGTGGCAGATCTGAAAGCCACTGTAGCAGCTCTCGCCGGCAAGGATGCCCTGATTACCGTAGAATTATAGTACGGTAAATCCGTCAGCTCACTCATCAATTCATTTTCACCGGTAAAATCCTGCTTTTTACCGGTAAACGGATCACCTTGACCTATCCCCTATTGATAGGGGAAGTCTGGCGATCTACTTTTGTATTATAAAATTCGAACAATGACAAATACAGAAACAGAAATAAAAGAAAGAGATAACAGAAACAGAAGAGGAGGCGCCGTTGGCGGTTTGATCCTGATCCTGATCGGTGCGGGACTTATCCTTCGCAGACTGAACCTGGATCTGCCATACTGGCTCTTCTCCTGGCAGATGCTCCTCATCGTACTGGGTTTACTCATCGGTGTTAAACATAACTTCAGAGGCGGTAGTTGGCTGGCTATGCTCATGGTAGGCGGTATCTTCCTCGCAGGGGAAATTCTCAGCTGGCCATATAATACAGCCCAGTTCATCTGGCCGGTCGTATTAATCGTCATCGGGGTTTGTGTAATACTCAAGCGGAATACGGATTTCTGGGGCGGCCACGATTATCGCAGGAGAAGATGGAGAAAGCATGGCGAAACCCGCACAGATGCCGAGGGTAATACCGGATACAGTTATACTTACACTTATAACTACAATACCGGTGAAAATTTCAACGACGATGTGATCAATACCTCCGCAATCCTGGGGGGCGTGAATAAACTGGTGATGTCTAAAAACTTCAAAGGCGGTACCGTTTCCTCCGTATTCGGTGGCGCAGACATTAACCTGAGCCAGGCGGATATCCAGGATACCGCTGTACTCGATGTAACCGCGATCTTCGGTGGTTGTGAAATCGTAGTACCCTCCAACTGGGTTGTAAAAACAGATCTCACCACTATCCTCGGAGGCGTAGAGGATAAACGTTCACCAGAACTGATGCGTGCCAGCAATTCAGGCAAAACCCTGATCATCAAAGGTAGCTGCATCTTCGGTGGAGTCGAAATCAAGAGCTATATATAAGTTGAAATGTACATCCCGTTAACCCCTTCTTATATATCCTAACTTCTCATCCTGAAAAACATAATTATATGAATTGGTTTGTTGCAAAAGTCGTTTATCAGATCATCTGCGGAAATGGAAATCATACCCCGCAATTCGATGAACAGATCCGCCTGATTAGCGCGGGAACCAAGAAAGACGCACTGGCAAAAGCACATGAAATAGGTTTGCAGGAACAATATGCATTCAAAAATCATCAGGAGGAATTAGTACAATGGAAGTTTATCAATGTACCGGAAATATACACCCTGTCGGACCTCACGGATGGCATGGAGGTATATTCCCGCATTGAAGAGCCCGGCGATCCTAAGTCCTACATGGCCTGGTTGCAGACAAAATCTGCACAACTCCAGGAGCATCCATTAGTCGAACTTCATAACTAAACCGTTCCTTGGCAAAATCAATATATAGCGGCACTACTTCAAGGGTATTTATCGCGACCTTTTCCATCGTATTCATCGTGTATACGTTACTGTTATGGCAATGGTTCGATTTCCCTTTCTGGCAATCGGTGACCGACAGTTCTGTTCATACGTTGCTGCTGGCTTCCGCTTGTCTGCTGATCAGCAGTAACCTGGCCTATTACAGGCCAGGTTCCAGTATGGTACAATTTCTTTATGTATCTGTTGTTAGCTGCGCGATGACATTCCTCTGGGTAGCATCTTCCCATTGGATATTATATAAAACCTATTCTTCTGAATCCTATTACCTGATATGGCTGAGCAAAGGAATACCCGTTTTTTGCATTGTAGGATGGCTGATCGTAACAGGAGTAGGTTTTCGAAGTATCATGTGGTACGATCTGGAAGAGCAGCGTCAGGCACTACAGAGAAAAGAAGATACAGAGAAGATAGTGAGAGAAGCAGAGTTGTATAAATTAAGACAGCAATTACAACCGCATTTCCTTTTCAACAGCCTGAATTCCATCAATGCCCTGATCATGCTCCGGCCTACGCAAGCGAGAGAAATGGTATTGAAACTATCGGATTTTCTCCGTGGCTCCATCAAAAGAGAAGATGATCAATGGATCTCGCTCACAGAAGAGTTGCAATATCTCGGCCTCTATCTGGATATTGAGAAAGTGAGATTCGGACACCGGTTGACTACTAATGTTAGCTATGAGGAAGGAGCAGAGAAAATGTTTATGCCGCCTATGTTATTACAGCCAGTAGTGGAGAATGCCATTAAATTTGGCTTGTATGATACCGTAGGTGAAATTGCCATAAATATCAAAGCCTGGGCAGGAGAGAATATATTGTATCTGGAAGTACAAAATCCTTTTGATACAGAATTGCAGCAGCCGAAAAAAGGAACCGGCTTCGGCCTTAAATCCATTCATCGCAGGTTGTACCTGCTGTTTGCCAGACATGATTTGCTGGAAACCTCTACCACAGAAAATATATTTACAACACTGATTAAAGTACCGCAGACACATGATAAAAGCAGTAATAATTGATGATGAGCCATTGGCGAGAGAAGTAGTCAAGGAATACCTGATGGGATTTCCACAGGTAGAAGTACTGCAAGAATGCAACGATGGGTTTGAAGGTTTGAAAGCCATTCAGCAGCATCAACCGGATATTATCTTCCTGGATATACAAATGCCTAAAATTACCGGCTTTGAAATGCTGGAGCTGGTAGAAAATATGCCGGCCGTTATATTTACCACTGCCTTTGAAGAACATGCTATCCGCGCTTTTGAAGTGAATGCGGTAGATTATCTGCTGAAGCCTTTTTCGAAAGAACGTTTTGACAAGGCATTGCAAAAATGGCTGGACAGACAGACGCCTGTAACGCCTGCTCCTGATACCAATTCCTTACTGGAAGCGGCAGGTAGTTCTCCGGTACAGAGTAACAGGGTAGTGGTGAAAATTAATGGGAAGATTAAAATCATCCCGGTGCATGATATCCACTATCTGGAAGCGGCAGATGACTATGTGAAAATCGTAACGCAGGAAGGTAATTTCCTGAAGAACAAAACCATGGCCTTCTTTGAGCAAACGCTGGACCCGCAGCAGTTTACAAGAGTGCATCGTTCTTATATCCTCAATGTGAATCAGGTGACAAGGATTGATCCTTATGAGAAAGAAAATCACCTGGCCATCTTACGCAGCGGCGCTAAAGTGTTAGTAAGTAAAACGGGGTATCCTCGTCTGAAAGCTGCACTGGGACTATAAAATATGTCACAGTATTCCTCCTGGCATCAGGAGGAATACTGTGAAAATAATAGCTTTAGTTTATCTTTCTTTAAGATCTTTTGCACCTGTGTACCGCTGGCAATTAGTCTGCCATCTACATGCGCGGTATAGCTACAGGTAATGGTGTGATGGAGTATATGCGTTACCGTAGCTTTGAATTCTACTGTTGTTCCTACTAATGCAGGCGAGTGATGTTCCACTGATAATGCGGCCCCGATACCTTCTTCATCTTCTTCTTTCATTTCCAGTACAAACAGTCTGCAACACCATTCTGCGTCTCTGCCGAGGGCAAATGTGGCGTATACAGGATGTACGTTACCACTCTCAAAGGTGGCGCAGTCTTCCTGTCGTACCACACGTCGGAAGGATTTGGTATCGCCGGGTTGGAATAATTGCAGCATAGAAAATTATTGTACAACCAGCACGGGCACTTTCACTTTGTGACGTACCTGGTTGGCGGTTTCACCATAGATAATATCTTTCAGGCCTTTATGTCCGTGTCCTCCTAAAACCAGAAATTCCGCATTTTCTTCCTTCACTATTCTGGCGATTTCATTCGCTCTTCTGCGATATCCGAGTACGCCACGGGCGTGGATATTCCTGCTTTTTAGTAAGGCGACGTAGGTATCCAGTTGTTCCTGATCTTTTCGGGTTTCCAGGTCAAAGGAATCTTTACCAAAGTATTTTGCAGAGGCGCTTTCCACGATATGGATGAGAATATACTCCGTATGTTCGTTACCGTGAGCAATGGCATTGCGGATAATTTTCTCGTCAAATTTTCCGAATTCCAGCGCCATAGCGATACGGCGATACACAGGGTGATCCAGTTCGCCGAGAGAAACCTGTGCCGTGTGAATATTGGGATTGGCAGGAGCGAGGCGGTATCTGACAAACAAGGGATATACGATCGTATATACGAGCAGCACAATAAAGCCGAGTCCTACGAGGATGATAATACCATCCACCATAAGATTGCTTCTGCCGGCAATATAGCTGCTTGCTTCTTCGTACACCATTTTGATATTCAGATAAACCAGTATGGCAGCGATTAGCCAGCTAAGGATTTTTGTAGGCGTTTTGATCGCGAAATCTCCCATGGTCTGTTTATCGCTGACGAAATGAATCAATGGAATGACAGCAAATCCCAGCTGCATACTGAGGAGTACCTGGCTGAACACCAGCAGTGCGCCTACTTCCTTATCGCCTGCGATGAGAATTACCAGCAGTGCGGGGATGATGGCGAGCAATCGGGTAATCAGTCGGCGCAACCAGGGGTTGATACGCAGGCGGAGATAACCTTCCATTACGATCTGACCGGCGAGGGTACCTGTAACGGTGGAGCTTTGTCCTGCTGCAATCAACGCCACTGCGAAGAGAACTGGGGCCAGTTTGGTGCCGAGTAATTTCTCCAGCAGTTCATGGGCATCCTGAATTTCCGCTATTTCCGTTCTTCCGGCTTTGAAGAATACTGCAGCGGCCAGAATGAGGATGGCGGCGTTTACCAGGAAGGCCAGGTTCAGCGCGATTGTGCTGTCTATAAAGTTAAGTTTTATTGACTGACGGATACCTTTATCGTCCCGTTTTATTTTCCTTGTCTGTACCAATGCAGAGTGCAGGTAGAGGTTATGCGGCATGACAGTTGCGCCGATAATCCCAATGGCGATATAGAGCGCTGTGGTGTCTGGAATGCGGGGCACAAATCCTTTTACTACTTCGTTCATTTGTGGTTTTGCCAAAATCAGTTCTATGAGGAAGGAAGTGCCTACAATGGCTACCAGCGCTATAATAAAGGCTTCCATTTTGCGCATGCCAAAACGTTGCAGTACTAACAGCAGGAAGGTGTCTAAAACGGTCAGGCTCACGCCCCAGATTAGTGGTAATCCGGTGAGTAATTGAATACCGATGGCCATACCGAGTACTTCGGCGAGGTCTGTGGCGGCGATGGCGATTTCCGCCAGTATGTATAAAACAAAATTGACAAAGGGAGGATAAGTTTCCCGGTTGGCCTGTGCGAGGTCGCGGCCACGAACGATGCCCAGGCGGGCAGCGAGACTTTGTAGTAACAATGCCATGAGATTACTCATGAGTAGCACCCAGAGGAGCGTGTAGCCATATTTACTTCCGCCGGCCAGGTCGGTGGCCCAGTTTCCCGGGTCCATATAGCCCACACTTACGAGATATGCGGGTCCAAAGAAGGCAAATATTTTCTTCCATTTTGATTTACTGCCGGTGTCTACGCTTTCATGTACTTCGCTTAATGACGGTCCCATTGGATAAATGTTATAGCGGTCTTACCATTATATTTTTTGCCACCTGTTCACTGATGGTGAGACTAGGTAAATGTTTCATTTTGATTTCAATGGAATTATCGAACTCATAGTGAGCCACGATTTCCAGTTGTGTTCCCAGCTTGATGCCTTTTGCGTTCAGGAAGGCGAGGAGGGCGGTAGATTGATCGCTTACAGCGGTTACTACCAGTCGCTTCGCATTGGCCTGATCCAGGGGCGTTTGCGGGCGTGGTTTGGCCATTCTTCCGTGGGCGTCGGGGATAGGGTCTCCATGAGGATCTATGACCGGATTGCCGAGGAAATCGCTGAGGCGGTTGATCAGTTTTTCACTGCGTACATGTTCCAGTTCTTCCGCCAGTTCATGTACTTCTTCCCAGCTGAACGACAGTTTATCCACCAGGAAGCATTCCCAGAGGCGATGGCGGCGAACTATCTGGAGGGCAGTTTTGCGGCCTTCCGGGGTGAGGGTGATGCCTTGATATTTTTCGTAGTCGATCAGCTTTTTCTCTTTTAATTTTTTGGCCATATCGGTTACGGATGCCGGTTTTGTATCCAGTTCATAGGCAAGCGCGTTGGTGGTAACGGCCTGATCGCCTTCCTGCAGCTTATAAATGGCTTTGACATAATTCTCTTCCGCAACTGTTAAATTCATATAGCCTAAAATTAAATTTAGACAAAGCTAAATAATAAAACCGAACTTTTATATATCCGGTATGTTTTTTGTTTTTGGAGGCGCACATATCAAAATTTAATTTAACTTTTGCCCAGAATTTAATTGAGAAATGAAGCGTTATCTGTTATTATTATTGACTATAGGTGTTTTTGCAGCCTGCAAGACAAAGAAATCCGGACATGGTGGGGATGAGCCTATGACTCTGGAAGAATTCCAGGATCAGTTTCCGGTAGCCCAATTGCCTTACAAGCTGTCGCCTGATTCCCTGAAGTTATCGCTGGCGGATTCGCTGGCCCTGGATACGGCGGACATCCATCGTTTTTTAACGGACACGTTAACGAAAGGAGATTTTGCGAAGACGGAGAAAGTAAAATTCTGGCCTTTGCAACGTATGACAGGCAATCCTGTGGATTATATGGTGGTGAAGGCTTCTGGCCGTTCTGGTACAGTAGCTTATCTCTGCTTTATGGATAAGAAAAAAGGACATTTCCTGAAAAGAATTCGTGTAGCCGACGCCGGTAGAAACGGCGTATTTGCTTCTGTGCAGATAGATAACAGGAATGTGGTTAAACTGACAGAAGAAGTACAAAACGGTAATAACAGGGAAACGCAGCGGGAAGATTTTTATGGCGTATCTGCGGATGGAAGTGCAACCCTGATTATGACGAATACCAGCAGTCCTTCTGCGCCAGGACAGATCTTCAATCCTCTGGACACGCTGCCACGCAAGCATAAATTTTCCGGCGATTACACCAGTGGCGATTTGAGTTTGGTATCCATTCGTGATGGAGAGGATGGCAAAAGTTTCCAGTTCTTTATTACATTCTCGAAAGACAATGGTAAGTGTAAAGGAGAGGTGAGTGGTAAAGGACAATACCTGGCAGGTAACAGAGGAGAGTATAAAGACAAAGAAACCTCTTGCGGTATTGCTTTCCAATTTTCAGCAGGTAGAGTAGCGATTCGTGAGATTGGAGGATGTGGTGCTTACAGAGGTATCAAGTGTTTCTTTGAAGGTAATTTTGCGAAGAAGGCAGAGAAGAAAAAGAAGAAATAATTAGGGAGACACGACCCAAATTGTATAAAAAGTGACAAGAATCAGGATTGATGCCACATCAATCCTGATTTTTTTTGTAACCTTTCAAACTCTTTGCTGATAAGTGTTTGAGGTTCATTCAAGTAGATATGAAAACAAACTTTTTTACTATTTTTTGAAAAAATATTTGGTAGAATAAAAATAGATTATACCTTTGCAATCCCATCGAACGAAAGGCTCGACGGTTACGAAGAAAAAATTGGGAGTTTAGCTCAGCTGGTTTAGAGCATCTGCCTTACAAGCAGAGGGTCGATGGTTCGAATCCGTCAACTCCCACTTCATAAAATATTAAAGATCTTTTTAGGGAGTTTAGCTCAGCTGGTTCAGAGCATCTGCCTTACAAGCAGAGGGTCGGCGGTTCGAACCCGTCAACTCCCACTACTTCAAATAACTATAAAGATCTTTTTTAAGGGAGTTTAGCTCAGCTGGTTCAGAGCATCTGCCTTACAAGCAGAGGGTCGGCGGTTCGAACCCGTCAACTCCCACAGATAAAGACTCGCGTTTTACGCGGGTCTTTTTTTTGCTCGCAAAGCAGCAGAGCAGCAAAGATTTTGTTTTTATCTGATAAAGCAACGGGAATAGCAAGTGCATGTAGGTCTGGAAGCCCGTTGATATAGCATCCAAAATAAAAGAGCGAAGGCAGGAGATTTTCTCCTGCCTTCGCTCTTTTTATTTTAACAAGTATGCCATTAAAAGCAATCCTTGTTGTTATCCCAATGCTAATTAAACAACAAAATTTAGGTCCTGCTGCTTTGCTGCTTATGCTGCTTTGCGAGCAAAAAAATTCGCTCAACAGCGCCAAAGGCGCCTTTGCGAGAAAAACTACTTCTTCCCTTTGAAGATGCGTTTCACCACCTTGCCGAGTTTGTTCAGATTGGCGAGTTGTTCCTGAATAGGAGCCAGCGTAAGATCTTCCGGTTGAATACCCGCTTCCATATAATCGATGGCTGTCTGTTCCGGATATAGCAGAATGACGTTATTATCCTTGAAATGGCGGTCTATTTTGCCTGGGAGGGATTCCATATAAGCATTGTAGGAAAGCGTCCCTTTACGGGCTGTAACCACTACTACAAGGTCATCACGGGTTACTTCCCTGCTGAGTACAAGAAAATCTTCCATACCATCGAAATCCTTGAAGGTAATTTCAATACTCATTTTGGATTGTACCAGGTAATTTTCGATTTCTTTTTTAGTATTAGGTGCAGAGAATATAACGAGACGCGCGCCTGCCTGTTTGGCCAGCATCAACATTTTTTGCAGATAATGAAGGAAGCCCAGTTCATACTCCGCATTTTTAGGGAGGGCCAGCACCATTTTCTTGGTAGTGTTCAAAGGATGCTGAAAGCTGCATACATATACTGTTTCCCAGACACTCTGCAGTACGTTGTCCAGCGTACTACCGAAGAATGAACCGAGGAAACGGTCTGTGGCACTGGTTTTATCGGTCCAGCCAAGAATCACATCACTTACCATCAGTTCTTTCGTGGCGCGGGCAATACCATCCGACACGTTGAGATCTATTCTTGTAACTACCTGTAGTTGACTCTCCGTAGCGGCAGCGTGGATAACGGCTTTTTCCATCATCTTGTTGCTCGCATGGATACTCTCTTTCGCTGCCGCATTATCCTGGATGATTGCCAGCGGATAAATAGGTGTGCTTGCATGCGGGTCCTTAATCATCACCGCGAAATCCAACATGGATTCAATACGTTCCGGATTGGCTACGGGAATGAGTATACGTTCCGGTTGATCTGGTATTTCATGTTTCTCTGCGGCTTCCTGAATCGCCAGTTTACGGCCCGCACTCTCGGTGACGAAAGAGCCTACCAGACAGGTGATCAGGATCAGTACCACGGTGCCGTTCAATACATTCTCATCAACGATATGCATATTGAATCCAATGAGTATAACGGCAATCGTAGCGGCAGCATGGGCGCTGCTCAAACCAAATATCACCCTGCGTTGTACAGGACTGTAACGGAATACCAGTTGCGTGAACCAGGCCGCCAGCCATTTACTGCTGAGCGCCATTAACGTTAGCGCGCCCGCTATAATCAATGCTTCCGGACCTTTCAGCAGTACGCGTAAATCTACCAGCATACCTACGCTGATCAGGAAGAATGGTATAAACAGCGCATTACCTACAAACTCAATTCTGTTCATGAGCGGCGAGGTATGAGGGATCAGCTGATTCAATGCCAATCCGGCAAGGAATGCCCCGATAATGCCCTCTACGCCTGCTAGTTCAGCGAGGAATGCAGCTGCAAACACTAACGCCAGTACGAAAATGAAGTGAGATGTTTTGTCGTCCTTGATTTTTTTGAAGAACCAACGCCCCAACATAGGCATCAGCCAGAGTATAATGGTGGCAAATATGGCCAGGGAAATACCAAGTTTTACCCAGAATTCTGTATTGAGATTGCCTGCTTCAGCGCCGGTAATCACCGCCAGAATCAATAATACGGCGGTATCTGTGATAATCGTTCCACCTACGGCTACCGTTACGGCTTCATTCTTTGTAATGCCCAGCCGACTTGCCAACGGATACGCCACCAGCGTATGTGTGGCAAACATACTGGATATCAGCAAGGTGGCCATAAAGTTGAAATGCAGTAAATACGTGCAGACGAGATATCCCATCGTGAGTGGGATAAAAAATGTGAATGCCCCGAAAACCATACTTCGGTAACGGTTCTTACGGAATTCATTCATGTCCAGTTCCAGGCCGGCCAGGAACATGATATACAACAAACCTGCTTTACCAAACAGGTCGATACTTCCTTTCTCAATAATTTTAAATCCATGGTCCCCAATCAGCATACCAGCCAGGATAAGCCCGATAATACTGGGTATCCTGAACTTTCTGAGAATAATGGGGGCCAGCAGAATAATAAACAATACCAGTGAAAAAATAGGAATGGGATCTTTCAATGGTAAGGCAAGTTTCATCAATAATACCAGGCTATACTTCATGTGACCGATTTTAGAAAGACTACCGGAAAAATAACTGAAAAATTAGTGATGATTTTCAGGCATTATCTCCAGACATCTATATTATCATTACTCAAATGTGGATAAATTAACGAATATTCCGCGTAATTTTGCATAAAGCTTTCTTTAACAATGCTCGAACACACTAATACAGAAGTAATTACGGAAGAACAGGACGACGTTCTGGTGGCAGAGGATGAGCAGTTTCCGTATAATCTGATTGTATGGAACGACGATGTAAATACATTTGACTGGGTCATTACTTCTCTGATGGAAGTTTGCGGCCATACTCATGAGCAGGCGGAACAATGTGCGCTGATTATACATTTTAATGGCAAATACGCCGTTAAACAGGGTGAGTACAAGAAATTACGCCCTATGTATGAGGCATTGCTGGAGCGCGGTCTGAGCGTTACTATAGAGGAAGCGGTTAATCAATAACATGGTGTTCCGTCTGTCGAAAGACTTAATATTTCCGGATGTCTCTTATGCGGAGCCGGATGGACTCCTGGCAGTGGGGGGCGATTTGAGTCCTGCACGGCTGTTACTGGCATATCAATCCGGTATTTTTCCCTGGTTTAGCGAATCGCCTATTCTCTGGTGGAGTCCTGATCCCCGTTTTGTACTCTTTCCCAAGGATTTGAAGGTATCTGCCAGTATGAAGCAGGTACTGCGTAAAAAGACCTTCCAAATAACTTATAACCGCAATTTTCCCGCTGTTATCCGGGCTTGCAGTCTTATGCCTCGTCCTGGTCAGGATGGTACCTGGATTACCAGGCAGATGGAAAAAGCTTATATCCGCTTGCATGAGCTGGGATATGCCATTTCTGTGGAGGCCTGGCAGGAAGGAACGCTCGTGGGTGGATGCTATGGTATTCGTCTGGGCAGAGCTTTCTTTGGAGAATCGATGTTTAGTAGCGTTAGCAATGCCTCCAAAGCGGCATTTATCACTTTTGTGCAGGATCATGCGGATCAGTTGGGTATGATTGACTGTCAGGTAGAAACCGATCACCTCCGTTCGCTGGGAGCGGGTTTCATTCAAAGAAAGGAATTCCTGTCATTGCTTCGTACCCTGGAAGTTTCGTAACTTACTGTGACTTTCTTTTTTACCACCAAATACCACCACGATGAAAAAATCACTCTTACTCATGCTCGTCGTGTTATGCGCTGGTTTTGTTCCCCCTAAAGTAGCCATCAATGCACATCGGGACGACAAAACGCTGCTCTTAACACAACTTACCGAAACAAAAAATAACCTGCTGAAAGAAGTGCAGGGATTATCTGAAGAACAGCTGAAGTTCAAACCCGCACCGGATCGCTGGTCTGTTATTGAATGTGTGGAACACATTACCCGTGTAGAAAAAGGAATGTATGACGGAGAACAGCAGTTGGTGAAAGAACCTGCTGATCCTTCCAAGAGAGCAAATATTAAGATCACTGATCAGCAGATCATCACAGGCGTGGAAGATCGTAGTAAGAAATTCAAAGCGCCGGAACAGTTTGTACCTAAAGACGATCAAACGCCACAACAAACCATTCAGAATTTTATCACACAACGGGATGCAGTCATAGCGTACGTGACCAACACTACGGATGATCTGCGTAATCACGTGACAGATAAATCTCCTATGGGTCCTATTGATGCGTATCAGTTGTTACTGCTGGATGCAGCACATACCAACAGACATACGCAACAAATTGTGGAAGTGAAGAACAGCCCTAACTTTCCTAAGTAAGGCACTTCATGTTGGACTGGTGATGTTGAAAAAAATAACCCCGACAGTATAGCTGCCGGGGTTATTTTTTGTGGAAATATTACGGATTAACGCAGTTCCCAGTCGATAATATTGTTGCTCCATTCTTCTCTGAAAGGAGTAGTGATCTTGATGTAATTATCGGTGTAACCTTCCATCATACCGTCTTTGTTATGAGATTCGAACAGTACTTTACGGGTTTGCCCAATATGTTGTTCCGTGAAGAACTGCAGTTTTTTATGACTGAGGTTACGGAGCATTTTATTTCTTTCATGGCGTACGTTTACAGGTACTACTGGTTTGATGTCCAGCGCCAGCGTATTCGCTCTTTCTGAGTAAGTAAATACGTGGAGGTAAGACACGTCCAGGCTATGCAGGAAATCGTACGTTTCGCGGAAATGCTCATCAGATTCAGAAGGGAATCCTACAATCACATCCACACCAATGGAACAATGTGGCATGAATTGTTTGATCAGACCTACTTTCTCTGCATAGAGCTCTCTGCGATATCTGCGGCGCATGAGGCCAAGAATATCGTTGCTGCCACTTTGCAAAGGAATATGGAAATGCGGCATGAATTTGCGGCTGTTGGCAACAAATTCAATGATTTCCGCTGTCAGCAGATTCGGTTCGATAGAACTGATACGATAACGTTCGATACCTTCTACCTTATCCAGCTCCTGTATCAGTTCAAAGAAGGTTTCTTCCCTTTTCTTGCCGCCTTCGAAGCCTTTTCCGAAGTCGCCTAAGTTAACGCCAGTGAGTACAATCTCTTTGACGCCATTGGCTGCCAGTTTTTCTGCATTTTTCACCACGTTTTCAACACTGTCGCTGCGACTTTTACCTCTGGCCATAGGGATGGTACAGAAGGTACAATTATAGTCGCATCCATCCTGTACTTTCAGGAAGGTACGAGTACGATCGTGGAGAGAATAGGAAGAATGGAAAGAATTGACATCTTCGATATCGCAGGAGCAGATTTTAGCGCTGTCTCCTTTGGTGAGGTTTTTCAGGTGTTCTGCGATATTGAATTTCTCTGCAGCACCGAGAACGAGGTCTACCCCTTCGATAGAAGCGATCTCTTCCGGTTTCAGCTGTGCATAGCAGCCGGTGATCACCACCATGCTTTCGGGAGCGCGGCGCTGAATACGGCGTACCAGCTGACGGCATTCCTTGTCAGCATTATCTGTTACTGAACAGGTATTGATCACATATACATCTGCAGTGTCGTCGAAATCCGTTTTCACAAACCCGTCCTGTTCCAGTAACCTGCTCAGAGAGGAGGTTTCTGAAAAGTTCAGCTTACAGCCGAGGGTATGAAAAGCTACTGTTTTTACTTGTTCCATAAAGGACGGCAAAGGTAGGAACTTTTTATGTCATAGTCAGGTCAGGAATTTTCCCTAACTTACGCGCCGTCCGAAAAAATTTATGAAAACTGCACAGAAATATCTGCCGGTCGTATTATTGGCCCTGCTGTTGATTGCGGGCTGGCAGCAAAAATGGTGGAGGAGTGAGCCCTCCACGGCAGCTAGAACAAAATCTGTTGTCACTCGTCCTCCCAGGTCTGCCGCGGATTATTCCGGTAGCCTGTTGAATCGTCATGCGAGACTGGAATATACCAAGCACGCCAGATGTCGCATGGAATGCAGACATGTGACAGAGGGGGAAGTGCAGGAAATCCTTGCCAACGGGGAAGTAAATCTTGAGAAATCTAATCCAAACGATCATCCTTGTCCAACATTCGCCCTGGAAGGGCATTCGCAGGAAGGGCAGCATCTTCGCATCGTTTTTGCGCCTTGTGATGAGAATAATGCCCGGGTGATTACCTGTATCGACCTGGATAAAGACTGGGCCTGTCATTGCGAATGATGAATCTTGTCTGAAGAATTCATATTTAAATCGTAGTTTTCCGGTTTAATTCAAACCACTGTTCAAGGGGCGTTTATGAAATTATTATTGAAATTGTTGCGTGTTATTTATGTAGTATACGCCGCCATTATCTTCCTGGGAATCATGTTTCTCATTCTTCCGCCTATATTTCTGGCGTCTTTGCTGGGTAAGGAGAAGGGAGGAAATATTATTTTCTATTTTCTCCGGTTCTGGGCACATGCCTGGTTTCCGCTTGTAGGTATGCGTGTAACCAAGGAGCATCTTTGCAAAGAAGGTAATGAACCTTGTATTTTTGTTGTAAATCACCGTAGTTACCTGGATGCTGCCATTGCTGTGAAAGTGATGCGCCTTCCATTTCGCCCGCTTGGTAAGGTGGAAATGTCCAAAATTCCCTTTTTTGGCTTCATTTACAAGAATTCTGTTGTACCAGTAGATCGTTCTAATGCTCCGGCACGCGCGAAGAGCGTACGTGAAATGATGAGCATGCTTAAAGCCGGTATTTCGGTGTTAATGTTCCCGGAAGGAACCACCAATGAAACAGAAGCTCCATTAAGACCATTCCACAACGGCGCTTTCCGTATGGCGATAGAAATGCAGATTCCCTTGAAACCAGTACTCTATGTAGATGCAGGAGATCGTTTTCCTGCCGGAGGTCTGATGAAACTGAATCCGGGCAAATGCCGCGTTGTATTTCTGGACCCTATTCCTGTGGATGGCCTGACCCTCGACGATATCAATACGCTCAAACAACGCGTTTACGATGTAATGGACACAGAGCTGCGTAAACGCCGCAAATATCCAACATTGGAAGTCACCCGATGAAATATGCAGATGTAATATTGCCACTGGCATTACCTAAAAATTATACCTATTCTGTTCCCGATAACATGGTGGATAGTATCCAGGTAGGCAGTCGTGTGGCTGTACAACTGGGTAAACAGAAGAAGTATGCCGGTATTGTAAAGGCAATCCATCAGCAGGCGCCGGCCGACTATAAAACCAAACCTTTGCTGGATCTGCTGGACAAGGAGCCCGTCGTATATCCCACACAGTTAGCTTTCTGGTCCTGGATTGCCAGCTATTATATGTGCAGCGAAGGCGAAGTACTGAATGCCGCTTTACCTGCCCACCTGAAACTCTCCAGCGAAACATTATTGCTGCATAACGACGCTTTCGGCGACGACTATACGCAGTTGGATGATGATGAATATCTCATTGCGGAAGCCTTGCAGATACGCAAGGAGCTGCGCATTGAAGAGGTGCAGTTGATACTTGATAAGTCCGAAGTATACTCTGTGATCAAGAAACTGATTGAGAAAAAGGTTTGCCTGATCTATGAGGAACTGAAAGAAGTATATAAAGAGAAAACAGAAAATTTTGTACTCCTTCATCCTGATTATGTGGAGGAGGAAAAACTGGCGGCGCTCCTGAATGATTTCGGGCGTGCTCCCAAACAAATGGAGTTGCTGCTGGCTTATCTGCACCTGTTGAAAACAACAGGAGAGGTAACGCAGAATGCATTGCTCCGCAAATCGGGCGCTACTACCGCCCAACTGAAAGGGCTGGTCGACAAAGGTGTGCTGATGGTAGAAAAGCGAGCGGTAGACCGAATCAAACAGCATAAGCTGGAAGCCCAGATTGATTTTAGTCTGAGCCCTTCTCAGGAGCAGGCTTTGACGCTAGTAAAAGATCACTTCCAAACCAAGCAGGTTACTTTACTGCATGGAGTGACGTCTTCTGGGAAAACACAGATATATGTAAAATTGATGGAGGAATGTCTCGCCTCCGGAAAACAGGTGCTTTATCTGCTGCCTGAAATAGCCCTTACCGCCCAGATCATACGTCGTCTCCAGAAACATTTCGGACAACATATCGGTATTTACCATTCGCGTTTCAACAACAACGAAAGAGTGGAAATATGGAATAAAGTAAAGAATGGTGAGCTGAAAATTATACTGGGCGCACGTTCCAGCTTACTGTTGCCGTTTCAGGATCTAGGGCTGATCATTTTGGATGAAGAACATGATTCCTCCTATAAGCAACAAGATCCGGCTCCTCGTTATCATGCGCGGGATGCTGCGATCTATTATGCAGGACTCTTCAAAGCCAAAGTGCTGCTGGGTTCTGCCACGCCTTCCCTGGAATCTTATTACAATGCGAAACAGGGAAAATATGGATTGGTAGAGCTTTCTGAGCGATTTGGAGGTGTGGAGATGCCCGCCATGGAAGTGGTAGACATCAAAAAAGAGATGGCAGAGAAGACCATGGATGGTAATATCTCTCTGGCGCTTAAAACTGCTATCACAGAAAGTATTGCGGCAGAAAAACAGGTCATCCTTTTCCAGAACAGGCGCGGTTATGCACCTTTCCTGATGTGCACTACCTGCGGATGGATACCGCATTGTAAGCAATGCGATGTATCGCTGACCTATCACCGTAATCAAGATAAACTGCATTGTCACTATTGCGGTACGCGTTATCCTTATGTGTATACATGTGCTGCCTGTGGTAGTCAGTCGCTCATCCCTAAAAGTTTTGGTACAGAAAAGATAGAGGATGATCTGCAACAGATTTTCCCGGAAGCCCGTATCACCCGTATGGACGTGGATTCTGTCAGGAATAAAGACAGTCACAATAAGATGATCAAACTGTTGGAAGACCGGGAAGTGGATATCCTGGTAGGTACACAGATGGTGGTGAAAGGACTGGATTTTGAAAACGTAAACCTTGTAGGTATTCTGAGTGCGGATAGTCTGCTCAGTTATCCTGATTTCCGGGTAAATGAACGGGCCTTCCAGTTAATGGAACAGGTGAGCGGACGTGCAGGGCGTAAACATGCCAAAGGAAAAGTATTGGTACAAGCCAGCAATACCCGACATCCGGTACTGCATTATGTGTTGGAGCATGATTATAAAGCAATGTACGAAGCGGAGATTGCCGAGCGGCAGTTCTTCCACTATCCACCGTTTTATCGTCTGCTGAAACTTACTTTAAAACATAAAAATCAACAAACAGTAGAACAGGCCGCACAGGTACTGGCTAGCTGGTTGCAACCTCATATAGGCCAACAATTGGTAGGGCCGGCAGCTCCGCCGGTAGCGAGGGTAAGAAATAATTATTTGCAGGAAATGCTGATAAAACTGCCCCGCGATACAAAAGTTATTAATCAGACGAAATACATGCTGAGAGAGTATTTCATTCAGTTATTGGCAGAGAAGAAATTCAGGTCGGTGGTGATAGTGCCGGATGTGGATTGTGTGTAGATCTATAGCACATTTGCGTCTAGAAGGGCAACAAACTTGGTATTATAACTAATGCTATTGGTTGAAAAAAATATGTTATTTCATATCGTACCTTTGCCCCATATATCCTATAACCTAATACATATGATCTATTCTAAAGTAATCCTGACAGCCGCCATTGGTCTGTCGATTGTAGCTTGTAATGCTTCGAAATCCACCAATCCGCCTATTGATGCTGTAAAAACAGCAAGTGAACCTGATAGTCTTATAGGAAAGAATAACTACGCCAATCCGGTGGATGGAAAAGTGTATGCAAGTAGTGAAAAATTCAAGGAATACACGCCTGATGGAGGAACGCGCAAACCGAAAGGTCCCAATTACGTGAAGAATGTCACGTTATTAACCACCCAGCAAGAGGTGCCTGGCATTGTAAGTATTGATACGCTCGCTGAGTTTATTAAAGGGCAGGAAGCTTTTGTGTTGAAAAATATACAGGGAATAAAAACAGTAGGGAGATTGCTGATTCAGTTCCATCTGCATCATGGCGCGAAGCCCACTGTGATGGTATCTTATGATGGAGATTTTGATAAGAACCAATTACAACAGCTGGATGCTGATCTGCGTCAATATTGTGTGAATCATCGTACAAAAAAGGATTCTGTGGTTTATCAGATGCTATTTATGGTAAATGATGCGAACTACGCGAAATAATATTCAGGCATAAAACGAAGGGCCGGTATCGCAGATACCGGCCCTTCGTTTTATTATTTAATGAGTGTTAATTCCTGTTGTTTCAGTATCAGCACACGTTCCAGGATTTTCCGGAAGAGGTCTTTATCCGTGCCGTTGAAGCTGACATCCTTGAAATACTGTATTACAAAGAGATGTACCTTTTGCCCATCTTGTACCATGCGCATTTTTAAGCCTAACTTATCTGCTGCATTAGTGATATTCGCTGCAAAATCGTCTTTGTTTTTTATTTTATATCCCTGTGGAATATCCAGGTGGAGGCGGGTTTCGAAGTAAAATGGAAACGCCAGTTCTACCGGGTAATGACCCACTGGCATAATTGGATTCATCAACAAACTTCCACTGAGTAATTCGCCAAGTTTGATATGCTTGCTGCCATCTGCTTCATTGGTAATGAGTGAAGCGGTGAGCAGTGTGGAATTGACAACCACTGGTTTATCCATAGGTTGATAGGTAAAAGTTTCATTGGTAGCGCTGTATTTCAACACCTTTCTTTCATCCGAAGATAAAGGCAGGATGGAATTGAAAGTGCCATTCCGCATAGAAACGTCGCTGCCGGCGCGGGTAAAGGCGCGTTTCAGGTTGATGCCTGCATAGCCGCCGAACGACTGTGTTATTTCCCAGGTAGGGTTGTTGAAGTCTGTCAGGGTGGCGTCTGTACTAATATTACTTAACGTATACGCAGGCATTGGCGTATTCATCAGGTCTGTGAGTACCTGGTTTTGATCATTCACCAACGTATCCCTGGAACGTACTGCTAATAAATTGATCCAGTTGGATGGATAACAAGGAAAGCGTGTATCCATTTCCGTTGGCGCCAGCGCCTGACCTAAAGTAGGGAAATATATCAGGTTATTCTCTGCCAGTGCGGGATTCACAAGATCTTTACTGAGCGGCAATTCACTGCGGGAAGAGGTGAACATCATCTGGCAGGGAATATTGAGAAAATAGAAGAAAGAGTTAAAGAGCTTAATCATGCCCTGTTTGTCTGTTCTTTTATTGCGAATAGCTGTAGCGAGATTGCCAGGCTCTCCAAACATATCCTGATCCTCTGTGAGATCATAGGTGGTTTTGAGGTACTGTTCTATCATGTAGATCAGCTGTGGCATTGGATAGCGCTGTTTCAGGAAAGGGATGTTGTCGAGCTCTTTCTCTACCAGCTTGGCTTCCTGCTTACTGATGGCCACATAGGGAACATAAGTAGATTTCCCAAAGTCGCTCCAGGTGATAACGGTTGATTTCCCGTTTTCGGTAATGTTATGCAGTCCATATTCCACGCGCAGGAGGAATGGCTTCACATTATAGAGCGGATTAAGCGGAATGGAAGGCACATTATGCGTAGTCAGGGAGTAGATGCGGTTATTATCTTTCAGGTCTTCCCCTGGAGTAATATTAGACTGATTGGAGCGAACGAGGAATTCCATGTTTTTAGGTGCGATCAGCTTAAAATGGGCTTCTGCACAAGGAATATCCGACTGAATGATCATGTTGCCTGCGTAAGCACCCCGAACTTTCACCAGCAGTTCATATTCCACTTCATCTCCTTTTACGATATCGAGGTTATTGATAGAAATGGTGGTATTGCCAGTGCGACTGGGTGAAACCCGCACCGATTTCTCCAGACTGGTAACGGTACCATCAGCGCCGATCTTGCGTACATGCAGGCCGCGGGCCTCTTCATTTGGCTTGAGCTGAATCTGGATAGAAGAGAAGCTGTCTTTATTCAGGGCTTGCTGGACTTGCAGACTTTTATATAACGTTTGGTAATAAGAATAGCCTTCCGCTTTATCGCTGTTAGAGATATTAAAATCAACGATTTCGCGGTAGTACAGCATAAAGAACGGCACATTATACATGTTGCCGGTGGGAACAGTATGTTTTTGGGCTGTTCTGGACCAGCTTTCAGGGAAGCTATTGTCCTGCGCTTTACCGGGTTGGGATAAAGCCAATACAAATAATACGGTGAGGAGGAATATAAGTCGTTGCATAAGGAACTAAAGATACGTACAGTTCATCAAACCGAATCGGGTGTTTCTCCGATTTCCTGGATGGCATCGGATTCATAAATAGCCACTCCCGGTTCGTTCTTTTTGGCTATTTTATGCATGGCACTGGCTACAGTAGCGGCTTTGATTCCTCTGTACTTTTTCCATCTTCCCTGGAGGAGGAAGTAGAAGAGCTGGATAAGATATTTGCTGATCCACTCGCCGAAACGGAATTCCTGCCGCTGTCCGATGAGGAAGCTAGGGCGGAAAATAGAGGTGGAGGCGAAGCCAATGCCTTCAATCGCGGCTTCCAGTTGACCTTTCGTGCGTAAGTAGAAGCTGCGGCTATAAAGATTAGCACCGATAGACGACATCACCAGAAACTGCTTTACGCCATTGGCATGGGCGATCCGGGCGCATCTTACGGGAATATCAAAGTCTACTTTCCGGAAATTCTCTTTGGTGCCTGCTTTTTTGATGGTCGTACCGATACAGCAGAAGAGTACATCTCCCTGTAGCAAATTTTTTAAAGTGGCTTCATCTTCATAATCCACGATAATACTCTCCAAACCTGGTCTGGGATTGAATGCATGTTTACGTGCCAGCACGCGGACATGCGTATAATAACCGTCATGCAGTAGGGCGGAAACCAGGTGGGTACCTGTCAGGCCGGTGGCGCCAATTACAATAGCAGTTTTTTCCATGGACAGAAAGTGCTGATGTTAGTAAATCCAGTTTATCTTTGTCAGGATCTAAAGTTAAGTTTTTGAATGCTTAGTTATGCTCATATCTGAAAATGTTCTCCTGAAGCCGTATAATACTTTCGGAATCTCTGCTACTGCACGCTATTTTGCTCCTTTTACCAACAAAGAAGCCCTGGCGGCGCTGCTGGCTGATAGTCGCGTAGCCAACCATCCGCGCATGATCCTGGGCGGGGGTAGTAATATCCTCCTGACAAAGGACTACGACGGCGCTATGCTGAAAAATGAAATTAAAGGAATTGAAATTATTGGGGAAGATAACGAGCACGTATATGTGAAAGCCGGCGCCGGTGAAAACTGGAATGGCTTTGTGCAGCATTGTATCGGGCAGCAACTGGCCGGACTGGAGAATTTGTCCCTGATTCCGGGTAATGTAGGTGCCAGTCCCATGCAGAATATCGGCGCTTACGGAGTGGAGATAAAAGATTGTTTTCATGAGTTGGAAGCCTTTCATCTGCTGGATAAAAAAGTGGTGAAATTCAACAATGCTGACTGCAAATTTGGTTACCGGGAAAGTGTTTTTAAACGGGAGTTCAGAGACCAGTTTGCCATTCTGAATGTAACCTACCGGTTGAACAAGACGCCGCATTTTAATACCAGCTATGGCGCTATAGAAGCGGAACTGGAGCATATGGGTGTGAAAACGCTTTCTATCAGGGCGATTGCAGATGCTGTTATCAACATTCGTAGTTCCAAACTGCCTAATCCGGCAGAAATTGGCAATGCGGGAAGTTTCTTTAAGAATCCGTCTATTGATGCAGCGCAGTATGATGCTTTAAAAGGGGCCTTTCCGAACCTTGTAGCTTATCCTTTACCAGAAAATCATTACAAGCTGGCGGCAGGCTGGCTGATAGAGCAATGTGGGTGGAAAGGTTACCGCAATGGAGATGCAGGGGTGCATGCCAAACAATCGCTGGTACTGGTGAACTATGGGAATGCCAAAGGGGGCGATATCTACCACCTGTCGCAACAGGTAGTAGATAGTGTACAGGAGAAATTTGGCGTAACGCTGGAGCGTGAAGTGAATATTATTTAAACCCTGGTTTTGATATGCTGAATGATTTTATCAGCATGTTCGCGGGAGTTTTCTATAAACCAAACATGTGTGTCCATCCCGCCACAAACCACGCCAGCGAGGTAAATACGCGGCATATTGGTTTCCATGGTGATGGGATTATATGCAGGATATTTTTTGGCATCGTCTGAAAGGGCGATGCCTGTTTTTTCCAGGAAGCTGAAGTTGGGCTGATAGCCAGTCATCGCAATGACAAAATCGTTCGGAATCGTAACCAATCCTTCCGGCGTATTGATCACCGCTTCTTTTTCCCGTACTTCTGCCAGAGAAGAATGGAAATAGGCTTTGATACTACCTTCTTTAATACGGTTCTCTATATCCGGTTTTACCCAGTATTTAACGCGTTTTCCGATACTTTCCTCACGTATCACCATGGTGACATCTGCTCCTCTGCGGTAAGTTTCCAGGGCTGCATCCACAGCACTGTTGTTGGCGCCTACCACTAGTACGCGGCGGGTCGCGTAGAAATGAGGGTCCTTATAGTAGTGTGTTACTTTTGGAAGCTGTTCGCCGGGGATATTTAACATATTGGGAATGTCATAGAAGCCGGTGGCGATGATGACATGTCTTGCATGATATAATCCGTCCTGCGTATGGATCGTATATTCTTTACCGTTAGATTTGATTTCTTTTACCTCTTCAAACAGCCGCACATTCAGGTGATTGGACGTAGTTACTCTGCGGTAATATTCCAGTGCTTCTGGTCTGTTGGGTTTAGGATTGATACAAACGAAAGGGATATTGCCGACTTCCAGTCTTTCTGAGGTAGAGAAAAAAGTCATGTACAAAGGGTAGTTGTACAGGGAGTTGGTAAGACAGCCTTTTTCCAGTACGAGATAAGACAAACCTGCTCTTTGAGCATTCAGGGCGCAAGCTATTCCTATTGGTCCTCCGCCGATAATTATTACGTCGTATGCTGCATCCATAGTGATTGATTTTATGTATTGCCGGTGATGCTGCAAAGATATTTAATCGTGTGGAAGAGTCATGTTATTTTAATGCGGCCTGTAATACACGGAAGAATTCATAGCCTTTCATGCGTTGGCCTGATTTGCCGAAGTAGGTTGGCCGGTAGTCGTTGGCGCCGCCATCATAGGATACTTCCATATTTATATTTTGAAAGATATTATTCCATGAACCTGGGTATAGTCCGAAGTCCCAGGTTTCGCCGCCTTTTTCCAGGGAGCGGGAAGCTTCGTGAAACCCTTTGAACATATCCGGATTATCGAGGGCTGATTTATGAATGTAGGTCATGATCAGTTGTGTACCGGCAGGATAGCGGCTGATGTATTGAAAGAAGTCGGCTATTTCTTTGGCTTTCAGGTTGGAAGTAACACCTTCCCAGAGAAAGAGTGTTTTGTAGTGTTCGCGTTGCAGATGGCCGATCATTCCTTCTGAAAGGCTTTGCTGATGGATATTTACAGGGATATAATCAATAAAGGTTACTTGTTCTGGCAGGATGTTATATAATTTTTCCTGCTTTTCCAGTTGAGATTCTTTGAGATCTACTTCCACGAAATGTACGGGCATACTTGTTTTCAATCGATGTGCGCGTGTATCCAGTCTTGCATTGACAATGATGATCTGATTGATACCATGTTGATTGACGGCATTCTGAATCATGTCATCAATGAGCCGGGTGCGTGCGATGGCTGCGGTAAATGCGCCAGGCCAGCGTAATTGTAGTACCGACTTGGTTACTCTTCTGAGCAGCCCCACATTACAACAGGTGGTAACTGTTTGCATCCAGGAAGGTAGGAATACAGCAGCAAATGGATCGTAAATGATTCTTTTGGTGGCCGGGGCCGTACTTTCGATTGCTCTTGCGAATGCCATAAACAGGGTGGCGCGTCCGCCATGCATCCAACTCATAGGGGTAATAAGCGCATAATGGTTATTGAATGGGTGATTTTGGTTGCCAATCTGTTAATAACCTATTCTTCTGATTTTCCTTCAGTATTTCAAATGTAAGTAAATGCACTCAAATTACCACGCAGTATTAATGCAGCCAGAGGATGGCCATTAAAGCGCTTGCGCTGATGAATGCCCATAACAGTATTCCCAACAACAAAGGTTTCCAACCGATGCTCCGCAATACTTCTCTGGTCAGATTAGCGCCAATCAGAAATAATGTCAGGGATAATCCTGTTTTCGCACTGCTGGTCATGATATGGCTGATATTACCCAGTGTCAGGAAAGTATTTGCCAGCATGGCCAGGACGAAGATGCCTATGAACCAGGGTATTTTAATTTTGCTACCGCCATTGCGGAAGAGCAAAGAAGTAATTAAGGCAACAGGAATGATCCACAGCGCGCGGGAGAGTTTGACCATGGTGGCTACTTGCAGGGCTTCGTCTCCGTATTTGCTGGCGGCGCCTACAACAGAACTGGTATCATGAATGGCGATGGCACTCCAGAGTCCAAACTGTGTTTGGCTAAGTTCAAACAGGTGGCCTAATACCGGGAAGAGGAAGAGGGCTGCGCTGTTGAGCAGGAATATAATACCAAGGGATACAGACATTTGTTTCTCGTTGGCTTTCACTACCGGGGCTATTGCCGCTATGGCACTGCCTCCGCAGATAGCGGTACCACTGGAGATCAGGTGTCCGGTATGCTTATCTATCTTTAATAATCTGGCTAGTCCCCATCCGAGGAGGAGCGTGCAGGTAATAGAAGCGATGGTGAGCAGGAATCCTTCCTTTCCTGCTTTGAGGGCGCTGTGCGCATTCATGCCGAAGCCAAGACCAATAACAGACAATTGCAGCAGCCAATGCGTCATTTTGCCGGTAACGCGGGCAAATGGATTCCCCGTGGTTTGAGCCAGTAGAATCCCCAGCAGCAAGGCAATAGGAGGAGATACCACTGGCAGGAGCGTGGCTGCTGCAGCGGTAATAAATAAAGGCTTGCTGATGGCTGGTTGCTGTAATGTACGGGTGGTGGTTTCGGATTGTTGCATGATCTGAACTATTGATTTACAGTGCAAAGTTCAGGACATACCCCGCCGAAGTCAAATCTTTAAAAGTAATTACTCATAACCAAAAGTTATGACACTAATCAACAGAAACTATGAAGGAATTGAATTTCTTACAAAAGTCTTCTTTGAGGAATCCATCGATGCCGGGGAGGAAGTTGACCGCAAAACCGCGTTGCAGGCGGCGAGGGGAGGTTCCTTCTATGGTTAGCGGTCTGGAATGGAGCACGCCGATCAGTTGATTTCCCTGGCAGATGAGGGCCAGCCGGTAGGAAGGACTTGGATCGTCGATACCGCTTTCGTAATTATAGAAGAGGGCATAAGGGGCGAGGGTACTGTCGGCCTCCAGTTGGAAGTTATGAATAAAGGGTTGTAAGCCGGTAAGGCTGTAATCTTTATGTTGGTGGAGGAAATTAGCGGCAGCTACTTCGATGATGGTACCTTGGCGTATGCTTTTCTGTTCGGTAAATCCGTCGATGGTGGCCCACATTTTATCGCCGTTGGTAGAAACAGGCAATTTGATATCTGTGAGTAATGTGCCGGCAGGAATGCCATTAACAATGAGTTTCCGGCCTTTATGGAACAGTGGCTGACGGTATTCATCAGCAGTAATCTCGAAGTCGATATTTACTGGAAACCAGCCTTTGCGGATGGAGGCACAGCGTACAGGTACATAATCCAGGAGGGAGGCCACAGGGGAACCGTCGGGCTTTGATCTGACAGTAGCGGAGCCGCTGATACGTTCGCCAACGATTGGATTAACGGAGGCGGTGTTTTTTTGGGGGGTGTTAAACTGGGTGGAATCCAATGCACGATTGTATTTAGAGCCGCTTTTATTATCGCAGGCTACTAAAACTATGGCGCAAAACACAAAGATGATTTTCTTCATAAGTCACACATATACAGGCAACTAAGATAAAGAAAAAAGCTATACCTGGAGGATCATTGCTTCATGGAATACAGCAGTTGGCCTTCTTGTCTGATTTCTTCGATTTCGTTAAGGCTGGAGAATGGGTCCAGTGGGGACCAGGCGTGTGCGATGAGCAACTGTGTTTCTTTGCCGGCAAGTTTCTGACGGAGGGCGTTTACGGTGAGTCCGTGATTATTTTTGGGCGCGATGAAATAGATTTTAGGGTCGTTGCGGAGATGCACTACGATGCCGGGAGAGGCTTCATTGACGGTTTCCACGATGGCGGAGCGGTTTGCACATTTGTTACGGGAGACGGAGCGGCCCGGAATTCCGGACAGCAGCAGAACAACGATTAGCACACCTGCTAAAAGCAGGCCGGCAACGCCTTTGGTGGAATTACGTTTAGTCATAGTTGTAGGCATCAGGTTTAGGAAGTATAGGTCGGTACAAATTAGAAAATATTTCCGGATAAAAAATCCCCTCCTTGTGGGAGGGGACGGAATATTTTTAATTAATTTTTCTTGGATTCATCTTCGTCTTCCCAATCTTCCTCATTCCATTCTTCATCTTCCCAATCTTCATCTTCATCTTCATCTTCATCGATCAGGAGGCTGGCCGGGGAACCTGGTTCCACCTGGTTGTTACGCCAGTAGGAAACGATATCGTTGGCTTTGAGCTGAACGGGTTCAAATGATTGGATCGCGTTACCATCGAGTAGTACTTCTGTTTCCAGGGAAGATTTGATGGTATTAAAGCATTCTTCCAGGAGGCTGATGGTTTCCGGTGTGTTGCGAAGTGCGCTGTAGGAAAGGCGGATCGCATCAAAAGGGCCGCTGTTATGGAATACTTCTTCGCCGTTTTGCATAGGGAAGAGCCATACCAGTACATCGTCGCCAGTTTCTTCAGTGTTCAGGATGCCGAAAAAGTCATCCAGCTGTTCAAACCCCAGTGGGGCCAGCTTTTCAAACGCCATATTGCGCGGAGAGAATTTGGGATGTGTATCGCCTGTAATCAGGAACAGGTCACCAAATCCGGGTTTCGTTTTAGTAAAACGGAAGTCAATGAGGATATCATTTTCCATTGAAAAGCATTGTAGTTTATTGCTGTAATTTAAAGGAATAATCGGAATATTAAGGGCAAATTATACCAATGGCGTGAGATAGAAAGTTATACTAATGTTATGAAGCAGGTGTTAAGATATGGTTTAGATCAAAATAATAAGGCTATATCAAAAAAGGAAATGACGTCTCAGACGCCATTTCCTTCTTTATATTTAGTCGTCCCTGCTTATTCGGCAGGGACGCGTCTTTATATATTCAGCTTACATGAAATGGTAACGCACGAATGCTTCCATAGCGGCATACTGTTGCAATCCCAACTTATCATATAGGCTTGCTGTGTTGGCGTTACGGTCTTCAGCACGTTCCCAGAATTCGCGACTGTCGGTACCTTGGAAAGGAACTACGTCTTTCTGGCTCTGGTGGATGAAGATACCCAGACGTTTCTGGTATACCTGGTCAGGGCTCATTGGAACAGCCATTTCGATTTCATGGATCTCCCATTCCTGCCATGCGCCTTTGTACAGCCAAACCCAGCAATCTTTTGCCCAATCGTCGTTTTTCACGATTTCCAGGGCTGCGAAGATAATATCCAGACATACTTTGTGGGTACCGTGTGGATCGGCGAGGTCGCCGGCGCAATAGATCTGGTGAGGTTTGATTTCGCGGAGCAGGTCTACTGTCAGTTTCACATCTTCCGGACCCATTGGTTTCTTTTCTACCAGACCGGTTTCATAGAAAGGCAGGTTCATGAAGTGTTCATTACCTTCAGCGATACCTACGTAGCGGCAGGTAGCTTTTGCTTCGCAGCGGCGGATCAGTCCTTTGATGGAGCGGATTTCCTGCGTATCCTTCTGGCTAGGCTTTTTGCTGTTGATAAACGCTTTAGCGTCGGCCAGGATTTGGGTACTCTTGCTACCGTCGATATCGAACATGTGTTCGAAACCTACGGCGAAGTCTACGAAACGGAGTACGAACTCGTCTGTAACAGCGATGTTACCGGATGTTTGGTAAGCGACGTGTACGTCATGGCCTTGCTCATGCAGGCGGATGAAAGTACCACCCATAGAGATGATATCGTCGTCCGGATGTGGAGAGAAGATCAGTGCACGTTTTTTAGCTGGTTCAGAGCGCTCAGGGTGGTTAGGCAGCTGAGTGCCTGGTTTACCGCCGGGCCATCCGGTGATGGTATCGCGGATTGCGTTGAATTCTTTGATATTCAGCTCATATGCGGAACCGTATTGTACAATGAGGTCGTTCAGACCATTTTCATTGTAGTCTTTATCGGTCAGCATAAGAATAGGCTTGTTCAGTTTCAGGGCGAGGCCGGTTACCGCTTTGCGGATCAGACCTGGCGTCCATTCGCAATCGCCGGTGAGCCAAGGTTCTTTGAAACGGGTGAGTTCAGCGGCTGCCTGCTCATCGATGATGAATTTGCAGTTAGGATGTTGCTGCAGGAGAGACGCGGGCACTTGATCCGTGCTATGTCCTTCTACGGAGCGACAAACGATTTTCGCCTTGTGAGAGCCCCAGGCCATCAGCAATACGCGTTTGGCCTTCATGATGGAGCCGATACCCATGGTGATTGCCAGACGAGGCACCTGGCTCATATTTGGAAACTCGTAGGCATTTGCCAGACGGGTACTGTTGTCCAGGGTGATCAGACGGGTGTGGGAATTGATATTGGAGCCTGGTTCATTGAAACCGATATGTCCGTTGTTACCGATACCCAGGATCTGAATATCAATACCGCCAGCAGCTTCAATGGCACGGTCGTATTCTTCGCAATATTTTTTAATCTGTTCTTTAGGAATGGTACCATCTGGCACATGGCAGTTTCCTTCAGGAATATCCACATGATTAAACAGATGTTCTTTCATAAAGCGGTTGTAGCTCTGGAGAGCATCCGGCTCTATAGGATAGTATTCATCCAGGTTAAACGAAATAACATTCTTGAAGCTCAGCCCTTCTTCCTTGTGCAGGCGTACTAGTTCGGCATAGAGGTATTTTGGAGTGGAGCCTGTAGCCAGTCCTAATACACATTTTTGATTGGCAGCCTGGCGCTCGCGGATCAGCGCAGCGATTTCCTGAGCAATTGCTTTGGAACCCTCTTTGGCAGAGGAATGAATTTCCACAGCAATTTGTTCAAAGCTGTCGATCAGTTCGATTTCCTGATGATTAATCGTCATTTGTAAACGTTTTTGATTAGATGCGGTTTAAAAACGAGCCGGAAAATTAAAAAAAATACTGCTAATCTGTATGAATTTTTAGCACTTATTTAATCAAAATTTCTTTTTGCTGATCGAAACCTTTTCCCGAAGATTACCGTTAATATAAATGATTGTCTTTCGGGAATGCTTTTTTCATAATATAAATTGGTGTAGGAGTCAACAAATAAAAACCGTCTCTATTATGTAGAGACGGTTTTTATTTGTTGTTGTATTATTAGTTGATAATCATCTCATCTACAAATAACCAGGCGGGATTACCAGCGCCTTCGCCTCCTGCCGGAATAATGCCGAAACGTTGGGCTTCCATCTTCACAAACTTTGCACGAACGGGTGTAATATTACCTCTAACCTGGTTGATACCGTTCTGATTAAAGGCGGACTGCTTATATACTTCTTTGTACTGCTTTCCATCTTCTGAAACGGAGAATACCACTGTTTTAGGCGGATATATCCAGTTTGTTTTAAAATTCAGCGTATTCATGCCTACCTGGCGGATATCCTGAATGCTGTCCAGTTCTATCACTGCTACCATATCGCCGTTTTTGTAACCGAACCACTGGTTATCATTAAAGGAGGAAATGCCTTCGATACCATTTACCAGTGCGAAGCTGCTACCTGGGTTGTAAGCCTGGTCGGGTGGAGCATTCAGGGTAACTTTTTTGCCGAGTCCTTTATGGAAAAGGAAATGCTGGCTATATTCATTACCGAATGGTTTACCATCCTGGAATACTTGTGCGCGAACAGTGCTGGTTTGCTGGATTTGCACTGGCGCAGTATAGGCGGTTGACTGTGGGGTTGGAGCAGTGCTGTCTGTCGTAAAATATATTTTACCGCCATCCAGCTTCGCATCTAACTTTACTTCTACGCCACCTTTGTGGTTATCATCCACATTTCCCATTACTTCAAAAACGTGTTTGGCATAATTTACCTTTTTCAGATCCAGGCGTTTTACATGGAGTTTAAGTCTGTCCAGGAAATTATTATAATCTCTTTTTTCAGGTTGGCTCCAAAGCACTTCTGCAAGGGCAGTAGCGCGGGGATATACCATGTATTCCATATGTCCGGTACTACCGATATATTCTGACCAGAGGTTAGCCTGAGCGCCTTTGATATATTTTGCTTCTTCGGCGGTCAGTTCTTTTGGTACCGGTTCGAACTCATACACTTTGCTAACGGGGGTAAAGCCGCCGATAGCCAGGGGTTCGGTTTTGCCTTTAGACTGATAATGATCAAAATAAACGTGGGAGCCAGGTGTCATGATTACATTATGATGCTGTTTGGCAGCAGCGATACCGCCTTCCATGCCTCTCCAGCTCATCACGGTAGCGTTAGGGGCCAGTCCGCCTTCCAGGATTTCATCCCATCCGATGATCTGACGGCCTTTGCTGTTCAGGTATTTTTCCATACGCTGAATCACGTAGCTCTGCAGGGCATGTTCATCTTTCAGGCCCAGGGCTTTGATACGCGCCTGACATTTAGGGCATTTCTGCCAGCGTACTTTAGGGCATTCATCGCCACCGATGTGAATATACTTGCTTGGAAACAGCGGAAGTACTTCATCCATTACGCCTTCCAGGAAAGTGTATACGCTGTCGTTACCTGCGCAGAACACATCATCCAGTACGCCCCAGCGGGTGCCTACTTCGTATGGTCCGCCGGTACAGCCCAGGTTAGGGTAGGCTGCCAGCGCTGCCAGTGCGTGGCCTGGCATTTCGATTTCCGGAATAACGGTTACGAAATGTTCAGCGGCATATTTTACTACTTCTTTTACCTCTTCCTGGGTATAGAAGCCACCGTAAGGTTTACCATCGTATTTGCCGTCATTGTAGTGGCCTACCATACTTTCTTTACGTTTGGAGGCTACTTCCTGTAAGCGCGGATAGCGTTTGATTTCAATGCGCCATCCCTGATCATCGGTGAGATGCCAGTGGAAGGTATTGAATTTATGCATCGCCATGAGGTCGATGTATTTTTTGATGAAGTCTACTGGGAAGAAGTGGCGGCATACATCCAGGTGGAGGCCACGATAGGCAAAGCGTGGTTGATCCTTGATATCTGCTCCCGGAATATACATTTCGCTGGCTTTCTCCACAGGCAGCAGTTGGATCAGCGTCTGTACGCCATAGAAAGTACCCGCGGAGGTGTTACCATTGATGGTAACTGTTTTATTGTTGACATCCAGCGTATAGCCTTCTGCGTTAGCTGAATCGGCGGCGCTATGGAGGATGATCGCATTGTTATCTCCCTGGGCGGCGATCTGTAATTCATAGCCGGCGAGTTCTTTCAGCCAGCTGTTGAACAGCGATGCGGTTTGTTTGTCGGCCTCATTACTGGCAACGATTACAGTACGTTTATTCAGCAGGAAGGAGTCGGCTTTTTCCTGTACGCTTACCGGCATTGGTATGATACTTACCTTGCCTTTAGGAACGTTGGTCTTGCCGGCGTTACCGCAGCTGAACAGGCCCAGCATGGCTAGCGACAGTCCCCAGTGGGATAGTTTTTTTAAAGTCATATCGTGCATTATAATTTACTTGGTTTGTATGTCGGCCATTACCGGACGGTGGTCGGAAGCTATTCTCTCATCAATCACTTGCGCGTTTCCACCTTTCCAGGTTTTAGGAGCATGAATCATGATATAATCCAGTTTGATGGATGGTTTATCTGATGGGAAGCTAGGACCGGCATTAGCGGTGATATCCGTAAAGAATTTCGTGAATTCGCCGATTTCCGTGGTGTTTGGTTCCGCATTGAAATCGCCTGCAATGATTACCGGATATTTGCTTTTGCTGAAGAAGTTGATCAGTTGTTTGGCTTCTTGCAGGCGCCAGGTATCTTCATCTTCTACGTCCAGGTGTGTGCTGGCAAACTGAATCATTTTTTTACCAGGTAATTCCACTGTGATAATGCCAGTTGCTCTGGGCTCTTTTCCGTCTCCTACTGCCATCTGTAATGTTTGTGCAGATTTGATAGGATATTTAGAGAGAATGCCTGTACCGTAACCACCGCCATCATACCACATAGAACGGCCGAAATAGCAATACATACCGGTTAACCGGGCCAGTTCTTTTAACTGATCAATTTTTCCGGTGCGACTGGTAACGCTGTCTACTTCCTGGAGTGCTACCAGATCGGGATGTGCGTTGTTGATCACTTTTGCAATGGCTGCCAGATCGATTTCATTTTTCATGTTGGCGCCATGATGCGTATTATAAGTGAGAACGGTAATTTTATTTTGTGCAGATGCTTTGAAACCCAGTATTAGAGCTGCTGCCGCGATAAATAACTTTTTCATGAGCGATTATTTAAATGCTTCCATAACCGGACGACCAATCCATACCTGTGGCGTTTTCAGACCAAAAATCCATGCGATGGTTGCAGCAGTATCATAGGTCATGATACTGGATTTCAGCTGGTTGTTTTTACGAACGCCTGGTCCTCTCATGATCCAAGGAATTTGCATTTCTTCCATGGTTTTTCCACCATGTCCTTTTTTAATACCGCCATGATCTGCGGTGAGGATGATGATGGAGTTATCCCACATGCCAGCATCTTTGATGGCTTGCAGAATCTGGCCCAGTAAAGCATCGTTTTTCTTTACCTGGTCATAATATTCAGGCGTATTATGGCCGATATTATGTCCTACGCCGTCAGGCTGATCGAAATGGATGAAGAGGAAGTCTGGTTTTTTTGCTTTAATATAATCAATCGCCTCTGTGGTTGCAAGGGTATCATTGTCGTGCGTACCCACTTCTTTATTAACGGCAGCTTTAGGGAAGAGATAGCCGATACCTGCCCAGCTATAGATTACGCCAATTTCTGCATTCGGTTTTTGTTCGCGGAGGATGGAATAGATGGAAGGGAACATGCCGTATTTATCCAGGGTGCGGGAAGGTAATTCCGGCTTTTTGCTGTCCCATTCTGTATATCCGTGAAGTTCAGGACCTGCGCCCATTACCATAGATGCCCAGTTGACTGCACTGGAGGATGGAAGAACGCTTCTGGCTTCCAGTGTCCAGGAGCCGTCCTGCATCATTTGTTTCATGTTAGGATTATCGGCTTTAGGAAAAGAGTAGGCGCCGAAGCCGTCCATACCGATAAGAATTACGTGGCGTGCACCTTTGACCTGGGCGTTAGCATAGAGTCCGCCCAACAGCATGGCTGCTGCAAGGATAATTTTTTTCATGGTTGTTCACTTTTAACTTTAACTGAATACTAGCAATGCCTGTAGTTGGCAAGGAGCTAAAATACTCTATTATTGTAATTCTTCCAATGCTTTTTCAGCCGTTTCACGTATTAATTGCACTTCTTTTTCCTGTGTTTCGGAGATGCCATATTCAGGTACGCCGGGGATACCGCCCATACTAACGTTGGGATTACGATAGACCATTTTACTATCATTATATGCTTTAGCGGAGGTATGGAATTCCACTACGCCGGTAGTTTTTACAAGTTGTGCAATGTTGTTGCTGCGTACGCCGGAACCAGCCATGATGGCTATTCTGTCGTTACTGCGAATGACGAGTTCCTTCAGTAATTCGGCGCCTTCCACTGCGGTATTTCTGCATCCGGAAGTAAGAATACGTTCGCAGCCGGTGGATATAATGTCTTCCAGGGCTTCAAACGGATTGTCGGTCATATCAAACGCTCTGTGGAAAGTGACGCCCATGGGGGCTGCCAGGTCCACCAGTTCTTTTGTTCTTTTTTTATCTACTCTGCCGTCAGGTGTCAGGATACCGATTACCACGCCATTGCAGCCGAGTTGTTTGCAGAGGGCGATATCTCGTTTCATGGTTTCAAACTCGATATCAGAGTAGAGGAAATCGCCGCCGCGAGGGCGAATGATGGGATATATTGCTATTTTAACGGATTCGCGTGCCAGGGCGATGGCGCCGTAGCTGGGAGTGGTACCGCCTTCGAGGAGGTTATCGCAGAGTTCTATTCTGGTAGCGCCACCTTTTTCTGCTGCGATACAGGAGGAGACGGAGCCGGCGCATATTTCAAGGGTGAGCATATGTATGAATTTTATTTTGGAGCGCATCCTTCCATTGATGTGCGATGGAAGGATGCGCTCTCTCTTTTACTTAGACGGCCAACGGGCATCTAAGTAAAAGAGCTGCTATCTATTTAAAGTAGCTTTTACCGTTAATCAACACATTATTCTTTTCATTATTCAGCACAGCGTAGCTGAAGCCTTGTTGCAGGCAGTAAGCGCCTACTTCGCCTTTTTTATTCAGTGCGAGGAAGCCTACCTGGATTTCTTTTGCTTTAGAAGGACTGCGTTTCACGATACGTGTAACCGCTTCTTTGCAGGCAGCTTCAGGAGGATAGCCCTGACGCATCAGTTCCACGACGAGGTGGCTACCAACAATTTTAATCACTTCTTCGCCGACGCCGGTGCTGGTAGCTGCGCCGATTTCGTTATCAACGTAGAGGCCAGCTCCGATGATAGGGGAGTCGCCCACACGGCCATGCAGTTTGAATGCCATACCGGAAGTGGTGCAGGCGCCAGAGAGGTCTCCATTGGCGTCCATGGCTATCATTCCGATGGTATCATGGTTATAGACATTTCCTGGCAGCATCAGCGGATTGAAAGCAGTGGCGCCGGCAGGATTGCTGTCGTATGATTTGTTCTCGATATTGATGACTGGCTTGTATTCAGATTTTTTCAGCCATTCTTTCCAGGCTTTTTCTGATTCAGGGGTCAGCAGGTTTTCTTTCTGGAAACCGTTGGCCAGAGCGAATTGGAGTGCGCCGTCGCCAACGAGCATAACGTGTGGCGTTTTCTCCATAACGAGGCGGGCTACGGAAATAGCATGTGTTACATGTTCCAGTGCGGCTACAGACCCGGCGTTGCCTAATTCGTCCATGATGCAGGCATCGAGGGTAACGCGGCCATCTCTGTCGGGGAAGCCGGAGTAGCCCACGGTATGGTTATTAGGATCTGCTTCAGGAACGCGAACGCCGGCTTCCACTGCATCGAGGGCGCGGCCGCCTTTCTTCAGGATATCCCATGCAGCGGAGTTGGCGGCACGACCGAAGTCCCACGTAGATACCACGATAGGTTTACCTTTCACGAGATTTTTCTTCCCTTGTGCATCTGCTGCAGAAGCGATGCTGTCTAAAGAGAAAACAGCGGCGCCGAGGGCCGCTGTTTTCAAAAAACTTCTTCTATCTTTCATTCATGAATAGTTTTTAGTCTTTCATTTCCCAAGCCAGGGCGCTGGCGCCCAGAATAGCGGCATCACTTTCCTTCAGTTCGGAGAATAGCAATTTAACTTTATTCTGGAATATTGGGAGCACATTATTTTCCATGTGAACGCGCACTGGTTTCATGAGCAGATCGCCTGCTTTGGTCAGGCCTCCGAACAAAATGATTGCTTCGGGGCTGGAGAACATTACAAAATTGGCCAATGCTTCACCGAGGATTTTACCGGTGTATTCATAGACTTCTTTTGCGAGCGGATCATTTTTCATGGCTGCTTCGTAGATCATTTTGGAAGTGATGTCTTCCAGTGCATACTGACGGAGCGTGCTTTCCGCGTCGGGGCGGGTGGTCAGGAATTCTTTAGCTGTATTGCATACGCCTGTAGCGGAAGCGTAGGATTCCAGAGATCCGCGCATGCCGGTTCCTGGGTGGAGGCGGCCGCCAGGTTGTACAATACAGTGACCGAGTTCACCAGCGAATCCATCGTGACCATAGATCAGTTGGCCGTTGGCAACGATACCACTACCCACGCCGGTACCCAGTGTGATCATGATAAAGTCTTTCATTCCTCTGGCAGCGCCATAGGTCATTTCACCTATGGCAGCTGCGTTAGCATCGTTGGTAAGCACTGTGGGCAGGCCGAAGCGTTGTTCCAGCAGGTTAGCCAGTGGTACGATACCGCGCCAGGTGAGGTTTGGCGCATATTCGATATTGCCGGTATAGAAGTTACCGTTAGGCGCGCCTACACCGATACCTCTAATATTTTCTGTGCCGCCAGCCTGGTCGATGAGAATGCTCAGGTGACCGTGAAGTTCTGTTAAGAAATCCTCTACGTTGTCATGGCTTTTGGTTGACATCTTTCCATCACTCAAGATATTACCTCTGCGATCTACGATGCCGAAAACTGTGTTAGTCCCTCCAATATCAATGCCCACCGCTAATTGCTGACTCATAATCAATTCCTTGAGATTTTAGTATGTTTTTAACTCTGAATGCAAAGAACGCGAGATATGCGAAGCATATGCCCGGAATAATGTAGGAATAATGGATACCGATAGCAGGAATATCTGCCAGACCGCCTTGAACAGGAGGAACGAGGGAACCGCCGAGGATCATCATGATCAGGAATGCAGAACCTTGTCCGGTATATTTTCCAAGACCGCCGATAGACAGTGCGAAGATGCTTGGCCACATTACGGAGCAGAAAAGACCGCCGCTGATGAAAGCGAAAGTAGCCAGCGGACCGCTGGTAGTCAGACCAATTGCTACTGCGAGGATGCCCAGTAAGCCAAAGATCATCAGTGTTTTGGCTGGTTTATCCTGACCGGCGAAGAAGCCAATGATCTGGATAGCAATGCAGATAGCATAAGGGTATAGTTCTTTTACTTCGTTGCCTTTGAGGATGTTAGCGCCGAGCACTACGCCATAGGCTACAAATGGAACCACTACGCAGAGGATCTTACGGGTAGTTTTGGAAACGTTGAATACGCTGATGGCGCCAGTCCAGCGGCCGATCATCATAGAACCCCAGAAGAGGGATACGTAAGGGTCCAGCTGAGACTCTGCGAGGCCTTGTGGCGTCAGGAATCCAGGATGTTTCAGCAATGCGCCGAGGTTGCTGGCGATGGTTACTTCCACACCTACATAGATGAAGATGGCCAGCATACCCAGTGTGAGCTGAGGGTATTTCATAGCGCCCCATCCTTCAGGATTTTTCTGGGAAGACAGTTTAGCTACGAAGAGAATGCCGATGATACCTATGATACCTGTGATGAACAGTGGGAGTTCCATTTTGAGCCAGAGGCCCAGGAGTATCAGAATGAACATCAGGGTGATACCGAGGATGGCATTGGTTGCTTTAGGAGAAGATTCGAAAGCCTCGTTTGCTTCCGTGCTTTCTGGCATTTTTACAAATGCGAAGATGGCAGCAGCGATGAGGAACAGTACGATCAGCATGATATACAGCATATTGATTTTGCTGATATCGGTGCTTACTTCGCCGCCTTTAGCGCCGCCGAAGAGCAGCATACTAACGATGATAGGTCCGATGGTGGTACCGAAAGAGTTGATACCGCCAGCGAGGTTGAGGCGGTGAGCGCCTTTTGCCGGATCACCGAGGAGGATGGCGAATGGATTGGCAGCAGTTTGTTGCAGGGAGAAGCCCAGTGCAACGATGAACAGTGCCATGAGAATCAGGCCGAAGTAGCCGAAGGTGGCTGTCTGCTGGAAATCTGCCTGCAGAACGCCTACTACTTTTTCCAGGTTTTCTTTTTTGAAAGTACCTGTATATTCTTTGCCATTGAGGGCGAAGCCGCCAGGAACCGCAGCCAGGAGATTGGCGTTGCTGGTGTATTTGGCGCCGTTTTCGTTATTGGCGATCAGCAGAGAATAGGTGTCATTTTCTTTTTCGCGGCGAATTTTCACTTCGCGATCAGAAGTTTGTAATTGCTGTTCTGGTTGGAAACTACTGATATCCTTCACGGTTTCCGTGATAGGAACGATTTTTTCCTTGTTTACACAAGGGATCATAATTGCTGAGCCGAGTACAGAAATCAATAAACCGTAAATAATACCCTTCTTATAACCTATCTTATTGAGGATGTCTACCTTTCTTGCCGCGGATGCCAGATATAATATCAGGGAACCGATAAAGTAGGCGCTGTAGAAGGAGAAGTCAATCAGCTGAGATTCAAGCTGGGTCAGGTTAAAGTGAGATTTGCAGAACGGGATAAATATGCTGTTGGATGCAGCCAGGAAGCCCCAAAAAAAGAACACTAAAATTAGCACAAAGAAAGAAGGGTGCGTACTTTGCGCCCCTTGCCGTGATTGCTGAGCCATAAACGTGTTAAGTTACAGTGAATTTTTGCCCGATAAATGTATAAATATTTTTTTATCATTTTCTAAAAAACCGGATAAACGCCTGTGTTTTTTTTCGACGGTAAAACGTTTTAGCTAAGATATTTATGAAATAACGAATGAGTTTTATTATGTTCGCAAATACTAAAAATCATCTACTCCGCTATGTCGAACCAAACAGTAACAATGGAAGCACCTCTATCTGCCAGCCGTAGCAGCAATGCCAAGGCAATGACTGTCATCGGGACCTTATTTTTCCTTTTTGGATTTATAACTTGGTTGAACAGTGTGTTGATTCCATTTTTGAAGCAGGCCTGCGAATTATCTGATTTCCAGGTATATTTCGTGACTTTCGCCTTTTATATCTCTTATTTCGTGATGGCCATTCCATCTTCTGGTATCCTTAAAAAGGTGGGATTTGCCAATGGGATGTCGGTAGGGCTTTTCACCATGGCTATAGGCTCTCTGATATTTGTGCCTGCGGCGCAAATGCGTTCATTTCCATTGTTCCTGGTAGGATTATTCATCCAGGGAGCTGGTATGACGCTGTTACAGGCGGCCTCTAATCCCTATGTTACCATCATCGGGCCTATTGAGCGCGCTGCACAGCGTATGAGCATCATGGGTATCTGTAACAAAGTGGCGGCCATGATCGGTATCCTCCTGCTTAGTGTCCTGTTGTTTAGCGATACTACAGAATTGTCTCAGAAGATCGAAACCTTGCAAGGTGCGGAGAAAGAAGCAGAGCTGACTTTACTGGCTGGCCGCGTGATTGTACCTTATATCATCATGGCGGTTGTACTGGTCGGTTTAGGGTTCATGGTAAGAAAAGCGCATCTGCCTGAAGTAAATCCAGAGGAAGAAGCAGGTGAGAGTAATGTGAAAACGCCTAGTTCTATATTTAAGATTCCTTATCTGATGCTGGGTATTCTCTGCCTGTTTTTATATGTAGGGGTAGAGGTACTGGCTATTGATTCACTGGCCCTGTATGGAGAAGCCAGCGGTTTTACCAAAGAGGTGGCCATCCACCTGGGAATTTATAGCCTGGTTGCCCTCACTGTAGGTTATCTGCTGGGTATTGTACTGGTGCCAAAATACATTTCTCAGCGTGCTGCCCTGATTATTTGTGCGGTATTAGGTACTGTATTTACAGCGGGCGCATTGCTCACAAGCGGTAAAACCTCTGTTATATTCATTATCCTGCTGAGCTTTGCACATTCTCTGATGTGGCCTGGCATCTGGCCATTGGCTATCAACAAGCTGGGTAAATTCACCAAACTGGGTTCTGCCTTCCTGATTATGGCTATTGCCGGTGGCGCTATTTTGCCTTTGCTGTACGGTGCATTGTGCGTGAACCTGGGCAACAGACAAATGCCATATATCATTATGGTTCCTTGCTACCTGTATATCTTATATTATGCAGCAGCAGGTTATAAGAAAGGACTACCATCCTGATTAATTGCTTTATAAAGATATAACCAGAAGGCCCGACAAAACATGATGCGTTTTGCCGGGCCTTCTGCATTTTAAGCTGCCGGTTATAAAATTTACTTTTTAGCCCATTTTTTACGTTGAATATATTGCTGCTTTCCTTTTTTATTTAGATAATATGATTATTTTTAGGCGTAAATTTTACGTTTAATTAAGACGAATGATACAGAAAACAAAAGAGCAATTCATAGAACTGTTTCATAAAGAGCCATTGATTGTAGTTTCCCCCGGAAGAATCAATCTGATAGGTGAACATACAGATTATAACGACGGGTTTGTATTACCCGCAGCCATCGATAAAAAGATCGTTTATGCAGTTGCCCTGAACGGTACCCGCCAATGTAATGTACATGCGGTTTTCACAAAAGAAACAGTATCCTTTTCCCTGGATGCGGTAGTACCTACCCCAGGATGGATTAATTATATCATGGGCGTAGTAGCCCAGCTCCAGGAGCGCGGATTGAAGGTAGAGGGTTTTGACTGTGTGTTAGCAGGAGATATCCCTGTGGGAGCGGGTCTTTCCTCCTCAGCGGCAGTAGAAGGCGGGCTGGTAGCAGCACTGGATAAGCTATTTGGCTATAACCTCTCCCGGATGGAGATGGCGCTGATTGGTCAGAAGGCAGAACACACTTTTCCGGGTGTGAAATGCGGCATTATGGACCAGTTTGCGAATTTACACGGTAAAAAAGATCAGGTAATCCGGCTGGATTGCCGTAGTCTCTCCTACGAATATTTCCCATTCGAATTCCCAGGCTATAAAGTAGTGCTTTGTAATTCCATGGTCCATCATAGTCTGGCTTCTTCTGAGTATAATGTACGTCGTCAGCAATGTGAAACCGGTGTGAAAGCGATTCAGCAATTACATCCGGAAGTAAAATCCCTCCGGGATGCCACCCTGGCTATGCTGGACGAAGTAAAAGCGGAATTGCCGGCCAAAGTATATGATCGTTGCGTATATGTCATTGAGGAGATACGTCGTGTTCAGGAGGCTACAGGATTATTACAGCAAGGAAAGCTGAATGAATTCGGAAAACTGATGTATGAAACCCATGAAGGGCTTTCGAAATTATATGAAGTAAGTTGTCCGGAACTGGATTTCCTGGTTTCCCTGGCCAGCGAAAGAGAAGAAGTAGCGGGTGCACGCGTGATGGGAGGCGGATTTGGCGGTTGTACTATCAACCTCGTGGAAGCGGATAAAGTGGAGGAATATTCCGCGTATGTACGTTCCCGTTATACTTCCAAGTATCATAAAGAACCAGAAATTTATGTTACCACCATCGAGAATGGAGTAACAGTTTTATAGTTTAATTGCAAGCTGACAGGAACCGCCTTTTAAGGCGGTTTTTTTATTTTTACAAGTGATTGTTTGAGCTGTTAATTCCATGTTTTCCTATATTGTAGTTTAAGTGTACGCAAATGAGATCCAATAATACCACATCATCCAAATAAAGCCGGCAATGAGAATAGGAAAAGTCTATTACCAGGATAAACTGGCTGGCCACATAACAGCAACCGATCATGGAGAATACTTATTTCAGTATACCCCGGAATATGTACAATCATCTCCTGATTTGTTCCTGACTTTTAGTATGCCTGTACGGCGGGAACCCTACATTGAGCGGCATTTATTCCCTTTTTTTGAAGGATTGATCCCGGAAGGCTGGCTACTGGAAATGGCGATCCAAAAGTGGAATCTGAAACGTAATGACAGCATGGGCTTATTATTAGCCTGTTGTCAGAATTGTATAGGCGCCGTAAGTATTCATCCATTAATACAAGAGGAGAATGAATTGTAAATGCCTGTATTGCTATCAACCGTTACTTCATAGTGAGGCCGACTTTCATCCCCGTTGCAGTGAACTCTTTTTTGGGACAGCAGAGGTACCTGTAATTAATTATTCACTGGCAGACATGGCAGCAATGGCAAGTCAACTTATTCAGACAAGTGTGGCTGTTCCAGGTGTGCAACCAAAGCTGTTACTAGAGAAGGACGCCCTTACTATTGCGGGGAAAGGAGGTGGTAATTATATCATCAAACCACCTAATCCTGATTATTCGCAGTTGCCGGAAAATGAGCATGTCAGTATGTTAATGGCGAAAGAAGTATTCGGTATAAATACGGCCCCTCACAGCCTGATTCGCCTGTCATCTGGAGAGCTGGCTTATATTACCCGTAGGATGGACAGAACAATGGATGGGACGTTTATACATATGTTGGATATGTTCCAGGTCCTGGAGGCTTACGATAAGTATATAGGAAGTATGGAGAAAGTAGGACGGGCTATCTCCCTATACTCTTCTTCTCCCTTGTCAGATGCTGGCAATTATTTCGAACTTGTTTTGTTCTGTTTTCTTACTGGCAATAATGATATGCATCTGAAGAATTTCTCAATGATTCGCAATGGTGACTTCTGGAATCTCGCTCCTGCATACGATTTGTTGAATGTATCTATTGCAAATCCCAAAGATGTAGAAGAAATGGCGCTCACATTAGGAGGTAAAAAAAGAAAATTTAGCAGACAGTATTTTACAGATTTTGGGTTGAAGTTGGGACTGTCTGTCATTCATATCAATGATTTATTTGAGAGAATTAAAGATAAAGTTCCGAAGGTAATTGCGCTGTTAAAGCAATCTTTTTTGACAACTGAAAATCAGGAGGATTATGAGGCGCTGTTTCGTAAAAGGCTCGATATGCTTCACATTGTAAGTAGGGAATAAACTAAAACGGCGAACCAATCGGTTCGCCGTTTTGCACATAGTTAGTTCGATTCTAAATTAGTACTGGTCGTCCAGTGCGAAGATAGCTTTCCTGTTCATCCAGCGACCGCGGGTGAAGTCAGGAATATATTGTACGCTGCCGCCTTCTGCTACAGATTGTTCTGTGAGCGGAGTGATAGCATACCAGGTAGCCATATCATATACGTCGAGTGCGAATGGCGCACCACGTTTAATACTTTCCACGAAAGAGTTCATTACGAACCAATCCATACCGCCATGGCCAGCGCCGGCAGCATCATTGGCATAACGTTTCCATAAAGGATGGTCGTATTTGCCATAGTAAGAATTCGGATCGTCGAATTTACCAGTGCTTTCCCAAACGTCGTTTTGTTTACTTACTTTCTCTACATAGATCTGTTTCTGATCATCCATCCACAGCCCGTTTGTACCTTGAACGCGGAAGTTCAGAGAGTAAGGACGGGGACTGTTGGTATCATGCGACAGCATGATCGTTTCGCCATTGTTGGTTTTGATTAAGGTAGACACGATATCGCCCAGCTTAAATTCCACCTTTGCGTTTGGATGACTTTCACTGCTATTGTCTACAATGTATTTATGCAGACCTCTGGATTTGGTAGCCACGGAAGTCAGCGACAGCAGGCGGTTACCACGGTTGATATTGATAGCGTTGCAGATAGGACCCAGACCATGAGAAGGATAGAGGTCGCCATTGCGGTGTACGGAGTGGTTAGTTCTCCATTTAGCTTCGGAGAGCGCGTTTTCGCCGAATTCAACGCCACCGCCATAGTATTGTTTACCGTTGTTGAATTTAACGCCACGGAGATCATGCTGATAACCTCCCTGCAGGTGTGTCAGTTCTCCAAAGAGACCTTGACGAACCATTTGCAGTACGGCCATCACATCGCGACGGTAACATACGTTCTCCATACCAAATACCGGGATACCGGTATTCTCGCTGGTGTTTACAAGCTCCCAGCATTCCTGGATATCGGAAGCGCCACATACTTCCACAGCAGGTATTTTACCTGCTTTCATCGCAGCGATAGCCATGATGGAATGCCATTCCCATGGAGTAGCAATTACCACCGCGTCAATATCGTCGCGTTTCAGCATATTACGAAAATCTTCAGGGCCGTTAGTATATTCAGCTACTTTACGTTTAGCGCCATAGATTTTGGTGATCATGTCTCTTGCCTTAGGAACAGTATAGGCAGTGTCCGGGTCAGCAAAAGCAATTAGGTCTACATCATCTCTGCGGAGGCATAAGTTGAGGTGGCTCAAACCGCGGGCGCCAACGCCAATCAGACCAATTCTAACTTTGGGTTTCTTTTCATTGGCAAACAGTTTGGCAGAAGAACCGAGCATAGACAGGCCTATTCCTGCCGCTGCGGTGTTTTTCAGAAAACTTCTGCGATGCAGTGGTTGTTTCATCATTGTTCAGTTGTTTAAATAGCGTATAGTAAATACGTTCAGAAGAGGCTAAATTTATAAAATTAGATTTATCAATTGGGAGTCAGTGTCTACTTTTCTTACATTTTTGTGATAAACGGTGATTTTTCTCCTGACACTGATGGTTGTCAGCACTTATGCCAGATTTAACTGCTAATATTGGATCAGGAAAAGGTAATTCGGGATCGATGCTCCTGATATATCTGTTTTATCTTCGCAAGCAACGTAATCAACAGTGCTACATGAAAATAACACCGTTACTGGCAGGCCTGCTGGCCTGCAACATGGCCATCGCCCAGGAAATTAAACCTTATGGCGCATTACCTTCCAAAGCACAATTGGAATGGAATGACATGGAGTATTACATGTTCATTCACTTCGGTCCGAATACCTTCACCAATAAGGAATGGGGACATGGAGATGAAGACCCGAAAGTCTTTAACCCTACTCATGTGGATGCCCGCCAATGGGCCCGTACGGCTAAACTGGCTGGTATGAAGGGAATAGTACTTACTGCCAAACATCATGATGGCTTCTGCCTCTGGCCTAGTAAATACAGTACTCACACGGTGAGAGAAAGTATGTACAAAGGAGATATCCTGAAAGAACTTTCTGCTGCATGTAAAGAGTACGGCCTGAAATTCGGTGTGTACTTGTCTCCCTGGGACAGAAATCACCCGGATTACGGCACGCCTAAGTACAATCAGACTTTTGTAAACACCCTGTCAGAAGTACTTTCCAACTACGGCCCTGTGTTCGAACAATGGTTCGATGGCGCCAATGATGGCACCAAACCACAGAAATACGATTTTACGCTTTTCAATAATACGGTTCATAAACTCCAGCCGAATGCGGTTATCTTCAGTGATGTTGGACCTGGATGTCGCTGGGTAGGTAATGAAAATGGTATTGCTGGCAAAACCAACTGGAGTACGCTCAACATTAAAGGATATGGTCCTGGTAAGGATGCGCCTGCGCAGAAGTCGCTCAATGAAGGGGTGGAAGATGGCGAAGCCTGGGTACCTGCTGAATGCGATGTGAGTATTCGTCCGGGATGGTTTTATAGTCCGGATACAGATGATAAAGTGAAATCCATACAGGAACTGCTGACCATCTATTACGGATCTGTAGGCCGTAATGGTAATTTGATTCTGAATGTGCCGGTAGACAGAGACGGTGTGATTCATCGCAACGACTCTACCCGTTTGATGGAGATGCGCCGGGTGCTGGATGCTACCTTTAAGAATAATCTGGCGAAAACGGCTATCGTAAAAGCTTCTGCTACCAGGAGCAACAATGCTGCCGTGAATGTTAGTCACCTCATCGATGGCAACAGCAAAACTTACTGGGCTACTCCCGACAACGTTACGGATGCTACTATCACCCTGTCTTTCAAACAGCCTGTTACCTTCAACAGACTGGTATTGCAGGAGTATATTGCGCTGGGGCAACGAGTAAAAGACTTTACAGTAGAGGTGATGGAGAATGGCACGTTTAAAGAAATTGCCAAAGAGACGACCATTGGTCACAAACGTATTTTACAATTCCCGAATACGACCACCAAGGAAGTAAGAATTCATATCCTGGATGCTAAGGCTTGTCCGGTGATCAGTGAAGTGGGATTGTATAAGGCGCCAGTGTTGGTGTCTCAACCGGTGCTGCGTCGGAACAGACAGGGAGAAGTAAGTATGGTGAATGTTTCTACGGATCAGCATATCTTTTATACGCTGGATGGAAGTATGCCAGATGCTACTTCTCAGCGGTATATACCAGGACAGATCATTCCGATGGCTAAGGGAGGCGTGATCCGTGCGGTATCTTTAAATGAAGAGAAGGGTAAGGTGGAGCGTAGTGCTGTTACCGAGGCTATATATGATGTTGCTCCTGCGAATTGGGTGCCGCTGGCTACCGATGGCGCCGAGAGTGCTGCCAGGGCCATTGATGGGAATACAGGATCTGCCTGGGTATCTAGCAATGCAGCTTACCCACATGAGCTAGCTGTGGATCTTTCAGAGGTGCTGCTCCTTAAAGGCTTTACTTACACTCCTGTGACAAAAGAACATGCACCGGGCATCATATATGGTTATGAGTTTTATACCAGCATGGATGGTAAGGAGTGGAAAAAGTCGGCAGCAGGTAGTTTTGCCAACATCCGGAACAACCCGGTTATGCAAAGTGTGGTTTTTGCACCTACGATGGCGCGGTATATCAAGCTGGTAGGGACTTCTCCTGCGGTGGATGGGGATCAGCAGGCGAGTATTGCCGAGCTGGGAATTATCACTAAATAGTAAATAATAATTATATCTGTAATGCCCGTGCCGCCCAAGATGTTGGTGGTACGGGCATTTTCTGTTAAGGCAATGAAAAAAAATCAATTAACGGAAAAAAAATTGGACCAATTAAAAATATAATGTTATAACTTTGCGGATAATCTAAACTAAAGACAATATTTATCACAATTTAACGCTGAACTGAAGTTGGAAAAAACCGCAACTCATACCAACATTTCTGCATATCATCCCGCTTTAAATAAAGGGGTATATTCTGTTGGGTTCAATGTCTTTAGATACCTTTCCCGACGACCTAGGATTTGATAGCGCGCTTGACATATTAAGGCCGCTGTCGCACCATGATTCCCAATCATAAGGTGTTTCTATTTCCAGTAATGGAATATTTCAATGTAGTTTATTGATTCACGATTTCAATTTTTAAAGTTGGAAAATCAACATATCATCGTTAGGGTAGCCACTCCTGACGATATTCACTATTCAAAGACCATCACCGATGAGATGGAGTCGTCTGCAAAAGCGCGTGGAACTGGAATTGCGAAGCGTTCCCCGGCTTATGTGGAGCTGAAGATGCAGGAAGGAAAAGCTGTGATTGCTTTAACGGACCAGGGCGATTGGGTAGGCTTCTGTTATATTGAAGCCTGGGGCCATGATAAATTTGTTGCCAACTCAGGGCTAATCGTGAATCCAGCCTTCCGTGGGCATGGTGTAGCAAAGTCTATCAAAAAGAAAATCTTCGAACTTTCCCGTCAGAAATATCCTGATTCAAAAATATTTGGTTTGACCACCGGTTTAGCGGTGATGAAGATTAATTCCGAGTTGGGTTATGAGCCCGTTACTTATTCAGAGTTAACAGATGATGAAGAATTCTGGAAAGGGTGTCGTAGCTGCGTAAATTTTGATATTCTTACGTCTAAGAATCGTAAGAACTGTCTTTGTACTGCTATGTTGTATGATCCAACCGAGAAGTTGAAAGAAGCGGAAGAAAAAGCAATGGCGGCTAAAGCGGAAGCAGAGGCGGCAGAAGCAGAGATAGAGAAGATGAAGATGTCGGTTGCTGCAAATGGACGTATTCACCATGAAAGACGCCGTCATCGCCGTTTCAAGGGGAATATCAAGTTGTATGAACGCTGGTTGCGATTCAAAAGATTTGTATTGCTGAAAAGCAAGAAAGAAGGAGGCGCTGCAGGATCTAAAAAGAAATTCCTGTTCTTCCTCTGAATGAATGAAAGTAAAATATTGTTATCTGTATAAAATGTCGTTATAATGAAAAAAGTAGTACTGGGATTTAGCGGTGGACTTGATACCTCCTATTGCGTTAAATATCTGACCGAAGAAAAAGGTTATGAAGTGCATTCAGTGATTGTTAACACAGGCGGTTTTTCTGAAGAAGAACTGAAAGAAATTGAACAACGCGCGATTAGCCTGGGAGTGAAGAGCCACAAGACTGTAAACGCTATCCGCAGTTACTACGACGGCGTTATCAAATATCTGATCTTCGGTAATGTGCTGAAGAATAATACCTATCCGCTGAGTGTTTCTGCTGAACGTATGAGTCAGGCGCTGGCGATTGCAGAATATGTAAAAGAAGTTGGGGCCGACGCCGTTGCACACGGTTCTACCGGTGCTGGTAATGACCAGGTTCGTTTTGATATGGTATTCCATATTATGATCCCAGGTGTGGAAATCATCACGCCGATTCGTGATATGAAACTGAGCCGTGAAGAGGAAATCACTTACCTGCAGTCAAAAGGCGTAGCGGTGAACTTCGAAAAAGCCATGTACTCTATCAATAAAGGTATCTGGGGAACTTCTGTTGGCGGTAAGGAAACCCTTACATCCAATGGTATGCTGCCAGAAGCTGCATGGCCTACTCAGTTGACCAAAAACGGCGAAGAACAAGTGAAACTGGTTTTCGAAAAAGGTGAATTGGTAGGTATCAACGATAAAACATTCGCTCATCCTTCTGAAGCTATTCAATATCTCCAGACACTTGCCGGTCCTTATGCTATTGGTCGTGATATCCACGTGGGAGACACTATCATCGGTATTAAAGGTCGCGTAGGTTTTGAGGCGGCTGCGCCAATGGTGATTATTAAAGCGCACCATGCACTGGAAAAACATGTGCTCACCAAATGGCAGCTTAGCTGGAAAGATCAACTGGCGCAATTCTACGGTAACTGGATGCATGAAGGTCAGATTATGGACCCTGTAATGCGCGATATCGAAGCATTCCTCCAGCATACGCAGGAAAATGTAAGCGGCGAAGTATTCGTAACACTGATGCCTTACCGCTTCCAGGTGACTGGTATCCAGAGTCCTTATGATCTGATGAGCAGCAAGTTTGGTAAATATGGCGAGATGAACAGTGGCTGGTCTGGCGATGATGTAAGAGGCTTCAGCAAAATTTTTGGTAACCAGACAATGATCTGGCATCAGGTTAAAAATTCCAATAGCTAAGTGATGAGTAACAGCAAGAAAATAAAAGCAGGCATCATCGGTGGGGCAGGATACACTGGTGGAGAGATGATCCGGCTTTTGCTGAATCACCCGGATGTAACCATTGCATTTGTACACAGTCGCAGTAATGCAGGGAATCCCCTCTACGCTGTACATGCTGATCTGCTGGGTGAAACAGACCTTACTTTTACCGGCGAACTGAGTAACGACATTGATGTGATGTTCCTCTGTCTCGGTCATGGTGAATCTAAAAAATTTGTGGAAGCAAATGATATTGCTGACCACATCAAAATAATCGATCTCAGTCAGGATTTTCGTTTAGGCGAAACCGTTAAAGACAGAGTATTCGTATATGGCCTTCCTGAAATGAACAGAGAGGCTATAAAAACCGCCAGGAATATTGCTAATCCTGGTTGTTTTGCTACTGCTATTCAGTTAGGACTGCTGCCTTTGGCGAAAGCGGGTCTTCTGAAAGAAGTACATACTACAGGTATTACCGGTTCTACCGGCGCAGGTCAGAGCCTGCAGGCCACTTCCCATTTTACCTGGAGATCCAATAATATCTCTACCTATAAGGTACTTACACACCAACATCTGAAAGAAATCCGACGAAGCCTGCAACTGTTGCAGCCTGGATATACAGCAGATGTAAACTTTGTACCGGTAAGAGGCGATTTCCCAAGAGGTATCTGGGTGACTTCCTATCAGCAGAGTGATCTGTCATTGGAAGCCGCTGTGCAGTTATACCAGGATTTTTATGCTGGTCATCCATTCACGCATGTGAGCACAAAACAGATCGACCTCAAACAGGTGGTAAATACCAATAAAGTGCTGATACAGTTAGAGAAAGTAGGAGATAAACTGGTCATTCATTCTATTGAGGATAATCTGCTGAAAGGCGCTTCCGGTCAGGCTGTACAGAATATGAACCTGATGTGCGGACTGGATGAAACGGCGGGACTCAAATTGAAGTCCATCGTTTTCTAAACCATTTTTTCATTGTCAATCTGAATTTACAAATGAAACTTTTCGACGTTTATCCCGTAAACAATATAGTAATTGATAAAGCACTGGGCGCAAATGTCTGGGATGATCAGGGAACTGAATATCTGGACATGTACGGCGGTCACGCAGTAATTTCCATTGGGCATACCCACCCGCATTATGTGAAACGGCTGACAGACCAGTTGCATAAAATAGGCTTCTATTCCAATTCCATCAAGATGCCGCTGCAGGAACAACTGGCAGCCTTATTGGGGAAAATTTCAGGAAAGGAAGATTATCAACTTTTCCTCTGCAACTCTGGCGCAGAAGCCAATGAGAATGCATTAAAGCTCGCGTCTTTCCATAACGGTAAGAAAAAAGTAATTGCTTTCAGGAAATCTTTCCATGGCCGTACTTCTCTTGCTGTAGCTGCAACCGATAATCCAAAGATTGTAGCGCCGGTAAATGAAACAGATAATATTGTTTTTCTGCCTTGGGAAGACATTGCTGCACTGGAGCAGGCATTTAAAGACCATGAAGTATCTTCTGTTATCATTGAAGGTATCCAGGGTGTTGGCGGTATCCGTGTAGCCAGCGAGGCTTTCCTTCAAAAGATCCGTTCTCTCTGCGATGCGCACAATGCAGTATTCATTGCGGATTCCGTACAGTGCGGATATGGCAGAAGCGGTAAATTCTTTTCACATGACTATGCCGGCGTAAATGCTGATATCTATACCATGGCTAAAGGCATGGGAAATGGTTTCCCGATCGGCGGTATTATCATCTCTCCAAAAATTGCCCCTAGTTATGGTATGCTTGGTACTACCTTCGGTGGTAACCATCTTGCATGTGCCGCAGCCCTGGCTGTTTTGGAGGTGATCGAATCCGAAAATCTGTTGCAGAATGCAGCGAATATCGGAGAATACCTGATCGCTGAACTGAAACAATTCCAGCAAGTATTGGAAGTTAGAGGTCGTGGTCTGATGATTGGTATCGAACTGCCGGAAGAACTGGCGCACGTTAGGAAGAATCTGCTGGGAGATCATAAGATTTTCACCGGTGAGGCTAAGCCAAATGTAATTCGCCTGCTGCCTTCTCTGGCACTGACCAAAGCAAATGCAGATCAATTTTTAGAAGCATTCAGAAAAGAAGTGAAATAATAATGAAACAGTTTATTTCAACAGCCGATGTTCCCAGTGTCCCGCGTTTGGTGGAGATTGCACTGGAGTACAAGAAAAATCCCTTCAAGGATAGAGAATTAGGAAAAGATAAGACATTGGGAATGATATTCCTGAATCCTAGCTTACGTACACGTTTGAGTACGCAGGTAGCTGCAAAGCAGTTGGGTATGGAACCAATCGTTTTCAATATTGATAAAGAAGGGTGGCAGCTGGAAATGAATGACGGCGTTATCATGAACGGGAATACTTCCGAACACGTAAAAGAAGCCGCTGCGGTGATGGGACAATATTTCGATATCCTGGCCATCCGCACATTCCCTGGACTGAAAAACAAAGAAGAAGACTATACAGAGAAATATATCAATCAGTTCATCAAGTATGCCGGTGTGCCGGTGGTAAGCCTGGAAAGCGCTACCCTGCACCCACTGCAAAGTCTGACCGACGTGATCACCATGAAGGAAAGATGGCAGGAAAACCGCAAACCGAAAGTGGTAATGACCTGGGCGCCGCATGTAAAAGCGCTCCCACAGGCAGTTCCTAACTCATTTGCTCAATGGGTGAATGCATGGGGAGAAGCCGATTTCGTTATCACTCATCCGGAAGGTTATGAACTGGACGAGAAATTCACCAATGGCGCCCGCATTGAATACAATCAGGACGAAGCGCTGAAGGATGCTGATTTTGTATACGTGAAGAACTGGTCTTCCTATAAAGACTATGGAAAAATCACTTGTACAGACAGTAGCTGGATGGTTACAAATGATAAACTCAAACATACCAATAACGCAAAGGTAATGCACTGTTTGCCTGTGAGAAGAAATGTGGTGATTGCGGACGAAGTGCTGGATGGACCTAATTCCATCGTTATTCCTGAAGCAGGCAACCGTGTATGGGCTGCACAGGCGGTATTGAGTGAAATATTAAAAGGATTATGATCGACCTGTTTATCATTAAAGTAGGCGGAAACGTAATCGATAACCCGGCATTGCTGCAAACTTTCCTTGGAAAGTTTGCAGCAATTTCCGCTAAAAAGATACTCATTCATGGCGGCGGAAAAGTAGCCACCAGGATTGGAGACAAGCTGGGAATTGAATCGAAATATGTAGACGGACGCCGCATCACGGACGCAGATACAATTGACGTTGTTACGATGGTGTATGGTGGTCTCGTTAATAAGCAATTAGTCGCGCAACTGCAGTCCCGCAACTGCAACGCGATTGGTTTGACTGGAGCAGATGCCAACATCATTCCTGCTACCAAACGTCCTGTAAAGGAAATTGATTTCGGATTCGTTGGCGATGTAAGAACTACCGAATTAAATACGGCGCCGTTGATTTCCTTATTGGAAGGCGGCGTTACGCCGGTATTTGCTCCGCTGACACATGATGGAAAAGGACAGATACTGAATACCAATGCAGATACTATTGCTTCCTCACTGGCGATTGCATTGTCGAAGAAATATAATGTCAGACTGATATACTGTTTTGAGAAGAAAGGGGTATTGAGTGATCCGAATGATGATAACGCAGTAATCAACCTGATCAACAAAGAAATTTATCAGCAGTTGATGGACCAGAAGGTATTGTCGGACGGCATTCTGCCTAAGCTGGACAATGCTTTCGGTGCAATTAATAACGGAGTGAAGGAAGTGCTGATTGGCCATGCCGAAGATGTGTTGAGTAATACAACAGCAACGGTAGCAGGCACCTTAATTTGCTAACTATGTGGAACGAAAAATTATATGATGTGGCAGTAGCGCTGCTGAAGCAGATGATTGCTACCCCATCATTAAGCAGAGAAGAAGACGGAACAGCTACGCTGATCAGTGAATTTCTGACTGCCATGGAGATACCGCATGAACGGCATCTGAACAATATCTGGGCCTACAACAAACATTTTAACCCGGCGAAACCTAGTATCCTGTTGAATTCTCATCATGATACGGTAAAGCCGAATCCACAGTACACCCGTGATCCATTTAGTCCGGATGTGGTGGAGGGTAAATTATATGGTCTGGGTAGTAATGATGCAGGTGGATGTTTAGTGAGTCTTATCGCGACATTCCTGCATTTTTATCATCGTGAGGATCTGAAATATAATATCATACTCACTGCCACTGCAGAAGAAGAAATCAGCGGTGTCAATGGTATTGAAAGTATTATAGAGAGATTGCCAGCCATCGAATTTGCAATTGTAGGCGAGCCTACGCAAACGCAGTTGGCAGTAGCGGAAAAAGGGCTGATGGTACTGGATTGCACCAGTACTGGTAAAGCAGGACACGCTGCTCGTGAAGAAGGAGAGAACGCCTTGTATAAAGCTTTACCGGATCTGATGTGGTTCAGGGACTTTCGTTTCCCTAAAACATCTGAAACATTGGGCCCTGTGAAGATGAGTGTAACGGTGATCAATACCTCCAATAAAGCGCATAACGTTGTACCGGCAGATTGCACCTTTGTAGTAGATGTTCGTGCCAACGATCAGTATACGCTGGAAGAACTGCTGGAAATCATACAAGCGAATGTACAATCAGAAGTGAAGCCACGTAGCATGCGTATGCGTCCATCTTTTATACCGATGGATCATCCGTTTGTGCAGGCTGGCATTGCGGTTGGTAAAACCTGTTATGGATCTCCTACCACCTCTGATCAGGCATTAATCCCTGCAACGAGTGTGAAAATGGGACCTGGCGATTCTGCGAGGTCACATACCGCGGATGAGTACATTTATCTCACCGAAATAAAAGACGGGATAGAGAGTTATATAAAATTGTTGGAAGCCATTAACTAGAAATATCTGAATTATGAAATTGTGGCAAAAAGATAAGACATCACTGGCAGCAGTAGAGAAGTTCACCGTGGGGAAAGACCGCGAGATGGATGCCTTCCTGGCGCCATTTGATGTACTGGGTTCTATGGCCCACATTACCATGCTGGAATCTATCGGTTTGCTGGAAGCTGAGGAGCTGACAGTACTGAAAGCAGAGCTGCGTAAGATATATCATGAAATCCAGGAAGGAAACTTCGTACTGGAAGCGGATGTAGAAGATATACACTCTCAGGTGGAACTCTTGCTGACACGTCGTTTGGGCGAAGTAGGCAAGAAGATACACAGTGGTCGTTCCCGTAATGACCAGGTGTTGGTGGATCTAAAGCTGTTTCTGCGTCATGAGTTGCAGTTGGTAGTAGAGGAATTAAAATCACTCTTCGATCTGTTGCAGCAACAGAGTGAGCATTATAAAAATCATTTGATTCCAGGATACACGCATTTACAGATTGCGATGCCATCTTCTTTCGGATTGTGGTTTGGCGCGTATGCAGAGAGCCTGGTGGATGACTTGACCATGTTACAGGGAGCATATCGGGTAGTGAATAAGAATCCGCTGGGTTCTGCTGCCGGTTATGGTTCTTCGTTCCCCCTTGACCGTGAGTTAACCACTTCTTTGTTAGGATTTGATAGCCTGAACTATAATGTGGTGTATGCACAGATGGGTCGTGGTAAAACAGAAAAGCTGGTAGCCTTCGCCCTGGCAGGTATTGGCGCCACCCTGGCCAAAATGGCGATGGATGCTTGTATGTTCATGAATCAGAACTTTGGTTTTATCAGTTTCCCTGATGAACTGACCACCGGTTCCAGTATCATGCCACACAAAAAGAATCCGGATGTATGGGAACTGATTCGTAGCCATGGTAACAAACTGCAGGCATTGCCGAATGAAATTGCCATGATGATTACTAATCTTCCTTCCGGCTACCATCGCGATTTACAGCTGCTGAAAGAAAATCTTTTCCCTGCCTTCCAGGCATTGAAAGATTGTATTCAGATGAGTAAACTGATGCTGGAGAATATTCGTATCAAGGAGAATATCCTGGATGATGAAAAGTACCAGTATTTGTTTAGCGTAGAAGTGGTGAATAACCTGGTATTACAGGGTATGCCTTTCCGTGAGGCGTATAAAAAAGTGGGAATGGATATTGAGCATGGCACTTTCTCTCCTGAAAAAGAAGTGAAGCATACGCATGCTGGTAGCATCGGAAATCTGTGTACTGCACAGATTGCGGCGCAGATGGACCAGGTATTGCAAGGGTTCCCATTTGAAAATGTGGATAAAGCGCTGGAGAAATTGCTGAATAGTTAATTACTTTTGCGACAGATAAAGATCAAATCTTTGTTGACGATAAAGAGAGAACCGGGTAAGTTTCTTGCCCGGTTTTTTATTTTGAAATAGTTTTCCTGTTGATTGTTTTTTTGAAATGTGAAAACATTTGTTGTAATATTGGAGCTGCTTGTAGCAATGTTTGTTCCCGATTAACGACTCATTATAAAAATTAGCGGATTAAGATTCCTATAACCTAAACTAATATGAGAGCTTATTTTGTACTGCTGTGTGGCCTTGTTTTGTCCACATTTACAGCGTTTTCCCAGGAAATGCAGAAGACTATTAAATTTCCTCCAAACTATAAGGTGGGAGATTATGTCACCTTTTTATCTGCGAAGGCAGAATCTGCTGCTGCCAGTGGGTTTTATGAGATTTCAGTTTCCTGTCTGCGAGGGAATCATGCATCAGCTTCGGTGCATTTGGTGAGTACATCCCATGGTAATCCTGGTATTTGGAGGGAAGCAGGTAAAATCAATAGTAACCCATATGGTGCAACTGAGAAGAATGCATTTACAGTAGACGTTATGGGAGAGGGATATAGCTGCAAAATGCGGATAAGGGCAACAGGCGTTTATGGAGACAATGATACCATGGTTATACATATCAAAGTTGCCTCGCGCGCTATGACTTTTTCCTGGACGGAAATATTTGAGAATGGTACAGAAACGGCTGTGGTTCCCCGTGCTCCTATGACTGCAGATTGGAATCTTTGGGTAGGGAATCCGGTTTATCCAGATGCAGCGAAAATAGCCCTCAAAGCCGATGTGAATGGCAATGTTGGTATTGGCACAGAGAACCCTTCTGAAAAATTATCTGTTGCTGGAACGGTATTGGCAAAGAAGGTAAAGGTGACTGCTACCGGATGGCCGGATTATGTATTTGATGCTGGCTATAGCCTCCCATCATTGCAGCAGGTGGAGCAGTACATTAAAGCAAACAATCATCTTCCAGAAGTGCCATCTGCGGCTGAAGTAGCAACAAATGGTCAAGATTTGGGAGAGATGAATAAAGTATTGCTGAAGAAAATAGAAGAGTTGACATTATATCTGATTCATCAGCAGCAAAAGTATGATGAGGAGATAGCAGGATTGAAGAAAGAGGTAGAAAAATTGAAAAAGAAATAGTTATAAAAAAGCCTTCCGGCACGCGGAAGGCCATATATTCATGGATAAAGGGAATCGTATTTACAAGGCAGGAGCTCCTGTACCGTCAACGATAACTTCTTCTGCCACTCCGTTATTAATCATACGTACTGAATAGCGATCAACGCCATTAACAGTTTTGAGTGGAGTTACGTCATAAAGGGAAGCCCCGTATTTATTTTGGAATGTACTCAGTACATCAGGGGAAACATAACCTTCTCTTACAGGGAGTGCGGGTTGAGGCCACATCATTCTGTAGTAATAATCATTCGAATTCATATTCATATTGCTCATGGATATGTAACGATCATGTTTACGTTCCCTTCTTTCTTCTCGTCTTTCTTCTCTCATCATGCGATGCCGGTGACTGGCAAATGCTGTTGATGGTGTCATGGCAATGGTTGTCATACCCATACCAGCTGCTAATAAATAAACTATCACCTTTTTCATAACCTTGATTTTTTGAGATGATTAGAACCTATTTTGCCCTATAAAGGTCCGATATTATGTGTTAAAGTGCGCATATCTGGCGAGGTCTGGGCTTGGTGCAAACTCGACCTTATATGGAATAACTATTTGTAACAGAGTAGGTAGGGATATATAACAACTTGAACAGTTGGGGGCAATTTTAACATAGTATAAATATTGGATTTGGGCAATGTGAGGCGCGCCACAGGGAACGTACATGCTCTTTAAGTCAACATCTTAATCCTATTTGTAGGATGATGAAATAGCAATAAAAGAAGATGCTTCATATATTCGTTGCTATAAAGAAGAATTTTTGTACACTGTGAAACTATGAAAATGTAGCTGTCCTTATACCTGAAGCGAAAGCCGCTGATAATTTCCGTACATACTTCTTGGCGTTAACCAATTTGTAACATTTACCGTGTTAAGACTGTGATTACCCTTGATGGCGAATCCAAAGATGTATATACAAGGTCAATTCGTTAATATAATGATGAAAAAAATACTAGATATACTTGCACTTTTATTAATGGGTGTAATTGTACTAATTGAAACAGGTAGTAGAAATTATATTGTACTAGCAATACTTTATTACATATTGATTGCCTCTGTTTATTATCACTATAGATATATTATAATAGGCAAAAAATATTATAATACTGATGAAGGGCGGCCTATTTGGTCTATAATTCTTAATAATATATGTTTTTATGCCGGAATAGGAGGGGTATTTACTTTGTGGAGCGACTGGACGAGTTATCCTTGGTATCTTCTTTTACCTAGATTACTAGTTTGGATTATGGTGGGAATATTTCCAATAATTTATTATAAGAATCTTTGGAAAAAGGAATAAGATGAATTAGAAGTAAAGGAGATATTAAAATGAATGATGGCAGGAATACCTTCTAATGCTTTAATGGGAACGAAATATCCGAAGAATCGGATGAGGTATTATGGGAAGGAGTTGCAGGCGAAAGAATTTGGAAATAGAAGTGGATTGGAGTGGTATGATTATGCGGCGAGGCAGTATGATGCACAGGTAGTATCAAACAACAAAATAAAGGGACTATTATTAAATGAGTACCATGGTTAGATTATTGGGTATGTTTTTGGCCCTTATGTGTTGCAGTTGTGGCTTTAATATTACTGATGGTCCGGGACCACAGGTTAGTTCTTCTGTTGAAATTTCGCAGGAAGCCGGAACGTTTATCTGTGAATATAAAGGAAAAACAGCAGATTCCACCGCAAATGATATTCCCATAAAACAAATTTTTATTGAAAAACAATATCACTTTGTAAGAGACTTTTATCTGAAGAAAGTTATAAGTTGTTGCACTTCGCAACTTGTAATAGTTACAGAACAACCATTATCAGGTTACGCTGCTGATTGGAAGCTAAAAGATTTTACAAGACAGTCTTCTTCTTATAGAGTCATCAAAGAACTGAATGAAGTACAGTGTCCGGATTCCATTTTGTTGAACTATATTAGTCTAAATGGAAAAGGAGAAGCAGGTGGGATAATTAAAGCATATTATGTGTATAGAGTGAAATAATTAAACTGTAAACTTACAAATATGTACTTTTCTGATTACTATTAGAATGATACTAAAACTAAATTTACTTTTTTGATTCGTTGGATGACTGATATACATAACTAAATAAGCATATCAGTAGATATAATTAAACTGAAAGAGAATAGCAAAATATCCCAATTTCTGAATTCTATATTAATCGAATGTTTATTCTTCTAAATAGGAAATGGTATCTGAGTTATAATTCAGTATTGGCTCTTTAATGAAAGAGATTTAAGAAAAACTATTATTATCCGTTTGGGTTGACGATGGCGGGGATTTCTTCTAATGCCCTTGTAGGTACGAAGTATCCTGAGAATCGGATGAAGTATAATGGGAAGGAGGTGCAGAGTGAAGAGTTTGGAGATGGAAGTGGATTGGAGTGGTATGATTATGGGGCGAGGATGTATGATGCGCAGGTGGGGAGATGGCATGTGGTGGATCCAATGACAGAAATGGATGATCATTTATCCCCTTACAATTATACTCGTAATAACCCAATAAATTTGGTGGACCCGGATGGTATGTTTTCTACACATACTGATTCAAGTGGTAGGGTTATAGCAGTCTATAATGATGGTGATTTAGGAGTTTATAGACATATGAATGCTACAAGTGAAAAGGATCTTAAAAAACCTGAAAAGGGCAAAAAAAAGAAGGGTAATAAAACAAATGATACGTCAAGAGGTGGGGAGAAGATGGGAGAAACTCTTTTTTGGGATGAGTTTATTATTCCTGATACTCAAACTCAGCTGGGAAAATTGATTTTGGTACTACATGGGATGAGGCCATAAATAACCTTCATGCAGAAGCGAAGAAAATAGTTGATCTAAAAGAAATTGGAGAAAAATCAAAATTGAATCAGCCATTTGATCTGAAAAATGTTAAAACCTATGCTCCATATGGTCCAATGACTGGCAGATTATTAGATGGAAAGTATCATACAGCTCGTTCCGCCGGCAATTATCTAGCTGGTCTCAATGGAAGAACTGGAAGGTTCCTTGGACGTGGAATAACTTTTGAAACTTATATGAAATTAGCAGGAGCTTTGCAACAAGGGCAATACAATAAAGTAAATGCAGCAAAGATTGTTTTATTCGGAACAAGTTATGGACCCACCCCTTGGTATGGAGAACAGGAATATACAGGAAGGATGGTCAAATTAGGTTGGTTTTCATCAAGATAAGAGCATTCATATTAAAACCCATACATAATGAGAATATTAGTCATTGGAGGAATAGTTATTGGTATCGGCTTCGCTTTGTTCATCTTATTTTATGTAACCATTCCTAGTCGAAATGCAGATGTATATAACGAAGTAATTGCTTTGCAGTCTTCAAATGGAAAATCGCGTATATACTTGAAGAAAAAGGTTTGGGGAATGACTTCTGATAATCAGGTAATTGTTATTTCAAATTCTGCGAACAAGGAGTTCGAACCAAATAAGAATGCGGATTATTTTTTTTCCGGACTTGTACCTTTTTTGTATAAGTTCGATCACGATACATTATTTATTTATACATTGGAAAGTGCCAATGTTCCGCCCAATTTTCATTCGGATATCCATGTCATTCAAAATATAATGGATAGTCCTGAGCTATATAAATTATATGACAATGAATCATATAAGAAATTAGGAATCAGTTTGCTAAGCCGTTGACGGCTTAGGGTTGAATTATAGATGGAAGGTATTGATTGAGATTAAACTTTTAAATAAGAGCGATATCTAAATTAATTTATAATGTAAAGAGCCGGAGGCCATGACCTCTGGCTTTTTGCATCTGTTTAAGTTTAAAATTTATTAATAAGTGCATCCAGCGTATAAAGGATATGCTGTTTATCTTCCTCCGGAAAAGAAGCAAAATCGTTCAGCCTTTTAAGCATAGCCTGGTCTTTAAGCACATCCTGCTTTTTAGTCTCCCCTAACAGAAACCCCACGGTAGTATCCAGAACGTTAGCAATATTCTTCACTACATCGATAGTGGGTTTTACTTCATCTCGTTCATACTTACCGATAATAGAATGATGCACGCCGAGTTGCCGCGACGTTGAATATGCAGTGAAATTTTCAGTGACAGTTAAATATCAAGCGAATTTGACTAAAAGTGATGTGGAAGGGAATAAGGATATAAAGAATAATTATATTAGGGTTGAAGAAAGTAATCTAGAAGGAAGCTCCTATACAATGACTCGCAATTCTCAGAGTGGTGGAAATGTGGGATTATATATTACACCGGATGTCAATAGACCAGAAACGACAACTGAGTCACACGAATACGGACATGGAATCGGTTTGACTCATGCTGGTTTTAATCAGCTTGGAAAAGGTCAACCGAATATAATGGTAGCTAGAAATAGTATTGTTGATCCAGAATATCAACTTGATCCGAACGCAGAACCTAATAAAATGGATGGTGGTTTCGTTAATCCTGATAAACGCAAAGTACCCCAACAAAATATTAACGATTTGAACTTAGGGGCACTTGAATTTATCAACGGGAAAACAAATGTCGGTATTTTTGTAAATAAATATTTTGAATAATATGGTGATTAGTTTAGGACTTTGTTTGGTATTAATGCCAATAAAACCTGCAATAAGTATAACCCAACCCAAGCCATCGGATTCCCTCCATATTCCATATTTTGACCAAAAGATTTGGCAATTAGATTCGCTTGGGTGTTTAGATAAAAGAGCTGATTTCTCTGAAACGTTATTATTAAATAAGGATGGCATGATTGGTAAAAGAAGGGTGTTTATTGAGGCTCTCCTTGGAGTGCCCAATCGTTGGTCATATGATAAAAAGAATGCTTATTATTATATGACATCTGGTATTCAATGTCAGGAAAATTACTATCGTAATGGTAATTTAGTAGAGGTGTTGACGTTATGTCTAACATATAAAGGAGATACTTTAACAGATTTAATAGTATTCTTTCCATAAGGTTTATAAGGGTTATCGTCTTTTATATAATTGTATTGAGCAAAACCTGCGTGGAAAAGAGCCAAGTAGGTGAGGGAACTTGACCAACAGATAGATTTGCTTTTAGATTTTGTTGAAAGAAGGATGGATGGTATTAAGATAGGATGTGAGAAAAGCTTATATTTTACTACTTAATAACTGCAATATTGAACTGAGGAGTATGAAAAATAGGCGGCAATTATTTGCTTCCTTAATGAACGATCTTGCAAATACTGATCTTTAGTAAATGTAATTGTATGCTGTATATAGATAAGAATGAAGGTTTGATTAATTATTTATCAGGAAAGTATAGCTTAATAAGCTCCAAGTTATATAGAATGGATATTTATAATGATGCTAAATCAGATCTGATAGTTGATTTATATTTTGAGTTATTGTATACACCGGTAAATAGTCGGATCAAGCTTACTTTTACCGAGATTGAAGAGTACTCATTTTACCATCATCGGAGTAATTATTTCTATAATGTTGAACGATTAAAGTTTCTTAGAAAAGATAACTTTATGTATCTAAGTATAGATCCATACGATGAAGACCAGAATATTTCAATTGAAGATCGGGATTTTATTCTGAGTAAGAATGTAGAAGGTTATTTTATATAACTTGTAGTAAGCCACGGCCACTGCCTGCTGACCGATGGAACAGCTATGCCATTGACTGCTTCTCTTGCTTTCTGGAAAGTTTTGGGTGCTTGATAAAAATAAGATGGTGACTCATTAGTTCTGCTGAGATAAATATTAATCAAATCCCAGAAAGAAATCGTTGTTGTGTATCATATATTAGTGACAACGTATGGAGGCCAAAATGAATAGGTGTATTATCTAAAACTGAATGGTTCGTACTGAAATAAGTTGAACGTTAAATGATTATCCTGTTTGCATTTATCTGCCTGGATTTTTCTTTCTATAGATATGGATTATACAATTAAAAAGTTGGTGTCTAATCTTGAGCAAAACCCTGCTCTCACTCTTGTAGAGTTTGGAATGGTTGTTCAGAGCCTTCCATTTGATTTCCCCTTGGATTATTTAGACTATATGAAGGAATGTAACGGAGGAGAAGGTGTGATTGGCGAAGATGGTAGATATATTCGTTTTTGGCCATTAGAGGAGTTGATGAAGGCTAATGAGGATTATTCAGTTAGTGAATTTGCACCTGGACTCTTTTTCATTGGTACAGATGGTGGAGGTACTGCATTGGGATTTAAAAAAGCAACTGGTGCTTTTATAGAGATTTCATTTATAGGAATGTCTGATAATGATGCTGTTGAGCGGGGCTGGACTTTTGAAGAATTTCTGGTCTTCTTGTCAAGGGCCTAGTATTATTCAATTTATTTGTCGATTATTATATAACAAGGCCTTCAGTTAAAAGCGGTGTTTTTTACAACTGTTTAAGTTTAATTTTTTTGATCAACACATCTATCTACAAATGTTACAGTTACACCTTAAAAGTAAATGGAAAACTAAGTCGTTTACAGAGCGAAGATTTTTTATACTAGTACTCTTTTTGGTACCTAATATTATGTATGGCCAGGTTGATAACTACTATATAAGTACTCCTAGAAAGAGTATTGAGCGTGCGTATTACTTTAGGATAATGGACTCATTAGTTGCAGTAGCCCCCAACGATACCTTATATGAATGTCTTAATTGTGTGCGATTTATGAAGGATGAAACGGGGATACCATCAACTGGAAAGGTTACATATTTTGGGCAGTTTGATTTTACGAAGGAAGATTTGCGGAAATGGCATGACTGGTATGATAAGAAATACAATAAGCAAAAAACTTCAACATAATCCTCATCTATTAATAAAAGTATTACATGATTTGGTTAATGCCTATACTAATTACATGAATACTTGGAAAACAGATTTTTTTAATAAAATAACGATGAAGAAGGATGAATTTTTTATCTCTTGATACACCTACAGTAATAAAATGTTAAAGAATGAAATATTTAGCTATAATATTTAATGGTATTTTGATTTCAATGCAATTGCTTATTAGTTGCAAAAATGCAAATAATCATAAGGAAGGTCAGGACATTATCGATTCTAACAAAAATGATAGTCTGAAATACAATAATCTTATAGATAAGACCATTAATGAGTTGGATGAAGATTCAGTAGAGCTTAGCAGTATTTATAATTCATATTTACAACAGTATTCCGATTCGATAAAAATTGATACAACATTTAATTATAGTGGTAGTAAAGTTCAGATCTGTTTCCAACATTATTGTACATATGACAGCACCTTGATATTACCAGAAAAGTATATTGAGATTTACGGGATAAAAAAATTCGTTACACACAGCTTTGAATCTTCGTTAAGTGTGAAGATGAATGGTAAACGTATTATTGACACAATCATTAAGAGAAGTATGTTTGAAGATACTATTCAGACTGAGTTAGTAAAATATGGAGTGCTATTATATCCTAATTTGACTTTTAATAAAAAGAATCAAATTGAAATTGATTATAGTCTATCCATTCCGCTCACAGATGTTGGTAGAATGGTTTCATTTCCAATAAATAACATTAAGTAGTTAACGACAATGCCATCTCTTTAATTTGTGAGGGACTACATATTTTCCGTCGGTGTCTAATAGTTCCAAATAGAAATGTCCATTGGGAATTATTGAGTTGGAGATTTATTATTAATGATGAAACTTTCCTAGAAATTATACCCCATCCTCAACTTTACAGGGTCCGTCCTCGGAACATGACTATTATACAAGAAATCAAATAAAAGACTCACGTCTCCTTTCATTTTTGAGCTTACCTTATATTTCTTTTTGATTCCTAATAATGCACTCTGCGTCCAAGATTCGGGGTTAGGGATATTGGTGGTAACCTGGATGGGTTGGTAGTTTTGTTCATAGCCGCCATTCAGGAAGAAAGTGTTTTTGAGTTTCCAGTCTACAAATGAGCGGAGTCCAAGACCTTCGTTACTGAAGGCGATGTGATTAAAGCCCTGACCTAATCCTAATTTATAGGCCATGCCTATTCCTGCGACACCATTTTTATGAAATTTATAGCCGATTTGAGCGGCGATATCGCTGGTAGTAGGGTAAAAGTTGGTGTTTCGCTGAAACTGGATATTTCCGCCGTATTCGAGTCTCTGTATGAATCTTTTAGATTTCATTTCATTGGGCTTGAAGTTGGGCATTTCACCTGCATTATCCAGATCGGGAAAGTTCTTTTTGAGTTCATTCATTTTGGCGCGGGCTTCTCCCATAGAGGCGCTTACGGCCTGTGAGGCGTTGGGCCCTCCGCCAAGTCTTTGCTGAATAGCTTGTTCAACCTGGTTCCGGGTCTGTAAACCTTCTAAGTTGGGCGTTTCTCCACTGCCGCCTGCGCCAGTGCCAAGTAGGCTGGCGAGATAGCTGTTTTTAGCCATAAAGTCGTTATAGGCAGGGATTTTCTGCGCTATTTCCAGCGCTTTCTTTTCTACTTTCTTATGATCGCTGAAGGTTTCTTTCAGTTCTTTTACCTGTGCGGCATAGTAGTAGGCTTCCTTATTGATGCCTTTAAGACTCCCTGCGAGATCCGGTATTTTTCCCAGTTGGGCATTCAGCAGTTGTCTGCGGGACTGGATAAAAGATTTTGCCTCATTCAATACAGCCAGCTTATCCTGTAGAGCGGTGACGGATTCCAGACTACTGTTCAGTTTGGGCAATTGTACACCCTGGGCCTGTTTGAGAAAACTGAGCGTATTAAAGAGCGAATCTGTACTTAGGTTGTTTCCTAAGAGCTTTTTGCCTGGAATATGATCGGCTTTGGACTTTAGTTTATTTTTCAGAGCGGTATACTTATCCTGACTTTGGTCGAACATTTTTCTTGCTGAAGTGGAATCTATCTTCATCATGCGCTTTTTCATCTTCTCTTCATATTTGGAAAGACGATTCAACGCTTTTTCAGTTCTTTTAGTCAGTTGCCGATCCAGTACATCTGCTTTACGCTGGACGGTATTGTAATATTTATTCGGGATGTCTATGCTTTTCTTTATTAGGCTATCCTGTGCATTTACATGGATAGTGCATACAGCAAGAAGAATGATCAGGTATACGGGTCGCATTAAATAAAGTTAATATTAGGGCTAATGGATGTTGGACAAATATAGGATAATATTGATATTCAGAATGACAGAGATACTGAAGATTGTGATAGGAGTGATTGTTTAGTCGTTCCGGATACAAGTAATGAGATTATTTTGTAGCTTGATTAGGGGCTGATTTGTTCAATCATGAAAGGATAGGGCGAGCATTCGCAGTTTATAAAAGGCATTCATATTTTAATCAAAATAATATCCTTGTACCTTATGCAGCATACCAGTTTTAAAAAATATCCTCTTCCCTTTTTGTTGTGTGGCTTATTCCTTTCAATGTCAGGTTGCGTACCACCACAGCAGAAAAACGTTAAAATAGCAGTGGGAAATACGTCACTCAGTGAACAGCGACTTAAAATTCTTGACAGTGTGGTGTCGTTTAAAGTAGCTTATGAACGATCTCTCAACAAAGCGGAATACAGTAGTGGGCTGGAGGCTGACAAGAAGGCTTATTACAATGCTTTACATCGACTTAAATCCGCCAGGGAGGAGGTCTCCGGCAGTATCAATTTGTTATTGGCTGATACTTCTTATGGAATAAAGGAGATGGTGTCTTTCACATTTGTAGATCCATTATCCTCTTATATAAGTCCTTGCGCTTTAATTTCCAGGAGAGAATTGCTGAAGTTAACCTTGTATAATTTGAAATATATTTCATCCGATTCTGCTTTTGTTTGTCCTGGAGAACATCGATGAAGCAGGAGTGAGGAGGAGTGGGGTTTGAATTTTTTTTTTCTTTTCCTGTGATTTTTTCCTCTCTTACGCGAATAATAAAACAGTAGTGAGATGACAGCTGCACCTCACTACTGTTGTTTCACTTAGAAACCAATATTTACGCCGGCAAAGAAGTTAAATCCTGCCATTGGATAGTAATAATTATCTGGGACTACTTTCCCATTAGCATACATACCATAGGTACTGCCATTGGGTTGGTAGAGATTATTGAAGATGTTATTCAACATCAGTTGCACACCTAATTCGCGGAATAAAGGTTGTGGAATGATGTAATTGAATCGCAGGTCATTTACATAATAAGGATCAAGGCTACTTGCTTTATTGCCAGTGTTGTCCATGTATTGTCTGCTTACATATTTTCCTACCAGATCAATGTTCAGGTTTTTGATGGGTTTAGCGGTCAGGATATAACCGCCAACGAATGCAGGGGAGTAGGAGATATCAGTATTCCCGAATTGCAACGTATGAGGGGTGTTGTCCGCATCGTAGTAGATACCAGCAAAGTCCAGCACTTTGTTTTGGCTGAGGGCTGCATTGGCAGAGAGGGAGAAGATGTGATTTAATTTTACATTTCCCTGGATTTCTACACCGAGGCGGTAACTTTTAGGAATATTGGTACGTACGTAGGCACCTACATCATTGAGTTTGCCGGTTTGAACCAGTTGATTGCGGTAGTTCATGTAGTACACATTTCCTTGGATAGAGGCAATGCTATTACTCCAGTTGTATCCGGCTTCGAGGTCGCGGAGTACTTCGGGTTTCGGTTCATTAGCGCCGATATTGGATTCGAAATCCGTACGGTTAGGTTCTTTATGTCCTACAGCAAAGGAAGCAAATATCCGGTTATTGGTATTGATGTAATAATTGATACCTGCTTTAGGATTAAAGAAATTATAATTCACGTGTGGCTTGTAATCTGGCGCATCATCGAAGCCGTTCATGTTATACTGTACATTCCGGTATTGCATGTCTACAAATAATTGGAAGGCAGTGGTGAGTTTATACTGTCCCTTCCAGTAGATATTGAAATCGTTTTTGTCCGCAGGAAAGCGGTTGTATTCATGATCTTTATCGATGCCGGCATAAGCCCAGATAATTTTATCATAATGCTGACCTTCGTAACGGTTCCAGCCGCCACCGAGGCTCCAGTTGAAGCGGTTACCAGTACGATTTACAGAGAAGATACCGCCATAGAAGTAGTTGTCCAGCCAGAGTTGACGAACAAGATCTGTGGTGTCAACAGTGGCGCCATTGATTTGTACAGGCGTGAGGCCGTAATCCGAAAATGCCTGCTTCGCTTTGTACTCTTCGTAGTATCCGCGGCCACGGGTAAGGTGTCCGGCAACATTGAAATTAAGATGTGAATTAATTTCCTGGTTAAGGAATAACTGGTAATGATCTTGTTGGTAGTTATCAGTTTGATTGTCGTAAGGCGTACCTGGTTTTTCTGTACCGGCAGGATTATAGGTGCGGTCTGTTGACAACAATGCTTGTGGAACGCCATACCAGGCCTGATAAGTTTTCTCTTTTCCGGAGAATACATTCAGTCGTACTGCCGTTTTCTTGGAAATATACGCAGCTGAGGTATAGAATGATTTCAAGTCAGAAGAAGCACGATCAATATAACCGTCAGAAGATATTTTTGACAGACGTGCATCGATGGTGAAGTGATCATTGATTAATCCGGAACCCACTTTAACAGTGTGTTTCCAGCTATTGAATGAACCGAAGCTGTTGCTGATGTCGCCATAGGCTTTGTCGCGGAATTCGTTCGTACTCAGATTGAGCGTTGCACCGAATGCACCAGCTCCATTGGTAGACGTACCTACGCCGCGCTGTAACTCAATACTGTTCACAGAACTGGCGAAATCCGGCATATTCACAAAGAAAGTTCCCTGTGATTCCGCATCGTTGATGGGAATACCATTGACAGTAACATTGATACGCGTAATGTCGGAGCCGCGCACACGCATACCAGTGTAGCCAATGCCTGTACCTGCATCAGAGCTGGTCACTACGGCTGGAAGCTGACTTAACAGAATAGGTAAGTCCTGGCCAAGATTTTCTTTTTTAATCTCCTCAGCAGAAAGTGTACTGTTGACAAAAGGAGAGTTCTTGCCTGCACGGAGACTGCTGATTTCAACTGGTTTCACAAATAGGCCAGTTTCTTCCAGATGAATATCCTGTTTGGTATTGTCAGCTGTCTCAATAGGGGCGGAATATGCTTTGAAGCCTAAATATGTCGCCTGTAATTTGAATTGACCTTTCTTTTTCAGGTGGATGCTGTAATGCCCTTTGCTATCAGTCAGTGTGCCTTGTTGGTTGATGGATACGGATACCCCTTCCAAAGGTTGGCCGTTGGCTTTGTTAGTAACGGTACCGGTTACAACGGATTGTGCTTGTAAAGTACCTGCTGTACCCAGCAGTACCCACAACAGTAACTGTTTCATGTATGTGTATATATTAACTGTTTTTCACTTTCCTAACCAGCATTACCTGGTCCAGGTTCTTTGGGTGTGATCTCAGCCTGAAAGTAAGGCACCCCATGTGAAAGCGACTGAAAGTCGTTTCCGATGCAAAGGTATGCATGACCCAACGAAAAAAATAATAATTTTTATATATCCATGTCCGCAATGAAGAATGAACCACAAGATGTAAAGCAATTCGGATAGTGAAATATAGCATAATAGAGAGATACTATTCATCGCCTTGCATTTGATCATCATCGTTTCAGTCTAAATAGCGCCCACCCTGAAATGTATTGTTTAACCCGTTTAATTTTTTAATGAGATGATTAAACTACAATTGATTGGCCACCTGGGCCGCGACGCCGTATTGAAAGAAGTAAATGGCGTATCCGTATTGAATTTTACCGTAGCCGCCAATGAACGCTTTCGGAATGCAGCCGGCGTACTCCAGGAACGAACTACCTGGGTCGACTGCTCCCTCTGGGACCGACTGAATATGGCGCCTTATCTGTTACAGGGTACAATGGTCTATCTGGAAGGCTCTCCCAAAGTAGACGCCTATATTAGTAATAATACGGGGGCATTGTCAGGAGCGCTACACCTCCGCGTAGGCGCCATTCAACTACTCAGTCGTAAAGAAGAAGAAAAACGAAAAGCAACCGCCTCCAATATTCCTCCAATGCCAGAAGCGGTGCAAGAACAGGAAATGCCCGCAGATGATCTTCCTTTTTAGATCGTGAGAAGGAACCATGTCCCTGTTGCCGATGGGTGAAATTCATGTTTCGCATCCATCAAAATCCAGATCTAACCATAAAATCTAATAGTAAATATATTTATTTATCCCTCGCAAAAATGCCTTTGATCTTGGTCGGTAAATAGCCTGTAATCCGCTGCTATCAATCATTTTGGGGTTTAGTTATATAGTTGTTATCTACTATAAGTCACGCTGTTTAGCGTGACTTATTTGTGTTTTTTGAAAATATATTTGGCGCGAATAGAAAAAAACCTATCTTTGCACCCTCATTGCGAGGTAGAGCAGAGGTAGCTCGTCGGGCTCATAACCCGAAGGTCAGTGGTTCGAATCCGCTCCTCGCTACAAATAGATGCTAAGTGCATCAAAGAAACAGAGCCGAAGAAATTCGGCTTTTTTTATTTGCAGGGAGTTCATACAGCGTTTTTCTCGCATATATATACACAGCGGCGTAGATACAAAGCAGATTGAACCGGATTTTTCCGGGAATACAATATCGACAACAAGAATTTTTGATGGATATTTGAGTAAGATTACACCTTACTCCTTTGCGCTGCTACAGGAAACAACACACAACTAAACAGGGATATGATGCATAAAGCAGGTTTTGTAAACATTTTCGGTAAGCCCAATGCGGGAAAAAGCACACTGTTAAACGCTATCATCGGCGAGAAACTGGCTATTATTTCACCTAAGGTGCAAACCACCAGGCATCGTATTACCGGCGTTCTTACCGAACCTGGATACCAAATCGTTTTTTCCGATACTCCCGGAATCATCGATCCTAAATATAAACTCCATGAAAAAATGATGGGCGCCGTGAAGTCTGCCCTCGAAGATGCAGACGTCGCTCTCCTCATCATGGACGCTAAAGATAACCTGGAAGAAAACCTCGAACTCTTCAGCTCCCTTAAATTAAAGGTTCCTACCATCCTCGTCATCAATAAAATGGATAACCTCCTCCAGGAAGACGTAGATGCTCTCGTGAAAAAATGCGAGGAATGGGGCAAAGCCAAAGTAGTCGTTCCCATCTCTGCCAAACAAGGCAAAAATGTGAAAAACCTCATGGCGGAAATCGTGAACCTCCTCCCGGAAGCAAACCCATTCTATCCGGAAGATACACTAACGGATAAGTCTACACGCTTTTTCGTAGCAGAAATGGTGCGTGAAAAAATCTTCCAGTTATTCGAAGAGGAAATTCCTTATCATACTACAGTAATCGTGACACAGTTCCAGGAAAAGGAAACACTCACAAAAATTACTGCCGAAATAATTGTTACCAGAGAATCACAGAAAGCAATCATCCTTGGTGAAAAAGGAAAATCTATCCGTGAGCTGGGAACAAGAGCCCGTCAGGATATAGAGAAATTTATCGAACGTAAAGTATTCCTTGAACTGTTTGTGAAAGTAAGAGGAAAATGGCGCGATAATGACACCTTCCTGAAAGAATACGGGTACTGATTAATAAATTCCTGGTCTCCACTCCGTAGAGATACAGGTGATTACGACAATCAATTAATTACTAAAAGAGATTATCATGGCTGGATTTACTATTGCCATCGTTGGTCGCCCAAACGTGGGTAAATCAACATTGTTTAACCGCCTGCTGGAACAACGCAAGGCGATTGTGGATGATCAGAGCGGCGTAACCCGCGACCGCCAATATGGTGTGGCTGATTGGAATGGAAAAACCTTCAACGTAATCGATACCGGTGGATTCGTTGCCGGCAGCGATGATGTTTTTGAACGCGAAATTCGCAAACAAGTGAAAATCGCTATGCAGGAAGCAAATCTCCTCCTCTTCCTGACAGATTGTACTACTGGTATCACCGACCTGGACTCAGAAGTAGCAGACCTGCTGCGTCGTAGCTCCAAACCTGTTTACCTCGTAGTAAATAAAGTAGACAACCAACAACGCGCCCTCGAAGCTACAGAGTTTTACAGCCTCGGCTTCGAACATATCTTCTTCCTTTCTTCTATGACAGGTAGCGGTACCGGCGAACTCCTGGATGAGGTGGTAAGTCATATCACAGACGATATGGGCGAGGCCTCTATGGAAACAAACATCCCTAAAATTGCGATCATCGGTCAGCCTAACGTAGGAAAATCTTCCCTGCTGAATGCCCTGATCGGTGAAGAACGTAATATCGTGTCTGATATCGCTGGTACCACCCGCGATACCATCCACACCCACTATAACATGTTCCAGAAAGAATTCATGCTCATCGATACGGCCGGTATCCGCCGTAAAACGAAAGTGCAGGAAGACCTGGAATTCTATTCTGTTATCCGCGCTATCAAAGCCCTGGATGAAGCAGACGTAGTTATGCTCCTCCTCGATGCCGAAAAAGGTATCACTGCGCAAGACCTGAACATCTTCAGTCTCGCTGCCAGAAAAGGGAAAGGCGTAGTGGTACTGGTCAACAAATGGGACCTCATGGAGAAATCCACCAATACGGCACGCGACTATGAGAAAGAACTCAAAAATCGCCTGGCTCCATTCTCTGACGTACCTATCATCTTCACCAGCGTAACAGAAAAACAACGTATTTTCAAAGCCATTGAAGCAGCGCTGGAAGTTTATGAAAACCGTACCCGCAAAATTCAGACTTCTAAACTGAATGATGTGATGCTGAAAGCAATTGAAGCATATCATCCTCCTGTGGTACGCGGTATTCCTATCCGAATCAAATATGTTACCCAGCTGCCTACGCATACGCCTGCGTTTGCGTTCTTCTGTAACCTGCCGGACGATGTGAAAGCGCCTTACAGAAACTACCTGGAAAACCAGATCCGTAGCCATTTTGACTTCCGTGGTGTACCAGTGAAGATTTTCTTCAGAAAGAAATAATTATCAAGTTGTGGGTATAAATATTTTGTAATTTGAAATTATTCTATACCTTTGCGCCGGTTTTAACAAACTATAAACAACACAAGATGAAAAAAGTATTTGTATTCGCAATCGCTGCTGGTATGTTCTTCGTAGCTTGCAATGGCGGTAAATCTGCTAACACTGACTCTACTGCTACTACTGTTGACACTATGGCTGCTCAGCCAGTTGCTCCAGTTGTTGCTGATAGCGCTGCTCACGTTGATACTACTGTTCACGCTGCTGCTGATTCTGCTGCTGCTCAGGCTCCAGCTGCTAAGTAAGAGATTATTTATTGATAATATCTTTCTTGCAAGAAATTGAGAAGCTCATCGCCACGCGGTGAGCTTTTTAATTTTATGAAAGTCGCAACGTCGCAAAAAAAGACCGGGTCTACTCAGTAGACCCGGTCTTTTTTATATATCTGCTATTACAATTAATCGTCCAGTAAACTGCACAGATTCGTCAATTCATCCTGCCTGTAGGCGTCTTTATCTTCCCGGAAACACTTGGAAAGCTCTTCCAGCAATAACTGGATAATCCGCTTATTAGATTGCGGCTTGAAGAAAGACGGCATCGATGGTACAGAAACCCGCTTTAAATAGGTATCCACATCCTGTTGAGTATAAATCTGGCCCTGTATAGGATCTATAAAGAACAGTATCCGGTAATCATCCGGCTCTATAGGCTCTGAAAAGTCCACAAAGGTGTCGAAATAGGCGAGGATAAACTGCCGCGGTATATTCACCGCATAAACCGGTAAATCCAGCATATTACAGAGCGCCTGGTATATGATTCCATTTGTGAATGGATTACCTTTCTTGGATTCTATGACCTGGTTAATGAAAAACTGATTCTTACGCTGGTAAGAGATTTCCTCTCCCTTTAAACCAAAGTAGTTATAAATCATGCTGTTGAGCACGTTTATCTGCTCCAGTGGAGTAAGATAGTTGTTCAGCTCCAGCCAAATATTTCGCTTAATACGTTCTATTTCACTGTTTACCTGTCCTGCTGCCAGATCAGGAAACTGATATCTGGCAGTGAGAATAGCTCCCTGCAAAAGGTCCTGTGCCTCAGATAGGCTCCAATCTCGTAATGCGACCTGCAAATCCTGATAGTGCACACGATGAATGAGCAACTCTATTCGTTCCTGTATAGATTCGTCAATTGTATTCTCCCACAGGTTCTCCAGGTTCGGAATAATTTCTTTACCATACAGCAATATCTTGCTGGCAACGGTATCAAATACTTCCTGATCCGGATCATCCAACAGGTGGAACAAAGCGTTTATTTCTCTGTTTTCGTGCATGTCGACTGTGTAACAATGGTCAATCCCCTCGCCAGTTCCATGAAAATGGCTGTGATTAAGCCTTTTTCTTCCTTGGCGGAGCTTTCTTCTTCGGCGGATTAGCTTTGGCTTCTTCAATAATCGCCTTGGCTTCCTCCACGGTAATGTCTGCGGCCTGGTCTATCCTTTCTTTAGGAATCTTGAAGTTCTTCAGTCCCTGCTTAATATAAGGTCCGTAAGGGCCTTTCAGAATCTGAATTTTCTCTTTCTCAAATACTTTGATAGTACGCTCGTCTTTCGCAGTACGTTTTTCCACGATCAGTGGGGCAACTTCATCCAGTTCCACGGTGTATGGGTCCATTTCCTTCTTCAGGGAATAGAATTTCTTGTCGTGCTGTGCATATGGTCCAAAGCGACCAATATTAATGATCACATCGGAATCTTCGAATTGTCCGAGGTTACGAGGTAAACGGAATAACTCCATAGCCTCTTCCAGGGAAATAGTCTCAATGCTTTGTGTCGGTTTCAGTTTCGCGAAACGTGGTTTCTCTTCATCTTCCGCCTGACCAATCTGAATCATCGGGCCATATCTTCCCATACGGGCTACGATAGGCTTACCGGTCGACTCTTCCACTCCCAACTGACGTTCCCCTTTTACGCGCTCGGCTTTTTCCAGAGTGTTTTCTACATCCTGATGGAAAGGCTGGTAGAATTCTGCCAGCATTTTATTCCAAACCTTACGGCCATGAGCGATTTCGTCAAATTCCCCTTCAATTTTAGCGGTAAAGCCATAATCCATTACGGAATTGAAGTATTGATTGAGGAAATCTGTTACAATCATACCCAGATCGGTAGGGAACAACTTGGACTTTTCAGCGCCGGTGTTCTCGCTTTCTGTCTGCTTGGTGATCTTATCCGCTTTCAGACTCAGAATGCGGAAATCTCTTTTCACACCTTCTTTATCTCTCTTTTCTACATATCCACGTTTCTGAATAGTAGTAATAGTTGGAGCATAGGTAGACGGACGACCAATACCCAGTTCTTCCAGCTTTTTAACGAGACTGGCCTCAGTATATCTTGGCGCAGGACGGGAGAAACGCTCTGTAGCTTTCATCTCCTTCAGGTCCAGTGACTGTTTCACAGACAATGGAGGCAGAGAACCTTCCTGGCTGTCATCTTCATTTACATCTTCATCGTCATGGCCTTCCATATATATTTTCAAGAAGCCATCGAATTTCAGCACCTCTCCGCTGGCTGTCAGCTCTTCATGATTGGTGGAAATATCAATTTTGGCAATGGTCTTCTCCAGCTCTGCATCTGCCATCTGGCTGGCGATCGTACGCTTCCAGATCAGTTCATACAGCTTACGGGCATCCGCATCGTTTACAGTGGTGTTTTCCATGTAAGTAGGACGGATGGCCTCGTGCGCTTCCTGGGCCGACTCATTCTTATTCTTGAATTTTCTATGCTGGTGGTATTTCTCTCCATAGTTACCAGTGATCGCTTTCTGGATATCTGCCAGCGCTGTATCAGAGAGGTTTACGGAGTCAGTACGCATATAGGTGATGTTACCGCTTTCATACAACTTCTGCGCGAGCAGCATGGTTTTAGAAACGCTGTAACCCAGTTTGCGGCTGGCTTCCTGTTGGAGAGTAGAAGTAGTGAAAGGAGCTGCGGGAGATTTCTTCCCTGGTTTTACCTGGATATCCTTTACGGTGTAAGCCGCGCCTACACACTGTTGCAGGAACTTCTCAGCATCCTCTGCAGTCTTGAATTTATTCGGACCTTCCGCCTTAAAGGAAATACTTTTGCCATTGATATCTTTACCGGTAAACCAGGCTTCTACCTTAAATGTACTGACAGCAGAGAAACCATTGATCTCTCTTTCCCGCTCTACAATCAACCGAACAGCAACAGACTGTACACGTCCGGCAGACAAAGAGTTACGCATACTCATTTTGCGCCAGAGAACAGGAGATAATTCAAAACCTACTATACGATCCAGTATACGACGGGCCTGCTGTGCATTGACACGGTCCATATCCAGCATACGCGGATGTTGAACGGCATTTTCAATGGCAGGCTTGGTGATTTCATGGAAAACAATACGTTTGGTACTTTTCGGATCGAGGCCCAATACCTCGCACAAATGCCATGAAATGGCTTCCCCTTCACGGTCCTCATCCGTTGCTAACCATACCTCATCGGTATCTTTGGCCAGCTTCTTCAGGTCTTTTACAACCTTTTCCTTATCTTCCGGTATTACATATTTAGGCTTGAAGTTATTATCGATGTCAATGCCCATGTCATCCTTCTCCAGGTCACGTATGTGACCAAAGCAGGATTTGACTTCAAAGTCCTTTCCCAGAATCTTTTCAATGGTTTTGGCCTTTGCTGGGGACTCAACTATAACTAAATTTTTTGCCATGTATGCTTCTTTAATATGCTGCTAAATACGCAAAATTTCGTAAAATAATAGGTATACGAATTCTGCAAGTATATAAAAGTACCTTGAAAATAAAAAATAAGGTACGCGATTGCTTTAAAATCAGTTGTAATGTAATGAAAAAAACGGGTACCGGCGCAAACGCTGTATATTGGCGGTCTGAATCCCTGTTTATCTACCATCAAATAAATTAATATTAATGGATATTGTAATAGTTGGTACCGGAAACATTGCTCATTGCTTCGGACATATGCTCAAGCTGCATGGTCATCAGGTGTTACAGATTGTAGGCCGTAATCAGGCCAATGCGGCTGAGCTGGGTGACCTGCTCCATGCTCCCTATACGACGGATCTGATGGATATAAATATGGAGGCAGACATGTACCTCCTCGCCGTATCCGATAGTGCCTATCCCATATTAAATGAAGAGTTGCGCCTGGGACGCCGGATGGTAGCTCATACTGCCGGTGCAGTCCCGTTGAGTGCTATCTCCCGTATATCTACTAATATCGGGGTCATCTACCCATTGCAATCTATCAGAAAGGAACTGAAGAATTACCCGCCAATACCCATCATGCTGGAGGCGAGTAATGAAGATGTTTTAAAGAGACTACAAGCCCTCGCGCAGAGTATTGCCTCCCGAATTGCGGTGACAGACTCTCACCAGCGACTCCAATACCACCTGACGGCGGTCCTCTGTAATAACTTTACCAATCATCTCATCGCCAGGGCTAAAGCATACTGCGATAAAGAGAACCTCGACTTCACTTTGCTGCAACCTATTATCAGGGAAACCTTCGACCGGTTGGAGAAATTCCCGCCGGAATCAGTGCAAACCGGCCCTGCCCTTCGTCAGGACGAGGCTACCATGGAATTACACCGCAACCTCCTGGCGGGAGACGAATACCTCCAGTTGGTATATAGCGTATTGTCAGACAGTATTTACAATTTCCATGACAAAGCCAGCAAATAACAGTCTAATCCATAATTCGTAATTTCGCCGCCAACTATGAATATATTATCGCTTTTTAAACCGGTAACTACATTTGTGCTGGATGTAGATGGCGTACTCACGGACGGTACGCTTCAGTTATTACCAGGTGGGGAAATGTCCCGCAAAATGAATATTAAAGATGGCTATGCCATGCAACTGGCTGTGAAAAAAGGTTATCGCGTGGTCATCATTTCAGGCGGAAAGTCTGAAAGTGTGGTAAGTCGCCTCCAGGGCCTCGGCATTAAAAATATATATGTAGGTGTGCTGGATAAAAAAGAAAAACTGCAAGACTACGTATTTGAACATGATCTCCGTTGGGATGAAATCCTCTATATGGGCGATGATATTCCTGACTATGCGCCTATGCAGCTGGTGGGTTTGGCTACCTGCCCTGCCGATGCAGCGCCAGAGATCAAAAGCATCTCCAGGTATGTATCCCCGCTGGGTGGCGGACAAGGCTGTGTAAGGGATATTATGGAAAAGGTGCTCAAACTGAACGGCCACTGGCTGCTGGATGAAGGAATTGCATCCAAATAGCTGTATATCTCACTACAATTATTAATTACTTATCCCATGAAACGCTGGGCTGCATTTTTTAAACTGGTAAGATATCCCAATCTGCTCTATATCGCACTTACCCAGTTCCTGCTGCAGTATTGTGTAGTAGCGCCTGTACTTGCAAGTGTTGGGGAAGAACCCTCCCTGTCGGTACCTCAGTTCGTCCTACTATGCCTGTCTACCGTATTCGTAGCTGCTGCAGGTTATATTATTAACGATTATTTTGATATCAACATCGATATTATAAATAAGCCAGATAAAATGGTATTGGATAAGGTCATTAGTCGCCGCTGGGCGATGGCCTGGCATACCATTTTGAATATGGCGGGTGTGTCTTTAGGCTTTATCGTGGCCTGGAAAACCGGACAGATCTACCTGGGCTTTACGCAAGTAATATGTTCCCTGTTACTGTGGTTCTACAGTACTTCTTTTAAAAGACAGGTATTGATCGGGAATGTAGTTATCTCTCTGCTCACGGCCCTCTCAGTTGTAGTCGTTGGTTTCTACGAAAAGCAGATTTACCATAGCTTCGAGGCGATCATGTCGCCGGTTGGTAGAAAACTCATTCAGATCATCGGTGTTTATGCCCTATTTGCTTTCATTATATCTATGGTCCGGGAAATTGTAAAAGACCTGGAAGATATGATCGGCGATAGTAAAGACGGCTGCCAGACCATTCCTATTATCTGGGGCGTATTGCCTGCAAAGCGTCTTTGTAATTCCCTGCTGTTGATTTTAATGATTACGGTGGTAATGGTCGAAATCAGAGTGGGACTGTTTGGCTGGTTTATGGCGATCGGTTACCTGGTACTTTTTGTTCAGGCGCCACTGGTATATGTTTACCTTCAACTGAAGAAAGCCACTACCGCAGCAGATTATCATAAAGTCAGCTCTATGGTCAAACTCGTTATGCTGACAGGCATCTTATCCATGATCTTTTTCAAAATATTACTCTAAAAATATTACTATAAATGTATACAGGCTCGCCGGTAATTCTGGCATCACAATCGCCCCGCCGGAAACAACTGATGGAACAGGCAGGCATTCCTTTTGTCATTAAAGTGGCAGATACGGATGAATCTTTCCCTGCCACGATGCCTATCCCGGAAGTACCGGTTTTTATCGCCAGACAAAAAGCTGCCGTCATACAAGCCATCTCTTCACCAGAGGAAATCGTAGTAGCTGCGGATACGGTAGTTGTATTGGATAATACTATCATCGGCAAACCCAAAGACAGAGAAGATGCTATCCGCATCCTCACTGCCCTCAGCGGCCGTGAACATCTCGTAATAACGGGTGTGGTTATACGTAGAAATGAGAAAGAAGTGGCCTTTTCCAAAGAAACGGGCGTCTTCTTTAATCCGCTGACACAGGAACAAATAGCCTATTATGTAGATAACTACAAACCTTATGATAAGGCAGGCGCCTATGCTATCCAGGAATGGATCGGTGCAGTAGCTATCGATAAAATCGAAGGTTGTTTCTACAATGTAATGGGCTTGCCTGTGAGCAGAGTAGTAGAGGAGCTGGAGAAATTCGATGCTTAGCTAAATCCCGCGAGGGCGCCTTCGGCGGCTTTGCTCGCAGAGCAGCAAAAGCAGCAAAGCAGCATAAGATTGCGTTTGCTGGTTTCCCGCGAGGGCGCCTTCGGCGCTGTTTCATTTCACGCAAAGCAGCATAAGCAGCAAAGCAGCATAAGCAGCAAAGCAGCATAAGATTACGTTTGCTGGTTTCTCGCAAAGGGCGCAAAGGGCAAAGGATTATGCTGTGTTGTTTGATTGTGTTTTGTTTTAGCTCGCAAAGACATATGTACTATCTCACTAAATCAATTTGCGCTAAAGTATTTGAAGACAAGTACCCAGGAGAGCAGCAGCAAAGCAGCATAAGATTGCGTTTGTTGGTTTCTCGCAAAGGTCGCAAAGGGCAAAGGATTATGCTGTGTTGTTTGATTGTGTTTTGTTTTAGCTCGCAAAGACATATCTACTATCTCACTACATCAATTTGCGCTAAAGTATTTGAAGACAAGTACCCAAGAGAGCAATTGCGGGCTTAACCAAACAACAAAACATACTCCTTTGCCCTTTGCGCCCTTTGCGAGAAACCCCATCGCAACTATCCAACAAACTTCATTGCTGCTTTGCTGCCTGTGCTGCTCTGCGAGCGAAAAAATTATCGGGCAAGTACCCAAGAGAGCATTTGCGCTTTGCGAGAAACCCCATCGCAACTATCCAACAAACTTCATTGCTGCTTTGCTGCCTATGCTGCTCTGCGAGCAAAAATATTAGCGGGCAAGTACCCAAGAGAGCAATTGCGGGCTTAACTAAACAACAAAACATACTCCTTTGCCCTTTGCGAGAAACCCCATCGCAATTATCCAACAAACTTCATTGCTGCTTTGCTGCCTATGCTGCTCTGCGAGCGAAAAAATTATCGGGCAAGTACCCAAAAGAGCTTATGCTGCCCTGCGAGCAAAAAAATACGGCGCAGAGAACTGCGCCGCCGATGGTTGGTTCCGCACTGCGGAAAATGCATTACGGTTGGTGTTTGATCGATTTGTTTTCCTTATACTGAATCCTGACAATACTATTCCAGTACCAGCAGATTCACATCTTTATTTTTCAGCCACTGTGCATCTTTCAGTTTCTGTAGATTGATGGTACCTACTACATAGCGATAAGTAGAAGACTCATATTTTTCAGAGATATTGAAAAACTCGGTCAGATCCACCTGATCAGGAGATTTGTAGCGGAGGTATACTTTCAATTTAACATCGTTGCTGAAAGCAGGCTGATTATTTTGTTTGATTTTTTTATACTCGTAGCGGTAGTTATACAGCAGTGCAGAGATATCGGAGAGTACTGCGCTACCAGTGGCGGTACCACCTGCGCCTTTACCTACAAAGAATTGTTTATCGGTGAAAGCACTTTCCAGTAAGATACCGTTGTATTCGTTGTACACATCATAGAGCAGATTATGTTCTTTCACGAGATGTGGCAGTACGAAAGCGTGTACATTACCGTTATTACGGCGACAGTGACCAATCAGTTTGATGGTACAGTTGCGGGATTTGGCGAATTCGATATCGAAATCGTTCAGGTGATGAATACCGAAGTTGAACACTTCTTCCGGTTTTACGAAAGTACCGAAAGCGTGCAGGAGGAGGATAACGATTTTGAATTTCGGATCGAAACCTTCGATGTCGAGGGTAGGATCAGTTTCAGCGAATCCGAGATCTTGCGCTTGTTGAAGTGCAGTTTCGAAGCTGAGATTTTCTTCAAATATTTTTGTGAGTATATAGTTGGTAGATCCGTTGCAGATCCCTTCTACAGCGTTCAGCAGGTCATTATCATAGTATTCTTCCAGGTTACGGATGATAGGAATACTGGCGCAGCTGGATGCTTCGTAGAGGAAAGGTACTCTGTTTTCAGATTGCAGTTGGTACAGAGAAGCCATGTTTTCAGCAATCATACGTTTGCTGGCGCTAACTACAGCTTTACCATTACGTAATGCAGTGCTAACGATTTCGAATGCTGCATCTGTTTCGTTGATGAGTTCCACAACCACGTCAATGGTAGGATCTTCGAGGATTTCATTTTTATCAGTAGTAAAGTAACTGCTGTCGATTGGTCTTGCTTTGTTAGGGTCTTTAATGCAGATTTTTTTAATTCTTGCATTAATACCTTTTGTTCTGTTCAAAACTTCGTACAATCCTTGTCCTACACAGCCGAATCCGAAAATACCCAAATTGATGATCTTGTTTTCCATACTTTTTTCAAACTTGTTGCGGTCATCAATCAGCTTTGCAGCTATCTGTACCGCCTTTTTATTGTAAAACAGTTATTTGCTTTCCGGCAGGAGAGTTTAATCTGTCCAGTGCCTGTTTAAGGTCGTTGATGAGGTCCTCCGCGTCTTCGATTCCTAGGGAGAGGCGAATGGTGGAGTCCTGCAGACCTGTTTTTTTCCGGAAGTCTTCCGGTATGTTGCGATGTGTCATAGTGGCCGGATGGGCCAGCATGCTTTTTACGCCGCCGAAGCTTTCCGCGAGTTTAAACAGCTTGGTAGCGTTTACGATGCGGATTGCATTTTTGATGTTATCGCTTTTCAGAGAGAAGCTAACGAGTCCGCCGTAGTTCTTTTGTTGTTTACGTGCGATGTGGTGATTTTTATGGGTGGCGAGCCCAGGATAATACACTTTGTCTATCGCAGGATGTGTGCTGAGCCAGTTGGCCACAGCAGTAGCGTTGGCGCATTGTTTTTCCAGTCGGAGTGCAAGCGTTTCGATGCCTCTGATGGTGAGCCATGCTTCGAAGGGGCTGAGGATACTTCCGGAAATATTCTGGTTGTATCTGATCTGGTCAGCGAGTGCTTTGGAATTGGCGACTACCAGTCCTGCAATGACATCGCAATGTCCGGCGAGGTATTTGGAAGCGCTGTGAATCACGATATCGGCGCCTAGTGTGAGCGGTTGTTGCAACAGCGGAGTGCTGAAGGTATTATCTACCACCAGGAGGATATTATGTTGTTTGGCAATTTTGCTGACAGACTTGATGTCTGTAATGCGCAAAGTGGGATTGGTAGGGGATTCCAGCCAGATGACGCGTGTTTTGGGCGTGATAGCTGCCAACACTTTATCCATGTTGCTGGTGTCTACAAAATTCACTTTGATGCCAAAGCGTTCGAACATATGGTTGAATATCTGGAAGATGCCACCATAGGTGTCTTCCACAGCCATAATTTCGTCGCCGGTTTTGAGTAATTTTAAAACAGCATCAATGGCAGACATGCCACTGGCAAAGGCGAAACCTGCATAACCTTCTTCGAGGTTGCAGATCAGGTCTTCCAATACTTTCCTCGTAGGGTTGTTGGCCCTGGAAAATTCGAAACCTTTGTTAATGCCTGGTGATTCCTGCACAAACGTGGACGTTTGATAGATAGGTACGGAAATCGCACCTGTCAGTTCGTCTACCGGAATGCTGTGAATCAGTTGTGTTGCTGTTTTCATTGTCAGAACTGTTTTAATGATGTCAGAATAAGGAAATATATTCTGCAACTTTATCATTAAAAATCAACTTAAACAACCACAAATCCATGAGGGGGTGGGAGAGAGCAAAAAAAAGCTCTTCCTGGTGTTGGAAGAGCCTTTCAAATATATTTATCAGGTGAAGATTAATCTCTGCCAACTTATCTTTCTCCCGACATAGTCAAGAGCAGGAATTAGCACCTTTTTCCTGATGATCAATCAGGAAAGGTTGCTAAGGCATCATTGGGCCAGACCCTCCGCCTTTCTGGATAAGTGATGTGTAAGAACTGGGTGCAAAGGTAAAGGCAGTTTCATCAATTTTCCAAATACTGCGCTGAAATTTTTTTTTAGGGAGACACGTTTCCCTCCATTTTCTGACATATTTTCGTATTAACCAACCATATCTGTATGCCTGTTAACCCTTTGCTCCCAGAGGAGCTACTTCATTTTATCTGGCAGCACCGGCTGTTCCGTCAGCAAGCATTATTTACCACAAATGGAGATCCTGTCAGGGTCCTCTGCCCCGGTATCTATAATCATCATGATGGACCCGACTTTTCGCATGCCAGCATCCATATCGGTACTACCCGATGGGTCGGAAATGTAGAATTGCATGTACGCAGCTCCGACTGGTACCGGCATTTCCATCATCATAATCCAAAATATGCTAATATCATTTTGCATGTCGTATTCCTGGATGATAAGGAAAACAAACCTTTTCCCGCTCCCTGTCTGGAATTGCAGCAACATGTTTCCAAACTGATGTTACGGCATTACTCGGCGTTGAAGAATAATGCCGACTTTATTCCCTGTGCCGGCCTGGCTTCCAGGGTGCCTCCTCTGCATTGGATGGCCTGGGAAGAGCGACTGCTGGCAGATCGCTGGGAACTGAAAATGGAACAATGGCAACAATGGCTGCTGCAATCCAGGTTTAACTGGGATGAAGTCTGTTACCTTGTGCTGGCAGAGGCTTTCGGACTTTCCCAGAACACGGCGCCCATGTTACAACTGGCCCAGTCTCTCCCGTGGAAATTGTTGCTGCGTTACCGCCATGATCTGGTACTGACAGAAGCATTGCTATTCGGACAAGCAGGCATGCTTGCCTGCGATAATCCGGATGCCTATACGCAGGAATTACAGCGGCAGTATACCTGGCTGGCACATAAACATCAGCTGACGCCCCTCCCGGGATCTGTCTGGAAATGGCTGCGGATAAGGCCTTCCAGCTTTCCGGCGATGCGCATCGCCCAACTGGCCACATTACTGCATCATTATCCCCGCTTATTTGCAACCCTGCTGGATATGACTACTCTCTCCGGTTTACAGGAAATCTTTTTCGTAGCGCCATCTCCGTATTGGCAGACACATTATCGCTTAAGTAGCAGCGAAAAGCCTGCCACGGCCACTATTGGCAAACAAGGAGTAAACAGTATTATTATCAATGCCATACTCCCATTGCTGTTTTTTTATGGTAAGGTATGTCACTCATGGTATCGGCGGCAACTGGCCCTGGAATGGCTGTTGCAGCTGCCCGCAGAAGATAATAAGGTGATGAAAGAATGGAAGAAAATTGGAATATATCCACACAATGCACTCGAATCCCAGGGGTTATTACATTTGAAAAAATACTACTGTAATGAAAAGAAATGCCTGCAATGCGCAGTAGGCGCCAGATTGATGATGAAGGAAGGAATTGCAGTGTAGGCAGTGGGGAGATACGGTTACTTAGCCGGCTATGTTGTATTGAAAAACAGTAACCTTTCTTTCAGGCGGCGCCTGAAAAAAGGTTACTGTTTCGCAAGATCGGCATTACCAGTTGAATACTACATTCTGTGCGATATCCGGATGGATACTGTAAGCTACCGGACAAGTATGGGCCGCTCTTTCCAGGATGGTTCTTTCCTTTTCTCCCAGTCCATGGCCGGCAGGCATATCAAAAGTCACGTCTATACCTACGATGCGGCGAGGGTCCGTACCCATGATTTTCTTGATGCTCACTTTGGTGCCTTCAATTTTCCACTCGTTATCTCTTGCCTTGATACCCATGATCGTGAGCATGCAGGAACCAAGAGCGGTAGCCACGAGGTCCGTCGGAGAGAACTTTTGGCCAAGTCCTTTGTTGTCAATTGGCGCATCGGTTTCAATGACAGTACCTGACTGGAGGTGAGTAGCCACTGTGCGCAATTCTCCCTGGTATATAATTTCAGCTGTTTGCATGGTAAATGTTTTGATTTTATTGCAAGTTACAGATTGTGATCAAACCATAAAATAAGTGTATTTTTAATATTCATAACATAACAATACCTTTATCCAAGCGTTTTAATAATATATCAACAGCCCAATTACTGTGAAAAAAATATACTTGATCATCCTTATTTCAGCTATCAGCGGGTCTTTAAGCGCCCAGTCCACGTCTTCGGGAAATCCTTCCAGAACCACTGCTAAGTCAGAAAAAGAGCAGCGAAAGCTGAAACGCATAAAAGTATTCAAGGAACAGGAAGAAGGAGAGAATGTTTTCCAGCGCGATTTCTCGCTGGGCGGCCGCCTCAATACAGACGGCTGGAGCGGTTTTTTTGAGCTGGGATATCGTAAGAGCCGGAAGGTAGTTAACTATTTCCAGTTTGAATTCTCTGAAAAAAAGAGCCTGAAAGAGTATAAGCAACAAGGCTATGCCCCTACTGATATGGGTATTGCCTCCCGTCCTTATGTGTATGGCAAGCAAAATAATTTCTATCCGGTAAAATTGGGCATAGGTCAGCGTTACCTGATTGGAGGTAAAGCGAATAAGAACGGTGTGGAAGTAAGCGCCATCTATTATGGTGGTATTTCCATCGGCCTCCTCAAACCATATTACCTGAGCGTGAATGTAGGCAACGACCAGATCAAGGAAATAAAGTATGATCCCAACGGCCCCTATAAAGATGCCTTCCTGGACCAGTACGCCGTTACTGGCGGTGGCGGCTTTGGTAAAGGCTGGAGCGAAGTGAGTGTGGTTCCTGGTTTACATGCTAAACTGGGTATGCGATTCGACTGGGCCCATTTCAATGAAGTAGTGAGCGCACTGGAGTGCGGGGTGAATGCTGAAATGTATACCAAAAAGATACCTATTATGATAAATGAAGGTAATAAACAGTTCATTTTCAATGCATATGTAGGCCTTCAATTTGGTAAGCGCTGGAATAAGAGATAAGTTATTACCTTTGTTTTCCTAAAGAAAGGAGTAAGCGATGCAAGAATTACCCGTAATAGCTGCCGAACCGGCCACCGCAAGAGTGAAAAAGCCCGAATGGCTGCGTGTAAAGTTACCAATAGGCGAGAACTACAAACAGGTTAGAAACCTCGTAGATACCCATAAATTACATACCATCTGCGAAAGCGGCAACTGCCCTAATATGGGCGAATGCTGGGGCGCCGGCACTGCTACTTTCATGATCCTGGGAAATATCTGTACCCGCAGTTGCGGCTTCTGTGCTGTAGCTACCGGCCGTCCGGACCCCGTTGATCACGATGAACCACAACGCGTAGCGGAAGCTATCTACCTGATGAAGGTAAAGCATGCCGTTATCACCTCCGTAGACCGCGATGAACTGAAAGATGGCGGTTCCATCATCTGGGCAAATACCATTAAAGCCGTACGCGCCCTGAACCCAGACACCACCATGGAAACACTCATCCCTGACTTCCGCGGTCAATGGGAAAATCTCCAACGTATCATTGATGTGGCTCCTGAAATCGTTTCCCATAACCTGGAAACCGTAGAACGCCTCACCAAACAAGTACGTATCCAGGCGAAATATCACCGTAGCCTGGAAGTAATCCGTCGCCTGAAAGAAGGCGGTATGCGTACCAAATCCGGTATCATGCTGGGCCTCGGCGAAACAAAAGAAGAAGTAGTTCAGGCAATGCAGGACCTGTACGATAATGGTTGCGATGTAGTAACACTCGGCCAATATCTGCAACCAACTCCAAAACATCTGCCCGTAGTACGCTTCGTACATCCCGATGAATTTGCAGAACTGCGCGAAATAGGATATCAAATGGGTCTCGACTACGTAGAGGCTGGCCCGTTAGTAAGATCTTCCTATCATGCAGAAAAACATATTTTTAGCGGTCGTAATCAAGGATGATCGGCCCCGTTTTTCACCTAATTGTTAAAATCCACCCATATGGGTGGATTTTTCTTTTTAGAATATTATCTTAGCGCCTCGTTTGAAATAACCTGAGCAACAGTGGACCTACTGTTACCCACTACAAATTCGTTTTACCTGAATACCTACCTGTTACCTGCGGCTGCACTGCATTAGCAATACTATGCACTAAAATTAATTTTGTTGTGCCTGAAAGGGGCAACATACTTGGACGATAATCTGGCTAACACTATGTATCTGCGTATATACATATACGTTATCTCCCTTATTGTCTGCGATTGGAACAAAGAAGAACTGAATGTCAAAAGCCTTTTATGAAAAGAGCATTTTACCTGTTAGCTGTGTCGTGCGGAGTAACGTTTTCCGGCCAACTTCACGCACAGCAACCTACGGACTCTCTGCCAACTACCGCCTCCCTGCAGGATTGTATCCGATATGCATTGGAGCATCAGCCGGTGATTCACCAGTCCGTTATCGATGAAGCAATTACGGATCGCAGTGTAAAAAGTAAACTGGCCGATTGGTACCCACAAGTACAGCTGGACGCCAACTTGCAGCATTACCTGGAATTACCTACGTCTATCTTCGGTGGGAATCCTACCAAAGTAGGCGTGGCCAATAACTCCGCTGCTACCTTTACACTGAACCAGAACCTGTTTACCCGCGACCTCCTCCTTGCTACCAATACGGCAAAGGATGTACGAAAACAGATCAAACAGACCACTACCCGTAACAAAATTGATGTGGTGGCAGATGTTAGTAAAGCATACTATGACGTGCTGCTGACCCAACAACAGATTAATGTGCTGTCAGAAGATATTGTGCGACTGGAACGTAGTCTGAAAGATGCTGTAAACCAATACCAGAGCGGTGTGGTGGATAAAACAGATTCCAAACGGGCTACCATCTCCCTAAACAATGCCAAAGCACAACGTAAGTCTGCCCAGGAATTGCTGAATGCCAAACAAGCATACCTCAAGAACCTGATGGGGTATCCTGCCAATATTGGAGATATCCCTGTGTCCAGCGATACCACTAAAATGGTCGCGGAAGTGAATAACAGCGATACAGCCGTAGTAGCGGACCCTCACAACAGGATTGAGTACCAGTTGCTGAAAACTCAGGAAAGCCTGCTGGAGGCAAATGTGAAATACAACAAGTGGGGCTATCTCCCTTCTGTATCTGCATTTGTTAACTATGCCTTCGCATGGCAGAACCAGAGCTTCGGACAACTATACAGCAACAATTATCCGAACTCCCTGATGGGCATCAAATTGTCGCTCCCCATTTTCCAGGGCGGAAAACGCGTCCATAATATCAGAATGGCCGAGCTGCAACTGGAACGTAATAAATGGGACTTCGAAACGCTGAATAATGCGGTCAATACCCAGTATACACAGGCAATGGCTGCGTACAGGAGTAACCTGAATGACTATCTGACGCTGAAAGAGAATGTGGCGATGGCACAGGATGTATATAATATGCTGCAACTGCAATACAAGGAAGGTATCAAAACCTACCTGGATGTACTGATCTCAGAAACAGAACTGCGTACTGCGCAACTCAGCTACTATAATGCCATGTACCAGGTACTGAGCAGTAAGATAGACTTGCAGAAAGCATTAGGAACCTTAACAGTAAATTATTAAATGGTAACCGGAACGGATATGAAAAAAATGAATCACCTTGTCTTTTTAAGCGCTGCTGGCATACTGGCCTTTTCTGCCTGCAAGGGCCCTGGTCAGAAAGGCGCTCCTGCAATGCCGCCAACATCGGTGAGTATCACGGAGGCTACCGTGGCGCCAGCCGTTTATTACGATAAATACCCGTCTTCAGTGGTGGCACTGAACCAGGTAGAACTGCGCTCACAGGTAGCTGGTTTTATCACCGGTCTCTTTTTCAAAGAAGGAGAAGTGGTACAGAAAGGCAAGCCCCTATATGAAATAGATCGTCGTAAATATGAGGCGGCCTTCCGTCAGGCAGAAGCTGGCGTTGCCAGCGCTCAGGCCAACTACAACAAAGCAAAAAAAGATGATGACCGCTACAAACGCCTGGCAGAACAGGACGCCGTAGCCCGTCAGATCCTCGATAATGCAGAAGCGGCCCTGGAAACCTCCCGTAGCCAACTGGCTGCTGCACAGGCAGTCCTGCTTGCTGCCCGTACTGATCTCGATTACTCTCTGATCAAAGCGCCTTTTACTGGTCGCATCGGCATCTCTCAAGTGAAACTGGGCGCTCAGGTGAGTCCTGGTACCACTCTGTTGAATACCATTTCCAGTGAAAATCCAATTGCGGTAGACTTTGTAGTAAATGAATCCGATGTGTCCCGCTTCGCGGAGATGCAAACCAAACCGGCCGGCGATAGTACTTTCCGCCTCACGCTGCCAGATGGCGCCAATTATCCGCATGCTGGTCATATTCTCGCGATTGACCGTGGTATCGATAATCAGACAGCCACTATCAAGGTTCGCGTAGAATTTGCCAACCCGGAAAATAAACTGATTGCAGGTATGAGCGCAGTATTGAATGTACTGAATCAGCAGTCGGGCCAGCGTCTCATCATCCCTACTAAAGCCCTCACAGAGCAAATGGGCGAATACTTTGTATTCGTGGCAAAAGATAGCATTGCAATCCAGCGTAAAGTACATCTCGGACCAAAAATGCGCGACCAGGTCGTGATCATGGATGGAGTAGATGCAGGCGAAAAGGTAATTACAGAAGGCTTCCAACGTCTGCGCGACAGCGGGAAGATAATGATTGGCATGCCTCCGGCAGGAGCTGCACCGAAGAAATAAGTTCACCAGATTCAACTTTAGATCATGATTGCAAATACTTTTATTAAAAGACCGGTAACTGCAATAGTTATTTCTGTTGTGTTGGTACTGGTGGGATTATTGGCAATGACCAACCTGCCAATAGGACAATATCCGGAGATCTCTCCGCCCACTGTACAGGTAACCGGTACCTACACCGGCGCGGATGCGCAAACCGTTGAACAAACGGTGGCCACGCCCGTGGAAGTACAGGTAAACGGTACTCCCGGTATGACTTATATCTCTACCAACAACACCAGCAGCGGCCAGATGAGCATGACGGTGAACTTCGAAGTAGGTACAGATATCAATATCGCTGCACTGGATGTACAGAACCGTGTGGGTATCGCACAGCCTACCCTGCCACAGGAAGTACAGCGTTTAGGGCTCACCGTTAGAAAGCGTAACCCGAGCATCCTCATGCTGGTAGCGTTGTACTCACCCAAAGGCACACACGATATCACCTTCCTGGACAACTACACCAACGTATACGTGAAGGATGCATTGCTGCGCGCAAAAGGGGTGGGCGATATCTTCACCCGTGCAGACGACTTCTCCATGCGTATCTGGCTGAAACCGGATAAGCTGGCGCAGATGGGCGTTACGGCTGATGATATACGCGCTGCACTCCAGGAACAAAATGCCCAGATTACAGCAGGTTCTGTAGGTGCTCCTCCGCAACCCACCGGACAAACATTCGAGTATAATATCTTCACACAAGGCCGACTCCAAACACCGGAAGAATTCGGAAACATCGTGGTGAAAACCCGTCCCAGCGACGGTTCTCTCGTATATCTGAAAGATGTGGCCCGTATTCAACTGGGTAAATTCAACTACGCTGGTAACAACTTCGTAGACGGTAAACGTGCTGCCTATCTCCTGATCTATCAGGCGCCTGGTAGTAACGCAATCGAAACCGCCGCCAACGTAACTGCCGCTATGGAGGAACTGAAGAAATCATTCCCCAACGACGTAGAATACGTGGTGCCTTTCGAATCCGTTTCCGTGGTGAAAGTATCCATCGAAGAGGTGGTACATACCCTCGTGGAAGCCTTGATACTGGTGGTATTGGTAGTATTCCTCTTCCTGCAAAGCTGGAGAGCGACTATCATCCCTATCCTGGCTATCCCGGTATCGATCATTGCTACCTTTATTTTCTTCCTCCCATTAGGCTTTACCATCAATACGCTTACTCTCTTCGGTTTCGTACTGGCGATTGGTATCGTGGTGGATGATGCCATTGTGGTGGTGGAAGCGGTACAGCATAATATAGACCATGAGAAGATGACGCCGAAGGATGCTACCATCCAGGCGATGAAGGAAATTTCCGGACCGGTAATCGCTATTGCCCTGATTCTGGCAGCTGTATTCGTACCAGTAGGATTCATTCCTGGTATCGTAGGCCGACTCTATCAACAATTCGCTATCACTATCGCGATTTCCGTACTGATTTCTGCTTTCGTGGCATTGTCCCTTACACCGGCGCTTTGTATCCTCATCCTGCGTCCTATGCATCTGGATAAAGACTCCAAAGGTTTGAACAAGTTCTTCTACAAGTTCAACCGCTGGTTTGGTCATACTACTTCCAGGTACTCTATGGGCGTGAAGAAGAGTATCAAATATGCCCGTTACGTAGTGATTCTGCTGCTCTGCATCTTCGTGGGTACGGTGATGTTATTCAAGGGCAAACCAACCGGATTCATCCCTACAGAGGATGACGGACGTATCATCATCACTTTTGACTTGCCGGAATCTTCTTCTACAGAACGTACGGTGGAAATCCTGCATAAGATGATGAAAGATCTGGATGGTACGCCGGGTATTGCGCACTATGCTGCATTGGGTGGATTGAATGCGGTAAGCTTCTCTACCAAATCCAACAGCGGTACCTTGTTCTGTCAGCTGAAACCTTGGAGCGAGCGTAAAGCGGATTCCTTACAGGTATTCGGATTGGTGGCTACCTTACAGAAGAAACTCTCGAAATATAAGGAAGCGAATGTCGTAGTAATTCCTCCTCCGGCCATTCCGGGGCTGGGGCAAACGGCAGGTTTCTCCTTTGTACTGCAACAACGCGCTGCCGGCGATATTAAAGCCTTTGAGAGCGTGCTGCGTACTTTTGTGGATTCTGTGAACAGACGCCCTGAAATAGCCAAAGCGTTCACCTTCTTCACTGCCCGTACGCCAGGTTATCAACTGGATATCGACAGGGAGAAAGCGAAGAAAATGGGTGTGAAAATCTCTGACATTGCCTCTACGCTGCAAACCTATATGGGTAGTGCATATATCAATGATTTCACTATCTATGGGCGTAACTTCCGCGTGGTAACGCAGGCGGATTCCTCTTATCGTGGCGATATTAAGAACCTCAGCGGATTCTTTGTGCGCAATAGTGCTGGTACCATGGTGCCACTGAGCGCCCTCACTTCATACAGGGTGGTGGAAAATGCGCCGGTTATCTCCCATTATAATCTCTTCCGCTCTGCTGAGATCAACGGTAACCCTGCACCAGGCTATAGTTCCGGGGATGCTATCAATGCCCTGAAAGAAGTGGCTGCGAAAGTATTACCTGCAGGTTATGGTTATGAGTTCTCTGGTTTGAGTCGCGAGGAAATATTATCCGGAAGTAAAACGGTATACATCTTTGCGTTGTCTATCATCTTTGTGTTCCTCTTCCTGGCAGCATTGTACGAGAGCTGGTCTGTACCATTCTCTGTACTGCTGGCGGTGCCTATCGGTGCCTTCGGCGCGATTACGGTACTAACGTTCTTGCCTAAACTAAGTAATAACGTATATGCACAGATTGGTCTGATTACGTTGATTGGTTTGTCGGCTAAGAACGCGATCCTGATCGTGGAGTTTGCGAAAGAGCGTGTCGACAGAGGGATGGATGTTGTGACTTCTGCTGTGGAAGCTGCCAAGCTGCGTCTGCGACCAATTATCATGACATCGCTGGCCTTCTTGTTGGGTATCATGCCATTGGTGCTGGCCTCCGGCGCAGGTGCGGAAGCGCGTAAAACCATGGGCTGGACCGTATTGGGCGGTATGTTCACGGCCACCTTCCTGGCCATCTTTATTGTACCTGTACTCTTCGTAGTGATTACGAAACTGGCTTACGGTAAAGAGAAGTTAGCGAAAATGAAAGAAAACTATCAGGCAATTCCTGATCACGATGTTCAAGGACATGGTTGATAATTTCAACTTTATTATCGGCTGTAGTCCCTGCCCGTAGTCCATACTCGGGTATTACATTCCAACCTGTAGTCCCTGTCCGTAGGGCAGGGACTACTAAAAAAATAAAAAAAGGGAATTGACGTCGCAGACGTCAATTCCCTTTTTTTTAATAAAACATATGTTTATGCCTTCAATGTAGCCAATTCCTTCCTCGACAACCAAACCCATTTACGAATAGTCCTCCTGATATACCTAGGATGCAATCCAATCTCCGCTTTTGTTCTTTCAAACTGAGCTTTAGCCTCCTGATTGCGCCCCTGCTTGCGAAGCATCAAACCATAATCGTACATGGCTTCCAGTGAGTGATGCACCTGGATGATTCTCTGATACGCTTTCTCTGCTTTTTCTGTCTCCATGGTGGCTTCCAGTGCTTGTGCATACATCAGTTCATCTGCTACATTACTCATTCTTACACCAGGCATTTTGTTTAGTCTGTCGAAGTTCACCAAACTATCTGCATACTGTTGATGCAGGAACTGAAACCTGGCCAGTTGCAGGATAATCCCCTGATCGGTAGAATAGGAATTTAAGCAGGACTGAGCAAGGCTGATGGCCTTATCGTAATGCTTTTGCTCCGCATAGGCTTCTGCCAGTTGCATTCTGTTGGTAATAGTGTCGGATAACTGCACCCGATTTTCCCATTCCCGGATACGACCGTTGGGAGAAATAAGTCGCAACAGCTGTTGACCGAATGTACCATTGGTAATATCGGGCAATATTTCCAGTACAAAATATACGGCCGCTCCTAATCCTGGTAGAAATATCAACAGATAAATGGCATCGCGGTTCCCACTTCTGAAAGCATGAATGATACACGCTAATTGCAGGACAATAACAAGATAATAATAATCACTCCAAAATGGAATCATAGGTTTCTGGACAATCAGGGGTTCTGTGACTGATTGCGGTAAAAATAATTAAAATAAGAATGGTTTAGTGAGACGCGTTTTTTTTGTTTAATACGTTTACCCTGTACATAACGGCAATGGAAGCCAGTATTAGCAGCAGATAGCTCACCCCCAGGTTGCCGCCGTCTTTGGCGGGTAATACATAAGTGATCAGGTAACTCAAAAAAGACACAATTACATAACATAGTCCACCTGTTAATCCACCTGCGATTCCTGCATTTTTTGGAAACTTCGCCAGACAGTAAGTGAAATAGTTGTTATAGGTAAATCCTGCTCCCACATGGATCAGAAAGGCAAAAAACAGTATGACAGGCAAGGTGTTCAGTCGTTGTAAAGTTAATAACAACAAAGTGGCAAACAGTAACTGTAATACTACGTTGGTATTCATCTTTCGGGTGAAAGGCCGGTTGATCAAGGCTTTCCCGGTGAAGCCGCCTACCATCCAGGCCAGTCCCAGTAGTAGAGAGCAATAACCGGTCACCACTGGAGAGAGGTTAAAATGATGCTCGATGATAAAAGGACCGGACATGTTATATACCATGATCATGCTGTAGCCAAGGCCCAGCATAAGTATGCCCAGCACAAAGCTGCCGGTACGCAGCATACTGGTGTAGATACTGGTGATATTACCCAAATGAAATGGGACGGCATGTTGTAATGTTTCTCCGCTGAATATGACTTCTCCCAGGAATAATACGCCTGCAATGGCTGCGAGGAAGTAGAAATTGGATTCCCAGCCAAAGCTAACTTCCAGATATCCACCTATGAAAGGGGCTACTATAGGGCCTGTAGACCAGATAATGGTGAAAAGACTCAGATAGTGTTTTAGTTTTTCTCCACTGAATAAATCCACGAAGAAAGCGCGTTTGGCCACTACCATCGCGGCAATGGTGATGCCATGAATGATACGCATGGCATAAATAACATAGATATTATGCGTATTGGCAATCGTTATGCAACTGATAAAAAATACAAGTATTGCTGCCAGGGAGATACGATATCTTCCATAGCTATCCAGTAACCCGCCTACAAAAAGTTGGGATACGCCATAGCTGATTAAAAAGAGACTGAGCGTCAGCTGGGCCTGACTGCTGCTGATACCGAGTGCAGCGGTCATGCCTGGCAGCGAGGGCAGGTAAATGTCTGTAGCGAACCCCGACATGGGGATCATGGCAAAAGCCAGTAGGGTAGCGATTCCTATGTTCTTCTTCTTAATTGAGCCTAATTGAATGGTGCTGTCTGTCATGGATTCCTTTATTGTTTCTTCAGACAGCAAAGTTGAGTTATAAGAAAATAAGAATTGTCATATAACCTACAGTTTTGGTGGGATACGGCGTTGACCTTCTTCATCAAACTCATTACTCAACATCCATTCCGTATAACCGGTAATATAGAGGACTCCTGCTACTACAGCGCCTACGGTGATGTACATGAACCAGTCCGACTGCCGGTCAAAAAATAAGGCGCAGCAAATGCCTAATAACACCAGGATACTGCCTACCTGCCTGGAAACCATCGCTGCATCTTTGTTGCCGGCATCCCACATTTCCTGATTACGGGTGGAAAGAAAAGTACGGTATCCATACCAGGTGTTGATACTTTTAGGAGGATAGTGTTTGATAAGGTAGCCCATTAACAGGAATATTAGTCCGCCAAGTAGGGCTGCATTACACCAGGTACTGTGTAGGATATTTACTATCATGGCTTAACGGGGTTTTGGGTTATTATAAGTTACGAATATTATGCCAGTAATAAAAGAGAGGGAGAACCCAAATTTCCCATAAAATGATGCCTAAATGCGCTGGCAGGGACGACTATAAAAGGAAAAGGATTGACGTCGCTGAACGTCAATCCTTTTCCTTTTATATAGTTGTTTACGCTACAATTAGTGTTTGGTGGAGTCTGTAGCTGGTTGCTTTTTCTTTCCAAAGAGGCCATTCAGCACGCCTTTGGCAGATTCGCCTGCCTGCTTGCCGAGGTTTTGTACCCCGTTGCCGCTGGAGGTGCTGTCTTTCTTGCCCAGCAACTGATTTTTCAGTTCATCCTTAACGCTGTTAACTGCCTGATTTTTCAGGGAATTAACGGAGTCGCGCACTGTGCTCTTGATGGTGTCTACCTTATCTTTCACCAACTGTGTAGCTTGTGCTTTCAGGTTATTGGCACTTTCACGAAGGTCTGTTTTCAGGGAAGGTTTCATGATATTACCACCCATCGCTACTGCCAGGTGAACGCTGTCGCCCACATTGACATTCACGCCTCTGCTCTGTGCCTGTGAAGCCAGGCTGTTCACCAGGTTATTGCCGGCAGTACCCATCAGACTGCGTGGCAGCGCCAGTTGGAGACTATAATCCAATGATTGGTCAAAGCCGTGAGATCCGGCAATATCCATGCGGATACCAGCTACCGTCACTTTGAATGGATTCACTTTTACGCGGCCGTTTTCGAAAGCGAAGTAGTTTTTAATATCACGGAGACTGATATCTTTCAGCTGAGAGATATTCAGAGAGCTGGCGAGCTGATCTACCGGTGCGAATTGTTTGAGTACACCTTCAATCAGCAGGAGATTACCATCGCCAGTGAGGGTATTCATATCCGGCATCATATCCTTGCCCAGTTTACCATGCATGGTCAGCTGGGAAGTGATCTTACCATTCAGGAACTTACCGATAGGCATCAGGCTGCGAACAGTGTTGAACGCATTAAATGCCTGTTGTATATCGATGCGTTGTACATCGTAGGTCAGGTTGATATCTGGATTCGCTTTGCTCACTTTAGTGCTGTAGCTACCAGTGATAGCCATCGTACCTTGCAGCGCTTCCGCTTTCAGTTGTTGCATAGACACGGTTTCATCTTTTACCGTCAATGCACCAACGAGATTATTCAGGTCTACTTTATCGTAGTGTACTTTACCTACATTGGCATTCATCGCGATATTCAGATTGGCAGGAACCGGGAATGGCGCACTGCTGGCAGCGGCAGCATCTCCTTCTTTCTTCGCCGCAGGAGTGGCTGCTGGTGCGGTTTCTGTAGCAGGCATCCATTTATCCAGGTTGATCTGGTCTGCTTTCACGTTGAATTTACCGTCCAGCGCTTCGTTTTTCAGCGCATAGGCGAGGAGGTTATTCACTTCTCCATCTGCCTGGAAGTGAGAACCCAGGTATTCTGCATTCAGGTCCTTCACTGTAACGTTTTTAGGATTGAATTGCAGGGCGAGGTTATTCACTTTTACGCCATCAGGATAATCTTTGCTTTTGTATAGCATATTGCTCAGTTGCAGAGAGCCCGCAGCATAGAACTTATCGTATTGCTGCTTTTCGATGGCGCTCATATTACCTTTTGCGCTGATGTCTGCATCGAGAAGACCTTGCAATGCCGTACCTGAAGCCAGTTTAACATACTGGGGAATGGTAGAGAGATCCAATTTACCTTTTGCAGCCGCGTCTACATACATGTCGGAAATAGGTGTTTGCACCAATACCCGCATGTCTACCGGGGTATTATCCATTTCCAGATGGCCTTTGGACATATTGATCACGGTATGATCCGGAACGCCGTCAGGGTTGGATATTTTCACTGCCAGCTGGATGTTTTTAACAGGCTTTGGCAGGTCAGGATACTGGAAGAAACCATCTGTTACAGCGAGGTTCAGACCGAAGGAAGGCATTTGTACAGGAGAGTAATTACCTTTTACATAACCATCGAAAGCGGCTTTACCACTGGTTTTGATCTTGTTGAAATCAGCTGCGTAGATGGCAGGAACCAGCGACAGTAAGTCTTTAAATTCGTTTCCAGGCGATTTGAAGTTGAAATCCATGCCGTAGGTGGAATCATTCACAATACGGAACAGACCCGCGAAATTCAATACCAGGTTGTTTAAAGATGCTTTGGCATCTTTCAGCGTATAAGTGCTGGTGGTATTATCTATCTGGATATCTGCATCCAGTGCAGTTTTTACGCTACTCAGATACGGAATCAGTCCATATTTGAAGGTAACGCCGCTGGCATCTGTATGGGTATTCAGGGTGAATTTATCTTGTGTGAAATCGCCGCTACCTTTGTGATTCAGGCCGGCTACTTCCATGAACATATTTCCCTGACGGTCGTCGTAGCTGATATAGGCATCTTCGATGCTATATTGTTTGAGACTGAGGGCGAAACTGGTTTTGCTGGTATCAGTGGAGGTTTTGGCAGCGGTATCGGGTTTGGTAATATCCCAGTTGGCATGGCCGTCTTTATCTACAATAGCGTGTATACGAGGCTGTATCAGCGCAATATTATAAATGTCCATCTGTTTACCTTTGATAACGCTCATGAGATTGAGGGCTACATCAATTTTGTGTACAGAGAGGAGGGTATCATCTTTGAAACTATCCTTGCCGATGACTTGCAGGTCTTCCAGACCTACCGCCAGGCGGGGAAAATGCCTGATCAGGCTGATGTCTACATCTTTAAAGTCTACTTTGGCATTCAGGTTGTCGTTGAGTTCCGACTTCACTTTGGCCATAATTTTGTCCTTAAAGAAGTAAGGAATAGCAATAGCAGCTAGCAGCAGGATAATAAAGGTGATGCCCGTAAATTTGAGTATCTTCTTGAGCATAGGTTTTGTCTGATTTTAAGATTGTGCGGTGAAATTACCTTATTTCGTAATTTTACGCCCTTCAGGATAAATATTTTTTTTATATGACACCAGAAAGACGGGAAAGATTATTGTCTGTACTTAATAAACGGCAGGGAAATCTGACGGTGGTATTGGAAAATGTGCAGGACCCGCACAATATTTCCGCTGTTATGCGTACATGCGATGCTGTTGGTATACAGGAGATCTATGTACTGAACACCAAAATTCCCCGGCATAAAAAATGGGGCGCCAAAAGTAGCAGTTCTGCCGCCAAGTGGCTGACCGTGCATCAATTTGACAATATTGATGCCTGTTTTGCAGCTTTGCGCGCTAAATATGATAAAATTTTAGCCACACACCTGGCACATGATGCGATAAGCCTCTATGATATTGACTTTACAGGTTCTGTAGCCTTGGTTTTCGGCAATGAACATGCTGGTGTGAGCGAAGAGCTGATCGAAAAAGTAGATGGCAATTTTATCATCCCTCAGATGGGAATTATCAAATCGCTCAATATTTCAGTGGCTTGTGCGGTGAGTATCTATGAAGCGATGCGTCAGAAATCACTGGCCGGGCATTATGATAAACCCGGATTACCAGAGGCGCAGTATAATACACTCCTGGAGCAATGGGGATTTGAAGAAGAGGAGTAACCGTGTCTCCCTAATACATTATATACAAAGAAGTTGTATAAAAAGAAAAGGATTGACGTTGAAAGCGTCAATCCTTTTCTTTTTAGTTTTTACCGCATCGGTATTATCTGAAAGAGATATACTTCTGCTCTGCTTTTATAATCCCATTGAAGAACGTTTCCAGTTCTTTCAGCTGGGCAGCTTCCAATGTTTTGTTACTATTGGTGGTAAAGCGTCTGGTTACTAACAGATGATCATCCGTTACCTTCTTGAATTCCAGCGCATAAGACATATCGCCCATTTTTAGGGTGGTGGTGGAAGGTACCTGGTCAAACTTCTTGCCGTCAGAAAGACGTATATGTATTTCCGTTAGGTAGTTATCTACCGCTTCGTAATCGTGATACATAAATGGATACTGTCTTGGCTCCGGAGTGAAGATATTAGCGGTGGCCACCACTTCCATAAACGGCAGTTTGATCATGTTGATATCGCCCACGTTGATGATCTCGTTCTTCACTGTGAAGTTGGTATTGAGCCACAGGGTGTCTGCCAGGTTATCCAGGTTGTTGAAGTTATACTTATCCAGTACTACCTGGTTTTTGAACGTTCTGCTTACTTGTGCTTGCACGCCGTCTTTGATGTCATCCGGCGTTTTATGGAGATAGTCGCCCCTCAGACCTTCCGTCAGTTCACCAATATATGCACAGTTGGAGTTAATCACCGCATCAGCATCCTTCAATGTCACATCCATCTTACGATACATGGATTTGGCGGTGTAGTTGCTGGCTGGGATAGTTGTCAGTCGCTCGCCTGGTTTGTAATCGTACGGAATATTCAGGATCTGTGCGCCGGCCAGGGAAGACGGTACTATTCCAAATGGCAGCATGTTGGAGGTCAGTTCCTGGTAATAAGTTTTATTATTCGCTTTGAAGGCAATAATGCAATGATTGAAATCCAGCGAAGGTAACTGCATATTATGCTCTCCGTTGTCGCGGGTACTTACGAGGATTAGATTGGCCGGCAGATTCGCTTTGCGGGCAAATGCGAGGAACAGGGTAGACAGGTCTTTACAGTCGCCCAACTTGGTTACCAAAGTTTTACCTGCTTTCTGCGGCACATATGCACCCTGTCTGAAAGATACAGAACTGTAAGAGATATTCTTCTCGATATAATCGTAGATATGCTTCGCTTTCGTTAGGTCGTCAACGTTAGCAACTCCTTTCGGGAAGATTTCCTTGAAGGCCTCATTGATCTCGTAATCTTCTTTGGATTGTTCGCGGGTGATATCGCTGTACCATTCGCCGATTACATCCCAGTCTTTCACGGTGGAGATGTGCAGTACCTTACCTACTTCCGTAATGCCAGGCATGTAGTATTCGCTGCGGATAGGAGGAACATTCTCTTCTCTCCAGCTATACATTTTATACTGCTCATGCTGCGTGATTTTTGGTTTTGCATTGCCGCCATTTCTGTATTCAAAATACAACGGAATGGTATCCGCAACGAGGATATTGTAAGTAGATATGTTGGTAGGCACATAGTCGGAGAGATAAAATTTATCCCAGAACTCCCGCTTCAAACGGCCACGGCCTACGCTTCTTACTTTATAGCTATAGTATACCACATCGCCTACATCCAGTTTGGTGAAGACGATCTGGTTATCATTTGTTTCTGCCGGAATCCTTGCTCCGCTTGGTTTTATGACCTCCGCTTTGGAGATAATCATGTCCTGGTAAACGCCGTTATAGGGGAGTGATATTTCTTTCCAGCGACTAATACCTTTCTTGTTACTGATATAGATAGCGGTATTGATCAGTTGTTCGCCTGCGCCTTCCGGATAGAGGATGACATTTTTTTCATCGAAGATGAATGCGTAGGGTTGGGTGCTGTCTTGCGGTTTCTGGGAATACTTTTCAATCTCTTTGTAGTAATCCATAGCAGGAAAATACTTATCTACTGGTTGTCTGTTTTCCAGCATGCGTAGTTGTTCCCTGTATGCGAATCCGCCAGCATGCAGTGCCAGCGCTTTTTTGAAGTAGAGGACGGCGGAATCCTTCTGTTTCATTTGCGCATAGCTGGTAGCGATGTCTCCCAGTGGCGCATGATGGTAAGGACTGATCTGATGTTCGAGATTCAGATAGTAGATAGCAGAGTCATATTTCTGACTGGCGAAATAATATCTTACCAGTGGCGTATAGGAATCCAGATCATATGGCGCAACATTGAGCATTTTCTTCATCAATGCCACGGCTGCATCTGTTTTACCCTGGTTGAGATATACTTTGCACAGTAAATTGTAGGTGTTGTAATCGTATAGATCTTCGCAATATTTTTCCAGGGCGGCAGTACCTTTTGCAGGATCGTTGTTCATCCTGGTTTCGTACTGGTAAATGGTTTGTACCACCTGTGCATTATTAGGATATCGGGCATAGGCATCTTTCAGTTGCAGCACCATGCTATCGATTTTTTCCTGTTCTGCGAACAGTTGCATTTTTTTGACAGAAGTAATTCTACGTTCGCCTTGCATACCGATTATTTTATTCAGTACTTCCATGGCTTCCGTATAGTTTTTCTCTCCTTCCAGTTTGGCTACTTTGGTGTATAGTATCCAGTAATTATCTGGTACCAGTGTTTTCAAGGTTTCCATGCTTTCTTCCCAATCGCTGCGGTCGGTGGAGCCGGACATGCAATCCAGGTAATAGTTGGTAATGAAAGCATCTTTTGGATAAGCCTTTTGCAGTTTTGCCAACAACGATTTTGCTTTGTCCCATTCCTGGTTGCGGATATATACTCTACTCAGGAGAATGGAATTGATGATATCCTCAGGCTGAGCAGCGATTTGCTTTTTGAAGTATTCTTCTGCGAAGTGAGGTATCAGTGCTGGTTCCTCTTTGGAAGCGTCTATCTGGTATTTTTCTGGTGTTGTTTGAGACACGATTCCGGGAACGGCTCTGTAACGCTGATCTGTGAGGCGAACGATGAAGTTCGGCGCGGTGCCGTCGTCTGTATAGCCTATCTGTACGAGGATGCGGTTGAAGCCTTTGTTCAGATGTACTTTCACTTTCCACCAGTCGAGTTCCGTTATGATTTCTTCAGGCTGGCTGATGACCAGTTTATCGTTTACCCAAACTTTCATGGCGCCGGTTCCACCGAGACATAGGAGCGGATCTATGTCAGACGGGGAATTGACAAATGTTTGTGCGTAGCCTACTGCACTTTTGGAAGAGAAGAAAGAGCCTACAAAGCTCCAGCCTTCGCGGGTAGTATGCAGGGGAACGAACCAATTAACAGGGCTGTTATTATTGCTGCTGACGAAATTGGTACCGGTAGGTTTTTTAACCGGACCGTAGTCTTTGTCGAACCCGCTGCCCATTACGTTATCGAAGGGGCCTACATATGCCCATTCTTCCAGTGCGCCCATGCGTGGATAGAAGGGTTTTGACTGTGCGGCGCGATTGCTTTTCACGTTGTGCATTCCCATGAAATAGGCTGCTGCCGCGTTCATGGAGCCGTTGTAGTTTACGGTATCTGTGAGGATACGTTCGATGTTTTCCAGCTGCACTCCTTCCTTAGCGCCATATTCGCCCAGGATAGGATTGAAGAACCATAATGCATATGCATATGGCGCTGGAGACTGTAGTTCTTTCAGGGGATTGACATACAGTTTTGTGAAGTCGCTATCATAACCGTTCATGTTATTGAGTAACATGAGGGTAGTAATAGCGCTGTTTTTTTTAGGACCTCCTGCCTTGATTGCTTTTTGGAGATAGATAGTGGCAGACTTAAAATCATTTTTGTGAATAGCCTCCCAGGCTTTTTCGTAATCGCCCGCAAATAGCAAAAAGGGGCACAGAGTTAACAAAATAATAGTGCTAACAGCTCTTTTCATGATAAAGGATTTAACATCACAAAAATAAATATTTGTTTTTAGGTATTTATCGTACTAACACTGCCAGTAGCACGGATTTGCTGTGAAATTATCTTGTTGCTAAGAAATCATCTGTTGGGCTAACATGTCTGTGGGATGGGATCTGCGTGTGGTGGAAGCAGGAAAAAGAAGGGATTGATCGTGAAGATCAATCCCTTGTATCGTATATCTGTTTCTTTTCTAGTATCCTGCATTTTGGTTTACGCCAGGATAATTGTTCAGGAAAGAGAGTGGTATTGGTAATTTATCGTTGTTGAATTTGAAGCCTAAAGGTCCCAGTACGTTCATATGGATGCCCCATCTTACGAGGTTATTGAGCGTATTTCCTTCCATCGCTTGTTCCGGACGGGTAGCCTGTTGTATAAAGTTCATGGCTTCCTGTTTGGTAGGTTGAGCGGAACTATTGGTGGGAATACCGATACGATACGCGAGCAAATTGATCATATTCACCGCAATATCCGGAGAGAAGCGGTTGGCCATCTGTTCAGCTCTGATGGTAATCAGTTGATTCAGGTTGATGATGGGCAGGTAGTTTCCTTTTTTGAAGATGGCTTTAAGATCTGGATTACTGATAGGACGCGTGTCTCCCCAAATTATTTCTCTACTGTTATTGGAGGTGTAAGAGTTCATTTTGTTTGTTTCCAGTACTACTGCGCTGTCGTTATCAAAGATAGGCAGGCGGTAGTATTGTGGCCAGGATTCCGTCAGCATAGCGTTGCTATAGTGATTGGAGTTCTGTACAATCAGCGTATAGGCGGCTTCTTTGGACAGATGACTACGATTGGTATTGGATCTGGATAGGTATGGCAGCAGGTGCATTGCGCTGAACATGTCTATATCGGCAGTATAACGGGCCTCATCCGTGTTTGCCAGTTGGAGATTGGCAGGAGGAACCAGTGATGTATAATTGGGCGCCCCGCCGAAAAGATCTGTCAGTTTCATTCTCATATAGGCATGTATACCATTGGCTTCGCCTACCAGGGAGCTATCGTTTGTGGCTTTGAAGGAGAAGGCGGCTATGCGGTTAGCTTTGTTAAAAATGCTGATAGCGTTGTTCCACATTGTCTGGATTTGCGCGTTGCCGGAGCCGGCGCGGTATTGATCCAGTTCGCAATAGCCAGGCAGACTGCTGCAGTTGGCATCATCTGTATATACGGCATCAATTACCGCGACCAGTTGATGCCAGGTATGTACTTCATCGTAAAGATTATTGAGGGCATCTTTTGCAGCCTGGCTGGTGGCAAAAGGTTTGTTGTTGACATTGTCGTCTCTTCCGATGAGAATGCGGATGGTATTCGTTTTACCGCTATCGGATCTTACCAGATCTGCTGGCAGCGTGACGTAGTCGTTGTTATCCAGTTTGTTATCGCCATTTACATCTTTGTAAATGAAGTTTCCGGGATAGGGGAACAGCTCATTGACGCGAGCCGGAATGGTGTAAACCTGGTAGATAGAATCGTATCGATAGCCTTTGTTGCTCTCATTACGTACAGGCATGTTCGTTAGGTCGTCCAGTTTGGCTTCGATGTAATAAGCGGCGGCTGGAAGTCCCTTAAACAGGGCTTTCCCGTTGGCGTCTGTAGTGGTGGAAAAGGCGACCGTTTTTGCGTTGAAGTCGGCCTGCGATTTATACAGGTTTACGGTAACGCCTGTACGTAATACGCCATATGGTTTATCTGTGGCCCATTGTGTGGCGTCGTAAACGGAAATTTCGATTTTAGCGGTGTCGTACTTAACAGGATCTGTGGGGATTACTGGTGCGACAGGATCTTTGGTGGCGCAGGCAGCCAGCAGGAGTAGCCAGGCAGCATTTGCTAATTTTTTCATAGGGATACAAGATTTCATAGGGATGAAAATATAAAAATAGGAGGAAAAATAAAAAAGGACGCCTTGATAAGAAGGCGCCCTTTTTATGTACTTACTTTTTTGATAACCCGAATTATGCGGAGCAGGTCACGCAACCTTCTTCCATGGTGCATACAGCGCCCATCGGTATTTCGTCGATGGAAGGTTCTGCACCGGCAGCTACTACTGGTTGCATTTGTTGACCGCCTTGTTTTTCAACGGTGAACTGAACAGCCTGTGTAGCGGCTTGTGTACGGAGATAATACATACCGGTTTTCAGTCCTTTCTTCCAGGCATAGAAGTGCATAGAAGTCAGTTTACCAGCGGTAGGAGTATCTACGAAGAGGTTGAGTGATTGTGACTGGCAGATGAACGCACCGCGGTCAGCGGCCATGTCGATGATATTACGTTGTTTGATTTCCCATACTGTTTTGTACAGTTCCTTGATATTGGTAGGGATTTCATTGATATTCTGAATAGATCCGTTGTAGGCAATGATCTTGTTTTTCATGTCATTGTCCCACAGGCCCAGTTCTACCAGATCTTTCAGCAGGTGTTTGTTTACTACTACGAATTCTCCACTCAGTACGCGACGGGTGTAGATATTGGAAGTATATGGTTCAAAGCACTCGTTGTTGCCGAGGATCTGAGAGGTAGAAGCGGTTGGCATTGGCGCCAGCAGCAGGGAGTTGCGGATACCGTGTTTTTTTACGGACGCTTTCAGGTTATCCCAGTTCCAGCGAGCGGAAGGCGTTACGCCCCACATATCAAACTGGAAGATACCTTTAGATGCAGGAGAACCGGCGAAGGTAGCATAAGCGCCATCTTTCTTCGCGAGATCATTGGAAGCTTGCATGGCAGCGAAGTAGATAGTTTCAAATATTTCGCTGTTCAGTTTTTTCGCTTCTTCGCTTTCGAATGGATAGCGCATGAGGATGAAGGCATCCGCCAGGCCTTGTACGCCCAGTCCGATAGGACGGTGACGCAGGTTACTGTTGCGGGCTTCTTCCACAGGGTAGTAGTTATGATCGATGATTTTGTTCAGGTTGAGGGTAGCCTGGTAGGTTACCTCATACAATTTCTCATGATCAAACTGACCTTCGTTTACAAAGCGTGGCAGTGCGAGGGAAGCGAGGTTACAAACCGCTACTTCATTTGCATCTGTATATTCGATGATTTCTGTGCAGAGGTTGGAGCTCTTGATAGTACCCAGGTTCTGCTGATTAGATTTACGGTTGGCCGCATCTTTATACAGCAGGTATGGAGTACCGGTTTCGATTTGTGCATCGAGGATAGCGAACCAGAGATCCTGTGCTTTCACGGTTTTGCGTGCACGACCTTCCTGCTCATATTTATGGAAGAGTTGTTCAAACTCTTCACCCCAGCATTCGTGGAGTCCTGGCGCTTCGTGAGGGCAGAACAGGGACCATTCGCCATTTTCTTCTACGCGTTTCATGAACAGGTCTGGTACCCAGAGGGCATAGAACAGATCACGGGCGCGGAGTTCTTCTTTACCGTGGTTTTTACGCAGATCGAGGAATTCGAAGATATCTGCATGCCATGGTTCCAGGTAGATAGCGAAAGCGCCTTTACGTTTACCGCCGCCTTGGTCTACATAACGGGCAGTATCGTTGAATACGCGCAGCATTGGAATGATACCGTTGCTGGTACCGTTGGTGCCGCTGATATAAGAACCTGTTGCACGGATGTTATGGATGCTTAATCCAATACCACCAGCGCTCTGGGAAATTTTCGCTGTTTGTTTGAGGGTATCATAGATACCTTCGATGCTATCGTCCTGCATGGTGAGGAGGAAGCAGGAAGACATCTGCGGTTTTGGCGTACCTGCATTGAAGAGCGTTGGCGTAGCATGTGTAAACCAGCGTTCACTCATCAGGTTATATGTTTTGATCGCAGACTCGATATCTTCTTTGTGGATACCAACAGAAACGCGCATGAACATATGTTGAGGGCGTTCCTGGATACGACCGTCTGTTTTCAGCAGGTAAGAGCGTTCCAGCGTTTTGAAACCGAAGTAGTCAAATGCAAAATCGCGGTCGTAGATGATATTGGAATCCAGAATTTCTGCATTCTTTTCAACGATTTCCCACACATCATCGGAGAGGAGGGCTGCCGACTTACCGGTTTTAGGATCGATATAGTCGTACAGTTTTTTCATCGTTTTAGAGAACGATTTTTCTGTATTCTTATGGAGGTTGCTTACTGCAATGCGGGAAGCCAGCAGGGCATAGTCCGGGTGTTTAGTAGTGAGGGATGCCGCAGTTTCGGCAGCCAGGTTGTCCAGTTCGGTTGTTGTTACGCCATCATATATTCCCTGAATCACTTTTTTTGCAACGTCAATTGCGTCTACGTATTCCGTATTGAAGCCATAACATAGCTTTTCAATACGGGCAGTGATTTTGTCGAATTTCACTGCTTCTTTTCTGCCATCTCTTTTGATTACGAACATGGGGGTGAATTTAAGAGGTTAGAAAAACTTTAGAAATCTTCTTCCAGACTGAAGGTCTGTGATTCTTTACTGCCGCCGAGAACGCCGGCTTTCTGATAGTCGCCTACGCGCTTTTCAAAGAAATTGGTTTTTCCTTGCAGAGAAATCATTTCCATGAAATCGAAAGGATTGGTAGCATTGAATAATTTAGTGTAACCGAGTTCGGATAACCATCTGTCGGCCACAAATTCAATATACTGTTGCATCAGTCGCGCATTCATGCCAATCAGGTCAACAGGCAAAGATTCAGAAACGAATTCTTTTTCAATTTCCACCGCGTTACCAATGATGTGATGTACTTGTTCTTCGCTCAGTTTATTTTGCAGCATGCTATAGAGCAGGCAGGCGAATTCGCAATGCAGTCCTTCGTCTCTGCTGATCAGCTCGTTAGAGAAGGTAAGACCTGGCATCAGTCCGCGTTTTTTCAGCCAGAAGATAGAGCAGAAGCTACCGGAGAAGAAGATGCCTTCCACCGCAGCAAAAGCTACCAGTCTTTCAGCGAAAGAACCATTTTCAATCCAACGTAATGCCCATTCTGCTTTTTTCTTTACAGCAGGCACTGTTTCGATGGCATGAAATAATCTGTCTTTTTCCACTGGATCTTTTACATAAGTATCGATCAACAGTGCATATGTTTCAGAGTGGATATTTTCCATCATGATCTGGAAACCATAGAAGCAGCGCGCTTCCGGAATCTGTACTTCACTCATGAAGTTTACCGCCAGATTCTCGTTTACGATTCCATCACTGGCCGCAAAAAATGCCAGTACATGTGAAATAAAATGGCGTTCCCCATCATTCAAATTGGCCCAGTCTTTTAAATCACTGCCCAGATCAATCTCTTCCGCCGTCCAGAAACTCGCTTCGTGTTTCTTATACTGTTCCCAAATTTTGGGATAGTTGATTGGTAATAACACAAAGCGATCCTTGTTCTCTTTTAAAAGAATTTCATTCTCGTTGTTCATTATATAAATAATTTATGGGTACTGTCGAAGGTTTCTGATTTTCCAATAGGGGGTTAGCATGACTAAAAATCATTATACCACACTACATTCGTTCCGTCATTTTAGCTTCTGAAATCCAAACGCCCAGGATTACAAATGTAAGAGTGATATCTTAGCGAGCTACTTTTAGTTTTCCACGGGTGTGGAAAAAGAGTGTGAGTATTCTTGAACATTAGATCCCTGTTGCGTTTGCACGGAATGTGGATAAAGCACATCTTTATATTTTTTATGTGTGTAAACAATGGGGATATATACCTGTTTTTTATACTGTTTTACCTAAAGTGATGAGCTTCAATAGAAAAAAAGTTGCGGAAAATTTTTGACAATTTTAGGATATATATCTCGCAATTTTTCATATTTACAGTAATAATCATTTTTTATATGTCCGATCCGGTAATTTCACTCCATCAGGTCCGTAAGCATTATCAGGATATATCCGTACTGGATATCCCACAACTGGAGCTTAATACCGGCATCTATTGGCTCAAAGGAGAAAATGGCGCCGGCAAAACCACCTGCATGAAGGTGATGGCCGGTTTACTCCCCTTCCAGGGAGATATTACTATTAATAACACCGTGAATGCCCGACAACATCCGGTACAGTTCCGCCGACTCATCAACTATGCGGAGGCAGAACCGCTCTATCCCGCATTCCTCACCGGTCGGGATCTCCTGCAGCTCTACTTCCGGACAAAAGGCGGAGAACGGGAGCCCATCCTGGAACTGGCTTCCAGAATGGGTGTGGATAACTTTGTGAATAACCCGGTTAGCAGCTATTCCAGCGGAATGTTGAAAAAATTAAGCCTCCTGCTGGCCTTTGCAGGCAACCCCGCCATCATATTACTGGACGAACCACTCATTACCATCGATACCAGAACATTGGAAATACTCTATGATGTCATCCGCACCTGGCATCAGGCAGGTACCTCCTTTCTGATTACCTCCCATCAGCCACTGGACCCAAATGAACTGTCCGTGGCCGGAACTCTCACTATCGCCAACAGAAATATTACTTTGAACTAACATGGGTATTTTCAGGAGGATATTCACCGGTAGATTTTATGTGGAAAACACAGGCTTTTTCCTGGTGTTATTTTATTTTCTCTTTGGAATCGTCAACGGTTCCAATCTGCTTTATTACCATCTCGGACTGATGACCGGCTTTCTCTCCAGCTGGTCGTTCCTCTTGCTGGTGTTGTTTTTATGGCTGCTGTACACACTCAGAATAACGGGGTTTGTTATCAAAACACTGGAACAATCGCCCTACAGCTTTCTCTATAGCACCATGACCTGTATGGATGATAAAGAGAGACGCGGTCTCTGGTTGCGGCTACAGTTTCAGATGTATCTGCCGGTATTTGTGTACGGCCTGATCGCTGCAGGAGTTGGCATCTTCCGACATTATTATTTGCCCGCTGCGATCATTATCCTGTTCAACCTCCTGATGTGCATATGGCCAGTGCGCTTCTATGAGAAGAAACTCTGGCAACCAGACGTGTTTTTCTTTACTACGCGTTTCTCCAGGTGGCTGGACCGACACTTTGTGAAACCGCCGGTACTCTACTTTTACTACGAATTGTTCACCGCCTTTCCCCGTAAAATATTTACGACGAAATTATGGTCGGCCGCCATATTATGGCTTACCTTCTTCCTCATGCGTCAGAGCGATTTTATGGACCTGCGCGCACTCCAACTGGGAATGATCGGCTGCGTATTATTACATACGCAACTGATGATTCACCACCGGGCTTTTGAGGAGATATACCTGCCGTTTATGCTGAATCTTCCGATCAGCACACTGCGGAATTACAGCCGGGTTGCAGGGTTTTATGTCTTGCTACTGATACCTGAAATCATTATTATTTTCTTTCAGAGCAATCATCGGTTCACCATCACTGAAATAATGACTGCGGGCATAACCGGCATGACAATGCTGCTCCTGTTCAGAGTACTCTTGTATTTCCCCCGTATGAACGCAGAAGTACACTTACGCTGGATACTGCTGATTGCTTTCGTAGTGCTGTTTATGATACTCGGTGGTGCGTTATGGTACGCTGTAGCAGGGATGCAACTGGTGGCGGCATTGATATTCTTCAGGAAGTTCCGGGAATATGAACCCTGGATAGAAACAGAATGATTTTCGCAGTATCAGCAGCAGACTGCTGATACTGCGTCTCCCTATATTCTCTTTTCTTTATTCAAAAATTTACGCTGAATTACATCCTGCACAGGAATACCTTCAATCTTACTCTCCAGCCAGGAAATAATATCCAGGTAGAGGAAGGATCTGCGTTCATAAGGGTCCTGTGAAATTACTTCCAGCCTGGTTTTCAGATCCAGGAAGGCATTGCGTAACTCCTTCGGATTGGCATAGATATATTTACGGAGGAATTTCATAATCTCTTCCATCACCAATCCCAAATCTTTGTGCTTGGAAATAAAGTGATATACGGATTTGATCAGATACTCTACCAGACTGTAATTCTCCAGCTCGTAATGTGCAATCAGGTGCAGGATACGGGCAAAACATTGAATATCTGCCCGCAGGTTACCGATTTTTAAATTGATAATTTTGTTGAGATAAATGATCGCCTTGCTATTATCCCCACTTCCAAAATAAAGACAGGCAATTTTGTAGTAGAATACCAATACCCGGTGCTGATCAATCTTCAGGGTATGGTTACTGATTTCTGTTTCCAATTCCGGAACCATCGCCAAACCCTGTGTGAACGTGCCTTCCAGGAAATACCGATTGATCTTCGCCGTGTAAAGATACACGAACGCAGATGTACGGGTATTCTCATGAAAGCATTCCTCATTGTCGGCAATGAAATGCTCCAGTTCACAGAGCGCCGATTTGAACTTCTCCGAATTGGAGGTATAGAAATGCGCAGTGAGCAAGTTATGTTGCGCCTTGATGTATAAGTCCATGTCCGTCTGTTGCAGAGAAGGATACTGCTTGAACAGATCTACCCATTTCTGCGTATAGCGGTAATACATGACGAAATCCTGCAAAATATAGAAGTACCAGCAGGAAGCCTGATACATATACACTTTCTCATAAAAGCTCATTTCTGCCATACGCATGGGAGGGAGCTGACTTTCAAAGAAAGATTTCACCATTTCTGCATCGCGCTCATTGCGGGCATGACCAAGTTTCAGGTACAGGCCATACATGCGCAGCGAAAGGGTAGACAACATGCTGATATTGGTCAGTTGTTGCTGTATTTGTTTGGACTCCGCACTAAGTGCCTCCGCCCTGTTTTCCAGACTACGGGTGATATGCCTGGATTCTATCAGTTTCTCAAATTCAACAATTTCATACCCCAACATCACTTCTTCCTGGTCGAATGCCATTGCTTTGGCTTTACCCAGGATTTTCAGACTTTGGTTATATAAGCCTTTATTGTACAACACCCGGGCATAGTCCAGTTGCTCCCGTAAATCAATGACAGGATCTTTTTGTTTATACAACTGACGCAGACTTGTCAGCAAATGTTTGTAAAGGTGTGCCTTTACGTTTGACAATTGCTGCTTTTTCAGGTCAGGTACCTTCTTCAGTATCTGCTCCTCATCGTAGTCCTTCATTTTGTCCAGCGTGGTGAACAGTTGGATGAAGAGTACGTCTTCCTTGGTATTATTCTTATTAAAAGCCAGCTGAAAACTGCGTTTTTCAGCTTTTGTAAGGGTTTTTATTAATATGAATAATGCATCACTTTGACTGTTGGGCATCGTTAATAAAATCTTATAAATTATTGATAAACAATATGTTGGCGTTTATCGATTGCGTTTATAGGTTGTAATTAAGACAAATTTAGCGATATGTCAAATATATATCGTCCATTAGATTTGAAGGTATAAACAATTTAAAAAGGAAGCAACAAGGATGGGAAAAACGTTATTTGACAAAATCTGGGACGGCCATATCGTGATGAGCAAACCGGGATACCCGGATGCAGTGTACATCAACACGCACTTTATTCACGAGGTAACCAGTCCCCAGGCGTTTGACGGTTTACGTAAACGTGACATTCCGGTATTTCGCCCTGGAAAAACAAGGGCCACCGCGGATCACAACGTACCTACAATGGATCAGCATCTGCCCATTAAGGAGGCGCTGAGTCGCCACCAGGTGGAAATGCTCACCAAAAATACTGCTGAATTTGGCGTGGAACTCTACGGCCTGGGCCATCCATACCAGGGTATTGTTCACGTGATAGGCCCTGAGCTGGGAATTACCCTGCCAGGTATGACTATCGTTTGTGGAGACAGCCATACCTCTACCCACGGAGCCTTTGGCGCCGTAGCGTTTGGGATTGGTACCTCCGAAGTGGAGCAGGTACTGGCTACCCAATGTATCCTCCAGTATAAGCCGAAACGTATGAAAATTGAGGTGAACGGCACTTTGAAGAATGGCGTTCTCTCTAAAGATATCATTCTCTATATCATTTCTAAAATCTCTGCATCCGGCGCTACTGGCTACTTTGTGGAATATGCCGGCGAGGCTATCCGCAGTCTGAGTATGGAAGCGCGCATGACCATCTGTAATATGAGCATCGAAATGGGCGCTCGCGGTGGTATGATCGCTCCGGACGAGACTACCTTTGCTTATATCAAAGGACGTGAATTTGCTCCTCAAGGCGAAGCATGGGATAAAGCCCTGGCATTCTGGCAAACGCTTTACTCCGATGCGGACGCACAGTTTGATGTGGTACTCAACTTCGACGCTGCCGATATTGAACCACAGATTACCTATGGCACTAACCCTGGCATGGGCATGGGCATTACCCAGCACATTCCGGCCCTGAGCCAACTCGATGAAAAAGAAGTGCCTTCGTTTAAGAAGTCGCTCGACTATATGGACCTCCAGCCTGGTGCTCCACTGCTCGGCAAGAAAATCGACTATGTATTCATAGGTAGCTGTACCAACTCCCGCATTGAAGACCTCCGTCTGGTGGCTGATTTCGTGAAAGGTAAACAGAAAGCCGAAGACGTAGTGGTTTGGATTGTACCGGGTTCCAAACAAGTGGAAGCGCAAGCTAAAGCAGAAGGAATCGATAAAGTATTGATGGAAGCAGGTTTCCAGCTGCGGGAACCAGGTTGCTCTGCATGTCTGGGTATGAATGAAGATAAAGTGCCTGCAGGTATGTATTGCATCTCTACCTCCAATCGCAACTTCGAAGGCCGTCAGGGACCTAATGCCCGTACCTTCCTCGCTAGCCCGCTTACAGCTGCCGCTGCCGCTATCACCGGACGAGTTACAGATGTAAGAGAACTGGTGTAATTAACTACCACGACTAAACGTATTACCATGAACTACTGGAATGCTGACTTATACAAAGACCAACACGCCTTCGTGTTCGAACAGGGGAATAGCTTGATCGAATGGTTACAGCCACAACCCGGATCTGCCATCCTGGACCTGGGTTGCGGTACCGGTGAACTGACCGCCAAACTGGCGGAAACAGGGGCGGAAGTGATAGGCCTCGATGCTTCCGAAAGCATGATTGCCAGTGCCAGAAAGCATTTTCCGGATATTCATTTCGAAATCGCCGACGGGACTAACTTTCAACTGCCTTCCCTGTTTGATGGTATTTTCTCCAACGCCACCCTTCACTGGATTCTTGAACCAGAAAAAGTGATCGAACGCATGTATGCCCATCTCAAACCGGGTGGCCGACTAGCTTTCGAAATGGGTGGAAAAGGTAATGTAAACAGCATTCTCAGAGAACTGGAATACGTGATGCAGGAAAAAGGATATACCTACGAACCACTCTGGTTCTTCCCCTCTCCGGCAGAATATTGCACTCTGCTCGAAAAAGCAGGATTCACTATTGAAAGAGTACATTTCTACGACAGGCCTACCAAACTCCATGATCCTCAGAACGGCATCAGCACCTGGCTGGAAATGTTTGGCGATCATTTCTTCTCAGCAGTACCGGAACAAGTGAAAAAGGAAATACTGCAGAAAGTACAACAGGAGCTGGGACCAGCCTTGACCAGAGAAGGTAATTTATATGCAGACTACGTCCGGTTGAGAGTAGCTGCCGTCAAAAAATAATTTATAATGAGCAAGATATTTCAACACTTAGTTTCTTCAGCGGTACCTGTACCCATTGAAAATATTGATACAGACCAGATCATCCCTGCACGCTTCCTGAAAGCTACCACCAGGGACGGTTTCGGTGAGAACCTGTTCCGCGACTGGCGCTTTGAGGCAGATAATACGCCTAAAGCAGATTTCGTCCTCAACAATCCTATCTACAGCGGCAAAATTCTGGTAGCCGGCAAAAACTTTGGCTGTGGCTCCTCCCGCGAACATGCTGCCTGGGCAATTGCAGATTATGGCTTCAAAGTAGTAGTGAGCAGCTTTTTTGCAGATATCTTCAAAAATAATGCACTCAACAACTTCATCCTCCCCGTACAGGTGAGTGAAGACTTCCTGGATAAAATTTTCAAAGCCATCGAAAACGATCCGAAAGCAGCGATTGAAGTGGACCTGGAAAACCAGTTCATTAAAATCAACGCTACCGGTGAACAGGAAAAATTCGATATCAATCCCTACAAAAAAACCTGTCTGCTCAACGGCTACGATGACATCGATTATCTGCTGAGTCTTCGTTCGGAAATTGAAACCTACGAAGCATCCAGACCATTCAATTTTTAAACACACCATAAACATCAAAATAAAGTACACTCTACATGGGCGTTGAAAAGAAAATATTAGTAATACCAGGCGATGGTATCGGACAGGAAGTAACAGCATGGGGTCAGAAAGTATTGGCTACTATCGCTAACAACTACAATCATACTTTTCATTTTGAAGAGGGCATGATGGGACACGTAGCCATTGAAGCTACTGGCGATCCTTTACCGGATTCCACTTTGGATAAAGCCAGGAACAGCGATGCTATTCTGTTTGGCGCTATCGGTCATGCGAAATATGACAATGATCCAACGCTGAAAGTAAGACCAGAACAAGGTCTGCTGAAAATCCGCAAGGAGCTGGGATTATATGCCAACCTGCGTCCTATCAAACTGTTTGACGAGCTGCTGGAAGCTTCCAGCATCAAGCCGGAAATCCTTCGTGGCGCCGATATTCTCTTTTTCCGCGAACTGACTGGTGACGTTTATTTTGGTGAAAAGAAAAGATCTGAAGATCGTAGCAGCGCTTCCGACCTGATGATTTATCACCGTTACGAAGTAGAACGTATTGCCCGTAAAGCATATGAAGCTGCGCGTACCCGTCGTAGTAAACTGTGCTCTGTAGATAAAGCAAACGTACTGGAAGCAAGCCGCCTGTGGAGAGAAGTAGTACAGGAAATTGCGAAAGAATATCCAGACGTGGCAACAGAACATATGTTCATTGACAATGCCGCCATGCAGCTGATCAAAGATCCTAAACGCTTTGATGTGGTACTGACAGGTAACCTGTTTGGAGATATCCTGACAGATGAAGCCTCTCAGATCGCGGGTTCCATGGGTATGCTGGCATCTGCCTCTGTGGGTGATAAAGTAGGTTTCTATGAGCCTATCCACGGTTCGGCGCATGATATTGCTGGTAAAGGTATTGCCAATCCGCTGGCCTCTATCTTGTCTGCGGCACTGATGCTGGATATTTCCTTCGGACTGAAAACGGAATCACAGCGCGTGATCAAAGCGGTAGAAGCTACACTGCGCCAGGGTTACAGAACAATGGATATTGCCAACAAACATACCGAGAACGAATTCATTATGGGTACAGACGCGATGGGCGCGAAAGTACTGGAGAACCTGAACTAATCTTACTAAACCGAAAATAGTTACACTATCATGGATAAAAATCGTGTATACGTCTTTGATACCACCCTGCGCGATGGTGAACAGGTGCCAGGATGCCAGTTAACGACTGTAGAAAAAATTGAAATCGCAAAGAAACTGGAAGCGCTCGGCGTGGATATCATCGAGGCTGGTTTTCCTATCTCCAGCCCTGGCGATTTCCAGAGTGTGGTGGAAATTTCCAAAGCTATCTCAGAGCCAGTAATTTGCGCGCTGACCCGCGCCAATACAAAAGATATAGACGCTGCTGCTGATGCGCTCCGCTTCGCAAAACGTGGCCGTATTCATACAGGTATCGGATCTTCCGATATGCATATCAAATACAAATTCAACAGTACCCGTGAGGAAATCCTCCAGCGTGCAGTAGATGCTGTAAAATATGCCCGCAGATTCACTGATGATGTGGAATTCTACGCTGAAGATGCCGGTCGCGCAGATAATGCTTATCTCGCTCAGATGATTGAAGCAGTCATCGCCGCAGGCGCTACCACTGTGAATATTCCTGATACCAACGGTTATTGCTTACCTGATCAGTACGGCGCTAAAATCAAGTACCTGATGGATCATGTATCCAATATCGATAAAGCAATCATTTCCGTTCACTGTCATAATGACCTCGGACTGGCCACCGCCAATACAATCGCAGGTATTCAAAATGGTGCACGCCAGGTAGAATGTACTATCAACGGTATCGGAGAACGTGCAGGTAATACTTCTCTGGAAGAAGTAGCCATGATTCTGAAAACGCATCATGCCCTCGGTTATCATACAAACATCAACTCTAAAGGAATCTACGAAATCAGTAACATGGTTTCTTCGATGATGCGCATGCCTGTGCAGCCAAACAAAGCGATTGTAGGTCGCAATGCGTTTGCACACAGCTCCGGTATCCACCAGGATGGCGTACTGAAACATCGCGAAAACTATGAAATCCTGAATCCGGAAGATGTAGGTATCAACTCCAATGCGATCATCCTGACAGCCCGTAGCGGCCGTCATGCGCTGAAGCATCACCTGGAGCGCCTCGGATATAAAATTGATAAAATCAACCTGGATGAAGTATACGAACGCTTCCTCCTGATGGCAGATAATAAGAAAGAAATTTCTGATGCTGATCTGCTGCAACTGATGGGCGATGGCGATACCAAAACTTATGATGACAAAGGTATCAAAGTAACCCTGTTACAAGTGGTATGTGGCGATCCTTTGCGCCCAATGGCTACGGTGAAATTGCTCATCAATGGCCAGGAGAAAGAAGCCAGCGCCGCAGGTAACGGTCCTGTAAACGCTACCATCAACGCTATTCACGAGATCATTAAAGATGATATCGATCTGGACGAATTCAGTATCCAGGCGATGCATGGAGGTTCCGAAGATGTAAGTAAAGTAAATATGCGCGTTAAATATAACGGGCAGTCTTACTACGGCTTCGGTTATTCCACAGACATCGTAAACGCTTCTGTACATGCCTATGTAGATGCTTTAAATAAAATCTACTAGTATTCATAACGATTGATTTACGTTTGATTTCGGCCGCTGAAGTAGTGCCTCAGCGGCCACTTTTTTTTAGAGTTTATTGCAGGATGATCGTCACTCTTCTGTTCTTTTTCCTGTTCTCTTCAGATGTATTTGGTACCAGTGGCTGTGTAGCTCCTGCTGATGTAGTAGTGATCCTTTCTGCTGCCACTCCTTTATTGACCAGATAGGTGCTGGCTGCCTGTGCTCTTGCTGCACCCACTTTCATATTCGTTGTAGCGCTTCCAATATCACAGGTATGTCCGATAATCTGGATTTTAATATCCTGGTATTTTACTAAAATTGCAGCTACACTGTCCAGTTGCTCTTTTGCACCGTCTGGTATCTCTATCTGTCCAAGCTTTCCGAATAATACTGGTCTCTTAATAATGACGGTATCGGTGGCTGTCGGAATGGCTTTAATAGGCGTAGGTGCTAACTGCTGTTGTTCGCGGATAGCTGGAACTGGCGTGGGTTCTTTTACCATTACCATCGTATCTTTTATAGGTGCTGGCGTTGATGGCGGGGGAGCTGTCTGCTGCACTTTCTGATGTCTGACTGCTGGAATGCCCAGTCTTACCTGGATACCCAACCCCAACATGCGCGCATTGTCAACCGCGTCTGTTTTTAGCAGACTGTTTCCCTGTACATTACTGATACTGGTTGGATGATATGCTACCAAAGCGGCAGGAGATGCATTGTCCCGAATATTATTTAAGCCATAGTCTATATAAAGACCTGTATATAACCTCAAGTTATTCAGTTGAAAACTAAATCCAGTGGCTGCACTGAGCGTTACGGCAGGTTTTAATGTCTGGCCGCCTTTCGATTTCCAGTTGTTAACAGCACCAAATCCATGCTGTGGAAGATCTTTCAATTCGATATTGTAATCAGGATAATAACCACTTAATATCAATTGGTCTGCACTCGCTTCATATTTCACACTGAAAGGGAAAAGTAATTTTGCACCACCATTGATATACCACTGTGTTTTTCCTAAGGTATGATACTGGAACAGTACCGGGATACCTGCGGCCAGAAAGCGTTGCTGCTCTGTGTATCCATGGGTGAGCACATCGAATCTGAAAGCAGAACCGACATCATCCACCTGGTAAGACGAAAATGTTTGCCCATCCCGGATCTTCATCTTTGATACATAATTTCCTATCGTAATCCCGGTGATAATGCCCGTTTTTTTTCCTAACGGAAACGTATATCCGATATCCAGTATGCCTCCGGGCAGTAACTGACTGTTTTGTACTCCCGCTTTATATTTTAATCCCTGTAACCCTCCGCTAAGTCCTATTCCTAATTCCTGTGCACTTACCGTTTGTGATATTGTTATCAGGCATAGACAAGCGCCTGTTATATGTTTGATCATGATCTCTCTGATTATAAAAGTGTATAAAAATCTGCCAGACTGCGCTGGCAGATTTTATCAGTTGACAATAACATTTGTAGTGGCGCGCTGTCCGTTGGAAAGCATCAATGTGATGATATAGAATCCTCCATTCATCGGCATTTTGACTTGGTTAACCGGGAGCACCGTTTTTAACTGATCCACCGTTTTACCAGTGATATCAGTCATGAGCAGTATCGCTCCCGTTAATTCGGTAGTGGTATAGCGACAGGTAATTGTTGCCATTGCTCCTTTTGCAACCGGATTTGGAGATACGCTGATACCGCCACTTACTGGAGAGGTGGAGGTTACGCTGAGCGGACACGTTTGTCTTGTATTACCACTCTTATCTGTAGCCATCACGTAATAAGTGCCGTTCAAACCGCCATTTTCACTATAGTACTGGCCTGTGGCTCCTGCTACAATCGAATTATTCTTATACCACTGCCATGCCCGGTAATCATTGCTACTGTTGTCAAATAATAACACATCATTCCAGTGTTGCCTTATCATGGAAGGCAGCATTACGGTAAGATTATTGGAGATACTGGTGGCTTCATAATTGTTGTCGCCGGCTTGTGTAGCGGTGATCACAGCAGCCCCACTACCCGACGCCGTAAGGGTATTTCCATTGATGGTGGCAATATTGCTGGATGTACTATAACTGACTGGTAATCCACTGTTAGATGTCGCATTCAGCTGAATCGTTTTGTTATTATCACAGCCAATGGCGAGCGACTGAGACCAACTGATAGTCTGTGTGGCCTTGGTAATCGTAAATGTATTTCCTGTGAATGTGAGTGTGTAATTATTACCAGGATTAATGCTTCCCTGGTTTATAGCGTATGTGCCGGCATTTTCACCCGCGTCTCTGCTTAAACTTCCGTTCAACTTATCTCCATTTTTTAAACCGGTAGCAGTATAAGTTAATGCCGGATCATTGGAGCCATATACCTTTGTCTTTGCATCTGCATTAATCGTTAACGTTGCTGGCGTGATGCTCAGGTTGTTATTAAGGAATGAAATGGTATAATTATTTCCGGCAGATAACGAACCCTGTGTAATGCTGTAAACGCCTACATTTTCGCCTGCATTTCGGCCTAATGTTCCATGGATTTGATCATTGCCAATCAGTCCGGTGGAAGTATAGGTGAATAACGGATCTACGGAACCATACACTTTGGTTTTGGCATCAGGCGTTACAGTAATGGTGGCCGGAGTAATATTGAGCCCACTGCCATTAAAGTTAACCGTATAGTTATTTCCGGCGGATAATGAACCCTTTGTAATATTGTAATTTCCTACATCTTCTCCTGCATTTCTGGTCAATGCACCTGTGATTTGGTCATTGCCTACAAGTCCCGTTGTAGTATAGGTAAATGCAGGATCTCCGTTGCCATATATTTTTGATTTGGCATCTGCATTTATGGTAAGTGTTGCAGGAATAATACTTAATAAATTGCTGTTGAAAACAATCGTATAGTTTTTACCGGCAGACACGGAGCCCTGAGAGATGCTGTAATTACTCACGTTCTCGCCTGCATTCCGGCTCAATGTACCGGTGATGGGATCATTATTAAACAGACCAGTCGGCGTATAAGTAAGTGCAGGATCTCCGGTGCCATATACTTTGGATTGAGGATTGGCATTGATTGTCAGAGTGGCCGGCGAGATGTTCAAATCATTGCTGGTAAAGATAATCGTATAATTATTACCGGCAGACACGGAGCCTTGTGTAATGCTGTAGTTACCCACATCTTCACCTGTATTCCGCCCTAATGAACCGGTAATCGGGTCATTATTTAACAGGCCGGATGTGGTATAGGTAAGCGCGGGGTCAGCAGTGCCGTACACTTTAGATTTCGCATCGGCTTGGATGGTAATCGTTGCCGGAGTGATACGCATGGTGTTGGCATTGAATACAACCATATAGTTGTTGCTGACAGTCAGAGAACCGAGTGTGATGTTGTAGTTACCTACATTCTCACCAATATTTCTGCCTAATGTACCTGCAATAGGATCATTGTTTACCAAACCATTTATACTATAAGTGAATGCAGGATCACTTGCGCCATACGTCTTGGATGCTGCATTTGCCGTGATCGTTAATGTCGCAGGCGAAATGTTGAGTTTATTACCTACATAGGTAATTGTGTAATTACCTCCAGCTGATAACGTACCCAGTGTAATGTTATAGTTGCCGATGTTCGTTCCGGCGTCTCTTGTTAAATTACCTGTGACCTGATCTGAACCAACGAGGCCGATTACATTATAGGTTAATGTTGGATCTGGGGCGCCATAGAGTTTGGTTTTTGCATCGGCGCTAATAGCCAAATTCGCAGGCGTGATGATTAGCACATTTCCGATATAACGGATGATGTAATTATTACCGGCGCTCAATGAGCCCTGAGAGATGGCATAAGAACCTACGTCTGCACCTGCAATTCTCGTTAATGCACCTGTTATCGGATCGTTATTGATAAGTCCGGATACATTATAAGTAAGCGTAGGATCAGCTGTACCATACACTTTAGATTTGCCGATGGCGGTAATGGTCAACTGTTTTGCAGTAACGGTAACATTAAAGTTGATGGCAGTTGCAGCTGTATATTCGTTGTTTCCATTCTGGCTGGCTGTAATTTGAGCAGTACCAACACCAGTAAAGGTAATCAGTCCTGCATTATCAACAGTGGCTACATTGTTGTTGTTGCTGCTGTACGAAACCGTAAGTCCGGATGTAGAAGTGGCAGCGCCATTGATGGCAACATCGCCATAAGTAGCCGATATATTACTGTTCGGTGTTTGGGTATTGAAGGTTAGCGTCTGTGGTTTTTTGTTGACAGTAAGTATTGCCGGATCGGCAATCGTGCGCTGGGAACAGGAATTGCTGATGATTACACGGTACTTATTTCCATTCATAGATGCAGAAACCGGTGAGATGCTTAAACTACTGGTATTTACGCCGGCATATGGGGCGACTCCCGCAAGATTGGTAAAACCGGAACTTGTGTCTTCCTGCCAGGTGTAGCTTAATCCCGTTTCCGCAGTACTAACGCTGAAAGTAGCAGTACTTCCCGCATTAACTGTGCTGTTTGCGGGCGGAGTGATGATGGTTGGAGCAGTAGAGAGTTTCACCGTTACTGGTGTCCTGACGGTATTGGTACAGCCGGAGCTAGTTCGGGTAGCTTCTGCATATAAAGTTTGTTGTCCTGTAACCGTGCCGGTGGTAAGGTTGCTGCCGATGGCCAGCAGATTACCGGCTGTTGCAGCATCATACCATTTTATATCTGCATTGAGAGCGCTTGCGTTTAACGTTATAGGTGTTCCAGTGCATGATATTGCCGGATTGGGCGTTACTACCGGCGAGGCTACCATCCTGGATACATAGTAAATTCGTGCGGAAGAGATGTTGTTGCCACTGCCGTCAATACTTAGATTAAAACGATCATAGTTCGACTTGGGCGCATATTTAATATAAATGGTATTCCCATCAATACTTACTTTCAGATTACTAGGCGCATCTGCAAGGCTGATGAGATCAACATTGTTGGTACTACCATTGGAGGAGTTAAGACGAATGTATCTCAATATATCTGCTGTAGGCAATACATTGGGTAGATCCATCTTTATAGTGACGGTATCTGTTGGCGTACCGTCATTAAATATAAAGGTTTGAGCAAGTCCACCCGTCACCCCTGGCGGAAATTGCATTGTGCTAAAGTTGGTGGTGTCGCGATCTATTGCCCAAGCTGGATCACTAATGCCGCATAATAAACATACGCCCGTTATAGTGGTGGTAGTACTAACAGGCAAGTCACAGATGAGGGATTGCCCGGCCAGATTAAAGTTCTTAGGATTATTGTTCCCATTTGAAGTCTGGTAATAGGTATTGCCTGTAATACCGCCTGTATTATATTCTGTGACCTTCACTGTATAATTAGCGGAGGTATTAAGACCACTTATATTAACGGAATTGCCCGCACCATTATACACACAATACCATCCGCTGTTACCAATCTGAGCGCCGGCTTTAAATACGGTGTTGGCAGCATATTCCTGCAGATCTATAGGAGATGCGGCACTGGAACCTTCGTTGATGAATACCGCTCTCTTTTCGCCATCTCCGTTTGTCCAACTAATAGTTGCGCCAGTGGCCGATTTATCACTGATGACAATATCCTTTGCCTGCACTGCTGGAGCTACAACAATATTGGCAAGATAGGATGCAATTAAACTTGAACCCGGAATAGCCGCTACAACATCTGTTCTGCCATCTCCGTTAAAATCTCCTGTAACAGTGGCTGCTACTGCATTATTCAAATCAGTGATATCGATGCTGGAAGTACTGACGCCATATGTTTTGTTGGCAGTAGCTGAAAGATTAGGGTATGCCGATATCCAGGGTGCTGCCTGATTAGCACTGATTAAATCCGGATAGCCGTCTCCGTTAATATCTCCTAAGGACATATTAGCGGATGCTTTTGAAACCGGTACATCGATAGTGGTACTCAATTTAACAGTACCTACCGTGCTTTCATTGAGGCAGACTAATATATCAGCGGTATGGTATACTATCGCATCAAGTGTACCGTTGCCGTCAAAATCAGAAAAGGTAACGCTTATAGGATTCGCTTTCACTGGGAAAACTACGGCTGAAGAGAAGTTGATATTCCCCGGAGTGCTCTTGTTCAGACTAACCGTCAGCCCATCGTTACCAACAGTAATCAGGTCTGGCAGATTATCGCCATCCACATCAACCAGTTTTGAAAAAAATTGCTGGCTGTTGAAGTTGTTAAATATCGACGGAGTAGCAAATTTAAACTCGGATTTTTTGGTGCTGATATTTCTGAGAACCCCCACTTCTCCGGTACTGTTCTTAGCTACAACAATATCTGTCAAACCATCTCCATCCACATCAACGACGTCGCTAAACTCAGGTAAGAGGGTGGTATTAAAGGCAATAGTACTCCAATTGCCGGCAATAGCGGCGTTAGGATATACCATTACTTCCCCGGAGGTTCCGTTGATCATAGGAATGACCATATCCATCTTACCATCGCCGTCGAAATCGGCTATGGATGGACGAAGTGCCGACTGATGACGCGTGTCTGTTTGTACCGGCCCATTTCTGAAAGAGAGTGTATTGCTGCTGGTGGTATTCTGGATGATAGCAAAATTCACCACGCCTGATCCATTACCATTATCCGAAGCCACCAGATCCAGCTTTCCATCATTATCCAGGTCGGCAGCCACCAGGGAGTTAGGTTTAAAGGCCAGCGACACCGGCACATTGGCATTTCTCAAATCATATTTCCCTAGCGTATTACGGGATGGATTTACTGTTTGATGAAATTGTTGTCTGCTGGTAGCAGTCAGGCCATTATCGACATTGGTAACGGTAACCGGGCCAAGCGCAGTACCCGTTGGTATTTGAGCAATGAGTGAATTGGTACCCAGACCTGTCACAGTAGCTCTGATACCGCCTATTGTTACCAAATTATTTGCAGCGGCAGGATTCATATTAGTGCCTGTAATGGTAATGCTGCTTCCTGTATTCGCTTTCGCCGGAGAGATCGATGTTATTTGTGGCGCTAAACTCGTATTATTCTGATAAACAGAATAAGCATGCCCATTAGAGCTGGCAATAATAATGTCAGGTTTATTGTCATTATTTAAATCAGCAATAGCGTTGAATGTCGGGTAAACAGAAGTTTCAAGCGTTATAGCGGGTTCAAATTTGACTCTTGGACTTACTGATTTATTCAACAGAATTCCGGCTCTATAGGTATTATTACCAAAGTTATTGGCATAACTAATCAGTAAATCGGCTTGCTGATCCCCATTGAGGTCTGCAATGGAAATGCCTGTAGGACTCCCGGGTAATGGTGTTTCTGAAACAAATGTAAAATCAGAGGAGCCAGAAGCAGTGGTGTTATTATAGAATGATATAGCGGGATTATTGGGATAGCAAATTGCCAGATCGATTCTTCCATCGGGGATAAAGTCATAGAACCCAATATCAGAAGGCGTTTCACGGAGCGGGTATGATTGCGTTGAACGAATATAGAAACTACCACTGGACATACCACCCTCCAGGATATGAAAACCAGGGAGCAGTTGAGAAATACCAATGATATCGGGTATGCCATCATAATTGATATCGCGGATATAGATGCGCTTTAATCCCATTGAGGTGCCGAAAGACTGGGCGGAAAACGAAATATTAGTGGCGGTACTGTTATTCTGCAACATCGTCAACTTGCCTGCGGTATTGTCGCTGATTAAAACATCCGGTAATCCGTCCATGTTCACATCTGCCACCGTCATTGTGGTTGGGGTCATGCCGGCGTCAATGTAGGTATCTACTTTCATCGTGTTTACATCGCCGGTATTGAGTAATACCTGAATGCGGCTGCTGCCGTAGGTAGATACCAGTAAGTCAGGATATCCGTCCCTGTTAATATCTCCGGAAGCAATGGAAATAGGAGGTCCATCGGAAGAAGTAATAAAGCGGGTATTTGGATTGAAGGAAACCGCTATGGAGGAACTGGTATTTGTGGTTATACTGATTTGTGGCGGCATATTGGCGCCATTGATGCTGACAATATCCGGCTTACCATCCCTGTTTACATCCATTAGCAGAAAATCACTCAGGGCGCCGCCGATAGAACCGTCGGAGACATGCCCGTAGAATTGAAAATCCCGCGGTATTAATCCTGTTTTCTGTGGATATATGAGGGGCATAAACTTCTCCCGGGAGGTGGCAGTATAGCCGGTTACTTTGTTGTATACCGTTATGAAGTCATAGTCAACTCCCTGTGGTACCCTAACGGTTATCACAGAATTGACCATACTCGCAATAGTGCCTACTTTCCCACCGAAGTAAACCACATTCTGCATAGGGTTGGGATCAAAGCCACGGCCCTTGACGGTAATCAGGTCTCCTGCTTTTCCTGTGGGGTCTATTTCATCAATCTGTATACTGGTTTGAGCGAAACTTTGTACAGAAAAATAACAACTGAAAATAAGTAATAATAAAATTCGCACTCCTGCGAATGACGGGCGCTTCATCTGAGGTATCATGGGTATAGATTGGATAAATACGCCGTAAAAATATCAATATTTCCTATAGATTTATAAACCGTATATGTAAATATAGATGCCTGAAACCGTTGTCTGTAATGAGGTTAGGTGGTTCAGAAGAAAAGTTGAGGGGTTAACGAGGTTATATCTCAGTGAAATAAATATCTATTTAAAATACAATATCCATCAGGGGATATTTTTTATAATCAGGCAGATAGAAATGCCACCATTCCGTACTACTTCCTTTAAAGCCGCATGCTTTCATAGTATCGCGCAGTAAATTACGATTAGCCGTTACCGTTGGGTCCTTGGGCTGATAGTTTTGATGCGCTTTAAAGGTAAAATCGTCAAAGTCGGTAGGCATAGCCACCGGCTTACCTGTTTTGAGATCTACCATACTTAAGTCGATGGCTACGCCGCGGTTATGGCCGGAGCCTTTGCGGGGATCGGCGGCATACAAGTCGTTCGGTACTATTTTAAACATCAGCTCTGTACATCGATAGGGCCGGTAGGCATCATATATTAATAGTCCGAAACCTTTCTTGTGGAGGATTTCCTGCACCTTCTTCAGCGCAATGGCTGCCGGGCGGCGTAAGTATATCCCGGTGGACGTATATAATTGCTGATGCGTAAAGTTATTGGTAGTGGCGTATCGTACGTCTTTCTTTATCCCTGGTATAAAATGCTCCAGGTCTACCAGTTGCTGGCTGCTGTCTTTCTTTACCAGTTGCTCATATTGATGCTTCTCCTGTAAAACGGCCAGTCCATACTTATTTAAGGGGATTTGTTGGGCAGACACGGTGTAGTAGCCAGTGGTTCCAGCAAGCAATAAAACGATTAATTTCAATCTCATATCGGTCATAAATTCACATAAATACCTCAAAAATTACGGAATATTGTGAAAATTAGGCAAGAAAGTATAAAATACGGCGAAAATACAATTGCTAAGCACTTGCTATAATAGGTATTTTAGAACCCTTAAATTTTTATAAAAATGGAGCTGTTCAGATTAGATAATAAAGTGGCGGTTATTACCGGTGGTGGTAGCGGCATAGGGCAGGCAATCGCGAAGAGTTTTGGCGCACAGGGTGCAGCAGTGCATATCCTGGAATTGAATGAAGAAGGTGGCAAAGGAACTGCTGCCGAAATTATTGCGGATGGTGGAAAGGCACAGGTACATGCCTGCAACGTAGCCGACCAGGCTGCGGTAATTGCCGTGATGAACAATATTATCCAATCTGCCGGTAAGCTGGATATCCTGGTAAACTGTGCTGGCATTGCGCATGTAGGTAAGTTGGAAGGCACTGCTGAACAGGATTTCGACAGAGTATACCAGGTGAATGTAAAAGGTACTTACAATTGCATGTATGCGGTGATTGAGCAGATGAAACAGCAGGGTGGCGGCGTTATCCTGAACATCGCATCTATCGCTTCCAGCGTAGGTATTCCTGACAGATTTGCTTACTCTATGAGTAAAGGCGCCGTACTCACGATGACGCTCTCCGTGGCAAAAGATTACCTGGGAAATAATATCCGCTGTAATTGTGTATCTCCAGCCAGAGTACATACGCCGTTTGTAGATGGTTTTATCGCTAAAAACTATCCTGGTAAAGAAGCGGAAATGTTCGATAAACTGAGTAAGACACAGCCTATCGGTCGTATGGCTAAACCTGCGGAAGTAGGAAATCTAGCTCTTTACCTTTGCTCTGATGAGGCTGGTTTTATCACTGGCTGCGATTACCCAATTGACGGTGGATTTATCAGACTGAATAACTAGAAAGTTTAATGTGATGAACGTAACTTTAGGCCGAATGCCTATATTTAAACTTATTCATCACAAATATTAATACTTCCATGAAACACGTTCCCGTTTACCTGGCGTTAGCCGCTTTAGGGTTTGCCGCATGTAACAATAATCAGAAATCGGCAAATGGCTCCAGCCAGCAATCTGATTCCGTTCCTATGACTCCTGCAACGCCTGCAGGAAAAGTGGACGTAACCATTAAGAACAGGAATAAAGATACCGCCGAAGTAGTCATTAAATTCGCTATCAACGGGCAGGAAAAGGAGAAATCATTCGAACAGGCCGTTCTCAAAGAAGGTGCAGACAATGACGTTATCCGCATTGCCTGGGATAAACCGAACAGCGCTTACATCGGTGTAGTAAAACCTAACCGTACGCCAAGATACTACCATGCCAGCGTAGACAGTAGCAGCAAAGATCTGAAGATTTTCTGGGCTACCGTTCCGCCAAAACCAGTATGGCTGTATATGGAAAATGTACAAGGTCTTGGTAAAGTGGCCGCTGCAGGCGCTTCTACCAATGCGTATAAAAAGAATATCAAATCCGGCAATATCATTGAAAACTTTATTGTCAACATCAAACCTACAGACAATCCAGACGAGGTAGTGCTCTACGTGGAGTTTGCAGGCGTGAATAAAACAATGACGATGCCGGTACCTAAAGGTTACAAACCTACTATTCAGACTACCAACCAACCAGAACTGGTTTACTTCTCCATGGAAAAAGATGGAAAACTGGATGCGGTAATGGAACTGAAAGTAGAAGATGGACGCCTGCAGGTGCAGCACATTAAAGAAGTAAAATAATAACGAACAAATAAAAAGATTGTAATGAAACTTATCAGGTTTGGTTTACCAGGTGCAGAGAAACCAGGTGTTGTTACTGACGCTGGAATGTTTGATGTCAGCGCATTTGGCGAGGATTATGGCGAGAAATTTTTTGAAACGGATGGTCTGAACCGTCTGGCGGCATGGTGGTCTGCCAATGGCAGCAACTGCCCTCAGGTACCTGCTGATACCCGCCTGGGTTCCGCTGTTCAGCGTCCTTCCAAAATTGTGTGCATTGGTCTGAACTATGCCGATCACGCTAAAGAAACGAATGCGCAGATCCCTGCTGAACCAATCGTATTCTTTAAAAGTACTTCCTCCCTGGTAGGTCCTAATGATAACGTAATCATTCCGCGTAACTCTGAAAAAACAGACTGGGAAGTGGAACTGGCCGTAGTAATTGGCAAAAAAGCCAGCTATGTGGACGAAAAAGATGCTATGGATTATGTGGCCGGTTACTGCCTGCACAACGATTATAGCGAACGCGCTTTCCAACTGGAAAGAGGCGGCCAGTGGGTAAAGGGTAAGAGTGCCGACTCTTTCGCTCCTTTAGGTCCATGGATGGCTACCAAAGATGAAATCGCTGATGTTGATAACCTGCGCCTCTGGCTTACCGTAAACGGTCAGAAAATGCAGGATGGCAATACCTCCAATTTCATCTTCAAAGTGCCTTTCCTGGTACATTACCTGAGCCAGTTTATGACACTGCTCCCTGGCGATGTGATCTCCACAGGTACGCCTGCTGGTGTTGGCCTGGGTATGAATCCTCAGGTGTACATCAAACCAGGAGACGTAATTGAACTGGGCATCGATGGCCTGGGTACTTCCAAACAAACAGCTGTAGCTTACAAATAATATGACACAGAGATATTGCCTGGCATTGGATCTGGTCAACGACCCGCAGCTGATCGGCGAATATGAAGCCTATCACCGCGAAGTATGGCCGGAAATCAAGAAAAGTATCACCGACAGCGGCATTACGGCAATGGAAATCTACCGTGCCGGTAACCGCCTGTTTATGATCATGGAAACAGATGCTTCCTTCTCCTTTGAGCGCAAAGGAGCCATGGATGCCACTAATCCCAAAGTACAGGAATGGGAACAGCTGATGTGGAAATATCAGCAGGCTATCCCCGTTGCTAAAGAAGGAGAGAAGTGGGTACTGATGGACAAGATTTTTTCTTTATAGCTTATTTACGCCACGATACCCCACACATGGGCTTCGTGGCGTAACTGTAAACAGACGTTATGATTATTGATGCGCACCAACATTTCTGGAAGTATGATCCCATCCGCGATGCGTGGATCGATGATACAATGGAAGTGATCCGGAACGACTTCTTCCCGGAACACCTGGCGCCTGTGTTCAAAGCACATGGCATCGATGGTTGCGTTGCCGTTCAGGCAGACCAGTCCGACAAAGAATCAGCCTTCCTGCTGGACCTGGCCGCAAAACACGATTTTATTAAAGGAGTAGTAGGATGGACAGACCTCCGCTCTCCCGATATCCATACGCAACTGGCTCATTATGCCAGCTTCCCGCGCATGAAAGGATTTCGTCATATTGTTCAGGGGGAACCAGATCCCATGTTCCTGCTGAGGGAAGATTTTTGCCATGGGATACTGGCCCTTGCACAATACGATTTTACCTACGATATTCTCGTATATCCGAAACAGTTACCTGCTGTAGAACAGTTCGTAAAACGCTTCCCGGAACAACGATTGATCATCGATCATCTGGCCAAACCCGATTTCAAATCAGGCGAACTGGCCGAATGGGCAACCTCCATGAAACGGATTGCTGAGTCGCCTAATGTTTACTGTAAAGTAAGCGGACTGGTAACAGAAGCCGACTGGCAACATTGGGAGGCGAGACACTTTGCTCCCTTCCTGGATATTGCCCTTGATGCATTTGGGGCCGACAGACTCGTATACGGCTCCGACTGGCCGGTATGTCTTCTCGCCGCCGAATATGGAGAAGTAAAAGGTATCATTACCGATTTTATCAGCCGACTGAGCATAACAGAACAGCAGCAAATAATGGGTGGCAATGCCATCACATTCTATCATTTATAATTTATTGATGACATGGATTTAGGATTACAGGATAAAGTGATTATTGTTACCGGTGGCGCCAAAGGTATTGGTGAAGCAATCTCCCGCCTGATTGCAGAAGAAGGCGGCGTAGCCGTTATCGCTGGCCGCAACGCAGCAGATAATGAAAAAACAGCCAACGCTATTATTGCTGCTGGTGGTAAAGCCTTCGCAGTGTCCGGTGAACTGGGCAGAGTGGAAGACTGTAAAAAAGTAATTGATGCTACCGTTGAGAAATATGGTAAGATAGACGGTCTGGTAAACAATGCCGGCGCTAACGATGGCGTAGGCCTGGAAAACGGCAGCCCTGAAGGATTTATGAAATCCCTTCAGAATAACCTGTCGCACTACTATAACCTGGCCCATTATGCACTGCCATATCTGAAAGCCACTAAAGGGAATATCGTTAACATTGGTTCCAAAGTAGCAACTACCGGACAAGGAAATACTTCCGGCTATGCTGCTTCCAAAGGAGCAATCAATGCCCTGACCCGTGAATGGGCAGTAGAATTAATGCCTTATTCCATCCGTGTAAATACAGTGATTCCTGCAGAAGTATGGACCCCACTGTACGAAACCTGGATCAATTCCCTGCCTAATCCACAGGAAAAACTGGCGTCTATCACGTCAAAAATTCCTTTCGAAAAAAGAATGACCACTTCCGAAGAAATCGCCAACACCACTGTGTTCCTGCTCTCTGGAAGATCTTCTCATACAACCGGACAAATTCTATACGTAGACGGAGGTTATACACACCTCGACCGTTCCATTAGCTAGGCACTGCCAACTGATACACACTTAATATTCACCTGAACACAAAATCTCGTTATGGCCGGAGGCGCAGTCAGTAATTCCACCTATACCAGCAAAGCTCCAGTAGGAGGGAAACAAACCAATTACCTGTTTCCGTTTATTCTGGTAACAAGTCTTTTCTTTTTATGGGGCCTTGCATATGGCCTGTTGGATGTGCTGAATAAGCATTTCCAGGAAGTATTAAATATTACGCCACGCAGATCTACCCTGTTACAAGGCGCCTATTTCGGCGCTTACTTCCTGATGGCATTGCCAGCCGGCGCCTTCATGAATAAATTCGGGTACAAAAAAGGTATTATCATGGGACTCCTGCTCTATGCGGCAGGCGCTTTCCTGTTCTTTCCTGCTGCTAATGCCCTGAGTTTTGACTTTTTCCTGATGGCATTGTTTATCCTGGCTTGCGGACTGGCATGCCTGGAAACAGCTGCTAATCCTTATGTAACTGTACTGGGTTCGCCTGCAACTTCTGAACAAAGACTGAATCTTTCCCAATGTTTTAACGGCCTGGGATCATTCCTGGGACCCATCATTGGCGGTGCATTGTTTTTTGGTAGCGGCAAAGATGATCTGTCTACCGTAAAACTGACATATATCGTTATTGGGATTGTAGTACTGCTCATCGCAGGATTCTTCTACAAAACTGCACTTCCGGAAATTAAGGAAGATGTAGCGGAAGGTCCGGAAGTAGTGGCAGACGAACGTCCGCTGTTTGCACATAAACATTTTGTGCTGGGAGTAGTAGCCCAGTTCTTTTATGTGGCAGCCCAGGTAGGTGTTGGCGCTTTATTTATCAACTATGTAACCACTTATTGGGAAGGCGCTTCCAATGAAAAAGCAGCCTATCTGCTGTCTGCAGGTATGGTGCTGTTCCTGGCAGGTCGTTTTGTAGGTACAGCTATCATGCGTAAAGTAGCGCCTAATAAGCTGCTGGCACTTTTTGCCATTATCAATGTGGTATTATGTGCGGTAGTAATGAGTGGCAAAGGCGCAGTTTCAGTATATGCGCTGATCGCGGTGTTCTTCTTTATGTCTATTATGTTCCCCACCATCTTCGCACTGGGTGTGAAAGATCTGGGTAAAAATACCAAGAAAGGAGCTTCCTTTATTGTAATGTCCATCGTAGGTGGCGCTGCCGTACCTTACCTGATGGGAGTGGTTACAGAAGCACAATCACTGGCATTCTCCTATGGTATCCCATTAGTATGCTTTGTTGTAGTATTCTACTATGGCGCGCTGGGATATCGCAGAAAATAGTATCAGCTAACGAATAGTTAGTAGTTATATCCGCAAAATCATCGTATCTTCCTGACATAAACAGGATATCATGATTTTGCGGATTTTTCATTCCAGGCTGACTATCCTCCTATCCGGAACCCTGCTGGTATTGGCCTCTTGCTCTAAAACGGCAAATACTTCCCTCGTTAGTACACCTGTCACCTCTGTTCAGATTCAGTTTTATAACTATGTCGGCAACGTGCCGCTCCAGCGTAACGTAGGCGCGTATACGAATACTGCCGGCGAACAATATACCGTTTCCAAATTGCTCTATTATGTCAGCAATTTCCAACTGACAGACGCAAACGGTAAAACCATTACCCTGCCACAACGGTATTTCCTCGTAGACGATGCCACAGACTCCACCAAAAAGATAACGCTGGACAGTGTGCCCGCCGGACAATACACCGCCGTGAAATGGGTGATAGGAGTGGACAGCATCCGTAATGTCAGCGGAGCCCAGGCCGGAGCCCTGGCGCCAGAAAATGGTATGTTCTGGACCTGGAACAGCGGCTATATCATGGCCAAAATGGAAGGAAACTCTCCCCAGTCCACCACCGCATTGAAGGATTTTCAGTTTCACATAGGCGGCTTTAAACAGCCTTATAATGCCCTGAAAGTAATTACGGTTACCTTCCCGTCCACTTTGACGGTAAGTCCGGATAATCAAGCCAAAATCAATATAAAGGCAGATGCAGACAAATGGTTTCATACGCCCAATACCGTTAGCATCGCGCAGAGCAGCGTAATCATGGCTGCCGGCGCAAATGCAATGGCAGTTGCAGAAAACTATCAGCAGATGTTTTCTGTTTTGTCTATAGCAAACTAAGCTGCAATAACAACCTATGAATCGTAAAGCGTTTTATATCATTGGCATAGTATGCCTTGTATTACTGATCGCACACGCCTGTAAAAAAGGCTCTGGCGGTCCCGACGGCTCCGTGTCTCCCCAACCCTTTACCCTGCAACTCCCTCCCGGATTCCCTGCCCCTGTATATGACTTTTCACAGAATCCACTTACCAAAGAAGGGATTGCACTCGGCAGATTTATGTTTTACGACTATCGGTTATCGAAAGATAGCACCGTCTCCTGCGGCTTCTGTCATCAGCAGTTCGCAGCCTTCGGCCACTTCGATCATGCCCTCAGTCACGGTGTTGGCGGCCGTCAGGGCAACCGCTCCGTACCGGTTATTTTTAATATGCTGTTCCAGAAAGAATTCATGTGGGATGGAGGCGTCAATAACCTGGAGATTCAACCCCTCACTCCATTAACAGACCCTAATGAAATGGGCGTGGATTTGAAAGTACTCATCGGCAAAATGCAATCAGATCCCCAATACCGGAAAATGTTCCGCGATGCCTACGGTACAGAGGAAATTACCAGCCAGCGCATGTTCCGGGCTATTACCCAATTTGTGGCTACAATGGTATCCGGCAACAGTAAATATGATTCTATTGTCAATCATGTGGGAGGCGCTGCATTTACTGCGGAAGAACAAGCAGGTTATAAAATCTATCAACAGAAATGCGCTACCTGTCATAAAGAGCCATTGTTCACCGATCTCTCTTATCGCAGTAACGGATTACCTTACCTCAAACAGCTCAACGATGTCGGCAGAATGAAAATTACCGGCAACACAGCCGATTACCTGAAGTTCAAAGTACCTACACTGCGTAATATCATTAAGAGCTCTCCCTATATGCATGACGGCCGCTTCTTTGATATCTACCAGGTGTTTGACTTCTATGATCATGGAGTAGAAGTAACTGCCTCCACAGATCCGCTGGTGAAAAATGGTATCCCACTTACGGATGCGGAAAAACGACAACTCTACTTTTTCCTCAATACCCTGACAGATTATACGCTGATACAGAGTACCGCATTAAGTGAAGTAAAGATCAACTAAGCCTTCGCTTTCCAACAATCGCCGAAATGGTCGTTGACCATACCTACCGCCTGCATATAGGCGTAACAGATAGTGCTGCCTACAAATTTAAACCCGCGTTTCAGCAAGTCTTTACTCATGGCATCGGAGATAGCCGTTTTCGCAGGAACCTGCCTCATGTCACTGAATTTATTTTCAATCGGCTTATGATTGACAAACGACCAGATATATTTATCAAAACTGCCGAATTCCTTTTGTACCGCCAGAAAAGCTTTGGCATTGGTAATCGTGGCATTTATTTTTAAACGGTTGCGAATGATGCCTGCGTTCTGCATCAATGCTTCCACTTTTTGCTCATCGTACTTCGCGATTTTCTTCGCATCCCAGTTGTCGAATGCTTTGCGGTAATTCTCCCGTTTCACGAGTACTGTATACCAGCTTAAGCCAGCCTGTGCACCTTCCAGATTCAGCATTTCAAAGAGATGTTTATCATCATGCTGCGGAGTGCCCCATTCATTGTCGTGATAGTCAATGTAGAGCTGATCTTTAGTGCACCAGCTGCACCTTACTTTTTCTTTTGTTGCCATAGTTCAAATATACTTGCTTTTAGAAGGCTGCCCAAACAACAAAACAGTCACCGCACATAGTACGGTGACTGTTCCATTATCGGAAAAATAATCAGATTATAATTCCCATTCATTGATGAGTCGACGTACTTTTTCTTTGTACTCGCCCAGTTCATTCATGGTTTCATTGATGAAGCTGTTATGTTCCAGGCTTCCTACCACGATATTCATTTCTTTCTCACTATTGTAAGTCATTTTGCGGAATGGATTATTATAATCCTTTTCCCTTGATTTGTAGATGCCTTCAGCCATCCACTCCAGCGTCTGAATGCTGTCTACCATCCACTGGGAAAGCTGTTCCGTAGTGAAATTTTTCAACGGTACATCTTTTACTTCCAGCATACTGGCTACGGCATGTTGCAGTTTATCGCCGGGATATTCCTTGCTGATATCGCTGTAGGCTTCATGGAGCTGCTGCCACCCTGAAATACGGTTCTTGCGTATCTTTTGTTTCAGCGCTTCCACCGTATCAGTCTTCATCAGTTGTCCGCCGATGTTCAGCCATGGCGTGCGCTTGGCGTTCTTTACGGCCGCTTGCAACGCAATAAATGAAGGCTTTCCGGCGGCTACGATATTTTTGATACCATAGTACACAATCAGATCCCGGAAAATAGGATAAGCTTTATGTACTTTCAATAGCATGGTACGACGGTTACTGTTCTCGAAATTATCTACGTAAATAGTTAATCTGCTCACATCTTCCGGTTTTTCCAGCAAAAGTTCTTTTCCTTTTTTTCGTAGATCCTTCTCCGTTAGTTCCTTTTTCGGAGTGTTTTCAGGCAGTGCCAGCCAGGCTTTTGCTGTAGCAATTTCCATGATGGCCATCGCCTGGAACATTTCTTCCACAGAGTCGGGCGCGAGATAGTCGTATTCTATCAGCTGCACTTTATCCGTACGCTTGTCTCTGTCTACATACTTCCAGGAGTTCCTGGCGATGGCATACATGTTATACATGAACCAGTATGCAGGCATGACGCGCAGCGTATTATCATGTTCGTCATTGCTTACGAGCGAGAATGGAATCTGGATATTTAACTCCGACATATAATTTCCTTTGGAAAGTAATGTGAAGTTGGCAAAGCGGGAGTTATGTTTCAGACTTACACAGAGACCAGGCCAGAATCCTCTGCCGGCAATGATTTCACCATCGGCGCCACGGGAGTTGTGATTAGAACCAACTGTTGCGCCGGCGGCCATATTACTCTGTCCCATCACCAGGGATGCACAAAGGAAAGAGTTGTTATGGTGTTGTTCATGTGCCGGGAAGATGAGTGAGTTCAGTACTTCGCAGCAGGAGATCGTAGAATTATTACCGAGATAAGAGTTGATCAGACGTGCGCCATATTTCAGCTGACTGTGAGACGCCATTACAAAACGTACAGCTTTTACGCCATAGAAAATACGACAGCCATAACCAATAATGCCATTCACCAGTTCGCAGCCTTCTCCAATCTGGGAGCGGGCTTCCGCATTACTGTTGATGGTCAGGTTTTTCAGTTTGTTGGCCCCTTTCAGGTAAGCGTCCGTACCGATGGTAACGTCTTTGATCATGCGGCAGTTTTTGACTACCGTACGATCGCCCACCATACCATAGTAGCCGCGTCTTTTATCAAATTGTTTTTCGGTAAAATTGCGGAACTGTTGTTGTAGTTGCTCATCATCTCTGTAACGGGTCCACAGATAAGCATCTCCGGGGAGCATGCCATCAAATGGCAGCACAGAACGACCTCCGTTTTCATTGCAGAGTTCCAGTTCTATCCGCAGATTTTCCGGCTCGGCGCTTTTGATAATGCCGTTCCCGAATTTTGCTACATCGGAAGTTACCATCTCGTTTACATTGGCGATGATCACTTCATTACCGAGGATGTAGTGGGAGAGATAATTGACATTATGCACCACTACGTTATCTCCGAAGTCACAAGCACAGATCGTGCTGTTGTAAAGGCCAACAGGCAGTTTCAGATTACGATACTCCAGATAGTAGGGTTCCAGCTTACCGATGCGCACCATTCCGAAGAAATGGCAGTGCTGTACCAGCTGCGGATTGAATTCATTGGATACGAAGATGTTATTCCAGTTGTCGGAAGTATTGTCATTACGCACCAGTGCTTCCACCTCATAGGCTGTGAGCTGGCGGTACTGATCCTGTCGTTGCCATTGTTCATTACGCAGGTAGTACTCGTCTTTCCCTTTTGGAAGTTCGTCTTCAATAAAATTATACCCCAGTTGTTCCAGGGGCATTTTTCGGATGTTGTTCATGGATACAAACTTAAGTCTATTCAACAGTTACACTCTTTGCGAGGTTTCTGGGTTTATCCACATCATATCCTTTTGATACGCCGATGTGATAAGCCAGTAACTGCAAAGGTATAACACTAATGATTGGCGCAACCAGTTCATCTGCTGCTGGTACTACAATCACATCGTCTGCCATAGACGGAATAGTATCGTCTCCTTCTGTTACAACCGCTATCACCTTGCCTTTGCGGGCTTTGATCTCCTGAATATTGGAGACAATTTTTTCGTAATAACTATCTTTCGTTGCAACAATTACTACAGGTAAATTTTCATCTACCAGTGCAATAGGACCATGTTTCATTTCTGCAGCAGGGTATCCTTCTGCATGTATGTACGAAATCTCTTTCAGTTTGAGCGCGCCTTCGAGGGCAACAGGGAAATTGTATCCGCGGCCCAGGTAGAGGAAGTCGCGTGCATCTTTATATTTCTCTGCTATTTTATGTACCTGATCATTCAGTGCTAATGCGGTGGCTACTTTATCGGGTACCGCATTCATTTCATCCAGGAGATGCTGGAATCGTTGAGCCGTGATAGTGCCTTTCTCGATTCCTACTTTCAGCGCGATGAGTGCGAGTACGGTCAGCTGTGCGGTGAATGCCTTGGTACTGGCTACGCCAATTTCAGGGCCTGCGTGCGTATAAGCGCCGGCATCGGAAATGCGTGCAATAGAGGAGCCTACTACATTACATACGCCTAAGATGATGGCCCCTTTCTCTCTTGCACTGTCTATGGCCACCAGTGTATCGGCTGTCTCGCCAGACTGTGATATTGCAATTATTACATCGCCTTTTCCTACCACCGGATTCCTGTATCGGAATTCAGATGCATATTCTACCTCAACGGGTATACGACATAATTCTTCAATCATGTATTCTGCTACCAGACCGGCATGCCAGCTGGTTCCACATGCTACGATGATGATACGGTTAGCATTTTTCAGCAGGTCCATATGCTCGCGGATACCGCCTAATGTCAGCGTACCTTTTGGCGCATCCAGACGGCCGCGCATACTATCATAGATCGTTTGTGGCTGCTCAAAAATTTCTTTCAGCATGAAGTGGTCATAACCGCCTTTTTCAATAGCCGCGAGGTCCATATCCAGTTTTTGGATGTATGGCGTCTGACGTTCGTTGCTGATATTTTTCAGGATCAGTTCATCCGGTTTGATGATTGCAATTTCATAATCATTTACGTACACTACTTCTTTGGTGTATTCAATGATAGGAGAGGCGTCCGATGCGAGGAAATGTTCATCTTTACCTACGCCGATAACGAGCGGACTACCTTTCCTGGCAGCGATGAGCGTATCCGGATGTTCTTCGTCCAGGAGCACGATTACATAAGCGCCTACTACGCGTTTGAGGGCGATACGCAGGGCTTCTTCCAGCGGACAGTTATTGCTCTTTTTAATTTCTTCAATGAAGTGCAGGAGCACTTCGGTATCTGTGTCGCTTTGAAAAACATGTCCTTTACTTTCCAGCTCTTGTTTCAGCTGTACATAGTTTTCGATGATACCATTGTGTACCATTGCCAGTTTACCATCGCTGGAAACGTGAGGGTGGGCATTCCGGTCGCAAGGCTCACCATGTGTGGCCCAACGGGTGTGGCCAATGGCAATGCGGCTGCGCATATCTTTGCCGGAAGCATATTCTTCCAGTGCGGCCACTTTGTCCTTCTTTTTATAAACTTTGAGTCCATCATTGATGATAGCAACTCCAGCGCTGTCATACCCACGGTATTCCAGTCTTTTAAGGCCTTTCAAGACGATCGGATAAGCTTCTCGCTGCCCGATATAAGCTACGATTCCACACATATGGTTCTTATATTTTTTGTTGAGGTTTTGATTTGGGAGATAGAATTATAAATACAGATAAACTGCCTGCGGAGAGGCAGCTAGTTTAACATGACGCGTGCATTCAAAAAATGTTAAAAGTTAAAAATAAAAAAGGGATACGGTGAGATGATAAGCAGCAATTAACGCAGTGTTAATACTGTTTTTCATCATTCACCGTATCCCTGTAATGTCTTACTATGGGGACAGGTACGAGTTACTTCAGAAGCGTTTCGTTAAAGAGTTTCAAAATTCTTTTGTACTCGTCTGTCCAGCTGCTGGGGGTAGTAAATCCGTGATCTTCTACGGGAAATACCGCCAGCTCCCAATTATCTTTGCCCAGTTCAATCAGACGTTGTGACAATCGCACAATATCCTCGAAATGAACGTTTGTGTCTACCATTCCATGACACATCAGCAGTTTGCCTTTCAGTCCTTCCGCATGGTAGATTGGGGAGGAGCGAAGATACGCAATACTATCCTTAAATGGCTCATTCAGGATATTACTGGTGTACCCGTGGTTGTAGTGTGCCCAGTCGGTTACGCTTCTCAGCGCAGCTCCTGCTGCAAAGGTACCTGGTTTGGTAAACATAGCCATGAGCGTCATAAATCCGCCATAACTACCGCCATAAATACCTATGCGTTTGGCATCTACACCTGCTTTTTCTGCCATATATTTTGCTGCATCCACTTCGTCGTCCAGGTCTTTTCCGCCCATGAAACGATAGATGCCTGTTCTCCAGTTGCGACCATACCCGGAACTGCCGCGGTAATCCACGTCCATCACAGTATAGCCGAGATCTGTCAGCAGATTATGGAACATGTATTCCCTGAAATACTGACTCCACCAACGATGCGCATTTTGCAAATACCCGGCACCATGTACAAAAATTACGCCTGCTCCGTTTTTCCTGGCCGGATCAGGGGTATATAACCTGGCATAGACCTGCTGATTATCGCCACTGGTATAGGTGATCAGCTGGGGAACGCGCCAGTTATAACTCTTAAATTCGGCCGATTGTGCCAAATTCGTTACCTGTTGGGCTTTTGCGCCAGGAGTATTTGGTTGGATATACAACTCCCATGGCTGATTGGAAGAGGAATAACGGAAAGCAATCCACTTTTCATCCGGACTAACAGTTACCTCATTCGCGCCTTGCATTGTGGTAATTCGTTCCGTTTTTCCACTAACGAGACTCAACTTGTAGAATTGTTTCTCACCAGGATGTACCTCATTGGTGCTGATATAGAAAGTTTTTTTATCTCTGGACAATTCCGCTTCCTGTACTTCATAATTGCCACTGGTAAGCTGTTTTTGTTCTCCCGTCAGCACGTTGGTAGTATAGAGATGCGAATATCCGCTGGCTTCCGACTGATACCAGCAGGTATTGTCATCAATCCAGCCCAGGTTAGCGCCGCCAAAGCTCCATCCTATACCAGGGCCTGCAATCCAGGCTTCATCCCGTTGACGATTCACAGATTTCAGTTTGCCGGTAGCTGGGTCCAGCAGGGCAATCCAACGATCTTTATTGTCCTGCGAACGAATATCCATTATTGCATGTTTGCCATTGTCTGTCCAGTAAGGTCCGTTAATAATGACTTCTCTTACAACAGCGGAATCTTTTTTCGTATAGTCTTTTACGTAATCAGGCTGATCCTTGATCCCTGGCAGTTCTTTGATGCTGATGGCGAGTACGGTATCGGCCACGCGATCATAGACAAAGCTGGTAAAACTCCCTTCAGGAGCGCCTACTTTTTCGCGGGAAGGAATGTCTGTGGTGAAACCGGTGCTGGTTACATAGTCGGGAACGATGGTGCTTTTAGCGTCTTTGGGCGCAGCAAACAGGCGATAGGTAATATATCTGCCATCAGGACTAATCTGTACATTCTGTACATCTTTATCTTCTGTATATAAGGACCGCAGCGGCTTTGGCGCGTTTTGTTTATTATAGGCAGTAGCTGCATCTGCTTTCGCTTTTTTATCGCGGATAATGTCCAGCAATTGCAGCTGCTGGGCTTTTAGCCATTTTTCCTGGGCATTTCCTTTGTCCAGATCTGATTTTTCCGGTGGCGGAGGCGTACCGGATTTGAAGTTGGTGAGCTGGGAAATGGCGCCATCAGCGCGGTTCCAGGTAAATAAATCGCGTCCTTGCTGGAAGGCAATTGCTTGTTCATTATTGGTGAAGACAGCGCCGTATTCCTGTGCAGTGGTATTGGTAATACGAATGACTTTACCAGTTTTGGTATCCATCAGATAGACATCGCCATAGAAGGAATAGGCCAGCAACGAGTGGTCTGCGTTGTAGGTGCCATTTTTCCTGGCATTTAGCAGGGCCCTGTCTGCGGCCGCCGTTTTATTCGGATGGATATCCTTGGTATGAATAAAGTACATGGAATCGGCTATGGCCTTCTCTGGATTCCAGTTGAAATAGACTGTTTGATTATCGGCGCCCCAGAATATACGGTCAGGGGAAGTGCCCATCCACTTTGGGTCCCGCATGATTTTGTCGACCGTTAATGGCGACAATTGGGCATAGGTGGCATTGGCTGATAAAAAAATAATGGCAGGTAGGAACCATTTTCTCATAGCGGTTGATAAATTTGTTGGGAATTAAAAGTAATGGATAAACTCAGAAAATCCTTTAGGAACCATTTTCTCATAGCGGTTGATAAATTTGTTGGGAATTAAAAGTAATGGATAAACTCAGAAAATCCTTCATTAAAGGATATTCGGTCCCATTATTATATGCCTTAACTTTATAGTATGCGAATCCTGTGTTTCATTGCCCTGATGGGTCTTATTGCCTGTAAGCCCAAGTCTCCTGCCCGGTTGCCTATACCGGTTTCGGAAGACACGACCTTTCTCACCGGCACTTTTTACCTGGTACGACATGCAGAACGATATGAGGGGCATGATTCTACACTGACGCCGGAAGGACACGCCAGGGCCGGAGCATTATATCATCTCCTTAAAGATTCCGCTATCAACAAGATATATATTACACCTTATCGTCGTAGTATCCAGACTGCAGATAGTCTGCGTTTATTATTACCGGCAGACACGAGCTTCTACAAACCGGATACCTCCGGTGAATCCCTGATTTATGAGCTAACAAGGCATGAAGACTGGGGGAAGCATGTGGTCATCATTGGGCATTCCAATACCTTGATTCCTATTATTCGTAGTCTGGGCGCAAAGTCGCCAGTGGATTCTATTGGAGACAAAGAGTATGACCGGTTGTTTATTATTCGCAAAACCCATGAGGGGACTACGATTAAGTCTACCTGTTACTAATGCGAATATCCATCGCGGATTTTGAAAACGACATCTTCGATGTCGTTTTGGTTGGTTCCGCGCTTCGCGCGGTATTGCTGCGCAAGTTGGGTGAATAGCGCGTTTGGCTGTTAGCAAAATAGGATTGGTTTAAGTTGATGTGTCAAACATCCATCTGCGCCGTTATCCCAACACGATCCGTTCCGCTCGCAATGTCAAACGCTTATCTCCGCGCCGTCAACAAAACATAATCAGTTCTTCCCCAAACGTCAAACGGCGCCGATAGGCGCCGTTTGACAAAAAAAATATCTCCACTATTAGAGTAAAATTCCCCTCATTAAGGTATAAGCCACTGTAAAATAGATCAACAACCCTGTTACATCTACGAGCGTCGCTACAAACGGCGCCGAAGATGTCGCCGGATCGGCTCCAAGTTTCTTCAGCAACAACGGCAACATAGAGCCCGAAAGGGTCCCCCACAAAACCACCCCGATCAGGGAAATACCTACTGTCATCCCAATGAGGATAGTATGTTCACCATAGGTATGGAAGAAGGTGTTCCAGAGCAGGATACGAATAAATCCGATGGCGCCGAGCACACTTCCCAGCAGTACGCCGGAAATAAGCTCTCTGCGCATTACCCGCCACCAGTCGCCGATCGTGATCTCCCCAAGCGCCATAGCCTGGATAATCAGGGTAGAAGCTTGAGAACCACTGTTGCCGCCACTGGAAATAATCAACGGTACAAAGAGCGCCAGTACCACCGCTTTGGCAATTTCATCTTCGAAAAAGCCCATGGCAGTAGCAGTAAGCATCTCGCCGATGAACAAGACTACGAGCCAGCCTATACGTTTTTTTACCAACTTAAGCAGTGGCATGTCCAGATAGGGCTCATCCAATGCCTCGGTACCCCCGATTTTCTGGATATCTTCTGTATGTTCTTCATTGGCAATCCACAACATATCGTCGATGGTGACAATACCGAGGAGGATACCCTGATCGTCTACAACGGGAAGGGCTACACGGTTCTCCATCCGGAATACCTGTATGGCTTCTTCCTGGTCATCGTTGACATGCAGGGATACAAAACGGTCGTCCATCAGGGTGTGTACCACCGTATCCGTAGATACCAACAGGAATTCCCTGATACGGAAGTCATCCAGCAAATGGCCGTTGCTGTCGATCACATAAATTACATCAATCGTTTCACTATCCTTTCCATATTCCCGGATATAATCCAGGACCTGTTTCACTGTCCACTCCTCCCGAACGGCTATATAGTCCGGGGTCATGATACGGCCCACGCTGTTCTCCTTGTACCCCAACAGGGACAACGTGATACGGCGCTCTTCCGGATCAAGGAGCTTAATCAGCTCCTTTACCGCCTCACTAGGAAGTTCTTCCAGGAAAGAGGTACGGTCATCCGCGGGCAGTTCATTCAAAAGCTCGGCGATTTTGGCGGGGGCTAACGATTTGATTACATCCTCTTGCAGAGGAAAGTCGAGAATACGGAATGCAGCAGCAGCGCGACTAATAGAGAGATTATTGATAATAACCCCTGCTTCATCAGGCTCCTCATGAATAAGTTCTGCAATGTCCGTAATCAGCTGGTCGTCCAGGTAAACTGTCAATTCACGGTAGTTTTTCTCCTCCGTCAGCTCACTGAACTTTTCCTGTAATGCTTCATTTTCCATGTACAAATTGACTCTGGCTGCGAAATTAAGTTAAAATAGTACGCATAAGGGCAGGAACTATAATATTTCTCCCACATGCTGACGAATATTACCACAGATGCTGTCTGTTGGCAGATCATTGGCATCTTTACCAAACGGATCTTCAATCTCTTCGGCAATCAATTCCAGACTGGCCAGAACGAAGAAAATGAAGACAATCATAGGTATTATCAGGTAACCCAGACTAAATACATAGCCAAAGGGCATCGTCATGATATAAAAAAAGATGAACTTCTTAATAAATACAGAATAAGAAAAAGGGATAGGCGTATTCTTGATTCGTTCGCAAGCGCCGCAAACTTCTGTAAATGATTGTAATTCGTTGTTCAGGATGATGAGCTGGTCGCCACTGAGTTGGCCCTCCCGGTGTAATTCCATGGTTTTCTGCATCATCAGGCCCGCTAGCTGATTGGGGATATGTTTGTTGGGATCTATGTCGACAGACGCGCCTCCTGGCAAGGCTTCCATCTCTTCAGGCAGCCATAATTTACGAAGGTGATTTTTCAAACTGAATGCATAATTGGGGATCATCACCTTAAACCAGGCCCTGGCCGCGGTATTGCTGGCAGGTAACATTGCCTGCAGCTTGATGGCGAAATTACGGCTGCTATTCACGATAGTGCCCCACTGCCTGCGACCCTCCCACCAACGGTCATAGGCAGTATTCGTGCGAAAGACCAGCAGCAGGGATATCACAAAACCCAGCAATCCATGCATCAACGAGATATTTTTCACTTCACTGTTAGCCGATAGCTTCCAGTATTCCAGTTCCAGCCAGGCTATTGCACCAGAGTAAATAGACAAGGCTATGAACATGGGAAAGAGCTTTCTTACCGTATCCGCTTTGTGAATACGGAAGATAAACGTAAACCAGTCCTTTGGATTATAATTTATCATCAGTCCTTATTGTTTCAAAATACAAAAATTGCACGACCCCCAAATAATGCTTTCGGGGCGCAAACCTAAAATTTTTCAGGATGATTTTGATAACTTCCTGCTTTAACTTTACTTTACGCCTTCTTTTATATGAATTAGTGCTATGATTAAGCCATACTTATACGTGCAAAAATCCAAAGGCAAAGGCCGTGGAGTTTTTACAAATGAAGACATTCCTGCAGGAACAAGGATAGAAACATCCCCAGTACTGGTACTCAACCACGAAGATACCGTCCTGGCCGATAAAACTTTCCTGCATAACTATATTTTCCTCTGGGGCGACGACGAATCCGAATCCTGCATTTCATTAGGTTTCTGCTCCATCTATAACCATGATTACACACCTAACTGTAAGTATGAAATGGATTTTGAAGAGGAAACCATGAGCATTATTACCCGTCGCGCTATCAAAAAAGGGGAAGAACTGTTCATCAACTACAACGGCGCCCCTAACAGCAAATCTCCACTCTGGTTCGACGTGAAATCCGATGAAGAGAAAGCGGCTACCGGCGAGAAAAAAGCTAAAAAAGCCAAAGAGAAGGATAAAGAGAAAAAGAAGAAAAAGTAAGTAATTACGAATCTTTGCTACCAGATTACCGGATATTTCCCACCAGGTTTTTCCGGTAATCTATAATTATGCAGATTCGTTATTATTTTGTAATATTGTATAAGTGCTTATATAATTTACCGACATGTCATTCTACGCATCCTTAGGTCATCTCGTTTTCGGCACACGTCTGCGCCGCCTCAGCGAATACTTCCTCATGGAAGTGAATAAAGTCTATGAGCAGGAAGGCATTCCCTTCGATGCCAGCTGGTTTCCGGTATTCTATATCCTCTCGGAAGGCCAACCCATGCCCATGATAGACATCGCTGATAAACTGGAAATATCTCACAGCGCCGTCAGTCAGATGGTGACCAATCTCCGTAAACGAGGACTGGTACGTACCGATTCCTGCAATGACGACCGTCGCCGCCAACTCGTGGCCTTCACCCCGGAAGGAGAAGAGCTCCTAAAAAGAGTACAACCCATCTGGGCAGCCATCACCAAAGCCATGGAAGGCGTGGCAGAAGAAAATAAACATAGCCGCAAAATACTGGAAGCCATTACCGAAATGGAACAATCCGTGCAGCAAGTGCCACTTTCTGAAAGAGTAAGACGAGAAATTTAATCATACACCAAAGCAATACATCACCATTAACAACCTTACAATGACCAACGTTTTCAATTACGGTATCGATACCTTAACGGTGGGAACAGTCCTGGACATCGCCAGCGGAAAAACCAAAGGCGTCCTCTCTCCGGAAGCCATTGCCCGTATCCAGGCCAGCGCCGGATATGTACAAACCATCGTATCCCAACATACTACTGTATACGGCATCAACACTGGTTTTGGCCCGCTCTGCGATACCAAAATCTCTGAGGAAGATACCCGTGCCCTTCAATATAATATCCTGCAAAGCCATAGCGTTGGCGTAGGAGAAAGCATTCCGGAAGAAGTAGCCCGCATCATGCTCATCACCAAAGTGCATGCACTGGCTCAAGGCTATTCCGGCGCGGCTCTTGCTACACTGGAACGCATCATCTGGCACATCGATCACCAGGTAACGCCACTGGTGCCTGAAAAAGGCTCTGTAGGCGCTTCCGGAGATCTGGCCCCACTTTCCCATCTCTTCCTCCCACTCATCGGATTAGGAAAAGTATGGTACAAAGGCCAGAAAACAGATATGCAGGCTGTATTACAACAGGAAGGACTGCAACCAGTAGCACTCGGCCCTAAAGAAGGCCTCGCCCTTATCAACGGTACACAGTTTATCCTCTCCTTTGCAGTGAAAGCGGTAGCCCGCCTCCACAACGCTTTGGATGCTGCCGATATCATCGGAGCCCTCTCATTGGAAGGCCTTATGGGCACGTCCAAACCCTTTGACCCGCGTCTCCACACTATCAGACCTTTCGCTGGTAATCAACTGGTAGCACACCGACTGAAAACCATGCTGGACGGCAGCGAAATCATGTATTCGCATGTTGACTGCGGCCGGGTACAAGACCCATACTCCCTCCGCTGTATGCCCCAGGTACATGGCGCTTCCCGCACTGCATGGCAGCATCTCCATCACCTGACTACCATCGAACTGAATTCGGTAACAGATAACCCGATTATCTTCAGCGCAGAGGATACCATCAGCGGCGGTAACTTCCACGGTCAGCCTATGGCATTGCCGCTGGATTACGCTACTGTGGCGGCTGCAGAACTGGGTAATATCTCTGATCGTCGTTGTTATATGATGATTGAAGGCCGATTCGGCTTGCCTAAACTGTTGATCCAGGACGCAGGACTGAACTCCGGTTTCATGATTCCACAATATACTACCGCTGCTCTGGTAACAGAGAATAAAACGCTTTGCTTCCCAGCCAGCGCGGATAGCGTACCTACTTCTCTCGGTCAGGAAGATCACGTATCCATGGGTTCTATCAGTGGCCGTAAACTGAATCAGGTTATTTCAAACCTGGAATATATCCTCGCGATTGAACTGCTGTATGCCGCACAGGCGATCGATTTCCGCCGTCCGCTGAAATCAGGACCTGTTCTGGAAGCAGTACATGCATTCACCCGTCAGCATGTAACCTTCGCTGACAAGGACCGCATCTTTGCCCACGATATCGAAGCATTACACAATATCATCACCAATCAATCCCTGGTAAGCGTTGCCAACGAGGCAGCTACCAGCCATCAATTATCTTTAAACGGTATTTATCATGAACAGTTTGGACTTTATTAAATCCTACGCGGCTCACCCGCATTATAAAGCGCCGCATGGCGCCACGCTGCACGCTAAATCATGGCAAACAGAAGCGCCCCTGCGTATGCTGCTGAATAACCTTGATCATGAAGTAGCCGAAAACCCCGAAGAATTGGTGGTATATGGTGGTATTGGTCAGGCTGCCCGCAATCGCGAAGCGCTGGAAAAAATTATTAAAATCCTCCTGGAACTGGATGAGAATCACTCCCTGCTGGTGCAATCAGGTAAACCTGTAGGTATCGTTCGTACCCATCCGCAAGCGCCACGCGTTATGCTGGCCAACAGCAACCTTGTACCTAAATGGGCTACCTGGGAGCACTTCAATGAATTGCGTGCCAAAGGCCTGATGATGTACGGACAAATGACAGCCGGCAGCTGGATTTATATCGGTACCCAGGGTATTCTTCAGGGTACCTACGAAACCTTTATGGAATGCGGTCGTCAGCATTTTGGCGGCAGCCTGAAAGGTAAACTCCTGGTAACTGCGGGTATCGGCGGTATGGGTGGCGCTCAGCCACTGGCAGCCACCATGGCAGGCGCTGTTTTCCTCGGCGCTGATATCGATCCTACCCGTATCCAGAAACGTATTGATACCCGCTATATCGATCGCATGACCCACTCTTATGAAGAGGCGGTGCAATGGGCGAAAGAAGCCATGGAAAAAGGCGAAGCCCTCTCTATCGGTTTGGTAAGCGATGCCGGCGACATGCTGGAAAGACTTCTGAAAGATGGTATCATCCCGGATATCCTGACAGACCAAACTTCCGCGCACGATCCAATCAACGGTTATATTCCTAATGGCATGTCCCTGGAAGCCGCTATTGATCTGCGTAAGAAAGATCCTGCGCATTACAAACAACTGTCGCTGAAAAGCATGGCCCGTCACGTAGGCTTCATGCTGGAAATGCAGCAGAAAGGCGCTGTTACCTTCGATTACGGTAATAACCTCCGCGAATTCGCAAAAGAAGGCGGAGAACCAAATGCATTCAATTTCCCTGGATTCACGCCTGCGTATATCCGTCCACTTTTCTGCGAAGGAAAAGGACCTTTCCGCTGGGTAGCCCTCTCCGGCGATCCTGAGGATATCTATACTACAGACAAAGCCCTCATGGAGGCTTTCCCTGAAAATACACACCTCATCAACTGGCTCAAACAGGCACAGGAAAAAGTAGCCTTCCAGGGATTACCTGCCCGCATCTGCTGGCTGGGCCTCGGCGAACGCGAAAAAGCCGGCCTCATTTTCAATGACCTGGTGAAAACAGGTAAAGTGAAAGCGCCTATCGTTATCGGCCGCGATCACCTGGATTGTGGTTCCGTAGCTTCTCCAAACAGAGAAACAGAATCCATGAAAGATGGTTCCGATGCAGTGAGCGATTGGACTCTCCTCAACCTGATGTCCAACACAGGCGGCGGTGCTACATGGGTATCTTTCCACCATGGCGGCGGCGTAGGTATGGGCTATTCCCAGCATGCCGGTATGGTCGTGCTGGCCGATGGTACAGAACGCGCAGCAGAATGTCTGCGCCGTGTGCTCTTCAACGACCCTGCAATGGGTATCTTCCGCCATGCAGATGCCGGATATGATAAAGCACAGGAATGGGCTGAGAAATTTGGTATCAATATCTAAATTTACTACCGATGTTAATAGGTCCTTTTACACAGATACTTCCCATGAGCGGACTTCCGCTGAAAGGAGCGCTGCAGGATGAACAACTGCCAGTGATCCCCAATGGAGGTATTGTTGTGGAAAATGATAAAATTCTTGCTGTGGGCGACTTTAAGTCGCTCCAGCAAGAATACGCCGGACATGAACTACATTGGATCGATACGCCAATGGTACTCATGCCAGGATTCATAGACTGTCATACGCATATTTGCTTTGATGGCAGTCGCAGCCGGGATTACGCTATGCGTATCGCCGGTAAGTCCTATCTTGAAATTGCCCGTGCAGGTGGTGGTATCTGGGACTCTGTCACAAAAACGCGTGTAGCCGATACCGTTACACTGGCGGAAAATACGGTTGCCCGTGCGAACCGTCACCTTCAGGAAGGTGTTACTACCATAGAGGTGAAGAGTGGATACGGCCTCAATTTTGAGAGTGAAGTGAAGATGCTGCGCGCTATCCAGCAGGCAGGGTTGCATACTAAAGCAACACTGATCCCTACTTGTCTGGCGGCACATATGAAACCACGCGATTTTGAAGGCACTGAAGCGGAATACCTGGAGGTGGTTTTAAATGAACTGCTACCGGTTTTAAAACAGGAATCGCTGACTAACCGTGTGGATATCTTCATTGAAGAAACCGCCTTTTCATCCGCAGCAGCTACCAGTTACCTGCAAAAGGCAGCAGCATTGGGATTTGCAGCCACCGTTCATGCGGATCAGTTTACCGCAGGCGGCGCAGAAGTGGCAGTGGCGGTAAATGCACTCTCTGCCGATCACCTGGAAGCAAGCACAGATAAGGAAATACAGCTACTGGCTCAATCAGATACGGTAGCGGTGGTATTACCGGGCGCTTCGCTGGGATTAGGCATGCATTATGCACCAGCACGGAAATTGCTGAATGAAGGAGCATGCGTGGCCATTGCGAGCGACTGGAATCCGGGCTCTGCGCCTATGGGCGATCTGCTGATGCAGGCAGCGGTTATGAGTGCTGCGGAAAAGCTTTCCTCTGCGGAAGTATTTGCTGCACTGACTTTCAGAGCTGCGCCGGCATTGCAACTGACAGATGTAGGAAAACTGTCGCCAGGCTTTGTGGCGGATATGCAGGCATATCCAACTGCGGATTACCGGGATATCCTTTATTTCCAGGGAAAACTCAAGCCTTCCTGTGTGTGGAAGAAAGGTGAAATAGTTACGAACTTATGATAACAAATGAATTCTATCATCCAACAGCTGCCGGTACCTGGGCAGGTCGTACAGATGGCGCTTCGCCGGATCTGTTGCGCTGGCATCAGGTAGTACAGCCGGTGGATCTGTTGAAAGCCTCTTTGCCTAAACTTAACCCTGGTCAGAAAGGTGTTGCCTTGTTAGGCTTCGCCTGTGATGAAGGCGTAAGGAGAAATAAGGGCAGAGTAGGGGCCAAAGATGGTCCTGCCGCCATTCGTGCGGTATTGGGCAATCTGCCGGTACATATTACAGAAGGCGCTGTGTTAGTAGATGCAGGTGATGTAGCTTGTCTGGATGGCCGCATGGAAAATGCACAGGAGGTACTGAGCGAAGTGGTGAAGTCCATATTGATTGCAGGCTATCTACCTGTGTTATTAGGCGGCGGTCATGAAATTGCATATGGCCATGCCCGCGGTATCCGCGAATACAGTAAGCATAAACTGGCGAAAGTAGGATATATCAATTTCGATGCACATTTCGATAACCGGGTGCCTGGTGCGGAAGGCCCAAGCTCTGGGACCAGCTTTTTCCAACTGGCACAGGAAGCCAAACTGGCCGGAGAACCTTTTCATTACCTGGCCTTAGGTATTCAAAAGCTGGGAAATACCCGTCAGCTTTTCAATATTGCCGGTGAGTCAGGTGCAACATATGTAGGGGCAGACGCGTTTCATTTGAATGATAAGGATACCCTCTTTGCTGCCATCCAGCATTTCCTCAGCCAGGTGGATTATGTATATCTGACTACCTGTCTGGACGTATTTGCAGCACCATATGCGCCAGGCGTCAGCGCTACCGCGTATAATGGTATTGTGCCAAACGGCCTTTTCCTGGAAAGCTTCCGTGCTATCCTGGCCAGTGGCAAAGTAAAAGGTACAGATATCGCAGAACTGAATCCAGCGCTGGATTTCGATAATAGAACCGCGAAACTCGCTGCGGCACTAGTTTTCGAAATCGTGATGTCTTACTGTGGCGAAGATTAATTTCTTTGCTCGCAAAGCAACAAAGCAGCAAAGCAGCAAAGATTGCGTTTTGTTCGTTTCACGCAAAGGCGCAAAGGAATTAAAGGATTATGTTTTGTTGTTTATTTAAGCCCGCAAAGGCTCTCATGGGTACTTCTCCTTATAATTTTCTAATCTAAAAAGTATAGTGAGATAGTAGTTCTGTACTTTGCGAGCTTCTAAAACAAAACACAATCATATAACAAAGCACAATCCTTTAATTCCTTTGCGCCTTTGCGAGAACAAATGATAGGCTGATCTCCGCATTAATCTCTTTGCTGCTTTGCTGCCCTGTTGCTTTGCGAGCAAAAAAACCGCGCCGAAGGCGCAAGAAACCCCCATCCATGATAAAGGCAACTTTATTTGACTACCTCCAAACAGAATGCACCGCCCTCACTGCGGCGCATGATAAACTATTGATTCATCCCCGGAACCCCGCAGCAGTCCACGAACAGCGGGTAGGCGTCAAGAAACTCCGCGCTTTTTTCGCACTCACAGATCAAATTCCGCATCTTTCGTTTAAGCATGGCCGTTATCTCAATAAACTACGGGTATTGCAATCTATTGCCGGTATTGCCAGGGATGCACAATTACAGGCACGTGCATTAGGCATTATTGAAAAACGGGAAAAATGGCGCTTTGCCTATGCTCATATGATCTTACAGGAACGTCAGGAGGTAGCGGCAGAACTACTGACTACCGCCAGTAAGCGGTTAAAGCCAGGAACCCTGAAGGAGCTGCCGAACCTGTTCCGCCAGAAGCTGGAAAAGGTACCGGAAACAAGACTGATGGCAGATCTGCTTGAATATATTAATGATCAGTATAGGGAGATAGCCAGTCCTGGAATGCGTGCCGGACACGCAGCCTGGCATGAAGTCAGAAAACAAATGAAAGCCATTTATTATCAGTTGAGTATTCTTAAACCAATACTACCGGCAGATCCGCAATACAAGCAGATGCAGACTTTCACCAAAAGAGGCGGGGAACTACTCGGCAACTGGCACGACCTCAACGAATTGCACCTGTTTACGCAAAACACCATTCGTAAAGCTAAAAAAGAAAGCTTGCAGGTGCCTGTGAAAGCCCTGCTGCTATTGAAAACGCTCAAACAAAATGCGCAGGAGGAATTGGCCCTGAGCGCTGCGTATCTCCATAAAAAATAACTTGCTTAAAAGACTATCGTCTTATTGCCGATAACCATTACTCTGTCGTCTATGTGGGCTTTTACTGCACGGGTTAACACGTGTCTCTCTATATCCCTGCCCAGCATCACCAGATCAGCCACCGCATGTTTATGCGTAACCCTGGCTACATCCTGTTCAATAATCGGTCCTTCATCTAACTCGTCTGTGACATAATGGGCAGTGGCGCCAATCAACTTCACACCTCTGTTATAGGCATGTTGATAAGGCCTTGCGCCCGCAAAAGCCGGGAGAAATGAATGATGAATATTAATGATGCGGTGTGGATATAAACTGACAAATTGGGGAGACAAAATCTGCATATACCTGGCCAGTACCATAAAATCTACCTGGTGTTCCCGCAATAATTGAACGATTGCCGCTTCCTGTTCCTCTTTAGTAGCAGCGGTAACTGGCAGATAATAAAAAGGAATGCCCAGCTGCTTACAATCATTTTCCAGGCTGTTATGATTGGAAATCACCAGTGGAATATCCACTTGTAATTCCCCGCTGCGCCAGCGCCAGAGCAGATCCAGCATGCAGTGGTCATACGCAGAAACCAGGATGGCCATGCGTTTCCGATGATGAGAATAACTGAATTGCCATTCCATTTGCAGCGGCGTAGCCACCCGCTCCTGGAATGCCTGTTGAAACCCTGGCTGCTCCTGGATTTCCAATTCCATACGCATAAAAAATAAACCTTCCGCAGGATCGGTGCTGTGTTGACTGGCATCCAGTATATTTGCACCGGATTGGAACAAAAATTGTGAAACACCAGCTACAATACCTGGTTTATCAGGGCAGCTAATTAATAATCGGGCAGTTTTCGGGGAGATGTCAAGTTGTTCCATTATGTATCAATCTGGAGTCTGGCTGCCCAAAATAGAGAAAAATCATTGAAAAAAATAGGCTTGATGTCGGACACCCATAGCTACCTGCATCCGCAGGTATTTCAATATTTTGAAGGTGTCGATGAAATATGGCATGCCGGAGATATTGGCGATAGTAAGATAGCCGACCAACTGGAGGCATTTAAACCTTTTCGCGCCGTTTGGGGAAACATCGATGGGAAGGATATCCGTATCAGATATCCGGAAACCCTGCATTTTAACCTGGAAGGAGTACAGGTGATGATCACACATATTGGTGGATACCCTGGCAAATATGCCCCAGGCGTGAAGGCGGAACTGATCGCCCATCAATCCAAATTATTCATCTGCGGCCATTCGCATATCCTGAAAGTAATGCCCGACCCCAGCCTGGGATTACTCCACATGAATCCGGGGGCCTGTGGTCAGCAAGGCTGGCATAAAGTAAAAACACTACTCCGCTTTCAACTGGAAGTAGGACGTATTCAACAACTGGAAGTAATAGAATTGCCTAAATAACGACAAAAAGCCATCATTTGGCTATTTTTTGAGGGTTTTGGAAGGGGAATTAGTATCTTGCCGCGCCCCGCAATAGAATGACGCATATGACTAAACGATTATTCCTGTTAGCTTGTCTTATCTGTGCCGCTTTAATCCCTGCGGCCGGACAAAATGCGTTCTGGAGATTCCTCAAAACAGAAACAGACAGCGCTTACGTGGAAGACTATACGAATGAGCTCACAGCCCGACTTTACTCCTCCCGGAAATATAATCGCTATGATATTGTGGATGTTAAGCTGAAAAAAGATATTCTATATCGTCCCAATTCGCCCATGAATATTGGCTTTGGTGCGAATTACAAATTTCTGGGCCTTAACCTGGGATTCAATTTCCCCTTCGTTAACAGACATAATGAAAAGTATGGGCAGACGAAATACCTCGACCTGCAAACCCATATATATCTTCGGAAGATTGTAGTGGACTTCTACGGGCAAACGTATAAAGGCTTTTATATTGCGAACCCGGACAAAGTGTTTGGAAAAGAATATGTAACACAAAACCCATATCCACAACGGCCGGATATACGCAATACAGCAGTGGGACTGAATGCGCAGTATATTTTCAATGATAAGAAATTCTCTTACCGTGCACCTAACCTGCAGAATGAATATCAAAAGCGCAGCGCAGGCTCCTTCCTGGTAGGTGGAGATATCTTCCATGTACAGGTAAAAGGAGATTCCTCACTGGTACCTTATTACCTGGAGGATACCGCGTTTCTACACGATTTTCACTATCATAAATCCAGCATCATCAGTACTACGGCCAATGCCGGTTATGCTTATACTTTTGTATATAAACACCATTGGTTTTTATCCTTATCTGTAACAGGAGGATTGGGGGTAAACCGCACCAAACTATTCCTCGAAGATGGCAGTATTTCCAGGAGTTTCGGCTGGCAGATCAACAGTACGGTGCGTGCCGCTTTAGGTTATAATTCGGCCAATTTCTTCGCCGGCATCCATTATGTAGGAACTTCCAACCGAAGCGAGATGCCTTTGCCAAATGCCTTTCAGACCTTTGGCGCAGGCAATTTAAGGTTAAGTATTGTAAGGCGCTTTCCAGTGAATCGCAAGCTTAGCTTTCCTTCACGGAAGGTATCCACTTAGGCCCTTCCAGCGGTTTATACTGCTCCATTTGCTCCAGCAGCAAATGGATATCTGCACTGTGCAGCAGCATTTCCCGGTTAGCATCCGAGAGAAATCCGTTGGCCGACATATTCACACTCAGCGCAATCAACGCATCATAAAAGCCATTTGTATTCAACAGGCCAACAGGTTTATTATGCAATCCCAGTTGTCCCCAGGTGAGCATTTCATATAATTCCTCCATCGTGCCAAAGCCGCCAGGCAAAGCAATGACGCCATCGCATAGTTCATTCATTTTTGCTTTGCGCTCATGCATGGTATCTGTGAGAATCAGCTCTGACAGCCCCACATGTGCCAGCTCCTTTTGTTGAAGGAAGTGGGGGAGTACGCCAATCACCTCGCCGCCTTCAGAGAGGGCGCCATCTGCTACGGCTCCCATCAGTCCCACTCTTGCGCCACCATACACAAGACCAATGCCTTTTTGGGCAAGGGTAGCGCCCAAAAGCATCGCCTGTTCCCGGAAAATATTATCATTTCCCATGCTTGAACCACAATAAACCGCTATTCGTTTCATATTATAAAGTTGCAATTTCGTTTTCAATATTAATTCTGGCACGTTGTTCGCGCTCATTCCTGAAAATTTCTGTACGGTAAATAAAAGGCATATCCAGGAAATGATACAGCACTTTTTTCCGGCCAGGAAAATATAGTTCATCCGGAAACATCGCATACTCCCTGCGGATATTGGCTGCATATTCCTGATATACTGCCGGCTCCGCACCCAATATCTCCAGGTCCAGATCCAGCAAAAGGTTCGTATCTGTGTTACTGTTTGTTGCCGGGTGGGTTTTGGTAGCAAGGATCAGGTCCTGTACCTGTTTCCGCTCTTCTTCCCAAAATTCTATCTTTTCCAGGAAAAACAGGGCTTTTTCGGCACTTTTCTCCTCGTTATCCTTCGCTGTAGCATCGTAAATGACATCATGGAAGAAAATAGCAAAGAGGAAAGCATCTTTATCCCGGATCAACGCTTCATGGGAGACTGCACTATTCAGCATGTTGCGTATATGCGTCATCGTATGATAATAACGGCCGCTTTCCGCATAATGTGTACTAAGATCAGCAAAGGTTTGTGATATAAGCGCCTGATCTGACGTGTACTTCTCACATAAATCTGTCCAGAGATAAGTAGTAATAGACGAATGCATATGGACAAATGTAGGGTTTATTCTATCAGGGATAGTGCAGGAGGATTTGATATTTATGCTAACTATTGGATAAAAAAGCATCATCATGATAAAGCGATTGTTAACCGCGACTTTGAGTATCCTTTTATCTATGGGAACCGTACTGGCACAAAAGCCGGAAGTATCCCTCAGCGCCGGGTTTGCAGATCCTGGCGAATGGATATGTAAACTCTTGCCAATGGAAAACGGAAATACCTTGTTTTTCCAATTTTCCCCTAAAAAAGGCATAAAAGCCACTGTTTATGATATCCATCACCAGGTAGCATCCGAGGAGAATAATCAAATATCCTTCTTTAATGAAAAGCAATTGAGCCGCGTCTATTTCAGGGGATTGTTTGAAATGAATGGACAGGCGGTGTTGTTCCTGGTCCGTTATCAGCGAAAGAGTTCCACTTTATACCGTTTCGTTTTCAATGGTAATACCGGTAAACTGGAAACGGAAACAGTGGTGGATGATGTCGCCAGGTCTCCTATGATCATGGGAATTAAAGGTATCCCAGATTTTTATGTTAAGAAAGACCCGGCTTCAGGATACTATGCTGTGGCCACACTGAACCTGCAAACAGGCTATGCCAACCGGGAGATCAAGGTAACGCATTATTCTCCTGCACACCAGGTCGTTAATCAATTGAGTTATACTTCCCCAGCGGAACAGTATAAATATTTGGTGCTGCAAGATATGTATGTGCATGGAGCGGATTATGTCTTCCTGACAACAGTTGGTTTTAATATAGCCTTATCACGCAAAAACGCCAAGGTTTTTGTAACGCGTTTATCCAATGGGAACGAAAAAATCAAAGAACAATATATAGAGTTTGGACCGCTGCGGGCAGAACCTTTAATCGTGGTAAAATATAATCCGGCGAATCAACTGATTTATATGTTATCTGCCGTTGGGGCCAAAACTTCCTGGCAGGAATCGGTCATGCATACTGCTGATGATGATATGTTGCTGAAGATGCATACCATTAACCCGGCAACAATGGAGTTGAGCCCTGAAGCATATATTACCCATCCGGGATTAACAGCATATGTCAAATCGAATCTGAAGAATAAGCAGCCTTACAAAGGAATTATACAGGATTTCAGACCGCATCAGGATGGAACTGTTACCATATTACAGGAAGAAATGTATGGTACTATAGATACTTCTTCCTCTATGGTGATATCTCCCGGACTGACCAATGCAGGCAGTACCCAGTTGGGGAACATAGGTATCTTTCGGGTGAATGCGGCCGGAAAAGAGTTGCCCGGTAGTTATGCGATCGCGAAATCGCAGTATACAGATCATTACCTGCGGCCATATCTGATTTACAGAAGGCCGGAAATAGGCTGGAACTACTACACAGAAGTACAACTTACAGGAATATACAATGATAGCTACTGCTCCTATGACTATTTGGAGGCGGCCGACAAATCCTATACTATCTATAATGACTTTCCGGTGAATGTCAATAAAAGAACAGAAGATCACAGAAAGAAAAGGGCGATGTTGTCTTTTAGTAATTCCAATACAGTTGTGGCTTGGTTTGATGGGAACAGCGTGCAACAGCGCTATCTTTTTGGGGAACCGGAAGAGCAAGTTGCCCGTTACAGCAAAATAGATATGATCACCCGTGGCCCGGGAGATCAATCATTTGTAACGTTGATGATTGTACGAAAAGGCAATCAGAAAGAGGCACATATTGCCTGGGTGAAGTTCTGAGTATATAATTTATGAAATTGGGACCGTCTTCTTATTCACGATACTGCACTAGTGAAATATAATTATCGAGTCTATTATATATATAATGATGTTTTTTAAAAATATATAGATTGCGTAAATAAAATATTTCACTATTCTGTCATGATTAAGAAAATTCTGTCGATTGCTGCCTTGAACCTGATGTTTACGGCAGGAATTACTATGGCACAAGGCCAGACCCCGGAAGTAAGTCGTAGTGTTAGCTTTAAAGAACCTTCAGCTGGAGCATGTAAGTTATTACAAATGAAAAATGGAAATACCCTGTTCTTCCATTTTTCTAAAAAGAAAGGCATTGAGGTGGCGGTATTTGATACAAAGCATAAAATGTCGCCCATAGTCAACAACCATGTGGAGTCCTTCAAAACGAAGCAGCTGGGTACTTCTGACTTCAAGGGTTTATTTGAAATCAACGGCCAGGCACTATTGTTTTTAGTGCGTTATGAGCATAGATCTCCGTTATTATACCGGTTTACATTTGATGGTAAGTCAGGTAAGCTGATTGAGGAGAAAGTAGTGGGCGAGATAGAGAAATTGCCGATTACAGCTGGTTATGCGGTGGTTTATGGTGGAGTAGGACTTCCTTCCTTCGATGTTAAGAAAGATCCGGAATCAGACTACTACGCTGTTGCTACCATCAATACTTTTGCACATGAAAGCAATGCCCGGATAAAAATTACACATTATTCCCCAGAGCATAAGGTGATTAATGAAGGAAATTATGCCTCTCCTAAGAATAAGTACAAATATCTGAACCTGTTGGAAATGTATGTTCACGGAGATGAGTATGTATTTCTGACCACATTTGGCTATAACACGGCGAAATCAGGAGGTAAGGATTCTAAAGTTTTTGTTTCCCGTTTATCCAAGGGTAGCAAAGATATCGCAGGGGAGTATATGAGTTCTGCGAGAAGTATAGAAAGCCCAATTGTGGGGTTAAAGTATAATGCTGTCAATAAGCAGTTATACATGCTTTCCGGGGTAAATGCGAAGAGCATTGGTCTGGAGCATACCATGTATAGTGCAGACGGGAACATGGTATTGAAGATGAATACGATTGATCCTGCCTCGCTGAAGATAAGCCCGGATGCCTTTGTAAAACATCCTGAGTTGTCGTCCTATGCACAGAAGAATCTGAAGTATAAGAATCCATATACAGGGGTTATCCAGGATTTTAGGTTGCATGAAGATGGAACTGCGACGATCATGTTTGAGGAATTGGAAGCCAAGGTTAGTACGTCTTCGTACATGTCTGCCTCTGGTAGTTTTTCTTCTTCAACGCATACCAGCACCCGACTGGGAGATATTGGCGTAGTAAGGGTAAGTGCGGATGGAAAGGAGATGCCGGGAAGTTATGCTATTGCAAAATCGCAGTTTACAAATGGCTGGCTGAGTCCATATTACCTTTACCGTAGAGCGGAAACTGGTTGGAATTATAATCGGGGAGCTTTTAAAGGAGGCGCCAACAACAATAACTTCTTCTCATTTGATTACATGTATGTCAATGATAAGGCATATGCTATTTACAATGACTTCTCAGAAAACATTGAGCGGGAGGATGAAAATTACAGAGGCCGGAAGAAAATGAGAGGCGTAAGCGATGCTAATACTGTATTGGCTTGGTATGATGGAGAGAAAATACAACGCAGTTATCTCTTTGGCGATCCTGGAAATAAGGATATTGCCCGTTTCAGCAGGATTGATATGAATACGCACAGTGCGGATGAAAAGTCATTTGCTACTTTAATGATTGAGCGTAAGGGACGTAAGAAAGAAGCTTACATAGTATGGGTGAAATTCTAGGAGTTGTGTCTCTCTAAAAAATAAAAAAACGGACAGCAATTGCTGTCCGTTTTTCATTTATGTCCATTTCAAATGGCGATTAAGCTTTTTTTGCGAACTCTGCACGGATTACGTTCAGAGCGCCACCAGCTTTAAACCATTGGATTTGTTGTTCGTTGTAAGTATGGTTTACAGCAAATTCATCTTTGCTACCATCTTTGTGATTCAGTACAACAGTCAGCTGGCTGCCAGGAACGAAGCTAGTCAGACCCAGGATATCGATGTTGTCATCTTCCTGTACTTTATCGTAGTCTTCTTTGTTAGCAAAAGTCAGTGCCAGCATACCTTGTTTTTTCAGGTTAGTTTCGTGGATACGGGCGAAAGATTTCACCAGGATAGCACGAACGCCGAGGTGACGTGGTTCCATTGCAGCGTGTTCGCGGCTGGAGCCTTCACCATAGTTTTCATCACCTACAACTACTGCACCCAGACCAGCAGCTTTGTAAGCGCGCATGGTAGCTGGAACTGCACCGTATTCACCAGTCAGTTCGTTTTTAACGGTATCAGTTTTGTCGTTGAATGCGTTTACAGCACCGATCAGCATGTTGTTGGAAATGTTATCCAGGTGACCGCGGAATTTCAACCATGGACCTGCCATAGAGATGTGGTCAGTAGTACATTTACCTTTTGCTTTGATCAGGAGTTTCAGACCTTTCAGATCAGTACCTTCCCAGGCAGCGAATGGAGCCAGCAGCTGCAGACGCTGAGATTCTGGAGATACGATTACCTGTACATTGCTACCGTCAGCGGCAGGAGCTTGGTAACCGGCATCTTCTACTGCGAAGCCTTTAACAGGCAGTTCAAAACCTTTAGGTTCATCCAGTTTCACATCTTCGCCGTTTTTGTTTTTCAGCGTGTCGGTGAGTGGGTTGAAAGTCAGGCTACCAGCGATGGCCAGTGCAGTAACGATTTCTGGAGAAGCAACGAAAGCGTGGGTAGAAGCCAGACCGTCGTTTCTTTTCGCGAAGTTACGGTTGAAAGAAGTGATGATGGAGTTCTTACGGTTAGGATCATCGATGTGACGAGCCCATTGACCAATACAAGGTCCGCAAGCGTTAGCCAGTACAACACCACCTACCTGAGCGAAAGTGTTCAGTAAACCATCTCTTTCGATAGTGTAACGAACCAGCTCAGAGCCAGGAGTGATAGTATATTCGGATTTCATACCCAGACCTTTGTCAATAGCTTGTTGAGCGAGAGACGCAGAACGGGAGATATCTTCGTAAGAAGAGTTGGTGCAGGAACCGATCAGGGCTACTTCCAGTTTCTCTGGCCAGTTGTTTTCTTTAACTGCCTGAGCGAATTTGGAGATAGGCCAAGCCAGATCCGGAGTGAAAGGACCATTTACATATGGTTCCAGTTCATCCAGGTTGATTTCAATTACCTGATCATAGTATTTCGCAGGATCAGCGTAAACTTCAGCATCCGGACGCAGGTGTTCTTTCACTGCATCAGCAGCTGCAGCTACATCTGCTCTGCTGGTGAGTTTCAGATAGTCGCCCATTTTCTCGTCATAACCAAACAGAGAGCAGGTAGCGCCGATTTCAGCACCCATGTTACAGATAGTTGCTTTACCTGTAGCGCTGAAGCTGTCAGCACCTTCGCCAAAGTATTCAACGATGCAGCCAGTACCACCTTTTACAGTGAGGATACCTGCCACTTTCAGAATGATATCTTTTGCAGAAGTCCAGCCACTCATTTTACCGGTCAGTTTAACACCGATCAGTTTAGGCATTTTAAGCTCCCAAGGCAGACCAGCCATAACGTCTACGGCGTCAGCACCACCCACACCGATAGCGATCATACCCAGACCACCGGCATTTGGAGTGTGAGAGTCAGTACCAATCATCATACCGCCAGGGAATGCATAGTTTTCCAGCACTACCTGGTGAATGATACCAGCGCCTGGTTTCCAGAAACCAATGCCGTATTTATCGGAGATAGAAGACAGGAAGTCGTAAACTTCTTTGTTGGTATTGTTAGCAGCTGCGAGATCTTTTGCAGCGCCGTTTTCAGCTTGTATGAGGTGATCACAGTGTACAGTAGAAGGAACCGCAACTTTGTCACGACCACAGGTCATGAACTGGAGCAACGCCATCTGGGCAGTTGCATCCTGCATAGCTACACGGTCAGGTGCAAATTCAACATAAGATTTGCCTCTTTCATAAGGAGTAGCGGTTGGTGCAAAAAGGTGTGCGTATAAAATCTTTTCGGCCAGAGTGAGCGGACGACCTAACATCTTCCGGGTCGCTTCCACCTTACCCGGCAATGCCGCATACACTCCTTTAATCATGTCAATATCAAACACCATGATAGAAAAATATTTAAGAGCGGTTAAAAATTGCTTGCAAAATTAAACATTAATCAACAAGTTTTCGAATTAAATACCATGAAGATGAAACCTCACAATGTTAATGTTAATTATTATATTAAATAATTGAACATCGTTCAGCCAGGCAGTTTCACCGCAGTGTATGACAATAATCTGATTATCAGGGAGAAATAAGTACGCCATATTGCCGCGGCAAGGCTTGTTTTTATAGGTGAAATATGATAAATTTGAAGCATGAACCGAATTAAAGACTTCGTGGAATGGAAGGCCTTCGGTGTCTGCAGTACTATCGGTGATAAACTTGGTGTTGCTACCTCCCGAATTCGCCTTTTTTTCATTTATGCCACTTTCCTAACCATGGGATCACCCGTCATTGTTTATATGATCCTCGCCTTTTGGGTTAATATGAAAAATTATATCCTGAATGCGCGCCGTAATCCCGTGCGTTACCTTTAAAATTTGTATTTGATAGCTTTCATATTATATTTGGCGCTTATCTAAGTGCTCAGAAATTCTATGAAAAATTTATTAACCCTGGCGTTCCTCGGAGCTGCCATCTCCCTGTCTTCCTGTAGTAGCAAGAAAGAGGATCCGAAGCCACCTGTTGATCCAATTGTAACACCGCCTAAAAGTTGCATGTTAGCCAGTGTCACAGGGATTTTCAACCCGGACCAATACATGACTTTTGGCCCCGTGAAATTCAAATATGATGAGAAAGGAAGGATAATACAGTCAGACTGGGGCCTTCCCGTGAATGTCACCTACGGCGATAATACTGTCACCATGAAGACTTTGGCGAGTAACAACAACGTTATTGAGTCCCGGATTTACATACTGGATAAGAATACCCAAAAACCAAAGTATGCGCTGGTATCCACTTTTATGGCCAACGGAGAACCCCTGGGCATGGATTCTGTCAGCTTCGTTTATGACAATCAAGGACGCCTGCTTAGAGAAGTCCCTTATGGATATGGACAAACCAGTACCCAACGTGATTCCACCGTTTATACCTACGATCAAAATGGGAATATTTCAGAAATGATTTTAGGTGGAGAGAAAATGACCTACACTTATACAGATAAGGCCTATTCTCCGGCTGCACGCTGGCTGGGATATGTTCCCAAACAATTCGCCCTCTTCTTGCCATTTGGCGATGAGGTAAAGAATAATATCAAACATATCACTATCTCCCAACTCCGCCCTAGAGATTACGATAAGCTGTACACTGATCTGGAATATTCCTATGTCTATGATAAATGGGGTACCAGACTAGACACTGTGTATATGGACTATAAAATGATCAATGGTACCACCGGCAGATGCCATTTTAATATAGAAAATAACTGTAAGTAACAGCTGTTATAATAGAAAAAGCGCATCTGCATTGATTTTGCAGATGCGCTTTTCTTTATAACTTATGCATTAATCCAAATGAAAATTAGTCATACCATGATAATGGTTTTCTAATTCATTTAGCGTGATATGATGCTTCAGCTCTCTGAACTCATCCCTGTAATGTAACACCAGCAAAGGCTCATGTCCATCCGGGAACCAACGTACAGAAAATGGCCCTCTTACATAAAGCGTACCCTTTCCTGGACCCGACTGCGCATCATCTACATGAAACTGTAATTTGAGTAAGGTTTCTGGCGTCAGATGGACGGGTTGAAGATTATCCAAATCATACCAGAATTCGTTTTCGTTTTCAGTGGCCACCAGCACTTTCTTTTCAATATGATCCACCTGAATAATTTTACCAGGTTTTTCTACTCCTCCAAAATTGGTAATCACTGTATCACCGGATTTCAAATGGTGTAAGTTTATCATACAGTAAACGATTTAAGTGTTATATGAATATACGTAAAACGCCGTAAATCGTCAAGATGTTCGCCACGAAAAGAATCAACTATTTTACCACCTTACGGATCTCCACCAGTTTTTCCAGCAGTTCTTCCAAATGATCTAGCTGCAGCATGTTTGCGCCATCAGATTTCGCGCATGCAGGATTAGGATGCGTTTCAATGAACAAGCCATCTGCCCCGGTTGCAATCGCCGCTTTAGCAATAGTGCTGATCATTTTCGGATTACCTCCGGTTACGCCACCAGGCTGATTCGGCTGCTGCAGCGAATGCGTACAGTCCATAATCACCGGATGACCAAATTCACGCATCACTGGAATATTACGGTAGTCTACCACCAGATCCTGATACCCAAAGGTAGTACCACGCTCTGTCAACATAATATTGTTATTGCCAGCTCCTTTGATTTTCTCTACTGCAAATTTCATAGACTCGCCACTGAGAAACTGACCTTTTTTCACATTCACTACCTTCCCCGTTTCTGCTGCAGCTAACAGAATGTCTGTCTGACGACAAAGAAAAGCAGGTATCTGCAATACATCCACATAAGCAGCCGCCATCGCAGCTTCCGCAGCAGAGTGAATATCTGAAGTTACGGGTACGTTAAATGTCTTACCTATTTTCTGTAACAGCTCCAGTCCTTCTACATCTCCAATGCCAGTGAAAGAATGAGCGCTGGTACGATTGGCTTTACGATAGGACGCTTTGAAAATATAAGGGATTTCCAGGCGCTTACAGATGCCGCTAACTTTCTCGGCAACGGTCATCAATAACTCTTCTTCTTCAATCACGCAGGGACCTGCAATCAGGAAGAAGTTCTCCGGGTTATACTGTTCCTGGAACAATGATTTTAAATGCTTCATCTTGAATTTTTTTCTGTTGAATCAGGTTGCAAAGGTAACTTTTATATCTCAGTTATAACCCCCTTCCACAACCACAGAATTCCCTGAATGTCATAATATTGTAATCCAGCAACTATTCCACTCACAAAAGGTCTGGGCTATTGTTATTACATTGTCATGGCCGGTATGGGACTGCTCGGAAATAGCGGGGAACCCGTTAATATTACGTCCGTTTTCAAAATATTGCTTCAATATAAAGTTGTTATGAAGAAAGATAAGATCCTGGTAATTGGCGCCTGTGGACAAATTGGCGTAGAGCTGACGCTGGCGCTCAGGAAAATGTATGGTGAAGCCAACGTACTGGCCTCCGACCTCCGTGAAGAACATGACCTGCTGAAGGGCACTGGCCCATATGTGTCGCTGGATGTGATGAATAAGGAAATGCTGCACGTACTGGTGATCCGTCACAATATTACCCAGATCTATCTGCTGGCGGCAATCCTGTCTGCTACCGGTGAGAAAAATCCATTGCTGGCATGGCATATCAATATGCAATCCCTGCTCAACGTACTGGATATCGCGAAAGAAGAACACCTGGATAAAGTATACTGGCCTAGCTCAATCGCTGTATTCGGCCCGAACTCTCCTATGCAGGAAACGCCGCAGCATACTATCATTGAACCTACTACTATCTACGGTATCAGCAAATTTGCCGGTGAAAGATGGTGCGAATATTACAACCACCGCTATGGCGTGGATGTGAGAAGTCTGCGTTACCCAGGCCTGATCAGCTATAAATCAGCTCCAGGTGGTGGTACTACAGATTATGCAGTGGAAATCTTCCATGAAGCAAAAGAGAATCAGAAGTATACCAGCTTCCTCTCTGAAAATACTTATCTGCCCATGATGTACATGCCAGATGCGATCCGCGCCACCATCGAACTGATGGAAGCTGACGCCTCTAAGATTTCCATCAGATCAGCATATAACCTTTCTGCCATGAGCTTCTCTCCAAAAGAGATTGCTGCAGAAATCAAGAAACATATTCCTGAATTCACTATTAGTTATGAGCCGGATTACCGCCAGCAGATTGCTGATGGCTGGCCAAACAGCATGGACGATAATCTCGCCAGACAAGACTGGGGTTGGAAACATGAATATGATCTGGCGAAGATGACCAAAGATATGCTGGAGAACATCTAAACCATATCCTTGAATAATAACTATTCTTAAAATGCAGAAAGCCGGCCTTTACATCGTGAGCCGGCTTTTCTGTTGTATATATCTTCTGATCTATTCTATAAATCCAACGCCTACAGTGGTGTTATTGAATTCATCTATCAGGATGAATGCGCCATTGGCAGGATTGCTGGCGTAAGTATCTGCCAGTATGGGAGACGCGGTTCTTAAGGTAATGCTGCCGATATCATTCAATCCGAGCGAGGCTTTACCTTCTACTGGCTGGTGACTGGTCACATCTGTTACGTAGTGGAGCTGCTGTACTTTGGCTTTCACCCGGTTAACGCCATGTTGCACCAGGTAAGTCTTACCAACCGTCAATGGTTGTTGGTCCATCCAGCAGATATGCGCTTTAATCTCTTTCAACTGCTGTGGCTGATCATCTGGTTTAACCAGCATATTTCCTCTGCTGCTGTCAATCTCATCTTCCAGCGTAATCACAACACTTTCTCTCGCCTGGGCCGTCTGTAGCTGCTTTTCAAACTGTTCAATCGTTTTGATTTTGCTTTTCTGACCGGAAGGCAGACTAATCACCTCCTCGCCTACACTAAAATGACCACTGGCCACTTTCCCTGCAAATCCTCTGAAATCGTGATACTCCGTTGTTCTCGGACGAATAACACTCTGAATAGGGAAGCGGGCAGGATGCTGACTATCTGCATGATCAAAGCTGACCTGCTCCAGATAATCCAGCAGGGTAGGACCCTGGTACCAGCTGATAGCGCCATTGGTAGTAGCCACATTTTCGCCATAGAGAGAAGATACCGGAATGAATACGACATCCTGTGCCTGGTAAGAAGTGTTGGCCAGCAATTGCTGGAACTCCTCTACAATCTGGTTAAAGCGTGCCTGGTTATATTCTACCAGGTCCATTTTGTTGACGCATACCACGAGGTAGGGTATACGTAGCAGACTGGCAATAAAGAAATGCCTGTAAGTCTGTTCCACAATGCCTTTGCGGGCATCGATCAAAATCAGGGATACCTGCGCATTGGAAGCGCCGGTGACCATGTTACGGGTATATTCAATATGGCCGGGCGTATCGGCAATAATATATTTACGGGTAGGAGTGGAAAAGTAGATATGTGCAACATCTATGGTGATGCCCTGCTCTCTTTCTGCTACCAGTCCGTCTGTCAGCAAAGAGAGATCCGTGAAATCCAGCCCTTTGCGTTTACTGGCGGCGTGGAGCGCCTCCATTTTATCCTGGGGGATGGAATTGGTATCGTAGAGTAAGCGGCCTATGAGTGTGCTTTTACCATCGTCAACACTGCCGGAAGTGGCTATACGTAATACTTCCATTATCATTGTATTTTGGGCAGTACTAAAATTACTACCGGATGATTCCGTGCCGGGTGGACGGAGTATTGTTATTTTGCCTTGCGGTATTATCAGCTGCGGATTAGAAATATCCTGCCTGTTTGCGTTTTTCCATAGCAGCTTCGGAGCGTTTATCATCAATACGCGCGCCGCGTTCAGAGATTTTGGCTTCCATAATCTCTGCGATGATATCTTCCAGTTTATCTGCTTCAGAAAGTACGGCAGCGGTACAGGTCATATCGCCTACGGTACGGAAACGTACGGTTTGGCGGAATGGCACTTCGTCTGCAGTGGTGTTGAGATAGGAAGAATAAGGCCAATAGAGTCCGTCGCGCTCAATGATTTCTCTTTCATGTGCAAAATAAATAGAAGGAATTTCCAGCTTTTCACGGCGGATATAATTCCATACATCTAATTCTGTCCAGTTGGAAATGGGGAATACGCGTACGTTTTCGCCGATATTAATTTTACCGTTGAGGATATCGAAGAGTTCAGGACGTTGCATTTTTGCATTCCATTGTCCGAATTCATCTCTCACGGAGAATATTCTTTCTTTGGCGCGGGCTTTCTCTTCATCGCGTCTGGCGCCGCCGATGCAGGCATCAAATTTACCTTCTTCGATGGCATCCAGCAGGGTCACTGTTTGCAGGGCATTTCTGCTGGCATATTTGCCGGTTTCTTCCTGTACTTTACCTTGATTGATGCTATCCTGTACGGAACGCACAATAAGATCCAGTCCCAGCGATTCCACGAGCCAGTCGCGGAACTGAATGGTTTCAGGGAAGTTATGACCGGTATCTACATGGAGTAACGGAAATGGAATTTTTCCCGGAAAAAAAGCTTTTTGGGCAAGTCTGACAAGTGTGATAGAGTCCTTTCCACCTGAGAAAAGCAACACAGGCTTCTCGAACTGGGCGGCTGTTTCACGAAGAATATAAATAGCTTCATCCTCCAGTGCCTGCGGAAATTCCCAATTGATCTGATTCGTCATTGGACTATAATTAAGTTAATGCAAATATATTTAATGTGTTTGGAAATTAGCCATGGAGGCCACATTCCTTGTGAGATTGCTCCCACCACCAGCGGCCGGCTCTTGGGTGTTCGCCTGGTTCGATGGCGCGGGTACATGGAGCGCATCCAATACTGATGAAGCCTTTGTCGTGCAGTTTGTTGTATGGAACAAGGTTGGCCGACAGATAAGCCAGCGTCTCATCATATCCCCAATGAATCAGGGGATTATATTTGTATAACCGTCTTTGTTCATCCCACTCGATTATCTTCATATCATGACGGTTGTCCGACTGTTCTGCGCGCAATCCGGTGATCCATACTTTTACGCCTTCCAGGGCTCTGTTCAGGGGGACTACTTTTCGTATGCCACAACATTCTTTTCTGTTTTCTACGGATTCATAAAAGCTGTTGGGTCCCTTTTTTTGCAGGAGCTGTTCTATAGCTGCGGTTTCAGGGAAATACACGTCAATGGGCTGTTTGTAGCGTGCCATTGTCAGATCGATCAGGTCATAGGTTTCCTGGAACAGTCGTCCTGTATCCAGGGTAAATACCTTGACTGGTAGTTGGTTTCGCCAGATAATATCTGCGATTACCTGGTCTTCCTGGCCAAAAGAGGTACTGAAAGCAACCGCGCCGGGATATTGCTCGGTTAAATATCGGATGCCTTCTACTACCGACTTATTGTCCAGTGCAGTGGTAATGTCTGTCATGTAATACTTCCTTATGGTGATATACTTGTGCCAGCAAGTATACAAAAATACATAAATCCTATAAAAAAGATAGACTAAATAGAAAAATGGGTAAAAAAAATACCTCTGCAATCGCAGAGGTATTCTAAGTAGTTGGAAATCTATCTTTTAGCTATTTCTAGTTAAGATGTCTTTCAGTGTTTTGTTTTCCAGAATTTTCAAGGCGGAATCCCTTACTCTTCCCATTACTTCGTTGAGGCCACATACAGCTTCATCGCGGCAGTTTTCGCAACGTTCATAATAATTCAGGCTCACGCAGGGAAGCAGGGCAATAGGTCCGTCGAGCAGGCGTATAATCCTTGCCAGCGGAACTTCTTTTGGAGGTTTCATGAGGTAATAACCTCCTCCCTTGCCTTTTTTACTGCCCAGAATGCCGGCGTTTTTCAACTCCAGCAGGATATTTTCAAGAAATTTAATTGATATGTTTTTTTCCTGCGCTATCTCAGAAATAAGGATAGGTCCTTTGTCAACATTCTCGGCCAGATAGATTAAAGCGTGAAATGCGTATTGTGTTTTTTTCGATAACATACCGTCTGATTTGCATCCCTCCTGGATGAACTTTAAGTGCAGCGAACATTATTTATCTGAACAAATATAAGTTGTTCCTGCGTCTTTTGGACATTTTGGCTTTAGAGGTTCAGCACATCCTTCATGGAGTACACTCCGGATTTACCTTTCAGCCACTCTGCGGCTACTACAGCACCTGCTGCAAAGCCTTCGCGACTATGTGCAGTGTGGGTGATGCTGATATCGTCTATAGGAGAGGTATAAGTTACGGTGTGGGTGCCTGGCGCCGGATCTATACGCTTGGAGATGATCACCAGTTTATCTTCTACTGAACTTTCCTGGTTAATCCACTCATGTTTACGAGGAATGCCTGCCAGTACTTGTTCCGCCAGCGTAATAGCGGTGCCGCTTGGGCTGTCCTTTTTCTGGGTGTGGTGGATTTCTTCCATGCGCACGTCGTACTGTGGCTGGGTAGACATCAGTTCGGCCAGTCTTTTATTTACTTCAAAGAAGATATTCACACCGATGCTGAAATTGGTAGCATGGAGGAATCCTTTCCCTTCTTTGGTGGCAATGGCATTAACTTCCGGGAGTTTTTCCAGCCAGCCGGTGGTGCCGGAAACAACAGGTACATTGGCTTCGAAGCACTTCATCACATTGGAATAAGCTGTTTCCGGAGTGCTGAATTCTATGGCTACATCTGCCTGGCCCAGGTGTTCCTTTTCCAGCAGGTGTTTATTGTTTAAATCTACTCTGAGAATTACTTCGTGTCCTTTGGCAGTGGCAATGGCATCAATGGCTTTACCCATTTTACCATATCCGATAAGCGCAATTTTCATGACCTGACTTGTTTTATATTGGTTGCTGATAGGTGTTATCTGCCTGCGTAATACAGTCGCTTCGATTTCTTACCTCCAACGGAGATATTAACACCTATTCCTAAAGTACGATTGTTGATAATGGTGGGTGAAATCCGCATGGTGAGGTCATTGGATACGTCGAATGACCGCAGATGCGCAAACACCGTTGCATCTACTATGTTCAGTCCGTAGGAGAGTACAAAGAACAATACGGAATAATCCACATATTCCCGGTACTGGTCCCTGATAACCTTGATGGCATCTGCTGGATATATACGGGGATAGATCGTTTCAAACTCATCATGTATATCCGGATTATTCAGCATACGGATACGATAAGCATCACGGTAACGCTTATACTCTTTCATATTGAAGATGAAAAAGCCGGTACAGGTACCAATGGCAGCATATACCAGTGGTATTTTCCAGTATTCCCGGTTATAAGCTTGTCCTAACCCTGGTAATACAGCAGAATAGAGTGCTGCTTTCCTGGGACTATGGATTTTAGGTTCCACTGCTGCCCGCATATCTGCGGTGGAGTCGATCCGGATGCCTTGAATGGCGGAGTCGGACGACAAATGCGCGGCCCTGCTGCTATCTATCTGAGATTTCAGTACAGGCGCCACGGTATCAGCCTGTGATGGCACAGGAGATGCAGCTACTGCCGGTAGTGAGGTCACTACCAGCAGCAGGAGAAAAATATTGCGTAAAAAATGAGTGATCTGTCCAGCCTTAGCCACCGTAAATGTCTATTTTTTCCAGAATACTGTTCAGTTCTTCGTCTGAATAGAATTCGATCATGATACTGCCTTTTCCGTTCTTATCCCTGTCCAGTTTAACTTTAGTGGAGAAGTGTGATGCCAGGTTATCCTGAATTTTCTGGAATGCTGGCGCCAGTTTGATTTTTGCCTTTTGCTGGTTTCCTTTATTATCTTCTGCCTGATGCATGCGGCGGGCCAGTTCTTCTGTTTGACGAACGGAAAGACCACTTTTCAGGATTTCATTAAAAAGGAACAATTGATTTTCCACCTTTTCGATACCGGTGAGTACACGGGCATGGCCCATGCTCAGGATACCATTGCGTACTGCCACCTGGATATCAGGAGGAAGTTTCAGCAGGCGAATATAGTTGGTAACAGTACTTCTTTCTTTGCCCATACGGTCGGCTACTTGTTCCTGTGTCAGATTACACTCTTCCATCAGGCGTTTGTAGCTAAGCCCAACCTCTATGGCGTTCAGGTTTTCGCGTTGCAGGTTTTCCAGCAGGGCGAGTTCCAGCAGTTCCTGGTCGTTGACCTGGCGAACATAAGCCGGAATATCTTTCAGTCCTGCCATTTTGCTGGCACGCAGCCTGCGTTCACCTGCAATCAGCTGGAATTTTTTATTGCTGATTTTGGCTACAGTAATAGGCTGGATAATATCATGCAGCTGGATTGACTGACTCAATTCCTGTAATGCCATCTCATCAAAATCACGGCGGGGCTGTTTGGGATTGGTCACAATCTGGTCCAGGGGAATACGCTCTATTCCGGCAGCAGTAGTAGCTACAGCAGCTTTATCGCCGAGTGCGCCGGCGGTTTGCTTCAGGTCTGTATCAATATTCTGCAGGAGTGAGCGGATGCCTTTACCCAGCGCCTCTTTCTTACTTGGATTGGTCATCGTTAATTGCTAAGATTTTATCTTTTGTTTTGATTTTCGTGAAGTTATGTTTCTGCAGAATTTCCTTGGCCAGGTTCAGGTAATTAATGGCGCCGGTGCTGGCTGCATCGTACATAATAACGGATTTACCAAAGCTAGGGGCTTCTCCCAGTTTGGTATTGCGATGTATAATAGTATTGAAGACGCTTTCTTCAAAATGCTGCTTTACCTCATCCACCACTTGGTTGCTGAGTCGCAGACGTCCATCGTACATAGTCATGAGAATACCCTCAATTTCCAGCTCCGTATTTAAACGGCTCTGCACAATTTTAATGGTATTCAACAGTTTACCCAACCCTTCCAGTGCAAAGAACTCACACTGTACCGGAATAATCACGGAATTTGAAGCCACCAGGGCATTCACCGTAATCAATCCTAAAGAAGGAGAGCAGTCAACAATGATAAAATCATAATCCGCCTGGACACTTTCTATCACTTGCTTCATCACCCTTTCCCTGGTGGGATGGTTGATCAGCTCCAGTTCAGCGCCTACCAGGTCTATATGGGAAGGGAGTACTTTTAAATTAGGAGTGTCTGATTCCAGGATCACATCTTTGGCCTGGACATCATTGACCATACAGTCATACAGACTTTGCTGCACATTGCGCAGGTCAAAGCCAAGACCAGTGGTGCTATTGGCCTGAGGATCGGCATCTACCAGCAGCGTCTTGAACTCCAGCACGGCCAGGCTGCTTGCCAGGTTGATTGCACTTGTAGTTTTTCCTACGCCACCTTTCTGGTTAGCGATTGCGATAATTCTTGCCATTGTCTAAAATAATAATTCAAGGTTTATTTATAGGATATAAAGGATAATTCTGTCTTACCACCTATTCCTCAAACCTCTGTAGTGCTCCCTATTTCCGGTAACAATAATTCCAACCCCGCTTCGTCAAATTGCTCAATTGCTCCCTTATGATCAATTTTAATATAGCCAAAAGTATCGAAGTGGACACCAATTATTTTGCTACACTCGATCATTTCAGCTGCCGCAATCGCATCTTCCACACCCATCGTGAAATTATCACCAATCGGTAACACTGCGAAATTTAGTTTGGCAGCCATCGGTACCAGCTCCATATCAAATGTCAACGCCGTATCGCCGCTATAATAAAAATTTCCTTCGTCTGTAATGAAAATGAACCCCATCGGGTTGCCGCCATAACTGCCATCTGGTAAACCGCTACTATGCTGCGCTACAGTACACTTTACCACGCCAAAATCAAACTTCCACTTACCGCCCGTATTCATGGGATGTAATTTCTCCAGGCCTTGCTTACCAGCCCAGGTAACTATCTCAAAGTTAGATACTACGGTGGCGCCTGTACGCTTTGCTACCTCTACCAAATCAGCAGTATGGTCCTCATGTCCGTGCGATACAAAAATGTAATCTGCCTGTATCGCTTCTATATCAACTTTTTTTGCCAGCTCATTATGACGGATAAATGGATCAAACAAGATCTTCTTACCCTTTATTTCTACAGCAAAGCAGGAATGTCCGTAGTAGGTGAATTTCATAAATTAAATATTTGAATGAATTACAGATCCGATTACACATCTCTTCTGCCTGTAATTTGGATTTCAATATTAATTTTACACAATTAAAAGTAACCCCAATCGGACAAAAATACAACGATTAGGTAAAAATCAGGCGCTGTAGTATATTTATTTATTCACACAATATAACTTTGAAAGCAATCTCCCGCTCTCACACTACCTGGCGCCCATGTTAATGGGTTAATTCCTAATAACTTCTGATTGTTTCAAATGTAACGGTTTCTTTCCCACGAAAAAAAATAAAACATACAATTAATATTCTTGTTATTCGTCTTCAGATTAACTGAATGATATTTAACTTTTTGGAGCGAGGCAGAATCATTACCTTGCCCAATTAATCATATTAATAGAAAATTTAATAATGAGACCTGGCTCGAATTCGTTTCTTCTAATATTTATCCTCCTGTTGCTGGACATTTATGTATTCCAAGCCGTGAAAGCTATGGTGTACATGTCATCTCCCCGGGTCAGAAATATTACCTATAGTACCTATTGGCTTATTTCTATCTCCTGCCTGCTGATCGTCGCCCTGTTACCATATATTAAATGGCATCACTGGCCGGCAGCCGTACGCTCTTATGTACTCGCTATTATTATAGGTCTGGTAGTCGCCAAACTACTTGCCGCCGTTTTCCTCCTCCTGGACGATGTCAGAAGAGGAATCACCTGGCTGATTCGCCGCTTCTCCGCACCCAAAGACGTAACCACAGAAGCCGTAAACGGACTTTCCCGTTCCCAATTCCTGAACAGACTGGGCCTCATCGCAGGTGGTAGTCTCTTTGCGACTCTCGTATACGGTTTTTCTAATAAGTATAATTATCATGTACGCAAGCTAAAACTGTCTTTTGCACACCTGCCAGCCAGTTTTAAAGGACTGCGTATCGTACAGATATCCGATATCCACTCCGGTAGTTTCGCAAATCGCGAGGCTGTACTGAAAGGCGTGAAAATGATCAATGACCAGAAAGCAGATCTCATTCTGTTTACCGGCGACCTGGTCAACGACCGCGCCATGGAAATGGAACAGTGGATGGATGTATTTAGTCAGGTAAAAGCCCCTATGGGAGTGTTTTCTACCTTAGGGAACCATGACTATGGCGATTATTACCCTTGGCCCGACAAGCAGCCAAACGGCTACAGCGCCATGCAGCATCAGAACCTGGAACACCTGAAACGCATACACGGAGAACTCGGCTGGAACCTCATGATGAACGAAAGCGCCATTCTCTCCCGTGGCAATGATAAAATCGCCTTGCTGGGTGTGGAAAACTGGAGCGCTATGTCCCGCTTTCCTAAATATGGGGACCTGAAAAGAGCCCATGAAGGCGTCGCTGAGATTCCGTTTAAGATCCTGCTTTCCCACGACCCAACCCACTGGGATGCACAAGTAAGACCGGAATATCCAGATATTGCCCTCATGCTGGCAGGCCATACCCATGGCATGCAGTTCGGCATTGAAATCCCCGGCCTGAAATGGAGCCCGGCACAATATATTTACAAGGAATGGGCCGGCCTCTATAAGAAAGGAGAACAGTTCCTCTATGTAAACCGTGGCTTCGGCTTCCTCGGATACCCAGGAAGAGTAGGCGTACTCCCGGAAATTACCGTTATAGATCTCGTTTAAAGAAATCAGCCCCGCTTGTTTATCGACAAATAAGCGGGGTATACCTATACTTAATGCCTCTTCACCCACACCTTACCCTCTTTAATCGACTTTAACACCTATATTGCGATTCATATAAAAATTAGGGTAAAAGCATTTTCATGCGCGTATACTTTATATTCCTGTTGCTGTTTTGCATCCATTCTGCGATGGGCCAAACTTTAGCTGAGCTGGAAAACCAGTTGGACTCACTGTTGCGCAAAAAAGAGAAAAGTGAGCTGGTTATCGGTATTGGATATGGCAATAATCCCGCTTATGGAAGCAAAGTCCCCAATTACGACGAACCGCTCGTAATGAAAACTTTTATTACCCCATCCCTGACTTACTACCATAAAAGTGGCTTCTATACCAGTTTTAGCGGATATTACCTCTTTAATGCCTTTCAAAAACCCTGGTTTGAATGGGATTTCACAGCCGGATATGACTATTCTAAGAATGATAACTTCCTGACTGGCGTATCCTATACACGGTATTTCTTTGCAGATAGTAGCGATGTGCCGCTATCACCCATCAAAAATGAAACCTTCGCCTACTTCTATTACAGGGGATGGTGGCTGCAGCCGGGAATAAGCCTGGACTATGGCTGGGGAAAGACGGTTACGGAAGGCCTGCATACCCTGGAAACCTTACAGGGGAGCGACTTTAACCTCATCGCCACTATTCGTCATCCATTTATCTTTACCGGTGCGCTATCCGCCAAAGATGCCATACTACTTACTCCATCTGTATCATTGACGATGGGAACGGCCAATTATTACAGTAATCTGAAAGCTTTTCAATATTATACCCGCGCCCCAAAAGTGAATAAATTGGTGAAGCATCCGGGAAAGGAAACATCCATGGAACAGAAAACAGGATTTCAACCGAGAGCCGTGGATCTCACCGTTAATTTCTCCTATCTTATTGGTAAAGTGACCATCTCTCCTTGTTACACGATGTTCAAAACTTTTAATCTCGGTGAAAGTAGCCTCCTGAGCTACTTTACGGCTCGTGTCTCCTATACGTTCTAGAAATTTTAACATATAGCACGGATTTTGTATAAAACGCCTCCGCGGACAGTCGTAGGGGTAAGAGTCCTGCCATACGTCTATATTTTAACCATGACATTAATCTCGATTTTATGAAAAAACTCATGCTTGCTGTTGTACTGATGTCAGTAACAGCTGTTTCGTCTGTAAATGCGCAATCTCTGCTGCGCTGGGGTGTTAAAGGTGGCGCCAACCTGGGTAAACTCGACGGTACCGGTTATCAGAATGGATTCAACCTGGGATACCACCTGGGAGCTTTCGTTCAACTGAACCTGGTAAAAGGTTTCGGAGTACAGGGAGAAGCAATTTTCTCTTCTACCAAAACCAAAACCACTGATGATTTTAGCCAGATTTACAACACTGGTAACCTGAATGACAACGGTAAAAATATCAATCTCAACTACCTGAGCATTCCGCTGTTGGCAAACATTGACTTGGGTACTCCGCGACTGAAACTCCAGCTCGGACCTCAGTTCGGCGCACTGGTGAGCGACAAAAAAGTATTTGGTGCGGCGAATCAGGCCTTTAAAGGTGGTGAAATTTCCGGTGTTGGCGGTCTCTGGCTGCAACTGCCGATTATCAACATCTCTGCCCGTTACATCATCGGCTTCAACGATGTAAAAGATATGAGCAGCGTTACCAACACCAGCAACTGGAAGAACCAATCTATCCAGTTAGGTGTAGGCGTAACCCTCTAAGCTCAGCCATAATCATTAAAGAACGCTTTTATTGCTACTTATTTTGGATAGTAGCAATAAAAGCGTTTCCTTTTGGCAGGGGTTTTCACTTGGCATTAATCTTGACTAGGTACCCCTGCTATTAATCCGAGCGGATTTGGTTGGCTAATCTGACAGAATGTCCTCGGTGGCTTTAAATATTTCAGATGAACAGATTTTATTTAGGAAATTCGGAAGATGAAATGGAGTTCATGCCTATTATTCCCTTGAGTGAAGATGGAGAGGGGCTGGAGGATGAAAAGATCCCCGATGAACTGGCATTATTACCATTACGCAATACAGTACTCTTTCCTGGTGTAGTGATTCCTATCACTGTTGGCAGGGATAAATCCATAAAGGCAGTAAACGATGCATACAAGACTGACAAAATGGTCGGTGTTGTGGCGCAAAAAGACAGTTCAATAGAAGATCCTACTGTAGAAGACCTCAGTGAAGTAGGTACAGTAGCTCGTATCGTTAAATTGATTAAAATGCCCGATGGTGGCACCACTATCATCATCCAGGGCCGTAAACGCTTCAAAATTGAAGAGATCGTTACGGAAGAACCTTATTTCAAGGCTAAAGTGGAAATCCTTCAGGATGAGAATGCAGAAGATGATACAGAGTTTGAAGCCTACATTGCGTCTATTAAAGACCTGGCGGCTCAAATTATTCAGTTATCTCCTAACCTGCCTTCAGAAGCCAGCATTATCCTGAAGAATATTGAAAATGCTTCTTTCCTGGTGCATTTCGTTTCTTCAAACCTGAATTCAGAGCTGAAGGATAAACAGCAATTGCTGGAAATCAACAACCTGCGCCAACGCGCGGAGTTACTGATGAAACTCCTGCAAACAGAACTGCAACTCGCAGAACTGAAAAACAAGATTACCAATAAAACCAAGGCGGATCTTGATAAGCAACAGCGCGATTACTTCCTGCAACAGCAGATGAAGTCGATCAAAGAAGAGCTGGGCGGCGATTCCAACGACCGTGAAATCCGTGAGATGAAACGCAAGGCAGAAGACAAAAAATGGCCTGCTGCCGCTGCGGAAGCTTTCACCAAAGGGATTGAAAAACTGGAGCGTATGCATCCAAGCACCCCTGATTACAGCGTGGTGTACAATCACCTGGATCTCTTGCTGGACCTGCCTTGGAACGAATATACTACCGATAGCTACGACCTGAAAAAGGCAAAGAAAGTATTGGATAACGATCATTACGGTATGGAGAAAATCAAGGAACGTATCCTGGAATACCTGGCCGTACTGAAACTGAAAGGAGACATGAAATCTCCTATCCTTTGCTTTGTAGGCCCTCCGGGTATCGGTAAAACCTCTCTGGGCCGCTCTATTGCCAACGCGGTAGGACGTAAATATGTACGTTTAAGTCTGGGTGGTATGCACGACGAAAGCGAAATCCGCGGACATCGTAAAACCTATATCGGTGCGATGCCTGGTCGTATTGTGCAGTCGATCCGTAAAATAAAATCTTCCAATCCGGTAATGATCCTGGATGAGATAGATAAACTGGCCAATGACCATAGAGGAGACCCGAGTTCCGCTATGCTGGAAGTGCTGGACCCAGAACAGAACAGTACTTTCTATGATAACTACCTGGAACTGGAATATGACCTGAGCAAGGTATTATTCATTGCTACAGCAAATAATATCAGCGCTATCCCAGCGCCACTGCGCGACAGGCTGGAAATCATTGACTTGAGCGGTTATAGCATTGAAGAGAAAGTAGAAATCGCGAAACGTCACCTGGTACCGAAACAGAAGGAAGCACATGGACTGAAAGACATGAAATTCCGTATATCCAATAACGTTATTGAGCATATCATTTCGGATTATACCCGGGAAAGTGGGGTTCGTGAGCTGGACAGACAGTTTGCTTCCATTATGCGTAACCTCGCGAAGGAAGTGGCTATGGAAAACGAGCTGCCAGATGCAGTTTCTAACGAACGGGTAGAGGAGATTCTGGGTAAGCCGCGTTATTCCAATGAGATCTATAAAGTAGGAAATCCTCCGGGAGTAGCTGTAGGGCTGGCATGGACGTACGTAGGCGGAGAAATTCTGTTTATTGAAAGCAGTCTGAGTGAAGGTAAAGGCGATCTGAAACTGACCGGTAACTTGGGTAATGTGATGAAAGAATCCGCAGTAACGGCACTGACCTACCTGCAAGCGAATGCGGCTACTTACAATATCGATCCTAAGGTATTCAGAGAGAAGAGCGTACATATTCATATTCCAGAAGGAGCAGTGCCTAAAGACGGGCCTAGTGCAGGTATTACCATGCTGACAGCCCTGGCGTCATTGTTTACTGGCCGGAAGGTGAAATCTTACCTGGCAATGTCTGGCGAGATTACGCTGCGTGGACAGGTATTACCGGTAGGTGGGCTGAAAGAAAAAATTCTGGCGGCGAAACGTGCAGGTATCCGTGAAATCATCCTCTGCTGGCAGAATGAGAAAGATATCAGAGACATTAATCCGGATTATATCAAAGGTTTGAAGTTTCATTATGTGAAGCAAATGAACCAAGTGCTGGATATTGCGTTATTAAAGAAGTAAAATCCGTGTATCATTACTGTCAATCCTGACGGTAACTATAATAAAATTCATACCGGTTTTGTTGTGACCCCGGTATGGATCATGTTGATTGTTTTAAGGGTTCGATAAAGCCATTTGCGATAAGTGAGTGGCTTTATCGCTTTTTATGTGGCTCGCAAAGGCGCAAAGGAGGTTTTTGCTCGCAGAGCAGCAAAGCAGCAGAGCAGCAAAGAAAGTGGAGAAGAGAAGGAGTGGAGGAGTAAATAGTGAAGATGTTTGATGGAGATAAAAAAGGGAGACGCCAGTCCGCGGACTGGCGTCTCCCTTTTTTATCTCTATGATATAGTGCAGATTAATCTGCCAGTTGTCTTTTATAGAGCTGGATGGTGTTTTCCAGACCGAAATAGATGGCGTCAGCAACGAGGGCGTGACCGATGGATACCTCTTTCAGTTGTGGGATATGCAGTTTAAAGAAGCGGAGGTTATCCAGGTTAAGATCGTGACCTGCATTGAGATCCAGCCCGATAGCGGTGGCTTCCCTGGCCGTGTTTTTATAGTCGTTGAACAGTTGCAGATTCTGCGGCTGTGTACGTGCGTTCGTATATTCTTCAGCGTAAGGACCGGTGTACAGTTCAATACGATCTGCGCCAGCGGATTTAGCGCCTGCTACTTTATCCACTTCCGGATTGAGGAAGATAGAAACGCGGATGCCTGCTTTCTTCAGTTCGGAAATGACATCTTTCAATTGAGATTGGTATTTGATAGTATCCCAACCGGTATTGGAAGTGATGGCATCAGGAGGATCTGGTACCAGTGTACATTGATGCGGTTTTACGGACAATACGAGGTCCATAAATTCTTTACTGGGATATCCTTCGATGTTGAATTCCGTTGTTACAATAGGTTTGAGATCCAGCACATCCTGATAGCGGATATGACGTTCGTCTGGGCGTGGGTGAACGGTAATACCGTCTGCGCCAAAGCGTTCGCAGTCCTGCGCTATTTTCAAAATATCGGGAACGTTGCCACCGCGAGCATTGCGCAGTGTTGCAAACTTGTTGATGTTAACACTAAGCTTTGTCATGCTGCGAAATTATTGATTTTTTCTGGCAATGAAGGGGAAAGATGCGAGGCACTATAAACAAAAAGCTCCTGCTGATGGCAGGAGCTTTTTTGATATGATATATCGTAACTGATTAGTAACGATAGTAGTCAGGTTTGAATGGACCTGCAACTGGAATACCGAGGTATTCAGATTGAGCAGAGGTCAGTACATCCAGTTCTACGCCGATTTTTTTCAGGTGCAGACGGGCAACTTTCTCATCCAGGTGTTTAGGCAGTACGTAAACTTCGTTTTTGTAGTTTGCGGAGTTCAGCCAGAGTTCCAGCTGAGCCAGTGTTTGGTTGGTGAAAGAGTTACTCATCACGAAAGATGGGTGACCAGTAGCGCAACCCAGGTTTACCAGGCGGCCTTCAGCCAGCAGGATGATATCTTTACCATCGATAGTGTATTTATCTACCTGTGGTTTGATTTCAACTTTAGTATGACCGTAGTTGGTGTTCAGCCAAGCTACATCGATTTCGATATCGAAGTGACCGATATTGGAAACGATACATTTATCTTTCATCAGTTTGAAGTGCTCACCATTGATGATATCGCGGCAACCGGTAGTAGTAACTACGATGTCGGCTTCTTTGATAGCATCGTTCATTTTTTTCACTTCATAACCTTCCATCGCAGCCTGCAGTGCGCAGATTGGATCGATTTCAGTTACGATTACGCGAGCGCCGGCGCCACGGAGAGACTCAGCAGAACCTTTACCTACGTCACCGAAACCAGCAACAACCGCCACTTTACCAGCGATCATTACATCGGTAGCACGACGGATTGCATCTACGCAAGATTCGCGGCAACCGTATTTATTATCGAATTTGGATTTTGTAACAGAGTCGTTGATGTTGATCGCAGGCATTGGTAAAGTACCATTTTTCATGCGCTCATACAGGCGGTGAACACCGGTAGTGGTTTCTTCACTCAGACCTTTTACATGCTGGATCAGCTCAGGGTAACGGTCCAGTACCATGTTGGTCAGATCGCCACCATCGTCCAGGATCATGTTCAACGGACGATCTTCGCCACCGAAGAACAGGGTTTGTTCGATACACCAGTCAAAATCCTGCTCGTTCAGACCTTTCCAGGCAAAAACAGGAGTACCTGCAGCCGCGATAGCAGCAGCAGCGTGATCTTGTGTAGAGAAGATGTTGCAAGAGCTCCAACGTACTTCAGCACCGAGGTGAACCAGGGTTTCGATCAGTACGGCAGTTTGGATAGTCATGTGCAGACAACCAGCAATACGAGCACCAGCCAGTGGTTTAGAGTTGCCGTATTCTTCACGAAGAGACATCAGACCAGGCATTTCTGCTTCGGCCAGCTCAATTTCTTTGCGACCCCATTCTGCCAGGGACATATCTTTTACCTTATATTTCAGGCTAAAGTCAATGTTTGATTTTGAAATAGTAGACATTCTTACTTTTTTTTACAAATCTATGGGTATTTTTTCTTTTTTCAAGGACTTTCACCCTATGATTTTTCTTTTTAAGCGTTAAATATTCTCCAAAAAATCTAAAATGACGGGCTTTTTACCGTTTGCATATTTTAATTTGAATAAATATAATTTATGTTATAGATTTGTAAATTAAAATATATGATTTTATAATTTATTGTTTGCGGATAATAGACAATAAGTAGTAGATAGAATAAATTATATAGATCATCCCCGGTGCAGCAAGTGTGCAGGGAACTTGTTTCCCCCACGTTGGCATACAACGAACTAAAACGATAGATTAAGACCGGCAGCAGGTTGTTCTGCACATCAGCTAAGTGTGTGCCGTCGGGAAGCCATTTAGGAAATACGCATCATAGCATATAGGTTGGCAAAGTTTTGTTTTTTCATTTTGTGACTTAAGAATCTATATGCATAAATAGAAATTTACAAGCTTATTATGTTAGTTCTGTCCTATCCTATGAAAGATATCCAGACTGCTATGCCCCTACTTTTCCGTCGGCTTGCCGGAGGTGTAGTATTGGCACTGATGTTACTGTTTTCCACGTTTACAACCTCAGCTCAGGTGACCATTAATCCGACCGGTGGAACCAATACCACAGATGGATTAAAAATTGTAGTTAAAGCCAATGGCGATTATCAGATTTTCAGAAATGGAAGAACGGAAACCGGAGCAGATCGAAATGAAGCCGGAAAAGTGGGAATCCGTAACTATTTCAGAATGTATGTCAATTCCCTTGTTAGCGATACGATTACACCTACTGTAGATTATGTATCCGGCCTTATGGGAGACGGTTCTGCCGCCAATCCATATGAGGTAGCTATCTTCTCTCATTTCGATGCAGTGAAATCTGGAGTGACTTATCGCATGATCGTGCGTAAAGTGATTAGCTACGAAGCGCCTAAAAAATACTTCCACCTGAAGTATAATGTCTTTCCCAATGACGCAGCTGCTACTGCTTTTATTCCTATGCTCTTTTTTACAGAGTATCCCAAATTGCAGGATAATATAAGTACGGCTCAAGATGATAATAACCGTAACTGCTTTGCAGATACGGCTATGGGAATTGCAGGAACCCCACGTCTGGCAGGTATATACCGTACTTCAACAACTACGGCTCCCAATAGTAATAATGGGAACTACAGTCATATGTTCCGTACCATCGATACTTCTCGCTTCTATGGGCTCAGTATCAATTATGATTATGACCGGGAGGAAGATTCGCAGGATGGAAGAATGCTGAATGGCCTCATGAATAAGTTCCCAGGCACAGGATTGAACTATTACAGAGGAGTTGGCCTATGGACCATCATGAACCAAACAGGTACTACCCTGACGAAATTAATGTCTTCCGGTACAGTAGTACGCGTTGGATATGATGATACGCAAACAATCAAGAACTCCACTACCGCAACAGATGCCATGTCTACCGCCCACAGCGGAAAGAGTACACAGGTAACCGTTGCTTTTACCAAGGATACATTATCCCAGCTGGAAGGCGATGTGACAGCCACTGCTACCAACCTGACACTCACGGTAACAGGAGGGATTTTATACGGTCCCGCTTTCGTTCAGATAGATGTAGCTGCTCCTGCCAGTGGTGAACAACATCCTGCTGTAGAAGGAACAGACTTCACCATCAACAGGGTTGGTTTTATGATCCCTGCAAGGGACTACACAATAGCCGCTAACCAAACGGTAACTGTTCCACTTGTAAGCATAAAAGGAAATAAAATCCTGGAATATGACAGACGACTGAATTTAAAGTTATTGTCATCTCCCGATAATATGATTAAGCTGGGGGCACAATCCACGACCTGCTATGTCATTGTAGATGATGAACCCAGCAACATCAGCGCTCCCGCCACTGCCACTGTACAGGAAGGCAACAGTCTCCCTATTCATGTACAATTGCCAGCCGGTGTGAACGCGTCTGAAAAAATAAAAGTCACTGCCTCTATTGTTAATGACGGTACTGCTAACCTGGCCACAGTAGGAGATGATTTCGATCCTATTGCTGATGCAGAAATTGCTGTAAATGGTAATGGCACAGATCTGATACTGGTGACAAAACCAGACCTGGTACTGGAACCGGATGAATATGTGAAACTGAATATCACTGCGGTAGTAATGGGCAAAACTAAAACCGCGACTACTACCGTTACCATCACAGATGCTACCCGTCTCGATCCGGAAAATATTAAATTAACTTTCTCCACCATTCCTGCTACAGGACTGAAAGAAGGTTATGATGGTAAACTGGCCGTATCGCTGCCTAATGGCGTCACTACTACTGTTCCTATCAATGTCAATCTGAATAATATTACAGGAACGGCTTCTACACTGGATTACACCCTGGTCAACCCTTTCACATTATCTTCCGGAAATGCCACTACCACGGATCTGCATCTGCTTCCCGACGATCTGCTCGAAGGAGATGAAACCATGATCCTGGGCGGCGTTGCCAGCGATGGCATCACTAATTTTACACTCAATCCTTACACCATCACCATTGGAGACGCAGACTATCCGCCTGCGCATCCTGTGATTGTACACCTGGATCAGGCTTCTGTAAAAGAAGGAGATGCCACTGGCGCAGCCTTCTGGCTGGAGTTGCCAGACGGACTTAAAGCAGGAAAACAATTTACATTCAACCTGACGGCCGACGCCACTTCAACTGCGGTAGCAGCCAGATATGTACTACCTGCTACCATTACCATTGATCCGGGTAAGTCGGCCTCCGATAAAATATATATCAAGGCAAACACCAACGATGTCCTCTTTGATGATGCCATTTTATACATCAATACCGCCTGCACTGATACTAATATTCCAACTGATGGACAGAAACAACTGAATATTCTGGATAATACCAGTCAGACCACCAGCGGTAGTAAAGTGCTGACCATCACTCCGGTTAAATCCACCATCAAGGAAGGGGAGAGCGTGCAGTTCAAAATATCGCTGCCTCCGAATGTGACCAGTACCAAGGATATTAATATTACCCTTACCAGAGATGCCGCTTCCACCATTGGCATATCAAATGATTATACCCTGTTGCAGAATGTCATCAAACTGCCTGCAAATACCAATAGCATCACCACCGCAGAAAACATTGTCAGAGCAGAAACGGATCTGATTATTGAAAACACAGAAACATTGTTACTCAATGCAGCAGCAGATGTGGACGTCACCACTAATCAGATCAGACTGGATGTGACGGATGAAACCAGTAAGAATCCGGATAATCTCAAACTGAGCATTACTTCCCTGGCTGCGCCGGCAGATTTCAAGGAAGGCTACAAAGGACCTTTAACCGTTTCTCTGCCTACGGATGTTACTACAGAAGTGGAGATTAGTTTCACTTTCAAACCTAATACTGGAACCGCCAGTTCGGCGGATTATACTATTACGCCTGCCGCTTTCACACTGCTGGGACACTCGCAGGATGTAACCCTGGACCTGCTTACTGATAATCTCGTAGAAGGTCCGGAAACGCTGGTGTTGGATGGTATTGCTACGGACGTTATCAATACGCCGTACACGGTTACCAGCAAAACTATTACCATCATTGATGCGGACTATCCTCCTGGAAATGTGATCCTGCATTTGGATCAGACTTTCGCAAAAGAAGGCGATGCTACCGGCGCTGCTTTCTGGGTGGAATTACCAGGTGGCCTGGCTACCGCCAACCAAATGAATTTCAGTTTATCAGCCGGCACAGGTACTACAGCGGCTTTAGCGAGATATAATCTTCCTGGAACCATCAGTATCGCAGCCAATAAATCAGCTTCTGATAAAATATACATTACTGCCAATACCAATAAAGTACTGAATGATGATGCAGTGCTGTATATCAACGCTACCTGCACAGATCCTTTGATCACTACTGCACCTGCTGTTAAACTGGATATCCAGGACAACACGCGGGTTACTTCTCCAGGCAGCGACGCAGTTACTGTAACACCTGTAAGTACGGTATTAAAAGAAGGAGATAAAACGAAGTTTACCATTGCGCTGCCAGCAGGTATCACGTCTGCGACAGCCATCACCGTTAATCTCACGCCAGTATATGTTGCCAATGGCGCTAGTGCATCTGATTATGATCTGGCTAATCTGCCATTGACATTAGCAGCAGGCAGCAACAGTACCACCACTATTGACGATATCCTGACAGCAAATACAGATAATATTCTGGAAGCAGATGAAGCGGTACAACTGACAGTGACGCCATCCACAGGCTTCACTGCTACGCCGGCTTCTCTGAATCTGACGATCACCGACGAAACGCGTAAGAATACAAATAATCTGAAGTTGACTTTCATCACTGATCCAGCCGATCAACTGAAAGAAGGCTACCATGGAAAGGTGACAGTTACCTTACCTCCAAATATCACTACAGAAGTACCTATTACCGTTGTCTTTAAAGCCAATACGGGTACTGCTGATCTGAATGATTACAGCCTGACTTTACCACAGCCATCTTTCACCGGTCACTCTATTGATGCAGACCTGGTGCTGAAAACCGATGGTCTGATGGAAGGTCCGGAAACGCTGGTGATCGACGCTACAGCGGTAGATGCACTGAACACTACTTTTGCTGTTACACCAACTACCATTACCATTATAGATGCAGACTATCCGCCGGCCAATCCGGTGATCCTGCACCTGGATCAGACTTTCGCCAAAGAGGGCGACGCCACCGGCGCTGCTTTCTGGGTAGAACTGCCGGATGGTATTATAGCAGGTAACCCTGTGAACTTTACACTGGCTGCCGGCACAGGTACTACAGCGGCTTTAGCGAGATATAATCTTCCTGGAACCATCAGTATCGCAGCCAATAAATCAGCTTCTGATAAAATATACATTACCGCCAATACCAATAAAGTACTGAATGATGATGCAGTGCTGTATATCAACGCTACCTGCACAGATCCTTTGATCACTACTGCAGCGCCTATTAAACTGGATATCCAGGACGATACCAGGACCACTTATCCGGGTAGTAATGCACTCACACTTGCAGCCGTTACAAATCCATTGCTGGAGAATACGGCTACCAAAGTGAGTATCGCACTGCCTGCAGGCTTTACTTCTGCCAAAGACATTACTATTAATCTCGCTGGCGCTGCTACCAGCGAAGCTGGTGCAAATGACTTCGACTTACTCAAAACGGCGGTTACACTGCATGCAACAAATAACAGTGAAACTACTACCGAAGACATTATCCTGGCGAAGAAAGACGATGTAATTGAGAAAGACGAACTGCTGACCATCCATCCGGATGCAGGTACTGGCTATACCAGCGCTGATTTCTCCCTGACCATTAATGATGCTACCCGCAGAGATGCCAACAACAGAAAGCTGTCAGTAACGCCAGCCGGCAAACTCCAGCTGCATGAAGGCGATGCGCAACAGTATACATTTAGTCTCCCTGCAAATATCACAACAGAAATACCTATCAATATCAGCTTCAGTACCAGTGGCACGGCTACAGAAGGCGCGGGACAGGATTACACCATCCCTGCAACTGCCAGCTTCAGCACAGGAAATAGTACAGTCGTTACCGTGAATGTATTAAATGATGACCTGGTTGAAGGAACAGAAACATTTACCGTTACCGGAACAACAACTGATGCTACCGGTGAAGCCTACACGACGGATGCAATCACAGCCGATATTATCGATGCACAGTATCCTGTAACGCTGGAAATTACGGCCTCGCCGGATCATATCCTGGAAGGCTTCAGTTCTGCTGTAAATGTAAAATTGCCAAACAACTGGAGAGCAGGATTTGATATTCCTGTGAACATCAGCAAAGGCGCCGCATCCACCTTAGATAATGCAGAGCATAGCGCTTTACCTGCTCAGTTCATCATTCCTAAATTTAGCAATACAGCTACTGCGGTGAATGTATTAGCGAACAGAAATGATATGTTGGGAGACGGCGGTACGATTGTAGTGGAAGGAACTACCACAGATGCCAATATTTTGGTAACTCCGGTAACCATTACTGTAGAAGATAGTACGATCAAACGTCCGGGTACTAATATCCTGAATATCACCAGCAGTAAAACTGTACTTAAAGAAGGCGAAAGCGCTGATATCACGGTAAGTCTGGGTACTAACCTGAGCTCTAAATCTCCGATTGTAGTAACCCTGGATCGGGGCGCCGCATCTACCGCTTCAGCCAGTGATTTGAGCTTTGTGTCGAAAACGGTTACACTGCCTGCTGGTCAGCATAGTATTACCTTTGCCAATCTCATTAAAGCAGAGAACGATGATATCCTGGAGCGAGATGAAACCTTTATTATCACAGGTACATCAGGTCCATATGTGATCGCTGATCTGCCTATTACTATCCAGGATGAAACAAGGAATGATCCACTGAAAACGGTACTGAATATCACACCAAGCAAAACCGGTACACTCCTGGAAGGCGATGATGTGACATTACAGGTAAGTCTGCCTGCGGGAGTTACCACCGAAGTGCCTATTACGGTAACGCATATACTGAGTGGTACCGCTACCGCTGCCGACTATACGATTCCGGCTTCTTTTGTTTTCAATAAAGACACCAGCATCGCTTTGCATATTGTGACAGATGACCTGGTAGAAGGCGATGAAACATTACAAATAGGACTTTCAGCCACAGATGGCATTTCCTCTTATACGAATACACCTGTTAATTTTACCATCAAGGATGCCCAGTATCCTGCCCGGATTCATCTGAGTGCAGAACCGGATAAGATCGATGAAGGCGGTGCAGGAACTGTGCTGAAAGCCACCTTTGAGAATAACTGGAGAGCTGGTAAGGACTATACCATTAACTTATCCAAAGATGCCAGCAATAGTACCGCAGATGATACCGATCACTCTGCCTTGCCAGCATCCATTACCATCAAAGCCGGAGACAATGCAGGCGCTGCTGCTACTTTGCTCACAGCCTTTAAGGATCTTATCCTGGAAGATGATGAAATAGTAAGTATTACAGGTGTCTGCAACGATCCGCAATTGCCGGTGGATGCCACCCGCGTAACGATCCTCGACAGAACACATGATGATCCAAATACAGGAAGAATCTATTTGTCGCCAGTAACGCCAGGAAATACGGTAGTGGAAGGGGACAGCTATACTGTAAAAGTGGCTTTTGCGCCAGGTGTTACTTCCAGCAAACCGTTGGTAGTAAGATTGGATGTATCGCCAAATTCCACCGCAGACGTATCTGATGTAAATGGTCTGCCAACCACTATTACTATACCGGCAGGCGATCATGAATACTCCTTTGCCTTCACTGCGCTGAAAGACGATATCATTGAAAGACCTGAACTGTACAGAATAGTGGCTACTCCGGTTAACCTGCCTGGTATGAGTGGAGACTCCATCGATGTAACCATCATTGATGCCACCAGTGCAGATCCGAATAACCTGAAAATGAAACTGAGCATAGACTCTACCACTTTACAGGAAGGGCACAGTACCAAAGTGTTGCTCAGCTTTACAACAAATAATATTGTGGCAGGGGAAGACGTGGTTCTTCATGTAGCTCCGGATGCTACCTCCACCGCAGATATCAATGATTACAGTGGTCTGCCGGATAACCTGGTATTGCCAGCTGGAGAGCATCAGATAGAATATACCTTAACTGCGGTAGCGGACAAAGTAATTGAAGGAGATGAAATACTGCAACTGCAAGGCAATTTCGTGAACAGCTTCTTTGCCTACCAGCTGCAGCCGCCACATGCCCTTACCATTACAGAGACGGTACAGGCAACAGTACAGTTGCTGAAAGGTACAGATGCCGCTGAGCCTTCCACAACAGGTGCTTATACTGTGAAGCTACCATTGGATTATACCGCAGCGGCGCCGGTACAGGTAACCTTGTTTGTAGGCAGCGTACCAGGAGCTACCAACATTGGTAGTGTAGCCAATACCGTTACCATCCCAGTGGGTAGTAACAGTGCGGATGTACAGGTACCTGTGATTGATAATAATATTATTGATGGAGACGAATTCCTGCCTGCCGCACTGCAAACAGCATCTATGGTAAGAGGAACGAATACCATTCCATTTGCTGTCAACAAGCTGGATACCATTAAGCTGCCGGTGCATGACGATGAAAGTGCCGCCACTGGCCCTAAAGCGACCGCCAGAGAATTACTGGTAGAAAAAATCAAGGATGCCGCCGAACCGGCAACGCAGGGTCAACTGAAAGTTCGCTTTACCGAACCTGCACTGACAGCCGCCAAAGATGTGACAGTGAATTATACCGTAGGTGGTACTGCCACGCCAGATGTGAGATACAAGAAACTGAGTGGTCAGGCTGTAATTCCGGCAGGTAAGAATGAAGTTGTCATTAATGTAGATCCAATTGATAATGATATTGTAGAGGGAGATGGAACTGTAGCGCTGCAACTGAAGAATGTAACCAGCAACCTGGTAAATGTAACATGGCCGTTCTCCGCACAAGCCATCCCTGATCTCATTATCAGCGACAATGATACCCTGATAGTAGAGTTGTTTACCACCGTGACCACAGTTCCGGAAGGTAAACCTATCCAATACACGATTAAATCGCCAAGTAGAGCGGCAATTCCTGTACCTGTAAGAATACAGATAGACCAGGATGCGGTGCGCACCTTCACAGCCAGCGAAGGGCAGATCAATGGTAATATTCTGACCATCACCTTACCGGCGATGCAGTCTGAACACAACTTTACCATTTCTTCTTCTGATGATGCTACCAACGATGATGATGGCTTCCTGAATACAACGCTGCTTCCTTATGCAGGTAGCAACAGTACGCCACTGTACCTCCTGGGTAGTCAGATCTCTAATCACGTCATTGTAACAGATAATGATCCGCTGAATATCTCCTTCGCTGATACGAAGTTTAGTGTGAAAGAAGGAAATATGGGAGACACGAATCTCCTGCGCTTTGTGATCAAACTGAGCAACAAGAGCTCCCGTCCTGTGACCATTACCTTCGATAATGAAGAAGCGACAGAAGGAGTTAGTTATCCATTCTTCGACTTCAAAGCTACTCCAGGAGAGGACTTCATCATGGATGTGAAACAGATCACGATCCCTCCGTTCTCCTCAGAAGGGGAGCTGTTCGTTAAAATCATCGGTGATACCACTTTCGAACAGAATGAATCCTTCTATGTGAAGATGTTGTCTGTTTCGGTTCCTTCCAGCACCAATCTGCCTAAGCTGGTAGATCCGGTGAAGGCGCTGGGCGTAATCCTGAACGATGATCCTATGTGCGGTGAATGTGATACCGACGGCGATGGCTTAACCAACGCAGAGGAAGATATCAATCAGAACGGCGATCCATTCGATGATGATACCGACGGAGATGGTATTCCTAACTTCCTGGATCTGGATTCAGACGGCGACGGCGTACCGGATTCTGTGGAAAGATGGACAAGAGATAAACGCTACATTAACGATAACAACGGTCTTATCAGGATACATCCGGCTATTTCGCCAAACGGAGATGGCAAGGGTAACGATGTGATGTATATCGAAAACATTGACAAGTATCCGGATAATGAAGTGGTGATCTTCAACCGTTGGGGTGGTACTGTATTTAAAACAAAGCATTACGATAACAAGTCCAACAACTTTAAGGGTAAAGCGAATGTAGGAATGGGATCGGGAGCAGATGTGCCAGATGGTTCTTACTTCTATACAGTGCAGATTCGCACAGAAGGAAAGTCACAACAGGTAACGGGCTTTATCGTAATCAAACGCTAATAAAAAAAGTTGAAATCTATGCGAAACTTTTTGGTAAGATCAGGATATCTGCTGGGCATGCTTCTATGTTTCGGTCTCTATGCGGAGGCCCAGCAGCAACCGATTTACTCTCAGTATATGTTTAACGGTATGGTCATCAACCCTGCCTATCCTTCAATGGATGAATCGTCCAGTCTGACCGCTGTAGGGCGTAATCAATGGGTAGGAGTGGAAGGGGCTCCGAAAACTTTATCGGCCTCCTTTTATACCCCTATCAAAGCGAGTAATACCAGTTTTGGCGTATCGTTGATGAATGAGAAAATTACGGTTAATTCCCAGACGCAGGTAAATTTCAACATATCTCAACGTGTAAAGCTGAACGAAAAAATGTATATAGCGCTCGGTTTGAAAGGAGGGATGTCGCAATATCGGGAAGATAATGCCTCATTGGGAACCTATGATCCCGTTTTTGCGGAAAACCAGAGCTATTGGAAGTCGGATGTAGGATTTGGACTGATGTTGTTTACGGATAACTTCTTTATTGGATTATCTTCGCCTACTTTTCAGAGTTTCGACCTGGGAAGTAAGTTAAACAAGGTGGAGTCCAAACCGCATTATTATTTGCAGACGGCTTACCTTTTTACCATTAATGACGCTATAAAAGTTAAACCTAACCTTTTGATTCGCGCTGTAAAGGGTTCTGGTATTCAGTATGATATCAATGCCAACGTATTGCTGAAAAACCTGGTCTGGCTGGGAGCTTCCTGGAGATCGGAACAAACGCTGACGGGGCTGGTGCAATTACAGGCTACCAAGAATTTACAGATCGGATATTCCTATGATACCCCTATGCAATCCAATCTTAAGGGAGCGCAGACGGTATCACATGAAATAATGGTGAACTACCGGTTTGCGTGGAGCAAGTGGAAAGTGGTAGCGCCTCGCTATTTCTAATCGAAAAAACATGAATGTATGCCAACGAAGCCCTTTAGATCCCTTATATTAATACAGGGTACTGTATTGATTCTCGCATCATGTTCTGTCGTGAAAAATTCCGGCAGCTTTGGAGATATGTCCAAGGTAAACCGCGCCGAGCGCTTATTTAAGCGTCAGGACTATGAGCATGCCATCTCCCTATGCAACAGCGTTATTAACAATGGCAGCAGTCCGGAGGCCACCCGAAAAGCTAAATTGCAACTGGCAAGGGTGTATTATGAAACCCGGCAGTTCGAAAAAACCATCAGTTTATATGATGAAGTATTGTATAAACCTGAAAAAGATATCCAGGAAACGGATGTCACCAATTACACAGATCTTCTCAAACGTACCGGTAGAGTAGAGAAAGCAAAGCAAATTGCAGACAACTTCTCTAAAACCTACGCAGATAATACCCGCTTTGCCAATATTCAGCGTTCCCTGAATAATTATTATTCCTTCTTCGACAGGAAGACAGCTGCTACCATGAAGATAGACAGCCTGCAGCTCAACCTGCCGGGATATCAGTACGGACTGGCCCTGTTCAAGGATAATGTAGTGTTCCTCTGTAATGATGTTAAAAAGAAGGATGCCCAATCGCTGTACACGAATTCGAAAATGTATATGATCTCCGAAAATGGAGTTCAGCCTTTCAATACTTCGCTCAAAGGTATTCTGCAACTGGGACCAGCCTCTTTTTATGATGGCGGTCAGAAGGTAATTTTTACCTCCAATCAGTTTTCCGATGTCCGGAATGAGAAAAATTCCTACATCAATTACAGTAACAATACCCAGTTACTGGCTTCCACCTTCCAACCAGAGCACAATACATGGACTCGTCCGGTAAGGGTGGAAATCGGAAAAAACAGCGCTTCTTACTCAATTTTGCATCCTTCAGTTGCTCCTGACGGGAAACGTTTGTACTTTGCATCCGATATGCCAGGTGGTTTTGGTGGAACAGATATCTACTATGCCGACTGGGATGCCACAGAAAAACGGTGGAAAGCGCCGGTGAATATGGGCCCAAAGGTAAATACCAATGGAAATGAGCTGTATCCTTACATCGCGGGAGAGAAATTATTCTTTTCTTCCAATGGCCTGGAAGGGTATGGCGGCCTTGATATTTATGTCATCAATACGAAGAAGCCGGAAGAAGGCGTTGAACATTTACCTTTCCCGGTAAATACCCAGTTCGACGACCTGAATCCAGTGCTGGATGAAAATAAGTGGTTGCTGTATTTTACTTCTGATCGTTCGGGAGTACACGATAATGACCATATCTATGTATTGAGCCTGCAAAACAATCCTTTGAAACAGGTAGGTATATCCAATCCCGATGCACCTGCCGAAGATGTTAAACAGTCCCTTACCGTGATTCAGACGGATGAACGCCGTCAGCACACCTATACCGGAGACGCGCGTTATGACAATCTCATCTCAAAAGATTCTTCTGTTAAGGCGATTATCAATGAACCTGTTCAAAAGGGACAGTCACGCGCGGAAGTAAAAGACCAGCGTGTAACAGTAGACTATGCCAATTCAGCCGCCAACAGCACTCCTGAAATAATCTCCTGGGAATACCAGGCCGGAAGTCCGCAAGCCGCTGCTGCCGCTCAGCTGCAGCAAAAGGCCCGTGCCTCCGAAAATATGCAGTCCGAGAAAACGGTGAATAGTCAGCCGGCAACTATTGCCTGGCAACCTAACGCCAACGCCGCTACAAAAGATAACGGAAATACGGTGCAGGAAAAAAAAACGGTAGCCGTAAACGATAATGCCTCCGCCTGGCAACAGAACAATCATGGCCTGGATGCCCGTATGGACAGCATTACACGCGCCGCCAACATGCTGCTGCGTATGCCCGGAGTGATCTATTTCGACCTGAACTCCAGTATACCGCTGGATCAGGAATGGGGAAAGCTGGATACGATTTTTCGTCGCTGGAAAAAATATCCGAAGCATATGATCGTGATCAGCGGACATACAGACATCATCGGCACCGAAAAATACAACCTGACCTTGTCTAAAAGCAGGGCAGTGTATATCCAGGAATGTCTGAAAAGCAAAGGAGTAGAGGCGGATAAGATCCGTATCAACTACTATGGCTCCAGCAAACCGGTATGGGTGGCTGGTCAGCAATCGCTGGATAACGACCGGGTGGAATTTATCCGCCAGCAGGGAGTGAACCGTAGATGTGAGGTGAAAATATTGTAGTAATAATGTTTAGCGGATATCAAAATTACAGAAATGAACAAAATGCAACCTGACCTTGTCTAAAAGGGCAGTATATATCCAGGAAGGTCTGAAAAGCAAAGGAGAAGAGGCGGATAAGATCCGTATCAACTACTTTGGCTCCAGCAAACCGGTATGGGTGGCTGGCCGGTAATCGCTGGATAACGACCGGGTAGAATTTATCCGCCAGCAGGGAGTGAACCGTAGATGTGAGGTGAAAATATTGTAGTAATAATTTTTAGCGTATATCAAAATTACAGAAATGAACAAGATTGCTTCATTAATGCTTTTCCTGGCTGTAGGTACACAAGCCATGGCTCAGGAGATGCCAGTAGTGTTCAACAAGAGTTTCAGTGGCGCCAAGAACCAGTATAAGAAACTGGCTATTGCCGACAATAATTCTATTGTTGCTATCGGTGGAGGAACTGATAATGGATGTATTACCAAGTTATCATCTGCCGGAAACCTTATTTACAATGCCAAGCTGAATAAAGGAGGTCTGGTAGCATACCAGGACATGCTGATGCTGCCTAAAAATGAGCTGGTAGCCGTGGGTGGAGGTACGATTGCCTATGGTAATGCACGTATCACCAAGCTGGCTTCCACCGGTGAAGTTATCTTTGATAAAAGCATCGGCAACGGCCAGGGTGGCTTCTTCACCAAAGTGATTACCGACCGTCATGGTAACTATATCACTGTAGGCGTGGATGGTAGCAAACCTGCACAGGCCCGTATCACGAAAATGGCTCCCGATGGCAGAATTGAATTCGATAAAGCCTTCGGTGCGCATAACGTATTCAACAACGTACTGATCGACGAAGATGAGAATATCATTGCCGTTGGTGGCGACGTTGGAGATGGCCAGGGTAAAGCCTTTATGGTGAAAGTAGACGGTAAGGGAGAGAAATTATTCGAACTTACTTTCGGTAAACCAGGGGCCGTATTTGAAAAAATGTTGTTGCTGGAAGATGGCGCAGTACTCGCAATGGGTGGCGGCGCTTATGGTACCGGCAACGCCAGCCGTATCGCGAAAGTGAATACGGAAGGACAGGTAGTATTCGATAAAGAATACAGCACTGTAGATGGTAAATTCAACGAGATCCGCGTAAACGATCTGGGTCAGATCTTTGCCTGCGCGGAAGAAAAAGAAAAAGGCCGTATCGTGAAACTTCGTCCGGATGGAACGGAGCTGTTCAATAAAGAAACCGATGCTGCCCTGTATGCACTGGAAGTAGGTAAAAACGGTAAAGTAGTAGCTGCCGGCGGTAACTCTGGCACCAACACTGGTAAAATCGTTAAACTGCTGCCTGACGGTACAGAAGTGATCAACAAAAATGCAGGTACTTCCTTCTCTCATCTGTTACTGACAGAAGATGATGAAATCATGGTAGTTACCAAAGAAGGCTATCGCCTGATGAAATTCAATCCCGATGGCGAACAAATGTTCGACAAACAACTGGGTAAGTACGATGCAAAAACTTCTCTCTCTGCCCTGCTGATGAGCCCTTCCGGCGAAATCATTGCAGCTGGCGGTGGCGACGAAGACGGTAACCGTATCATCAAAGTAAGTCACGGCGTATCTATCAACGATATTGTGGTAACAGAACCGCTGAATGGTCTGTCCAACGCATCGCTGACCATCTCTCTCTCCGGCTTCCTGCGTAGCAATGGCGTTCGTATGCCCGTTAACGTGCATTACAAAACCGTAGCGCATAAAGGTGGCGCTGGTGTGGGCGATTTCGATGCTACTGAAGGAACTATTTCTTTCGTACCATCTGAGTTTGCAGCAGGCGCACAGATCACCAAAACCATTCAGATCCCTGTAAAAAGCGATAATCTGCTGGAAGGGAAAGAAACTTTCCACGTAGAAATCATGGATGCATCTGATCTTCACCTGACTAAAAACAAAGGAGAAGTAACGATCCTGGATCAACCTGCGATTGTGAAATTCATTGGCGGTAGCAATGGTGCAGAACCTGCAACTGATGTGGTTTTCTCCGCTGGTTTATTTAAGAGAGACGGTACTCCGCTGATCAATGCTACTTCTAAGCCAGTACGTATGACTTACAAATTCGGTAATGGCACAGCTGTACCAGGTTCCGATTTTGTGAACAGTATTAAAGCGCCTTTTGTGATTGACAGTGGTTCCAGCACAGCTAACCTGAATGTAAAAGTGAAAGACGATAATCGTTTTGAACTGGCAGAAACAGTAGTGCTTGTACTGAGCGAAATCAAAGCAGAAAACGAAGCAGTGGTAGGCTATAATGGCGATGTAACCAGCATCTCCGCTACACAATACATCCAGGATCAGGCAGCATATATCACGCTGGTAAAACTGACAGATGCCAACGAATCTGCTACAGCGCCGGTGAGCATGTTCAAATGTATCCTGGTTAAAGCTGCTGATCAGTCAGTACAAACTAACTGCACAGGTAGCGATATCAATATCTTCTTTGGTGTAGATAGCGCTTCCACTGCTGCTTATGGTAAGAAGTATATCATCATGAACGGCGATATGGTGAAAATCACTGGCGACTGTGCGTTCAGCGAAACTGATATCCAGGTGGCTTTGGTAAACGATCGTATCAAGGAACCAGATGCACTGATAGTACTGAAATTGCGTGATGTTACAGCAGCTACAAATGCAGGAATGCTGAAAGTGGCGCCTGATATGAAACTGAATAAAGCTGTAGCAACTATCCACGATGATGATACAGACGAAAATGGCGCTGTATTGACATCGAAATAAAAACGGCTTGATTATTTAACCGATATACGCACTCAAGCACCTACGTTCCCGCATAGTTTCTTCTATGCGGGAATTTTTTTTATCAATATGATAGTATTAACAATTGAATAATAGATGAATATGAGCAAATATTATTTATATAGCTGGTAATCAATTATATATGAATTGTTTATAAAAAATTATATGTTTTTTGGCTAATAAAAAATCCAAAGGGAATATAGGGGCGTATATGATTGAGAAGGCATTAAAGAAGTTTTTTACCGTATCCTACATATACTAACCAGTTCTTGTAAAAGATTGTCAGAAATTCGGATGAGCAATGCTCATTCTTTATGGAGGCACATGTTTTTTTCTTGTACATCGTGGAGTCTCCTTGTACTGGTTCAAGGGCAGATGAAATTAGACGACAAAGGTTTCTCTGCCACGACCGTACAGATTCAGTAATGCGTTTTTTAAACCACTTCGGTGTAGAAGAGCTGCAAATTGAGCGTTGTAGATTTTTTGGTTACACAACGTTCAATTTGCAATAGCTGAAGCCTGAAGAAATTTAAAAACAAACGAACTAGTAATGCTACCCATTCGTGGGACTATGGAAATTATTCAATTCTTTAAAGAGTTGTGTCTTTTAATGGTTAACTTGGGAATAAGCCTGGTATCTCCTTACCGGGCTTTATTTTTTTACAACTCTTTTGATCCTGTTTATTTCAGCGGCTTTTGCATTACATAATCTTCCATCAAATAGCCGTTGCCGATGTCTGTATTTTTCTCCTTTATAACGGAAAAACCCATTCTTTCGTAGAAATGCAACGCTTTATTGAAGCGGTTCACGTCCAATTCCAAAATGGTTGCGCCTTTAGCCGCCACCTGATCAGCAACGGTATTCAGCAGAAATTTTCCGGCGCCCTTGCCCTGATAGGCGGGGTCCAGATAGATTTTATGCAGTTTATAAATGGCTGCATCATCGGTTTTACTATAGGCAGCATAGGCAATGGGGGCCTCTTCATCTGTCATAATAATAAACTGATGTTCCTTCTCTGTCATTTGTTGTTCAAGCGATTGATCGCTGTACATCATGTCCATCATAAATTCCATCTGCTCTGGACTAAGAATAGAGGAATAGGTAACTGTCCATATTTTAGCTGCCAGTGCCTGGATAACAGGGATATCTTTGGTCGTTGCTAATTGTATCTGATACATCTCTTATTGTTTATTTTGACTTTCTGCGAGGATATTGTCGATGGTCTGCTGTACTTTTTCAAGTGGCGCAAATCCTCTGGCGCAGAGATATAGTTGGTCGCCTGTGTCCAGGATAGCTGCCGGAAATCCGGTGATACCCCAGTTTTGAACCAGTTGAAATTCCTGTTGTGTTTCGTAACGGGTTTGTTCTTCCTGCATTTTCTGGAGGAACTCTTCTACTGGCAGTTCATAGCGGGCAATCAGTGGTCGGTAAGTATCATCATCGATCAGATTGTGTCCGTCGAAATTTAAGGCTACCTGCATATCATGTGCGAAGTCCAATGCCTTTGCTGGCAAGTACTGTTTGAATACGGTAAGTGCGATCGCTGGTTTCTCTGAATCCATTTTTTGAGAGGAAGGCAGTAGTTCATACAGAAACGCGTCTCCAAACTTCACACCTGTCATTTCTTCTACATTCTTATGTGCCTGCAGAATATAGGCCTGCATGGAGGACCATGGTCGTTTGTTATCGCCCAGGATCATACCGCCGGAAAGCACTTCAAATTCCCAGTCGGGATGTTGTTGCTGGAGCTGTTGCATTACAGGTGTGAAGCCATAACACCAGCCACAGAGTGCATCGTATACATAGATTATTTTCATTACTGTTTGATTATCGTTGAGCGGTTAATTTATAGGATATCGTCAGCTTTGGCCGCGATTATCATCTTCATTAAAGTAGTTATTCTCGTGCAGTTTCTCTGATAATGCACGATCTTTTTTAATAGCTCTGATGGCATTCCTGATGGCGAAAAATAAAGTTACTAATGCCGCGCCAAAGAAGAACAGATTATTTCCGGTGAAGAGGAAGAAATCGTATGTCCCGTGAAAAAATATGGCTACCAGTAATCCTTTTCGAAGCAGTTCATCTTTTTGCTGAGGCAAGAATTTCGCCAGTCCTACATAATACCCCATTAGCACGGCAAAAGCGCCATGCGCAGGCACCGAGAGGAACATACGGGCCACGCCGGTGCCCATGCCATATTTGGCCACATATGCGATATTTTCCAGGGTAGCGAATCCCATACCTATCATTACCGCATATACGATTCCGTCGAACGGTTCATTGAATGCTTTTTTCGGATAGGCGTACAGGTAGAGGACCAGGAATTTTGCCAGTTCTTCTGAGAATCCTACGATGGCATAGGCGAAGAAAGCGGTGTTGAAAATGGTATCACCGCTTTCGCTAAAGCCCAGCATCAGGGCGCCGGATTGTACTACCAATGGAAGTATAATGGACGCCATGCCCAGGAAGAAGCATTTCAGCAAGAGCCCTAGTGGTTCGCGGTCGTATTTGTCGAGCGCATAAATCAGCATAGAGATTGCCAGTCCGGGTGCTACTGCCAGGGCCAAGAGTATCATGAGATCAGATTTTTTTGTTTTTTCCTTTCTTTCAGGAAGGCATCCAGCTGATCAACAGTGAAGCTACTCAGATTGTTTGCCTTTGTCAGGCCGCCTTTCTGTGCAGCGAGGGTACCGTAAAATACATCTTGGTAACCTTCAATGCTATGGGCATCTGGATCTATGGAAATGAGTACATTTTTTTCCAGGGCATAATGAATCCAGGACCAGTCCATATCCAATCTGCGAGGGTGGGCATTGAGTTCTATCACCACGTTATTAGCGGCGCAGGCGTCAATGATTTTTTTATGATCTACGGGATAGCCATTTCGACTTAGTAGGAGTCGGCCGGTCATATGTCCCAATATCGTTGTGTAAGGATTTTCGATGGCTTTGAGCAGGCGTGCCATTGCTTTTTCCTCGGTCATTTTCAGCGTAGAGTGCACAGATGCAATTACCAGATCGAATGTAGCGAGGATCTCATCTGGGTAATCGAGGTTACCATCGTTGAGGATATCTGCTTCGATACTTTTGAAGATGCGGAATGGCGCCAGTTGTTTATTCAGTTCATCTACTTGTGATTGTTGTGCCAGAACGCGGGCAGCATCCAGACCGTTTGCATAGAAGGCAGAGCGGGAGTGGTCGCTGATTACCAGGTATTCAAAGCCTTGTTTCTGAGCGGCTACCGCCATTTCTTCCAGGGTATAAAGGCCGTCGCTCCATTGGCTGTGGGAGTGGATAATACCTTTGATATCGGACGATTGAATCAGTTGTGGCAATGTTCGGGAGCGTGCTTGCTCCACTTCGTATATACCTTCCCGTAGGCATGGCGGGATAAAGTCCATATCGGCTCTGCTGAAGATATCCGCTTCGCTGGTGGCGCCAGCGATGGCTGAATGGCCGCCGGCAGCGTTGAATTTATCAATAAAGGCAGCAGATCCTGTAGTGAGGAAGAGTTGTGCGGGGAAGTCGGCCTCACTGCATGCATGGGTAATAATTTTTATTTTCTCTTCGGTAGACCAGATGATATTGGTATCGTTCACGGCTTCCAGGTGAAATCCTGGCAGGAGAGAAAGTTGTTCCTGGATGGTTTGTACAGGAGCGGCTACCAGCAGTTCTATTTCGTCGATGATGATAGCGTTTCTTCTGAAGGCGCCGGTGATACTAACGGGAGCTGGCTGGAACAGTTCCTGCAGTTGTTTCTCTAGCTGGACGCCGGTGGCGGCTACTTCAGCGTAGAGGAAACGGTGTTTATTGGAGAGATAGAATTCAATATTCTGGCGGACGTTATCCTGTGTTTTCTGGCCGAAGCCTTTGAGGAGGAGTAGTCTGTTTTCGTTACAAGCATAGAGGAGTTCGCCCATGGATTCTACTTCCAGTTCTTTCCAGATGGTAGCAATTTTCTTAGGGCCGAGGCCTTTTATTTTCATGATTTCGAGGATACCGGGAGGTGTGACTTCCAGGTAATGATCGAGTAAGGCAAAGCGCTGGTTTTCCAGCATTTCTATGATAGCTTTTCCGGTAGATTCTCCGATTCCTTTGATTTTAAATATATCGTTATGGGGAGTATCTTTTAATTGGCCCGGGAGTTTTTCTATGGTAAATGCAGCGGAGGCAAAGGATTTTGCTTTGAAGCTGTTTTCGCCGTGAATATCCATTAGTTTGGAGAGCAGGGCGAAGTTATCGGCAATTGCGTAGTTGTCCATTTGATAAAATTAAGGGATTTTTTCACGTGGTGGTTTGGTCTCGCGAAGGGCTCAAAGAAAATGTGATGCAAAGGGCGCAAAGGGAGGGTGTATGAATTGGAAACGGGGGCTGGTCTCGCAAAGGGCGCAAAGAAAAGTGACGCAAAGGGCGCAAAGGAAAGATAGTTAGCGTAACTAAGTCAGGCAACAAAATCTAATCTTTTGCGGCCTTTGCCTCTTTGCGTTTTTGCGAGCCTCCTTCGCAAAGGGCGCAAAGGAAAGATAATTAGCATAACGATGCAGGCAACAAAATCTAATCTTTTGCGGCCTTTGCCTCTTTGCGTCTTTGCGAGAATCTCCTTCGCTAAGGGGCAAAAGAAAAGGTCCTGAATTTCAGGACCCTTATAACTACATTTTGTAAATCCGATCTTAGTTAGCTGGATTTGCTTGAGCTGGAGCGCTAGCAGGAGCGGCTTTCTTAGCAGCAGCTTTCTTCTTAGGCGCAGCTTTTTTAACAGCAGCTTTCTTTTTAGGAGCGGCTTTTTTAGCAGCAGCTTTCTTTTTAGGAGCAGCTTTCTTAGCAGCAGCTTTCTTTTTAGGAGCAGCTTTCTTAGCAGCAGCTTTTTTAGGAGCGACTTTCTTAGCAGCAGCTTTCTTTTTAGGAGCGGCTTTCTTAGCAGCAGCTTTCTTTTTAGGAGCAGCTTTCTTAGCAGCAGCTTTTTTAGGAGCAGCTTTCTTAGCAGCAGCTTTCTTTTTAGGAGCAGCTTTCTTAGCAGCAGCTTTTTTAGGCGCAGCTTTTTTAGCAGCCGCTTTTTTAATTGTTGCCATTGTTTTTTGAATTTGGGTTAGTAAAAAATAATTGGGTATAAAAAAACTTTATGGCAAACACTGATTAGGCTTCAGCCTGAGCAGTGGTGTCAAATGCTTTAACAGAAACGTAGGTTTTGTTTTCGCGACCTTTTCTGAATTCCACAACACCGTCAGTTACTGCGAAAATGGTAAAATCTTTACCAATGCCTACATTTTGACCTGGATGGTAAACAGTACCTCTCTGGCGAACAATGATGTTACCAGAAATAGCAGGTTGACCACCGAAAATTTTAACGCCCAGCCTTTTGCTTTGGGAGTCACGGCCGTTCTTTACACTACCTTCACCTTTTTTATGTGCCATTGTATAATTACTTTAAAAAACTTGTCTAAAAAATAAGTTGCGCTTAATGTACAAATTAAGCGATTTCATTGATTTTGATCTTAGTGAAGTGGGTACGGTGACCAACTTTCTTTCTGAAGCCTTTTCTTCTCTTCATTTTGAAAGCGATAACTTTATCACCCTGAACATGTCCTAAGATTTCTGCTTTTACTACTGATTTTACATCAGTACCTACAGCCAGCTTACCAGCGTTATCTGTTAACAGCACTTCAGAAAACTCCACTTTATCTCCGATATTTCCCTGTAACTGCTGTACAAATATTTCCTGGTCTTTTTGTACTTTAAATTGCTGACCTGCGATTTTTACAACTGCAAACATAATTATCCAAAATATAATTTCCGCAAAAGTACCATTTGTTTTTCTAATTGACAAAGTTTTCCGGCTTTTTTTAATTCACATGTGTAAATTAATGTATTCAACCAGATAAAACTTAATCTTTTCAAAGATACGTACTTTCCTGAAATTTAGATTTTTTTAACAATTTCTTACCATATTTTAAATCATCATTTTTACGGTGAAAGGCATCGCATTTTTATATACATTTGTCGTTTACACCATAATATAGTGGATGTCCATTCTCTCAATAATAAAATAAAGAGGCATGAAGTTTAAATCACTGCTGGCCAAACCATTTGCTTCCATTGTGCATAACAAGATCAAGAAGGAAATGCTGAGGGCGGTAGAAGACCAGGATCGCATCCTGGAGGAGCTGATAAAAACAGGAAGGAAAACGGAATTCGGCGCAGAACATAAAATGGATGCAGTCAATACCCACGAGGAGTTCAGGCAGGCCATCCCCGTTCGCGACTATGAGCAATATAAACCTTATATAGAACGAATTAAGCAGGGTAAACAAAACGTTCTTTGGAAAGGCCAGCCCATTTATCTGGCCAAAACATCCGGCACTACCAGCGGCGTAAAATATATTCCCATCACAAAGGACTCTATCTCTAATCATATAGATACCGCTCGCAATGCGCTGCTCAACTATATGGGAGAAACCGGCAATACAGCCTTTGCTGATGGTAAAATGATCTTCCTCTCCGGTTCCCCTGAACTGGAAAGAGTAGGAGGTATCCCCACCGGAAGGCTCAGCGGTATCGTTAATCATCATATTCCAAAATATCTCCGTACCAACCAGCTCCCATCCTACGAAACAAACTGTATCGATGACTGGGAAACCAAACTGGACAAAATCGTAGAGGAAACCATTAACCAGGATATGACCCTGATCAGTGGTATTCCACCTTGGGTACAGATGTATTTCGACCGACTAATGGAGCGTACCAACGGGAAACGAATAAAAGAAATATTTAAAAACTTTGATGTAATGGTATATGGCGGGGTGAATTTTGAGCCTTACCGCGCCAAGCTGATGGCTTCCATCGGCGCGCCTATTCATACCATCGAGACTTTCCCGGCTTCAGAAGGATTTTTCGCCTTCCAGGATTCCCAGGAACAAGAAGGATTACTCCTGAATACCAATTCCGGTATTTTCTATGAATTTGTTCCGGCACAGGAAATATTTAACGAAAATCCAACCAGACTGTCACTCAAAGATGTACAGGTTGGCGTAAATTACGCCCTGATTATTAATAATAATGCCGGCCTCTGGGGATATAATATCGGAGATACCATTAAATTTATATCTACCAATCCTTATAAAATCCTGGTAACTGGTCGTATTAAACATTTTATCTCTGCATTCGGAGAACATGTTATCGGAGAGGAAGTAGAGTATAGTCTGATGAAAGCGGCACAAGAAGAAAATGTCCACATCACTGAGTTTACTGTAGCGCCGATGATTCAAACAACCGGGGAATTACCTTACCACGAATGGTTTGTGGAATTTGAGAATATGCCGGCAAATCTGGAAGCTTTCGCCAAAAAAGTGGATGAAAACATGCGCCAGAAGAATATATATTATAACGACTTATTGACTGGCAATATATTGCAACCCCTGAAAATAAGACCTGTACGGAAACAGGGCTTTATCGACTATATGAAAGCGATTGGAAAACTGGGCGGACAAAACAAAGTGCCTCGTCTGAGTAACGACAGGAAACTGGCAGACGAGCTGACGCAGTATTTACAATGATAGTATTCCGGGAGGAACTTATATAACTGCTGTAAACCATTTTTACAGCTGATCGTTCATGTATTGTTAACCGATAAAATGTAAATCACCGTAATGAATAAACGAAAAATTGCCATCTTCGGCTCCACCGGATCGATTGGTATTCAGGCACTGGATGTGATAGCGGCGCATCCCGACAGATTTTGTGTGGAGGTACTGACCGCACAAAATAACGCAGACCTGTTGATTGAACAGGCGCTGAAATTCAAACCTAATGCGGTTGTCATTGGGAATGAAGAAAAATACAAGCAGGTTAAGGACGTTTTATTTGATAAAGGCATTAAAGTATTTGCCGGCGCTAAATCCATGGTGGAAGTAGCTGCCTGGAATTCTATTGATATGATGCTGGCAGCCATTATGGGCTTTGCTGGTCTGGCTCCTACCATGGCGGCCATCGAACAAGGTACTGCCATTGCCCTGGCCAACAAGGAAACCCTTGTTTGTGCCGGCGATATCGTAATGGCGGCTGCTGCCAGGAGAAATGTGCCGATTATACCGGTAGATTCCGAGCACTCGGCCATCTTCCAGTGTTTGCTGGGAGAACCACTGTCCAAACTGGAGAAAGTAATCCTTACCGCTTCAGGCGGTCCTTTCCTCGGTAAAAAGCCGAACTTCCTCATCAACGTGAAAAAAGACCATGCGCTCCAACATCCAAACTGGAGTATGGGCGCTAAAATCACCATCGATTCCGCCACCCTGATGAATAAAGGACTGGAAATGATCGAAGCTAAATGGTTATTTGGTCTGAAACCAGAAGATATTGAAGTAGTGATCCATCCACAGTCCATTATCCATTCTATGGTGCAGTTTGTGGACGGTTCCCTGAAAGCCCAGATGGGCCTGCCGGATATGAAACTTCCTATCCAGTATGCACTTGGCTTCCCTGACAGGCTACAAAATGATTTTCCTCGTTTCTCCTTCAGAAACTATTCCTCGCTGACTTTTGAACAGCCAGACACGAAAACTTTCCGCAACCTGGCAATCGCTATTGAGGCCATGTACAAAGGCGGAAATGCGGCCTGTGTGATGAATGCTGCCAATGAAGAAGTGGTGAATGCCTTCCTGAAAAACCGTATCGGATTCCTTCAGATGACGGAAGTAATCGAGGAAACAATGGCAAAAATCCCGTTTGTAGAAACGCCTTCACTGAACGATTACTACGAATGTGACACTGCAGCCAGAGAGCACGCGTCTTCCTTAATCAATTCCATTGTAATTTAATAGCAGTCAAAAATTAACAACACATTTTGCCTTTTTATCTGTTAAATCTGATATTTTACAGGCGGAATAAAAGCAGCATATACTAAATGACATTAGAGTTAATATTAGTGAAAGGCGGACAGCTTATTCTGTCGCTCTCTATACTGGTGGTTCTGCATGAGCTGGGCCACTTTATCCCTGCCAAGTTGTTTAAAACCCGTGTAGAAAAATTCTACCTGTTCTTCGACCCCTGGTTTTCCCTGTTTAAAATCAAGAAAGGAGAAACGGAATACGGTATTGGCTGGCTTCCGTTGGGCGGATACGTGAAAATATCCGGTATGATCGATGAAAGCATGGACAAGGAACAAATGGCCAAACCCCCGCAATCGTGGGAGTTTCGAGCCAAACCAGCCTGGCAGCGACTGATCATCATGATCGGTGGCGTTACGGTGAACATCCTCCTGGCTTTCTTCATCTATTCCATGATTCTATGGTCTAAAGGATATACCTATATTCCTACCAAAGACCTGCCTTATGGCGTAAAAGTAGATTCTCTCGGTAAAAGCATCGGGCTGCAGGACGGCGATAAAATCCTTAGCCTGGATCATAAAGAAGTAAAGGAATTTGATAAGATTCCGGTTTATATGATCCTGCATGGCGCCAAAACTATCCAGGTGGATAGAAATGGTCAGCAGGTAGATGTGGCCGTTCCGGAAGGTTTTATTCGTCGTGTAATGGGGATCATGAAAGGTGGCGGAAGCTTCCTGGACCCTAATATGCCAGATACCGTGCCTTATGTAATCGGAAAAGTAGTGGAAGGATTCCCGGGCGCAAAAGCTGGTCTGCAAACAGACGACCGCATGCTCGCTGTAAACGGGGTGTCTACACCGGATACCAAGTCTTTCCTGACGGAAATGAAGAAGTATAAGTCACAGACCATCGATCTGCAGATCCTCCGCGGAAAAGATACCATGACCGTGCATCCTGTTTTGGATACCACTGGTAAACTGGTACTGTTACCATTTAAAACAGTGACCATTCACTATTCCTTCCTGGAATCTTTCCCGGCAGGCGTAAGAATGGGTGTGGATAAACTGAATTCCTATGTGCTGCAACTGCGACTGCTGTTTGTATCCAAGGAAGTGAAAATGACAGAATCTGTAGGCGGTTTCGCCAGCATTGCCAAACTGTTCCCGGATCAGTGGAACTGGCTGGATTTCTGGCAACTGACAGCGTTTTTGTCGCTCATCCTGGCATTTATGAATATCTTGCCTATTCCGGCATTGGATGGTGGCCATGTGCTCTTCCTCCTGTACGAAATAGTAACAGGCCGTAAGCCAAGTGAGAAATTCCTGGAATATGCACAAATTGTGGGAATGGTCATCGTACTGGGGCTCTTGCTCTTTGCGAACGGACTGGATATTTGGAGAGGAATTTTCGGCAAATAGCCACTTTTGCATAAATTTTTGAAAAAAGCATACAGCTATCACAGCTGTATGCTTTTTTACTTTGCGGAAAAGTTGTATATTTGTGGAATAATCCGGGGGCTGCCTGGTTTTGACAGCATAGGTCTTTGAAAGTGTAAGCATGTCGTGCGTTGGATAATTAGCACGTTAATCTGAATATTCAAACTTTAAATGGCGAATCTAACTACGCCATGGCTGCCTAATCAGAGATTAGACACCCATTATAGCCGCCTGGAGTTGTCGCCTTATGCGACTCCCGCCGCTGAATCATCAAACCCATAGGGATAGGTACTCATGGTTTCTGTGAGTGAGTACTGAAGCTACAACGGATAAGAACGAGGTTGGTTAGTTGCGCCCCTGCTGAGTTCCGACATACCAATGCGTAAATAAACATGTAGAAGCCTTTCGACGAATATGTTTGGACACGGGTTCGATTCCCGTCAGCTCCACTAAACGCCTTCTCTACCCAGTAGAGAAGGCGTTTTTTATTGCACATATCTTTCCTTTTTTTACAACTTACCTTGTAGTAAATACCCACTTTCTGATACCCACTGTTCCAATAAATTGTCTATATTGTCATTGTTTGTTGGCATTGAATTGACCATGATCTGAATTAATTCATTATCCCTGTTAAACAGATTTACAGATAAGCAACTGTCGTGTGCCATAGTACTGTAAGCATACTCCTGTTGAGATTATCCCTGAAACCAGATAAGAAAAAATCTAATTGCGATGAAAAGAGTCCTACCTATGACAGGAAAAAGTGTGTTCGCATTTTTTGTACTGTTCCTATGTTTTGCTATAAATAGTATGGCGCAGGATATGAAGTATGCAACCATCAAAAATTTTATTCCCCCTTCACCAGATGTAGCCGCCTTTGCCAAATATGGCGATATCCCCGTGAGTTATTCCACTGGTATCCCGGATATCAGTATTCCATTGTATGAAATTAAATCCCGTAAACTTTCTTTACCACTGACGATTTCTTATCACGCCTCCGGATTCAAACCAGATGAGATTCCTTCTATTGTTGGATTAGGATGGGTGTTGAATAGTGGAGGTATGATTTCAAGAACGGTAGTAGGCCGGCCTGATGAGCTTCCTGGTGGATACCCCGATACTACGGCTAATGCCTATAGAACCCGGAGTTCTCTGCAATATGCTACTTACAGCACCAGCGATGATAATTTTTATTACCTCAATAAATGGTCGAATACAGGTAACCTGGATACACAGGCGGACCTTTATAATTTCAACTTACCGTCTGTGGCCGGCCAATTTATGTATGATACCAAAGGAAAGATACATTATACGCCTACGGACCGTAAACTGAAAATTAAAAAGATCGACCTCAATACGTTCACCGTTACAGATGATAACGGAACTATCTACACTTTTAATGAAACAGAAACAACAAGGACAGCAGACCAGGCAGGCCTGGAACCAATTACCTGTTGGTACCTGACAAAGATGGTAACTTATGATCATACTGACTCTATCGTTTTCCATTACAGAAATGCGGTAGAGCAACATGATATTGCTTGTAGCTACACTTTTAATATACACGTAGATCCACCATTAGAGGGCCCACCGAGTATTACGCCAAGTGTGCGTCAAAGTATAGTGGATATGTATTTTAAACGTAAGCTGCTTGACAGTATTATCTTTTCCGGAGGAAGCATAGGATTGGAATATCTAAACGACCGCCAGGATTTAGGACATGAAAGAATCTCATCGCTGAAAATTTATAACGCCAACGGTATTCTGCGTACCGTTAGTTTTAATCAGTCGTATTTCCCTGGTCCGGATAAACGGCTTAGACTTGATGGGCTTAGCTTTAAGGATGCGACACTGAATACGGTGAATACTTATGCTTTGGCATATGATAATACCTTTGACCTTCCCAGGTATACACAGCAATCTGGTCCCTTTACCGGGTTTAAGACTGCTTGTACAGACTATTGGGGATATTATAATGGTAACGCATCCACAACTACCTTACCGCTCGATTACAATGATGCAATAAATACTTTCATCATCAATATGAATGGCTCATCACTGAGTTATATCACCAACTATTATCAGAATTATGCCGGTAACAGGAGTGTTAATCCTAGTCTCTCCCAGGTTGGAATCTTAAAAAAGATTACCTATCCTACCGGCGGTTTTACTGAGTTCTCCTATACCAATAACTGTGTAAACTATACCGGAAATGATAAGGATCTTCTGGGAGGGCTCCGGATTTTCGCCATCTTAAATTCGGACCCTGTCACAGGCAAATCCAAAATCAAAACATATACGTATGATTCAGGAATTGCTATGGCCAGAGTTGTTCCGGATAACTTTTATTACAGACAGCCTACGTTAAAACGTATTCAGCTATCGCCAGTCTTGAATTATGATTTTTTCCGTTCTGATTTTAATGTGGTATGTAGTCCGGTGTCTTCTTTTGGTTACTACAACGGCTCCACTGCTCTCTATAATAAGGTAACCGAATACGAGGGCTTCCCAGGTAGTAATAAGGGAAAGACGGAATACGTATATGATTATGCGCCGGATTCTCTTTATGGAAGCGATATGTCCAAAAACTGGAATCTCAGCTCTGACAGAAGTTGGATGAGAGGACAGCTTTTAAGTAAAAAAGTGTATAGAAATGATAGTACTCAATATACACTGCTGCATCAAACCAGTAATACTTATGGCAATTTTGGGTTGGAATCATTCGCGATTGGTGTAATAAGTGAACCAATGTTGACGACCTTTGGTTCCAACATTACTCTGGAAGCATATCTGCAGCAACTGGTCATTTATGGTGCCTCCTTACCATTGTTAAGTTACTTCGATTACCAGGATCTCCGTATGACAATCGGTACAAAGGCGCTGTTGAAAACAGAAGAAACTGAATACTCGAACGGTACTCAGGTTACTACAAAAACCTTCACGTATGGTGGAAATAATCACCTGTATCCAACTATCCTTACTACTTCGGGAAGTAAACCTAATGAAGTAATAACGGAAATCAGGAAGTATCCATTAGATAAGAATTTGATCGGTGGACTTTCAGCATCCGCATCCGCTGGTATAGATGGATTAACTGCATTGAATGTGGTGGCTGCGCCATTAGAGATAGAAACAAAACTGAATAATAATACCATTCAGATAAACCGGACCGATTATCAATCCTTTGGAGCTCCGGAAAAAGTTTTTCCAGCTTTAATTTCACAGAGAAATGGTAATAATCCATTGGAGCCGCGTGTACAGTTTGATAGCTATGATAACGTAGGAAATGCCACTACACTAAGATATGTAAATGGTGGTGCGGTGTCTTATATATGGAATTATGACAAAAAAGAAGTGGCTGCCAATGTTAAAAATGCGGCTGATAACGAAATCGCATTTACCAGCTTTGAAACTACTGATGGCGGCGGCTGGCAGTATTCCGCAGCTGCGGTTAATGGAGGTTTTGCGGGATTGAAATCCTATAATTTAAGTCAGGGAAATATTGTCCGTAATGTATTGAATACTTCCAGAAATTATGTGGTATCCTATTGGTCAAAAAATGGTAGCGCGAACGTAAACGGAAGCCCAGGTATATCGAAGAACACCAGCAATGGATGGACAAGATATGAACACATCATTAGTACGCCTGCTTCTATTACGGTCTCAGGGAATGTATTGATAGATGAATTACGGTTGTATCCTGTAGATGCACAAATGACAACATTTACGCACATTCCACTGGTAGGAATAACCGCTACATCTGCTCCCAACAATACTTATAGCTTCTTTGAGTATGATGCTTTTGGCAGATTATCTGTTGTAAGAGACCTGGATAAGAATATCCTTAAACAGTATGATTACAGTTATCAGGATGGGAACGCGATATCTAAGAAAGGTACCTGGCAGTTGTCACAATATACGCAAGGCAATGGGTTGAAACAAGGTGAGTATCTGGACACGGATCCATCCAGTCCTACCTATAATTCAAAAGCATGGATGACAATCGGATTACTGACTAATTATACTCCTCCTATTAGTACCTGGATTCCAACCGGACAAAAAACATGTGAGTTGGTTCCTGTAACAGGGAATACTGGTTATACATTGGTAGAGATGATTGATAAAGGTATTTACAGTAGCAACTATGGTAAGAAAACTTGGATTAAAGGCCCTTATGATGCTACCACATGCCCTCCACCATGTAATCAGGAAGGACAAAAGTTAGTAAATGGTATTTGTCAGACAGGGACTAAAATATTTACGAATTATCGTCAGTATATCATGAACGGTCAAACCTATTGTGAAGCCACATATCATTACAACTTTACGGATGGTACTCGTAGCATTGACTATTTTGTTACCACGACTGGTGAGTGTCCATCTGATTCCTGATGCATACTGCTGAATGCAGTATCCTGTTTAATCCTTCAACCTATTTGCAATGATATCTCGATATATAAAACTCCTTATACCAGTAACCCTGTTACTATGCGCCCTACAGCCCTGGACGGTTGATGCGCAACAGAATGCTCCTGTCGCAAACCCCCAATCTAAACCAGGAGCTACGCCGGTGAGTATAACCCCTGTTCCTGCTACTAATGTGAATGTGGTAAGAACCTATCAGCCAAGTGTTCCTATAACGGACCCAAATGCTGTGAGAAATACCAGTGATGTCAGTCAGGTGAAACAAAAAGCCCAATATGTTGATGGTTTAGGAAGACCCATACAAACGGTTCAGAAAGGGCTTTCACCAAGTGGAAAAGATAATGTGGCGCCCATCACCTATGATGAGTTTGGGAGGGAAGTGTACAAGTATCTCCCCTATAGTCACCTGGATAAATCCAATAGTGCCCGTTCTTCAGATGGTATGTTTAAAACAGATGCTTTCATCAACCAGGCTGCTTTTTATAACGAGCGTACAGGACAGGCAGATGAAAAGGTGTTCTATGAAGAAACGGATTATGAACCCAGTCCCTTAAACCGGGTAGTAAATAAATTCGGCGTTGGGGCTTCATGGGCAAAAACAGGTGGTAACAGACCCGTGTCTGCCAGATATCTGCTTAATACTACAACTGATAATGTACGTGTTTGGGAATGGCCTCAAACAGCAAATGTACCTGTAACAACAGGCAGTTATGCGGCGGGAGCATTAACAAAGAGCGTCAATATTGATGAGAATGGAAACCGGATAGTGTCATTTTCAAATAATAGGGGAAAGTTAATTCTGAAACAGATTTACCTGACGGCCGATACCGCAGATGGCTATACGAATAAGCTAAGTACTTATTATATCTATGATGATTTCGATAATGTGCGTGGCGTGATTCCTCCAAAGGCAGTTGAACCATTGTTGGCTGCCAATTGGAATGTTACACAGAATATTGTAGATGAGCTTTGTTTCCAGTATCAGTACGATGGTCGGAACAGGATGATTGTAAAGCGGGTACCAGGTGTAACGGCTGCGACGGAAATGGTGTATGATCTGCGGGATCGCCTGGCTTATATGCGCGATGCCAATTTGCGTCGGGATAATCAATGGTTGGTGACATTCTATGATGCACAGGATCGTCCGGTGGAAACGGCGCTGTACAATCGTGGTGGTACACGTGAGGAATTGCAACAGGCAATGAATCAATTTACGGCAACTACCACTACCATGATATATAATTCGCCAGTGAAACAATTGGTGGTGGCTAATGACGATGGCAGAAATAATTACGTCGCGCAGGAGACTGTGGAATTAATCCCTGGTTTTGAAACGGGATCTGGTGCGGAGGTGACGATTAATATTGATCCCAATGCTACTGAAACAATTACACAGGTAGTCACGCTTAATCCACTGCCAATAACAGAAGGCGGTGCATTATATCCGTTGACCTTTACTTACTATGACGACTATACGTTCCCAAATGCAGCTCCTGCTAATAGTAGTGCGTATACTAAAATTAGTCAATATGATAGTCGTTTTAGTGCGAATGCAACAGTTGTCTCACAGGAAACAAGAGGTCTGCAAACCGGTGCACGCATAAGAGTATTACAGGATGGAGAAAAGTGGATGACCACTACAACATATTATGATCGCAAAAGCCGCCCTATCCAGACTTTTAGTAATGATGGGCTGGGAAAGCAGGAATCTGTGAGCATATTGCTGGATTTTGAAGGTAAGGCCTTAAGTACACTTCATCACCAGCGGAATGCTGCTGCTATAGCAACTCCTGAGTCTGAAATATTTACCAGATTGGAATATGATGCTGCTGGGAGATTGTTAACCGTCAATAAACGTATTAATGGTAGTGCTGAGAAATTAATTGCTTCCAATGAATACGATGAGTTGGGACGTTTAAAGAAGAAAACCCTGGGAACTGATCTGGAAAGTCTGAATTACGAATATGGTTTAAATGGCTGGTTGCAAAGTATCAACAAGGATTTCGCAGTAAATGGTAATGGCCATTATTTTGGTATGGAGTTGTCCTATGATATAGGATATAGTAAAAACCAATATAATGGAAACATTGCTGGGATTAAATGGAGAGGTTTTGCAGATAAGGAATACAGAAGTATGGGTTTTGACTATGACAAAGCCAATCGCCTCCTGTTCTCCGACTTCAACCAGTTTACAGGAGGAGCCTGGAATAAATCGGCCAATGTGAACTTCTCCACAGTGATGGGAGATGGGATTAATCCACAGACAGCCTATGACGCGAATGGAAATATTCGAGCCATGATCCAGAATGGTCTGAAAGGCGGTGTGAGTACGATTATTGACAGTTTGTCTTATAGTTACCAGGGAAATGGCATCAGTAATCGTTTACAGGGGGTGCAGGATGCAGTGGTAGATCCATCCTCCACATTGGGCGATTTTAAAGAGGTGAATGGTAAAGGCTTAAATGATTATACGTATGATCCTAATGGCAACCTGACTAAAGATGATAATAAGGGGATTCTCTCTATTAGTTATAATCATCTGAATTTACCTACCGTCATACAGATGGCTAATAACAAGGGATCTATTCGTTACATCTATGACGCATCAGGAACAAAGCTTTCTAAAATTGTAGAAGACAAAACAGGGGATAGTGTAAAAACAACCATCACTGATTATCAATCCGGTACAGTATACACGGATAATAAGCTGGAATTCCTGCCGCAGGAAGAAGGGCGTATTCGCTTTGTAACTAAATCCGGACAGGCGCCTTACCTGGCATATGATTATTTCCTGAAGGATCATCTTGGAAATATCAGAACGGTATTGACAGAGGAAACTTCCAATGGTATTTATGCCGCCACAATGGAAAGTGTTAGTGCGGCTAAGGAAGAAGCATTATTTAGTAATGTAGGATCTACCCGTGTGGCTACTCCGGCAGGTTATCCTAATGCCGGATCTGGGAATCAATATGTTGCAAAACTAAATGCCGGTACTGGGGCCAAGGTGGGTCCTTCCCTGGTATTACGTGTAATGGCGGGAGACACGCTTCGTATAGCCGGCAATGCCTTCTACAAATCTACTGCAGCAAAAAATAGTAACGTTACGCCATCGCAGATGCTGACAGCAGTGTTGAATGCATTCTCTGGAACGTCTGCTGGTGGCGGCGCACATACCGCCATCGGATCAAATGAATTGTCCACCAATTTCAGCAGCTCCGATATGCGCCATCTGATAGAAAAGGATAACAATCAGAATCTGCCTGACAAACCGCGAGCCTATATCACTTTTGCCGCTTTCGATGACCAGTTCAAACTGGTGGATGACAACAGTGGTTCCCGCCAGGTACAGGGATCTCCGGATGTATTACAGACACTCGGCGCCGATAATATTATCATAAAGAAGAGTGGATTTATTTATATTTATACAACTAATGAGAGTAATGAAGATGTATACTTTGATAACCTGGTAGTTACGCATGGCAGCGGGCCATTGATGGAGGAGACGCATTATTATCCGTTTGGGTTGACGATGGCGGGGATTAGTGCTAATGCTTTGGTGGGTACGAAGTACCCTAAGAATCATAAGGAATACAATGGGATAGAGCACACAACGGAATTGGATCTAAATCAGTACGATGCTTTTTATAGGAATCTTGATCCACAAATTGGAAGATGGTGGCAGATTGATCCTAAACCCAATTTTGCAGAAAGTCCATATGCTTCAATGAGTAATAATCCAATCTTGAATATGGACCCATTAGGTGATTCGCTCCTGAAAAAGGCAGATCACAGAATTGCCAATAGGATTGAAAAGCAGCTCAACTATAAAAATGTAAGCTTGAACAAGCAGATAACAAGGCTGAATAATAGGATTGCGAGTGCTGAAGCTGGAGGCGATAAAAAAAGGACTGAAAGTCTAAGGGCTGATTTGAAAGATGTTAATGCCAGAATAAGTGCCAATACAGCTACTCTTTCACGTTTAAATGCGATAAAGGATGATCAAAAAATGGCATATACATTTAACGAGTTGCCGATGGGTAGCACACGAGGTGAAACTAAATTGGACGCTGTAAAGAATTCTGCCGGAGATTATCAGCCTGCGATTGTTATGAGTATTACAAGTGATGTAAATGCTGTACACGAAATTACTCACGCTTATCAAGGGGGTATAGAGCATTCTATTATGTTAAACGGGAGCGGAGCAGCTTATTTAGGATCGAATCTCGCTGCTCAGCAAATGAGCAATGCGAAATCTGAAATTGAAGCATATAGGGCGCAATATGGGTTTGATCCTTCCTCGATGCCTTCTTCTACAATGACGAATACTCCAGCAAGTATGCAGGCTGTAGGGATTTTTTATATAGGTGGAATCATTAATAACGCAACTTCTAAGCCTGTTTATCAACACATTCGAGATAGAGTTAATGTTATTATTCAAGAACTGATGATTTTTTAACAGTATGAAATCTTTTCAAACAACAATTATTATTTTTTTGCTTTTACTTTTGGGGGGCTGTATATCCACGGCGCATGTTCAAGGGACGTATACCAATGTTTATGCTGAAGTTGCAGGAGTTGAGTTTAAGTTATGTCAAGAACCTAACAAATTTGAATATTATTCTAGGACAGAAGGGAGTGTAACAGACTACTCTTCAGGAACTTGGCAACAGGACAAAAAATCAATCTTCTTGCATGGTTTTGATGATAAAAATATCAAAGTTCTGAATGTGGAAAGTAAAGTGGAAGATTCTCCAAATGAAAATGACGACAAAATTGTGGTAAATTATAAGGGCAATCCATATGATACATTCATCAAAGTAGATATTTTAATAAATGGATGTTTCCACTCCCGTATCACTGGTGATACAATTCACTCAACTGATAAAGTAGTTAGGACACTTCAGGTAAAATCGTATATGATGCATGATGGTTTTGGTTTTGTAGCACCTCCTCACATTGATACTTTGTATTCTCCTGAGATAGTACTAACTAATCCAAATAATCGAAAAAGAATACTTCTAAAAATTAATGTAGCTCACAAAGATTATTATAGATCCAGCTTTACAGATACTTTAATCGTCAAGAGTAAGCATACTCTAGAATGGCGTGGGCAGAAGTTTAGAAAATTAAGGGATTAACTTATTCTCAATTTCATAATAAAGGAATACCTATAAAAAGACTATCTGGATTATACGGGTGGTCTTTTTATTGTGATAGCTATTTAGAACTTATGTTATTAATATTTCTTTATTAATATCATAAAAAAAATTGCAAACAAAGGATTCGTGATGTTCAATATATTTATCATAACGGGTAACTACTCGGTTGAACTTATTAATTATCCCCGGATATCTTTTGTACTTGGATTTAAGTATAATAGAATTATGACGTTTTAAAAAGTTAAATACTGTTTGGTACTGGGGGAAGCCCACTATTATACTCCAGGGAAGCATTTCCCGCTTTCAAATCCTCGGGCATTTGATAATGCGGCTCATCAAGAAACAAATTATTTTATTGTATTTAACCTTGATCCAGATCTTAACCCAAATACAATCAGCTTTGTGCCAGGTAAGGGAGGAAATGTCGGATCGGCACCTTTAGAAACTGTCTCATTCAGTGGAAATGCGCCTGATGGATTTACATCAAATGATTCGTTTATGCCTGGGGCCTAGGTACTCAGTTAATAATAGGTACGGTGCATCCCCACCCAGATCCTGGGCCGGATAAAATACTTGAGCGGGGTGTAAGTACAGTTAAAAATGAGTATGGTGGAAATGACCTTGATGTAGCCACTTCAATGCATATACCAGTGTATGCCCGTGATAATAGGAATGTGCATAAAGTAGATCAGAACGGAAAAGTTTCTAATAAACAAGACAAGTCAATGCCTATCATCAACGATGCATTGAAAACAATAAATCAATTAAAGCGTTAAAAAAAAATGCGTTTGATCCATCTCACAATGCTTCTACTTTTTTTAAGTGGTGGAGCTATCGCTCAACTACAGCCAATTTACTATCGATTTGATAAGCAGGTTTTAAATGAAATTAATACTAGTATAGGTAGATTGCCATTAAACGATACTACCATGCCATTTATTCAATGGGTAAAATCTATAGATACTACTGCTATTATGGTTACAACTTACTGTTCCTCTTGTAAAAGTAGCCCACTCACACGGATCGTTGAAAATTCTAATAGATTTGTCATGCTTAAAGATGATAAACAGCTTCCGATTGTGCTATCGACAGATTTAGTTTACACGGATTTCTTGAATAAGGTAGCCAATGAAGGAACCGCCACCGAAAATATTACTGTATTACGTTTTCAGCCTTCTGGATGGATAGTGAAATTTATAGAACGAAGGGGAAATATGAAAATTGTATCCGTTACTTATTTTCAGCGGTAATCTATAAGGAGTTCTTATTTTGGAACTACTACATTTGAGTGAACATGAAGACACGCTAATGATGCAATGATATTGGAAGGGTAGTAAATAATAACACAAGAGTTATCACTGCGGATAGGAGATATGTAAGAAGTCGAAAGTGGGAAATTTTTACTCAATTTATCAAGATTGCATGGAGTATTTTCCTGGTTTTGGGAGAATCAATAATGATAGTCTCTTTGTTTAATAAGAATTGGACATTATTCTTCCCGAAACTGGAGAATTCTTGGTCATGGATAGCCATCTTTTTCTAGTGGGGATCCAGAGAATCTTAAGACTACTATTCATATTGACGGTAATTATAAAGAAATACGTACAAAAGCAATACATTAACATGACTATGAAAAGGATATTGGACATATTTGCAATTCTTTTAACTGTAGTAATCGAATTGATAGAAATATATAGTAGTAAAAATACCGCTGTTTTAACAATTTTATATTGCGTTTTATTAGTATACGTTTTTCGCCACTATAACTATATTATACTAGAAAAGGATTACTATAAAGTAAAGGGAAAAGAATCTGTTGTCATTGCAATTGTGAAAATTGTATGTTTCTATATAGGGTTGGGAGGTGTGTTTCTTTTATGGAGTAGCTGGTCTAGCTATCCTTTATATTTACTAGTACCTAGAATGCTGTTTTGGATTACCGTTGGGCTATTTCCTATAATATATTTTAAGAATATTTGGAGGCGTAAATGTGATAATACTTTAAAAATTTAAATTGGTCTAAGTGTATCGGTAGGACTTTCTGTGAATGTAGGCACTATTGGTGTTACATATTCTAACACTATTTTTTTAAATGATGTCAAGCCGACATCAGAAAGAGGATTTTTTGATAGATTGACTAATGCTACAATGCCAATAATGTCATCATTTACCAAAGTCGGATATTCGGCCGTAAAAAAACTCTTGAATTAATTTTTATGGGAAAATACAAGCTATCGCTCGCTTTATTTATTATGTTCCTGTTTGGAATTTGTTGCTGGAGTTGCGTATCAGACCAGTTTTCAAAGGCAAATATCCGTTTACAGAATCATGTTAAATTCTCAGGAAAAATTATTTATCTGAATGTATCTAGCAATCACGCTTATGGGATAATTGGAATTTCTGTATTGACAACAAATAAGAATGAATTGGTAGATTCTGCCCAAAACTTTTTGTTTCCGTACAGACTGAGTCAGGAGTATGCGGAATTTTATGGCTATGTACCTGTGGAAACAAAAATTGGTTTTAATATTGAGCTTGATTCTGATAAAGGGATAATGAGGATTTATGATGGTAATAAGCTGATCAGGGAGACTGCTGTTGCTGTTTCTTTCGAGAGAATGAACATCGATTTTGTTAGAAAGAATTCGAAATTTAAGTTTTCAGCCCCAGCGTGAATGATACAAGAGTAGAAGATAATACTGGTTCTATACTCAGTTGGTAGGGTGTTTAAAATCAGTATGTCAAAATCTTATCGAGGTCGCGGTTAATGGCATCGGTATTATTACATAAAGTGTGTCACGTTGATTAAAAGATTAAGTTTCAATCGATCACTAAATATAATTGATAATTGCGCTAATGTCTGGCTCCAGTTGTGTACTGGCTTGTTCCACTTGGTACATATATTCTCAAAAGTTAACTGGCAAACCAGAGTATTATTCGGGGCAATTACTTAATAATAAATAATATTGTAAGCTATAGGAGAGAAGGTTGTTGAACTTAAAAATAAATAAAGGATGCAGATTAAGATTAAACATTTCACAAAGAATGTTCTTCTCTGGGACAAGGTAATTGAAAATCCTGATAAGAATTTTACACTGCCAGAAAGGATTTTCTACGTTTTACTCAGTCGCCTGTTTATAGATAAAGAAATTACATTATTAACAATACAACCGCAATCATATTCACTTGGATTTGAATTGTTAGACTATAAGGCGATAAAGACCAATGGCATGAGATATTTAATAAATCATGTTGAAAATTGTGATGATAATTTATTGACGGATATTACTTCTTCTGAGGAGTTTAAAAGAACTTTGTTAATAATAGTCCAGACTGATATACAGATTGATGACCTCTTTATTTCGGAGTTGATGGCTTTGGTGAAAGACGCTGCTTACCAATCAGAATTGCTTACTTCGGCTACGGTTGCTTATTGTGAGGATGACGGAAATAGCCTGTATTTGTTTAATTCAACACTTCTGCCGAACGAAGTGGATGCGATATAAGACAAGAACGATTGAGAATATGTTTAAATACATATCAAGCACAATTTACCATAGATAGTGGCTCTTACCCGGCACCTGGCGGCGCGAGGAAAATTAGTGATATAAATGGAATAAGTTTAAGAGCAATAATTGGAGATAATGGGACACCTATTTATTCATTTTAGAGAAAGTATTGTGAAGCTTTTTGTTTGTATTATTTTATGCTTTACATTTTTATCATGTTTTAGCCAACAAATAATATATCCATCTGGAGGAAATCCTGACGTCGGAGTGTCTGGCCGATATCAAAAAGTAAATGGTGACGAAATTCTATTATTTAATAGTGATGGCGCATTTATTTGCCTCAGAAATCATATTCAGAAATCTGATGTAGTTATACCCCTTTGTGATACTTTGAGTAAAGGTTTTTGGAGTTTAAAGGATGGATTTATTCTACTAAAGAATCGTAATGGGTTTAATGATGTTAAATATTCTATCATTGAATCGACGATGGGATCCCAGGATTCTGTATACTTCAAGATTATATTACCTGAAGAGGACGCCTTTAGCTATAATAATTTTAAGTTTTCAATTGTTACGTCTCCCATATATCGGCAGTTCGTAAAATCCGGAAAATCGGAATTAGCGATATCAAAAAAACAATGGGGGAACATGGCCTTTGGGCTTGTGATACAAAATATTTCTCCTAATGTTTATTATGGAATGAAATCTTATCAGCGTGTTTATTTTAAAATTTTCGAATCTTATAAAGCTATTGACGGTAGTAAGAATTGCTTTACTATTCTTGTTAGTGGTTTTAATCAGTGTTTTTATGAATCTATGGATATAGATAATGAAGTAATTGGCATAGACAATAACACATTGATTTGGAGAGGAAATATTTATAAGAAAAGTAAATAGCCTAACTGGTTATTGCTAAACCTACTTTAATATCCATTTGGGTTGGTGATGGCGTGGATTAGTTCGAATGCACTGAGAGGGGCAGATTATGTGGAGAATAGGACGAAGTATAATGGGAAGGAGTTACAGAGTAAAGAGTTTGGTGATGGGAGTGGATTGGAGTGGTATGATTATGGAGCGAGGATGTATGATGCGCAGGTGGGAAGATGGCATGTATTAGATCTGCTATCAGAAAAAATGAGAAGGCACTCTCCGTACAATTATGCGTTTGATAACCCAATAAAGTATGTTGATCCTGATGGAATGGGGCCTACGGATATTATAATTCGTGGTAATCAGTCGCAAGAGGCATTTAGACAGTTGCAAAACTCGACAAATTTGCAATTGTTGCAAGATGAAAATGGAAAGCTTGCTATTGCAGGAGGTAAAGCAGAAACAGATGCTGATAAGAAGCTTCAACAAGCTATTTCGGATAAGAATACTATAGTGAATATTAATGCCTCCTCCGAGAATTTTACTAAAGATGGAGTAGCAATAGTAGGTGGCGCATTTTTAGGAAATGCCAGCTTTGCTGGAGGAAAAGATGATGGAAAAGTTGAGGCTCGGCAGCAAGTAAATCCCGCTCAACTTGCTATTGTGGATGATATTACTAATAGCAGGTCCGGGGTTTCAATGCTACATGAGGTGTTAGAGGCATTTATTGGTGGTGAAAAATACGCTAATTCTCCGACGGCCTTAAGTTCTAACACTGAAGCAGAGAATGCTAATTTTACTAAAGCACATGATGAAGCGGTTAAGATAGATCCTAGAAAGAAAGATGATATTGACACAGAAATTAAAGAGCATAAAATTTATATTCAATACAACGGTAAAGAAAAGGTAATCAATAATTTGGAAAAAAAATAATACGATGAGGAAGATCTGTCTAGTTCTAAGTATAATTTTCAGTTTTTCTTATAGTTCCCAAGGTCAGACAAACGACACTCTTTCGGCTAAAGTAATATGGATTAAAAATTTTCAAGAGTGTTCGCTTATCGGTGCGGTGTCATCCTGTAATGCGATTGATACAAGTGTTCTGATTTCTACGAAGAATATTAATACCAATTTAAGAAAAGAAAGAAAAATACAAGTGGGCCAAACCTATACATTTTTTGTTGAAAAAGATATAGTCATTGCTAGTCCAACAAGAAGAATGTCCGTCAAATTTAAAAACACGATTGTCTGGACTAATGAGGAACCATATAAGCTAAAACCCAGATTATGTTTAAATTGTATTGGAGAGTACATGAAATAAGCTTCCTCAGATGGAGAAGACGCTATTATTATCCATTTGGGTTGACGATGGTGTGGTATAAGATCAATAAAGATAAACTTGCAATAAGCCACAGGTGTTGTCTGCGGCTTATATGCCGTCCAATAAAACTTTGAAATATTCAGTAACCTTAATGCATCCAGGTCCTTTTACGATGCCAGGAAATTTAATGAATCAAACCGCAGCAAGTGATGCAGGAATGAAAGTGAATAAAAACCAGATTCAGCAAATAATAGATGCATACCTCGATAATAAACTTAATAAAGGTAGACAACGCTATTAAAATTTTTTTATGCTAAAGATTTTTTTAATGCTCTTGATGACCATGAATAACTCATCCACTTCGCTGCCGAGAAGAGATAGCTTACAAAATAAAATCATTTTTTGAGATTGATTTTCAAGATTTTTTTAAAAATGATAAGGTCGATTTTAGTATTAAAAACTGTACAGTTTTTAGAAACTTAATATTGACAAGTGACGGAACTGATGGCTTCACGGGAATTTCAATAAAAGCTTATAGTAAAAGCAAATCTGATATACTAATAAAAAAGTCGGATTCCATATGTACTATCTGTAGGCTAAATAAGGGCGAATTATTCATTATAACACTAACAATTAATGAGAATAAAAGGTTTTATTCAGTTGATTTAAATAATGGTAGGTATATAGGCATCTCAAAGGGAAAAGAGAATGACTTCCATATTAAGCAATCCCATAAGCCATTCATATATGACTAAAGTTTTATTAATCCTTTTCTTTCTATCCCCAAAAATAGAAGTATCGATAGTGTATTCCTGAGTTGGAATAAGGCTACTTATTACTCATTGAATGAGATGTGTAAGAAATCGAAAGGGGAAAGTCGTTACTCAATTTATCAAGATCGCTTGGATAACATTTCTGGTTTTTTGGGAATCGATAATGATAGTCTCAACCAACTTTCAATTCGGTGGAAGTTTTTGAAAAGAATGGAAATGGATACTATCTTGTTTAATAAGAAGTGGACATTAGTAGAAGTGATGAAAACAGGAGAGAGAGTTAGATTAGTAAATTATGTGATTTTCTTTTCAAAGAAATTATACCAGTGTTCTGGCTTATAATTATATTTATGGTGATTGGTCAAGAGTTTATGAAAAACGAGTTCGTCAAAGAAGGTCGGATGTTAACCTTCCCCTAATTGGAGAATTCTTTACCTTGGATAGTTTTCCATTCGACTTTATAGTATCCAATTTTACAGAGGAATTTGTTGTTGGAACTAATTACTATCTACAGCATACGATTAGTAATAAAAATAACTTTTTTAAGTTTGTTGAAATGGCAAATTAGACTGGTTTAAATTGGTGATAATACCAATGGTCTTCAAAAAGACCCCAAACCACAAGATATGCCTTCTGTTACTAAAGAAGAAAAGGAATCAGATAAAAAAGCTAAAATACCTTTCAATCTATCGGTATTCATCGATAAAGGTAAATCATAGAAGATGCGATTAATCATGAACCCAACAGCGATAAGATACCTGCCTATTGTATTATTGATGGTAGTGATATTGAATGCATGTAGCCATAGAATCGATAAGGTTTCGAAATCTGTCACTGGAAGTGTAATGCAGGGTGAGATGAATTATTATTCAGATAGCAATATCTTAATTTATAGAAGTAATGTAAAATTGACTGCTGATAAAGAGATTTTTAATCCCAAATCATTTTATGCTAAATTGCCGAAAGGAATAGCATGTTGGACATTTTCTAATTCATCATCATTTATTTTTCTTTATCCTCATAATCAGGCAATCGCCATTAATGTACGATTGGATAATATAAGCCTATCGGATACTACTTTTATACCAAATGAATTGGAAATCGATAGTTTTCTAAACCGGGAGATCTCTGGTTCTAATAATTGTGATGTCAGGAAGATTCGAATTAGATCGAATCGAAAACAATGTTTTATTCAAAAGGGGGCAGCAACGATATTTCTTTATAATATCGCTAAAACCAGATTTAGTAAATATGTAGACGATTTACAACAGTTCAGATTCTTGGATAACTAAATTTATACGATAAGCTACACGGAGCAAGCATCCTTAGCTTTTAATACCTTTACCACGAAAACATACAAGTTATGTCCCTGGTAATCAAAACCCATAAGCCTGATCCCGTTATCGCGCCTTATGTAGACAGCCTTTGGATGCTGCATAATCCCGATAAAGAAGATAAGAAAGTAGTGGTGCTACCTGATGGAAGAATAGATATCTTCCTCTCTCAATCTACCTCAGAATCCTTTCATATCACCTTACACGGCCTCGGTACGGAACCAGGTCAAGGCCTCATCCATGCTGGCACACTTACTTTTGCCATCAGTTTTAACCTGCCTGCGGCAGAATATATCCTCCATCAGTCAGTAACGGAATTGGTAAATAAGGTCGGCGGTCTCCCCAATACTTTCTGGAACTATACAGTAAACGACCTCCAGCATTTCGACGATTTTTGCGCAAAAACAACTCGCCAGATTAAATCATTAGTACCCGCTGATCCAGATACCCGAAAGCTGCAACTGTTCGAACTCTTAGCCGCTACAGAGGGCAATATCAGTGTGAAGGAACTCTCTGAGAAAGTCTTCTGGAGCAGTCGCCAAATCAACCGCTATTTCAATCAACAGTTTGGTATTTCCCTAAAGGCTTATTGTAATATTCTTCGGTTCCGGGCTTCCCTGCAGCATTTGAGCGAAGGCAAATTATTCCCCGAACAGCACTTCGCTGATCAGTCCCACTTTATTAAAGCAGTCAAAAAACTCACAGGCGTTACGCCTAAAGAACTGTTCCAAAATCAAAACGACCGATTTGTACAATTCTCTGCGATGAAATCAGACTAGCTTCGTAGTATCAAAAACGAAGAAATGATGCTGATTACAAATAAACAGATAGCTATTGTAGGCGGCGGCCCAGGTGGACTTATGCTCGCCAGGTTATTACAAATGAAAGGCGCTACCGTAAAAGTATACGAAAGAGATAAAAACAAAACCATCCGCCAACAAGGCGCTACATTGGATCTGCATGAAGAATCCGGCCTGAAAGCTATGACTGCAGCCGGTTTAATGGAACAATTCCAGCTGCATTACCGGCCAGGAGCAGAGAAACTTCGTGTGGTTGATGAAAATGCCACCATCCTCCTGGATGAACATACTCACCAAGATAATAATGTAAGTCATCAACGACCAGAAATAGACAGAGGCCCTCTCAGAGATATTCTCATGGCTTCCCTGCTGCCAGACACCATCACCTGGGATGCCCAATTTGCATCCATGGAAACGAAGGATAATGGATGGAAACTTCATTTCAAAAACGGTGCAACGGCCCTCGCAGATATCGTTATTGCAGCAGATGGCGCTAATTCCCTTATTCGTCCCTGGTTATCGGATATCGCACCTATTTATAGCGGAGTCACTGCGGTGGAAGGAAATATCTATCAAGCGAAGAAAAATGCACCCAAGTTGAACGCGCTGTTGCAAGGAGGGAAAGTCTTTGCACTGGGGAAAGAAAAATCGCTCATTATGAGTGCTAAAGGTGATGGTACGCTTTCTTTTTATGCCGGATTTAAAGCAGTTGAAAACTGGCTACAGACAAGTAATATCAATTTCAAAGATCCCCAAAGTGCATTTGATTGGTTCCTGCATGTATATGCCGACTGGCATCCGATCTGGCAGGAGTTATTTCAGGCGGAAGATATCTCTTTTGTACCCAGACCCATGTATCATTACCCGCTGGATCAACAGTGGCAAACACAATCCAATCTGACGATGCTGGGAGATGCGGCCCATCGCATGCCGCCATATGCGGGTGAAGGCGTAAATATGGCCCTGCTGGACGCATTGGAACTGTCGGAATGCCTCACCAGTGAGCAGTTTGAAACGATCCATGATGCTATCGCAGCTTACGAAAAACAAATGCTCCCGCGCGCTGCTGCTGCTACGGAAATGTCTGTTGCCAATACGGCATTATTACATGGAGAAAATGCGATGAATAGCCTGTTCGCTATATTTCAGGGAGATTAATGGAATACTATAGGGAGATGAAAAGGCCGTTGATAGAATAGGCTCATGAATGCCCGAATACTGCGTGTCTCACTGAAACACTTTTAATATCCGGTCGGTTAAAGTCTCCTGCTTCCTCGTGATAATCACTGTGCCTTCAGCCCCACTAGCTGGACTGATACGATGTCCTTTATCCGTTTGCATACCTGTTGTATTGGAAGAGAGCACCAGCGCCTGACCGTCGCCATCCAGTTGATTGATTGCACTCACTGTACTGTTCACATAACCCATGTTCTCAGGAAACGCTTTGAACGCTAATACCAGCGGACTTCCGACATGTATATCTGCGACTACCTCCTGCGGGAGATTTACAACCAATGATTTATCATGGAACACGAAAGTAGTTTCATATGTAATTGGAAAACGCATCATCATCAGTAGCGTTGCTGATATGATGAGAAATATCACCATGATGCTGTTGGCCAGTACATAAACATGTCTGGGAAAGGAAGTCAACATTTTCTGTACTTCCTCTGAATGCACGGTGAGCGCCTGGTTAGGCTGATTAGTTGTCATCTTCCTAATTCTAACTGGTTTCTGATCAATTCAAAATAATTGCCTCTTTTTTCTACCAGGGAATCATGATTACCCTGTTCTACAATACGTCCTTTCTCCAATACGATGATCTGGTCTGCATTGTACACCGTACTCAAACGATGTGCAATAATCACCACTGTTCTGCCTGCAAAGAATTTTTGCAGGTTTTGCATGATTTCTTTTTCATTATTGGCGTCCAGGGCGCTGGTCGCCTCATCGAAAAACAAGAAAGAAGGATTCTTATAGACAGCCCTCGCTATCAGGATACGCTGTTTCTGACCTGTACTGAGTCCCATCCCCGTATTGCCAATCAATGTTTCATACTTTAACGGCAACGACTCAACGAATTCATGAATATTGGCAATCCTGCAAGCCTCCTCTAATCGCTGTAAATCGATCGATTCATTACTCAGTGCTATATTTCCGGCAATAGAATCATTGAAGATATAGCCTTCCTGCATCACCACACCACAGGCGCTGCGCCAGTTATTATGAGAAACCTCCTTTAACGGCGTATCCCCTAGCAGTACTTCGCCTGTCAAGGGTTCATAAAATTTCAATAATAATTTAATCAGGGTAGTTTTGCCACTGCCGCTGGAACCTACTATAGCCGTTACTTTCTGATGCGGAATGTTTAAGGAGAGGTCATTAAAGATAAAAGGCGCATTACGCACTTTACTATATTTAAAGGAAACCTCATGCAGACTTATATCTCCTGCCACACGGTTACCTGCACTTAATGGACGGCTATCTGGCAGTTCCTCCTCTTCAATCTGATGAATATCATTGATCCTGGCTAAACTAAGACGGGCATCCTGGTAATCTTGTAAGAATTGAGTGATGATGACCATAGGGCCGTTCAATTGTCCTATAATAAAGGAAACAGAGAGCATTACGCCGAGTGTCATCTCTCCCTTCATGACCAAACTGGCAGCGAGGAAGGTAATTAGGATATTTTTGAGCTCATTGATGACTGAGGAGCCATCCATCTGTAATTGCCTCAATCGCAGGGAAGAAAGGTTGATGTGGAATTGTTTCATTTGCAAACGTTCCCATTCCCAGCGTTTCCTGTTTTCCGCATTGCCCAGTTTGATTTCCTGCATTCCATGGAGTATTTCCATGTTTTTTTCTGTAATCGTCGCCAGCCATTCGAACCGCCTAGAATCCAGGAAGGCTCTCCTGCGGGAAAAAGATTTTATCCAGATGAAGTAAAATGCGCTGCCAATCAGAAAAACAAAGAATATACTGCGACTATAAAACGCCAGTACAGTCATGAATACCAGAAAGTTGATGGCAGAAAAAATCACAGATAATAATCCCGTTGTGATGAAATTGTCCAGCCGCGTATGATCAATGATTCGCTGCATGATATCCCCACTCTTGCGCTGATCGTAATAGGAGATAGGTAGTTTGAATAACTTGATGAAGAAGTCGGCCAACAAACCGATATCTATTCGTATACTCAGGTGTAGCAACAGATAGCTGCGTATCATTTCTATCACGGTTCTGCCGAGGAAAATAACCAGTTGAGCAGCGAGAATCAGATATAGCAGTTGGAAGTTATGCTGCTTAATACTGCCATCAACAATACTTTGAGTCAGGAATGGGAGGGTAAGTTGCAGTAAACTCGCGGTAAACAGCCCGATAATAATACGGGTAATGACCTTCCGGTAACGATTCAAATGTTTCTGTACCAGGCGCGTGCCGATTTTTTCATCTGCGGTGTGATGTGGTATCTCTTTAAAATCAGGGCCTGGTTCCAACAGCAGCACAATTCCTTTGCCATCTGCCTGCTGCCAGTTTTCGAGGAATTCTTCTTTACTGTATTTAATCAGTCCGCTGGCAGGGTCAGAAACTTTGACAGTGGTGGCAGTCATGTGATATACTACCACAAAATGTTTTTTCTTCCAATAGCAAATAAATGGAAATGCCTTTGTAGCCACGAGATCATCGTATCGCGCTTTGGCGCCGATAGTTTTGAATCCCAGCTGTTGCGCAGTTTCGCTCATATCCAATAATGAACTGCCTTCTCTGGAGGTAAACAGCAGCGCACGCAGATGCTCCATGTTGAACCGCTTGCCGTAATACTTTCCAATGATCTTCAGACATGCTGGTCCACAGTCCATTTCATCCAGTTGCCTGAAATGTGGAAAGCGTTTGAATATCTTAGTGAAGCTCATGTTCATTTATTTATTCTCCATTCTGGTTTTTTCAGTTTCGATACCGGTTTTCCGATTACTGGCCTGCTTCAGTTTCTGGTTGCCCAGTTTATAGCGCAGTGTCAGACTGATCGTTCGGTTATCACGGAAGAGGCGTTGCTGATATTGCAGATTGTTATAGTTTGTTTTGTATTGAAAACTCACATGGGTGAGCTGATCGCTTAAACTCAGGTTGACGTTCAATCTGTTTTTGAGCAGGCTTTTACTGAAGCCAAGACTGGCGAATCCACTCCCGGAATATTGAAAAATAGTGCCCCGGTAAGGCGCGCTGTAGGCCACCACCACACTGGTGGAGAATTGGTGTGGAAGACTGATATTATTAAATAAAAACAGATTAAATCCCCATCCTTCATTTTTTACCGGCGCATTTCTGAAATCTGTGTTGATATAGTTGTAAGTCAATACAGAAGAAATGGAAGTGGTCCATTTTGAGGTAATGGCGCCACTGTAAGACATATCCAGTTCCCAACTGCGGGTAGCAGATAAGTTATCATAAGTGGTGATTAGTGCATTATCCTGATCGTTTTTCAGGTATAATGAGGAGACGGCATTTTTTGTCCAGGTGTAACTAATTGTGGTGAAAAGCTTATTCTTGAATGAGTGACCGGCCTCCACAGATCCCACGATGGCAGGATACAAATCAGGATTACCTATCGTATAGTTAAACTGGTTCTGGAATTGCCGGAAGGGGTCCATGTAGTTATAGGTAGGGCGATTGATGCTCTTCCTGTAAGACAAGTTAAATTGATGTACCTGGGAAGGAGTGTATTCCAGGTTTACACTTGGGAACAGATCCAGGTAGTCTTTTTTAAACTGTTGGTGAATAGCGACTGAATTCCCGTTAATATGAGTATGTTCTGCACGTAACATTAACTGCATACTGATTTTCTTCCAGGAGTGCTCGTAACCGCCGTAGAATGCATTAATATTTTCGGTAAAAAGGAATTGATTGGTAACGGAGCTATCTATTTTCCAATCATTGTTGTGCTGGGTTTGCCAGGTATATTGATTGTCTCTGTCAGCTTTATAGAGCTTGAATCCCATGAGTATTTTACTATTTTTCAAGGGATGGGTATAGTCTGCTTTCAGGGAATAGATATTATTGATGCCAGGCATATCGCTTCTCAGTAGCAGATCATCTGCATATTTATTGCCTATGTTATTGAAAAAAGAGTTTTGAAAGTCCTGGTTCAGATGCCTGTCGAACCGCCAGTAGTCCAGGTTTACAATCAACTCGCTACGCCTGACAGTATCTACTGTTACTTTGTAATAAACGTTGACAGATGGGTTAAATGAATTAGCGCCGGTGTGCATATTCATTTTCACAAGACTATCGGTGACCGCTGCTTTGTTGAAGCGGGTATCATTATCCTGTTGTTGTTGTAGATTGGAGATGGTGCTGTAGAACGTGATGCCTAAGAGACTGTTCTTAGTAGCAGCATAATCCATTCCTACTTTAATATTATGATTCCTCGTCCTGTTGATATTTTCGCTGCCGATGTCTATCATTTCAGGCGGTTGGTGCGTGTCTAAAGGGCGGTCGCTAAAGCTGCTGGTGCGTTCTTTCACACGAGAGAAGCTGTAGGTACCGAACAAATTGACTTTATTCTTTTTATAGTTCAGGTCCAACGAGGGCGCATAGCGGGTGAAATGCCCTTGTGTGGCGCTCAGGCTGAGTGTGCCGTTCCATCCTGCGCTGCGGGATTTATTGGTAATAATATTGATAATAGCGGATGCCTGGGCATCATGCATCATAGATGGATTCTTGATGAGTTCTACTTTGCTAATAGTATTGGCCGGAAGGCTGCCCAGGTAGTTTTTTAGTTCATCTCCTGATATGTTTAAGGGTCTGCCATCAATCATGACTGTTGCCAGTTTACCTTGCAGGAGCAGGATACCATCTTGTTGCAACATTACGGACGGCATTTTCTGCAACAGGTCAAAGGAGGTGCCTGAATTAGTGAATACCGTGTTATTGACATCAATGATGGTTTTATCGAACTTTCTTTCAATTTTTAGCTGGTTACTGTTGACGGTAACTTCTTTAAGGTCATATTCCTTTTTATGGAGGAGTACATCCGGCAGCAAGGTATCTTTCGAAAGCGCAATAGGAAAACGTTCCGTACTATAATTTTCGAAAGTGACAATCAGGATATATTTGCCTGTTGGGATATTGCCAAGCACGAAGCCTCCAGTTTGATCTGTTCTTGTAGTCTGTATTATCTTGCCTTTTTCCGCTGTTAGTATAACATCCGCGTTATTGATTGTTTGGGGAGACGCCATATCCTTTACTTTCCCGGTTATTCTTGCCAATACAGGCTGTTGTGCGGCAGCAGTTGCCGGCAGCAGCATGAACAGGGCGAAAAGAATATTATACAGGCTTTTGATCATGTATTTTTCAGTTTGTAACAGGAGTGGAGCTGGTGGTTTCAAGTGTCCGGAAGAGTTTACTCTGCGGATTTTCCGTTTCGTTGAGCCATTGTGCGGTATAAGGATCATAAGAGCATTTGGAGGGCTTGCTGTATGGATCATTCTCATCGGCCACAAATACCCTGCAATCCACGCACATATATCTGAATTCACAATCTTTACAAACGGCGGTTTTGTCTTTTGAAATATCCCACGCTTTTCGGAATGCAGATTGACTGATAACAGATTCCAGAGAAGTATGCTGAACATTCCCGAAAGCCTGCGTGGCAGAAGGACAATTCTTGATGTTCCCATTTACATCAATGCCTACTTTCCGGTTCAGACAGGAATTATGAGCCTGGGCTTCGGTGAACAGTTCGATATTGGTTCTGAAATGAGAAGCGTTGATAAAGCCGCAATGGGAGGCGTCATTGATCACTTCTGTAGTATATACCAACGTGGCATTGAATGCAGGTTTCAGTTGCCTGGATGCAGTTGGTGCGCTATGTATGATGATACTGTTAAGACGTTTATTCTCCTGCATGAGCGTATCCAGTACTGGTTCGGTAATGGTTTGCTGATAGGGGATGACCAGTTCTACAGATCGTAATCTGGATTGTTTGGCTGCTGCAAGAATGGATGTAATCGCCGTAAGTGTCACTTCTTCATAGAACCTGCATTGTAAAGCAGCACAACCCAGTTGACTAAGCTGGGTAATAATATCATTATAATCGTGGTTGGAATGAATAGTAGTATCGATGACTGCATTGGTAATATGAAGGGCCGACTTCCATTCCAGGGATATCTTAGGAAAATGATCCGGCGTATCTGTATGGAAGGCCAATTCATTGTTGAACAGGAATGCAATATATTGATCAATAACGGCATCATGCTCGTGCTGATAAGCTGCTTTGGCCTCCTCCAGGGGCTTTCCTTCATACAATGTAATTAACTCATACATGGCATTAGGAATAAAATAATATCGACCGCGTTGAAGATCATAAATGAGACTTCTTCTGCTGCCTTTCACCGGAATACAGCAGGAGAAGAGCATCCACACCTGGTTGTTAGGCATTGTACTCATACAATAGAAGAGAATTGTGAAATGGATTTGTGTAATGGAACACAATAGTAATTTTGCTCATTGTAATAGTCGCAAGCTTCCGTGGAAGGCGGGAGCGACTTTGCATCTGCTGGCGTGAGCTGAAAATAACATAATGGAATATAGGGCTCGCTTCCAGTGAATTCTTCCAGGAAGAATTGCTGGAGTGGATTCGTATAGAGATTGTTGTTTGTATTCATGCTTGATCTTTTTCTATAAGCCAGTCTGCAATTTTTTCTTCCAGGAAATAATTGCATGGAAAAGATACCATCCCGAATTGGCCTACCGGGTTGACTTCCAGGAAATAGTATTTCCCTTCAGGCGTTCTTACAATATCAATAGAACCACAATTCAGATCTATTAGTTGCATCAGTCGGCCTATTTTAGCAGATAGTTCCGCTGGCAATTTGTAGGGAACATTTCTATTGGGAGTTGCTCTGTCATATCTTCTGAAATCCACCGCTGTCTGGTTATTTGACTGTGAGAATATAGCCATCGCATAACAAGCACCATCCAGGTAAAATACTCTCAGTTCATAGGCTTTGGGAATATTTTCTTGTACCAGTGAAGGATGAAAGGTGGCTGGTAATGCAGCCAGTTGCGCTTCATTAAAAGTAGCTGTATAGGAAACATAGTTGCTACCTTCATAGGAGTACATGGCTGGATTACAAAGACTTTTCACAATGATATCCGGAACAGACTGACGAAATTCCAGCAGGTGTTGTTTGCTGGAAGTAACGATACTGCGGGGAATATCCATACCTGCCTGAGCAGCGGCCACCAAGACTTCCAGCTTATTGAGCGCATCTTTGGATGGATTTCCTAGCGTTTTGTTCGTCTTCAGATTATGCAGAAAATATTCCCGAATAGTCGCATTCTCTTTACGCAGGAAATTGTAGACATTAATGAGATTGGCATCTCCACCTATTTCCAAGCTGGAGAACATGGTTGCTTTTCCGGACATCCATCTCCGAAACCAGATAGTGTCTGTTTTTGATGGTAGTATAGTATCCGTATTATCTGTTCTTTCAATGCGTGTTTCGTTACCGTTTCCCAGGAGATAGGTATGCCGAAGTATAGCATCGAGACCGTTTATTCTGTAATGATGGGCATTCTTGTAATGGAGCCAGTCCATCACCGCAACGGTGGAGTGTTCTCCTTCTGCCTGACTAATAATAAAAATCATATTCAAAAATGCTACAGGCTTATATTACGCGGGATTCCGGGTAATGGGGAATTAGTGGATAGTCAACACAAGAGGGTACTTTTAACAAGTAACCTCTTGTAGAAGAGGACATCAGTCAACGTCATCAACGTCAATGGCAGTACCCTTTTTGGTAGGATCATCAATATTGGTGATGTTAACGAGTGTCAATGATATGGCCATTTGTGCGCCACCATTGATTTGGCTCATGCCTTCAGCAGAAATCTGCTCGAACAGATGTTGGTTGAGTTGCTCGAATTTCATAAGTTTCATGCTTTAAAAGTTAAATGGAAATCAATTGGAATAGAGGACAGGAGGAATACTCTCCGAGAAAGATTCCTCCTGTAAGAATTAGGATCAATCAACATCACCTGCATCAACAGGGTCAGCTTGTTTGCCAACGCGAGTTGCAATGATAACGGTGTTGCGGATGTCTGTCAGAGAAATAAACATTTCAGCTGCAGCGCCGCCATTGATTTTGCCCAGGTCTTCTGAGGAGATTTGCTCGAAGAGCTGCTGATTGAGTTGCTCGAATTTCATAGTTTCGTGCTTTAATACTAGGTAATTGGATTGATGCCTACTCTTTTCGAAGGTTTTCGGCTTCCCCTGGATTGACTAGGTTACCAAGGACATGAAATGTCCAGTCAGATAAAATCCGAAACAAACTCAAATTGTGAGAAAAGCTACGATTGGTGGAACACTTTTAGTGTTAGGACAGTGTCATTAAAAGTTATTTTGATTTAGCTATCTCCAAAAAACAAAACTTCTACGTTAGGGCTCTTTGTTTAGATTTTTTAGATACTGGGTCTTGGGCTTGGGTTCTGCGCTGTGTAAAATAAAAGTATATGATTAGTTTTTAATAAACAAATATTTCTTCAATTTTTTTGCGACAATGTTTCAGTTGAATTCGGACTGCAAACTATAATATAGATAAGCGCGATTTATTGTAAATACCCGTTTTTTTCCTTTTGATATTTTAGAAAGATGACAACCGCTCAATACTAAATAAGCAAATTAATATCAGTAATTGCGAATCCGCTGCAGGATGTATTGCAATCGATTGTTTAGTTTCGGAATATATTGTTCACCCAAATAAATTCCCTTATGAAAATCAATCAGGCACTTATTATTGGCCTGTTGGGTATTTCCTGTATTACAGGATTAACCAATTGCACTAAAGACAACAGCAACCCTGCAACTGCCAAGACTGGCAACGCCGGCGCTCACGTGGAATCCCTGCTTTTTAATGGCGACGCAGCCCTCGGTTCTTCCAATGTTTGGAAGGTACTGAACTTTGAAGGTAGCGGTACCATTACTGTAGAAACAGATCCTACTTACGGACAAGTATGGAAGTTCTACAAGCCAGCAGCGAGCCATCGTACAGAAGGCCATGGCGCTAAGAATTATCAGGCTGCAGAAGGAGATGACATCTACATCGGATGGCGTTCTAAACTGAGCATTCCTGCCAATCAGAACACCAATGCGGTATTCCAATGGAAGGCATTCGGTTCTACGTTGCCCATGTTGCAGAATTATCCCATTGTACTCAGTACCTCTTCCAGCAACACTTTCCACCTCATGCACTATGCACCGGGAAAAATTGGAACAGAAGTATGGGTAACTCCTTTGTCGGCCAACGTTTGGAACACAATGGTATTACATCTGAAAGTATCGCGTGATTCCTCTATCGGCTTCATCGAATTCTGGTACAATGGCACGAAACAAACACTGGTAAATGGTACCCAGCGTTACTATGCCCGTACCCTGGATGCCGATTACTGTGATCCTAAATGGGGAGTATATGGTGGAGATCCCGCTGATATCACTAACTATGTGCATGGGATTAAAATCGGTACCACCCTCGCTGACGTAGATCCAGGTGGCGGCGGCTCGCCAGCACCGCAGGTCCTGGTATACCAGAACTGTAGCTATGGCGGCTGGAGCGCGAGCTTTGGCCCAGGTCAGTACAATACCGCTGCTATTGTTGCTGCCGGCGGTCTGGATAATGACGCGTCTTCCCTGAAAATTCCTGCCGGCGTAACCGTTACACTCTTTGACGGCGATAACTTCACAGGAGATTCTCTGGTATTAACTTCCGATGCGAGCTGTCTGAAGAACACCAGTACGTTTAATGACCGCACTTCTTCCTTGAAAGTAAAGGTGAATTAATACGTCACTGAAAATTGTTGAAAACGGCCATGGGTAATAGTTTGCTCATGGCTGTTTTCTTTTGGTATGACGTGGATTTTTCCTGATGGATGTAAAATTGAAACGCATTTAGTAGAAGTGTATCATCAAACTTTTAATCCCACTTCCGCCATTCCCGTCGCTGTATTGAACGGCACAGAACTATGTGAAGCCACAATCTTCCATTCGCCTTGTAACTTCTCCCAGCAAAGGGTTTCCCGCCAATACATATCCACTTTTTTTCCGGTTTTTAACTGCGCATTCATGTGCTTGAGACAATTGCTGAATGCAACAGATTCTTCGGCGACTACCACCAGTTGATGGGTTGAGAGCAGCGCTGGCTCTTCACTGAAAGTCTCCATCCATGCCATTAACCGGTTTTTCAATTCTCTGGCCCCTTGATCCTGCAGTGGCCCCACTATGTCAAATATCTTTACATCATATTGAAAATATTCTACTGCCGCATTGAAATCCCTGTCGCTGACAGCCTGATCCTGCGCGGTTATCAACGCTCCTATATGCGTCTCCTCCCGATGATGATGACTTTCCATATAAAGACATTTTAGGTTCACTTTAATCAACACCTAAATACACTGCTGGTTCAATGCATAATTAACAGATTTTGTTAAAATGTGACCCGATTTTGTTCATTTTGCAATAAAATGGCGGTTTTGTTTAAAAATATTTCATTATTTGGATAATATTTTTGAATATTGTCGCATAAATCACGACTTTTGTAAAATATATTCTAACAAAGTCATATAATTAACATAGAAAAAGCAACGGAAGTATTATGCAACCGACGGCCAAAACATCAGCACAAAGCGATATGCTCGCGAAAGAACAAATTATTGCACAGGTGAAGGATTTCTTCGCTACTCAACTGTGCCAGCAGCTGTCCCTGATTAAAGTGACAGCCCCTCTGTTTGTGAAATCCGGAACTGGTTTTAATGATGATCTTAATGGCGTGGAAAAACCTGTTCAGTTCCAACTGAAAGGCGTTTCCGAATCTGTGGAAATAGTGCAATCTCTCGCTAAATGGAAACGTATGCGTCTCCATGAACTGGAAACACCTTCCGGACACGGCATCGTGACGGATATGCGCGCTATCCGCCCGGATGAAGTAATATCGCCCATCCATAGTTTCTTCGTAGACCAATGGGACTGGGAAAAACGCATCAGCCAGCAAGACCGCACCCTGGCATATCTCAGACAAACAGTGAACGCTATTTATCAGGCAGTTAGAGCTACTAATGATATGGTAGCCGCCGAAACCGGTCAGGCACTGGATCTGCCAGCAACCATTCACTTTATTCATAGCGAAGACCTACTCAAACAATACCCGGATCTCACTCCAAAAGAAAGAGAGAATGAAATTACCCGTCAATACGGCGCAGTATTCGTCATGGGTATAGGCGGCCCACTCAGCAATAGCCAGGTACATGATGATCGTGCCCCTGATTATGACGACTGGACCACTGCCAACGAAGATGGCTACCATGGCCTCAATGGAGATATTCTCATCTGGAACCCAGCACTCAATAGCGCACTGGAAATCTCTTCCATGGGTATCCGCGTAGATGCGACTGCATTGAAAAAACAACTCGCACTCAAAAATTGTGAAGAACGCGCCGCACTGGAATTCCATTCCAATGTCCTGAACAGCGCCTATCCACTGTCTATGGGCGGCGGTATCGGCCAATCACGCCTTTGCATGCTGCTGTTGCAAAAACAACATATCGCTGAAGTGCAATCCAGCATCTGGCCTAAAGGCGCCTATTAAAATAATCCAGGAATAGTATACCGTAAAAAGCCACCAACAGGTGGCTTTTTTTTATTGCATTTGATCCGTATCTTCATATATCCCTCGGTCATTTATTTTCTAATTTAATCATGCTCAAACTCAAAGCTATTCTGGCTGTTTCCTTGATGCCACTTGCTGCATTTGCACAGCAATATGCTGATGGACCATACGTCTACTACAAAGGAGACAGCGCCATTGTGAAAACAATTTTTCAACGGGAAGATCTGAGATCCGTTGAAACAAAAACTTATCCGAAAGACAAAACTCCTGCATTACAAACAGGCGGATTTTCGGTACAATTAAAACAAGACATAAAAATCCAATCCTCTATCAGCCCAAAGGCAGACAAGGTTTTTATACTCTCTGATATTGAAGGCGAGTTTGATGCGGGCAAACAACTACTCCTGGCCGCAGGAGTCATTGATCCGCAGTTTAACTGGACTTTCGGGAAAGGTAACCTCGTTATTGCCGGCGATTTATTTGACAGAGGAGTGGCAGTAATGCCCTGGCTGTGGCTCCTCTATAGCCTGGAAGATAAAGCTGCCGCCGCAGGTGGCGCCGTGCATGTAGTACTCGGAAATCATGATGTGATGCAACTGAGTGGCGACTTCCGATACACCGATGCCAGCTATTTCAAAAATGCCTGGCTAATGGGGCGCGATATGCGTACCGTTTTCGCTACCGATACGGAACTTGGCAGATGGCTGCGGAGCAAAAATGTGATGGAACAAATCGGCGATCTGCTGGTGATGCATGCTGGCCTATCCCCAGATCTGCTACGCAAAGGATGGTCACTCGAACGCATCAACGAAACCGTAAGACCCGCATTAGGCACTCCCAGAAAACAATTACCCGATTCCATGCAAGTATTCTTCGATAGCAGAGCCCCCTTCTGGTACCGTGGCTATTTTATGGACCCCGCTGCCAGCATGGCGGTTGTCGACAGTACCTTACAATTTTATAATTGCAAAAAAATCATCGTAGGACATACGATCACAGATACCACCATCGTCACAAAATATAATGGTAAAGTGATAGGCGTAGATGTTGACCAACATGAAGGCCACCACCAGGGCCTGCTCATTGAAGGCGAAAAATACTATGTGATCGATAATACAGGTCGCAGAAAACCGTTGGAGTAGCCAAAAGGCTACTCCAATATTATTTCCCTGGTAATACCAATATCTTCAGTAAAAGATCGATCATGCGAAATCAGGATCATCGTTCCCCTGTATTCCGCGAAAATCTTTCCCAACATAGTAATATTGACCAGGTCCAGGTTATTGACCGGCTCATCCAGGAAGATGACGTCCGGCGTTTGATTCTGAAGTATCATACAACAAAGCGATAAACGCAGCATTTCTCCTCCGCTCAGTACAGAACAGGGTTTATTCCATGTGTCCGGCTTAAAGATGAAATTAGCCAACATGGTATGTATCTGCGCGGGCTCCAGTTTCCGTTCATTGTAGGCAAACGCTTGTTCCAGCAACGTTTTGTTCCTGTCTATCAACGTATAATCCTGATCCAGCAATACGCTGGAAAAAGCGGCTCGCTGTAAGCTGCCAGCACTCGGTTGCAGTTTCCCCAACAATAATTGCAATAAAGTAGATTTACCAGCGCCGTTACTACCGGTAATGGCTATACGATCTCCACTACGAATAGTAAAAGTAAGCGGCGTTTGCCATAATGGCGACTGCTCCGTATACCCGAAGTTCATATCATCTGCCTGGAATAATACTTTTCCATTATGCAGGATGGCATTCTCAAAGAAACCTTTCATCATCTGTTGCATCTGTACCAGTCCGGCCGCGTCCTGTAAGGATTCCCGGATATTCCCGATTTTATCCGCATGGACCTGTTTTAATTTTCCGGTACTGTTTTCTGCCGCTACTTTCCGGCCATTCAACAGGATTTTCGGTTCAGAACTGAACTTACTTTTTTTCCTCGCTTGCGCATCGGCATGCTGCTTGCGTTCCAGTGCTTCCTGCTGCTTCTTTCTGGCCTCTTTCAGGGCCTTTTTGTGAAAGTCGAGCTGCTGCTCCTTTGCGGCGGTTTCCTGTTCTTTTTGCGAGGCATACAGATCATAATTGCCTCCGTATTCCTGCATACCATCAGCTGTAAGCTCCATGATAGGCTCGCATAACCGCAGTAGTTCCCGGTCATGACTGGTGAGTAATACTGCGCAGTTGGTAGTGGCCATCCACTCATGCAACTGCGCTCTGGCTTTACGATCCAGGTGATTGGTGGGCTCATCCAGCAGTACAATGTCTGGCGAAAAAATAGAGATCCCTGCAAGGAATAGTTTCGTTTTCATACCGCCACTCAGCGCCAGTAAAGACTGATCGAGGCGTATACCTGTTAATCCCCATTCAGCAAAGGCTTCTTCGCATCTGGCCACGATATCCCAGTTATGTTCCATTATATCGTAATCCTCCTGCGCTACAGAACCGTTTTCTATGGCCTGCATAGCGGCTGTCAGATGGGAAATACCCAATGCGCCAGCTACTGTTTGCTGATCAAAATGACCATAGTGCTGTGGCACATAATACAGTGAACCACTGATCAATAAACTGCCTTGATAATCCGGTAATTTTCCGGCAATGATTTTGAGTAAGGTACTTTTCCCTACTCCGTTTTTTCCAACAATAGCGGCCTTTTCGCCTTTCTCTATTGTAAAGGAGACATGTTCGAAAATGCTGGTGGAATCAGGTTGACGGAAGGATATATTTTGTGCGTTAAGTAGCATGGAAATTGGGTTGAGAGATGAGCAAATAAATGAGGCGTCCGTTGGCAGGATGTCAGTTTCATGTCAGTAAATTTTAGTTAAGAAATATGTGTATATGAGAAATAGCAGTGCCGGGTGGCCTGCAATAGCTTGGTGCTATATTTTTGGAAGGATCAGAATCACATAGTGACGCAAAGGTAGGCAAATTTTTTAAAAATGCTATAGGCCCCAATTTTGAGCGAGTATGTTCTCTAGTAGCTCAGGGTAGGTCCAGCCGATTTTAGCGGCGGCTATGCCGGTCAGACTTTCCATATTCCGCCGGTGAAACCTGGAAGGACCTGGCAGCGCGGGTTGCATGTTGAGGTCGATGAGGGTAAATGTACCGGTGGCATCAGCGCGGCAATCGATTTGTATAGGCGCACGGATACCTACCAGTCTGGCTGCCGCTTCACAATGTTGATAGGCAGCCTGCACCTGCATGGTATTTTCTTCTTTATCGTTCAGCACTTTATTATCCTGAAGAATGGTAGCTGGATTGGTTTCCGGTGAGATGCTGTTATGATGGTCCAGTCGTTTTACACCTGGGAGATGCCATGGACTTTCCTGTACAACTGTTTTTCCTGCTATATTGTAAGTGCCGGCCGGCATGATCGTCACGGCGATTTCTTCGCCCGGCAGAAAGGATTCCAGCAGCACAGCGGTACCGTGTCTGTCTACATCAAACATTTTAGTCAGCGCTTCCTGGAAGTCCTCTTTATTCCGGATAATCGCAATCGTATCGCGGTGATGTCCCCGAATAGCCTTTGCTACCAACGGGTAACGGAGCTTTTTATTATAATTCCGGAAGGCGTCATATGGTAGTAGTTCCGCTTCAGGAACGGGAATATCATTGTCTTTCAGCAGCAGCAAAGTATTCCATTTATCGTTGTACATACCGGAGAGCATAGGATGTTGTCCTACCACGCGGATACCTCTGTTCAGCCAGGTGGTGATGGGATGATCTGCGGTGAGACAAGTGTTCAGCCAAATGCAGTCTGCCCCGCTATTCACCGCATGTTCAATCCCTTTCGCGGTATCGGGGAATACCCAGTCACTATCTTTATCGATATAGGGATTTTTTGCAGGAGTAATAACAGTCATCGGAAGATTTCTCAGTGCACAGGCAATATCAGCGCCACTATCAGTATGACTGGGACTGTCTTTAGCAGCGGCCTGGCAGGCTACCGCTATTTTAAGTGATTCCGTCATGATAAAAAAGTTATGCCTTATCAGGTATCAACAAAAATGCCGGAGAACAGTTTGTTTCCCGGCATTTTTATTTCCATTACAGTAACGTAGAGGCGTTACCGTAATTATAATTCTCTGATCCAGATATTGCGGAAGCTGATAGGTTCGCTTTTATCGCCATGCGCCTGCAATTTGATAGGAGAGGCGCCGTGTGCCTGTGCATAGGACGGTTTACCGATATATTGGGTAGGTCCGAGCAGGGAGGTATTATTTTGTACTAGTATGCCATTGAAGAATACTGTTACGCGGGCCGGAGATTGCAGGGAGCCATCGCCATTGAAAACGGGAGCTGTCCAGATAATATCGTACGTCTGCCATTCTCCTGGTTTACGGGCCGGATTAGCGAGGGGAATAAATTGTTTGTAGATACTGCCTGCCATTCCGTTGACATAGGTTTTATTATTGTAGCTGTCAAGGATTTGCAGTTCATAGCCACCATCACCTTTACCTATAGAGGCGAGAAAGAGGCCGCTGTTACCGCGGGCCTGACCGCTGCCTGTGATATTGGCAGGAATACGCCATTCGATATGTAACTGGTAATTGGAGAAGGCTCTTTTGGTTTCGATATTGCCGGCGGATTTGTTGACCGTCATAACATTATCTTTTACATCCCAGCCAGCCGGCTTGGTTCTGTCTGCCACAGATACCCATTCATTGAGGTTTTTACCGTCAAATAAAATGATGGCATCTGAAGGCGCATTGTCGAAGGTGATTTTACCGGGAGTAACCACTTTTGGAACGGGTTCCCATACTTCTGTGTCTTCAGGTTTGGCTTTGTCCTGAGCATGTACCATAAAGCTGCCGCATGCCAGCAGCGCGGTGAGCAAATGTTTTCTCTTCATTGTGGAAAGTTTAGCAATATGTAATCTACCATTTTACGGATGGTTCCGGCGCGGATAAAGGTGATCTCTACACGCCTCAAGATAGGAGAAAAACTTTATTCTTCACAGTGTAATTGCACTACGCAATTCTATTGCGTACCGACAGCTTAGTTTTGATGTCAGAATAATGAATACATGGACGAACAACAATTTTGGGCTTTAATAGACGCATCCTGGAAGGATATTCCTGGAGCAGATAAAATGCGACAGACAGGCATTAGAACAAACGAACCGGAACTTATTTTTGAATTGAGCGAATTGTTGTCAGTAGAAATTGCCAGTTGTATAAAGACACGGTTACTCGATCTGGAAAAGGCCGATCTGGTGCGGTTTATTCGGATACTCGAGGCCAAACTCCATCAGATCAACCGGGAGGAAATACATTTTTATACGGATGGTTCTGATGAGGGCTTCCTCTATTGCCGGGCATTTATTGTGGGCATGGGAGAGGCGTATTTTAATCTGATAGACCGTCATCCTGCTTATGCCACCTGTGATGCAGAAGCGGAGATCATCAGTTTTATAGGCTATGCCGCCTACAGTGACAACTTTGGACATGAATTTCACAGAGATGCAGATAATCTCTCTGCCTTAGATGCTGCAGAGGGCTATTCCCTGAACTAAAATATTGCAGTGGCGCCGATACCTGACTTCCCAACACTTCCCCCTACTAGGGTGTTGGCGCCCTGTATCTAAATATACAGTTAACCCGGATTTACTGCGATTGAATAGCAGCAGCATCGCCATTCTTAAGCTGATACCTGTTCTGCATCCAGGTAATGGGTTAGTATGCTTTCATCCATTGTTTGTTTCCTTTCTGACGTTTAACGCACAGGAGCCGTCAGAAGGTACTAAATAGTCATGGCATCATAAACAACCACGCGTTCCCATAAATGCCCGTAATTTTTGACAAACTCCAGATGTACGGGATGGGTCTGATACGATGCCTGGCCGGAAATGTCATCAAAGAAGATCATCTCTGATACATCCCAGGAGCCATCTACCACTTCTCTTTTCTCTGTATCCGCCACCACCCCTACATGTAAGGTGCGGATACTTTCGATTTTACCCAGTCCTCTCACTCCTTCAATTAGTTTATTCCTGTCTTCCACAGAATGCGGATTTTTCAGCCAGAAAAAAACGTGATGAATCAAGGGCTGGAGGCTTTTTGAGGGAGCAAATGGTTTTGCTGAGGCGGTCACCGCGCCTACGGCAAGCGCCGCGGCGGTGCCGATGAATTGTCGGCGGTTAGCGTTGGACATAGTGTATGAGGTTAAGTACCCTGAAATTACGCATAACCGCGCAGAAATCAAAGCGCAGCCGGGATTTGCAGGCATTCGTAACAGAATATTGCTATTTCATCCCATTTTATTACCGCAGCAACAGCCAATGCTTAATATTGCTGTAAATATTAAAGCCTTATATGAATCAGCAACAATTGCGAAAAATTGAATTTGGAGTGGCTACAGGAATCTTCCTGCTGGCGCTGATCAATCTCCTGGGGCCTTCTTTCATGTCCCATGACGGACGGATCTCCGTAGACGGTCCTTATGCCTATAAATTCGCCCAATATCACCAGGTATACGATTATTACCTGCATTATGTAATGCCCGCCATGGGGAAAATCGTATTTCTATACCTTTCCTTTGTAGCAATGAGTTTCCTGATTGGCCCCTATTTTTTTGAAAAAAGAAAATGGGTTGCCGGCGCCATGTTAACCTTCCTGGTTTTGGTAATCCTCTTTTTCGCCCTGCTCGTCACTAACTCTTATACCTATGGCTACATGCTGGGACGGTATTCCTCCATTCGGGGCGCCCATATGCAATTCGCAAAAATGGCCTTTCTCAGCACCGCCGTATATGCCATCCTGTATGTGATCTATTACGTTTTCAAAACCCTCTATGCCGGATACCTGCATCGTTGGGTGACAGAAAAATTCCTTCCTGCAAAAGGCGCGAAAGAACTGTTGATTATGGGTGTCATTTGGGCGGCGTTAGTGGCTGTAACCTTTAGTACTACCAGGAAAGTCATCTTCTTCTCAGGACCCGTAATAATGGCTGTGTACTACTTTACCCAATACCGCATATTCCCGGAATATGAAGGGCATCGCAACAAACGTGTACTATGGAGAGACCTGTCCATCTTACTGTTGACGGCTAATACCTTAATGGTAATTATTTTTGCCCTGATATCCCATCGCAACGCCAACATCAGTGTACCCATGGGCTTACTATGCCTGCTGTTCTGCGTGATATTGATATTGCCACTTTGCTGGATGCTGTTTAAGTCGAGGCTCCAGCAACAGGCTACCGTTACCGGCCTCCAGAAAGCGCTCGGGCATTCCGCCGCAAATCTGGATTTCCTCCGCACACAAATTAACCCGCATTTCCTTTTCAATGCACTGAATACACTCTATGGAACCGCATTGCAGGAAGAAGCCGCCCGTACCAGTGAAGGTATTCAGAAACTAGGGGATATGATGCGATTCATGCTGCACGATAACCATCTGGAAAAAATTCCGTTGGATAAAGAAGTTGCGTATCTTCAGAACTATATTGATCTACAGCGACTGCGTGTACTCGTGTCTCCCGATATCAAAATTGATGTGAATATCGATGAAACAAACTGCCGTCATGATATTGCTCCTATGCTGCTGATCCCCTTTGTCGAAAATGCTTTCAAACATGGAATCAGCCTTAGAAATAAATCTAGTATAGTCATTTCAATGTCCTGCAGCGAGGAGAAAATATTTTTCGATGTATATAATACAGTACATCCCCGTCCTGAAAATGATCCGGAAAGAGATAGCTTAGGTATAGGACTGAACAATGTGAAAGAGCGACTGGTATTACTTTATCCCGACAAACACGAACTCAGTATAAGACAAACCGGCACCGGATTTTTTGTACATCTTACCATTGATGTGAATTGATAAACAGACCATGACAACTTCATCAGAAAACAAAATTCAACCTGCTCAGACAGAACCAGATGCCATCACAAAATTCTTGTGGTGGCTTTCTGCTGCTGATACCGACATCCTGAAAGAATGCAAAACAGAGAAAGAACGCTACCGCATCGTTGGTATCGCGGTATTTGTCACCTGGATGTTTGCCACCCTTGCCTGGGGATATTTTTTCTCCACCATCGTCAGCGACGATATGATTGTATTGGCGCTGGCCCTCTTCTTCGGCTTCGCCATTCTCAGTATTGATCGCACCCTCATTGCCGCCATGACACGCAGCAATGGTAATAATAAATGGATGCCGGTCGTATTCCGGCTACTGCTGGCCATCACCATTGGATTGTTTATCTCCCAACCGGTTGTGCTGATGCTCTTCAAAAAAGATATCAACGCACAACTGGAAATTAATAAGCAAACAAAAATCGATGCTTTCAAAGATTCCCTCGTCAAACAAAATGCGGTACAGCGACAAATGTTTTTATCGGACCTTGATAAACTAAATAAAAACATCGCACAGAAAGAAGCACAAACAAAAGACTATAAAGACGGTTATATCAAGGAAACAGACGGTACTGGCGGATCTGGCAGAATCGGCGAACAGGCCGTTGCCCGCGTGAAAAAAACTGCCTGGATCTCATCAGAAGAAGAACTCGCCGGATTGCGCAAACAACTGGCGCCCCAACAAGCCGTACTGGAAGAACAACTGGCACATATGCGATCTGTTGATAGTATCAAAGTACTGGCCTATACCAGTAGCCTTACAGATGGCTTTCTGGCACAGATTGAAGCCCTGCATGATCTGACCGACAGCCATCCTCCGCTGAAACAACGCTACCGCCTGATTGTATTTATTATTACGCTCATTGAAATCATGCCCCTGCTCAGTAAAATGCTGATGCCCAGAGGCGAATATGATGAAAGACTGGCTGCTGCGAGCTCACAAGGTATGCTGAATGCCAAACTGGAACAGGAAAAAGGCCGGGAACTACAGGAACATTTTCAGGATGCTGCCACGGCGGCAGACAAAGAACTTATGGACTACCTGATGGAAGAAAGTAATGCGATCCGCCGTCAACAGGCAGAACAGCTGGTCAGAGAATGGAAACAACGAGAACCCGCTTCTATCAGATTATTCTGGCAGCAGGCGAAGAAATTGTTTTTTGGAAAAATGATGTAAAAGGTAACTGAATTTATGAAACTCACTGCAATAGCTATAGATGATGAACCCGTTGCGTTGACGGTGATTAAGAATCACGCTGCCATGGTGCCTTTCCTGGAGATGAAAGGCTATTTTACCAATGCCTTCGAAGCAATGGAATTCCTGAACAAGGAGAAAATCGATCTCCTCTTCCTGGATATTAAAATGCCGGACATCTCCGGGCTCGACTTCCTCACCAGCATGCCGGAGCCGCCAATGACCGTTTTTACAACCGCATATTCAGAACATGCGGTGAAAAGTTTTGAACTGGATGCCATCGACTATCTGCTCAAACCTTTCTCCCTGGCACGTTTCATTAAAGCATGCAATAAAGTACATGGCTTATGGTTACTCAAGCAACGCCAAACAACCGTTCGGGATGTACCGGAATATATATTCATCAAGAGCGGATATGAACAATTGAAAATCATTCTGGATGATATTCTTTACCTGGAAAGCGCAGGTAACTATGTCAATTTCGTGCTGAAGGATAAGAAAATTATTTCCAGGTTATCTATGCAGGAAGCCATTGATCTCCTCCCTGAATCTATGTTTACACGGGTACACAGATCCTATATCGTAGCCAATAACAAGATTGAGCGGGCCGACAGGAACTCCCTGTATATTCAGCATTTCCCCGTTCCAATAGGGGCGGCATTTGCGGAAGCAGTGGAAGAATTACTGTTGCGTAAATAAGTTGTCGCATTTACCCCGGTAAATGTCTTAATACCTCCCCAGGAAAAAGGAATAAGCAGTATAATTTTACATCATCGAAAGCAACCGATTATTTAACTATTATACTGTTTATTATGACAACCTTAACCACTTCCCGCATTGCCAAAAAAGATCGTATTATCTATTGGATTTTTACTTCCCTGTTTGTATTGCTGGATAGCGTTCCTGCTATCTGGTTCAACAGTGAACTGGCACGTCAGGGGATGAAAGATATGGGCTTCCCCGCTTATTTCGGCGTAGAATTAGGTATTGGAAAGATTATAGGTGGACTATTGCTGATCTTGCCAATGATTCCTGCACGTTTCAAAGAATGGGCCTATGTAGGATTCGGTATTTCACTAATCTCAGCAGGTATTGCCAACCTGGTAGTAAAAGGACCACTCTTCGCATTAGCGCCACTGGCGGGCCTTGTAATCCTCACTGTATCTTATGTTTATTTTCATAGAATCAGGAAAGATGCCGCTTTATAAGCCGGCATCCTTCCCTGTCATTCATCAAAAAAAGCAACCTGTATTCTCATAAAAACGATATATTTAAATAAAACCACGTTATTATGAGCAATACGAACAATCGCCGTGATTTCCTGCGCCAGGTAGGACTTTACACCATGGGACTAGGAATCCTTCCTTCTATTCTGGCGGCCTGCAACAACGGGCAATCCACCGATGACAAGGATAAAAAAGACAGTACCGGCAATAAACTGGTCACTGAAAATGTCCATGATCTCTTCTTCAAAATTTCTTTGGCAGAATGGTCTTTCCACAAAGCCTTGTTTGCTGGAAAAATGAATCACCTGGACTTTCCGCTGCGTGCCAAAAATGAATTTGATATTCATGCAGTAGAGTATGTAAATCAGTTTTTCAAGGATAAAGCGAAAGATAAAACCTACCTGGGTGAGATGAAGAAACGTTGTGACGACAACGGCGTGAAAAGCGTATTGATTATGTGCGATGGGGAAGGGGAAATGGGAGACGCAGATCTGAAGAAACGGCTGCAGGCAGTCGAAAACCACTATAAGTGGGTAGAAGCGGCACAGTTCCTCGGTTGCCACGCTATCCGCGTAAACGCAGCAGGAGCCGGTAATCCAGAGGATGTTGCCAAAGCGGCCGCAGAATCGCTGGCGAAACTCGCTGCATTCGGGAAAGATCATAACATCAACGTAATCGTGGAGAATCATGGCGGCAACTCCTCCAATGGAAAATGGCTGAGCGGTGTCATGAAAACCGTCAATATGCCTAACTGCGGTACCTTACCGGATTTCGGTAACTTCTGCCTGGAACGCTCCAAACCAGAAAGTAATACGCCGGAAGCATGGGCTAAAACCAAATGTCTGCAAGACTATGACCGTTATACCGGTATCCAGGAACTGATGCCTTTCGCAAAAGGAGTAAGCGCCAAATCATACGACTTCAATGATAAAGGAGATGAAACTACGATGGACTTCGCCCGTATTATGAAGATTGTTAAAGATGCCGGATACACAGGCCATGTAGGGATTGAATATGAAGGTAACAACCTGTCAGAAGAAGATGGTGTTCGCAAAACAAAAGAACTGCTGTTACGCGTAGGCGCTAGTCTTAGCTAACAACCACTAGATAAATATGGATGACAAGCAAAGCAATTATACTGCTTTGCTTGTTTTTTTGTACTGAAAGCGAACATGATTTGTTTCAAAAATGAACATATGTGTATTTGTTTAATACTTATGGATTTGATTATATTGATGTAGATTTAAGGGCACTGCATTGGTTACTCACTGGCATTATATCAATTTACACCTTATGATCCGCAATTATTTTAAGGTTGCCTTACGGAACCTGGTAAAGAACAAAACCTACGGCCTGCTGAATATACTGGGGCTGGCGTTGAGTCTGACTTGTGGTATACTGATAGCAATGACAGTGCAGTTTCACCTGAGCTTCGATAATTTTCACAAGGATAGTGATCGTATCTATCGTTTTGTTACGGAGCAACACCGTGATCGTATATTCTATTCCGCAAGTGTACCGCCGCCACTAGGAAAAGCTTTCATCCATGATTATACATCTGCGGAAGATATGTGTCGGGTAGTAGATCCAGGTCCTGTTTTGTTAACCATGAAATCAGGCAGTGATATAAAGAAGATAAAGGAGGAGTCTGGGGTAGTTTTTGCAGACCCCTCTTATCTGAAAATGTTTTCATTTCAACTGTTGCAGGGAAATGCACAAACGCTAGATGAACCTAATACAGCCATCATTTCTTCATCTATAGCCCAAAAATATTTTGGAGATAAAGATCCTATTAATCAGGTATTATATTATGATAATAAGCAAGCGGTACGCATTACCGGAGTAATACAGGATCTGCCGAGAAATACCGATCTGAAAGGAAAAATTATTCTTTCCTGGCCTACTGTAAAAGTGTATAATGATTGGTTTCTAAAAGACGATTCATGGGGTGGGATTGCCTCCGGACTGAATAGCTATGTACGGTTGAAGCCGAATGCGAATGTTGCGGCTATTGAAAAAGATTTACAGTTATATGTAAAGCGCTATCGTCCTACTAACAAGAATGTACATCACTATTTGCTGCAACCGCTTGCGGATGTACACTTCAATGCCCATTATGATGGAGTAATGGAGAAAAAGAATCTATGGATACTCTCTCTTATCGGTGTTTTTCTACTCATAACCGCCTGCATGAATTTTATTAATCTTGCTACTGCTCAGGCTTTGAACCGTAGTAAGGAAGTAGGTATCCGGAAAGCGCTTGGGAGTTTTCGTGGCCAACTGTTTTGGCAATTTATTGCAGAAACAGGTGTTATAACTATAACGGCTACACTTTTAGCGATCATATTGTCGTATTTCACATTGCCATTTTTTGGATCGATGTTTAATGCAGAGATTCCGTTCCATCTTTTCAATAACCCATTGTTGCCTTCTATTATACTCTTGATGGTAGTTGTTGTGACTTTCCTTGCGGGCGCTTATCCCGGACTGATCTTATCTGGATTCAAGCCAGTGGAGGCATTGAAAGGAAAGCTCTCCTTTCAGCAGCTCGGAGGTTTCAATACTAGGAGAAGCTTAATTGTAGTGCAGTTCAGTATCTCATTGGTTTTAATCATTGCGATGCTGGTCATTACCCGACAGATGCAATATGCGAAAGAGTTTAATATGGGATTTGATAAGGAAGCTATCGTGATGGTACCTGTAGGCACAGAAGAACAGGATATTAGTCGAATGACCCTTCGTCGGGAGCTGGAAGCGATTCCCGGCGTACAGAATGCCAGTATCTGTTATTCTTCTCCCTCTTCTAATTCAAACTGGACGACTACCATCACCTTTGATAATCGTCAGGAGCCAGAGGCTTTTCATGCCAGTATAAAAGGAATTGACGAGAATTATCTGTCTACATTCGGACTGAAGCTGGTGGCTGGTAAAAACGTTTTTCCTGCGGATAGTGTGAGGGAGTTTATAGTCAATGAGACTATGGTACATAAATTGGGATTAGCTTCTCCGGAAGAAGCCTTAGGCAAGCTTGTCTCTATCAGTAGTGGCGCTTTTGTCGCCACCATTACCGGGGTGGTAGCCGACTTTCATGACGGTTCTCTCCATGATGATATTGGAGCAGTCGCCATGGCTATTTATCCGGATCAGTATGAGTACTATGCTGTTAAGCTCGATACTCGGAGAATGTTGACTACCTTACCTGCGATTGAGAAGGTATGGAATGCCATGTATCCGGAAAAAATGTATTCTTTCCAATTCCTCGATGACCGTATTGCAGAGTTCTATACTACAGAAGAAACCATGTTGAAAATCATTCGCATGTTTTCCCTGTTGGCTATATTTATTGCATGTCTTGGCTTGTATGGGTTGGTATCCTTTATGGTAGTGCAAAAACGAAAGGAAATCGGCATCCGTAAACTGCTGGGAGGAACGATACCCGGCATATTGTGGTTATTCGGGAAGGAATTCGGCCGGCTGATTCTAATATCATTCCTGTTTGCAGCCCCGCTGGGATGGTGGCTGATGAGTAACTGGCTAAATGATTTCCGTTATCATGTGGAGTTAGGACCTGGCGTATTCGGTGTTGCTATTATTGTCACGATTATCATAGCGGCACTTACTGTTGGAATGCAAAGTATACGTGCCGCTATGGTGAATCCTGCGAAGAGTTTGAAAAGTGAATAACTGCTGCTATTTCATACCAAACTGCTTACGAAGAAATGCGATAGCATAGCCATACGCTTCTGTGGTGGCTTTGCTATCGTATATTGGATTACTCGGATTAGCGAAACCATGTTCTGCATCAAAGGAGTACACCGTTAATTTCTTTCCTGCTGCCTGCATGTTTTCCTTGAATGTTTTTACCACTTCAGGATTGATGCCTTTATCTTTCGAAGCAAAGAGTCCGAGTACTGGCGCATTCAGTGTTTTAAGTCGCTCAATATCTTTTTCCGGCATACCGTAATACATTACATCGCCGATATTCTGTTTACCATTTATCAGCCCGGATTGCAGGGATAATCCTCCGCCGAAGCACCAGCCAATAGTAGCAATTTTAGCAGATTTCCCAGCATACTGCAAGGCGCCCTCCATAATTGCCTGGAGGCGTTCCCGTGGCGCAGCCTGCATTAGTTTACTGGCATCCTCCCGATTGGTGGCAATCTTCCCATCATACATATCCAGGGCCAGCACATTCACTTTCCCACCGAGATCGTTATACAACTTTTCAGATTCTTTCTTGATGTAATCATTCAGTCCCCACCATTCCTGGAATACAAAAAGGTATTTATCAGAAGGCGTTTTTGCTTTGAACAAAAAGCCATGTACTTCTTTTCCGTCAGGAGCTGGAAAAGACACATTTTCTCCTTCGGCGCCCTCATATTTATAAGGTAGGGGATTGGCATGCTGATTTCTGAAATCGGAAGAATTGGCAAGGTCGGCAAACTCAGTAACGGCATCCTTATGGCAGCAACTGGGGGTCTGTGCCTTGGCGGCCGAAACCAGGCCCAGCAAGGCAATAGCGAATAGTAACTTTTTCATGGAAAGTTGATTTGAGTAGAAGGTACAAAAAATGTATAAAAAGCCTGCTAACGGAGAAGTATATACGTTAGCAGAACGATTAAAATTTTATCTCTACCTGGTTATTGTCGGCCTTCCAGGTGAAACCCTGTTCCTTGCCCAGTTTATCCAGTACCTGGGCCAGCGAGGCTTTTACAAAAGTTTGGTTGACAGGCTTCGCCTTGGAGGCGTTTCCTTTCACATCGATCTCTACGCCATACCATTCCTCCAGTTTTCTCCAGAGATGCAACCCCTGTAAATCATCCAACTGTAGGGTGTCGCTTAGCCAGCGCTCCGCATCTGCCGGGTTATAGGTCTCCTTTTCCATCAGGTCGATTTCCCTGTTGGCCAGGATCATCTGCCCTCTTTCCAGTATTTCCGGTTGATTATCGGTGGCAGAATGATAACTCTTAGCCACCTTCAGTTTGCCCGTCAGCAGGTAAACAGTAGCGCCCTGCTGCCCCGTAAAGCAATGCATACGGAAACTGGTTCCCAATACAGTAGACGTCAGTTTATCCGCTACCACACTAAATACGGCCGTATCTGGCTTTACCTCAAACCAGGCATCTCCATCCAGTAATATGCGCCTTTCCTGGTGGCCGTAATTCTCCGGTACCAGCAACAAGGTTGCTGAATTAAGAATGACAGTGGAACTATCCGGCAACACGACCGTCGTACGGTTGCCCAGGGTGCCGGTATAAGTCTGATATTTAATTCCCGGTTGTTGTAAAGAGAGAATTGGACTGGGCTTTTTCACCTTTGGAGCTGGCTGCTGACAGGCAAAAAGGGCCATACCACAAATCACCGGCAACAAGTTGGAAAAAGTCAGTATTTTCTTGGTATCATAATTAAATAGCATATACCGGGAATTTTGTATGCAAAGGAAAAGTCCTAAAAGTAATCAAATTTAGTAGCAGTCGGAAGCGTCACATTTCCAATTTCTATCAAGCAATCGACAATATCTGTTAATGCTGTTAAAAAGATGTTTCAACCGGCCAATGTTTTTTGTTGGAACCGTCGGACCACCCTAACTTTGCGGCCCATGGAAAAGCAGCTACCTTTATCATTCGATAATACGGCTATTGCATTTGAGGCAAAGACCGACAAAGCCTTGAAAAAAGCCAACTTTCTCTTTAGTAACATAGGGAAACCTTGGTTAGTTAAACTGGGCGCCACGTTTACTCCCATCGCATTCAAACTGCGATTACCTATTAAAGGCATTATTAAAAATACAATCTTCTCCCAGTTCTGCGGAGGAGAAACACTCGAAGAAGCAGCGCACACTGCATTACAGCTGGGCAACTACCATGTAGGCGTAGCCCTGGATTATGGTGTGGAAGCCATGGAAGGAGAAGAAAACTACGACCATGCAGTGCCTGAATTCATTCGCGCTATTGAATATGCGGCCTCCCGTCCGGATATTCCATTCATCGCTATCAAAATCACCGGTTTTGCCCGTTTCAGCCTCCTGGAAAAAATCCATGCCGGCGAAACCCTTACCACCGAAGAACAACAGGAGTTCGAAAGAGTGCGCAAACGCGTACTTTCCATCGCGGAAGCTGCTGCCAAAAATAGTGTAGGTATCCTCGTAGATGCGGAAGAATCCTGGATTCAACAGCCAGTGGACGACCTCACAGACGAAATGATGGCCCTGTTCAACAAGAAAAAAGTCATCATCTTCAATACTTTCCAGATGTATCGCCACGACAGACTGGAATTCCTGAAAGTTTCCCTCGCCAAAGCGCAAAAAGAAGGCTACCTGCTGGGCGCTAAACTGGTACGCGGCGCTTACATGGAAAAAGAAAACAAACGCGCCGCTGAAAAAGGTTATCCAACACCTATCCAGCCTAGCAAAGCTGCTACTGATAAGGATTACGATGCAGGGGTTAGCTTCTGCCTGGAAAACCTGGATAACCTGGGCCTGTTCATCGGTACCCACAACGAAGACAGCTGTATGCTGGCTGCCCGTATCCTCCACGATAAAGGCTACGCACATAACCATGAACATATCAGCTTCTCCCAGCTGCTGGGGATGAGCGATAACATCACCTTTAACCTGGCACATGCCGGTTATAACGTGTCCAAATACCTGCCTTACGGACCAGTGAAAGATGTAATGCCTTACCTGATCCGCCGTGCACAGGAAAATACTTCCATTGCCGGACAAATGGGACGAGAACTGGGCCTGATCAGAAAAGAAATGAAACGCAGAGGATTATAATTTTGTAAATACAGTGTAAAGGGCTGACCAAATAAATGGCCAGCCCTTTTTTTATGCTTCTCCAGATTAAAATGCTATGCGCAAGCAAGATTAGATATTGACTTCTGTTTGTGGTAGCGGGAAGTTGGGCCAAACCTTGTCATTCGGCCTGTCTATTGGCAAATCTCCCAATCGGCCATATCTCCGCATATCAATCCAGCGATGACCCTCTCCCAACAACGAATATCGACGCTGGTATAATAATTCATTCAACAACGCAGGGGCTGTAATGGCCCCGCCATAAGGAGGCAAATTGTGCCCGGCCCTGATAGTATTCAGCGCTACCTCTGCATCAGGATAGCTGGCTAACTGAATCTTTGCCTCTGCATACAATAATATCAACTCTTCATTTCGAATGATGGAAATAGGTGCATCCAGGGCCGTCCAGATCCAGAGATCACGGTTACTTGTGAGGCCCGATTGGCTAACAGTAGCGGTGCGTAATGGCGCTTTCGAGATACGATCATCTCCAGGCAGGATGTCTGTTGCAAAACTAGGTTGTACCGCTCTTACTTCCCCTGTGCCGTTAAGCGCAATGAAGGAAGGATTCACCTGATCGCCGCCGCCAGTAGAAAAGTAGTGATAAACCCCTGTGCTGAATTTACCATTCATATCCATAAAAGAGCCGCTCAGATCAGTGAGTACGCTGGCCCAGTTTTTACGATAAGCATCTACACGGGCTGCCAGCGCACGGTTGAATTGCGTCAGTCCTGCTGCGTTATTGAAGCTGCCAAATCCGGCAGACAATGGGAAGATCACAGAAGAGGCGCTTAAATCAGCTGCGCCATCTGCCAGGTATTTCAGGATAGAATCCTGTACCTGTCCCGGATCTTTGATAACAGGTCCAATATAGGTGGGATCTGCGGTGGGAATACGTACGCCATTTACATCCGTCAGATTCAGATTCAGCAAGAGCTGATAACCGATGATGGTTTTTGCGAATCCGGTAAATCCTTTGCGTTCCGCATCTGTAATGGATTTGCAGTTGGCCGCACCCTGCAAAATGAGCCAGCATTGACGAATAACCAGGTACCTGGATGCCCATGGATTACTTAGGTAGAAAGTATTGTTGTCTAATCCACTGGTCAACATATCCGTTACCCAACGTGGTTCAGAATTGGAGAATCTGTAAATCTCCCTGCCAATTACCCCTACATCGTCCAGGTAAGTGCCCACATCTCTTCTCATACCAGATTCAACTCCGGATACTAAGTTGTTCAGATCCGCCTTGCTGGGATTAAGTATAATGACATCTGTAGGCGTATTCAGGTTAAGAATCTCTCCTTTCTGACAAGCATGACACAACAGCATAATGCCAGCCAGTACTGCGAGTTGTATATATTGATGATACTTTTTCATGTGAATAAATTTTGTCTGTTGAAGAATCAGAAGTCAATGCCAAAATGGAAACTCGCTCTCTTAGAGGCAGGATATGGCATAACGTCTACACCAGTGGAAAGTCCGTTGCTACCGCGACTTTGAGCAGTAGTCATCGTGTTACTTCCGAAATTGGATACTTCAGGATCGTACCCAATATATTTTGTCCAGGTGAAGAAATTATTAGCAGAGACACCCAGTCTGATTCCTCTGATATGTTTCACATTGGTAAGCGGTATGTTGTAGTAAAGACCGATCTCACGTATACGTATGTACGAAGCATCCTGTACATAGATAGAAGCGTCGCCGGCATTAGGTCTGTACGCTCCGGCTTTTTTTCCGTTGATGATATTGTCATAATCAGCGGAGGTAGCGCCCAGGTCTGTCAGCAGTTGCGTAAGATTGATATTATCCCCGCCTTTCTTCCAATGTAATAAGAAACGGAAAGAGAAGTTTTTGAGGAAAGTAACCTCGTTGTACCAACTGGTCTGGAAGTCTGGTTCCGCATTGCCCAGCGATTTGAGAGAACCGCCAACAGTTCCTTTGATCTGGGTGGCAGGCTGTCCTTCTTCCAGGTAGAAAGTACCGAGAGAGTTACCGAATGCGCCAATTGCAAATGGAGGTATCACGAGTTTGGTTAATACCGCCTTGTTCTTCCACCAGTTGATGTTGGTCGTCCATTTCACTTTAGGCGAATTCACAGGAATAGCGGTAATACCCAGTTCTATACCTCGGTTGCGAAGGTCGCCACTATTTTTCCACTCGCTTACATAACCATTGGAAGCTGGGAGGGTATGGCGCAACAGCAGATCGTAAATTTTCTTGTTGTAATAAGAGGCTTCCAAACTGATACGACCTTTCAGAATACTGATGTCGATCCCTGTTTCAAGCTCTGTTTGTCTTTCCGGTTTGATATCAGGATTTCCTCTGAGGTTATCTAACAGAATACCAGGGTAGGAATTGATATTGCTGGGTAATAGGGAGATGAACTTACTACCGTATGGAGGCACATTTCCGGATTGGCCGTAAGCCGCGCGTAGCTTGAGGTTATCGATTAAGTCCGAATGCCAGAAAGACATTTTGGAAATATTCCATGAAGCGGCCGCTTTAGGGAATACATAGTATTTTTTATAGTCTCCGTTATTGCTGGAACGGTCGAAACGCACGCCACCAGAGAGCGTGATCGCATCAATTAAGGTCAGATCTTCCTGGAGGAAAATACCATTATCACGATATTTCATGCGGAATTGCCGGGTAGTGGCATTGGCGCTTTGATCCACATTACTTTGGTCCGTAATGATATTGGTGGCCACAGTAGTGATATTCTCAAAATACCCTGTTTCATACGTGGCGCCGAGGGTACTGGATAATGTCAGATTACTGTTGGGATTGAAAGTATTTACCAGGAATCCGGCGAAGTTAGTGTTCAGGTTATTACTCATTCCCTGAATGGAGTGACCTAACTGGCTGTTCTTTTCAAATTGCAGATCGCGAGGGAAAAGCGCCAGGGTCTTGAAGTTGAAGAAGTCCACACCTCCACGTAAAATAAGGCGGGTAGTACTGGTTTTGCTTTGTTGGAAAATCGCATCCAAATTTCCGCCACCTACAAAACGGTTCGTGGTTTCATTATTGGTAGCTCTGTCTCTTGTTTGTAACGGGTTGGATGCTGCGAAGGAATCCACCGGATATTCTCCCTGTGCATTTGGATGGATGTCTATCCAGCCAGGGGTAGAGGAGAGGGCAACGCCAAAGGTAACGCCATTGTTATCGTTGTTGGTCATACCTCTGTCTGCCGATGAATTAATATAATTGGTAGTAACGCCAAGGGATACACGATCAGAAATTTTGTGATCTACGTTGAGGCGTACAGAGTTGTTGAGATAGCCAGTATTCTTGATGATACCGTCTTCTTTGCGGCGATTGGCAGAAGCAAAAAAAGTGGTTTTGTCAGAGCCGCCGCTTACAGAAATATTGGAATTCAGGACTAACCCTGTCTCTCCATACATTTCCTTTTCATAATCAAATATTTTTCCTGCTGCCTGCGCTGCCTGGAATTTTGCTTTGTACCAGGCCCTCGCTTTGATTACATCAGGATCTGTGCTGGTAGCAGATCCTGCGAGGTCGGCAGCTGTTTCAGGGGTGAACGCGCGTACGCCCATCAGATGACGCGCTTTTACAAAACCGGTTTCCTGGTTGAAACTGATATTTGTCTTACCGCTTTTCCCTTTCTTGGTGGTGATAATAACTACGCCGGCAGCGGCTTTCGCGCCATAGAGTGCAGCGGCGGAAGCGCCTTTGAGGATTTCCACATTTTCAATATCGTTAGGATTCAGATCCGCGATACGACTGGAAGGGTTATCCTGGTTTTGTGGGTTACCGGCAGTAGCGGCGCCGGTTACATCATTCAGCGCTGCAGGAATACTGCTGTTGTTAAAGAATACGCCATCCACGATAAACAGTGGCTGCGAGTTCCCGAAGATGGAAGTGATACCGCGAAGCTTAACAGAAATACCGCCGCCGGGAGCGCCGGAGTTGGCGGTAATCAAAGCTCCTGGCACTTTTCCACTGAGCGCTGCATCAAAGGTTTGTGCAGGCGCTACTCCAGTCAGTTCCCTGGAGGAAATAGTGGCTACCGCATTGGCCAGGTTTCTTCTCTTAACAGTAGTAGCCATACCTGTCACCACCACCTCATCCAATTTGGCGAAGTCTTCTTCCATGGAAACGGTAAGCGGACTACTGCTCTGGGTAATAGCAACTGTTTTTGTCTTGTACCCTGTGAAACTAAATACCAGCGTGGTGTTGGCGGAATTTGCCACGATGCTGAACTTTCCGTCAGCATCAGATACGGTACCACGTGTACTGTTAGGAATTCTAATGGTAACACCCGGGATAGGGCGTCCGTTGGCGGCATCTTGTGTTTTACCCGTAATTGGCTGCTGGGCATAGGTCACAATACAGCATACGAGTAACAACACCAGAAAGGTGAATCTGGATAGAAGCATAGTAAATGGAGTTGATAAATATGTAAAATGGGATCACCAATGGTGATCGGGTTCTAAAGCAGCTTAGTTTTCTTGTTTTTTTAGGTTAATTCGATTTTGGTCTTTTGAGAATCCGGTCTGTTTCTTTTTCAATAATGGACTTTGGATGGACGGTTAATCCTATCGTTTTGCTACTCTTTGCTGGCTATTACTACATTTCAGGGCACGTGGCAAATTATCTTCGTATAGTCGTCAAGTTGGGGGAAATATCCTGTCTGAAAAATATTTGGCAGATTACGAAAATTGCAGATAAATCCACTTTTTTTATTTAAAGTATTTTTTTTATATTCTCTTGAATTGTCGCTTTCCTATCATATGATGATCTGAGGCTCCCGCTATTTTTTAAAACTTCGTATCTTGCCCGCATTATGGAGCAGTACCTTTCATTATTACAGCATATTATTAAGGATGGAGTTGTAAAGTCAGATCGTACCGGTACCGGTACTACGAGCGTGTTTGGTTACCAAATGCGGTTCAATCTGCAGGATGGTTTTCCCCTGGTGACCACCAAAAAGTTGCATCTGAAATCCATTATATATGAGCTCCTTTGGTTTTTAAAGGGAGACACGAACATTGCTTACCTGAAAGAACATGGCGTGAGCATATGGGATGAGTGGGCAGATGCCAATGGTAATCTCGGTCCTGTTTACGGTAAACAATGGCGCAGTTGGGAAACCCGCGATGGCCGTGTGATAGACCAGATCACGGATGTTGTAAACACCATCAAAAATAATCCGGATTCCCGCCGCATTATAGTGAATGCCTGGAATGTAGGGGATTTGCCAGACATGAAGCTCAGTCCCTGCCATTGTCTTTTCCAGTTTTATGTGACGCCTCCGGATACTGCCAAAGGCGAAACCCGTGGAAAACTAAGCTGCCAGCTTTATCAGCGAAGCGCGGACGTATTCCTGGGCGTACCTTTCAATATTGCTTCCTATGCACTCCTGACCATGATGGTGGCCCAGGTATGCGACCTGGAACCGGGCGATTTCGTACACACCTTCGGTGATGTGCATCTCTACAGCAACCATATGGAACAGGCGCAATTGCAATTGAGTCGCCAGCCATATCCACTGCCTGTAATGAAAATCAACCCGGCAGTAAAAGATATTTTTGCCTTCAATTATGAAGATTTTGAATTGCAGAACTATCAGTTTCACCCAGCTATCAAAGCACCAGTAGCGGTTTAAGCAAATCTTATGAAAACAGTTTCCATTATAGTAGCCGCTTCCGAGAATAACGCTATTGGCATTAATGGCCAGTTGCCATGGCGTATTGCGGACGACATGAAATATTTTAAAAACACGACCACAGGCAAACCCATTATTATGGGACGCAAAACCTTTGAATCATTGGGTAAGCCTTTGCCTAATCGTCCGAATATCGTGATTACCCGCCAGCCCAACTATGCGCCAGCCGGTACTATTGTGGTAGATTCTCTCCAGGCTGCCCTGGAACATGCGAATACCTATGATGTACAGGAAGTGTTCATTACCGGTGGAGGTGAAATCTTTCATCAGGCAATGGAGATCACGGATAAAATCTACATGACCCGCGTTTACGCTGTTGTTCCAGGAGATGCTTTTTTTCCGGAAATAGATGGCAATAAATGGACATTGGAAAGTGATGAACGCCATGAGGCAGATGAAAGAAATCAATTTCCTTTCTCGTTCCAGATTTGGGGAAAAATCAGGTAGACAAATATTATTTAAAGATAACGGTACCCAGCCCCTGGGTCAGCTCCTTCTCGAGTTGTTTCAGGTGCTGGTGTAGTTCCATACAGCGTTTTAACTCCTCCATATCGCTGAGATTAGCGGCTTCCTGCTGGTTTTCCATAATCATCTTCTTGATTTTCCGCAGAATAAGGTAGTTACTGGTAGAAATAGTGTCTTTCAGATAGGCTACGTCTCCATATACCGTATCAATTTCAAAACGCTCCTTCCAGTTAATGCTGAGGTCAGCTTCTTTATCTTCAATGATAAGAGCAATACTTTTTGCCAGGTCCTGGTCTTCATGATAGAGGAACATCTTCTTATCGGGAACAGTTCCTTCATCATAGATGCGTTTATATTCCCGGAGGATACGTTTTACCAGATCGCTGTCTACCAATGACTCAAAATCATAGGGGAGATGGAAGACGTAATCTGCTACAGTATTCTGTGATTCCTCGCTGAATGGCCGATCGCCAAAACGGAGTAGTATTTTTACCAGTTCTCTTTCCTGTTTTTCATCAGGGTTAAAGAGATTCTCGCCTCCATATGCCGCTTCTGCTGCCTCCATGGCTGCAATCGCCTCATCGGAGAGGGCATCGTCGGCAGGAGTAGGGTTATTTTTATTGTACTGTTGTTCTCTTTTTACGAGTCGCTCCCGTATGTATTTATTCACCAGCGTGATCAGGCCCTGTTCATCAATTTTCAGGAGCTGGCTGCATTGGCGGATATAATCCTGTTGACGGGTGAAATCTTCTGCTTTATCAATCTTGGAAATTGTTTCTGCGATTTCATTTACCAGCTGCGATTTTTTTACATTATCGTTGCCGGCGTCACGGAGACTTATTTCCAGTTTAAAGAGAACAAAGTCTTTCTTATTTTCTTCAATAAACTCGCGGAAAGCGTTTGCTCCAATACGTTGTACGTAACTATCCGGGTCTTCTTTTTCCGGGAGCAATACCAGCTTCACATTCAATCCTTCTTCGATGGCCATATCCAGACCACGGAGGGCCGCCTTTATACCTGCGGCATCGCCATCGTAGATGATAGTGAGGTTATTGGTGTATTTTTTTACAAGGCGAAGCTGGTCCTGCGTAAGAGAAGTACCGCTGGATGCCACTACGTTTTCCACGCCTGCCTGGTGCAGGGAAATAACGTCTGTATAACCTTCTACGAGCAGACATTCATTGAGCTTATCAATGGCATGTCTGGCGAAGTAGGTGCCGTAGAGGACGCGACTTTTAATGTATATCTCGTTCTCCGGGGAGTTGATATACTTAGGCGCCTTATCTGTTTTTACGAGGATACGGGCGCCGAAACCGAGTACTTTTCCCGATTGGTTATGGATAGGGAAGATGACACGTCCGCGGTAGTTATCCGCAGGTTGTTCGTTGCGGATGGTTACCAGGCCCGTTTTCTGGAGGTATTCCAGGTTATAGCCTTTTGCGGTAGCCGTTTTAACGAAAGAGTCGCGGGTATTCAGGCAGTAACCCAGTTGGAATTTACGTATAGTCTCTTCCGTGAATCCTCGTTCTTCAAAATAGGAGAGGCCTACATTCTGGCCTTCTTCCGACTGAAAGAGGGTATCGGTGAAGTATTCTTTGGCGAATCCGTTGATGATGTAAAGACTGTCGGCCAGTTGCTGGTATTGGCGGAGTTCGGGACTTACTTCCGTTTCTTCTACCTCTATCTGGTATTTTTGCGCCAGCCAGCGAAGGGCTTCCACGTAGGAGTATTTCTCATGCTCCATGACGAAGCTGATCGCGTTGCCAGAGGCGCCGCAACCGAAGCATTTATAGATTTCCTTACTGGGAGATACGGTGAAGCTGGGAGTCTTTTCATTGTGAAAAGGGCAGTTGCCTAAATAGTTGGCGCCGCGCTTTTTGAGTTTCACAAACGAACCGACAATTTCCACAATATCTATGCGGCTGAGAATCTGTTGTATGGTGTTCTGAGAAATCACGTTCTTTACAAATACATCTGCAAACATACAGTAAAAATCCCAGTGAGCGCACATTCCCTTCCTTTTCGTTATATTTGGAGATTATCATAAGCCAAACAATCTTTTATCAGATGAAAGAAGTATTTATAGTATCTGCTGTTCGTACACCAATAGGTTCATTTAACGGTGGGCTGTCTGGAATTGCTGCAACTAAACTGGGTTCAATCGTCATCAAGGCGGCGCTTGAAAAGGCTGGAGTAGCTGCGGATCAGGTAAATGAAGTGTATATGGGTAATGTACTCAGTGCCAACCTGGGACAGGCCCCGGCAACGCAGGCGAGTCTGGGTGCAGGCCTTCCTAATACAGTTCCTGCCACCACTATTAACAAAGTATGTGCTTCCGGTATGAAAGCCATTATGTTGGGCGCTCAGAGCATTATGCTCGGAGATAACGATGTAGTGGTAGCTGGCGGTATGGAAAACATGAGTCAGGTACCTTATTACCTGGATAAAGCCCGCACCGGTTATAAGCTGGGACATGGCAGTGTTACCGATGGTATTATCCGCGATGGCCTTTGGGACCCTTATAAAGATTTCCATATGGGCAATGCAGCAGAAATCTGCGCGAGCGAATATCATATCACCCGTGAAGATCAGGACGCGTACGCAGTACAGAGTTACAAGCGTGCTGCTGAAGCATGGGAGAAAGGTTATTACAAATCAGAAGTACTGCCAGTAGAGATTCCTGGCAAACAAGTAGTTACAATTGCAGAAGATGAAGATTACAAAAAGGTAATTTTCGATAAAATCCCTTCTCTGAAGCCTACTTTCCAGAAAGACGGTACTATTACAGCTGCAAACGCCTCCAATCTGAATGATGGAGCAGCTGCCGTATTACTGGTAAGTGGCGAGAAGCTGAAGGAGCTGGGTCTGAAGCCACTGGCTAAGATCGTAAGTTTTGCAGATGCATCGCAGGCGCCTGAATGGTTCACTACTACGCCGGTAAAAGCGATCAACAATGCATTGCATAAAGCGGGTCTGAAGATTACAGATATGGATTTTGCAGAGGTAAATGAAGCCTTTAGCTGTGTACCTATTGCGAATGCCAAAGATCTGGGACTGCCAATGGAGAAAGTGAATGTTTGGGGTGGCGCCGTATCTATGGGCCATCCGATTGGCTGCAGTGGTGCAAGAATCGTGGTTACGCTGAATTCCATTTTACATCAGGAGAATGCGCGCTATGGTGTAGCGGGTATTTGTAATGGTGGTGGTGGCGCCAGTGCAATCATCATTGAACGCGTATAATAACTGCCATAATATTTTGAAGAGAGCCTGTCTGAAAATGACAGGCTTTTTTTGTGCGTTTCAGGATCAGAATGATCCATTTTACATCTTTATAATAATATGTAAATTATTAATTATCAATAACAATTGATTAACTTTAGCATTGATTTTCGAGAAGGTAAAGCTTGCTACTTTTGGAAGTAGAAATTGATTTCTTAACTCAAAAACAAGTATTTATGTCACATGATCAGATGAAAGAAATTTTAGTTGCTTTAAAGGGGCTTGATAATCGTCTCAACGGAATAGATAATAGATTCCAAAAAGTGGATGATCGGCTCCTGGTGATGGAGACTAACATGCAGGAGTTGAACAAGCAAGGGAAAGACCTGGAGGTCAAGCTCATTTCAATGGATATCAGATATGAGCAAAGGTTTCACCTTTTAGAGCGCAGGTTTGACACCATGGAGGAGGAATTAAAAGTAATGGATCACAGGATTGAAAAGCGGTTTGATGGTATTGATGCGCGCTTAATCAAAATTGACGATGATTTGAATCGTATTGATCCATGGACGGGCTATAGAGCAGATCCCAATTTGCCGCCGCTTCGGTTACAGTGAAAGTATATTCATCTCATTCATTTCAAAATTTAGTTATGATCAAAACAGTTGAAGTCGTTATTAATCCTGAAGGTTTTTTCGATCAGGAGGCAACTCGGAAAAGAGATTATGAGAAAAGCCTTGCAGCAATTCGTAATAGAATTGAAAGATATTCAAGTGATCCTTCGTTGGGTGTCAGAGATCTCATTGCGGCTGGTATTCTCGATGAGCATTTAAATTTTACAGAACCATACAAACGTTTAAACCAATTCAAGCAAAATGTATGATCGGATTTCATGGATGCGATGCTAAAGTAGCACATGCAGTAATTACTGGGCAGGTTGAGTTAAGGCCCAGTGTGAATAATTATGACTGGCTTGGTCATGGTATTTATTTTGGGGAAAGAAGTCCCTCAAGAGCAATGCAGTTTGCGATAGAATTAAAGCAGAATAAAGGAAGAGCAGTCTGTCCTATTGAAGAACCGGCAGTAGTAGGTGCTGTGTTGGATCTTGGACACTGTTTGGATTTGTCTGATTATAAGGATTTGCAATATGTGAAGTTTACATTTTCTGGGCTCTCAAAAATTGTATCTGATTTAGGTGCATCTCTGCCAAAGAACCTTCGTATCGGCCAGACCGAAGACCTGTTGCTCCGGGAACTTGATTGTGCAGTCCTTGAATATTTATTTAAAATCAATGATCTTGAAGGAAACAGGCATTTTGACTCCGTAAGAAGCCCATTTATTGAAGGTGATGAATTATACCCTGATTCTGGATTCCGGGATAAGAATCATATCCAAATTTGTATTAGAAACACTGAATGTATTAAAGCTTACTTCAGACCACGAAACGCTGAGTATATCCGCTTGTACAGCATGTCCTAAATACATCCGGACCACTTTGCCCATTTTCCTTCTATTTATTGCAAATAACCCTGTTTTAAAGCCATTATCGTATCTATACTGTTTGTGCCACCAGTCTTCATTGTACCACTCTTTATTAACTGAATCCTCACACTATCGGCCCCTTTTTTGGTCAGGCGTACCGCGCTTGGAAAGGCTTGCGGATCAAGAATGCCCGGCGTTATTTTTTCGAAAATGCCATATTTGTCTTCTATCATGCTGTAAACAGGATAGCGGGACATAATTCCCATTGTTTTCGTCTGAATAGCATAATCATCATCAATTTTATAGCGCTGGAACTCGCTGTCGGCATATAATGTAAGTGCCAGCATTAGCACATAAGTGCGTACAATCGGTATTATAAGCCCAAATGCCAGCACAAAGGGTAGGGCGAATAATCCGGCCAGGTAATAATAACGGGCGTTAATTTCGGGCTTGGAGAGACCATAGAGGATCAAACCTGTACCTGCATACAAGGAAAATATGATTCGCTCCGTCTGAGCTCCTTTAAATCCGTAGCCATTTAAAGACAAAAACAGACTGATGATGGCCAAGGCCATCAAAATAATGTGGATATTCCAGGTCAATAGCCGCAATACAGGCGCTTTCGCATTTTTAATACGGATCGAAAGCGCAGCCAGGTAAGATATACCAAGGATAGTAATGGTAATCATTTCAACAGGATGTGAAAGATAATTAGATATCAAAATATAAATATATAAATATTATACTTTATGTTGTCTGGTTTTTTTTCCTTTGCTTTTTCGCCAACAAACGATATTTTTGCCCTGCCTAAAAGAAAACTAGGCAATTAAACTTTCAAACTTTATTAAGATTAGCATGCGTCAGATAGCTTTCAGACAAGCCTTAAGAGAAGCCCTGCAGGAGGAATTTCGCCGTGATGAACGGGTTTTCCTTATGGGGGAGGAAGTAGCCGAATATAATGGTGCTTACAAAGTGAGCCAGGGAATGCTGGATGAGTTTGGACCTAAACGTGTTATCGACACGCCGATCGCTGAACTCGGTTTCGCTGCCATTGGCGTAGGCGCCGCACAAAACGGTCTTCGCCCGGTAGTAGAGTTCATGACCTGGAATTTCGCAGTTCTCGCATTAGACCAGATCCTCAATACTGCCTCTAAAATGCTGGCAATGAGCGGTGGACAGGTAGGTTGCCCTATCGTTTTCCGCGGCCCTAACGGTTCAGCTGGTCAGCTGGGTGCTCAGCACTCCACTGCTTTCGAAAGCTACTATGCCAATATCCCAGGCCTGAAAGTAATCTCCGTATCTAACCCTTACGATGCTAAAGGTCTGCTGAAAGCCGCCATCCGCGACGAAGATCCAGTTGTTTTCATGGAATCTGAACAGATGTACGGCGATATGGGCGAAGTTCCTGAAGAAGAATACATCATCCCAATCGGTAAAGCAGATATCAAACGCGCAGGTAAAGACGTTACCATCGTTTCTTTCAACAAAATGATGAAAGTAGCTCTCGGCGCCGCTGAAGAACTGGCTAAAGAAGGTATCGAAGCCGAAGTAATCGATCTCCGTACCATCCGCCCGCTCGACTGGTTCACCATCTTGGAATCTGTTAAGAAAACAAACCGCCTGGTAATCGTTGAAGAACAATGGCCTTTCGCTTCCGTTTCTTCCGAAATTACCTACCGTATCCAGAAAGAAGGCTTCGACTACCTGGATGCTCCAATCCGTCGTATCACCGCACAGGATGCTCCTATGCACTACGCGCCAAACCTCGTGAAACTCTACCTCCCAGATGTAGAACGTACCGTGAAACTGGTGAAAGAAGTAATGTACATGAAGAAGTAATTTCAACTTCGTTATAAACAAAAAAGTCCGTCTCTAACAGGTAGAGACGGACTTTTTTTATGTATGCTGCTTTATATATCTACGCAAATAAATCACTGCTCAGGTACCTGTCGCCCCGATCGCATATAATACATACCAATACGCCACTACGCAGCTCCTTCGATAATCTCGCTGCTGCAGCCACGGCCCCGCCACTACTCATTCCACAAAATACCGCCTCCTCTCTTGCCAATCGTTTCGTCATTTCACGGGCTTCCGCCTCTGAAATATCCATTATCCTGTCTACCCGGGATCTGTCGAAAATCTTCGGTAAATACGCCTCCGGCCATTTACGGATACCTGGAATCTTAGAACCATCAGTAGGCTGACAACCTACAATCTGTATATCCGGATTCTGCTCCTTCAAAAACCGCGATACGCCCATAATAGTCCCCGTTGTTCCCATGGCACTTACAAAATGCGTTATCCTGCTCTGCGTATCTTTCCATATCTCAGGACCAGTAGTTTTGTAGTGCATCATGTAATTATCCGGGTTGGCAAACTGATTCAACATAAAATAACCGCCATTCGCTACCTGCTCATTGGCATAATCAATGGAACCTTCCATCGAATGCTCCTTCGGCGTCAGGATTACTTTAGCGCCATAAGCCTGCATGGTTTGCACCCTTTCCAGCGTAGCGTCTGATGGCATCACCAACTCTATCTCAATACCGAAAAGATTGGCTATCATCGCCAATGCAATACCGGTATTGCCACTGGTGGCTTCAATGAGCTTAACGCCTGGTTTCAGTTCGCCTCTGTCCAGCGCCCCTTTGATCATCCCAAAGGCGGCCCGGTCTTTTACACTGCCGCCAGGGTTATTCCCTTCCAGCTTGCCATAAATGGTTACGGCGGGGTTAGCGGAAATCTTTTTCAGTTCTACCAGTGGGGTATTGCCCACCAGATCTAATATTGTAGCCATGGCTTATGATTACAGTTCTGTTAATCTGTGTTCTGCTTTGTAATAAATACGGGAAAATGGCTCCACACTTCTGATCAGCCACACGTTACCGCCAATAATACTGTGATGCCCGACTACCGTATCTCCTCCGAGAATAGTGGCCCCCGCATAAATAACAGTATGCTCCTCAATGGTCGGATGACGCTTGTTATGCGCCATTTCCTTATCCACACTCAGCGCCCCCAGGGTGACGCCCTGATAAAGCTTTACATGTGGCCCTATGACAGTAGTTTCTCCAATAACCACGCCTGTACCGTGATCTATACAGAACCATGGGGCAATCACCGCTCCCGGATGAATATCAATCCCCGTTTTGCTATGTGCCAGCTCCGTAATCATCCTCGGCAAGAGCGGAACCCGCAGCTTACAGAGTATATGCGCCATCCGATAGAAGGCTACTGCATAAAACCCCGGATAAGCCCTGATGACCTCATAGAGGCAGGTAGCAGCCGGGTCTCCCTGTAACATCGCATCCGCGTCTTTCTTCAACTCTTCATACATATTCGGTACCTGCATCATAAAATGCCGGCTCAGCTGCATAGCTGTATCCGGTAATTGATGCTGCATCGATTGTAACAGCAGTTCCAATTGTATCTCCAGCTGCTGGCCATATTGCTCCAGCATGACAGGATCGGCCATCACCTGGCCGGTATGTTCGGGAAATAACCAGTTTAATAAATTGTTGGCAAAGTCATTGACAGCTCCGGTAGCAGGAAATGCGCTCGCCGCTGCCGATTGATGCCGCCGCTTCAATTCATCCAGAAAATCATTCATATGCGGTTCGGAATTACAGAGTCAGACCTGAGATCTAACAATAAAATTACATATAAATCTACAAAGGTAGTGGACTAATTCTGATATTTAACTGCGTTTAGCCACAAATTTTAGCAACTCATTATACCGGATTCTTGGGTAAGTATCTTATTTTTGGCGCTGTGAATTAACACTTAATCATACTATGGCAAACATTTTAATTATTGATGATGAAAAAAGCATCCGTAAGACCCTTACGGAAATATTAAGTTACGAAGGGTACAAAGTTGATGAGGCGGCAGATGGACAAGAAGGGTTTAAAATGTTTAAAGATAAACAGTACGATGCCGTACTGTGTGATATCAAAATGCCAAAAATGGATGGATTGGAATTTCTGGAAAAAGCCCGGGAAGTCAATGCCGATATTCCCATCATTATGGTGTCAGGTCACGGTAACATCGATACAGCAGTAGATGCCGTGAAAAAAGGCGCGTATGATTATATCTCCAAACCGCCAGACCTGAACCGCCTGTTGATCACACTGCGTAATGCCATGGACAAAACCACCCTGGTGACAGAAACCAAGACCTTACGCCGCAAAGTGAACAAAGTGCCTGAAATGATAGGGCAGTCGTCTCCTATCCTCAAAATAAAAGAAACACTGGAGAAAGTGGCTCCTACCGACGCCCGCGTACTCATTACCGGTGAGAACGGGGTAGGTAAGGAACTGGTTGCACGCTGGCTCCATGAACTGAGCAGCCGCGCTGCCGGTCCAATGGTGGAAGTGAACTGCGCTGCCATCCCTAGTGAACTGATTGAAAGTGAACTGTTCGGCCACGAAAAAGGTTCCTTTACTTCCGCAGTAAAACAACGCATCGGTAAATTCGAACAAGCCAGCGGCGGTACCCTCTTCCTCGACGAAATCGGAGATATGAGTCTCAGCGCCCAGGCTAAAGTACTACGCGCCCTGCAGGAAGGCAAAATCACCCGCGTCGGCGGCGATAAAGAAATCAGTGTAGACGTACGCGTTGTAGCAGCTACCAACAAAGATCTGCTCCGCGAAGTGGAGGATAAGAATTTCCGCCTCGACTTGTACCACCGTCTGAGCGTGATTCTGATTCATGTACCTTCTCTGAACGACCGTCGGGATGATGTGCCTTTATTGGTAGACAGCTTCCTGGATGCCGTTTGCAATGAATATGGTATCGCCCGCAAACCAATAGATAAAGAGGCCATGAAAGCGCTGCAACAACATAACTGGTCCGGAAATATCCGCGAACTCAGAAACGTGGTGGAGCGACTGGTAATCCTCTCCGGTAAAACGATCACCGTAGAAGATGTGGACGATTTCGTAGTGCCGAATCGCGAAAAGAAAAAAGTCAATTCCTAAGACATTATAGCAATGAACAGGAAGCATTTGTATCTCATAAGTGGACTGGGCGCTGATGAAAGAGTATTCCAGCATCTTCAGTTTCCACCGGATTATGAGCTGCATTACCTACCCTGGATTCCCCCATTGCCAGATGAGTCTATCAGTAGTTATGCTGCCCGTATGGCGGAAAGCATCACTACTGATGGTCCTGTCAGCTTACTCGGCCTCTCTTTTGGCGGTATCATGAGCGTGGAAATAGCCAAGATCCGGCCTGTTAGCCAGAATATCCTCATATCAAGCATAAAGAATACCCAGGAGAAACCCGGATATTTTAATTGGGTATTGAGACTACATCTGCTCCAACTACCTGATTTCCTCATTTTCCAGAACCGCCGTTTTGTCGTAGAACGCTATATGGACGTACAATCCGCCGAAGAGAAGGAGTTGTTGCGCGCCTATCTTGCTAAGAAAGATTATGCCTATACCCGTTGGGCCGTCAACGTTATGCTGCATTGGCAGAATGAATATTTGCCGGAAAACCTGGTGCATATCAACGGAGATAAAGATCATCCTTTTCCTATCAAGTACGTACATCCCACCCATATAATTCACAATGGTGGCCATTTTATGGTGATGAACAGGGCTGAAGAAATCAGCCGCATCCTGGCGGAAAACCTGCTCTAAGGGCCAGACAACCGTCTTATTCCTCTCCGCTTACGCTTTTTTCAATATCTTTAGTGATGGAATTATCCGTCTGGAGGCCATTTCTTGGGTTAAACATTAATGTATTTTTAAGAAAGTTTTCCCTGATAAAAGCTGGAAGGATAAGACAGAATATTATATTTGCCTTTTTAAGCATTTAATTTAAGCCTAACTGAATGAACCTGGCATTTTGGAAAAATAATAAGGACAAGCAGCCCAAGAAAAAGAAATCTGTGGCTCGGGAATGGCTGGACGCTGGTATATTCGCTATTATAGCCGCTACACTGATTCGCACTTTTATTTTTGAGGCCTATACCATTCCTACTCCTTCCATGGAGAAGACCCTGCTTGTAAACGACTTTCTGTTTGTAAGCAAGATCAGTTATGGTCCACGTATTCCGATGACCCCATTGGCAGTGCCTTTCGTGCATCATACCATGCCGTTTACAAAGAACACTCCTGCTTTCTCCGAAGCAGTGCAATGGAAATATCGCAGGTTGCCAGGTTTTACAGACATTAAGCGATATGATGTGGTCGTGTTTAATTTCCCAGAGGGAGACACGGTTGCTCTGGATCAGCCAGATCCCAGCTATTACAGGCTGGTTCGCTTATACGGCTGGTCACAGGTAAACAATACCTATAAAATTATTCATCGTCCGGTTGATAAAACGGAAAACTATATTAAACGCTGTATGGCGGAGGCAGGCGATACAATCAGTATTGTTCACGGCCAAGTATTCGTAAATGGTCAGGCTGCACCTGTTCCTCCTGGCAGTCAGCACAACTATGTTGTGGAAATTTCTGAACCGCTGAACCCAACACGTTTGGATGATCTGGGTATCTCCGGTCCTTTCCAGACCATCAACGCAAATACGTTTGAATATAACCTGACACCTGCACAGGCAGAGGCCTTGAAACAATTCCCAGTAGTGAAAAATATTCACATGGCGGAAGATGAAAATATCAATGCCCTCTTCGATATGAATGATATCTTCCCACATGATACGATTCATCATCGCTGGACAGACGAAAACTTTGGTCCTTTATACATTCCTAAAAAAGGCGCTACTGTTAAACTGGATGATAGCAATATTTCCCTGTATGACAGAGTAATTCGCGTCTACGAAGGCAATACCTTAGAAAGGAAAGATGGTAAATTTATCATCAACGGTCAGCCTACAGATAGCTATACTTTTAAAATGAACTACTACTGGATGATGGGAGACAATAGAAATAACTCCCTCGATTCCCGCTACTGGGGCTTTGTTCCGGAAGATCACGTAGTAGGTAAAGCATGGATGATCTGGATGAGCTATGGTGAAGGCGGAATCCGCTGGAGCAGACTGTTCAGAACAATTAAATAACGCAATAAATTACAGTCATGGCAAAACAACTGCAACAATTCGAGTATTCCGTTTATGATGATATCACTGAACTGGATGATGCGGATGCATGGCTGCTCAATGAAGCTCGTGACGTTACGCAACATGCGTATGCACCATATTCTCATTTCCAGGTTGGAGCTATAGCAAGGCTCGTTAACGGCGAAATCATCGCTGGCTCCAACCAGGAAAATGCCTCCTTTCCTGTAGGCCTCTGTGCAGAAAGAGTTGCGCTGGCAGCAGCTGCTTCCGTTTATCCTGAAGTAGCCATAGAAACAATCGCTATTAGTTATCATAACCTAAATGGAGATAGCTCACAACCTATATCTCCCTGTGGCATCTGCCGCCAATCACTGGCAGAAGTGGAAATGCGCCAGCAAGAGCCTATCCGCCTGATTATGGGTGGCCTTAGCGGTAAAGTAATCATCGTAGAAAAAGCGAATGACCTGCTTCCCCTGGCTTTCAATGGCAGTTTGCTGTCCATCTGATCCGTGTCTTCCTATAGGATAAAAAAATAATATCTATAAATTAATATTTATTTATATTTGTCGGTATACGCAAATGCCGATTCATGATATCCTGTCGAAAAAACCTGCTGATACCATTCCTGTTGCTATGGATGGGAATTCAGCCTGCCACAGCGATCCATCGGAATACATCACATGATAAGTCCCGCCAACTGGTACGGGAAGGTCTTGCTCTGAAAAAGTCAGGACAGCTACTCGCTGCGCGGGAACGCTTTCTGACAGCCATTCAGGCGGATGCTAACTGTGCTGCTGCGTATAGTGAACTGGGAGATAGTTACTTTGCAGGTAAGGACTATCAGCATGCTTTGCAATACAGTTTACGTGCAAAACAGCTGGGAGTAAATACTGCTACCACGATAATAGGACTTAGTTATTATCATCTTCAGCAGTACGATAATGCCCTGGAAGTGCTCCAGGACGCCATTCAGGAGCATCCTGATAATGGGTTGCTGTTACAAAAACTGGCACAAATACAAGGCCAGCTCGGGAACTACCGGGAAAGCATACACTATTATCAGCGGGCATTAACAATAGACAGCTCACATGCAGAAAGTTGGTATCAACTGGGCATGATGTATTTTAATGATACAGATTATCCCGCTGCCACCAGGGCTTTTGATAAAGCCATTCTCCATGGATACGATCAACAGGCATTGTTCTGTTTCCATGCCGGCGTAGCTGCCATGCAATGCGGACAATTGGATAAAAGCATTCAGTTACTGACGAAAGCCAGTGCCCTGGACCCTGATAACGAACAGGTATTATTTAATCTGGCACATGCCAATTACAGAAAAGAGAATTATCCGGCAGCCGTAGATGCATGGAAAGCTGTCCTCAAACATCAGCCTGGTAATGCTTTTGCGCTGTTTATGTTGGGGAAATCGTATATGGGTGCAGGTGAGAAAGAGAAGGGAGAACGAATATGCGATCAGGCACAACAAATGCCGGGTCTATAAACTAACTGCGCAGAATATACGTTATAATTATACAAGTTATTCGCCACAGTAGAGAAGTGATTACAAACAACGTTTACAGGAAAGGCAAGCTCTTGTAACATTGTGCTGATGACTGTGGTATCTTCTTCGGCAGTTTGGCCACGGTGGCTGCAAGCTGCTAAACGCTGCGAACCTTCCGGTCCGCAGCGTTTTTAGTTTATTACATACGCTCAGGTACACGAATACCCAGCAGCTGCATACTTTTCGCAATAGTATTTGCAGTCATCTGAATGATCTGCAAACGTAGTTTTTTCTTCTCCTCGCTTTCCGCTTTTGTAATAGCATATGTAGGTACATTGTCTACTTTTTCGGCGTAGAAGGAGTTGAAGGTTTGTGCCAGTTGGAATGCATAATTCGCAATCACGGAAGGACTCATTTCCTTATACGCATCCATCAGAATGCCAGGGAACTGCTCGTTCAGGGATATCAGTTCTTTCTCCAATGGCAGCAGGGAACCGTTATAGTTAAACTGATTCAGACCCGCTTTCGCATCCATATTATCCGCATCGCGCAGAATAGATTTGATACGTGCATGCGCATATTGAACGAATGCAGCAGTGAAGCCATTCAGATCAATAGATTCTTCCGGATTGAAAATCATTCTCTTCTTAGGATCCACCCGTAACAGGAAGAACTTCATGGCGCCCAGACCAATCGTCTCAAACAGTTCATAGAGTTCATCTTCCGATACATCTGCCAGTTTTCTAACCGCATGTTCTTTGGTCTTAACTTCAGCAGCATTGATCATCTCTGTTATCATATCATCGGCATCCACAACGGTACCTTCACGACTTTTCATCCGACCATGTGGCAGTTCCACCATGCCATAACTGAGGTGGAAAATGCCAGGAGCGGCAGGTTCACCCAGTTTCTCCAGGATCAGTTGTAATACTTTGAAGTGATAATTCTGTTCATCTGCCACCACATAGATGCTTTGATCCATATGATAATCGTCGTATTTCAGACGGGCAGTACCCAGATCCTGGGTCATATATACGGAAGTGCCATCGCCACGGAGGAGGAGCTTTTCATCCAGTCCATCAGCGGTGAGGTCGATCCATACGGAGTTATCTTCTTTTTTAAAGAGGACGCCTTTACGCAGACCATCTTCCACCAGGTCTTTACCTAACAGGTAAGTCTGGCTTTCGTAGTACATTTTATCGAAGTCGATGCCCAGTTTTTTATAGGTCACGTCGAAGCCTTCGTATACCCAGCTGTTCATTTGATTCCACAGCTCGCGTACTTCCGGATTGCCAGCTTCCCATTGCTGCAGCATGATTTTAGCTTGCAGCATGATTTCGGTTTTATTACGGGACAGTTCTTTAATGTCGCCCATAATTTTCCCTATTTTATCTTCATCTGCCTGTACTTCCGGTTTATGCAGGGCCGTTACTAATTTCTCCAGCTTTTCTGTTTCAGCAGGATTGAAATCGCGGAAATCGCGTTCCAGTACGCGGTCAATGATAGGTTCCGCTTGTTCTTTTACAACAGATTCGAACTTCACATAATAGTCGCCTACCAGGTGATCGCCTTTGATACCGGTGGATTGCGGCGTATCGCCATGAGCGAATTCCTGCCATGCCAGCATGGATTTACAGATATGTATACCACGGTCGTTAACCAGGTTGGCTTTAATCACTTCAAAACCGTTCGCCTTCAGGATTTCAGCGATAGCATAACCTAAGAAGTTATTACGCAGGTGACCGAGGTGTAAAGGTTTGTTGGTATTAGGAGAGGAATATTCTACCATGACTTTTTTGCCATTGGCAGGTTGAATTCCGAATTGAGTATTGGTGTATTCTTTTTGCAGGAAGGCAGACCAGTAATTGTGGTTGATGACGAGGTTCAGGAACCCTTTAACCACATTGAAACCGGAGATCAGCTCCTGGTGATTGTTTAGCAGGTATTCACCGATGCGTTGGCCGGTTTCTTCCGGTTTTTGTCGGCTGACTTTAGCGAATGGGAAAACGACAATGGTGTATTCACCTTCGAATTCAGGTTTGGTAATATTGACAGAGATGTCAGCTTCCGAAACCTGTTGGTCGTAAAGTGATTTAATGGCGGCCACTGCGGCCGTTCTGATTGATTGTACAACACTCATGCTGAAAATGGTTAATGCGAGGAGCAAAGATAATCGTTTCTGGCTAAGTGCGCAAAGGGGCTTGCTGAGCTGTTGTATGAATATGGCTGCGTATAGGGGGTAATGTTAGGGAGATGACAGTCGCTCCAACTGCCATGAAATTATAAAGCCACGGGAAATGATCCCGTGGCTTTGCATAATTTTTTCTAAAGTTGAGCTGAGCGATTAGAATTGGTAGAACACACCTACCTGAGCTACCGAGTTTTTGCTGGTAGAATTGCTATAGTCGCTGTTCACAGCGTTTGTGATGCCGAACATATATCTACCGGAAACGCCAAAGCCGCAGTCAAATTTGTAACCGCAACCAAAGCCAAGACCGAAATCGGCGCCACTTAATTGATTTTTCACATCCTTGCTGTTAGAACCTATTTTTTGTTTAGCGCCAACCAGAATACCTACCTGTGGACCCGCTTCCAGGTAGAAGCTAGGAACGATAGAGTACTGAATCATGACAGGAATATTGAGGTAATCTGTTTTCAATGTTACATCTGCAAAGGGACTAGGATTATCTTTTTTAACGCCTTGTCCGGAGTACAGTAATTCTGGCTGGATAGCCCATTCTTTGGTCAGGCCGATGTTTACAAAACCACCGACATGAAATCCTGCCTGGGTTTTGGCGTTGTCCGTGTTAGTCATTTTGTCGATGTTCAGACCACCTTTCAAACCAAAATGAATGCTTTGTGCTTGAGTGCTAAGAAAAGCTCCTATTGCGAGAACGCCGGACAGAATAAGTTTTTTCATGATATGTTTTTATTTGAGGCTAGGGCAAAGGCAATAACTGTGCCGGTTATATGAAAACATATAAATAATTTTTGTACTGGATAAAATAAAAAGGACAAACCAATTGGTTTGTCCTTTTGCGTTGGGTGTATTTAGAGAGTAGGTTTAGAAAATGTTAAACTCCACGCGACGGTTTTTCTGACGGCCGGCAGCAGTTTTATTAGAAGAGATTGGTTGGGTTGGTCCATAACCAACAGCTTCAATTTTATTGGCTAGTACGCCTCTGCCAATGAGATAGTTTTTCACGGCTTCGGCTCTTTCTTTAGAAAGTTCCATATTCCGGGCGAGGCTACCTACGTTATCCGTGTGGCCAGAGAGTTTCAGGTTCAGGTTTTTACGTTTCATGAGGTCTGCCACTCTATCCAGTGCAGGATAAGAAGATGGTTTGATAGAGGCTTTTGCAAACTCGAATTCCAGATTGCGGATAGCTTCTTTTACAATACCTCTGTCTTCTTCCGTGATGACTACCTTTTCTTCTACTTTTGGCACTTCAGGAACAGGCAGTGGGCAACCGCTACCATCTACTTTAACGCCTGGAGGAGTGTTCGGGCATTTATCGAAGAAGTCGGACACGCCATCTCCGTCGGAATCTTTTGTCAGTTTATCCATATCGGCAGCCATCCTGGCATTAGCAGCGGTGGCAGCATCCAGTTTGGCACGTGTTGCCATATTTTCTGCTGTCAGGTCTTCATACATTTGTTTGGCTGGATTGTGGAACTGCAGTTGTGGTCTGCCTTTTTTACCCAGGGCGAATTCCAGACCTACGTGGCCATAGGAGAATTTGTCCTTGTCAGGTCCTCTGTAGTAGCCGTCGAGATTATCTCCATCGGTGTAGTACATCGTGTATCCGAGATCCAGGTTAATCAGCTCAGAGAGTTTGAATTTGATACCTGCGCCAACTGGGATAACTAGTTCACTGATGGTGCCGCCTGGTTTATAATCCATAGTAGAACCATTTCTTAAAGTGAGCGTGGGGCTGTAGCCTGCCAGACCGCCACCTACGGATGCATACAGTGTGGCTATGTTTTGCCGGGTGAGCCAGTTGACGGTGGTGATATTGAATACTGCGTTCAGGGTACCTGTGTATTTCAACTTGGTTTTGAATTCCAGGTAAGGTCTGTTGGGAGGCATGCCATTACCAAGATTTTTGTCGTTGTTGCCTTTCAGTTGTCCACCCATATAGTCCAGCCTAAGACCGAAGAAATGCAGGATTTGATACTGTACATAGGCGCCGTAGCCGAAATCCGGCTTCCACTTGGTAAAATCATTGCTACCGCCAGTAACAACGGAAGGAGCGGTCATACCGCCGTTGATACCGATGTACCACTTTTTGTACTCTTTTCCGCCTTTAAAAAGTGGGGCTTTAGGTTCTTTACTTTCCCCTTCTACAGTAACGGTGGCTTCTTGTTGGGCCTTGGCAATAAATGGCATGAATGCCAGGAGGGCTATGGCGAATTGCCATATCATGGTTCTTTTCATAAGAATGAACATTATAGCAGATGAATAATAAAATGGTTGATAAGGCTCGGGGATAATAGAATCTTTTGGGCAGGCAGAGGTTATGAACAATCGGGCCCCTGTATTTGTCTATTAAGGACGTCAACGGACGGACGTCTGGGGGCGCTATGAGTAAAAATAGTGATTATTCATTTAATTAATCATTAATCACTTAAAAAAAACGGACTGACATATTTTCAGATTCTTTCCGCTTGGCATAATCATTGACAAATTTCCGACAAACACGCATTTTACTTACAACTAAAGGAGAATCTTAATACTATGGGAAAAATAATAGGCATTGACTTAGGAACTACCAACTCATGCGTTGCCGTAATGGAAGGTAACGAACCGGTAGTTATTGCCAATGATGAGGGCAGGAGAACCACCCCATCTGTTGTGGCATTTTTGAAAAATGGTGAAAGGAAAGTGGGTGATCCTGCAAAGCGCCAGGCTATTACCAATCCTGTGAACACGATCATGTCAGTAAAGCGTTTCATGGGCCGTCATTTTGACGAAGTATCCAACGAACTGACACACGTTAGCTATAAAGTAGTTAGAGGGGACAACAATACTACCCGTATCGATATTGATGGCAGATTATATACGCCACAAGAAATTTCTGCAATGATTCTGCAGAAAATGAAGAAAACAGCAGAAGATTACCTGGGTCAGGAAGTAACTGAAGCAGTAATCACTGTTCCTGCATACTTTAATGACGCACAACGTCAGGCAACGAAAGAAGCAGGCGAAATCGCCGGCCTCACCGTTCGTCGTATTATCAACGAACCTACTGCCGCTGCACTGGCATATGGTCTCGATAAAAAACATCATGACAGCAAAATCGCTGTATTTGACCTTGGTGGCGGTACCTTCGATATCTCCATCCTGGAACTGGGCGATGGCGTATTTGAAGTAAAATCTACCAACGGTGATACGCACCTCGGTGGTGACGACTTCGATAAAGTGATCATGGACTGGTTAGCAGATGAGTTCAAGAAAGAGGAAGCAGTTGATCTGCACAAAGATCCAATGAGCTGGCAGCGTCTGAAAGAAGCTGCTGAAAAAGCTAAAATTGAGCTGTCTTCTTCTGCTGAAACTGAAATCAACCTGCCATACATCACCGCAGTTGATGGAGTTCCTAAACACCTGGTGAAAAAATTAACCCGCGCTAAATTCGAACAGCTGAGCGACTCCCTGGTGGAAAGAACACTGGAGCCTTGCCGCGCTGCACTGAAAGATGCCGGTATGAATACTTCCGAAATTGACGAAGTAATCCTGGTTGGTGGTTCTACCCGTATTCCTAAAATCCAGGAAGTGGTAGAGAAATTCTTCGGTAAAAAACCTAACCGTGGCGTAAACCCTGATGAAGTTGTTGCCGTTGGTGCTGCAATCCAGGGTGGCGTACTCACTGGTGAAGTGAAAGACGTATTGCTGCTGGACGTTACCCCACTTTCTCTGGGTATCGAAACCATGGGCGGCGTTATGACTAAACTGATCGAGTCTAACACCACTATTCCTACTAAAAAATCAGAAACATTCTCTACTGCTGCTGACAACCAGCCTAGCGTAGAAATTCACGTACTGCAGGGCGAAAGACCAATGGCTAACCAGAACAGAACGCTGGGTCGCTTCATCCTCGGTGATATTCCTCCTGCTCCTCGTGGCGTTCCTCAGATCGAAGTTATTTTCGATATCGATGCAAACGGTATCCTGCACGTAACTGCGAAAGATAAAGGCACCGGTAAAACCCAAAACATCAAAATTGAAGCGGGTAGCGGTCTTAGCAAAGATGAGATCGAAAAAATGAAAACCGAAGCCAAAGCAAATGAGGCCAGCGATAAAGAAGCACGCGAAAAAATCGAGAAGCTGAATAAAGCTGACAGCATGATCTTCCAGACTGAAAAACAGCTGAAAGAATACGGCGATAAACTGGGCGCTGATAAAAAAGCTACCATCGAAACCGCACTGAACAAACTGAAAGAAGCACACAAAGCACAAGATAGCGCAGCCCTGGATACAGCTACTGCTGAACTGGATGCTGCATGGACTGCCGCTTCTGAAGAACTGTACAAAGCTACGCAAGGCCAACCTGATGCAGGTCAAGCCAACGGTGGCGGTCAGCAACAAAGCCAGAGCAACGCTGGCGGCGACGGTGTTACCGATGCTGAATTTGAAGAAGTGAAGTAAGTACAATAAAGCAAACATAATGCACAAAGGCGCTCTTTCGGGCGCCTTTGTTTTTTTATTCCCCTCCTGCTTTTACAGAATTCCTTATTTTGTAGCGGCTTAGCAGGAAAACATGTATTACAGACTCAGGTTCTATCTTCATTATCAAACCCAGTTCGGGCAGAATATTTTCCTGCTCGGAAATATTCCCGTAGCCGGAAATAATCACCCGAAACAGGCTATACAGCTGCATTGGCTCCCAGGCAACTGGTGGTATGCAGACATCAATCTCCCTCAGGAAGAAACCATCGAATTTCAGTACCATTATCTCGTCAGAGAACTGGAACAGACAATTACAGAAGGCGCTGTCCGGAAAATTGCTATTCGCGCGGGCGCCCCATACGACCAGGTTTTTATCGATACATGGAATGATGCCGCCAGCCTGGAAAACAACTGGTCCACCGCGCCATTTACCCGTGTGTTCTTTCCCCATAAAATAGCTATCGTCCCAGGTCAACTAACGGCAACGCATATATTTAAAGTAAAAGCGCCGCTGCTGGAAGAACATCAGACAGTATGCCTGCTGGGAAGCAATCCCGCTTTGGGAAATTGGGATAAATCCCATCCCGTTTTTATGCAATACACCGCAGATGGATGCTTCACTGCAGCGGTTGACCTTCGTAATGTGGCTACGCCTCTCCCTTATAAATACGGCATCTGGGACTTGAAGGAACAACGTTTCCTGACATATGAAAACGGAGAAAACAGATGGCTGCATTTTGAAGCGCAACCTGGCCGCCAGGTTACTCTACAGGACGGATTTGTACGCAGAAATTACCAACACTGGAAAGGAACAGGCGTAGCGGTACCCGTGTTCAGTCTGCGTTCCACCGCAGGACTAGGTACAGGCGAGTTTGCCGATATTCCATTGTTGGCGCAATGGGCTGCATCAAAAAAGATGCAGCTGATACAACTACTGCCCATCAATGATACCACCGCCACCCATACCTGGCGCGACTCTTACCCTTATGCAGCCGTGTCTTCCTATGCCTTACATCCCCTTTATATCCGTTTGCAAGATGTAGGTCAACTTCCGGAAGCACATCCATTACAACTGGAACTGCCATTATTACGGCAACGCCTCAACGATCATGACAATCTGGATTATGAAGCAGTCATGGATTTCAAGCTGAAATACTTGTATGCATTGTATGAACAGCAGGATTATCAGTTGGAGACAACCGGGTATTGGCAGTGGTTTGCAGCCAATGAGCATTGGTTATTGCCTTATGCGGCATTCTGTTTCCTGCGGGATAAGTATAAGTCGCCCGACTTCCATCACTGGGCTAATTACAGCCAATATCATTTCAGGTCAATTAATACCATGATCATGGAAGATGCGGTAGCGGCAGAATCCGTGAGATTCCATTTCTTTGTTCAATATCATCTGCACCTGCAACTGGAAGCGGCTGTATCTCAATCGCGCGCCCTCGGCATAGCGCTGAAAGGAGATATTCCCATTGGCGTTGGCAGATGCAGCGTGGAAACGTGGACGCACCCCGAATTATTCCATATGAATATGCAGGCAGGCGCGCCGCCAGACAGCTTTACCGCCGAAGGGCAGAACTGGGGTTTCCCTACTTATAACTGGTCTCGCATGGCAGAAGATGGCTATGAATGGTGGCGACAGCGATTCCAGCAGATGGCCCAGTATTTTGATGCTTTCCGCATAGATCATATTCTCGGTTTCTTCCGTATCTGGCAAATACCCATGGATGCCGTTCAAGGAATATTGGGGTATTTTCATCCAGCCGTTCCCGTTAGTAGGGAAGAACTGATTTATAAGAATATTGGTTTTGATGAAGAACGCTTCTGCGAGCCATATATCACAGATGAAATGCTGGATAATGCCTTTGGAAATTATGCAGATGTCATCAGAGATACTTACCTGATACGGCTTACAAACGGAAGATATGCATTGCAGTCTGCTTTTAATACACAACGGAAAGTGCAGCAGCAAGAGCTGCCGGCAGGCATGAAAACGGCTTTGTATCATTTGCTGGCAGATGTCATTTTACTACGGGAAAATCGGGAAGGGAAAGTGATGTATCATCCGCGGTACGACTTCATGTCTACCGCTTCCTTTGCAGATTTACCTGCCGATGTCAGAGCGAAACTGGCCACCTTGCATCAACAGTATTTTTACGGGAGACACGAGCACCTCTGGCGGAAAGAGGCCCTCCGGAAATTACCTTATATCAGCAAGGCTACAGACATGCTGATATGTGGGGAAGATCTGGGAATGGTGCCTGCCTGTGTACCTGCGGTAATGCAGCAGTTGGGGATATTAAGCCTTGAAATTCAGCACATGCCCAAGCATCCGAAAGATACTTTCTCCTCGCTGCCATTGGCGCCATACTTATCCGTAGTGACACCATCAACGCATGATATGCCTACTATACGAGGTTGGTGGGAAGAGCAACCAGTACGTACCCAACAATATTGGGAAGAAGTATTGCAGCATAAGGGTAAAGCGCCGCAGACCTGTTCGCCGGATATCATAGGGGAAATCGTAGCGCAGCATTTGCAATCTCCGGCAATGTGGCGTATCTTTCAAATCCAGGAACTGTTGGCAATGGATGGTCTGCAAACTGCCGCCAATCCAGAGGATGAGCGGATAAATATCCCGGCAGTCGCTGTGCATTACTGGCGTTATCGCATCAAAACAAACCTGGAAGACATACTTAAAATCAATTCTGAAGTTAATGGAACTGCATCTATATCCATTTGAGCTGAAGTTCAGACATACCTTTACCATCTCAAGAAAATCTAAAGACACTCAACCAACTCTTATCGTAGAATTACGCCACGACGGACTCAGCGGCCTTGGAGAAACAGTAGATAACTCCTACTATAACATGACTGTTCCTATCCTGATGGATACTATCAACCGCCATCGTGATTTTATCGAAAATTATCAACTGGATACGCCGGAGAAATTCTGGTCGGATCTTTATCCGCATTTCAGCGACAACATGTTCGCTTTATGTGCGCTGGATCTTGCCGCCTGGGATTTGTATGGTAAAAAGAAAGGACTACCGTTATATCAACTCTGGGGGCTGGATATTTCTCGCAATCCAATGACCGACTATACCATCGGCATAGATACCATTGAAAACATGGTGCAAAAGCTGAAAGATTTTCCATGGCCGATCTATAAGATTAAATTAGGTACCAAAGAAGATATTGCTATCATGCAGGAGTTGAGAAAGCATACCGACGCGGTCTTTCGTGTGGATGCCAACTGTGCCTGGGGGGTAGAAGAAACGTTGAAGAATGCCATTGCGCTGAAGGAACTGGGCGTAGAATTTATAGAGCAACCGATGCCTGCTGCTGATGTGGAAGGTATGCGGGAAGTCTACAAAAAATCAGTATTACCGTTGATTGCCGATGAAAGTTGTATCCTGGAATCTGATGTGGCCCTTTGTCATGGCTGTTTTCATGGTATCAATATCAAGCTGGTGAAATGTGGCGGTATAACGCCTGCACGTCGTATGATTGCAGAAGCCCGACAGTTGGGTATGAAGGTAATGACGGGTAGTATGAATGAAAGTACAGTAGGCGCATCTGCGGTAGCGCAGTTATTACCTTACCTGGACTATGTAGATATGGATGGTCCGTTGTTGCTGGCAGAAGATACGGCAACGGGTATACGAATGGAAACTGGTCGTATCATCTATGCCGATAGACCCGGCACTGGCGCTTTATTGAAGTAGCCTTATAAATTCGGGTTGAATCCCGGCCAGAGAATTTCCTGGTAGTTTCCCATCGCTTTTATTACTGCATTTTTAATCCCGGGGTGCTGGCATCTGCTGATATCCCGGGTTACAATAATTCTGTCTGCATACGCCTGTAGTAATGCGTTATCCTGTAATATCGGGGTAAGCGTTCCGGTGAGGGTAATCTGCATGCCTGTAGATGAGAACGGCCATTGAGCGGCAGTTTGGAGGACATAGTCCTGCAAAGGGCCTGGCTTTGTGTATTGCAACAGATCCGGTAGATAACGAAGACAGAGGTCTGCGCTATAAATAACTGCCGGCGTAACGGGCGGAGTAAAGGGCGGTAGGTGAGTTATAATTTCGGAAGACACGGGCGCCTCCGCCAGCTGAATGATGCGGTAGGCAAGGGTAGCGGCCCAGAGGGCAGCATCTTCATGAAACGGAGGAGGTGTTGTGGGCATCTCCTGGCTGTCGTCTCTATAAAAATTATACAACACCACACTTGCTTCCTGTAACGCAGTGGGAGAGAACGGGGTAATACCGGGTAAAACAGATACTTTACTGTCCTGGGTAAGGGCAGTTACAAATAAAGCTAGATTCATAGGTAACAATGGCACAGCCATTCTCCCACAAATTAGCAAAAAAAGGGTTAGCTAGTTAGTCGTTATTGGCGACTTCCTTCCAGGAGGTTACCAGGAAAACGTAGTCTACAATCGTGCCTGTGGCAGCAATGATTTTACCGGCCATGGGCATCAGGGGATTGTCGGCGAACGGATTTCCTTCAGCGGGGCGGATAAGGTATTCGCCCTGATCAGAGGCGATGTAAACGCCCATATGTTCACTTTTGCTGTGAGGAGCGAACATACGGAGTATTAATCTGCCGCGGAGCGTAATGGTTTTAGTGTTGCTGTCCATTTTGTTATCTGCTGACATATTCACGATATCCCAGGATTTGATTATTTTTTGCCTTAACCACCAGCACTTTCACGCCGGAAGCCTGTTCTGATGCAGGTGTTGTTTCCGAAAATACATGAAATTTCACAGATGGTTTATTATCCTGTCTTTTATGTCGGTTAATGAAAGTACGTTTATGTTTAGTGGCTTTGAACTGCCGGTCTTGGAGGAGGCTGTCCATGGATTTATTCAGGTGATCATTTGCTTCCTCATCGTTATCGGGCTCAGGGCTGGAGATGAACATATCAAGCATTTTGCCTCTGGCCTCCATGTTTTCCCTGCGGTTTTGGATGGAGTTGACAAAAGACTGGCTGTTATCTACAGGGGCGTCTTTCTCATTGATAACCGGTTGAATGGAAGGATCGCCGAGCAGGTTGAATTGAGCAGCTGTTTTCAGTTCATATGGGTCCAGTGTAGGGCCCATTTCATTCAGGAATTTTTGTCTTGCTTCCAGGAGTGCGCGTCCGGTGCTGGCTCCATTCAGCACATTGATTACAAAGAACTGGGTGAGCAGATCCGCCAGGCCCTGGCCGGTAGAAGGGCCATAGGCGATATTTGAACTGCCGAGAAATGCGATAGCATTGTTACCGAGATAACTGTTTGCCATGCTGATTTGTTTGAAGACATTTTTAGCCGGATCAAATAATTGAGCGCCATAGCAGCATTCAGCGGCTACCACTGTACCGACAGGCACTCTTCCTTTAATCAGGTCAGACTTCATAGCGAGTGGAAAGTCGGATTGTTTCTGGCCGTAATAACGGGGATTGTTGAGGGCGCCGTGGCAATTGATGAAATGTGTTTTTGGTGTCAGCTGATCGGCGGACCAGTCGCCATTATCCGGGATGTTTTCTCCGGGAATCAGGCGCAGTGCGTTATTGTTACCGAAAATATTCATCAGAGAGCGTTGGGTGGAATCCTGCCAATCGAATGTACTCAGTGAGAAATAGTTTTCGTAGATATTTCTTTCTTGTGGGGTATACTGGAGTATATTATTAACCAACGAATGAAAATAGGATGGGTCCGGATTTCCGGGGATGTCCGGGAGCCGGCCGAGTACGCGGGAAGGTGCAATGAACTTGCCGGGATCTTTATCATACGGCGCATCGCAGGCATATGGCAGATCGCTGGGAATAAGGGAATCGGGGTCATGGTCGCCGCCTACCAGGTTGGTGAGGCGTTGGAATGGCACGATATCTTGAGCGCCGGCGATCAGGATATAGCCTGGCGTAAAATGAGTATAGAGTGCATCAATGGCGTTTTTGTTCTGGGCGTCATCGGTAGGTGTTGTTACCGGAGGCGCTTGAAAAGAAGCCATTTGTGTGGCGTCGTCGAGGAAAACGATATTGGTATCCAGTTGACGTGATTTATCGAATTCCTGAAGGCGTTGCAGGTCCTGCAGCAGTTGGGTATGCTGATCGCCGTATTTGGCTGCCAGGGCTGTTTTATTGGTAATGATAAGTTTTGTTGACTGCATAAGTGATACCGGGGTTTCCATTTTACAGACGGATTAGTTCGTCAAAAATATAGAATAAATTAACCAAAGGGATCGTGTCTCCCTAAAATTAATTTCCTGGGGATGTAAGGTACTTGTATACGGGCAAACAAACGATTATCTTGTTAGCATAATCGGCGTTATGAAAAAACTTTTCCTCTTTTTGCTGCAGGTGGCGGTAGTCCCTGCTCTTGCGCAGGATATGCAACTTACGGTGAAGGCGGGTAAATATGAACGGCATAATACTTTGGTGACTTATCATCCAGAGAAGCAGCTTCCAGCGGGGAAAGTATGGCAATTAGAGGAAATAAAAGGGAGTATAAGAGTGCCGGTAGCGGTGCAGCAGGATGCAGCGGGAAATTGTATTTGGATGATGGAGGGGCATATGGCAGCAGGTGCAGAAAGGACGTATCATTTATATGCCGGACCGTTTGTGAACAGTGCTGCATTACAGGCGCTTGTTTCCGATTCAGCTATATTACTGGAAGAAGGGAAGACGCGTGTCTTGCAATATAATACCGCTGTAGTATCTCCACCGGCAGGCAGTGATACTGTTTACAAGAGAAGTGGTTTTATACATCCTCTTTGGGCGCCCAATGGGGTGGTCTTGACAAATATATTTCCGAATGCGGGGCATCGTCATCATATGGGGATTTGGAACCCCTGGACCCATACTATGTTTGAAGGGAAAGAAACCGATTTCTGGAATGTGCAAAAGAAGGAAGGGAAATTGAGGTACGGTGGTTTGGTGGCTGTTGCGGGAGGAAATGTTTATTGTGGATTTAAGGTAAAGCAAGAGCATGTCGCGTTTCCGGAGCAGGGACGTGAAAAAATTGCAATAGCAGAGGTGATGTCCGTCAGGGCATATCGGGCATATTTGGGAGGCAGCCGTCGGATATGGGATATGGAGTCGGAATTTGAATGTCCGGGAGATAGTGGGATTTTGTTGATGCAATATCGTTATGGGGGTGGGTTTGGTTTGCGTACCACGCCATATTTTACAGATAAGACCAGTAAGGTATTGACTTCCGAAGGAAAGACCCGTAAGGATGCGGATAGTACGCGGGCGCGTTGGGTAATGATAACGGGAGATGCGCCTCAGGGAAGGGCAGGACTCCTGATTATGAGTTCGGGGGAGAATTACGATTCGCCAGAAGCGTTGCGGGTATGGCCGGAAAATATGGAAGGGGGAGAGTTAATGTTAAATTATTCGCCTACAAAAATTAAATCCTGGCGATGGATTCACGGGAACGTATATACGCTGAAGTACCGTATATTGGTGTATAGCGGTGATTTATCGGTTTCGGAGGCGGAGTTGGCCTGGCTGGATTATGCGTATCCTCCTGAGGTAATCGTTTCATCGCGTTGAACAAATCAAACAGAAAAGCATTATTTTAGTAACAAGATATAATTGTAGGTTTCTTTAGGCATCCTGTCGTCCCTGTATCATTAGGTTTAATTATCCTTAACCATAATGGGACAGTATGAGCAATAGTGTTAATTCCAAACCGGACAGACCGGACAATTCACCTGAAGACGATCCATCCTGGGGCGGTGTCATAGTGGGGTTGATGTTAGCGACCGCAGGAGGAGGGCTTATTTACAACAGATATCAACAATTTCATGATCCGGACAACGACCCCATCAGTCTAACCAGAATCGAATTATTGATTTACAAGATAGCAGGAGGAAACGAGTGGGTATTACTGGCAGCCTATGGAATCATTGCTTTGGTCGGAATTTATTTGATTATCAGCAATATTATTCATTTAAGAATCAAGCAATAGCATAATAACCCAGCGAACATGAGAAACCTTCAGGAATTGAAAGTGTTTTTGCTGTCCATGCATCACAAGGATGTGAAACAGACCATTATAGCATTGATAGTGGCGGAGTTCATTACATTCCTGATGGTGTTGCTGATATTGTTTATTATTTACGAAAGGGCATTACAGCCGCCAGGTTTCATTTGGGGGGTGATAGCTTTGCTGCTGGTGGGGCCATCTATTCCTTATTTGATGATGTTGTATAAGGCTACTCAGCGGCCGGGGATGATTATTTATTTTATAGAATTAATGGAAAGGGGCGCTGTAATTCAGCAGGTGGAAATAATTCAGCAGTATAAGTTCCAGTTGGTGATAGTGCAATTGTATCCGGTAATTTATGCGAGAATTACAGTGGGTAGTGACAGGCAGATATTTGTTTTCCCGGTATCTAAAGCATATGTAGCGCAATTTCAGTCGCAGATAAGCAGGGAAATCAGTGGGGTCAATGGTTTTTCAGGAATCAGCTGGTCTTCCAACTAATCCAATTATGAAATCACCGCACAGTTTAAGTGAATTTATTAGTAGCCATCTGCAGGGAACATTAAAGCAGTTGGAAAGTGCCAGGAAACGCATGCGCAGTACCTGGTGGCTATGGGTGTTATGTCTGGGCCTGGCGGTGTTATTTTATTTATTTGTGGTGGAGCCAATACATTTGGAGCAGTCTTTTGGGCATGAATTGTACATCAAATTGTTGTATGTAGGGATTGGGATTGTGTTGGCGCTAGCCGGAGTGATGTTGATTCGGAATTTAATGATGCGGCAGTTTGTAGACAGGCCTGCAGAGCAGTTGCAGCGAGATTATAAGCAGCGTGTCATTACGCCATTGTTGCAGTTTCTGCATCCGCATTATATATATGAACCGATGGAAAGTCTGCCAGTAGAGGATTTGGCAGAGACGGGTTTATTTGCCAATAAGGATTATACGACGCAGGGAAATGATCTGATTACTGGTCGGATGGGACATTTATTATTTCAGTTTTGTGATTTACGGGTGTCGGTGATTCCGGGTGCGAGGTTTCAAAGGGCCAGGGCGGATATTGTATTTAATGGTAGTTGTTATGTATTACAGTCGCCCCGTTATTTTGGAGCGCCGGTATATGTGCATACCCGTGGTTGTAAATTTATAGAGATGGTGGGTCCGGGGAATTTTGTGTTATTACCTGACAAGGATTTTAATCAGCAGTTTGTGGTATATTCAGAAGATGTATCTGAGGCGGAGCAGTTATTAAAACCTAATCTGGTAAAGTGTATCAGCGCGTTAAAATTTGTACCGGATATTAGTTTATTTATTGCATTTCATAAGCAACGTATTTATGTTGCGATCAATTCCGATATGGATAATTTCGAAGTGAATTTGAACCGGTCTATAGATGATAAGCAGTTATTGGTTGATTATTGTACGGTCTTTATGCATCAGTTGCAATTGGTGCAGGAGTTGAGGGATAATATCAGTATATGGACGACAGCCGCTTTTTCCCGCTCATAATTTTCATTCGCGGATCTGATATCTCTAAATCTTGATTTTTCGATACTTTCTCTCCGTAATTTAGGGTGTTAATTAATGTTTGTTAATCAGGATTGTTATGATAAAACACCCAGGTATTGGTGGTACGGAAGTACGGCCGGAAACCAATGAAGCTATTGCTGAAATATCTCCCAACAGAACGTTGTTTGCTGAAAGTCTGACTTTGACGCCTTCGCTAAAGCCCGAGATAGTAGCGGGATTATCGAACATTGCTGCTGTTTTTGCACAGTATAAGCCGACTGTCCCGATTGATTTTCTTGGGCCAGACGGAGAAATGATTACAGAGGTATTGGCATTTCAGGAGATGGGAGATTTTGGAGTGGGGGGGATTACGGCGCAGAGTGAATTCCTGAGGGCGCTTGCTTTGCGGCGGGAGTTATATTTGCAGGTGATTCGTCATTTGGGCGGCAACAAGGTACTTCGTATGGCGCTGGCAGATGAGGCTGCGAGGACATCATTGTTGGTGCTTATCCGGCAGTTATTAGAGGAATTATAGTGATTATTTATTTAAACCATTGTTATGTTAACCACACCAACCAAAGACCTGTCGTCTTCTGCGACAGTGTATGCTATTCAATTGCAATGTCTTTCCCGATTTGGAGGTTTTGAGTTGTTGGAATCTGCTATTGAAGGAGTCCAGAATTTGAATCCGGAACGTAAATCGAGGCGGCAGATTTTTTTGACGGAATCTTCGAAAGAGATGGACAGGAGCCGTTTGAAGCAACTATTGCTGATATGGGAGCAGATCCTGAGCGGGCATTCTGAAGTAAAGGAGATGATCCAGGAATGCAGTGCTGCGGTGATGCAATCGGAAGCTTTACTAAAAGAAAACCTGGTATTAGCATTGGAAGCTACCCGTATGTTGGAGCAATCGTATCGGAATGTATCGCTTTTCTTTGCGAATACCACCGAAGAGAAAGTAAAGAATGTAAGCTTTATCAATGCGGCTCCGGAGCAGTTGCGGGATCTGGATAACAGCAGGTTCCTGGATGCTATCCGACAGGAGTTATCGCAGCATTATGACCGGTTGGATTTGAAGGGGAACTATAGTTTGTTATTGATACCGGGATATGCAGGTAGTAATAAAATACTGGAAAAATGGGCGCGTATCGCCTATGATAATAAGTGCCTGTTGATCACAGATTTCTGCCACATGGATACGCCGGATGATGTGATGGAGATGTTTGATGCCGCTTGTTTGACAGGGGCGGAAGCCTGTAAATCCAATGTAATAATGACTTGTAATTGGTTGATTGGAAGAGGAAAGGCGATACAGGTTGGAGAAAAGGAGCATTTGCTGGTATCGCCATCAGGGGCATTGGCAGGAAGAATTTATAGTACCCTAATGTCGCAGGTGACGGCCGGAAAAAAGTATGGGGCTTTGTTGGACGTAGATGGGGTTAGTTTTGAACTAAAGAAAAGTGAGATTGCTACCCTGGAGAAATTGGGCTTGGTACCTATGGTCCAGGAATATGGACGGGTAATGGCATTCAGTGCCAAGACATTATTCACAGGGGATAATATTGGGTTACAAACTTACTCCGTAGTTCGGGTATTTGACTATGTAACCAAAGTATTGATCGACTTCCTGAACCGGCGGGCTTTTGAGAACTTCAGTGCAAATACGCGGAAAGACTTACAAAGACAGATCATACAGTTTTTGGATAGTATCACCGGACCGGATCGTCTGATCGAGGATTTTGAGATACGCCGTTTTGAACAGGATAACCGTCAGAAAGATACCATACACCTGGATATATTCCTGAAACCCTATTTTCCTGCGCGGAATTTTATGATCCGGATGGATGGCCATAAAGGGGAAGACGCCAATGCATGGGAAACCAGTTATGAACAAACTAAATAGTGATGGAGAACAGGTGTAATAGGAATCCCTTAAAGCAAACAGTTTTGAGCCTCATAGGAATACTGCTATCAGTAACCGTATGGGGAATAACAGATACTGTTGTTGTAACTAAAGGAGCAGTAACTGTGCTGACCTTCCCTTCAAGAGTGGTTACTGTGCAGTCGGGAACTACTAATGAACAGGAATATGAACATACACTGGCGGGGCGTTTGGTATTGCTAAAGGTACAGCACCCCTTTGCAACCGCGACGAACATTGTGGTCATTACGCAAAAGCAGATTTACTACCTGGTGGTAGTTTATCGGGCATCGGTAGATATGGCTGTTCTGAACATGGATTTTTCCAAGAAGAAGGCCGGAGCCAGCGATGGTAATCACCCACAGGAACGCTTACGCAGGCAGTTGAGTACATGCAGCGAAGCGGCAGATACTATGCTCATACTCAATCCCATTGATACGGTCATTGCTTCCCGCATAGCTGCTGATTATCGCTTACAGCATAGAAGAGGGAGTATTTGTAAGCTCCGGAAACTTGCGATTACCTTCGGCTTGGAAGATGTCATGAAGCTGAATGGTTTAATGTACCTGCGTTGGTATTGGAGGAATAATGCCGGATTACCTGCGGAAATTGTCCATATATCCGTATGTATGAAAACGGCCGCTACAAATGCAATCCTGCCATTAAGAACTTGTTTGAAACTACCTTCATTAATGCTTCCGGGAAAAGCCAATATCCGGCAAGTATTAGTAATAGCCGCTCCAGTGATCGATAAACGAGATGAACTGTATGCGGTGGTACACATGAGGAATATTGCAGATCCACTGATACTAAAAATCCAGGCGGCGGCATTACCGAAACATATATTGAAACCTGGTTAGGATAAGTAGAAAGGGTACGTGTACCCAATATGATGATGAAGTATCAGCCATACAAAGCTATGTAAGGGTTTTAGATGATCGAAATATTGCCAGGAACGAATCGAATGGTAAGTAGATGTTAATCGTGATGGTTGTGGACCTGGGATGAGGATACAAAACTATCAAGGATTAAGAGGTAGTATACACACCGCCGTACTTGGCTGATGTATTGAATGACTTAAAGTAGGAACGAAAGAGAAATGAGAAGGGTAGGAGTAGGAATGCAACTATTAAGCATCCTGAATAAATGAAATGCATACTGGCAGTAGTTGAAAGGATTTTTCCTGTAATTGCTGCAGTATGCATTCCTTGTAGTGTGTGAGTAAGGATGGGGCATATGGTAATCCTCCGCTATTGAGAACTAATGATATTTGTAGTACGCGCCTGTAGCCTTCCTGGATACTAGCTGACAATCTATAGCCATTTTCAATATGACAGTCCAGCAGATGTTCTCCCATAATAGCAAAACAACATAACCGGATATCCGCAGGCGTGACTATTTTATTTCCGGAAAAGAATTGTTGCCTGAAATGATGGGTAATGCCAGTAGTGGTTAAGGGTTGTTTACCTCCAGCTGAAACAGTCATCGATTTGATACTACCTTTTATATAGGATTCATCCTCAGTTGTTTGGAATGCTGTTGATAGTGGGATGTTGTTTGCAAGTTCACCAGCAGTACAAAAGTACTTCAGAAAGATGAAATTCGCATCTGGTAGAGGTTTTATGGAGAGAATGGGCCACTTGAATTTTTCCTCCTGGTGGATGTGTTGATGCATGTCGGAGATAAGCTGCTGCAAGTCTTGTAGTTGTTGCAATAGGATGCCATTTTGTGTTGGTTGCAGTAAACGGTATTCCTCTTGAAGTCGGTGTATGATAAATTGTAGCTGTTGCTGTAAGTCATGTTCCTCCCATCTTTTGCGAACAGGATAATCGCAGGTGAATTCTCCAGGTAATAAGTCCGATATTGTTTTGATCTTTTCTTGTTGATAGCTACGTTGAAGTTGATCGGTACAGGAATGAAGGTGATAGAAATATTGTTTTCCTGAAAGTACATGGACTTGAAACTCATGTGTAGCCGTAAGTGACAAGGACATTTCCAGTAGGTTTACTGCTGGAAAGCAATTTACCTGACAGATGATATCAGGAAGAACTTCCGTAGGGAACCCTGGTAGCTCTATTCTTAACCAGATACCTTCTTCTAAAGTCTTTAATTCATTTTGTTGTTGATACTGCCGCAAAGGTTCAGGAATATGTTTTTTTATCTCCTGAATGTCATAATGATCCAGAATAGTCAGGAATTGTTGTCTATATTTTTGTTGCCAGAAAGTCCAGTTGGTAGCTGAATGGCTGGCGTTTAGCTCATTAGGAAAACCACTAATGATCCGGATAGGCTGATCATTGACATACAGCTTTGCGATGGGTAGTACCTGTTGTAATAATGTTTCGAGGTTCGTATTGCGAACCTGAAAGAACAGGGAAACATGGTGTAGATCTGCTATGGCGCCTGATGGGTATTCCAATCGGGCATAAATTTGTGACGGTGTATTGTACCAGATAGTATCATTTACTAATACGCTTATTTGCATAAGCTCGTTTATTTGCAATACAGTGTCAGGACTGACGACATGCGTAATATGACCAGGTGTCAGCTTATAATTGCCGGCAGGAATAAAGGCAATCTTTTCAGCGATTTGAGGAAGCTGAGTAATAAATTCCTGTTGAGGTGTAATGATTATTTCTTCTTTTGGTAAGGCATGCAACAGCAGGTCCGCAGGTTGACTGCAAGCATGAATGGATGGAATTAGTATGCTGGCTAACCTTTCAATCATAAGCGCTTGATGAGTGTAATGCTCACTTTGTAATTTCTCCAGCTCCTTTGCCAGCCCTTCCAGGAGCAACTTTACTACCGGATCAAGTAATGTATCCATATCCTGTTCTGATAGGTTCCATGCGCGACATGCCAGCCGTAACAGACGTTCTTTTATAGTAGTTTTCATTCAATTTATAGTTTGAAAGTGACTGGATTTATCTTCAGTTTAAATTCAAATTCGAATGGCTGGACGGGTTTTATCGTATGTCCGCGTATGGTGAAATGTGCGAAAGATTGTTGGTGGCTATTATTTTTCAATGAACGTTCCAGGGTAACCTGGATATCCGTTTGGTGGAGACGTTTTTCATGTTTTGTAATACAGTTGAGTACAATGGCTTCCAGGTCTGTTTTTAGCAGATGCGCCGGACTTGACAGTTTTAACAGTTGTTCCTGGATGCTGCATCCATATTCGGGATTAGCTGGAAATTCTCCCTTAGTTGTTTGTACCAGTAATTGTATGTGTTGAATAACGGATGATTTGAGTTGAAGTGTCCGTTTGTGGTTACCGGTTATAAGGGCCTGGATGTCTAATGGCAGTTTAAGAAATGTTGGTTTCATATTGAATTTTTAAAATAGTCCGATAAATTTTTTCTTGTTGTACTGAATGTTAAGCGCTGTAATACAACCTGATTTGTCCCGGGTTATATTTACCTGGTCAATGGATAGCCGTTTTTTCCCTCTGATTTGTAGGCAGAACTGATTGAATGGCATCATTGTTTTTTCATTGATGATGACGGGTGTTTGAATATTATTACAGAGATATTCGGAGAAGTCGGTGAATTGTTTATTCCCATAAATTACCTGTTGCAGCATGAACCTGAATTCTTCTGCTGTGATGGATGGCACTGCAGGTTCCACCTTCTTAATGGGTAGGTGGGGGATGGGAGGAGGAGCAGGTGCAGTAGGGGCGGGAGTACTGGTCAATATGGGAGGAGGGAATATGTGGATGCGCTTAACCGCCATACGGGCAGTGTCCCGGTTGACGATAAGCGTAAGTATTTTTTCGCCTGGGGAACGAAAAGTATAGGTGACCGTTGGTGTGTTGTATATACTATCTTCCTTACCGGAGAGTTGCCATGCGAAGCTTACATCTGCTGGCTGATTGGAACCAAAGGTGGCAGCAGTACCCACTGTTACACTTCCAGGGCCAATAATAGCAGGGTATATTGCAGTTGTATCTTTTGTATTAATTATTGCCGGTTGTACAGTTACGCGCCGAAAGTAGTGACAGATGCCTGTAAATACGTGTATATCCTGGATTCCGGGCTGGCGAAATTTTTGTGAGATTCCTAAACCTTCAGCATATCGATGATTTGGAAGTATCCAGAAAATATGATGAGGCTTTTTAATGGTAGGAATGAATAAACTTAATGTATCGTTTGTCGTGTATACTTCATCGTTATAAATTCGATTACGTTTTATTTCGATTCCCTTTTGTATACATGATGCTGGTGAATGTGCACGGATGCAACATAGGAAAATACCTAGTAAACCATTGGCATTAATCGTAAAAAATAGGACCCGTTCCCGAAGGAAGGGAAGGTTGAAATGTAACATGGTTAATGATTTGGGTTAACTTCTGCTAAAGGGGAGGTAGGTTGCAGAAAAATTACATGTAATGATTACAAGTTTAATTATTATTTCAGGAATTAGAAATTTTTTCTAAAAAATTATTTTGATTTTTTGTTTTGTATTGATGCGATTATTTATTTTTGCTTACCTCTGATTCACTTCTTTATCACATTTCCTTCAGGCAATATTTTTTTCAGTTAACCCATTGATTATGCCTGATATTTTTTTTGATGATTTCATTAATGCAGAGCTTTTAATGCCACTATTTCTGCATCGCGAGTTAACTGTCAATTACTCGGGTGGTTTTGTACGCGCGTATAGTACCGATATCCAGCGCATGGTGGTGAATAAAGCGATGGCACATGTAATATTGAACCGGAATGGTTTGTATCATCAACTTCCGGAAGGACTATTTCATATAGCAGATTGTCCATTGGATACAGTGGGAATAGAGGTGATGGCGAATGTCAGTCGTCAGTTGAAGAAAGAGGCAGCAGCGGCATGTCTACTTTTTCAGCCTATGGAGCAGTTATTATTTGAGCAGGGCTGTATGCTTACTGAAACATCCTTTGTGCCTGTATTGGTAGGGTTGTTGCGAGCTATCAGTGGAATGGAGGATACCCATTCTCTAATGAGATTAATTCCTTTTTTATCGGATATACGAAGTTGTAACAGTATCCCGATGGCTGTTACCCTTATATCAAGGATAATAAAACAGCCCGTATCCTTTGTTTGCAAGTCTCTGAGTAATTGCGTAAATCCTGGAATGACCAAAGAAGGGATGGTGGCTGTATTGGGAATGGATTTAGTACTTGGGGATGTAATCGGGGAAGATGTACCGCAGCTTTTTTTAGAGATAGGGCCGGTAGAAGTATCTGTAGCCGCTGATTTCCTGCCCTGGAAGAATGAAGGGAAATTCCTTCGGTTACTCGCATGCCTGTTACTCCCAGCCGGGCTTGAGATTATCTGGCAACCGTTTGTTGATCAGAAGGATTATATCTGTGCCATCGATGGATATATGTATTGTTAACCCAGAATCATATGTGAAATGACTTATTTACTTATTGCCGTTGCAGTATTGATATTGGTGGGCGTTTGGTTGATAAGAAGCGCATTGAATATCAGGAATGTAACATCTCTGGTTATTGCGATGATATTTCTACTGTCATTATTATCAGGTGGTTTTCTATTCTCCCGGTGTATTAACCGTATTTCCTGGAATGGCGTATTTATGCTTGGAGCGGCTGCCTCCTTTGCCGGTGGTATAGTGGCGGTGGTCTGTGGTCAGTATGGGAAATGGTCTCCAAAGATGAAGGCCCTTCATGGTATATTTATCATTATACTTGGTATAACCCTCCTTCTTCTGGCGCATTGTTTACAGCTATATGACCAGCTTCCTCCTTATACTATTGGTGTTGGACTACTTGACTTCCTGATCCCTGTTTGTTTTTGGGAACTGTGGGAAGTGGTATTGGTAATTCCCCCTGCATTATATGAGGATTGGTATTATCCGACTGAAAAGGAGTACGAGGAGATCGCCGAAAATGATATGAAAGATCTCCTGGTAATTGCATTGAAGCTCAAAAAAAACACGGGTGGCGGACTTACTGGATTTCGGGCCAGAGCGCCGCGTCATGTAACATGGGGGTTATTCTTTTACCATTTTATCAATGATTATAATGCCCGGCATCCGGAACAACCGATAGATCTTTCTGCAGAAGATCCGAAAGGTTGCAGATGGAGATGTTATCGTATACGCAGTTACTGGTGGCCAAGAGTAATAGATCCTAATTTACCGGTTTACAGTAATGGTATTAAAGAAAACAGCATCATTCTTTGTGAAAGGATTCATTCTATAAATATTGAAACATGCAAACAATAATAAATCATCCAATGGTAAACTGGGTGGACGGAATGAAAGTGCGGCAGGAAGATTTTACTACCATGGAAAATGCCCTGTTAGAACGTGTTCAGCGAACAGCTGCGTCTATTTTGAATGAGCACAATTATGGGTTGTTGGGAATGCGTTCGTTGCCAGAGAAGAATCTACACTTACAATTTAAAACAGACCCTCATTGTTGTGTATTGCAATTATATACCTGTCAGGCAATTACAGCAGCGGGAATGTTAATACAATTCCCACTCGTAACTACTGAAGGAAGGGTTATTTCGGATAGCCTTGTTTTTCATTGGCAGACGCCAAAACAGGATGGTGTTTGGTATGTAATCATCCATACAGATTATTATCAGCGGATTCCGGCAGGAGATCCGGTACCAGACGTGCTTCCATGCAGAACAAAATATACTATGGACCGACTCTTGCTTTCAATGGTAGCGACGCAGGATATTCCTGTAGAAGGACTGTTGCCCGGTCAACTTACAATTGGCCGGGTGGTAGTAAAGAACCATATGGCGGAAGTGGATCAAGGTTATATTCCTCCATGTATCAGCATCGGCGCTCATCCTCTGCTAATGGTAATAGGAGAGGAAGTCATGGTATTATTAAGGCAAGTACGTTGTAGTTGTCAGGAAATAATCGAGAAAATATATTCCAGGAATCAGCAACAGGAAATGGCTGCTATCATTTTGTACCTGGCTGAACATGTGGGGCAGGTGCTGAGTTGGTCGCTTCCATTTTATCAGGATAAGGTGGGGCAGGACTCGCCATTTCATCTTTTTACGCTTGCTAAAACTACTGGCGGCGTATGGTTGTCGGCATTGGAACAAAGGGCATCAGGCAGCAGAGAGGAGATACTGCAATACTTTGCAGAATGGTCAGGAGTGCCAGCAGGAGAAATTGAAACGAAATGTTATGACCTGGTGGTGGCAACCTATCATCATGTGGATATGCAGACGGCATTCCATAGTGCTTTGAGTTTTCTGAGAATCATGCAAAGAGTATTCGCTGCCATAGGGAAGCTGGAATACATTGGTAAGAAACCGGACGGTAACATTTTTGTAAAAGAAGAAGGTCTTGGTCAACCGCCAATTGCTACAGGCACACGTAAATCCAAATGGTCCTTTTCGGAATAAAATTTTCAATTATGGAGCCTTTAAATAGCCAAATAAGAAGAAAGGGATTCTTGTTATTTCTGTTGTTTTATCTGCTAACAACAGGACTACTGATATTGGGTGTGTTCCTGTATTATCAAGTCCCGGTGGCAGAGAATAACATGTTACGCAGCGAGTTGATATACCATGGGGAAAGATGGGCGCGACAACAACAGTTCAGTGACGGTTTAGGAAAAGTAAAACAGGAACTGTCAACCGTCAATGATCCCGGACAGAACAGCAGCTATGTGGATCAGCTGATCGCTACTACGTTGGCGGGTATGCGTAACCATATTAGTCCCAAAGAATCGGGATTTAATTTCTATGACGATATCCTGCAGTGTTGTTTGTCACTCCAACAAAGCAAGCAACAATTAAGAGAATGCAGAGATGCGCAGCAAACGATCATGGCGTTGAGAATGGAAGTCTCACAATTACAGCAGCAACTGGATGGGAAGTCCAGAGAGCTGGAGAACTGTCGTTTGTTAATGATGGCTAACCATACACAAACATCCCCTTGATGATTATTTGTTAACCTTTTAAATCTGAAAGTATGTCATTTAAATCAATTCTTACCGTGAATGGTGAGCAGTACAACGTGCAGCATGTAAGTTATGAGCTGCACCAGGAAACGGATGCAACGGGCAGACCTTCTGCCATTACAAGAGGAGGACGTATTGAATTGACAGTGGAATCCACCGGAAAAACAGATTTGTTTGAATGGATGGTCAATAATTTTGAAAGGAAAGATGGTACTATTACTTTTTATAAGAGAGATACAGATGCCAAGTTAAAATCCCTGGAATTTAAAGAAGGGTATCTGGTGAAGTTTGAGGAAGTATTTGATTATGTGGACAAGCATCCAATGAAGATTACGTTTACTATTTCTGCGAGAGAAATGAGTATGGGGAATGCCAGCCATATTAATGAATGGGTTTAATACAGTAGGTCGCGGAAATCCTTGCTGGGAGGTAGTTGTATTAAGCACTGCATTGGGATCGGAGAGAATGCGAGGGAAATACTTTTGTGGAGGAAGACTTGAATCCAGCTGGGGCCAGTAACCATTTACGCTGCTGTTATTGCAGCGTAAATGGTAAATGTGATGATAATGGAAGAAAGGGGAGAAGTGAATTAATTCAGCATAATCCAGTCTCCCGGATCTGGAATATTACATTCCTTGGAAGCAACAGCCACGGCAACGGCCAGGTCTTCCCTGGTGAGGGTGCAGTGATTGATTGATTCCATATGTACTGCGATAACATTTGTATTTGCAGGATGATTAATGACCTGTAATACATCTTCCGCAGTCATGGTAATAGGATCTCCCTGGAGGAATCTTGCGGCGCCTGCATTTACTACAGTATGTTCCGGTTTGAAGCGGTCCAGGGTTTCTTTTACCTCATTGCACCAGATAGTATCTCCAGCAATGTATAATCGTTGGTCGCCATCGGTGATTACGAAGCCGGAAACAGGAGCCATCAGTTTACCGATTTCGCCGGTACCATGTTGGCCACCGGTGCGATGAATGGTAAATTGATTCCAGGTAATACTGTCATTAACGGGGATAACGTTGATGAATCCTGCATCAGTAATTTTCTGCACATCTTCCGGTTGGCAGATAATCGTGGTCGTTTTTGGGAGCATCTCCTGTGCGGTCACATCCCAATGATCTCTGTGGGTATGAGTCAGTAATACTGCGTCGATATCCTGTACCATGGTTTGTACTGCAATGTCACTAAGCGTAAGATCCACCGTGGGATTGCGGATAGCGTTGGCAGTGTTGGGGACAGGATCCATACTTCCTTTAGTGCCCAACATGGGATCTACCAGGATTTTCTTGTTGTTCCATTCCAATAGGAATGTGGCATTTCTTAAAAACAGTAGTTGCATGTCGATCAGGTTTTCCTGAGTTTGATGGATTGAACAAAATGGTTACTACCTTTCTCCAGTATCAGGCCTGCACGGTAGCGCGTAGGTGCAATGTTCTGTTCCAGATTGGGTTTGTTGATATCTTCCCAAATCTGAGTGGCGAGTTCCACGGTGGCGCCATCGGACAGTCCAGCATATCTGTGAAAGAATGAATCCGGGTTTTGGAAGGCCGTCTGACGCAAGGATTCAAATCGCGCGATATACCATTTACGGATATCTTTCTCAGCGGCATCTACATATATTGAAAAATCGAAGAAGTCTGATACGAATACGGCCGGATCTTTCTGTTGTTGGCGAGGACGTACCTGCAGTACGTTTACGCCTTCTACGATGATAATATCCGGTTGTTCTATCCATTGGAGTTGTCCTGGGAGTACATCATATTCCAGATGGGAATATAATGGCGCGGCTACACGTTCTTTACCGGATTTGACATCTGCCAGAAAGTGAACGAGGCGTTTAATATCATAGCTTTCAGGGAATCCCTTACGGTTCATGATATTGTTTTGTTCCAGGACTTTATTGGGATAGAGGAAGCCGTCTGTGGTAACAAGATCTACCCGCGGATGATTGGGCCAGGCCTGTAATAATCGTTGTAATACTCTTGCTGTGGTACTTTTACCTACTGCAACACTACCAGCTATTCCAATGATATAAGGCACTTTCAGGTGTTGGCTTCCCAGGAAATTACTGGTGGCTTTATGTAACTGCTGGGAGGAGGTTACATAGAGATTTAATAGATGGGCCAGGGGAAGATATACCTGCGTAATCTCTTCCTGTGTAAGTGGCTCATTCATACCATGCAATTGTTCCAGGTCATAGTCTGCCAACTGTAGTTTGGCATCGCCGCTTCTTTCTGCCCATTCTTTACGGGAGAAAGTGATATAGGGAGTAAAGCGGTCGCGTTTCAGAGATGTGGTCATGTTCTAAAAGCCTAATGTATGTAAACGGTCTTAACGTTTAAAAATTCGTGTGTTCCTTCCAATGATAATTCCCTGCCATATCCGGATTGTTTAACTCCTCCGAATGGTAACCGGGCATCAGAACGAACCATAGCATTGATAAATACATTGCCGCTTTCAATCTGGCGTGCCAGTCGGGCTGCTTTTTCCAGGTCTTTTGTCCATAACGCGGAACCCAGACCGAAATCTGTTTCGTTGGCAAGTGCTATCGCTGCTTCTTCACCCGCCGCTTCAATGATGACGCCCAGTGGTCCGAAGGTTTCTTCCCGGAAGGCGGTCATATCTGCGGTGACACCAGTCAGCAGTGTAGGGGCAAAGTTACATCCTTCATAGGTGCCACCCAAGACCAGGTGTGCACCCTGGGAAATTGTCTCTTTCAGTTGTCTTCCCAGATCCTCCGCTAAATCGGGTCTGGCCATTGGGCCCATGTTGGTACTTTCCAACATCGGATCTCCTTGTTTCATGGCCTGAAGGATTTCCGCTACCGCCTGTGTAAACTCCGCTACTGCCGGTTTTTCCACTATCCAGCGTTTGGCGGCAATACAGGACTGACCAGCATTTTGCATACGTCCCTGCACTGCAACTTTGGCTGCCTCCTTAATATCGGCGTCTTTCAACACAATAAAAGGATCGCTACCTCCCAGCTCCAGGACGGTTTTTTTGATATATTTCCCTGCCAGCGCAGCCACACTTTTCCCCGCAGGGGTACTGCCAGTGAGGGTAACACCCTGCACGCGCGGATCTGCGATGATAGGCTCTATATGTTGGGACGATAATAACACCGTCTGGAAGGTTCCTTCCGGGAATCCCGACTCCGTAAAGAGCTTTTCAATGGCCAGTGCACAGCCACTCACATTACTGGCATGTTTTAATAATCCTGCATTTCCTGCTAAAATATTGGGAATTGCAAAACGAAAAACCTGCCAGTAAGGGAAATTCCAGGGCATTATTGCCAGAATGATCCCTTTGGGCTCATAAGATACATAACTTTTTGAGGCATCTGAGCTTATAATACGTGGTTGGAGGATCTGTTCTATATTTTCGACATAATAATCGATGGTAGTCGCGCATTTCTGCACTTCCGCTGTGGCTTCCTGGAGGGTCTTCCCCATTTCCTGGGAAATAATCGTGGCATGCTCCTTTACATTGTCGCGCATGGACTTAGCTACTTGAGCCATCCATTGCCGGCGCTGATCCAGTGGGATATTTAACATGTCCCGAAATGCCTTCTCGCCTTTCAGCAGTTTGGTTTCAATTTCATTTGCTGTGTGTTCCTTATACTCTGCTATTAATTCCTGTGTGTAAGGATAGATACTTTTGAACATAACTATCTGCTTTTAACGGTGAGCAATTAACTATTACAAATTTACCGTTTCCGGGGGAATGAAATCGTTCCGAGAGTTTTAGGCTTTCAACTATCTTTGCACATCAAAAATCGGAAACTATGGCGCTTAGCAGATGGAATATAGCCGTAATGGCACTTTGTACGGGCTTGATCGTCGCAAATATTTACTATAGCCAGCCTTTGCTGGTATTGATGAGTGATGAATTCGGTGTCTCAGAATCTAATGCGGGACAGGTAACCTTTTTCACGCAGGTAGGATATGCCCTGGGGTTATTGTTTTGTGTGCCCCTGGGAGATATGTTGGAAAAGAAAAAGCAAATTATTACTATGACATTGGCCTCCTCGGTGGCGCTGGTCGCGTCAGCGATGTCCAATAATATCGCCATGTTGAAAGTAACCGGCCTGCTGATCGGATTTACTTCAGTGGTGCCACAGCTGATACTCCCGCTGGCAGCCACGCTAAGTAGCGACAACAATCGTGGTAAAGTGATCGGAACGGTCATGAGTGGTTTATTAATAGGGATTTTATTGTCGAGAACACTCAGCGGTATTATCGGGCATCATCTGGGATGGAGAGGGATGTTCTGGATTGCGGCTGCTATCAGCGGATTATTAGCGCTGGTCATGATGTTTTCCTTTCCGAAGACGGAGCCTACATTTAAAGGCACTTATGGGGATTTAATGAAATCATTGATCACATTGGTCAAGGAACAACCGGTGTTACGAGAAGCCTCTGCCATTAATGCCTGCAGCTTCGCTATGTTTGGCCTTTTCTGGACAACGGTGGTCTTTCTGTTGTCGGATGCGCCCTTCTTTTATCAGAGTGACAAAATTGGGCTGATGGGATTGGCCGCTGCCGCTGGCGCCCTTGGCGCTCCGTTGGTAGGACGTGTGGCAGATAAGAAGAATCCCCGCATAGCTGTGGGATATGGCATTATTTTCCTGTTTGCAGGTTACTTTCTTTTCTTCCTCTTCAGAACGGAGATTATCGGCATTATTGTGGGCATTATCGCAATAGATCTGGGGTTACAGGCAATTCACGTTTCTAACCAGACAAGAGTGTACGCATTAATTCCATCTGCCAGAAACCGCCTGAATACTGTATTTATGACCACTAGTTTTATCGGTACCTCTCTGGGCTCCGGTATTGGGCTATGGGTATGGTCTGTAGGCAAGTGGACAGGTGTCTGCGTAGCTGGTACAGCCCTTATTACAGTGGCACTTATCATCTATCTGCTGACTTTGCCTAAAGCGGCTGTCAGCAAGGCTGGGTAATTAAATACATCTGATTCATAAAAAGCCCCCGCTGGAATTTCCAACGGGGGCTTTTCTTATCTTAAATCCTGTTTACCAGGAATTATTACTATTCTACTCTGGTAATTTTCAATGTGTTGGTAGCCAGATGCAGTTTCACTGGGGTACTACCGGTATTTACCACTACATCGCCTGGTTTGATGAAACCTCTTTCTTTCAGGATATTGATCTGATCGAATACGATATCATCCAGGCTTTCTTCTTCTTCATAGAAGAAGGCGCGTACGCCCCAGCTCAGGCTCAGCTGATTTACCAGTGTTCTTTCTTTGGTAAATACATACAGCGGAGAGCGTGGACGGTAAGAGCTCAGCATGAAACCGGTGTAACCGCTTTGTGTCATACCAATCAGTGCATCCGCATCCAGGTCTTCTGCGATTTTACATGCATTGTAGCAAAGTGCATCACTGAGGAAGGTAGGAGAGTGACGGTGAGGAATCAGGTTACGATTGTAGATGATGGCCTCTTTTTCCACTTCCTGGATAATTTTGTTCATGGTCTGGATTACCAGTACCGGGAACTGGCCGGTAGCTGTTTCGCCGGAGAGCATTACTGCGTCTGCGCCTTCCAGTACGGCATTCGCAACGTCGGTGATTTCAGAACGGTTAGGACGGGTACGGTCCATCATGCTCTCCATCATCTGAGTAGCCACGATCACAGGTTTTGCGCGGTGGATACATTTGCGGATAATATCTTTCTGAATCATTGGGATTTGTTCCACTGGCAGTTCAACGCCGAGGTCACCGCGGGCGATCATCACGCCATCGCTTTCCCAGATAATTTCTTTCAGGTTTTGAATCGCTTCAGGTTTCTCAATTTTAGAGATCACCTTCATTTTAGAGTCACGTGCTTCCAGACGTTTGCGCAGATCGATCAGGTCTTTAACGCTTCTTACGAAGGAAAGCGCTACCCAATCACATTGATGGTCGATGATGAATTCGAGGTCAATGATATCTTTTTCAGTCAGTGCTGGCAGGGAAACTTTGGTATCAGGCAGGTTAAATCCTTTTTTGGAGGACAGTACGCCCGGGAGGGTTACTTCTGCTTTGATTTCGCCTGCAGCTGTGATTTCTCTAACAACTGTTTCAATTTTACCATCGTCCAGCAAAATTTTCTGGCCGGGTCTAAGATCTTTATACAGGTCAGGGTAGGAAACATAAATTTTTTCCATGTTACCCACTACTTTCTCATTGATGAAAGTAAGGATATCGCCGGCTTTCAGTGGGAGTGCATTATTCTCGATTTCGCCCACACGCAGTTTAGGACCTTGTAAATCGGCCAGGATGGCTACGTTGTAAGGTTCCGTTTTATTGATCTGACGGATGTATTCAATGATGCGCAGTTTGTCTTCATGCGAGCCATGGGAGAAGTTTAAACGGAAAACATTCACACCTGCTCTAACTAGTTCCAACAACTTGTCATAGGTATCACTAGCTGGACCAACGGTAGCCACAATCTTAGTTTTGTGGGAAGAATGTTCTCTACCGGCAGCATTGTCCATCTGCTTGTGATAGTATTTGGAAAGGTCCTTTGTACTCATAAGTCTTATTTTTTAACTCGCAAGAATTTTAACAATCTTAAACCATTCGGGGTCAATTTCCTGTTTTGCTTTCACCGCTTTATCGAGCGGAGTATACTGAATTTTGTCGTTCACTACACCCACCATGACGTTGTGAATACCTTCGCGGAGCGCTTCTACAGCGGCATATCCTAATCTGCTTGCCAGGATACGGTCCTGACAGGTAGGAGATCCGCCACGTTGAATATGACCAAGGATGGTCACTTTGGTATCCAGTTGCGGACAGGCTTCTTTAATTCTGCGGGCTACTTCGTTGGCGCCTCCGGTTTCATCACCTTCTGCCACCACAATAAGGTTAACGAGCTTTTTACGACGTTCGTTGGCCTGCAGTTCTTCAATAATTTCGTTTACTTCTGTTTTGCGTTCTGGCATTAACACATGCTCTGCACCTGTAGAGATGCCGCTGTGTAATGCAATGTAACCGGCATCCCGGCCCATAACTTCAATGACAAATAGTCGGTCGTGTGCATCAGCAGTATCCCTGATTTTGTCGATCGCATCCACCGCAGTATTGACAGCTGTGTCAAAACCTATGGTGAAATCGGTGCCCGCAATGTCCTTGTCAATAGTACCAGGCAAGCCTATACAAGGAATATCAAATTCCTGGCTGAATTTCTGCGCACCATTAAATGAACCGTCTCCACCTATTACGACCAGTCCATCAATGTTGTGTCTCTTCAGATTCTCATAAGCCTTTTTTCGCCCTTCATATTCATAGAACTCTTTGCACCGGGCGGTCTTTAGGATGGTGCCTCCGCGCTGAATGATATTGGCCACTGATTTAGACTCCATCCTGAAAATGTCATTTGTTAACATTCCCCTGTAGCCGTACATCACGCCATACACATTCAGCTGATGATAAATGCCCGTTCTTACAACTGCACGAACTGCGGCGTTCATGCCAGGAGCATCTCCTCCTGAGGTAAGGACTGCAATGTTGTTCAACTTTTTCATATAAATTGCTAAAAAAATATCTTAAGGGCGCACAAAAATAACATTTTGGAATTGTTTTCTAACTGTTATCTCATGAAATAACCTAAATTTTTAATTTTCATCAAACAAAGTAGCATCTTTTTTTAAAAATTATAGGCATGTTTAAAAAATCTAATAAGACCTTGCTGATTATGAGTATGACTTTTATGACGGGACAGGCCATGGCACAGCATCACAGCGAAATCAAATATCCGGAGACAAAGAAAATCGATGTAACGGATGATTACCACGGGACCAAAATTGCTGACCCGTACCGCTGGTTGGAAGACGATAATTCCCCGGAAACTAAAGCTTGGGTAGACGCCCAAAACAAGGTTACACAAGATTATCTCTCCAAAATTTCCTTCAGAAATGATGTGAAAATAAGATTAGAGGAACTCCTCAACTATCCCAAGACATCTGCTCCATTCAAGAAAGGGAAATATTATTATTTCTACAAAAATGATGGACTCCAGAATCAGTCAGTACTCTATCGTTGCACGACTCCCGGCGGACCTGCAGAAGTTTTCATTGACCCCAACAAGCTGTCTGCCGCCGGTACCACCGCTCTCGGCGCCCTCTCTTTTTCCAAAGATGGCAAGTACGCAGCCTACCTGATTGCTAAAGCAGGGTCCGATTGGCAAGAGGGCTATGTAATGGATGTAGCCACCAAACAACTCCTCTCCGATAAACTGGACTGGATTAAATTCAGCGGTATTTCATGGAAAGGAGATGGTTTCTATTACAGTCGCTATGATAAACCGGATGAAGCCAATAAATTATCCCGGAAGAATGAATTCCATAAAGTATACTTCCATAAAGTAGGGGATACACAGGAAAAAGATCAACTGATTTTCCAGGATAAAGAACATCCGCTCAGAAATGCCGGTCTCTCCGTAACTGAGGATGAACGCTTTCTTGTGCTGAGCCTCTCTGAAGGTACTTCCGGCGAAGAAATCCGGGTATGGGATCTGAAGAACCCCGCTCAGAAAGATTTCTCCGTCCTCATCCCTGGTTTTAAATTCGAACCGGCAGTGATTGAAAATAACGGCGATAAATTATTGGTTCGTACCAATCATAATGCGCCTAATTACAAAATTGTAGAAATCGATCCGAAACATCCGGAAGAGAGCAACTGGAAAACAATCGTGGCAGAAACGCCGGAAGCCCTGCAAAGCGTAGGCACTGGCGGCGGTAAGTTATTCCTGAGTTATCTAAAGGACGCGTCTTCCTATATTGTTCAATATGACCTCGACGGCAAGAACAAGAGACCAGTAAAGTTACCTGGCATCGGTTCGGCTGGCGGATTTGGCGCAGAAAAGAATGAAAAGGCATTTTATTATACCTACTCTTCCTATGTAACGCCGGCAACAGTATATAAATATGATATCGCTACGGGCAAGTCTACACTGTTTAACAAAGCAGAAGTAAAATTCAACCCAGATGAATATGAAACCAAACAGGTTTTCTTTACCAGTAAAGATGGTACAAAAGTGCCTATGTTCCTTTCCGGTAAGAAAGGCTTCAAACTGGATGGCAATAATCCGGTATTGATTTATGGATATGGTGGATTTAATATACCGCAGACGCCATCATTCAGTGTTTCCAATCTTTATTTCATGGAACAGGGAGGCCTATACGCTGTTGTATGTTTACGCGGCGGAAGCGAGTACGGAGAAGCATGGCATAAAGCAGGTATGATGGAGAAAAAACAAAATGTATTTGACGACTTCATCGGTGCTGCGGAATACCTGATCAAAGAAAAATATACAAATCCTTCCAGAATAGCTATCCGTGGCGGTTCTAATGGTGGTCTGCTGATTGGCGCTTGTATGACACAACGTCCTGAGCTATTTAAAGTAGCACTTCCGGCAGTAGGCGTAATGGATATGCTCCGCTTCCAGAAATTTACCATCGGTTGGGCTTGGGCTACGGAATACGGTAGCAGCGATAACGCTGAACAGTTCAAGTATCTGATCAAATATTCTCCGCTGCATAACCTGAAACCAGGCGTATCTTATCCGGCTACAATGGTTTTAACTGCCGATCATGATGATCGCGTGGTGCCTGCTCACTCTTTCAAATTTGCAGCTACACTGCAGGCAGATAACGCCGGCCCAAATCCAGTATTGATCCGTATCGATACGCAGGCTGGACACGGCGCTGGTAAGCCCACTTCTAAAGTAATTGATGAAGCGGCAGATATCTGGTCATTCACCATGTATAACCTGGGAATGAGAAAGTAATATCCTCTTCTCTCATAGAATGAAAAACGACTGCTAATGGCAGTCGTTTTTCATTTAGCGAATAGCGGAAAAATTTAGTATCTTTAGAGATAGTGTATGATTAAGGCTTATGAACGTACTAATAACAGGCAGTAACGGCTTATTGGGTCAGCATCTGATCCCTCTTTTTCTACAGGACAAACAATTTAATGTAATAGCTACCGGAAGAGGTCCCAACCGTATTCCTGAGCGCGACAATTACATTTATGAGGCAGCTAATCTTCGTACTCCCGGAGCAGCAGCGAATCTCATTGATAAGTATAAACCGGAAATCATCATTCATTGTGCCGCGATGACACAAGTGGATGAATGTGAAAAAAATAAGGATGCCTGCTGGGATATGAACGTAGGCGTTACACGGTACCTGGTACAGGCAGCCGAAAAAGTGAATGCGTATTTCCTATTTATATCTACAGATTTTGTATTCGATGGGCTTAAAGGGCCTTATACGGAAGAAGATCTTGTAAACCCCATCAATTATTATGGTACTAGTAAGGTAGCTGCTGAAAGGATCGTCCATAACAGCAAACTTACCTGGGCCATCGCCAGAACAGTGTTGGTATATGGCGTTGCAACCGATGCACAACGCAGTAACATGATTACCTGGGTGAAAAATAATCTGCAACAACAGAAAAAAATCAAAGTAGTAGACGACCAGTTCCGTACGCCTACTCTTTGCCAGGATCTGGCCATTGGTTGTAAGCTCATTGTAGATAAGAAAGCGACCGGCATATTCAATATTTCTGGTAATGAAACGCTGTCGCCTTATGATATGGCTATTAAAACGGCGGACTATTTCAACCTGGATACCAATTTTATTGAAAAAATCAGCTCCAAGAGTCTTTCCCAGCCTGCTGCCCGTCCTGCCAAAACAGGTCTGGTAACTGAAAAGGCGGAAAAAGAACTCGGCTACAATCCCCATACCTTCGCTGAAGGGTTGGAAATTGTAGCCGGTGAACTTAACAGATAGTCGTATCCGTTATATTATGGCTTCTCCAGGAACGCCTGGGTACCAAAGTCTTTTCTTACTTTCTTAATGGCTTCCGCAGTATCGGCATCATTGATTTGTACTGCCAGTCTGTATTTACCATCTTTAAAATACATCATTACCTCTCTGCCCCAGTTTTTCTGACGCTGCTGCTTTTTAGCGGCATCTGCACTGTCTTTCGTGGTAAAATAAACTGCTACATAATGCAGTGTATCCGTTGCCGTTGGTGCAACAATAGGCGCAGCAGCGGCTGTACTGTCTACCGGAGCAGCGTGTACAGTGGTGTCTGCGGGAGGAGTGGCGATAGAATCCGGTTTTGCAACAGGTAATACCGGCGTATCTTTTATTACCTCGGGTTGAACCGGTTTGGACTGATAAGTAATATACCACCAAGCAGCAACGCCTGCCAGAATAACTACAACAGGAATTACGGCCCACCACCATTTAAAACCGCCTTCTTCTTCAATCGCTTCCAATGTGTTTTCCACCTGTTCAGTCATGATAGGTTCTATCGGTTCGGCAGGAGGAGGAGGGGCTACCGGAGTCTCTTCCGGTTGCTGCTCACGAATTGGATGCAGGTCGAGAGATGCTTGTGAAACAGGTAGTTTAATAGCAAAAAAGTGGATATTTCCTGCGAAATCTCCCTGTAAAGTGCCAATTCCAGGCAATTCCATGGGTTTGCCGGTACGAAGCTCCTCTTTCATTTCTTCCAGGTACTTTTCCAGTTTGCGCTGGGCAACGGAAGGGACGAGGTTTTCTTTAAGGGCAATCCATTCCAGACAGGAACCATCATCTTGATAGGTCTGACTGAATAATACCTGATCCCATGGTGGTGTCAGGGTTTGTGTGTTAACATTATATTGGGCAGGAAAATGCTGTAAGGTAAAGGTGCCTAACTGGGGAATCACGCAAACACGCTGTCTGAAGAGGACTTCCTGGATATATTGCTGTAAAATCATAGTGATTCGTACTTATTACTATTGGGCGAAACAGGGCTGACTTAAAGTCATTATATAATATTGATACCTGTGGTAGCTGCCGCCCGAGAGCGGAACCTGGAAAAGTTGACATCGAAGATGCCAACTTTTCCAGGTGATATTACAAATTATTTATTGTCTGCGACGTATAAATCGACATCTTCGATTTTGTTGGTCACTAAACGAAGCGCAGTAACGCTTCGTTCCTTAATCAGCCCACACAATCTCTTAATTACCAATATGTAATTTAGAACTTAAATAGCAACCCACCAACTATATTAAAGCCATAGGATGGATAAAGGTAGTAGCGCTGGTACTGCGTATTAAAGATATTATTTGCATTTAACCAGAGACCAAAATTCTTGGTGATATCAAATGATGCACCCAAATTCATGTCCCATGCGCCTTTGGTTTTACCGAAATCCACTTTGTTTGGATTCATGTAATAAGCGCCGCTCAGCGCATACAGTTCTGCGTTGAGGTGCAGCTTTTTCATGAGAAGGTAGGAAGCAGAGAGGTTCCCCTGGAATGCTGGCAATGCCCAAGGTTTAATCTGGGATTCCTGCTTGTTGTAGTTAAACCAGTCAAAAGCTACTCTCACTTGTAATTTCTCTTCCTGGATATAGCCCACTTCTGCATGCAGTTGGAACGCGCGCATTTCCGCTTCGTTCAAAGTAATGAAACGGCTGGCATTCAGCGTATCATTAACAAATAGTGGCAGATTATACCAGGTTACGCTGGCGAACTTGGTGTTATAGTTGAAATGACTACCCAAGGTACCTTTGATCCCTGTATATTTTTCTTCTACGCGGGTATTCTGCATACCGTCCAGCGATCCCAGGAAGAAAGGATTGCGGTTGGTAAGTGTGCGGTAGTTGTTTTTTTCGATGTAAGAGATCCATCCACTGCTGAGGATCAGCTTTTTGCGAATCAGGTGCGTTTCGTTCACGATGTCTGGCAACAGGTAAAATTTGCTGACGCCGGGCGTATTGCTCCAGGTTGGATTTACGCCGGCATGGAGTACAAACCCTGGATACACCACATCTACAGCCGGATGAACAGCCACTATACTGTTGTTGATGGCTTTCAGATTATCTTCTCTGTAGGTGGAGAGGTCAAATACGCCTTCTGCCTGCAAGTAGATATTTTCAAAAATCTGTTTGCGAATAGGCACATTCAGCTGGAATGCACTTTCATTTCGCTTATAGTTATCGCTGAAGTAGATAAACTTCACTTTCGGCTGGAAGCTGAATGCCCAGTCATTCCCAGGCAGATTCTTACCGGAGGCAGTGGCAGTGATCTGGTTGAAATGCTGCGCTATGCTGCTTTTCTCAACGGGGCCGCTGTTGTGATCATAGCCATAATAGTGTACGGTATTACGATCGTAGGCGAGACTGCCATTCAGTTGGAATTTATTGATTAAATAAGTCCCGGCAGCAAGTGTATTCAGTGTACTGTAGTCCTGATTTTCTATTTTCCCTTTGGAGGAGGTATAGTTTACAAACAGGCCATAGTTATAATTTTCATGTCTGCCGCTACCAAATCCGGCCTGTACATATGGCGTACTCAGGTTACCATATCCCAGTTTTACGAAATTGTTTTGGAGCAGATCCAGTGAATCTTTACCGAGTGCCAGTGGTTTCAGCGGAGCGGCCTGATATCCGAAACTGAGGTTCAGGGAAGGTACTTCGTACTTCAGAGAAGGACGGGCAGTATCCACACCTGGCAATGATGCTGTCAGATTCAGTTTGGCGGCATCGCGCAAACGGGGCTGGTAAGTGGAAATAATATCGATAGTTTCCTGTTTCAGGGAGTCTTTCGCTTGTGCCGTCGCTTGTTGTACGGCTGCTGCTGAGAGTCCCATCGCAGCTAATAAGAAAAATCCTTTGTGATATATGTTCTGAATGTTCATGCTGTCATTTGCTTAAAATCCGTTGCCGGATGCTGATACGAAATATTATTTCTTTTTCTTGCCGGCAGCTTTTTCGTCTGCTTCCGCTTTCGCCAGTTTATCCTTTGCTTCCTGTTTCAGCTCTGGAATGCTACTATTGGCGGCAATACTCTGATAAGTCGCTTTTGCATTGAAATAATCCTGTTGTTTGGAGTAAACATCGCCCAGCAGGATATATGCTTTCGCAACCCAGTATTCGTATGAAGCGGTATTTTTGATGACATCGAATCCGGCTTTCTCTGCAGCATCCAGTTCATTTTGCTGGAAGTAAGCATCGGCAATATCATAACGGGCTTCTGCTCCGATTTCAGATTTAGTAAGACCCGTTACCGTCTTGAACTCAGTAATTGCTGCTGCATATTGGCCCTGTTGTTTAAGCCCTTTTGCGTGATAGAAGTGACCGAGAATCTGGTCGTCGGTGCTGTTGTTGCTACCGGCCAGCAGCATCTCTGAGTAGTTGGTCACATCGTCCCAGCGCTTCAGCATGTAGTTGCTACGCAGCAGGCCGCGAGTGGCAGCCATGCTGTTTTCTTTGCTGGTGGCCAGGTCTTGCAGTTGCAGATAGTAATTTCTTGCTTTCTCGTAGTTTTTAACCTGATAATAGTTAATGTTGGCAGCCTGGAGGGCAGAGCGTTCTGCGTACAAGCTGGTATTACGGGACAATACAAACTCATACGCTGGCAGGGCCGTCGTATAGTCTTTATTGTTATAGCTACATTCTGCTTTATAGAAGTTAGCCGGCAGGATAAACTGACCGTCAGGGTATTTACGGATGTAGTTATTGAATGCCACAATCGCGCCTGCACAATCATTATTAGTAAAGCGACTTTCAGCGGCGGCATATGCCAGGGAATCTTCAGCCGATGCGCTTACTGTTTTTCCATTAGCTTTCAGGAAGGCCAGATAGTCATCCGTCTTCCCCTGACCAACATAAATAGAACGAATGCTTTGCAGGGCTTCATTGCTTTCCGGAGAGCCCGGGAATTTTTCCACCACCTGACGATAATAACTCAGCGCTTTGGTTTCATTATCCTTGTTGTAATAGCAAAGACCCAGTTTCAGCAATGCTCTCGGAGTATTTGCGCCATTAGGTTGCTTTTGCAATACATTTTCCAGGTAAGGAATGGCTTCATTGAATTTTTCGGCAGACAGATAAGTATTGGCGATCTCCATATCTGTTTCATTGCCAAAATTACTATTTGGGAATTTGTTGCCCAGTTGCTTCAACAGTGCCAGCTTTTCTGTTTGTTTACCCTGTAATCCCAAGATGATACTTTTCTGATAAGTGGCATAATCAGCGCCCGGATCATTGTTGTTGATAGCTTTATCATATAACGACAGCGCTTTAGGGAACTGACGCATCATGTAGTAGCAGTCCGCACTACGGAGCAGTGCATCGTTACTGATACGCTGCGCATTCGGGCCGCTGGCTTTCTGAGCGGATTCAAACCAAGGCAGCGCTTCACTGAAACGATCTTGTTTGAGGAGACTGTAACCCAGGTTGTAGCTGGCGGTTTGAGCGTTTGCTTCACCAGAGAGTACTGCCGTATTGCTCAGGTAAGTATTCAGATTGGTGATCGCTGATTCTGTTTTATTCTGGCGCAATGCAATTTCTCCTTTCCAGAAGTAAGCCAGTTGTTTGATCTGCTGATCGTAAGGATTTTTGATAGCAATATCCAGGAGGCGATCCGCTTCCGCCAGCTGGCCATCATTGATGAGCTGCGTAGCGCGGCCATAAGCCACTTTCTGGTATGCTTTCAGAACAGTCTGGTTTTTATCAGGAATCATTTCGATGGTAGCCAGACCTTCCTTATAGTTATTGGAGTTCATAAAGAGATTCACCATGATTTCACGGGCCTCTTTATTGTAAGTTGAATTTGGATAAGTTTTTACAAACTGTGTCAATTCACTGAGTGCAGCATCTGGATATCCCAGTTCATAGGAAAGTTTACCGTAGTTGAAGCGGGAGATTTCCTGTTGTTGCGCATTAGAACTATTATTGGCACAGAAGGCGAAAGCGTTTCTGGCATTCGTTTTCTGACCGGTACGAAGGTAGCAATCGCCCAACAGATACATTGAGTTCTGTCCCAGGGAATCTTTTGCGCTGCTCAGTTGTTTGAATCCGCTGATAGCTTTCTGGAGATTGCCAGTTTGGTAATAGGAATAAGACAACTGATAAATATCTTCATTTCTTACGTCGTCGGAGTTGTCCTGGAATTCCTGGAGATAGGGCAACGCTTTTTTATAGTCCTTTTTCTCGAAGTAAGCTTTACCGAGCAGTTGTTTCAGTTCAGCCTCATAGTATTGGCCACCTTTTTTGATTAATGGTTCGCCATATGCAATCAGTTGATCCGTTTTGCCCTGGAAGTAATAAATTTCAGCGACATAGTAAGGTACTACGTTGCTGTATTTAGGGTCATTTGCCACGCGTTGGAAGCTGTTCAGGGCCTCGTTGTACTGGCGGTTGTTGTATGCAATGAATCCATAGTAGTAATTGGCAGGGAGATAATATTTTCCCTGTATTTCTTTGATGGAAGCAAACAACGGTTGGGCCTTTTTAAAGTCCTTTACATTGAAATAGCAATACGCCAGTTCAAATTTGGCATCGGCAATTTCATCATTGGAGAGATTGTCGATACTGGCCTTTTCATAGTATGGAATGGCCTCTTTGAGTTTGTTGGCGTGGAAATAGTATTTCGCCAGCTGGTAGCTGATCAGCTGTTCGCGGGCATTGTTGTTGAAGTTTTTAAGGTAATCCAGCGCGAGTTGCTCTGCATTGGCTTGTTGCAGTTTCAGTGCGCAGGAGGTGTAATAGTAGTACGCATCTGATTTGACAAGATCGCGATTGGTTTCATGCCAGTAATCGATATTGTCGATAGTCTGCTTGAAGAGCTGCATGGACACTGCATATTTCCCGTGTTGGAAATATTGCTGCGCATCTTTGAACGCTTTCTCCGGATCTGTATATATGCGGGTTTGCTGGGCCTGTGCTGCGGGGATGCCTGCTACACTGGCGCCTGCAAAGGCGATTAGGGATAAGTACAGATGTCCGGGAACAAAAATTTTTCTTATGACCTGCATGTTTGCTTGTTATCTTGAATATGCGATTAAAACGAATACCCAGCGGAAATATTTTTCAGCCGGGCGATTATTGCTGTTACATGATCCTCTATTCCGCAATTCCTCATTGGGCTGCAGGAAAATGTAGCCATGACAGAACGGTTAGGAGCAAATATATAAGTTATATCCATTCTTTTTTGAACGTGTTCTTAACAATGTGGATAACTCCGTATAGCCGACATAGGCCATTACGTTATCTTGTGAGAAAGATTTTTATTAGCAAAAACCTTACCTACTATGCGAAAACTTTTTTCTGCCGGCTTTACGAATGGTGCTGTTCATTTCTCGATGCTTGTGCTACGACTGGTTTTTGGGGGATTGATATTGTTACACGGATGGCCAAAATTGATTCATTTTGAGGCCAAAAAGAATTCGTTTCCTGATCCCTTGCATGTAGGACATACCCTTTCGCTGGGTATTACCATTTTTGCGGAAGTGGCCTGTGCCATCTTCCTGATACTGGGATTACTGACCCGGCTCGCCAGCGTACCGCTTATTATATGCATGGCAGTCATTATTTTTGTGATTCATGCAAATGAGCCAATTGATAAAATAGAACTACCGATTATGTACCTGGCCGCCTTTTGTACCATCCTCTTCGTAGGACCTGGTAAGGTTTCCATAGATAATCTGATTGCCTGATATTAAAAAGAATGGACCATGTTTATTAGTACAACCACCATACGCGTGAGATATGGCGAAACAGACCAGATGGGATATCTCTATTACGGAAATTATGGCCTTTACTACGAAGTAGGAAGGGCAGAAGCCATCCGGGAACTGGGCTTTACTTACAGAGAGCTGGAGGAACAAGGGGTGATGATGCCGGTGGCAGAATTAAATGTAAAATATTTCCGGCCGGCTTTTTATGATAATCTCATCACGGTCAAGACTATACTGAAAGAACTGCCGAAAAGTTCCAAGATCCAGTTTCACAGTGAATTGTACAATGAAAAAGGGGAATTACTCAATGTAGGCGTCACTACGTTGGTATTTATAGATGTGAAGACCAGACAAAAATCCGGCCTCCCACAGGTGCTGAAAGAACGCCTGGAACCATTTTTCAATTAAAAATAACGTAAAGTGGATAAAATAACTGTCAGCATCATTACCATCGGGGATGAGCTGCTCATCGGTCAAACCATTGATACCAATTCTGCCTGGATGGCGCAACAGCTCAATGGCATGGGTATCTGGGTACATCGTCGTGTAGCCATTGGCGATGTAAGGGAAGATATCCTTTCCACACTGGCAGAAGAAGCTGCCTTGTCGGATGTGGTGCTCATGACAGGCGGCCTCGGCCCCACTGCTGATGATATCACAAAGCCTACCCTCTGTGAATATTTCCAGACCCGACTGGTGCAAGACCGCGAAACCCTGCAACGGGTACTCTATATGTTCGAAAGCAGAGGATTACCTATCCTCCAGCGAAATGTAGATCAGTCGCTGGTACCGGAAGCCGCCACGGTTATTCCCAATGAACGCGGTACCGCTCCTGGCATGTGGTTCGAAAAGGATGGAAAGATCTACGTTTCCATGCCTGGCGTACCGCATGAAATGAAAGGAATCATGGAAAATTATGTGCTCCCACGCCTGGAAATGCATTTCAGCACCCCGGCTGTAGTACACCATACATTGATTACCTCCGGAATGGGAGAGTCTTTCGTAGCAGAAAGACTGGTTGACTTCGAAGCGAAATTACCTCCACATATCAAGCTGGCTTATCTTCCCAGCTACAGTTTGCTGAAACTGCGCCTGACGGCTCACGGAAAGGATAAACTCAGTACAGCTACTGAACTGTCTATGTACTTCACGGAATTAAAGGAGCGACTGGCAGATATTGTGGTCATAGACCAGGATATTTCCATGGGAGAGGTGCTGGGGCGTATCCTATTGGCAAGAAATAGAACCGTAGGAACGGCGGAAAGCTGTACCGGAGGTCTTATTGGTAGCTGGATTACGGCTATTTCCGGGAGTAGTTCCTATTACAAAGGCGGCGCTATTACCTACTCCAATGAAATGAAAATGAAGATGCTGGGGGTAAAAAAGGAAACCCTAGCCGCTCATGGGGCAGTCAGTGAGGAAACTGTCCGTGAAATGCTGGCCGGCGCACTAGATCTGCTGGAAGTGGATTATGCCATGGCTATTTCCGGAATTATGGGCCCTACTGGCGGCAGTGAGGAGAAACCTGTTGGAACTGTCTGGATAGCAGTGGGTTCGCAGGAAAAAACGGTAACTATCAAGTATACTTTACGGTACGATCGGGAAAGAAATACCCAGATGGCGGCCGTATATGCAATGAACGAATTGAGGAAGCTTATTTTAGAGCTGGAGCCGGAAGGCCTGAATTGATCTAATTCCCTTATTTTTGTTGCGCACTAAATTAAGCTCAAATCAAGCTAAAATCAATCTTATGGCTATTGTAGAACTGGTAATGCCGAAAATGGGGGAGAGCATCATGGAAGCTACCATCCTGCGTTGGCATAAAAAGCCGGGAGATCACGTAAAAGTGGATGAAACCGTGCTGGAAATTGCTACCGACAAGGTGGACAGCGAAGTTCCTTCTGTTGCAGAAGGCGAAATTGCTGAGATCCTGTTTTCTGAGAACGATGTAGTTCCAGTTGGAACTGTAATCGCCCGCATTAATACCAATGCCGAAGCCGGCGCTAATACGGCTCCTGCTGCCCCTGTAACTACTGAACCGAAATTTACGGCTGCACCTGTTCCCGTGGCAGCTGCACCCGCCGAAGCCACTCCTGCGCCAGCCGCTGGTGGTACCCGTTTCTATTCCCCGTTGGTGCTTACCATTGCCCAACAAGAAGGTGTTAGCTTCGCCGAAATGGAGAAAATCCCAGGTAGCGGTACCGAAGGAAGAGTAACCAAAAAGGATATCCTGCAATATGTGGCCGACCGTAAGGAAGGTAAAGTAACTGCGGAAGTAGTTACTCCAGCTGCTCCGGCGCCAGCCGCCGCTGCTGCACAACGCCCGGCTGCAACGCCTGCGACTGTGGTTTCTCCTACCTATAGCGGTAATGTGGAAATCATTGAAATGGATCGTATGCGTAAACTGATTGCCAATCACATGGTGATGAGCAAGCAGGTAAGCCCGCACGTGACCAGCTTCGCAGAGGCAGATGTAACCAATATGGTGAAATGGCGCGATCGCATGAAAGGTGAGTTCGAAAAGAGAGAAGGGGAGAAGTTAACCTTCACACCACTCTTCATCGAGGCTATCGTGAAATGTATCAAACGTTTCCCACTGATCAACTGCTCCCTCGATGGCGATAAGATCATTATCAAGAAAGATATCAACGTGGGTATGGCGACTGCATTACCTAGCGGTAACCTGATCGTTCCGGTTATTAAATATGCAGACCAGCTGAACCTGGTAGGTATTACCAAACAGGTGAATAGCCTGGCCAACGCCGCACGTAACAATAAATTGAAACCAGAAGATACCCAGAGCGGTACCTTTACATTGACCAACGTAGGTACTTTCGGTAGCCTGATGGGTACTCCTATCATTAACCAGCCACAGGTAGCTATCCTGGCGGTAGGCGCCATCAAGAAGCGTCCGGTAGTAATTGAGACCGAACAGGGCGACAGTATTGCGATCAGACATATGATGTACCTGTCCATGTCTTACGATCACCGTATTGTTGACGGCTCTCTCGGCGCTACCTTCCTGACTGCTGTAGCACAGGAACTGGAAAACTTCGATCCGAAAAGAGGTATTTAATATATCAGGTAGATGCAGGTTGCGCATCCAGCGCGAACGCATGTATCAACATAAAAAAAACTCGTCATTGTAAATGACGAGTTTTTTTTATGTTGATAATCAATGATTTATTGCATAAGAAAGGGAAGCCAATTTGGCCTCCCTTTAATTTTTTTAACAGCTTTACCGAGAAAAAAATGACTTAGTAGCGTCCACCGCGATCGCCGCGAGGACCACCATATCCTCCGCCACCACGATTGTTTCCACCACCTCTGAAATTATTGTTCGGTTGTTTTGGTCTTGCTTCGTTTACCGTGATTTGTTTGCCGTCAATCTCACTGCCATTCAAACTTTCCATAGCCTTAGCTCCTTCTTCCTGATTAGGCATTTCCACGAAACCGAAACCGCGTGAGCGACCAGTTTCATGGTCCTTGATGATCTTAGCGGAGGTAACCTCTCCAAATTCGCTGAAAATCTGATGAAGATCTTCATCGTTCAACCTGTAATGAAGGTTGGCTACGTAAATGTTCATGTTAACTGAATTAAAAAAATGAAAAATAATATACTGAAGATATGAAAATTAAGCTAATAAAAAAGGTAGGATAAGAAAATATTCATCTTTTTTATGTTTTTTTATACATGCTAATCCCTTAAATCCCCTCCCAGCTTCGCTTTATATGCAATAAAAAAATTATTTTCAAAACCCCTTTACCATGAATTTTAGGATATTTTTGCCAGTTTTTATTCGTAATTTAATAGTAGAATCCATTAAATTATTTTTTTATGGGAGCCTTGAGCGATACCTGGTTTGCAGACGGCTACATAGACTTTGAGCTGAAAAAATATACGCTGCTCGCATATCTCCAGGACATCAACCGTTACTTCAACGAACATAAACTTTATCCGCAGTTGGCGGATATCATCTTCCACTATAATAACCTGGTGGCATTTCGTGATAACAAACAGTTTCTTCAGCAAAGTTTTCCAAAGAAACTCTCTGCTATCAACCTGGAAAAGCTACAGCTGCTCTATGAACAAATCATAGCTGATGATGAGTTAATGCAGGAAATGGAAGAAATCATTGAGTATGCCATGAAAGAAATGAATGGCACCATTAAAGATGGAACAGAACTCTATGAATTTGTGGAAGGGCGCTTAAATATATCCCCGGTTGGCCTGGTACCACTGGAAACCGGTGAGGGATACATGCTGCTTATCGATGGCCGGTACAGGGAAACACTTGTATACAACTATCGACTGACCATCTTCGAAAGGCATGATGAGAAATTCCGAGGAATCCATATGCATTACATGGACTCCTACAATAAAGATCTGATGCACACCTGCGAATATATCAAAGGACAGCTGATCCGGCAGTACCAGCAGCTACCCAATCCCGCAGTGTACTGCGTGGAAACAAAGTTAGTACTGCCGATTAATGAAACATTATTGCCGGTGGCGAAAAGAAGCCTGGTGAAGTTTATTGCCGCCTGATTATGGCAGTTTAGGATTATTGACAACATGTACAGTATCCCCTTCAAAACGTACCTCCAGAGTATGATCCTTCAGGAAAGGGGCATAATATTCCCGCATAATAGCGATAATCTTGTTTTTGGAACGCTGTATATAAACAGGACTGCTTTCCAGTTGCGCCCGGGAAGTCTGGTATAGTTTCTTCTGAACCCCAGTATAAGTTTCATCATCCTGGGAGAGGAGCCACCCTTTACGGTTGGCGGTTTCCATTTTGTCTACCTTTAATTCGTAACTGAGTAGTTTGGGAGACGGAAGCTCCACTATGATATGTTTCTGCGCAATGCTAACCTTAAAATTATTCTCGGTGATATCCACGCCATATTTTGCTTCATATGGAATCGTTACCCAGACCGTATTTTCAAGGAATGTTTTTTTAAGATTATCCGTCCAGTCGCTGGAACCTTCCTCCAGGTTGCTCCGTTTGATACTGGCACTGCCCTGCACATCCAGACTGGAGAGTTCTGCTATCTCCTTTACAATAGTGCTGTTGGAGATAATCTGCTGACTGATGTTCTTATTGCCAAAAAAGCGGCCCAGCCAGAACATCAGCATGGCAACTACCACAAATACAACTATGTAAATAATCTTCTTCATAACTGAAAGATAAAGAAAGATACCATGTAATCCATGCCAGTACCAGGTTGGTACGGCTCTAAACAAAGACTATGCGCTTATCGCGTAAGTTCGCCAATCAGGGCGGTATGCTGCGGATATGCTGCCTGAAGAGCAGATCTGTCGGCCAGCTCAAAATCCGCGAAATCAAAACCCGGAGCTACCGTACAACCAGTTAAGGAAAAACCACCCGGAACTTCTGTACGGGAAGCAAACCAGTTACCCGCAGTAATGATTACCTGCAGACTTTCCCCTTTATCAATATCCCTTCCCAGTTTATGGGTGATTAGGTTTCCTCCCGGCTCCACTTCATAAATGGTGAGGGTAGTACCATCATAGAAATGCCAGATTTCATCGGCAGCGATGCGATGAAATGCGGAGAACTCTCCATATTCCAGCAGGAAATAGATACAAGTGGAGGCATTGCGGTTGCCAGACATACCCGCAGGAAGGGTGCTCATGTCCAGCATCCATTCAGAACGGTATGTTTCCCGAAAGGCGCCGCCTTCTACATGTGACTGCAATTGCAGCTTTTCCCGCCACCAGTTAGCAGAATATTGCATAGGTTCTAAGATTGAGACCGGGAAGGTATGTAAAAAGGCTGTCTTTAAGAGGATTTTTTCGTATATGGATTAGCGTAACTGAGGTTCATCAGTTTGCTCGTGTCTTCCAGCGGTCCAAATCCAAATTGCTTATATAAGCCATGTGCATCAGAAGTCATTAGCATCCAACGGCGTAAGCCCTGGAGGGAAGGATAATCCATAATGGTGCGCATGAGAAACTTCGAGAGGCCCTTGCCGCGCCATTCCGGCAGTACAAATACATCTGCCAGGTAGGCAAATGATGCCTGGTCTGTGATAAGTCGCGCAAAACCAATCTGGTCAGTGCCATGGTATAGCCCGAAGCAAAGCGATCCGGCAATACATTTTTCCACGAGTTCCTTCGGAATATCCTGTGCCCAGTAAGACGCTGTGCTGAGGAATTGATGAATCAGGTCAACATTCAGTTTATCAGTATCCGTGGAGATACTATATGGGCCTTCGTAAAATGTGGTAGTCATAGTGAAGTGGCTTTTACGAAGGCCCAATTTACGTTATAAATTATCAACTGGCAACGGCTACCTGTAGTCGGTTACCGGTATGCATATGTGCAATAGTGGTGGCTACAGGCTCAAAATAATCCGGAAGATCCCCGTTGAACAAGAGATAATCCTTTACAAACATGGCCTGATTATAATAATTATTCCTGGACATATTTACCTGCCACTGTGGGAAATTCATCTGTTGTAAAGATTTCAAAGCTGTCTTGAATCGCACCATGCGGGTAAACAGCTGGGGCGGTAACCCGGTAACGGTAGTGAATACACGCTCCATAGTGGGGCGCGACAAATGAAATATATGCGCCAGCTCTTCCAGGCCTACGTTTCCTTTTCGGGCTACCAGGTAATCAACCATCTCATCTACCTGGCGGAGAGAGCGACTTCCCGCTTCCAGGCAATTACGATAGGCGCTGTTCAGCATTGAAATAATACCGTCTGGCTGCCGCGCAGTTGCCAGATTAGCCGCCAGGTCCTGCCACATGTTAGTGGAGCAGGTATCCAGATTGCGGAAATAATTGGTAAAAGAAGGCATGTCAATTCCCAGCAATTTGTAACAGCCGTAAGCATTCAGCTGTACAATCACAATTTTTACGGGTCCTTTCACCTGCAACTGACAAGCGCAGGTAAAATGCCCAATTACTGAGTTGGCTGGGAGCGTATAAGCGGGATGGTTGGTTGGCTTCACCGTGGCTTCGCCCTGCTGGATAAAGGCCATGTACTGGTCGCCAAGGGCAAATAAGCTTTGTGGTAACTGAATAATGCCACGGGTATTGTCTTCCCAATAGTAATACTGCTTAACATAGGGACGCAATGCGTCTTCCGGTTGGAAAATATGGAAGTTCATAGGCACGATGTTTCTGGTTTAATAGGATATTACTAGCATAGGCCCAGGCTTACCTAGGGTAAGTCGGCAGGGTAAATATATGTTAAAAAATATATAATTATTATTTTTTTATTACATGTGAAGTGTTTTGTAATATGGATGAGTTCGATAATGTGTAACCGAAGAATGCCAAAATAATAAAGCCGGCGCTATCTGGTAGTGCCGGCTTTATTATTTTAAGCTAAAGGAATTTTATTTCGTGAGTTCAAAGCCCCAGTTAATACCTTTCTCTGTAGCGGGAACGCCTGATTCCATCCATTCAGGAGCTGGCGCGCCTTTCAGGAAATGGTCGAAGAACTGTTGTTCTCTGCGGGAGATATCTTTACGGTTCTGACGCTGTACCAGGTTATGTGCTTCATTGTTGTAGTTCAGCATCCAAACCGGTTTACCCAGTCTGCGCAGCCCGGTGAACATTTCAATACCCTGATACCAAGGTACTGCCCCGTCGGCGTCATTGGCCATGATGGTGATAGGAGTATTCACTTTAGGCAAGGAGAACAGCGGTGAGTTCTGTATGTACAGATCTTGTTTTTCCCAGAGGGTAGCGCCGATACGGCTTTGGCTTCTCTCATACTGGAACTGTCTGTTCATACCACTTTCCCAACGGATACCGCCATAAGCGCTGGTCATGTTGGCTACTGGCGCACCTGCCCATGCAGCCGCAAAGATGTTGGTTTGGGTAATCAGATAAGCAACCTGATAACCGCCCCAGCTCTGGCCCTGGATACCCATATGTTTACCGTCTACGTATGGCTGTTTGGCCATATCTTCCGCAGCACTTACGATATAATCATATGCGCTCTTGCCTGGATAACCATCTTCGTAAGTGATATCTGGTGCGAAGACCAGGTAACCGCGACTTACAAAGAAGCTAATATTCAGGCGGGAAGGGGTAGGAGCGGGTGGATTGTAGCCATACAGGCCATCTGTCAGCTTCTCATAGAAATAGAAGATAACAGGATATTTTTTGTTTGGATTGAAATCTTCCGGTTTGTAGAGGATACCTTCTGCTTTTTTGCCGCTGAAAGTAGTCCACTTGTATAATTCGGCAGTACCCCAATTGAAATCTTTCTGCTGAGGATTGGTATTGCTCAGTTGCTCTGCTTTGCTGATATCAGCTCCTGCAAAGATGTTGGGAGAGTTTACATAGCTGGCTTTTACAAAAGTATATACGTCAGCATTTTTAGCTTTTGCCAGATCTGTGTAGCTGTTAGGAGTCAATACGATCTCTTTTGGTTGCGCTGCTTTTCCTTTTGCACCAGGCAACTGCAGAGAGAAGTAGCCATTGTATTTGGTGGTGTCGGAGAAGGCGGTGAGGATGCGGGTCTGTCCTGGTTTCAGGAAGCGCTCTTCTTCATCCAGGCGAACCATGCGGAAACGGATACCGTGTTGACGGCCATAACTGCTGGTGATATTTACTGGCGCTTTTTCTCCGGAAGGGTCCAGCTGCCATATATCGTAACGGTCATAGATCAGTACATGACTGTCATTTTCCATCCAGCCTGCAAGTCCGTATGCTTCTGGAGAATCCGGATGATCGTCTTCTTCATCATAGACTTTCACAGGTACATTTTTGCTGATATCTGCGAGTTTACCGGTTTCGTTATTGTAAGCCCACCAGTGTTGTCCTTGCAGATCATACCAGATGGTATATTTTCCTTTCGGAGAAATGGAGTACATGCCATCGAGTTTGCTTTTAATCTCTTTTCTGCTACCATCGGTCACATTAACGAGATAAGCTGTTTTCAGGGTACGGCCTACCCATTGCATTTGTACACGTTCTCCTTTATCGGTATAGCCCAGTGCAAAGTTGCTGTTGCCCTGATCTGCGGGGATCACTGTTTCAAGATCTTTGTCGCCCAGTTGTATCATGCGTTTGCTGGCAGGATAGTATACGGCGGCATAGTTTCTTTTCAGTTCTTTGTCGGCATTTTTCAACTGCATGGGTTGCAGGTAATCATCTTTATAGTTCCAGATATCCAGTTTTGCCACTTCGAAATCAACAATATTGGTATCCTTTACTGGCAGTACCGGTGCGGTACCGAAGAAGATACGTTGATTGTCTTTGCTGAAGGAAATGTTGCTATGTTGGCTAACTGTCCATTTGGTAGGGATGGCGCTGTTGCTTTTTTCTACTGCGATGTTTGCGCTGTCCATGCCTGGTTTGAAATAATACAGGGCATAGAATTGCTGGAGGGATTTGGCGCTGTCGCGGGTAGCGAAGTAAGCGGCTTGTTCTCCTTTATCATCGAATGCGAATTGTTTGTAATCGCCGTATCCTCTGCTCAGGGTGTCAGCTTTACGGGTGGCATTATGCCACAATAAAACGCCTGTTCTGGAGAGAGAATCTTTTTTATCGCTGTTGATAGCTACCAGTAAGTTGTTGCCTGGTTTGCTGATGGCATAGGCGCCGGCGTTCTTGATGGTATCTTGTTGTCCGGTCAGCAGTTGACGGATAATGAGTATACCATTTTCGCTTTTATCGCCGCCTGGTTTATCATCGTCATCGGCGTCTGCATCTTTTTTGACATGCTTGGCTACCTTGCCTTTGGAGCTGTCTGCTGCAGGAGTAGGCGCTTCTGTGAGGAATGCCAGTAATCCGTTGCCTTTTTGAGGCGTTTTAAAGGATTTTACATTAGCCATTTTCACCAGTTGCCCAGTGGTCAGGTTGACGATGGCCATAGAATCCTTGGGCATTTCAGGCCCTTTCTTTTTCTTAATTTTAGCCTCCCTGGTATCCTTGAACAGTGGTTTGATGGCTGCGATCACGAATTTGGAATCTTCGGTGATCACTGGCATATTACCACGGGGAATGATGATATCTTTCCCTGTTTTACGATCATGGATGATCAGGCGACCATCACCTTCCTGCGGATTAATGGTATAGGCAATCCATTGTCCGTCGTTACTGATAACTTTTGCTCCGGCAGATTCCCATCCATCGTACACGCTGTGATCCAGCGGTTTTTTGGATGGTTGTTGCGCATAGGTCATAAGGGCAGATCCCATTAAAAAGGAGCCCAGCATTAATTTTCTCATAAGCGCCAATAATAGACTTTAGTTAAACGGGCTGAAATTACAAAACAGAACTGGTGTCTTCATAAAAAAAATGGATGAACGTCGTCGCGGCTTCATGGAAAGCCGGGGCATTTTCAATAGTTTTGGCCAAAAGTTCCCCCGAACCAATGAACAACGCCACAACGGATACAGAGTTATTGTTGGGTATCTCTACCGGAGATGCAAAGGCTTTCAGGGTTTTTTTTGATACCAACCGGAAAAAATTATATGCATTTATTTTGCATATGGTGAAGTCGCGCGAGGTGGCAGAAGAAATTGTGATGGACGTCTTTATGCGTATCTGGCAGGGGAGGGATTTATTGCGACTGGTGGATAATATTGACGGATTTCTCTTTAAGGTAGCCTACAATAAATCGGTGGATTTTCTCCGGGCTGCCGCCCGTACGCCGGAGTTGGAGCAGGCCGTATGGGAAGAACTCCAGCCGGCCAGCGATGTACATGCCGATACGCGGTTGCTGTTGCGCGACTATGAGGAACGGTTGCGGGAGGCGATGGAACTGCTGCCGCCAAAACGTAAACAAGTGTATCTACTGAGTCGCGAGCACGGGCTGTCTCACGACCAAATAGCGGATATGTTACATATTTCCAGGAATACTGTCAACAACCATATCGTTACATCTCAACAGTTTATAAGAAATTACCTGGTGAAAAACCTGGATCTGGGAAGTACTGCATTTATCGCTTTTATCATCAGCCGTATCTAGCCATAAAATTTTTTTTTCGGTAGAATAGTTATACCGGTTAATTCTGTCGTCATTACTTATAAGAGCATCTTACAGTGAACAACGAAACTATGCCCAAGGCAAGATGGAATCATATTGTAGAAAAATATCTGGATAATACCTGTACTCGTGAAGAACTGCAGCAATTACTGCAATGGGTAGAGGAAGACCCGGAGAATGTGCATTTCGCAGCTATCCTGCGCGACCATTGGGAGCGCCTGGAAGCCGATATGCCAGATGATGCTGCCCATTGGGATCAACGTTTCGAAGCCCTTACCTCACAATTCTCTCCTCCGCCAAAACGCGTCATTCGTTACCGGCCATGGGTGGCTGCTGCAGCCGCTCTATTGTTGCTGGTGTCGATTGGCGTGGGATATTTCAAATACCGGCCCGTTAAATCCATTGTTGCTTCCCCAGAAGCTATTGCAGTACATGATGTGGCGCCTGGTGGCAATAAGGCCATGCTCACGCTGGCAGACGGTTCTGTTATTTCGTTGGACAGCGCGGCCAACGGCCTGCTGGCACAGGAAGGAGGTACCAGCGTCAGTAAGCAACATAATGGCCAACTGGCCTATAAAGGCGCGAATAATACCGGTGAACAGCAGTTTAATACCCTCAGTGTACCGAAAGGAGGAACCTATGCCCTCATCCTGCCGGATGGTAGTAAAATCTGGCTGAACTCCGCATCTACCCTACGTTTTCCACTAGCCTTCGGGGCAGAAAGAAAGGTATTGCTCACAGGCGAAGCCTACTTCGAAATCGCCAAAGATGTAAAACATCCTTTTATCGTGGCGGTTAATAATACCGAATTGAAAGTGTTAGGAACCAGTTTCAACGTAATGGCATATCAGGATGAATCCAGGTTGACAGCCACACTGGTGGAAGGCGCCCTGGCGGTTAGCCATGAACATAAACAAGTAGTCCTGAAACCTGGTCAGCAGGCGAATATACCTGCAGGCAAAGAAGTTATTGATATCTCCAACGCCGACCTGGAAGAAGCCCTGGCCTGGAAAAATGAAAGATTCTATTTTAATAATACCGATATCCATACCGCTATGCGCCAGCTGGAACGCTGGTATGATGTACATGTGACTTTTCGCGATTCACTTAATATGCGCCTGAATGGTACTATCAGCAGGTCTGTAAATATTTCGAAAGTGCTTAAAATGCTGACGTTTACGGGCGAAGCTAACTTTTCTATCGAGGAGAAAACCGTCAGTGTAGGAAAATAAACTATCTATTTTTTCGTCAACCAAAAACTGAAGAAACTTATGAAAAGCAACTAACAACCATTGGCATTATAAAAAAACCGGAGGTGTAGCAGCACCCCCGGCGAGTTTGAAATAATGCCTGCAACATCCGACAGAACGTATTCAACACTTCCAAACAGTAACAAAAGTATGTATTTACGCACTCTAATCAAAGGTATGCGTAGGCGTAGCCTTTGCCAGATCACAATCATTCGTGTGATGCAACTGAACACCTTTTTAATATTAGCATGTATGCTGCAAGTCCATGCAGCAGGCTTTTCGCAGAGTAAAATTAATATCACGAAGAATAATGCCACGCTGCGGGAGGTATTTCGTGAAATCAGCAAACAGACAGGCTATGATTTCCTGTACACCAATAAGGTACTGTCTGCCGGCAAACGCGTGTCCCTGGATATGAAAGACGCGGCACTGAAAGATGTGCTGGTCAAATGTCTGGAAGACCAGCCTTTGAATTATACTATTCTGGATAAGACAGTGGTGATCAAAATACAGCCGCCTGCGGCAGCCACGCTATCCGCTGCCATGGCTGTTCCGCCAATCGATGTGAAAGGTGTGATCACCGATGAAAACGGCAGTCCGATTCCGGGCGCCACCATCATGATTAAAGGAACCACCAAAGGAGTAGTAACAGCTACGGACGGTTCCTTCCATATCGCCGCCCCTGAAAATACGGTGCTGGTGGTGTCTTTCATGGGGTTTGAACCAAAAGAGATAACTGTCGCTGCTGGCGGCGGTCCGCTCAACATCGCCCTGAAAGCAGGTAATACGGCGCTTACAGAATATGTAGTGACGGCATTAGGTATTAAAAAGGAGAAAAAAGCCCTGGGTTATTCTATCCAGGAAGTAAAAGGAGAGGATCTTACCAAAGCCCGCGAATCCAATGCGGTGAGTGGTCTTACCGGTAAGGTAGCCGGCCTGGTAATAACGCCAAGTCCAAACCTGTTCGGTGATCCGGGTATTGAATTACGCGGACGTACCAACGTATTAGTGGTAGTAGACGGGGTACCTATTAGTACCGACTCCTGGAACCTAAACGCAGATGATATTGAGTCTTATTCTGTGCTGAAAGGAGCCAATGCCGCGGCGTTATACGGCCAGCGTGGCCAGAATGGCGCTATCCTGATTTCTACCAAAAGAGCAAAGAGTAATAAAAAAGGTTTTCAGGTAGACTTTAACTCCAGCACACAACTGCAAGCAGGTTATAACTCTATCCCTAAATACCAGACAGAATACGGTCCTGGCGATGATTTTAAGTATGCCTTCAAAGATGGCCGTGGTGGCGGTATCAATGATGCCGATTACAATATCTGGGGCCCTCGCTTCGAAGGACAGCCTATTACCCAGTATAACAGCCCTAAAGATCCTGTTACTGGCCAGTTGACGCCTATTCCATGGTTGGCACGCGGTAAAAATAACCTCACCAACTATCTCCGCAACGGCTTACTCAGCACCAACAATGTGGCTATCTCCACAGCTAATGACAAAGGCGATATGCGTATCTCCTTTTCTCAGGTGGCACAGCGCGGACAGGTTCCTAATACCAAGTATGGAAGTACCAGCGTAAATTTCAACGGCGGAATCAATATCGGAGAAAAACTGCGCGTAGATGGAGCAATCAACTATAGCAAACAATATACGCCTAACTATCCGAGCCTGGGCTATGGCCCCGGCAGCCTTATCTATCTGATCACCGTATGGGGCGGCGTAGATTATGATATCAACGATCTGCGTAACTACTGGCAACCTGGTAAAGAGAATGTACAGCAGTATAACCGCGAATACACCATCTATAACAACCCATGGCTGATCGCCAATGAGGCCACGCACTCTTATTACAAAGATGATATCTACGGCCACTTACAGCTACAATATCATATCAGCAAGAAACTGGATTTCAAAGTGCGCTCTAATGTGAGCACCTGGAACCGTCATCAGGCATGGCGTTATCCTATCTCGGCCGACTTCTACGAACCCTATCGTCGTGTAGGCGGTTACCGTGAGCTTTATGATTATTTCTGGGAAAATAACACCGAAGGCGGATTTACTTATAAAGACAAGTTCAGTAAAGATTTCAGCTTTACCGGATCATTGCTCGCCAACCTCCGTACCGTGAAAGTAAGTAGCTTAAGTGGCGCTACCAAAGGAGGTTTGATTACTCCAGGCGTATATGACCTGGGCAACTCCAAAGAACAGAATTCTCCAGTGAACGATTATGCAAAACGTCAGGTGGCGAGTGGTTACGGCTTCATTGATATGGACTGGCGCAGCATGATATTCCTCAGTCTGACCGGCCGTTTCGACCGTTCTTCCACTATGCCTGTAAAAAATAACACGTACTTCTACCCATCGGCTTCCCTCAGCTTTATGCTGTCTGAAATGTTTCATATGCCGGACTACGTGTCTATGTTAAAACTTCGTGGCGCTTATGCAAACGTAGCAGGAGACCTGGTTACAGGTACGGACAACTATGATATCTATAAGCTGCTGGCCAACTATAATACCATAGGTACCCGTTGGGATAATAACGTAGGTATTACGTATACAGGTACCCGTTATAACCCTGACATTCTGCCTAGCCGCGTAAAAACAAATGAAGTAGGTCTGGAAGGTAGTTTCTTCGGTAACAGACTGGGCTTCGACGTCGCTTATTACCGTAATGTGGAAGGTCCTGGTATCGTGAATGTGACCGTGTCTTCTGCTTCTGGCGTTTCTACTATTCAACGTAATGCAAATACGTATATCCGTAAAGGTGGTGAGGTAACACTCACTGGAGCGCCTATACGTAAAAAGGATTTCTCCTGGGATGTAATGGTGAACTGGTCAACTAACCAACGCTGGCTGAAAGAAATCGATGGTATCCAGACACGTACCGGCATGATCAAAGTAGGCGATCGTGCAGATGGTTACTATATCACCGATTTTCAGCGGGATAAAGATGGTCAGATCCTCGTGGGTAATGATGGTTTGCCTTTATATAATCCGTTCCAGACAAAGATTGGATATGAGCGTAATAATTTCATGATGGGCGTGAATAACACCTTCCGCTATAAGAATTTCTTGCTGAGTATCCAGGTAGATGGCCGTTTTGGCGGTCTGATTAATAATTATGTTGATGGTTATCAATGGCGCTCTGGTACTGCTCCTGCATCGGCGAGCAGCTATCGTTATCAGGATTGGATGCACCGCGATGATCCAAACTGGGAAGGTACTGTTATGACCAACGGTCAGAAAGTAGTTTCCGGTAAACTCAATACCGACAGAGATGGTAATATCATTTCCGATGATCGTAAATATGCGCCAAATGATGTACCTGTATTGTGGAGAGACTGGGCGACAGATTATTATACGGCAGACAGAAGTCTGGTACACAGTGCTACTTTCGCCAAACTGCGTGAAGTAATTCTGACTTACCGCATACCGGCGGCTACATTAAAACGTACCAATATATTCACGAATGCCAGCATTTCCCTGGTGGGTCGTAACCTCCTGTACTTCACCAGCAAATACAATAAGAACATAGAGCTGGATCAGTATACCACTGATAATGCAGGCTTCCAGACGCCTTCTGTGAAAAGCTATGGTGTGAATATTAACCTGTCCTTCTGATCTTATTAAACGAACAAGAAAATGAAAGCTGTAATTTCAAGATATATATTAGGTGCGGCACTGGCAAGCAGTTTATGGGGATGTGAAAAAGTAGCCACGTTACAAAAAGATCCTTCCGCAGTTTATGACGGTAGCCCGAAACTATTGCTCACAGGACTTTTGATCAATATGAAAGATGGTCCCTGGAATGATGTGCAACGCCATAATCAGTATGCTACACAAAACAACTCCTATTATTATGGTCAGCCTTATGACTGGACCACCAGCGGGGAGAGTTTCAGTGCCTTTGATCGCTTGCGCGACGCGAACCAAATGACCATCGAAGCTATTAAAGGCGGCGATGTAGCCAAAGGCTATCTGCCACTGGCGAAATTCTTCAAAGCATGGTTCCTGGTTCGGGCTTCAGAAATGTATGGCGATATTCCTATGTCTGACGCCATTAAAGGCATCAGCAACGATAACTTTACCCCTAAGTATGATGAACAGAAAGAGGTGTATCGTAACTGCCTGCAATTGCTGGATACTGTTAATACAGAACTGACGGCGCTTGTAGCGGCCAACGTAAAAGTTGAAGGAGATTTCTACTACAAAGGAGATCTTTCTAAATGGCAGAAACTCGTAAACTCATTCCGACTGCGTGTATTAATGAGTCTTAGTAAAAGAGTAGATGATAATGCAGACCTGAAAATCAAAGAGCAGTTTGCTGACATCATTGGCAATCCCTCCAAGTACCCGCTGATCCTGACAAACCAGGATAATCTGCAATTGGTTTACAACAGCAATGCCCGTGATAATAACTATCCGCTATGGCCTGCAGACGGTATTGTAATTAAAAATGACATCAACAATAACCTCGCGTCTACCATTGTTGAAATATTAAAACAAACGGCTGATCCGCGACTGTTTGTAATGGCTTTACCTACCGATTCAGCGAAGAAAAGCGGCGATCCTTTATACGCTACGAAGTTCACTTCTTTCCGCGGCGGTTCTGTAGGTATGATACAGTCGGAGTTGAAAGACCTGGCTACAGCCGGCAAATTTTCCCAGTTGAATTACGACTTCTGGGAAGCAACTCCAGCGGGCGTTCCATGCATACAGCTGGGCGCTGCCGAAGTGAATTTTACCATTGCGGAAGCCATTAACAGAGGATGGGTAGGCGGAGATGCCGCTACTTATTATAATGCAGGTATCCGTGCGAATATGGCGTTCTATAATATTGCAGCTGCTACGCAGGATGCATTTATCGCTAATCCGGTTAATACCTATGGAGGCAATACAGCGGCTGGTCTGCAACAAATTCTGATACAGAAATATGTTGCGTTTTTCCAAAACTCCGGCAGACAGGCATTCTTCCAGAATCGTCGTACTGGTATCCCTACTTTTGAAGTGGGGCCTGCCAATAAGAACTCCAAGATGATTCCTGTAAGATGGAAGTATCCATCATCAGAATATGATACCAACAACAAGAATTTGCAAGATGCGTTGAAGCGCCAGTACAATGGTTCTGATACGCAAAATGATAAGATGTGGCTGATTAAATAAGCTTAACTTATCATGCTGAAAATCGGGCTGGTCCACCATTGGGGCCGGCCCGTTTTTTTTGTGCGACTGCTGGCTGCTGGCAGTCTGGGATATTATAATTGTTGCATCCGTTAATCCATAATTATAAATCTCCCCTTATGAAAATGAAATTTACCCTATCTGTATGTCTGTTGCTCATACAACTGCAATTACGGGCCCAGCATGTATTACAGTCAGATACTTCTTCCAATGGCCAGGTGAATTATATACAACTGGATGTGAAACAACGTCCGGTGGCTGCCGCCGATGCCTATGGATTTATGAAATCAGCATTGAAACTCACCGCAGATGACACGCTGCGTCCGGTGCGTAATATTACAGGCAGTAATGGCCGTAATCACCGCCTGTTTCAGCAGTATTACAAAGGCTATAAAGTAGCGGAAGGTACTTATGCCGTACATGAGAAAGATGGTCTAATAGAGGCCGCCAATGGTAAAGTTGCCACTGTAGGCAAGGTGAGTCTGGATGTAAGTATCGATGAGACCACCGCCCTCACTACTGCATTGGGCACTGTAAACGCCGTAAAATACGGCTGGCAGGACCCCGATGCGGTGGCCAGGTATCGTGAAGTCAACCATGATCCTAATGCCTCCTTGTATCCTAAAGGAGAGCTGCTCATCGTCAAAGATGACAGCATCACGCACAAATACCGTTTGGCGTACAAATTTTTTGTGTCTGCGCTACAGCCTTATCAGGAGCTGGAAATATACGTGGATGCCGGCACTGGCAGGGTATTCAAGAAAGTATCTCTGATAATGCATACAAATGTAGCAGGCGGGGTACAGACTTTATACAGCGGTTACAATGCCATCACGATGGATAATTACGGTACCAACTTGTACCGGTTGCAGGAAACCCGTACCACTAATGGTAAAACGGCGGCTATTCAAACATTTAACATGAATAACGGTACCGCGTATACGAATACTGATTTTACCGGCACTACCCAATACTGGTATACAGCAGAAGCAGGTAACGATGTACATTGGGGAACTGAGAAGGTTTTTGATTACTGGGCTTCCATCCGTAACTGGAATAGTTTTGATAACAGTGGCACCGCTTTACAAGGTTATGTACATGCCAATCTGATTGGAATGGGGTATGGAAATAATGATAATGCTTTCTGGAGTAGTGCTTATCGTCGTATGACTTATGGGGATGGTACCACCTCTTTTAAAGCAGTTGTATCGCTTGATGTGGTTGCACATGAGATCGCGCATGGTATAACACAATATACTGCCGTATTGAATGGAGGAGGTGAAACCGGCGCATTAAATGAAGGGCTCAGCGACATTTGGGCTGCTACCATTAAGTCGTGGTCAAACACTTATAAATCCACCTGGACGATAGGCGATGAAATTATGAAGAATGGGCAACCTTGCCTGCGTAATATGCAGAATCCTAAACAGGTCGGATATCCTGATACCTACCATGGTACCAACTGGGATTACAACAATGAAGTACATAAGAACAGTACTGTATTCAGCCACTGGTTTTATCTGTTGAGCCAGGGGGGAAGTGGTACCAATGATCTGGGAAATGCTTATGGTGTTTTGGGACAGGGTATTACGGTGGCATCTGATATTGTATGGAATGCGCAATCTACCCTTAAATTACAGGCGAATAGCACCTATGCAGATGCAAGAACAGCCATGGTTGCCGCGGCTACGGAATTATATGGAACCGGCAGCTGTCAGGTAAAGGCGGTAATAGATGCCTGGTATGCAGTTGGGGTAGGTACTCCTTTTACCACAATATCCTTGTCCATTTCCGGTAGTAATGCTTTCTGCGGAACAACTACTTACACCGTGAGTGGGGTTCCTGCTGGCCAAACGGTTACCTGGAGCGTATCTCCGGCGGGTATCGTAAATGTGGTACCTTCTGGTAATAGTGTATCATTAACTAAAGTAACGCAAGGTAACTTCACCCTGACGGCCAGTTTGCCTAATTGTATTCTGGCTACCAAGGCAGTGACTACTGTGATTAGTATGGGCTTGTCTTCCAGCCAGAACGGAACTTGCAGAAGTGGCTGGCAGGATTGGCTGATTACCACTTCCCCGAATATGCCACTTACGAATTATAACTGGACTTCCAATGCTTCTTCTGGTAGTACTATCAACATTTATAGTCCTTCTGGCGGAAGTTCTTATGTGAGCGTATATGGCGGCGGCGGTATTACCATTACAGCGAAAAATGCCTGCGGTGAAAATATTCAGGACGGCGTAACGGTATATAGTCCTTGCCCAAGAACCTTGTTATTTAATGTATCGCCGAATCCAGCTGTGAACAATATTATGGTGAGTCAGCATACCGATCAGGCGCTGGCAAAGGCCAATAATGCGCAGGCGCGTATCAATGTTATCAGTATATATGATCAGATGGGTAACCGGGTACGGCAACAGAAATATACAGGTGTGAATACTGCCCAGTTAAACGTGGGAGGATTACGGTCAGGTATGTACTATATCGAAATAGAATATGATAATACCAAGGAGAGACAACCGTTGCTGATAGGGCAGCGTTAACATAACAGTCAAATGAAAAGGCCGTCTCTACTTAGAAGAGACGGCCTTTTTTGTTTATCAGGCAGTTGCCTTTAATTTTTTATGTTGCCAGGTAACTCTTATCATTTGAAGAATTACAGACAGTATTATACAGGCGAGGCCCCCATAAAAAGCGGGATTCAGGTATTTATTTTCATGAAAGATCACAAATGCCATCACGATGCTATATACAGGTTCCAGGTTGAAGCAGAGGTTTACTGTAAACGGAGAAATCTTTGTCAGCGCGCTCATACTCAGGAGGTACATACAGATGGTACAAGCCCATGACAGGATGAGTAGGTATACCCAGTCCATCGTGCCAGGGAGGAGGCTCGTTACAGGGAACATATGGAGATATATTGGCGCAAACAGCGTCAGTACAGCCAATCCTGTAGAGAGCTCGTAAAAAGTGATGGTTTTAGTATCGAACCGTTTGATCAGTCGCTTATTGAATACAGTGAATAAGGCCGCAAACATGGCCGAGATAATGCCCAATATGATACCGGTTCGGTATTGGGTATCGAAATGGAAGATCAGTAAAATCCCGCCCAGCGTGAGCAGGCTGAGTAGCATTTCCACTGTATCGAAGCGGCGTCTGTTGATCAGTGGATCAAAGATGGCGGTGAAAAGGCTGGTCAAACTGAAGCAGACTACCGCGATGGATACGTTTGCATATTTGATACTGCCATAAAAGAACAGCCAGTGTAATGCTACTACCACTCCTGTACTGCCAATTGGCAGAATATCCTTCCAGGAAAGTTTTTTCAACGTTCCCTGGTAGCGGAAGAGGAAGAACATGGTGATAACGGTGATGAAGAGGCGATACCAAACCAGCATTCCCTCATTGAGGGTAATTAATTTACCCAGAATGCCGGTAAAACCTGCCAGGAATACTGAGAGGTGTAATTCTATAAAAGCTTTTTTCATGATAAACCGCCCAGGGCGGATTTGCACAGCGAAGATGGTTCCCGGAGAGGGGCATACCGTCCGTAGACGGTATGCTTAGTTTCTTACTCGTTTCTTATACTTGCGAAAGAGACTTTGCCATTGAATTTTCAGGACACCGAGGATACCCTCTTTTACAATGCCTTTACTCATTTTGGAATAGCCTTCCTTACGATCCTTAAATGTGATAGGTACTTCAGCAATTTTGAAGCCCAGTTTCCAGGCAGTAAACTTCATTTCTATCTGGAATGCATAGCCTACAAACTGGATCTGGTCCAGGTTAATGGCTTCCAGTACTGCGCTGCTATAGCAAACGAAACCTGCAGTCGGATCTTTCACTGGCATCCAGGTGATCAGTCCTACATAGATAGAGGCGCCATAGGAGAGCACTGCTCTGTCCCATGGCCAGTTTTCAGTTTTCCCACCTTTCACATACCTGGAGCCTACGGATACGTCTGCGCCACCTTTGGCACAAGCGTCGTAGAGACGGATCAGGTCTTTCGGGTTATGGGAAAAGTCGGCATCCATTTCAAAAATATAGCGATAGCCTTTGGCTAAAGCCCATTTAAATCCATGGATGTATGCGGTTCCCAAGCCCTGCTTACCTGAACGTTCTTCCAGGAAGAGTTCGTTGGGATGTGAACCCTGTAATGATTTTACAATGGCGCCGGTACCATCCGGAGAACCATCGTCAACTATCAGGATATGGAAATCCTGCTGTAAGGAAAATACAGCGTCAATGATGTTTTGGATGTTGTCCTTTTCATTGTACGTAGGTATGATGACAAGCTTTTCCAATTCGGCAGATGGTGTTTTTTAGGACTGCGAAAATAATTCAATTCGGCTGCAAGTTAGGATGTTCTACCCGAAGATTACATTTTTTTTAACATCATATTATAATAAATCTCGGAGAGTTTTTGTTTTGTATTCAGGGGGAAATCCGCTTTCATCATCCAGTCGTAGTACTGAGGTTCGATTTTCAGGACCTCTCTTACTGGCTTTCCTTTGTATTTTCCGAAGTTGAATACTTCCTGTCCGCCCTGCATGACAATTCTGCGCGCGAAATCCACATAATCTTCTTCTTTGGTGAAGGTGGCGAGGGCATCGATATCGTTCTGGAGCTGTTCGTACCTGGTGAGCTGGGCTTCCAGGATTTCGTAGGTAGCCAGGGCGTCTGCTTCGGCGCTATGGGCATTTTCCAGGTTTTTATCGCAGTAGAACTTGTAGGCGGCGCTGAGGGTACGTTTTTCCATCAGGTGGAAGATGCGTTGTACGTCTACAAATTTACGTTTAGTGATATCGAATTCCATTTCTGCGCGGAGGAATTCCTCTACCAGTAAAGGAATGTCGAAGCGGTTGGAGTTATAACCTGCCAGGTCGCAGTTGTCCAGGAACATTTTGAGTTCGTTGGCAGCCTGCTTGAAGGTAGGCGCATCTTTCACATCTTCATCGCTGATACCATGAATTGCTGTAGATCCTGCGGGGATAGGCATTCCCGGGTGAATACGCTTAACTTTGGACTGGGTTGTTTTATCAGGAAATACTTTAATGATAGCAATTTCAATGATACGATCTGTGGCCACGTTTGTACCTGTGGTTTCCAAATCAATAACGGCCAGAGGCCTTTTGAGGAGCAGAGAAGACATCGTCTGTTTATTATTTGTTTTGTTTTAGTAAAATTATCCGAGCAGCCTGGAGAGTCCGTTGAAGTCGATACCATCATAAGTACCGGAGCTCATCAGCAACAAGTTGGTATGCTGATACTCTTGTGCTTCAAGGAATGCTTCAAAGGCGGCGCGGTCTGTAAAGATATGCAGATCATTTCTGCCAAAGCGGGCTTTTACCAATTCGGGGTCCAGATCGGGCATTCGTTTTATTTCGAGGGCATGTTTGCTGTAGAAGACGCCCGCTACATCTGCCGGGTCCATGGCGCCTGCATATTCGGATAGAAAGTCTGCATTCAGACTGCTATAGGTATGCAGTTCCAGTACGGCAATCAGTTTGCGGTCGGGATATTGTTGTTTTACCGCTTCCATAGTGGCTTTCACTTTGGAAGGTGCATGGGCAAAATCGCGGTAAATGGCGCTACGTTCATTTTTAGCGATCAATTCCAGGCGTTTGGCGGCGCCTTTGAAGCTGGCAATGCCGGCCAGGAATTCTTCATCGGAGATCCCCAGTTCATTGCAAACCAGTTTGGCAGCGTGCATATTCAACAGGTTATGACCGCCAAATACTTCCAGGTCAGCGAATCCTTCATCGAAGTACACCCTGGTGACGCCATTGCTGATCATATGAATAGGCATATTATAAGGAATCAGTCGGAGATGGCGTCCCTCGTGGGCTACCAGTTCAGACAATTCCGTATCGCTGCTGTTATAGATCAGTACACTGCCGGCTTCCATGGTACGCAGGAAGATGGCAAACTGCTCTTTGTATATCTCGTAAGTCGGGAAAACGTTGATATGATCCCATGCAATACCTGTCAATACGGCAATTTGCGGATGCAGGAAATGGAATTTCGGCCGTTTTTCGATCACGGAAGCCGGGTATTCATCTGCCTCACATACGATTACCGGGGCGTCGGTGATGTTGACCGACTGGGAGAAACCTTCCAGTTTTGCGCCCACCAGGTAGTCGAACTGCTTGCCGCTGTGCTGTAATACATGCATTACCATGGCAGTGGTAGTAGTTTTACCATGACTACCGCCGATGGCTATACGGGTTTTATTGCGGGATTCCTGGTAAATATATTCCGGGAAGGAATAGATTTTCAGGTTTAGTTCTTTAGCTTTGAGTAACTCAGGATTATCAGCCCGGGCATGCATGCCCAGGATAACAGCATCCAGGTCCGGAGTGATTCTGGTAGCGTCCCATCCAGTGGAAGGGGGGAGGATGCCGGCCTGCTTCAGGTTGGAGAGGGCGGGCTCAAAGATCTCATCATCGCTGCCGCTCACTTCATACCCTTTGATTTTCAAGGCTATGGCTAACTGGTGCATTACACTTCCTCCAATCGCTATAAAATGTACTTTTGTCATGGCGTCTTTAAGGTCACTACCAGATATATAGTGTTGTTTTTTATAATGTATTTTTTATCTTTGCAAAATAACGTTACAAAAGACGATTAAAAAAGAGATCGTATCATATTTCCTGTGAAATTTCGTTTTACTTATTTAAAACTCCCATCATGAAACCTTACTACAGAATTTTGGGCTGCACCGCGATGTTATTTATCTTTGCAGCTTTCATGACATCCTGCGCGACGCATCAGAAACTGGGCTGCCCTATGAGAGGAATGGGGATGGTGCCTACGCATAACGCAGATCAAATTAAGCATTGCTAATTCAAAAATGAACTGGATAGCGTTAACCAACGAGGAGCAATTGCAGCAAATCAATGCTGCATCTGCAGAGCAAACAATCGCCATTTTCAAGCACAGTACCCGCTGTTCCATTAGTTCCATGGCCAAATCGAGGCTGGAACGAACAGTCGTACCTGAGGCGTTAACGTTCTATTATCTGGATCTGATTTCTTACAGGTCTGTATCTAATGCCATCGAGGCAATGTATGGCGTGCCTCATGAATCTCCGCAAATATTACTCATCCGCAACGGTAAATGTATCTATGATGAAAGCCATAACGGCATCCGCATGGAAGAAATTGCAGACCATATAGCCTAGATAATATTCGTGACAAGATATTGATAAAGGTCCGCCATGGCGGACCTTTATTAGTTTTTAGGGAGACAACATCAAAAATACCTAGCTTTGTTCTATGAAGCATCGTATAGTTGTAGCTGTTACTGGAGCCAGTGGCTCCATTTATGCCCGTCAGCTCCTGAAAAAGCTGGCCAATGCGCAGGAACAGCTGGATGAAGTGGCCGTTGTGATGACGGAAAATGCCAAAACAGTATGGCAAACAGAACTAAATAACACCGACTACCAGGATATTCCCTTTAAATTTTATAGTCAGCAGGACTTCCATGCGCCCTTTGCTTCCGGTTCCGGACGTTTCAATACCATGATCCTCTGTCCTTGCTCTATGGGCACACTCGGACGTGTGGCGACAGGCATCTCCAACGATCTGATTACCCGTGCTGCCGATGTGGTACTCAAAGAAAGACGTAAGCTCATCTGTGTGGTAAGAGAAACACCTTATAACCTGATGCATATACGAAACATGGAAGCGGTAACCCTAGCCGGTGGTATCATCTGTCCTGCCACTCCTTCTTTCTACAGTGTCCCGAAAACGATTGAAGAGGTAGCAGATACTGTGGTAGACCGTATCCTGGATCTGGCTGGTGTGGAGATAAAAACCTACCGCTGGGGCAGCGATAGCAATAGTTAAGCGGATTAACTATATTAGTGCCCGTATCTTTATTCTTACTTATTTTATGCAGATCGTAATTATAAATGGCCCGAATCTCAACCTGCTCGGCAAAAGAGAACCTGGCATATATGGCAATGAGTCTTTCGAGGAATACCTGGAAACATTGAAAAAAGCTTTTCCACAGGTGAATTTTACTTATTTCCAGAGTAACGTGGAAGGGGAATTAATCAATTATCTCCACCAGGTGGGCTTTTCCGCAGATGGTATTCTGTTGAATGCTGGCGGTTACACCCATACTTCCGTCGCTATCCGTGATGCGATTGCCGGTATTAAAACCCCGGTAATTGAAGTGCATATCAGTAATGTATATGCCAGAGAAGAGTTCAGACATACTTCCCTGATTGCGCCTAAATGTGTAGGTTCCATCTGTGGATTAGGGATGAAAGGCTATAAACTGGGCGTAGAATATTTCCTGTAAAGGATTACATAAATGATTGAAATGCGGGCTGGGCAAAGTTATTTGTCCAGCCCGCGTTTTTTTACATACGCTGACCTCCAATGGCTAACCCGCCATCTACGGCAATGCTTTCTCCGGTTACAAAGCGTGCAGCCGGACTACTCAACCAGAGTACTAATTCCGCTACTTCCTCAGATGTTCCGAATCGGCCCATAGGCGCATGTTTCCGCAACGGTGCCATTAACGCTTCTCCATTTTCTGCTGGGAAAAACCGATCAAACATAGGGGTATGGATATAGCCAGGTTGCACATTATTTACCCGGATATTTTCTGCAGCAAGTTCTACTGCCAGTCCTCTGGTCATAGCATCCAGTGCCGCTTTGGAAGCAGAATAAATCGCGGAGCCAGCAAAAGCGCCACGGGCCAGCCAGGAAGAGGTATTAACGATTGCGCCTCCATCTCCCTGACGCTTAAACTGTGCCACAGCGTATTTTGCACCCAGCCAAACACCTTTCACATTAATGTGCATCAGTTCATCATAACTGGATTCTGCGATATCGCCAATTGGGCCAAAATGTCCTTCTATACCGGCATTGCTGAACAAAACATCCAGTCGGCCAAACAACTGAACAGCTGTATCAATCAATTGTGCTACTTGCTCAGATTGGGAAACATCTGTTGATACATAATCTACCTCCTGACTGATTTGACGGAGTTGTGCGAGGGCTTTGCGGCCTTCTTCCTGACGGCGTCCTGCGATCACCACTTTCATTCCATGTTGGAGAAATAATGCTGCAGTGGCTAATCCTATACCAGTGGTTCCTCCTGTAATAACGGCTACTTTGCCTTTCATTGATTCGTTTGTCATAGTTTGAATATTTATGACAAAGGTGAGGCAGTGGCAATTTTAAAAATTATGCCATTCAAACAGAAAGTTATTAATTGACAACAATCGTTTTGCGGAACTGATTTGGCGTAAGGGAAGTATGTTTTTTGAAGAAGGTATTAAAATTAGAGGAGTGCTCGAATCCAAGCGTATAGCCTATTTCAGAGATCCCCCAGCTGCTGCGTTGCAGTAGCGTTTTCGCTTCCTGGGTAATCCTGTCGGAAATCCATTCCGTAGTGGTCTTACCGGTAACTTCGCGGAGCGCTCTGTTCAGGTGGTTGGTGTGAATATTGAGCTGAGTGGCAAACTCGTTGGCATTCTTAAATTGTAAAGTCTGTTGCCGGGAATCTATGGGGAATTGTAAATCCAGTAATTCCATAAACAGGCTGCTGATCCGTTCTGCTGCGTTGCCCGATTGGTACTGATCTGTGGGCGGTTGCATTTTCAGCGCTTCATGCATAATGATCTGCACGTAGTTGTTCAGGATTTCATTTTTATTGGCATAATCAGATTGGCTTTCCTGTAGCATACTTTCAAAAATCCGTGTGAGCAAGATTTGATTGGCAGGTTCCAGGAAAAACAAGTGATCCCCGCCCACCTTGAATAGAGGAGACTGGGCCAAGCTTCCTTTCCTTAGTTCTGGGGTGATGAACTCTTCTGTAAAAACACAGAAATATCCTTTCTGATCTGTGGTGGTAGGCTCCCAGGAAAAAGGTATCCAGGGGTTTGAAAATGTGATGGCAGGTTGTTGTATATGAATAGTTTTGTCTGCATGCCCTACAATACCTTCCCCGGAAGTAATCATAGATATTTTATAGAAGTCCCGCCTGTTGGAAGGTAGCTGCGTTACATCACATGCAAATGCCTCTCTTTGGTACACAAAAAAATTACCTCCTCCGGCATAGGGTTGCCCATGTTGGTCATAAAAGCCTGCGATCGTTTCTTTCCTGCTCATATCCTAAAGTTAACCATAAAGAATGGGTATCAAATGCGGTACCAGGACAACCGAAAAGATCAAACCGTAATGAACATCGCAGACGTCCATTACGGTTTTGAGCTTTTATCCTGAGAATTATTTAGTCTTTCAGGTAGTTGAAATTAGTTTTTGGTGTGATGGTGAGGAGGGTATGATAAATCAGTTGAATGGTATTTTCAATATCCTCTTTTTTCACCATTTCCACGGTAGTATGCATATAGCGTAATGGCAAACTGATCAGTGCAGAAGGAGTACCATCATTGGAATATGCAAATGCATCTGTATCGGTACCGGTACTGCGACTCACAGCATGCAGTTGGTAAGGGATATCATGCTTTTTAGCTGTTTTGATGATGATATCACGCAAAATGTTATGTACTGCCGGACCGTAAGTGATGCTTGGACCTGCGCCACATTTGATTTCACCTTCGATGTTTTTATTGATCATCGGTGTGGTGGTATCGTGGGTTACGTCTGTGATGATAGCCACGTTAGGTTTGATACGTTTGGCGATCATCTCTGCACCACGCAGTCCTACTTCTTCCTGTACCGCATTGACGATGTATAAACCAAAAGGAAGCTCCTGTTTCTTTTCTTTCAGGAGGCGGGCTACTTCAGCAATCATAAAACCGCCGATACGGTTATCTATGGCGCGGCAGATATAATAATCGTAGTTCAGCTCTTCGAAACCATCTTCGAAAGTGCATACGCAACCAACGTGGATACCCAGATCTTCTACTTCTTTACGGCTACGGGCGCCGCAGTCCAGGAAGATGTTGTCTACCTTTGGTTGTGGCTCTTTCCCTTCTCCACCGCGTAAACGGGTGTGAATAGCGGGCCATCCGAAGACTGCTTTTACAATACCTTTTTCTGTATGTATGTTTACTCTTTTAGAAGGTGCAATTTGCTGATCGGAGCCACCATTACGGATTACATAGATCAGTCCTTCCGGAGAAATGTAGTTTACAAACCAGGAGATTTCATCCGCATGGGCTTCAATAACCACCTTGAATGGCGCTTTCGGGTTGATAACGCCTACAACAGAGCCATATGCATCTACCATATGTTCATCGATATACGGCGTGATATATTTCAGCCATAACTTCTGTCCTTCTTTCTCAAAACCGGTAGGAGATGGGTTGTTCAGGTAATCTTTGAGGAATGCAAGCGATTCCTTCGTGAATATTGATTTCTGTTTCTTAGACATATGCTTCCAGATTGTGATCGAACAAATGTAATTTATTTTGACAATTTCAAATGCAGTATACCAGCAGCAGGTGAATGACCGCGGATAACATCATAAAACCGTCCAGTACGAAGTAATAGAGATAATCGGCATTGTTTGTCCATGCCTTGCGGGTAATCAGCGCGGTGGCCAATACGGCCAGGAGCAAACTCGCAATGGCTGGAGCATCTGCATAGGGCGTAAGGGCGCCCGCTGTAACGGCAGCCAGCAGCAGGGAGGCAAAATATACCCGCAGTAAATCCTTTGTGCTCAGATGTGTGATCAGACTGCGGATGCCGGCCTTTCTGTCTTCCTCCAGGTCTCTGTTATCAAAGAGTATACAAATGGCATATACCAGCGCAAAACGGTGTAGCGTGAACAGTATCACGGGTATGGTGGCGGCATGGTCGGCGATCAGTGCCGGCAAAACCGTAGTGACGTAAGTCCATACAAAGGTGAGGAACAGCGTTTTTCCTACGGCGATTTTGCTCAGCCATCGTAAAGACGGATGTGGCACTTTGGGCGCTGAATATAAAAAGGTCAGGAAGGCGGCTCCACAGAGTTCCAGCCAGTGTGCGCGTAGCTGCCAGAAGAAATAGGCGGAGCCAATGGCGCCAATAGCGCAGCATACCAGCATCATCTTGCGATGACGGGCAGCCCAGTGTATACGTTCGGACTGTGAAGTAGGATCATCCGGGGTGAGGTACCAATGGAAATTATAACTGCAAATGGTGGAGAAGAAAACAAACAGGTAGAAATTACACTGGTCATATTGCAGGAGTAGCAGCCGGTTGGTCTGCCAGATCATCAACAATGCACAGAGTGTAATCCAGAGTGATGAATTAACAAAAAAATTGAATAGCTTTTTCAACATGCGCACGAGCATTTGGTAAAGTTGCAGGGGCTGCCGTTCAGGCAACCCCTAACCACATTACAAAGGTATATTGCCGTGTTTTTTTCTTGGCATGTTTACCACTTTATTTTCGAGCATTTTGAAACCTTTGATCAATTTAACCCTGGTCTGGGAAGGAACTACTACCTCGTCTATATAGCCCTTCTCTGCCGCCAGATAAGGATTTGCGAAGCGTTCTGTGTAGTCGTTAACCAGCTCGGTCATGCGTACTTCGGGGTTCTCTGCACCATCAATTTCTTTTTTGAAAATGATTTCTACCGCGCCTTTAGCGCCCATTACCGCAATTTCTGCTTGTGGGAAGGCAAAATTCAGGTCGGCTCCGATATGTTTGGAGTTCATCACACAGTAAGCGCCGCCATAGGCTTTGCGGGTGGTAACCGTCAGTTTGGGCACGGTGGCTTCGCTGAGGGCATACAGTAATTTAGCGCCGTTGGTGATGATACCATTCCATTCCTGGTCTGTACCAGGGAGGAAGCCGGGTACGTCTACGAGTACGAGCAACGGAACGTTGAAGGCGTCACAGAAGCGGGTAAAGCGGGCGCCTTTTACGGAAGCATGGATGTCCAGTACGCCGGCCAGATGGGCAGGCTGGTTGGCCACAATACCAATACTTCTGCCGGCGATGCTTGCAAAACCAACGATCAGGTTTTCTGCGAAGTCTTTATGTACTTCGAAGAAACTGTCTGCATCAGTGAGTTCTGCGATCACTTCCTTCATATCATAAGGCTGGTTGGGATTGGCCGGAATCAGGGTATCCAGCTTTTCTCTTACCTCATTCCCTAACGTGTAGGGGTATACGGGTGCTGTTCCCTCGCAGTTTTGCGGGATATAGCTCAGGAGTTGTTTGATGTTTTGGATACATTCCACTTCGTTGGCGCAGGAGAAATGGGTTACGCCGCTTTTGGTAGCATGGGTTTGTGCGCCGCCGAGTTCTTCGGAGGTTACTTCTTCATGCGTAACGGTTTTCACCACGTTAGGTCCTGTAACGAACATATAGGATGTTTGCTCCACCATCATGATAAAGTCGGTGATGGCAGGAGAATATACGGCGCCGCCGGCGCAAGGTCCCATAATGGCGCTGATTTGTGGAATCACGCCGGAAGCCCTGGTATTGCGGTAGAAAATATCTGCATAACCGCCCAGACTCACTACTCCTTCCTGGATACGTGCGCCGCCACTGTCGTTCAAACCAATTAATGGGGCGCCATTGTCCATGGCGAGGTCCATGATTTTACAGATTTTACGGGCATGCGGTTCGGAGAGACTACCGCCGTAAACGGTGAAGTCCTGAGAGAAAACATACACCAGACGGCCGTTGATGGTTCCATAGCCAGTAACCACGCCATCGCCGAGGAACTGTTCCTGGTCGAAGGTGAGGCCTCTGTTACGGTTGGTAACCAGCATATCCAGTTCTTCAAATGAGCCTTCGTCCAGCAGGAGCTGCAGCCTTTCGCGGGCGGTCAGTTTACCTTTTTTGTGCTGGGAGGCAATTCTTACTTCACCGCCACCTAACTTGGCTTCGGCTATCTTTGATTGTAGTTCTTCTATTTTATTCATCGCGGGAAATTCTGGCAGTAATTTAAAGATAAAATAAACGCCGCAGTGTTGCGGCGTCTATAAATTTTTTATCAGGAAGGGAATAATGGCCAGTAATCATGGCGCGCGCTTCTTGAATATGGGAATTTTTTTAGTGGTAATGGTATCGCTGATATTCCCTGCTCTGTCCTGGATGAATACTTCCATCCACATACTATCCGGGCGGTCTTCGGTGTGTTCTATCCAACGGACAAAATCAATTTTTTCCAGCGGCAGTTTCACCTGGGCATTCACGCTTTTACCTGTATTTTCGCCAATTCCCGCCATATGTTTCATGCCAAATCGGGCAGTATCTGTAGCTGGATTGGCAATAAAATAATGTATACGATAGAAAATGGCGGAGTCGATGTCGCCATCTCCGTCTTTCACGCGGAAAAAGGCATTTACTACTGCTGTATTGCTGTCTATGGAAGGTAAGGACCAACTTTCAAAACTAATGGTGGGTATCGGGCCGTAATTGTCCTTGTTACAAGAAAGCACAACGAAGGCTGCAAACAGGAATAATAACAGGAATTTCTTCATAAAACAAACCTACATTAATTTAGGTAATATACAAATATATCGTTGTATCCCGCAGGTACTCATTAACTAACGTTTTTTTATATCAATTGTTACTTACTGCGGCTAAAATTATTCTTCTCCCTACCTTTGCATTGATTTAAAGTATCTAACAGATGAGTGGAGTATCACCAGATAATATTTTTACCCTGCAGCCGGAAGGCCTGGAAGCCTTATCCCTGGAGCTTTTTCGTTTTCAATATCGCGAAAATGATATCTATCGCGCCTATACGAATGCCCTGCATATCCGTCCTGAGGAGGTAAAAAGCATCCTGGAGATACCGTATCTCCCGATACAATTCTTTAAAACCCACGCTGTTGTATGCGGTAACTTCACGCCGGAACTGGTTTTTGAAAGCAGCGGCACAACGCAAACCATCAACAGCAAACACCTGGTAAAGTACAGCGATATCTATACCCGCAGTTTTATGACGGCCTTTGAGCAGTTGTATGGTAGGGTGGAAGATTATGTGATCGTTGGTTTGCTGCCTTCTTACCTGGAGCGGCAGCATTCCTCGCTGGTACGCATGGTACAGGTGATGATCGAGAAAAGTGGAAAACCAGAGAGTGGCTTCTATCTCTACGAACATGCCAAACTCGCAGCAGAACTGCAACAGCTGGAAGCCCGCGGACAGAAAGTACTGCTGATTGGCGTCACCTTTGGGCTGCTGGATTTCGCGGAAAATTTCAAACTAAACCTCCAACACACCATTGTCATGGAAACCGGCGGAATGAAAGGTCGCCGGGAAGAATGGACCCGACAGGAAGTCCACGATTACCTGAAAGAACGTTTGGGCGTACCCGTTGTACATGCCGAATATGGTATGACCGAACTCTTGTCCCAGGCATATTCCCAAGGAAATGGCCTGTTTACCACGCCGCCCTGGATGAAAATTCTGCTCCGCGATGAAAATGATCCCTTCGATCTCAAAACAGGTAAAGGTGCAGGCGTGATCAACGTCATCGATCTGGCCAATATTTACTCCTGTGCTTTTATTGCCACAGACGATATCGGTAAAATGCACGAGGATGGCCAGTTTGAAGTATTGGGCCGCCTTGATAATTCCGCCCTGAGAGGCTGTAGCCTAATGGTTAGCTGATTGTTTTATTGTAATTTATTTTAATGTAAATTGCCCGGGTATATAACACCTATGCCTATGAAACGGGTAATAATGCTACTCGTATGTACCCTTATCTGGGCCGATTCCATGGCCCAGGAAGCGATTATTAAGCAACTCAAAGATGGATTCCGCCTGGAAGGCCCGAAAAAGGATACCCTTCAGTTGGACGATGGTCCTTATGAATCTGCCGGTAGGAAGCCCCTGAGTGGGCCTTCATTGATTATTGGCGGAGCGCAGAAAATCCAGATAGATTCTACCTATGATTTTGATGTAGTCCTTTACCAGAAGGTGTATCGCAAGGCGCCTGAGGATACTGCTTCCCGGGAAGTAAATGAAGTGCTGACCATGTATAACAGTGAGCAGCCGCAACTGGCCATCCTGATGTCTAATGCCTCCAATAAGGCGAAATACATGTATATCGCGGATTTCAACCATGCTTCCCAATTGAGTGTAACGGCCATTCATAACATGGGTAGCGGAGAGAAAGCATTGCTGGACCTGCGTGATATGTCGCCAGTTTATCCCGGAGAGCCGGACTACCTGGATCAACTGAAGCCGACGGGCGAAGAAGAGGAGATCCTGGGGGTAAAATGCCAGGAATTTGCTTTTACACAGGAGATGCCGGCGGATACCAGTGGTACACCGGTATTGGTATCTGCTCGTATATGGATGCCTGTTAGTATGCACCAGGTATTTGGTGGATACATTCATATCCGGGAGCCATATCGTCAGCAGTTGCAGGACATTACAGATGCGGGTAAAATACTGCCGGTAGCGGCTCCGTTCAGAAAGGAACTGTGGTACAGCGACGGCACGGTGATGCTTACGCTTCCCTGGGATATGATTACCCAGGAGCCCCGTCAGTTAAAGATTTCAGATATTATTCAAGAGAAGCTCCATTCTTAGCCATATGCAGCAATGCCGGTAATTTGGACGGCTCCTGCATAATGGCGGCCAATGTGTGCATGTATGGAAAGGAATGATGGTCCATACCGAAACGGTTCAGCAGGTAAACATCCAGTTGTTCCGGAGAGGTATGGCCCTGGATATAATCGCCCAGGTAGAAGAGGAAGCGTTGTTGTTCTTTTTCTGTAAGTAACACGAGGGCTACCTTATCTTTCAGCACCTGATGCTGTTGATTGCTGAGGATTTTAAGGGCTTTTTCGTAGTGTTCGCGGGTGAGTTCCTTGCCGTATTGTGGCAGGAGCTGGGTGCAGAGATAATCTATCGCGATATCGTCGAAGAAGCCGGCGCCCATATCTGTATTGGGTTCATTATGCCAGGTGGCCCATTCCAGGAAATCGGTGGTACTAATGTGGCCAGCCAGCAGCGCTTTCAGGTGGTGGATCATGCCGGCACGGGTAGGCGTAGTTTCCACGGCATGTGGCATTTCAGTGAGTATCTGCTGATAAAAATCCTCATTAACAGTGCGGGCTGTAGACAGCAGCATCTGTGTTACTTCTTCCCCAACAGCCACAGAGGCGGCCTGTACAGGAGCGATATCAGCTAATACTTCCGCTTTTGTTTTGTTTCCACGCAAATAATCCTTCACCAGTGCAACAAAGAAGGTGGAAGTTACAGGAGGCGTTTGATTGTTCATGGCCTGTTAATTAGTTTTAGCAAGTCACCTGAAACTACCCGTTTAGGTATAGTATATGGATGTCCGTTATATAAATTTGCCGGAATAGCCGGCAGGTAGTTGTAGTTACCGTCATGTCAAAAATAATACAAATTGGGTTATCTACATTTTTTTGCCACTACTTGTAAAGTAAAATGCCCCATTTTTTAGCTCCTGGTATCCTAACTGATTAAAAAGATTTTCCGGAGAATAGCATTGTTGGCATTTCCAACAGCTCTTAATACTGAACCATCTGCCTTCGGATCGGTTATTGTAGAGGAAGAATATTTAGGGAGACAACCGGACCTCTGCATGCGATATCTTTTCCGGAGCCTGGCATATGATTACCTGTAATAGCGAGTTCAACAATTCATTGATCCCCCTTCTGAAACTATCATGAATCTGAAATAAACGATGTGTGCACGAAAGAATAGGCTATCCGTCTGATTGTAAATTTGTTTCATTTTATTGTAGTTAGGATTCCATATTTATTTCCGATTTTTTAGAAACCAGTAATGCTTTTTTTACTCAGTTATAAATTCTCTAAACATGGAAAACAAATCAGTTAACAAGAAAGTAATTTTCTCCGGATCTCTTGTTGCCGGCGCTATCCTCGGGCTGGCTACGCTGGCTAATGCCAACCCTGTTAGTTACAACAATATGGGCAGTGGTACCTCTGTAAGAAGTGCACTGGCAGGCAACGGCCATATCATGACTACAGAAATGAAATGCAGCGGTAAAGACTCCACCGCTAAAACACATGAGGGCAAATGTTCTCCAGGTAAATGTGCTGCGGGTAAATGTGCAGGACATAAAAAAGGCGCTAAAGGAAAAGGTACCAAACCAGTGAAAGATAGTACTGGTAAAGGTGGTGGTATGTAATTATATGCAATCAGGAAGACAGCAGTAAAGCGCTGTCTTCCTTTTTCTCTTACCTGTAAACGCTATCTTATGGTAGGTATTGGATTTAGACGGGAGTTTGCACAGGAGCTGATCGCCGGCGAATTAATTCATCCCGATTTCATAGAGTTTGCACCAGAAAACTGGATGCATATCGGAGGACATTGGAAGAAATTATTGCATCAGGCGGTAGAGAGATACCCGGTGCTCTGTCATGGTTTATCGCTATCAATCGGAAGTCCGGAACCTTTGGATCAGGAATTCCTGCGTTATGTAAAATCATTCCTGGAGGAATATCAGATCCAGCTTTACTCTGAACATATCAGTTACTCCAAGTGTGATAATGCGCATATGTATGATCTGTTGCCCGTGCCATTCAGAATGGATGCCGTCAGGCATATTTCCGAGCGTATTCAGCAGGTACAAGACTATATGCAGCGACCGCTGGTGATGGAAATCGTGTCTTACTATACCCCTGTAGCGGCGGAAATGAGCGAAAGCGATTTTATCAGTGAAATTGTGCGTCAGAGCGGTTGTCAGTTGTTGCTGGATGTAAACAATATATATGTGAATGCATTCAATCATCAGTATGACGCGAAGGAATTCATTGCGCAACTTCCCCTCGATAAAGTAGGTTATATCCATATGGCGGGGCATGAAAAAGTAACGCCGGATCTTATTATTGATACCCACGCTGATGCCATTATCGATCCGGTATACGATCTCTTTGAAGGGACTATACAGCGACTGAAACCTGTACCGGTATTGCTGGAACGGGATTATAATTTCCCGCAGCTGCCGGAATTGCAAGGTGAACTAAACCGGTTAAAAGCTATTTGTAATAAACATTGGAGTAGAAATCATGCACTTGTCAGCGGAAACATATAGCGTCCAACAGGCCTTTTCCCGCTATTGCCGCACCGGCAAAAAGGGTAATCTCTCTGGAGTGCAGACCGACCGGATGGCCTGGTACCGGGAAATGGTATTCAATATTTTTGCGGATGCCCTGGAAACAGCATTCCCTATTGCTTTTGCGAATCTGCCACAAGGAAAATGGGACAGTATGACAAAGGAGTTTTGTAGTCAACATGCCTGTCAATCCTACCAGTTGTGGAAGATGCCGCTGGAGTTTTACACTTATGCGGTAGAAAATAGTTGGGATGAAAAACATCATATTCCTTACCTCAACGATTTGCTCAGCTTTGAATGGGCGGAGTTGGAACTCTACAATATGGAAGACTTGGCTGTTCCTGCATTTAAACTGCAGGGCAACTGGCTGCAGGAATCCATTTTACTTAATCCGGAATATAGGCTGCTGGCCTTTAAATACCCGGTACATAAGGAAACAAACCGTCGTAAGATATTGCAGCAGGCAGGAGCATGGTTTGTATTGCTGTACCGCATGCCTGAAACCGGCCTGGTACAGTTTATTGAATTATCGCCCTGGCTGGCCTTTGTGATGGAGCAATTATATGCGGGTATAACGTTGTCGGATATACTGGCTTATGCGCCTGATTTGAATATAACGGTAACGGATACTTTAGCATCGGAGACTGTCCTCTTCTTGCAGGAGATGCAGACGCGGCAACTCGTACTAGGATTTCAACCCTGATATATGAAAGCATATCGCATTTGGGCGGAAAAGTTGTCTGCCCTGAAAGATTTACCATTGTTATTATTGCGGCTGGTACTCGCATATGGCTATCTGGGGCCTGCCACCATGAAATGGAAAGATATTCATGGTATCGGCGATTGGTTTGGGCAACTACATATTCCCGCGCCCTACGTCAGCGCTTACCTGGTAGCATGTACAGAAACCGTTGGGGTAGTATGGCTGTTCCTGGGATTATATGTCCGGTATATCACTATACCACTGATGTTCAGTATGGTAGTAGCCATTATTACCGTCCATTGGGAGAATGGATTTGAGTCCGGCAATAATGGCTTTGAAATTCCTTTATATTATATACTGATGCTGTTTGTATTATTGGTGTATGGCGCTGGTAGAATCAGTATCGACTACTTCATTGAGCGCAAGCGACGCTGATGGTTTCCGGTGAACTGCAAATCCGGATTTATCTCCTCTGAGATGCGTTTTCAGTAACTCATTTTCATCGTAATCGCCAGCTACAGAAGAGTAGTATTGAATAGGAGGAAGCGTTTCCAGGGAGTCGAGCCGCGCTTTCAGCGCTTGTAAAGCTGCCGCTACTCGTTCCTCTGGTATATGATTGGCTTCATGCACAATAAAAGGCGCCAGTGGCGTAATGCCGCTATACCACATAATACCATGATGAATAGGAAACAGTAGATCATCCATATGGCCGTTGATGCCATTCAGACTAAAACTGTGGGTATCGCTTCCCGCCGTAACGATCAGCATCCCTTTCTTGCCCAGGAGTTTGCCACCGCCATAGCGTTTGCCTGTACCATAGCCAAATCCTTTGGTAAATACCCTGTCTACCCAACCTTTCAATATTGCCGGCATAGAAAACCACCATAGCGGAAACTGAAATATAATGAGGTCGGCACGTAATACTTTTGCTTGTTCTGCAACGATATCCGGAGATAAGGTTTGATTTTCGAGCGCTGATTTAGAGGCGTTGCCTACGAATAGGCGTTCTTCCTGGTTGTGTTGGTAATCCGCTCCATCTACAGCAGATTTCCAGTTCATTTGATATAAGTCGGAAACTTCCACCTGATGGCCGGCCGCTTCCAGATGAGCTACCGCAGTATTTTTAATGGTACCGTTGAGAGAACGCTGTTCGGGATGTGCAAATATGATTAGTACATTCATAAAATTTGTTACTTTTGATAATGTAAAATTGTACAATTCGATAGTGAAATAATTGTACAATTTTTCCAAATTTTTGAATTATGATGAGAGAAAACATATTTCAGCCATTTGAGATCCGGGAAATCAATACGGATCATTGTCCGGTAGTACCGCATTATCATAACTTCTTTGAGTTGGTATACATCCTGGAAGGGACTGGCACGCAGGTGGCGAACGACAACCGGTTTGAGTACGGCCCCGGCCATTTGTTTTTGTTAACGCCTGAAGATAAGCACCACTTTGAAGTACATGCAACCACGCAGTTTTTTTTCCTGCGGTTCAACGCTGTTTTTATACGGCAGGTGATGAATGAAAGAAAGGAATGGGTAAAGCGAATGGAGTTTATCCTGGACCATGCGGGGCATGCGCCTGGATGTATTTTGCATGAGGAAACCGATGGCGCTATTGCGCATCATCTGATACAGGCATTGCGACAGGAAAATCAGCGGGATAGTCTTTATAAACAGGAAGTTATGGAGCAACTGGTGAATACATTGATTACTTTGGTAGCCCGAAATGTAGCCACCAGACTGCCAGCGGAAATGCCTAATAACAATGACCGGACCCTGCAGGAAATTATTCGTCATATTCAGACGCACATATATGAGCCCGAAATGCTGAAAGCAGAGAAGATAGCGGTTGCAGTAGGTGTTTCTGTTAATTATCTGGGAAGGTATTTTAAGAAGCAAGCCGGTGAAAATATGCAGGATTATATTTTGCGTTATAAACTGAAGCTGGTAGAAACCCGCTTGTTACATAGTAATATGAGGATCAATGAAATTGCGTGGGAGTTGAATTTTGCAGACGAGAGTCATCTGACCAGATTGTTCAAAAAACATAATGGTATGAATCCAAGCGCATTCAGAAAGAAAGCGCTCCTGACGGCCTGATATTAAGGCTGCTAAAGGTTTGAACAAATGCTTTGTGTTAGCAGTTATCTACTTAAAATAATTTGTAAAAACTTCCGGATTATGAAAATAACTGAAATCGCAAGTCGCCTGATAGAACTTTGCCTCAAAGGTGAATTTGAAGCTGCACAAACTGAACTTTATGCAGATGATGCTATTAGTGTGGAACCCTATGCTACTCCTGCCTTTGAGAAAGAAACGCACGGATTGCAGGGCATTTATGAGAAAGGTAGAAAATTCGATGGAATGGTGGAGAAATATCATTCGTTGGAATGTTCTGCACCTTTATTTGCAGAAAGTTCATTCGCTATAACTATGTCGATGGATGTCACGATGAAAGGTATGGACCGGATGAAGTATACAGAAATTTGCGTGTATGAGGTAAAGAATGGCAAGATTGTAGCGGAACGTTTCTTTATGTAACTATCGGTAACGGGTAAACGTATTGTGCAGGGAATGGGGGGATGCCTTCATTCCCTGTTGTTTTATTGCAGTCCTTTCTCGCCGAGGGCACTTATGCTGTGCCCAATGAGCACTCCCAGTGCGTAGCAGCAGATGTCTGTCCAGCTAAAATCAAAACCGAGTATTAACCCAAACGGAGGGGTATGTCGCAGGCGGATGATCCAATCTGCCCGATAGAGCTGTTGCAATTCGATCAATACGCAGAATACAAAGCTCGCAGTGCTGATTTTCCAGCGTGCGGGGCGTAATGCCAGTAATCGCAGCCCGAATACAATCAGGGTAGCGTAGAGGACATCGCCGGCATAAGGATTCATCAGCGGGATATTTTTCCAGCTGGGTAGGCGGGTGGAAAGTCCCAGCCATATGGTGAATGGAATCAATAACAGGTAGAATAGGCGCAGTTTGATTTTCAGACTCATAAATGTAAAGGATATACGAAAGGAAGCAAATTTAAGGGATGACGTAGAATTGAAGTACATGATAAATTCGCGATCCAGCCTCCTTCTGATACATTTGTCGGGTTCCGGAACCTATTATTCACTGTTAAAAATTCCATTATGAAAGGACGTTTATTTACCCTGTTTTTACTGTTTGTTTGTTTCCTGTCAGCCACTGCACAGTCGCCGTTTCGGGTGGTTGGCTATATGCCTTCCTGGGCGGGAAGTGTAAGTGCGGTGCAATATAGTAAGTTGACCCACATCAATTATGCCTTTTTGTTGCCTACTACAACAGGTGGATTGCAAGCGATTGACAATCCTTCCAAGTTGCAAAGTCTTGTTTCCACAGCGCATGCTAATAATGTAAAAGTGCTGATATCTGTAGGAGGATGGAATAATGGAGATGACAGCGGATTTGAGAGTCTTGCTGCGAACAGTGGTTATCGCAATACTTTTGTGAATAACATGATCAACTTTGTGAACCAGTATAATCTGGATGGTGTGGATATCGACTGGGAGTATCCGGATGCGGGCGCATCTGCGAATAATTATATTTCACTGATGACACAGCTCAGTACGGAGATGCATAATCGCGGTAAGTTGCTGACAGGGGCCGTAGTGGGCACTGGTGGCGCCAGTATACTCAGCAGCGCTTTTGCATTGGTGGATTTTTATAACCTCATGGCTTACGATTACAATAACTTCGATCATTCTACTTATACATATGCTTCCCAGTCTGTTAGTTATTGGTTGGGTCGCGGATTACCGGCATCCAAGTTAGTACTGGGCGTACCTTTTTATGGCCGTCCTACCTGGGAATCTTTTGCCCAGTTGGTGGCAAGAGGGGCTAATCCATATTCAGATGTATTTGATAATGTGGGCTATAACGGTATTACTACCATTAAGCAGAAAACGAATCTGGCCTTCGATCAGGGTAGTGGCATCATGATCTGGGAATTATCTCAGGATGCTACGGGCGCTAATTCACTGTTATCTGCCATCAATGAAGTGGTGGTGAGCAGATCTACTTCCACGGCGCCTATCGGAAAGGTGATTACGTTGAGAGGGAATAACAATATGTATGTGAGTGGTGAGAATGGTACTACCGCTATGAACTGCAACCGGGCTACGCCAGGCACCTGGGAACAGTTTTCTGTATTGGATGCAGGTGGCGGAAAAATAGCTTTACGTTCTATGGCAAAATATGTTTCTTCTGAGAACGGGCAGCAGTCGATTACCTGTAATCGGGCTACGGCACAGGATTGGGAGAAATTTACCTGGATTACAAACAGTAATGGTACGATCTCTTTGCGCTGCAATAACAATGCATACATCAGCTCCGAGAATGGAGTGGCAGCGATGAGTTCTTTCAGAACGGCGGTAGGTACCTGGGAATCATTTAATTATTCTGTTGTAGGCAATGTGGTTGGTTCTATCTATGCGCAGGCGGCGCCGGTGAACAACGCCGCTTTATCGATGGCTACCATGGCTACTATGGATGATGCTGGCAAGAGCAGCACCCCGGTTTTCAACGTGTATCCGAACCCGGTAGTATCTGGTGGAAATTTACAGGTTAAGATTCCGGGGTATAGCGGTAAGTCGGTAATAAAAGCGGTGTTACTCAGTGCGGGCCGTCAGGTGGTGCAACAGCAGCAAGAGCATGCGGCATCATTTGTTATGAAGATGGCTAATTTGCCAGCTGGCAGCTATTTCCTGGAGGTAACATATGACGGTAAGGCGTATACGCAGCAGGTGATTATACAATAGTTTATAGTTTCTTTTCTTCATGAGCCGTTGCAGGAAAACTGCAACGGCTTTTCTATTTGGTAGATATTATCACAAGTGCTAAGTTTGTATTGCATTTGGTTACAAGGGCACTATTTGCTCGTGTATTAAAAGGGAATCCGGTGTGAAACCGGAACTATCCCCGTAGCTGTGATCCTGCATACTTTAATCAGTAATGATTTTTCGGTATCATCTCCTTTGCCACTGTTTCTACCAGTTAGAGATGGGAAGGCCACCGGAAAAGCAGGAAAGTCAGAAGACCTGCCAGATTGCATTTTCATTCAACACTTTCGGGTGAAAGGTTAAGAATACTGGCTGTTTTTAAGCGGATAAATTATTAGTGCGTCCTTCTTTTAGGTACTGTGGAGCAGAGATGCTTGTAGTGTTTTATTAGTTAGGATAACATTCTAATTTGCTGTTGCCGTATGCCATCTTTTGAAAGTGTTGTTATTTTCTTTTTGAAAACATAAACAACCAAAAATGCAAATCATCGATTGACATTCCAATAGTAACCCATCGTAGCAGGCATAATGCCTTTTGGTTATACCCGTCATACTATCCGTAGCAGCATCCTAAAAAAACACATAAAATGAAAAAATCCCTTTTCCCTGTAGTGGCCCTGTTGGGCGCTGTAGTCTGGAGCTCTTGTCAAAAGGCTAACCAGGCTGAAGAACTGCGTATGCAGCCGTTAAATGGCTCAAAGTCTGCCCTGTACCGGCCCGCCACCGCCAGTAGTAGTCCGCTGATCAGTAATGTCTATGAGTACCTGCCGGCAGGAGGACAGTTTGTAAACAGTAGCGGTATCGGAACATTGGCTGCTGCTCAGGCTTTGGTGGGCAGTACTTCCAACATGGTATCGTTGGGTGCTTTTGGCGGCTATATTATTTTTGGATTTGACCACTCTGTTAGTAATGGTACCGGGGCCGACCTGGGTGTGTATGGCAACCCTATAGGCGGTTCGTATCAATGGTCGGAGCCAGGAGTGGTAATGGTTAGCCAGGATGTTAATAACAACGGCATCCCTGATGATCCCTGGTATGAGCTGGCCGGCAGTGAATACAACAGTAGCGCTACTGTCAAGAACTACCGGATTACCTACTATAATCCACATGCAGTAGGAACGAGTGTTGCCTGGAAAGATAACCAGGGTAACAGTGGAGTGGTGCAGGCCAATGCGTACCACACTACGAATAATTACTATCCTACTTTCGCCGCCAACCAGGATTCTATTTCATTTACCGGAACGAAGCTGGCAAACACACTGGCAGCGGGTTCCATTGTTTCCAACCTAGCCTTTGCCTGGGGATACAGCGATAGCTATTCCAGTGATTATAGTACTTATGGCTATAATACTTTCGATATTTCCTGGGCGGTGGATAGCAGTGGTAATCCGGTTACATTGGGTTATATCGATTTTGTAAAAGTTTACACAGGTCAAAATTGCAATGGCGGCGCTATGGGTGAGATATCGACAGAGGTGAAGGGAGCAAGAGACTTGCATATTTAAGAGGGCATTGCCTTCATGGGAAAGCATCGCGGCGTCCACACTGCCGCGATGCTTTTATTTTTTACGTAGTACTTTCTTGCGGACCTTACTGAGGAATTCGTGGGAAACGCCCAGGTATGCTGCAATTTGATGTTGTGGAATGCGTTGTGACAGCGTGGGATATTTTTCCTGGAAGTCCAGGTAGCGTTGATCAGCATTTTTGGACAGCATACTGATCATACGTTGGTGCATGGCTGCGAGGGAAGTCTGGTTCATGAGGCGGAAGAGGCGTTCTGCTTTAGGCATTTCCTGGTACAGTTGTTCTTTCCTGGATGCATCAATTACCAGCATAGTGGAGTCTTCCAATGCGCGTATATTCATATTGGAAGGCGTACCTGCAACGAAGCTGCCGATGTCTAACACCCACCAGTCTTCTATTGCGAAGTACAGGATATGTTCTTTCATGTTTTCGTCTTCACAAAAAATTTTAAAACATCCTTCCAATACGAAGCCTTCGAATTGACAGATTTGTCCTTCTGAAAGAATGTTCGTGTTTTTAGGGACCTGTTGCAGCGTATAGCAGGCGCTTAACTTCGTCAGTTCTTCGGCTGACAGGTCAATATACTTTCCGATATTCTTTTCAAAAGAAGGGTATCTGTTCATGGTTTATTTTGTTAAATACTGTTCGCCGGACTGGATTTGCGTATATAGTCCACCGAGTGCATTTAATCCTGCCAGGAAGGATTTGGTAATATTTCCTGCCGGGATGGTTTCTCCATGCAGTTCTCTGTTGCGGGTAGTGACTGCATCGCTGATAATGGTATTTTCGAAACCGAGGTCAAATGCTGCTCTGACGGTGGCGTCTATGCAAATATCCGTCATCATACCACAGAAAACCAAATGGGTGATGTGCTCCGCTTGCAGATATTCCAGCAGGGCGGTATCGCGGAAACTGTTAGGAAAATGTTTAGTGATGACTTTTTCTGATGGGAGAGGGTGTACGCTTTGATGAATAGCGGCGCCGGGCGTATTTGGTAAAAAGAAGGTAGCGCCTTCCTGCAGGGCGATGTGCTGGATATGGATAACAGGTTGCTGGCTGTTTCGGAAATGCGAGAGGAGGTGGCTGGCGGTAGCTGCAGCGATGTCGGGTGCTACCAGTTCCATGGCGCCGCCTGGGAAATAGTCATTTTGTAAATCTATGAGTACCAGTGCTGTTTTCTTTGCCATTTTTCGGAATGTTTTAGTGATTAGAAATGATGAAGCAAAGGTAGAATGGTAGGAGAGGAAAGTTGGTTGAACTAGTTCAAGGAATGGGAATGGTGGAAAAGTGCTTTCGTATTGTTATATTGTTGGGAGCTGCGTAGGATGAACAGCTATAACGCGATTATATAAACGAAGTACACGTATGAATAAACTGCCTGATGCCTTTCCTGTGCTTTCCACGGAGCGGCTGACCTTAGCGCCTGTGAGCATGGCTATGTTGGAGGATATCTTTTTCATTTTCAATGATCCGAAGGTGGTTCGGTTTTATCCTGTGGCGCCATTGGCGAACAGGGGGAAGGCGATGGAGCGGATTCAGCAGTACCAGCGGATGTTCCGGGAGAAGACAGGCATCAGGTGGGTAATCATTGCTAAGGGAACGCATAGTGTAGTTGGGACGATTGGAATTAACAGTATGGACAGTAATAATAAGTGCAGTATATCCTATGATTTATCCAGTAACTGGTGGAAGCGGGGTTATATGCAGGAGGCGATGCAGGCGTTTCTGGCGTATGTGTTTGGGACGTTGGAGATAAACCGTGTACAGGCGGAGGTGATGAAGGACAACACTGATTCTTGTGTATTACTGGAGAAATTAGGTTTTGAGAAAGAGGGATTATTGCGGGAGTGGCAGTATTGGGACGGGAGATATAATGACATTTACATGTATGCCTTATTAAGGCGGGAATATAAAGCAGAGGACCATACGTTGGGGGTATAGTCCTCTGCGATATTATAGTAGTGAAAAGAGATTAAGGAAGTTTGTCCAGCATAACGATACCGTGTTTGAGGGCGTAAGTAACGAGTCCAACGCGGGTTTTCACCTGTAATTTGGCGAAGAGGTTGTCTCGGTAGCCATCAATGGTGCGGGCACTGAGATGCATTTGATCGGCGATCTCTTTATAAGTTAGTTCAGTACAAACTAGTTTGAGAAAGGTGATTTCCCTTTCTGTTAAGTTGGTAGCGTATTTGGTGGTATTTCCTTCTTCTTCCGCTTCATGGATGGAGTGGATGAGTTTTCCGGTAACCATTTCTGAGTAGTAGTACCCTTTATGAGCGAGCGAGCTCATGGCTTCCCGGAGTTCGGAAGGTTCTGAGTCTTTGAGGATATAGCCTTTGGCTCCGGCTTTGAACATTCGAACGATGGATTGTTCGTTGTCGTACATGGAGAGGGCGAGTACCTTGATGTGGGGTTGATTTTTCTTCAGCCAAAGGCAGGTTTCATAGCCGTCCATTTCCGGCATATTAATATCCAGCAGCACGATATCCGGGAGGTTATCCGGGCGGAGCATGCTGATAAATTCCTTACCATTATTGGCTTCAAACAGCAGGGTGTAGTCGTCAAAGCTGGCGATGAGTGTACCCAGACCTTTTCTGAAGAGTACGTGGTCATCTACCAGGGCTATACTGATTTTGTTGTTCATATCATTTTAAGGGAGCAGATAGGGGATATTGACCTTTACACGGGTGCCCTGGGGCTCATTTTCGGCTATACTGAGGTCAGCTCCTATCAGGTTGCTTCGTTTTCTCATGCTACCGAGGCCGATTCCGGTGGTTTCGCCCTGCAGTATATTGGGATTGATGCCTTCGCCGTTGTCAGCGATATCCATGATACAGCATTGTGGCTGATAGTCGAGATTGATATCGATGGTAGAAGCGTGGGCGTGTTTAATAATGTTGTTTAATACTTCCTGAAAGATACGAAATAGAATTAATTCCTTGTTGGGCTCCAACCGGACAGGATTTCCTTCAATTTGGAAATTGATGTCGAATGTGCCTATTCTGCGGAGCATTTCTACTTCCTGGCCTATGCCGGCGCAGAGGCCTTTGTCCATGATGAGGTCAGTATCGAGTGATTTACTGAGGTTTCTGAGATCGTGGATTGCTTTGGTCAGGAGTTGTTTGGAGTCGCTGATTTTTTCGTGGAGGCCAGGGGTGGCGGAAGTATCTATGGTACCCATGTTAAGTTTTACGAGGCTTAGTACCTGGCCTATATTATCATGGATTTCCTGGGAGATATTTTTTTGTGTTTGTTCTTTTATTTCCAGTTGAGCGCGGAGCATTTCCTGGTCGAATGCGGACTTCAGCTGTTGTTTTTCCTGTTGATGAGCGGCACGGCGGCGCTGGTATATCATCCAGAATGCGATGATAAAGCTGATCAGCAGGAGAAACAAGAGGGTTGCCATTACGATGCTTAAGATGATATCATTTTCCATTTCCACGATGATGAGCTATGTTGGCAGCTGATAACTTGCGATCTTTCCAGATTCCGATTGTAAAAAGGCCATACATAGTAATGTTAAAAATGCTTTGAATTACCCAAAGTCTGGTCATAATAGAGTTTGGGTGAACCTTGATATAGTGCCATAGCGAGAATACCAGCATGGTACATGGTGCATACAGAAAAATACCTGTCAGATACCAGAAGAACGGCTTTTTGGGTGAAATACCATCCATTACTTCATATTGATCGAGAATAATCAGCAGTATCCAGCCGGTATACATAAGATTGTTAACAGACACAGCTTCACTGATAAACCGGGCCGACAAACCATTCCAAAGCACTATCCCTAGATTGAATATCGTTATTAGACACGTTGTGATGAAAAAGAGGCGTTTTCTCCCTTTATTAATAATTTTTGGATAGAACAGCCAGCAGATCAGACTTATTTCTGCCAATGTGTACAGGTTATATGTTACATTGAGCAGCGGTCCATTGTCTATGAATGCCCTTAGCAACTGAGGGATAGCAGCCAAAGCTACTATCCCAAATATGATTTTCGAATCGACTGATATTTTCGGGTAGCAATAGAGTCCCACAAGGAAGGGACAAATTACTATCCAAATTGAAATTTCACTTAAAACATCCTGTAGCTGCATATCGCCCTTAGTCTAGTTCTCATAATAGGGGGTGTGGATATGCAAAATACAGAAGTTCAGTCGAAAATACCTGCTAATTATACATAGTTAATCTGAGTAACGTCTGTTGCAGGTGGATGTTCCAGTCCGATGGTTGGATCGCCATCGCGCAGATTGGATGTTTTAGCGATACCAGCAGCGGTTCCTTTAGGTTCCAGGCCGGTGGCTTCCAGTATCATTCCGTTTTCTGTAGAGGCTTCTGAATCTTTGGTCAGGAGTCTGCAAGGGATAATCATCACTGTAGGATCGCCTTTTTCGAATTGTTCTGATTTTTCCGGGTGAGCGCCAGCTATGACCATGAAGAAAGGAGCATCGCTGTTAATCAGTTTTAGCAGTTCATCTTTGGAAAACAGGAAAGCGTTGGTTTTACTAAGGTAATAGTTGGTAACTGCGGGATCATGCAGGATGCCGGTCGATATTTTCAGTGCCAGCTCCATTTTGTTAAAATATTCTTTTCGAACATTCATGATTCTCCGTGCCTCGTCGAGGCTGATTTCTTGTCCCGGTAGTTGTTGAATTGGATCCATTAGGATTAAAAGGTTTTAGTGAGTAATTTTCAGATCTTGAAATATATAAAATTAATTTTTAATGGGTGGTGAAAAAAGAGGATGCCAGAAAAAGAACGAACTGGCACCCCCTTGAACCTTGGGGAACAAACCAGGTTGGCGCTAGTACGACAGCGCCGGATAAGCAATATATTGATCAGACCTAGTGAAGGAAGATGCACCGGTATCTGTTGTGGATACGGGCATCTCCGTAGTATTGTTATAGAATTCTTTGGTAGATTTTTCCTGTGTAGTACTGTGTTGCAGGTGAATCGCGTGGCGCATGTAAATGGCCAGTTGCGTAACAATCAGTAGCATCAGGAACAGGAACCGCTTCATTTCATAGTAGTTTTATCAACAGGATGTCGTAGGATTATGGCATCAAAATTAGGAGCTGACTTTCAGTTGTTCAACGTGAAAATCTACATAGAGGTACCGTGTTTTCACGGTATTTATCATCCACTTGAGAAGTAGAGCAGCGGTATTGGGAGTTGGGGTGTTGTCTCCCTATTTACTTTTCTTCACATAATTCCAGCCAAAGACCACCTGTTACTGGAGGGGAGAGCAGGATAGATTTTCCGTTGGCTGTCTGGGAAATGGAAACATGAAAACCGGCCAGGGTTAATACATTCCGGGCAGTTTGAATATCATGAACGCGCAGGGTGACGCCTATAATAGGATGATGAGGAATAATGCGCCTTGTTGTTGGGAAAAATAAGATTTTACCCTCAGGAAGAACCGCGGATGTAGCATTTAGCGTAGCGCCTGATGCACTTAGGAGCTGGCGGATTTGTTGCGTATTGTCCGGGGCAAGCCAAACGCTGATCAGACTTTCAGCTGTATTGCTATGCGCAAAATGTACTGGTTTGTCGGTGGCCGATTTATTCCTTCCGCCAAAGAAAAGGAAGTCGAGCGGATGGGGAGGCGTTATTTCCGGATAGCCATTATCGATGATGAATGGAAGGCGGGAGTTGCGTAACAGGGAGACGAGTTTATTGGTATCCTGCACATACAACGCGAGGAAGGCAGGGCCGCCGCCCTCTTGTATAAATTTCCGGTAGAAGGCGGTGAGCGTGTCCTTTACTGCGGGGGCAGTGATTAGTTCTAATTCGGTTCCATCTTTGAATTTTACGTGGAGGTTTTGTATCCCATTTGAGTGAAAACGTCCATTTTTGATGGAAAATCCCAGTTTTTTATACAAAACGGCGGCACTATCGAGATTACTAACGGCAATGGGTATATGATCCAAACCGATGATTACGGGTGGATGTTTTACCTGTGCGGTAGTAATGATGTTTGTGATGCAAAGGAGGAGGGTCAGTAGGCAGCGCATTTTCACTTTTTATGGTGTGATGGAAAGTGAAAATACGATTTTCAGGGATATATTATGTGTCAACCCGCTGCAATAAAAAGGGCTGCAAGTGTCCTACTTACAACCCTTTTCGCGTTTTATACTCTTGGTTGGATTTATTTAATACTTCGGATTTTATCCAGCAGTCGGTTCAGCTCTGCAACATCTTTATCGGACAGGCCGGCGTATACGGCGTCTACGTGTTCCAGGTCTGCAGTAACTTCTTCGCAGAGTGATTCTCCTGAGGGAGTCAGTTGTATATCGATCAGGCGTTTATCTACTGCGTTGGTTCTTTTCTGTACCAGGTTTTTAATTACGAGGCGATCGACCAGCCGGGATACTCCTGCATTTTTCTCCACCATCTGTTCCAGCACTTCAGAAGTAGATATCGGCCGGTCCGCCTCGTAAAGAATTTTAATGACATTATATTGTTGGGAAGTAAGTCCGTATTCAGCAAAGAATAGCTGTGAGCGATCATATACCCAGTTGAAAGTTTTCACCAGATTGATGCCTAACTGTCGGCGTATGGGCATTTGTTGCTCGTTGTTTTGCTGTTGTTTCTTCATGTTTGGGTAGCGTAATTCTTTATTGGATCAGGTATCCGCCGTCTACTGGCAGGTACGCGCCTGTGCAGAAGCTGGCATCGTCTGAGGCGAGGAATAGAAAAGCTTTTGCCACTTCTTCTGGTTTTCCCAGTCGTTTCATGGCATGTTTGGATTCCATGTATGCCCTGTATTCTGCGCCGGATGCGGAATTTTCCATCAGTAAAGGTGTTTCGATATAACCTGGTCCGATGGCGTTTACGCGGATGTTGTTGGTGGCGTTTTCCAGTGCAGCTACTTTGGTGAGTCCTACCAGTCCATGCTTGGACGCGGCATATGCGCCGATTCCCTGTTCTGCCACTTGGCTCATGATGGAGCCCATATTCACGATAGCGCCACCTGTTGCCTGTTTGCGCATTTGGGCGATCTGGAATTTCATGCCATAAAATACGCCGCTAAGATTAATATTCAAAACGCGTTGCCATTCGTCCTGTGTTTTTTCATGTACAGGAGAGGCGTCTACAACGCCGGCATTGTTCAAAGCTATATCCAGGCTACCAAATATATCTACGGTTTCTTTTACGGCTCTTTCCAGGTCTTCATAGCGGGAAACGTCGCACTGTACGAAACGGGCATCTGTGCCTTCTTTCTTTATTTCATCCAGGACGGCCTGGTTTTCTTTCAGGTCGGCGATCATTACTTTCGCGCCTTCTCGGGCAATCAATATGGCTGCCGCTTTTCCGATGCCGCTGTTTCCTCCGGTGATAAAGGCCACCTTATTTTCAAAACGTTTCATATGATGGTTGTTTTAAAAAATGAATCAAAACTTTCCTTTACAATATTAATGATTAATCATTAATGATTAGTCAATGAATTGTTAAATTGTGGAGAAGCGAGCTCAGATGAATAGTGTGTAATAGCGATGGCAACAGGGTTATTTAGTTCTTTTATCTTCTTCTGTGACGCCGGAATTGCGTTGGCGGGCGGGTTTTACCTGGTTATTGCCGAAGTGGTAACTGAGGTTGACACTGAGTTGCCGGGATTCTTCTTTATTCATGGCGATGATTTCCTGGCCGGCGAAATTACTGGAGAGGTGGGTGGTGAGAGTATTGAAAATATCTCTGACGGTAATACCGGCACTGACTTTCCCATGTGCCCAGTTTTTGCGGATACTGCCGTCGGCGCTGCCCAGGCTTTTACTTTGGAAATAGGCTTGCAGGATACTTGGGGAGGACCAGGAGACAACCAGTTCGGCCTGCCAATCGTGCCCCAGGAGGAAACGCTGTCGGAGATTACAATTGACTGTAGTAGACTGGAGTGATATGCGTCTGCCTATACCATCATCTCCTTGGTAAACTGCATAATAGGCGCCGGTATTTACAAATATTTCATACCAGTGAAAACGGTGGTGGTAGCTGACTGTCAGGCTTGCCTGATTTTTACGGGCGAGATTATCTTTAATGATAAAGGTGTGCGATTGTTGTGTGGTATCTGTCACTGTGGTGAAAATATCTTTTGTATGGCTGACATCCGCCATCAGTAAGAGATCTTTGTGATAGAGCCAGGAAACGCTGACACTATGGGTATATTGGGGCTTTAGATGGATATTTCCTTTTTGGTACGTATAGTCGTCCAGTTTAAATTCAAAGGGATTCAGGTCTTTATAGGCAGGCCGGTCTATTCGGTAATTGTAGTTGATGCTCCATTGGGAGTTTGGTTGTTTGTTGAATGTCAATGCTATACTGGGAAAGAGTTTCAGGTAATGCAGGTAAAAGGTGGAGTCATAGTTTTCAAACCTGTTATGCTGGTATTGAAATCCTTTGGAGTTTCCTTTACTATTGGTTTGTTCTGCCCGCAGGCCAGCCTGTAGGAGGACCCCTTTGATTCGTTGTTGCCAGCTGACATACAGTGCATTGATGTTTTCCGTATATCGAAAATGATTGCTGCGGGCGCTGTCTGGCAATTCCTGTTGTTGTATAATATCTGCCTGGCTAAAGTTGTTATCTGTTTGCACGACGGAGGATTTGGCCCCAAAGCCCAGTTTACTTTTTTTGAATTGCTTTTCATAGTCTGTTTTAATGCTGTATAAATATATGCTGGCGGGGGTGTACATGCGGTAGATGTTACTGTCGACCGGCATTTGCGTATTCGGTTTGAAATAGATATTCGGTTGCAGTTGATTACCATTGGTATTATAGATGGCCAGGTCTGCATCAATATTCCATTCCTTACCATTGCTGGCATAGCGGTAGTTCAGGTTAGTACTGAGTGATTTTCGTTTATTGTCAGAGAAACTATGGCCCAGCAGTATCCTGTCTGCCTGGTGGGTGGCGCGCTCAATGATATTGGTACTGGCGGCGGTCCACATTTGCTTGTCTGTTGATAATCCGGTGATCATTATACCCGCAGATTGTTTGCTATTAAAAGTGTAATCCATACCTGTAAAGAGGTTATGCGTACGGTTATATACACGAATATTTGCCTGTTGATCAAAAATGGTATCCGTGATGGTACGCAGCATACTAGTGTACGCATCATAGTTGCCTATACCAACATTGTAATTAGTATACGCATTCAGCTTTTTGTTACGATAATTAAGAGAAAAGCCGGAATTATATTTAGGATAAACGCCGAAAGTGTTGCCGATATTGATTCCTCCGTTGATTCCATCGCTTTTATTTTTTTTGAATTGCAAGTTTATGATACCGGCATTTCCGGCGGCATCATATTTTGCGCCGGGGTGCATGATAATTTCGATTTGGGCAATCTGAGTGGCGGGAGTATTTTTCAGGATTTCAGCGAGATCTTTGCCGCGGAGGTATAGTTGTCGGCCATTTATGTAAATGGTTGTCCCATTTTTGCCCATGATGGAAATATTCCCTTCGTTATCAGCGATGACGCCGGGCGCTTTCCGAAGTAGGTCCAGCGCCGTTTCCCCGGGTGCTATAATACTATTTTCTGTATGCAGAATAATTTTATCGGCTTGCAGTTCGATCATTGGCATTTGACCTTTTATAGTAACCGTTTTGAGGGTATCCTGGGCGTAAAGAAATATGTTCGGAAGTAGCAGCAGGAGAATAAATAGTTTAATTTTCATAATAAGGATTTTCATAAAATTCCTCGTTCACGGTAAAGGATTAAGATGAATTCAACCAAATCAGGTATCCTGGCGCTAAATAGCCCAATAAGGGATGGAAAAGGATTGATGGTTTAGAGAGACACGTTGACCTTTAAAATGCAGCGTTTCGTTGAATAATAGAAAGAGCGCATTACAAGCATATTACTTTTGGGATATGAATAAAAAATTGCTTTTCGGACATATCGTTTTCTGGTTCCTGATTGCCGCTTTTCAGGTATATACAATGATCTGGTTAGGGGCTGCCAATGGAATTGCACATTGGCTTACAGCATTTTTCATGTATATCGTTTCGTTTTATGTAAATCTGCTTGTGATCCTGCCCAGGTGGGTCCAGCAGCGGAAATGGAGTATCCTTGCCGGTGGATGGAGTCTGATCATTCTGACGAATACAGTGGGTATGCTGGCGATCAACAAATTGTATGGGTTCTATCAGGATGGTGACTGGACTTTTAAAATACTGAAATTCTTTTTTCAGGCCGGTTGGCTGGAAGGAATACTGATACCGTTGGCAGTGGCCTATCGGTTTGGGGTAGATTGGTTTCGGCATGACCAGGTACAGCGACAACTGGAGAATCTGCAATTGAAAACAGAAATGGCCTTTTTGAAATCACAGATCAATCCGCATTTCTTTTTTAACACGTTGAATAGTATCTATATCCTGGCGTATCAGCAATCTGTCAAAACTGCGGATGCCGTTATGCGGTTATCAGATATCATGCAGTATATGTTGTATGAAAGTAACCAGGAGAAGGTACCTTTGATGAAAGAGGTGGATTATATACGGCAGTTGATTGCTTTACAGGAGCTACGGATGACGAAGCCGCTGATGTTGCAGCTGAATGTGACTAGCGAGGTGGAAGACCGGATGATGTCTCCCCTTATCCTTATCCCTTTTGTTGAAAACATTTTTAAGCACGCAGTCCTCGACGACCCTGCCGATCCTGTAGTAATGCAGTTGGAAGTCCTGGAAAATTCCTTATCTTTTTATTGTCGCAATCGTATGAACCCTGGGTGGAAAGATAATACAGGCGGAATAGGACTAATCAATGTCAAACGGCGACTGGAATTGCTGTATCCAAAACGTCATCAGTTGGATATCCAGCAGGATGATACGCATTTTGTTGTAAAACTGGTCATTCTATGAGGATATTAAAATGTATAGCGATAGATGATGAACCGCTGCCATTGGAGCTTTTGCAGGATTACATCGAGAAGACGCCGTTTCTCGAACTAATGCATACCTACAACAATCCGCTGGAAGCGCTCGCTGCACTCAGATCCCAGCCAGTGGATCTGATATTCCTGGATATTCAGATGCCGGAACTGAATGGATTGAAACTTACTGCGTTACTAGGAGATAGTACAAAAGTAATTTTAACGACGGCATATCGGGAGTTTGCCGTAGAAGGTTTTGAGTTAAATGCCATCGACTATCTTCTGAAGCCTATATCGTTTGAACGCTTCCTGAAAGCAGCCACCAAAGCGTTGCAGACAATTCAGCCACCTGTTGCAGCTATACTTCCTGTTGCTGCACATGAGCCATTTATTTTTGTGAAAACGACCGGGAGGTTGCAGAAAGTAATGCTGGAGGATATCCTTTACATTGAAGGACTAAAAGAATATGTTGCATTGCATACGATATCCGGAAAAGTGGTCACCCTGCAACACCTGAAGAAGCTGGAAGCGGCGCTGCCAGCAAAATTGTTTATGCGGGTACATAAATCTTTTATTGTAGCACTCAATAAAATTGAATCTATCGAACGAAATAGAATTTTTATAAAAGATACTGTGATTCCGGTTGGAGACTTGTATAGAGAGATGTTTCAACTGGAGATACAAAGGAAGAGTATATCGGGATAATAGTTACGCCGATGCAGACTTACGATGCTTCGATCTAATCCAGCCATCCAGCTCTCTGACGATATATTTCGTATTGTCCTCTTCTTCTTCGGATATGCGCAAGCGTATGAGCATGGGTGCATCTGTCCCAGATTGCTACAGAAAAACGTTTTTTGACTTTACTACTGATCCATAGGTCGTAAATATCTCCATATTTTCTTTTATCCAGAAAAACAGTATCTGTAATTACTACAAAATTCCTTCCGCAGATGTCCTTCAGTGTGCATGATTGAAAGAATCGGGAGGTATCTAAAATAATGATATAGTTGTCGGCTATTGATTTGCCTCGAAAGAAAATATAAGAATCGGGGTTTTCCAGTACTTTTTTAAGGAGGTTGCACTTATCAGGACCCTGAGCTAAGGATACGATAGAAATGCTGAGGAAAACGATAATGCCCATGAAGGATTTCATATATAATAGGAAATGTTATATCAATTATTCATATACCCGTTAACGTTATAAGGAGGGAATGGATGCGTATATAACGGATCTTATATCCATTTTATGATGGGCACTGCGGTGAGAATGTTGCCAGATGGGTTTATGATTGTTATAGCGTATTGAATTACAGATGGTTATGAGAGATGCAGATGTTGTCGTACAGGGAATTATAAAATAATAAGCAACTGGCAGCGATCACTACCTGGCTATTGAAAATATGCCCCCAATCGTTGAAATTAGTTTTTTATCCCGGCAAAGAGTTGGAAATTAGTGACACCCAATTATTAACGGTTATGAAACAACTATCCTTATTCTTCTTCTTCTTATATGCTGGTGGCATGCTTCAGGTTCAGGCACAACAAGCGCCTCCTAAGTTACCGGCCCAGCTGATACAATATTTTATGGGTACGTGGGAAGGTAAAGGCACGTTTGCTAATGGAAAGCCGATAGCCTCCACCGTTAATTGCCGTATGTCATTAGATAGTACCTGGTTGCAATATGAGCATTCCGACGTACCTCCCAATCAGTATAAGGCCCTTTCCATGTGGGGGGTAGAAAAGAATGGCGACTTTATCGCTTACATTTTCGATAATTTCGGCGGACACCGGCAATTCACTGGTAGTCTTTCGCAGGACAAGTTAGTACTTACTAATTCGCAGATGTACCAGGGATCGAAGTTTTACCAACATTTCGTATATGAGAAGCTAAATGACCATGCATTTAAGATGGCGTATGAAACGAGCCAGGATAGTATTAAGTGGAGAATGGGAGATACGTTGATTTATCATAGGATCATGCCATAGTAATTTGGCTGTCGTGCAAACGTAAACCTATGAAAGTACTGGCGCCATTGCATCCACTGACAATAAACTCCCCTTCAACAGGCTTCACTATTTTATAGCATTCAGATCTATACTCATTTGCAGGGAAGTTGCCGAGGGGCAGAAATGCATTTACGCAATTTTCTTTTTTAATAGTCTGATCCTTACGGTTTCTTCAAATAACTCATAATCAATAGATAACGATTGGATTCAAAAAAATAATTGCGCAGTCAAATAACTGCGCGTATATTTGCAGTCAAATAGCTGCATAAATGAAGATTAGAAGAGATGTCTTTCATGCCCTGGCAGATCCTACCCGCAGGATCATATTAAGCCTGGTAGCGCTCCAGGCAATGACGCCTGGCGCTATTGCTGAAAAATTTGATACTGCCAGACAGACCATTTCAAAACATATTCAAATTTTAACGGAATGCGAATTGTTGACACAAACGCAAACCGGCAGAGAGATTTTCTATCAGCTTAATCTGAAGAAGCTGAAAGAGGTTGGAGATTGGCTGGACCCATACCGCAAAATGTGGGAGGGTAGATTTGATGCAATAGAGGATTTATTGGATGAAATGCAAACAAAAGAAACCAAACGTAAAAAGTAATTCAACATTAACCTAAACATCATTTTATGAAAACACAAATGCATCCTTGTCTTTGGTTTGATGGTCAGGCCAGAGCGGCAGCAGATTTTTACTGCACTATTTTTCCTGATTCTAAAGTGATAAATGACAATGGAATGGTGGTCAATTTCGAGCTTAATGGGCAACTGTTTATGGGGCTGAACGGAGGAGATAACTTTAAGTTTAATGAGGCCGTGTCTTTCGTTATCCCTTGTAAAGACCAGGAGGAGATAGATTATTACTGGAACAAACTGACTGCAGACGGAGGTAAAGAAGGAAGATGTGGATGGTGTAAAGATAAATTTGGCTTATCCTGGCAGGTAGTGCCTACTGTATTAAGTGAGTTAATGTCTAATCCAGAGAAAGGGCAACGGGTGGCGCAAGCATTCATGAAAATGAATAAATTTGATATTGCGGCGCTGCAGAATGCTTAAAGCATACGCGTCAATAAGAAGTAATCATGGCAAAGCAAATAGAAGTTACCAGAACATTTAATGCGCCGGTTGAACTGGTTTGGAGCATCTGGACAGATCCCGAGTTGGTGAAACGCTGGTGGGGACCTAAGCACTTTACCTCTCCTGTTGCGAAACTGGATTTTCGGGAAGGAGGCATATCTCTTGTCAGTATGAAAGCGCCGCCGGAAATGGGTGGTCAGGAATATTACTCCATCTGGGAATACAAGGAAATTATTCCGCTTCAGCGCATTGAGTTCATTCAAAGTTTAGCGGATCAGGAGGGGCATAAAACAGATCCAACAAAAGTAGGCATGCCCTCCGACTTTCCGATAGACATCAGAACGGTGGTGACTTTCCATAAGCTTGCAGCAAATAAAACTACAATGACCGTTACGGAATACGCCGCATTTGGTACGATCAGTAACTTTGCACAAATAGGCCTGGAACAGAGTATGGATAAGATGGTGGCCATTTTTAGCTAGTAGAAGAATACTTAATCATGAAAGGCCGGACTGCAACCGGCCTCTCATGATTATTTTTTATCAGGGTTTTCCATTGCAACCTCGATTCGTTTTAACATCACTTCATTTCCTGGATATCCTGTAAATTGCTGTTTTAACGCTCCTTTTTTGTCATATATCAGGTAGGTGGGTATCCCACCAAAATTTAAACTTTGCTGAATATATTTATATTCTTCAACTGTCAGATAATAGTGCTCTCCTCCTATACCATCTTTATACATTTCCCATAAATATTGGGGAGAGAATGGACTTGAATGCTATAGTTTCCGGATGCCGCTACGTATATTTTCTCTGTGAGAGCTATATTTTATAGGATAATTTAGTACTATCCTCCTGGTCTAAATCCTACTCCTTCTCTTTATCGTATTTATTTTATTGCATATGCTGTCAATGCAGCAAATGCTGCGGATTTGATTTTACATTTCTGTCTGTCTATTCCCTTACCCTGATGATCATTTTAGTCTATTTACGCTGTTTCGTATATGAATAATACGGTATTAAATTATAAGGTGTTTGGCATCGGAAATGCCGGATCCAGGATAGTGAGTCATTTAAAAGAAAAGGGGCTTCCTCCGGAGCGTCTTTTTTATATAGATACCGATAGGCGGGATTTCGGAAGAAATACCCTGAATAATAAATTCCTCTTTGCAGAAGAACTTCTCGGTGGTTATGGAACGCTTGGCAATAAAGACAAAGGGCGGGAAGCCTTTTTGCAAGACCGCGACTTATTCGAACGCCTAGCACAGGATAAATGCCTGTACATAGTTGTTGGTGGCCTTGGAGGAGGCACATTTTCCGGATTTGCCAGTATAATAGCAGAATTGTTGTCGAAAGATGGAAAACAATGTGTTTTTATCACCACGTTTCCGGCCGGAACATTGGACAGAACGCAGCGATTCAATGCCCTGGATGTGTTGAGCCAGATAAATGATTATACTGATAAACTTATTCTATTAGGAGAAAAGCATATTAGCTCCATTTTAGGTACCCATGGTAAACCGGATGGCTATGAAATAATCAATAAGGAAATTGCTTCTATTTTAGAGCAACTGCTGTCTGCTAAAGAGGATAAGATCATAAAATGTATCAGTGGGCCGGAGTGTAAAGTAGAAGAAGCGATCGAACGTATATGCGTCTATATTCATAAGAATAAGTTTTTTGTTTCTCTTCGCGAGTCCAAAATGATGCTGAAAAATATCCTGAAATCATTGCTGGGAGCCATTCGTGACAGGCCGGAACATGTGCATAAAATTTCCTCCAGGAGGTTTGAAGAAATAGTGGCCTATATATATGAGGCGGCAGGATATAGAACAGAGTTGACTCCTGCTACAAGGGATCATGGGGTTGATATTAAAGTGTGGACTTCGCCCCCAATTATTGGGGAAGATTTACTGAATATTGTCCAAACAAAACAACAACGTAAAATGAAGGTGGGGGAGTCTGAGGTACGTGCAATGGTGGGGGCCAAAGTTTATCAGAAAGCGGAAAGGGGAGTGATTGTTACCACCAGCGGTTTCAGTAAAAGTGCTATACAGGCGGCGAAACATGAGAAAATTGATTTGTTGCGCTTTTATGAATTGAGTGATGCGGCGAAGGAATTTATAAAGTAAAGCTCAAAAGAGCACTCTCTGTAAATGAAACTGCCTGTAAGCATTCTTACAGGCAGTTTCAATTTTATATCTGAGTCATTATTGTTTGACTATTCGTCGCGTTTCTGTATAGCCGGACTCTTTGTACAACACAATAAAGTAGATGCCTGATGGTAACTGTTCAACCGGGATATTAATCCTGGTTTGGTTCATAACAGATTGTGCATACACTTCGAAGCCATTTCTATCCTTCAGGGAGAGTCGCTGCCAGTTGTCGGATGATTTCAACAGCACTGTCAGTAAGTTTGTTACTGGATTCGGGAAACCAATGATATTGCCTTGGGTCGTATCTGCCCAAGGGATATTGCTGGTATCGATGGGGGTAATAGGAGGGATAGTGGAAGACGTGTCTCTTCCCAACAACCTAATTTCATTACTAATCGTCTGATAAGGTGTGGAGCATGGCGTAATGGTATTGAGAATACATCTGATACCACTCACTTTAGCAGGAGGTTCATAAATGAAATTGAAGGTGTTCGTAGGTTGGTTTATCTTCTTCCAATCTTTACCATTCAGCGTTTCTTCCCAGTCGAAACTATAGTTGACTACATTACCAAGAATGGCACTGATCCAGTATCTTGGCTGGTTGCCAGCTAAAACAGTGTATTTGATATATATAGTAGGTGCGCTATATCTAAAATAATTCACCGTGATACCATGTCTCGTATCATTCACAACTGTTTTCCCACAAGGTGTCACCATTTTCATCCTGCAGGAAATATAGTCATTGTCGGCTAGTGTGCTGTCTTTATAAGTGGAGCCAAATATACCAAGGTATCGACCATTCTTAGCCCATTCAAAAGTTTGCCCCTGTGCAGGCGATTGTGGAGTAGCAGTGAAAGTAACCAGTTGTCCGGGGCAAATAATATCTCTGTCTGCAGTAATATCAAAGTTGGTATTATAATCCAGTTCAAACAAGGAAATCCCTTTGAGCGATTCTACATAACCGCATGGTAGCAACCATACTGCCTTGGCTCTCACAAAGGTTATACCGGCGCCGACTGTCACCTCTCTGACGGTGTCATTGGTGATAGTAACTACGTTATTTACGGTCCATTCCACCCGAACCGGCATCTGGTTGATGCCGGCCCAAGTTAGGTGGACTTTTACTTTTTGGCCTATGCAACCCTCGGCGTTATCTGGTGTAAGAGTGGCTTCTGGTTTGATGGTGTCTACCTTAATATTGACCTTATTGCTGATATAGGTAGTGTAACCGCATTCATTGTATTGTATTGCGCTGAGCCAAACGGAGTCCTTGCTGGTAAGTTGTGCGTCTGTGTAGGTGTTCATATAACTTCCATTGGCCATCTCTTTATTATTCTTTATCCAGGTATAGTTATACACTTTATCTGGGTTAGGAATTTTGGCAGTAAATGTTACAGGCACGCCATAACAGGTGCTGGTGGCATCGGGTGTGATAGTAGCAATGCCAGGATATGTTTTGGTATTCACCAGCACCGTGTCGCTGCTAACAGTTGCCGGAATAGCGCAAGTGGCATTACTTTTTAAGGTGACATTCACCTTTACCGGACCATTGATACCATATGAGAAAAAGGTAGTGCTTGGCGATACCGGGTATTGCTGCACGTCCATTAAACCACCAGGTATAACTAGGGGTATCGCCTGCATTTTCGCCGGAAGCAACCATTTTAAAGTTGTTGTTGGCACAAATAAGCGAATCATATTCACTGATACGTACTGCAGGTACTACTTTAGGTATCAGTTTCACCAGAACTGTATCAGTGGTGGCATTCTGGCATTCCAGTGTATTCGTTACCGTTACAATGTATCTGGTCGATGTTGTTGGCGATACTAATGGATTGGCTGTTGTGGAACTGAATCCTGCCGGGATGGATGTCCAGGTATAGGTGGCGCCAGGTTGAGCTGCTGTTCCAATGCGCGTAGAAGTAGTTTCGCATATTTGCTGGTTGACGCCTGCCGGCTTACGGTTCCCTTTGATACTTACCTTTACGCTATCAGTACTTCTTCGACCATCGTTGCCGGTTACCGTCAGAATGTAGATGGTGGTATCTGTTGGCATAACGCTGATCGTCGCCGTTTTAGCGGTGAAGCCAGCCAGCAGAGAGGTCCAGTAGTAACGATTCCCAGTTATGGCTGCAGTGCCAAGGGTTACGTTGTCTCCGCTACAGATAAGCTTATCCGGACCGGCATCAGCAACAGGAGGAACGCCATCCAAACAAAAATCGGGTTTTGCTTTCAGGAAGAAAGAGGAGGGCGATGGCAAAATATTATTGAGTATGTTGACTGTAGACGGCGCCTGATAGTAGCCTTTTGAAAGACCTGTCATCAGCCAGTTGCCGCTGGCATCGTGTTTAAGTGAATTGAAACCCGAAGTATTAAACGTATTGGATGTGCCGGGAATCATTTTTTTCAATACGCCGGAAGTATCAAATTGCAAGAAGATGTTATCCGTATTTACACTGTTGAGCGACCACCAACCACCTTTTCCGTCAGCGATTGCAGTAGCATTCTTTCCGCTGAAACCTGAAACCAAGCTGGTAAGTGTGGCCCCATTTAAATCTATTGGCCCTGCAGACCCTGTGGCGGTGGTACCCATGCCCCATTTAATGCCATTGATCCAGGCCACGCGTCCATCTGTAGTCAGCTTCATGGTAAAGAATCCATTCAGGCTATCAGGAAGAGGGGTAGTGTCTCCATTCTGATGTGTAGTGTATAACTTATAGTCGTTGAATTGCGTAGAGACGTCACCGTTAACATAGCAGTTACCTGCTTTGTCGGTAGTAAGTTGGTAGATAAAAGAAGTTCCATAACCATTTCCCTGCGATTCCAGGAATGTTCTCCATTTGAACATTCCATTCGCATCAAGTTTAAACACGAAAGCTGCGAACCTGCCTGCTCTGGTTTCTTTCCTGTAGGAAAATTCTTTTCCGGACGCATCTACCACACGGGATTCGAACTCCATATAGCCTGCCACATAGGTATTGCCGGCATCATCCGAAGAGAACGCCTTCATAGAGGCGGAATTTGTATAGCTATTAAAAAGAGAGGTGGTCCAGGAAACATTTCCATCCAATGTCATATTTATCACATAGGAATAGAAAGGGAAAACGGAATTGGTTGCAGGCTGTTTTATCAGCTCCCGTACGCTCCCAGTTCTATCTTTAATACTCAATGGTCCAAAGAAATCGCCCAGAATAGTGATCTTATTATTGCGTACCGCAATACCATTTGTTTTGACAGAGTTGCGGGATGAGTTGGCGTTGGTATCAAACAGACTTATCTGCCAGATAGACTTACCTGTACTGGACATTTTTACCACAAATCCGCAGTAATAATCGTAGTTGAAGTTGAAACTAAAGCCTGTATTGAGTGTCAGCGTATCGCCAGTTCCGGTAACTAATTTTACGCTAGGTTTGGTCATACCATACATGTAAATATTGCCATCATTATCAGTAGCAGTAGAAGTGATGGTCCCTTCTCCCAGTAAATAGCTTATCCAGCTGAGTGTTCCGTCTGGCTTATATTTGGCCATGTAGGAGGTACTTTTGCCTGGTAATGTTTTGTTCACGCCATAGCGACTAAGTACCACCGTAGTATCCACTCCTTTGCCGATTAGCAGGTAGCCATTGTCGGCACAAGGGGTAACATCGAAATTGGTAAATGGGGATCCTACTGCATGTAAAGGAGATGCATAGCAAACGTCTTCTCCGTCAGCGGCATCATAAACAGTTATTTTTTGTCCCAGTAAGGTGTCAGCACAACCGGTTGCGGAAGACACGTACAAATCTATCGTCTTTTCTCCCGCACTGTTAAATGTGACAGGAATCGCACTGCCATTAAAGCGGTTATTAATTTCGTTATGGAAGACGAAGCTGCTGCTGGTGGATTCCTGTGCTTTGCTTAGGAAGACCACTTGCTCTCCGGAGGTGATATTTACTTTATCTGTTTCGAATCTTGCACGTGGGTATTCGATCTGGATATTATACGTTGTGGTGAATGTGGCGATATTACCTGGGAATACCTCCGTATATGCCTTCATGGTATAATTGCCGCGTTGGGTGAGGGTACGCGTGGTAAAGGATAGGACCGAGTCGGTGGCAAGGCCGCTGCCTACAGTTGCGCCTCCAGGTTCGAACAGCTCATAGCGGATACCTGGCTCTGCGTTCGTCACTGTTACAGTCAGTGGTTCGGCTTTACATAATAAAGGCTTACTGAAAGTCACGGGTAGATTTACTTTCGGCGGCTTCAGGTAAGTGAATCCATAATAGGAAGCAATGCCATTCGGCGTATATACCGTCACTGTTCCGGAAGGGGTCATATATACATTCGCTGTTATCTGCGTAGGCGATTTCACCGTAAAGAGGACAGACTTTCCGCCAATGGTTACCGCATAGGCCTGATCCAGGTTTTCACCAGTAAGAATAAGACCAGTATTGTCAATTCCATACATGGACGACAGTTTGGTGATAATAACCCTTGGTTTGAATGTCAGATATCGTATCAACGAATCTTTTGTTCCTGCTGGCGTTTCGGCCACCAGCATGAGGGTATCTTTCAGCTTGTGGTAGTCTCTGGTATAGGTAGTGTTGTAATTTGTGCTAATGGGTTTTCCATTCAGGTACCATGCCATGCGATAGGTGCTATCTGAAGCATTCCTCAGGTGAATGATATTGGAGGTATATTCACCGGTGGTATCGGGATTGAAATATACGCCTGGTAATCCTTTTCCTCCGCCATTACTGGTGATTTCAGCGAGGCCGCTGTTGCTGCCTGCGATTACTTGTTGCGTATCAAATACTTTCAAAGCCTTGTGCGTACCAGTGGAGGGGAGTGGAGAAGCATGTTGCAGGCGATGCCAGGTGCGGCCGCCGTCTAATGTGCGCCACAGGTTATAATCTTCCCCGGTGGCAAAACCTGTTTTTGCATCGGCAAACTGCATCTGACTAAACCGGTATTCATCGTTGGTACCATCTGCCAGTACTTCCCATACTTTACCTGCATTGGTAGAGTAGAGGATTAATGCTTTTCCCGAATCGGAAACGGTATTGATCCAGGCGGAGTCTTTACTGGAGAAGTAGAAGGAGAGTGGCTTTCCGCGAAGGGGGCTATTGATGATTCCGGAACGGTAATACGTGTATAGGTAGTAGTAAACATCTCTGCCAATGTATTGCCATTCTTCTTTGGAGCTGATATTTGTCAGGAGGACCTGGGAGTATATAGTTTGTTGCTGATACTCCCAATTGGCGCCTCTGTCGGTGGTCCGGTAGAACGTGCTATGGTCGACCAGGTAGCCGGTATCGGATTTCGGGACGAACATTGGAACTGTAAATGTACTGTCCCGGTAGGGTTTGCCCATGTTTTCCTTGTAGTATACCAACGTATAGGTGTTACCGTTATCTGCGGACATGATCATTCCGTATGCTTTCGGATAGGAGCCTACAACGAGGATTGTATCGCCATGCTGGGAGGAGATTCCCAATGGTGTGAAACGGTTGCTGGTGTCTGCGCCAGTAAATTTACCCAGTGAGTAAGAAGCGGGGAAAGGTTTATACTGATAGGTATGCGCTGTATCGGTGGTGATACCTACTCCTCCCTGAAAGAGTAAATAACCTTTGGCTTTATCCCTGAAAGTAAAAGAAATAATAGGTCGATTCTTATCTAGCTGGATCTGTCGTAATTGTGCAAAAGAAGCATATAACGTAATCAGCAACAAACAGCTGGTAGCAAACAAGCGTCTGGTGGCGCTTATAATAGTATATCTCATATAGGTAAGGAAGATCAATAGGGTTGATCTCGGTCATTTAATCCATGAATATTAGTATTTTTTATGAAATGTGAGGTGAGAAACGCGACTGGAATATTTTAAACATTTACCTATGAGATTAGTTATAGGTAGACACAGGTCCTCTATTATATTATGGTGTATTATGAAATAATATAATATATTTAAGAAAAGTAAACTTTACGGTTATGGCTACATGGAAAATTGATCCTGTTCACAGTGATATAGAATTCAAGATCAGGCATCTGATGATAACCAATGTGACTGGTTATTTCAATAAGTATGATGCCACTGTTGAAAGTAGTAATGATGATTTTTCTGATGCAAAGATTTCCTTTACCGCGGACGTGACGGGGATCAGCACTAAAAATGAGCAGCGGGATCAGCATTTACAATCCGAGGATTTCTTCCATGCTGCGCAGTATCCTGCCATTACGTTTGCCTCCACAAACATTAAGAAAGTAAATGATGAGGAGTATAAGATCAGTGGTGACCTGACCATGCGTGGGGTAACCAAACCGGTGGATTTAAACGTGACTTATGGCGGTATTGTCAAAGATCAATATGGACAGACCAAAGCTGGCTTTGAGCTGAGTGGTAAATTAAACAGGAAGGATTTTGGTATTGCTTTCAATGCGGCCACAGATGCGGGAGGAGTCATGTTGAGTGATGAGGTGAAGTTTTATGCAGATGTACAATTAATCAAACAAGCATAACCTTGGGTTATGGATAAAATTTAGAAGGCTTGTAAGATGACTTACGGGCCTTTTCCATTTGCCCGGAGATGGATGTTTTATGGGCATTGGTCGATATTGTGATTCTATTAGCATTTAAATAAAAATAGGATCCTTATCTTTAGTCTTATGTTACGGATCATTTTACTTGCTGCAGTTTTAATGTCTGGTTTGGCTGTAAAAGCGCAGACAGATTCCTCTTTTGGCGCTGTGAATCGCTGGCAGTCGGCTTTTGATCGCCCACACCCCGTAAATGACAGTAATCATCTCCGTTCAAAGTGGTTTGTGACGAAGTATGCAGGCATATCTGCCGGCTTTGTTGCATTCAACGGAGGAGGAGGTTCTTTCTTATCAGTGCCATTGTCTTTACAGCTGAATCGTCAGTTAACCAATAACTTGTTTGCTTTTGGCGCCGTATCCGCTGCGCCTGTCGTTTTTCGTTCCAGTATGCCCTATCAGCCTGTGACGAACAAGGGCAATAACTGGATGCAGCAGAACAACTTCTCCGCCTGGTCAGATGCCAAAATAGGGGTGATGTATATCAGCAATGACCGGACTTTCTCCATTTCCGGAAGCATTGGTGTTGGAAGAGGTACTTATAATGGTTATTCACCATTTTATGCCCCAATGTATGCGCCGGTTCATTCTCCGGTAAATCGGCATGGAGGCTGGTAGTCATCAATTGATAGCAGAAACAGCCATCTAAAAACAATTAGCTAAAATATTTTTTAATGAGTTTGTTAAATGATTGTTGGGAAACGAAGTCCATGATTTCGTTGCAGTCTCGGATAGACTTCCATAACTCTGGTTTTTTTGAATACTCACCGTAATCATCACTAGCTGAGTACTTTTTTATCAGATTATTCATCAACTTCATTAGCTCTGATGCCGTATCGGTCAGGTCATTGTTAAGGTGTTCATTTTGCCAAATTTTAGTCAGATTGAAATGTTTATCGCCTTTCAGTTGTTCTGCTTGTTTAAAGAATATTGAAAGAGAGTATGGTACTACTGCAGATCTTATCTGTCCAATAGCATTATTCCCAAATCCATAAATCTTTTCAAAAGACCTGAATAATATGATGCGACTTATTACATCTTCATAGAATGATCTGTCGATAGAACGTTTATTTTTTGAGAGTTTTTTCTCACTGATTTCTTCAATGAACAGTCTGAATACCTTTTCTCCGCCTTTCTTTACTAAAAAAGGGTGTTCACCCCAAGCGTTATAGTATTTGGCCAATTCCTCTTTTGTGAACCTTCTTTCTTTTGGAAAATCTTTATTGATTTTATTTTTGCTATCGGGAGATTTCCTAATCATAGTTGCAAACTCGCCTTTAGCCCTTTCGAAAAACCACTTTATACCGGAAGGGGTAATTACACTTTCACTAAGTGACTTTAGTTTTATTAGTTGTGTGTTCCTTGAGCGAAGGTCCACTGGTGAAACTCTGGATTGAGCATTTGAGTATTCGCTAATTTTTGAAATCAGCTCGTCAAAATTCTCATTGGAGACGTCTTTGACAATATTTACTTTTGCCATCACTTTTACTTTACTGATGTCTAGTCCGGATTTGCTGGAAAAGTATATTGTTGCTGTAGTTTGACCTCCATTTACAATCTGAAAATCTGTGAGAGAGGTTAATATTATCTTACCATTTTTTATGACAACCTCCTTCCCGGTTGCTGTTATTGTCAGTCCATTATTAAATGCAATGAATTTTTCAGGATATCTCCTAATGGTGTCTTGAATTCCCTTATTAACATTATTTTTGAGCTGGAGAAAAGATCGAACATTTTTTTCGAGCATTCGGGAGCTGTGTAATTTATATAGATCGGCGAGTAACTTCCCCGGTAATACACATAGATATGATTCGTAGTGAGGCTCGTTTGCTGCCTGGATACTCTCAATATTGTATTTACTGAAGTCTACTGTAAGTGGGGCTCTGTTTCCCTGAGCAATTGAAACATCGAATAAAAAATTTAGGTCAATAAGCCTTTTTCGGATCAATATTGTTTTTCTAACTTTGTTTTTGTTTTCCTGAAAACTAATTGTTACCTCTTCATCAGAAAATTCAAGCCTTTTAGGTTTGGGTGTCTCCCCTCTGGGCTCAATTGTTGCTGTAGCAGAAAGCAAGAAAACTTCGATAACATCAATACTCTTTATAAATTCCGGATTGCATAGTTGCCGGGCTAATATTTTAGAACCATCTGAATCTTGTAAAACTTCACTTAGTTGATTCTTCGATGCCTTTTTTATAAAATTGATGGCTCTTGAAAAGAGTTTTTCATATGCATTCTTTTGTGAAACAGATACATGGTCTTTGGGAGCCTTTAATAAAAGGGAATTTTCGTTAACCGTTAGTAATTGTAATCTTTCGCCTGACTCATTAATAGTATAACCATTAAGCTTAAGATCATGCAGTCTTATGTTGCAGTAACTGTCGTTGAAATCATCACCCTCAGTTAGTTTGGTGTCACTCAGTGCAGGCATACAAGTGCGAACAAAGGATGACTCCATTATAAAGTCATGGTCGTCCATGCTTTCATTTAAAAGATCATGTCTGTATGAGTGTAATTCTTCTAGCTCCATTCGTTAAATATCTTTTTATCGATGATATAATTGCTGAGTCCGACTACATTTAGTCTGTATTTTACATCACTAATAAGAACTGGGATATTCGATTTTATTAGTTTGGGAAAATCTGGTGATGAACAATTGTAAATATCCATTGAAATAATTTGATACTTCTGGTCATCATACCAATTAATCGAATCATTAGTTATATATGCCTGGGTGAGGGCTTCATAATAAATGGAAATCTCACCATGTTTAGAATGTATAATATTCTTGATCTCTGTGATAAGAGCGGATAATGTAGTACCCATTGTATCCTTCCTTACATTCACTACAGATAGGTGTAGCGGAGCACTGGTTTCTGTCTCCATTTGCCATTCGCTTGAAATCACTACATCTGGATTTAATAACTCCTTCGTTTTAACTTCAATAATTTGATTGTCGAATACAAAATCATGCCTGTAATTATATGGGCCACGCCAACCTTGAAGAATTTGATTGACTTGATAATTAGGTGATGCCAACAATAGTTCTCTAAGAACAACCATTTCACCTATCAATCCTGTTATAGCCTCTTCAGACAGACGATTAGGAGTAATGTCTTTAAAAAACTGATTCCATTTTTCAACCTTTTCAGCAAAAGCGGGAACATACAATGATGGGCTATTCATTTGATGAACCTCTTGGTATATGGAGATTATCAAATCATTAAAAAGGTCTGCATACGTAATATTATGCAATTTTAATACTAACCATCTGGTATCATTGAATAATTCTAGTGACAGATTAGTTTTCTTTTGTGACTTAAGGTTAATGCTAAATTTTGCAGGTAAGTTGAGAATCAGGCATCTCTGGACTGAGCCCTGTAAACCAATAAAGAGGTCAGGAATACAGGCGCCGTCAATTCTGAAGGATGGATTTTCGGATCCTTCTGCAGCGAGTAGTCGCCATTTATCTTCAATTAATTTGGTATCCATTGTTTACTCTTCCTCTCCATTTAAACTTTCATCAAATTCTTCTGCATCCTCCTCCTCATTAATATCTGTCTCTGTTATGCCATATTTGCCAACAGCGTAAGTTCCTCCTGGATCAGGCTCTATTTCAGGGAACCCAAATGCATACCCAATCAATGGAATTGTAAGGTCAAAAGAAGATGACATATTCTTGAAATCCCCATTATTATTTTCATCGAGGTTAAACACAGAGTGAAGATCTTGCAGATACACAAGAAGTAGTCCATTATTATCAGACATCTCTCCTCTGTATATTTTTTCAGGATAACGTATAGGATGTGTTTTGATATATTTTTGGGCATCTTCTTCTGTCATCCCCTTTCCTTTAATCAAATCTTTAATCCTTGCATTATCATACTTCTTCTTGGCTGCCTGAATCTGTTCCTGGCTTAAAAGAATAGAGAGATCTTCTGGTCCAGTAACAATATTGGCAGATTTTCCAGATACAGAGAAAATGTTCTTGGTTTCGAAATCAGCTCTTAAATGCCCCGAATTGGGTCCTGAACGCTGGATCATAGTAATATCCAATGGAAAATCTGTATGGAAATGCTTTAATTGTCTGCCATTCCCGGTGGCTTTAATAGCAATGGTCCACTTTCTAAGCTTACCATTATCTGCACATAGTTGGATGAATTTTTTTATTTGATCAAGGTCTTTGCCATAGTTGTGTAGGCTATTGGGATTTGTTATGAATGAAAATAATCCAGTATAATCTGTTTCAAACTGATAAAAAGAATTTGTAATACCGGAGCCATTATATGATCTGCTGACCCATTGCTTTAAACTTGTCCAGGAGGCTTTTATTCTATCGGGATTCAGGTCGAATTTCGTCGGTTGGACAAGCTTATTTTGATATGACCACACTACTGTATCAGCATTCTTTAAAATGGACGGTCTTGTTATCTTTAGAACCCCAGGATCTTTACGAACTCTTAAGATGAAATCTTTTGGAAATTTGCCGGCTCTTTCCATTTTGGAAAACTCCACTTCCAGCTCTTCTATTGTTCTTGTTGCAATATCATATTTTTCGATTGCATCAGCTGTTGTAAACAATTTGCAGCAATCAATATAACCAGGTCTATATCCGAACCAGCGCCCCATTTGGAGTAAAGTGTCCGAGAAATTTGTATTCCTGACAAAATAGTTTATAGTTAAACCTTCAAGAGTAAATCCTCTTGATAACCTGTTCCCCCCTATCGCAATATATTTTTTCCCATTTCCTGCCGCATCTTTAATATAATCAAGTTTATCCTTTGTCTCACTATTAACAGCTTTTATCTCAATCCCTTTAATGGCTTCGATCAATAATGGTTCAATGTCATTGTAATTTCTGTGGGTGAGAAATTCATCCTGATAGCCGACTGGAAGATATGATCTTATGTCAAATAAGATCGCGGCGAAGTATTTATTCCAGATGACTTCCAGTTCGCGGTAAATTGAATTCTCACCTTTAGGCAATTCATTTTTAATTCTGTTCTCAATCAATTGCACATATTCGGATATAAGTTTTTTTGTTTTATTCTGCCAAGGTATAAATCTGGAAACGTGTACCAACATTGTATGATGAGGCTGGTACATTTCGGAATTGACCATTTCTGGTTTTCTGCTTAAGCGGACTGCTATACTTAATATGAAACATTGAATAGCTTCATGAAGAGATTTTGGTAATTCAAATGGGAATGGATCGTATCGGGTCGACGCTCTCGATTCTCCGTTTTTAATCTCCTCTGCTGTTGCTCCTCTGATAGGACCTTCTTCAGAGTTAACAACTTGGGCAGGAAATGATCGGTCAATATCTTCCACTTGTTCGAGAAGTGGTATTTTTTTCTCATGGTCGTCTAAAACCGTTTCAAAAATATTTTTTGCTCCAATATAATTGCTTGGTGGGTTCAATAATTCTATAAAATCATCAGGGAAGATATTATTTTCCTGTTCATATTCACGGGTAATAGGTTTCCCTTGGGATTTAAAAGTAATTGGCCATTTTTTGTCTGGTGGATCCTGATGTCTGTCTTGTAATACATTCGCAAATGGTGTAGCAGTATAACCCAGGTACGTTTTCCGGGAGAATAATTTAAGCAGGGCTCGGATATGGCCATTAATTGTGCTGGCATAATCAGCACCTTTATGTCCTAAATTATTCAAGGAGGCATTATCTGCTTCATCATCAATTAATAATAAAGGAATCTTATGTTGCTCCTGATTCTCACTGAGATAGCCACTCAGCCAGATTAGCAGGTTTTTAAGTACACCTGTATTTTTTTTACAAATAAGTATATTTCTATGATTAAGAGAAAAATCAAGATCTTTTACTGATTTTTTAAAATCTGATTTTACCGAGGTTATCGATCTGACCTGTCTGACATCTTTGTTTCCTTGTTCACCAAACCTATTGATCAGTCCAACCCCTTTTGCGGCCGTTCTTCCATTGGCCTTATTATATCCTTCTCCTATGACATCATAATCAATTCTTTCCTGCGTCTGACTTCTTAAGTCTTCCATTATTCCAGATAAAACGATTATAAGCGGATAACCACTGTCAATTGCGCGGTTGATAACCGCGTTGAAATTGGCCGTTTTCCCTGACTGTACACTTCCTACAACCAGACCTTTACAGTAGAAATCTGTTCCTGACTGAGGATCTCCAAGTTTACCTAGTATTGATTCACTGGATTTTATGACTTCATTGATAACCTTTTCGGGGCGCCCAGATCGGATGAGGGATTCAATGTAACGATCCAGATAGCTGGTAGGCATATTTTTCTTTCTGTCTTCTGTTAACCAGGTTCGGAGTCCCTCACGCCGTAAAGAACCACTTGGGTCAATTTCTACAGGATATACAGATATGAATTCATTTTTTGCGGTATTATAAAGCGTTTGCAGGGTTACCTCATCGAGATGTTTTACTTGGGAGGACATCACTTTTACCATATTTAACACTTCATCCCGAATATCTTCGAAGAATTCAAGGGTAATGGCCGGCTGGTCTTCAGCTTTACTTTTAATAATGGTTTTCAGGAGGTAAACAATTTCATGACTCTTCATAACATTAATTTATTTGCTTTAAGATATCTGGCGGCAGATTGTCTTCCCGAATATCCATAGAGGTTATTATCAAGGATTTTATTTGTTTGCTTGTTAAGCCTGCATGCTTCAAAGTCAAAATTATTGCTGCGATATTTTCTTGTTCCACTATATCTTCCTCAACCCAGGAATAATCTGGATGCTCATAAGAGTTTCGTAATGCATTAATGGTTGTTAACAACATTCTCATGATAACACGAAGTAACTGGAACTGGTCTTGTGTTAATTGTTGCTTCAGTACTGTTAATAAATGAAAGTTCTCATTCACTTCATAACGTATACTCTTACTTGTTTGAGTTTTTACCAAGAAAACTTCGCCGAAGGTATTAAGTTTTGAGGAAGATTTGGTACCTCTGTTTGAATATTCATTTTCAGCGTTTTTCTTTAAGTTACTAATATACCTTACAAACGGGAATTGTAATTCATACGGTATGGTGATTAAAGATTTAGCAACATTTAGCTGGAAGTATTTATCGACGCTGTTACCAATATCTACTTTTAATCTGGCAAGTTGCATTCTTGGCGCTTTTTTTATTACACCCAGCCATCCTCCGTAAATTATCAGCCTGTCTCCTCTGTATACATATATACCTTCCATGTCCATTAGACTTTTGTTGGCAGGAGTCCAGATAGGGTTTCCATCCTTACTTTCTTGAATGCTACTGGATGGAAGAATAAAGCCTTCAACGGAAATAGTATCTGTTTTGAAGATTTTTTCCATCCTTTCAAGTTTTCTTAAATTAGTTTGTACTTCGGGGAAGGGGTTGAATGGAATAAGGAGATGATTATTGATCCGTATTTTAATCTTTTTTTCTGATCTTTCCAGGAATCTGTGGAATACTAAGGATAAGTATTCCGATGTAATTTCTGTAATCTCTTTTTGAAGTGCTGGTTTTCGGTCTTTCTCCAGATAATTTTCAAATTTGTACAATCCATCCCAGATAATAATAGTAGAAGGAGCGTAGTTGTCAAAATTGTTAAGAAAACCTTTACTCAGCAGCAGATATTGATCAAGTTTTTCGTTGATGATTTTTTGCTGGTTTTTATGGATTTTCCAACCCTGATTTTTTGCAAAAAGATCAACATTCCATGAATACGAGGAAAAAGGAGCATCAGAAGATATCCTACTTCTGGAAAGAACTGTTAGCTGTCTTGTTTGTGAAAATGATGCTGTTTTCATTCCCAGTCCAAAACGTCCCAGGTCATCTGGGGCTCTCACATATTCGGATGAAGTACTCGGAAAGTGCATACTTTTCCGGAGTACATCATCTGTCATACCAATTCCATTATCTGCCAGATACAATACAAATGGTTCCTTGTTAGTATCGATCAGAATTTCAATCTTATCGGCTCCCTTGGAAACAGCGTTATCAATTAGATCAGCCAGCGCAGTTTCCAGTGTGTAACCTTGTTCTGCAATTGATTTGATAAGAAATTCCGGATTGGGAGTTGCGTCCACTTCATCCTGGGTATTAAAGTTATCTAGCATTCCGTAATGTATCTTTTAAGGCCTGAGCTATTTTTTGGGCCATAAGAGGAGGAACTGCATTTCCTATTTGTTTAAAGGCAGCTGTTCTACTTCCTGCTTCTTTGATGCCTTCAAAATAATAATCGTCAGGAAAAGACTGGAGTCTGGCAGCTTCCCTGACAGTAATTGACCGATTTTGATCTATATCAGGATGGATATAATAATGACCATCCTTTGCAATATGTGCGACAACCGTTTGTGAAGATTTAAGATCCTGAGCGACCACTTTAAACCTGTCACAAAATGATGATCTGTTCTGGTGTGTCTTTAAGCGGTCAGGTAAATCATTATAATCCAGACGCTCCTTCCGCTCATTCCATTTGTTAACAGCTATCCGGTATATTTCCTTGTCTTGTTTGGTGTGCGGCCTTGCTATATGCTGGGTCAGAATATTCAGATTGGAACGCAGATCATTGTCAACCAGATATTTTGAAGCTTTACCAGCATATTTAAGATATTTATCCTGACCTTCACCGGCATTTAGAAAAGGCAAATCTGAAAGAACAGAGCTTACTTTGAACTGAGACTTTGCTTTTATATCCTCAAGATTCGGTATGCTAGGTACAAAATCATCCTTCCATCCTATCAGAATAATTCTTCTTCGGTTTTGTAAAACACCAAAATTATCGGCCTGAATAGTAAAAAGTTCAAATTTATAGCCTTTCTTCAGAAACAGGCGCTTCATATTCTCCAGATAGTGTCCCCCTTTTGCAGATCTAAGCCCAATCACATTTTCAAAGACAAACATTTTTGGATTATACTTCTGCAGATATCTTCCATATTCAACATACAGGTAATTTCTAGGGTCACCTTCCATACTATTGGCACTCCGCGCACGTCCTACCAATGAATATGCCTGACAAGGAGGACCTCCAATAATAAGGTCAACTTCAGATTTATGAAGCTGTTGATGAATCAATGTATGAATACTCTCATTATTTTCAGCACCTATTGCCAGATTGATAACACTCTTAAGCTGATCTTCAGGTACTTTACTATACAATTCCTGTCTGGTTATTTTTCCTTTCAGATAATCAGTATAAATCTCCGGATTATTCTCATTTTTATAAAAGTAATAAGCAATTCTGGTCTTTAACGAATAACATGCGGCTTCGTCCATCTCCACGTGTGCTATTGGATGGTAACCCTCTCTGATAAATCCTTCAGATAATCCACCTGCTCCTGCAAATAAATCAATATATTTCATCTGTAATTTTCTTTGATCAATCTGGCCAGTCCAGCCAAAGTAGTTTCTCTTAGTTTAGGTTTTAATGTGCATTCCCAAACAACTACCACTTTCCATCCTTCTGCTGTTAACAGGGCAAGTGCATTTCGATCGTTTTCAATATTTTTGTTAATCTTATCTAGCCATTTTTTTGTATCTGTTTTGGGTACCACAAACAATTGGCAATTGTTATGTCCATGCCAAAAACAGCCATTAATAAAAAGTACTGTGTTGTACTTAGGTAGAACAATATCCGGCCGGCCTGCTAACTCCTTAACGTGCACCCTGTATCTGAATCCCAAAGCATGCAAATACTTCCTGACACACATCTCAAGTGCCGTATTTTTATTCTTTATACGGCTCATATTATAACTTCTTACTTCACGGGTGTGTACATCTGCCATCTTTAGTTATCAACATTGTTTTCCAGAATGGTTAGTTTATATTCCCATATTCTGAAGATTTGCATAAGTATTTTACATTAGTACCATTCTGTTGATTGTACGTTCTTACTTTCTGCTTCCAAATTCGATGTAATTATCTTAGTTAATATGCAATATATTGAACTATTCTTTTTGTAAAAATAGCCTACATCGAAATTATTAGGTAGTTGCGCATTGTATTTGCGTAGCCCACCTGTTTGTTACCCATTTCTTACAAATTTAGCTATGTAATCAAAAGATAGCCAATAAATAAAAAATTTCTGATAAATACTATAAGAAAATGGAAAATGCCACGTAAATATGGCCCAATAGAGAGCAATTAATAACAAATAAAAAAGGTTGTAAATCAAAAGACTTACAACCTTTTTTTAGTGCCCAGAACTGGATTCGAACCAGCACACCCTTGCGAGCGCTGCGACCTGAACACAGTGCGTCTACCAATTTCGCCATCTGGGCAACTGATTTTGTGTTTCAGGACGGCAAAGATAAGCAGAGTTTTCTTTCTGCCAAATTTTTTTTGATTTTTTATGCTGATAATGAAAGGATTGTGTCTACTCTGCATACTCCCACGCGCTCTGGTAGCCGTTTTGATCCTCTGCATACTTTATAAAGTCAGCATAGAAAGGCAGTTGAGAGAGGGTAGCGCTGTCGCCAATGATCACTAATTTCTTCCTCGCACGAGTCATCGCCACATTCATTCTACGGATATCTGACAAGAACCCGATCTTACTCTCATTATTGCTACGGGTCATGCTGATATACACAATATCCCTTTCCTGTCCCTGGAAGCTATCGATCGTATTTACCGCTATACGGCTTATATAAGGCTGCAAATCGGGGTGATGGGCCAATTGCTCTTTCAATACTTCTATTTGCTGCCTGTAAGGCGAAATAATGGCAATAGAAGGGAATTGTTCCGGACTGTAATGCGGACTTAACGTTCCTGCCACATGGGCCAGATGACGGAATAGAAATGCTGCTTCTTCCGGATTAGTGGTACTGGTGCCATCCGTTTTTTCATCGAAGCCACAGCCGGCTGTATCAATGAATGCCAGCGGCGTATCTTGTGCAAAGAGAAGATGATCCGCCACGGAAGCATGCGCTTTCAATTTGTCGCCATAAAAAACGCCAGATGAATAACCCATGATGGTGGCATGCATCCGATATTGTTCTTCGAGTAATGTTACACTTTCCGGATACAATGCGACTATCTTTTCCATCAAGGTGTTTGCCAGGCCTGCCTGTGCAGCATCATTGGATTTGATAGTTGGAGGAAGCTGACAATGGTCGCCGGCAAAGATGACCTTCTCTCCTTTGAGAATAGGTATCCAGCAAGCAGGTTCCAATGCCTGTCCGGCTTCATCTATCACTACTGTACGATACTTCAGATGACGTACGGTGTAATGATTCGCGCCAACAGGCGTAGCTGTGATCACCTGCGCTTTAGCGACGATATCTTCTACTACATATTGTTCTGTGTTTTCTACGGCTTTCATGATGTTGCGGGCTTCATCAAATAAAGCCTTGCGTTGCTCCCGCTCTGCTTTCCCGAAATTGCGCTTGTATTTATGCGCCATATTCCGAAATTCATTCGCCTGTTTGCGTAACCGGGATACTTCTTTCATGCCACTGTGGCCCGACATTTTACTATCAAGTGTCAATGACAGTAAACGCTCCGATACTCTGGCTGGATTCCCTACCCGCAATACATTCAAGCCTTCTTCTGATAATTTTTCACTCAACAGATCTACAGCTGTATTGCTGGGCGCTACTACCAATATCTGTTGCGGCTCTTCTTTTATCAAGGCTTTAATCGCCTGTACCAGAGTGGTGGTTTTACCTGTTCCCGGAGGACCATGTACTACCGCTACATCACAGGCTTCCAGGATTTTGCCTACAGCGGCCTGCTGTGAGTTATTAAGTCTGCCAAAAGTGACAGGAGAGATATCTGTTCTGAAATTAGGCGCTGCTTGTCCGGTGAGTACGCGTACAAGTCGCCCTGTTTTTGGATCATCTGCAATGGCTGCTGCCTGTTTAAGGGCTGCCTGCATTTCATCATAGCTGTTGTCATCAAAGAGAAGATCGATACCTAACTTGCCATTATCGGCCCAGTCAGGGAGCTCATCGGTGCGAAGGGTGATTTTCAGCCGATTTCCACCCACCCAGGAGATGACACCTTCCTGCTGATCCTGCTTCCGGTCGTGGTTGGAGAAAAATACCGCAGAAACGCCGCTACGCAGCTGATGCGGTACCTCCTGATGGGTCGTGCGTTCCAGCTCTACGGTCAGATAATCGCCGCGACTCATCTCACTTCCCCGGATGGCAACAGGGTACCAGGCCAGCCCGCCGGCACGACGTTCCTGCACAGAAGTGCTGGCGGTCAATGCCTGGTACGATTTACGGTCTTCTTCCCTTTCTGTTTTTAATAAATCCTGCAGCTTTTTGAAATAATCCATCCCGCAAAGATACTAATAACTCAGGGTTATACCGGCTCCAAAGCCCATGTCACTGTCATAATGCGTGGATAATGCAAAGTTTTTCGTGAATATATAACGGAACCCTGCCATGTATTCATAATCGGTGTTCACCATGAAGTTGAATCGAAGTCGCCTGGTGACAGGTACATCCTCCCTGGAGAGCTGTAAACGCAGCCTGCCTTCCGTATCCAGAGACGCATCTGCTACTATCAGCATCGGCAATGTATATTGTAAACCTACATGCAATACCTGCCTGAAATCTTTGGTGTTCTTTTGTCCGAATAAATTCTTCTCATGCTCATCCAGCTTACGATAGCGGACATCCCAGCCCACATATGGAAACAGCCATTGCATTTTACCTATATATCTACCAAAATGGCTCTCACTTTCATAGCCATGCCGGTCGTTCAGCCCGATTCTCCATTCTGTAGATAGCTGGTAGCGGGTGTTGGATAACCGTATCTCGCCATCGCTACCATTACTTTCTAATCCTACACGGCCCATCAGGTATAGCATGCGGTCATCTTTCTTAATCATTTTCCATCCATAACTCGGATCGGGTACTTGTGGGTTTGGGGGACTGTCTTCATAACTGAATACGCGTCCCATTCCACTCATCATATGATAGAGAATATGGCAATGGAAGAACCAGTCGCCACTCTCTGTGGCAGCAAATTCGATGGTGTCCACTTCCATAGGCATGATATCCAGTACGGTTTTCAGCGGGGAATAATCGCCTTGTCCGTTTAATACCCGGAAGAAATGCCCGTGTAAGTGCATCGGATGCCGCATCATGGTATTGTTATAGAGGATGATACGAACATTTTCTCCTTTGCGGATAAGTATTTTATCTGATTCAGAGACGGTTTTATTGTTGATGGTCCAAACGTATCTGTTCATATTACCAGTGAGTTCAAATTTGAATTCACGGGTGGGCGCATTGGCAGGCAAATTCGTTTTCTCTGGCGCACGCAGCATACCATAGTTGAGCGTAACAATGTCGCCGGATGCAGGCATGTTCATGTTTCCCATATCATGTCCGCTGTGATCTTCGTGGGCAGTGGGTTTGTTGTCTCCCCCTCCTGTAATTTCCGGATACATAACGGTATTCATATCCATGGTTTGGTTGGTCATTTGCATGCCACCGCTGGTATCCAGGTTGCCGTTCATTTGCATCATGTCGTTCATCATCTTCATGCCTTCGAAATACTTCAGCTTAGGGAGTGGCGCCATAGGCATATTCATGCCTTGTCCCAGCCAGAGCGAAGTGGAGCCGGTACGGTCTTCCGCAGTAGCGAGTAGTTGATAGCGCATGTTTTCAGGTATGGTGACAATAACATCATACGTTTCAGATACGCCAACGATTAAACGATCTACTTCCACGGGTGTAACATCTGCGCCATCGTTGGCTACTACAGCCATTTTACCACCAGAGAAATTTATCCAGAAGTAGGTAGACGAACTACCGTTGATGATACGGAGTCTTACTTTATCGCCCGCTTTCAGACCAGGCATACTGTCCGTCAGTTTGCCATTGGCGAGGAATTTTTCGTAGTACACATCGCTAACGTCCATGGCATTCATTCGTTTCCATTCGTTGGTGACTTTGGTACCAAAATGTTTATGCTTGATGGCCTCTGTATAGCTTTGTGTAGAACCCTTTTTAATAGCGAACCAATCATTCGCATTATGGAGGTAACGATTGACCTGATGCGGATGCATGTCTGTCCAATCGCTTAACAGCAGCACTTTTTCCGGCATGGTACTTTTTTCGCGTGGATGGAATACTAAGGAGCCATACATCCCGCTTTGTTCCTGGAACATGGTATGACTATGATACCAGTAGGTGCCGTGTTGTACGATTGGAAATTTGAATATATGAGTCTGACCCGCTTTGATAGGTTGGGTGGTCAGGTATGGTACGCCATCTTCCTGGTTGGGCAGGATAACGCCGTGCCAGTGAATGGAAGTTTCTGTTCCGAGTGTATTGTGTACGTAGATGAGGGCGGTATCGCCTTCTGTGAATTCGAGGGTAGGACCAGGAATGCCGCCATTGATGGTCAGTCCGTGCGCCATTTTTCCGGAATAGTGTACCATGGTATCGCCTACGTAAAGATCGTATCTGACAGTTTTGGGCGACTGTGCATAGAGCTGGCTGCCAATAACCATCAGGGTTATATATAAAAGAAATTGCTTCATAAAATAAATCTGTTGTTGCCCGGAGCGGGCAGGAAAACTACAGGTGAACAGATATACAACCCGTTCACCTGTATAAAAGTTGAAGGAAATATTATTGGATGGTATCAGCTACTTTTCCGCAAGTCAGCATTTGGTTGCCGAAGTATGGATTTTTCACTGCGCTGGAGTTGCTCAGCCAGGAAGCTTTTTTCATTGGGCAGTATTGCTGATAAACTGGCTGTTCAGAGAGTTTGGTAGATTTTGCGAGATCGTACATATCGGTGGAGAACTGTTTAAATTGTTCTCTTTGTTGTGCGATATCTTTTGCGGATGCGATCTGTTGTGCTTCTGCTACCAGTTTATCTTTCGCAGCGGCGATTGATTTATTGGCAGTTGCTTCGTCGGCCACTGCTTTAACGAATGCGTTGGCGGCAGTGCTGGCAGCGGAGCTATTACCACTGATGAGAGCGTCTTTTACGGCATAATACTGTGTGAGAATACCGGATTTATTTTGAGCGTTGGCTTTAGATAAAGAGAAAAGAACAGCGATGGCCAGAAATAATTTTTTCATAATTGTTGATTTGATATGATTTATTAAATGAAGTTAGATGTTGGGCCGTCTGTGACGGCGGGAATGGGTGAAGAGATGTCTGTCAAATCAAATCAAAAATCGCTGTATCTCTATACTAATATCCCTGACGGGCAATCCTAATGTATGGTTGGTTAAATATCGTTGAGAAATGTTTGGATGGAAAGCCTGGATATCCATATGATTATAAGTCTGGATATCGGGAGACACGTGTCCGGGAGCTGCAGCGATTTGCAGCGAAGCATCGAGTACCTTGTCGAGCATAGGCTGTTTCGCCATTTCATCAGAGCAGCAAGGGTCGGTGGCTGCGTGATGATGGTGAGTAGCCTTTGCTGTCAGCATGATGGCGGAGCAGGTAAAACCTGTCAGCAGGTGCAGGCTGAAGATCAGCAGTAGACTAAGGGCTTTTATGGTGTTGCTTCTTTTCATAATGATGGCTCAAAGATAGCACACGATAAAAGCCGGTTGTTTACATAATTGCGGATATGATTTATATAATTTTATTGCCGTTTATAGAGGGACATTAGCGGGAAGGCGGCGGATTTTCCTTTATTTCTGCCCGCTTCCTGGGGGTACATCCATCTGACAACGTCGCTTTGATAGAAGGTACCGTTGTCTGCGTCCAGTGCGGTGAGCCGGCCATGGTAGGCAGCGCCTGTGTCCAGGTTCCAGAGGTTATACAGATGCATGGGGAAGGTACAATCTGAGAACAGGGTAGGCGTATGGCCTATGAATACTTCTTTATAGAGAGCGAGTCGGGCCGGGCCATTGGGGCGCTTTGCCTGCCAGTAGTACTGCGTGTCTTCCCATAAACTGCGATCCCAATACAGCTGGTAGGCATTTTTTTCGTCTGTAACGCCTGTTGCTGCGGTATATCCGGCATGTACAAATAATCTGTTTTGCGGGTCGATGTAATAATTTCTCAGTTGTTGAAAGAAGTGGAGGTGTTGCTGGCGCAGATCATTGGGTAGTTGTTGGTAGCTATCGATGGTGGAGGCGCCGGAGTTTTTAATCCAGTTGGGATCTGCTTTGCCTGTTTCCAGCCATTGCTGGCAGTAAGCATCATGGTTGCCTCTGAGAAACACGCAGGAATAACTGTGTTGTAATTCAATGAGAAAGCTAATTACGCCAGCAGATTGTGACCAGCCATCTACATAATCGCCGAGGAAGATGAGGGTATCCAGGGGTTGGATACCGGCTTTGTGCAGTACTTGCTTCAATGCCTGTAATGCACCGTGAATATCGCCTATTACAATGGTTTTTGAAAGCATAGTGTCAGTTTTAAAGGTTATTGAGGTATAATAAAAATAACAAGGGGATATGATGCCAATGTTATGTGGGGAAGGAATAACCTTTTCTTCATATCAAGGTACGAAAAAAGCCGCCTCACTGAGTTGAGACGGCTATCGCAAACAAGGGTTACAAACAAAAACTGGTTGAAAGGCCGGTTTGGGTTCTCCTAAGTGTACTGTTTAAAAATCAGTTTATTATTTACCATTTAGGATTTTGTACCATCGCAGGATTACCATTCATTTCCGTAATTGGAATAGGCCAGAGGTAATCTCTGTCAGGGTTGAATACGCGTGTCTCCACTACCACTGGTTGTCCTGTGGCAGGGTTAATGGCGCCCATTGTAGGGCCGCTCAGTACTTCCGTACCAATTTTCCATCTGCGGATATCGAAGAGGCGGGTACCTTCAAATGCCAGTTCTACTTTACGTTCTCTTCTGTACAGTTCGCGGATTTTTTCCTGGGAATTATATATAGCGAGGTTTACATTTGGCATACCTGCGCGGTTACGGATTTTGTTGAGATATAATACTACATCCGGATTTTGCCAGTCGCCGGATTCTACCAGCGCTTCCACGTAGCTTAACAAGATTTCTGCATACCGGATAATCATGAAATTCAAAGTACCAGAGTTGTTTCTGGACACATCTTTTGCATCAACATATTTTCTTACCCAGTATCCGGTTTGAGTGGATTGTGCTGCGCCAATCTGGTCAATGGAAGTTGGTGAGAATGGATCCAGCAGTCTGTTTACGAAGGTCTGGCCAGGCACCAGTATACTAGCGACGAGGCGTGGATCACGATTGTTTTTATACAGCGGATTGGCCCAGTAATAGTTCAGACTGTCTTGCCCCAGTTCCTGTAAGGTTTTGCCCTGCAGGGTTTCGTAAGAATTGATCATGGAAGAGGTAGGGCCATTACAAGCCTGTCCGGAAAGGCTCTTTGGCGCCAGGCGGAAGAATGCGCCGGAATTTCCGGTGCGGCGGAACAGGATTCTTTCTTTGTTTTCCAGTGCATCATAGCTAAATAGCTGTGCATAGCTGTTTACGCCTGGCGTAGTGGAATAATGCAGATCATATACGTTGGAACTGATGATCTTTTTAGCATATTCTATCACTTTTGGGTAGTTCTTAATGCTCAGATAAAGCTGTACCTGCATAGCATTGCACGCTCCTTGTGTAATCCTGTAAGCATCGCTGCTAGGGTAGGAGGCGGGGAGAATTTCCGCTGCTTTATCCAGTTCTGTAGAGATGAAATTTACTACTTCTTCCTGGGTATTACGTGGAACGGAAGCACCTTCTGTTGGTGTCATACTATTCTGAACAATAGGTATTGGGCCAAAGAAAAGGAAGAGATTCAGGTGCGCTCTTGCACGCAAAGCTCTTGCTTCGGCTGCACGTTGTTCTTTTACCACTTTATCTTCCATATAGACCCTGGAATAGTTTTCCAGTATACGGGAGGCGTTACGGATATCTTTATAGTTCTGACGATAAGTATCGGAGAGATAACCATCTGTAGCAGTGACAGCCCCCAGCGGATAAGAAGCCCAACTACCAAAGTTCGCGCGAAACACGGATTCGTCGGTAATGCCGCTCATATGCATGCGGGCATTGGCCTGGTAAGTGTTAGAGGTGATGAGAGCTCCTGGAGACATCTGGTTGATATAGATTACTTCCAGATATTGGAAGAGATCATTTTCCAGACGCCACCATTTATCGTCCGTAGTCGCCTGCGGATTATCTCTTTGCAGGTAGTCTTTGGAGCAGCTGAAAAGCAGACTGGTAGCCAGCAGAGAAGTTAATATTTTTTTATGTAGATTTTTCATGACTCCGTTGTTTAGAATTTAAGATTAAGGCCCAATGTGTATGATTTCAGCAATGGCACTGTATTCTGGTCGCCGCCACTTTCCGGATCGAACATTTTCACTTTGGAGAAAGTGAATGCGTTCTGGGCATTAAAGTATACACGTAGCATTTTGGCTCTGATTCTTTTGGAGAGCGCATCAGGCAGCGTATAGCCCAATACAAGGTAACGGGCACGAAGGAACGCTCCGTTTACCCGCCAGAAATCGGAGAAGTTACCATTGGTACCTGGCGTAGGCGTCAGGCGAGGACGGGAAGCATTGGTGTTGGTGGGGGTCCAGTAGTCCAGCTGGGATTTCTGAGGCGTTCCACTTTCACCGCCGATGTTTAATGGAATAGAGAGATTACTGGTATAGAACAATGAATTACCGGATTGACCTGAGAAGAGACTTTGGAAATCAAAACCTTTGTATTTCAGTCCCAGATTGAAAAAGAATACGTCGGTTGGTTCCGTGTTTCCAAGAGGCACCCTGTCGAGGTTATTAATTACATCGTCCCCATTTGTATTGATGAAATGGATATCGCCGGCTTTCTGGCCATCGATCTTCATTACTTTCGGATTATCGATATCTGGTTGTTGCAGTAATCCCTGGGTTTTATAACCGTAGTATTCTTTCAGCCCGCCGCCAACATACAGGATAGTATTACCGTTGATGATAGGCTGGTCATTCACCAGTTTCAGGATAGTGGTTTTGTTTTTCGTATAGCCAACACCGACATCCAACGTTACATCTTTACCGACAATTTTATGCCAGCTGATTTTGATTTCTTCGCCTCTGTTTCTGACACTTCCCACATTGATTGGCGCTCCCTCATTTTTGGTTCCAATTCCTGTTCCAGATGTGAAGTTGGGATTGGGGATGATGATCATATCAGTAGTCAGCTTGTTGTACCAGTCGGCTGTGATCGTGAAGCCAGCTTTCAGGTGAATATCTGTACCGATATTTGTTTCTTTTACTTTTTCCCAGCTAATGTTGGGATTTCCGATAACAGTTTCAGTACCGTTACCAGCATCGATGGTACTTTGGTAAGAGAAGGGATCTATGTTATTATTACCGAGTGCGCCCCATGAGCCTCTGAGTTTCCAGGCATCTATGAAGGATACATTGAAGAAATCTTCTTTGTCGATATTCCATCCAACTGCAACAGATGGGAAATAGCCCCATTTATGACCAGCTCCGAACAGGGAGGAACCATCACGGCGCAGACCAGCTTCAAGGAGATATCGGTTGTCGTAGGTATAGAATGCTTTAGCAAAGATGGAGCGTAGGGCTACATCTTTCCAGGATTCGTAGGTGCGCAATTCCTGTGTGACACCTGCGATAGCATTGACAGTATGTTTTCCGAAATCGTGGTTATAGTCAAGATTACCACCAAAGTAAAGATAATTTTCTCTTGCAGTGAGGGTAGCAGACTTCACAGTATTATAAGGGGTGCCGCCGGTACGGTTGGTAAACCAGTCGAAGAAGATATAAGATTCCTGATCTGCTTTATCCAATCCGGAAGCTACCCGGTAGCTGGCTTGTCCTTTCAGGCTAAGGCCTGGCAGAATATTCCACTGTGGACGGATATTCAGCAATGCTTCATCGCGTGTTTTACCCAATTTTCCGCCTTTTTCCAGCATAGCGACTGGGTTCCAGCTTTCGCCATAGATTCCATAATACGTATAGCCGGGGTTTTCATCTTTATTCGGAAATTTGGCGATGATATTTGGCGGTACAGAATAAGTACGTTTATAGATATCTGTTGTCAGTCTGTTATTGGCATATGGTTGGTTTTGCAGGGTCCGCGATGCGAAGAGGTCCATATAGATAAAGAATTTCTTGGTCAGATCTACTGTTGTATTGGCGCGTACGGTAGTTCGACTGTAGTCGGAATTCTTAACATGTCCCTGTTGCCAGGTTTGGTTGATAGCCAGTGCAAAACGGGCAGCAGTGTTACCTCCAGATACTAATATAGCATGTTGTTGCAATGGAATGTTTTCACGCAGTACGAGCGAAGGCCAGTTGGTATTGGGGTATTTTACCGGATCAGTACCATTTTTGGTCATCAGAATAGTGGAGTCGGAATAGATAGGAGCCCCACCTGAATTGGCCATTGCTTCATTATTCATTCTCATCCAGGTAGCAGCATCCACGAAATCTGGCATATACTGTGGTCGCTGTACTCCATAATATCCATTGTATTCAATATTGGGAACACCAGCCACGCCGCGTTTGGTAGTAATGAGTATTACTCCGTTACCGCCGCGGGCGCCATACATGGAAGCAGAGGCGGCATCTTTTAGTACCGTAATACTTTCAACGGTATTGGGATCGAGGTTGTTCATATCGAAGGGGACGCCATCGACAAGTACCAGTGGAGAAGCATCTTTAATCGTACCAACGCCACGGATGCGTATATTTGCCTGGTCGCTACCTACAAGGCCGGTGGTTTGACTTACCTGAATACCAGTGGCTCCGCCTTGCAGCGCCTGTGATAATTGCATTACAGGCTTATCTTTTACATTATCCATGTTTACCGTACTAACGGAGCTGGCTATATTTTTTACTTTTTGTGTGCCGAAGCCAGTCACCACTACCTGATCAAGTGTTTTCAAATCTTCTTTCAGGGAGATGATCAGGGAAGCTTGCTCATCACGTACAATGTATTCCTGTGTTTTATATCCGATCATACTGATCACCAGCGTACTACCTTTTGTAACGTGTAGTTCAAATACGCCGTCTACGTCTGTTTTAGCGCCTTTGGTGGTGCCTTTTACGCCAACAGTTACGCCTACCAGAGGTCCGGGAGGGTCTTTGGCTTCCAGAACACGCCCCAAAATTCTGACAGTTTTTTCCTGTGGGGGCGCCACGGAGGGAAAGGATTCTACATTGATCTGTTTCTTTTTAACCACTACGGTTTTATCGATAATATCGTATACAAGTGGTTGATCTTTGAAACAGATGTCGAGCGCCTGTTTCAGCGGAGCTTCTTTCACTTGTATAGAAACGGGAGCTACCGCATTCAGCTCCTGTTCTTCATATACCACATAGACGCCTGCTTGTTTGGCGATTTTTTTCAGAACAGATTTTAGTTGTTCATTTTTTGCGGTGATGGTAATGCTTTGTGAGATGCCGGTGGCATAGACATTCATCAATGCCAGCAGCATAAATAATGAGGTAAGACGCATAATCCGGAAGATTTTTATACGTTTTTCATAATCGCGCTTTGGAGCAATCGATTGCACTTTCAAGCACGACAATGCATGTGGCTTTCCATTGGAGGAAGCCTCTTTGGATAAATTTAGATGCATACATCAGTGGAATTTGGTGATATACTATAGTTGATTATTACATTGGATTCGTTTACGCATAGATCAGGTTTTAAAACAGTACGGATGCGGATGGGCGGCCATCCTGTAATTGAATTGGTGTTGTTTATTTTGGTTGTTTATTAAATCGTATTACTTCGTTACAGATAGAATTGTTAGTTTTCTATTCGTTAATTGACAATGAATATTATATAGTTCCAGAATTTTCAAAACGTCGTTCAGGTTCATATCGCGGCCTATCTGACCACCGAATTTCTTGGCGGCAACCAATTGTGCGGGTGCTGCTACTTCTATTTCGATGTCATACCAGCGGGATAATTGTCTCAGAAATGCCGGCAGGTCGGTATTTTCCAGTTCGAAGTGCCCGTTGCGCCAGGCCAATACTTTATCCAGGTTGGCTGGTTGTACTTCCATTGTTCTGTTGCCGGTATGGAGGATCGTTTGTTGGCCAGGATGGAGCAGTTGGTTGTTGTCTCCCTGTTTTACTTTTACCGCGCCGGACACCAAGGTGGTGTTAATCGTTGTTTCATCCTGATAAGCCATTACATCGAAGGAGGTGCCTAGTACCTGCACTTCCATATCGTGTACTTTCACAATAAAAGGTTGGTCTGCGTTGGCTGCGATATCGAAATAGGCTTGTCCTTCCAGTTCCACTATTCGTTTATTCGTAAACGTTACCGGGTATTTCAGGGACGATGCGGCGTTGAGCCATACATGGCTGCCATCAGGCAATACCACTTGAAATACTCCACCACGAGGCGTTTCCAACTTGTTGAATGTAGGCACATGACTGGCAATAGCGCTATATTGTAATTGTCCTTTCTGTTGACGTATATGCGTGGTGTTAGTATTTATTTCCTGGCTGGCGGTATCATTCAATGCAATTTTGGAACCATCCGCGAGGGTGAGCACTGCCTTATTGGAAGCAGGTGAAATATTTTTGGTGGCGACAGCAGCAGGAGGCGGAACCGGCTGCTGACGGAGTATGGGAATAGTCAGACCGATACCTGTAGCCACTGCGGCTGCAGCCCACCAATATTTTTTATTGGATCGTTTTAAAGGAATTACAGTAGCCGCTCCCGATTCGGTGCTGGCCTGAATATGTTCCCACATGCGACGGGAGGTGCCTTCCGGCAGCGGATTTCCTTCTGCCAGGTGTTCTCTGAACATTGCGGCCGCTACATCCTGCAGCTCGCTGGCATCCGTCCTTTCCAGGTAGGCTTTCAGCCACAGCTCTTCTTCTTCCGTACGAGGTACCGAAGAAAGAATTTCCTGTAGTTTTTGTAAATCATTTTTCAAACGAGGAATTGTCTTGTTTTATATATGTATACAACGGGATATAAAAAAAGGGGGGGTAGGAAGAAAAAAATTTTTTAGAAAAGATAAATTAGCAGGAGCATCATAGTGGTATCGACGATCATATTTTTGCTCACATATTCCCGGATGCTGTGCATCACTTCACCCAGGTATTCTTTAACGGTATAACGGGAAATGCCCATCATTTGTGAGGTTTCCTCATAAGTGCGGCCTTCCATTTTGCAGAGTTGGAATACTCTTTTTTTCTGTGGGGAAAGCTGACTGATAGCGGCTTCCAATACCTGCCATCGGGTTTCCAACAGCAGGAGGTCTTCCTCGCTGGCTTGTAATTCGGCAGCAGCGGCAGTTTTACTTTTCTCCCGGAGTTTTTTCTTCAGACTATTGAGCGCCCGGTTGAAAGTAACGGTAAACAGCCAGGGGCCCAGTGGACGCTCTGTGTCTATTTCCTGACGTTTCTCCCAGAGTATAATAAATGCTTCCTGGATGATATCTTCTGTTTCAGAGGTGGATTGAAGAATCTGGAATGTTTTGCGGTAAAGGGCATGGTGATATCTGTCGTACAACGATTTAAACGCTGACTGACAGCCAGCGGACAAACTCAATAAGAGTTGCTTTTCATGGTGGAAATCGACAGTGTTGATCAATAACTGGAATCTTGGTTGATACTCCCAAAGTAATCAAAAAGTGAGATATCAACCTGATACTGAATTGATAAATGCTGATATTGAATTGAGCGAAAGTGGTCTTCCTCCAAAATAATAACCGGGCAAAAAGGCTTAACAGGTTTTTACGTATCGCTCTATCCAACTGAGCTACCCCGGTTTCCCGGGAGTGGGACTCGAACCCACCACCTATACAGTCACGAAGTATCCCGTTAATACGGCACCGGTTATCAAGAAGGTGATTATTGCAGGGCGGTAATTAGTCTATCAGACAAGGATTGTGATAATTGATTACCAACTGCCAATATGTAGGAACGTTAACAATTAGGCAAAAATCGTGTTGAGTGCTTATTTCTGTAACCTATTTACGAAGTAACTCATCACTACGGCACCAATTGCTAATAATTTTGGGTGTTCCACAATGAAATAAAATCAACAACCAGGCAAAAAGCATAACAGGAATCATTGCTCTACCAACTGAGCTACACCGGTTGCCCGATGGCAGGACTCGAACCTGCGACCCATGTACCGAAGTATCCCATTATTACGGCACCAGTTGTTATTTCTTTTGATAAAACGGCTGGGCAAGAAGCGTAATAAGCCTTTTTGGCTCAGCACTCTAAACCCCTGAGTTACATTGGTTTCCCAATGACGGGATTTGAACCCGCGACTTCTGAGGGACGAAGTATCTCACTACTACGGCACCAACCGTTTTATCAAAGTAAATATTTTTCCTAACCAGAAAGATCAATATATTGACAACCAGGCAAAAGACGGAATGAGCCTGTAACGTCCATTGCTCTACCAACTGAGCTACAACGGTTTCCCGAAGGCGGGGATCGAACCTGCGACACATAAATCGAAGTAACTCATTACTACGGCACTGGGTGTCAAAGAATGTAAAGGTATAACAATAATAAATAAACGAAATCACAAGGCAACTAACGCATGGGAACTGTTTCCGGCTCATTACACTGGCTATACCAGGTAAAGGCGAGGACTCGAACCTCCTTTACGGCACCAAAGAAGTAACCCATTACTACGGCACTTGTGATAAATTTGATAAAGTGGTAAGGCAAATGGCGCAACGAGGCTTTTTTTATACCAGCGCTCTACCAATTAAGCAACAACCGGTTTCCCGGAAGACAGGACTCGAACCTGTACTAATGATTCCGAAGTAACTCACTACTACGGCACTTACCACTTTATCAAATGGAATGTTATTCAGGGAAAACAAACCAGATGATTATAATTGAATGGCGGATATATGTGTTAAAGCATTTTCTCCATTGTCGATGGCTTCCATCACTTCAAAAACTTTGTCGCTCCATCCTGCAATCAGGTGAACGTCGTTCTCCTGGATATTGAGCGGACTATGACCCAATCCTGCCAGATCGAACAGGTAAAGCTTTGCAGCAGGGAATAGTTGTTTATATTTCGTCCATGCCTGTTTCAATGCATTGGTAGTTGGCGAGTGTTGTGTGCTCCACATCTGACAGTCTGTGAAGAACATGATCTTATCCGCCTGATATTTGCGTTGTATCAGATCTTCCAGTACGAGATGTGCGTTGGTGCTGTATCCAACTTCCCCTTCTCTTTTATAAAAAGCATCTACGTTAGAGAGTATACTTTTCCCTGGCAGGTTGACCACTTTCCAGGAATCTCCGAACATACCGCTGATAACGTGCTCGCATTTGGACTGCAACATCATTCCCAACATCAGTCCGATATCATATGCCAGCACTTTACTGCGGGCGGAAACAGGGCGTTGCATGGAACCGGAAACGTCGCAGGCAATGACTACACGGGTGTTGGACTTGAACCCTTTCAGGTGCTCAATGCTGATATGCAGCGCGGCCTCCAGGGATTCCATTATTTTCCCTGTCATCCCATGTTGTACTTCCCGCAGTTCGCGGTAAGCGGCCAGGTATCGGAAAGGCAATTGTTTAGATTGCCTCACAGCTGCCGGATTAGAAAGTACATCGCATACATCTTGTATATGCTCCTTCCCAATTTCGGCTTCCAGCATATTGCGCAGGTTACGCATCATGGCCATATAACCCAGTTCCTGACTTTCTATCAATGCCTCCCAGGTTCCACGGAAAGCACGTTTTTTATCTTCCTCAGTGGCATATTTCACCTGTCCCGCAGCAGAAAGCTGCGTTTCCCAGGTATATGGCGTAGCCAGTTCCTGCTTGGCTATTCTATTAAACAATTCCTGCTGTGCTTCATCTTTCGCCTTCGGATGTACGAGGAACAGGGCATCTCTTAAAGTGATGGCTGTTTTGCGATCGTATTTCCCGAACTGGTATTCATCGAAACGGTTGAAGGCAGTAGACAACCCTTTCTGCACCTGCTTGCTCAGCTTATGCAGTTTTTTCGTCTCTTTCCTTTCATTGGCCATGGTGTAGTATGCCAGTAACTCGGTAATTTCATCTGCACGTTTTACTACTCTGCCTACTGTCTGGCTCACCAGGTTATCCCCGCTGTGTTTTTTTGCCAGTTCTACTGCCAGTACCATAGGGATACTGCGCATGTACATTTTTTCACGGGCATATACTGCCAGCTTTGCGATGAATGACGGATCTACTTGCTCCATCATATGGCGGATACGATCCAGTTTCTCTGTTCCTTTTTCATAGAACTGATCGCTCAATGAAGCAGTTACCACGGTGGTATACAGCTCCATTTCCGGGGTCAGCTTAAATGCCGTATGACCTTCATGGTTAGTTGTTAACTGTGTGCCGCGTTTGAGAAAATTGAATTTCATATCCTTTAATTTTATTCGCTGTGATTAACATTACAAAGATGCATGTGCACCTACGCAGTCTTTCTGCGCAGTTCAAAAAATCTTTGATTTTTTTTCTTTCTTGATAAAAATGTTGACAAAGTAATCAGGCAAAAGGCGCGTCAGGGCGGATTTCTACGACATTTTACCAATTAAACTATTCCACAAGGTGGAAGCAGGGATTGAACCTGCATCTCCGACTTGGAGCGAAGTAACCCTATGCTACGGCACTGATTACTTTGTCAACAACAATATTTTAATACCAACCATCTGACTATCTCAGATGGGATAAAATAAAACGGCCGGGCAAAAGTTATAGTAAGGCGCCTCATTGCTCTACCATCCTGAGCTCATCACCGGTTTCCCGGAGACAGGAATTGAACCTGCGATAGATGAGAACGCATTATCTCACTATTGGGCGCCGACCGCTTATTTCGATTTATTTCTTTAGGTAACAAACCAGATGACTATAATAGAATGGCGGAAATATCTGTGAATGCTGACAACCTGTTGTCAAGGATCTCCATCATTTCAACTATTTTTTCATTCTTTCCTGCTAAAGCGTATACATCTTCCTCTATCACCTCAAACCTGCTTTCACCTTTAAGACTGTAATTAAACAGATACAACTTAGCAGTAGGGAACAGCTGCTTATAGGCTGTCCAGGCTTGTCGGAAGGCCATGCTCCCCGGATGTTGTTCCGTATTCCATAGTTGGGTATAGGTGAACAGCATGATTTTGTCTGCCTTATATTTTCTCTTTACCAGTTCTTCCAGTACCAGATGCCCATTTGCGTTATATCCGGCCCGATTGTAAGCTGTTATTACAGGAATAAGGTCGGGCGTTATATCATTTCGATACAAATCCGCTATTTCCAGGGTTCTGCCCAATATGCCACATTGCACCTCCTCATATTTGTATTGTAATAACTTATACAGTAGAGGACGAAGCTGGTAATTCCAGATACTATGATAGGTGGTAATTGGCAGCTTATGAAGTGGCCGTATGTCATAGGCGTAAACCACTGATGTACTGGTATTCCGTCCTTTGGGCGCTTCCTGCCATATCTTCTTCGCTGCGGAAAGCTTTTCTTTCCGATTCCCTGTTCGGGGCAGTTCCTGCCGGGCTATTTTATTAAATAGCGCCTGTTGTTCTGCATTCTTAGGTTTGGGATGCACCAGCAATAAGGCGTCCCGTAAGGATTTAGTTACACTGCGACTTAGCTGTGTGCACTCACACTCACTAATATTATTGAATGCAATAGCTAATCCTTTCTGCACCTGCTTACTCAGCCCTTTCTTATCATTCAATATCCTGTAACAGGCCAGGAACTCCATCATTTCATCCGGCCCCTGTATTACCCGGGATATTATTTTACTCACAAGTCCATCTCCACGATGAATTCTGTCCAGCGCTACTGCCAGCACCATAGCCATCCTGCGCAGGCGCAGGTTATTCCGGCAATAGACTGCCAGCTTGGCCACAAATTCAGGGCTGGTTTGCTCCATCAAACTACTGATCTCCACCAGCATTGCAGTATTCTTATTATGAAACAGATTGTCCAGTGAGATAGTAGCCACCCTGTTGTATAACGCTACTTCCGGAGCAGGACTATACGGCGTATATCCTTTATCGTTAGTGTTGTTTTCCAGGTAATGGGCGTTCATCTCTTTAATATTTGTTTCGTTTGATTGACAATACAAAGATGCAAACAGAACTGCGCAGTCTTTTTGCGCAGTTGAAAATATTTTTTAATTTCAAGGAAAATATTGTTGAAATGCCCGTTAACCGTAATGCCCTGATAAGATATAAAGCGATAGACACGTGCCTGAGAAACCGCCGTAGACGCTGGACTTTAGAAGATTTGATCGAAAAAGTTTCCGAAACGCTGTACGACTACGAAGGCATGGAGAAGGGGATTAGTCGCCGTACCATCCAAAGTGATATCCAGGTGATGCGCAGTGATAAACTGGGTTATAATGCCCCTATTATCATTGTAGAGAAGAAATTCTATACTTATGAAGACCCGAACTATAGTATCACCAATATCCCTCTCAGCGATGCCGATCTGTCCCGCATGACAGAAGCGGTAGAAGTACTGAAGCAGTTTAAAGGTTTTTCCCACTTTGAACACCTCAACGGCGTAGTACAAAAGCTGGAAGGCCACATATATGCATCTGCGCACAATCAGCATACCATTATTGATTTCGAGAAAAATGAGAACCTGCGCGGGTTGAGCCACCTGAACATCATCTATGATGCCATTGTGCATGAATATGTTCTGGAGATCAATTATCAGTCATTTACCGCGAAGGCGCCCTCTTTGATCTCTTTCAATGGCTGGTGGCTGAAAGAATACAAGAATCGCTGGTTTGTAGTAGGTAGCAAGACTGGCTTTAATTCCGTGACCTCTCTGGCATTGGACCGAATCCATGAAGTGAAAGCGAACAAGGAGGCGCTCTATGAAAAAAGTAAGTTGGGCCTCACGCCGGAACAGTTTTATGAACACGTTGTTGGCGCTACCGTCAATGAGATGCGTCCAAAACGGATACTGATTAAGGTAAGGGGAGAGCATGTTCCTTATGTAGCCACCAAACCGTTGCATGCCAGTCAGAAAATCATTGAGACCGGCGATAAATACATGATTATTGAAATGCGGCTGATTCCGAACTTCGAGCTGGAGCGGGAAATCCTGGGCTATGGTCCCGGAATGGAAGTGATCCAGCCGGAAGGACTGCGGAAGAGACTGGCCGAGAAAACACGGGAGGCTTCCCGTCTGTACTCAGCGGAATAGCTTAAATTTAGGAAGCCAAAACATCCAGTTATGTTACCTTCCGAATTTGACTTCAATACCTCGTTGAACCAGTCGCCCGCCCTGGTGGATTTCAATGCATTTACGACCAACCGGATGCTGAAAGATACCCTCCATGCCTACGGTGCTGATTGGGCGCATCCAGCAGCCTTAAAATTCGGAGAACTGACCGGGAGTGCCGCCATGCAGCAGGCAGGCGCATTGGCGAATAAGCACCTTCCCCAATTACATACGCATGATCGCTTTGGGAATCGCCTGGATAGGGTGGAATTCCATCCTGCCTATCATGAAATGATGGCGCTCTCCATTCAGGCGGGCGTACATTCTATCCCCTGGACTACTGATAAATATGGTGGCTACCTGGCGCATAGTGCGCTTTCTTTCCTTAAACAACAAGTGGATGAAGGCGTTTCCTGTCCGCTTACTATGACATTCGCAGTGGTACCATCATTACAAATCAACCCTGCTATTGCGGCCGATTGGATACCAAGGGTTACCTCTAACGAATACGATGCCCGTTTTATTCCCTGGTTTGAAAAAAGCGGCGTTACCTTCGGAATGGCCATGACAGAGCCTCAAGGCGGCAGCGATGTACGTAGTAATATTACCACCGCCGTCCATGCAGAAAACGGCATCTATAAAATCACCGGTCGTAAATGGTTCTGCAGCGCGCCTATGAGCGATGCATTCCTGGTACTGGCACAAGCGCCTAAAGGATTGAGTTGCTTTCTCGTTCCCCGATTCACCCGCGATGGCATAAAAAATAAATTGTATTTCCAGCGATTAAAAGATAAACTGGGCAATAAATCCAATGCCTCTGCCGAAGTGGAGTTCCATGAAGCCTGGGGAGAATTGATTGGCGAAGAGGGAAGAGGAGTGGCCAGTATTATGGAGATGGTAAGGCATACGCGACTGGATTGTGCTGTCGGTTCTGCCGCTACTATGCACAGAGCTGTCGCAGAAGCCATCCACCACTGTCACTTTAGGCAGGCATTCGGGAAAAAACTATCCGATCAGCCCCTCATGCGGAATGTATTGGCGGATCTGGCACTGGAATCTATTGCTGCTACCACCCTCGCTATGCGTATCGCGAAAGGGTTTGATGATGCCAGACAAAATGAAGAGGCGCAACATTTTATTCGTATAGCCACTGCCGTTGGTAAGTTCTGGAACACCAAAAGAGCGGTACTCGTACTTGGAGAAGCCATGGAATGCCTCGGTGGCAACGGTTATGTAGAGGAGTCCGTGTTACCGCGATTATACCGCGATGTTCCTGTCAATGCTATATGGGAAGGTTCCGGAAATATCCAGGCGCTGGATATACTGCGAGCCATGCAGAAAGAACCTGCCAGCCTGGAAGCAATTCTCCATTACCTGAAAAATGGAATGGGAAATCATAGCCTGCTAGACCGGCATCTCCATAATACCGCCCAATTACTCACGGGTAACCCACCAGAACAACAGGCAAGAGCAATAGCGGAGGCTGTTGCATTGGCTATTCAGGCTACTGAACTCATCCGGGTGGCGCCAGCGCCGGTGGCCACACTCTTCTGTGATATACGCCTGGCGGAACACAGGTCCCTTACTTGGGGCGCTTTACCGGAAACGCCGGTAAATATCCTGGAACAGACCATCCATCAAGCCTTTGAACCCGGTGTTTAAACGTACATTCCGGTAAATTTTTGTTGGTTTAAACATTTTGGAATTATAGGCTGTTGATTAACTATCAAAATTATCTATTTGTCCCCCAACCCGTGCTGTACTTTCTGAGCAACAAATAGCAACATCCCTAAACGATAGCTGAAGTCCTTTCATAATAAAGTCGTGCCAGAACTGGCGGCCTTTATTTTTTTTGTGTTGCTGGTAGGGAAAAGGATTGACAGTGACCTCAAAAAGTTAAGCCACCGTGCAGTGCTGCGCACGACTATTTATGTTTTCTCTAACAATTTTTTCGATAACATTGCAGTGTGACATTCATTATTTAAAACGAAATAGATAGCATTGAGAAAAATCCTATTGACCTGTGTATCGGCTTCCTTCCTGTGTTTTAGCTGTATTTATTATGCTCCTCATACCCGCACCAATCAGACCGCTGGATTTAATAGTACAGAGCATGTAAAAGGTTCGTACCAGATAGCTTTTGGTGAGAGAAAGCGAAAGAAAGCCATTCACCCAAGTATGAATTTTATAGAAGCAGTAAAGAATTATCGGGTGAAGAATAATCATTTTCCGCAAGATTTATGGAACCTGGAAAATGACTGTGATTACAATCGTACCGCCTTCCGTACGATGAGAGAAATTGGTTTTACCAGTCTTTCGATTGAGTACATTTACCTGGACTCCATGGTAATTGCCTTCCAGCATGATCCGGTTAAAATGCCGTATATGGATGGGAAGAAAGGAGACCCTATAGGAATGGTTTCCACGGGTAAATTTATTTTTACCTATAACAGGGATTCCTCGTCTTTCATGTATAATAGAATGATGGATTAAAAAGTCATTTATTGAGGTAGGGGGTAGCTATTCTTTTTCGGCGTCAGGTGGATTACATGTGAAATACATTGAACTTATGACCATCAGGGTCCGAGAATACGAAGCCATAATAACCCTTTCCAAATTCCACTGGCTGGGAGATTAATGTTCCACCTGCTTTTTTTACCTCTTCTGCCCATACATTTACTTCTTCTTTTGTATCGGCACTAAGTGTAAAGATGATTTCATTTCCAACTTTCGAATCGATGATAGGTCCTTCCATGGCAGGTTCCAGTATATCCTTCAGAAAGAAGTGGATGATGAAATTATCATCGCCAAAGAAGAAGCTTGTCAGTTGGTCTGATGCGCCATTATGTTTAAATCCCAGTTGCTGATAGAATTGTGTGGTACGGTCTAAATCCCGAACACCGAAGTTCGCCCAGATTTTCTTTGTTTTCATGACGAAGCAATTTATGGTGAATAGAGTGTTACTATTTACCTAAAGATAGCCAATAAGCATGGCATAGTAACGGGATCAGATCGATTATTTTTGTCAGGGTTTAAGTATAATGTCAGTGTGGTCGTGTTAGTGTAGTTGCTCCAGAACTGCTTTTCCATGGCTGTTCTGCGGGTTCAGTTCCACTGATTTACGGTACATCTTTTCAGCGGCCGGTTGTTGACCATCTTTTAACAAAGCTTCCCCATAACTGTCATACACATTCCAACTGTCGGGATACAGATAGGTATTCAATTGAAAAATGGCCAACGCATTTTTCAATTTTCCCTGCGCCATCATTCTGTAGGCCCAATCGTTTAAATCATTTTCTCCTGGCTGAAAGGCGGGAATGGATTTTTTTGCCTGCTGGTATATTTCCATGGCATGGCTGTATCCAACTGTATCCAGTTTCATCCGAAGGTAGGTAACCGGATCAGATAGGGGAATGGCGGGGTTAAAGACACCGGCTATTTCGTCTATAAAATCTTCGGGAGTGCCACCATTGAGGTTTGTGAGTACTACAATCCCCAGGTGATCTTCCGGATAAACGAAGAATGCGGAGCGGGCGCCTCCGGTGGCTATTATAGCGGCATGTGCTGGTCGGGGTTTAGTCACCCACCCAAGCGCCCACTGCGTTGGCTGACCGTTGTTGTAGCTGCCGGCAGTCCACAATGTTTTCAATGCAGGGGCGTTGAGTAGTTGTCCTCTTTGCAGCGCAGCAATCCAGCTGGCTAATTCATGCGCAGTACTTTTCAGTCCGGCCGCAGCACGCCGGTATGGGGCAAACTCTTCGTAATTTTTAATCAATTTTGCGGTTGGTAGTTTCTCTCCGTAGAGATAACGGGCATATATATACGTATCTGCGCTATGCGGAATAACGCTGAAGAAATCGCCGGATACCGTATATTTCATCCCGGCAGGACGGAACTGTTGCTGTTGGAAAAACTCCAGGAACGGCATGCCGGAATATTTGTCGATAATTTTTCCCAATAAGGCATAGTTCGTTTGATTATAGCTAAACTGAGTGCCTGTAGGGAAATCCATCGGCTTAGCCATCACCTGCTGCCAGGCCTGCTTCTCATTACTAACATCTTTTAATTGCAATACATCGGGAAGTCCGGATACATGCGTGAGCAACTGCCGAATAGTAACTGGTTGCCAGTTGGCAGGAAGACTGTCCAGGTAACGACCTACAGGAGCCTGTAAATCAATTTTGCCCGCCTGTACCAATTGCATGATAGCTACGCCGGTAAAAGCTTTCGTACAGGAATTAATAGAAAATAAAGTGCTGTCAGTTACAGGGATATTCTGTTCAATATTCGCAATGCCGTAGTTTCTTTCCAGTATGATCTTCCCATCCTTTACTACTGCCAATTGTACGCCTGGAATTCTGCGTGACTGCATTTCCCGGCGAATGATTGCATCTACCTTATCCTGTTGCGCTATCAGGCTGCCAATATGTAGAAAAAGTAGTATGATTAAAGTAGATAACTGTTTCATGTCAGGGTATATGCACTAAAGACACCGCCCTAAGCAAATGGTTGCATGACATCCAAAGAATAAAACATTTATCTGTAATGGCTCAGCGCCGTTTTATATAAAAACGGCGCTGAGAAGGGTTTTCATAGGTAACATTATTTTATATCCCAAATACCGGCGCTTCTTTCCAGCTCTACTAATGCAGACGCATAAGCGAACATCGCCTGATAATAGCTTTGCTGAAGATCGTTATAAGTACGTTGTGCATTGAGTACATCCAATAATGGGGTATCGCCTCTTTTATAGCTGTAAATTTTCCCATCCAGGATTTGTTGCGCTGCTGTCAGCAAGCCTTCCTGGAATTGCTTCACTTGCTTATGTGCATTGATGTAACTAAAATAGGCCTGCGTTACTTCTGTGCTGATCTGTAATTTTACTTGCTCCTCCTGTGTTGCGGCCTGTTGAATACCATAACGCGCAGCTTTTAGCTCTCCTTTATAATGATTGGAAAACTTCAACGGAATAGAAATGCCGGCATTCACACTTTTATATGCCGGCGTAGGTGCGGTCTCGTTAGTAGACTCTCCATTGCTTTGTATGCCTGCATTGATGCCCAGATCAATTTTACGGTTGGCTTTCACCAGCTGTAAATTTTTCTCTGCTGCCAGTTTTGCGTTTTGCGCTGCTACTGCATCTGCACGATTTGCTTGTGCATCTGCGATGAGGTTGGGCAGTGGGAAGACGCGTTCCATATTATACGGCAGATTTTCAGGCATGGGCAGCGTATCGGCGCGACTACTTCCCAGTTGGTTGTTAAGGGCAGCCAGCGCTGTTTTCCAGGCGGCTTCTCCCGCAAAGTAATCGTTCAGCATACTGCCGGCTTCCAGGTTGGATTGCTTGGCATCTATCTCTGTGATGGCGCCCGATTTAAAGCGAATGGCGTCTGCGTCAGCAATCTTTTTCATGGAATGGTAAGAATCCAACTGCACCTTCATAAGGTTGTATTGCTGAATGGCGTTGAAATAAGCCAGGGTGGCGTCTGCACGCAGGTTACGATAATAATCGGCCAGCAATGCTTTACTGGTGGCTGCTTCGCTACGGGCCAGTCCTATTCTTGCATTGCGTTTACCGCCCAGTTCCAGGGTGGTACTGATACCGGCACTCCAGCCATGTCCCAACTGCAGCGCACGGTTCTGATTATCAAACAGCCCTCCGCTCAATTCCGGATCGGGAAAGACCTTTGCACTTTCTATAGCGGCTTCTGATATACTGACGTTGTATTTTTCAGCAGCGTATCCCAGGTTTTTAGTGGCCACCTGATGGAGGTACTGCTCCAGAGGTATTCGTATAGTCGGAAACGTTGTATCTACCTGTGCATGGACGGTCATAATGCCCGTGCATAGCATGACTGAAAGAGAAATTATTCTGATAAATATGCGCATGTCAATTTTTTTATCCTTTTACGTAATCATCCTTTCCCCAGCGATTTTCCACCAGGTAGTAGATGGCAGGCAATACCAGTAAGGTGATGGCGGTGGCTACAAATAACCCATAAACGATTACAGTTGCCAGCGGCCTTTGTACATCCGATCCTATACCGGTGGCCAGTGATGCGGGGAGTAGGCCCAACGCTGCTACAGAGGCGGTCATCAATACAGGACGGAATCTGTTCTTAGTTCCTGATAATACTGCCTGCATCAATGGATATCCTTCTTTCCGGAGGTCGTTGAAATGGGAGATGAGTATCACACCATTCTGGATGGCTACACCAAACAAAGCGATGAAACCTACTGCGGAGGATACATTCAAGGTCATGCCACGTACATTGAGCGCCAGCATGCCGCCGAATAATGCCAGTGGTACGATAGACAAGATCATTCCTGCCTGACGGAATCTGCCGAAAGCGCCATACAGCAGCAGGAACATAATGGCCAATGCCAGCGGAACAATGAAGGTGAGTCGCGCATAAGCCCTGTGCTGATTTTCAAACTGTCCGCCCCACTGTATGCGATAACGTTGATGGTCATACGAAACCTCTTTTTCTATTCTGGATTGCGCTTCCTGGAGGAAGGTAGTGAGGTCTGTACCGCGCAGGTTCAGTTTTACGGTCAGGTGTCGTTTGTTCATCTCGCGGGTGATGGTGCTCTCGCCAGTAGCCATGCGGATATTCGCTACCTGAGATAATGGTATTTTCACACCGCTGGCGGCTGTCAGCATCAGGTTGCTGATTTTATCTGCAGAATTTCTTTCCGACTCGCTGTACCTGCATATGACATCGTATACTTTATTGCCGACGAATATCTGGGAGACAGCCTTTCCTCCAATGGCCACTTCAATCAATTCGGTAACATCGCTTACGTTGATGCCGTATCTGCTCAGAGCATCTCTGTTGACAGATACCTGGAGCTGTGGCAGTGGCGGTTCCTGGTCTATTGCCACATCGGCGGCGCCATGAATAGAACGGATCACTGCCGCTGTTTTCTCCGCAATATTGCGGGTAGAGGCAAAGTCGTCTCCATAAATCTTCACTACCAGCTCACTATGCGCACCTGCAATTTTATCCATTACACCATCAATCATAGGCTGACTAAATCCTACAGTATAGCCTGGCATACTGGCGTACTCTTTGGCCAGATCTGCAATCAAATCACTCTTTGTTCTGCCGTTTTTCCATTCGGAGTAAGGGCGCAAACCAACGCTGCACTCAAAGTGAGAAGCCGTCCATGGATCAGTACCATCATCATTTCTGCCGGCTTGCACCATCATGTAGGTCACTTCTTTATGACGCAGGGTACGGGCACGCAGCGTATCGCTCATCTCCCTGGACTTCGCCAGCGAAATGCCTGGCGGTAACTGTACCTGTAACCAGATAGAACCTTCATCCAAGGGTGGCAGGAAGTCCTTACCTACAGTAGCACTGAATAAGATAGCGCCAGCAAAGGCAAAGGCTACAGGCCAGAACACGATTTTTGGCTTACGCATAATCGCATTAGTCAACCCTTCATACTTCGCAGTTAACCATTCCAACCATTTGTTATGGTAGATTTTTACTGGCTTGCGATAAGCGGCAAAAGCGAGTCCTGGTATCAATAGCAGGGCTACTGCCAATGCGCCCAGCAATGCATATCCTACGGTGAAAGCCATCGGGGTAAACAGCTTTTTTTCCACTCTTTCGAAAGAGAAGAGGGGCAGATAGGCAGTGATGATGATAATAGTGGCGAACAAAACAGGTTTGGCTACGGAAGCGGCTATCTTCGCCACAGAAGGCTCTTCTAGCATATGCTCCGCATCGCCTTCTCTTTTCTTCAGGATGGTTTCTAACATCACAATTGCGCCATCCACGATGATTCCGAAATCCACTGCACCCAGAGAAAGCAGGTTCGCAGGAATATTGGTGAAATGCATCAGTATGAATGCAATCAACAAAGAAAGCGGAATAGTGATCGCTACAATCAAAGCCCCGCGCCAGCTTCCGAGGAATACGATCAGCACAATCAATACCAATCCCATTCCTTCCAGGAGGGTGTGACTTACAGTATGTAAAGTGGTGTCGATCAGCGTGGTTCTGTCCAGGTACGGACGAATGGTTACGCCTGGTGGTAGCAGATGGCTATTCAGGTCGTCCACAGCTTCGTGTATGCCTTCCAGTACGTTGGAAGGGTTCTGGCCTTTCAGCAGTAATACAATCCCTTCAATGCTTTCAGAATAATCCACTTTATGATCGGTGTATCCGAGAATGCCTTTGCGTTCCAGCTCTCCGAGTTTTACGGTGCCCACATCCTGGAGCAATACAGGGACGCCATTGACAGAACGAATCACAATGCTGCCAAGTCCTTCCAGGTTTTTCACGAGGCCAATACCGCGTACTACATAGCCGAGATCGCCCTGTGTGAGCACGCTACCGCCGGCGTTGGCATTGTTATTATTAATAGCCGTTTGTATATCGGAGAGGGACACCTTGAACTGTTCCAATTTTTTGGGATCTAGCTCAATTTGGTACTGGGTGGTGATACCTCCGAAATTGGTGACATCTGCTATGCCGGAAACTTGTTTGATTCTCGGAATGATGGTCCAGTTTTGCAGGTCGGTGAGTTCGCGCAAGCTGTGATTCTTGCTCTCAATGATATAGCGGTAAATTTCGCCAACAGGAGAGGTAAGAGGGTCCAGTCCTGGTTTGGCGCTATATGGGAGATCCAGGTCATTTAATCTTTCGTTTATGCGTTGACGTGCCCAGTAGTCTTCCGTTCCATCTTTAAACACGATGGTCACTACGGAGAGACCGAATGTACTTTTGCTACGCATGACAGACAGGCCAGGCATGCCATTGAGGGCGCGTTCAACAGGAATGGTTATTTGTTGTTCCATTTCCTCTGCTGCGAGTCCGGGTACCTGGGTTACCACTTGAGAAGTGACATCTGCAATATCAGGGTATGCTTCTACAGCCAGTTGTTTCCAGGAATAGTATCCGAAGATAGCCAGTAGCAGAAATAAGGCCAGGAACAACCATCGTTTGCCGATGGCGGTATTTATAATTTTCTTCATGAGAGTTTGCTTTGAAATTCAGCATTAACGGATGTCCTGGAGATACAGTCCGCCGTCTGTTACGATGCTTTCATCTTTTGTAAGTCCGGATTGAATCACTGTCGTATCGGCATTCACAGACATGATTTTTATTTTTCTTTTTACAAAGCGGTTTTTACCGGTTGCTACAAATACATAATTGCTTTCATTGGTAAGGAATACTGCTTTGGATGGAATTACTACTGCTGGTGCAGGTTTCTCGAAAAATTCCACCGTTACATACATACCCGGGCTGAGTAATCGTTTGCTGTTGTCGGCTTCCATGAGTACTTCGATGCTTCTGGTTTCATCATCTACTACTGGTCCGATATGGAAAATTTTGCAGGTCAGTTTAGTGTCTGGCAGGGAAGGAATGGTGACCGAACATTCAGCGGCATTGCGTACTTTCTGGAGGTCTTTTTCTTTTACTTGTCCTGCGATCCATACTTTGCCGAGAGCGGCAATCTTTGCTACGGCGGCGCCATCGTCTTTGATGAATTGGCCTAATACTACTTTGTTTTCCAGTATTTCGCCATTGATGGGCGCGTATACAGTCAGTGGTTGTCCTAGTGTAATTGTTTCCGGGTTTGCTTTGAATACCCGGATGCCCATCACGGCGTTTTCATATTCGCGTTTCTCTACATCGTAGGCGGTTTGCGCTTCTTCCAGATCTTTGGCGGCGCCTACGCCATGCTCCATCAGGTCTTTCTGACGTTGTAAGGTACGTTTGGCCTGTTCCAGTTGTGATTTTTCCTGGAAATAGGTTTTTTGAGCAGCAAAGAAATCAGGTGAGCTCAGTTCGAACAGTGGCGTTTGCGGCGTACATTGTTTACCCAGCGAAAGGTATGATTTTACTACTCTTCCGCTGAATGGAGACGCAATTTCCGCATAGGCTGTAGGTATTGTTTTTACCATACCGGCAGTGGTGAAAGTATTGCTGTAATCTTGCATACCAACAGCAGTGGTTTTGATACTTCCGGCCACTACGTCGCTGTCGGCCACCAGGATAGTATCCATCCGTAAAGTGTTGCTGGCCGTTTGCTGCGTTTCCTGGTTGTTGTGGCAGGAACAAAGCAAAGCGAGTCCCAGCGCGCTGCCGGCGTGTAAAAATTTCGTTGTTTTCATGTTTGTATTGATTGTAGGGAGATGCGGCTATGCTATTACAGCCAGTGACTAAACTTTTTGATGTACCATGTTTTTATTACCTGTGTTAAAAGACAGTAGCCGAGTAGTATGCCGATGAGCCATGGGAAATAGGACAGCGGCAGCGGCTCCATTTTTAAGGAACTGGCGAACGGTGTGAATGGAATCGCAATCCCGATCAGCATAATCAATGTAGTCAGCAAGATAACCGGCGTAGCAGCAATGCTTTGAATGAAGGGTATCTTACGGGTACGAATCATATGTACAATCAGGGTTTGAGACAATAATCCTTCTACAAACCAGCCACTTTGGAACAGGGATTGTTTCTCCGGCATATTTGCTTTGAAGAAATAAAACATGAGAAAGAAAGTAGCATAGTCAAAGATGGAACTGATAGGTCCGATAAAAATCATGAACCGGGAAATACCGGATGCATCCCATTTCTTCGGACGTTCCAGGAATTCTTCATCCATTTTATCCCATGGAATAGATATCTGGGAGATGTCATACAATAGATTCTGGACCAGCAACTGTACGGGCAGCATTGGGAGGAAGGGCAGGAACGCGCTCGCACCCAGCATGCTGAACATATTACCAAAATTACTGCTGGCAGTCATTTTGATATATTTGATGATATTTCCGAAGGTGCGACGGCCATAGATAACCCCTTTACGGAGTACGGTCAGGTCTTTTTCCAGCAGAATGATATCTGCACTTTCGCGGGCAATATCCACTGCGGTGTCTACGGTGATGCCTACGTCTGCCTGACGGAGGGCTGCGGCATCATTGATGCCATCCCCCAGGAATCCAACGGTATGGCCACTTTCCTGCAATAACTTTACAATCCTGGATTTCTGGTCCGGACTAAGTTTGGCGAGAATAGAAACTTCTTTCAGTTGTATTTTCAGCAGTTCATCGTTCATTTTCTCGATATCTCTGCCAAGGAGTACATGTTCTACCGGAATGCCTACTTCGCGGCATATTTTTCTGGTGACAATTTCGTTGTCGCCGGTCAGTACCTTAATATTCACGCCTAGTTGTTGTAAGGCTTTGATAGAAGTGACCGCGGATGGTTTGGGAGGGTCCATGAAGCCGATGAAACCAGTCAGCGTCATGCCGGTTTCATCTTCTACTGTACAAGGCTGATCGCCAGGGAAGTATTCCTTGATGGCTACGAGTAATACGCGAAGGCCATCTTCATTCAGTTTGGAGGAAATTCTTCTGATTTGCTGGCGGAGTTCCTGTTCCAGTGGGATGGTTTCTTTGTAATCTTCCGGAATGGCGGGATTTACTGCGCGGTCGCATACATGGAGCATTTCTTCCACGGCGCCTTTGCAAATCATGAGGTGGGAGCCATCTGCCTGGCGCAGTATAACGGACATGCGCCTACGTTGAAAATCGAAAGGTAGTTCATCTACTTTTACGAAATTTTCTTCTGGATGCAGACTACCATGCAATTCCACATGTTTCAGTACCGCTACGTCCAGGAGGTTTTTCAGTCCTGTCTGGTGGTAGCTGTTGAGATAGGCCCAGTTGAGTACCTGATCATCATCATGACCAAGGATATTCAGGTGTCTTTCGAGCACGATGGTATCGAGGGTCAGGGTGCCTGTTTTGTCTGTGCACAGTACGTCCATGGCGCCAATATTCTGGATAGCATGTAGTCTCCTTACAATTACTTTTCTTTTACTCAGCTGTACGGCTCCTCTGGCGAGGTTGGCGGTAACGATCATGGGCAGCATTTCAGGGGTAAGGCCCACTGCTACTGCAATGGCGAAGAGGAGGGCTTCCCACCAGTTCCCTTTGATAGTGCCGTTGATAACGAAGATTAAAGGAACCATGATCACCATGAACCGAATGAGGAGTATACTTACTTTATTCACCCCTTTATCGAAGCTGGTTTCAGGTGTTTTTCCGGTAACGGCCTTACTCATAGAGCCAAAGAGGGTCAGGTTGCCGGTGTTCACCACAATGGCGGTGGCGGTGCCACTGATGACGTTGGTGCCCATGAAGGAGATGTTTTCCAGTTCCAACACTGCTTTTTCACCGTTGTCGGCGATGGCGGCGGCACTTTTTTCAACGGGCAGCGCTTCCCCTGTGAGCATAGACTGGCTGATGAACAGGTCCCTGGAATAGAGAATACGGCAGTCGGCAGGCACCATGTCGCCGGCAGAGAGGTGAACGATGTCTCCCGGAACGAGGTTCTTTATTTCTGTTTCTACTTTTCCTTCTTTACGTATAGCCGTGGCAGTAACACGTACCATGTTGCGTAATTTTTCTGCGGCATTGGTGCTACGCATTTCTTGCCAGAAGCGGATAAAGGCGCTGACAAATACCATGATACCTACCATCAGAACGGTTTTGTAGTCACGCTCTCCGGGCTCGGCCATATATACGTCAATAAAGAAAGAGATGCAGGCAATCAGTAGCAGGATACCGATAAAGGGATTCAGGAACGCATTGAACAGTTGTTTGTACCAGGAAGGTGCTTTTTCATGATGTATTTCATTAGGGCCCCAGGTGGTAAGTCGTTCGCGGGCTTGTTTTTCTGTAAGGCCATCTACCTCGCTGTCCAGCATAGAGAATAAAAAAGGCTGTTCTGCTGCGGAGGCATTGCGCAGTTTAACAGTGGCAGCATTGGCGCGGCCTGCACCAGGAAACTTTTCCCTATACGCCTTTTTGAGCCTGTCGGCTTTTACGGCAGTAAAGTTCATAAAAGGAAATTTAACAGATTAGGAAACCAGGTTAGGGTGATGTCACAATGGGATACTCCTGGTCAGAAGAGTGCATGGCGAAAGGCCGGATTAAAACGGATAATACGCATAAAGACTACTGTTGCCCAGCAGTCTCTATGAGCTGCTGGCTGTTAGTGGATAATATTGTAGATTTTATTATAACACGGATCTGCGTCCATAGCCAGTTTGTTTTTTGATTACGCTGCAAAAGTATTGCCATTTAACATTTGGGGCAGTTAGGAATCATTAAGTTTTTTATTAGAATTTTATTAGAGATTTTTGGGGCACTAAAATGCTGAATACCATATGGAACAACCCACTTTTTTACATCGGCAGGAATGGATGAAATTACCGGAAGACGCGGCTCGGCTGCAGCTGGAACAGCTGGTTAAAGAAAGGCTGCCGGGATTTACTGTTAAAAGCTTTCAGCGTTTTGAACGTTTTGATCAAAGCAACTACACTGCTATTCTGGATTTTGAAGGGGCAGAGTTTGTATTTGTTCCGGGAGACACGGTTACCCTGGGATTCGATCCGTCCACCTTACCGTTCCAACACTGGAAGGACCTCATCGCGCCAAACGAATGGGAGGATACGGATATAAAGAGCTATATCCAGGAACGTTTTTCGCCGGTTCGACAGGTAACCATCAGCCCTATGATCGTGGAACGGGAGGCTGCCAACAAGGGCTACTTTGAAGTACCCCTGGATGATGAACGCCTCACCTCCGAAGAAAGCTATGCCAAGGTGCTGAAGGAAGTCCGCGAAACACAGCGGGAAAACTATAGTTATAATATCGCGGGAAGGTATGAAGTACGAAAGAGAGGAGATGAAATCTCTGCCTGGCTCTATTTCCCTGCTTCCCATCAGGAACTGGTGGAGGAAATTACCGCATCCGGTTTCCGGCTACCCACAGAAGACGAATGGGAATATCTCTGTGGAGGAGGCTCCCGTACTGTTTATCCATGGGGGAACAAATTCCTCACTGGTGAAAAAAATCATCATTTTTCAGCAGAACATGACAAGAATACCCCCTTCTTCCTGGACCTTCCTAACCATTTTGGCCTAACCATTGCCAATGATCCTTACAAACTTGAGGTGATGATGGACAGCGAGTGGTTCCTAAAGGCCGGAGACAGTGGTTGTAATATCTGTGGTGGCGCACCTATGGAACTAGGATACCTGCCTGTTTCCACGTATTACAGGGAGCCTTATATCTTCGAACCCGATATGGAATATAAAGAAGAAATCACGGGAAACTACACCTTTCTTAGAAGGATTATAAGATTATAACATCATATTTTTATTATAGTTATATATATTTACCCCTGATAGTTATCCTAAATCCCTATACCTATGAACTTTTATCCGCCAGGCCCGGTAAATGTACCGCCATCATTAACACAGGTGAGTGCTGGATTCCGTAAGGCTGTAACCCGCTCTATCCTGACGATTATATTGTTTATCGTCGTTTTTGTATTACTCACAGTGGCTTGTTTGTTATTAAACGTCGCTTGTTTTTGGGCGGCTATCCATCTGGTAATGGCCTGGTTCAGCAAGCTAACCCTGCTTATTGCCTTTGGAATGGTATGGGCTGGTGTATTGAGTCTGGTCTTCTTATACCAGTTCCTCGGTACTTTTTTCAAGACGAGGGAGAAGCCAGGGATAGAAGTGACGGCAGAAGAACATCCCCGTTTGTTTGAGTTTATCCATCAGGTAACCCAGGATGCCGGCGCGCCTAGTCCTAAACGTATTTATCTGACCACAGATGTAAATGCGGCGGTATCGTATGAAGGCAATTTATTATCGTTAGTATTTCCCGCGAGGAAAGACCTGTTCATAGGTATGGGCCTGGTGAACTCCCTGAATCTGGGAGAGTTCAAGTCTGCCATGGCACACGAATTCGGTCACTTCTCTCAGCAAAGCATGCGGGTAGGCAGTTATGTATACCTGTCTAACAAAATGCTGTACAGTATTCTTTTCGATAATGGGGTGAACAGAATGCTTAAAAATGAGCCTGGTGGACTATTAGGCATCTTTACCCTCATATTGGCAGGACTCTTATCTGCCATGCAGGGGATTCTGAAAGCCATCTTTAAACTGGTGAATGGACAATACAGCAAACTATCCAAAGAGATGGAGTTTCATGCCGATGCAGTGGCCATCTCCCTAAACGGTTCTCAAAACCTTATTCATACCCTGCGCCGTATCACCTTCAGCGGTAAAGTGACGGAGAGTATGAACCGCCAAATGGGAAGTATTATCCGCAGAGGCAGACAGGTACAAAATATGTATACGCTCCAATCCAGGCTGTTACTGGAAGAAGCAGGTAAAGAAGGGATCTCTGTAGAAAACGGATTGCCGGTAATTAATGGCAGTAACAATACGCCCGCAAAAAGGCTGGTATTCCGGGACCTCTGGAGTACGCATCCATCCAACCAGGACAGGGAAGCTAAAGCCAATACGGCTGCTATCAGCGGTTCTATAGATACCCGCAGTCCATGGATACTCTTTGATAATGTTGAATCCTTGCAAGAGCTGATGACCCGTTTGTATTACGTGGAAACCTATCCGGATTTAGAAAAATATACCATTGCAACAGTGGATGATTTTTATAAGGAAATGGAAACGGAGCCCGCTGCTCCTGCTATCTTTAAAGGATACTATGATGGTCGCGGATTTACTAAGATTAATACTGAAACCCCGCTGAACGAACAGTTTAACTCTTTTGAGAAAGTATACCAGGAGGCCCATATTGAACGGATAAGAAATAGGGAACTGCTCCTGGAAGAGATGGAATACATCGCTGCGATCAGAGAAGGCAAACTGGATATTTCCAATTTCAGGTATAACGATGAGGTATATACGACGGATGATGCAGGCAAACTATATTCTTCCATGGTGATCCAGGCAAGAGATGAACTCAAATGGCTGGAAAGCATGGATCAACAGGCTTACAATTTCCATCTGCAACAGGCAGCCCGTACAGGAGACGTTGCGTCTGTGCAACAAAAGTATAAAGTGGCTTGTGAAACAGAACAGTCCGTATTCAGTAGCATCGACCGTGTGAGTACTGTCATCACTTTGATCGCCGCTATCAGGACTTATGAGGAAATTACACCGGATGCGGGACTTGTCCTGGCAATCAAACTGAGTGCCCTGCAGGGAGAGATCCTGTCGGACCTGCGCCAGTTTCTGGAAAAGCAACAGGATATACTCGCCGCATACCCGGATTTCAGCAAATCTGCGAATGAGTGGCTGGATAAAAAATACACCTTTAAAGTTGGCAATGATCTGGCTATGTATGAGCTGGAGCCAGTTTTAAACCATTGTATTGATTATCTGGAAATGATGCAACAAGTTAGAATGCAGCGCCGCAAACAATACCTGAATGATATTGCGGCATTACAATAATTTAATTAGTACAGTGGCTGTTTGGTTTTTATGACGACTTTTTATCCACCTAATCCAACTATTCCTGGAAATACTAGAACTACAAATCCTGCGCTGAGAAAGGCTTTTCGCAAGTCGGTGATAAGTATCTTGTTATCGTTGCTACTGCCTTTCCTGTTGATATTAATTGCTATTGCCTGGTATTGCCACATCATCAGTGATGTGGCCTTACCCAAAAGCAGTGGTCAGGGGATTCTACTTACATTGTTATTGGGGTTGGCCGCTTTAGCGGGCCTAATGCTTTATTTTCTGATTGCTAAAATATGCAGGAGAACGCCCCCCACCGGGATGATAATAACGGAAGATGAACATCCGCAGTTATACGCCTTTATTCGCCAATTGGCGGCAGATGCAGGCGTGCCAGCTCCCGCAAAGATTTTTCTGAATCCGGAGATGAATGCAGCAGTGAGATATTCCGGCGGATATTTGTCTCCCTTATTCCGCAACGCGAAAGATTTACATATTGGTCTTGGCCTTGTTAACAGTCTCAATCTGGGCGAGTTTAAAGCTGTTATTGCGCACGAAATGGGGCATTTTACTCAGCGTAGTATGCGCATTGGAGGATATGTTGGTATACTGAATAAAGTACTGTACGTTATGCTGTATGAGTACAGACTCAAAATGCCCGTTAAAACCAGTACGCATAGTAATATAGATGCGTTCTTTCAACTCCTTCGCGAAAAGGGCTGGCGCTTGATGGAGATGCTGTTAATCCCGGTTTACCGGATTATCAATAAGCGATATAGCCGGCTTTCTTTGGAAATGGAATACCAGGCCGACTTGGTATCCTTATCCCTGGCGGGTTCCAGGAATTTAATCCATGCGCTTCGCCGACTAACCTTTGCAAGTATGGTAACGCCTACCCTGACAAAGCAAATCGAAAAATTACACCAGCAAGGCCGACAGCTACAGAATATGTTTGTCATACAGACTTTGTTAGCAGAATCAGAAGCGCAACAGTTAGGGCTGTCATTGGAAGCCGGCTTGCCGGTAATAGCAGATGCTGGCGCTGTGTTGGAGAAAAGGCTTCAGTTGCAAGATGTATGGGCCACGCATCCAACGATGGAAGAACGAGTGTCGAGAGCGGCGGCTGCAGATAACTTTGGGGTGGAGGATAAACGTAGTCCATGGATATTATTCGAGGCCCCCGTTATGTTGCAAGAGAAAATGACACGTTGTTTTTACAGGGAAAAATATCCCTGTCGGCCGGAGGAGCCATTGATCGCGACGGAGGCTATTTCACAGCAACTGCTATTAGAAAGGGCCCCTGAGGAGCTGCCGGTAGTATTCAAAAGATATTACAATGTGAGGATGTTCAACAAAGCTTCTGCCAGAATTCCGATGGATACGGAATATGATTCATTGGAGAAAATTTATAGTGAAGAGAATATTCTGCGGGTAAACAACAGGGTCTTATTGGGAGAGGAAATTCACTCTTTGCGGGCAATCAGAGACGGTGCTTTAGAGTCGGCCGGATTCAAATATAACGGCAAGTTATACCAGCCCAAGGATGCAGAACAGCTCTGTGACACATTAATGGAGGAATTTGCCAAAGAAATGAAATGGCAATTGGAGCTGGATCAGAAGGCGCTCAGTTTTCATTTGCATCAGGCGGCTGCCGGAGGTCCTGCCAGGATTGGCAGGCTGGCTATTATTCATTCAAGGGCGCATGAAGCGGAATTGTTTCTGTTGCAAAACAGAAAAGCTCCGGATACTTTTATCGCGTACTTCCTCGTATTGCAATCGGGCGATGGTATTCATTCTTCAAGGTTGCCGTCACTGGTGAAAGAGTTCTGTAAACTACAGACGGATATGCTTTCCTCCGTTCATGCATTTATTGCGGCACAGCAGGATGTATTAACATCTTCGCATGAGTTTGTGATGGTGGTGAGAAAATGGGAGGAGCAAAAATATACCTTTATGGATGGTGGGGGGTATAACCTGAAAGAGCTGATACCGGTATATGAGAACGCCGTGAGATACCTGGAGTGTATGAGAGAGATGAAAGAGCTGCGCAGACAACATTACCTCCAAGAGATTACTGCACTTCAACAATAGGATAAAATAAAGAAGGCTGATATTTTTATCAGCCTTCTTTGTATAAACTAAATTACTTTCTTCACTATTTTTCCGTTGGCATCTACTGTTTCCATATAAGGGGTACCAAGACTATCTACCATCACTCGCAATCTGACTTTACCATCCGGGCCATTGATTTGCAGCCCAGCTACGCCATTAGTGGTATTCAAGTTGATTCTGTTAACTCCGCTTCCTACAGGAGCGCCAGGTTTTTTATCATTCACCATTAAACCAGCACTGAAATTCTTACCTGCCAGGTCTTCCTGAGTGATGATACCAATAGCATCGTTGTTATCGTAGTCGAATGCCATTACGCGGAATCCGGAGCCCTCTGATTTAGCCATGGCGAGTCCGCCGCATTCATTTCCACTTTCATCATAGAAGATAAAGCCGGCTGGATTAAACCTGCGTTTAAAGGTTTTACCTCCTACCATTGGGGGAGGGGTGCGTTCCTCATTGGAAATAACAATTCTGTTGTTTCCTTTTTCGTCTACGATGTTGATACGTTTTACAGAAATTTCATCAAAGGATTCCTTTACATTTTTAAATGCCATCAGCATCATGGCCAGGCCTACTGTAGTAATGCAGGAATAGATAACAAGGAATCGATTGGGAGAGTTGGGTGATTTAAACATATGTCAGATGAATTTTATACGGGATTTCATATAGCCTATGAAGTTAGGATTTAGTCCTGGACCTCAGCTTACCGTTGGGGTGAACTGCTGAATGAATTCATTGTAAGCCAGTCCCATAGGGAGTTCTCTGTCTACAAATAATACTCTTCTTTGCACTTGTACGGCTTCTTTTTTAACAGGATTGTATCCTTCTGTAGTTACTTCTTTCCAATATATTCCGGAACCTCTTTTCTGCCAGGTGGGTAGGTCATTAAAATTGATACCGTGTGCGAAGAGTAGTTCATTCTTATCTGAGGAGGATAGTTTGTTAATACGTTCCGTTGCTTCAACGGCCGTATGACCGAGACCTCGTAGTAGCCAATAGCAGTGTGCACTCAGGGAATTGCGATGTGCGTCTTCATGTCTCCATCTGAAATAATCGGATACCAGCGAGCTATTAGGAAGTTGGCATATTCGACAATCGAATGTACCGATATCTCCCAGCTGTGTGGAAAAGCGGGCACTGGCTTCTGCGGCCAGAATGGAATTATACTTCCTTTCTTTCCTGCTGAAAGCATTTTCCTGTAAATGGAATAACAGGGATATCTCATCGCTTTGCGTATAGCCGTATACGATATTGAATCCGCAAGTCATCAGGTGGCGGACCGTTTCCACCATATAGTCATGGAAACGCAGATCGAAAGGCTTTTCGAAATCATGCTTTTCTTTGGTCAGTTTGGTGAAATTGCGGCCATCAATTCTGGCCACTATATACATTTCAGGGAGAATGTATTTGTCGTCATGGGTTTCAAATACCCGCATTTTCTTATCTAGGTCGTCAAATTTCATGCTGCCAGGGTTTTATCTCAAAGTTGTTTTCATTTATAGAAACATAATACATTTCATGGAATCCTTCCGCTGGGGAGGGGATTTGCAAGCGTTTATAGGCGCCTCGTACGCCTGCTTCCGGAATCAGTGCCTTACCGGTTCTGTTGTTATTGCGGGCAAGGGCTTCTTCCAGGTTCGACTGAAAGTAGTAGCACTTGATTTGGTAGTTGTATTGTTGGGCCAGGGCGATGTACTTGGCTCTGTCAGCGACTGTGGTATTGGTATTATCAATAACGAATTTCTGAGAGGTGCGCAGGCATGCCTCCAGGAACACATCTTCCCGATGCCTGGTATTAAGCAGGTCTAGCGAGATGCGAACATGCGTAGCAAAAAAATGTCGCTGATAAAAACTGGATTTGCCGGTTGCCTGAATACCGCAAAATATGATAGCTTCCATTACTCGTGGTTGGCAGATTTATTTTTACCGATATTAATAAAAATCAGGAGATACAACAAATATTCCGTAGCTTCCTTATATCCATAATGCCACCGGATGAGGCAGATTGATAAAATCGCTTATATTTGCCGGGAAGCGGCAGGTGCTAACCACCGCAAGAATCAAGTAAGATTGTCATTAACCTCATCGTTAGGTACGATAACTAACAATATTGTTGGCCATAAAATAAGCATGTCATGCGAAAAAGAAATAATACCCAATTGGCGAATAGATATGTATTATTAAAACCATATCCTTCATTCTGACGTTAAATCAGAATTACTCGCAACTGTACATATATCTCTGGATTTATTAAATGCTATCTGTCAATGAAAAGTAAGCTGTCTTTCCTGCTCTTGTCACTCCTTTTTTATCACTACAGCAGTAATGCCCAATCGGCGCCTGGTTTTAAAGAGCTGCTGGACAGTGCTATGGTGCGGGATGCAGACCTCAGAACTCAACTTACCAAAAATAAACTGACGGAGTTGGATGAGCACAAGTTGAAAGATGTATACCTGCCAACCCTGGAAGTGAGTGGCATGGCTGGTTATATGAATGCGACTGCCCATATTATTTCGCCGGAGTTGAATCTGCAACCATTCCTTAATATTCCGGAAGGTAAATACAACAATAATATCAACGTGTCGGGATTTTCCGGATTGGCGAAGGCAGATGCCAAAATGCTGTTGTATTCTGGCGGAAAGGTACAATACCTGCGTAAAGCGATAGGGGAGAAAAAGAAATCCGAAACGGTATTGTTGGAGAAATCTTCGGATGAAGTAGTGGCCATGATTTCCCGCGCTTATGATCAGCTGGCCTTGGTGCATCAGTCAAAAAAGGTATTGGATGAAGGAAAACGCCGGCTGGAAGCTAACCGTAAAACAGCTGATAAGGCATTAGGTTACGGCCTGATAACTCCTTACGATCATAAGAAGATAGAATTGGCGCAAGCTACGCTGGACGCTAAAATCGCCGAGTATGAAGGTAAAAAGGATTTACTGTTGACACAACTGGAAGTATTGACGGGCATCAGCAAAGACCGACTGGAACTGATTCAGCCGGTACTTGTGGCAGTGGTGCCGGAAGCGCCTCATAAATCAATTGAAGACCGTGCAGAAATACGGGCACTGGATTACGGTATTAACGCATCCGGTTACAAAATAAAAGCGGAACAAACCTGGTGGATTCCGAAAGTGCAGTTAATGGCTTCCGGTTATTATCTGGGACTTTATGGAACGAGGATAAAGTCGTCTGACAATATCATTCCTCCCATCCCCGCCATTGGTTATCCAGGGCGTAAGTTAGACTGGCGGCCTACCAACCTGAATGTATTCCCCATTTTCCTGGGAGGCGTTGGTTTCAAATGGGAAATATTCGATGGCAGGGAAGGCAAGCATGCCATTGAAACAGCCCGGATTGACCGCGAGTTACTGGAGAATCAGAAATATGATGCCAGACGTAAACTCACGTTGAATCAGGCAAATAACAAATCCAACTACGAAATCGCCAATTCCCAGATAGCTTTGAAAAGAAAGCAGAAAGAGATGGCCGGCGATGCGCTGGTAACGGCAGAAAAAGAATTCCGCTATGGCATGACGAAATCCACCCAGCTGATAGAAGCAGAAAATGACCTCGAAGCAGCCGAGCTGGATTATCAGAATGCCATCTTCAATCAGCGCCGGGCAGCCATTGAAATGATGAGATCCACACAGGAACTGGATATCACTAAGCTGTATTAATGCTTCCCGATTCAAAAAAAGTTATTACATATAATCGATAAGAAATGAGAATATCTATCTGCATACTTTTTATCAGCATACTGATACTAACGGGTTGTAGCTCCCGCCAGCGGGAAGCCGATAAATTCGAAGGGAAGGCTAAAAAGGATGTCATCTCCTTTGCGCCGAAAGTGACCGGCAGAATACTGAAGATCTATGTGACGGAAGGGCAAACCGTGAAGAAAGGAGATACCCTCGCTCAGCTGGATGTACCCGAGGTATCCGCAAAGATAGCCCAGGCACAGGGAGCCGTGAATGCCGCTACTGCACAGGAGCAGATGGCTAAAAACGGCGCTACCCCCGATCAGATGAAACAGTTACAGGCAAAATATAATGGATTGAAAGAACAGTATGATTTTGCCTTGAAATCCTATAACAGAGCTACCAATATGTTTAACGACAGCCTCATGGCGCCGCAGGCATACGATGAAGTATATGCGAAATATAAAGGGGCTAAAGCACAGTTTGATGCAGTCGTAGCAGAACTGGATGATGTGAAGAAAGGCACCCGCATCGAAAAGGTGGAAATGGCAGCAGGACAAGCATCTCAGGCAAAAGGCGCTTTGCAGGAAGCAAATGTAGCCTACTCAGAGCGCTACGTAATTGCTACTAATGATATGGAAATAGAAACAATCAGTCTCCGTCAGGGCGAACTGGCCACCGCCGGATTTGCCTTGTTCAATGGATATATTCCTGGAAGTACCTATTTCCGTTTCACCGTTCCTGAAAGCAAAATATCCCGGTTCAGGAAAGGAGAAGACGTACAGCTACAGGTAGTGTACAATAAAGAGCAGGTGAGCGGTACCATTGTATCTATCAAACAACTGACTCGTTATGCCGATATCACCACTGCGTATCCGGATTATCAATTGCAGGATGCCGTGTATGAAATCAAAGTACAACCGAAAGATATGAGCAAAACCCAGGATATACTGGTAAATGCAAGTGTTATACTGAAATAATCGCGCATGAAAGAATTTATCCGATTGTTAAAACGTGAGTTCAGGCTGTTTATCGGCAATTCCACCCTGCGTACGGTATTCTTCCTGGCTCCTGTATTTTACGCCACTTTATTGGGTTTTGTGTACAAAAGCGGAAAGGTGGAGAATATACCGGTAATTGTGGTGGATAAAGACAACACTCCGCTATCCGGGCAGCTGGTGGAAATGCTGGAGGATAACAAGAGTATCAAGGTACAGAAATACCTACAGGAACCTCCCAGTATTGAAAATGAGATAATTCGGAAAGAGGCTGCAGCAGTAGTGATTATCCCTTCCCGGTTTGAAGCGGATATACTCCAGAAGAAATACCCGGAAGTAAATGCCTACATCAATACAGGGAATGTGCTCACTGCCAATTTTGCCTCCAAAGCATTACAGCTGACTATTGGTACCTTCTCCGCAGGTGTGTCTATCAAAGGTCTGCAGAAAATGGGTATGCCGGCGGTGAGGGCTGCCACGCAATATGAACCGTTTAAAACGAATTATATTACCCTCTTCAATACCACCGGTAACTATCTCATATTTATGTGGCCGGCTATGCTGGCAGTGGTTTTGCAACAGGTAATCCTGCTGGCGATGGCGGTGAGTTTTGCCGCGGAATTTCAACGGGGCTCATTTGTCGAAGAATACCGGAATATGCGCAGATGGGCATTTCCTATTATGTTGATTAAAGTGATTCCTATTTGGTTCTTCTCTATCCTGATCGTTTCTGTTTACTATCTGATGCATGTTCTCTTCAGGGTTCCTTTGCCAGAAGGTATTTTGAGCTTTATCTGGCTGACGGCGTTCTTTGTAGGCTCCGCCTCCTTTATGGGGGTGTTTGTCAGCATACTGATTCCTGATGCCTTGAAAGCCACACAAATATTAATGGTGATCGCCTCTCCTGCATTTATCATCAGCGGTTTCACCTGGCCGCTGAATGCCATGCCGGCATTTGTGCAGTTTATGGCCAATATTATTCCATTAACGCCGTTTTTGCAAGCGTTTAAAATACTGTTGATTCAAAAAGGAGATGTGGTACTAACGTATCCGTATATACGTCACCTGGGAATATTGATCCTGGTGTATGGCGTACTGGGATGGGTAGCGTTGAAAATAAAACTGCGGCTGATATTCAAATCTGCCACTACGAAATAGCAATACCGATCAATAAAGAGGGCGCCGCTTACAGTGGCGCCCTCTTTATTGATCGGTGGTATTAATTAGCGGTTGTATAAACTCCTCTGTCTACAGTTATATTGAGTCTTTTAAGCATTTCGGCCGCATCAAATCCTTGTTTCTTATATTCAGCCTGTACTGTTTCTTTGGCCTTTTTTAAGGCTTCCATACTTGCCCATTCAGCTACCGTAATGAATAGCAGGTTGCCTTCCTGATCTGTATATGCGTAGGCGGCGTCTTTGATAAATCCAGGAAGTTTTTTGATCATTTCCCGATTGATGTTTGTTCGGTCGGTGAATTCTTTTTTGCCGGCTGACGGGATATAGAATTTATCAATAAAGTACACATGTTCTTTGTTACCGGATAGCTGGGTGATGTCTTGTGGTAAGGCTTCCAGCTGCTGTAAGAATCCAAGGCGATCTGTGAGTACATGGGCGCCGATGATTTTACCATCTTTAAATTCATAAATAGCCATTCCTTCATTGGTGACGGTTTTTCCTATGGCGGCGAAACCATTGAACGGGGCCACTTGTGTGCCTTGTAATTTCCATCTTACAGCGATTTTATTTCCTTCCCCAATCATCTCTTCAATGGTCCACTGAATGCCGGGAAAAGCATTTATTAGTCCCGTAATTGGCTTTGCGAAGGCAGCAGGACCTTTGTCGCCCAGTAAGCCTGGATAATCTGCGGATATCAATTCTGGCAGCAATGTCATATCATTTTTATTTAGCGCCAGGTCATAAAGTTTTGCAAGTACTTCTTTGTTTTTCTGAGTGGTCATAGTATGCTCCTTATTTTTAGTTTTTTGAGTAGTTTGTGCGTTGGTGGTCAAGGCTGGCAGTGATATTGCGAGCAGTAGGCAAATAGTGTAAAAGGAAGTTTTCATTTGCTTTTATTTTTCACAAAGCTACCTGCTCTGGGGGGCGTGGAATTGTAAAAAATCATTGATTTTCGGGTTAACGATGCTTCGCAAAAAAGGAGAAATAGGAAAAAGGCCGGTTCTGTTATACAGCGCCGACCTTTTCTATTATACATATGGACCAATCACGGAGAGGATATTTCCTGCGGGGTCTTTGAACCATGCAATGGTAGGACCGTTGCCCCGCATAATTCCTTTTGCATCGGTTTGAATATCGCCGGTATATTGTTCAAACGTAATACCTTTATCTATCAGGCTGTCTACTGCTTTATCTACATCCTCTACCTGAAAGTTGAGTACTGTAAATGTAGCTGGTTGATGATTCGGTTTAGGATAGATGATTACCTTTTGCCCTCCGGGAATATTCAATGTAAGTACCGACATCGGAGCAGGAGATTCATCCGTTTGAACTCCCAGCAGATCCTGATAGAATGCTTTCGCTTTAGTCAGGTCATCAACGGAAAAGCTGCTGAACGCAGAGTTAATTCCAAGCATGGCAGTGAGTTTTACGTAATTTACAACAATGAGGGTAGAATCGTAGCGGAGTGGACCTCACCCGTTCAGTCCCAGCAATCTGGCCGCGTTCCCACCAGCAATTTTCGATATCTCTTCCGTTGATAATGGAATATTATTAAGTAGCTCTATTCCGGATTCATTGGCGCTGAAAGGGTAATCCACAGAAAACATAACATTATCGATGCCAAATGTGCCCAGAGCAGCCAGGAGGGGAGGCAAGGAGAAAATGCCACTAGTAGTAAGATACACCTGATCGCGCAGGGTCTGACTGACTGTACGCTGATGATATCCTGTGCTGGTAACCTTAAACTTTTCATCTAGCCGCGACATCATCATGGGAAGCATTTCTCCCATATGCCCAATAATAATTTTTAATCGAGGGAATCGATCCAGTGTTCCGGAGACGATCAATCGCAATACTTGGAGCGCTGTTTGAGCATGCCATCCCCAGCCGCCACATGCGAGCATAATTCTTAATGAATCTGGTAAGTCGTGGTAATAAGCCTCGGTTACCAATTCCGGTAATAAGCCCGGGTGGAGATACAACGGCATTTGTAATTGTTCTGCCTTTTCCAGAAGGGGGCTGAATGTAGGATGATCCAGAAATTTTCCATTGGTTAGACCATTTATCAGCGCTCCACAAAAATGATGGGCCTCTTTGGCTCTTTCCAGTTCATCGGCGGCCGCCTGAGGGGACGACATGGGCAAGTGAGCAAATGCCTGGAATCGGGCAGGATAGGGAGAAATGCGTGCAGCAAGAAGGTCATTGTATCTGGTAGCAAATGAAAGCGCTTGCTGAGGTGGCAAACTTTCAGCACCACTGCCAACAACAGATAATACCTGCATGTCAATACCGTTGTCGTCCATGGATTTTAAGCGGGCATCGCTGATATCGACGAGTTTTTCTAATGCCGCTTGTGGAAGAGGCCACTGCTGTATTTCAGGAGCGAATTCTGGAAAAGCAACATGCTCTTCTAATGTAATTATGCGCATAGCTGTTTGATTTGAAATACAAATCTCCAGCTATCCATTTTTTATAATATTGATCCTGATCAAAAAATCATGACCCGGATTTAATTCTGCTGAGGGCCTCCTGTGTAATATTGAGATAGTTGGCTACTAACTTGTTGGATAAACGAAGTACCATCTCCGGGTTTTCTTCCAGGAGTAGCTGGTAGCGCTCTCGGGGATTGAGTGTAATGAAATCTTCCAGTCTGGTGGTATTTATGATGTAGGCATGCTCGAGAAAACCACGATAGAATTTTTCCCATGCAGGAATGGTATTCAATAGCGCATAAAAGTCTTCCCGACTAATATATAACAACTCCGACTGTTCAACCGCCTGCGTATCTTCTTTAAGTAAAGTACCACCAATAAAAGAGGCAAGGGAAGTAGAGAAGGTATTCTCAAAAGCAAACCGCCTGGTAGCTTCTCTGCCGTCAGGTTTAATGAAATATACCCTTAAACATCCTTTATTGACGAAAAACATTCGCCGGGAGAGGTCTCCTGTTCTTCCTACCAATTCATTCTTTTTTGCATCCAATGGCTTAAAGTGGCTGAGTACCTGTTGTAGGTCCGCTTCATTTAGTTGAACTCTGTCGGTGATGAATTTGATCAGTTGTTGGTACATGTAGATGGAATGTGGTAGCAATAATAGATAAAAGTAGACAATACTAAAAATGAGGCAGGGAAATGGATTTCAATTTAAATAATGGAGGTCCACTAAGTTGAAATTTACGATTGGACCTTGAAAATTCCGGATAAATATAAGACGTGATGTACTCGCAAAGCTTTTAAAAAATAAGAGGTCACAAAATGATTTCTCATTTGTGACCTCTTGCAACTGTATTTCTGATATATTGAACCAGGTATGCTTTAAGCGTTCTCCTTGATCAACTCATCTACCAGGATACGCTGCTTACGGATATCATCATTCAGGCGTTCCAGGTACTTTTTTGATTTAGCAATTTTCTCTGCCTGCTTATGGGCTTTCTCAGTTGATTTACTGGCATCCTTTGCCGCCTGGGTGGCTTTCTTAGCCAGTTTCTCATCGCCAATTTCGCCATCATGCAGATCTGATGCATGCTGTTTGGCCGTTTTCATTGCTTTGTCAGCTTCTTCGTTTAGTTTTTCTGCATCTGCAATCAACTCTTGCTGGCTCAGCGCTTCATAGGCGGCTTTTAATTCCAGGTCGTTTAATTTAGTTTGCTCATTTAAGATTTCCTTTTTTCTTTTTAACGTGGCAATTGCATCTTTGTCAATTTTTTGAGCTACAGCACCCATCGCGGTGAATAAAATAATAGCAACAACTGTGACAGCTTTTAGGCCTCTTTTCATAAATATAAGTGGTTTGATTTTCGCTCGGTTTGCAAGAAGGGTGCCAAAACGCTTTGCAGCCTTGATTCCATTCCTGTCGGTTTTTCAAATGTTAAAAATAAATAATATTATTTAATACGGTATTTTTTTGTAGAAAGATTTTTGTCTTTCTATACATTCACCTGCTTATTTGCTGCGCTTAAAGTGGAGGAATTTATAACAAACCAAGGTAAGAGGGGAGAAAGGAATGGGTTTTCAAAAAGGGTTGCTCTATATAGAACAACCCTTTTTCAATCAGCTGAAACTATGCACAAGCATGGTTTTGACATACAGTGTTGCACACTGTATAGTTGATTGTGTTGCATAAGGTGTTAGCCATGGAATTGTAGGCTGCGCCTCCGATAATTTGCTCAGGCTGCTGTACGAGTGAGGCAACCACTGTTTTGTCAAAAACTAATTTCTTCTCCAGGTGGAGTTTTTTCTTTTTCATAGTGTGAAATTTAAGGTTCGAAATGAAGTTAACAGTTGCCCCTGCATAATAGCTACAGTAAATATGCTGGTTGCATCGAGTTTTAGATGCTCCGGCTGGTTTTATTCCCACCAAATTATTATATTTATTGATAAGCGGTTTCAGAGCGACTGCCATGATACCATTCCCCAAAAACAAATACATATGTCGTCAACCCCAATAATAGCAAGTACTTTGGATGAAGTACTGGCAAAGCTGGAAGAGATCATCAGTAACGCCATTAAGAATAATGACCGTAGCGGTTATTTCGCTGCCCTGTATTATAAGGTAACCTTGAAAGTAAAAGAGGGAATAGCAGCTGGGCAGTTTGGAGATGGAAAAAGTATTACCAGATTGGATATACAATTTGCAAACCGATATTTCCATGCATTTGATCAGTGGCAGCAAGGGAAAGCGGTCACCAGTTCCTGGGAAGTTTGCTTCAATGCTACGAAGAAGCGTTCCTATCTGATATTACAACACCTCTTATTGGGTATGAATGCCCATATCAACCTCGACTTAGGAATCGCTGCATGTGAGGTGTCTGACGGCAATCTGGACAACCTGAGAACGGATTATAATAATATTAACCTGATTCTGTCTTCCCTTACATATGGCGTTATCAGTCAGCTGAACCTGCTGTCTCCCTTTATGTCTATCCTTGGTTTCAGAGGTACCAAATCAAATTCAATGTTGGTGCAATTCAGTCTTGGTAATGCCAGGGATGGTTCCTGGTGTTTTGCGGAGGAACTGGCGCTACTGAAAGATAATGCATATGATGCGTTTATTGTCAAGCGCGATAGTGAAATAGCAGAACTTGGAGGAAGCTTGATTAAAAACAGCGGGTTTCTGAGGATAGGCGTCTGGTTAATACACGTGTTCGAATGTAAGAAGGTAAGTTATATTATCGATGTGTTGAATGACTTTAAAAAGCCTTACAAGAAGGACTTGAAAGGGTTCAAACTTTAAATTATAATACTCATAGAAAGGAAAGGGTTGCCTCTACAGCGTAGATACAGCCTTTTTTTGTATTCCATTGATAGATGGTTGTTAAATAATTTCGATATACTGTGTGGCATTACAAGATGTTTAGATGTAAATTCATTATTTACTAACCTATGAAATACAAATTCTGGAAGGCCATTCCCGGGATAAATCACCCCGAATTACATGGTCGGGAGTTATTTGGAAGATGTCCCGATGCTGGAGGACTTGTGAAAATTGATGAAAACCTGCAACGCCACGAAAGTACAGTAGGTCAGTATGTTGATAAGTTTATTGTTGAAAATGATTTTGTAACGGTACGTACAACTGAATCAAAACTATGGGAGTTAAACCGGCACGACTTATCCACTCATCGTCTGATTGGTAATTATCCTGAAGAACTCATTGACTTAGTACATAAAGGAGACCTTGTGGTGGGTTATTATAAAAATGATAGGAATGAGGGCAGCTATGTTTGTTTTAATGTAGCGAGTGGCGAAGAAATTTGGAGGCATCCGGCAATTATAAGGTCTTATGTTACTATCCTTATAGAGGGAGATGAATGTATTATTCAAAATCGTGAACAGTTTCAGACAATTTGCTTTAGTCTGTCGACTGGACAAGTAAGATGGGAGTTCCGAGATAAGGAATCGGATGAACGTCCTGATAAAAGTCGTAGTCACTATATAACATCAATATTTATCGTAGCGGAAAGAGTTTTTGCACCTTATAGCAGGCCTGAGTATCAATCGGGGATTACGGCACTTGATTTGCAAACTGGCGAAATACTTTTTGAGTATGCGTTTAGAACTGACGCTGTTTGGAAAAACAAATTATACGCCTTTACAGAAAATAGTGTTGACCGTTATTTTATTAAAGAGTTGGATGCAGTTTCAGGCGAAATTATTTCAGCTCAAATTACACCGATAGTAGAATCTTACTTTACCTACCGTAAATATGCATGTGAGGTGTATGTTAAAGATGGTTGGATATATTTGTTTAACGCGCAATGCGACAGAATAGCTGTAATTGAATTGAGTAGTTTAGCTGTAACCTGGGAACATGCATTGCCGAAGAATTTCACCCCAAATATTATTCATGCAGTTGATGAGAAATTATTCATAAGTGGGCTACACGAAGATATCCTGGTTTATAGGAAGTCTTAGGGCAGATATTGATTCCCTGTAGATAAAGGATTTGGAAGTGCTTAAAAAAGGAAAAGGTCGGAGATGTCTCCGACCTTTTTACTTCCGTGCCCCTTAGTGGAACATTATCGAACCAGTTAATGTTGATAATGAAAAAGTTATCGATTTTGGGGCATCTATGAGTATATCTCCTAGGGAGCAATGGGTATGTTAGCTCAACTTTACGGATCTGATAAAATTATCAAGTGCGCTTATTACAAAGGATTGTGATCGGAGGATTTTCGCCAAAACCAGACAGTAAGAAAGATGAAAACTCCCGTTACAAAGATGGCTATCGGTATCAGAGATGTTCTATTTGCTGTGATATCCGGGGCATCGGAAGTTAGAATACGGAATAGCTCTTTCAATGAGCCAAAAGCAATTAGCCCCATGACAATCGCGTAAATTTTCCACTTTTTCATATAAAAAGATTATAGGTATAGTTAAGGAAATGCCTCTGTAAAACATGTAATCGGGAGTAAAAGTATAGAAATACGTTTTAAAGGACATGATTGATATTAATTATTCCGTAATTTCCAATCGTGTCCCCTTACTTCCCGCTATATTTATACAGCTTCTGCAAACAGACAAGTTTTTGAAGAATTAGAACGGATTTTTTCTTTGAGCTTCTTTATTAACAGATCGCAGCCAGTCCAGATACATAGATTCCGGCATTTCACGGTAGCCCAAATCCAGCAGCTTAGTATATAAGGCTAACATCTTAACGTAGGTATCACTGGCTGTGGGTCGTTTTTGTTTCGTTTGTATACCGTAAATACGTTTAAGTGTTTCTGCTTTAAACAACATTGCTTGTGTATTCTGTGGATGCACAGTCAATACAAAGTCGCAGCAACGAAGGATAAAACCATCTTCATAGTTTTTAATTTTGCGTTCGTAGCCTTTGGCCAGGTCGAGCATACATAGTGCTATAGACTGCCGGTTACTTAGTGTATCCATGTATATACCGCTCTGGATAGCAGTTAACGGGATATACCCAGACGCTGTTATCCATGCGTCAATTGGGAAACTCCCACTGGTTAACTCCGTATTGTACCAGCCTGATTTCTGACAACGGTTTTTTATGTACAGGTGGTTAGGGGCAAGTGCCAGCCAGCAAGGCACTTCCAGTTCATCGGCCATTATTTTGTATAGGTAGGGCATACTGTGGCAGTTACCTTTGTGTGTAATCAGCAATTTGGAAACAAACATATTGGTCCAATCCAAATGGCCGAAAAAATCGTTAAAATTGTACGCGTAAGGATAATTTATAATTTCCAGTTTGTTGCCTGATACAGCACGAATAGTATCTTTCAACACTTTGAATATGGCAAAATTTGTGTGAAAGTTACTGCTGTCAGGATACCCGTAACCTTTAAGTGGGTTATAGATCATCCACTGGCTGCAGAGAAAGGAAAGATGATAGATATAGTTATTAAACTTATTGTAATCCAGTACCCGGTCGGTATAGGCATATTCAGTTATAAAAACCGCCTTTTTAAACCCCTTTAGGTCGTTATCATCTACCAGCTTTTTAATCACCATGAATGCAGTGTCATAGTTAGACTTTACAGCAGCAGTATCCTGTGCAAGTAAACGGTTTGCAAAGCAAAAAAATAAAAGGAACCCATACAATATCCTATTTTTCATGTCTCAAATATTTGTTTCGTACTACCGGAAGAAGCAAGAAAATTAAGGCCGCAGGATAAAATAAAGCAGGTATGATACTCAGCAAACGTGTCAGCCAATGCACATTATTGAAATACTCGACCAATGGTTGTGTAAAGGACATCCTGGGTGGCATTGAACTATAGCTGCCATAATAGTATATATCCACAATCCCGTAGATTGCAATGAGCAATGCAACGAGCCAGATGAATTTTTTAGACAATAGCAATGTGATGATAAAATAGACAGGTACCAATACAGACAATAGCCCTTCATCACCCCAATGTCCATATTCTATATTCAGAATTAATTGATAGCAGGTAATTACTATCAGAAAGATCAGTAGCGTGTATTTTAAAATTGATATTGTTTTTTGCATATTATTATCTTACAGGGTTATAGTATCCTTTATCTTTCTCACCATTTACTCCCATAACAGGGTCGTATTTACTGGTGGTTGCATTCAGTGTGGCTATGCGGGGTGGGTAATACATACCATCTTTTGTCCACACATATACTGTTCCATCCCTTGAAGTGCCAAGATACACAGCTCCGTGCGTTATTTTGGGGTCGCCAAGACCAAAATCCTGCTTGAACCCAAAACTGATAGCTGTTTTCCCAAAGCGAAATTGTGATGGGTTATTGGAAACATTAGTGTAGTTGTTTTTAATATCATTCACAAATCCAGATTCCGATGTGACATTGGAAAAATCAGGTGTTTGTCCCTGTGTTACAGATAATGCACACGTCCAGCAATTGTAATTAGATTCAAATAGTTGGTTAGCAGTAAAGAAATTATGAGAATAATTATCTGAATTAGTAATCATGTCATTCACAGAAGCATTAATAGCCGCAACGCCTGGCACATCATTGGTAAGTTTAATCGTGCCATCCTTGCTCATGGTGGACATAAGCTGTTCTGCTTTCTTTGCATCTACACCCAGGTAAGTTGACAACGTTTTAGCATTATCGCCTTTTTCCATCTTTACCACGATCTGTCCACTCACTTCTTTACCATTCTTGTCCTTATTGATCTGTATATCCGGTACCCATTCAGCAGCTCTGCCGTCAGGGTCTTTAAAGGAAACGGGATTATCGTATGAGAAATGATAGGGAGACCAGTTAGCAAATTTATCTGCCAGGGGATCTATAGAATACCACCGGCTTGCCGATGAATTATCTGAGGCTTTTTTTAGCAGGCTATCCGTGTCCAGCAGTGCAACTATTTCTCTGGTGCGTATATTTATCAATACGGAGCCAACGCGCTGAATACTATCCATATCGAAACTTTCAACATACTTACCCCGCGACAGGGTATGCACTTTAGCTTTCTTGCCTATGGATTTAAATGGGTTATCTTCCTGCGCATGCGCAGTCATTATACATAGAAAGGAAGAAAAAAATATCCCTATCATTAAAAGCTGTTTCATATTAGGGGGGGTATTACGGTCATTTGCTTTATTTATGGATGATTGTTGTTTTTATGTTTGATACCCGGCCAATCTGTTGCCGGATTTGAGCTTTTAGGTCCTTATTTTCGCGTCGCTGTTTTTCCTGCTCAACAGATTTTCGCCATGCCTGATAGGCTTCAGGCGGCATCGCCTGATAACCTAGATCATCTATAAGCTGATAAAGAGCATTTCGCTGTTGGAATAAGCTGTAGGCTTCCCGGTACTCAGGTAGCTTATTGGGTGGAGGATTACCTACGGCCCGAATAGCCTGCCGTGTTCTGATTGTCAGATTATTGGCCTCCATCATTAGTGCTTCCAGATTATCCGAGTGCAATGCCTTTACATCTTGTAAACAACGGTAGACGAAACCGTCATCCTCATATTGTCGCAGGTATCCCTGTGTTAAATCCATAATCAGATATGCGATCAGCTTTTTCTGACTTAGGGTATCCAGATAGGTACCTTTTTTAATAGCGCTGGCATTGATAAAGCCAGACTGCATCAACCAATTATAGGAAACAAGATTACCGCTGGTAGTTTCAAAATTGTATCGCTTGCCGTCCTTATTGTAGAAAACTATGAAGGAATGTTCGGGTGCCTGGGCTAGTGTAGCTTTTATTCCTAATTGTTCTGCGAGCATCAGGTAAAGAAGAGGCATGGAATGACATTGCCCCTTTCCAGTCAATAACAGCTTAGTCACAAACATATTTTCCCAATGTTCCTTTCCCATATAGTCATCGAAATCATAGCCAAGTGGAGTATATTGTTGCTTTGCCCGCGTAATAGGATTATAGTAGGTGATGGTATCGGAAAATAGCTTTTGTAATGCGTAATGACGGGAAAGCTCGCTACTCGTATCCAGCTTTTCCTTTTGCATGATGTAATGGCAAAGAGTCAGCTTATTATTCAATAGTTGCTGAAACTTATCTGCGGGTAGTCGGTTATTGAAGAAGGCATTTTCCACCAGATATACAGCGCGGCTTATAGAAAAAGTGCTGGTTGATGACATTGTTTCCAACTCACGTAATGCCATCCAATAGGGTTTAGCAATGTTGTTGGTATCTCTGTAAATGCCCCTTGTGTTTTTCACCTCGTTGTTAAATTCAGCCATATAGATAGCCACCTGCACACGGGAAGACAGGCGGTGCTCATTAGTTGACACATCACGTTCGGTTGCTATTATTTGCCCCTGGTACTGGACTCCTTGATTTAAGGCACCTCTTCTAACAGCATCCACATTTACACCTACTGGATGCGGGGTTTCTATTTGAGGGATTGTTGGGTAGGGACTATGCACCGATATAATGGGTCGTGTCTGACTATAGCCTTTCACAAGGAAGCCCGTCAGAAACATAAATAGAGCACAGAACGAAAAAAATAGGGGTACTCTTGCTATTTTTTGGGGATTTAACATAAAAATTATACGTCATATGAATATATGAAAAAATACTGTATAAATATGGCAGGAGATATAAAATTTATGCCCGTTTGCCATAAATGGAATTACTCGGCAAACGGGAATGCTCTGAGCAATCCTCTCCTTTTTTATATTATTTTGTCAGTCAGATTATTCTGTTATTCCCAGTCGTGATAATCCTCCATTATGGATTACAAACTCTCCCAAAGCCTTCAGATGCTGTAGAAATGAGTTCGACAATTGTCCAGCTCGCCCGTCACAACTGGAGAGAATGGTTTTATTACCATTTTCTCTTTTTTATTTGTACCAGTAATACTGTTTGTGCTTGCAATTAAGGAAAGTGCCTCGTTTGTTTTTGTAGTTCGAAATGTCCCATTTTTCAGATTATAGAAAACTACCTCTAGGAATACCATTTTTTGCAACATCTCGCATTGAGTTCTGTGGAAATTTAGATCACTTTCTGAAGGAATTCTTCCAGGTTCGAGCTCTTAATTTCTTATTGTGCTGTGGAAGATATTTTAATTACGGTGTTATGTATCTGGTGTACTACGCAAATCTGGTGTGAAGACTGTGAAAAAACGGGTCATAAGGCCTGAGTGAATCCATTCAAATTGCCCGTCGTTCCAATCTTTTAAGGTTACACTCTTGAAATATTCTCTTTTTTAGCCTCGTAGCTGGATTGGCTCCAGGTAATGTTACAGTGCATACATCTGCTGCGCATGTGGAGGAGCGACAATTAATCGATTGTATCATAGTCAAAAAGGCATTGGGCATAAAGTTCATGAAGCAGATAAAACATCATAAAACGGGGTAGGGTAGTTAAAATTAAAGAATAATCCAGCGATAGTACTTTTGTACCCTTGAATAAGGTTGTTCATAACTAACACTATAATAAAAGAAGCTTCTCCTGAAACAAGAGAAGCTTCTTTCAATAATTTCACCCTGTATCGTGTGATCCAGCTATTTTTTTACAAAAGCTTTCAACTTTACGTTACCCATTTTGGCTCGGGCCTGATATAAATTAAAATCAGTCTGCAATTGAAGCCAAAATTCCGCACTTCCACCAAAAACCATTTCAATCCGAAGGCTCATTTCGGTCGAGATGTCAGCCTTGGCGTTAAGCAAATTACTTAACGTTGGGCGGGTAACATCCAGCAATTTGGCTGCTTCTGTTACGGATAGCCCATTTGCTGTAATTACCTCATCTCGCAGGATTAACCCTGGGTGATATAATGGCATTTTACCTTTCATGTCTAAATATTTCTTCCAATACCTGCACTTTCAAGCAGCACATTCAAATTATGTATGTATTGACAATTAAGTCAATGTTAATGGTAGTCTATAAAATCAATTTTAGAAGCATTACCATTCTCAAAAATGAAGATGATATTCCAGTTTTCGTAGATTGAAATACTCCAATACCCTTTCAAATCCTTGTCCAATAGATGTAATTTCCAACCAGGAAATGGTTTCAAATCTTTTGGAACTTCTCGTGCAGCGTTTAATGTCTGCAATACCACGGTGATTTTCCTAACATATTGTGCCGGTAGACCGTGGCTTTTACCTGTTTTATAAAGCTTCTCTAATGCTTTTGATCTGAAATTTAAAATCATTTTTGAAAATTAAATTCTAAGCGCCGCTATAGTGGGCGCTGTAAATTGTCGATCTCATTTGAACTTGGGTTTTGGTTATCGCTTAGGACGGTGATTTTTTCACCGTTGTTCGGTGTAAAGTTACGCACTACAATATTACAAGCAAAATTTATTTTTCATCTCCCTCTTCCTCCCTTCTGGCTGTAACATTGCTTGGACCCTCATTTCGTTTTTATCGGCTATTGTAAAAAAATATCTATATTTCCGTCTTAGAAGTGCCTGAACTAAATGAGAATCGAATCGGTTTGAATCTGCCTCGCGCAATCAAGATAAATTTATTGTATTCTTATTTTTACCAATATGATGTGGCGAGAATATAGAGGTAGCGATGATCATTTCTTTGTCGTTATAGCCGAAATTTTCCAATAATGGATAAATCTTCAATAAACTGGTTCGAAATGTATCTAGTCGCCCCGACGTAAATGAAACAGCCTTACAGTTACCACTGTAAGGCTGTTTTGTTCCTACAAGATTCCTGCTATCAACCATCCTTGTTGTGTAAACCCAAACAACCCTCCCAATACCCAGTTTGGGCTGCAAAATGGGATGCTCTAAAAAGACAAAAAAGGGAGAAATCAGCATTGGTAATAATAAAGGAAGGATTATATTAAGATGGAGATACAACGGAATCAGGTATCCATTGTATCTACGCTATGACTATTGTCCTGAAAACATGTACCATGCTTGCCTGAAGGCTGACGAAATCAAACTGGACATTAGAAAGGATTGCTTTGTTACTACATTAGAAAATGTACAAACCTCCAAAGCCATTTAAACCCATACCTGAATCTAAACCAGTAGTTAAAGAAGAACCCAAACCTGTATTCCTTAAGGATCTAGTGGAGTTTACTTATTGGGTTAATCATATCAGGAACATTGATATGAAAATTTGATTGATTACTTCTACACCAGAAGGCTGCTGGAAAAATGGGTTGGCGTCCCAGTGACAGGTCTGTTGACAAGGATATAATGCTTGTCAGTCTTGCGATTAATAATAAACACTACCCGGACTTGTTGTCTTTTAACACTAGGTATATTTTGACACTCTCAAATTATTCCGTAATTCCTAGGCATGGCAACCCTCCAATATGGATTACAAACTCCCCGAAAGCCGTTCACAAATCTCTTTGTCTGAATTCCCCAGGCCAATTCAGACCTACTCATTTACGCACTAAATTATTCGCATTGAGTACTGAATCTATTTCCTTTTCAGAAAGCTTGGTATTGGATCCAAAATAATTTATTATTTGAATGAGTTTTTTAACATATGCATCTGCATCAATACGCTTTCTTCCTATTGTGTAATAAGAAGTTACAGTTGTTGGATGTTCATCACGAAATTTCAATTCGGATTTAACTGAGTCGATTATTTTTTGGTATTCAATTTTCATTATTGCTAAACTTGTAGTATCATCCACATACCGTCCAAAATCCCGTAAAAAGGCTTTGATTTGATTACTTGTAAGTGAATCTTTAGTAACACTATAGATTCTATCTTTTACATAGGCAAATTCATTTTGCAACCTTGTTTTTTGCGCATTCAGATTATTTATCTCATAATTCAGAGAATCCACTGTATGCTTCAAAGTATCAATATAACGTATCATTCCATAATCAGGGTACCAATTTATTTGTCCTCCAAGATTTAAAAGACTAGCCTTAACAACGCTATCATTCACATTCTTTTGATCTACTTTTACTCCAAAACCTTCAAATGGCGATTGTCTTGTAACTGTATTTACTCCTGCAGCTGTAATATAAATCAGTAAAGCATTTGCAACAATGATTACGTAGTTAGGTAAATTCTTAAATTTCCTTTTTTTAATGAATAGGGAAATAGACCACAGTAGGGAAAAACTAAATGCAATGATTCTAATCCAGAATGATGTAATTTCTTGACTAAAGCTTGCCACAGTTAGGCACAGCAACCAAACGCATATCCCTGCAATTTGTAGATTGTCTAATGATTTAATATTTATAAATTCAGTAGGAGTTTTACTCTCAGTCATATTTTTGCTCAATGGATTAATAATTAAAGATATAAGCACTCAGCTGAGTGCAGATAAAAAATAAAATGGAAAACTTGTTAGTCCAAAGGGAAAACAACATTTCACTTTCCCCTATTGGAAGATTATAGAATGAATTTATGTTGATAATGGAATTGTTATCTAATCTCCTAAATTTATTATAATCATTTAGGATATAAGTTGTAAAAGCTCCGATTTGATCTGACATTCAGGTTAAAAATATCAAGCGGCTGGCGGTATATCCTCATTATAACTATTTCTGTTTATGAGATAGTGTCGTTTGTGTTCTTCATCGTGTGAAATTTCGATATATATGGCTAACAATTTACATGTTTGCTAGCCGCCGATTTTACTTTTAATATAGTAACGATAAAACTGTTCCTTATCTGGGTCAGAGAACGACATAAGCCCAGACTCAGTTAGTTGTTGCTCAAGACGTCCGATTACCTTGTTGATTTCCCCACTGGCATGGGAAAGGTCCCTCGCGTAATTCTCTACTTCCCATAATGCTGTTGAAGTAATGATAAAATTATCAAGGATTGAACGGTGTTCTACCAAGGAAGAGATAGAGTCTCGTAGCTTTTTAGAAATTACTTCACTGCTATAGGCTTCCTCAATCAATTCTCTAATATCTTTTTGAACGGTTACTTTTTCCTGGTACAATAAATTAATATTGAGTTTTTTATCTTCCCCATTCAATTTCCTACTGAAGGCAAGCGCAAGCCGGATCATGGCCTCTATTTCACTTAAAAGCAACGTTGCAGTTTCAAAAAATGCCTCGTTTTTTATGCTATTGTGAATGAGTTGTTGAACAGCTGCAAGACCTTTTACGAAGTTTTCATAATGATATTTTTCTATAAGTGATTCGCGACTTTCTTCAGCAACAAAACCAAAAGAGCCAATGATTGACTCAGGCACTGACATGCTTTTGGGAAGTTTACCTTCCTCTTCAAGAGCCTTTGTGTATGTAAAATGAACGAGGTAGTTATCGATATAGGTAAAATAGCACAGATTTAATGTTTTTTCGAGCATCATTGCAGGCACTGCATAAAACTCGTGATTCCCAATCCTCTCTCGTTTATATTGATTAAATTGATCCAGTGTTAGAGCCTCCATTTTCTTCATGCTCAAAAGCAATTGTTCAGATTTCTCAAACTTCACGGGTCTGAAGAGGTGTCTATCCTTTTGAATCTCATGCGTCCAATCCGACGGTATATACAATAAAAAAGAGCCAGCCTTTTCTAGGAATAATTGGTAATCTGGATTTTCATTAGCCTTTGGCTCAATGATATATATTCCTTCGGCATATCTATTAGGGACGAGGGTAGCAATTTTTTTCGTTTTTTCATTGATACCTGGGAATCGTTCTCTCAAAAGCGAATCAATGACATCCCTTGACGGCTGATTAAGATTTTCCAATACGAGATCAATTAAACCATTTACGACTGCATAATCATTCTCCACATCTTCCAAAGTAACGCCCACCGGATACTTGGCCATCATTCTTTTAAGAATACTCTCATCGTGTTCAAAAAGTGGTGTATATAAGTTGTCGATAAGTACGGTATCCACTTTTTGTGCGGAAGGGTTGATGTTACCATGTAAATAATCATTACGTTTGTTCATCAAAGTATGGAAAGCTGCAAATCGGGGATCTTTTCCATTGACAGCACCATCAAATCCATCACAATGAACGTGTAGCGATTTGACGCGGATATCGATTTGGTTCCTTATCAACGCATCAAACATTCTATCATCTTCTATGTACTCTTGTTTCCGTAAAATATAAATAACGAGGTTAACAAACGATTCCGCAACCACTGGCAGCAGCATTCTAATGGTTGTTCCGATTGCTGCAGCTTTAGTAATATCCCTTATCCAATTGGCTACTTGGTCAGTATATTCTGTATACGCTGATTTGGGACTAGGCGTAACAGGCGCCACCGGCTCCTTGAGCTCTATCTTTCTCAGGTCAATGAAAAGCTCGTCAATGGTTTGTGATAGCCGTACGTATGGGTTGATAAATAGTGTCCACTTCTCAAAGCCATTCTGGATCTGTCTGATCTCTTTCCCATGGTGTTTAAAATCGCCTTTCAAAGCAGCCACGAATTTCTCCCGATCCTCATCAGTTACATCGTCTTTTGAGCTATTTATCATTATCTCCATTCCGCTGCTATGGCCATAGAATTCAATATGCCAACCATCACACCAAATAGTATAATGCCAATGAATAACATTGTCTAACGAAGCAACTTTACCAATCATCGTGAGCCCATTCGGTTCGCCAAACCTCGCCTTTAAATACTTATAAGCATCGACAGGTGACAATTCTCCCTTAAAGTTTTTCCAGCTTGCCGCTTTAAATAACTTCTTTGATTCGGAAGGATTTTTAAACACGGCCAATATTTCCTCAGTTGATGGGGCATACCATTTATCAAACTGTAGTGCTTCATCAATCATATCATTTGATAATTTTCATTTTTCGATTATCGTGAAAATCCTTCTTTGGTAATTAATAAGTCTTACTGTAAATAGAATAAAGGCTCGCTATGGGAAGTACCCCATATAGAAGACAGTAATAATTTAGAGTTTAGCTTTTTATTAACCCAGACTATACAACTGCCACTTAAATGTCTCGCATTTATTGATTTTTTCTATATTGACTTACCAAGGTAGCATAACACATTGTACCGCGTGTAGAATGGATTATTTACTTAAAAATAATGGTAAAGTAAATCAGGGAGAATTGTTGGACTAATGAAAATGGCTCACAAACGTAGATTCCGAAGTGTTCTAATTATTTGGAAAAACTACCATCAACATTTAGCCTCACAGTCTTCGAGTCAACCAGCAAATCACATACACTAACATCCAGGGCAAGCGCAATTTGATACAGTAATTTCAATGTAGGTTGTGAGGTGTTATTGCAAATGCGATTAATGGTATTATAATCTCGTTTAACCATACCCGCGAGCACCTTCTGCTCAATCTCTTTTTCAGCCAGAACTACTTTGATCCGATTTAATTTCAATTTATCAGCCATAGTTGCAATTTGCAACTTGAAGTTACCTATAAAAATGAGAATATCCACATAAATTATTGCAGATTAATACCTTATAACATCGTTATACATCTAATAATGATATTTATATATCTATTTTAGTTTATTATTATGCTTATTTTGTAGTTTATACTACATTTTTTGTATTGTTTTGATATTTTATTTGTACCTTCATAGAAATAATAAAAAATATATGCGAATCATTATCCATATGGATACATCATAATAAGTACGTACATTCGCAGGCACAAAATATATCAATAGCGTGTTTGCTTGCTCTCGTTTCCGAAAACTACCACATTTCAAGAGACAACGAGGATGACAAGTGAAGCGCCTATATCATACTGGTGTAGGCGTTCTTGTCTCGTTGTCTGGGCGTGGTAGCCCTTCGGGAACGGCAAGAACATAACCTACGCCATTTTTATTTCCTGTCGGCCCCATTTACATCTCATCTCCCAAAGTCAGAATAATACTTACTCATTACACAATCTGAAAAGAATGTGTTGACTGCTTGTGCCTATTCTTTTTTACAACTTTTTATTGGGTTAGTGGCATAATCCATTCTATGAGTATACAAGTGTATCAAGTACTTCTGTATCCCTCATACTGGTTCCCCAGATAGAGGTTCCAAGATTTCTTCATAAAGTAAGACCTGTTGGTTCTCCGACAGGTAATCATTTAGCTGAATGGTCATGCAGTCATATAATTTATTCTGTCACTTATGGGATATTAATTAATCTCAATAATCGGTTATACGTATGATCTCAAAGCGTTTATATCCTACTTGGTTAAAATTACCTGTAAGACTGACTCTAGAAGATTATGATGCCCCATTTTCTGTAGTCGAGAGCTTCATCAATACAGTTCCTCTTTTTGAAGTGCGACAAAATCTCGAAGCATTATATACAAGAATAAAAGTGTCGGGAATTTCATCCCAATGGGAATCTAATGGATTTAGGGAATCTTTTGAAAAGTTTTTAGAGGCGACCTATGTTCACTATAAACAACAAAAAGAACCTGAACAAGATCCCCCTTATGGTATTCTGGAATTCCTTGCTACACTTGGGCATGAAATCAAAGGGCAACTTGCGGGTATAGCTATGGCAATTGATAGTATTCAGGAGTGTTGGGATGCGGACGCCAGAGTTTACAAGTCATCTGCTACTGCATATTTTGATATTATTCGAATGTCGGCCTTTAATGCGTTGACGGTATATCATAATTTGATAAAAACCTCAAAAATCCAGCGGAATCAAGTTAATTACCGGATAACTCCTGAGCAGTTTCCCATAGTTCCTTTTCTAAAAGATTGTACACTTCCTTTCATTCCTATGAGTTGTGTTAGCGGGAATACGTTGGAACTGAATACTGTGATTGCAGAGGGTACAGAAGGGAATGCAGATAAAGCAAAACTACGTGAGATAATTACCAACCTGGTTTTAAACGCGATAAAATTCTCCCATCCAAACATGCCAATCAGATTGCATGCAAAAATAGTTGACAGCAATTTGGTATTAGAAATCACGAGTAAAGGATCGGAGATTTCTGTAGCTCAGCGATCTAAGGTATTTGATGCGTTCTATTCACTGGAAAAGGGCAAAGCAGGAAGCGGTTTGGGCCTTTATATCTCCAAGTCATTAGCTTCAGCAATGAATGGAGATATCTCTGTTGATAGCCCCATGCCAGGTATGAACATATTTACAGTAACAATTCCAATTTTTTAACTCAATCCTTTTATGATGGAAAATAAAGATAATCTACTTCGTGAGTTACATGACTTATATAATCAAAGTGCAGTAGGTTTTAGAGATAGACTATGTGCTGATTTTGATTGGAGTATTCCAACCTACTATCGAAAAATGCGGCTAATTGAGAAGGAAGATGTTAGTGGAACAAGACTTAGCAATGTAGAAAAAGAAAAGATATCTCAGGTCGCCCTATCAATGCAAAAGGAGTTTCAGGAGAAAATTTTTAACCTTATTAAACATTGCTAGGATGACAGAACATAAATCGAAATTAAGTGACGACCAAATTGAATTTTCTCTGTTTCTAGCTTTTCCTGGTCGCGCAAGAAGGATAAGTAGGGGATTCCGATATACTATTATAGGGTTTGTTAGGGAGTGCATGGAGATTCCATTTTGGTTTCGGTCAGTCCTTGATGAACTGCCTCACTTTTTTAGCTTTTTAGATAATCTTGAACATTTAAATTATTCATATCCTCAGAAGGAATCGGTAATTTCTAACAGCTTGCTTCAGTTATCTAAACATGCCGATATTATCAAGTTAAATGCCGGTTTGAAAAAAATTTATATTGAACAGACCCAAGAAATAACAAATGGGAAATACTATTATGACAGCAGCTTTCCTACCGTGGCGTCTGAGCTATTTGAATTGTTTGATAGAGTACAAGATCAACTGATAAACAATTATAACCCAGAGTGGCAGGAGGAGATAGATGATTTTTCAGAAAGTGATGATGAGAGTTAATAGATCAACCTGGCCGCCATGAAGGACATGGCGGCCATTTCAATTGGTTCTGATTGGACAGTATATAGATCTTTCGGCAAATGGGAATAGGTGGTATCCAAATATGGAATAGCACTTTAAAGGAAATCTTTTCGTTACCTAATTGTCTTTAATTATCCCTGATTATTTTTAATTGTTTTGCAACTAGTTTTCAAATCAATTTCAAATGCCTATTTAATTCTGTCTATTTACATAAAATAGAATATTCAGTAATAATTGGACAATATTTGACATAATCGAGCACAATCGAGCATAAGATGGAAAGTACCTTTCCCCACTGATATATCTTCGCCATTGGTTTTATTCTTTTCTATAATCTTTTAAATCAAGCACACAATGGCGACAACAATTACAGCAAAAGACTTCCATGTACCAAGTGAAATTTTCCTCACAATAGCTGGTATAATTTCAAAAAATGACATCAATAATTCTATTACTGGAATCGATGAAGATGAAGACATTATCATTGTTGAAGAGAATGCTATCGCAGATTACGATGATGATTACGAAGATGAAGATGACAATGAGGATGAATAAGGTTTGTTTTCTATCACTAAACTACTTCACATGCAAGAACAATTAAGAATAATTCAGGAGCAAGTAAATACACTGAGCAATAAAGTAGATCTCTTACTTCAGCAAACAGCAAAAACAGAGATACCTGCTGGCCTACTCTCTGTACAGCAGGCCGCGGCATATTTACATCTGTCAGTATCTCACGTTTATTATTTATTAGCCACGGGTAAAATTAAAAATTTGCAAAGGCAGAAATATAGCCGTATTCTGTTTAGTGTGCAGGACCTACAGGCGTATTTATTTCAGCAAAATACCCGTTGCAAGGATGAAAAATAATCAAACAGGCCAGTGGTCAAAGAAAACCTCAGTGGGCATATTATTAACCCTACAATAAGCATGAATGGCACAAGAGAATAGCCCGTTAAATACTCACAGAATATCTCTGACTGATTGTAGGAAAGTGTTAAAAGTTGACCTGCTTACAGATGAACAGGTACTATTAATCAGGGATTTTTTATACCGGATGGTAGCCATCGAATTACAAGTCCGGCAACAACAGTTAACAAATATTTATCCAATAAACAATTTCACTGATGACACAACGAAATGCGCTCCTTTATATCCGCGTAAGCACAGACGAGCAGCTTAATGGATACAGTCCTGAAGTGCAGGAAGAATGTCTGATCCGTTACTGCACATTAAACAACATTTCTGTACTCGGTATCTACAAGGAAGATTATTCGGCAAAGACTTTCGAGCGGCCTGTTTTTAACCAAATGCTAACGGCAATCAAAAAACATAAAGGCACCGTCAACCTGTTGCTTTTCACCCGTTGGGACAGATTCAGCCGCAATGCCGGTGATGCTTATGCCATGATTAATGTATTGAGAAAGATGAAGGTGGAACCACAGGGAGTAGAGCAACCCCTTGACCTGGACATACCGGAAAATAAAATGATGCTGGCTTTTTATTTAGCCGCGCCAGAAGTGGAGAATGATCGCAGGGCGCTCAATACCCTGTTGGGTATGCGACGGAGCAAAAAAGAGGGCCGTTACTTGGGAATAGCTCCCGTAGGCTACCTGAATGAAAAGGAAAAAACAACGGTAAAGGGGAAAAAGGACAAGCCTATTCTGGTGATAGATGAAAAGCTGGCTCCATTGGTCGTGTGGGTATTTGAGGAAGTGGCAAGAGGGGTACATGATTTGGAGAAAATCAGACGAATGGCAAATATTAAAGGGCTACCTATCAAAAAAAGCCAGATTGGGAACATGGTGCGTAACCCTGTCTATTGTGGGAAAATCTTTATCTCGGCTTACAAACAGGAGGAAGCCCACTATGTTTATGGTATTCACCAGCCACTTATCTCTGAAAATTTGTTTAATGAAGTACAGGATGTGTTAAGTGGGCGTAAAAAGGTAACTAAAGCACGCAGTACAAAAGATGAGCATCTACCACTGAGAGGCTTTCTGGTATGTAAAAGATGTGGTAAGCCTATTACAGGTAGTGGTAGTAAAGGCAATGGCGGTACCTACTATTATTACCATTGCCAAAGCAGTACTTCCTGCAAAGAAAGATTCAGAGCAGATGAAGCCCACGAAATATTTAAAAAGAAACTGGGAAAAATAAAAGGAAAAGAAGATGTCCTCAACCTGTATTTGGATATTTTATCCAGAGAGTTAAAGGCAGGCAGCCAACAAAACGATAAGCAGATCACGGAAATTCAGGGAACCATTGATAAACTGAAACAAAGAATCAGCAATGCCCAAACCCTAATGTTGGATGCAGAGATTGCTCCGGCTGAATATACCAACATCAAAAACATTCTGAGAGCGGAGATCGAAGCACAGGAACACAGGAAAATGGAACTGGTAACTGATTATGAAGAACAGCAAAGGTACATAGACAAGGGTAAGACAATCCTTGTAAATGCCGTCTGGCACTATGAGAACGGAGATTTAGATGCCAAACAAAAGATCATTGGTTCGATATTCCCTTCAAAACTCATTTTTGATAAAAACGATTATCGAACCATGGAGCCTAACCCTATACTGGAGCTAATAGCCTTGCCAGTAAAGGATTTGGAAGTACTTAAAAACGAAAAGGTCGGAGATAACTCCGACCTTTCCACTTTAGTGCCCAGAACTGGATTCGAACCAGCACACCCTTGCGAGCGCTGCGACCTGAACACAGTGCGTCTACCAATTTCGCCATCTGGGCAACTGATTTTGTGTTTCAGGGCTGCAAAGATAAGCAGTCGTTTGATATTTCAAAATAAATTTTCAAAAAAGTTTAAAATAACTGTGTGTACTATACGAAAAACTAGATCTGAATGATCTTTGGCGGATGTCCGGCATTGATCAGGAAATCATGAATAACCCAGTCAGTGCTGATTTTCATATAGCTCGTAGTGGTTCCATCGCTGCAACCATACCACTCTTCCGACAGGATATCCTGATCTATAATTACACTGACCTTATTTTCCGTATCCAGTATCACACCAAAAACAGTAGCTGCACCGACAGAAGTTCCCAGCATCCGATCCAGTAGTTCTACGGGCGCAAATGATACCCGCGAAATATTTAATGCACTGCTCAGATCCTTTGTAATGAAAGGCTTATCAGCCGTAGTAATAAATAAATAAAAATTCGTCTGCTGACGATTGCACAGGAAAAGAGTTTTTACGGTCTTCATATTCAACTGCTGATCAATACGGAGACAATCCTCCATCGTAATCGCTTCTGCACAATCCACCCGCTCAAATGGTACTTGCGCAGCGGATAATGTCTGATATACTTTTTCCTGCAAAACGGTTTTAAACGTAACCGGCGCTGTATTTTTTACCTCGCTTATAAATGACATGACTGATTTTTTGTGCAACTGATATTGGTTTAGGGAGACACGTGTCTCCCTGTAATTCTTTCATGATCACAACAAGATAGGTACATATAATGGTTTCAGGAAATCATATATCCATCCAGGTCTTCCCTCAGCTATGTTAAGTTTTATTTTCCAGTAGGGGTAGCATTTTATTGATCCGTCGTTTTCCTGCATGCATGTATTTTATGGGAATTCCCTCTTCACCATTTAAAATCTACTCATCATGAGAACCATTGTAACCTTGCTGCTGGTAATCGTTTGCTGCTCCTGCCGCAAAAACGATCATCCAATGCCTGAAAAACCTGGTCAGGAAACCGGCTCTTTCGAAGATGCCCATATCGATAAAGCTAAAATCCTGCAACTGGAAGAAGACATCAACGGTGGAAAGTATAATATCCACAGTCTTATTATCCTTCGAAAAAACAAACTCATTTATGAACACTATTTCGCCGGCGATGACGCCGTATTCCCCAATCCGGTGGGCAAAATCCCCCATACGCGGGATAGTTTGCATGACTGCAGAAGCGTCACTAAAAGCATCGTATCCACTTGCATAGGACTGGCTATCTCCCAGGGGAAAATTAAAAGTCTGGATGATAAAATATTCGACTATTTCCCCGCTTATAAACAATTTGCCACCGGTGATAAAGCCAATATAACTATTCGGCATTTACTTACCCAAAGCTCGGGACTCGATTGGAACGAGCGCGTATCTTACGCCGATCCCGCTAACAGCGAACGCCAAATGCTGGAAACGCAGGACCCTACTGGGTTTGTACTGCAACGCAATAGCATCGCCAAGCCTGGCGCTGTGTTCAATTATAGCGGTGGTAACACCCATTTACTCGGACAAATCATCGAACACAGTACCGGCATGAATATCAAGGAATTTGCCAATCGCTATCTCTTTCAACCGCTGGGAATCAGCACCTTCTTCTGGACCACGCGCGCAGATGGGATTGCATGGGTTCCCTCCGGACTCCGCATGCGCCCGATCGATATGGTAAAGATCGGCCAGCTGTACCTGCAACAAGGCCAGTGGCAAGGACTACAACTATTACCCACTTCCTGGATTACAGCAGCCACTCAGTGGACTATCAACACAGATGAAACAGGACTGGGATATGGTTTCCAGTTCTGGTGCTCCAAACCGCAAATTGCTGGTCAACAAGTAAATATGACACAGGCAGAAGGCAACGGCGGTCAGATGATCTGCATGATCCCCGCAATGGACCTGGAAATAGTGATGACGGCAGGATACTACAATGATGAAACCGATCCGGCTAATGAGGTGCTGGTCAACAAAGTACTGACTGCTATCAATAACTAACAAACCCCAACACAACAGGAATGGTTGTAATTCAAACTTTACAACCTTCCTGTTTTTAGTAGAGAATGTATAATAAAAAAGTTAAAACTGTGTAAAGTTTTGTAATTTGGCATGAAATTATGACCCGGGTATTATTGCAAGTATTTTACCTTTGCGACTCATAAATGTTAAAACGACCTATTTACGTAATCTGGAAATAGCCAACACTTTACCTACAACTTATTTTACAATTGAATTCACATATGTCAAAGAAAGCGGCTTTAGTTGAATTGGGGGGATCGCATACAGAATGTCTTTTTGCACAAATATTCTTTTTGCGGGAACGTGGTTACGAAATACATGTTATTTGTAACCGTCATTTGTGGCCTTTCCTCAGTGATGTTCATCAGCACATTACTGGTCATATGTTGGTGGATACAGATGTAAAAGGATATCAGCAATACAAACTGTTACGCGAGGTTTGGCAATATATCCGTCAAGGTCGTATAGAAAATGTGATCTTCAACACCACCGAACTCAAAATTGTACGCAACCTGCTGATGTTCCCATTCCCGGGAGTACAGTTTACCGGGTTGTTACATAATGGCAGGAAGTTAAGCACCGGCTCTACTGTTCGCAGATTTATTGCCCGGAAAGTGAAAAAATTCTTCGTACTGAATGATGGTATGTTGCCGCATTTGAATGCGTCCGATAAATTAACTATTCGCAGCTTTTATGCAGCATTCTTTCCTGAAATGGAACATGTACCGCTGCCTAAATCCGATCAGGAATTCTGGGTATGCATTCCAGGAGAAATAGACCCTGCACGCCGCGATATCCCAGGTCTGATTGATCAAATCGCTCAGCAAGGCCTCGCTCCAAATGTAAAAGTGATCCTGCTGGGATCGCTGAAAGCAGATTCACCACTTGCTGCTGCCATTAAAGCGCTGCCGCAAAAGGATCAGGTCATTACCTTTGGTGAACAAAAAATATCCAATGATGTGTTTCATTCCTATGTAAAACAATCGGATATTATTTTGCCATTACTGCATCCGGTATTATCTCGTTTTGATGAGTTTATTAAAACCCGCATCTCTGGCGCTTATAATCTTGCCTTCGCGTATAAGCTGCCGCTGATGATGGAACAACATTTTGAAGCCTGGGAGGATTTCAGGGAACATGCTATTCTGTATCCTGCAGATGCGCTGGTGAAAACATTAAATGACGTGGTTGCAACCCCTTCCGTTTTAAAAGAGAAAAAAGATGGGCTGCGTAACTGGTCCAAATTAAGTTTCGATGTACAATGTAAGCGCTATATAGATCTGTTGGAAACGGCAGATAACTGATAAACAGGGAAAGTGTAGTAATTGGGAAAAACAGTTACTACACTTTTTTCTTGCCCCAATTCGTGGATACTCTTCCCCTCTGCCATACTTTCTGCATGGTCATTATTTTTTAGCAACAGTATCATAATCAAAGACATGCGATAACGCTGTACCCGCTGAGAATCGGTATGGTACAGTATTTTCGACGATATTTGTTTACCACCTTAAAAATATATTTTATGATGGCGGAACAACATATTTTCACTCATCGGCATTTCAAAGAATGCATTGATGCATGCAATGCATGCGCAGCTGCCTGTAACTATTGCGCTGTTTCCTGCTTAAAGGAAAAAAACGTGGAAGTCATGACCCGCTGTATCAAACTGACTTTAGAATGTGCTGCAATCTGCACGGCGACTGCACAAGTAATGAGTTTGGATGGTGAATTATCTGACCAGATTTGCCAGTTATGTGAAGACGCGTGTAAGCGTTGTGAAGAGGAATGTATCAGGCATGGAGATATGGAACATTGTCTTGCCTGTGCTGAAGCCTGTCGCAAATGTGCGGAAATGTGTGCGAAGATGGTAGTACATGCTTTGTAACATTTTTACATGAATGGAAAATGAAAAGACTTTGCAACATGGTGAGGTCTTTTTCTTTTTGGTGTACATGCAATAAAAATTTATCTTGTCGCCTTCAACCAAAAAAAATTAATAACGTAACATGAGAAGGAGTATTTTTCTGGCAGCATTTATCTGTCTTTCCACATTGATGTCTTTCGGCCAAAATGCTACCGACAAGCAGTTTCTGTTGATTTTTCGATTTAAAACCAACTTTGCACCACCCTCACAAGATGCCGTAAAAGAGAACATTAAACACTGGCAGGAATACATGGGTAACCTGGGTAAAAGTGGAAAACTGGTGAGTGGCTACAGGCCATCCAATGAAGGCGAAACAATCACAGGTACCGCCAAAACTTCGCAGAAAGGGGCGTATGTGGCCAATAATGAACTGATAAGTTCCTTTATTATCATCAAGGCAGCCTCTATGGAAGAAGCCGGAGAAATAGCGAAGAAATGCCCCATTTTTGAATTCGATGGCAGTGTGGAAATTAGACCAGTGATGAACATGGCTAATTGATTCATTGATATTCAATAAAAATACTGATCCCGGTTGCCATTGGCGCCGGGATTTCGTTTATTAAACATATCCAGCGAATAAGATCTAGTTTGAAAGAAGCTTCCATTTTATTATCTTCAATTCATTCATGAATCCCTTACCCTAAATATCTATGGATCAATCAACGACTTTGATCGAACCTGGCTTTCGCCGCTTTATTATCAGATTGGTAGCCTTTTTCAGCCTCGCATTGGCGGTGATGAATTTATACATCGCAGACTCATCGTTTAATGAAATCATGCACACCGTTTCCCAGACGACCTGGAGTCTGAATTGGATTTCAATCATTTATTCACTTGGATGTCTCGTGATAATGCCCTTCTGTACCGGACTTGCAGGACTATTGGGCCAACGGAAACTCTTCTTGTTAACGTTTCTAATTTTCGCAATATTTTCATTTTGCAGTGCAAATGCTACCCATATGAATGCGCTTTTAATTTTCCGGTTTTTCCAGGGAATAGCAGGAGGTAGTATGATTATTTTGTCACATACCTTGCTCATCGAAAGCTGGCCGACTGAGAAAAGAGGAATCGCGCAGCTATTCGCATTATTGGCATTCTCATCAATAATATTTGCCCGGACAATAGGAGGGAGCATTACAGACGATTATTCCTGGCCCATTATTTTCATTATCAACATTCCCTGGTGTATCATTTTAGGTACGGCTGGTCTGGTAATCCCGAGAAATGTAGAGTATGAGCGACAGGAAGATTGGATGGCTAATCTCCTCCTGATGACAGGGGCCGCTGCTTTATATTTGGGAGTAAAGGGAAATACAGAGCCATACGGTGCAATTACTCCGCTCCGGATATCATTATGCATAGTGGGCATAATAAGTTGGACCTTATTTATCTGGCGACATTTCCGGACCGCCTCACGACAAGGTAAAGTAGCATTACTGAAGAATAAAAATGTAGCGATAGGACTAGGATTGGGATTTATTACCATCATTGGAGTAATTATCATTGCTGAATACATCTTATCCTCTTCCAGACTTAGTAAAATGAGCGGAGAAATGCCACTATGGCCTGTAGTTCCGCTTACGATTGTAATGATATTTACAATTGCATTGACCATTAGGAAAATGGAATCCATGAAATACTTGATTGGAACTGGTTTTCTGCTGTTTGGTATGACTATTTTGTTATCGATCCTGAGATGCTATGCAGAAGTATTCTGGCTAGTGATGTCTGCTACCATGGCAATAGCCTTGCTGTCTTTTTCATTGACTACCCTTACCTTTTCCAAATTACATGGCCGGCAGGTGAGTGAGGCTGTGGCGCTGTATAACATTATAATGAAGCTGGCGATAGTTTTGGGCTACTTAATGATTTTCTGATAGCTAAATACGTATAGTCTTCAATGTTATTGTTGCTACAGCTGACTTTGATAATTTAACGGTGTCGCAATTCTCCCTTTATTTGGCGTTTGTGCACCCTTTTTTGTTGCAGAAAGGTTGCTAAGTTTGTATCAGACTAAATCTCATAAAAATGGAAACCGCTGAATTGATACATTCAATCGACCAGGTTAATACGCAACTACAGGACATTATTTCCTCTTTCACTACGGAACAGTTGAACACCGTTCCCTTCGAAGGTAGCTGGACGGCAGCCCAGGTAGCGGAACACATTGAGAAATCAGTGTCTCCCGGTATGCTGTACGGTACTGTGGAGAATAGAACACAGCAGGAAGATAAACTACAAGGTATCCGTCAGGTATTCCTGAATTATGATATTAAGATGAAGTCGCCGGATTTTATCCTTCCTTCAGATAAAATTCACACGAAAGAAGAGCTACTTGCTGATGTGAGCAGCAGATGGCAGCAATTGAAGGAGGCGGCGCAAACCCTTGACCTCTCTGCTACCTGTGTGGATTTTGAAATTCCGGGCATCGGTTATCTCACCAGATATGAACTGATTGGCTTCTTTGTAGTACATACCACCAGACATATCCATCAGTTGAAGAATATTCACTCTTATTTTAAGAAATAGGAGTGGAGCTCTCTATAGAACAAGGACGTCCAGAAGGCGTCCTTGTTCTATTTATACTTAAAACTCGAAAAAGAAACAGATTAATGCGGCCCATTCTTTTTTAATCCCAGATGCAGATCCAATATTGCTATGGTTTCTGTCCTGTACTGTACCATCATTCTTGATATAGCCAATAACGCTATAATTCCTGTCTTCAATGGTACCATCTTTTTTGACATAACCAATCGTAGAATTATTACGATCCTCAATACGATCAGATCTTACAAATCCAATAACTTGATAATTGGCATTTTCAATGGTACCATCGCTTTTAATGTAACCTACCGTATTCGTAAGCCCATTTCTGATTACGCCATCGCTACTCACTGAAAAACGGGTATTGCCAGTGGTGGTTTTGATCGTCTGCGCATGTACGAATCCGCAGCAAAGTAACATACTGATGGAAAAAAGGATCTTCTTCATAGTATTGGTATTGGGATTGTGGTGTAGATGAATTTAGTTTATTTTAGAGAGACAACTGCTAAATAAAATGCAATGGTCTCCCTATAAATTAATTAAAAAATGGTTGAAACTATTGAAGACAAAGGCTTTTATTGTCATGAATGTGAATTTTAGCATAAAGGTTGTCAATTAGTCTTGTAGCTTATTCGTTAGATAGGTATTACAGTTTTTGACACCGGTAACATTTGTTTTAAGTAGGTTTTTATTACTTTTTCAGTACAAATTCTACTACAACTAAACGACCAATAGTACGGTATGGAATCTTCAGGAAAGAAAGTCAACAATAGTTTTTCTCTAAACCAGATATATTTAACTTACATCCGGATTTTTAATCGCAAACAAATTCATATGCAGCCGTTTGGAGAACAGATTGAAAGAATCAAAAAGAAGCTGAAAATTGCTGATAAAAAAGATAGCGCTCGAAAGGTTTTTGGAGCTACCTCACATAAATATCATATTAATAAGCCGATAGCCGAATCTGTTGTTCGCCAGTTTGAAGATGAGCACCATATCACTTTACCGGCCTGTTATAAAGCTTTCCTGTGCCAGATTGGAAATGGAGGAACTTCCCATCTCCAATCAGCCGCTGGCCCTTTCTACGGCATATATCCGCTGGGAGAAAGTCTGGATGAGCTCTGCGAACCGATGTATTTAAGTCATCCTGTAAAAATATTTCCTTATCTGACAGATGAATACTGGACGGAGCTTACTAAATTGATCGATGATGATAACATCTCCGATGAAGACTTCGATGTCGCCATGGGTAATATGTTCGCAGGCATAATGCCAATAGGAACTCAGGGATGCTCCTATATCCACGGATTGGTCCTGAACGGCCCGCATGCAGGGAAAGTAGTGTACCTTGACCAGGACCGTCAGAAACCTAAATTTACCTTTGAAGATAATTTTCTGGACTGGTATGAACGTTGGCTGAATGAAGTCATTTCCGGAGAGCTGTTAGATGATCGAAAGGGATGGTTTGGATATACGATGGGAGATGATGTGCAAACATTGCTGGAGAAAAACCGCAGTGCAGTAGACGAGGCTATTAAATCGGATTGTCTGGCTGGGATATTGAGCAAAGTTTACATAGATACCGCTCATCTTAAGATCTTCGAAAATGAATATCAATTGGCGACAGAAAACTATAAAAAGGAATGGCTGCAAATCCTGACCAAATTTAGTTACGAGGTGGCTAAGCCTTATCTGGCCACTTACGGTAATCTATTACATGTGTATCAGTTTGTATGCTGGTATGCCAGAGAGAAAAGCGAAGAATGGTTGGAACACATAACGCAGCATATCCATCTTATCACTGATAGAGAAACATTCCGGTTTGCCACCTACCTGCTCGATGAAACGAATATTGATTATGGTCCACTGATTGTTCCTATGACACTTAATGATGATCTGGAAATCCGCCGCTCCGCGTTTTATACTCTGGGAAAGTTGCAGAACAAGGCGACCTATATTTCGGCTTTTATTAATGGGTTGAATGATAGTTCCAGCCAGGTTGTTCACACAACCTTGCAGGCCTTGCAAGATGTGAAAGATAAACGTTTATTGCCGCATTATAAGAAGATAGCAGACCGCGTTCCGCAGGAACCGAATCATGTACTGACTAATCTGGAATGGCGACTAAAAGAACATGGTCTTACTTTGTCAAAAATTAAGAACATGAATTTCTAATAGTGTTGGCAATGATTTATGTAGTACTAAGTGAACATGCCGGCCCAATTATGTTTGAGTCGGCTTATATATTTACTTTTTTATCAGATGCTTATCTATCAGTTGCATCAACTCTTCCTTATAATTCTTGCTCACTGGAATCTTATGAGTACCAATCGTAATTTCATTCCCAGAAAGTGACTGAATCTTATTGACTGCCACTATAAATGACTTTTGTATACGCAGGAATTTTCCGGATGGCAGTTGTTCTTCAACAGATTTCATAGTGGTAAGTGTCAGTATTTTTTTCTGTTGTGTATAGATGGTTACATAGTTCTGACTACCTTCTATAAAAAGGATATCCTGATAAGCTATTTTCTCATAACTATTATTACACTTGACAAAGAAGAATTCTTCCCGCTCGGTACTGGTAGCTTGTTTCGACTGTAGAAACTCCTGGGCGCGATTCACTGCGCGCAGAAAGCGTTCGGGGGTAATGGGTTTCACCAGATAGTCCAGCACATTCAGTTCAAAACCTTCCAACGCAAAGTTGGGATAAGCTGTAGTGATGATGACCAGTGGTTTTGAAGTGAGTCCACGTAGGAAATCAATACCCCGGATTTTCGGCATCTCTATATCGAGGAACATCAGGTCAATTTTCTCCCGGGCCAATACCTGACTGGCCTCCATGGCATTGCTGCAGTGTGCGCTCAGCCTCAGAAAACCAGTGTCCTGTATCAACAATTCGAGCCCCTCCCGGGCCAGTGGTTCATCGTCAACAATAATGCATTTTATGTTCATACTATATCAATGGTGAGCATTACTTTATAATCTGTAGTACCCGGGGTGATGTTTAACTGATAATTTCCTTTATAAATAAGCTCCAGCTGACGTTTTACATTTTCAAGACCTATGCCTCCGGCTGTTGTAGGCTGCAGCAGCGGCTCTGTCGTGTTTTCCACTTGTAGTGTGAAGTTATTATTTTTATAATTCAGGTGTAGCAGTATCTTGTTTTCCTTGTTGGTATTGGCGGATACATATTTAAATGCATTCTCTACAAAGGGAATGAGGAGGAGTGGAGCAATATCAAAATTCCTGACTTCTTCTCCTACCTGATAATCCAGCTGCAGTGATTTGCCTTTGCGTAGTTTTTCTAATTGTACATAATTGTTCAGATAATCAATTTCCCGCTCTATAGGAATAGCAGGCGTGTTGCATTCATATAGCTGATAACGAAGCATGTCTGCAAAGGTTGCCAGGGTATTGGCCGCCATATCCTGATCTTTCTTTATTAATACATAAATGCTATTGATCGCATTAAATAGAAAATGAGGATTCATCTGCGATTTCAGGAATCGCAATTCACTTTCTGTACGTTCCTTCTCTACCGCGCGGTGGTGGCGATCTGTGGCCAGCTTATCTTTTATAACCTTGGCCGCAATAAATACAAAGCAGGTGTAGAAATTAGTCATTGCTATATAAAGGAAGAAATTGAGCCAGTCAATAGTATTACTGGCTTTGGGGCTTTGCGTGGTGATAAGAACAGACTCCGCCCAGGTAATGACAAGTGCAGTAAGCACTAGTAGTCCCACGGATGCCCCGCTAAACCTGAAATATTTTTTCTGGTAGAAATACTTGGGTAGAAGCCAGTAAATAATGGGATATACCAGCAGTGCCTGGAAAAATAACCATACTGCAGTGTTCAGTAGGGCTCCAAGTATCGGTGCATGGTACGTCTTATGACTGGCGTAGGACCAGAACAGCAAATCTGCAGTCCAGAACAATATGTGTATTCCTTTGTATTTGGTAAAAAAGCGCATAACTGGTACAAGGTATTCTGGGTATAACAAAATAGCAATTATAATTGACGAAAGCGACCTTACAATTGACTAAATACATTTTCTGATGATAAAGTAGGTCCAATAGACGCAAACAGTAGCTTTTCCTGCATTTCATCCTGAACTTTCTCTGTTTTGTCAATACGAATTGCTGGATGCCGGTACCTGGTCTTTCTTTGTGCAATCAATCACTAAAAATTAATCCTGTAATATGAAACATCTTATTTCCGCTGTCCGCACATTCATCCTGGCTTTCCTGTTGCTGGGAATGGGATTTAGCCATTCTTTTGCAGCCAGGAACTATTCTTTTGCAGTAAAAAAGGAAGGGCATGGTAAACCAATTATCCTGATTCATGGCTTATACTGTTCAGGAGCCGTATGGGATGAAACTGTTGCGCATTATAAGAATAAATATACCTGCTATGAGCTTACCCTACCTGGATTTGCAGGTCAGCCTCCTTTGAAATCGGATACCATTCTCAAATCTATCGCACACGAATTGGCTGGCTTTATTCGGGATAACAAGCTGGAAAAGCCTGTTATCATAGGTCATAGTTTGGGTGGATGGCTGGCTATGCAGTTTGGTATCATGTATCCGGAGCTTCCAGGAAAACTGGTATGTGTAAGCACAGGTCCGTTCCTGCCTGCATTCATGCTGGGAACAAATGCTACCGCCGATAGCGCTCGCCCAATGGCATTACAGATGAAGGAAAGAATGTCGTCTCTCAGCAGCGACCAAATTCGAAATGCGCAACGCTACATGCTAAGTAGTATGATCTCTGATACCGCCAATATTCGTAAAGTGATGGAGATGGCAGCGCTCTGCGATTCTTACACGCAAGGAGAGGTAATGTACGAACTGTATACCACCGACTTACGTCAACAATTGAATACTATTACCTGTCCTATTCTTGCACTGGGGGATTGGTCTGCTTATAAGGATTATGGCAGTACCCGCAACAGTGTACTGGAAAACTATAAATCCCAGTATCAAAAGGCGCCACAAACAGTAATTGCAATCAATGATGTAGCCAAACATTTCATTATGATGGATCAGCCAGGATGGTTCTTTGAACAACTGGATGCATTCCTCAAGTAAACATAATTGGGTACGTGATCAGTCCAACAATAACTGATAAAGGGTTTAAAGATTAAAAATACGCTTTCGTATAAACGCAAAAAGAAACCGCAGCTAACAGCTACGGTTTCTTTTTGTGTTTATGTCCTTCAAAGTTGCGCTTTGTTTTCTTTATTGAAGGTATCAGTACTTGCTGTCTTTTCGGTGCTTGAATATCTGCCTGGCCATTTTAGTGAAATGCTTTTCATTTCGCCGCTTATCCGCTTTACTTGTTAGGAAATGGTCTTGCTCACGTAATAGTTTCAGATAGCTGCGGTATACCGTTTCAGGCAATGTACCGTTTTGTACAGCTGCTACGATGGCGCACCCTGGCTCATGTTGATGGGTGCAATCGGCAAACCGGCATTTTGGCGCCAGCTCATCTATGAGTGGGTGATATATGCCTGCGCTTTCGTTCTCTCCTGTAAGGCCAAACTCGCGCATTCCCGGTGTATCGATGATCATGCTGCCATTAGGAAGCAGTACGAGGTGCCTGGCGGTGGTGGTATGTTTTCCCTTGTTGTTGGCAGTGCTGGTAGCTCCTTCTTCCTGCAGCTTGTAACCTAACAGACTGTTAAGCATTGTACTTTTGCCTACGCCTGATGATCCCAGCAAAATATAAGTGTGCCGGGGTAGAAGATATTGGCTCGTCCATGCTGCCTGCTGCGCCTGATCCAGCGCGCTGGTGAGTACCACCGGACAATTATATCCCAGTTCCATCACCGCTTGCCGGTAAGTTTCCGGATCGGGTACGAGATCGGACTTATTGAGAATAACAACAGGCTGAATATTGCATTGTATAACCTGTTGAAGGTAACGTTGCAAACGCATAAGATTGTAATTATGATCGAGCCCCTGCACGATAAGTGCGGTGTCGATGTTCGCAGCAAGTACCTGGCGCGTGCTTTGCGTACCCGGGGCTTTGCGACTAAGCTCGTTGATGCGCGGCAACGTATCGATGATGATACATTCCTCCTCATAACGTTTCACCAGTACCCAGTCACCTGTTTTGGGATAGGCTTCAGGTTCACGGCTGTTGATAAGTGCTCCTGAAAGCTGCCCTTCCAGGGCGCCCGTTTCAGTGATCAGAAGATGTTTAAATCCTTGTATAGACAGAACTCTCGCAGGTTCGAGGTGCTGAGATATATTTGTTTCGAAATGATGCATAAAATGCTCATTCCAACCGTACAACTGTAGTGTAGGCATGGTATAACAAATGTTGTCTTGCATATGCGAATAGGCATAGCAAGTCAGTTCCAATAAATTTATTGAATACATTCAACGCAGGTAGCCGGAGAATATTAAAGCGGAAACGCTTTGTGGGCCTGCGTTAGGCAACAATGATCGGCAAGAGATGATATGTTGATTGGCGTGTCATAGACTACAAAGGTAGGGAAATATTGATAAGCTTTACCCGAAAAAAGAAAGGTACCCAGAACTGGGACCGTATCTTATTAATTTTCAGTTCTTTTCTGCGGATACGAGCCTCCTATGAGCCACGTATTTTTACGTGATTGTGCCGCGCCTTTTGAGCCTGATGGAATATATGGGATATTTACATTGACTTTTCCCTCTTTTTTCAAAAAAAGAAAAAAGTCTCCGTTTTTCTGAAATGCTATTGAACTATTTTAAAATAGTGTTGTTCTTTTACCGAACTTGATAATTTTGCGTATATACAGATAGATACCTAACTATTTTAAATATTTAACCACCAAATTATTATAACCATTTCCTAAAGAAGTATTGTCGTTATAGTGTACTCGTTGTATTTACTCCATTCCTTACTGGTATGAAATGGGCTGATTATTGACTCAGGTAGTACCTGTTCGGTTTGTTATTTGTTTCAGTCTTAAAAATATTGCTAAGATGGCTGATTTAAATGCCAAATTTAATGGCTCGTATCTTAATAGTGCAAATTCATATATTAATATTGATGCCGACCTGGCTGATAAGTATAACAAAGGCCCCAATAAATATATGCCATTGTTAATTGATCCTAATGTACCAATGAATCTGGCGAATATCAAGGCACACATGCAGAAACGTATGGATACCTTTAAGAGCCGGGTCAACCTGAATGAGCTGTACTTTGCAGGAATTACGGACGAAGAAATCATCGCTAATGAGAAAAGTAAAGCTCCTCCAATTATTGTAATGTCGTCCGGCCGCGCAGATTGGATAAAAATAGCATTGCAGAATGGCCAGAATGCTATTGACGCGTTAGGCGGGAAATACACAGGTATAGTAACTGATGAATTGATTTTTATAAATGGCCCCGTACCCTTTTATTTTCCTAAAAGATATACTGGTGAAAGTGCGAAAAGAAACTTTTACATATTTGTTCATCAGACAGAATACGAATGGTACGCCAATGAACTTGCTGGATTTGGCATTACTGTAATCGGGTGGAATACACAAAGAGACAATCTGCAAGCTGATAAAGATTATGATGTATGCCTTGGATTTGGTATGAGCAGATACGCAGTCTTTCAGTTCTTCAAAGACTTCTTTAAGTTGCCCGGTAGCCCTTCACATAAAAAAATCTGGATGCTGGATGATAATCTTTGTCATATAAAAGGATTTCCCGGATTTAGTACTTGTGAAAACCGAAATCAAAATGCTGGTGTCGGATTTTGGGTGGCGAATAATCTTTGTGCGCAACAGTTTTTTACCACGATGGGGAGTAAGGCCCAGGGAAAAAGCATAGAAGACGAATTCACAAACCTGGCCGTGGATAAACCAACTTTTATACAACAGGGAATGCTGTGGAATTTTGCACAGATTGCAGATGAGTTAAGTTTTAGTCCCTATTTCATCGCTTCAAATGAGGATATCACCTTTGGCAGAATGCTGAAGAAATATAATCCCAGCAATTCCTATACAATCTCTGGTACAACTATTCTTAAATGTCAGACGCCTGCCGCACCTTCAGATGCTGTTATAGATCCGGGATTTGTCATTCATAAAAATCAAAAGGACGTAATTTATTTGTGTCTTTCTGATCCATCGAATAAAAACAATTTGCAAGTGCTGAACACTAAAACAAAGGTTGCCAAGGAATTATTTGAATTCATGGGTGATATTGACATTGATGTTCGGTCGAAAGAAACACAATCGCTTTCCTTTGTTAAATCTGGAGAACAAATTGTAAGAACGGGCATGCACCAAACTGGCGCCGACATATTTGATGCCGTTCCTGAGGGATGCTTTATTACATCCGGCACTTTCTATATCTACAGGTATGCATCTACTATTGCTCCATCCAATTCTTAACTAATACTTTATGTCTATAAACGACCTGGTAGCAAATCTAAGAAATCAGGCTACTGCTAAAGGAAGTATTACGCTGGATAATACCATATTGTCCGATGATCAGCTCACGGCTATCCGGGCATCATTTGGCCTGTCTGCTTCAGCAAACATCACAGTGAATGCAATGCAGCCATCAAGTATTCCGGACCCTACAGGTAACAGCATAACAATCAATGCGGGAAATGCTGATCTGCTGAACCAGACGGGTATTGCTGTTAAGTCACTCAGTTTTACTGTGGGTACCAGTATTGATTTTATCCTGAACTTGCAGATGGCTGACCAGTGGAAATGGACGGACAGCTTTCCTAAACTAACCCCTTTTCCTTTTAATAAAATTAGCTGTAGCGCTACTTACTTCGTATATACCACTAAGGCCGTAGATACCTTCCCGTTATGGTCTGCGAGTAATGATGATTCCATCCCACTGGCAACAGGACTTAACCTGGGTACTAAACTTTCGCTGCAGGCTTTGTCAAAGCTCCCGGCCATATTTGGCACTATCAATACGGATGTAAAGGCGGCCGGCCCTATAGTCAATAACAGCGCATATCCATATCCTGTTATGATGCTAACCGCCAAGTTGCTGGATAGCTTCTCTTTATTTGGCTCTTTAACTATCAGCGACCTTGTTTATATTGTTCAGATAACGGAACCGCAACATCTGGTACAAGAAGTGATTTCCGCAGTAGGAGCCACTGTCGGGGATATGCAAATCCTGTTAGATATCAACCAAAGCACGGAAATGCTAAGGGTTACAGGTAAATCCGTGAACGGAAATGAAACTTTGGGGAGCCTTTCAAGTGGCACATTAGGACAAGCTGTATTGCCTGCTGGTACAAACTTTAATGACTTTGTTCCATCCACATTCAACAATGTATTCGATTCGATTACGTTTAATGGATTTTATATCGCTGCAACGCTGGGAGCCCAGAAAAGTATAGACAGAGTGATTTTCTCCATAGGACAGAAAAGTAATACGCATATTAATCTTGGTGCATTCGATCTGACAAATTTCCTCCTAAACGTAGCCTGGACAAATCCACGAGGGGCAAGCCCGACAATAAATGTGAGATTTTCGGCAAGTGGAATGATCCCATTAAAAACCTTCACAGCCCCCCTGAACTTTAATATCGTTGTAGCTAAAAATGGCTCATGGGCTATTCAATCAATTGAAGCGGATTATCCTGGTATTATTAATCTTGCTGATATTATCCAGGAGGTAGCTCCAGGTACACAAATACCTGATGAACTTAAGGGTCTTAGATTTGGCGAATTCCTGTTAAAGGCAGATGTGGCATCGAAGGACTATACCTTATCGCTGCATGGATATTGGGACTTGACGATTATGTCTGCAATCGTTTCAAGTAAATATTATTTATTATTAAACAGCACTAACGGAAAAACTACTTTTGAATTACAGGCCGGATTCAATGTCGGAGATAGTTCCGTAGGTGCAGATATTACGCTCGGCCAACAATTTACCTTCACAGGTGAAGCAGATAATATTTCTTTATCCGATCTCCTGACCAGTATGTTCGGTGTATTGGGCATTGATCTTTCTGGTCTACCCGAAATTATGCTGAACACACTGAAGATAGACTATCATAAAACAGTAGCTGATCTGATAAGTGTAGACGCAAATCTCACATTTGGAAACAATTATACCGGTGTATTTTCATTAGTGGCAAAAAAGAATGCCACAGACTGGCAATTCATCGCCTATGCAGGTCTGGGAGCCAATAATCCTATTGATATAGGAGCGCTGCTTCCGTTAATTGGCAATGACATCAAAGGTGAATTTGAAATCAAAGATGGGTTCTTTATCATCACGTCAAAGACGATAGGAGATCTCACCCTGTCTGCAAAGCCTGGACTAACCGTTAAACCAGGCATTTCACTCGGATTCGATGTCGTCCTGGCTGGCTCTGATCAGCAACTGGTGCAGCAAATCCTTTCCTATCCTGACGCGCAGGAACAAAACAATGCTGTTTATTATATCGCAGCTGATGGAGCTCTGATAAGATCTAATGTTGATGACACTAGCAATGATGCAAATCAGACTGGGAATGTACATTCCTTCACCATCAATAAACAGATCGGGCCAATACTTTTCAAGAGTATCGGTATTAAGTACGCAGATTTCACTATTAGTGCAGCATTAGATGTCAGCATGAATATTGGCCCGCTTGGAGCTTCGCTGGATGGGCTCTCTGCAGGGATAGCATTAAAAGACGATTATAAACCGGTATTCGGGCTGAATGGCTTGGGCATTGCCTATGCAACTCCTGCACTCACCATTGAAGGGGCATTGATAAGATTACCAGATAGCCAGCTGAGTGAAGGAATTAAATTTCAGTTCGACGGCGTATTAATTGTAGAAGCAGAGCAGTTTGGCCTTTCGGCCCTTGGCTCATATGCGCAGAAGACAGACAATACACCTTCCTTTTTCCTTTTTGTAGATATAAATGCTGTCCTGGGAGGCCCGCCACCGTTAATCTTTACAGGATTAATGGGAGGATTGGGGATCAACAGAAATTTGTTGATGCCTAAATTTGATGAGGTACAGGATTTTCCGTTGCTGGCAATAGGTGCGCCGCAATCTGGCAGCCCTAAAGATATTGCCATGCGTACCTTACAAATTCTGGAAGGAGAAATCGCAGGTAATAGCGGAAAAACAGAGGTCTGGATACCTCCAAAATCAGGGGATTACTGGTTGGCTGCTGGTGTCAAATTTACCATCGCAGATATCATATCAGGAGAATTACTATTGGCCGCTGAATTTGGAAATCAACTGCAATTTGCCGTACTGGGACTGGCTTCCCTCAGCCTCCCTCAAAATGTAAGTATCGACAGCGCATTTGTATTCGTAGAACTACAAATGGAAGCCGTATTCCAGCCATTAGATGGGTTCCTGGGCGTCGCTGCCAGTCTTACCAATAATTCATTTGTTCTAACGAAAGACTGTCATCTTACCGGAGGGTTTGCCTTTAATCTCTGGTTTGGCAGCAATCCCAATGCCGGCCAGTTTGTAGTGACTGCCGGCGGGTATCACCCTGCTTTTTCAATTCCTGATTACTATCCGAAAGTACAGCGATTAGGTTTCAGCTGGCGTGTATCCGGCGATGTGTCCATTAAAGGAGGGTCTTACTTTGCCATTACGCCTTCTTGTGCAATGGGAGGTGGTGGCCTTGAAGTACTGTACCAGAGCGGACCTGTTAAAGCCTGGTTTACAGCTCAGGCAGACCTGATAGTTGCCTGGCATCCGTTTTCTTTTAATGCCACACTCAGAATTGAAATAGGCGCATCCGTAAGAGTAAGCGTCTGGTTTGTGCATAAAACAGTTACCGTGCACCTGGGGGCCGACCTTGAACTATGGGGCACTCCACTCGGAGGAAAAGTAAAAGTACATATTGTAATAGTTACCGTAACGATACATTTTGGTTCCAGTGGCGCAGATGATCCTAACAAAGAGGCAATAAGCTGGTCGGAATTGAAACAGATGTTGCCTAAGCCGGAAGATATACTGAAGTCGGTAGCCAATACTGGCGTTTCTTCCATGCTACGAAGAGATAAAGGCAGCGGGCAAATTGTTTTTAATGATAACAACTCCAGTAATACTACTCCTGTATGGATTGTTAGGTCAGGCTCTTTTGCATTTAACACACAAAGCGTAATCCCTGCCAGCAGTCTGCAATATGGCAGTAGTGGTAGTAAAAGTGCCAGTGGACCAACGATTAATATACGTCCAATGTTTAAAAGCGGAATTACATCCGTACATCAGGTAAGCATTACCCAGGGGAGTGCAAATGGTCCTGAAGTAGATGTAAGTGACTGGTCTTTTAATCCTGTAACAGATAATCTGGCGGCCAACTTATGGGGAACCCTCATCAAAGACAACAGTGGAGATTATGTACAACGCCCGGCAAAACCCTCCGCAGATGTGGTAGGAGGGCTGCTTACCGGATATGCAGTCCAAGTACCGGGGCCAGATCCCGGAACTACATTTGGGTTAATCGATATGACACTGCTACAGGAAGAATACCTGGCAAATAATGCTGCCAATCCACTGAATACCAGTGAGCCCAGATCCGCTGATTATTTACCAGCAACAAGCAGTACAACTATCAGCGACATAGGGGGGATAGCTACTACGCTTAAATCCTCCAGAGATTCTATCTATGATGTACTCAAAAATAGTGGCCTCTATTCCGGTGATAATGATACTATGAGCGATATGGGGGCTAATGCAACAAATTTATTTACCAGCGTACCAATGGAACAATCATAAATACTATGATCACAAAACTGGATATCAGTGGAGACATTCCGGCCGGAGATCTTCAACTGTTCGACCATTATGTTCCGGCATTAGAAGGGGGGAGTCATTTTATTCATATCACACAAACACTCAAAGATGGAACGAGTGATGTGAATACAGATCCTATTAATTCCGTACAGGAATTTGTAGTAGTTGCGCCGCAGTTTTCTATCGATACCCCTCAGGTGATTAACCGATATCCTCCCGCCGGAACTACAGGTTTGTATGGGGAAGTACTACCGCATATAGTACTTAAAGATCCTTTCCTCCCATGGGAAAGAGATATGAAGGCAAAAGGAACGCCCTGGCTGGCACTGATGGTATTTCAGGAAGATGAATTAACTGACGGAGAGGATCCTGAAGTTAAATCTTCGGCCACCACTGTAGGTACTTTTATGCAGCAGCCCGCCCCTGTGCTGGTTCCTGGTATTTCAGTAGAAGCTGATATTCCTACTACCGCACCCTGTAGGTTTATCAATATTCCTGTGGCTGTATTCCAGCAACATGCACCTTATCTGAATGAGTTACCGTTCTTATCCCATCTCCGCAAAATCAACACCGGTGACCGTCCAATTATGGGGTTAAATGAGCATGGCTTGTTTTCTGTTGTTGCCTCCAACAGGTTTGCTGCTGCTCCAACCTCCGCGACGGTTAAGACAGTAAAAAATATCGTTCACCTGGTATCACTGGAAGGACTACACGATTATCTTCAACCAAATGCGAATTTTGGAAATTATACAAGCGTCTCGCTGATTACTTTGGATAGCTGGGCCTTCTATTCGCTTCCCGATCTCAAAGAAGATTTCAGGGCGTTGGTGTTGAACTTGGTAGCGCAAGAAACCAGTCAGGGAAATATAGACCCTACACTGCTATGGTTAAAATTACCTTCCATAAGCACGGGAGCAGATAATGCATTACAGGAAGTGAGTAAACGAATAAACGATGGATATGTGCCGATAGCATATCATACTAGAACTGGGGAAAATACATTTGCATGGTATAGAGGTCCGTTAACCCCTCTGCTGCCTCAACCGAATATTCCGGACAATCCATATCCCAACTCAGATGCAGCGCTGATATTCGACAAAACGCGTGGCATCTTTGACGTATCGCTTGCTGCAGCATGGGAAACAGGGCGCTCAGCGGCACTCGCAGACGCCAAATTCGAACAGTCGCTGATTGGTCTGCGGAAAAACGTCAGCAGAAAGGCGGATGAATTATACTATCGTTCTGTTTCCCCTCATTTCAAGAATATCACGGATACCATGCAGTCAGGTTTTCTGGACTTCATGACTGCATCACAGTTAGAACGAATTAAGGCAATTGCGGATAAACCTGCTGCCGTACAGGCGCCTAGTGTCGCCCCAAAAGATAGAATAATATCTGTTCAGACTTATAAAGAAACCATCTCCTCACTTGCAGCGCAAGAGCAATTGGGACAGTTGATTAATAAAGAGTCGGATCCATTATCCGACTGGGTTTCCCAGTTAATGCTCTTATACAAACTTCCTTTTGACTGTCTCGTGCCCGATGAGCGTTTGCTGCCTAATGAATCTTTACGCTTCTTTTATCTGGATAAAAACTGGTTGAATGCAGCCGCAGATGGTGCTATGAGCCTTGGCCTGGAATCTTCTAAAGCTGTTTTTTTCAATGAACAGATAAGAAAACAGGTGATAGAAGATGCAAAGAAAAAAGTAGCCGTAATAAGAGCAAGATTATTAAAAAAGGCATCCATAAATGATACTACTCCCGAGGTAATGAGTGGCATGTTACTGCGGTCTGCCTTAGTAACCGGCTGGCCAAATCTAGAGATCAAGCCCAAAGACGAAGCCGGTAAACCTGTTAGTATTCTGAGGATAGATCATCCCGCCCCTGATATACTACTTATAATCTTTACTGGTGTGCCGGCAACTGTGGAACTAAGTGAGCCCAGAGAATCGTTAGGTTTTGGAGTAGATGATGATGGAATGATTGTATTAAGAAACGTATCCTCTTCGGGTACGATAGGAGCACAGATAGGTACCCTGAAAATTCGTGATCTCAGCGGCGCTCAACAGTACTGTATGCGGGCGGCAAACAGTAGGGTGCTGAACATCCGTCCGGATGATTCCAATGGGTTGATTCAAACTATTACAAAAGCCTTGCAACAGCAGATCAGCTTGCAAAACAATACGCTTACATCTTCCACTTTCGCCATTCAGTTGATCAAATCCGCAGAAGCGATCGTTTTTAAAAGTCAGGGAAATTAAAAATAGTTTATGAGCACACCAGCTATGGTGCCTATGGCACTTGATGTATTGCTGAGCAATAATACTTTAATGACGCGTGATGAAGCGCTGTTCAGAACCTGGAAGTTTTCATACGATCTCTTGGGCGATGATACTTTCCATTCTCCGGAAGCACAGGCCTTTGATGCGGATATCACTGGTATCATGCAAACAGGGGCCTGGTTACATTGGACGCTGCCAAGAGCGCTGCGCTCCGGTAGCATGGATAATGGAACAGATTTTCCTTTAGTACCCAATCGATGGCTGATAGTAAGAGTACACAGAGATACCCAGGGGAATAATATATCCAAAGCATGGGTGCAGGAAAGTGATTGCCCTAATTCTTCTACTAAAACATCCTCCAGCTATATGATAACAAAGGAGGTAAGAGATTATTATAAAAATAGTGCAGACCCCAACAGAAACCACCATCCTTTCTCCTCCTTAAGTGATGATGCCGCCAACAATTGTTATACTGCTAATATGGGCTTTCAGTCAGACCTGAGTGCATGGTCTGAAAAAGCCGCCGATTTTCAATTTCTTACGGCAGTAGCACCCGGTAACGTAGATTCAAGTGGCTATATTTATAACAATCTTGGCATTTTCTCTTTTCATGATGATCTGACAGATGCTCCATCACAAACTACGCTCAGCTATTTCGTTTGCGGCTGGTATTCAAATGCAGGATCGGAAATTATAAAAGTAAACGGGTTTACGGGTGGAACTACTATAGGAGATGTGCTGGCATCGCTCAACTGGACCATCGCGAATAACGACGCCCCTGGCGCCATAGATAGCACCTTCTATACCGGAATGTCTTTTGGCCTTAACTGGGATAATACCAGCGGCAGCTCCGTACCATTGCCGGATGAACTGGAAGCCAATAACTATGCGGAACACATGAGGGTAACTATTGCCAATAACAGCATTGACGCCTTCAGTACACTGATTGGCACCCAGCTGCAAGGGGCCGAATATAGAAATGTTGTTGAATTGCTACGTGCTTTTCAATACGACATGCTACCCCAAATGAATGAACCAGATGGCGCCGCCGCTGTTAAGGAGCGAATACGAAACGAATGGTTCAATTCAAAATTTGGAGGGACGCGTTGGGAAATCGTGCCTGATAGCAATAATAGTGGACAACAGCAGGATGGAACTTTAACTGACACGGAGAAGACATGGTTGTCACAACTCAATATAAACCAACGTCAGCTGGACAAAGCACTGGAGAAACTCTATTCTCTGCAATTCAATCTGAATGCTGCCTGGTGGAAATATGGATACATGAATGCCGTTAGCCAACAGATGGCAAATAATAATACAGGTATTACCGCCGACCAGATAAAACCGCATCTTGACCCAACCACTTCAGATGGAGAACTTCGTAAAGTATTGGATCAGCTAGCGGTAGTAAACGGCTTACTGAGTACAGTTCCTCAGCCGGCAACAGATCCTGGGTTGAGCCCTGAAGATGCCTATAACCTCGGTGTACAAAGATTCGCGGTAAATCATGTAGGAACTGGTAAGATATTAAAGTCGGTGAATATGCCTCGTTACTGGCTTGCTGCCAATCCCAGCGTATTGGTTTCAGGCGTGGCCCCCGACCCGCTTGCCGATCCAGATACCAGTATCGAGATTCGCCTGTCCTCCCACCTCATTAACTCCATCAAATTAGGTGGACACCAATTTAATCTGCAGGACCTTACATTTATGATGCCTGCACTGAGTAATATGAGTGCCGTTCCGGCTGCGATACAGCCACTTTATCAGGAGTTTTTCCTACTGGACCCCGCCAATGCAGGCCTCCTTGCCGGCAAAGCAGGTATTAGTTCGGATGAAGCTAAGCAGGAAATGAGTTCGCATAACAGTAGCGTATATACGCAAGGGGTATTGCCGGATATTTTACTTGACATGTGGATGCAGAAATGGAATCCCATGTATATCGAATATGAGATCAAGTATTTACCAGTTCCTTTTGAATATAAAGTACAGAACACCACCTATCGGAATTGGACTTTTAACGGTACCGATTATGATATGAAGGCGAACCTGCAAGGTCTTAATGCTGGATCTTCAGTGAAAGGAAGATCGCTGCTGAGCCCACATGCACAGTTTACTTTCGGAGCCAGACTAAAAGCCTTTATTGATCAATACGGTGACCAGGGCGGGCCATTCAGTGATATCTATAACCAGATTAATGATATTGATAAATGGCGATTCCTTACACAAGAGCTGGTCGATTTTAATGAATACCTGCTACAACGCGACAAGCGGGCCTACAGAAGACCTTCCTTCGAAACATTTAGCTATAACTCCGCCACACTTACTTTTGCCAAAGTAATTGGTTACCCAGATACTACCTCCAATCCACCTTATGATACCCCCAGCTATGGGCAAGGTGCAGTAAATTCATTTCCGGACGTGAAAATAGGCGGAGTTAGCGATTTCCCTTTTCACGCCATACGCAGTGGACAGTGTTACTTCTATCAATTGACGGTATTTGATAAATTCGGAAGAATACTGGAGCTGATAATGCCACAAGGCGCCGGCGTCCATAATTACAACAGTTATCCTATGGTGGTGGATGACGCACTGGCCGTAAATAATAAGCTATCCGCAGACTCCTCGGTGGAATCGCCATGGCAGTTACCCCCACGGTTATTACAGCCTTCGAGATTAAATATGGAATGGGTGGATTATAAAAACGATACCGCCGTCCTTAACCTGGCTGCTGATGTAAATCCTGTTTGCGGCTGGATACTATCGAACCACCTGGACAAATCCGTGATGGTATTTTTGCCGGATGGGACTAATGCCGGAGAAATAGCATTACGGCAAAACGGACAGACAGCAGTACCATCTTATATTGCACCGCCGCATAATGATATCAGTAGTGTAGATCAGATTACTGCCGCCTCGTCGCACCTGGGTGCTTTTATCTCTGCTATGTTAACCAAAACGGCGGATGAGTTTCGTGTGTTCATTAACGCTATAGATGCTACACTTTGGACCACGGACCCTTTAGGAAACAGGACAGATCAGAACCTGAGTCTGCTCATAGGCCGTCCGTTGGCATTGGCCCGGGCCAGCCTCCAATTTGAGCTGGATGGTTTGCCGATAACGTCCTGCGACTGGCCGGCTCCTGTTAGCGCAGCGCCTGTCGATCCTAATATTCCTGATTTTACCACCTCTCCGTTCAGTATCCGCTTGGGCGATCAAGGTTCGCCTGCCGACGGCGTCATCGGCTATTTTGAAGATCAGCAATATGACCAGTTTAATTGCGTGGTGGCACCAGAGGAAAGCCAGTCTTATGTGAAGCAAATCGGACCATTGCAACAGGCAGATGGTAATTATTTGCAACTCGCATTCAATAGCCCTGTCAAATATATTACGCTACTGGTAGACCCACGGGCAAGCATACACGCGTTTACAGGTATTCTGCCAATAAAAGAACTGATAGTTCCAACACAGTTCGTAGATACGCCGCTATCGTCAATGGAAGTTACATTCACTGTTGGACCATTGTTGACCAGGTTAGGACCTAATAAGGACGCACAAACAGTTACGGTGTTGGCTATTGGAATTAATCATCTGCCTATTGCTGAAAATAACGGTGTATGGAGCTGGTGGGAGAAGTCATTGGCAGGAGGGACCTCATGGCAGGGATATGGCCTGAATGTGGCGCCTGTTAATGCGCAGATATCCTTGACACCGCCAGTTATACGAGAAGGATTACTGCAGTTCGTCACCAATTTATCTACTGATAAACAATAGTCATTATGCAAAAGGACGATGCTTCCACATTGCTTAAATATGATATCAGCACAGATCCTGCAACTGTAAATATCAGTGGTGATAATAACCCGGATACGGCCAAAATTATTATACAGGTGAAAGCTGATACAAATGTTCTTTGCAAATATATTTCCATTCAGGTGCCTGTTGGACCAGACGCTACAGATATGTATAGCGTAAATCCACTTCCAAATTCATCCAGTGATAATTCAGACTGGGTACCCACCAATGACTTTGTGCCGGGTATGGGTAATGATAATAGTGGTAATGACTCTACTTTCTTATATAAACATACTAATGATGGCTATACGGTAGATTCAGATGTTACTTTCACTATTAATGGTACAGTTAATGACGAGGCAGGTACTGCACAAATAATGATAAGAGAAATTTCTGCAACAGTTGATGATGGCACCTATCAAATAAGACCCATGACACATAATATTACCAAGGTTGCAACACAAGATACATTCTATCTGAATAGTGCTGTAGTTGCTTATTTAGACACCCCTGGAGTTCCTGTCGCATTGCTGGACAGAAACCGGGGATTTCAGTTAAACTGGCAAAGTAATGGAAGCGATTTTAAACTGTTCATTGGAGGAACGGGTGGGCAGCCAATAGATCTGGGTACCCAAAGCTTTTATCAGGTTAGTGCCGGTTTAACTAGTGATACCACTTACATTATCCAGGCACAAAAGGATAGTGACTACCTGAATCTTGAATACACTGTCAGTATTAATGCCCCCGATGCCGGATTTACCAGCCTGTCTGCTAATACATTTACAGACTTATCTCAGGGAAGTACAAAAATATTAGGTAGCCAGCATATCCTTGCTCAGGGTGGTCAGGTAGATACAGCATATTGGCACGCAACCAGTGATGGTTTTGTTATCGCAAGTATATACCCGATATTTTCATCTGATCTAGGGATTACAAATGAAATCACACTGGCCACCATTATCACAGGAACTAACTCCTTTACTATTTCCTGCATCGCAGATAATTTAGGCCAGGCCTATAATAGCCTCTCTATTCCAGTAAAACAGGGAGATGTTTTTTCCTATTTATGTGGCACTTCAAGTGGAGAGCCCGGGATGACTACAACATTCATTTGGGTTGGCTTAGGTACTGGAATGCCTACCACTACAGTTGGAAGTGAAAGCGATAAACAGCTTGTTCAAAAAGCTAAAAATGATATGAATGCCTACTTCAGTAAGCGGAAACAAAAGGCAGAAGATTTTATTACGGCCTTTGAAACGGCCTTTGAGAAGACGCTTCAGCCAGCAGCCAAAGAACAATTAATCAAAAAATTGCTATAGCAAATCGTTGTTGCATGGAAAATAAAGATCAGGATGCTGCTACCTTACTACAATATACCATCTCCACAAACCCCTCCCCGGTAAACATAAGTAGTAGTACTAATGCAGTGACTGCTCAAATTATCATACAGGTAGCCGCAGACCAGGATGTTTTGTGTAAATACATCTCAATAGCTATACCAGTGGGAGATGACAGCGATGATATGTATTTAATCAGTCCGATTCCGACGTCCTCTTCTGATAATGATGACTGGGAGATAAGTGCTGATATTATTCATGGGATGAATGATGACGACGGCAACACACAGAATTTTTTATATAAACATACCAGCGATGATATGACAGTCAGCACTGGCATTACTTTCACCATTGATGGTACTGTTAATAGCGTAAGCGGAACGGCCACCATTCAAATAAAAGAATATTCTATGGGTTTAGATGATGATAACTATATGATAAGACAAAAATCACAAGATATCAGCAAAGCCGCACAGGAAACATTTTTCCTTAACAGTGTAGTGCTGGAGTATATTGATACGCCAGGTGTACCGGTAGGTTTAATAGATAAGTCAAGAGGAGTGCAACTGACATGGCAAAGTAATGGTGATTACTTTAAGGTGTATGCAGGATCCAGCCCAAGCCCGGTATATGAAGGGGAAGGGCAGTCATATGTTATGCCAAATGGATTAACAACAGATCTTGCGGTAATAGTAGAAGCAGATAAAGGTGGAGATGTGTTGTATCAGGAATATGTGATAAAAGTAAACTCCCCAACATTAGAAGTCAGCCGATTAGATGTGGATGGCCCCCTAATGGTAAACGGCATAGCCTATTTTGGCAACAATCCATTGTCTAACGGCCCTGTCAGTATATTTAACAACAGCCATATTTTCTATCAGGGTGCTAATCCCCCCGCTGTTTATTATACACCCACATCGGATGGTTTTGTAACTATTCAGGTTACTTCACACAGTCTTCCCCAAGCGGGTTTGATACAGGCACAAATATTTGTCTCACCAAATACTAGCTATATGGTGTCCACTTTTGCTTCATTAGTAAGTACAACAAGCAATTCTTTGACGTTGCCTGTTCAGATGGGTGTACAATTCTGGATAGAGACAGGGGTAGTGAACGGAGCCAATACTTCATGGGAATTTCAATATAGTTGGGTGGCACTTGGACAGGGAGATATTAAGTCTACAAGTATGAATAGGTCGGAAGAAGCAGCTGAAAAAAGCACTGATAAAATAGATAGAGAGATAAAGGCATATCAGTATGCACAAAAACAAAAGGCGGCAGAATTTATCACTGCGCTTGAAAAAGCGTTTGATAAAGTCTTGACAAACGATGCAAAAGAAGAACTAATTGAAAAATATCTGTAAGAAAGATTACATTTTTAATTCCTCAATAATATCCCCAAAATAAGCATCATGAATAAAGATCAGTTACAACCACCCTTACTCAGTTATGATGTAAAAACTAAACCGACGAATATTACCATTAGTCAAAGTAATAACCCTTCTCAGGCAGACATACTGGTGACCATACTTCCCAATGCGGATGTTAAGTGTCAGTACCTTTCGGTATTAGTACCCCTTGGAGAGCAAAGCAGCGACTTGTTTTCCAAAGATCCGACGCCTGGAGGCAAGAGCAGTAATACTGACTGGGTGCCCAGCAACGCGAATGTTGTGGGCATGGGGCAGGATGCCGGAAATGATTATCAGACATATCTTTTTAAACATTCTGCTGATGATATGACGGTGGATTCGGCAGTTACCATAACTGTATCAGGAACAGTAAACCAGAAAACCGGAAAGGCTTCCATTGAAGTGAGAGAAATGTCATGTGAGCAGGCAGAAAGTCAATTTGTAGTCCGGGGAAAAGCTTATGACATCTCGAAAAATGGCGACCAAGCGTTCTTTCTGAATAACGTAGTAATGATTTATACAGATACTCCCGGTAGCCCTGCACCTTTCCTGGATAGAAACAGGCCCCTGCAACTTCAGTGGCAAAGTAACGGGCAGTATTATCGTGTATACGACGGTTCCCAGACAGGTCCCGTGAGCGAGGGCACAAACCCCTGGTACAATATTCAAGGAGGACTAACTGCCGACACTACTTTCATCATAGAGGCTACCGCCGGTCAACAGACTTTATATCAGGAATATGTGGCGCAGGTAAATACGCCGGATGTCTCTGTTGGTCATATTACTGCTGACAATGTTACGGGTATGTACGGATATTTTGTCAATAATTTGAATGCCCCTGGAACATCAACTATTGCTGACGCACAGATTATAAAATTGACCGCCACTGGATCCATTGATCTAACTGGAGGAAATGTTTCTGCATTCGGAAGTAAATTAAAACTGGCATCCAATCAGTATATCCCAACTACACTTTATCGGGCGATGTCAGACGGATTTGTTATAGCAACAATTGAAGCTACATTTACCTCACAGGACATAGGTAGCGTATATCTCGCTACTATTATCTCTGAAAATCAAAGTTACTACGCATCTGGCGATCGTACCACATTCGGACAAAGTTGCAATACCGTTACTGTCCCTGTTCACAAAGATGGTGTTTTCTCTATTGCAGCAGACAGGCAAGATGGCGCCAGCAACAACGTAAGTGGAAAAGCGACTTTCTACTGGATTGGATTCGGAAATGGAATGCCAGAAAAAGTGACACAGAAAAACGAAGACACACAGCTCTCTGAAAATCTGAAAGCTGACTACAAGGCACATCAGAATGCCCGCCAGTTAAAAGCATTAAACTTTGTCTCACTGTTAGAAAAGGCTTTTGAAAAACCATTGCAGGATAAGACAAAAGAAGAACTGATCGAAAATCTATTAAAGTTATAACTATGGCAAATCCCCCAATTGTTGATATACCATTGTTGAAATATGCGACCAGCACAGATCCTGATACTTTGGTCATCAATGATCCTCTCGATCCTCAAAGATCCAAAGTAATAATTGAGATCCCTGCTACTCCCGGTATAAAATGTAAAGTGATTAGTGTATCCATTCCCGTTGGTGATTCATCTGATACACTTTTTTCCCTGCAAACACTACCATCATGCGGTGTGAATAATACTGACTGGGCACTAAGCAGTAATAATCTCATAGGTCATCTAAGTGGTATGAATGAGGACCAGCCAGACAATGCGGAAAACTTTCTGATTGAACATATGTCTGATGATAAAACGGTTAATACACCTGTTACCATTACCATTGAAGGTTCGATAAATGGCGTTATTGGAACGGCTGTTGTTAAAGTGACAGAACTATCCACCACGGCTGATAATGAGACTTATCAAGTCAGGGAGTATTACAAGGAGCTTACCAAAGCAGGTAAGCCGGCTTTCTACCTGAATAGTTTTGTAGCATTGAATCCTGATATCTCCGGCCATCCGGTGTCAGCAATACCAAAGATGAAACCATTTCAGATGGAATGGCAAAGCAATGGCGATACCTTCCGGATTTTCATGGATGGGAGTACAGCACCGCTTACCACCACCTCCAATAAATATTATCCTTTTCCAAGAGGGCTGACAAGAGATGCCAATTTTATTTTAGAAGCCAGTAAGAATGGCAAGATTTTATATCAGCAATTGTCAGTAACCTGCGCAGATAGCGATTTTAACGGCGGTTATATTCATGCTGCCGGCGATGTTACCATAGAAGGGTATACGAACTTTAATGGGCAACTGACGATGCACCAGCCGATGACCTGCAATGGTACTTCTACTTTTCATGAAACAATGTATGTTGATAAACTACAGATCAATGACACAGCAATGGCAGTACAAAAGCTTACCTGTGCAAGAGGTCTGGAAGTCAGCCAGGAAACGAAGCTGCAGTCCACCACCATCAGTGGAAACCTAACCGTAACGGGACATATAACCGCAAATGGTGGTGTAAACAGATCGGCTGACAAGGAAACATGGACTGCTCCCCAAAAGTTGGATAAAAAAATTAAGTATTTTGGAACTGAGCTCGGTATTTTACCGGGCTCATTCCATTTAGATTTAGTCTGATT
>NZ_QLMA01000004.1 GCF_003259435.1 Chitinophaga dinghuensis
ATAGTAATCCCACCATTTTAATAGTAATGAAGGGCTTATGTCCAGGTCATCCGATGTGGACATAATGCTCTGACCCTTTTCCACTAGTCTGATTGCTTTTACCTTAAAGGCAAAACTGTGTTTCTTTCTTGCACTCATAAAAATGCCCCCAAAAGTGTCTAAACTTTTGGGGGCACTTCAGATTTTGATACAGCCTCTTTTTTATGAGATGTAGATGAATCTTAGAAAGAATATCTCAGACCCAGTTGCATACCCCAAGTGCTCAGGTTGGAAATATTATCCTGGTAAGCATTGTTTACGAGGGTACCACCGATGTTAGCCATTTGGTAGTTAACAGTACCATTTGCGTTTACACCTTTACTAACCAGAGGGTTGTTGAGGGTAGTCTGTTGTCTTACGCCCCAGTTTTTGCTCAGGAGGTTAGGCAGGTTCAGCATATCCACGCTGAATTGCAGGGTATGACGGGTACCGCCTTTGGTAGTCAGGTAGAAGTCCTGCAGGAAGCGGGCATCCAGTCTGTTGTACCAAGGAAGAACAGCGCCATTTCTTGCAGCGTATTCGCCTTTGTGTTTTTTCAGGTATTTGCTGCTGTTGATGAACTGATCGTAAGCAGCCTGTTGGTCAGCAACAGTGAATACTTTTTGATCTGGTTTACCAGCATTGTAAGTGTACTGAGAGAAGTTCACTTCAGCGCCAGTTTTGTAGATGTACATCAGGTCAGCAGAGCTGTTACCGTCGCCGTTGATATCACCATTCACTACGTAGCTGATGGTAGACAGGTTAGAACCTTCGTAGAACAGAGACAGGGTAGAAGCGAAGTGCTTAGCATACTCTTTTCTGTAAGAAACGTTTGCAACTACACGGTGAGGCATAGCGTACTGGGAAGGTCCGAGTTCCAGGGAGTTGGAAGTACCCACGTTAGGGTTAGACTGCCAGATAGAAGCTGCCTGGTTACCTGGGTTACCAGTAACGTCTTTAGCGTTAGTGTAAGTATAAGCTACGGAACCATACAGACCGTTAGAGAAGGTTTTGCTCAATTGACCGGTGAAGGACATAGAGTAACCTTTGCTGGTGTTCTCCATGATCACAACAGTAGTCTGGCCTTTATTCAGGTATTTATCTGACTGGTTAGCCAGGATACCGTACCAAGGACGATCGTCGCCGCCGGCAGCCAGTTCTTTGGTTGGAGCCAGCAGGTTCGGGTTACGCATAATTACCGCGTTGATGTCTTTGGTGAACATCGCTTCGAAAGTAGCAGTGAAACCGCCGCCCAGGGCTTTATCGATACCTACGTTAGATCTCCAAACCTGAGGGAATTTGAATTTAGGATCCACCAGGGTGAAACCTGAAGGAGCAACAGGAGAAGGAGAAGTAGGGAATTTGCTCAGGTAAGCGCTTGCATTTGGATTGAAAGTGATTCCAGCCAGATCAGCAGCTTTGTTCAGTACCACCTGGTTTTGATACATACCGGAGTTGGTAGGCATGTTGGTCAGGTATACGAAAGGAATTTTACCAGTGAAGATACCAGTACCACCACGAACGATCAGGGATTTATCACCCAGTACATCCCATCTGAAACCAACTCTTGGAGACAGCAGCAGTTTGCTGTTAGGCCATTTACCGGTAGAGAAGTGAGTCATGTTACCGTCTTTGTCAGGGAAAGACAGTGCAGTGATAGCTGGGTTTTCCAGCGGCTGTGAAGGGTAGATTGGCAGGTCAGCGCGTAAACCAACTGTCAGTTTGAAGTTTGGTCTAACGTTCCACTCATCCTGTACATAAGCACCCAGCTGACCGATTTTCAGGTTAGCAGAGTAGATGGCAGAATCGCCAGGTACCAGGGTGTAAGTATTTGCGTAGAAAGCAGGAGCAGCATTGTTCATGAAGTCAGCCAGGGTATTATAGATATAATAGCTAGCAGAACCAGGCATGAACATGTTACCTAATTTCTGGTATTCGTAAGAGATACCAGCAGTGAAGGTATGATCGCCTTTATACAGGGTGAAGTTATCCGTAACGTTGAAGATGTTGTTTACAACATCGTTGTTGCGGGTGAAAGGATCGCTACCAAAGCTGATATAGTTTTTACCGGTACCATCCATGATATCTACAGTTGGGAACACATCGCCCATAGAGAAACGGGTATCCTGGTTCTTAGTGTAGGTAATGATGAACTGGTTTGACATTCTGTTAGAGAATGCAGAGTTTAATTCCAAGCTACCGGATTTAACCCAGTGGTTAGTACCGTAGTTAGAATTAGAGAAAGCCATAGACTGGTTGCTGAAACGGTTGTTTGGCAGACGGGAGATACCTGAAGCGCCACCACCAATTACAAATGCGTTACCGGTAGTAGAGTTAGGAATCGAGCTACCATTCAACATGCTGTTGTCAGAACCTTTAAAGTCAGAATATTTCAGCGTCAGTTTGTGGATGCTGTTGATATTCCAGTCAACTTTAGCGAGGATCTTATGGTTTTTGGTTTCGAACGCAGGGAAGTTAGTGTAAGTACCTGGGTTGTAACCGTATTTGCTGATCAGGTAGTCAGACAGTTTCTTCAGAGAATCTGCAGGAGTAGCTGACATGTTTGCCGGACGAGTACCAGTAAAACCAGTAGGAGTAGGCTGCCAGGTAATACCAGGAGCAGAAGATTTCTCATACTCACCGCTTACGAAGAAGAACAATTTATTCTTAATGATGGCGCCGCCGAGGGTACCACCGAAGATTTTGTTTTCGCTCTTAGGCAGGGTCAGGGTATTGTCGTGAACTTTAGTACCGTTGAAGCTCTGGTCACGATAGTAACCATAAACGCTACCATGGAAATCGTTAGTACCGCTTTTAGTAACAGCATTAATACCAGCGCCAGTAAAACCTGATTGTCTTACATCATAAGGAGCGATATTAACAGAGATTTGATCATAAGCATCCAGGGAAATAGGAGATGCACCACCACCTGGAGTAGGGTCACTGTTCAGACCAAAGTTATTGTTCAGGTTAGCACCATCCACTTGCAGGTTGTTCAGACGACCATCGCGGCCACCGAAACCGTTACCATTTGCCTGAGGAGTGAGGCGGGTAAAGTCAGTGATGTTTCTTGTAACGGTAGGGAGTGTTTGTAACTGACGAAGACCTACTACAGTACTAGCGCCGGTTTTGTTTTGGTTGAAGCTTGCAGCTTTGCTACCTACTACGTTAACTGTTTTTAATTCTTTACCAGAAGTCATCGTTTGGTTGATAACAAATGGTTCACCCAGGTTCAGGCTGATGCCTTCGAGGGTAACTGATGTGAAACCGATGAAAGATATTTCTACCTTGTAAGGGCCGCCAATACGCATGCCCGGAATGGTATAGTTACCATCGGTTCTGGTAACTGTACCGTACACTGTTCCAGAAGGAATATGTGTAGCTTTTACAGTGGCGCCGATCAATCCTTCGCCCTTGTCATCCTTAATCCTACCTGTCACACTTGAAGTCGTAACCTGACCAAAGCTGACAAAGGCAAGAAGCATTAAAGAAAATGTTAATAATAATTTTCTTAATCCCATGATTTGAGAATTTTGATTCATGGCGCAAAGATGCGCAACTTTTATGGTTAAATTTTAACTCTGTATTAACAAATTGTTAAGAGCCTTGTTGAAAACTTAAAGGGGGCAAAAAAAATTTGAAGCTTTTTATTAAAAGCTTTAATCCTATTACGTTTACCAAAGAATAATGCTAAAATTTCGCGGCTGTCAAATTTACCTTATTGTTAATAACTGGAACCGCCGTCAGCACTGAACTTTACCCCGGATAAGTTTGTTTACGGTAACTTATTTTAATTCAAAGAAATATATGTTAAATTGATAGTGCGTAATTAACATTGCGACAACAGAATCTTAACATAGCAACCGAGATACGATGGCTCAGTTTTCCATACTTAATTGTCGTAACTTTGCGCCATTCAATTATTACTAGACCGAAGGACTTTTTTATGTTAGATACAATAGAAGCTGCAATAGAAGATATAAAAAACGGAAAGCTGGTAATTGTAGTGGACGATGAGGACCGCGAAAATGAGGGAGATTTCATCACCGCCGCCCGCAACGTAACTCCTGAAATCATCAACTTTATGAGCATCCATGGCCGCGGCCTCATATGCGCTCCCCTTGTGGAAGAACGCTGTGAAGAACTGGGCCTCGACCTGATGGTAAGGGATAATACCGCTCTTCACCAAACACCTTTTACCGTTTCTGTAGATCTGCTCGGACATGGTTGCACCACCGGCATTTCTGCACATGACAGGGCCAAAACCATCCAGGCATTGATCGATCCGGCTACCAAAGCGGAAGATCTCGGTAAACCCGGTCATATCTTCCCCCTCAAAGCCAGATCAGGTGGCGTACTCCGCCGCTCCGGCCACACCGAAGCTGCCATTGACCTGGCACGCCTCGCTGGTATGGAACCCGCTGGCGTTCTCGTGGAAATCATGAACGAAGACGGTACCATGGCCCGCCTTCCGGAACTCCGCGAAATCGCCACCAAATTCGATATGAAACTGATCTCCATAAAAGATCTGATTTCTTATCTCCTCAATAAGGAAACCCTTATTGAAGAAGGCGTTAGCGTACAAATGCCTACCAAATATGGTAACTTCGAACTGATCGCCTTCAAACAGGTGAACACCGGCGAAATCCATATGGCACTGAAAAAAGGAGAATGGGAAAAAGGCGAACCAGTACTGGTACGCGTACACTCTTCCTGTGTAACCGGCGATATCCTGCACTCGCTTCGTTGCGATTGTGGCGAACAACTGGCCGCCGCTATGAAAATGGTGGAAAAAGAAGGCAAAGGCCTCATCCTGTATATGAACCAGGAAGGTCGTGGCATCGGCCTCATGAACAAACTGAAAGCATACAAACTCCAGGAAGAAGGCCGCGATACCGTAGAAGCCAACCTGGAACTCGGCTTCCAAATGGATGAACGCGATTATGGCGTAGGCGCTCAAATCCTCCGTCATCTGAACATCTGCAAACTCCGCCTTATCACCAACAACCCTCGCAAACGCGCTGGCCTCCTTGGTTACGGACTGGAAGTAGTAGAGAACGTTCCGATCGAAATACATCCCAACCCACACAACGAGAATTACCTCCGTACAAAAAGAGATAAACTCGGACATGAAATCCTGAAAGGATAATTGTTCATACCATATTATATAAGGAGGGGCCGTGTCGTTCGACACGGCCCCTCCTTATTTTATTTATCATCGGAAGATTTCTTCGTACTATCCTCATGTTGCGATGGGGGAGGCGCCAGCTGTATCACGCTACTATCCGGAAGATGACGGGAACTATCCGGCCGCTGCCTGTTGCGCACAGTCTTATTACGATTGAATAACTCGAGGAACCGGTCATACTCTCTCACATAGGATATACCCAGACCAGATTTCGTACGGTTGTTCAGGTTATACACGTCATAATCAGACTTACTGAAGGCATTGATACGGAAACGACCATCCGGCGTCAGTAAGTATTCGATGCGGAAGTCGCCCGCAAAACGGTTGGAGCTGGCCGAAGTGGCGGTTTTACCCCAATCGTAATCTCCGCCTGCATATAAGCGGAAACGATTATTAAATAAGGTACTGGTAACGCCGGCACTTACCTGGTTACGATCCACAGAGGAGTTATCCGGTAATCCGCCAACGTTGTACGCGCGATAGTTCACATTGATACCGATGCCGCTTCCTTTAAGCAAAGCGCCGGTAATATTATTAAGGATCGCGGAGGCTTGTGCCGAAATAGCCTGCCCCACACTGTTTTTACCGGTGATACCCACGTTGGCGCCACCGCCGGCATCATCTGGCAGGAACTGGTTGGCAATGAGCAATCCGTATATCTGAAGGAGGGCCTTGTTCTGGTCGTTATTGATTTCTTTCAGTTTAGCCGCAACACCGCTTTCATAAGACATGGTGCCTACCTCCGGTAATTCAATAGAGTAGGTAATATCCGGCTTCATGAGGGCGCCGCGCAGATTAATCAATACATCCACTTTCTCCTGACGGGTAGCGAGTTTATCGTTCGCCGCGAGGGTGGCTGCCTGACCGACCAGGTTGTACAAGCTCACTTTAGGGAGAGAGTACTTGGCGGTGATATTCATCTTGGCCTCCCGTGGGTCGCCATTCCAGCTGATACTACTGTTTTTCTCGATATCGAATTTCCAGCTTGTAACACGTTGGAAGGTGAAATTATAGGAACCATTACTGATTTCATAGTTACCAAACATGTTGAAATCACCGTCAGTATTGGCTATGATCTGGAGATTACCTGTTCCGTTGGCAGAAATGATGTCTCCCGTTGTAGCATCCAGAATCACATCAATCTGTGCATCCGGATTGGCCGCGATATCCAGTTTTACAGTAAGTTTGGTATTGTCTTTCTTCTTCTTGTTTTCTTTTATTTCAGTACCGTAGGTCTTGAAAGTAATGTATTCGTACTTGCCGATATCTTTACTATCGGATATAGGGAGATAGAAATGCGTTCCGCGGATAGGCCTTGCCAGCACATGCAGTTGCAGATCATTCAGCGGGCCGGAGAAATATACCTTTCCATCTGCGATCACATCTCCATAGAAGAGGTCATTATCATGCGCAGTAGTATTTAGGAAAAGGAATTTCCGTCCGGTTACGTCAAAGTCGAAATTGAGTTTATCGAAGTGATCATGACTGATATACCCGTTGGCGGTGCCTTTAGTATTATATTTATCAATTACAGTGAAGCTACCGAATTCAATTAGGTTGTCGTCTACATTCACATTCAGCTTAGGAATACGGTAACGGGTACCCAGATAATCCACGGTTACGCCTACTGTATCCAGCGCCAGTTTTCCCACTACGGAAGGGAGGTCGGTGGTACCGGTGATGTTCAAGCTACCAGAGACGGAACCGGTAAGATCATGTACATAGCCCGCCAGGTATTTATTCATCAGGTTGATGTTAGCGCCCCCCATATTGATAACGGCATCAATTCCTTTATCCGTTTTGGAAGTGCCCACACGGCCCTGGGTCATGAAGTTCATACCAGTATTATCTGATTGCAATGAGAAATTCACTACGCCGGTATGTTGCAGATAGCCGCCTTCCAGGGTTACTAATCCAATGGAGTCATTGTCTATCCGCAAATCGCGGGTACGCAAAGAGGCATTGATATCCAGGTTCTGGGTGGGATCGGATATATTAATAGTACCATCCGTAACGCCTTCTATCCGGGTCGAAACGAGTTGACTAGGGATTACATCTGCGAGGTTCAGGTTTTTCAGGGTGATAATAAACCTGGATTCGTCCGGATTAAATTCGTTTGTTTCTACCGTGATACTTTGATCATTGCGGGTTACGCGCAAATTCTTCACCGTCAGAAAATGCTTGCTCCAATAGATTTCATTTCCTGGCGTAACATTCCACTGGCGTTCATTGACCGTAAATGCACTGTTGAGGAAGTGTATTCTTACCCCTTCTTGTACGGTGATCACGCGGGCATAAAAGCCATCCAGACTGCTCGTGTCTTCCGCCTGCATATCCATCTTGATATAGGAAGTATCATTGGCGGAAGATGCCATTATCAGTGGGTTCTGTAACACCACATTGGTACCATTCAGCAGTTTACTCACGGTGCTGCTGAGATTCACTTTATGGGCGTCTCCTGCTCCCTTGATTTGCAGGTCCTGGATAGAATAACCCAGGAAGCTGGCTTCTGGAACTTGTACATTCAGTGCCAGGTTGCCGGAAGCGGTATTGAGAGAACCTTCTACGATGGAGTTATCGAACCCGGTAACTGCTTTGGTAAAGCCTCTGATGAGTTTCGCGATATTGCCAAATTCGAAATGGAACTGGAAATCTTCCCGGATATTACTATTCACCGGCGCTTTGAAATAGCTGGGATAGTAGCGATATAACAGGAACTGGAAAGCATCCGGGAGTTCAAGAAAACTGTATTTCCCTTTCACATAGCCGTCTACTTCACTACCATTGATGAGAAGGGTTTTCTGATCGTTATCGGTGTGCGCGCTGATGGCGAGGGAATCGAATTCCAGGCGACTCTTATCCTTAAACAGAGATACGTCGTACATTCTGGCTACCCCTTCGAAGTTATCGATGTTACTACCCGCGAAGTTTAAGTCTAGCTTGGCTTGCAGGGTAATAGAATCATTTACGAGATGTAACGCTTTAAGATCACTTTTCCGGATTTCGGAGTTGAATTTAAATACTGGTAATGCCTCGTTGAAGTCGATCGTACCGGAGAAATCCATATCCAGGTTGGGATCATTGGCGGTTAGTGCGCCATTGAAGAATTTCCGGTTCATTTCTCCTTTGGTACGGATGTTCTGGTATTTGTAACCATAGAGGGAAATACTCTGTACATCGGCATCCAGGGAGGCTTTGAGCGTTCTGAAGTTAAAGCCGGCTCCGTTTACGCGGGCATTCAGGGTCGTTTCCTGAAGGTCGCTGATACTGAGAAGGCTACCCAGATCGAAATTATTGGTGGTCAGACTACCGGAATATACCGGCACATCACGGTTGGTTTTGAAGTTCAGATCGGACGTCACTTGTCCGAGATTCGTCTGGAACTGGCCATAGGCCACAAAGTCGTTGATGAATCCAGTATAGCTTCCTTTAAAACGAATATTGGTAAGGCGGTCTATACGTACATTGGAGGCTACATCTTTCACAATGGGCATGATCTGCATGACATCTGCGCCGGTGGTGACAAGATCGTCTGTATGGAAGTCGATATAAGTTTCATTGATATCCGGAAGGCCGCGCATTTCCAGGGAGCCTTTCAATCGCGTAGTATTGCCGGCTTCCAGTTCCACATCTGAGGCTTTCAGGTTGCTGACCGGGCCGCGTGCATTCCCATTGATGGTGATTTCCTTTTTCCAGGAGGAAAGGGGCGGCGCGAAGTAGGCGATATCATCGGAAGATACTTTGCAATTTTTGAAATTGGCCCGCATATATACCAGGTCGATATAATCGCTCATATCGTCAAAGTCGCTGTACTGCATGGTATAGTAGTCTCCGATATGACTACGGTTGGTCTCCAGATCGAGGTGGGAGAACTCCATCTCTACGGGCGACATTTTAAACCTGCTGGTCAGTTTTTTTACTTCAAAGCCGCTACGTTCGCGGGTGGAGAATGTCAGGTCTCCGATGATGCTGTCTTTGAAGATGCTGGTATTGGTGAGTGACAGGTTGATATTACCGAAGCGGATATGATGCGGTGCAAAATAGCCATCTTCTATTTTCGTAGAGTCTTCAGGGTTATCCACCCCGAATAGTCCATTTTTGATAGTGAGTTCTTTTACCAGCAGTTTCCAGTTAGCGCCATTCCAGCGAAGTTGAGTGCTATCGTATGTAACGGGCGTATTCACGCGTGGCCGTCTTTTACGGAGCGGAGAGGAGCTGTAGCTGCTGAGGATAAAGCTGGGTTGGTCCAGGGAAATTTCCTGGATATCGATATTATGTTTTTTGAGGTCCAGGTTTTTGGCATCCAGGTAAATCCGTTTGGCATAACCGCGCATATCTTCGCCCACCCATTGATCGATTTGATTGATGCGGATGTTGCGGAGGTCGATTTTTTTGAGATCCAGGGAGATGCCGCTCTGCTGTTTACGGTTAGTACTGGGAGGTGCAGTACCGAATGCATCTGAGATAAACGCATAGTTCCAAACAGAATCATTGCGGGGACGGAGCAGGTTTACCTGTGCATTTTCCAGTCCTACGAATTTGATCACGGGTTTATCCTGGAAGAAGAACCAGTCTGTAATCCTTAACTGTAGCTTACCAGCATAGAGGAGTGTATCTTTATGCTGATCTTCAATAAGCGCGCCTTCCAAGTCCAGGCTGTTGAAAAGCCGGATATTCACATGTTTGATTTCCACCCTTGTTTTCAATTGTTCGGATAATCTGTTGGTAGCTTCATGTACCAGGAAATTCTGGACAGCAGGAATGTTTACCAATATTCCGATCAATATGATGAGGCCCAACAAACACAGTAGAATCACCGATAATATTTTCCGTATTTTTTTCAGGCGGCTAAGTTTATCCGGCAAAAATAATTAATAGTTGCTATCAGCATGCAGCAAGAAGCAGAAATATCTTCTATTTTTATACCAAAAGTTCATAAAATGTTAAAGCGACTGATATTACCGTTTGCAGCGCTGGTGATGGGTTCCCGGCCATCCAAGGCTGCTGTGGGGATGGACAGGGATTCTGTAGCACAGAAACCACATTATGTGATGGCCATTCATGGTGGTGCGGGAACCATATTGAAATCCCAGATGACGCCTGAAAAGGAAGCGGCTTATAAGGCCGGACTCACCAAAGCATTGGAGGCAGGTTATGCAGTACTGAAATCAGGGGGAAGCAGTTTGGATGCTGTGGAAGCGGCCGTGAAAGTGATGGAAGATAATCCCCTCTTCAATGCGGGCAAAGGCGCTGTATTTACGAATGAAGGCCGGAATGAAATGGATGCGGCCATTATGAATGGTAAAACATTGCAGGCAGGCGCCGTTGCGGGAGTGACGGTGGTGAAGAATCCTATTACTGCCGCCAGGGCGGTGATGGATAAATCCCAGCATGTGCTGATGTTTGGTCCTGGCGCTGAGAAGTTCGCAAAGCAGGCAGGATGTGAAATCGTAGACCCGAGTTATTTTTATACAGAAGACAGATGGAAAGCGTTGCAGAAAGTACGTGCAGCCGATTCTACTAAAATGCAGCTGGACCACGATTCCACGCTGCAGAAAAAATCTTCCTCTCTGCTGGGAATAGAAAATAAGGATCATAAATTCGGTACAGTAGGAGCGGTAGCAGTAGATAAACAAGGCAATCTGGCTGCGGCAACATCTACCGGCGGTATGACCAACAAGAAATTCGGCAGGGTAGGAGACAGTCCTATCATCGGTGCTGGGACTTACGCTAATAATGCCACCTGCGCTATTTCCTGTACAGGATGGGGCGAATATTTCATCCGTTTGGTAGTGGCCAAAACTGTCAGTGATCTGATGGAGTACAAGAATTTGAGCGTAACAGATGCCGCATCGGAGCTGATCATGAAGCAGGTGCCTAAGTTAGGCGGCGATGGAGGACTCATTGCTATTGATAAAGACGGTAACGTGGCGATGCCTTTCAATACCGCAGGTATGTATCGCGGCACCGTTACTGCCGATGGTAAAATTGAAGTGGAAATTTATAAGGATAAATAAATGCATGGGGGCTGACTGAAAGTAGACGTCAGCCTCTTTTTTATTATAATACCTCTGTCATACTTCTGTCACAAACTTGTCAACTGCTATTATACTGCTATTGTTTGTAATATCTTGTTATAGTAAAGAACCAAAATCGCATAAACGTAACAGCACTACCTGAATCGAACCCGCCCTGTTTGTGTGCTCCCGCTGTACCGTTAAGCCAAAAACTAAATACATCGTCGTCAACCAAGATCGCCAACAAGCATTTTATTTTCAGCTCTTGTTTAGTTCATTAGTCGTAGAGATCATCGCCGAATTGTTAGAAATGCTTTGCTAAATCGATTTTTTAAATTAAAACCAGGAGGTACGCATCTTCAAGTTTAATTTTTTTATTGAATAATGAAAAAGCCGTACTGCCATGTACGTAGATCATCATTACATTTATCAACCAGGAAATCCACTCATCATGCATTCCGTTTATTTCTACCGGGGCTGCCATGGCAGCTAGTTTCATGTAATCCGGATGAGGCGCCGGCCATGTAATGCCGTGCTCGCCTGCTGCTATTAAACCGCAGTTATGCTACTGTGGCAGGCACTGTCATGCCCTTACCTGAACGCCGGAAGCCTTGCCTCCATTTACCCTTCTTTCTCAAAAAGAGAAAGTTCAGACCACGGATAACCGCTGGTAATGGGGATTCCATGCCTATAAGGTATCCGCCAATTCTCACCACAAACCAACATCTATGTCAAAGAAAATTTTGTACTTGCTAATCCTGCTATGTTGCTCGTTGAGCATCTATGCACAGCAGGTGAAGGTGACCGGAACCGTCAGGGACGAAAACGGTCAGCCTATTCCAGGGGCTACTATCCTGGAGAAAGGTACCCAGAACGGTACCACCACCACGCCTAACGGAACCTTCTCCCTCACCCTGAAAGGCGCCGGAAATATACTCGTCGTTACTTTCGTAGGCTACGCGCCCAAAGAACTGAAAGTAGGAGATAAAACCAATTTTCAGGTAAGCATGGCGCCAGATGCCAAATCCCTGAAAGATGTGGTAGTCATCGGTTACCAGGAAGTATCCCGCAGAAAAAACACGGCTTCCATCTCCAGTGTGAAAGGGGATGCGATCAAAGACTTACCCGCACCCAGCTTCGACATGCTCCTCCAGGGCCGCGTAACAGGTGTGAACGTTCAGAACTCCTCCGGAGAACCAGGCGTACGTAATACTGTGGTGGTAAGAGGAAACAGCTCTGTGCTCCGCGGCTACGATGAAGCCCGCGCTTTAAGCTCTCCGCTCTACGTAATCGATGGGGTACCCGCATCTACAGACGATATCAGCGTTCTCTCCTACGGTCAGGGTACTGGTACCAATATGCTGGCAGGCCTCAACCCCAACGATATCGAATCCATCGACGTACTGAAAGATGCTTCTGCGGCGGCTATCTATGGCTCCAGAGGTTCCAACGGCGTTATCATCGTTAAAACAAGAAAAGCAAAAATTGGTAAACCCCAGTTCAACTTCAGCACGTACATGGGATATTCCCAGCAACGTAAACTGACCGAACTGGTTACAGGGGCAGAAGAAAGAAGACAAAAACTCTGGGTGCTGGGCCTCTACAATCAATGGGCTGATAATAAATATCTCCCTCAGATGCTGACAGACAGCCTTAATCCGGCCTTTAATAATGCAACCGACTGGCAGTCGCTCTTCTATCAGACAGGTAAGATCAACAACTATGATGTGTCTATGTCTGGTGGTAGCGAAGCGGTGAATTACCGCATCAGTCTGGGTCACTACCGCGAAGAAGGTATCCTGAAAAATACCGGCTTTAAAAGATATAGCGTACTCGCTAATATCAGTTCCCAGATCACTCCCAAACTGACGAACAGCACTATCATCAAAATATATCGTACCGACAGGCCACGTTCTCTGAAAGACCGTACTGGCGGTAACTTTGCCTTCAACAGCTACGAGCTGCCTACTTCTTTCTATAAACTCACAGATGCCGGCAAACAGTTCCTGATCGGCAACGGTCAGAATACAGATAAGAATATCAACAACAGTATGCAGCTGAGTACGATCTTCAATTATAGTATCCGACCTAACCTGAATTTTAATACCACCGTTTCCTACGAGACCTCCAATTCCAGCAGGAACTACTACGTACCTGCGGTGGTGCGCTCTAACGGCTACGGCTACGCGTCTTCCTTTGCTGATAAATCAGAACACTTTACGGTATATAACACCCTCGAATACACGAAGAAGCTAGGACAGCATACCTTCAATATGATTGGCGGGCAGAACCTGGAGTATAATTCCTATCGCAATACCTACGCGGCAGCGGATTTCATCGCAAACGACTATGTGAATGTGGTAACAGTGGCGAATAAAAGCTTCAGCAGCGCCAGCTCCGGATTCCAGGAAAGCGGCCTTCAGAGCCTTTTCGTACGTATGAACTATGATTTTAAAGGCAGATACCTGCTCTCCGGTGTATTCAATGCAGACGCATCTTCGAAATTCGGAGCGCATAATCGCTGGGGTTATTTCCCATCCGTTTCTGCAGGCTGGATACTCAGTGACGAACCTTTTATGAAAGGTACTGCCAACTGGTTAAATATGCTGAAAATCCGCGGTAGCTGGGGTATTACCGGTTCGCAGCCGGAAGAAAACTACCTGGGATACAACACGTACGCAGTGAACAATGCGAATTTCACAGACACCGTGTCTACCTATAACGGCGGTTCGGTGATTACTCCTAACTACCATAACGGTATCGCGCAGCGTAATCTCTCCTGGGAACAAAGTATCCAAAGCAATATCGGATTGGAAGCCTCTCTGCTGAAAGATCGTATCAAAGTGACGATGGACGCTTATTCCCGCGGTACCAGCAGAGGATTTTTTGAATACAAACTGCCGGTATACAGCGGCTATGATCTCGCTAAAACAAATGCGATCGGTATCCGCAACTCCGGTCTGGAACTGATGATCAATACCCGCAACCTCGCGCCTACCAGTAAGGTGCAATGGTTTACAGATTTCAACATCTCCTACAACAAGAACGTAATTACGAGTCTCCCCAATGGCGGACGTAGCCTTATCATACCTTATAACGGTGGCGCATATGGGTTCGATTACCTGCTCACTGTAGGTAAACCGGCCAACCAGATGTTCGTATTCCAATACGGAGGCGTGTATGCATCCGACTCAGACGTACCATTCAACAAACTGACAGGTAAACCACTGCAAAACTTTGTGGGCACGGATTACAAAGGCGGAGATCCTATCCTGATTGACCAGGTGGGCAACTACTACATTAAAGAACCAATGGACCAGATTGTGGGTGGAGATCCCAACCCTAAAGTAACCGGAGGTCTGAATAACGCTATCAGCTATAAAGGCTTTACTGTAGGCTTCTTCTTTACATTCACCGTAGGTCGTCAGATCCTGAATTCGTATATGCTTCGTCGTTATGCCAACCTCTTTGATGCCAGCGGCGACGGCGGAGAATGGAAACTGGCACAAGGCGCCCTCTTTGATCTGACAAAAGTTAACTTCTGGAAAAAACAAGGCGATCACGCAGATATTCCTTCGCTTTCCCTCGTTTCTTCTAACCGCGACTACCACTATACCTGGCTGGATAAAAGCTCTATGTATATTGAAGATGGTAGCTACTGCCGACTGAAAAACCTGAGCCTGAACTACAGCTTTGGCCCTAATGTGCTGAAGAGACTGAAGGTATCACGTTTACGCATATACGGCGTAATGGATAATGTGTTCACTATTCAACGTTCCAACGTACCAGATGTGGAAGCTGTAAATGCTTATGGCGTATATGATGGAGATGGTTATCCTATTCCTCGGAAATTTACGCTGGGTCTTGATTTCGGATTTTAACCATTTAAACAACCAGACATGAAAAGGATCATTCTATATATATTGCTCATCGCCCTTTGCCAGGTTTCCTGCAAACAGGTACTGGAGCTTAGTCCTAAGGAAACGCCGAGTAGCAACGTCTACTGGCAGAGTGAAAACGATGCGCTGGCAGCCACATTGGGCGCCTATGCGTTGCTGCGTGACGCCCTCACGGATAACAACCGCTACTATGTGTACGGCGATGTGCCTTCTAAAGCTTTCCATATCACCTATAACTCCGATTATGCCATTCAGCAGCTGATTGCCGGCTCTTATGACGGGGTATATTACGGCTATATAGATAATTTACAGGACTGGACGAAGTTCTACAAGGTGATTGCACAAACCAATCTTCTGATCAAACGACTGCCCACGATGGATTCGAAAAATTTCAAACTGGCAGATCGTAAGAATTATTTCCTGGGAGAAGCGCTGTACCTGAGAGCGTTTACTTATTTCTATATTTCAAGAGTATGGGGAGACGTACCCCTGGTAACTGCTGCCGTTGAAGACGTAACGGAGGCAAAACAATATGGTAGGGAAGCACAAGCCAAAGTACTGGCACAATGTATCGCAGACCTGGAACAAGCTAAAACGCTGATTCCGTCAGTAACAGAATCTCCTTCTGATAAAGGAATTCGTGCAAGTCTTGCTACAGTGCTCGCATTGGAAGCGCATATCTACGCCTGGATGGGCAACTACCAGAAATGCGAAGAAATGACCAGAGATATCGTCAATAATCCTGGTCAGTTCAACCTGGCCTTTATTACGGATTCTGCTCAGTTCCAACGTATCTCTATCGGTCGTACTTCAGAGAGCATTTTTGAAATCAGTATTAACTACGATCAGAACGAAGGCGCACAACAAGGCATCGGAGAACGTACGCTGTACAGTCCTTTCCTGGCTACGCGCATCGCAAGTGGAGAGAACGTTCCGTGGACTTTGGAAACAGAAACCCTCAATAAAATTTATGATATCTACGGCGATGATACCACTGATCTCCGCTATAAATCATGGTACTATCAGGTGCGCGGAGATCATCCTATGCTGAAGAAATACGCGAATGTGATTTATAAAGATGGCGAGGTAAAGAAGAATCCCCGTTTCTCCAACAATATCATCATCTTCCGTTTATCCGATATCATGTTACTGCGCGCAGAAGCGCTATACAAAACAGGAAATGAAGCAGGCGCACGTATACTGGTGGATAGAATCCGTGCCAGAGCCGGTACTACGCCAAGTGATCCGGATATAACTGGCGATGATTTCCTGGAATTCCTGGTATATGAAGAAATAAGAGAACTCTATGCGGAAGGACATATGTACTATGACCTGATACGCAATGATATGCTGGCAGAATTCAATGATGTATTTGATGGCGCACTGGAGAAAGGAAGCGCTAATTACGGACGTCAGTACTGGCCTATCAACAGGGATCTCTTCAAGGATAACCCTTATATGAAGCAAACACCTTACTGGAGCGGTAGATTATAGTCATCCACCTGAAAAAAATTATGTATGAAAAAGTTGATTCAATATACCTGCCTGCTAGCATTATCTATTATCCTGCTACAGGCTTGCAAGAAAGATAATTACATTGTGGGAGGCAGTCTGCATAACCCAAAATATAACGGCACTACCTACGAATACTTGCATACCAATCGGCTGTTTGATACCCTGTTAATTGTGATCGACAAACTGGGTATGAAAGACGAAATCAATGCGAATAATACGACCTTCTTCGCACCTACGAATTATTGTTTCAATAACTATGTGAAACAGATTGTGCAGGAAAGAAAGCGCATCCAGCAAAATGATGAAAACCTGGTTGTAAACTTCAATGACTTAGATCTGAATTCCCTGCGGGATTCTATCCGGGCCTATATTTTCCCTGGAAGAATTGTGCTGGACTCATTAGATAAGAATGGCAAAATGATCACTGCTATGGATGGGGAACAGCGACTGGTGCGTTCCATTGAAGATCCATCTGTAAATGTTGGAGGTACTAATTTTACAGATCTTCCCAAATACCTGTTCCTGACCAAAATCTATGGCACAAGAGATCCGGATAACCTGGATAGTCTGAAACTGATTCCGGATAGTCAGAAAGATGAGACGTCCATCATTCAAACCTCTGGTATTATCACCAATAATGGGGTATTGCATGTAATGAGTAACTATCACATTCTCACTTTTGCCAAACTTCCTAAATAGTTCACTATGAAAATTTGTAAATATATATCGCTGTTCCTGTTGCTGATAGCCGCATTTTCCGGCTGCACCAAGGTAACGCCAGGTTATATCAGTGATGAAATTCGTTATGTAGACGACACCTTCCGCGTACCTAAAGGAACCTACTATTCTGCCGACTGGCGTTCATTCCAGGCAGATGGTTCCAGTTATCCGCTCAGTGTAAAACTGCTGGAAATAAGGGATCTGGCCACAGGTAAGATCGCCACACAGTTCGCTGATTCGCAGAATATCTGGGTATTCAATGAACTGTTTAATCCGGATACAGATACCACCGTGGAACTGCTGAATAAGAAACGTACGAAGCAAAGAGTATTGCCTATTCAGCTCATGGAAAAATCGGGGCAATTAACCCTCAATGAAGGCACATTGAATATTCCTGACGGGAATTACACTTTTGATATCAGTGTCTCCAATGAAAGAGGTACTAAGACTTTCAAGAACATCTCTACGATTCAATTGTATCTGGAACAGTTCCAGGATCAGGGAAAGGGTTGTGCATGGTTTAAAGACAATACCACCACCAGCGGCGATATGGGATCTCCTACCATGACCTGTTCCAAAGTCTCTGATGATGGTTATCGGGTGATTGTAAGAATTACAGATAAAGCCGGAAACCCTTTTAATCCGAAGGCTGGCGAGTTGATTCAGCGTGGCGACAGGCCGTTGTTTGAGAGTTATGCCCGTTTCCATCCGGTACAATACACGGATACGACGATGATATGTGATTATGAGGTAACGCCATTCCCAATGAAGGAGGTGCCGGGATATGGTTATCTGATGTATTATCGAATCCCTAGTCAGTTTGTAACAATTGATCCGGGAACCGCGCCTACCAATGATCAGGTCTATAGTGTAAATCCGCGGTTTGCATTTCGTTTACTCGTACCCGGTACATATATGGTTAACATCAAGCTACCGAAGGTACTTAGAAAGACAAGGTAAATGGTGAGAATAAATATTTGCAAGGGAGATGACCAGTTCATCTCCCTGCAAATATGTTTTTATTTCACCGGTTCTACAGTGTAGCCTTGTTTACGTAAAAGTTTTATTACGCCTTCTTCTCCACCCAGGTGTCCTGCACCAAATGCAAAGAAGGTACTGCCTTTGGACGCTGCGTCCGCAATTACAGGAATCCAGTTTTTATTACGATTGTATAATAATATCGTTGCATAATCTGCAAAAGAGGACTCGCCGAGTGCATAGTCAAAGATCTTATCCACGTCGCCACTGGCATAGTATTTCTTCGTTTGTTCATCCCTGATACGCGCTGCTTCCGGATCTTTGATATCTTTTATAATGTCAGCCATTTGAATACTGTCTGGGATGATATCAAATATTTTGAGTTGTGTTTCCAGACTTTCCAATCCGGCTACTGGCTTATTCGCGGCCTTCGCCATCTCGATAAATTCCTGTTCTACGCCTGTTGGCGGGCAGGACATATGATGTACCATCAGGAGACTGATGAGCACCAGAGGTTTGAAATGAATCAGCTGTGTTGCATCCATATGGAAGGAGTCGCGGATGTAAGTAGAGAACACCTGGAAGTCGCTGGCAGACATTGCTTTGCGGAGATCGTTTTCTGGTTTGGGCGCCAGCATCTGCTGCATGTTTGCTGCAAACTTAGGATCTGCCATATTCATCTCCAGGTATAGTGTGGAGGCATTGGCAAAGGCTTGTTTGGCTGCAGGAGAAATATTGATTTCATCCTTACAAAGCAAGTGATAGGTGCCATATAACCAGGATGGCTGTTTGAGGCCCTTACCGGATATTTTCCACAAGAGGGAAGATTCCTGTGCCTGGCTGCCCAATGTGGTAAAAAGGACAAGGGTAAAGAGTAAGATTTTTTTCATGGACTAAGAATGACGTTGATAGAATTCAATTAAAAACTGACGTAATATTTGTAAGTCCTTCGGCAAATGCAGTGCCGAAATGATCGCTCTGTGTACTGGCGCATGATGTGGCAGTGGATACGGAAAACTGGAAATAATGAGATCTCTTTCTGCCAGATAATCCGCCAGTGAAGGGCTGTGATCGTATTGTGGGAATATGAATATCGGGAGATCCGGATGCTGCTGACAGGGAACGCCTTCCAACAGGTGTCGGGTGGTTTGCATATTCAATTTCAGGTGCTGTAGTTGCTGTTGGATCAGTGCCCCGGATTGCAGCCATGCGAAGGCATTGGCTGGCATCAGCGGGGTGCTTGCTGTAAAGTAGGGCGTACGCTTCAATGCAGCAATATCCGCAGCAGTACCGGTGATCACGCCGCCTTCCGTACTGTAAGCCTTCGCCAGCGAGCTGGTGACCAGGTAACGTACATAATCAGTGCCTGGCACAGCATGGATACTGCCTTTTCCATCCGGCCCCAATATGCCGAAACCATGCGAATCATCCAAAACAACCAATACCTGCCGGTTCAGTTGTTGCAGCCAGTCGAAGTTGAATACAACGCCTGCAATGGGATGAACCGTGTCTGACACAATTACAAAAGTATGATCCGGGTGACTGTTTACTTTTTCAATGGTTTGTGCTTCCCATTCCCTACGGTCTTCTGTTGGCAATGCAGGGAGATCATGCCATATCGCCGGATGCGTACCTGGCGCATAGAGCAGCTGGCCGCAGTTGGCGGCGTAATGAATGGCTGCCTGGCCAGATAAATAACCGGAAGAAAAAAGTACGGCTGCCTGCTGGTCCATCATGGTGGCCAGGGCATGTTCCATTTCTTCGTATATGCTTAAACGTATGTTGCTAACGCGGGATGCGGGGAATAAAGAGCCATATTGCTGGATACCCTCTGTGAGAGCGGATTTGAAAACAGGGTGCTGATGTAATCCCAGATAGGAGAAGCCGGAAAAAAAGAGGCAGCTTCTCCCATCAATGACTACCGTTCTGCCAGGGGTGAGATCGGTGTGAAGCATAGGAATTATTTATGAAGACGACTAGTCCTTTTTCGTGCAGAGGATAAAATGATAATCGCCTGATACTACTTTCATATCGAAGTGATCATCATCCAACCGGTCTACTGTTACGAGGTTTTCTGCATTGCGATCCCCATTGGAAGCGGTGACAGAAATAACCTTACCGTTGCTGAGCAACTGGTATTTGCCGGAATCCGGTTTGTTATCGATCGTAGCAACGAATACATTGTTATCCAGGAACTGGTAGTATACATTGCTGTAATAGCCATCCTTTAAGTCGCGCGCCTGTGTGATCTGGGTCAGATTGTAAGGATCTCCTTTGGGCACCTTTACATCATACACCCGCCATTTTTTATGCAGGAGGAGTTCGTTTGTCTTTCCGGTATTGCATGCCTGCAAAGCGATGGCAGCGAATATAACTGGAAAGACTACACGTAATAAACTGATTGTTTTCATATTATCGGGAACCGAATTTTGCTTTATTGAAGGCTTCAGACTGACCTTTTGGAATAGAGAGGCTATCCCATTGGTCTTTCAGTATCATCTTACCAAGATAAACTATCTGTCCCACATGGTAGGGAATATGTGCCAGCTGGCGGTTGATAGCGTCCACTACACTGTGTGGTTCGTTGCGGATGAGTACTGTCTTTTCCAGGTCTTCTGGCGTAAGTGAGGCCAGGGTATCCATTAAACATTTCCAACCTTCTTCCCAGAGTGCCTGAATGGCTTCTTTACTCAGGGTATCGTTTTCGAATTCCTCGTCGCGGTGGCGATTGGGTTTCTCTCCGTCAGTGGTGAGGAAGTCTGTCCAGCGGGAGAGCATATTACCACGCAAATGTTTCACGATGTGGGTAATGCTGTTGGGTTCTCCTTCCGGCTGCCAGTGCAGTTGTTCTGCATTCAGGCGGGAAATGGTTTTGCCACCCAGTTCTTTGTAAGTGAGAAAGCGTTGTTGAACGCTGGTCAGATATACAGATGCTAATGACATAATATAATTAGTTTTTAGATTAATAACCTGCGGCGCTGTCGTCGCCACGTTTGTCTGCTGCTGCCTCCAGTTTTTTGGAGCTGAGGTTTTTACGGATCAGTTCTGTTCTGCCGATAGGGCCTCTTTTTACCACTTTGTATCCCATCGCTTCCAGTGCTTGAATGCTGGCTTCATTGAAGCCCGTTTCCACGTATACCACATCCGGGAGCCATTGGTGATGGAATTTTGGTTTATTCACAGCATCTTCCGGAGAAAGGCCGAATTCCAGTGAATTTAACAGCGTTTGAAAAACGGAGGTGATGATCGTGGAGCCGCCTGGAGTTCCCAGGGAATATATCGGCGTATTGTTTTGTAAAACGATCGTAGGCGTCATGCTGGAGAGCATCCTTTTGCCTGGCGCAATGGCATTGGCTTCGGTGCCTACGAGGCCGTACATATTAGGTACGCCTGGTTTTACGCTAAAATCATCCATCTCATTATTCAGGAGGAAACCTGCTTTACCAACTACCGTACGGGAACCGTAGTGGCCGTTGAGGGTAGTGGTAACTGCTACTGCATTTCCTTCTTTATCCATAATGCTCAAATGGGTTGTTTGTTCGCTTTCTTTGATCAGTCCGGCTTTGGTCTGATCGCTGTTGCCTGCTTTCCCTGGTTGATAATCTGCCATTCTTTGTTTCAGATAAGCAGGTTGTAACAGTTTGCTTACCGGTACTTTTACAAAATCCGGATCGCCGAGAAACTCAGCCCTGTCGGCGTACGCGCGTCTCTCTACCTCCACCATCAGTTGCATGGCTTCGGGCGATTGAAAGCCCCATTTTCCGATGGGGTAGTTTTCCACCATCATCATCATTTGTTGTAAACATATACCGCCGGAAGAGGGCAGGGGCATGGTTACAATTGTTTTTCCTTTATACTGAAAAGTGAGCGCAGTTCTTTCTTTAGCGGTATAGTTTTTCAGATCGGCCAGTGTCATGATCCCGTGGCCACGCTGCATTTCCGCTACGATTTTATCTGCTGTTTCACCTTCATAAAAACCTGCCATACCTTTTTCTTGCACGAGGCGAAGGGTGTGCGCCAGTTCTGGCTGTACCAGCGTATCCCCAGCTTTCCAGGGAATATCTTTCACAAATGCAGTGGGGGCAGTATTGAGTTTCAGGAATTCATTCCTGGTATCATTGAGATTTTTCGCTTCCTGTGCAGTGATGACATATCCCTTTTCTGCCAGTTGAATGGCGGGATCTATCAGTTTGCTGAAGGGGAGCTTCCCATATTTATGCGAAGCAAATAAACCAGCAATGGTGCCAGGTACGCCGGCAGCGAGGTGTCCATCCAGGCTAAGCTGTGTAATGGGATTTCCTGCACTGTCCAGGTACATATCGCGGGTCGCTTTTGCGGGAGCGGTTTCACGATAGTCGATGGTAATGTTTTTACCGTTTTTCAGGTGGGCTACCAGGAATCCGCCACCGCCGATATTTCCGGCGCCAGGGTATACTACCGCCAATGCTAACTGTGTGGCGATGGCAGCATCTACGGCATTACCTCCCTGCTGCAATATGAGCACACCAGCCTGACTGGCCAGCGGATGGGCAGAAACAACTGCGCCATTAGGGACAGTAATATTTTTTTCGGTGGTATAGTCGTAAGGGTGAAGTTGATATCCCGGTTGTTGGGCGCATGCACTCAGCAATCCGCCAATGGCTACTCCAAATATTAAAAGAAAACGCATGGAAAAAACTCTTTTAACTAAATTAGTATTACCAGCGAATTTCAGGAAATTTACTCTACTTTGCCGGATAATTTATTCCTTTTTCTATGCGTAAATATATATTGCTGGCACTCACGATAGTTGGCTTTCTGCCTGCCATGGCGCAGGCGCCTACACCGGATGCCTTTCTGGGGTATACGCTCGGAACGCGCTTTACGCCCTCTTACCGCGTAGCGGAGTATTTCCGCGCGGTAGCCGCCAGTGTGAAAAATGTAAAAGTCGAACAGTATGGCACTACCTATGAAGGTCGCCCGCTGATTACCGCAGTGATAGCCTCCCCGGAGAACTTCGCCCGCCTGGAGCAAATCCGTAATAACAGTCTGGATGCTGCATCCGCCAAAGGCAATATGCCGGCAGATCAACCGGTGATTGTCTGGCTCAGTTACAATGTTCATGGTAATGAGGCTGTATCAACAGAAGCAGCCATGAAAACCCTGTACGAACTGACGAATAACGGTAATGCACAAACGCAGGAATGGCTTAAAAATGTGGTCGTTATCATGGACCCTTGTCTCAATCCGGACGGACATGACAGGTATGTGAATTTTTATAATGCTAACAGGAGCCTGAAACCTAATGTGGACCGTTATAGCCGCGAGCATAATGAACCATGGCCTGGCGGCCGACCCAATCACTACTATTTTGACCTGAACCGGGACTGGGCATGGCAGTCGCAGCAAGAATCGCAGCAACGCCTTGCCAGATACAACAAATGGATGCCGCAGGTACACGTAGATTTCCATGAACAGGAAATCGATGCGCCTTATTATTTCGCGCCTGCCGCAGAACCTTTCCATGATGCCATCACACCCTGGCAGCGGGAACTCCAGGTAATGATCGGAAAAAACAACGCTAAATACTTTGACCGCGAAGGTTGGTTATACTTCACCAAAGAAAGATTTGATCTTTTCTATCCCAGTTACGGCGATACCTATCCCATGTATAATGGCGCACTGGGTATGACCTTCGAACAGGGAGGTAGTGGAAGAGCCGGCGTTGCAGTACTGAAGCAGGATGGAGATACGCTCACGCTTACAGACCGTATCGCCCACCACTTTGCAACCGGTTTGTCTACCATTGAAGTAGCAGCCACCAATGCAGCGAAAATAAACCAGGAATACGCGCGTTTCTTCCATGATGCTAAAACAAACCCACAGGGCGTTTACAAAAGCTATGTCGTGAAAGCTGCCGGAAATACAGAAAAGCTGAATAACTTGGCAGACCTGCTCCGCAAGAACAATATCAGCTTCGGTTATGGCGCTACAGTAGGCGCTGCCAGCGGATTTAACTACTTCAACGGCAAAACGGAAAACTTTAGCATCGATAAAGAAGACCTCGTCATTAGTGCCTACCAGCCACATTCTACTATGTTGCGGGTATTGTTTGAACCCGTGTCTCACTTAAGCGATTCTGTAACATACGATATTACCGCATGGGCATTACCGTATGCATATGGGTTACCGTCTTATGCTGTCAGAACAGGGCTTACCGCGGCAGCCGACTCTCCGCAGGTGAAGAATAATAAAGTATTGGCTGCTCAGCAACCCTATGCCTACCTGGCAAAATGGAATAGTATCCGCGATGCCCGTTTCCTCTCCGCATTGCTGCAACGAAATGTAAAAGTGCGTTTCAGCGAAACGCCGTTCACCGCAGCAGGTAAGGATTTCCCAGCAGGTACGCTGATCATAACCCGTAATGGAAATACCGTTAATTTATCCGACTTCGATAATTATGTCACCACACAAGCCAATAAATTCCGCATCTCCCTGGATGCAGTCAGCACCGGCTTCGTAGAAAAAGGAACCGACTTCGGCTCCGATAAAATTCGTTTTATCAAAGCGCCAAAAGTAGTGATGCTTGCAGGAGATAATGTATCCTCTCTGGGCCTGGGCGAAGTATGGCACTTCTTTGAACAGCAACTGGATTATCCAATCAGTATTGTCAATGAAAGAAATGTGAATGAGGTAGATTGGCAGGATGTGGATGTATTGATTTTACCAGATGGCGACTACGCTGCACTGAATGATAAAGCTACTGCTGAAACACTGAAGAACTGGGTGAAAAAAGGTGGTAAACTGATTGCCATGGAAAATGCGGCAGCCCAACTATCGGAGCTCGAATGGGGCGTGCACATGAAGAAAGAAGAAGGTAAACAGGAACCAGGTAAAACAGCTGCCTACAGTGAATTGAAAGCATATGCCAATCGTGAAAGAGAAAGCGTGAAACAGTTTATTCCAGGCGCTATTTATCGTGTGGATATGGACACTACTCATCCGCTGGCATTCGGTTATAGCAGCAAATATTATACGCTGAAACAAGATGCCCGTTTATATGATTTCTTCGAAGATGATGGTTGGAATGTAGGGGTGATGAAACGCGATAATTACCTCAGCGGTTTCGTAGGTACAGCCACCATGCAGCGTTTGAAGGATGGAGTGATATTCGGTGTGAAAGACAGTGGACGCGGTAGTATTGTGATAATGGCAGATAATCCATTGTTCAGATCTTTCTGGGAAAATGGTAAACTGCTCTTTGCTAACGCCGTATTCTTTGTAGGCCAATAAATTTGGCCAGATATACACAGGAAAAAGCCGCGATCTCTAAGAGGTCGCGGCTTTTTTTAAGAAAATTATCTTAGCTACATTTTACGTTTAATATTACATCCCAGCGCGCTGGAAGTAGCCACGGCAACATTTTTTCCTGCCAGCATTTCCGTAATGGCATTGTGCAGTAACTTGTTTTTTACCGCTTCCGCATTCCCCGGACTATCATCAATGGCCCCTTTATACACGAGTTTCCCGGTTTTGTCAAAGAGGAAACATTCCGGTGTGTGATTGGCATCAAATGCATCGGCCATTTCTGCATTGCGATCTACGAGATAGTAGTAAGGCAGTTTACGCTGTGCCGCATATTCCTTCATGGCAGCCAGCGATTCCCCGGCATTACGTCCTGCTTCATTTGAATTAATCATCACTACGCCTACACGGTTATTATGGGCCGTTTCACAGATGCTTTGCAGCCGCTGTTCATTGCGCAGCATGTAAGGACATTGATTGGCAACAAAGATCACCAGCAATCCAGCGTTGCTTTTGGCGGCATTAAGAGAAACTTCCTTACCGGAAATATCGGTGAGACGCGTGTCGGCTTTAGGGATGGTTGCGCCCAATTCGAGGGATGCTTCATTCGCAGGAAGGAATGAAGAAAACAGTAAGGTACAGACAGACAAATATAGTGCGGACTTAATCATAAAAACTATTTTCAGGTCCAACAAAAAGTGGTTAAATGTGACATAAATCATCAGAAAGATAGGTCAAAAAACGATCCCTTTCACATCCTAACACTTAAATCAACTTTACAAGCTGATAACCAATAATTAGCTGTTTCCCGACTTGCGGAAAACAGCCCAATATCTTATCCAGCCAATGACTAGCGTAATAACAAGAAGCTCCCTTTAATCAGCTCTGAAGTACCATCCATATATTCCAATAATGCCATATAAACATAAGTGTCCAGGTTGCCGGTATGGCCGTTTATTTTCCCGTCCCAACCGAAAGATTTATCGTTTGCCGGAATATTGAATCGTTCGAACACCTTGTTACCCATACGATTAAATATGGTGAAGCTTTTTACAACCCGGATATCGCTGGAACCGATGACATAGAAAATATCATTTTTCCCGTCTCCATTTGGCGAGAAAGCGGTAGGCATGATACTGCGGGGCAGGGTGGAGGTGAGTATCGTAGCATCTGCAGAAGCCGTGCAATAGTAGCTGTTCGTAATGGTCACCTGGTATTTCATGCTGGAACGAACGGTGGCTATAGGATTCGGACAATTATTGCAGGAAAGGCCTTCTGAAGGCGTCCAGGTCCAGGAGGTAGCAGCATCTCCTTGTACCTGCGTGCGCAGCGGCACCTGTGCAGGACGTAATAAGTTAGCAGTTACCGGCGATAATTGCAAACTAAATGGAATATATCCAACATTGCCTGTATTATTATCCGCCGCTGTTTCGGGTAGGATGGCCTTGTAATTTCCATTGTCGTCTGTACTGCCATCGCTGTTGATCACTGCAAGAATACCATGCCCTTTTTCAGGGGCAGGAATAGTGTGCGTGTATACGTGACAGTTACCTTCTTGTCTTACCGTAGTATAGAATACGCTGCCCAGTCTTTTGCCGGTTCCATCATCATAAAATGTAACTGGAATCTTCGACATTACGCTGTCATAGCCATTGTGCATGCAGATATTAAATGCTACCACTACTTCGCCTTCTTTGTAACAATGCGCTTCTTTTAATTCGACAGTAAAGTCGGGCGCAAAGATTTTAATATGAGCGGTATCATACAAAGTACAACCGTAATTATTTGTTAGCTGCAACCTGATGTCATCGCTGTTTTTCATCTCTACAATCGGATTATCGCAGGTAGGGCAGGTCATGTTATAGGTTTTCGCAGTAGACCATGTTGACTGGTAAGGCTTTTCCAGTGTGGTATTGAATCGAAGGTCAAACCTGTCTTTACGGTAAACCGTTGTATCAGTCGGCACAACCTGGAGTACTGGCGGCGTATATTCAGTATCGTGTTCATTATTGGTATAATCGCTTTCCAGCAGGCCACTTTGAATGGTATAGGCTATTTTGCCGCCGGTGTTCACGGTTGCGAAAACCTTTCCACTCGCGGGTGTACCGATAAAATGTTCATAGTGTTCGCAGGCGTTGGCGCTATAGGAACTGGTGATAAAATCTGTGCCTAGCTGCATGGCGCCTGGTTGTGCGGGATCAGCATCATAGAAACGTACTATCAGTCCTGGTGGAATATTGCCGGCAATAAAATTGTTGCATAGCTGGAAATCCACGTGCAGCCTGTTGTTGCTGGCACAGATGAGATGTTGAATTTGCACTGTATAATCATCCGCAACAGGAATATGAATGGTGGCCGTGGCACTGTCATAACAGCCGAGTTGTGAGTAGGCCGTGATTTGGCGGGTAGTCACCGTATCCTTGCGGTAAGGAGCCGTATAGGTTGGGGAGACACAGTTACTGCAACTAAGATCGTCTACTGGCGTCCAGGTAGCGGTGGTTATTGTACCATTTTTGCCTGCTGCTGTTAATACTGCTGTGGTAAGCGGTTGTAAGGTCAGGTCAGTAATATCCAGCACCGGCGTAAAGCGGAAGTTGCGTTTAACAGCGATATTATTATTGTAGTTAGACTCCACTACATCGGTATTCGGTAATGCCAGCGGAAGCGTGGTGCCGTTGTCGTTAATTACTGCAAAGATCGAATCCAGGTTGCCCATTTGCACATTGGCCACCGTAGTAAATACAGGTGTGCTGCACTTTCCAGGAAGATCTGCTGGGAGTGGATATAAATCGCCCAGCAGCTTAGCTCCTGGCTGTCGCGGATCTTTATCGTAGAAGGCCACCGTGGTTCCTTTAGGAATGGTTTTATATCCTCTGTTGGCCGCATATAAACTCACCCGCAGTTGATTCTGCTGAAAACATTCTGCTTTGGTTAAGTAAAGAACTGCATCTGGCGTAGGATCGTCTACCGTAACATGCAAGGTTTCTGAAGCATCTGTACAAGCGCCGTCTGTAGCGATCAGGCGGATATTATAAATTCCCGGGTCGAGGAAGGTATAGGTCAGATCTACATCTGTGCTGATCACCTGTTCTGCCATGCCTTGATCATTACTCATCAGCCACTGATAAGAGGTTGCATTTCTGGAGCGATTAGTGAAAACAATTTTATCCAGTTCTATTCCTTGTTTGGACGCTATTTTCCGCTTATCGGGCGTGAATCTGGCTACTACACCGCAGCCTACTTCCACCACATCAGTGCTGATGGAGGTGCAGCCGCCGTTGCTGGCCAGTAAAGTGATTTTATAATTACGTTTATCCGTAACAGTTAGTGTAAGATCGGTTGTTGTAGCTGTAGGCAGGTCGTCTACCAGCCATTGGAAGGTGGCAGTACCAGTAGTGGTATTGGTGAAAGTGATCAGATTGCCTTGCAGCGGGTAATCGATATCACGGGTGAAAGCCGCGATAGCAGTAGGTATACAAGGGGGATTGCAGACAGTACTGTTGATCATCAGGGGCAGACTGCTATTGATAAAATTATGCATGCGGTCTGCCTGACCCTGGGTAAATCCGAGGATACAACCGGTGCCCTGGCCATAGTCCATGAAATTATCCGGGAGATCCGGCACGTCTACACTAAAACCAGAGAGGGTGTCTGTACTGCAGGAATTCTGTGGCGCAGCGCAGGAGTAGCCGCCGGTAATGGTTTTTTCCGGAGGCGTGTCGCACACTTTATCGCCATCTACGGTGCAATCATCATTCTTGCAATCCATATTGCCGAAGGTATGCAGGAGGCTGAGATAATGGCCCATTTCGTGGGCTACGAGATCCACGCCGAGGCCGGCTACAACGATGTCTCCCCCTGCGCTGGCATATCCGCCCATTTTAAGTCGCGTCCATTCTCCGCATTCAAACAACTGCATGAACTCCGATTTAATATCCGTCACTACCCAGATATTGATATAGCGGTTGCCGTCCCAACGTCCGAGGGCGGTGATTTTATCTCCTTCCAGATCGTTGTCGAAGTCTGTCAGATAGGACTTCACGCGGGTAATGCCACTGGAGATACTCCCATCCGGGGCGGTTTGGGCCAGACAGAATTGTATACCTGTATTGGTTCTGCCTCCGGTAAATGCACCGGTGGCGGAATAGGCTTCATTCAGATCTTTGATCGCTTTTATGACGGCGGCATCGGTGATGCTGGCTGGGTTTTCATTGATGATATGCACGACTACCGGTAAGGTAACGGTACCGGTAGCACGAAATCCGGCTCTTTGCCGGGCAAGTATCGCTTTGTCCTGGAATTGCTCCCTGGAAAGAAATTGTGGATTGGTACGCCATTTATCCAGCATTACATTTGTACCGCATGGCCGGATAGCTGCTGTCAGCTGGGCTTTAGCAATAGGAGATATACAGGTGAATAGTATGGCAATAAGTATTACAAACAGGTTTTTCCCTTTACAGATTTGCATTTTCCAGGATTTGGTTGTTGGCATTCCGTGTCACAGACACAGCCCCAAAATTACTGGAAACATCTGTTAAAAAAACAATATTTGATTAGGAGCGGAAAAATTATCATGTAGCAGGGACTGGCTGGGGAGTCCGGCTGGCGTTTTCCTTTCGGAATTCGCTGAGATATCGGATACTCGCGTTCAGTTCAAATCCTACCAGGAGGAAGAAAGAGTTAAAGAACACCCAGAGCATGAGGATCAGGATGGTACCGATAGAGCCATAGATTTTGTTGTAGTTGCCGAAATTATTCACAAAATAGGAGAATCCTATTGTCACGAGCATCATACCACAGGTAGCCACAGTAGCGCCGGCCGTGATGAAATGCCATTTTTTGGCAGTAGCAGGACCAAAGCGATACAATACCGAGTTAACGGAGTACAGCAACATGATGATGATGATCCAGCGGGAAATATCGATGATATTTTTCACGAAGGGACTGGTGATATTCAGCCAGTTAAAGATGGTGCGCAGGGTGGCGCCCTGTGCGATCATCAGACCAACAGTAATCAGGAGAATGATACCGAGAAGGCCGGTCAGTTGTAAGGCAATGAGCCTGTTCTGCCACCATTTGCGTTTATGGAAGCCGGAGCGTTCCATTTTATTAAAGGAACGGAGTATACCCATTACGCCGTTGGAGGAATAGAAAAATCCCATCAGGAAGGCGACAGACAATAATCCGTTGCGGTGCGTATGAAGGAAGTCATGGATCATTTCCCTTACAATCATATAGGTATTGTAGTTAGGGGTGAGATCCTGGGCCAGGTCATACAGGGTAGGTTCGATATTCTTCAGCGGCACAAAGGGTACCAATGTAAACAGGAAGATAAAGAACGGAGGAATGGCCAACAGGAAGTTAAAAGAGATGGCGCGGGCGCGGTCGCCCAGGCCACGGTTTTTAACTTCCTGTCCGAAATATTTCAGCACATCATACAATGGCAGTCCTTCAAACCCTGGTAAGATCAATGTTTTAGTACGTTCTACCAGTTGTCTGTAAGGTTTCGATCTGAATATTAAGTTTTCAGGTTTAAATGCCAAGATGATATATGTTGTAGTCAGTAATGATTAATATCCGCGTTTATTGAGTTCTGCCTGGTATTTTCTGGCATTTTCAAGGTGTTCTGCATAAGTGGCTGCGAATGCATGATACCCGGAAAAATCAGCTCTGGCGCAAAAATACAGATAATCTGTTTCCGGTGTATTCAGTACTGCCGTGATTGATTTTTCAGACGGCGTACAGATAGGGCCGGGAGGCAGACCTTCATAGCGGTAGGTATTATAGGGAGAATCGAATTGGGTATGGCCTTCGCGGATTCTTTTCAGGCCGAAATCCTGTAGTGCAAATTTCACGGTAGGATCGGCCTGGAGGCGCATACCTTTACGGTACCGATTCAGGTAAACACTGGATACCAGTGGTTTTTCGTCGTTTTTATTCGTTTCTTCTTCCACAATAGAGGCCAGGATGGTGACCTGTATTGGTGTCAGGCCGAGCGCTTTGGCTTTAGCCTTGCGTTCATCTGTCCAGAAATTATCCATGGCCTTTTCCAGTTTCCTGAAAGCGGCATCGGCGCTGGTATTCCAGTAAAATTCGTAGGTATTGGGTACGACTGCGCACATCACGGTGTTGGTATCCAGGCCGAACTGACGCAGGTATACCTGATCTTTCAGCATGGCGCGGAGGGTAGTGGAATCAGCTTCCAGGTTAGTGGATACTTTATGTACGAAGTCTTCTTTGGTACGCAGTTTATTGATCACCAGGGTAACAGGGGACTGTTTCCCGGAGCGGAGCATTTTCACGATGTCGAAGTTGCTCATTCCGTGGGTGATTTTATACCTACCGGCTTTCACTTTGGAAGGGTAGCCCAGTTCCTTTGCTAACCAGTTAAAGCTCCCGGCATTGCGGATGATACCTTGTTGCTGGAGGCCATCTACCACATCATTGTAAGTGCTTCCGGTGTGAATATAGAAGTATTTATTATCCCCGAAGGCGCGGGTATTGGGTCCGAATACTCTGTAACTGACATAGACCAGCGCACCTGCTGCGAGGCATCCGATGATGAGCAGACTTCTTTTCAGGAGCGTGGATTTTCCGGCGGATTGCTTCTTTTTTGCCATAGATAGTAATGGTAACAAAAAACCTCGCTTTTAACGGCGAGGTTTACTAATATATTATTCGAATAATATTATTTGGAAGGAGCTGGAGGCGTATTAGGCTGACCTTGTGGAGCTTGCTGAGCAGGAGCTGGAGCAGGCTGGGTCATTGGCTGATTACCAACGCTCTTTTCAATAGCTGTTTTTTCCAGTGTCTGGGAACCAGCTTTAGCGCCAGTACCACCGATAAAGAAAGGAGCTGTAAGGCAGAGAACAGCGATAACTGCTGCCAGTACCCAGGTACCTTTTTCAAGCACATCCGTAGTCTGACGTACGCCAATCACCTGATTACCAATACCTCCAAAAGAACCGGATAAACCGCCACCTTTAGGGTTCTGGATCAGAACGAAAAAGCCCAGTAACACACAGGCCAGGATAATCAGGATACCAAAAACTATCAACATAGAAACGACTGTTTATATTTATTTTTTGTCTGTTAGTGACTTTAAGTCTTTTATCTTTTGCGCAAAATAAGCGTTTTTGTCGGGATTAAGCAAACTTAATTTTTGATATATCTGAATAGCATTCTGGTACTGCTGTTGGCGTACCCAGATTTCTGCCAATGTTTCAGATACGATGTCTGTATCCACCCGAATGGAATCCAACGCCATTTTCTCTACTGTTTCAGATACTTCCGGCTCTTCTTCCTCTTCATATAATCGGTGCAGTTGCTGCTGATACCAGTCTTTACTGGTTTTTCCAACGAAATTGTCCTTCATCTGGCGTAGCCAGGAGGTAAAACTTTTCATTTCGGCTTCTCCCTGCGCACTTAGTTCATCTGCATGTTCCGGATCTTTCAGGCGTTTATATGCAAAATAATCATCGGTGTAAAGTGGTTGAAATACTAATTCTGTTGCTTCTTCTGTCGGAATCTCCAATGGGAATATTTTAATAGGCTCGGGAGACACGGCTGTGGCTTCCGGCGTTGTTGTTGTTTCAAAATTGTTTAGGTCTGCCTGTGGGAGCGCCGCATTTTCCATTGCTGGCTCCTGCACGGTAACAGGCGTTGTTGTTTCCTCTGTGGCGTTATTCTGCGTTGCTTCCAGGTGTACCGTAGGGTCCAGAATGGCCATGTCTGCAGCTACTTCTTCCGCTATCTGATCTGTTACGGCATCCTGCTGTAAATGAACAGTTGGATCCAGGATTTCCAGTTCCTGTGTTTCTTCTTCAGCAGTAGGCATAGCATATGCTGGCGGCGCTGCTGCGACTGGCGGTTCGCTGTTACTAGTAGCTGTTTCTTCGGCGGCGCTTACAGGAACGGCTGTGGCTTCCGGAAGCGTGTCGGCAGGAATAACTGGCGCAATCCGTTCTTCCACCTGCATTAATACTGCTTCGGCAGTAACGAACTGATAGAAATGGTGTGCCTGGTGGCTGTACATACTGCCGGTTTTGACGGCGGGACTATTTAAATCTTCATTACGACTATAATCCTTCTTTGCCAGCAGCACGCGGGCTGTTGCGAAGTATGGATATTCGGTCACCAGCTTGTTTAAAGCGGTTTCGTCTACCTGGTGTAGATGAGGTACATGAAAGATATGCTCAATAATCCTGTTTGGTGTCATACCTGCTAATGTAATAAAAATCCGAAATGTATCAGTCGTTGCTACGGAAATAGATTACCAGTTGGCAAAGGCCCGGTTAAAGATATCGTCCGTGATATTCGGAATGATTTCCCGGTCCAGCAAGCCATTTTCTACGCTACTCGCGAGGGCGGTGGCATCGAAGTCGGCACTACGAGAGAAGGATTGGGTAAATCCTTTTTTATCGCCTACACGTTTGAGAAATATTACGTTCACGGTAACGGTGAGCCTTGATCTGGATGATTTATCCACGTTGGTTACAGCGGCATTCGAATAGGTGTAACCGGTGATGGTAGCTCTGAATTCATAATCTGCTCTCGGTTCTGTTTCGGCTACTTGTACCAGTTTGGTTTGTCCCTGAATCTTATCGCGCAGTTTTTGTGTCAGGCGTTGGCCCAGTGTTGGGTTGTTGATCGGCGCCCTGTTTTCAAAGAAACGCACGTTCACGGTTTTAGCTTCCTGGTCTATACTCGCACCGCTGGCGGAGTATTTAACAGAGCAGCCGCTCAATATGGCGCATACTCCAAGTGCCAGGAGTATTGGGAATAATTTCCTCATGTATTGATGAATTATTTTATTCAGCGATGTTATATTCTTTCAGTTTCCTATAGAGGGTTCTTTCAGAAATCCCCAGATCCAAAGCAGCATCTTTACGTTTGCCCTTGTGTTTTTTCAGGGCTTTTACGATGAGTTCCTTCTCTTTGTCGGCGATAGAAAGCGTTTCCTCTACTTCTTCGTGGTGGTCGATTTTATTATCCTGTATAATGATAGGCTGCGTATTACCGATGGTAGGCGCCTGTGGTGCAATATCTGTTGCAGTGGCAGGGTAGCTGTGTAATACGTGGGTATCGGCAGGATGGAAATCGTGATTATGTGCGATGCTCGGATTTTGCAGAATATCGAAGAACATTTTCTTCAGTTCTGTCACATCTTTCTTCATATCGAAGAAAAGTTTGTACAGGATATCTCTTTCGCTGGCAAAGTCGCCTCCTGTATGTGGCTGTGGCGCTGCCAGCATGGGCAGTCTGTTTACTTCCAGGTGTTCTGGCAGGAAGCGTTTCAGATCATGTCCCGTTACGAGTTTATCTGTAGAGAGTACAGAAATCTGCTCGGCAATATTTTTCAGTTCTCTGACATTACCTCTCCATGGATAGTTGACGAGCGCATTACGAGCTTCATCATCCAACTGGATGGAAGGGGTTTTATATTTTTCGGAGAAGTCGACCGAGAATTTACGGAAGAGTAAAGGAATATCTTCTTTTCTGTCGCGCAGTGCAGGTACGCGGATAGGCACCGTATTGAGCCTGTAGTAGAGGTCTTCTCTGAATTTACCTTGTTGGGTACGTTCCAGGAGGTCTCTGTTGGTAGCGGCAATTACGCGGACATCTGTTTTCTGTACTTTGGAGGAACCTACGCGGATATATTCGCCGGTTTCCAGTACGCGTAAGAGTCGCGCCTGTGTTCCCAGCGGCATTTCCCCGATTTCATCGAGGAAGATGGTACCGCCGTTTACGGTTTCAAAGTAACCTTTACGGTTATCTACTGCACCGGTAAAGGAGCCTTTTTCGTGTCCGAACAGTTCGGAGTCGATGGTGCCTTCCGGAATAGCGCCGCAGTTGACCGCAATAAACGGATTGTGTTTGCGGGCGCTTAACGCGTGGATGATCTGCGAGAATACTTCCTTACCAACGCCGCTCTCTCCGTTTATCAGCACAGTGAGATCGGTATTGGCTACCTGTACAGCCACCTGCAGCGCGTAATTTAGCGCCGGGCTATTGCCGATAATGCCAAACCTGTTTTTAATAGCCTGTATATCCATTTTTCGTTAAGCCGGTTTAGAATTGTTTAATATACTTTCTGCCTCTTTTTTAAGCACCGGAAGATGATTAACTACAATATCCCACAGAATTCTATAGTTAATACCATCATAGTCATGTACGATGATATTCCTGGTCGCTTTAATTCTTTGTGCTTCAGTTATGGGAAGTGTTGAATCCAATTTTAAGGCTTTAGTAACTGCTTCTCCAATAACCTGAAGTTCTCTTTCAACAGCACTAGTCAATAATCTGGATGAAACAAAAGCGTCAAAATCTGTTTCGAATTTGGTGAACTCATGTATGGCATTGATTGAATCAATGATATCATACATGAATTTTGCTACAGATTTATTATCCTTCATACACGAGGATTTTGTCCTTATTTATTGCATCAATAAAATATGGGTTTCTGAGGTAGTCTTTGGCAATCAGATCTATTTTTTTTTGCAGGATTTTCTCCAGTGATGATTTGAAATCGAAGAAATTCTCTGCATATTGATCTGTTGGGATTTCTTTTTCCTTAAAGGAGTACAGAAGGTCAATATCACTGTTGGAGCGCATATTGTCTCTGGCCGCTGATCCAATGAGGAAGAGGTCTCTTACATGATGGCTGTCACAGGTATTCCTGATGGCTGCCAGGTGTGCAATAATGATATTATTCATATACTCAAGTTAAGGGAATTACTTTACCGCTACTCCTCTCAATGTTCCGGAGGTACAGCTTTCCACTTTCACCATAACATAATCTCCTTTCTGATAGTTTTCTTTAGGGAATACTATCACTTTATTTTGATCGTTTCTGCCGAACAGTTCATCTGCAGAGCGTTTGGAGGTACCTTCCACCAGTACTTTAAAGGTGCGGCCCACTTCCCGCTGCATACCTGCCAGGGAATTCTGGCGGTGCAGTTCTACTACTTCGGCTAATCTTCTTTTCTTCACATCTTCTGGAATATCATCCTGGTAACGACGTGCTGCCAGGGTTCCCGGACGTTCGGAATAAAAGTACATATATGCCAGGTCATAGCGAACAAATCGCATCATGTCCATAGTATCCTGATGATCTTCTTCTGTTTCTGTACAGAAACCGGTAATGATATCTGTTGAAAGACCGCAATCAGGCAGTATTTCACGGATACGCTCTACCTTTTTCATATACCACTCACGGGTATACGTACGGTTCATCAACTGAAGAATACGGGTGCTGCCACTTTGTACTGGGAGGTGTATATAGTTACAGATATTTTCGTACTTCGCCATTACGTGGAGTACCTCGTCTGTAATGTCTTTCGGATGAGAGGTGCTGAAACGTACGCGCAGTAAAGGATGGAGTAAGGCTACTTTTTCCAGTAACTGAGCGAATGTAACGGTTTCATCACCGGAATCGCTGGTCCAGTAGTAGGAGTCCACGTTTTGACCGAGCAGGGTTACTTCGCGGTAGCCATTATCAAACAGCTCCTGCGCTTCCCGTACAATGGAATAAGCGTCTCTGCTTCTCTCACGGCCACGGGTAAACGGAACTACGCAGAAGGTACACATATTATTGCACCCCCGCATAATAGATACGAAACTGGTCACACCGTTGTTATCGAGTCTTACCGGACTGATATCTCCATATGTTTCTTCTCTGCTCAATAATACGTTTACTGATTTCTGGCCTCCATTGGCTTCTGCAATGAGAGCAGGTAAACTGCGATAAGCATCCGGACCTACCACCAGGTCAACCAGTTTTTCTTCGTCCAGCAGTTTGCCTTTCAGTCGTTCTGCCATGCAGCCCAGGATACCCACTAACAGCCCGGGATTCGCTTTCTTGGCGCTCTTGAACTCCGTGAGTCTTTTGCGAACGGTTTGTTCCGCTTTTTCACGGATGGAACACGTATTTACAAGGATAAGGCTGGCTTCTTCCAAATTGCGGGTAGCGCCAAATCCTTCGTCATTTAAGATGGATGCCACGATCTCACTATCGTTGAAGTTCATCGCGCAGCCGTAACTTTCTATATAAAATTTCTTGCTATATGTATTGGAATGGTTGGCAGCAGGTGAGAAGGCTTCCCCCTGTCTACTTTCATCATGCACTTTGGTGTTCTGATCCAGCATTTCCTTTCTCAAATTTAGGATGGCAAAAATAAGGAATAAAAGTTAAAAATGCCATTATGTCATTTTGAGCAACGAGCTTAAAATGAAAACCCCTTCCGATAGGCGGAAGGGGTTAAAAATTAGTTGGTATGGCATTGAAAGTTATGCCTTTACGCCCAGTTTAGCGGCCAGCCAGCTTTCTTTCAGCGGAATGAGCCATTTAGTATCCAGGTCGGCTTTATTCAGGACCGTATTATTCAGATACAGGGTATTTTCGTCGATATAGCCTTTTTCCAGGGCGTAAGGGACCTGGGCCAAAGGCAGCAGCTGTACCTTATCTTTTACGATAAAGCCCAGTAGGAGTCGATCGAAAAGGTTGACCTCGTATTGTTTTTCCAGACTTTTGATGATCCTTACGGAGCTATCGGTACTGCAACCGCTCACTACCGTTTCGGTTTCATCTGCAATCAGAATAATTACATGGTTCATCACTACGCCGCCCCATCCTTTAACGGGGTCGCCGTGTGCATTCCATTGCGCCGTAAACTGGTGCAGTTGTTCGTTGATCTCCAGTACTTCCTGTTCGTTGAATGGTCGATTGCTCTGATATATCCAAACCCTGGAAGAAGGAGAAAATCCCTCAGGGAAATTAATCTTGTCCATACTGCAAAATTAGGTAATTCGTGATTATTTCATGCTGTCGGCGATGATTTCGGCCAGGTCCAGTACCTGTACGGAATCTTCTTTGCCGGCTTCTTTTACGCCATCGGTGAGCATGGTCATACAGAAAGGGCAGTTGGAGGCCACCACAGCGGCGCCAGTTTCCACCGCCTCGCGGCCACGCTCAAAATTCACGCGGTCGGCGCCTTTTTCCTCTTCCTTGAACATCTGTGCACCACCGGCGCCACAGCAAAGACCTTTACTGCGACAGCGTTTCATCTCTATTAACTCGGCATCCAGGATTTCCAGGACTTTACGGGGCGCTTCATAAATATTATTCGCCCTGCCCAGATAGCAGGAATCATGATAAGTGATTTTCTTACCCTTGAAGCTGCCGCCTTCTTTCAGGCGGATCTTGCCCTGGTCTATCAGTTGCTGCAAGTAAGTGGTATGATGAATCACTTCATAAGTACCGCCCAGTGCAGGGTATTCATTTTTTATGGTATTGAAGCAATGGGGACAGGTGGTTACTATCTTTTTTACTTCATACATATTCAATACCTGGATATTGCTTTGCGCCATCATCTGGAAGATGAATTCATTCCCAGCGCGGCGGGCCGGATCGCCGGTGCAGCTTTCTTCTCTTCCCAGCACGGCAAATTTTACTCCTACCTTATCCAGTATAGTGGCAAATGCTTTGGTAATCTTCTGGGTACGCTGATCAAAGCTGCTTGCACATCCCACCCAGAATAATACTTCCGGAGTTTCGCCATTCGCGGCATATTCTGCCATTGTCTTTATATGCATCCTGATATTTTTAAAATTAACTATTCATTTCCTGGATCCATTGCTCACGGTCGTCCGGACCGAATTTCCATGGCGCCATATTATTTTCAATATTGCTGAACATGCCCGTCCATTCTGTCGGTGCGCTGGATTCTTCCATCACCAGGTAGCGGCGGAGTTGCAGGATAATATCGAGAGGACTGATACTCACCGGACATTCTTCCACGCAAGCGTTACAGGTGGTGCAGGCGCGCAGTTCTTCCTCTGTGATGTAAGTACGCAGCAGCGTTTTACCATCCTCCTGGAAACTGCCGTTAGCCTTGATATTCAGCCCTACTTCCGTTACGCGGTCGCGGGTATCCATCATGATTTTACGGGGAGACAACAGTTTTCCGGTCTGGTTGGCCGGACAAGCAGCAGAGCAGCGTCCGCACTCGGTACAGCTATACGCATCCAATAAGTTTTTCCAGGTAAGATCCTGTACGTCCTTCGCTCCAAATTTTGGAATCACGTCGGAAGCGGGAGCATCAGCGGCCAGTTCCGGCTGCAACATCAGTTTAACCTCATGCTGGATCGCAGGCATGTTTTCCATTTCTCCCTTTGGCTCCAGGCTGGCATAATAGGCATTGGGAAATGCCAGCATAATATGCAGGTGCTTGGAATAGGGGAGATAGTTGAGGAAAGCCAGTACGCCGAGGATATGCAACCACCAACAACCGCGTTCAATACCGATTACAGTGCCATCAGACATGCCATTGAACAGGGAAACGAAATTACTGCTGATCCAGAAGGAGCCAGTAGCCACATAATGTTCTGCGCCGCGGGCCTGGAGGTTCTGATCCGCCGCATTCATAGTGAGAAACAGGCACATTAATACGATTTCGGTAATAAGGATATAATTGGCGTCGGAACGTGGCCATCCGTCCAGATCATGACTGGCGAATCGTTTCAGTTTGATGATATTCCTGCGGATGAGGAAAATGGCGCAACCCAGGATTACCAGCACCGCCAGTATTTCGAAAAGTCCTATCAGTACAGGGTAAAGACTCCCCAATACGGATACGAATAAACGATGCTGCCCCAGAATACCATCCAGGATGATCTCCAGGATTTCCAGGTTAATGATGACAAAGCCGGCATACACGAAGAAGTGCAATACCGCCACCAAGGGGTTACGGAACATTTTCTTCTGGCCGAAAGCCAGTAACAGCACGTTTTTCCAGCGTTGATCCGGATGATCCGAAAGATCCGTATCCCGCCCCAGCAGGATGTTCTTCCTGATCTGGCGCACCTGTAGGGAGAACAGGTAAACGGCTATCCCAAAGGCAATTACAAATAACAACTCTTGTACAATTCGCATTATTTCAGATTTGACTCCCTAATTTATGTTTTTTTTCGTTCGTAGAACGCAGATGGGTATTTTCACTATTTTTGATGCATGGAAAAGAATGTAATTCTTACACAGGATATCATACAAAAGAAACTGGAGCGCATCGCTTACGAAATATATGAACACAACAGCGATGGCGAAGAAATCATCCTGGCTGGTATCTGGGAACGTGGGCTGAATGTGGCCCGTAAAATTGCAGATATACTGCAGCAGATTTCTCCGTTGAAACCCCGTATTATTGAATTACGCCTGGATAAACAGAATCCGGCAGCGGTAACTGTTTCTGAAGAGGTTGACTTTAACGGCAAGGTGGTAGTGGTGGTAGACGATGTCGCCAATTCCGGACGTACCATGTTGTATGCGCTCAAGCCTTTACTGTCTTATCTTCCGTTGAAAATTCAGACTGCTGTGCTGGTGGACAGAAGACATAAATCTTTTCCGCTGTCAGTGGATTTTGTAGGATTTTCACTGGCGACCACCCTTCAGGAAAATGTAGTGGTGGAAACTGCAGGCAATGAAATCGTGTCTGCCTACTTACAATAATTTTCAAGAAATTACTTCCAATAGATCCGGTTGCGAACAGTGACCGGATTTTTTATTGTACCCAGCTAGAAATAGATGGGATGCAGGAAAAGTCGGCCTTTACTATCGATCTCCAATGTGGGGGCGGGGAATTTCAGCATGTTCAATAGTTGGAACATCACTTTTACTCCTTTTCGTTTCGTACGGATACGGGTGAAATCTACATCCGGGGAAAGATAGAACTGACGAATGCGGCCCATATGCGTATAGTCGTAACGTTTACCGTTATCGTCGTCCCACCAGTTGACCGTACCGCCAAACATATTATCGGCGCCATAACCTACAGAGATGTTCAGCCATCGCGGAAGGTTGCTGTTGGGGGCGAAGGAGCGGAGGTTGACAGATAACCAGTAGGTTTGAGCATTATAATCTTTCAGGATTCGCTCCAGGAAACGGGTTCCAAACAGCTGATTGGTTTTGTCTTTCAATACCGGATCATCATATCTGCCGGGGTGTGCGCTGAATTTAATCTGGATACGTTGTTCATTCCAGGCCAGTTCCTGACTGATCAGCATGGCCGATCCAATCGCATTAGCGCCCATATCGCCCCAGGAGAAGCCCCATTCGCTGGAATAGCCATCCAGCACTTCTATAACTGATTGGTAGGCAAGGCCGCTTAATCCGCCGATCCATATTTGTTTTTTTCGGGGAAGTCCGGACCAACGCCACATTTCCCGGCTATACTTTCCAATAAAATACGCACTGAAGATATGGCCCATTTTATCCATCTGGTTCCATTCATTCATATCATTGAAGAAGTGGAAATTGCTTCTTGGATAGTCTTTATACCAGGCGGCATTGAGAGCGATCAGACTGGTACCATACATGGCTGCGGTAGCGCCGCTGAGAATGGCTACCCTTCTGGGGATGGTCGTATCAGGAATGGTAGTAAAGGGAATTTTTTCCTGAGCGTAGCTGTATTGCAGTACGATGAGAATAGGTAATATACACAGGATTTTCTTCATACTGCAATGAAAAACCGCAGCCCGTGAGGGGCTGCGGTGGAAAAGGTTATTCGGTTATTTCAGTTGCATGTCTGAAATGATGCCGTTTATTTTTGCTTCCAGTTCAGCGGTTACTTTATCGTAATCGTCCACACTTTGCAGGGTGGTGTTTACGCTGAAATAGAATTTAATTTTAGGTTCTGTACCGGAAGGGCGGGCAGAAATTTTACTGCCATCGGCCAGTACGAACTGCAATACGTTGGATTTAGGCAGGTCTATCGGTTTGATTTCGCCTGTTTTGATATCCTTGATTTGTTGCAGTTGATAATCATACAGCATTACTACTGGAGAACCGTTGATGGCAGCAGGAGGATTTTCTCTGTAGCCGCGCATCATTTCCGCGATTTCTTCTGCGCCTCTCATTCCTTTCTTGGTAATGGAGATCAGTGATTCCAGATAGTAACCGTATTTAATATAAATGCTGATCAGTTGCTCGAAGAGGGTTTTACCCTTGCTGCGTGCAACAGCCGCCATTTCACAGATCATTGCTACCGCAGACACGGCATCTTTATCCCGTATTCTGTCGCCGATCATAGTACCATAAGATTCTTCACCGCCACAGATGAATTTTTCTGCAGGTTCTTTGCGGCGGATCAGGTCTGCGATCCATTTGAAGCCGGTGAGTACATTATAGCAGGTTACATTATTCTGTGCAGCGAATACATCGATCAGGTCGGAGGTTACCACTGTTTTGCAGACGAAATCTCCTGGCTGGGCGAGGCCTTTTTCTTTACGGCCTTCGATGATATAGTTGAACAGCAGGGCTGCGGTCTGGTTACCATTCACCAGAATCCATTTGCCATGGAGGTCTTTAACGGCAATGCCTACACGGTCAGCGTCGGGGTCTGTACCGAGGAGGATATCCGCGTCCAGTTCCTGGGCTTTCTTCAGGCCAAGGCTCATTGCCTCTGCCTCTTCCGGGTTAGGATATACCACAGTAGGGAAGTTGCCGTCAGGAGTGGCTTGCTCTTCCACGATGTTTACATTGGTAAAGCCATAGCGTTTAAGAATTTCAGGCACCATGGTGATACCGGTACCGTGAATAGGCGTATAGACGATTTTCAGATCATGCTGTTGTTTGCAGATCTCCGGGTTGATACTCAGGGTCTGGAGTTCCTGCAGGTATGCTTCATCCACGTCTTTGCCGATAATGGTAATATTGGCTTCGCCACCAGTCCATTTCACTTCATCCGGAGAAGTGATTTTCTCTACTTCACGGATTACATTTTTATCATGAGGAGGCACCAGTTGAGCGCCATCGTTCCAGTATGCTTTATAACCGTTGTACTCCCTTGGGTTATGAGACGCAGTACATACCACACCGCCCTGGCATTGCAGGTGACGGATAGTGAAAGACAGCTCCGGGGTAGGGCGGAGGCTTTCAAACAGGTATACTTTGATGCCATTGGCAGCGAAAACGTTGGCAGCTGTTTCCGCAAAGAAACGGGAATTGTTACGGCTATCGTGTGCCAGGGCTACTTTAATCTCTCCTTCAAAGCTCTGCTTCAGGTAGTTGGCAAACCCTTGGGTAGCCATTCCAACAGTATATTTATTCATTCGGTTGGTACCTACGCCCATTACGCCACGGAGGCCACCAGTACCGAATTCCAGGTTACGGTAAAACGCTTCAGTGAGTTCATCAGGGTGCTCAGCCTCCATTTTCTTAATGGCAGCAACGGTTTCCGCATCGTAGTTACCGTTGAGCCATTGGGCTACTTTGTTTTGAATATTAATATCCATGGTCATCAGTTTTTTTATGGACCAGGAGGTCCAAATGGAGTGTAAAGTAAAAATAAAAAAACCAATGTGTGAAATTTCCAATTCGGGATTTCATTGAAAATCCCAGGTATTGGTTAATTTTGTGATTATGAGGCGGTATGAAGATACTTACAAACAAAAAGGACTACGCAGACAATTAGTTGATAGTATCCGTCAGAAGGGAATAACAGATGAAAATGTCCTGGCGGCTATCGGCAATATCCCAAGGCATTTCTTTCTTGATACGGCTTTTGAGAGTATTGCCTATGAAGACCGTGCCTTTCCTATCGGTGAGGGACAAACGATTTCCCAGCCTTATACGGTTGCTTACCAATCACAACTGCTGGAAATCAAACCTTATGAAAAAGTCCTTGAAATAGGTACGGGAAGTGCCTATCAAGCCTGTGTGCTCGCTGAACTCAAAGCGAATGTCTTTACTATCGAACGGCAGAAAAAGCTGTTTGAATTGGTAAAACAGTTTCAGTTCAAGTCAAAATACCCTAATCTTCGCTTTTTCTATGGCGATGGCTATGAAGGCCTGTCTTCCTATGCTCCTTTCGATAAAATCCTCGTCACTGCTGCCGCTCCGCAGATCCCGGAAAAATTACTGCAGCAACTGAAAATCGGAGGAAAAATGGTGATCCCTGTTGGCGGCCAAGACGTGCAACGTATGCTGCGGATTACCAAAGTAAGCGACACTGAATTCGATCAGGAGCTGTTCGACAACTTCACCTTCGTTCCCATGCTCGCGGGCAAAAGATAACTGCCTGCCCACATATTTTACATGCCGGCAGGCAGCGATTTTATAATCTGCCTCTTTCTGCATTAGGCTTGGGTGCCTCTTCCTGCGGTTTTTCCTCTTCGTCGTCCTGACGCTTTTTCTTCTTGAAAAGGTTCGGGTCCATTTTACCAAAGCGGTAACGGACATTCAGGCGAACGAAGCGGGTAGCGCGTTTGCGGTCGTAGTCCTGTATGAAAGTAGGCGTTACATAGTGACTGTTGTATTGCTGCGTGTTCAGCAAATCGGAGACGTTCACCGCCACTACCAGTCGGTTGTTTTTGAGGAACTCCTTGCGTATACCCAGGTCTATTCCATTCATGGCTTTAAAGGTTCCCTGCGGTTGGATGCGCGGCGAACGATAATGCCCACTCAGTTCTACATTAAAACGTTGCGGCAGTCGGAACTGCATATTGCCACTCAGGCCATAGGTGAAGTTCTCGTTCTGAATGGTGGCGCCACTCATCTTATTGTATTCCAGGTTTAGATTGGAATTGAACTTCCACCATTTGAAAATTTTCCAGCTATAGGAGAAATTGGCGCCCATATTCTGACTGGTGGCAATGTTCATCGGGCGGGTGGTAGTCACGCCACTGAGCGTATCCAGCGTACTTATTCTGTCAATATTATCATTCGTCTGCGCATAATAAATACCCGTGCTCAGGTAATTATTTGTTTTCGGATACCAGGCAGAATAGTTCATTTCAAACTTATGCGTCAGCGCAGAACGCAGGTCCGGGTTCCCGGTGCGGATATTCTGCGGATCTGAGTTGTTGATATACGGCAGTAACTGATCAAAGTTCGGCCGGTCTATCCTGGTGGAATAGTTGAACACCAGGTTCTGGTTCTGATTGGCCGGCAGATTATATTTGAGGAATACGCTTGGGAAAATATTAAAGAAAGATCTGTTTACACGGGAATCTTTGGTAAAAGAATAACCACGGAGATACGATTGCTCTGCCCTCGCACCTACCTGGTAGCCCAGGTTGCCTATCGCATTGGCAAAGTTTAAATAGCCAGCATAGACGTCTTCTTCATATTTATACTTATTGCTGAGCGACATACTCTGTATAAAGGCCAGGCTGTCTTTATTATACAACATTGCTATATAATCATTCTCTATACTACGCATCGTCCCTTTCACGCCGGTTTCCAGCTTTCCCTTCTTACCCATCGGGGAAGTATAGTCTGACTGCAGGTTCCAGAACTTGTTATTATTACCGCTGGTATTTTGCTGATTGCCGGTGCGATAAGCCGTGTCTGCATTATGATAAAAATAATTACTCAGATACTGGCTGTTGCTGCTACTACCGTTATCACTGTAGCTGACGTATGCCGTCAGTTCCTGGTTGGGCTTTTTGTAGGTACGTTTGTAACTCAGACTGGTATTGTTATTATTGTTGTTATAGTGGCTGGTATTGGCTCTGATACCACTGGATAATAGTTGGTATTTATCGTCCAGGTTGTTGAGATCAATGTTTTCATTGTTGCCACCAAAGCTGTAATTCAGGCCTTGTGCGATGGTAAAGGTATTCCGATCGTTCAGGTAGTAATCAAATCCGAATCGACCGCCATTATTACCATTGTGGTTATTATTCACACTACGTTGAGTGAAATACTTGGTGCTGCTGGTATCCGCGACCAGATTTTCTCTGTTGCTGAACCCACTTCCGTTGAGGTCTTCGTATCTCCCGTTATAATTACCGAAAAAATTGAATCGTCTCAAACGCAGGCTGGCATTAGCGCTTCCGTTTAATTGTCCTCTGGTAGCGGCGCCTGCATTGAACATTACATTATAACCGATCGCTTTATCTTTCTTTAATACGATGTTGATAATACCGCCCCCGCCTTGCGCTTCAAACTTGGCGGAAGGGTTATTGATCACTTCCACGCGATCGATACTTTCCGCTGGAATCATTTGCAGCGCTGTTTTAGCATCGCCGAAGGGAGAAGGTTTGCCGTCTACATAAATAGTGACGCTTTTACCGCGTAATGTTACGTTATCGTCTATGTCTACATCTACGCTGGGAATATTCTTCAGTATATCCGTGCCCGTGCCTCCTTCTGCGTTGATCATATCGCCGGCATCAAATACCTGGCGGTCTATCTGCATAGAGAAAGAGGGCTTTTCTGCTTTGATTTCCACGGTACTCAATTCCTTGCCGGAGCGGTGCAGGTGCAGCGTTCCAACGAAAGCGCCTTTTCCTTCCACAACTTTAAATGCTTTCTCCAGTTTGTCGTACCCCATAAATGTGACACGCAATACATAGATGCCGGGGTTGATATTATTAAAATTAAAATTCCCGCTGGCATTGGTATACATGCCAGTTATTACGGATGAGTCGGTACTGTTGAGCACTACTACTGAAGCCATTTCCACGGGTTTGGTGGTAGTGATATCTACCACTTTTCCGGTGACTTTCGGCGGGGCAGTTTGCTGCGTTTGTGCATTAGCGTTATACAGCATACATAATGTAGCAATCAACAGGGACAGGTTTTTTCGCATGCAAGGGTACTTATACTAGCTTTTCGAATATTGGTTTGATGGTATAAAACTAATAGGAGTAGTGTTAAATAGTGTTTGTATGTGATGAGCGGCAATCAAAAAATGATAGCCGGCGTCGCGCTATAGAAGCGCTTTGCCGGCTATTGGTTGCATCCATCCTCTTTAATAATATTAGTAACCCTGCATATCCATTTGGTTATCGTTGCTATCAGGGCGTTGTTTCTTTTTCTTGAATAGATTTGAATCGAATTTACCGAAGCGATAACTGAAGTTCAGTTTGAATATTCTGGATTCGCGCTTGCGGATATAATCCTGTGCAAATGCGTAGGTGACTTGATTCAGCTCATACTGGCGTGTGTTGAAGATGTCTGAAACACTGAGCGTAACAGATGCCGCTTTGTTTTTCAGGAAATCTTTTCTCACCGCTACATCCACCATGCTAAAGCCTTTGATGGTACCTTGTGCAGAAGTAGGAATCATCATCATTCCACCTCCTCCGCCGCCACGGCCGCCGCCTCCGCCACCATTGCCACTGTTAGGCAGTGCCACTGTAGGCGCCTGGTAGGTTGCATTCACTTGTAAAGTGAAATTGGCCGGCAGTTTTGTTTCGGAATTAATTTTACCCAGCCAGCTGAAACCGCTGTTGTTAAAGGTATGCTGGCCATCGTTTACCTGGAGATCTGTTTGATACAGGTTAACGTTGGTGGTGATATCCCAGCCACGTACAATCTGATTTTTCATGGTCAGCTCAGCGCCATAGGAATTACTTCTGTTGGCGTTGGTATACTGCGTCAGCAGGGTGTCCTGGCCGATTGGCGTACTGATAGTGGTAATGAGATTATTCGTATTTCTGAAGTAAATGCTTCCTAAGAAATTACTGTTTTTCCAGTTCTTCACGTAGGAGAACTCCAGGCTGTTGGTATATTCCGGCTTCAGGTTTGGATTCCCTTCGCGTTGGTTTTGCGGATCGCTGTAATCGCGGTAAGGTATCAGCTGGAAGAAGTTCGGACGATTTACTCTCCTGGAATAGTTCAGTTGCAGTTCCTGTTCTTTCTTCAGTTTCTGGGAAAGGAATACGCTGGGAAAGAAGCCAGGAGTAGCTTTGGTCGGTTTATAGATGACGCCCTGGTTTTCTCCGCTGTAAATATATTGTTCTACACGCAAGCCTGCCTGGTAGCCGAAATTGCCGATGGTATTGGCGAAGTTGGCATATCCCGCATATATTCTTTCTTTGTAACTGTAGTCGGTAGACAGTGAATCCACATGTGGGAATGTATTCGTTAACGTATCCTGATTGTATACGTCATATCTGCTGCTATAATCTCTGATAGTGGCTTTCACACCGAGTTCCAGTTTACCGTTTTTACCAATTGGATTGGTGTAATCGGATTGCATGGTGATGAAAGTCGTTCTGCCGTCGGTGGTGTTGTTTTGTCTTACAGACTGTCCAAGCGGATCGTTGGCGGCATCCAGCGCTTGTGTAATATAATCGCCATTGCGACTGTTATTACTTCTGTTATAGTTCAGGTCTGCGGTTAATTCCTGATTTTGTTTGGCGAATGTATGTCGATAGTTCAGTGCCGACGTATAGTTACGGAAGCTCATCTTGCTATCGTTCTGGCGATCGTTTTTGCCGGTTACATTCTTTTTCGCATCGGCGAAAGTACTGAGCAGATCTTCATGGGTTTTGAAATCGCCGCCACCAACGCTTTGTGTGAAGGAGATGGTATTTCTGTTATCCAGATAGTAATCTAAACCGGCGCGTCCGAATTGGAAGAGCGGTTTACTGAGACTGTTACTATGTTGGGTCAGGTAGTTGGTATCGCCTTTGGAGCCGCCGAAGTTGGTGCGGTAGGTATTACCATCGCCCCATGTTTGGTTGGCGTTCACATTATAGTTGGCGAAGACGTTTATTTTTCCCTGGCGTACCGCAATGTTGCCGCCGCCATTGTATTTGTTGTTGTTGCCGATACCCGCCTGAATAGCGCCGTTGAAGCCTGCTTTTTTATTCTTCTTAAGTACGATGTTCAGGATACCGGACATGCCTTCCGCATCATATTTTGCAGAGGGGTTGGTAACGAGTTCAATGCTTTCAATGGCATCTGCAGGAATCTGATCCAACGTAAGGGTAGACGGTTTACCGTCCACGAAGATGTTCGGAGAGGCATTACGAACCGTTACATTCCCGTCCAGGTCTACGTTTACAGAAGGTACGCTTTTAAGCACATCTTGTGCGGTACCGCCGACGCTGGTGAGATTGCGGTCTACATTAAATACTTTTTTATCTATACCCATTTGGAAGGCACTTTTCTGGCCGGTGACTTCCACGCTGTTCAGCATTTTTACATTGGGTTCCAGTTTGATATTGCCGAGATCCTGATCTGTTGTCTGACCAGTGATGGTCACTTTTTTCATGAGGGTAACATATCCCATGAAATTAATTCTGATGAGGAACTGACCGAAAGGAAGGTTTTCCAGGTTGAATTCACCATTTGGTTTGGTGAGCATACCGGTAACAACCGAAGAGTCTTTTTGTCTGAGTAAAGCCACAGACGCATATTCGACGGGTTTGTTCGTTTTTGCGTCCAGGAGTTTTCCATAGACATGGCCGATTTGCGGCATATTGGGTCTTTGTCCCTGGGTACGTCCTTGTCCCTGTTGTTGGGGAGCAGGCGATTTAGCGTTATTGGGCGCCTGCGCATATGAATTAACCTGCCACAACATGATACCAGCAACGATTGCATAGCATTTTCTCATCCTAAGCGTATTTAAATCCAGTTTATTTCGGAGTAAGACAAAACTATCCGGATATCGTTATGAATGGCGGGATATTGTGATGAGCGGAATTTTTAGAGGGGAATCGTGGGAAAAGCGGAGTCAGAAGGTCTTAACAGTAGTTAACAATCTTATGGGGTTAACAGCAGTTAACAGTCAGCAAAGATTCGTCCTGTACGGTGTTGGTACCGCAGGTGTATTTCAGGGAGACGCGTAGTCCTCGGAATTAAGCCGCTATCAAAGCGATGATCAGGGAGATGATACCGATGATAAGACCGGAGATCGCGCCTAAAAATTTGAAAGCTTTCAGTTCTTTTCCCAGGAATTGTTGAACAGCATTTGACATTTGTTCGTCGGTGGTGGTACGGATTTTCTCGCTGACAATTTTTTCCAGGTCCAGGTCTTTTTCTACGTTATCGAGATATTGACCGATCATTTTAGGAAAGAGGGAGTCCAGTTCGTTGACGAGGTGTGATTTGATTTGGTTCACGGTGCTGTCGCCGATGAACATGGAAAGTACGGGCATTGCTTTGGGGAGTCTGTCGCGCAGGAAACTGTCCAGGTGTTCTTCCACGACGGGGATGATGTTTTTGATTTTATCCGGGTCGGTGAGTTTCTGGCGGATGAGGGCGAAGGAGAATTGTTTACCGGCGAGGTTTCCCAGCTCAGTGGCTAATTGTTCTCTGCGTTTGGGTAATTGGCGGAGCAGGATTTGGATGGCTACAGTATTGATCAGCCAGCCAGCGATGGCCGCGATGAAGGGTAATGTATATAACATGAAGAGATAATCTGTTTAAGGGTGGTAAAGATATAAAAGAAAAAGGCTTCCAAGAGGAAGCCTTTTAACTTTGTGGGGTGAATGAAGGGTTTCGAACCCTCGACCCTCAGAACCACAATCTGATGCTCTAACCAACTGAGCTACATCCACCGTTTTAATAAGTGGGGTGATTGAAGGGTTTCGAACCCTCGACCCTCAGAACCACAATCTGATGCTCTAACCAACTGAGCTACAACCACCATTTGTCCTTTCCAACGGGGCTTTTCACCTGTGTGAGTAACCTTTTTCCGTTGTTGGGAGTGCAAAGATAAGAGAAAGTATTCTGAAATTCCAAATAGATGTTAAAATTTTTTTTCAGCAACTTATAAATTAGAATAAAATCAGATTTGGATTGTCTTCCAGGAAGATGTTTTCAGCTCGCTAAAATATTGACAAATTAGGACGATTTACTCATCATTTTCCGCTTCAAAAATCGTAATTTTCTGTTTATCTTTGCGGACTTTCCCATTTCATTCCCGTTTATTGTAAACTGTTGATAATCAATTCTTTGATAAAATGACAGGTGTGTAGAATTACCCTGCGTATTCGTTTGTGCGCAGTAGTTAACCAAGGCATTTAATTTTTAATTGTATATATATTATGGATCAGCTTAAACTGAAACTACAGGAGTACTATCAGCGTTATCAGCAGTTGGACCGTAAGGTTAAACCTGGAAACGAGGTGGACAGTAATGACGACGTGCAGGATATGGAAAATGATATTCTGTCTCAGTTCGGATTGCCCACTTCCCGGCGATTTGTGCAGATTCTGCACGACTTCGTACACCACAGCCCGGTGAACGAGCAGCTGCTGGATTATGTTAGTCGTAAGCTGAGATCTGCTGCCAGGAAATATCTTTTGTCGCCGGTTGTGTCCGACATAGATCTGCTGGAGAGCGCTCGTGAACAAAAAAGAAGTCCTTATGATGTTCTCCCGGAATTAGGCTACCCGGCGCATGAATATGCCATCTTCCTTATAGGTGAATTGTTTTATCGCCGCAATATTCCTGCTACAGATATCCTGGATGAACTGAAACAAATGCAGCATTTCGATGGCTGGAACGATCTGAGCCTGCTCAGCAAAATGAATAATTACACCAGCAACGAATTATATGCGCGGATGAAGAAACACGGACTTCGATTTGTGGATGACTATATCCAGCACAGTCGCCGTCAGGAAACCAGCAGGCTGGTGAATAAAAGACCGACGCCGGTAGAAGAGGGGTATAAACCTAATTATCGCACCATTACCAAGGTACAGGTGGAAGATATCATCTTTGATGAGAATACGTCTCCCAGCCTCTTTGGTAAGATCAAAAGCGGCAGAAACTACACCCGTATCACGATTAGTCTGGAATTCTCTGAATTAAATCAGATCCTGATGAGCAGCGATGACTTGGGTGTGGAAATCAGCAACCATATCAAGAAACGACTGGCTAATCCGACTCCGGAGAAACCAATGGTGATCGACATTAAAGCGGAATTCGGTACCGTACTGAAACTGGACAACTGTTACCTGGAAGTCTATAAACCTCAGCACAGAGAAGGCAATAAGTGGGTAGAGGATAAAGATAATTTCTACTTTGTAGATAAAATCCTCACCAAGAAAGAATTTGAAAAACGTGCGAAAGAAGAAGAGGTAAAACATAAGATCCAGGAATGTCTGGAGCTCATTGGCGGTTCCTATGTGTACTATCAGCGTTTACGTCGTTTAGGCATTACCGATGATGAGGCCAAACTCCGTGCAGGATTGCAGGATGAACTGTTGTTCAAACTGTCTTACTTCCTTAATAAGGTAAAAGAATAGCTGCAGTAAAAAACTTTTTCCTGTAAAATCCCGGCATCACGCCGGGATTTTTTTATGTTTGGACAAAAAACTAACTCATGGAAGAACTAACCCTGGGAATCGGCAGCAGAGTACAGCATGCTCACTATGGACCCGGCGTCATCATTGGCCTCAGATACGCCCAATATCAGGTTACCTTCATGGATCATGGCATTAAACTGATAGATAAGACAGATCCCCTGTTTGAAGCGCTGGTAGCTGAAAACGTGACCACAGAAGTAGAAACCTTATCCGAAGTGGAAACATCATTATTGAAAATCCTGCGCCTGTGGGGAGGTACTTCGGAAGTAGTGCCATTGGGCGACAGATGGAAGAATGGCACCATGATTTTACAGCCTGGCGACGGCACGCTGAAAGCCAAGGAGCTGCCTATTGATACCTTCTTTCATAAGATTGTGATGTTACGGGATCGCCTGCGTGTACTGGAGCAAAATATCAACAGTCACAAAGTATTGTCGGATGAAGAGAAAATTAATCTCCAGCAATATATCACCCGTATTTATGGTTCGCTGACAACCTTCAATGTATTGTTTCGTGACAAGGAACATTGGTTTGTAGGCGAGAAAGGCGGCAGCAGCGATTAAGGCTGTGCCGGCGTATCATATATCTGTTGCGTCAGCCACAGATAAGGTTTTAACATATGATGGGTGAATATATTCTTACCATCGAAAGGAAATTTTTCATCGTATCCGTTTACCGGATATAGTATAACCGGGGTACCGGCGGTAGCATAACTGTGGCGCTGTGCAAATGTTGGCGGCTGGTATCCTGGTAAAACTGTGCGAACTTTTTTGGATAACATTTTTCCCAGTACCCGTTGTAATCTGCGGCTGGCGCGTTTGGACGGCCTGTCTAGCCGACCATACAAATAACTCAACGCTACTCTTGCGGCCCATTTCTGTTCTTTTAAAGCGCTCTTGATATCTGTAAATGGGTTGACAGTCGTGAAGTCGCGCGTAGTTTGCACGGAGAAAGGCGTTTCCGGTACCCAGTCTCTCGCATTTACCACTCTTAATCCCCATCCATTTCGGGTAATATAATCGTAGTCGTATACGTAATTCAGATTGCCTGGTTTCGGAGCGCCACTGCTAATAGTTTTGAAGACAATATCTTTTGGAATGTCTTCTCTGTACGCAAGGTAGGAGCGAACCAGAAATGCAATCACGCCACCTTGACTATGTCCCATGATAATGAATTCGTGTATCCCTTTCCGGTAGCAGTCTTTAATTTTGTCTGCAATGTCCGGACCCATTGATGCCAGGCCAATCATCCATCCTGCGTGTACGTAGGCTTGCGGATCGTTGGAGAGTTTATAATCAAAGCGGGTGCTGTCGTTTAATTGAAAGTGGCCAGTGGCGGGTATCATACCGGCATAAAAATTTTCCATCCAGGAAACGGCGGTGCCGTTGGTGCCGCGAATATGGATAATGGCTACATCGTCGTTGCGGAGCCAGAGATCCCATCTGTTCTTCATACCTACTTCCGGAGAACGATATACCATTTGACAGTTTTCCGGATAAGGCGTAACTGCTTTCGTCCATGGCGAGTCCCCGGAGCGGTCAATAATGGCCAGCATCTGCTTATATTCAGCCGCATTAAAATAAGGATGCAAATGTTGGGCTGTTAACTGTTTTACAGCAAAAGTAAAAATCAGAAAACATATAACAGAAATACGGTATAGCATAGAATTCTACTAAAAATATCGGGTTTGTTCGTTGAAGATAAATTAAATAATCGCTGTTTCCTTCAGATCTCTCAAACAATTTCTTACACTGTATTGTTGTAAAACCATTTACCTTCCTGTTTTAAATCTTTAAACGATATGTCAAAGAGAATCGAACATGATTTCCTTGGTGAAATGGAAATCCCACAGGATGTTTACTATGGTATCCAAACCATGAGAGCCCTTGAAAACTTTCATATCACAGGTATTCCATTGAAAGTGGAACCCTTGTTCGTACAGTCGCTGGGGTATGTGAAGAAGGCTGCAGCTATGGCTAACCGCGATCTGGGAGTGCTGGATAAAAATATTGCTGAATATATTATTAAAGCGAGCGATCGTGTTATCAACGGGGAGTTTGATGGTCAGTTCCTGAGCGATCTGATTCAGGGAGGCGCTGGTACATCTGTGAATATGAATGCCAATGAGGTGATTGCTAACGTGGCATTGGAAATGATGGGACATAAGAAAGGAGAGTATCAGTTCTGTCATCCCAACAACCATGTGAACTGTTCACAATCTACCAACGATGCGTATCCTACCGCATTTCGTATTGCGCTGATCAATAAACTGACTGGATATAAAGAAGAGCTGAGCCAGCTGGCAGACGCGTTTGCAGCCAAAGGCGAAGAGTTCCGCGACGTATTGAAGATGGGACGTACCCAGTTGCAGGATGCAGTACCTATGAGTTTGGGCGATGAATTCAAAGCTTTTGCTACTAACCTCGGAGAAGAGTCTCCAAGAGTGGAAGACAGTAAGCGTTTGATTTCAGAGATCAACATGGGAGCAACTGCTATCGGAACTGGTGTGAATGCGCCTAAAGGATATTCTGATCTGGTAACAAAATATCTGCGTGAAGTAACCGGGCTGGATCTCTCTCTGGCAGCGGATCTGATTGAGGCTACCTACGATGCCGGCGCATATGTGCAATTATCAGGTGTGCTGAAACGTACTGCCGTTAAAGTATCCAAAATATGTAATGATTTAAGGTTATTATCTTCTGGTCCTCGTGCTGGATTGAATGAAATCAATCTGCCTCCTATGCAGCCAGGATCTTCTATCATGCCGGGTAAGGTGAATCCGGTGATTCCTGAAGTAGTGAATCAAACTGCTTTCTATGTAATTGGCGCTGACCTTACTGTTACGCTGGCAGCGGAAGCAGGGCAGTTACAATTGAATGTGATGGAACCAGTGTTGTCTTTCGCATTGTTTACTTCTATTTCCTATATGTCTAACGCATGTCGTACCCTGCGTGAAAAATGCGTGAGAGGTATTACTGCTAATGCAGAACATTGCCGTCAGATGGTGATGAACAGTATCGGTATTGTAACGCAGCTGAACCCTGTGATTGGTTACGAAAAGTCCGCTAGTATTGCCCGTGAGGCCCTGGAAACAGGTAAATCCGTTCATGATATTGCAGTGAAAGAGAAACAATATATCACCCAGGAAAAATGGGATGAGATTTTCACGTTCGATAACCTGATCAGACCTCAATTTATCAAATAACAAAACCCCGTTTAAGTATGTTACGTTCTTCTATTTTCGTTTATGGCTTACTGTTAGCCTGCACTGCGGTGCAGTTACATCCGATGGATGCGCAGGCACAAAAGAAAAAGAATCAACGGGCAGAAATAACGCAGGAAGCAGCTACTGCTACAAGATCCGCACGCGATAAGAACTTGCCAAATATTGTAATTTTAGCTACCGGAGGTACTATTGCCGGCGCAGGCACATCCAGTGTCAGCGCCGGTTATACAGCCGGAAAGCTGCCTATTGAAGATCTGCTGAATGCCGTTCCGGAAGCGAAGAAAGTAGCTAATCTGGATGGAGAGCAGGTCGCTTCTGTAGGGAGTCAGGCGATGACGGACAGCGTATGGCTGAAGCTGGCCAAACGTGTCAACCAGTTATTGGAAAGGAGTGATGTAGATGGTATTGTCATCACCCATGGTACTGATACACAAGGTGAAACGGCTTTCTTCCTGGACCTCACAGTTAAATCCAATAAACCGGTCGTATTGGTGGGGGCGATGCGCTCCGCCACCGCTATCTCCGCTGACGGACCCAAAAATTTATATGATGCCATTGTAGTGGCATCCAACAAATCCTCTATAGGCAGAGGCGTACTGGTGGCTATGAACGAAGAAATTTTTTCGGGCAGGGATGTCACCAAAATGAATACGACCAGCACTGCTACATTTCAGGCCCCAAATACCGGACCTTTAGGTTATATTTATGACGGAAAAGTATCCTGGTATCATTCCGTATTGCGTAAACACACGACGCAATCCGTGTTTGATGTGATGCATGTAGATGAATTACCAAAGGTGGATATCCTGTATGGTTACTCCAATCCTGATCCCACGTTGATGGATTGCCTCATGAATAATGGTACCAAAGGTATTATCATTGCAGGCGTAGGAAATGGAAATCTCTATCCTACTGTGGAAAAGAAAGTGAAAGAGGCTACCGCCAAAGGAATAGTAGTGGTGAGAGCTTCCCGTGCTGTCAGCGGCCGCGTTACGTTGAATGGAGAAACAGACGACAAGGCGCTGGGCACTATTGTATCTGATGATCTGAATCCTGAAAAAGCGCGCGTACTGCTGCAACTGGCGCTGTTGAAAACTTCGAATCCCGCGCAGATACAGGAATACTTTTTTGAATACTAGTGTTTCGTTCCGTATCTAATTTTACCGTATATACTTGACAGTTATGATCTGGATTCAGTTTGCTATCCTGTTGGTGGCTATTTTGATTGGTGCGCGCATGAAGGGAATCGGTTTGGGAGTAATGGGAATGGTGGCGCTTTTACTGTTTGTTTTTGTGTTCCGTATGCAACCAGCGGACCCTCCGATTGACGTAATGCTGATCATTTTATCAGTAGTGACTACTGCCGCCACTTTACAGGCTGCTGGCGGGATGGACTTCCTGGTGCGACTGGCAGAGAAAGTATTGCGGAGCAAACCGTCTCTTATCGTGCTGATAGGGCCACTCACCACTTTCGTGTTTTCCGTTTTTGCAGGAACTGCACATATCACTTATTCTTTATTACCCATCATTGCGGAGGTATCTACCAAAAAGCGGATACGCCCGGAGAGAGCGCTGAGTATCTCTGTAATCGCGTCTCACCTGGCGGTAACAGCCAGTCCTATTTCTGCTGCCACAGCCGCATTAGTAGGTATTCTGGGAGGAGCTATTTCCCTGCCTCAGGTCGTGATGGTAAGCATTCCGGCGGCTTTGGTAGGCATTCTTGCAGGAGTAGCCGTTTGCTGGAAAAAAGGGAAAGATCTGGACAAAGACCCCGTTTTCCTGGAAAAAATGAAAGATCCGGAGTTTGCGAAAAGTATAGACACGGATACATCTGGTAGCAGAGCCCCTTTGTTACCTGGCGCCAAAACATCTGTTATTATATTCGGCCTGGCAGTATTGATGATTGTATTGGTGGGAGCCTTCCCCAATCTGTTACCATCCTTCGAACCAGGACATCCTAATCTCGCTATCAATAAACTCGGTAATATCAAGATGGCAGCAATGATTGAGCTGATCATGCTGGGCGCTGCCGCGGGTATTATGTTGATTTGTAAAACCTCTACAGCAGCCGTTGCCAAAGCCAGTCTCTTTACTGCCGGCGCATCTGCGGTGATCTCTATTTTTGGAGTGGTGTGGATGAGCGCTACGTTCATGCAAACCAATCAGGGCGTGATAGAAGCTGCACTTGGCAACATGGTAAGGTCTGCTCCATGGACATTTGCCATTGCTATTTTCCTGTTGAGTATCCTGCTTTTCAGCCAGGCTGCCACTACCCAGGCACTGATGCCATTAGGGCTTTCGCTGGGTATTGTTCCGCCGCATTTGGTGGCTATGTTTCATGGCTCCAATGGCGACTTCGTTCTTCCCGGATATCCTACATTGCTGGCGGCCATCAACTTTGACCGTACAGGCAGTACACATATCGGTAAATTCCTAGTTAATCACAGCTTTATGATACCGGGCCTTGTTGCGGTAGGCGTAGCCGTTGCCGCAGGCTTCTTTTTCGCGGGCATACTGCTGTAGCGCCATATTTATGTAACCATAATCTAACTTCCATGCGTACACGTTACTGGCTAATGTGTGTACTATTGCTGTGCTGTTTCACTGCGAAATCACAGCAGCAGGAACACCCCGACACGATCTACAAACCCTTGATTTCATTGCCCAAATCGTATTTGTTGGATAACATTGACCTAATAGCCAATATGCGTTTTGCAGGACAAAACCGTTTTGTAAATGGTACTTATACAGGGTCCAGTTTCGTAAATGAACAGTTTCGGCTGGAGATCAAAGGAAAAGTAACGGATAAGCTATATTTCAGGTTCCGTGATCGTTATACCAGGAATCCGGAAACGCAATCGGTAGACAATATCAGCAGATCCACAGATCTGGCGTACCTGCGCTTTGACCCCAATGAACATTGGAAGATCTATGCCGGTAAGCTTTGTGCCGATTGGGGCGGTTATGAATTTGATGCAAATCCGATCGATATTTATGAGTATTCTGATATGATTGAGTTTGCAGATAACTTTCTCTCCGGCGCCGGTGTGGGCTATTTACCCAACAAACAGCATGAGTTTACAGTCCAGTTGCTGAATAGTCGTACCAAAACTTTTCATGAATTATATGATACTATTCCCGGTATCAATGAAGCAAAATTTCCATTTGCAGCAGTGGCCAACTGGCGCGGTAGTTTCTGGGAAGGTAAGTTCCAGACGATATGGTCTTATAGTATCTTCAAAGAGGCCACACATCAGTATATGAATTACTTCGCATTTGGTAATCAGTTACAGCTGAAAGGATTTCGTTTGCAATACGATTTTAAACTGAGTCTGGAAAACCTGGACAGGAAGCTGATTGTTTCGGGTATAGTACATAATGGCCCCGCCAAGCAGGGTGTGAGATATGTTACCCATTGGGTGAGCGCAGATGTAAAGGTCAGTAGGATTGTACATTTAGCCTTCCAGGGTATGGTCGATTTTGCATGTTGGGATGGCAATCCTGATCCCAATGCTGATAAAAGATTGCGCGTAGCCTGGGGGTATGTCCCCGGAGTGGAGGTTTACCCGTTAAAATCCGTTAATCTGAAAGTGTATGCTAATATGGTAGGTAGGGTTTACAGGTATACCGATTACGCCAAGGCCGCCTTTGGGCAGACCAATGGCGATAACTTCCGTTTTTCAGTAGGCATTGTGACACCGCTTACGGTATTATAATGCAGGATCAATAAAAGCAGTAAGGGCTGAACAGTATCTGTTCAGCCCTTACTATTTTTAATATACTTTGCGCCTTTGCGGCTTTTTCTTTGCGTCCTTCGCGAGCAACTAGAACTCTTGTTCCAGGTGGCCTACAGTGCCGTCTTCGGCCATACCTTCTACCACTACTCTGAATTTCTTGGTGAAATCGTTGTTATAGAATTCCACTTTTGCAGTATGGGTGAGGGTATCGATGGCTACGTTGGCATTCCAGTAGAGGGTGAGGCGTTTATCAGGCAGTGAATGCACTTCTTTTTTCACGCTGTAATCCGGAGAATAGAACTGTTTCACTACGCTGTAACCTGCTTTTTTATAGAGTTCAAAACCACGAACACTAGGATCGTTCACCGGGGTATTGTCGCCTCCTTTTTTCGTATATACAGCGATGGCGCCGTTAGCGCCGCCCATACCCATAAACGGAGGACGGATTACTTTCACCATAGCGATATCTGTTACTGGCAGGTTGGCCAGCATAGAGATATCAGACTGCATTTCGTTGAGGTATAAACCAGGTGCGCCACCGCGCCAGCTAAGGGTTGGATTATTGATATCTCCGGTGATCTGGAGGCCGGCTACTTTGGACTGCAGATATTGGAAGATGTTCATCGCGATAGGTGTTTCCTTGGTCAGGTCGAAGGTCATGCCATCTCCGCCAGCAAACAATCCGGATACATATCTTTTCTCGGTAGATTCAGCAGGCGCTTGTTTTTTCGCGTTTACGTTTACTTCTTTCAGATAGACCGTTTTATTATTGATCGCTCTGTTCACTTTATTGCTTTCGGCGGCGTTAGCGAGGAATGCTTTCAGGGCGGCATTGTCTACTGCTGGCGGCACGCGCAGTGGGAAAGGAATTTTGATGAGAGAAGGTTTCTCAAAGAAGTGATTGGTAAATTTCACGCTTACATCCTTGCTCTTTTTCACGTTATCATTACCCTGATAGTAGATATAGGCCGTATCCGGGAAGATCATGCCGGAGATATGGAATTCCCCTTTATCATCTACTGGCGCCTGTGCAAACATGCTGGAGCTATCGGCTGGTACTTTGATGATCATGTCTATCCGGCCATTGGTGAGTGGACGGCCGGTACCGGCGGTTGCTTTACCATCCATGGAGAGCCCTTGTTCGTAAGGATATTTTATCTGTGGATAATCATTGCTGAGGATTTTCTCCCAGCTGAAACGCGTCCAGCCGTTGGTGAGCATTACCAGATCCAGGGCCTGTAAGGTGGATGTAGAATCGTTCCGGAAATACCAGGCAGGGTTGTATACAAACCCTTTGATATCGGAGGTCAGCAGCAGGTTGGAAATGATATTGTTGACATTTTTGGTTTCTACCGGTACAGCTTCTGCATCTGTAACCGCTACAGAGATACTGGTGCTGATGGTGTCTGGAAGTCTTAATACCAGGGAGTTCTTAGTACGAGGCTCCGGATGGATATCAGATTCCAGTACGTCCATTTGCAGCAGATCATTTTTATGTACGAATACCAAACGCTGGGAGATAGGCAGACCGCTCTTTGTAAAGAGGGTGAGCTGTAAAATGCCTGAAGGAATACCATTGGTAGGAATAAATCCGCTAATGCGGCCATCGGCTACATCCAGGTTCGCTTTATAGACCATTTGCTGATTCATCTGGGCGAAAATCAGCAGTTCATTCAGACTGGTATCGTTGTTAGGGCCAGCAACTGCCTGATAGAAGATCCTGGAGCCTTTATTATAGACTTTCAGGGTCATGCCTTTGGTTTGTGCGGCAGGGAGGGCAAGGGTTTTTGTTTGTCCTTTTGCGCTTTTAATCACGGCCTGATAGGTTTCTGCGGCATCGGGAGTGAATTCGATGCTACCCATCCCATCATGAATAGATTTAATATTTCCTACCTGGGCGCCTTTGCTGTTTTTGACAGTTCCGGTTACTTCGATAGGGTATCCGTTTTGATCAATCGCTTTGTAGGCTACCACGCCAGGTTGTCCGGCAATGAGGTTACCGCCTTCCGCAAAGAACTGTATGGAGAAGTCTTGTGCAAGGGAATCGGCTTCTAATCCGCCTTTTTTGGCAGGATCAAAGATTTCTATTGTTTTGGTGAAAAAGAAAGCCGGATCGAAGTTGTTCATCCATGCGGTATAGGCCCGAATCTGGTACTGTCCTGGTTTTTGTGTTTCAGGAAGTTCAAATTCGCCGGGAGACATACCGCCGCCACCTGCGAACAATTTCTTCTGTACAATATTATTATTCTTGTCCAGCAGTTCTACGTACAGATTGGTGGCATTTACAGAGGGAAGTCCTTGCAGGGTGATGTAAGCCCTGAACCAGATGGTTTCTCCAGCCGCATAGTAGTCTTTATCCATATGGAGGTAGACTTTCTCCTGCGGGTTGCGTTGACTGAATTGCGCCAGTGCTTTAACGATTCTATCCGACCAGTCGGGCGGTGGCATAAAAGCCACTGCAGATACAATTCCTGTCAGCAGCGCCAGTGGAAGTTTCCATTTCATGGTTGTTATTTTATCTACAAATTACTAATTACTATTAATTGTCCTATAGGGGCCTTAAAAATAGCAATCTTCAAAAGATTAAAGTTAATATTGCGCGAAATACTGAAAAATTAACAAGATTTAATGAGTTCCAAACATAAACGACTGGTAGTAGCCGGTGGCGGAGCGGCCGGATTTTTTTGCGCGGTGAATGCTGCACAGATGAATCCTGACCTGGAAGTATGGCTGCTGGAGAAGACCGGCAAGCTGCTCTCCAAGGTGAAAGTGAGTGGGGGCGGCAGATGCAATGTTACCCATAATGCGCCGGATATAACGTATATGTCTAAACGATATCCGCGGGGAGGGAATTTTGTGAAGAAGGCATTCGGGCATTTTTTTGTACCGGATACCATTAGCTGGTATGGGGACAGAGGCGTGAAACTGAAGGCGGAAGCTGATGGACGAATGTTCCCGGTAACAGATGATTCGCAGACTATTATAGATTGCCTGTTGCGGGAAGCGGACAAGTATCTCGTTAATATCAAAACTAATACGGAAGTTCTTTCCCTGGACCGTCAGGCGGATGGGCGCTGGAAGCTGTTGTTAAATCAGGGAGGTCCTGTAGTGGCGGATTATGTATGTGTGGCTGCCGGCGGTTATGCGCAGGCTGGGAAGTTCCATTGGTTGGAAACTACAGGACATACGATAGTTCCGCCTGCGCCGAGTTTGTTTACGTTTAATATGCCTGGCAATCCGATTACGTCCCTGATGGGCGTGGCTTCGGAGGCGGCAGTGAAAATTGCAGGTACCAAATTACAGCAACAAGGGCCGCTGCTGATTACCCATTGGGGTATGAGTGGGCCGGCTATACTTCGATTGTCTGCCTGGGGAGCCAGAGAGTTGCAGGATATACAGTATACTTTTACTGCGGTGGTAAACTGGCTGCCAAGCTATAATGAGAATAGCCTGCGGGAAGACTGGCAGTCTCTCCGACATGAATTAGGTAAACAAAAAATACATACCCGCAATCCGTTTCAGCTGCCACAAAGATTATGGCAATTCCTGTTACAGCAGGCAGGTATTGGCGAAGATTTAAGATGGGCAGACGTGCCTGCGAAAGACCAGAACCGTCTCATGAAGTTACTGGTGAGTATGGAGTTTCCGGTGAAAGGCAAAACTACTTTTAAAGAGGAGTTTGTGACCTGCGGCGGCATACAGCTCAGTGAAATAGATCCTAACACGATGGAGAGCAGGCTGGCGCCCGGACTGTTTTTTGCAGGAGAAGTGATGGACGTAGATGGAATCACTGGAGGCTTTAACTTCCAGCATGCATGGAGCAGCGGGTTCATTGCTGCTACGACTATTGCGGGCAGATAATAATATTGTATCAAAAGCAAAGGCTGGACGTTGACTACGTCCAGCCTTTGCTTTTATATTTTGTATTACCAGGTATAACCCGGGTTTTGTTTTAGCATCGGATCATTTTGTATTTCCAGTGGAGGGATAAATAACAACAGGTTATTATCCGACCAGGGTTGTTTTTCTTTGATAGCGCTCAACACGGTAGTGGCTTTGTTGGTACGTTTCAGATCGAACCAGCGGTGGCCCCATTCGGCGAACAATTCAATTTGTCTTTCATGTGCGATCGCTGTCAGTAAGGCTTCTTTGGAAGAAGCGGCAGTAGCTGGTAATCCTGCACGGGAACGAATAGCATTCAGATCGGAGGCTGCGCCGGCCACATCGCCGAGTTGAGCCTGGGCTTCTGCGCGGATCAGGTATTGTTCTGCCAGTCGGAATACGGTATAGTATGGGTGGGCGTCTGTGCCGTCCGGATTCGCCTGCACGTATTTACGGGCAAAGCGATATTCGATACCATTCCATGGGGCCACAGCTGGCGCTCTCAGGCTGTCAGTCCATTTATTGAATCGTTGGTCGCCAGGTTCAAAGGCCTGTGTTAAATGGTCAGACAGGATGTAGGTAGGGATGATGAACAACTGCACGGATTCGAAATTTGCAGGGTCCGTGAAGAACTCCTGTGATGCCTCGTCCAGCATGGATATGCTCAGTGCTGGCATTAGATTCATACTTTCCGGTATATGAAAGCTTTGTCCATTTTTCATATCGTACAATAACTGCCAGATAGCTTCCTTACTGTTTGGTTCGAAAGCATTTTCCAGTGTCGTCAGGCTGAATTGTCCGCTACTGATTAGTTTATCTGCTGTTGCGGCGGCCTCCTGCCATTGTTGACGGTAGAGGTAAACCCTTGCCAGCAGCGCGATAGCGGCATATCGGTTAGGACGTACTTTTTCTCCGTTTGTTACAGCATAATTATCTGGCAACAATTCGATGGCTGCTTTCAGATCATCGAGGATGATTTGGTATACTTTATCGATTGGCTGGCGTGGTTGTTTGCCTTCTATGAGTACGTTGGTACTCATAGGTGTGGGAATATCTCCATAAAAGTTCGTCAGATAGAACAAGGCAAAAGCCCTTGCCAGCCTGCTTTCCCCGATGGCCTGTTTTTTAATGCTATCTGTAATTGCCGGGGAGGTGGCGCCAGCGATGCCTTCCAGAATGGCATTAGCCGCATAGATCACTTTATATGGATAACTCCACAGGTCGGGCCCTGGCTTGGGATTGGAGAGCAGGAGTTTGTTAGTATAGAACTGGTAGTCTTCCGGTATGGTGGTTCCCATGGAAGGAACCAGTTCATCTGCCATCATTCCGGCATAGCAGGTGGTGCTGCCGTTGCTGAAAGTGGGTTCTCCGGTATTTTTCATCATGAGAAAATAGAGTCCGGAAACTGCGGCATTTACTTTATCAGGAGAATTAAAAACATTTTTGTTATCGATGGTATCGATTGGAGGATTGATGTCGACCATTTTTTTGCATGCACTGGCCAGACAGCCAATGCTGAGCAGTAGAGCGGGTATTATTTTACTTTTATAATGTGGCAATCGCATGATGAGTACATTTAATTAGAATGAAACATTACAGCCTAATGTAACGGTGCGCAGTGAAGGCGCCATTTCATAAGACTCCGGATCTACGCCGGCTTTATAGTTGGTAATAAGCCAGAGATTATTGGCGGTCAGGTTGAATGCAAATGACTGCATATGCGCCTTTCTGGCCATGCTGGCGGGCATTGTCCAGGATAAGCGCAGATTATTTAACCGGAAAGTGTTGATCATTTTATAGTTGCGATCCGAGCCCCAGAAGTTTGTACTCTCTTGAGAAGGCACCGCCGTCAGAGGTGGGAGGAGTGCATTGGGATTTTCCGGAGTCCAGCGGTTTTCATATTGCCATAAGGTCATATTATTGATGGAAGAGCCATCGTACATATAACCAATTTTCTGGTAGGCGCGTTTAAAGGTGAATGTTGGATTCAGGCTCCAGTTTTTGTATCGGAAAGTAGTGTAAAAACCTCCGCTGAATTTAGGATTCATATCGAGGAAAACCACCCTGTCATCATCCGCCGTACCTGGAGCAACACTGCTGTTGGTATTGATTTTTCCATCTTTATTGGCATCATAGTAAATACCTTTTCCGGTAGCAGGGTCGCTGCCGAGGTAGTGATAGAGCGCCAGATTGTTCAGGGATTCGCCTATACGATAAAGAGATGCATAGGGGGATTCCATCAGGTTGGGATAAGATATGAGTTTGTTACGTTGAAAGTTAATATTGAACCCGATGTTCCAGCTAAAGTCTTTCTTTTGAATAGCAGTAGCATCTACCATAAAGTCCCATCCCGAGTTTTGCACATTGGCAGCCGAATTGGCGGTTACTGTAGTGAAGCCGGTGAAGGAGGCCAGCGGATAGCCCAGTAGCTGGTTATCACAACGGTCTAAGTAACGGTCTGCCGTCAAAGTTATTTTATTCCATAAACCCAGTTCCAGCGCAACTTCTGACTTCTTATTCGTTTGCCAGTGAAACTGATCATTTGCGGCGAGCATTGTCATCAATGGTGCGACATCATTGTATTTCATCGTACTGTTGGTACCGTTCAATGTTTCGATAACGTAACCCCATTGTGAGAGGTATTGATAGTCGCCCACGCCATCGCTGCCAGTGAGACCGTAGCTGCCTCTGAGTTTGAGGAAGGTGAATGCTTTTGGCAACAATTTTTCTGCCCATTTTTCTTCCGAGATAATCCAGCCTGCACCTGCTGACCAGAAGTTGCCAAACCGTTTACCAGGGCCGAATCGGCTACTGCCATCTCTTCTGCCGCTGAGACTGACCATATATTTCTCTGAGAGTGTATAGTCTGCGCTGGCGAATAATCCCACGTATTTGTATTGTCCCATTTTGTTGGAACCACTAACTGTAGGCGCTGCTTCCAGCAGATTTATCAGGTCGTCGTTGGCATAACCGCTACCGGTAATTAATGAGCTTTTGGTGCGATTGGCCTGATAGGTACCGCCGGCAACCATTGTCAACACGCCATTTCCAACAGATTCATTCCATACGAGTTTGGGTTCCACGCTGATGGTCGACATCTGCGTAGTGCCATAAGAGTGAGTACCATAAACCTGGGTAGGCTGGTATATTGATTTAGGCTCCAGGGAAGAGAAAGGGGTTACCCGTTCGCTATTGTTGAGCGACATACTGTATCCTATTTGGGTAGAGAACTCGAGTCCTTTTAGTAAGGTATAACCAGCGTTAAAGGATGCATTGATACGATCGCCTCCACTTGTAACGGGTTGCAGGTATCCGCTGAAAGGAAAGGTGAGGCCCACTTTGCGGTATGCCAGATAGTTCAGTTTACCCAGGCTGTCGAACGGATCGGGAGCCATTGGAGGAATAACAGGATTATTGGCAGTACCATTGATTTGTCCGTTGGAGTTATTCATATAAATGAAGCTGACCCCGGATCTGAAACGGTTGTTGAGCGAGTGGTTATTCAGGTTCACTAAGAAGCTGGTGGATTGGGCTACGCCTGCGTTGAGCGTAATGTCCTGCTGCCGGGTATAGTTGGCGGAGATAACATAGGATATCTGCGAACTTCCTCCGGTCAGTTGTGGATTTACTGTGGTGTATAAACCAGCCTTGCCATACATGAACTTACTCCAGTCTGTATAACGGGTAGAGTCCATTAAGAATAGCTCCGGCGCATATCCTGGCCTGCCGGGAACATTCGTAGGCGTTAGTCCGCTATTGGCATAGGCTTCTCTACGCATGGCGCGGAATTGTTCCGTATTCAGGAAGGTTTGTTTTTTTATCACATTTTTCACGCCCTGAGAAAGGTTCAGTGAAAATTTAGTAATACCTGTTTTTGCTTTTTTAGTAGTGATGAGGATGACGCCGTTTGCACCGCGACTACCATAAATAGCGGTGGCGCCGGCATCTTTCAGTACTTCGATGGATTCAATATCATTAGGACTCAGGCCAAACATAGGATTGAGGCCTACTTCAAGCCCGGACTGATCCAGGCCGTTGGAGATGATATTTGTAGTTCCGTTAAAAGCCCGGAGTCGTATATCATTGGATGACGGAAAGTCCATCACTGTTTGTGGTACGCCATCTATTACAAACAGGGGATCTGAAGATACTCTTTGATTGATGGCATTTCTTCCGCGAATTTCTATTTTCATAGGAGATCCCGGAGAATTATTTGCCATGGTAATTTGAAGGCCAGGTACTCTTCCTTCCAGAGCCAGGAGAGGGTTTTGAATGGGAAGATCCTGTATGTCTTTACCGGAAACAGTAACGATATTGCTGGTGTTGAAACGTTTGCTGGTAACGCCATAGGCTTTAACTACTACTTTGTCCAGCTGGTTTTCTGCCGCTTTCAGGAAGACGTTCATCTCTGTATTCATGATCACTTCCTTGTATTGTTCGTAGCCTACATAGCTGATCTGGAGCTGTTCTCCCAGTAATACTCCTTTTAGTTCATATTCGCCCTTACTATTCGTGAGGGTCGTTTTTTTAGTATAGGAGGTAGACACGGATGCATTTTCCAGGACGCCTGCGTTGGCGCTATATATTCTGCCTTTTACAGTAATACTGACACTGTCTTTAATCGACTTCGGTACTTTTTCCTGGTCTGTTTTTTTGGCGTTGGTATTGACAGAAACCACTTTATCAGTTACCTGGTAATTGAATGGCGTACGATCGAAGATTTGTTGTAAAGCAGTAGTGACAGGTACATCTTTCAGGTCTACACTGATTTGTTGTTCTTTCTCCCGCAGATCTTTAGGATAGACGAAATAGTAGCCGGTTTGTTTTTCCACTTCCTTACACACTTTTTCCAGTGGTAGTCTGTTGGCCGACAAGGTCACCCGCTGTGCGTACAGGGAGCTGGCTGGCAGCAAGGCTGCGAGCAATAAATAGCGCATACGGTTGGTAGTTCGCATAGTGGTTCTTTTCAGCACCCGTTGGTGGGGTGATGTTAAATCATACAATTTTTGCATGTAACTAAACGGAGTTTAGATTGTTGGTTGATCACATCAGGGAGTTACTTTCACTGTTCTTCCAGAAACCGTGAAATGTACCCATCCGGTAGATTCAAGTACTTTTAATACATCTGATAATTTCATGTTGCGGGGAATTCTCCCTACAAACTTCTGTTGAATATGTCCTTCATATATTATATCCACATCATACCAGCGGGATATCTGCCGCATGATATCGTGGATGTCTGCATCCTGCAGGGAGAACAGGCCGTCTTTCCAGGCGGTAACCCCGTTGAGGTCTGCTGGCTGCACCGTAATCGGCGACGAATTTTCGTATAGTAGTGCCTGTTGGCCCGGATGCAATAATGTCTGGTGCGCATCATCGGCTACTCTTACTTTTCCGTTCACCAGCGTAGTGGTGTTGGAAGGTTCATCTTCATAGGCATTGATGTTGAATTCCGTACCCAGTACTTCAATATCCATGGCGCGACTACCGATCACTTTCACGTGGAAGGGTTGGCGGGCAGAGGGAGCAACGTCGAAATAGGCTTCCCCACTGAGTTCTACCGTTCTGTTGTTGCCGCTGAAAGCCGTCGGATATCTTAAAGAAGAAGCGGCATTCAGCCATACTTGGGTACCATCCGGTAAGATGACCTGGAATTGTCCGCCTTTAGGCGTGGTGATTTTATTGAATACAGCTTCGGTAGTTGTATTGGATGCTACAGGATGGTAGGAAACAATACCGTTACTGCCTTTCATGACTACTGCCGCTTGTTGCTGAGCGAGTGTGCCTTTGCCGGCGCTATCCAGTTCTATGATGCTGCCATCTTCCAGTTGAAGGATCGCTTTGTTGCTTCCAGGCTGTGTCTCGCTTTCATAGCGGGCTGCCATGGGGGCAACCGCTTTTTTCTGATGATGCAACCACCAGGTACCAGTGCCAATCAAAAGAACAGCTGCAGCAGCGGCAGCCATCCAGTAGCGCCGAATATCATAAATGGCGGAAGATATTTTTGCTGGCGCGTGCGCGTGGATACGGCCCCAGACATCCTGTAGCGCGGCTGCTTCATCCGTGTGGTACAGGGATTGGAGGGACTGCTCTATAGAAGGCCAGTCTGTCATGGTTGCATAGGCAATGCGACTTTCTTCCGGCTGGTTGGCCAGCCATTGTTCCAGTTCCTGTGCTTCTGCAATAGTAAGGACTCCCTGTAACCGGCGGAAAAACAGGCCGGCTATATGCTGCATAGTATCGATGCTGCGCTGATCTTGATGGGATAGTGGTGGTATTGGCAAGACTATCTTTTTATATGAAACACCTAGCCATGCACTTTGAACTAGTCGGTAAGAAAATATTTTTATTTTTTTCTGTAGAGAGAATATGCTTGCAGTTTTGCAGTTATTTATATAGTTTAGGCCGTTTGTTACGGCGCCTATGGCCACCTGTCAGCCAATTCTAATCGCTTAATGGATAATCAGGATTTTTTGGAGACGATCATTCCGGCATTCCGGCAAGGAGATGCACATGCCTTTGAAGCCTTTTTTAAAGCGCATTATAAGCCGCTTGTATTCTTTGCGGAACAGTTACTGGAAAATGCAGGAGAAGCAGAAGATATTGTAAAGGATAGCTATGTGAAGCTGTGGCATAAGCATGCCGACTTCGATCATCCTAAGAGTATTAAAGGATTTTTATATACTACTACCCGTAATGCCTGTCTGAATCACCTGCGCCATGAGAAGGTAAAAGACCATTACCAGCGGGAGATGATATACCTGGATGATCAGCGGGGAGAAGAGAAGATATTGCAGCAGATGATTCATTCAGAGTTGCTGGCATCTATTTACAGAGAGATAGAGAAATTACCGGAAAAACGCCAGCAGGTATTCCGTATGATTTTTTTTGAAGGGATGAAGAATGATGAAATCGCGGAGCAGTTGGGAATATCTGTATTTACAGTGAAAGAGCACAGGGCGAAGGCGTTGGCACAGTTGCGGCTTCGTTTCACGGATGAGCAGCTGATGTTGTTTTTTCTCATGGGGAGTTCCTGGTTATTACATAAATCCTGATACAATAAAAAAAGCCCCGTGGATATAGATCCACGGGGAGAGCGCTTCATAGGTAGTAATTGAGGTAACTTTTGCTTATGAGAAATTGTTCTTATAAATTTTTGGCCAGCAGTTGAATCTTTTCCTCCATGGCAACGAGATGCGCTTTGGTAATGGCATCTGCCGCATGAGGAATGGCTTGCCTGATCATACTGGCTAATGTTCTGATTTCTGCGCTGGCAATAGAAGAGGCTTCTGATTCGCTGATTTCCACTTTCACTTCCCGGGTAATTTTGTACAAAGCGCCCAGATAAGTTTTCTGCATATTTCGATGGAACGCGTCTACCTTAACCTGACCATTTTTCAGATCAGACCAGATGCCTTTGCGCAGCATATCCATATACTCTTCTACGCCCAGGGTTTTACCCGTGCCAAACCGGCGTTCCAGCATCATTACATAGTTAATGCGTTTTGCATCCAGCAGGCTGTTGAGTGAATTGATCTGCATCAATTCCACTGGTTTGTTGCCCATAGGATTATCTACGAGGTCAGTGATTTTAGTATCCAGTAACCAGGTGGGCGTGTTGAATAATTCATTGTTGAAAAAGTTGATGGCTGCGATCTGTTTTTCTTTTGGAACTACCGTGTATGCGGGCAGATCGTCTCCATCTTTGCGAATGGTGTAATTCACCGCCGCGATGTTTTTTACCACATGTACGATATAACGATAATACTGTTGCATTACGTTTTCATACATGCTCTTTAACGCCTCATAGTGGCCATCTTCTTCATGTGTCCATGTTTTCAGGTTGGCCATTACACGTTTCAGATTTTTGATACCGTAGCTGCTCGCTTTGGCTGCATCATCGCCCAGATCCTCGGTTTGACAGCGAGGGTCGAGGGTGCGTGTCTCCCCATCGCCAAACCACAGGCGATTGTTGGCCGCTAAACGCTCTGTTACCAGCTTACGCATGATTTTACGGTCATCCTCTTCTGTTTTTGCGCCGATCTGTTTGTAGCCAAATTCGATGGCCCATCTATCGTATTCGCCTATACGAGGAAATAGTAATTCCTGTGGAATATGGTCTTCTGGCTGCGCCACATAGTTGAAACGCGCATAGTCCATGATACTGGCGGTATGACCATGTTTGCGGAGATAACTGATATTACGCAGGCTATCTACCGGCGTCTGGCTGCTGCTCCCAAAGTTATGACGAAGGCCTAGCGTATGGCCTACTTCATGGCTGGACACAAAGCGGATCAGTTGCCCCATCAACTCTTCATCGAATTTTGGGAAGCGTGCTTTAGGATCATTCGGTCCTGCCTGCACCATGTACCAGTCGTGTACCAGTTCCATTACATTGTGGTACCATCCGATGTGTGTTTGAATAATTTCACCGCTGCGGGGATCGTGGGTGTTAGGACCATATGCATTGGCTACTTCAGAAGCGAAGTAATTGATGAAAGAATAACGTACGTCTTCCATATTCATACTCGAATCATTCTCTGGCCATTCTTTTGCCACGATGGCATTTTTGAAGCCTGCTTGTTCAAATGCAGCCTGCCAGTCGTTCACGCCTTGAATAAGGTATTTCCGCCACTGCTTTGGCGTTGCAGGATCGATGTATAGTACGATGGGTTTTACAGGTTCCACGAGTTCTCCGCGGTTGTAACGTTCTCTGTCTTCCGGCTTGGGTTCCAGTCTCCATCGGTTGATAAACTCGCGGGGTTCTACTTTTTGTTGTGCATCGCCATAGGCGGTGTAGGAATTTGCGAAGAATCCAACACGGTCATCCACTAATCTGCGCTGCATGGGCGTTTCCGGTAACGCAATAAAAGAGGTATTGGTAACCAATGTCACCGGACGGGCAGGCACGGGCGCCTGGAAGATTTGTGCCACTGGTTTGGTAAGACCATTTTTCGAAATGGCAATTTCGATATTTTCCGGGAATGCCAGTATGGACTGTACATCCAGGTCTTTCATAGTTTTTACTTCCAGCGCTTTTTTCAGGGCCTGGTGGCCTTCTCCTGCATTGACGAAAGTATTCGGATCGCGGAGGAATTTGCTTACATCAATCACATAAGACGCCGAATCTTTGCCATAGGCTTTGATAGGGAAGCTGGCAATGACCGCATTCAGATTCGATTGTGTTACTGCGCGGTAAATAGCATTGGTGGAATCAGCATCGCTGATAACCAGGTTTAAGCGTACCCGGATGGTTTCGTTAGGACCTTTTTCGAAGATAATGGTCGTATTATCGATTTCTTCTCCTGGATAAACGCCAATTCCGCCAGGGGACTGCTTCACACGATTCACTACCAGGATATCTCTTGACAACAGCTTTTCCGGTATCTCAAAGAAGATGCTATCCATTTCTTTGGTGCGGTGTATGGTAAACAGGCCGGCTTGTGTGATCAGATTACTTTTAATCACTGCACTGTAGGGCTGTACGCCATTTTTATTGGGCGCGGCAACAGGCTTTGCTGGCGTGGCCGGCGTAGCAGCGGCAGCGGTTTGTTTTGTCTTTTTGTTTCCACCTTTGAACACGGCACAGGAGGCCATTACAGTTACAAGTGGTATATAAGCATAACGTTTCATCAATGAATACTAAATGATTTTTTAAAATTAAATTCTGGCGCAGATGCGGTATTCTCACTATAACACGCTGTGGCGGTTATTGAACTAGTGATGTGTCAGATTTTCCAAATCTCTTTTCCTGTATCTGATCATATACTTTTACATAGTCAGGATTTTCCGTTTTCATAATACGGTCCCATACCCGGAAATACAGGCTATAATTGCCTTTGAACTTCGCGTGATGCAGATTGTGATAAGTAGATGTATTGATAATTTCGAAGAGATACGATTTTCTCAGGCCCTTGGGCATGATCTCATATCCCAGATGTCCGTATACATTAATGATCAGAGAAGATAAGGAGAAGAGCATGACAGATAGTGGGTGTAATGGCATGATGAATACCAGCACCAGTACTATTGCCCCTTCTGCAGCGGCTTCCAGCACATGAAAGGAGTAGGCTGACCAGGGAGAAGGATTCGTGGATTTATGATGCAGGAGATGTGTCCATTTGAACAAGCGCTCACTGTGCAGTGCCCGGTGCATCCAATAGAAATAGGTATCATGTACCACCAACGACAGGATAATACTCAGTGGTATCCACCAGAGCGGGTATGCATTCAGATCCATGTAGATGAACGTATACGGTTTCACTACAGGGGAGAAGGCCAGGATGGCCATGCCTGCTATCACCAGACTGGAAACAGAGGAATGGAATACTTCCCTGGCGAAGTCCTGGTGTTTTGCGGCTCTATTTTGTATTTTGTTGTTGAATAGTCTTGCTGCCAGTAGCTTATATACCACTATGAAAGCCATACCGGCGATAATATAGTATCGAAGCATTGTAAAGGCAGACTCGTACAAAAAGTATTTCAGTAATTCCTTCATTGTTTGGCGTTTATTCGTCCACGTTATTGATGGGCAGATAGTCGTTCTATTCTTTCGGCCAGGTCGTGCAGATGCATGCTGGTAAGGTTGTCTGCCGCTGCGGGAATTGCTTTGCGGATCATGTCGGTGATGAGAGTGATTTCATCGGCGGCAATGGTGATCGCATCTGTTTCGTTAACACCTCGTTCTTCATCCATCGCGATGGTGAACAGTCCGCCTACATAGGCTTTCTGCATATTGCGGTGATAGGCGTCTATTTTTACAACATTGTTTTGCAGGTCGGCCCAGACAGTTTTCCGGATGGTGGCCAGTACTTCAGGAATTGTTATCGTACGATCTTCTCCAAATTGTTTGGCTGTTCTCAACAACCGCATAAAGAAAGGAGGATTGAAAACGGTATTGACAGATTTTATCTGCATGTCTTCCACATAGTCGATAGTATAGGGTAGCATGCATTTATTGAGGAAGGTGCTATCTACTAACCAGGTGGGAGTAGTAAAGAGTTCTCTGTTGATATATTCCAGGGCTTCGAGTTGTTTTTCTTTGGGCAGTGGTATAAATGCCGGCGCGTCGCTGCCATTGGAAGGGAGCTGATATTGTATGCCGCCAATACTCATGGATACCTGTTGCAGGTAAGCTAAGAACTGACCGAGTAGCCGATCGTATATTCTACGGAGGTTTTCTGCTGTATGTCCTTCTTCGTAAGACCAATTTTCCATTTCCGCCATTACTCTTTTAAGGTTTTTGATCCCAAGGGCATTTGCGCGGGCATTGTTATCTCCGAGGTCTTCTGTCTGGCATCTGGGGTCCATTACGGGGCGGTCTTCCGACTCGCCATCGCCGAACCACAGGCGGTTATTGGCGGCCAGTCGTTGAGTGGCCAGTTTGCTCATTATTTTGCTGTCTGCCACTGGCGTGCGAGCGCCAGTTAGTTTATAGCCCCATTCAATCGCCCATTTATCATAGTCATTTACTCTCGGATAGAGGAGTGCTGCGGGGATGCTATCTTCTGGTTGTGCCACGTAGTTAAAGCGTGCATAGTCCATGATGCTGGCGGTATGTCCGTTTTTTTGGAGGTAGGAGATGCTGCGGAGACTATCTACCGGCGTCTGGCTGCTGCTCCCGAAATTATGACGTAATCCCAGTGTGTGGCCTACTTCGTGACTGGATACAAAACGAATTAACTGCCCCATGAGCGCCTCATCGAAGTGTGCGACGCGGGCACGGGGATCATTGGGCCCTGCTTGTATCAGGTACCAATCGTGCAGGAGGTCCATGATATTATGATACCAGATAATATTCGTTTGAATGATCTCACCGCTGCGAGGGTCGTGGGTATTGGGGCCGTATGCATTGGCTATTTCGGAGGGAGCATATCTCAATACGGAATAGCGGACATCTTCCAGGTTCATAGCGGAATCGCCTTCCGGCCATTCTTTACCTGTGATGGCATTTTTGAATCCTGCCTGTTCGAAGGCTGGCCGCCAGTCATTAATACCTTGTATCAGGTAAGGGCGCCACTGTTTTGGCGTAGCGGGATCGATGTATATCACAATAGGTTTTGCTGGTTCTACCAGCTCGCCTTTTTCGTATCTGGCACGGTCTGCCGGTTTGGGCTCCAGCCTCCAGCGGTTGATAAATTGTCGTTTCTTTACCGCCTGCTGGTCGTCTGCATATTCCATATAACTATCTGCAAAATACCCGACCCTTGGGTCAAAGAAACGTTGCTGCATGGGCACTTCCGGCAATGCAATAAAAGAAGTGTTTGTTTCCAGCGATGCAGGTACCGGCGTTTTGCTGTACAATGTTTTATCGGCAGTACCATTTTTACTGATGGCAATTTCCACGTTGGCAGGATAGGTACGTATATCCGTTACCGTGTGTTCCTTCATGGCAGCTACCGTCAAAAATTTATTGATATCACCTTCTGCCTCATTGACGAAGCTGCCGGGATCTTTCAGGATGGCCGTTACGTCTACTACATAGCTGGCATTGTTTTTACCATAGGCCCGGATGGGCAGTGTGGCAATTATGCCGTTGATATTGGAGGCTTTCACTGCGCGGTAGATAGCGCTGGCGGTATCGGCCAGACTTGTCTGGTAGCGCAGTTTCAGCAGAATGGTTTCATTCGGGCCTTTTTCGAAAGTGATGGTGCGGTTGCATAGTTCCTCGCCGGAGTACATTTTGACGCCGCTGCTTACTTTTCGAATGCGATTGATGGCGAGGATGTCTCTGCCTATCAGGTGTTCATCTATTTCGAAGAGGATGGTATCTTTTTCCGGTGTGCTATGAACGGTAAAAAGTCCCTGTTGGGTAATCATCTCTTTTGTTACCACGCTGGCAAAGGGTTTCACACCGTTTTTGTTGGCGGGTGTTTCCGGAATGGCAGTGGTGGCAGTCTTTTTATTTCCGCTTTTAGAAACGGCGCAGGAGGCCAGTATCATTGCCAGCGGAATATAAGCATATCGATTCTTCACGGAGTTGAGATTGATGGTGGATATTATATTAGCGGAAGCAGTGTTGGACCTGTATATCCTGCAATGTGGATCGTTCTGCGGTCTTGATGGCAGGCAGTTGCACGAAGACGCTATCGTTCGTAAAACGTGCGGTGGCTGTCTGAATGCCTGGTATCTGCTGAAGGATATTCGTGTATTCGTTGAGTCTGGCCGTAGCGGCATCGTCCCAGATAAACACTACCGGAAAAGATTTGCCGGCGGCGTTGACGATGAAATCAGAGGATCGCGTATGCTGGCCGGTGCTGCGTAAGTCGATCAGAACGCCTGTTTGCAAGGATGCCCACTGTTTGATGAAAGAAGTTGCCAAGGGTCGGTATTGTTCTACGAGGGTAATGGCTTTCTCATCGGCGGCAGCATCTCTTAATGCGACGGCCGTGAATTTAACTTTCTGTTCTTCTATTTCCAGCGTGACCGTAGTGGTGGTAAAGGGAAATATGCCGGCTGACAGGTTATCTACAGGAATATCCTCTCCCAGATTGAGGATATGATTATCGGGTAGTTGACTTCTGTCTGGCATATCATGGCCGCCGGGAGCCTTTTTCCGGGATTCGGTACAACTAAACAGGATGGTACTGCAAAGCAGTAGGCAAGCCCATTTTAGCATTTTTTTATTCGTTCTGAACAGCATGATAAATAAATCTAGTGCTGATAGAACACGTCATGAAGGGGAATGAACTAGTGGGGAACGAAAAAAGTTAGCGGGCGTAAATTACACGAATGACGATTGTATTTAATGTGTTGGGAGATAAAAACGGCCTGCTTATTTATGAGAGCAGGCCGTTTTAAGATTATAGTTTCAGGTAATTGATACCTGGTTCATATTCTTCATCCAGTGCTTTGACTAGTTTGTTGAAATCGTCCGGATTGCGGAGGAAATCCATCTTCGTCGTATCTACCATGAGCGTACGTATGGGATGCTGTTTGATGTATTGCATGTACATATCGTGTACATTCAGGAGGTAAGCATCCGGGATGGACTGTTCGTAGGAACGGTTTCTTTTTTTGATATTTTGTTGGAGTTGCGTTACTGGCGCATTGAGGTAGATCAGGAGTTCCGGCTGTACCAGTTGTGGATTGATGATATCGAACAGTTTCTGGTAGAGGGAGTATTCTTCTTCCGGCAGATTGATTTTTGCGAAGAGCAGGCTTTTGATAAACAGGTAATCAGAGATGATCACATCGCTGAAGAGGTCTTGCGACTGTAGCATATCCTTGAGTTGTTTATAGCGTTCGGCCATAAAGAACAGTTCCAGCGGGAATGCGTATTGTTGGGGACTTTTGTAAAACAGTGGCAGGAACGGATTATCGGCAAATTCCTCCAGGATAAGTTTGGAGGAAAAATGTTTGGCCAACATATTGGCCAGAGTGGTTTTGCCTGCTCCGATGTTACCTTCTATCGTAATAAATTTATAGCGCATGAATCTTCTTTTAGAGTTTGTAAGCCGGCAATTTATCCGGGGAAACGGCCAGTAGTTGGCTGATAGTTTGTTGCAGCACTGGATGTATGAACCCGGGAATAATTTCTTCCAGCGGCTTTAGTACAAAGTTACGCAGTTGCATGCGCGGATGTGGAATTTTAAGTTCTGGTAGGGAGATGACATCTGCATTAAAGAATATCATGTCTATATCGATCACCCGGGAACCCCATTTTTCCTGGCGCACCCGACCAATGTTGCGTTCAATCTCCAGCAGACATTGGAGCAGGGCAGGAGCATCCAGTTCGGTTTGGACTTCCAGCCCCTGGTTTAAATAGTCCGGCTGATCTGTGACGCCCCAGGGCGCTGTTTGGTACAGGGCAGATTTTTTCGTGACCTGGCCGGCCTTTTCTCCGATCAGCTGAACGGCTTTTTCCAGGCTTAATCTGGGGTCTCCCAGATTACCACCTATAAGTAATATTGCTGTATTCATGTATATTTCGAGCCCCAAAAGTAGCTATATTCCGTATTTTTGAAAAAATGTATCTTTCCATTCTGTTTCATTTAACTCTTTAACATGCGTTTCTTCAAAGTATTTTTCGCCGCATTTCTGGCGCTGATCGTATTCACCGGGATAGGATTCATCATCCTGTTGGTAATGATCGGCAGAGCCATGACTCCAGAAAAAGTAACCCTGTCCCCGAATAGTGTGCTTGTTCTTGAAACAAGCCAGGCCTATATGGAGCAAGAGCTGGTTAATCCGCTGTCAGCATTCCTGGGAGATAATGCCCCGAATGTTCCGGGTCTTTATCAGACCGTCCGTTTGATCGAAAATGCAGCGGATGATGATAATATTAAAGGTATTTATCTGAAAGTAAATGGTAACAGTAGCGGATTTGCCACCAATGAAGAGCTCCGCACTGCCCTGAAGAAATTCCGCCAGTCGGGTAAATTCGTATATGCATACGGGGAAGTGATGGGCCAGCAGGAATTTTATCTCGCGACAGCGGCAGATAAAGTATACCTCAACCCAAAAGGAGGTATTGACTTCAACGGTTTCTCCAGCCAGATCATGTTCTTGAAAGGTACCTTAGACAGACTGGAAATCAAACCAGAGATCTTCTATTGCGGTAAATTTAAGAGCGCTACAGAGCCACTGCGTGAAACCCAGATGACAGATGCAAACAAAGCCCAGACTACCCAATTCCTGGGAGAACTGTATGGTAACTTCCTCACAGGCATCGCTGCCAGTCGCAAACTGGATACGGCCACTTTGCACCAATATGCCAATGAGGCGATGATCCAGGAACCTGGCGATGCGCTGAAATACAAACTGGTAGATGGTTTGAAATATGATGATGAAGTACAGTCTGAAATCAAAGGCCGCCTGAATATCAAAGGCGATGAAAAAATTAATTATGTAACGCTTTCCAAATATAATTCTGCCACCAACCTCAGTAATGGTAGCAGCGATAATAAAATTGCGCTGGTATATGCACAGGGGGATATTGTAAGCGGAGATTCTGAAAAGGAAAATACCATTGCCAGCGACAATTACATCCGTGATATCCGCAAGGCAAGAGAAGATAAGAATGTAAAAGCCATTGTATTACGTGTGAATTCAGGTGGCGGTAGCGCACTGGCATCTGAAGTGATCTGGAGAGAGTTGTCGCTCGCACGTAAATCTAAGCCTGTCATCGTTTCTATGGGAGATTATGCTGCTTCCGGCGGATATTATATCTCCTGTATGGCCGACAGTATCTTCGCAGAACCTAATACCCTGACTGGTTCTATCGGCGTATTTGGCGTGATGTTCAATATGCAGGATTTCTTCAAAAATAAGCTGGGCGTAACTTTTGACGGTGTGAAAACCGCACAGTATGCCGATTTAGGCACTATGGGACGTCCTATGACAGATGCTGAGAAACGACTGATTCAGAATGGCGTTGACAGCACTTACTCCACCTTTAAAGGGAGAGTGGTAGCTGGCAGAAAACTGAATCCTGTCATCGTGGACAGCATTGCGCAAGGCCACGTATGGAGCGGTATTCAAGCTGTGAAACTGGGACTGGTAGATCGTATTGGCGGTATCGATGATGCCCTGGCATCTGCCGCTAAGATGGCGAAACTTTCCAACTACCGCCTGGCGGAGTATCCGGAAGGAAAGCCTTCTCTCAGCAGAGCGCTGAAAACAGTGAGCAATAACGTAAGAGCGCAAATGGTGAAAAAAGAACTGGGCGATACTTATGATACCTGGGAACAGGTGAAGAAAGTAAAGGAAATGCATGGTCAGATACAAACCCGCATGCCTTTCGAGTATAAAATTTATTGATATTAGCCGACTTCGGTATATGAATTGGGAATTACGCTGATAATAGATGCGTAATTCCCAATTCTTTTTATGTAGTTTTACGCGATTTTTTAAAACGCAGATCAGATGAATGGAGCTAAGTACAGTCAGTGGAGAGCAATGATGGCCATTACCAAGGGTAGTTTAAGGGCTACTTTCAGAAGTCCTTCTTCCGTGGTGTTCAGTCTGGCCTTTCCGCTGGTATTTATCCTCGTATTTGGATTTATCGGGAACAGTACTGTTTCTGTTAAAGTGGGCGTAGATCGCCATACAGACATCAATACCGAGTATTTTAAGATGTTGTCCGCCAATAAAACCCTGAAGCTCATTACAGATGAGAGCGAGGCAGAAATGGCGGAGAACCTGAAGAAAGGGAACCTGGTGGCTATTATGAATATTGATTATCAGCCCAGTGCCGATAGCGCATCTTCCTACAAAATTCATGTCAAAACCTCTACCGCCACGGATGTCAATAAAAGAGGGATACTGATGGCAGCGCTGAAAGGCGTTACCGGTCAACTGGACAATCAGGCATATCCTCGTCCTTCAGTGGCCACTATTGTACCGGAAGTGGTGCCTGGGCGTATCTATAAGACGATCGACTTTATTCTGCCTGGTCAGCTGGGCTTTGCGTTGATGAGTGGCGCCGTATTTACCACTGCCTTCCTGTTCTTCGGATTAAGACAGACATTGGTGTTAAAGCGTTTCTTTGCGACGCCCATTTCCCGCATGAACATCGTGTTGGCTGAATCTTTCAGCAGAACGATCTTTCAGTTGATCAGTTCCGTCGTAATCATTGGACTGGGCCATTTTGCTTTTGGATTTACCCTTGTCAATGGTTTTGTTACCTTCCTGGAAATGCTGGCCTTATCAGCATTTGGCCTGATTGTATTCCTGGGTTTCGGTTTCATTGTCAGCGGTATAGCTAAAAATGAAAGTACTATTCCTTTATTCGCTAATATTATCACCATGCCGCAGTTCCTGCTGGCAGGTACCTTTTTCCCCATTGACTCTTTTCCTGGCTGGTTACAACCGATATGCCGGCTAATGCCACTGACTTACCTGGCAGATGCCTTGCGTGAAGTGGCTTATGAAGGCAAACACCTTTGGAATGTAGGTTTGGACCTGGGCGTACTGGCAATCTGGGGTATTGTCGTATATGTGGTAGCCGTTAAAGTATTCAGGTGGGAGTAAGCCTAGCTTTTATTAGCTTTGCTAAATAAAACCCGTCTAATGCAAGCCTTTTTCATTATCCTGGGCGCACTGATCGTTCTGATCCTTGGGCTGTTTATTTTCAGCCTGGTACTGTCGCCGACAGTAAAGGTGGAGCGTTCCCTGTTGATTCCAGGCACTGCCGGCACTATTTTTCCCTATGTGAACATTTTAAAGAATTGGGAGTTATGGTCTCCATGGAAGGAACTGGATCCAAACATGAGAATCACCTATGGCGAAAAAGATAGTGGCGCTGGCGCTGGTTACAGCTGGGAAAGCAAGAACCGGAATGTTGGTAAGGGCAGTATGGTGATTACCATTTCCCGGGAAGACCAGTACATCGCTACCGAAACAGATTTCATGAATATGGGAATTGCTAAAGGTTACTTCCGCTTTGAGCCTTCTATGGGAGGAACGCTGGTAACCTGGGGTATGGTGACCAATATGGGGCAGCACCCGGTACGTAAGCTGATGGGCCTGATGATGGATAAATGGGTGGGAAATGATTTTGAAAAGGGACTCCGTAACCTCTCCAAATTAGTAGCAAAACAATAGACAGATATGAAATTTATTAAATTAGGAATTATCAGTGTCATCGTATTTGGCACGCTGATATTCCTGGGTTCCCTGTTACTGCCCAGCACAGCAGTGGTGGAGCGTACAGGCGTTATCCATGCTCCTATTGATACCATATATAAGCATATAGGGGATCTGAAGGCATGGGAACCCTGGAATCCCTGGTTTAAGCCCGATTCTACGGCCACAGTTACCTTCTCTCAGACAACAGTGGGTACAGGCGCATGGTATAGCTGGGAAGGCAAAATAAGCAGCGGAAAAGTGACTATTATTGATAGCGATCCTTTGAAAGGGATTCACTATTCCATGGATGTTAAGAATATGCGTCCGGTAGATGCCGGTATTGAGTTGAAACCTACCGCAGATGGGAAAGCTACCGCTATCTTCTGGCATATGCAAACGCATCTGGGCCTGCTGCCTTGGTGGAAATTGCGCGGTTTTATGGCGGATAAGATCTTCGGACCAGCCATGGATCAGGGTTTGACCAAGCTTAGCCGGATCTGTGAAGGGAAGGACTAAGTAACTGGTGGAGTTATTTTGCCATTGGTCCAGATTAACAGTTAGGTGTTCATATTAAGTTCTAAATTGATACATCCTCTTATTCTAACCAATAACTCAATTCAACATGAAACAATTCATTATGGCAACCTTCTTCGTTGCCACAGCTGCAGTAGCATTCGGTCAGCAAAAGGATAGAAAAAGTCCGCATGTTACTGCTGAAGGAAAAGGTATAAAAGTTGTTTACGGCCAGCCTTCTAAAAAAGGCAGAGAAATCTTCGGCAAACTGGAACCATTCGGCAAAGTATGGCGTACAGGTGCTGATGAAGCAACCGAAATTACTTTCGATAAAGATGTCACCTTCGGCGGACAAAAAGTGAAAAAAGGTACTTATACCCTGTTTTCCATTCCTGATGCTAAAACCTGGACCGTTATCCTGAATGCCAAACTGGGACAGTGGGGCGCTTATGATTACGAGAAAGTGAAAGACCAGGACGTAGTATCCGTAAAAGTGCCACGTGAGGAATTGAAAACTCCTGTGGAAAAACTGACGTTCACTTTACCTGGTAATGCAGTAGTGTTTGAGTGGGATGATACGAAAGTATCCGTACCAGTGAAATAAGTAAGCAAATTAATTAGCAGAAAGGCTGTCTCTACTTAGTAAAGACAGCCTTTATACATTATGTGGAACATGGTTACTACTTAATATGTTCCTGTAACTTCTTCAGCAACTCTTCCCCACGTATATTCTTCGCAATGATCACACCTTTAGGGTCCAGCAGCAGGTTCTGTGGCACTGCCGTGACACCATAATCTTTTGCTACTACATTACCCCATCCTTGCAGATCGCTTACATGTATCCATGGTAGCTGATCATCCTTGATGGCTTTTTCCCAGGCATCTTTTTTATTATCCAGGGAGATGGCAATGATTTCAAAATTACTTCCTTTTAAAGCTTCATATGCATGGCGCACATTAGGGTTTTCTGCTCTGCAAGGACCACACCAGCTGGCCCAGAAATCAACCAGTACATATTTGCCACGTAATGAGGAGAGCGCAACCTCTTTACCATTTACATCTGGCAGCTTGAACTCGGGCGCAACTTTTCCAATACCTGTTTTACGGGCAATTTCAATTTTGGCCGTCAGTTCTTTTCCTTTTTCAGAGTTTTTGAATTTGGCGTCCATCTTTTCAAATTGAGGCCCAAAGGTATCAGGATTAATGATGGAGCTCTTTTCCAGCAATAAGGTCCAGGCTACAAACGAGGCAGGGTGTGTGTCCTGGTAGGTTTGTTTTATCTTGCTAACCTGATTGTAGTAAGGCATTAAAATAGATCTCAATGAATCTGATTTGGCTTTATCGTTCTCTATCAATGCATATTTATATGCGGTAAAAGGAGTTGCATATTGCTGTACTATTGGTAAGTACAATGCCCTTAATTCCTCATTGTCTTTTTGTACGGCGCCTCCTTTAATAATAGCAGATTCCATATTATTGGTACCCTTGATAGTGGTAGTTCCTTTTTCCAGGAAGAACTCCTGTTCATCTGCAAAGAGGAGTTTTTTTATGGAGAAGGAGCCGTCATCATCAATAGGTTTTAAGCTGATAGTTGCCTGCACTGGCCCATCTACTTTACCTTTTATTTGAAAAATACCATTGTGCGTAACGGTAGAATCTAAATAGTGTTCTTTTTTGATTTTGTAAGAGACAAATACTTTTTTTTCTGCTGTTAGCTGGGTCAATTTACCATTTATGACATAGGGCTGTTGTTGCGCCATTAGCGGACAGGCAGCCAGCATGGCGGCTGCAAGTATTACCGTGTTTTTAGTAGTAGTTTGTTTCATCTTTTATTATTAAAGTGTTTTTTAAGGATTATCCTGCATGTTAGGGTTCTGATTCAATATTTTGGCGGGTATGCGTAGCACCATTCGCTCTGGTGTTAGCGTGAATGTTTCAGTACCATAGGTATGGGTATAGGTAACATTCTTAAAGAGTGGATCATTTGATAGCCTGCGCATATCAAACCATCTCAGGCCAGTACCCGCATATTCTCTTTTTCTTTCGTCAATAATGAATTTAATCAGCATGTCAGCATCGCTGATATTCACTGCTGCGATGGTCGCAGGCATGCGTGACTGGCGGAATGTCTGTATATCATTAATTGCTCCGGACAGATCTCCGGTCCTCGCTTTGCACTCGGCCAGCATGAGGAACAATCCTGTCATATCGGCGCCATAGTTTACTGAATATGGAGCGGTTCTGGAGAAATATGGAAGTTCGCTGACTCCACTCATAAAAGTTCGGTTATAGAAGAATTTTAATCGTTGATCGGCAGGGTCAAATAATGCCATGGTGGCGGGACTGATACCGCAGGTGTTACTGAATACGTAATCGAGCAGTATTACCTGTTTGAGGTAAATCACCTCATCACTTTGTTGCAGTGTGGGGTAGCTGCTGGCCCCAAAAGCAGGCAATGCCGGGTTATACCACTCGCTCATTTTGGTATTGTAGTTAAACAACTGCAATGTGATACTACTGTTTTTAGTGTAGTCCATTGATTTCACCAGCGCGCCTTTTGCATCTTCATATTTCGCCATGTAGAGGTATACCTGGCCAAGAATATAATAGCCTGCCGCCTTGCCCATTCTGAGCCTGTTCTGGGTTTGGTCAGGAAGGTCATTAACGGATTCGAGTATTTCACGCAGTACGAAATCATAAATTTCCTGCACAGTGGAGCGCCTGAAATTTGTTTGTGTAACATCTGCTACTGTTACGAGCGGAACAGCAGGATCTGTAGCGGATGTGGCAGGGTTATAAGGCTTCCCGAAGTAATTTGCCAGCATAAAATGCATGTATGCCCGGCCAATTCTGGCTTCTGCCAATATCGCCTTCTTTTTGGTGATGGCAGTATCTGGTGTGGCCATCACATTATTAGCAATCAGATTATAGTTGTAAATCTGCGAGTAAAATGCGCCCCACTCAGGCGCATCATCGGAGGGTAAGTATAACTGTGCATCCCATTTATAACCATTGATGGCTTTCATGCCAAGTTGTTCGAGGTACACGGGTGAAGCAATGTAATCATCCCCCATAGCCACGGACGCAGTGACAACACCAGTGGAGGTTTCAGAGCCATCAGCATTTTTTCGTGTGCCACTGAGGTTAATGAGGTTAGTATTGTTCATCAACCCATTATACTGTGCCAGCGTAGAAGGGGTATCTTTCCCTTTGGGAACGATGTCCAGGAATTTATTGCAGGAACTGATGAAACCAGCCACCACAAAGATATATAGCGTCTTTTTCATGAATAACATTTTAAGCGATTACTTTAATCTTACGTTTAGTCCAATAGTATAGAATGGTTTCATAGCTAGTGTACGTGTGCCTTGTACCAGGTTATAATATTCCGGATCGATATCATCTTTATTCATCTTCCAGAGCATTACATTATTCAACTGCACATAAAAGCGACAGCTTTCCATACCTGCCTTTCCTGCAACAGCGGCTGGCAGATGATATCCGATGGTGAAATCGCGGAGTTTGACGTAATCGGCTCTTTCAATGTTATTCAGCGCGTAGCGATAGAAGTTGGTATTGCGGTCGTTTACATTGGTAATAAGCGGAATGTAACCCGGGATATCGGTAAATGCTTCATCACCGGGTTGTTTCCAGCGATTGGCGAAGGATTCCTGTAAATTAGCTGAAAGGCGTCCGGAATAGAACCTGTTAACGTCTTTGCGCATGTAGAAGCCGAAGTTGTAAACTACCAGGCAGGAGAGATCAAATTGACCATAGCGGAAGGTATTGGTCATGCCTCCGTACCATTTTGGTTGCGTGCTTCCTGCGAATGAAATATCTTCTGGCTTGGCATCTGACATTTTAACAACGGTTTTTCCGCCTGCAGTAAGGATTTGCGGATTGCCCTGATTATTCAATCCCACATAATTGAAACCAAAGATGCTGTAGGCAGGATATCCTTCTACAAACCAGCTGTTGGGCTTATCATCAATGGTGAGGGCCTGGAAGCGGCTAAGCTGTACCACCTTATTTATATTTAAGCCCAGGGTAAGTAAAGTATTCCAGGAAAATTTGTCTCCCGAAATATTCTTACTATTTACTTGCAGGTCAAAACCTTTGTTGGTCATTTTACCGAGATTGCCATACACGGCATACCAACCTGTAGTTGCATCTACATTCTGTTGCCCTAATAAATTGGTAGTCGTTTTATTGTATATATCCAATGAGCCGTTGATACGTTGGTTCAGTATCTCGAAATCGATACCGGCATTGAGTGTGTGCGTTGCTTCCCAGGTCAGCATTTTATTGCCTGGCGAAAGAGGCGTGTATTGTGCGCCCATGCCGTTGAACAGAGAGCTGGAAGTTGCCATGATGATATCTCTGGTGCTGCCATCGCCTGGTTTGGGAGCGTTTCCACCCAACCCGTATGTAAGGCGAACATTCAGGCGACTGATCTGCGATACCTGGAAGAAAGGTTCATTGCTCAGTAACCATCCTGCACCAACAGACCATATGGGCTTGTACTGCTGACTTCTTTCCGTACCAAACAGATTGGATTGGTCCATTCTGACGCTACTGTTCAGGTTATACTTTCGATTAAATGTATAGGCGCCATTACCATATAATGAAAAGTAACGGTCTTCCAATTCTGCATATTTATAGGTACTGGAATTAAATGTGCTGGAAGTCGGCGTGCTGGTTCCAATCACTGGTTTCTTAACGCCGTTTAAAGTGAGGGAGTATTCATCATACAATTGGTAAGTGTTTGTCTGGAAATCAAATCCTCTCTTGAAACTGTTTTCGTTCATTTGCTTGTTGGCCCGTACTTCACTACCCACCAGCATATTCAACTGATGTTTTTCATTTCGCCAGTGATTGTCGTACATCAATTGGTTTCTTACTGTCCAGCTGGTATTTTGATTATTGACGGTTTTATAAAAACCGCCACTGGATGGGAGATAGTAAACCGGCATCCCTTGAGGAGTGGTAGCGGCAACGGTGTAATGCGCCAGTTCCGAACGAACCGCATAGGATTGCTGATCGTTGTAGCTGAATCCTTTGGAATTGATCAACTGATATTGTCCGCGGCCTTCATAGGTCAATCCCTTTACTAGTTTGATATTCAGACCACCGTTCAAGCGCACAGAGGATACCGTCACTTTATTGTTGCTATTGTGGGCGGCATCATCCAGCGGGTTGTAATCCAGGTTTAACTTACTTTGTTTCTCTGCATTTTCCCGGAAAGGCTGGTAAAACTTAATGCTGCTATGGGAGAGCGTATTCCCATTCTGATCGCGGAACATCATATATGGCAGGTAGGTATTCAGATCCGGAAGATTACTGATGACGAACTGCCTGGAACTTTCCTGTGAAACGTTGGTGGTGATATCCGCTTTTATGGATTTATTAATTTGGAAATCCTGGCGCAGGTTGATCCCAAAGCGTTGCAGGGAAGATTTATCATTGTTTTGTTGGTTGGTATATGCGAAGGAACCATAATAGGAATGGAAGTTGCCGCCGCCGGTGAAACTTAGGCTATGGTTGCTGAGCATTCCAGGTTGCAATAATTCTTTTTCTATTTGTCCCCGGTTATTTAGGGAGGCCAGGGAGTCCAGACTTTTATTCGCCATTGCCTGGTCGATAATTCCGCGGTTTAAATTATACAGAATGGTCTCATGCGGATATACCACAGGTTCCAGGTTTCCTGCTGCTGGGGTGGTTACTTTATTCCAGGTATGGACAGTGGGATTGAAGGTTTCTTTTGCCGCATCCACAAATTGTCTGCTGTTCATCATGTGCAAATAATTGTAATCGGGCAATCCTTTGAAGGAAAGGAATCCATCATAGCTGACCTTCATACTGCGATTGGTGAACTTTCCCTTTTTTGTGGTAACCACCACTACTCCGTTTGCTGCTCTGGCGCCCCAAATAGACGCAGCGGTGGCATCTTTAAGGAAAGTAATACTTTCCACATCATTGGGATTTACCAGGCTGGTCAAATTTTCCAGCTCCATAGGAACCCCATCTACTACGAAGAGCGGGGCTCTGTTGCCATTTACGCTGGTAGCTCCGCGAATGAGGAACTTATCAGCTTTTGCACTGTTATTGACCGCAAAGCCAGGAACCAATCCTTCCAGCCGGTCCACCACATTCATGCTGCCGGATTTAGATTGCAGCATAGCCCCGTCCACTTTCGTAAAGGAGCCGGCGCTTCTTTCTCTGGAAATCGTCTGATAGCCGGTAACAACCACCTGTTGTAATGCCTGTACATTAGGCTCCAACACCACCGTCAGTGCATCTTTTCCATTGACTACCACCTTTTTTGATTCAAAGCCAATGCTGCTGAAAACAAGCGTAACCAGCTGCTTGTCGGATTCAAGTGTGAACTCTCCTGATTCGTTGGTAATACATCCCTTACTGGTACCCAGGATCATCACGTTTACACCGGGAACAGGACTCCCGTTATTATCCTTTACCTTTCCTCTGATGGTAAAAGCGGGTGTGTTTTGGGAAATAATAACGAGGTTATTATCACTTAATTTAAAATCGAGCCCCGTATGCTCGAAGGCTACTTGTAGTATCTCCTGTAAAGAGCCGCCAGTAATGTTTACAGAGGTAAGCATACCGGAGGGGATGATGTTGCTGCTATATACAAAACGGTAGCTCGACTGCTTCTCAATGGCGGAGAATAATGTAGTTACGGCCACATTATCCAGATGAACAGATAATCTTTGCTGTTGCGTTTTTGCTGACGACAGCAATTGCATCGCAAGAAGAGGAATCAATAAACAGCTCATTTTGAAATTGCTGACAATACTCTTTTTGCCGAAAGACCTGATAGCCTTTCGGGTTGGAAATAGACTCATAAAATGGTTGGTTAATTGTTCATGACTATTGGTTGATATAAATCTTGTTACCGATTATACTGTACTGAAATGCAAGGCTTGACTGCATGGCTTTCAGCGCCTGTTCCAGTGTTTCATGCTCGAAAGAGGCAGTATAGCGGTATGTATTTGCAATGGTTGGATCTACCTCGATCGTGACGCCATACCATCGTTCCATTAATTTAGCGGCATCAGCTAACGTCTGATTGTCGATGTACAGCCGGTTATGCACCCATGACACCTCATTGATTTCATGGTTATTCTGTGTGGTATCCAGTTTTACTATGGTAGTGGTATGTGTTGCAATTGCTGTTAGTGCTGGCTCCGTGGTGGATACAACTAGTTTATCGTTGGGAGACAGCAGTACTTTTTGATGGTTGGTTCCGGGAACCGCCACGAGGATACGGCCGCTGATCAGTGAGGCTGTGGCGTGGTTATCTTCCGGATATGCCTTCAGGTTAAAGCTGGTACCTAATACTTTTACCTCCATAATACCTGCATGAATAATGGCTGGTATGGCGGGATTGGCGACTATGTTAAAAAAGGCTTCTCCGCTGAGTTGCATTTGCCGGTTGGCAGTGCTGAAGCCCTGTTCAAGGGTTAGTCGACTGTCTCCATTTAGAGTGACGGTACTGCCGTCGGGAAGCTGGAAACTTTTTCGTTCGCCGGCTTTACTGATAAAGATTTGCTTTGCAGCCGTAGCTGGATGCCTTTGCCACCAGAAAAAGGCCAGGGTAATAAGCACCAGCATAGAGGCTGCAACTGCTAAATGGCGGGTATAGCGGAATATAGCGTTGGATGTAATAGGAATGGTCTTCTCTTGTAAGTGCGCATCAAAGGATTGGGTGAACTGATGGCGAAAATTCCTGAAGTCTTTCTGGGTAATATTTCCATTCAGCAGGAAGTATATTTCTTTTGCCTGTCGGACATATTTAGCCCTGCCTGGATTTTCACGGGTCCATTGCTCCCAGAAGGTTACAGCTACAGGATCTATCCCTTTGCAATAGTTGCAAAAGGAATCGTTCTGAAGAAAATCTTCTGTTTCATAAGTGAGAAATGATGGCGGCATATCAAGTCGTTTCTATATAGAGAGGCGACTTTCCTGCTTTTACTATAAAAAAGGAAACTTTTTTTTAACTGTATAAAACGGCCAGCAGGGCAATGATAAGCGGGAGGTGATTTGGATTGCCTTCGGTACCTGGCGGATAGAGTTCTTCTCGGAGAATTTTGAGTCCGTCATGTATTATGTTATAGGCGGTTCGTTTAGTGATGCCAGCCTGGATAGCTATTTCTTCATAGCTCAGATCGTCGAAGTATTTCATTTTCAGCAGTTCTTTCTGCCGAGGGGTTAATTTATCAAATGCCGCTTTCAGCTTGGAGATTTGATCTGCGCGCGTTTGGTTTTCAATCAGTAGCTGCTCATAGGAAACTTCGCTGGCATCTTCATTGACGGTATAAGTCAGATGATTGCGTTCCCGCAGTTTGCTGGCTTCTTGCTCTGCCAGTAATTTCCGGCGCACGCAGGTCAGCAGATAGGAGCGCACATTTTCAACTTCCGGTAGGGTATGGCGTTTATCCCACAATTCGATAAGTACCTGGGTAATGCATTCGTGTACCTGTTCTTTGCTGGCGGTAAACTTGCTACCATAGTTCAGTAATCCCAGAAAATGATTGTCGTACAACAATAGCAAAGCCTTTTCATTTCCGGCTTTAAGTTGTAACCAGGCATCATCTGTATGTCTGTTCCCAGATAGCATAAGCGCCAAAAATAGAAAAAACCACTGAGCAACAGAAATAATCTGTACCAGCGTTTATGGAAATCAGGTCATTATAGGGAGACAATAGTCTGCTACGCCAGCAGCTGTTGTTCGATGGCGAAAATCCATGATGGAAATTATTAATATTATTTATGGTGTTCCGGGGCAGTGGATATTACTTTATAGTAGAGGCAGTGAGGAGTATATCATTCCCCTCACTGCAGGACTGTACGTTATAGTTGTTGTAATAGTTCGCGAACAGCATTGTATACTTCTTCCAGTTGCGCATCTGTGATGCAGTAGGGAGGAAGTACGTATAGCGTATTGCCAAGGGGGCGGAGCATGACTCTTCTTTCCCGGAAAAACTGGTGCAGGAAGGCGGCGATATTATTCGTATAGCCATCAGCGTTAGTGGTGATCAGATCAAAAGCGATGATAGTGCCTTGTAATCTAGGATTCTTCACTTTGTCCGACAGCTGGAGTTCTTTCAGAAAAGCCTGGTGTGCCTGATGGATACGTTCTCTGTTTGCGGCGCAGGCAGGATCTGTGAAGATATCCAGGCTGGCAAGGGCCACGGAGCAGGCTAGTGGGTTTGCGGTGAAGGAGTGGCCATGGAACAGCGTTTTTAGTTTGTCGTTGCTGAGAAATGCGTCATAGATCTGGCTGGTGCAGGTGGTGACGCCTAATGCCATGCTACCGCCGGTAAGTCCTTTAGACAGACAGATCATGTCTGGGGTGGTATGGCAGTTTTCCATGGCGAAGTTTTTCCCTGTTCTGCCGAAGCCGGTCATTACTTCATCTGCGATGAGCAGGATTTGGTTTGTTTTGCACCAATGGAGGAGTTGATCCAGTGGTTCGGCCTCGTACATCAGCATGCCGCCGGCGCCTTGTATCAGTGGCTCAAAAATGAAGGCCGCGATAGTGGCGGGGTCCAGTTCATTTATCTGGGAGATGATGTCGTTGGTGTTATCGGTAGTAGGGAGGTCCAGGAAATGTACTTCGAAGAGTAGTTCATCGAAGACGCGGGTGAATACGCTACGTCCGCTGACGCTCATTGCACCGAAGGTATCGCCATGGTAGGCATTTTTAAAGGCGAGGAATTTAGTGCGGCGTTGGCCTTTATTATCCCAGTATTGGAGGGCCATTTTCAGCGCTACTTCTACGGCTGTGGAGCCGTTGTCGGAGTAGAATACGCGGCGTTGTCCTTCCGGCAGGAGGGGGAGTATTCGTTCTGCCAGTTCTACAGCCGGCGGGTGGGTGTAACCCGAGAAAATAATATGTTGTAGCTGGAAGGCTTGCTTGGAGAGCATTTCCGCGATATGCGGATGTGCATGACCGTGAATATTTACCCACCAGCTGCTGGTAGCATCTATGTAGCTGTTGTTTTGATCGTCAAATAGGAGGGCTCCTTCACCGCGTGTGATGGCAATGGGAGCGGGCGCTGTCTGCATCTGTGTATACGGATGCCAGATAACCTGCTGGTCGCGCGCCGATAATGACAATTGTTGCATAACCTTTGCGTTGAATGAGCAGCGAAGGTACAACAACCATCATAATGGTTGGTTTTTGATATTTATTCGTAATATTTCGAGAGTGTTTTGTAGAGATCCAGTGCTGCATATGGTTTTGGCAGTACGTCTTTCACATGGAGAATGGATAGTTTATCTGCTACATCGGGCATGATATCCGCGGTGAGTACAACTATGAAGGCATCTGGCTGAATCATTTTGATGTGAGGGATGGCTTCGTAACCGTTCATTTCCGGCATGTGTAAGTCCAGGATGATACCGTCAAACTTTTGCTCTTTTAATCGTTCCAGGGCTTGTTTGCCGTTGGTGGCGGTGGTTAATTTCGCGCCTGATTTTTTGAGTTGTAGTTCGATGATGCGTACATTGATGACATTATCTTCTACGATGAGCAGGTTCATATCCTGGAGGAAGCCTGCCGGATATTGCTGCGGTTTATTTTGTTGAGGGTGGATAACCGGAATATCGAAGCCGATAGAGAATTTGAAGGCAGAACCTTTTCCTGGCGTACTGTCCACCGATATGTGTCCTCTTTGTATCTCCACCAGTTTGCGGGTGATGGCGAGGCCGAGCCCTGTACCGCCATGGCGGCGGGTGGTGGCTGCTTCTGCCTGCACAAATGTTTCGAATACTTTGTCTTGCATTTCCGGCGCGATACCGATGCCGGTATCTCTTACGGTGAAGCCTATATGTGTTCTGTTGCCATGGTGTTCTTCCTGGTGTACTTCAATACATACAGATCCGGAGGGAGTGAATTTTATGGCGTTATTGATTAGGTTATTGAGGATTTGCCCGAGGCGAACGGGATCTCCCATGATATGATGAGGCAGGTCGTGATCCAGGGCTGTAAACAGTTTGATGCCTTTGGCTTTTGCCAGTGGCTGATAGTTGTTGGCAATACCGCAGATCAGGTTGGGCAATTGAATAGGAATATGTTCCAGCTCAATTTTGCCTGCTTCAATTTTACTGAAGTCGAGGATATCATTGATTAATCCCAGTAGGTGATTGGCAGAGAATTGGAGGCTTTCGATTACTTCGGTATTTTCAGGTAGCTGGTTTTCTTCCAGGATGCCGGAAATACCGATAATAGCGTTGAGGGGCGTACGTATTTCATGACTCATTACAGAGAGAAATTCGCTGCGTGCGGCGGCGGCTTTTTCAGCGTTCTCTTTTGCTTTCACGAGTTCCAGTTCAGATACTTTCTGGTTGGTGATATCCATAATGATACCGCGGAAATGAGAGACCTGGCCGTTGGTAAATACAGGCATACCCACTGTTTTTACCCAGCAGGGAGTGCCTTTGGCAGATATATGTCTTAGCTCCAGGCAGTAAGATTTCTGATGTTCCAGCAGGTTGGTGAATGCTTCCGTGAATATGGGCTTGTCTTCCGGATGATAAAAAGACGCTGCTACTTCCAGGGATACCGGAAAATCGTAAGGTACTTCCCGCAGGTCATAGACTTGTTTTGTCCAGAAGAGTTCAGCGGTATTGGTGTTGAATTCCCAGCCGCCAATGGCGCCCATTTGCTGACTGATATTCAGGAGGTGATTGTTTCTTTCCAGATCGGCTTTCGTCTGCCGGAAACGAATTTCATCTTCTCTGCGTTTGGTAATATTCTTAATCATAATGAGAACGCGCTTCTGACCGGGAATGGTGCTTTTGATGAGCGACATTTTCATATTATACCAGTTATGAATGGCCTGGCGTATATCCCGGTATTCATATTCCTGTGAAGCGCCTGTTTGGAGGAGTTCATCGGCGAATTTTTCAAAAATCGCGGCATGTTCGCCCATGGTTTCTGCGAGATTGCGGCCAATGACCTGATCTTTAGGGCGGAAGAGCAGACTTTCATTATTACACCATACGCGGGTAAAGACTTTCTCCTCATTCATTTCCAGCACTATATCGTCCAGTGTAGCGATGAGGGCATCTATATCGGATCGCATCATTTGATTAGAGAGTTCTTCTTTGATGCGTTCTTTTTCCTGCATACTGGTGTATAACATCAGGCCATAGCTCTGGATCAGCGGCTGCAGCATATCGAAGAGGCCGGGGGAATAACCGCCAGGTTTGTTGCCGAGGCCAATTACCGCAATGAGCCTGCGATCATATAATACAGGTATGCCAATAAAGGATTGCAGCGGCGGTAGTTCGGCAGGATAGCAAACCATGTGCTCATCCGGTAATGGATTATTGCTGATGAGAGGTAATTCGTTTTTGATGATCTGACGGGAGAGTGCATCCATTTGCATAAAGCGGAGACCATTATCCTGTTCGCTGCCGTGACGGCGTTTCATTTCCTGTAACCAATCCGGTCGCGTGACTGCCTGTAACTGCAGGGTAGGTACCTGATTTATACCAGGAACTACTTCGCCAATAAATCCGGTATTACTGCCGGTAATGTCTAACAGATTTTCTAAAAAACTTTCATGCGTATACCTGGAATTTTTGTTGCGGGCCATGGTCTGATGCATATGGCATAACATGCCCATAATCCTGGATAGCTGGTCGAGTTTCTCATGAAGTGAAGGTATATCCGTAATACCTTCTTCTATAGCTGCTTGAGGCAGCAATACAGGTAGAGTTGTGGCCAGCATGTGCGATTAGGTTTTAGTTGTAAAGCGAACAGGTTTTCGTTGGAATTGTCAATTTTTTGGAATCGTCAAGTTTTGCTACGCTATGTCCGGCATGGATTATGACCGTGTAAATGTGTCTCTCTCTGGAAAAGTCAGGGGAATAAATTTACTAAAAATACAATTCCAGCCAAGTTATTTTTTCGCACAGTAAATGTGCAGATCATGTGAAGATCCTGTGCATAAGAAAGGGTGGGGTAACATGTATTTAGCGGGCAGCAGCGCGACTACTGCCCGCGGGTAAAGTATTACTTGCGCATGCCTCCGTTTTTGAAGAGGGTGTATGCGGACTGGTAATTCGCTACTGCTTTTTTCAACAGGCTGCTATCCATTGCAGTGGACTGTAAATCGCCACTACCGGGCTTCACGACAAAAGATTGCGCCTTTTGCTGGGGACTGAGAATAATTAATTTCCCAGGTTCCAGATAACCCAGCAATTGATAAGTACTGATCATCGCTCTGGGTTGATAAGCGGAATCCAGCACATTCTTGCCATACAAGTTGCTGTCGTAGTTCCAGTGAAGGAGTCCTAATAATGTGGGGTAAATGTCCAACTGTGAACACATCGCGGAAATTTCCTGTGGCGCCTGACCTGGTACATTATACACCATGCATGGAATATGGTATTTGTTGACTTCAATTTCATTCTTACCGGCACTGCTGGCGCAATGATCTGCTACAAATACGATTACCGTATTTTTGAACCAGGGCTTGTCCTTTATCTGACGGAGGAATGCGCCGATGGCATAATCCGTATACTTTACAGCGCCATCTCTTCCGGTATGGGAAGGAATATCGATTTTGCCATCAGGATAAGTGAATGGGCGATGGTTGGATACCGTCATCACGAAATCAAAGAAAGGTTTGCCGGCGGCATATTTTTCATCCGCATTCCGGATTACTGCGGAATAGATATCTTCATCACAAACGCCCCAGGCATTTTCAAATTGTACTTCGCTGTCTTTGAAGTTAGTACGTTTGGTAGGGAAATTATCGCCTACCAGTCGGTGACGCAAACGGTCGTGTATATCAAATCCGTTATTTCCGAAGAACTGGTTCATGTTATCGAAGTAACCATCGCCGCCATAGAAGAAGGTACGGTCGTAGCCAGCTTTTTCGAAGATGGTACTGAGACTGAATAGTCCTTCATTGTTTTTCCTTCTCACAATGCTCTGGCCCGGAGTAGGGGGAACGGCCAGCGTTAGCGCTTCCATGCCACGTACGGTGCGGGTGCCGGTAGCATACAGATTGGTGAAGAGAATACTTTCTTTAGCGATACTATCCAGCACCGGTGTGATATTACGTCCGGAGCCAAAACGGGCCATGAAATCGGCGCTGAAGCTTTCAATGGTGACCATGATCACGTTCGGCCGGGAGGTAGTGGCGGTATCTGAAATATGTCTGTAAATACTGCTGCCGTTTTCCAGGAAACTGCTGTTACCTGCTTGCAGCAAGGCACGCATCTCCCGAAACACTGCATTATTATCCTCCATCAGATAATACTTGTCATATGGCAGTTCATTATTTACGAAAGCAGATACGAAACTATAGATACCCGCTTTTGAAAGTTCTTGTTGGTAGCGGTTTTTACCAGTTTCTGCCCAGCTGTTGCTGATCAGGAGGAGATGTGCAGCTATTGCGCCCACCATAAATACTGTCAGCAACAGTCGCTTACCGAAAGGGGTGTACGACTGAAAGCTGGCTTTGAACATCCCTCTGCGGGCTGCCAGCCAGGTTATCCCGCCTGTTGCCAGCAAAACGCCGCCAATCAATAATGGCAGGGGATAAGACTGATTGATATTACTTATTACTTCATATGTATACAGCAGGTAATCTACGGCGATGAAGTCGAACCGGGCGGCATATTCCCCCCAGAAAGTAAATTCAGCAAAAAAAGAGAAAATGGTAATCAGTACTGCGAGGAAAAATCCGAAATAGGTAAAGATCCTGTTGAACAGGGTGTTGTTTAACTTTTGCGGCAGTATCAGCAGGTAAATGGCATAAGCCAGGGTAAAAAATAAGGCAACTCCCAGGTCAAACACGAAGCCTTTCACAAAAAGGCTGATAATACCACCAAAGGTAAGACCGGCATCGGGAAAGGACCAAAGCAAGAGTGCACAGCGGACTAGCGTCGAAAGCGTCAGGTATAAAAGGATATAACCAAATTGAACGCTGTAACGGTTTAATGTTGGCTTCATTAAAATAATGTTAAGCCGCGAAGGTACACTCTTGCTTTATAAAACTGACTTTTTTTTTCTAAAGGTCAAACTTAACGGAGAAATTCACTACTCTGCCGTCTATCGGGCCCCACAAAGGCTGGAAGGTAGGGTTGGAAATGCTACCACTCCACAGCGGCGCATTTTTACCCTGGCGGGCATCGAAGAGGTTTTCTCCGTTCAGTACCAGCGTTACGTGATCGCCTATTTTCCGGGAGATCATGGCTGCCCAGAACCAGTAGTTCGGAGCTTTCTCATTATTATAGAGGTATTGGCTGCCAATCCAGCTGTTTTCTATCCCAAAACGCCATTTGTCCTCGATGGTATATGCCAGGGTGCTGGCAAATTTATCTTGCGGCGCGAACGGAACATTGGTTTTAGCGGCGTCTGTATAACGGGAAATAGTATGGTTGTAACCCAGGTAGAGTTCAACATGGTTCCATTCCATGCGAACGTAAGTATCGGTACCCAGGCTATTCACCGCATACGGTTGATTTTCCAGTCGCACCTTGGTAGGATCTGTCATGTCCTGTACAGGAAGAATTGGATCAGTGATATGGGTGTAGTAGAAAGCCTGGTTCAGTGTCAGTTCCAGTTCTCCGATATTGGTACGGTAGTTACCATCGAAGTTGATACCAGTACTGCGTTCGGATTTCACATTGGCGCCGAGGGGCAGCAGGTAGCGGTATCCGATAGTTTGCGTTTGTGTGGTGAAGATAGCGGGAGATTTATAACCGGTACCGGCGCTGAGTCGGATAGACAAGTCGTCTGTAGGTTTGTACATGAGGGCGAGTCGCGGTAACACATACCATCCGAAAACGTTGTGGTGATCGGCGCGCAGGCCTGCTTCTGCCAGCCATTTATCGGAAATATGGAATCCATCCTGTACGAAAGCGCCAATGGTCTGATAGTTATAATTGCCGATGGTGGAGCTGTCGCCATGACCGCGCTGATAGTTTTCGGTATTATTGTTCAGACCGAAAACCATATCATTACGGCCGGCTTTTTTATTATAGGAGGCTTCTGCGTAGGTGTTTACTTGTCGGCCATCCAGTACGAAAGGTCCTTCAGTGCTGGTCAGGTTATAGAAGCTGCCATTGCCTTTAACGGTGAGCGTACCGCCGCCCAGATTGCGTTGTGTGTATTGGAGGTCTACGCTGTTACGATTACTGTTATTAATTTCCGTATAGGTGTGTACGTTATCTGCGTGGTGATCAAGTACCTGCATGTCGCCGCCCTCTCTTTTTTCGAAAGTGCCGGTGTAACCAGCCTGGATGGTGCTGTTGGGATTCAGGTACCAGAAGAATCTTGGATGAACGATATACTGGCGTACGCGGGGTACGTCGGAGAAGCCGTCATTGTTTACATCCACGGGGTTTTGAGAGGTCAGGCCGCCGAAGAAGGTCATGCCGAATTTGCCCCATTTTTGTGCGTAATAGGCATTGAAGTTCTTCTCTTTCAGCGTGGTACCGTTGGCGAGTAAGGTCAGTTCCGGTTTGTTGGTAGGCGTTTTGGAGATGAAGTTAATCATCCCTGCGATGGCGCCACCGCCATAGAGAGTGGAAACAGATCCTTTGATGATTTCTATCTGCTTCAGGTCCAGCGGCGGAATGGCAAGGACGCCGAAGTTCCCGCTAAGGCCTTCATATAATGGCAGTCCGTCGCGGAGCAGTTGGGTGTACTTACCATCCAGGCCTTGCATACGAATGGCATTGTTGCCACTTACTGCGGAGGTGTTTTGAATATGTATAACGGAGAGGTCGCCCAGAATACTGGCCACATTACCGGGTTTAATACTGGCTTCTTCGATCATTTCCTCTTTGCCCAGTACTTCTACTTTCATGGGCAGATTTTCAATGCGACTATTATTACGTGTAGACGAGATCGTTACACCTTCGAGTTCTTTTACGGAGGAGATGGTGTCTTTTTTGGGAGCAGTGGTGTCCTGCTGTGCTACGGCGGACAAACTGATGCATAAAACAGCAGCTGTGGTCAGAAATTTCATAAACTGATAGATTAATTCCAATACAAAGGAACATATTGATTTTGGAGTAAATCTGTACTCTGCTTTAAGAATTTGTAGTAACCGTAAAAGTATGAAAAGGCGATTGATAATGATAGCTGATGTTCAGGCTGGAAGAATCTGTGATTTTTTTGCAGATAGCCAGTCCTAAACCATTGGAGGCGCCGCCATGGGAGACCTCTTGTTTTTTGAATCGTTGGAAGCGTCCGGCAGGGGGGATTTCCGGATGATCGCTGGTATTGGTGATCATTAAAGTAGTGGCGGTAAGGCTTACCCGAATACTTCCGCCATGGGTATTGTATTTGATGGCATTTCCCAGCAGATTGCTGACAAGTATATCTGCCAGGGCAGGATGTAACTGCCAGCTGGCGGGTTGAATGGTCTGCTCTACAGCGAGCTGTTTTTCTGCCATCAGCTCATCGAAAAGTTGCAGGTATTTTTCAGTAACTGCCGCCATGTCTGTGCGCTCTGTAAAATGAAATTGCTGATTTTCGATTTTGGCGAGCAGTAACAGGTTGTGGTTGAGTCTGGACAAGCGTTGCAGCTCATCGGAGCTTTGGGTGATGGCTTTCAGTTGTTCTTCTGAAAGCGTATCATCTTGCAGTAGTAGTTCCAGTTTACCTTGAACGATGGCGAGAGGCGTTTGCATTTCATGGGCCGCATCTTCCGTGAGTTCTTTCATGGTAGTGTAGTCCTGCGCAATGCGGGTGCTCATGTTATTGAGGGCATCGTTCAGTTGATTGAATTCATGCACATTCGTTTGCTCGAACTGGGGCATATCCAATTTGCTGAGTTGCAGATGGCGGATTTTCTCCAGTGAAATGTGGAAAGGTTTCCAGACATTCCTGCTGATGATGAAGTTAAAAAGAATAGCGAAGAAGAGCAGACCGGCGAAAGCGATCAGCATTACATGAATAATATTTTTAAGGAGGTCGTCTTTTTCGATTTGAGATTTGCGCATAACCAGCAGGTAGTTTTGGCCATGGAAGCTGATTACCTGGGAGAGTTCCCGGAAAGGCGCATAGGAATTTTCCGGTTCCTGGAAGATGCGTACCCCTTTGAGTTTTGGTTTTTTCTGAACAGGAGCGGTGGTGGGAGTGAGGGAAAATTCCGGTGTTTTCAGCAGTAGTACGGCATTGTCGACTTTCGCCGTGTCGAGGTAGCGCATCCACTGGATTTTATCGTTTACCAGTTCTTCGTCGGTTTCGTGTCTGATTTCCTTATCGAATTTTTTGAAAAGGTATCCTGCACCGATGGCAAAGATCGGCAGCATGATAACAAGAAAATAAAGTGTGGACCTGGTAAGAAGCTTCATGATATTATTCCGGTTAACCGAAGCGGTATCCTGCACCGTAAACAGTTTTGATATAATCTTCTCCGCCTGCTTCCAGCATTTTTTTGCGGAGGTTTTTTATGTGTGTGTAGATAAAATCGTAAGATCCTGCCTGATCGTAGGAATCGCCCCAGAGGTGACCTGCGAGGGCTGATTTTGTGATGACGCGATGTTGATTGGCAATTAAATACAGCAATAATTGGTATTCTTTGCCGGTCAGGGTAATGGAACGCTCGTTAATGAAAACGGTTTTGGACGTGGGTTTGATGGTAATTTCATTGAAATTGATACTGGTATTGCCATCAAAGTTTTTCCGTCGGAGGAGCGCATTGATACGGGCGTTGAGTTCGGAAAGGTGGAATGGTTTGGTGAGATAGTCATCTGCCCCTAATTCCAATCCTTGCAATTTATCTTCCAGGGAATCCTTTGCGGATATGATAATGATACCAGCCCGGGAACTCATATGTTTCAGTTCCTTGACTACTTCGAGGCCGCTGCCGAAAGGCAATGTGATATCGGCGACTATACAGTCGTATTCAAATTCGTTTACTTTATGGATCGCTTCCCGGAAATCCGCCGCTACTTCGCAGACATATCCCTGTCGTTCGAGATATTGCTGGATAGCAGTTCTGAGCGCTGGTTCATCTTCAATTATAAGCAGTTTCATGGAGTAAAAGTAGGGATAATTCCTAAAGGAATTCTGTAGCTGGGATGGTTTCTCGCAAAGGCGCGGAGAAAAGGGAAAGGCGCAGAAGATAGGGTTAAATGTGTCTTGCTAAATATTAAATTAATATTTTAAATAATTTATAGGGAGACACGATTCATTTTCTGCCGCTGTTTTATATCTTAGTTCAATGGACGTGCAAAAGAACAGTCAGGCCCAACAAAGAGCCTTTGTATTATCTGGCGGAGGAGCCCGTGGATACGCTCATCTGGGAGTAATGAAAGCCTATGAAGAGTATGGCGTCTCTCCATCGGCGATTTCCGCTACCAGTGCGGGATCTATAGCGGCGGCCTTTATGGCAGACGGATATACTACCGATGAAGTGCGACAATTATTTAAGGAGTTCAAGATAGGTTTGTCTATGCAGTGGAAGAACTGGAAAGCCGGTTTTCTTTCTTTGAAAAAGCTGGAGCAGGTATTGCATCAAACTTTGCGGCATCAGACATTCGAATCGCTGGAGATGCCTTTGTATATCACTGCAACGAATTTCATCACTGGTGAACAAATGATTTTTAGCCAGGGAGATATTATTCCCGCGGTGCTGGCAGCATCTTCTGTGCCTATGTTGTTTCCGCCGGTAGAACTGGGCGGTGTGCAGTATGTGGATGGCGGATTGTCCAGCAATCTGCCTATAGAGCCGTTGGTAGGAAAATATACCGATATTATTGGCGTACATGTGAATCCATTGACGCCTTACAGTAAGGCCAGTGGATTTCTTTTCAACCTGGAGCGCACGTTACATTTGGCTATCCGGGAATCGGTGATGAAAAACCGCTTGTTATGCCAGGAGTTTATTGAGCCGGAGGGATTGGGACAGTTTGGAATGTTTGATTTCGGCAAGTTTGATGATATCTATAAATCGGGACTGGATTATACCCGCGAATTTCTTGCTCGCAAAGACGCTTAAGAAAATGCAAAGGCGCAAAGGAATTTGATTTGAATCTTATTCCTTTGCGCCTGTATGTTTATTTTATTACTGCTTTGGGTCTATTTTCTGGTGGCTTTCTCCGCAATTACTTCCGCCAGTTTATCCGCCATGGCTTTGGTTCTGGCTGGATCTTTCTCTGCCAGGTTTGTTTTCTCGAAAGCGTCATTTTTTACGTTATAGAGTTGAGGCGCTGGATCGTTTCCTAATTCTATATTCACGTCTGTAGCCACTTTCCTACCTTTTGACGGCGTGATGTATTTATAATCTCCTTCCAGGATTGACAGTGGACCGCCTTGGGTAACCAGGTAAGGGCGACTCGCCATGGATTTGCCGAGGAGTTGGTTCAGCATATCGAAGCTGTCTGGCGCATCCTCGTTGGCGATGGTTTGTCCGGTCAGGTGTGCAAAGGAGGCGAAGAAATCGATTTGTCCTATGAGCGCGTTGCTGGTAGTGGCTTTCTTGATTCCTGCAGGCCATTTAACGATGAGTGGTACTCTGGCGCCGGCTTCGAAGGAACTGTATTTACCACCGCGGAGTGGGCCGCCTGGTTTGTGGTTGCCTACGAGTTCTACTGCCTGGTCGAGGTAGCCATCATTCAGTACGGGGCCGTTATCGCTGCTGAATATGATCATGGTATTTTTGGTGAGGCCGAGGCTATCCAATGCATGGGTGATCTGGCCTACGGTCCAGTCGAGTTGCAGGATAGCGTCTCCGCGTAATCCCATACCACTTTTGCCGCGGAACATACTGTTCGGATATCTGGGAACATGGATATCTCCGCTGGCGAAGTAAATAAAGAAGGGCTGTTGTTTGTTGCGGCCTATGAAATCGATCGCTTTCTGGGTGATGATTCCTGCGATATTTTCATCTTTCCATCTGGCGCTGTTGCCGCCAGACATCCAGCCGATTCTGCTGATGCTGTCCACAATTGTTTGATCATGGCCCTGGTGAGGGTCTGTGCGCATGCGGAGTTTTTCCGGATTTTCTTTACCGGTAGGATCGTTTCCTACTTTATGGGAATAGCTAACGGTGATTGGATCGTTTTGGTCCAGGTTAACCACGTTGTGGTTTTCTACGAATACGCATGGAACGCGGTCCAGGGTGGCAGGCATGATGAAGGAGTAGTTGAAACCTACTTCCAGCGGGCCTGGTTTCAGGTCTTTGTTCCAGTCGATCGTCTGGCCGGGAGTGCCGATGCCGAGGTGCCATTTACCGATGACCGCAGTTTGGTAACCTGCGTCCTGGAGCATGGCGGGCATTGTTTTATGATCGGTGGGGATGATGAGTGAAGCGTCGCCGGGGGCGATGCCGGTGTTTTTTTGTCGCCATGGATATCTGCCGGTGAGTAGTCCATAACGGGAAGGCGTACACGTAGCAGAGGTAGCGTAGCCGTTGGTGAAGCGGACCCCTTGTTTGGCGAGTTTATCGATATTCGGCGTTTTGATGCGGTTCATGCCATAGCAGCTCACATCGCCGTAACCCAGGTCATCTGCGTAGATGATGATGATATTGGGTTTTTGCTGTGCTGCCAGGCGCGAATGCGCGGCCAGGAAGGAGCCGCAAAGGGCTGCCATTGCAAAGAGTTTCATTTTCATTGTTCTAAATCTTAACCTGTCTGCAATTTAATAACCCTGGGGGCGAATGTCAAGCCGTTTATGGAATAAATCTACTGCCGGGTGTTAACCGGCAGTGTGGGAGTATCCTTTTTCCATCAGGAGGGAGCGGGCATCCATGAGGGCGAAGCCCAGGAGGTTTTGGCCTTTCCATTTTTCCGGTTGTTCTGCATGGGGATGGGAGGCGTCCATGCCGATTCCCCAGATCGCATCGTTGGGACTGGCTTCTACCAGTACACGGTTGCCTGTATTCAGGAGGAAGTCCAGCAGCGCTGGGTTTTGTCCGAATTTATGGATGTTGCCATCTCTGACGATAGCGGGTGCATGTTGGTTCCAGGTAGCGGGATCGAAGTTGGTTACCTCGCGGCCTAATTGTTTGGCGGCGGCGGGGGATGTGGCTACCAGGATTTTTTGCAAAGTAGTCTGGTCATTGAACAGCCGGGCTTTTCCGGCCATCATCCAATGTTCGGCGGTAGGGTATTGAATACCATCTACTGTAAATAGACTGGGAAACCACTGGCTGAAACAACTTTTATCAGTGGCGGTGTCGGATTTGGGCGTGTGGCCCCAGAAGCTGAGGAATTTGTATTTCTTACCCTGCCGCATGTTTTGGATTAACAATGTTTTTGTGAGCATATAAAAAATTATAGGGGAGCAAAGATCTTAAAAAAACAGGAAAATCAGTATATGGCAGATGTTGCCAGTAATTTTTCCCAGCGCTTTTAAGAAGAGTCTGACAGTCATGAATATGGTTTTGCCTGGAAAAATGGTGAACATGTTACAGTGGTTATGTTGTTGTTGACGGATGACCTGGCCGTATATTGTATGCTTCATGCAACAAATTTCAGCGGGCCTGCTGACAACCTTGTGTCAGTAGGCTTTGGCTGGTTGTAAAAATATTTTCTCCGAGAAAAATCGTTTTAGTCGAAATGGCTGTTGCTGCGGGATTGCGCGGGAAAAAAGGGTGTTTACACGGTTGCGTAACATGGAAAATGATGGGAAATTGTGAGAGGATAAAAATCGAATGGACAACCAGTCTTACAAAACCACACTGAAAATCGCAGAATGTGAATATTCGTATTTTCCTGGCAGCAAATCCGTCTGAGTTCCGGCATCGTTTGGAGCGGGATCTGTCGTGCTGCAGTGGATTTGAGCTGTATTGTTCCGGAACGGGAATATCCGACATCCTACCTGGTATTAGTCGCAAGTATGATATTATTTTGGTGGACAGCCAACTATTCTATGTTATCTCTGGGAGTGTGGTGGGGAATGCCTATGAATTAATTGCCCACGTACGAAGAACTAGTACTATAGTGCCAATTGTTATGTTAGGAGATGGGGCTGTATTGGCGGACAGGATTCGTGCGTTGGCGGAAGGGAGTGATGATTTCCTGGATTGGGAGGTGGCAACGGAGGAGTTGGAGTATAGGATCAATAATTGGGTAAAGCGGGCGCGGAATCAGCAAATAGCATAGCTGTTTAACAGGTGAGTATGGGTTATCGTTGATGCCTATACGTATACATGTATGCATGCATGAAGTGCGGAGTTATACATGCATGCATTCTTTTCTAAGACAGGATTTCTAACTATTTTGATGTAATCATGTTAATCTGCATTAAGAATAAGTGATGTGATTATAATTGTTAGTTTCTTTGGGTCAAATTTTTAAAAGGAATTTTAATCCTATGAACAAAAAACCCAAAATGAAACGCAGCATACTATGGGCAGACGATGATATAATCTGGTCTGGCATGGTGAAGCAGGTCTTTGAGCAGGAGTATGGATATCTGATACATTGGGCATACACTATTAAAGAAGCATTGGAGTTATTTCAGAAACAGGCGGTTGATTTGTGCATACTGGATGTATACATGCCTTCAGGAGGGAGTAACAAGCTGGATAGAACTGGTCTGGATTTGGGGCAGTGGATACGGGTGAAAGATGAGTACATTCCTATTATTCATTTAAGTGGCAGTATAACAGAGGAAGATGTGATGGAAGGATATAAGGGAGGGTGCGATTATTACCTAGGAAAGGGCATGATAGATCTGGAGGAGTTGCATATCCGGATTGGAAGGATATTAAAGCACTGTGACTCGCAGGAGGCAAAGAAATTGGAATATCCGTTAGGTAAGGATACTTACGATATCCGGAAGGGGCAGTTGATATATCAGGATCATCCTCCGCATACGATCACCGGGAAGCAAGGGGCTATATTTCAGTTGCTGGCCCGGTATTTTCAGAAGTATGTGCCTGTTGAAAGAATATTGGAAGAAGTATGGGGTAGTGTGGAAGTGGGCAGGAGGTCATTGCATGTGTTGATCCGGAAATTGCGGATAAAGTTGCGAAAGCGGGGTGTGTTTATGATCCGGGGAGACAGAAAGAAGGGATATGCGTTGTTGTATGATAGTCCGGTGAAACGGGCCCAGGATAAGGGAGGAATCATTATTGGCAGTCAGCGTTGATTCATAAAAAAAGCGGGGTACCTGAATGGGTACCCCGCCGTTGTTTTAGTACATTATGGTTTATCCCACCATACTGGCTCAGTGATGTATTCCAGTTTGGAGGCGTTTGGATCTGCTTTCAGCAATTGCGCTGCGTTGTAATTGATTTCGTAGCTGGCCATAGCGAATCTTCTAGGCCAATCGGTCGCATTTGGATAGCATAATGTATACAAGTGTGCCGGGCGTTTGAAGCCTTTATAAATGCCGGTGATCTCATTGTAGTTACCGCCGTTGTCTGCACAATAGTTATTGCGGCGCATGTCTGCAAAGTTTTCCGGAGAGAAGCTCATCGCGATGTATTTCTGAATCATGATATGACTGAGGGTCAGGGAAGCAGGGTCCTGTACCACAGAAGTACTGTTCAGGTATGCATCCACTTTGGCGGCAGGCACTCTCAGTAGGTTCATATGGGAACGGATACCTGCTTTGTAAGCGGCGAGCGCCTCTACAGCCTTACCTTGACGGAATTGCACTTCTGCTTCAATGAAACGCATTTCTGCATTCGTCAGCAGCAGGCCCTGTCCACCGCGGCGGGTATACCAGGAACCGGTAGATACAATGCGCTGGGCTGGCGTAGGTGAGTAAGGATTTACGAGCAATGGGATATAAATAGAATCCGGATTTTTATTGAAGCTGTTGTTAGCGCTATTGTAAACCGCATTGCCGATCCCTTTTGTAACTGCAGGATTGGTCATATCCATACCGGTGGTACGTCTCCAACCAGTATCTGTTTGCATCCGGGGAACGATGGTATCAATACGAGGGTCCAGCATATTGTTTGCGCCGGTAGGAGCGCCGGTATATGCATTGCTCAGGTAGTCGATATATAATTTAGTGAACCGTCCGACGGAGTTGGTCGCGATGTTAGTATACTGTATCGAAGCTTTGGAATCATCTGTAACAATAGGGCCTTCATCGACATACTGCACAATGGTGCTCTGGTCATCAGAGATAGGCGCCTTCGCTAATAAATCCAGTACCGCTTGCGCATTAAAGCTGGATTTTTTTGTACTGTGAAGGAGGAAACGCGCTTTCAGACCATAGGCCAGGCGTATCCATTTATCGGTAGAACCGTTATTGAGTACATCTGCTTTCGCAAGGGCAGGCGCAGCAGGGCCTTGTTGTTTTTGCAGATTGGCAATACCCTCATCCAGGAGTGCGAGGACTTTTCCCTGAATATATTCTCCATCATCAAACTTGGGTGTGAAGATGGATGGATTACCAAATTCGTCATAGGGCATGATACCATATAGGTCGGAGATGGTACCGAAGCCCCATGCTTTGATAATTTGTCCTACGCCGATATAATGCCAGGCTTCTACTTTTTTAGCCGCAGTAAAATATGCATCCAGGTTGCTGGCGGTATATACATACCAGGATTGCCAGGGCCAGTTGGATGTACTAGCATTGGAATACCAGCGGGTCAGATCATAGTTGTTACCAGCGGACCCGGTTACAGCAATCTGTTGTGTCATCAATGCGGTTCTTGTACCTGCACTTTCGTACGTATCTGCGAATCCTCTGATGATGGCTGGAAGACGTTGGTCTGCCGTAGGCACATCAATAGTTGGATTATTTGGATTTTTATTGACGTCCAGCCATTTCTTACAGGAAGTGAAGGCAACGGACATACCTAATATGATGAATATTTTTTTCATGATTCCGAGGGTTTAGAATTTAACATTTAATCCAATCGCAACTCCTTTAGTGGCAGGAACCCCTGCATAGTCTACACCTACGGAGCCGGAGCCCACTACGCCAGCGCCAGCGGCACTTACTTCAGGGTCCATGCCTCTGTAGTTGGTGAACAGCAGCAGGTTGTTGCCAGATAAGGTAACTGAAGCGCCTTTCAACCATGGCGTACGTGCCAGAGAGGCAGCAGGCAGGGCATAGGAGAGGGACAGGGAACGCAGACGCAGCCAGTTTACGGTCTGGATGAAGTTTTCTGCATTCTTGGTATAGATATTACGGTAATAGTCTTCCGTAGCTACTACTGTTTTGGTTACATTTTCATATTTCCCTGTAGAAGAATTCAACGCAACTCCGCTGAAAGTAATATTGCTACCGCGATTCATGGTAACCTCGCTCAGACCATTTACGGTCATCAGCCATTCAGTTCCATTGTAAACATCGCCACCTACGCGGAAGTCCCAGAGCATAGACAGGTTGAAGTTTTTATAGGAAATACTGTTATTCAGACCACCTAATAATTTAGGTTCCCTGTTACCCACTGGTAAGGTCATGAGTGAAGTTGGCGCTGGATAACCGGTAGTAGGATTCAGGATCAAATTGCCTTTATCATCTGTTTGATATTTGGAACCGCTCAGGCCCATGAAGAGACCCTGATTAAAGGAAGCCGCTTTGGCAGGACCTACCTGTACATCTGTTACATACAGTATAGCGATACCGCCTGGTAATTCTTTTACCTGGCCTCTGTTGTGGGAGAGGTTCAGCGCTACGTCCCAGTTGATCGTTTTGTTTCTTACCGGGTTACCGCTGATGGTGAGCTCGAAACCTTTGTTTTCAATCACACCTGCGTTTACAGAGCGGAGAATATAGCCGGTAGCGTTACTTACCCTTGGAGACAGGATCTGATCCACGCTTTTGTTATTATACCAGGTAAAGTCGAAGCCTATACGATTTCTGAGGAAACGCATTTCAGTACCGAATTCATAAGAATTGGTATGTTCGGGTTTCAGGTTCGGGTTACCGAGGGTATAAGCGTTGCGGAAACCGCCGCCGATGATCTGTAATGGAGGATCTACGTAGGTATTGGTAGCATATGGGTCTGTGTCTTTACCTACGCTGGCCCATGAAGCGCGTACTTTACCAAAGGACAGCAGATTACTCTTCGGCAGTAGCTCTGTAAAGACAAAGCTTCCGCTAAAGGAAGGATAGAAGAAGGAGCGGTACTCAATTGGGAGTGTGGAACTCCAGTCGTTACGGCCCGTAGCGGTCAGGTAGAGGAGATTTTTATAAGCTACTCTTAACTCGCTGTAAACGCCCATCAGTCTTTTCTGGCTCCAGAAATCCTGCATGTACTTATTCTTTACATCGCCATTATTCAGCGATACAAAGTTTGGAACGGTAAAGTTCTCTACTCTTGCAGAGAGGGATTTATTGTAATAATCTTCTGTGTTATGGCCCACGAGGAGGTTCAGATCAAAGTCTTTCACCTGCTTGTGGAAGTTCAGCATCAGGTTGCCGCTCACGAAGTTGAAACGTTTATTTGTTTCGGAGTACATTCCTTTCTGCCATTTTACCGCAACGGAAGAACCCGGACTAATCAAGCTGTTGAAAGTAGTCTGATAGTTATCAACACCCAGTCGGTAGGTTGCATCCAGCCAGTTGGTAATTTTTACATTGGCGTAGATGTTACCGAGGATACGGGTGGTTTTATCTTTCTGTGGATTTTTATTGACAGTCCAGTAAGCGTTATCGATATCGTTTTCAGGATTTACAGCTGGAACGAGGCGGCGTTGGGAACCGTCCGGGTTTTGCCAGTTCTTCATGTTATCGCTGATGGGCCAGGTGAGGATGCTTTCCAGGTAGCCATGACCGCCGGAACCCCAAAGACCGGTACCAGTCAATGTTTTCTGGGTTTCGCTTGCTGCATAGGTAGCATTTACGCCGAAGGTAAAACGACCGATTTGTTGTTCGCCATTGAAGCGTACGGAAGTACGGTTATAGGCGGTGGTTGGAACGATACCTGTTTGATCCAGGTTAGAACCAGAGAGGAGGAATTTGCTGGTTTTAGTACCGCCGCTCACATTGAAGCTGTTATCGAAAGAGCGTGCAGTCTGGAAGAAATCGCGCAGGTTATTATATACTTGTTCGCCTGGTTTAACCTCGTCTCCCCAGGATAAGGCGCTGTTAGGATTGTAGGTACCATTGAGGTAACTGCCTTGTTTGTATTTGTTTTGCACTTTAGGCAGTCTGTTGACCCAGTTGGTGGTATATCTCGGTGTAACCGATGCCGTTACTGTACCTTCCACCCCTTTTTTAGTGGTGATCACGATAGCGCCGGCGGCGGCAGAGAGGCCATACAATGCAGCAGCAGCGGGGCCTTTCAGAACAGAGATGGACTCAATATCTTCCGGGTTAATATCCATTGCGCGGTTGCTATTGGTAGTAGAGATGTTCACAGAACCGTCGAAGGAACTGTTATCTCCCTGACCGGTACTGTTGTTCATAGGTACTCCATCGATGACAAACAGTGGCTGGTTATTACGTTCCAGGGAAGTACCGCCACGGATGATGATAGAGGCAGAAGAACCTGGAGCGCCGCCAGCATTGGTGATATTTACACCGGCTACTTTACCGTTTAAAGAGTTCACCAGGTTGGCATCTTTGTTTTTCATCAGCTCTTCAGATTTGATATCCTGTACAGAATAACCCAGTGCTTTCTTTTCTTTTTTGATACCCATTGCAGTTACCACTACTTCGTTGAGGCCTGTTTGGGTAGATTTCATCACCACATTCAATCTTGGGGTTGTAATATTATCTACCAGAAAGCTTTGGGTGAGATAGCCGATAAAGGAGAACTCGATCGTTTGGCCTGGAGAGGCTTTGATGGTATAATCGCCATGCACATTTGTGCTGGTATTTGTATTATTTTCCCGGATGCGTATGGTTACGCCAGGTAAAAGCTCATTGTCACTTGAAATGACAGTGCCGGAGATTATCTTTTGCTGTGCTTGGGAGAAGCTGGGCAACAAAAGTGCTATTAACGAGAGCATCGTTAATAACCTGAGTTTGTTTCTCATGTTAAACGTTTTAGAAAATGATGATAATCCTTGGTTGACGAGTTAAATATTGATTACTGTTTAGTTATTAAGGAGCATAGTTTTTTTGTCTACATGCACGGTTTAGATCTACATACTGGAATACGACGTGAAATTACAGTTGGCATCAGCACAGCAGATTAGTCTACTAAGATATATGCAAATACAAGAATTTTCAAGTAAGTTTTTAAATTTTTTGTTTTTCTAGGGGCGATTGCAGAGAAATTTTTTTATTTGTTTAAAAAGTAGGTCCTAACGGTGGCATATAAACGAAAAAATCCTCCAGATGTTGGAGGATTTTTAAAATTATGAATAATGTTGATTTGTTAGTGATTGAATGTTAGTTCTTTTGAAAGGCCAGCTTTTAGTAACGCCTATTTTAATCAATCATCTTCATCTTTTTTCTTCTTCTCCAATATCACAAATGCACTTCGTTTAGGCGCTGGCATTACAGATGCTTCTCCTTTAACCGCTTTCCAAATAATTTCATTCAGTTCCAGATCTGGTGCGGCATCTTCTTTGGAAAAGTTGAAGGCTGCAGATTTCTTACTGCTTTCATTGTCTGCCACATTGCGGAGATTCAGATCTATCAGCGCTGGTTTAACAGTGTAAGGCGTGAAATCTGGCGTAGCAGTGAAGCACTCAAACAGTGGGACTGCTGCGGCATCATACTGACTCATAGGAGGTAGTCCGAGGATCAGCTCCATGGTGCGAAGGAATCCGGAAGTAGAGTACATTGTACTTACCACCGCCTTGCGTTTTACGTAAGGGCCGATAACAAAAGCAGGTGAACGGTGTGCATCTATATGATCAGGGCCGTTTTGCGCATCATCTTCCAGGATGAAGACCACCGACTCTTTCCAGATGGGACTATGTGACAGGTGATCCAGTAGTCTGCCTACGGCTAAATCATTATCTGCCACCGCAGAGCGGGGAGCAATCTTTCCTTTACGCTGACCGCTGGTATGATCGTTGGAAATACGGATAGTACTGAATTGTGGCACTGCATTGATGGCCAGCAGGGAATCGAAATCATGTTGCCATGCATCTGTACGAACCTGATCAGGAATATCCATGTCGAACCCAGGAGAGTAGGGAGACATATGTCCCTCCAGCGTTTTCAATTGCGCTTTATTATAAGAGCCGAACTCTCCATAGCTGCGGAAACTTACGCCTGCACGCTTACAGTAATCCCAGATGAATCCATCTTTAGGGTAAGTAGCCGGGCGTCCGCCTTCATAGTTGGTGGTACCGCCACGATTACCATAACTGGTAGGCCAGGTTTTTTCCACAACGTCTGTAGCATAAGCGGCCATGCTCCAGTTATGACCATCCGCGCTTACTTCTGCATCTACATAAAAGTTGTCCAGCAATACATACTCTTCTGCAAATGCGTGGTGGTTCGGCGTTACGCCTCTTCCAAACAAGGTGAGAGAAGAATCGCCATTACCTTGTGGCAGATCGCCCAGTACCTGATCGTAGGTACGGTTTTCTTTGATGATATAGAAAACATGTTTGATAGGAGATACGTCACCCTGTTTGCGAGGGATGGGATTACCAGCTTCCCCATCTGCGAGCAAAGCTTTTTTATCGGAGAATGGCGTATTGGCATACACCATTTTCGTATAGGCTTTCAGTTGAGTTTCTGTTGGCGCATCAATAAACGACAAGGTTCCTTTGAAAAGCCCTGCAATATATTGCAGTCGGTTATTGGCAGTACTTCCTGTATGAATGCCACTGTTGTCCAGGATGCTGATGGGCTGCGGCCCCTGCGGGTTTGGTAAGCTGGTGTTACCTTTTCCGTTTGATACCAGGATTTTGTTGCCCAGTACTTTCACGTTAGTCGGATACCATCCAACCGGAATGAAGCCCATACTCTGGCTCTTACCAGGTTTGGATACATCAAATACGGCGAGGCAGTTATTATCTGCATTGGCGATATACAATACCTTTTCGTTGTTGCTCAGGGCCAGACCATTGGTGGTAGAGCCGCTCAGCTGCGTAGAATAAAGCGTGGTACCGATGGTTTCCAGTACTTTCCCATTGCTGGTATTGATCACGGAAACCGTGTTATCATTGGCATTGGCCACATACAGGGTACGTCCTTTCTTATCCAACAGCAGTTCATTCGGGTGATTGCCCACTTCAATGTATTGTAACACTTCGTAGTTGGAAGTAGATACTATCGCAACCGTGTTACTACCCCAGATGGAGATATACAGCTTGGATTCATCGGGAGAGAGTACGCAACTGTAGGCCATATCCGGCAGTTGGAGCCGGTGCAGGGTTTTAGCGGAAACAGGGTCCAGCACATAGAGGGCGCTGTCTTCTTTCGTCACCGTATATACACGGGTGTTAGCTCTGTTTACTGCTATGCCGGCAGGACTAATTTTCTGTTTAGGCCATGGCTTACCCATAACGATGGTATCTTTCCGGGTAAATTTTCCATCCTTGATATGGAAATCGATAATCCAGTTATCGTTTGCGCCGGAAGCGTACAAATGTTTTTCATCGCGACTAAAAGCGAGGCCGTACCAGGCTTTCCCGACGATGCTGCTGTCGATGATTTGCTCCGTTTTAGGATCGATCAGTTGTACAGATTGCGTGCTTTGGCCGTTGTTAGTAACGGCGAGGTATTTCCCGGAGGAGCTGAGCTGCATATTGAGCGGCAGATCGCCCAATTGAATGGAATGGCCGGCAGGACTTAGTTTCCAGCCGTTTGGCAGCAAGATCTGATTGGTAGACGACTGCGGACCAGGCAGCTGCGCATAGGTAGTCATGCTCAGCAGGGATAATGAAAAAAGTATACTTATTGGTTTCATAATCAGTTGGTGTGTTGTGAACCTGACGGCGAAAGTAGAAATGCCCGTGTAAATGGTGTATTAAATGATTGTTACTAAATCAATGCCCAGCTGTCTGCATCCCTGAAAATAATCATTTTTTCTTCAACTTTTCTTGCCGCTGCAATTCTTTCAGATCTTTTACTATCTTGTTTTTCCAAGCAAATAATGACACGTTATGAATACCAGGCAATTACTGCTGCGAAATCGAATAATTGTAATCTTAACAATTATTATTTTTTCCTGCTGTGCCTTACGGGCACAGACCGCCAATCCTAATCAGTACAAATATGTGTTTACTGTAGCCAAAGACGGATCGGGGGAGTTCAGGTATATACAGGATGCGATTGATGCGATGCGGGTATATCCGCTGATGCCCATTACCTTGTATATCAAAAACGGCGTATACAACGAGAAGATAGAACTACCGGCCACCAATACAGACGTCCGTTTCATAGGAGAGAGTGCAGATAGTACCATCATTACTTTTAATGATTATTCCGGCAGAGGTAAGCTGACTACCTTCACCAGTTATACGGCTAAAATTTCCGGGAACCGTTTTGTGGCGGAGAATATTACGTTCGCGAACAGTGCCGGACCAGTAGGCCAGGCAGTGGCTTTGTTTGTGGACGCCGACAGAGCGGTGTTTCGTAACTGTCGTTTCCTGGGAAATCAGGATACTATTTTTACCGGTGGGGAGACAGCCAGGCAGCTGTTCGTCGGTTGTTACATAGAGGGAACCACCGATTTCATCTTTGGGCCGGCTACTGCCTTGTTTCGGGAGTGCACGATTCACTGTAAGGCAAATTCGTATATCACTGCTGCCAGCACCACAGCAGGGAAAGCATTTGGGTATGTGTTTATGGATTGTAAGATAACAGCCGCCCCGGACGTCAGTGCCGTATATTTGGGAAGGCCCTGGAGATCCTATGCACAAACGGCCTTTCTGCGATGTGAACTACCCGCTTGTATTGTGGCGAAAGGCTGGAATAACTGGGGCAATCCTGCTAATGAACAAACCGTTTTTTATGCAGAGTATAGCAACACCGGCCCTGGCAGCAGTATGGATGGCCGTCCGTCCTGGATTCGCAGACTGACAAACAAACAGGCCGCAGGCTTTACACAACAGCAAATCTTCACTCTGACTAGCGATGATAAATGGTTTGAGACTTCCTCCATTCAGGGGTTTATTTGGCCAGCAAAAAGTAAGTAACATTATGGCCAAATGAATATCCAGAAAACGAAGTGATACAGCATCCATAATATCAATATGGTTACTACGGGAATGGTTATATGTTGAAATGACCGGGCCCGGGCTGATTGGTTTGCGTGTTCATTGTTACGTAACATCCAGTAAATCCAATGAAGTAATATACTGAAGCATATTGCTGGAATCAGTAGTACCGGCAAGAGTATCCAAAAGAGAATATTAAAAATAAATTCCAGCATAGAGTGCATATTATTCCTGAGGACAAATTCTTAATGGCATAAACATTTTTACATTTACCTTTTTGCCATTACATTTGCCCGGAGTCCACGCAGGCATTGCGTTTAACACACGTAATACTTCTTTTTCCATGATGGTATATTCTTCCGGTCGTTTGTTCAAAATACGCGTGTAGCAAACAACTCCGTGTGCATTGATAATATATGCTAACTGGAAACTTCCCTGCCAGTAATCATCTTCCATCTTGTAATGAATGTTTCGCATCAGGTAGATGTTTAATGCCTGTTCTCCTCCAGGGAATACTGGAGGAACTTCCGGCAACGTAGTCACCTTTGCCTTCATGAGGCTGTCATAAGTGTTTTCGCATTGATTGGACCTGGCAGATTTTTGAGCGCTGGCAATTATACTAAACAAGAGTCCGGAGATAATCATGAGTAGTTTAATGTGTTCCTGGCTGCGACTTTCCCTTTCTGTCTTCATAATATTCGTTATATACAGTTTCCGGATGTTCCCCTGCCAGCCCATAAAACTTCTTACGGCCATCTGTGAAAGCTATCCCGATACCAGTAACTTTATAGGGGAGACAAGCCTCTTTGTCGGGAGTGAAATCTGTTTGTGGCCATACTACCAACAGGATTTGCGTGCTATCGGCTATTTCTGCACGTAAATTCATCATGCCGGGACTTACTGCGTAACTACGGTTTTTCCATGAAAACTGCATCAAATGTAAACCCAGACGTGGCAATACTTCTCTTAGAGGAAGACCTAGCAGACTGTCATTGACCTGCCTTCCAGTTATATAATGATCGCTTCTTCTTCGTAATATGAAAGCAGAGTCCATATTCACTTTTACGATAGGTTGGTAGTAATCGTTTGTCCTGACATTAGCATTATATAATTCTGTGAAATAGCCGTCTTTCGTACAGTAAACATTATAACGGATTTGTTGCTTTCGACCACAGACCATAAATTCCCCATTGTTGTTGGAATAGAAAGTATCTTTCTTGCTTACCTGCAAGCTATCATATTTGAAGGGAAACACTAGTATCATGGCACTATCTACTGGCTGGCTTTTTTCATCTATCACGCGGCCGCTGAAATAGAGCGAGGTTGTTTGTCCGTAAGACGAACTAAAAACACAGCTGCAGAGGGTGAAGCACAACAGGTATTTCATAGTAACAAGGGATTTCATTTTTAAATATACATGGAATCTCTATTGAAAACTTGTTCATTCCCGATTTTGATCCCATATTTGTAGTTCACAATCCCATATTTTTACGGTTTAACCATGAAATGCCTAAAGTTTATGACTCCATTGCTGTTCCCGGTTATTGTTGCCCACGGCCAGCAGATTACAGAGGCGGAATACCTCGGAAAATTCGACGGACTCTTTGCTCCGGTAAAAATCAATTCACAACCGCAGTTTCTCCATAAATCCGGATTGGTACTGATAGATAAAATCGAGACCCAGGGCTATTATGGAACGGTAGTAGGTGTTAAACACAATGCCTACGGCGCTATCAATAATGCGGGTAAAGTGATTGCCCCCTTCCAGTTTGATGAAGTGCATATTCAGGAAGAAAATAATGAGAATAATCCAGAGAAAAATTATTGCTTCGTAATTACCAAGTTAAATGGAAAATACGGCGCTGTAGACACGCTGGGTAATGTACTCTGTCCTCAGGAATATGATGAAATAGACCGGCTGAATGGCCACCTGATGAAAGTGCGTAAAGGCGATCATTGGGGTTGGGTAGATATTAAAACAGGTAAGTTACTACAGGAGCCGGTCTATGATGAGGTAGACGACAGTTATGTAACTGCTTATGTCAGCATTAGAAAAGGCGGAAAAGTAGGACTGGCAAAGGATGACGGAACTATTTTTGTTCCCGCAGAGTATAAGTGGTTCGAATATCTCGGTTATGACGACTATAGTTACTTCGGCTACCAGTTGGGGGAAAAAATAGGTATCATGGATGGCCAGGGCAGGAAGATAACCCCAGCAATTTATACGAGGATAAAAAGAGGCCCTGTGCCCGGCACTTTCGCGGTAATGCAAAATGGGAAAGTTGGTTTTACCGATGGCAGCGGAACAACGGTGGTAGCCCCCCAATACACAGAAGCGCATCCTTATGGAGATGTCATGCTCGTCAGAAAAGGGAAAGTTGGGGTGCTGGACAAACAACTTAAAGAGATTATCCCTCCTGTTTATGATGAAATACAGCTATATAATGGCGTTGGTCAGTTCCTGACGGAATCAGTGTCGTTTGAGACTAAATGGGCTATAATGATGACGCCCGCATTCCTGATCGCGCGCAAAGGTACCCTGTACAATATCTTTGATGTTTCCGGTAAGAAGTTGCTGCCGGAAGATTACACGAAAATTACTCCGCTGAACTACAGAGGGCAACAGTTATTAATCGTGCATACCCTGCAGGGTAAACATGCCCTGCTGAGAATGGACGGTACTGTCATCCTGGCTTCAGGGGCCGATGATATCGCGGAAGGGTATGGATCAGAGTATACTTATTCAGATGATGCCGCAGGCCCCGACAAAGATAATTTCGTGGCAGTGGTCAAAGGGAAACGTATCGGCCTTTACAATATCAAATCTGGAAAGGAAATACTGCCAGCACGCTATACTGGTATCTCCTGGCAGAATTCCAATCTGCTCACCCTGCGCAAAGATCCGGACAGCAGTGGCGTTGCCAATGCCCAGGGTAAGATAATTTGCAAGCTGTCACAATATGGATTCTATACCCCAGTAGATACTAACCGAATCGTTGTCATTAATTATCCTGGCAATGGCAGTAGGGAGACAAAACTCATCGATCTTGCCGGGAATACATTATACGTCAATTCCAAATGGGAATTTCGCGAAATGCAATACTCCAAAATGTTAGTGCCGGAGAAGAACAGAAAATATAACATCTCCTATAACAACGGCCTGCTGAAGGTTTGGGGCGAGAACAGAGATAATCTCTTTCTGGATACAAACGGAAAAGAGGTTGTTTTCGATGAGTTCTTGTTCGTGGGCGATTTCTGTAATGGCCTCGCGCTGGCATCCAGAAAAGGTGCAAATGGAAATGAACTGTTAGGTATTATTAACCTGAAAAAAGAAGTGGTCTATCCACTTACTGCAACGGATATGCATACCATGGAAGGCGATCTGATTCAGGTAGACCAGGATTCGCTGCGTGGCGTAATCAGACAGGATGGGAGTGTATTCATTCCCGTTAAGTATACCAGTATAGATAAGTTTTATGATCTGCCTTTCTATAAAGTAGGGATGGGTAATCACTACGGCGTACTCGACTCTCTCGGCCACGAAATCATTCCTACTGTATATAACGATATTACCTATAATAAATCGGCCACCCTGTTTGAAGTACAACGGGATGATAAGTACGGATTACTGGACAGAAATGGTAAAACAATCATTCCCGTCATCTACGATGAAATGGAGACGAATGGCGGATATCAGGAAGATATATTCCCTGTTCTCGTAAAGAAAGATAACAAATATATATACCTGGATGAACAGGGCAAAGCATTGCCTTTCCGCTCCGATAAATTGAAAGGATATAATGACTAAGTATATACGTTTTTTACCAATTTTATTGCTGCTAGGCGCCAGCCTTGTTGCCAGTGCGCAGAAAGCTTCTGTATTTGTGAACGGACTGGCGCGCATGCAGAACGGAACCCAGTATTGGTATATTAATAAGGCAGGACAAAAAGTATTTGACCGCGTTATAGGCAGCTATCATCCGATTGACAGCATTACAGGAACAAGATTGGAAGACGAAGGCTCTTTGATGTTACTTGTGCGTTCCCAGGGGAAATTCGGAATATGGAATGCACAACGCCAATGGGTGATCCCTCCGGTGTATGATTCTATCGAATTAAAATGGAAATCTTATCTCTCGCTGAAACAACATCAAAAAAGAACATTCGCCGATACTTACGGACATCTGCTGTTACCCCTGCAATTTGAAGAGGTAGGCATACTGGATGGCGATTATTTTGATGTGAAGTCCAATGGCAAATGGGGTATTTATAGTAATAAGGCGCAAAAGCTTGTAGTATCAGCTAATTATGAGGGTTTCGATTATTGCGGCGGCTGCGGTTCCGCATCCAACTATGTATTTGCAAAGAAGAATGGTAAATGGGGAATCATCAATTACCGCAACGAAACCTTACTGCCTTTTGAATACAACCACGAACACTACGGCATGCGCAGTGATAACTGGATCAAAAGCCTTTCTAAGAATGATGTTCCCATGGTCATCAATCTGCAACAAAAGAAGGTTTACAGCAGTCCGGAATACACAGACATGGATGTATTGGATAACGGTTTGCTGAAAGTCAAACGCAATGGTTACTATGGCCTGATTGGAGAAGATGGTCAACAAGTGGCGGACTTTATCTACGATAATATCGAATATCCTTATGAAGAGGGGAGTTATGGTCCATATGTGGCTGTCACTAAAAATAAGAAAACAGGAATACTGGATGACCGCGGACGTGTTATCCTGGCGCCAGAATACAGTGGCAGCATCACCTGTTTTGCAGATTGCTTCATTGTACCGGTGAATGGTAACTATCGTTTATTGGATAGTGCCGGGCAGCGCTTATTGGATAAGGATTATAATAAAATCACCGGATTTATAGCCGGCCCGCATAGCAGTACCACAAGCCCTCTTTTTATCCTGAAACAACAGGCATTATACGGCTTTTATAATCCTGTCAGTAAGAAGACCGTAGCCCCGGCATTTTTTGATATTGCTGCCGATGATACCGGCGATTTTTTACTCGTAGAATATCAACAGAGAAAAGGGTTATACAGTACCGACGGAACTGAGCTCATACCAATGGGCTACAAAGAGTACGGACAACTTTCCGGCTCTGTGTATGTAGTCAGTCAGAACAATCTCAAAGGATTATATGATGTAAAACAACAGCGGCAAATATTACCGACGGAGTACACCGCAATACGGGAGCTGGAAGGAGATTCCAACCTGGTATTACTGATTGGGAAAGATAAAATAGGGGAAGATAAGTATGGCCTCTGCAATATGCAGGGAAATCTCCTGTTGCCGCCGGGTTACAATGATATTATCAGTTTGGGAGATGGTATGTGTCTGCTGAAAACAGGACTGGATGATACCGCACATTACAGTTTATTCGATCCCGTTAGAAAGCAATTGACAGCATTACCCTATAGCTTTATCAGTCCAGGCCATATCCCGGATCAATTGATGGCCGCCAGTGGCGACAAAGTTGGCCTCATCAATATGCGGGGAGATACCGTCATTCCTTTTGAATACCGTTTTATGCGTTCCTTGTTATCCGGCGAATACATTGTTATAAAGCAGGAAGGTGAACGTTATAAATACGGTTATGCAGACAGCACCGGGAAGTTAATAGTACCCGCTATTTATGATTATGATGAAATCAGTTTCCGGGAGTTCGGCACTAAGGCATTACTCCTGCAAAAAGCAGATCCAAATACTGGGTATATCCGACTGGGATTAGCCAGTATGAAGGGACTTATAATGCTCCCCGCCAACAATGACCTGGTGATGGAAGGTAAACCCGGACCAGGATTTCTGGCGAAACAAGGCGATAAATTCATTGTACTGAATGAGGAAGGAAGGCCACTAACTGCGGTGAAATATGAAGATGTAATGTTGCAGGAAGTGCCCGGTTATGGCGCTACTACCTTGAAGTACAGCTATCCGGTGATGTGTAAGATAAACAATACCGCCTATCAGTATCTTACATTAGAGGGAAAGATACTCCCCATCAAAGTAACCGGAGTCATTTCATTTTTCCCGGATTACGATACTGAATTTCCTGAATTATAAAGCAACTGTATAAAAGAAGGGCCTGACGTCTCAGACGTCAGGCCCTTCTTTTTGATAACATATTTTTATCCAGGATATATTGTTATTTCATTTTTCCCTGGTTCGAAGGAAAGGAGACCATTTTTCAATTCGTATTTAAGTGGACTTCCTTTAAACTGTACTCCCCGAAAAGGCCATTGGATATAGATTTTACCAGATTGCTGTCCGGAAATTTTCACCTGGTTCAGCAGACCATTTTTCCTTGCTGCGGATATGGTCCATCCGGATTCCGTGCGAAGATGCTCGAAGGAGAGGTTTCTCCAGGAAGCAGGAACTGCCGGAAACAACGTGATAATGTTTTCATTTGTTTGCAGCAGCATTTCATGGATACCTTGTGCAAAAGCAAAGTTTCCTTCCAGCGTAAACGGATTATAGGTGAACCCTGAATACTGTCCTTTCTTTTGATCGCCGTTTAGATGGAAACTGTTCATTCCAACGAAGTTGGAAGCGAATTTCCGTAGCATAACGGCTGCGCTGTCGCCATTCCCTGTTTGTCCATAGAGATTAGCTGCCCAGCTGAAAGAATAACCTACCCATTCCCTGGTTCCTTTTTTCTCCAACCATGCAAGGGATCTGTCTATAATGGATTTGTCTTCCGGATGAGAATAGGATAATACCTTCAGCGGATATATTGCCATAAGATGGCTATGATGGCGATGGGAGTGTACTAAATCCTGTCCTGGCGCTATTGTAAGGCCGGTACTATCTGTATTGAAAGCGGGATATTTTTGTAGTTCTGCCAGGATAGCGGCATTTGACTGCCCACATGCTGCGGTGATGGCTGCATATTTTTCAAAGAAGAATCTTACCAAAGATAAATCGTAGTTCGTGAATTGAGGGAACCAGGCGGAGATATCGTTGTCATTGAATTCAGGAGCGGAGCTGAGTGGGTGTTTATATTTCTTACTAACAGGATCGGTTATACGAATACCACGGAGGTATGTCGCTACGGCATCGAACCAGGGCTTGCAACGGGTGAGCAGGAATTGTTTATCGCCGGTATATTTCCATTGCCAGTAGAAGTGCTGGGACAGCCATGCTGCGGTAGTTGGACTCATAGAATATTGAATCCAGCCACCCATGGGTTTTCCGGAGATGGTATTTACTCCGGGTACGTTGAGTCCTTCTACGCCAAAGTATTGTTTGGTCCAGCGTTTACTTTCAGCTTGCGTATTCCAGAGCCAGTTGGTGAACCCGGCAGTAAGATCTGTATGATTGGCCGTATAGCCGGGCCAGTAGCTCAATTCGGTGTTCAGGTCGTGGTGGAAATCTCCTTTCCATGGCGGAAGCTTGCCATTGTCGGCAGTCCATACCGCCTGAAGAGAGATGGGCGGCGTATTATTCCGGGCCACACAGCCGAATTTGTACATGTCCAGGTAATATTGTTTTTCCAGTAAGGTATCTGGGATATGAATAGCAGAACGATTCCAGAAATTTTTCCACCAACCTGTATGCTCCGACCAGGATTTGTGTAGGAAATTATCCGTTAGCAGGGGAGCAGTGGCGGTTTTAGAATTAGAGATCATCCAAACGCCTATGAGTTTATTGCCGGGCAGATGTTTCCAGGATACCAGTACTTCATAGTATTTCCCGGCGTAGGTGGGTTGGTGATAGACCAGCAGATTGGGCTGAGATTTCAAGGCGCCTTTTGCGTAGCCTAAGCGTTGGAGGCTCTGGCCTTCTACCGAGTTCACCGGGCCGGCATGATCAGGACTTGTATACTCCGGCATTCTGATCGCAGGAACGAAAGCGGAGGGAATATTGTCTCCCGTAAAAATGCCGTACGACTGACTGGCATGTACGTATGTGGTAAAGGTACTTCCATTGGAGAACCTGATCGTATTTGAAGCGGTAGTTATATTCAACTCGTTAGATACAACTTTTCCCAAAGTGGAAATATCGAATTCGATAGCGGCGCCGGGAATTTTGGTAGGCGCGGGATTGGCTTCATATGGCTCGTCGCCGAGGGCTTGCACGGTATCGTATTGACGTAGTTGTACCTGTTTGGTCACCCAGGAAAAGGTAAGTCGATCGATTCCGGGCATAGGGCGATCATCCCATAGATCTGCCCGGTCAAGGGAAAGTCGGAGGTATTGCTTGTTTTGCCAAACAAGCGCGCCCACCATACCATTCCCTAAAGGCATGGCATCGTACCAATTGGTAGCCAGGTGATCAAATTGAAGGTGATGCGTGGGCAGTTGCTGTGCTATAGCGCCTATGGGCAAGCTATAGAGGAGTGCCAGCAGGGCATGCCTTTTTAGTTTCATTGTTCGCGATTTAGAAGGTGGAAGTTGGAACAAAATAGGTAAAAAAAGAGATTTACCTGTAATTTTTACTATTTTTAGCCGAATGCAATCACCATCACATTCCGAAAGAGCACTGTTGCAACTGGTTTCCGAGGGAAACGAGCAGGCCTTTTCTGCGCTGGTGAAACAATATCGAAGTAATATTTTTACCACCGCCTTGCAGTTGCTGCATCAGCGGCAGTTGGCAGAGGAAGTATTACAGGATGTTTTCCTGAAAGTATGGTTACAACGTGCGGAGTTGCGGGAAGTGGAGAATTTTCCTGCATGGTTACATACAGTGGCCAGGAATACCATTTACACGGCTTTCAAGCGTTCGCTGAAAGATAAAATGTTGCCGGTAGGAGATGCGGAAGAACATCTGGATGCGGGTTACAACACGGCAGACCCTTTGCTGGAAAAGGAATATAATACATTATTACATACAGCTATAGAAAGATTGCCGGCCCGGCAGCAGGAAACGTATCGTCTGATGAAGCTACAGGGCTTAAAAAGGAACGAAGTGGCTGCACTACTTGGTGTCTCCCCGGAAACAGTAAAATATAACCTGGACGAAGCCAGCAAAAAGGTGCGGGCATATTGCCTGGCACAACTGCCACTAGGCGCTTTACTACTCCTCCTGAATATCCGCTAAAATTTTTTTTCAATCATCCCCCCCAAAGCATATTGTTTAAGAGACAATATAATTACCGGCATTTAGTGTGCTGATATATTACCATTTTTTAATAGCAATGCGAGCGGATATCTTATTTCAAAAAGTACTGGACAATACTGCTACCGAAGAGGAGCGGAAGGAACTGTATCGTATGATGGAGATGCCGCTGGGCGCCCAGGCAGTACATACGCAAATAGATCTGTTGCTGGCGGCCGACAAAGATCTCCAGGATATCAGCGACGCTGAGATGGAATCCATGTTGCATGCGATTTATGCCGCTGAACCGCCGGTAAAGAAAAAACTTACACCAACCATTCTCCGTATAGGCGCCTGGGCAGCGGCAGCAGCAGCGGTTTTGTTGATGCTAACCTTGTCGCCAATATGGAAAACTGAAAAGTCGGTCTTGCCTGGAATACCGGAGATGCCCGTGCTGCCAGGTGGAAACATGGCGGTATTAACGTTGGCAAATGGTCAGCAGGTGATATTAGACAGCGCGGGTCAGCAACATATCGCGCAACAGCAGACGATGCTGGTACAACAGCGTGGGCAACTTATATACCAACAACAGGGTAATACTGCTGCCAGTGGTTATAATACCTTAACGACTCCTCGTGGCGGACAGTTCAAAGTGGTATTGCCAGATGGTACTACCGTTTGGCTGAATGCCGCTTCCAGTCTGCGCTATCCGCTGGCATTCGGGAAAAAGGAGCGTACGGTGGAAGTAACCGGCGAAGCTTATTTCGAAGTGGCAGGAGCTGCGAATACGCCGTTTAAAGTGAAGACTGCCGGGGATCAAACCATTGAAGTATTAGGAACCGCCTTTAACGTCAACGCCTATACGGATGAAACAACCATACAAACAACGCTTGTCAGTGGCGCCATAGCGGTGAATGACGGAGAAGAACGTCGTCAGTTGCAACCAGGGCAGGCAGCCGTAACACATATAGGTAAACATGGAATTGAACTGATACCACATCCTGAAATAGCACAAGTGACCGCCTGGAAAAATGGCGTATTTGATTTTAATAGAGTGCCGCTGAAAGCCGTTATGCTACAGCTTTCCAGATGGTATAATATAGAAGTAACCTATGCAGATCATGTGCCGGACATCACCTTCTGGGGACGTATGGACCGGAATCTGCCACTAGCCGATGTATTGCTGATATTGGAGAAATCAGAAGTACACTTTAAAATCGAGAGCAATGGAACGAAGTTAATCGTCATGCCTTAATTTTTTAAATGACAGTCATCTAAATAAAGCTGGGATAGTAAGGCCAACTATCCTGGGCCAATTATTTCTGTAAAATCAACCAAACGCCGCTACCATGAAGTTTAAAAAGGTCTTGCTAACACTTACGCTGGCACTGCTGTTTGCAGCGGTCCACGCACAGACCGTCACCATGAAGGTAACGAATACGCCATTGGAGAAAGTATTCACCGACGTAGAGACGCAAACAGGTTTTAATATCGTTGCCAACTACGATATTATCAGATCTGCCAAACCGGTTACCGCTTCGGCCACCAGTATGCCTTTGGAGAAATTCCTGGCGATGGTGTTGAAAGAGCAGCAACTGGATTTTTTTATTCGCAGTAAAACGATTACGATTACACGTAAACCAGTCAGTAACCAGAAAATAAATACAACGCCTGCGGCGGAAATGGCCATGGTTTCCGGCGTGGTGACGGATTCTGCTGGTCGTCCGCTTCCTGGCGCTACAGTAGCTGTTCAGGGGAAAGGCGGAAATGTACCCGCTGATGCAGACGGCCGCTTTCAGGTGAAAGCAGTAACAGGAGATCAGTTACTGATTTCATTTGTAGGCTACAACCCGGTGCAGCTGAAAGTAGCAGATGCTTCTACGCTGATTTATGTTGTACTGCGTCCTGCAGTTTCGCAGCTGAACGAATATGTGGTGGAAGTGAATACAGGGTATCAAAAGCTGAAAAAAACGCAGTTGACAGGAGCTTTCGCAGTACTGGACCGTAAGTCCTATTTGCAGAGTGTACCCGTTACCGGTAATATCGTGGAGAACATGGAAGGACGCATTGCAGGATTGATGCTTAAAACCAATCAAAGCAATAACTACGATCCTTCCAATACCAGTCCCTTTACTATCCGCGGTGTGTCTACCTTTCAGGCGATCAAGAAACCATTGATCGTACTGAACGGATATCCTACAGAGATTAATATTGATGCGCTGAATCCTTATGATATAGAATCGATTACCGTGTTGAAAGATGCCGCTGCTGCCGCAATTTATGGCGTTCGTGCATCCAATGGCGTTATCGTGATCAATACCCGTAAAGGAACGAATTCCAAACCGCAGTTCCATCTGAACGTTGCTTATACCTACCGGCCCAAGCCAGATTTCAACAAGTTAGGCCTGGCTAAAGGAAAATCCTTCGTGGACTTCGAAATGGCATATGCCAGAGATTATTACATCGCCAGTGGAATGGATAAAGATTATTTCGATATGGTAAACGGCACTTATACGCCCGTTTTCAGTATCGCGGACGATCTGTATTATGGTCGTATCACACAGGCGGAGGCCGACAAGCAATTGCAGCCTTATATCGATTACGATAATACAGCGGATTATAAACGCCTGTTTATGCAAAATCAGCAATTCCGTACAGTGGATTTCAGCATGAACGGAGGCGCAGATAAATCCAATTATTTCCTGGGAGTGAACAGAGTGGATAATATGCGCAGTAGTAAATATTCCGATTTTGGAAAGACGACCTTCAACTACAAAGGGGCATATGATTTTATGAAAATATTCACCCTGGATGTGCAGAGTATATACGCACATATGAAGGATGAATCAGTACCTGTACCAGACTATACTTCTTTCCGCCCATATCAGCATTTTCGCGATGCTTCCGGGAATGCACTGCGTACTTATCTGAATCCCTGGAATGATGCATATTTCGGCTTCGATAGCCAATGGGGTACTATAAGTCCTGAACGCAATGCCGCTAACCAGGCTATGGGCTTATATGATGGATACTATTATCCTTACCAGGAAATGTTTGAATCCAAGAACACCATTCAAAGTGATATCTTCCGTTTACAAGGTAATGTGCGTGCTAAGATAACGCCTGCACTGCATTTTGAACTAGGCGGAGTATATGAGAAAGAGTTGGGTACCACTACCAACTACGCTTCTGAAAATGCTTATCAGACAAGGCTGATGTTGAATTATTATGCCGACAGAGACCCACTAACGGATAAGCCTATATTTCGTTTTCCACAAGGAGGCGTAAATAAAACCACTGAACGGCAAACCACTACTTATACTGCCAGGGCGCAGCTTACTTATAATAAAATGTTTGGCGATCTGCATGATGTATCTTTGCTCGCAGGTACAGAAGTGCGCCGACTCACCACCAACTCCAGACTGAACACTACTTTCGGATACGATAATAATACGTTGTCCATGAAGCCCGCTGATCTGAGTCTGATCGGCAACAGAATGATTTTCCCTGCCTATGCGGATGAACTGGCACAGTTCGGAAGTTACCTGGACGACTATACGTCGTTTTCAGATTTCTTTCATGAATCTTATTATGATGATCGTTTCGTATCGTGGTATGCCAATGGCGCGTATACGTATGATAACAGGTATAGTATCACCGGTAGTTTGCGTATAGACCAGTCTAATTTATTCGGATCGGACCCTAAGTTCCGCTATACGCCTTTATGGTCCACCGGTTTCAGCTGGAATGCACAGAATGAGGCGTTTCTGCGGGATGCTACCTGGTTGAATGAATTGAAACTGCGATTATCAGCCGGTTACAATGGAAATATTATCAAACTGAGTGGCCCGTATACCATTCTTGCGCCGAGTCTGAATAACTATATACCGAATGCTACCATCGGTTATGCTGTGAGTACGCTCAGCAACAATCAGCTGCGTTGGGAGAAAACATTGAATTATAATATTGGAGTAGATATGGCGGTTTTAGAGAGACGCGTGTCTGCCAGTATCGATTATTACATCAAACGTGGGCAGGATATTTTTTCCAGCTTGCAAGTAGATCCTACCAAGGGTTTTAACAATGCGTTACTGAATAATGCCACTATAGAAAACAGAGGGTTAGATATCGCTGTAAATACGGTGAATGTAAAATCCGGCAACTTCAAATGGCAAACGCAAATTACCGGTTCCTTCAACAATAGTAAGGTATTACAGGTAGCAAACCAGTACGCAGGATCGAATAATTTTACGAGGGTGACTTATCCTTCGAATGTAGTGGGATATCCCATCAGTGCTGTATTGGCGCATAATTACCTGGGACTGAATGAATATGGACAACCAACTGTAAAGGGAGACGATGGTAAACCATTGGTATTATCCTTTACGCCGCTACAGGATGTGTCTTTCTCTAATCTGCGTTACATGGGAGTAAACGATCCCCGTTATGCGCTGGGGTTGAATAACCAGTTTACGGTGCATGATTTCAGTTTGAATTTTCTGCTCATGTATTATGGCGGTAATATCGCCAGGATAACGCCTCCGTCTATTTATAGCGATCGCCCGCTGAGTGGAATTGAAAACTACTGGAAGCAACCTGGAGATGAACAACATACCGACATTCCTGGATTTTCTGCTCCTTACGGCGATCCTGGCTATTTCACTACCAGAACAGGTTATGAGTATGCCGCTAAGTTTTTCCGCAAAATGGATTTCATCGCGTTGCGAAATGTGACGCTCACCTGGGATGTGAATCCTAAGCTGGCAAAGAAAGTACATCTCATTCAGCCTAAACTGATCTTACAGGTACAGAATCCTTATAAGTATGTTTTCAGCGGTAATGATGTAGATCCGGAAACGCTCGACTATACCTCTGGTCGCCGTGGTTTGCCGGTAGTGCCTTCCTATACCGTTTCATTGAATTTAAACTTCTAAAATCAGCAGTATGAGAAAATATTATGCAGCGTCTCTGATAGCCTTGTCCCTGCTGGGTGTTTCCTGTAACCGTTTCCTGGACGTAAAACCGAAAGGAGTTATTATTGCCAGTAACATCAATGATTTTGACGCATTGCTCAACAGTGCGGATCTGATAAATAATTCCAGCCTGGTGAATCCTATGATGGTGACAGATGATATCGTAGATGTCACCTTTAATCCATCTAATCAACAGTCGGCCTCCGGCAATGTATACTTCTGGCATCCTTATATCAATGCCTCCGCACAGAGTCCGAGTATCTGGATTGATTACTACAATGCCATTGTGAACATGAATGTGATCACGGAAGGCGTGATGCAGGCTACCAGCGGAACGGAGCAGAAGAAAAAGCAACTCTATGCAGAAGCGCTGGTGTCAAAGGCTTTCAGTTACTATCAATTACTGACATTCTTCTCGCCGGGATATGGCAAAGGCACGGCGCATCAGGTATATGGCGTACCATATATGACTTCTACAGATATCAGTCAGCCTACGCCAGCGCGTCCATTGCTGGATGATAATCTGAAACTGATTATTGCAGATTTGAAGCGGGCAGTGACAGATTTAGAGTATGTAACGCCCAACAATACACGTGCAGGGAAATCAGCCGCATATGCCTTACTGTCGCGCTATTACCTGTATATGCAGGAATATCAGCTGGCAATGGATTATGCAGATTCTGTGATGAAGGACGAACGTTTATATCTGTTGGATTATAATAATTATCTCAAGACGCCATTACCTAATACTACTGTGAGTCCGGAGGAAATATATGTGCGTTACACCAATAATCAAACCTACCGATATTCCGCGGATTTATTGCAGCAATATGATACGGCGACGGACCTACGAATCCGGTTGTTTGCGAAGCGTAACACCACTGGAGACACCCGTATTCTGTCATTCAATAATTTCTTGTCGTATAACCCTAACCGTGGTATTACCTATGCAGAAATACTGTTGAATAAAGCAGAATGCCTGGCGAGATTAGGCGATACCGATGCCGCATTGGATATAGTGAATACCATCAGGGAGATGCGTTTCAAACCAAAGGATCTGCAACGCTTATCAGCGAATACAGCAGCCGAGGCGTTGACCCTGGTATTGGTTGAGCGCAGGAGAGAGCTGGCCATGAAAGGAGCGCGTTGGGGCGATATGAAGAGGCTCAACCAGGAAGGACGTATGCCGGCCGTTAATCGTGTAGCCGCCGACGGTATAACGGTACTGGGTACACTGAAACCAGGTAGTCTGCAATATACTTTCCAGATTCCCTTGCAGGTGCAGGCTTTTAACAAAGACATGCCATTAAATCAACAATAATTTCTGAGAGATGATGAAGCAATCTATATTATTTTTATCCGCTGCATTACTTGTCGGTAGTGCCAGCGCACAGAAGACCTATCGTATACAGGGATCTGTTCCCGGTGCAAAAGATGGCTTGAAAGTCTATCTGACAGACGATTTTCAACAAGGGAAAGGCGGCCTTCATGATTCTGCTACCATTAAAAATGAGCAGTTTGAATTGAAAGGAAAGGCCGCCTGGGGTTTTAGCAGACATGTTTCCTTAATGGTGGATAAGAACCCTGGCGTTCCCCGCGACCGAAAGATGGTACGCTTTTTCATGGGAGATGAACAGGTGAAAGTCGAGTGTTGTATGGACAGTTTACCGGGCTATTATTACAATACCGGCGGACGTATGGAGAATGTGATCATCACAGGCTCCAAAGACCAGGAAATCTATCAGCGCTTCCGGGAGCAGGTGAAAGCACTGAGACAGAAGAACAGCGAGCTATACGATGCTTATCTGAAGGAGTATCATATTCCTGCTGCAGATGGAACGTTTAATACGGCGCGTGGAATAGAATTGTCCAGAGAATTAGAAAAGACAAGGCAGGAGCTGCACAGGCAACGGATGGAATTTATGAAAGCGCATAAGTCTTCTGTTGTATCCGCCTATTTAGCGGTAGAAATCCTCGGTAGTACGAATTCGCGGTTTACTGCAGCCGAGATAGATGCGATAGCAGCGATTCCTGCGGCTTCCTTGGCAAATTCCACCATCATGAAAGAGGTAAAGAAAATGGCTGCCACTGCAAAAATCACTGCGAAAGGCAAATCCTATATCGATATTCCTTTGATGGATAAATCCGGTAAAACGGTGCAGCTCTCTAGTTTGATAAAACCCGGACAGTACAATATGCTGGAGTTCTGGGCTTCCTGGTGTGGTCCGTGCAGAGCGGAAATTCCACATTTAAGAGAGCTGTCTAAAACAGTTAGTGACAAGGATTTTAATATCATCAGCATTTCTATTGACGAGCGTAAGGCGGATTGGGAGAAGGCCATGAAAGAAGAACACATGGAATGGACGCAGGCATGTGATCCTAAAGGCTGGGACGGTCCTGTGGCACAGCGTTACAAAGTGCAGGGTGTTCCATTTTCCATCATCCTGGACCCTGCTGGTAAAATAGTGGCCAGTGAAGTGCGGGGAGCAGAGCTGGATCTGGTAATGAAGAATTTGCTGGGAGATAAAATCACGGCATTTTAAGGAGTGATAGTATGAAATGCAACAGGGGCCCCCTTTTTAAGCCCCTGTTGTTTTATTTCAAGTCAGTAGAAACTGTCCTGGTTACCGTTTGTTGTATGTCCTATTTTTCCGTAATCACTCTTTACTACCAACCGTTATTGTTAGGTCTTATGTTCGGATTGCTGAGTATTTCTGCCTGTGGTAAGGGCAGGTAATAATACAGCGTACCTGGGTTTAACGACAGCTGGCCATCCGGGCCCGTGTCTCCCGCTAGCCTGTTTACCGGTAATCCCCAGCGTTTCAGGTCAAAGAACCGATGTCCTTCATAAGGTAACTCCAGGTATCTTTCTGCTTGTATAGCCGTTTTCAGCGATGCCGCATCTGTGAATGTTTCTGGCGTATATCCTTCAATTCGTGTAGCCCTTAACGTATTTAATTGTTCCGCTGCTTCTGCTATCCGACCCAGATTGGCATAGGCTTCTGCGCGGATCAGGTACATTTCTCCCGCACGAAATACTTTGACATCATTTCTGTTGGCGGCGCCATCTTCTCCGGCATACTTCGCGATTACATCTGGTAATTGCCCATCTGCGGCAAGTTCCGGATCATGATCGAAGTAGGCATCATAACGGATATCGTTTTCCTGGTCGTAGGCACGGAGTAACTTTTGTGCAGGAGCAAAGTAAACAATCCCCAGCTCTGCATTCTTCCAGATATCTCCCGGACGTAATGGGCTCTGATTGGTACGTTTCAGTTTAAAGATGACTTCTGCATTGTTTTTATCTGTCCATATGCCCGGGAATTCCTTTCTGTCGGCCAGTTTGGTGTCCGTCATGGCTTTATCTGCATTTTGCAGGGCGGAAGTCCAGTTGTTGGTATATAGGGAGACGCGGGCTTGTAGCGCATACATGGCCCCCTTGGTCATACGGGTGATATCGGTCGACTCCTCGCTGTTTTCCAGCGCTGTTGTCAGGTCCTGTTCCAGTGCGGTGAAGAAGGCCGCTACCTTTGGCCTGGAAGGTTTCGCGTTGATATCGCTGCTGGTTACATAAGGTACTGCATATGCTTCGGGGTTATAGACGCCCGTGCTGCCATACATTCTGTATAACTCGAAATGTTCAAACGCCCTGATGGCCAGCAGTTCGCTTTGCAGGTGAATTTTCTGCTGTTCTTCCTCTTTATTTAGTGTAGGCGTTTGCGGTAGTCCTTCCAGTATTCTGTTTACCCGATTGATCACCTGATAGGCATTCGTCCATGGGGCAATTATCTCCGGATCATACCCGGTAAACGACCAACGGAAGAGATTTTGGGCAGACCCGTTTACACCGGCATTCTTGGTCCCTATCATACATTCGTCCGCAGTTACAGCGCCTATGCGTAAGGTGTATTCAGGTTGCCAGCCGGCGTAAACGCCCAGTACTGCCCGGTTTACAGTGGTCATTGACTTGAAGATATCTTCTCCGTCTACCTGATCGGTAGGTTTAATATCCAGCATTTTATTGCAGGAAGAATGGAAGACAGGTAGAGACGCCAGACATAAGATGAATGACCAGTTTCTTATAGTAGTGTATTTCATTTTTTCCAGTATTAGAAGGTTACATTTATTCCGCCGGTGATAATCCGGGGCATAGGATATTCGTACTGCGCGATGTCGTTCGCATCTTCCGGATCGAAGCCTTTCCATTTCATAATAGAGAAGAGGTTCTGGCCGGAGGCAAATACTTTCAGGTTTCTGATAGCTCCTTTGGTGACGCCATCTACGGGTATGTTATAACCGACAGTGATGTTACGTAACTTGATGTAATCCGCGCTGGTGATGTCTCTGCTGGTGAAGTAGGTAGCATACTGTGCACCTGGATATTGACTGATGTCGCCTGGTTTCTGCCAGATGTTCAGCATATCTTTTGACTGGCTGTATCTTCTGTATGCAGCGCTGCCGGAGTGCGCATAAAGGTCCGGATAATTGAGTCTGGACATACCATGAATGAAGCTCACCAGGGTAGACAGTTCAAATCTTTTCAGTCGCACACTGATGGTAGCTCCGCCGATCAATGGTGGATCGTAGGTGGCTTTCATCGGAACGGCATCATCCGGGTTATAGATATTGGTTTCTTTACCGTCTTTGTCGAGGTATACAGGAGCGCCTGTTTGTGGATCTACCCCTTTCCATCTTACAGCATAGAAGCTGCCCAGCGGTTTGCCCACCATGTTCATGGTGGCTTCGTCTGCGAACACTTGCTCTTCGCCGCCGAGGCTGAGGATTTTATTTTTGTTGTAGGCCAGATTTACACCTAATGTGAGGGTGAAATCTTTTTGTTTGATAGCATCTCCTTCCAGCATGAGTTCCACGCCTCGGTTTCTCACTTTACCGGAGTTGGTGGCAAGCGTGGCAAACCCGGTGGTGAGAGAAAGGTTACGATTCACAAATAATCCCTGTGTAACGCGATTGTAGAAATCAATCTCACCGCGGATTCTGTTATGCAGGAATCCGAATTCCAGACCTGCATCGCTGATGCGGTTCATCTCCCAGTTATAGGCCGGATTACCTGGGGTTATGGGCACAAGTGTTTTGTTACCGTTGTAATCTGCGGAAGCATATAAGGTACGGAAGCCATAGTCGCTGGTAAACCCGCCTGCGTTTCCGGTGAGACCGTAGCTGGCGCGCAAACGGAGCGTACTGAACAATTGTTGTCCTTTCATGAATTTCTCTGCGAGTACATTCCAGTTGCCGCCGAATGCGTAGAACAGTTTGTAACGGTTTTCAGCAGGTACCTGTGAAGAGCCGTCTCTGCGCAGACTGGCAGTAAACGTATAACGGTCGTCGTAGGAATAGCGGAACAGCGCTATCTGTGAGATGAGCAGGCGGTTCGGCGTCGTTTGTCCGAATACGTTAGGGATGAAATTGTTGTCGCCTGTACCGGGAGTGATGCCGGAAGGAGTATTAGGTAATTCTGCTACCAGGCCGTAGCCGGTGAAACCGAAACCGCCGCCGGTGATTTTGTTGATCTCTGCCAGCAAGTTGGCTTCGATTTCATGTTTATGATTCCACTGTTTGTTGTAGCGTAATCCGCCGGTTCCTACCAAACCGAGTCGGGTATTGAGTCCTCGCTGATAGGAGCCCTGGTTGCCATTGCTGACCAGTTTACCATACCAGGAATCGGGATTCAGGTATTCAGTCGTATTATTCTGTTGAAAATCCATACCTACCGTACCTGTTAACTGTAATTCCTTCGTAAGCTCTACTACTTCATTGAAAGAGATAACGCTTTTGATCTGGTTATCTTTTTTCAGACTGTTGGCATAAGCGTCCAGGGCGTTGGCGCCATAGTTGCCTACGCCGGGCTTCCCGAAAGGCGATTCATATGGCAGCGCGTAATACAGGGCAGCAATGGGATTTTTCTCTGTGATACCGCCGCCGCCAACAGCAGCGCCACCTTCTTCCGCCACGCCTTCATCCTGGATGTATTTCACGGTGGCAGTGGAAATGCCAAGATTTAAAGTAGACTTAAACCTGCCGCTACGGTTTTGGATATTGGCGCGCAGACTGTATCTCTCTAAACCTGAATTCAAAGCAATACCTTCCTGGTTGAAATAGGAGCCAGAGAGATAGAATACTGTTTTATCATTACCTCCGGATATATTCAGAGAGTGCGATTGTGTACGACCTTGTCTTAATAATTGTTTTCTCCAGTCTGTGTTGATGGTACGAAGACTATCCAGGTATTGGTTACCGAAGGCATAGTCTTGGTCCGTTTTAGGCATTTCTACCCCATTCACAATTTTATTGGGATTTTTGGAAGAATAAGCCCAGCCTGGAAGGGTAGGGTCCTGCAGGATTTCTTCAAATTGAAGGCGTTGATTGGTATTCATCATATCCCATTTGGAGCTGTTTAATGCAGAGATACCAAACTGATTGCGGTAGTTCACCCGCACTTTACCATCTGCGTAGGCTTTCCCTTTTTTAGTGGTGATAACAATTACGCCGTTAGCCGCTCTGGAACCGTATTGAGCAGTGGCGGCTGCATCTTTTAATACATGTATGGTTTCAAAATCTTCCGGATTGAGTGCTGCGAAGGAATTGTTGGCAACAGGAACGCCGTCCACTACAAACAGCGGATTAACATCGCCGTTGATAGAGCCTAAGCCACGGATAGATACCCTTCCGGCTTCGCCTGGTTGTCCTGTAGGCGTACCTACATAGAGCCCTGGCGCTCTTCCCTGTAACATCACGTCGAAAGAGGCGACGGGCGCTTGTGTGGTGACATTGGCAGGAACGCTGGTAATAGCGCCGGTAGTTCTGGATTTACTTTGTTGGGTATATCCTGTGATCACGACGCCGGAAAGCGCCTGTGATACCGGCGATAAGTTAATATTCAGCTGTTGTGTGCCGGCCTGGATGGCTACCGATTGTTCGCTATAGCCCATGAACGTAAATAATACCTGTTTGGCCACGGCTGGTAGCTGAAGGTTGAATTTTCCATCAGCGTCTGTGACAACGCCAGCGCTGGTTCCTGGAATAGCTACAGATACTCCGGGCAATGGTTGCCCATTGAGAGAGTCGGTCACTGTACCCTGTAATATGCGGTGCTGTGCAGCTACTTTGTCTGATAGCATCAGCAGGGTACTGAGTAAGAGTGTAAAGTAAAATTTCATAAGAAATAATGAGTGTTATGCGTAAGCAGATAGGCTGTTGAATACGGAGGCAAAACTAGTAGGGGGGTATAAAAGCGATATTAAATACGATCCTGTAAACCGTTAGAAAGTCATTAAGAAATTCTAATGCGGCGGTTACTATCCATAAAAAAACTCCCGCAAGAATGCGGGAGTCATAGGTTATTCGGACATTAAAGGACTGTATGTAACTATTGTTGAAATGTCAGATGAAAGGCAGTTCCCTGGCCTACTTCGGAGAATATTTCGATCTTGCCGTTGTGCAGGCGTACGATTTTTTCTGTCAGAGAGAGGCCGATGCCATGACCATCGAAACCTTTTGCATGGGGGCTTCGATAGAAAGGAAGAAATATTTTGTGTAGTTCTTCCGGAGGAATGCCAATCCCTCTGTCAATGATTTTTATGATTAATGCAGATTCTTTTTTCACGAGATCACAGGTGACCATTTTCCCATTGGAGAATTTAATGGCGTTCTTCACCACATTGCTGAGTGCGATGAATAGCAGATGGCGGTGTCCTTGCATCATCACGCTGCCAGGCAGATGGCCGGTATGGAAATTCAGGTTCATCTGATAGCGGCCATGTTGTCCGCATTCTTCGGCCACTTCCCAGAGTAATTCATCCATGGGAATACGTTGCAGATCATTGTAGTCCATATTGGCTTGTGCCAGTTCCAGTAAGCTGCCGATAATACCATTGAGTCGATCGGATTCTTCTATGATATTCCGAAGCGCCCGTTTGTAATCGTTGGTCTGGCGATCGTCCAGCAAGGTTATTTCGGCCTCTCCCAGGATGGAAGTAATGGGAGTACGTAGTTCATGGGATGCATTGGCAATGAACACTCGCTGGGCTTCGAAAGACTGTTCCAGATGTTCCAGTAGTTGGTTAATGGTGGTGGATAGCTGGGAGAGTTCATCTTTTCTGCCGGAGCGAACTTTCAGGCGTTTATCCAGGCTGGAAGCCCGGATGGACTGCACATTAGCAATAATATGATTGATCGGCATCAGGGCAATATGGGCAAAGAGCCGGCCAATGATATAGGTGATGATGAGTGCAGCCAGGTAGGCGAAAGTCATGATCCATGCGAGCCGCTGCATGTTTTCAATGCCCGCAGCATCCACTGCTGACGCCACTACCAGGAAGTTGCCGGAGTTATCTGCATAATAGATACCGCATACTTGTTGATTGCCCTGGCTGAACCGGAGTTTCCTGTTGCGTACAATATCATGGAGCAGGTCTTTGTTCCAGCGCACCGTGTCTTCCTTTATAAATACCGGATCGAATTGGTCATTATAAATGCGGATGACTTCCTGGTTCAGGGAGCGGGGATATTTTTTCAATACATTTTTAAAGCTTTCTTCGGAGAGGTTATCCTCAGCCAGGTAGAATTGCGCTACCGTCATGGCTCTGTCTTCCAGCTTATCATAAAAGCTGATACGCCTGTTTCTTTCCACTAAGGAGTAGATGCCGAACAGCAATAGTAGCAGTAATCCCGCGAAGAGAACTGTAAATTGAAGTGCCAGCCTGGTTTTAACTTTCATCTTTTTCGCTTTAAAATATTATCGGTCTCTCATTACATAGCCTACGCCAATGACTGTATGAATGAGTGGAAATTCGAATCCTTTGTCAATTTTTGAGCGGAGATAGTTAACATAAACATCGATAAAGTTGGTCCCTCTGTTGAAATTAATGCCCCATACGGCTTCTGCCAGGTAGGTTCTGGACAGGACGCGGTTTTTATTGGTCATCAGCACTTCCAGCAGGGCAAACTCTTTTACGGTAAGGGTAATATCTTTGCCGGCACGGGTAACAGCGCGATTGAAGCAGTTCAGCTCCAGGTCGGCCACCTGGTATACGGCACTGGGGCTAACTACATTCCCTCTTCTGTGGAGGGCGTGTACCCGGGCAATCAGTTCATCAAAATGAAAGGGTTTGGGAAGATAGTCGTCTGCACCGCTTTCAAAACCCTGCACTTTTTCCCTGACGGTACCGAGAGCCGTCAGCATGAGAACCGGCAGTCCTTTTTTCATGGTTTTGATCATGCGGCAAACTTCCAGTCCTGACAGGGAGGGGAGTTGCCTGTCCAGTATCACCACGTCGAAGTCCTGCTGCATGGCTGCCTGGTATCCGTTTTGTCCATCATATGCTACTGTAATAATATGGTGGAAAGCTTCCAGTCCTTTCCTGATAAATGCTGCTACTTTAGGTTCGTCCTCTATTAATAGAATGTTCATAGCTCAAATCTGGCCCTAAAAGTAGGACGGAGAGGAGGCTGGAAAATCAGCATTAAAGGATTCTAATTTGAGATGAGAGAGATTTAATTTCCGTATAATCTCATTCTAATTCTGCACATTTGCAGAGAAAAGGACATTTTTTAAGGAGATTATAAGCCCATAGCATATTTCAGGGCAGTATTTTTGCTTCGCAACCTTTATTTCCAAAACCGACATGAACAGAATGTTAAGCAAGCAGGATGCAAGATGCCCTATGGCGCCATGCCTTATTCCAGAAAATGTACTTAAATTAGAAGTAACATATTGTTGTTGGCACCTATCAACATCTGTACAGCATAACCATAACAAATACGCGTTTACTGAATCAATCTTTTCGGGCAGCAAATTATGAATGACCTTAGCATAGTAATAGGACCCCAGCGGCCGGATTTACTTCATCATGAAACACTGGCGGACATGTTTGCGCATGCGGTAAAACAGCATGCACATCATACGGCCCTGATATTCCAACAACAAACCTTTACCTACAAGCAGCTGGATCACTGGAGTGATGCTATTGCGGCCAAATTGCAGGCCCTGGGCATCGGAGCGGGAAGCATTGTAGGGATTTGGTGGCCACGTGGCCCGGAATTACATGCCGCCATTATCGGTATTATTAAGGCAGGTGCAGGATATGTGCCATTGGATAGGGAGATGCCGGCCGAACGGGTGGAAGGCGTACTGACAGAAGTAAAGGCTGCCGCCTGCTTCAGCCAGGAGTCGCTCCAGTTGGATGCCGCCATCCTGAGTGTACCGCCGTTTCCGGATGTCAACGATCATTTCGTCCTGAAACCGGGCCCACAGCCGGAAAATATTGCCTATGTGCTGTATACCTCCGGAAGTACAGGTAAACCGAAGGGCATACCTATCATGCATAAACAGATCTGCCATCTGATCCGTTCAGAGCAGACTGTGCTGAATATTAAAAGTACAGATAAGGTATATCAGGGATTCTCCGTATCGTTCGATATGTGGTGTGAAGAGACCTGGCTCAGTTATTTCGTGGGCGCCACGCTGTGGGTAGCGGATGCTACCACTGCCAAAGCCATCGATGAACTGAGTGATACCCTCCGTAAAGAGAAAATTACTGTATTACATGCCGTCCCTAGTTTACTGGCCATCATGGAAGACAACATTCCTTCCATTCGTCTGGTGAACGCCGGTGGAGAGGCTTGTACGCCGCAGGTACTTGCCCGTTGGGGAATGCCTCCACGGGAATTTTATAACAGTTACGGCCCTACGGAAACGACCGTTAGTGCCACTTTTGCCCATCTCCGCCCAGGAGATGCCATCACGATCGGCCATCCATTACCGAATTATAATATGGCCGTAGTGGATGAAAAACTGAATATTCTTCCCCTGGGAGAACGCGGAGAACTCATCATCACCGGTCCAGGCGTTGGAACAGGATATGTGGACCGCCCGGATCTGACCCAGGAGAAATTCGTGGATAAACCCTCTTCGCTGGATGCCATTCCTGGCGACAGAGTCTATAAAACCGGCGATGCCGCTATCATCCTTCCGGATGGCAGTATCGACTTCCAGGGACGCCTCGATGACCAGATCAAACTACGCGGATACCGTATTGAACTGGGCGAAATAGAAAATAAACTCCATGATATCCCAGGTATTGTGGCTGCCGCAGTAGCGGTAAGAAAAGATGGTAATGACCAGGATCAACTGGTAGGATATGTGGTTAGGGAAGACAATAGCACGGTAACGGAAGCGGATATGCGACAGGAACTATCCCGCACGCTCCCTACGTATATGGTTCCCGGTGTGGTCATGATCCTGGAAGATATGCCCCGCCTGCCAAGCGGAAAGATCAATCGTAAAGCATTACCGGTACCGCCGGCATTCACGCAGGTGGAATCAGCCGCCTCGGTAGATGCCAATGCTCCGGTAGCCGACCGTATGATGGCCGTTTTAACGAAAGTATTTCCGGATAAGCAACTGACCCTCCAGGAAGATTTCTTTACAGACCTCGGCGGTCACTCGCTGCTGGCGGCTGTATTTGTATCCCGTCTTCGTCGTGAGGCAAACATCCCGCAGGCATCGCTGAAAGACATCTACATACATCGCCCTCTTCAGGCACTGGCAGATACCTGGGCTAGCCAGGACTCCAGCGGAAAAGAGAAAACGCATACATTTAATAAAGTACCCTGGTATCGTCATGCGATTTGCTGGATAGCACAGACAGTCACCCTGCTGGCTATCTATGGCCTGTTTGCCATGCAGATTTATTTCCCTTACCTGGGTTATTATTATACAGAACAGGCAACAGGTAAACTCAGCTACGCCATCATGACGGCACTGGGTATGTTCTGTTTGCTGCCAGCCGTATTTACCATCCTGATAATTTCCGTTAAATGGTTGGTGATAGGGAGAATGAAAGAAGGAGATTACCCGCTCTGGGGAACTTACTATTTCCGTTGGTGGCTGGTGAAAACCATACAAAGGCTTATGCCTGCCCAATTCCTGAACGGTACGCCGCTATATGCTAAATACCTGCAGTTCCTTGGCGTGGATATCGCTTCCGATGCCCAGTTAGGTACTATCACGATTGGTGCAGAAGATCTGGTAACCATTGGGAAAGACGCGAGTCTTAGCTCCCAGACAGTGATCAATAATGCCTGGGTAGAAGACGGTATGCTGAAACTGCGCCGCGTGCACCTCGGCGACCATGCTTATGTAGGTAGCAGTGCCGTCATTGCCGGAGATGCCCGTATAGAAGACTGGGGCGAACTGAAGGATCTCAGTTATCTGCCAGCAGGTAAAATAATTGGCGTAGGAGAAGTATGGCAAGGTAGCCCTGCTCAGTTGAAGGAAACAAAATCCATCGACGAGTTGCCGCAACCCTTGCTGGTATCCAGGGCCAAACGCATTAAATACAGCATGATCTTCTCGCTGTTTTTGCTGGTGTTTCCATTTACGGTGTTATTACCGCTGTTGCCGACCATTATCACCCTGAATAATATGGATAATGCCGCTCCGGATTATAACTTTAATTATATGGTCATCACGCCGTTGCTGGCATTGGTATATATCCTGTTATTCACTGCGCAGACCGTAGTGCTTACCCGATTACTGCAATGGGGTATCAAACCGGGAACATATCCTATTTACAGCGGTTTCTACGTGCGTAAATGGTTTGCGGATCAAATGATGGCCTTATCCCTGATTGTAATCCATCCGATATTCGCTACGATCTATGTAAGTAGCTTATTCCGGGCACTGGGCGCTAAAATCGGGAAACGAACAGAAGTGAGTACTGCCAGCAGCGTTACCCATCCATTGCTGGAAATCGGCGATGGCGCATTCGTTGCAGATGCAGTAACCCTGGGAGAATCAGATGTGCGTGCACAACAGTTAACGCTGGAAAAAACAACCATTCATAATAACAGCTTTGTAGGGAATAGCGCCTTGATTCCGCAGGGTTATACCTTGCCGGAAAACATGCTGATTGGCGTTTTATCTACGCCGCCTTCGAAAGTGCAACTGGAAAGTAACGATGCCCGTGATTGGTTTGGATCTCCTGCCATTGCGCTTCCTCGCAGACAGGAAAGTCGTTTCTTTCCGCCGGAACTCACTACCCATCCAGGTTTGTTCAGGAAGATCGCGAGAGGGCTGGTAGAATTCGTTCGTATTCTTATCCCGGAAACAGTAGTAATTTGTTGTTCTATTCTCTTTATTGCATACGCTCATGATCTGGTAACAGAAAAATCTGTAGGACAAATCCTCCTGCAATTCCCTTTCTATTACCTGTTCTTCCTGGGATTGCCGGCATTCCTCTTTACAGTATTCATGAAGTGGATTTTGTGTGGCCGTTATCATGCCCGTCAGGACCCGATGTGGACTTCCAATGTATGGCGGAGCGAAGGGGTGACTTCTACTTACGAAGCTTTGTCTGTCCCATTCCTGTTGGAATACCTGAAAGGGACGCCATGGTTACCGGTATTATTGCGTTTCCTTGGCGTGAAAACCGGATACAGGGTATTCATGTTCACTACCGATATCACAGAATTTGACATGGTGGAAATCGGAACTGATGCTGCTTTGAATGAGGACAGTGGTCCGCAGACACACCTTTTCGAAGACCGTGTGATGAAGGTAGGCGATATTAAAATTGGTAAACGTAGCAGTATTGGCGCACGTACCATTATCTTGTATGATAGCGAGGTAGGAGATGATGTGAATCTCTCCCCATTATCACTGGTAATGAAAGGCGAAAAACTGCAACCGGGTACCAGCTGGACAGGAAGTCCTATTAAACCAGACTACGAATGATAACTTATACGCATATACGAATTGCAACGCATTATGCTGTAATGGCTGAACTGATGCGTGGGCTGCATATCTCGGAGAAGGAGTTCTTCCCTGGTACCGCCAATTGGGATGATATAGCCGCTCATTATATGCAGCATGTAATTGATATGCAGGACGAATGTGATGGCGCTTGTATCCTTGCCCAGAGCGGCGATACGGCGGTTGGATTCATATTCGGTTACCTCGAGTCTCCCGACGACAGTCGTATAGAAGATTATACTGGAGATACCCTTTATGTATCCGATGGTTATGTTATGCCGGCGTATCGCCGGCATGGCATTTACCGGGCCATGAATGAGTTGCTGGAAGCGCATTATGTCAATAAAGGCGTGCGCCGGATAGTGAGGTATACCCTTACAAACAACAATCGTATGCAGACATTCCTGGAATCGAAAGATTATACGGCAGTGCGATTGGTATATGAAAAATGGCTGTCGCCTGATGGCAAACAAATCGTTCCTGTATGGGAAAATAAAAAAGATTAGTATGCTACCAGGAGCCCCAATCTAATAGCATTAATCTCTGTAATTTTTTTTACAAATAATACAAAGTTCGCCAAATACAAAACATAGCCCGCCATAGGTAATCATGTTGTTGATATTGTCGATATATGGTTTATAATACATGATATTATGTTCCGCGATCAGGTAATTGCAGACGGCTACCTCAAAAATCATGTTACGATTAGTACCTAGAATAAATAATTCATCGGCGGATAGTACTGCTTTCTCATCTTCGTCCATTAACTTGTTTGTCAGGTCCCACATCACATCATTCTGGTCATACAATTCATCCACTTCTTTATCTAAGTTATTATACTCTTCCTCTGAAATAGCGTCCAGTAAAGTTTTATAAATAAGTCGAATGCAATCGCCGGTGACAGCGTTTTCTCCACCATGGACTACTTCTTCTGTAGCGCACCACAGATAAATATCTCTTCTGCGTGCAAGATGAAAATTATGTCTTTCGAAGCCGATGTATTGCCTTGCTCCCCATGGATTGGTAAAGGGGAATCTGAAATTCCAGTTGGTAGGTACTGTCTTTACTATTTCTTTCCATGTATGGTAATCTGCTGTTGCCTCTAGGATGCTGTCATATTCCAGAAAGGTAGCCGGTATATTAAAGTTACAGTCGGCATATACATTGGACATCGTTTCCTTAGCCAGTTGAAAATTGTAGGTAGCAGCATCATAGGCTTTGGATTTAGCTTCATTAAAATATTGTAATAGTTTAGGATAGTTGATATCTGCTACAGTTAATTTGAGTTGCATAGTAGGGCTGGTAAATTTTTTCTGAATTGTTTAATTGATGTAAATATATTGTTTTTTGTTAATTTATTTGTTCCAATGTATCGGTTAAACGATTGATATCTACGGTAATATTCACGTGAAAGGTATCGCCGGTATTAGCGAGGTAGTAGTATCGATGACGAAGAGCGGATGCCCCTTACAAACAACAATCGTATGCAGACATTCCTGGAATCGAAAGATTATACGGCAGTGCGATTGGTATATGAAAAATGGCTGTCGCCTGATGGCAAAAAAATCGTTCCGGTATGGGAAAATAAAAAAGGCTAGTATGCTACCAGTAACCCCAATCTGGTAGCATTATTCGTTGTTATTTTTTACAAATAATACAAAGTTCTCCAAATACAAAACATAGTCCGCCATAGGTAATCATGTTGTTGATATTGTCGATATAGGGTTTATAATACATGATATTATGTTCCGCGATCAGGTAATTGCAGACGGCTACCTCAAAAATCATGTTACGATTAGTACCTAGAATGAATAATTCATCGGCAGATACAGCTGCTTGCTCATCCTCGTCCATTAACTTGTCTGCCAAGTCCCACATCACATCATTCTGGTCATACAAATCCCTCACTTCTTTATTAAAGTTATTATACTCTTCCTTTGAAATAGGGTCCAGTAAAGTTTTATAAATAAGTCGAATACAATCGCCGGTGACAGCGTTTTCTCCACCGTGGACTACTTCTTCTGTAGCGTTCCACAGATAAATATCTCTTCTGCGTGCAAGATGAAAATTATCTCTTTCGAAGCCGATGTATTGCCTTGCTCCCCATGGATTGGTAAAGGGGAATCTGAAATTCCAATTGGTAGGTACTGTCTTTACTATTTCTTTCCATGTATGGTAATCTGCTGTTGCCTCCAGGATGCTGTCATATTCCAGAAAAGTAGCGGGTATCTCAAAGTTGCAGTCGGCATATACATTGGACATCGTTTCCTTAGCCAGTTGAAAATTGTAAGTAGCAGCATCGTAGGCTTTGGATTTAGCTTCATTAAGATACTGTAATAGTTTAGGATAGTTGATATCTGCTACAGTTAACTTGAGTTGCATAGTAGGGCTGGTAAATTTTTTCTGAATTGTTTAATCGATGTAAATATATTGTTTTTTGTTAATTTATTTGTTCCAATGTATCGGTTAAACGATCGATATCTACGGTAATATTCACGTGAAAGGTATCGGCGGTATCGCCGGTATTAGCGAGGTAGTAGTATCGATGACGAAGAGCGGATGCGAGCGAGAAGAAACAATTGTTGTGTGTGTCGCCGGCATTGCGGAGTTCCAGTATTTGTGCGCCTGCTGGCATGAACAGCATATTTGTAAGTCCTGCGCCATGTAGTCCGATTAATACCTTGGATTGTTGCATTAAGGCAATTTGATCGGAGAAATGGTAGTCTTCAAAGCAATGAATTTCATAACCATATTTTTGAAGAACGCTGATTACTGCTGTTTCATTGGTGATAGTTCGTCTGTTGGCTTTTTGGCGACTGACATATATTTTTCTTGTAGCTGGTGAATTATTATTCGTAATGAATTTCTCTTGTAGTCGTTGAATGATTGTTTCGTTATAATTTCCGGTGGCGGCGGTATGTGCGGGTATGATTAGTTCTTTTACCAGCAATCGTTTGCGGGGATTGTAATAGTATGCTTTGATATTTAAAACTTGCAGCGAAGCTTGAATGTATGGTATTTGTTGATACCTGGCGGGAAGTAGTACCGGGGAGACATCCGTCTTTTCTTCCACTACTGTTAATCTGGTCAGTGCGTCTGTCAGCCAGTGAAAATATGCTGCGCTCCATTCATCTGTTATCCATATTCCCCGGTCAATTACCTTGGGCGGTTGGAGGAACCAGCTTAATTTTTTCCACTGGGAAAATGCAGAGAAAGGGAGGATATGGGAAAAGGAGTGGAGGAAGGTAAATTTAGCGGTATGGAAGATATGATCTTTCAGGATATTGATGTTGTGAAAGGTATATGCGTGTGGTGCATGGGCCTGATAGGTAAGCGCCTTTTCAAATAGCTGTATATCATTTTGCCGGAGGTTAATAGGTAAATTCCTGGTGATTAACGGAGGGGTAGTACGTTTTATCATAGAAATGGAAATATTTGATAAATATACTTAGGAATTCAAAGTAATCGGCGTACTACTACCTGGAAAACAGGTTGCGGTTTTTACGGTTTTTCTTACTAGATAAGAAGGTATACTGTTGTCGGTTTGCATTTAGATAGATATAGTGATGCCGTTGTAATCTTGTGCAGTATTGTGTTTGGTGCGTTTTTTAACGGAGTGGGTTACCGCTTGTCCGGCAGAATTTTCTTTCGTGTAAAAAGTGGCCCAGGTATTTGTTGGAAATAAAAAATAAAGTAATTTTAGTATTCAGATTCTTACGACTATACCGACAGCAAGTTAATCCCCTGACAATTGACGGTATTTAAAATGTGCGAGCGATAGATTAATACTGAAACGAAACCCGGCTGAGGAGAGATCACAGCATTTATGCAAACAGCACTTGTCCTCCAGTACGCGTAGCTAACCTCAAAGGCCTTCCTATAGTGCTTTTGAAAATTCACAGACAAAATTATTGTAGTTCACCTTAATTCGGATTTGCAATGGGCAACAATACCGGAACGGTGGAGGCATTTGTTGTGCGTATAGCGCAAATACTTCACCCTTTGGTATATGAATGTCGGCCTGATCGTGCGGGAAAATTCCTGCAGGAGATCGGCATTTATATACCTGTCACTCAACTCAACGCCATATTAGATACGATCGGTCCTATAGGTAGCAAGGCGGATCTGTTAATAGAGGCTGCCTGTGCCATCATAGACGATGTCAGGGATGGTCAGTATACAGATGTGCTGGATGATGGCAAGAAGGCCGTATCCCTGGTGGAAGAGCTGATTAAAGCAGTTAATAAGCTGAAGGATACTATAAAGGTGTTGAATGTTATTACACCTGCAGAGGCGGACCAATTATTGCAACGCATTTTTAACCGGTTGATGGTTCGTTATATGGAGCGGATACCGGGTATGGTGGAGATGATGAAGTTGTTGGATGTTATCCGCATATTTCCTCAGAATCAGGATGGATCTAATCCGAACCTCCCTCCATATAGTTTGTATGAAATAAACTTTGGCGTTATTGGGGATTGGATAGGAGATAGTAAAGGACAGTTCAGGAAATTATATAAATGGGGAGATGCGGATTTTGATGCAAAGCGCCTCTTCGCCAGACTGGAAGAATTGTTGCTGGCCTTTGATATGCCGGCCTTCTACGACGACGCGCTGCCGGAAGCTGTTTTAGGTTTGTCTGTTGCCTCTGCTACAGTTGATAAGCGGAATGGAACGCCTGGTATTAAAGTAGATCTCTCCTGGCCAGCGCCGTCTTTCGTGCATGAATGGGGCAGTTCCGCATGGAAGAATCGTTTTGAGCTAGGCATGGCCATGCCAATGTCGGCGGCAGTGAGCATCGTTCCTGGCGGTAAGATTGAAATCATGCCACCGGTGGCTAGTCCTGCAATAAATGGCAGTATAAAATATACGCTTACCGGTAAAAAGGCGGCGCCGTTTGTACTATTTGCGGTACCTGGTGGCTCACGGCTACAGCTAGACGAAATAGAAGTGGTATTGGGCGCTGCGCTGAACTGGAAACCAGAGACAGGCAAGGCGGACGGTCAATTTGCCTTTGAGGCCTCTTTGAAAGGCTGTAAAATTATCATCCATGCGGCCAATGCGGATTCCTTTTTACAATCGCTGCTACCGGCCCTTCACGCGGAAATTGATTTTGACTTAAAGATAGGCTGGTCGGCCCAAACGGGATTCTACATAGCAGGTAGTAGTGCGCTTGAAATAAACCTTCCCGTTAAAAAAACAATAGGACCAGTAGCCATAGAAGGACTGAGTGTTTCGCTCAAACCAAATGATAAAACCCTGCCGCTCCTGGTAGGCGCAAATATTACGGGTCAGTTAGGACCAATTACCATTTCCATACAAGATATAGGCGCATCTGCCACCTTAGACTTTAAAAAAGCAGGGAGCCTTGGTTTTGCTCAAATAGACGTCGGGTTCAAACCTCCTAAGGGCGTGGGTTTACAAATAGATGCCGGTATGATAAAAGGCGGCGGATTCCTGCAGTTGGATGTGGAGAAAGGGGAATACGTGGGTGCAATGGATTTGTCTGTCAACAACACGATACAGGTAGCTGCTATTGGTATTATCAATACGAAGCTTCCAGGAGGGGAAAAGGGCTTCTCGCTGCTTATCATTATCTCTGCTGCATTTCAGCCAGGGATAGCGTTGGGAATGGGCTTCTTTTTAGGCGGATTGGGAGGTATGCTGGGAATTCATCGTACTATTCATGTGCCGGCATTACTGGAAGGAGCAGCCAATAATTCTATCTCCAATATTCTCTTCCCTACCAATATTGTAAAGAATATAAACACGCTTTTACCACAGGTAAAAACATTGTTCCCGGTGCAGAAAGATCAGTTCTTTGTAGGACTGATGGCAAGGATCACCTGGGGCGTACCCACCTTGTTACGGATAGATTTCGGGATTGCCGTTGAATTTCCTAGTCCTGTACGCATGGTGATATTGGGTGTGCTGAAAGTAGCGTTGCCGAGTGAAGATAAAGCGTTATTGAAATTACAGGTGAATTTCGCGGGGGCTATTGATTTCGACAGAAAATACCTGGCTTTCGATGCAGCTTTGGTAAATAGTAAACTATTGTCTTTTGCATTGGAAGGACAGATGGCGCTGCGATTGAGTTGGGGAAATAATAAGGCGTTCCTGTTATCAGCCGGAGGTTTTCATCCGGCTTTCAAACCGCCTGCTGAGCTGAAGGTGCCTTCACTGAAACGTATTACGCTCACTGTTTATCAGAAAAATCCTTACCTGGTACTCAGCTCCTATTTTGCAATTACTTCCAATACCGTTCAGCTAGGCGCTAAAATTGATTTCAAGTATAATATTTCGAAGTTCAGCATCGTCGGGTTCATGTCCTTCGATGTGTTGTTCCAGTTTTCTCCATTCTATTTTGAGTCCCGTATTGCGGCAGGGCTGGCGGTTAAATGTGGAAAGTCAACCATCATGTCGCTCAGCCTGGATTTCTTGTTGTCGGGGCCTGCGCCATGGAATGCACGCGGAACGGCGAAGTTCTCCATCCTGTTCATTTCCGTAAAGGTAAAATTCAATGTGACCTGGGAGGAAGCGAAAAAAGTAATGCCACCAAGTATAGCGGTAATGCCGGCATTAGTGGCAGCTTTGGAACTGCCATCCAACTGGACAGCGGAAGCACCTGCAGCACGCCCGTCTTTGGTAACCATTGGGAAACTCAATACGGCGCCAGGAGAAATTATTCTCCAGCCTTATGGTACGCTGAAAATATCTCAGACTGTACTGCCATTGAATGTAGTCATATCCCAGTTTGGAAATGGTATTCCATCGGATGTAAAACAGGTAAAGATCACAGACCTCTCCATCGGAAATAAATCTATTTCAATGGATACCGTTAATGACCTCTTTGCGCCAGCTAATTTCAGGAAGATGTCGGATGCTGATAAGCTGAAAGCGGCTTCTTTCTCTATGGAAACATCGGGCGTAAAATTCACGGATACCAGCAGTGGGCTGAATGCAAATTATGCCTGTAACCACGATTCCAATTTGAATATTACTGTTTCTGATAACGATGCCCCCGCGTCTCCACAATCCTATGCTATTTCACAGAATACCCATCGGAGTATGACAAAGGGTGGGGCTATAGGAAAATCGCCGTTATCGGCCCTCTATAGTCAGCAGCAATTGGAGAACAGTGTCGCTACTGTTAAAGAGGAAACATTTGTGCTAATGAACAACAATAGCCGGGCTGCCTATACATCCGCTGCATTCCAGGGTGGTAGCAGGATACAGGCGGAAGATGCGCTCGCCACTTTACTGACGGCAAATCCTGGATTAAAAGGTCTGGTGAGCGTAGTGCCTGCCTATACTTTAACACAGTTAAACTAACAACAACATGAGTAATGTTCCTTCATATGGTTTTCTTCCGTGGGCACGCAAAGGGATTGCTGCCCGCCTGGATGAACAGGATACATTAAGTCTTGCTACAGCTCCTTCCGTTGAACGGGCCAATATTTCCGCGAATCTCGAACTGGAAATGAAAGACTTGAAGGATGGTACCTATAAAAAGAATATCAACAAACAGGTGAAAGTAATAGGTCCCGGCGATGTGCTGGGATTTAACCAGCAAGTAGTGCTGCGCACAGCTCCTGTTGTCGGAGATACTTCTTTTGCTTCCAATTACCTGCCGTTTATTGAATTTTATGAAGAGGATTTTCCGTGGAGATACACGCCTGCGAAACACAATACTCCCACTTTGAATAATACGGTGGTGTATCAGAAGACACGTCTTCGGCCATGGCTGACATTAATAGTCCTAGAGGAAAGCGAGTATGCTATATATCCTGCCGCAAATGGCGGACTACCTTATATTTCATTGAGTGCTGCCGTAATTGATAATGGATTTCCGCATCAGAACGATATATGGGCATTTGCACATGTGCAGGTCAATGACCCCATAGCTGCTACCACAGAAACAGATATCAATACCGAATTAAATAAGGATGTAAATAAGGACCCCGATGTAGCATTGAGCCGACTCCTGTCTTCCAGGAAATTACAGGCGGATAAATCTTATTCCGCCTTTGTGATTCCCTCATTTGAAACAGGAAGACTGGCAGGGCTGGGACTTGCCACCACAGGCGTTAATGCGCAGCAGGCAGCATGGAATAAGAAAGGGGCTCCACTATCGACACGACGTCCATATCATTTCCCGGTTTATTATCAATGGCATTTCCGTACCGGAAACGCCGGATCTTTTGCCAGTATCGCCTCGGCTATGCAGCGTGTGATTATAGGAAATGACTTGATGCGTATGCCTATGGATATTAGTGATCCGGGATTTGGGCTGAAGAGAGTCCCGGATGGCTACGAAACAATTGATCTGGACGTAGCATTGGCTCCTGTTGGCCATGAACCAACCGCATGGCCCAGAGTGGATGGAGCACAACCGGGAGGGGTAAATGGGGCAGACTTACAACAGATTACCAAGTTACAGAACCTGTTAAATTATTCCTCCGATCTTTCACAGAATAAGTTCCTGGTACAAACCTATAACAACCCATTTTATAACGGCAATTTAGGAGACGATCCTATTTTGGTTCCACCTATTTATGGGGTATGGCATAGCATGATTCAACGTTTGGATCAAACCAGTCCGGTATGGGTACAACAACTTAACCTGGACTATCGGTATCGTGCCGCTGCGGGGCTGGGGGCGGCCATTGTACAACAGAACCAGGAAGAATTCATGCATCGTGCATGGTTACAGATTAACACCGTGAATGAGGCTAATAAGAAGATGCAGGAAGGTAAACTGGCAGGATCTGTTAATCAATCGCTTGCCAAAAAACATATTGTTACGGCAGGTAATGACATCACGGTAGTGATGACGGGCGCAGTACAACACCTGGTCAAAGATGGTACTGTAACAGTACAGAAGAGTATTACTGACAGCCGGGTACCCAATGCTATCAGGTCCGGGACCTTCAGAAGAATAACAAGACCAGGCAACCGGTTGAATAAATGGATGGAGAAGCAGTCTGCACAAGGGGGAAATCGAGTGGCTGCAGGCGTGGGAACAGTTCTTGACAGAAGAGCTGCGGTAAAGAATTTTAATGCGGATAGTACGGCATCGAATGCACTCAGGGCAGCGGATCTGAAAGCTGCGCCAGCAAGCGCGCTTACGGCATCAAAAGTGGCAGTGTCAATAGCAGATGCCAGTACCTACTTTTACAAGGATTTTAAGAATAGCCAGAAAAAACTACTGATCCTGGGAATCAGAGATACGGTAGCGCAAAATAAACAAGCTTATCCCGATGATATCAGAAGATACATCTATGCCTACCCTGACAGCAGGCTCTCAAAGCAGGACAGAGACGTCATCGAGGGAAATGTGGCCAAATTATATGGATTCCCGTGGAAGGCAGATAGTAATGGAGATATTCTGGTTACCGTAGCGGATGATACCTTCAAAGCCTTATTTGACGATGGTGCAGAAGCCAAAAGGTTTGAAACAGTAGTGCTTAAAAATAGTAAACCGCTGAACCCGGCGCAAATTAAGCCGATTGTACTGGATCTTCAGATGCAGGATATGGCTGATGCGGCTATCGCCTTTACCAATAAGGTTAATAACAGCACAGAATGGGTGAATGAAGCAGGAGGGATGTCTAACGCCGACAGCGTAGGACAGCGCATACTCAATCAGCTGAAGCCCGCAGAAGTAATGGCAAAAAAGCTGGCATCTACCATTACTGTCAATGGAGTGCAGCTGAAGGATTTGCAGGAGATCATGGCCTATCCAACTTTCGAAGAGCCTGTGTATAAATACTTGCTGGAGCTTTCCCGTGATTATATTCTTCCCAACCTGGATAAAATACCTAACAATGCAATTTCTCTGATTGGTACTAATCAGTCGTTCGTAGAGGCCTTCCTGGCAGGTATGAACCATGAAATGGCCAGAGAACTCTTGTGGAGAGAATATCCCACCGATCAGCGCGGCTCCTATTTCAGACAGTTCTGGGGCGTTGCAGATAATATCCAGCTGGCTGGTGAAACGCCACAATCAAAAGAAGCGAAGAAAGATATTATCCCTATGCACCAGTGGAAGAGCTTTTTAGGAAATCATCGTTCTAAGAATGCGGCTGGCTTCCTCGTGTTGGTGATAAGAGGGGAGTTGCTGAGAAAGTATCCCAATACCATGATTTATGCACAACGCGCCAAGTATAATGCCGCTGCTCCCTGGAATGCCCGACAACTGACATCTACCGACACCGTGAATGATACCAGGTTTCCCATTTTTAAAGCCGATATAGGCGATGATGTTACCCTATTAGGGTTTGAGCTGGGGATTGAAGAAGCAAAAGGAATGAAGGTGCCTGTGGGGGTAACCAATACGACTAATTACCAACCTGGTTGGTTCTTCATCCTTAAAGAAAGGCCAGGGCAGGTGCAGTTTGGCATCAATGATATGGATCTCCAAAAACCGCCAGCTGTGCCTGTTGTATTGAGCCAACTGTGTTGGGAGCACCTGGTGAAACTACCCGCAGATCTGAAGAGCTATCATCTCACCTTTATGTCAGATCCGCCGGTTGCTATTCAGCAGTCGCCAGGCCAGCCTCAGTGGAACAGCAATGCAGCAGATCTTGCCGCTATTCTGTTTCGTGATCCGGCATTGTTTGCCCGCCACGCCTCCGAAATGTTACCAGCATAAAATTAATACGACTATCAACAAACTGTTGCAACATGGCAAATGATAATGCCCGTATATTAGATTCCATAAAAACCAGTGTAAGACAAAAGACTACTGGTATCCCCTTTTTCTTAATGCCGGTGCGGATAGAGACCCGTTTCATGGAGAGAACATTTACCACTGCCTCCATGAATACCACCGCCGTGCAAGATGCACTACTCTCGCTCGTAGCGATTGATCGGGAGCTGCAAACAAGTACGCCTGCTCCAGGCATCAACCATCCTAAGACGGTGGATGCACTGGCCGCTGCATGTAGTATTACCTTGAACGACATTCCAGCTGTCACTTCCCAGGAGAAATCCCAGCTGTTGGAAATTTACAAAGCAATAGCACAAAATATAGTGCCGTCAAAAGAAGGGAATAAAAACACGCATCCGGACAGCAAAACAGGCCAGTTAAGACCAATGGACTTGCTGGAACAGACGATCCAGAATATCAAAGTGGAGAATCCTGTTAAAATTGATAATCCGCTGATAGCGGAACAGGAAAAACTGGTAGCTGCATTGGAGAACATCACAAAGGGACCTCGATATATTCCTTACTATAATTTCAAAAATAAGAAAGCGCTATATACTTATGTACGTAAGCTAATCGATAAAACAGGTAGATTCTTTGATGCTGCTCCCGACAAAGTAGTGAAAATGAAACGCATCGAGAAAACACAGGTCTCGCAGCTCAAAGAGCAGCACGGACGAATGAATGATGCACTGGCCAAGCTGCTAAATGCGGTGGCGGATATTCATGAAGATAAGAATTGGAAGGCGTTTTCATCCGACTTCACGGCAACAGCTGTTTCTTCCTTAAAACAGCAATCCAGGAATTTTGAAAAAGAATCAATGGCGGCTATTGAACAACTGCCCAATGATTCCATGATGAAAGCGCATGAAGTCTTCTTCCATGGTATCAAAATTTTGATGAAGGTCAATAAATTCAATGCAGAAAAAAGTACCGGATATGATGCCGTCAAAAAGTACAAGAAATATGTAGGCCCTCTGTTCCAAACATTATCCAAATCTATTGGATCAGAAATAGAGGAATCCAGACCTGGACAATATCAAAAATTACAGGAACTCTTTGCCTTATTGGATAAGGCCTTTGCGCTCTCCCGGCAAAAGGTAGCAACATTCAAAACACAAAATAAAGCACAGGAATTCGGGATACAGACTACTTTAAATTTCCACGACAATATATCTGAAAGTATTATTCAGCCGCTTGTACAGCTGCAGTCATTCGCAATGGCCGCCGCAGCAGCTACCACTGTTGTAAAAAAACAGCTTTGCGTTCGCATTTATCCGGATGATATTTTCCTGCATACACATGAACTGTTATTAACACAGACAGAAGTAGACACTGGAAAATCATTCTGGATGGATTATTATCGTGCAAACGGAGATGTAACTCAGGAGAAAATCGCCTGGAAAACCTTGTGCGTGGCGGCAGGCGCAAACCGGGCCTCCTGGATAGCTCGACAAATGGACCCCAGAGGGATCGCTGCCAATAACGTCTACGTGCAAACGACGATTGAAAACAGAATGCAGGTGGTAAGTGATACTATTGATGCCTGTTATCGTAAAATGTATACGGATTATTATGCTTTCCCGGATTCGGCGGCATCTCTTGATGCAATGAAACAAAATGGGACACTGGACAATCTAATCCTAAACCTCCCTCCTGTGGCGCAATTGATGCGCTATGCCTATAACTCGCTGAGTGGTCGCACAAAGATTATCCTACAGCAGAACCTGGATGGCATGCAGCAGATGATCGGCAGTTTGCAAAGTCGTATTAGTACGTTTACGCCGGCAGAAAGAACCTATTTTGACGTGCATATCACTAAACTGGAACAGGTTCGTGTAAACGTAGTAGCGGTAAGTAACAGGTGGAATGCTATTGCAAACCTGGATGCTTACGCCTTTTACAGAGATGTGGTCCCTAATTTACTGACATTCCCTGCTGTAACTACCAAAACCCAGCAATGGACGCAGGCGCCTACTTCCAAGGTATTGCCGCCGAGGTTTGTAGTGGTAACTTATTCTGGTACACAGGTAACTCATGCTGTTCCCGGAAATATTGTCACACCCAATATACAGTTGGGGCTGGATCCAGGGAAATTTGATAATGCGGAACTGTTTAAACTGGATGAGCAAAAGAACCTGGTAGTAGACCCCGGTATTAAATGGATGACCGATTATGAAACCGCAGAAGCAGCAGGGATGGCTGTCTCCATAGATCTATCAGATGCTGAATGGGAAATGGGAATCGATAAAGTGGTGGTAGTAGGTGTGACGGATGCTGATAGCGTTAATGGAAAAAATCTCCTGGAGGAATTACTGACCAATCATACGTATAGTCAGGATGGCATGGCCTTCCTCAAACCAGGTACTCCCACGAATAATACCACGCAGCGCAAGAGTGCTTTTGCACCTGGGGATCAGGATGATCAGCGCTTTGATATAGAAATTAAACAACAACGCTTCAACGCCGGCCAAGCAGATCAGGCGTTAAAGGCCGATGGCAGCTTTTTTAGCAACTTGCTTGGCATTAACAGTGAGGTGGTGCAACGCATCAATAATGCCACGCAAACAGAAACCGGACCTGCGTTTATAATGAACCGGGCCTTATGGAATGGTACCCTAGGACATTACATGGAAGAAATGTTGGATAACATATTCAACTATGACAACATTCGCAGAGCAGAGGAGTTCTTCACACAACATGTAACCGCCAGGGGAATAATTCCTGCCGTGAGAATAGGGGCACAACCGTATGGTATCATCACCACGACTGCCTTTTCCAAATGGACCCTACTGGATCAGCTGAGTCCATTGAGTCGTACAGACCTCGGCAGTGCGGTGAAACCTTGGGGTGTATCGGATACTGCGCTGAATAACAAATTGCAGAACCGATTTGAATACCGACTACTGGGCTTCCTGAAAATGTTGCACGATATCTTCACAGATATCAGGAATAAGCGGGTGATGCATGCAGGAAATCTTCAGTCCGGCGACCCTCAACAACGTTTTATGAAGATGTTGGGCCTCCACGCCAACTCCCTGGAATATTTTTACCGGTATAGCATAAACGTAGCCAAAGGGCCTATCTCTGGGAATCATTCCTTCGAAATGAATTTTAAAGCAACCGACTTATTCGGTCCGCATAAAATGTTTTCCACCTTTAAAGACCAGATGAAAGGAGGTGTTTATTATCCTTCTTTCTATTTTGAAGACGAAAATCAACCTGGTACTTCGGATCCTTATAAACTGACTGATATACAGTATACCCGGCTAAAACAGCAGTTCGAAGACTCCAGGTTGTTTATGACCAGGCAGGTGAGCAGTTCCTACAACACAAAAGGTGTGCTAGTGGATGCCGCCGCCGCTACGGATACCGCATTGTTATCCATAGCACCAGGACTTAGCACCGATTATATTTCCTGGTTGCTCGCTAATACGCCGGCTACCATATTTGGGAATAATGAATTTGTCAATGCGCCGAAATTGCCTTCCCAAAATTTATGCTTCCTCTTATTACGACAGTCATTGTTACAGGCTACGCAAACAGTTGCCTTGAATATGTTGCAATACAGCGGTTTGATACGGGAAGATTTTCGGAAAAAAGTGGGCAATTCCAAGATTTACTTTAATACTTCCAGTCAGACACCTGTACTCACCAAGTGGAATTACCTCTTTAATACGATCGATAAACTGGCGGATACAGGCGCTCTCTGTGCGCCATACAAGGATACCGCTTTTTATAAGGATCTGCTCCGACTGAAACTGGTAATGGGCGATTATATACAGACGAATATCGGAGCCCATACCGGTTACTGGAATGCAGGCCATCAACCGTTTATCGATAAACTGAATGATGTGAGAAATGCTGTCAGTCGATTGAAGGATATCCCTGTAAGAAAACTGGAGCAACTGATGGCGGAGCATCTCGACTTATGTACCTATCGCCTGGATGCCTGGATGCTGGGATTGGTGAAGAAGAAAATGGAAGAGCGAAGAGTTAAAAATCCATCTGGTATTTATCTGGGAGCATTTGGTTACGTGGAAGGACTGAAAAGAGAAAAAAAGACATTGTTTACCGATAGTACGCGTTTAGCGCCTTTCCAGTTGCAGACAGGAAAGCCGGTGTATCAGGATCTGCTGAATCAAGGCGCTATCCATGCTCCATCTTTGAATCATGCCATTGCAGCAGCAGTGCTTAGAAATGCTTATAAAAGCAATGATGGATCATCAGAGGAGACACGGAACCGGTTGGCCGTAAATCTTTCCTCCGCAAGAATCAGGATGGCGCTGCAACTGGCAGAAGGAATACGCAATGGTCTGTCTATGGGAGCATTGTTAGGCTTCCGCCTGGAGCGCGGCTTTCATGAGGCATACCAGACAGCCGAACTGGATCGTTTAATTCAGCCGCTACGAAAGGCCTATCCACTAGTGCAGCAAGTACAGGTAATAGCAGGAGATAAAGGACCTGCATATGCCAGTCAGGTGATAAACGGAGATGATTTGCTGAAAGATGTATATGCGGCAGTGCAATGGCAGGCAGTCGCCATGAATACTGCCAGTAGCAAGACCTTGGGGCAACTGCTTAAAACCCCCGGCTATACTAATCTTCCGGCAAAAATAAAGACGATCATCAATACCACTATTCCCAATGCACCCAATAGTATATTCGATGCCGTTATAGATGAAATAGATAAAATCGCAGATGCCTTTGATGCCCTGGGAGACCTTGCCATATCAGAAAGCGTCTATCAGATGGTACAAGGCAATCATGTAAGGGCCGCAGCTATGATGGATGCATTGGCCGCTGGAAAGAGTATTCCTGATCCCCAGATAATTGATACACCGAGAACTGGAACTGTAGTCACACAGCGGATGGTACTAAATCTGGAGCCTAAGACCAAAGGTACACAGGCTCCTGGCTGGACAGGATTACAAAGTGTTAAATACCTGGCAGAACCATCGCTGAATTATTGGATGGGAACCATTACCGGCCCCGCGTCTGCCTATAAATATATTATCCAGGCTGTAAACGAGGATAATAGTATTTCCCAGGTTGATTTTTCGTTGGAAACATTAGGATGGCAACCGATCGATCTGTTCACCATGCAAGGCGATGAACATGAGTTATCCAATATACTCCTGACCTATTATCGGTTGGCTAATCCTACACAATCCGGCAATGTTTCTATAGATATCGTTTCCCGGAAGGAGGATTGGAGCGAACAAGTGAACACGGTGGCAGACCTTTTTCTTACCATTGCTCATGTCCGTAAACTATTGGCAAATGCAAAAATGCTGGGAGCCAATGACCTCCAAGTTACCGATAACTCCTTGTCGGATGACAATCCTGGCGCAATCCGCGACATGGAATTACAAGAAAGAGTGCAGGGCGCTTTAGCTGCCTTACAGTTGTTTAATGAGCAGCTAACAGGCATTCCTGCACTTGCCGCTATCCTGAATGGAACCACATCGCTGGAAGAAACGATCATTACCACTCCCGTGTACAATCAGTTGATGGCACTCATGAAAGCAGCGTTGTCGCTGGGCGTTCCTCAGGCAATGGCCTGGAAGTACGATCCCGCCGCACCCGTGGAAACCCAGTACCGTTCTGCTGTGCAATATGTACTGAATCTGTATGGCCAAACCAAGGAAAGAGCCGCGAATGCTACTACCATTTTCAATACAATAGATAGTAAGCTGCCAGTGAAAGATAAAACAGATAAACTGTTGGAAATCGCGAAAGTGGTACTGGGCAATAACTTTATCATTATTCCCACCTTTGATATGTTGGATACCGCCATTTCCACACAGCTTCATCTGCCGGCGGATAAGAAAATTACCAGGAATGGCGACAATATGATGATGGATAACTGGATGCTGCAACTTGGTAAAGTTCGGGGAAAGGTCCATGAACTTTGCCGGTTCATGCAGCATACAGATCTCTTTGATGGCCCAACTACCTCCGTATATCCGGTACAGTTACCCTATAGTGATCAGGATTACTGGTTGGGGGTAGAATATCCTTCCACTTTTGAACCCGCCGGAGATAAGCTTTCCCTCATTCTTTTGCAGGAGAAGCTGCTGTTTACTACCGGCGTTAAGGCAGGACTACTACTGGATGAATGGATAGAGATTATTCCTGGCAGAGAAGAAACTACTGGCGTATCCTTCCATTATAATCAACCCAATGCAATGCCGCCGCAATCCGTGTTGCTGGTACATTCCCCGCAGCTGAGCAACTCATGGGAGTGGGATGATCTGGTGAGCGCTGTGATAGATACAGTGGAACTGGCTAAGAACAGGGCGGTTGAACCAGATGATCTGGAGACTTCCATGCTCAGTCATGTATTGCCAACCATTATTTCTGAAGTAGTGCCGCCACGTGAGAAAGCGGGCAATAAGGCATTTGGTGGTAAACCTACTATGGACTTTTCCGAAAATCAGCCAGTTACAAAATAATTTATCATGGAAAATCAACGACCCAATAGTTTTTCTTGTGAGCCATTCAGATCATGGAACCGGCTGGAATCGCGTCCGCGTGCCGCAGAATTTGATAAGGCATTGGAATTTGGCGTTTATGATGCATTGTGGATGCTGACGCGTCAGTGGCAGTTTGGTGAACTGAAAGGGGAGGATGCAGGATCTGCCATCTACTCTAAAATATGTTTGCAGTCTACCGAAATAAGCCGGTTTAAAACAGCGAATGGCCCCGTACAGCAAATGGTAACAGATATGCCGCTGGAATCTGTTATTGAAGATACCCCAGTGACCTTATTGTGGAAAGACAAGTTGCAGGCGGCATACTATTTTTTGAATTGCCTTGATCGTGCAGCCGCTGCAAATAATGTAGCAGCATATAATCGTAGCGCCTATCGGAAAGCGGCAAAGAATGCCTATAAAATCCCGGCAGTTTCCGGGATTGCGGAAAATGCATCCAGGAACGAAATTATAGCAGGTTCGGCGCAACTGGCAGATGAGGAGCTGGTAGCCGTTATTCAGGCTAATAGTAGTCGCTACTTCGATGGATATGCACTCTACATGGAAGCGGTGAATAATTTGTCTTCCGCCGTCGTAAAAATTGCAAAGGGGAATCCGACAGGAGGGAACAACCAGTTTATTGAACAGGCATTGCAGACTTATGTCAACTGGTTTTCACAGACCTACAAAGGACAATTACAGCCTTCAACCCCATCAGCATGGGCCCCTCGTCAAATGGAGTATCAGTTTGCATGCGCCCTACCTGATAGCAAAGGGAGTAATACGATTCTGACCGCGTCTGAATACAGCTCCGGAGACCTGGAATGGTACAGTATGGATGTGGATCGAACAACGAATATCGCGGGTTTAAGCGGCGCCGCTACTCCAGAGGAAGCGGGTAAAATCAAAACGGTATTACAAACGGTCATCCCGCAGCCGGCCACCTTTGCAGGTGCGCCCAATGCAAGGCTCTGGCAGTTTGAAGATGGAAATATAGACCTTGGAAATATTCAGGCAGATGCGACCGATATCTCCAAGGTCATCTTTACAGAATATGCATTGCTGTATAATACAGACTGGATGGTCGCCCCTATGCCTGTAAAAACGGGCACCTTATCAGAAATAAAAGGGATTGTGGTCACTGATGTTTTTGGAGAACAAACATTCGTACAACCCGCTCTACAGGGAGAAACGGGTAACTGGAGAGCATGGGGCATGTATAATCTCACGGTAGCAGGCCCGAACAATAATTTGCCGGCAGATACCAGGCTATTACTGGCGCCAGCCACCGTTAAAACAATGGAAAGTACGCCGGTAGAGGAAGTGCATTTTGTCCGCGATGAAATGAGTAATCACGTTTGGGCGGTGGAAGTGCAGTTACCCGGACAGCTAGGCAATTCCCTGGACGGACATGCCTATACAAAAAATGTACAGCGCCTGTTAGCCACCTTTGACCCGCCAGCTCCGGTGGAATCGGCTCCGGAAAATGCGTTGTATCAGTATAAGCTGGGCAATACCGTTCCACATAACTGGATACCGTTTGTACCGGTGCACTTGCCTGGTAATATGCGCCAGGTACAGCTGCAACGCGCTTCCATGCCTTTGTTGCTGAAAAATGAATATTCCCATGTGCGTCCACGAACAAAGTTACTGCGATATGGATTGAATGACATGAATGAACAGCAAACCCCTTATTTCATTCATGAGGAGGAAGTGCCTCGCGCCGGCGTAAAATTACAGGCCACCTATCAGCGCACAAGATGGTATAACGGAAAGATCATAAACTGGTACGGTATCAGTAAATCCACTGGTAGAGGAGAAGGTTCCAGCGGTTTGAAATATGATCAGATAACGAGATTAAAATAATTACCCTAAAAATTGTTATTGATGAATACGCAAGTTGGAAATATCATACCCTATTTTGATGAAAGAAAAAGGCCTTTGATGGGAGGTCTAATGGTCAGCTCCGATGACATGATGGGAACCCTGGGGTGCTTTGCCCGTCGAAAGAGCGATGACGCGTTAGTATTGTTGTCGAACTATCATGTGTTACATGCGAAGAGTGGCACAGAAATTTATCAGCCTAAAGAAACCTCCTGTAGTTGTCTGGAGAATAATAAGGTGGCCATTTATGGAGACGGTGGAGATATCTCCACCAATTATAATACGATGGATGCGGCCTATGCCGTCATACAGTTGCCTGCTGATGATGCCAGTGCAGCTAAAATTGAGAATAAGGTACGCGAACTCGGTTATTTTAAATCTGAAAATGGTAAAGATGTATTTGTGCCTGGAATGGGATATATCAAAGGAACTGCAAAAGTGCAGCCTGGCGATAAGGTAAGAAAAGTGGGCATAGTTACCGGCCTTACCCAAGGTACTGTGCGAAAAATTGATGCAGTAATCGGAGTAACAGGAACAGATGGACAGCCCAATCGCCAGTACATACAGATGATTACCATTTACCCTGATCCACCTTACCTCAAATTTAGTGAACATGGAGATTCCGGTGCTGTAATAGTAAATAACAAGAATGAAGTGGTGGGCGTACTAATGTCCAGTAAGAACAAGGGACTTATTAATGGGGATACGCCCCATTCCGCGGCATGTCATATACATACAGTGCTGAATAAACTGGGGTTAAATATATTTAGTGCGCCAGAAGCGAAAATAACAGCAACCACGCCTGTTTCCGGCCCGGCGCCATTGATGATCACCCTTGATAGTAGTTCTTCACAATTGGGAAATGCACCTATTATCGATTACCTGTGGACAGTAACTGTAAAAGGAAATATGGCTGTTACAGACACCTTCAAAACCCCTTCTATCCAATATAGTTTTAATACCGTTGGTAAGCATACTATTGTTTTGGATATACTGGATGCTAACCATCAATCATCCTCCGCGGCGATCGAGGTGGAGGTAACAGTGGCCGGGAGTTCCTCTTCTTTTGCAGTGGAGGTGCGGGAGAACGAACAACTGTTGATGGGAAGCGAGCCACTGAGCGATTTCCTGCAATTGCTGAAAACATCAGAGAAGGGTAAAGATGCAATTGAGTTCATCCACACTTTTCAAACAGAAATATTTCAATTGTTAAGAAAAAACAGGAAAGTACAGCTCGTCTGGTATCGTAAATCAGGACCTAAATTCATGGCTGCAATGGTGAAAGGGCTTTATAATCCAAATGAAAGGCTGGTAAAAGAGATAGACGGTTTGACATTACAAAGCCTCCTCCTGCAAATGGTGGCGGTGTTGGAAGAGGAAGGGAGTACTGGTCTGAAAGAGGCCATCAGTAAGCATCGGTTGACAGTCTATAACCTCTTGCATGATCACAACACAGCGAAATCAATTTTTGAAGCTATGAGCATCTCTCAATAATTTAATTACTCCGTTATGGAAAATAGTATTTCACATGAAATGGAGCTGGTACAAGCGCAATTACCAGCCCTTTGTAAATTGCTGGAGAATAATCCCAACGTATTGTATGTGGGAGTTGATAGTAAACGCGTCAATGGAGAATTCACCACTACTCCGGCATTAGTCGTATATGTAAAGAAGAAAATGCCAATCGATCAATTATCGGTCAGTGAACAAATCCCTGGTTTGATAAATGGTGTTCTTACAGATGTATCTGAACCACATAAATGCAGTGTGATCTCTAACTGGTCAGAACTAAAGCCAGTAAAAGGAGGTATTGGAATTCAAACTAAAATAGTTATTATGGACTCAAAGAATCATAATAATAAGAAGCCAGTTCCCAGGGGGACACTTGGGTGCTTAGTAATCTCCAATAAGACGAAAGAAATAATGGGACTCACGAATCATCATGTAGTAAATTTTGCAGAGGAAGTAAAGGAAAATACAAAGGTGGCTAAACTTGGTGTTGACAGTTGCGAAGATGAAGAGATTGGTTATACTTGGATCTCAAAAGTGGGACCCCGTGACGAAAATGAACCTAGAGGATTAATGGATGCAGCCTTGATAAAGTTGGCTGTACCTAAGAGTGGGAGTAATGTTTTACCAAAGAATACCATACAAGGACTGGGCAACTATGTTTGGGAAAATGGATCTCCTGTCTTTAAACCAGGTGATGAAGAGTTAAAAGGATCTTCACAACCGATTTTTGGTATAGGCTCAGACGGTATATATTATAAAAATATAGAGAGAGGGAAAAAGGTGAGGAAAGTTGGACACAAAACCGGTTTTACAAATGGTACGGTCATGGCAGTTGATATGCTTGCGGACCCACATGAGCCGAATGGTGTTCAACGTTATTATAAGCATATTATGGCCATCCAGGCCGATATGACAACTGGCAAATATTTTTCTGAAGAAGGAGATTCTGGTTCTGTAATCGTTAATGACCAAAATGAGGTGGTAGGATTGCTATTTGCTGCCGAATTAAGTTCTCCGTCGGATCGCAAGCCTTATTCTTATGCCACCCATATTCAGCAGGTACTGCTGGCATTTGATATTTCCATTTACCAGCCTCCCAAAGCTGTTATTAATATGGATGTAGATCATCAAAATTCGAAACGTATTACTTTTGATGCAAGCCCGTCTGAGAATGGTTCCGGCGAAATTATCGCCTATCTCTGGCGTACCGGTGAATTTGATAGCAATGGAGACGAAATTCTGAATACCAGCATGACTTTCGACCATACATATGCAGACGCCGGTACCTATAAGGTTTCATTAAGTGTGGTAAGTGCTGATCATATTAGTAACCTTGCCGCTGCAGCAGTTACTATTACCAAACAGTCCGTCTCTGGAAGAACGCAATATACTACCGCTGTTGAGAAAATCGAACATACAGCTACCGAACCACTAAATGTTTGGATGAATGAACTGAAACAGTCTCCAAAAGGAACGAAAGTGGCCGATTTTATCCAAACCCATCAAAATGAAATTCGAACGCTGATCCATCATAACAGAAGAGTAATGGTGGCTTGGCAACGAAAATTGGGGCCTTACTTTTTAAAAGAATGGTATCGGGCATTGTCCAGCCCCGAGCAACCTCTTATCAAAGAAATCAATGGCGTTTCTATACTAAGCTTACTGGAAACAACGACACTTATACTTGAAGAAACTGGCAGCCCGGCATTACAAAATGATATCAGAAAGTATAGACTGGATCTATTAAACACAGTTGAAACTTTTGAAACGTTACAACAATTAAAAGATAGTTTGCTGAAGAGTGCAGACTGAATTTACAAAAACGCTCGTCTTACATATTCCACAATAGCCGTCGCTATCTCCGGAATATCGCCATGATCAAAGTACAACTCATGTGCATATCCGGGAAGATAATGCAGGGAATGATCGTAATAAGAAAGCAAATTTTCTACGAAAGCCTCCGCCTCTCCGGCCTGCAATAGTTCGTTGAGCAGCATCATTTGTTGGGGAGACACGCGTTTTTCCAGTTGCTGTAATGCCGCTGATAATAGCGGAACAGGTATGTTACCATACGTATCCAGTATATGCTGGATGCGTATGGTTTTAGGTATGTAGATACGTATCGTAAATGCAGTTGCTATCTGTTGGCATAACCAATCAGGAATTTTGCATTTTCCGATGAACGGGGCTTCCTGTTCCAGGAATATTAATGGCGCTTGCAGATGCTTATCCCAACATTGCTGCACTGCGGCCTCAAATTGTTGTTGTGATGGTTGCGTATTGTTGGGAGACGTGCTGCTGGTAGGAGAGTGGTCTGATGATAATGCTTCCTGAGAAGGCTGCGAATCTTTTTGGGAGGCATAAAAATGTAATTGCCCAAATGCAGATCCCCGGTGATTAGCAAGGGTTTCGAGATCTATGGCCGGATAAAAGTGATCGTTGATAAAACGAATAATAGCCGACTTACCACTACCTGTGGAGCCGGCTATTACAATTACTTTTGGAAGGGGCATTAATGGAATAAGTAAAATTTTAACGTTCCTTAGAAAGAATGTATGTTCTGTTATTCACTTTCATTTTCTGCGGTTTGATCCGCTTACTCATTACCGGCTACTTGTAAAAGACTCATTATTCTTCTTTATCTGAACGGGGCATCCTCACTTTAGTTCAAAACTAACATCGTACATACGCTTTGGTCTACTTACGATGTAAAGATACATTCGATATCTGGATCTGCCAATTTTTATTGACTTTTTTTAGATATTTTTTTCGTCATGATAATTTCGTTAAATGTAGTGTGGTAAAGGCTTTTTGCGACATTTCGTAGATGCGTGAACGATGCTAAAAATCAATCATTTTTATTAGCTGATTTTATGCTTTATAAATGCGGTTTATTATGTAGAATCCCCCTCTTTTTTATAAATGAAAAAAGCCTGACAGATAATTCGTGTCAGGCTTTTACTTCATTACTATTTCACTTTACTTCTTAACAATCTGTACATCCGCAGGTTTCGTTACCTCCTGTATATTAACCGGAGTATAATTCACATTGGTAACTACTGCACTCAACTTCTTACTCTCTATGCATAATACCAAACCCTTATCCACAAAGAGTCCCATAGGACCTGCTGTTAATGGTAAGTCATCCGTAACCCATAACGTCAATACACCCATGTTTTTGCTTTTGAATAATACTTCCCGACATTTAAACCCGAAAATCTCTTTTGTCTGCGTACCATTTTCAAAAGAATTCTTTGTTTCCTGGATCACCAATGTCTTTTTACCATCCTGATCCTTCAATGACCAAGCCTGGTTACCCTCCGTGTAAACAGCCACCTGTCCCTCGTTTGCGGCGATCTTTATTTTTGCGCCTTCATCGGATGTTACTTCTTCCTGGTCTTTGCGTACTAAAAGCGATTTATTACCGTTGAAACTAAGTACTTCTTTCGTCACTACTTTCTCTGGTACCAGATCCTTATATTTCAACTGATCAGGCTTCATGGATGCATGTACATTCACCGTTACTTCATAGGTGATAATACCTTGAGATTTATCCTGCCCAATAGCAGTGGTGGCCGAAACGCCGGCGATTGCCAGCAGGAAGATGAGCTTTTTCATATGTTAGTGTTTAGTTTTTGATGATGGAAAATGTCTGAATTTATAAATAGCACTGATCAGGAAATACCTTCCTAATGCATTGTTTTTTCTATCCTCGATATAGCCGTTACCGTTAATGCGATTGATGCTGGTATTTCGGTTAAGCAGATCGCGGGCCTCTGCACGCAGAGAGAAAGATTTACCAATACCTTTGGTAATAGCTGCGTTCAGCAACAGAATAGTATTGTTATATCCTGCTGCCATTCCCAATGAGCTGAAGCCATCTGTACTGGCTTCTAATGTGGTATTTGCAGGTAAGGAGACAATGGATTCAAGACCGTAAAGCAACAACCAGTTTTGTTCCGGTAATAACGGCGATCCCGTGAAACTCCGCTTATTCCAGGATGCGCTGCCTCGGGCGGACAGATTGATATTATCTCCCAGGTAATAGTTCAACTGCATGTCGGGCGTAATAGTTACAGTGCGATTGGTATTTGCCAGACCGTTGGTATAAGTAGTGCGGGTACTGTAAGCGGTGCTAATCCCTGCGGAGAAAGAGGAGCCATTGTTGTTAATACTCATGCTCTTCCCGGCTGAGAGCGCAACATTAAAATTCCCACCGACATTCACTGGTATAATCCGTTGTTTCCCGCTGGATGAAACAATCGCAATACTGTCCGTAATATCTTTGTTGAAATAAGAGAAATCGCCATTCACAAAGAAACCCTGACCATTTAACCGAAAGGAATTATACGAGAGATTTAGCCGCTGCATTTTTTTCTGTTGCAGCAATGGGTTTCCTTGGCGGATATAAAGCGGATCACTGTTATCTTCGAGCGGTTGCAGATCGGTTACTGATGGAGCGGTTGTTTCCATTCTGTAACGCAGACTCAACTTGGCATATTTGTCCGGTTTCCACTCAGCATAAGCCTCCGGTAGTAATGCATTGTAATTGGCATTTACATGGTAACCTTTGAAATCGGAATTCCCTTTGATATAATATTGCTGCCACCCTGTCCCCAACGTATATAAGAACCGTTTGTAATTTCCTGCCAGTAAGAGTTTGCTTGTGTATTGCCAGGAGTTGGCATCATACCGATCGCTTAACAACTGATCCGGCTCATTATAATGATCTGGCATACCGCGATTGAATACTAACCGGTCGTATTTTCCCTGACTCAAGTAAAACTGTTGCCCTGCCTGAAGACTAAGTCCACGAGAGAGCGGTTCTGTATACAATACATTTGTATTCAGACTATACACGGTGGCTTTATCTTCCCGCTTTTGATCTATATTTTCCTGGTATTGACCGCCGGGAAGATTGTAGAAATTACTGGTGGATGTATTATAAGTCTCGCCATTATTTCGATAGTATCCGGGTTTTGCTTCCAGTAAAATAGTGCGTCCTGGCTGTGCAAATCTGTGCCGTAGTAAAAAGTTGGTGTTGAACAATTGTTGCTGACTATTACCGTTACTGAATTGTGTACCCTCATTCAGCAAAGTTTTTCCATCGGCGGTGAACGATTGATAACGACGATCCTGTTGATTGGTGTTGGCGCTGAAATTTATATTCGGCATAATTTTGAGAGACGTGTGTGCACTGAATTTGATATCTCCACTGAGGTCTACCCGATGATTGGTGAAATTGCTGCGGGTATTGCCCGTCTGATTGTAGTTATAGGCTGTATCTGGCAGGCGATATTGCCGGGCGTAATCGTAAGTATTGCTGGAGTGATTGTCGTTGAAGAAGTAGCTGCTCCTTAGTTTGAGATTATTCCAGTCATTGTTGAAATTGAGTCCACCAAATTTAGTATCTGTTAGTCCCACAGGACGGGCAATCTCCGCGATAGCGCCTTGATTCCCTTCAATCCTGACGCCCTTCATACGCGATAACTCTGATAACGCAGCAGGCGGCAGATTTTTGAGCATTTCCTTGTCCTGCATAATTAACTTCAGCAGTTCAGAGGCATTGAAGCCAGATTTGTTGACATTGTTTGCCTTCAGCAATGCCGACAGCTGCATGTCTCCCATAAAGCTATTGACATTGACACCGCCTTCATAACGGTTGTCTGTGCCAACGCCGGCACTGGCATTCCCAAAGGAGCCTCGTTTTCTGTTCTTTTTAGTAACGAGATTGATGGTCTTGGTTTGTTGTCCATCGGCTATACCAGTGAATTCCGCCGTTTCGCTTTGTTTATCGAGTACTTGTATTTTATCGATCATGTCGGCGGGCAGGTTACGGGTAGCGATGGTGGGATCGCTGCCGAAGAATTCCTTTCCATCTACCAGGATCTTTTGCACTTCTTTTCCTTGCGCCTTGATAGTGCCATCGCGATCTACGTTTACGCCGGGCAGTTTGCGCAGTAAGTCCTCTACAACCGCATTGTCTTTTGTTTTGAATTTATTGGCATTATACTCCAGCGTATCGCCTTTCATGCGGACTGCAGGAACATTATCTGTGATGTTAACTTCTTTCAGCATCATTCCCGGAACAAGGGCAATACTGTCTGGCCAGGAACCAGGAATGATCACGGCTAAATGTTTATCCTGGTAACCAAGACTATGAATGTTCAATTCATATTTGCCGTTGGAAAGGCCGGTTAGCGCAACTTTCCCTTCCTGATTGCTGATGCCTGTACGAATGATGGCGGTGTCTCCGGCGCGATGCAGTTGAATGGTGGCGCCATGTAAAGGGTGTTTATTACTGTCATCGTAGATAACAGTTTGCAAGGATTGTTGTGCAATTCCAATGGTCGGAATGAACAGGCATGGAAAGAAAATGGCTGATCTCCACTTTATCATAGCGATTTGCGTTTGTCTGTAGCAAAGCTATGGTGGCTTATTTCGGGAATGGGTTAATGAAACTGGATATAGTCTTAATGAATGTTAAAATTTCATATGATGAGTTTATAGCCTCTTGCCCGAACATTGATGATCTGGATATTTTCGTCCAGTTGCAGGTATTTACGGAGTCTGGTGATGTATACATCGAGGTTACGGGAATTGAAGAAGCTGTCGTCTCCCCATAAATCCAATAAGATATCTTTTCTGGCGGTGATATTGTTTTGGTTATCTGCCAGCATTTTAAGTATCTCGGCTTCCCTTTGAGAGAGGCGTTGGTCGCCGTTATTATGTTGCAAAAGTTGCCGGTCAAAGTCGAATACATAATTCCCAATACGCAGGTGGTTGGCATGGAGCGGCTGTTCTTTGGGCCCCATCGTTCTTTTCAGCAAAGCGTGTATGCGCAGTATCAGTTCTTCCATACTGAATGGCTTCTTGATATAATCGTCTGCGCCGGCATGGAAACCTTTTATCACGTCCTGTATTTCTCCTTTGGCAGTGAGGAACAGTAGCGGGGTTTTACTATCGGTGGCCCTTATTTCCTGTACCAGCGTGATACCATCTTTTTTAGGCATCATGATATCTACCACACAAACATCCGGCTTGTAATTGCGGTATAACGCTAACCCCTGTACGCCGTTGTATGCTTTCATCACTTCAAATCCTTTCATTTCCAGGGTTTCGGCCACGACCCCGGCTAATACTTCCTCATCTTCTATCAGCAATAATCGTATAGGTTGACTCATGATTTTTTCAATTGAATAGTAAATGTCGTGCCTTTTCCGGGAGTACTTTCCGCTTGGATGGAGCCATTTAGCCTTTCTACCAGCTTTCTTACCTGACTGAGGCCTAGTCCATGCCCTTTCACTTCGTGGATATTGCCTTGCGGTACGCGATAGAATTTATCGAAGATATAAGGCAAATGGTGTTTATCTATTCCGATGCCTTTATCAATTATATAAAAAGTATACTGTTGCTGATCTTCTCTAACCTGTAACAGTACTGGTTTTTCGGCGGTCGTCGTGTATTTGATGGCGTTATCCAGCAGATTGGAAAAAATCGTTTTTAGCGTGTCTGGGTATGACTCCAGGCGATCGTTTTGAATTTGTATGTCTAACGTGATTTGTACGCCAGGCAGACCTGTGAACCGGGTGATGAAGGACTGGAGAAATGTGGGTAAGACTATTTCTTCTTTTGTTTCAGCGAATTCCTCCTGGCCATGTTCCAGTTTGGTCATCGACATGATATTCTCTATGAGTCCTTGTAGTTTATGAATTTCATCTTGTCCCAGGCGTAAGTATCTTTCTGTTTTTTCCGCATCGTTCATACCTCCGAAAGAGAGCAATGCCTCATTGGTGGCTCTGAGAATGGCTACGGGCGTTTTCAGTTCATGGGTGATATTACTGATGAAATCATTTTTCATCTCTTCCAGGCGTTTTTGTCGGATGATGATGCGCCAGAGAATCCAGATGCAGCCGATGATCAGCAAAACCAGGAAAAAGGAGAGGAGGATAGGCCAGAGGATCTTTACCAGGAGGAGGTTACTGACGTTTTCAAATTGTGCCGTGAGAAGAATGGTTCTACCCTGTCTGACAACCGGAATCGCCACATAGCCTGCCGGATATTCCATTACAAGGTCGCCCAGAGAGCCGGATATGCGGAAGGGCAGGGTAATTTGCCTGCTTTCCAGTTCTTTTTTATAATTTTTGGCTAGTCTGGCAGTATCTATCTCTATAAGGTCGGACATGGCCAGTACATTGGCCAGGAGCCGGGTATAATCAACATTGCTGCCTTCTGTCTTAATTTCTTTTTCTAGTACGGCATTGCTGTCTTTGTCTATTCCTTTGTTGGAAAAAGAGGAGATAACGCGGATACCTGACTGATGGCCGGTGGCTTTCAGCAGGGAGTCGACCATGCCTTTGTCCTCATTTTTGAATCGTATGCTGCTGCTTAGTTTTATCCTACCGCTGCTGTCTTTTTTCCCGCCGGGATTGATTTGCTTCACAGATTCTACCAATGTGAGGTCATGGGCTTTTTGCAGGGCGTCTGTGGCCACCTGTGCAAAGCTTTTCTCCTGGCTGACATAGGAGGTGCGGAGCCAGTACAATTGGAATGTCAGTACGCACAGTGCCGTGGGTACTACAATCCACCAAATACGCCTGATTAGTTTATCCATGTAACAAATGTAACAGATTCATCAGAGGGTCCAAAGCAATATTAACATTCATTAACACTTTTGCAGGATCGGTTAACAGTTCGCGGGGAAGTAGACAAGTTAATGTTCCTTTTGCATCTCCCTTTGCAAGCTTAACCTAATGATCACCTCTGCCTTCCCTGAATTTTCACTACCTTGAGCTATATTCAACGAACATACCATGCTTTCTACTATTTACGAATATATCCCTGTATCGAAAAAAATACCGTTACAAACCGCCATTCAGCAAACGATCACTGAACCTGTGACTGCCGTGAAACTATTGACCGGCGGACTTTCCGATGCCACTGTATTTCTGATTACAACAGAGAGCCGAGATTATCTGCTAAAGCTAATTCCTGATCATGTCGACAAAAAAGGCCTGACAGAAAAATATCAACTCGCAGTAGGGGCGGGAGTGGCTCCCGGCTCTTACTACATGGATGATGCAATGGGGCTTTATATCACGGATTTTGTACGCAATCAACCGACACATACCGTCTTTTCCCCAACACAAACGGTCACGGAACTTAGTAGCCGTATCCGTGCTTTGCACCAGGCAGGACTCCCTGCCGACGCCAGGAAAACGGATGTAACCAAGATATTTGATCAAACTTTTTCATGGTATGCAGACAACGGTTTTCTGACCGGAACTGTCAAAGAAAATACCTTACTCCAATACGAACATATCAAAGCGGTTTACCCCTGGAATGATAGTGCTGCCGTATTCTGTCACAATGATCTCAACCCGCGTAACGTACTTTGTGATGGACAACGACTTTGGATGGTAGACTGGGATACTTCCGGAGTAAGCGACAGGTTCGTTGATCTCAGCATCGCTGCTATTTTCTTTGCTCCAATTGGGGAGCTGGAAGCATCCTTCCTTCATGCTTATTTCGAAGGCGATCCGTCTGCGGAACAACTGGCAAGGTTTAAAGTCCTGAAACAGTTATGCCGACTCGTATATGCATCCAAATTCCTGCAATTAGCCATGCAACAACAACCTGCAGATACGGAGTATAATCTGGACCCGAATGAAACTGACCTGCCAACAGTAGGGCAGCAGTTAAGAAGCGGCAGTTTGTCGATGGATACGCCTCAGGGACTATGGCTGTACGGAAAGGCTATGCTGAATGAAGCGCTGACCCGCATCAATGAAGATAGCTTCCAGGAATACCTGGATTGTTTGAAACAACAGCATTAATTTACATAAACAACGGCTGCCGCTAGCCTTAGACCAGCGCTTAAAGTATTGGCAATTATTTCCTGTATTGCAACTTTTAGCGCGGGTACAGGTTGGGGCAGCAGTTTTGTGCAGCTAGTTACACGAGTGGAACCAGACATTGTTATGGTAGGTATGCCTAACTGATATATTGATTTGCAAATGAGATGATATGCCCCTATATTTGTTTAATACATCCATTTACATAAGGGCAATATGCGTACAACCAAATTATCGAATATCCTATTGTTGGTAGTGATTGCAGCGCTTTTTTTCATTCCTTTTCTGGGTCGGGTTCATTTGTTTGATTGGGATGAGATCAACTTTGCAGAATGTTCCAGGGAAATGCTGAAACTGGACGATTATACCAGAATTTACGTCAATTTCAAACCCTTTTGGGAAAAACCACCAATGTTCTTCTGGATGCAGAGCGTGTCCATGAAAATATTTGGTATCAATGAATTTGCAGCGCGCCTTCCCAATGCGATCTGCGGTATCGTTACCCTGGTAGTCCTCTTCCTTTGTGGGTCAAAACTGTATGACAAAAAGTTCGGAATCTTGTGGGCGCTGGCTTTCGGTGGCTCCTTGTTCCCTAATATGTATTTCAAATCCGGCATCATCGATCCCTGGTTTAATCTGTTCATCTTTCTGTCTTTGTACTTTTTTATCCTATACCACTGGAAGCGAAATGGACTTCAAACAGAAGGACTACCTAAAAAACCGGTGTACTATGCTGTTTGGTCCGGGGTCTTCATGGGGCTCGCCATTCTCACTAAAGGACAGGTGGCCTTAATGGTATTCCTACTAGTATTAGGTAGCTACTTTGTCTATAACAAGTTCAGGATCTTTTTTGGCTGGGGACATGCCCTGTTGTTTTTAGTAGTCACCGCACTGGTGACGCTATCCTGGTACGGATACGAAACCGCAAAGAACGGCCCCTGGTTTATTACAGAGTTCCTGAAATACCAGTACCGTCTGTTTACCACTCACGATGCAGGCCAGGCGGGATTCTTCGGGTATCATTTCATCGTATTACTCATCGGATGTTTTCCGGCTTCTCTGTTCGCGATCCCCGCTTTCTTTAAAGGACGCTATACCAGTAAAGCTGATAAAGACTTTAAAATCTGGATGCTGCTGTTATTCTGGGTGGTCACTATCTTATTCACTATTGTACAGTCACGCATTATTCACTATTCCTCCATGGCCTGGTTCCCTATTACTTTCCTCGCCGCCTATTCCTTCTATAAATGGGACAGAAAGGAAATGGAGTACAAGAAATATGTAGGCGTATTGACGACAGTACTCGGTGGAATTATTGCCTTGGTAATACTGGCTGTGGCAGTGATAGCCCTTAATATTAAACAATTGATTCCTTATGTACACGATACTTTCGCCCAGGCTAATATGGCTGCTGATGTTAAGTGGAACGGATGGGAAGGAATAGTAGGCATCTTGCTGGTAGTCACTATTGTTGTAGGATTATGGCAGTTAAAAAAACAAGCCTACCTGAAGGCAGCTACTACTTATTTTGTTGGTACTGGCCTCGTAATTTTCCTGGCAGCGGCCATTATCGTTCCCAAAGTGGAAAAATACTCACAAGCAGCCGCCATCGAGTTTTTTGAGCAAAGACAAGGAGAAGATTGCTATGTTACCACATTAGGCTACTGGAGTTATGGCCCATTCTTCTATACGCACAAAGAAAAACCAGAGAATCAGCAATCTTATGATGAAGAATGGCTGCTGACAGGCAATATTGATAAACCCGTTTACTTTGTAACCAAAGTGGATAGGGTAGACAACTATAAAAAATACAACTTATTAAAAGAACTGTATCGTAAAAATGGATTTGTGTTCCTGAAACGAGAACTGTTATCCAAGTAAATACAGTACTGCTGAAAAGTAAAGTATAAAAGGCGTTGGAGTAGATTCCAACGCCTTTTATATTTTCTATTTCCAATGAATATACTGTTACTTTTTTCTGGAGAAGAACCGTAATACTTTACTCACGATTTTATCGTTGGAGCCAAGCATCCCTTTGATCTCCGTGTAAACCGCCACCATAGTATTGTCCAGCTTTACCATGAATTTCTTCCGACCTTCTCCTGGGCGTACCATATAATGCGTAGCTCTGCGGAAAGGCTGACTTTCCTCTGTGTAATAATACAATGCGATGGATCTTCTGTGCTTGTCCTCAGGACAGGTAGTGGGTTCCGGATGTCCATGGTAGGAGTCCGCATCTGTATTGAAAATAACACAGCGATTAAAGATCGGCAATACTTTCTTTTCGCATGCCTGCATTTTGGTATCCCAGAGCTCCAACTTACCACCCCATTCTTCTTCCCAGCCATGGTTGAGATAGACGAGTACGTTTACTCGCCTTTGCCAATGCCGATGGTGAGGATGTACGGTGAAATCTGCATGAATATTCAGATAGCCTCCGCGCTTGGACTGATGAATACCGCCTCCTTCCAGAAGATCGTCTTTCATGAGGCCCTTGATACCTGTTAATGTGCTGAGAAACTCGAGGAATTCTGGTGAATTCAGTTCATTAATGGTGCGCTTTATGGTAGTAGGTAGCCGATCAACGTTGTTTAATCCTGCCTTGTTTTCATTGTAATGAACATAATTGATCCAGCCATCGCCTTCATTCAATTGATCGAATTCCCGGGTGCACTCATGCAAAACAGCAGGATTCAGGAAGTTCTCTAATACAATATGCGGATATGGACTGGCTCCCTGGTAATCGCCGCTAAGCGTGGAGAGCTGAGCATTCCAATGATCATAGTCGAATAACTGATTGTTTTCAACTGTTTCCGTGATAGCTTGCTCTTTTTCAGTGAAAGAGCTTTGGTTTCCAAAAGACATATGATAAAGTATAAGTATTTATCAGTTCGAACACTCTTGGCCTCAGAATTTGCCTGAACTTGAAGTCACTTATCCCCGATGATTTTCTAAGGAGTTTTGAGGTAAGAATAAATATACCAATTTTTATGGTCTCATTTATAGGTTATTATCCGCTTAACAGGTGCTTAACCTTTTTATCATATTCGAGGCCTTAATAAGGATCACATACGATATGTAATATGTTGAATATTTATAATTCGTATTTCTTGATGAACCCCGGCCAACTTTGTATATTTGACGCTGATCTGTATTCTATCAACCCTCATCGCTGAAGAACTATGAAGCTCAATACCTGGCTTGCTTACTGGAAGAAAAGTTTAATGGATGCCCTTTCCATTGATATCGATATCGAGAAATTAAAATATTTTGAACTCGAACATTTCCATATACACTCTACAGAAATCCTACAAACCGACCTTGTAAATAAACTGATTGATGCAGAGGAACAACGGGTTAACAAAAAGAAAGGAGTCTCCATCAGGGACAGTGAGAACTGGACTACCCTGGAAAGTGCAATAGTACTCATCGCACCCTTCAAATTGATGCCATTGCCGGAACGTACGATCTTCCTGAGAGATAAAAAATCAAAATTTCCCTTTTGGTATTATGCCAGACTTAACCGCAATGGCACACTCAGTTTACCGGAAGACTTTTTCCCCCTTTTTCAAAGAAAGTACCTGGAACCATTGGCCGATGAAAAAACGGAATTCATTTTTAGTACGGTAGAAAAAGTAGATGCAGCAGCAGCTACAGGAAAAGAAGCCTACAGGAATTTCACAGACTATATTCAATACATTGAAAACGTATTTAAGCTAGTCGTAGATCAAACGATTGAAAATTACGTAACGGAGGGTTTTGCCACAGTGACCAACGGCTTAATACTCCTGCCTGATGAGGAGATGGCTGCTGCCATCAGTATCATTGAATTGTATGAGAAAATATTAAAGAGAGACAAGATCCCCTCTCTGCTGACAGACTTCATTACGCTTAATAATGATGTCAGTCGCGCACCTGTCTCTGTAGATAAACTCATATCTGCCAATCATCTGCATATGGGACAAATGGGATTCAACTTCCCGCTGTCCATCTCCCAACGGAAAAGTCTTTATACCTTCCTCGGCGCTGAGGATAAAGTATTCGCCGTTAATGGTCCTCCAGGTACCGGAAAAACAACCTTGTTGCAAAGTATAGTGGCCAATATGATGGTGGAAAGCGCTATTAAAGGACAAGACCCTGCCATTATACTCGCATGCTCCACCAATAACCAGGCAGTTACCAATATCATAGAGAGCTTCTCCAAGTCAAATACCCAACCAGGGCCGCTCCAGGGAAGATGGTTGCCGGAAGTAAACGGCTATGCAACATACCTCCCTGCTGCCAGTAAAACACCCACTGAGCTAAAAGATATCAACTATAAGAAATTAAGTGGGGAAGGCATTTTCAGTAAACTGGAACAGCCCGATTATTTATATACGGCAAAAAATTATTTTCTGGAGAAGGGTCACGCCTATTTTTCCTCACCATTGCTGGATATCCAGGCGATCGTCGAAAAATTGCAACAAAGACTATCAACCCTCCAAACATCGCTGCAACAAGCCTCCACAATATGGGAAGCATATCAATCTGTAGCAATAGATTTTAATGCATCCTACTGCCACGCATATACGGAGCAATCAGACTACTATTCTGAAGGAATGTTGACAGAAACTGCCTTTGGAAGAGATCTTACCGCACTTTCTTCCCTGGAAAAGGAAGTAGTATCTTATTTCCGGAATGAATCTGTTTTCCGGAAACTGGGCTGCTTTCTGCATATTCCGGCATCCTGGAGGAAACGCGCATCGGAACTACGTATTGTATTGCGCGATTCTCTGATTCCTACTCCAACCGACTTTTCCTATGTTCAACAGGACATTTTAGAGAAGATTGACCAGAAAATAAACTTCGCCAAACATGCTGTCAAAATAATAAAGGAATGGAATCGCTGGAAAGCCACACATGCCATTAAAGGCAATCCTCCTGCAAACGAAACAGCGTATTGGGAAAAAGAATCGTTCAAAATAATGGGATTAAGAAACAATGACAGGACCGCCTCCAGCCCGAATTGTTTTTATGATGAACTGGATGTTTCGGTGAGACACGAAGCATTCCAACTGGCGCTCCACTATTGGGAAGGGAGATGGCTCCTGAAGTTGGAAGAAGACCTGAACACGGATATTTTTACTGGAAACAATGAAGAAAAAGCAAAGAACAGATGGTTGCGCCAGGCCATGATTACCCCATGCTTTGTTAGTACCTTTTATATGTCGCCCAAGTTTTTCAATTCTTCCCGGTTCCTGCAAAAATCGGATAGAGGAGTCCCCTTATTTGATAACGTTCCGTTGTATGGATTTATAGACTTATTAATTGTAGATGAAGCAGGACAAGTAGCGCCGGAAGTAGGAATCGCTACATTCGCATTGGCCAGACGAGCAGTGGTAGTAGGCGATGTGAAACAAATTGAACCCGTTTGGAATATCACCCCCAAAATGGATGTGGGGAATCTGAAGAAGGGTGGTCTAATTCGCGATTATAATGACCTTGTTTACGAAAAGGTTTTCGATCCGAAGGGCTTTCTGGCCTCCACCGGAAGTATTATGAAAATGGCCCAGAATGCATGCTGTTACCAGGAAGAAGGACTGGCCGAAAAAGGGGTATTGCTGGTGGAGCATCGCCGTTGCTATGATGAAATTATCAACTACTGCAATGAACTGGCATATAATGGCCTGCTAAAGCCGCTAAAAGGGAAAAGTATTCCGGATAACCCTTTCCCGCCCATGTTTTGCATACATGTGGAAGGGAATTCCAACACTTCCAGCAGCAGTAGGTATAATATGCAGGAAGTAACGGCTATCACTGACTGGTTAATCGCCAACCGGCAGAAAATTGAACAGAAGTATGGGCGCCTGGAACAGGCGGTTGGGATCATTACGCCATTTGTTGGACAGAAGAATAATCTGATCTATGCTTTAAAGGAGGCGGGATTTGATACCTCCATCCTGAAATTAGGGACTGTACATGCATTGCAGGGGGCAGAACGCCCTATCATCCTCTTTTCCATGGTATACGGGAAAGGTGATGCCGGCACCATGTTTTTTGACCGGGATAATAAGCCAAATATGCTCAATGTAGCCGTATCCAGAGCACAAGACAGCTTTATCGTATTTGCCAATACGGCTATATTCAACAAACAGCAAAGAACCCCTTCGGGTATTTTATCCAATCATGTAAAATTTATAACGGAGAGACACTTGCCCAACTAATGGAGCAACTGTCTGCAGCCTGCAGGTATGTCATCTGCAGGCTGATTACTGCTACCGGAGCAACCCCGCTAATTTATCTCCAGTTGATTCACCATTCTGATATATTCATACTGCAGGTCATCATGCAGACTATCTATTGCCTTTACTGATTTCTTCAGCAGCTGCATGTATATGTTCTGGATCTGGGTATTCCGGCTGCTCACCATATGGGAGTCCTTCATTTTCTGGCATATGTACAACAGCAGTTCCGCTTCTGTCTCCTTATCGCCTACATAGCGTATATACTTGTTAGTTAGTCGGATAGTTTTTCTCAACCTCTTCTTAGCCAGGTAGGATTTATCCCGGTCTATTTCGTTAAACGCCTCATCAATTTCCTCTTTGACAGCGTTTACATAGGCAGGAAGATCATCCGCTTCGAAGAGGAGATAGGTGAGCAGCTCTTTGTTGTCGGCCTTGAATTTCGCCAGTCGCAAACATAAGGCCATCAAACTGGCCGGTGGTAAGGTTTGTAATTCTTTCTTGATATCGCTGATAGATGCGGATTTCATGCACACTCAATTATTCTCCTGTTTGGGGTTCGCTTTTCCCTGCCAACCAGGAATTAAATACGGTATAAAATACAGCCATGATAATGGCGCCTTTGAAAATTCCTGTAAATCCCCACGCCGCCAAACCTCCTACTACACCCAGGAATAATACAAGAAACGGCAATTTACCACTTTTCGCTATCAATAAAGGTTTTAGAATAGCTTCTCCTATCTGTAAGCCGACGCCATAGATGACGAGGAATAAGGTAGTACCGGGATGCCCTTGCGTAGCCATCCAGATCATTATCGGAATCCATATCACCAGCGGACCTATCTGGATTAACACCACAAAGAAAACCAATGCTGATAATCCCAATGCAAACGGCACCCCACCAATAACAAATCCAATCCACGATACAATTCCTGTAATAAATGCAGTACCCATCACCCCAATAGATACTCCTTTAACAGCCATGATAGTGGCTTCCAATAGTTCCTGTCCATCCTTTTTACCTAGCAAATGCTGAATGGTGGACCGAACCGGCCTCACCGCATTTTCTCCTCCCACCAGAAAGAAGGCAGAGATGATAATCCCGATTATCAACTGCAACGCGGCGCCAATCACTTCAATGCCACTACTGAGTACATATCGGATCACTACGCCGGCTTGCCGCTCGTGCCCTGATATCGCAGTGTGTGGGTTGGGGTTTTCCCGCAGGCTCTGCCAATAGGAGTTAATATCCGGACCTAAATATGGAATATTGATTAGCCAGGGCGGTAAAGTAGGTAGCCCATTTTGGCGGGTATCATTGATCCAGTCAACGATTTCACGCATGTGCGCGCTGATGGCACTGATAATGTAGGTGACGGGAAGGGCAATGACTGCAACAATAATAATCGTATAAAAAACTGCCACCAGTTTGCGCCGTCCTCCCATCTTCACTACCATTCTCTCAAAAAAGGAATGGAAAGACACCGAGAATATCAGTGCAAAAGTGAGTACTCCAAAAAAGATATGCAATACCTTATAAAGCGCTATCAATAAGCCCAATAACAATAGCAATACCAGAACGGTTTCGATGAGATTCCTGGACCCCCGGCGAAAGTACACATTCATACGCGGTATAATTCTGTGGTATGAATTTACGACTTATCTCTGATTGCTAACGTTACACAGTTCTTAATATCTTCTCCATTTTTCTGCCCTTGGCCAGCTCATCTACCAGCTTGTCCAGGTACCGCACCTGCTGCATGAGCGGATTTTCAATCTCCTCCACCCGAACCCCGCAAATAGTACCAGTAATCAGATGGACATTGGGATGTAATGTGGCCTGCTGGAAGAACGTTTGAAAAGTCGCCTTCTCCTGGATAAGCGCATCCAGTTGCTTTTCGTCAAAACCCGTCAGCCACTGAATAACCTGGTCTAACTCCTCCTTGGTTCTACCTTTCTTTTCTACCTTGGCCAGATAAGATGGATATACAGATCCGAAAGTCATTTTCGCAACACGTTCAATTTGTTTTTCATCAGTATTCATACTAACTAAATTAACAATTTATCCTTTTGCAGGGAACAAATTCCCATCAACAAGAGATCCATGATGGACATTACAGGAATGCTCCTTTATTATTTTCATTGGGCTGTAATAAATCCCACCTGTTGCCGTATAAATCTTCAAATACTGCAACTGTGCCATAAACCTCTTCTCTCGGCGGTCTGAGGAAGCTAATATGTTTGTGGAGCATATCGTTATAATCCCGCCAGAAATCATCTGTGAACAAAAAGAGAAATACCCTGCCACCTGCCTGATTGCCAATACTGGCCATCTGCGCTTCATCAGTTGCCTTGGCAAGTAGAAGACAGCATTCGCCTGCTCCTGGCGGAGCTACTAATACCCACCTCTTATCAGCGGTTAATGTTGTATCTTCTACTAGTCGGAAGTTTAGTTTTTCTGTATAAAATTGTATAGCTTCATCATAATCTTTTACAATTAAAGCTATATGCCCGATTCTTTGTTTCATATGCCGCTAGAGGTTAGTGTTAATGAAGATAAAATAATAAATTTATGCTATTGTATCTCTGGTGCATCATATCAAGCCAACATGCAAATAGAATGGTTGTTAGGTAAGATAGGCTTAATGAAATAATACATCTATGAAGAAAATTTCACAGCAAGAACTAGAAAAAGTGATGGCCCTGCCTCCATTCGACAGGTACAAATATACCGTCAAATGGATCGCCGACGGAGAAGTAATATTTATCCTGGAGAATAATGCTGCACTGGCTATGGGACAACTAGATGAACATAAGGTAATACCCATTTGGTCTGCCGCCGAATATGCAGCATTATCTAAAAGTGGAGACTGGTCTGATTTTGAAGTAAAATCAATCTCCCTGGAAGCGTTCGAAAATACGTATATACCTATCATCGCTGAAAATAACTACCTCCTGGATGTATTCCCATTAGGCGATAAATCAGGATTCGTTGTAACGCTGGGCGAGTTTCTGCGCGATTTAGATGATGAACTGAGTAACTACTGATAGCCATACTGTCTTACATTCAATAATGACTATGAATAAACCTGTATTTAAGAACATCCTGCTCATCGCAGCTGCGATCCTTACGTTGGTGTTGGTTAAAGTGGTGGTAAGATTCGCAAACCCAAAAGATAGAGCAATGGCTGCCAATAACCGGGTATCTCAAGCTGCATACAGCTTTCAGGAAACACAGGCTCAATGGAAAGCACTGGAAAAATACATTCAGGAAGCCGAAGAAAAAATGATAAGCATGGGGATTAATCCTGATTCTATCCATACCCCCGATCGGCAAAGCTTTGTAACCCTTAAAGATCATATACAGTTATATCATATCGTCAGTGATACGCTCTGCATTGAACTGTCCGACTATATACAAAAGAAAGACGCCAAAAATATTGGCGTATATATTTCCCGGTTACTTCATAATGATTCAATAGCGGTCATCCGGGTCATGAACAAAGATGCTTCCATACAAGATATGTGGACAGATTCGCACGGATACCCAATTGATGTACAGTTTACCAAACGATATTATGACCTCCATCAAAAAGGGCTCCGTTGAATAATGGACGCAACCTGGCAACCATTATTTTTAATCGTTTCATAGTAGGGATAAATTGACTATTGATCATTCACAAAAAGACTAATTCCTTACACCTCACCAAGTAGAAAAGTTGGAAGGCCGCGTACTACGTGTCTCCCTACAAAATTTGTTTTTGATATATTTTATTTATAAATTTGTATCCTCATTTATACTACTATGTATACAAACATCACATATCGTACAGCGCGTAACGCAAGTACTGTCATCAGGGCAGTAATTGCAAGTACCTGTATCGTCTTAATTTAAGACGGGGAGCAGCCTTGCACCCAGATATGATTGATAAATACTCCCCATTCCTTTTCCTTTCATGGTGAAATTGATGACCTTGCTAACGCATGGAGTATTACTGCTGTATCCCCTTATTATTCAATCCAATTGTTTACATCATTTTATTAATAGCAATATGCGCCTGAACATCAAAACTTTGATCATCGTAATTACCAGAATAGTCCGGTAACAGGATAGCATTTGCTTATAACAAAGGGCCTCCGTTACCAAACGCGAGGCCCTTTTTTTATCAATAACTTCATATGAAACGTTTATCTCTAAATAGGAATATAGGAATAATGGCCCATGTCGATGCCGGTAAAACTACTGTCACTGAAAGAATGCTGTATTACACCGGACTTACACATAAAATGGGAAGTGTAGACGAAGGAAATACCGTAATGGACAGCGATCCGCAAGAAGAGAAACGTGGTATTACCATCTCTTCCGCGGCCATCACTACCTACTGGAAGGACCATCAGATCAATATCATTGATACTCCCGGACACGTGGATTTCACTGCCGAAGTGGAACGCTCTCTGCGCATACTCGACGGCGGTATCGTGGTTTTCTGCGCCAAATCAGGCGTACAGCCACAGTCGGAAACAGTATGGCGGCAAGCAGATAAATACGGCGTTCCAAGAATTATTCTCATTAATAAAATGGATAGACAAGGGGCCGACTTTAACCGCGTGCTGAAAGAGGTACGCGACGTACTGCATACCAATGCAGTGCCTGTTCAGTTACCTATTGGCGCGGAAGATAATTTCAGCGGTATCATAGACCTGATCAACATGCAGGCCGAGGTTTGGAATAGCGAAGATGGTAAACAATATGATATCGTGGAGATACCTGCCCACCTGCTACAGGATGCTCTCCAGGCACGGCAACATTTACTGGAAGAACTATCCCTGCTGGATGAACAGATCTTCGAAAAATATACGGAAGATCCGCTGCAAATAACAGCAGATGATTTGTATCGCGCTATCAGAAAGTCTACTTTAAACAGTACTCTAACGCCGGTACTGGCTGCTGCGGCATACCGGAATAAAGGTGTGCAACCATTGCTGGACGCCGTAGTTGCCTATCTGCCTGCGCCGGAAGATATCAAAACCATCCATGTGATGGAGCCTGAGCAGGAACTGACAGTAGATACCGAAAGTCCGCTGACAGCCCTGGCCTTTAAAATCATGACTGATGAATTCGCAGGTAAATTAACGCTCGTCAGAGTATATACCGGCATACTTCGTACAGGCGATACCGTATGGAACAGCCGAACCGGTAAACGAATGAGAGTAAGTCGCTTGCTACGCATCATGTCCGATAAATTTGAACAGGTGGAAAGCATCGAAGCCGGCGATATAGGCGCAGTGGTAGGTATGAAAGATGTTCGTACCGGCGACACGCTGTCCGAAGGCAACCAGCCTCTACTCTTGGAACAGATTAGCTTCCCGGAACCAATGATCGGTTATGCCATCGAACCGAAATTGACGAAAGATACCAACAAGCTGGGAGAGGTACTTGCCAGACTCCTGGACGAAGATCCTACCTTACAAGTGAGTGTGGATGAGGTATCCGGACAAACAATTCTCAAAGGAATGGGAGAACTGCATCTGGAAGTGGTGATGGAAAAAATGGCGACGCACTATCAACTGGAAGTCAATAAAGGACAACCGCAGATTGCTTATAAAGAGCTGTTTACCACCACGGTTACTCATAAAGAAGTGTACAAAAAACAAAATGGTGGTTCCGGTAATTTTGCAGCCATCGAATTTGAAATCGGTCCCCGTGAAGACGGCCAGTCAGGGCTCGAATTCGTGAACTCGATCAGTGGCGGGGCTATCCCTAAGGAATTCATTCCTGCGGTCCAGAAAGGCTTTGAATCTGCCATGAAAACAGGCATCCTCGCAGGATACCCTATGCAATCTATGCGGGTACGCCTGGTAGATGGAAGTATACATGATAAGGATTCCCATGCATTGGATTTTGAACACGTTGCACTATTAGGTTTCAGACATATTGCACAACAGGCGCATCCCAAACTACTGGAACCCATCATGGATGTGGAAGTTACTTTGCCGGAAGAATATACCGGCGTCATCACCGGCGATCTGAACAGAAGACGCGGTATCATCCGACACATGGAAATGAAAGGAAATACCCAGGTGATTAAAGCAGAAGTGCCTCTGGCTGAACTATTTGGCTATGTGACCACTTTAAGAACGCTCTCCTCCGGAAGAGCCGCTGCCGCAATAACCTTCTCCGGTTACCAGGTAGCGCCGGCAAGCGTAGTCGTTTAATGTATCAACAGGAATACCCGGTGGTTCCTGCTCATTGGAACCACCATACAAGGAAAGGATTGATTGCTCAGCAGTCAGTCCTTTCCTTTTTATACTGCTCCATTTTTTCAGCGGTAATGTTATGTCTGTGTTAAGGGTAGTTACACGAAACTTTTCATGTGACTTATTCATATAAATCCTATTATATGAAAAGAACTCCCTTATTTTTCCCATTGGGATTAGCCCTCGTTGCTATGTCTTTCGCAGGATGTAAGAAAGACGAGGTTTCCTTGCAACCGCTGCCTACAGCCAAAACCGCTGCGATCGCAGGTAATGTTAACCTGGCGGCAGTTAGTCTCACTGGCTGGATGACACAGTTATCCGATAACCTGTCTGTATCGGCTATTTCTATCCCTGGAACGCATGATTCAGGGGCCCGCTTTGAACCTATCGGCGGAACGGCCAAATGTCAGAACCTCACGATTGCAGAGCAGTTAAATGCGGGTGTACGTTTCCTGGATATCAGGTGCCGTCACATCGACAATGCCTTTGCCATTCATCATGGTTCTATCTATCAGAACATGAATTTTGATGACGTATTGAATGCGGTGATCTCTTTCCTGAACAGCAATCCCGGCGAAACTGTCATCATGAGCGTAAAGGAAGAATACGATGCTTCCAATACCTCGCGTTCCTTTGAGGCTACCTTCGATACCTATGTACAGAAAAATCCTTCTAAATGGTACCTCGATGCCACTATTCCTACCCTGGGCCAGGTAAGAGGTAAGATCGTATTATTGAGAAGATTCGGCGCAGCTGCCACCCCTAAAGGTATTGCCGCTACTAACTGGGCAGATAATACCACCTTCTCTATCAGTAACCCAGGCGCAAATCTGCGCGTACAAGATCAGTACCAGGTACCAGACAACAATGTAAAATGGACTAACCTGAACAACCTGTTCACAGAAGCTAAGAACGGCGATCAAAGCGTACTGTATGTAAACTTCGCCAGTGGCTACAAACCATTGATCTTCGGTATTCCAAGCATCACTTCTGTTTCAGATAACATTAATCCTAAACTGGATACCTATTTTGGTACGAGTAGCCATGCCCGTTATGGCGTTATTCCAATGGATTTTGTAACGGCCGACAGAGCGACCAAAATTCTGAACACTAATTTCTAATCTTTTCTACTGCATTCCCTGGTCAATCATGGGCCGGGGAATGCTCCTGATTTCCTGTTATAAATCCTTCCAAACTATTGCTATATTTAATCCCTTAAAAAAACAGGAACAGTGAAATTACTTAAAACCGCTTTGATAGCGTGCTCCACGTTTATTTGTCAGATAGCAGCTGCACAACAATATTCTTCATGGGATTCCCTCGCCCTGACGCCGCCGATGGGCTGGAACAGCTGGAACTTTTTCGAAGGAAAAGTAAGTGAAAAAGTCATTATGGACATGGCTGATGCCATGGTGTCCAACGGTATGAAAGCCGCCGGATATCAATATCTTGTTATTGACGATTACTGGGTAGGTGGCCGCGACAGAGAAAACAAGTTATTCCCGGATACACAACGGTTCCCACATGGTATGAAATACCTGGCGGATTATGTACATAGCAAAGGATTAAAAATTGGTATTTATTCCGACGCGGCTACGCTCACCTGCGGTGGCGTCACCGGGAGCTACAATTTTGAAGATCTCGATGCCAAAACTTTCGCCTCCTGGGGAATAGACTATCTGAAATATGATTACTGCAATGCGCCGGAAGATGTCAACACCGCTTTCTGTCGCTATTACAAAATGGGAGAGGCGTTAAAGCATTCCGGCAGACCTATCGTATACGCTATCTGCGAATGGGGACAGCGCAAACCCTGGCTCTGGGCAAAAGCGGCAGGCGGGCACCTGTGGAGAACCACCTGGGATAGTCGCGATATCTGGGAATCAAAAAATAAAGATCTCACCGGTATCATGGATATATTCAATCAACAGGAAGGTCTGGCTAATTATGCTGGCCCTGGTGGCTGGAACGATCCGGACTTGTTAATGGTTGGACTATATGGCAAAGGTTCCTCTTCTTCCGTAAACGGACGTTTTAAAGGCTGTAATTTCACGGAATACCGTACTCACTTTGCATTATGGTGTATGCTGGATGCGCCGCTGATGTTGAACCTGGATCTCACAAAAATGGAGGCCGATAACCTGAGGTTATTGACAAACAAATACCTCATCGGCATCAACCAGGATGAATTGGGCAAACAAGCCACCACCATACTGCGTAAAGGAGATATACAGGTACTGTCTAAACCGCTTAAAAACGGTGGCATCGCGATTTGTGTATTCAACAGATCAGATAAACCTGCGACCGTAAACTACCAGATCAAAAAAGACCTGAATATATGGCAACCAGTGAATGCCTTTGATGTATGGAAAGAGAAAGAAACCCGCAAGGCAGTTACCCTGGAAAGTAAACTGGAAGGGCACGACTGTGCAGTATATATCTTATCAAAGGCCGACTAGATAATTATCCACTAAAATATATGCAATTAAAAAAATGGCTCCTGAAATAGGGAGCCATTTTTGTTATACCGGGCCATAAAGAATGCAGTAGATAATATTTACCTTCAGTTTATTCTCTTAACTTAGAATTCGTAAACGGATTTAACATGCCCTCAAATGAAATGCTTGCCGGAGGTCCGGTGCAACATGTACTACAGTTTATCGGTGGAAAATGGCAGATGAGCATTCTTTGGCATCTGCGTACCGGAAAGCTGCGATTTAATGCGATAAAGGAGGCGTTGCCGGGCCTAAGTGAGAAAGTCCTGACTGCCAACCTTAAATTCTTCGAGGAGAAAGGTATCATCCAAAAACAGATCTTCGCAACCATGCCTCCCAAAACAGAATACTCGCTCACCCCAGAGGGCCTGACCCTAATGCCCGTCATCGAAAAAATTCTCTTATGGGGGTATACGCATCTACATGAAAAAAATATATCCAGTGATACTTTATTTACGCCGAACACTACATTAGAAGATCTGCCAATAAAATATGACCTGCCCGCCAAAACCGGCGATAACCTGTTTATTTAACCCAGTTGAAATACCTGCACTTCTTTTCCGTTTGTCTTCAACATCAGGCCAGTGGCCACATCATAATGATCAATCTGGATAGATTTATCCTGAAGTAATACATGGCCGGATGTGGAAATGATTACTACGCCCAGTTCTGCCGAGTAGACCACAAATGCGCCCAAATGATTATTGTATCTCATTTCAGCAGCTACAATGTTTATACCGTGCACGCCTATACGCTTACTCAGTTTCGCTTCATTGCCTGCCATTTCAAATAATTGGATTTCGTAATAGTCTTTTTCATATGCGATCTTATCCTCCTCATCCTTCTCTGATTCTTCCGTAAAGCAATGGCAAGTGATGGCAACTGTCTGATCGTCTACCCAACACATTGCCCGATAGCTGTGGTCCATCACTGCTACATGGATCTCCTTTATACGGCTGTTCTGAATGAAATCTTCTATGTCGTATACATTATAACATCCGAAAGAACCCCATACCCAGCCATTGCTAAGAAAATACTTCCCATTCGGAGAAACCGACAATGCCCCAAAGAAGTAATCGTATGGCCTGGGCCATGGCAGCTTGTTATTGTCTTCATGTGTTTTGTAGAATTCCAGGTGCTTTTCTTCTGCATCTTCTGTAATCAGCGATTTAGCGGCAGTTAATAGCTGTCGGGTATCCAGATTCATGATTTGTAGATGATTCCAGGCTTTGCTGTAAATGATATGCGGTATTCCTTCCGGATTCCTAAACAGCGCGATAGGAAAGGAGGTAATATTAGCATGATAATCTTCCCGGTGCAGATGCAACGCAGAATAGTTACCCGGATAATGAATATAACCATGGGTCTTGAAATCGTTTACCACTACGGTAATCTCATCCAATGTATAGACGGCGCTGGTTGCAGCAGGATCAAACCCGCCATCCGTATAACTGAAATAATCTTGAATAGTAAAGGAAGACAGCCAGCGCTCGTTCCTGAAATCATACCTGCAAACCTGGCCAGTCTTTAAGAGGAAAACCAACTCGTTACTGTTGGCGATTCCAGCTGCTGAAATATCTTGTTCACTATGTACGGTTTTATGATAGATGGAATTTATTTTCATAGGGATTCGTCTTATTTTTTTCAAATATAATCAGGTTTTTAATTCTTTGTTTAATCATGTCGGAGGCCGCTATGGTACTGCATAAACGAACAAATATGGCATGATACCTGTTTCAAAAAGAAAGTATTATTCACGCGCAGAAAAACATATTTTTATGAGTACACATACAGTTAAGGAGGTAAAGAAATCCACAGAGGTTTCTGTAGGTGAGTTTCTTGGAATAATGTTCTCATTCAATAGCAGTCTGAAGCTTTTGCATTGGGATGTACAGGGGAAAGGAAGCTATGCCGCGCATATTGCATTGGACCAGGCCATTCATGATATGAGGAAAGTTACAGATCGCCTGGTAGAGACCACCATTGCTGCTCAGGGAGAAATGGAAATCATTATTCCTGAAACCAGACGCCCCAAAGAAGCAATCGCTTATATAGAGGGCTTCTACACTGTGGTGGATGCTAAACGCGACCTCTTCCACGAGCAGTTTAGTCAATCCATTATAGACGATTATCAGGAAGCTATTAAGCAACTGTTATTCCGATTGAAACGCCTGCAATAAAAAATATTTGAACCCCTGAGACTGCCCTGGAATGCAATATTTCAGGGCAATGCCATTTTATGTAAGCCTGGCCTCCCGGATCAGTTGTATCGTTTTCTCTTTTACATTCCTGGTAGCTGTAGCATACTCCAGTAGGGATTGCCCATTTTCATTTCTTAAGCTACCCAGTTTACGTTTATGCGTTTTTAAAAATGGCGCCAGCAGATATACTTCATTTCTCCGTACAAGCTCAAAGATGATATCGGGAATATCCTGTATTATTATGGCAGTTAACCAGTGAGGCCCTTGTGAAAAATAGGTTTTGAATGTTTTCCTGCCGGTAGTTGTACCGGAAAAATTATTGATCATGGCTTTCAATGCGTCCGGAGTGAGGTATTTTTTCCATGAATGTAGAAAAGGTTGCAACAACTCATGTTCATATGGAAAGAACAGCGGAAGCCATGGAGCCTTTTGCTGACCCAAATCCCAGGCTAAGGTACCGATATCCCACCACCAGCGTTCCCGACTCCATTCATTATATGGGATAAAACCTAGGCTCGCCATGGCCATACTCACTTTATCATGGAAAGGAGCAACGGCTGTATAGTCGCCATACCCGTTCCCATACAAACAGGTAAACAAAACATACGGATCAAATTGACTGTATTTTTCGGCTACTGCTGTTGGTGTTTCGATGAGCCAGTAAAAGATCTTGTAGCAAGCCTGATAATGTTCCTGCGTATTAACGCCGTTGCTGCTATCGCTCAATCCCCATGAGAGAAAAACGAGGATCAACTCCAGCGCAGTACATCCGCCATTCCCTACATATGCCTTCTGATGATAGATGGCTGCATCTGCAATAATGGACAAACGAATAATCTCTACAACAAAAGGTAAATCTGCTATGTCTTTCACTGCCGGAATATCCTGGATCAAGTCCGCAAGGTTATAGCCTTCCAGCTCTGGCTGATCCAGCGTGCTGGCAGATGCCCCCTGTAGATATAATTGTTGCAGCTGTCCGAGGATAGCCCGGATATCAGGCTTCTCTACGCTTTGAAAATATTTGAAAAGTGATTCTTCAAAAATATGAACTACCTGCTGGTCCAGTATGGCAGCGGTTTTGGCGTCCAGGGTTTTTCTAATACTTGCCCAGGCGGCCTTTTCTTTTTCGAGGTTTTTCTGTTCTCTTTCCAGTTCCTGTTTGGCCTGGATAAGAGTAGATATGGAAAATGTGACAATCATTGGGTTAATAAAGCTAATTGTATGTTTACATAAATACAAATATAGACGATTTAAACTTTGATTAACCATCTATTCCCCCATAAATACGGCCATCTTACGCTGTAATGCAGGACCCGATAAACGTCCGTCCACCATCATTCTGGGAATGGTGTATAAGCCATTGCGCCGGGGGGCGCCCAGTTGAAAGGCCGCTTTGTAGCCGCTGCTTTTCAGGTGACTGATCATCGTATCATTCCATTCTCCATAAGGATAGGCAAAGTACAGTACCGGTTTTCCAATTATCTTTTCCAGCTGTTGTTTGGGAGCATCCAGTTCTTTTTTCCAATCCATTTTTCCGGAAGGGCGCAGAAAAGGGTGGTCCCAGGTATGTGCGGCAATCACATGGCCGCGGTCGGAGAGTAGTTTCACTTGTGCTGCTGTCAGGTAACCATGTTTTCCTAAGGGGATCGTCATTACAAAGAAAACGCCTCTGAAACCATAATGACGAAGAAGAGAATCGGCTATAGAGAAATGCTCCTCGTGTGAGTCGTCAAAGGTAATCATGAATGTTTTGGGAGACACGTGTCTCCCTGACTGCATATATTTCACCAGATCATCCGGCAGCATCGTGTGATAGCCGCTATCGGCGAGGGATTTTAACTGTGCATTTAACTGATCCCTGGTAATATGCATTATATTACTCTTGACGCCATTCCCCAGATGTATGTTATGATAACAGAGAATGGGTATAAGCGTTTGTGCATGGCTGTTAGTACAAATAGAAAAACAGGCTATCAGTAAAATGAGAACGTTTTTCATTTGCTATAGTTTTTACTGATACTGAATATAGACGGGTTGTGGAAATAATTCCAGCACTTCGGCCGGTTCCATCAGATGGCCGCCATAATCAATATCATTCTTATAAAATAATTTGAATCCTGTGAACTGGACTGGTTGCCCGGCAATCCAGTACTGATAAGAGCCTTTCTTCTTCGCCACGCCGCCGAATCCATCCATATCCATGACCACCTGAACCGTTGGGAGAGGCTTTATATTCTTGTAATTAGTTACCATGCCTTCCGTAAAACGATGTACCACCAATATTTTCGGGCTCAGATGATTTGTTTGCACCAATGTATCCAGCCAATTGATGGCGTAGTTAATGTCTGCTGCATCCATTGTACCGATGGTGGTGCAGGGCGGCCTGCGGTTTTTCATGGAATATTCCGGATCTATTCCCACATGTACATTCGGAAGTAACAGGTACTTTTTTAGTAAGGGCAGTTCTTCCTGTACAGAACTCCATCCTGGCTGAATATCCAGGAAAACCAACGCTTGGGCGCTATCTGCCAGTTGCAGTACCTTTTCTATTTCGCTGCCGGGCATCCGTAACCGGTATTTCCCGTCTTTGCCGGGATTAGACTGAGCGGTAACTGCAATATAGTGCAGGGCGGGTATGACCGGCAGGGTGCTGTCTGCCAACTGCCATTTCTCTACTTCTGCTGTTAATTGTGCCAGCATACTGTCTGCCGGCTTCCTTCCAAGTATACCCATTTGTGGCGTGTACAAATTACCGTAGAAGGCAACAATCCGGTGATAAGGGAGCAGCGCTCCCTGTAGTGGATATTCCGCTTTAACCGGCCACTTATTGTTGGGTTGTTCATGCGCTAAATGCAGTAAAAGCGCATTGTATCTAGCCGTATCCTGTACCATACTGGTGTCTTTACTGACGCCAGCGACAGGGGGAGATGGAGGCGTTTTGGGGTATTGAACCAATTCAGTCGGTGTCTTTTTTGAAGAACGGATAAGAATCGTCTTAACAATAACATAGGTTATTAGCAAGACAGCAGCAACGATGAATATCCTCCAGATGAATTTATTCCTGTTCATTTTGTAGCTTGATTATTTTCCAGCGCGACTTACAATCCCCTCCTGATAAACAGGGTGATGGAATGTCCCCGAAGGCCTAACATTAGATTTTCTTCTTGGGGATCGAACACCTTTCCTCCTAACAGTTGAGCATGTTTATTGGTTTTAGAATTGTCAATCTTACAGTGACAAAAGTGGCGCTGCATGGGCAACAATTCCTGAATATCACCAGGATCGTTTGGTATTATTGGGCGAATAATCACATTACCAGCACCGCGGCTCCGCTGAAAGCGCCATTTCGCAGGGCTGTTAAAGCTTCGTTGGCAGCAGATAAGGGAAAACACTGTACTTTGGTCATAACTGGTATTTGAGGCGCAATCTCAAATAACCGACGACCATCTTCCCTGGTGAGATTGGCCACTGAACGGATACTACGTTCCTGCCAGAGTGCACTGTATTTAAACCCTGGTATATCGCTCATATGAATACCGCCACAAATGACAGCTCCTCCTTTGTCCAGATGAGAAAGCGCTATCGGTACCAAAGATCCGTCTGGCGCAAAAATAATAGCAGCATCCAACAGTATGGGCGGCGCGACAAGAGAACTGCCTGCCCAGACGGCGCCCATCTCCATCGCAAATAATTCTCCTTTCCCATCATGAGGTTTTGTAAATGCATAGATCGATTTATACTGATAATGGGCAATTTGTGTAATAATATGCGCTGCTGCGCCAAATCCATATATTCCAATATTAATGGCATGTTCCGGCAGCATATGCCAGCATCTGTATCCAATCAGTCCTGCGCATAGCATGGGTGCGCCGCCAGGATCGGCATACATAGCAGGAAGATCAATGCAGAAATCTTCCCAGGCCACCAGGTACTCTGCATAGCCGCCGTTTACAGTATATCCCGTGAATAGTGCATGCTCACAGAGGTTTTCCTGCCCTTGTGTGCAATATTTGCAATGCCCACAAGTATGTGCCAGCCAGGGTATGCCCACCATCCGACCCGTAGTCATCTTTTTAACGCCCGGACCAGTCAATACTACTTCGCCTATCACTTCATGCCCAGGTATTAACGGTAACATGGAAGTGGGCAGCTCGCCATCCACGATATGCAAATCTGTTCTGCATATGCCGCAGGCTATTACCTTGATTAATACCTGCCCCGTACCCGGAACCGGTGTAGGCAATGTTTTCAGCGCCAAAGGTTGCCGAAGTTGATCCAGCACCATTGCCTGCATGGTATTGGGAATTGCAATGGAACTCATAGAAAACAGGTTTATGATATAATAACACCAATCTGAAATAAACAGTTTCAAACTAAACATAGGTTCAGTTTGATTGGAGGATATGTTCAGCAATTCATTTTAACTTGAAGCTACCTCCGCTGAGGCATCATTTTCCTCCTCCCTATCAGAATATGCCATTGCATATTTCCTTTGTTCACTCCGGAAAAGTATAAAACCGACTGGCATCGGTAACCAGAAAGAAAGCAGCCTGTATATTAGGGTAACCACTATTGATGTGCCAAGGGGGATGCCGAGACTATGAAGAAAGAACACCATACTGCTTTCATAAAGAATCAGTGCTCCGGGAGATACGGGTAAAATGGAAATAATTCTGGTACATAAAAATGCCAGCAAAACGATGAACCCTTGAATGGAATAACCTAGTCCGCGAAATAGTGCATATACGGTAAAACTATCCGCGAAGATCATCAGTAACTGAAATAATATAGCAGTTATAATGTGCTTTTTCGGCTGTTTTTGAATAACACTTCCATGAATACCAGTTTGCAGGAAACTGCCGGATAATTTTTCACGGATAAATTTTATACGGCTTATCCGGCGGTAGATGCCAGCAAGGAATTTTTTTCTTCCTACCATCAGCATACCTATACTGAGCAGGAGAAAAATTCCTATTCCGGCAGCCAACGTAATAGGAATGATATGTGGCGTTGCACGCACGAAAAGAAAGAAACCAATCAGCGAGCCGATGATCAATATTTCCAAAGCGGCATAATAACAAAGCATTTCAATAATGATCAGTGCAAGTATATCCGTAACAGGAATATTGAATCGCTTAAGAAATCTGAATATAAATGTATTGCCACTAATACCCCCACTGGGTACAGTTTGATTAAAAAACAGGGAGATGACAGTCGCTTTGATTAACTCGCCCAATCTGGGCATTGAATGGGCCGGATATTCCTTTAATAATGCATGGTACACCAATGCGGCGAATAGATAGGTGAGTAATTGGGAGCAGATAGCTATCGCCAGCCAGCGGATTTCCACTTTCTCCAACAACTGCAGATCCTTCTTTATCTCAGGGAAGAAATAAATGATAAGCAGCACCGCGAACACCATGAAAACGCATGTCCATATCCAATAAGAAGACCTGATATGTTTACCAGTAGAGGGCGACTTCGGATGGTGGGGAAGAACAGACATTTTCGTATATGTTTGCCCTCATGAAATTACGAAATACGCATGGAACCAACCTGGATGGGTATGCTTAGGTACTTAATCATGTACAACCATCTGTCGGAATAACTTATAATCGCCATTGGCGGCCTTCTTCCAGATATTGATGCTTTTCCCGTTTACGCTGCCAAATTGCCCATGTACATGGTAGTATCCATTGACAATGACATACATTCCCAGGTCCAGCAGACTGGAAATATTAATAGTAACAGTATCTTTTTTTACTGCCGGATTTTCATGCGCGATATAATAGTCATTGATGGCAATTTTTCCCATCATCATATCCTCATAATAAGGCATGTAAATGGCATCTTCTGTGTATAGATCCGCCATAGCGGCTCCGTTTCCGGAATATACATGCTGCTCAAACAGGTGATTCTTTTCGTATAGCCGGTCCAGTACTTTTCCTTTAGGGGGTGTCGGTATTCCTTTCGGAGAGATATTGAGTTTCGGCAGTACGGCTCTTGAAATATCCGTTACGGAGCCTTGAATCTGCGCAATCAGTAAGGGATGATCCGGCTTCGATATATCCCATACATGCAGGTATTTTGTACGGTATTGATAAGGCTGATTTCTACGATACAACACGGTAGCAGAAGCGTGCCCAATCTCTACCAGGTAACCATTTAATACCTGGATATCTTTAATCTCATGACTGCAGTTACTCAGTGTTACGGAATCGAGCCAGGAGCGGACGTATGTTTCGATATTGGGTTTCCCATAGGCGGCGCCGTTATATTCCGGCATCAATACGGCTTTATTGCTATAATAACGCATGATGCCAGGAATGTCCCGGGTAGCCCAGGCATTATCCAGCTCTTCTTCCACTCTATGAAGCAGGGAACGATATACGGTGTCCTGTTGGGCACAGACAATGGCGGTATGCAATATTAGTCCTATCGTTATGACCAGGTAGCGCATAGGAGGCTTTTTTGCGTTATGGGTCTGACAGCAAATTAAAGTAAAATTCAATGACCCCGAGACGCAGTATGTTAAATATTGGCAAAATATAGGCGTAAGCGCTAGTGAGCCTCCAAAGGTTACTGGGTAATATAAGGAATGCGGTAATGCCTACTCGGTCTTCAAACTCTTTGCAGGGTTGGTCATGGCCGCTTTGATAGCCTGAGAGCTGACGGTCAGCAAGGCTATTAACACCGCCAGGGTACCTGCTGTTATGAATATCCAAATACTCGGATTAATCCGGTAGTAAAAGTCCTGTAACCATCTGTTACTCATCCAGTAGGCCAGGGGAGAAGCAATGAATACGGCAATGATCACCAATTGTATAAAGTCTTTCGACAATAACACGGTAATATTTGCTGCGGAGGCCCCTAATACTTTACGAATCCCGATTTCTTTGAAACGACTTTCTGCCATGAATGCAGCGAGTCCAAATAACCCCAGACAGGAAATGAAAATGGTGAGTCCTGCGAAAAGGCCAGCCAACTTAGCCGTCAGATTTTCGTTGCCAAATTTGGCCGCATATGCATCCTGCGAAAACTTATATTCCAACGGATAGGCAGGGTTATATTTTTTAAATACCTGCTCCATGCCTGTAATGTCTGCTACGAGCGACTTCCCGGCATTCAACTTAATAAGTATAGTGCCCGTTCCGTTCTTAGGCCCTTTGATCACAATAGGATGCACCGGCATATAAGGCGATTCCTGTATGAAATCCTCAATGACGCCTACAATGTGAAACCGATCCGGATCATCGTAAATCTCTTTGCCAATGGGATCTTCAAAACCCATGAGTTTTGCGGCGCTCTCATTGATCAGGCAGGCAGTGGAATCGGTGGGATAGGTCTTCAAATCAATATCTCGCCCACTGATTAACCTCATCCCTGCCGTTTTTACTAAATCGCCTTCTTCCGTAAAGCGATTGATTTGTACTTGCATGCCTGCCGGTTTCCCCGGCCAGCTCAGACTCAGGCCATAAGCCCAGTTTTCAGAGAGGGGCGACAGCACCTTCGCGACGGAAGTAGCATACCCGGAAGCAATCAGTTCCTGCTTGATTAATTGGAAATTTTTATCCATCTCATCATTCAGGTATACATGTACAAGGTTATTCATGTCCAGCCCGGTTTTCCGCGCTTTGCCATATTGTATTTGTCGTGTAACAATGATGGTACAAATAATCAACACGATGGCAAAGGAGAATTGTAACACCACCAACACTCTGCGTGGCGTAATCAGGGTATTTCCAATCTTATTGAGCCCTTTCAGTACGGCCAGTGGCTTGAATGCCGAAAGGTAAAATGCCGGATAGCTACCTGCCAGTAAACCTGTAAGAAGAATAAAACCAGCCGCTGACAGCCAGCTGTTAATATCGGTGTAGGCAATATGTAACTGTTTGCCCGTAAGGGTATTGAAATAAGGTAAGGCGATCACCACGATCAGCCATGCAAACAATCCTGCAATACAGGCCAGCAGCAAGGATTCTGTCAGGAACTGCAAAATGAGTGCCCCCTTCGCTGCGCCTATGGCCTTCCTGACACCTACTTCTTTCGCACGTTTGTTACTGCGTGCAGTAGCCAGGTTCATAAAATTAATGCAGGCAATCAGCAGAATGAATACCGCCACCAGAAAAAAGGTGCGCACCGTGGTAATACGTCCGCCAATAGCTACGCCGTTTTCGAAATGATCATATAAACGGGTACGACTAAACGGATATAGAAATTCTTCTGTCTTGCCATCGACGGAATGTTGCGCTACGATGTGTTTTATTTTATTACTGGTCACCGCGGCATCCATATTGGGCCGCAGTAATACGAAGGTGGAAATAGAAAAATTGGTCCAGTCTTTATCGATGTTTCCGGCCATTACTTCCCGGTCGTAAGAAATCAGGTAATCGATATAGCTGAATTGGGTATTATCCGGAAGATCCTGTAACACTCCTGATACCGTATAACCCTCTTGGCCGATGCTAACTACCTGACCAATGGGATTTTCATTTTTAAAAAGTTTTTTTGCCAGTCTCTCTGCAAGAACAATGGAACTTGGGTCTTTCAATACCGTCTTGCTGTTGCCGGTTAAAAGCGGGAAGGAGAACATGGCGAGGAAATCCTGATCCACCACCGCTCCGTTGGATAGGAGTTTGACCTCCTGATGCGGTAATGCCAGCAGGTTGCGGGTCCATCGTACACGCGTGACTCCCTCCACTTCCGGAAAGTCTGTTTTCAGGGTAGGCGCCATTATTTCCGGCGTCATGGTCATGGAGCGGATCTTACCAGCGATACTGTCGTTGGACCAGACCTGGTACAGCCGGTCTGCATGTTGGTGAAACCGATCGTAACTGGTTTCATGCTGTACCCAAAGCAGGATAAGAATAGCGCTGGCCATACCAATGGCTAGTCCGCCGATATTAATCGACGAAAAACCTTTATTACGGAAAAGGTTGCGTATTGCGATGCTAAAGTAGTTCCTGAACATGCTATTGAATGCCACGAAAAAAGTGCCATCCCTGATGGGTAGTTGACCCTTAGTAGTTTATAGAATTTTAGCGGCGCCAAGTGTCCGTTTTCGGTACATTCGGTTGTACGTTGCCGGACGACTGTACGAAAATCTCTGATGACACTTTTGCGTGTTGTAACGGGGTATGGCGGGTACGACTGCACCTTTCCCTGAACGCACCTGAGAGGAGGCTACCATACGGAGGGACACGCGTCGGAAGATATCCGGATAATGATGAATGAATAGGATAGACTTATCCGAAGATTTCTCCTGTCGTAACAACCCAGCTACCAGCCTGGATTTCATCTTCCAGTTGGTCATCATCCCAGCCACAGTAGCCAATAAAGATGCGTATATCCTTTTCCGTTATTATTCCTGTATTAATCAGTACCATAGCGGTTTTAAAATCGCCTCCGAGATAGATATTACCTTTTACATACTCTCCGTCGGAAATAAGGTCCGGACGTTGATGTAGGAAGAAGAGATGTTCCTGATCTACAGGCCCGCCTTCGTAAATCGGGAAAGGAATACTGGTACTGAATTCGGCCAGCTCGTTGATGTTACGGGAAAACCGCTTGTTGACAATGAAGCCCATGGCGCCCTTTTCATTGTATTCAGTAATGAAAAGGAGTGCATCGTCAAAAATGGAGTTGTCCTGCTCCGTGCTATGCAAAAAAATACCGGCGTTCATACGCCGGTAAAATTAGGATAAACAGCGGAGCTGTTGAAATATTATTATAGCTAACTATGCCGGGATGACCGCACTGTTTGCAGTTTTGCTCGTTTTAGAAACGCCTTTGGTCAGTGCCAGTACATTCGTCAGTAATTCCTGCGCGGCATCGATTTCTTCCTTTTTAATAGAAACGCTTTCGATGTTGAAGCCTACAGGGATTTGTTTTGCCTGTGCATAATTCAGAATTTCTTCTGCGATATGAGTACAGGTATCGAGGGATGACTGTAAGATATCTTTCGCATGTCGGAGGTCATTATATAACCACTTTGGTACTTCAATCCCCAGCCATTCCATGAATTGCAGCGTTTTCAGCGAACCGCAAGGCGCCAGCGTGAAGATGATCGGGGCTACCGTATTCCCAACTTCTTTGGAATGATAGTAGTAATCAGACAGTAAATTCTTAGTGTCATGCAGATTGTAAACACATTGTGATACAAAGAAGCTACAGCCCTGGCTCATTTTATTGAAGATGCGCAGGTGCTCATCGCCTTTTTTCTGATGACGCTCCGGAATGGTAACGCCGCCCAGCATCAGGCGCGGATGTTGTTCCTGACGGAGTTGATAAGCATCAGCGAGACTGAAATTAGTAGCCGCTACCTGCTGATTGGAGGAGGCGCCCACAAAAACCGCATATTCCAGATCTTGGTTCCGTTGCAGCCAGGCGGAGAAATCAGCATGATTCAGGTTGGCGATACTCTTATAGATGATCTTCGGAACAGACAGCTCGTCCAGATAGCTTTTGCCATACTGATCGGGCGCTATGGTAGGAATAAAGGAAAATGTTCTTTCCTTTTCTGTTCTCAGAGATTCATCCTGAATATCATATAAGATAAGACCGTCAATGTCCAGGTTTTTAAGTCGCTCTACCTGATTATAGGCAATTGCCGATACTCGCTCCGGTTCCGTAGTGATTTTAGGAGGAGTAAGGCTGTAAAATACCATCCCAGAGTCTCCTGCCAGTAATCTGGCGCTTAATTTATCGTTCATGCTGGTTTTCGCTTAAAAAGTAGAGTTTTGTACTTTTTTTTGATAAAAGTATAGAATATATTACTGAAATGCAAATTTCCTTGTCATTTCAGTAGAATAATGTAACAAGGAAAGTAGGCCTATGGTTTTTCAGGAAGAGGTAGAAAAGAAAAAGTCCTGCCGCCGGTATGGCCACAGGACTATATTTCAGAATTTTTAGGGAGACGTTATTCCTCTTCCGTGATGAACTCGTAATCTTTTTCGATAAGTTGCTGGAGGTATTCGTCAAAGCTGTTTGCAATCACTTCGTAGTTATCGGGATCATGGAGGTAACGGATTACCTGTCCGGCAATGCCTCCTTCAGCAGGGGAGAAGTCAATATACAGTTTGGAGGTACCGCCATTATTGATACAGTCGGAAAAGCAGAGCCATTCGCTCATTAATAGGTTAGGGTCTATACCTGGGCCTACCAGCTCTTCATCTGTTTCTCCGTATATATCGATGATACTGGAGTCAAATCTGGGTACTTCGATGATTTGTTCTACTGATTTCAGGTAGTATGGATATTCGAATACATCGGAGCCGAGGATGGCCACATTAATTTTGTGGTCGCCATATTGTTGCCAGTAAGTTCCGTTTATCTGGGCGAGGAGTTGGAGCAGGGTATCCGGAGTTTGCGGGTATTTGGCTTTCAGCTGTGCCAGTTGCGCTTCAGACGCGCCGGTAGCATAGGATAAATCCTCGCTGTCTTCTTCCTGGAGCCGCTCTTTGAGTCCTTTTACATATTGTTCTGCAAGCGTCATACAATTAATTTTTTATCGGGTTAAGAAAATGGTAGCTGTTATCTGGCGGCCAGCAGTGCTTCGAAACTGTATTTGGCCATGCTCCAATATTCATCCAGTGCGATGATCCTGGGTTTGAAAAATGAAATAATCATGGGCCAGTCTTCCTGGCGCATCACATTCACGCCAGTGATTTTTTTACTGATTTTACAGACAGTTCTGCCATATTCATCTGTGGCGTCCAGTTCCCATTCCCAGTCTGTTTCTTCCAGCGAGGCTTCGAGAATGCTGCGTTGCTGTTCGAATTGCAGGTAGAAATCTTCCTGCAGCACGATATCTTTATGGAAGAGAACTATGGCTACTATTGCGGTATCATAGTCTGCATCCAGTTTGAAACTGATGCCAGGTATACCTGTTTTGTAGTTAGACCAGCTAATGATATCGCCATCTGCAGAGAGCACTGGTTTCATGTATTTACCGAATGCTGTCCAGAATGCTTGTTTTTGTTTAGATGCTTCCTCTTTTGTATACATACTCCACTTGTTACACGTATCAAAGGTAATCAGGCCAGACTGCTGTGCAAAATTTTCGGTGGCGAGGGTTGGCTGTCTTCCTGAAATTTAATTAGCTTTGGTTGACTTCACCAAATCCTGTATGCTAATGGGTAGATTCTTTCTGTATTTCTGGCTGGTCTTCATTGCTTACTTCGTTTTTGTTCATCCGGCAATCATCTACTATAATACAAATTATGGTGAGGATGTAAGTGGCAGATCAGAAGTATCTGTCATGATTTGTTTGGCTTTGAGTGTGTTGATGTGGGGTGCGGCGTTTCTGGTTTCGTTGTGGTATATCTACAAATACACTTTTCAGGCCAGGAAGAACCTGAATCGGTTAGCGACCAACGGTACTCCATTAAAGGCTAAGATTATGTCCGTTAAACCGCTGAAAGGTCCGAATGAAAAGGAGTTGAAGCTGGCTGTGAAAAATCTGCAGGGGGAAGAGGTGACCTACAAAATGGGAATTAATGATTCCAGACCTTATGAGAACAGATTTGAAACGGGCAAGCATCTGACGTTGCGCATCGATCCTGCTTTCCGCGGGTTTCCATATGTAGTGGTTGAAGGTTCTTTTGGCCACGTAAATTACCGCTTGTATGCCGTCTGGTTGTTATTCTTATCTGGCGTAGCCTATTATTTCTATTTCGCTTATCAAACAGAGAGCAAAGGCGATGGATGGCGTTTTCTTGTTTTCAGTCATCCATTAATTATCTCTGCACTGGTACTGTTATCCTTTGGACTTATTTTTTATTTGGTCGTTGTAAAAATAATATGGAAACTACTTTTCAAAGGTACGGATGGTAAGGATGCGCTGAAACTCAAATTCCTGGGTGCAAAGACCATCGCGAAAATAGTACGCATTGCTCAAACGGGCGTCTACATCAACGAGCAACCAGAAGTGAAATATGACATTTCCTTTCAGGATAAACGAGGAACGACCCATCAGGCTTCCGTCAAGAAAATTATACAATTGATAGATATAGGAGATGCAAAGCCCACTGAAAAAGAAATCTTCTACCTGCCGGAAGACCCTTCCCTCGTGGGATTTTCGGAAGATATTAACGATCATGAATAAACGTAAATGCCTATACCTATGACCACGCAAACGAGGCTGGATTGGGCTGCCAATAAATTAATTTACTGCTCTTACGGATTCGAAGGAAATGGGGTGAGTGACTGGATAAATGTTTCGAAATCTTTTGCTAGCAACGTCTTTTGGAAATTCCATTCCTGATCCATGTACACTACTGCTGGCTCGCCGGCGGGGCCACATGTGGAATAATCTAGCATCACTAAGGCATGACCGCCAAACCCTGTAGTACCAAAGTAAATGCCTGTATCCGGATAACCCCATTCCTGCATCCAGAATTTACTACCATAGTATCCGCCAAGAGAATAACGCATGGTATGTCCAATACTCATTATGCCGGTTATGTCAAGTCCACCAGAAGTTTGATCCTGAGCAGGAATTATGTTTATACTATTGTAGCTTAAAATTCCTCCATTATGAGATTGCATAAGCGCTATATAAGCTGCCGGTAATTTGTATCCCAGTTCTTTTTCAATGGCGGCAATCTCATCAGCAGTAGGGGTTGGCCCAATATAATTGGTAACAGAATGATCGCAATCATCCCAGATAACGCTGGTGTCAAAGTTGCTAAAGTAAGTAGTCATAGGTATTTGAACAGTTATTAAGGTAGTGAAAGTCTGGTTTAGTCATTAACTTTTTTATTCCTTCATTTTCTTCCACCACATACCTACTGCCCATATCACACAAATTCCAAAGAGGATAAACAGCGGCACATAAAAGCGACTGAAAAATTCATGAAAATAAGCGCCTACGATAACGTATATACTGGCGATGCAAAGTTTTAAGGGAATGAACTCTGCATTGGTCCAGGTAGTTTTTCTTTTGAAAAAGTTCATGGTATGCTGTTTTAGGGTATCTACTCAAAGGTACGCTTTTTAAATGTCCAGTGAGACCGCCAGCGCTCTCTGTTTCAGTCGCCTTTAGTATCTTCGTTCTATGGGTACCCGACGCGTCATTTTCCTCTTATTCGACAGTGTACACCTGCTGGATCTGGCAGGGGCAGTCACCGTTTTTTATGAATCCGGTTGCTGCGGCCATCCCTATGAGTTGAAATATGTGTCGCCCTACCGGCAGCCGGTATCCTCGGCGGGACTCATGTTCACCCAGGTAGATCCCCTGGAATCTGTACAGGTGGAACCGGAAGATATCCTCATCGTTGCGGGTATGGACCTTACCAAATGGGACAGAGCCGACGACGGTAAATGGGTACCATGGCTGCAGACGGCGGCCCGTGCAGGCGCTACCATCTGTTCTGTTTGTACGGCGGCATTCGCCCTCGCTGCGGCAGGACTCCTCCATGGCAGAAATTGTACTACCCATTGGGCCTATACGAAAAAATTACAGGCCGATTATCCGGATCTGCAGGTACAGGAGAACCGACTCTTCGTAAAAAGTGACCGTATCTATACGAGTGCCGGTATCTCCACCGGCATTGATCTGGCGCTTTTCCTCGTAGAAGAAGACCATGGACCAGATTTTGCCTGCACCGTGGCGAAAGACATGGTCATCTATATACGCCGGGACGGCGAAGCCTCCCAGCAAAGCGTATATCTTCAGTACCGGCAACATATCAATCATCAGGTACACCAGGTGCAGGACTACATCGCCAAACACCTGCATGAAAAACTGAGTCTGACTGCCCTGGCTACGCTGGTCTATTCCTCACCCCGCAACCTCACCCGCTTATTCAAGGCGGAAACAGGCGTGACCATTGGCCAGTACATTCGTGACCTCCGTGAGGAAAAGGCCCGCCAGTTGCTGAAAGAGGATCATAAGGCCAGCTGGATCGCGAAGACCTGTGGGATCAGCGACATCAGGCTGCTAAGAACCCTCGCCCGAAAAGAAGGCGTGGCGCTGAATATGGCCTGATTATCCTCCTCTTTGGCCGGATTTATACCAGTCGCTCTACTAGCTTTGACACATAAATCACTTATATGAAATATTTGATCATGTGGTTGCTGTTGCTACCCCTACTCGCTACAGCACAGCAATCCGCTCCAGATTATGTTTGTCCGCCCTGTGGAAGCTGCGACTCCATTACTTACCACCAACCCGGCATATGCCCGCATTGCGGCATGCAGTTGATCAGTAAGACTAATGCCCAGCAAACGCCTCCACCAACGATCTGCTTTTTACTCTACGATGGCGTGGAGGTACTGGACTTCGCCGGCCCCATGGAAGTCTTTTCCTATGCGGGTTTCAAAGTCTTTACTGTGGCGAAAACAAAAGCGCCTGTTACCTCTCAGCGTATTTTGAAAATAAATCCGGACTATAGTATTCAGGATGCTCCTCCCGCCGATTATTTTGCCGTCTTTGGTGGCGATGATGAAGTGGCGGGAAAAGATCCTGAAATTATCAAGTGGATAAAGCAACGAGATGCCAGCACAAAAGGATACTTTTCTGTGTGTACCGGCGCTTTTATCCTCGCAAATGCAGGCCTGTTGGATCATCTGACAGTTACCACTTTTCATAAAAGCATTAAGCATTTACAAAACATGTTGCCTAATGCAACCGTATTGGATAACGTACGCTATGTAGACAATGGTCGGATAATCACCACTGCGGGCATCTCAGCAGGTATAGATGGGGCCCTGCACCTGGTTGCGCGAATGTATGGCCAGGAGGCTGCCCTTAAAATTGCAAAGCAAATGGAATACGATAAGTATGTACCGGAACAGGGTTTGGTAATAAAACACTAAATTGTATATGTACTTGAAAAGCAGCCTTGATTTCAAGGCTGCTTTTTTTATGTGTATTCTTACAAACCCGGAAGCATGTTCAAAACATATGAGGAGCTAAGAAAGAAAGTTAAAAATGAATGGAATCCCTTACTACGAAGCTATCTTTCAGGAGAGGAGATGTTCCCGGTAGAAATGAAAACGGGTTCCGCTACAGTGGCGGATTACAAGCATCAGTTGGCCGTGATTGACGAAAACATTACCTCTTTATTGAGTCATTCTAAGAATGTAAAAGGCAAGGGCTATCTGCTTACTCTGACAAAGAGAGATTTTAAAGACCGTATGATAGCGCCAAGAACAGAACCTGTACTCGCCATTTGGGAAACAACAGAAGATCTGATCTATACCCTGGAAAAAGAAAAGGAATGGAAGCGTTTTGTAGGTAATGTGGCGCTGATCCGTGAGGTGCTGCCGGCATTAGAGTCCTGGATGATGGAAAATTGTAAGGAGTTAACGGTAGCTAACCGGCCATGGGCAGGACTTCTGGATGTGTGCAACTATTTCCTCCGCCATCCGCGTCCGAATGTTTTTTCGAGGGAAGTACCTCATCTGCAAGACACGAAGTTTATGGAGAATCATGAATCAATCCTTCGGTCTTTGCTGGACTTCCTGATACCAGAACATATTCGTGACAGTACCGCTTCCAAACTGGAGAAAAGATATTATCTGCGTTACTCGGAAAAAATGGTTCATCTGCGTTCATTGGATAAGTCAGTGAAATCAAAAGATGGGTTTGATGAGAAACAAGTACCCACTGCTTCCTTCATTGAAAATCCATGTTACGAAAACACCGTGTTGATACTCGAAAATCAAAAGTGCCTGGAATCCTTGCCAGAACTGCCTTCTACGTTGGCCGTAAAGAGATATGGCGGGGTTGATGTGAAGTTTTTCAAAGAAGTTCCCTGGTTGAAAGACAAGCGGATTTTTTATTGGGGCGACATTGATGAACATGGCTTTCAAATCTTACATAACCTGCGGACTTATGGCCTGGATGTGACTAGTGTTATGATGGACCTGCAAACATACATGACCTTTAAAGAACATGCGGTATCGGGGGAGAGGGTGGAGGCTACTTCCATGGTCACACTGACAAAAGAGGAAGCAGCTATGCTGGAATACCTGCAATGTCACCGGGAAGAGAACCGCCTTGAACAAGAGAAAATACGCCATAGTTATACGTTAGAAAAGTTTAAAAGTATATACGTTAAAACATCTTTGTTGATATAGGTATTTTGAGGCGATTGATGTTTTGCTGATCAAAAAGACATACCTTGTCAGCCCAATATCTTTACTATTCCTCTATGAAAATGCAGCACGCGCTGTTGCTGTGTATGGCATTAATAATAAATGCCTGTGGCAACGCACCCCAAAAAATAATGACAGGAATTCAGTTTCCTGATAGTCTCCAATTCATCCTTGATAAGTTGGACTATTTGCCGGACAGTTCAGTGTCCACCTCTTACAATATGTATATCCTGGCGAAAGTCCCCTGGGAGAAAGGTCATATTGCTACCTGTCTGGAATCTTCTGATGAACGGTCTTTCTGTTGGATACTCCGTAAATCAACGAATGGCTGGCAGGTACTGGATACTATCAGCGATTGGGATGTGGTGAATCTTAAAAAGGAAGACATCAATGGAGACGGTATGAAAGACCTAATTCTATGCGGTGCGCCCACTATGCACGGCAATATAAGACATCTGCCCATGCTCGCTCATGCCGATGGCAGCCTAAATCTACTCCGTAACGGCAGCGAGGGATTTAATCTCCACTATGATGCTGCCAGCAAGAAACTCCGCTCATTCAGTATTGGCGGCATTTACACGACTATCTTTAAGGAAGAATATGTTTGGGAGGAAGACGCGATGGTACTCGTAAGAGGCGTCCGTTTCACGCCGCCACAAGATATGCTCCATTCCGAAGATCCCACTGTAGAATTCTATCACATGAATGGACATACTACCGTGGTAGATTCCACGATCACCAACAAACATGCGGAGGAAATCTATTATAACGCTTTCTGGAATTAATTGTCAGGTATATTTATGTTCCTACATTTCGGCGTCGTGTATGCTGGATGCGAAACCCCGCACTTTCATGCGGGGGCATTCAATTTATTGCTCGCTCTTAGGCTTGGGAATAGATATGCCAGGTAATTGTTCTCCCCGGTTTTTAGCTACCTGATAATGAGACCAGCCGCGAATTTCGTCTTCTCCATAAATAATCATTCTGACCTCAATATCTTTCACGTCCATATCTCCTACATACATACGTTCATGTTCAGGAATAGCTTCGTATGCCTGTTTCAATGATTCTTTCAGTTGTTCTGTAGGGTTTTTCCGGTAGTCCTCCAGGATTCGCCGACATTTATCCACCAGGTCTTCTGCGCCATTCATGACCATAAATGAGTTGGTAAATTCTTTGAGTTTTTCGGTAGCGGGTTCGCCATCTCCTTCCGTAGCAACGAAAGATCCTAATCCCCATATATGCACACGCACTCCGGGAGGGAGCTCCGTGAGAATTCTTTGTTGCTCCATCAGCTTAGCTAACTCCGGGAAAGTATAACTTCTTGTTTGGGGCAGATGAGTGATAGAGAGATGACCGTCCGGGTAAATGGAAAGCTGTGCCAGGTACAACTGCTCATTATCTTCCCGGAAGAAGATGTTGAAACTATCGCCACTGGCTCTTTTGGGAGAGTAAGCAGATGGTTCGGAAATATAGTAAGGCTTTGGATTAGGAATCGGGAATTTGGCATAATTTACATTTCCTTTTTTTATAGTGGTACTACCATAGCAACTTTTCAGGTTCTCCATGGCAGGATTCAATTGCCGGACAAGCGCATGCACAAATTCATAATAGGTCTGAGGTGTAAATTCCCACTGTCCCTGCTCAATTTTCCATTGCCCCAAACTATGAATATGGATGTATTGGCCATCTGGTATGGAGGTTACGACCCATTGCTTGTCCAGTTTCTGCTGAAACAGTTCCAGGTCAACGGTATCCCAGCAGTAGATTAATCCGTCGCTGTAGACCTGTATATCGGTGAAGTAATAAGAGCCGTTACGGATAATGCCGGGAATAGAGAGGCCATCAATGGTTTCTTTGCGACTAATAGTAGTTAGGTTATCGAAGTTTGTCATGCTGGAAATAGATTTCAAATGGATGCTATAGTGATGTACCTTGCAAAGATAAATCGAATTACTTATTCCATGCGTTTCCTGCTATTGTTGCTCCTGCCTGTCATGAGCTTTGCCCAGTCGTTGCCTAGTCATGCTTACGGCGATAAACGACATCCTCCCGTTATTTTCTTGCATGGTGGTCCGGGTAGTAACTCGATCAATTTCGAAAGTACAACGGCGCAGTTATTAGCGGATCAGGGTTTTTATGTCATCACTTACGACAGAAGAGGAGAGGGCCGTGCGTCCGGAATGGCAGCACAGTATACTTTCCAGCAAAGCTTTGACGACCTTAACGCCATCATGAGGGAATATCATCTCCCTAAAGCCACTGTTATTGGATTTAGTTTCGGTGGTATAGTGGCAACTTTGTTTGCCGACAAATATCCGGAGAAGGTGCAATCATTAGTACTGGTAAGCGCTTTGGTAGATGTGCAGGCAACTTACAGTACTATCATTGAAAGTTGTTCCGATATCTACAGGAAGAGGAAAGATAGTGCCGGCTTACAGGACCTGGCGGCGCTGCAAAAACTGGACAGAGGTTCTCAGGAATTCAGAAGAGGATGTTTCCGACAGGCTTCCAGGAACGGATTCTTCGCGACTCCTCACCGGGATTCCGCTGCAGTTGAAATTTATAAAAGATTAGACACAGATACGCTATACCAGCAGTATGCCGCCAAAAGTAACGATGCTCCAGTAAGTGGTTTCTGGCAAAATGAGCATTATTCGATGATCAATAATATCCCTGTTTTACAACGTCTGAAAAAATCCGGTATGCCGATTTTCGCCATCTATGGCAAGGACGATGGATTGTTTTCCGTTAAACAAATAGCAGAACTGGAACGGATTACAGGAGCGAAAAATGCGAGGTTGGCATACTTTGATCATGCCGCACATTACCTGTATAATGATCAGCAGCAATCCTTTCTGCATGCATTTTCTTTATGGAAGGCTAAGGGTGGTTTGACAGCGAGATAAATTGTTGTTGTAAAATACGGATATCGGTATGTGTGTTTTTAGGTAAGACCAATGTACAGATATCGGTATCCGAAAAGAAAGACCAGGCTTTGTATTGAGAAAAATGTTTGAACGTTGTTTCGGTGAGACCGCCAGTTGTCTGTATGGCGTCTGTCTCCAGGATCTCAAAACCGGCGGTTAATCCTGTCTTTAATACTTTAGAAAGGGCTTCTTTTACGGTCCATAAGAGCGTATATCCGTTTACGGTAGATAAACCTGCTGCTCGCAGCAGGTTTTTTTCTGCCGGCATGATGGCTACATCCAGCGCCTCCATATTGTCCTGGCGAATGGTTTCGAAATCAATGGCCATAGGATGCGCTTCCGGAAAGGCAATGGCCATACCCAGGTTATTACTGTGGGTGATACTTACTTGTACTTGCTGAATCTGCGGATGCGATACAATGGGAAATTCAAAGATGCCCCGGTTAATTTGAATAGCCTGAAGATCAGTAATAGTATGGAGTGCAGCTACTGCATGTTTGGCGGTGAGTCGGCCGAGCAGGTAGCTGATTTTCCTGTTTTCTGAGGGAAATTGCCGATAAATCGCCAATTCGGAGGGGTGTAGAAATCCCAGTTGTTGTTCCAGTGCGGCAAGATCCGCTTTCATCATGCTGTATGCAGCATTGAATTGCTGATGCTGACGATGTAAAGCGAGGGTTCCGGTATAATGAAGCAGATGCAAGTCTATGAATTTATGTTTTAATAACCTGTTTCAGCCAGTTTTTGACGATTTGTTGCAGGTCGGCCTTATGTGCGTCTACCTCTTTTATACTGGCAAATTTGATCATTCTTCTGCCATCGGCATAGGCGCCTTCCAGTAGTCCGCTGGTATCGGTGATGCTGGCTCCGTTGGGGAATACCAACAGGATATATTCTTTCTTATGGACATTAAACACTACCATGTCTCGCTGGTAGGTTTTGGCGTCGAAGGCGGGCATCTCCCCAGTAAAATAAAAACTCAGGGAGTTCCATTTTATTTGTTCTCCGATTTCAGGCGAGGCCTTTAGTAAGATGGTCCTTAAGGCTTCTACCACCTCTTTCAGCGGATGTTCCAGGTGAGCCAGGTAGGTTGAAGGATCAGTAAATTTATGCTTGTCCGTCATACTTACGAATTTAAAAAATAATTGTCTGACGGACTACGAAATTATTTATCAGAAAGGACGTAGGTAGGGTCTGCTGGTGAGCGGCGAAAATGCCCACGGAATGCTGAAGAACATAATCACAAATGCAATCGTGTACCAGATGGCCAGCGTTTTAAACCGTTCTTTGTCTGTAGAACGACGCTTGGATTTATAAGCGCCTATGGTAAGGAGAATAATACCTGTGAGCATCATAGAACTATGTTCCAATCCGAAGAACCGTATCTCCCGTAACTTTACCGCATTTCCAAAATTCTGCAGGAAATAGAGTACGACAGGACTGATAAAATACAGCGCAATGCCTATCATGCCTTGTACATGTGAAACCGCGGTGGTAAGGGTGCGAATCAATTTGTTTTGAGGGGTGAAAGTCCGGCTTTGGAGCCATCCGCGCCAGGTAGTGAAAAGTGAAACAACCATGGCTATTACCACCAGCCAGCGTACCAGGGAATGCAGTGCCAGTAAAAATGCGTACATGAAAACCTTTTTTAGGCTTCAAATGTAAATAAAACTGCACCAAAGATTTCGCCCGTTTTAACCCCTGGTGCAGATTTTATCACTTAATGGCTGGCCTGCTGAATAGCCACCCGTAAGAATTTGTATTGCAAAATCGCCATCATGGCCACCCAGGCGGCTACTGCGCCGGTAGCTACATAGCCGATGGTGGTTAGCCCGAATAATCCTTCTGTAATAATCAGCGCGCTTCCAATAACCCAGGTGACATCTCCGGCAATGATGAGTCGTACCATGGATGTTTGCGGCTTTCTGGCGGTAATGCCTACAAAAGTGGCAAAAACGATGAGAAATGCGCCTACTGCGATATACGGCCAGTTGATAGTTGTACCGAACAGGTTAGATATAAAGCCAGGAAGGATGACCATTAGAATACCAGTTGCTCCTGAGCTGATTGCGTTTACCATTAATACTTTTTTCAGTGTTTCCATATCATTTAATTTTTAACAAAACTAGTTTGTTGGCTACCTTTAAAATTGATATTTTACGACAAAATTGTTTTTGGTATGTCTTCCCTTATTTTAGCTGCCCATATCAAGCCATTTATTGATTTTGCGGCGCTCACCTTTGCAGAGCGGGATCAGTCGGTCGTTACAGCATTGCAGGCGGATTTCAGTCGCCTCCAGGCAGACCAGGACATGGTGCCGGTAGCTTACCTCTACGAGGTGCTGGCCCGCATAGATGCGATTACGCAGGAAGAACTACTCGGTATCAGAGTAGCGGGCTTTATGCAGTTGAGTGCCCTGGGATTGATTTACCAGATATCGCTGCAGGCAGCGACCATAGAGGAAGGTATATTCTACCTGCAACACTTTGTAGCGGCCACTTTACCTTTTATAGAAATGAAGGTGGATAGTCAGGGAACACATCATCGTATATCCCTGCACGTTAATAATAAGGAAGATAGTGGCAACCGTTTTCTGCTGGAAGCCTTGCTGTCTATTGTAGCAAAGGAATTGCAAATGATGAGTGCGGGGCCTTTGCAGTATAGGATTCATTCGCCGGCATGGAACGAATCTTATCCGGAAGATTTCTGCCAGGATAAAATATATGCTATCACGTTCTCGGATATACGCTTACAGGCGGCCATCGGCAAGTATAGCCGACTGCAACTGGATTTCCTGGTGCCGCAGTATCTGAAGATGATCGAAGGATTGAAACAGGAGATGGGTTTTATCAATAAAGTGAAAATTGCCGCGCTGCAAATGGCAACGCCGGCCTTACCGGAACTAAAAACGGTGGCCGACGGATTCAATATGACCACCCGTACTTTCCAGCGTGCGCTGGCAAAAGAACAGGTGACCTTCCGCCAACTGACAGATGATCTGAATAAAGACCTGGCGCTGATGTTACTGCGACATAATCAATATTCCGTGGCGGATGTAGGCTATCTGCTGGGATATGCTGAGCCGGCAGCTTTTCAGCATAGTTTTAAGAAATGGTATGGCAGTACGCCGAATACGATTCGGAAACAGTTAGTATAAGCGGTATTTCTCGCAAAGCGCGCAAAGAATAAATCCAGGAATGATCGGAGATGGATCAGGCCGCAAAGAATGCTTTATCGGCTGCCTCTCCGGGCTAATTATTTTTCATTCAGGCGCTGAATAAGTGCCAGTGTAGTATTCCAGTAAAAATTGAAATGAAGTAAGGATACTTCTGATACAAATCCTGTTTGCCTGAACGTGAGCGGTGTCATATAGGAAGATCCGGTTTGTAGTTGAAACTGGATTACCGAGTAATTTTCCGGCGTATCTGCTACTGCTGTGAGAGAGCTCCACCAGGTATATTCCAATAATGTGGGTGGTTTTATTTGTTGTATACTGCCTTTATTGAGGAATGGGAGTCCGTGTATATGACCTTCCAGCCTGATTTCACTTCCTTTTTCCCAGTTAGAGGTCAATTGGGCATCTATATCGGGCATCCATAAACGAATTAATGCAGGGTTGGTGAGAGAGTCCCAGACTTTAGCGGGGGAGGCGCGAATGGTGATGTGTTTGTGGAGGAAATAGGGCGCAGGGTTTAGTGTAACCGTTGCGGTTATACCAGCGCGTAACAATGCCGCTGTGCAACTGTCTATGCGGTGGCGTCCGCCGGAGGTCAGTATTCCATCGGCTTTCACTTTTATGGCATTTAATTCCGGAAGCGATAATTGCAGGGCCGTCTTAATGCCTTGTAAAGTCCTGGAATGATGGAGTAATGCCGGATCTATTATTAGCTGGTATATTTGAAATTCCTCTTCATAAATCTCCTGCATTTGATCCTGTGAGTATGCAGAATAGGTGGTCCAGACTTCGCCGGTTAGTTTGGAAATAAAGTAAGGAGAATTACCTGCCAGTATGTACATGACATCGCCCGTTTCGAGATATTGGCGGGTGTTGTAGTTAAATACCCAGGCATAGGGTAGCTCGGTGGTACTGGATATAACGATATCCGGGGAGTCTTTTAGCTGCAGTGCTACAATGTTTCTGGCTTGTTCGTAAGAAACCATGGATATTCCCTCCTTTCAGTTGGTTTGGGCCGATAGCAATAATATAAAATTATTTGCAGGCAGTCATGGGAAATGGGATTAAAGGAAAATCCTTTGCAGCCTTTAAAACAAAAAACTCGCAGCCTAGGCTGCGAGTTTTTTGTTTATGCTGTTACACTTTCTTGCAAAGGTGTTTTTGCGGGTGCTTTCTTTTTCTTTTTGCGGGTTCTGTTGATCCACATGAGGGTACCGGTAGTTGGGAAAATGGCTCCCATCAGTGCGATCATCAGCCAGAGTATTTTAGTGGGCGTGCCATAGAGGGCGCCGGTATGTATTGGTTTAATGAGACTTTTAACCTGCTGATTTAACTGACGTTCCGCAAAGGTTTGGGAAGACACGATGTTACCTGCATGTTGGTCTACATAATACGTGGTGGTGGCTACTTCTATGTTGGCGTTCTTAGGCAGTGCATTGACTACGAATGTAGCGGCGCTGTCTTTCGGAGCGGCTACGGTATAGAAGAAGGCAGTAGGATCCGCTTTTTGGACAGCTGTTACGGCTGTTTCAAAGGAGATTACCTGGTTGGCATCTGCAACAACTGGCGCGCTGTTAGGCATAGTAGCCTGTTTGGTACCGCCAATAGGCGCATAGAAAGCATTACTGAACCACTGGAAAGACCATGTCAGTCCGGTGAATGCAATAATGAATAAGAAAATACTGGTATAGAAGCCCAGCACCACGTGCAGGTCATTGTTGACGCGTTTCCAGTTGCCATCCCATTTGATTTTGAGGCGTTGTTGGAGGATATTCTTGGTTTTAGGTATCCAGAGAATAATTCCTGTGATAAGGATGAAGAGGAAAATGAAGGTACTGGAACCGATGATTACTTTACCGGTATCGCCGGAGAGGAGCCAGCGGTGCAGGGAGAATATTTTATAATAGAAAGTGTTCTGATAGCTGTACAGTTCAATAACCTGACCGGTATAAGGGTTTACAAATGCAGTACGTCCTTTTTCTTTCTTTTTAGGCGCTTCTTTTCCTGGTTTGTCCCCTTTGGCTTTCTCTTGTTTCTCTGCTCTTTCGCCTTTTCCTTCCTTTCCTTCTTTCCCTTCTTTTTTCTTTCCTTCTTCAAAGAGTACTTGCACGGTCCTGTTAGGATCTGCGAACACCTGTATGCGGGCGATTTTAGCCTTTGGTACTACTTGTTGCACGCGGGCGGCCAGCGTATCCAGTGGGAGGCGGTTGCCGGCGGGCGTTACGAAGTAGCGGTCATGGTTCAGTGCCTGGGTGATATCTGTTTCAAAGACAAGCATAGCGCCTGTCAGGCAGCTGATGGTAATGATCAAACCTGCGGCCAAACCAAGATACAGATGAATACGTCTGAAGAAAATTTTCATATAGGAATCTGTGATAAAAAAAGCTTTTTTACGAATAATCTTTTAATCAAAAATACATTTGCGGCGAGCTTCGCCGCAAATGTATCATTTTAAGTGTGTGTTAAGAATTTTTAGAATCTGTACGAAACGGTACCTACAAACTGGGTAGGAGGAATCGGATTGATGCTGTAATTCTCATGCACGTAGTAGTTATATGTGTTGGTCAGGTTAGATACTTTGGCCATTACACTGATCTTTTTGATCGTGTATCCGGCAGAAATATCCAGGGTAGAGAAGCCAGGAACAGAGATTAATCTGTTGGCTGCGATCTGACCTTTACTATCTGTAGTGTTGTTCCAGCCTGCATAGCGTTGACCTATGTAGTAGAAGCCTGCGCCGAATTTCAGTCCTTTCAGTTTGGATTCCTGGATGGTGTAGAAAATGCTGGCGTTGGCAGTATGATTTGGGTTACCTACCAGGCGTTCGCCTTTAACAGAACCGTTGTTAGCCGGAGCGTTATCGATGGTCATGTTGTTGTAGCTGTAACCTGCGATTACATCCATTCCTTTAATTGGGTGGCCGGCGATATCCAGTTCCACGCCCTGGCTGAGGGTTCCGCCAATCAGCGCTTTGAAAGCGGAGTTGTTGTTTTGTTTGCCGGTAGAATCGAATGGAGCTGTTTGTGCATAGTTGTTATTCTTAATACGGTAAGCTGTTACGTTAACAGACAGTAAGCCGTCGAAGAAATCGTTTTTCACGCCAGCTTCCACTTGTTCGATGATAGATGCTGGTAATGGGTTACCATAAATATCGTTGCCGGTGTTAGGCGTAAAGGAGCTGGTATAGCTGGCAAAGAGCGCCGTATTGGGTCTTGGTTTGTAGACGATACCCAGTTTAGGAGAGAATGCGTTATCGTATCTGCCTCTGGTAGTCGTTTTAGAACCGTTGATGAAATTATAGGTAACCGGCGATTCTGTTTGCAGATAAGAGAAACGAACGCCTGCCAGTACTTTAACTTTCTCAGAAATGCTGATCAGGTCCTGTACATAGATACCTACTCTGTTGATAGGAGAAACAGTCACCGCTTTGAGGGTATCTGTTGGGATATAAGTGGCTCTTGGGAAAGCATTTGGATTGTATACATTGATTTTGTCATAGTATACGGTGCTGCCGGAAGTTTTATACTGCGTACTGATACCATAGGAATTGTAGTTACCGGAATAGTATCTGTCTGCATCTGCACCAGCAAGGATCGTATGTTCGATACGGCCGGTTTTTACTTTACCCGTAAAATCGACTTGAGCAGAGTAGTAATCTTCGTTGTTGGCATTGCGGCCCAGTGGGCGTTCCCAGGTACTGTCAGCTTTTGCCTGAATTCTTTCAATAGCAAAGTAATCGCGCTGATATTTAGAGTAGGATACCAGTGCGCTCAGGTTCCAGTTGTTGCTGATTTGGTGTCTGAGATTAGCAGAAGCAGTAGTTTGTTGGGTATGTGCATACTGCCATGGTGCGCCATAGAAAGTATTGCGTGGTACTTTGATGATGGCAGTATCTGCGATAGAACCGATACCGAAATCAGGCGTGAAATCATGTTTCAGGTAATCGCCTTGCACCAGGAGTTCTGTGCGTTTGCCTAATTTGAAAAGAAAAGAGGGGTTTACATAATATCTTTTAGAATGTACCTGATCGCGATAGCTGTCGGCTGTTTCGAAGGTACCATTCACACGAAAGGCAACATTTTGAGACAGTGGTCCGTATACGTCAAAAGCTGGTTTGAACAAGCCAAAGCTACCTGCACGGAGGTTTACTTCTCCGCCCCAGTTGAATTTAGGTTGTTTGGTGACCATGTTCATTACCGCGCCCGGAGCCACGTTACCGTAAAGGATAGCAGCGCTACCTTTCAGTACTTCCACGCGTTCGAGGGAACTCATTTCCGGCATAGCGCCTGGATTGATACGAGCGCCGTTTTTAAAGGTATTGGTAGAAGAGAACTGATAACCGCGGGAGTTAAAGCTTTCCTGGGTACCAGCACGGGTAGAAGCCATATAGATACCGTTCACGTTTTTCACTACATCGCTGAGGCGCTGTGCCTGTTGCTCTTCAATTACTTTATGTCCAACTACAGTTACTGCCTGTGGCAAGTCCATATTGGCAATAGGTAATTTACCAATATTTACCTGGCGTTTGTTGATGGTATTACCGCGTTTGCCGTCTACCACTACTTCGTTGAGCTGACTGGCAGAAGCTTCGAGGGAACCATTGAACTCAACGGTTTTCTCTGCTACTACGTCTACTTCTTTATATAATGTCTTAGTGCCGGTATAAGAAATAATCAGGGTGTAATGACCTTGTTTGATATTTTTAAGATGGAAAGTACCATCTTCATTCGTGAGCGTACCCTTTCTGGTATCTTTTAATCCAATAGTCACATATGGAGCCGGTTGACCATCTGAAGAAGTGATGGTTCCTTTAATAGCGCCTGTCTGTCCGAATGCTGTAATACTCAGTAAAATAAAACTCAGAAATAGGTATATCTGTTTCAAACCTGTTAATTTTTTTGCAAAGTAACGACAGGTTAAGAGGCTGATGAAGACGAATCGGGAAAAGTTGATTCGTTCCTAAATGGAGTTTTCCCGATCTCTGCCAGGAAGGAAAATAAGTTAAAAAGTATGAATAATTGCTAATATAAATTGATTTTCAATGAAATATGATGATTGAAAAATAATAATTTATTTAGAAAGACACGTGTCTCCCTAAATTTTCCGTTTACGCAAAGCGGAAAAATTGAACGAATCGGGAAAATTTGCCAGATGGAACTGGGGCCAAACGAAGTAAACTGCTCGACTGATCGTTCCAGCCTCACCAGGCAGGAACGTCAAAAATCGGAAAAGGAAATGAAGCCACAGCCTTCATTTCCTTTTCCGATAAAGTTTCTTATTTATTAATATTATTTAATTACAATTCATAGTCATAATGAATTACACGCAGTGGTTTGCCACCGGTAGCATTGTAGAAACGCATCGCTTCGGTGTCGCCTTCCACCGCCTGCACAAAGAATTCCGTGAATTTTCCTTTTTTGCAATAGTCTTTCAGGCTGTCCAGCAGTAGTCTGCCTATTCCTTGTCTTTGCGCATCAGGACTAACGCCCAGATCATACAAATACAATTCTGCCGTCTCTTCATAATAGGAAGGCAGTACATAAGCGGTGAGGCCACCCAATACTTTTCCGTTTTCGTCGCGGGCAGCCATTACAAGGAAATCTTTGTTGGAAAGCAGTTTGTCCAGGTAAGAGTTGGCAGGCAACTCAAAATCTTCCATCTCAAATACTGCCTCAAAAATATGCAGCAGATCAATCATTGCCGGAATATCGGCAGACGTAAGGCGTGAAATAGATACAGGCATTGTATTAATTATTCTAGCTTATAGAGATACTTCCAGTTTATCGTCAGCAATATTACAACTATGATTGAATGTAATAAAATTATTAAAGGAGTTCCCTATCCGGGAACAAGCTCATATAAAGATTCGGGAAACGGAAAGTCAGGTAACAGGATAATATACCCTGGCACAAATAAGCAGGCAAGTCCGAAGGAATTGAGTAAAATCGGGGGTTTCCATTTATTTTTAATAAATCTACAGGTTGCGGCAATCGGCAACGTAATGTATCAGGGTATGCTTTTGGTACTTGATAATTTTCTACTTTGACGAATGCTCAGAATGCTGTTTGTTCAGTACTTTCAGCTGGGCTTCATGTAACTCATTAACATCCAGCGGCCCCTTATGCTTATTGGCGAATTTATTCGGGGTAATGCCTGCAAACAGTTTGAATTTAGCGATGCCCAGCTTCTGCAGGAAATATTTGAAACTTACCTGTAATACGCCCATGCCGTAAATACTGCTACGACGGAAATTGATAGAGGAGGCTTCGCTGAAATAGCGGGTAGGACAGGTAATTTCAGCGATTTCAAAACCGCTGTAGAAAATCTGTGCTACTAGTTCATTATCGAATACAAAATCTTCCGAATCGTTTTCAAATGGGATCGCTTCCAGGACACTGCGGTGATACGCCCTGTAGCCGGTATGATATTCAGACAGTTTTTGGCGCATGAGTAGATTTTGGGTAACCGTCAGCAGTCGGTTAAAGAAGTATTTATATAAGGGCATACCGCCTTTCAGCGCGCCCATACCGAGGATGCGACTGCCAAACACCACTGGATATACGCCATTAGCAATTAGTGTAGCCATAGGCGTTACCAGTTGTGGCGTATACTGATAATCAGGATGTAACATAATGATAATATCGGCGCCCAGTTCCAGTGCCTTTTGGTAGCAGGATTTCTGATTGCCGCCATAACCACGATTTTTTTCGTGACTTATAATATAATGAATACCAATATTTCTGGCTACAGCAACGGTATTGTCCTTACTGCAGTCGTCCACCAGAATGATATCATCCACCACATTGCGATCAATTTCCTCATAGGTAATTTGCAATGTTTTATCCGCATTATAAGCAGGTAGTACCACTACCACTTTCTGGCCGTTGATCATAGTTACCGGTTTTATATCTAAATTTAATGCAGCCTGCTGCAGCAGCGATTCGGTGGAAAAATTTCCGGGCGTTAACATCGGGTTAAGCTTCTCCATTTTTGAAATAGGTAATATGCAGGTATCAATTCCTTTTCATATTATGAAACTTTTCATTATTTCATGGGTGTTATTGCTAATGGTTGGTATTAGGGAGACACGTGCGCAGTCGCCCGAATGGAGCCGCCAGGCACAGTGGATAGTGCCCGGTTTTGCAGAAGATACCCTGCTGCGTCCCAGCCCTATCTATCGGAAAATATTCACGCTGCATAAACCAGTACAATCTGCTGTTTTGTATATTTCTGCTCATGGCGTTTTTGAAGCGTTTATGGGTAACCGTAAGATCGGCGAGGAATATTTCGCGCCAGGATGGACCAGCTATGATACCCGGCTTCAATATCGGCAGTACGATATCAAACCCTATCTCCAATCCGGAAAAAATGATTTACAGGTAATCGTAGGGGAAGGCTGGTACAGAGGCGCTTTCGGGGGATTGATGCAAAAGAATAATTATGGCAGCGATCCGGGAATTATTGCCATGGCAGACATACGCTTCACCGACGGCAGTAGCATTCGCTTGTATACAGATAGCTCCTGGCAATCCACTACCGGCCCGGTTTTACACGCGGATATATACGGCGGCATGCTGTACAATGCCAACATCCAACCCGGCAACTGGCAACCAGTTACCGTAGCTACCTTCTCAAAAGACATACTGGTACCCACTGTTGGCGATGGCGTGAAAAAACAGGAACGTATTCCTGCTGTCCGGGTATTTACCGCGCCCAACGGGGATCAGCTGGTAGATTTCGGCCAGAACCTGGCCGGGTGGGTGTCTTTCCGCGTGAAAGGAAAAAAGAATGATACCATCCGCATCAGCCATGCAGAAGTATTGGACAAAAACGGCAACTTCTATACCGGCAATCTGCGTGAAGCAACGGCTACGGACACGTATATACTAAAAGGCAACAGCGTGGAATCTTTTGAACCGATGTTCACCTGGCACGGCTTCCGTTACATCAAAGTTGAAGGATGCAAACCGCTGAAAGAAAATTTTACTGCCATCGCGTTATATACTGCTATGCAGCCCACCGGCAGCTTCAGCTGCTCAGATCCCGGAATCAACCAACTCCAGCAAAATATCTCCTGGAGCCTGAAAGGCAACTTCCTGGATATACCTACCGATTGCCCGCAAAGAAGCGAACGACTCGGATGGACCGGCGATGCACAAGTGTTTTTCAGAACGGCCGCATTCAATTTTAATGTGCGCGATTTCTACGCCAAATGGCTGCAAGACCTTCGCGCTGATCAAAGACCTAACGGTTCCGTACCTACGATTATTCCATGGATCTACCGAAACCTGCAACCACCCCGTAAAAACGGCGTGGCCGGATGGAGCGATGCCGCTACCATCGTGCCATGGCAAATGTACCAGGTATATGGCGATACGGCTATCCTAACACAACAATATGCCAGCATGAAAGCCTGGGTAGATCATATTCAGGGCGCCAGTACAGACGGACTCTGGACCGTCAACGGTTATGGCGACTGGCTTGCACCTGGAGACTCCACTTCGCTGCCTTTTATTGATCAGTGCTTCTGGGCATATAGTACCCAACTGTTGATTAACACCGCAGCCATCCTCGGCCATCAGGATGATGTACAACATTATACCTCCATGCTACAACAGGTGAAATCCAGCTTCCTGCAGCATTACATGAAGCCGGAAGGATACACCATGCCCAATACCCAAACCTCTTATGTACTGGCACTGGAACTACAAATGCTGCCAGACAGTATAAAGCCACTGGCAGCCAAACGCCTGGATGAACTAGTGAAAGCGAATAATAATCACCTGGCTACTGGCTTCCTGGGAACGCCATGGTTACTGCATGCACTCAGCAATAACGGGTACGTACACACGGCCTATGACCTGCTAAAACAAGATACCTGGCCTTCCTGGCTCTACCCTGTGAAAATGGGCGCTACTACTATTTGGGAGAAATGGAATGCCATCCTGCCGGATAGTAATGTGCAAGCTACTTCCTATAATCATTATGCTTATGGGGCCGTTGGCGACTGGCTTTACAGGGTAGTAGGCGGCATAGATGCAGCCGCGTCTGCCTACAAAAAAATAAATATTCATCCTATCCCCGGCGGTGGAATAACCTGGGTAAAATGTAGCTATATCAGCCCATACGGAAAGATTGTTTCCAATTGGCAACTAGAGGGAGAACACATTAAAATGCAAGTGGAGATTCCCAATGGCGCTACCGCTACTATCTACGTTCCCGGAAAAGGCGCGATGGAAGTAAAAGCGGGGAAATATAACCTCGAAGGAAATATCTCCCCGCAGGAAAATAAGCTCTCTAAGCGTTAGCTGCTGCGGGTTTGTCTTCCGAAGGCGACAGCTCATTTATATGTAAACAAAATAACACCATAATAATCATCGGTATAAACTGGTAACGCAATACCACTGGCGTAGCAAATACGCTAAAACCGAAATTGATAATGACAAAGAAGATAGCTAACCAAACACCAGCGAAGGATACATAACTTCCGCTGGTTTTTTTTCTGCCGGTAAACAGGAATATGACAGATACTGCAAAGTAGAAGTTCAGCGCGGCAAATAACCATTTATATAAGTTGCCTATCAGATCAAAAACGTAGGTAGGCGGAACCTTATATACAGCAGGACTTTCCAGCTGAAACCATTTTTGCGGCGATGCCCACATTTCTTTCATACCCAGGTTGTAATTAGTGAATTTTTCCAAATGTGGACTGAAATAAGTTTTTGTATTCAGCCACATATAATAGCGCATAAAAGAGAATGGATATTTCTTAATAAGATATTTACCATAGGCATTATATACGGGAGACACGGTTCCCCATGACTTAAACATATCCTTTGCAGTTGGATGTTCTCCCCATTTGTGATTGATAATCAGGTAAGGCTTCAGAATGGCATTAGGCATTTTGATAAAATACGTTCCTGGTAATTCCGCCAGATCCTTATCCGTAGGCGCTATCTTGGTAAAGAATATCTTTGCATAACGATCCAGCTTTCGCATCTCCGGAGGAAGTTGCGTACTATCCACCTGTATATGACCATACATGTAAAGGGCATTGTTGGCAATCTGCCACCCCCCGAACACAGAGAATTCAGCAGTACCCGTGATAGCCTTCGTTTGCTGCTGAGTATAGGAAATAAATGGAAGAATAAATACCCATGGAAGTATGATCCCCATTAATTTCGCCGGTAGTTTATAATGAGCAAATGGTATAGCCAGTAACGCCACCAATGGATAATAAATAGCCGTATAGCGTATGGTAAAAGCTACTCCAATCAATATTCCCTGTATCAGCAAATAAGACAGCTTCGGACGACGGAACATCCAGAGATATTGCATGAATATAATCATACTGATAGATAGGAATAATGTATCACTCAATACGCAGTTAGAGAGGTACAACAGCGCAGGATTCACTATCAGAAAAATAAAGAATATCGTACTGTTAACAGGACGTAACTGCAATAGGTAGGAGGCAGAGAAAAATACATACAGCAATGTTGCCTGCAAAATCAGATATTGTACTGCAATAAGGAAAACATGTGATGGCGACATCCAATGAATAAATGCAATAAAATAGGAATATCCTATCGGCCATAAATTTACTTTCAGATGTTCCAGATTGGAGTCTATATAACTGCTGGAGTCTGAAATAAAATCAGGAAAGGGATACAACATTTTGAACAGAACGAACTGTACTATCGTCAGTATGATGGCTGCAAACAGGAATTTCCTGTTTCGGGGTTGCTGGAATACAAATTGCCGAAAAGGAACGGATTCCCGGTCGAGCAGCGGTTGTTGGCAAAATAAACTGATAAGGTTCATATTTTGATAGTTTGAGTTGTCGGCAGGGGTCTTCTAAATATCTGGCTTATGGGTGCTATAGGAATACAGTGAAGGATAATTGTCTGCCTGCTGTCAGAAATACTGTGGACAAAACAAGCAGGGGCCTATATTTGTGATACAGGTCACATTCCTGCAACTGTAACAGTTGGAACTTTGTTTATTATATAGATATAGAAATCTGCTATTTATTTAATTTAAAGACCTCCTCATGTTAAATTTTGAATTATATAACCCTACCAGCCTGGTCTTTGGCAAGGGTCAGATCGCAAAGCTCACAACGCTGGTACCCGCCGACGCTAAAATTCTGCTGCTCTATGGCGGCGGAAGTATCTTTAAAAATGGCGTGTATGATCAGGTGACAGCCGCATTGGCCGGATTTGATATTACAGAGTTTGGCGGTGTGGAACCCAATCCGCACTACGAAACATTAATGAAAGCAGTCCATATTATCCGGGAAAAAGGACTGAACTTCATCCTGGCTGTAGGCGGAGGTTCCGTTATCGATGGCGCTAAGTTTGTATCTGCTGCGGTGAAATTCGAAGGAAATCCCATTGATATCCTGCAAAAACAAATACGTATAGTGGATAACGTTGTTCCATTTGCATCGGTACTCACGCTTCCTGCTACTGGTAGTGAAATGAACTCCAGTTCTGTTATCACTATCAAAAGCACCCACGAAAAACTCTCCTTCGGCGGACGAGGCTTATTCCCGGTGTTCAGCATTTGTGATCCGGAGGTGATTACCTCTCTTCCTAAGCGACAATTGCAGAATGGAGTGATCGATGCCTACACGCATGTGATGGAACAATATCTTACTTATCCTGCCGGCGCTATGCTACAGGACCGCTTTGCAGAAAGCATCCTGCAAACGTTGGTAGAAGTAGGACCTGGCGTGGTGGATAACCCGAGCGACTATACGCTGGCGGCCAATTTCATGTGGAGCTGTACCATGGCCTTAAACGGCCTTATCCAGAAAGGAGTACCAACAGACTGGGTAACGCATATGATTGGTCATGAACTCACTGCATTGTACGATATTGATCATGCCCGTACCCTCGCTATCATCGGACCAAACCTCTATAAGGTAATGTTCGAGACCAAGAAAGAGAAACTGGCACAATACGGACGCAGAGTATGGAACATCCAGGGAGATGACACCGATGAAGTGGCACATAAAGCCATCGATGCTACCATTGAATTCTTCTCTAAAATGGGCATGAATATGCAACTTTCTTCCTATACAACAGAATATGCGAAAACCGCTGATTTCATTGAAAAGCGTTTCACAGAAAGAGGTTGGATAGCCATGGGAGAAAGAAAGAACATCACGCCAGACAAGGTGCGCCAGATCGTAGAATTAAGTTATTAAGGTAATAGTTATTCAATAAAAAAGCATCCTGCATACATTAGCAGGATGCTTTTTTATTGAAACAAATAGAGGCGTTTCCTTGTTTTTGAAGGAAAACGTATATAATGACAAACCTTATCATCGCTTCCTTCCCTAAAGAGGCACAAGCAATCGCCGCCTTCAAGAAACTGGATGAACTGGAATCTATCGGAGACCTGACCGTCTATGAAAGTGTAATGGTGCAGAAAAACGATAAGGGAGAACCTGTTGTAATACAAACAGATAAAACGACGGAAGGGGTGCGTACACTTTCCGGTATGGCATTGGGTAGTCTGGTCGGCGCTTTTGCTGGTCCGGTAGGTATCCTGGCAGGAATGCTGATAGGTACGGTAAGCGGTGCGGTATGGGAGTCGCACTACTATCACTTTGCGGAAGATTTCAGCGCTAAAGTAGCCGCGTCTCTCCAACCTGGCCATATTGCGCTGATAGCTGAAATTGATGAGGACAATGAAGTGTTCGCAGATTCTTATATTAAAAGTCTGGGTGGTACCCTCATCCGGAAAGATGTGGATTACGAATATGAAAAATTTGCAGATGAACAACTGGAAGCTTTAGATGAGCAGATTGCCGCTGATCGTGCCAAAATGCGTATTGCCAGTGCAACAGAAAAGTCGAAGATTGAACAGGAAATTGCTGCCTTAAAAGAAAAACGCAGACAACATATTGCAACAAGAAAAGAAAGTAGTAAGACAACCACCGGTCGGACAGCAGCTACCCTGAGAGAGTATAAAGTATCCCGGTTAAAAAGTCGCATTGAACTTTACAGGAGAAGAATAGCTTCCCTGGAAGATGAATTGCAAGGACTGGCAACAGAAGCCGCTAAAGCGATGTAGAAAATTATTGCGGGACGGAGTGCGCCACTCCGTCCCGTTTTTTATAGTCAGTTGTTACTTTATCCATTGTATACAAACCGGACTGCCAACTGTAATGCTGTCGCCAGTAGGCGTTAATAAGCCCTTCTTCTTGTTTACCTTGAATACTACCACATTGTTGCTCGCCTGATTAGCTACCAGCAGGAAGTTTCCGCTAGGATCGAAATTGAAGTTCCTTGGCATCACGCCGAGTGTAGACTGAAAACCTACCAGTTTCAATTTACCGTTATGCCTATTGCGTTTGAAGATGGCCAGTGAATTGGCATCTCCGCGATTGGAGGCATACAGGAATTTACCATCCGGAGAAATATGAATATCTGCGGAACCTATAGCGCCTTTATAATTTTTCGGATGTGTGCTGATGGATTGAACCGTATGGAACCAGCCATTTGCAAAATTGTATACGATTACTTCTCCTGTCAGTTCTGTAATCAGATAGGCATAATTGCCGCTGGCATCAAATGTCAGGTGGCGGGGGCCGCTTCCTGGCTTAACAGGCACAAAAGCGGGGTTACCAAGTGATAACGCGCCGGTTTCACTGTTAAATTTATACACCATGATCTTATCTATCCCCAGATCATTAATCATGAGATAGTTTCCATCCGGCGAGAACACCGCTGCATGGGCATGCGCTTTTTCCTGCCTGGCTTTGTTGGGGCCTGTACCTTCGTGGTGTACTTCCTGTACCGGGATATCAATATCTCCGTCCGCAGTGATAGGATATACAACCGCATTGCCTGTTCCATAATTGGCCACTGCTATGAATTTCCCATTCTTGCTAATGGAAACATAACAAGGGTATTCTCCTCCGGAAGGTACCTCCGCGATTAAAGACAGTTCTCCGCTGGTACTGTCAAATTTGAAGGAGGATACATCGCCTGGGCCATCATTTTCATTTACAGCGTACACATGCTGCTGATCAGCAGCCACGGCCAGGTAGGAAGGGTTAGTCGTCTTCACCTGACTAACCGGTTTCATCTTCCCGGTATTGCTGTCAAACGAGTAGACATGAATGCCTTTACTCATACCGTTGTTGGTGTAAGTACCAATCAGTAAATAGGGATGCTGGGCTAAAATAGAGGCTACAGGCAATAATATGAGTGCAGCCAAGGTGAGGGTGCTGCTTATAATTCTTTTCATCAAGCAAAAACTGTTAAATATCCACCAAGTTTAGTGAAAAAAGTCTTAAGAACAAAAGCCAGTATCATCTGTTTTAACAGAATATACAGTGTCACCATTTAAAGTAAAGTGTATGATCCTTCCAACTAACACGCCAGCACCGGATTTTGCGTTATATGCCACCCCGGATAAACAGGTGAAACTTTCTGATTTCCGTGGCAAAAAAGTGATTTTAGCATTTTATCCTGCAGACTGGAGTCCGGTATGCTCGGATCAGCTGGCCGTATATAATGAATCCCTGAAGCTTTTTCAAGCCGCCAACGCACAGCTATTGGGCATTTCCGTGGATAGCAAATGGAGTCATAAAGCCTTCTCTGAAGATCGTCATTTTCAGTTTCCTTTGCTGGCGGATTTTGAGCCCAAGGGCGCAGTCGCAAAATTATATGGCATATATGACGAAAAAGAGGGCCTGGCGCAACGAGCATTATTTGTGCTTGATGAAGATGGCATCGTACAGTGGAGCTATCTCTCCCCCATAGACGTAAACCCAGGTGCAGATGGAATCCTGGATGCACTGGATACTTTAAACAATGTAATCAGCTAATCTATATATGGCGCATCTCAAGAACCCCGTTACCCAAAATGATCATAGCACAGGAAACCCCCAATCCGGCAGAATCCTTGTTGAGTATGGAGATTATCAGTGCAGTCACTGTGGAATAGCCTTCCCGCTTATTCGTAAATTATTACGACAATATGGAGATGACCTGCTCTTTGTATTCCGAAATTTCCCATTGCAGGAATCGCATCCGGCAGCAGTAATAGCTGCGTTGGCGGCGGAGGCTGCGGCGCTTCAAGGTAAGTTCTGGGAGATGCATGATATTCTTTATGAAAACCAGGCGGAATTAAGTGCGGATAATATCCTGGGATTTGCTGCCACTTTACATTTGGATATGTCCAGGTTTTCGCAGGACTGGCGCAGTCAGCAACTGCTGGACAGAGTGGAGCGAGACCTGGAAGGAGGCCTTCGCAGCGGTGTCAATGGAACGCCCACCTTCTTCCTGAACGGTGAGCGTTACAATGATTATGACGAAACGTATCAGTCGCTCGCTATGTTAATGGAGGCGTGACGCGCCGTAGAAATCCGATCTGATACTGACCAATATTTCTTCTGCTTTGGCGACGTCAGGCGCTGGAGGCAGTCCAGACGCGGCATAGAGCGCTTCCATGCCATCCAGTTTTTCCTGCACCATATCCATCAATGCGGCATACTCAAATTCGCCATTGCGAATACGCAGTAATAGTTCTCTGTCTTCCCGATGAACCCGTACTTCATGGTAACGGGCTATTTCTTCTGCCATACTGAGCAATCGGAAAGTGTGCATCATGTTTTTAGCGTCATAGCTTTTCCCATGCGCAAGCGTGCCCTGATAACGGGATTCATTGCGGTTTTCCACCCATTGCCAATATTCCAGGTATTCCCTGCAATAGACAGAATAGGCGTCTTTGTTGAACGTCATCACTGCCAATGGCGTTACTCCTTTCGGAATGGAACTGAGTTGAACATCATTTGCTTGTTCGCCGGATACAATTCCCCGTAGCTGCGGATGATGGTAGATCAGGTAGCCATCGCGGAAGTTAGGCAGGGCGGTGAGGCCGCATGCCTCTTGTGGAAAGCCTTGCTGTTGGAGCCATTGCGACAATGGCAGCGTACCATTGTTATGTACCACGAAGCAAAAATCCGTCACCAGTTTCCTCGTCTCCTCAAATTTTTTATTGATTTTCTTATTCAGTCCGGATGCCTTTTTAATCTGCGCTTTGGCGTATCCGGCGAAGGTTTCCATACATAGCTGCGATAGAAAATCTGCTGGCTTAATACGATCCATCAATGGATGTCGGAATAACACTGCATGGGCAGGTGTATTCAATAATTCCAGGATATTCGGGTTATTCTTGCAGAGTAATTCTATTAATCTTCCGATTTCAAAAAAGACTTCATCATTCGAGCTATTATTTACCTGCGGCGTATAGTGCAGGCCGTAGAATTCCTTTTCCGGCAAGATGAAGACGCCCTTCAGATCCGTATCTGAGGTTGCTATGGCCAGATTATATGCATGGCTGCCGCTGATAGTTTTCAGCAGCAGTTGCCCAGGTGATTGCATTAATGCTTCAAAGGTCATGCGCGTATAAATTTCCGGAATACTTCATCGAGTTGGTCTGCCTCCTGATATGCGGAGGGAATAGCATTGGCCAGTGGCATATACTTTTCAAGTACTTCCGGAATCCATTGTTGAAGGAAAGGAACCGGTGGAATCAGCGTTTTCTCGTCCGCAGTTTTTTTCTGTTCCAGCAGTTGATCTATCGCTTTGTTCCAGGTACTATCGGTAACGAGCGTACGTAATTGATGGAAATCCATCGGCGGAACTGTTTTGCGGTCGATGATCCACATACCAGCGAGGATAGGCCGCAGCGCATAGAAGTACTTTTTCAGTCTGACTTCCGGATCTTGCAGGTTTTGCTGAAAGGTATTGTTGGTCATAGAGAAATAATGATGACAGCCGGCCCGGTGGGAGTAGTAGTCATTCATCATACCGCGCAATGTATTTGCAAAGGCGGTCTCCTCTTTATATATAATGCCCGACTGTAGCCACTCGTACAGGGGACTGTTAGAGCTCATGAACAGGCGCAAGGCTTTACGCAGGTCCCAGCCGTTGATATCGAGGACTTCATTTACAGGGATATCGATGACATCTTTTCTGTCCCGGATGCTGAGGTAATTATTTTCAGGTTGTGCATAGATAAACCGCACATCAAAATCACTGTCCGGTGAAGCGAAGCCCCAGGCTCTGCTGCCTGATTCAATCGCCATCAGTATGCGGACATTCTTTTCCGCCTCAATTGCGGCCAGTTTTTCCAGGATGATTGTTCTCATTGTTGGGTTATTGGGTCAGGAAATCCTCACGGTGAGGACTAAACGTATCTATCAGTACGCCGGCTTCCAGGCAGGTGCAGCCATGCATTACATTGGAAGGCATATAGCAGCCGTCGCCGGCGCGAATAATCCGGGTTTCATTACCGATGGTGAATTCAAAGGCTCCACTTTCCACATAGGTCACTTGTGTATGCGGATGTTGATGCATGGTACCTATGGCGCCCTGTTCGAATTTTACTTTTACGAGCATTACCCTGTCATCGTAGCCATATATTTTACGCTGCAGGCCTGGTGCAGTGGATTCCCAGGGGATATCGGCGCCAGTCTGGAAGATCGGACTTTCTACTTTTGTACTCATTGGACTGATTTCATTTGCCGTAAAAATATAAATAAATAAACATTATATTGTTCGGATCTAAATGGAACTTATGCGCAAAAAATTACTTTTATTCGGACTGGGCTGTTTACTGGTATCAGGCTCCGGCAGGGCATTTGCCGGAACGCCAATGGTAACGGCTACACAACCGGCTGTTGATGCAAAAGAGTTAATCGGCCGTTGGGATATTACAGTGGATGAAGAGGGGAACCAGTTGCCTTCCTGGCTGGAAGTGAAGTTGAGCGGTTTTAAAACACTGGTAGGATATTTCGTTGGTACTTCCGGCAGTGCCCGGCCAGTAGCCAAAGTGAATTTTGATAATGGGAAATTCAGTTTTACTATCCCGCCGCAGTGGGAGAGTGGTAGCCAGGATTTTGTCATAGAAGGAAATGTGGCTGGAGATGCCATCACCGGCACTATTACTACCAGCGAAGGAAAGAAATACAGTTATAAAGGAGTACGTGCTCCTATGTTGCGGAGAGACAAGGCGCCTAAATGGGGTAAACCGGAGAATCTCTTCAATGGTAAAGATTTGAGTGGTTGGAAAGCGACTGGCAAAAACCAATGGGAAGTGATAAATGGGGTACTTACCAGTGCGCATTCGGGTTCAAATCTGGTATCAGAAAAGACTTTCGGCGATTTCAAACTACATGTGGAGTTTCGTTACCAGCAGGGAAGTAACAGCGGTGTCTATCTCAGAGGGCGATATGAAACACAGATTGAAGACAGTCCCAAAGGCGCGCATCCTTCTTCTGTTTTGTTCAGCGGCATTTATGGGTTCTTAACGCCAAGCGATATTGAGGCATTAGGTCCGAATCAATGGCAGTCGTACGATATTACCTTGATTGGAAGAATGGTAACTGTGGTGGTGAATGGTAAGACAGTGATTAATAACCAGGAGATTCCGGGTATTACAGGTGGCGCATTGGATAGTAATGAAGGGGAGCCTGGGCCTATTTATTTCCAGGGGGATCACGGCCCGATTGAGTTCAGGAAGGTAGTGATTACGCCTGCACTTCCTTAGTGGCCAGCGTTTCCCTGTTTTTGGATCAGAATATTATCCATGAAAGCAGGGAATGAAAGATATGATACCGGGAGATATCTGCCTGTCTGGCGGCTATTTCCCGGTTTTTTATTGGGGTATGTTGTCTTCGGGTGCGAGGATGGTCTGGTAAAGGAAAAGCCTTTCTGTGTCGCGGGTGAATTCATGTACGAAGGAGAGGCCTAATTTTTCCAGTAGTTTGATGGAACGGGTATTTTCTGGTAGGGTGGTAGCATAAAGAATTGGGTGTTTACTGGCGATGGTAAGCAGACGGATTACCTCACTGGCGGCTTCGAAGGCGTATCCGCTGCCGCTATGCTGTGGAAGGAAGGCGAATCCAATATCCTGGTGGGGTAGATAAGGGCGCTGAATGAGGCTCACGATGCCCATTGGGTTGTTGTCTGATTTCAGTCGCACTACAAAATACCTTACATCCGGGTTAGAGAGAATGCGGGTGATATAGGTGTCTGCGTCTGTCAGATTTCGGACATAACGTTCACCTATAAACGTTTTCCAGCCTTTTGTATTGAGTAATTCCAGAATGAAGGGAGCATCAGTTGTTTTTAATGCGGTAAGGAGCAAACGGTTTGTTTCAACAGGCAAGTTCATACTGCAGAGATAGATAAAATTATGGTTCTAAGTTAGGAATTCCACGGTGCTATATTGCAAAAGCCGCAGCAGTCATTGTTGTAGCTTGATAAGTAAGGAATACTCAGCAATCAACAGTTTTTAATTTTTTAAAAATACTTAATTACTAGCATACTCCCCCGTTTATTGGGACTTTATTCCTTCTTATGTGTAGCAGAAGCTTTTCCCATTTGCATTTGACTAAACGAAAGCCTATTTTGGCTCATATTTCTATTCTCATAAGCAAAACTGGAAACTAGTGCCTCCCATCCTCTATGGGAGGCTATAATGATAGGGGACTGCAAGACTATACCTACTTATTTACCTACATATTGAAATGGTTATTATATGATAAGCGATTATATTTTATCCTTTCGCGAGATTTCGCGCTTCACATCCCATCCATTTTACTTTCTTAGCTGTAAGGTTATTTTTATATAAGTTAGGGATTTTGTTGGAATTTATTTAATGGGCGGAAATAACTGAGTGGAAGGTCATATGTCTCCCGACCTGCTTCGCCTTATATACACATGGACGCATCTGCTCATTGACTCATCTCTATTTCTCTTGTATAGTTTACGCTGCTATTACTTATCATTATCATGTGCAGTAAAAGGCGATTAAGGAATTTATTCATTCCCAGGACATGACTGAGTGGATGGTGATATATCTTCCATCTCCATCTCCGCATCATCATCAGATCATAATATCATCATCATATCATTACCACATCATTACCACATCAATCCCACATCATCATCCTATCATTAGCGCACCGGCAGTACTTTATCACATCATTACCTTATTGCATCATTACCTCATCATCGGCAACTACCATCCACCATCCACTCCAGTTTCCCGTTTCTATTTCCAATATTCCTGTATTCCAGTATTCCAGTGTTCCAGCATTCCATTATTCCATTATCACATCATTCTCCTCTTACTCTGACTTATAATCCTCAATCTTGTCGATCATATCCATGGCTTTTATCATGGGTGTCCATTCTTTTCCTCTGAACAATAATTTAAACCACTTTTGATCCCTATGGTCTATCCGAATATTTACAAAGAGCCAGATAGCGAGGCCTGTAAAAAGCCCTGTTGCCAGGATTTGGAAGATAATCGCTGGAAGTCCATTTTCTACGAAGAGCTGCCGGGAAAGGAAGAAGGTAGTCCACAGCGGAAGCTGCAACCATGACAGGCGGGCTACCCAAAGGGTGGAAGACAGTAGCCTGGCCAGTCTTTCCTGGGTAGCTAATATGGGATCATCCATATTGACTTGCTGTATTAATACTAGTTGATATAAATAAATGCCGATTGCTATACTGGTAATTGCCGATTGCAGCAGTGCTGATACCAGGAAAAATAAACTGGCATGTGACCAGAGATGTATCAGCAAATAATCAACTCCCAGGCACCATAGTATTCCTATCACCACTGCCAATACCTTCCCTGGTTTCATGGAAGCCAGCAATGATTGCACTTTCAGCCCGGTGATATCCCTGGTAAGTTGTTTGTTCAGCTGTAGGTTGGCCTCCAGCTGCTGGCTATAGTTTTTCCAGAGATCTAATATTTCTGTGTTTTCCATTTTCGTTTACTTGTTGTGGGTGGTAAAATGTAGTTTCATCGACTGTTTAATCCTGCTCAGCTTTGTGGCAACATTGGTAGTGGTCAACGCCATGATATCCGAAATCTCCTGGTAACTATGCCCGTCCAGGTGGAGTAAAAGCAAAGCCCTGTCCAATTCAGACACCTGGGCAATAAATCCATATAACATCGCTACCCGCTCCGATTGCAATTCCTCCCCGGAAGAAACCGCAGGCAGCTCTAATAACTCCTCCGCATATGGCACATCCAATATCCTTCGCCGATACTCCTGCCGATATGCCGATATCGCCACATTCAACGCTATCCGGTATATCCAGGTAGAATAGCGATACTGATGATCATAAGTATCAAACGACCGCCATAGCTGATAAGTGATCTCCTGCGCCAGATCTTTCCGGTCAGAAGGATTCGGACAGTATGCATGTACAATCTTATAGATAATGCCCTTATGCTGCTGGATCACCTCCAGAAATAATTCCGATTTGTCTGCCATATTTGTCTGTATCAAAACAGGATTTAAATGTAAAAAATCAGTCAGGCCTGCTGATATTATATTATTCGCAAAAGGGAGGAAAAAATCACAAGAAGAAGAAAAAAAATATCAGATTGATAATGACAGGATTATATCTCCTGGAAAGTCAATGATAGCTGATGTTCTGCTAATATATAGCAATATCTGCTCTCTCAAATAGAAAAGTCCCCCAGGAAACCCTGAAGGACTCTACTTTATAACCGATTGTCAATTAGTATTCTCTATCTTATAACTACTGTCGTATCCTGCCTCCAGGAATTTTCAGAGATGGAAATACCTAATGGCACGCCACTGTTGGGAGCAGTAATACTAATAGTAGTCAACGTATTGCGCTTTGGACGCAAAGTAATACTTCCTAAGTTCTGAATGGTCCCATTGGTACGCAGCAACCGCAGACTTACCGGTAAATCGCGCCAGAGATTATCGCCATAGGTATAATCGTGGGCCGTGTAAGTAAATGCACGGTTAGCAAGATTACTTACTGGTATCGTCTTAGGAGCTGCCATGTAACCATAATCCACCAAAAGACTGCCATCGCTGAAATTTTCCGGTTTGAATCGAATACCATAGGTGAAACGCTTCAATGGAATGGTCAGCGTGGACTCCGTCAGGTATCCCTGGTATTGTCCATAATAGGTATCCAATTCTGAATAGATACTCTCCTCATAGCCATATGCACTGGTGGCTACCCTAAAAAAGGTTAAGGTGTCCAGGAAGGCGTAAAATACCTGATTAGGCCCGGTGCTGTCGGTATACAGCCTATTGCCAATGGATCTGTTCAAGGGAGTACCCGGAAGAAAACGAGTATTGGTAAGGCTGTCTGTTATTTCAAATAATCCCAGCCCACTACCTTTTTTGATAGCTGCCACCCGGATCGTAAAAAACGGTCCTTTAGGAAGATTCAATGTTAGAGAGTCCAGAGAGGTGAAAATCCCCTGTGCATATGGATTAAAATTACCCCAGCGCACATCCACTGCATAAATAGTGCTGTCCGGATTAATACGCGCATTAACGGCCTGACGACCCAGTGGGGATGCCTCCGCTTGTAAATCGCCACTCAACTTTAATTTGACATTTACCATTTCTCCGGACCATCCAGGATTCGTCTTTCCCGGCGCAGGTGCGGAATCATTTTTCTTACATGCATACAGTACAGATATTAGGATCAGGGAACCTAACACCAAAAATCGAGGTGTTTTCATATTTATTTCGGGTTTAAAAAAGAGAGAATTTGGTTACAAACAAATACGTTGACAAACGGTATAGTTTTACAAAAATAGGGTAGAAGAGCCGAACCCCGAGCTTCCCGGAAATGAATATTTTATGCTAGACAAATTAAAGAAAAAAGTCCTTCCATGTTTCCGGGAAGGACTTTGTATTATAACCAATTGTCAAATTGTTGCTACATTATCGTACTACAATGGTGGTATCAAAATTCCAGTTGTTTTCTGAAATGGAAATACCCAAAGGAATACCATTATTAGGCGCCGTAACGCTCAGTGTAGTCATCGTGTTGCGCGCAGGATAAATCGTTACATTGCCAATGTTTTGAATATTTCCATTGGAACGCTGCCATTTCAGACGTACCGGCAATCCATACTGAAGATTACTGCTAAACGTGAACTCATGGGCGGTATAGGTGAAAAACGTATCCGCCAGATTTTTAATTTCCAATGTTTTACTCGCGGCATAATAGTCGTAATCCACCAATAACTTACCATCCGTGAAGTTCTGTGGTTTGAAACGGATACCATAAGTTAAACGTTTCAAAGGAATAGTAATACTGGTCGCCTGACTGTCTTGCGGGGCTCCCTGATAAGTACCATAGTAAGTATCCAATTCTGAATATTTCTTCATTTCATAACCATAATTTGTTGCTACTACGAAGTTGGAAAGAGTATCCAGGAAACCATACTGTAACGCATAAGGACCTACGCTGTCTGTAGACATACGATCGGTAATATAACGATCCAATCCCGGACCAGACAGAAAACGGCCATAACCCATAGGACCATCTGATTCATATAAGCCCAGACTGCTACCTTTTTTAATAGCTGCTACCCTGATCTTAAAGAACGCGCCTTTGGGAAGATTCAAATTGATAGAATCAATAGAAGTGAATAAGCCCTGTGCATATGGCTTATAATCACTCCAACGTACATCTACGGCATAAATAGTATTCTCAGGTGTAGTACGTGCATTACTCGCCTGTCGGCCCAAAGGAGATGCTTCCACCTGCAAATCTCCGCTGAACTTCAGTTTGACATTCATCGTCTCTCCAGACCATTTGTTGTTAGCATTTTCAGGTACAGGAGCGTTGTCATTTTTTTTACATGCATACAAAACCGACATCAGGACCAATGATCCCAACACCAGTGCTTTAGGTGTTTTCATAATTTATTCGGATTTTAAAAGAAAAGAGAAATTGGTTACAAACAAGACTGATTAACAATACAATTTAACGGGGTCAAAAATAGGAAGGATTATCTGAACGAAGTTGATTTATTTGCAGCTAGACAAAATTAAAACGGCCATATGTATTTTCATATGACCGTTAGCGTTATTTCTCAGGAATTGCTTCCAGTAGTTTACCTATCATCTCCCCAATTGCTTTACTTTCAATCCATCGTACAACGGCCACCAGGTTATGTTCTGGGTCCACATAGATAATGTTGGCGCCATTGCCTATATGAATATATGAAGATACAGGCGCCTTCGCCGCCAGTTTATGATCGGTATTTAAAAACCAGTTCATATAGCCGTAACCGTTATTAGCAGCAGTAGGAGTAAGCGATTGTTTTACCCATTGCTCAGACAGCAACCTGCTTCCATTCCATACGCCCCTGTTCAGCGTTAAAAGGCCGAATCTCCCCATATCATATGTATTGATGTACATCCCGCCACCATAGTGACCGCCGCCACTGACCGACTGCACAGGCTGTCCGTCCAGCACTATCCATGCATTGTGATATCCCATCCAACGCCAGGTAGAGGAGGCGCCGATAGGCTCCATAATATACTGCTGCAATACCTGTGGCAACGGTTTACGCCAAACATTAGTGGCGGCCAAAGCCAGCGCATTTACACGCGTATCATTGTATTTCCATACTGCTCCTGGTGCATGACGTGGCCGCGTTTTCCAGGCATTGAAATTACTGTCCGGCCGATCCGCCCAATCTGGTTTTCCCCACAGCGTTCCTTCCCAGTCGCTCGTCTGACGCAACATCACATCCCAGGTCAACTGACGGTTATGCGCAGATGCAAACGGGGTGATGATTTCTGTAGGCTGTCCCGGATGATAGACCTCCACAGGAGGCATGTATTGCGCTACGGTATCATATACGCTTCGTATCAAACCCTTATCCACGGCCACCCCTACCACTGCTGAAAGGAAACTTTTCGTCACGCTGTTGGTGATATCCACCCGCGATGGCTGCCCCCATTCCGCAATTATATATCCTTTGTAAATGATGATGCCACTAGGATCTGCACGATCTATCAATGCGCCAACAGGCTCGCTGTAAGGCTCTTTACCAAAAGATTGCCACTGTGCCGAATCCATATTCCTGCTCTGCCTGGATTCATTCTTAATAGCAAACTGGATGGCGGCATCCAGCTTGTCCGACCGCAGGCCCAATGCCGCTGGCGTTCGATGCTCCCAGTTGTCCCGGGGAGGGAAATAAGTTTTAGAAGATGTTTGCTGTGCCTGTGTGGCGCCAGTTGCCAGTAATAATGCAGCGATCAGAATTTGTTTCATGAAGATAAAAATAGCAGTTTGCAGGAATGAAAACAAGGGAGATGAATTATCTTTCCCCCAGAATTTTTCTAACGAGCTATGAACCAAATTTACATTACAGAAACTTTTAAGTTGCCCAAGTGGAGACAGATATGTGCTATAATAACATTGTTGTTGTGTGGAGGGGCATGTCTAATTACAATCTGGCAGTCGCTCGAAAATCCCAAGGTTTTGATAGCTACTGCTATATTGCTATTGGTTATTGTATCCATCTATGTTTACATTCGGACCCGATTGGAACTGTCAGATCAGGAGATCATGTATTTTGATGGGATGAAACCCGTGTATGTAAAATGGAGTAATGTTGTAGCAATAGATATGAAAATGAAAGGTAAGTATTCGGAGCTGGAGGTTTTTGTTTATTACGATAACAGAAGATTTACACTGGATGCTACTCATTTTGGGAAGAAACAACTGAAAAGAATATTAGAGTTACTGGAGATGAAAGTCGATCAGTCCCTGTTTTCGCCGTCCTATCAACAACTGCGTGCGGAAAGACTGCCCCGTTCCGTAGCCAGCAAATAATATGACACAGGCATTGTGGTTGTGTTAAATTATTTGTATTTTAATCGCAACCATCAATTCCACCTTATGAACTCACGTCGTCGTTTTCTGCAAAAAATGGCTATCACTGCGGCGGGCCTCCCTTTGCTGCGTTTTCAATCGCTCGCCGGTAACTTCCGCAGAGATGAACCTGTTTTACGCGTTGCCATGATGGGCCTCGGCGGCTACGCCAATCGCGTAGCAGATGCCATGAAAGCCTGTACCAAAGCCAAGATTGTAGGTGCTATCAGCGGAACACCCACAAAGTTATCCGACTGGCAACAACGTTTCGGAATTCCCGTTAAGAACTGTTATAACTACGAAAATTTCGATCAGATAAAGCACAACCCGGATATTGATGTCGTGTATATCACGACGCCCAATGCGTTGCATCATAGCCAGGTGCTGCGTGTAGCCGCTGCCGGTAAACATGTTATCTGTGAAAAGCCTATGGCCCTTAATGCAAAAGAAGGACAGGAAATGGTAGACGCCTGCCGGAAAGCGGGCGTACAGCTGCTTGTAGGCTACCGTATGCACTTCGAGCCGAAAACGCTGGCTATAACGGAAATGCGTAAACGAAATGAATTCGGTAAAATCATGTTCTTTCAGGGGCAATGCGGTTTTCGTATAGGCGATCCTACGCAATGGCGACTGAATAAGGAACTCGCCGGCGGCGGATCTATCATGGACATCGGTATTTATGCGATTAATGGCGCACGGTATATGGTGGGAGAGGAGCCTGTCTGGATCACCGCTCAGGAAATTAAGACAGATCCTGTGAAGTTCAAACCCGGCGTGGATGAGACTATCCAGTTCCAAATGGGATTCCCCAGCGGAGCCATTGCTTCCTGCCTGTCTACCTATAACATGAACTACCTGGATCGTTTCTACCTGAACGGCGAAAAAGGATTTGCAGAACTGCAACCCTCCACCGGTTACGGTCCTATTAAAGGCAGAACTAACCAAGGCGAGCTTACCCAGCCGCATGTAACGCACCAGACCGTACAAATGGAGGAAATGGCAGATATCCTGTTAAGAGGGAAAAAGCCCGCTATCCCTGTGGATGGGGCAGAAGGCGTGCGGGACCTGAAAATTATTGACGCCATTTATGCCGCAGTCCGCAGCGGTAAAAGGGAAATGCTGTAAAAAAACCGGCTATAACGCTGCCGGTGGGCGACTCACTTGCTGGAGCGATTACAAACCAAGGGATGGACTACCGCAAAGGTCATTATGGATATGCCCGTGAAGGTGGCTGCCTCCTGTAGCTGGAAATGCGGGAAAATGGCTACATCTATCCATGACCTTGATCCGCATTAGCTATACGGTAAGATCCTGCTCGCACATGTAAACTGGTTACTTTGAGCATTTACCTATATAACCATTGAAGAGAAGAAATGTTTTGGTTAGTACTGCTGACTTTGTGGCATATACATCAGACCGCTGAAAGATACCAACTACGTATAGCCTTCAGGGTTATCACTGAAAATGGTATCTTTGGCTTCTGAAGATCTAACTGCTACCTCATGAAATGGACTATTTCCGCATACAGCACGGCTTTGTTTGCAACCTGGTATTTTGTAGAAGAACTGGGCGTATTATTCGATGCCGGCGATGGACTTACCTCCGCCTTATTGCAGAAAAGCCGTAAGATCAATCATGTATTTATCTCACATGCCGACAGAGATCACCTCACTGGCCTCTTACAATTAAATCAACTGAACGCCCGGCCTGGCTTTCCTATTATTTATTATCCCCGCGATAGTCGCTCTTTCCCTGCTATGGCGGAGTTTCTCCAGCGCTTTGATCCGCATACCTCCGGTATTCAATGGAAGCCAGTGGCGCCCGGAGATGAAATCTGGCTGAATGAACACCTGGTAGTAGTGCCTGTCAGAAATGAACATGTGGATGCCCCGCCAGACGTTATCCGTAGCCTGAGCTATCAACTGGTAGAAGTAAAACAAAAGATTAAACCCGAACTAATCGCACTTCCTCCGCAAGAGATTAGACGTATAATCCTGGAACAAGGCAAAGAAAATACAACGATGGAGGTGAGACGCACGCTACTCGGCTATTCCGGCGATACGCCCGTCGATGATCCGGAACGCTGGAATCATACGGATATCCTCATCCATGAAGCCACTTTCATTAGCAGCGAAGGAGATATTCCCCATAAAGGATACAAGAATAAACATAGTCGCCTCGAGGAAGTAATGGAGATGGTCAGTAAATTAGATATAAAACAACTCATCCTCGGACATTTCTCCACCCGCTATGACCAGGAGCAGATAGATGGAAGCATACGCTCCTTATGCCGCAAATACGGCATTCGTATACCGGTTTATCGCGTGCTCCCCGGCGCTACCATGTGGGATATCCTGAACAGTGCCCCCGTGAACGCCTCGCTTTTATAGCGACTCGTGTCTCCCGAAATAATATATAAAATATTGATATTTAATTAAATAAGGAATTTATAAATAAATAGTTTGAATTCAAACAGTTTTATTTCTAACTTTGTGTGGTAATCAGAACAAGCTATGCAACAGGAGCTACCCTCGCTAGTAGAGTATGGACCACGGAGAGCAATTATCACTATTACCGCTGTCGTATGTGCCTTACTGGAAATAATTGATACCACCATTGTAAACGTTGCCCTCCCGGATATGAGAGGGAGCCTCGGCGCTACACTCAATGAAGTAAGCTGGGTGATCACCGCTTATTCGCTCGCTAACGTGATCATCGTACCATTGACCAGTTGGTTGTCGCAACAATTTGGCCGCCGTAATTATTTCGCGGCCTCTGTCATCATCTTTACCATATGCTCCTTTCTTTGTGGTAATGCCACCAACATCTGGGAGCTGGTAGTATTCCGATTTATGCAGGGACTCGGTGGCGGCGCATTGCTGGTAACATCCCAAACCATTATCACAGAAAGCTGGCCTACGGAGAAACGCGCTACTGCACAAGCGATTTATACGTTGGGCGTAATTGTGGGACCTACTCTCGGTCCTCCATTGGGCGGTTACATCATCGATAATTTTTCCTGGCCTTATATTTTTTATATCAATATCCCTGTAGGTATTGTGGCCACTTTGCTGACCTTACAGTTTGTTCGCAGTCCGCAGTATGAACAGAAACGCAGCGCCTCACAGGTAGACTGGCTGGGCATCTTCCTGTTGGCAGTGGGTATTGGCTCTTTGCAGTTTGTACTGGAAAAAGGACAGGAAGAAGACTGGTTTAGCAGTGGAATGATAATTATCTTGTCTGTAATCGCAGTTTTTGGTATCTTCTTCTTCATTTGGAGACAATGGGTATATGAATATCCTGTCGTGGAATTAAGGGTGTTACGAAACGGAAATCTTCGTATAGGCGTGATACTTTCTTTTATCATGGGATTCGGCCTCTTTGGATCTACGTTTGTGATACCATTATATACCCAATCCTTACTCGGGTGGACCGCCCAGCAATCAGGGATGTTGCAGTTGCCCAGTACTATATTCGTAGCGGTGATGATGCCCGTGGTAGCCATTCTGATTCAGAAAGGCGTACCACAGAAATACCTGATCGCCATCGGTATGAGCGTGTTCTTTATTTATAGTTATATGTCGTATAAGGTGTTGGGGCCAGACACGTCTTCGGCGGACTTCTTCTGGGTATTAATTATTCGCGGATTCGGACTTGGATTATTATCGGTTCCCGTGAGTACCATGTCGTTGTCCACACTGAAAGGTAAGGAAATCGGGCAGGGAGCGGCCTTCTCCGGAATGATGCGCCAATTAGGCGGCGCTTTCGGGGTGGCATTGATATCTACGTTCGTGACCCGTCAGACGGACTATCACCGCAGTACCCTGGTGGATCACCTGGATGTCAATAATCCGGATGTGATGAACCGGATATCGCAGACGGCCGCCAGTATGCATGCCAAAGGATTTGATATCGGTACTGCCCAGCAGAAAGCCTACGCACTGATGGATGCCAGTGTCATGAAACAAGCCACCATTCTCTCTTACATGGATGTATTTCTCTGGGTAGGGGTGATGTTCCTGGTTTGTGTTCCTTTTGTATTGCTCTTTGTAAAGACTTCCAGGAACAAGGTAAATATGGCGGATGCGGCACATTAAATTACCCGGCATCCTGCCGAATGCAATATCTTTGTTAATATGGAACCTATATTGAATAAAGTAGATCTGGCGCGGGAATTAGGCCGGGAAACAGCAGAGTTAAGGAATGAATTACGACAGTTTCTACAGAAGAAAATTAAAGAAAGCAATTGGGACATCAGTTTTGAACTGCTGGAAATCCTTGGCCTGCTCTATAAAAGAGACGGCATGATTCAGCAGGAAATTGCAGATATCCTGATAAAAGATAAATCCAGTGTCACTTACCTGATCACTAATCTGGTAAAAAGAGACCTGGTGGAAAGAACGGAAGACCAGACCGACCGACGCAATAAACAGATCTTCCTGAAGGCAAAAGGTCGTGAGTTGATACAACAGCTGGGCCCCTGGGTGGAAGAACTGTATACCAAAGCCACACAGGGTATTCCTGTGGAGAATATCGCGTTGGCACTGGCTATAGCCCGAAAAATGAACGAAAATCTGAAGTTATAATATTTGATAAGATGAGAACATTACTGATACCTGTAGACGCCAATACCACCTATCTGACACTGATCGACTATGCTGCAGCATGGGTGAAAAAGTATGAATACCAGCGAGTGGTGCTGTTGCAGTCGCTCTATGAGAATGTTTTCAGTACCATGGCCATGTCGGCCGATTTTGTAGCGGTTCATCCGGATAATATTTCCCAGCACAGGGAAAATGTGATGTGGAAACTGAACGACCTGGCACAAGCTCTCCAGAGAATAGTAGGCGCCTCCGTGGAAGTAACCATGGCCTGGAGCGAATTACCCTTACTCCGCGCCATTATGGATGCTATCCACACAGAAAATCCCCAGTTAGTAATGCTGGAGAACAAAAATTCAGACGACATCATCAGTACTTCGCTGATAGCCATCGCCAAGGCCAGTCCTGTAAGGGTGCTGGTGGTGCCCGCTGGCATGGCTTATCAGCCTGTTGAGAAAGCCATGATACCAGTGGATTTCAAAGCCCTGCAAACACTGGATAAAATCAAACACTTCCAACATACGCCGCTCTGGGTACCTTCAGAACTGGTCATATTGAATGTAGACCCGCAACAACACTACCAACATCCCACCGAAGAGTTTAATACAGCCATGGAAAAGCTGAAATCGTATCTGCATAAATATAATTTCCATGTAGAATTCCGGGATGATGAAGATATCATCAGCGGGATTGTTGACTACGCACACAATGGCAGCATCCAGCTGATTGTGGCTTTACCAGGCAAACACAGTTTCCTGTATACTCTGACACATAAAAGTATTTCTGAAGGAATTTATAAAGCAGCGCAGCTGCCAGTGATGATTTTGAAGTAAGACTGTTTTGGGGGAACAATGGATGAAATTCATCATGTTCCAAAGTCCTCGGTTTTTGAGGGAATTTTCTCGGACGTATTATGTCATCATTATTAATAAAAGAATAGGGATAGTCATAGGCGTATTTCGTAGAGTCATTAGCGTTACACAAATGTAATGGCTTCCAATAGGTTACGGACCCGGAAAAACACCTTTTCACATACGTGAAAAACACCCCTGTCTCTAGATAAGTCATTTGAGAGCTCAAAATATGGACGTCTGCGACGTCCATATTTTGAGCTCGTTTTTTTAGTTGTACCGGCCCGCCGGGCCGGTACAACAGGCCGTTGGGAAGTTTCCATCCTGAGTCGCGCAATTCCATGTTGTATCCCTATTGTCGTGTCCAAACAGGAGGAATCATAGGTTGTCCCTGCCTGCCGGGCCGGTACAACAGGCCGTTGGGAAGTTTCCATCCTGAGTCGCGCAATTCCATGTTGTATCCCTATTGTCCTGTCCAAATAGGAGGAATAATAGGTTATCCCTGCCTGTCGGACCGTTACAACAGGCCGTTGGGAAGTTCCATCCTGAGTCGCGCAATTCCATGTTGTATCCCTGTTGTCGTGTCCAAATAGGAGGAATAATAGGTTATCCCTGCCTGTCGGGCCGTTACAATAGGCCGCTGTACAATTCCATCCTGAGTCGCGCAATTCCATGTTGTATCCCTATTGTCGTGTCCAAACAGGAGGAATAATAGGTTGTCCCTGCCCAGCGGGCCGGTACAATAGGCCGTTGGGAAGTTCCATCCTGAGTTGCGCAATTCCATGTTGTATCGCTGTTGTTGTATCCAAACAGGAGGAATAATAGGTTATCCCTGCCCGCTGGGCCGTTACAACAAGCTGCCGTGCAATTCCATGCTGTATCCTTGTTGTCGTGTCCAAATAGGAGGAATCATAGGTTATCCCTGCCCGCTGGGCCGTTACAACAAGCTGCCGTGCAATTCCATCCTGCTTACTTGCAGTCCTTACCCGAACACCAGGGAGTCACGCAATTCAATCATGTCCCCCTGTTGTCCCTGCCCAACGGGCAGGGACAACAAAAAAACCAAACTCAAAGGAATGAGGTCGAAGACCTCATTCCTTTGAGTTTAAAAAAAATACTCTTTTTTACACCTGTCGGTTTTGTTCTATTTTCCCCCTGTACCCACTATTACCTTTGATAAAAAAAAGAACATGATAGCAATTACAGGCGCTACCGGCAACCTGGGCCGGGCCACCATACAGCATTTACTGAAATCAGTTGCTCCTGAAAATATTACGGCTGTTGTCCGTGATCCTTCCAAACTGGAAGCTGTTCCCGGCATGCAGGTGAAGTTGGCCGACTATGACGATTATAATTCTTTGGTCGAAGCTTTCCGTGGCGCAGATACGCTGTTACAGATTTCCAGCGCTTCCTATGGCGACCATGCTGCTATGCAGGAAGAGCAGGTCGTGAAAGCCGCTGCTGCCGCCGGCATACAACACCTCGTATATACCAGTACTCTGCAACCTGCTGCCATCGCCATTTTCGACGCCGGACGATCCTGCTACAAGACAGAAGTGAACATTCGCAACAGCGGCATGAACTACACTATTTTCCGTAACAGTATGTACCTGGAAACAATCCCATTATTCATCGGCGAAGCCATGGAAACAGGACAGATACGCTATCCTGGCGGAGAAGGCGCCATTAGCTTTGTAGGCAGAGATGATATTGCCGCCGCCCTGGCCAAAGTACTGACTGCTCCAGCACAAGGTGGCCGCAGCTTCAATATTACCGGAGACCGTGCTTATTCATTCGGCGACATCGCCCGCATCCTGGGCGAAGAAAGAGGCCTGGCCGCTTCTTATACCAATATCTCAGATGAAGAATTCAGACAGGAGTTGGAAGCATTTGGTATGCCTCCGGTGGCAGTCGATTTCTACAGCAGCATGGCGGCGAGTATCCGCAACCGTGAATTCAGCATGACAGATATGACCTGGCAACAATTCCTGGACAAACCTACCCTGGACGTACGGGCTTTCCTGGGCGGAAATTGATTCCGGGAATCACCAGTTCCTGTGTGGGCGCACAGGAACTGGTGGTTAGGTTATTCCCTACATTTTATCGATGTAGAGGATGCCATCCAGATGATCCATTTCATGCTGAATCATCCGGGCAGTAAAACCCGCATACGTTTTTTCCTGTTCGCGGAAACGCGCATCCAGATAACGAATGGTGATCTGCCACGGACGTACTACCTGGCCAGATTTACCTGGAATACTCAGACATCCCTCCAGGTCGGTGGCAGTAGTATCCGACTGATAAATAATTTCCGGGTTGATAAATACTTCTCTGATTCCCTTGTTATCCGGAAACTGTTCCAACCTTTCGGCGCCTCGTACCTGTTGCCAGGTGGAGATACTGTCTGCTACAAATAGGCGGATAGGGATGTTCACCTGTGGCGCTGCGAGTCCGCAGCCATGAGCGGCATACATGCTATCCCACATATTATGAATCAGTTTATGTAACTGAGGATAGTTCCTTTGAACGGCTATTGCTGGCTGGCGAAGGATTTCCGCCGGATATTGTACAATGGGAAGGCGCATTTTTTCTGTGAAGATCTGTTGCTGTCTGCTTTTACAATGGGATAAATTAGACAAAAATTGCATGGCCCGGATAAGTACCTTTGTACGATGCCACTGACTTTGTTCCAGATGATTCATGCTGCCGCTTCCCGTCATGGGGGCCGTATGCTGCCTGTATCTGCCGCTGCCGGCCATTTGGTGGCAGGCATGTACCTGGTACCCCTGGCTGCTGGGAAGTCGCTCCCCCTTTGCGCTGACGGATTCCCTGCATTGGCGGTGGCTTTACATCTCCCTACAACTATACTCATCAGACATCAGCAAAAAACATATCCAGTGGACAGTGCCTGGTGTTGCAGTCCACTGTTACAAGCCGCTGAAATGGATGTCTCTGGGGAAGATGGACTGTTATTGGTGATCCGATTTTATCCTTCGGCATTTGCGCAGTTATCCCGAAAGTCTATGCAAGAGATGCGGCAAACGCCTGTATGGCGGCCGGAAGAGATATGGGGAGACGACATAACCGCCGTGCTGCACGCGCTCAGAGAGCTTCCATCAGTGCATGCAAAATGCGAGTGCCTGGAACATTGGGCCATGGCTCAAAAGATCATTCCGCCGAATCCATTGGTAGATGATATGATGTGGCAGGTGATAACGGGAGACGACATTCCGGAAGTCAAGTCCTTTACTGGTACGCTCGGAAGAAGTTACAAATGGCTGGAAAGAAATTTTAACCGCTATACTGGCCTTGCGCCGAAAGAATTTATCTGTCAGCAACGCTTCGTCAAAGCTTGCGTATCCTTGTCATTAGCCGCGCGTCCTGATTACCTCGCTTTGGCGATGGATCATGGTTACTGCGATCAACAGCATCTCTCCCGGGAGTTCCGCCGTTTTGCGGGAATCAGCCCTCGTGTTTTTCACCAAAAAAATAGTAGTAATTTTTAGGAAACTTTAATCTCTTGGTATTGAAAAAAATCACACTTTTGCACCTCGATTGCTAGTGTCTTAATTTTTATTCCATGAGGTTCCTGATACCTTTCCTGACTGGCGTAATGGTGGCCGCCAGTAGCTATGCCCAGACAGATGTAGTGCTGAAGAAGAAAACAGTAGGCGATTCTGTGCTGACGAATAACCGCGAAATAATTTTGCCGGAGCCTTTCAATGGCCAGAAAGCCATGTTGGCACTCTTTCCCGGTCGATATTATAATCTTACCCGAACTTATAAAAATGAGATGGTCAACTGGTCATGTCCTACCTGTAAGGCAAAGCCGTACGAGGATGTGAATGAAGATGGCGGCGGTCCTTTCCCTTATAAACAAGGTGTGGCCACTCGCCTGATGAATATCATGGATTTCAAGGACTTCACTGGTATGCAGTATAAGGTGATCAGCTTTAACCACTCTGAGTTTGATGAAGATGGTATGCAGACTTCCCGCTTCACTGGCGGTTTGCTTGGTCTCGCCAAATTTGTACTCACAGACGGCGGTTGGAAACTGCGTATGTATACCCCTGCCATCAAGGCTTACGGGGCATTCAGTCAGTGTCCTACGCCTAAACCACTGCTGATTGGGCAGGATCAATATGCCTTTATCCTCCGTCATTCCAATGGCCCTGGCGGTGGCCCTTTCTTTACCACCCTTTACCTGATTGCCGGTATGAACGGCAACTACCAGGAAGTAATGGCAGCCTACGGCGTTGAAAAAAGCGGCGGCGATAACGAAGATGGACATTTCAGTACCTGGACCAGCGAGTATAGCGTTCCGGCCAGCGATAAAAAATATTTCCGCGATATCATCATCACCTGGAAAGGCACTTACCACACCGACGACCTTGAGCCATTGCCTGCAGAGGTAACCAAGCTGATTAAAAAAGGTAAGAAAACCGGTAAGTTCACACTGGTGCAAAGATTCGTGTATAAAGGCAGTAAAGGATATGAGCTGCAACCTGCCCCACAGGTAACCGTGAATTAAGGTTCACGCAAAGGTCGCAGAGAAAGCGCAAAGGCGCAAAGGAATAATATTTCCTTTGCGCCTTTGCGCTTTTCCTTTGTGTCCTTGCGAGCAACCTAACGGATATCTACGCCCATACCCACTTGTATTTGCTGCGTTTTCCAGCTGTAACGATCATCTATGCCATTAATATTCGTCAGTCCCTGCACAAACCGGCCATAGAAGTGTACCGGCTTCACATTCACGGTAACTCCGCCTACGACGCTGAGATTATTCCGTTTGAAAGCATCTCTGTTGTACATGAGTAAGCTCTCGTTGCTGTAAAAGAGAAAGCTATATTCTGGTCCGACATTAATCGTAAAGCGACTGTTGATATTGTATTTCAGCAAAAGCGGAATACTGACGTAGTTTAATTTGATATGACTACTTCCGTCTCGGTTATAATCATTGACATATTTTTCGCTGAAATCGTCATCACGGGTGCTGTAGGCCTGGGTGTAGAGTAATTCCGGCTGAAAGCCAAACTTCTTGTTGAAATCCCATCCGCCAAACAGTCCCAGCTGTACGCCAGGCGTATAGCCAGGTTTGATACCTTCGCCAGTAACTTTGTAAAGATTGAGATCCGCTTTGGCGCCAAAGTGAAATGTCTGTCCATGAGCAAAGATCCAGCCGCTCATCAAAAACAGGGACGTGAGTATTTTCTTATACATAAGAAAGTTGTTTTAACGGGTATTAAGGACGCAAGCTTAATAACTGTTCCCCAGTATCCCGAACAGAAATAGACAAGCCGGGTGATTTTGGCCATCATTACAGAAAATCTCTCGTCCGGTTTTTTGTTATCTTTATTTGACAAAAGCGATAATAAACATATAACTATGATAGCATTTTTAGGAATGGGCCTTTTGGGTTCCAATTTTGTAAAGGCATTAAGAAAGCGGAATGAGGCAGTACAGGTATGGAATCGTACCGCTTCTAGAGCGAAAGCCCTCGAAGCGGATGGTGCGGTAGCTTTTGAAAATGTAGCCGATGCGGTGCGTGGCGCAGAAAGGGTACATATCGTGGTGAAAGATGACGCCGCCGTAGATGAAGTACTGGCAGCAGCATTACCAGGACTTCAACCTGGCGCCATCATTATCGATCATACCACTACCTCCAAAGAAGGCGCTATTGCCAGAACAGCCGCCTGGAAAGAAAAAGGCTTTACGTATATGCATGTTCCCGTATTCATGGGGCCTGCCAATGCGTTGGATAGTACCGGTTATATGTTAACTTCCGGAGATCAGGCACTGATTCAGAAAATGCAGCCAGTACTCGCGGCTATGACGGGGAAAGTTCTGAACCTGGGATCGGAAGTAGGCCGTGGCGCTGCATTGAAGCTGATCGGAAATCTCTTCCTCGTGACATTCACCGCCGGATTGGTAGATACCTTTGCACTGGCGAAATCCATGGATGTGCCTGTAGAGGCAATTTCCGACCTGTTTAAAGAATGGAGTCCTGCCAATGCATTACCATTACGTATCCAGCGTATGACTGCGGGAGACTACAGCAAACCATCCTGGGAACTCAACATGGCCAGAAAAGATACCCAGCTGTTTATGAACGAAGCCGATAAGGCAGGCGTTTCACTGAGCATCATCCCGGCTATTGCCGCACTGATGGACCAGTGGATTGAAAAAGGTCATGGTAATGAAGACTGGACGGTAATCGGGAGTGCGAATGTAAAATAAGCATCGACAATACTTACATCCATACTGCAAAGCAGCCCCATATGTTAGCAACCTTTATTCAGCATATACTGCTCGTCATCATTATTCTGTTTTTGAGTATGCTGGCAGGACAGCTGAAAATTGCGTATCCTGTTGTGCTTTGCCTGGCAGGATTAGTGTTAAGTACGGTGCATGTACTTCCGACTATCGCGATCAACCCCGAAATGATCCTTCTGATATTCATGCCGCCTCTCTTATACGAGGCGGCATGGTATACCTCCTGGAAAGATCTATGGCGATGGCGAAGAGTGATCCTCAGCTTTGCCTTTCTCATTGTTATTATGACTGCCGGCGTGGTAGCATTGGTATCTACCGCAATCATCCCCGGTTTCACCCTGGCATTAGGCTTTCTGCTGGGGGGCATCGTGTCTCCCCCTGATGCTGTTTCTGCTACCAGTATCCTCAAATATGTAAAGGTCCCAAAAGCAATTGCGAGTATCCTGGAAGGGGAAAGCCTTATGAACGATGCCAGCAGCTTGATTGTAGTCCGATTCGCCCTGCTGGCGATAACCACTGGCCAGTTTGTGTTTTCCCAGGCGGCGGTGAGTTTTGTGATCGTGATTGTAATGGGCGTATTGATTGGGTTACTGATAGCGCTGGTTTATTACACGGTTCACCGATGGCTGCCCACGACTACGCAGGTGGATATCGTACTTACCCTCACAGCGCCTTATGTGATGTACATTACGGCGGAAACCTTTCATGGTTCCGGTGTGCTGGCGGTAGTGGCCGGAGGACTCTTTCTATCTGCCCGCAGTCACAAGTTTCTTTCTAATCGTAGTCGTATAGCCGGCGCCGATGTATGGGCTACCCTTGGATTTATTTTGAACGGACTCGTATTCATGCTGATAGGACTGGAACTACCGGTCATCATCAAGGAACTGGGTACCAGCAGCGTTTGGGAGGCTATTAAATATGGCCTGATCATCACTTTGGTACTGATTGTAGGCAGAATATTATCGACTTTAGGAACCTCCGTCTTCACCACCTTTATCAGTAGATACATCAGAACTGCTAATAGTCGGCCTGGCTGGAAAGGCCCGCTGATCATCGGCTGGGCGGGTATGAGAGGCGTAGTGTCGCTGGCAGCAGCGTTATCCATTCCGGTGTATATGGATAACAAAGGTCATCTGTTCCCGCAACGTAATCTCATCCTCTTCATTACTTTCACCGTCATCCTGCTGACATTGGTGATACAAGGACTCACACTGCCAACCCTCATCCGATGGATTAACCCGCCGGATGATGATCATGCGCTGCCCAAAGTAGACCAGGAAAGAAAGGTCCGGAAGAAATTATTACATGAAAGCATGCGTTTCCTGGATGAAGAGCATCAGGAAGCGCTGGCCTCCAATAGTGCCGTAAAGAAAATGCGGGAAGAACTGGAAGAATTGCATCTCCTTACCAGCGGCAAAGAAGGTACAAAGGAAGAGAAGGAAGAATATCTCACGATATCCCTCCGACTAATCGATTATCAACGGGAAGTGCTGAATGACTTAAATAAAGACTACGCCACTGATCATGAAGTCATTCGCAAGTTCCATGAACTCCTGGATGTAGAGGAAGAAAAACTCCGCTTGCAATTTGATATCGGCTGATTACCTCGTGGGCATGCGCAGTAAATATGTTACTGGTCCGGGTTCCCTGATCTCAATAGTTTTATACTGGGCGCCTTTTCCCAGGAATTTCCCATCCACATAAACATTTTCTTTATCGTTGGCCTGCGTGACAAAAGTGGCGCTGGTATTGGCTGGTATCGCAATCGTTACTTCCATACCTATACCCACTCTTCTCCATTTCACGGATACATGGCCATAAGGCGTATGGTGACTGGCTTTTACGCTATCCAGTTCAGTCGTGAATCCGGGCTGGATAATCATATGCTTAAAACCAGGCTGACTTTCATCTGGCCGGATACCTGCCAGGTGTTTATACATCCATGCGCCGATTTCTCCAAACATAATATGGTTGCGGGAGAGATCAGATTTCGCCTGGATAGGCCAGTTTTCGTATAGGGTGGTGGCGCCGTTTGTAATCCACCAACCCCAGGAGGGCTCTTTGTGGGCGCTGGCGAGTTGCACCGCCAAATCATGATAGCCGTTTTCACTGAGTGCATTCAGGATGGTTTTGGTCCCCAGTAGGCCTACGTCCAGCTGGTTATGATCCTTTTTTACCCGTTTGGCCAGTGCTGCGGCTATTTTGCCGACCAGCGAGTCTGGGGCCAGTTTCCAATACAGGGCAACAGATTGTTCCGTCTGGTAGCCCTGATCATATATGCCAGTGCGTGAGTCCAGGTATTGCCGGTTAAATGCATCCCGGATAAATTGTGCCAGTTGACTGTACTTTTCATAGTCAGTGGTGTGGCCCAGTAATCTCGCCGCTTTGGCGAGTATACAGACATCTGTATAGTAATAGGCCGTAGAGGTGAAGGGCACCGGCGTTTTGGATTTCACGGGCACCCAATCGCCCAGTCCCCAGGAGCAGAGGCCATCCGGACTTCTGGAGGTGATCTGATCTACATATCGTTTGATGGCGGGATAACAGCGACCCAGCGCAGTGGTGTCTCCATAATACAGATAAAGATTCCAGGGGATAATCGCGATGGTGCTGGTCCAGTCGGGCCCATTGCCCCATTCATATCCCCAGCCGCCGGTGGGCATTATAGATGGAAAAACGCCATTGGCCTGTTGTTCGTCCAGGTGGTCGTTCATCCATTTTTCGTAGACGGTAATGCCATCAAAATTATACAGGCCTGTTTCTGAAGCGATATGCGCATCTCCTGTCCATCCGTTTTTCTCTCGCTGTGGGCAGTCGGTCGGATAGCCGTACAGGTTAGAGAGATACGAATTATTCGTGGCTTCCCAGATGAGATTGAGCAGGGAGTTGGAAGTAGAGAGATGGCCGGCTGTCGGTACCGCACTATGCATACGTATGCCATGCAGACTTCCTTGTGTAAGCTGTAAAGGCTTGCTGCTGGTCACTTCTACGTATTGAAAACCTTTGTAGTTAAAGTGAGGCGTAAAGGTATGCGGCCCTTTCCCATCCAGGATATAGATATCTGTTTGGAAGGGGTCCGAATTATCTTTGGGTCGGTAGTGTACATCGATGTTGGATTGATCCACATGTCCATCTGGGTATAATTGCTCTCCGTGTTTTAGGCGGACAACTGTGCCGGCAGTGCCATCCAGCGTGATGCGGCTCATGCCCGCGATATTTTGTCCCAGGCTGAAAACCCAGTTAGTATCGCTGAAAGTACGTATAGTGGTGGCCGGTAGTATACTATCTGCCGTAATGGGTACCATTGTCTGCGATGTGATGACAGTTGCCGGCGCCATTCTGGTCTGGGCATTGGTCCATTGCTGATCGTTGAATCCGGGGGCATCCCAGCCGTGTTGGGCCAGGCGTAAGTCCTGGTGTTCGCCGGTATAGATGCTGTTGAAAGTAATTTCGCCGGTAGCTGTTTTCCAGTCTGGGCCGGAGGTAATGATGGATTGGGAGCCATCGCTGAAGGTGAGGTGGAGTTCCATGCAGAATGCCGGGCGATTGCGCCAGGGAGCCTTATCGAAATTCCATACAGCGGTGGATTGCAGGTTATACCAGCCATTGCCCAGTATCACTCCGATGACGTTTTCTTTTTCCTGTAAATCTTTGGTGACATCATAGGCGATGTACAGGAGTCGTTTATCGAACCTGGTGAACATGGGGTCCAGGAGGTGATTACCGATTTTATGACCATTGATATGGAGTTCATAGAGTCCGGCTGCGCTGATATAGGCGCGTGCGCTGGAAATTTTTTTAGGGGAGACGAATGATTTTCTGAACAGGGGCGCTGCTTTAAAATCGATGGGATGGTGATCGCTGATCCATTGCCCTTTCCAGTTGCGGGCATCCATCCTACCTGTTTCGAAGCTGCTGTGGGCGGCTGGGGTATTCTGCGAGGCAGATACCTGCCATTGGTATGCCGTGAATGGTTGCAGGGCCGGACCGTTGTATACGATCCGGTTATCTGGCGTACGGATGCTCCATACCAGGCTGTCCTGATAATATAGTTGAACGGTGAAACTATTGCTGGTAGCGCCTTCCCAGGAGAGCCTCGGATGTGGATTATCGATGCCCAGTGGCTGGGAGAGGTATTCGCAACGGAGGTTGGTAACGGCGGGCTGCTGTGCCTGGGCGATCAAAGCCCAACAGCCTGCAGTTAAAGCAGCGAGAAATTTACGAACGTGGAACATGTTCTTAGGTTGATGATCTGTGGTTAAGATAATCAACAAACTTCACTGCCGGAAATAAAATGGATGAGATTACTGGGCGTACCAGCGAAAATCATTTTGTCCGTTGCCGATGAATTGCAGCACCCATACCCCACATTCTTTGGCTTTGCTGATGGCTTCTTTATCCGCATGCATACAAATGTATATGGGTTGGAAGTAGAGGTGCCCGAATTCTGGTGTGGCATGCCGTAGTTGTTCCTCGAATTTCGGAAGCAGGGAGAGGTGATTCATTTCGAAATGATGTACCAGTGTGCCTACGAACAGTTCGGTGGTATTATAGGCGAGCATGTCCAGTTCCAGGGAGATACCTAGTCCGGAAGTGCGATAGAATTTCTGAAAGGAGGTAAAGGCATTGTGTTCTTCTCTCAGATAATCTGTCAGGTATTCTACTGCTTTGAGGGATGCAAATTCTCTCCAGTGGGTGGTGAAAATGCCCAGTGTTTTATTGGTATCTGCCTCATAGTCATGCAGGACGTTGCGGAGTGTGTCTACAGCTTCCTGGAATTCCATTGCATGGGACAGATTGGTGAGCATGGACTCATAGTATTTACTGTTGACAGGCAGTGCGTTCAGTCCTGCGTCCATTTGTACGACGAGGTGGTGGCATTCCGACTGTAGGTAGGTTTGCCACTGGTGCATGACGGTCACATGTTCGCTATGTAGTTGATGGATAGATTCAAGTATCTGGCTAAATCCCTGGAGTTGTGGGATAAATACTTCTGAAACCTTACGCATGGTTATTTTAGTGAAGGGCCCTGCACGAAGACAGGGCCTGGTTAAAAGAAATAAGTGAAAATTAATCCTCTTTCAGTGGCACTATGTTTACAATAGCCTGAAACAAGGTGTTGTTGTTGGGTTGTTCCATCAGACTTATGAAAGCCAGCAGCCTAACGGTTCTGCCATCTTTTGTTTTGATGTCCATGAAAGGTCTGACAATCGGCATGACGTCGTCCAACCAGGAGGTGACTACGTTATGTAGCCATTCTTGCAGGAATTCGGAGCACATGAAAGTCCATGATTTCCCAACCACTTCTTTGAATTTATAGCCGCATATGCGTCGCATTTCACGGTTCATGTAGGAAAACTTCAGGTCTTTGTCTACAAAGAAGACGCCTACTTCCGGAGGGGCATCTTGCTCATCTTCGATGAGGTCTTTGTATTGCGTAATAATTTTTTCCACGCGGGCGCCAGCCCTTTTGTACAAAACATAGATTAAAATTGCATTCAATGAAACCAGGAGTGCGACTATCCAAAGCAGTTCCTGTGATTTAATTACCTGGTACAGGCAAAATACTACAATGGATACGAGCACAGCAATAAGGATAGATTTGCGTACCGAATTTTTTCGTTTTGTCATTGGATATAGTTTTGTGGGTTTAACAAACATTTTAATAATAACAGTATACAGACACATGTCCTAATCTGATTTATCCTAATCTCAGCACGAGGGGGCGGCGTGCGGACCGGATAACATTTGTTGGTAATGGTTGATCTGTACTGTCTGATTATTGAGATACATTTTCTCAACAGAATAAATATCCGAAGGAAATTTGAATTTAGATGTCAATTATTAGTTATGCATTAGTTAATCTCATGTCATTAACATCTGATAAAGGTTTCTACTCCTGTTGTGAAAGCCATGTTGGTGGCTGTTTTCCTTGTAAATAATAGTCGAAAAACTGCATCATTTTAGTGCTAAAATCAAGGGCGGAGGGGCCTGTCAAAGCATGATTGCCATCGTTGTACTGGAGTAGCCAGGCAGGTTTGTGGAGTCGTCTTAAACCCAGAAAAAAAGAGAGGATATTATTGAAGGGGCAGGTGCCATCATTGGTGGTATGCATCAGCAGTAGGGGCGTATTCATGTGATTGGCCGCGTAGATGGGGGAGTTGTGGATATATTGTTCCGGCATCTCCCATGGGGTGGCCTTCATCCGAAATTGCCCATTTTCAAATTCGTCCTGTTTGGTCATACCATTCCAGATGATAGAATTATAGGCCGTCATCCAATCGCCCAACCCGGATGCAGAGCAGGCCGCCGCAAACTTATCCGAATGCGTTACCAGGTAATTGAGTTGCATAGCCCCCCAGCTACAGCCCTGAATACCCATATGCTTGCCATCTACATAAGGTAGCTTTTCCAGATATTCCGCGGCCCCAATTACGGCATCGTAGGCGCCTTGCATAGGATTCCCCGGTTGATAGTAGATATCCGGCGTAAACACCAGGTAACCGTTACGGGTATAGCTCGGAATATTGATATTACAGCCATTGGTCAGCGGTTCCAGCGGCAGATAGCTGTTGAGTCCATCCGACTTACGCTCATAGATATGCACAATAACAGGATATTTCCGGGAGCTGTCGAAGTTCCAGGGTTTATACAGGATACCTTGTCGTACCTGCCCATCAAGAGCGGTAAACTGTTGTAAGGAAGCGGTATAGTTACTATCTGATGGGGTGAAGGTAAGTTGACGGAAGGTTTTGAAGTTAGTGGTGGAGAAGAGGTTGGGAGGGAGGGTAGCTGTTTGTCTCCTTACAATAAAGCTATCCGAGTTCTTATCCTTCCTGGGTGTGTAATTGCTGCCATCAGGAACATATGGATTATTCATGATATCGTATTGTACATCCCCCATCGTGAGTACTTCCGGATCATTTCCCTTTTCGTTTTTGATCAGAAAGAAGCCATTTTGTTTATTGTCGGTATTGAAAGCGTTTAGCACCAATGGAAACGATATCACCCTTTGGGGTGATTCATTCTGAAACTCCTGGACATGGAAGAGTATATGATGCCGGGCGCCGTAGCCATTGGTGAGGTTTTTAGGAGGGATTTTTCCGGTAGGGTCCACGGACCATAGATCATAGGAGTCGTAGAGGTAGACGCGGGTGCTGGAGGCATTCCAGCCGGCGATACCGCGAGGGGAGGAGAATAGATCGTCTCGGTACAACCAATGGAGTTGAGTGTGCATAGCTGTGGAAAGAGCCGTCCTCTTTCCGGTAAGGACTTCATAGCTGTACCAGGTCTTGTTTTCAAAGAAGAGGATATATTGCGCATTGGGGGAGATGCCGCCGGTGGCAGTAGCACCCTTCACTACTGCGGGCAGATCCAGGGTATCCTGTTTAAGTGTTTGCACATCCATCAACACCAGGATTGGTGTAAGGGCAATAGTAGTCCGGTAGATGATTATTGTAGGAGTAGTGAAGAGTAACCTGGCCTGGATATCGCCCACTGGAATTTCAACGCCTGTTCTTAAATCTATCAGGAAGGTATTAGTTGATGGTGCATGCTGTTCCTCATTAGCTACCCAGATTTTCAGGTGCTCCTTTTTGCCGATACTTGGATCACTCTCTGTCATGAAATAAGCGAAAGGGAGGCCTGTTAGCATTCGTACCAGGCGTTTATGTGTCCAGTTGGCTTTCAGTAATTTAGGAACTCCTGCATGCTGCGCCCATAGTTCGTTCCCTTTGGTGAAGACACTCCAGCCACTGATCGTATCCGATCTCAGATCCTGCTGGCTATGAGCTATCAGCTGTGATAGTAGCAACAAAGCAAGGAGTAGGGCGCGGAAGAATGAGGGCATAGATGTGGCAGAATGGTTACATAGACAATATAGGGATTGGGGGTGAAGTGGGAGTGCGGTAGAGGGAGTATAATAACTTGTAGGGAGAAAGCTTCTCCTTACAAGTTATTATACTGATGGTTGAAAAATTGGGAGAATTTGGCTGATTCTGTTTGCTGATTTGTTGACTAAGAGGATGTTATAAGTCTTTGAAAAGGACCGTTATCGTCGTGCAAGGATCGCACTTTATTGTTGTTGCAAGAGTAGCAGTAGCAAATTGTCCATTGTTGAATGTTGTAAGAGAATATACAGTTAAACAACACCTGAATGGAGGATCTGTTATGTCTTGTAAATAAAGGAAATGCATGTGTCTTGCTGCTGATGCCATTGTTACAGCGACTAATGAAATGACAAAGGAAATAGCTAATAACAGTTTTGCATTTTTCATAGTTCTTATTGTTTAAAAGTTCGGAGAATGAGTATAGGATGGAGAATTTAAAAACCCTTTTGAGATGTTTGAATTGTGATAATAGTTCGGGTATTTAAGGTTGTGTAAAAAATGGATTATTTGTTTGACTACTTGGTTCCTCTAAGCAGCATTTGCCATGATGATAAGATGCATCATACATTTAAAAAAAATGTCTTGGTATAAATGCAACAGCCAGGATCAATGAATCTTACAGTTGGTTCTATGATGTAAATATACAACCACCTGCTGAAATTGTAAGTGCAATGGCGTAGATAGAGGTAAGAGAGGAGATAGGGTTATTTAAAATAGTACGAAAAGCTTAGAAGGAAGAACCGCTGCATTGTTAGGTTCCTGGCGTCCTCTATGTAGTTAACCCCTATAGTTCTTGAAATACTGGTGTTTTTATTTAATAAATCGAACCCTTGTAATTTGATGGCAGCTTTTCCTTTCATGATTTGCTTACTGATAAAACTGTTCCATAGGTCAATAGGCTGATTAAATCCTGCACCTAGACCAGCATAGATAATACGACTATAGCGCATTCCAATGGAAAATTTAAGAGGCAAATTTAGCTGATAGTCTAGGCTGAAATTATACATAGTGTTATAAGTCCTGATAGTGCTATCCAATTCATAGGAAGATTCCATGTAGTTGGCGCCGAAACCAGCATTTATTTCCAATAATTTTCCTTTTGTATAGTTTAGTCCAATATTTCCGGCAGTATTATAGGTTTTGTTAATACTGGAGGTAGCATTGATTATGAAAGGAGTGGTAGATACCCCGGAGTTGCCATTTAGGTTAACTTTGAATTTCTTTTTGAAGAAATACTCAGTGACATTAAATCTCCCCATGAAATTATTGGTACCATTCATGTTTATTGGAATAGCTATCTGTCTGCCAAGCGAATCATATTGTACACTATTGATGATTTTATCTTTACTGACAGCATATTCCAGTCCTCCGCTTATTACAAATAAACTTTTAGGATTGAAATGACTGAATGAAAGACTATATCTGTTATTTACAGAATTTTGTAGGTTGGGGTTCCCGCTGATTACCTGAAGCGGATTTTGAATGTTGGGTACGGATATTAATTGGATGGGAAAAACAGGTGTCATGTATGAATTGGTGGAAAAGATAAGTCTTGTACCAGGATTGAAATTGTAGGTTATATCTAGCTGAGGAAAAAAAATACTCTTATTGTTTCTAACTACTGATGTATCATTAAGCCGGATTTTTTGTGATATCATTGACCAGTTGGCGAAACTACGGATATCCCATTTGTTTTGTTTAATTACAAATCCAACCGCCATTGCATTGTTTAGGTTATCTCCACTCCAGCGGTAGCTTAATGTATCTATAGGCAAATAAGTGTTATTTCCATTGATATCTTTTAGTATAGAGTATAAATTGTTGTCCGATTGGGTATTTTGTAAGGTAGTCCCTGATGCACCTATAAATAATACGCTTTTACTAATATTATATTCCAATGCCGTGTAAAGAGATATCATTTTATTCTGTACAGGATTGGGATTCCAGTTATTATTAGATGATAGGGTTTTAATAGAATCGGAGTCCTGTTGGGTATACAGTGATTGGAAATAAGTATTATTCTTCTCTGGAGCATAACCTAAAGTCAAGTCGGTGGAGAAGAATCCTTTTTTTTCTTTTAATAGATGCCTATAAGTGGCATTATAAGACCAGCTCTGGTTTTTATTGTTTGAATGGTTTTCAGATATACCATTCAAAGTCGTATTTGTATCGCTGAATAGAGTGAGGAAAGAAGAATTGCTTTTATTTTTTGTAAGACCATAATTGAAAGATATTTTTTGTATCAAAAAGTTCAACGTATCGAGCTCTTTTTCAAACTTTACATCTGCTTTGAAATTCGTATTTGATTGATTAGAACTGGTTTGTTGATTCATAGAAGTGGGGGACGTCGAATTAATATATTGCCGATCAATGATACTGCTATTTTCGGTTTGCGTTTGTTGAAAATAGGCACTGGCAGTGAGCCTACTTTTACGTATTTTTTTTGTAGAAAAGTTGAATCCAATGTCTGTTGTTGTAGTTATCCCATTGGAGGAGGACCGATTTTCATTGATGTTATTAATATTATTTCTACTACCTATTAGTGACATTTGATCAGAGTTGCCAAATCTATTGAATGTAAATCCGGACGTATATTTACTATCGTTGCCAATGCCTATCGACACTTGTCCGATGATTTTATTTTTTTTATCTGCTTTAATTGTGAGGTTCAATACTTTCTCCTGGGTCCCTTTTGTAAGGTCGTCTCCTTGTTGGGATCCATCTTTATCTCTTCTGACAATTTGAATTTTATCAATCAGATCAGCATTTAAGTTTTTCAGTGCTAGACTGGTGTTGCCACCAAAGTATTCTTGTCCCTCAATCGTGATCCTGGAAATGGCCTCATCATTATATTTTAAGGTGCCGTCCGGCATGACAGTTAACCCAGGTATCTTTGTCAATAGATCTTTCAACATCGCATTGTCTTGTGTTTGGAATCTAGCGGCATTAAATTCTGTTGTGTCTCTGGTTACTTTAGCTTTTATAACCTGTCCACTTACCTGTACTTCATCTAGGTTAATGATGAGCTTAGACATATAAACATTGCCAATATTCCATATTGTATCTTTTTGTGTGTAAGTCGCTTTTAAGCGGGTGTTTCTATAATTGTCCTTAAACAGGAGAATTCCTGCTATGGATTTACTCGCTTTAATAGAAAAAAAACCAAGTTTGTTTGTGGTAGCAATATCAGATGATTGGGTATTACCACCGAGTAGCATCACCTGTACACCAGTCAATGGTTGTCTAGATACGGAGTCGTATACTTGTCCAATAATGGTAAGTTTGACTTCATTTTGAGTGAATGCTGAAGTTGAATAAAATAGTAATGTGGTGGCTAACAGAAAAATAGTTCTCATCTGGCAGGCTTATTTCATAAACAATATATTAATTGTTAGTGCGATGAGAGGGCGGTGGAAAAATTGGGGTTGGGGGATTGGGCTGAAGGAAAAGTTATTTAATTTTATGTATTCATTTTCCATTACAGAGATTCGTATTTCTGTAATGGAAAATGAATACATAAAATTGGAGTATTTATGACCTACTGGTATTTTGTTCTACTAGATAAATTACAAAGCCTTGTAAAGAGTCAACTGCTCTGGGCATGATATCGTTAGTGGTTGCGTTGATGCAAAAGTAACAGTATAAACTGGTCCAACTGGAGCTGTAGTCAGAGAAAATATGGTCAGCTGGCATATGCTTTGAGCGTCGTTAACATAGACACGGCTAGTATGTTTTGCGAAAGAAGCAAGAGCTCCTGCGAATATTGCTATGATGCCGGAAAATAGTAGTAATAATTTTGTTAGTTTCATGATTTTTTGTTTTTACGATTACTATATTATTTGTTAGTGTTTTCTCAATATCTTCAAATTTTGGGGATAGAAGATAACAAGGTTATTGAAAAAGTTCATGATTTATTTTATGTATGCTGTACTGTTTTAGAAAGTGCTCATTACTGGGTATGTAAAACGATATCCTAATTATTTGCACTACAAATTTATTTAGCTATTTACTTCATGTCCTTGCAAAAGTTTCGCATTATTATCTGATTTTTTACCAGTTATAGTATGCTTCTGGTTTTTAAAGGCCCTTATAAAGAGTCAATAAGTTAGGGCATGAAATTAATGTAGCCTGTGTGGATGCGTAAGTAACAGTCACAGACTGTGAATTGGGAGAGGTAGTTAGTGTATGAATAATCAATACACAATGTCTGACTTCATCATTGACATAAATAATTTGAGCGTGCCTCAGTTTAGAAGCTAGTGCACCAGCAGTAGTGGACACAAAACCCAAGCAAATCAGTAATGTTTTGGATGTTTTCATGCTAATTCATGCTTTTTGATTAAAAAGCTAAATTTGAGATTATTTTCCCCTATTTAATTGTAGTAATGGTGGGGGAAAATCACCAGATCTACAAATCCGGTTGGATGTTATTATATTTCTTGATTATTAAAGGATTAAATCTTTAAAGGGTTGTGTCGCATAATTCTGTTAATGTATTGGAGTCGATGATGAAGTAGTATTGTTTATTGGATTCGAATAATTGTGTCGAGATGTACATTTCTGAATGCTACAATTGTATATGAAAATAAATAAAACTACTGCAACAAGAATGGTAGTTTTTATTTTCTAGGCATTTAGGATGTATCAAAGAGTTGGAGGAAGAGAATGCCGGACTTAAAGATATTGTAGCCAATTTGACGCTCGAAAAAGATGCCGTCAGGACTGTAATAGAAAAAGTTCGGCGGCCTGATGACAAATGACAAGAAGTTGCATAATTGGTGCAGGAGAAAGTGAGTGAGCAGTCAGGACTGCAAGATGGTTGGCTTACCTCGTTCTTCATTCCGTTATAAACAGCAATTTAAATATGAGAGTCCTTTGATGGATGCTTTGGATGACCTAGTCAAGAAACATTCTTCTATCGGTTTCTGGAAAGGCTGTCATGTTTAAGGCATAAGGGCCATTTATGGAATCATAAACGGCTCTCCGGGTTTATATACAATTAAAATTGCATATTATAGGTGAGGTCAAGCGAAGATTACCTGAACGGATAAGACAGCCGCTCATTGTTCCCAATTCCATAAATGAGCCCTGGAGCATGGATTTCATGACAGATAGCTTGGTTGATGGAGGACATTTTCGGTTATTGAATGTCATTGATGATTACAATCGGGAGTCGCTGTGGATTGAAATGGATACTTTTTACCAAGCCTTAGAGTTATTAGAGTATTGGATATGATAGTCGAAATGCAGGGAAATCATTAAAAATGAGAGTGGATAATGGCCCCTAGTTTATCAGCCATCATTGCAAAAGTGGTGCAATATCCAGTTACAATTTATACAACCAGGTAAACCAGTTCAAAACGCCTTTATTGAGCGGAATAACTGCTCTTTAAGGAGATTGCTGCTTGATGCCTATGGATTATAGCTGAAGAGTAGAAGCAGTACTATAATAGCTCCAGGATTTACTAGGCACTTGGATTTGTTCCTCCTCTGGAGTTCGGCAAAGAAATTTGATGTCGAAATTATTTAAAACTCTAATCCCTACAGGATCAAAATATAGGTAAGCTTACACGACAAGGGCAGTAAGATTGATATTTTCTCGCTGATAGTAGTAAGGATAAAAAGGAAGCTCTCTTATTAGAGAGCTTCCTTTTGCCTTGACAAAAGATTGTCGGCACCTTACTTTAGCTATGATTACAGACTCTTATAAAAAGTCAGTTGATCAGGGCAAGAAGCATCAATTGGCTGAGTAGAAGCAAAAGTGGTTGTAATTGGTGCACCAACTACTGATGTAGTAACAGAAAAAACTGTGAGTTTACAGTTACGTTGAGCATCATTAATGTAAAGTACATTTGTATGTTTTGCAGTTGATGCTAAAGCACCAGCAACTAATGATACCAGACCGGCACCAACGAGTAAGAATTTTGCTGTTTTCATAATTTTAATTGCTTTTTAGTTAAAAAGCTAAATTTAAGATGATTTCCCCCTATTTATTATCATGCAGTATGGGAAGAGGGAATTGCCCCAGTCTGCATATCCGGATAAGTTGAAATTATTTTGAATCAAAGACGGTATCGAATGTATCAGAAATACTATGAAATCTTTTCAAAAACGATAAAATTCCCATGTTACCAGACATGTAATCTGCGGAAGTGGATCGCGTGATATCATTATGCCAATATGTTATATCTGCTGAGTATTCAATGCGGATTAACATAATATAGAGTAGTATTTCCTCTGCCTTTTTATAATAATGTTCCTTAGCGAAGGATTTAAATGCATCTAAGTATGTATGCCCGGCTCCCGCTAGACCACTCCCGTAAGTAAGGTTATTCTTTAAATATTTAATGAAGGGAGTGTTTAATAAATCTTCTGCGAAATCTTGATATTTTTTATCATGGTAACAGTCATATGCCTTTATGAATGTTTGAGCGATACCGAAAGATCCATATATGAATGAAGCATCTCTAAAGTATACTTTTTTATAGTTCATTAAATGATCTAAACTTTTTTTAATTGAGCTGTCTAGATCCTTGGAATTGTCATTATTCCTGCACCTTATTAAGAAGTAAGTAATACCGGCGGCCCCCATTCCCCAGTTTAAATCATTAATTGTGAAATGGTTGAGGAAACATTTGTTTTTCCTCCATGTACCGTCCCTGCTTTGTGATTTTGTAAGTTCCCTGACAATTTTTTTAAGTTCATCGTCAACATCTTTGAATGATAGAGTATTCTGTAAGAAAAGTAGAAATATTCCCTTTCCTGCAGTTCCTTCCCAAATATTATTCTCATAGTTTGGGGCATGAATCAGTTGTCTAAGTATTGCCTTGTTTTCTTCGGTTAGGGTAATAAATTGGTATTTGATTGCTTGACAAATTGCTATTCCAATACCGTAATACCCATTCATTAGGTTGTTGCCTACTGGTTGTTCATTTGATAGATATGAAATTAAGTACGAAATATTTCTGTTTATTATAGTTTTTATTATGTCCGGTTTAATTGTGACTGATGACATAATTTGAATTAGCATTGTCGTGCTGCCTGATATTCCTGTATGGAATCCTACTAACTTTCGTCTAGAGAAGTTGGCTTGTATTTCCTTGTCTCTTGTGTTAACTGTGGATTCAAGTATTCCTTCATTATTAATAAAGGCACTGCTGGCTATAGAATTAATATTACTCTGAACTATATTTTCAAGGTCAGATTTCTCATAGTGGTAGTATAATTCGCGCTGATGGATATTCAATAGAGATTGGCAATTTCTGTTTACAATTTCTATAATCCTATCAATATGCGGACGATCTGTTTTTTCTTTTGAAAAGCAAAGAGATATTAAATATGCAATTTCTTCATTTGGAATCAAATTTTTCAACTTCTTATAATTAGTTGCTGGATTTCCCGGATCGAAATAGGATGGGTATATTCCAGTGAACAACATAATCATGGATGCGCCTAGCGAAAAAATATCCTCCGAGTATTCTGGAGTATAGTTATTGATGTCGGATACTATTGGTGCAGAATAACCAATTGTTACGCCTGTATATGGATGACGTAATGGACTATCATTACTCAAATCAAAGCTAAGTCCAAAATCGATTAATATTATTTTTTTATCTTTTCTTAGTATGAAATTGGCCAATGATATATCTCTGTGAATGACTCCGCATAAATGTAATGAGCGAATAATATCCAATATTTGTAATGCAATATTTAGTATTAGTTTTCTCTTTTCTAGATTTAGTTTTATCCATCCACCCAGAGGTTGAATATTACCTATGAGATCTGTTATCTTTACTCCATCAATGTATTCCATTACAAAATGAGTTGCCTGTTGGTCTGAAACTAAATCATAGGCTTTAGGGGCAATATTTAATCTTTCTATTTTTTTATGAATATAATATTGGAATGAAATATTGTCTGCGCTGTCATTGTTGTATAAATTGATGAGATCGTTCTTATTGCCAGATTTTATAATGCATTTTTTGGGAATCCACCACTCCTGAAAGTATATACCATTGAAAACATTGCCCTTAATGTCCTTTTTTAATGTATTAGTAATGACGGCACGATTTCCAACTGTTTTATTAAAATTATTACTTGTATTTAAAAGGGATTTGTCAAATGGCCACTGAATACTTTTGTTCAATTTATATGGGCTCTTTACTGGGCAATAGGTCAAACTTCCATCTGTATTTATTCCCCATGTTTTTTCTCTACCATCATCAGAAGGCATTTTTATTACAGAATGGTATTCGTGTTTTATGAATATATTATTTATCAGATGTTGCGCTGTAGGTATTTTGGGATATCGTATAGGTGGATTTATTTGCATAATAATATTAAATATATTTACAGCGTTTTTGTCATTGTTCGGATAGATGTTTATTACTACATTGAATTGCTCTATCCCAAGGTATCCCATTAAGATCTGTGTGAGAGCTTGATGGTTTATTGGAATCTCTACAGCGGCATTAAGTTTAGCGATTAAAGGAATGAATTCTCGCAAGTATTTTGATGCCTCGATAATAGACACACTAAGTGATATAATCCATCCCTTTTGATGTTTTTTTTCTCCAATTAATAGGTAGGGGTGAGCAAAAATGTAATTAATATTTAGATCCTCCAGATAAATATGGAAACTCTCATTGAAATCATTAATGGATAATGTGTCGGTATTAACGTTATTCGTCGTGTTATTATCAGATTTTCCTTTTTCCATTTAGATATCTAATTGTGATAATGGTTTGAGATCTATTAGAATTCAACCAATATGAACTATTGATTTCCTTCTAAGTTAAAATTAGATCTTAGCTCTGCAATGCGCACGCAGTTGGCTAATTTTTTTCTGAAATTGTGTATTGCTAAATTTCAGTTTGATAGACTATGTAAGCTTGTAAGGTTCCCCGAAAATGGTCCGGTGAGATTAGAGAAAAATCTCTAACTTAAATATCATTATGAAAAAAGCACGATTCACTGAGAACCAGATTATCTCCATTCTAAAGAAACAAGCATCAGGTATTTCCATTAAGGATCTTTCCAATAATAAATAGTGTCAGCGAAGCTACTATTTATTATTGGAAAGCAAGGTAGGTAGGAATGGATGTCAATGAGTTGAAACGGATGAAGGAATTGGAGGAAGAGAATACCAGACTTAAACGCATTGTAGTCAATTTGACGCTCGAAAATGATTCCGTCAGGACAGTTCTGAAAAAAAAAAAGTTCGGCGGCCTGACGACAAATGACAAGGAGTAGCGTTATTGGTGCAGGAGAAAGTGAGTATGCGGAAGGCCTGTAGGCTGGTAGGCATACCTCATACTTCATTCCGTGATAACCGACAGTTTAAAGATGATAATTCTTTGATGGATGCTTTGGAAGACCTTGTGAAGAAACATTCTTCTATCGGTTTCTGGAAATGCAATCACCGTTTGAGGCGAAAGGTCCATTTATGGAATCACAAACGACTCTACTGGGTCTATAAGTTATTAAAATTGAATATTAGACGTAAGGTCAAGCGAAGATTACCTGAACGGGTAGAACGGCCGCTGATTTTTCCCAATACCATAAATGAGTCCATGGAGCATGGATTTCATGACAGATAGCCTGGTTAATGGGAGACGTTTTCGGTTATTGAATATCATTGATGATTACAATCGGGAGTCGCTGTGGATTGAAATAGACACTTCATTGCCAAGTCTTAGAGTTATTAGGGTATTGGAAATGATAATTGAAATGCGAGGGAATCCATTAAAAATAGGAGTGGGTAATGGCCCAGAGTTTATCAGCAATCAGTTGCAACAGTGGTGTCACGACAGAAATATCCAGTTACAGTTGATAAAGCCAGGTAAACCAGTGCAAAACGCCTTTATTGAACGGAATAAGGGCTCTTTAAGGAGAGGGATGCTAGACGCTTATCATTTTTTCACGTTAGCAGAAGTACGGATTATGGCTGAAGAGTGGAGGCAGGACTATAATAGCTCCAGACCTCATCAAGCATTTGGATTTGTTCCTCCTCTGAAGTTCGGCAAAGAAATTTGATATCGAAATTATTCAAAACTCTAATCCCTGATGGATCCAAATATAGGTAAGCTTACACCTCCACCACAATAGGAACGAATAATGGACAAGAGCTCACTTCAGTATTTTTTAACAATGGTGTACCGGAAATTGCCTCATACTGCCATACATTCAACCGGCCAACCAATGCAGAATGGCTATATTGAAAGATTTAATCGTCTTTACAGAGAGAAAGTATTAGATGCTTATATATTTGAAGGCCTTCAACAGGTTAGAGAGCTGACCTATCTGTTTCTGGACGAATGAATATCCCCACGAATGTATGAATAGAAAATGAAGCTACAGAAATCCGAAAAACTCCAATTAATCGCTGTTACCCTAAATGGGGTACTTACAAGACAGGCAAACCGACGCGGAATGCTTTTATTGAGTGGACGGATGGAAGGCTGCACAGAGGATTTTTGAATACATCTTTTTAGCAGATTAAATTGATGGTAGGTTATGGTTGAAGAATGGTAACGGGATTATAATATGGAGAGCATTCATAAGTCACTCGGATACCGGTCGCCATTAAGGTAATCCCAAAAACAGCTCGAAGCCAGAATTTATAATCCTTAGTGATCAAGGTTTATGCAAAATTTACAGATCTTGATTGTCCACTTAATCATAATGCCCTCAAAAGTGCTTAGTTCCTTGAGGGCATTAATAAGTTGTTTTTATGATAAATACGGCTAATTATATCCTGTACAATATTCGACACAAGAGTCAGTAGTAACAGATCGAGCTATTTCATATGGTTGGCCTAATTCAAAAACTGTTGTAGTTAGGAATAATAAAGTAGAAATAGTACAAGATCCTCCGTGAATAAGAGGTCGGTAGAACAAAGAGACTCCTTTGGCTTTTGAGGCAATTGCTCCTCCTATTATTGAGATAAAACCTAATGCTAGGAGTAGTATTTTAGCTTTTTTCATTTGTAGTGATTTTACTTAGTGGAAGAATTTTTGGTTTCGTAAGAGTTTTTGGTTATGACGCTCAATGTTTTCTTCGAAATCCAATCTGGTGCCTCTTTATTCATAAGGAAATAATCGAAGAACTGTCGCATTCTATTTGAAAAATCTGTGGCAGCTGTTCCACGTACCCCGTGTGAGTATTCTGTGTATTCGAGCAACCATACTTTTTTCCCCAAAACACGTAGTGCATTATAGAACTCTTTTGCATCTTCAAATCCTAAAGTTGCATCTTTTGTAGTGTGCATTATTAATACGGAGGCGTTGATTTTATCAGCATACATAATTGCTGAGTTTTTTATATAAATTTCTGGGGCCTCCCAGAGTGTTTTTCCCATCCTGATTTGTCCTCTGATAAATGCGCCCAAAAGTGGATATCCCATTGCTGAAGAGTTAAACCCACTTATGAGATTTCCCCTTGCGGATGCGATGCATGCGGCCTTAATTGAAGGGATTTGAGTAATTACAAATTCTGAAGTAATGCCACCCCAACTTGCACCTTGAATCCCTAATTTAGAAGTGTCTATATACTGTCGTTGGGAAAGTTTAGTTATGGCAGATTTAACCGTTTCAGTTGCCCCTACTAATGAGGCACCGACAGGGGTATACATATCTGGGCAAAAGACGAGATATCCGTTACTTGCATATGTTGGAATATCGAGATCACTTCCTCCCTGCAGTTCCTTGGGACGTAATGGTGCATTCAATCCATCCGATGAATTCTCATAACTATAGAATATTAATGGATATTTTTTGGAGGAGTCAAAATTTTCAGGTTTGAATAAAATCCCTTGATTTATTTTTCCATTTGGGAGAGTCCAGTTAATAAGTTCAGAAGTTATCCAGTTATATTTTTTTGTAGGATTGAGAGTGGATACTTGTATTAATTGATTAAAGTCTTTTGTGTAATACAAATTGAAGGGTTCGTTTGTGGAGCCTTTTACAATTAAATATGCCTCTGTATTTTCTGCTTTTACAGGAACTGGAACACTTAGGTGATCGTTCATTATTATAGGTCTTGTTGTAATGTAATCTGAACCACTATACAGTTCCTTTGGTTCTTTTTCTTTTCCTTTGGATAATTCATAGAATCCAGCTTTTTTAGTTATTGTGTTGAATCCAGTTATATATCTCAATTGATTCCATTGTAATATTTTGTATTCGCCTTGAATGAACTTAAATTCTATTTTATTTTTATTTCCATAGCCTCCTGTTATATTAGTTGGATTGAATTTATTGTCAGTATGAATCATCCAAATATCATATTTATCACTAATGTATATGGTGTCGAAATTAGGGCTTTGACCTAATAGTTTGTATTTTAAAATTGGTTGATCTTCTTGAATAGAATCTGTTTTGAATTTACCGTTGGCCGTCGAAAGATCCATTACTGGTTGGTTCGATTTAGAATCTAAGTTATAGACAAATAATTTATTATAGTCATTGGAGAAGTAGGCTATTTTATTTAATGTATTGGATGTTTTTGCAATGTTAATAAACGGTATTTTGGTGTCATATGTTTCTCCTGTAGTTGTGTTGGTAATATAAATATTGTGTGGAGTTCCCTGTATCTCATTTTTTCCCATGTCGCCATTTTCCAGATTTGCACTAAGTATTAACCATTTTGAATTTGACGCGATAATAAAAGATGTATCGCTTTGGAGCCGAGTTAACTTTCCGGTATAAGTATTTAGCACCCACCTGGATGTTGTCGGCTGAAGTGGGGTTTGATGGTTTTTAGGTGTGAGTTTATTATCCTGATAACTCCAGATTATTAATGGAGTAGTTTTGTTGATTGAGTAGGAGAACTGTTGTTGTTCTACAAGGTCTATATTTAAGCAACTGTCATTTTCAGTCAGGTTTAATGTCCATTTTGATAGGTCGGTTCTAATAGGTAAATCTTCAGATGTTAATAGTGTTTTATATATAGTGTCAAAGCTACCAATCTCAGATACTATGCCTCCATTTATTTTTTTGCTAGCTATAGTAAAAATTTTATGGTTTATGGGGGACTGGACTGCTTTTGATATGGAAATTATTGAGTCGCCTAAACTTGTTATTTCCTTTATTTTCATAGTTGATAACTGTAAGCTGGAGATTTTATTTTCAGATAATAGTAGGATTGCATCATTTCCATATTCAATGGGATACATTTGATCAATGTCCTTAAATTCGAATTTTTCTCCAGTAAGTTTGTTTATGAGAATAAGTGATTTGCTTCTAGATGATATAGCTATCCATTTGGGTTTAGAATTCCAAGTATTATGATTGATTAATGAAATAGATTTAATGTTAGGAATAGATTTTGATTCTCGTGATCCCAAGTTTACAATATGAAGACTATCATGTTGTCCAAGTATGTAGCAAATGGATTTTTTTCCAACGCTGGCGAATATCGGTATCCCAGCATCAATAAATGTTCTCTTCCAGCTCGAATCGATGTTTTGTAATACTAGAGTTTTATGGTTCTTGGGGAGATTTTCTATTTTGTATGCTATGAATTTACCATCTTGATTTATATATGCAGGACCAGGACTCAAAAAATACCAATCATCGTAGGTTATTTCATTTATTGCAGGTTTGTCTTGTGCATTACCTTTTATGCAAAGGATTAAGAACAAGAATAATGTTAGGATGGAAGTATTTCTTTTGACGGCAATTGAATATCTTATTATTTTCCGCAGTTGCATTTTATATGATTATTTAAAAGTAATGATGAAAAAATCAACTCAAGTTATTTTATAGTGATATGATTTTTTGTTATGCGGATGTTATTCCACTAAGCCTTGATTATTGCTTCTTCTTCCTTTTGCTTATTTAAGATAGAATAAACTTCTGCAATTGGATCGCACACGACTTACATTTTGATTATTTAATGGAGCAACATTTTCCTGATTGTTTTTTTTAGTTATGCATCTGTTAATTATGTAGTACTGGTTAAGTGGTTTTACGCTTATCCTATTAATAAAGGAAGCTAGTAAAATAATTTCTTAAAGAGGTTTAATAATATGTGTTTTAAAATAAAGCATAATGAATAGAATATCAATCTATTTTGGAGTAATTCTACTGTGTTCAATATTGCTCCCATTCAAAGTGTTTAGTTATACATTGATGGAATTTCCTAACGATACTATCAAAACTGCCAAGTTGAAGGGTCGGATTATGGATGAACATGGCAACTTTTTGCCAGGAGTAACTGTATCTGTAAAAGGAACAAAACTTGGGACCACATCTGATAATCAAGGCAATTTTTATTTTAAATCGATAAATGAATCAGCAATACTAGTTTTTAGTTACATTGGTTATAAAACGGAGCTCCTCTCTGTTCCAACCACTGGGATGATGTTGGTACAAATGGTTCCAGCCCCTAATCAATTGGATGAAACTGTCGTAATGGCTTACGGGACCACTACCAAACGGTTTAGTACTAGTGATATTGGCACCGTAAGAGCCGAGGCAATTTCAAAGCAACCTGTCACAAATCCTCTTTTGGCTTTACAAGGCCGAGTGCCGGGAATGGTAATCACACAATCTACTGGTATGGCTAATAGTGGAGTGAGAGTAACTATTCAAGGAGTAACCAGTATATCTCTTTCCACAAGTAACGATCCACTCTATGTTATAGATGGTATTCCTTATACCTCTCAATTATTACCGAATAAAGGTGGGATTCTTGGAGGGTCTGGTACTATTACTTCTGTAACTAGCCCTGCTGGAAATCCGCTTAGTTTCATTTCGCCAAATGATATTGAAAGAATTGATGTGTTAAAGGATGCAGATGCAACCGCCATTTATGGGTCTCGGGCCGCAAACGGGGCTATATTAATAACGACGAAGAAAGGAAAGGCAGGCAGAATGTCTGTTGATTTGACAGCATCTACAGGATTCTCTAAAGTTACACGGTTTCAACATCTATTAGATACAAAACAGTACTTAGCAATTAGAAATGAAGGATTTAAGAACTTTGGTCTATCCCCAAGTAATGATCCATCTAATACCAATTATGCACCAGATCTAACCTTTTGGGATACTACAAGGTATACCAATTGGCAACGTGAATTGTTAGGTGCAACACCGCAATTTTCAACAGTACAAGGGGCTGTAAGTGGCGGAACAGATAATGTGAAATACCTCATTTCTGGAACTTACAATTATCAGAGCAGTTTCTTTAAGTCTGCTTATGGTAATAATAGTGATAGAAAGGGGAGCGGTCATTTATCATTGTCAGTAGCGTCTCCCAATAATAAATTTCATACTGAGGTGTCAGTCAGTTATATGTATGATGCAAATAAGTTGCCAAATACTGATAGAACTTCTGATATTACAATGCTACCACCCAATGCACCTCCTCTATATGATTCTACTGGCAATTTAAACTATATGATGACAACCGCAGGAATGGTCACCTTTCAAAACCCGCTTAGAAATATGTATACGGGATATTCCTCTGCCACATCAAATTTGCTAACTAACCTTCAAATTGGGTATGAGGTGTTGCCGGGGTTAGTTGTAAAATCTGTTATGGGATACAACAATATGGTTACAAATGAATATACATTTTATACATCTTTAAGCGTAGCTCCGGATAACAGAATTTATGTTAAACCTGCTGCTACTTCTGCTACTTATAGAATTAGTAATTGGAATATTGAGCCACAAGTTACTTATAGAAGCAGTGTATGGATTGGTGTTTTGGATGCAGTATTAGGTACTAGTATTCAGCAGGCTAATAACAGTAATATTCTTCTCAATGGTACTAATTTTAGTTTTGATAATGCGGTATGGGATATTCAGCAAGCAACATCTATGCTGGTTACAGATGGGATGAGTGTTTATAAGTACAATGCAGGATTTTTGCGGTTGAATTATAATATAAAAGATAAGTATTTAATTAATCTCTCAGGAAGGAGAGACGGTAGCTCTAGGTTTGGTAGCAATAATCGATTTCACAATTTTGGATCTATTGGTGTAGGATGGATAATGTCAGAAGAGGAGTGGTTTAAGAAGAATTTGAATTTTATAAACTTTCTTAAGCTTAGAGCTAGCTATGGTACAACGGGAAATGATCAAATTGGGAATTATACATTTTTGAATTTGTATACTAAATATGGAGTTGCGGTACCTTATCAAGGTGTTATTGGATTGGCAACCTCCGGCTTACCAAATCCGTATCTGGAATGGGAAGAAACACGAAAACTGTCTGTTGGTATTGATTTAGCAACTTGGAAAAATAGGTTGCTAGCAAATATATCCTATAACAGAAATAGATCCAGTAATCAGATTGTTTCCTATGATGTTCCTGCTACTACTGGAACATTCAGTTTATCTAGAAATTTTCCTGGATTAATTCAAAATACATCCTTGGAAGTATCAATTACCTCCGTTAATGTTAAACAGAAAAACTGGACGTGGAATTCTAGTTTGAATTTCACATTCCCAGATAATAAGCTTGTAAGATTTGATAATATCCAAAATTCGACTTATGCTAATAAGTATCAGGTAGGGAGCCCTATCACAGTTGCTAAAGTCTTCCGATTTGCGGATGTGAATAAAGAAACTGGCATTAGCGAGTTTTACGCAAAGGATGGAACATTGACATCTTCCCCCAAAACTAACGTTGATGATACTAAGTTTATTAATATAGCGCCCACTTTTTATGGTGGAATTAATAACTCAGTAACATATAAGAATTTTTCGTTGGATTTTTTCATTCAGTATACCAAGCAAGTTGGTCCAGATGGTGCATTAATTGGAGGCGCCCAACAGCTACCGGGTAACCTTGGAAACCTTACCACAGATATTCTCAACAGGTGGCAAAAGAAAGGGGATGCTACAGATATTCAAAAAGTGGCTAGTGCCAGCCAAGTAGCACTTCCTTGGGTTTATACGCTTACATCAGATCTTGTTTATACAGATGCGTCATTTCTTCGACTAAAGAATGTAAGTATTGCCTATAAGTTACCATCAAATATTTTGTCCAAAATACATATGACAAATGCCCGAGTCTTTTGCCAAGGACAGAATATATTCACAATTACAAAGTATAAAGGATTCAATCCAGAGTTTCCAAGTCTAACTGTTACTTTGCCACCATTAACTACAATTATTTTTGGTGCTCAAATGACATTCTAAAAATTAAAGTATGAATATTTTATCTTTGGGATTCCTCCAAGTTGGCTTTAGAAAACTCATATTCTTTAGTCTAGTGTCAATATTGTTGATGTCATGTAAGAAATTAGTAGAAGTGTCAGCACCAAGTACGAGCTTTAATGCAGATAATGTTTATGGTTCGGATGGCACTGCTATTTCTGTTTTAACTGGCGTGTATACCTCGATGAGTAATGGTAGTTTAACAATTCCAGGTGAAATGCGTACGTTGGATTTGTTTGCATCGATTTATATCGATGATGTGATTTTTCAACAAGCATTGAGTACCAATCAAGGGTATATTGATTTTTATATAAATAACTTAAGTAGTGCAGTGAATGGTGGACAATACTGGACTGTTGCTTACAGATATATTTTTACGTGTAATCAAGCATATGAGCAATTAACCGCTTCAAAGACTATTACTCCATCGATCAAGTTGCAATTACTGGGGGAGTCTCGATTTTTTAGAGCGTTTAATTACTATTATCTTGTTAATCTTTATGGAGATATTCCGTGGGTATCAACAACTGATTTTGTGGTGAATTCCAGGATTGCAAAAACGCCTCAACAGACAATTCTAAATAATATTATTTCTGATTTAGTTGAAGCGAAGAATGATTTAAGTACTAAATATTTAGATGGAAGTCTATTGAATGTAGTAAGTACTCGATATCGATTGACTACATATGCAGCATCTGCATTATTGACGAAGGTCTATTTGATGCAAAAATCTTGGGATAAAGCAGAGTCTGAGGCAAGTACTTTGATTGGAAATAGCCAAACATTTTCCTTAGAGAGTTTCGCTAATGTTTTTTTGGCAACAAGTAACGAGGCCATATGGCAATTGCAATCCGTTTCCAGTACGCAATGGACTCCAAATGGGCCATTATTTATTTTACCTACATCTGGCCCTAGTTCTACTAATCCTTTTTTCCTTACATCTTCCTTTCTTAACACATTTGAATCAAATGACTTAAGGAAAAAGAATTGGATTAACTCCGTAACTGCACAAGGAAAATCATATTTTTTCCCTTTTAAGTATAAAGCAAAGTCGGGTACGCCTGCACCTACAGAGTCATACACCTTTTTTAGATTGGCAGATGTTATATTAAATAGGGCGGAAGCTAGAGCGCAGCAGGGTAAACTTGACCTGGCCTTAGCGGATTTAAATTTAGTTAGAGCCCGTGCAGGGTTACCCAATGTTACAGGCGTCAATCAGAACGAATTACTAGATACCATCTTGCATGAAAGACGAGTAGAAATGTTTACAGAGGGCGGTTCTAGGTTCTTTGATCTGAAGAGATTTAATAAAATAGACCAAGTAATGCCGGCAATAAGTGCTGGTAAAGGCGGAACATGGGCCTCTTATAAATCTTTGTTTCCAATTTCCTCTGTCGAAGTGGCTAGAAATACGCTACTTACCCAAAATCCTGGATACTAAGTTTAATCATTATAATAGATTGTCAAAATGTTGAGAAATTCCTTAATAACCATTTTATTGCTATCAACAGGAGTAAGATCCTTTTCCCAGGATAAGTTGACAGACAATAGGATAGCGTCTGCTACTTTAAAAACAAGCTGGGGAGCAAAAGTAACAGCGAACAATTGTTGGCGGGAGTATCCGCGACCAACTATGCAACGTAGCAATTGGTCTAATCTTAACGGATATTGGACGTATAGTATCACAGATAGTGAAGCTACAACCATGGGGGCTTCACAAGGCCAAATTTTGGTGCCATTTCCAATTGAATCGCAATTGTCCGGCGTTCAACGATCTTTAGGACCCAAGGAGGCGCTCTGGTATAAAACCCAGTTTGATGTAAATAAGCTGAAATCCAGTGAACGTTGTCTCCTTAATTTCGGAGCGGTGGATTGGAAAGCAGAAGTATTTGTCAATGGTAAACCTGTTGGGGCGCATGTTGGAGGATATGACAACTTTTTCCTGGATATTACAGATGCTCTTAAACAAGAACAAAGAAATGTGTTGGAGGTAAAAGTTACGGACCCTACGGACCGGGGAATCAATCCTCATGGAAAGCAAGTGCTCAACCCAGGAAACATATTTTATACACCTAGCAGTGGCATCTGGCAAACAGTTTGGCTCGAAAATGTGCCACAGGATAGAATTGAAGGGCTGAAAATTACTCCCGATATAGATAAACAACAAGTGACAGTTGCTGTAAGAGGAATAAATACTTCCGGAAATGATAATGTAGAATTGATTATCAAAAAGGATGGAAAAGAAGTGACCAAAGTAAGCGGACCAATGAATGTGCCATTAATTGCAAAGATGAAGAATGCTGCCTTATGGTCTCCTGAAACGCCCATATTGTATGATGTCGTTGTTAAATTAAAATCGAAAGCGGGTATAACCGACGAAGTAAGTAGTTATTTTGGAATGAGAAAGGTTTCCGTTGGCGAAGATGCAGCAGGTCATAAACGGATTTTCCTCAATAACAAGTATCTGTTTAACCTGGGAGTATTAGATCAAGGCTTCTGGCCTGATGGTTTAATGACGCCCCCCAGTGATGAAGCCATACAGTTTGACCTGCAGGCGATGAAGGCAATGGGCTTTAATACTGTTCGTAAACATATTAAGGTAGAGCCGGAAAGATGGTACTATTATGCAGATAAATTAGGCATGTTGGTGTGGCAGGATTTTGTAAATCCTCCAAATGCTTTGCCAGAAGGTTCAAAACCGGAGTTCGAAAGAGAGGTAAAAGCAACAATGGATCAATTGTATAACCATCCATCTGTAGTAACCTGGGTGTTGTTCAACGAACGCTGGGGGGCTTACGATCAGAAGAGGCTTACCAGTTGGGTAAAACAATATGATCCTACCAGATTGGTAAATGGTCATTCTGGTGAACTATTGTATGTAAATGATAGATTGCGTGCACCTTCTACTGAACCCTGGATTGAAAGTGATATAGCTGATATTCATGCCTATCCTTATCCTCGTAAGATTGATAACGATTTTGGGAAAATTCAGGTGCTAGGAGAGTTTGGAGGTGTAACCGTTAGTACGCCAGGGCATCAGTGGAATGATTTGGATACATGGGGCTATACTACTCAATCGCCGGAAGCATTCATTAAAGTTTACAGAGGAATGCTAGATAGTCTGAAATCCCTGGAGAAAATGGGATTGAGTGCAGCTATCTATACCCAACCGTTTGATGTAGAAACGGAGGAGAATGGTGTGGTTACATATGACAGAGCGGTCATCAAAATGCCATTTGATACGATGAGTAAGATTAATTCTCTGTTGGTCCTTGGCAACCTCAATGGTGAAAAATCAACATTATTAGCTAGTCTGAAAAATATAGACGTGCATGATAATGATAATCGTTATGAAGAGTATTTAACACAATTTAGAAATGGAAATCATGATTCTGCGTTTGTGAGAAGACTCATTTTAATGGCTATGAGGAAGAATGATAAACAGCCTATTAATGATTTGAGTGCCGCTTATTTGAAGAATCTGAAATCACCGGATTCTTACGCGAATCTGATGTTTATACTCAATTTTACTAATAGTTCGGATAATCCGGGATTCGCCTTCCTGACAAGAGATAGTGCTATTGCTAAAGATGTAGTTGGGGCATTTCGTTATAAAGGAATGGTGCGTAAATTTATTTCCGCCGAAATAATTAACCCTGCTTTGAAGAAAGGTGGACAAGTAGATTGGGAAGCTATTCATCAAACGGTAGTGCAGAAGTATGGGGAGGATGGAGGTGAATATGTTTGGGGAAAGGCAATGACTTATTCAATTGATCATAAGTCCTGGTCTAAAATGGGAGAGTATTATAAGAAGTACTATAAAACGGCGTTACCACATAGCGAATACCATATCAATAATGTAAGCTGGATGGTATTTGAAAATGTAGATGATACTTCCATCCTACGATTTGCGCTGACTGCCGTTAAGTATAATATGGAGAATTTCAGCGATGGGGGAGCGGATCTGGATACATACGCCAATATCTACTATCGTTTAGGAGAGAAAGAAGAGGCATTGAAATGGGAAAGAAAGGCATTGGAGAAGAGTCCTCACGATGAGGAGATAAAAGCTGCTCTTCGCAAAATGGAGCAAGGCCTCCCTACTTGGCCTACTCCAGACTCAACAAAAAACTAGTTCTTGAGAATAAAATATTTGGCCATTCCGCGATGTACAAGAGAATGGTCAATGTAGGGAAAGGATTAGGATTCTTCCTGATCCCGTTTTAAAACTTTAATAATAACAATTGACATAGAATGCACCGGGATTCTTCCCGGTGCAGGTTTTAAGAAAGTTGGAATGGTGTGGTGGTTTGTTCTTTGATTTATGGAGTGGTATGGTTAGTCATCCTGATGTGATAATTAAATTATCACGATGATAATTCTGTTATCATGATAGTGTTTTGGTGATACTGTGAATCCTGATCTGATAAGGGTTTTATCAAGTTTTTAAAGTGTGTATTTGTGTTGAAAAAATATTTTTTTAGTGAATTGCTTGTTGGTATTACGTTTGAAAAATTTTATGAAAAAAAACGAAATTTATTTTGTGTGTAATGATCTTTGTATGTAAATCTTTAATTAATTTTGGTGCATAGCGCAGATAAATACTAAAAAGATTACATCTAGATCGTATTATGAAGTGGGAGCCGGAATTCTTTCCGGTTCCATTTTAAAAAGAGATGTCACCGTTATCGGGTGTGAAGTTGGTAGATGGCATTCCACAACTAAATGCAGGGGTGTATTTAGATTTCGGCTCCGTGAGAATAGTCTACCATTTTAAACAATAAAAATTTCCATAGTCTCATTCGAGTGAATGAGGCAAGCATTACTGAATCTGTACGGAACGGGGATTCTTCCCCGTCCCTTTTTTTCAGACAAGTGTGGTGTAGGGTATGGGTTCAGCTGCTGGATTAAATATATTTTATACCCCCAAAAGAGGTGAGTCTTGATGCCCCTCTACAAAGTACTTTAAATGTGGATTATAAGTATTTTGACTTGATCACAGGCGCCAGGATTCTTCCTGGTTCATTATTACGAAAAAGTTCAACCAATATATTTTGATACCCAAAGATTCTAATTAATATCATTTCCATATTAAAAATTATACTTTATGAAGAAGGTAATTTTGTGTGAGCGTAAGCTTATAGATATGTTCCTGGAATGTGAGGCAGGTCGGCCGGCGAGTGAATTGCTTGGTATCCTGGGAATTGATAGTGAGCTGGTGTCACGCATAAAAGATAACCCTAAGACAGCCGAGAATCAACAGATAAAAGCTTTCAGGGAATGGGTAGAGAAGATTTATCATTCAGAAGAATTGTACGACGAAGCGAATATGGAGTTCAATATCAACGAGAATATACTCTGGATTATGATGCCTCCATTTGATGATAGAGTTAATTAGTAGTTTGGTATGTATGATGAAAATAAATATTTCAAAAAAGTAGCGTTTTTTGAAGTACGATTTTAAAGAGACATCGTCTTAGCATTATATAAGGTTCATTGACATATTGGAAACAGTCGATAGTAATACAGTAATTATTGATGAAATAACGGTAACGGCTATATGAAATTAAACAGTCGTTTGTGTGTTAGATCAATAGATCTGTAAGTTTGATTGTCTGAATGGTAATAGCAGGTACATGCCTGCTAAGATGTGAACTGATTTTTTTCCATCGCATATCTCCTTATTGTATGACAATAAGTGCCACCATAGGTGCCTACAAGGTATCAGCCATTTGAGGACACAACTATGATTTTTGAGTCACTGTGTAGTGCGTATACCCTCGTCTAGGTATGTGGCTGCGCAAACTTTCTTCATAGTTGAATATACAGGAGATGTCTATCTTCTGTCCATTTTGTGAAAGTTAAACTATCATAGAAGTTAAAAAAACAGCTAACTATTGTTTGGTTGATTGGCTGAATGCATTTAAATTATTTAAAGCAGTCAGTACAGGGCCCCGAAAGGGGCCTCCCTTTCCAGGGATAGTGATTGTTTATGACTTGTGTTATCTACCTTATTCTGCACCTACGCATTACTGGCAGATTTTAAGTTTTAATGGGTTCACACTTCTTCTTCTGATTCGGGGTTGCAGACAGAGTTCTTCCGATGCATCCTTCAGTAAGATCGTAAACGGTGAGGTTGTCAGTTTACCCCGAGGAGGAAGGACTACCCAGCCAGCATAAAAGGATTCAAGCTGGTTAAGGCCTCCATAGTTGAGGGATAGGAGGTCGATTAACTACTCAAATCAAAAGGCAGGTTTCTTCGGAAGCCTGTCCTTTTTAATAGCTATATGTTGTAACATTATTTTTTCTGCATAATAGTTTCCGTCTCTGATGAAATGTTATCACCCTAAACTTAGTTAAACGTGGGTATGTCCATCGTACCCAATGAAGGGTAGAGGCGGGAAGTCTTTCCTGCCTGAATTTAATTTTTTGTACATTTATCAAAAGAACCCTCATCATGGATTTTCAGCATATTGTTCCACCCGCGTATCTGCAACCTTACGTACGCTACTTCTGGGCACTCAGCAGCAGCACCGTAGCAGATACTCCGAAAACATTTAAAACAATTGCTGACGGTTCGCCAGGCCTCATCTTCCAACACTCAGATAAAGGCCACTTCGAACAATTCGGTAAACAACTCGCCACCGTATTCTTATACGGCCAGGCAACCACCTTTACCGAAATCATCTCTCCGGCATCGTTTCAGACCATAGGCGTCTACTTCCATCCACACGCCCTCAAAAGCGTGTTCGGACTCAACGCCCAGGACCTCACAGACGGCTGCATGGAAATCTCCGGTCAACTACCGGAACAACTACTGAACGCTACCAATACACAGCAACAGATTGATATCTTAGCTGCGTATCTCTATAAAAATATTCTATTACACCAGGGCCTTACTGATGCCGCACTCTATCATGCACTACAACGCATAACCAACAGTGCCGGCAACATCTCCCTAAAAACAATACTGGATGAACTCCAAATGTCGGAACGAAGCTTCGAAAGAAAATTCCTCCAACATATAGGTATGACCCCTAAGCTGTTTGCCCGGATATGCCGATTCCAGGCCTCCTTAAATCAGCTCAGAAATAACCAGTTCACCCGCCTGTCTGATATCGCATTCGAACAAGAATACGCCGATCAGTCACACTTTATCCGCGCTTTCAAAGAATTCGCCGGTACCGCTCCACTGAAGTACCAACGCCAATCCATAGAAATCGTAGAGAACTTTCCAGAACTAATAAAGTAATTCCAACATATGCTGCATCATCGGTCGGGACTATAGCCCCGCACGAATAATGCATCCGCGATCCGCGGAAAAGAAGGGTTAACAAACATGAAACGAAAAGGCGGGATTCCTCCCGCGTTGGTTATTCCGTCTGTACATGGAACAGACATTTTCACGAATGCTGTTCCTGTACAGAATTTTTTTTCTCCCCACTTGTCGGAATTGTTCTATTTCCGATCTTTCCACTACTTTACTTTTGCATAAAACAATCACATGAAAAAAACATCATCCATGATTATCCTTATCATCACCGTTTGTTTCACCGGATTGATGGCCGGCCTGTTCTATAGTTGGTCCGTTTCCGTTATACCCGGCCTGGCCAAACTCAATGACGAACAATTCCTCGCCGCCTTCCAAGCCATGAACCGCGCCATTCTCAACCCACTCTTCCTCTGCGTATTTACCGGCAATATCCTCCTGCTAGCCATCGCTACCTGGCAACAATTTCACCACGAAGGATACCGTTACATGATGCTGACATCCGCATTATATATGATAGGCGTGTTCGGCATCACCGCTTTCGGAAATGTGCCGCTAAATGATACACTCGATAAATTTGATCTGGTAAACGCCAGTAAAGACGCAATAAAAGATATGAGAATGGACTTCGAAGGACTCTGGGTTAAACTACACACGATCCGCACCATCGCTGCCGTGCTGGCATTCATCTGCGGCCTGATAGGCTTATACCAGGCCGCCAATGAAAATTAAATTTATACTGCTACTGCAGCTGATTTGTTGTACTTATTCCGATATTCAATAGGAGACAAACCCGTCACTTTCCGGAAAATAGTTCTGAATGCCTTGATATCCGCATAGCCAACATCATACATCACCTCACTGATATTTTTCCGGCTGCTTTCAAAACTTTTCTTGGCCACCTCCATCTTTACACGCTGTATATACTCGGTAACAGTATTGCTGGTGGCCTTCTTAAACCTCCGCTCCAAACTACGACGACCCAATGCCAGCATATTCGCCAGCTGATCCACCGTTACGCGATCCTGGAAGTTCTGCTCAATAAATTCCTGCGCCTTCTTCACCGGCTCATCTTCATGCGATTTCTGCCCCTGGAACATAATGAAAGGAGATTGACTATCCTTATCAATATCTATCATGAACGTCTTCGCAATGACAATGGCAATATCCCTGTTCGTGTATTTTTCCACCAGATATAATACCAGGTTCAGATAAGAATACGCGCCGCCACTGGTGTAGATGCCGTCTTCCTCTGTCATAATCTTCTCATCCACTACTTCCACATTCGGATACATTTCCTGCAAATCATTCGCCGCCGCCCAATGCGTAGCTGCACGCTTCCCATCCAGCAAACCTGTGCCTGCCAGGAAAAACGCGCCAATACAGAAACTGATAATCTCTGCGCCATTCGCATACTGCTCTTTAATCCAGGGAATAAAATCCGCATTCAAACGTAATGCCTCCCGCGGGTCCTGGTGCATGGCAGGAATAACAATCATATCGGTTTTTTGCACATCCTGCATCAAGAGATCAGGCTGGATAGTAAATAAACCATTACGCTGCGTAGAAGCATTGGAAATACCCACAAGATGTACGTCAAATATAGGTTCGCGACCCATACGCCTTAAGATGGTGTTCACCTCTGTGAGAATATGCCAGGTGCCTTCAATGTTAGAAAGACTGCTGGCGCCAAATGGGATCAGGATGGATACGTGTTTCATAGGCTAAAGTTAGGTAAAAAAATTGTCGGGATCAACCTCCAAAATTGTCGCATTCTCAACCCAATTGCCTGTTGTAACATGTTTACCTTTGTACCGATTAATAGCAGTCGCATGAGAAAAGTTGTAGCGCAGGCGTTTGTAACCCTGGATGGCTTTACCGCTGGTCCCAACGGTGAAACCGACTGGCAGTTGCATGGCTTCAGTGAAGAGATGGGCGAGTATATCTATGAAACCTATGAGGAGGCAGACCTCCTGTTACTAGGAAAATATACCTACCTCCAGTTTGAAGCCTACTGGCAACATCAATCCAATAACCCGGAAGCCGATCGCATGAATAATACCGCAAAGATCGTTTGCTCTACTACCTTGCCATCAGCCAACTGGTCCAATACCATTCTCGTCAAATCCAATGTGGCAGCAGAAATACGGGCATTAAAAAACAAACCCGGTAAGAATATGATGATCGTTGGCAGCGTCGGACTGATGCAAAGTTTAGCCCAACAAGATCTCATCGATGAATACCGCTTTCTCACTTACCCCGTGTTCCTCGGCGCAGGCAGACGTTTGCTGGATAATATCAGGGAGACGCGACAACTGGAATTAATGTATTCCCGCATATTCACCAATGGCGTAATGCTGACCATTTACAGGCCTTCACAACGTATATGCCTATACGAATATTTAGCAGCCGTAAAATAAATTTTTAGGGAGATAACAACATCCCGATTTTTCCGCACCTTTGCGCAACAGCCATTTTATGAAACTTCTGATTGCCTTACTCCTCCTGGTTTCCACGGGAACCTATGCCCAACGCCATAGCAATTTCGCAGACAGTATCCGCCAACATTATAACATTCCTGAACTGGCATATGCCGTAGTTTGCGATACCGGTGTTATGGAGACACAGATCTTCGGTACAAAAAAAATAAACTCCCATCTACCAGCTGCGCCCAGCGATCGGTTTCGCATTGGCAGCAATACCAAAGCCATTACATCCTTACTCATCGCGCAGCAAATACAAGCTGGCCGACTTACCTGGAATACGCCCTTCTTTGCTATTTTTCCGGAGCTGAAAGCGAAAAGCAAACCCTGTTATTACGACATGACTGTCGCGGATCTGCTGAGTTTTCGCAATCCCCTCATGCCTTATTCTTATGGCAACGAAGAACCCCGTAAAAATCAATTCCCTGGGACGCCATCGCAACAGCGAATGCAGTTTGCCGCCTGGTTGCTGCAACAGCCTCCCAATACCTCCACCGGCGAACTGAAATACTCAAACGCAGGATATGTACTGGCAGGCGCCCTCCTGGAGAAAATCTCCGGGCATACCTACGAAGAACTTCTGCAAAACCTCAATACCTCCCTCAGTATCCACCTGCAAACTGGAAGTCCTAACGAAAAAGACTCCACCCAAACCTGGGGACACAACGATCACCTTCAACCAGAGGCCAGCGCTGAAAACTATAAGCTCAACTGGCTGATGGCTGCAGGAAATGTCAATACTAACTTATCCGACTATACGATATTATTATCCCAGCAATTAAAAGCCTTTAAAGGCGCCAGTCCACTCCTGGATAGCGCCACGGTAAACTTCCTCCACTTTGGTCGCCATACCTTTGCCATGGGATGGTTCTGGGAGGTCAACAAACAAGGACATCAAGTGTCCTCCAATACTGGCAATCCCGGTACCTTCATTACCAGGGTGGTGATGATCCCTGCCGTAAACCGTGCCTATGTAGTATTTACCAATTACCAGGAAGATAAAGTATACGAAGGAGTTAATGCCCTGATCACCAGATTACAATCATATTATGGGGAATAGTTATGTCTGATTTGGCAGAAACTGTATAGTTTTTGTCATTGCAGACAAGGGCTGAGTTGTCTACTTTTGAGGTAGCAAACGACCCAAACCCATGACTCATAAAAGCAAACTGGTTGTAATCGCTGTATTGCCTGGCAGCAGGCTGCTTACCCTCGCCGGTCCGGTAGATGTTTTCTCTTTTGCGATCAATGCATTGCGGGATATGCATGGAGAAGACTATACCTCCTATGAAATGCAGATCGTCACTGCCACTCCGGAAACAGCAGTGCAGCTAAACAGTCCGCTGAATGTGGTAGTACATGGCAGTATCTATGATATTCATCAACCGATAGATACGCTGATCGTCGTGGGGTGGGGATTGCCAGCAGGTGAACCCGTGTCTTCCAGATTTTATCAATGGCTGCAACAGCAAGCCAGCAGTATCAGGAGGGTAGCGGCTATTTGTGTAGGCTCTTTTGTCCTGGCAAGGGCAGGACTCCTCCATAACAAGCGGGCCACTACTCATTGGGAGGTCTATGATCGCCTGCGGGAACAGTTTCCTGATGTCATCGTAGACACTACCCCTTTCTTTATCAAAGACGGAAACATATATACCGCCGGAGGCGTCACTTCAGGTATGGATCTCGCACTGGCTATGGTGGAAGAAGACTATGGCCGGGAAGTGGCCCTCAGGGTGGCACGTAAACTGGTTATCCACCTGAAACGCCCGGGGAATCAAAAACAGTTCGGCGGACTACTACCCACCTACGAAGTGAGCAGCCCTTTGTTATTACAGCTTCGGCCCTGGCTACTGGAACACATACACGAAGATTTGTCTGTAGAGAAGCTGGCAGAAAAAGTGCATATGAGCGCCCGCAATTTTGCCCGTGTATTCCTCAAAGAAACAGGCATGACGCCAGCGAAATTTATTGAAAAATTTCGAGTGGAACTGGCCCGCAATTACCTGGAAAACAGTCCGCTCTCTCTGGAGGAAATCGCGCTGAAATGCGGACTTGGAGGACTCGTATCTATGCGCCGGGTATTTCTTCGTCACCTGGAAATATCTCCTGGTACTTATCGGTCTACATTTCGTTCCGCCTTATTACCGGAATAATCTATTCATCAGATAAATCAAAAGATCATGAAAATTGCAATCAATGGCTTCGGACGTATTGGAAGAATGACCATGAGGGCACTCCTGCAGCAACCTGGCGCAGAAGTAGTTGCCATCAACGATCTGACGGATGCCCACACCCTTGCCCACCTTTTTAAATTTGATTCTTCACACGGTAAATTCAACGGTACTGTTAGCGCAGAAGACGGCTACCTGGTCATTAATAATAAACGCATCCGGTTGTTGAATGAGCGGGAGCCGGAACGTCTGCCCTGGAAAGAGCTGGGCGTATATGCTGTTATCGAGTCTACCGGCAGGTTCACTGCAAAAGATAAAGCGGTTGCACATATCGTTGCAGGCGCGAAGAAAGTACTGATTACGGCGCCGGCAACGGGCGGCGTTAAAACCATCGTGGATGGTGTCAACAATCATCTGATTAGTCCGGAAGATGAAATCATTTCTTCTGCCTCCTGTACCACCAACTGTATTGCTCCTGTATTGCATGTACTGGACAAAGCCTATGGTATTGAATCCGGCTATATGACCACCATCCATGCTTTCACCATGGATCAGATGTTGCAGGATGGTCCGCATAAGGATTTGCGTCGGGCGAGGGCTGCCACGCAATCGATCATCCCTACTACCACTGGCGCAGCCAAAGCAATAGGAGATGTACTACCAGGATTGAAAGGTCGCCTCGATGGTTTCTCTTACAGGGTGCCTGTGATAGATGGTTCCATTGCAGAACTGACAGTGAACCTACGTCAGACCGTCACTGCTGAAACTATTAATCAGTTGCTCCGGCAGCATGCTTCAACAGACTTGCAAGGCATTATGGAGTATGGTACGGAGCCGCTGGTTTCTGTTGATATTATTGGGAATACGCATTCAGCGATTGTAGATAGTTTGTTGACTACTGTGATTGGGAATACCGCCAGGGTAGTGGCGTGGTATGATAATGAAGTGGGGATTTCCAATAGGTTGGCGTCTTTGGTGACTACATTATAGTAATGCGGATGATTTGATAGTGATGCGGATATTTTTGGGTCTCCCAATCTGCCAGCTTCGCTGCCAGATTGGGAGACCCTTTTTTCTTCCGGCCAGTCGGCCGGTTGCTGCGCATGGCGTAATGCGAATATTTTTTGGTTTCACAATCCGCCAGCTTCGCTGCCAGATTGTGAAACCCTTTTTTATTCCGGCCTGTCGGCCGGATGCTGCACATGGCATAATGCGGATGTTTTTGGTCTCCCAATCTGCCAGCTTCGCTGCCAAATTGGGAGACCCTTTATTATTCCGGCCTGTCGGCCGGTTGCTGCGCACGGCATAATGCGGATATTTTGGGGTTTCACAATCCGCCAGCTTCGCTGCCAGATTGTGAGACCCTTTTTTATTCCGGCCTGTCGGCCGGTTGCTGCGCATGGCATAATGCGAATATTTTTTGGTTTCACAATCCGCCAGCTTCGCTGCCAGATTGTGAAACCCTTTTTTATTCCGGCCTGTCGGCCGGATGCTGCACATGGCATAATGCGGATATTTTTGGTCTCCCAATCCGCCAGCTTCGCTGTCAGATTTTGATCCCCTTTTTATTCCGGCCTGTCGGCCGGGTGCTGCGCACAATCAACACCTATGGAAATGCAAACCTTATGTACGGTTATAAATCCGCTGCATTTTTCCCGGCCCGTGAAGTTCCGCCCGCCAGGGCGGAACTTCACTATAAAACTCAACTCAACACCGAAGGTGTTGAGTTCACATCCACTCCCAAACAAACACAAACACCCCCAAAACCCATACATATGAAATATGATATATTTTAAAGTTATTACTATATATTTGCATATCACATACGTACCGAAAAACCGTACTAATACCATGAAGATACTTTCCCGATACCTGATAGTAATACTGGCAGTATTTTGCTTTGGCTGTAGCGCAGAAATGGCAAGAGACGGCAGTTTCAACCTGAGCCCTAACCAAAACCAGAATGCCAGCGGCTCGCTGAAAGGAACCAACAACGATTGTTTAGCAACCGCCATCACCGGTACTTTCCAAACCAATACTGCCCAGAATGGCAGTAACTACGTGATTGCGAATGTAAACGTAACCGTACCTGGTATGTACAGCATCAGCACAGATGTGCAGAACGGCGTGAAATTCTCCGCCTCCGGCGTATTTGCCAGCACTGGTATTCAACAAGTGCGACTGGTACCAAGCGGTACTTTCGCCAATGCAGTTGCTACAAATTATACCTTGACATACGGCAGTTCTTCCTGCCCGCTGGCTATCACCGTAACAGAAGGCACAGGAACCGGTACGCCAGGTACAGACCCAGGAACAGGAAATCCTGGTACAGGTAATGGCGCATCAGGTAGCTGGACAATTACAGTGGATGGCAAAACATATACTGGTACAGATGCCACGCTCACAGATCGTCATTTGATGAACCTGGCGGGATTTGCCGGAACAAACAGTCAGGTAATGGTGGTCTTTGTGCTGAAATATGGTAACGGCGGTATTCTCCCTGCTACCTACACTACCAGCGATGATCCAATGTCTCAATTCTCCGTGACTAACCTCACCACTACGAACATGGACTATCTGACTACTAAAACCAGCGTAGGCGCATTAACTAATTTTGCGATCAAGTCGATCACCAATGGTGTGGCTAAAATCACTATCTCCGGTAAAACAATCGACATGGCTACCAATAAAGCAGTAGTCATCAGCGGAGAAATTACAGCGCCACTGGAATAAGACCAATACATCATATTATTATAGCAACCCGGATCAAATACGATCCGGGTTTTCTTTTTCCTGCAATCCGATTACAAGTATTTTGATTATCTTAATTGTAAATCTTCCTATGTTATGAAAACTTTGGGTATATCAGCTAAAAATGGACCCATAGGCGGCTGGCTGTTCCAGCGTTTTACCTTGCTGGATAATCGCAGCAACCGGATCGCCCTGATTCTTTTTTGCGCGGTATTCTCTTTCTTTTTCATGGACATTTTCCTGCCCTTTAATATTAATACCTGGTACGAGGGAATGAATCTCTCCCTGTTTACCATCCTGGGTATTTTCACTCTCTGTGGCACTTTGGCACTCGGCACTTCACAATTCCTGCTCTTCCGCCTGAAATGGAGAAAACAGATTTCCCACATGGGATATTTAGGGTGGATTGCGATGGAAGTAATATTAATCGGAGCCGTGGTAACCATCGTCAATGCGGCGATTAATCCAGGTATTTTCCTGACCTTCTCCGAATTTTGTTCCACCCTGCCATATATCGCTTTGATTATTTCCATTCCTTATTCGCTGTCATTGCTATGGTTTCATACACGCAGCAAAGTGGAGGAGGTCCGCCAGTTGGAACAGCATCTCACTACAACAGATATAAAAGATACCACCGTACATATCCGGGACGAACATGATAAGGCCGTTCTTTCCCTGCTCCCGGAAAAACTCCTCCTGGTAAAAGCAGAAGATAACTATGTACACGTTTTCTACCTGGCGGGAAATACCATGAAAAAAGAATTGATCCGGACCTCCCTGAAAAAGGTGGAATCGGAAATTGCTGCATTTGGATTTAACCGTAGCCACCGATCCTATATCGTGAACTTATCGAGGGTGGTGCTGTTCCGTAAACAAAACAAAGGGCATTTCGTATACCTGGAAGGGTTAGACGATATGGAGGTGCCGGTATCCGGATCTTACCTGGCATTCTTCGCCGAACGATTTTCTCCGGCCTGCTAATAATTCACCCCGCCTGCTGGCAATTTCGCCCCAAACCCACTGCAGTAAGCACTTCGCCTGTTGCTTTTTGATTAATATCGCCCTAGTGCCAAAATCAAAAAACAACTCCCCATGTTTAAAACTGTACAGTGGATTACAATGATGTTGCTCTTCAGCATACCGCTGATGGCGCAACAGGTTATTACCGGTACGGTCCGCAACCGCGATACCAAAGAACCGGTACCTGCCGTCTCGGTGACCATGAAAGATGGACCTAATGGCGACTATACCAACGATCAGGGACATTTCCGTTTTTCTACCCGCAAACAATATCCCATCACCCTTATTTTCACCTGTATCGGTTTTGAATCCCAAACCATGGAATTGAAAAGTCCGGGCGCCATCCAGGTGACCCTGACACCCGCTTCCGTACTCGGTAAGGAAGTCGTGGTTTCCGCCAGCAGGAATATCCAAAAGAAAATTGAATCTCCCGTTACAATCGAACGTATAGGTAACCGCGATATCATCAACTCGCCCCAACCCAGTTATTATAATATGTTGCAAGGCCTCAAAGGCGTTGACATCACCACCAGCAGTCTCACTTTCACGACCGTTACCACCCGCGGATTCAATACCAGCGGTAATACCAATTTCACACAGATTGTAGATGGTATGGACAACCAGGCGCCCGGACTAAACTTCGCTTTAGGCGCTGCTATCGGACTAACGGAGCTGGATGTAGATAACCTGGAACTGTTGTCCGGCGCTTCCTCCGCGCTATACGGTTCCCGTGGCCTCAACGGTACCATGGTCATGACAGGGAAAGATCCTTTTAAATACCAGGGACTTAGTTTACAAGTGACACAAGGCGTAAATCACATTCAAAAAGGAAAATCCAACGATCCACTAGGCCCTTCTCCCTATTATGACTATACCTTACGCTGGGCAAAGAAGATCAACGACCGCTTTGCCTTTAAGGTGAATCTGCAGTATATCCAGGCGAAAGACTGGATTGCTGCGGATACCACCAATACCAATAGTCTGGGCTCCCGCTACACCGATCCGAATTACAACGGCGTAAATTTATATGGTAGCAAGACGTCGGTAGACATCAATCCCTTCCTGGAAGGCGCCCTCGCCATGAATCCGGACCTGGGCCCATTAATTACGCCCTTGCTGGATACCAGCCACTATGTTGCCAGAACAGGGTATCCGGAATATCAATATCTCAGCAGCGACGCTAAGTTGTTCAAAGCAAATGCGGAACTCCGCTATAAAATAAAACCTGGACTGGAAGCCATTGGTAGCGCTACCTATGCAAAAGGTAATGCGGTCTACAGCAATGATACCCGCTATGCGCTCACTGGCTATTACCTCACGCAATATCGCCTGGAACTGAAAGCGCAACATTGGTTCGTAAGGGCATATACCACGCAGGAAAACTCTGGTAGAACGGTGATTGCCAGTCCTACTGCACAGTTGATCAACGAAGCCTGGAAGCCCAGCTACGACGCTAATTCCGGAGATGGCTGGTATCCGCAGTATACCGGCGCACTGCTGGAAGCAATGGCAGGAGGACAGAGTTATGAGTCGGCCAGCTGGACAGCCCGTCAGTTTGCCGATCAGGGCCGCCCTGCTGCCGGCAGCGCCCTGTTTAATCATCTGAAAGACAGTATTGCTGGCATGCCTACTTCCCAGGGCGGTACGCTCTTCCTGGATAAGAGCCGACTTTACAATGCAGAAGCGCAATATAATTTCGGACACCTGTTCAAATTCGCGGAAATCATTGCCGGACTGAATTACCGTTTATATAAACTGGATTCTAAGGGCACACTTTTCCCGGATAACAATGGTCCGATAAATGTAGCGGAATACAGCGCTTATGCGCAGGCCACCAAGAAAGTGATACATAATAAACTTAGTCTGAGTGCGGCTTTCCGTTATGATAAAAATACCCTCTTCGAAAAGCCCCGCGTTACTACCCGTACATCTGGGGTATTGGAACTGGCGAAAGAAAGCTTCCTGCGTTTCTCTTATCAGAATGCCTATAGTTTTCCTTCTAATATCCAGGCGCTGCAATCCACGCCTATTGACTACAACAGCTTTGCTTCCGGCGGATCTACCCGATTGCTGAATGGCGTATATCAATTTGATAAGTTTCAGCCATATACGCTGGAAAGTGTGCAGAAATATCAGCAATCAGGCAATGCGGATTCACTGGTGAAATTCCAGCCTAAAGATATCATGCCTCAGTCCGTAGATGCGTTCGAGTTAGGATGGTCTTCCTTGATTGGAGGGAAGGTGCTGGTGGATGTGCTGGGATATTATTCTACCTGGAAAAACTTTATAGGTTATGTGAACGTGGCGAATACGCCTGGCACCAATGATGTTACTGCCTTCAAAAATCACAACACCTATGTGCAGTATAACATCGCCTATAACGGGGCCGAAACAGTGAATACGTATGGATATGCCGCCAGTATCGGCGTGGATCTCTCGAAAAACTTTATGGCAAAATTCAATTTCTCCTCCGACTTCCTAAAGAATAGAAATAATAGTCAGATCAACAATTTCAATACGCCGAATTATAAATTCAATATCGATTTTGGCAATGACGGTTTTGGGAAGAAGCAACGGTATTCGTTCAATACCACCTTCCGTTACCGCCCTGCTTACTTCTACCAGATTGGTTTTGCCAGCGGAACAGTGAATGCCTCTGCTGTGCTGGATGCACAGATCAGTTATAAATTGCTGCAGGCTCATTCCAAAATTAAACTGGGTGCAACGAATCTAACGAATACCTATTACCGTACTGGTTTTGGAAGTCCTGCCATTGGCGCTATGTACTATGTTTCCTTTGCTTATAATGTTTTTTGATAACCCGATAAAAATCGAACAATATGTATAAATGCAGATTACTTTTCCTGGGACTGGCAGTACTTCTTGTACATGCCTGTAAACAGGCGGCTGTGGACAATCACGGCTATGTCCGCGAATTAAGTTTTGGGCCTGGCGATGAGTCTAAGATTATCGAAGCCATGCTGTCTATGAAAGATAGCACGATGTTGGAACTGAAAGCAGGCACTTACAAATTTGATAATCTCAGTCTGGCCCAGTTGAAACATATTTATATCAAAGGGGCCGGGGCAGAGAAAACGATCCTGGACTTCTCCGCGCAAAGTCAGGGTGGAGAAGGAATGCGTGTCACTGATGTAAAAGGCTTCAAGATAGAAGGCGTCACATTGCAGGACTCCAAAGGAGATCTGATTAAAATTAATAAATGTGAAGATGTAACGGTATCGAATCTACGTGCCATCTGGTCTAAATCGGACAGTACTTCAGGCGGATATGCTATTTATCCCGTGATGTGTAAACGAGTATTGATAGAAAACTGTTATGCACAGGGCGCTTCCGACGCTGGTATTTATGTAGGTCAAACAGACAGCGCCATCGTTCGCTCTTGTAAAGCCTTTAAGAATGTAGCAGGTTGTGAAATTGAGAATACCAGTCATGCGCAGGTATATGATAATGAATTCTGGGGTAATACCGCTGGTTTTCTTGTATTCGACCTGCCTGATCTGAGTAAGCGCGGCGGTTTTGTGGATGCATACAACAACTATATGCACGACAATAACGAAGTTAATTTTGCAAAATCCGGCAGCTTCGGCAACACCTGGGGAGTGGGTAATGCCGCACCTGGCAGCGGGGTGATTGTGTTAGCAGCGTCAGATGTCAACCTGCATCACAACAAAATTATCAATAACAATTCCACTGCGATTGCTGTCGTTTCCGGATTTTTAATTGATGAGAAAGCAGGGGAGAAGATGAATGATCACTATTTCCCTATCCCTCGCAATATTCATATTCACGATAATGAAATGCAGGTGGCCGATAGTTTTCCGCCGGCGGTATACACCCATCATATGGGAAAGGTACTAGTGGCCATAGAACAACAACTGAATGCACAAGATCCGTCCAGAGGAAAGGCGCGACTACCTTACATTACCTGGGATGGGATTACCACCAATATCCTGACAAAAGGAACTGGTGTGAATCCGGATTCTATCTGCGTACAGCAAAAACAGAACAATTTATTTGTAAATGCCGATGGTCTGAGAATAGGAAAACCAGGATGGCATCCAACTACCGATGTAACACCGTTTCAGTGTAAATAATATTGCTTGCTTATGAGGAAAATATGTGTGGCGGCGCTTTTCATGTTAGTGTGCTATTGTTGCAGTCAGTCTGTGAAAGCGCCGGCTCGTGCGCCGTTTGAATTTAAAGATCTGTTGTCCGACTATCAATTCTTTGAAGGTTCGCTGAAACAGCTCCATCCACGCAGCGGGGTAACTGGCTATCAGCTGGCAACCCCGTTGTTTACAGACTATTCCGTAAAGGATCGTTTTATTGTATTGCCGAAAGACAGCTTCCTAACCTATACCAGTGGCGGACTGCCGATTTTCCCGGATTCGACTTTTATTGTGAAGAATTTCGCATATAATAATGTCAATCACGAGAAAATTATGATTGAGACGCGGATACTCTTTAAAGATCCGTATGATCATGGCTGGAAGGTCATGAACTATTTGTGGAATGATGCCCAAACGGATGCCAGTCGCTGGATTGCGGGCAAACGTATTCCCATCACTTTCCTGGACGATCAGGGGCAGCAGCATTCCACGCTGTACCAGATGCCGAATACCAATGACTGCAAACGTTGTCATATCAACAACAGTGTGCTGACGCCTATTGGTCCTAAAATCCGTAATCTGAACTGGACGCCGCCAGGAACCGAGGGTAATCAGTTACAGCGTTGGGCTGCAGCGGGTATCCTTCATCAATTGCCGGACCTGGCGCAAGTAAACAAACTGCCGGTATGGACGGATAGTGTCCATTTCAGTGTGAGTGATCGGGCGCGTGCATACCTGGATGTAAACTGTGCGCATTGTCATATCAAAGGAGGAGATGCCTATAATACGGGGCTTTTCCTGGATTTTGAAAGTACCGCCAGTGCGCCGGGAGTGTATAAATCGCCTGTATCGGCAGGAGGAGGAGCGGGAGGACTGGATTATGATATTGTTCCGGGAGACGCGGGTTCAAGTATCCTTGCTTATCGTATGAATAGCGTGGAGCCGGGAGTCGCGATGCCAGAGCTGGCCAGAACAGTGATTCACAAAGAAGGCGTGGCACTCATCACTAAATGGATCAATGAAATGCCGAAAGCAAAAAAAGATAAATAAGTACTATTTATCCCGAACCACTGATTAAAAAGCAGATAAAGAACACTGCTGCTGGGTATCAGATCCGCCAACAAAATAAATCTCTGTTCCGATCTGCCGGTCCACAAATAAAACAGGATTTATCCCGGGCTTACAGATCCGCCAATGAAACAAAAAATACAGATCAAACATTTGTCTTGATTTGCCGGTCCACCAATAAAACAAGATTTATCCTGGGCTTGCAGATCCGCCAATGAAACAAAAAAATAGATCAAACATTTGTCCTGATCTGTGGATTCACCAACAAAACAGGATTTATCCTGGGCTTGCAGATCCGCCAATGAAACAAAAAAATAGATCAAACATTTGTCCTGATCTGTGGATTCACCAACAAAACAGGATTTATCCTGGGCTTGCAGATCCGCCAATGAAACAAAAAATACAGATCAAACATTTATCCTGATCTGCGGATTCACCAACAAAACAGGATTTATCTGGGGCTTGCAGATCCGCCAATGAAACAAAAAATAGATCAAACATTTGTCCTGATCTGTGGATTCACCAACAAAGCAGGATTTATCCGGGGCTTGCAGATCCGCAAATGGAACAAAAAATTCAGATCCTCCAACAAAACGCCATTTATCCCGGCCCGTTGTTCCTGCCCGTCAGGGCAGGAACAACAAAAAAATAAAACGAAGAAGTCCGGTCGAAACCGCAGGTTTCGACCGGACTTCTTCGTTAAAAAAAATAAATTAATTAAACTTCACTTCCACTTTTTTCTGCGCAAAATCCTCATCATTCACATCCTCCTCCCAACGATAAATCTTCCCATTTTCCTTAAAAACCCTCGCCTGCATAGCAGAATCCGTAATAGGATCGCATGCGGTAGGCACTAGCAAAGGCGAAAACAGTTGTTTCCATTCGTTATTAGGAGCCAGATACCAGGTAGTACAGCTAAAAGTACACCCATGCAGCGGCTCATTAAACACAGTGATATCATCTTTCCCATCGCCGTTCAGGTCGCCCTCATTGACGATGTAGATAGCGCCCCAGAAAGTAGGTAATGCCGGAATACCGGATTGGGAATTAAAGCTAACGGCATATTTATCCTGGGCATCCTCAGGAGCTTCGGTATTGGAGGCCGGTGTTAGGATAGAGATCATGGCGGTATCTTCCTGGCTTTTGCCGGAGAAGTGGCCGCTAATCGTATCATGTGGTGTAGACTCGGAATCAGAAGGGACAATTGACTCTTTAAATACGAGGGAATCGGGTGCTTGTATCAGGCTGTCGGCCGCCTTGTCGGCAGGCGTGGGCGCGGAATGGCAGGCACTCATCAATAAAGCGGCAATCGGTAAAAACTTTTTCATAGCGGGCTAAAATAAATAATGTATTCGGCTTCACAAAAAATCCGCTGGACCTCCGACAGGGGTCAGACCGGGTCTTTCCCTGAAATAACCTACCTTTGCGGCAAATGCAAAAAGATCATATTCCGGCAATACTTGCCAACCTGAAGATAGACGCGCTGAATGATATGCAGCTGGCATCCCTGGAGGCCAACAAGCATCATCATGACGTAATATTATTGTCCGCTACCGGTTCCGGGAAAACGCTGGCTTTCCTGTTACCTGTACTGGAACGCCTCCATGTCACCAAAAAAACGACCCAGGCCCTGATCGTAGTGCCTTCCCGTGAGCTGGCATTGCAGATAGAGAAAGTATTCCGCCAGATGGGTACGGGATATAAAATTACAGCCTGCTATGGCGGTCACCTTCGTGAAACAGAAGAAAATAACCTGATTGAAGCCCCTGCAGTGATTGTAGGTACTCCAGGCCGGCTCGGAGACCACATCCGCAGAGGAAATATTACGGTAGATACTATCGAAACCCTCGTCCTGGACGAATTCGATAAAACGCTGGAACTGGGATTCCAGGAAGAAGTATCCTTCATTGTGGAGTCATTGCCCAATGTAAAACGCCGTCAGCTGACTTCCGCCACCGAAGCGGTGGAAATACCGGAATTCATTAAGCTGGAGAAACCAGAGAAACTGAACTTCCTGCCGGAAGATGGCGCTCCTACAGAACGCCTGACCATCAAACAGGTACTCTCTCCGGAAAATGACAAGGTAGAAACCTTATTCCGCCTGATCTGCCATCTCGGCAACCGCTCTACCATTGTATTCTGTAATCACAGGGAATCTGTAGAACGTACCAGTGCCATGCTCTCTGAAAAAGGTATCCTGAATACTTTTTATCACGGCGCCATGGAGCAGCGGGATCGCGATAGCGCACTTTGCAAGTTCAGAAACGGAACAGTGAATGTACTCGTGACCACCGATCTGGCGGCACGCGGACTGGATATTCCACATATCCGTTATATTATTCATTTCCACCTTCCTCATACAGAAGACAGTTTCGTACACCGTAACGGACGTACGGCCCGTATGGAAGCCAGCGGTACCGCCATCGTTATCCTGTCTCCGGATGAAAAGCTGATGCCATATGTACCTGCGGATATCGAAACCATCACCCTGCCAGAGAAAGCAGTACTGCCGGAAAAGCCAAAATGGGTGACCTTATTCATTGCCGCCGGTAAAAAAGATAAAGTAAATAAGATTGATATCGTAGGTTTCCTTTCCAACAAAGGGAAACTGAAAAAAGAAGATATTGGCCTGATTGAAGTGAAAGACTTCTTCGCCTTCGTTGCCGTGGTACGCTCCAAAGTTGGGCATACACTGGAAATGATCAAGCAGGAGAAGATCAAAGGAAAGAAAGTGAAAATCGATCTGGCGAGATAATAAAAAAAGCAATTGGGCTCAACAGCCCATCGCGTGAAGCGCGAAGCCTAAAAGGGATGCCGGTACCGGCATCCCTTTTGCAAATAATACTACGTTAATAATCAATTAGACCCGATACCTATGAATACTGCTATCCAAACCTTTCTCTCCAGGCAACTGGAGGAAAACAAATCAGCTTTCCTGGCTATATCAGACCTACACCCATTGCTGGAACCATTCAAAGGAGCAGTGCAGTCTCTTTCCTATGAAGAAAGTGTGGGCGCGTTTGCTGCTGAACTGGAAGAAAACATTCAAAACTGGTGGACAAATCCGGAAAAAACTAATGTGAACACGGAGCTGCATGCCATTTTATTTGAGTACAATGATATGCTCAATGCGTCTGAAATAGCGGATGCATATGGAATAAATAAAATCGCATCTCCCCTTGGTTTTCAAGTGGAGCCTTATGATAGTATTGGTAGCTTTGATTTTGCAGAAGGTTTTTATGCGGTGCCAGGCATTACCCTGAAATGCTTCGACCCACTGCAAAAACTATCCAGCGATGAGGTGGATGAAGATGAATATGAAGATATAGAAGTGTATTTTCTGGATGGATATGAAGAGTTGATGAATGTGTACATGTATAACGCCTATCTGGCTTTACATAAAGCATTGCAGCATTTATATGAGCAGGGCAAGCTGGATGGAATCAGGAAGGCAACTCCTTTCTGTTTTTTAATAGGAGAGCATGATACGGAGATACAGCCCTTGTTTATTATTTAGTCATTTATAAATAAAATTACCTGAATGAGTATACGAAAAAGGCAATACAATTAATGTATTGCCTTTTTAAATATATTTCCTTTGCGTCCTTTGCTTCTTTGCGTCCTTTGCGAGAAACAACTATCCCAGATGTTCCAGCGTACTTCCGCTCTCCACTTCATACGGCGCTTTCCCTGCTTCAAAGATCCGCGCAGTCAGTTTTCCACGCAGTGTAATAGTATTTCCTTCTACGTGTAACCAACTACCTTCGCGCAGGCCTACTACTGGCGTAATGTTCTGCGTATGGAATTCCTTGATACGCGTTTCGCGGGTTTCTCCCATATGTTGGCTCCCTTCAATTGGATCAAGATAATGTGGATTAATATTGAATGGTACCAGACCGGTAGTTTCAAAACTGGAAGGATAAACGATCGGCATATCATTGGTGGTTTGCATGGTGAGACCACCGATATTCGTGCCGGCACTGCATCCCATATACGGCGTACCTTTCTCCACTACGCTACGCACCTGCTGCATCAATCCTTTTTCATGCAATGTTTTTACCAGCAGGAAAGTATTTCCTCCGCCGGTGAAAATGCCTTCTGCATTCTCCAGCGCTGCTACCGGGTTATCGAATGTATGTAAGCCCCGTACAGTAATCCCTAACTCTTTGAAGCCATCCGCTGCACGAAGGGTATAGTCATCATGTGAAATGCCACCCGGACGAGCATACGGTATAAAGATCACTTCCTTTACGCCGGTGAATAAAGTCTTCATAGCCGGCTTCAGATAAGCCAGGTATTCTTCTCCAAATAATGTGGAGGTGCTCGCCAATACAATCTGTTTCATCGAAAAAATTTTCACGAAGGTAAGTACCCTGCCAGAATTTATCATCATATTCCTACACGTTGCATGTTGTCTGACATATTATCTGTCATGATTGTGTCGCATATCGCAGTAAAATAGGAGACGAATGAAAATTGATTGTCATAGATTTTTCACATTTCATAACGGGACTATAAGGTATAATGTACGCTTAATATATTGTGTTAAGATCGAGTGCTGTAAGTGAACAATGATAGTTATCAACCAAAGAAAAATTTCGTCGTAGCCTTAATCAGGATCATGTAAGAATCCCTGTGTGAACTCCGCCTGTAGCGGGTCTCCAACGTTAATTCCGTGAGCTGTATGAAAAAGTGCCTTATAATTGTTTAGTGCTTCGCTGAACAATCCCTGTATGAACACGTGAATACACGTTAATTTATTTGCTATTGTCTGGCAGCTGCTTTAAATGCTTGCTGCAGGAGAGTCATGTATTTATCTAACTAAAATAATTGAACAATGAAGCAATGCTACATTTCCAAAATGGAGCCGTGTGCCCGTGTGTCACGATGGTACATCCATTCCTTTTCCAAATCCGACAAGTAAACATATAGCTGAATAACAGCGGTATTCCGCTTGTGCACAGGTATTGCAAAATGCCTGAATGGAATGCTGCTGCCTAAACGAATCACTTTAAACCATTTTTAGCAATGAGAGATCATCAATCCATGTGGTTGGCTGACAAAAAGCGTCGCTGGGGGCAATCGCTGCTGGTAGCTTGCTGTACCCTGAATGCCGCCCTGTGTGCAGGTCCGCAGCAATCAATGGCCACGGCCCGCTATCTCCCGCTACCTTCCAGGGATACTGTACCTGCTGTAAGTAAGGATTCCTTACCTGATCAGGATACCACCGTTATCAGTGAAAATGATGTGGTAAAAGTTTTTAACAGAAGACACGTACCATCCGTTTTTAAAAATAATGATACCCTGAATGTCCGACAGACGGCTGTCTACCCATATACCAGCCTGCAACAAATGATGAAAGGAAACATCAGGGGAATATATGTGCAGGAACCAAGCGGAGAGCCAGGTACAGAACAATTTATGTACATCCGCGGTCTGTCCATGCCACTACTCTCCAAACAAGATGTATATCAGGTACAACCACTGATTTGTATCAACGGCATTCCACTGGTACAAGATAATTCCATCGTCTTTGATATCCAGGCCAATGATAAGAACCGGCTGGGACCCGCTACCAATATGCTTTCGGTTGTAAACCTGGATAATGTGCAGTCGGTAGAGGTATATAAAGATGCCGTTGCCATCAGCCTTTTTGGCCCCCGCGGTGCTAACGGCGTGATCAACATCCTCACGAAAGCGCCGGCATTCGGCAAACGTAAAATCAGTATCAACAGCTATTTTGGCGTTAATCTCTACGATCCTGTTTTTACTACTAATGGCCAGGCAGAAAACAGAATACGTAAACCGTACTACGCGAAATACGCTACAACGGCAGACTCACTAAGCTTCCCGCCTTATCTCCGCGATTCGTCGAATGCGGCGTATTATGGCCATGCCGACTGGGTAGATCTCTATTTCAGAAATACCACCAGTCACAGTATTAACGCCAGTATTTCCGGCGGTTCAGAAAGAGCAAACTTCCGCTTCTTCGGCGATAAAACCACTGCCAATGGTATCGCAGACAATACGCAGCTGAATAAGTACAACGCGAACTTCACGGTGAATATGTCCCCCAAACCATGGCTCATGGGCTCCGCTATGATCAACGCCACCCGCATGGACAGAAAGCGTAATACCAGTATGGAAGACAGATATCTTGAAACGGGCTATGTTCCTGATATCACCAGCCCGCTGGCGCCTAATAAAGAAGCGTATGGACTCTATCTCCGCGAACTGGCAAAAGGCTTCGATAAAAATTTTGTCAACAGCATCCAGGGTAGCTTCTCACTGATGTTCGTATACAAACAATGGAGATATACCAGTCGCCTCCTGTTCGACTACAACGAAAGCAACCGCGATCTGTTCTATCCTTCCACTCTGATGGACGGAGCAAGCTATGTATCTAATTACTTCGGCAATAACCAACGCCTGGGATTCCAAAATACGCTGGATTATATCTGGAAACCTTCTACACAGCATAGTTTCAGCTTTGAAGTAGGTCATAGCTATCAGACAGACATCAACAGATATAATTATCTCCGTTCCTATAATGGTATCAGTGATCGTGTAAAAGTAAATGTGATCGATGGTAATGATAACAACCTCTATTTCGCCAATCAGCTGACCTATCGCTTTATCGATGGGATGAAGCAGCGACTGATATCTTACCACGGCAATGTAAAATATGACTACAGTAATATTCTGCGTCTCTCTGCTACGCTTCGCAGCGATGGTTCTTCCCTGATTTCTCCGGCTAACAGATGGCTGTTCTCCGGCGCTATCGGAGCGGAATGGTATCTGAAAAATCATTTGTTACCTGGGGCAGATGCCATCAGCGATCTGACAGCCCACGCCAGTTGGGGCCGCGTAGGACGTATGCCCGGCGATGAACGATTTGGCGCAGGTCCGCAATATAAAGTGGATATGGGCTGGACAGGCAATATCAACACGGCGTCTTATGCAGGTTTCGCAGGACTCTCAAGACCTTATTCCTATGGTTGGGTAGGGGAGAACATTCCATGGTCTACCACCGATATCCTCACCATTGGTGCTGATCTTGCGTTGTTCAACTCACGTATACGCGTAAACGCAGATTACTATTCTAAAAATGACCGTAACCTCCTCATCATGCTTCCTGCGGTAGCAGAGTCAGGTTATGTAGGTACTTATCAGAATGGTATGATGGTGAATAACAGCGGACTGGAAGCTTCTCTGGCACTGGATGTGGTTCGTAAAGGCGCTTTCACCTGGACGCCATCTGTCACTGCTGCATATAATATCAATACACTGAAAACGCTTCCTGGTGGCGCGAAGTCGCTCACCATTGGCGACCGTCATTTTGAAGTAGGTAAAGCGGTGGATATGTTCTGGCTCTATCAGAACCAGGGAATCTACAACAGCAATTCCGAAATTCCTACAGACGCCAAAACCGGCGCACCATTGACTTTCAAAGGATCGCCTTTCCACGTGGGCGATGCTAAATGGAAAGATAATAACGGCGATTTCATCATCGATGACAAGGATAAAGTACTCATGGCGCACAGCATGCCAGTATTTACCGGGAATTTCACCAACACCTTGAAATACGGTAGCCTGGATCTGTCGTTTACTTTCTACTTCGCAGCAGGCCAATCAGTACTGAACAGCAAAACTGCTACAAGACTTGATTTCGCCAACCACGATGGACAAACAGATATCGGTTCCGTAAAAGATATTACCTACTGGCAGCAGAATGAAAAAATGAAGGATTATCCCCTGTATAATCCCTGGAGCGCCACTATTCCTTTCCGTGCAGACCAGGACCTCTTCCTGGAGAAAGCCACTTTCGTGAAACTGAGAACCGTTAGCCTGGGCTATGATCTGGGTACCACGAAGTTCATGAAAAGGATGGTGCCAACGCTGACCCGCTGTTACCTCTATGCAACAGCAAATAATATCCTCACCTTCAGCGGTTACACCGGTGGAGATCCGGAACTGACCTACTACAACGGCTATGATAACGGGTATGCCATCCCTATCCCGAAAACGTACACCGTAGGACTCAAACTGGATTTATAATCAACAGCTATCTACTTCCGTATGAATAAAATATTTCGTTCTCTAACAAAAGCAGCGCTGGCAGTGATAGGTATCAGTCTCGCTATGTCCTGCAATAAATCGCTGGACTTGCAGTCGACCCGACTCGTGAGTGAGAAAGACTACTGGTCCAGTGTGGAAAATGCCCGTAGTGCGCTGATGGGCGTGTACGGTCTGTCCAGGGCTGCGCTTACAGACAATGCGGCTTTCTGGATGTATGGCGAATTTCGCAAAGGGGAATTTACGGCCGTTACCCGTACTGATCTGAAAGCGATTGTCAACAATGAGTTGAATGTATCGCTTCCGATGTTGCAGGGATTGAAAAGCTGGCGCAGATTCTATGCTGCTATTAATGCGGCCAATCTGTTTATTGAGCGTTCCGGAGATATCGTAAAAAAAGACGCGTATTACTCTGCCAGCATCAACAAACTGGATATTGCGCAGGCCCGTGCAATGAGGGCTTTCCTCTATTTTTATATGGTGCGTATCTGGGGAGATGTACCATTGGTAGTGTCTTCCTTTGATGGTAAGTTCCCGCAGCTAGCGCGTACGCCGCAAAATGAAGTACTGGCCTTCGCAGAAAAAGAACTCATAGAAGCCGCAAAAGGATTGCCGATGATTTATCGCTCTTCCGATCCTATTCTTGGGGGTAACTATTATAACAAAGGTTATGAATTCTGGAAAGGAAGTCTGGTCAATAAGATCAGCGCATATGCTGTATTGGCGCATATTGCCGCATGGCAACAACGCTATGCAGACGTGATGACCTACACGCAGTTTATTCTCGATAATTATAAAACTGCCGATATCAGTTTCACCAACAGCACGGAGCTCCTCTGTCGCAGCGACAGCGGATTTTTCTATCGCATGGGCCCTAGCCAGATACTCAATTTCTCTTTCGATTACAATAACGGCGAAGGTATCCTCGCAGGTCACCTGGAAGACTATACGCTGGCCAAACCTATTACCAGCAAACTGATGCCGGACCTCTTTGTGCCGAAAGACTCTATCATCGGGCTCTTTACCTGGAATGCAGATGAGCGCTTCAGTATAGACCTCACCACCGGGTATCCAAAAACAGAAAACTATTTCGTGAATTATAACACGAATACCCCTGTTTTCAGCAAGATCAAAGTCATACAGGATGGTAAGCTGGACAAAGGTACTTTCCGCATGTTCAACGCCACTATGATGTTTAGTCGCATGGAAGAAATAGCCCTGTTGCGTGCAGAAGCTGCTTTTGTTACCAATGATATGACAGAAGCTACCAGCTGGTTACGTCAGGTAATGGTGAGCAGAGGAATTCCTTCTCCGATATATACCGGCATGGACCTCCTGGATGAAATTTTCAGAGAGAGAAGAAGAGAGCTGATGGGAGAGGGTTGGCGTTGGTATGATCAGATCCGTTATGCAAGGCTTCGTCCTGGCAAAAGCTCGCTGACGCCTTTGCTCCAGAATGGCGGCATTTACTGGCCGCTCGCTGATGATGTGCTGGCCGCAAATCCTAAGCTGGTTCAAAATTCTTACTGGAATAAATAAATCCTTGCCATGCAGAAAAAAGTAAAAATATCAGAAAGAATTGCCTTGTTGCTGCTGGCGGTAGTGTTGATGGCCAGTTGTCAGAAAGATGGCGGTTATCTCAACTACGAAAAACAACCGCCACAGATAGACGCTAACGTATACGACTATCTGCAAAGTAAAAAAGGCGTCTACGATTCTATGTTAGTGGTGGTAGACAGAGTAGGGCTGAAACGTATTCTCAGCAATACCCGCGTAACCGTCTTCGCTATTACCAATTCCAGCTTCACAGCGGCTGTTCGTAACCTGAACATCCTGCGGAGCAAACAAGGGAAAAACCCATTGTATCTCGCTACCCTGGACGACAGAAATCTGGACACGTTGCTTTGTCGCTATATCGTGCCGGGATTTTATCCAACAGATAGCTTGGCGCAATACCCTGACGGCTATACGACCGCTTCCCTCAAATACAATGGTGGCGCCAATATGCAGCTATATACAGAATCTGCTTCCGGTATGGCCGGCGGCGGACCTAAGTACGTCATCTTCAGCGATACCAAAGGCTCCTTCTACATCAATAAATGGGTGCGCGCCAACACGATTTCCATGGATACTTACCTGCGGAATGGAGTGATACATGTACTCAGCGGAGATCATGAATTCGGCTTTAGTGAATTTATCAACCGATTCAATAACTAATCCTATTGCGGACAGCTTTTAAATGATAGTAAAATGAAAAGATTATTACTGGTGTTGTTGACAATGGGAGGAATATCCGGATGTGTGAAAATACCTGCCGACGCGGATTACCTGAGTCAGGGCGCAGGCTACACGCAAACGGTTTTTCAACCTATACTCGGCAGAACTTCCATCATGCCGCAGGATGCGTTTGCCACCATTTTTAATGCGGATAATTCCACGCTGCCACTCACTTTCAAAATGAGCAAAGTGCGGGATGCAGAAACCGGCGATACCGTAGACTTGTTTAATAAAACATTTGATGTACTGGTATGGAAACAACCTTATACCGGATTGGAGAAAACGAGGGAAGAACTGGAGAAGAAACGTGCGATTGAAAAACACCGCTTGTTTGAAGTGAGGGAGCATTCCGGGCAATTAGTGATGTGGACGCCTGTTGATAAGGCCTACCTCAATGCCGTGAAAGTACAGCCTTCCAAAGGTTATAATTTCGATATTGAAGTGTCCAATTCCGGAGGGTCGAAAATCATCCGGAATATGCAACTCAAACCGATGCGCCCACAGCCTTACTGGCCTAATAATATTGATCAGGTAACAGGGAACGCATACGGTACGCTCAATCCAACCATCCTGTATAATATGAAGAGCTATAAGGATAACACCTTCCTCTCTTCGAGTGACTGCCAGATGGTATTCTACAAAGATCCGGAAAGTAAGGAGAATACCCTCACTTTCGAGTTCCGCGATTCGTCCTATCAACCGATAGACCCTAAAATGTTCAACATCACACAATGGGACAGAGTTTGCCACCACTTCGGCGATCCTGTATTCACGCCTGAAAACGTGACTTACCAGGTGGCTTATCCTATACCGCTGGCGGGTATTACCACGCAATACACCATCGATAACGGGCTGGCTGCAAAAGTGCAGTTTGGATTTAGTCGCATCGGTGCTGGCGGAATCCGCCAGGACGCCTACATCGGCACCTTGTTGAATATCTATGAGCCAGGCGCCTGGAAAATTATCTTCTGGTTCTACAGGGATAACCCTGACTTCCGGAATAATTAACCGGTACAGTGAATAGTGAAATTAAATTATCAATGATAAAATCAAACCTTAATGTATAAGTCTGAATTTATACCAGGGAAGATAAAAAAACTCATCTCCGCCATACTGCTGTTTTGGTGTGTTGGTGCAACAGCACAGGGGCAGACAGTTACTGTCAGAGGTTTTGTGTATGAAAAAGGAGCGAATACCGGTGTGCCTGGCGTTCCTATCCTGGTGGGCAAACCGCCGAAAGGAGTGGGTACAACGGGCGCAGATGGTAGCTTCTCCATTAGCGTTCGTGAAGGAGACGAACTGACTTTTCAGTCGCTCGGATATAACCCGGCAAAAGTGAAAGCCAGAACGGGTGAAGTCATTCGTGTATACCTGACAGTTAAAGAAAACAAACTGAGTGAACAGGTGGTAATCGGTTACCAGCGTAAGTCCAGGGAAACCGTTACTGGTTCCACTGTGCTGATCAGTGGTAAAGAACTGCAGAATGCGCCTGTTGCCAACGTAATGGAACTGTTGCAGGGTAAGGTGGCGGGTCTGAATATCCAGAACAACACCGGTGCGCCGGGTTATGCTGGTACTATCCAGATGCGTGGCGTTTCTACCCTCAGTATCTCCGGTTCCGGCGATAACGCTTTCCTCACGCCTACCTCTCCGCTGTATGTAATTGATGGGGTGCCGGTAGATCCAAACTCCAATTACGAATATGGCTTTAATCAGGCTGGTCCGGGTCTGAACCCACTTTCCCTTATTCCGCAGGAAGATATCGAAAGCGTGCAGGTACTGAAAGATGCCCAGGCCACTGCATTGTATGGCTCCAGAGGCGCTTACGGGGTAATTCTCATCAATACAAAACGCGGTAAATCGAAAGTGCCTATTGTATCTTATACAGGCAACTTCTTTGTGAGCATTCCTCCGTCCTTACGCAAGGTAATTGGTGGTAACGGCGAACGTCGTCTCCGTATCAACCAGATCATGAACTATACGGACTCTATTAATTACGCTAAAGAACTGGTGAACAGTACGCCTTTCCTCGCCGATTCATTGAATCCGTATTATAATAATAGCACCGACTGGCAAGGTATTTTTTACAAATACACATACAATACTACCCATAACCTCAGCGTATCCGGTGGGGACGATCGCTTCAACTATAAAGTGAATCTGGGGTATTACAATGAGAAAGGGATTCTGAAAAATACAGATTTCAACAGGTATAACCTCAATACCAATATGCAATACCGCCCTACGCCGCGATTGAAAGTATACGCTGCCATTCAGGCTGCCCTGGGACAAAACAGCAAGGGGAGTGGAAATGGTATCACACAATCGGATGTAGGAAAAGGCGGTAATCAATCTTCCCTCTTGCCGGCGCCATCTTTCTATTCTGCCTCTGCGAATGCGATTGCAGCATTGAGAAATGAAAACGTCAATAAGACGAATAACATCACCACTAATATCGATGTGGATTATGAACTGATGACAGGGCTTCATGCTACCACTAACTTCAGTTACAATTATACCGGTGAAACAGAGGACAACTTTATCCCTGCTGCCATCAATAATAACTTCGACCAGGTAATGGCTTATAACGGCCGCCGTCACGTATTGTATAACCGCAGCGCAGTGAACTATTTCAAGTCGTTCAATGAAAAGCATAACATCATGCTGAACGTCTTCACGGAGTTGCGTAAGTCTGGTGGACAAGCCAGCAGAATGCGTCTCACAGGAACCGCCAGCGATCAGTTGCATGGGCCTGTAGGCTCCGGTCCTTCCAATAGCAGCGGGGGCGTACTGGACAATGCCATCGATGAACGCGAAGTAGCTGTTGCCTCCAGTTTCTCTTATAACTACATGACGAAATACCTGATAGACCTCTCTTTCCGAAGAGATGCTTCTTCTAAACTGGGACGCACTACGCCTTATTCCAACAATCCTTCTGTTGGTCTGAGATGGAACTTCAATAAGGAAAATTTCCTGAAAGAAAAGACCTGGCTGGATTATGGCGCGTTGCGTTTCACCTGGGGTAGAAACGTAATCCCACAAGGTTCCATCTTTGATGCCTATGGCGTCTATGACGACCGCAATGGTGGCCGTTATAACGACAAGCCTATGAGTGGTATCGATTACCAGTGGTTACCTAATAACCATTTACGCGCACTCTCTACCACACAATACAATGGCGGTCTGGATCTTGGCTTCTTGAATGGTAAGTTGAACATGATGTTCGATGCTTATGCCAGATATGTAGATCATACGTTGATAGATGTGAAGCTCCCTAGCAGCAGCGGTTTCCAAATGACGAAGAGCGATGAGTCGGGCCTGGTGAACCTCGGATTCGAGTGGGATTTCACTTACCGCCCACTGCCTAAAACCAGTAAGCTCCAATGGACCCTCGGATTCAATGGCGCGCTGAACAAGGAATTCATCCGTTATCTGCCTAATGGCGCGAGAGAGATGATGACCTACGATACCACCAACAGACAGAATATCCTCAGACGCGTAGGTCGTAACGCCTATACGAACGTGCTGCTGAATACGAAAGGCGCTTATGCAGGTCCGGATGCGGTACAGGTAGATCCTGCCACAGGCCGCCCGATTCTGGTACTGAACTACCAGGGAGATCAATACTGGCTAGGACGTCAGGGTGATCCTATCTGGACAGACCTTAACGGAGATTATCTGATCAATAACAACGACTACATCTACGCAGGTAATTCGCAACCATTGTTTACAGGCGGTTTTACCTCTTATCTGTCATACGGCGCATGGTCGCTGAATATCACAGGTTCGTATACCCTTGTACGTTCTATTCTGAATAACGCCGTACAGGCAAGGTTCGCAGGGTATTCAAATCCTACCAATCCAAATGTGGCAATGGTGCCATTGGATGGATACGATTACTGGACGAAAACAGGCGATAAATCCACCTATCCTAATCCATACGATTATCTGAGAGCAGGGCAGGTAAGACCTTATCGGGTGGATCAGACACTGTTTGAAGAAGATGGTTCTTACTGGAAGATTCAGACTATCACCCTCGCCTATACGATTCCGCGCGACAGAACCATTCGCTGGGGTATCACTTCCTGCAGAACCTATGCAACGTTTACCAACCCTTTCATCTTCTCAAAATACAGTGGACCTAACCCGGAAGCGGTATCCGCATTGGGAAGAGATCAGGCGGATGGATATCCAGTGCGTAAAACAGTGACGCTTGGCTTAAACGTTCAGTTCTAATTAACCTTAATCAATCAAGCAATTAAACCTGATATATGAAGCGTTTAATCATTGGAATAGCCATGGCGGCGATGCTCTGCACCAGCCAGACAGGCTGTAAGAAATTCCTGGACGCGGAAAGTCCTATCAAGGAATCCGGCGCCAGCTTCTGGAAAACGCGCGACGATGTAGAGCGGTTTACCAATAATATGTATGGAGAAATCGCGGACGTATTGCTGACAAACTCCTTCTTCCTCGCGGCAGAATTCCGTTGCGGCGTCTATCGCCAGTCTGCGAAATCAGTTTCTGCCTGGAAGACACGATACTATTTCGATTACCTGGTGTTCAATAATCTACGGGCACTGATGATCCATGACTATTGGAATGGCTTCTTCCATTTCGATAATATTCCTAAATGGGATGGATACTTCAAAGTGATACAGTCTGCCGGAATCCTGCAAGACCGCGTCATGGGAATATCTAATACCGAACTATCGGAGACGGATAAACGTCGTTACAAAGCGGAGGCCGTATGGGTAAGATGTTTTCTCTATTTCCTGATGGTGAGATTGTATGGAGATGTACCCTACTACAAAGATCCGTATTTCGATCAGATCATCGGCAGAACCAAGTTTACGGACGTGCTCAACTCCTGCATCGTAGATCTCGACAAGGTGAAAGATGATTTACCCTGGGCTTATTCCAACTCTAAAATGAAAGCGGTACGCCCTAGTCGCGGTGCAGCCATCGACCTGATGATGCACATGAATATGTGGAATGCTGGCTTCGACGAGGCTAATAAGGAGAAATACTACAAGGCTACTGTGCAGTTAGGAAAAGAACTCCTGGAAATGAATAGTGGCGCTTACCGCCTGTTGACCATCTCTGAATTCAAAACGCTCTTCAGAGGAGGAAGCGAAGAAGGTCTCTTTGAGCTGACACAGAACGTCAATTATGGGGAAGTACGCGGACTCGGGTATCAGTATCTCAACGATAACGTACTGGAACATGGAGCTGGCAGCGGTTACGCCTATGTAACGCTGGTAGCAAACAGTATGAAAAAAATGTATCCGCTGGGAGTAGCCGATAAACGCAGAGATGCATGGTTTGATATCAACACCATGTACACTGGCGGCAACCTGGTGGAGTTCCGCAAATTCGCTGCCAATGCAGGTAGTAACATCGCTTTTGATGGTAACCTCATCGTATTCCGACTGGCAGATGCGATCCTGCTGGCGGCAGAAGCCAATGCGGAACTGACAGGGAATGAGCCGGAAGCAATCCGTCTGCTGAACCTCATACGTGCAAGAGCGGAAACGCCCCTCTACACAGGAGGAAATGGCGATGAGCTGAAAGACGCCATCTTCTGGGAACGCGCTAAAGAACTGATGGGAGAAGGACATGCCTATTACGATCTCGTACGTACGCACCGTATCCTGAACTCGGAATACTGCTCTGCACCTATTAGCCAGTCGGCCTTCATGCGTGGCGCCTGGACCTGGCCTATTCATGAAAGCGCACTGGTAAATAATCCTTTAATGACACTGAACGAATACTGGCGTTAAACCTATAAAGCAGATGACTATGAAAAAACAAATCCTGCCATTTTTGATCGGTTTAGCAGCAGTGGTGTTGCTGTTAAGCTCCTGTAAGAAAGATTATTACCAGGATACCGGTCTGGCCAAAGGTCAGTTTAACGGTACTATTATGGAGTATTTGCAGGCACGTCCTGATTACTTCACCAAACTGGTACAAGTGATAAAAATTGCCAAACTGGATGATGCATTGAGCAAAGAACAACTCACCTTCTTTGCGCCAGGAGATGCATCTATCGACAGTACCATACATGAAGTGAACCTGATGCTCTACCTCCAGGGAAAAGATACCATCAAAGCGGTGACTGATGTGCCTGCGCCAGTATGGAGAGAGATGTTAGGCAAATATATTTTCAAGGGGAAATTTAAGCTGAATGATATTCCACAGGTAGATTTCAGTCTGTTCAAAACTTACCCTGGCGTATATATGAAATGCTATGACGATTTCATTATGCATGTAGGCGTAGTGTATAACGATGAGGGTTCCGCGAAATATGTAGGTTACAGACAATTATTTCTCTCTTATTCCGACGCCCCGGATCAGCAGAGCGCTCCTTTCTACAGGGCTCCGGTGGCTTCTGTGAACATCGAGCCTACCAACGGAGTGGTACATGCCTTGCAAACCAAACCTCACCGATTCGGATTTTCTACCGGTAATTTCTTTGACCGCTGTGTTTTCTATGGTATAGGAGGCAAATGAGTTCCCATAAACTAAGATCATGAAAATATCATTACTGTATTATATAGCTTTTGTTTCTCTGATAGCAGGCCTGGCATCAGGTTGCAAGAAGGGAAATGATAAATACTTTCCGGACCCCTATGCCGGAGGAAAAGCGCCGTTAGGTATCTTGTTCAGTGATGCGCTGCCTACTCCTAATATTGGCGGTCCTGGCGAGAAAGTGACTTACATGGTGAAAGGGCTGTTGCCATATAAAGACACCATGCATTTCTTCCTGAATGGCGAGCCTGCTGTCGTTGCGGGCGTGACAGATTCCACCCTGACAATCATCGTTCCCGCTACTGCCAGCTCTGGTACAGGATGGGTGTCTATCGGCAACCAGATTTTTCCATCCCCCTTATTCCGTGTAAGCGGTAAGGTGAAAATGGATAATACCTTCAAAGCCGGTACCGGCACGGATGGTACTATCTACCAATTGATCCCTACTTCAGATAACCGTTTCCTGCTGACAGGCAACTTCCGGCTGTATAACAGTAATGGCCAGGGTAACTGGCTGAATGGTATTGCAAAGATTGAGAAGCACGGACAGTTTGTAACAGATATGACGACGGATTCCGCTGCCGGAAGAAACGGTTCTCTCTTATCTGCCGCCGAATTGAGCGATGGCCGTTTTCTCCTGACAGGCAATTTCTCTACCTTCGGTTATAAAAAGAACCTCCAGAATATAGCCAGGGTTAATGCCTTCGGCAAAATAGATACGGTGGTGCAAACGGTTATTCCGGATGAATCCAGCTATAATCCTGATGGCGGTGGCCCGGATTTGTCGGAAGTCAATTCCAGAGATACTGTTTCTGCTTTTAATGGCGGTACTTTATCATCAGCCCGCAGAGTATTCGTCATGAATGGAAAAGCCTACTTCTTAGGCGCTATGGGCAGATATACGCAAACCTTCTACCTGGGTAGTACCCGTACCACCAAAGTGCTGGATTACCGCACTGTCAACACCGTGATGAGAACCGATCTGGATGGTAACCTGGATTCCAGTTATCACTATGATTTGTCGCAGCACGTTGGATACGATGGCGCAGATGGAGGTGTTAACGATGGTTTGCTGATGCCAGATGGAAAGATGATTGTGATCGGATTCTTTGCAAAATTTGATAAGACGCCGGTAGGAAATATTGTCCGACTGGATGCTAACGGAAAAGTAGATCCTTCCTTCAACAGCGGGATCGGCGCGGATGGAAGAATTTCTTCCATTACTTACAATCCTTCCACACAGAAAATTCTCATTACAGGAGATTTTAAAACCTACAAAGGTCAAAGCTGTAATGGCGTGATGTTATTAAATGCAGACGGTTCGCCGGTGACAGGGTTTACTACGGAGACCTTCAGTGGTGGTAGTCCTAATTACGCATTGCAGCTGAAAAACGGATTGATTGTAGTATCCGGTTCATTCATCAAATTCGGTAGCCGCACCCGAAACGGTATGCTGGTACTGAATGCAGATGGTACGCTGGCCGGCGCCTATAATAATACCGGCGCGCTCAACGGCGGAGTAATGGGAATGCTCGAAACTACTTCTGCTGAAGGCGAAACCGCAGTGATCATCTATGGCAGTATTCGTTCATTCGATAACGTGAACGTCGGTAATATTTTTAGAATAGTGCTGGCTAAATAATATTCTATCTCACTACAATTTATATAGTATGAAAAAGATCATTTCACTGCTGGGACTTGCTACTGTCTTTGCTTTTACAGCATGCAACAAGGCAAAAACAGATATGATCAGTGGTACAGACTACAAAAATAATCCTGGCGTTTCCAATGCTAAGAAGAAAGTCCTGTACCTCGTGATAGATGGCATGCGCGGCAGTACGGTTCGCTCCATGCAAACGCCCGTGCTCTGGGGAATGCGCGATAGCGCTATCTATACATGGGCCGGTATCTCCGATGTTTCCGGTACCAATGGCGCCAACTGGGCCGCTATGCTGACAGGCGTAATGGGCGCAAAGAACGGCGTTATCAGCGACGACTATACGAAAGCTAACCTGAACGCCTATCCGATTTTTACCAAACGGTTGAAAGATGCGGGTCTGATTAGTCGCAGTGCCGCTTTCTGCTCGTCGCAGGAACTGAGCCAGAACCTGATCGGTAATAATATGGATGTCAATAAAGTACTTCCAACCGATAATGAAGTGAAAACTTCCGTATTGACAGAACTGGCCACCGATGCGGCAGAAGTGGTATTCGCAGAATTCGGAGACGTAGAGAAAACCGGTAAACAATATGGTTATGATGAATCCGTACCGGAATATGCATCGGCGGTAAAGAATGCAGATCAGAATATAGGAGAGATCGTATCTGCACTGCGCAGCCGTAAGACTTACAGTAGCGAAGATTGGCTGGTGATCGTCACTTCCAACAAGGGAGGTTCATGGCCTGTTGCCGCTGGAGACGATGACGGTACTGTTTTCAGTGTGCCATTATATAACTCTTTCACCTTCTTCTATAATCCTCGTTTCGTTTCCGCGCCAATCGCCAGACCCGAAAAAGTACGTGTACCATACGAGGGTAAGGCGGTAAGGGTGTATGGAGACCCGAAGACCGCAGGGGCCTATGTGCGCGCTGAATGTAACGATGCAGGCGCATTTAATATGAATGGTCGCAATATGACTTTCGAGTGCAAACTGAAAATGCTAAAGAACGCTTCCGGAAATTATAGTTACTCTTATCCTCCTTTCTTTGGTAAGTGTAATGGCAGAACAGGCACTACTGGCGGCTGGGCCTTCTTCAGAAGTGGTAATGCCATCTCTTATTACGTGGCAGATGGCGCCGTTAAATCAGAAAAATCTTCCCAGGATCTGGCAGATGGTAACTGGCATTCCATTACCGGTACCATCATTGTAAGCGGCGCAAATGTAAATACCGCCATGTATATTGACGGCGTACAGGTTACTTCAGACGCTATTCAGAATGCAAAGATGGCGGGTATTACGGCTACCGCCAATACCATCATCGGCCCGTTCCCGGAAGTATTCACCACCACCTGGCTGAATGCCTACATTACCGATGTACGCATCTTCAATGTAGCCTTACCTGCTACTGTGATCAAAACATGGGCGGAGAGAACGACAATTTCTCCTTCACACCCTTACTATGCTAATCTCATCGGCTACTGGACCTGTATGGACGGCAGCGGTAACAAGTTTGTGGATAAAACCCCGAATAAAAGGGATTTTAACCTGATAGGCAACTTTGCCTGGGATGCCTTTGCAGACCAGAGCGGATACCTCTATCCGGCCATCCCCAACTTTGAAAGATATGTGCCGAATCCGGTAGATATTCCTATGGTTATCCTCAACTGGATGAAACTACCTGTCAACCTGGATTGGCAACTGGATGCGAAAGCCTGGCCCGCCACTTTCCGTGATTTCCCTGTGGTAACCAGGTAACCGTGTCTCACCAACAAAATCAAGTACACATGAAATTAGCAATCATAAAACCTTTAACCGGAATATTACTGCTGGGAACTATCCTCGCCGCATGTACGAAAAAATATTCCATCGAAGATGGCTACGATAAACCGCTCCGCCCAGATACCACTGGCGTCGGACTCATTGATACGAATATGAATCGTATCGATAGTAGCGGGTTCCCGGATGCCCGCAAATTTCCCGGATTAGTATCAGTAGCGGAACCGCGACTGATGAACGCTTCCGTGACACTGGACCTGAACTATAAACTGGTATCTCCGCAACTTCGTATAGCCGCCCCTCCGGGAAACTGGTTCAGTACTGGCTTCTACGCAGGCCCAGGCGAACTGGTGAAAGTGGAAATCCCTCAGGGCACCGAAGGTATGACCGTGCAAATCGGCGCTCATACCGATAATATCAATGGTAAAATGCCACAACTGCGTGCAGGCGTCATCGTTACCAGACAAACAGTATTGCCTGGTACCAACTATATCCGTAACATCTACGGAGGCCCCATTTACCTGATACCTACGGGCCCCGCCAATAAACAGGTAACGGTGAAGTTCAGCAATGTGTGTAAGTCGCCCGACTTCATCCTCGGCCAATCCACCGACGCTGCCTGGAAAGAAGAACTGAAACACTCACAAGTGCCCGTGGTAGAACTGCGAGGCAAACGTTTTATCATCACCATGTATCGCAAAGTATTGCTCGGGCTCCTGGATAAATTCAATGCAGAAGCAGTGATGGGCAAATGGGATGAAGTAATTGAAAAAGACTATAACGAATGGTACGGGCTCTCCGATAATCCGGCCGATCCTATTGACCAGGCGCCAGGTACCCCGCATCGCTTTGTATTGGATGTACAGATTTCACTGGGTAGCGGTCATAGTGGTTATCCATGCATGGCTTACCTGGATTGGCATTCCGACTTCCTCGATACCGCCATGATCAATAGCGGCGCCAGTTGGGGCCCTTGCCATGAAATAGGTCACAACCACCAGATGATTACCACCTGGAGCTGGAGCGGGGCAGATGCGCTTACCGAAACCTCCAACAACCTGTTCGTATTCAAAATCGCCAACAGGTTCGGTCGTAAACCCCCACGCATATACGATATGGATCAGAACTTCGTACAGCCGGCATTGGACTTCGCCAAGAAAGATACTGCCAGCGGTAAATCATTCAGTACGGTTACAGACGTATTCCAGCGCCTGATACCATTTGTACAACTATATCAGCGGTACGGCTACGACATGATGGGCTATGTCTGCAAAGAAGCCCGCCACGCAGAACGTATTACCTACATCGATGTGGTGAAAAAGGATTTCTTCTATGTCAGTGCCAGCAAATATGCCCAGGTAGATCTGTATCCCTTTTTTAAATTCTGGGGAATCAACGTTTCTCCTACTGCCAGAGGAACCGTATTGGCACTGGGATTGCCCGTGCTGAAAGAACAGTTATGGCTGAAGGATATCCGCTAGTAGTTACATGCTTCATTTCAAAAACTGAATCAATGAAAAAAATCAGATATATCCTGTCATTTGCCGCTGTTACCGCCATGATGGCGGCTTGCTCCAAAATTGGGGAAGTGCCGAGCGACAAAGCAGACAAACCTAAATTCACCGATAAAAGTAAAGTGCTGGTCATCGTGGTGGAAGGTCTTGCCGGACAACAACTGAAAACCGTCAATCCACCGGTACTCGCAGATATGATGAACCATAGCACTTTTAGCTATGATACGCAGGCAGATACCATTACTACAGATGGCGCATCCCTGGCTAGTATTTACACCGGGGTGCCCAACAGTAAAAATGAAATCAGAGATAGCTCCCTGAAACCCGCTTCCACCAGCGGCGCCAGGTATGCGCCTTTTTTAACTTTGCTCAAGAAAGCAGGCAAAAGAACAATGCGTACCATTTCTGTTACTGGCTGGGAAGCTGTAAATAATACTCTGCTGGCAGATGCTTCTGTGAAAATTACCACAAAAGATGATGACGCTACAGTAAGAGATTCTGCGGTGAACAGGTTGAAAACAGATAGCCTGGATGTGATGTTCACACAGTTTAACGGTATCAATAAAGCGGGGAAAGGCTTTGGCTACTACGCTTATGTACCGGAATATGCCAATGCTATTAAAACAGTAGATGGCTATGTAGGCGATTTACTGAATGCGATTAAAGCGAGACCCGATTACGCCAGTGAAAACTGGCTGATAGTGGTGCAGTCCACACATGGTGGTATTGGAAAGATTTATGGCGGCGACAGCGAAAGCGAGATGAATAGTTTCTCGCTCTACTACTGCCCGGATCTGTTCCGTTACCAGGTGAACCAGGCTCCGTCTATCCGTTCCAGTATTAAATTTGCAGACCAGGGCGCTAATGCAGTAAATGCGGTACTGAATGATCCTGCTGCCTATAATATCGGCGCACCTACAGCTACTGCCCAGTATACTGTGGAGTGTAAAGTGAAAACACCAAAAGGTAGTAGTCCTACCTATCCTGGTTTTCTCTCTAAGCGAGCCAATTTTAGCCCTGGAAATGCCGGCTGGACTTTCTTCCAGGAAAATGCCTACTGGCAGATTAACTTCAGTGGTACCGGCGCTACCGGTAATATGCAGGCAAAAGGAGATAACATCAATGATGGCAACTGGCATCACCTGACAGCAGTATTTGCCACCAAGGCCAATAACCAGCGCGTATGCTCTACCTATACAGATGGTAAATACAACAACCAGGTAAACGTTACCAGCTATGGTAACCTGAATACAACCGCTCCGCTTACACTGGGCTTCATTCCTGGTTCTGTCAATACCCCGGTTACTATTTACATGTCCGATATTCGTGTCTGGGCCGATACCCTCACAGCAGATGTAATCTCTAAATATAGCTGTACCAACAAACTGGATGCAAGCCATCCTAATTTCTCCAAACTGGTTGGCTGGTGGCCAATGAATGAGAACAAAGGCAATATCCTTCGCAATGCGGCAGCAACTGCGGCTGGGAAAGACTTTGTGGTGAATGGCGCATATTCCTGGGAAGCCATGAACTATGTATTCCCATGTATTGCCAGCGTCGACAGACAGAATGCCCCATTGAATACAGATCTCTTTTACCAGATTGCCTATTGGATGAATCTGGATTTGAATCCTGACTGGGAGATTAATGGTCGGCTGTGGTTGAAATTCTTTTAACGTGTTTTCTCATTCTTAAATGAATGCATTATGCAGAAATTATTAACAGGATATATCAAATGCGGAGTGATAGTAGCTGCCATGGCAGGACTGGTGGGCATGTCCGCATGTACAAAAGAGCAGGTCAAACTGGTACATTACGATACAGATACCAGCGGGCAGCTCATGGGAAATGCCGCTCTGAAACAACGTAAGGTGTTACTGATCGGTATTGATGGAGCAGTAGCCTCTCTGGTAGAAAGCATCAAACCTCCTGTCATTACAGGACTTTTACCACAAAGCGTATATACGTTTTCCGGTATGAACGATTCTGTCAATACCGCCGGCGCTACCTGGTCTACCTTGATGACGGGGCAAACCAGCGTTGCGCACAAAATTGTAGACAGTACGCTCATTCCACGATCAGTAGAAGGAAGCCATGATGCGATCAAGTATTATAACAGCATTCTTTATTTTATTAAAGATGATAACAATAGCGCGAAAATCACTAGCATCACTCAGTGGGCGGATCTGAACTACTTCGCGATGAATTCCGCAGATAAGCTGATTAACGTTAAAAACACCGATGGCGATAAAGGAGTACAGGATGCCGCCATTAAGGAGTTGAATACCGCCAGCCCGGATGTGCTGATCGTGAATTTCAACAGTCCTTCTTTGGCAGGTATCAAATCCGGCTTTGCAGATAATGCCGACTATCGCCAAGCCATCACCAATGTAGATACCTATATCGGGGAACTGCTGAAAGCGGTAAAGGCCAGGAAAAATGCGGCGAAGGAAGAATGGCTGGTTATTATCCAGAATACCACCGGCGGCTATCTGAACAGGGTAGGAGGCGGTTCCCGCTCTGAGAGAGACAATATGACCATCTACTATAGTCCCATTATTACTCCTGGCCGCTTTGACGGCCCTACTTATCACGATCTGGGTATTCGCTATACCGGCGGCGCTTCCAATTATATCCGTGCGGAGAATAATGATGGAGGACTTTACAATCCTGCTGATGGCGAAATGACCATAGAAGCAAAAGTACGTTTCAATAAGGGGCCGCGTGGCAACTATACCTATAGCTACCCGCCTTTCCTGAGTAAAATCGATTCCCTGGATGGAACCGTTAATGGCTGGGGCTTTTACCGCGATGGTACAGATATCGCATTCGCATTCCAGGACGGTGTAAATGCCAATGAAGTAAGGCCCGGCGTTAAAATCTCCGATGGCGCATTCCATTCCATCATTGCCACGCTGAAGCATACGTATGATGCCACTAACGGGCACGTATATACTGCCAGTGTATTCATTGACGGTACAGCGAAGAATACTGCCACCATCAAGAAGGGAGAAGCCAGAATTGAATCCGGTAGTCCGTTGGTAATAGGTTATCGTCCGGTTATCTACAATGATAACAATGAAATAGATATGTACCTGACAGACCTGCGTATCTGGAACGTGGTACTCCCGGATGATATCATTCTGAAGTATAACAAAACATATGTAATAGACAACACTCATCCGTACTACAGTAAGCTGATCGGAGACTGGAGAGGGAATGATCATAGCGGGAATGTACTGCATGATTACAGTCCTTCTAAGAAAGACTTTACAGTGACCGGTAAATATACATGGGACGCGCTTGGGATAGTGACTCAGCCCAATATCCCGGCTGCTCCATGTAATAAAGATGTAGCCTCCTCTGTACTCGGATGGTTCGGTATTACCTTACCCACTTCCACTATGCCGCCGGGCGTAAACTGGATCAAGGTGGTTGGTACAAAATAGTAGCATAGCAAATAAGTCGCAGCAGCACTGATCCCAAAAAAATAAGAGGGCGTCTCCCGCTGAAATGGAGACGCTCTTTTATCTATATTTTATCACCATAACCCACTTAACAATGAAAAAAATTGTAATGACCCTGATGCTGGTGGCATCTTGCGCGCTCTTTGCCAACGCATCTGTAAAAACGACGCCTGTTCTTTTGGAGAATCCTCCTTATCCGTACCTGATTTACTATTACGATGCGCCGTTCGACTGGACCTGCCAGCTGGTATACGTCTACAGATCCGATACCAAGGACCTGGTAGAACTTTATGCAGTAAACCCTGTAACGCAGCAACGTACCTACATGGAGCATAATGTCATCATCAACAACGCGACTAAGACATTCTCCCTGTATGTAGATAATACAGACTCGGGTAATCAATATGTAACGGGTACTTTTTCCAGTACTACTGGCGGTGGTAGCACTACCTGGGGCCCGGCGTTATAATAAGGATTAGTTCAACGAATAATCAAAAAAAGAGGCTGTCTCATAAATAACTTTTACCCATTTTTATTTGGGTACCTGATGGAAAAGATTTTCGTTTAAACGATTCTCAAGCCCATCAAGGTAGTTATGAGACAGCCTCTTTTTAAGAATATTTCATTCCGGGTAAATCCTCACCTGGTAAAGTCCCAGGTACTTTATGAAGGTGGCGCCGCGGATTTCTTTCTTTAATATTAAATCAATTTCACAATTCAATATTTCCTGCAGTCCTATCCAGATATGCAATAATCTTCGCGGTTCTTCTACACCCGTCAGCGGAAGTAGATCCATCCATAGGTCAATATCACTTTCCCCCGGTCTGAATCTTCCGTCAATGACCGATCCGAAGGCGTACAGTTCACCGATGGCATGGCTTTCACAAAAGGCTCTTACAGCCGGTAATTTATCTTTTAACTGTGCGTGCATCATAGGTCGGAAGGACGGATGTCAGGAAGTATCTCTTTATCAGTTATCTCATTATCTGTCGCCAGTATACTTGCTTTACTAAGAATCACTGTGAGCATTAAATCTCCCTCGTCCGGCAAGTACTGGGTAGCGCTTCTTTCTGTTAAATTAGGACGAATCCCTATATATCTGTCTGTCTTTGAATTATAAGCAAGGCCAATACTCAGGTGAATCTTATATGATGCCAGGCGTCCTGTTACATATAAATACTCGCCCTCTAGCTTGCAACGATCTCCAAAGGCCAGAGATGGCAGTAACATTTGCAGGATATCTCTTCTTACGGCAGCAATGGGCGACAATTTCCGCTTTGCGTACTGATTATAGTAATTCCGTGTTTGCTCCATTACCTCGGCTACTTGTATGTATTCTCCTCCGATGGTCGATACACTTACGATCATATCGATATCCCGCATAATTTCGGAAAATGCTACTGGCGGTATTTCCTGAATGGGAAGTTCTCTTTTGTTTCGTTCAAAATGAATGATACCGGTAACTTGCAGAAACCTACCATCCACTTTCTCATCTATCAATTGATCGGCGATTTGGAAATAAGCACTTAGATTATAAGCGGGCAGTATGAAAGAGGAATCTTTATGTTTAAAGCTCCCGGTAGACCATCCACGCATTTTACAGAGGGCCTCATACTGTTTTTGTTTTACTATATGTCCTTCAAAAAGCTCCGTCCATTTGTCATCATTTTCATTTGCCCTGTATACTTCGCGGAATGCCTGCCGAAAAGGCTGCTTCAACTGATGGTCTATGCAGTACCTTCGCCAGTCTTCCGTTGCTTCGGAGCTGGCAGTTACAGGATGCCACAACCGGACAGTTGTCTCCTTATCTTCTGCCCATTCTACATTTTCTCCATTAAGATTTACAAAACCTCCTTGTTGGTAAATGGCACTGGTGGCGCGGTTTCCGTTGGTGAATTCCCAGATCAGCAATTTTCCTATTGCACCTGTAAACGGATGCGAGATATAATAGGGCTCCCATTCTTCAAACTTCCACTCACGATTATGACGATAGATTTCTTCTACCCTGTTTTTCTGTAAGGTGTACTGTGTACTGATTTTTTTCAGCTCCTGCCTGATAGGCTTGAATTTAGTCGTTAGCTCTTTCTGTACGGCTGACGGTACTTTCACGGCGGGTCTGCCATTTTCCAAAATCACGATTTCAGTGGGGCCCGTTTTTAATAAATCGATCCCCATCATATATCCACCCTCTTTCACCATTAGCTGATGCCGATGATTGAAATTCAATTCCGGTACGAATTGCTCTTTTGTCTTTTCAGCACCGCCGGTTTTATTTCCTTTCTCACCAAACTTCGCAACAGCTGTATCTATGGCTTTTTTATATGTTTTGTGCTTAATAAAGTCGCGTACAGCCATTAATCGCGGTACTGCAAAGGTTGGATCTTCCTTGCTGTAAATGTACAGGATATCCATACTTACTTCAGGGGAAAACTTCATAATGGCATCCATCACATTGAAAAATACTTCATTTTTCAGTATCGTGTTAGTATGGATGACACCGCGCAGAATCCGGCCTCCCAAGGTATAAAAGTAATAGTATCCATCGTGGGAATACAACGGGTTTTCTTTGGTGTACATATAATCTCCGTCTAACACCTTTTTTACCCATTCCGGACGTTGATTTTGCACAATTTTTTCCATCCTGGACGTTAAAAAAAGCTCTTGTTTACTGTGTTTGCCCTGTTTTCCCCAGTAATCATCCAGTTCGTTAGTTGCTTCATGTATCTTACTTAATCTTGTTGTTAACCAGTTGGCAGTAAGATCAATATAATTTTCATGACCGATTTCTTCCAGTAAGACGGCTGCTTTCTCATACCATTCTTTGGAAGGACGAAGTTTATGATTGTCTAGAGATAGGAATAAGGTGAACAAGTCTTCCCAGGCTTGCCCAGCGGGTAAAGGGAAATCATGAATGGTTCTCATTAGGGTAAAATAATAAAGTCAATAATTTTACTCAATATGGCATATTTATAGGAGAATTTGATGTTAAGTGATTACTTTATTCAAGATTGTTTTAAATGGGGAGAAGGGGAGACGAAAGATGAAATAAACACTTACCTTCTTCCGGTTGCAGATTCAAATACAAAACTAAAGGGCACCTCAATAGAAATTGAGATGCCTTTTATTACTCCGACACAATCGCTAGGATGCTATTTCAATTATAATTTACAGTCACAGGAAATGGAGTAAGACTGGTATACGTTCCTGGTGCCTGGTTCATGGCTACATTCAGTGTAGCGCCTACATTCAGGGCAATCTGACCGCTTGTAATGACGGCGCTTCCTGATGGGAAGCTGGTAAAGTTAGTAGCCCACATCACTTGTGCGCCATTAATTAATACGAATGGGATTGTTGGTAGTGTAATGGCAAAAGAATAACCATCTTCACCTGTAACATCAAATACAGCAGGTGTTGAGATGCCGTGGTTGGCCAGTACAGCTACACCACCAGTAGTTGTACGCATACCCGATGGGGATAATTTCAATGTTCCGTTGCCAGTACCTGATGGTCCGAGGGTACCGAAATTCATGTCAACTGTTTTAGTAATTGCGATGGGAGTAATAAGTCCCGCAGCTGCATTTGCGGAGGCATTACCTGAAGTCTGTGCAACCGCATTACCTGCAGCAATCGCCAGAAATGCAACCATTAATGATAGGAGCTTTTTCTTCATGGAGAATTGAATTTTAAGTGATTAAAAAAAGAGTTAGTGTTTTTCCTGGGTGAATTCTGAGGATTTTGTATTAATATCTTTTGTAGGTGTATTCCGTGTTGCTTCACCATCCAGTGAAGTGAGTATAAATGACAATCCGTCTGCCACATCACCTTCTATACTACGTTTTATCTTAATGGTCAACGTAGCAGGTGTTGCCTTCATGTTGAGACGTTTTAGTTGTACTGTATCCACGCTAACGGTATAAATTCCTGGTGATAATCCCAAATAAGTGAAGTAGCCGTCCCCTTCTGAGAGTACGGATGCTACTTGTTTGGAGGCTGCATTAAATACATTTACTTTAATTCTGCTTTGCCCTTGTTCATTATTGTTTTTTATCGTGCCAGCCACTTCTCCCATTACATTGATAGGAATTTCTACCAACTTAAACTGATTGGGAAGGGCCTGTACATTGAAAGTGGGATTTTTAATTTTCCAGGAGATAGAATTAAGGCCATCCGGATTGACAGAAATGGTGTAGGTTTTATAGGGTTCCAGGTTAAATATCCGGAACAAGGTATCTTCCGGTTCATATTTTGGAATCCCTCCATATATTTGAGGTACTACTCCGTCTACTTTGGGTTCTCCGGGATCTTTTTGTCCATTTCCATTGAGGTCCAGGAAAGCCTGTACAACAAGTTGTGCTCTCCCCACGCTGCTCATGTTGTTTGCCGATAGGTAATTACTGTTTTTGTCGAACAAAAAGCTACCGCCTGCAGATTGTGAGACGGAAGACCTTCCACCGGAAATATTGGTACTAAAGCCCGTTTTGGCGAAGGAAAGATCGTAGCGCAGCATTATTCCCGTGGTAATCTGTTTATCAAAAACATCCCTTTCAAATGTTAGGCGAATGAATCCGCGGCCCACCAGTGGTTTTTCCAGTTCTATTTTTGCACTGGTAATCTGATTTCTATCATAAGCGTATTGGATTCGGGGAGTAAAGAACATCTTTCTGAACAGATGGTATGTTTGCGAAATATTAGTATAGGCCAATGTTTTATACCCTTCTCTAATACTGCAGAAAGTAGTTAGGTTCGCATTAACATGCCCTATATTTCCGGAGCAGATCCATTCTGTTGTGGTAAACTTAATGGGTGGTATATCGCGCTTAAATTCACCTAATCCTTGCTGTGTGGGCATTGTAATATTATCTATTGTAAGTTTGGATAGTATAGAAAAGCGCTCTCTTCTGATCGGCACCAGGAAAGAGGCTTTACGTTCTTCCTGATAGTTATATATCACTGCTTGTTGATCTTTTTGATAACGCTGGTACATCAGTTCTATTTCTATATCTGATCTGGATCTCCAGAAGAGAGATGTTTTCGATCTCACTTGCCAGGCGTATTCACTACTGAGTATCACATTCCCAAATAATCTCCAGGATGCATTTAAAAAAGGGATGGCATTACCGTTAGGCACAGCCGATAGATATTCCACTCCACCTCCAATTGTAAATTTCTGTGTAAGTCCATAATGCAACCTTGCAGATGCAAAGCGGCTATTAACAGAGTCCAGTTCTATACCTCCTGTCAGTGAATAGTCGAATTTCTTAGCGGGAAGCAAGTTAAAGGGTACGGTAATATCTTTTTGGTGGGAGCGTTCTTCTCCCCAAGGCCCATAAAATCGGAGCAGCATTCTGGTATTGCCATATAGAATGGGAACGTTGAAACTATAAAACCCGGAAGCATCTGCTTGTTGGTAGTCAAACAACACATCATTAATATAGAGTTCTACTTTCCATCCTGGTTCGGTAAAATCGGTCAGATGATAAGTGCCGAAAGTAGTTCTGTTAAATGTAGGCGTATTGGAAATCTGTATACCAGCTAATGGAAACAGGACAGAAGCGATGGTAGGGGTATAGACTCTTCCAGCGATCACCTGCCTTACAACCGGATTATCATTATTGGCGTAGCGCCAGGTGAATTGTTGATTACGGATATCAAATTGCCGGCTATTGGTATAGTTTATCAGCATATTGGTTTCGCCACCGGCTACTGTTCCTCCGAGGGCTAAGTTAAGGGCCAGGTTATTTTCGCCTTGTTGTTGCTGTGTCGCATTGATGGACCAGTCGGCTACTGTGATATTACATCCTACAAATTTTCTGCCGATGGTACTATCCACTTTGACGACACCTTTTAGTCGGTTGATTCTATCCCGAACCATTTGTTGTCTCATTTCTTTGATTACCGGGAGATCTAATTGAGTGGTCAGATCAATGCATAGGTCTCTGAATTTGAACTCGCAGTTCAGTCCGAATATTTTCCCCCAGTGGCAAGCTTTCAGATAAAATCCGGAAGCATTGCTGATCAGGTCTTGTGCTGTAAGGTCTGTTCTCTTTTCCCTGTACATAATATGACCTGTTTTATCGATCAAAAATATATCCTGTTGATTCATGAGAAACCCAGATAGGGTGTCTTGGTGATCAGACAGGGTATTCTTAATTTTCAGGAAATTAAAAACTTCGGACATAGATAGATAAACTTCCTGGTTCCGAATGATAACAGGTATATCCATTAGTCCGATTTCTTTCGATCTCAATGTCACACTTACTTCGTCGTCTTCCATTGGTTGTTGCGCATAGCAAGATTTGGAAACTCCTGTTATGATTAGTGTCAGGAAGATCAGACTCCATAGCACTGCAATACCTTTATGAAATGGGCCTTTCACTGGTTGTTTTGATTACCGTTTCTATCAATAAGGGGTTATTCTCCTGCTAAAAAAGTAATGAATAACTGGCCATCATATTTTCCAGCCGGTAAGCTTCCTGCACCAGAAACATTCAGGGTCGCTCCAATACTGATGCTGGTCCTGGTTTGCCGGGTTATAAAGGGAGTAGCGGGGTCCGTTCCATTCAGTCGTAGTGTCATGGTATTACCGTTATTTCCTCTTAACAGACTTTTAGTTTCCAGAAGAGTCACTTTAGTACCAATGGGAGCCTCCATTTCAATAATGATGGGGCTTCCGATGATACCTTTACCAATTGGGATAATATCACCGGTCACGATGAAATGATCTGCCGGTGATATTGAAATAGTTCCTCCGGCGGGGCCTATGCAAAAAGTCCCAAAACTTAGGGACTGCATCGTTGTAAGTGAAACCTGGGCCTTTGCCGGAAGGCAATGCGACATTAACAGCATACTGTTGATAACTGATAAAATCGCAAGTTTATTTTTCATATAGATTATCATAGATAACCTGTTATTATTCATTTCAAGACAAGTTCCTGTTTAGCAATGGCGCCAGGGGATTTTCCACCAGATGATTCATAATTCACTTCCAATCTACCCTGGTGATAATCTATTTTTGCAGAAGGTGCCAGGTCTATCCTGACTTTTCTTCTGTTCAAAGGCGTATATACGGCCACACCTTTAATGGCTGCAGCGCGGGTTTTTTGTCCGGTTGCTGAAATGTAATCTATCGTCAGGTCGCCGTAAACAGACATATTTCCTTTTCTGTTCAGGAACATCACAGCCTGAGGCTTCACTGGATCTATGAAATCAATGCCTACATCTGAAATGGTAGCAGTGGTAGAATCTTCTCCTATCCGGATAATAACCGGAATTGTGATACCAAAAACCGGGACAAGTTTCACGGATACACTGGTAGTATCTGTAATGGTTTCTTTCTCTCCAGCGGCTACAGGAAGAGGTACTGAGCGAAAATAAATATGGGAGCGATATTCACCCGGAGGCAGGTTACCTGAATTGATCACTTGTAATTTTACTGCTTGTGATTCTTTGGGAGCAATGGTGATAGTACGAGGGAATACACGCAGGTAATTACTGGCAAAATTTTGACCGGAATCAGGGCGTTCAATGTTTTCAAAAGTGCCATCTTCATTCATTTTGATCTGTATAAAAGAAATCAGGTAAGTGGCAGTATCTTTTCCGGTGTTGGCGAGGCCGAGGTCCTGGGCTCTTTTAGAGCCATCAAATACAACTCGTTTGGGGTAGATCATCAGATCTCCCTGTGCCTTTACAATGTCTGCTGCAACCAAGAACATGAGCAACCAGACTACAATGAATGAAACAACATATCTATGTTGCAGAAAAAAAAGCTGCTTTGTTAAAAGCGCTGAATATTTCATCGTCTAAGCTTTTAATAACATGATATAGAGAAACCAGGGGAACTTGCGCAACGCGCAAGCCCCTGGTTTTACTGATACAGCTGATTAATTATAGTTTACAGTAACATTGAATGGAGTTGCAGTGGTGTAGTTACCTGGGGCAATGTTAGCAGTCACTTCCAGAGTAGCACCTACATTAAGTGTTTGTACACCGCCGGTCAGCAGACCAGTACCACTAGGATTACTAGTGAAATTGTCTACAACGATAGTGTTGCCACCATTAGCCAGTGATACGCTTGCTGGCAGAGAAATAGCATAAGTATAACCAGGTTCTCCGGCAACATTGAAAGAAGCTGCGGATACAGTACCAGTTCCTGGTAACTGAGTTGCGCCACCGCCAAAAGTGCGGGAACCATCGGTACCCAGTACTACGGTACCAGCAGCAGAAGAAGGAGCCACCAGACCGAAGTTCATGTGTGTAGCGGTAGTAATTGTCAGAGGAGTTACAACATAAGCTGTAGCGTTAGCAGTCGCAGTCGCAGAAACTTGTGCAGACGCTTTCATTGAAAATAACGCAAATGCAACAACAGTCATTGATAGAATCGCTCTTTTCATGGATTTGGATTTAATTTAAAAATGAATAAATAATAAAAACATGGGAATGAGTAGGTCACTGTCTCGAAGAGACATGACAGAGTGGTGCATGCAAACAATAGCTCAATACAGAGACCTATGGAAGCCATAAGTTCCCAGTAAATACAAACAATTCCTTACATATTCAATTGGGGAATACAGGTCTATAGCAAGACACATGACAATCGAGGAATGGTTTTTCAGCTATCATCTTTTATTAAAGAGTTGTTTTAATCATGATGCTTTAGTTCAGAATTTTGAGGGTGTTAAAAATTTCTTGGGGGTGTTTAATAATTCACATCACTAAAATCAAATAAGCAGTTCGAAGTTAAAGAAGAAATTTATATATCCAATTTTTTTTTAGTCAAATTGATAAAAAAAATATCAATTTGAAAATTTTATACTGCTGTAATTAAGTGCTGTGGCTGATTTTATAGTAAATTAATAATTTCGGAATCCTATCTATGTGATAAAATAGATTGTAAATGGTGTACTATGCCTCCATAAGACGCATATACGAAAATACTTGTTTAGACATGATATTGCTTGGTGGCAAGTGAAGTGGATTATTTTCGTATATACGTTTAGGTTATACATTGATGGCTTTTAGAATTAGATTACCACTGCGTTTTAGCAATATACTGTTTTGAAAAAAAGAGAAATAGGTTAATTGCTTGCAGCGCTTAATGCTCCAAGAGTGTAGGTTGCTTTTGGAGAAGCAGTCAGTTAATGCAACAGGGAAATATGCTCCATCTATTGCTGCCGCCGAATTAGATGACGATCACAATCCCTCGGGCTTTGATAAAATAGATAGTGAAAAAATTGAGCAAACATAATAGCGCCTACTTGTATATATAAGTTCATTTACATATATTGGTAAAGTCATTTAAGTGACTAACCACCCATTTTATATGAGAACATTTACAATTTTTATATTTCTGTTAGGTTGCTCCCTATACAGTACAGCACAGAAATCCCCCGCTGAAAACGAGTATGACAAGATAGTCCGGATACTTAGCGCCCGTTCTAATGACAATGATACTTTGGGGAAGTCCCTGTTTTATACTATCATGGTGAAAACGGGAAAAACAACGGAGGTGGTGTTTTCAGGTAACTATTACTTTGCAGATAGTACTGCCAGGAAAAAAGAATTAGCGAAGTTGAATTGGGCTTTATTTGGTAAAGGGCCTAATGGATGTTATATCATTCCCGTCTATTATCTGAAGCGTTCCTATGATGATACAGTAGAATTTGATGCAAAAGGAGGAATCATTGAAGGGCATCCGGCCAGTGGTACTTATTGGTCCGATTTTCAACAGGTACAGACTTTGCCTGCGGTGTTTATCACGAAGTATAATGGCCCCAAGAAAGCGCCAGTATTTGTTGATAAAAGTGGTCTAAAACAGCTATAAGGTAATTTATAAAGGAGAATGGCGTTCCATAAACAGGGGGGCGGTCATTCTCGTTTTACTGGAACTGCTACAATATCAGACTAACATATGATTAACAATGAAGCAGGACAGTACAGTTTGCGTTTAAAAGTATATTCACGATATTTAGTTATTGTTTTCTCACAAAATAATTAAATACGTTATGGAATTGAACTACAAGGGTCTCTCCACCCTTTTGATTTCCAGCGCGTTGCTGGCCTCCTGTCATAATAATGCGACCCCCGGGCAGGCGGAAAAAGAAACTAAAAAAGATACAATGACGGCTACACAACAGGCACATGTCTACGGAGAATCCGATGGGCAGCAGGTAATGCAGTACACCCTGAAAAATAGTAATGGTATGCAGGTGAAAATCCTCAACTATGGAGGTATTATCACAGATATCATTACGCCTGATAAAAAGGGCAATATGGGTAACGTGGTGTTATCTTATGATACCTTGGCTGGCTACCAGCAAAATGGGCAACCATATTTCGGCGCCCTCATCGGCAGATATGCCAACAGGATTGCCAATGCTAAATTCAAACTGGATGGCAAGGAATACGCCCTCGCTGCTAATGATCATGGCAATACCTTGCACGGCGGTATGAAAGGCTTCGATAAAGTGGTGTGGAATGCTACCCCAGCGGGAGATAGCGCTCTGCAACTGGTCTATAACAGTAAAGATGGGGAAGAAGGTTATCCCGGTAACCTGACCGCTACCGTAATTTATACGCTGACGCCAGATAATGCCCTTCGTATCTCTTATAAAGCAACGACGGACAAGCCTACCCCCGTCAACCTGACCAATCACGCTTACTTCAATCTTTCCGCAGGCCAGGACAGCACCATTCTGAATCATGAACTGTCGCTCAAAGCCAGCAAATACACGCCTGTAAATGATAAACTCATCCCTACCGGCCAGTTGGCGTCTGTAAAAGGCACCCCGATGGATTTCACCGCCCCTAAGGCTGTAGGTAAAGACATCGCCTCCGTGAAAGGTGGCTTCGACCACAACTGGGTACTCGATAAGAAAAATGGCGACCTCGAAACAGTAGCCACTCTCTACGATCCTAATTCCGGTCGTTTCATGGAAGTAGCTACCACCGAACCTGGTATCCAGTTCTATTCCGGCAACTTCCTGGATGGTACCCTCCAACATACAGATCACGGTAAAAAATATCCGCAACATGGCGCGCTCTGCCTCGAAGCTCAACACTTCCCAGATTCTCCCAATGAAACGGATTTCCCTAACGTAATTCTGAAACCTGGAGATACCTATTCACAAACTACCGTATATAAGTTCTCTGTAAAATAATATTGGGTTACAACCCTGCGCATCCGCAGTCAGCATAAAACGCCGGCTGCATTTTCCGCCGCGCGCACACCCGCTGTGATAACGGAACTACCGCATTTTCAGCAACCCTGCGCACAACCATTCGCTGCATTTTCCGCCGTGCGCATACCCGCTGTGATAACGGAACTACCGCATTTACAGCAGCCCTGCGCACAACCATTCGCTGCATTTTCAGCCATGCGCAGCACCCGCCCGTCAGGGCGGAACCAACCCCGAGATCAAAATCTGACATCGAAGATGTCAGATTTTGATCTCAATAATATCCGCGTGAGCAATTACCAAGCAACTCACTGCAACGCATACACGACAATATTCACCCCAAACTTAGTATTATCCTCCGCCAAAAATCGCTTATTCCTAAAATCATAATCCCACTCACACCCATAGTCTTTATTACTATACAGCACACCAATCCGCCCATTAACAGTAATCGCCTTCAGGTACTCATGCACCAAATCATCCCCCCAGCCATTTAACTCAAAGGAAGTATTCGGAGGCCCCTTCTCAAACTGAAAAAAGGAACGGTAAATAGGATGCGTATTAGGAATCTTCTTCATAGCCGCAGGCCCAAACAAAGCAGTCATCTGCGTTTCAAAAGATCGGGCAAACAGCCCGTCTATATCATGATTGCAGTCATCCACAAACACAAACCCGCCATGCTGTACATACTGCTTGAAATTCGCCGCCTCCTGCTTATCAAATTGCACAAGCTTATGCCCACTCAGATAGCAAAACGGATATTGAAAAATCTCCGGACTACCGAGGTCTATCACCTTCTCCTGCATCGTAACAGGAATAGTGGTATACTCTATCAGCGAATTAAGAATATTGGAAGGCATACGCTGATCCGTATCCCAGTCGCCCGATTTATATCGCAGTCGTACGAATGTAAAAGTTTTTCCCTGCATGAATTTTGGCTTGTTGTATCCTGCAACCCGGAAGTTATCAAAATAAAAAGAGGAATCAAAAATCATTGCAGATTTCTATCTTATTAGAAAAAAACAGAAGGTAATTGGTATGAACTGGTGCATTTAATGATGACCGGTTATTATTTTAAACCTATTGTTGTTACTTTAGTGTTCATACACAACCACTTTCTTCGCTAAACGATGGTATGATGCTTAATGAGAAATTGTTGCAGGAACTGCTGCAAAAGCTTCCTGTTCTCCGACAGGAAATCAAAAAAGTAATTGTAGGTCAGGAAACAGTACTGGACGAGGTATTGGTAACAATGCTCGCCGGTGGTCACTGTTTACTGGAAGGTGTGCCCGGACTGGCCAAGACCTTGCTGGTTCGTACCCTCGCACAAGCCCTGGACCTGCCTTTCCGCCGTATTCAGTTCACCCCGGACCTGATGCCCACGGATATCATCGGCACGGAAGTCCTGGAAGAAGATCACAGCACAGGAAAACGATTCTTTAAATTCAATAAAGGACCTCTCTTTGCCAATCTCATCCTGGCAGATGAAATAAACCGTACGCCGCCCAAAACACAATCTGCTTTACTGGAAGCGATGCAGGAGTTTGAGGTTACCTACGCAGGACAAACCTACCCGCTGGATAAACCTTTCTTTATCCTCGCTACTCAAAATCCAATTGAGCAATCTGGTACCTATCCACTGCCGGAAGCGCAATTGGACAGGTTCCTCCTATATATCCGGATCGGTTATCCCGGAGAACAGGAGGAAACAGCAATCCTCGCAGGTACCACCGGTAGCCGTAAAACAAATGTGCAACCCGTCCTCAATGCCTCAGATATCATCCAGCTCCAGCAGCTGGTTCGTGATGTTGCCATCGATCCGGAATTGATCGGTTATGTAAGCCGGCTGGTAAGAGCCACCCGCCCTATGACCACACATGTCAATGAGGTGAAAGAATGGGTGAGATGGGGCGCCGGTCCCCGGGCCGGTCAGGCGCTGATCCTTACCGCTAAAGCTTTTGCCTTGCTCAATGGGCGCTTTGCCGTTACCATGGAGGATATCAAAGTGATGGCATTGCCTGTGCTCCGTCATCGGGTACTGATGAACTTCAAGGCGGAAGCCGAAGGCATTCTGCCAGATGATGTTACCAATATGCTGCTGCAAAAAATTTCCAGAACCGCAACCGTGCTTTCTTAACTTCATGAGCAAACTCCTGACACCTAAGACCATTCTTGCTATCAAGGATCTGCCACTGGCAGCTAAAGCCATTGTAGATGGCTTCCTGACAGGTATGCATGCCAGCAGAATGAAAGGAGTGGGACTGGAATTCAGCCAGTACAGAAGCTATCAGCCAAGCGATGATCTGCGGTGGCTGGATTGGAAAATGTATGCGCGGTCCGACAGATACTATGTCCGTCAGTCGGAAATAGAAACCAGTATTGATATACAACTGATCGTAGATGGGAGTAACTCCATGCAGCATACAGAAGACGGCGTTTCCAAAATGGACTATGCCCGCTATCTGGCGGCCGCATTGGGCTACCTGTCGCATTTGCAAGGAGATGCTACCGGCCTCGCAGTGATGCAGTCGGCCGGAATGATATCGCTGACAGCCCGCAGAGAAGCGCAACATATGGCCCGCTTTTACTACCAGCTGGAACAATTGCAGCCAGGAGGACGATTTGGCGAAGCACACCAACCACATCTGATGTTCTCCGGTCCGCATACCCGAAAGCTGATCATCTTTATCTCTGATTTCTATGAACAGCAGGAAGAAATGTTCAAATTACTGGAATCTATGGCGGCAATGGGCCACGAAGTACTGACCTTTCATCTGGCCGGCAACCACGAAATGCAGGCACAATTCGGTGGCTATCAGGCAGTGGAAGACCTGGAGACCGGAGAAATACTGCAACTGGATGGTAAGGTAGACACGGATACTTATGCAGCTGCCTGGCGGAATTTTACAACCCGCATCAGCAACCGCCTAATGGAAAAACAAATCCACTATAAATTATTATCGCTACAGGAGCCCCTGGATACTGCCCTCCGGGATGTGCTGCTACAGCGTGCTAAAATGAGAAGATAACTTGCTACACCTGCTGCAACCCATATGGCTGTTGTTGACTGCCGGCATCGCGGTGCCGGTTATCCTGCATCTGTGGAATCGTAAGCCTGGCCGTATTCTTAAAATAGGAAGTATACAACTGCTGAAATCAGCTACGGTAAGGCATGCACGAAGTCTACGTATCTCTGAACTATTATTGCTCTTGCTACGTTGCCTGCTAATTATTCTGACAGCCTTACTGCTGGCGCATCCCCTGTGGGAAAATAATTTCAGCCGCGAACACAGAGGATGGATAATTTTGGAAGACGACGCCTATCCGCACTTCAAAAAAACAATCGACTCCCTGGTGGAATCTGGTTGCGATATACATCGCTTTCATACCAACTTCCCCCGGGTGAATATACGACACCTGCCTTCCGGCGATACCAGCACCATCGGTTACTGGCAATTATTGAAGGAACTGGAAACCCTTGTCCCTGCTGATTTTCCGCTGCACGTATTTTCGCAAGCAACATATAACAGATTTCAGGGAGACAAACCTTCCCTGCACCTCCGCATTAACTGGCAGGTATATACGAAAGATACCACGCTTACCTGGAATCACTACCGCTACAGTATTAGCCATGACAGCAGCCTTCAAATAAAAGGACATGCCAATGCCCACGGCATCTGGTACGCATCAGATCGTGTAGGCGTTAGCGATAGTAGCAACACCACTGTGATCATTTATACCGATAAATACCAGCAAGACGCTGCTTTCCTGCTGGCAGGCCTCCAGGCAGTACAACAATATACGGGCAGTAACCTTCAAATAAAATCCGTCCGCAATTTGGCAGAAATAGATACCATGGCAAGCTGGATCTGCTGGTTGTCAGACAATCCTGTTCCTGCCATCAGGGGAGGAGCCCGGATACTGAAATATGCTACTGGTAAAGAAGTGCCTACCGATGCAGTTTTGGGAGACATCAGACTCTTCAAACGCATTCCGTACTCGCAGCAAAACGATAGCATACTGCAAAGCGACAGCTACGGGTCTCCCGTAATAACTACTAACGGCAAAGTATACACGCTTTATACCCATTTGCACCCGGAATGGACCAACCTTACCTGGAACGGCCACTTCCCGGAACTGCTCCTGGAGGCGCTGTTTCCTGTTCCTGATGCCGGCATCCACGATGTGCGGGCACTGGATGGAAAACAATTGCGAACTCCCGCGCCTACTTCAGGCAACACGTTTAAACCCGTTATCACCACGGATCTTAGTGATGCCTGTTGGATAATGTTATTCCTCATCTTTGCGCTGGAAAGATTCCTGGCCCTGCGCAGCAAAAAAGCACCGGCCAATGGATAAGCAAAGAGGAAGACAACGGATTGAAATGATCAGAGGGAGATGGATCTCCTTCCGCATCATGGCCATTGAATTACAATCGGCCACTGTGGCCTTAATAGGCTATTTCCTGTGGGGGATGCCCGGACTATGGGCCGGACTCGCATACATGCTCCTCTTTGGAGCCTACTTCCTTCGGAAACTACCTACTAAAGCAGAAGTAACCATCTGGCTGAACCAGGAATTCCCCGAATTGGAAGACAGTACTGGTATCCTGCTGAAACAAGAAGCAGACTGGAACCTACTGGAACAGTTGCAAGCTGCGAAAATTACACCGCGACTGGAACTACTAAAACTGCCGCTGTCATTCTACAAATCGGTCTGGTATACTATCCTCTTTGGCATCATTGGAATAATCCTATGCGTAGTGATACAAATCAGAAGAGGTAATGATATCGTCAGTACAGCGCCCACTTTCCCTACAACGCTGACTGAAAAGGTGATTCCGGGTATTCAAAAAGTAAATATCACAATAGTTCCGCCGGCCTATACGGGATTGGCTACACGTAGTCAGGCATCCTTCCATATCACGACGGAAGATAGTTCGGAAGTGCGCTGGGAAATACATACGCATGCTGTTCCGGGTAGCATTATCTTGCAATTCAGCGACAGTACGCAATTGCGCATGATACCGGATAGTAGCGGTACCACCTGGCATGTGGCTAAACGCATCACCCATACTGGTTTTTATCAGGTGAAAATGGATAGTATCTTATCCGGCTTCTATCAACTCCAGCTAATTCCTGATCAGCCGCCGCTGATCAAAGTAAGCAGCCCTGCCCCTAATACCACGATTGATTTTGGCCGTCCTCCATTGGTGAATATCCACGCGCAGTTGTCGGATGATTATGGCCTGAAATCGGCCGCCATTGTGGCAACTATCGCCAGTGGAAGCGGAGAAGCAGTGAAATTCAAGGAGCAGCAATTTGCTTTCGATCAGGGCCTGCCCGATCATCCAAAACTGTTGAATGCCTCCAAAACATTGAACCTGGCCAATTTGGGCATGAAACCAAGAGATGAATTGTATTTTCATATAGCCGTTACCGATACCCGACAGCAACAAACGCTCTCGGATGTTTATATCGTTACTTTGCCAGATACCGCTGCCTTGTTCAGTTTGGATGGGATGGTAAATGCGGTGAATATTAAACCGGAATATTTCCGTAGTCAGCGACAAATCATCCTGGAAACAGAAGCGCTGATACATGATAAGGACAGTCTGGGTACTACCCGTTTCAACAGCAAAAGCAATGAACTGGGTACTGATCAGAAACTACTCCGTTTACGCTACGGCAAATTCCTCGGTGAAGAATCTGAATCTAATGTGGGTGATCCCCGGGTGGAAGACCATGATCACGATCACGGCGACCATGACCATCAAACAGAGAATGGGGCCGATTTCGGCAACGCCGCCAAGATATTGGATGAGTTCACCGATAAACATGATAATGCAGAAGATGCCACTTTCTTCGATCCGGAAATTAAGAAACAACTGAAGGCTACCCTCACAGAAATGTGGAAGGCAGAATTGCAATTACGTCTGTATAAGCCGCAGGAGGCCCTTCCATATGAGTATAAAGCATTACGGTTACTAAAAGATTTACAGCAAAAATCCAGGGCCTTTGTGCCTAAAACAGGTACCAAAACAACGCCGCTCAAACCAGAGAAAAGACTAACCGGTGAGCAGGATAAAATCAGTCCGGCTGTCATGAAACAAATCAGGGACTATAATGATCCTGATGCCGTGATTCGTGCAGGCATTGCCGTATTAGACGGCCACGTGTCTCCCGAACAATTAACCAACAACAATAATGCTACTGTTTTACGCCAGTCGTTGGCCAGACTTACCACCGCAGCTTCCCGTGAGCCTGGTAAATACCTGAATGCAATGGCGGCCCTGCAACGTATTGTACAAGGGCAGTTCAAACATACAGATCCGGTACTGGCGCAACAGGGATTGTGGAAACTCCTGTCGCCCGCTGTAATGCCGCAACCGGCACAGCAACAACCAGGATTGCTGCAGGATTATTATTTCAGAAATATTAAAAAGACAGCCAACCCATGAGCCAGTATCGTACATACATCATTGCCGCTGTAGGTGCTTTGCTACTGCTATGGTTACTCTGGCAGGAATACAGACGTACAAATAAACGTTTCCTTACGGGCCGCATACTGGTAAGTATACTGGCGGTGGTAAGTCTCGCAATGCTAGGAATATCCCTGCATTCAGCAGAAAAGGAGGAGGAGCAGACGCCTGTACCTCCAAGCGCAGCTATCGTTGCTCCACCGCGTTTCCTCGCTTGCAACTGGGAACGGCATCTGGGATACTTACAGCCGGTACATTTTACAGGGCGTTATCATAATACAACGTCATCGACTATACGAATTCATCTGTCTTTTGCCGGAGAAACGCTGGATAGTATTACCATTCCTGCAAGTAAGGATACTACTTTCCGACTGCAAACGGTTCCGCCATTTCTGGGAACAGGGCTGCTAAAAGTAATGGCTCTTGCAGGAAAAGATACCCTCAGTACCGCGCCTGTTCCTGTGGAAGTCGCTCCCGTACAACCTTTACGGGTACTCTTTGTAGCGGCTAGTCCGGATGTAGAAAACAGGTTTCTGGCCGACTGGCTCTCCAGTCAGGGAATGGCGGTAGCCATGCGCAGCCAGGTGGCCGCCAGGCAATATAGTACCCGCTTTGATAATATGAGCAATGTGTCACTGGATGCGTTGACAACAGGCTTGCTGGATAAATTTGATGTAGTAGTGGCCGACAGGCAGGCCCTTACAGCCACAGAGAAGGCCACGCTGACGGAGTATATGCAGCATCATGATATCGGGCTGTTATTACATCCCGATAGTAACACAGTGGTGCCGCAAATCGCAGGAGAAGTGCTGTTAAAAGATAGTATGGGTAAACCTTCGGCAGTGATGCACCACCGGAGTATGGGAAAAGTACTGGAGTGGGGGAACAACAGTACCTATACCTGGCAGCTCAGCGGCGATTCCATGCGTTACCGCCGGTTCTGGAGTACCTTGCTCAGTGCTGCTGCCCGAAGTATGGAGCCTAAGACTACCATCACGCTTGCCCCCGCTTTTGCGGCTGTGAATAATGAAGTGACTATTACTTTAAGAAATACAGGACCATTATTGGATACAGTAGTAAATGTAGGGGAGACACGCTTGCCGCTGGCCCAACATCCTTTACTCCCGGCCGAATGGCGAACTACCTGGTGGCCAGGGAAAAATGGATGGCAGCTGTTGAAATACCAAAACATCGCCATAAACGAATACATTTTCGGGCCGGATGAATGGCCGGAATTACAACGTAAACGCTCTGTGGTGGCAGATAAGGCCGCAGAGTCGTCACTTGCCGCTCCTGCCTCCTGGTGGTGGGCAATAGCTTTTCTGGCAGCCTGTATTATCCTTTGGATAGAAAAGAAATTGTGATCAACGGTTATAAAAAACAGATAAAAAAAATTAGCTTAGGCGACGATAGAAATATATAGGTTTTTGTATTGCATGAGTAATCACACACAGGTGTTATGTCTGGTGGTACAGGCCTGTGAACCAACGAAATCTAAATCTAACCAAATCAACAGAACCGCTTGAAACGTAAAGACTTTATCCAGCTCTCTGCTATGGGACTGGGTGCCCTCGCCCTGCCGAAGTTCGCTTTCGGCAATCCTGTTGATCCATCACGTTTTTTGAATGATGGAATCGATGTGAAAGTAAAGAAACAGCTGGCCGATGTTGCGCTGAATGCAGCCAAAGCGAAAGGCGCCACCTATGCGGATGTACGCATCGGCAGGTACCTGAACCAGTTTGTCACTACCCGCGAAACGCGCGTGCAGAACATTGCCAACACAGAATCTTTCGGTGTAGGCATACGCGTCATCGCGAATGGTTGCTGGGGCTTTGCCGCTACCAACAACGTGACAAAAGAAGAAGTAGCTAAAGCCGCAGAACGCGCCGTAGCCGTAGCGAAAGCTAACAGCAAGGTAAAAGCAGAACCAGTACAACTCGCTCCCCAACAGGGTTATGGCGAAGTTAGCTGGAAAACGCCTATCGAAATTAATACCTTTACCGTTCCGGTAAAAGATAAGGTAGACCTGCTGCTCTCTGTCAATGATGCTGCCCTCAAAGGAGGCGTTAACTTCGTGAACTCCGCCATCCTGGCCATCAATGAACAGAAATATTTCGCGTCTACAGATGGTTCGTATATCGATCAGGATATACACCGCCTGTTCCCGACTTTCAACGTTACCAAAATAGATCGCGCCAGCGGTAAATTCGAAACCCGTAAATCCCTCGGTAACCCTGTGGGAATGGGCTATGAATACCTCTCCGCAAGACCCCAGGATAAAGTAACGGGGATCATTACACGTTACCGCGACAGATACGATATGCTGGAAGATGTCAGGAATGCAGCGATCGATGTAGAACAAAAACTGAAAGCGCCCTCCGTGCAACCAGGTAAATATGATCTCATCCTCGATCCTTCACATCTCTGGCTGACCATCCACGAATCTGTGGCGCACCCTACAGAACTGGACCGCGTACTGGGCTATGAAGCCAACTATGCAGGTACCAGCTTCCTGACGCTGGACAAATGGAAATCCGGCAAATTCAATTTCGGTAGTAAACTGGTCAACGTAGTAGCCGATAAACTGCAACCTGGCTCCCTCGGCGCCGTAGGTTATGACGATGAAGGCGTACAATGCGGTCAGTGGGATCTCATCAAAGATGGCGTACTGGTAAATTATCAGGCCATCCGCGATCAGGCACATATCATCGGACTGAAACACTCACAAGGATGCTGCTACGCACAAAGCTGGGCAGACGTTCAGTTCCAGCGTATGCCGAACGTTTCCCTCCAGCCAGGTAAAGATCCCCTGAGCGTGGATGATATGATCAAAAATGTAGAAAAAGGTATCTACATCATCGGCGACGGCTCCTTCAGTATCGACCAGCAACGTTATAACTTCCAGTTCGGCGGACAAGTATTCTACGAGATCAAAAACGGTAAAATCGCCGGTATGATCAAAGACGTAGCCTACCAGGCCAATACCCAGGAATTCTGGAACAGTTGCGCCGCTATCGCAGATAAAAGCGATTACAGACTGGGTGGCGCGTTCAACGATGGTAAAGGACAACCAGGACAATCCAACGCGGTTTCCCACGGTAGTTCCACCACCCGATTCAATGGCGTAAATGTTATTAACACTGCACGAAAAATCTAACGGACAACAATGGCAATTTTAAATAAAGAAGCAGCGAAAGCACTGATGCAAAAAGTGCTCTCTTTCTCTAAAGCGGATGAATGCGAAGTCAATCTCCGCGGGTCAGACGGCGGAAATATCCGCTATGCCCGAAATGCAATCTCCACAGCTGGCGATATTAGCACCCTTACCCTCAGCGTGACCTCTTCTTTCGGTAAACGCTCCGGAACAGCCACCATCAACGAATTTACAGATGATGCGCTGAAACGTGTCGTTCAACGTGCAGAAGAACTGGCGAAACTGGCGCCGGAAAATCCTGAGTATATGCCGCTGAATGGCCCGGCAGATTTCAAGGACGCACCTACCTTCATAGAGGCCACCGCGAAAATTACGCCGGATGACCGTGCAGAGGCAGTAGCAAAAAGTATCAACGTAGCGAAAGAAGCAAAACTGGAAGCGGCAGGATTCATCGAGAATAATACCAGCTTCGATGCCATCATGAACTCTAAAGGCTTGTTTGCTTACGATACAGATACCAATGTTGTATTTACAATCACTACCCGCAATGCCGCCGGCACCGGTTCTGGTTTTGCAGCAAGAGGTTTCAATGACGTACGTAAACTGGACACCGATGCGGCTACCCGTATCGCAGCCATGAAAGCTAATAGCAGCGCAGATGCGAAAGCTATCGAACCGGGGAAATATACCGTTATCCTGGAACCGGTAGCAGCTACCTATATGCTGGAGAATATGTTCCGCGGACTCGATGCACGTAGTGCAGACGAAGGTCGTAGCTTTATGAGCAAACCCGGTGGCGGCAATCGTATTGGCGAACAACTGATGGATGAGAAAGTAACGATTTATTCCGACCCGTACCATCCTGACCTCCCCGCATCTACCTGGAACCGTGATGGACTGCCAGTCAACAAAACTACCTGGATTGATAAAGGTATGGTGAAAAACCTGGCCTATTCTCGGTTCTGGGCACAGAAGAAAGGCGTACAGGCTGTTTCAATGCCTACCAATATTATCATGGAAGGCGGCAGCGCTTCCCTCGAAGAACTGATTAAATCCACTGAAAAAGGTATCCTCGTTTCCCGCCTCTGGTATATCCGCATGGTAGACCAACAAACCCTGTTGCTCACCGGCCTCACCCGCGACGGAACTTTCTATATCGAAAATGGTAAAATTAAACATCCTATTAAAAATCTCCGGTTCAATGAAAGCCCGGTGATCATGCTGAACAACGTGGAAGCATTAGGTAAGACGGAAAGAAGTATCAGTATTGAATCCTACCGGAGTTACCTCATTCCGCCAATGAAGATACGTGACTTTACCTTCACGTCCCTGTCGGATGCTGTGTAACATAATGACTGCTCATTCGTCGTCATTCACATAAATGTTTACCCATGAAAAGAAGAGATTTTCTACATCTCACAGGCATGGGGATAGGAGCGGGACTGTTATCCCAAATACCCCTCGTAGGGAAAGCTATCCCCCTTGAAACCCCTTGGTATTCGGTGGATGTGGCCAAAAAGAAGGAAATGGCCGACATCGCCCTCAATGCCGCGCGCAGTAAAGGCGCCACCTATACGGATGTTCGTATAGGCAGATATCTGAATCAATATGTAATCACGCGGGAAGACAAAGTAGAGAATGTAGTCAACACGGAATCCTTTGGTATCGGTATCCGCGTATTGGCCAATGGCTGCTGGGGCTTCGCCAGCACCGACAATCTCACCAAAGACGGTATCGCCAAAGCTGCCGCGCTGGCAGTGGCTATCGCAAAGGAGAATTCCCGTATCATGACTACCCCGGTAGAACTGGCCCCACAAAAGGGTTACGGGGAAGTAAGCTGGAAAGCGCCTATCAAACGCAACGCGTTCGAAGTGCCTATCAAGGAAAAAGCCGACCTGCTCCTTTCTGTCAATGATGCTGCAATGAAGGGCGGCGCCAACTACATCGGCTCCTTCCTCTTCCTCGTCAATGAACAGAAGTATTTCGCCAGCTCAGACGGTTCCTATATCGATCAGGATATACACCGTATCTGGCCTACTTTCCGCATTACAAAAATCGATGCTGCCACCGGCAAATTCGAAACCAGAGCGGCCCTCAGCGCCCCAAGAGGAATGGGTTACGAATACCTCATGCCTGATGAGTCTGAGAAAATCCATGGCGTCACTACGTTGTATCGTAACCGTTATGACATGTTGGAAGACGCCCGTCAGGGTGCTGCACAGGTACAACAGAAAATGAAGGCGAAGTCTGTAGAACCAGGAAAATACGACCTGATTCTGGACCCTTCCCATCTCTGGCTCACTATTCACGAATCTGTAGGTCACCCTACTGAACTGGATCGCGTGCTGGGATATGAAGCCAACTTCGCTGGTACCAGCTTCCTGACACTCGATAAATGGGAATCAAAGAAATTCAATTTCGGCAGCCCAATCGTCAATATCAAAGCGGATAAAAGACAACCGGGTTCCCTCGGCGCTGTTGGTTATGACGATGAAGGAGTAGCCACCCAGGAATGGGACCTCATCAAAGACGGCACACTGGTGAACTACCAGGCTATCCGCGATCAGGCACATATCATCGGGCTGGATCACTCCCAGGGCTGCTGCTACTCTCAAAGCTGGAACGACGTGCAGTTCCAACGTATGCCAAATATCTCCCTGCAACCAGGCAAACAGCAACTGACGCCTGCAGAGATGATTAAAAATGTCGAAAAAGGTATCTTCATAGTAGGAGACGGCTCCTTCTCCATCGATCAGCAACGGTATAATTTCCAGTTTGGTGGCCAGATGTTTTATGAGATTAAGAACGGACAAATAGTAGGCATGCTGAAAGATGTAGCCTACCAGAGCAATACGCAGGAGTTCTGGAATTCCTGCAAGGCCATTGCTGATCAGCGCGACTACCGCCTCGGTGGCTCCTTCTTCGACGGAAAAGGACAACCAGAACAGGTAAGCGCAGTATCACACGGCTCTTCCACCGCCCGTTTTAATGGAGTAAACGTTATTAACACAGCCAGAAAAATTTAATTATGCCTATTCTTACAAGAGAAGAAGCGCAGGCATTATTGAAAAAAGTGCTTGCCTACTCAAAAGCGGATCAATGCGAAGTAAGCGTATACGGCAGCGATAGCGGTAATATCCGTTATGCCCGTAACGCCGTTTCTACCAGCGGAGGTAATCTCTTCAGTCAGCTGGCAGTATCTTCTGCCTTCGGAAAACGTCAGGGAATAGCCACCATCAATGAGTTTGATGACGCTTCCCTGGAAAAGGTAGTACGCCGTTCTGAGGAACTGGCGAAACTTGCCCCGGAAAACCCGGAATTTATGCCTTATTTGGGCCCGCAGCAGTATGGACCTTCCGGTGCAGGATTCGTCCAGGAAACGGCCGCTATTGACCCAAAAAAGCGTACTGACCTGGTGGCTGCCAGCCTGGATGTTTCCAGACGCAACGATCTCATCGCTGCGGGATTCCTGGAAAACACCACCGCTTTCAGTGCCATGATGAACTCCAACGGACTCTTTGCGTATAACACCAGTACCGGCGGGAAATTCAACGTAACGCTCCGTACGCAGGATGGTACTGGCTCCGGCTATGTCAGCAAAGGCTTTACGGATGTATCCAAACTGGATGTAACGTCCGCTACTACCATTGCTGCAAAGAAAGCCGCTGGCTCCAAAGGGGCGAAAGCGCTGGAACCCGGAAAGTATACCGTAATCCTGGAACCTGCTGCAGCAGCCGTATTGCTGGAACAGATCTTCTTCAATATGGATGCCCGCAGTGCCGATGAAGGGCGCAGCTTCCTCAGTAAACCAGGCGGTAAAACCAAAGTAGGAGAGAAGCTGGTAGACGATCGCGTTACCATCTACTCCGATCCATGGAACCCTGAACTGCCTACATCTCCCTATAACGGCGATGGCAGACCTCAGTCGAAAATCACCTGGATCGATAAAGGTGTGATCAGTAACGTCTATTATTCCCGCTACTGGGCCGATAAACAGAAGGCCAAACCAGTTCCTTCCCCGGATGGCGCCATTATGATCGGTGGCTCCAAAACCCTGGATGAACTGATTAAGTCTACTGAAAAAGGTATCCTGGTAACCCGTCTTTGGTACATCCGCGAGGTAGACCCGCAAACCCTGCTGTTTACAGGCCTTACCCGCGACGGAACTTTCTATATCGAAAATGGTGAAATCAAATATCCCGTTAAAAACTTCCGCTTCAATGAGAGCCCGATTATCATGCTCAATAACCTGGAAGAACTGGGGATCTCTGAACGTACCGTCAGTGGCGAATCCGGCGCTGAAATGCTCCTGCCGCCAATGAAAATACGCGACTTTACTTTTACCTCCCTTTCAGACGCTGTATAACAACGTCTCACTAAAAGAAAAACAAAAATCTCCTTTTTGTAGTCCCTGCCGAGCGGTAGGGACTACAAAAATACTATCACAAAGTCCGTTCAAACGCTTCCTCCTGTAACCCTTGCCATCCGCCAATGTGCGCAGAAAAATAGTCATCTCAATACCGCCTCAATACTTCCTCTGTAACTGCCCAGCATCCGTTGTGGACACAAAAAAACACAATCGTAACATCCTCAAAACGTTCCTACTGTAACCCTTTCTGCGCGTGCCTTTGTGCATACAAAAAATGCCATCGTCCCGGCTGCCCAAACGCTTCCTTCTGTCATCCTTCCTATCCGCCAATGTGCGCACAAAAAACGCATCTCAATACCGCCCCAATACTTCCTCTGTAACTGCCCAGCTGCCGTTGTGCAAACAAAAAAACACAATCGTAACATCCTCAAAACGTTCCTCCTGTAACCCTTTCTGTGCGTGGCTTTGCGCATACAAATACGCCACTGTCCCGGCTGCTCAAACGTTTCCTCCTGTAACCCTTGCCATTTGCCAATGTGTAAACAAAAAACATCGTACAGGCCGCCTAAACGTTTCCTTTGTAATGCTGACTTGCTTACTTTATACACACAAAAAAACAATCGTAACACCCGCAAAACGCTCCTTCTTAAATCCTACCCAGCCGCCACTGTGTACAAAAACACCATCGTCAAGGCATCAAAAATCTTCCACATAAAACAGAATCCTAAATGCCCGGCTGTAGCCCCTGCCCGCAGGGCAGGGGCTACGAATAAAAACAAAAACCGGAATTGACGTCGCAGACGTCAATTCCGGTTTTTGCCAAAATAATATGCAGGAATAACTATTCCTCAATCATTTCCGACTCCTCCTCCTTATGCCTCGGCTGATACCACAAATAATAAAAAGCCAATATCAAAATCCCCGACACAAAAGGAATCAAAGCCAAATGTTTGAACGTCATCTCCCCATAAATCACCATAGCATCAAAATGAAAAAACTCACTAATCATCCAATACGAGTTAGCGCTAATCCATAAGCTGATAGCCACATTATGACACAACTCCGCCACATACTGGCGTGTACGCCACGCAATCACCAGGGAAATAATCAGGGTAGGAAAGATCATGGCTATACCCAACGGCTTCCAGATCATACACCAGGCCACATCCTTCAGCAGCCAGAAAACAATATGCAAGTTTTCCATTTTCCGATAGCGCAACGGAATGGTATACACAGGAGCGGTAGTCCTCTCTTTGATCATGTTGGTTGAATTACAGATTTTGGGCTTAAAGATATTCTTTATCTTCGTTTTCTGCCAGAACTTATTCCTCAACATCAATCGAACATCCTATGATGGCAAACGAATTCTATTGGTCTACCCGTAATACCCGCTTCCATGGCATACAATGGACGCCCCCGGCTTTTTCGTATGTAATGATTATTGTGCACGGCATCGGCGAACATATCGCCCGATATGATCATGTAGCCACCTATTTTACTGAAAAAGGCTATGCGGTCATTGGTATCGATCATTACGGACATGGCGCTAGCGACGGCCTCCGTGGCGCGTCCAAAGGTTTTGAGTTCACCTTCGATTACCTGGCGGACTTCCTCCAACATGTACAAGACACTTTTCGTAAACCGATAGTCATGTATGGGCATAGTATGGGAGGGGGCATACTAACCGGATTTTTGTTGAAGAGACAACCGGATATCGAGGCGGCAGTCATCTCTGCTCCGGCCCTGATCGTGGCCCGCCGGCCAGGTCTGCTGCTGCGGGGAATCCTATACCTGGGCGCTAAACTATTCCCTGATCTTCGTATTAGTCAGGGCGTGGATATAAATAAAATATCACATGATCCGGCAGCAGTAGAGAAGTTCAAAGCAGATCCGCTGAGGCACGACAGGATGAGCCTGCGCCTGGCTGCAGATATGGTGCGAAACGGACAATGGTGCCTCCGCCATGCAAAAGAGCTGAAAGTACCTGCGCTGCTGATTCATGGCAACGCCGATGCGCTAACAGCCGTGGAAGGTTCCCGCAAATTTGCGGACAGTGCGCCACCAGCGCTGATTACCTACAAGGAATGGAATGGCAGTTATCACGAACTCCATAACGAACCGAACAGCAAAGACGTACTGTTCTTTATCAATAAATGGCTGACCCATCATACCGAAATAACAATGGTTGGTTAGCTATGCTAACCAACCATTGAAAATAAACTATTGAAAATAATTACGGATTGGTAGACCACAGTCCGGCAGATTTAACCACCACCCGACGATTCAGTTTCAGCTGTGCCACCACAAATTCGGCCAGGTCTTCCGGTTGCATTACCTTATCAGGATTACCATCTGTCAGTTGCAGTTCCTTCGCCATGTCGGTGGCAATGGTGCTAGGCGTCAACGCGCTCACCCGGATATTGTGCTTGCGTACTTCCAGCATCAGCGATTCTGTCATACCCAGCAATCCGAATTTAGAAGCGCTGTAAGCACTGGTAAGCGGTGCGCCACGCTGCCCGGCAGTGGAAGAAATATTGATGATATCCCCGGATTTTCTTTCTATCATGGAAGGTAATACCGTACGGGTTACATAAAATGCGCCCAACAGATTTACCTGGATGATCTCCTCCCACTGAGCAGGACTCAGTTCCATGAAACTGCCAAAAGCAGCAATACCAGCATTGTTAATCAGTATATCAATAGGGCCCAGTTCGGAAGTCAGACTCGCAATAGCATTTTCCACCTCTTCCAAATTACCCACGTTTGCAGTAGCAACAGCGGCTTTCACACCATGTTTACGCACTGCTGCAGCCACTTCTTCCAATGTGGATGCTGTACGGCCCATCAACGCAACATCTACTCCCTCTATCGCCAGCGCCAATGCGATTGCCTTTCCAATTCCTTTGCCAGCGCCTGTTATCAGGGCTTTTTTTCCTTTTAATGACTCCATAATGCTTAATTTAGCTGTTTCAGATTTCTCTGGAATGATTGCAATTTACAGATTATCTTCGCTACAAAATATTAAATTACTGTGTCATGATACGGCTTTCCAATGAAAAACTCACCGTTGATATTGCAGAGAAAGGCGCAGAACTGCAAAGCATCAAACGCAACGACAATAGCCTGGAATATATGTGGAGCGGAGATCCCGCTTTCTGGGGTAAAAAAAGTCCAGTCCTGTTTCCTATAGTAGGCGGACTAAAAAACAATAGCTACCATTATAACGGTCAGGAATATACGCTTGGTCGCCACGGATTCGCCAGGGATATGAATTTTACCGTAGTGGAACAAGGTCCTGATAACGTGTTGTTCTCACTGGTGGCTACAGAAGAGACCCTGAAAGTTTATCCTTTCCATTTTATCTTTAGTATCCGCTATGTACTGACAGATACAAAAATCACTGTCAGCTATCATGTGAAAAATACCGGTAATGAAATGATGTATTTTTCCGTAGGAGCACATCCCGCTTTCAAAGTGCCGGTAGCAGAGGGCTCTTCATTTACCGATTACTATCTTCATTTCAGTCATACGGAGAATGCAGGCAGATGGCCCCTCTCAGAAAAAGGGCTGATAGAAATGGAGCCGACGCCACTATTGAACAATACGCAAAAACTGCCATTGGAGAAATCATTATTTTATGAAGACGCGTTGGTCTTTAAACACCTCGCCTCCAATCAGATCAGCATTAAGAGCGATCTCACTTCCTACGGCGTTACCGTTCAATTCGACGACTTCCCTTATATGGGCATCTGGTCCGCTAAAGACGCCAACTTCGTTTGTATAGAACCCTGGTGCGGTATCGCAGATAACGTATACACTACCAGCGAACTGGCAGCAAAAGAAGGTATCAATGCCCTTCATCCGGGCCAGCTGTTCGACAGATCCTGGTCTGTTACCGTACAATAATAACAACCAAACATAGAAAGATTGTAAAAACAACGAAGGAGCGGACATCAGTCCGCTCCTTCGTGTATATATTCCTGTTAGAATAATTATTGTCGCGCCAGCAAATGACCTATTTATTGTGCCTTTGCCTGCTTTGCGTCTTTGCGAGAAAAACTAGAAGTTATATCCTGCTTTTAATCCCCAGAATGCTTGGGTACCGTCTTTAAACCAAGCCTCATATTTACCTTCCACATCCAGCCCCAGTAAACGGATACCAATACCCGGAGCTACCAGTGCACCTACGCCGTTGTTATAGTCGCCAGTGAATTGGGCAGTACCGCCTTCCACTTTCGCATACAAGATAGAGAACAACTTGTAACGAAGCCCCAAACGGATAGGAATCACTTTGGCAGAAGGAACATCGTACGGATTACCGCCATTGTTAATGGTTTTACCCCCGAAATACATAAAGCCGATAGACCCTACTGCGGTAAGCCCTGCCACCAGTTTGATATCTGCACCAAGACCAATACCATAACCGGTTTTGTGGGTGTTGCTGAAATCTCCTGTTGGAAAACCTGCTTCTACAAAAGGACCGATGCTAAATCTCTTTAACTGTGCCTGCGACGATTGTGCGCTAACGCATATGATCAGCAGAAAGGCAGCCAGTGCCTGGAAGACTTTTTTCATAAGATCTATTTTTCAAAGGATTTGGTTGTTATGTAAATGTAAGGAATCCTTTGAAAACCACAATAATTATGCCTCTTCCAGTACTGCTACTTTCTCCGTATATACTTTACCGGGAGTCGGCTCCGGCGCCTGGATCTTCGGAGGCATCAGCTTATACACTACAGGCGTAACAATCCTGGATAACAGCGTAGAACTAATGAGCCCTCCGATCAATACAATTGCCAAAGGAGATATCAACGGATTGGTGGAAATAGCGATTGGTATCAAACCGCCAATTGCCGTGAGGGAAGTCAGCACAATAGGCAGGAATCTCACCTCGCCAGCCTCTCTGATCGCGTCTTCCAGACTACGTCCCTGCGTGCGCAATTGATTGGTGAAATCTACCAGCAATATGGTATTTTTCACTTCTATTCCTGCCAGGGCTATCAATCCGATGATCGCCACAAAAGATAAGGTATTACCTGTTATCCAAAGGGCAATCGCCGCGCCCACAATCCCCAACGGTATTACAGAAAGTACAATCAGCGTGCTTTTGAATGTTTTGAATTCCAGGATCAATACCGCCACAAACAGGAATACAGTAACGATGATGATGGTCATGAATCCACCGAAAGAATCTTTCCGACTTTCCACTTCACCACCCATTTCATAACTGTATCCGGCTGGCAGATGCTGTGCATTCATTTGCTTAATGACGTCGTTGATGATTTTATCTGCGAGATAACCCTTTTGCACAAACGCCGTTACTGCTACCATCCTGTTTTTCTCCTGGTGACGAATAGTCAGCGGCCCCGTTTCCATCTCCAGCGTGGCTACCTGCGACAAAGGAACAGCTACGCCCTGGGCATTGTTTACAAACAAATCCCGAAATACGTCCAGCGTAGGCTTGCCCGTTTTCTGACGCGTTAAGAGAATGTCATAATCGTTATCATTTACATCGTTGTATTTACCAAGATTGATACCGCTTACTGCCAGTCGCACCGCCCGATCTATATTGACAGTTGGAATACCTAATTGCTGGGCTTTTTCCCTGTCGATCTTCACGCGGATATCTGTTTTCAGATTGCTCACGGGGTTATTGATGTAAATTGTCCCAGGCATCTTTTCCAGCAGCTTCTCTGCATTGGCAGCCAAGGTGCGTAAGGTATCCAGGTTATCTCCGAAGATGCGTATTTCTACAGGAGCCGCTACAGGAGGGCCTTGTTCAAAATTCTTTACCTCGATTTTTGCGCCAGGATAAGGCGTCCACTGATGGCGTAATTTTTCTATCAGCGCCAGCTTTGCAGCGGGACTGGTATGCGGATCTAGTTGTACGAACAACTGGGCATAGTCGCTGTGTTCATTTTCCGGAATCTCGTTGTAATAAATGCGAGGATTACCTTTACCAATATTGCTGGCAACATATTTAACTGCTTGCTCTTTTTGCAAGACCGTTTCCAGTTGTCGTGCAATACTGTCGGTATACGCTAGATTACTCTGTGGTGGCGCGATCACATTCACCAGGAACTGTGGTTTTTCAGAAGCCGGGAACAGACTGAATCCAATAGCTTTGAATACAACCAAAGCGCCGCCGAAAATCGCTAATGATACTATGATCGTGATTACCGGACGATGTAACGCTTTGTCCAGCAAACGGGCATAGCTACCATGAATGATGCGTTTCAGTGCACGCATGAAAATATTACCTTCCGGATTTTGATGTTCCTTCAGCAATTTGCTGGCAAGGAATGGAATGATAGTGAGAGACACGGCCATGGAAGCCAATACGCTGAATATAACGGCCAGCGGGAGTCCTCGTATAAAATCGCCGGCGCCTTCCGGCATGAATACAATCGGCATAAAGGCTATGATCAATGTAGCCGTACAACCAATTACTGCCAGACCTATCTGGGAGGTGGCTTTCAGGGTGGCTTCCATTCTGCTGTGGCCTTCCAGCATCCATCGTTCAATATTTTCAATCACCACAATGCTGTCATCTACCAATAAACCCAATGCTACTACCAATCCTACAATACTGAGCTGGTTCAGGTTATAGCCAAACAACTGTAATAGCACAATACCAATAGAAAGGGATAATGGAATGGAGATCATCACGATAATAGCCGGGCGCTGTCCCAGTGGCAGTAAGGTGATGGCTACCAGTAGGATGGCAATCAGGAAATCCTTACCGAGTCCTGCCAGCCTGTTGTTTACCGCGTCTGCCTGATTGAAGTACAACGCCAGATCGATATTAGCAGGTAATGTTTTGCGGAAGGCCTCCACTACAGGTTTGAACGCCACTTCTGTTTTACTGATATTCTCTCCTGGTTTCTGCGCCGCGGAAACTACAATACAACGATGTCCGTTGAGGCGCACAAAATATTTCTCATCATCAAATCCGTAATAAACATTCGCAATATCTTTCAGGAAGATATTTTTCCCATTGGCCGCAGCAACAATCGTATTGCCGATGCCGGCAAGGTCCTGGTAGTTGCCGCTGGTCTTGATATTGAACGCTTTTTCTCCCGCATCAATACTTCCACCGGGGATATTGGCCATTTCACTTTGTACCGACTGCATCACGAGGCCAATAGGAATATGCAGCTGAGCCATTTTGTCCAGTTGTAATTCCACACGTACCTGTTGATCCGGTATCCCGTGTATTTTAACATTCTTCAGGGCAGGCACTTTTTCCAGGCTTTCCTGGAATTTCTCTGCATAGAAGCGAAGCTGGTCGCGGGAAGCGTTCTCTGATATCAATGCGGCCTGTAAGATGTTTACATCCGATGGCTCGCTCTTTAATACTTCAATACTGAAGATATCAGGAGGAAGGTCTTTCTTTTTGTTATTGACCTCTCTGACCAGTTCCTGGTATTTCTGTTCCACATTGGAACTATACTTGTATTCCACCCGGATAGTGGCTACGCCATCGCTGATATTGGTGCGCAAGCGTTTGATGTTTTCCAGGCTATATATTTCTTTCTCGAGGGGATTGATCACCAGGTCCTCCATATCTTTCGGACTGGTTCCCGGATATACCACAACCACCGTGTATTGTGGCGCTTTCATCTCGGGATCTTCCGAGCGCGGCATATTCATGATGGTACTGATGCCCAGCACAATGATCATGATGAATATTACCAGGGTAAACTGGTAATTCTTGACAGCATAATTGGATATTTTCATGAGAGCAGCGATTATTGGATGATGCGGATAGGAGATTGATCTTTCAGATAGGCGCTACCGGAAATAATCAGTTTGGCAGCATTCCCGATACCACCGCTGATCAGCACCTGGTCTTTTTCCATACCGGCAATGGTAACGGGTACTTTCTGTGCAGTCTTATTATCGTTGGTGACGAATACAAACCCACTGCTGCCGTTGCCATCCAGTAATGCGCCATATGGGATGCGCCAGATGCCGGAGGTATCGGCAGCAGCTGTCTGAATACTACAACGGCCAAACATGCCGGCAGCAATGGCTGCGGGCTTATCTCCGCTGAGTTGTACATCTATGATGAAGGTGCCGCTTTGAGGGTCTATACCTTCTGATTTACGTGTAACCGTTCCCGGTAACTGGAGCGACTGTACCTCTATACTGGCTTTATTGCCTGTTTTTACACTGGCCCATTCTTTATCGCTCACGCCTATACGAAGTATCCAATGCGCAGTACGGGCGCCGTTCGTTTGTAATACAGGCGCGCCGGCATTGATCAACTGACCGGTATTGGCGAGCTTGTGCAGCACATAACCATCTTGTGTAGCGTGAATCGTAGAGTAGGTGAGATTAAAACGGGCAGAAGATAATTGCTGTGCCGCGAGTTCCTGAGCAGTTTTACTGTTCTGTAACTGCTCCAGTGTAGCCACACTGTCGTTATACAGGTTCTGCGTACGCTGGAAATCCCGCTGTGCCTTCTCATAGGCCAGGGTGGCCTGTTGCACCTGCGCATTGATTTCCGTCAGGTTCAAAGTAGCAAGCAGTTGTCCTTTATGGACCGCATCGCCTTCTTTAACGAAAATATTATTGATGATACCGCCGGTTTTGAAAGAGAGATACACCTCGTCATCTGTGGTGAACTGCCCGGAAGCGTGGATCGTCTGTGCGCCCTGATGTTGTTCCAGCGCCATGGTTTTTACCGGAATGATGTTGGTGCTGTCTGTTTTGGAAGACTCCGTTTTACTACCACAGGAGGCCATTACAACAGAGAAAGCTATTAAGATGGGAAGACGTTTCATGGTAATCAGATTTTTTATTTGTTGATATCAATGTTGTAAGAAGCCTGTGCTCTTTCTACAGCTGCGAAGGCGGTTTGAACGCCGGCTTGCGTAACGGCGGTCTGCAATCTGGCTTGTGTCAGCTGATTTTGTGCATCCAGTAATTCGAGATATAACAGCTGTCCTTCTTTGTATACTTTCAGTTGATCGCGATAATACCTTTCTGCAAAATCGAGTTGGGTTTTGGCGGCGCTGAAATTACGTATAGCCGTGGCGTAGTTGTTGCGGGCCTGCTGTAATTGCAACTGTAACTGATCCTGTGTCTGTGATGCGGCGATATTGATAGCGGCTACATTCGTTTCTGCCTGACGGATGCGGTATTTACTTTTATGAAAAGTAAACAGGTTCCATTCCAGGTTGAAGCCAAACATATAATAGCGGGTGGTATTATCGAATTTGGTAGGAGCTCCCTGAGAGCCCAGGTCCAGGAAGGTGCTGAGTTTAGGAATGATATAGGCACGCTGTAATTTGGTATTCAGCTCATAGGCGCTGATCGCATGCTTATATTGTTGTAATTCCTCCCGGTTGTTGATATCCCCATATGCGAGGGCGCCGCTTGCAGGCTGGGAGAGGAGTGTGCTGTCCAGTGTAATGCTGTCTCCCAAATTCCTGTTTAGCAGAAAATTGAAATAAGCCTTTGCATTTTCCCGGACATTTTCTGCCTGGTTAATTGCTGCATCCGTTTTTTCTTTCTCCGTTTTTGAGCGATACAATGCGGTGTTGTTCCGAATACCATTACGTACCATGCTTTCATTGATACGAATGTTTTCATTGATGAGTCCCAGCGCGCTGTTATAAATAGCTACCGCTTGAACAGACTGATAATACTGGTAGTAAGCGGTTTTTACATCTTGTACCAGTTGTCGTTTGTAGACATTCTCCGCCGCTTGTTGCTGACTGATTTGTTCCTTTTTGATCTGTTGGTTGTAATAGATTTCCGCATTGATCAAAGGCATGCTGGTACGCACTTTCGCATCCAGGAAATTATCCGGGTTGAGTTGGAAGTTTTGATTGGCCAGCATGGGAAAATGACTGCCCGTTAATTGGTTCAGAGAGCCATAAACAGGATTCAGCAGATCTCCCAACGGTAGATCAATGGTACGTCCGCCCTGTGATTTAATGTAGCTGGCGAGAAAGGTAACATCAGGGCCGAATAGACTTTTCGCTTCTTTCAATGCGTAGAGGGCTTTGTCCAGCTGCATATGCTGTTCCTTCAGGCCTTTGTTACTGTTGAATGCCTGTTGGATGTAATCATCGAGTACCGTTTGTTGGGCTTGTACCGCTATGGTACTGGTTATGAACCCAATTAACAATGCTCCTTTTGTGAAGAATGTGAACATAATAAACAGTGTTTATTACTAGTGTTAAAAAAAATAGCGCATGGTGATGGCTATTATCAATGTTGATATACTAAACGGTGTTCAATTGCCTTGTTAAAAAAAAGCCCGGAGGCTTTTTACTATTATTTAGGCTTTAATAGTGTTTACATAGTGTTGGACGCAGGAGCGTACAAATGCTGGCAGCGCTAGGACATCCAGCTGGGCTATTTTTATCCGACAGCGGAGATTCAGGCTGATGAACCCATGTACAAAGGCCCATACACTCAAAGTAGCTGTCATCGGATCTTCAAAGCGAACCAGCTTTTTCTCTACACATTCAGTCATGATATCCCTCAGATAACTGAAAGCTTCCAGTCCGTTCTTCCATTCTTCATCTTCTTCCACACTGTTCATGGGCGCTTTAATGATGAACATAAGATCATACAACTCCTGGTATTCCTGGGAAAAGTCGAAATAGGCCAGGGCCAGTTGCTCCACGCGTTCCAGCGGATCTGCAGCGGTGATTTTTGCTTTAAAATAGGCCGCCAGCTTACCAAAAGCTTCCGCCTGTACATCATAAAGCAATTCATCCTTATCTTTGTAGTAAAGGTAAATCGTAGCAGGACTGTATTCTATCTTGTCAGCAATATTCCGGATGGATACCTTTTCATATCCCTCCGCAACAAACATGTCAATTGCTGCATCTACAATACGACGCCGCATCTCTGCCTTCTCTCGCTCTTTACGTTCTGTAATGCCCATTGAAAAAGTTTACACTGCAAATATACTGAACAGTGTTTATTTTATCCAAATATATTTTCAAATATTTCTTACAAAGTACAAAAAGAAGCAAAGGCTCAACTGATTATATATTAAATAATCAATCGAGCCTTTGACATAAATATTATTAATCTTAGCGTCTTTGCGCCTTCTTAGCGCCTTTGCGAGCAATTATTCCACTACAATCTCATCGCAGCAGGTAGCCGGCAATTTACTGCCCGCATCCCTCCAGGAAGGAATCGCAGCTAATCGCTGGCCGGTTACCCGGATATACCTGGCCGTACCGCTAACAGGAAACTGGTAATGCATGATCTGTGCAGTATAGTCTTCTTCCGGAGCCGGAATATTTTTAACGCCTACTTCCTTGTAATGACTACCATCTGCGGATACTTCAATACGGATCTTTCCGGGCAGATAGATATTATGCCTGGGATCTTGCAGAAAGTTTAAACTGATTTGTTTGACCGACTTGCTGCTGCCCATATCCACTGTAGCTACCAGGTCTTTGCCATAAGTGAACAGCCAGTTGTAACTGAAATCCGTATTGCCGAAAAGTCCGTCTGTCAGGGTTTTTTCTTTCATGGGACTGTATTCCGGCGTATAAGGGTTCGCAAGCGTTACGGGCGCTTTAAATGCCAGGCCGCCTATCCATTTCTGGTTAAATAGTTTATTCCATTCCTGGAGATATGCATCCGGAGAAGCCCCATCTTCGGATAATTCCTTCACAACGGCCATCTTACAGAGATTCGTGAATCGTTGCACGCGGTTAGGCCATTTCGGATTTACCGAGTAGCCGTTGCCGTTAGGAACCAGGTAACCGAATTTTTCAGTACCATAAGCGCGCGACTGTTGCAGCACGGTATATTCCAGCGGTAATCTCGCTTTCAGTACCCTGCGCAGCAATACAGAATCATTCTCTGCTGCGGCTTCTGCTTTATCCAGTAAAGCGGAATATTGATCAATTAACGTTGGGGAGAGGTAGTCCTTTCCACTGTAAATAGGACTTCCGTAAATATCCAGTACGGCCTTCGTTTGTGCCACAGCGGCTATCAGCGCTTTTACATACTGCTGCATATAAGGCGCTGCATTTTTGTAATAGCTCTTCATGAAATCGTCTGTGACAGCGGCCGGATCGGCCTGCGGATTCCACAATAATGCTGCCTGCAGATAACTGTTGTATTCTGCCGCATCACCGTAGGTATCGCCGCTACCCTGTGAAAAGACTCCCTTTACATGGTGCGCGGAAAAATAACGCATATTAGCGGCTACGTTGTTGTAATCCGGAAACGGGCAGAGGTAATTAGTAAACTGCGTTGTATAATCCCAGATAAACAAGTTGCCGGTACTGTTTTCCCAATCCTGCAAGTTTTTCCGGAAGCCTGCTGCCGAAGGAGCTGTTTCCAGCGGCGTCTGGCGGTATGCATCAATGGTACTGAGCAGGATGTAGACATTGCTGGCGGGCTTTGTTTTGGAAGGGGCTTTGCTCGTATAACCGTAAGCGAGCGTCGTGAATCGCTGCTCCGGAAACTGCGCTGCCACTTTATTTACAAAACGAATCAATGATCCTGCCTGACTTCCTTCTTCTGCATCTGCTTTTTTACACAACTCACAGGTACAAGCACCAGCGCCATCCATAGGGGAGATAGACCAGTACATGGCATCCGGGTTATCTGCAATTGCTTTCTTAAAATAGGCAACTGTCAGATTGAAAACCTCTTCATTGCTCAGACATAACTGTAATGGCTGACGGCTGCCATTCACCATAGAATAGTATTCCGGGTGACTGTCAAAATATGTTTTGGGAGGAATAATCTTGAAGAATGAATGTCCCCATAATCCCCATAAATCTTCAAAACGCTGTAAGCCATGCCACTCCAGGTATTCCGGATCTGTAGAAGCAGGATAATAGCTTTCCCGGTAGATAAACGCCGGTTCCTGTAAATCCTTCATGTTGCCAGGAATGCGTATATCCTTGGAGGTAGGAATCAATTTCTGTAAGCCAGACATTTTCCGGCAGTGGAGGTAAGTATCAAGGAGATGATATGCGCCATAGACTACTCCTTTCCCTGATCCGCCCCGAATGTAAACAGACTGGTCTGCCGTTCCGTTAAAAAAGCCATCATCCTTAATTTTTTCCGGACCTGTTGTTGCGCGGGTATTGCCTACATAAATGGCCAGATTGCCTTTATAACTGGTTTCCGTCATAATAGGCAGCCGGGCGCCGGATATCTGCTGGATATAATCCTGGAGAATACCCGCCGCTTTATTTTCCGCTTTCGTGGGCGTAGCCGGCGTGACAATGGTATACTGGCTCCGGCCTCCGGAGACGAGTGACAGATCGCCACCTGCATGGGAGCAACCAGTGCTTCCCCACATCAAAATGCTGAGCAATATACTGTTCATTGTTCTGGTCATTGTAAGGTCAGTTAAAATTTACGCATCAACACGAAGTACAGATCATACTGATTATAGTACTGCTGATCCGATATCTTCGAATTGATCCACGTGCCATATACGCCGAGTGTAGTACGATATTTCAATACCATCTGATAGCCGGCAGCAACACTTCTGGTCAATAAACCTGCCAATTCTGGATAGTTAATTAACCGGCTGCGATCATCCGGAGACGTTCCCAGTCCGCCAATCAGCGATAAAAAGTTCTGATGTTGCGCATCCGTATAATACCTGGTGGTCAGATTGAACGCAGTATATGTTTTAGGGCTTTCGCTGATGAAATATGCACGGAAGTTAACCCAGAAATCGCCAAATGGTTTAGCAATGGAAGCCACGGCGGAATAATTAGTGATACTATCCACTTTAAGATACCTTGCGCCAATTTCAGCTTCAACACTATGCGGGAAGGTATAGAACAATGAATAGGCTGCCCGGTAATTCGGGAATACTATATTGTTGGAATACGTAAACAATCCATAACTATAAGCTTTTTTGGAATGCACATAATACAACTCTGCCTCTGCCTGTAATCCGTTTCCTGTTTGTCTGCCTGCATAATCCAATCTGAAGGCATAGGAACCGCCCCGCTTCATAAACCTTCTATACTCTACGGTAGCAATGTTATACTTATTGGAGGTATAATCATATGTGGAGTTCAGGTAGTATAAAGCAAACTGATTGCGCATGGTTTTACTATGCAGCAGATCATAATAATCCCTGTTGGCAGCAGTAGGATATTTTTTCGCCAGCGTATCAGCGGCGGCCGCTGCTGCGGTATAATCCTTCTTGTTTTCCAGTGTTACCGCACGTTTCAACAGAAAGCTTTCATTGTCCGGATAATAGCGCAATGCCTGGTTGGTATATGCCAGTGCGCTATCATAACGTTGCTGACCATTGAGCAGGTTGATGGTGGATTGTAATGCCAGCGAATCCTTGTTGTTGATGGCTAATACTTTTCCATATGCGGCAATGGCGCTGTCTGGTTGTTGCCTGCGCTGGTAATCTGATCCTGCGGCCATCAGCGCTGTCGTATAGGCGTTACGGTACTTTACGGTGTATGGATAACGTTCCATCAGTCCGGCACTAATTTGCGCTGCTTCATCGTAACGGCCTGCATCCTGTAAAGCGCCTGCTTTTTTCAGCAGCAGGTCTTTATCGTTTGGATAATATGCCAACGCTTTATCGGCGTAATAGAGGGCGCTGTCTGTCTGGTTGGTACCGCTCTGCATATTGATCATATAATCCAATGCATCGCGGTTATCTGGTTGTACGGCAAGAACTGCCTGCAGTTGTTCTTTTGCCAGATCAAGCTCTTCTGCCTTCATCAGATTGCGCGCGGTGGTCAGTCGCAGATCCACCAGGGAGCCTTTCAGACTTTCGCTGCCAGGGTGAGTGGCCGACAGTCCTGTCAATATCTTCGCAGCGCCTTCATAATTGCCCATCGCTTCCAGAATGGTCGCTTTCTTCAGCAGAAAGTTCTCATTGGAAGGGTAGTAGGAGAGCGCTTCGTCAGCGGCTTTCAGGGCCGAGTTATTGTCCTTGATACGGATATAAGTGTTGATAGTGAGTCCCAGCAGACTCGTGTCTCTCGGACTAAATTTCAAACCTTGTCGGAAAGAGGCTAATGCCAGGTCATATTGTTCATCCTGCGCATATTGTTTGCCAGCAGCAGATTCCAGGGTTACCAGCCGGTCCCGCATATCTGCATTGGGAGCGCGCTGATAAAGAATTTCTCCGATGGCTGCCGCTGCGCTGTATTTATGATCTGCTTCCAGGATATCCATTTTCATCCCCAGCAAACGGGTGTCATTGGGCGTCCCTTTCAGGCCGCGGTTGATCCATGCCAATGCTTCGATGTAAGCGCCTCTGGCCATACTATAACCGATAACTTTATCCAGCGCTTCTCTGTTGCCTGGATTTTTTTCCAGTATGGAAACGTATAATGAATAAGGATCGGTTTGAGTATAATACGCCGCCGCTTCCATACGCAGCGGGGTTTCCAGGCTGCGTGCTTTGGCATCGTTCGGATATTTGCGGTAGATTTCCTGCAGCAAGGTTAAGGCATCTGCATATTGATGCATTTCCTGCAGGATGCCCAGCTTACGCATCAGCAGATCGTAGTTGCCTGGCTGACTGGCCAGCCCCATATTTACTGATTCCAGTGCAGAGGTAAGGTTACCATTCTGCAATTGAGCGCCTACGTTTGCTTCGCGGGCTTCTTTATTTTTTGGATCGATGACCAGTACTTTATCAAAACTCTTGCGCGCCATTTCCGGGTTGCCATTCTTCTGCTGATAATATCCGGTATACAGATAGTGATCAATATAAGCCTGGCGGGTGGTGGAGTCTTCCGGGAATTTATCCATGACATCTTCAGCGAGTGCATCAGCACGGTATTGTTTGTGTTGCGCATCAAGAATAGTCAGCTTTTTCAGCAGGAATTCTTTGTTATTGGGAAAGTTCACCAGCGCTTCATCCGCGTAGCATTCTGCTTCCGGATAATGTCCTGTGGTCATTTCGGTATTGATACCGTAATAGTATGCATCCTTGTATTTTGGATTTTTCTGCAACACCCTACGGACGTATTTCCTGGAAAGATCGTACTGTTTGGTGAGCATGTATAGTCGCGCCAGCAACAGTTCTGTGTCAATATAATCCGATTGTGCATCCAGTGCCTTATAGGCGAGTTCAATCGCCTTGTCATAGTGTTGCAGATTAGTTTCCTTCACTGCATCCGAGTAATACGATTCCGCATTAGTCTTTCGCTGTTTCAATATCTGTCCCTGTGCTTCCATCGCAAAGCATAACAGCACTACCGGAATTACATATTTATAAGACATTGTCATCAAATTCGTTGTTTTAGGTTGTTTGTTTTGGTCTGAAGCCCTGGCGTTGCATATTCCCCCAGCTGGTTTTCTTTCCGATCAGGAAGTAGAAATATCCTCTCAAAGCAAAGAAGACAATCAGCGGATGATAGAAAATGGGTTCCAGCAAAGCCATCAGGGACAGTCCTACTACTTCTCTCGCCGTTCGGTAATATGGATAGGTGAGCTGATCCCAGCAGATCGCCAAAGTGGTAATCATGATGGAATACAGGTAGATGAATATCAGTAAGATCTTGGCATACTCCCAGTTCACCTGGTTAGTGAGAATGAGATAGATGTAAAAGATAATACCGAGTGCCTCCACGATGGGGGCCAGAAATTCAAAGAAGAGACTGTACGGCAGTACAATCATGCCCAGTCGTTTATACCGGGGATTGAAAATCAGATTTCTGTGAATGGTCACAATTTCTGCCAGACCGCGGCCCCAGCGGGTACGCTGTCTGCTGAAGATTTTCATATTCGGTGGCCCCTCTGTCCAGCATTGGGTAGTGGGGATATAGCGAATGGAATATTTCAGTTTATTGTCCAGCATATAACCGCACATACGCGTCACGATATCCATGTCTTCTGCGAACGACTGATGATCATATCCGCCGGCTTTAATGGCTACATCTTTATCGAATAATCCTAATCCGCCGGAAACGTTTGGCACTGCATTGATCATACTCCAGCCCATTTTACCCAGCACATAGGCACGGATATATTCCATTTCCTGGAACCTGGGCAGGTAGCGGGATGGCGGTCTTTCTCTCACCATCACACCTTCGTCTACTTCGCTGGAATTCACAATACGCAGGGTAGCGCCGGAGGCGATAACGCGCATACTATCTTCTTCCACATGAACGAAGCCGCATTCAGGGCAGGGCTCGCCTACTTCTTTTGTTTGCTGCTGTTGTTCCGCCATGAATGGGTGAATCATACGCAGCAGCGTATCTTTCTCCAGGATACAATCCACGTCTGTACAGAGGAAGTAAGGGAAAGCGGCGGCATTGATACCTGCATTGGAGGCATCGGCTTTACTTTTCCCGTTCACTTTATCAATCACCAACAGCTTTTCATAGGCGATATTGGTGGATTTGAATATCCTTTTCACCGGGCGGGTGATAATTCTTTCATTATAGGCGAATTCAACTTCTACCAGTTGAAATTCATGGATGAGTTTTTCCAGTGTATCATCCGTACTGCCATCGTTGACGATGATTACTTCAAACTTGGTATAGTTGAGTGTCAGCAGGGAACGAACATTGGAGATGATAGTAACGCCTTCATTGAAAGCGGGTGCGATTACGGATATACCAGGTGTAAGTGGCGAATCCAGCAGCAGGGAGTAGTCGGTGAAGCGGCTGCGCTTCTTGAACAGCCGTACGCCGATATTACTCAGGATCGCAAGTACTGCGTATACGAGTATCATGGCAAGGCCATATACGAAAACGATATTTTGAAAAATTACTCCGACCATTGTTTAATATTTGGTAATTAGACCTTGGCTGCCGCCTTCTTAAAGCCCTGACGTTGCATATTTCCCCAGGTACTACGTTTTCCGGTTAGATAGTAAAAATAACCGCGTAAGGAAAAGATAGTAATCAGCGGATGATACAACAGGAACTCCAGGAAAGGCATCAGGCATAAGGACAATACTTCTCTGACTGTTTTATAGTAGCGGAAACTCAACTGATCCCATAAGATGGCCAATGTAGAAATCATCACCGCGTACGTATACACGAAGATGAGCAACATGATGGCATATGGCCAGTTGATATAACCGGAAACGGCCAGGATAATATATACGATGATCCCTGAGATTTCTATTAGTGGCGCTAGTAACTCAAAGAAGAAATTATAGGGAAATACAATCATGCCGAAACGGCCATAGCGCGGACGCAGAAATACCCGGAAATGCGAACGGATAAGCTGTGCAAGTCCTCGTGCCCAGCGGGTTCGCTGTCTGCCAAAGATTTGCAGGGTAGCAGGTCCTTCCGTCCAGCAAAGCGTACGGGGAATATAGCGTACGGCGTAATCGATTCTGTTGTCTTTACAGAAAATAGCCATCCTCGTCAGCAACTCCATGTCTTCTCCAAACGAACTGTGATCGTAACCGCCGCATTTGATGGCAATCTCTTTGTCAAAGAGTCCGAGTCCACCAGAAACATTGGGTACGCAGTTCAGATAGCTCCATCCCATTTTACCCAACACAAAAGAGCGGATATATTCCACTTCCTGGAAGCGGGGGAGGAGTTTTTTGGGCGGGCGCATACGCGTCATAACGCCTTCATCGAACTCGCTGGAGTTGGCAATACGGAGGGTAGCGCCAATGGCGATCAGTCTTTTCTTTCCTTCCTGGAGGATGGGTTTGATCAGCTCCAGCAGGGTATCCTTATGCAGTACGCAATCTACGTCTGTGCAAAGGAAGTAATTGAAGGAAGCGATGTTAATGCCTGCATTGGTGGCGTCTGCCTTACTCTTACCATTCACTTTATCGATCACCACAAGGTTGGAGTAGGCGAGATCCCGGGATTTGAAAATCTGTCGTACTGGCTGGGTCCTGATTTTTTCATTATAGGCAAAATCTACTGCCACCATATCAAATTCCTGGATCAGTTGTTCCAGGGTATTATCGGTACTACCATCGTTGATGATAACGATTTCGAAGCGGGGATAATTGATAGTGAGGAGAGACCTGACATTGGCGATAATGGTCAGCCCTTCATTAAATGCGGGCGCCAGGATGGTAATACCGGGCGCCAGCTGTGAGCCGGCCAGTGCATCCAGTTGTTGCTGGGAGGTACGGCTCAGGTATTTCCGGATGGCCACCAATGAAAGAATGGCCAACAGGGCGTATACGAGAATTAACACCAACCCATATACGAAGATAGTAGACTCATAGAACCTAAGTATCGCGTCTGTGATGGTATTCATTAATACTTGATTAGGGGGTTCATACAGTGTTTAAGAATGAGGAGATCCTGGCCGGTTGTTGTGGCCAGCAGTTCCTCCATTACTTCACGGGCTCTTCCGCTGTTGCGGGCAATAGAACGGGCCGCCGCCTTACGCAAATCAAATTCTGTTGCATGCGTGAATTCATTGCGCAGGAAGTCCACATATTTTCCGCTATTGGTACGACCCAATGCTTTCAAGATTTCGACCTGACAAAACATGGGTTGCGTATTATACAGTTGAACGAGTTTATCTTCCGCTTCTTTCACTCTCAGTTTACCTAATGCGTTAATCGCATCTCCACGCAGATAGTGATCCCTGTTGTCCAGCAGTTTGATAATAGCCGGAACAGCGGCAATCTGGTTGTAATGTACTACCAGCTTCAAACAGAAAGCGATGACGCTCTTGTTGGTGGAGTAGGTAATCCATCTGGCGAAGTTCGGAATGGCAATGTCCTCTGTGGTAGTGATAATACGAAAGAGTTCCACCTGGTCCCAAGGGAGCAGAGGATCTGTTACCGAATCAAAGAATTTGAATGGCTCGTTTTTACTGAGTTTGATGTAGGCTTGTCTGGCAGCGGCTCTCAACTCCCGGTTACGGCTATTGGCCAATGGTAATAAGGTTACGTCGGAAATAGGGAGTTCCAGACTAACATACTCCGAAAGGGCGCGTACCTTGTTATCCCATCTGGGCGATTTCAATCTGCGTGCCGCATCCTTGTCCAAATCCAGTTGCAAATAGAGATTGCGGAGCAATGCGCCAGCGTTCCCTTTCACATTACTGCGGAAGTGAATAATACGCTCTGTCATCGCCACTCTTGCCCAGCGTTTTTGCAGGGGCAACGATTCAAACGGCGCTAACGGAAGATCAATTTTCGATGGATGCACATCCTGAGGAATATCAGGATTGGCCAGTATTTCATTGATCAGCAGATCATCTATCTTAGGCAACAGCTTTTGCAGCTGCTTGGTCCTTCTGTATGAGCGGTATCGGGAACGTAGTATGACCAGGTATGCAATCACTGTAGCAGAGACTGCAATTACGATAAACACCATGGCTATTTGAATAGCCAGTGGCGCGTTAAAATAAAAGTACCTGATCTCCTGCCAGATGTCGGAAAAAGTTGTGTTCAATGTTCTGAATTTATCTCTTCATTAATAGACGCTTTACGCGAATTATCAGTTCTGCAGGAATGATCGGCTTCTTGAGAAAGTCGTCCACACCCAGCTTAAAGCCTTCCATAATCATATCTTCATTGCCTGCATTCGACACAATGATTACTGGAATTGGCTTTTCACGATCATGGCTTTTTACTTTGCTCAAGATCTCAAATCCATTCGCGTAGGGCATCATGATATCCGTAATGATCAGATCATACTGGTAGTTGTTCGCTTCCAGTTTCTGCATGGCTTCCTTACCGTTCACAGCAATGTCCACCTGGTATTCAGGTTCAGGCAAGATGCGGGAAATAATCTTTGGCATTACCTCATCATCCTCTACTAACAAAATTTTACTCATTGTGGCTTTTTTAACCGGAGATAACAAACGATATATATGCTTGTTCACTTCCGGTAGTTTCAGAATCGGATTAATATTCGGCAGGTACTTTCAGGGATAGTATGAAAACTAAAATTGGTTGTTTCAAAAGAGAAATGATAAAACTTATTATTTGTATATATGTTAGTATATACGATCAAGAGCTGACCAGCGTTTCACTGACAAACCGCTTTTTTCCAGGGAAGAGTTAAATACACATGGTATATCCGTTGAATATGAGCAACTTTTGATATTTTAATCGAAATTATAGAATATTCCTGAATTGCCTATCTTTCTACTCGGAAATAATTCATTTTTATATATCGAAGATAGTTAATATGAAGATCTCACTGGTAAATAGGTTGTACATCGGTTTCGCGCTGGTAGTGATTTTGGTGGTCCTCGGCGGATATCTCACGCTGAGATCCTTCCAGCAACAGAAGGCGGAATCCCGTTGGGTACAACATACCTACAAAGTGCTGAATCAACTGGAACGTGTGAACCGCCTGGTGCTCGACATGGCGGCTGCCCGTCGTGGCTTCAGAGGTACTTTCGAGAGAAGATTTCTTCAGCCCTACGAAGTAGACCTTCCCAAAATAGGCCCTGCCATTACCGTTCTTCGTACCCTCGTTTCCGATAACGCCCACGAAGAACGTTTAGTAGATACCCTGGAAAACAATATCAATGAAGTGCTCAGTTTCTGGAATACCAATGATCATCGTATCTGGAAACAGACCTTCGAAGAAAATGCACATATAACAGATCAGGAAGTAGGCCTGCTGAATGATATCCGCTCCATTATCATCGTGATACGCAATGAGGAACAACGACTACTCATCGCCCGCGAAGCGGAAAATGAAAGCTCGGCAGCCAGGTCAAAGAGCATCCTCATTTGGAATAACATATTTATCCTCGCCGTCGGTTTTGTATTGATAATCATCACTTACCGGGAGTTCAAAAGAAGGCTGCTGGTACAGCAATCCTTAAACCATAAGCTGGACGAGGTCGTGGAACTCAATAATCAGGCCAACCAACGTAACTGGAAACTGGTAGGATTAGATCAACTCAACTCCAGCCTGCAGGGAATCATCGATGTAAAGCAGCTGGCCGAGAAGTGCCTGAGAGAATTAGTAACGTACGGACAATTCGCTGCCGGGGCATTTTATACACTGGATGAGAAAAATCATCAACTACGTTTAGCCGCTGCCGTTGCTATGCCCGCTAATACGCCCACCAGTCTCGCCATTGGAGAAGGACTGTTAGGACAAACAGCACTGGAGAAAGAAATTCGCATCTACTCCGATCTGCCGGAAGATTACTGGAAGATTAAATCTGCTGCCGGCTATGGAAACCCTAAGCAACTGTTATTGATTCCGCTTCGGATGGACAGCGAACTAACCGGTATCATTGAACTGGCTTCTTTCAAAGAGGTAGCCACCGTACAGCTGGAATTACTGCAAACGCAGTCCAGCGACATCGCTGTGGCGCTGAACGCTGCCATGAGCAGGGAAAAAGTATTGGAGCTGCTGCAACAAGTACAGGAACAAAGAGAGGTCTTGTTGAACCAACAGGAAGAATTGCGTCAGTCCAATGATGAATTGAGTCGCCAATCAGAAGTACTCCAGGCATCCGAAGAAGAATTACGCGTACAAGAAGAGGAACTGCGGCAAGTGAATGCGGAAATGCTGGTGAAAAATAAAGCCCTGGAAATGGCCAGAGAAGCCCTTTCCGTAAAAGCTGCTGAACTGGAAGCCAGCAGTCGATATAAATCTGATTTCCTCGCCAACATGTCGCATGAACTGAGAACGCCCCTGAACAGCGTGCTCATTCTTGCGAAAATGCTGGAAGAAAATAAAGACCAGAACCTGACCCGCCGCCAGATTGAATATGCCGGTATCATCCATAAATCAGGCTCGGATCTGCTACGCCTGATCAATGATATCCTGGACCTTTCCAAAATCGAAGCAGGGAAAGTGGATCTTCATATTGAAAATGCGTCGGTAGCTAGTATACAACAGGATGTATATGATCTGTTCCATATCGTAGCGCAACAGAAAAATATCCGCTTCATTGAAAAGATAGGCCTGGATGTGCCAGCCTTCATTCATACAGATCGCCAGCGCCTGGAACAAGTTATCCGTAACCTGCTGTCCAACGCATTTAAATTTACCCCGGAGAAAGGGACCGTCAGTATCATCTGGGAAATGGAGGGCGATCAAATTCGTGTAACCGTTGCCGATAGTGGCCTGGGAATTCCGGAGGATAAACAACAATTGATATTCGAAGCCTTCCAGCAAGCTGATGGCTCTACCAGCCGCCGCTTCGGCGGTACCGGGCTTGGACTGTCTATCTCCCGCCAGATTATGTTGCTCCTTCAGGGACAAATTCTCCTGGATAGCAGTTCAGACGAAGGCAGTAGCTTCTCTATTATTTTCCCTGCAAATATCGATACGTCTGTAGCCGCCCGTAAAGCGCTCAGAAATATAAACGCCATCACTGCTCCTGTATTGTCGCCTGTTACACCGGAAGACGATCGTGGTAATATCTCCGGAAAAGATAAACTGATCCTCATTATTGAAGATGAAACCTGGTTTGCAGATACGCTCCGCGATGTAGCCAGAAGAAAAGGATTCAAAACAATACTTGCCCACAACGGCCAGGATGGACTTACATTGGCAAGGCAATATAAACCGGTGGCTATCATACTGGATATGAACCTCCCGGTAATTGATGGCGAAAGCATTCTCAAAATCATCCGTAGCACAGATGAACTTAAAGAAACGCTGGTGCATGTCGTCTCCGCAGCTGAAATTTCTGCTAATACAGCCAGTAACATCAACGGCTATACGCAGAAGCCGCTGCAACAACCGGATCTGGACCAGATATTCCTGGATATCGGCCAACAGCTGCATTCCCGGCTGAAAAAAGTATTGCTGATTGCCGCAGGTCCGTTGGCGCAAGATCCGGAAATCCGTTTCAAAACGGAACAACGAAATATGGAAACCTGGTATGATCAGGTGGCTTCCATCGCAGATGCAAAAGAATACCTTGCCGCCAGCAATTACGATGGCGTTATCATAGAACTGGGCCACGATATGGAACTTGCCATGGGCAATCTGCAACAACTGGCAACATTAACAGCCGGTAGTTCCACACCCATCATTGCTTATCTGGACAAAGACATCAGTATGGCGGAAGAAGCGCAATTGAAAAAATATGCGGCTGCTATTGTCAGAAGTTCCGCTTTGGCCACAGACCGACTCCTGGATGAGCTGGAACTCTTCCTATATAAACTGGAAAAAGTGGAGCCTGGTAAACTGGAAACGATGAAGGATATCCAGGATATGGAGAACATCCTGGAAGGAAAAATCATACTGCTGGTAGACGACGATATGCGCAATGTATTCTCCATCAGTGCGCTGCTGGAAAGTCATGGTGTGAATGTACTCGCTGCCGCTGATGGCCAGGAAGCATTGGATATGCTGGATGAACATCCGGACACCAATCTTGTTTTAATGGATATTATGATGCCAGGTATGAATGGGTATGATGCCATGATTAATATTCGTAAGGATAAACGTTTTTCTCAGTTGCCCATTATCGCGCTCACAGCCAAAGCGATGGCGGAGGACAGACAGAGAACAATAGAGGCAGGGGCTTCAGACTATATTACCAAACCTGTAGACGGGATCAAACTGCTTTCATTAATCCGCGTATGGTTGTCGTAATAATTTTATGATAGAAGAAATCAGCAATACGGAACTTCAGGAGTTAATCTCGATTATCCAGCAGCAATATGGCTACGATTTCAGCGATTATGCCAAAGCATCTCTGAAACGCCGCTTTATCCGGTTTATGGGGCATGCACAACTAGGCCGGTTGCAGGATTTAAAGTTGCAGCTACTTACAGATCCGGATTTTTTTAAGCGGATGGTGGAGTATATTACGGTGAATGTCACGGAGATGTTCCGGGATCCCCAGTTTTATCAGTTGCTGCGCGACGACGTGCTTCCCAGACTCGCTACCTATCCCATTATCAAAATCTGGCATGCTGGCTGTGCCACCGGCGAAGAGGTCTATTCAATGGCCATTATGCTGCAGGAGGCCGGGTTACTGGAAAGAAGTCGTATATACGCTACCGATATGAACGCGGCCAATCTCGAGAAGGCAAACACCGGTATAGTACCTATGCGCTGGATGAAAGATTATACCCATAATTATATACAATCCGGCGGATTGCATGATTTTTCCGACTACTATACCGCCCGTTATGATGCTGCCATCATCAATCCGGGACTGCGTAGGAATATTATTTTCTTTCAACATAATCTGGTGACGGATCATGTTTTTAACGAATTTCAACTCATCTGTTGCAGGAATGTATTTATTTACTTTAACCGGACACTGCAGGAAAGAGTGGTAACGCTTTTCTACGACAGCCTGGCGCCAAGAGGATATCTTGCCCTGGGAATGAAAGAATCATTGTTATTTAGCAAAGAGAGAAAGAAATTTGAGGTGATAAATGGTCCGAATAAAATTTTCAGGCGTAAATTTTAGTGCTTGCAATCATCAACCAGATTTGATATTATCGCAATTGGAGGATCTGCCGGAAGCTTGGCGGTAGTAGCGCGACTACTTAAGTCGCTTCCAGGGGAGATGAATATCCCGGTGGTGCTCATCATGCACCGGCTGAAAAATGTCAGTAGCGAGTTAAATCGGTTACTGGCTTTTGGCAGGCCCATTCAGGAGCCGGAAGATAAACAGCGAATGGAATCAGGACATATATACCTGGCGCCGCAAAATTATCACCTGTTACTGGAATCGGATGGTACTTTTTCCCTGGATTACTCAGAGCTGGTGCATTATAGCAGACCAGCCATCGATGAAAGTTTTTTCAGCATTGCAGACGCATACGGACAACGTGCATTGGGTATCTTACTGAGTGGCGCCAGTGCAGATGGTGCAGAAGGACTGGCTCGAATAGTGAAGAGCGGAGGCATCGGTATCGTGCAAGACCCTGCAGAAGCGGAGTTTAGAATAATGCCACAGGCCGCAATAGATCTGTCTGCCAAAATCAACATCATGACAACGGATGAAATCATAACTTACATCCGTACGCAATACCATACCAAGTAAATCGAGAATGAAATGACGGAACCTTCCAAAAAAATTACCATCTTACTCGTGGATGATAAGCAGGAAAACCTGCTGTCGCTGGAAGATATGCTACAATCGACCAACAGGATTTTCCTCAAAGCTTCATCAGGCAATGAGGCCCTGAAACAGGCCCTGAAACACAATGATATTGGTCTCATTATGTTGGACGTACAAATGGGAGATATGGACGGTTACGAGGTAGCGCGTCTCCTTAAAACCAATCCCCGTACAAAAGACATTTCCATCATCTTCGTAACGGCCATCAACAAAGAAGAGCAGTATGTCCTCAAAGGTTTCAAGGAAGGAGCAGTGGATTACCTCTCTAAACCTCTGGACGTAGATATCTGCCGAGCCAAAGTGAATGTATTTGAGAAATTATACTACTATCAGAATGACCTGAAAGTAGCCCTCCAGGAAAAGGAGAAAATCAATAAACAACTGGAGCGCTTCATGTATGTTGTGGCGCATGACCTGAAATCTCCGCTCAACGGGGCTATCGGCCTGCTTACCCTCATTGCCGACGATGAGCGGATCAAAAAAGAGCCAGACCTGAATGAATACATGGACATCGTCCTGAATGCCACCAACCACCTCACCGGTATGATTACCAGCGTGCTGGATTATACCCTGAAAAACGATGAAGAGACTCTCAAAGAAGAGGTGGATGTAAAGCAGTTACTCCAGCAATTAACGCTGTTGCTGTTCCTGCCTAAAACTGTGCAGGTACACTATGATACGGATATGCCTGTCTTATTTACTAACCGACTGAAATTGCAACAGGTATTTCAGAACCTGATTGCCAATGCCATCAAACACAATGATAAGGAGAGGGTGGAAATCCATCTGGGAGGCCAGGATTCAGCACGGGAGGATTTCTACGAATTCTATGTAGAGGATAACGGGCCTGGTATTGCATCCAGGGATACGGATCGAATTTTCCGCCTGTTTGAAAAAGGAGACGGCGGTACCGGAAGTGGTATCGGCCTGAATATTTTTAAAATGCTGGTGGAGGAACAGGGCGGAAAGGTTTGGGTAGACTCCAAACCCGGTGAAGGCAGCCGTTTCTATTTTCAGTGGAGCAGGAACTAACCTTGCTTTTTCTCAAATATCCATAATCTACCACTGACCTGCTGGCTCAACACCGGCAAGCAGGTTACGTTATAGCTCATCTCTTCCGGAGAGGCGAACTTCCATTCCCAGGAGGTAATGCTATTTTGTTGCGAAGAAAAGAGTCGCATTGCTTCCTGGTAAATCTCTGCTGCATTGGTGGTTTTGCTGCGCAGTTGCAGCATGGCATCGGATAGAATGGCTGGCAGCTGTTCTCCGGGGCCGGAAAGATGCAATAGTTCGGCCGCAGGTTGGTTTACCCAACCGGAAAAACCGTCGTTGTTAATGAAAATAAGGGCATGTGGAATGGTATGCATAATAGCTGCATACCTGGAAGCCACTTTCTGAAAGTGTTGCTGCTGCTGGGAATAAGTAAGGATTTCTTTCAGGCGGAGGCGGATGGTTTCCACACATTCCTGGAAAGAGTTATTGAAAGTCATCGGTTCACTCCAGCCCATGAGAATAATACTGTTCGTAGGTTCAGTGGCTAAGGGGATGATGATCGCCGATGAGAATGCCTGCAGCAGGTCTTTCAATGCATGACCTGCAGTAGGGATAGATTGCCAGTAAATGGTTTTGAAACCGTTGCTATAGAGTAGTTTTCTGATAGGTTCCGGGTCCAGCACCATGTCGTCCAGATAGGTAGGGGAGGCGTTCTTTACCCTGGCAGTAGATTCATCTTCAAATTCTATCTGCAACGTGATATTTGTCTGAAATAAATTCTTCAGCAGGTTGATGCTGAAGGTCAGAAAGGAGGAAATATGTTTGTCCTTGTCCCATCTGCTTGTCTGATTAATAAAACTTAGCGCTTTACTTTCCCAACTAGTCACACTTTTAGGTTGAAGGATGAATAAAATCTATAAAAAGGACTGCATGCCGCTGATGACTTCCTCTGGCGCGCTGATTTGCGGGAAATGCCCGGTGGTATATACTTTCACCCTTGTGCTGTAAGGGATATTGCTTTCCAGATAATCGCTGACTGCTGCCGGAACGGCGATATCGTCGGCGGTTTGTAGTATCAGTACAGGAATATTTACATTTTTAAGTACATGTCTGTGATCCAGTTGGAATATAGACCTTGCTACTGCTACTGCAATATCAGCCCTAATGGCTTGCAGGGAGTTGGCAAAAGCTGCGGATAATTCCGGCCGGCCTGGCTGGTTCATAGCCATGGTGGCGAAACCGGCGGCCCATGCATGGAAATTACTTTCCATAGCGTCGTAGAAGCCGTTCAGTGCTGGCTGATCAAAACCGCCAATATAATCCAGGGATGGATCGTCCAGGTAGCGGGGACTGGAGCCAATCATGACCAGTCGTTCAAAGATCCCCGGATGACGCAAGCTGGCCAGTAAGCCAATCATGCCGCTCACACTATGCCCCACATAGATGATATCTTTCAAGTTCAGGGCAGCTATCAATTCTGTCAGATCTGTCACATAGCCGTCTATAGTGGCGTAGCGATGAAAACTGAATGCATTGATATCCGACATTCCTCCGCCAACATTATCGTACAACACGATTTTGAAATCGCTTGCAAAAGCTGGTATAATATATTGAAAACAGGTCTGGTCAAGACCGAATCCGTGTCCGAAAATCAACGTCTTTGGGGATTCCAGGTTTCCAACGATATGTATATTATGCTTTTGGAATATATCCATCATGATTATTTTACAGGGTATCAGGTTTTCCTCAGGTATCAAATATAAATAATAAACGCTTACCTTGCGCCCGAAAAAAAACCGCGCCTGTTGCAGCAGACACGGTCAAATGGATCATACAATTTCTTGTATGCATTTAGTTAACACTAAAATCAGTCCTAATATACATTTTTTTATTGTAGAACGAAACCGTTATCACAGAAAGATGGCATTTATTTTTGACATGAACGGTACCATGATCGACGACATGGCGTTTCACCTGGAAGGCTGGTATAATAAGCTGAATGAGCTGGGAGCTGGGCTGACCAAGGAAGAAGTACGGTCCCATATGTACGGGAAAAATGAGGAATTGCTGGAGAGAATCTTCGGAAAAGGCCATTTTACCACTGAACAAATGGCTACCTATGCCCGTCAGAAGGAGGAAATCTATCAGGCAGCCTTCCTGCCGCATCTGCAATTGATAGCAGGATTACCCACATTCCTGGAAAAAGCTGCTGCCAGCCATATTCCCATGGCCCTCGGCACTGCTGCAGACAAATTCAATGTGGATTATGTACTGGATAACCTGAATATCCGCCACTATTTCCAGGCAATCGTGGGTGCGGAAGATGTAAGCTCCAGTAAGCCCGACCCGGAAGTATTCCTGAAAGCCGCAACTGCACTGGGCGTGGCGCCAGAAACCTGCATCGTGTTTGAAGACGCGCCTAAAGGAGTTGAAGCAGCCGCCAATGCAGGTATGAAAGCAGTCGTAATCACCACGATGCATACCCGTAGCGAGTTTGATCAATATGATAATATAATTGCATTTATCGCGGACTACAACGACCCGGTACTGCAAACGCTCGTATAGTATATTTTTTCTCGCAAAGAGCGAGTAAATAAGCTCGCAAAGCAGCAAAAGCAGCAATGCAGCAAAGACATACGTTTGCTGTTTTAAGCTCGCAAAGCAGCAAAAGCAGCAAAACAGCAAAGACATACGTTTGCGGTTTAAGCTCGCAAAGCGGCATGAGTAGCAAAGCAGCAAAGACATACGTTTGTCGTTAATTCAATAATTAATAACAAAACGTGAATTAGTATTTAATACAATTACTATATAATCCTTTGCTGCATTGCTGCTTATGCTGCTTTGCGAGAAAAAAAACAAACGCTACTTCCCGCTCATCCGGAAACACTCCAGTATCTTACTGTAAATAGTATTGTTTTCGTACACCCCTCTGAAAAGCTGGGAATTAGGCCCGTAAGCAAATACCATAACGGGAATGCCTGTATGATCATTGGTGGCAAAATGACCCCGTAGCCAACCCTGACTGATATCTCCGTCCATGAGGGCCAGTCCGCTGGTTTCATGATCTGCCGTCACGATAATGGTGGTTTGTTTGTCTTTGTCTGCAAACGCCATCGCCTCGCCAATAGCATCATCAAAATCCAGCATTTCCCGCACCAGGTAATCCAGATTATTGAAATGACCGCCATGATCTATTCTGGACCCCTCTACCATCAGGAAGAAGCCCTTGCCGCCAGCATTCAGTTGCTGTAACGCTTTTTTCAGGGATTGCTTCAGATAATCTCCACGACCTTGCTGCATGGAGTTCACCACTTTATTACTCAATATTACCAGGGTACGATTGCCTGTGAGCGGGTTCCACTGCAACTGATCGGTGATCAGTATACCTTTGGCAGCCAGGGAATCTCTCCATCGCGCAGCAGTTTCCTGCTCCAACTCTTCTTTTCCTCCGCCCACAGCCAGCGATAGCTTGCTGTCGGCCAGCTGGTGAAAGAGGGTGCGACTACTATCCCTGTCTTCCGTATGGCCATAGAAGGCAGCAGGGGTAGCGCCAGTAATCTCTTCGGTGACCAGTACGCCACTGCGGATACCGGCAGGCGCAAGGATTTCGGGGAGCACGGGAATGGCGACATAAGTATTATCCATCCCAATTTCCCGGTTATTCGTTTTTTTACCACTGCCCATAGCAGTGCCACCAGCAGCACTATCGGTATGGTAGTTATCGGACGATTGCGTTTTGGACAAGCCTAATTGCTTCATCCGGAAGATATTCAGATCTCCTTTGTTGGCGGTATAGCCGGCATACATTTGTGCCAGACCAGTACCATCGCCAATGAAAAGGATCACATTTTTCGATTTAATATTTGTGGCGTCACTGACGTAAGTAGGCGTATACACCGGATGCACAGGCAGATTGCCCGTGTAATTCATGGTAGTATGGTTCATCACATTATATATCTCTGCCGGATGATCTGTGCCAATGATATCCACACCCAGGTCCATCAGCTTGTACCAGGCACTCCTGGTATCCGGGGCGCCCCAGAATCGGAAGTTAAACCCTCGTTCATGGACTTTGTCTACCACCTGTTTTACTGCCTTAAACTCAGCAGGGGTAAGGGTTCCTTTCCCATTCCATTTTGAATATTTTTCAAAATCTACACTCAGCATGGCTATTCTTTTAGCCGCAGCAGGCGTGTAAGTGCTGTCTGGCCGGCCATCGAACCAAAACATGTTATCGTAGGCAGACCAGGTATTCATATCTGGGAGGTTCCCAGATAACACGATACGCACCGCATTGGGATACTGCGTACGGTCAAAGTAATGATGATACGGCTGCAGTAATTGCTGTAATGCCTTGATAGTTGGAACAGCGTCTGTTTTCACATCTATCAGTAGTTGCATCGGTTCATTGCCCGGATATGGTTTGTCGTTATTGAGAGAGAACTGTCTGATAACCGGTTTGATATAAAGCGCTTCCAGTGTACGTTCTGGCTTGATATCTTTTTCGTCATGGGCTACATAGAGGATTCCGTCTTTCAGGTGTATGTCTGCTTCAATAGAGCCGAAGCGTAAAGAGGCAGCTTCATAGAAAGGCATGCTGCGCTCATAGTCGTTGTGAGAGTGTACCTGCGCCATCGTATACACTTTCGTTTGTGCGTTCAGGTGAGTAGCGAGCAGGCAGATCGGAATAAGCAAAGTTTTTTTCACTGATATCTTATTAAGAAATGACCCCTTACCGGGAGCTGGTGTACAGCTATTGGTAAGGGGTCAGGGTTATAAAAAGGAGGCAGTATTACCAGCCTTGGTTCTGTTGGATTTTACCACCGCTGGCGTCAATTTCGCGCTGTGGTACCGGCCATACGTTGTGTACATCCGGATTGAATTTGCGGGCAGGCCAGATTACTTTTGTAGGATCATATCCATGCAAAGGTTTAGCATAGGCAGCCTGTGCATCACCCCATCTTACCAGGTCGTGGTGACGGTCGGCCCATTCGCCAGCCAGCTCCATTCTTCTTTCGTGTTTCAGGTCTGTCATCGTAGCGCCTGAAATAGGGTTCAGTCCTGCGCGTTTGCGAATCAGGTTGATTTCAGCATCTGCATTCTTACCCTGCATCAGTTTAGCTTCCGCTTTGATCAGAATTACCTCTGCATAACGCAGTAATGGAGGATTCAGCGCAGTGGTAGGATGGTCGCCACTAGGACTCAGATAAGTACCGATAGGTTTATCATAGCCAAATGGTTCCATGTACTTGCGGAACTGATAGCCACTGGTACTGTTGGTGGTGCTATAAGTTTTCATAGCGCCGAAATATTTGAACTGATCTCCTGGTTGCAGAATAGTAGCTGCTTTACGAAGATCTCCTGATTCATATTCATCTACCAGCTCTCTCGTTGGCATGTAATAACCCCAGCCATTGTAAGCGCCCCAGCCGGTCAGTTCCAGCATTACGCCTGGCAGGATACTGCCCCAGCCGCTGGTACCAGCAGCAGTGCTGTACGCAGACCAGATATATTCAGATGTCCAGTTGTTAGCAATAGTGAATACATCTGCGAAGTTAGGCAGCAGCGCATGTTTGCCACTCAGGATAACAGAATCTGCATAGCTTTCTGCATTGGCATAATCCTTTTTATAGAGATATGTTTTTGCCAGATATGCCAGGGCAGCCGTTCTGTGAGCATGACCATAATCTGCCGGTTTATAGGTATCAAAGTTTGGCAGCAGGGAAGCGGCACGCTTCAGATCAGAGACTACTGAATCGTAGTTCACATTTACGTTGGCCGCTCTTGGTACTACCGCGCCAGGAGTAGGCGTGTATTTGTTAACGATAGGTATGCCTGCACGATCATTACCATAGTTATAAGCCAGTTGATAGTACATCAGTCCGCTCAGGAAATAAGCTTCACCAAGATAACGATTTTTCAGACTCTCATCCATCTTGATGGCTGGTACGTTCCTTAAGATATCGTTGGCACGTTTGATAACGATATAACGTAAAGACCATTGACCTTCTGTATAGCTACCACCAATAAACGAAGAGTTGAAGTTCTTGATGTTTTCGGCTTCCGGTTTACCACGACCTACCACCATGTCATCGCTGGCATCAATGAACCAGAAAACGCCGCGTCCATAGAAGTTTTCATCATCAAATGGTTCGTACATGGCATTTACGCCACTGATAGCGTCTTTGGATGTTTGCCAGAAATTACCGAGAGAAGGAGAGCCTTCCGGCGCTACATCCAGCTTTTTATTGCAGGCAGTGAAGCTGAGTCCTGCCAGTATGGAGAAAGCGTATATTGTCTTTTTCATAATAATGTCTGCTTAATTTTAGAAATTCAGATTCAGACCAGCGATAAATCCTCTTGCCTGTGGATAGCGACCGAGATCGATACCATAGGTGTCAGTACCTACTTCAGGGTCCATGCCACTATATTTGGTAAAGGTGAACAGGTTGTTACCGGTTACGAATACACGTAATTTGTTGATGTGGTAACGTTCAGTCAGCTTATCAGGCAGGGTATAACCCAGGGTGATATTTTTGATACGCATGTAAGAACCATTTTCCAGGTACCAATCTGAGGTAGTACCGAAGTTTCCGTTAGGATCAGAGATAGATACTCTTGGAATATTGGTATTGGTGTTCGTCGGCGTCCATGCATTCTTAACATCTGCCAGCAGGTTGTAACCCTGGCTGGTTACCATTGGAGCAAGACCGGTGTATTTCAGGGCATTGAAGATTTTATTGCCTTGTACGCCTTGCAGGAAGATGTTGATGTCAAACCCTTTATAACTTCCGTTGAAAGAGAAGCCATAGGTAAATTTAGGGAACGGAGTACCCATAAACTGACGGTCGGAGTTATTGATTTTACCATCGTTGTTGGCATCAATGAACTTCAGATCGCCAGGTTTTGCATTTGGCTGAATCTTGTTAACTGTACCGGTTTTAGGATCTGTCCAGGTATAGTCGTCAATTTCTTTCTGAGACTGGAAGATGCCGGCTGTTTTAACCAGGTAATAGGAGTACAGCGGCTGTCCTTCCTGAATACGAATAGGTGTGATGGAACTGCGGATATTGATATTAGAAGTATTGAGTACCTGATCGCCGAGGCCCAGACTTAACAGCTTATTGTTTACAGTGGCGAGGTTAGCGCTCACGCTGTATTGGAATTCGCTGCCTTGTTTGCTGTTGAAGGTAATACCCAGTTCAATACCATTATCTCTTACATCGCCCACGTTCATCCAGGTACCGTTAGGAACGCCATCCGTACTTAATGGTGGCTTCTGACGCAGCATCTTGATGGTATTCTTGATGTAGTAATCAGCTACGAGGTAAATTCTGTTGTCGAGTAAACCCAGATCCAGCCCAATATTGGTTTGTTTGGATTCAGCCCAGGTCAGATTTGGATTGGCCAGCGCCGTTTCTGCATATCCGTTGGAAACAGTTGGCGTAACGCCGAAATAGCTGGTTTTTTTATCCAGTAATGGATTTACCGCACCTACAGGTAATGAACCGAGGTTACCCAGCAAACCATTGCTGGCGCGGAGTTTCAGGTAAGAGAGGGTTTTGCCGGCAACGATATCTTTCATGAATCCTTCGTTAGACAGTACCCATCCTGCGGAAACAGAATAGTAGTTCTGATAACGGTTCTGCGGAGCAACAAGACTGCTACCATCACGTCTGCCTACAACAGACAACAGGTACTTTGCTTTATAGTCATAGTTCAAACGCGCGAAGAAAGACTCAATAGCTTGTTTGTCTCTGCCACCGAGGAATCCCAGTGGATCAACAGCAGCGCCATTTTGTGGATAGCGGAAAGCAGGTCTTTCATCGTTGAAGTTATTCACGAGCAGACTGAAATAATCCCGCTGAATTTGCTGGTAGCTGTAACCGCCAATTGCATTGAAATGATGATCATGCAGTTGTTTATCGTAGGTAAGCGTTTGTTCTGCCAGTACATCGTTGGTATTGCTGTTGGAGAGATACAGGTTATTGAAGTCGAATATCTTACCAATTTCCAGCACACGGGAAGTAAATGATTTGGTGTTATCAAACACCTTGTTGATGGCCAGGTTGGACTTGAAAGTCAGGTTAGCAGGGAGTTTTACTTCCACATATGGATTGATGAGGAGGTAGCTCTTTGGATTTTTGCTATCCAGACGTTGCAGGTAAGCCACTGGGTTGATCACATCGCCGTAAGCGCCTGCAAACTTCACCGGAAGGCCGCTGAAAGAACCATCTGGCTGATAAGGCGTAACGCTAGGTGTGTAATACAAAGCGGTTAAGATGGCGCCGGTATAGGCACTGGTGGTATTTGCGCCGTTACCATTAGAGTAAGCGTAAGAGAGGTTTTCACCGATCTTCAGCCATGGAGTCACCTGGTGGTCTGTGTTCAGACGGAAATTATATCTTTCGTTGAAGGTGTTTAACAGAATACCTTCTTGCTTGCGATAACCAAAGCCCATGAAGTATCTGGATTTATCATTACCACCATTCAGGTCCACATTGTATTCCTGCAGTTGCGCACGACGGGTGATGGCTTTCATCCAGTCGGTACGGGTTACATTACCATCGGGGTTTTGGGTTGGATCGTAGGCCGGGTTGCGGGTAACGCCTGCGTTGTCGTACGCCTGGTTCATTACATTGTTGAACTCAGCCGCATCGAGTACTTTCAGGGTTTTATATACTTGTTGTACGCCGAATTTTGCATCTGCGTTTACACTCATTCTGCCGGATTTACCTTTCTTGGTAGTGATCAGGATTACGCCACCAGAAGCTCTTGCGCCGTAAATGGCTGCAGCTGCATCTTTCAGCACAGTAATCGTTTCGATGTCGGCAGGATTAATCAATCCATTATAGATAGAACCATCTACAACATACAATGGATTCTCACCATTGATACCACCTGTACCACGGATATATACTTTAGGAGGAGAGGTAGGATCGCCGCCCTGGTTTTGTACCACTACGCCAGGTGCTTTACCCTGCATTGCTTCTTCCACACTGTTCACAGAACGGGAGTTAAGTTTGTCCAGTTTTACATCAGTGATAGCGGAAGAGATTTTAGTACGACTCTGAGAACCATAACCAACAACGAGTACCTGGCCCAGTTCGCGACTGTTTGTTGTCATTACCACCTGGAGGGGAGCGCCGTTGTAGGCAACTTCGGCTGTTTTATAACCTACCATGCTAACCGTCAGGATCACTTCTCCATCTGCGGATGCATTGATGGCAAAACGTCCGCTGGCATCAGTGATAGCGCCTTTGCTGGTACCTTTCACCAATACCACAGCGCCTGGCAGTGGTCCGTTAGCATCTGTAACGGTACCGGTTATCTTTTTTTCCTGTTGCAGGGAATTGTCGGCCCCAGCCTGATTTGCAGAGAAGATAACGATGGTTTGCTGACGCTCTTCATATTTCAGACCGGTGCTGCTCAGCAGGTCGGAAAGGATAGCGGCAACTGTTTCATTTTTCCAGGAATGCGGCGCTACATGTACAGTGGATAATGCACGCTGGTCATAAGAAATCCTGACACCAGCCTTCTTTTCCAAAGAGGCAATGGCTTGTGTAAGCGTGCCGTTTTTCACTTCCATGCCTGGTACTACGTTCTGTAACGCCTGGCTGAATGCCGAAAAGCTTTCAGTGAAAGGGATGGCGGCCAGCAATAGCATTAGCACAGGCTTTACCCTTTTAGGATGTTTGAGGTGATGACGCAATGATGGTTGCATAGTGTATTTTGTTAAATATGAATTGTCTGTTTATTGAATGGAATAATTTTTATGATCTGTAGTATGGAAATGCAGTTTTGGTGAGATGCTGATTTTGGAGATGATATCCAGTTTGTTCTGCAACGTCATTGCTTTGCTGAAATTGATGTTCAATCGGCATCGGGATATATCTGTTTCGCTATGGAATTGAATACCATAGTAGTTTTCCAGCTCCCAGAGTACTTGTTGCAGGGATACGTCGCTGAGTACAATTTCTCCGGTGGTCCAGCTGCTGATAGTAGTACTGTCTGTTTTGCTGTAAATAGCTTTCTCTGGTGTGATGAGTAATTGTTCGGTGGCATGGAGTACGCCCAGTACCTGTTTATTATCTGTTACCTGTACTTTACCGGTGGCCACGGCTACTCTCGCCGGCTGCCCTGTAATACTGGTAACGGAGAAGGCTGTACCGAGTACGTCTACACGCAGTTGCCCTGCCTCCACGAGGAAAGGATGCCGGCTATCCTGATGTACATCGAAATAGGCCTGCCCATATACTTTCACGGAGCGGTCGTGTTGATTGAAATTGCTGGCATATTCCAGGGTACTGGCAGCGTTTAGCCATACCAGTGAGCCATCTGGAAGCTGCACTTTTTTTACTTCCCTGAGTCCGGTACTGATTTTATTCCAGGCCAAAGTTTCCGTTTTCCGGGATGCCTGCTGATACTGCCAGTAAGAGAAGGCCAGTACCGGCAAAATAGCGGCGGCTGCCACCCAGCGTTTCCATTTATATAATGGTTTTACATTGTCAGCGTGAATATGTTTCAGCAATGTCTGCTTCACAGATTCCTGCATCTCCGGTGGAAGTGCTGCTGATGGCGTGGCGGCATGCATCTTGTCCATCCAGGCCATGAGTAATACAACTTCTTCCACGCTGCATTTACCCGCTCTATATTTGGCTATTAGCTGATATATGGCATTTTTTTCCAATAGTAAATCGATTTAGCTTTCTGCGCTGTTTAAAATGGTTTTTATAACTATATGTCACACGACACGAAGCGAATAACTATTGCTACGTCCGGCTTAACAATTTGGTAATACAGGTATAGGGAAGTAAAGGACAAAGAGATATCCGGCCCTTACTGACGTGTAAAGGCATTGGCAATGTGCAGTGGCTGTCTTCCTACAAGAGGAACGAGGCGATAGACCCTTTCAGCATCACTTTCAGTCTTTTGTTAGCGGTATTCAACTGGTTGCGTACAGTTTGCTCGGAGGCGCCCAGTGCAGCCGCAATCTCCGCGACACTCTGGTATTCGAATCTGCTCATATAAAATACCTGCCGTATCCTGGGCGGCAGTTCATTCAGATGTTGCATCAGCTCTTCATACATCTGTTTATAATACAGCTGGTCAGTACTGTTGGAGGTATGCTCCTGTAGTAACTGGGCAAAGCTGTGCTCATGTTTACTGCGTATATCTTCTTTACGCAGGGCATTGAGTATACGGAGGCGCAGGAGAAATAACAGGAAGGCTTTTATTTCCTGTGGCACTGGCAAAGCTTCTCGTTTCTCCCATAATTCGAGGAAGAAGTTCTGTAATACATCCTTGGCCATGGCATCATCATGTAAGATGCTACAGGCATAGTGCATCAGCATGTTCCAGTGTTCCTGGAAAATCTGCTCAAATGCATTGGTATCGCCCTTCTGAAATCGTTCCCACATCAGTGTTTCTGGCATACTGTCCTTGACAAGTGAAAGTAAATACTTAAAGTTGGATGTGCAGGGCCAAAGGTAAGATGTATGTTACCTTGCCATGGATGTCACTGGTTTATCTTTGTGTTAATTGTTTCGGGAATGGCCAGCTTGCCCGTCAAATCCTGCAACAACTGCAGGCCGTTATGCCATTCGCCCAATTTGGAATCTGCATTGATATGACCGGCTGCTCCCAGGTTGATAAAACGACTCCCCCAGGATGCGGCAAAATAGGTGGCCCTGTCCAACGTACAATATTCATCGTTGGTGCTGCCTACCAAAATACTTCTGAAAGGTAATCTTGCATTGGGGACGGGCTCAAATCCGGCGGCTGTTTTGGGGAAATGGGACCCATGCGGATCTGCCGGGGCTACCAGCAAAGCGCCTGCAATCGTGCGCTTGGTTTGCTGTGCCCAATGGGCTACTGCCAGGCAGGCAAGACTATGCGCTGCAATGACTACACCCGGACCAGCAGCGGCTACTTCCCGTTCTATATGCATGACCCAGGCAGTGCATACAGGGGCATCCCAGGAGGATTGCTCTATTCTTTTAGTGGCAGGAACAAGCTGTTCCCACAGTGTTTGCCAGTGTGCAGGACCTGAATTACCCAGGCCTGGCGCAGTCAGAACCTTAATCTCCATAGTCAGATATGCTGGTTTGATAGGAAAGATAATAAATATCCCGGCAAAAAAAATAGCCGGTGTTCAACAACACCGGCAACAGGTAACAACCAAAACAGCATATTTACGTATACTGTAGACTTTTGTAATAAACCTGCCCTTTCACCGGGCAGGTTTCTCGTGGTGGAATTTTAAAATGAAAAACCCTTTCGCTTGAAATGCCAGAACTTCCTCCAGCCATCTCCCTGCTGAACAACGGACAATTCATCCGCCGTCAGCTTTAATATATTGTAAGTGGTCTTCTCTCCATTGGAGATATCGGATCCATTAATTTTTAAGGTCATATTCACGGGATCAAAGGTGAAAGAGGCATTGGTGTTTTTTCCGCCATGCAATAACTGATAGTTCAGTCCCTTGTCCAGGTTAAAGGTCATTTCATCATTAACGACGCCATAACCGGTCATTTCGGCCATACTGGGCACCCACCAGGTAGGCGTAGGGGAATCGCCGGGACCTACGCCGAAATAACTGTTATCCGGCGCATCAAAAGCCCATACCCATGTTTTGCCGGCTGCTCCATTGGTAAGGAGTTGCCAGTAAGGACTGGCGAAAAATTTAGGATCATTCTGGCTGACAGTCACCTTCACCGAATCGCATTTGGGAATAGCGCCAGCATATCCGTAATATTTGATATAGAAATCTCCTGCAAAAGGCATAATCACTACGGCATCCTTTTGATTAGTACCGCCAAATACATAATCCCAGTAAGGAATAACGCCTTTGGTATTGCTTTTCAGGGTTACTTCATTATCATAGCCCTGCGTTTGTGTAACGGAGAACTGTAGTTGAATACCTTCTGTACCAGAAGGAGCAACGCTTTTTTCATAGGGCTCACAGGCATGCATACACGTTGCTGCGAGGGCCAGTATATAAAGAGGAAAACGTTTCATGATAACAGGTTTTAAGATCAGCAATTACCAGCCGGTATTTTGTGTTAACGTACCATTGCTAAGATTGATCTGCGTTTCTGGTATCGCCAGCAAGCCTTTGGTTTCGCTTCTGAAACTAATGTTGAAAGCGGGATTGGAAGAGGTATTGTCGATCGCCAGCTTGGCCGCCGGAATACCCTGACGCAACAAATCCCAGTAACGATGCCCTTCCAATGCCAGTTCATACCGTCTTTCATTCCAGATTTGATTGATACCGGTCAGGGCTATACGATGCAACTGATCCTGGAAGGCACGGTCGCGTACCTGATCGTAGTACGACTGCGCCCGGGCATTGTCTGTGCCCAGGTTCAGCTCTGCGCCCATCAGTAGCACATCCGCAAAGCGAATGACTACATAATTATCGTAGTTGTCCCATTGAAAATTACCTCCCAGATCTTCTGGTTTCTTATCGCTGACAGGCGTATATTTTTTGGTGAAATAGCCGGTATACTGCGCCTGATCTCCCAACGTATATTCACTGCCGTAACCTTCCTCTTCTATGGAAATGATACTGGCATTCCGACGCGTATCGCCGGGGGCATAAGCATTATACAATGCAGGGTTAACGGTTTGCGCCCCCCAGCCTTTGTAGTATGGCCCCAGTACCTGACTGCGAATACCAATCATCACCTGCACGCGGTTACCATTGTTCTGATTCTGATCGCCCAATCCCAGGTAAGTATACTGAATGGTGAATACGCCTTCCTGGTTATTTTGTCCTGCATATTCGTTTGTGTTGGCACTGGCCCGGAAAAGGTTATTGAACTTGGGAACCAGCCCATGTCCGCTATTAGCGATCACGTCTTCAATAGCGGCAATCGCGTCTCCTTTGGTACATGTATTCCCAATACTTTGTTTGCCATAGTAACCGGTATAATATAGGAAGACACGTCCCAACAGTGCTTCTGCGGCCCATTTGGTGGCACGCCCATACTGCCCGCTGGGAATGGAACTGAATTTCACCGCAGGTAAGGTATTCGCGGCTGCCTTCAGATCGCTGGCAATCTGATCATATACGCTGTCCGGCTTTGCCTGCGGGATATAGTAGTTGCCAGGTTCCAATGGCTGCGTAATCAGTGGCACATTACCAAACATGCGCACCAGATCGAAATAGTAATAGGCACGGAGGAATTTCGCTTCTGCGATATACCTGCTTTTGGAAGCGGTATCTCCTTTGAAATCCACTTTTTCAATCTGCTGCAATAAAATATTACAACGATAGATAGCAGTATAGTATTTACTCCAGGCTGCGGCATTCAGGTCGTTCATGGGCTGACATTTATCCCATTGCTGCAACCCATTATCGGCATTCCCGCCACCGCCAAAAGCATCGTCGGAAGCGATTTCGGAGGTTAACAGGATATTGCCGTAACCGTCCATGTTTAACATACTGTATGCGGATACCAATGCCTGATAGGCATCAGTAGGCGTTTTGTAAAATTCTTCTATGGTCTTCCTGTCTTTCGGATATGTTTCCAGGAAACCCTTGCCACAGGAAGCGAGCATCCCGCCAGCAATAAATATGAAGAGCAGTTTTTTCATGATGATCGCTTTTAAAATTTAACATTTAATCCTACCAGCAACGTTCTTGCCTGCGGGTAATAACCCAGATCTGTTCCGGATGACCATGGATCAATTCCATAACCCACTTCCGGATCTAGTCCGTTGTAATGCGTGAAGGTGAAGAGATTGAGTCCGGATACGTACAAGCGTACCTGTCCGAGACTGCTATGCTTGAGCAGACTATGTTTCAGGTCATATCCCAGGTTCACACTTTTAATACGCATAAACGCGCCGTTGCGAATAAAGAGATCGGAAAACTTTGTATAGTTACCGTTGGCCTCATCGCCGAGGGTTACCCTTGGTGTACTGTTGGAAGTGCCTTCTCCATGCCAGCGATTAAAGATGGCGGTATTGTAATTGTTATAGAAACGATCATAAGAACGGGTGCCATCCACGATCTTATTACCTCCCACACCACTCAGTAAGATGGAGAGATCAAACCCTTTATATTCCGCATTCAGATTAATACCATAAGTATTCGTAGGCAAAGGACTTCCCAGATTTGTTTTGTCTTTTGCATCTATTGCGCCATCACCATTCAGGTCCACAAAGCGTACATCTCCCGGTACTGCATTCGGCTGTATTTTCTTACCATCTTTGTTCGTGTAATTATCGATCTCCTGCTGATTCTGGAAGATGCCAGATGTTTTCAGTCCGTAGAAATAACCCATTGGGAACCCATTCTGCGCACGGTAGTATTCATCCATATTGGAAGACAATACGCCATTGTAAGAAGGATGGAGAACGCCTTCATTATTTGGAATATTGGTCACCCTGTTTTTGTTGAAGGTGATATTGCCGCCTACGCCTATACGTAGATCGCCAAATTTGTGAGAGTAGTTGATGGCCAGTTCCACACCGGTATTACGCACGCTTCCTCCATTGATGGTAGGCGCGCCGGTTCCGGCCAGTTGTGGGATTGGAGCTGTTACCAGCCAGTCCTTCGCAATTTTCTGATACCAGTCGATAGTAATGTTGAAGTCTTTAAACACAGTAGCATCAAAACCGATGTCTGTTTGTTCGCTGCGTTCCCATCTCAAATCAGGATTGGCAATAATATCCGGAGATGCGCCAATAGCCTTTTCATTATTGAAATAATAACTGCGATATAAACTGGAAACGGTGGCCATGTATGCAAAATTGCGAATACGGTCGTTCCCGTTTTGTCCCCATCCACCGCGGATCTTCAGGAAGTTCAGCCAGTCAGACTTTAAGAAATGCTCATTGGATGCAACCCAGCCAACAGAGAATCCGGGAAATACGCCATAACGATTATTAGCGCCAAACCGGGTGGACCCATCCCTGCGCAAAGTGGCTGTCAGCATATATTTCTCATCGAAATTGTACAACACACGCCCGAAGTAGGATTGTAATCTGTTGCCATCCTGCATACCAAAAACTTTCCGGAGCGAATCGTTTGTACCATTGCTGAGTAAGGCATGTGCGAGATCTGGTATAAGGAGATCGCCAGTGCTTCCGCCTACATTGAAACCATCAAAGAGTAGGGCGGTAGTACCTACCATTACATTGATATTGTTTTTACCAAACTGACGCTGATAGCTCAATGTATTATCCCAGTTCCATTTCAGGTTACGATACATACCCTGACTGGCAGAGGAATGCGTATTGCTGTTATTGCTGGCAAGATCATATACGGGGATAAAGCTGTTATTGTAAACATAGGAGAGATCAATCCCGAAATCTGTACGGAATACCAACCCTGGTATAATGCTCGCATCCATGTACACATCGCCGAGAATACGATCGGTGATGGTACGATTATTCTGCGTATAGTCAAGAATACCGATAGGATTCACTTCATCCGCTGCCATAGGGGATTTGCCATAGTTTCCTGAACTGTCCCGCAACTGCATTACAGGACTGGCATTGAGTAAACCGCGAATAGAGTTATTATAAATATTGCCAGTTCCAATGCCAGCCTGGCGCATATGTGCATAGGTAAGGTTTTCACCCGCTTTGATTCTGTCTTCCCAGATTTTATGTTCGGAATTAATACGGAAAGAAGTTCTTTCAAAGAAGGATCTTCCGGCAATACCCATAATCCCTTGTTGTCCCATATAGGAAAGGGATGCGGAGTAAATAGATGTATTATTTCCGCCATTAAGACCTATGCTGTATTGTTGAATAGGCGCGTTTTTCAAGGTGGCGGACTTCTGCCAGTCGGTACCTTCTCCCAGCTTGGAAATGGCGTCCAGTGAGAAAATCGGCGTCTTGCCACTATTGATACTTGCTTCATTCATGATGGCGGCATATTGCTGCGCATTCAGCAAAGAGGCTTTCCTGGCGGGATTCTGTACGCCATAGGAAGCATCGAAGGTAACGGCTGTTTTACCTTCTTTCCCTTTCTTAGTGGTGATGAGTACCACGCCATTTGCGGCACGTGTACCATAAATGGCAGTGGAAGCGGCATCTTTCAAAATATCCAGCGAAGCGATATCCGAAGGATTCAGATAATTGATATCATCGGCGGGAAAGCCATCTACGATGTACAGGGGTCTGCTATCGCCATTGGTACCTATACCGCGGATAACGATCTTCAATGCATCGCCGGGCTGTCCGGAATTAGAGGTCACCTGCACACCAGGCGCTTGCCCTTGCAGCGAGGATTCCACGCTGATACTGTGGTTTTGTATCAGCTCTGTATTACCTAAATGTACCGTAGCACCGGTGACTACTTTTTTCTTTTGTGCGCCGTAACCTACTACGATCAGTTCATTCAGACCGGTGGCGGAGGAACTGAGGCGTATAACGGCGCCGGCTATATTTTTTGCAGGTATTTCCTGGCGGGCATATCCCACCAGTGAAATCACTAAAATATCACCAGGTTGTGCATCGAGGGAGAAACTGCCATCAGGGCTGGTAACAACGCCCCTGGTAGTTCCTTTTACTACTATATTCACACCTGGTAAGGGATCGCCATTGGCGGCATCTACGACTTTTCCGGTGATGTTTTGACGGAAATAAGAATTGCCAGCAATAGGGAAGGAGGTAGCGTGCAACAGTGGAGGAGCAGTCAGTATGAGACTGCAAAATGCCACTGTACATAGCAGATACTGCCGGGGCCGGGTATTGCTGTGGATGTACCAGATTTTCATGTTTAACGTGTTTTATAAGGCTGGGTGATGTATTATCGTTTGTGATAAAAAATGGATCTGGGTCAGATGGCCCTGATCGTTTTTTCTATTCCATTATATGTTGTCAGTTCATTACCGGATGGCTGATCCGGGGCAGCAGGATGTTGCCGATCTACGAATATGATCCTGAAATAACGTTGCTCCAGCATACCAGGGAAGCTGCCTTCCCGGGCCCCTATCTGCAAGGTTTTGCCGGCCTCATTCCAGGTAAATCTTATCCTGCTATATGCGCCACGTTCGTAGCCATAGTTAATATTTTCATCTTCATATAATTCGAAGGAAGCATCTTTACCAGTATACACGTAGATGTTCAGCGTATCGGGTTTTCTCTCTGCGGTATACTGCAATACCGGGCCTACAGGCAGAATGCTTCCTGCTTTCACATACAGCGGCATGCGGGATAAAGGGGCCGTTGCAGTAATATGCTGGCCGGACGACAGGTATTTTCCAGTGTAGAAATCATACCAGCCGTCGCCCTTAGGCAGATACAGTTCTCTGCTCCTGGCTTTATTGACCGTGACAGGGTTCACGAGCAACGCGTCTCCAAACATAAACTGGTCGCGGATCTTATACACTGCGCTGTCATATCCAAAATCCATCGGTAATCCCCGCATAATGGTATAATCCTGATGATATACATTGCCTGCCAGTGAATAGATATAAGGCAGTAAGCGATAACGCAACTGATCGTAATACAACATAGTATTGAATGCCTCGCTGCCTTCCGGGGCTATATTGAACATCTCCCGATAAGGATACTGTCCATGCGAACGGAAAAGCGGACAAAACGCGCCATACTGGAACCAGCGGGTATTCAATTCCCTCCATTCCTGTAAGGCGGGACCCACCGGATTAGGACGATCGTATTTATCTTCCACAAAGAATCCGCCGATATCGGTAGTCCAGTATGGTAGGCCAGACATGCTATAATTGAGTCCTGCAGGTATCTGCCGGGCCATTTCCTCGAAAGTGGCCGCTATATCTCCACTCCAGGAAGCCGCGCCATAACGCTGTATGCCGGCATATGCAGAACGTGTCAGAATGAAGACGCGTTGATCCGGTTTGACGCTGCGTTGCCCTTCATACACACCGCGGGCATTCTCCAAAGAATAAGTATTGAAATATTGTGCGGCGGGCCCGATGGCCGTAGGGTCCATCAGTTTCTTGCGCGCAGCAATAGTAGCATTGCTGAGAATATCTGGCTCTGTAGCATCTAACCACCACGCATCTACGCCTTTGCTGAATAATTTTTCATTTAATAACTGCCAGAATAATTGGCGGGCATTTGGATTAAATGCATCATAAAAGGTAGATATATAGCCCTTCCCAATCCAGTCGCGCTGCTGATTCAGGATATTCTGCTTGTATAACCAATGCTGTTGATCGAACAGTTGATAGTTAGGAATACCTTCATAAAACTTAGGCCAGACGGATATCATAAACTGTGTATGATAATCCTGATGTAGTCGTTGGATCATACCTGCCGCATCGGGGAAGCGACTAAGATCAAATTCCTGACTGCCCCAGGCATTTTCTTTCCAGTAGCTCCAATCCAGTACGATATTATCCAATGGAATCTTTTTCTTGCGGAAATCGGCTACTGTTTGCTCAATCTCAGCCTGGGTTTTATACCTTTCCCTGCTTTGCCAGAAACCTAATGCCCATTGCGGAGGCATTGTTGCCTTGCCGGTTATTTGTCGGTATCCGCTGATCACTTCATCCATAGTGCTGCCGCCCATGAAGTAATAATCCAGTTTTTCTCCCGCTTCAGATGTGAATACAGCTTTGCCGTCGTAAGCGGCCGGAGTAGGGGAGAGCAGGTTAATAGATAGGAAAGACTGTGTAGTTTCCGGAATCCATTCTATCCTAACGGGAACGGCTATTCCTTTTTGCATAGGCAGCTTAAACTGGGAAGGACCCGGGTTCCAGCTTTCTCTCCATTTGTCCAGTACCAGTTTCCCATTCATCCAGATTTTCAAATACCCGGACGACTGTACGAAAAATTTATAATCTCCATTTTGGTCGCCGCTTAACTTGCCTTCCCAGGTAATTTTCCCTTGAGCCAGGGGAAACGATTTAGGTAGCTTATCCAGGTCTTCCAGGAACTCATAATTAATGGTGCTGTCTATTTGTTTCAATAGTACCTTACCATTGGTTTTGTTGGCATAGGTGGCGCTTAGTCCGCCACTATGGCCGTCTTTGGACTCCAGGTGCAAGGCATTCAAAGGCTTCCTGGTGCTGGGATCTCCGAATTTGGTAATAGAATAGTTATCCCAAAGGATACCGTATTTGTCGGTTGATAATAAAAAAGGGATGGCTGCAATTGAATTGTATTGGGTGAGATCTACGTCTTCTCCGTAATAATTCATCAGGCCCGTCTGATGCTGGCCAAGGCCATAGAGTGCTGCCCGGGGATTTACCTGGAAAATCTGCTGGATACCATACAACTGCTTACCATTGATATTTACCGGGCTAAATTTCCTGCCCCCATCCGGGTTTTCGGATACAATGATCTTCCCGGAGGGATATCGGTATATAATCTGGCCGGTAGTTTTGTTGACAGCTACCTGCAATGATTTGGTGCTCAGGATATAAGTGTCCTTATCTTCACTGTATTCCCAGGGAGTGGCGGGCGATTTCGTTTCCACAGCCATCAGACTTGGCGTACTACTGATCGTTTCATCAGGAGATGCTGTGACATGAATAATTTTCTCATTGACAACCTGTAGTCTTAACCGGGAGGTACCGTGGCTGGCATTCTTATCCAGTTTAATCAGAAGGCCATCGCTCAGTTTCTCTACTTCTCCGGCTCGGCACCAGGAAGTAAAGCATGTTAATAAAACAATCGGAAGGGTCCTTTTTATCATAATAAGTGGAATTTTTTTCGTTGGCCTGTGCTTCATAACGATGGGAACAAAAATAAAAGGGACCGTGCAGAACCAGGGGTAGGATCTGTTTCAGATTACGGGTCCAAATGTTAAGCAGGGAAGTTTTTTAATGGAGGTGGCGAGGGGCGGAAATGATAAGACACGGGCCACCATGGCCTGTTTTACTTCTTTTTGCCGTATACGGAAGGAAGTTCGTTAAATTCCATTTTAAAGTAACGGGTGAAATACTTCGGGTTATTAAAACCGACTTCATATGCCACCTCGGCTACTGTTAACTGACTTTTTTCCAGCAGTTGAGCAGCTCGTTTCAATCGAATGCTACGGATAAATTCCAAAGGCGGTTTGCCCGTAATGGCCAGTATTTTTTTGTAGGCAGACACGCGGCTCATGAACAGGGCACGACTCAAATCTTCCACGGAGAAATCCGGGTCAGAGATATTTTTTTCCACGATTTCGACTGCCTGCCGGATGAATTGCTCGTCTGCGGAGGAAATAGCCACTTCGCTGGGATGGGCGTCAAAATGTTCCCGGAAGGTCTTTTTAAGGGATTGTTGCTGTGCAATGATATTCCGGATCTTGGACAGCAACATTTCAAAGTTGAAGGGTTTGGTCACATAGTCTGTGGCGCCGGTTTCCAGTGCCTCCAGTTGCTGGGCATCAGCTGCTCTCGCAGTCAGTAGTACTACAGGGAGGTGGCTGGTTCTGGGGTTTTGCCTGATTTTGCGACATAGTTCCAGTCCATCCATTTCCGGCATCGCAATATCGCTGACAATCACCTGTGGCTGGAGCTGTGATAACAGCTTCCAGGCAACGAGGCCGTTTTCGGCTTCTATGATTTGAAAATACTGGCCCAGATTGTCTTTCAGGTAGAAGCGGAAATCCTCATTATCTTCCACCAAAAGCACCTGTGGCAGATTTTTAGTCACGGGGACAGGTGTTGCTGCCACTTGTACTGCACCATTGCTTACTTCGGTGGTAATTTCTCCCGGCACTGCGGCGGTTGTTTGTACTGGTAACGTCACGGTGAAGCAGCTACCCATTTCCGGAGCGCTGTCTACCTGTATACTACCTTTGTGCAGCTTTACAAATTCCTTGGTAATACTTAATCCTATCCCGCTGCCCTGGTTCATCACTGAGCCAGGCACATCATGCTGGAAGAACCGGCCGAAAATATGTTCCTGCTTTTCCAGCGGAATGCCAATGCCCGTATCTCTGACGGCTATTTGCAAAACGCTGTTTTCTGCATCATGCTGGAGATCTACCGCAATTTTGCCGTCTTCCGGCGTAAATTTAAAAGCATTGGAGAGCAGGTTGAAAAGGATCTTCTCAATTTTATCGCTGTCGTACAGCATGTAGAGCGATTGCACATTACTGCTATAGTGCAGTTGTATATGCTTCTTTTCAGAGAGATCAGAGAATGACCAGGTCAGTTCTTTGATGTAGGCAGCAATATCGCCTTCGCTGGGATGTAATTTTATTTGTTCTACTTCCATTTTACGGAAGTCGAGCAGCTGATTGACGAGGTTGAGTAATCTTCTCGCATTGCGTTGCATGAGTTGCAGCTGTCCTTTCAGCAGTTGATCAGATCCTTGTCCAATAAGTCTTTCCAGGGGTGTGATGATCAAACTCAGTGGCGTTCTGAATTCATGACTAACGTTGGTGAAGAAACGAATTTTCATGGCGTCCAGTTCATGCATCCGTTCCGCTTCCCGCATTTGTTCTGCTACCCTGAATTTCAGTCGTTCCCGTTCCAGGATAATGCGTCTGGCAAGTAGTAATGCTGCCGCGATCAGTAAGATATACAACAGGAATGCGGGCCATGTTTTCCAGAAGGGGGGCAGAATTCGTATATGCAAGGCCGTGCCTGTATCGTTCCAGATGCCGTCATTATTGGAGGCTTTCACCCGGAAGATGTAATCGCCTGGGTCCAGGTTGGTGAAAGTGGCCATACGTTGCGTGCTGTCGGTATACAACCAGTTTTTGTTGAAACCTTCCAGCATGTAGGCGTAGCGGTTTTTTTCCGGGTGGAAATAGTTCAGTGAAGCGAATGAAATGGAGAACATATTCTGGTCGTGCCGCAGGGTGATGGCATTGGTTTGTGGCATCGCTTTATCCAGAATAGTCCTTCCTTGTAGCTGCTGACCGGGTTCTATCCGCTGATTGAAGACTTGTAGTTCGGTCAGCACCACTGGCGGAATGTTGCGGTTTAAGAGAATGTTGTCTGGATAAAATAAATTAAAACCATTGCCACCACCGAAGATAAGCTCTCCTTTGGCAGTTTTCAAGGCTGCATTTTCATTGAATTCTTTGCCTTGAAGTCCGTCAGATTCATCATAATTCTTGAAATGAAATCCATTGGTTCCATGGGAGGTATACATGTTGGAAAGTCCGTTGGGAGTGCTCAGCCACAGTGTTTGACGGTTATCTTCCAGTATATTGAGGACGGTATTGTTGGGTAATCCATCTTCCTGACGGTAGGTCTGGAACAGACCGGTTTTAGGGAGATACATGTCTAGTCCGTCACGGGTGCCAATCCATATATTGGCATGTGTGTCTTCAAAAATGCACACGACATTGTTGTGGCTCAAAGTCCCTTCCTTCGCAGGATTGCTGGTAAATCTGGATACGGTTCCTTTAGCGGGATTGTACATGGTGAGGCCTTCGCTGCCACCAATCCAGATATTACCTTTTTTATCTTCCAGTAGAGCGGCTACATATCTGGATTTGAATAGGTCGTCCATGCGGCGGAACTTGCCTGTAGCGGGATTCAATGTGTTCAATCCACCGGCTAATGTACCTATCCACAATTGTTGTCTGCTATCTTCCATTATTTCCCAGACGCTGTTATCACTGATGCTGGCGGGGTCTCCGGGTATATGCTTGTAATGTGCAAAACCGTTGCCAGTGAAGCGATCCAGTCCTCCGAAATAAGTGCCTGCCCATAGTTGTCCTTTGTGGTCCATACAAAGGCTCACCACCACATTGCCTGAAATGCTGTTGGGGTTGGCGGGATCATGTTTGTATTGTCGGAAGGTGTTGTTGTTACGGTCATAGTAAATCAAACCGCCACCGTTGGTACCAATCCATAGGTTGCCTTTGGCATCTTCTATAAAACGGTTTACATCATCAAAGGGGAGGCTGTTGTGGTTGTATGATTGAAACTGATATAAGGGAAATTTGACCATGTTTTCGTGGTAGAAATTCAATCCTTTTTTATAGGTGCCAATCCATATAATACCGGTATTATCGCGATACAGCGTAGTGATGCTGTTCTGGCTGATACTCCTGTAGTCATCTGGGATATTTTCGATATACTGAACTGTATGGTGGAATTTATGGAGGATGTTGATGCCGCCGTGATCTGTTCCAATCCATACTTCGCCGGGATTTCCGGGAACGATACCGCGTACAATATTATTATTGAGGGCAATGCCGCTGGAGGTTTGATGGAAATGTGTCCATTTGTTGGTGGCCGTTTCATAGTACCAGGCGCCGTTATCGGCCTTGTCTTCGTATAGCCAGATATCTCCTTCATTGTCGGCACATAGCGTAAAGCTGCTGCTGTCGGCCCTTTGGAGCTGCTGGTTACGTTTAGTAATCTGCCAGTTTTTTCCATCCATTTTTTCCAGGACACCGTTGGTATGTATGATCCAGTAGTTTCCTTTTTTATCGGCGATTATATCGCTCACTTTATTGGTGGCGATAGTGGTTGTATCATTTTCGCGATGAAGGAGATGTCGGGTAGGAGAGGAGTTACTGGTAATATAAATGCCATTGGAGGGATGGAGAAAGAAGAAGTATTGTTGGTCTCGGAATATGTTGCGGACGGTTTTTCCAGGAATTCCGAGCGGCTCCAACATTTTTTCCGGATGATGATCAAATCGGTTGGTAGCGGGGTCGAAGATGTCGATACCATTGCGGGTAAAGAGCCATAGGTGGCCTCCTGGGCCTGGTTGTATTTTCTCTATAGTATTTTCGGTAAGGGAAGACGTGTCTCTGGCATCATGCTGAAAGCTTTTGAATTGATAACCATCATAGCGGTTTAATCCTGATACAGTGCCTATCCACATAAATCCGCTGCTATCCTTAAAAAAGCAGTTTACCTGGTTATTCAGCAGTCCCTGGTTAATATCTACATGACTAAATTGGTAGCGCAGCGTTTGTGCATGCAAGTGATATTGCACACATAGCAGGATAACAGTGATAATAAACTTAAGGGCACTCCTTCTCCTCATGGATACTCTGCTTTGGTTGACATTTCGTAGAGGCAATATAGGAATTTTTTAGCCTTTTGAATAGGCCATGAAACATGATGGCAATGCAACGATGTAGGGTAGGAATGGTGGCCGTATGGGTTATTTCAAACCAGGATTATTTTGTGGCAGCTGTTAGTCCGCTTTGTCCCCAACAAACCCCAATCAATTTCCTCCGCTCATCTCAACCGCACATGCAGCTTTGTCCCTAACAAAACCCAATCAATTTCCCCCGCTCATCCCAACCGCATACATGCAGCTTTGTCCCCAACAATACCTAATCAATTTCTCCCGCCCCGTCCCTAGCCGCATACAGGCAGCTTTGTCCCCAACAAAACCTAATCAATTTCTCCGCCCGTCCCTAGCTGCATACTGGCGGCTTTGTGCACCACAATCCCCAATCAATTTCTCCGCCCGTCCCTAGCCGCATACAGGCAGCTTTGTCCCCAACAAAACCTAATCAATTTCTCCGCCCGTCCCTAGCTGCATACAGGCGGCTTTGTGCACCACAATCCCCAATCAATTTCCTCTGCTCATCTCCAACGGCATATAGGCAGCTTTGTCCCTAACAATCCCCAATCAATTTCCCCCTCTCATCCCAACCGCCTACAGGCAGCCTTGTCCCCAACAAACCCCAATCAATTTACCGCGCTCATCTCCAACTGCATACAGGCAGCTTTGTCCCCAACAATACCTAATCAATTTCCTCCGCTCATCCCAACCGCCTACAGGCAGCCTTGTCCCCAACAAAACCTAATCAATTTCTCCGCCCGTCCCTAGCCGCATACAGGCAGCTTTGTCCCCAACAATACCTAATCAATTTCTCCGCCCATCCCTAGCCGCATACAGGCAGCTTTGTCCCCAACAAAAACTAATCAATTTCTCCGCCCGTCCCTAGCTGCCTACAGGTAGCTTTGTCCCCAACAAAAACTAATCAATTTCTCCCGCCCCGTCCCCAGCCGCCGTCAGGCGGCTGGGGACTTGAAAAAAAAACTCCACTATTAAAGTAAAATCTCAAAAAAAATTATCTGCTAATACTTGACAATAGATTTAGCATCCCCTACATTTGTAATACGGCTTCCATCAAAGCCGCACTCCCTCTAAACCAGATATATCATTTTTCTATATAAAGATTTTATGGACCTGAGTGCCCATAACGTGGAATTTTAGCAATAAAGGTCGAATTCTTTCGACCTTTCTCATTTTATCCCCTCCAGCATTATAATTTCTCAAAAATTATTACTAGTTTTTTGCCCAATTTGGAAACTATTATGCCACGTTATTCTCTTTTATGCCGCGGAATCCTGTCCGTTTTCCTGACAGGAATGCTTAGTCCGGTTTTTGCGCAAAGTGCGCCAGCAAAGGATGTCAGGGTTACCCTTGACTATTGGTACAATCATGAATTTAAAAAAGATAAAGCGGGGAATACCATTCGCTGGCATTACACCTGGGAAGAACAGGAAAATGGCGGCTTCTCCATCTGGGGCCATATCTTCGACTCCCTGGGAGTAAAAAGGGATACGCTGGCAGCGGCTCCTACTGCCACCAATCTACAAAATACAGATGTCTACATCATCGTAGACCCCGATACCGAACAGGAATCGCCTGCGCCTAATTATATGAACAGCAAAGATGCGGATGTGATTTATAACTGGGTAAAAGCCGGCGGGGTACTGGTATTGATGGAAAATGATTCTCTGAATGCGGAGTTTACCCATTTTAACACGTTAGCGGAAAAATTCGGTATTCACTTTAATGGCGATAGCCGCAACCGCGTACAGGGCCGCAACTACGAGCAGGGAGCGCTGATGATCCCACCTCGCCACGAGATCTTCCCGAATGTTAAAAAAGTATATATTAAGGAATTGTCCACTATGACGCTGAAAGCGCCTGCCAAAGCCGTTTATAAAGATGGTAACTATGTGATAATGGCAGTGGCCAAAGTAGGCAAGGGTACTGTATTCGCGGTTGGAGACCCTTGGTTCTATAATGAATACACAGATGGAAAACGCCTGACGCCAGATTATCAGAACTATGGCGCTGCCGCAGATCTCTCTGCATGGCTGATCAAACAGGTAAAGAAAAAGAAATAATTATTCTCCCAGGTTCAAAAACTGGAGATTTCTCCTGATTCCCGCATATTTACTGCGTTTCAGGGGAGAATGACGGAAGATGGCTTTGAATGCTTCTTCCGTCATTTCCTCCCAGTCGTTGGTCGTAAAATCAAGAATAGCAGGGATCGGCGTGAATGCCGTTTCATTATTGGCCTTCGCAAAACGATTCCAGGGACATACATCCTGACAGGTATCACAGCCAAACATCCAGTTGTCAAAAGACCCTTTCATCTTCTCGGGTATCAACTGATCCTTCAGTTCAATAGTGAAATAGGAAATACAGCGACTCCCATCAACCACTCCCGGCGCTACCAGCGCGCCTGTAGGACAGGCATCCAGGCACCGGGTACAAGTACCGCAATAATCGCCCACCGGGCCATCATACTCCAGCGGAATATCTGTTATCAATGTAGCAATGAAGAAGAACGAACCGGATTGCTTATTGATAATATTTCCGTTTTTACCAATCCATCCAAGTCCGCCCCTGCGCGCCCAGCTTCGTTCCAGTACCGGCGCAGAATCCACAAATCCCCGCCCCTGTATCTGCCCAATCCGCTCCTGCATGCGTGCCAACATCTCCTTTAATCGTGCCCGGATTACCTCGTGATAGTCCTGCCCATACGCATACTTGGAAACTTTGGGAGCGTCTTCCCGCTGACGTTCCGCAGGAAAATAGTTGTATAAAAGTGTGATGACAGACTTTGCGCCATCTACCAGTTTTCGGGGATCTATCCGCTTGTCAAAGTGATTCTCCATGTATTGCATAGAGCCATGCATCCCTTTTTTCAACCACTGCTCCAGCCTGCGCGCATCGTCGTCCAGCTGCGTTGCTTCTGAAATGCCGCAGTAGTCAAATCCCAGTTCCCTGGCAAGCTCTTTTATGAATCTGGTATGTTCCACGCCGCAAAATTACAATAAGTCCCCGGGAATACCCTGAAATAGGAGAATTGCAGAAAATTATATCTTCACCGCAATTTAATTAAGCCCTGTATCTGAAACATTATGCGCTATAATTCTGTCGTGCTGGCATTTTTTACCCTGACCAGCTGTTTGTTCTCTACTGTCCTGTATGCCCAGGATGGTGCAAAAATGAAATTCGGCAAAGTTTCCAAAGAAGAATTTAATCTCAGTTCCGCCAAAGACACCGGCGCTCATGCGATCATTATTTCTGAAATTGGCAGCTCCGCCTTTGAAACCAATGGCTCCTCCCTGGCCGTTGTCTATAAGGTACACAAACGCTATAAGATCGTAGACAAATCAGGATACGATTACGCGAATGTAAAGGTCAACCTGTTTAAAGGAAATACCAATAATACCCAGGAAGAGATCAGCAAGATCAAAGCTTCAGCCTATAACCTGGAGAATGGTGAAATCAAGGAAACTAAATTGGAAAGTAAGGATATCTATACCGAACAGACCATCAAAAATTATGTTACCAAGAAATTTGCCATCCCTGGCGTAAAAGAAGGTACCATCATTGAATACAGTTATACGGTAACCTCTCCATTCTGGACGAGTCTCCCGTCATGGACTTACCAACATTCCATACCCACTCTTTGGAGTGAATATACTGTGTCCATCCCAGACTTCCTCCGCTTTGTGCAGCTGGGTACAGGTTTTGAACCTTACGTGGAGAAAACCAGGAACACCAGTCATACCGTTTTCAGCTTCCGATATGAGCCATATGGCGCTACCGGTCAATCTGAAAATGTGAGCCTTAGCTCGGAAATTACCCACTTCCGCTGGGCGGCGAAAGACTTACCAGCTATCAGAGATGAAAAGTTCATTACCACTACTGATAACTATGTTAACAGAATAGAGTTTCAGCTGGCTTCCTATAAGTTCGGAGAAGTGGCCAAGGATACAAAAAATACCTGGCCTAAACTGATGGAAGATCTGAATAAAGATGAAGACTTCGGCGCCGCAATGGGCAAGAATGGCAACTTCATGGATAATATCACCGATGAGCTCATCAAAGGCGCTACTTCCGATCAGGAAAAAGCAGCCAGAATATTCAACTGGGTAAAAACAAATGTGATATGTAATGATTCGCGTGGTATCTGGACTTCCCAGCGTCTGAAAACTACCCTCACCAGCAAGAAAGGAGGCGTTTCTGATATCAACTTGCTCTTAGTAGGTTTGCTGCGCCGCGCTAAACTGGATGCATTCCCGATTATCCTCAGTACAAGAGAACACGGATATGTTTCCTATTATCCATTGCTCAGTCGCTTCAACTATGTAATCGCGGCAGTGCGACTGGAAGATAATGTTGTCACCCTCGACGCCACCGATCCATTACTCGGATTTGGTAAACTGCTGCCATCCTGCTATAACGGCGATGCGAGAATTGTAGATGAATTAGGTAGCAACTTTGTTATCTCTGCGGATTCGCTCCACGAAGCGGAAATGACCAGCGTATCATTCGATAAATTCGAGAAAGGCGCATTCCACGGTACCTTCCAACAGCGTCCAACCTATCTGCAATCCTATAATATTCGCAAAGAAATCCAAAGCAAAAAGAAAGAAGGGTTCTTCGAACGAATCGGTAAATCTTTCAATGGCGAGGTGGAAATCAGCAATGGACAAGTAAATGATCTGGATAGTCTCAATGATGCGATTATGGTGTCCTATGATTTCAAAATGAAAGGTGGTGAAGATGATGATGTCATCTATCTTAATCCATTCGTCGGCAGTGCGTATAAAGAGAATATCTTCAAAGCGGCAGAACGTAAGTACCCTGTGGAAATGAATGCCGTATACGATGAAATGTACTCGCTCAACTTCCAAATACCAGAAGGATATGTAGTCGATGAACTGCCGAAATCCTCCATTGTAAAGTTCAACGAGACGGAAGGTATATTCCAATACCTGATCCAGGCAACGGAAGATCGCGTACAAATGCGTTGCCGTATCCAGTTAAAGAAAGCCACTTTCGAGCCGGAAGATTATCCTTCCCTCCGTGATTTCTGGGGTATGATCGTGAAAAAACAGGCAGAACAAATAGTGCTGAAAAAGAAAAAAGCATAACCTTGAAAAGTCTTAAAATATTATTCGGTATACTCTGCTGCTGGCAACTCCCATTGCTGGCTGCAGAGCCATTTTATCCTGCATCCGCTATTCCTGAAGGGCTGAAGAAAAATGCACACAGCATTATGCGCCTGAATGAGACGACCTATCGTGTTGTTGATAGCAAGGAAATCAGGGCGGTCCAACATCAGGTCATCACCATCCTCGATAAATCAGGCGATAACCGTAGCACGCTCACAGAGTCTTACGATAAACTGCGGGAAATCCGTAGTATCTCCGGCGCCTATTACGATGATAAAGGTAATCAGGTAAAACGCCTCCGCCAGAGCGATATCGCAGATGTTGCAGGTGCTGGTGGAACGGAACTCATTACCGATTCCAGAGTGAAATTCCATGAATTTACCGGTTTCGGATATCCGTATACGATAGAGTATACTGTGGAATATAAATTGAACAGCGCATACTTCCTGCGTATGTTCCTGCCACAGGAAATACAGACAGAAGCCGTAGAAAAAGCAGTGGTGAATATTGTGATGCCTGCCTCATTGCAGTTGCAATATAAGATGATGCAAACCACAGTATCGCCTGTTATCGCCGATACAAAAGAAGGAAAAAGCTACACCTGGACATTCGCCAATCTGCCTGCCATCAAGAAAGAGGCATTGGCAGTGTCGTTGTTCAACAGAGTTCCTTCTGTACTGCTGGCTGCCAGCGAATTTGACTATGGTCCGTTTCATGGTAAGTCGGGCTCCTGGCAGGACCTTGGTAACTTCTTTTATCGTATTAACGCGGGTAGAGATGTATTGCCGGATAATATGAAGACGAAAGTCCACCAGCTTACCGACCATCTTTCTACGTCACAGGAAAAAATTGCAGCCCTCTATAGATATCTGCAAAAAAATTTCCGATATATCAGTATCCAGTTGGGAATTGGAGGCTATCAAACCATCGATGCACAAACCACTGCAAAAACAGGATATGGCGATTGTAAAGCCCTTTCCAATATTATGTGTGCAATGCTAAAGGAAGTAGGCATCGCCGCAAATAGTGTCCTGGTGCAAGGTTCAGATGAACCGCGCGTTTTTCCGGAAGATTTTGCGGCCGATTGGTTCAACCATGTCATCGTTTGTGTTCCTGGTAAAAAAGATACTACCTGGTTGGAATGTACCAGTACATCTCTGCCAGCCGGCTATCTGAGCAGCTTTACGGGCAACAGGGCAGTGGTAGTATTGGATTCGCTGCACAGTAAACTGACACATACGCCATATTATGGCCAGAAAGAGAACCGCAGAAGCTCCGTAGTGAATGCAGTGATAGACGAAACCGGGAATATGAAGATAAAGTCGGAAATCCGCTCTACTGGCATGTTACAGGATGATCTCTCTTCCATGGTTAATAATGCCAGCAAACAAAAACAACTGGAAATATTACGCTCCGGCCTGGACTTCTCCAATTATGATGTAAATGCTTACGAAACCAGTGAAGACAAAAAGATCCTGCCTACTTTAACAGAGCAATTGGATATCACTGCCAGCAATTATGCCACTGTAACAGGCAAACGCATGTTCCTGCTGCCAAATGTAATGAGCCGGTATGGTACCAAACTGGAGGAAGACACCGCACGTATTTCCCCGGTAGCATTCCCGATGGCATATACTAAAACAGATACAGTAAATATCGCCATCCCCGCAGGATATAAGGTAGAATCTCAACCTAAACCACAAGTACTGACCAGTAAATATGGCTCCTTCACGACTACACTCAGTGTAAACGGGAATACCATTACGTATATACGAAAATTGGACATCACGGGTGGAACATACCCTGTAGCGGAATACAATGATATCCTGAATTTCACCAACACCATTTATAAATCGGATCGTAACCGGTTAGTGTTGGTGAAGGAACAGTAAAAATCAGCTTTACAAATACAAGAAAAGGCGCCGGATCTGCATTTCCGGGCGCCTTTTCCTTTTGATATGGGTTGATATGGCTGTATTATTTTTCTCTCACACTGATGCTGATATGTCTGTCTTTCTTCCTTTCTGCATCTGGCGCATCTGCCGCCGCTTTCGCAAATTCAGATCCATAACCTTCTGCTCCCTCTAATTGAGCTGCATTCGTATTGAGCTTCTTGAGGGCTGTTACAACAGCATCTGCGCGTTCTTGGGAGAGTTTTTTATTTGCGGCAGCATCTCCGGTTTTATCCGTATATCCGCCTATCTTAATTTTTGTTTTAGGGAATGCTTTCAGTATAGCCCCAATGTTGCTTACCTGCTGCATACTTTCTTCTGTCAGTTCAGCGCTGCCTGTTTTGAAATTGAGGTTATCAAAATCAAACCATACGTCTTTACCGGCTGCTTTGCTGTTGTCTTTCAGGAAGGTCACCAGTTGATCTTCAATACCGCCTTTATAGGCATTGAGTACAGTGCCATCCGGTAAAGTTACCTGGATACTTTCTCTGGCAACTTCAGGAGCGGCCATTGGAGTAGCAGTACCAGCAGAATCAGCGAGCTGATTAGTGGTTACGCTGTCTACTACTGTTTCTCCACCCTTATTGCCGCCACAACCGCGCATTAAATACCAAAGAAGGATAATAGCGACCAGAATTAGCAGGAGAGACCAAATCCATTTGCCACCGCCACCGCCAGCTTGTTTTACGGTATTTACGGTAGAGGTAGCTGCGTTGCCAACTGTATGTCCCAGTCCGCTGGCCATACTGCCCAGTTTGGAACCTAATTCTCCCAGTCCGCCCAAACCCAGTAATCCTGCCAGATTCAAACCGCCAGGAATGGCGCCCACAATTTTATCTTTCTGAGAATTTAGGAAAGACGCGAATCCTCCCGCATTCAAATTGTTTTGCATAGCATACTGCCCCACTGTACCCAGTGTAGCCGGCGCCGTAGCTTGTAACAGCGTGTCGGCAGATGACTCTTTAATACCCGCATAAGAGGAAATCATAGAGGTGATACCAGCAGCTTTGTCGCCAAACAGCGTCTTTAAAAAGCCAGCCCCTTTGGTCAACAGACCGCCTGCTCCACCTTGTAATGCTGCACCAATACTGGATGGAGACGCCTCCGATGCAGCTCCTTTCACCATATTCAGGAGCCCACCTGCATCGCCACTGCTCTCTGTCTTGTGCAGCAATCCAGTCAAAACAGTTGGAACAACCGCGGATATCGCTTTCTGAATCCCTTCTTCACTCTCGCCTAATTTGGAGGCGGCCTGACTGATTACGTTACCGCTGAATAGATTTCGTACACTCTCTAGTAAGTCGAATGACATAATTTAAGGGTTTTATGATGAAGAAAAAATTTCGGGGTAAAATGTCATCTTTTTCTGACAGCCTATATGTAGCCCATGGTCCGTTTAGCATCACTATAACAATGCTTTCCCCGCCCTTGTTCACATTTTTTTAAGAAATCGTTTGGCTTCCTGTCCTTTTTTTTGTATCTTCGCTGTGCTTTATTGCATTTTTAGACTGTTTAAAGTGCCTTCCGAGCACGCTCATTACGATAGAACAGTCAATATTTATTGGTATTGATCACTTGTCGGACCACATCGTGTCCGGTTTCATTTCCGAATAACTGTTTCAGTGCAGTTCCTGCACAGGGATTCCTGTGTCGCAGAGGAAAACGATCAGCATAAACATATTAGAACTATGACTGCTATGATTGAAGAATCATGGATGGTTAGGACCTCCTATGCCATTACATCAACTGTTGCCAACCGTATTCGAAAAGAATGGAAAATTATTTGCTGCTGCCTGTTCCTTTTCTTTCCAATGATAACTAACGGTCAGGATAGTACGAAAATAAACGATAAACCGAAACTCCATATCGGAGGGGCATTGCGATTCAATTACAACAACTCCTCCTGGAAAAAAGAACAAGTGAAAAGAGGAGGCGATTTCGGATACGATATGTTTCGCATCAACGCAGATGCCGCATGGAAACAATTATCACTCCATGCTGAATACCGCTTTTATTCAAAAGATTTCGGCGGCGGTATGCTCAAAGAAGGCTATGTAACCTGGCACTTCAACGATAGTACCCGCCTGGATATCGGCCTGACGCAAGTGCCCTTCGGAAATATCACCTACAATTCCCATAGCTGGTTCTTTAACCTGCCATACTATGTGGGAAAAGAAGATGATTATGATATGGGAATCAAATTCGAAAGAAAAGCACGACACTGGAAATATCAGCTGGCCTTCTTCAAAAACGCAGAGGAACTGAACTTCGGCGATAAAACTGCCATCGATCCCGGCCGCTATTCCTACGATGTGGCAGGTAGAAATAAAGAGGTAAACCAGGGAAATGCACGCGTAGAATACCTGTTGGAAAATAATAGTAGCATAGGCGCATCCCTGATGGCTGGCGGATTATACAATATCCCCTCCGGAGAAATGGGCAGTCATTACGCTGAGGCAGTGCATGCAAACCTGAACTGGAAACGATGGAATTTAAAACTACAGTCACTCTATTACCAATATAACGTAAACGACTCAACGCAGTTTAAAAATGCCATTGATATGGCGGCCTATGGCGCCTCCTATCAGGTGGCTGCAAAAGCGTTTATACATACTGCCTCCCTGGCATATACGCTCCCTGTAAAATGGGGGCCTGTCAGCACCCTGACCTTCTATAACGATTATTCACTGATGGATAAAACCATTTCCGGATTTGAAAATACGCAGATGAATGTGCTGGGATGTATGGTGACAGCAGGTCCTGTCTTTACTTATATCGATTGGGCCGCCGGTAAAAACCATCCATGGCTCGGCCCCGTTTGGGACGATGCGCTGGCTTCCGGTACGCCAGGGGAAAAATGGCATAGCCGGTTTAATATCAATATCGGTTACTATTTCTAACAAAAATAAACGAATGATGATACCTAAACTTAAAATAGAAAATATTACACTGATCTTCGGACGCGATCGGGAAAAGGCTTTAAACATGCTCCATGAAGGAGCCAGTAAAGCGGAAATCCTCGCGGAAACAGGATGCACAGTAGGTGTGAAGGAGGCTTCATTTGACATCCAACCCGGTGAATTCTTTGTTATCATGGGCCTCTCCGGAAGTGGAAAATCCAGTCTCCTCAGATGTTTGAACCGACTGATAGAACCAACTTCCGGAAACATCTTCCTCAATGATACTAACATCACTACGCTCAACGATAAGGAACTCCAACAAATCCGTCGTAAAGAGATCAGTATGGTGTTCCAGCAATTCGGACTGCTCCCGCATCGTACCGTGATGGAGAATGTCGCATTCGGACTGGAATTACAAGGCGTTCCCGTAGCAGAAAGAAACGAGAAAGCCGCAAAAGTAATTGAACTCGTTGGCCTCAAAGGCTATGAACAACAACTGCCTTCTGGCCTCTCCGGTGGTATGCAACAACGTGTAGGCCTGGCCAGAGCCCTCGCCAACGATCCGGAAGTACTGCTGATGGATGAGGCTTTCTCCGCACTGGACCCACTGATTCGCACCCAAATGCAGGATGAACTGATGGACCTCCAGGAGAAAATGCATAAAACAATCGTCTTCATTACCCACGACCTGGATGAGGCTATCCGATTAGGAGACCGCATCGCGATCATGAAAGATGGAGAAGTGATACAAGTAGGCACGCCGGAGGAAATCCTCACTACGCCAGCAACAGAATATGTGTCTTCCTTCGTGGAAAAAGTGGATCGGAAAGCTGTTATCACCGCTTCTTCTCTCATGGATACCAAGCCTGTTACCGCCATTTTCAGAAAAGATGGCCCTGAAGGAAGTCTCCGTAAAATGCGTTCCACCGGCCTCAACATACTGCCGGCTGTCACGATAGATAAACATTTTCTAGGCTTCGTATACCTCCATGAAGTACTCGAAGTAAAACGACGCGGGGATAAAACCATCGAAGCCGTGATCCATCGGGAAGTTCCCGTGGCCTACCCGGATACGACGGTAGAACAAATGCTGCCGTTTATCGCAGAAACCGATAAACCAGTTGCTGTAGTGCACCCTGAAACCAACAAACTGTTGGGACTTATTTCACAGACTGCCCTGATCATCGAAACAACAGGGAGTCAGACTTTATAACCCTTACGACTAAACGAATATGATTAAAATAGGAAAATATATAGAACATTTCATCAATTGGCTGACACTGCATTTCGGACCTTTCTTTAAATCCGTTAAACACATAGTGGAAGCCATGGTAAACGCTGTGCAGTGGGTACTTGGTATCATGCCATGGTACGTGCTCATCCTACTGCTGGCCATATTTGCATGGCGAAGAGCAGGATGGTCCGCAGGCGTATTCACATTACTCGGATTAGGCCTGATCTACGGTATGGGCTACTGGCCGCAAACCATGGAAACACTGGCACTTATTTTAGTGTCTGCATGTATCGCCCTCTTAATTGGCATACCATTTGGCATTTGGGCTGCCAGAAATAATATGGTAGGCAAAATATTACGCCCTATCCTGGATTTCATGCAAACCATGCCCGCGTTTGTGTACCTGATTCCAGCAGTACTGTTCTTCGGACTGGGTAAAGTGCCTGGCGTATTTGCCACGATCATCTTTGCCATGCCGCCAGCAGTGCGACTCACCACTTTAGGCATCCAACAGGTTCCGAAAGACATTGTGGAGGCTACGCGTTCATTTGGCGCAACATCTACGCAACTGTTGCTGAAAGTGGAACTGCCCCTGGCAATGCCTACCATCCTGGCTGGTGTGAACCAGACCATCATGATGGCATTATCTATGGTGGTAATTGCGGCCATGATTGCTGCCGGTGGACTCGGAGAAATCGTGTTGAAAGGTATCACCCAACTGAAAATAGGTGTCGGCTTCGAAGGCGGTATCGCCGTGGTGATCCTGGCAATTATCCTGGATCGTATTACACAGTCTTTCGGGAAAAAAAGAATGAAAAAAACCAGTAATTAATATAACGAGGAAAACATGATGATGAGAAAAACAATGTTAGCAATACTGGCGGTGCTACTGATAGCTGTTTCCGCCTGTCAGAACAATAGTTCCGGCGATAAGAAAATTACCATCGCTTATGTCAACTGGGCGGAAGGTATCGCCATGACGCAACTGGCTAAAAATGTGCTGGAGAAAAAAGGTTATGCCGTAACGCTCAAGAATGCGGACGTAGCGCCGGTTTTCGCAGCAGTAGCAGGTGGCGACGCAGATGTATTCCTGGATACCTGGATGCCTGTTACCCACAAAACTTACATGGAAAATTTTGGTGAAAAAATCACCGTACTCAATACAAACTTTGAAGGCGCAAAAATCGGCCTCGTAGTACCAGACTATGTAGATGCGAAAAGCATTGCCGACCTGGAAAAGGAAAAAGCAAAATTCGATGGTAAAGTGGTAGGCATTGATGCCGGCGCCGGTATCATGACGAAAGCAGAAGACGCCATTCATGAATACGGACTGGATTATAAATTACAATCTTCCAGCGAAGCGGCCATGCTGGCAACGTTGAAGAAAAGCATTGCAGAAAAGCAACCCATCGTTATCACCGGCTGGCAGCCGCATTTCATGTTCACGGAATATAAACTGCGATTCCTGGAAGACCCGAAGAAAGTATTCGGCGATACAGAGAAAATCCTGACCATCGCGAATAATGAGTTTACAGTCCGTGATACGGTAGCTGTGAATTTCTTCCGCAAATTCAAACTGACAGACACCCAACTGAATTCCCTGCTGGGCGAAGTAGCCAAAGCAGATGGTAACGAAGAAAAAGGTGTACGCAACTGGATGTCCGAAAATCAGGAGTTAATCCAATCCTGGTTACATTAAAGATATAAGCTCCATTAATACCCCACAATAAAAAATGCGCCAATCGGCGCATTTTTTATTGTAATCCCATTTACAAGGTAATGGCTCGCTGGCCGCGGAATACCGTGAGTTTGCTATTGGAATTTATCTGATCAACAACTGCTTTTAATTCATTCAGTTGCGTAATCTTCTTATTCCCAACCTGTAATATCACATCTCCATCTTTCAGTCCAAATGCAGGCTGCGGCGCCTTGACCACCAGTACGCCTTCATTATCCGGCATACCTGTCGCAGAACGCTCTCCTAATGTTTCTATATTTTTGAAGGTGCCGTTTTTCCAATCCCAAGAGATAGTTTGTTCAGTGGTCGCAATGGTTAACTCAGGAAATACCGGCTGCTGCGCAATTTTCTTCAGTCTGGCAGCGGTAACGCCAAACTGATGCTGATCAAAATTGCGGAAACCTGTTCTTAATGCAGCCTGGGAATTCACATGGTAATCTCCTTTCCCTGGATTACTGAACTGTGGATCGCCGTAACTAGAATTTCTGTCTGTAAATATCTGTGCGACATTTAAACTCGTCAGATCAGGGAAATAGTTGTGATCGATCTCTTTTCCCCAGTAGTGGATGCCAATCGGCTGATAGCCCGTCATCACAATATTATGGACAAATACATCCCCGCTGTTTTTAAACCATACATGCGGATGAAAAGAGTTATTGATGATGATATTATTGGATACCTTGCGATTAAACCCTTCCCGTAGTTTCAGGCCCCCATGCAAACAAACATTGCTGTAAATCTCGTAATTGGAAGATCCATCATCCAGATCAATATCCCAGCCATGATCACAACGAAAACGATTGTAACGGAGAATCGTTGGGGAGACAGCATCCTGTCCAACCAACCAGGGATACAAGGCGGCCAGGCTGTCCATTTCTTTGCGGTCGGGATACCACCAGCGATCTCTGCCCCATGAATTAAAAGAGCCATGATCGCCTGTTTCCAGGACCGTATTAAACACGTCGTTGTATTCAATGATATGCCCGCCCCAGGTACCTTCATTCACATTAATTCCCGATCTGGGCAGATTGTAAATGCTGTTATGACGCACCAGAATGTTGGCCGACATAGAGATCTGCACCCCAGCTACCTGCTTTTCAATTTGGCCAATATCGTGTATCAGGTTGTCGATAGCTGCACAGGAATCCGGATAATGGCTGTTTTTAGGCCCTCTAGCGGTGTCTATGCTGCTGAAGTCCTGCCGTTGGCCGTATTCAAATAGGGGAGACCTTACGGCATCCGGATTGCCAACAAAGCATATGCCGTTGCCCCCGATGTCATGGATGTAGTTGTCAGAAATCGTGTCTCTCCGGTTATAATTGCTTAAAAACACCGCATTTCCGCCATTATTATTGAAATCGCAGTTCTTTACAGCGCAATTCCTCGTACCATCCATTAGAATGACGCCACCCCGGTAAATAGCCCAGTCGCTTCGCAGCAGTGGTTCACGTGTATCCATAAACGTAGCGGCACATTGGGTAAATCGTATATCCTTCACCGTGAAGTTCTTCACCGGATGTGCGGCATTGCCTTTCAGGACAATCAGTTCTTTATGCCGGGAAACCACAACAGCGGCCCCTTTCAGATTCGTTCCGGGCGCCGGTTTATAATACAGGTACTTGTTTGCTTTGTCATAAAACCATTCCTGGGCAGTATCCAGCTCTTCCTGGATATTCTCCACAAAGCGAATACTTTTATGCATACCCATCTGCCGGTTATTTTGGTAGCCGCCCTCCAGTTGTAAGGTACTGTCTGCATTCACGCCGGTGATACGATAATGATAACCGCCCCATTCCGCTCTGTGCAAAGCATGAATGTATCCGCCTTCCGGATGCTTCCAGCTGGCTACCCGCTCTTTGCTGATGGCATCGGCGGCGGCGCCATGGTAATGCCTGGCAGTGGCGTCGTAATTAGGATATCTCGCTCTTACCTGCTGCTGCCCATCAATATATAACTGATCAAATTCATAAGGAACATCCACCGCTGCCCGAAATATGCCATTTTTCCAGGTTTCCCAGTTAGGCTGGATCTTTTGACCTCCACTGATTACCGTCTTGCCGGCGGCCCCCTCTAATACCGTATAACCTTTGCCGTTAGTCATACTGGCAGTAATTACAATCGTACTGTCCAGGTACCAGGCGCCCGGCTTACACTGCAATAACAGGTTGCAATCCGGATATTTTGACCTGTAACGCTGAATAACTGGCCCCACTTCACCGGGAGTAACTGCCAGTTTGAAAGTTTGTCCCTGGACAGGACAAAAATGCATCACTAACGCACACGCACAAACGATAAAATACAAGTGTCTCTTCATAATCATTCTTATGTGGCGAATATAATATAGGTGAATGATGCAATATGATGCAAATTTAGCAGTGACTGTTACTATTTTCTGCTAAAACTGCAGATCATTTAGCAATAAACTGTCAAAATTGCCGATTGGAAAACATTGGTTTACGCTTTGTTGTTAGAAAGACACGTTTGATGACACAAAAAAGGAGAAAACATTAACTTATGAATCTTAATAATTTCACTATTAAATCGCAGGAAATACTGCAACAGGCGCAACAACTGGCGTTCAACCATCAGAACCAGGCCATAGAAACAGGGCATATTCTCAAAGCCCTGTTGGACGACCAGGACAGCCCGATTGAATACTTACTGAAGAAGAATGATGTAAACACCACCTTCCTCAATAGTAAACTCAACGAACAGTTGCAAAAATATCCCCGCATGGCCGGTGGGGAAGGCGGGCAAATGCTCAGTCGCGATGCCAATACCGCTATGCTCCGCGCTGGCGCCGCTATAAAAGAATTTAAAGACGAGTTTGTCAGCGTTGAACACCTGTTACTGGGAATACTCGGTGGCAGCGACGATTCCGCCAAACTGCTCAAAGATGCCGGCCTCACAGAGAAAGGTCTGAAAACCGCCATCAAAGAACTACGTAAAGGAGAAACAGTGAACTCCCAATCTGGCGGTTCACAATATAATACGCTCCAGAAATACGCTAAAAACCTGAACGAACTGGCCCGCGAAGGTAAGCTCGATCCGGTAATCGGCAGAGATGAGGAAATCCGCAGAACCCTGCATATCCTTTCCCGCCGGTCTAAAAACAACCCAATCCTGGTGGGAGAACCAGGCGTTGGTAAAACCGCTATCGTAGAAGGACTGGCCCATCGGATTATCAACGGCGACGTGCCCGAAAATCTGAAATCAAAAATCATCTATGCACTCGATATGGGCGCATTGATGGCCGGTGCTAAATACCGCGGCGAGTTTGAAGAGCGACTCAAAGGCGTAGTGAAGGAAGTAGCGGAAAGCGATGGGGAAATTATTCTCTTCATTGATGAAATTCATACCCTCATTGGTGCAGGCGCTATGGAAGGTGCAATGGATGCAGCAAACATCCTGAAACCAGCACTGGCCCGCGGTGAACTCCGTGCTATCGGCGCTACCACCCTCAACGAATACCAGAAATATTTCGAAAAAGATAAAGCCCTGGAACGTAGGTTCCAGAAAGTAATGGTGGATGAACCCAGCGTGGAAGACGCTATTTCTATCCTCCGCGGACTGAAAGAAAAATATGAAAGTCACCACCATGTACTGATCAAAGACGAAGCCATCATTGCGGCGGTAGAATTGTCTCACCGCTATATCACCGATCGCTTCCTGCCCGACAAAGCCATTGACCTGATCGATGAAAGCGCCGCTAAACTGCGCCTGGAAATGAACTCGATGCCGGAAGAACTGGATGAACTGGAACGCAGAATACGTCAGCTGGAAATCGAAAGAGAAGCGATCAAAAGAGAAAATGATGAAGATAAACTGAGCGAACTAGCCGCAGAAATCTCCCGCCTCAGCGATGAACGTAATACCTTCAAAGCAAAATGGCAGGCAGAAAAAGAAGTGGTAGATAAAATCCAGAACGCTAAATCAGCCATAGAAAACCTGAAACTGGAAGCAGAACAGGCAGAACGTAACGGCGACTTCGGTCGGGTAGCGGAAATTCGCTATGGTAAAGTAAAAGAACAAGAGAAATTAGTGGCGGATCTTACCCTGGAACTGGAAGAACTTTCCGCTAACCATAAACGCATGCTCAAAGAAGAAGTGGATGCGGAAGATATCGCGGAAAACGTTGCGAAAGCAACCGGTATCCCGGTGTCAAAAATGATGCAGAGCGAAAAAGATAAACTGCTTCACCTGGAAGATGAACTCCATCAGAGAGTAGTGGGCCAGGAAGAAGCCATCATCGCCGTATCTGACGCCATTCGCCGCAGCCGCGCCGGACTCCAGGACCCACGTCGTCCTATCGGTTCCTTTATCTTCCTCGGTACTACCGGCGTAGGTAAAACGGAACTGGCGAAAGCCCTCGCGGAATACCTCTTCGATGATGAAACCATGATGACCCGCATCGACATGAGTGAATACCAGGAGAAACACAGTGTGAGCCGACTGGTAGGAGCGCCTCCGGGATACGTTGGTTACGATGAAGGCGGTCAGCTGACAGAAGCCGTAAGACGTAAACCTTACTCTGTGGTATTGTTGGATGAAATCGAAAAAGCGCATCCGGATACCTTTAACATTCTGCTGCAAGTATTAGATGATGGCCGTCTGACAGACAACAAAGGCCGCGTGGTGAACTTCAAAAACACCATCATCATTATGACCAGCAACATGGGTAGCCAGGTGATACAGGAAAACTTCGAAAACATTGACGACAGTAACCGGGAACAAATCGTAGATAAAACCAAGGAAGAAGTAATGGCCTTGCTGAAAGTTACGATCCGCCCTGAGTTCTTAAATCGTGTGGATGAAGTGATTATGTTCCAGCCATTGTTGAGGGAAGAAATAAAAGGAATTATTAACATACAATTACAACAACTGAAGGATATGGTGGCGAAAAGTGGCATGATATTGGAATTTTCTGATTATGCGCTTGAGTTCCTCGCTGTACAAGGTTACGACCCGCAGTTTGGAGCCCGTCCGCTGAAACGCCTTATCCAGAAGGAAATTATCAATCTGCTTAGTAAGAAAATTCTGGCAGGTGATATAGACAAAACCAAACCGGTTTTAATCGATGTGTTTGATGGCGTTGTTGTAATCAGAAATAACTAAGTCTATAAGCAATTCTAAATACGACGATACATAGTTTACGATAAGCCCCGCGATTCCTCGCGGGGTTTTCTTTTTTATTGAGTAAATTAGTAGGGATCAAATAACCAGTATATGATAGGAGAAAGAGAAAAAAGATTCATGCAGTATGCAGTAGCCCTTTCTGCAAAAGGAATGAAAACCGGTGATGGCGGTCCTTTCGGATCTATTGTTGTCAGAGGGGATGAAATAGTAGGAGAGGGATGGAATCAGGTGCTTTGTAACAATGATCCTACCGCACATGCAGAAGTGATGGCTATCCGCGATGCCTGTAATAAACTGCAAACTTTCCAGTTGAATGACTGTGAGATTTATACCTCCTGCGAACCATGCCCTATGTGCCTGGGCGCTATCTATTGGGCAAGACCTGCCCGGGTGTATTTCGCCAATACCCGCGAGGATGCGGCAGCGATCGATTTCGATGATTCTTTTATCTATGATGAAATTAATCGGCCTATGGATGCCCGGAAAATACCGATGATACATATGCCGGATGCCTCCGCCTTACATGTGTTCGAAGAGTGGAAACATAAAGAGAACAGAACGCTGTACTAGTACAGCGCTGTTTCCCTGTTACTTGGGATGCGTATAAAAATGATATCCCCAGAACAACGCCAGTACAATACATATTATCACCAGCACTATAACGGTGAGGTATATATTATAATTATCCGGCCTTCTGCTCTTTCTGTATTTCTTATGCAGCTTTTTCAGCAGGTCCCATTTCATTTCCCGAACCATTGCAGGGATCTTTTCTTTATCCTGAATGGCGGAAAGTCCTTCCAGCGCTTCACTGCACAACTCACAGTCGGCCAGATGCATCTCCACTTCATGCTGCTCTTCAGGCGTCAGTCTTCCCTGAACATAGTCCAGTAACTGTTGCTGTGAAGGGCAACCTGTTGTGACAAATATATCTTTGAAATGCTCGTTCATATCACTTGATGCAAATTAACTCTTGTTTGCGCGTTGTTGTTTTTCCAGTATTATTTTCAAGTTTCGTTTGCCATTCTGTATATGGCTCTTCACCTGCATCAGGTTATATCCTGTCTGATCGGCAATCTGCTGGTAAGACATTTTCTGCAAATAGAATAGTTCCACACAGATGCGCTGTTCTTCATTCAGCGTTGCCATGGCCTGCTGCATGTTTTCCAGCATAAGGTCTTTTTCCTGATGCTTTCGCTTATCTTCTTCTTCCACAGTGATACTACCCATCGTCTGGTCAGAAATCTCTTCCTTATACTTCATATGATTCTGCCGGATTTGCATCAGGCAGTAATTCTTCGCCACCTGGTATATCCAGGCCCGAAAGTACTGGACTTCGTGCTTGTTTACCTCGGATAATACTTTTAGGAATATCTGTTGTACCGCATCTTTCGCATCTTCTTCGTTCTTCAGGTATTTCATACACATACCCAGTAACAATAAAGCATAGCGATCAAAGAGCACGCCTATCCACTCGCTGTGGCTGTCAGCTTTATACCGTTGAAGTAATTCCTGGTCTGTTAGTTTTTGTATTTCTGGATTGTTCACAGGCTTTAAAATGGAATGCTGCTTCTAAGATGCAGCATATGGCAAAATTCCATAAAGTCCATCTAAAATAAAAATAATAAGATAGGAGAGATTATATTTTATTTTCTGCATTTAACAAAAGGAATGGCTGACAGCATCGCTGTCAGCCCTTCCTTTTGTTAAATGCGGTATTGATAAGTTGTTGTTACATCGTATCCAATGCTTGCTGGGCCGCAGTTTTCAAGCTCCCATCCATCTTCACCACTTCCTTAAACATTCTTCTGGCTTTTCCCATTTGCCCTTTACTGCGATAACAGATGGCCAGTTGATAGCGCGCCATCTCCACATATTTTCCGTTTCCATTCGCCTCAATACGCCTGTATCTGTCCATGGCCTCGTTAATGCTTCCCTGCTGTTGCAGCTGCATGGCGGCTTTATAAAGATTTTCATCGCTGTTTGTCAATGCTGGCGCATCTTTTTTAGGCTCCTCTTTTTTCACCGGATCAGAGGGTGGAGCTGCCTGTGCTTTGGCGGCATTGGCCTGTTTTTCTGCGGCCTCCCGATCCTGCTCTTCTTTCTCCGCCGCTGCGGCAGCTTTCTTCAGGCTGTCCTGTTTCTTTGCTTCTGCAGTAGCTGCCTGTACTTTAGCAAGACTATCCGCTCTCGCTTTTTTCTTGGCGGCACGTTCTAACGCCAGTTGTTTGAGCTTTACCGAATCTACTTTTACCGGCGCAGGCGCTGGTTTGGTGGGTGGAATAGCAGTGGTATTGGCCGTAGGAATAGGCGTTGCGGGCGCAGGATTGGGCGCAGGAGCAGGCGCCGACTGATGCGCAGGGGTGGCATGGTTGGCCGCAATAATCGGTTGAGCAGCCACTGGCTTTTCCCCGTTGTCCACCTGAGTGGCAGCGGTAGTGGTAGTATCTTTTGTTTCAGGAACAGGTGCTACAGAAGAAACCATGAGTCGCGGCATGGTAGGGGCATTGCGCATATGTCCTTTCAACACATAGACGCCACTTACCCCCAGTACGCCGAAGGCGATCAGCCAGAAGTATACCAGGAGGTTCTCTTTGGTTCTTTCCTTACGGGTATACTGTGCCACTTTCTGCACATGGGATACTGGCAATATACTTTGTTGAATATATCGTTGCAGTTTGCCGGTGAGATCGTTGTATTGATCGGTATTGGATTCTTTCTCAAGCGCCTGGATAGCTTCAAAACAGAGGTCACAGTCGGCCAGATGCTGTTCCACAAGATGTTTCTCTACATCCGTTAGTCTGCCTTCCAGATAGCGGGGGAGCTGATCTTTGCTAAGGCAGCGGATTCCAGAGAAAATCTTGATTACCTTGTCGTTATGGGACGAATTATTTAACATGGGACTGATTAATGTAAAGCTTTGCCAGTTTGTTTTTCGCCGCTTTCAGCTGGTGACGGACTTTGTCGCGGTTCCAGCCTCTGGAGGCTGTCAAATCAGCAAATGTTTTCTGTTCTATATAAAATTCCTGCAGGATTTCCCTGTCTTCTTCCGGAAGTCGTTGTAATGCCTGTTCCAGTCGTACGATGAGCTCCTGGCGATCAATGGTATTGGTGCTGGCTTTCTCCACTATATTTTCTATGTGAAGGAAATCCCGTACTTCTCTGGAAGGGTAGAAGGGGAGGATTTTTTCCTGCTTTGCCATGTATCCGCGCTGTATATGAAGCATCCATTCGTTGGCTTTATAAATGGATTGGGTTCTTAAACTGGCGCTCAGTCGCTGTAATAAGCCTGGAAAAACTACGTTGGGGTCGAGGCTGGGATTCTTATGCAACTGTGGCAGCGTAATGGCCACTAACAGGTGACTGTATCTATCCATCAATACGCCTTCTGCCTCCCGGTCTTTGAGTTTTCTGGTCCGGGATATTAGTTCTTTGTCCGATAAACTGGTTAACTGCTGGTGCATAAACTATATATTTTATATTTACGTATTAAATCGGAAAAAGTTCACTGCGGTAACAAGATTAACTAGGGATTATAAAACGGACTTATACAATTCATATGCCATATGCAGTAGTTACTGTGCCTGTTGCGCCATTGCGCATGGAAGCGGCACATAGAAGCGAAATGATTTCCCAGCTCCTCTGGGGCGAATGCGTTGAAATATTGACATCTGCGCCGGGAGGATGGGTACAGGTGAAGAACCAATACGACGATTATACGGGCTGGGCTACCGAGAACCATTTGCAGCTGGTGGATGAGGAATTTTATCAGCAACCGGCTACCGCTTACCTGCCAGACTGGGTAAATACCGTCCAGTTGAATGGAGCGCCTATGCAGGTCCCTTTTGGCTGCCTGGTAAAAGGGAATAAGTCCTCCGCCCAATGGGGGGATTTTGCCGTGCATATTACTGGTAATTTCGGGGAGACAACCGTTCCCGCCGCCAACATGCCCTCACTAATCCTTGAAGCAGCCATGAAATACCTGAATACGGCTTATTTATGGGGTGGGCGCTCGGTGTTTGGAGTGGATTGTTCCGGATTAACGCAGAATGTCTACAAATTGGTGGGAATTCCGCTCTTAAGGGATGCCTATCAGCAGGCCACTCAGGGAAATACGGTGGATTTCCTTCAGGAAGCCCAATTAGGGGATCTGGCATTCTTTGACAATGAGGCGGGCCGGATTACGCATGTGGGAATATTACTGAACGACCATGAGATCCTCCATGCATCCGGGAAGGTACGGATCGATCCTATCGATAACCAGGGTATCACCAACAGCGATACAGGCTTGCGTACACACCAACTGCGAATTATTAAACGATTGCTGTAGGAGAGATACGTGTCTCCCTGAAATACATAAAAAAACCGTCTCTACTGAGCAGAGACGGTTTTTTGTTTTAAACAGTGGCTGGAATTAGCTCTGTTTGAATATTTTACGGTAATCTTCAAAGCTTTGTTTGATGATTTCTTCCGCTTTTGCTTTATTCTGGAATTCTTCCACTTTCACTGTTTTTCTTTCCAGTGTTTTGTATTCTTCAAAGAAATGACGCATTTCTTCAATGAAGTGAGGAGGTAATTCAGAAATATCATTGATGTGGTTAACGCTCATATCGTTAGCAGCAACCGCGATGATTTTATCGTCTGCTTCGCCACCGTCGATCATTTGCATAACACCGATCACTTTCGCTTCGATGATACACATAGGCACACAGTCTACCTGAGATAATACCAGGATATCCAGTGGATCATGATCGTCGCAATATGACTGAGGAATAAAACCATAGTTAGCAGGATAATAAACGGAAGAATACAGTACTCTGTCCAGTTTCAGTAATCCGCTCTCTTTATCCAGTTCGTATTTGGCACGGCATCCCTTTGGAATCTCAATAATGGCATTCACGATGTGTGGAACTTCATTTCCGGGACTCACACTATGCCAGGGATTTGTCATCATAATCGATCTTTCTTTACTTTTTAGTTTATAGTTCAATGCAAGCTTAAGGCAGTCAAAAGGAATTTCTGCCCGCAGCAGCTAATTGCGTGGCAAAATTACGTAACTCGACGTTAATAGCTAAATTATTATTATCCCGGCGGTTACGAAGGGCCGGAATGTAGGCTATTACTGGACCGGAGGTGCAGCGGCACCAGGGGCGTCAGTGGTATCGGCAGGCATGAGCCCGGTAGAATCCAGGGCATTTCCTCCCTGTGGTGATGAATAATTCGGAATAATGCTTTCGAATGTCAGGGATATTTTCCATTGGCCGCTTTCCTTTACCAGTTGTAAGATCTCTTCCTGATTGGCGGAAGAGTTTAATATGGTAACGGAGGCCTGGTCTCCTGCATCGTTTTCTTCCGTCTTTACTACCGTGATCTGGGCTTTTTTAATTTTTTCTCTTTCGGCTTCACTACGACGTGCGTCGAAGAAGGAATAAAGCTGTATTACCTGTTGGGATTCTTTTGTGGCGTAATCCCTGGCCTTGTCAAAGTTCGAATCCTGGATGGCGTGCATAAAGGCTAATGCCACTTCATCAGGGGTAGCCTTCTTTTTACAGCTGCTTAGCAGCAAGGTTGGTATCACTGCCAGTAGTAACAGGATTCGACGAATATTGGTCATGCGGTGGATAAATTATTAATATATCACTAACAAAAATAGGGTTAAACAATCAAATCTGCAAAGTTCCGTCATTATTCCGTCATCACACAACTAAAAAGGGCTGACTAAAAAGTCATCTGACTTTTAGCCAGCCCCGCATTGAATTAATCTTTATTAGCCTCGTAAGCCCTGATAATGGCTTTTACGAGCCTATGCCTTACTACGTCTTCTTCATCCAGCTCCAGGTACCCGATACCATCGATATTGCGAAGGATGCGGGTTGCCTTTTCCAGGCCCGACTTCTGATTTTTAGGCAGGTCGATCTGGGTGAGGTCGCCGGTGATGATTGCTTTGGCAGAAGCGCCAATACGCGTCAGGAACATTTTAATTTGCAGATCTGTCGCATTTTGTGCCTCATCCAGGATAATAAAGGAATTATCCAGGGTACGGCCACGCATATACGCCAGGGGTGCAATCTCGATAATACGGTTGGCCATATAATAGCTCAGCTTTTCAGCTGGGATCATATCGTCCAGCGCATCATAGAGAGGGCGCAGGTAAGGGTCAATCTTCTCTTTCAGATCTCCCGGCAGGAAACCCAGGCTCTCGCCGGCTTCCACTGCAGGACGCGTAAGAATGATCTTCTTGATCGCCTTGTTTTTCAGCGCTCGCACTGCCAGCGCTACTGCGGTATAGGTTTTACCAGTACCAGCCGGACCAATAGCGAAAATGATGTCGTTCTTGTCTGCAAGATGCACCATTTTCTTCTGATTCGCCGTGCGGGCCCTGACAGTTCGGCCATTAGGGCCAAATACCAGTACCTCATTGGGGTTACGGTCACTGAAATTATCGATACCTGTACCCTCCTCATCCCCAAGGATTTGTTCGAAATAGTTCTCGGTAAGATTGCCGTTTCGCTCCAGATATTTCACGATCTGGCCAATCTTTTCCTCCGCTGTTGCTACCTCTTCCGGTGAGCCGCTCAGCTTTAGCTGGGTTCCTCTGGACAGGATCTTCAACAATGGGAACTTTTTCTTTAGTAAATCCAGTTTTCCGTTGTTGACACCGAAAAACTCTATGGGATTAATACTATCTAAGTTGATAATAGATTCAGTCAATGATCTTTAGATTTTAATTGTCCAGGAATGTCGGTTTTCAAACCGAATATATTTAATTCTTACGCAACCTGGATAGCAATCTTGTTAAGCTAACACTAAATTCTATAACCGTTCTGCTTAAACGCTTCAACTTTTGCAGCAACAGCCGGAATACTCAGTGCCAGGATACGTGCAGCCAGTACAGCAGCATTGCGTGCGCCAGCTTTACCTACTGCCAGTGTTCCTACCGGTAAACCTGCAGGCATCTGTACAATTGAATACAAAGCGTCAACGCCACCTGGTAAACCACCTTCCAAAGGTACTCCCAGTACTGGCAATGAAGTGTAAGCAGAAACCACGCCTGGTAAAGCAGCAGCCATACCCGCAGCAGCAATTACTGCACCAAAACCTTTCTCCTGGGCTGTAATGCACAGTTCTCTAACCTTGTCAGGATTACGGTGTGCAGATGCAACGATCATGTCGCTCTCAATACCGAAAAACTGTAAATACTTCTGAGATTCTTCCATTACTGGTTTGTCACTCTCAGAACCCATGATAATCAAAACTTTCATATAACTGGTTTTATAGATTTTTTTCCTGGGCACGAAGATATAACCCGTTTGACTATTTCTGCAAATCGAAAAATCCACAAATCGTGGATAAACATTTAAACACTACCCCAATTTCCCGCTTCCATACTGGATAAAATCACGTCTGAACTAAATTGCCGGCAACAAACATTTTCCCTACATTTATGGAATTTAAAAGATTTTTTCCCGGATTATAGCTATTTTGGTCCTTTGCAGACCACAACGATATTAAGTTACGCTATCATATGAACATAGCTATGCTGGATCAACATTACCGGCATCTACAACACCTGGAAGCCGCGATTAATGCCTGCTCACTATCAGTTTCAGTGAATGCAGACGGTACAATCGCTTCTGTGAACAGTTTGATGTTGATTGCACTTCAGCTACCCGCATCAGCCATAGAAGGCCAACACTTTGAAACAATCCTGCTTCCGGCCAATCGGGAACAGTGGGACAATATTTGCCTGAAAATTAAGGAAGGACTAGCAGTACGCGAACAAATAGGTTTCCTCATCAACGGTATCAGACCCCTCTGGATCGAAGCAGGCTTCAGCCCTGTAATGGCCGAAAATGGCGCTATGGAACAATTCCTCATTATCGGCCTGGACATCACGGAACGTAAACAGTCAGAGCTCCGCATCCAGGAAGATGAAAAATATTTCCGCCAGATACTAGAAAACTTGCCCATTGGTCTCCAGCAATTCTCTACGGAAGGCCTCAGCATGGAAATGAACAGCCGCCAACGCGAAATATGGGGACAAGACCACCCTTTCCTCCGCAACCCGGATTATAACTGGTTACAAGACCCGCTATATCGTATCAACGGCCTGTCAAAACTCTTTGAAGACGTTCGCGAAGGCCGCGATACCCTGAAAAGAGAAGTCCTGCTCAACTACTCAGAGAAAAATTACGATGGCATCACCCGCATTTATCCTGTATACTTTGAAGCGACGATCTTCCCAGTAGTGGACAAGCTGTCCAATATGACCAATATCTTCCTCATCCTGGACGATATCACAGAAAAGAAACTCGCCGAAATCAGTCTCCAGAAAAGCGAACGCCTCCTCGACAATATCATCGAAAACTTACCAATCGGCTATATCCAGTTTGATAACTTCGGCTTTATCCGCCGTATCAATCAAACCCAACGCAATTTCTTTAATTCGCCACATCCCGCTGCACGCCGTCAGTTCAACGTAATGAATGATGAGTTTGCCAACCTGTTCGAACTGGACGATCTCTTCCAACAGGCATTACATGAAAACAGAGCGCTGCGCGTAGAGAAAAAAGTAGATTTCACTAAAGATGAACGATGGACCTCCATCGGCCGCGAAGTATTCCTGGACCTGACTGTATTCCCTGTCGTAAATCCGGTAGACAAAGAACTCATTGTAGTAGCCCTGGTAAATGATATCACAGATAAGAAAACACAGGAACTGGAAAATATCAAAAACCAGGAATTCCTCTTACAGACAGGTCAAATAGGTAAAATCGGCGGTTGGGAACTGGAAGTAACCACCGGTAATATCCGATGGTCGGACCAGGCCTGCCGTATCCACGGTTGTAGCGCACAAGTAGCTATTTCACTGGAAGATGTGTTGTCTTTCTATACTATTGAATCAAAACTATTACTCAGTCATCATATCGACCTCTGTATCCGCACAGGCAAACCATTTGATGTGCAACTTACGATTGCGTTGCAAGACAGTACCACCAGGCGTATCCGTTATATCGGACAGTCGGATGCCGTTTCCGATCAACCGCAACGACTCTACGGGGTAGTGCAGGATATCACTGAACAATCCGCCATCCGCGAAGCGCTCAGCAGAAATACAGAGCTGATGCGCCTCTTCTTCGATACGATGGATATGGGGTACGTGGCCATGGAACCAGATGGCCAACTCAACTTCCTCAACCAGAAGGCGGAAAAAATGATCGGCCGCAAGGCACTGACAGGCAGCAATATCTTCGAAGTATTCCCGAAATTAAGCGGAACAGTATTCTACGCGCGTTTACAGGAATGCATCCGGCATAATACCTCGCAGTCGTTCGGCATCTACTTCCCGCTGCAAGACAAATGGTATGATTTCCTGCTGACACCCATGCAGGACGGCGGTATTTCCGTATTCATCCGGGATATCACCGAAAGCCGGAAAATGCAGAAGGAACTGCGCAAAGCCAATGAACAACTCTCCAATCTCAATAAAAACCTGCTGAACCAAAATAAGCAGCTGGAAGATTTCGCACATATCACTTCGCATAACCTGCGCGCGCCTATTGCGAACCTCAAAGCGCTCATGCAGATGCATAACGAAGCCGCTTCCTACCAGGAACGGGAACTCTATCTGGGTATGCTCCATGAGGTCATCAAGAAAATTGATGAAACCCTCAACGACCTGGTAGAAGTAATCCAGATCCGCAAGGATGTAAATGTAGAGAAGGAAAAACTCTTCTTTGCAGACAGGTTACAGAAAGTAAAGGATATTCTCCTGGTAGATATTGAAACCAGTCATATCCGCATTACGGCAGATTTTGAAAAGGCGCCGTCCCTGGAATATTCCAAAGTGTATCTCGACAGTATCCTCCAGAACTTCATCACAAACGCCATCCGTTATCGCTCGCCGGAACGTACTCCGGCAGTTCACCTGCAAACCTGGTTGGAAAACGATAACATTTTTATGACGGTGGAAGATAACGGCGTAGGGATCGATATGGAGCGTTTTGGAAACAAACTTTTCGGCTTCAGAAAGACGTTTCACAAGAATAAAGATGCAAAGGGAATAGGCCTGTTTATTACCAAAACACAGGTGGAAGCAATGGGCGGAAGCATCAAGGCAGAAAGTAAGCCAGGTCAGGGAACAAAATTTATTATTACTTTTAGGCCTGAATAATATGCTTATATGAACCTGATCAATATGATTTTTATTGTGGATGATGACCCTATTCACCAGCAGATCGCCAAAATTATGATTGAGCGACAGGGTATAAGCAACAATATTCGTGTATTCTCTGATGCCCAGGAAGTACTGGACTATTTCAGAGAAAACACGAATGTGGCAGACGCCCTTCCGGATTTGATCCTATTGGATTTGAATATGCCGGTAATGGATGGTTGGGAGTTCCTGGATGAATATGCAGGATTCCAAACATCTTTGCCGAAACAGGTGAAGATATTTGTTCTAACTTCCAGTATAGATGAGAAAGACAAAGAACGTGTACGTAGTTATAAGTTTGTAAGTGGTTATCTTACCAAGCCTCTGTCAAAGGAAATTATATCACATCTTTCCTAAACCTGCCATAGCCGCGGATTTTAGTCCGCTGATTGTCTGTTCGGGATTCTCTGATGCAAATACAGCACTTCCAGCTACCAATACATTTGCGCCTGCTTGAATAAGTTGGCCGGCATTTTCTGCGCTGATACCGCCATCTACCTCAATGAGGGCATGCCCGTTATTGTCGTTGATCAGCTGGCGTAGCTGCGCAATCTTGTGGTAAGTTTGTTCAATGAAGGTTTGTCCGCCAAAACCCGGATTCACACTCATAATCAGTACCAGGTCCAGGTCGCGGATCACGTTTTCCAGCAATCCTACCGGCGTATGTGGATTCAGGGCCACACCAGCTTTCATACCCAGGTGTTTAATTTGCTGGATATTTCTATGCAGATGAGGACAGGCTTCATAATGTACGGTGAGTATATCCGCGCCCGCATTTTTGAAGGCTTCGGCATATTTCTCCGGCTCTTCAATCATCAAATGCACATCGCAGATTTTATTGGTGGCTTTTCTGATCTGTGAAATGACCGGCAGGCCGAAACTGATATTCGGTACAAATCGTCCGTCCATCACATCCAGGTGAAACCAATCGGCCTCACTACGGTTGAGCATATCCGCTTCTTTTCCCAGTTCCAGGAAATTCGCTGCCAACAGAGATGGCGCAATTAATACAGGTTTTTTTTCCAAAGGCATTTATTTTGTTCTCTGTAAAAGTAAGTAATTACTTGCTCAGTCGCTTGATGGCTTCTTTCGCTTCTTTATAGTCCTTCCTGAAGGAAGATGCTTTGATATAATCTTCCAGCGCCATATCCTTTTTACCCAACTGCTCCTGGCTCAGCGCCCGTTGATAATAGGCCAAAGCGTCTGTAGGGGCTGTTTTAACTGCCATGTTGTAAAAAGTATAGGCGTCTTTCCAGTTTTTATTATTTCGGTAGATATCACCCAACGCCATGTACGGGGCTTCATAGCCTGGATCGGAGACGACACATTTGCGGTAGGAGGCTATTGCGGCATCCTGTTGCTGCATCTGTTCCTGGAACCGGCCTGCATAATACATAGGTTCCGCATTGGTGGAGTCTAACTTCCATGCCTGTACGTAATATTGCAAGGCATCGGGATGCCGTTGCGTACTGAGCAGGTCCGCCAGTTCCATCAGGGCGTCGTACTCCGGATGGTCTCCGGCTACTGTCATTGCCTGACGGAGATATCGGATAGTAGCAACGGTATCCTTATGGTCCACTGCTATCCTGGCTTTCAGGTAGAAGGCCTGATCCGCGCCTTCGCCGGATTTGGGCAGGAGGTCAGCGAGACTGTCGGCACTGGCATATTGTTTCATTTCCACCATAGCGGTGGCCAGCTTGTATTGTAGGAAAGGGTAATTGGGGGAGGTTTGCAGCGCTCTGGTGAACAGCTGCGCAGCAGTAGCGTGATTACCCGCTACCAGTGCCGCTTCTCCGGCGCAAGCCCAGTAATCTGTATTAGAGGAATCCAGTTTGGCTGCCTGTTCAAAATCTTTCAATGCCATATCCGGATGCGTATTGAAGAGCAGCAGGCCACGACGGTAAAATAACGCGTGTTGCTGTGGAAATTGTTGCAGGGAATCGGTAACAGCTCGAACGATATCACTATACAAAACGGAATCGGCAGATGCAGCCTGGTGCTGGTTGGCTGGCTGCGACGAATGATTGCAGGCGCCCACTGCCAGCCCCAGGACAAGGATAGTTAGTTTTCTCATACAGCGCCAAGTTAATGGCTTAATTCTGAATTCCGAAATTCTAAATGCATTAAAGTCTTCTTTACCACCTGGTAATCAGCCGCCACCACAATGGAAGATTTTTCCTTACCGTATAACGACATCACTTTGGATGGAGTATGAATGTCGTCCCGGATATTTTTGGGAGCAGTGTCCTCAAACTTCACCGGGTGTGCTGTTTCCAGGAATACGCCGGTGATATCCGGATCTTCCGCCAGGTACTTTTGCAAACCCAGGTAGCCAACTGCTCCGTGCGGATCTAGCATGTAATGCGATTCTTTCCACACTCTTTCCATGACGCGGGCGGTTTCTTTATCATTGAAACTATAGGAACTCATACTGGCAGCGAGTTGTGGGAAGTTCTTGCCGTACAACTCCAGTATGCGGACAAAGTTACTCGGGTCCGCCACGTCCATAGCATTTGATAAAGTAGGTACAGCGCGTCCTGGTTCATATTTGCCGCTTTGCATAAAGCGGGGAATAGTATCATTGACATTCGTGGCTGCAATGAAATGCGCTACTGGCAATCCAATAGCTGCGGCCATCATGCCCGCACAGATATTTCCAAAGTTGCCGCTGGGTACAGAGAATACAATATTCGGATGCGCCGCTTTCATCTGTTTGTATGCGATGAAGTAGTAGAACATCTGCGGCAGCCAACGGGCAACGTTGATAGAGTTTGCTGAAGTCAACGGGCGTTTGGCCTGTAATTCCTGATCCAGGAATGCTGTTTTAACAATGCGCTGGCAATCGTCGAAGGTACCTAATACTTCCAGTGCCTGGATATTGCCGCCCAGACTAGTCAGCTGTTTTTCCTGGAGGGTGCTGACCATTCGGGAAGGGTAGAGGATCACTACTTCCACACCGGGCACATTATAGAAACCACTGGCCACCGCAGCGCCTGTATCGCCGGAAGTGGCTACCAGTACAGTTACTGGTTTCTTCGCGTTGCGTCGGAAGTGTCCCAGGCAGCCTGCCATAAAACGGGCGCCTACATCTTTAAATGCGAGGGTAGGGCCGTGGAAAAGTTCCAGCGCATAGGAAGCGCGGGAAACCTTTTGAATGGGAAAGGGAAAGTGTAATGTTGCAGCTACTATCTCCCGTAATTTATCTTCAGGTATTTCATCTCCCACAAATGCTTTAATCACCTGATAGCCTATTTCCTGATCGCTGTATTGATGGATGTTTTCCAGGAAAGCGGCATCCAGCTGGGGAATGGTTTCCGGGAAATACAAACCTTTATCCGGGGCCATGCCTTCTGTCACTGCTGTTTCAAAGGATACTTTATATTCCGGATTGTGCAAGCTATAGTATTGCATAATGCATTCATTAAATTAGTTAGTCAATCACTTTTACTCCCGCAGTGTTGATTTGGGAAACATATATTTTATAATCTACGCCCAGTGGAGCATACACTTTATCCATCATCTCCGCTACATTGCGGGCGTTGGCTTCTCCTTTACTCAGCATAAATACAGAAGGTCCGGAACCGCTGATTCCTCCGCCCAGTGCGCCTGCTTCTTTACATTTTATTTTCAGTTCATGGAAAGCAGGTATCAGGATGCTGCGAACGGGTTCTACGATCACGTCTTCCAGGGAGCGACTGATCAGCTCATAATCTTCCTGGAAGAGGCCTGCCACCAGTGCGCCTACGTTGCCCCATTGGCGGATCGCGTCTGTCATGAGGACTTTTTGTTTCAGAATTTCTCTGGCATCGGAGGTTTTTACTTCTATTTGTGGATGTATTACCGTTACCCATAGTTCAGCAGGAGAGTGGAGGGTAATAATATCCAGTGGCCGATAACTGCGCACCATTGTGAAACCGCCCAGTATGGCTGGCGCCACGTTGTCGGCATGCGCAGATCCGGAGGCCAGTCTTTCCCCTTCCATGGCGAAGCGTACGAGTTGCTTTCGCGTGAAAGGTTCGCCCAGCAGGTGATTAACACCTACTACCGCACCGGCACTGCTGGCGGCGCTGGAGCCAATGCCGCTGCCGGGATGTATATGTTTGAAGATTTCTATTTCGATACCGGTATCCGGTTGATCGTATTTTTGTAGCAGGGCTTGTACTGCCACGCCGGCAACATTTTTGGCGGGGTCCAATGGCAGCTCTGCGCCATGTACAGCCGTAATGCGGATGCCGGGTTCCTTGCTCCTGCGCAGAATCATTTCATCGCCGGGCGCGTCCATGGCCAGTCCTATTACATCAAAGCCGCAGGCAACATTCGCAACAGTGCCGGGAGCAAATACTTTAATACAATCCATATAATTCATTTAATGCTTGAAATTTAGGAACGGTGAATGCAGTCAGAAGGATAACGAAGATGAATTATCGCGCGCTTCTGATGATGTCAGCAAATATGCCCGAGGCGGTCACGTCTGCGCCAGCGCCTGCTCCTTTCACGATCAGTGGCTGTTCACGATATCTGCTGGTGGTATATAAAACGATGTTATCTTTTCCTTCCAGGTTATAGAACGGATGATCAGGCGACACGCATTGGAGTCCTACAGAAGCTTTTCCTTCTTCATAACGGGCTACGAATTTAAGTCGCTTCCCTGCAGCCACTGCGTTACTGAGTAATTGCCCGAAATGAGGAGCGTGTACATCCAGTTGTTCGTAGAAGTCCGCCACAGAAGGGGCATTCAGGCATTCATCCGGCAAAAACAGATTGTTGGTGATATCATTCATTTCCATTTTTGCACCGCTTTCTCTTGCCAGAATGAGGATTTTACGCATAACATCCACACCGCTGAGATCTATGCGTGGATCTGGTTCTGTGTATCCTTCATCTTGTGCGGCCTGCACTACATTTCGGAAGCTCGCGCCATTCACAAAATGGTTGAAAACAAAATTCAGACTGCCGCTCAAAACCGCTTCAATACTATGTATGCGGTCGCCGCTACGGATCAGATCATTTAGTGTATTGATGACCGGTAGTCCGGCTCCTACGTTTGTTTCAAACAGGAAGGAGGCATTGTAACTACGTGCCAGTTCTTTCAGTTGTTTGTAATAGTGGTAGTCAGACGAACAGGCAATCTTGTTACAGGTTACCACAGAAATACCATGCTGGAGAAACTCATGGTAGGTTTTCGCTACCTCTCCGCTGGCGGTATTATCAACAAATACGCTGTTGCGAAGGTTGAGTGATTTTATTCTTTCGATAAACTGCTTCATATCGCTGGCATCGCCCTGTGGGAGCTGTTCCCGCCAGTCGCTCAGTTTAATACCGTATTCGCTGAACAGCATATTTTTGCTGTTGGCCACGCCGGCTACACGAATCTGTAAGCCCAGTTCTTCCTGTAGGTAGGCCTGTTGTTGTTGCAGTTGTTCCAGTAATTTACTGCCCACATTGCCTACTCCTGCGATGAAGAGGTTTACTTGTTTCAGGGGTTTCTCAAAGAAAGCCTCATGTATCAGGTTCAGCGCTTTTTTCACATCGCTTTTATTGATGACAGTAGAGATATTCTTTTCTGTTGAACCCTGTGCGATGGCACGGATGTTCACCCCATTACGACCCAGGGTGGCGAATAGTTTACCGCTGGTGCCGTGATGGTTTTTCATTTTGTCGCCCACCACAGCCACAATGCAGAGGTCTTTTTCCACGATGAGCGGATCTATTTTCTTCTCGTGTATTTCTTGTGCGAACTCTTCGTCTACAGTGGTTTTGGCGCGGAGCATATCGCTCTCGTGTATGCCCACGGTAATAGAGTGTTCAGAAGAACTTTGGGTGATCAGGATAACGTTGATGCGTTCCCGTAAGAGCGCTTCGAAAAGTCGTTTTGAGAAGCCTGGAATCCCTACCATGCCGCTACCTTCCAATGTGAGCAGGGCAATATGTTGTATGCCGGAGATACCTGTTACCGGGAAATTGCGTTCAGTGCTGTCTTGTATGAGGGTACCGTGATCTTCCGGTGCAAAGGTATTTTTGATCCATACTGGTATTCGTTTATCCATGACCGGTTGGATGGTAGGTGGGTAGATGACTTTCGCTCCGAAGTGCGATAGTTCCATTGCTTCTTCGTAGGAGATATGGGAGATGGGAATGGCCTGACTAACCATTCTTGGATCTGCGGTCATCATACCGCTGACGTCTGTCCAGATGTCGAGTACGCTGGCATTTACCGCGGCAGCGATGATGGCGGCGGTGTAATCAGATCCGCCTCTGCCGAGGGTAGTGGTTTCGCCATCAGGGGAGGACGCGACAAAGCCGGGAAAAACGGTGTAATCTGCGTTGGAGGCTTCCTGCCAGGCATTTATATTATGATTGGTGCCAACGAAATTTACGGCGGCATGACCAAAGGTATTGTCTGTTACAATGAGTTCGCGACTGTCTTTACAGGTGGCGTTGAGGCCTTCCTGTTTCAGTTTTTCCGCTACGATATAGCAGGAGATGAGTTCTCCGTAGCTCATGATTTTGTCCAGGGAGCGGGCGCTGAGTTCTCCTACCTGAAATATGCCATCGCAGAGGTTTTCCAGCGCGTTGAGTTTCTTTTTCAGCTGACTGATCTGACCACTTTGTGCAGTGATGGGGAACAACTCACGGATGGCGGTGAGGTGACGTTGTTCAATTTCCTGTAGTACTGATTTATAATCTTCTTTGCCAGCGCCTGCGAGTTGGCCGCAACTGATGAGTTTATCGGTCACACCACCCATTGCGGAAACCACGATGGCATACTTTCCAGCCGGTTTATGTTGTTTCAGTATCTGGCAAACCTGTTCTATTGCTTTGGAGCTACCAACGGATGTACCGCCGAATTTTAAAACTTGCATATTAAATAAAGTTTATACGTAGAAATAGTCCGATCCTTCCGGTTGTATACCACTTTCTCAGTGGTCATTGGATGATATGTGAAATTTAACCCCGCACTGGGGTTGTAATAATTGTGGACGTGATAATAGTGCTCATGCATTCCCGTTGGGAGGTGGGAGTGAAGGAGAGATGATATGTAAATTTCTGTAGCACTATTACTGTTTTGTGACGATTGTGTTACAAAAGTCTATCTTTTCGCCTGTAAATAAAAGTGCAGTCTGGATATTTATGAAAATTTCAATTGAAGCCTTATTTTTTGAAAATATTTCTTTTAAATGGCTTTGATTTTGAAAATTGTAATGATTAATTGCTGTATTGATGTAAGTTTTATACCTGCTTGCTCTTCTGGTGAATGTATTTTATTCATAATTCAATGACAATACAGTGACATTGCATAGTGTTTGGGAACGAATTCAGCCAAAGAATTTGTCATCTAAGGAAAAAATTGGATTAATATAAAATATCATTAACTTTAGCTGGTAAAATCAAAAGAACTGCATTGCCGGAATTATTAAAATATACTTCCAATAGTCAGCTTCGCTACTATTTTCTCATGGCCACCCTCGCCATGGATTCGGCTATTGCATAATACTTGTCTATCACCTGTAAAAACAGGCTTTCCGTTATTTATTGGCGTAACTTTGTAGCAGCTTTTAATTCTACTGCTTCCCAGTTCATACTTTTTCCAGCTGCAGCTCCTTGTGGGTCTGCCGGCTGCGAGCAGCAACCCGGTAAATTTCTTCGCCTGTAGACTGGCACTTATCACAACAGCATTTATTTTTTCGGATACATACACCAAAACAATCCTATTCATTCAATATTCCAGTTATGCCACATTATCATAAACTTGGACAAATTCCGCACAAACGTCATACGCAGTTCCGTAAGCCGGATGGCGGATTGTACTCGGAGCAGCTGTTCTCAACGGAAGGCTTTTCTTCCCACTCTACCTTGTTGTATCATTGTCATCCGCCTACCGAAATTGTGAAAGTAGATGAGCCCTACAGCGTGGCGCCAAAAGTGGCAGAAGAGAAAATGCTGAAACATCGCAGCTTCCAGGGATTTAATATTCAGCCGGAAGACGACTTCCTGAAGAGCCGGAAAGCGGTGCTCGTCAACAACGATCTGCATATCGTACTGGCCGCTCCCCGTCAGAGCATGTCTGATTACTTCTACAAAAATGCCGATGCCGATGAAATGATATTCATCCATGAGGGTACAGGTACACTGAAAACCCAATACGGACAACTGAAATTCGGTTATGGTGATTATCTGGTCATTCCAAGAGGGACCATTTATCAGATCCATTTTGATACGCCGGACAACAGACTCTTCATCGTAGAATCGTTTAGTCCTATCCGTTATCCGAAGCGTTATCTCTCTAAATATGGCCAGTTACTGGAACATTCACCCTACTGCGAAAGAGATATCCGCCAACCGGAAAACCTGGAAACAATTGACCAGGACGGCGACTTTGTGATCAATATCAAGAAGAAAGGAGTGATGTATCCTATTCACTACAAACATCATCCATTTGATGTAGTAGGCTGGGATGGTTGCGAGTATCCATTCGCGTTCTCTATCCACGATTTTGAACCCATCACCGGCAGAGTACATCAGCCGCCTCCAGTGCATCAAACCTTTGAAGGAACCAATTTCGTAGTATGTTCTTTCTGTCCTCGTTTGTTCGACTATCATCCGCAAGCCATTCCTGCGCCTTACAATCATAGTAATATTGATAGCGACGAGGTATTATATTATGTAGATGGCGACTTCATGAGCCGTAAACATGTTACCAGAGGTATGATTACCCTGCACCCCGCCGGTATTCCGCATGGCCCGCATCCAGGCGCCGTAGAAAAGAGTATCGGAGCTAAAGAAACTAAAGAACTGGCCGTAATGGTAGACACCTTTCATCCATTGCAGATCACTGAAGCTGCATTGGGTATTGAGGATGGCTCCTATGTTATGAGCTGGGCAGAATAATACAAAACCAACCGGATTACAACAAAATTTCAGAAGGTTACAACAACATCTCAGAAGGTTACAACAAAATCTTAAAACCACTTAATTGAAAGTTATGGAAACAGCTACAGTAAACACTTCCAACAAAACAGGTCAGCAGGATTTTCTGCCGCTCAACGGAACTGATTATGTAGAATTTTATGTAGGCAATGCCAAACAGGCTGCTCACTATTATAAAACAGCATTCGGTTTTCAGTCTGTCGCTTATGCAGGCCCTGAAACTGGCGTCAGAGACCGCGTGTCTTACGTACTGGTGCAAAATAAACTGCGCTTTGTGCTGACTTCCCCACTGCATCCGGATAATCCGATTGCTGAGCATATCAATCAACATGGCGATGGCGTTAAAGTACTGGCGCTGTGGGTAGATGATGCCCGCGCTGCTTTCGAAGAAACTGTGAAACGCGGCGGTAAACCATATATGGAGCCAGTAGTCGAAAAAGATGAGTTCGGAGAAGTAGTACGTAGTGGAATTCATACGTATGGAGACACGGTTCATATTTTCGTAGAGCGTAAAAATTACAACGGCGCGTTTCTTCCTGGCTATAAAGAATGGAAATCTGCCTATAACCCTACTGATACCGGTCTTCAATATGTAGACCATTGCGTAGGTAACGTAGGTTGGAACCAGATGAACACCTGGGTTACCTTCTATGAAGAAGTGATGGGCTTTAAAAACCTCATTTCCTTCGATGATAATGATATTTCCACTGAATATTCCGCACTCATGAGTAAAGTAATGAGTAATGGTAACGGTCGCGTGAAATTCCCTATCAACGAACCCGCAGAAGGTAAGAAGAAATCCCAGATTGAAGAATACCTGGATTTCTACAACGGCGCCGGCGTACAACATGTGGCTATCGCTACCAACGATATCGTGAAAACGGTAGACGAACTTCAGGCCCGAGGCGTAGAATTCCTGACAGTTCCTTCTTCTTACTATGAAACATTATTGGAAAGAGTAGGTAAAATTGACGAGGAAATTGCACCACTGCAACGTCTGGGTATCCTGGTAGACAGAGATGACGAAGGTTATCTGCTGCAAATCTTCACCAAACCTATCCAGGATCGTCCTACGGTGTTCTTTGAAATTATCCAGCGTAAAGGCGCTCAGTCTTTCGGAAAGGGTAACTTCAAAGCATTGTTTGAATCTATTGAAAGAGAACAGGCCCTCCGCGGTAACCTGTAAATTGAAGCTATATTAAAAGGAAGAGATGGACGTCAGCGACGTCCATCTCTTCCTTTTTTTGTGGTTGCTGGCGTACCAAAACAACAGCCAAGGGCATTCAGTGCTTTGTTGTGTTCCTGGTATTGTTTATCCGCCTATCAGGCGCGCTATACCAAATGCGCATCCTGCTGCAATGGTGCCTATAACAGCTACACGAATTCCTCCCAGTACAGGATTTAACCCAGTAAGTCGGCTTTTAAAATACCCGAATACAAAGAGGCAGATAATCGTAATGAGAGCGGAGATTTTGAGTCCTTCCAATCCGCTGCCGACAAAGAAATACGGTGATAATGGGATTAATCCTCCAATGATATAGGAGATCCCGATGTTGAGGGCGCTTTTGGTGGCTCTGCGGGCATCTGGCTTTTCAAGGCCCAGCTCGTATTTCATCATGAAATCGGCCCAGCGGTCTTTGTCTGTAATCAGCTCTGCCGCCGCCTGTTGTTGAAGTTCCCTGCTCAGACCCAGTTCTGCAAAGAAGAATTCCACTTCTTCCCGTTCTTTTTCCGGTACGGTTTCTATCTCCTCATATTCTCTTTTTAATTCGCTGTTGTAATGGTCTTGTTCCGTTTTTCCTGCCAGGTATCCTCCCAGTCCCATAGCGATGGAGCCTGCAGCAATTTCTGCGAGACCGGCTATCACGATAAGGTTGACATCCTTCACGGCCCCGCTGAGGCCGGCTGCCAGTGCAAAGGGAACGGTGAGTCCGTCGGACATACCGATGACAATATCGCGGAGCAGTTCGGACCCTGTAAAATGTTTTTCCTGATGTGTCATATAATGTAGCGATTTGAAATACTGAAGCTGGGAAATAGTAGCACAAAAGTAAATGTACCCCTTTAAATATTAATAAAGATTAATGCAACAAATATGCATTTTTATTGCATGTGTACTTCGGGGTCCTGCCATTTTACCGCAGTAGGTGGTGAAAGAAATTTAAATCATAAGTAGATGATATACAGTGATTTGTAAAGGTATTATTGATTTAACGAAATTATATTGCAGTGGCTAAATCCGTAAGAAGTTGGTTTTCGTAAATGCTGTGCCGACTGTGGCCAACTTACTTGAGTATTCTTACCGGAGTAATTTAAATTATTTATTTTCGTAATATTTTAATCTAAACGACGCACCTATGCACAACGCAAACATTACCCGTAGGGTAAGCCATGTCCTTTTGCTGGCAGGTTTGGGCCTGACCACTGCATTTACTACCATTCCAGGAGAGCCGGAACCGACTTATCTGCACAAAATCATTGCAGGTGGGAGTCGTACTACACTGGAGTACAACACCGACAAAACCGTTAACAAGCTGGTACAGGTGTACAAAGGAGAAAGTGGAGAGTACCAGGAAGTGATTGTACCGGTATATGAAAATGGCCGTCTGGTGAAGACCATGTCTACCGACAATACTGCCTCTGCTGCAACAGACCTGAACACAAGTCTGGAATATGCCGCTGGTGGCCAGGTACAGCGTATTTCTTATTACCGAGACAATGCCGTATATGCGTATGATTCACTCGCATATGGTGACGGTGGTCATCTGGTGGCGCGTTATCAGTTTGCTAAACAGCCGGGTAAAAATGCCTGGGAAAACAGCGGCTATCAAGCGTTTACCTGGGACGGACAGGGAAATATCATCCGCCAGGATAACTTTGGAAAACAGCCAGGGTACTCTAAGTTTGTGAATGTTTCCAGTATTAGTTACCGTTACGACGATAAATTAAATCCAAGACAGCAGCAAGGGCTGGCATGGATGCTGGAATTGCAACCTGCCTACCTTTCCGCACACAATGTAATTGGTGAAACCCTTGTCAGCAACCATTCTTCCAGACCAGTGACCAGCACCTGCGTGTATTCTTATACAGGAGGAAAATTCCCGCTGAAAGCCACTTATACTACCGATGCAGATCCAGGAATTGTTAAAATGGAGTTTACAAGGTTGTAAGTACACGGACAATAACTTAACTTTACATGCAATATAATTTGTAATTGTTTCGTTGTCTATGAGTATACAGACGCTGTTTGGGGTATTGTTTTTGTTAGGAGGGATTTTTCAGGCATTCACGGCCATATTGATTTATCTGGGACACAAGAGCTATATTTTAAGAATCATGAGTAAAAAAGTAGCGATGGTATTTCATTGCGTACTTGCCTTTTTCTTATTTTTCCTGGCATATATAAACCTGGTTTAACTTTAAAATTTTGTTGAAAAGTATGAAGCGACTTTTAGTACTCGCACTGATGTTGTTGGCAGGGGGCGCCGTTTTTGCCCAGCAATCTTTTCTTGAGAACCAGAAAATGTATCCTAAAGTAGGAGAGGCTTTCCGTCAGAAAGAGGAATTGTTAAAGAAAGAATTTGAAAAGAAAGGGTTGACTTATCCTGCTAAATATATCTTCATCCGCTCCTTTAAACTGGACAGCGAAATGGAGATCTGGGTGAAAAATAACCCACAGGATACCTTCCGTCTCTTTAAATCATACCGGGTATGCACCCTCTCCGGAAAAATGGGACCTAAACGCCGTGAAGGCGACCGCCAGGTTCCGGAAGGATTTTATTATATCAACGACTTTAATCCTAACAGTAACTATCATCTCTCCCTGGGTATCAACTATCCCAACTTTTCCGATCGCATTCTCAGCGATCCTAAAAAGCCGGGCAACGAGATCTATATCCATGGTAACTGCATTACAGTAGGCTGTATTCCTTTAACCGATGAATTCATCGACGAAGTATACATCCTCGCCGTAAACGCAAAAAATGCCGGTCAGGACTTCATACCAGTGCATGTATTCCCGATTAAATTCGGTAACAGCCGCTCTGTAGATTATCTGAACACCATTCCCGTAACAGATAGCATCAGTCGTCCTTTCTGGGCAGACCTCCGCCATGCATATGATTATTTCGAAAAACACCATAAGCTGCCGGTAGTAATGATCGATGACAAAGGAAGATATACCATGTAGTATCGCCTTCCTGCACTGAATATTCTTATTAGGAAAGGTCCCGCTCACAGCGGGACCTTTCCTTTTTTAATGCCTGAAAACGGTTCATCCATGTTAATTTGGATTTTAGGTTATTTTTTTTAAACTTACCGTTCGGTCAAATCAAATCCTTATTATGCATAGAAGAGACGCAATCAGGAATGTGGCGATTTTGTTGGGTACTGCCATTTCCGCTTCCACGTTATCAGCTCTAGAAGGCTGCACAGGTTCCGCTCCAAAGAATTACGATCTTCACACGCCACAAACGAAAACCTTGGTGGCCGAAGTTGCGGAAACAATTATTCCAACCACCGATACCCCTGGCGCAAAAGCGGGCAAGGTAGACGAATTCATCATCACCATGATGAATGACTGCTATAAAAAAGCAGACCAGGACATCTTCCTCGATGGCCTGAAAAAAATTGATGAAGCCAGCAAAAAGAAATTCAGCAAAGTTTTTCTGGAGCTGACTCCTGAACAACGCACCGAAATCCTCACCGAAATCGATAAAGAACGCGTTGCCTACAATAAAAGGGAAAATAAGAAAGATGGGGATCCTGCCCATTACTTCCAGTTCATGAAAGATCTCACCCTGGTCGGTTACTTTAGCTCCGAACCCGGTGCTACCCAAGCCCTGCGCTATGTTAGGGTACCAGGTAAATATGACGGCTGCGTACCTTACAAAAAAGGTGACAAGGCCTGGGCTTCCTAAGTCCGGATTGCTATTCATAACTGTTGATGTCAGTTCTGTCCGTCCTCCGGACAACTGATGCTTTCTTGTTCTCCTAAATATTGCCGACAATGAATCTAAATACTAAAGCGCAGGAACAAAATACTTATGACGCTATTGTCATAGGCTCTGGTGTAAGCGGTGGCTGGGCTGCCAAAGAATTAACTGAAAAAGGCCTGAAAGTGCTCATGCTGGATCGTGGTAAACAACTGGAACACGTGAAGGATTATGATACCGCCATGAAAGATCCCTGGGAATTCCCACACAGAGGTAAAATAACCCAGGAACAAAGAGAAAGCCATCCTAAGCTGAGCCGCGATTACCCTTACTCTGAACACAACGAAAAATTCTGGATCAACGATTCCCAGAGTCCTTATAACGAAGTAAAAAGATTTGACTGGTACCGCCCGGATATCGTAGGCGGTAAATCCATCATGTGGGGCCGTCAGTCATACCGCTGGAGTGATCTCGATTTCGAAGCCAACCTGAAAGATGGCATTGCTGTAGACTGGCCTATCCGCTATAAGGATCTTGCGCCATGGTATGATTACGTTGAGAAATTTGCTGGTATCAGCGGTTCCCGCGAAGGCTTACCACAGCTCCCGGACGGTCAGTTCATGCCAGCAATGCCTATGAACTGCGTTGAAATAGATGTGAAAAAAAGCATCGAATCTAAATACAAAGGCCGTATCATGACAATGGGCCGTGTGGCGAATATCACCGAACCGCTGCCTGGCCGTGAGAAATGCCAGTTCCGTAACCTCTGTAGCCGCGGATGTCCTTTCGGCGCTTACTTCAGCACACAGTCATCCACACTGCCTGCAGCCATGGCTACCGGTAACCTGACGCTCCGTCCTGACTCCATCGTAAACTCTATCATCTACGATGAGAAAAAAGGAAAAGCAACCGGCGTGCGCGTGATCGACAAGCACTCCAAACAAATGGTGGAATTCTATGCGAAAATCATCTTCGTAAACGGTTCTACTTTAGGTACCACCTTCGTATTAATGAACTCTACTTCCAACCGTTTCCCAACTGGTTTAGGTAACGACAGCGGCGTACTGGGTAAATACCTGATGGATCACCATTTCCGTACAGGCGCTTCCGGTACTGCGGAAGGATACGACGATAAATATATTTTCGGTCGCCGTGCCAACGGTATCTATATCCCACGTTATCGCAACGTAGGTAGCGATAAACGCGACTATCTCCGTGGCTTTGGCTACCAGGGCGGCGCCAGCCGTGGCGCTCTGTGGAGCAAAGGTATTGCGGAAATTGGCGTAGGTAAAGACTTCAAGGATTCCCTGGTAGAACCTGGCAACTGGTCCATGGGACTGGGAGGATTCGGAGAATGTCTGCCTTACGAAGATAACATGGTAACCCTGGACCACTCCGTGAAAGATGCATGGGGCCAACCTGTTCTCAAATTCGATGCGGAATTCAAAGAGAATGAGAAGAAAATGCGCGTAGACATGATGAATGACGCCGCAGAAATGCTGGAAGCAGCAGGAATGAAGAACGTGAAGACATACGACAACGGATCTTATCCAGGTATGGCGATTCATGAAATGGGTACCGCCCGCATGGGACGTGATCCTAAAACTTCTATCCTCAACGGCTATAACCAAATGCATGCTGTTCCCAACGTATTCGTTACCGATGGCGCCAGCATGACCTCCGCAGCCTGCGTGAATCCTTCACTGACTTACATGGCAATGACAGCGCGCGCAGTTGACTATGCCGTGAAAGAAATGAAGAAAGGAAATATCTAAAAACTGTAAGTATGAACCTGAATATAAAAGCGACCAAAGAAAATACCTACGATGCCATCGTGGTAGGCTCTGGTATCAGCGGTGGATGGGCTGCCAAGGAATTGTGCGAAAAAGGCCTGAAAACGCTGGTGCTGGAAAGAGGTCGTAATGTAGAGCATATCAAGGATTATACAACCGCTATGATGGACCCATGGGAGTTTCCTCACCGGTTGCATCATACCAACGAGATGCGCGAAAAACACCCCATTCAGAGCCGCTGCTACGCCTTCGATGAGGCTACCCAACAGTTTTGGGTGAACGACAAAGAAAACCCCTACAATGAAGTAAAGCCGTTCAACTGGCTCCGCGGATATCAGGTAGGCGGCCGCTCCCTCATGTGGGGTCGTCAGGTGTATCGTTGGAGCGATCTCGATTTTGAAGCCAATGCAAAAGATGGCCATGGCGTTGACTGGCCTATCCGTTATAAAGACATTGCTCCCTGGTATGAGTATGTAGAACGTTTTATCGGTGTGAGCGGACAGGCAGAAGGCCTGCCACAGCTCCCGGACGGTATCTTCATGCCTGCCATGGAAATGAATTGTCTGGAAAAACATGTGGCGGCAAGAATCAAAGAACAATACAAAGACCGTATTATTACTATTGGTCGTGTAGCCCATGTTACAGAGAAGCATAATGGTCGTGGTCCTTGCCAGTACAGAAATCTCTGTGCCCGCGGATGCCCTTATACCGGTTATTTCAGCAGCAATGGCGTAACATTGCCTGCCGCTGCCGCTACCGGCAACCTCACGCTGCGTCCGGATTCTATCGTGCTGGAAGTACTGTACGATAAAGATACCGCTAAAGCTACCGGTGTGCGTGTAATGGATGCACATACCAAACAGACCGTAGAATATTACGCCAATATCGTTTTCCTGAATGGTTCTACTTTAGGTACCACCTGGATTATGATGAATTCTGTTTCAGACCGTTTTCCTAATGGATTTGGTAATGATAGCGGACAACTTGGCCATAATCTCATGGATCACCACTTTGGCGTGGGCGCAGGCGGAGAATTCGACGGCTTTGAAGATCAATATACCAGTGCTGGCCGCAGACCAAATGGTATTTACATTCCGCGCTTCCGTAACGTTAACGCAAGTACGATGCAGAAGGACTATGTACGTGGCTTTGGCTACCAAGGCGGAGCAGGTAGAGGACGTGGCATCGGTAATGAAGGTATCGGCGTAGCCCTGAAAGAATCGCAGACCATTCCTGGAAAATGGGGAATGGGAATTGGTTCATGGGGAGAACATCTTCCTTACTTCGAGAATAAGGTAACCCTGAATAAGGAGAAGAAAGATGTGAACGGATTACCGACCTTGGATATCGACTGCGAATTCAAAGAGAATGAACTCGCCATGCGTAAGGATATGCAACAATCTGCCATTGAAATGCTGGAAAAAGCAGGACTGAAAAATGTGCATGGTTATGACGGCGCGCCTCCTCCAGGCCACTGTATCCACGAAATGGGTACTGCTCGTATGGGTCGCGATCCTAAAACCTCTGTACTGAATGGTTTCAACCAGGTACATGCTGCTAAGAATGTCTTTATTACGGATGGGGCCTGTATGGCTTCTTCTTCTTGTGTAAATCCAAGTATCACTTATATGGCACTCACGGCCAGAGCCTGTGACCATGCTGTATCTGAGCTGAAGAAAGGAAATATCTAATACACACTAAATAAAAATAAAACAGGCCGGTAACTTTTACCGGCCTGTTTTATTTTTTACATTTACAGCAGATCAACGGTGGAATTATTGGACAGCAACAGGTTTCATATCGACGCAACGATACTTGTCAACATATCAGAAGGCAATGAAGAGGCATTCCGGCAATTATTCTTTGCTGTGCTTCCATGGCTGACTCCCTACGTACGGAAAGTGATAAAAGATCCGGACAGCGTGGAAGAAGTGATACAGGAAACATTTATTCGGATATGGATTAGTCGCGATAAATTACCCGGCATTGAAAACCCCAAAGCCTGGATTATGCGCGTAGCCAGCAACGAATGCTTCACCTGGTTCCATAAACAGGCCGCTGCCCGCATGACCACCTCTCTCCCGGATTCGCTGCCGGAAGCTGCCGTCAACCAGGTAGAAGAAGTGGTGGCCAGCAGAGAAACATTACACCTCATCAAAGAAGCCGTAGATCATCTGCCGCCACAACGCCGTAAAATATATCTGATGAGCCGGGAACAAGGACTCAAAACCCAGGAAATTGCGGATAAACTGCAGTTATCGCAGAGTTATGTGAAAAATACATTGAGCGCCGCACTGAATAATATCCGGGAATTCCTCCAGGCAGCCGGCAAATCAATTCCTTTCTTGTAGGAATAAAAGCTGGCAGGGCGACTTTCATCTCCCGAAAAATATTTTTTTCAACAGATGGGTACCATCTCTCTTTTTTCCATTCTTACTTATATACCACTGCCTCGCAGTGTGCCTGTAATTCTAAATACTACGTTTGAAAACCAATTATGGAAGCGCGAATATTCTTTTTAATTAAAAAGAGCCAGGATGCTGTGCTCACGGAAGCAGAAGAAAAAGAACTACATACGTTCTTTTTAAATGAAGCCAACCGCGAAGCCTTCCTTCTGGAAATGCAGCAAAATACAGATGCCTTAACCGAAGATTTCGTGGAAAGGGAGAGATGGGAACCGGTATTGCAGAAAGTATTGAATGCAGATAATCGCACTAACAGTACAGTAATACCAATGCATACTGCCAGGGAGACAAATATCCGGATATGGCGGAGATACGCGGCGGCTGCAGCCATTATTGCTATGATAACTGGCGCATGGTTTTATAAACAGGGCCAACAGCAACGCATACTTCCAAAATCGGCCATGATAGCGCCCGGCAGTAATAAATCCATCCTGCGTTTGAGCAACGGAAAAACAATCGTGTTGTCCGATGCCGATAACGGAGTGGTTTCCAAACAAGGCAATATGAGTATTGTGAAGCTGGATAGTGGACTATTGGCCTTTAACGGAACAGGAAATACGAATGAGACAACTGTTAATACACTGAGCACACCAAAGGGCGGACAATATTGTGTGATCCTCCCGGACGGTACGAAAGTATGGATGAATGCCGCCAGTGAACTCAGTTTTCCATCTGCTTTTAATGGTAGAGAGAGAAGTGTAACACTTACCGGTGAAGCCTATTTCGAAGTGACAGGTACGGCCGATCGTCCGTTTATAGTGAACACCAGAAACCAGCAGGTACAGGTATTGGGAACCAGCTTTAATATCAACGCCTACGACAACGAACCGATGATCAGTACTACGCTGATCACTGGGAAAGTAAAAGTAAGCGCAGGTAATAAGTCGGCGGTACTACTCCCGGGAGAACAGCTGCAGCATAACAGCAGCAGCTGGCAAATCCTGCGAAATCCCGATACCGACGCCGTGATGGCCTGGAAAAATGGTTATTTCTCATTCAGCAATGCGGATATAAATACTGTCATGAAACAACTGGAAAGATGGTATGATATCAAAGTCGTTATTGCTACAAAAAATAAATCACATCAGTTCGTAGGGGAAATACCGAGGAACCTAACATTAGATAAAGCAATGGAAATATTAAAACAAAGCGGTATAACATATACTATTCAGGAAAGAACAGTGACCATCACCGACTAAGAGTTAATACAGCAACAGCATAACGATAGTTCAACAACCAATTCTCTAAATCTTACACCAACCAAAATACTAACAAGCAGAAACCAACTACCTATCATCATGAAAAAAAACAGCACCTAAAAAAACAAAAACAGAAGTGGTTGCAACACTTCTGTTCATTTATTCGGGTTCGTCGATAACCATCCGACCAAGAACGCTTATCTCTTCACCCTAACACAACAAATTTATGCAATTAACAGATTGCTACAGGCATTTTTTTGCCCGTTCCCTACTTAAAAAAACGATGCTCATTATGAAGATCAATTTCTTCCTGATCCTGGTAATGTGTTTGCATGTGAGCGCTAAAAGTCTATCACAGGATATATCCATATCCGTCAAAGAGGCGCCCCTGGAAGAGGTGCTTGCCAACATCAAAAAGCAAAGCAATTACCATTTCTTCTATGATGCACAGCAGCTGAAAACAGCGCTGCCAGTAACTTCTATGGTACAGAAAACCACGCTGAAGAAAGCGATGGAGGCGGTCATGAAAGATCAGCCACTGACCTGGTACATAGATGAAGAACATAAATTGGTAACGATTGGTCGTCCGCCTGCCAACACTGTATTCGCAGTACCTGTTGTAAATGGGGGAATCAATGGTATCGTGACAGACGAAAAAAATAAGCCTATTCCCGGCGCTACTGTTAGCATCAAGCCTTTCAACAAAGGAATGGCTACCAATGAAGATGGTAAATTTTACTTCCCTAATTTACCTCCCGGCGAATACCAGGTAACCGTTACATTCATAGGTTATAATACCTACAAGACCAATGTACGGGTGAATGGTAGTGCCGTAACCATCACCGTTCCGCTGAAACCAGGACTTACAGAGCTTAACGCCTCCGTGATAGTAGGTTATGGTACCACCACCAAACGGGTACAAACAGAGTCCATGGCCTCCATTAAATCAGAAGAGCTGACACAAAACCATGCCAGCGCCTCTGTGTCGGACATGCTGGCCGGTCGCTTACCAGGACTCTATTCCATTAAATCGGGAGGCGCTCCGGGAGCAGGAACTACTTTGTTTGTCCGTGGCCTCAGTACCTTCAATAACTCTGCTCCATTAGTGGTCATTGATGGTATCCCGGACAGGAAACTGGATGACCTGAATGCAGCAGACATCGAAACAATATCTGTATTGAAAGATGCATCTGCGATTTCTGTATATGGCGCCCGTGCGGCAAATGGCGTAATCCTGGTGACCACGAAGAAAGGTAGTCTCGGTAAATCAAATATCGCTTTTACTGCCAACTTAATCAATCAACGTCCTACACAGTATTATAAGCAAATGAATTCTTATCAGTATGCATCCTTGTACAACGAAGCGCTGAAAAATGAGAATGCTTATAACCCCGCTTTAGGCGTAGGTTTTAGTGATGATGCCTTACAGAAATTTAAAGATGGTTCTGATCCGGATCATTATCCAAACACCAACTGGATAGACCAGGTACTCGCAAAATCGATCTGGCAGAAAAACTATAACCTGTCTGTTTCCGGCGGATCTGATAAAGTACGTTACTACCTTTCCGGTGGCTATGTGAAGAATGATGGTATGATAAACGTAGAAGGTTACAAACGGTATAACCTCCGAAGTAACCTGGATGCAAGAATCACCCGTGATCTGAAAGTAACGCTGAACCTGATGGGAGCCTTCAACAACACAAACGGAGAAGCCGTTTATGGTACAGAGTATGTGATCAAGAACCTGTACAGTACGCCGCCTACCCGTGTGAACCAGTTCACCAATGGTACCTATGCTAATGTGCCGGAACAACGAGGTAACACCTATCTGCAATCTATTGGTAAGTCGGGCTATTATTTTAATAATGGCAATGTTTTCAATTCCATGGTGAACTTGCAGTATGATGTGCCATTTATCAAAGGGTTATCGGTGAAAGGAAATGCGGCATTTGATAAACTCTACACTTTCGCAAAACGCTTTGCTACGCCATATGATATGTACAGCATCAATGCGGCAGGCGCCTATACGAAAGTAGCTGCTTATCCTACAGATCCTTTCCTGCGCGAGTATTTCACGCAGAGCTACAGCACCACCCTGGAAGGTGGTCTGGCATATGATAACAGATTCGGCAGACATCAGCTTTCCGGTACGCTGTTGTATACGCAGACGAATTCAAAGATCGACAACTTCGATACGCAGCGCAGTGGATTTATATCTTCCAGCTTATCTGAACTCGGATTGGGAGATCCTACGAGAGTAACCAACGGAGGAACAGCCTCACAATCCGCCAGGAGAGGCATGGTTGGTAGAGTGAGCTATAACTATGATACACGCTATCTGTTCCAGTTCAATTTCCGTTATGACGGTTCAGATATCTTCCCACCGGATCATCGTTTTGGATTTTTCCCATCTTTCTCCGCTGGTTGGGTGATATCTGATGAACCTTTCATGCAAAGTATTGCAGACAAGATCAGTTTCCTGAAGCTGCGTGCATCCTGGGGGCAGTTAGGTAACGATCGCGTAAATCCTTACCAGTTCCTCACTACGTACGCTCTTAGTACTACTGGCGGTTATACGTTGGGCGGAGCTTCTCCTGTATTCTATCAGACGCTTCAGCCAAATGTACTGGCCAATCCGCTGTTTACCTGGGAACGTGCCAATATTTCCAACGCAGGTCTGGAATTACACCTCAAGCGCGATGTGCTGACATTGGAAGCAGATTATTTTTATAAACGCACCAAAGATATCCTGGCGCCGCCGGCTGCTCAGGTGCCCGCTGTGATTGGGATTGGCCTGCCTTCTACCAACGATGGTATCGTAGATAGCAGGGGGCTGGAACTAAACCTGACGCATAGAATGAAGGTCGGTAAGTTTAGTTACTATGTCTCTCCAAATGTAAGTTTCGCAAAGAACAAAGTAATTCACTATCCTGAATCGCAAAGTATTCCTGACTGGCAGAAAGTAAGCGGAAAATCTATCGGTTATTACAATAATAGCGTAGGTCAGAATGGCCTGGGTTACGTATCTGATGGCTTGTATCAATCTGATGCAGATGTGGCGAAAGGCCCAACACCACTGTATCCGAATGTCAAAGCAGGGGATATCCGTTATAAGGATATTGATGGCGATGGTAAGATTACCACCGCAGACCGTGTACTGATTGGCGCCGATCTGTTCCCTAAAATTCAGTATGGCGTTAGCTTCGGCGCTAAGTATGAAGGACTGGAGCTAAATGTACTCATGCAGGGAGCCGGCAATGTAAAAGGTTATGCCTATATCAATCTGCCTGCATCCACACAGAAACTGGACAGATGGACACCGGATAACCCGAATGCTTCTTTCCCGCGCCTTTGGTATAATAACCAGAATAATCAGCAGGTATCAGACTTCTGGTTGAGAAACACCGCATTCCTGCGGGTGAAAAACATCGAGCTGGCATATTCTTTACCAGCATATATGCTGCGGCCTATTCATGCGAACTTACTGCGTGTATTCGTGTCGGCTAATAATGCATTCACGTTCACCCATTTCAAGTTATTTGATCCTGAAAGTGCAGGACAGGTGCGTGATCCGCTGATGAAATCGTATACCGCTGGTCTTACTTTGCAATTCTAATCTAACTGCTATGAAAAAAATTCTTGCCTATATAACGGGAACGCTTATACTTGGTGCGGTCGCCTGTAACAAGGACGCACTGAACAATGGGCCGTTGAACCTTTACAGCGATAGCAATATCTGGAAAGACAGCTCCCTCATTAGCCGCGTGGTACTGCAATCTTATTCAGGTATTCATGCGATCTACGACGATGCCGGAAGCTGGCTGCCAATGGATATTACAGACGAAGGAAAATCCGCCAGGGCTTTTCTCAGCTCCAACCTGGTGAACACCGGGCAGTACGCCGCTGCCAACGGTATCTATACCGATGTATGGACGAATGTCTACACCAACGTGAGGAACTGTAATAACGTAATGGAACATTTATCCGTTATGCCGCTCGGGGATGCCACTAAACAGCGCATTAAGGGCGAAATGCTGTTCCTGCGCGCACTCCATTACATGGATCTCTATTCCGTTTTTGGTCGCTTTCCTATCATCACAAAGGTACTGACCTTACAGGATGACCTGACCATGGCCCGTGGTACCGATGATGAGTGCGTGAAATTTATGTTAGACGACCTTACACAAGCAGCTGCATTGCTGCCTGCGTCCTATTCCAAAGCAGAAGCAGGCCGCGCTACCAAATATGCGGCAATGGCCATGAAATGCAGGCTGCTGCTCAATCATAAAGAATACCAGGCTGCTTCCGACGTAGCAAAAGAAATCATCGACAAAGGCGGTTACAGCCTGTTTCCTGATTATGGCGCCATGTTCTTCCCTGAAAATGACGATAACAAAGAAGTTATCTTTAACAAGGAATATGGTAGCGATCAGAATGGAACGCCCCATGTACTGGATCTCTATGATAACTCCACTTTCTTTACGGGTTTCAGTAGTTTGATTGATTGCCCTACCCAGAATATGGTGGATCAGTACCTGATGACAGACGGCTTGCCCTGGAACCAATCGCCCCTGTTTGATCCGGCGCATCCTTATGCTAACAGAGATGCCCGTTTACACGCCAGTATTATATATGATGGCACCGACTGGCTGAACCAGACAATGGATCTGAAGTTGGGCTCCAAGTATAATCCATCTACTTATAGTACCGCCATTACAGGGTATATGTTGCGTAAATTCCTGAACCCACGCTACGTTTTCAATGGTAGTAATACCAATTACCAAAACTGTATTATGATGCGTTTAGGAGAGATATATCTCAACTATGCAGAATGTCAACTGAAATTAAATAATCCCGAGGAAGCAAGAACCTATATCAATTTCTTGCGTCAGCGTGCAGGCATGCCTGTTATACAACCAGGGCAACTTACCTGGGATATCTATGTGCGGGAACGTACAGTGGAACTGGCATTCGAAGGACAGCGTTTCAATGATATCCGTCGTTGGGGAACAGGAGTAACGATGATTGGCGCTGCTATTACAGCGGTGCAGATCACAGAAACAAATGGGGTAAGAAGTTACAAAACAGTGCCATTGGAACAACGCTACTGGCATGATAAAATGTATTATTTCCCGATACCGCAAGCCCAACTGCAGAAATATCCTGCTGGCAAGGTGCCGGAACAAAATCCAGGCTGGTAATTCGTTAAAAAATATTCATCCTAAAAAATTCAGTTATGAAATTGTATTCAAGAAATACTGCCATGGCAATGGCTTTCATGGCCATCCCAGGTATAGCTGCCGCACAGAAGACAGACCAGAAAAAGGTGGATAGTCTGGTGGCAGTTATCAATAATAATCCGGAGAACATTGAAGCCATTGATGCGTTTAATCGCTCTACTGGCCGGGATACAACGTTGCGTGCCAATCAATTCAGAACCTGGTTGCAAAAATACCCGGAATCTGCTGGTATCAACTATGGTATGGGCACTTTCTATACCCATCAGGAAAGTCCTGCAGCCAGGCCATATCTGCTGAAAGCGGTTTCCATCAATCCCAAGCTGGCAGTGGCTTATGCTGAACTGGCCATAGATGCGGAAAGATGGGGCGAGTTTGATAAAGCATCCGCATTCAAAGGGAAAGCTTATGAAGCAAATCCGGAGAGTCCTGATTATCTTTTCAGCTACATGTATGGTTTCGAAAGCAAGGACCCTGCAAAATGGGCAGCCATGCTGAAAGAGCTGAGAACCAAATTCCCGCAGAGCGATCGTGGCGCGCAGGCGATGTACTGGAAAGCATTACGTACTGCTGATCGGAAAGAGAAAGTAGCGATTTATGAAGATATGCATCAGCATTATCCGATAAATAAATCCAACTGGGGAGCCTATGGTATGAGTGATTACTTTGATGTACTGCTCGCCGATAATCCTGCGAAAGCAGCTGCACTGGCTGGAGAACTGGCCGCTACTCCAGGAATAGAAGCATCAACGAAGGATGATTTTACCAAGAATAAAGTGTTGGCGGAGCAACTGATACAAGCAGAAAAACTGCTGAAAGCAGGTAAGGCGAATGAGGCTTCTGCATTGCTGAACAAAGTAAATGCAAGACGCTGGGGCCCTACCATCAGTATTGTAGCCCTCGCGAAAGCTAAAGCGGCTGCGGCAGTGAGTCCGCAACAGGCATACGATACCCTGCTGAAATACTATCTCAAAGAGCCAGCACGTGCCATGAAAGACCCACTGTATAAGTACGGTCGTCAGATTGGTAAATCGGATGATGCGATCTTGACTGATATCAAAGCTAAGCTGCTGGCTAGTTCCAAACCTGCTATCTTTTCTTTCGACGCCTATCTGGAATCCGGTAAGAAAACCATGCAGGATTACAAAGGGAAAGTGGTATTGCTGACTTTCTGGTTCCCTGGCTGCGGGCCTTGCAGAGGAGAGTTCCCTCACTTCGAAGAAGTGCTGCAGCATTTCGACAGAACCCAGGTGAATTATGTGGGCGTAAACATCATGGCGGATCAGGATGAATATGTGATTCCGTTTGTGAAGTCCAGCAAATATACTTTCACGCCGCTGAAAGATAAAGAAGCAGATCGTACCAACCTGCCTGTCAGAGGAGCTCCCAGCAACTTCCTGATAGACCAGAACGGAAAAATTATCTTCTCTGGTTTCATGATTCAAACTCCGGAAGCACAACTGATGTTGCAGGATATGATCAACCTCTTATTAGATAAGAAAGCATAAACCGCTAAATTTTCTCTGAAAAATAAAGCAAAACGGGATTGATGTCGCATCCATCAATCCCGTTTTGCTTTATTTAATAAAAACTGTATTTTGGACACTTAATAAATCCTAACATCAACAACCACTTAGAGCAATGAAAAAAGTGATTTTGAGCGGCATGCTGGCACTATCCTGCTGGATGGGGCAGCAAGTGCAGGCACAAAGCAAACATACCTTCCAACTGGATAAAACAGCGTTTCTGCTGGACGGAAAGCCTTACCAGATCATCAGCGGAGAAATGCATCCTGCCCGTATTCCTCATGAATATTGGCGTCATCGTATTCAGATGGCGAAAGCAATGGGCTGTAATACCATTGCAGCATATGTATTCTGGAATTACCATGAACAGGAAAAAGGGAAGTTTGACTTTACCACCACTAATCACAACATTGCGGAGTTTATCAAAATAGCACAGTCGGAAGGCATGTGGGTGATGCTACGCCCTGGGCCTTATGTATGTGCGGAGTGGGAGTTTGGCGGATTGCCTCCTTATCTGTTGCAAACGCCTGATATCAAAGTGCGTTGCATGGATCCCCGCTACATGGAAAACGTAAAACGTTATGTGGATGCCCTGGCTGCTGAAGTGAAACCATTGCTGGTCACCAATGGTGGACCTATAGTGATGGTACAGATAGAAAACGAATACGGTAGCTACGGTAACGATAAGGATTACCTATATGCGCTCCGGGATATGTGGGTGAAAAATGGCATTAATGTTCCTTTCTATACCGCCGATGGCGCTACGCCATTCATGCTGGAAGCCGGATCTGTTGCCGGTGCGGCAATCGGGCTGGATTCAGGTTCTTCTGAAGAAGATTTTGCACAAGCTAAAAAACAGAATCCGAATGTACCTAGCTTCAGCAGCGAATCTTATCCGGGTTGGCTTACGCATTGGGGCGAAAAATGGCAACGTCCGGGAATTGATGGTATCGAGAAGGAAGTAAAATTCCTGATGGATACGAAGCGTTCTTTTAACCTTTATGTGATTCATGGCGGAACCAACTTCGGTTATACTGCCGGCGCAAATTCGGGCGGTAAAGGGTATGAACCGGATGTAACCAGCTACGACTATGATGCGCCTATCAATGAACAGGGCGATACCACCGCGAAATATATGGCATTGCGTAAGCTGATAGGATCGTATCTCCCTAAAGGCAAAAAATTACCAGCCATCCCTGCGGCAATACCCACCACTACTTTCCCGGAAGTAACGCTGCAGCCATTCACAACGGTATGGGAACACTTACCAGCAGCTGTGAAAATGCCGCAACCAGTGTCATTTGAAGCATTAGGCCAGGATTATGGATTTATGCTTTACAGAACAAAACTGATAGGTCATAAAAGCGGTAAACTCACCATCAAGGATCTGCATGATTATGCGACCATTTTCCTGAACGGTAAATATGTAGGTAAGCTGGATCGCCGACTGGGAGAGAAAACCATCGAACTGCCGAAATCAGATGTGCAGGACCCGGTATTGGAAATTCTCGTGGAAGGCATGGGCCGTATCAATTTCGCCGATGCGATCATCGACCGCAAAGGTATTACGGACAGAGTGGTCCTGAATGGTATGACCTTGATGAATTGGGAAATCTTCGGTCTGCCGATGAATGAGCAATTCGTACAACAGTTGTCGGCTTCCTCCACTACCGCCGATAGCCGCGAAGGAAAATTCTTCCGCGCTACCTTCCAGTTGCCAGAAGCAAAAGATACTTACATTGATATGTCGGCCTTCAGTAAAGGTATTGTATGGGTGAATGGTCATAACCTGGGTCGTTACTGGGAAATTGGTCCGCAGAAACGCCTGTATTGCCCGGCTCCATGGCTGAAGAAAGGAGACAACCAGATCGTGGTATTCGATCTGCATCAGCAAACCGCTGCTCCGGTAAAGGGTATGAAAACATTAGAATAATTTTTTAGAGAGACAATATCCTAACTGTCCCTGCAGCCGCTCACGCTGCAGGGATTTTTTTTTGTTGCCATTAATCCGGAATTGATTCGTAGATTTGCCGAACAGTGTTCGGTAGTAAAACACTATTAGAAAAAAATTCTTATGGGTAGCAAGGAGAGAATAGCCAGAGAGAAGGCGCAGGTCCGAAAAGATATCCTGGACGCCGCGCTGGAAATCATCACGGAAGAAGGCTGTCAGGCGCTGAGTATGCGTAAAATTGCGGACCGTATTGAGTATGCAGTAGCCTCTATTTATGAATACTTTGCCAACAAGGATAGCATTCTGGCAGAATTGACAGGGCAGGGGTATACCTTATTGTCTAACGGTTTGCGCAAAGCGGCAGCGGGGCAGAAGGCGCCGTATGCCAAGCTGGAAGCCATGTGGCTGGCCTATTGGCAATTCGCTAACAAGCAGGAAGAGCTGTACAAACTGATGTATGGCATTCAAACTAGCTGCCCGAAACCGGAAGTCGCAGTGGAAAATGCAACACTGCCACAACAGCTCTTCCAGGAAGCCATTGCGGTGGTCCTCCATGCAAAAGATCCTGAAAGTAAAACTGTTCGCGATACCTATTTCTCGCTCTGGGCAATGGTACACGGACTGGCAGCTATCAATATTACCAACGACAAGCTAAGTAAAGACATGAACCTGCGCATTCTGAAAAATGCACTCGGGGCCATCGTTCGTAACCAAGTATCCTGATGTTGTAAATACAGCGCGCCGTCCCCTCTTAGCCAGGAGCCGGCGCTTTTTTTTTCTTAATTTCCGAACACTGTTCGGAAATCTTTTCACTGTTCGGAATTATAAATACGATTTAATATGGAGATCATCTTAAAAACAATCCTCACCGGCATCGGCGCTACAATCATAATGGACATCTGGGCCTGGCTGCTTCGTAAACTGTTTAAGGTACAAGGACTTAACTACGCTTTCCTCGGACGATGGATAGGACATCTCTTTAAAGGGAAGTTTAACCATCATCCCATCATGGCTTCAGAACCGATTCCCGGCGAGCTGGCCCTCGGATGGATGGCCCATTATGGCATCGGCATTACCTTCTCCATACTCCTGGTAATGCTCTGGGGGCCCGAATGGCTGGCGTCTCCCCAGATCCTCCCGGCATTAATCATAGGCATTGGCACTACCGTAGCACCGTTCTTCCTGATGCAACCCGCCATGGGAATGGGAATAGCCGCTGCCCGTACCCCCAAACCCGCTATCGCCCGCCTTAAAAGCCTGATGACCCACACCATATATGGGATAGGTCTGTATCTGGCGGCACAACTATTGACCTTTTTGCCTTAATAAACGCCAGGAAATGGTGCTTTTCAATATCAGCAAAATATGTTATCTTAGGAAAGAGTCGGTTTTTCATTTCTAATCAAATAGGCTTACCATGGGAACAGTACGCAACATCCTGGAGGCCAAGGGTCACGCAGTCTATGCTATTCGTCCAGACAAAACCGTTTATGAAGCTATTCAAATGCTCGTAGAACATAATGTTGGAGCATTAACGGTTGTCGATGAAAATGACAATTTCCTTGGAATATTCTCCGAACGCGATTATGCCCGACGTGTTATCCTCAAGGGCAGATCCTCCAAAGAAACAGCTATTAGCGAAATTATGACAGAACATCCCATCACAGTTACGGAAGATACCTCTATTGAAGACTGTATGGTGAAAATGACCGATAAACATATCCGTCATCTTCCTGTTGTGAACGCACAACAGCGGCTCATTGGTCTGGTCTCTATCGGCGATGTCGTGAAATACATCATCGATGACCAGAAATACATCATTACCAGTCTGGAAGGTTACATCAATGGAAGTCGTACCTGATTAATCAAAAAGGGCCGGTTGCTCCTGCGAACAACCAGCCCTTTTAACTGATGATGACGGAAATCAACCAGCGCGTTTGCTCTCTGCGCTGGCGCCAGTCTGCCGGTCACGAGCGGCTTTAATGGAGTTATTGCCGAATTTATAACTGAAATAGATACTGTAACTTCTGTATTGCCAGATATTGTAAATATTCATATCCAGGTTGGCATACTGTGCACGGCCCCTGAAATACTGCGGATGTAACAGGTTATTACAATTCAGCTTAATCGTCGCTTTCTTGTCCAGGAAGCTTTTCTGAATACCCAGATTCATATTATACTGCGGATCTCCTTTGAATATACCGAAGATAAAAGGTGACTGGTAAAAACCGGTTACTTCCACTTTATAGTCTTTCGGCAGCGTGATGGTCTGCGTGGTATTCACATTGTAATCCCAGATAGAACGGGTTTGCAGCGGTCCTGTACCAGCTTGCACCAGGTAACTGGTGTAACCAGCATTCAGATTGTTATCCATATGCCACCATTTAGTTGGATCAAATGGCGCGGTAACAGATAAATTCAGGTGATCGGCATGATCAAAGTTGAGATCCCTGCTGATAGTCACTTTAGTGGCATCGTCCTGATCCAGAAACTCTTCCATTATTTGCTTGGTACGGCTATAGTTCAAGGTGAAGATGTATTTATCTTTCAACACATAACTGAACTCTGTGGAAGTAGTATATTGTGGCTTCAGATAAGGATTCCCTTGGCGATAGGTATAACGATCCAGGTAGTACACAAATGGATTCAGCTGGTTATATTCCGGACGGTCTATACGACGGGTATAGGCAAGACTGATTTTATTCTTATCGTTCAGCTTCTGCTCTACAGAGATATTCGGGAAGAAATTCAAGTATTTATTTTCTACCGTGCTATCCATGGTATGAGATATCCCTTTTGAATTAGTATACTCAAAACGGCCGCCTACTGCGAAACTGGTGGATTTGATTGCCTTTCTGTAAGTGGCATAGGCTGCATACACATTTTCATTGTAATCAAATTCATCACTCTGTGACTGCGCTCTCACATATTTGCCATTTTGCAGAGAATCTGCCTGCATAATGTTGTTGATAGAAGCCAATCCCACCTTAGCGCCGGCTTCCAGTTTTCCCTGCTTACCCAAAGGCCAGGTGAGATCAGCTTTCAGACTCTTGATAATGATTTGTGCAGACGCGTTGTTCTGTACTCCGTTCATATTCCTGAACTGGCCGCTGTGATTATCCAGCATGCTATCGTTCAGCGTCATGTTACGAACATTGTGAAAGTTGGCATAGTCAGCGTCTACACTAATTTCTTTGCCGGAAGTATCCAGTACTCCCTTATAGTTCAGATTGACGGCGATATTGTCAAAGTGATTGTTGTTAGTGGTGAAAGAAGACAGTATTGAGTCCGGACGTTGTCCTGGTCTGAAAAGTGGGGTGGTACTGGGAATGGTAGATTTGAAAGCATTAGAATAGCCATTCACCAGCACGCCCACTGTATGTTTGTCGGTCAGGAAGTAATCCAAGCCAACTTTATAACTTCTGTCCGTAAATTTTCCCCGTTGTGAAATAGTCTGGGTGAGCATAGAGGTATCGCCTGCATCACGGAAAGTCCGTTTGAACTCTCTGTCTATATGATTCCTGTACTGACCCAGATTTCCATTACCATAAAGGTTGAATTTTTCTGTTCTCCAGTTGAAATTAGCACCGCCATTGGCACTTGGATAATAGGCCTGCGTGAGGGTGCCATTAACAGAACCGTTGATGCCGGTCAGTTTTCCTTTTTTAGTTTTTATGTTGATGATACCTCCGGTACCGGCAGCATCATATTTGGAAGGAGGAGTGGTCATCAGTTCTATCTGGCCAATATTCTCTGCTGGCGTGGTTTTGAGCAGGTTGGTCAACTGTTCTCCACTCAGGTAGGTGAGCTTACCATCTATCATTACCTGTACCGATTTACCTTGCAGAATAACGTTTTCGTTATTGTCGAGTACTACGCCCGGCGCTTTGCGAAGCAGGTCCAGTGCGGAGTTACCGGCAGCAGTAGGACTGCTTTCCACGTTCAGAACAGTTTTGCCGGGTTCTCTTTCTATATAAGGCTTTTGTGCCGTAACGTTTACGCCTTGCAGGGTTTTGGAAAGCGGCGCCAGTACGATACTGTCTATAGAAATTTTTTTATGGGCGGCATCAATGGTGAAATCCGGGGTATAAGCAGTGGTGAAGCCCATTTGTGAAGCCTGAAGGAAGTATTGACCTTCCGGAATATTTTGGAATGCGCAGGCGCCATTTTCCGTACTTAATTCGCCTTTTACCAGAACAGAGTCCTTTACTTGCCTTAACAATACACTGGCAAATGGCAGCGGTTTTCCCGCTTTATCAATGATTTTTATACTTATTTGTCCGGTAACGGCGGAAGATTTTTGGGCATGGGAGGTCATCATAAGGAGCAATAGCATCCCCAATGCCAACATGAACTTTTTCATACTATCGAAGCAGTTATAATTCTCTTAGCAAAAACTCAGGTGAGCAACCTGTTATTGAAAATCTTGAGTGAAAATGCTACGCAACAAAACCTTAAAATCTGTGTCTCTGGTTTCCGTCTTGAGATGGGTAATATTGGTAGGGCAGTCGGTACCAACAGATGGAGCATGGATACTGCTGGCACTGATTAAATCGAAAGGAAGTACTCCGGGGGCAACGTTCGACCTGTGGCTTGCCCACATTTTCCCCCCGCAGGCCACGGCCATCATACCAGCAATATATAACAGAGCAACTTTTTTCATACCTCGTTTTTTTATAAAGACGCACGGGTATAAAAAAAGTTGCACATTCATTTTAAAATAATTTTGGCAGAAGATAACTTTATTTCTTCCACAACCGCTGAATCGTAGCAGGAGAGCGCTGTTCCAGCAGAATAGGATGCCCGGAACTAAGCTCTTCCAACAGTCCGTCATGATAATAACGCACAGTCAGCAACTCCAGCCCTTCGTTGTAATTGATCTTGAAATCGTTATGTAATGTTTTAATCAGGAGTTCTATTTTTTCCGGATTATGATCTATACAGCAGGAGAAGCTGATCGCCCCGTTTTGCATCAGGTTGATCTTGATTTTCAAACCATGGAAGATCTCATAGATGTCGCTGATCTTCGCCTCGGTAATAAAGGAGTAATCCTTAGACGTTATATGTAGTAACACCTGATTTTTCTTCAGCACGATGAGCGGCGGCAGATTGCGGAGGTCCGCTACTTCTTTAATCACGGTACCCGGCAGGTTTTTATCCAGGAAACACTTTACATATAAAGGAATCTGCTTGTTTTGCAGCGGCTTGATCGTTTTAGGGTGGATGACCTGCGCGCCATAGAATGCCATTTCAATCACCTCGCCATAACTGATCTCCGGAATATTCACGGTATTCTTAAAAAGCTTGGGATCAGCATTTTTCAGACCTTCCACATCTTTCCAGATGGTCTGGCTTTCCGCATTCAGCATATTCGCAAAAACAGCTGCGGAATAGTCACTCCCTTCTCTGCCCAGGGTAACGCTTTCATTCTGATCGGTAGCGCCAATAAAGCCCTGTGCGATGATAATACCGGTTTCATTGAACATAGGCATTACCTTCTCTGTCACCTGACGCTGGGTATATGCCCAGTCAATATTACCATCCCTGAAGTTATCATCTGTACGGAAAATGTCTCTGACATCCAGCCAGGTATTGTGAATACCTACGGTATTGAAATAGGCGCTCACAATGGCAGTACTGAGCAATTCGCCCATACTTACCAGCTGATCGTAGTAATAATCATATGCCCGCATAGGTTTCTCGCCGAGGGTCCATTCTGCTTCAGTGAAGAACTGCTGGAGCTGTACAAACAGAGGATTTTCCCGGGTGCCCAGCAATAATTCCGCTATTTGTATGTGCTGCTGCTCAATGTTATAAAGCAACTGTGCAGCGATTTCCCGCTTCCGCAGATAAAAGTTCTGTGCAACTTTTTCCAGCTCATTGGTCGTTTTACCCATGGCAGAAATAACGATCAACAGCTTGTCATCTGGGTAAGACTGTATAATCTGCCCTACCTGGCGAATACGTTCAACACTTTCTAAACTTGCGCCTCCGAACTTGAAAACCTTCATATGATAGTTTAAATTCTATTAAAAAAATATTCGGCAAAGTAAGGCAAGTTTAGAATTGTTTTAAAATCTGTTTACAGAGAAATGACAGTTTCATTAAAATAAAATCCATTTGCTGTAAATTCGCCCGGAAACATAGTTAGTAGCGTTATGAATCACAAGGAAAGAGTAATGACCTTGGATGAGTTCACCATCCAGGAATTACGAAATTATCCCGGTGCAACCGGTCAGCTCTCCGGTTTATTGCGAGATATAGGTCTCGCTGCCAAAAGGGTGAATGTGGAAGTAAACAAAGCCGGAATAGCGGATATTCTCGGCGAAGTAGGAAAAACCAATGTCCAGGGCGAATCTGTGAAGAAGCTGGACGAATTTGCGAACGATCAGTTTATTGCTTCTCTCAGAACCAGCATTTACTGCTGTGGCGTGGCCTCCGAAGAGGAAGAGAACTTCATCGCATTCACAGACGAACACTCCAGGAAATCCAAATATGTTGTTTTAATGGACCCCCTCGATGGCTCCAGCAACATTGATGTAAACGTTTCCATCGGTACTATTTTCTCCGTTTACCGCCGTTTATCACCGGAAGGAGAGGAATGTAACCTGGAAGACTTCCTGCAACCTGGTACGCAGCAAATCGCTGCTGGTTATATCATCTACGGTTCTTCTACCATGATGGTATATGCCACCCGTCGTAGCGTGCAGGGCTTTACACTGGACCCTTCCATCGGAGAGTTCTGCCTGTCCCACCCAAATCTGAAATGTCCTCCTGAAAGCGATATTTTCTCTGTAAACATGGGGTATTATCACCTCTATGATGAGAATATCAGGCATTCTATTGACCATTTTATGGCCCGCAATGAAAACGACCGCATCTATCGCCATCGTTTTGTTGGCTGTATGGTGGCGGAGATTCATCGTACGCTGATCCAGGGCGGTATCTTTATGTATCCGGCCTTTGGCAAGTGGAAAGCAGGACGTCTGCGCCTTTGCTATGAATGTAATCCGATGTCTTTCCTCATGGAGAAAGCCGGTGGCGTAGCGATGGCCAATGGCCGCCAGCGCCTGCTGGAGCTGAAACCTGTTCAGTTACACCAGCGTGTGCCAATCTTCATTGGGTCCAAAAACATGGTGGATACCTGGCAGGATATTGTCAATAAAAAGTAGCACAACTTTTACCGTATATTAATGCATCTGAAAGACCCGTTTCTGCTCATCAGAGACGGGTTTTTCTTTATATTTAGGGAATATATGCCAACACGTCTTCCATATGATCCCGCTGATCCCTTCCTGGTAGAAACCTGGCTGAAAGGCTGGGCTATTGCTCGTGGTACCATGGGGCCTGTGCCGGATCAGGGTGGATTCCGCATTGATGTTGGCTGGCCGGATCAACTGGTCCGATATGTTTTTCCGCAGCTATGCGCCGGATGGCAAGACCTCCAGCACACCATAGACCAACCATACATTTTTCTGAAAGTCTGCGCCACACCGGAGCAAATTCGTCCTTTACTACTGCCCCCATGGGAAATTTGTCCTCCCGGTTTTATGATGAGGAAAATATGGGGCGACCGCCAGGCCGCTGTTCAATTGCCCTCCTCCTATTATATGGAAACCACTCCAGGAGCCACTCCTAAAGCAAGGATCTTCACTTCGTCCGGCGAACTGGCCGCTCTGGGCAGCATTGCTATGGTAGGGGAGTATGCCATTTTTGACCGTATAGCCACCGAACCAGCCCATCAACGCAAAGGCCTGGGCTCCGCGGTCATGACAGCCCTTAGTAACATGGTAATACAGCAGGGCGCTACCACAGGATTACTGGTTGCCACCACCCAGGGAAAAGCGCTGTATTCCACCTTAAACTGGGAATTATATGCGCCCTATACCACCATTGTAATACCAGCTGCAGACCGATAACTACGTGTCTCCCAAAAAAAATATCAGACAAACACATACATTTCTGCGCAAAAAATAAACCTTGGCATAATTTTTTAGTCAGTGCTATAAACACATTAATCATTTTTTATTATTAACCATTATTTTTATGTTCGTTTTGAAAGGCCGCAGTATTCTTACATTTCTGGTAGTCCTCTTTAGCGCTTTCCAGGTAAGCGCATGTTCTCACGCTACCACCCGTCAGGCCTCCGACGAGGGCGGCAATACGATGGAGGAACAAATCCTCTATTACACCAACCGTTTCAGGGCTTCCAAAGGATTAAAACCATTACAGCTGGATAGCTATTGCAGTCAGCAGGCGGCGCGTCATAGTCGCGATATGGCGGATGGCAGTACCGGCTTCGGTCATGAAGGCTTCGAAGACCGTGTGGCGAACATTTCTAAAAAAATGGGACGTGTAGGATCTGCCGCTGAAAACGTGGCCTATGGCACCCTCAGCGCAGAAGCAGTGGTAGACGGATGGATTAAAAGTCCGGGCCACCGCAAAAACATGCTGGGAGATTACAATCTGATAGGCATCGGCTCCGCCAGAAGTGGCCGCATCACCTTTTTTACCCAGGTATTCATCAAGAAATAAAATATTTATTTCGGCTTACACATCTGATAAAGGCAAGTCTGTACAGACTTGCCTTTATCTTTTCCTAATTAATGTCTAATTTGGCGGCATGGAAAAGAAGAAAATCATCGAGGTCAGCAACCTGGTGAAAAAATACGGAGAGTTTACCGCAGTGAAAGGGCTCAGTTTTGAGGTGTATGAAGGTGAAATCTTCGGCCTGCTCGGTCCCAACGGCGCAGGAAAATCTACTACACTTGAAATCATCGAAACCCTCCGGGAAAAAACCAGCGGCACCGTAAATGTAGACGGCTTCGACCTGGATCAATCCCCTGGAGAAATCAAAAAAATCATAGGCGTACAACTCCAAAGCTCCGGCTATTATCCCAACCTGAAATTGACGGAACTCATTGAAATGTTCGGCGGATTGTACAACCAACCGGTGGACCCTATCCAGCTGCTGGGTATGTTCAATCTCTCCGACAAAGCCAACGCTAAATATAAAGAGCTTTCTGGCGGCCAGAAACAACGTTTCTCCATCGCTACCACGCTCATCAATAAACCGCGCATCATCTTCCTGGATGAACCCACCACCGGCCTGGACCCTCAAGCGAGAAGAAGTCTGTGGGACCTGATCCTGGAGGTACGCGCACAAGGCACTACTGTGGTAATCACCACTCACTACATGGATGAAGCAGAATTCCTCTGCGATCGCTGCGCCATCGTAGACAGCGGTAATATCATTGCGCTGGCTTCCCCGGATGCATTGATAGACCAGCTGGTATCACAAGGGTTTGAGCGTAAAAAGGAAGTGAAAAAAGCAAACCTGGAAGATGTATTCATTCATCTGACAGGAAAAGAATTACGAGAAGACTAATTAACATACCGTAATGGAAGCACTGCAATACCCCATCGGCCGCTTTCAGGCGAAAGTGGATTATACGCCGGATGAATTAAACGGCTTTATCAATGATATCCGTTATCTGCCCGCTCTGTTGGAAACAGTGATACAAAACATGGATGAAGCGCAGCTGCAAACGCCCTACAGACCTGATGGCTGGACAGTGGCACAACTTGTCCATCATGTGGCTGATAGTCACCTCAACGCCTATACGCGTTTGAAACTGGCACTCACCGAAGATGTTCCAACGATCAAAGTATACGAGGAAAAAGCATGGGCAGAACTGCCGGATGTCTTCACCGTACCTACTAACGTATCTGTCACCTTATTACATGCGCTCCATGCCCGCTGGGTGGCTTGTCTGAAAGCTATTACGCCGGAGCAGTGGGAGCGTACGTTCTATCATCCGGAACATAAGAAAGAATTCAACATTAAAACGATTACCGCAATGTATGCCTGGCACGGCCTGCATCATGTGGCGCACATTACTGCGTTGAAGGAAAGAATGAACTGGGAATAATTTATGGCAATGAATAACATGGATTGGAAATTACTGTCATCAGAATACCTGCATAGGGATACCTGGCTGACAGCCAGAAAGGATGTTTGTGAAACTCCGGACGGACGAATCGTTGAACCGTACTATGTCCTGGAATATAACGACTGGGTAAACGGCCTTGCACTCACAGAAGACGGCCAGGCGATTATGATCCGCCAGTACCGTCACGGCGTGCGTAAAACCATCATTGAGATACCGGCAGGTACCATGGATGATACCGATCCTTCTCCTGCTTTTGCGATGGAAAGGGAACTGATGGAAGAAACAGGGTATAGCTTCAAGGAAATTATCCCGTTAGGTAGCGTTTCCGCTAATCCAGGTTCTACTAATAACCTCACCCATATGTTCCTGGCAACTGGCGGCGTAAAGGTGAGAGAACAGCAATTGGATCACAATGAGCAAATAGAAGTAGTGCTCATGTCTATGGAAGAACTGCAGCAACTAATCAAAGACAATCAGCTGCTGCAAAGTCTGCATGTAACCTGTGTATTTTATGCATTAATGCACCTGAACAGGTTACAAATGAAATAGCTATAACGCTTCTGCTACGATAAAGCAACTGCCGCAAACGAGGATCATATCATCTTTCTCTGCATGTTGTTTCGCGGCTTGCAGTGCATGTTGTACAGTAGGATAGGCCTTGCCGTCCAAACCATGTGCTGCAGCCATTTCTGTGAGCGTCACCTCATCCAATGCCCTTGGCAGCTGGGCTTTACAGAAATAATAGTGTGCATTGCCGGGAAATAAAGGCAGCACTTTCTCCACCTCTTTATCTTTCACAAAGCCGGTAACAATATGCAGACTGGTATAGGTCATATGTCGCAATTGCTGCATAATTTCGATGATGCCAGCTTCATTATGCCCTACGTCCAGTACTGTCAGAGGATGTTGATTCACCACTTCCCATCTGCCACGCAAACCTGTTAATCGTTTTACATGTGCGAGGGCCGTGCTGATATGCTCTTCCGTGATTTGCCAGCCTCGTTGTTGCATGATCTGTACAACCGACAAAACGCCCATTACATTTTTCTCCTGGTACTGACCATTCAGATCCAGTTTATAATGACGGGTTTCTTGCTTTCGTATATTCAGTAACGTTAAATCCAGATGGGTATTAGTGATCTTTGTCCCGTTGGCGGCCCCCATCCATTCTTCATCTGCAAAGTGCAGTGGCGCACCTGTTGCAGCGGCTTTCTGGATAAAAACATCTTTGGTTTCTGATTGCCTTTCGCTGATCACAGCAGGAATGCCTGCTTTTATAATACCCGCTTTTTCTCCTGCAATAAGCGGTAAGGTATCGCCCAGCAGATTTTTATGATCGTAGCTGATATTGGTGATCAATGACGCTTCCGGGGTGATCACGTTGGTACTGTCTATCCGGCCGCCTAAACCTACTTCAATAATAGCAATATCCACCTGCTCCGTTGCAAAATGCTCAAAGGCCATGGCTACGGTCAGCTCAAAGAAGGAAGGATTGATTTTTTCAATTTCCGGCTTCATGCGCTCCGTAAAATCAATGACAAATTGCTCGCTGACCATTTGTCCGTTGATTTTGATACGCTCCCGGAAATCCAGCAGATGCGGGGACGTATATAATCCTGTTTTATAACCTGCCTGCTGGAAGATGGCTGCCAGCATATGGCTGGAAGAACCTTTACCATTAGTGCCGGCAACATGAATGGATTTGAATTTTTTATGTGGATTGTCTATCGCCTCCAGCAAGGCTATCGTGTTGTCCAGGTCTTTCCTAAAGGCACTTTCGCCTACCTTGGTAAACATAGGTAACCGCTGAAAGAGGAAGTCCAATGTCTCTTGATACTTTTGCATGACTCATTAATCTCAGGCGAAGATAAAAATTCCTGCAATTACAAGCGCATACCTTAATTGCTATTGGCCGGACAGCGGGTTTGTCTTTTCCGCATATGGAATATACCGCCGCCATTCGCATCGCTCTTCTTAAATATCGGGATGTATCGCAGGGCAACATATGCGTCTGCATGATCCAGGCGACGTCGGAAGAGGTTGGTGAACAGGGAATAAGAACCCAGCATCAAAGGGCCAATGCGGATACCTGCGCCTACATCCGCCTGCCCGTTGTGATTTAGGACAATAGGCATGGCTGCCCCAAAGTACTCCACTTCGTAACGGGGAGTAACCTGTATCTGGGTCATGCCATAGGTTTTGTAAATATTATGCTTGCCGCCATTCATGGCAATATCCGCATTGGCAGATACAAAGAAGCGGTCGTCTATATTGTAATCGCCCATCAGATGCAGCATGGTTGGCAGTGCCATCCTGAAATCGCTGGCAGAAGCTACTGGCGTGAAAGCCTTATTCAATTGGGCAGCATACTGCTTCAGGCTTTGATTTTTCTTGTAAGTTAAGTCTTTGGGATCTATATGATCTGTTTGCAGCAGGAGGTCGGTATTTGAAGGGGCTTTGTTGTAACCAATGCTACCGATGTCGGTAATGGAAACGCCTACACGAAATTGATAAGCATCTGAAGAGGGATTCCAGTGGTCGCCTACATAATCTCCGAAACCGTCATTATCCGGGCGGTATTCATAAATTAGTCCCAGATCAGCTCCAAAGCCGGAATTACGGCCAATTTTAAGGTTACTGATAGTAGGTTTAGCCCAATGGTCCAGATTTTCAGAGTAGCCATATCGCATGGTACCTTTACTAATGCTACCGTCCCGGGTGGAGTTAAACTGAAAAGTAGTATTGTCTACAGAAGCATACCCCGCTGCTATTCCGCTGAGGTATTTTAAGGTGATACCTCCTTTCCAGACGCCGCCATAGCTGTTGCGCAATATGCGCGCATAGCTGAAGCCGAATTCATTCCAAATGTTGGAGGCTACGGCAGCATGTTCAATGGTGTAGTTATTGCCTTTATAGTTTGGATTCGGAAAATTATCGCCAAAGAAGTTAGCGAGGGGAGTAGGGAGATTACCGCCGTTGCTACTACTACGGATACGCCAGATAAAGGATACGGTCTGTTTCTCATCGATAGAATACATGAGGGAGGGCATCATGATTTCTGCCATTTCCCATCCGTTTTGCTTCCTTCTGGCCGCCGTATCCAGGAAAAAATCCTGATTCTTGCGGAGAGTGTCATATGCGCTTGAAAAGATAGCTTTTTTAGTAAGGCTCATGTAGGTATTTCCTGCTTTGGCATCTGCGCCAAAAATATTCAGGTCCCATTTATAGCGGGTGGCGGCAGCGCTGGCAGGGTTGTACATGATGCCGTAAACGCCGGCATAATTACTCTGATGGAAGCCTGTAAAAGTCTGCGCTGTGGCTGCAGCAGTACATGCGAGCGCAGTGACTGTGCTCAATAAGATACGGTTAATAATCTTCATTTGCTGGCAAAAAGTAGGTAAAACAGGTGTTTTCGATTGCACAGTTCGACTGTGCATTTGTGCTCAAAGTTTTCACAGGTGTTAGTTGTTTAGGACAGTACAAGACATACTGGTTGGAATCAGGTATATTGCTTATCCTTCTTCCTCATACTTCACATCACAATATTTGGTATACGCTATTCAGCTTTGAAATAGAACCGGATCAGCCCGAACTGAACTTCAGGCGCATCTGGGCTGGCATTGTATTTTATCTGCGTAGCAGCGCGTTTGGCAATGGCAATGAGATTATCATTGCTGATAGTAGAACCGCTCATACTATAGCTGGCAGCGATCACATTTCCTTGTTGGTCTACTTTTATACTGATGGCTACATAGCCGGATTCGTTGCTGTCGTAGGTGACGGAAGGTCTGCCGATCAGACTGCGTCCTTTGAGATTGAAATCAGATCTGCCGCCGCCGAGGCCGCCACCGCCCGTATAGCCTTTGGCGTTAGGGTCTCCGTTTATCTGGCCACGGTCGCCGGGTTTGCCGGTATTTCCTTCGCCGGTGGAGCTGTTGGAGCCATTGGCGCCGTTGCCACTATGTGCGGAATTATTATTGGTGATACCACCAAACACTGCTTTCGGTTTTGGAGCAGGTGCTGGGGGCGCTGGTTTCGGAGGCGTTTCAACTGCCGGTTTTTTCGCTGGCTTTTTTTCCGGTTTAGGTTCCAGTTTTTTAGGCAATTCCTTTGGAGGCTTCACCACTGGTTTTTCCGGTTTTTTTACTTCAGGGGCGTCTGCATCATTATCAGTAGCGATATCCTGCGGAGGAGCTTCATCTGTTTTCGCCGGTTCCTGGGTTTCTGTGGGAGCTGGCGTTGGCGCCTCTGCTGCCGGAGGATTTGGATCAAGCGGTTGTACATCGCCCATACCATCATCGGAGGTACCGAGATTTACTTCCATACCCAAATCTTGATTGGGTAACGGAGGCGGCGCAGAGAATCCTGCAAACAACAATGCAACTAACAGCAACGCATGTACGCCGATAGTCACTCCTAAAGCCTTAATATTCTTCTTCTTATTATCTTCCTGCATGTTGTCTGCTGCTTGATCTTCAATCAAAGTTAATAATTACCGGATAAGTTCCACCATTATCCGTTATTAAATTTTATCTTTACAACCTGCTTATGAATCCCGTACAAAAAACTTTGAGTCTTTATCGAAATGCCTACTCAGGGCTTTCCCCGGCGACTTGGTGGTTATCGTTAATCCTGCTGATCAACAGAAGTGGCACCATGGTCATTCCTTTCATGACGGTGTATCTTACCCAGCATTTACATTTTACCATCGGACAGGCAGGTATTGTAATGGCCTGTTTCGGTTCGGGTGCAATTGTGGGCGCTTCACTCGGCGGTTGGCTGTCAGATAAAATCGGATTTTATCAGGTCCAGTTCTGGAGTCTTTTTTCTAACGGTTTATTATTCATTTTATTGGGCCAGATGCATACATTTCCACAGATTTGTATCTGCGTCTTCGCATTGAGTTCTGTAGGCGATGCCTTCCGACCGGCCAACAGTATTGCCATTGCGGCGTATAGCAAACCAGAAAACAGAACCAGATCCTATTCTCTGAATCGCCTGGCAGTAAACCTGGGATGGTCTGTAGGTCCTGCTATCGGTGGTATCCTGGCCAGTTTCAGCTATGATTTGCTGTTCTGGGCAGACGGCGCCACCTGTATCACTGCGGCTATTCTCATGCGCGTATTCCTGCCTCCAGTACCGGCTCCCGCCAAAAGTCATGCCGATAAATCCAGTACCAAAGATGGTGTATGGAAAGACAAGATCTATATATGGTTCCTGGGCTTCGCCATGCTAAGCGCCATTTGCCTGTTCCAGTTTTCCAGTATTGTCCCGCTCTACTTCAAAGAGGTGCTGCATTTGGAAGAATGGGCCATCGGTCTGAATATGTCTGTTAACGGTATCATGATCGCTGTTATTGAAATGGTGATGATCTATCATCTGGATGGTCGAATGCCCAACCTGCTCTTCATTGTTCGTGGAGCCCTCGTGGTTTGCCTGGCGTATATCTTCCTGTCGGCCATGCCCGCATTTTGGATAGTGGCATCTGTATTCATGGTGATCATCACTTTTGGGGAGATGCTTACCCTGCCGTTTATGAACAGCTTCTGGATAGCCCGTAGTAAGGACCATAACCGCGGCCAGTATGCTGCGCTCTATACGATCTCTTATTCCGTCGCCAATATTGTTTCTCCTACCGCAGGCGCCTTTGTAGTAGGTCACCTGGGTTTCCGGATCTGGTGGGGACTCACCGCATTCGGTTGCGTGCTGGCTGCAACGGGCTTCTTCTTCCTCCAGAAAAAGCTGGATGCCGCTAAAAATTTATAAAACTCAAACGGCTGATATCGCTATCCATCACAAAAATTGTTAAACGATATACAAATATTGTCCCCGATTTGCTAAAATCTGGTAAAAAGTAGTAAAATTGGTAAATGAAAGTTATCCAATTTACAGTTCCGGTAGCTGATGAAGGCTCCGTAGTAGTACAGGAGGACATCTTACCATACTTTTACCACTACCTGCACCGCCACAAGGAGGCGCAGATTACCCTCATTATCCGTGGCGAGGGTACGCTTATCACCGGGAACTATACGCAGCCGTTTAAGGCAGGAGAGGTCTATGTAATTGGCGCCAATCAGCCCCATATGTTTAAAGGGGATGCCAAATACTTCGAGAACCTGAAAGAGAAGAATATTCACGCCATACATATTTTCTTTGACCACGAACACGCTCTCCAGGGATTACTGAGACTTCCAGAAATGGAAGGCATCCGTAAATTCCTCCAGCATTCCAGGAATAGTTTGCAGCTACCCGCGATGTACGAAGAACGTTTCGGACCAGATATTGTCCGGATTTCAAAACTGACAGGAGCAGAACGCCTGCTGGCTTTTGTGCAGTTGTTACTGCAGATGACGAAACAGGTGAAGGAGTGGAAGTCTTTGTCTACCGGGTTCTCCCGCCATGCTTACAGTGAATCCGAAGGGCTTCGGATGAATGATATCTACCAATATACCCTGGAGCATTACGCGGAAAATATTACGCTGGGGAAAATTGCGAATGTAGCGCACCTCACTACCTATGCATTCTGCAAATATTTTAAGAAACATACCCGCAAAACATACCTGGAATTCCTGAATGAAATCAGGATCAATGCAGCCTGTAAGAAAATTATAGGAGGGGAATATGATAGCATCGCCTCAGTGGCTTATGCAACGGGGTATAACAATCCAATTACTTTTAACCGGGTATTCAGAAAGGTGACCGGGATGTCCCCATCATCCTATGCGCGCCAGTACCGATTTGGAGCTGAAAGCGCGCACAGGGACGGGTTATTGCTATCACTGGAAGAAGAATCCTAGTGAGCGAAATCTTCCATATAATCTCCGGTGATACGTTCCATCGGAGGATTGAAGTATCCGAATTTCACATTCGGGAACTCTTCATGTATCAGGTCCATCAATTGCTTGATACCCATACATTCGCCAGTTTCCGCAATATTCATACGACCCAGGTACCAGTCCGGATCAATATTGAAATTACGCCATTGGATCATGTTCAGGTCCGTTTCCTGGATGAGCTTACGTAATGCTTCATACTCAGCCTCTGTATCGGTCATACCTGGGAATACGAAATAGTTGATGGAAGTCCATCCGCCAAATTCGCGCACCACTTTCAGGCTTTCCACAATATCCTCGAATTTATAGTTATTCGGACGGTAATACGGCGTATAGTATTTGTCCTGGCAGGAGTTCATACTTACGCGAATACTGTTCAGACCCGCTTCACAGAGGGCTCTTACTGCATCTGGCTTACTACCGTTGGTGTTGATATTGATGCTGCCTTTTGGTGTGTGCTTACGAATTTCGATGATAGATTCACGGATTGTTTCCCACATCAGCAGGGGTTCACCTTCACAACCTTGTCCGAAACTTACGATTGGGAAAGGCGCTGATTCCAGGTGAGGAACCGTATACTCCACAATTTCTTCCGCTGTAGGCTTGAAACGCAGACGATCCTGTGTAGAAACGATGCTTTCTTCTTCCGGCTGGAAGGAGATACAGCCTACACAGTTAGCGTTACAGGCAGGGGAGGAAGGAATCGGGCATTCCCATCTGCCCATGAAATAGTTACGGGCAGCAGGACATTCATATGTCAGGGCGCAGTTTTCAGCAAGATGTTGTACCAGCCTGTTATGCGGGTAGGCAGCCATCAGCTGGTTTACGCCTTGTTTTACTTTTTTGGCATCGAAACCGCCACATTCCTGGCGAATATCCGCTTCAATACGGGTCGCAGGAACATAGAATTTACCATCCAGCCAACCTACTGCTGTGTAGCAGAAAAGTGGGAGGGTTGGGGCATCCGGCATAGTCTCGTAAGCAGCCAGGTAAAATCCGGTATGTGCCGGCGGAATAAAAGCCGCTACAGCCCAACCTTTTTCACAGAGTTCCATCTCTCCGGTTTCCGCGTTGAGACCAATTCCTCTGCGGCCTGGCAATTCATACAGGTTTCCGCCTTCAGGTAATTCGATCCATTCCTCTACGTCAATGGGATAGGCATCCCAGCCACTACGTCCAGCCACGTGCATAGACGTATCTTCGAAGATATTACCCTCTCCGTCGGAATAAAGTATGTAAGGTGATTGCTTTAATACCGCCATAAATGTTGTTGATTAATCAGTATCCTTATCAGATCCTGCTTTTGCAAAATGCGTTCAGTGCGTCTCTTTCTTCCGGCGCTGGCATTTCTACCAGTTCCAGCTGTAATACTTTGTTGGATTTAAAATCCAGCGTCAGCAGGTCATTACGCAAAATTACGTTATTCAGCTCGTTCCAGCCAATCACCTTTGGAGTGAAAGCTGTCGGAACAGTAATGCCCGTCTTGTCCAGCTGCATAAATGCCGGCTGAAATACCTTGTATTCCGACCAGGCAATATACCCCAGGCCTGCACCAATCACAATCAGCATGAAAGCGGCTGTGGGGGCCAGGTGGGAGAGGAAGTAGAGACTACCGGTCAGGCAAATGAATACCTGTACGATGCGCGCCATAATATTGGCTGCCGGGAAATTTTTAAACTTCCTGGCAGTAAAAGGAAATAGGAGACTGGCGAGCCCTACCAGGAAAAAGAAGGTAGCCAGAAACCAATTGGGCTGAGCTCCCCGGTAAATGCCAATGGCATTCACCAGGAACAGCACTCCCACTATGCCATGCATAACAGGCAGTAATTTCAACCTGTTATTGGCATTGGGATGTATAATACGCAGTTTGTACATGCAGTAGTATTTATTTGTTGGCGCTCACCAGGAGGTTGCAGAGTTTGAACAGTACGCGTGCGCCTACGTTAGCATCCCATTCGTCGTGGGAAGCGCTCACTTCGTTCAGGTCAAAACCAATCAACTGACGACCGCTGGCGATCACACGTTTGAAAAGGTAATAAACCTGTTCTGTTTCGAAACCACCGCTTACCGGCGTACCTGTGTGCGGACACAGTTTCGGATCAAGTCCGTCAATATCGAAGCTGATGTAAACCTGCTGTGGCAAAGTATCTACGATGCTATCACAGATAGATTTCCAGGTCTCGCCTTCGAATTGTCTTTCTTTAATATCCTTATCGAAGAAGGTAACCACTTTACCATTACTATCGTTGATGTAGTCTACTTCTTCTTCGCAATAATCACGAATACCTACCTGCACCAGTTTCTGTAACTGTGGAACTTCCGCCAGCGCATTGAACATGATAGAGGCATGTGAATATTTAAAACCTTCATAGCTGTCGCGCAGATCACAGTGTGCATCGATCTGGAGAATACCAAAATCGCCTTTATGCTCGCCGATAGCTTTAAAGAAGCCCAGAGGAGTACTGTGGTCACCGCCTATCAGGCCTACCAGTTTACCTTTAGAGAGGAGTTCGCGGGTTTGATTGTATACCCACTCGTTCATCGCTCTGGTGCCATTATTGACGTCTACCAGGGTCTTTTTCAGAAACTCATTTTCTGAAATATCACCACCTTCCATCAGGAATTTCAGATACAGCTCCGCTTCTTTACGCAGGTAATCACTACGCAACAGCAGGTGTTTGTCTGGTTCCCGCATAAAGAATCCCTGTTTCCAGCCGTCTTTTACGTCTGAATCGTAGAGGTCTACCTGCAGGGAAGCCCTGAAAATATGCTCCGGACCACGGGCAGTACCATTACTATAGGAGACAGTCACTTCCCAAGGTACTGGCAACAGTACCAGTCGAGCATCATCTTCCTGAAAAGGCAGCCCGAAAATGTTGTTTGACAACAGCCCAACTGAGTTCGGGTCAAATTGAGATAAATCAGCCATGATAAAATTCTAAATTCAAAATTCCGCGCAAAGATAATATATGTTTACTTACCGCCCCTTTTCATTAAAAAAGAATTGCCTTTTATATAAATTTTGACTTCCGAAGACCATTTTGCGTTAATTTTGCGGCATTATTTAGGATTAGATAAATACAGGTTTTTTGCAATGGGTTTGAAAGATAGACTGGTGGAGGGTTTTGCAGCTTGTATCACGACAATAGGGAAGATTATTTTCATATGAAAAAAACAAATATTATACTGCTGGTGGTTATTGCGGTGGCAATAGGGGTGATTATTACCATGGTGGGTGATTTCAGTACCTATGAAACATTCGCAACCGCCCGACAGAAAGAAGGGAAGGAGTTCCATGTGATCGGCACGCTAGATACGCTTCAGCATATGAGCTACGATCCACAGAAAGATGCCAACTTATTTAGTTTCTATGTAAAAGATAAAACCGGAGAAACTCGCCGGGTGGTGTTTTATGGCGCCAAACCTACTGACTTCGAAAAAGCGGAATCAATAGTACTCACTGGTAAAATGGAAGGACAGGAATTTCATTGCAACAAAATCCTGATGAAATGTCCATCCAAATATAAAAACGACCAGGTAGCAGTTGGCAATCAGACACTTTAATCTTTAGCTGTAGAAATCATGAAGTTTGTAGGGGAACATTTATTACTGGGACAACTCGGTCACTTCTTTGCCGTCCTGGCATTTGTAGCATCAATGGTAGCATCCGTATCCTACTATTGCGCCGTGGTAAATAAAGAAGAATCGGCAAAAGCATCCTGGAAAAAGGTAGGCAGATGGAGCTTTTTTATTCAATCCATAGCAGTACTGGCTATTTTCTGCTGCCTGTTCTATATTCTGTATAATCACTTTTTTGAATACAAATACGCATGGCGCAATACCTCCCGCGACCTGCCTGTTCAATATCTCTTTTCCAGCCTCTGGTCCGATCAGGAAGGTAGCTTCCTGCTGTGGAGCATCTGGAACAGCGTACTGGGTATTGTCCTCATCCGCACCAGCGGTAAATGGGAAACCCCGGTAATGACTGTTATTTCCATTTCTCAGCTGATGATGAGCAGTATGCTGCTCGGTATCTTTATCCTCGGTTATAAAGTAGGTAGCAACCCATTCATGCTCCTGCGCCAGGCAGAAGAAAACCAGGCAGCGCCTATTTTCCAGTCTGCCGAATATCTCAGCTTCATCAAAGACGGTAACGGGCTCAACCTGACCCTCCAGAACTACTGGATGGTGATTCACCCACCTGTACTGTTCCTGGGGTTTGCCTCTACCATCGTTCCGTTTGCCTTCGCTTTCGCAGGCATCTGGACCCGCGATTATACCGGCTGGACCAAACCAGTCCTGCCTTGGGGCCTGTTTGCTATCGCCATTCTTGGTCTTGGTATCATGATGGGCGCGGCATGGGCGTATGAGTCTCTCAACTTCGGTGGTTACTGGGCTTGGGACCCTGTAGAAAACGCATCCCTGGTGCCATGGCTTTGCATGGTAGCAGGCGTACATACCTGCCTGGCCTATAAATCTACTGGCCATGCACTGAAATCTACCGTATTTTTCTTCTTTATCTCTTTCATTACCATCCTGTATTCCACCTTCCTTACCAGAAGCGGTATCCTGGGTGATTCTTCTGTACACTCCTTCACCGATCTGGGTATGAGCGGCCAGCTCCTGATTTTCATGGCTGTATTCACCGTTCCTTCCATCTGGATCATGATTGCACGGAGGAAAGAGATTCCTACGGTAAACAAGGAAGAAAGCACTTATTCCCGCGAATTCTGGCTGTTTGTAGGCGCGCTGGTACTGCTGATCGCAGCTATCCAGATTACCTTCACCACCTCCATTCCGGTATGGAATAAACTGCTGGATATCACCGGTCTGAGAAATCTGCTCAAAATAGATCAGATGGCGCCTCCTTCTGATGTGATGTTCCATTACAATAAAATCCAGATCTGGCTGGCGATCATCGTGGGTATCCTCACTGCGCTGGTTCAGTTCATGAAATATAAGGATACGCCTCGCCGCGAGCTCACCCGCAAGCTGCTGCTGCCTACAGCTATTTCACTGGTGGCTACACTGGCAATTATCTTCGCTGGTGGCGTTCACTTTACTGAGTATGGCGCTGGTTTCCTGGCTGCGATTTACTTCATGCTGTTCGCCAGCATCTACGCAGTGGTAGGTAACTTCATGTATATTTTCATCGGCCTGAAAGGGAAAGTGAAATCAGCAGGCGCTTCTATCGCTCACGTTGGTTTTGGTATGGTGCTCCTGGGCGCATTACTCTCTTCTGCAAAGAAGGAAGTCATCTCCCTGGATAAAATGAAAATGCTGAGCCAGGACATCTTCCGTAAAGAAAGTAAACAGAATGCCCGCGAAAATATCATGTTGCCGCTGGGAGTACCTGTTGAAATGGGCGAATACCACGCTACTTATGTGGGCGATTCTTCCGCTACCGGAGATGCTAAAGTGTACTTCAAAGTAGATTATGAACGTAAGGATAAATCAGGTAAAATAGTAGAGCACTTCCGCCTCTATCCAAATGCATTTGTCAATACCAAAGAAAATGCACTGACTTCCAATCCTTCTTCCAGACATTACCTGGACAGAGATATCTTCACCTATATCACTGCTACACCGCCGCTGAAAGATAAAAATGCGCCTGCCGATGATTCTACCAAATATGTATCACATGAGGTAAAACCAGGTGACTCAATCTTCTTCTCCAAAGGATTCATGATCCTGAAAGACATCAACACCAAAGTGTCTAACAGAAATTATGAGGCGAAAGCCGGCGATCTGGCTGTAGGTGCAGACCTGGAAGTATTCACGCAGACAGATGATCATTTCAAACTGCAACCAGTATACCTGATCCGCGACAGCGCTTATCAGTACAGCATCGAAGATACCCTGGCGCCACTTGCCCTCCAGGTTCGCTTCAGCAAAATCCTGCCTGCCGAAAACAAAGTGCAGATTAAAGTGAAAGAAGCAGATTCCAACAGCGATTATATCATCATGAAAGCGATCGTTTTCCCATACATCAACGTATTGTGGTTAGGCGTTATCGTGATGATTGTAGGTACCTTTATCGCAATCGCTTACAGAGTGAAACTGAATAAAGGCGGCAAAACCGGCGCTGCAAAAGCAAAAGAGCCTGCCAAACAAAAAGTATAACGACATTCGTCATTAATAAATTTTTAAATGGTGTTCCACAATGTTGGGACACCATTTTTTTATGCGATTTTTAACCGTAATATTTTCCTAGATTTATAGTAATAAAATCCTCGGTTATGAAACGCAGGTTTCGTATATTCCTGATAGTGATATCCACCTTGGGCATTATTTATCTGCTGGGCCCCAAACCCTCCACACCAGCTTATGACCTGCACCTTCCCATCGTTCCGCTGCAACCGGACTCTTTAGATGCGTATATCCGTGCAGGTGAGGCCACTCAACCGGTGCGTCCGGATAACGAGGCCAGGATCGTTTGGGTAGATACGCCCCATAAGCGTACACCCTATGCAGTGGTATACCTGCATGGCTTCTCCGCCAGCCAGGAAGAGGGAAACCCCGTGCATCGGGATTTTGCAGAGAAGTTTGGATGTAATCTTTATCTGTCCCGACTCAATGCCCACGGCTTGCAATCGCCCAACCCTTTGTTGAATATGACTGCCGATGGGTTATGGGAAGACGCGAAGAAATCGCTGATGATAGGCCGCTCTCTGGGAGATAAAGTGATTCTGATGAGTACTTCCACTGGCGGCACGCTAGCGCTTAAATTGGCCGCAGAATACCCTAATGACGTGTATGCGTTGATTAATATGTCGCCCAATATCGCCATCAACGATAAATACGCCTTCCTGGCCAATGATCATTGGGGTTTGCAGCTTGCGCGACTCATCACCGGCGGCGATTTCCGCGAAGGCAAGGATACCAGCCAGGTGATGCATCAGTATTGGGATAACCGTTATCGCCTGGAAGCGGTCGTGCAACTGGAAGAACTGCTGGAAACCACCATGACCAAAAAGACATTTGAGCGGGTACACCAGCCTGTACTCAACCTGTACTATTACAAGGATGAGACACATCAGGACCCAACAGTGAAAGTATCCGCCATCCTGGAGATGTATAAAGAACTGGGTACGCCGGATAGCCTGAAAGCGGCCATCCCCGTGCCAGGAGCCGGCGCGCATGTATTAGGCTCCGTTTTAACCAGCAAGGCAGTTCCGGAAGTAACGAGGGATATCGACAGTTTCGCGATTCATGTCCTGAAAATGCAGCCGGTAAACTCCCTGTAAGAAATGTCAAATCTTTAATTAACTTGTGGTAACATTCCCATAGTAAGGAGCGTTTTAAAGCTTATGCGTCCGCTGAAAAAGGTAATTTTCTGCTTATCCCTGATACTGGCTTTTGCCACGTATGGCCGCCCGGTTTTCGCACAGGAAGCCCACGGAGCGGATACGGTTGCATTGCATGCCATCGTGGTAGGGAAAGACACGATTCCGGTAATCACGCTGGCCATTTTTGACGTGGTAGATAAGCTCCCCAGAAGACTGGCCAAAGAAAGGGAACGCTGGACAAGATTACGGAATGCCGTATATGTCACCTATCCCTATGCTAAGTCGGCCGCCCGCATCCTGAAGGATGTGAATGTGGAACTGGCCAAACTGCCGAATGGGCGCGCCAGAAAAGCCTATCTCGCCAGCAAAGAGAAGGAACTGAAAGCCCAGTTTGGAGATAAACTCACCAATCTCTCCGTTTACCAGGGGAAAGTCCTCATGAAGCTCATCAACCGGGAAACCGGCCAGAACTGCTACGAGATCATCAAAGAGCTGAAAGGAGGCTTCAATGCGCGCATTTGGCAAACAGTGGCCTTTTTCTTCGGGGGAAACCTGAAAAGTGATTACGACAAACAGGAAGATAAAGATATTGAAGACATCGTGCAGGAGCTGGAACTATACCAGCATTACCGTGCCTATAATTAAGAAAACGTACCTTCGCTGAATGAGATTCCGCTTATTAATACTCGCCGCTTTTTTGTTACCCACTGCCGTTTTCGCACAGGAAACTGGCAATGACGATCCCGTATATGTATTGGACAGCGTTAAGGTGACGCCCGGTATTATGACCGGCCTTACGCCAGATAATATTGGGTTGATGACCATTGCCAAAGGAAAGAAAGCAGTGCTGCTGTATGGCAGCCAGGCCGAGAATGGAGTCGTATACATAGAAACCAAGCCCTTTGCCCGTAAGCGCGTGAGCAATTTCCTCCGATCCGTGTCTCCCGCATACGATAGCTTACGAAAACAATATCCCTCCGATAGCGCCATCTGCTTTATAGTAAACGATAAAGTAGTACAGGCCAATGATGAAGCCCGGCTGTTTGTGGTAGACCGGAAATCCTTCATCAGCCTGAAAGTGCTGACTGCTAAAGAGTTGGAAGAGAAATATCATATCTCCGACAGGAAAGCAGGAGTAGCTATCACCAGCTCCGAAGATTGATCCGTATCTTTGCATCTCAATTTTTAGCGTATGAAACTGGATATACTCGCGATAGCGGTACACCCCGACGATGTGGAGTTGGGATGTGCCGGTACACTGATGATGCATGCAGCGAATGGAATGAAGACAGGCGTTGTTGACCTTACCCGCGGTGAATTGGGGACCCGTGGTACTCCCGAACTCCGGGAAAAGGAAGCCCAGGCAGCTGCAAAAATTATGGGCCTGGAAATACGGGAAAACCTGGGCCTGGCCGATGGCTTTTTCCGTAACGATACCATGGAACAAATGGCTATTATTGCAGCCATCCGCAAATACCGTCCGGAAATAGTACTGGCCAATGCTATTGACGACCGTCATCCGGATCATGGTCGCGCTGCCAAACTGATAGCAGACAGCTGCTTCCTGGCAGGACTGCGTAAAGTGTCCACCCAGCACGATGGCGTAGAACAAGATGCATGGCGTCCTAAACAAGTGTTTCATTTTATCCAGGACCGTTATATCGAGCCCGATTTTGTGTTAGACATCAGTCCGGTAATGGATCGCAAACTGGAAGCCATCAAAGCATTTACTTCCCAATTCCTGGCGCCAAAGGACAATGAACCCCAAACTTATATTTCCTCCTCCGGCTTCTTCGATAGCGTAGTATACCGCGCTAAAATGATGGGTAAAATGGTAGGAGTGGAGTTTGCAGAAGGATATACCACTTCCAAAAAGATAGGTATCCGCAATTTCGCAGATCTGATCAATAACGTTACCTGATGAGTCATATAGATGGCAGAGCGACTTTCATCTCCCGAAAAAATCCTTCCCGACTTTGTTGAGAAGGATTTTTTGTATTTTATCCCCTTATGAAAACACTTTCTCTACTGCTGGCCTGCTGCCTGTTTACCCTTGCAGGCCGTTCACAGCAAACCGATAAAAAGCTGACAGCCACTTTACAGCAATTACTCAAAGATTTTCATGGTCAGGCAGGCATTTATGTACATCATTTGCCTTCGGGAAAAGAAGTTTGTATCAATGCAGATACGATTTTTCCCACTGCCAGTATGATCAAAACGACCATTCAGGTGGGTATATTCAACAAAATTGCAAAAGGAGAACTGGATTATCATCAACAGTTGGTGTATCGGGATTCGCTGTTATATCCGGGACTGGATATCCTGGGATCGTTTAAAGATAGCCAGAAAATAGATCTGGATAAGGTAGTGATGCTGATGTTGACCATGAGCGATAATACGGCTAGTTTATGGCTGCAATCGCTTGCTGGTGGGGGCACAACGATTAACGCGTGGCTGGAAAGCAATGGCTTTAAGGTATTGCGCGTGAATTCCAGGACGGCAGGCAGGGAAGCAAATCGAAAGGAATTTGGCTGGGGACAAACATCTCCCCGGGAAATGGCCCGACTGATGGAGATGATTTATAAGGGAGAGGTGATAGATCCTGCGAGCAGTGAGCGGATGTACAGGAACCTGACGCGTAATTACTGGGATGCCCAGGGCATACTTCAGGTTCCTGAAAATATCAGAACTGCATCAAAAAATGGAGCAGTAGATGAATCGAGATCAGAGGTGATAATGGTCAACGCGCCCCATGGCGATTATGTGTATTGTATCGCCACAAAGAATAATGCAGATCAAAGCTGGAACAAGGATAATGAAGCCTGGCAGTTATTGCGGAAGGTGGGTTATGCGATTTGGCAGCATTATGAACCTAAGAGCAAATGGGAGCCTGACCCCAGTTTGGGGAAGTTTTGAACGGCACTAAGGGACCCGCTAAACATCAGATGAATAGATCTCTGGTTGCGTCAAATTCATCCTGTTTAATGATGCTGTTTTTAATAAACGGAATCAAAGCAAGTCCAACCGTTACGATCACAAGTAGTAAATATTTCTTTTTCATTTCCATGCTAGTTTAAATTGTGTCCGTTTATATAACTAAATAGTGTGCCAAAAAGTTACGGAAATACCATAAAAATGTGAGGAAGATGATTAAATAATTGGTTATACGCGCGGGTAGAGGGAAATAATGGGCCAGGGTGGGGAAAGTGGGCATATATAGAAAAACTCAATGCGGCATTTTAAAAATCTATTTGATTAATAATGAATGTAAAGTGATCTTTGCGGCGTCGAAAGAAAAAATATCGCAGGCAAACAAATCAAAAATCGAATATAGATATGAAAAATGTTATTTTATCCGTAGGGTCAGAGTTTCCCGAATTCAAAAAAACGGCTGTAGTTTCTATTGAGAAAGGTAAAGAATTTTATGAGCTGTCTTCAGAAGAACTGAAAAACTCTGGCAAATGGATGGTAATGTTCTGGTGGCCTAAGGACTTCACTTTTGTATGTCCAACTGAGATTGCTGAGTTCAACAAACATGCGCAGGATTTTGCAGACCGTGATGCGGTACTGATTGGTGCATCTACAGACAGTGAGTTTGTACATGCTGCATGGAGAAGAGATCACGAAGATCTGCGTGGACTGCAGTTTCCAATGCTGGCAGATACTTCCAAATCTCTGGCAGAAGAGCTCGGTATTCTGGAATCAAACGAAAAAGTAGCTTACCGTGCAACTTACATCGTAGATCCACAGGGTATTGTACGTTGGGTATCTCTGTATGATCTGTCTGTAGGTCGTTCAGTAAAAGAGGTACTGCGTGTACTGGATGCGCTGCAAACAGATGAGCTGTGTCCTTGCAACTGGCAGAAAGGCGAAGCTACGCTGACTGCTTAATTCCAATAACAGACTTACATTATTGATATCCGGGGAAATGGGGTTGACCTGTTTCCCCGGCTTTTAAACTGACTTATACAACATATGTTCGCAACAACAAATCAGGATACTGCTATTCAATTGTTAGAGACAGTGGGGTTAGCGGAGCTGCCGGTATCTGAAAAGTTACAGGCTTTGGTAAGTGCAGATGCGCGTTACCTGAAAGATCTGAAAATAAACGTTACAAATGCTTTGGGAGCCGCTACGCTCAGCAAGAAGGAAGCCTATCTGATAGGTCTGTCTGTTGCCGTAAACGAGAAGCATGAGGCTTTGCAGGCATCCTTCGGGAGGTTGGCGACAGCGGAAGGAGCAACAGAGAAAGAGATTGCTGAAGTATTGAGTTGTACTTCTCTGATGAATGCCAACAATATCTACTATCGTTTCAGGCATTTTGTCAATAAGGAGTTTTACACCACCACCTCTGCTGGTATTCGTATGAGTATTATGGCGAACCCGGTGTTGGGTAAAGAGTTCTTCGAATTACTGAGTTTGATGATATCTGCGTTGAATGGTTGTGAGATGTGTGTTACCAGCCATGAAGAGGCGGTAGTGAAGCATGGTACTGAACCACAGCGGGTTTTGGAGGCTGTAAGATTAGGAGCGGTACTGAAGAGTCTGATCGTATTGCTATAAAAAATATATAAATCGGGGGACAGATGGAAATCTGCTCCATATACAATTGATTATTAATCATTTGCAAAGCGAAATTCAGGATAAAAAAGTCTCATATAGACGTGTTTTTTTAAATTTGTTAATAAATTCATGTAATTATATTTGCTAAATCCATAAAAAATTTCGACTTTTGCATTCCTAAATTTTTAGAATCATGGCAAGAGTATGTCAGGTGACAGGAAAGAAGCCGATTACAGGTCACCATGTTTCCTTCTCCAATATTAAGACAAAGAGAAGGTTTCTGCCTAACCTGCAGAAAAAGCGTTTTTTCCTGGCGGAAGAAGACAAATGGATATCTTTGAAAGTATCTGCTGACGGTTTAAGAACCATCAACAAGAGAGGTTTGTATGCAGTAGTGAAGGAATTGCGTGCAGCTGGTCAGGAAATCTAATTCAAGGACTCACTTAATTTGTATACAAAATGGCAAAAAAAGGTAACAGAGTACAGGTAATCCTGGAATGCACTGAACACAAAAACTCAGGCGTTGCTGGCACTTCCCGTTACATCTCTGTAAAAAATAAGAAGAACACTCCTGAACGTCTGGAGCTGAAAAAGTACAATCCTATTCTGAGGAAAGTGACTGTACACAAAGAAATTAAATAGTTAATTGTTAGTGGTTAATGGCTGTAACGCAATCCAGCCATATAGCCATCGACCATAAAACATTTCAATACAATGGCAAAAGCAGTTTCAAAGAACTCGAAAGTAAAGGATGCTAAATCAGCAGCTGAAGCGAAAGTGTGGACTAAAGTGGTGAAAGCTGTGCGCTCTCCTAAAACAGGCGCTTATACTTTCAAAGAAGCTATCGTGCACAAAGATAAAGTGCAGGAGCATATCAACGCTAAGTAATTCGGCTTTACTAATATCATACTCAAAAGCTGTCCTTTTCCTAGGACAGCTTTTTGTGTTTGGTCGCACGCGAAAGTGGTTCACGCAAAGTCGCAGAGAAAAGCGCAAAGATGTAAAGGCGCCTGCGGCGCAGTGGAGCGGAGTTTTTTTGCTCGCAGAGCAGCATAAGCAGCAATGCAGCAAAGAAATTGTTGCGGAGATAGGCAATTGATTGTTTCTCGCAAAGGACGCAAAGGGCAAAGGGGCAAAGGATTATGTTTTGTTGTTTAGTTAAGACCGCAAATTTTTTTGGGTACTGTTTTGGAATCATATAGGATTATTGAAAGTATCGTGAGATAGTACTTTAATCCTTTGCGAGCTTCTAAAACAATACATAATAAACAAACAACAAAACATAATCCTTTACCCCTTTGCGCCCTTTGCGAGAAATAGCAAATGTCTGCTTTGCTGCTTATGCTGCTCTGCGAGCAAAAACCTTTCCACCTCTACTGTAAGCAATTCCCCAGAAAAGCCGTATTTTGCGGCCTGAATTTTGCAAAATGACCCAGCCTGCATTACAGGCTTACTATTACTAATATGAGCTTTTTCAAAAATCTATTTTCCAGGGAGAAAAAAGAGAGCCTTGATCAGGGCCTCCAGAAAACAAAGGAAAGCTTCCTGACCAAAATTGGACGTGCCATTGCTGGTAAGTCCACCGTGGATACCGAAGTACTGGATAACCTCGAAGATGCCCTCGTCTCCGCTGACGTAGGCGTTGATACTACCGTTAAAATCATCGACAGAATCGAGCAACGTGTTGCTAAGGATAAATATCTGGGAACCAGTGAGTTGAATAAGATGTTGCAAGAAGAAATTGCAGCAATCCTTGTGGATGCGCCCGATAGTGGGTTCCGTGATTTTGATGTTCCCGCAGATAAAAAGCCTTATGTGATTATGGTGGTTGGTGTGAATGGTGTTGGTAAGACAACCACCATTGGGAAACTGGCCTATAATTTCAAGAAAGCTGGAAAATCAGTACTCCTTGGTGCTGCTGATACCTTCCGTGCTGCCGCTGTGGACCAACTTACTATTTGGAGTGAGCGCGTAGGCGTACCTATTGTAAAACAGGCAATGGGTTCCGATCCGGGCGCTGTAGCTTTTGATACTGTACAAAGTGGCGCTGCCAGAAATGTAGATGTTATCATTATCGATACGGCTGGCCGTCTCCATAATAAACTGCACCTCATGGATGAGCTGACCAAAATCAAACGTGTGATGAAGAAAGTCATCCCGGATGCCCCTCATGAAGTATTGCTGGTACTGGATGGTTCTACCGGTCAGAATGCCGTAGAGCAAGCCAAACAGTTTACTGCCGCTACAGAAGTAACCTCTCTCGCTATTACCAAACTGGACGGTACAGCTAAAGGTGGTGTAGTACTGGCTATCGCTAACCAGTTCAAAATTCCGGTGAAGTATATTGGTATCGGGGAAAGAATGGAAGATTTACAAGTGTTCGACAAGCACGCTTTTGTAGACTCTCTGTTCAGTGTAAACGACTGATATTGAAAATGCTGTAAAGGTTTATTGATTTTTTAAATAGTTCTTACTTCCATTTTTACTTTAAATAGAAAGTTCTGACCGGTAAGCGAACAAATACATTAGATTTGCATTAATGTAATGATATAATTCCGCGCTTACCGGTTGGCTTAATATTCGCTACATAGATTCCTGACTTCCCTAGTCAACCAGTTTTGTTGCTGCGTAACCTGCCATTTGTTAAATTAGAGTAGTAGTTTTTGCACCCTTTAATAACAATTCGTAGTTATGAATATAAAAAGCATAGATCGAGTTGATAACATTACGCCAGAGGAATTCAAAAGAAACTATTATGAGCTCCGTATACCAGTTATTATTTCCGGGCTCAGCAAAGATTGGCCAGCCAAAGAGAAATGGACCTGGGACTATTTTAAGTCGATTGTAGGAGACAAGACAGTTGGCGTTTACAACAATACCAGGGCAGATGCCAATACCCCGGTCAACGGCGCTGATGACTACATCAAATTTGGCGACTACCTCGATCTCATCCAGAAAGGACCTATTGCCCTTCGTATTTTTCTCTTCAATATATTTCAGCATGCGCCACAGTTAACGAATGATTTCGTGTGGCCGGAATTTCTGACTAAAGGATTGCTGAAGAAGTACCCGATGCTCTTTGTGGGAGGAGCAGGCTCCGTTGCCCATATGCATTATGATATTGATCTCTCTCATATTTTTCATACCCAGTTTGTAGGTCGTAAAAGAGTATTGCTACTGGAGAATAAGCAGTCGCCCTACATTTACCGTATGCCATTTACAGTGGAGAGTGCCGCTAGTTTTGTCAACTGGCATGAAACCCTGGATACGGATGCTTTTCCGGCATTGAATTATGCCAGCGGTTACACCGCTATCCTGGAACATGGGGATACGCTCTTTATGCCTGGCGGTTACTGGCATCATATGGAATACCTGAATGCCGGCTTCGCGATGAGCTTACGGGCAATGGATCAGTCACTCGCCGGAAAATTAAACGGACTGTACCATATTGTAGGGCTGCGCGGTATGAATAATCTGCTGATCAAAATGGCTCCGAGATGGTGGTATCATAAGAAACGGGAACTGGCGAAAGGACGTGCCGACAAGCTAATGAAGGCTTTGCAGGTATAACAATTAAAATACATTTTTAAACGATTGCAAGCGTCTAATTTGCAGTCGTTTATCTTTAATTTCATAATTATCAATTCTTTTTGTTAACTTTGCACCTTCCTAATTCAACCCCCACTAAGGCTCAAAGTCACGTACAGTAAGTCTGCTGTTTTATTATGTTAGTGTCTGTGTGTCTTCGTGGCGGTAAGCGGAACAGAACAATTCTGACCCGCATGCTCTAAAACATTCGCCCTTGAAGACGAAAACTTTAAAGAAAGACAAGGTTAATATTATTACACTTGGTTGTTCCAAGAACATGGTTGATTCGGAAGTGTTGAGTGGTCAACTCGCTGCCAATGAAATCGACGTGGTGCATGAAAGCACCAAACGTGACCACAACATCGTGGTAGTCAATACCTGCGGTTTTATCGATAAAGCCAAAGAAGAATCCATTAACACTATTCTGGAACAAGTAGAACTCAAAGACCGTGGTAAGCTGGATAAAGTTTACGTTACTGGTTGTTTGAGTGAGCGCTACCGTGGCGATCTGGAGTCCGAAATTCCTGGCGTAGATGCCTGGTTCGGTACGATGGAATTGCCCTTGATGCTGAAGAAATTCGATGCAGATTATAAGGCAGAATTAGTAGGGGAGCGTCTGCTTAGTACTCCTACCCACTATGCCTACCTGAAAATTGCGGAAGGTTGTAACCGTACCTGCGCTTTCTGTGCGATTCCATTGATGCGTGGTCAGCACGTTTCCAAGCCAATTGAAGCATTGGTAGAGGAAACTAAGAAACTCGTGAATTCAGGTGTAAAAGAGATCATGCTCATTGCACAGGAACTGACCTACTATGGTCTGGATCTGTACAAAAAGCGTCGTCTTGGCGATCTGATGCGCGAACTGGCAGCGGTGGAAGGATTAGAGTGGATTCGTTTACATTATGCATATCCTACTAAATTTCCGATCGAAATTCTGGATGTGATGAACGAATCACCGAAGATCTGCAAATACCTGGATATGCCTTTACAGCATGCTTCCAATGGTATGTTGAAAGCCATGAAACGCCAGATTACCCGCGAAGAAATTGAGGAACTGGTACATGCCATCCGTGAAAAAGTACCTGGTATCGCCCTTCGTACTACGCTGATTGCAGGTTTCCCAGGTGAAACAGAAGAAGATGTAGAAGAACTGAAAAGCTTCCTCGAAAGAATGCGGTTCGATAGAGTAGGCGTGTTTACCTACAGCCATGAAGAAGGTACCAGTGCCTACGAACTGGAAGATAATATCCCGGCAGAAGAAAAAGAAAGACGTGCACAGGATATCATGGCCGTACAACAGGAAATTTCCCTCGAGAAAAACCAGGAAATGGTAGGGAAAGTTTTCAAAGTAATCGTAGATAAAAAAGAGTCTGGCAGGTATCTTGCCCGCACTGAATTTGACTCTGTGGAAGTAGATAATGAAGTGATCATCAATACCACCAAACGCCTCAAACCTGGCGACTTCGTGGAGGTTCGTATCACAAAGGCATTTGACTACGACCTGGAAGGAGAACTGGTGTAGACAACGCTTTTAGAAGAGCTTGCGTTGCCTCTTTGCCACAGGTAAAAGACCTGTGATAACAGCAAAAATATTTCAAAAGTCCCCTTACAATGGGGCCTAACTACAGCTCCCGACGGAGCTGGATCAATGTAAATCAATGACAACATTTGAATCACTGGGCTTAAAAGAGTCCATCTTAAAGGGAATTACAGATTTGGGCTTTGTTGCTCCAACCCCTATTCAGGAAAAAGCAATTCCCGCACTTTTGACAGGTGACCGCGATTTCGTAGGTCTTGCCCAGACGGGCACCGGTAAGACAGCCGCTTTTGGTCTGCCTTTACTCCAGCAAATTGATGTGGATCTGCGCAAACCTCAGGGTCTGGTATTATGTCCTACCCGCGAGCTCTGCCTGCAGATTACCAATGATCTGAAAAATTTCAGCAAATATCTCGGAGATGTAAATATCGTAGCCGTTTATGGCGGTTCCAGCATTGTACAACAACTGCGCGAACTGAAAAGAGGGGTACATATTGTGGTGGCTACTCCGGGCCGTCTTCTGGATATTATTGACCGTGGCGCTGTCAACTTCGACAATGTACGCTATGCTGTACTGGATGAAGCGGATGAAATGCTGAACATGGGCTTCCAGGAAGATATCAACAGTATTCTCTCTAACACCCCAGAAGAAAAAACAACCTGGTTGTTTTCCGCAACTATGCCGCAAGAAGTTCGCCGTATCGCCCAGAAATACATGGAAGATCCGTTTGAACTGACTGTAGGTAACAAAAACAGCGGTAACGCCAATATCGAACACGAATACTACGTGGTACGTCCACGCGAAAAATATGCAGCCCTGAAACGCCTGGTGGATTACAATCCAGATATCTTCGGTATCGTATTTACCCGTACCAAGATTGAATCCCAGGAAATTGCTGAATCCCTGATCAAGGATGGTTACAATGCAGATGCCCTGCACGGCGACCTTACCCAGCAACAGCGTGATAAAGTAATGAAACGTTTCCGCGAAAGAGCACTGCAGGTACTGGTAGCTACAGACGTTGCTGCCCGTGGTATCGACGTTGACAACGTAACACACGTTATCAACTACGAACTGCCTGATGACGTAGAGAACTACACTCACCGTTCCGGCCGTACTGCCAGAGCTGGTAAATCTGGTACCTCTATCGCTATCATCAGCAGCCGTGACATCGGTAAAATCCGTCAGATTGAGCGCGTAATTGGTAAGAAATTCACCAAAGGCGAAGTGCCAGATGGTTTCGCAGTATGTGAAAAACAACTGTTTGGTCTCGTACACAAAGTACACAACGTAACTGTGAACGAAGAACAAATTGAACCATACCTGGATCGTATCAACGAAGAATTTGCTAACATGAGCAAAGAAGAGTTGATCAAACGTTTCGCTTCCCTGGAATTCAACCAGTTCCTGGAATACTACCAGGATGCTGCAGATCTGAACGTAAAAGAAGAAAAACGTTTTGAAGAAAGACGTCGCGAAAATGGTAAATTCACCCGCCTGTTCATCAACCTCGGTTCCGTGGATGATTTCAACCGCGGCGATATGCTCCGCTACCTGTGCGATAACACTGGTCTGCGTGGTAATAAAATCGGCCGTATTGATCTGAAAGGCGTTTACTCCTTCTTCGAAGTAGAAAACGATGTGGTAGATAAAGTAACCAACGCGTTCAAGAAAGTAGAATACAACGGTCGCTCTGTAAGGATCGAAATGTCCCAGGATGGCGATAAGCGTCGTGGTGGCGGTGGCGGTGGCCGCAGAGAAGACGGACCTCGCAAACGCTGGCATGGCGGTAGTGAAGGTGGTGGCGGTGGCCGCGAGAAGAGAGAATACTCTTCCGGTGGCAGTCGCCCTCCGTTCAAACGTAAATTTAATTCCTGATTAGGTTCAGCATAAGTAAGTTATAAAGGCGCTCTCATAGAGCGCCTTTTTTTCTTCCTGGTGAAATTCTTTTTTTTGCTTTGAAAATTAAACTATCTTGTTAATCCAGATAATCATCAACCACGTAGTGCTATGACCGGAGATTCCTATAGCGTTAAACAGTCCGTTATACCCTTTTCCCTATTCACCACCGCCGATATTGCCCTGTTTCAGGCAGGCTCACATTACCGGCTATACGAAAAATTTGGTGCACACCCCACGACCTGTGATGGTATCCCAGGAACTTATTTTGCCGTTTGGGCGCCAGATGCAGCTTATGTAGCTGTAATGAGTGACTTCAACGACTGGGATAAATACAGTCATACCTTATTACCCCGTTGGGATAGTTCCGGCATTTGGGAAGGATTTATTCCCGATGTGGCCGCCGGAAATTTGTACAAGTATTTTATACGTTCCAACAGCGGGGAAGAGTTATTCAAAGGAGATCCATACGCCAATTATTGGGAAGTGCGGCCCAAAACCGCGTCCATTGTACATCCGCTGGATTATAAATGGAAAGACAAATCCTGGATGGAGCGACGAAAGGAACACAATTCCCTGAAAAAGCCCATCAGTGTATATGAGATGCATATGGGTTCCTGGCGTAGGCCGGACCCTGCCAATGAAGAAAAGTATTATTCCTACGGAGAGATTACCAAAATGTTGCTGCCGTATGTAAAGGAAATGGGTTTTACCCATGTGGAACTAATGCCGGTAATGGAACATCCTTTTGATGGTTCCTGGGGCTACCAGATTACCGGATATTATGCTCCTACTTCCCGTTATGGTACGCCGCAGGAGTTCATGGAAATGATCGATGCCTTTCACCAGGAAGGAATAGGTGTTATCCTGGACTGGGTGCCCTCTCATTTTCCTTATGATGCGCACGGATTATTCCGTTTTGATGGCTCGCATACTTATGAGTATGCAGACATGCGCAAAGGATATCATCCGGATTGGAACAGTTATATATTTAACTATGGCCGTAGTGAAGTACGTTCGTTTTTATTGAGCAATGCTATCTACTGGCTGGATAAATACCATGCCGATGGCTTACGCGTAGATGCCGTTGCCTCCATGATACATTTGGATTACAGTCGGGAAAGAGGTACCTGGGAGCCGAATGAATATGGCGGTAATGAGAACCTGGAAGCCATCAGTTTCGTGAAGAAACTGAATGAAACCGTGTATGCGCTGTATCCCGATGTACAAACAATTGCAGAGGAATCCACTTCTTTCTATGGCGTATCCCGACCTACATTTTTAGGCGGATTAGGTTTTGGTATGAAGTGGATGATGGGTTGGATGAATGATACGCTGGACTATTTCCACAAAGATCCTGTGCATCGGAAATGGTATCAGAATGATCTTACATTTAGTGTGGTATATGCTTTCAGTGAGAACTTCATGTTACCATTCAGTCACGATGAAGTAGTGCACGGAAAATCTCCTATGCTCTATAAAATGCCTGGCGATGAATGGCAGAAGTTTGCCAATCTGCGTTTGATGTACAGCTATATGTTTACGCATCCCGGCACGAAGTTATTGTTTATGGGAGATGAGTTTGGCCAGACATCAGAATGGAATTACAAGTCGGAGCTCGACTGGCATCTCCTCAAATTCAGGCCGCATGAGGCATTGAAGAATTATGTAAAAGCATTGAACCAGTTATATACCAGTACGCCCGCATTATATGAGCAACAGTTTGAAGGAGCCGGATTTGAGTGGATTACGGTAAATGATTATGATAATTGTGTGTTGGTATACCTGCGTAAAGGTGTGAAGCCGGAAGATCAGCTATTGGTGGCACTGAATATGACGCCTGTACCGAGGGAGCAATACCTGGTAGGCGTACCGATGGCGGGTACCTGGAAAGAAGTGTTGAACAGCGATGATCCGAAGTACTATGGTAGTGGCGTAGTGAATACGCTGGAACAGCCAAGTACGAAGCAAACTTATAACGGTAGAGACTATACGTTGACGTTAAGGCTGCCGCCTTTAGGGGCTGCCATCTTCCAATATTATCCTCCTAAATAAGGGAGACAAAATTATTTTCAATCGGGCTGTTCCTTGGAGCGGCCCGATTTTTTTTGTGTTCGCGTTAAACCCCGACAATGTTTAAGCATCTATAATGAAACGTTAAAATAAGGCTTGATAATTGTTGCAATAAGGAGAGATTGTCTGGCGTTTTTAGAATTGTAACAATCCGTTGATGAGCCATAATTGCCAATAGAAGATTTTTCAACCAAACTTTTGCATCCATAATTTCTTTATTGATTTAAAACCAGTTATTTATGAAGAATTCTCTCCGTAATGCGGGATCGTTATTGGCGGTAATTATTGCAGGGGCGGCACTATTCAGTGCTTGTAACAAAGATAATTCCGTTTCCAATCAGCCGATTCCGGCGAATCAACAAAAAGTAAGTCTTTACCTTGCAGATGACCCCGGCTTTTTTGACCAGATATTACTGGATATCAGGAAAGTAGAGGTATTGGTAGATACTTGCGGAAATGTCAGCAATGACAACTGGAACGACAAAGATCGTTGCGGTTGGGATGACCAGCTGGGCAAAAAAAGCGATAGCTGCCAGGTGTGGGATTCTCTGCCAATCAAAGCTGGCGTTTATGACCTGTTAACCCTGCGCAATGGCGCTGATACGCTGCTGGCTGGCGGTAATATCAGAAAAGGTACGATGGAAAGAATTCGTATCACCATTGGCAGCCAGAATTCTTTAGTAAAAAACGGTGTTACTTATCCGGTAGCATCTGTAACCGGACAAAGCAAAATCATTGTACGCGTAAGACATACAGAATGGGATCAGCTGTCTGCTGATAACATGCGTCTGTGGCTCGATTTCGATGTACAACGTTCTATCATCAAAACAAGAGATGGTAAATTCTTCCTGTCTCCTTACATCAATGTATTCACTATCCTGAAGATGGGCGCTGTTTATGGCCGTATCTTGCCTAAGGATGCATATCCAGTTGTGTCTGTTTATAACAGCAACAATGATACCCTGTATGCATTACCATGGGGAGATGGTTTCTTCAAGGTACGTGGTCTGAAACCAGGTAACTGGAATGTGTTTATTAACCCTGTTGCCACCTACAAGGATACTACTATCAGCAACGTAACAATCAGTGCTGGTAAAGAGACCAATTTGGGCGATATTAAGCTTAGTAAGAAATAGGTTGGTATAAAAAAGGAATAGCTTGGGCTGACCAAAAAGTCGATTCGGTACAATCATTCTACAACAGATTGCGTTATACTGAGTAATTGACTTTTTAGTCAGCCCTTGTTAATTATACATGTATTTTTTCTCTAACTTGTGAAAAACTTAATTATGCGTCAGTTACTGTTACTATGCCTGTTTCAATGTGTTGTTTGTCTGGGGATGGCCCAGGAGCGCTTGCAATACAAAGTACCCAAACATAACCAGAAGGATGAAAAAGGCCGGAAGCAGGGTTTGTGGATGGAAGATGTGGGAGAGCTGAGAGGAGAGCCTGGTTATACCTGGGAAGGCAATTACAAGAATGACCGTAAGGAAGGCATTTGGAAGAAAACCACTACCGCCGGTTTTCTGATAGCAGAAGAAACCTTTAAGAATAATGTACTGAATGGTTATTGCAAATATTATTTCGCGGATGGAAAGAAAAGTGCAGAAGGAATGTATGTATCCACAGAGATTCCAGGTCAGAAGGATACTATTCTGGTAGTGGACTTACAAACCGGAGTAGAGAAACCAGTGGAGATTGTACGGGAGGGTAATCCGGTAAGACAAGGCGTATGGAAGGTATATGATGAAGATTCAGGGCATATGGTAAAAGAATATTACCGCATGGGAGAACAGGTGTCTGCCGCAGAAATGGGGGAGACAGATTCTATTCCTGCGCCAGCTGCTCCTAAAGCTGCGCCGACGCATTTGCCCCACGAGAATGCAGGTTCCGGCAAGAAGAAGCATTGATGCTAAAATGAACAGGGAAAAAGACAAAATGAACAAAAAGATTTGTCCGTTTTAGCTTTTTTTATTGTACTTTCATTTTAGATAGATGATAACTATAATGTGACCCTGAGAATACGCATAATGTATTTCTTTATCTTATAATCCTATTTAAATTGTTTGTATGAAAAGCCTGAGCTTAAATCACGTTGAACGTAATTCCGAAATCAATCAGTACGAAGTCGTAACAGACAAAATGGAAATATTATTCCGGGCAGTATTTGTCTTTCTGATCTTTTGCGCCCTGATATCCATCTGTTTCCTGTCCATTTATTATTGATATACGTCTCCGAGCAATAAACATATACAATTCATCAAAAGCAAAAGCCCTCCATATGGAGGGCTTTTGCTTTTTTCTGCAATGAAAAAGACTTAACAGCTTTTGGACCATTGCAAAATGGATTTTTTTATTGAAACCCTTTACAGGATTGGATTCTAGTGGCCTGAAATAAATGAATAACGGCTAGTGTTGTTCATTTTGTTCATTCCTGGCGTTTTCAGCCTGTTCATTTTGTGATCAGCATTTGTCCTTTTACTTTTGCGCAACTAAAGTTGGCATAGGTTAGGACAAAGCACGCCAGATATCTATCTAAGGTGCCTTTATTTTATAATAATTTCCTCTACGCCTTTCTCCGTAACAAATTCCAGTACTTTCGTTTCCGGGTGTAACGTGAATGAGCTGATGGCCTGGCCATCTCCCAAAATCAGTTCCGGCGTAAACGGCAATCCATGGACCTTCACACGTACACGCGTATACGATGTTTCATAGTTCACATAGTATTGCTTTTTGAGCCAGAATTGCTTTGGAGTGGACTGTTGTTTATAGCGGATAATGTTATACTGACCGTTTTTATAACCATAATGGTCGCCGGCATCTTCATACAGCGTGCTTTTGGTGATGCTGTCGCTATACCAGGCCTCCAGGATGATTTCTTCCAGTTGATGTTCGCCGGTATATTGCATCACCGGATAGAACGGAATAACGGCGCCGGCTTTTACAAACAGTGGCATTTCATCCAGCGGCGTAGGCACGGTTACATGCTGGCCCCCCGTGTAGGTCTCGTCATTCCAATAGCTGTACCAGGTACCTTTAGGCAGATACACCTCTTTCTCCTTCATGCCGGCTTCATTCACGTAGCTGATCAGTAATGAATCGCCAAACATGAATTCGTGTGTGCAATCATGGGTTTCTTCCTCATGTTGGGCCACAAACGCCAGTGGGCGAATCATGGGCGTACCATTTTGTGCATATTGCCAGAAAGTAGTATAGAAATAAGGGAGCAGCTGGTAGCGCAGGGAGATGAATTTTTTCACGACCGCTTCATATTCTTCTCCAAAGCTCCAGGGTTCCTGGTTAAAGCCTGTTTCATTGCTGGCGCTGTGGGTACGCATCAGCGGATGGAAAGACGCCAGCTGGATCCAACGGGTATATAACTCTCCGTCGGGCTCTCCGATGAAGCCTCCAATATCGCTGCCCGTAAAAGAAATACCGGATACAGATAAGCGCTGGCACTGTACTGCGGCCAGCCAAAGGTGTTCCCAGCTGGAAACATTATCACCTGTCCATACGGAAGACCAGCGCTGAGCGCCAGAATAGCAAGAACGGGTAATCACAAACGGACGGTGCGGCATCAGGTACCGTTTAAGTCCGGCTGCAGTGGATTTACTCATCAGATGGCCGTATACATTATGCGCTTTACGGTGACTCACCTCTTCGCCATCATAGTCGTGGCGCACGTCTTCAGGGAAACTACCCATTTCGAATACGGCGGGTTCGTTCATATCATTCCAGACGCCCCGGACGCCTGTTTCAGCAAGGCCTTTGAAGAGTCCTGCCCACCAATCGCGCACTTCCGGATTCGTAAAATCAGGGAAAACGCATTTTCCCGGCCATACATCTCCTTCCATCAAAGCGCCATCGGCACGTTTACAGAAGTAATTATTTTTAATGCCTTCCTGGTAGATATTGTAATCCTGGTCTACTTTAATGCCCGGATCAATAATCACCACCACTTTAAAGCCTTCCGCAGCCAGATCTTTGATCATGGCTACGGGGTCTGGGAAGTATTCATTATTCCAGGTGAAGCAACGGAATCCGTCCATATAATCGATGTCCAGGTAGATAACATCGCAGGGAATCTGGCGTTGCCGGAATTCTGCGGCGATATCGCGGACTTTCTTTTCCGGATAGTAGCTCCAGCGACATTGGTGGTATCCTAAAGTCCAGATAGGAGGGAGTTCCGGCGTACCGGTAATGCGGGTATATTGTTCGGCCACTTCCATCAGGTCCGGGCCGTAGATAAAGTAATAATTCATTTCGCCGCCTCTTGCCCAGAAGCTGCATACATTATCTCTTTCTTTTCCGAAATCGAAGATGGTACGGAAGGTATTATCGAAGAAGATGCCGTACCCGATACCTTCGTGCAGACCGTAGTAAAATGGAATATTGCGGTACAGCGGGTCCGTGTCTTTCTGAAATCCATAAGCATCTGTACCATAATTCTCCAATCGTTTACCCCGAAGGTTCAGATCGGTGGGTTTATCGCCCAGGCCGTAGAAGACTTCCCCTTCCTGGATCAGCTTACTACAGTAAACAATTTTTCCGCCTTTTTGCAGGTAATGTTGCCAGTGAAAGCCCATTTCATCTTCATTGATAACTTTCCCGGTGAGGTCGGTAATGGTAACGCGCAGATTATCTCTGGCAATCAGCACTTTGATACAGTTGGTATAAATCTCAAAATTTTCCTCCCATTCTTTGATGCCAAATGCGATTGGAAATTCCTCCAGGGTATCGCTGGTAGCGTAGGAGAAATCGCGTTGGAAAGTGCCGTCGGAGGCGTATCTGAAGCGAATGATCTTATCAGAAATCACCCTTACTTCCAGGATGGTTTCTGAAGTATAGAATGAAAAGTAGTTGCCTTCTTTTTTCCATGACCGGATTGTATCCGGGTAGTGTTTCGCAGAATATTTGCTGGATGAGGTTTCGACTTGCATAATCTCTGTTTCAGTGAGCCGGGCAATGCCCGGGGGTAAATTATAAAAAAATCAGGGAATTCTCCATTTCTGCGTTGGAGATGTATATCATTACGTTTACGATGAAAAATATCCTGTTGGCAAAAAAGTATAAAAAATGAGCAAATATCTTACTAACTTAACTGCATCAAATGTACTTTTTGCTTTAACCTATTCCAGCGGTGCGCCTTTCCAGGAGCACCTTTTTGATTAACGGACGATTCATTTTCCCGTTGCTTTCTCCACTACTGCGATTTGTTTTCCTGCCAGGTATACTTTTTTTCCTTTGCGTGCTTTTGCAGCGGTATGATAACCAGTGGAAATCTCTTTCCAGGATTGTCCGCCATCGGTAGAAATAGCGGTTCCGCTGGTGCCAGTGCACAGCAGGGTACGGTTATCGATCCAGGCGGCGGCAGACTTATATCCCAAAGGGGGCGTGGTTGGGGCTGTCCAGGTTTTACCGCCATCGCGGGTGAGGAAACAGTTTTTCTCCGTCAGTTGATCGTTCATATAATCGCCACCTACAATGATCCCGTTGTATTGATCGCGGAAGGCTACAGAAAATGCGCCAGTGCTGCTTTGTCCTTGTATTAACGGTAACGGGTATACGCTCCAGCGATTATCTGTTACAGCCTGATGCAGGGTGCTGTTGCGGATGAATAATCTGGATACTTTACCGCCGGTGACGAAGAGCGCTTTTCCGGAAGGCATGGCTACCAGACTGCTGTTGCTTGCGGCGAAGATGGCTTCTCCTTCGCTGGCAACAGGTAGGGAGGACGTAGGGTCCATGGTCCAGGATCTGCCTCCGTTGCCGGTCCGGAGAATCGTGAACCGGGCCACGCCGGCGCTGTCTTTCATTGGATCGCCAATGGCGATACCTTGCTGATCGTTGAAGAATATTAATCCGTCAAAGAAGATATCTTTTGCGCCATTAATATAGACATTGCCCCAGTGTTGGCCGCCATCGAGGGTGAGATAGATAAGGGCGGGAGATGCGATACTCACGACTACCGCCTTCATACTGTCGAAGGCGTGGATGGAGCGGAAATCGCAGGAGTCGGCTACATGGAACCACTGCCAGTCTTTTCCGCCATTGGTAGTACGGCCCACCATTCCACCGGTACCGGAAGCCCAAACTACATTGTCATCTACCGCTTGTAGTCCGCGGATACTCTTGACCGGAGGCTTCTCGCAAAGGATTTTTACATTATATTGCTGTTGTGCCTTCCCAGCGAAAGAGAGGAGCAATAGTAATGGTAACAGGAGTAGATTTTGGGAAGTAAGGAGCAGCATAATGCGCCACTGTAAAGCATTAGGGAGATGGCGGGAACCATCAGGTCTGAAATATGACATAAGTTATAATATTTATTTCCAATCTGTTAAGCAGGAAGAAAATTACAAAATTGCTATAAAGTGTGGAGCAGATTTATATATTTGCATTAGCACCATAACCTGCTTAACTGTCATTAACACTAAAACCATCGTGCACTTACCGCGTAAATTGAAAATACTCTTCCTGATCTGCCTATGCCTATTACCGGTGAGTTTATTGCGCGCCCAGGAAAAGCCGTATATATTCGATAGTTACAGTGTCAACGAGGGACTGTCACAGAGTTCCGTATATGATATTGCCCAGGACGACCAGGGATTTATGTGGTTTGCCACCAGGGACGGTATCAACCGATTTGATGGGTACATATTCAATGAATATAGATATAAGCCTACTGTTCAAATTAAGCCTGAAGATGGGAGAGGAGAACTCGTGCCTCGTACTATCAATGGGAACAGGGCCGTCATCAACCGATTTGATTTAAGTGGCTACAAGGGATATTCTTTTTTCAAGGACAGCCGTAATCGATTGTTGCTGACGCATAATAATGGCGTTTGTATCTATGATAAATATAGTAATCGTTTTCGGGAGGTATTTCCGGATACCTTAAAAGCCAATATCAATACGGCTGAACGGGATGCGGCGTTTAAATTCCGGGTGCTGGGAGAGGATACTGCCAGTCACAGTTACTGGATCTGGCGTCCGATGAAAGGTATTTATGTAGTGGACCGGGATTCTTTCCGTACCAAGCGTATTATAGCCTATCCGCGACAGTTTCAGCAGGCTGGTATTGTACCTTCTGTAGCCTATAAAGACGGCGATCTGATCTGGATGAATTACCAGCCAGGTGAGATGCTGGCATTGAATATCCGGAATCTCCAGTTGCAGATATTCTGTTTGCCCGGGGTGGGAGCTCATCCGGTGATGAGGAGTCTGAATAAGGATTCCCTGATCATTGTAAGCGCCGGACATATTACTATTTTCAACAAGAAGCGCAATAAGTTCAGCGATCTGCCATTTGATGTACGTAATGAGCGGGGAGAGGCTTTTGTGCCGAAGGTAGTAGAGCTGGATCATGACGGTAATGCCTGGGTGGGCGGTAATGATGGCGTATTGATATACAGTATTGCAAGAAATGAGATTATCAGGCATATTGTTAGTTTCAATACGTTTGAGACACATTCTTTCAACGATGTTATATTCCTTTACCGGGATGCATCAGATAATATGTGGGTAGGCACGGATGGAGACGGCATCAAAAAATATTCCCCGCATAAAAAGGTATTTAATCTTTACAGGTCGCCTTACATCACGCATAATATGTGTATGTCCGTGTACAAGCACGACGACGGTAAACTATATGTAGGATTGCTTCGGGATGGACTGAATGTATATGAAGAAGGTGGGCGTTTTCTGGAGCGGATATCGAATGAAACATATCCGGGTAAGTTTCCGGGAAATGATTTAGCCGCTATTTGCCGGGAGGATTATGAGCATATCTGGCTCAGCTTTACCGGTATGCATATTGGGTTATTCAATGTAATCAACCGCAATTTTACGGATCTCACGAAATATGTGAAACAGCTGGGCTTGCCGGATGATCCGGTAAGACTACCCTTCCTTTTCAAGCGGCAGAATGGCGAAGTGTACTTTAATTATGGCCATTATCTGTTGATGTTCACGCAGGAGGGAGGCCGTTATAAAGTGAGTATGGTGCATGATTTCGGAGATGAGCTGCTCACGGCCTATTATGAAGACATGATGGGGAATGAGTACGTTGGTACAAGGTCTGCGGTGTTTGTACGTCATACGGGAAGCAGTAGGTGGAATAAAGTGATGTTGCCGGAAGGTACCATGGTGAAGTCGATCACCAAAAACTCTCACAAACAGGCCCTGGTAGCGGGCACCAAAGGGATATTTGTACTAAATGAGCAGGATCAGATTATTCAGCATTTCAATAGTTATGATAATCCTAAACTGATCAATGATTATATCTACGGCGTGTTGCTGGATGACAAGGATAAAGTATGGGTCAGTCATAACAAAGGTTTGTCGCAGATCAATATGGTGACGAATGAGATCACCTCTTTTAATCATGAAGACGGACTGCAGTCGAATGAATTCAATACCGGCGCATTTTACAAATCTGTGGACGGAGAGTTATTCTTTGGCGGTATCCGTGGGGTGAATGGCTTTTACCCTAAAAATTTCCGGAACAATCCTTATTATCCGAAAGTCGTGATACGGAGGATGGAGGTATTGGACAAGCCGTATGAATCGGATACGGTTGTATCCTTGCTGAAGAAGGTTGAACTGCCTTATAATCAGAATACTATTGCCATAGAGTTTGTGCCGCTGGAGTATACTAATCCGCCGAAGAACAAGGTGCAGTATAAGTTGGAGGGAGCGGATGAAGACTGGGTAGATGGAGGGACATTCCGAATGGCGCGTTATACTAATTTACATCCGGGAAAGTATACGTTTAAGGTACGGGCATCCAACAATGATGATATTTGGAATGCAACGCCGACGACGTTAGAGATATTGATCCGCATACCATTCTGGCAGTCTTTATGGTTTAGATTTTTATTACTGTTATTATTGCTGGGAATTGCGTATTATTTTTCTACCTTGTATCTTGACTATAAGATTCGTCATGAGAAGCTGAAGTTGGAGAAGGAGCAGGCGGTAGACCAGGAGCGTGCGCGTATCAGTAGTGATATGCATGATGACCTCGGTTCCGGGCTGTCTACTATCCGCTTGTTGAGTGAGATTGCAAAACGGAAAATACAGGATACGACGCAGACGCGTGAGATTGAGCGTATATCAGAAACGGCTGGAGAGATGGTCGATAAAATGAGTGAAATCATCTGGGCGATGAACTCGTCTAATGATTCGCTGGCTAATCTGATCGCTTACATGCGTAGTTTTGCGGCAGATTTCCTGGAGCATGCACATATAACGCATCAGTTTTACATTCCGGATGCGATACCGAATATTAAGCTGAGCGGAGGAACCAGAAGAAACATTTACCTGGCAGTCAAGGAGTCGCTGCACAATGTGGTCAAACACGCGAAGGCCACGGAGGTGATCATCGAAATTAAGATGAACAACAGGAATATGACCATCATGATCAAGGATAATGGTAAGGGATTTGATCAGGAGAAGGTAAGGCTTTTCGGTAACGGACTAAAGAATATACAGAAGAGAGCGATGGCTGTAGGGGGAAATGCAGAGATTACGTCCAACAATGGGACGATAGTTTTTCTCGATATCCCACTAAATTGACATACATTTGTTGCAAGTAACATTTAAGTGTTAGAATTACTAAAACATGACGGTATACTCAAAGAAGAAGTCCCAGGATAACATGGACATTATCTCTATTGCAATAGTAGAGGACAACCATGATATTCGCACGGCTATGGAATTGCTGATTAATGGTTCTGACGGATATGCCTGTGTTGGCACTTTCAATAATGCAGAAACCGCACTGGAACAAATCCCTCAATTATTGCCAAATGTGGTGTTGATGGATTTCAACCTGCCGGGTGGCATGAATGGTATTGAATGTATTGCACGGCTGAAGGCAGAGTATCAGGACATGCAGTTTATGATGCTGACGGTTTATGAGGATGATGACAAGATTTTCAATGCACTGGAGGCAGGCGCCAGTGGTTACATTCTGAAGAAAACCTCTCCTGGTGAGTTACTGGAAGCTATCCGTGATTTACATGAAGGAGGAAGTCCTATGAGTTCGCAGATTGCGAGAAGGGTAGTAGCCTTTTTCCAGAAACAGGCGAAGCCAAATCCCGCGTTGGAAGCGTTGACCACTCGTGAAAAGGAAATCCTGGATCAGTTATCCAAAGGATTTTTGTATAAAGAGATTGCCAGCAATCTGTTTATCAGTATCGAAACGGTGCGCAGACACGTACATAATATCTATGAAAAACTCCATGTACGCAGCAGAACTGATGCTGTGAACAAATACTATAACAGGTAATTTTTCCAGATAAAATGAATTTAAAAGAGGCTGTTCAACAATGATGGACAGCCTCTTTTTTTGTAATACGGATGCCTGGAAATGAAATCAGCTCTTCACATATCGGCGGATCAGGTGTGCGAGCAGTACCATCGCTGCAATCAACAGACAGGCACATTTGAAAAGTAGACCAGTTTTCATAGGATCGGGGGATGAATGGTGAAACATTATCAACCAGAGCCATGCTGAAAATCATTGGATCATAAATCGTAGGAGAGCCGGTTAAGCGGAAAAAAAATTTAACAGTACGTTATTTAGCGCATCATCTGCCAGGAATCAAATTTCCGGATCAGTCGGAGGAACTTGTTTCCTACATTGTTTTCCTGTTCTTTACGAATGTAGCGGGAAGCAACATAAGCGGCAGCAATGAGGCATACGGAGATGATCAGACATAATGTTTTCATAGGGTGCATAGGTTAGGATTTCTGTAAATATGGTGTCTTACGTAAATATAGTAATAAAAATAATATAATCCGGTTATATGGAGGTATTTTTTTATTTATCTATCTTATACTTGGGTTGATTCACTGAATCCATTATTTTTGCCTGTAATCCCATTTTGCTAAAAGATTTAGTAGAGCAGTTGGGTGGAATTGACAAAAAACAGCATAAGTATATAGGAAACTTTAATATATTATGGCAAATACGGATAAAACGGATAATAAGGATCTATTTGCTTCCTATACGGAAGACTCCATCAGGTCGCTGGACTGGCGGGAGCATATCCGCCTCCGGCCAGGGATGTACATCGGTAAGTTAGGAGATGGTTCCAGCATGGATGATGGTATATACATCCTGCTGAAAGAGGTAACGGATAACTGTATCGATGAGCATACCATGGGCTTTGGTAAACAGGTCGATATTAAGGTAACGGAGCACACCGTGTCTATCAGAGACTACGGACGTGGTATTCCGTTAGGGAAAGTGGTGGACGTGGTAAGTAAAATTAACACTGGTGCTAAATATGATAGTAAGGCCTTTCAGAAATCTGTAGGTTTGAACGGGGTGGGTACCAAAGCGGTAAATGCCTTGTCCAGTGCCTTCCGGGTGCAGTCTGTCCGTGATGGCCGACTGAAAGCCGCAGAATTTGAGAGAGGAGTGCTGGTAAAGGATCATAAGGAGACATCTACCACTGAAGGGAACGGTACCTTGGTGACTTTTACGCCTGATGAAACGGTATTTAAGAACTTCAGATATATTCCGGAATTCCTGGAGAACCAGATCTGGAATTATTGCTTCCTGAATGCAGGGTTGACCATCAACTTCAACGGTAAGAAATATCTTTCTAAAAACGGGCTGCTGGATTTGTTGCAGCGTAAAACGAATGAAGAGGATCTGCGTTATCCGATCATTCACCTGAAAGGGGAAGATATTGAAGTGGCCATTACCCACGAAAATCAATACGGGGAGGAATATTACTCTTTTGTAAACGGTCAGCATACTACCCAGGGCGGTACGCACCTGGCAGCTTTCAGAGAGGCTTTCGTAAAAACGGTGCGTGATTTCTATAAGAAGGATTATGACGCAACAGATATCAGAGCTTCTATCTGTGCTGCAGTTTCTGTACGTGTACAGGAACCAGTATTTGAATCCCAGACCAAAACCAAGCTGGGCTCTCTGACAGTATTTGAAGGCGGCCCTTCTATGAAGGCTTTTGTGTTGGACTTCCTGTCTAAGCATCTGGATGATTTTCTGCATCGTAATTCCGCTGTGGCAGATGCGTTGAAGAAACGTATTGAACAGAGTGAGAGAGAGCGTAAAGAGCTGGCAGGGATTAAGAAACTGGCCAACGAAAGGGCTAAGAAAGCAAACCTGCATAACCGTAAGCTGCGTGACTGCCGTTTCCACCTGAATGAAGAGTTTTCCGGAAAGGACAAGGCAGAAAATGAAACACGCCGACTGAATACCACCATCTTTATTACGGAGGGTGATTCTGCGAGTGGTTCCATCACGAAATCACGTAATGTTGAAACGCAGGCGGTATTTAGCTTACGTGGTAAACCACTGAACAGCTACGGGCTTACCAAGAAAATCGTATACGAAAACGAAGAGTTCAACTTATTGCAGCATGCGCTCAATATTGAAGAAGGATTGGAAGGGCTGCGTTACAATAACATTGTAGTAGCAACCGATGCCGATGTGGATGGTATGCACATTCGCTTGTTGATCCTCACCTTCTTCTTACAGTTCTTCCCGGATCTGGTGAAAAATGGGCACGTGTACATATTGGAAACGCCGCTGTTCCGTGTACGTAACAAACAGGAAACTATTTATTGCTATACAGAGGAAGAGAAGCAAAAGGCAGTGAAGAAGCTGGGTAGCAAGCCTGAAATAACCCGATTTAAAGGATTGGGTGAAATCTCACCGGAAGAATTCGGCAGATTTATCAGCGAAGACATGCGTATAGAGCCTATCATCTTATCGAAAGACATCCATATCCAGAAATTACTGGAATACTATATGGGTAAAAATACACAGGCAAGACAGGAGTTTATCATTAACAACCTGCGCTATGAAAAAGACCTGGTAGAAGAATAGTTTGTCAAGAAATTACGAGATCGTATGAGCTTAAAGCATATTGTGTTTGGTCAGCCATCCGTGGCAGTGCTGGCGGAAGCAGTGGGAATGGACGAGAAAATGCAGGGAGATATTCTTTGTTTCGAGGATGACCTCTCCGTAGGCCCGCTGTTTATCCTGGATACCAAGGATGGTCAGGCTTTACGCCAGCAATGGTGGCAGCAGCTGCAAGGCACTGGCCCGGCAGCAGTAGCACAGGAGATATTTGAGGAAGCGCCTGCTCCTGAACCGGAAGAGCCGGAACACTCAGAAGATGAGGCCCGCTTTCTTACCCTGAAAACACAGCTGAAAGAAGACCCCGAACTGGAAGTCTGGATTTGGGCCGGACAAAATGCCCGCGATGTAACCGGCTACTATTGGCTGGTCAGCAAATTATACGATTTCTCCGGACGCATTCATATTATCTACCTCAATAACCTTCCTTTCCTGAATGAAAAAGGAGCGGTATTTTATCCTACACATCTGCACCAGATTCTGCCCAAGGAATTCCTGAAAGCAAAAAAACTGGCAAGGCCCGTATCCCTGGCTGAATATGAGCTGGATGGAGACGAATGGCATCGCCTGATGAATGAGAATGCTGGCATTCGGCTGCTGGAAGGCGGTAAAAAACTCAAAGGAGAAACAGTTACTTTCTACGATAAAGACCTGCTGGCGCAAACTGGCAAAGAGTTTATCAAAGCCTGGCGTGTAGCCAATCAGGTGAGCGGCAAGCTGAAATATCCGGTAATGGATCTTTTCCTTGCCTGGCGACTGAAAGAGCTGGTGAAGGAAGGAAAGCTGGAAAGCAAAGGAGAACTGAAAACGGTTCGGGATTTTGAAGTAAAACAGCCAGGTGGAGAAACACCGGCATCACCAACAAACGAGGCTACCGCATAATATGATCAGTATTACACCAGTATCCCTGCAAGGCGCCGATGAAAGAGGCAGTAACTATTTGTGGGACTGTCAGCGTACCGGAGATTTTATGCTGTGTTACAGGAATGCCGGCAGCAGTAGCGGTCAGCATTACCACGAAGGGCACAGTGACAATAAGAATCAGGAAATCATGTACCTGTTTAGCGGAACTGCTGAAATTCACTGGTGTCCGTTGGATGGGGATGAAATTGTAGTGACAGAGATAACAGCGCCGGCAAGAGTGGAAATCCCTGTACGCATCTGGCACCAGCTCATAGCGGTGACAGACTGCTGTTTTATTGAACTGAACTCTATGGACGATGTACGAAAAGACAGTATTCGTGTATGGAGAGCGGATTTTGAAAAAATGATAAAAGTAAAATCGTAAGTGATATAATGGATATGGAAAATCAAACAACAGACGAATCTCTGCATAATGTCACGCATGTAGGCGGCATGTATGAGAGCTGGTTTCTGGATTATGCTTCCTATGTAATCCTGGAGCGCGCGGTTCCCAGCATTGAAGATGGGTTAAAACCCGTTCAGCGCCGTATCCTGCACGCTATGAAGGAAATGGATGATGGCCGCTTCAATAAAGTGGCTAACGTGATCGGACAAACGATGCAGTATCACCCCCATGGCGATGCATCCATCAGCGATGCCATTGTTAACCTGGGTCAGAAAGACCTCCTCATCGAAACTCAGGGTAACTGGGGAGACGTGAGAACAGGAGACGACGCGGCTGCCGCAAGGTATATTGAGGCCCGCCTGTCCAAATTTGCACTGGATGTAGCCTTCAACGGCAAAACTACCCAATGGCAGCTGAGCTATGATGGCCGTAAAAACGAGCCCCTCTCTCTGCCAATGAAATTCCCTCTCCTGTTGGCGCAGGGGGCGGAAGGTATCGCGGTAGGTTTGTCTACCAAAATATTACCACACAACTTCATCGAGCTGCTGGATGCAGCCGTTAAATACCTGAGAGGGAAGAAATTTGATCTGTACCCCGACTTCATGACCGGCGGTATGGTGGACGTGGCGAACTACAACGATGGTAAACGCGGAGGAAAGGTAAGAGTACGTGCACATATTGAAGAGAAAGATAAAAAGACCCTCCTGGTAAAGGATGTACCTTATGGTATCACCACCACTCAGTTGATGGAGTCTATCGTAAAGGCCAACGACAGCGGTAAAATCAAAATCCGTAAAGTGGTAGATAATACCGCCAAAGACGTGGAAATTGAAGTGCAGCTGGCGCCTGGTATCTCTCCGGATATCACCATCGATGCGTTGTATGCGTTTACGGACTGTGAGATTTCCATCTCTCCAAACGCCTGCGTAATTGTAGATGATAAGCCATTATTCCTCACGGCTTCCGACTTGCTGAAATCTTCGGTTGACTTTACCAAAGACCTGCTGAAACAGGAACTGGAAATCAAACTGGGTGAGCTGGAAGATAAATGGCACTATACCTCCCTGGAGAAAATATTCTTTGAGAAAGGGATCTACAAGGAACTGGAGCAAAAGCATAAAGACTGGGAAGCCGTTCTTACTGCGATTGATAAAGGATTCAGTCCCTATAAGAAAAACCTCAAACGAGAAATCACCCGTGAAGATATTCTTAAACTAACGGAGAAGCCTGTACGCAGAATTTACCGTCTGGATATCAACGAACTCACCGAGCAAATCAAAGGTATTGAGGGAGAAATCAAGCAGGTGAAACATGATCTGGCTAACCTGACAGATTATACCATCACTTACTACGAAGGTTTGTTGAAGAAGTATGGTAAAGGAAAAGAGCGTCTTACCGAAATCAAAACCTTTGATACCATTCAGGTGCAACAGGTAGCGATTGCCAATACGAAACTGTACGTAAACCGTGCAGATGGTTTCATCGGTACTTCCCTGAAAAAAGATGAATTCGTAGCAGATTGTTCTGACCTGGATAATATCATTGTTTTCCTGAAAGATGGTAAAATGATGGTGACTAAGGTAGCCGATAAAACCTTTGTAGGTAAGGATATTATTCATGTGGATGTGTTCCGCAAAAATGATGAACGTACTACCTACAATATGATTTATGTGGAAGGTAAAACTGGCGTCAGCTATGCCAAACGTTTTAACGTTACTGGCGTAACCCGCGATAAAGTGTATGACCTGGCGCATAAGGGAGAGAAGAACTCCAAAGTACATTACTTCTCTGCCAACCCTAATGGGGAAGCGGAAGTGGTAACCATCAAGCTCAGTCCTAACTGCTCTGCCAGAAACAAGGAGTTTGATCTGTATTTTGAAACCATTGCGATCAAAGGACGTAACTCTATGGGTAATCAGGTAACAAAATACCCTATCCGTGGTGTGAAATTCAAGGAGAAAGGCGTCTCCACGCTGGCAGGCCAGAAAATCTGGTATGATCCGGAAACAGGCCGTCTGAATACCGAAGAACGCGGCGTATATATTGGCAGTTTTGAAGGAGAAGATAAAATCTTCGTCGCCTTTAAAAACGGTACTTACGAACTGACTAACTACGAACTGACCAACCGCTACGAATCCAACGATGTGGTTTACATCGAGAAATTCAGCGCGGATAAAGTGGTTACCGCTATCTACTTTGACGCAGATAAAAAGCAGTTCAATGTGAAGCGTTTCCGAATAGAAACACAGACATTGAATAATAAATTCTCCTTCATTAAGGAAGGCGCTAACAACTACCTGGAAATGGTAACTACCCATACACAACCGGTAGTACTCCTGAAAACAGGTAAAAAACGTAGTCCTGAAGAAGAAGAAATCAACCTGGCAGAATTCATTGAAGTAACCGGCTGGAAAACAGTAGGAACAAGGATTGCCGGAGATGATTTAATCAGTGCAGAATTGTTGTCGGAAGATGAAGATCCAGATCCGGAAGATGACAGTAATGTACAGGGAGAATTGTTCTAAGTTACAATTACTTCTATATAAAGAAACAGGCCGTCTTTACTTAGTAGAGACGGCCTGTTTTTATTTTTGTTTGGTCTTTTTATTGCCAGTTGGCTGTTTCGGAGTTGCGTCCTGGTTATAATCCTCTATACTTTTCGGATTCATCATGTTTTTCTTTTTGACATCCATCGGTTGTGGAACCGGAGCTCCTTTACCCAATGGGATGGCATCATGGAATATCTTTTCTACATGTGTCCATTTACCCATCATCCATTTGAAGCCTTCATAATCCATATCTGACACCAGGGTGAATTTCTTCTCTGGTTCATTACTTTCAGAAATCAGGTGATCGAAAACGATCATATCCATCTCCTTGTTGTAATTCAAACTGATACTGCTTTCTTTCTTGTATTCCAGGATAAACCTGTTTTTTGTAGGTTGTTTTATGCTATCCTGGCTGTAGCTGAAGAATGGGCCACCAAAAACGGGTTGTCCGTTTTTGAAGGTCAGCATTTCTGCGATTTTCTTCTGGCTGCGTGGATTATTGGCATCCCATCCGAAGAGGGTATAGTATTCCTGGTTGAAGTAGTGTCTTTGTTCAATATGGTAATACAGACATCCATACCAGTATTTGTTGTCCGTGATAGTATCCGTATTGGTAATATAATCGGAGGCATCAAAGAGCGGGAAGAGCTTTAGTTGTCCATCCGCCGTATTCATCTGGATGGCGCCATAGTGGCGATAGAAGCCGTTTTCCCTTTCCAATGCCCAGGTGAAGATACGGAAGGTACTGTCCTTCGGATATTGAATGGAGATGGTCCGCAGCGAGTCGAATGCGTACTTGAAAGAGTATTTATTCTTCAATGCCCGCACCAGGGTGGGAATGAAGGCATCGCAGGCTTGCTGACGGCCATCATCGCCTTTCCCACGGAAGATCTCCTGACTGAGCTGTTGCAGGGTGTCCTGGGAATGTCGCAGCCGGGCTTTCGTGGCGGCGTCCGGAACCTGGGCTACAGCTTGCAGGAAAGGGCAGGAAAGGAGGATAAACAGAAATATTTTTTTTACCATACTTATTATACGGTTACAGGGCGAAATTATTGTTCTGTTGACGGAAGGCTGCTGGCAAAATCGAGCAGAGAACTACATCTTTGATCGATTAATGGATGCGGAAGCTGAATATCGGGGAGAGTGGAGGGAATGAAAACTGTTTTCATTCCCAGGTTCCGGCCGAATTGCATATCGCCCAATGTATTTCCAACCATGATTGCCTGACTGAAATCGATCTCTGGGAAGTCCTCTTTTGCACGGGAAGCCATTCCTGTCTGTGGTTTACGACAAGGACTATCATTATTTACATCCGGGCAATAGTAAATTTTATCTATTCTGCCCCCATGCTGGCGGATTTCCGTGAGCATATGGGAGTGGATATCTTCTAAACCGGTAGGCGTGAGCAGGCCGCGTCCGATGCAACGTTGGTTGGTCACAATGACGATACGGTCAAAATGATGGTGGAGGAGGCCAAGGGCTTGCAGAACGCCATCGCTGAAGCGGAACATATCCCATTGCAGGACGTATCCGCCTTTAATTTCGTCGTTGATGACACCGTCCCTGTCCAGAAATAAGGTCATGATATATACTAACGTTAATGGTTATACGGCAGGTATCTGGCGGCAGCCTGATAATCTTCCGGTATACCGATATCGATAAAATAAGTATCGCTGATAAAGCCATACAGTTGTTGACTGGCTGCCATTGGCTCCAGTACCTCTTTTTCGAAAGAGAACTTTTCTGGTAATTGGAGGCCTTTCAGGTAAGAAGCGCTGGTAAGGTATACGCCGCCATTGATGAGTCCAGCTTCCATGAATTGTTTTTCCTGGAAAGCAGTGATCAGAGCGTTGTCATCCAGAGTAACAGTGCCATAGCGGTCAAACTGTACCATTGGTTTGAGGGCCAGTGAAAGTTGGCTATGATGTGCCTGGTGAAACGTATCAAAGGCCATGAAGTTTACATCGAAATAGGTATCGCCGTTGACGATGAAGACGTTATTGCCTTCCACTTTTCCGAGTGCGTATACGATACCGCCGCCGGTGCCCAGTGGTTCGGGTTCTATGGCGAAGGAAATACGCAGCGGCAATTTCTGGGAATTACACCAGTCTATCACCTGTTCGGATTTATAGCCGAGAGATAGAATAGCATGAGTAATTCCTTGTTGGTGCAGATAATGCAGCAGGTAGTAGAGAAATGGCTGATCTCCAACAGGCGCCATGCATTTTGGTTTATCGGCCACTACACTGCGAAGGCGGGTGCCGAGGCCACCCGCCAGTACGATACATTCTGTTGTCATCAGGAGAACAGGTTGTTTTCTACTATTTCACAGATGATATGTCCGGTTGTAATATGGGCTTCCTGGATACGTGGGGTATCGGTGGAAGGCATATTCAGCAGGTAATCGCTGTCTGCTTTCATTTTTCCGCCTGTCTGGCCAGTCATACTCACGATGATCATGCCTTGTTCTTTGGCCACTTTCATAGCTTCCAGGATATTGCCGGAGTTACCGGAGGTGGAAATACAAACCAGTACATCGCCTTTGCGACCGATGCCGCGCAGGATGCGGGCATATACCTGATCGTAACCGTAATCGTTGCCCACAGCGGTCATGTAAGAAGAGTTGCAATGCAATGCTTCTGCATAGAGTGGGGCACGATCCTTATAGAATCTGCCGGAAAATTCGGCGGCGAGATGTTGCGCATCAGCGGCACTGCCTCCGTTTCCACAGAAAAGTATTTTATGGTCTTCGCGGAGGCTGTTGGTAATGACATCCGCCACTTGCTGTATAGTTGCCAGCAGTTGTTCATCCTGTGCGATCGCTTCCTTTACGGCAATACTTGCCTTCAGTCTGTTAACAATTTCTTGCTTCATCGGGTAAAGTTAAATTAGATGCTCCAGGTTTGAACACCATTATTGGTAAAATGATAACGTTTAACATCTCCGCCGAATTTACCTAAAGCGTCGACTACTGCGAAGCGGGTATTTTTCGGGCAATAGAAGATCATAAAGCCGCCACCGCCTGCACCGGAAATTTTTCCACCACTGGCGCCGGCTTTGCGGGCTGCTTCGTAGATCTCATCCAGTTGAGGATTGGAGATGCCTTTAGCCATTTTTTTCTTGTATTGGAAGCCATAGTCCAGGATTTCCCCGATTTTATCGATGGAACCGCGGAGCAGCGCTTCTTTCATCATCACAGATTGCTCTTTGAGATGATGCATGGCATCAATGGAATCGTCTTTCTTTTCGTTTACATTTTTCTGTTGTTCAGATATAATGCTGGAGGAGAGGCGACTGGTAGACGTATAGAACAGGACCAGGTTATTTTCCAGTTCGTGGAGATACATGTCTTTGATCCGGAGGGGATTCACGATTACTTTATCGCCGGCATAGAATTCCATGAAGTTTACGCCGCCAAAGGTGGCTGCGTACTGGTCTTGTTTACCGCCGGCTTGTTTCAGGTCTTCTCTTTCTATGGAGTAGGCCAGATGAGCCATGTCATATTCGCCGAGGGGGAGCTTCAGCCATTCCGCGAAGGCGCCGAGTACGGCCACTACCAGTGTAGAGGAGGTACCAAGACCGGAGCCAGGAGGGGCATCCACATAGGTGGTCAGTCTGAACCCTGAAGGCAGCTGGCCATAGTCTTTATACAAGCGGTTTACCACTCCTTTGAGGATATCCAGCTGACCATCGAGGGGCAGGGGATATACGGCATCATAGGAGAGGGATTCTCTTCTGTCTGCAGATTCAAAAATCACTTTATTCTCTGTCAGCGGTTCGATGGAAGCGCGGGCATATAGAGAAATGGTGGCATTGAGGATAGCGCCGCCGTATAAGTCGGAATAAGGACTTACGTCGGTGCCGCCACCGGCAAGGCCTATACGTAGAGGAGCTTTACTTCTGTAAATCACGCCTTTGTTTTGGTTTAGATATCTTAAGAAATGTTGTCGGCTAATTTATGAATTTCTGTGGCCAGGCGATGCCAGGAATACTTTAATTTTTCCTGTTGCAGGGCTGCTATCATATCGGCTTCGCGGTTATCCACGAAATATTTTTCGATGGCAGTGGCGATGCTTTGCGGATCGGGTTCGCATTGGAATCCTACTACGCCGTCTGGAACCATTTCGGTTAATCCGCCTACATTGGTTACCACCATTGGTTTATCAAAGTGATAGGCGATCTGTGAGATACCGCTCTGAGTAGCGCTTTTATAAGGCTGTACTACTAAGTCGGCCGCACAGAAATAGTTTTTCACCTCATCGTTCGGAATGAATTCGGTATGCATGATGGCGCGGTCGCCCAGTTGCAATTCCTCCAGGAGTTGCTGATAAGGGGCAGCGTTTTCATAAAATTCACCGGCAACGATGGCGTGTACGTCCAGTTGTTTCATGCGCTCATCAGCCATGGCTTTGAGGAGCAGATCCAGGCCTTTGTAGGCGCGGATAAGGCCGAAGAACAGGATGTATTTTTTCCCAGGTTGCAGTTTTAAATTGGCTCTTGCAGCCTCTTTAGAGACGTGTTCCCCATAGTTATCGTAGATAGGATGGGGAATGAGGGAGGCTGGTTTATTGGGCTCAAATACGCGGAGATCGTTGAGTACAGATTGACTCATGGCGATAAATGCATCCACGGGTTTGAGGAAATATTTGGTGAAGGCAACATCTCCGGGGCGTTTTTCGTGGGGTACCACGTTGTCCAGTATGGAGATGACCTTGGTATGTTTTTTCTTTTTGCCGAGGCGGAGCAAACTGCCAAAAGCGGGACCCATGATAGGGAGCCAGAATTTAACGAGGATGATATCCGGGTTCATTTTGCGGATAGCGCGGCCTGCTTTGAGCCAGTTCAGTGGGTTGACGGAATTGACGAGGCGTTTGATGCGCAGGTGTGCAGGGGCCGGGTCTGTAGAGTACTGGCTTTTGCCTGGGAAAAGGAACTTCGGGTATTGGACGGTGAAGGTGAATATTTCCACGTCATGGCCTTCCTTTTGCAGTTCTTCTGCCAGTCTTTCGTTATAAGCAGCCAGCCCACCCCGGAAGGGGTAGGCTGTGCCGATGATTAGTATTTTCTTTCTTTGCGTCATTAGAGCGTATTGTCCATTCTTTCTTCAACCAGGTAACTGTTACGTTCGGTGGCATTGCGTGTCACCAGTTCGCCGATGAAACCTGTGAGGAATAATTGAGAACCTATAATCATTGCCAGCAGTGCCAGGAAGAAGATAGGTCTGTCGGTCATATTGTATTTATCGTAGAAGATTTTCGCTAAGCTGAGATATCCGGCGATTACAAAACCCAACAGGAAAAAGAGGGAACCTAGTGCGCCGAAAAAGTGCATGGGTCTTTTTCCGAATTTGCCGATAAACATGATGGTAGCGAGGTCGAGGAAGCCGTTGATAAAGCGTTCCAGGCCAAATTTGCTGGTGCCGTATTTGCGGGCTCTGTGTTCTACTACTTTTTCACCGATGTTACGGAAGCCGTTCCATTTGGCGATGACAGGGATATACCGGTGCATTTCGCCGTATACTTCTATGGACTTTACTACCTTCCTGCGATAGGATTTAAGACCGCAGTTCATATCGTGCAGTTTAACGCCGCTCATGCGGGTAGTAGTGTAGTTATAGAGTTTGGAGGGCAGGTTTTTGGTAAAAGCGTTATCGTAGCGTTTCTTTTTCCAACCGCTGACGAGGTCGTAACCCTCTTCGATGATCATGCTATAGAGTTCCGGAATTTCATCCGGGCTATCTTGCAGGTCAGCGTCCATGGTAATGACAACGTCTCCCTGGGCAGCCGCGAAGCCTTCATTGAGGGCGGCGGATTTGCCATAATTGCGTTGAAATTTGATGCCTTTGATGTGTGGGTTTTCAGTTCCAATCTGTTGAATGACCTGCCAGGAGTTGTCTGTGCTGCCATCGTCGATCATCCATACTTCATAGGTGAAACGGTGTTCACGCATGACGCGGTCGATCCAGGCGGCCAGCTCTGGCAGTGATTCTTCTTCGTTTTTTAAAGGAACGATTACGGATATGTTCAAACTCATTGATAATTTCTCCTTGATAATATTTTCTTAGCGCTAGGCTTTTTGTCCTTTAGGCGCTGCACCGGCGCCAATCAATGAAGCGATTACGCCTACAATCATGTACGTGAACAGAATACCGCCGATCAAAAATACATAATACATTTTTTGGGTCAGTTGTATGGCTGTCTGGATCTGATCTTCCGTCATTTTACCGTCTGCTTCCATTTTCTTACGAGCGATTTCAAATGCCTGTTCTTTCATGTCTGGGAAGATCAGCAGCATAACAAATGTGAGGACGATAGAGATAACGGTAATAACCGCGGTGGTTTTGAAACCATTGGCGAAGATGCTTCCGAAAGTCTGTCCCGGATTTTTCTTTGCGAAATCCAGGCAAGACAGAATAACGCCTCCTGCCAAAATAATAATGGTTAACCAGCTGGTCCAGGATTCAGTATTTAATTTTGCAAAATACAATACCAAACCCATTACAAACAGGATAAGGGCAGTAACAACGCCGAACGGAATGTGGTTTTTGTTTGACATAGCAACAATTTGTTTTTATGGATGTAGGAATATAAGAACCAGGTTTATTTTGCTACTTGCCCATTATTTACCACAGCTACGGCTCTTCCTTTGAGGGCAGCTCCAATATACGCTGAATTTTTGGACCTGGAAGCAATATCTGCTTCGGTGAAAATCCATTCTTCATCTGGGTTGAATACCGTGAGGTTTGCTACAGCGCCTTCCTGGAGGGAAGGTTGTTGCAGGCCGAATATTTTACGAGGATGGTCTGTCAGCATGGCCAGCAAATGATCCAGTGCGACTTCCGGCAGATGTTTGCGGAGTACGCCGAAGGTGCTTTCCAGGCCAATCATACCATTTTTTGCATATTCAAACTCCAATACTTTGGCATCCCAGTCCTGTGGCAGGTGATGGGTGGCAAAGCAATCGATAATACCATTTTTTACGGCATCCTGTAATGCTTTCACATCGTCGGCGCCTCTGAGAGGAGGGTTTACTTTCAGATTGGTGTCGTAGTTGATCAGGCTGGCATCTGTGAGCGACAGGTGATAAGGCGTTACAGAGCAGGTTATTTTGATGCCTTGCGCTTTAGCGGCGGCAATCATTTCAACAGATTTGCGGGTAGTAATGCCGGTTATATGGAGATGCGAGTCTGTATATTTTGCCAGTTCTATATCGCGTTGTACGATCAGTTCTTCTGCCAGGGCGGGTTTGCCAGGCATACCCAGTTGGGTGGAGTAAATACCTTCGTTCATCAGGCCATGTGCAGAAACGCTTTGATCATCCGGTAACTGGATCAGGGTACCGTTGAATGCTTTGATGTACTGCAGCGCTTTCAGGAGGAGGCCAGGCGATTGAATAGGTTTCCAGCCATCAGAGAAGGCTACTGCGCCAGCTTGTTTCATTTCATACATTTCGGCGAGTCCGGCGCCTTCCAGGTTTTTGGTAGCGGCGCCTATAGGCAGTACGTTTACCGCACTGTGGCGTGTTTTACTGATGACATATTCTACCTGTGCTTTGGTATGAAGGGCAGGCTGGGTGTTGGGAACAACCATTACGGTTGTATAACCGCCTTTTGCTGCTGCCTGGACACCGCTGTAAAGGTCTTCTTTATGTTCCTGGCCTGGGTCAGAGAAATGGGAGAAAATATCCATCCATCCTGCTGAAACATGCAGGTTTTCACCTGAAATAACAGTAGCATGGCTATCTTCCAGGTGGTCCGCCACTTGCTGGATAATGCCGTTATGAATGGAAATGTCTTTTTGCTGCCCGTGGAAAGGAGAGGAAGGCGCTAAAATTTTGACGTTTTTGAGTAATATGTGCATCTGTAAGTCTGTTCTAATAAATCGAAACCGATCCAAAAATACCGCAGCAAATGTAGTATAAAACTGTTAATGAAAGAGGGGAGTCCGCACATTTAAGCAGCTTTGTTCAGGTTGGTATGGTTCTTGGAAATGCTGGGGTAGCAGATCAAAATAACAACAGCGATGGACTATATTCAAAACCTCATCAGCCGGATATGCGACCGATCAGATCAGCTCCAGGAAACTCAGACAATCAGCTGGCAGGCGCTCCGGGAGGCCGAACAGCTGGCCAATCATGCCTACATTCCCGTCCTGTATCAGTACATTGAACACGAGGACGACAAGGAAAGAAGGAGAGCAGCTTTGTATATCATAGCGCAGCTGTCCCGCAATACAAATGACCCTGAAGTTATTCGCTTTTTAATCGACCGGCTTAAGATAGAGCAAGATCCGGATATGATTACCGGTATTCAACAGGACCTGGAACGGGGCCTGCCGGTTCCTTCTTACATCAATGTGCAGCCCTTGCTGAATAATACCCTGTCTGCCAATACCAATGTACGCAGGTCCGCCCTGCTTGCCCTCAAAGGAACCAAAAATCCTATGGTGGAAGATTGGATATTACAGGTGTTACAACGTACTGTAAACGAATATGATATATATTATATTACCGTCTTGTTAAATAAGATTGCCACCCGCAAGAGTCTGGCGGCCTTAAAAAGATTACTGGAGCATCACCGTCATGATGTGAGGAGTCTGGCATTTGCCACTATTGCCGATATAGAACGGGAGAAAGAGGTATTGTTCTATGCCCGTTGCCTGATGCGTGGGCAATTGAAATTTGAGGCCATGCAGGCGATTTACAAGTATGCTGATGAAAACGCCATACAGGCGGTAATAAATCGTATCACCGAGTTACTTTCCCGCAAAAGAACGGGTGAAGCGCATCATCTCAATAATGACTCGCACAAAACTGGTTTCACAGACCTGATGCTGGGGATGGAGTTCCTTTGGAAATTCCGGGCAGCTAAAGCGGAAGTAAAGAAGACCTTCTCCTGGATTGCAGAAAAACGGGCCGATTATCTGTTACCGGAAGAACGGGAATGGATACAGCGGAATGGGGCGGTAAGCTGATTACACGCGGTAAACAGGCTTCTTTTGGTTACATTCGCATCCTAAAAAGTTTAAAGGATGAAAAAAGCGTTCCTAGTGCTTTTGACTGGATGTGTGATGAGTGCCTGGCAATATACCTATGCCCAGCAGCGGATGTACACCATGTCGGAGGCTACCAATGGGCTTCGCATGGAGCTGGCCCCCGAAAAGCTGAAAATGTTTGAATGGATTCCCGGTGAAAACGCCTACACAAGAGCTGTCTCAGCAAATGGCTCCACCGCCTGGGTGAAATACAGCGTTCCTTCCATGAAAGCGGATACTTTATTGACGGCCGCTAATCTGAGTGATCAACTGTTCTCCGGAAATGCGCTTCGCAGCCTGCCAATGCTCAAGTGGATCAATGCTTCCAATGCCTGGTTTGCAATGGGTAACAAGGTATATACCGTTTCCCAGAAAGAAGGGAAATGGCAGGGAGCTTCGCTTTGCACACTGCCGGAGGGAGCGGAAAATGTCTCCCTAAACCCTAAAAGCAATCAGATAGCCTTTACTGTCAACAATAACCTCTTCCTTCGTACTGCCGATGGTCGTACCCTCCCGGTAACAAATGACGCCGATGCGAACATTGTGAACGGAAAGAGCGTACACCGCGATGAATTCGGTATCAGCGGTGGCATATTTTTCTCTCCAAACGGTGACCAGCTGGCCTTCTACCGTATGGATCAACGAATGGTGAATGATTATCCGGTGGTAGACTGGTCTGTAGTACCAGCAAAAGCCAACCTGATAAAATACCCGATGGCCGGCGGTAAATCTCACGAAGTAACCCTTGGCATCTACCAACCAACCACACAAAAAACGATATTTCTGAAAACCGGTCTGCCAGCAGATCATTACCTCACAGGAGTTACCTGGGCGCCGGATCAGCAGTCTGTCTATATTGCCATTCTTAATCGCGAGCAAAATCACCTCTGGTTGAATCAGTACAGCACCGCTACCGGCGACCTGGTGAAAACACTTTTTGAAGAAACAGACAGCAAATATGTGCATCCGGAACATGGGCTGACATTCGTACCTGGTAAAAACGATCAGTTCATCTGGTATTCCGACAGAGATGGTTTCCGTCATCTGTACCTCTACAATACCAACGGACAATTAATTCGTCAGCTGACAAAAGGCGAGTGGGTAGTGAATGATATCCTGGGCTTCAACTCCGGCACAGGCGAAATCGTGATTACCACCGCGAAAGAAAGTCCAATGGAGAAACATGCATATGCAGTTTCTCTGAAAAATGCAGCAATGCGTCGACTGGATAATGCAGCGGGATGGCATGAAGCGCAACTAAGTCATGATGGTAATTACTTGCTGGATGTATACAGCTCAGCTAATGTTCCTGCTGTTTCGCAGGTAGTGGCGGTAAAAGGTAAATGGGCGCAAACGCTGCTGGAAAGTAAGGATGCACTGAAGGAATTCAAACGTCCTGAAATCCGGAATGTTACCCTGAAAGCAGATGATGGTACGCCATTGTATGGTAAAATAATTCTGCCGACAGATTTCGATTCTACCCGTAAATATCCGGTGATTGTATATCTCTATAATGGCCCTAACGTACAGCTGATCAAGAATACCTGGCCTGCCAGCGGCAATCTGTGGTATGAATATATGGCGCAGCATGGCTATATCGTATTTACGATGGATGGTCGGGGTAGTCTGAACAGAGGAATGGCTTTTGAACAGGCTACTTTCCGTCAGTTAGGTACTGTGGAGATGAATGACCAGCTGCAGGGCGTGGCCTACCTGAAGTCACTTCCTTATGTAAATGCCGACAAAATGGGCGTACATGGCTGGAGCTTCGGAGGATTTATGACCACATCGCTGATGTTACGTCATCCGGATGTGTTTAAAGCAGCAGTAGCGGGTGGTCCGGTAATTGACTGGTCTATGTATGAAATCATGTATACAGAGCGTTACATGGATACGCCGCAGGAAAATCCGCAGGGATATGCAGATAACAACCTGCTCACTAAAACAAAAAATCTGAAAGGCCATCTGATGTTGATTCATGGTACCAATGATGATGTGGTAGTATGGCAGCATTCCATTAAGTTCCTGAAATCCTGTGTGGATACGGGTACGCAAGTGGATTATTTTGTTTATCCAGGACATTTACATAATGTGTTGGGGAAAGACAGGGTTCATTTGATGCAGAAGATTACAGATTACTTTGATCTTTATCTCAAATAAAATAAATATCAAACAGTCAAATAAAAACGGGCGACATCTTAGATGTCGCCCGTTTTTATTTGCAAGCATATGGCGCGATTACTCGCCGGTATTGCCGTTGGTAAACCCTTTGGGGGAATACTGGATATCAGAGAATATACTTTCGCAGCTGGCGCCGAGTGGCGACTGGGAAGAGAAGCCCAGTTTGATTTTGCCGCCAGGCTGGAAATTTACTTGTCGCGCTGCTACCCATGTTTTTCCATCCATAGAATAGAACATACCATAGAAGTTTCCTCTTTTGCTCAGGCGCATCCATACTTCATTCGTTGGTGCGACTGCGTTATTGGCGTCGTCTGTGTAGGTGTTGGTAACGCCGGAGCAGACAGACATGGTGCCATAATGACTTTTTTCAAAAAGAAATTTGATATAATGGGTACTATCTGCATATACGAAAATTGCGCCGCCATCATAGGTATCTTTGAAGCCTACTTTTAGTTTAGCAGTAACGGTGAAGTCTGCGTCTGGATTGAAAAGCAGGATAGGTGCGGTGGTCATTTTAAAATCTCCGCCACCATAGTGGAAGAAGTCGGTTCCCTTGCCGGCGACAATGCTGATATTATCGTGTTTAGCTACAGCGTTGGCGGGTTTATTCAGCCAGTAACCAGCGGAGGGAAAGCCTTTCAGGCGAACGGAATCTTCCGTAGCAGCAAAAGAACGGGTAGAAAAGGCCATACCGAGTAAGGCTAACAGTAAAGCATATACGCTTTTCATTGTGTCGATTTTTGGTTTTATGTAGAGAGATCAGGGTTTACCTTTTGTCAACTTTTGTAATGTGGGGAGAATATGGGCAGCAAAGCGTTCCATGCCTACATCGGTAGGGTGAACGCCATCCACGGTACCTTCATGATCTTCGCCGATAAAGTTTTCTCCCGTCATGTAATACAGATTTTTAAAGCCCAGTTTTTGTAGATCGGCATAGGCTTTTTTCAGTTCTGCTTGTTTTTTGAGTGCAATCTCTTTAACAGAAGGGGTGAAGTAGGCGCTTTCATACATGAAATTTTCTACGAGGAGGATAGGTACGCCTGGTTTGCAGGTACGGATTTGTTGCACCAGTTTAACAGCTCTTTCGTGGATAAGATCTGGCGTAGTATTCGGATTGCAATCGATCACAAAGAGAGCAGGATCTGTTTCGCAGAGGGCTTCGCCAACATTGGTTTCGAACATACCGTTGCCGCTGAATCCGAAGTTGATGATAGGGCGTTGCAGTTTGCGTACGAGGATGTTGGTGTAGGCCATGCCTGGTCTGGAAGCGCAGCCGCCTTGTGCGATACTGCTGCCGTAGTAGACGATAGGTTTTTTATCTAATAAGAACTGACTGGCGGGCGGGGTAATTTCTGCACCGGCATTCACGCCGATAGATAAGGAGTCCACACCGTCGTATAATGGCAGGAAGAGGAGGTATTCCCTTTCAACCTGTTGTTCGCCGTTTAGGAGGGTACGTTCTGAGCTGCCGGAATTGTCCGGGATGCCGCTGTTTACGAACTGCCAGTTGTTATTTACAAGCGCATAGAGATCAAGTCCTTTGATACCAGTGGCCGTCATGTGGTTCATGCTGGCATTGTTCTTTACTTTCCATTTAGCGGAGATCGCAGCAGCATTGGAGCGGAAGCGGATGGCAATGCCGGCAGAATTGAGGCTGAGGGCCCAGACTTCCGGGCGTACTGTTGCCTTGAATTTTTCCGGCAGGCGGTTATAATTATGTTCCTGGTGATACTTATCTATCACAGGAAATTCCATGGCGTCGTGATAAATGAAAGTTGTTTTAGGTTTGGCCGGATTTGTTTGGGCCTGTAGCATGGTTGTTGTAAAAAGGGCTGGCAGTAAGGATTTCAGCCGGCGAAGCAGCAATTTTTTCATTTGTTGGAATTATTTACGGAATGAATTGCGAGCCAAGCTAATAAAAAACAATGGATTTTGCCAATTACGCAAACGCTTGCGTGGTTAACGCAAGCGTTTGCGTAGATGATATGTAAAAACATTTGCTTAAAATAGTGGTGTAATTGGTAAAGAGAGTAAAATTTCTTTACGCAAGAAAAGCAGCTTATTTAGAACAGTGAACAGTACGGCGCATACAGTGAACAATTATCGCGCCAACAGTGAACAAAAGGATCGCATTTTTCCAAATGCGTGTTACAGTGAATAACGCACATTTGGTTGTGCAACAGTGAACAATTTTATCTTACAGACAGTGAACAGCGTCGTGACCTGCCATAGTAAAAATGCTGTGGCTAGGTTTGCGGCAGAAACGATGTTTTACTAAAAATCAATATCCAACCATTTATTTAGGTATGTAATACCAATTGCGACTCCATGATGCGTTGCTGATAATCGTTGAGTGGTAATGTGCCATTCAGGATATCGAGTAGCATGTTGGTGGCTGCCTGCCCTTGTTCGTAAGGAAATTGTTCTACGGATGCCGCGGGTGGAAATGCAGTGTAACTGCTCACCGGCGTATTGGCGTAAGATACAAAAGTAATGTCTTTATTTATTTCCAGTTTTTGTTTGAGTGCATATTGCACTGCATCCATGGCTACATAGTCGTTGAAAGTCACCACAGCCGTCACTTTTCTTTTGAGTGTCAGCAGGTGCTGCATGGCAGCGTCGGTACCTGCAGCGGTAAGGTCGGCGTTTACAATCAGTTCAGGATCATATTTCAGGCGATGTTTGCCCAGGGCGCGGATATATCCGGCGGCTCTTTCTTTGCTGGCCATCAGTTGTTCGGGGCCGTTGATCATTCCTATGCAGCGATGTCCTTTTTTCAGCAGGAAATCTACCGCTTGAACGGTACCTGATTCCAGGTTACAGGAAACGGAGTGGATATTAGGAAGATCGGGGATACGATCGAAGAATACCACCGGTATTTTCGCTTGCCGAAGCATTTCAAAATGGTCGTAGTTACTGGTATTTTTTCCGATAGACACGATACATCCGTCTACCCGGTGTTGTTTGAAGCTTTGAATGATTTGTTTTTCCCTGGCCTCGTCATCGTGGGATTGCCCCAGGAGGACGGTGTAATTGTTGCTGTAGGCCGTGTCTTCAATACCGCTGATAGCGCTGGAGAAAAAGGCTTCAGAGAGCTCTGGCAACAGGATACCGATGGTAAATGTTTTGCCTTGCTGAAAGAAAATAGCAGTCTGATTGCGTTCATATCCCAGTTCAGCAGCTAACTGCTGTACTCTGGCCTTCGTTCTGAGGCCAATACTGTGATGATCATGCAATGCTCTGGATACGGTAGATACAGAGATATTCAGCCTTTTTGCAATTTCCTTTATTGTTGGTTGACCCGAAGAAACCACCTTTCTCATACATTACAGCAATTATTGGAAAAACAGATACAGTGAACAAGCTGGCGGGTAAGTTACTCAGATAATCCTAAACATCCCTGCTTTTTTTGTCGCTTAAAGTTAGTGAACAGACCAGTAACGAAAATAATAATAGTTTATAAAAATCGACATGTGTCGGGTAGCGAAGCTCCTGGCAGGCCTTGCGAGTGGGCCGTATTATAAATTAAATATTTACAGATACATGATTGCAATTATATTTAAATATATGTAACTAATCAAATTTTAATTCAAATGGCAAGGTTTTGTTAATTCTAAGCAGATTCGGCCTGTTATTTGCTTATAGCGCATTAACTTGCCAACGTCCTTTTGTTACCCATTAACGATTTTTTATAAGATTATTTAAATGTAAACTTTATGAAAATAGACCGTTTTATCCTGCCTGTGCTTGCTGTTTCAACCGTACTGGCATCTTGTTCTGCTCCGAAAAAGCTTCGGGAATCTGAAGCAAGAAATGCCCGTTTAGACAGCCTCTATAAGGCAACAACGGAGAAGCTGAGACAATGCGATGAGGATGCTGCGAGAGCTGCCGCAAACTATAAGGATCGTATTCAGAACATGACGGAAAAGCAACAAGCGTTACAGACAAACAATACGCAAATGTTGGAACACCTGAAGGAACTGTCTGTTATTTCCAGTTCCCAGGCGGAAAGTATCAAGAAATCACTGGACAATATCGGTGCGAAAGATGCTTACATTAAGGATCTGCAAGGTGCAATTGCCCGCAAAGACTCTCTTAATATGCAGCTGGTCCTGAATCTGAAAGGCGCCATTGGCAACCTGGATGATAAAGACATCAATATCAAAGTGGAAAAAGGAGTAGTTTACATTGACATCTCCGATAAACTGCTGTTTAAAAGCGGTAGCTATGATGTAACTGACAGAGCGAAAGATGTATTAGGTAAAGTGGCGAAAGTACTGCTGAACCAGCCTGATATTGAATTCATGGTGGAAGGTCATACAGACAATGTACCTTATCGTCCGAATGTATTACTGGATAACTGGGATCTGTCTGTTAAACGTGCGACTTCCGTAGTACGTATTCTGCAGAACCAATACGGTATTCCTCCTGCAAGGATGACTGCTGCCGGTCGCTCTGAATTTGTACCTGTTTCCAGCAATGATACGCCGGAAGGTAAAGCGGCTAACCGCAGAACAAGAATCGTGATTCTGCCTCAGCTGGATCAGTTCTTCAAACTGCTGGAAAAACCAGGTAACTAATATTAACGGAAATCATCATAACCATAAAAGCCGTCTCTCCATCAGAGGCGGCTTTTATCATTTTTATAGTGGATAATACCTTGCAACATACCCGGAAAAATGAAGCCATGGAATGGCCAGACACTCCACCAATAAAGCTCCCCAGCCAACCCACGCGGAACGTAGATGGCCGTTTGGACCAGTGTCTCCCCCAATACCTCAAAATGTAACCACGCTTCTCCAGGCACTTTCATCTCCGCTTGCAGCAACAATACGCCTTGTTGTCGGTTAGCGGCTAATACCCGCCAAAAATCCGTATAATCGCCTGTTTGAAGCGTTATTTCGTCCTTTCTGCCTCTCCGTAAGCCTGGACCGCCTACTAGCTCGTCCATCCAGCCCCGGACCTTCCAAAGAAGATTTCCATAATACCAGCCCCGTTTTCCGCCAATGGCAAAGAAATTGGCAATGGCTTGCTCTTTATCCATATATCTGGAGACACGAACGTCCTTGTAATACTTCCTGCCCCCTATGTATTGATTCCAATATGCTATATTCATACTTTCAAATGCGCAGCGAAATTACGTGTTCCAGACATTCATGAAAAATGCTTACATTCAGTAACACCCTAAATGTTTGTGATATGGATATGCAAAAACAAATTGTAAAATCCCTGAAAGACTTACTGCTACAGGGAAATGCGCATGTTACACTGACCGACGCCATTAAACATCTGCCCGCCGATATGCGTGGCGTTGTACCAGATAACATGCCATACAGTATCTGGCAACTGGTAGAACATATCCGCATTACACAATGGGATATCCTGGAATTCAGCCGCAATCCACATTATAAAGAAATGAACTGGCCACACGACTACTGGCCTAAAGAAACAGCCCCCAGAGACGAAGCACATTGGAAAAAGTCGCTTGATAAAATTAAGGAAGAGCTACATGATTTTATTGCACTACTGGAAAAACCAGAGGCAGCCTTGTTCGAGCCCTTTGCACACGGAGACGGGCAGCACTTATTCCGGGAAGCCGTGCTGATAGCGGATCATACGGCTTATCATACAGGGGAAATTGTTACCTTGCGGAGAATGTTGAAATGCTGGCCTTGAGTTTTTTCTCGCAAAGGGCGCAGAGAGGCAAAGGTCGCAGAGGATTGTGTTTTGATTTTTTCACGCAAAGCAGCAAAGGAGGGAGGCAGCAAGGGATTGTGTTTTGTTGTTTTTTCACGCAAAGCAGCAAAGGAGGGAGGCAGCAAGGGATTGTGTTTTGTTGTTTTTTTCACGCAAAGCAGCAAAGGAGGGAGGCAGCAAGGGATTGTGTTTTGTTGTTTTTTCACGCAAAGCAGCAAAGAGGCAAAGAGATGGATGTGGAGGAGGGGAGATGTATGCGAATGGGCTTGCAATGTGGCGTAGAAGGAGCTGGGCTGCTGGGCTACTGAGCTGCTGGCATTTGTGTTGATGCGCTATTCAAATGTTTATACCTACTGACTCCCGTGCAGGAGCAGATTACGCTGGAAACAGAGGAGCTTCCAATAGTACTTACTTTCATAGATAACGATAACTGGTCTTTGCTGACTACCAGACGTGTATATACTGTTGATGATAAAAAGCGGTATCAGGTTTCCAATACAGACATGAAGGATGTATCCTTTTCTTTGAGAGGCAAGACTTCCATCACATTAATGGATGATAACACTATTCCGGTTTTTATAGAACCGGGCAAGCCTTCTATGGCAATATATAACGGGATCACCGAGTCAATTTTTCGAGTAAAATGGTTTGCCCGCACAAAATCAATGGGACTGCCATTAGTTCCTGCTGATGGAATTAGGGGAAAAAAGCGGCATCAATGATGCGCTTATATCGCCTGCCATAAACAATCTACAAACCAATTGCGCTGGTCATGAAACTGCGTGATTGGTTTAAATCCTCCCAAAGCCGCCAGCTGATCAATTTCCACGGGATCATATTTCTGTGAGATCTCCATGTACAAAGGCTCATTTTCTTTAAAATTGATGATAACGTCTTCGCCTATACGCACCTGCTGATTGCATAAACTGATCAAGTAACTTTTACAAGCTCCTGTCATAGGATCGTAGGTAGGGAAGTGCTCAAATTTAGAGGTGTCGAAGTTGGCGTCCAGTTCCTTATTGATCCTGCGCAGCAGGTTGAAATTGAATTCCCGGGTAATACCTGCACTGTCGTTATAAGCATGTAAGATTAATTGTGGGTGCTTCTTCAGATCGAAGCCAGTGAGCAGTAAATCTCCTGGCTGAAGGTGACTACGCAACTGCTGACAGAAACTACGTGCAGCCGTTGGCGTGAAGTTGCCAATATTTGCTCCCATGAATAACAGTACTTTTCTCCGGGAGGAAAGTTGATTAACTGTTTCCAGCATGTTGAAATATTCGCCCAGTAATCCCTGGAACTTCAGTCCGGATAGCTTTTGAGGAAGCGTATTGTTTAATAACTGTATCACGTTGCCGGATATATCAATAGGGTAATACGTGTAGTCGGTACCGTTATTGAGCAGTTGTTGTAATAAGTGAACGGATTTGGAAGCGTCTCCTGCGCCGAGTTCCACGATATCGTAGCTGTCCGCATACTGATTGAAAGTAGCGGCGATATTAGAGGACTGCTGCATCATGATTTCCATTTCACAATCGGTCAGGTAATATTCCTGGCATTGCATGATTTGCTGGAAGAGGACATCGCCTTCGGCATCATAGAAATATTTAGGGTCCAGGTATTTCTGCTGCGCGCGGAGGCCTTGTACTACGTCATTGTAGAAAGCGTTGTTGTGGCGGAATGTTCTGCAAACAGTTGCTGGTGTTGGAATTACAGTAGGGTATGCCATAATGGAGTATTGTAATGTCTGAGAATAATTAACTTTTTGCCAGTCGGATACCGGTAAACTGCCATCGTAAAGGAGGATGGAAGAAATTGCGGTATGTTTTCCGGCTATGGTCTGGTGGGGTTACTTCGGAGGCGCCCCTCAGTACCATTTGGTTTACCATGAATTTCCCATTATACTCGCCGATAGCGCCTGGGGCTTTTTTAAAGCCGGGATAGGGGAGATAGGCACTTTCTGTCCATTCCCATCGCTGGCCCCAATGAAACTTATCTGCCGCCGCTTCCCACTCAAATTCTGTAGGCAGGCGGAATCCTTTCCAAGCGGCATATGCGGCCGCTTCGTAATAACTCACATGGCAGACCGGATCTTCCGGTTTTATCGGCTGTAAGCCTTGCCAGCCATATTGTTGCCATTGCCCATCTATATAATACCAGTATAAAGGAGCTTTTATTTCCCTGGTTTTCACCCAATCCCATCCTTCGGCATGCCAATAGCGAAAATCCGTATAGCCGCCAGCGTTAATGAACTCCAGGAAATCTGCATTGGACACTGGCGTAGAACTGATGGCATAATGCCCGAGGGATACCTGGTGTCTCCCTAACTCATTATCGAAACAAAATCCATTACCCTGATAGCCGATATCATAAATACCAGCAGGCATATCTATCCATTCCTGCGGATGTCCGTTACTGGCGATGGTAGCCCGATTCCGGTCATACGGCGGCATCAGGGGATTATGTCCGAGGATATATTTTATATCAGTGTACAGCAGTTCCTGGTGTTGTTCTTCATGATTTAAACCGAGTATCAGCAACGGTTCCAGCGCAGGCGGAATGGGTTTGGATAACCATTTTTCCATTGCATGATCCACATGGCGGCGGTATTGCATGATTTCCTCTACAGATGGTCTGCTGAGATTTCCTCTGTCGGTGCGGATTACACGGGAACCAACGGATTCGTAATAACTATTGAAAACGAAGTTATATTGAGGATCGAATTCCGTATAACCAGTAACGTTAGGTTGCAGGATAAATGTTTCGAAGAACCAAGTGGTATGGCCCAGGTGCCATTTCGGGGGACTCACATCTACCACGGGTTGTACCACATAATCTTCCGTTTTCAACGGGGAGCAGATGGTTTCAGAACGTTCTCTTACAGTTTTATATTTTTCGAGTAATTCCATAGTTCATTTATTTTTCCAGGTAGCGTGCCAGATCTGATATAGAGCGGATATGTAATTTTGTTGTTTGTTCCCGGCGCATCATCAGGGCGTATGTATTATTAAAACCGATGGGAGGCAGCCATTTAATGTGATATCTGCTTTCAAATTCCCGGCTCACATAATCGTACACTTTATTTTTATCCGCGATGATGGTGTCAGTAACTGACCGGGGAGCCTGGAGTATTGCCAGCAAACCGGTACCGCTATATTCGGGATACAAGTCAAGCTGATTATTGTTCAATGCATCGAAACAAATTTTTGTGCCTCCGAGTCCCAGTTTGGTACTTACAGCCAGATCTGTATGGCCTTCTATCAGCATTTTGTACATATTTGCCAGGATATAGCCATCTCCAAAAATTTTAGAGCCTATTCTGATAGTGCCTTTATTCCCGTTTCGGGCGGGTAGGAGGAGTCCCTGTTGCTGCAGGAAATCTGCCGCCACTTTTTCCGGGCTAAATTTCAGGTAATCCACCTGATAATTGAGCGCCGTCATTATGCTATCATTAATTGTACCAGCCAGGAGGTTAAGCGCTGGGGCCAGTTCCGGAAATTGAGAAAGTGTTTCTTCCCTGACAATAGGGGCCGCATAGTACGGGGGGAAAATATGTTTGTCGTCTTCCAGTACTACCAGGTCGTAGGCCTTTGCGCGGCCATCCGTACTGCTCCCTGAGATAATATCCACTGTTTTTTGTGCGGCAGCCTTGTACATAATCATATCACTGATGACCAGTGGTTGCAGGTGTATCCCATACACAGACCGGAGACCGATGTTTCCGTCTCTTCGCCCCATAAATTCGGGCGTGAAGCCCGCCTTTAGTTTACTACGACCTTCAAATGGAAGTAGATAAAAGGAGGATAGCAACAGAATAATGGCGGGGAATACGTATAGTCGCCAACGTGAGCGGGGTGATTTCATGTGTTGGAGCAGGGATATCAGCCAGTCGAACAATATGGCCAGAAGGGCTGCTGGTATTGCTCCGGCAAGGATCATATTGGAATTGTTCAGGGCTATACCGCCAAAAATAAATTCCCCTAATCCGCCGGCTGCAATATAAGCTGCTAGTGTAGCCACGCCTACATTGATAACAGTGGCAGTTCGGATTCCTGCCAATATAACGGGCATGGCTAGTGGTAATTGTACTTTGTACAGTAGCTGCCGGCTGCTCATGCCCATTCCTGTGGCCGCTTCCGTAATAGCGGAATCGACCCCCAGAATACCTGTGTAAGTATTACGGATGATAGGGAGTAAAGCATATAGAAATAGGGCTACTATAGCGGGTTTAGCGCCGATGCCCAGTAAAGGAATCATAAAACCCAGCAAAGCAATGCTGGGGATCGTTTGTAATACGCCCGCGATGCCAAGTACCATTCCTGCCAATGACTGTCGCCTGGTGATGAGAATGCCCAATGGCAGACCAATAGCAATAGCGAGCAGAACGGAAATGAAGGTGAGTCCGGTATGCGTGATGGTTTGTTGCAGCAGCTTGCCAGATTCCTGGTGTATGAATGTAAAAAATCCTATCTGTGGTTCCATCGCTTATTGTTTTTTGAATGCATGTAATCCATTCATGATTCCATCTCCGGTAATGGCTTTTACTTCATTGTTCCAGGATATGACGATGTCCTGTGTGCTGAGTGCCGAGAGTGCATTCCAGCAGGTATCTTCTGCCGTGAGTACCTGGTGCGCCTGCGGCAGACGCGTGTCTGGCAGACTTGCCCATATATCTTTAATCTTCAGGGTGGAGAGTTCCAGATGAAGACGTTGTCCGTCGAAGAAATTGCGCACAAAATCGTTTGCAGGCTGGAAGAGAAGAGCGGCAGGAGTACCCAGTTGCTGAATACGTCCTTCGTTCATCAGGCAAATGCGATCGCCCAGTTCCACTGCTTCTTCTATATCATGGGTTACCAGTACAACCGTTTTTGTGTGTAGCTCATCGAGGGATTTGAATTCTTTTCGTACAGTGGTACGCGTTAGAGGATCGAGTGCTCCAAACGGTTCATCCATGAGTAGCACCGGCGGATCGGCGGCCAGTGCGCGTGCGAGACCGACTCTTTGTTGCTGGCCTCCACTGAGTGCGGCAGGGTATTCCGAGGCGAAGGTGGCAGGAGGTAATTTGAGTTTTTCCATCAGTGCATTGCAGCGGGATTGGGTTTTTTCTTTGTCCCATCCCAGGAGTTCAGGCACTGTACTGATATTTTCCATAACGGTATAATGTGGGAAAAGGCCATGGTATTGTAATACGTAACCTATGCCTTTACGGAGATCAGTTGCAGGGAGATCTTTAATATTTTTTCCATTAACGAAAATCTGGCCGGTGCTGGGTTCCAGCAACCTGTTGATCATGCGCAGGGTGGTTGTTTTCCCGCAGCCGCTGGTCCCCAAAAGTACCATGATTTCACCATCTGCAATTTCCAGTGACAGATCTTCCACCGCATTTTTTCCATTTCCAAAAGATTTACTGACATGACTAAGTTGTATCATTCAAAAAGATGGTGTTGATGAGGAATTATATACACAGAATGCCCCTATTTATCCAGGGTCATAAAAAGATTATTTATTGATTCCGCATACAAGGGGTGTGCGAAAATCATTTCCTTAAGCTGAGTAGCGGTAAGATCGCCTGCCATGGCCATTTGTAGGATAGACATTATTTCACCGCCCTGTTCTCCTATGATAGCGGCGCCAAGAATTTTATCAGTAGCAGCATGTACCAGCGCTTTCATAAACCCGGTAGTATGGCCTGTCTCAATCGCTCTGGCTACTTTATCCATTCCCAGTACAGCTACTTTAAATGGATAGCCTTTCTGATTAGCTTCTTTTTCGGATAGCCCGATGCGTCCCAGTTGCGGGTCGGTAAACATGCAATAGGGGATTTGCCGGGCGAGCGTAGATATAGACTTTTTTTCTATCAGATTATGGTAAATAATGAGATGATCGTTATAGGAAACATGGGTGAAAGCAGGTCCTGGTTTTACATCTCCCAGTGCAAAAATTCCCGGGCAGGAAGTTTCCAGGTGATCATTGACTTGTACAAACCCGTGTTCATCGATGGTGACATTGGTTTTGTTCAGCTGAAGGTCTGCCGTTTGGGGCCTACGACCTGTGGCTACCAGTAAATGCGTACCTGTAATGGTTTTGCGGGAGGTGCCTGAAATAATATCCATGGTGATGGTAGTTCCATCTGTAGATATATTGGAAGGTTCAGATGAAGTATGGATTTTCATGCCTTCTTCCTCGAGCATTTTCCTGACTACGGCGGCTACATCTTCGTCCTCTCTTGACACCAGGTGCATACCAGGCTCGATCACTGTAACGTGACTGCCTAAACGCTGGTAGAGTTGCCCCATTTCCAGTCCTATGTAACTACCGCCTAGTACGATCAGTTCTTTTGGGATGACTGTCATGTCCAGGATAGTAGTGCTGGTAAGGTAATTAATCTGATGGATGCCAGGAATTTCAGGCACTGTGGTAGCTGCGCCGGTGTTGATAAAGATATAGGTTCCTTCCAGTTCCAGTGGCGGCTTTTCCTGTTGGGTAACCGTAATTTTTTTTACGCCGGAAAATGTTGCCTGGCCATGAATGATGCGAATATTGGGTTCGGCTTCCAGGGAGCGGAGGATATTATGGCGGAATCGTTGAACGATTTCATTTTTGCGTAATACGATGAAGGGGAGGTCTACGGTAATATCTCCTTCTGTATGGATGCCCCAGGAACTGCTGTGTTGGATGGTATTGGCCACCTTTGCGCAGGAGATCATGGATTTCGTGGGGGTACAGCCATCATTGATGCAGGTGCCACCGAGGAGGCGTTTTTCGATCAGGGCGGTTTTCATGCCTTTTTTTGCCAGTTTGCGGGCTAATGGCGTTCCACCCTGTCCGGACCCAATAATGATAGCATCAAATTTTTCCATATTCAAGGGTTTGAGTAAGAGGAAGGACCAATAACTATACCACGGGGACCAGCTGCAGAATTCTCTAAAATTAGGCTTTTTTTCCCGCAAAGCGTGGCTTGTTCGGAATGGCCATTTCGTTTAAAATGCGTACCTTTGCCCGCTGAAAATTTGATGAACCTTGGTTAAAATTGGCAACATAACATTACCTGATTTTCCTTTGCTGCTGGCGCCCATGGAGGATGTAAGCGATCCGCCGTTCCGTGTGGTATGTAAGGAAAATGGGGCGGACCTCATGTATACGGAGTTTATATCCAGTGACGGGCTGATTCGGGATGCGATAAAATGTCGGCGCAAGCTGGAATTTTTCGAATTCGAGCGTCCGATTGGGATACAGATATTTGGGGGAGACGAGGATTCTCTGGCTATGGCGGCTAAAATTGTAGACGTCACCAATCCTGATTTACTCGACATCAATTTTGGTTGTCCGGTGAAGAAAGTGGCTGGCAGAGGCGCAGGAGCCGGCGTACTGAAAGACATAGATCTTATGGTACGACTGACAGAAGCCTGCGTAAAGGCCACCAATTTGCCAGTAACCGTTAAAACCCGCCTGGGATGGGATGATGATACCAAGAATATCGAAGAAGTGGCAGAAAGACTACAGGATGTTGGTATCAAAGCGCTGGCGATTCATGGACGTACCCGTTGCCAAATGTATAAAGGCGAGGCTGATTGGACGCTGATCGGGAAAGTGAAGAATAATCCGCGTATCAAAATTCCTATTATCGGAAACGGAGATATAAATACCCCGCAGAAAGCGCTGGAATATAAGAATCGCTACGGTGTAGATGGTATTATGATAGGCCGCGCCGCCATCAATTACCCATGGATTTTCCGTGAGATCAAGCATTATGTGGAAACAGGAGAAATGCGTGCCGGTCCAACTTTGGAAGAGCGCATTGCAGTCAGCAAAAAGCATCTGCATGAATCTGTGAAGTGGAAAGGACCTATTGCTGGTATCAATGAGATGAGAGGTTGTTATGCCAATTATCTGAAAGGCTTACCAGATATCAAGCAGTTCAGAAGCAGATTGGTCACATTAAAAACTGAAGAAGAGGTAGTGGCGGTGTTGGATGAGATTGAAGCCTATTACAAAGGCATAGAGCTAGAGAATACGCCGATAGAGCTGATCGATTATCACCAGAATTGCCCACTATAAACATATTTTAAGAAGCCGCAACTGCGGCTTTTTTTATGCCCCTGATTTTGAAGGCTGCCAAATTTTAAGGATATTCGTTAAGACGGTTGTTTATGTGGATTGGCCTTACCATTAAATTCCCCATTATGTTAAAACCAGTAGTAACCGCAGTAATCCTTATGCTATTGTTGTCTGCCTGCATCTCCAAATCGGACCACAATCCTCTGCAGCAAAGCAGTACAGAAATTCCGGATACGACGCAGAAATTCGATATCCGTCATCGTGATCAGCAACAGATAGAAAAAGTAATTTACAGCTTTGCAGAAAACTTCGATAATGTACACCTGGAGAAATGCCTGGAGTTAATGGACGAGAACATCCGCGGAGAAGTGGATGGGGTGATGCTCCACGGGAAGCAGAACTTCGCATCCCGTATTACACGGCTGGCAGAAAGCGTAAAGAATGCCCATTATCAACAACGGCATTTGATTTCCAATATGCAGTTTGAAGGACTCACAAACGATACCGTTAAAGTCAGTATGTATTCCGCTATGTTGTCTACAGATCTGACAACAGGAATGATACAACTAATGCAGGTAGGATATTACAAAGGCAAACTGGTAAAGAAAGGCGACAAATGGTTGATTGCCGTATTGAACTCTCTGCCAGACAGTAGACTGGTGGAGAATTTCTTTAAAGAACCACTGGATTCTATTAATAAACGATGATATATTATTTTTCTGATACCTGTTATCAGTGGAATAATGATGCTATCTCTAATAATGGAACTAATTTTGTGGTCGCAATGCAGATCTGATTTTCTGATTCAAAAGATTAAATTATGAACATTACAGACATTAAAGGAACCGTACAGCTTTCAAATGGCGTGAATATGCCGTATCTGGGTTTGGGCGTATGGAGAACCAACGAGGGACAGGAAGTTATTGATGCCGTGAAATACGCATTGGACGCTGGGTATCGTCATATTGATACTGCTACGATTTATGGAAATGAAGAAGGGGTAGGTACCGCTATTGCTAATCACGCAACAGACAGAAAAGAGGTATTTATCACCACGAAAGTATGGAATGCCGATCAAGGATATGATAGTACTATTAAAGCATTTGAGGCATCCCTGGATAAACTGAAAACGGATTACCTGGATCTTTACCTGATTCACTGGCCGGTGAAAGGTAAGTATAAAGAAACCTGGCGCGCACTGGAAACATTGTATGCAGAAGGCAGAGTAAAGGCCATCGGCGTAAGTAATTTCCTGCAACACCATCTGGAAGACCTGATGCAATCTGCTAAGGTAATACCTATGGTAGATCAGTTGGAGTTCCATCCACGACTGGTGCAACCCAAATTATTAGAGTTCACTCGTCAGCATAACATTCAGCATGAAGCCTGGAGTCCACTCATGCAGGGACAAATCTTCGATATCCCTGAACTGAAAGAGTTGGCGCAAAAGTATGGCGTTTCTGTGGCGCAGTTGGTACTCAGATGGGATCTCCAGAAAGGCGTAGTGACCATCCCTAAAAGTATTCAGCAGAAAAGAATTGCAGACAATGCAAAGCTTTTCGGATTCAACATTGAGGCGGTGGATATGGCGCTTATTGATGGACTGGATGCTGCCACCAGAGTAGGTCCTGATCCGGATAATTTCAATTTCTAAGATAATTCGCTTAATGCGCTAAAGGGAAAGGCCGGCAATTGCCGGCCTTTCCCTTTTTTAGATGAATCCTGTCTGGCTAATTAGTACCATATTTTTAGCTAGATAACAATAGAATTTATTTCTAACTTACGTGCTCTATTAGATATTATTTAGCCATTTAGCAAGGTTTTTAGCACGATGATGAAACGTAAGTTATTCACTATTGCCCTCGGTATGCTTACCGTACAGCAGTTGGTTGCGCAGGAGCAGCCGATGTTTCGCAGGGTAGATCAGCCAACAGAAGCCAGGGTGCAGGATTTGCTGCACACCCTTACCTTATCAGAAAAAATTTCCCTCCTGGGATACAACAGTCCAGCTATTGAACGCCTGAAAATTCCTGCCTATAATTGGTGGAATGAAGCGCTGCATGGTATTGCCAGAGGAGGTGAAGCCACCGTTTATCCGCAGGCAGTAGGACTTTCCGCCACCTTTGATCCGGTACTCGCAAAGGCTGTGGCCAACAGTATTTCCACAGAAGCTCGCGCGAAGTATAATCTTGCGACAGCAGCCGGGCGGCATGTGCAATACATGGGACTGAACTTCTGGACACCCAACATTAATATCTTCCGCGATCCACGCTGGGGAAGAGGCCAGGAAACCTATGGTGAGGACCCCTTCCTCACTGCAACCATGGCGGGCGCCTTTGTAAACGGCCTTCAGGGCGATGATCCACAGCATCTGAAAACAGCCGCCTGTGCTAAGCATTTCGCGGTACACAGCGGACCAGAAAAGGATCGCCATGAATTCAATGCCATTGTGGATGAGAAGGATCTACGGGAAACATACCTCTATGCTTTTAAGAAACTGGTAGATGGTAAAGTAGAATCCATTATGTGCGCATACAATCGCGTCAACAACCAACCTTGCTGTACCGGTAATACGCTGCTGCAAGATATCTTGCGCAAAGAATGGAAATTCGGCGGACAGGTAGTAACCGACTGCTGGGCGCTGGATGATATTTGGCGCAGACATAAAGCCATTCCTACCCGTGAAGAAGTAGCTGCCGCAGCTATCAAGGCAGGCGTAAACCTGGACTGCGCCAATATTCTACAGGACGATGTCTTGAAAGCGATCAACAAAGGCTGGCTGAAAGCGGCAGATGTGGATTCCGCATTGGTGGCCTCTTTACGCACTCAAATGAAACTGGGATTATATGATGATGCCTCACAGCGACAGTTTGCAGCATATGGGGCAGACAGTGTGAATAATGACTGGCATGCGCAGTTGGCTTTGCAGGCAGCCAGGGAAAGTATGGTGTTGCTGAAAAACAATGGCGTATTGCCTTTGCAGCAGGATAAATATGCTTCCATGCTGGTAACCGGTTCTAACTCCGTATCCTTGGAAGCGCTGATGGGCAACTATCATGGCGTTTCCGGCAATATGGTCACTTTTGCAGCGGGCCTTAGCAAAGCAGCAGGACCAGCAGTAGCTATGCAATATGACCAGGGATGTGATTTTACAGACACGTTGCATTTCGGCGGCATCTGGGCCTCCGAAAATTGTGATGTAACTGTAGCGGTGATTGGCCTTACACCCTTGCTGGAAGGGGAAGATGGCGATGCATTTTTATCGCCCGCAGGTGGCGACAAAAACACGCTGAGCTTACCTCGTTCCCAGGTGATTTTCATGCAGAAATTACGCGCTGCTCATAAGAAGCCTATCATTGCTGTAGTAACGGCAGGTAGCGCAGTGGACCTCAGCGCTATTGAGCCATATGCTGATGCTATTATCCTGGCCTGGTATCCGGGAGAACAAGGTGGGAATGCCCTTGCAGATATTATTTATGGTAAATATACTCCTTCCGGAAGACTGCCACTGACCTTCTATCACTCGCTGAGCGATTTACCTGATTATAAGGATTATAGCATGAAAGGCCGTACCTATCGATATTTTACAGGAAAGGCGGCATGGCCTTTTGGGTTCGGTATGAGCTATACTACCTTCGACTATTCCTGGAAACAGTCGCCAGCAGATCGTTACAAAGCAAACGATACCATTCGTATGACCGTGAACGTTAGTAACACCGGTAAATATGATGCAGATGAAGTGGTGCAGGCATATATCAGTTATCCGGCGATAGACAGAATGCCGTTGAAAGAGCTGAAAGCCTTTGGCAGAGTGCATACTACAAAAGGAGGGAGCCAGGAACTGGAATTACAGATACCCGTAAGTGAATTGCAGAAGTGGGATTTACGCCAGGGTAAGTGGAAGCTGTATCCTGGAAATTATACGATTCACATTGGCGGGGATTCGGAACATTTTCGTTTATCCCGCACGTTTAGTGTGAAGGGTTAGTAAATAATGGCGGGATTTGTTATCTTAATAAAAACATTCCCGCCATGCCCTTACTATCCGTAAAACATTGGCTGCTGGCCTGCTGTATGTTACCCCTGGCCGCAGTTGCCCAATCGGTGATGGTTGTCACCAATCATGTTGGTTATGAAACCAACAGCCACAAAAAAGCAATTCTGGTGGCTACTTCTCCTCAGCAACCCCGTGGATTTGAACTTATTGATCAGGAAGATCATCGCATCTTAGCCGGTAAACTTGTTAATGCCGGAACTGTTGATCACTGGCAGCATAAGTATTTCTGGACGATTGATTTCTCTGCCGTGCGTAAACCCGGTAAGTATAAGTTAGTGGTGCATTTGCCTGGTAAAGATTATTCCTCTACCTATTTTGTTGTTGGTGATAAGATATTGGAGCGACAGACATTATCCGATGTGATTTATTATTTCAAGGGGCAGCGTAGTTCCGGACTGCTGGATCAGGCAGACAGACGGATTGGCCTCCTCGGAACCCGTGATACGATTGATTCGCATGGTGGCTGGTACGACGCTACCGGCGACTATGGCAAGCATCTCTCGCACCTCTCTTTTTCCACCTACTTTAATCCGCAACAGATTAGTCTAACCGTCTGGAGTTTACTGAATACCTATGACTTGTTGGGCCAGCGTACAGGCAATGATTTCCGGCAGTTCCGGCGTCGGTTGCTGGATGAAGCGATTTATGGCGCTGATTATCTAACGCGGATACAGGCCAGGGATGGTTCCTTTTTTCGTAGTGTGTCCGCTCCCGGACCCGGTAAACGAGCCATAGACAGGGTGATCCGACCGGAAGAGAAAAATTATCGCATTAAGCAAACGAAGGATCAGTCTTTTACCACTGGCAACGATGATCATCACTGGCAGAGTTTCCAGGCCAGTTACAGGGCAGGAGCAGGTATTGCGATAGCTGCGCTGGCAAGGGCTGCTATGTATGATACCTGTGGCGAATACAGTAATCGTCAATATCTTGAAGCTGCTAAAAACGCTTTTGCCTTTCTTGAAAAGCATAATGCAGCCATGACCAATGATGGGAAAGAAAATATTGTAGACGATTACTGTGCCTTGGCCGCAGCAACGGCCTTGTTCAAGGCTACTGCTGAGCAACAATATCAGGAAGCGGCAGCGACTCGCGCAGCGCGCCTGATACAACGTTTGCATAGCTGGCAACAGTATAATGGCTATTGGGCGGCAGATGATCATGACAGGCCATTTTTCCATCCTTCCGATGCGGGATTGCCTGTGGTGGCATTGTTGCAGTATTATCCGTTTGCCAGTGAGCAGTTACAGAGAGACATTGCTACGGCTGTTCGCAAATCATTCCACTATGAATTGGCTGTTACCGGGGAGGTCAATAATCCCTTTGGTTACAGCAGGCAATTGGTGCAGGACACCCTGGGTAATCGGCGTAGTAGTTTCTTTTTTCCGCATAATAGCGAGGCTTCGCCATGGTGGCAGGGAGAGAATGCGCGACTCGGTTCTATGGCTACTGCGGCACGCATGACCGCGAAATTCTTTGTGAATGATAAGCCATTCGCCGACAGTTTGCAACAATTTGCCGATGACCAGTTGAACTGGATATTGGGGCTGAATCCTTATGATGCCTGTATGTTGCAGGGGGCAGGACATAATAACCCTGCCTATGGTTTCTTTGGAACATTTGAGTATACGAATGCACCTGGTGGTATTGTAAATGGAATCACTGCAGGGATGGATGATGAGCGGGATATAGCATTCAATTTATCGTATGCACAAACTGGAAAGGATAATGACTGGCGATGGGCCGAACAATGGTTGCCGCATGCTGCGTGGTATTTATGGGCAGTGGCAGTTGGAGCGGAATGAGTCTCCCTGAAATATACAAAATGAAAGAGGTCGTCTGGAAACAGACGACCTCTTTCATTTTTATTCCGATTTAATACTTTTTACAGGGTCCGCCATGGAGGCGCGTATCGACTGATAACTAATGGTTATCATGGTAATAACTATAGAAGCGGCGCCTGCCAGGATAAATACTATTGGTCCGATGGTAACTTTATATTGATATTGTTGTAGCCAGTTATTCATCATCCACCATGCCAGCGGAAATGCTATCAGCATGGCAATGCCAATTAATTTGAGGAAGTCGGCCGACAGCAAAGTAGCGATGCTGGCGGTGGAAGCGCCTAATACTTTTCGGATGCCGATTTCTTTCGTACGTCTTTCTGCGGTGTAGGCAGATAATCCGAATAATCCCAGTGCACTGATGAGAATGGCGATGGCGGCGAAAATGCGTGAGAGTTTCTGCATCAGCATTTCGTTGCGGAACATATCATCAAACTCCTGATCGATGAAACTATAGGAGAAAGGATAGGCGGGGCTGTATTTATGCATGATAGCGCCTATTTTTTCCAGTGCTTTTTCCGGCGTAACGGCAGGATTGAGTCGGGTATAGATACTGTTAGTACCGGAAGGAATGCCCAGGAACATAACAGGATCGGGCTTTCCGAACATATCGCCGTATACATAATCCTTCACGACACCGGCTATACGAAAAGTAACCACCTTATCATTTTCTCTTCCGTATAATAGTTTACCAACGGGGCTTCCGGCGCCTAGTTGACGGGCCATGGCTTCATTGACGAGTACGTTGGTGCTATCATCAGCGTCTCTGGTGAAGTCTGTTCCCTCCAGCAATGTCATGCCTGTAGTTTTGAGGAAACCTGGACCTACTAATCGCAATGACGTAATGTTTTTTACATTGGCGGGTTTGCCATCCCAGGAAATTTCATCCGTGCTATTGCCGTCGTATAGAGGATTGTGATCAGCCAGTGCGGCGTTTTCAATCACACCGGTGTTGAGTAGATCCTGTCGTACAGCGGGGAAGTTTCGTACGATTTCGTCCTGTATATCGATGGAGATGAGGTGGGCGATATTAAAGCCCAGGTCTCTGGATTTTACATGTTGAATTTGTTGATAGATGATTACGGTGGCAATAATCAGCACGATAGAGATACTGAATTGGGAGATGACCAGTGCCCGACGTACGAAGGCTGCGCCGCCGGTTTTAACCCTGGCGCCTTTGAGAATAGCTACTGGGTTGAAATTGCTGAGATATAATGCAGGATAGCTGCCGGCAAGCAATCCACAGATCAGGACAAGGCTTGCTATTGCCGTCAGATGGATGGGATTGAACAATTGCAATTTCATTGTTTTTCCTACCAGGGCATTGAAAGCGGGCAGTAATATTGCCAGTAATAAGACAGCCAGTAATGCCGACAGGAACGCCTGCAATATAGCTTCGCCGATGAATTGTTTGATCAGCGTTTGGCGGCCTGCCCCTAGTGCTTTGCGCACGCCTATTTCGCGGGCGCGTTGTTCGCTGCGGGCGGTGGCCAGATTCATGAAGTTAATGCAGGCAATCAGCAGGATGATTCCTGCGATGAGCAGGAAGAGACGAACGTATACAATACGGCCACCTGTTTGAATACCGCTTTTGAATTCATTGCGGAGTCGCCAGTCTTTCATACTCAGCAGAGTAGCTGAATTGGTGGCACTAACGGGATTGGATGCAATTATTTTATCGAGTTTTACTTTTAGTTGGGGGAGGTCTGTACCTGGTGTAGTCAGAATGTATGTTTCCAGGTTGCAGTAATCCCATCTGGCTAATTTTTCGATAGTCGTGAAGTTGGAGAGTGGCGCCAGCCATGCATAGCGGATGGAGGAGTTGTCCGGAACATTCGCCACCAATCCTGTGATCGTATAGGCGTCCTTGTTATTCACCATAATGGTTTTGCCTACTACGTTTCTGGAGGTATGGAAGAATTTTTCAGCGGTTCTTTCTGTGATCACCAGGGAATTGGGATTGGTGAAAGCGGTAGCGGGATTGCCTTCCAGGAATTTGCAGTCGAAGAACTGAAAGAAGGAGGCGTCCACATAACGTCCGGAGCTGTATACCGGATTGTTATTGAAGTTGAATAATGCGGTATTGAGGCCTTCGGAGCTGCGGCAATAGGCTTTAACGCCAGGAATAGCAGCCGTAGCGGATGGACCTAATGTGCCAGGGGTGGAGGTATATGTACGAATTTGGTTGTTGAGTGTCCAGTTATAGTGGATACGCAGGATATTATCTTTCTGGCTATAGAAGTTGTTGTAATTGATTTCATCTTCTGCCCAGAGGAGAATGAGTCCGGCACAAACAAAACCGATGGCGAGTCCGAAGATATTCAGGATGCTATAGGTTTTATTTTTCTTCAGGTTTCGCAGCGCTGTTTTCAGGTAATTTATGATCATAAGCCAAATGCCTTTGCGTGGGGTAGTGCCAAGACGGTGCCACCTTATGAAGGTATTGAAAACAGGCGGTTTATGGAATTTTCGGCAGAGAAATTTGTCCACTTTCGTTACAGGAAATGTCCGAAAGTGGACAGGAAAATTAATGCATGATGGGTTGGGCAGCGGTTTGGGTAGCTTCTGTGCGGATAAACTTCTTGCCTATGACCAGAATGGCCCATGCTGAGAGTCCGCATAAAGCGAGGGTAGCGGCCATGGGGCCTGCGCCATCGCCATCGAAGGCACTGACAGCGGCGGATGCCACTGCGCCTATACCCAGTTGCAATGCGCCCATTACAGCGGATGCGCTGCCTGCATTTTTGGAAAATGGCGCCAGGCAAAGCGCTGCGGTATTAGGATTGACGAAGCCCAGGCAGCAGAGGTATCCGAACAGTAAGATAATCAGCAGTGGAAGGGTCAGTACTTTGGAAAAGGCCGAGAGGTAAATCAGGATACCAAACAGCGATTGGAAGGATAAAGCCCAGGGGATGATCTGTTTACTTTGGAATCGGCGCAGGAGGCGGCTGTTGATTTGGCTGCAGCCAATGAATCCAACCGATAATCCCGCGAAAATCCAGCCATAGGTGCTTTCGCTTACCTCATAGATCTGCATGAATACCCTGGGTGATCCGGAAACATACGTGAATATTCCGGCGAAACTGAAAGCGCCTGCCAATGCATAGGTGGTAAACTGTGCATTCGCTAGTACGGACACAAAATTTTTAATAATGGGTTTAGGTTTGAGCGACATCGTCGTATCTGGCTGGTAGCTTTCCGGTAGCCAGAGGATACAGGAAAGGAGGATGGCGCCACCCAGCACCGAAAGGATGAGGAACACCATATGCCATCCGAATACGCTGGTAATATAGCCGCCTACAGCGGGGGCCACCATTGGAGAAGCGCCTACTACCAGCATGAGCAGCGCAAACACTCTGGCATTGTCCTGTACCGGAAATATATCGCGGACCATGGCTACGGCCGCCACAGTAGCGGCACAACTGCCAATTGCCTGGAAAAACCGCAGTGTGATGAGGCTTTCGATGGAATGACTATACAAACAGCCGATGGAGGCCAGGATGTAGAGTATGAGTCCGGCATATAGCGGCTTTTTACGGCCAAATCGGTCTAACAACGGCCCATAGAGCAGTTGTCCTGCCGATATGCCAATGAAGAAGCTGGTTAAGGAAAAGCCGATAGTGGCCACATCTGTATGTAAATCCTTTGCTATGGCAGGAAATCCGGGAAGATACATATCGATAGAAAAGGGCCCTAAAGCGGTCAGTGATCCTAAAATTAAAATTAAAAAAAAGAACCGGGAGGGTGCTATCGTTGTTGTTGTCAAGGAATGCTTATTTATGGTTTCGTTTAACAGGTCGCAAAGTTACAAGTGTTTTTTGAGGAACCATACGGCAGAGGTATCGAAAATAACTATCCTGGAATCTAAATACGTTATAACTATCAATAATTTAATGTTTTTTGTGTTATAATGGTGCGGTTGGGCTTGTCAATCAAAATGCAATAACGTTGATGTATATACGAAATGGATTTTTGTTTCCCCAGAGTGTTAATTTTTTTGTAGAAATGTTTTTTTGGTTATATCATTGGGGTGTGAATACGCAGCCCACAAAAACAGAAATGCAATGAATACGATAACCTTTCTCCGAACCAACAATGAGCAGCAAGATTTTGAAGCGTTGATTAGTGCGCTGGATGAGGATCTCCGTGATCGTTATCATGAATTACAAGATATGTATGATGAGCATAATGTGATTGAGGCCGTCAATACGGTGGTGATAGCGTATATTGGGGCAGAACCGGCGGGCTGTGCATGTTTCCGTGAGTTCAACGATCATACAATAGAAATCAAACGTATGTTTGTTCGACCGGAATTGCGTGGAAAAGGGGTGGCATTTGGATTGATGCAGGAACTGGAGAACTGGGCAAGGGAATTGAACTACAGTTATGCGATCCTGGAAACAGGAAAGCGTCAGCCGGAGGCCATCAGTTTATATCATAAGAGCGGTTTTACGGTAATGGATAATTACGGCCCTTATATTGGCATGGACAGCAGTATTTGTATGCGTAAGCGTTTATAGTGGTTGCTGAATAAAAGATATTTGTAAACAAAACGTCTCTCTCTAATTACTAGAGAGAGACGTTTTGTTTTTGGTACAATTTATTTTTCAAATAACTTCAAAAATGCCGGGTAGAGATCATCGATGTTTTTATTGGGATTCTCTGCGCGGATTTTTAGCAAATTATCCGTGAATAATTTCATTTGCGGGAAACCTCTGTCTGTCATCAGTTGGATCAAATCTTTTGTTGTTTTGTTGAAAGTAGCCTCATCATAGTGATCCTTGCAGTATAACAGAAAAACGCCATAGGTCATATACTCATTGAAAACCTTGACAGGGTTAGGATAAGCGAAGATACCGGATGCTTTTTCATTTACCCAAACGGTGCGGTCTTTAAAGAGTTGATTGATTTTTTCCTTGTTGTCATCAGTTGGCTGTCCTACATAATTATGATCAATTTCTGTGAACATTACCCTGGTGTTCAGTACTTCCACTTCTTTGGCAGAAAGTTTAGGGTATTGGTCCAGTGGTGGGAGTACCATATAAATCTGGTAGAAATTATTGTTCTTAAACTCGCCGGTATAGTTTAAGCCATTAATTAATGGAGAACAGAAAATCACGTAATTATTGATACGGGTTTTAAAGTTGGCTTCCAGCCATTTCCACTGACTGCCTAGATTGGCATTTTTATTATAATCGGCTGTAATACCGGAGTAATATGCTTTATGGTTAGCGTAGAATTTTCTGAAGTTGGTTTTCTTTGCGAAATCCTCCAGTTGCGCTTTATAGGTAGTTATTGGATTTTCAGTGATGGTTACCTTTGATACGGTAATGGCAGGGAAGATGTAAACATTACTAGGTTCCAGTTTATCCTTTTTGAAATTATAGGAGAATCCATTTCCTGTCAGGAAGATATAATTTAAAGGGCTGGCTGAAATCAGGGAGTCGAAGGTCTTGATGATAGGCTCGTTGGCGTAAGGTTTGAAGTGGGCCAGTATTTCCTTGTAGTAACTGCCTTCTTGCTGGATCATATCATCGTTCTCGAGTCCTCCTGGCGTAATGGCGATCATAATATGGATCAATTCCTTTACTTCATGGATGTCGATTTTATATTTCCCCTGATTTGCTTTTTTGAATGATTCGGAGAAGTTGACTTTTTCCTGTGCAAATGTCTGTAGTGCTGCTAAAACCAAGAATAGCGGTAATAGAAATTTCTTCATAAGTTTTACTGTGGGTCGATTAGATTTTGTGAATGATGTAGGGGTAAAGGGCCAGTACATCTATTCTTTAGGGGTCAAATATAATCAGAAAATTAAAGGAAGTAGTATAGAAAAAGAGGCCGCTACCTTGCGGTAACGACCCCTTGTCTTTCACACCTTGTTCCTCATAAGCATGGCTTATATATCTTGCAATATGTTTTCTTTTTTCATGGAACCTTGTTGTTCCATGCGCTGGTGCCAGCTGAGGGCTTCCTGCAACAGGTGAGGGGTATGGCCTCCTTTCTTGCAGGCTGCCAGAAAATAATCTTTCAGTTCTTCCTTATAAGCGGGATCGGCACAGTTGCTAATGATAACGTTTGCGCGTTCGCGTGGCGCCAGTCCGCGCAGATCTGCCAGTCCAAAATCGGTTACTACAATGTCCACATCATGCTCGCTATTATCTATATGAGATGCCATCGGTACCACATGGGAAATAGCGCCAGCTTTGGAGGAGGCCTGAGTAACGAAAATGCTCAGATAAGCATTGCGGGCAAAGTCGTTGGAGCCGCCGATGCCATTCATCATGCGGGTACCGGCGATATGTGTGGAGTTGACATTTCCATAAATATCAAACTCAATGGCGGTATTGATGCTGATAACGCCTAGTCTGCGTATCACTTCAGCAGCGTTACTGATATCCTGTGGACGCAGTACTATATTGGGTTTATATTTTTCCAGGTTGCGCATGAGCCGCTGGTAGCAATCTTGTGATACCGTGATGCTGGATGCAGAAGCAAAGTCCATTTTGCCAGCGTCGATCAGGTTGAAGGTGCTGTCCTGCAATACTTCTGAGTACATGGTCAGGTGATGGAAGCTACCTTCTGTAAATCCTTCCAGAACGGCGTTGGCCACTTTCCCGATGCCTGATTGCAAAGGTCTGAGTTGATGGGTGAGTCGGCCCTTTTTTACTTCGTGTTCAAAGAACTGCAATAAATGTCCGGCGATGGCGCGGGTTTTATCATCTCGTTCATTTATGGCTGCGGGGCTGTCTGTTGTTTCAGTGATAACGATGGCAATAATTTTCTCCGGATCTATTGGGATAGAAGTACGGCCAATTCTGGTACCGGCATTGGTGATAGGAATGATCTGACGGTTGGGCCAGATGCCGGCGGAAAAGATATCATGTACGCCATGGAGTGTCAGGGGTACAGAGATATTTATTTCTACGATGATTTTTTTTGCGGCAGTGGCAAAGGCCACTGTGTTGCCTACAGACGTAGTAGGAACGATGCTGCCATCTTCTTCAATCATCAGCGCTTCGATGATAGCGATATCTGGCTGGAGGATGTTTTCGTGTATCAGTTCTGCACTTTCTCCCAGGTGCTGGTCGTTGAAGAGCACTTCTCCATTGTTAATACTGTTACGGAGAATGGGATCTACCTGGAAAGGCGATCTTTTATGGAGGGCATGGGCAGATGCCAGCATGCCGTCTGTGCCGTGGCCCAGTGAAGCGCCGGTGATCAATGTGATTTTCCGGGGACTATCTTGCGCTATGGCAGCGAAAGCTTTCAGCACGGCTTTGCTGTCGCCTGCTTTGGTGAAGCCGCTGCTGGCTACAATCATGCCATCCCGCAAATGGGTGGCTGCATCGGCTGCACTGGTAATCCTGCTCTGCAGGCCCGATCTCTTGATTCTCTCTTCGTACATCTTGTGGTAGGTTGTGGAAGTCCTAAAATTACGAAGGAGTGATATGGCCAAAATATGATAATGGGTCAAATTGTTGTTTATTCCGGCCAAAGTGAGATTTTGGGGACTTCAAACTATTTTAAAGGGGCTTTGTTATGGTATATCCTGCAATCATTTGCATTAAAAACTACTGTATTATGAAAAAGGTTTGCTTTCTTTTTGTAGGTACTTGTTTTCTTTCATTTGGATCATTACAGGCACAGAATGTATTAGGGGCTGCCCAAAAAGCGGCGGCTGCTACCACCACGCTGGGAAATTCTGGCGGTATTGCCAACAATATCATGGGATCATTGACGCCCACTTTAGGATTGAATAATACGCAGCAGCCGAAGGTGCTGGATATGGTATCCGGCTTTTTGAAAAAGAAATCTGAAATTACGCCATTGCAGCAGACTAACCCTACTGCCTATACGAGTAAATTCAGTGGATTGCAGGGAGGATTATTTTCAAAGTTGAAAGGGGTATTAACCGCTGCCCAGTATGCGAAGTTCCTTGGCTTGAAACCTAAAGCCAGCGATGCAACCAACGTATTATCACAATTATTTTTCTAGTATCTGATCGTTATTTTTTGTAAGCCTGTCTCTAACAATTAGAGACAGGTTTTTTTTATGTGTGGTGAGATGAATGCACAGGGAATTGTTATATCTTCGCGCGCTCGTAACCTGCACTATGCCACAGAGAAAAAGTAAGAGTAAAAGTAACAGTAATTCCCTCGTTATTATCCTGGCTATAATTGCGTTTGTAGTAACCTATTGCACCCGCAAATTCGCTTCTGATAAGGGAAAGGAGGTTCCTGTAAAAACCGCTCAAAAGAAAAAAACTTCCACAGCGAAGAAAACCAGGAATGAAATTTTCATTGAAAATTTTGAAACGGCTTCTCCTGTCAAAGAGAATTATAACAGTGAGGAAATCACTCTAAGCACTGGTCCCTGGATGTTGAAAGACGCTGTCATAGGCGCCAAAGACGAGGATGTGAAGTTGGGAAAACAATCGCTTCGTTTACGCGGTGGCGGTAGTGCTACAATGGATTTTGATATCAATGTGACGGGTACGGTAACGGTTACACTGAAACATGCTGCATATGGTTCCGATGCAGGGGGCTCCTGGGAGCTTTGGTATTCTGTGAATAAAGGACAGCGTTTCCTCCAGGCAGGGAATGCAGTTAGTACCACTGAACATGCCCTCCGTACTTCCACTTTTACTATTTCTACGGAGAAAACATTAAGACTACGTATACGCAGCAACGATAAGGATAATGGTCGTTTGAACTTTGATGCCGTGTCTGTCGTCCTCAGTTCATCGGCTACAGGCGGCAATACGCCTGCCGGCACAGAAAAATCTGTTCTGGGAGATGATGATAACCTGTTGCTGGGAAATCCAACGGACGCTGTGGCGGCCATTGTATCTGCGAATAATTTCCTGATGGATAAAGGCTATTACAAATTGTCGTATAACCGCGACCGTGGTACGCCTAACTGGGTAAGCTGGCATATCTCTTCCAAAGATCTGGGACCTATGTCCAGGGCCAATGATTTCAGACCGGATGCTGATTTACCGGAGAGTTTCTACCAGGTAAGTCAGACCAGCTATATTGGAAGCGGATTTGACAGAGGACATAACTGTCCTTCCGGGGACCGAACCTTCAGCAGAGATGCCAATGAGGCTACTTTCCTCATGACCAACATGATACCGCAGGCGCCGAACCATAATCAGCATTTATGGGCCAATTTGGAAAACTATACCCGCAGCCTGGTGAATGATGGCAATGAAGTATATGTCATCATGGGTAGTTACGGTGTTGGAGGATATGGTGCGAAAGGCTTGAAAAAGAAAATTGACAGAGATAATATCACAGTACCGGATCATATCTGGAAGGTTATTGTGGTCATACCGGAAGGTAATAATGATCTGAAACGTATTGGCAGGAATACCCGTATCATCGCGGTGAATACGCCTAATAAGAATGATGTTAGTACCAAGTGGAGTGCTTATTTAACCACTATTGAAGAGATTGAACAAGCGGCTAATGTGAAGTTATTGAGCAATGTACCGGAAGCGATACGGCTGGAGCTGGTAAAAAAAATCGATAATGGAAACTGATAGTTCGTCCGGGATATGTTATTTTCGGTGTCTTCAACCAAAGTAATGATATGCTCAAGGATAAAATCAGGCAACTAGCCCGGGAGCTACAGGCAAATGCTATTTCCCAAAGGCGTCATCTCCATACCCATCCGGAATTATCTTACAAGGAATTCCAGACGGCGGCTTTTATCGAGGCGCAACTGACGGCCATTGGATTGCCTTTTGAGCGAATGGCTAATACGGGAGTAGTGGCATTGGTGACTGGCAGGAAGTCGGCCTCCGATGCGGTGGTGGCGTTGCGTGCAGACATTGACGCCTTGCCCATACAGGAGTTGAATGAGGTGACGTACCGTTCCGCCAATCCTGGCGTCATGCACGCCTGCGGACATGATGTACACACGTCTTCCTTATTATCTACTGCGGCTATTCTTACTCAAATGCAGTCCGATTTTTCCGGGACTGTAAAATTTATTTTTCAACCGGCGGAGGAACTGATTCCTGGTGGCGCCAGTATGATGATCAGGGAAGGGGTATTGCAAAATCCCAAGCCGGATTATGTATTGGGCCAGCATACCATGCCGGAGCTGGAAGCGGGTAAGGTAGGATTTCGTGGGGGCCGTTATATGGCCAGCAACGACGAAATTTTTATTACCGTGAAAGGAAAGGGAAGTCATGGCGCAATGCCTTACCTGGGAATAGATCCGGTGGTTATCGCCTGTCATATTATCACAGGGCTGCAGCAGATTGTAAGTAGAAGAGCGAATCCGATGATGCCTTCTGTTTTATCGTTTGGAAAGATGACCGCTAACGGCGCCACCAATGTTATTCCAGACGAAGTGCGGATAGAGGGAACCTTCAGGTCAATGGATGAAACCTGGAGAAAATCGGCGCTAGATAAGATTCGTAAGATGGCTGTATCCATCGCTGAAGGCATGGAGGCGGATTGTATAGTCGATATCCAGCAAGGGTATCCGGTGCTGATCAATGATGATGCATTGACTGCCGCTGCAAGGGCGCATGCCATTGAATTCCTGGGTCAGGAGAATGTGGTGGACCTGGATATATGGATGGCGGCGGAGGATTTCGCGTATTATAGTCATGCGGCGGAGGCCTGCTTTTATCGGCTGGGAGTACGCAATGAAACCAGAGGAATCATATCCGGATTACATACTGCGACTTTTGATGCGGATGAAAAATGTCTGGAAACCGGTCCTGGATTGATGACTTACCTGGCCCTGAAAACCCTGGGTAACTAAGTCTTTTTATAAATTAAAAAAATTATATATATCTTCGCGGCAAATCTTACCTATGAAATTGCTGTCGATCAAAACTGTTTGTCTGGCCACCGTAGCTGCATTTTTATTTTCCTGTAATAAAGAAGTGCTTGTTGAACCTAATATCAACGGACCTGTGCCTGTTAATCCGGGAGGAAATCCTGATCCGGGAAATGGAAACGGGAATGGAAATGGTAACAGCAATAGTATTCAGGGAACTTACAAGGTAGTATTTATGTCCCAGGATGGCGTGTCTACTACTGTTAGTGGAGTGGGAGCTGATCGTACTCAGGTGAAATATACCTACACCACTACGTACGAGAAATTTACGGGTACATATAACTTTGATAGTAAGAATATTAACCTGAAAGGGTTTGGCTATACTTTTAACATGCAGGGAATAATGAGGATAACAGGTGGCGGATTTGATGATAGCATGCCATATGGAGGTCCTGCTACCATGACGTTTCCTGACAATAGTTCCCCTTATCAGTTGAAAGGCACAGATTCCATTATCACCAAGACAATGATGGGTGGAGGATCTATCAATGGTACACCTACCAGTTCAAACCCAAGTGGTTTACAGGATACGCAAACGCTTTATTATACTTTCTCCGGAGATACCCTGATCATGAAAATGCGTGCTGTTATTAGTAATCGCGAGATGGTTCAGGATGGACAGTTAGTCGTGGGCAATGGTTACACGAATGCTCTTATGAAAATGGTGAGAGTGAAATAGTATAATACCCGCTAAAATTTTTAAGGAGATGTAGACTACATCTCCTTTTTTTATTTTCTTTTTTTCCCGATCAGAAAAAACAACTGAATAATTTTTCCCGATTTCGAAAACTTTCCCGCTTTTCGAATGATACTTTTGCGCTCGTATTTTAAAGCGGTACTGATGGATAAACCGGAAATAGCCGTTTTGTGGAATGGTTTACTGGAGGGAGATGAACAATTACTACTGGGCCTCTACGAAGCCTGGTATCCGGGATTACTTCGTTATGGACTGCGTATTACGCAAGACAAAGAACTTATTCAGGATACGATTAATCAGACCTTTCTGTACTTCTGGCAAAACAGGGATACGCTTACATCTGTGATGGTACCGGAAGCCTATATGCTGACTTCATTCCGCCGGCGCTTACTGCGTGCCGCAGGTAGTGGCAAGCACCGGCTACAGTTTCCCGGCGAATGGGAGGTAGATGATGATACGGAGATGGTAGAGGATTCGCATGAAATGTTTCTGATCAATCATATCCGGATTCAGGAAGTAGAGGCGGTGTTGCTCCGCGCTATTAAACGACTGTCTGCCAGGAAGCAGGAACTCATCCGGTTAAAATATTATGAAGGGCTGAGCTACAGCGAAATGGCTGCCAGAACCGGATTAACAGAAAGAACGATATACAACAAAATACATGAAGCCGTGAAAACGCTGCGTGACCAACTGACAGCAGACGGCCATTCAAATAATATGATCTCCGCCATCCAGTATTTATTACTGTAAAAAAAATGTTTTAAAAAGCGGGTAAAAAATGCAGGGGAGTCTGCTCTTTATGTAAAGCACTTACAAATGCAGCAGTCTATTACTACAGCATATCTTGTAACAACAGATTCATTTATTCATTATTGCCTACGCACTAATGAAACTGATTTTCTGTACTGGCAAGCCTATGTCATTCAATATCCCGAACATCGTTCTGTTATCGAACAGGCGAAGCAGATGGTATTGACAATGCATCTGTATGGCCAACAGGAAGAGATCCGGGAACAAAAAGAAAAGTTGCGGCAGTTGCTGCATTCCAACGAGGATGCCGTTATTGTTGGTATCGGTAAAAGGCGCTTTTATTATCATTTACGTATAGCCGTTGCAGTTATATGTATAGTAGCGGTTGGATTAGCGGCCTTTTTCTATAAACCGAAACGTACGGTCATTACTGTTAGTACCGCCAGGGGGGAGGTGAAAGAGGTGCTATTACCGGATAGCTCGGTAGTATGGATGAATGCTGGTAGCAGGATGGAGTATACTACTGATTTTTCCTACGGAAGACATGTAACCCTCGCCGATGGAGAGGCTTTTTTTGAGGTCAGGCATGATAGCAGACGTCCGTTTACAGTAAAAACGGGCTCTGGACTGGAAGTGAAAGATCTGGGTACCACCTTTAATGTAAGTACTTATGCCGGGCAGGAAGAACGTGTGGCCGTACATAGCGGATTGGTGGCAGTAAGTAACAGTAAATATATAGCAGATAGTATAACCGCAGGGGAAATGATTACGGGAGACCGCCAGTCTGCAGCACTGAAACGCTCCACTATGCAACTATCGGGCGCCGACTGGCGAACAGGCTACATCCGGCTGGATAATGTCAGTTTCTCTATGTTGAAAGAAGTGATAGAAAGAACATATGATGTAACTGTAGTTTTTGATGATCCTTCATTGGCCACGTGCCGTATCACCACTGCCTTCCAACGAAAAGACGATATCCGTCAGACACTGAAAGCGCTGCAACTGATCTATGGTATTAGCTCGCGTCAGGTGGGTAATACAATTCATATAGCAGGAAATGCCTGCAAATAATTTATAGCGATGAAATTATTCTCTAAGCCCGGGCGACTATGGGTACTGGCTATTATTTTGTGGTGCCCATTGGCGACATTCAGCCAGGAAAAGAACAAATTATTTACTGCCAATATACCTGCCGGTACGTTAGCAGGTTCCATTCAATATCTGTCGCGGTTAACAGGAACGGTTTTTACCTATAATCCGGAAGAGCTGGCACACGTAAAAGTGGCGGCCAGGAATGTAACGCAGCAATCCGTCCGACAGATACTGCATGTTATATTAGAAGGTAGCGGATTTACGTATATCCATAACAGTAACGGATATATTATTCATGCTACAAAGGGAACAGTTGCCGCTGAAAAAAGTGCTGCCGCAATACCGGTACTTTTCAGAGGGAAAGTTATTGATGAGAAAGGGCGGGCACTGGAATTTGCCAGTGTGCTGTTGAAAGAAACCGGCGCCCAGCAAACAACTGACTACAATGGCATATTTGTATTCCGCATTCCCGACGGCAGCGTGTCTTCCCATATTTCCATTTCCTACGTTGGCAAACAAACCATTGAAACCGTACTGACGCCGGACATTTATCTGCGCCAGCCCACCTTTCAATTGAAAGAACTGAGTCTGACCCTGGAAGGTATTCATGTAAATGCCATTCAGAAGGGAACGAACTCCAGTTCTTCCATAGTATTCGACAGAGAAATGATTGAACAATCGCAGGCATTTTCTCTGGCAGACATTATGAATATGCTTCCGGGCAGGGAAGTTAAAGTGCCGGATATGTTGAACGTACAGTCGCTCACGCTCCGTACTGCCGCATTGAATAATGCCGCGATGATTAACTCCATGGGAACAGCCATCATAGTGGATGATATTGCCCGTTCCAATGATGCCAATATGCAGGCAAAGAGTCTTTCTATGTTTGGTAATTCCACTTCCACCCTGAGGGTTTCCGGTAAAAATAGTTTTGATGTACCCTTCCAGGGCCAGGACCTGCGCGATATCCCGCTGAATAATGTGGAGCGAATAGAAGTTATTTCCGGGATACCATCTGCTAAGTACGGGAATGTTACCAGTGGGGCAGTTATCATAGATCGTCAGGCCGGGGCTACTCCATTCCAGGCCAGGGTGGGCATTATTGGATATACTACCCAATACAGTTTGAGCAAAGGTATTAAGCTGGGAGAGAAGTTGGGCGCCATGAACTTTTCCATTAATCACCTGAGGAGCAATGCAGATCCGAGGAGTCTTTTACAGAGTTATAACAGGACCACACTGGATTTGATGTGGACAGAAAGATTTTCCAGTAAGTTGAAAAATACGATCTCGCTTACATATGGTTATCGGAACGACAATATTAAAATGGACCCGGAAGATACCCGTGAACAGCGACTGTATTCAAAGTCTAACAGTTTAATTCTCACAGATAGGATTAGTTATAATGTGGGTAAGAAGTGGTTGCAAGACATTCGGCTGAGCATGGGCTTCACGAAGGCAAGACAGGAGTCTTATTCGCAATTCGCCATGAACGGAGATCCTAAGCCTATTGGAGATAAAGATACTACAGGCGTTTACGAAGGATATTATATCCCTGGCACTTATATGGCTGTAGATCACGTTCTGGGCAGACCCAGCACCGCCAATGCAAGTTTAAATCTGAATGGAAATATCAGATGGCTGGGCATGGATCACCAATGGAGTGGCGGCGCCAGTATGGACTATACGGCCAATAATGGGGAAGGGGTTATCGTAGATCCGAATACGCCAAGGTTTGTGAATCAGAGATATCAGAACCAACGTCCCTATTCCTATGAATATCTTCCTGCCACAGTAAATACAGGGATTTACCTACAGGATCATGTGGAGTTATTCCCATTTGGGCATAAGCTCACGCTGGACCCCGGGCTGCGATATGATATGCAGAACGGTTGGGGTATACTCCAGCCTCGTATTAATACGGCCTATGCGATATCTGAAAAACTCACCACCACTTTAAGTTATGGCGTGAGCTCCAAATCGCCGCCCATGTCTTATCGTTATCCGGCGCCTTCCTATTTTGATTTGCCGGTGTTGGATGTGTACAATGAAGATCCTGCCAAACGTATATACCTCGTGTATACAGAGAAGGTAGCGCATGATAACAGCTATCTCAAACCGATGAAGGCGATGCAGTTGGAAGGTGGTTTGAAGTATACAGACAGATTATTCAGCGGCTCTCTGTTTGCGTTTTATAAAATGAACAGAGATGGTTTCAATGTATCGTCCAGTATGAGAAAATTCATGCTGCCCGCCTATGACTATGTGATTGAAGATGGTAAACTCAGATACTGGCCTACCGGGAAGTCGCAACTAAAAGTGGGTTTGTTTGATAATGTGGCCGCAAATGATATCAGTACAGACGATATGGGACTGGATCTGTTATTGAGTACAGCCAAAGTACCTGCTATTGCCACTAGTTTCAGCCTTTCCAGTTTTCTGTATTATAGTCGCTATGGAAGCAGCCTTTTAAAATATAGTTTCAAAGACGCTTCTCAGTTAGTCACCAATGGTATTTGGTATGGCGTATTTGCGCCGCTGAATTATCAGTCATGGGCCATGAACTCTCGTCTGAATACTTCTACGCATATTCCTAAACTTGGATTTATCGTGAATCTTACCGCCAATTTCGCCATTTACAAAAGGCAGCGGAATATCGGGAATTCCGGTCAGCCACTGGGATATGTAGACATCAACAGCATATATCACGATATCAGCGAATTGGCGGCTGACAGCCCGATTCGTCAGGCATTAGGATTATATGATCTCTCCGCTTCAGATAACTCCGATCCTTACTACATGAGTATTAGCATGCAGGTGATAAAGGAAATTAAGAAGAAGATCAAATTCTCTGTCAACGCCTATAACATCTTTAACATACTGAATAAAAAATATAGCGACATCTCCAAAACAGTAAGGGAACTTACTCAGCCTGTAGTGCTATCCGGAGAAATTTCATTCAAATTCTAAATTGGAAATCATGAGAAACATATTCATTGCAATTATTAGCATTTTGTTGTTGGGCGCTTGCAGTAAGGAGAAAGGAGCCACACTGCATCCGGTAGATATCAACGTTGTACTACGTTTATCCGGTGATCAGGAAGGTATTGCGATACCGTACAAAGGGGCCACTGTTAGTATGATTAATCAGACAAGCAGTACTAAATATTCCGCGAGTATCACGACAGATACCAACAATGTAGTATTCCATCAGGTGGTGCCAGGAAATTATCAGATCTCGGTGGAATTACAATTGAGTGCAGCAGATTACGAAAAAGCAACTGGTCAGAAAGTAAGCGGTTCCGTTATTTTCACGGGCACGGCTACTGCAAATGCGGTGGAACTGACGAATAGTATTACCGTGGATGTACATACCGGTGGTGGTACAGAAGCATGGGTAATCAAGCAGATTTATTACGCGGGCTCTAATGTAAAAGACGGCGCATCTTTCAGGGATCAGTTTATCGAAATCTATAACAATTCAGATCAGTTGATGTACGCCGACAGTCTGTACTTTGCACAAGTAGCCGGGGTGAATGCTGCTTTATCTGGACTGGATATCAGCAAGGGATGGTATATTCCTGCCACTGGTCAGTATGATTGGAGTTTGTCTGCCGGCAATAATGTGGCAGATGCTAATACTGCCTATATCTATTCCGGATGTATTTTTCGTATACCCGGCAACGGTAAGACCTATCCGGTAGGACCTGGCAAAAGCATTATCATCGCTTCCACCGCAATTAATCACAAAGTACCCTTTATTGATATTACCGGGAAAGAAGTGCCTGTGCGGAATCCTGATCTGACAGTAGATCTGAGCAAAGCAGAGTTTGATGTATACATGGGCGATTTCCCTGGAAAGTCGCCATTAAGTTCCGATCTGAAAACATCCGTGCCACATATGGTAGTCATTGCGAATGTCAACCGGGATTTGATTTTGGATAATCTGGGAAGAGATGGATATATGCTGTTTAAAACAACCGCTAATATCAAGGATGAATGGCAACAGTTTAAAATGCCGGGAGCGTCGGTTACAGAAGATAAAACCTATTTCCGCATGCCTAAAGCTGCGATGGAAATTTATGATGGCGTAGAGATACAGCCTACCACGATGGCGAGTCGTACGCCAAAACGTTTGCCGGTAGACCTGGATGCAGGATTTTCCTATGTGCCGAACGGCTCCTATTCCAGTCAGGCTATCCTTCGTAAGACGCAGAAAACGGTCAATGGTCGTGTTGTATTACAGGATACCAATAACTCTATTCTTGATTTTGTGGTGATTAAGGCAGATCCTTCTAAGGAAGCCTTTACCAGTAAATAATTCCTCTTATGAGAAGAATGGCATTACTGCTGTGTTTGATGATGTCTGTAGGCGTTTTTGCTCAGCAGCAAGGGCCTACAGACAGTGTTTGGGTGTATCAGCCGGCGCAGGACAGGTATCGTTGGGCTACTGCCTCTATTGCCGCTTTGCATAGATATGGCATAGCTAATACAGGTATTGTTTCGCTGGAAGTAAAGGGCGAGGCTGGCGGATTTCGTTATGCACAGTTGCCTGAACAGCAAACAATGGTGGGCTTTCACAGTGAAGGCATCCGTACCTTAGGTCGGTTCCGGGCTTACGGACATTTTTCGTATAGTCGGTTCCGTGATGATTCCGTTTCCTGGCAACTGCAAGGGAAACAGGATTTGAACCGGCCATATTTCCTGGCAGCGCGGAAGGCGGGCGACTTTCAGCGGCAGCGTTACCTGATGGAAGGAAGGCTGGCCTATGAGTTGCTGCCTGGAAAGCTGCTGATAGGAACAGGTATTTATTATCTCTATAATACCGCGTTTCGTTCTCAGGACCCAAGGCCCGGCACAAAGGAGTTGGAGTTGATCGTTTCGCCTGACATTGCCTTGAATACAGGTAAGCATACGTTGGGCCTGACTCCGGAGGTAGGGTATAGTTTTGAGCAGACAGACATCGTTTACCTGAACAAACAATATCAGAACAATTTTGACAGTATACCGGAGCGCCGTACCTGGATCATTATGGGAATGGGTTACAGGCAGCCAAGGCCCGGCGGCGATAATACTATCCGTACCACTTCCCGGATAGCGGGTCTTACTTTTTCAGACGTATACAGTAACAACGACTGGACTGCCCAGCTAAGTGCCGGCTATCACTGGCGGTATTATAAAACGGGTACTTTCCTGGAAAACTCCCTCAAAGCGTCCAATTGGGGGACTTATACTTTAGAGGAGTACAAGTTACAGGCAGCGGTCTATAAAGCGCAGCAACATAGTTTGCAACTGAAGGTGCATTATGCCACAGGCATGGATATGAATAAGTATCAGCCTTCCACGAATATTCCTCCGCTGAATGGCACCAATTATACCTACCATGCTTTGGATGCCCATCTGAAATACAGTCTGGTAGCACATCCGGGAGCGGCGCTCACGCCGGGATTAGATGCCAGTGTGCAGCTCAATACTTTGGAGAAACAGGATTTCATTGCTACACAGTATTTGCAATCGGCGGTGCTGCACCCTGAAATAGCTGGCCTTTTGTATGGAAAGGGGCAGCAGGGCGACAGGTGGAAATTACGACTCTCTGGCGGCTTAGTGTTGCCATTGCAAACCAGTGTATCCGTGTCTCCCTTACAAATGAATGATATGGTATTAGACGTGTTGTATCATGATTACTATTTTCTGAATAGTAAAGCATTCAGTGGCGGTATCGCTGGGCAATATATGACGAAGCGACTGTTAAAAACAGTTCCGGTGGGGATTGCCGGCCATGTCAATTATCTAGGACGCTTGCAGGAACCGGATTATGTTTTTCCGGAGATAAGAGAAGTGGGTGCCTATCGGATTCAGTGTAGTGTTTCATTAAATATTTACCTGTAAGGAAGCAATTTTGTATAAGTAATGAAGAGAACGATTTTTATTTTATCAGGTTTGTTGCTGATAGTAGTGACATCTGCGTTGAATAATGGCAATGGCGCTGCGCAGCAGGAGGCCGACAGCTTGCGGGCATTGTACGCGCGCCCGGTGGCTTTCTGGCCGCGCCCGGACATTGATTCAGGCGCTGTCTGGCAGGAGTTTGCCCCAATATTGCCTGATACCATGTTGCCACAATTGTTGGAGCAGCCACAGATCAAGCTGGGAAAGACATTATTCTTCGATCCACGTTTATCAGGTAGTAACCAGATATCCTGTAGTAGTTGTCATGATCCGGATTTAGCCTGGGGAGATGGCAGAACGGTATCTCTTGGGCATGATCATTTGCAGGGGAGCAGGAATACGCCTTCATTGCTGAATGCAGGAGTGGCGCATAAAACGTTTTTCTGGGATGGCAGATCCGCTTCTCTGGCAGATCAGGCGGTCAATCCTATTGCCACCCACCACGAGATGAATATGGAGCCGGCTTTACTATCGGAGAAACTGGGTAAAATAACGGGTTACAGAAAATTATTTCAGGCGGCCTATGGATCGGAACAAATCAGTATAGACCGTATCGTGCAGGCGTTGGCCGCTTTTGAAGGCACTATTAAAAGCAGGACCAGCAGGTTTGATTTATTTTTGATGGGCAATTATAGGCGACTGACAGACGAAGAAATCCAGGGTTTGCATTTATTCCGTACCAAAGCCCGTTGTATGAATTGTCATAATGGGCAGTATTTTACGGACGACGCTTTTCACAATATTGGGCTGACGTATTATAAACGTAAGTATGAGGATTTAGGGAGATACCGTATCACGGGAAATGCGGCGGATGTAGGGAAGTTTAGGACGCCTTCTCTCCGTGATGTGATGCTGACGCGGCCCTGGATGCATAATGGTCTGTTTGATAATATAGAAGGCGTCATCAATATTTATAACAGCGGTATGCAGATGATGAAGCCCAGGCCTGGTCAGGAAGGGGATAGTTTGTTCCCCCGTACAGATCCGTTAATGAAAGAGTTACACCTTTCGCCGGAAGAGAAAAAAGCGGTGGTGGCTTTTCTAAATGCAATAACGGGTGTTCCTTATAAAATGCGAAGGCCGGAATTACCACAGTAAAATATTTTTTTGATTAAAAAGACACTGATTTCCAGTGTCTTTTTCTTTTTTTATAAAGAAATGCAAAGAATTATTTTAAAATGAGCGATCGCTTATTTATTTTTGTGTCATGAGATACAGAGATGAGAACAAAGTTCAGAGTATAAAGCAGAAGGCAATTGAGATGATTGCCGGGGAGGGATTGGAGAATTTTGGTATCAACAGGTTAGCGAAATCTGCTGGCGTATCTCCAGCGACTATTTATATATATTATAAAGATAAGGAAGACCTGATTAATTCCATTGTTCAGGAGGAAACAGAAAAATGGGTAGCGGCCCTGTTTAGAAATTTTGACCCGGAAATGTCGTTTGAGGAAGGCTTATGGGTACAGTGGAAGAATCGTGCAGACAGTGCCATAAAGCATAGAGATGTAAATCTTTTCATGGAGAAAATCCGCAATACTTCCTACGGTAAAGATCAACAGATCAAAATATCCCAGTGTATGGCGAATTTTATGGGAGATTTTGTTAAGAATGCAGTGAAGCGCGGAGAGATTACATTTAATACGCTGGAAGTTTATTGGGCGGTAGCATTCGCTCCATTGTATACATTGGTGAAATTTCATCAGGAAGGCAGAAGCATTTCAGGCCGGTCATTTAAACTTACAGAAGAAATCATGCGTGAAACATTTAATCATGTAATAAAAGCGTTGAAGAAATAATACAGATACATATTTGACACCACTTTAGGCAGACAACAACAACTCGATTAAATCTCAATTCATCACTCTTTCAATTCTTAAAACATTGAAAAACTAACATCTGTCATCTTCACAGAAGATGCAAAGCCCTGATTCCAACCTGTTAGCATGCTAACAGTTATTGTTTAGCTCTTATTAATAAATGAACGCTTGCTTATTATGAAAACAACACCTACATTTAGTTCTCAACAAAAGCTGGTGATTTTAATGCTTGCATTAACCCAGTTTACAGTTATACTGGATTTCATGGTGATGTCGCCACTGGGCGACATGCTGATGAAATCTATGAAAATCACGCCCGATCACTTTGGTATTGTCGTTGCCGCTTATGCTTTTAGTGCTGGTATTTCCGGATTACTCACTGCAGGATTTGCGGATAAATTTGACCGTAAGAAGTTACTGATATTCTTCTATGGCGGTTTTATTCTTGGCACCTTGGCCTGCGGATTGGCTACTACTTATCCGATGCTGGTAGCTGCACGTATTATTACCGGTTTATTCGGCGGCGTGATAGGATCTGTATCCATGGCCATTATCACAGATATTTTCCCACTGGAAATGCGTGGTAGGGTAATGGGATATATGCAGATGGGATTTGGCGCCAGTCAGGTATTAGGTATTCCTATTAGTTTGTATATCGCGAATCATTGGGGATGGGAATCTCCTTTCTTCATGGTGGTGATCCTGGCGGCTGCTATCATGGCGCTGGTAGTATTCCGCCTGCCTTCTGTGACTGCCCATCTGGCTTTGCAACAAGATAGAGGAGTAGTAGAACACCTGCTGCATACCGTGAAAAAGAAAAACTACCGTATTGCTTTCATGGCCACTGCGTTGTTGTCTGTCGGCGGTTTCATGATGATGCCTTTCGGTAGTGCATTTGCCATCAACAACCTGCATGTTACCAAAGAGCAACTGCCTTTGCTCTTTACATTCTCTGGTTGTATGTCGCTCCTGGTGATGCCAATGATCGGAAAAATTGCAGACAAAGTAGACAAATTTGCCTTGTATAGCGTTGCTTCGCTCTATCTGATGATTGTAGTGGTGGTGTACACTAATCTGGCTCCACATCCGCTTTGGATGATTATCCTTATCAATATGCTGATGCTGGCTGGTATACTTTGCCGGATGGTACCTGCTACTGCACTGATATCTGCGGTGCCTGAAATGCAGGACAGAGGCGCTTTTATGAGTATCAACGCTTCATTGCAGCAAATTGCAGGCGGACTGGCAGCTGTTTTGTCCGGGCAGATTGTTACGCAGAAAGATAGCTTCAGTCCACTCCAGCACTACGATACCGTAGGCTGGGTAGTGGTTGCCTTCAGTATGTTGAGTATACTCCTATTAGGTCGTGTAAGTAAAGTGATCAAGGCTAAAACTGCTGCTACCAAAGCGACAGCCTTTAGCGCATAAACTTCCTGATAGCTTGCACGAGTTCCGTGCGAATTGGCAGCTCCGGTTTTTGATAGGTGGCATAATTTGCCTGTATATCAGCCGGAGCTGTTTTAAATATATGACTCATCCCGTCGATGATCACCAGGGTTGCTTTAGGGGAGGCTGCTTTGAGCCAATCTGCATCCTCTTTACTTACTTGTATATCGGTGGTTCCCTGAATAATCAGTACGGGAATATGCAGTTTGGCAATTTCCTGGGTGGGGTCCAGTTTTAACCAGGAGATCATATATGGTTGAATGGAGGGCCGGAATAATGCCATCAGATTTGGATCGATAGGCCCCTTCAGCGTATGGCCAGACTCCAGGGTGTCCAGCATTTTATTAATAGTAGGCGCCATAGCAGGTACGCGGGCCAATTGTCTGCGAAGCGTTTTCCCCGCAGGTTCTCCCGCGCCGGCGATAGAGATAAATCCTGCCACCGGTACTTCCTCTGCGGCCATCATACCGATAAGTGAGCCTTCACTGTGTCCGGCAATATATACTTTAGAGAAACGCTTGTCTGCCTTCAGCGTTTTGGCAAATAATACCGCATCTTTTACATAGTCTGTAAAAACCACATCTGCTTCCGATTTATAAGCAGCGTGACTCGCAGCAATTCCTCTTTTATCATATCTCAGCACAGCGATATTGCTTTTCAGCAATGAATCGGCCAATTGCTTATAACTATTTGTTTTCAGGTTGATGGTATTATTCCCGTCTCTGTCTGTAGGGCCGGAACCTGCTATCAGCAGAACGACCGGTACTGGATGATGGGTTTCCGGAATGGTCAGGGTCCCAAATAAATCGCCGGTAGGAGTGTGAAGGGTGAAGGGCGTTTCCTGAGCCACAGCAAAAAGAGAGAACAACATAAAAGCGCCGCTGAGTATAACTTTTTTCATATGCTGGAGGTTATCTTGTGAATATCCTACTTTTTTTTCTATTTTTAGCCTTGATCGAGGACTTAAACGACTTGGAGGATACAGCATTAAATAACACGCAATCCCTGCTGCAGAGAGTCGCTGCAGGTGATGAACAAGCTTTTCGTGTATTCTTTCACGAGTATAGCAACAATATATATACGGTAGCGTTTATGCTTACCAAATCGGCCGTGATGGCGGAGGACATGGTGCAGGAGATTTTCCTTAAACTATGGCTTAACAGAACTGCTTTGCCGGAAGTGACCAATATTCGTGGTTATATATTTATCCATGCCAGGAACCATATATTTAATGAGTTAAGGAAAAAATCGTCCGACCCCCGGTTTATAGAGGAACTGACGGATTATCTCGGGGAAGTAAGAGATACGCCGGAGCATCAGTTACTGGAGAAAGAAGGCCGGGAACTATTACAGGCTGCAGTCCGGAATTTGCCAACGCAGCAACAACTGGTTTACCAACTTAGTCGGGATGAAAATTTGACCCAGGAAGAAATTGCCCACCGCCTGGGGATTAGCAAACACACCGTTAGGAATCACATGGCACAGGCGCTGCAAAATATCCGGCAGTACCTGGAATCCAATGCCAGTGAGGTTTTACTGCTTATTTGTGCTATCGAAATGCTGTCCTGAAAAAAAAGTTTAATTTTTTTTCAGACAGACTAGTATTCCCTGTTCAGAATTGTGTCTTTATGCAAGTAGGGGGTTCAGACAACTGAATTTTCTGCGAGTAAATGAGTAGAATGAATCGTAAGAAAGAATTACTGGAAGGGCTGGTGAATAATACGCTCACCACATCAGAATTGCATGAGTTACTGGCGTTTATACGTCAGGGTGATACCGGCATGCAGGAACTGATCCATGAATGGATGGATAATCCGGCTCATACAGGGTTGCTGACGCCTGAGCGGGAGCAGCATTTGTTCGAACGTGTGATGGAGCAGGCCAGGAATGCAGAAAAACCAGTGGGTAAGATCAGGAAGATGCGGATCTGGCGAACCGCCGCTGCTGCTGCGATATTGGCAGTAGTGGTAGGAGGGACTTATGTCTACCTACAACAAAAACAACCTACGCATCAACTGGCAGAGATGGCCAATCGCAAGCCAGCAGCCAACAAAGCGATACTGACACTCGCCAATGGCCAGCAAGTAGAGCTGGACAGCGCAGGTAATCAAATATTAAAACAAGGTAATGCGACGATTCAACAACGCAACGGAGAGCTGGAATATGCGAATAGCACCGCTTCCGGAGAGGTTACCTATAATGAATTAACTACCCCAAGAGGAGGACAATTTGTACTGGTATTACCGGATGGGTCCAGGGTTTGGCTGAATGCCGCGTCCTCTGTCTGTTTTCCCACCTCCTTTGTGAAGGAAAGAACAGTTAGCGTAACTGGGGAAGCTTATTTTGAGATTAAACAGGATGCCTCCAGGCCATTTATTGTACATACAACCCGCTCCGATGTACAGGTATTGGGTACGGCTTTTAACATCATGGATTATGCAGAGGAGCAACAGCAGACCACCCTCGTCAATGGCGCTGTAAAAGTACTGGCAGGAGGGAATGCCGTCTTGCTACAACCTGGTACCATGGCCAGATTACAGTCAGGTAAACTGACTGTCACGAATGCGGATGTGAATATGAATACAGCATGGAAAAATGGTCAGCTTTATTTTACTGGTCAGGATGCCTATGCAGTATTAAGACAAATATCAAGATGGTATGATGTAGACATACAGCTGAAAGGCCGATTGCCCGATACGCGTTTGGGCGGCCTGATGGACAAAAATGTTCCATTGTCTGCCATACTGGAGTTTTTGAATGAGAATGGAATAACAGCTAAACTTGATGGATCAACCATAATAGTAACAGGAGATTAATACACCGGTTGTTAGATACAACAGTGAACTATTCGCCGTTTTAACTTCATTCATTTTAATCCCCCCGGCCATTAAAATTAGGTAGTCTTAGCAATAAGGCCCGGCGGAGCTTTGCCTATACAAACCAACGAAAAGATCAAAAACCAACCATTTATTTTATGCCATTATCAACCAAATTGCTGTTAACAATGAGAATAACTGCAGTGTTATTACTGGCGGCCACTTTGCAAATCAGCGCAAAAACCTATGCACAACGGGTCAACCTCCGTGTAAAGAATGCGCCGTTACAGGAGGTGATTACACAACTCCGACAGCAAACGGGTTTTGCCTTTTTCTGGAACCAGGAGCAGGTGGACAGAATGAATCCCATATCGGCCGATATCCGCAACGCTTCTTTGAAAGAAGCCATGGAACAGTGTCTGAATGGTTCAGAAATGTCCTTTTCTATCAGTGAAAATAATAAAGCGGTTTACCTGAGAAAAAAAGTGACCGCTGCTTCCAAAAATGTACTGGAAGTTGTACCCCCGGAACTGGTGACAGTTACAGGAAAAATTACAAATGAGAAGGGAGAGCCTTTACCCGGCGCAGTAGTGGTGGTACAACATACCTCCAAAGGAACAGCTGCGGACGGAGAAGGTAGATTCTCTCTGGTCAACGTACCAGAAGATGGCATGCTGGTGATTCGCCTGGTAGGTTATGAGCCCATCGTTTATTCGTTGAAGGGGAGGAAAGATCTCCAGAATATCGTTTTTCAAATGAAGATTGCTTCACAGCAGATCAGTGAAGTGACCGTTTCTACTGGTATTTTCACCAGGAAGAAAGAGAGTTTCACGGGGTCCTACGCCGTGTATACCGGTCAGCAATTAAAAACAGTAGGGAATCAGAACATTATCCAGAGCTTACGTACACTGGACCCTTCCATGCTTGTTCTTGAAAATAATCTGGCAGGTTCTAATCCTAATGCTATGCCTAACCTGGCTATCCAGGGAAAAACAAGTATGATTGGGCAGACAGACGCATTGAAGAATGATCCTAACCAACCGCTGTTCATTCTGGATGGTTTTGAATCAGATCTGCAAACCATTGTAGGGCTGGATATTAACAGGGTAGCAAGTATTACCATTTTGAAAGACGCCGCTTCTACTGCCATCTATGGTTCTAAAGGCGCCAATGGAGTGGTGGTAGTGGAAACAAAGCTGCCGAATCCGGGTGCAATGAACCTGATGGTAACCAGCGATAATACGATTCAAATGCCGGATCTGCGCGACTATAATATGATGAGTGCAGCGCAGTTACTGGAATATCAGCGTATTGCCGGTGTTTATACCAGTAAAGATATGAACGTCCAGGAAGGCATGGACAACATCTATAATAAACGTCTGACGGATGTGCAGCGCGGTCGTAATACTTACTGGCTGGGGAAACCATTGCAGAAATCTGCCTGGAGTCAGAACTATTCTGTTTATGCCGAAGGTGGAGATACTAAGTTTCGCTATGGGCTGGGCCTGAAGTATGGCAATGTAGATGGTGTGATGAAAGGCTCTGGCAGACAAACCGGAAACGGAAGTATAGACGTAGTTTATAAGACAGGCAAACTTTCTTTCACCAACAAGATGTTGCTGACAACTATTAAGGGAACGGAATCTCCTTATGGCAGCTTCACTGCCTTTGTAAAAGGAATGCCTTACTACGAGGCCAGCAACAATAAGTATCTTGATTCTACAAAAGATAACTTCTACAATCAGTGGCAGCGTGTTTCCAATCCCATGTATCAGGCAATGTTGCCTAATCGGGATGAAAGTCGCAGTATGCAGATCACAGATCGTTTCTCTGCTTTCTATCAGTTAAACAAGAATATCCGTTTCGATGCCCGCATCGGACTCACACAGAACAATGACGAAACCGAGTACCTGCGTTCCCCGCTGAATGCAGAGTTTGATGCAGTCGATGTTACCCAGAAAGGAAAATTCGTACATGGACGTACGCGTACTTTTAGTTACGAAGGATATTTGCAAGGTAGCTATGGGGCTGTATTTAACGACCGCCATGAAGTGAATTTTGTTCCCGGGTTTACGGTGAACAGTAACACCAATACCAGCGATAGCTATACCGCTGTGGGTTTTCCTGCTTCCTCTTTCCTGACGCCATCCTTTGGAACTGCTTATCCGGCAGGTGGATATCCTTCCTATGCAAAGGCAGTTAGCAGAAGTACCAGCTTCTTTGCCAATGCGCACTACGGATACGACAGAAGATATATGGTAGATTTTACCTATCGTAATGATGGTTCTTCCGTATTTGGTATCAACAGAAGATTTACCAGTACATGGACATTTGGCGCTGCATGGAACCTGCATAATGAAGCCTTCCTCAAACATTCTGCTTATATCAACTATCTGCAGATTCGTGCCAGTGTGGGTAATCCTGGGAACCAGAATTTTGGATCTTATAACTCCTTCAGCACACTGTCGTTCATTGGCGGCGCTTTGAATGATTATGGAACCGGTATGATGGTGAGCACCTGGGGGAATTCCAATCTGGCATGGCAAAAAACAATTAATAAAACAGTAGGATTTGATGCGAGATTACTGAACAGCAGGTTGAATATGACCTTGAATGTTTATGATAAACTCACCGATCCATTAGTAGTGGCGTTGAATACTGCACCATCAGTGGGAATGACATCACAGGTATTGAATATGGGAAATTCCCGTACTCGTGGATTGGACTTTACAGTAAATGCAACGGTACTTAGCAAGCCGGATCAGCGGATGTACTGGAGAGTCAATGCCAGTGGCTCCCATTACAAATCAGTTTATGGCGGTATTGGCAATAAGTTGTCTCAGTTTAACAGCAGTAGCGAAGCTGCTGGTAGCAATGACAGTATTATTCATACTTCTTCAGGGGGCAATCTGGCATTGCAACGGTATTATGATGGCGCAAGTCCGGATGATATCTGGGCCGTTCGTTCGCTGGGTATAGATCCTGCTAATGGTAGAGAAGTGTTTTTGACGAAGGACGGTCAGCGTACCTATGATTATCGTGCAGCCGATGCCGTTAGAATAGGAAATTCCCAGCCCTCCATGCAAGGGGTGATTGGTACCAGTTTCCAACTGAAAGGTTTCTCGCTTGGTATTAACATGCGTTACATGTTGAACTCCTGGCAGTTGAATTCTGCCGTTTACAACAAAGTAGAGAATGTTACCCTGTGGCAGTCGATGACCGAAAACCTGGATGCCAGGGCATTAACAGGCCGCTGGCAGAAACCGGGAGATCAGGCGCAGTATAAAGGAATTACCATTACCGGTACGACCCCAATTTCTTCCAGGTTCATACAAAAGGAAAATGCATTGACAGGAGAGTCCTTCTCTTTTGGCTATGATCTTATGGGTGCTCCATGGCTGAAACGTGTTGGTATGAACAGTCTGAGATTAACAGGTTATATGAATGACATTTTCAGATTATCCACCATCACCCGTGAGCGTGGTATTGATTATCCTTACGCAAGATCTGTATCCTTTACAGTGAGTGCATCATTTTAATTACTGAATTATGAAAAGATATATCATAAACTGTCTGGTGGCAGTAGTTGTAATAGCTGCTTCCTCCTGTAATAAATTCCTGGACGTAAAGCCGGAAACTTCCGTTGGAGTAGATGAGGCTTATCAGACACCGGAAGGATTTAAACAGCATCTGAATGGCGTATATCTGCAATTAGCGGCTAAAGAAGCATATGGGGGTATTATTTATCCGGTGGCCGCGGAGTTGCTGGGACAGCGTTATCAGCAGGGTGATAATGTGGGTACTAACTATACCTATGCAGATGTAGCCGGTTATAATTACACGGCGGCGGGTCCCAAAGCACTGTTTAATAGCATATGGAGTGGGTTGTATAAGCAGATCGCTAATCTGAATATGATCTTGCAGAATATTGATGCCAAGAAAAACATATTCGATGACAAGACTTTCAGAATGGTGAAAGGAGAGGCCTTGGCGCTTCGTACCTTCTGTTATTTTGACCTGATGCGTTTTTATGGTCCGGTGTACAAGACAGATTCGACTGCTCCTGCCATCCCATATTATACTCATACCACAGCTGATCCGGGAGCATATCTTCCGGCAAAACAGGTAATGGATTCTATTCTCAGAGATGGGGTACGGGCCTATCAGTTGCTGGATACTTCTATGGATCAGGACTGGGGGCGTATGACGCATTTTGGTACTGCTGCATTACTGGCGAGAATGTACCTCTATCGGGGAGACAAGGAAAATGCATTTGCCAAAGCGATGGAAGTAATGAGTGCACAGGCGGTGTGGTGGAATTTTACCAAGTATACCGATGTGTCAAAAGATCCGGTATTGTCTGGAGATGCGCTCTTTACGTTGCAGAATACAAAGCTGGTTGATGTTTTTAATTCCTGGTTTTCGCCAGCCATCATTACTCCGTCCCGTATGCTCTATGCTAATCCCAACGTGCTGTCTACTACCTACGAAGGAAAGACAGACGATCCCCGTAACTCCACCTATGTATGGAATGTTCCGGCAGGGTCCACCATTACCTTCAAATGTTTTTATAAGTTCCAGGCGGCCCAGCGGATGCCTATCATCAGAGGTTCTGAGTGTTTCCTCATTGCTGCGGAAACGGCTGCTAATCCAGCAGATGGCTGGAGATATCTGAACGTAGTAAGAGGAGTGAGGAACACGCCGATGAATACCATAGGGTTATTGTCTGATGCTATTGAAAAAGAATACAGGAAAGAGTTCTGGGGTGAAGGGCAAATATTTTTCTATTATAAACGGCTGTTTACTGCCTCTATTCCTTCCGGTGTCGTAGATGGACAGAAAGTATCAATGACCGCAAAAACCTACCAGGTGCCAGTTCCGGACGCAGAATCCAATATTCACTAAAAATTACAATGAAGATGAGATACAGAAAATTATGCGCCGCAGTCATATTATTCCTGCTCTTCGTTGTAGCAGGCTGCCGCAAGGAAGAATTGGCCCGGTTTAATTCCCGGGATGCCGTTTATTTTTACCAGGGTACTTATGATACCGTGAACGTTTATTTCCCTAAGGCAGATGGTACTTATGGTATACAACAAACCCGTTTTAATTCAGATACCACCCGCAACCTGGATACCATGGTTAGTATCATAGGAGCAGCGCCGGCGACCGCGCAGGAAGTAATTCTGGAGGTACGTGTTATGTTACAGGGGAATACCTCCAAAAGCGACAGGAAGTTTAAATTAAATATCGATCAGCAGACATCTACCATCCCAATGGATGCAATTACCATGAAGGATGAGGATTGCGTGGTGAAGGCCGGAACTTCGGTTTCCTATGTACCTGTGCGTATCAAAAGGCTGGCGCAAATGGCGAAACAGCCCATGTATATCACGGTGAAGCTGGCCGCTGTGACCAATGATCTTTCAGTAGATTATGCCTACAGAACCGTCAGCAAAACACAAAAGAATATTATTACCCGCACCTATGGATTATATGATAATGTTCCGAAACCGGGTTGGTGGTCATCGATAGGAGAGTACTATTTTGGTCCATTCTCTCGCGCCAAATACACATTCATAAAAAACTATTTTGGCGTAACTGACGATTACATTCAAAGTAATGACCTGAGTCCCTATATCCTGATCGCGTGGGGGCAACGTTTCTACTGTGTACTCAAAGCATTGACAGATGCTGGTAAGCCAGTAATGGATTACAATGATGTTACAGGCGTTGCTTTTCCCATGGCATCGGGAGGTTCTTCCAAGAATAGTTGTATAGAGGATTTACAATAGTGCATTTCAAAATTATCAGACATGTCATCAACCAGATATATAAATTTTAAAACCATTACCCTTGGATTATTTGCAGGGGCGATGCTGACCGGATGTTACCGGGATATGGGCAATTATGATTTGAAAGATGTCAATCAGATTGCTGTAGATAGTTTACTAGGTATTAAGGATGTATATCAATATGACACTTTAAGGGTTACTCCTCATTTCAGTGCCACCCAGGATACTGCTGTGTTACAACAGAAAGACAGGTTTTACTGTGAATGGTATGCCATTATCAATGGTCAAAATAGTTCTATCCGCTTGGATACTACCCGAGTACTGAATACAAGGATTAACCTGGCAGTGGGTACCTACAAGCTCTTATTCCGCATGAAGGATAAGGTGAATGGCAACATGTATTCATTAAGTCAGGGTGGATTAAATGTGGTTTCCGGAACTTATGAGGGCTGGCTGGTATTCAGTGATGTGAATGGCGCCGCTAAACTGGATATGGTGAATTTCCTCACAGGAAAGGCGCCTGCGATCACGAAAGATATCCTGGCGGCCTCTCCTGACCTGCCGAAAAAATTGACTGGTCCTAGGGATGTGGCTTATATGTTCTCTAATACTAATGCCAATACTGTTCCTGCGCCGGGCCATGGTACTACCAATGCGGCCGATAAAGAATGGATCTATATCTGTACAGACCAGGGCGCCTGGAAACTCAGGAATGATGACCTGACTACCAAATGGCAATGGAATACAGTGCATGAGTTTACGACGAAAGACTCTGCTACCTTCCATCCTGCTTTTGTAGGATCTGGCGGGTCTACTATTAGTCCTTCTTATCTTTATCTGCATGACGGGCAGGATAACGTTTATGAACGCTATAACTACATGTACTATGGCAACCCGATAAATATTGTTTCAGGGGAGACCAAAAGATTTAAGGCAGCGCCTTTTATCGGCCGTCATTCCAAGCTGAGTGTAACTGCTGCATTAGTGTTATTTGATACAGAGAAGCGCAGGTTCCTGCGTTATTCGCCTACAGCAGGTCAGTGTACCGTGCCTACTACAGATCCGGCATATATGCCTTATTTCAATTACAACAATGTAAATATGGATTTGGTATGGCTTCGTTCTACTCCTTTTAATTCATTGACATATGCCGTATTGAAGGCTGCGGATAATTCCAGATGGCTGGCGGTATTCAATATCAGTACTACGAATGTGCAGGATAAATTTGTAAAACTTACCGGACCGGATATTGACAAGGCAACGCATTTCGCCATTGACAAAAACAGCGGCGCATTGTTCTATTCTGTTGGTAGTCGCGTATACGCCACCAGTAAGGATTACCCGGATCAGACCTATATGGTGCTGGATGCAGGACAGGAAGAAATTACCTTGTTAGAACAACATGTATTCTGGGCTTCCAAATACATGGATGTGGCGCCTGCCAACCGTGGAAATTACCTCATGGTAGGGACCTATAATGCAGCTACCGGCAACGGTACGCTCACAGGATATTATCCGGCTGATTTTGTGAATAATCATGCCGCGTTAACTAAAACAGAAAGCTTTACCGGCTTCGGTAAAATCAATGCTATTTCATATCGGGAAAGATTTTAAAAACCAACCATTCATTACTTAGCTAACGGCTCCGTCTTCTGGCGGGGCCTTCTTTTTGGAATAATATTCTTCTGAGTGTTGTTTTTTGTGAATATTTTCCTGTTTTATGTGATAATTTGAACAATTATTCTTTTTATTTGGTTGTTTAAAGATGATTGTTCTATATTTGTTTCATAGTCTTCTTTGATTTACTTTTTTTGAATACAGCTATGGTTGCTGCCGTTAATTGGCAGCATTAAAAGGGAACGGTGTGCAAATCGCCGGCTGTCCCGCAACTGTAAGCAGTTACCTGAATTTCATCCCATAGATGTCCATTGTCTGCAAAGGCGAGAAGGACGGATGGAATACTGCTAGCCAGGAGACCTGCCATAGCTGGATGTTGACAAATACTTTCGTGGAATGAAGTGGGTCAGCTTTCAGGTATATCAGCAAATACTGACGTACGCAGTGTGTCTGCCGATATCCTATCCCGCATCAGGCTATGAAGGTGTTGGAGTAAATGAAAGATGAGTTATCATCTTAATTGACTTTAAAACCGGAAGTACCATGATCACACACAACCTGGGCTACCCGCGGATCGGCGCCCATCGTGAATTAAAAAAAGCTAATGAATCCTACTGGGCAGGAAAAATCACCGCTCAGGAACTGGAACAAACGGCCAAAAATATTCGTCTGAATAACTGGTATCTGCAAAAAGATGCCGGCATCGATATCATCCCCTGTAACGATTTTACTTTTTATGATCATGTGTTGGACACCTGTCTGATGACAGGCGCTATTCCTGCGCGTTACCATGATCTGCTGGTGGAGAAACAGCTGCCACAGCTGGATCTGCAATTTGCGATGGCCAGAGGCTTTCAGAAAGAAGGCCTGGACGTGACTGCCATGGAAATGACCAAATGGTTTGATACCAACTATCATTACATTGTACCGGAGTTCGCTGCTAACCAGCAGTTTTCTCTCTTCTCCGAGAAAGTGATTTCTCAGTATCATGAAGCTAAAAGAGCCGGGTTTGAAGCCAAACCAGTAATCTTAGGACCCGTATCATTCCTCTTGTTAGGAAAGGAGAAAGAGAAAGGTTTCCATCGCTTGCAATTACTTTCCAAATTGCTGCCGGTATACCTGGAAGTATTACGTAAACTGGACGAACTGGATGCGCATTATATCCAGTTTGATGAACCATGTCTTTCCCTGAATCTCGGTCAGGAGGAAAGAGATGCGATTACCTCCGCTTACACTACTTTGCAGAAAGCCTTCCCGCAGCTTCATTTTATCCTGGCTTCCTATTTCGAATGCTACGGAGAGAATCTGCAAACGGTATTACAGTTGCCTGTACAAACGTTGCACCTGGATCTGGTACGTTGTCCGTCTCAACTGGAGGATATCCTGGCAACAAACATTCGTCATACAAAACTTCGTTTATCCCTTGGCGTAGTAGACGGCCGCAATATTTGGAAGAACGATTTTGATCAGTCGCTGGCCCTGATTCGCAAGGCCCAGGAGGCGCTTAGCAATGAGCGTTTGCTGATAGCGCCATCTTGCTCCCTATTGCATGTGCCATGTGATCTGGATCTGGAAACAGACGAGAACAATTTACCGGCTGTTGTCAAATCCTGGATGGCCTTTGCAAAGCAAAAGCTGGATGAAGTAAAAATACTGGCGGATTTAGCTGGCAATACCCCATCCGTGAATGCGTTGCAGTCGCTCAAAGATAATCAGGCCGCTATGGCGGATCGTCGTACTTCTTCGTTGATTCATCGTCCGGCGGTAGTGGCGCGTACTGCTGCTGTTTCGGAAGACGATGCTCGTCGTACCAGTGCTTTCCCGCAAAGGAAGCAATTGCAGCAGGAGGTATTGCATTTGCCAAAATTCCCTACTACTACCATTGGTTCTTTCCCGCAAACGGCTACTGTTCGTTCCTGGCGTACTAAATGGAAGAAAGGCGAGCTCACCGCTGCGGAATATGATACGTTGATTAAAGAAGAAACAGCGGCCTCTGTCAGGTGGCAGGAATCCATCGGAATGGATGTGCTGGTGCATGGCGAATTTGAGCGCAACGACATGGTGGAATATTTCGGCGAGCAACTGGAAGGGTTTGTCTTTACACAATATGGCTGGGTACAGAGTTATGGAAGTCGCTGTGTGAAGCCGCCGGTTATTGTGGGAGATGTGGCCCGTAAAGCGCCTATGACGGTTTATTACACCCAATATGCCCAATCCCTGACCGATAAGCCGGTAAAAGGGATGTTAACAGGCCCTGTGACGATTCTGCAATGGAGCTTCGTACGCAACGATCAGCCGAGGGCTACCACTTGTCTGCAAATCGCCCTGGCGATTCGGGATGAAGTACATGATCTGGAAGAGGCAGGTATCCGGGTCATTCAGATTGATGAACCTGCATTAAGAGAGGGATTGCCGCTGCGTCATGAGAACTGGGACAACTACTTGCAGAGTGCGGTGAAAGCCTTTAGAGTGGCCTCTTCCGGCGTAACGGATAAAACCCAGATTCATACGCATATGTGTTATGCAGAATTCAATGATATCTTCGAGAGCATTGCAGCATTGGATGCAGATGTGATCACCATTGAAACGAGTCGCTCTCAATCTGAACTGCTGGAAGGTTTTGCTCATTTCAAATATCCGAACGATATTGGGCCGGGAGTATATGATATTCATTCGCCAAGGATTCCTTCTGAGGAAGAAATGGTGCACCTGATGGAACAAGCGATGGCAGTGATTCCGGCGGAACAACTCTGGGTGAATCCGGATTGTGGTCTGAAAACGAGAGACTGGCCTGAAACCAAAGCTGCCGTAGCCGCTATGGTGGCTGCTGCCAAAACCTTGCGCAGCAAAGTAACTGCCTGATATATTCCGTAATATTTCGTAAACAACTGATGAAAGATGACTATAGAAGAACGCATACAGGCCTCGGAGACACATATCTTCAAAGCAATATTTCCTGATAGTACCAATCACTATGATACTATGTTTGGCGGCACCGCCATGTATCTCATGGATGAAGTAGCCTTTATCACTGCTACACGATTCACACGGAAGAAAGTGGTAACCGTGTCTTCCGACAGGATTGATTTTACCAAACCTATTCCCGCAGGAACCATTGTGGAACTGATAGGAAGAGTATCAAAAGTGGGTAATACCAGTATGAAAGTGAGTGTCGAGATTTATATAGAAGAAATGTATTCCGACTACCGGGAACTGGCCATCTCAGGGACGTTTACCTTTGTTGCCATAGATGATAACAAGCGTCCTGTTTGCGTACTATAGCTATCCACCTTGTAATTGATAAAATCCCGGCGTCCAGGCGTCGGGATTTATCGTTTTCTTAACAACAACCATCAGTGGCTATGTGTTATTTTTATGGGAGACAAATAGTGCTATTATGGAAAGTGAAGATTACAAGGTGTTCAACAATACAAAGGAACAGCAACTGGAGATTCAGGGTCCTGAAGAAAAGGCTACTTTGAGTTATCGCTTCTATAAGCATAACATTGCCTTCATGCATACAACTGTGCCATCCTCTATGAGCGGGCATGGCGTAGGCGGCATATTGGCCCGGGCGGCGTTTGACTATGCCAAATCCTTACATAAGCCAGTAATGGTATATTGCCCATTTGTGGCCAGTTTCCTCGAAAAACATCCGGAATTCAGATCTCAGCTGGATAAAACTTATCATGCCTGAGCGGATGTCATCTCCCGATATTATCTTTCCAGATCTACCGCTGTAGTGGCGGAAGCATGCTTTAAAAAAATTGTATCTTTGCGGCCATTTTTACATTGAATTGATATGAAACTGGAAGCAATTTTACAACAACGCAGCAATAATACCTGCGAACTTTGTGCAGCGGATGCAGGACTGAAGATCTATGAAGTACTGCCAGAAACAGGCGCTACAGAAGAATACAGCATTCTCATTTGTGATACCTGTCGTAGCCAGATTGAGAAAAAAGCAGAGCTGAATGCTGCACACTGGAATTGTCTGACCACCTCCATGTGGAGCGAAGTTCCAGGTGTACAAGTCGTTTCCTGGCGTATGCTCAATCGTCTGCGGGATGAGAGCTGGGCGGCAGAACAACTGGAAATGATGTACCTGGATGAAGAAAGACTGGCATGGGCGAAAGCGTCTGGCGATCATGAAAATGATGCCAGCGTAGATCTGCACCGCGATAGTAACGGGCAGGTACTGCAACATGGCGATACCGTCGTGCTCACCAAATCCCTTGATGTAAAAGGCTCTACCCTCAATGCAAAATTGGGAACAGTAGTGAAAAATATTCGCCTGGTAGAAGATAACACCGAACAAATTGAAGGAAAGATCGAAGGCCAGACCATCGTAATCCTGACCAAATACCTCCGCAAGCAAAATTAGTTGCTCGCAAATAGTTGCTCGCAAAGGGCGCAAAGGAAAAACGCAAAGGCGCAAAGAAAATATTAAAAAGATATTTCATTGTGTCTTTGCGTTTTTTATTTCATTGATTCATTCATTATTTTCTTTTCTTTCTTTTTTTCTTTGCGTTCTTATCTTTCTTTGCGCCTTTGCGTGAAACTGTGAAACTCAATCCTCTGGGAGGCAGTACAATAAGACAGATACGATGAGTAGAAAGGCTACATTTAACCAGGTGGCGGTATGATATGCGCTCAGATAGGCTATGGTGGTATGTTGATCGTGGAGAGCCCAGAAGAAAATTCCGCCGGTGATACCGATACCCAGCGCAACTGCTGTCTGCTGAAAGGTAGTGTAGGTGCCAGATGCGGCGCCAGCATATGAGGCCGGAATACTTTTAAGAGAAAGGGTGAGTAATCCCGGAAGTACAGAACCGCATCCCATTCCATACACAAATAGTAATAGATACAGCGATATACCGGGTTGCAGGTCAGCATTGAAAAGCCAGGTATGACCTATCAATGCTGCAGTCATAATCAGTACGCCCACCTGTAATACTTTTTTCCCGAAACGTTTCATTAGTTTGATAGCCAGGAGAGACGCCAGTACATAACCCACACCCTGGTACACAAATAAAAGGCCTGTAAGTCCGGAGCTATAGCCAAGGCCATTTTGCAGCATTACTGTATTGATGAGGAAATAGGAATCCTGTACCATGAAGTAGAAAAGCACTGCCCCCAACGCAATATTGAAATCTCTGAACCGGAACAATTGCAAATTAATGAGTGGTTGTTGGGCATTTTTCCCTTTTTTATACTGATGCCGGATGAAAACGCCCAGTAACAGGAAGGCTGTCAGCAACATGGCGATGGCCCAAAGTGGCCATCCCAGCTCTCTGCCGTGGATGAGTGGATATACCAGGCAGCTTAAAGTGGCTGTCAGCAACAGTACCCCGGAGGTATCGAAATGAGATTCCTGCTGGCGATTTGTATCGGTGAGACGGCGTGTGGCCAGGATGGCAGCCAGTATACCAATAGGCAAATTGATGAGGAAGATCCATCTCCAGCCATCCATCAGCCAGTGGACTTCCGGAATGATGCCACCGAGGAATTGACCAATCACAGAGGCGGTGCCGGCAATGCTGCCATAAATGCCCAATGCTTTGATACGCTCCTCATGAACAGGAAACAAAACATGGATATATGCGATACTCTGCGGTATCATCAGGGCTGCGCTGATACCCTGCAGGAAACGGGCAATATTCAATTGCGTGGCCGTCTGCGCCATGCCGCACAGGCAGGAAGTAAGCGTGAATGCGAGTATACCGGTAATGAATACACGTTTTTTACCGAAGTAATCGCCCATTCTGCCAGCAGTAATGAGAAATGCAGCATAGCCCAGTAGATAAGCGGCAATTACCAGTTGTATGTCCGCCTCTGTACTGTGCAGCCCTGTCTGGATAGAAGGCAACGCCACATTTACAATGAAAATATCGATGACAGCAAGGAATACTGCTGTAGAAACAATGAGTAATGCCCACCATTTAGAGGAAATCCTGCCCATAAAACAATCTTTAGATCTATTCGTTAACTTTAGGATGTCAAAGGTGATGGCTGGCAGCCACACTATCAAGTAGTTTACTGCATAATACTGAGTATGGAAAAAGATACTATTGATGAGAAACAAGCGGTTAGTGATGCGGAGGAAATGCGTATACTGGAAGAAAATAACATTGCATTGACAAAAGCCATGCGTATCATTGGGGGGAAGTGGAAATTATTGCTGTTGAACAGTATCCGGAGAGATTGCCCCGCCCGATTCGGAGAGCTGCGTAAGAAGATGCAGGATATTACCCACGCTACATTGACGGCGCAATTAAAAGAGCTGGAAAGCGATGGTATCATTGAGCGCAAAGCATATCCGGAAGTGCCGCCCCGTGTGGAATATAAACTGACTCCTTTAGGCATTACGCTGGTACCAGTGATAGAGGCCCTCTGCGCATGGGGGGAAGGTTATCCGGACAAATAACTGGCTGTCTGCCTACAATAAAACCCCGAAATAATCGTCATCTTGTCTTATGAAAATAAAAGTTATCATAACAGGCGCCACCGGTATGGTGGGAGAGGGCGTGATGCTCACCTGTCTGGAACACCCTATGGTGGAGCAAGTCTTAATTGTTAACCGCCGGCATTATGACTTCCAGCACCCCAAGCTGAAAGAGGTGATTGTGCCTGATTTTTTCCGACTGGATAGTGTTGTGGCAGATTTACAGGGCTATGATGCCTGTTTCTTCTGTGCAGGCACTAGTTCCGTGGGCATGAATGAAGACAATTACACACGCGCTACCTACGATACCACATTGGCTTTTGCAGATCAGTTGGCACATATCAACGCTGATATGACCTTTGTCTATGTTTCCGGGGCAGGTACGGACGCTACTGGTAAGAGTCGGATGATGTGGGCCCGTGTTAAAGGGAGGACGGAAAATGCCCTACTGGAAAGGCCTTTTAAGAAGGTGTATAATTTCCGGCCTGCTTTTATGAAGGAGGTAGCAGGACAAAAGAATCTAAAAAGTTACTATAAGTTTTTCAGTTGGATGTATCCTGTGCTGAAGCTAGTTTCGCCGGGAATGGTGGCTACGCTGGAACAGGTGGGCACCGCTATGATCAATAGCGTATTAATCGGCTATCCGAAGACGACCCTGGAAGTGAAAGATATCAAACAACTATCTGAAGGATAACAGGATAAATAAAACAGCCCCGCCTTGTTTGGGCAGGGCTGCAAGGTTTTACCAATTAATGTTTACTCCCTTTCTCCACTGCCTTAATATCGTCAGCACGATTTTGATGGAAGTCGAAATGCTGGAAATCGGCATTATCAGGTATTTGCACCGTATACGATTGCAGCTTTTGCCAGGAGATGGTTACCTCTGACAAGGAAAGATCCACGATATGGCCTCCTTGTTGTTGATCTGCGGAGAGGAAATGGAAATGATAGCCTGCAATATTGGTGTTGTCCATATATGGAGGCAGGCGGTAGCCAATGAGGTCGCCGGAGATATCCTGCATTTGAAAGAAGTGTTGTAAAGGCAGCATACTGGCCAGAGTAGGGTAAGGACGTTGATCCACCGGTGGGAAAGCCCTGGTTTTTATCCGTTGGAACTTCCCGCTGATATGAATAGCGTAGAGGTTATTTTGTTGGGGGAGGAGACTATCCAGCAGTTTGAACAGCTCTTCTTTTGAGAGCGTATGATTAATTTTTATGGAAGACACGGGTTTATAGAAATTGACCATTGCAAACGAAGCGCGGTGGCTGTCCGGGAGCCTTACCGTTTTCCCTGAGGCGGTAGTCTGATAGGCGCGTCCTTTAAAAATTAATAGTTCTCCATCAATTTTATCCGGGGCTCCCAGTCCGAAATCCCCTTTTTTAAGTAGGTTCCCTACAGGGTAAAAACCATCAAAGAGGCCACCCATCAGGCCGGAAGCGATGCCGGCGGTAAAAAGCTGGTTCGGCTCCTTTTGCTGAGCGGAGACCTGAACATACAAACAGATAAAAAGCAATAGCAGCCTTGTTTTCATGGGGATTTATTTTTTGGATGACAAAGATAGAATTCCTTGGCAAAAATTTATTTTTGTATTTATGTAGTTAACTACGTAGTTTTATACATAAATTGTTTAGTTATGACGCCTGAAATAAAAATAGCGCCGGTATACGATGATGCTTCCCCTGCAGTGATCGACCTGATCCTGCCTATTCAGACCATAGAATTCAATGTGAATGTGAGCCTGGAAGATCAGCCGGATCTGATTGAAATCAATAGTAATTACCATGCCGGGGGCGGAGGTTTCTGGGGGATATTTGTAGATGAGGAGCTGGTAGGAACAATTGCGTTGATTAACACCGGGCATAAAGCGGGAGCTATCCGTAAGATGTTTGTGAAGAAGGAATTCAGAGGAGGAGAATTAAGGCTGGCACAGCGGCTCCTGGATCACCTGATTGCTTATTGCAGGGAAGTTGGAATGACGGATTTATATTTGGGAACAGTAGCGCAGTTGAAGGCCGCGCATCGGTTTTATGAACGCAATGGCTTTCAAAAGATTGCAATGTCGGATCTTCCGCCGTATTTTCCCCGGATGAATGCAGACACGATATTTTATCATCTGCCTATTTAAAGATAAAAATATGAGTAATGTAATTGATGCTTCGGGCATCCTGGCTATTTCCACCCGCCTGCAACGCCTGGCGGACCAGTTGCGGAAAGATGGACAGTTGATTTATAAAGCCCATGGGATTGAATTTGAACCTAAATGGTTCCCGGTGATCTATACCCTGCATCAGAAAGGACAACTCAGTGTGATGGAAATAGCAACGGAGATAGGCTATACGCATCCTTCTACCATCAGCTTACTCAAGGAACTGGAAAAGCAGAAATTAATCCGCTCTAAAAAGGATAAGCAGGATGAGCGTAAGCGGTTGTTATCACTCACGGAAAAAGGAGAGGAGCTGATTCTGCAAATGAAGCCAGTATGGAAAAGAATGCAACAAGCCCTCACCAGCCTGCTGCATACAGAGAATAACCTGATGTCGGCCATTGAGGAGGTAGAGCAGAAAATGGAGAAGAAAGGTTTCTTTGCGAGGGAAAGAGATTTATAGCGGCCTGCTACCTGGAAACAGTTTTAAAGCATAATAAATTGGAGTTCAAATCTCCCCGGCGTTTCCACCGGGGAGTTTTTCGTTTATAGCTTCCCGATAAAATGTAAAACTTTCCCAAAATTATGTAACATTTTTTCTGTGGGTGGCCCTTACTTTTGCCTTCAATGAAGAAAATTTTCGCACTGATACTAGCGGTTCTCTGCCTGGGAACATCCACTGGCGCCACTGTACGCATACATTACTGCGGTGGTAAACTGGCGGATGTACAACTTTGGCCGGATAATAGTAACAAGTGCGCAAAATGTACTCCTGTCGTAAAGAAAAGTTGCAATAAGAAATGTTGCCGCGATGAACATAAAACGGTAAAGCTGGAGAAAGATCAGAAACTGAATGACAACAATATTCAGTTGATACAACTCCCAGCGCTGACAGTGCAGCCGCAATATGCGAGTCTGCCGCCTGTACAGGTTGTTCATCCTGCGAGAGCTTACCCTTCGGCGAATGCGCCACCTTATGAACAGAAGATATCTTCCTATATTCTACATTGTACTTTTCGTATATGATTCCCCGTTATTAACGGCGTACCACTGATAACCCTTTCTGCTTAGTACGCACGTGTCTCCCGACATTTTTACAAGACTTTTCCGAAAACAATACTGTTCTCCGGGCCTGCTATGCGTTTGCATTTGCGTGGCTACCGGTAAAGAATTCATATGGTACACAGCATTATTGAATGGTCGTTAAGAAACCGGTTTATTGTACTGGTCATGACGGCGGCCCTGTTTGTATGGGGTATTTTCGCCGTAAAGAAAAATCCGATAGACGCTATTCCTGATCTCTCTGAGAACCAGGTGATCGTTTTTACGGAATGGATGGGGCGTGGCCCCCAGCTGATTGAAGATCAGATTACCTACCCGCTGGTGACCAACCTGCAGGGACTCCCACATATCAAATATGTTCGCGGCTCCTCTATGTTCGGGATGAGTTTTATTTATGTCATCTTCAATGATGATGTAGATGTATACTGGGCCCGCGAGCGAGTGCTGGAACGTCTGAGCACTGTTTCCCGCTCGCTGCCGGCAGGGGTTACGCCCCAACTGGGCCCTGATGGTACCGGGGTAGGACATATACTCTGGTATACCCTCGACGCACCCAAAATGGACCTGGGCGAGCAACGCGCGTTGCAGGACTGGTACGTGAAATTCGCGCTTCAGAATGTGGAAGGCGTGAGTGAAATCGCTTCCTTCGGAGGATTCCAGAAACAATACCAGATCACCGTTGATCCAAATAAACTCCTGTACTATCGCCTCTCTGCGGCGGATGTCATCAACGCAGTACGCACTAATAATAACGAATCCGGCGGCCGCAAATTTGAAATCAGCGACATAGGCTATATCATCAAAACTTCAGGATACTTGAAGTCGGTGGCAGAAATCGAAAATATCCCTGTTAAAACGCAGAACTCTATACCTATACGCGTGGCCGATGTGGCCACTGTGCAAATGACTGGGGAAACCCGCCTGGGCATCTTTGACCAGGATGGAGAAGGAGAGCGTGTAGGCGGTATCGTAGTCATGCGCTATGGAGAGAATGCGGATGCGGTGATCGAGAAGGTGAAAGAAAAAATGAAAGAGGTAGCGAAAGGTTTTCCGGAAGGTGTAAAATTCGATATCGTATACGACAGAGGGGACCTGATCCGGGAATCTGTCGACTCTATCAAACACACACTGCTGGAGGAAATGATAGTGGTATCTATTGTGGTCATCATCTTCCTCTTTCACTGGCGTAGCGCGCTCAGTATCATCATACAGATCCCTATTACACTGGCGGCCAGTTTTCTGCTGTTAAACGCCTTCGGTATCTCCTCCAATATTATGTCGCTCACCGGTATTGCACTGGCCATTGGAGTGATAGTAGATAATGGCATCATCATGAGTGAAAACGCCTATAAGCACCTGTCTGAAAGGTATGCGCAATGGCAGGATCAACAAAAAAGCAAGTAATTATGAATTGGCTCAGAAAAATATTTCGCAAATCGCCTGAATGGATCAGTGAGGAAGAGCGACTGAAAATAATTGAACAGTCGAGCAAACAAGTATCCAGAGGCGTTTTCTTCGCAACGATCATTATCATTACTTCCTTTCTGCCGGTATTTATGCTGACTGGCCAGGAAGGGAAACTATTTCACCCACTCGCCTATACGAAAACATTTATCATGATCGTGGATGCGCTGCTGGTCATCACCCTGGCGCCGGTGCTCATCTCTTTCTTTATGAAAGGAAAGTTTCGGCCGGATAGTCACAATCCGATAAACAGGTTCCTGGAGCGTATATACGAACCCGTTATCAGAACGGTGTTGAAATGGAGAAAGACGACCATCGCTATAAATGTGATTGCACTGGTAATCACGATCCCGCTGCTGCGTAGCCTGGGAAGCGAGTTTATGCCGCCGTTGGATGAACAGAGCATTCTCTTTATGCCGGTAACGCTGCCGGATGTGTCTAATGCAGAAGCCAAGCGCATCTTACAGGTGCAGGATCGTATAATTAAATCGGTACCGGAAGTAGACAAAGTACTGGGGAAGGCGGGTCGCGCCAGCACGGCTACCGACAATTCTCCTATCAGCATGATTGAAACGATCATTATGCTGAAGCCTAAGACCCAATGGCGTAAAGGAAAAACAAAGAAAGACATCATCAACGAACTGGATGCAAAACTCCAGATACCCGGTGTTGTAAATGGTTGGACACAACCTATTATCAATCGTATCAACATGCTGGCTACGGGTATTCGTACAGACGTTGGCGTTAAAGTTTACGGACAAAACCTGGATACTATCGCAGCCGTTTCTGAGCGCGTGCGCAAAGAACTGGAGGGAACGCCAGGGGTGATGGACTTATACGTGGAACCTGTGACAGGAGGGAAATACCTCAGTATTAATGTCAGAAGAAATGATTTGGCGAGATATGGTCTCTCTGTGGATGATGTGAATCAGACCGTGGAAACTGCATTGGGAGGGGCTCCTGTGGGACAGACGATCGAAGGACGGCAGCGCTTTTCTATCAGTGTGCGACTGGCACAGGAATATCGTAATAGTGTGGAGCATATCCGTCGTATCCCGCTCATGTCGCCGGGAGCGGGCGAAGTGCCACTCTCTGCTGTAGCGGATGTACAGTTTGAAGATGGTCCTCCGATGATTACTTCAGATAATGCTATGCTGCGTGGCGCTGTGCTCTTCAACGTTCGTGGCCGCGATCTGGGAAGTACTGTCCAGGATGCGATTGCCAAAATGAGTAAAGCAAAGGGCGTACTGCCGGCAGGTTATTACCTGGAATGGAGCGGACAGTATGAAAACCTTATCCGCGGACAACGTACCCTCATGTGGATCGCGCCTATTGTACTGGTGATTATTTTCTTCTCCCTGTATTTCGCATTCCATTCTGTAAGAGAAGCTTTCCTGAGTTTGATCACCGTTCCTTTTGCATTGATTGGAGGCGCTTATATGATTTATTTCTGGGGCGTAAACCTCTCTGTGGCCGTGGCAGTAGGCTTTATAGCGCTCTTCGGTATTGCGGTGGAAACGGGTATTGTGATGGTCATCTATCTCAATGATGCCATGCAGCAATTGGTGAAGCTGAAAGGGAATTCGGCAGCAACTATCACCAGAGATGACTTGCGGGAATATGTGATCTATGGCGCCGCCAAACGCCTCCGTCCTAAACTGATGACGGTATGCGTGTCGCTCTTCGGACTGGTGCCTGTATTATGGGCCAGCGGCGTAGGCACCGATGTGATGAAACCTATCGTGCTACCTATGATTGGCGGGGTACTCACTTCTTCCACACATATTCTGCTGGTAACGCCATTAATATTCCTTATGACGAAAGAATTTGAATTACGTAAGCACGGTAAACTCGAAATACATGAAGTACATCATTAAACATATATACTGGCTGGTCCTGCTGGCAGCATCGCCGGCATGGGCACAGCAAGCGCCGGTACTGCGATTGGATACTGTCCTTCAGCGGGTGGACCGAAATAACGTATTGCTGCAGTCCTATCAACTGAAAGCGGAAAGCTACCGCTACAATGCAGATGCTGCCACCGCCTGGATGGCGCCTATGGTAGGTGTGGGCACATTTATGACGCCATATCCTGGGCAGAAAGTAATGGACGACAGGGATAAAGGAAGTCTGATGTTGCAGCTGGAACAGGATATCCCCAACCCAGCCAAGCTACAGGCGAAGAAACAATACATCGCTTCTCAGGGAAATGTGGAACGCGCTACGAGGGAAGTAACGCTCAATGAAATGCGTTATCAGGCGAAACGACTTTACTATGGCTGGTTAGTGGCCAAACAGCGTATAGCCGTGCTCCGGGAGAATGAGAAGATAATGCTGACGATGAAGAAGATCGAAGAAGTGCGTTTCCCTTATAATCAATCACAGCTCAGCGGCGTGTTCCGGGCAGATGCGAAAATTGAAGATAACCGCAATATGATCCGGATGCAGGAAGGAACTATTGCGAAATCCAGGTCATGGCTCAATAGCCTGATGAATGCGCCCGGAAATGAATCCTTTGAGATTGATACCACGCTGCAACCTGTTTTCGTACAGGCGGAATCGTATGATACTGCCGTACTGTCCACTGTAAGAGGCGATGTGTTGAAAATGAATGAGAGCATACGTTCTATGCAATTGAATATAGCCAGTATGCAAAAAGAAAAGAAGCCAGATTTCCGTTTGCGTTTTGATCATATGTCGCCGCTCGGTGATATGATGCCCAAATCCTTTAGTGCGATGGGAATGGTGAGTATACCGATTGCGCCATGGTCTTCCCGCATGTATAAATCAGGCATTAAGGCCATGCAATATGAAATCCAGGCAATGGAGAAGGAGAAGTCGGCCATGCTGCAGGAAACCCAGGGAATGCTGTATGGGATGCAGTATGAAATACAATCTATGCAGCAGCGCATTGGTGCTATGGAAGGGAAAGTGATTCCTGCGTTAAAACAGACGCTGGACGCCAATTTTCTGAATTACCAGGAAAACAAACTGACCCTCAGTGCGGTGATTGATTCCTGGGAGGCGCTTACCATGATGCAAAGTAATGTGCTGGATGAGAAACAGAAACTCTATGAAATGATAGTAGACTATGAGAAACAATTATATCGCTAATATATTAATGGTCGCGACTTTGGGAGGATGTGCCACTAACGTTGCAGAACATACGAAGGAGCATAAAGAAGCGCCGGTGGATAGTATAACTGCTGCGTTGGCGAAGCCTGTCAATGCCCAGGTGGTGGCCACTATTCCTGTTATCAGGGCGCAATCGGGTACCCGTATTGTTACAGCCACCGTAAATGGTGTCATCAATTATGATACCCGTAACCAGACCAGCATTGCCAGCAGAGTAGGAGGACGGGTAGAACGACTGCTGATAAAATATAATTATCAGCCTGTAAGAAAGGGACAGTTGATTATGGAGATATATGCCCCCGATCTGGCGGCGGCCCAGCGGGAGCTGCTGATGGTGGCCAGGGAGCGCCCGGAAATGCTCACAGCTGCAAAGGAAAGATTGCAACTGATGGGTATGGCGTCTCCCCAGATAAACCAGGTATTAGCCAGTGGCAATATCCTGTATAAGGTACCAGTATATGCTAACGGTGACGGCTATATTCTGGAGAAAACGGCGGCCGCTGCTGCTGTTGTTACACCAACTGCTCCAGCCGCTGCCAGCAGCGGAGATGGCATGTCCGGAATGAGTGGCGGATCAGCTGCTGCGCCGGCAGCCACCGCATCTCCCGTGGCAACACCGGTAATGCTGAGAGAAGGACAGTATGTAAGTGCAGGACAGTCACTGTTTACTATATATACAGCAAAGGACCTGGTGGCAGAATTTTCTTTTCCGCCGGCATTGGCTACCACCGTGAAAGTGGGCCAGCAGCTGCTATTCTATCCGGCTGGAGATCAGAATAATATGCAGACTGGAAAAATTGGGTTGATAGAACCGGTGTTTCGGAATGGCCAGAATTTCACAGTGGTGCGGGTCTACATGCAAGGACATGAACAACGGCCAGGCATGTTGCTGATGGCCAGCGTACCAGTAGTGTATACTACAGGTTGGTGGCTGCCTAAAACAGCGGTATGGCAACTGGGAAATGAAATGGTTGTCTTCAAAAAAGAGAAAGGCGTATATGTCCCAACCGTGATCAAAACCGGTGCACAGGCAGATGATCAGATACAGGTCAATACCGATATCAGCGATTGGGAAATAGCTGCTAATGCCGCTTATCTCGTGGATAGTGAAAGTTTTATCAAAACAGTAGGCAAGGATAAACAACCGTAATTATGGAAAGAAAGAATTTTTTAAAAGTCGTTGCATTTACCGCGTTGATGCCTGCTTTCCTGCTGACGGCTTGTAAAGATGGCAACAAACAGCAAACAGGGGAGGTGAAACAAACCTATACCTGTCCCATGCATCCGCAGGTAGTGCAGGACAAACCGGGCATCTGTCCGATTTGTGCAATGGATCTTGTACCATTTGACAAGAACAGCAAAGATGCTTCCCTCACACTGGGAGAGAGTCAGATTACACTGGCAAATATTACCACCATGATTGCAGGAGCCAGTGATTTATCGAGTTATCGGCAGTTGAATGGGCGACTGGTGACGGACCCTGAAGGAACCGCTGTCATCTCCAGCAGGGTGGCAGGCAGAGTAGAAGTATTGTATGTAAAAGAAACGGGGGTGAAAGTAAATAAAGGACAGCCGTTGTATAAGATTTATTCTGAACAACTGGCGGCACTGCAACAGGAATATCTGCTGGCGGCAGCGCAGGTAAAGCAGTTTCCGGAGGATGAGCGATTCCGTCAGATTGAAAAAGCGGCAAGAGGAAAACTGCATCTCTATGATCAATCGGATGCCCAGATCAATCAATTGATACAACAACAAAAAGTGAATCCTTATGTCACCTATCCGGCTACGGTGAGCGGCGTAGTGGCGGAGCTGTCTGTAACAGAAGGACAGTATGTAGCTGAAGGCGGCGCAGTGATGCGGGTAGAATCCTATCATCAGTTATGGGTGGAAGCGGATGTTTATCCCAACGAAGCAGCAAACGTAAAGCCTGGTCAGCAGGTGAAAGTAATGGTAGCAGGACGGGAGCAAACGCCGCATGCAATGACCATACAGTTTATCAATCCGGTATTGCAAAGCGGTCGTCAGTTGATGCAGATCCGCGGTACGGTGAATAATCCTGATAATGAGTGGCAGCCAGGGTTACAAGCTGTGATTTTCTTACCGATGCAAAGCAAAGATGCCGTGCTTAGTTTACCTACAGATGCCGTTATCCGTGATGGAAAGGGTGCGCATATCTGGATAGAGACCGCCAAAGGGAAATTTGAACCGCGTAAAGTGACAACTGGTATAGAGAATGCAGACAAGGTGGAAATCGTGAAAGGACTGGAACCTGGAGAGAAAGTAGTGATCACAGGCGCCTATTTATTGTATTCCGAGTTCGTATTGAAAAAAGGTAATAACCCTGTTTGATAAAAAAAGCATGTATATGAAGAACAGTATTTCTATGATCGTCCTCCTGGCTGCAGTTATGTTGCTGGCCGTCAGTTGCGGGAATAAAGCAGTAACTGCTGAAGTAATAGCAGACAAAAAGCAGGATACAAGCGTTGCTGTCGTACTGAAGGATGATCGGCTGAACGCGATTTATCCGCAATATGTAAAGCTCACAAAAGCGTTGACAGACAACGATGCCGCTGCTGCAAGAATCGCAGCCAATGCCATAGGAGAAGGAGTTGTGAGATTGCAGTTGAAAGAAAGTATGAAGCAGGAAGCAGATAAAATAGTTGCTACCGCAGATATCGAGCTGCAGCGAAAAGCCTTTGCCACACTTAGTAAGGAGTTGATCGCGCTTATTGAACAATCCGGCGTACAGGCGGGAACGTTATACGTAGATTTCTGCCCCATGGCGATGGAAGACAATGGCGCTTCCTGGATCAGTGCCGCCAGGGATATCCGCAATCCCTATTTCGGGGAGAAGATGCTCACTTGTGGCGGTATTAAAAGCACTTTCGCTGTTAACAATAATTAGTCATTCATAAAAAAACCAGTAAATGAAACGCTTATTTTTTGGAGCTATGGCCCTTGCTGCCATTACACTGTATGCTTGTAACAACAATGCCGGCGAGACAGGCGCGACTGCCAGTACGCATGAAGCGCAGCATACAGCGGCAGATACCAAACCTTCCACCCCTATTAAAGCAGTAGTAGATCATTACCTGCATATTAAAAACGGATTATTTGCGGATAATTCTGCAGAAGCGGCCAATGGTGGTAAAGCCATGGCAGAAGCCCTTGCTGCGGTAGATAAATCAGGACTGACAGCCGAACAACAGCAGGTGTTTACCGACAACTTTGAAGACCTGAAGGAACATGCAGAGCATATCGGTAAGAATGAAGGTAATATCGCGCATCAGCGGGAACATTTTGCCGTGATGAGCGAGGATATGTATGCATTGGTGAAATCAATGGGTGCGGGTCGTACCTTGTACCATGATTTCTGTCCGATGTATAATAACAACAAAGGAGCATTGTGGCTGAGTGAAGAGAAAGAGTTGAAAAACCCATATATGGGCGCTAGTATGCCAGGTTGTGGTACGGAGAAAGAAGAACTGAAATAATTATCTTGCAGCAGGCTGATGACCACTCGTCGGCCTGCTGTCTTTTTATCAGTAAAATCAGCTCCCTTGAAAATTTTAAAGAAAATCTTCGGCGTTTTGTTATTGCTCTTGGTGGCGATACAGTTTTTCCGTCCTGTAAAGAACCAGGGTCGTCAGGAATATACGCAGGACTTTTTGCATCAGTACCAGGCGCCTCCGGAAATTAGTGATATGTTGAAGGTAGCTTGTTATGATTGCCATAGTAACAATACCCGTTACCCCTGGTATGCAAATATTCAGCCGGTGGCCTGGTATCTGACAAATCATATCAGGGATGGGAAGAAGGACCTGAATTTTGATGAGTTTGGGAGTTATACGCCGAAACGGCAACAACATAAGCTGGAGGAGATCCAGTCGCAGGTGAAAAAGGGGAAGATGCCGCTGGCTTCTTATACTTTGATTCATGCGGATGCCAGGTTAACTGTTGCGCAGCGGGATACGTTGGTTCATTGGATAGATGGCCTTTTGCAACACTAAGCAGGGATGAAATTATCAAGCTGGCATAATCGTGTCTTCATATAATAATATTATAAATATTATTATTAATTTGCAGATAGATTTTTATGATATTTTAATCCCTGTCCTAATGCAGTTCAATAATTTAAAGCCGACATTTTTTATTTCGCTGGTTTTATTTGGCAGTTTGTTTCTTCCCTGGTTCCTATTCATGGGTATGAGTGCCAATGGCTGGCAGTTGCCAGTAGAAGCGAATCAGGCGAGTTATGCGTTTGTTACAACCGCTCATTTGGGTGAAGATCCGCTGTGGGTGAAATTCCTATATTTATTTTATGTCATCCCTGCGGTGGCGGCTTACAATATGGTAAAGCGATTGCAACGTCGTAAACCGGCCTTGAATGAGTTTTTCCTGGGGTTTGCCTGGGCGGCGTTGGTATTTCTACTGCTGCGTTGGGCGGATATGAAATATAATAACTCCATGGTGGGAAGGTGGAATCGTGGTGCTGATCTAGAGTTATACAAATTTTTATCCATTGGATACTATGTCTATGCTATCACCTGTTTGGTGGGGATGTATTATACCCTGGTTAAGGAAGTAGATGATTACAAGACACTTGAAGAGGAGATGGAGGAGGAATATGGTGGTCTGTACAGCCAGCCGCAGCCGGAGCCACAACCGCAACCACAGCCGCAAACCCAAGCCCAATCATTTAATCAGACATATAACCAAACATATCAGCCGCCTCAAAATCAACCACAAAACCAACCGCAAAATCAAATATTTAACCAGCCATATCAGGCGCCACAAAGCCAGCCGGAAATTCATCCGCATAGTCGTTATATGCCAGAACTGCCAGTAGCTGCTGCCAATGCGACTCCAGTAACTCCTGCGAAGGAGTCGGATCGCGCGGTTATCTATGAGCGGTTGACCCAACTACATGGGCTATACGAAAAAGGTATTCTCGGCCAGGCAGAATATGAGGCGGAAAAAGCCGCATTATTGTCACAGTTGCCTTCACAGTCGGGTACCTCCAAATAAATCTTTCTGCCGGAACGGGTATATGCTTGTTCCGGCTTGTTTTTTCTTATGTAACAATTGTAGCCGACCAGGAGCATTACAGAACGGACCTTTGCAGTAAAATAATTGCAAATGTTAATACTGGGCTACTTGGCGGCGATGTTGATTGGCATATCATTAGGACTCATAGGAGGGGGAGGGTCCATTCTTACGGTGCCTGTACTGGTGTATATTTTCCACCTGGAACCCACGAATGCCACTACTTATTCTCTCTTTATAGTAGGCCTGACCAGCCTGATTGGCGCCATTGGATATCTGAAACGCAAACAGATTAATTTACCGGTGGCCCTGCTCTATGCATCTTCTTCCATATTTACCGTATTAGCTACCAGGCGCTTGCTGCTGCCATTCATTCCCGATCATATTTTCAGCATAGGAGCAGTAAATATCACAAAGTCGATGTTGACCATGCTACTCTTTGCCTTACTGATGATACTGGCCTCCGTGTCTATGATCCGAAATGGCCATGCCACCGTATCAGACGAAAAGGTCGTAAAACCAGACTATTTCCGAACTGCACTATATGGAGTGGCCATTGGCTTTATCACCGGTTTGTTGGGCGCTGGCGGCGGTTTTCTGATTATCCCTGCGTTGATTATGCTGATGAAGATGCCGATGAAAGAGGCGGTAGGTACTTCTCTGCTCATCATTGCCTTGAACTCGCTGCTGGGGTTCGCGGGAGATGTCGCTTTCGTGCATATTGAATGGACATTTTTGATAGCTATCAGTGCGGTGGCTGCCATCGGTATTGTGTTGGGTACCAGGATGAGCAAACGCATAGCAGGAGCGCAACTCAAAAAGGGTTTCGGATGGTTTGTACTCATGATGGGTATTTACATTTTCGCTGCCGAACTGTTATAGTATGCGGAGGAAGTGGTGGTTGCTGGTAGCGGGAATTTGTTGGGGGTATACCGTCCATGCACAAACGAAAAGTAATCTCTGGATGAGAACGACCTTGCAGACCAGGCTAGCTGATAAATGGGATGCAGCGCTGGAATTACAGCTTCGCAGGCAACATCCTGATAATGCTAATATGTTTTCCATGCCATTGATGTACTCTGTCAGGCCCTGGATCTATTACAGGATGAATACGCATTTCAGCCTTTCCGTATCGCCGCTGGCCTGGTTTCGGCAGTATCCTGTATTGCTTACAGAGAAAGATTTATCGAAAGCGCCCATGCAGGAGTGGAGAAGTACGGTCGCTATCAGTTATCAAACACAGTTACAACAGCACCTCTATTTCCAATCGCGTGCAGGCGTTGAGTACAGGAATTTTTCAACTGGTCAACGATTGTTGCGTACCCGTATCAGGACGGGTTTTCAGTATCTTTTGCCTGGGGATGTATCCTTGAATGCCTACAATGAATTAATGTTGAATCCTGCCGGGGCAGCCCCTGGGCACTTCTTTGACCAGAACCGGCAGTCGATATCCGGTATAGTGCCACTATCTCGGGGAGTAACTGTGGAAGTGGGATATATGCATATTTACCGCCAATTACCGACATATGATCCCATTATGCAGGAACATAATTATTTCGTGCAATTGAATATTTCCATGCAACGTAAAAAATGAAAAAAGTACTGCGTAGTTTCGCAGTACTTTTTTTTATCGCATTATTTTAATCATAGCCGACAGTCTTTCCTTGCCGAAACCGGCAGCTCTGCCAAGGTTTAACTGTTCCAGTCCGAAAGCCGGAAACGGTGCAGTGATGCCGCCTTCAGTAGCGTGACGTTCCAATAGTTCAAAGCAATAGGCACAGATTTCGAGGGAACTAAGCGGTTGATCGAATCGGCTGTTCTCAATATCCTGTCCTACCTCCTGTACCATTTCAGCAAGTACCGGGGAGAGCGTGCTTGTCACATTTCCCAGCGCTCCAACAGAAATACCTTCTGCTTCCATGATGCGTGCGCCATGCAGGAATCCGAACTGCATACCAAACATGGTAGATAATATCGCCAGGTCCCAGGCTGCGGCTGCACCTACAGCGGGGCCCATATAGGCGAGGTGACCTGCCAATATTTTTAAAGTGGATTCCTGTTCCCGGAATACCTGTTCATCACCGGAAAAGAAAATGGGCGTGGAAGGTTGTCCCATCTGCGGCGGGGTGGCGAGAATAACGCCATCCAAATAAGCAGCTCCTCTGGCCAGTATATCATTTTGCATTTCCCGGGCGTCTGCAGGCGTACCGCTGCTCAACTGAATGATGGTTTTTCCGGTGAGATCCAGGCCAGACAAGATTTCCCGACTTGCCTCGTAATTAACTACGCAAAGTAAAATTACCGGACTATCGGCAATGGCTGTACGAATATCGGGCACATAATTCGCACCAAGGGAGATCAGCGTATTGGCTTTTTCCCTGGTTCTGTTCCAAACGGTCAGGGTTATACGATTTTTTACCAATAATTCTCCCAATACTGAGCCCATAGCGCCCAGTCCAATCAATGTGATGTTGTTTTCCATATGTTATTTTTATTGTGGTAAAGTGAGTCGGTGAGAAAGTCCGCCATCAACAGTGAGTTCTGCTGCGGTAGTGAAAGTGGCTTCAAATCCCAGGAATTTAACAGCGGCAGCTACTTCTTCCATATGACCATGGCGTTTTAAGGGTGTAATGGTATTACCTAATGCTTCAAAGGCGGCCAGCTCGGCCTGGGTAGCGCCGTAAACGCCCATGGTAGGGGTACTAATGAAACCCGGACTAACGGCATTCACCCGAATCCCAGCAGGGGCAAGTTCTGCGGCCAGTACACGCATAAACGCAGTTACTGCAGCCTTTGCGCCAGCATAGGCGCCCATGCCAGCATAGCCCGAGTTGTTGGCGATAGAAGTAGTGAATACGATAGCGCCATGAGAGTTGATAAGGGGAGACAACTGCCGGGCTGTAAAGAAGGCGCCCTTGGTGTTAATATCGAAGGTTTTATCATAACTGGCTGCTGTCACCTGTGAAAATAATTCCAGTATAGAGTAGCCGGCATTGATATGCAGTAAGTCAATCTTTCCGAAATGAGTGGCAACCGCAGTGGCGAGTTGCTCAATATCTGCCAGACTGGAAGCATCCGAGCGAATAGCCAAAGCTCTGGCCCCCAGTTGCTCCTGTGCCGTTTTGATACGTTGTTCGTTATGGCCGGTAATGATCACGGATGCGCCGAGGTCGGTGAACAGCTTTGCTGTAGCGAATCCCATTCCATGCGTACCTCCAGTGATAACAATTTTCTTATCCTTATAATCTGTCATGCCGAATAATTTTTCACAAAGGGAGCATTTTCCGGAAAGCCTGACAATAAGGGAGAAAACTTACGGGTATGGATAATTTTTTCCATACCCTCCATATTCGGAACATATGGTACATTCGTTCCAGTAAAACCTGGTAAGATGTACGAAAAGAAAATACCGAAAGATTTTTCCTGTGGTTTCAGTGTACTGATGGAGATTATTGGAGGGAAATGGAAGTCTTATCTGCTGTACCTCATCCATAATGGCGTACACAGACCCAATGAATTACACAAGCAAATGCCTTCTGCAACCCGCAGGGTGTTAAATATGCAATTACGTGAACTGGAATTTCATGGTATGGTGAAAAGGGTAATTTATCCGGAACTGCCGCCAAGAGTGGAATACTTTCTGACAGAGTTTGGAGATTCGCTGTTGCCGGTGATTTTCGAAATGAATGAGTGGGGAAATAATCACCTGGAAAGGTTTCAGAAACTGATCACGGACAAGCAGCTGGAGGCAGTGGCTTAAGAGAACTGGGAGTGAATGGTTAATTGAAGGGAATGGAGTGGCTGGTGAAGATCGTGTCTCCCTAAAATAAAATACGCTTCAGGATTCTCACCCTGAAGCGTACACGAAATTTAAATATTTTCTCAACCTGGAACAATCACTTCTTCTGGCTCTATGACTGTGGATAGTACCGGGCGACAAGCACGCATTTCTTTCAGGCCGATCATCTTTTGTTGTTCTGGGTCCCAGACTTTCAACCGGAAACAGGCGCGGATATCACGGATACGCAGGGAAGTCGTTTTGGCATTTTGCAGCTCCGGCATTTTGGCCATCGCTTCCGGTAGTCGGTAAAACGGAATACGCGCATTCAGGTGGTGAATATGATGATAGCCGATATTAGCTGTGAACCAGGCCATCACCGGACTCATTTTCATATAGCTGGAAGAGAGCAGGGCGGCTTTATCGTAGCACCATTCGTGGTTAACGCTGAAGGATACCCCAGGAAAGTTATGCTGTGCATAAAACAGGTAAGCCCCAATAGCGCAAGCAATAGTAAATGGCACCAGGATAAATAACAACCAGCTTTCCCATCCGAAGAAATACCATACGGCCACACTTCCTGCCAGGTGTATAATCAGCGCTATTAAAGAATCTATATGTTTACGCGGACTGCTTAAGAACGATTGTACGCACATTCCCAGCATGAACATAGACAAGTAGCCGGCCGCGATGGTCAGCGGATGTCTGCTGAAAAGGTAAGCGCGCTTTTCCGCTGGTGTAGCGGCTTCAAATTTTTTACGGGTGAAAATCGGGTAGGAGCCAATACTGGCACTAAACAACTTCGAATTATGCTTGTGGTGGTAATCGTGGGAGCGTTTCCAGATGCTGGTAGGCGCCAGGATATACATACCGAAGATCGTCATGATACCCTCTGCCAGCAGGGATTTATTCAGGATTGTATGATGCTGGTGGTCGTGATAAATTACAAACATCCGGACAATCAGTAATCCGGATACCACGCTGGCCAATATTCTCAATGCCAGGTATGGCAGTGTCAGCGTGCAGGTTAATGCCAGAACCAGTAACAGGAGTGTAGAGCAGGTATGTAACCAGCTTTTAGCTCTGTCTTCGCTTGCAAATGGCTTGGTAGCCAAAATTAGATCTTTTCCCTCCAGCATAATAGGTCAGTTGAAATAGTCATATTAATAAAATAGAAACGGGTACAGTTAAACATTCGCAGGGCGTTTATGCTTCCAACGCTTGTGCGACCACAGCCAGGTGGCTGGTTGCGATACGATATCTTCTTCCAGTTTGCGTGTATGCGCTACTGTTATATTACCATCTTTTTCATCGGAAGGAGTAGTAGTAAGTATTTCAGCAGATACGGTATAATAGCCTCTTTTAGTTCGTTGTACAGTAACATATACCACCGGGTAGTTCATCTTTTGAGCAATTTTCTCTGTCCCTTTGAATACCGGGGTATCCTGGTGCATGAAGCGCAGCCAGTGGGCGGTATCGGGCTGAGGAGCCTGGTCGGCAATGAAAGCGGTGGCATTTATTTCGGCCCGGTTCTGTACAATAGCGCGGAAAGTATCCTGCATGGCAATCAGTTTAGTGCCAAAGCGGGTGCGCATTTTGTACATTAATCCGTTGAAATGTTTATTGGCCAGTGGGTGGTAGATGACATACAACTGCTGCTTGCAGAGAATACTGAAAGTATTTCCTGCCCATTCCCAATTGCCTTTATGACCCATTACCAGGATTACGCTCTTTTTCTCGGCAGCCAGCTGATCAAACAGCGCCACGGTTTCCGGCGTAAAGCTGCAATGCTTTAACATAGCCGCTTTGCTGATGGTCAACGTTTTGAACGTTTCGAGGAAAAGATCGCAGAGGTAATGATAGAAATCCTTGCAAATTCGTTTTAATTCTGCCTCGCTTTTATCCGGGAATGAGTTGCGGAGATTTTGCATCACTACTTTCCTACGGTAACCGATGCCGTAATACAACAAGGCATACACCCCGTCAGACAGCAGGTAAAGTACCGGAAAAGGCAACAACGACAGCGCATAAATCAGCGGCAGCAACAAATAATAGACAATTGTAGGCAATGTGGCTCAGGTTTTTTGATGCTCCTCGAAGCATTATTGAAATGATAAATATATAACTTCAGGTGAATATTACCTAGCGAATAATACAAAATACTACTATTTTCATCCATTTAATATCGGTTTTAGATAATACGGTACTATATTTCATGACAACACCCCCTCGCAGGTACAGCTCCCATGCGGCTTTACGGGTAGGAAGTACTCCCTACCATATGAACGACACGCAACGGAGGATTTACCCCTACGTGTCATGATAAATTTTTTATTGCAGTATCTTTATAGCCTCATGTACGAACAAATAGACCAGTTTACTGACCAGTGTATTGCCCTCACCCCGGAAGAGCGGGCGTACTTTCATTCCCTGCTGAAGTTCAAAAAAGTACGCAAGCGTACCTATCTGTTGCAGGAAGGGGAGATATGTGATTTTGAAGCGTATATCGTGAAGGGATGTATCCGTACTTATTTTCTCAGTGAAGATGGGACAGAAACCATCTTGTCATTTGCCATAGAAAACTGGTGGGTATCTGATCTCTACAGCTTTACAGAACAAAAGCCTTCCAATATGTTTATCGAAACATTGGAAGACAGTGAGCTGCTGATCATTGATCATAAAAGTAAAGCCTTACTGTATGAGCGGATACCTAAGTTTGAAACCTTATTCCGACTGCTGGTACAACGTTCGTTGTTTGCGCTCCAGCGCCGGTTTCATAGTCTGGTTTCACAAACCGCCGAACAACGTTACCTAGCCTTTTTAGAAAAATATCCGGCTATTGTACAAAGGGTTCCTCAGAACCAGATTGCCCGCTACCTGGGCGTTTCCCCGGAATTCCTCAGCAAAGTGCGCAGTGGGATGCAAAAGAAAAAGTAAGCCCGGAGGCTTACTTAAAAACTAACTGATTGGCCTGATTAATTTCTTCCTGGGTAATGGTATGTCCCATTCCCGGGTAGATGGTGGCGGTTATCTCCGCTCCCATGCTTTTCAGGATGGTGGCAGATTCCTGCACCCTGGATACCGGTACGTGAAAGTCAGGATCACTACTACCGATATAGATGGGCGTACCCTGGAAATTACCTTTATAATCTTCGCTATAAATTTTATCTCCGATCAAACCGCCGGTAAAGGCTACTGCGCCGCCGTATTTATCTGCATTTCGGGTAATGTATTCCAATGTCAGACAAGCGCCTTGTGAGAATCCAAGAAAATAGATATTTTCTTTTTTAATACCTGCATCTATGGCTTTCTTCACTGTTTCCTGCACTAACTGAAGGCTTTCTGTCAGCCATGGTTCATTCTGTGCTACCGGGGCGATGAAAGACTGCGGATACCAGGTGTTCCCATTGGCCTGTGGCGCCAGCAACGCGTAATCCTGTACTTGCAGGTGCGCAGCCAGGGAGAGTATATCCCTGGCGGATGCGCCGCGCCCATGTATCATGATCAATGCCTTTTCTGCTCCTGGCAGCGGCTTACCCGCTGTGTATATTTGCTTTTCCATTATTAAGTGCTCCTTACTTTAAGACTGGTAATACTTTTTCGATTTCTTCTCTTGCTGGTTCATACTGTTTAGGCAATCTCAAGGAAGTACCCAATTTATCCAGCGGCTCATCTACTGTGAATCCCGGGTTATCGGTGGCGATTTCAAACAGTACGCCTCCTGGCTCCCTGAAGTACAGAGAATAGAAGTAATCGCGGTCGATCTTAGGCGTAATATTCAATCCTTTGGTGAGAATTTTATCTCTGAATTCCATCTGAATTTTATCATCGGCTACACGGAATGCCACGTGGTGATTGGTTCCTGCGGCATTGTAACCCCGCTGTCCTTCCGGATCTGCGATTAAGTCAATGATATTCGCATTTTCCACGGTATTGGTGACAAAGCGATAACGATTGCCTTCTTGTCCTTGTAAACTATATCCGAAAATATCTGTGAGGATTTTCGCGGTAGGGTCAATCGTTTTCAAAGTGAGGGTAGTGCTGTGAAATCCTTTGGTAGCAACATCTTTCTTCACTTCTGCAGTTTCCCATGCCATGCGTGCATCGTTGGCTGCAGGTTCTATTAAACTCAGTTTAAGTCCGTCAGGATCTGATAACACGAGGTATTTCTCGCCAAATCTTTCCTTCACTTCTTCAAAAGGTACATTGAAGCGGGTAAAGCGGTCTTTCCAAAAGTCCAGGCTCCCTGTAGGAACGCTATAGCCTATTTCAGTGGCCATGCCGGTACCATTCTTTCCCTGATCAATGCCTTCCCAGGGGAAGAAGGTCAGGATGGTGCCAGGAGCGCCCTGTTCATTTCCGAAATAGAAGTGATAGGTGCCAGGATCATCGAAATTTACCGTTTTCTTCACCAGTCGCACACCCAGTACGTTGGTATAAAAATCCAGATTACGTTGTGCATTGCCTGCAATAGCAGTGATGTGGTGCAGTCCTAAAATATTGTTGTTCATGGTAGTATTTTTAAATTATTTATGTTGTAAATTTTCAAAAACGGTGCGAACTTCATTTTCCAGTAGTCCGCTACCACCGCCATAGTGGCGGATTATGCGGGTAGGAAGCTGTTGTTTCTCTATGGCCGCGCTGATAGTAGCTTCATCTTCCGGCGTTACGCCTACTCCCAGCAACACGCCATCATAAGTTTTATCTGATAACTGTTGCAGTCCTTCTTCGAGAGATAAAGCGATGTCGCCCTGCCATCCTGAATGACTATTCATCAGTCGATGTAATACCTGCATGATTTCAGGATGATAGCCTATAGCGAGTAACTGTATGGATAAATTGTCTGTCATGGTCTTACAATTAAAAGGTCATTGGAACATCTGTTACAAGGATTTCCGCTTCCGGGCTAATGATTTTTCCGCTGAAAGCGTTGGTCTCACTAATCCCTAATGCATCGCCTGCCGATAATTGCTGACCGTCGATTTCAATCTGGCCACTGATGACGTATACATAAGCGCCGTTGCCGGATTGTTTCACTTGGTATTCAAAGGTTCGGGTATGGTTGAATGTACCCAGGCTCATCCATGCCTGCTGTTGTACCGCGGCAGTTTGCGTATCTGCTTCCGGTGCAATGAAAGCGGAGAGCTGATTGTCAAATGCTTCCTTATTCAGTGCCAGGCGGGTGTATTTAGGTGTAACATTCAGTGCTGATGGATAGATCCAGATCTGTAAGAACCTTGTTGTTGTGGCTTGTTCATGGTTGTACTCGCTATGAAATACGCCACTGCCTGTACTCATCACCTGGATCTCTCCAGCTGTAACAACTTGTTCGTTGCCAAGGTTGTCTTTATGGATGAGACTACCATCTAACGGTATGGAAATAATTTCCATGTTATCGTGGGGATGTCTGCCAAATCCTTTGCCAGCATGAAGAATATCGTCATTGAAAACGCGCAATGCGCCAAAGTTCATCCGTTTAGGATTATAGTAATCGGAGAAACTGAAGGTCTTCTTGCTGTCCAGCCACTCGTTGTATTCGTGGTGGCGACTGTCTTCTTTATGATATATGTATTTTGCCATCGTTGTACTGTTTGTTTGATGGTGTAAAATTGCAACAGTTCTTGCTGCTGAAAAATGAACTGGGTTAAGAAATGGTCTTAATCTAGATTAAGATTTTGGGCTATAAGGACTGCCAGCAAGGGAAAGAGAGGATATAGGGAGATGCGGGCCTGCCTGGATGGAAAGGGTAAGTAGATAATTTGGAGCCCCTGTTGTAATTACTAATAACCAGGTGTAGCGGGGCGTTTGCCTGGTGGCTGTTTTATCTGAATAAAAGTTTTGTAAATTAAGGCTGGCGGCAAATGTTGTAAGCCTTAAAACCCTCTTTATGTTTAAGCATAACCTGCGACTTATATTCAGAAATTTCAAACGTTTTAAATCTGTTTTTGTCATTAACCTGGTGGGTTTATCTACAGGTCTGGCAGCGGCTATATTGATTTTTCTCTGGGTGAATGATGAACGAAGTACAGATAGATTTCATCATAACAGCAGTCATTTATTCCAGGTAATGGTGAACACCACGCAGGATGGCCGTATTACTACCGACGAAGGTACAGGCGGGATACTGGGCGAAACCCTGGAACGCAGCGTACCGGAAGTCTCCTCAGCTGTTACTACCGCTCCCGCCGCCTGGTTTCAGAAATTCAACATGTCTTTCAAAGATAATACAGTCAGTGCGAAAGGTAACTTTGTAGGAAGTAGTTACTTCCATGTATTCTCTTTTGATCTGTTGCAAGGGGACAAGAACCAGGTATTATCCAATAAGACGGGCATTGTACTGTCTGAAACGCTTGCCAGAAAGCTATTTCACACCACTGATAATATTATAGGAAAAGTTATAGAATGGAAATGGACTTCCATTGTAAAGCAATGTATTGTGACCGGCGTATACAAGGATATGCCCAATAATTCCACGCAGCAATATGATTTTGTATTGCCGCTGGAAGCCTGGAAAGAGATCGTTCCTGCCACCAACGACATTGCTGGCGGCCCTTTTCGTACTTATGTAGTGCTGAAAGACGGCACAAATACAGATCAATTCAATCAGAAATTTGGTTCTTTTCTACATGATAAAGTAAAAGGTAGTAACGCTACATTGTTCCTGCGCAACTATGCGGATGCTTATCTCCATGGGAAATACGAGAATGGTAAACTGGCAGGAGGCAGGATAGAATACATACGTCTGTTTATTATCATCGCTATTGCTATTCTGCTGATAGCCTGTGTCAATTTTATGAATCTCTCTACAGCAAGGGCTTCCGGCAGAATGAAGGAAGTAGGAGTAAAGAAAGCATTAGGTATCAAACCTCATCTGCTAATTATGCAATTCCTTGGAGAATCCGTTCTCATGAGCTTTATATCATTGATACTGGCAGTTGTATTCATCTGGTTATTGCTGCCGCAGTTTAACCAGATCACGGGAAAGCATTTGTCTTTCGGTTGGAATCCTGCACTGATGGGAACCATACTAGGCATTACCTTGCTGACAGGCTTGCTGGCAGGCAGCTATCCGGCATTTTATCTGTCGCGTTTCAAACCTGTGCTAACGTTAAAAGGTAAATTAATTAGTTCCGCAGGAGAGTTATGGGTGAGACGCGGTTCCGTTATCTTTCAGTTTGTGATCTGCGTATTGTTTGTAAGTGCGATGATGGTGGTGTATCAACAGATTCAATATGTACAAACAAAAGATCTGGGATTTAATAAGGAGAATGTCATCTATTTTGAACTGGAAGGCAGTGCCGCAGAGAAGCGCGATGCTTTCCTGGCGGAGCTGGACAATATGCCTGGCATCATCAGCGCTTCCACCATTCAACAGAAAGTTATTCTTCCAAGTGGAGTTCCCAACAGCGTTATCCAGTGGGATGGTAAGAATTCGGATGGCGAAATTCGTTTTTGTGAGATGCCAGTCAATTATGGCCTCATTGAAACCCTCGGTATCCAGATGGCCCAAGGACGCCCTTTCTCTCGACAATTCAGCACAGATGCGGGTGGGATAGTCCTCAACGAAGCGGCTATTGCTGCCATGAATCTTACCGAAAATCCAATTGGTAAAGTGGTGAGTCTAAACGGAAAGGATACACGAATTATCGGGGTGAGTAAAAATTTCCACTTCAATTCCCTCCATGATGAAATAAAACCTTTTATTTTCCGGCTTTCTCCTGATGAAACCATGTTAGTCATGGCCCGTATCCAGGCCGGGAAAACCGCTGCTACCTTGCAACGCGTCCAGCAGTATTACAAAGACTTCAACCCAGGTTATACCTTCGACTACCAATTTTTAGATATCGCTTACCAGGAGCAATATGCGTCTGAGCAATTGGTAGCCTCTCTTTCCAAATACTTTACAGGATTGGCTATCATCATTTCCTGCCTTGGATTATTTGGTCTGGCTGCATTCACTGCAGAACGAAGAGCGAAGGAAATAGGCGTGCGCAAAGTGATGGGCGCTACTGCTGCCAATATCGTATATCTCCTTTCTATCGACTTTACAAAAATAGTGCTGGTGGCGATTGTGATCGCTTTGCCACTCAGTTATGTCCTTACCAGACATTGGCTGGATTCCTTTGCATACCGCATCCACTTATCCGCTGTCTATTTCGTCGCAGCGGCAGTGATATCCTTGCTGGTAGCCTGGTTCACCATCGGATTACAAACGATTAAAGCTTCCAGGGTAAACCCATTGTTGTACTTGAAGGAAGATTAAATACACCCTTGCTTGTCCGCTCTGCGTGGCAAACAAGGAGGCGAAAAAAAACAAAAACAGGAAATGACATTTGCAGTGTCACTTCCTGTTTTTGTTTTTAAATCGTTATAAATTCTCTTTATAAAACGGCACTAATTTGCCTACCGCTTCTTTCACACATTCCGGCTTATCGTACATGTCATAGTGTGTAGCGCCTTCAACAATGTGCAAGTCTTTTTTACCTTGTACTCTTGCAAATAAATCTTTTGCATCATGCAAGGAACCGAAAGCCCCGGGAACGCCACCAGCAATAATTTGAATAGGTTGGGTGAGTAGTTGCTCTACCAGGTGGAAAGCGTCGAAAGCTAATACGTTACCCAGACTTGTAAATCGCAGCATATTGCAGGAGGTAGGTTGTTGTCCTCTTGGCGTTCTGTAATAATCTACTGCCTCTATTACATCTATTTCGGTAATACCTGCCTGTTTGGCTTCTTCTGGGGAGTTGGGAATCCAATTGGTGATCATTGGCGCTACACCACGGGCTTCGGCTGTACGCTGCTGCCCAACGGCTGCCAGCGTTTGCTTATGGTTGGCTTCACGGTATAATCTGCCAATATTAGCGCCTGCCACTGTTCCTACAGCTTTGATGCGGTGTTCCGTCATAGCGGCATTAACGGCATACCCGCCGCCTGCGCATATGCCCAGTGCGCCTATGCGACTGTCGTCTACATAATCTAAAGTGGTTAAAAAATCTACTGCTGCACGAATATCTTCCATACGAATGGCTGGATCTTCCACAAAACGTGGTTCACCGCCACTTTCGCCCTGGAAAGAAGCGTCAAAGGCAAGCGTAATGAATCCTTCCGCTGCCAGTTTACCGGCGTAAATACCAGCTGTCTGCTCTTTTACGCTGCTGCCAGGATGCACGCATACAATGGCTGCATATTTTTTAGATGCGTCAAAATCAGCAGGGAAATGAAGGTTTCCGGCTATATCCCATGTTCTGTTCTTAAACTTTACTGCTTGTGTCATATAGTTAGTTTTAATTCTATTGATGATGACACAAAATTACTGCGGCATACAGGGGGACTTGTAATGCTTTTCAAACAGAAAAGTAAGATTTTCAAACAATTCTTACTTTCTCAATGAATTGGGAGTGGCGCCGGTTACTCTTTTAAAGAAGTTGTTGAAATAGGTAGGATATTCGAAGCCCAGGGCATAGGCTATATCCGCTACATTCCAGTCGGTATGCTGAAGGAGCGCTTTCGCTTCAGCGGCGATTCTGTCTGTAATATGGTCCTTTGTGGTTTTGCCGGTAGTTTGCCGAACGGCGCGATTGAGATGGTTCACGTGAATATTCAAGCGGGTAGCAAAGTCTTGCGGATTACGGACTTCTAATGATTGACGCGGGTTATCTATAGGAAACTGCCGCTCCAGTAATTCCAGGAATAGTCCTGCAATCCTGGAGGACGCATTTGGGCTGCTGGTATAGCTCTCAGAGGGTTGTAATTTATGCGCTTCATGAATGATCAGGTTAATATAATTCCGGATCAATTCATCCTTGAATTGGTAGTTCGATTCCTGTTCCTCCTGCATTTTACGTAATATAGACTGGACAAAGAGATAGGAGGTCTCATTCAGTGAAAATACCGGCGTGCCGCCAATCTTAAAGAGGGCCGATTCCTGTAAACTCTTCAAACGCTCGTTATTATTGAGGAATCCTTCTGTAAAAATGCAGGTAAAACTGTTGTGCTGAGAGGAGGCTAAATGCCAGGAATATGGAATATGCGGCGTGCCGAAAAAAAGGCTGTAACCATGGAGGGCAATGGTTTTATCTGCATAATGTACCGTACTGTCGCCATAATGAAGACATATCTTATAAAAGTCTTTGCGGGAATATTCCGGTAAGCCTACCACCGTATCCGCCACTTCATAAATCTTAAAGCCTTTTAGTTTAAGATTAACGTCCAGTTCCGCTGCACTTTTTAAGATAATACACATGATGCGAAGTTAAGAAAATCAAACAAGGCGGCAAAAAGAGTGTACCAGTAGCGATGTCTTCCGTTTGAAGGTGCGATGGGCCTTCCTATCTTAATTACAACCGAAGTGAAAAAGCCTTTCCACTTCGGTTGTAGATGTATGTACTTGTTATAAATTCAGTTCCAGTCGCGCAAATAGGAAGCGACCATTGAAGCCGAACTGTGTAGCACGGCGACTGTACAGGAACTGATTATTAGTAGTGTTGTTCGGATTATTCACTTTATCCGGATAGATATCAAACAGGTTGTTGGAGCCTATACTTATTTTCAAAGCCTTTATCAGCTTGTATCCAATCGCCACATCCGTCACCACTTTCGGATCGTAGGTTTGGTAGAAGTTCGGATCTACGGTGGCTTCCTCTACACTGCCGAAGTACACATTCCGCACAAAGGCATTGAATTTACCAAGAGTATACGATAAAGTGAGGTTCACCTTTTCGTTAGGCACGCTGCGTTCTAAATAAATGCGGCTGGCACGGCTAAAATAAATATTCTCTTTTCCTGCCAGTTTGGGCGAAGCCTTTACGGGACCAACCTGTTGGGTATTCGATACGGTGGCGGCAAGGTCGGCACGGAAGTTACCGGCGCCGGCTCTGGTAGCATAGGAGAGTACGAGGTCTATCCCTTTGGTTTCGGAGTTGATGGCATTAGCGAAGAAGGCAGCTCTGTTGGCATTGGCCTGTTGTAATAACTGATAGATCTCTTTGTCGGTCGGAGATGCATTCGGCGCATTACTACCGGAGAACTGATCGGTATATACAACACGGTCGTCGATGCGGGTGAAGTATCCGTCTACAGTGAGACTGAACTTTCCGAACTGACCGGTTAGGCCGGCACTCATACTTTTGGATTTTTCCGGTTTGAGTTTGGGAATACCGAGTAGTTGGGCAGGGCGACTATCATTCGTGAAGGTGCCTACTTCATATGGTTGTCCGTCTACGAAAAGGGTAGCTGTATTGGAGAAAAAGCGCTGATGCAGGGAAGGAGCTCTGAAACCGGTACTGGCGGAGCCTCGTAGGGCAAACTGTTCACTCAGTTTATAGCGGGTGGTCAGTTTCCCTGTCAGCGTAGAGCCGAAGTCGTTATAGTTCTCAAAGCGGGCGGCGGCTCCAATGAGGAAACGGCTGTTGAAATTCAGCTCGGCGTCCACATAGGTGGCAATGGCGCTCCTGGTGGCATCTACGGCATTTTCCGGGCGGAATCCGGGGAATACCTGTGCGCCGCCGGCGCGAGGCGTACCATCGGGCCCAAATTTAGTATTAATAGGGCCCTGCGGATCTGGTACCAGGATAGGATTGCCTTGTCCATCTACTCCTATCTGTGAAGCGCGACCATAATCTGTATAGGAATTTTCGCTACCAGGAATCAGTTTATAACGTTCAAACCGATGTTCTGCACCAAAGCTGATATCCAGTCCACTCAAGGTTTCCAGCCGGCGGGAGAAGTCCAGGTTCGTCGTATTCTGCGTAAAGACCGGACCGCCTGCGGTAAAGGTAGTAGGAGAGCTTTTTCCCATAGAGGCATTCAGGGAATTGGCAACGGTGAATTTGAATTCATTTTGTCCCCATGCATTGCTGAGGTCCACTTTCCATGCGCCGAGGTGGCCGCGAATACCCATTGCCAGCGAGCGATCATAGATATCGGAGTGAATTTCCGGGAGGAATCCCAGTGGGTATATATCGATGATATTGCGACTGTCGTTGGGAAGTCGGTATACGCCGGCAGCTTCGCCGTTGCGGTATCCGAGTCCGCCGAATGCATAGATCTCCGCGCCATTTTGCAGTGGCATACTGGCATTCATGAAAACCTGGCTGCTGCGGAGTTTGGACTGGCCTGCCCGCATGCGTATATCATTACGTGTTATACGATTGGCTACCAGGAAAGAATCCGTTTTATCAATGCCGCCAGGATAAGTACGGTAGATGGGGCCTACCCAGGGGCCGGAGCGATTGGTATAATTGCGGTAATCGAAGGAACCGCCTACGTTGATGTATCCTCCTTTATCTCCCAGTGGCAGACCGTAATTGACCGCGGTTTGCACTGTTTGCCCGTCTATGTTGTTGCCCGCTTTCGGCGTAACGTTTGCGCCGGTAGTAACGTTAACGGATAAACGATTAACAGTGCTTTTCAGGATGATGTTGATCACGCCGGCAATGGCGTCGGAGCCATATTGAGCGGCAGCTCCATCTCGGAGAATTTCAATACGGTCGATGGCCGCAGTGGGAATGGCATTCATGTCTGTGCCTACGGCGCCGCGGCCAAAGGTACCGTTTACATTCACCAGCGCTGTATTATGACGTCGTTTACCATTGACGAGCACCAGCACCTGATCAGGGCCAAGGCCCCGAAGGGAAGCCGGATCGATGTGATCAGTACCATCTGCCACTGTTTGTGTACCGGAGCTGAAAGAAGGCGCCACATAGTTCAGAATCTGGTTAATGGTGACCTGAGGGGCATCTGATACGATGCGTTTTACATCAATGACGTCAACAGGTACAGGGGTTTCTGTTTGTGTACGGGGAAGGTTACGGGAACCCAGTACTACCAATTCATTCATAGTACCGCTTTCACTAAGCGCAAAGTTCAATTCCAGTTGCTGGCCGGCGACCAGCGTAATGTTTTTGTGTTGTGCTGCATAGCCAATATGGCTCACGCTGATGGTATAACTTCCAGGAGCTACCGTAAGGGTATAGTTGCCAGTACTGTTGGCATAGGCGCCTTTATTGGTTTTTTCGAGGTGCACAGTGACGCCCGGCAGCGGGCCTTTGCTATCAGTAATCTTACCAAAGACAGTAGCTGTCTGGGAGTGTGCCTGCCATGCAAAAGATAGCAGGCATGCCCAAAGGAAAATGGGCCGAAGTAACGGGGTTGGCATAGTTTATAAATTTTGGTTTCTTATAAATTACAAATAAAAATCCGCAATAACAGTGGGTATTTCAAGGGTAGGATAGGTATCATAACTAAATAGTGTTTAACTGCATTTGTATAACAGTTGACTGTAAGAATGCAGCAGGAAAAGCGTCTTCCCATATTTATCATTGGTCGCTTAAATATGCTGCAGTATGGAGTTGTGTTTGTTTTTTTATTACCTTGAACACATGAAATCAGATAATACAGAGATAGACCAATTAGTGACATCTTTTTTTGGCGTATTTACTAACGTGAATGGACAAACGCCGAATATTGAATTGATTTTTCAACTCTGTATTCCGGAAGCTGTGATTATTAAGAAATCAGGGCTGATGGAGGAAGTATATAATCTGCAAACCTTTACTGCTCCCAGAAAGCAGCTGTTGACAGATGGTACGCTGACGGGATTTGAAGAGAAAGAAATCAGTGGCGTAACACAGGTGCTGGGAAATATTGCCCAACGAATCACTAAATACGTGAAGCACGGAATGCTTAATGGCGTCGGGTTCTCCGGAAGTGGAAATAAACTCTTCCAGTTCATCAAAACCGCTGCCGGCTGGAAAATAGCCGCAGTCGTATGGGAAGATGAATAATTATTTTTTAAACCATATCCTCCATGACACATCAACAAATATTAGATAAACTGGCCGCTGGAAAATTGGTACAATCCATCGATGAGGATCTCTCCAAACTGGTATCTGATGCCATGAATATTCAGAAGAATGATCACCCCGGGCAGTTGGCTTACTTTCTTCCCAAACTGATGCTGCGCTGGAATTGTGTACTGCTGGCAGACAGGGAGATCTCTATGAATTACCGTCATAAAACGGTGTTGGCATTGGCGATATTACTGCATAAATACGGCTTTGCAGATCAAAGCATTACGGATAAAGCCATACTGGCCATTGATGCATTAAATGCAGGCGTAGTATTAAGCGATGATTTTTACCGGAAATCCAATGATATAAAGGCTTTTATTCAAGCGGTACCTGTTCCGTTGAAGAAGAGGCCCTCTGTAGCGGAAAGCATGACTTTTTACAGAGGAGAGGACGTTATTTCCATTCAAATGGAGCAAAAGTATTATGCGGCGTATATCCATTACATTCAGGGCGTGAATGAGAGTCCGGTGCTGGAATTCTATGATGGCGAATTTGATCAGGTGCCGAGTTTGAGCGAACTGGAAAAGTTGCCGGCGAGAGGGGCGGTATTCAATGATGGAATAGCCCGGATATCCTTATACGCAGTAAATGGATTAAAGTTTCTGCCGGATTTGGCGGGGCAGATTCAACTGATTAGTGCCTGCGTTAAGCAGAAGCCTGCAAATGAACATTTGGAAAAGCCGGACTGGCTGTATACGTTGTCCAATTTATTTGATATGCAGCGTACTATTAAAAGTATGTTTGAGAAATGATTTAGGGAGACACGGTGCCGACTGTACGCAGTGAGCACATAGTGAGAGGAGCGAATGTCATCTCCCGAAATATCCAACACAACAACTCAGTTTTTCAATATACAGGCTTCCGTATTATAAATGCGGAAGCCTGTCTTGTTTATGCCGCCAGGAACGGTTCCAGGATGGCGTTAAATGCTGCCGGTCTTTCCATCATTGGCGCATGGCCGCATTCAGGTAGCATCACCAGTGTGGCATTGGGAAGATAATGATGGAACTCGCGGGCTACATCAGGCGGCGTTACCCTGTCGTCTTCTCCCCAGATCAATAAAGTTGGGGTGGGGATTTCCGGCAGCTGTGCCGCTACGTAGTTGCGATTGGCGGATTTGGCTGTTTTAACAATACCAAAGCATTTTCGTATATCCCTGGTAGTATTGAAAACTTCCTCTACGAGGGCATCCGTGGCTGTAGCCGGATCATAAAAAATATTGGCCACACGTTCACGGATATACGCATAATTCCCACGTTTAGGGAAACTGCCCAGACTGGTGTTTTCGTATAGTCCGGAACTGCCTGTCAGCACCAGTTTAGCTACTTTTTCCGGATGCCGGTGTGTGTAGAGAATAGACACATGCCCGCCTAAGGAATTGCCTACGAGAATAACGTTTTCCAGTTCATTATTGATGATATAGCTTTCCAGGAAATCTACCAGGTATTCCAGTTTATCTTGATGATGATCGTCGTATATGGGTAAGGGTGGGATATGAATATTGTAATGAGATTGGAAATGCGCCGTAACGCCTTCCCAGTTGCTTAAACCGCCAAAAAGTCCATGTAATAGAATAAGACTTTGCTTCATCTTTTTTTGATACAAAGCTATATACCTGTCTTAAGGATGGTTGTGATTTCAGTCACAATAGTTGCGCGATTTATTCAACAGGAACAAACGGGCCCTGCTAATGGCTTCCCGGCTGGTATAGAGGTATCGGGCGATATTGGTAAGCGATATTTTTTTGATGATGGCCGGACGTCTTTCCAACAGATATTTATACCGTTGCAAAGGCGTTTTAAGCGACAGGATATACTGATGCTCTGACTGTTGTTCCACCAGTTCCTGGAATAGTTGTAGGTTGACTTGCAGGAGATTAGGATGATTCTTCTGGAATGGGAGTAATCGTTTGGCATTCATTTTCAGGATAACGGCATCTTCCATCGCGATGATACTGATGGCAGAAGGGGCTTTCTTCGTATAGCTTTCGCAATTGGCAAGAAAATCGTCTGCCATGCCGAAGCGCACAATTTTTTCGTTTCCTTCTTCGTCTGTGATAGCGAATTTAAACATACCGGATATCACAAAGGCTGATTCACGCGCTATTTTGCCATAACGTAAAAAGGCATCTCCTTTGCGGATATGTTTGATGGAGGCTATATTATCGAGCAGTGACCATTCTTCCGGGGTGATTACCGGATATTTCTGCATCAGGCGTTCGTAATGGGAGGGAAGATTTGTTATCATAGCAGCCGCAAATTAGGAAAAAGTCAGGAATCCGGAAATAATCCGCCAATGGCCGGGTATGTTGGAGGCCCCTAATGGGAATATGTCCAGTAAAGGATTTGCTAAAAAAGGGTTATCTTGCATGATTACATGCATTGATGATATTCAATAAATAAAGATAATATGTCTATAAACGAAGATTTAAATGCTGAATTTGGTACAGATCCGTATGAGAAATTTCGTTCATTATTACAGCAGTCACTAGTATTTCCGACAGAATATACTTTTAAGTTTATTATTAAGGCAGACGAGGATAAATCGGCCGAGCTGAAGTCCATCTTTGCAAATACCAATGCAGCGATTACGGTTAACAATTCGTCTACAGGAAAATACAAGTCATTTACTGTAAGGGTGAATGTAGCCGATGAGGAAGAAGTTATTAAATACTATAAAGAAGTATCGAAGATAGATTCTGTGATCATGTTATAGGGAAAGATATTCCTGTTTTGAAACGGCGGTGCGATCTGATGATCGCACCGCCGTTTTTTTATGGGATTAGTTTACTATACAGCGCTTGAATACTGCTGAAATGAGCAGGCAGGGGGAATAAAAAAAACAGTTTCAAATGAATGAAACTGTTTTTAAGTAATGCTCATGCAAAAAATTGAAAAACCGGTGAGAGCACCAGTCTCGTTTTGTCCTTGTATTAATTACAGTATGCCCATTTCAGTAATATTAAAAATTGGAGGATACGACCGGCAAGTCAGTCTGTATCCTCCCGTTGGCAGGTTATTTCATGGTAACGAACTTGGTCTGCGAAACAGATGCCACTTTATTATCTGTAGTACGTACATAGATAAAGAGGCTGTAAGATTTACCGCTAACCAGTTTAGACAGTTTCAGGTTTAAATTACCTGAGATGATATTGGTGTTTGGATAGCTAGCAGGTGTCAGTGTGGTAGATACGCCGCTATTGCCGGTAGCTGCCGATGCTGTTACATTCCAGCTGGCAAAGTGTATACTGTCGACCAGTGCAGGCTTACCGCTGGTAGGTACATCATACCATGCAAAATCCAAAGTACCTGGATCTGCTTTTGTAATAGCGCCACCGAAAGTAACCTGGATCACATCAGCCGGTGCGAAAGGACCTGTCTGACGTAATAAACCCATACTGGTTACTTCAATATTAGGCAGTGCTTTTTCCAATTGCAACTTGATATCATCGTTGTTCTTTGTGCAAGAATACAACAGTACAGAAACCAGGCAGGCGGAGATATATGTTAACTTTTTCATGATAATTATGGTATTAAATTAGAAACTATAACGTGCACCCAGTTGCATAGACCATGTGCTGGAACCGCTGTTAACGTTCTGGTAAGGAGTGGTGTACAGTACGCCATTATAATTCTGCATGCGATAAACAGGCTGGCCATCTGTACCAACGCTTCTGTATACCAGTGGTTGGGTGGTAGTAGTCTGTTTCTGAATACCCCAGTATTTATTCAGGAGATTCGGCAGGTTGAGGATATCAGCGCTGAACTGCAGGGTGTGTTTAGTTTTACCGGATTTGATGTAGAACTCCTGCATGAATCTTGCCGCCAGGTCATTATACCAAGGGGCCTGCGCAGCATTTCTCTGTGTATAAGAACCACGGTGTTTAGCCAGATAAGGTGTGTTGTTGATGAACTTATCTAATGCAGCCGCTTGTTGATCAGCGGTGAAGTTGTAAGTAACGCCATTCACAGTTACGCTGTATGGTTCGAACACCAGTTCATTACCTTTCTTAGGGATATACATCAGGTCCTGGTTGTTACCATCGCCATTCAGGTCGCCGTTCACTCTGTAAGTCAGGTTGCCACTTGGAGCGCCCTGGTAAACCAGAGAGATAGTAGTAGCAGCGTGAGACAGATACTCAAAGCGGTAAGACAGCATGCTCACGATTCTGTGACGGGTGGCAGCAGCAGATGGATTCATTTCCAGGTCGTTGCTGGTAGCTACAGTAGCATTACCGTTCCATACGGAATATGCCTGAGAACCGCTGTTAGCAGAGATGTCCTGCGCTTTCGTATAGGTGTAAGCGATAGAACCGTAGAATCCTTTGGTGAAAGCTTTGGTCAGTTGTGCAGTTAATGCATAAGAATAACCTTTGTTGGTGTTTTCTACGATAATAGCAGAACCGATATTTGGATAGATGTATCTGTCGGTATTAGCAGTAGATACATAACGAGGTCTGTTATCCGGGCCATTGAAGATACCGGTTGGATCTTTCAGGTTGGCGTTGCGGAATCTGATCGCATTGATATCTTTAGTGATCAATCCTTCCAGGGTGAAACTGTAGCCATGGCCCAGGTTCTTATCGATAGCCAGGTCTGTTCTGAAGATCTGTGGGAACTTGAAGTTACGGTCGATCATCACGATGTTGCTTGGAATAGAAGTTCCGGCAACAGGAGGGAACATGCTTGCGTATGCATCCAGTTTAGGATCAAATACCATGTTCTTCAGTTTGGCGGCATCATCCGGGTTGGTATTTTTCAGTGCCACACTGTTCTGGTACATACCAGAGTTGGTAGGCATATTAGTTAACCATACAAAAGGAGCCATACCATTGAAAATGCCGGTGCTACCGCGGATAATCAGAGATTTGTCTCCCAATACATCCCATCTTGCACCTACGCGTGGAGAAATGTTCACTCTTGGTGAAGGCCATTGACCATCATAATGTACCAGGTTACCATCTTTGTCAGGGAAAGTCAGCGCAGTAATAGCTGGGTTTTCCAATGCTTTCTGCAGGTAGATAGGTTTATCTGCACGCAGACCGATTGTTACTTTCAGACGGTTGTTTACTCTGATTTCATCTTGTGCATACAGGGCAGCCTGGCCATATTTCAACTCAGCAGAGTATACTGCTTTTTGTCCAGGTACCATGGAGTACGCATAAGAATAATAGATAGGCGCTTGTTCTGTAACAAAATCATTCAGTGAGTTGTAGATATAGTAACTCTGTGCGCCTGGCATGAACATGTTACCTACCATTTGGTATTCGTAAGAAACCCCGGCAGTTAAAGAGTGTTTTCCAGTATAATAAGAGAAGTTATCTGTTGCGCTCCAAACTTTGTTCAGTACATCGTTATTGTAGCTATATGGCTCATAACCGAAGCTCATGTAGTTGTGTGGAGTAGTAGTACCATCGAAGATTTCCACGAAAGGAAAATCGGCGCTGTTGGTAATCCTGGTATCCTGGATTTTGGTGCTGGTCACCAAAAGGCTGTTGGATATTTTACCATAGTTACTGTTCAGTTCCAATGTACCAGTTCTTACAGTATGTTTGAAACCATAGAAAGAATTGGAGAATACCATGGATCTGTTACTCAGCCTGCTGTTTGGCAGAGAAGAGATAGATGCAGTAGTACCTGGTAAAGCGAATCCACCGCCGCCGATGATAGAAGAAGCATTGATAGAAGAAGGATCTTCATTGCTTACAAAATCACTGAATTTAGCAGTCAGTTTATGATGATCGTTGATGTTCCAGTCGACCTTCGCAAGGTACTTGTAGTTTGTTTTAGCAGCAGAAGGGTAGTTGTCATACACTCCTGGATCGTAGCCATAACGTTTCTTCAGGAAGTCGGCCAGTTTCGCCAGAGAGTCGATTGGAGTAGAAGAGGCGTTACCCACATTCTTACTACCATTAGCCACATAGTTCGTTACTCTTGCACCGGAGTTAGCTTCATACTCGCCATTCAGGAAGAAGAACAGTTTGTTTTTGATGATTGGTCCGCCGATAGTTCCGCCGTAAGTCTTTCTGGAAGAGCTGGAAGCAGGGTCCAATTTAACATCGCCTACATTACGACCGTTGAATGACTGATCGCGGTAGAATCCATATACGCTACCGTGGAATTCGTTGGTACCGCTTTTAGTAACAGCGTTGATACCAGCGCCGGTGAAGCCGGACTGACGAACGTCTACAGGAGCGATGCTTACAGAAATCTCGTCGAAGGCATCCAATGAAATAGGAGGTGCACCGCCACCAGGCAATGGATCTGTACTCAGACCAAAGCTGTTATTCAGGTTGGCGCCATCTACTTTCAGGTTATTGTAATAACCGCTTCTGCCTGCGAAAGAGTTACCACCACTGGATTGTGGCGTAAGCTTGGTGAAGTCGGTGATGCTACGGTTGAAACTAGGCATGCTGGAAAGCGTTCTTGAATCAAAGACAGTAGCAGCGCCACTTTTCTCGGTAGCGCCTTTACGCTTAACAGAGTTAATGGTAACGCCGGATAATTCTTTTGTATCGGCACCCATCGTCACTACTACGTCGTAAGGCTCACCCAGTAATACGTTGAAGTTTTCTACCGTTTGAGATTTGAATCCCACGAAATCTACTCTTAATACATAAGGACCACCCACGCGTACGCTACTGATCGTGAATGAACCATTTTTCAAAGAGCGGTTCATATAACGGGTGCCGGATGGTTGGTGAACCAGCGTCACACTGGCTCCTTCAACGCCTTTACCATCAGGCCCTTTTACGATACCGGTGACAGAACCGGTAGTTACCTGTGCCTGCATTGCCAGCGGCAATAAAAACAGACACAATAAATAAATGAGTGCTTTCTTCATCAGCATACATGCAAAATTTAGATATAGAGAGATAGTTGTAACGAGTGAGAACAGGTGTTGCAGGCAGACGACAGCTTGTCTGCCTGCTTTGATTACATCTGTGCTACAGTTAGGCAATAACTATTAGGTAAAGTGATAAAAAGACATTTATACCTACTCATGATTTTGGAATTTGAATCGCGTTTAAAATCTCTAAGTGTTAAGAGAATGCAAAAGTAGGAGATAGAACAAATGAGGGCGTCAACGAAACGTCACCAAATAGTTATGGTAGTATTAATGATGTTAGATTCTTACATTCAGCGGGAAAAAGTTCCGTTTCATCAAACGGCATTAATGGTTTCTGCTGCCAGTTGGCGAGTGGTGCCGGTCAGATCGGCGATGTCCTGAAGGGTTAGCAGGCGGTTCATCATGATCTCGCGATTGGAGGCGATGATCTTTATTTTCTGGAGTTCATTATATAATACCTGAATGCGTTCTCTCGGTTCGTAAGACCGGATATTCGCTAACATGGATTCTGTTTTATTCCACCTGTATACAATTTTTTCAAAACACCAGGCTGCCACTTCCGGGTCATGTGTCATCAGGTGTTTGAAGAAAGCTGGTTTGTATACGCGAAGCTGCGTCGCCACAATCGCTTTCCCAAACTCGCGGAAAGTATCTCCCAGCATGGCCAGATTGCCGAAGAACTCTCCCGGTGTTACCAGCTCATATATGTATTCTTTGCCTTTACAGGAGATTCCTCCCAGTTTTACGGCGCCACTGAGGATCTCGTATATATCCGTATACTTTTGATCCGTGTCATACAACTGCTTACCTTTCTTTACGGTAATTAATCTTACATTCTCCCTCAGGCCTGGAACTTGTTTCCAGGACAAATAGTTGTACAGTCCTATTTCTGAGATTTTCGGCATACCCTTCATTCAATTACTGGGGAAAAGTATTAAAATTTCGGGAACCGAAAATAACACAAACGGGTATTTCATTTTAAGTTATTATTAATCTTTAAGCGTCAGGAGGACCCTTTTCTCAGAAAAGGATGCTGGAGCAGGCTTTGTTTGTAGCTTCTGCCTACAGGAATGGCTATCTCGCCTATATATACCTGATGCCCTTCTACGGCCGTCAGATGATCCGTGGATACGATGTAGGACTTATGTATACGGATAAACCGCTCCGGCGGCAGGCTGCCTTCAATGCCCGTGAGACTGGAATATACCATATATTTCTTATACGAGGTAATGATATGTACATAATTCAGTCTCGCTTCCACATATTGAATATCCTGTAAAAGTATCTTCTCGAAACGCTGGTTACACTTCACATATAAAGACCCTGGCTGCTCAATATTAGACCTAACGGCCCCATTGCCGCTCACTTTGGCCTGGGCTTTCTCACAGGCTTTATAAAACCGCTCAAAGGTGACCGGCTTCATCAGATAATCGGTGACCGACAGCTCAAAACCTTCTACGGCATATTCCGGAAATGCAGTGATCAATATGATTTGTTGGAGGGGATGATGCTGACGGATGAACTCAATGCCCGTTTGATGTGGCATCTTAATATCCAGGAAGATGAGATCCACCGCTTCCGTTTCCAGGATAGCCTGACCTATCACCGGATTGCGTGCAGTTCCTACCAGGTGCAGAAATGGCACCTGCTCTACATAATTTTCAATCTGTTTGCGCGCAAGCGGTTCATCATCTATGATCAGGCAATTCAACATGGGTTAAGTTTAAAGTGAGTGTGACGATATATAAACGACCGTCAACAGTGGTTTGCAGCTGGTATCTGCCTTGATAAAGCAGCTCCAGACGTTTCTTGACGTTCTCCAGGCCTATTCCCTTTTTGGCTTTTCGATCAGTGAAAGAAGACGAATCAAATGTGTTCTCACAGCGGAAGGAGAGCTGGTCGTCTCTCAATACTATACTCAATGCTAATCTATTTTCTGCTACATCACTGTCAGATAAGTATTTGAAGGCATTTTCCACCAACGGCATCATCAGCAACGGCGCAATGGCATATTGTTCCGGGTTCCCTTTTACAGTGAAGGTGGCATTACAATTCTCTATACGTAATTGCTGAATATTGAAATAATTGTTCAGATAATCCAGTTCTTTTGTGAGAGGGGTAAAATCAGTGCTGCATTCGTATAGCTGATACCGTAGTAAATCAGAGATCGACACCAGCGTATGCCTGGCCTCCGATGGGGCGATGTCCAGCTGAGAATAGAGCGTATTGAGGGAGTTAAAGAGAAAATGTGGATTGATCTGCGCTTTCAGATACGTTAATTCGGCCAGAGAACGCTCTTTTTCCATGCTTTCCAGTTTGCGCTGGGCATCCAGTCGGTCGATGGCCAGCTTCACAAAATATCCTCCTAATACGCCCAGCAATACAATAAAGAAACGATTATACTGCAAGTCCTGATAAGTCCATATGAAATCAAACTGAATAGGAATGAGCATATGATTTAAAAACAGCTTCATACACCAGGTATAGGTAGCCGTCAGTAATACAATCAAGGATACGGACAGAATGATCAGGCGGACCTTTTTTTTACGGCGGAAATAGTCGGGCAGCACAAAGCTGAAGATACCATAGAACGCCAGGATGATCAAACTTACATCCAGCGCAGAGAAATAAAGGCGGTTGGAGAGATTATTCCTTATGTAGAAATACATGACCTGGTTCCACATCAGAAAAAATACAATCCAGAAAATAATATGTACCAGGATTTTACGCATAATGCGAAGTAAGTAAACAATTGGAACTGCACAAACTCATTATATCAACTGCAGATATTTCAGGATAAACGGCTCATGCAGGGGCTTTATTGTCGTTGATGACGGCAGAGAAACGCTTCCTATAATAGTCGAAGCTATTTCCTGAAAGTCTGGCCATATTGCAGAAAAAACATGAGATCATTGTTCCTGGTACTGTTCTGTTGTTTGGCAAGTATTTGTTACGCTCAGGATCACCTGACAGCCGCCGGCTATTTTAAGGAAATCAAGGCGGTGGGCCTGCAACAGCCGGTATGGCATCTTCCCTTGTATGGTCCAATGCTGTTAGTCGATCCTCAAACGAGGCATGTGTTTGCCAATGAGGCTGATGGTGGCGGACACTTAACACCTGCCGGAGAGGGCGTGTACACCGGTACTTTACCGGGAGACGTGATCATTGCCAATACTGCCATCACATGGCAGGGAAAGTCGTGGTCCGTGATCATATGGCCGCTGCCAACAGATAAGGAGGATAGATTATGCCTGATGGTGCATGAATCTTTCCATCGCATCCAGGATAGCCTGGGGTTACCAGCCCATAGTCCTTCTGCCGATCACCTGGCCACCATGGAGGGGCGGATCTATTTCTTGCTGGAATTACAGGCCTTAAAAGCGGCGCTGAATAAGCCTGTGGATCAACGAAAAACAGATTTGCAAAACGCTATGGTTTTCCGGGAGAAAAGAAAACAACTCTTCCCCAACACCTTTGCCAACGAACGCATCCTGGAAATGAATGAAGGACTGGCCGAATATACCGGCGTAATCCTTGGCAGATCTACCGCAAATATCCCTGGCTATTTATCGAATATCATAGACTCCACAGCAGGTCGCAGTACCATTATTCGTTCATTCGTTTACGTGAGTGGACCTATTTACGGTTATCTGTTGTATCAGCGTCAGCGGGACTGGACAGAGAAGGTAGATTCCCTCTCTGACTTTCCTGCGCTGATAGCAAAGTATTACCAACTATCAGTACCTAAATTACCGACGGAAACACAGCTTGTGTCAATTGCAAATAGGTATAATGGGACTGCGATTACTGCTGCTGAAAAAGTAAAAGAAACAGCCAGGCTGGAAAAGGTAAAAGTATATGTGGAACGATTCACACAGCAGCGGACGCTTAAGTTAAAGCTCATGAAACCGAATGTGGGATTCAATCCCAGCAATATGTTTGACCTCGGCGCTCATGGCACGGTCTATCCAACTGCAGAGGTGAAAGACAAATGGGGGAAATTAACGGTCGCCTCCAATGGCATGCTGATGAAGGATTGGAAGGTAATTACCTTATCAGCTGAAGGACTCACTACCCAAGATAATGTGATTCAGGGATCAGGGTGGAAGATTGTATTGGAGGATCATTGGAAATTATTAAAGGAAGACGACCAGCATTTTATTCTACAACAGTTTTAATATGCAAGGAGGAAACAATAAAATCAAAAGCGCTGCGAAATAGTTTGCAGCGCTTTTTTCATGGTTATGCATCCAATCCATGTACCAATATCATAGAGCAGTTGCTGGTAGATCCCCATCTGATGGCTTTTAGCGGTTGATATTCCGGATCGGAATAGCATTGCAATGCCGCGGCCTCGGAAGGAAATTTAATGATGGCATTCATTTTTAAAGGAACGCCTTCCACGCCAATTGCTTCCAGGTCGGCTGCCAGTACTTCCGCACCATATTTGTGCAGTAAGGCAACCGTAGGAGGGCCGTATTTTGCATATTCTTCCTGATTGGTGATGTTGTAACTGTTGACGTAAAATACTGCCATGATACTAATTTTAATGATAAATAAATACGCGCAAACAATGTATGGTAGCGCTGTTTGATATGTCAAAATTAGACATCAGGCAGAGGACGGATTTAAGGAATCTTGCTCTTTTTAAGATCGCATGGCGGCAGGAGAAAGGCCAAAATGTTTTTTATATGCGGCAGAGAAATGTTCCAGGCTATTGAAACCCGTGGCAAAAGCGATAGCAGTGACCGTGTTGCGGGTATGCAGGAGTTGCAACTGCGCCTCCTTTAATCGAATACGTAACAAGTATTCATAGGGACTGCAATTCGTTATTTTTTTAAATAATCTGCTAAAATGGAAAGGACTCACATGGGCCATGCCAGCCAGTTTCGAAAGTTGGATATCGTTGGTGTAATTCTCGTAGAGAAATGATTTCACGTTTTCTATCATGGGCAAATAATGAATTTGCTGTTTCTTATTCAATTCCGGAAAGTCTGTCTCTGAGGTGGATAGTATTTGCGAAAACAGCGTTGTCATTAACTCCTCTACCCAGAGTTGCTGTAGTCGCGGTTTCGACAATTCCAGGAAGATCAGCTGATGGAGGAATTCCATTTCAGGTGTGGCCTTGATTAAGATAGATTGTTGATCTGCGTTACGAAAGAACCGACTTAAGCTACCGGAAGTGGCCGTGAGCAATGCAGCATTTTCAGCGGAAAATGAAAAGATGGTACACTGGTCAGGGATATCATGGATATGTCTTACCTGGTGTTCATAGCCTGCTTTGCAAATGAGGAACAGTCCGCTATAGGCATGCAGCTCATCCCGGAAAATATTAAATCCGAAACTACCCTTACGAATAAACGCAATGGAAAAGGTAGCCTGGTATTCTTTGGCCGACATGCTGCATGCTATGCACTGGCAAAGGAAATTATGTACCGAGCAGAGAGGGGAGTGGTAGATCGTCTGGATATCAGCTTCCATAATTTTATAGTTAGTGCAAATGTAGCTTTGCAGTGTGACAACCTTATGTCAGCAGCCCTTAAAAGAATGTACTTTCTCCTGCTGCTACAGGAACAGATGTATTCATCCCCTGATTTTCCTTTTTCGAAGTAGACAACAGCGGCGGCAATTGTTGGATCAGGTTTTTTCGTTTAGTCATATCAATCGGAAAATTCTTTCTAACGCGTTTATAGGAATAGAAGGCATTCATGAACATAGACATGAGGAAAGCGCCGGTTCTTAAAGTGAATGCTCCGCGTACAATACGCCGGAAGGCGTACCATGGGGAGAACGACTTTTTCCAAAGGGCTCTGTGGGCCTGTAGTAGCTGGGATTCGCTGATTTTCTTCGGTGTAAAAGCGACGTTATAGCCATTGTAAAAGTTCCAGTTTCTATCGTCGAGTATGCGCCCTTCCTGGTGTAGCGATTGGTAGATGGGCGTTCCTCTGAATGGCGTCATGATGCTGAGAAAAGGTACATCGATTCCAATTTCCATGAGTTGATCTGCCATGGCGATGATGCTGGCCTCATCATCATGATCAAAACCGGCAATAAATCCTGCCATTACTGCAATGCCTCGTTTTCGTATAGCCTTCACCGCAGTGCTGTAATTGGCGATTTTATTTTGTCTTTTATTAGCGTCGGCGAGGGAATCGATGCCAAAGGATTCAATGCCCAGGAATACGCCAATACATCCGGAGGCTTTCATCAAATCCAGCAATTCTGGATCTTTGGCAATATCCATGCTGGCCTGGGTGAGCCACCATTTTTTCAATGGAATCATTTCCTGCAAAAGTTCCCGGATATACGGCCGTTTAATAGTAAGATTATCATCCCAGAACCAGACAATTTTCCTTTGCCACCAGTAAGGGAATTGATCGTAGCCTGCATCGCGGATCACATCCTTCACCGGGCGGAGTCTGAATCCCGGATTCAGCGATGGCACGGTACAGAAAGAGCAGGAAAACGGACAGCCTCTCGTAGCCTGGATGACCTTTTTGATGAAGAATTTGTCCGGTAATAAATCGTATCTCGGTGTGGGTAGGTCCTGCATGTCGCAAGGCCCTCCCATATACTTCTGTTTCAGTTTTCCCTGTTCGATATCCTCCAGTAATCTGGGCCACTGGCTTTCTGCTTCGCCAGTAACAATGGCGTCAAAATATTCCAGCGCTTCATCATGACAATAGGTTACATGCGGGCCGCCGGCGATGACCGTTTTTCCTCTTTTCTTGAATGCTACCGCCAGGTTATAAGCGGAGAGGGCAAAGCCGCTGAAGAAAGAAATAGCAATCAGATCGGCATCCGTATCAAGATTTATCTTGTCGACCTGTTGATGGTAGACCTTTACCGTGTGTGGCGCAGGCGTGATCGCTGCTAAATGAATGCCGGTGATAGGGGGCACAAAATCATATTCATGTCCGAATTCATATCGCTGGATGTAGGCAATAATGATATCTATTTTCATAGCTTCCCTTGTTAGTAATGATTCAAATGTATAAATATGCTTTGTAGTACAAAGCGCTTTATGTTGTAAATTAATAGCTTTCTGGAAGAAGGAAATTTGTTAAGAAGTAGACCCAGTTTGAGTTTTGTGGGATTTGTTAAAATAGGAGGGGAACGCGGTGGGGATGATTTACCATCTTATCAAGTTGGTTTTTGGGGCATGAGCGGCATCGAGTATCCGGAAATTTGGGTTGTATGTTGGAGTATCTGTTGCGTTTAGGGAGACACGTGTCTCCCTAAATGCAACGGATACTTCGAGCATCGGCAAGAAAATTGCATATGGCAGCTGTCATATCACTATAACTAATGATTATATCTTTCGATTTGGATGATACCTTGATTCCTGGTATACGTCGGTTCCCAACAGAGCCCGGCAACCTTTGGCACAGGCTATTCAGCAAGGAAAAAATACGGGCTGGAACCATCAGATTAATGAAGGTACTTCGGCAAAATGATTATAACGTATGCGTATATACGACTTCTTACCGGTCTCCTTTTTATGTGCGAAAGCTCTTCTTTAGCTATGGTATTACCATCGACCGGGTAATTAATAAACGGATACATGACAAGGTTTTAGGCGCCAGAGGTGGACAAATATCAAAGTATCCGCCGGCATTTGATATAGATATCCATGTAGACGATGCGCCTGGGGTAGGAATAGAGGGCGAGCGACATCATTTCAATACAATTATAATTGCAGAAAATGATCCGGACTGGGAGGCTACCATCCTCAACAGGCTGGGACTATCGGAAAATGTAGTCAAACAACATTAAGGTCTTTCGACCCTAATGTTGTTCTTTTTAAATCTTTTCCGGATGCTATATGCAATGCTCATAGTAATGCAAAGCGGGCATACGCCAAAGCGGAATAATATAAGCGCTAATTGCTTATACCAGGGCAGGTGGGCCGGTATAACAGGGCAGCCTTTACTGTTTGTTGTGTTCATGGCAAAATGATTTAATTAGCCGAAGAAATAGTAAAGACAAATACCTGTTAATACTAAAGAGATAACGCAGAGAGTGATTTTCTTTTTGGCAGACATAACAGACGATTTTATAATTAATACCGAAGTGGTATTATTATCACCCAATGCCTTCCTCTTTTTGTCGGAATTTTTTTATCTGTTGCAGACATTTATACTGTTGATTGGCGGCGGTATGCTTGTTTTTCCAGCCCATTTTTTTCATGAGTAAATCCATTGGTTCCTGGTAAATGAAGATGGCTTTTAAAATACGTTGGCAATGCCCGGTTATCCTGGAAATCCACGATTGTACCTTCTCTTCTCTGCTTTTTTCAGGATGTAACGATAAGGTGGGCAGCGTTTCTGCTGGCTGGTAGATCGTCATATCTTCCATGGGGATCAGCTTATTATCCCGCAGCTGTTTAAGCCAGAGATTCCTGGAGATGGAAAAGAGATAGGTTCTCAGACTGGCAGTGAGTTGGAAATCCGGGGTTCTCACCTTTTGCAGTAATACAATAACTGCCTCCTGGAAGATGTCTTCCGCATCTTCTTTTTTCCCGTGGTTATTCAGGATATACGCCGCAACTGTCGGGAAGCAGCATTGATATAATGTTGTAAAGGAGGCGTTGTCTTCTCTTTTAAGTAGATCCAACAGGGTATTATCTGATATCTTTTGCATACTACTAGACTTAGTCAATAGTGTATACCCGGAAGAGCATATTATCACCCATAAATGTAGCATCTTTTTTACCGGTTGGCCCAATAAGGTTATATGATATATAAATAAAATATAAATATTGAATTTTGTACATAACAATCCGAGTTGTAATTTAATAGTTTAATTATCACCCTAATAAGTACCGGATTACGGCATGGAGAAAGTACAAATTGGTAAATGTGTATACATTCTTAGTACAGGCAAGAACCTGTTTAAGATTGGTAAAACGCAGGACCTGCATAAGCGGTTGGCTGCTTACCATACGCACCTGCCAATGATGTTCCGGGTGATCCGGCAATATGCTGCCATGAATATGACGGAGCTGGAAGAGAGCTTGCATATTGTATTTCAGCATAAACGAATTAAAGGGGAATGGTTCCACCTGAGCAAAGATGACCTGATTATCTGTGATAATATTGCCCGGAATTACGCCATGCAAACTTTGCAAAGGCAACGAAGAAATAACGATATCGCTTTTAGTGATAACCCTTTGTTGCAGGTAATGGAGGCCAATGAAAAATACCTGCAGGATTATTCCCGGATTGCAGATGATATTAAATTGAGTCTCAGTAATGATGAGATATTTGAACTGCATGAAGGAACCGTCAGCAGAACCATTATCGAAACAGTCAGACGCTTATTGCGCTACAGAACACCCAATTCCGAATTCCTGGGTAAATGGCTGCGGGTCGTCAATGAGCTTAGCAGCGGCTCCAGGGAAAGCGATATTCTGCAAAAGTATAAAGGCCAGGTAACCCGCTCTACCATCCAGATGATCAAGCGTATTTTACGGAATCAGTTATACTGATCCTAATGGAAATAAAAAAGGCTCTCCATTGTGGTAGGAGAGCCCTGGGGTTATCACAATGAATAATTATTTGGTGCCGCCATCCTTCTGTGGACGTTGACTTTTTCTAAATGCTTTCAGCTCATCTTTGTCAATAAATCCATCCTTATTGGTATCTATCGAATCGAAATTCTCGTTCAGTTTTGCCAGTCTTTTATCGTCTTTACTCGCAGCTTCAACTTCTGCCTTACTGAGTTTACCATCGCCATCTTTATCTATCTTTTTGAAGAAAGCCTCCCTGTCACCCTGCTGCTGATGTTGCTGCGGTTGTTGTGGCGCTTCCTGTGCATACGTCTTTACCGTAACCATTGTAGCCATTAACATGCTTGCTGCGAAGAAATGTTTCATCATAGTTATACTTTTAAAATGATTTAATAATTCCAGTTATTGGGAATATAGATGCAGATAACTTGCCAACGTTTAATGAGTATTTTTGAGCTCGCTAATGGTATAATTCATTAACATTTTGTTTAAATAATTGTAACATAAATACTTATGTTTAATATAATTTATATATTATATGTGTAAGTGAGATATTATTTAACGCTAAATAACACTGGTTGACATTATTTAACACTGGCATCAGCAGAAAACAAAAGCTTTAAACCAGCTGTTTTGCTGTAAAGGGAGAAGAAAATATGAAAAAGCTCATCGTATTTGATTTGGATGGTACCATCGCTGCCAGTAAATCGGCCATCGATGCAGAGATGGCAACCTTATTAAATCGCTTGCTGGGGATCATTAAAGTAGCGATCATATCGGGCGGAAACTGGCAGCAATTTGAGACGCAGGTATTAGCGAATCTTCCACAGAATAATAACTGGACGAATTTATCCTTACTGCCCACCAGCGGCACCAAATTTTATCGTATCAAAGATCTCCAGGCAGGCTGGCAGCAATTATATGCAGAGGATTTCACGCCGGATGAGAAAACACGTATTATTACCGCCTTAAATGAGGCGATAGCAGCAGTAGGACTGGTCGTAAAAACAACCTGGGGCGAACAAATAGAAGACAGGGGAAGCCAGATTACCTTTTCTGCACTGGGGCAACAAGCGCCGCTGGAACAGAAAAGTACCTGGGACCCCGACGGCGCCAAACGCAGTCAGATAAAAGCTATTTTGGATCGTACCATCCCGGAATTTTCCATTCATATCGGTGGCACTACCTCCATCGATATCACCAGACCTGGCATTGATAAGGCTTACGGCATCCACAAGCTGAAAGATATATTGGGTATTCCAATTGCCGATATGCTCTTCATTGGCGACGCGCTCTTCCCCGGAGGAAATGATTATCCTGCCAAACAGGCCGGCGCTTTATCCATTGAAGTGCGGGACATTCACGAAACTAAACGGGTGATAGAAACTATACTGGCATGCCTGGAATAATAATACAGCCATCCATACAATATGCAGATGAGTTTATTAAGTCTTTAAAATAAATTACTTACACTTTTCATGCTCCCATTTAAGGAAACCTGCATGTACACTGTCTACATATAAGTATTCCTGCGCTGGGTAACTGGCGGAATACTTCGGTGTCCAGGATACAATGAATTTATTCTTGTTTTTCCATCGAAAGGTATAGGAGGAGGCTGAAGTTCCCTTAATGGTAACGGTATTACTGTCAATAGGCAATACGGCCGCTATTTTAGTGGTCAGCCATTCTGTGCCCGTTTGTTCATACAGACTACTGTCGCCCACCCGGATCAATTGCGTATCCTGTCCACATGGCCTGAATACGACGAAATTATTACTATCCTTTTGTACCACCCGGTACCAGGTGCCCAGATAGCTTTTCCCTACCTGCGTCAGCGGTTTATCTGCAGGTACAGTTAGGGCGGCATCCGATACCGCGCTGGCCTTGCTGGCGGTACCTGGTTTACAGGATGCGATAAGTAACAGCCCTGCTGCGATGGGTATTATTCGGTTCATGGAAACTATTGAATTAATGGTTGTAGTGCAACGACGTCCAGCTGAATCGTATCGATTGTCTTTTTGTATATGGTGTCGAAGATAAAAATAGTATCATTTACATAGCCGGTTTTTTTAATGCAGATTTTATCCGAATTGGGAGCTAATGCGCCTCTTTCCTCGCCGGGAAATAACATATGCGTATCTCTTACCGGAGATATCAAAAACCGACCATTACCATCCGATTGGGCTAACTCGGTAGTGCCGTCATACGTGTAAATAGTAGCTTGCGGCAGTGGTTTATCTGTGGTTCCGTCTACAATAATACCAGTAATTGCTTGCCTGAGAATAGGCGCTCTGCAACTTACGCAGAGTAGGATTACAAACAAAGTCATTAATTTTCCCATAAGGTTTTCATTTACAGTCTTACAATTATAATAAAGATAGTAGTACTGGATAATAATGCTGAAGGGAATGATCTACCTTGCTAACAGCATCACATCGACAGTCTCATTATGTGTCTTTCTTGCTGGTCGTTCTTCCGCTGGGTTGTTAGGCAGGGGAGAATCAAAGCTTTCCAATATGTATTCAAAATAAATATGCTCTCCAGATAATGTTATCCTCGCGTGCTGGGCATAAATTAACCCAAAATAATAATAATCAAAGTATTGTATACCATTTTCCTACATTGATATTCTAATCATACTTTCACAGCATCTCGCTTTCATTTCTTCCAGGTATCTTCGCAATACTACGCTGTTCCAGCGGTGATTTTATTATGGACGATATGCATTCATGCCTGGAGCTAAGCCATGGTCCTGGTATTCGTTCGCTGTATATAGATATGATTACCGGGTAAACCTGGACAATAAATATAACCTTTAATTGAATATATTCCTATATATATGTTTGCCAATGAGTGGACACAAAAGGCAAAAAGCCCGCAGATACAGTATCTGCGGGCTATATTATTTTACATTACATGAAAACTATTCGGAACGAAGCGCCCGGACAGGATTGATCCTGGCTGCCCGGAATGCCAGTATGCCAATAGTGGAAATGGCAATGCTCATCGCTGAAATACCTGCCACCAGAAATATCCACCAATGAATATCTACCGTATAGGCAAAGGTATTCAACCAGCTATGCATGGCATACCAGGTAGCAGGCGTGGCAATTACAATCGCTATCAGGATCAATAAGATGAAATCCTGCGATAACAATCCAATTACATTCGGTACAGATGCGCCTAATATTCTCCGTATACCGATTTCCTTCATTCTCTTTTCAATGGAATAGGTAACCAGCCCAAATAGTCCAAGACAAGCAATGATGATGGTGAGTGCCCCAAAAATGCTAAAGATCTGCCCGAAGCGCTGATCCTTCTGGTACTGACGGTTAAATGCCTGATCCAGGAATGAATACAGGAACGGACGCTGTGGGGCAATTTCATTCCAGATGGTCGCTATTTCCTGAACGCTGCGTTTAAGGTCGGGCGACTGCAAGCGTAATGTGATCTTATTAAATGCATCAAAATCGCCACGTCGAAGGGATAATGGCTTTACCTTTTCATGTAGCGACTGAAAGTTAAAATCCTTCACTACCCCGATCACCACGCCCTTACGACCCCATTGTTCAAAAGATTTGCCTATAATGTCCTGTGGAGGGCATAGCCAAATAGTTTTGCAGCCGCCTCATTGATGACGAGAGAATTGGCCGTATCTGCCGGGAAACTCTTAGAATAGGTACGACCTGCGGCCATCGGAATTTTAAACGTAGAAATGAAGTCTTCATCAATCTCATACATCGGAATATTATGATAGGCGATATCTCCTACCTGCGACATAATCCCGGTGCCGCCATCAGGAAATTTATCGCCTGGAACAGCCCTTGAAATGGAAACAGCCTTTACATCCGGTTGCTGAGCCAGTCTCAGTTTAATCGCGTCCAGATGTCTGTTTACCTGTTCATCTCCTCCATAATCTATTACCAGTAATTGTTCGTTGTTGAAGCCCAGACTATGTTGCTGCAGATGCGAAAGCTGAGAATATACAATGGCTGTACTGGCGATAAGCGCAATAGATAAAGTGAATTGGAAGACAACCAACCCTCTTCTCAATTGCAGCCCTTTGGCACTGGAACTGAATCTCCCTTTCAGTACCTGTACAGGTTTAAATTTAGCTAATACAAAAGCGGGATATATCCCTGCCGGAATCCCCACCAGTAACGGCGTCAGGAAATAGAGCGCGATGAGCTCCCCGGACCACATCTGATTAATAGGAAGCGTTTTGTCTGCCAACTGCCTCAATACCGGTAGACAAACGATGCACAGCAGAATAGCCATTATAGTGGCGAAAGTGGTCAGTAACACTGCTTCTGCGAGGTATTGGATGATAAGGGTGCTTTCCTGCGCGCCTACCGCTTTTCTCACCCCAATTTCTTTAGCCCGCTCCATAGACCGGGCAGTAGAGAGGTTTACAAAGTTGATGGCCGCAATCACCAACATAAATACGGCTATCAATGAAAAAATAACAATATTGGATATGCTGCCGTTAGCGCCAGGTTGCCTTGCTGCCTGTGAAAACAAATAGGCATTTTTCAACGGCTCAAACGTGAAGGTGTAATTGTCATCATGAATATCAGAATAGTGCTGCTTCAGAATACCAGGTATCTTGGCTTCCATAGCCGCAATATTCACATTCGGTGTTGTGCGGAAATAGGTGTAGAAATCAACATACCCCCAGGCAGAGAAAATATCCGGTCTGCTTCTTTTGAACGTTTCCATGGAAATCAGTCCTGTAAACGTAAAATGAGTATTGGAAGGAACATCTTCCATCACCCCGGTTACATTCAACACCAAATCTTCCGCTTTGATAGTTTGTCCAACTACGTTTGTATTTCCGAAATACTTCTGGGCCAGCGTTTTCGTCAGTACAATGGCATTGGGCGCAGCCAGCGCCGTTTTGGGATCTCCGCTGATGAACCGCCAACTGAATACATCAAAGATATTGGCATCGGCATACAACAGATTGGTTTCCTGGAAACGGGAATTGCCATGTTCCATCAACAACGTTCTCGGACTGGTAAACTGCGTTACGCTAACCACTTCCGGGAAGTTATCCTTCAACACCGGGCCTGTGGGCGCATTTCCCCAAACCTGGTATTCGCTGGGCGCTGGTGGCGGCAACTTCGCATTACCTACCGCAGGACGATAGGCATGGAGTACCCTGTATATCTCGTTATAGTGCGTATTGTATTGGTCGTAAGACAGCTCATCCTTCACAAACAGGGTGATCAGCATGCAACATGCGATTCCTACTGTGAGCCCCGTAATATTGATGAAAGAATTCATCCTGTTCTTTCTTATACTACGAATGGCTGTTTTAAGGTAAATACGGAACATGCGTTGGTGTTTTAAAAAAAGTATTCGAATAGTGATCGTCTGTTGGTTGCCAAATTGGATGCCATTACACTAAATGCTTTACTGTAAAGGAATTGGCAATTTGTCCATACCCCCGTTTGTTCATATTTGAACACTTACCCGTCCAAATTTGCACAAATTCAGTCTATGAATAAAATAAGCTAAATAAATAGTGATTAATCTTAATTTATAATACAAACAAACGCCACATCCGGAGAAAGACAAGTATCACCGAGAGAATGGATATAACGACAGCGGCTATCCGTAGTTTTTGGGAACCGGACTTTCCAATTAGACTCAACAGCAGCGCTGCTATCCCGGCAATGGCTACGCCGTATTGAAATCCATATGTCATTTCAATAATTCCAAATAGCGCGCGGGTTTTTCCATCCGCGTGAAGATAACGTTGGGCGATAGCGATATTTATCCAGGTAGTTGCAATAATAGAGAGCGCGGAAAGAAAAAATGATAATTGGATGGATCTGCTCATCATGGCCAGTTTTACGGATAGGAGAGTGTCCAAGATAGCTATTTAATGCATTTGACGTACAGAAACATTCATCTTACTTATCCTGATGCAGACCTGTCAATGCGGCTTCCGGTATATTCTTAGACTGAATGAGCACCTGGTATTTACTCCCCATATCAAATATCAGCGTAAAACTGATATAAGATTCATCCATCGCCATTTGCAGGATATTCTTATGAGACCGTTCACTGGCAGTTCTTAATAGTTCCTTAAAACCTAGGGCTTGCAAAAAGCAGCCCAGAGAGGTAATACCATTGGTATTTAATCCTGCTATTTCACCCCAATGTTCCAATGCGCTGAAGTTTACATGGGCAGTAATATCCTGTTGACCAATATTACAGAAATAATCCTCGCTCACCTGATGTTTGCAGTAGCAAAGTACAGTACCACAGCTCCTGTGAGGCTTGTAAAGGTCATTCGACAGGGCGCCGTAATCGATCGTAATAACAAAACCTTTATTCAGATGGCTCGCCACATCCTCTATCCATTGAATAGCATCCAAATTTACTTCTGCCCGATACCCGCTAGGAAGCGTTACCAATAATTCGTGAAAGTATTGCAGCAGCGCAGGACTGGCAGGTTTCAGTAGTTCGATGAATTGCTCCTGATAATCTATATATACTTCCATCAGTTCATCTTTCATTACTACCTGATGAACTGGGAAATTATCAATCAGTTCATTGGAAAATATGCAGTCTATATCCCCGGGGATTTCCTCAATAGTATGATAAATTTTGATCTTGTCGGATAACTGTTCCACAGGCGAGTGCGCTCGTCTCTCAATAATACAATACCTTAAATGATCATACAGTGGACGATTGTCTTTCAGATACTCCAGCATATCATGGCATAGCAGTCCCTGGCCTGCGCCGTATTCAACGATAGTGAAGTCTTTTTTCCCCAGGATGTACCAAATCTCCTCCATCTGTCTGCCAATAGTAGCGCCGAAAGAAGTTGTCAAACTGCTACTGGTGATGAAGTCGCCATCACGGCCTATTTTATCGCCAGTAGTGGTATAGTAGCCATAGTCCGGATGGTAGAGGCATAGCTCCATGAAAGTATGGAAGGAAATAGGACCTTCACGCTTTATTTTGCTGATGATAATGTCTGACAGTCCCATTTATCATATGTTTTGCCTATATAAACATACATATATTCTTGTGCCAGAAAATGACAATTTATTATTTGTTAGGAATCCAAATATTGTTTGAACTATTTGATGGGAACTGTGTTTTTCAGTCAGTTCGCTAAATGCAATTGTTTACCTTAAAAAAACACTTCCAATGAAACAACCTATTGAATCCGCTGTAATGAATGCAATCAGCACCTCTGCTGGTATTCCAGAGAATGCTATTTCTTCCAATCAGTCGCTCGATGACCTGGGACTGAATTCCATACTGGCGGTACAGTTACTCACTAATTTGCAGGACCGGCTTGGTATTTCAGTAGACCAGAACAGTATGTCTACCAGTAACACCGTTGGAGAAATCGTAGATTATTTCCAAAGCAAAGCTAAGTAAGTGGCAATAGTCACGAAAGCTATTCATCTCCCTTTATCATTTATTACATTGTAAAGGGAAATGATTCAAATCTTAACCTACCCCAAAGGCATTATACCCTAATGTATAATGCTTTTTTATTGTTAGGGAGACAAGGTTCAATCCTGCAGCCGCTTTCACCTGAAGCTACGCTTGTATCAACCGTTTCGGGATACGTAAATGTTTTTCAGAAAAATCATTTGGCAAACTGTACATTTAGTAAAAGAATCGCTGCCAATGCATGAAGACGCTATTGTGAAAAATTTACGCCGGCATATTGATCCAACAAAAGAAGAAACGGCTGCCTTTTTATCGTTGGCAATGGCTAGAACGGTTAAACGAAAAGAACTTCTGTTACAGGAAGGAGATGTGGCAAGACAACAGTTTTTCGTTATGGAAGGCTGTCTTCGGACATATACTATTGACGCTACCGGAAAGGAACATGTGTTGATGTTTGCCCCGGAAGACTGGTGGTGCAGTGGTGATTTGTACAGCTTTTTATCGGGGCAGAAGAGTGTCAATAACCTGGAGGCATTGGAAGCGACTACCCTGTTACAAATCAGCAAGGATAACCTGGATATCTTATATGAACAGGCGCCGATATTCGAACGGTTTTTCAGAATTTTATTTCAGAATGCTTTTGTCTTTCACCAAACCAGAATTAGCGCGAATCTCTCTCAGCCTGCTGAGGGGAGATACGAGTTGTTTTCAAATGCTTACCCTGGTCTGGAAACCCGTATTCCTCAGAAATATATTGCTTCCTATATCGGTGTTACACCGGAATTTTTCAGCCAGATGAAAGCAAATAAAATGCGTAAAAAAACTTAATGTACCTTATTTTCTGGCCTGCTGTATGGTTGTTGTTTTGTGGTATAAATCTTTTACATCATGGAACACATCGCAAACGTACTACCAGTTATCGGCGAGAAACCCTTTGCAGAAAAGAAATACATTGAAATAAAAGGCCACCGCATGGCTTACATCGATGAAGGCCAGGGCGATCCTATTGTCTTTCAGCACGGAAATCCCACCTCGTCTTATCTGTGGCGGAATATCATGCCTTATTGCAACGGCCTCGGCCGACTCATCGCCTGCGATCTAATCGGTATGGGCGACTCCGGAAAACTCCCTGGCTCCAACCCCGAAAGATACTCCTACGAGGAACAACGCCATTTCCTCTTTGCGCTTTGGGAGGAATTAAAACTAGATAAGAATGTTATTTTAGTCCTGCATGATTGGGGCTCTGTATTAGGTTTTGATTGGGCCAGTCAACACCGTTCCCGCGTGCAAGGTATTGTGCATATGGAAGCGTTGGCCATGCCTTTTAAATGGGATGAGTTTGAACCTAAAATGCGTGATTTATTCAAGGCATTACGTTCTCCTGCCGGCGAAGAACTGGTACTACAAAACAATGTTTTTGTTGATAAGGTACTGCCAGCAGGCATTTTCCGGCAACTCAGCGATGCAGAAATGGCGGAATATCGCAGGCCCTTTCTGCAGGAAGGAGAGGATCGCCGACCTACCTTGTCCTTCCCGCGTCAAATTACTTTAGATGGTACGCCTAAAGATGTGACGGAGGTGGTAACCGCTTTTGGCGATTGGCTGCAGCAGAGCGCTGTACCGAAGCTGTGGATTCATGGTGATCCCGGCGCCGTGGAAAATGACAGCGTGAGAGCATTTTGCCGTACCTGGCCTAATCAATCAGAAATTACCGTAAGAGGAAAACACTTTTTACAGGAAGATAGTCCACATGAAATTGGAGCAGCCATCGCTGCATTTGTCAAAGAATTGCGCCAGGTCAGCAATCATTAGCGTGAAAATATTAATAGTCATCCATCCTGATAATATCAAAATTGGAAGCCTTGCAGCACAATGCTGCAGGGCTTTTTGAAAGTTTTCTTTTTTTATAATTATCTAGTGTAACAGTGACGCACCTACGGATTAATAAAGATTTACCGCATAAATATTCCCTTTTCTTCTTTAAAATACAGTAAAAATGTATTTTTGCCACCGTTTGCAAAAAGGCTATTCAATTGCTTTTTACGAATACATTTTAGGAAACCTACCATATCTTAACGCCTTCGAAAAACCATGTGATAGTAAAAGGATGTAGATAGGTGAACATTATCATTTAGTAAGAAAATATAAGTACTGCATGCAAATTTCATGGAAAGTAATATCGTTATTGATATTACCGTTAGCCAGCTTCGCTCAGAAAACAGTTGTACCCGGAAGCCCAGACATTAACCCAGCTCGTTTGAAAACCGGAAAGTCATTGTACACGATCTACTATGTAAAAGATCTCACTTGGACAAAGAAGGGTACCTATACGAACGATTTATCTATTACAGGTAATGAGTTGAAACTGGTAGTCGACTACATTGATGATAAGGATAAATGGTACAGAAAGAGAACATCTGTAGCGGATACAAAAACATTTAATCCTGTCAGCTATAAATCAGAAAGCCTGAAAAGTGTGTTGGACCTGAATTTCAGTAATCCGGTAACTGCTAAAACCCGTTATCTGAATGGCGATAAGGAGCAGCAGGTCACTATTAAGCCTAAAGGGAAATTCGTGGATTTTAATATGGCAGAACTGCTGTTTACCACCTTGCCACTGGATGTAGGATACAAGGCGCTGGTACCAGAGTTTTATTATGATAAAAGTCCGGATAGCGTACTCTCTAACTACATTATTAAAGATGTAAAAAGCTATATACATCGTTCTCCCAAAACCGGCAGTCACGAATCCTGGCTGGTGAGCGTACTGGAAGAGGAATCTAACGCTGTTTACAACTACGTAATAGATAAAAAAGATTACCGGATCTGGCAAAGAGAAATGCCTGTAGGCGGCGGCACCACTGAAATATGCGTTAATGAAGAATTAGACTACAGACCTATAGAGGCTAACTTCGACAAAGCAGAAAACCTGAGAAAACTGGAGAAAGGAAATAGCGTAATTGTGGGAACTGCATTTGCAAGAGATCACAACAGTCGGCAACTGGTGAATATCAACAGGGCCCAATTTGCGCCCAGAGGTACGGTGGTGGCGATCATACCCAATTCCGCATACCTGGAAGAATGGAAAGAAGTAAACCGTAAAATCAGGAAACGCAAAAAACTGCCGGAGGTGCCCATCGATCCTAACGTTAGTGCATGTGTTAAAACCACTACCGTGTATGACGACAAAGGTCATTTTGAATTCACCAACCTGATGCCTGGTGAGTATATTTTATTTGCCAGCTTTGGCTATACGCATAGATATTCTTACTCCTATTATGCGGGAACCTCTAATTTGGTGCACCCTAGTGGAGCCGTATTATCTTCCACACCCATTTACCAGTCTGCAAATGCCTCCTCTGGCGCAACCGCTGAGATAGAATTATATGTAACCATCAAAAAAGATGGAGATAAAGTAGATGTGAATCTGAAAGACGTACGTTAACGGAGAGAATGAGTATATAAAATTATAATTATAGACACGGAATAAAGAAGCCTTACAGCTATTCTCAGCTGTAAGGCTTTACTTTTATAGAAAATTCCCTGTAAGTATCATCGTTTTTTCTTATACATAGACACAGGGTACTGCGCTGCAGAAATGGCAAAACTAAAATCGCCGAAAATATTATTGTTGACAGAGTCCCCGGGATAAGCCGCAATAGTGCTGTATTTATGACAACTATAGCAGGTATGGGTATCCTGTACGTAGCTCTCCATAGTCGTATTAGCGACGATATGGGCGCCACTCAGCATCGCGGAGACATTGAGCGGAAACGGCGCAGGAATGGGCGTGCTTTTATCGGGCTGTAAAGTTTGGGACCAGATCACATCTACGAGTTCATAATACTGAAATACAGATTGAGGATAGAACTGCCTGATATTATTTTGCATGCTGGTATTGATAGGTACCGCATCCGTCTTGTCAATCGCATTCAGCCTGGTAATTTGTATAGGTACTGGCGCTGCCTGCGACAGGTTATAAGGAGGGGATGTATTGGGCGTACAGCCTACTGTTACGGAGCCGCCCGTATTCAGGTTCACCTGCTGGCTGAAACAATTCGGGTTGTAAAAATTGTATCCGTAAGGGGGAGTGGTATTACTATTGACGTCCGGCACATTATCAATCTGTTCAAAGGTGGCCCATACCCAGGTAGGTTGATTCTGCGTTTTGTGGAGAATATGTAAACCCACTAATGCCACATTGGTTTCTCTTAGCTTGCCAGTAGCGCTATCATAAACAGTTGCCCGGGAAAGCTTATAGCGCGCCCATTTAGGGGAATCGAGACTGTCCACTTCCATCCAGGCAGCTTTGACTTCTATTGCTCCCACCGGACCATTGTACTGACCTTGCGGGAAATTTAGCGGAACGCCATTTTTTACCGAATCATGTTGGGTGATGGCATTATAATATCCGTTCCTGATGACAAAATCATAATAATCCTTATTCAACTTAATCTCATACCAGACATTGGTATTATTCTGAGCGCCCAGCCAGTTAGGTTTGCCAAAAGGTGCTGCCTGACCGGGATCCAGGCCAAATGTTGAATCCACCGCAAACTTAGTAGTGAAGGTTAAGAGCTTGGTTTTAGTGGGGCTCATCAATAAATTCTGGGTTCTGAACCTGGCGGCAAATTGTGGCGACACAAGGGTTCCCCAGGCAGATGGGTGAGCGCCGTTCGGTTGAAAAAGTACATCCAGTGGCATGTACTTCTCCCAGCTTACCGGGGCGAAATCTTTTGGAGCGCCAAAATATCCGGATGAATCCACCGGCCAGTTCATCGTAATGAATTCCTGCCAGGCAAAGCAATCAGCCTGGGATTGGTTATTGAATGCAGGTAAGTCCCCAGGTACTTTGTTATTGAATTGGATCACGACATTATATAGCGGGGAAGTAGAATAACAGTTGCAGGTGTTTGCCGTGAGGCCCGACTTCCGGACCCCGTTGTCCGGCTTGAATGCTGTTATGACGAATTGGTTGATAAATAAAACCGTACAGGTAATAATGAATATAATAACGGATCTGTTCATCTTTTTGCAGGATTTAAATGAAATGGTACTAATAATTTGAGCGGCACATATGAACCTATGTGCCGCTCTCCTATATCAATCAGCTGACAAGTTGATGTGTGGCATTTTTCAGCTTACATCAATGGTCACGGTAACAAATCCAATATTATCAGTCAATCCTGCGCCATATTGGGCATTCAGGTCATCATTGATACATAATTGTAATTCGCCACTGAGGTTGGCCGGTACTTCGGCTCCCTTACCAATCATGAACACTGTACTGCCTACTCTTCCAACGAGTGCGCCTATGTTTTGTCCTGCCATCGGATAGCCCGGAGGAGCCTGGAAGAACACAGGATTACCGCCGGCATCATATAATTGACCGCCATTATCCTGTGGATTGGCTGTCCATAAACCGGATGCATATTTAATGGAAGCCTTTTGGGTAGGAGTGAGCACAATGCCTGTATTTTGCCATGCAATAGTGGATTGTATAATTACTGGCGATACGGTAAACAGTGCAAGCATTGGGGCTGAACGTTGCTGACCAACATTCGTTACATATACTGCCTGTTGTCCATGTCTTCCATTAGGGCCCACTGTAACGGTGACGTATAACGCTTTATAGGTGCTAGGTTGACTATTACCAGGAACGGCATAGAAAACGTTTTCCTTAACAGCTGTTACTTCCGCAGTAATATTGGGGTCGCCGAAGGTGACTTTAGGAAAGGTGTCCGGTTTGTTGGCTTCTGCTGTACAGGTGTCCACAACTACTACCATTTCCACAGTGGTGCCAACATTTACGACAGATGGCACATAGGTACTGTTACTTAACAAAGGAATTGGATGGTTTACCGGATTAGGGACACTGATATTGTATAAAGTGTCGAAATAATCCTGGTAAAACATTTGAACTGGCTGCGCATATGTTTCGTCTGGAACGGTATCGCCTACTGGTTCATAGCCTTGTGGGGTAGTACCTGCATAAGCGCTGGCTACGATCTGCATTTTGAAGGTATAAGTTACCTGAGATCCCCAGTTGATAGGTGCACCGGAAATAGTGATATCGCTTACAGTATAATTTTTATCAGCAGGCACTTCAAATACTGCATGCAGGATAAAATTACCTGGTAATGCTACACCATTCTGATCAGTGAGCGTTTTGCTACCGCGGGTAATGGTCCAGAAAGTGGATGCATCGGTGCCATCAGGCGTTTTGTAATTGGAGAAATCAGGCATCTGAATGTATAAACCCGGAGGATCTGCAAGCGTTAGTACTAATCCCTGTGTAACGAAATTATTCACTGTGCCGCCAATATTAGGGTCGCTGTTACGGAACCGTTGACCAAACTGACCTACACAGATTAAATCGTTGTATTGTGCAGATGGCCACATGGTATTGGTGGTAGCGGGTGGTGGTGGAGGATTGAACCGTTGAACGGTAGAGGTAGTGGCGAGTCCAATCTCTGTTTGTATCGTGTTAGGAGTACTGGTGAGATGTATGGCGCCGCCTTGTGTAGAACTGGATACTGGTCCGCTGTTCCATTTGTTCAACGGGTTGTATACCGGCTGATTGGTGATAGGATTTACGATACCTGGTACGGATAAATCCTGTAGGGTAATCTGTGGCTTATTCAATATGGACTGATACAATGCCAGCACCTGATTAGGATCTACTTCCCATAAAGTATTCCAGTATTCAGGATTTTCGCAGGTAAAATCAATGCGTGTAATTTTTCCCGCCTCATTACGGGTAACTGCCCATTCGCAGTACTCGTCTTGCCAGCCTCTTGGGCCATAAGGGAAATAGGCAACGTTTTGCCCTGCTGGCACATCACAAGGGTCATTAGAGATCTGTCCGGGCATTACTCCCGTATCGGCCATTTGGTACAACTGATCTGGTGAGGCGCTAGGGAAGTTGTATTCCAGTCTCCCAGGAAAAGCCATCCACAGAATGTTGGCTGCATTGCTGGGTGGGTTGTTGTAAATGGGGTTATAATAATTGGTAGTAGGGGGCGTATTGGTGGTGTTCCAATTGTTATTCAACATGCCCTGCTGTGTAAATCCGTCCAGGTTATTATTCCACAGGCTATTCATCATCTTTTGTTTGTCGGGGTTTCCTGCGAAATCCTGGATATTCGCCGGGGTACGATACTGAAAGCCCGTGGTCGTAGCAGACACCATTTTGTCTGCGATGATTTTTTCTACACTTTGCATTTCGATTTTGTTTTAAATGGTTATTTAAAATTGTGTGGAGACGAAATATGTATGTTAGGATATCTGATTATTTGAGGTTGAATCATGGAGGGGTTTTCATTTTGTGGTACAAAGGTATTGAGCCAGGCGATTCAATAAACCGTGAAAATACCTTTTTTGCTGACAAATAATTTTAGTATATTAAGAACTATACCATGCCGGAATGCTCTCCTCTGATTTGGGTAAGGGTTGAAATTTTGTTTAGGGAGACAAGGTTACTCCGGTATCAGTATGAACATGTTAGCTTTGAGTGAAAGAAGAACTACGACACAAATAGTATGACCATAAAGAAAGCCTTATAGTTTAAAACTATAAGGCTTTCTTCTGAATGTTATGCCTTACTTATGTCATTAGCTTTTGGCTCTGCAAGTGCCGCCTCCAGCGTTTATGATATTTGGGTTATCATTACCATTGAGTACCTCCAATAGATATTGATAAACTGGCAGCTGATGGGCGCATCCGAAAGCGGTGCTGACATTCTTGTTAGTGCTGGAATCCACCTGGAATCCTTTGGCTACCTGTGTATAAATGTTTTTACCGTTTTCAATCCATTGTGGAAGGGTAGGAACGAGATCAGGCTTGTTATATACCCGGTTGCTTTTGGAAATGTTTTGGTTGAAAGTATCGGTAAAGGTGCTGTCGCCTGTCATCGGCGATGCGTAAGTATATACGCAAAGGTTTAGATCTTTACCCTGTCCGACAGTAACCGCAGCCGCATAATAAGTAATGATGGCGGCTCCCAGGCTATGGCCTGTAAGTACTGTTCGTACATTGGCAGCATCTTTCATCAGCGCAGCCGGATTTGCCGCAACAGTTGTAAACAATACTGGCTTAATTTGATTATTGGCGCCGGCCAGTGATACCACTTTTCCTGCTTTATACAGATTGTAAAATCCGGATGGAACAGATGGGTTACTGTCAAATTCCTTAAATGCAGTAGGCACGAAATAATTGTCTGCAATGGTTTCGAAAGAAGTTTCAGTACCACGAATGGCTATCACATATTCCTTGGTGCTGTTATGCTGTGCGATATAACCAAAGTAAACAAGTGACTGCTGTTCCAGCATCTGTATATTGTATAATACAGTGTAGTCTGTTAAGAAGTTCGGATCTATCAACAGCTGGAAACTACTGTCATTGCAGATAGCGGTATATGCCTTTAAAGAAGGATTTGTTTGGGTGGCTGTATCGCTATTCTTTACTGCTTGTTTGTAAAGGATGTCTGCCAGGTTTACGTGTTTGGCGTACTTAACAGCTTCAGTTAAGGAAATGGCTAAGGGTTTTACATGAGTGTCCATAGAATGATGATTTGAGGGTGAACAATTGTTTGGTTGTTGAGGTGTAATAGTTAGGAATGCAAACGTAGTGTATTTTCATAATCCGGAGAAATTATTTTTCCATCAGATGTATAGCAGGCACTGCGTGTATGGCGTTGTGAATCCTAAGGAGGTGAGGGGAACTGTATTCATCAGGGGAATGGTGGTACTTCAATTCAAGGTAATTAAAAAGCCTTGCAGTAATGGGATGCAAGGCTTTATTTGAATAATGAAAAAGATTTGCTATGACTTCGACTGTTGGTCGATATACTTACGGGATAATGGCAAATCGCTATCAGTTCAGAAAAAAATCCATTAATCCTTCCAATACAGGTGCGGTTTGTTCTTGTACCAGCCAGTGACCGGCGCCCATAATTTTGATCTCCTTTACATCTGATGCTACTAGTCGGAGATGGTCTGCCAGAAAAGGAGCAGATTGATATTCGCCGCCCATGGCTAATACAGGCATTGTTAGTTTGTGCTGGCTAAACTGGAGATTGTCTTTAGCGTCTTGAGGAAACGCAGCAAACCAGCTGAAACTGCCGGTAGTGGCGCCTGGTACAGCATATGCTCTTATGAATTCGTTCGTTTCTTCAGGGGTGAATGCATTTTGTACATGTCCAACAACTGGCCAGAAGTTAGTTAAGAAAATCTTTTCTTTCCCGGCTACCACCTGCCCTGATGCGGGCCATCCAAAGAAACCGAACCACCATAGTTTATCTTTGGCCTCGGACCAAACAGGCTCAATACCTGGCAGCAAAGCATCGAGAAAAGCCACTTTCTTCACTTCATTTCCATATTGGGCTGCATAGGCATACGCTACCATTAATCCGATATCATGACCTGCCAGGTTGATACTGTTATACCCAAGCTTTTCTACCAGTGTATGAATGTCTGTTGCCATAGTTTTCTTATCATATCCAGACGTAGGTTTACCGGATTCTCCTACTCCTCGCAGGTCCGGGGCAATGACGGTAAAATGTTTTGACAGCGCTGGCAGTATCCTGTTCCACATATACCAGTTTTGGCCGAACCCATGAACCAATACCAACGCGGGACCTTGTCCGCCGATAACGTAATGGATTTTAACGCCATTTACATCCATAAACTGATTTTTGAAATTGGCCGGCGGTAATGCTGGTTTTGTAACGGACTTTTGCGCATTTACCGCCATACCAAACATGGCAATGGAAAGTATCATTAATAGCAGAGATCGCATTAAATGCTTTTGACCGAAATTCATCTTACAATTTATTTTAGGGTTAATGAATGATTGGGTACCACCTATATGCAACGGAGCATCTATGAAACCCGGGATGGAATGATGGATCGTGTCTCCCGATAGCTATTTACTTATATCCATCCAATCCTTACATACTGAAATTAGCAATAGATGCTCATGCTACACTGATAACCGATAGGGTAGATATTACAAACATTTCGGAAACATAGACAGTTTGAAATTAGGAGAAAAAGACGGAAAGAGGGTTGCAGCTTGGCAATTCCAGAAGATCTTCCAATATTTGCATCCTAATACAGCGAGGTAGGACTATTCCAAAGCTTTGCTGTATAAGGATTTTATATTACTGTTATGATAGATTCATCTCATGCGGAGAAACATATTCTCCGTGTCAATAGTTTCGAGGAACTGGTTTCAACTCCTTTTCATGGCGATATTAATGCCATTTGTTGGACACGTGAACTAAGTGGTGATTTTTCTGAGATTGTTAAGAAGATACATTCAACTGGAAATATGACAGAAATTGAGGAAGAAGAGCTGCGTGCGCTTCAGTTGACAGAACAAGGTCAACTGGCGCGGGAAACTATTTTAAATGATTTGAAATTACTGGAGGCGCATGGGGCATCGCCAGTACTCAATGTGATTACACACTATGAACGGGATGATGATTTCCCATTTTTTCCAACGGATGTATACTCCTTTCATGTGGATCGCTCTCCTGTGCCCACTGATACCTTTTTATGTACCTACTATGGCGATTCCAGTGAAATACTGCCCAATGCCCAGGGCAAAAAGAAAGTATTGATTCCGGAAATACGTGATGAACTCAGAAAGCTCTATTATGGACCAGAGGAAGGTTTTGAAACCTTCTTAAGTGAACATTCTTTTGATTTGCATTATCAGGCAGAATGGGATGCTCAGCCCATAAGCCTGGGGATTGGCCACCTGTGGAGATTAGCAGTGGATCATCCTGAAAGTAAGGTGCCTCCTTGTCTTCATCGCGCACCGGAGGAAAAATCCGGCAAGAGCAGATTGTTGCTGATTTGTTGATGGTATTAATATCAAATGATATGCGGTTCTTTTCTGCTAATGCTGCTACTTGCGATCTTCATCGCTCAATAATGCGTTGATCATACCATTAAAAATGAAGTGATGAAATGGCAGCATGCTATACCAGTATAACCTTCCCCAAATGCCTTTAGGCCGGAAGGTCGCCGTTTGCACCAATTCGGAATGTTCCGCCTTTTGATGGACCTGGAACTCAAGCCAGGCTTCTCCTGGCAACTTCATTTCGGCAAAGAGCAACAGCCGTTTATTTTGTTGATCTGCTATTAGTACCCGCCAGAAATCAAGGGCATCGCCGCTTGAAATGCTGGTGGTATGGGTGCGTCCTCGCCTTAGTCCAACTCCGCCGAAGGCTTTATCCATAAGTCCACGCATTCTCCAGAGCGTATTACCGTAATACCAACCTGTATTGCCTCCAATGCTCCATATTCGTTGTAGCACTTCCTCCTCGTTATCTTTAATCACCCGCGATTTGATATCCTTGTAGCAGCCAAATACCGGTACTTCAATATTGCTGATAATTTGCGGATCTGTATTGGATGCGCTGAATGCATCTTTCCAGCTACTGATTACTTCCTGTTGTTCAATTTTTTGAAAGGCGAGGGCTACTGCCTCCTTATAGGTAATTAAAGTAATGCCCAGTTGCTGAGCAAGATTATTTGGACGGCATATTACATCTACTTTCATACTGTCTACCAGGTTCACCGCCAACTCGTACGAAGTGGAGGTCACAAAATAAAGCCAATAGCTGGACAAGCGAGGTGTCATCACCGGAACTGTAATAATATAGCGCTTCAAGCCGCGCACTTCCGCAAACTGAAGCAGCATCTGCTTGTAAGTAAGCACATCCGGGCCTCCAATGTCATAATCCTGGTTATAAGCTTCCTTTAGCAGCATCACGCCTGTAAGAAATGTGATCACATTACGAATGCCTATGGGTTGACATTTTGTGTTGACCCATTTAGGGGTAATCATTATCGGAAGCTTCTCTACCAGGTCGCGAATAATCTCAAAGGAAGAACTACCAGACCCCACTACAATCCCTGCCCGTAGGACTGTCACTGGTATTGTTCCGGCGCGTAATACATTTTCTACTGCTAGTCGGGAAGATAAATGCCTGGAAAGATGCTCGGCATTTACAATTCCGCTTAGATAGATAATTTGTTGACAGGCCGTAGCCGCTGCCTGACGGAGAAAATTGGTAACAGCACGATGTTCTGAAGCTTCGAAAGACGGTCCTTCCCTCATGGAATGGATCAGGAAAAAGGCCACGTCAATGTCTTTCGGGAATAGTTCACTGGGAATATTCTCGGAAAAGTCAATTTCAATCACTTGTATTTCGCCCTGTAAGTGCTCCGTACTAAACCGTTTTTTGCTTCGGACACAACAGGTAATACGATGCCCTTGCTCTATCAGCACACTGGTTAGTCGCTGACCTATATATCCATTTGCACCGGTGATCAGAATATGCATGTTTGTTCTGGTTAAAAGATTTAGATATGCACTTTTAATTCTAATAATACTGACCTTATACGCGCTGTCTCTTAATTTAAGTACCAGATCGAAAAATTGAGTACGCTTGCAAAACTAACCCAAGCCAGATATGGCCATTGCAAATTGGCCGCCTTGTTGGATAACCGGTAGAACTGGCGTATCATGAGAATGATAAATAACCACAACAGTATTATGTCCAGTAGGGCAATCCCAATGGAATGGAATCGAAAGAACAGGATACTCCACCAGAAATTAAAAAAGAGTTGTATGCCAAACAGCACAAGTGCCAGTCTTCTTTTAGGAGATGGAGGTTCCCGGAGTACCAGATAAAGGGAGATACCCATCAAGACATACAATATTGTCCAAACAGGCGCAAATACTGCATTAGGAGGGGTGAAAATAGGCTTTCGAAGTACCGGATACCAAAATTGTACATTTTGAATGGTCACATAGGCGGCAATAGCCCCTGTCGCCATAGGCAATGCAATACAGCATGCAGCAATTAACCAGTTATTCCTCATACTTAATCTCTTTATAAACTAGCTTTTCTTTGCTATAATTAACACCCCCGCAGGAAAAGCGTTTAAAAGGGACCACGATTCCTTTTCCTCCATAAAATAATAGAGGATGAGCCGATTGCCAGAGGATGTTAGGGGCTTCACTTAAAATGCATTTTGATTCTCATATATAATGAAAAATAATATTAATGCTGCTCGTTGGCTACCGGTTTGTACCAGCGTTTAAATATATCGTCTGCAATATCCAACAGTGCCTTCCAAATTCAGAAAAAATTCAAAATTGGGGCCTACTTTTGCCAGATGAAGGTATTGATAATCGAGGATGAACTACAGTTGGCGCAAAGCGTTATCGGGTATTTATCCGGAGAGAATTATATATGTGAACATGCCTCCACCTATCAGCAGGCCCTGGAGAAACTATGCGTATATGAATATCAGTGCATATTACTAGACCTCATGTTGCCAGATGGCAACGGGCTTCAACTGCTGGAAGAAATTAAAAAAAGACAGCAACAGGAAGGCGTCATTATCATCTCCGCCAAGGATTCCTACGATGATAAAATAAAAGGGCTGCAAATTGGTGCAGACGATTATTTAGCCAAACCCTTTCACCTGCCGGAACTCGCCGCCAGAGTGTATTCTGTGATCAGACGACGTTCCTTTCAAAACAACAACGTTGTTCAGCAGGAGGAGCTTCAAATAGACCTACTCGCCAAAACAGTACATATTCACGATAAACCAGTACTACTTACACGGAAAGAATTTGATCTGCTTATCTATTTTCTGAGTAATAAAAACAGGGTTATCTCCAAAAATGCACTGGCAGAGCACCTTTCAGGCGATATTGCGGATATGCTCGATAATCATAGCTTTGTATACGCACATATCAAAAATCTTAAACGAAAGCTCCATGAAGCGGGTTGTGGGAATTACCTTAAAACCGTTTATGCCACAGGATATAAATGGGAAGTATGAGTAAACTACTGAACAAATCGCTGAAAATATTTATCCTCTATGCCGGTATTGTACTGGCAGGAAGTATTCCGGCCTATTACTTCATCGTAGACCTGATCTGGGAGCATGAGCTGAAGGAACATAACCTGATTGTTAGTGAAACGATTAAACAAAACTTACAGTCGTTATCCCTTTCTGATGAGGAATTAGCAGCCAGTATTACGCTGTGGAATAAACTGCGCCCTGAAACGCAGTTGCAGCCTGTAGCTGCACTATTGCCAGATTCTACATACAATATATACAGAAAGAATAAATACATTCCCGCCAAGGGGAAAGACCGATTTCAAGGACTGATTACCTATTTTTCCATTAATGGCAAACCATTCCGCCTTACGCTGGAAACCAATATGGAGGAGAGCCATGAAACCATTATGGCCATTGCGGTCGTAACAATCATGTTCTTTCTTATCCTATTGGGGGGCTTCATTCTCATCAACCGGCGCATTGCGGAAAGGCTATGGCGGCCTTTTTATAATAGTTTAGGAAAGATTCAATCGTTTAACCTGCACAAACCTGAGGAGATTTCCTTTGATCATAGCGATATAGAAGAATTCAGGTTGCTGAATCATCATCTCCATAAACTTATTACTGGCAATATTGCCAGCTATCAGCAACAAAAGGAATTTACGCAGCATGCCTCCCATGAATTGCAAACGCCTTTGTCTGTCATTAAATTCAAGCTGGATCTCTTGCATCAAAGCGAACCGCTGACGGAAGAGCAGTCAGACATCATTGATCAGGCACATCAGGCATTAGCCAAGGTGACAAGGGTGAACAAAAATCTCTTGTTATTAGCTAAAATTGAGAATAGCCAGTTCCCGGAGAAAGAACAAATAGACCTGTCATCGCTGATAGAACGTTATGTCCCGTTTCTACAGGATTTCCTCGACGATAAGCAACTACAGGTGCAGCTTAACATTACGAGACCAGTACAACTCTCTGTTAACAAAACGCTGCTGGAAATAGTACTCACCAATCTATTTATGAATGCGATCCGCTACAGTGAAACCGGGAGCGTTATACAGCTATCGCTGGATGAGCATCATCTCATGATGGCGAATACAGGTACGGAAGCACTGGACACACAACGACTGTTCCGACGATTTGGCTTATCCGCCCCACATTCTTCCGGCACCGGACTAGGGCTGGCAATCATCCATGAAGTATGTCAGCTATACGGCTGGAAGGAAAGCTATCGTTTTGAAAATGGATTTCACATTTTCAGTATTCACTGGTCCTGATTCCAAATTTCTTCTAAATCGTCGTTCAATTTTGCATTATCATAAAACTGAACGGATGAAACGATTTATTAGCGGATTGGTATTAGTCTTGGTAACTATGTGTAGTCAGGCACAGCATGCGGTGACGGTATCGGGACTTGCAAAAGACAGCAGCAACCAGGCGGCATTAGCATTTGTTAATGTGACAATTCATAAAGCGCCGGATAGTGCTTTTATAACAGGTACGATCACCAGCGATGAAGGTCGCTTTAGTTTAGCAGGTATTGCTCCAGGTACCTATCTTCTTAAATTTTCCTATCTCGGATATCAAACCAAATGGCAGCCATTACTGGTAGGGCAGTTGAGCAATTACCTGTCTGTAGGTAACGTATCGCTGCAACACTCACCTGTAAGCATAAACGAAATAACTGTTACTGGGAAAGCGGATGAGATAAGTGAGAAAATGGATAAGAAAACCTTTTCTCCGGCTGCCAACATCAGCCAGGCAGGAGGTTCTGCGCTGGATGCAATGAAGAATCTGCCAGGCGTTACTGCAGGACAGGATGGTAAAGTATTACTACGGGGTAGTGATAAGGTGATGATACTGATAGATGGTAAGCAAACCGCGCTTACCGGTATGGGTGGACAATCGGGCCTCGACAATATCCCTGCTTCTGCCATTGCTAAAATTGAGATTATCAATAACCCCTCAGCGAAATATGATGCTAACGGAAACGCAGGTATTATCAACATCATTTACAAAAAGGAGAAAAAAGAAGGCTTCAATGGCAAAGTGGGTCTCACCACTGGTTTGGGCGCTCTATGGGAAAAGAAAGGAAACCTGCCGGATATCCGTCCGCAGTATACTGCTACCCCTAAGATAAACCCTTCATTGTCACTCAACTATCGGAAGAATAAAGTTAACTTCTTCTTTCAGGGAGATAACCTGTATACTAAAACCCTCAATAAAAATGAGTTCACCGAAAAATGGTATGAACATGGGGAGCCTATCATTCAACAGGTGAAGCGTAACAGAACCACTAATATTATTACTGGAAAAACGGGGATAGACTGGCAACCAGATGATAAGAACCTGTTTACTATCTCTGGTTTGTTCAGTAGTGAAAAGATCCTGGATAGGGGAGATGAACCATTTTTTAATGCCGATCTCTCTGAAAGACAACGCCTGTGGCAATTCCTGGAAGATGAGCTGAAAACTACTGCTACCTTCTCCGCAGGTTGGCAACATCAATTTAAACAACCCGGCCGTGTGCTACAGATGAATCTGAACTATACCTTTCATCGGGAAGATGAAAAGTATTTTTTCACCAACATCATGCCTACTTATACCGGATTGGATTCGTTTAAATTATTATCAGACGAACACGTTGCTGATTTGACGGCAGATTACATACATCCTTTGCGCTTTGGCCGCTTTGAAGGAGGCATTAAGTTCCGACGCCGATATATTCCTACCAATATGCAGTTCAAGCCTGGTCTGCATTCACCATTAGATACTACTGCTGGTGGCTGGGCAAACTATGGCGAAATCATTCCGGCCGCATATGGTATGTTTGTGTTTGAGAACAAAGACTTTGAGGTAGAAGCCGGAATGCGGGTAGAATATGTTAAGCTGAATTATGAAGTAAATCCTCAGCACAATACCTATCGCAGCAACGGGTACAATTATATACAGCCATTTCCCAATATCAGACTGGCTTATCATCTGAACGAACATAACAAGTTATCCTTGTTCTATAACCGACGGGTAGACCGCCCTAATGAAGTCGACATCCGTATTTTCCCAAAGTATGATGATGCAGAAATTATTAAAGTGGGTAACCCTGAACTGCGTCCACAGTTCACTAATACCTTCGAGTTAGGCTACAAAACCAATTGGCTCAATGGCTATTTATACCCAGCCCTTTATCATAAACGAATGGACGCAACCATTACCCGAATAGGTACCATTGTAGGTAATAGTAACCTGATCTATAATGTATTCCAGAACGCGGGAAAAAGTTACCAGTCTGGCCTGGAAGTAACCTTGTCTCAAAAAATAAATAAATGGGCAAGCCTGCAACTAAACATGAATGGCTATAAAAACATCATTGAGGCATTTAGCGTAATTAATAAATATCCGGAACCGACGCTCTACACGGATCCCCGTGAGGAAATGTTTTCCGGTAATGTAAAACTCAATGGTATGTTTCAATTGCCATCTAAAATAGAACTGCAGCTCACAGCTATTTATCTGGCCCCTGATATTGTTCCGCAGGGCAAGATTTATTCACGGTTCTCCATAGATATGGGTGCAAAAAAGACGGTTGGGAGAAATGAATTCTTTGTCAATGCTACGGATATCGCCAATACTTTGCGTATTAAACGCGATGTAACTGGAAATGGTTTCAACTATTCCAGTACGGATTACCTCGAAACGCAGGTGTTCAGGATGGGATATAATTATAAGTTCTAGACTGCCAGTGAATTGCTAGGCTTATTCATCATATCCGTTGCGACGCGGTATTTGTCTCCCGTGTGGCTTGACCCTGGAAGCAGCGCATAATTATGCGCTGCTTCCAGGGAAATAAGTAGTGTATTCGCCAACAGGTTAGGCGATTCTACGGGATCTTTTCCTGATTATCCAAACCACTGCAGCCATTATTATCAGCAACAAGATTACTGCAATAATCCAGGGCATTAAATTCGTACCCCTGTCTGGAGCTTGAAGCAAACTATTGGTTTTTAGATAAATATATCCGTTCCTGTTGTCCAGAAAAACATTGAACCTTTTCAGCAGGCTATTTCCCATTAGTCCCCTGGGATGACCATTTCCCTGCGAATTTTCCACTTTTGTTTTCACATTACTGAAAAGATGCCCTCCAACTTCAAACCCAGGTAACAGGATTCGTTTTCCCCATAAGCTAAATGCCTTTTCTACTTTGTTTTTCAACTGATACTTTTCATACAGGGCCGAGGGGATCCGCAGGTAACCCGAATAGCCGGTATCAAACATATACCAGTCCGTAAACAAGATCCCATTTACTTTAATACTGGCCTGTATAAACGGTATTACGCCTCCATCTAGAATGATATTATACCGGGAATACTCGCTCCCAATTTCAGGCATTGTATCATGTATCACCATAATTTTGCGGTCATAATTCAATTCTATTACCTTATCGAGAAACAATGTGTTGCCCAGCAGGCCATCTTCACCATGGTCCATATTATCGCCTACAACCAAAGTAATATTGTTTTCCCAGCGCATAGGTCCAACTGTTAATGTGTTTCTACTGCTGGTGGGTACTTCATTGCGGCCGTCCGAATTGATGAGGAAAGTTTTTCCGTCAAAGTTCAATTTGACTTTATCTATTGATCCCTTTTTAATAATATTTCCTCCTGCTCCCAAGTCAAACTGAAAATTTAACGGGGCGGAGCCATTTATACTGGCGGCAATAAAGATCTTATCGTTTCGTCCTATTGTTATCGGTATAGTATCGCTCTCTGAGCCTCCTGCTTTTCTGTCACTGGTGAAAGGTAGCAGATTGTTTTCCTTTGCCACAATGCGGGTATAACAGCTGTCTTTATTATTTAAGAGGATGATAAAATCGTAAACCCCGGTATACTGGGTCTCAAATGAAATGGAATCTACATCGGTCCGGAACATTACCCGGTGCGGTTTGTGCGGAATGAGTACATAATACAGATCAGGTCTTTTCTCAGGCAGAATGCGCCAGACTCCCTTGCGGAAATCGTCTCCATCTATCACATCCACTGCTCTGGAAGTCGCCTTTATTACCGGCAGTTTGTTTTGCGCCTGAACAGCTGTTAAAATCAGGGAAAAAGCTAAACAGACAATAGTACTAAAATTGGAAGTTCTCATAATGGAGTTTTTATAGGTTTTGGAATTTAGCCTTCCGTTATTAACCCCTGTAACTAAATGGAATGGTGATCCAAAAGTTAAGATTATCAGCAAAAAACAATCTGATTAAGGATGGGGGTGGGTTGAATTTAGTTGGCCTTGTCCAGCTACATTGATATCAAAATAGGAAAGAACTTTTAAAGATGCAACATAAAAAATAAACTAAGCGGCACTGGATGCATGCAATGTGACTGCTTTTAGCTATGTAAGGCTCACAATTTGGGGCAGTTTCTTATTTTGACGTTTTATTTGTAGTGGTGATAGGCCTTCAGATCTTTTTTGCTTAAATTTAAGTCAACCTATCATCTAAATACTCAAGAATGGCAATCCTCAGAAGATGGTTATCCTTCCTCATTATAGTAAACGTTAGTATGAAGCCGGGTTATAGTCAGGAATACCGGCAATCCATCGATATGCATATTCCTTATATGCCTGGTCCAGTACTTATAAACGGAAAACCTACTGTTTACTATGAGCTTTATTTGACTAATTTCTCCAATGATTCCCTAAGCCTGGAAAAGATGGAAGTGTTGGATGTGGTGGATTCTTCGGTCGTTGTTTCCTTTAATAAAGATGATTTGAGAAATAGGTTTAGTAAGCTGGGACTACAATTGAAGGACAAGGAAAATATAATTGCACCGGGTAATTCAAGGGTTGTCTATCTTGAATTGCAAAATGATAAGACGGATACGCAACTGATTCATCGTCTTAGTTTTGCATCGTCCCAGGGGAATAAGCAGCAAATATTTTCGGTTCAAGGCGCATTCATTCGCTTTTCGAGGAAGCCGCAAATAGTTCTTGGAGCACCTTTAAGTGGTGGGCCCTGGGTAGCAGTTTACGATCCTGCCTGGAGTCGTGGACATCGCAGGGTAATTTATACTGTTGGCGGGAAGGCCCGGATTCCAGGACGTTTTGCTATTGATTTTATCAAGCTTGATAATTTGGGGCGCTATGCAAACGGAGATAATGATGTGGTGAAAAACTGGTATGGGTATGGAGCAGAAGTACTTGCGGTAAGTGACGGAACTATTTCGGCAACCAGAGATGATTTCCAGGAAAGTAGCACTTTGTCAAATCATCCTGAATGCCCTGCTGAAAAGGCAACAGGAAACTACATTTCATTAGATCTCGGAAATAACTGCATCGCATTTTACGAACATCTGAAACCAGGAAGTATCAAGGTTGTAGCTGGACAACAGGTAAAGAAAGGAGATGTTATTGCTGCTGTTGGGTTCACTGGTCAGACTACCGGTCCGCATCTTCACTTCCATATTGCAGATCAGCATTCAGCCCTAGGAGCGGAGGGTATTCCTTTTGTCTTTGAACGTTTCACCGTTCTGGGGGCATATGTTGATTTTAGCAAATTTGGCAAAGATCCCTGGACACCAGTGAAAGCGGCTTCTCCATTCATCATTAATGCAGAACGCCCTGCATCAAATTCCGTAATAAAATTCGACGGGAGATAATTGCCTAATATGGGCTCCTAGTTCATTTGTCTATACTGATTAGGAGTAACACCTACACGGCTTTTGAAAAGGCGAATAAAGTGTTGCGGGTATTTAAAACCCAGCTCGAAAGCTATTTCATTTACCGTTTTTTCACTTTGAAAAATGGTGTGTTTAGCAATTGAAATAATCTTATTCTGAATGTATTCCTGGGCAGTAGTACCAGTTTCTTTTTTAATAAGATCCCCAAAATATTTCGACGACAAATGTAATTCATTAGCGAAGTAGGCAACCGTCGGTAGTCCCATGGAAGCAGGATTATCAGAAGAAAAATAATTGTTTAACAATGCTTCAAATTTTCCTAAGATGCCTTTATTTACTGCTTCTCGGGTGATGAATTGGCGGTCATAAAATCTATCGCAATAATTCAATAATAATTCAATACTGGCAGCTATTACTTTCTTGCTATGTTTATCTATTGGTTGTTGTAACTCAGTTGCTATTTTTGAGAAAAGATCCAATACCATTTCACGCTCTTTGGGAGATAAATGGAGCGCTTCATTTGTCTGATAACTAAAGTAATTGTGTTCAGCTATTTGTTTCCCAAGATGAGTGCCTAATAGCATATCAGGGTGGAATGCCAGGCCATGACCGGCAGGTTGATAATAATCGACCTTATTTTCAACATCAATGATTTGCCCAGGAGAAACAAATACTAAGGTACCCGCCTGGTAGTCATAATAGTGCCGACCATATTTCATATCGCCACATTTTACTTCTTTCAGAAAAATGCAATACAGATCAAAGTGCATTTTTGATCCTGTTCTTTCTTTTGCTTTTGAAAAATCAATTACACTCACCAGCGGATGCATTGTTTCGTGATTATTGAACGAATTATAATCGTCAATTGTCCGGAAAACATATTCCTCTCCCATATCCAACACTTTGTTTAATACATCCAAATTTACACATACTATTGGCCTAAACGATCTGATTCGGTAAAAATGGTAGTAAAACCCGAAATATATATACTGACTCGCCTTTAGTAATTTACATTTATAATATTAATAAATTGTAATTGATTTTTATTTAATAAAATGTGTGGTTTCCTTGTGCTTAAGGGAATATTGGTTACAAAATCGGTAATACGTATACTGATGGATCTTTTACGAAGTCGAACTTTGTTACGAAGGACTTTGTATATAATTCCAAAGGTAAAAAGTATGAAAACAGTCAAATTGAACAATGGAGTAGAAATGCCTATCCTGGGATTTGGAGTGTTCCAGATACCGGATCTTGCTGAATGTGAAAGAGCTGTACTGGATGCCTTAGATACAGGATACCGATTGATTGATACAGCAGCTTCTTATCTGAATGAAAGCGCAGTGGGCAATGCGATTAAGGAAAGTGGAATCAAAAGAGAAGAACTTTTTATTACGACCAAACTTTGGTTGCAGAATACAGGATATGAAAATACTAAAGCTGCTTTTCAAAGATCTTTGGATCGACTGCAATTAGATTACCTGGATCTATACCTTATACATCAACCATTTGGAGATATTTTTGGATCCTGGAAGGCTATGCAGGAGCTATATCATGCAGGGATGATAAAAGCGATAGGTGTGGCTAATTTTCATCCGGATAGAATAATGGATTTGATGATGAATAGCGGTTTTACTCCTGCTATAAACCAAATTGAGACACACCCATTTCACCAACAAATTGAAACGCAGAAGTTCCTTGAGGCAAACAACGTACAGATTGAGTCATGGGGGCCATTCGCAGAGGGAAAGAATAATATCTTTCACAATGAAGTATTGATGGGCATTGCCGAAAAATACAATAAGTCGGTGGCACAGGTGATCTTACATTGGCTGACGCAAAGAAATGTAATTGCAATTCCAAAATCTGTTCGTAAGGAGAGAATGGCAGAGAACTTCAACATATTTGATTTTGAGCTTACTCCGGAAGACTTGAAAGCAATTGAAGCGCTCAATACAAATCTGAGTCTGTTTTTTGACCATAGAGATCCTGAAATGGTAAAGTGGCTGAGTGGACGTAAACTGGATGTATAATCACTATTAAAATTATTATCAATGTTACCAAAAAGAACACTTGGAAAAAGTACATTGGAAGTATCTGCTATAGGTCTTGGCTGTATGGGCCTAAGTTTTGGGTATGGTCCTGCTACCAATGAGAAACAAGCTATTGAGCTGATCAGGTCTGCATATGAGGCAGGCGTAACCTTTTTTGATACGGCAGAATGTTATGGCCCCTTTACGAATGAAGAATTAGTGGGTAAGGCAGTATCTCCGTTCAGAGATAAAGTTGTTATTGCCACCAAGTTTGGATTTGAGGATGGCGATTCTAAAAAAGGATTGGATAGTAGTCCAACAAGAATAAGGATGGTGGCAGAGGCATCACTGAAAAGATTAAGGACTGATTATATTGATTTATTTTACCAACATAGGGTTGATCCGAATGTGCCAATAGAAGAGGTGGCGGGAACAATCCAGGATTTGATAAAGGAAGGAAAAGTTAGACACTGGGGATTATCCGAAGCTGGCGTAACTACAATCCGTGCAGCACATGCAGTTCAACCGCTAACTGCACTACAAAGCGAATATTCATTATTCTTTCGTGAACCAGCGAAAGAGATTATTCCCACATTGGAAGAATTGGGTATTGGTTTTGTTCCGTTCAGTCCGCTGGGAAAGGGCTTTCTGACTGGTGCTATCAACGAAACGACCAAATTCGATTCAACGGATTTCAGGAATATTGTACCTAGGTTTTCGGAAGAAAACAGAAAGGAAAATCAGGCTTTGGTAGATTTATTAAAAGCTGTTGCCAGCGAAAAAGGGGCCACTCCTGCCCAAATAGCCCTGGCCTGGTTGCTTGCACAGAAGAGCTGGATTGCGCCTATTCCAGGTACTACAAAATTGTCTCGTCTTCAGGAAAACATTGGCGCTGTCAATATCCAGCTTTCCACCGAAGATTTGCAGCATATTGACAATGCTGCTGCACAAATTCAAATTCATGGGGCTCGATATCCGGAGAATTTACAAAACAGGGTCGGGAAATAAAATCAATGAAACAATGCATAAAGCAATTAATTACCTATGCGCGTCTGCAATGTTGTTGTTTGCAGCGGGGGCGCTATATGCCCAAAGCAAGCAGCAACCATTGACAATTGCTAAGCAAGGCAGTTTTATGATCGGAGGATCGGTAATAACGGAACAAGGAAGTTTTGATTTAAACAACGCATTAAAGCCACAAGGTCAAACCTTCCATGGGGATCATGCTTACGTGTTTTACCAGATTCCCGTTAAGGCACATAAGTTACCGCTTGTTTTTCTGCATGGCGCCGGACAATCAAAAAAAACATGGGAGTCTACCCCTGATGGCAGAGATGGTTTTCAGCATATTTTTTTAAGAAAAGGCTTTAGCGTTTACCTCCTGGATCAACCGCGACGTGGAGATGCTGGCAGGAGTACGGCTAGTGTAGCTATTACGCCTACGCCAGATGAGCAGTTTTGGTTTACGCAGTTTAGGATTGGTAATTACCCTGATTACTTTCCTGATGTTCAATTCCCGCGGGATAGCGTTTCACTGGAACAGTTCTTTCGTCAAATGACACCCAATACAGGAGCCTTTGATGGTGCCATTGTTGCTGATGCCTGTTCTGAAATTTTCAATAAAATTGGAAATGGTATACTTGTAACGCATTCCCAGGGAGGAGGCCCAGGTTGGCTTACTGCTATCAGAAATGATAAAGTGAAAGCTGTGGTGGCCTATGAGCCTTACAGTGGTTTTGTTTTTCCGGAGAATGAACTTCCGCAGCCCATAAAATCAACCGGACTATTTGGAGAGCTTAAAGGCATAGGAATTCCTATGAATGATTTTTTAAAGCTGACAAAAATTCCAATTGTTGTTTACTATGGCGATAATATTGCAAAAGAACCCACTTTAACCTGGAATAAAGATCACTGGCGTTCCGGTCTTGAAATGGCCAGGATTTGGGCGGCGACAATTAATAAGCATGGTGGCAATGCGACTGTAGTACATCTCCCTGAAATTGGAATTTACGGGAATACTCATTTCTTGTTTTCTGATTTAAATAATATGGAAGTAGCTGATCTCCTGTCTAAGTGGCTAAAAGAAAAAGGTCTGGATAAGTAATATTGGTAATGAATTTGGCAATTTGTATACTAATTCCCATTTTGTTATCCCGACATTTGTATACATAAACTGTAGCACAGATAAGAAAGGTAATCGCCAACTGCTGCTGGTTTTGCACTATTCTTTCAATGCTAGCTTCCCGTTCACATACATAACAATCAGATAACTCGCATTCCGGAATGAAGAAAAGTGGAAGGTGCTTGTGGATTTAAAGAATTGCTAAGTGAAGTTTAGGCTATTGGAAATCGGGAGTAAGTAATTTGGAATTTCTAAAAAAGAGGAAATGAAAAACATAAAATCAATACTGTTAATAAGCATAGTGATGGGAGCGAGCGTTATATCTTCCGCACAAACTAAACCTCAAAATCCATTTGGTTTGGTTTATGAAGATGCGATTACAGAAAATTTACCGGGGAAAGTAAATATTCATGCGGCTATTTATATCCTTAATGGAATTGATATTGCCGCCAATGTTTACACACCTGCTGGCTATGATCCTTCCAGAAAATATCCTGCGGTAGTTGTTGCTCATCCAAATGGTGGCGTAAAAGAACAAACGGCTGGCTTGTATGCTCAACGTTTGGCGGAAGCAGGATATATTGCCATTTCAGCGGATGCGGCGTATCAGGGAGCTAGTGGAGGAAAACCAAGAAATGTAGATAAGCCAGCAAACCGAATTGAAGATATTCATGGCATGGCAGATTTTATAAGTCATTATCCTGGTGTTGATGCAAATCGTTTAGCCGTTCTAGGTATCTGTGGTGGCGGTGGTTATACATTGAAGGCTGCTCAGTCAGACAAACGTTTCAAGGCGGTGGCAACACTGAGTATGTTTAACTCTGGAGAGGTCAGACGTAATGGATTTAAGAATTCGCAACTGAATACCATTCAGGATCGTTTGAAACAAGCATCAGATGCCCGTGCGCAGGAAATTGCGGGAGGAGAAATAATGTATATCGGTACTGGAGGAAGCATGACAGAAGAAGAGGCGGCGAAAATTCCTACCGATCTATATCGCGAAGGTTATTTTTATTATGGAAAAACCCATGCGCATCCCAACTCAACTTTTAAATATACCATGAGCAGTTTACTGGACCTTATGACCTTTGACGCTAATACTAACATGAATCTGATCAATCAGCCTCTTTTGATGATAGTTGGAAGCAAAGCGGATAGCCGTTATATGACAGATGAAGCCTTTCCCAATGCGATCAATGCAAAAAGTAAAGAGTTATTTGTAATTCAGGGAGCTACTCATATTGAAACCTATTGGAAACCCGAGTATGTTAACCAAGCGGTAAACAAACTCGTCGATTTTCTTAGTAAAAACATATAGACTAAAAGTACAAGTAATATTAATTACAATTAATTCTATCATAATTTTTATGGGAACTGATATGAAAAAATATATGCTTACTTTGGTGCTGTTGGTTATTAGTGTCTCTTTTTTATTTGCACAAACATCATCTGTTGAGCAGGAAATTATTAAACTGAGTCGGGAAAAGTGGCAATGGATGGCTGATAAAAATACAGATGTATTAAATAACTTCTTTCATGATAAAGCAGTTTTTGTCCATATGGGAGGCTCCTGGGGAAAAGAACAGGAACTTAAAGTGATAAAAACGGGTAATATATGGTATAAAAAGGCAGATGTCCATGAAGTATCTGTAAACATTATAGATAATACAGCTATCCTTCTGAACAAAATTGATTTACTGGCAGAGGTGGGAGGAAATGAAGTCACCAATCCTTTTACGGTTACGGAAGTATATATCAAACAGGGTGATTCATGGAAATTGGGCTCGCTCTCATTCACAAGATTACTAACTCCCCCTGGAAATAATAATCACTAATGAAGCTGATATTACTGAACATCCTACTTTTTGTAATAATGTTCGCGGATAACACCCAGTTATATGCCGTCCAACAGTATGATTCGCGCGATACCTTTGCTTTGAATCAAAGACAACGAGCAATAGTTGCCATTGCCGGACTTACCGCAAAAGGAGATTTGCAACGATTGAAATCCCAATTGAATATAGGACTTGAATCAGGTCTGAACGTCAACCAGATAAAAGAGGTGTTAATCCATATCTATGCATACGCTGGATTTCCCAGAAGTATACGTGGCCTCCAAACCTTTATGACCATTCTGGATGAACGTAAAGCGAATGGAATTGTGGATGTACCGGGAAATGAAGCATCCCCAGTCAATGAGGATAGTAGTAAGTACGAACGAGGTAAGCGGAATTTAGAGAAATTGACAGGGGTGATCGAAAATGGACCCAAAACGGGCTATGCTGCATTTGCGCCAACAATAGAAAAATTTCTTAAGGAACACCTTTTTGCAGATATTTTTGAGCGAAACATTCTCAGCTTTACAGAGAGGGAACTGGCAACAGTATCTGTATTAAGTAGCATTGAAGGGGTTGAGCCTATGCTATCCTCTCATCTCAAAATTTGCTTAAACATTGGGCTCAGACCTGAACAACTTCAACAATTTGTTGGTATGATCCGGCAGGTAGTTGGTGTCCGGGAGGCAGAAGAGACACAAAAAGTTTTGAATGATGTACTAAAAGAAAAAATACCTAATTCACAATAATACCTAATCACTTTAACTAGATAATACTATGGTGAGATCTTTGTGTTATTGGGCCTTGATTACTTTTACTATTTTGATGGCTTGTAGTGATGCAAACCAAAGTAGTGCTGGTAAAAGCCAACATTCTAATTTGATATTTCCTGTCGGACAGCGCGTTACCAATGGCAATTTTACCGGAACAACGTATCTGTATTCTCTGATTGAAGGCGATAGCGTTAATGGTAACAGCGTTGGTAATGTCACATTTGCTGCGGGATCAAGAAGTAAATGGCACCTGCATCCGGCAGGACAAATACTATTAGCAATAGATGGTGTTGGTTATTACCAGGAAAAGGGAAAATCTAAAATTATATTACGAAAAGGGGATGCTATAAAATGTCCACCAAATGTAATACACTGGCATGGGGCAAGCATTGATAGCCCCTTTGTCCAGATTGCTATTACTGGACGGGAAAAAGGACCAACGCAATGGTTTGAAGAGGTAACGGAGGAAGATTATAGCAGTACTCCCATTCATGATCGAGCGCCTTTGTAAGATCGACCACATCCGCTGCATAGAATCACCCGGAATGCTATATTAAATACGCATTTGCTTGAGGAGCGTTATATATTAGGCGTTCTTACTAACAATCTGTTTAACTTATCTCGTCAAATAATATTTTATTCAATAATAATTTATATTTAATATATTGCGGCCCTTATATCCTTAAAACCCATAACAATGAAAAGATTTTCCTTTGTGTGTTTACTCACCATGTTGGCTACAGCCTCTTTGTCTTCATTTGCCAATCCTATAACATCTACTGTCTCCAAGTCAACAAAAAGGCTTGACCAGTTCATTTTCATTAAGTCTGCGAGCGGTATCGGTATAATCACTATTTATGCGGAATATTCTGATACCATTGAATATGTAAAGCAACAAATAGCTCAAAAAGCAGGAATAGATCCTACTAGACAAACATTGATCTATGCTGGCAAAATACTACAGGATGGCTTCACGTTGTCTGATTATAATATTCCTTTTAATGCAACTGTGAATTTAGTAATTAGAAATTAGTAACATTTAAAAATACAGCTCATTGGTGCAATAACTGAGTATCCCTTTATAGTTGTAGTTGCTCTGCAATTTTAAAGGTTTCAAGGTATTACAGGCCGTTGCGGTATGATGGGCTATTAAAAACATCTAGATAATAAAGAGGGTGTCTCAAAATTATTATTTGAGGCATCCTATTTTGGTTTGAAAAAAAGCTAGGAGTTTGTGCTAAGAGGAGGAATAGTTGAAATCTTCGTCGTCTGATTCTACCTAAATAATTGTCAATATTTATTTCTCCTTTGGGATTTTCCTTTTGCGCCCATTCGGGGAAAGTACAGCAAATAAAAAGCCTTACAAATCAATGCTGTAAGGCTTCTTCATTAAGTTGGGACGATTATGCGACGCCCTGATATCGTAATTTATTTTAGTTCAATGTGTTGGTAAAGGAGCTTGGGATCTACTCACAGGATTACTTCCTATGTCAATAGTGCTTTCACCTTAGTATAGAAATTGTATAATATAGTATCAAAATATCCACTTTAATAATTGTCGGATAGACGACTTTATTTCTTGACGCTTTTTAATACAGCCTTATATGGTGTTTTATCAATTGCTTCCTGAATCTTTCCTTCGCTAGTTTTGTTAGCATCATACCACACTACTAACTGTCTCTTTGCAACATCAGCTTCAGACCTCAGATATCCATCTACTTTTTTAAGTGAATATTCTACAATCCCAACGCAACAACCCTGAGTGAGTTTTTCTACATAATATTCGGCTTGTTTAATTTGCGGTTTTGCGGCAGATGCACGAGTTTTCGTTTGCGCTTGACCGTAATAGGGGAGGACTAGTATCAATAGTGTGATAATGATAATAGTCCACAAGAATAATTTTGAATTGAAGAAATTATTTGATTTTTTTTCTTTACCAGTTGTAACTGCACAGCATGGCTGATTTGCAGGCTGATAAGCTTTATACAGATTGTATCCAAGTGCCATTAGACTTAAAATAATCAGATACGGCTTGATACTCATCAGGAAAGTTAGCTGAGCAACCCCAATTCCCAGCATGCCTGCCAAAGCCAGTAAAGGAGATAAGCAACAGGTAGAAGCTAATAAGGCTGCGATAATACCGCTGCCTGCGATCAATGTTTTTTTCATTACAGATGGTTTGAATAGTTTGTAATAGGTGAATAGGCATAGTAAAAGGAGATAACTGCCATGGCAATTATCTCCTGGATTGTTTAACTGCAACACTTCTCTTTTGACTGATCTGTATTGATCTCAGCACCATGAGTCTTGTCATTCTCTTTTTGTATAAATGCCTCTACTGGTCGTTTTGTTTCAGTAACAGGCATACAGCAGCTATCATTTTTGATGTTAGTGAGTTTCTCCCAGAAATTTCCGGATTTTGTTTCTGCCATAGTTCTCTTTTATTTTTGTAAAACAATTTTTAACTGATCTCCTTTCAACTCTTCGTGTTGCCATGGAACAAGTACCATGTGGTCTTTTGTCAATTGCTGTATGTGACGGAGCCAACGTTTTTCACCTTGTGCACGCGCTTTCAGTATAAGATTGTTAGTAGTAGTATTACTCATACTATTATTTACAATCCACCAGGTGTTGCCTATACCAGCTCTTGAAAGGTCTACTTTCAGACGCTCGGCTTCCAGTACAGGTGTGGCTTCCGGCAGCGTAACAATTATTACTTCGGTTTCTTTGCTATCTCTTAATCTGGGAAGTAGATTTTTTACAGATGTCGGGATGTCTCCATGTGAGCGTTCTACTTCCCGATGATAGCTTTCGGTACTATCCAGTAATAATAAGGTATGTCCGGTAGGAGCAGTATCGATAATAATTACTTCTTCGTCTGCTTTTTTTACGATATCCGCAAATGCTCTGAAAACGGCAATTTCCTTTGTGCAAGGAGACTGCAGATCTTCCACTATATAGGCAATGTCCTCTTCAGATTTTCCACTTATCCGGGCTTTTTCAATCACCTCCTTTTTGTACAGTGCTAGTTCTCTATCAGGATCAATATTGCTGATAGAAAGATGCTGATTTTCTGCAATAATGAATTTCAGATGATCGGCAGGGTCAGTTGTTGTCAGATGGACCTTCTGGCCTTTGTCTGATAAACCTATTGCCAGGGCTGCTGCCATAGTAGATTTTCCAACCCCACCTTTCCCCATTGTAAATACTACTCGTTTATTAGTAGCATAGAGATATTCAACCAGGCTATTTAGATTTTCATACTTAGTGGTGATATCTTCTTCGGTTACGATTTTAACACTATCAGAGAAGAAAAAATTTCGTAAATTATCCACTCCCGTAAGGTTATATGAACGAAGTGGTACAAAAAACGTCAGACTATTGGAAAGTACCTTTGGTGCATTTTTCAATGCACTGGTTTGTTTATGAAAAAGCTCCGCAGCCAGCAGATCATCAGTTTCAGGCTGTTGCAGCAGGGCATTAATTACTATCCACTGATTTCTGATCTTAAGATCCCAAAGTTCATTGGAAGAGCGGGCTACTTCTTGCAAGGGTGTAAAATCAGGTCTGGATACCAGCACAAGTGTAGTCAATAGCGGATCAGATAAACGGTTAACAGCTTCTTTGTATATAGCCTGCTTTTCCTTCATTCCAGATAATTGCCCTATATAGTTATCAGATGGAGCATCATGGCTGATATAGTTATCCCAGGCTGACGGTAGTTCCAGCATTCTTAGGGTGTGACCGGTCGGAGCTGTGTCAAAAAGGATGTAATCGTATTCTGCTGACTTTGCGTTACTGGTTATAATTTCAGAGAACTCATTGAATGCTGCAATTTCCACCGTGCAGGAGCCGGAAAGCTGTTCTTCCATATTACGGATCATCATTTCCGGTATCTTGCCACGATATGGAGCAATGATGGATTCTTTATACTCATGTGCAGCTTCTTCCGGATTCAGATTAGTGACCGTAAGGTTAGGAACCTGAGTAATAGTGACTCCTTTATTATTGATATCTGTATCAAATACATCTTGTAAATTGGATGCCGGATCAGTACTAATCAGTAATACTTTGCTTCCACTATCTGCTAAAGCTACAGCAGTAGCACAGGCAAGAGAAGTTTTACCTACACCACCCTTACCGGTAAAGAATATATATTTAGAGAAAGTTATTTCCGAAGGGAAATATGGTTTTAATGCTGTTCTATTCATAATGTTTAACTATTTTCTTTCGCACCTTTATTTGTAGCTGTCCATTCCAGTATCTCAGCCTGATTGGGGTATCCGCCGGATTTAACAATCAAGTTGTTTACTACTGTAATGGGAAATACGTCCATTGTTTTATCCAGTAAAAAATTGTCAATACCTGGAACCTTATTCAATAAGTCTGGCTTGAGAGCCGCATTGATGCGCTGAAGGCTGATTCCAAACTGGTATAGGTCCTGGGAGAAAGATTCCAACTGATTAAGGTCAGAATAATGAGAAGGATTCATAAGACTGGTTGAGCAACAACCACCTAACTCAAATATGAGCACTTTACTTGTTTCCATATGCTTCTTTTATTTAGAAGTCGGATTGGAAACAAAAAAGACACTTTTTCGAGTGTCTTTTAGAAAAGATTATTTTTTGAGGCAATGTTCTATTTCCTGCAAGGCTTGGCAACTGTCTTTTATGGAACAGGAGGCGAAAGCGCCATTTTTGTCATAAACTATATCGCAGCACTCATTGAATAGGTGGTATAATTTTTCTCTGGCTCGTTGTATCCTCATTTTAGCGGCTGATAGGGAGATGCCAAGCTTTTTGGCGACTACCTTTTGAGAGATACCATCTATGTCACTCCAGGTCAGTGGGGTTGCATACTTAGGCGGTAGTAATTGGATGATAGCTCGCATCCCGTCATTAAGAATGGAGGTGGTTTCTTCTGGAGAATTTTCTATTTCGAATTCATTTATATCATCGGAGAATTCAACAATCGATTTGCCATGTTGCCTGTAGTGATCTGCAATTACGTGGCGTAATGTCTGATATAACCAGGCTCGGATATTACTAATGGTGGTACCTTTATTATGTGCCTGTGTAATGCGGTACATTACTTCCTGTACGGCATCTTTTGCTGGATGTTCGTCCTTTAGTTGTTTTAATGCGTATAGATACAGGGCTTGGTAGAAGTCCTCCACCACTTTAATTATATCGCAGCATTCGATCATTTATAAAATAGTTTGTTTTTATTATCGCAATATTACGATTTATAATTGATTTTACCAACTGGGCATATGTAGTTCGAAGGAAATACCACAAACAAAAAAGCCCTACAACTCAATGTTGTAAGGCTTCTTCACTAAGTCGGGACGACAAGATTCGAACTTGCGACCCCTAGCACCCCATGCTAGTGCGCTACCGGGCTGCGCTACGTCCCGAAATTTCCGGTGAACCCATCCGTAAGATGGGAGGCAAAAGTAGTAATTTTTTGTATACTACAAAATTATAAAGACTAATTTTTATAATTTATGTGAAAGTCAGGCCCCGGATTTGTAGGTATATTATTGTATCAAAACACTGTGTTATGAAGAAGTTACTGCTTATCACAGGCGTTGTTATACTTATAGCTGCTGGTTGTGTGCCGCCCAGACGGCCACCTTCACCACCGCACCCGCCACGTCCACATGTTGGATATTTTTTGCCACATAAAATAATGCCGGATGCGGTGAGCATCCGGCATTCAAAGTACTTAGGTTAATCCCGGTTCATTCCCTTGGAAATTAGCCAGATAATCAATGCCACTACGACCACAACAATTAGAATGCCCACCCAGACGCCCGCTTTGAAAATAGCGCCTATAATCTGGCAACCGGATAAAGTTAGTAAGCAGCATACCAGCATGCTATAGATGTAGTTTTTCATCGAAATAGATTTGGTACTGCTATATCATTATGCAAAAACCTTACTATTTGTTGTAGGGATGCTCCGCTACCCATCTGAATGGTTGCTGTATCAACGTAAATCTTTTCAGATCTGCTGCCAGCAGCTGGAAGTGCAGTGTGTCCTTGACCAGGATACCAGACAATTCCAGCCTGTTTTCAGGTAGTTGCCGATAATGAAACTGAAGGGTATCCAGCTTTGTATAAATCGTTAATATTTGCTTCGTAGTATCCGTATTATATCGGCATCGAACCACGCCGGCAGATTGTAAGCGTAAAGTTCCCTTGTAAGCTTTATCCAGATATAACTGCTGTAGTTCCTGGTAATGGACCGGCGCCGCCGGAGATACCTGGCGCTGCTGTACGACATAAATGCCATAGAGCGGAGGATGTAGATTAAGCTCATTGGACCCTTCTCTCAATTCAATGATACCTAACGTTTCCAAAGCAATGATTACCAATATGCTAAGAATTTTTAGGGAGAGATAAATATATTTTCGTATTCGCTTCGTATATACAGGTACATACTGCTGGGAGGGAGGCGTTACCTTCTTCGTAAAGAAGAAATAGTATAAACGTTTGATCTCCGGCCCAGCAATAAACAGAGACACCAGAACGAGATGTATCGAAAATAACTTGACAGGTATATCATAAAAGATGTTCAGCAGCGCAACATTCCCCATTACCCCGACAGACAGAAGAGCGCCAGCAAGGCTGGTCCTACGGAACAACAGCAAAATACCAGGAATGACTTCTGCCAGTCCAAGAAACAGGTTATATCCTGTTGAATAACCAAAGAATTTCCAGGCAAGTCCCATAGGAGAAGATTCACCCAACGGCGAATCCAGCATAAACAAAGAGGCATCAGGAAATTGTGTCTTGATCACCTTACTGAAGCCATAACTAAATAGTATCAAGGCAAGATTATATCGGAAGATGACAGTTATCCAGTACTGCTGCCGCTCAAAAGAGCGTCGCCTGGAGTCTACCAAACTCCAGATCATAGTACCGGCAACGGCCAATAACAAGCAGGCAAAGACACTCACAAAGTGATATAAAGTATCCCCACTACCAGTGGCGTGTACATCATTTACATAACTGGCTCCTTTCAACAATCGGCCTGTTTGGGTGGTTAGCCACAACCATACAGAACTGATTCCGGGAAGAGAAGTCAGGAAATACTGAGCATGTAGTAGGTAAAGCAATAAATAAATGGAGAGAAAACGCATCCATACACGACCGGATATTTCTCGGAAACTGGCGCTGGTTTCTGTATTCATCGGCATAGAGAATTTGTTGCAAGAGGGAAAATAAGGACCTCTGAGAATATTTACTGCATGTTTTTTAATCTCGATTAGTTGAGTTGTTCTTGTGTAAATTACATATATTGCAGTGTGACGGCGGAATGCCGTGTATACAACTGTTATTCTTGATTGTCGATGAAAACCGAATGTGTTAATGCCCTCTGCCAATAACCCTTAAGGCTAAACTATTACAAATGAACGTAAAGAATTTCATTAGGAGTTTGCGTGAAACAGGAACTGCCGAAATTGGCGGTGATGATAGAAAAAGAATTATGTTGGTTAATACCCTAAGCCTGGCAACTGGAACGTTTGCTTTTGTATTAGGGACTTTTCTCGCTATTCTCCTAAAAGAGAAATGGATTCTTTATCCTTCTTTGGCAGAAGGAATGTTATTTTACCTTGTAATTTTTATTAACAGCAAAAGAAGGTATGTACTGGCAGCTGCTACAATGCTGGCGATACAAAATCTTTCTGCCATTTACTTCGGGGTTATCTTTGGCGCTGTTTCCGCTATACAGTTGCTAGTGCTATGTTTGGTTAGTGCCTCATTGATATTATTCAGACAAAAATCAATGAGGGTTGTTTGTATAACAATGGCAGTTATATGTCTTGTATTCCTGGAACTAAATAACCAGTTCAATTTTCTTGCACCTCTGGCCAGCGTTTTACGTTACCAAATATTAATACGTTGGATGGCTATTCCTGTTATATTGTTTATTAATATCCTGGTAATTCTCTTTTATGTAAGACTAAACGATGAACACACGAAAGTACTTGAAGCCGCAAATTTCTATAAAACTCTTTTCGTACAGGAAACCAGCCACGAAATAAGATCGCCATTGAACGCTGTTTTTGGCATTAGTCAATTGCTTTTACTGAATCTAGAAAAAGACAATGATAAAAAGACAATCGACAAAGATACCATCAGGCCACTTGTGGAACATTTGTATATGGCAAGCTATAACATTCGTTCTATCATCAATAATATCCTTGAGTTCTCTAAATTTCAAGCGGGTAAAATAGATTGTCTTAAAAATGACAGATTCCTCCTTAGAGAATGGTTAAAAGATGCAGTTAACCTCCATACCTATAATGCCAAGATAAAAGGAGTAGCCATTAAATTACAAATAGCGGAAGACCTTCCACAGGATATTATCGCTGATTTAGTGAAACTTACACAGATTTTAAATAATTTACTTTCCAATGCCATAAAATTTACAAACGAGAATAGCAAAGTTTACGTAAATGTATGTAGAGAAGATTCTAATATTGTTGTCAAAGTCATTGATGAAGGGCTGGGAATAAAGCCCGAGATGCAAACTTCCATTTTTGATGCATTTGTATCGGAAAATGTAAAATATTTTGAAAGTTCAGGACTGGGCTTATCCATTGGTAAAAGACTGGCCGAAATCTGCGGAGGAAACCTTACACTCCTTAGCAGCAGCGATAAAGGGTCTGTGTTCGCACTGGCTTTTCCGCTGAAAACAGGTACAGAAGGTGTACTAATCGACTTCTCAAAGTCCTTGCACCTGCGCTCAGGCCATTTTAAAGATCTGAAGATATTAATTATGGAGGATAACCTTATGAGTCAGGTTATCATTACTAAGTATCTGAAAGAACTGGAATGTCATGTTGTGGTCGCCAACGACGGCATGGAAGGTCTGGAAAAAGCCCAGGAAGATAAACCTGATATCATTTTCCTTGACACACATATGCCTGTCATGAGTGGAATGGATACACTCAAAGCCATAAGAGAGAGTAATACGCTAAAAGACATCCCGGTTATCGCCATTTCCGGTGATGCGTTTAAAGAGTCAATCGAAGAAGCCATTAACGCTGGTGCCAACGAGTATATCACTAAACCTGTGGAATTTAAACAGTTGCATTTTGTTCTAGATAAATACTTCAAACATAGCTAAGAGTTTTTGACTGCTTTTTCTTTTATCCATACCCGTATTTCCTGCTGGTAACGGGCTTTGATTGCATGTGAATTTTTCGTCCCGTTACTTATCTGTTTCCTACCGCTGACGCTTCTTTTACCGGAAAAGCCCTTTCCCGGTTACATCTAGTCATTTAACTGATTTGTCATTATACATTTCAATTATTTATTATTTGTTAATTTAAAATCCAACTTTATGGAAAGGGTCAACTATCCAAAACCCCGGTATCCATTTCCGGGTTTAATGAATCCGCATGCGGATATGGTAAAGACTGCAACTGATAACTGGATCGATGAACGATACCAGTTTCTCCCGAAACAGATGCAGATGAAGTACAAACTCTCCAATTTTGGCTACATCACCGCGCGATGTTTGCCAGACATCCACGACTTCCAAAAATTTGAACCCTGTGGGCGATTTATGCTCTGGGGAACCGTGTTTGATGACTATTACGAACATTGTAATGAACTGCAGCTACAAGGGCTCAGTCAACGCGTAGTAGATATTCTAAACGGAGATAAGGTGCTGCTAGATGAGCATCCTATCTTTCATGAACTGGTGGTCGTGAGGAACGAGCTCCGAGCATTCATGCCGGACATCTGGATGCAACGATTTAATGAACATGTAAGAGTGTTCATCGACAGTATGCAATGGGAAGCACCCTACAAGACGAACAAAGTCCATCCTTCCCTGGCTACGTTTATGACTATACGAGAAATTACAATCGGCGTACACGCGTTTCTGGATCTTATCGAAATTCAAACAGGAACTATTCTACCAAATGAAATTATGGATCACGCTTATATGAAACAATTGTACGCACTTACGTCTCGTATTTTTGCCTGGTGCAATGACTTTTTCTCCCTTGAAAAAGACATGGGGCGCGAGGTTATGAATCTTGTATTCGTTGTCCAAAAAGAATACAATCTGTCTTTTGAAGATGCGTGTACAGAAGCCATGCGTATTCACGATAAAGATGTAGCTGACCTTGTAGCATTGCAAAAAAATCAGCCGGACTTTGGAGAGTTTAATTCGGTTGTAAAAGCATTTGCAAGCTACCTCGGTACAATGATTGAAGGCCAGAACGCCTGGTACAATGTGGATACAAAACGCTACCAAAAAGGAGGACATCCTGAAGAAAATACATTCAGGAATGTAATCGATTCCCAAGCAGAAGCATATCGTTTGCAATCAAACTGATTTTTGATTAATCATCATCTCAATTAAGAGCCTCTCGGATGCATTCCGGGAGGCTTTCCTTTTCGTATCTTTAACAGTACTAATTGAATCATAATTCCGAAACCATGATACACCTCTTTCAGCCACTCCAACTCCGCTCCATTACCCTCAAAAACCGCATCGCTGTTTCGCCCATGTGCGAATATTCCTCCGAAGACGGCTTCGCCAACGACTGGCATCTCGTTCACCTGGGTTCAAGAGCAGTAGGAGGGGCCGCGCTCGTCCTCACGGAAGCAGCCGCCGTTTCCCCGGAAGGACGTATCTCTCCGCAGGACCTCGGTATCTGGAAAGAGGAACACCTGACCATGCTGCAACGTATTACGCAGTTCATTAAGGCACAAGGAGCAGTACCAGGTATCCAACTGGCCCACGCAGGCAGAAAAGCCAGCACCTACCGCCCCTGGGATGGCAATAAAGCCGTTCCTCCTGATCAGGGTGGCTGGACAGCCGTAGCTCCCAGCGCCATACCTTTTAATGAGGTATATCCAATGCCGGAAGCCCTCACACTGGAAGGTATCAGAAAGGTTATTCATGACTTTGCTACTGCCGCTGAAAGAGCTATCAGAGCAGGTTTTGAAGTGATAGAACTACACGGAGCCCACGGCTATCTCATCCATAGCTTCCTGTCGCCACTCAGCAACCAACGATCAGATAACTACGGCGGCTCCTTCGAAAACAGAATCCGACTCATCCTGGAAATAACAGCTGCTGTAAGAGCGGTCATTCCTCAACAATATCCCTTATTGGTTCGTATCTCGGCCACCGATTGGACGCCAGGCGGCTGGACGCCGGAAGAATCCGTGAAACTGGCAGCTGTACTGAAAGAAGAAGGGGTAGACCTCATCGATACCAGCAGCGGCGGACTTTCAAAAGATCAGAAAATTCCGGTAGGTCCATTATATCAGGTGCCCTTCGCAGAACAGATTAAAAGAGAAACAGGGATTCCAACAGGAGCAGTAGGATTAATTACTACCTCCACAGAAGCCAATGAGATCATCGCTGATGGCCGGGCAGACCTGGTGCTGATGGCGAGGGAACTCCTCCGTGATCCATATTTCCCCCTGCGAGCCGCCGCTGAACTGGATTTCCAGGATATGACCTGGCCCATTCAGTATGTCCGCGCCAAAAGAACCCGTAAATAAAAAAAACGGCGCCGCTCTTCGTATAGGCAGCGCCGTTAATTCTTTCGGGTAGAGATCTATGATTGTAATATCGTTTCTATCCGGGTCAGCTCCGTGTCGCTGAAAACGCGCTTGTCTAAGGCGGCCAGGTTGTCATCCAGCTGCGCGGTAGAGCTGGCGCCAATCAACACCGTAGTGATACGCGGATCTCTCATGACCCAGGCAAGCGCCATTTGCGCTAAACTCTGGCCCCTTTCCTGCGCCAGGGCATACAACTGCTGAATCTTCTGCAATTTCTCCGGCGTAATATCTTTCTCCTGTAAAAAGCCGCCAGGCCTGCTCGCACGGCTGCCTGTCGGAATACCCTGCAAATACTTTCCTGTCAGTAATCCCTGTGCCAGCGGCGAAAAAGGAATGCATCCCACGCCATTAGCCTCCAGCACATCCAGTAAACCATTTTCTACCCATCGCTCAAACATGCTGTATTTAGGCTGATGAATCAGACAAGGCGTACCCAGGGAATGTAATACGGCAACTGCTTCGGCCGTTTGAGCGGCATTGTAATTGGAAAGACCTACATACAATGCCTTCCCCTGTTGCACTATGCTGTGTAGTGCGCCCATAGTTTCTTCTATAGGGGTTTCAGGGTCCGGACGATGAGAATAGAAAATGTCCACATAATCTAACTGCATACGTTTTAAACTCTGATCCAGACTTGATATCAGGTATTTACGACTGCCTTTGTCGCCATAAGGACCCGGCCACATCACATAGCCTGCTTTAGTGGAAATGACCATTTCATCCCGTAAATGCCCTCCAAAATCTTTCTTCAGGATATGCCCGAAATTCTCTTCTGCACTGCCAGGAACAGGCCCATAATTATTCGCCAGATCAAAATGAGTAATACCCCGATCAAAGGCATGCCGGATGATACTCCGTCCATTCTCGAAAATATCTGTTGACCCGAAATTATGCCATAAACCCAGGGAGATGGCCGGTAGTCGTAACCCACTTTTTCCACATCTGTTGTAAGGCATATGTTCGTACCTGTCCGTCCGGGGAGAATATACTGTCATGCAAGGATTTTTGATCAAGATAAATGGAAAAATAGTATTTTAGTACTAATTTAGAAATAATCGTTTTCCCCCGTTACCACTTACTATATCTATTTTATCAACCCAGAGCCCACTGACTATGGAGCATGTGACTACGACTGATAGCATTTCAGTTGACCTATACGAAAAAAGCAGGATTCTTTCCACCAGCTGGAATGCCTGTAATACAGCAGAAGAGTATACTGCTGGTATTAAAAACTTCCATGAAATATGGTATAGGGTAGGACCCAAACATGCCTTATGGCATAACCAGAACTGTCAGTTTGTGCTCACACCAGAGTTGCAGGCATGGACAGATCAATTCCTGAATGTAGACGCTGCCCAGAAAGGATTTGATGGAAGAGTAGCCATATTAGTGGGAGATAACATGCTGCACCAGCTGTCGCTGGCCAATATGTTGGAAGAAGGACAGGCCCAGTTAAGTACACGGTTTTTCGCACACGTGGAAGAAGCGCTGCCATGGTTGGAAAGGAAAACCGTTGGTAAACCGGTGTCCGCACCGGCTATCCGCGTGAAAAGCTTAACCCCTGGCCAGATGGAACTCAAATTGGAGATAGACAGCGAAGCACTGAATGAATATATTTTCCTCCTAAACAGGATGCTCAAAAGCTCTCTCTTCAAAATGACGCATGCAGAAAACTATCAGTCCCTTTCTACCCGGGAACGAGATGTCTTTCAGCTGATCGTCCGTGGCTATACGAATCCCATGATATCCCGACAACTGTTCATCTCCATAGATACCGTAAAAACACATCGGAGGAATATTATGCAAAAATTGCATTGCCGGAATGTGCAGGAGCTCCTGCAATATGCCATTTTTGTACAGGTATAGGACGAGGAAAATCACCCCGCGGCGGTATTGATCTTCTAAAGTCTATTGATGAACTTGCATATAACAAATCAACCAAACCAAAACTAAATCATTACTGCTGTGCTGCTTACAGGAAGGTTGTCATTAAACCTGGATTTTCCATCATTTTTAATTCGCCTGTGATCAAGTCTCCTTCTGCCTTTCCGTGACGGTCTGGGTATCTTAATCGTACATGCTTCTATGTATACAGAGCAGTAGTGAAAAATATTATATCGTGTAGTGTGTTGTGGTTAACCTCAAAAAGAATAAGTGGCAAAAAGAAAGGTCGTCTCGGAAAACCGGACGACCTTTTATATTCTCTGCAGACGGTGGCTGTTACGCTCTCACTTCATTCAGTGCACTACCATCTTTTACATTATTAATCTTATTGCTCTCTCTCACTTTCGCAGGAACAGGACGAATTTCCCATACCAGACCTACTGCGCTGAGCATTTTCAGTACATAATAAGTGATGTCAACTTCCCACCAGTAGAAACCTTGACGAGCAGAACTCTGATAATAGTGGTGGTTGTTATGCCATCCTTCACCCAACGTAATCAACGCCAGCCACACACTGTTGCGGGACTGATCGCCGGTTACATAACGCTGACGACCAATTTTGTGCATCAGGGAGTTGATAGTGAATGTACCATGATACAGGAAAATAGTGCTGGCAAAGAAACCAATGAATAAGGTAGATAAACCTGCATGCCAGTCAAACCAACCAGTACCATTTACTTTGTTACCCACAAAATAACATGCAACCGCCAGAATAACAGCAGGCACCATATGCCATTTGTTTAACCAGAAAAGTTCCTTCGCTTTATGATCTTTAATCAGATCATAACGGGTAGGCTTATACTCCGGCCCCATGATCCAGCCAATATGCGCATACCAGATACCATACACATTCGCAGAGTGCGGATCTTCAGCCGTATCACTGTGCTTATGGTGAATACGGTGATTGGCAGACCACCATAACGCTCCTTTCTGTAAACTGCTCTGCGCCCCGCCAGCAAGAATAAACTGGAAGAAACGCGACGTCTTAAACGCTCTGTGGGAGAAATAACGGTGATAACCAGCCGTTACGAAAAACATACGCACTACATACAGTGCTACACACAAAATCCAGTCGAACGCTGTTGTTCCGGTAAAGAACGCCAGAAAGGGCACCAGATGTATGCCCAGGAAATCCGCTTGATGCCACCAAATAGGTCGGCCCCTCTGTTGCTTAATCGCATTATTCATCTCACAAAGATAGTTTCCAGAAATCGTTATTAAAATGATTTAAATCAGGTGGCAAAGTTAACTGATTTACCTGAGCCCCCGCCACCCCGGTTGAACTTTTTACAAAGGCATGTGTTAGGGAAGTAGCAATGTCTTCATTTTAATTAAAAAAAATACATATGTCTAACCTCTTATCTACTATCCGAAGTAACGTAAAATACTGGTGGCTGTACCTGATCAATGGGATCATATTCCTTATTGCGGGGTTCGTTGTATTTTCAAATCCATTCGGTAGCTATGTATTACTCAGTATATTCTTTGCCGTTACCCTGTTTGTATCCGGAATATTTGAAATTTCTTTCGCAATCTCCAATCGCCAACATATGTATGGCTGGGGATGGTCGCTCGCTGCAGGTATAGTTGACCTGGTAGTAGGATTATTATTAATGATCTATCCATCTGTCAGCATGGCCGTGATCCCTATTTTCCTGGGATTCTGGTTTCTTTTCCGAGGTATCAGTACCATCGTATTTTCTATTCAACTCAGTATGGAAAAGATCCCCAACTGGGGCTGGTTGCTCGTAGGCGGCATCATACTGATCATGCTCTCTATCTTTATCCTGGATAATCCTGCCCTCGGTGTTGCCACCATACTAGGTATTATGGCCGCTTCCTTCTGGATGATGGGCGTACTCAGCATCCTATTCGCTTTCCGGTTAAGACATGTGAAAAAGGAATTTAATAAACTCGTTTAACCATTTCTGTCTTCATATCTCCTCAAAAGCTCCGCTCAACGGGGCTTTTTTACTTTTCACCGATACCTGGTTGTTATTATCCCTATTCCACGTATATTTAAACAAAGCTCATTTTCTCAACAAAAAACGCCTACTTTCCAGGATGAAAAATACCCTGATCTATCCGCTTGCCTGTCTGCTGGCTGCGGCGACAATGCAATCCAGCTATGCCCAAACTTCTCACTACGATCAACATGAGGCTTTCGCACCGATCTTCTACACCAGTAACGGAAATGAATATCGCAGCGCCGACGGAAGTCCCGGCCCTAAATACTGGCAAAATCAGGCTGATTATAATATCCAGGCTACTCTTGATACCGTGTCTCACCGTATCACCGGCGTTGTAACCATCTCCTATAAGAATAACAGTCCTCAACCTTTGTCTTTCCTCTGGCTGCAACTGGATCAAAACCGCTTCCGTAAAGACTCCCGCGGCAACGCTACCATTACGCCAGGAGGAGCGAGGTTCGCCGTGAAAGATTTCACCAATGGTTATGAACTGAAATCGGTAGAAATTGCTGCCAACGGAAAAAACAGCGCCGCTAATTACCTGGTGGATGATACCCGCATGCAGGTGCGACTTACATCGCCGTTACAACCCGGCGCCAGCATACAATTGAAAATCAGCTACAGCTTCCTCATTCCGGCATATGGCATAGACCGTAGTGGCCGTATGGAATCCCGCAATGGCTGGGTATATGAGATGGCTCAGTGGTATCCGCGAATGGCCGTTTATGACGATGTGCTGGGTTGGAATAACCTCCCTTATCTCGGTGGCGCTGAATTCTATCTGGAATATGGGAATTTCGATTACACAATTACTGCTCCTGCAAATATGATTGTGGCTGGCTCAGGCGAATTAATGAATCCCACCCAAGCCCTTTCTGCCAAAGAGCAAGCCCAGTTGGCCAAAGCAAAAAATTCTGACGCTACTGTTATGATCCGGGATTCCGCGGATCTGAAAACCACTAAAAGCCTCACCGGTACCCGTACCTGGCATTTTATCTGTAAAGACAGCAGGGACGTGGCTTGGGCAGCATCGGCAGCTTTCATCTGGGATGCCGCCCGCATGAATCTTCCCAGCGGGAAAAAAGCCCTGGCACAGTCGGTATACCTCGCTGAAAATGCCGGAAAAGACGGCTGGGGACGATCTACTGAATACGTGAAAGGCTGTATTGAACTCTATTCTGACAAATGGTTTCCATATACCTATCCAGTGGCTACCAATGTGGCGGGGAATGTAGGCGGTATGGAATATCCCGGTATCGTATTCTGCTCCTGGCGGGCGAAAGAGAACGGCCTCTGGGGCGTTACCAATCACGAGTTTGGCCATAACTGGTTCCCGATGATTGTAGGCTCCAATGAACGAAAGTATGCCTGGATGGACGAAGGATTCAATACTTTCATCAATGGCATTTCCACCAAAGGCTTTCATAACGGTGAATACTATACGCCGTCGACTATACAACGCCAGGCGCCTAAAGTATTTCCCCATGATGAAGAAACTATTCTCAATACGCCCGATGTACTCGGTTTGAACTACCTCGGTGTAGGCGCTTATTATAAACCAGCTATGGGATTGAATTTGCTGCGCGATGAAATTCTGGGAAAAGAAAGATTCGATTATGCTTTCCGGGAATATATCCACCGCTGGGCCTTCAAACACCCTACGCCATATGATTTCTTCCGCAGTATGGAAAACGCCAGCGGGGAAGACCTGTCCTGGTTCTGGAGAGGATGGTTTTTCAACGACTGGAAAATGGACCAGGCCATCACAAAAGTGGAATATATCAATAACGATCCTTCCAAAGGAGTGAACATCACGATTGAAAATAAAGGAAAACTGCCCATGCCCGTTATTGTAGCCATTAAGCAGGAAAATGGTCAGAGAGACACGGTACATCTGCCCGTGGAAGTCTGGCAGCGCGGCAGCACCTGGTCGTTCGATTTTCCTTCCACCTCCAAACTGCTGAAAGTACAACTGGACCCGGAAGGACGACTCCCAGACCTGGATAAATCTAACAACGAATGGAATGCTGAAAGCGGAAAACCTGTTGCGCCAGGACTCAGTGCCACACAAGTTTTACAGAATTACCTGAAAGCAGTAAACGCTAACCAGGCAGCCGATTTTAAAGATATTTCCGTCGACTTCGACGGCGATATTGATGGCACACAAATCAATATGGTAAAGCGTTATGGCTATCCTAATAAAACCTACCGGGAAGTATATACGCCGGTTTTCTCGCGCACTACCTCCATCCTGTGGATCAACGGAGATTCCGTTTATGTGCTGCGCAATGGGAAACAGAAAGCGATGACTAGCATGGAAAAAGGATATGAAGCGGACAGAAACCAGGTGCTCCCGGAAAAATATTACGTGGAAAATCCAGGCAATGTAAAGCTGGAACTCTCGCCACTAACGGAAAATGTCAATGATCAGGAAGCGATCGTCGTATGCATTGCTACCAGCAATGGCACCGTGTTCAAAAACTATTATGATATTAAATCCGGCCTGAAATTACGTTCTGTATTGCTCGCTACGGAAGAAATGAATAATGCAAGCGCTGTAGTAACAGATTACTTCAACTACAAGGAAGTGGAAGGTTTCAAAATTCCATTCCTGGAAGTAGCCATCAGCGATGGCGTGGAACAGCGACTCAAAGTGAAATCCGTTAAAATCAACCAGGGCTTGAGCAACGATCAGCTCTTTAAAAAGACGTTCTGACCCGATCGGCTGTCGTCTCCCTAAATATTTATATATCGGCAAAGTCGCAATATTAATTGCGACTTTGCTGTTTCTGGTTGGCGATATCTTTATTTTTGCTGGTATGAAAAGTATCATGTTCGTAGGAACGGCCTCTGATGTAGGTAAAAGTGTGATTACGGCTGGTTTCTGCCGCATTTTTAAACAGGATGGATTCCAACCGGCTCCTTTTAAAGCGCAGAATATGTCGCTCAACAGTTATGCTACTCCTGAAGGCCTGGAAATAGGCCGTGCACAAGCGGTTCAGGCGGAAGCGGCCGGTGTGGCCTGTCATACAGATATGAATCCTGTTTTGCTGAAACCTACGAACGACAAGACTTCCCAATTGGTACTTCATGGTAAACCCGCTGGTAATCGCAGTGCGATGGAGTACTTTTCCAGTCAACACAATGATGCACTGTTTGAAGAGGTAAAGCTGGCATATGATCGGTTGTCGTCCCGTTATCATCCTGTGGTAATGGAAGGTGCAGGCAGTATTTCCGAGATCAACCTGTGGTCAAGAGATATTGTGAATATGCGCATGGCCATGCACGCCAATGCCGATGTATATTTGATTGCCGATATCGACAGAGGAGGTATTTTCGGCAGTATTTATGGCTCTTTGGAATTATTGCCAGCAGCACAACGACAGCTAGTCAAAGGAATTATTATCAATAAGTTCAGGGGAGACATCCGGCTCTTTGAAGACGGCCGTAATCAGTTGGAGCAACTGACAGGCGTGCCTGTAACGGGTGTCCTGCCTTACTTCCGCGATATCCATATTGAAGAAGAAGACTCCGTGGCATTGGCGCAGAAGCAACGCCGACTGGGCCACCAGGGCGTGAATGTGGCAGTAGTCCTCCTGCGGCATATGTCCAATTTCACCGACTTCAATGCCCTGGAGAAATATCCGGGCGTTCATTTATTTTATACGGATGATCCGGTGGAAATACTGGCCGCGGATATCATTATCCTGCCTGGAAGTAAGAATACCATCGCGGATTTGATCGCTATCCGGAATAATGGAACAGCAGCGGCCATTTTGCAGGCAAAAGAACAAGGAACAGTGGTCATTGGCATTTGTGGCGGTTTTCAGATGATGGGAACGGATATTTCCGATCCGCATGGCGTGGAAGGCAGCACCGTCACGGTTCCCGGACTAGGAATCCTGCCTGTTTCCACTGTCCTGGAAGAAGAGAAGGTAACCTTACAACGGAGTTTTTTGTTCCGGGGAGACACGACCCCTTGCATCGGCTACGAGATCCACATGGGCAGAACCGTGTCTCCGCAACCCTCTCCGCTAAATATATTCCGGGATGGTACAGAGGATGGCTACTGGCTCTCTGATAAGTGCTGGGGTACCTATCTGCACGGCATCCTCGACAACGATACCATTGTAAAGCAATTACTGCATGCCTGTGGTAAAGCAGGTAATGTTACTTTTGATTATCACCAGTTCCGTCAGCAGCAATATGATAAATTGGCAGCTCTCCTGCGTGAACATCTGGATGTAACAGCTGTTTATAAGTCATTGCGCATTTAACTCCAATATAATATGATGAAAGCCGGTACAGGAAACGATGCTTTTTCAGCAGATACAAGGATTGTAGCAGACTTCAATACCGATGGCTGGTACGGCGGATTGCGGCCGGAACTAAAAAGCCATCTGCTGAATGCTATGGACAGGATTGCGGTTTATCCGGATAAAGCGGAGGCAGACTTACAGTCTCTCTTGGAAAAAAAATCGAAGCTTCCAGTAGGCTCGGTGTTACTCACGAATGGCGTTACACAGGCGATATACCTGATAGCGCAGGCTTTTCGCGGCGCTACCACCACTATCGTAGGGCCCGCAATCGCAGAATATACCAATGCCTGCGCCTTATATGAACATCAGATCCGGCAGCTGCCCCGGGAGAAAGTCACTGATATCCTCCAGGTGGAAACAGATCTCTTTTTTATCAGTAACCCTGGTAATCCAGACGGACAAGTGGTGGAAGATACATGGCTGGAAAAGCTGATCAGCGCTAATCGTAAGCATATTTTTGTGGTGGATGAAACCTATATTCACTTTACCCGGAATGCTTCCAGTCTGGTTCCTCATTTGCACCGGCTTCCCAATGTATTCATCTTGCAATCGCCAGCCAGGACGGCCTGTTTTCCGGGGCTCCGACTTGGTTATGTGCTGGCGCAAAAAGCATTGCTGGAGAAAATTCGTCCCATACAAGCGCCCTGGTCCGTCAGTCAGCTGGCGTTGGCAGCAGGTCTGTTCACCGAGAAAAACCCTGAGATATTTAAATTTCCCCTGGACAATTTGCTGGGCGATGCCTTTCAGCTCAGAGAAAAGATAAAAAAGATGGCGGAGTTCAAAGTCTATCCCTCTTATACTCATTTTTTTCTATTTGAGACTTTAACCGGTACAGCCGCCGAACTGCAAGCCTGGCTGATCGAAAAATATGGTATTCTGATAAAAGATGTCTCCGAAATGGAAGGCCTGACCAGCGGATCATGCAGAATTACCTGCAGGAACGAACTGGACAATAAACTACTACTCACCGCCCTTAAAAAATGGTCTGTCATATAAAGCCCGTATATACATAAACGTTATATCTTCCATTCGCTGCTAAATCAGGCCTGTGGCCGAACTAAACATGTCGCCCGGAGGTAATAAATTGGGAGATGGCAGGAGGTTGCTCTAACTTGTTTTACCTTTACAGTAAATAATCAATGGAAAAGTGCGCATGAATCATCCAAAGTATCCGAGGATAAGTATTTTAGGCTGCGGTTGGGTCGGAAAGCCGCTGGCACAGCATCTTTTGAAGGCTGGCTATGCGGTAAAAGGTTCCCGTACCACTGCGGAGGGAGTGAACGAAATGAATGCGCTGGGGGTGCAGGGATGCCTCGTACAGCTGGAGGAATGGCGGCTTACAGCGCCTGCCACATTCTGGGATGCCGATGTCCTGATCATCGATGTGCCACCGCGTATGCACCGGGGCCCACAGGTATTTGCCCATGAAATGGCTACCCTGCGGGATCATCTGATGCAGACCAGTATCCGCAAGGTGATCTTCATCAGTTCTACTTCTGTTTATCCGAATGTAAATGGTACAGTGGATGAAAGCTGCAGCCAGTTGCAAGATACCCCTAATGGACAAGCGCTGTTGGATGCGGAACAGCTGTTATTAAATACAGCGGGAATGGATACAGTGGTGATTCGTTTCGGCGGACTGGCAGGCTACAATCGTTTTCCGGCTACACAGGCGAGGATGGATGAGACGAATGGCCTGGAGATGCCCGTGAATCTGATTCACCGGGATGATTGTATCGGGATCATTACGCAGGTAATACAAAAAGATATATGGGGGGAGATTTTCAACGCCTGTGCCAGTGCGCACCCGCGGAAGTATGATTATCTTTCAGTGGTGGCCGATTGGTATGGGCTGCAAAGGCCTGCCCGCAAGGATTCGGAAGTAGTGCCCTGGAAAATCATCAGCAATGCTAAATTGAAAGACATGCTGGGTTATTCTTTCCTGTACGATGACCCATTGCAGTTCTTCCATTCAGTGGCACAGGAGGCATCGGAGAAATAGGAGAGGGGACGGACTCGATAAGGCGAATATTTTAAATTTTTATTTGCATTTTAAATGCGAAATATTATTTAATTTGTTATTGCCTTATGTCAACGTCAACAGCTAAACCTAGTTTATCGTGTTTCCTATTTTATTAACCGCCGCCCTAGCCGCTTCCATTATCCTTGGAGTATTTCTGTACAGGAACTTTAATAGAAAAAGACCTATCCCTGCAGTTTTACGCTCTGCTGCCATCGTGAAAATCAACAGCTATAAGTCATTCGGCATTATGGCTACCGTACAATTCAACGATGCCGGTGCTCCCCAGGTAGGTGAGCGCATTCAGCAAGAGGGAGATACTTACAAAATTAAAGGGGTAGTATTTGAAAGTCCCCAACAGCACAACCACGTATGGGAGTGCAAGCTGGAAAAAATCTGATACTCCATGCATTATGTCAGAATTTATTGGTTAAACCGGGATGAAGATGAAGCAGAGATCCAATACAGCGAACTGGATGATCTCCGCTTTGAGTGCAGAAAGATAGAACTGTACCCGGACGGTAGTTTTGGCATTGCGAACAGTAATTTCAATTTTGGGGGTACTGCTCTCAGCGTAGAACCTGTGCCCCGACCCCAGGAACTGAATCACAACAGTCACATGGTAGCAGAAGACCTATCCCCGGAAGAATTCGAAACCGTCTGGTATAAGTACTACAATTATCTTTCGGCCTGATTTCTGCAACGTTTTTATAAAACGTGTCCCATGCACCCATTTATGATCAAGACCCCCTCCGGCCGTTTTTATGTAAAACCTGCCGGTACCCCCGACCACGAAAAATATTCCGTAGATATTGACGGTGAGGAAATTACAATGGAAAAAGACGACGACGGTTATCTTCGTGCGCCTGGCGCCACCTCCAACGGACATCGGTTCCATATGGGGTTGCTGAATATGATTGCGGACTATATCGCGAATGAAACCGATTGAAATTTGCAGTCGCCGGTGTGGAATTCCACGGAGAGTGTGGCAAATTAATCACAGTTCTACGGGGTATCCCAGCCTCATGCCTATAACTTATCATACTCCCGGAAAGCATCCAGGTATTTTTTGATGTATTCGTCCTTGGTTTTGGATTTATACTGCATGACAAACCGGGGATGTTCCAGCGGAACCATGTGCTCAAAAAAATGATGTTGTTGGTTTAACCCTTGCAGGAATGCCGCATTCTTGCCTGTACCCATACAGTAACAGATCTGGCGACTTACAGGCCAGGCCAGTTGAGTAGCCATAGCGCTCAGAATTAGCGGGGTAGCCGCTTTGGTAAGTGCTGCACTGTCGTAATAATTATAGTTCACTTCCTTTTCCCCTTTAACGGCAGTAAATCCCAGGGGACATATACTTGTAATGTAAAACTTCTTATAGAACTTTTCTGGGCCGCCATAGGCCTTAATCAGATCATAAATGAAAACGGAAGAGGGTTCATGAGTTTTGAAACCCTTTATTTCCAGACCTACTGTAGCCATTCGTTGCGTATCAGTAAACGGAACGCCGGTAGAACCTGATCCTAATCGCCCAGGATTGATCCCAAAGATGATCTGTCTGGGTTGATGATCATCATAGAATTTTTTATAAAAGGCGGTCATGATGCCCACGATTTCCTTATTGTTCTGGAAAGGATTCATGACGCGGATACCCGCAGGCAGTTTGCCTTCGAAGCTGAGCGATGTATTGAATGCGATGATACGGTCTGCGAATGTCAAGCGAATATGGATTTAGCCGATCAAGTTAGTCCATTCATGCCATCATACCAAACAACTGGATTTTCTCGAGGATATCTTCTTCGCGGTAAGGTTTGGAGATATAATCATTGAAGCCGGAGCGCAGGTAGTTGGCTACATCATCTTCCAGAATATTTCCGGTAATAGCCACTATTTTCACAGCTGCTTTCTCTTTATCATCCCACTGCCGTATTCTGCCTGCCAATGCAAGTCCGTCCATGCCCGGCAGATCGATATCTGTGAGTACAATATCAAAAGTGTTCAGCTCAAACTGAATAAGGGCCTCTTCCGCATTGGACACTACTTTGTAATACACCTGCATGCGATCCAGCATCAGCGACAACAGTTTTTGGTTGAGTACATTATCCTCTACTACGAGTATGCGTGTCAGTGAGGTTCTGGGTTCTTCCTGGTTGGAGGCATTTACTGGTACGGTAATTTTACGGGTAGCCGGACTATGTACTACCATTGGATATTTGATCTCAAAGAAGAAGGTAGAACCTTTGCCATGTATGCTTTTTACATGGATCTTTCCTTCGTGCAGATCAATTATTTTTTTGGCGATATGCAGTCCCAGCCCAGAACCGCTCACGCGTTTATGCGCATTAGGGTCGTTTTGATCTGCTTGGGTGAATGCATTGAACAGTTGTGGTAAGTCGCGGTTATGAATGCCAATACCCGTATCAGTAACAGCAACTTCGAGTAAACAGGTGTTGTTATCAGTATTTCTTACAGACGCAGTAACGGTAATCTCTCCGTTATCAGTATACTTAATTGCATTGGCTACCAGGTTGGTGATTACCTGTTTCAGCCGAAATGCATCGCCAGATACTTGTAAGCCGGTAGGGAAGTAGATATTGAGCGTCATGATAAGCGACTTCATGTCCGATTGTACACGGAGTCCTTCGCATACCTCTTCTATAGCGGTGCGGGGAGAAAACTTCTCCTGCTTTAAAATAAGTTTCTGCGTTTCTATTTTCGTATAGTCCAGCACGTTATTTACTACCTGTAACAGCATTTCTGCGGCCGTTCGAATAGCGGACACCGTTTCTGGCTTGTATTCGCGGTTCAGTTGCTGGCTGTAGCCCAGGAGCGAATGAATAGGCGTGCGCAGTTCATGACTAACCGTGGCGGCAAATTCCGCTTTTTGCCGGGCGAGCCGCTCTGCCTGTTGTTTGGAGCGCAGCAGGGCCAGATCATAGCGATAGAGACGCATCATACCATAGATGATAATACCTGCAAGCAGGAGTATCAAAGGAATTTCCCAGTAGCTCTGACGCCAGATGGCATAGAGTGCGGAACCTGCTTCGGCTTTTTGTTCCGATTGTTTGGCAAGGATGGCGTCTGTCATGGCGCGGCGGGCACTTTGCAATAACGATTCCAACTGTTCAAATAAACGGCTGCTGGTGGCTACTAAATCCTGTTCCGCCGTGTTCATGCGGTACCTGCTTTTGGCGGCCTCATTGAGCAACTGGTCATAGGAGGCCTGCATTTCCTGTAACTGAGAGGAAGAAACAGTACCATTGCCGCTGCTGCCAGGATTACTGTGGTGTACCACACTTACCTGGTTACTCTGCTGATGAACGCTGGATTTATTGGTGATGGCGTCTTTCAGTCGGCCAAATAATTTCTTCTTATTGGTTTTGGTAACTTGTTCGGTGGTAACAATAGTATCAGAATGCGCTTTTTGCCGCGCCACCATTTTACCCAATACCTGCACAGGGAGAGATACCGCCGCTGGCTTCCAGTCTTCCTGAATTTGTAACAAGGAATCCAGCTGCTGGCTGCATTGCAGGAAGATATCCATTTTATCAGATTTGTAGTTCAGGAGTTTACGCAGACTACCTGTACTAACGCTGTCAAGCAGTACGCTGTCGAGCTGTAATTTCAGCCCATCCAGTTGCTCGCGATAACTGTTAAAATACTTTTTATCGTATGTAACTGTATACAGGCGGAAATTATTATCTGCCTGGTAAAGAAGTTGCGTGGCTCTGTCGAGATAGACGATACTGGTATGGCCTGTCCCCATTTCTCTGATAATGGTGCTCACTTGTTCAGATGTTCTCTTTCTGAAAAAGATGATCATAAAGAGGCTGATCATTACAATGATCATCAAGGTCAGTACAGCAAATCGGACAAATGTCTTCCTCTCGTGATTGTTGTGCATGGGTCAAGAATTGGCGCTTGGCTAACATGTTTTTTTCCGCCGTAAAAATAAGCGTTTTGAGCCTTCTGACGCAATAGATTTTTTATCTAAATGTTTGTTATACAGGTATTTAGGTCTTAGGTAGATATGTATTAAATATATCAATGGATTATTAATATTTATTAAATTAAGAATTGAACAAATTTGAAATAAAGCAGTTATAAATTCATAATTATCTTATAATCTTGTGTATGCGATTAAAACGAAGAATATTGATCTTTTGCCTGTTGATGACAGGAATTACTGCCGTTGCACAGCTAGCGCCGCCGGACCCGCATTACACCTTTTTCTCCGGCGCGAGTGCGGTGCAGGACAGGAATTTTTATCTCTTTACCTTGATGGAAAAGATGCCTGCCGTACGTAGGATAATTACGACAGACTCTTTCCTGGTTCGTATAGGGCAGCAGTTTAGTCGGCGATTGGCGGGGCCTTCAGTACCGGCGGGTAATGAGGCCTATGCATTGGTACAGCCTTTTCAGTTTTCCAATGAAGAGGTAATCGCTGTAGGGGTACGACTCAACGAACTGTTGAACGCCAACCAGCGGGAAATGGCCCCTATGATTCATGCTATGCGTAACAGTGGCATGTACCAGTTATACATCCATGAAAGCGATACCGGCATGCTCACCCTGGCCTGGCAGGACGCCGCCAGAGGAATCAACTATATCTTGGACGCCTATACGAAAAATAAAGGGTTCAGATATCCCAATATTGATTCCGCGGCCTACTGGGTGAAATCGCCGGAATATTTTGCAAGTGTAAATGGTTTGCTGGATAAGTTGCAAGGAGATGACATCCATTCAAACCTTTTCTTTGAGCCCTCCCTGGATCTGTCGCTGGCCTTGCTGATACTGAACCATCATGATGAAGCAGGCAGATATGAACCGCTTTCCAACCTTAATAAGGAGGCCTATCAGAAGATAAAACGCACCGACTGGAATAAATATCCTTACTCCGTAATCCTTATCCTGGGCGCAGGGCCGGGGAATAAAGACCATATCAGCGATGCAGGGAAGAACCGTTGTAAATCGGGCGTAGCAGATTATAAAAAAGGACAGGCTCCTTTTATCATTGTATCCGGAGGACATGTACATCCATTCCTGACGCCATATGCAGAAGGAATAGAAATGAAAAAATACCTGGTGGATAGTTTAGGAATGCCGGCAGATGCCGTAATTGTGGAGCCGTATGCGCGTCATACCACCACGAATATACGAAATGCTATTAGGATAGTGTATCGTAGCGGTATGCCCATGGATAAGAGAATGCTTTGCGTCTCAGATAATATGCATCTCACGTATATCAGCACAAAATTATTTGATCTGCGATGCAGGCAGGATTTGGGATATCTGCCTATGAAGAAAACGCTGAATGTCAGCGAAACGAGTATCAGCTTTTTACCGGAGCTAAGTTCCCTGCAAGCAGATAGCCGTGATCCGCTGGACCCTTGATAATTGCATGAAGGTAACAACAGTTTTTCCTGACGAAAAGCTTATTTTAGTAAGGTACCTGTTACTGACTAAAGAAAACGCTACGTTATGAAGAAACTGTTGTTGCCTTTTCTGTTGATTTGCCTGTTCACCGTACAGGCACAGCTTAAAACACCCCGAGCCACTTATCCAGGTTTATTTGAAGCCGTCCAGATGAACCGCATCTACCCAGATGGCAAAACTTTCCCTGACCTGAAACCGAAGGTTACTCCAGATTCTATTATGCATGCTTATCAGCTGTTAAAAGATAAGCCGGATTTCAACCTGAAATCCTTTACAGAGATATATTTTGAGATGCCATCCTCTCAGTCCCACAGTTACCACAGTGATATCAGCGGGGGCATCCGCAAACATATTGACACGCTCTGGACGGTACTCCGCCGGGAACCAGTGGCAGACGGAAGTATTTCCCTGATTAAGCTTCCCTTTCCTTATATCGTTCCCGGCGGCCGTTTCAGGGAGGTCTACTACTGGGATTCCTATTTCACCATGCTAGGACTCCGCGAGTCCGGGAAAACGGATATGGTGACTAACATGCTGAATAACTTTGCCTGGCTGATCGATACGCTGGGGTTTATTCCTAATGGCAACCGTACCTACTTCCTGACCCGTTCTCAACCGCCGTTCTTTGCCTGCATGGTGCAATCCATGGCGGAAACCAATGGAGACAAGGTTTATCTGCGCTATCTGCCCCAACTGTTAAAAGAATATGCCTATTGGATGCGTGGGGCAAACCATATTAAACCGGGTGAAGCCAATGCACATGTCGTAAAAATGCCGGGAGGAGAAATCTTAAACCGTTACTGGGATTTCAGCGATCAGCCAAGAGAAGAATCATACAGAGAAGATGTATTGGCCGCAGAGAAATCCGGTAGAACGCCTGCAGAATTTTATCGGGATATCCGCGCTGCCGCTGAATCCGGATGGGATTTTAGTAGTCGCTGGTTCCGGGACCCACAGGACCTGCATACCATCCATACCACCGATCTCATTCCTGTAGATCTGAATGCATTGTTGTGTAACCTGGAAGCTGCTATCAGTAAGGCTTACATGGTGAAGGGGAAACGTGATTCCTCTATGCTGTTCCAGCAGAAAAGAATAGCCAGAATAAAAGCGATGAATCGTTATTGCTGGAATGAAAAATCAGGTTGGTATTTCGATTATGACTGGAAAGCCAGACAACAATCCACGGCTATCACTATCGCGGGGGCTTTCCCGCTCTTTTGCGATATGATGATCTCATATGCTCGGGGCTATACGATGAGTGACTTTATAGCGAAAAATCTGTTAGCGCCCGGAGGCGTAAAAACGACACTGGTGAATAACCGCCAGCAATGGGATGATCCTAATGGCTGGGCGCCGCTGCAATACGTTACTGCAAAAGGATTATTGAAAAGCGGACATGAAAATCTGGCGAATGATATTATCAGAAGATGGTTGGGACTTAATACCACTGTATTTAATCATACCGGCAAACTGATGGAAAAATATAATGTGGAAGATTTACACCTGGAAGCCGGGGGAGGAGAGTATGCACTTCAGGATGGGTTTGGCTGGACAAACGGGGTATTCTTGCAATTTCTTGCACGAAAAATTAATCTTCATATTCAGGAATAATCTGTCTCTTTGCAATACTCAAATCATCTTTATGTCAGACCAAAATGCACAGCCCCTTTATACCATCCTTGGTGCAGGAGGCATCATCTCTAATGAACTCACTAATCACCTGGCCGCTAATGGCCACCGGGTGCGACTTGTAAGCCGGAATCCGGTATCCTATGCGGGTATCACGGAGCTTGTTGCTGCTGATATTACCAATGAGCAGCAAACGATGACAGCAGTAAAAGGCTCAGATTATGTAATCCTTTGTGCAGGGCTCAAATATGATATTAAAGTTTGGTCTGTAGCCTGGCCCGCTATCATGAATAACGTGATTCGTGCCTGTAAAGAGGCAGGCGCCAAACTGCTCTTTTTCGATAACGTATATTCGTATGGGTTAGTAGACGGTCCTATGGTGGAAACCACCCCTTACAATCCTTCCAGTAAGAAAGGAGAGGTAAGAGCCCGCATCGCCCGTCAGTTGCAGGACGAAATGCAGGCAGGCCACATCACCGCTACCATTGCACGGGCAGCCGATTTCTACGGACCCAAAGCGGATAAAACCGGCTTCCTGAATATCCTCATCCTGGATAAATTTAAAACAAAGAGCAGCGCGATGTGGATAGGTAAGGATGATTTGCCCCACAGTTATACGTATACGCCAGATGCTGGAAAAGGGCTCTATCGCCTCCTCCTGGATGCAAACAGCTGGAACCAGGTATGGCATCTCCCTACAGCTTCTCCTGCACCTACCGGCAAAGAGTACGTACAGATGTTTGCGGATGCTATGGGCGTAAAAGCCAGACATATGAACCTGAATAAATTCATGCTTACCTTGACAGGCCTCTTCGATAGTAATATTCGGGAGATGGTGGAAATGCTTTATCAGAACAATTATCCATATCAACTCAATTCCGATAAATTTGAAAAATATTTTCAGCTCGCGCCAACGCCCTACCTGCAAGGGATTCAGGAGACAGTTGCGGCCTTAAAAAGATAGTAGTCTACAAAAATGGTAGGAAATAAATTTGGCGAATTGAATTTCCGCTGTATCTTTGCATCAGTTCTTACATAGTTGCTTATCAAGAAAGGAGTAGGGAAATGGCCCGATGATACCTTAGCAACCTTCACCACCAGTGAAAGGTGCTGCATCCATCCTCGCCGCGGCGAGGGAAGATAAGTCAGATACCAGTTTTATTGCGAATTCTTCGGAATCAACATATTTAAAACTCATCTGGCTGCCAGATGAGTTTTTTTATTGCTATCACGCAATAGAATACCCACCTGTCTGCCCACCTCACTTGATAGTACCACTGCAGGAACCCATTTCATCATCATTAAAATTATTTATCCATGAGTACTATCACACAACTGATTCATTCTATTCCCGTAGATCCTCAAACCGGCGCTATTGCGGTTCCTATTTATCAGACATCTACTTTTGTACAGGAAGCTCCTGGCGTCAACAAAGGATATGATTATGCCCGTTCCAATAATCCAACCAGGGAAATAGCAGAGAAAATAATAGCAGGACTGGAAGGAGGAGCAGGCGCATCGGCGTTTTCGAGCGGACTCGCAGCCATAGATGCAGTGGTAAAATTGCTGCAATCCGGCGATGAAATCCTGGCAGTAGACGATATCTACGGAGGTGCGTTCCGGTTATTCGATAAAGTGTACAAAAAGTTTGGTATCCATGTCAATTATATCGATACCAGCGATATTGAAACGGTCTTTCATGCTATCACACCCGCCACGAAGCTGATCTGGCTGGAAACGCCTACCAATCCCACTTTGAAGATCTCTGATATTGCAGCCATAGCCAGTATCGCGAAAGCAAATAATATTTTATTGTGTGTAGACAACACTTTTGCGTCGCCGGTATTACAACAACCAATAGCGTTGGGCGCTGATCTGGTGGTTCATAGCGCTACGAAGTATCTAGGTGGTCACTCTGATCTCATTGCTGGTGTTGTTATCAGTAAAACCCCGGAGCTGGCACAGGAAATCAAATTCTACCAGAATGCCTGTGGGGCCGTGTTATCGCCATTCGATTCCTTCCTCTTGATTCGTGGCATCGAAACGTTGCCATTGCGTATCCGTCAGCATAATCAGAATGCGCAGCAAATTGCAGCCTATCTCGAACAACATCCGGCAGTGGATAAAGTATATTATCCGGGATTAGCTTCCCATCCGGGACATGAGCTGGCAAAGCGCCAGAGTAAAGGATTTGGAGGAATCATTTCTTTTACCCTGAAAGATGACGCTACGGCAGCAGCTACCGCGTTTGTCACTGCTACTAAATATTTCAAACTGGCAGAGAGCTTAGGCGGCATTAAGAGTTTGTTGTGTCATCCTGCGGCAATGACGCATAAATCCATCCCTGATGAAAAGAGAAGAGCGGCAGGCGTCAGCGATAGTCTGATCCGTTTGTCGGTAGGACTGGAAGACGCAGAGGATCTGTTGGCCGACCTGGAACAGGCGTTCGCCCAACAACCTGTTCCCGCAAAAGTAACAGCAGCTGTATAAACGTTTATTCGGTTTGTAAATGACCTTTCATGAACCGGGTAGTCAGCATGGCAGCCACATTATCGCCGGTGGCATTCAGTATAGTGGCCAACGGGTCTACCAACGTACCAATAATCATCAGGGGAGGGAGCGCTTCTACCGGGAACCCATATACGCTCATTACGAGCAGTTCGCCTACATAGCCTCCGTTAGGAATGCCTCCTTCCACGATGCTGGCAATAACGGTCACGCCCAATGCCAGCATGATGGTTTGAGGATTGTCGAATCCTTTACCATACATCCCGAAGACTACCGCCATTTTCACAATAGAACTTATACTGGAGCCGTCTTTATGAAGAGTAGCGCCCAGCGGTATCACCACGCTGGATATATCGTTGGGAACGCCCATGCGGGGCGCCGCTTCCAGGTTGGCGGGAATGGTGGCAATACTGCTACCCGTTCCCACGGCGGTCAGCGTAGGAATAATATTGTTTTTCCAGAAGAGTTTTACCCCACGGACACCGCCGGCAATAAAAGCATAACCACTAAACCCAACCAGGAAATAAACGATGCCAAAGCCATAGTAAATAGCCATGGAATGGGCGTAGGTACCAAACAATTTTGGACCCAGCGTGCCCACCTGGCAGGCGAAATAAGCCCCCAAACCTATTGGCCCGGCTTTCATGATGAGATGTAATACCTGTTTCATCACCTCATTACCGGAATAAAGAAAATTACGGAAACCAGCTCCAGCAGCGCCTGCTCTCATCGCCGCAAAACCGACTATCACCGAGAAGATGATAAAAGGCAGCATATTCTTCCTGGATAAGAGGGTATAAAATTCATCGACCGTCAGTAGTCGCGTTAGCTGCTGACCAACATTACCGGGATTGCTGATATCCCCGGCATCATGCGATAATATCACCTGTTGATGAATAGGAAATATCCATACACAAACGATGGTCAGGAAAGCGGCAATTAATAAAGTAGATAAGAATACCAGAGACATAGTTCCGAGTATACGGCCTAGCTTCCGGCCAGCATCCACCTGGGCAATAGCATTTGAAATGGCAAAAAATACCAGTGGTATAATAGCAGTAAAGAGTAAATTTAGGAAGATATCGCCAACAGGCTGGATAACAGTAACGCGGCTTCCCAGTATCAAACCCGCTATGCTACCGGCAATGATACCTCCCAAAAGCCATAGCACACTGCTGTAATTCTTTATAAATCCCATACAGGAAAATTTTCTTAATACAATTTATGCCGGAATTCTCAATTATGATGACTATTTTTATCGCCACGTTAGCATATACTGAACAATGAAAAGAATCTCCTTTAAGTCCCTGCTGGGAGGGGCCGCACTGACGGTACTCCTGAGCATGGCCGTTACCCACGCGGATGCACAATACCGCCTGCGCTTCAATGGAGCCAGCAATTTTGTGGAACTGAACGGCAAAGACCTCAAGCCGCCTTATACGGTGGAATGCCTCGTCAGTCGTAATAAAGTCAGCACCTATTCTTCACTGCTTACCAGCAGCGATTATGAAAGCGGCATCCGACTGGAACAATACAACAATACCAACAAAATCGGGCTTACCAGGAAAGGTAAATTTGATGTACTGTTTAATTATGAGCTGCCGGTTGGTAAACTCACGCATATCGCCCTGGTAGCGGATAGCATGCAAACCTCCCTTTATGTAGACGGTAAGTTCATTCAGACGATCGATAAAAGTATTCCCCTGCCGCTCGCGCAGATAGGCCTGGATGCAGATGGTTTCGGTACCCTCAATGCCACCGTTGATGAGATGCGTATGTGGGATAAAGAGTTGTCGGCCGCCACTATAGCACGTCTGGCCTTTAAAGAAGTGACCGATAAAGATCCGGAATACAATCACTTGTTGCACTATTATAAGTTCGATGAAGGTAGTGGCAATGTGGTAAAGGATTCGAAAGGCACGCTGAATGGAAAGATTTTCCTGGCAAACTATGAAAAAGTGTATCCACTGGATATCGCTATTACCAATGTGGTTACTCCACAGAATGGCCGTGATGCCTTCTCTGCAAATGAACCTATTACCATTCGCGTTACAAACCTGGGCACGCAGGAAGTAAACAAGGATGTGACGGTTACTTACTCCGTTGGTACCGGTACTGCGGAAAAGCGTATCAGTATTCCGTTTGGAGCCGCGCCGCTTCCGCCATATGCCTTTAGAGATGTATTGCTGGAAAAAGCAGATCTGCATAGTAAAGGGATCTGGAAGCTGGATGCTAAAGTATTATTACCGGGAGACGAGAATCCCTCCAACAATCAACTCTCCACGCATCTCCTGTTGAAGAAAGTACCATTGACAAATGCCCTCAAAATGCAACAGTTGCCTGGGCAGGTGTTGTTTACCTTAGGGAATGCTATGGTGAAACTGCAATGGCTGCAACCGGATGTATACCGACTGCAAGTGAGTCCTGACGGTAAGTTTGAAGATGCCATGGAAAATGGTATTGTGGTATGGAATGGCGATAAGGCAGTACCTTATAAGATCACTGAGTTAAAGAACTACTATGATATCTCTACTTCAGCATTAAAGATGCTGATAGAAAAATCACCTTTTCGTATATCCGTTTACGATAAATCAGGCGCGCTTGTCTATGAACAAAAAGAGCCTATCAGCTTAGGTGAGCAGGCAACAGAGTACCTGGGGCGCAGAGACAAAGATTACTATTATGGCGGTGGTATGCAGAATGGTAATTTCTCACATCGCGACAGTATCATTCCTATCCGTAATAATTTCGGTAACTGGGGCGCCAATACTACTTCCAACCCCGCGCCATTCTTCGTGAGTACCGCTGGTTATGGCATCTTCCGCAATACCTTCAACAAAGGTGAATATGCTTTCCGCGATACTGTAAAACTGGAGCATGAAGGGTACGAATTTGATGCTTACTATTTCTATGGACCAAGTATCAAAAAGGTACTGGAAGCGTATACCCATGTAACGGGACGTCCGTTTATGGTACCACGTTGGGGCCTTGAATTCGGAGATGCCGATTGCTACAATAAGAAGGGGGTGACTGGTGATGTAATCAGTAAAGTAGCCCGCGTATACCGCGAAAAAGATATGCCAGGCGGCTGGATACTGCCTAACGATGGCTATGGTTGTGGCTATCAGGGACTGGATACGGTAGTGAAAAGTCTGCATAAACTGGGCTTCTACACCGGCTTGTGGACCGAGAACGGCGTGGAAAAAATCAAAGATGAAGTAGGTCGGATCGGTACGCGTTGTATGAAGCTGGATGTTGCCTGGGTAGGTCCGGGTTACAAATGGGGCCTGGATGGGAACCGTGCCGCTTTCCAGGGCATTGAGAACAATGCAGATGCCCGTGGTTTCATCTGGTGCGTAGCCGGCTGGGCGGGTACACAACGTTATGCTACCGTATGGAGTGGCGACCAGAGCGGAAACTGGGAATATATCCGTTTCCATATTCCTACTGTAATTGGTAGCGGACTCTCCGGCTTCAACTATGCCACCGGCGATGTAGATGGCATCTTCCGTGGAAGCGCCAAAACGTATGTACGCGACATGCAATGGAAAGCATTTACGCCGGTATACATGGCTATCAGCGGTTGGGCGAAAGAGAATAAACAACCGTGGACTTACGGTGAACCCTATACGAGTATTAACCGCAAATTCATGAAGTTGAAAATGCGCCTGACGCCGTATATGTATTCCTATTGCCGTGAAGCCTATGAAAACGGTACCCCGGTTTGCAGGGCCATGGTACTGGAATATCCGAAAGACAGCACCACCTGGGGGCGTTCCACTCAGTATCAGTTTATGAGTGGCGAATACCTGTTGGTAGCGCCAGTTTATAAGGATGAAGAAAAACGCGACAGTATTTATCTGCCTGCAGGTACCTGGACCGACTACGAAAATGGCGATACCTATTCCGGTGGCCAGTGGCTGCAAAATTTTGCAGCTCCGCTGGAGAAACTGCCGTTGTTCGTAAAGGAGGGCGCTATCATTCCTAAGTACCCTGAAATGCTGTATGACAGGGAGAAGCCGAAAGATACCCTCACCCTGGAGATCTATCCGGGCGCTGATGGTCATTTCAAATTATATGAAGATGATGGCGCTACGCTGGCCTACAAGAAAAGCAACGCCTTCGCCTATACGAATATCACTTCCAAATATGTTGGAGCTAAAACCACTGTAGTAATAGGCGCCACCAGTGGCAAGTACAATGGTCAACTGGAGAAACGCAGTGTGAAACTGGAAGTATTCCGTCAGCAAAAGCCTAAAAAGGTAACGCTGAACGGGAAAGTGATCAGCAGCTGGACCTGGCAGCCAGGCTATAAGAAAGGTTGTGTAATGATAGACGCTGGCATAGCGGATATCCGTAAGGCACAACAGTTGGTGATCGAATAAAATTTTTCCGCATCCATCCATTCAACTCCGGCTGACAGCTGCAAGGCTGTCAGCCTTTTTATTGTAATGAACTTTTCTTTTCGCCGGGTGTTTTAGTAAAGCAAATGATTGTCGCACATGAAAACGCTGTTCCTTTGTTTGTTCCTGATAGCTGCATTTGCGTTTATCCGCCCACCGCAGGAGAATTATACTGTAGGAGAGGTATTGCGAAAGGCAAGACAGCTGGACCGGGACAGTTCCACCGTCCGACTCACCGGCTATTTTACGCGGAAGCTGTCAAAAGGATGGTATCAGTTTGCAGATCGTACTGCAGAGATCAAAGTGTATGTAGACGACAAGTATCTCCCTAGCAAACCATTGGACGACAGAATTTCCATGATTTTATATGCGTCGGTAGAGTACGAGCAGAATAAGCCTGTCACCCTCAAGGCCAACAAGCTTATCACAGAAGAATAGGTGTGTATTTACAGCACTTTCACTGCGAATCCGTAAATACTTTTTATACTTGCCAATATTACAATCACGGCAACGGCGATCATAATTGTTTTAGCGGAGATTTTATTGGAAACTCTGGCTGCGATAGGAGAGGCCAGCGCGCTGCCAATAACCAGCCCCATCACCGCATCCCAGTGCACATGAGAAAGCACTGTTACGAAGGTCAGAGAGCTCAGCATAGCAATAAAGAAGCGGCAAAGTTTAACGGTTCCCAGGGAAAAGCGGGGATGCCTGCCGCCGGCAATCAGCGAAGAGAGTACAATAGAACCCCATCCGCCACCGCCAATGGCGTCAATAAAGCCTCCAAAGAAGCCAAGGATACCGATTTTCTTAATTTTTTTATGTTGATGCGCTTTTTTATTGCGCACCTCAATCGCTCTTTTCAGGATGATACTACCCAGAATCAGGGTGTACAGCGAAACAACAGGTTTCGTATAGGTAGCATAATGTTCCAGGGAAGACAAGAGGTACGCGCCAATCACGGCCCCGGTAATACCCGGAATGATGAGCATTTTAAAGAGTTTCTTATTGATATTCCCCATCTTGAAGTGCATCCAGCCTGCGATCCCGTTACTGAGGATTTCAGAAATATGGACAGCCGTACTGGCGGAAGCCGGCGGAATACCCATGGACAGTGAGAAAGTAGTGGAAGTGATGCCATAAGACATGCCAATGGCGCCGTCTATCATGGCAAATATAAATCCTGCAATGAGAAAATAATAAAAAGTGGCGGGGATATCTTCTACATACTGTTGGAAGTTGGGCGTATGCCACCAGATGAAGGTCAGGGTAATTCCAAGGAAGAGCACCGCAGCCGTCCACCAGAGCAGACGCTTTCCCGATGGGGAGCCTTTGGCAGGCAAAACTGTTTCCTGTGGCGGAACAGGGGTTGTTTTAGCAGTGGTAGGGGCGGCTGATGGTATGACTTTCTCCATGTATATATCCTGTCAATTTCTTCACAAAATACACAAACTCTATGAAAATAGTAGACTAATTGAAAAAAATTCCGGAAGATAGTTTTGGGGAGTGGGAAAGGACCTGGTAAAAATACCTTAACGTATAAGAATTCTTTAGCCTATATTTGGGGTTGCGAACCAATTTTCCCACATAATGTTTCTACAAGTTCTTGGAACTATAATTCTTGTTTTACTGAATGGATTTTTCGTAGCGGCCGAATTTGCTATTGTAAAAGTTAGGTCTTCACAGATAAATGCCAGCGAGGGCGCTTCCAAAAGAGCCACCAAAGCGGCAAAGCATGTTCTGAGCAACCTCGATGGTTACCTGGCAGCAACACAGCTGGGTATTACCCTGGCTTCCCTGGGGCTGGGTTGGGTCGGAGAATCCGTGGTAACAACACTGGTATTGAATTTTATGGATGCTATCGGGCTGCACATTACCGAGAGTGCGGCGCATGCGGTAGCTATTCCAGTAGCGTTTTTTATTATCACCGTATTACATATCGTATTTGGAGAGCTGGCGCCCAAATCCATGGCTATACGTAAACCGCTGCCTACAACGCTGGCAGTAGCCATGCCATTACGATTCATCTTCATTATTTTCCGCCCTTTCATCTGGCTCCTGAATGGTCTGGCCAACAGTATTCTGCGTCTTTTCGGACTGCAGCCTGCCGGAGAATCGGAAATCCACTCTGAAGAAGAGCTCAAGCTGATTATCTCTGAAAGTCAGGAAGGTGGCGCTATTGAAGAAACGGAAAGAGAGCTTATCCAGAATGTATTTGAGTTTGATGATAGTCGCGTGAAAGAAATTTTCACCCATCGAAAAAATCTTTCTGCCCTGGATATCTCATTGCCATTTGATCAGTTGGTAAACCAGGTGATTACCGATGGTTATTCCAGATATCCGGTATATGATAATACCCTGGATGAACTGAAAGGCGTGATCTATACCAAAGATCTTGTAAAAGGAGTGCATGAGAAGAAAGTAACTGATATCAGTCAGATCCTCAAACCGGTGTATTATGTACCGGATAGTATGAAGATTAAGGATCTGCTCCGTACTTTCCAGCTGCAACGTATACAGATGGCCGTAGTGACTAATGAGTTCGGCGATACCGAAGGTATAGTAACGATGGAAGATATCCTGGAAGAGCTGGTAGGCGATATTCAGGATGAGCACGACCATGAAGCGCCGATTGTAGAGAAGAAAGATGATATTACGTATATCGTAAATGCCCACGAAAATCTGTCTGATATTAACGAACATCTGCCGTATCCATTACCGGAGAGCGAACATTATGAGACGTTGTCGGGTTTAATAAACTATGTACATGGTAATATTCCGCGGGAAGGAGATGTAGTTCGTCTGGAGAGATACGAGGTATTAATATTAAAGATGTTCCGCAGTTCCGTGGAAAAGGCCAGTCTGAAATTATTATCTGACGCACAAAAACAATAACATGGAAAAGAAAATTCTGCATGTACTGGAAGGAAGAGAAAAACAGATCACCGATACAGAAGTAGTGCGCCAATCGTTGCCTACTATGCAGTTTCGCTTTGCAAATCCGTTTATTGTAGTGCATCACATGATGCCGAAATTTTTTCCTGCCGATTCTCCGGAAGACAGGCTGCATCCACATCCGCACAGAGGCTTTGCTCCTGTTACATTTATGCTACAGGGACAGGGGTTCCACCGCGATAATGCCGGTAATGCAATGACCGTTACTGCTGGTGATGTACAATGGATGTTTGCCGGAAAAGGTATTCTGCATAGTGAAGGGCCTTCAGAAGAATTCCTGGAAAAGGGAGGCATCTACGAACTTTTACAGCTATGGTTCAATGTACCTGCGGCAAATAAGTTTGATGCGCCGTATTATCAGTATGTACCAGGTAGTACCATGCCGGTAGTAGTCAATGAAGGGGGAGTACATCTGACCCTGATAGGAGGGGAGTATGGTGGCCAAACGGGTCCACTGAAGAATTTTACCCCTATCACCGCTATCTGGGGAACCATACATGCAGAAAAAGAATTCAGGTTGCATGCAAAACCTGGCTACTGGACATTGCTCTATGTGATTGATGGCAATCTCCTCGTAAATGGCACCTCTGTTGATGGTTATCATTTAGTCGTATTTGATAAAGAAGATCCGCATACGGAAGTTTTGCTGCAAGCTACAGAAACCACGCGTATCCTGTATCTCAGCGCTGAACCGCTGAACGAGCCTGTTGCAGCAAAAGATAATTTCGTGATGAATACCCAGGAGGAAATAGAACAGGCCTTTGCCGATTATAAGAATGGGTTGTTCGGTACATTGGAAAAGTAGTCTCCCTAAACATATCTCATTACATATTTCCGCCTCACCTGTGTGAGGCGGTTTTCGTTTATGGACTGCCGTAGTTTAGCAAATGTTTTATGGAATGCTAAGGCAGACAAAACTATGGCTTGCTAAACTATTCCCAAATCCTTTGTGGACTTGAGCTTAATCGTTTTAGTTGTTTTATTGATTTTTTCCTATATTCATGATAAGAATTCGAATTCCACATTTTCTGGTCGAGATAATTTAGCACACAGTTAGACCCATTAGTCGTATCCCATGATCCGATCCTGATTTCCTTTTTATTAACCATCAAAAATCTAAAAATGACGACCCAATTCCACGCACTGCACCGCGTTGTGCTGCCTGCTATTATCATTGTAATGCTGGGTATGCTCTCCTGTAAGAAGGATGTTGCACCCCGGACAGATCAAACTACCAAAGCCCATACAGAAACTGTGACCAAAGCTGGCGGAAAGTCCGTTTGCTATGTGGAGGTTAACAGCAACAGTTTGTTGAATACCGGTAAATACACGCTCACTACCGGTGGACAGCAACTCTTTGATATTGCGATTATATTCGCGGCCAATATCAATTACAACACTACTACTCAGAAAGCTTACCTGTCCAACAATCCACAGGTTACAAGTGTATTGGTAAACAAAAGTACCCAGATCGTTCCCTTGCAAAACAAAGGCATGAAAGTGCTGTTGTCTATTCTGGGAAATCACCAGGGCGCGGGTTTCACGAATTTTACGAGTCGCACTGCGGCACATGATTTCGCCAAGCAATTAGCAGACACAGTATCCTATTACGGACTGGATGGAATTGACTTCGATGATGAATATGCGGATTATGGTACGAATGGTACGCCGCAACCGAACGACAGCTCTTTTGTATTCTTGTTGAGCGAATTACGTTCGCTGTTGCCTACAGGAAAAATTATTTCTTTCTATTACTATGGCCCTGCGGCCTCCCGCTTATCTTATGGAGGACAAAAAGCAGGCGATTTTGTAGATTATAGCTGGAATGCTATTTACGGCTCTTACTCTGTTCCAAATGTAGCCGGTCTTGCAAAAAGCCAGCTGGCGCCAGCTGCAGTGGATATTTCCAGTACAAGTCAGTCTACCGCCGTTTCCCTGGCTAATTCTACTAAAAACAACGGCTATGGGGTTTATCTCTGGTATAATCTGACAAGTACGAATAAAGCTTCTTATTTCTCTGCTGTATCACAGGTACTTTACGGAAGTAATGTTACTTATACTCCTTAATGCAGGAGTTTCTTTTCAGTGTGTGCTAAATCGTTTAAGTACAGGATAAGACTGACTAAAAAGTGGTAATTCAAAAAAGAGAGGACGTTTCAAGATACTTGAAATGTCCTCTCTTTTTGCATGAAGATAGTGGTGGCGTCTATACGGCATACTAGCATTTCCAGGTTTCCCAATCTTTGCCCATGTCGAGCATGATCGTTTTCATTCCTGCTATGCTGTAGTCTACTCCATCAAATCGTTTTTCGAACTTGTCATTCATCAACTGAATTTCCATCTGCATACCATTAAATCGTTTTTCAACTTTAAGATCCAACTGCTTAATACTATCTTCCAGGAAGGCAAATTGGATTTTAGAGCTTTCATTCATCCCTTTCATTTCCTTCTCCATGCGTTCAAATCTTTGATCTATGCGCTCAAATCGTTCATCTATACGTTCAAATCTTTCATCCATTCGATGGAATCTTTCCTCAAACTTGGAGTCCATTCCCTTTAAGGCAGCTAAGATTACTTGCATCTGGTCATTTGACATACTACGAAATTTAGGGTTCAAAGAATTTATTTCGTTGTAAAATTAGCAAGCTTTTCCTTCCGGAAATCTGTTCAAAAGTTAATCAAATGTTATTGATAAACAATAATTTATATATTATTAAAATGATATTTTGATGATCGTTTTGATAACCTAGAACATAATATGCAAATGCTAGTGTATAAAACGCAAATGAATAGCGTCACAGACATCATTCATTTACGCTTGAGTTTTCATCGTCCCTACCCAGCGGGCAGGAACGATGAAAAGCATGTTTTAGATGTATGCACATTTTGGGTGCTATACTATTTTTATTGCCCGTAGTTAATACCTGCATTTTTCCAGCGGGAATAGAAGAAGCCTAATGCTTGTTGGAACTCGCTGAAGTTTTTATTGGCGGGCATAGTCCAGCCAACTTCTGCGTAGGCAGCTAGTCGCGGATATACACGTACATTCATGCTTTGTGCATCGGGAATAAATTCTCCCCACATTTGACAACCGAAGCCGAGAATTTTTGAATGGTACTGAGGTTCGAGTCCTGCTGGAATAGGATCGAATCCATAAGCTTTGTCCAGTTTGAAATCATAGTCCAGGTAAGTATAGCTGTGATAAGAGTTTACCACATCGTAGCCTTTGGAAACCGCATCTCTGATGAGGGAAAGCTCGCCTTTCCAGAAATGAACAATGGTTTGTGGCGCGAGTTTCTCTGTGCCTGCGATATCGTTGGCATCATTGTACTCATGCAGTTTTACCCCCATGATTTCATTCCAGCCCATCATTCTGCGGTTATTGGCGGCAAGATAGTTGGAAATACTATTGGTGAAGGAGATTTGTAAATCGGCCGGAGAGCTTAAATGATGTTCCCGCATGTATTTCACGACAGTGGAATCGGCTTTCCACTGGTCATACTTCACTTCATCTCCGCCTATATGAATCACTTTTGATGGAAATAGTGCCATAACTTCCTGGAGTACATCCTGTAAGAATCCGATTACTTTGGGATCGGTTACATTGAAAACATTATAATGTACGCCAAACTGTGCAGGCACTGCAATTTGTTCGTGGCGGGTGCCCAGCCAGGGATAGGCCGCAATGGCCGCACTGGCATGGCCAGGCATTTCAATTTCTGGTACTATGTTGATATGCCTTTCCGTTGCGTATTGAATAATATCTTTTATCTGATCCTGCGTATAGTAGCCGCCGTGAGGCACCAGTCGGTATACCTTGCTACCGAAGGCAGTCTGTGAAGAATCGCGGTGGCTGCCGATTTTCGTCAGCAGGGGATATTTTTTTATTTCAATTCTCCAGCCCTGATCGTCTGTCAGATGCCAGTGGAAAGTATTCATTTTCAGGAGTGCCATCTCATCGAGCAATTGTTTTACAGTTGCCACACCTTTGAAGTGACGGGCTTCATCCAGCATAAAGGCACGCCAGCCGAAGCGGGGCTTGTCTTTGATATCTATTCCTAAAATCGTGTAAGCGTTGCCGTTAGTGCTGATAATTTGTCTTAATGACTGGATGCCGTAGAATACGCCGGCATTGGTGGCAGCAGTAATGATTACGCCGTTATTGTCTGCATGTAGGGTATAACCTTCTTGTCCCAGATCTGGAGATAGTTGGGGCTGCAGGTCGAGGCGTATGTAGTTAGATGCGGCTTTGCTGGCGGCGCTGAGGTGTAATCCATATTCGGCCGCTAATGTTTGTTGGAGGAAACCCGCTTCTGTGGCACTTTTGCCGGCAATGATGGCGGTTTGGTCTGTTAATGAAAAGTTGGCGCCTGTCGTTTTAATTTCTGAAGGTCGCGGAATGATGTTCACTGCGTAGAGCTGTGTAGCCGCGCAGAGTAGTGCGGTTAGCGCAGCCAGCTTTTGCTTGATGGTATGCATGATAAATGGAGGTTATAAGTAATTTCCAAAGTTAAAAATTACAAATAATCTCCGGATGCAAGCGGGACTTTTACACGAGTGTGGTATTCATGCGTGCGCTGGCAATATCTGCGATGGCTTCTGCCCAGAAGATAGGCGCCACTTTCAGGAAGGGGAGCAGGCGGTCAGCAGCCACCGGTTGGGGGCTGCTGAGGGATGCTGACTCCTGTAATATTTCAGTGAAGTACAGGTTACCCAGTTTGCACTGGATACCGGTTTCGTGGTAGATGCTGAGGACGTCTACCGTCGCGGTTACCTGTTGTATATCGTCGGTTTTGGTGAAGGCGTACAGTTTGCCTTCTTCATTGATAGCTGGCGTCCAGCCTTTATCCTGGAGATGCAGGATGAGGGCTTCCTGTTCCATCACAATATCTTCGAAGTCGTTGATTTGTGTCTGGAAGTGCTGTGCTGGCGTCAGGAGCGCGGTGTTTCTGTCGAGCTGATTGAAAGCAGGAATAACATTGTTTACGGTGAGATGCTGTCTCCACTGTTGCAGACTGGTTTCATCCAGCTGCAAAGGATGGAGGAGTCTTACAGTAGCATATTCCGGCAATTGAATTTCTGTTCCTGAAACACTGTGCAGACGGGATTCTTCAGTACATCTGAAAGTAGTTGTCAATTGACCTGCTTCATCATATACTGCCCAGATCAGTCTGTTGGCAAAAACAAACATCAGGGGATTTTGCAGGAACAGTTCCAGCCATTGGGTGGCTGTCCAGCTGCGCTGATTGACGAGGAACTGTTCCAATCGCTTCGTTTGTGCTATGGCCATATCCGGCAATTGTTTCTGCAGTGATTTGAAGAAACGTTTGGTCTCCGGAGCGGCGGCTACAGGCGGCGTTTTCGGGCGTCTGTTTTTGCGGTTCAGGTAAGCGATGCGGAAATTCAGGTCTACAAAGCCTTTCCAGGTATCGCCTTTCATATCGAATGGCTTGTATCTGCCATCGAAATCCAGGTCAGGAACGGCTTTATCTCCCAGTTCATGCAGTGTGAGTCCCAGTTCTTCGGCAGCGCGGGTGAGGGCCGTTCTGGCGGCTGTACCCAGCGCTACTTTTCTGGTGACGTATTTATTGGCGTAGTATTCTACTATTTGAAGTGATTTGCTGCCTGCCTGGAGGGCGAGTGCGGCCAGGCCATGTTCTGCCTGACGTGGGCGACGATGTTTGATCCAGTCTGCGATATTATCCTGCAATGCTGTTGCCAGTTGTTTATGACCAGTGAGTGCAGCAGTGGCCAGGAGGTATTTCAGTCTGGTATCGCCTTCGTGCTGTTCATAAAGGTTGAACAGGGCTACGGCGAATTCATCGTTACGTGTTTTGTCGAGCAGGCGAAGTAACGGTCTCGCCTCTACGTCGGCGCCCATCTCTTTAATCCTGGACATACGGTACAGAAGGAAGCGGGTGGCTTCGAGGGGCAGTTGAGTGCCGTCGGTGGTCCAAAGGAGTGGGAGGGATTGGTCGTCCAGCCATTTCTCCAGTGGGCGCGACAGTTTATGTCTGCTGGCAGCGGAAGCGATCAGGTAGTGGACCGTTTCCATATCGGCGGTATACTGAATGGTATTACCGAGTGTTTCCAGCATCATATCGCGGGCGTCGTCGTTGATCTCATTGTGGAGGGCTTCCTGAATGAGGGTGCGGGCTGCGGGCGTGTTGATACTGCAAAGTATGAGGGTGGCTGCCAGGCGCTGTTCTGCTTTTTTATGTTGCAGCAGCTCAGCGGCTTTGTTGTAAGCTTGCGGATCGCGTGCCAGTAGTGTGGCTACAGCCATACGTACCGATTTCAGTTTATGCAGGGTATAAGGCCAGAGCTGATCTGCAAACGCGGCAGGATCATATTGATCCAGCACGGGAAGCAGCAATTTAATATCATAGCCGTTTTCCAGTGCATTCAACAGGATGGGTAGTATCTGTTGCTGCGGCTGTTGTCCGAGCAAATCGAAGCATTCTTCCTGGATCATGCGTTTATCACGGATGAATGTTTCCACGTAAGCGGTACCGGCGGCAGGGTCCTGTTGGAGGAGCCCATGCAGTGCGATGACGCTTAAAGGATAGCTGCGACGGTCTGCTGCATGGAGCAATGTAGTGGCTGTTCCTTCTTCAGCCGGCGGTTGGGAAGTGAAATCTTCCAGGTACTGGCGGAATAAGGGCAGCAAATTCGCCTGATAGGTTTCAGGCTGGAAATTGGTCAGGGCGAGATGAACGCCCAGGCGTACGGCCACCGAACCTGCATTGGCGGCGGCAGTAGCGATTTGCAGCAGCAACGGTTCATATTTACTGTAGTTGTGCTGTAATAATGTATTGGCTAGTTCACTGTGAAGATATCCCGGAAGTTGTTGCAGGAGTTTGGCTTCCAGGTAATTCATTTCATGGTCGGGATGGCTCCGGCTAAGGAGTCGAAAGAACAGGGAGTTCCAGTTGTGCTGATACCATCTTTGCAGGTATGGCTGGATAGTTAGTTGATCCGTTGATCTGAGCAGGTCCTGCAGGAATTTTCGCAAGGGCGAAAATTTCAGCGGCATGAGGTCCATGTTATCGCCATAATTGGAATAAAGGATCAGCATGGAGCCGATTTTCTCAGGGGAGTAGCCCTGTTGCTGCAGGAATTGAGTAAAATTGCTGAATCGCTGTACAATAGAGGAGGAGCTGCCTGGCATATCTAGCATAGGGACCATATGCTTCAGGAAATCATGCTCGTTTTTCTCCCACACTTGTGGTTCGGATAGTAACTGTAGCACCAGCCGGTCGTTGTCATTCCATTGATCTGGTAACTGAAGCAGAGGGATAAGGGCGCCTGCCATTGCTAATTCGTCTGTGGTGAGCAGTGAGGGAGCTGTGGCTTGTCTGCCGGTCAGGAACAGTTGGATCGACACGATGGTGGTTTCATTCGCATGCTGGAAGTACCTTCTTTTCAGTCTTTCGATTATTGGTTGTGTCGCTTCCTCTGTATATGGCATAAGGTCTAAATAGGTGTTCAGTTTAGTTTGTCTTCTCTGATTGTTGCCGCGGGTAGCGGTTTTAAAGATTAAGAAATTATGTTATACATATAATGCCTGCTGGAAGCAAAATCGGTCACAAATTAAAGAAAATCGAAAAATAAAAAAGCCAAATATCAATGTCTTTTTAAAAGTCAAGTGATATTTGGCTAAAAAGTTTATTCAAAGAGCGGCGAAGATCAGAGGAAACCCAGTTCCAGCTTGGCTTCTTCGCTCATCATTTCTTTTGTCCAGGGTGGATCGAAGGTAAGGTGGACGTGAACATCGGTAACGCTTTCCACGTTTCTCACTTTTTCTTCTACCTCGCGGATGATATCTCCGGCTACGGGGCAGCCGGGAGCGGTAAGGGTCATATCAATCCCAACGCTGTTATCGTCCTTGATTTTAACGGCATATACCAGTCCGAGTTCCCAGATATTTACCGGAATTTCCGGGTCGTAAATGGTACGGAGTTGTGCTTCTATCTGATCCCTTAATGTTGATTCACTCATTGCTGATTGATTTTCGCCTGGTAGGCTACGGAATAAAGTTTCATTTGTTTGAGCATACTCAGCAGACCGTTGGAACGGGTTGGGGAGAGATGACTGCTCAATCCGATAGCATCGATAAAAAATATTTCTGCGTCCGCGATTTCTTTCGGCGTATGTCCGGAAAGAACGGAGATCATGAGACTAACGAGTCCTTTGGTGATCACTGCATCAGAGTCGGCGGTAAATATCAGTTTACCGTCTTTGAGTTCTGTATGCAGCCAAACGCGTGACTGGCAGCCTTTGATCAGATTATCGTCTGTTTTGAATTGTTCCGGTATGAGGGGCAGATCTTTTCCCAGCTGGATGATATATTCATATTTATCTTCCCAGTTTCCCATGAAGGAAAAATCGTCAATTACCTCGTCTTGTTTTTCTTTGATCGTCATAATGCCCATTTTACAGCAGCATTTTGCTGGCACGTTTCACACCGGCAACCAGTTTATCAATTTCTTCCATGGTATTATAGAAAGTCAGGGATGCCCTAACGGTACCAGGAATCTGGAAGCGGTCCATGAGCGGTTCGGTGCAATGGTGTCCGGTTCTCACGGCAATGCCTTGCTGGTCCAGCAGTTCGCCCATATCGAATGGGTGGATATTATGTACCAGGAAGGAGATAGCGCCGCTTCTGTGGGCAGCATCGCCAATAAAACGGAGGCCGTCTATCTGGCGCAGCTGATCCACGGCGTAGGCGGTTAATTCCTCTTCCCATTGCTGGATAGCCGGAATGCCGGTTTGCTGCAGGTATTCAATGGCTGCTCCCAATCCGATAGCGCCCGCGATATTCGGGGTACCGGCTTCGAATTTATAGGGTAGCTCATTGTAGATTGTTTTTTCGAAGGTAACGGTTTTGATCATATCTCCACCGCCCTGGTAAGGGGGCAGTTTATTGAGCCATTCGGAGGTACCATAGAGTACGCCGATGCCGGTAGGGGCATAGATTTTATGGCCGGAGAATACGAGGAAATCCGGTTGCAGGGCCTGCACGTCAATAGTCAGGTGCTGAATGGCCTGAGCGGCATCTATCAGTACCGGAATATTTCGTGCATGCGCCAGCGTGATGATATCTTCCACGGGGTTGATGGTCCCCATGGTATTGGAAACATAAGTAACGGCTACAATTTTAACGGTATCATCGAGCATGGCCTCGTACGCATCCATCAGCAGTTCTCCTTTATCGTTGATAGGGATTACTTTCAGGGTAGCGCCGGAATCTTCACAAGCCATTTGCCAGGGAACGATATTGGAATGGTGTTCCATGGCGGAGATGATTACGCTGTCTCCTTTTTTCAGGAAGCGGCGGCTCATCGCATTGGCAACGAGATTGATACCATCGGTGGTACCTTTGGTGAAGATGACCTGGTTGGCGTTTGGTGCGTTGATATAGCCAGCAACGGTTTGGCGGGCTTTCTCATAGGCATCGGTGGCCACCTGGCTCAGATGATGTACACCACGGTGCACATTGCTATTATATGTTTCGTAGTAACGTTCTATTGTATCTATTACCACTTTTGGCTTTTGCGTGGTTGCGCCATTATCGAGGTATACCAGCGTTTTGCCGTGCACTTGTTGTTGCAGGATAGGGAAATCTTTCCTGACAGCAGCAACATCCAGTGCGGTGGTTCCTATGTTAGCAATATGTTCCATGTTGTATCGTCTTAATTGTTCATGATAGCCTCGATTTGTCCCTGGATGTAATCCTGCAGGGCAGGTACCGCGATTTCGTCGGTAACATCGTGGGAGAATGCATTTACCAGCAGGGCTTTAGCGGCTTCCTGACCGATACCGCGAGCGCGGAGGTAGAACATCGCATCTTCGTCGAACTGGCCAGCGGTAAAGCCGTGGCTGCATTTCACATCGTCGGCATAGATTTCCAGCTGTGGCTGGGAATTGATATTTGCTTTATCGCCCAGCAGCATATTGTTATTTTGCTGGAACGCATTTGTTTTCTGTGCATCCTGGTGAACATGTATTCTTCCGGTGAAGACTGCATTGGCAGTGTCCAGGAGTACGCCTTTATAGTGTTCATTGCTGTTGCAGTTAGGCACCAGGTGATCCATAAAGGTGTGGTTATCTACATGCTGTGAGCCGGTAGCGAGGTACAGGCCTTTCAGGTTTGTTTCTGTGTTGCTGCCTTTCAGGATTACGCTCAGGTTGTTACGGGTGAGCGGCGTGTTGGGCAGGGTGAAATTGAAATGGTGGTAGCGACTGTCGGCTCCTTGCTGAGCGGCGGTCGTGTTTACCTGGCGGAAGTTATCAGCGCCCTGTTGCACGTTATAGTGCCAGAGTTCTGCATTTTCCAATACAACCACTTCGGTTACGCTGTTGGCAAAAGCCACGGCTTCCTGTTTAGGATGCACGGTGCTCTCGATGATAGTAGCCGATGCGCTTTTGTGCAGAATCCACAGGTGACGTGGTTGTACAAAGGCGTGACGGTCGGATGTATACACATGTACCAGGTGAATCGGTTTGTCTATCACAACATTTGCCTGCAGTTCGATGAACAGACCGTCCGCGAAGAGGGCAGTGTTGAGGTTAGCCATAGATTCGGCGGACAGGTGTTTCTGTTGGTTGAACCATTTGCCAAAGCCTGGAGCATCTGTGCTGGCGCTCATAGCGCCGATGCGAATACCTTTTCCTTCCGGCAGGGTGGAAAGGTCGGCTTGCAGATGACCATTTACAAGAACAATACGGTAGCCTTCCAGGCCTGCAATGGCTGCTTCATCAGCAACATTGGCGGTAGTGGTAGCGGGTGTATTTAAAAACTCATATGGATACTCTTTCAGGAACCGCTGGATATTGGTGAAACGCCATGCTTCCGTTTTCAGGGTAGGGAGACCTGCTGCGGCAAAACGTTCCAGTGCTTCGCGGCGTGTATCCTGCAGGCTATCCTGCGGGGCCGACAAGGCATTTACGTCTTCCGTTAAAGCCTGGTAAAAAGGTATCATGATATCACTTGTCATAATTGTTGCTAACGCTTTTTAATAAATTACGAAATATGGTTTCCGTAATTTGATTATACTGATTCTTTCTCGTGTTCTGTTTCCTTCAGCCAGTCGTAACCTTTTTCTTCCAGCTCCAGGGCCAGTTCTTTGGTTCCGGTTTTAATGATACGGCCGTTGTACAGTACGTGTACGAAATCAGGAACGATATATTCGAGCAGGCGCTGGTAGTGGGTAATCACTACGAAGGATTTCTCCTCGTCGCGCAGTTTGTTTACACCGTTGGAAACGATACGGAGCGCATCGATATCGAGTCCGGAGTCAGTTTCATCCAGGATAGCGAGTGAAGGATTCAGCATTGCCAGCTGAAATATTTCATTGCGTTTCTTTTCACCACCGGAGAAACCTTCGTTGAGGGAACGGTTCATCAGGTTGGTGTTAAAATCTACCAGCTGTTGTTTTTCCTTGGTCAGTTTCAGGAATTCCTTCGCTTCCATCGGAGGGAGACCTTTATAATTTCTAACCTCGTTTACTGCAGTTTTCAGGAAGTTGATGTTGGAAACGCCTGGAATTTCTACCGGGTACTGAAAAGCCAGGAATACACCTTCACGGGCGCGATCTTCAGGAGACATATCCAGCAGATTTTTGCCATTGAACCAAACTTCGCCTTCGGTAACTGTATAGTTATCACGACCCGCCAGCACAGATGCCAGAGAGCTTTTACCAGAACCGTTTGGTCCCATGATAGCATGCATTTCACCTTTATTGATTTCCAGGTTAATGCCTTTCAGAATTTTTTTCCCTTCTACTTCTGCGTGCAGATTTTTAATCGTCAGCATGATTGTTTTATTTCTTTCTGTATGTTTAAATAGTTGTCAGTAATCAGTTACTGGTTAATCTTCGTAACCAATTCCCAACTATCCAACGCTTCCTTCCAATGTGATAGATAAAAGTTTCTGAGCTTCTACGGCAAATTCCATAGGGAGCTGGTTCAGTACTTCTTTAACGTAACCGTTTACGATCAGCGCTACTGCTTTTTCGGAATCGATACCGCGGGCATTCAGGTAGAAGATTTGATCTTCACCGATTTTAGAGGTAGTTGCCTCGTGTTCGATCATCGCGGTTTTATTCCTTGACTCGATGTAAGGGAATGTATGAGAACCGCATTGGTTACCGATCAGCAGGGAGTCGCACTGTGTGAAGTTACGGGCATTTTCTGCGCGTGGACCAACGGAAACGAGTCCGCGGTAGCTGTTATCGCCATGACCGGCAGAAATACCTTTAGAGATAATACGGCTTCTGGTGCCTTTTCCGATGTGGTGGATTTTAGTACCGGTATCAGCGATCTGTTTGTTACGAACCACTGCTACGGAATAGAATTCACCTTCGGAATGATCACCCTGGAGGATAACGCTTGGATATTTCCAGGTAATTGCAGAACCAGTTTCTACCTGTGTCCAGGAGATTTTACTGCTCTGTCCTTTACATATACCGCGTTTGGTCACGAAGTTGTAGATACCGCCTTTACCGTCTTTATCGCCAGGGTACCAGTTTTGAACGGTGGAGTATTTTACTTCTGCATGATCCAGGGCAACGATTTCCACTACAGCGGCGTGCAGTTGGTTTTCATCGCGCATAGGAGCGGTACAGCCTTCCAGGTAGCTTACGTAACTGTTATCGTCTGCGACGATGAGGGTACGTTCAAACTGTCCTGTATTTTGTGCATTGATACGGAAATAAGTGCTCAGTTCCATTGGGCAACGAACGCCTTTTGGAATGTACACGAATGAACCGTCGGAGAATACTGCACTGTTGAGCGCAGCAAAAATATTATCAGAATGAGGTACTACGGTACCAAGATATTTCTTAACCAGTTCAGGATATTCCTGCACCGCTTCACCGAAGGAGCAGAAAATCACGCCCATTTCCTTCAGTTTGCCTTTGAAAGTAGTAGCAACGGAAACGCTGTCAAATACAGCATCTACTGCTACGCCTGTCAGTGCTTTCTGTTCATTTAAAGGAATACCCAGTTTCTCGAAAGTAGCCAGCAGTTCAGGATCTACTTCATCCAGACTGTTCAGTTGTTTTTTCTTCTTAGGCGCCGCATAGTAGGAGAGTGCCTGCAGGTCCAGTTCAGGAAGTTCAAAATGCTGCCATTTAGGGAATTTCAGTTTTTTGAAAGCCTGAAAACCCTTCAGTCGCCATTCCAGCAACCACTCCGGCTCATTTTTTTTCGCCGAAATAAAACGGATGATATCTTCATTCAGCCCAGGAGGTGCTATATCCATTTCAATGTCGGTGGTAAAGCCAAACTCATACTCCTTATTGGCTATATCATCTATTATTTCGTTACTATTTATCATACGGTTTTGTGATTTAGAGGTTGTTCGGTTGCAGCCTGGCGGTTGGTTGGTTTATACCGCGAAGCTTTCCCCGCAGCTGCATGTTCTGGTTGCGTTCGGGTTATTGAAGAAAAGACCCTTACCGTTCAGACCATCGGAATAATCCAGTTCGGTTCCGTATAAGTACAATAAGCTCTTCATTTGTACTACCACTTTAATGCCTCTGTCTTCAAACACCTGGTCCCCTTCTTCCTCTGTATTTTCAAACTTCATTACATATTCCAGACCGGAACATCCGCCTCCTTTAACACCTACACGAACAAAGGTGCCTGGCGCATGGTGCTCTTTCTCCATTAATGCCTTAATATATTCACCTGCTTTCTCTGATACGGTAATCATACTCAGAACTGTTTTAAATAATTGAAGCCGGTTACCCGGCCAAAATATTGTGTTAGAATGCACTGCTACCGGATTTTCGCAGTGGGCGGGCCAGAATAGTGACAAGGAGCGCAAATTTACAACCTTTTCACAGAAATTCCAGTCCCATATTGACTTTTAACCCCGCTTTCCGGGGTTTTGAGGTAAAAAAACATTTTGTTACCTTCCACAAAAATACGAGATTTGATAATAAAACAAGTAAAAACTTGGAAAATCACCCAACTCGAATCAGAAATGCTGCCGACCGGTTATTGACTATACTCAAGACCAGAGGTCCGCTGCCAGCTTCACAACTGGCGGCTGAGCTGGGTATTACCGGTGAAGGAGCTCGTCTCCACCTTGTTAAATTGCAGGAAGAAGGACTGGTACAGTCCGAAAGCATCTCCCGTGGCGTAGGTCGTCCGCAACAGATATGGAGCCTGACCGCCCTCGGCAACGCCCGCTTCCCTGATACCCATACCGAATTAAGTCTCCAACTCATACAAACCATCAAATCCGTTCTCGGCAAGGAAGCGCTCGCTAATGTCGTTTCTGCCCGCGAACAGAACCAACAGGAAAAATACCATGCCGCCCTCCAGGACATTACCGGCATCGAAAACCGCCTGGAAGCTTTTGCTACCATCAGAAGCGGGGAAGGATATTTAGCTGAATGGAAAAAAGAAGATGGGGTGTACTACTTCATTGAAAATCACTGTCCTATATGTTGCGCGGCAACAGAGTGCGATAACATTTGTACCTCTGAAATGAGAACGTTTGTCAGCATAGTAGGAAACGATGTGTCCGTTTCAAGAATGGAACATATCATCAATGGCGCCCGCCGTTGCGTGTATAAAATTGTTCCTGACGGAGCATCCGTGTCTTCCTAAAATATATTTACTTACTTTAATATTAATACCAAGGTGCCCGATATGATCAGTCCGGCGCCTATCGCTGTTTTCCAGGTAAGACTCTCATGCAAAAATACGGCTGCCATAATGATGGTCAGCGCCACGCTGAGCTTATCCACAGGGGCTACCTGACTGACCTTGCCCAACTGGATGGCTTTAAAATAAAAGACCCAGGAAAGTCCGGTAGCTACACCGGACAATACCAGGAATATCAGACTATGGCGGGAAATGCTGCCAGCTCCTTTATATTCTCCCCGAAACAAGACGATACCCCAGGCCACAAATAAAATGACGATAGTACGTATCGCAGTGGCGAGGTTAGAAGAAATATCCGCCACGCCAATCTTCGCGAAGATGGCTGTTAATGCTGCAAAGAAAGCTGATAGCAAGGCATATATCCACCACATAGTAAATAGTTTAGATCTTGTAACCCAGGATTTTCAGGCTCCTGCGCGCTCCATCCATCAGAGCAATGTCGGGGAGATGCGCCCATTCCTGAAAGCCTATCTTCTCAAACAATTTAAGACTGGGTATGTTGTGGGCGAAAATAAATCCTAATAATGTATCAATTTTGAAGTTAGGACTAACGGAAATGGCATAACGAAGAATTTCTCCGCCATATCCTTTGCCTCTCGCAGTTTCATCCAGGTAGATGCTGACTTCCACCGTCCCGTTATAGGCAGGGCGGCCATAGAAGGATTGAAAACTCATCCAGCCGATATTTATACCTGCATCCTCAATCATCCATAATGGCCTGCGGTCCGCATCATGGGCGTGAAACCAGTTTAGCCTGCTCTCCACAGTTACCGGTTCTGTATCTGCGGTAACCATGCGGCCGGCGATAGTAGTATTATATATGGCCACGATGCGGTCCAGATCTTCAATTGTTGCGTGTCTGTAAGTCAGTCTCATTTTTTTATTTCATCAATATTTTCCCAAAATGGTGATTGCATGTTCGGCTTTTAACAGACTGTAAATATCTGCGTCTACAAAACTGCCTTTTTCAAAGAAAGCATCCCGCAGCAATCCTTCCCGCGTGAATCCGAGTCGCTGTAACAGCTTTGCCGATGCGTTATTTACCGGATCTACAAATGCTTCTATGCGATTGAGTTCCATCTCTCTAAACCCAAATGCTACCAGTGCGCCCACTGCGGCCGTCATAATACCATGGCCCCAGTATTCGGGCATCAGATCGTATCCGATTTCTGCTTTGTAATGCGCCTTCTTCCAGTTATGAAACCCGCAGGTGCCAATCAATTCATCTTTTTCTGCAAAAGTGATGGCAACCCTAAAGCCTTGATCCGTCTGCTGTTGCTCCCGGAAATGAGCGATGATTTGCGTAGCTTCTATGATGTTATTGAAAGAAGCAATGTCCATATATCGTGTTACCTCATCATTGGAAAACAATTTGAACAGTGCTGCAGTATCTGTATCTTTAATAGGACGAAGTGTTAGTTCCCCAGCGCTAAATTCCGGTACATGCATGGTAAAGGTCACATTTATTGGATGATGTGTAAAGCTAAGGAATTTAATCCCGCTTTAATAACCATCTCTGCAACATTACCTAATTTCGTTTTCATACAGATCAATCAGCACAGCTTATGAAGATATTGGTTATTGAAGATGAAACTAAAGTAGGCGCGTTTATCAAACGTGGCCTGGAAGAACATCAACATCAGGTAGACGTTATACCAGACGGCCCTTCTGGCCAGCATATGGCGATTCAGGAAGATTATGACCTGATTCTGCTGGATGTCATGCTGCCTGGTATGAACGGTCTTACCATCTGTAAAAACCTCCGTGGTTCCGGATTACAGACACCCATTCTCATGCTGACCGCCCTCAATGCCACCACTGACGTAGTGGACGGGCTGAACTCAGGTGCGGATGATTATCTCGCCAAACCATTCCATTTTTCAGAATTACTCGCCCGTATCAACGCCCTGGGCAGAAGAAAGAACCTGTTCCGCCCGGAAGCTCCTGTACTGGCGTTGGCAGACCTACAGTTGGATACCAATACCAAAACGGCCCATCGGGAAGGCAGGGAAATTATCCTCACGGCCAAAGAATACGCACTGCTGGAACTCTTCCTTAAAAATGTAGGCAAGGTGCTTTCCCGCGCCCTGATTGCAGAATCTGTATGGGGACTTGAATTCGACACCGGTACTAATACTATAGACGTATATGTCAATTATCTGCGGAATAAAATTGAAAAAGGATTCAGCGGCGATAAACTGATCCATACAGTTGTAGGTATGGGTTATGTCATGAAAATTAAGAGCTGATATGAAGATACGTCACCGTTTGTCCCTTCAGTTTACACTGATCTCCGGTATTTTGCTTACTGTGGTTTTTATCCTGGTGTACCTGTTGTCTGCCCGATATGTTCGAAATAATTTCTATAAACAGCTGGAAGTAAGAGCCCTCGTAACGGCCCAGGTTTACCTGGAAAAAGATGAGCTGACCAAAAAGAAGTTCCTGGAAATTGAAAAGAGCTATCAGCAGAGTATTCCAGGCGAATCCAGCAACATCTATGATAATAAAAATCAACCTGTATTTATTGAGAAAATAAAATACAACTGGCCGGTATCCTTGCTGGATCAGATTCGCCGACATGATATTTACCGTTTTACCTTCGGCGATAAGTATGGACTGGGCATGTATTATCCTGATAACCAGGGCGACTTCGTCGTGATTGTAACTGCTCGTAATACCATAGGAGAACAACAATTGCAGTATCTGCTCTGGATTCTCGTATGTATGGGATTTGTGGCAATGCTGGTAGTATATCTGCTGGGGCAATGGTACGCCAGCAGAGCATTACAGCCTATTCAAAGCATCAACCGCCAGGTAAAGCGCATCCGCGCCAGCAACCTGCATATGCGGGTGAACCGCGGGAAGAACAAAGATGAAATAGCGGAACTGGCCACCAACTTCAATGAGATGCTGGAACATATGCAGCATGCTTTTGAAATGCAACGCTCCTTTGTGTCTAATGCCTCCCATGAGTTGCGTACGCCACTTACCACTATCATTGGTGAAATAGAAGTAACAATGCAGAAAGACCGTACTACAGAACAATATAAAGAAACATTAAGCACGCTGCTGGATGAATCAGAGAAGCTGAAAATCATTACAGACGGCCTTTTGCAGCTAACCCGCGTGGATGCAGTGCTGGACCCTGCCCAAACGGAAGATATCCGCATGGATGAATTGCTCTGGGAGATCCAGGCATACTGGCAGCAGCAGGAAACGCCTTTGCCGCTGGACATACAGTTATTACACCTGCCAGAGAATCCTGCCCAGCTAACCATCAGAGGAAACAGGCAATTACTCGCGCTGGCCATTAATAATATCGTCAGGAATGCCTTCAAGTTTTCCCACAACGCCCCCGTGAAATGCAGGCTGGAAGTCAATAAAGAAGGAATTCTATTATCTGTCAGCGATAACGGTATCGGGATCGATAAGGAAGAACAGGAGAAAATATTCCTGCCCCTGTACCGGGCTACTAATGCGCATAGTTTTGCCGGTTACGGCATCGGTCTCTCTATGACCCAGAAAATTCTCCATTTGCATCGCTCCCGCATTACGGTGAGTAGCGTTAAGGGTGAGGGGACTACATTTCACATTTTTTTTGATAATGAACACTAAATCTAATTTGGTTTTAATCTCGTTCTAACATACGGCTAATAGGCTATAGTCATCTTTGCAACGAAAAAATTTGTTGTATGACTAATAGACTAGCATTGTTCCTATTACTAATGCTGTATGAAACATTCTGTGGAAGTAGCATTTCGGCGCAAAGCAAAGACTCCCTGCAGCTTACCCTTTCTCAGGCAGAGCAGTTGCTGTTACAGAAGAATATCCCTTTACTGGCACAACGGTATAACATCGATTCCGCTAAAGCAGGTATTATCACCGCCAAATTATACGATAACCCGCAGGTTACGTTTGAGAATACATTGTATAACCACACCACCCAAAAATGGTTCGATTTCGGTTATGATAGTGAAAACACCCTCCAGGTACAGCAGCTGGTGAAGCTGGCCGGAAAGCGTAACAAGGAAATCCAAATGGCCCGCAGTGGGGTAAAGATGAGCGAGTTCCAGTTCTTCGATCTGCTCCGTACCCTGCGTTTCTCTTTGGCAGATAACTTCTACGATCTCTATTATAAGCAACAATCGCTGCAAACGTACAGCAGCCAGATTGCTTTCCTCCAAACGGTAGTTAAAGTTTTTGAACAACAGAAAGCAATGGGCAACATTGCCCCGAAAGAAATTATCCGTCTGAAATCGCTCCTGTACGATTTACAGCATGACGAATTGCAGTTAAGACTGGATGTGCAACAAACACAATCCGATCTGGCACTGCTGATTCGTATACCCGCGACCGTTACTATTGTTCCGGAGTTGCCGGGCACAGAACATTTGCCGCTGGTGGCGCAATACAGCTACCAAACATTGCTGGATACCGCAATGGAAAATCGCTACGACCTGAAGATTGCCAAAGAGAATGTAAACTACAGCAATCTGAATCTGCGTCTCCAGAAAGCCAATGCTGTACCAGATCTGACAGTAGGCTTCTCCTATGATAAACAGGGCAATTTCGAAAGAAATTACAATGGTCTGAACGTTAGTATGCCACTCCCATTCTTTAACCGCAACCAAGGCAATATCAAAATGGCCAAAGCGGTACTGGAAAGCAGCAAACTCCAGCTGGAAGGACAACAAGACCAACTGCAACATGAAGTGATGAATAGTATGAAAGAAGCGTTGCAAACAGAAAAACTGATTGGTGATTTTGATCCGGGTTTCGAGAACGACTATACGACGATGATGAAAGAAATCGAGAAGAATTACAGTCTCCATAACATCGGACTACTGGAGTTCATCGACCTCTATGACGCATATCGTAGTAATGTCCTGAAGATGAATGAGCTCAAATACAACAGGCTCAGCGCTCTTGAAAAACTTAATTATACCACCGGTTCACAGATCTTCCATCTCTAAACTTTACGTTTCACCATGCAAAATATTATCAAATCCTGCTTACCTGCAACTGCCTCTATTATACTCTCTGCCGGCATACTCACAGGCTGCGGCACTAAAGCCAAGACGCCTGATGCTCCTGTGCAATGGGCCCTTACCGATTCTTTAATAAAGAAACTGGAAGTGGATACCGCCAGCGTGATGCAAGTAGAGAACCAAATCTCACTAACGGGAAAAATCACGGCCAATGAAGACAGAATGGCCAGGATTTTTCCCATGGTGAGCGGTATCGTTACCAATGTGAAAGTCAATTCCGGCGATTATGTGCAACGCGGCCAAACCCTCGCTGTCATTAAAAGCCCTGAAATGGCTGGATTTACCGCCGATCAGACCATCAGCCAACAGGATATGCAAATGGCTAAACGCAGCCTGGAAGTAGCCGAGTCTTTCTACAAAAGCGGTTTAAACTCTCGTAAAGATTACGAAGAAGCAAAAGGAAACTACGATAAAGCAGTAGCCACCTACAACAAATCAAAAGCAATTGCCGATATCAATGGCGGTGCGCATCAAACGTTTTATACCGTAAAAGCCACTGTACCAGGATTTGTGGTGACGAAGAAAGCGGTGGAAAACATGCAATGGCGCCAGGATAACAATGATCCCATCTTCGAAGTGGCCGATCTGGCAAATGTTTGGGCTATCATAAATGTATTTGAATCCGATATCTCCAGCGTTCATCAGGGCGATAAAGTACAGATGACCACCTTATCGTATCCTAACAAAGTATTTGAAGGTCGTATCGACAAGATCTACAATGTACTGGATCCGGAGAAGAAAGTAATGAAAGCCAGAGTGGTGATAGATAATCCCGGTTACCTCCTGAAGCCGGAGATGTTTGTCAGCATCAAAGCACAAAGACATTCCGATTCTGATTTAGTGAGTATCCGTTCCCGTGGTATCATCTTCGACAGAGACAAATATTATGCATTGGTACTGACCAATCAAAAGCCAGGCGTGGCTATCCGCGAGGTGACAGTGGACCATACCGTTGAAGGCAGAGCCTATATCACATCAGGGCTCCAGGCTGGCGACAGGGTGATTGCTTCCCAGCAGGTGTTTATCTATGAAACACTGAAGGATCAACAGTAACCACATTAGCCAACTTATCAAAATTTCCGTACATGAATAAGTTCCTGAAGAAAGTCTTTGCTTTCTCACTTGTCAATAAATACTTCATCTTCTTTGCAGCCGCAGTCATGGCGGTTGCTGGATATATCAGCTTCAAGCAGATAGGCGTGGACGCATTTCCGGATGTAACCAATACCTCTGTTACCATTATTACACAATGGCAGGGGCGAAGCGCTGAAGAAGTAGAGAGATTCGTTACCCGTCCTATAGAGATCGCTATGAACAGGGCACAAAAGAAGACGCATATACGTAGTTCTTCTTTGTTTGGTCTGTCGGTAGTAAAGATCATCTTCGACGATGATGTTGACGATACATTTGCCCGTCAGCAAATCAATAATAATATTACCTCTGCCAACCTGCCGGAGGGCGCTGATCCTGAGATCGAGCCACCATACGGTCCTACAGGGGAAATATACCGTTATACCCTGGAGAGCCCGAAACGTTCCGTACAGGAACTGAAAACGATGCAGGACTGGGTAGTGGAACGTAACCTGTTATCTGTTTCCGGTGTAGCCGATATCGTTAGTTTCGGTGGGGAAGTGAAGATCTACCAGGTGACCATGAATCCTTCCAAAGCAGTACAGTACGATATTACCGCCCAGGAAATGTTCCAGGCATTACAGAAAAGTAATGTGAATGTTGGGGGAGATGTGATTGTTAAAAATGCACAGGCTTATGTGGTGCGTGGTATCGGGGTACTCAACAACGAAGATGAAATCCGAAATATAATAGTAGACCATATCAATGGTACGCCTATACTGGTGAAAGATGTGGCGGATGTCAGCCTGGCGGCACTTCCACGCCTTGGTCAGGTAGGACGCGACAGAGATCATGATGTGGTGGAAGGTATTGTGGTGATGCGCAAAGGAGAGAACCCTGCAAACGTCATCCAGGAGCTGAAAGTGAAGATTGATGAACTGAACACAAAAATTCTTCCTGAAGATGTAAAGATCAAACCTTTCTACAACAGGGAAGACCTCATCGAATTCTCTACCCACACGGTATTGCATAACATGATTGAGGGTATCATCTTTGTAACGGTGATTGTATTCCTCTTCATGGCCGACTGGCGCACTACTGTCATTGTATCTATTGTTATACCGCTGGCGTTGCTCTTTGCGTTTATATGTTTACGTATGAAAGGCATGAGCGCCAATTTGCTATCGATGGGGGCGATTGACTTCGGTATCATCATAGACGGCGCCGTGGTAATGATGGAAGGGATATTCGTGATGCTGGATCACAAGGCTCATAAAGTAGGCATGGAGCGTTTCAATAAGCTGAGTAAGCTGGGAATGATCCGTAAAGCTTGTATGGAGAATGGTAAAGGCATCATGTTTGCGAAGCTGATCATCATCACTGGTTTGCTGCCTATCTTCACCTTTGAGAAAGTAGAAGGAAAAATGTTCTCTCCACTGGCCTGGACACTGGGCTTCGCCTTGCTGGGAGCGCTGATCCTGACTTTTACACTGGTGCCTGCCTTGGCAAGTATGCTGCTGAGAAAGAATGTGAAGGAGAAAAACAATCCGTTCCTGAATTTCATACATACCAAAACGCTCCGCATATTTAATTTCTCCTTTAAACACAGACGTCCCGTATTCTTCAGTTCTCTTATTGCGCTGGTAATTGGCCTGTACTGCTTCAAATTCCTGGGAACAGAGTTCTTGCCGCAGTTGAATGAGGGCGCTATCTATATCAGGGCTACTGGACCTTTGAGTACATCTCTGGATGAATCAGTTCGTATAGCCAACGACGTTCGTCGTAAGTTATTACAGTTCCCGGAAGTACGACAGGTAATGTCTCAGACTGGCCGTCCGAACGATGGTACAGATGCTACCGGCTTTTATAATATTGAGTTGCATGTAGACATCTATCCGCAGTCGGAATGGAAGAGCGGTCTGAGTAAAGAAGAGCTCATCAAACGTATGAACGATAAGCTGGAAGGGATTCCGGGTATTACCCTGAACTTCTCCCAGCCGATTATGGATAACGTAGAAGAAGCTGTATCTGGTGTAAAAGGATCGCTGGTAGTGAAGCTCTTCGGTGACGACTTCAAAGTAGTAGAAGAGAAGGAAGAACAGATTGAAAAGATCCTGAAAACAGTGCGTGGTATTGAAGACTTAGGTATTCTGAGGAATATGGGGCAGCCAGAGCTACGTATCAACCTGGATCAGCAGAAAATGGCCTTGTACGGCGTTACAACCGAAGATGCCAACTCTGTAATTGAAATGGCGATTGGCGGTAAAGCGGCCACCCGTATTTACGAAGGGGAGAAATACTTTGATCTGCGTATCCGTTATCCGGAAAATTTCCGCGAAGATGAAACGGCTATCGGAAACCTGACCGTACCTACTCTCAGAGGGAATAAAATTCCTTTGAAAGAAATTGCAGACATCAAGCATATCGTTGGGCCTAGTATGATTTACAGGGATAAGCATGCACGTTATGGGGCGATTAAATTCTCCGTGCGTGAACGCGACCTTGGTAGCACCATTGCAGAGGCGCAGCAGAAAGTGGCTGCACAGATTTCGCTGCCAAAAGGCTACAACCTGGAATGGGCAGGGGATTTCGAGAATCAGCAACGTGCTACCAAGCGACTGACACAGGTAGTGCCGATCAGCTTACTGCTCATCTTCCTGATCCTCTTCATCCTCTTCGGAAAGGTAAAAGATTCCTTACTGGTATTGAACAACGTACCATTTGCCATTATCGGGGGTATCTTCTCTCTGTGGCTCACGAATACCAACTTCAGTATTTCTGCAGGTATCGGATTCATTGCATTATTTGGTATATGTGTGCAGAATGGGGTGATTCTCTTATCCAAGTTTAAGACAAATATCCGCACTTTGCCGGATGGCACAGAAGCCAGTCTGAAACTGGCGATACATGAAGGCGTGGAGTCTCGTATCCGTCCGGTGGTGATGACAGCCATGATGGCGGCTATCGGATTGCTGCCGGCAGCGATGAGTACCGGTATTGGTTCAGAAACAGCCAGACCGCTCGCCAGAGTAGTGATTGGGGGATTGATGACAGATACTGTTTTCAACCTGTTTATCTTCCCGATTGTGTTCTACTGGTCTTACCGCAGAATGGTAACACATCCGCCTAAGAAATAAATGAATGAAGTATACACTAACAAAAAATGCCCCATTGGGGCATTTTTTGTTAGTAGAAGTATTTTTTATTCCTCCGCTTTTGGAGCAGGAGGTACTTTTATTTTCTTTGGTTTTTCTTCTACGCCCAGCAGAATAGCCCATGGATGCATGCTATCTACGCTTTCGCAGAGAATTTTTACAATAGCAATCACTGGAATTGCCAGGAACATACCAGGAATACCCCAGAGCATATTGCCGAGAATAACGCCTACGATAGTAGCCAGGGCATTGATTTTTACCTTACTGCCAACGATGCTTGGAAACAGGATGTTACTATCTACGAGGTGAACCAGGAATAGGGAGATGGCCACTTGCAGACCTGCCAACGGTACGCTGGTGGCGAGCGTTACAACGGTACATAGTAACAGCGCCACAAATATCCCGATGTAAGGAATCAGGTTAAATATGGCGGACATCATGCCCAGCAGAATCGCGTATTTGATACCCAGAATGGAGAAAATAATGCAGTTCAGGATGGCTACCACTACCATTTCAATCATCAAACCGCCCACATAACTTTTGATAATAGAGCGAGTCCGCTCTACTACGCCCATCAGTGTTTCCCGGTGCTTGGCATCAAAAAGGGAGATGAGGAATTTCACCAGCATCCGGCGATACAACAAAATGAAGAAGGTATACAGTAATATAAAAACGATAAAGATCACCATGGAAGAAACCGAGAGCAGGGTGGTGCTAACGAAGCTGGTGGCGGTACCAAGGGTACCCATGGCCAGTTTTTCCAGGTAACTCATTTGCATATTCGAGTTGATATGGAATTTTTCGTTTACCCATGCCTGTATGGAGTTCAAGGTAATGACCAGTTTGTGTTGCAGCTGCGGGAGATCTGTGATGAAAGACTCCATTTGCTTGATGAGCAACATCAGCACAGATAAAAATAGGATAATGAAAACCAGTAGGGACGTGATGGCGGCCAATCCTCTGGGGAAATGCCATTTCTCCAGCAGGTTTGCCAATGGCAGTAACATAATGGATATGAGAAAGGCAAAAATCAATGGGATGATGACTTCGCTCCCTGTCCGCACAATGATTACGATCAATACCAGCGAGAGTAAAGTAAGCGCAAGTTTGGCGTAAAAGGGTAATTTCAATTCGTTCATGAAGAATAGTATTTATTCAAATTTATTAAATATCAACATTTTTTGCATTAAGATTTTAGTAATTCCGCGAACGGCATAGTATTCTTTATTTCCATTGTCTATTTTGTGTACCACCTTATCAAACCCTTATTTACATGAAAAGTTTAGCAACCATTGTCTTATTGTTAGTCGCAACACTGACAGTCTCAGCACAACAGAAAAACAACATCGACTCCCTTCCGGTACGGGGATTCTGTATCGGTTCTCCCAATGCGTCACGGGTGGAAGCCTTTATTAAGTTTATCAATGAGGAGTTGGCGCCCCGGCATATTAACACCTTGATATTAAGGGTGGATTACAATTATCAGTATAAGTCGCATCCTGAGCTGAGGGATTCCGGCGCTTTAAGCGAGGCGCAGATAAAGCAGCTGGTAAAAGTTTGCCGCAAGCATAATATCCGCCTGATTCCGCAGATCAATTTGTTGGGGCATCAGTCGTGGCATGGGCACACGATGAATCTTCTCCGCGTTTATCCAGATTTCGATGAAACGCCCTGGGTAAAGATGCCGGAGAAATATGAATGGCCGAATGCGGATGGTTTGTACTGTAAAAGTTATTGCCCTTTGCATCCGGGGGTACACAAAGTAGTATTTGATTTGGTGGATGAGATCTGTGATGTATTTGAATCCAACGCTTTTCATGCGGGGATGGATGAAGTATTTTATATAGGAGAAGACAAGTGTCCACGTTGCGGGGGGCGCGATAAAGCGGAATTGTATAGTGGAGAGATTTGGAAGATACGGAACCATCTGGCTGAAAAGGATCGTCAGTTATGGATTTGGGGCGACAGGCTCCTGGATGGCAAGACCACTGGATTAGGCATGTGGGAAGCTAGTATGAACAATACCCATAGGGCGGTGGATTTGGTACCGAAGGACATCATGGTATGCGACTGGCATTACGAACGTCCGGATAAGACGCCGGTGTTATTTGCGATGAAGGGTTTGAATGTGATTACTTGTCCGTGGAGAATGCCGGATAATGCATTGTTGCAATTGCAGGATATGTTTGACTATCGTAACACGGCTACCCGGGAAATGAAACCTCGTTATCAGGGTATGATGCAGACGGTTTGGTCAGACGCGGGTTCTTTCCTGGATGAGTTCTACGGGGTATGGAAGCCACCGGTGGATACTACCACCGGTAAGCCTTACAAGGATTTGCCATCGAATTGCTTCAAGGCAATATTTCCGAAGAAGTAATCAGTAATGTTTTCTAAGCAGTGGAATGAAAATTTCGCTGAAGTTAGGCTGGGTAAGGGATATGTAGAAATGATTTCCACTCATTTTGAATATCCCTTCCTTGCAATTACGACTGATGAAGTCGTACATAGGAATGCCGGCAGTAGCGAAATCCATGGGTAATGGTAACCGCAGATAGGAACCTCCGGGAATACGTTTCTTCATCAGGTAGGAAAAATTACCATCCAGTTGAATCAGCGTTTTATAGTCTGTTGCCGGGATAGCAATACCTGCAAACATGGAGAGTTTCTCATAGTCAGTCACCGGAACGGAATCGAGGGTGCCGGTAATGATTCTGCTCTGCGGGATATCGTAGAGTGTTTTCATTTTCTGGAAGATGCCGGTGAAGTGCGTCATTCTTGCCATCATTTCCGCGATGGGATTTTGTCCGCGGGAGATGAGTGAATAATAAAGAATATTATCTGGAAGTGTGACGCGTTCGCAGCGGTCGTAGGAGAAGAAGGAGCTAAGAGGGATATCGCCTGCGGCAGATGTGATGGCCTGAGTGATTTGAATGGTCCTTTTTTCGTTGGGTAGTTCGAGAATTTTTCGGAATTGCAGTGGACTTTCTCTGAAGTGTTGTTTAAAGGCTTTGCTGAGGGCGGCGGTGGTAGCGTATCCGCAATGGTCGCTTATTTCCCCGATGTTGTAACCGCTGTGCCGTAGCAGGCCTGCTGCCAGTTCGAGGCGATGTCTTTTGACATATTGCCAGAAGGGCTCTTTCATGACTTCAGCGAAAGTGTGGTAAAAGTACGAATAGGACATTCCTAACCGCTCGGAAACCTCTTTGATGTTGAAAGGGTCGCTCACATGATCATCTGCATAGGACAAACCCTGTAACGCCAGGTTCTCCAGCTGTTCCCTGGTAAAACTGGAAGATTTTAACATAGTGCAACCTTTTAAGGTTATTCATGGGATTTTGAACAATAATAACTTTGGTCCTACGGGCATTCTTAATAATACAAAATAGATAAAATATTCCTAAAAACGCATATTATTTTAAGATGGAAGGGTTCATATTGATAATCAGCCTAATGTGAAACTTTTTTAAGGTTAAATTCAAAAAAAGCTGAAATGGACAAATCTGTTTCAGAATGATTGGATAATTTTAGCGAGCAACCACCCCAACATAATTTTGGTCCTTTTATACGGGGGAGTGTCATGCGGATTTACCTGTTGTTGAACGATTGTCGACTTTATAGTGTTGAATGTGTTGGATTTACAAGGAAACATCATTTTGCTTACCACCGAAAAAGAGAAAATCATTGTTAGTTAGAGTCTCCATAAAGCATTTTGTCCTATCAATCCTTTTATCGGGTTGCGTGATGAGCAACGCCTATGCCGGTCCTCATGGTGGTTATACTGTCTGGGGATTATCTTTTTCCATATTGATTTTACTGAGTATTTTTCTATTGAGTGTGGCGGTGGTATTGTATTTGGGCTGGCAGATATTAGGGCGTCTGGGGCGGAAGTTGCAGGTGGCTAATATTAGTTTGTTGCAGTCGGAGATCAAAGAAGTAACCTATCGTCATCGTATCAACGAAGCGGTGGAAAAATGCCGGCGTTTGGAGCAGAAGCTTCAGGAAACCCAATATGAATTGTTGAAGGCCAGGGATCAGGCCTGAGTATTTTCCTTTTTAATTTTTCCCCAACTTAAACCAGCGTGAGCCTATTGCTGTTATGTGCAATAGTGTCTCCCTAATCCCCTGAAATATTTTTTTATTTCATATTTGACTGATATTGTTATATTTACAATATGCAAGTCGTATTTCAGATCACAACATCTGCGGAAGATGCGCAAAAAGCGATGTTGGGGCAGTTGAATAACCTGTTAGCATACTGTAGTAATAACAGTAAGGACATTCAGGTAGAGGTGGTGGTGCACGGGCAGGCTTATGGTTTATTGCTGCGTGAAGGAGGAGTGTTTGCGCCCCGGGTAAAGGCATTAGCAGAGCATGGCGTCCGATGGCTGATCTGCAGGAATACTTTAAACGGAAACAATATCAGTGAAGAGATGGTATTTCCTTTTGTGGGAGTGGTGCCTGCGGGTATTGCTCACCTGGTGGAAAGACAGCAGGAAGGATGGGCATATATTAGATGTTAATGTAATTCTTTATGGCTGAATTGTATTATTAGTTTATTTTTACATCTTAAATATTAATATTTGTACGGTGTAACGTGAATACATACACGTTAACCTGCTTTAAACCAATAAAAGAAGCTGGAATTACGTTATATAGCATATTCGTTATTATACCGGACTAACCTCTTAAAAAACTGACACCTTGAAAATCAGAAAATCTACCGGAATACTGTTGTTATTCTTGGCAATCCCTTTTATCAGCATGGCGCAAGACTGGCATGTAGGCGCGTTTCTGGGCATCAGCAATTATAGCGGAGATCTCGTAGAAAAAAAGGTAGACCTGCGATACACCCGACCTGCGTTAGGTATATTATTGAGAAAAGATTTCAACCGGTACTTTTCGCTTAGGGGTGCAATTACTTATGGTGTGGCTACCGGGGCAGACAGTACGAATGCAAGTCCTGCACTGAAGGCGCGTAATCTGAGTTTCCGCAGTCAGATTATTGAATTTGCCTTGATTGGAGAATTAAATATCCTCGATATAGATGATAAAGGCTGGACGCCTTATGTGTTTGCAGGTATTGCTGGTTTCGGCTTTGATCCGCAGGCAAAAGACAAGTCTGGTAACTGGGTGCGTTTACGTCGTTTGGGAACGGAAGGTCAGGGATTGCCGCAATATCCTGATCGTTTGCCTTATGATTTGTTCACGGTTTCTATTCCGTTTGGGGCAGGTGTGAAATTTCTGTTGAATGATCGCTGGACACTGGGAGTGGAAGTGGGGCTTCGTCCTACTACTACTGATTACCTGGATGATGTCAGCAAAACGTATGTAGATCAAAATACTTTACTGGCATATCGCGGTCAGCAGTCGGTTGATATGGCTTACAGAGGTGATGAAGTAAGCGGTAAACTGACGCCAGGCACTTATCCTGTAGACGGTACTAAACGTGGTTCTGATAAGTATAAAGACTGGTATGCGTTCAGTGGGTTTACACTGACTTATCGTCTGGGCAACAATGGAAATCCATGGGGTAAAGTAAAAGCGACCCGTTGTCCACGTTGGTAACACTATTTAACATTGGCATGGAGTTTGGTATAACAGGCTGACTTTCAAGCCCCCAACAAAGTCCATTTATAAATTAGATCCCTCGCAGCTGCGGGGGATTTTTTTTGGCACAGATGTTGAATTTATTTGTTTAAACAGGTACTGATGCCGCCACCAGCTTATCATCTGGAGGATATCTAAACGAATCGCGGAGAGGAGTAAAGCATCAACACCAAAGAATAAGTTGGGGCGCAAACACCTGTAAATAATCACTAAACTGAAAGTGCCATGAAAAAGATATTAGCCATAGCAGCAATGATTTTGATGGTCGGAACATTCGAAACAAGTAGTGCGCAGTTACCGCCAACGCCGCCAAGTCCTCCAGTACCAAGGCATCTTCCGGCGCCGCCGGTTCCTCCAAGGCCTCCAATGCCTCCGAGACCGCCAATGCCACCATTTGTTCATGGTCCTAGGCACCCACATCCGAGGTACCACCACAGGCATTATCATCATCCAAGATATCATCACAGGCGTTATCACCGTCGTTATTCAGCCATATTCAATGGTAACACCGGCGGCAACTATGCAACTAATGGCGTATACAACTTCACCATTTATGCTTGATAAGCGCTTATTGTAAGTTGTGGAATAAACCAACCAATCTTGAATTAAAAACCAAAGAGAAAATGAAAAAGCTAATTCTTTTAACCGTGTTATTGGGCGGCGTTGTGACGAGCACTTATGCACAGAGAGGATATGGTCACGGCTGGGGACGTGGAAATGGATGGGGGCGTGGACATGTAGAACGTCGTTGGGCTCCCGGACCCGGTTATTGCAGGCCCGCCAGAGTGGTAGTTTATGACCGTCCTTATTATAGACCGTACTACAGACCAGCCTACTATGCACCAGTGCCAGTAGTGCCGGTACCAGTTGCTCCGGTTCCGGTTCCAGTGTATCCAAGACCTAGAGCCGTTATCCATGCAGGAGTTACCATCGGTTACTAAATATTTGATTGATAAATAGTGAAATGCCTTCCGTCCGCGGAAGGCATTTTTTATTCAGCCAATGGATAGTTACTTTTGTGGGAATTTGTTAGGAACATGGCATATAAAAATCTCAGGCATTTTATAGATACGCTGGAACAGGCAGGTGAACTGGTGCGGATTAAGTCGTACGTAAACCCTGAACTGGAAATCGCAGAAGTAACAGACAGGATCAGTAAGTCTCCTGACGGCGGAAAAGCATTGCTTTTCGAAAACACTGGGTACGACTTCCCGGTGCTCATCAATTCCATGGGTAGTTACAAGCGCATGTGTATGGCGCTGGGCGTACAGGAACTGGATGACGTTGCAAAAGAAATAGAAGCCCTCTTTAAAATGCTTTCCAAACCAAAGGAAAGTATTCTTGATAAACTGGCGTTGCTCCCTAAATTAGGGCAATTTGCCTCCTGGATGCCTAAGGTAGTAAGTGGTAAAGGCGCCTGTCAGGAAGTGGTGATGACCACTCCTGACCTCAGTAAGCTCCCGGTAATGAAATGCTGGCCTAAAGACGGAGGTCCTTTCATCACGCTGCCAGTGATTCATACCAAGGACCCTAACACCGGTAGCAGGAACGTAGGTATGTATCGTATGCAGGTATTTGAAAAGGATATGACCGGTATGCACTGGCATAAACATAAAGTATCTGCCAAACACTTCATGGAGTACAAGAAACTGAATAAACGTATGCCCGTTGCCGTTATTCTCGGCGGAGACCCTGCATACACTTATTCCGCTACTGCTCCACTTCCGGAAAATGTGGATGAGTACATGCTGGCAGGCTTCCTTCGTAAAAAGAAGGTGGAACTGGTACGTTGTATTACTCAACCGGAGATAGAAGTGCCTGCGGATGCAGATTTTGTAATTGAAGGATATGTAGACCCCTCAGAAGAACTGATCTGGGAAGGGCCGTTTGGAGATCATACGGGATATTATTCGCTGGCCGACTGGTATCCTCGTTTTCATGTAACTGCTATTACTCACCGTAAGGATGCCGTATATCCGTCTACGATAGTAGGTATTCCTCCGCAGGAGGATGCCTGGATTGGAAAAGCCACAGAGCGTATTTTCCTGGCGCCTATAAAAATGACGTTGGTACCTGAGATCATAGATATGGACATGCCTGTGGAAGGAGTGTTCCATAATTTAGTGATTTCGCAGATTCACAAGGATTATCCGGGGCAGGCGCAGAAAGTGATGAATGCCATGTGGGGTGCTGGCCAGATGATGTTCAATAAAATTCTGGTAGTGGCGGATCAGGGAGAAACCATTACTGACTATAAGAAACTGGCGCAATATGTTTTCCGCAATCTTAACCCTGCTACAGATATTTACCTGAGTCAGGGTCCGATGGATGTGTTGGATCATTCCTGCTCCAAGATGGGCTTTGGCGGTAAGATGTGTATAGATGGTACCCGCAAATATGAAGAGGAAACGGACAGTGCGTACTTGCAGGTGTCGGCTCCTAAAACCATTGACGCTGCTGCCATCATGCAACAGTTTCCTGAAATTAAGGCCATCAACAGTCAGTTGTTGGCAATGGATATTTCCTGTTTGCTGGTAGCTGTTGAGAAGACACGCCCTTTCCATGTGAAAGAGCTCACAGAGCAACTGTATACGCTGCCTGCTTTTGCTGGCATCAAAATGATATTGTTTGTAGAGCATACCGTGGATGTGATGGATTTGCCATCTGCCCTCTGGCGTTTCTGCAATAACCTGGACCCTAAACGGGACAGCTTTATTATCAACCAGCCATCCGGCCAGCCAGGGAAGTATATTGGAGGCATAGGTATGGACGGTACCTTGAAAACCAAGGTGCTGGATGGTTTTGAGCGCGACTGGCCCAATATCATCGTAGCAGATGATGCCACTATTGCCAAAATTGATGCAAAATGGAATGAACTGAATGTAGGACCATTTATTGCATCGCCATCGCTGAAATATAAACATCAGATTTATGGTGAAGATGCTGTTGTGGAGCTGTAGTTGCATGCTCCTGCTGATAGCAGGTACTGCTGTTCGCAGTGCTGCACAGGTCAATACGGCCGATTTTAAATTGCTGGATAAACTGGCTGGCACCTGGACGATGAATACCAAACTGGGTTCGGTAGTAGAGCAGTGGCAGAAACTGAACGATTCTTCCTGGATGGGAAGAACGTGGCGTATAGCCGCTGGCGATAGTTCGCTGCAACAGACGATTCATGTTGTTAAGCAGGGAGACGCCATCTACTTCATCCCGGATTATGCCGGCAAGCAAACATTTGCGCCTGTTAAGCTGAAATTGCGGGTGCTGAAAGCCATTGGTTTTGTAGCGGAAGATTTGCATAATGATTTTCCCCAGAAGGTGACGTATCGGTTTACTTCTGTGAAGATTTTGGAGGCGAGGGTACAGGGTACCAGAGATGGTACGATTGAGGAATATATTTTTAAGTTTAACCGCTAGTAGCGGTTACTTTAATAGTGGAGATTCTTTTTTCTTGCTTTTTCCCGCCATCCGGCGGGAAAAAGCAAGGCAGGAGGAAATAGCGATGGCGTTTTTTCTATGTTTGCTGTTATCCGGCGGGAAAAAGCAAGGCAGGAGGAAATAGCGATGGCGTTTTTTCTATGTTTGCTGTTATCCGGCGGGAAAAAGCAAGGCAGGAGGAAATAGCGATGGCGTTTTTTCTATGTTTGCTGTTATCCGGCGGGAAAAAGCAAGGCAGGAGGAAATAGCGATGGCGTTTTTTCTATGTTTTCTGTTATCTGGTGGGAAAAAGCAAGCCCGGAGGAAATCGCCAAGGTGTTTTTCTATGTTTCCTGCAATTCGGCGGGAAAAAGCTAGGCAGGCGGAAAAAGCAAAAGCGTTTTTCTATGTTTCCTGCAATTCGGCGGCAAAAAGTTAGGCCGGAGGAAATAGCCAAGGTGTTTTTCTATGTTTCCTGCAATTCGGCGGGAAAAAGCTAGGCAGGCGGAAAAAGCAAAAGCGTTTTTCTATGTTTCCTGCAATTCGGCGGCAAAAAGTTAGGCCGGAGGAAATAGCCAAGGTGTTTTTCTATGCTTCCTGCAATTCGGCGGGAAAAAGCAAGGCAGGCGGAAATAGCGATGGCGTTTTTTCTATGTTTGCTGTTATCCGGTGGGAAAAAGCTAGGCTGGCGGAAAAAGCAAAAGCGTTTTTCTATGTTTCCTGTTTTCCGGTGGGAAAAGCTAGGTCGGAGGAAATAGCGATGGCATTTTTTCTATGTTTCCTGTTTTCCGGTGGGAAAAAGCTAGACCTGAGGAAATAGCGATGGCATTTTTTCTATGTTTCCTGTTTTCCGGTGGGAAAAAGCAAGGCCGGAGGAAAAAGCGATGGCATTTTTTCTATGTTTTCTGTTATTCGGTGGGAAAAGCAAGCCCGGAGGAAAAAGCGATGGCGTTTTTCTATGTTTCCTGTTATCCGGCGGGGAAAAGCTAGGCCGGAGGAAATAGCCAAGGTGTTTTTCTGTGCTTCCTGCAATTCGGCGGGAAAAAGCAAGGCCGGAGGAAACAGCCAAGGTGTTTTTCTATGCTTCCTGCAATTCGGCGGGAAAAAGCAAGGCAGGCGGAAAAGGCAAAAGCGTTTTTCTATGCTTCCTGCAATTCGGTGGGAAAAAGCCAGGCCGGAGGAAATAGCTAAGGTGTTTTTCTATGCTTCCTGCTATCCGGTGGGAAAAAGCTAGGCAGGTGGAAAAAGCAAAAGCGTTTTTCTATGTTTCCTGTTTTCCGGTGGGAAAAAGCTAGACCTGAGGAAATAGCGATGGCATTTTTTCTATGTTTCCTGTTTTCCGGTACGAAAAAGCTAGTGTAGGAGGAAATAGGGATGGCGTTTTTTCTATGTTTTCTGTTGTCCGGGGGAAAAAGCTAGTGTAGGAGGAAATAGGGATGGCGTTTTTTCTATGGTTTCTGTTATCCGGTGGGAATAAGCTAGTGCCGGCGGAAATAGCAAAGGAGATTTTTCTACTATTAGGTGAGCCCATTGCAGGGCTAGAGAAAACTGTTATTAGTACTTACCGTTTAAGAATTTAAACCAGGCATGTTCCGTTCCAGCCCAACGGGCTGGAACGGAACAAAAAAAATAAACGAGAGAGGGTCGACAGCGAAGCTGTCGACCCTCTCTCGTTTATAGAATTAATTATTTATGAATCTCCGAAGTGAAATTGAATTCAATATCCGGATTATTGGTTCTTTCAGTATTCAGATACCATTCTGACTGCGCCAGATAAACCAGATGTCCATCTTTATCTTCCACGATGTTGGAAGATTTAAAGCGGATAAAGTCTTCCACTTTATTTTTAGGACCGGTGATCCAACATGCTTTATAGAAAGGCAAGGTATTGAATTCGCAGGCAGCGCCGTACTCCTGGAGCAGACGATACTGGATAACTTCAAATTGCAGATCGCCCACGCAACCGATAATTTTGCGGTTACCGCCGTGTTGAGTGAAGAGCTGTGCTACCCCTTCATCTGTCAGCTGACGGATACCTTTTTCCAGTTGTTTTGTTTTCATCGGATCTTTATTCACCAGCTCTTTGAACAGCTCAGGAGAGAAGCTAGGGATACCGGTGATATAGAATTTCTCACCTTCGGTGAGGGTATCGCCGATTTTAAAGTTACCGGTGTCGAACAGACCTACTACGTCGCCGGGGAAGGCATCGTCTACGATGTTTTTTTCGCGGGCGAGGAAGCTGTAAGGGTTGCTGAAACGAACGTCTTTGTCGAGGCGTACGTGTTTATAGAATTTATTTCTTTCGAATTTACCGGAGCAGACGCGGAGGAAGGCGATACGGTCGCGGTGGCGAGGGTCCAGGTTGGCGTGGATTTTAAAGATAAAGCCACTGAACTTGTCTTCATGCACATCTATTTCGCGGGTGCTGCTCATGCGGTTGCGCGGGGTCGGTGCGATTTCCACGAAGGTATCGAGGAGATCTTTCACCCCGAAGTTGTTTACGGCACTACCGAAGAATACTGGCGCTAGTTTACCATCCAGATACTCGGCGGTATCGAATGCGTCATAAACGCCTTCGATCAGTTCCACATCGTTGCGGAGCTGGGCGGCGTCTTTATCGCTGAAGTGTTCGTCCACGTATTTATCGCTCAGATCAGCGAGAGGAACGACATCTTCATCGGTTGCTTTTTTATTGGGGAGGAAGTTCACGAGGCTTTTGTCGTACAGGTTGTATACGCCTTTGAAATCCTTACCGCCATTGATTGGCCAGCTGAGAGGGCGAACGCGGATACTGAGTTTTTCTTCCAGTTCATCCAGGAGATCGAATGGGTTTTTACCATCGCGGTCCATTTTATTGACGAAGATGATCACTGGGGTATCGCGCATGCGGCATACTTCCATCAGTCTTTCTGTCTGGGTTTCTACCCCTTTTACGCAGTCGATTACCAGCACCACGCTGTCTACTGCGGTGAGGGTGCGGTAAGTATCTTCTGCGAAGTCCTTGTGACCGGGGGTATCCAGGAGATTGACGAGGGTATCTCGGTATTCGAAGGTCATTACCGAGGTGGCAACGGAGATACCTCTCTGCCTTTCTATCTCCATAAAGTCGGAGGTAGTATGTTTCTTGATTTTATTGGATTTCACCGCACCGGCAGTCTGGATGGCGCCACCAAAGAGGAGGAATTTCTCTGTCAGGGTGGTTTTACCGGCATCCGGGTGAGCGATGATGGCGAAGGATTTTCTTTTATTGATTTCGTTAACGTATTTCATATAATTGTCCGAAAAATGGCAGCAAAGGTAACTAAATTTTTTATCCGGCTATATTTCGTGTTCACCGGAAGTAATACTGTAAATAAATCCATTAAATTTGAAATATGATTGCTACCCTGAAAATATTATGGAACAGCCTGAAAATGGCGATGCAGGAACTGCGGGTGAATAAGCTGCGGACCTTCTTGTCGTTATTAGGCATTACGATAGGCATATTCTGTATAATATTCGTTTATACCCTTACCGGAAGTCTGGAAACCAACATCAGAAGCAGTTTGAATGAGCTGGGGGAAGATGTGATTTATGTACAGAAATGGCCCTGGGGGGGCGGTGGCGAATATGCCTGGTGGAAATATATGAACCGGCCTGAGCCGGAATATAAGGAATTGAAGTTGGTGGAGGATAGGGTACAGGGGGCTGGATATAGCGCTTTTGGCTTTGACGTGGGCGGAAAAAAGGTGGAGTATGGCGATGATTATATGGATGGGGTGTCTATGGTGAATGTGAGCCAGGATTTCAATCAGATCCAGCAGTTACAGATTGTGGATGGCCGGTATTTTGCCAATGCGGAAAGTAACAGTGGGGCAAATGTGGCGATATTGGGGGCGACTATCTGGGATGGATTGTTTGGTTCTGCTGAGGCGGCCCTGGGAAAAACCGTGAAAATACTGGGGAGAGATGTGAAGGTGATTGGTGTGATGAAGAAGAAGGGGGAGAGTATGGTAGGTGTGGCCAATTATGACAATGCCGTTATTGTTCCTTATAAGTTCGGGCGTACCCTGGTGGATGAGCGCAGGAACGGGAATACTTATATTTTAGTGAAAGCTAAGCCTGGCGTGACCTTAGAGCAGTTGAAAGATGAGCTCAAAGGGGTAATGCGGGCGGCGCACCGACTGCGTCCTACGCAGGAGGATGATTTTGCACTGAACGAGATCACGACTACCAATGAGAATCTGACCTCTATGTTTGCGGGGATTAACCTGGGGGGAGGTTTTATCGCCTTTTTTGCCTTGTTGGTGGGCGGCTTTGGGATTGCTAATATCATGTTTGTGACGGTGAAGGAGAGAACCAATATTATTGGTCTTAAAAAGGCGATTGGAGCGAAAAGAGGTATCATATTATTAGAATTTCTACTGGAAGCGATTTCTCTTTGTTTGATGGGAGGGGTTATTGGGTTGTTGCTGGTATTGCTGGTAGCGACATTGATTAGTTCTCTCACCAGTTTCCAGGTAATTCTTACGATGGGCAATGTGATCCTGGGTTTGATCATATCTGCTATGGTGGGGATGATTTCAGGGTTTATTCCTGCATATACGGCTAGTAAGCTAGATCCGGTGGTTGCGATTAGAAGCAATTAATTCGTAAATTTGCCGCTTATGTCAGTGAAAATATTAGCAATAGAGTCATCATGTGATGATACAGGAGCGGCAGTATTGGTAGATGGTAAGATATTATCCAATCAGATAGCCAACCAGAAAGTACATGAAGAATATGGCGGCGTGGTGCCGGAGCTGGCATCCCGCGCTCATCAGGAGAACATAGTGCCGGTGGTGGATATTGCCCTGCAAAAGGCGGGTGTAAAGAAAGAGGAGCTGAGTGCCATTGCGTTTACGCAGTCGCCGGGCTTGATAGGTTCTTTGCTGGTGGGAAGTTGTTTTGCCAAGTCCATGGCTATGGCGCTGAATATTCCGCTGATTGGTGTGCATCATATGCAGGCGCATGTACTGGCTAATTTCATTGACGATCCGAAGCCAGATTTTCCTTTTCTCTGTTTGACAGTTTCCGGAGGTCATACGCAGATTGTTTTGTGTGAGAGTCCGCTGAAGATGAGGGTTATCGGCGAGACGCTGGATGATGCTGCCGGAGAGGCGTTTGATAAGAGTGCCAAGTTGCTGGGACTTCCATATCCTGGCGGCCCATTGATAGATAAATATGCCAAAGAGGGAGATCCTACCAGATTTAAATTCCCTGAACCTAAGATACCGGAATTGAATTTCAGTTTCTCCGGTTTGAAAACAGCTATCTTATATTTCTTGCAAGAAAATCAGCAGCAAGATCCTCAGTTTATAGAAAAAAACCTGGCAGATATCTGTGCGTCTATACAGCATAGAATTGTGAGTATTCTGTTGAACAAAGTGGTGAAGGCCGCGGAGGAAACGGGTATCCGCGATATTGCTATTGCTGGTGGTGTGAGTGCCAATAGTGGCCTGAGAACTGCCCTGGAGGCTTATGGCCAGAAATACCACTGGCGTACTTTCATTCCCAAATTTGAGTACTGTACTGATAATGCAGGTATGATAGCCATTACAGCTTATTACAAATACCTGGCAGGGGAGTTTGCGGGACTGGATGCCGTTCCAACGGCCCGGGCTGCGTTCTAACCTCCATGGGTATACGTAGGGCAGACGGCTCCGCGTCTGCCGAAGGCGTAATAAATTACCCTACTTTAACGATTTAGCACTATATTGTTTTCATAAAGTCAACTTGGTACATTATGAAGAAACTTCTTATGGGGTTACTGCTGCTGGGCGGATTATCGGCTCAGGGACAGCAGAATGATGCCCTGACTGAATGGAAGAACCAGAAATATTCCATGTTTATTCATTGGGGTGCGATTTACAGCACGCTGGGCGGCGTATGGGAAGGCAAGCCGGTTACACGCGGTTACAGTGAGCAGATACAGTCGCATGCCGGAATTTACAGTGATGTATATGGAGATGTTGCTAAAAGGTTTAATCCAACTTATTGGAATGCGGATTCCATTGTATTACTGGCAAAAGCGGCCGGGATGAAATCTGTGGTAATGACTTCCAAGCATCATGATGGTTTTTGTATGTTTCATTCGGCCTACACCGATTACAACGTGGTGGATGCCACGCCATTTAAGCGGGATGTACTGAAGGAATTATCAGATGCTTGTAAGCGGCATGGGTTGAAATTCGGAATGTATTTTTCGTTGATCGACTGGCATTTTCCGCAGGCTTATCCGATTAGTAGTAGTAACAGTGATCCGATTACGCCGGAGCATCATGCCTATAACCTGCAGCAGGTAAGGGAATTGATGACTAATTACGGCCCGGTGTCGGAGATATGGTTTGATATGGGATCGCTGACAGCGCAGCAGAGTCGTGATCTGGCGAACCTGGTGCATCAGTTGCAGCCTGGATGTATGGTGAGTGGCAGGTTAGGAAATGATGCCGGAGATTTTTGTGTAATGGGAGACAACCAGTATCCGGATTATGCGATCGCCTCACCTTGGCAGACGCCGGCCTCCGTTTATGATGAAACCTGGGGTTACCGCTCCTGGCAGGAACATGGCAAGGCAGAAGATAAAGCAGATGAGAAACTTCGCGGACTGATAAAAGTAGTGAGTCGCGGTGGTAATTATCTGTTGAACATCGGACCGCGTGGAGATGGATCTGTAGTTGATTTTGAAAAAGAGGTGTTACTGATGAATGGTCAATGGCTGAAACGCAATGGGGAAGCCATTTACGGGGCATCGCCCAATCCTTTTGATACCACTTTTGCGTGGGGAGAAGTGACTGCCAGACCGGGAAAAATTTATCTTTCTATATTACAACAGCCGGCTGGGAATACCATATTTCTACCGGGTATGAAAAATAAAATTACCGCAGCGCAGGTGCTTGGCGCATCTGGATCTGTGGCCGCAAATGTTACTGTAGCGAATGGGGGAGTGCGTATACAATTGCCAGCAGATGCATTGCAGCAGGGGCATATACCTGTGATAGCTTTAAGTTATGAAGGTATGCTGGAAATTCGGCCGGTGCATCTGTTAATGCAGCCATCGGTGCTGGATCGTGAGAATGGCAGACCGTTGTATAGTTTTTCAGGAATTGATTATGAAAGTTATTATCGTAGTGGAGTAGGGGATTCCTGGTCGTTTATTACCACTAAACCGAAGCAGGTAGTGGCGAGATATAGCGATGCAGAGAAAGGTCGTATGCTCACTTATATGCAGAACGGACAGGTGCAGGAAATTCTGTTGGATCATGGTAAAACGATTGCATTGAAAAATGATTTCCAGCAGTTGAAATTTGGTCCTATGTATGTGGCTGGTCCATATCGTGGCGGTATTGGCGGGAGTGCTGGCGATCTGCATAACATTCGTCCGGCAGCTGCCTGGGCAGGGAAAGACAGTGCCTGGATACAACGCTCTGAGTGGAAGAATGACCAGGTGCAAACGTTAGCAGGTGGACGGAATACGAACTATTATGTAATGCAGGAAATCACCTCGGCGAAAGGAGGGGAATATCTGATTGGCTTTACCAGTGGAGATGGTATTCAGGTGTATGTGAATGGGGAAGAACAGGTGATACATAATAATCCTGACAGAGGAACCACGCAATCAGAAGTGGTGTTATTGCGATTGAAGCCTGGGGTGAATCAGATAGTGGTGAAGTTATATACGCGTTTTGCGAAGGAGTTGCAATGGGCTATCAACCGGAATGTGCCTCAGCAAATGTATGAGCAGCCGTTTGGTATTCTCTCCGGGGGTGATGGCGTGCAGCATATAATTATTCGTGATGCCGGGGCAGTATCTCCGCATCGGAACATGAGAATGCCTAATCTCTCCCTATCTTTGCGGGCAAAATAGGGTATGGCCAATACATTTTTTCAGTTTAAGCAATTTACTGTTCACCAGGAGCACTGCGCTATGAAAGTCTGTACAGACGCCTGTATACAAGGGGCTTTCACCGCGCAGTATCTCCGGGGGGCAACCGGTGTGCATACTATTCTGGACATTGGGGCCGGTACGGGATTGCTTTCACTGATGCTTGCGCAGGCGCATCCGGCGGCCATTACCGCAATAGAGTTGGATGCGGGGGCTGCGTTGCAGTCGAGAGAAAATTTTGCGGCTTCTCCATGGGCTGACAGGCTCTCCTTGCTGGAGGCTGATGTGCGGGCTTTGCAGCCAACGGCATTGTATGATTTTGTAATTACGAATCCGCCTTTTTATGAATCGGCATTAAAGAGTGGGCATGCTCAAAAGGATCAGGCGATGCATGCGACGAATCTGGATTATGCTGCCTTATTGCAAGCGATAGCTGCACATTTAAAGCCGGGCGGCTCTTTTTCTGTATTGTTGCCTTATCAGGAGTTTCTCCTTTTCCGGGAACTGGCGGAGCGGGCAGGGTTTCATGCATGCCGGCTGTTACAGGTGAAGCAGAGCGTGCGTCATGGATATTTCCGGACGGTAGGTATTTTTTCCCGCGAGTTGCAAACGACTGTTGAAGAAGAGCTGGATATACGCGATGCTCACAACAACTATACAGCCGCATTTACAGCCTTATTACAGCCCTATTACCTCAAGTTATAACATCTCCATCCACATAGTCCTGCAAATAGCTGAATTTGGCCGTCAGCTGTCCATTTTGTGTAATGGTGGCATTCAGTAGCATTTCGCTATGGTCTTTCAATAATTCTTCGAAAACATATTTCATCAGTTGGTCTCCGAAATATTGGGAGGCATCTCTGGGTAATTCATTGGGGAGATTACTGACACACATCATATCCACGGTACCTTTAAGATAGGGTGCGGTGCGGGTATTGGTTTGTTTATCCACGCCATAGACGGGATCTTCGATGGTACTGTCGCCCAGATTGCAGGGTACGGAGCCGTTGGTATCGTCTGTGATATCTGCGATGACCTGGATATTGAAATTATCTTTTTTCAGGTCGTTGACGGAGAACAGTGGGGGGATATTGTGATCCCAGTAGATACCGTTCATGAGGATATCGCTGACGGTGACATAGGGGAGGAAGCGGCAGTCGTACATTTCGGGGTGGGCGTGGAAGTCGGCGCGACTATACGTTTTCTCTCCTTTGCGCAGATAAAGTTCTCCGGCTTTCAACTGCGTATATACGGGATAGTTATACTGATTGATGAGGAATTCTTCTGGCGGAATGTATTTGATGCCGAGGAGTCCCATAATTTCGAGTACGCCGGCGGCAACGCGTCCGGAGCCGGTGGCAACGATTTTGAGTGGCGGTAATTTAACGCCGAAATAGTGGGAGATGAGTTCCTGGAAATCGTGGCATTGATGGACGGGTTTCAGTTTATAATCGCCTGTTTTATGTCCGTAGGCCATAAGGCCGTTGTGGGCGCCTACTACGCCTGCGAAGAAGCCGAAGCCGAGGATGCGTTGTCCGTCGGGATGGACGAGACATTCGTAATCTATTAGGCGGATATTTTGCCGCAGGATGGCTTGCAGCATATGTTGGTTATGTGGTTGTTTCTTTTTTGTATGGCTGAAGAAGAGGTATGTTTTATGGGGGATAAGAAATTCGGGTGGTACTTCTTTGATGCCCAGGAGGAGATGGCAGTCGCTGAGATCTTCTTTGAGAGACACGCCTGCTTTGGCATATTCTTCGTCTTTGAAGCAGCGATGTGGGGAAGGTTGGGCATGAATAATTACCTGAGGATAGTGGTGCATAATCCACTGGCATTGTTTGGGAGTGAAGGCTGCGCGGTTATCGTGCGGTATTTTTTCTTCCCTTATGAGTCCGATGTGCAGTAACTTTTCCATGATATAATTTACGAAAAAAAATAAATATTTGTTTAATTCAAATTAATGTCTACATTTGCATCCCGTTTAACACGGAACGCATTGCGAAAGGCAATTGCCCAGATGGCGGAATTGGTAGACGCGCTAGACTCAAAATCTTGTTTTCGAAAGGGAGTGCAGGTTCGATTCCTGTTCTGGGCACCACAAAGGCTTGTAAGTAATTGACTTACAAGCCTTTTTTTTTGTACGATTGTCAAATTTTCCCGCTTTCAATCACTATTGTTGACAAGCAAAATGACAAGCAGAAATTTTCTCCTTTCATGGCTACTACAAAGCATTCCACTTGTAGCCTCATTACAAAAAAAACTGGTTTTTAGGCATTATTTTCTGGCAATTCTGATTGTCAGATTGTGTCTGACAATTATTCGATTAACAATTTCATGAAAAAATTCTTTTTACCACATTATATCACTTCTTCCCGCAGCCTGCCGGAGTGGCAGTATACAAGATGTCGGGACATTCTATTTGCCTTTTTTGATTCTATCACTTAAATCTATGTGCGTATGAATTTTATTGGGATGAAGAATAGAAAAGGTGACAAGATCCATTATTATTATGATTTAGGTCGTAAAAAGGGGCAACGTCCTTCACTGCGGTTCTTTATTTATGTTAAATATAAAACAAAGGAGGAACGAAATCATAACAGCGAAACAAAGAAGTTGCTGGAGATGAAGAAAGGCCAGCTTATTCTTGAGAAACAGGCTATTGGTACTCCGTTGATTCCTAAAAATAAACTGCAGGAAAATTTCCTGAATTATTATGAGGCATTTGTAAAAAAGAACAAAAGGGATAATAATAAACATCTCTATTATAGTTTGTATCATTTCAATAATTTTATGAAGGTGGATTTGATTTTACATCTGATGTAACAGAGGAATTATGTAAGGGATATAGTCAATACTTACTAAACAGACTAAACGGCGAAGCGCCGGCTTGCTATTTCCGACCTTTTCGTATAATGCTTAAGGCAGGATATTTTATTAATAATCCGGCAGAAGATGTTTTAAGTAAAGAGAAGAAAAACAAAAGAAGGAAAACTAATTTGGAGGCGGAAGACTACATTAAACTGCTTAAAAATCTTCATTTCAATGAGGAAATGAGAGAAGCGTTTATTACTTCTTGCCATCAGGGATATAGTATTGTAATTATAGTGTACTTAAATGGGAATATATTGACCTCGAAAAAAATTCAGATATTGACCAGGAGAAACCAGATGTACCTCTGAAGATCGCCTTAAATCCTATTATAATTCAGTTGTTACGAAAACGATTTGATCGGTTAAAACCTGAGCAAAGAATAGGACCTGACTAATTTCTCTCATGGTTCAGTACCAAATGAGGATTATAATGGAGCTGTTATTTTAAACTAAAAGAATTTGTTATCTTGGTTAAAGTTTAATTTTCTATATTCAATTTATGGCCCCCAAACATATACTCATTCTAGTACACGGAACTTTTGCCAAAAATGCTCCCTGGATTCAAGAGCGTTCTTTTTTTTCTATGAACATTATTAATAAGTTAGGAGGCGAAAATTTAATAATCCCTTTCAATTGGTCTGGCAAAAACTCTTATCAGGCGAGAGTTGATGCAGGTGAAGAGTTAGCAAAGCTATTAGATGATGTGTGCATAAAGTATTCTTCACACCAAAAGATAGTGATTGGGCACAGTCATGGCGGCAATGTAATTTGCTATGCATTTAAAAAAAATCCTAATCGCGGAAAAGACTATAAGATTATCACTCTTGCCACTCCTTTTTTGATATCAACTATTAGAAAAGATAAGAATACTAAATATGCCGCTGCTGTATTTAAAGGAATCATTTATCCAATGGGTTTATTTTTCACCTGCTTTATGCTTATCTTTTTGATATCATTTGGCATCGCATTGCAATATAAATTTTTCAAACCTCTACTGTTAGTTGGCCTTATTCCTTTCTGGGCTTGTGGTTATTTCTGGGAGTATTTTATTGAGGGTAAAATGATGAGCATATCAGATGCTTATCGCTATTACTATTTAAAGGCCATGGATAAGCGAAAAAAAATTGACATAACTATCCCAACAAACGAGATCGAAATATTGGCTATCACCTTTAAATTGGATGAAGCTAAAATGCTACTAAGCTTCTCGACAAAAGTTACAGATAAAATTAACTTAGTGTTTAACCATATAAACGTGGTAATTAGGAAGCTATTTAAATACTCTGAGATATTTTTATTTTTTTCATTTTTATTAATTATAGTGGGAGCGTTATTTGAATCTTTTACTGGTATAAAATTGGATATACTTGTTGATATTCTGGTCTTTTTTTGGACAGGATATGCAGCTTTCTGGATATATTACTCAAATGTATTTTCATTTACCAATTTTTTCAATTATATTTTTTCTGCCAATCCATTATTTTATGGTTGGAAATCATGGAATCATTTTTTGTATATAAAAACTGTCCCCAAGGCATTCCCTTCACACATAACACGATCAGCATATGTAGAATTTTCAATTAACAGACAATGGTCGCTCAAATTAATACATAGCCAAATTTATCAAAATGATGCTGTTATAAATGTGATTGCATCTTGGATAAAAGGAAAAATTACGGCACCTGTTGCCATTAAGTTGGCAGCGAAGACAAAGATCTAGGGATGCCAATTATAGTATATTAAGCATCATTTTCCATTACCATCTTAATATGTTAAACACTGAATAATTAATTGCTTATTCAATATATTTATACCAGAGTAGCTATTGTATAATTAAATGGTTGATATTTCGTATATACGTCAAGGTTACTGAATTTATTTACGAAGTTCCTAGTATTCGTATTGTTCTTTTTCTAGATAATCATATCGTAAATAAAATTGTCACTATAACCTTCAGTACGTAATTGTTGCTCATAATTTGTAAACTTTTTATGAATTCGTTATAGCAGATGTTAGCGAATTCATTTAATGATTCGAATGCCATTTGTTTTGTGATTTAGAGTGAATTGAGCATGTCATTAGCCTGGTTATGTACAGGTATATTAAAATAGTGATAGGTATATAATTTTGAAGCTCATAGGAGGAGAAAACTATTTGCTGGAGAGCCAAGTCCAAACCATGAAAAGTAATGCAGCAATACCTGCAATCCAACTTAGTTTTTCAACAAAGTTTAGATACTTTTATAGTGACAGGTTGATTTCGAGGAAAACAGTGTAACCGTTACCGTAAGTTGACAAGTATTTGATAAGTAAACATTACAAGATATTGATTCCCAGGACCATGGAGTTCCTGTTCTGGGCACGGAAACTACCAAATGGAAAAAAAGGCTCTCGGAAGTGGACTGCTCCCCAAAAGTTGGATAAAAAAATTAAGTATTTTGGAACTGAGCTCGGTATTTTACCGGGCTCATTCCATTTAGATTTAGTCTGATT
>NZ_QLMA01000005.1 GCF_003259435.1 Chitinophaga dinghuensis
GCGAACTTTGGTACCTCTTCTATCAATGATCCTAAAGCTCAGGTAACTGTAGCGGTAGGTGACAGCGTGGTACTCAGATGGACAATCGTAAATGGCGTGTGTGCGGATTCCTATGACGATGTTATCCTGGTGAATTACAAAACAGCTCCTACAGCAATCGCTGGAGGCCTTCAGGAAAAATGTAACAGCACAGATGACTTCATCATGGCTGCCAATGATCCTGGTCCTGACCCTGCATTGGGTACCTGGACTATAGTATCTGGTAACGCTACCATCCACAACAATCATCTGTACAATACTGCAGTAACCGTATTACCTGGTAACAACGCAGTACTGCAATGGACTATCACTAATGGTAACTGTACTGCTACCAGCAGTCAGGTAACCCTGATCAACTACGCAATGGCTGATAAAGCAAATGCTGGTCCGGATCAGGCAGCATGTAACCAAACAAATGACTTCACCCTCGATGCCGCTCAGCCTAGTGTAAGCACAGCTTCCGGTATCTGGACAGTTATAAAAGGTAACGCTACCATCAGAGATAAAAACAAATATAACTCCGGCGTTTATGTGGCGCCTGGCGATACTGCTACCCTGCGCTGGACCATCAGCAATGGTAACTGTACATCAACTGATGATGAAATTATCATCATTAACTACAAGAAACCAGTTGATGCGAAAGCCGGTCCTAACCAGGAACATTGTAACGACGCGACCTTCCAGATGAACGCAAGCGATCCTGGAGTTGCAGGTGCAATCGGAACCTGGATTGTAACTGGTGGCGACAAAACAAAAGTTACTATCAGTAACGAAAATGATAAGAATGCAACCATCACTGTACAGGCAGGTGAAACTGTACAACTGACATGGGTGGTGAGCAACGGTGTCTGCGAAGCAACCAGCTCCAGCCTGACACTCATCAACCGTAAACCAATCCTGGGTAACACCATCTCCGCAGATCAAACGCTCTGTAAAACAGAAACGGCGGCTGCACTGACCGGCGCTTCCCTCTCCGGTGGAAATGGCAGCTACTCATACCAGTGGCAGTCCAGCACAACAGGTGCTACCGGACCGTTCACCAACATCAACGGCGCTACCAATGATAGCTACCAACCTGGCGTTCTTGCTCAGAATACCTGGTACAGAAGACTGGTAACTTCAGGCGCTTGTATCGATGATATCAGCAACGTTGTAAGTATCGTGGTAATGACGCAACCTCCGTTCGTTGTAACTACACCGCCATCCTTCACAACTGAATGCGTACTCAATAAAGATTACACCCAGATGTTCGGAACACCACAGTTCAGCCACGCTCCTTATACCAACGAGCAACTGACTGTTACTTCCTCCGATGTTACTAACGTGATCGATGCCTGCACCAAAACAATTACCCGTACCTGGGTGGCTGTTGACAGATGCGGTACCAGCGTGAAAACATCGCAGACTATCACCATCGTTGATACCAAAGCGCCAGTGTTCACCACTCCAGCGCCAGCGAATATCACCGTTGATTGTGATAAGGTGCCTGCTCTGGTGAATCTGTTGGCGAAAGACGATTGCGGTGGCGACATCACCATCGTTCCTGTAGAAACCAGGAAAAACATCCCTGGCAACTGCGCCAACAATTATCAACTGATCCGTACATGGACTGCGAAGGATGCTTGTAACACAGGCGCTACCCTGACCCAGATCATTACCGTACAGGATACCACTGCTCCGGTATTTACAATGCCTACTCCGGCTAATATCACAGTTGATTGTGATAAGATCCCTGCAGGTCCGGCACTTACTGCTGCCGATAACTGCACTGCCGGTGTAATCAATGTACAACCAAAAGATTCTGTGGTACATAAAGCTGGCGATTGCGACAGCAAATACACGATCTTCCGTAAATGGACTGCACTGGATCAATGTGGCAATGGCAGAACCGTAGTACAGATCATCACTGTACAGGATACTACCAGACCAGTATTCTCCATGCCTGCGCCTAAAGACACCATCGTGGATTGCGATAAACTGCCAGGATGGCCTGTAATCAGCGCTTCCGATAATTGCACCGGTAGCGTACAGGTAAATACAGCTTCCAGAATTGTGAAACTGCCAGGCGCTTGTTCCGGTTCCTTCATGGAAATCCGTACATGGTCAGCAACCGACAATTGTGGTAACACCGCTACCATGCAACAAATCGTAACCGTGCAGGATACTACCAAACCGGTATTCACCATCCTGCCTCCTGCTGATATTACCGTAAACTGCGATGCAATCCCTGCTCCAGCTGCGAACGTAACAGCAACCGATAATTGCAGCAGCGGATCAGCACTGAAACTGATCAGAACCATCACTACTGAAAATATCCCTGGCGCTTGCGGTAACTCTTACCGTATCATCAGAACATGGACAGCTGTTGATGCCTGCACCAACCAGACAACGGTACGTCAGGTGATCACCGTGGTAGACACCACACGTCCGGTAATTTCTCCGGCTCCGGCAGACGTGGAAATCTATTGTCAAGATAAAGTCCCTGCTTCTCCGCAGCTGATTGCATCCGACAACTGTGACCCTGCGTTCCCGAAAAAAGTAACCTATACTGAAGATCCTTATGTGAAAGATATCTGTAACGGATATACGATCGTAAGAAGATGGAGCGTAACTGACGCTTGTGGCAACAAAGCCAATGATGTGATCCAGCGCATTGTTATCAAACCTTGTGCAAAACCACAACTGGAAACGTCACTGCCAGTAAACTGTTCCAATAATCCGAAATTTGCGCTGAAGATTGTAGGTACCGTGTCTAAACCTACCTATACCCTGGTAGCCATCAACCCTGCAAACGCAGTAAATGGCCTGCCAATCACGCAAACCAGCAATATCTTCAACCTGAACGGTGCGACAAGCGCATCCTTCATCGTCACAGACGGCACAACAGGTTGCTCTTCAGATACCGTGAAATACGATCTGAAATACCTGCAAACACCTGTGGTGAAACTGGGTAAAGACACAACCATCTGCGGTGGCAACAGCCTCGTACTGGATGCAGGTGCTGCTAACTTCGCTTACAGCATCCACTGGTCTACCGGTGAAACAACCCAACGTATCAACGTAACCAAAGCTGGTACTTACTGGGTGAACGTATCCAATGGTCAATGTGCCACTACCGATACCATTAAAGTAGGCCTGATCCCGACCCCACTGGTAACTATCCCTGATACTACCATCTGTCGCGGTCAATCAGTGAAACTGGATGCCTATGTAAATGGCGCTTCTTACCTCTGGAGTACAGGTGCAACCACCTCCTCTATCCTGGTAGGTACGCAGGAAGACTTCTGGGTGAAAGTATCCAAATCAGGTTGTATCACTATCGATACGGTGAAAGTTCGCGTGAACCCACCACCAGATATCAGCCTGAATCGCGATACGACTATCTGCCCTGATCAGTCTATCATGCTCACTGTAAACTCTAACGGCGGACGCATTCAATGGCAGACCGGCGAAACCAGCAACTCTATCGTTGTAAACAAACCTGGTGGATACTGGGTAGCTGTAAGCAGAGATAATTGCGTGGTGAGAGACACGGTTAACGTGAGACTGAAACCTTCTATCAAGGTGAATCTGGGACCAGACAGAAATATCTGCCCTGGTACTACTATCACCCTCGACGGTACTACTGATAACGCAATCTCCTACCTCTGGAATGATGGCGATCCGAATCCGGTGAAACAAATCAACCAGGCTGGTAGATACAAACTGGCAGTAATGGATAAATTCTGTCAGCGCGTATACATGGACAGCGTGAAAGTAAACGTTACAGGTATACCTAAAGTAAACCTCGGCAACGACACCGTAATGTGTAAAGGTGAAACACTCACCCTCAAAGCAATAGGTACTGGTATCAGCGCGGTACGCTGGGATAACGGTTCTTCCGCTCCTACAATGAACGTAACAGAAAGCGGTACTTACACCGTAACTGTCTTCAACGATTGTGGAAGCGCTACCGATAAAATCCGCGTAGACTTCACAGTATGTGAACCTAAACCGCAAGTACCAAACGCCTTCTCTCCAAATGGCGACGGTCGCAACGATGTATTCAAACCAGTGGTTCGCGGACCAATGTACGAATACGAACTGCGCATCTTCAACCGCTGGGGTGAAATGATCTTCATCTCTGATGATCAACACAGAGGATGGGATGGTAAACACAAAGGCGTGCCTGTAGATGTTGGTACATACGTATGGTGGCTGACTTACAAGAAATCCGCTAACGGAACTGCAACCGTCCTCAAAGGTGAAGTAACTGTAATCAGATAATCCTTTTAACCTAACATTCGCAAAAAGCTGGTCTTGCAAAAGACCAGCTTTTTTGCTTCTGGAAATTTTCTGTAAATTGTAGCTAGAAAGTTTGGTCTATGAAAATTTACGATACCGTCACCGACGCATTGCAAGATCTCCGCGAACGCGGCTTCACCAGGGATTTTAACCTACAGTTCGACACCATTCAGGATGCCGAAAATGCCACCACCCTCAAACCAGAAGATTTCGATATCCTCGAAACTTATCGCTTTGAAGGCGATTCCAATCCCGAAGATGAAGACATCGTATACGCCGTTGCCACCAAAGATGGCCGCAAAGGCGTATTAATGCACGGCTACGGTACCTACTCCGAAGATATCTCTGAAGACCTGATCCGTAAACTCGGCTCCAGATAACTATTTTACCGCTTAACATATTAAAGTCCTACCGCTTTGCCGGAGGACTTTTTTTATATTACTTTCGTCTGTGTATCAAAGAAAAGTGAGCATGATTAAACGTTTAGCCTGCTGCCTGACGCTACTCGCAGGCACTTCCCTGCAAATCCAGGCGCAGACCAAACCCAACCTGGACCTGATTCCCAAACCATCGCAGATCACACCAGGAACGGGTACTTTCAAATGGACCAAAGCCACTCCCATTATTGCATCGAAGGTATTCGAAGATGCAGCGCGACTATTAGCTGATTCCGGCCAAACCATCGGGATCGTGTCTCCCTATAAAGCCAACAGCACGCCAGTAACCATCCAAATCATGCACGTTACGGCAAATAGTCTCCCAGATAGCAACAGCTATAAACTGGAAGTGAAAGAAGGTAGCATCGGGATATATGCCCGTACTACTACCGCGGCGATCAACGGTATACAAACGCTCCTGCAACTACGATTGCTGCAACCAGATATGAGTAGTATTCCTTGCGTACAAATCCAGGACCATCCCAGATTTGGCTACCGAGGCGTCATGCTGGACGTGTCCCGCCATTTCTTCCCCATATCCTACATCAAGCGATACCTGGATTTGATGGCGCTTTATAAAATCAATACCTTTCACTGGCACCTTGTAGACGGCGCCGGCTGGCGTTTGCAAATCAAACAGTTTCCTGAGCTAACAGATCGTGCAGCCTGGAGATATGGCGAAGGCTGGAAAGAATGGGCTGCCGGCGGCAAACGCTACGCCAATGCAGGCGACCCTAACGCCTATGGCGGATACTATACCCAGGACGATGCCCGGGAAATTGTGGCATACGCGGCACAACGAGGCATTACCGTCATTCCTGAAATAGAGATGCCCGGACACTCAGAAGAAGTCCTCGCCGTTTATCCGCAGCTTTCTTGTTCCGGCATACCTTACGTAAATTCAGAACTCTGCCTCGGTAACGATGCTACCTACTCCTTCCTGGAAAAAGTTTTGACGGAAGTAATGGCCATTTTCCCATCTACGTATATCCATATAGGTGGTGATGAAGCCAATAAGAAAGCCTGGAAGGCCTGCCCTAAATGCCAGCAACGCATTCATACCGAACACCTGAAAGATGAACACGAACTGCAGAGTTACGCTGTTCGCCGAATGGAAAAATTCCTGAAATCACACCACCGTAAACTACTCGGTTGGGATGAAATCCTTGAGGGTGGCCTCGCGCCAGAAGCGACTGTAATGTCGTGGCGAGGCGAAAGCGGCGGCATTACCGCTGCTAAAGCAGGTCATGATGTCATCATGACGCCAGGCGCCTACTGCTACTTCGACCATTACCAGGCAGATCCTGCCACACAACCGGAAGCCCAGGGCGGCTACCTCCCCGTGGAGAAAGTCTACAGTTACAACCCTGATCCCTTTCAGCCACAGGAGCCGGAATCCAAACATATTCTCGGCGTTCAGGCCAATATATGGACAGAACTCATTCCAAACAGCAGTCACCTGGAATATATGACCTATCCCCGACTCCCAGCCCTGGCGGAAGTTGCGTGGACAAATAATAACCAGAAGGATTTTTCGGATTTTCAACGCAGACTGCAATCACATTATCTCTTACTGCAACGACTATACGTAAATTATTGTCGCCCTTCTTATACGGTTACTATTGTTCCGTCAATCAACTACGATAAAAAGGAGACGACGATACGTCTTGAATCACAGCAGTACCAACCTGTAATACGCTATACAATGGACGGTACGGCGCCCGACCAGCATGCTACGCGCTATACCGGTCCTTTCTCATTTACTGGTTCAGCCAACATCACGGCTGCAGTATTCCGGGATACATTGCTGCAAGGCAAGCCGGCAGTACTGATGGCGGATTATCACCTGGCCATCGGAAAACCGGTGATCTATAAACAACCATACAGCAAAAGTTATCCTGCGAAAAAAGAAGCGACATTAACAGATGGTTACCTGGGAACTGTTTCCTATGGAGATAGCCAGTGGCAAGGATTCGACTCCCATGATATGGATGTGGTAGTAGATATGGAAGCTGTACAGTCCCTGCGTTCCGTTGCCCTGAATTTTATGCAGCTGACTGCAGTAGGTATTTATATTCCGGCTGATGTAACGGTATCGTTGTCTGATGACGGCATTACATTCGGACAGGAAATAGTTGTGAAGAATGATGTCCCGGAAAGTCAAAACCAGCTTACCTTTAAGCAATTCCGTTTTGATCTGGGTAACCGGAAATCGCGCTACATCCGGGTGAAAGCGAAGAATGCCCAGCATGGCTTCCTCTTTGCGGATGAGATAATTGTACACTAAATATTTGCAAATAAAGAAGGAGCAAAATCGTAAAGGATAGTCCTTTATGATTTTGCTCCTTTTGATATTTTAGGGAGACGACAGCTATTTCAGTCCATTCTGGATCTTCTGGCTCAGGCGGTAATCCACCATGCCATTGAATCCTGTGTGCAGCGTGGCACTCTTGATAGGCTGAAGGAAGTTATTCAGCGATTCTATTCTCGCCAAAGTATATCCTCTTCCATTCAGGTAGCTGTTGATCAATATAAGGTTGTCATCGTAAGTAGTGTTTCCCCATGGCACATTCACTCTGTCGGCCGCCTGTGCGCCTGGATCTGTTGGTATACCTGTGTAATATCCGCCGGAATGGTTTGCATTGGTAGTGGCATAATTGATCGCATAGAGATCTGCCAGGTACTTCTGAGTATGGGTGCTATCGAACATTGAGATATTGAAATCAATGAAGCCTACCGGTTTACCATACGTAGTATCGCCTACCAGGTGTATGCCATTTGTAAAGTAAGGACGCAGGTTGTTCAGCGTCAGCTCACTGGCAGAAGCGGTGTTTCTGCTGGTAATAAAGAACACATTACTCAGGTTCATACCGCCCGCGGTACTACTGAAATTCACCTGTGATTCCAGTCCGATCGAGGAAGCTACTGCTGTTAGTTTATCGTTATACTGATAGTAGTACATGACCTTTCCCGCCGCGCTGGCAGGCGCAATCAGGTTATCCAGGTATTCAGCCGTAGTCACCGCTCCTCCTCCATTATAACGAAGGTCCACGATCAGGTTGGTGATACCTGCCGCTTTAAACTTGCTGAAAGAAGCATCGATGGCCGTTTTCGTATAGGTATCCTGTCCGGATGAATTGACAACGCTGGAGTAAGTATACAATACGAAATATCCTACTGGCTTCCCATTCATGGTAAGCACAGAGTCGAATGCCACCGGATTAACGTTATAAGTACCCGTGGCCAGATTAGTAGTATAACTGCTGCCGTCATTGCGAATGAAGCCCAACGTTACAGAACTGGAGTTCAAAATGGCGTTGTAGGCCTGGTTCAGGAAAGTGGCGGTGGTATCAAATTTGGTAACCCCGTTAAAAGAAACAATCTCCCAACCTCTGGTAACGCCTTTCTGTCCTGCAGGACTGTTTTTATCCGCATATAATACAAACAAGCGTACTTTCTTATTCTGCGAGTCCCATACTGGCGCATATTCCATCCCGATATCTCCGGTGGTGGCCATAACGTTCCGACTTGCAGAAACCCCGTTCATTAATTTATTGGTCAGCACTCCGGTACGATCCAGAAAGCTGTAATGATCATAAGGTTGTTGTGTGGTGGGATTGATGGCATAACCAGCGATAGTTCTCAACAATACATCCGCGGTGCTATACTTGGCATCCAACGGGTTGAGGGTGGGCACGGAGTTATACCAGAAATAGGTTGGTAATCCCTTAGAAGGCGTTCGACCGCCATCTGCATAGGATACCTGCATGATATTATACATGAGGTATTTCAGGGAATCTTCATTGGACAGTGCAGTTGTACCACCGCTGGTAGTACCGCCGTTACCGCCATTGTTATTGTCGGTTGTCAGTTTATCCTTTTTGCAGGAATACATCAATGCGATGCAGCATGTTGCGACTAACACCTTTTTTGCGAGGCTGAGTAATTGCTGTTGCATAATAACGATTATGGCTATATGAAATATCTTATTTCAAAAAGATCAGCGGTGTGTGGCCATGGTTTGTCTGGTCCAGAAGTCCTTTGCATAGAAGAGATTCTCCATACCAGGGCCATTCATGCCTTTATACATACCATGTCCTTCATGTTCAGCAGGAGGCGTTTTACCTTCTTTTTGGGCAGCAGCGATAGCGGCTTGTCTGTCTTTCTGTTCTTTTTCTTTTGCTTTACGGTCGTCGCGATTCAGAGGGTTGATTTTAAACCTGTAAGCTACGGGCTTATCGTTGCTGATAGTTAAACCAAGATACTGTAGCGGAATGGCCACCTCGCAAACCAGGTTTCCCTGATCATCGAGGGAAGCAGCGGAAACAATGTTTTTGTCATTCTTTACCGGCAGATTGCCATCTGGTACGCCAATGAGGCCTTCCACATTAATATGTTTTGCATTCTGAAGTATGCTTCTCCTCCACTCTATTGACGTACGCTGATTTTGGGATTCCACCACTTCCGGGGCATCCTCACCGAGCAGCGGGAATGTAACAGACGACACTACCTTTTTCTTTCCTGTGGGATTAACGGAGAAGGTAACGCCTGCCCGCATGATTTTCATCTGGCTGACCGGATCAGGGACACTTATTACAACATAAAGATTGTTGGAATCGTTCGCGATTGTATAAAATAATTTCGTGTCGTTGTTATAAAAAGATAAAGGCTTAGGCCATTCGGTGGCTTTCCCGTCGATCTGGATATTTACAGGCGCCCATTTATTAGGATCAGCGTCCTGTCCTTGTACCGAAGATGCCATAAACAAACCGGCTAACAGTGCAGTGCCGGGTAAAAGTAACTTACCAATTTTCATGCAGAAGAGACATTAATTTCGCCAAGATAGCTATTTAAAACAAGGTACGTAAAAACATTTTTCAATCCCGCCTTCACTCGATGAACAGGCGGAATGAAGGGGTGAATCCTCCTTCCAGGGCAACAGACGAGCTATAAAAAGAAAGGCCGCCCACAAGGCAGCCTTCCAACTATTTGATCCAGAGCTATTAATATAATAACCTGGTCTTGATCGTATGTTTTACTTCTTTCAACAAGGCCAGTGCTTCGGCTGACAGCTGTTTATCTACGTCCAGTACCACGTAACCAATCAAGTCATTGGTTTTCAGATACTGACCCAGAATGTTGATCTTATTTTCTGAAAGTGCAGTATTGATGGCAGACAATACGCCCGGTACGTTCTCGTGAATATGGAGGATACGATGCGTATGTTCTACTGCTGGTACGCTGATTGCTGGCACTGTGTGGGAACCGAAGCTGGCTCCTTTCTCCAGATAGTTCAGCAACTTACTACTAACGTCCAGGCCTATATTATGTTGCGCTTCCTCTGTACTACCACCGATATGCGGCGTCAGGATTACATTTGGTAATTTTTGTAATGGCGTAGAGAATGCCGCACCATTTTTCTCTGGTTCTACCGGGAATACGTCGATGGCTGCACCAGAGAGCTGACCGCTAACAAGCGCATCTTTCAGGGCATCCAGGTCTACCACCTCGCCACGTGCATAGTTAATGAATATAGCGCCAGGCTTTACATATGACAGCGTTTCTGCATTGATCATATTTTCTGTCGTCCTGGACGATGGGACGTGCAGAGAAATGATATCTGCCTGTCCAAACAGATCTTTCAGGGATCTGATCTGTGTAGCATTACCCAGTGGCAATTTCGTTTCTGCATCGTAATAAGTAACGTTCATTCCCAGCGCTTCCGCCAGTACGCTCACCTGTGAACCGATATTACCATAACCTACGATTGCTAACGTCTTGCCACGCAGCTCATAGCTACCTTTGGCTTCTTTCATCCAGATTCCCTGATGGGCAGCGTTGTTCTTATCAATAATACGACGAATCAACATGATCGACAGACCGATCACCAGTTCCGCTACCGAACGCGTATTGGAATAAGGTGCATTAAATACGGCTACGCCCGCTTCTGTGGCTGCTTTCAGATCCACCTGGTTGGTCCCGATACAAAAGCATCCAATCGCTTGTAACTTCTTGGCCGCTTCCAATACCTTGCGGGTTACCTGTGTCTTGGAACGAATCCCCAGCAGATGTACATCCTTGATTTCAGCTATCAGGTCTTCTTCGCTCAGCGCGCCCGACAACTTACGTACCGAATAGCCTGCGTCGGTGAATTCTGCAACAGCTGCATCGCTGATGTTCTCCAACAATAAAATGCTAATCTTCTCCTTCGGATAACTTGTCAATTTGTGCTGATCCATAGTATTATATAAAATTATATGTATATTCTTTTGTCCAATTGGCTTAATAATTGCTGCCTTCGCGGGAATTAACAAGGCACAAACCTACTGGATGTTGACGAATATTCAAATACTTGACCCAGCAAATTTGATTTTATCAAAAAATCACTAATTGTGTTGCAAGTTTTTCAATCAACAATGCGTTCATCTTCTTAAAAAAACATTAAAACTGATCCGCGGCAGTATTTTTATTTGGTAAGGGGTAACATTCAGCACTATTTTCGTGTTTTGTATATATAAGTTCGGGAGATTTCATAGGCAATAAAGAGTCATACAAACTTCTAATGAAGCGATTGAAAGCAGCAGGCATACTACTCACTATTTCAGGAGTTGTCATCATCACAAGCTGTCAGAGTACAGCGGCACGAAAAGCATCAAATGCAAATAAAATTACAGCAGACAGTGCATTATATACTATAGGACTTACAGCGGCAGAAAAGGAAGCAATCCTTACTTCACCACGTACCGTCCAGATTCAGCAAGGCTTAAATGATTTTTACAGTAAGTTTGTCCGCACCGGATTCAACGGCGCCATGATCGTAGCCAGAAAAGGCGTGATCATTTTCGAAAAGTACCATGGCCTGGAAAATTTTCGTACCAGAACTCCGATCATCGACAGCTCCGCATTTCAACTGGCATCTGTTTCCAAAACATTTACCGGCGGAGCAGTCCTGTGGCTCGCAGATCACGACAAGCTCTCCCTCGACGATCATCTGCAGCAATACTTCCCGGAATTCCCTTATAAAGGAATTACCGTGCGGATGCTGCTAAATCACCGCAGCGGACTGCCTAACTACCTCTACTTCTGCGACAGCCTCTGGAAAGACCGCGATCGCTTTATCACCAACGACGAAGTGATCAAACTGATGGAAGTACATAAACCTCCCATTCAACACCAGCCCAATACTCATTTCCAATATTGTAATACCAACTATCTGCTGCTGGCTTCTATCATTGAAAAAGTCACCGGTCAGAAATATGCCGACTTCATGCAGCAAATGATCTTCAGACCGTTGCACATGATGAACACCTTTGTATATGATCCGGCCTCCCCTGTTAGAGCTCACCAGACACAGAGTCACAAGTTCAACGGGCAGGCAGAACCAGATACCTATTTTGATGGCGTTATGGGCGATAAAGGTATTTACAGTACAGCGGAAGATATGCTGAAATGGGACCAGGCTTTATACTCCGGGCACTTCTTAAAACCGGAAACCTTAAAGGCTGCTTACACGCCATACAGCCATGAAAAACCAGGTGTCAGAAATTATGGCCTTGGATGGCGTTTGATGGTATATCCAGACAGCACAAAGAATATCGTTTACCACAATGGCTGGTGGCATGGTAATAATACCGTGTTCTATCGTTTTGTGCAAGACAGCACTACACTGATTATCTTAGGTAATAAATATAACAGAGGTATTTACCACGCCGTAAAACCAATCCGGGATATCCTGGGCCATGGCGATGGTGAGGAATCAGGGGAAGAGTAATCAGACCCCATGCTTTCGGTTCGGCAGTACATTGTCTCTGCTCCAGGTGATTTCACCTGTAAAGGCATGACTCCGAACCGGGCATTCTGCTTTCAGGCAGTAATGACAGCAAGACGGAATACAAGGGTCCATATGAATGAAAAACTCCACTTCACTATTCTCAAACTCTTTATTGACCAGCACTTCCACCCGCTTCATTTCATCGTGGGCATCATTCAGTTCCAGGTAATAAGGTAAGGTGATATGACAATCTATATGGTAGTTATTACCGTATTGCTGGATACGCATATTATGTACGTCAATCCAGTTCTCTCTTCTGTGTGCCGATAAAATGGTAATCACTCTGTCCACCACCTGCATATCAGTTTCATCCATCAATCCGGAAATGGAACGACGCATCAGTTTATAACCATTCACCAGAATCAGCAGGCCCATAATCACAGACACTGCGGGGTCCAGCCAGTTCCAGCCGGTAAACTGAATAATCAATAACGCCACTATCAAACCCGCACTGCTGTACACATCCGTCATGATATGCTGACCATTACCGGCAATAGTAATAGAGTTCAGCTTCTTACCAGACTGCTTCAGGTATATTCCTAACAAAAGATTGGCAACGGTAGTGGCGCCTAAAAGCCAGATACCGCTTTCCATTTTGTGCAGCTCTTTCGGGAAGATAAAATATTGGACTGCCTTGACAAGAATAAGTACGCCTGCAAAGAAGATCATGGCCCCTTCAAAACCTATAGAAAAGAATTCCACCTTACCATGACCATAAGGATGGTTCTCATCTTTGGGCTTACCTGCCAGATATATACTGTAACTGGCAAAAGCGCCCGCTACCACGTTAATAATGGATTCCAGGGCATCTGAGAGGATGGCAACAGAATGCGTCATTCCATAAGCGATGAATTTCACGGCAGTAAGGATTAAGCTCACCACCAAAGAAATCAGGATGACGCGTAGTTCTCGTTTCAGCAAAGGTTCTAGATTTTTTGCAAATGTAAACAGCGAAGGTAAACAAATTGTTATTTCACTCCATTCATCTACTTATATATTCTGTAATTAACGATCTTGATATATGCATATACGTTAGTCAATATAAAGATGTTGATTTTATGGAAGACAGACACGCAGCTATCGCAGCGGAAATATTTACACTTTATGAAACTCATGGCCACAGGGCCTATGGAGAGGACGTCACCATGCTGATGCATATGATGCAATCAGCGCTGATTGCAGAAGAACAGGGATTTGACGATGAGATGGTCCTGGCAGCTTTTCTCCATGACATTGGTCACTTTTTTGAGGAGGAAGAACAAATGGACGGTTATGGTACTATGGCCCATGATACCCTCGGGCGCAGGTTCCTACAGGAAAGAGGCTTTCCTGAACGACTCATTCTTCTCGTGGCCAGTCATGTACAGGCAAAGCGTTACCTCACGTTTTCAGACAGTGCTTACTACGATACCCTCTCAGAAACCAGCAAAAAGACACTGGCCTTCCAGGGCGGCCCCATGACGGAAAAAGAAGCGACGGTATTCCGCGCAGACCCCTTGTTTGAACAATATATCCAACTGCGGATTTGGGATGATATGGGAAAAGAAACGGGTATCCCTGTCAACCCGGAAGATTTGCAACGCATGAAACAGCGTATTATCAGGTATCTTGAACAGGCATAAATAACTAAAGCAGCCACGCTCCTGGCGTGGCTGCTTACATATTTTAACCCAAAGTCTTACTGAGCGTTTCCTTCCTGCTTGCTTTCAGCAACGCGAGGCTCTTTCGGCTCTTTAGCTTCTTTAGGCTGTTTGTCTGCTTTTTTCTTTGCGGTTTTTGGCGCGAAGATCGCGATCATACGCTTTCCTTCCATGGTAGGCATACCTTCCAGTCCACCTACTTCTGCGAGTCTTTCTGCGAATTTCAGAAGGATCAGTTCACCACGCTCTTTAAACATGATAGCACGGCCTTTGAACTGTACATAGGTTTTCACCTTGTTACCGTCTTTCAGGAATTTCTCCGCATGCTTGGCTTTGAAGTCGAAGTCGTGATCATCGGTGTTAGGCGTAAAGCGAATTTCTTTCACTTCGCTTTTGTGTGCGTTCGCCTTCATCTCCTTCTCCTTCTTCTTCTTCTCGTAGAGGAATTTGTTGTAGTCGATGATACGGCATACAGGAGGCGCTGCATTTGGAGAAATCTCCACCAGGTCCAGTCCCTGTTCTTCCGCCATACGAAGCGCATCTTCAGTCTTATAAACGCCCACTTCGATATTCTCGCCTACGAGTCTTACCTCAGGAACGCGGATCATCTTGTTGGTACGATGTTCCTGTTGTTGCTCTTTACGAAAATTTGGGTTTCTGCCCCTGTTAAAACTTGGTTTGGGTCTGTTTTGCATTAAGAAAATAAAAGTTAATTAAATAATTGTCCGGTGTCCATGGTCCATATACCTCCATGGACCAAAAACAATTTCTACAAAAGTAATGCGAAAATCTTTAGCAATAAACATACCTGAAAATAGTAATGTTCATCTGCTTATATTCTTTTTTTCCACATTTGTAAGAACTACTCAAATGGTTTTCTGTTTACTACTTCTTCATTTACCAGTTCTTTGAACTGATCCATGGTCATAGTACCCAGGTCTCCTTTAGACTGGCGGCGAACGGCTACGAGGTTGTCGGTAGCTTCTTTTTCACCCAGTACCAGCATGTAAGGAATTTTAGCGAGCTCAGCTTCACGAATCTTCTTACCAATTTTCTCGCTTCTGTCATCAATCTCTGCGCGAATGTCTGCCGCTTTCAGTTGAGCTGCCACTTTTTCAGCATATTCCTGACTCTTGTCAGAGATAGGCAGGATTTTCACCTGTGTTGGCGCTAACCACAGCGGGAACTTACCGCCACAGTGTTCGATCAGTACTGCGATGAAACGCTCCAGGGAGCCAAATGGCGCACGGTGAATCATTACCGGACGATGCTTCGCATTATCAGCGCCAATGTATTCCAGTTCGAAACGCTCTGGCAGGTTGTAATCTACCTGGATGGTACCCAACTGCCATTTACGGCCCAGGGCATCTTTCACCATGAAGTCCAGTTTAGGACCATAGAACGCTGCTTCGCCATATTCTACTACAGTAGGCAGGCCTTTTGCAGCAGCAGATTCGATGATTGCCTGTTCTGCCAGTTCCCAGTTTTCATCTGTACCAATGTATTTGCTACGGTCTTCTTTGGAACGCAGGGATACCTGTGCAGTATAGTTCTGGAAACCGAGGCTGTTGAATACATACAACACCAGGTCAATCACTTTCATGAATTCATCCTTCACCTGGTCAGGACGGCAGAAAAGGTGCGCATCATCTTGAGTAAAGCCTCTTACGCGGGTTAACCCGTGCAATTCGCCGTGCTGCTCATAACGGTAAACGGTACCGAATTCCGCAAAACGAACCGGCAGATCCTTGTAGGATTTCGGAGACGCTTTATAGAGCTCACAGTGATGCGGACAGTTCATTGGTTTCAGCATGAATTCCTCACCTTCTTCTGGTGTGGTAATCGGGCGGAAACTATCCTGGCCATATTTCTCGTAGTGACCGGAAGTCACATACAGATTTTTGTTACCGATATGCGGTGTCACTACTGGCAGGTAGCCGGTAGCCATCTGTGCTTCCTGGAGGAAACGTTGCAGGCGTTCACGCAGCAGCGCACCTTTTGGCAACCACATAGGAAGACCCAGACCCACTTTCTCAGAGAAAGTGAACAGTTCCAGTTCTTTACCCAGCTTACGGTGATCACGTTTCTTTGCCTCTTCGATCAGTGCCAGATGCTCATCCAGCTCTTTCTGATTCGGGAAAGTGATACCGTAAATACGGGTCAGCATTTTGTTTTTCTCATTACCACGCCAGTAAGCGCCGGCAATGTTGGTCAGCTTAATCGCTTTGATAAAGCCGGTGTTCGGGATATGAGGCCCGCGACACAGATCCGTAAATCCACCTTGTGTATAGAAAGTGATAGAGCCATCCGCCAGTTCGTGGATGGTTTCAATTTTATACTCATCTCCCTTTTCTGTGAAGTATTGCAATGCATCTGCTTTGCTCACTTCCTTACGGGTATATACACTGTTATGTTTGGCCAGTTCCACCATCTTTGCTTCGATCTTTCTCAGATCTTCTTCATTGATAGTACGACCACCCAGGTCCACATCATAATAGAAACCGCCGCCTTCAATTGCCGGACCATAACCCAGTTTCACACCAGGATACAGCGCTTCCAGCGCTTCCGCCATGAGGTGAGCGGAAGAGTGCCACATGGTAGACTTGCCATCCGTGTCCGTCCACGTAAGTAACTGCAACGTTGCATCCGTCGTAATAGGACGGGTCGCGTCAATGACTTCCCCGTTTACCTTTGCAGCCAAAACCTTACGCGCCAATCCTTCACTGATGGATTTCGCGATGTCCAATGCAGTAACGCCAGCTTCATACTGCCGCACTGCGCCATCTGGTAGTGTGATATTTATCATACGTTTTTCTATAGTATCCATTTTTTTGGATGAATACCGTTGTTCCTTAATAAAATGTTTGCGAAGTTAAGAAATAGCTGTCAGCTTTTAAGCAACAGCCTACAGAAAATGCAAATTATATATGTTAATTTTCGTAAAATAATATGAAAAACAGCGACGGGAACGCAGTATTCAAAATCTTACTTATATATCAGGGAATCGTTGGTAGAGCCGCAATCCAGCATTTTTGCCCCAAAATAAGGATTCGTAATCTTCCTCGTTTCACTTAACCAATAGGCGCCTTTGTCGTCAAATGCCATCGGGCAGAATTGCCGGTAGACGGTATGGCCCTTGAATCCGGTCGCTTTCACCAGGTCAAAAAGCATGTCGGAGACCATTTGAAAACTTTCCCTTTTCCCTTCAATACCTGTTTCTCCCTGTAATCCTACCAACTCCGCACTGATACTCCCTCCTATGCCGGATAAATTCGCCAGATGGGCACTGTCCATTTGCAGTTGAATATAAGGCAAACTATCTACATGCTGCTTCAAAGCCTGCCCGGCTACTGTAGCGCCCGCAGTATCCGCTTTTACCATCGCGGCAGAAAGACTGTAATAAGCAGTCATCACCTGGTTCAGGGAGTCATACCATACCTGACTGTACGGCGCTTGTAAAGCAGCAACAGGCAGCTGGGCCGCTTCCTCCGTTTTAGGCGCCTGCTGCTGGCAGGAAAAAAGGGCGGATGTCAATACCAATGCACTTATAGATGCATATATTTTTAATTTCATAATTACTAATTTGTTAAACAAAACTAAAGAATTGTATTCATAGAGATTATAATCTGTGAATTATGCTTATTATCAGTAACTTTGCACGTTTATTTTAACTATTTGCTTAGATTATGTTAATCGCTTTACAGGATATTACATTTGAGTTTGGTTCCAGGGTGATATTGGAAGATTCCTCCTGGCATATTGAACCCGGCGACCGTATTGGTCTGATCGGGCTGAATGGTACGGGTAAATCCACCCTCCTTCGTATCATTAATGGTGAATATTCTGTCTCCAAAGGAAGCGTAAACAAAAGTAAAAACCTTACCATTGGTTTCTTCAACCAGGACCTCCTTAGCTTTGAAACAGATGAATCCATCCTGATCGTAGGTATGATGGCCTTCGGTAAAGCCCTGGAACTGGAAAAAGATATAGAAAGAATTACCCAGGAACTGGAACATAACCAAACCGAGGAACTCCTCCATGAATTTAGTGATAAACTTCATGAGTTTGAGTCGCTCGACGGTTATAATATGAAACACAAAACCGCCCAGGTACTGGAAGGTTTAGGTTTTAGCACCGCCGACCTGGATCGTCCTTACAGCCAGTTCTCCGGAGGATGGCGTATGCGCGTACTCCTGGCCCGTCTGATCTTGCAACAGCCGGATGTACTCATGCTCGATGAGCCTACGAACCACCTTGACCTTCCTTCCATCGAATGGCTGGAGCGCTACCTGACCGGCTACAACGGAGCCGTGATCATCGTTTCGCATGACCGCTTCTTCCTGGACAGAATGGTGAACGGTGTCGTGGAAGTGTATCAGCAACAGCTGCACCACTACGCAGGTAACTATTCCGACTACGAAGTTGAAAAAGAACTGCGCCGCGAAATGCAGCAACGCGCCTACGAGAACCAACAGGATTACATCCGCCAGCAGGAACGCTTCATCGAACGCTTTAAGGCTAAAGCCTCCAAAGCCGCGCAGGCACAGAGTATCGCCAAAAGACTCGATAAACTGGAAAGAATTGAACAGGTAGACAACGGTCCTTCCAAAATCAGGATCAACTTCACCGTGGAAAAAATGCCAGGTAAAATTCTGTCTACCTTAACCAATATCAGCAAGAATTTCGGGAGTAATGTCATCCTGAAAAACACCAACGCTGAAATCAACCGTGGTGATAAAATCGCCCTCATCGGCGCCAACGGTAAAGGTAAATCCACCCTCCTCCGTATCATCGCAGGCGTGGAACCACATGAAGGGGAAAACCAACCAGGCCACAACGTGATCACCAGCTTCTACGCACAGCACCAGCTGGAATCCCTGGACCTGAACAGCGAAATCCTCGACGAACTGAAAAACTGCGGCAGCGGTAAAACAGAACTGGAACTCCGCCAACTACTGGGCTGCTTCCTCTTCACCGGAGACGACGTATTCAAGAAAATCCGTATCCTCTCCGGAGGTGAAAAAGCCCGTGTGGCACTCGCAAAGACCATCATCGGTCAGGCCAACTTCCTCATGCTGGATGAGCCCACGAACCACTTGGATATGAACTCTGTACAGATGCTCATTGATGCGCTCAATAAATATGAAGGCAGCCTGGTACTCGTATCGCACGACCGTTACTTTGTAAGCCAGACCGCCAACAAAATCTGGGAAATCGTTGATGGCGAAATCAAAGAGTTCAAAGGAACCTATGCAGAATGGGAAGCCTGGAAAAAACGCATGGCCGCCAATAACGCGCCACAACCTGCCGCCAAACCAAGCCCCGGCCCTACTCCCACTGTTGAACAACCTAAAAAGGAAGTAAAACAGGAACCGGCAGCCCAAAAAGGCGCTATCAATAAGGAAGTACAAAGGGAACTGCAAAAACAACAAAAACAGTTTTCCAACGTAGAAGGTCAACTGGCTAACCTCAAAGTCCGCAAAGCAGACCTGGAAGCCAGTCTCGGTCACCCAGATATCTACGGCGACAAGAATAAATTCGCTTCCGTGGAAAGTGAATACAACGATGTATTGAAATTCCTGGAAAAAGCCAATCAGCAATACGAAGAGCTGTTCGAGAAAATCATGCAGCTGGAAGCATCGCTGATGAGTTAATATTACTGAAAGCCGGCAGCTACCCCTGCCGGCTTTTTCTGCACCTTCAAAAAAAATTACATTTTCATGCAAAAAATCCTTGTTGTTGAAGATGAAGTGAAAGTGGCCAATGCGGTTAAGAAAGGACTGGAAGAAAATGGTTTTGATGTTGACCTGGCTTACGACGGCCGCATGGGCAAAAGCCTCGTCGTTAGTAATAATTATGATCTGGTCATCCTGGACCTGAATCTCCCCCACAGCAACGGTTATGAGCTCTGTGAAGTCATCCGTGCCAAAAATATCCGCATTCCTATCATCATGCTGACAGCCCTGGGCGGCATGGAAGATAAAATGCAGGCATTTGAACTGGGCGCAGATGATTACCTGGTAAAACCCTTCGATTTCCGGGAACTCCTGGCCCGCATCCGCGTATTCCTCAAACGTGCCGGCGCAGAAACAGCGCAGGGTACCAACTATAAAATTACCATCTCCGACCTCGAAATCGACCGCGAGAAAAAAGAAGTGTCCCGCGCAGGCCGCAAGATCGCCCTCACAGCGAAAGAATACCAGCTCCTGGAATTCCTGGCACTGCACAAAGGGAAAGTCATCTCCAAACTCACTATCGCAGAAAAGGTATGGGATATCGACTTCGATACCGGTACTAACGTGATCGAAGTATATATGAACTTCCTCCGCAAAAAAATTGATAAAGACTTCGACAATAAACTGCTGCATACCAAAACCGGTATGGGTTATTATCTCTCTGAAGAACAGTAAGTCTTGAAGATTAAATACAAAATAGCGCTCTACTACACCACATCAGCGACCCTGATGCTGATGATATTTGCAGTACTGGCCTATTATTTCTCTTCCAAATCCCGCAAAGCGGAATACCTGGAAAGACTGGAATATCGTGCCCGGTCTATCGCCAACGTGATTATTGAAGATGGCCACGTAAAAGTGGACCTGCTCCGAAAGCTGGACCGTACTACCTTTCAGGACCTTTACAAGGAAGCCATCCTCGTATATAATCCCAATTACGATCTGCTGTACAGCAATCTGAAAGACACGACCATTCGCACCCACCGCAATTTGCTCGATTACATCAAAGTGAATAAATCCTACAGTTATGAGAAAGGTAACGGAGAGGTAGTCGGCATTTATTACACAGAGGGCGAAGTCTCTGTTATCGTCATCGTGTCTTCCTTTGATAAATATGGATATCAAAATCTGACCAATCTTAGCCAGATCCTGCTCCTGGAGCTGGCAACCGCTATTATTGTGCTGATAGGCGTTGGTTATTTCTTCGCCCGGAAAATGGTGGAGCCAATCGATAAACTGGTGAAGGAAGTAGACAGTATCAACGCCAACAACCTGCAAGACCGCCAGGTGGCCGTACAAGGGAAAGACGAAATCGCCAAGCTGGCAGCCAACTTCAACACCATGTTGCAGCGACTCAGCGACTCCTTCGATTTGCAGAAAAGCTTTGTGAGCAATGCTTCCCATGAACTGCGTACTCCCCTCGCCTCTATTATCAGCCAGTTACAGGTAACGCTTTCCAAAGAACGCAATGCCAGCGAATACCAGGACGTACTAAACTCCGTACTGGAAGATGCTGAAAGTCTGACGGACCTCACCAATGGCTTGCTCCAACTGGCACAGTCGGAAATGAGGGTGCAGCAATTCGTGTTCTCCAATGTACGCATAGACGAACTGCTGATGGATATGGCCAACCTGATCCGCCTGAAGCAAAAGGAAAGCAAAATCGATATTCAATTCAACAAACTCCCCGACAACGACCTGCTGGTCACCTGTTTCGGGAATGAGTCCCTTTTGAAAATTCTTTTCATTAACCTGGTGGACAATGCCTGCAAATTCTCGCGCGACAATACCGCACATATTAGTATTGACTTCTATACGCAATACATCATGGTGCAGGTAAGGGATAAAGGAATTGGCATTCCCGTGGATGAACTGAATAAGATATTTGAGCCCTTTTACAGAGGTCAGAATGTACAGAAGACACGGGGCCACGGGCTGGGATTATCTATCTGTAAAAAGATTGTACAGATACACAAAGGGCATATCACCGTTACCTCCACACCGAATGAAGGCACCACGTTCACGGTCATTTTACCGCATATGATGTAATTGCATTTCAGTCAACTAATTTGATTTTAATCTGTTTTTAATACGGGTTAAAGGTGGCTTTAATCTCATTTTAAGATTTTTGTCCCATCAAATTGGGCTATATGCGAACATTCAGGATGCTGGTAATATCAGCATGCACTATTGGCTTGGGCTTTACACAACCTCTCAGGGCTCAGATTCAGCCAACACCTATTACATTGCAGGAGGTGGAAGACTCCTTCCTCGTCCGGAACTATGCTTTACTCGCACAACGATATCAAATCGATGCATCCAAAGCGCTTATCAGACAGGCCAAAATTTGGGATAACCCCAATTTCAGCGCCGTACTGGGTTTTGGAAGTACAGATCATGTGCAGCCATTCAGAGTAGGCTCCGATGGAGAAACTTCGTACAACATCGATCAGTTGATTCAGCTGGCAGGCAAACGTAATAAGAACATTCAACTGGCCGCTACCGCCAGCAAAATGAATGAGGCCACCTTCGATGAACTGGTACGGGTTTTAAAGCTGCAACTGCGCGAGAATTACTACAATATTTACTACAACCAGCAATCAGGGAAAGTACTGAAAGAACAGCTGGGCAATCTGCAAACTATCGTCAACGCATATGCGGAAGCCGATAAGAAAGGATCTGTTGCACATGCTGATTTAGTGAGACTACAAGCCCTCCAGGTGGGACTTGAAAACGATTATGCGGACCTGAAGCAGGAAGAACTGGAATCTCAGAAAAACCTACAACAGTTACTCCATAGCCAGGACTTCTATGTGGCCAGTTTGCAACCCGCAGACCTGGCCCATTACAGCCTGGATCATATCCAACTGCCACAGTTGATGGAAACGGCCACCCAGAACCGTCCGGATGTGAAAGTAGCTGCATTGCAGTATCAAAGCGCCGAACTGAACTACCGTTTACAAAAATCCCTCGCTGTACCGGATCTGCACGTAGGCGCTACCTACGACAAACAAGGTAGTTATGTCAACAACTTTATTGGTCTGACTGTAGGCATTGACCTCCCACTCTGGAACCGCAACCAGGGCAATATCCGCTCCGCGCAATACGCCATGAAAAGCGAAGCCGCGCAATACCAACAGCAGCAGAATATAGCACAGACAGAAGTACTGAATGCCTATCACCGCATTATACAGCTGGAAAAGCGTTATAAAGACTTTGATCTGCATCAGTTCCAGAACGAGTTCGATACGCTGATAGCCGAAGTAGCCAAGAATTTCAGAAAGGGAAACATCTCCCTGTTACAGTTTATCGACTACTTCAACAGCTATAGCGACAACGCAAAAAATATCAACAAATTTTTATCTAACAGGGTTAATGCATACGAAGAACTCAACTATGCAACAGGACAAGAATTATTTAAAAACTAAGCACATGACGCGCCCTATATTATTCATCGGGTTTTCGCTGCTGGCAGCGTTTATATGGAGTGGATGCAAACACACCCAGGCGGAAGATACAGAGAAAAGCACTTTCGTTCTCAGCGATACCATGCTCAAAAATATTCGTATCGACACCGCCCGTTTACAACCGGTGCAGAACCAACTTCGTTTATCCGGAAAGGTTACTCCTAACGGCGGTAAAGTACTGAAAGTATATCCGCTGGTGAGTGGCTATGTACAGGATATCAAAGTACAACTGGGCGATTACGTTCAGAAAGGTCAGGTACTGGCAGTGATTCATAGTGCGGAAATCGCAGACTATGAAAAACAACTGGCACAAGCCCGCTCCGATCAGGGCGTTGCCGAGAAAAACCTGAAAGTGGCTCAGGACCTGTACGACAGCCGCCTCTCCACTGAAAAAGATGTCGTGAACGCTAAAGGCGATCTCGCTAAGTCGAATGCAGAAATCACCCGACTGAACGATCTGTTTAAAATATACCGTAAAGGGAAAGGCGCCACCTACCTGGTAACTGCACCGATTTCCGGATATATTATTGAAAAGAACATCAATAATAACATGGAGATCCGTACCGATAACAGCTCCAATATCTTCACCATCTCCGAACTGGATGATGTGTGGATAATGGCCAATGTGTTCGAAACAGATATCGCGAAAATCAAAGAAGGCTATGATGCCAGCGTAGTAACAGTAAGCTACCCTGATCAGCCCTTCCATGGCCGTATCGACAAGATCTATAACTTCCTGGACCCTGCTACCAAAACCATGCAGGTACGCATCAGTCTCGATAACAAAAAAATGGAACTGAAACCGGAAATGTTTGCGACAGTATACGTTACCTACAAAGATAATGACGAGAAAATAGCCGTTCCTTCTGCTGCCGTTATTTTCGATAACAGCAAAAACTTTGTACTGGTATTCAAAGATAAATTCAACATTTCTGTAAGACAGGTGGAAGTAGCCAAATCCTCCGGAGATATCACTTACATCCAATCAGGCCTTCAGCCTGATGAGAAAGTAATCTCCAAAAATCAGCTGCTTATTTACGACGCACTTAAAGACTAACCGTCCGCATGAAGAAGATTTTATCCGTCGGACTACTGTCTCTCGGCGTCTTACATGGATCAGCGCAAGAAAAGAAAGACTCGCTGCTCCCCTACACTTTTCACTTTCAGCAAACGCTGGTAACCCAGTGGCATCCCGACTTTTCGGCCAAATATACTGGCCAGAACAGTTTTCTAACGCATGAGCCGAGTGCCACTTCCATTACCAGTACCATATACGCAGGGATTCGTCCAGTGAAAAACCTGGAACTGTTCATCAACCCGGAACTCGCCGGAGGTAAGGGTTTGAGCAAAGCGACAGGTATCGCAGGATTCCCTAACGGAGAAACTTTCCGCGTAGGCGATCCTACGCCGAAGATCTACCTCGCAAGGGCATTCGGCGTGTATACGTTACCGTTTACCACCAGAGTGGAAACCGATGACGATGACCAGAATAACGTAGCAGGTACCACACCTATGCATTACCTCCGATTCATTGTTGGTAAATACTGTCTGGCCGACTATTTCGACCTGAACAACTACAGCCATGATCCGAGAACACAGTTTCTAAACTGGGGACTGATGAACAATGCAGCCTGGGACTATCCTGCAGATGTAAGAGGTTATACAATGGCCGTAACCTTACAATACCGCAAGGATAACTGGATGGTACAGGCAGCGTCTTCACTGGAACCGACGGAAGCCAATGGCCCCAACCTGAACTACAACTATGGCAGGTCTAATGGCTGGATGGCGGAAGTAACGCATACGCACCAACTCCATGGTAAGCATGAAGGGAATATCCGTTTCATGACCTTCCTTAACCAGGCCGCCATGGGGAATTACCTGGAAGCGATCCGCGTAGCAGTGGACACGCCGGATGTAGATGCTGTAGGCCGCAACGGTCACACCAAATATGGTTTCGGTATCAATATGGACCAGGAGTTCACCGACGACGGAGGCGCTTTCCTCAAGGCTTCCTGGAACGATGGCCATAACCAGACATGGGCCTTCACAGAAATTGACCAAACCATCAGCGCAGGATGGGTACAGGCGGGAAACCGCTGGCATCGGCCGCAAGATAGAGTGGGATTGGCAATCGTGGTGAATGGCATCTCCCGGGATCATCAGAAATACCTGGCCGCTGGCGGTTATGGCTTTATGCTCGGGGATGGACAACTGAACTATGGCCATGAAGGCATTCTGGAGTTATACTATAGCTGGAATATCTCTAAACTCCATCTGGCCATCACTCCCGACTACCAATTTGTACTCAACCCAGGTTACAATAAAGACCGCGGACCGGTAAATATTTTTGGAATCAGAACAAGAGTGGCATTCTAAAGAAACAGGATTATGAACAAATTCATCAGAAATATTGTGGCATTCTCCCTTAAAAACAAACTCTTTGTTTTTATCGGGGTAATAACACTGATCATCGCAGGAGTATTCTCCTTCGTACATACGCCTATCGAAGCATTTCCGGATGTGACCAACACCCAGATCGTAATCGTTACCAAATGGAACGGCCGTAGCGCCCAGGAGGTGGAACGCTTCGTAACACTGCCTATCGAAGTATCTATGAACGCTGTACAACGCAAAACCAGCGTGCGTTCTGTGACCATGTTTGGGCTGTCTGTAGTTAGAATCATTTTCGACGACGATGTGGAGGACTTCTTCGCGCGTCAGCAGGTCAACAACATGCTGGCTACAGTGAGTCTGCCAGAAGGCGCCGATCCGGAAGTACAACCTCCGTATGGCCCTACCGGCGAGATCTTCCGTTATTACCTGAAAAGTCCGAAAAGAGACTCCAGGGATCTGCTCACCTGGCAGAACTGGGTGATAGACCGTCAAATCCGCAGTGTACCTGGCGTTGCCGACGTCGTTGCATTCGGCGGCCAGGAAAAAATCTATGAGATCTCCGCAGATCCTGTACGACTGGCAAAATATGATATCACGCCACTGGAGCTTTACCAGGCGGTTAACAAGAGTAACGTGAATGTTGGTGGAGACGTGATTGAAAAGAACGGCCAGGCATACGTAGTGCGCGGTATAGGCTTACTTAACAGCATCCAGGATATCCAGAATATCATCGTACAAAGTATCAACGGCGTGCCTTTATTGGTAAAGGACCTCGCCAATGTGCATGAGTCCTCCGCCCCTCGCGTAGGCCAGGTGGGGCTCGACAAGGAAGACGATATCGTAGAAGGCATCGTAGTAATGCGTAAAGGTGAAAACCCTTCCGAAGTACTCGGCCGTCTGAAAGAAAAGCTGAAAGAGCTGAATGAAACAGTACTTCCGGACGACATCAAAATGGTTACGTTCTATGATCGTGATACGCTGATGGAGTTCTGTACGCATACCGTAATGCATAACCTGCTGGAAGGTATCATTTTCGTGACGGTGATTGTATTCATCTTCATGGCCGACTGGCGGACAACCGTGATCGTATCCATTATCATCCCGCTGGCATTACTGTTTGCGTTTATGTGTCTGCGTATTAAAGGCATGAGCGCGAACCTGCTGTCTATGGGCGCTATCGACTTCGGTATCATCATAGATGGAGCCGTCGTAATGGTGGAAGGGATATTTGTAATGCTGGATCATAAAGCCCATAAATATGGGATGGAGCGGTTTAACAAGATGGCCAAACTGGGTTGGATAAAACAAACCGGCGGTGATCTTGCAAAAGCAATCTTCTTCTCCAAACTCATTATTATCATCTCCCTTGTACCCATCTTCTCTTTCCAGAAAGTAGAAGGTAAAATGTTCTCGCCACTGGCCTGGACACTGGGATTTGCATTGCTGGGCGCTTTGCTGTTCACCCTTACGTTGGTGCCGGTACTATGTTCCATTCTCCTGAACAAAAATGTAAAAGAGAAGAACAACATAGTGGTGAATTTCTTCGACCGCATTGTTACGAATGGGTTCAGCTGGACTTATCGCAACAAGCGATTGAGTCTGATCGCTTCGCTGGCCTTTATGGTACTGGTATTCATGTCTGCCAAATTCCTTGGAACAGAGTTCCTGCCGCAGCTGAATGAAGGTTCCCTCTGGGTAACAACAGAATTACCTATGAGTATGTCGCTCACAGAAAGCGTGAAAATGGCCAGAGATATCCGTCAGGACCTGGGCGGATTCCCTGAAGTGAAACGCGTACTCTCTCAGGTAGGTCGTTCCAATGATGGTACAGACCCTAACGGATTTTACTTTGTACAATACCAGGTAGACCTGGCGCCGAAGGCAGACTGGAAACGCAAGATTACACAGGATGAATTGATTGCGCAAATGGAAGGCCGACTGAGAAAGTATCCGGGTATTATCCTGAACTTCTCCCAGCCTATCAGTGATAACGTATCTGAAGCAGTGGCCGGTTTCAAAGCCGCCAATGGGGTGAAGATATTTGGTGACGACCTGGTGAAGCTGGAAGCTTTATCACAACAGGTAATAGCACAGCTGAAACATGTACAGGGTATCAAAGACCTTGGTGTGATCCGTAATATTGGTCAGCCTGAAATGAGCATCAACCTGGATGATAATAAGATGGCGCAGTATGGCGTATCTACCGGTGATGCCCAGGCTGTAATTGAAATGGCTATTGGTGGTAAAACAGCCACTCAGCTGTATGAAGGCGAAAAGAAATTCGATATACGTATCCGTTACGATGAAAACTATCGTAAAACAGAAGATGATCTTGCCAACCTGATGGTGCCAACTATCAATGGCAATAAAGTGCCGCTGAAAGAGATTGCTGAAATCAAGACTATCACTGGTCCGGCATTCATCTATCGGGATACGAACAAGCGCTTCATTGGGGTTAAATTCTCTGTTCGTGACCGTGACCTTGGTAGCACCATTGCGGAAGCGCAGGAACATGTGAGCAAAGCGATTAAGCTGCCTAAAGGCTATAGCATTGGCTGGACAGGTGAATTTGAGAACCAGGTGCGCGCAACCAAACGTCTTGGACAAGTAGTACCCATCAGTATTGTAGCCATCTTCCTGGTGCTGTTTATTATGTTGGGTAATGTGAAAGACGCGGGTCTGGTGTTGATGAACGTACCATTTGCATTGATTGGAGGAATCCTCGCATTGCATGTAACCAACATGAACTTCGGTATCTCTGCCGGTGTTGGTTTCATTGCATTATTTGGTATATGTATACAGAATGGAGTGATTCTGATCTCGGTATTCCATAAGAATCTGGAGCAGAAGATGACGCTCAATGATGCCATCCGACTGGGAGTACAGAGTCGTATCCGTCCGGTGGTAATGACCGCGCTGATGGCTGCTATTGGTCTGGTACCAGCAGCATTATCACATGGTATTGGATCAGAAACACAGAAACCGCTGGCAATAGTAGTGATTGGAGGATTGATCACAGCGACTGTATTGACGCTGCTGGTATTCCCGATCATCTTCTATACCGCATATAGAAAAGGAACTGCCCCGAAAGCTGCGTAGTTGCACGCAAAGACGCAATGGAGTCAAAGGCGCAAAGATGTCAGGATTACTAGTAAATATTTCTTTGCGCCATTGACTTTTCGGGAAACATTTTTAGTTCGCATATAGGTTGATAGAATGGGTCGCAGTACAGAAAGGGCCGGAATTCCAGCCCGCTGTAAAAGACTCAGTCGCTCCACCCCGCCGAGAAGAAACCACGCGGGGTGGTTTTTTATTTTTTAGGAAGTCCTCCTAACTGCATGGTATCGATTACAGAACTAGGTACCACAACTATGGTCGCGTTTTGTTTAAGTCCTTCATACAGCATGTTCATCGCTCTCAGATGTAATGCTGTAGGGTTATCCGCATAAGTACGGGCTGCCTCATCAAACTTCTCTGCCACCTGACGTTCTGAATCCCCCAGGATGACGCGCGCCTGCCTTTCTCTTTCTGCCTGTGCCTGCATAGACATCGCATTTTCCAGCGAAGGCGGAATCAGTACATCTTTGACCTCTACTGAATTTACCCGGATGCCCCATGGTTCGGTACGTTCATCAATAATTTGTTGTAATTGCGCACTGATCTTTTCTCTACCTTCCAGCATATCTGCCAGTAAGGTTTTACCGATAACATCGCGGAGAGCTGTTTGTGCGGCCCAACTAATAGCATTCATATAATCGGCCACTTCCAGCGCCGCCTGCTTTGGATTCAATACTTTCCAGAACAGCACGGCATCTACATCCACGGGGACGGTATCTTTTGTTAATGTTTTTTCTGCCTTAAATGATGTGGTGATCACCCTGGTATCAATCCAGTAAGGGATCGTATCGATAACAGGAATGATGAGGAAGAGACCGGGTCCGCGTAAGTGAACGAACCTTCCCAAACGCAGTACCACTGCCCTATCCCATGGATCTGCTATTTTGATAGCGGCTGATACGAGTGCTGCAATAATCAGGGCTGGTACGATGACAAATGCGCTACTGGCAGATTTCAGACCCGTGCTCCAATAGGTCACCGCCATAATCGCAATAAAGATGATAAAGAATATAACAGTAGGAAATATGTTTTTGCTCCTCATTTTCATTACCTCCTTCCAGGCTGTTTTTAGGTATATGCCCTTTTAATTAAACAAACAGGATAATGGATAGTTTAGCTCCGATGCGGGATGTGTCCTGATTTTAAGGTACTTTTATGATACTAAACCGGAAGTATGAGTGATAATTATCTGCATCAGTTTAAAGTAGCATTACACGAATTGAATTGGGGGTATGCCGATCAGGATACTCCTGAAGTCATTGCCAAATTCTGGAAGGATTTTGTACAGGGATGCCAGGGAATATACAACGGGTCCATCTTTGATTTTGACGAGGGGGTCATTTTCAGAACAATGATAGAACCTGTGTTTCATCGTACGGAGATGCGTGTCTATCCATCGTTTCAAGACTTTGAAGCTGCCATCCATGAAACAGATAAAACCTTCAGCGCATTGACCGTTGATGCGCGAGTAGGAGAATTCTGGTGGGAGCGCGCGTTGTTACGCCATACCGAAGAGCTGTATCAGGAACAGATAAAACTATATTACGGGATTACACTTCAGTAAAATCTAATTGAAGTGGTGGTTTCGAAAAGAATGGATGGAGCTCTGTGAGGTCCATCCATTCTTTTTATTTATTGCCAACAGCGTTTTGCTGAGAGCGTATTATTCTACTTTATTTCTTCTTCGTCTGGATTTGTTGAACATCAGTCCTTTCTCCACGCCTTTGCGGAGTTCCGCTTGTTCTTCCACAGGTAATGCATGTACTGTTTTACATTCCTCACTGCAGCAGCCATCATATTTAGCGGCACATTCTTCGCACTGAATAAATAAGAGGTGACAACCATCATTCAGGCAGTTGGTGTGCGTATCGCAGGGTTTGCCGCATTGGTGACATTCTGAAATGATATCTTCTGTAATGCGCTCACCGAGACGGTCGTCAAACACAAAGTTTTTGCCTTTGAATTTAACAGGTAATCCTGCTGTTTTAGCTTTGTTGGTGTACTCAATGATACCGCCTTCGAGGTGATATACGTTCTTAAAGCCGTTATGCAACATGTATGCAGATGCTTTCTCACAGCGGATTCCACCGGTGCAATACATGATGATGTTCTTGTCTTTCTGGTCTTTCAGCATATCTACTGCCATTGGCAATTGTTCGCGGAAAGTATCAGAAGGAACTTCTATAGCGCCTTCGAAGTGACCTACTTCATATTCGTAGTGGTTACGCATATCTACGATAATGGTTTCTGAGGTATCTACCATTTCGTTGAAAGCCGCAGCGTTGAGGTATTGACCTCTGTTGTCCATGTCGAAGGTAGGGTCTTCGATACCGTCTGCAACGATTTTCTCGCGTACTTTAATTTTCAGTACATAGAAGGATTTACCGTCATCGTCTACAGCGATGTTGAGGCGGATGCCGTTGAGGAAGCTCACTTTGTAGAGGGCATCACGGAACGCTTCTAAATGATGTTCCGGAACGCTGATCTGGGCGTTGATTCCTTCATTGGCCACGTAAATGCGTCCGAAGACATCCAGTTTAAACAAGTCGGTGTAGAGTGCATCGCGAAAAGCTTGTGGGTCTTCTATTTTCGCATACTGATAGAAAGAAACGGTAATGCGTTTGAATGTTTCTTCCTGCAGCTTAATTTTCAGTTCCGCTGCAGAAACTCTGTTGTGTAAAGCCATTAGGACTTGAAATTTTTAGGACACTTGCCTGGTGAACAAAATTTCAAGATAACCAATTAAATATCAATAAGTTATCTTAATAAAAACTGCAACTTAAAATTCCATTTGCAGCAGGATGCAAAATTAGGTCAATTTACCGGAAGAAAAAGCTGATATATATCATAAACCCTTATATCATGTGATTATTTCGCAGTGGATATAGATTTTTTTATCCAGATATGATAACATCTGAGTATTTATCGTTAATTTTAGGTTAATCGGATCAGATTTTATCTGGAGTACTGCTGTTATGCATTAAATTGCTATCTTGCAGCTCCAATTTAAAAGATTGAAGCTGATTCTTTTAAACTCGTCTTCAGGAAACGTAGGAAATTTTCAAAGAAGGAAACGAGGAGAAGGTAAAGCTCGTGCTATTAGCGCGGGCTCTTCTTTGCCACGTCCTTCTGCCATCCTACGGGCTCCTGAACGATCGGTGAATGTAAGAGTCCCGCGCTTATTTTTTTGCCGGGACGTTCTGCGAACCAAAATCATGTGTATGGACCCCGCACTGTACTCCGGCAGATTTCAGCAAATCAGCAGCAAAAATGTTTTAGTAATTGATAGCGACGTTGTATTCGGGCAGGCATTTAAAAGTGCGCTGGAACGTGTACATTTTAGTGTAAACCTGCAACAGGATGCGGACAGTGCGCTACAACTGTTGCACCACCACAACTACGATCTCATAATCCTGGACAGTTTCTGGGACCCCACCAGTGTTGAAGAGCTGGTGGCCTCCATCCGCAATCGCTGTTCCGCTCCCATTATCGTTTACGCTACCGCCGGTATTGGCGAGATAGCCAACAAATGTCGGAAAGCCGGTGCAGCAGCCTATCTCGTAAAAAATTCAAAAGATATCCCTTCCTTACTGGTCAAAATTATTGCGCTTACTTCTACCCAGGTAGAACACCGCGTCTAAACTTAATATTTCATAAAGTATAAAACGTAAATACTGACAGACGGCTGGTCTCTACTAGCTGTCGATTTTTTTTAGTCTTTTCTCCCATTTTTTTTGATGTACCCATTACAGATAACATCTATGTGTGATCCATGGATAGTGAATAAGCTGGATCATCAGATACGAATTTACCTTAATATCTACCGTTTAAATGTTCATAAACTGTGAAAAAGTTATTTATTGAATTCTAACTATTTGATTATTATTGTATATAACTTTAGCTTAAAGTTAAGACACCCCGATTGGCATTTGATTTGAATAAAGGTTCGAGAAGATTATTGTTTAACCCAAAAATGTTATGTCATGAGTCATTATGTTACTTACTTCTTGTACGCTATCGTTGGAATTTGGGTTTATCGGTTATTAGCGTATTACTTCGACAGTGGCGCCAGCCGTAAAGTTAAAAAAGGCAAATAGGCCCCTTCACAACGGCGTCTTTCACAAAAAAAAGTCGGGAAAAATCCGCGCCCCAGGCACAGATCTTCCCGACTTTTTATTTCCAGTATTTTCTGTTAATTCGGTTTCAGCAAACTACCCAGGATGCCGCCAAACCCAACGCGTACGCCTACACGTGTATTATCCTTACTCTGGTAGCCTGCAATCACGTCTACACGGGCAATTTTAAAGATGTTCTCCAATCCTGCAAACAGCTCTAAATAGTTATTATCGCCATTTACATAGAATGCATTTGCACCTGCCACCAGGTTCCATTTCAGTCGGTTGAAGAGAGGAATTTTATTCGTCAGTAAGCCGTTGAAGTGGTGTTCCACATTTGCTGTGGTATAGAAAGAAGCCGTGGTGCTATACAAGTAATAGGGAGCCAGTTGGAAACTGTTCAGGTACTTTAGTGTATAGAACGTTTGGTTGCCATTAAAATGTTGGTAATCGGGGATCTCTACATCCTTGCTGTTGAGGAATCCGCCGAAGGTGACATGGTACTTGAATTCACCAAATAGTTTTAAGTTGATGCCATCTTCAATGCCCACCTTCCATTTGTCGAAATCCACGACGCTATTGGCGATACCCGGAATCCCTTTGGCATAGCTAATTTCAAAAACAGGCGCTTTGGAACCGTATGGTACTCTCCTGTCCGGCAGCTCTATGAACCGCTGGCCCGGCTGAAAATGGAAGCTAGCTCCCAATACCACTGCACTATGTCTTTCAAAAGGTACGCTGGCCAGTTCATAAGGATGGTTCGGGAGGAACAGCTTGTTCTTGCTTCCGAAGATGCTGAAGTCGGTCGTGTTCTCCAACGGAATCCGATTTTCATACGTTCCACTGAGTGTCAGGCGGTAGTTATTTTGAAATGTACGCGTGTAACTTCCTCTGGCAAACCAGTTCTCATACAGCTTCATGTAGTTCTCCCGCAGGATGAGCGTATAGAATTCGTTGGTGATATTATCAATGGGGTTATCATGATTGAATTGGGAGACACGCTTCCCTCCAGACAATTGGAAATCGTTTCGTCCCAATTTGTGGAAGAGTCGCCCTTCATTGCTGTAACCGAGTCCCAGCCCAGCATTGAGGTGTGTATTACTTAATCCGTATCGCACAAAAGGCGATACTCTCAAGGCTTCATTCTTTCCAGTATTGAACACCATGGATGGTTCCAAAGCCAACACCAAACCCTCTACGGTATTATACTTCAGCGCTTTCAAAAGCGACTTCATATAAAAGGTATTGTATACAATGGAACTATCTCTATGGAAGAAATAGTTATGTCTTACATTATTCCAAAGTACATCCATCACTTTCACCGGGCCTTGTTTGCGTTGCATGGAATCCAGTCTGTACCTGCTGGCAGCGCTATCGCGGTTAGCTTTGGCTGCACTGTCGCGGGTATGAAAATCCTGCGCTTCATACGTTTCCAATGGCACGGGGCGGATGCTATCCCAATAGGTAACCGGCTTTTTATCAAAAGCGGAATCCAGCTTCATGACCACCTTATCAAAGTACTTATCCGGAAGATGGGGTTGCAGATTGTATTCGGAATATACGCTTACAAAGTTACCTACTGCTTTGAATCCGAATTTCTGGAAGGCGATATGTACGACCTGGTCTTTTACTCTCCAGACATCTCTGTTCACAGGCACGTGCGTCTGGCGGATTTCCAGTGTGTCCATCAGTTCCAGTTGATATTCCGGTGTCAGCAGCAGATCTGTGCTATGAATGCGCCAGTCGCCATCCGTGATGAAAATGGATCCAGAGAACAGTGGTTCCATTTTTCGTTTAGGGATGACAGTTATCTTGTATACATTTTTCCCATCTTCGATAAAGGAGCCTTCCAGTCGGTATTTATAAAAGTTGAGCGCATTCTCCGCAATCGGTGAAATAAAGCCACGGGGGCCCAATTGCGTCGCAATTGCTTCTACGTTATTATCATAGAAACTGATAAATGCCGGAAAACTGAAACCCATTCCTCCCCCGCTTTTGCGGGAACTGATCACTTCCAGTTTCATTTTATCCGGATAGCGGTAGCCTACTTTGCTGACGGTTTCGGTAAGAAAGAGTACGCCTTTTCCTGCACTGTCCACTCCCATATCCACTTTGTCTATTTTCTGGCCAAATAACCGATTGGGAGCTTGTTTCGATTGCAAGGTCCCTTTCGTATATGCCATACAACTGAATTCCTTTACCTGTTGCTGATAAAAATGTCTTTTCTTGATCGCCTCCCGGATGATGGCATAGGCAGGGTCTTCTCCTCCTGCTTTCACCACTACCTCTTTCACCTGCATACTAATGGGCTCCAATTGGAAGTCCAGTTCCTGTACCGGCGATGAAAGCGTAACTTTATGCTCCGTTTTTTTAAAACCCATATACTGGCAGACGATCACATAATCTCCGGCTGGCAGTTCCAACTGGTAATGCCCAGCGGCATTAGTGGTAGTGCCGCTGGTAGTTCCTTTTATCATGACGGTGGCATAGGGCAATGGCTGACGATGGTCATCCATGACAATCCCTTTCAGGGTATTCCCTGATGCAGAAAAGCTAACCAGGATGGTTAGCCATAAAAACAAGCATCTCATTATTCTAAGATTAGAGCGAACATTCAGAATTTATCAGGCAGCGCTTGCCGTTTGTTTTGGACTACGTATATAGGCTGCCGTTAGTCCTGCAAAACCGGCTGTAAGTCCGCCTATCAGTGCACTTATTACCCCCATCAAAGGCGCACTTTTCACCTTGAGAATAGTAATACTCATACGATTGGCCAACAGATGATCATTGCGGATATCCTGATAGAATGCCAGTACCAGCCACAGGATAAATATAGCGCTGAAAGAAGAGAAAAATGACTTTCCGGGTCTTAGCGGATAGAGTAAAGTTATCAGGAAAGCCGTTAAGGGTGCGCTCCACCAGGGAAGCGTCATTCCTGCCACATAGGCCAGGATAAGGATGAGCAAAAAATGGGCGAAGGATTTCATGCTCCGAATATATGATTTTTTTGCTCGCAATGCGGATTACTTTTGCTCGCAGAGCAGGGAGGTTTTGCTCGCAGAGCAGCATAAGCAGCAGAGCAGCAAAGAAGGTGTTTTGCAGTTTCACGCAAAGGGCGCAAAGGAGCAAAGGATTATGTTTTGTTGTTTGTTTATCATGTTTTGTTTTAGAAGCTCGCAAAGGATTAAAGTACTATCTCACGATACTTTTAATAATCCTATATGATTCCAAAACAGTACCCAAAAAAATTTGCGGTCTTAACTAAACAACAAAACATAATCCTTTGCCCCTTTGCCCTTTGCGCCCTTTGCGAGAAACAATCAATTGCCTATCTCCGCAACAATCTCTTTGCTGCTTTGCCCCTTTGCTGCTCTGCGTGAAACAATCAATTGCTCATATTATTTACTGCTTTCCAGTGCCTGGAGAATATCAGCGAGGATATCTTTCACATTTTCAAGGCCTACGGAAATTCGTATAAGCCCTGGCGTTATACCTACGTTTGCTCTTTCCTCATCGGTGAGTTTGGCGTGGGTGGTACTGGCCGGATGAGAGGCAATACTACGGGAGTCTCCGAGGTTGGCAGTGAGTGACAACAGTTTCAGGGCGTTCAGGAATTTCACGCCGCTGGCGATACCGCCTTTCAGTTCAAAGCATACGATACCACCGCCGCCGGTCATCTGTTTTTTCGCAATAGCATATTGCGGATGACTAGGCAGGAATGGATATTTCACTGCACTGAGATGCGGATTGCCTTCTAGTGCCTCCGCAATTGCCAGTGCGCTTTGGCCGTGGCGTTCCATGCGAACATAGAGCGTTTCCAGACTTTTGCTGAGCACCCATGCATTGAATGGAGACATCGCAGGGCCTGTACTACGACAGAAAGTATATATATCCTTGATAAGTTCTTTCTTTCCAACTATGGCCCCACCAAGTACGCGGCCTTGTCCGTCGATCCACTTAGTGGCCGAATGGGTTACCAGGTGAGCGCCGAGGGTAATCGGACGCTGGAAGACTGGCGTCGCGAAGCAATTATCAACGTTAAGAATGATATTATGTTTGGCAGCAATCTTTCCCAGTAATTCGAGATCTATGATTTCCAGACCAGGATTGGAAGGGGTTTCCACGAAAATCATTTTGGTATTAGGCTTAATCATCGCCTCGATACCAGCAGGATCGTTCATGTCGAAATAGCTGTATTCAATACCCCATTTAGGGAGGAATTTTGTCACTACTGTGTGGGTAGAACCAAATATGGAGCGGGCGGACAACAGGTGATCGCCGGCACGCAGCAGCCCCATAAAGCTGGCAAATACTGCGCTCATACCAGAAGAGGTAGCATAACCCGCTTCTGCGCCTTCCAGCGCTACCATTTTGTTGACGAATTCGTCTACATTGGGATTGCTGAAACGGCTGTAAATATTGAAATCCGTTTCATCTGCGAAAGTAGCTCTCATCTCTTCTGCATCATCGAAGCAGAAGCTGGAGGTCAGGAACATAGGGGTAGAATGCTCCATCTGGTCAGTTCTGGCCGTCTGAATTCTTACCGCATTGGTTTCCGGTTGGTATTGATTGTCTTGCATGCTCGGTTTTTCTATAGTTAGGCGTTCAGTTTCACTTCCCAGGTAAGCCGTGTATTGCCTCTGCGCAGTGTTTCAGCTACAGAGCAGTATTTGTTCATAGACAATTCAACAGCACGTGCAGCCTTATCCGCATCGATATTACCAGACAAATGAAATACCAGGTGTACATTCTCCCAGAGAGAAGGTTCTTTCCCCTTTTCTCTGTCTGCTTCAATTTCAATACGAAAATCAGTGACTTCCTGGCGTTGTTTCTTCAAGATCATTACCACATCGATGGCAGAGCAGCCACCAAGACCCATGACGATCATTTGCATTGGTCTTACGCCATTGTTTTTACCCCCATTTTCTACAGAAGAATCCATCAGCACTTTGTGGCCGTTTTCATCTACTGCTTCCATATTGAATCCGTCGTCTATTCTTTGTAATGCTATCTTCATAACTATAATTTTCTACTTCAAAGATAACTATTCATCATCATCTTGCAAAGCCACCTCAAACCCTTACCTACAGGGGCTTCTGAATTTTCATTGCATTTTTAATGATTGAAACCTTAGTTTTGCGAAAATTTTAAATCGTTGTCGGCAAAGGTATTTCACAGTAAGGAAACATTCAGGCTGGAATCCGGAGAAACATTACCGGAATTACAAATCGCATATCATACTTACGGCTCCATGCTGCCGGATGGCAGTAATGTGGTCTGGATATGTCATGCCCTCACGGCCAACAGCGATGTGGCCGACTGGTGGACTGGTCTGGTGGGTGAAGGTAAGGTGATTGACCCCTCTCGTCACTTCATTGTCTGTGCAAATATCCTGGGTTCCTGCTATGGCAGCTCCGGCCCTTCTGTTGAAAATCCGAAAACCGGCAAGCCCTGGTATCGCCACTTCCCTGCTGTTACTGTTCGGGATATGGTTCAGGCGCATATGTTACTGCGAAAGCACCTCCAGATTCCACATATCCAATTATTGGTGGGTGGCTCTATGGGCGGTTACCAAGCCATGGAATGGGCATTGACAGAGCCAGGAATCATCGGTAAATTATTCCTGCTTTGCACCGGCGCCGCTGAAAGCGCCTGGGGTATAGCTATTCATACGGCCCAACGATTAGCGATCGAAGCAGATCACACCTGGGAACAAGATACGCCCCATGCCGGCCATAAAGGACTCAAAGCGGCGAGAGCCATTGGCATGCTGACTTATCGGAATTACCAGACTTTCGTACGCACTCAATCCGACCCGGATAAGGAAAAGACGGATCATTTCCGCGCGTCTTCCTATATCACCTACCAAGGCGATAAACTTGTAAAACGCTTTAATGCACAGTCGTACTGGCTGCTCACAAAGGCGATGGACAGCCATAACATTGCCCGTGGCCGTCATGAGGATATTACGGTCTCCCTCTCCCATATCAACATCCCGGTACTGCTCATTGGCATCACCAGCGATATCTTATGCCCGCCGGAAGAACAACAATTCCTGGCACATCATCTTCCACAAGCAACCTACCATGAAATTGACTCTCCGTACGGTCATGATGGGTTCCTCATAGAATTCGAAAAAATCGGAAAGATCCTGCAGGACTGGTTCTAACGAATATTTCCAGGGGAAGGTTTTTGGTTACTAATTTTTACTTATATTTAATAAGTATCAACTGAAATCAAACTAAACCCTCCACTGTTTATGAAAAAGAATCAACTCAGGTTCCTAAGGCGAATCCTGTACCTGTTGCTACTTGTGCCAAGTATACTCTATGCCCAGAGTCCGTCAACGATTTCCGGTACTGTAAAAGACAAAACCAGTGGAAATCCTCTTCCTGGCGTTAGCGTTTCAGTGAAAGGTACCACTCAGGGCGCTGTCAGCAGCAACAGCGGCAGCTTTCAGGTTAAGACTACACACGCGTTTCCGTTAACACTCGTATTCTCCTATGTAGGTTACAAAACAGAAGAACGCACTGTTTCCAGTGCCGCAGATATCAACCTGGAAATGTCTTCCACAGAGATTCTTGGTCTGGAAGTGGTGGTAGCTGCCAGTCGTGTACAAGAAAGCATACTCAAATCGCCGGTGTCCATCGAAAAACTGGATTCCAGGGCCATCAGAAACAGTCCCGCTCCTACTTTCTACGATGCATTAGCTAATCTGAAAGGCGTAGAAATGAGCACGCAGAGTTTGACCTTCAAATCTGTCAATACCCGCGGTTTTAATGCCAATGGTAATACCCGCGTACTGCAGCTGACAGACGGTATGGATAACCAGGCTCCTGGCCTGAACTTCTCGGTAGGTAATATCGTGGGTATTTCTGAACTGGATATGGACAATGTGGAGCTGATTCCTGGCGCCGCTTCTGCCCTGTACGGCCCTAATGCCCTCAATGGTATTGTGCTGCTGAACAGTAAGAATCCGTTCCAGTACCAGGGTTTGAGCGCCAACGTTAAATCAGGTATTATGAACGACGGCGGTCGTACTTCCGCTACCACCGGATATTACGATGTGGCGGTACGTTATGCCAAAGCCTTCAACAATAAATTTGCTTTTAAACTCAACTTCGGATATATCAAAGCAGACGACTGGCAGGCCCATGATCGCCGTGATCAGAGTCTGGCTAACGGTCATACCCTTGCAGACGGTACCCGCGCCAATAACGAAGGCTACAACGGCGTAAACGTTTATGGCGATGAACTGGCGCAGAACATGACATCTGCTATGAATCAGCAAGCTGCGGTTCCTACCAGCCAGTTGTCACAGACACTGGCAGCAGTGGCAGCACAATTGGGTAATACCGTTACTCCTGGTCAGATTCTGGCAGCAGCAATGCCTGGTCTGGCAAATGGTTATGTAACCCGCACCGGTTATGACGAAAGTGCTGTAGCGGATTACAATACCAAGAACATGAAGTTCAATGCCGCCTTCCACTATAAAATCCACGATAATCTGGAGGCATTGATCCAAGGCAGTTATGGTTCAGGTACCACTGTGTACACTGGCGCAGACCGTTATGCCATCAAGAACTTCAAAATGGGCCAGTATAAAGCAGAACTAAGAGGATCTAACTTCTATGTTCGGTTGTATACCACCCAGGAAAGATCTGGCGACAGCTATGCAATTGGTACGCTGGCTTCTGGTATCAACGAAGCCTGGAAAACAAGCCAGGTATGGTATCAGCAGTACTTCGGTACTTATACCACGCAATCAGTAGGCGCATTCGCACAAGCATATGGCGCAGCCCTTCAAGGTGGCGCTACACCAGCTCAGGCGCTTGCTGCTGGCCAGACTGCAGTGAATAATAACAGAGGAGTTTTTGCCAATAGTGCCAGATCCATTGCTGACCAGGGACGTTTCATGCCAGGCAGCCCTGAATTCAATGCTGCAGCCGACAAAGTGAAAAGCAAACCTATTCCAGGCGACGCTACCGGCGTAGGCGCGAAGTTCATGGACAAAACGAATCTCTATCAGGCAGAGTTCATGTATAACTTCAAAGACCTGGTGAAATTTGCTGAAATCCTCGTGGGCGGTAACTATCGCGTATATGAATTGAACTCAGAAAAAACGCTGTTTGCCGTTGATGATAACGGTAACGAATTCCGTGTAAAAGAGTATGGCGGCTATGTACAGGCGATGAAAAATATTCTGAATGAACATGTGAAACTGACTGGATCTTTACGTTATGATAAGAATCAGAACTTCAAAGGGCAGTTCAGTCCACGTTTATCTGCCGTGTATACCTTCCTGGAATCTCATAACATCAGGGCTTCCTATCAGACTGGTTTCCGTATTCCTACCAACCAGGATCAATACATCGATTTGCTGACGCCACAGGCACGCCTGATCGGCGGTTTACCGTTCCTGCGCGAACGATATCACCTGAATACTGGTCCGTTGTATACACTGGAATCCGTACAGGCTGGCCATCCAACACAGTACACCTTCCGTGATTTTGAACCAGAAAAAATCCGTGCCTGGGAATTAGGTTACAAGGGCCTGTTTGCACAGAAAGTATTGGTGGATGCTTATGTATATACCAACAACTTCAAAAATTTCAATGGTCCGCAAATCCTTGTACAGCCTACTTCTACCGGACAAAATATCTTCTCTGTTCCTGTTAGTCTGGATAAAGATATCAAATCATGGGGTTGGGCATTGGGTATAGACTACTCTCTCCCTCAGAACTTTGCTGTTGGCGGTAACATTTCCTACAATGAACTGGAAACAAAAGATCTGGGCAGCTTCCTTCCTATGTATAACACGCCAAAAGTACGTTACAACCTGTACGTAGGTAATCGTAACATCGCGAAAAGCAACATCGGATTTAATGTTACCTGGAGATGGCAGGATCAGTTTGTATGGCAATCCACTTTCGTGAGCAATGCGGTGAATGTGGCCAATCAAGGCGTTATTCCTGCATATGGTACACTGGATGCACAAGCCAGCAAATTCTTCCCTAAAGCCAAAACTACCGTAAAATTAGGTGGCGCGAATATCCTGAACAGATCATATGTTCAATCATGGGGTAACCCAACTGTGGGTTCTCAATGGTACGTATCGCTGGGATATAACCTGTAAGACTAAACGAAAAATAACTACGATAAAAAAACGGGTCTCAAAATATTTGAGACCCGTTTTTTTATTACATGCAGTGCTCACTTGTGATAAAAAGAATCACTTCTTTAGGTGAAGCCGTATAAAAGCAATCGGTCATCTCTTTTACTGAGATGACTGATCGCAAAATATTAAACCACTTTCCACCAGGGTTTCTCAGGCCCGGATGGTTTAGGGGGTGTTGGCGTATCTTGTGTATTGGGCGTTTGGGGAGACACGGAGCTGTCTTGCTGCGGTTGTTCCTCATTTTTCCAAATAGCTTGTGCTTCTGCTTTAATATCAGCGCGACTAAACAATGCCGCCAGTTGGGCTTTTAATTTTTTCCCTTGTTCTGGCTTCACCATGGCTACAAAGTTGGCGTATCCTTCCATACTGGCGATGATGCTTCCTTTGCCCCATTTCTTCCCGGAGAGGCCTGTCAGTTCTACATTATGAAGGAGTGCACGGAATTTACGCAAGGTTGTTCTGTCGATGCTGAGTTTCTCATTTACGACAATACCTGTTACTTCATGCCTGTCTCCTTTCCGCATTACTTTCAGCTTGTCAGGATGCAGGACGAAGCCTTCTTCCGCCACCACTTTCTTTACGGCCCAGAGTAACTGACCTACTTTAGCAGCCGCATCTCCTTTGGCGGAAAAAGTCATATCATCTGCATATCGCGTGTAGGCGTAACCGTATTTTTTAGACAATCCTTCAAACCTGCGATCCATTTTGAAGCAGATCAGGTTGGTAATGGCAGGACTGGTAGGCGCACCCTGAGGTAAAACCCTGTCGGTTTTTGCTACGAAATATTTTCTGCCATCCAGGATGATTTCATCTACTTCTGGTTCTGTACAAATCAATCCAAGAATAGTGGCTACCTGTTCACTGTAACCCAGTTTGCAGAATAAGCCTTTTACTCTTTTATAAGCGATGCCCGGAAAGAAATCTTTCAGATCGATATTCACTACTACATCCTTACCAATATGCGGTTGTGCGTTGGTTACGATAGAACGTCCGCGCACAAAGCCATTGGCAGCGTCGCTATTGGAAACTTTGTAGAGGATATTCTCCAGTATCCAGTGTTGCGCTGCTTTCAGCTGTGGCATTGGTGCAGAGATGGTTCTAACGCCACCGGATTTTTTAGGAAGCTGGAAACGCTGATAGTGAGTCGTTGTAGCAACACTACGGTTGAACGCGAGGAAGCGTAATTTACCCAGTGCCAGTTGCATAGCGTCTGCTAGTTGCTGAGCATTGTGATAAACAGGTAATCCAAAATGCTGTAGTTGGGCCTCGTTGGAAGTATTTTTATTCAGCCCTGCGGAAACAGCTTCACCGAGATAGATGATATCTTGTTGTTTCTTTTCCGCCCATGCGGCTGCGCGTTCTATGCGTTTTTGTTCATTGCGCTGTTTGGTTTCAGCGCGTTTTGCCTTTGCTTTAGCCATGCGTTCTTTGCGCATGTCTGTAAGGAGGCGTTGTTTATTTCTATACTTGGCTTTCTCTTGCAACAGCTCATTCAGTTGACGTTGCAAGCCTCCTTCCTGTTGGATGAGCGTTTCAGGAACAGATGGTTTATTGACATCTCTGGCCCAGAAGCCAAGGCGTGTCATTTCTTCAAGTATGAATTCTTCTTTGGAAGACTGACGAATTCTATCGTACAGTTGCTGACGGGTTAAACCTTCCGGCATAATAAGTAGTTCATTAAAGTACCTAAAAATTTGCTGGATATAACCGCTGGGGAGAGAGAGTAGAAATTTATAAAGAGGAAAGGGCGCTTCGTGCAAACCATTGACTAAATCAATCAACTCCAGGGAGGGGCGTACTATATTGATATTTAAGCCCCAAGGGGCTTATACCGTAAATATCGATATAGTACGCCCCTCCCAAAGTAAAGATTGCATTTAGTGAAGCATGTATAGTCAGAATACCTGAATGACGAAACATCATTCATCTCCATGAAGGAGCGCAAGTGCAATCAATTCCTCTTTATAAAGATCTTTTTCTAATGAGCCAGCAAGTTATATAATAATTTCAAAAACAAAAATTATTTGCATGAAATTATTTTGCAGCATATGCTTTTCTCAGTGCTAACATATGTTTGCACGGTCCTTTGTAAAGTTTGTTCTGACGATAGAAATCGCAATCGCATTGTGCGTTGGTCATTCTTTCATCGCCATCTATTGTCATTACAGGATGGTATGCACGATTAGCCGTTACCGTTCCTTTCAGTTGTGTACCTGATCCTATAATTTCTGCAGCACTGAACTTCACACGATTTTCTCTGACAAGGACTTCCGCCTGTTCTTCTTCAGGACTGCTGAAACGCAGCAGTTCCATTGGCAGGGGCTCCCGACTCAATTCCCGGAGTCGGTATAATCCTGTATGCAGATCGTAAATTACTTTACCAGCCTGTGTGAATAATCCCAGTGCACCCAGTACTGTAGCGCTGTTCAGACCAGTTGCATGTGCAAGCTCCTGACCGGAGCTCATCCACTTTGACTTCAAGGCATTGTACACTTTGTGCTTCTCTCCTTCTGAAACTTCTGCTCTTGGCGCCATGAGGTCAAATTGTCCAGCTCTGGACCAATCGTTCGCAGTCCATCCGGAAAGACCTAAAGTGAACTGCATATCGCCCAGGTCTGCAACATAAAACGAAGGCAAGCCGGTGCCCATCAGGTGAACGGTGAATTTCTTTGCAATAGGGATAAGACGTTCCAGTATTAAGAGTCTGCGTCTGCCCCATATACGAATTTCGCGCGCCTGATTTCCGGTATATAACGATCTCGCACATACGATTTCTTTATTCCACGGTTCAAACACTGCTCTGACAGGTTTTCCTGGCTCCAGGATGAACCGAATGGAGCGAGGTCCTTTCTTTTCTTTGAAGCGACGCAACCAGGAACAGAAATTGTAAACATCCATCGGATGGAGATCGAAAGTGCTGGCAGGCAACGTCATCGCGGAGCTTACCTGCAGAAAACCTCTTACCCAGCTATCTGGCAAGTCAATTTTCACTTCATGATACAGTTCTTCCTGGCTTGTTTGCACCTGGAACCCTCCTGGATCTATGCGGAAATCGGTTTCTTTATAGTCTCGTATTTTCTGGAATTCATCGTACAGTGCGGCGGAATAATCAATGTTGGTCGTACCGCATTCAAATTCATTGATTTCGCGAAACACATTATAATTGGCACTCAGTTTACCATAAGTAGATTCATCCTGACTGAAACATTCGAAGAACACTTCATCCGGATGCACGCTGATCACTGGGTCCAATACAAACCAGGCATCTTTGTCTTTCTCATAGAGATAATCAAAGTACTGACGTTTCGCTTTATTAAAAGGGCCCATCACTTTATCCTTCTCATCTCTTACCAGGCGCAGGGAGGTTTCCAGCTCTTTAATGCGATCGTTGGCGGCATCAACATCATAGTTGTTCATGTATTGTGCCAGCCACAATGATTCCTGTTGTGCTGCCCACTCTTTATAGGCGGTTTTATCTTTCGGTTTGAAGCGCAGATCAGAAACTACCACATCGTGGAGGGAAGAAATGGCTTCACGGAAAGCGATTTTCTTATTCAGTTTACCTACAAAGAAAGTAGGTTCCCGGTGCGTATCCGGCGCAAAGGAGATACCGGAGCTGCCGGCATCGCTGAACACCTGAGAGTTACCGCTATATCTATAGTTGAATAACATAAATGGCTAAACGATTTTTATTGCAGGCGTACTGCGGGTTCAACAAATTGGATAGGCAATGCTACCTCATACTGCTGGCTGATACTGCGCATCATACTGATACATCTGGCCTTATCTCCAATGGCAACTGTTGCAGAAATATCTGCGATGATCGTACCGATGAAGGTAGCGGCCTCTTTGGATTTCAGCGCTTCTGTTTCCAGGAAGGTAAAGATGCGCTCTTTGGCTACCCTTGCCTTATTGACGCGGGTGAGTACAGAGCGGAAATAATGTTCCATGGACTGGATATATTCCAGATTACCGGAAGCATAATTTGTCAGATAGCCAGTGGCAAAAGTTTGCATAGCCGTGCTAGGATGCTGGCTCAGTTTCAATAAGTACTGCGGACCATCTTCTGATTTAAAGAAACGCATCAGCAGCTCTCTTCCAAAGCGCTGAATATCCGGACGCACGCTGTCGGCAAGCGCTATCAGGCTTTCCGGACTCCAGTCTGCCTCCTGGAAAACAGATCCGAAGTACTGAATGGCAAACTGGCGGGTATCATCCCATTTGCTGTCCAGCAAGGCTACTGCCCCATCCTTCTCTGCACGGATGCGGGATTCATTTTCCCGATAATAACGCCAGCACCATTCTCTTGCCTGCAACAATTCATGTGCACCAGTGGCAATAATCTGTTTGATGGTAAGCGTATCGGCAGGGATATATTTTTCCAATACGACCAGGCCAAATTCCTGTGCCGGGCGATAATTGGCATAAAGTAATCGTAATGCAGTGGCGGTATCTACATCATGGAGATAGCCGACCAGCTCTGTACTCAGCAAATTTGCGATATCCTCATGCATGCCTTCGGATTTTTCCGTGCGCATCAGCATAGGCACCAGTTCATTTACCAGCCATATAGCCAGACGCTCATCAAGCGGGATAAGACGTTTCACCAACTGCGCAGATTGTCTTCTGACACCTTTAAAGGAGGCCGAACAGCAGAAAAGAATAAATGCTGGTCTGCGCAGCAATTCTTCATCTGTCATCCTGCGGATCAACGCAAAACCGGCATCTCTTAACGGGCCATATTCGCTTTCCAGCAGCTTTTCCAGCATTTCGCCAGACAGTACATCAAAGTTGAACGTATCCGTTTTGAGCAACAGTAATCTCACCGCAAACGCCTGTACCGCTACTATATCTCTTGACATGAGGTCGTTGATTACCTGCATATCCATCTCTTTCAGTGTAGCCGTGCAGTATAGTTCTATCATACGGCAGGCTTCTGTAATCACATGATTGGCCGCATCGTTGGGGGCCTCCACCACCATCAGCCAGGAAGTAGCTTTACCGGCCAGTACTTGCGACTGCGCGAACGTCATTTCTTCTGGCGGATAAACTTCCGTCAGGAATTTACGTACTTCATCATATGGAGAGAAGATGAGATCCAGCAAGAACCCAGCATCTGTCAGCAACTGGTTCTTCCCTTCTTTAATCCATTGCAATGCCTGCTCCCTTACTTGTTGCTGTGGACAAAGCGACATCGCTTTCAGCAGTTTATGGGAAGGAGCAGCTGGGTTATATTTTTCTCTCGCCAGTTCAAGGCCGAACAATGGAGGGATAGTAAGTCGGTTAAAGAGGAAAGCGATAATAATATCCTCGTCAATTTTTGCTTTGATTTCTTCAAAGCGTTCATGCGCTTTCAATTGTTCAAGGGCAAATGCATGGACTTGTTCCATTTGTCCGCCAATAAGCAACTGAATAAACGCTTCCGGCAACTGTTTCCAGAGATGTAAGTATGGTACATCTGACTGCACTTCTGGTTGACTGTCTGGTTGATATTCTCCTGGCTGCGGGGTCAGGTGTTTATCTGTATTCAGCCAACTGAAGAGTTTCTTCATTAGATTTCCGCTGGCTTTCTTTTCCAGATCCGGATTAGGTTGTGCCCTGCGTGTATTCGTGTCCGTGGTTTCTTTCGGCTTGAACATCCATTCTTCTCTACCATTGATGTATTGCAGATCTGGAGCGTTCCCACGGATAATATAGTTCAGGAAAACGGCTTTGGAGTTTTCCGGATATTGCTTGTCGACAGTAGTGTATCTGTTATTAACGTACTGGTATACCCTTTCCTGGTAGGCGTTCGAGGCATCTACTTCCTGTGCATGCTGCAGCAGTAAGGCGGTGGAGAAGCGAACGTAATGATCATCGCCATCCTGGCCTAATTGCTTCAGGCGGCGGAGTACTCTGCGGGTAAAGTACCGGCGCGTTTTATGAGAGAATGCAATGCGACTACCTGGTTTTTTGATTTCGGAATGTGCCTTAACAAAGTCCTGTAGTTCCGGGATATAGATTTCCGGCTGCCAGCCTTCTTCCGGCTTTGGCGGCATACTGAACATTGGCTTTGAAAGGAACATACGTTTTGCCAGTAACGCTACCACGATATGGTCGTCTTTCATTTCCGCCTGTTTATAGATATGGCGGATATGCTGGAACCAGGATGGACGCAATGGCAGTTGTGCCAGCAATGGCAACAATGCCTGGCGTATTACTGGGTAAGCGCCAGACAACAGGTATAAATCTTCCAGTACAGTGTATTGTGGGAGGACCTGCTGCATGATATGGTTTACCATAATGCTGTGCAGGTCGCGGGGTACTTGTCTGTCGACCGAGAAGCGGATCACATCCGGCAGTCCATTATAATATGGCTGGAGGAAAGCGCCCAGTTCTTCTTCCGGCAGCAGCATGGAGATACCGTTGGCGGCCAGCATGCGGATGTTCAGCGGATAAGCGCTGTTTTCTGCATAGGCTTTCAGGGCAGGGATGGCGGTCGGATCGCCGGCGCGGCTCATTGCCCAGATGGCAGCATAGCGTTGGATCGCATCTTTGCGATCTCCCTGACGGATAATATAAGGAGCAGCTTCCCGGATTTTCAGTTGTCCGGCTCTCCAGATAACGCGGGATGTTTTCCAGGCATTTTTGCCGCCTGGTTTGCCCTGAAGACGTTTCAGAATCGCTTTGTGACGGGGGTTAAGCACCTCTGCCATGGTATCATCGCTCACTGATTCCATTTGTACCTGGGCGGCCGACTCCTGTTCTCCGATGTATCCTTTGCTGCGTTTTTCTTTCTCCAGTGCATCGAATATGGTTGTCGCGCTAGCCAGGGGTACGGGGCTGGCAGTTTTGGTTCCCTCTTTCAGGTTGGCTCCTCGTTTACCGTATCGAAAGTTGACAAGGTATTGATCCGGCCCTACTTCACACAAGTCGATTTCATAGGTCTTGTCTGAGTTCCCTTCCCTAAAGAAGAGCTTCACATTCCTGACGAATTTCATGAGTTAACTAATTAGGATGGCTAAGCTAGTAAATTATCAGGTGATTAGAGATGAATTATGCATTTTTATTTTAATATATATAGTATTTTTTTACCATATGGTAGTATTGGGGAGACATGATCTGGTCTGGGGTTTTGGGGTTCAACTTATCATGGGGGCATAAATAGCGAAGGGCCGGATGTACTCCGGCCCCTCTTTGTTGTAACCTTCATGCAACAAACATGAAGAATTCTTATGTATAGTTACACGTTAAAGCGGAAGTGCATTACATCACCATCAGCAACGATATACTCTTTACCTTCAATTCTGAGGCGACCGTTATCGCGGGCAGCGGTTTCGGAGCCAAATTTCACGTAGTCATCATAAGCGATTACTTCTGCTTTGATGAAACCTTTTTCGAAGTCGGTATGGATAACGCTGGCTGCCTGTGGCGCTTTCCAGCCCTGGTGGATAGTCCAGGCACGAACTTCCTGCACGCCGGCAGTGAAGTAAGTGATCAGCTGGAGCAGATCGTAAGCGGAACGGATTAAGCGGTTGAGGCCTGGTTCTGTAAGACTGTATTCAGAGAGGAACAGTTCTTTATCTGCCGGATCTTCCATTTCGGAGATTTGGGCTTCGATAGAGTTGTTCATGATGATTACCTGAGCGCCTTCTTCTTTAGCCGCAACAGCGAGGGCTTCGGAGAATTTGTTACCGGTATGGATGGAAGCCTCGTCTACGTTGGCTACATACAGAACTGGTTTGGCGGTCAGCAGGAAGAGGTCGGCAATTGCCACGCTGTCTTCCTTGCTCAGGTTCAGTTCACGGATGTTACGACCCTGTTCCAGGTGTTCCTGGCATTGTTTCAGGATTTCGTACTCTCTTTTCGCTTTTGGATCACCGCCGGTTTTAGCCATTTTCTCTGTACGGGAGATTTTCTTCTCTACGCTTTCGAGATCTTTCAGCTGTAATTCGGTATCGATGATGCCTTTATCGCCCACCGGGTGGATGGGACCTTCATCACGGAGGATATTATCGTCTTCAAAGCAGCGGATTACGTGTACGATTGCATCCACTTCGCGGATATTGGCCAGGAACTTGTTTCCCAGACCTTCGCCTTTGCTGGCGCCTTTTACCAGACCGGCGATATCCACAAACTCAATGGTAGTAGGTACTACTCGGTTAGGTTTAACCAGCTCTTCCAGTTTCATCAGGCGGGCATCCGGTACGTCCACGAGACCCACGTTTGGTTCAATAGTACAGAAACGGTAGTTGCTGGCTTGCGCTTTAGCGCTGTTACTCACCGCGTTAAACAAAGTTGATTTTCCGACATTCGGCAGTCCTACGATTCCTACTTGCAAAGCCATTTAAAAAAAATTTGCGCAAAGATAGTGTTTTGTTTCTTACTCTCAAAGGGTTATAAAGCCTTAACAGCTTTGGCGGATAGAAACAAAAAAGTATCTTCACGCATTAAACATTTGAAAACTCATGGCTTTAAACTATGTCTGGCTGGCATTTTTCCTTATTTCTTTTGTAGTTGCCCTGTTCAAGACCTTTATCCTGCAGGATACCACGGTATTTGGAGCAGTAATGAACTCTATGCTGACCAACGCCAAGGCGGGAGCTGAAATTTCTCTGGGCCTGGCAGGTATAATGACCTTCTGGCTGGGGATTATGCGTGTAGGAGAAGCCGGCGGAATGATTCAGCGGTTTTCCAACTTTGTGAATCCTTTCTTTTCGAAATTATTCCCGGATGTGCCTAAAGGGCACCCTGCAATGGGTTCCATGCTGATGAACTTCTCCGCAAGTATGCTGGGAATGGACAATGCGGCCACCCCTATGGGCCTGAAAGCCATGAAGGAATTGCAGGAGCTGAACCCTAAACCGGAGGAAGCCAGCAATCCCCAGATAATGTTCCTGGTGCTAAATACAGCAGGGGTAATATTGATCCCTACTTCCGTGATTGCGTTGCGACTATCTGCTCATGCCGCCAATCCTGCTGATGTATTCATCCCTATCCTGATTTCGACGTTTATAGCGTTTATAGCCGGGATGATTACCGTATCTATCTATCAGAAAATCAACCTGTTTAAATTACCTGTTTTGATATTTCTGGCAGGATTCGCCCTGTTATTAACCGGACTTTATTACTGGGTGAAAACAATGCCGCCTGATCAGATCGGACCTCGTACGGCGAGCCTTGGCGGCGGTATTATCTTCGCCATCGTCGTGTCTTTCTTAGCAGCCGGCATTTTCAAAAAGATCAATGTATATGATGTATTTATAGAAGGCGCTAAAGAGGGTTTCCAGATTTCTGTAAGAATCATTCCTTATCTGGTGGGCATCCTGGTAGCTATCGGCGCTTTCCGTGCCACCGGTTGTATGGACTATGTGGTCAATGGAATCGGCAGCCTCTTTGCCGCCATGGGATGCAATACCGATTTCGTACCTGCGTTACCGGTAGCCTTTATGAAACCGCTCAGTGGTAGTGGCTCCCGAGCCCTCATGGTGGAAATCCTGGAACATAATGGTCCCGATTCCTTTGCCGGCCGTATCGCCAGCATCATCCAAGGCACGACCGAAACTACCTTCTATATCCTGGCAGTGTACTTCGGCTCCGTGAACATCAAAAAAACGCGGTATGCCCTCACGGCAGGACTGATAGCCGATTTCTGTGGGATCGTGTCGGCTATTGTGCTGGGGTACTTGTTCTTTCATCAGTAACGCGAATTTTTTTGCTCGCAGAGCAGCATAAGCAGCAAAGCAGCAATGAGTTGTGTTGTGGTGTTTTGTCGTTTTTTTCTCGCAAAGGCGCAAAGAGGCAAAGGATTATGTTTTGCTGTTTGATTGTCTGGAGATAAATAGCCCGCAAAGGTCTTGAAGTACTGTTCCTCTACTTGAAATGGTATTTCTAGTATGGAATGTAAGTACCCTGAAGAGCTTTGCGGGCTTGATAAACAACACAACATCATCCTTGGTCCCTTTGCGCCTTTGCGTGAAACCTCAAACGCCCATCTCCGACACAATTCTTTGCTGCTCTGCTGCTTACGCTGCTTTGCGTGAAATTCTGACCGCAAAGGTCTTGAAGTACTGCCCCTCGATTTGAAAGAATTTTTCTAGTAAGGAGTGTTAGTACCCTGGAGGGCTTTGCGGGCTTAATAAACAACATAATCCTTTGCCTCTTTGCGCCTTTGCGTGAAACCTCAAACGCCCATCTCCGACACAATTCTTTGCTGCTCTGCTGCTTACGACGCTTTGCGTGAAATTCTGACCGCAAAGGTCTTGAGGTACTGCTCCTCTATTTGAAAGAATTTTTCTAGTAAGGAGTGTTAGTACCCGGGAGGGCTTTGCGGGCTTAATAAACAACACAACATAATCCTTTGTCCCTTTGCGCCTTTGCGAGAAAAAACGACAAAACTCCACAACACAATTCTTTGCTGCTCTGCTGCTTACGCTGCTTTGCGAGAAAAAAAGAAGAGCTGACCGGTGGTCAGCTCTTCGTATATCTGTAAGCCTTATCAGCTCATTTTACTTCATTGATGATCTTGTTGACTTCCCGGATAAATTCGGCGGAGTTACTCGGACTGATGACCCATTTGGTAGTAGCGGATTCTATCAGTACCATATGCACACTGTTGGTACACCAACGCTGATAATCACCCAGCTCCACTGATCTGTAAGCACCCAGATAACCAAATACGCCCCCACTGGCAAATACTCTCGCACTCTGACCCAGCTCCTCTTCTTCAATGCTACGTAAACGCACTACCTCTTCGAGGGGAATGGTAATGGTACGTAAATGACCTTTGATAATGATACTGGTAGCAGTTAGCACATAATATCGCGGACTATAACACCATGCCAGCGCCAACGCCGGAATCAGTATAAACAACATAATGGTGGTAGCCATGGAAGAATTGGAAACTGCTGTGGCCTGTCGAAACCCGATCAGTATTACCAGGATAATTAAAAGATGGGTTGTGATCTTTGAAGCTTTATCCTGTTCCGCAGCGTATTGCATAGTCTGTTCTTTTAATTACAAGAAGAAAGATAGAAAATAAATTTTATATACTATCATACTTACCCGTTTTTTCTTCCATAGTCACATCCTCATCCTTTCTTATCTGCATTTTTATATACACCAGCAACTGAGATGCACCTGCTTTAAAACATACTTCCTGCGCTTTGCGTACTACTTCCATGAGTTCTTCATAAGTACCTTCCATCACGGTTTCAAAAGGACATACCCTGTATTTTACACCGGATTCCTTAATCACTGCTATCGCTTCATCCACTACGGCATATACCTGCTCAGAAGGCACGGAAGGAAGGATCTGAAGGGCTAAATTAATGGTCTTGCTCATCTTTAAATCTTTTACTTTTCTATTGATTATTAAATATTTACAAACTTTTAATTAAAGCTTAGAATTAATACAAATCACTATAAAAGTAATACAACCTACCTGAAAATGAATGTAAAAGATCGGATTATAGTTAAAGTAATAGTTTCAACAATAACATTCATCTTACTACAAATCAAACATTTATATTCAATAAATTATTTCTTAACTTCTACCACTTTATACAAATCATTTCGTATATCCTTCATCGTTTGTACACTCCCAAAAGCATGCAGTTCCTTCAGTAAAACCAGGTCTACATCCGCAATCACCACCATCTCTGTATTGGGTGTGGCATCTGCTTTAATACCTGTTACCGGAAACTGAAAATCGCTCGGCGTAAGTACACAACTTTGTGCATACTGTAGGTCCATATTATTCACTTTAGGGAGGTTCCCAATACATCCGGCAATAGCTACGTAACATTCATTTTCAATGGCTCTTGCCTGTGCACAAAAGCGTACCCGGTTGAAAGCATGTTGCGTATCCGTCATGAAAGGCACAAAGAGTATCTGCATTCCCTGCTGTGCCAGAATCCGGGAAGGCTCCGGAAATTCCACATCATAACATATCTGGATGCCTATTTTACCACAGTCAGTATCAAAGACTTTTATCTCACTCCCCCCTTTAATTCCCCAGGCATATACCTCACTGGGCGTGGGATGAATTTTCGTATATTCTTCATGGGTACCATCGCGGCGACAGAGATAAGAGATATTGTACAACAGTTCGTTGATGACAATAGGCATGCTACCGCAGATGACATTCACATTGTAAGACACCGCCAACTGCTGCATGGCTTCGCGGATCTGCTCTGTATATCTCGCTACCCCCCGGATGGCGCCCGCCGGGTCCAGCTGATTGAATTCCGCCATTAGCGGTGCATTGAATAACTCCGGAAAGACCACAAAATCAGATCCATAGTCACTAACAGCATCAATGAAATACTCCACCTGCTGCAGGAAACCGTCCAGTCCCCCGTAATCCCGCATTTGCCATTGCACCAACCCTATCCGTACGGTGGATTTCGTGTTCCGAATATTATCCCTGTCTGGTTCATAGTAGATATTATACCATTTCAGCAAGGTGGCAAAGCCTTTACTGGCTTCATCTGTAGGCAGATAATTCCGGAGGATCTTCGTCACCTGGAAGTCGTTTGAAAACTGAAAGGTGAGCGTTGGATCGTATATTTCCTTATCCCGGACCTTCCGGATGTATTCTCTGGGCGTTAGTTTATCTGCATATTTTTCATAGTTGGGGATGCGGCCTCCTGCCACAATACCTTCCAGGTTCAGTTGTTCACAGAGATTCTTGCGGGCGTCGTAGAGTCGGCGTGCAAGTCGCTGCCCCCTGAAATCAGGATGCACGAAGACTTCAATCCCATACAACACATCGCCTTTAGGATTATGGGTATTGAAGGTATAGTAACCGGTGATCTGTTCGTAGGTATGATCGTCCCCGAACTTATTGTAATCCACGATGATAGAGAGGGCGCAGCCTACTACCCGGTCGTTCACGGTAACGGCTATCTGCCCTTCCGGAAATATGTTGATCAGATGACGGATCGTCGGTTCCCGCCAGTAGCTGCCGATCATGTCGGCGTATGCAGATACCATGGACTCTTTGAGGTCAAAGTAATCTTCCGCAGTGAGATTTCTGATTTCTACGATATCGGACATAAATCAAGAGATTGTACTTCATATAAGTTAACATTTTTCCCGCAAAGAGGTTTAGGATGAATTTTAGGGGAGACAGCCAACTCTCGGGGAAATTTATTTACTTTACACTCCGCTGATTTTATCCATCCATCCTGGGAAAAAACCTGTATCTATCATTTAATATCAGCACTTATGCCTGTTCATGACCGGGATATTGTCATTGTTGGCCTGCAGCCATGGTACACCCCTATAGGAAGTAACTGTAAAAATATAGCCCTGGAATTTTCCAAACACAACCGGGTATTGTATATCAATGCTCCGTTGGATCGTAAAACAATCCTGACAGAGCACGCAGATCCTAATATCCTCCATCATAAAGAGTTATTAAAAAAAGGGCAGGATGCCCTGGTGCAGATCAATCCCAATATGTGGAATTACTTTCCGCTGACGGTAATGGAATCTGTTAACTGGATGCCTTCTACAGGACTTTTCCGGGTATTCAATCAGTTGAACAACAGGCGTTTCGCCAAGGCTATTCAAAAGGCCGTCCGCCAGCTGGGCTTCCGGAATATCATCCTCTTCAACGACAATGATATTTTCCGGGGCTTCCATCTGAAGGAGCTGTTACAACCGGAAGTATACATTTATTATAGCCGGGATTACCTGCTGGCCGTAGATTACTGGAAAAAACATGGACAGACCATAGAACCATTGCACATCGCCAAGGCCGACATCGGCGTAGCCAATTCAAAATATCTGGCCGACCGGCTGAAATCGTATAACCCTAACAGTTATTATATAGGTCAGGGTTGCGAGTTATCTCTTTTTGACCCCGAGCAGGAATATCCGCGTCCGGAGGATATGCCCAAAGGAGGACGCCCGGTAATTGGCTATGTGGGTGCGCTGACGAGTCTGCGGTTGGACATCTCCCTGATTACTGCTATGGCTACACGAAAACAGGAATGGGATTTTGTGCTGGTAGGCCCAGAAGATGAAGACTTCCAAACTTCCGCCCTGCATGGATTAACCAATGTTCATTTCCTGGGACGTAAACAGATGCAGGAGCTACCAGCTTATGTACAACATTTTGATGTCTGTATGAATCCGCAGTTAGTGAATGAAATGACAGTCGGCAATTACCCTTTGAAGGTGGATGAATACCTGGCCATGGGAAAACCTGTACTGGCTACGACTACCCCTACGATGGAATTATTCCGGGATTACGTGTATCTCGGAACCGGGGCCGACGATTATATCCTGTCTGCCGAAAAAGCGCTGGCAGAAACAGGTACTGGGATAGCCGCTGACCGGAGGAGGTTTGCATTATCCCATACCTGGGAGAATTCCGTTGCCGGTATTTATGCAGCCATTGAAAATTTTGAGCGACAAAAAGCCCGCATGCAATAAAGAATGCGCGGGGGTTGCTACAAACAGATGGCGTCAGAACTTCATCACTCTGCCGGTCCATCTAAAATTCCCTTCACCACGGAGCTCCACCATGTGGATACCATTGGCCAGACTGCTCAGGTCCAGATCGATGTAAGTGTTACCGTTCACAGTATAAGTGTACCTGGATTCTGCCAGACCTCTTATATCGTAAATGGTTACACGTAGATTATGGACATCTGATTTTCGCACTTCTAACCGGAGATTGCCACGGGTTGGATTCGGGTAATATTTTACTGCAATACCGTCATTGGGCATATGATCATTAGGATCAACGACCACCACTTTTTTGGTGGCGGTGGCGGAGAGCCCATCATTATCTGTGATTAGCAATTTAAAATTATAGACACCCGGAGGCATATTGATGGCTGTCGCGACAGCCGTTCCTCCATTTTCCAGGAATATGCCGGGGCCAGATAACTGGGACCATGCCCAGGAAACGATTGTTCCATCCGGATCTGTACTGGCGGAAGCATTCAGTTTTACCTTATTGACAGGCAGCAGAATGGTATCTGGCGCATTGATAACGGCAACAGGCGGCTTTTTATCTATCGGCGCATCTTGTACGGTTACCTGTATATTGGCGCTGGCTGAGAGTCCACCGTTATCTGTAACGGTTAACCGGAACGCATATACGCCTTTTATCAATCCGGAGGCCGTCGTTTTCGCAGCGGTGGCCGCGGAGAAAGCAGCCGTATTGGGACCGCTCACCTGGGTCCATTTCCAGGTAGCAATCGTACCATCCGGATCTGAGGAGGCGGAACCATCCAGAGTGGCGGCATTCACAGGCAGCGTGATGATTTGGTCTGCGCCGACATTGGCGACTGGCGGTTTATTGACAGGAGCATCCTGCACGGTGACCTGTACATTGGCGGTAGCAGTGAGTCCGCCGTTATCGGTAACCGTTAACTGGAACGAATACACGCCTTTGACCAGATTGGTCAGGGCAGTTTTGGCGGAACCGGGGCTACTGATGCCGGCGGTATTTGGGCCGGATACCTGGGTCCATTTATACGTAGTAATAGTTCCGTCCGGATCTGAGGAGGCGGAGCCGTCCAGTTGAGCCGTAGCGGGGAGGGTAATCGTAAAGTTACTGCCAGCATTGGCTACCGGCGGTTTATTGACAGCAGCATCCTGAACGGTGACCTGTACATTAGCGGTGGCGGTGAGTCCGCCGTTATCGGTCACCGTTAACTGGAACGTATATACGCCTTTTACCAGATTGGTCAGGGCAGTTTTGGCGGAACCGGGGCTACTGATGCCGGCGGTATTAGGGCCGGATACCTGGGTCCATTTATACGTAGTAATAGTTCCGTCCGGATCTGAGGAGGCGGAGCCGTCCAGTTGAGCTGTAGCCGGAAGTGTGATGGTTATATTACTCCCTGCATTGGCGACTGGCGGCTTGTTGGTGACAGGCCCGTTGCGATTGATGGTGCTGTATTGCAGCATCCACTCGTAAACGTTCATGCCATTTTCCCGGTAGTTAGGATCGTATGCTTTACTCCAGGCATCATGACCATTCGCATTAAAGATGGTCAGTTTCATCTGGGGATTACATTTCGGAGTATATGCATTCACGAGGTCCTGCCAGTTTTGGGAGGAAGATACCGGTACTGTAGGGTCGCCGGAGTTATGGAGTGCCCAGATAGGTACATTGTTGGCTGCCAGCGTAATAGGCGCATAAGGCATGGGGGTACGTAATGGGCCGGGATCGTAGGCGCCGCAAATAGGAACCATGGCTGCGGTGCGGTTAGCGCAATAATTTGCGGCACTGCAATAGCCCCATATTTCTCCGCCTCCTCTGCTCAACCCAGTGAAGTACACCCGGTTAGTATCTACCCGGTAATTCTTAAAACAATAATTGATGATGGAATCAAGGTCTCGGATGTTGGGTGGCGGACCTTTCATCTGCGGACATATCACAATGAAAGAATAGGTATTGCCATTGACAGTGAAGGTAGCCGGAAAGGTTCCCTGGTTAATCAGCTTGGGCGGCCCATTGGCGATAACTCTCCATATATCGTTGATACCGTCGCCCTCCTCTCCCAGTCCATGGAAGAATAACAATAGCGGATATTTCTTATTGGAGGTAGCATAATCCTGCGGTAAGGATTCCAGTAAACCCGCGGGGTTGAAGAGGCCCGTAACTTTTGCAGTTAACTTCCCCTGCTGTGCCACTGCCGTAGGAGTAGCAAATATCATCCAGCACCACATTCCAACGGCAATCACAATTTTCAATCTCTTATTGAAATAATTGAGGTCGTTCATATAAGATTGGTAAAGTTTTCCCAGATATGTAGATGGTTTTTCAGTATGTACAACTATCGATTATACGCAACAAAGAAAGTATAATTTCTCAAACAAATAGTAAAATTTTTTTATATATATGCCCAAAATTAATAAAGCATATTTTTTTAATATATTCAATGATTACAAAATCAACATATTACATTAATATTTTATTAGTTTTAAAATTCATCTATTTTTTAAAAAAAATTGTATCTTGTGGCCAACTCCAACTATATCCTGTTCAAAAAAGCCTCCGTTATATTTATTATCCCGGATCTGCGACATAGCCATTGGTATGTCTGTTTGGATCTGTAACATAAAACTTAGTATGGGTTTCAGGCTGTTGACTGTTGTCAGGAATCATCATTTTCAATCATTGTTGGGGAATGTCATTTCTGCCTTCTTTAATGTACTTTCATTTGCGCTGTTGGTAAGAACCTTGCCGGAGAGTGATTTCGGGGAATGGGTATTATTCATTGCTACTTTTAATATTTTAGAACAGATCAGAACAGGATTATTGCAGTCTGGTCTGATAAAATTCTATGCTGGTACAGAAGAGGAAACAGCCCGTAGGGTATGTGGAGCCGCCTGGTACATTGCCTTATTACTTACAGCAGGATTCCTGATTATAAATTTTTTAGTATTCGCTACCATGTGGTCTCATTTTAATGCCACCTGGCATTTCTTTGGCATACATCTGGGGCTATTACTAGTATTGAGTTTACCTTTCAACTTCGCCAGTTGGTTGTTGCAGGCAAAACATCAGTTTGACCGTATAGTACAATTACGCCTCCTTCAAAACAGCACCTTCCTGGCATTGCTGGTAATACTGCATTTCGGCGGACAGACGTCTCTCCAAACCATCTTATACGCTTATGCTGCCGCACTGCTGGTAACCAGCGTATACAGTATGATATTGGGTTGGACTTCCCTGCGCTCTTTATTCTTCAAAAAGATGGAAGATGTAAAGGCGCTTTTCGTATATGGGCGACTGATAGTGGGCAGTATGGTGGCGTCTAGCTTCATTCCTTATTCTGATAATTTCTTTATTCGTACCCTGATCAATCCGAATGCAGTAGCTATTTACAGCATTCCGCAGAAATTCATGGAAGTCATAGAAATTATACTGCGCAGTTTTGCCGCCACGGCACAACCTACCTTATCCGCCGCAGCAAATAAAAATGATATGCAGGCAGTTGCCCGCACTTTTTGCAGGTATACCGGCGCGATCACCTTCCTGATATTACCTTTCATTATTGGATTGATTGTCTTTGTACAACCGCTCATTATCATATTGGCCAAGAAGAATTATCTGGGCGCCACTCCTATCGTATTAATTTTCCTTTTCTCTGCCATCCTTTACCCAATGGATCGTTTCATTGGCGTTACACTGGATATGATCAACAAACCACAGGTAAACTTTTATAAGAACCTGTTGAAAGTGAGTATCAATATTGGCGGAGATCTGCTGTTTATCTGGCTGTTCATGGATTTGAGAGCCGTAGCAGCAGTATCTTTTCTGAACCTGGTGGCCGGTATTATTTTCGGATATATTTGTCTGAAGAGATACCTGGATATAACGGTGAAGGATATACTGAAACAGGGATGGGGAGAGATCATGATAATGTTAGAAAAATTACCTGCAAAATTACAACTGGTTAAAAAATAAATTGTGTCATGCGACTTGCATTTATCATCCTTGCCCATAAAAACCCTGATCAATTATTACAATTGCTGCAGCGATTATCGCACCCCTCCGTCGATTGTTATGTACATCTCGACGCAAAAGCTGATATCGCGGCCTATCATGCATCTACGCAGTTGAGCCAGGTCTATTTTGTACCAGCCAGGGTAAAAGTGAACTGGGCTGGTTTCAGTATAGTACGCGCTACTTTGAATGGCATGGAAGTAGCTTTGAGCAGCAGGCGTAAATATGTAAATATTTGTTTGCTGAGTGGCATGGATTATCCCCTTCGTCCGATTGCAGAAATTATTGAATTTTTCACGATACATCAGGGCAAAGAGTTCCTGGATATCATGCCGGAGCAGGAAGTGCTGGATACGATCTCCAAACTGGATCAATATCATTATGAAGATTTTCACTTCCGGGGTAAATATTTTATGACCCGATGGGTAAACCGATTGATGCCGGTACGTAAATTACCGCTGGGATATAAGCACTGGGGCGGTTCTGCCTGGTGGAGCTTAAGTGAGGAATGCGTCAGATATTGCCTGGACTTTGTGCAGGCCCATCCTAACTTTCTGACTTATTATAAGTATACCTGGGGTGGAGATGAGTTTATTTTCCAGACGATTATTATGAATTCACCGGAATGGAAATCGAAAGTAGTTCGGGATAACTTAAGATATATTGACTGGTCTGCCAAAAAGCCTTCGCCTAAAACACTGATGCCAGAAGATGTACCCAACATGGTAGCTTCCGGAAAATTCTTTGCCAGGAAGTTTGACATTACGCAATCGCCGGATATTCTGCAACAGGTGGATCAACGAATAGCCCTGATGGGACAATTATAATTAGATCATTTCACCATTTCCTGTTGCACGAAAATATTGTTGTAAATATCTTCAATCTTGGAGGTCATCGCAGTGATGCTATGTTCTACTCTTGCCTGTTGTAACGCGGCGAATGCCAGTTTATCTCTGAAACCTTTATCGGCAGCCACTCTGCGAAGCACCTCGCATAATGCGGTTTTATCAGCCGGCGGAATCAGGATGCCGCTTACTTCATTTTCCAGCGCTTCGCGGGTACCGTCTACATCTGTGGCAATCACTGTTTTTCCCATTGCCATAGCTTCCAGTACGCCAATCGGATAACCTTCCCAAAGTGAAGGAAGACAATAGATATCAACTGCCTGGAGTACATCTGGTATATCAGAGCGGAAGCTGTCTAATACTACATTTGCAGAGATCCCTAATTGCTGTACCAGTCGGACAGCTTCCCCTTTTAATGGTCCGTCTCCTACCATGAGGAGTTTCAGGCGGGGTTGTTGTTGTACTGCCATTGCAAAGGAGCGTATCAGTCCCAGCGGATCTTTCTGGTCCGTCATACGGGCAATGAACCCTACTACAATATCTTCGTCTGTAAAACCATATTGCGCACGCAGATGATCGCTGGCGGCAGCTGGATTAAAACGTTCCAGGTTAACGCCATTGCGGATTACTACGGAACGGAATTTCCCAAAACTATCCAACCCTGTTTGTAGGTTAGATTCTGAAACGGCTATGTTTAACGTTGTTCTGCTGGTAATCCATTTTTCCGCCAGTTGTCTGGCCTTATGAACAGGCAGAGAAAGGCCATGATGAAATGACCAGCCATGTACAGTATATATTACAGGGAGATGCAGTTTCCACGATACGGGCAGGATATTCGTATTAGCGCGTGTGCCATGTACATGTATAATATCCACTTGTTTATCTTCGAGGAATTTTTTCACCTTGCCCCATACACGAAAATCAAAAGCTTTTTCCGAATGAATCACCTCAACGGGTATACGCATTCTTTTCAGAGAATCCACCATTGGGCCGTCTGTGAAAGAGAGCACGGTAGGTTCAAATCGGCTGCGGTCCAGATGATTCACCAGGTCCAGAATATGCCGTTCTCCTCCTCCCACTTTTCCCTGGTGGATGGTCTGTAGTACTTTTATTTTTTTGTTCATGTACATGTTCAACATTTTACAAGGGTTACTGCCATTTCAGGTGCCAGGAAACACCCTTCCAAAAAGCCTTCAAGTGTTCAGATTCCCTGCGGAGCAAAAAACCAAGGGTATTTTTGGGTATAGTGATACAGGTGAAATAGCCTGCAAACAATAGCAACTGATGCCACTTCACATTTCTCCGCATGAATAAAATCCGGTTACGGGTGAGGTAGTAAGTCTTTAGCGGGGAGTTTTTACCGGTGGAGGCAGACTCCTTATGGTAGATAAGCGCTGCAGGCTGAAAGTACAACTGGTAGCCCTTTCTACGGAATTGCTCGCACCAGTCCAGTTCCTCATAATAGAGAAAATACATATCTGGCATCGGACCCACGTCTTCCAGCACACTTCTTTTTATCATCATCGCCCCGCCATGTGCATACCAGGTATTCGTCAGTTCGGCATACTGACCATCATCCCGTTGTCCTCTGCCAATCATGGAGTTGCGGCCGGTTAACACATCCATTTTGTTGTAGCCCGCATATTCAATGATGCCAGGTTCGTAGAAGAAATGAAATTTGGGGCTTACGATGCCAGCGTCGGGGTGCGACTGAAAAACCTCCAGCAGCGCAGGGATTAGTCCTGGTGTAAACTCTGTATCATTATTCACCAGGAACAGATATTCGCCGGTAGCGGCTTGTATGCCCAGGTTGTTTCCGCCAGCAAATCCCAGATTGGTTTCGCTGCGGATCACTTTAACCCATGGATAATCTTTTGCGTAGAGCGCGGTAGGATTTTCCGACGAAGCATTGTCTACCACTATCATCTCCACTCGCTCATAATCATTTCGGGCAACAGACGCCAATAAGGCAGCTGTAACGGCTGCATTATTGTAGTTGACTGTTACAATAGAAACCAGCGGTATGTTGTTAACTTTCTGCATCTACCAACGGGTTGTTTACAGCGGTTTTATGATGACTGGTATGGATAAACGAAGTGCCGGCTCCTTTCAAACGGAATAGCAAACCCACCATGATGCCAATTGCTCTGGGCAGACTGATTACCGCCTGTACGAAGTAACGGCTGAAGAACTTTCTTGGAATGGGCAACAACAGGCTGGCGGCGTTCAGCGACCAGAGTATCAGCCAGCACCAGTAAGGGATAAACAGGTAGGCGCCGAAAATGAAATAGATAACAGGGATGAATGTGAGATATGCCAGTAACAACATTCTGGGTGGCATCAGGTTATGGCAAAGAAATAAATTCAGGTAATCGAAATTTCCTTTGCGCAAGGCATCCCAACCATTTTTACGATATTCCCAGAGGTAGCTGTATTGGGCTGCCAGCCAACGTTTGCGCTGACGGGCAAAAGCGGCCGGGTTGTCGATCTTTTCATCGAATACCAGCGCATCTTCCATATAATAAATAGACTGAACTGGTAATCCCAATTCAGCAAATATCTTTTTCTCCGCAATGATCATCTGTAGTATCTTATCTTCTCCGGTCCCATCTATGCGGGAAAATATTTCCCTGACAAGGCGGTAGTTGAAGACCATACCCGATCCTATTACAGAAGAGGATAAGCCCATGGCATTACTTCCTCTTCGGTAGATATGATTAGAGATAATTTCATTGGCAGTATCCAGTATAGCAAATGGCGTATCAATATTCTTGGCAACTCTGCGTGCTTGTATGACTTCATGTCCTTCCAGGAAGGCCTGGTTCATTTTCAGGAGGAAGTCGGCATCCAGTAGATTATCCGCATCGCTGATTACTGCGCCATCATATGATTTCTCCAGTTGGTTCATGGCCGCATGCAGGGCTTTAGCCTTGGTGCTGCGTTCGAAATAAACCGGAATCACGATAGCGCTTGTTGCTTGTAATGCTTGTATCGTAGCAGGTTGCAGCGAATCGGCAATTACCACAATATCATACAGCTCCCTGGGGTAATGCAATGCCTCATGTGCCTGTACGGTAGACAGAATAATTCCATCCTCCTTATAAGCAGGCACAAGAATCACAAATCTGCGGGACGCTTCCGGGTAAGGCGTATTACTTTTCTTCTTTCCGGCGAAAGTAGCCGCCAGACAGAATATCAGGTTATACAATACCCAGAAAGCCGGCACAGCAAACAACATCACTTCAATAACGGTCATTACTATACGTTTTCTTTTTGAACCAGGGCAAAAGGCGTATTCATCATGATCCACATATCATAGCCAAAAGAGTGTTTGTTGGCGTAGTTGATATCCAGACCTATTCTTTCTTCGACCGACATATCCTTATTTCCCCTTTTGCTGATCTGCCACAGCCCGGTGATTCCTGCAGGCGCATTGAAGCGCTGGGACCAGTCGTCCGTAGTGAGAGCAGCTGCCTCATATAAAGGCAGGGGGCGGTTTCCGACGAGCGACATATCGCCCAGTATTACGTTTACCAGTTGCGGTAATTCATCGATACTGGAGTTACGCAGGAAAGCGCCAAACTTGGTAATGCGCGGATCGTTGGATACTTTATAGAAGACAGCGCCGCCTTCATTGTTGCTATACTGGTTCAGGTGTTGGAGTTGTTGCAGTTTTTTATCTGCATCCGCCACCATGGTTCTGAATTTGTAGAACTTGAAAATTTTGTAATTCTTACCTGCACGTTTGGCAGCGTAAAAGATGGGGCCTTTCGACTCAAGGCGGATCACCAGCGCAATTATCAGCAGAAGGGGAGAAATCAGCAGCAGGATAGTACTTGCCAGCAGAATATCCACTCCCCTTTTCAGGATATAACCGATAGAGAGTTTCGTTCTTTTTTCGGCAGGTTTATCCTGGCGGGTAATGACGCTGAGATATTTGAATTTACTAACGAAAGCAATTTTCTTGTCGAGTGTATGTAACAGACAATCCCTTGTAATTACTTCATCGATAAAAGTGTACTTCCGGGCGAAAGCTTTCAGTTGATCGGATACCTGCTCAGAATACATAAAGAAAGGTATAGAGCGAAGGATCTGATTATCCTGAAAGTATTTTTCCCATTGTTCACATTCCTCTTCATAGCGGCTGTTAAAACGGTAGATGATAACAGCAGGTATTTTTCTGAACACGTTTAATACTTCAGAAATGGCAGCCTGCGCGGCAGCGAGGTCCTGGACTACCAGGAATTTGAAGTTACCGGGAGTATCTCTGATATCCAGGTAAGTGTTTCCGACGAAGATGATAATCTTTTCAGGGTTAAGTTGGCGAATCACAGCAGTTTCCGTTTTCTCATTCACAGGTTTCAGTGATGCAACAGGAGTTAATCCAGGTGTAAACGTTCCCATAATTACTATTTGGCGTTAAAACAATCGTTGGGTGTTCAACTGGCAGCTACCAGATGGCCATTCAGAATATCCGCTACAGAAGTCGACAACAGTACAGGATCAAAAGGCTTACTGAAAAAGGCCTGAACATTATGATGTTGGTTGACTGCAGCAATCGTATCTGCATCATTGCAGGCAGACAAAACTACCACAGGAATATCTCTATATAAATTACTCGCAGCCAGGAACTGTACCAGTTCATGTCCGTCTATATTTGGCATTTGCAAATCAGTGATAATAAGATCCGGGGTATGTCCTTTTGCTAACCACGACATAGCCACCAGTCCATCCTGTGCGGATACCACATGATAATTTTTGCTGAAGATAGCCTCCAGTAAAAATCTGATAGGTAAGCTATCATCTATTATTAATACTTTCTTTTTCATTCCACCTTCTGGTTTAAATGTTTAAAAAGTTGACATGGGTGCAAGCCAATACGGCAGCTAAACCATGGGAAGGCTTTTTCTGGGATCTGGTCGAAAATATTAGATTTTTATCAGGTGGTTTCTCGGAGGATACTTACGGAGATACATTGGCATCTCAGGGTCATAGGTTGTTATTTGTCTTTTAATACTTTAGCCACAACCGGGCGATTCAGATTGAGCGTAAAATTATATTTCTTTATAAATCAGTGATCATGTTTTTGGTAAACAGTAATTTTTTTCCGGTGAATGCATCAAATTTAAGTGTGAGTGTAAAAACACATAATCATAAATAATATTCTTCAGCGTATGATTTTGAAATACTGATATTGATTTATAATTTTACGATCCCAAAAACACCTGATGCCTTCATGTCCAATCCCAAATCCCGTTACTTATGAATAAAAGACTATTACTCATACTTGGAATTGGCGGATATGCGTTCCTGTTACTCATCACCCTTTTACATCATCAGCCGCCGCTATTTGATGAGCCGTTGTTTGTCCGTAATCTTTTCCTGATGGAGCAAGAGGGGCTGTCCTCCCGGTTTTTGCTGGAGATGAATGATCAGGCGCCTGGTCCACTGTATCAGATGATACATTATCCATTGTATTTCCTTACACGGTGGCAGATGCCAGGCCTTCGCCTGGTGAACATGACATTACTCGCAGGGATAACCTTCATGCTTATACGAATTATCGTACAACACTACAAGATAAATGCGCGCACTGCATTCCTATATGCATTGAATATAATGGCCGTACCAATGATCTGGCAGGTATCCGGAATGGCGTTGACAGAAATACCTCCTATATTCTTTTCCCTGCTGGCGATTTACTGGCTGTTGCTTGGTATCAACCCAGTGCAATCGGTTACAAAGAGTATTTTATACAGCCTACTTGCGGGAGCAGCGATGGGATTAGCCGTATTGGGAAGGAGTCCGTTTATAGTAATGATACCTGCATCGGGGGTATTATTATTGTATCATTGGAGAGATAGCCGGCGCTGGATGCTGGTGATACTATTTGCAGTAACGGCGCTGGCCATCTGTGCGCCGGTGATCTATATATGGAAAGGCTTGATGCCCCCCAAACAAGCGCTGGTAGCTGCCGGAGGATTTAGCCTGTGGCATGGTATCCTCGCTTTCGCATATGGCGCCATGATGACCATTATTATTGCGCCCTCCTGGTTTATTTATAACCGGAGGATACTGCTGGGATTACTGGTCACCTATGTAGTACTGGCGGTACTGAATATCTTTGTTTTACATTACAGCTATGCCCCATTGAGCGAAGCCCTGGAAAAGGTATTGCCAGCTGCATTGATGCGTATCTACCCGTTTGTGATCTCTCCTGTGCTGGCAACAATCGCCTTATATTATGTTGCAAGTAGTCTGTATCAGGCCTGGAAAAGAAGAGAGGAAGAGACATATCTCTTTCTGCTGGCCAGTTGCCTGTTAATCCTCGCTACCAGCTGCGGCGTCACGCATTTGTTCAGTAGTCGCTATGTAGCACAGGCGGCAGGATTAGCGGTACTCTTGCTCGTACCGTATGATCGGATCAGTTACTGGAAGCTGGCTCGTTTTGCCGTGGGTATGTTGATTGGTCTTTTATCGCTTGAAACTTATTTCCTGTTTCGTTAGTATAATATCTATGATTGTCTGGAAACTCCTATGCCTTTTTAGTTTGGTTACCATTTTCTACAGTTATCTGGGATATGGTATAGTATTGTACCTCGTACTGCGGGTTAAACGCCTCTTCTGGCGTGCAACGCCGCCGCCTGTAGGCGATTACACACCAACTGTAACTTTCCTTGTAGCCGCTTATAACGAAAGCGCTTTTATCCATCTGAAAATTGCCAATACCCTGGAGCTGGAATATCCGAAAGATAAATTCAGGATACTCTTTGTAACAGATGGAAGTACCGACTCCACTAATAATATCATCAGCAGATATGAAGGAGTGGAACTAATGTATGAACCACAACGCAATGGAAAAACAGCGGCCGTAAACAGAGCGATGAAACTGGTGGACAGTGAGATAGTTATTTTCTCGGACGCCAATACCCTGCTCAATCCGGAGGCTGTGAGGGAGTTGGTGAAACATTTCCGCAATGAAAAAACAGGCGCAGTAGCCGGAGAAAAGAAAGTGATTCCTCGGGCCGACAGTGGTACAGAAGGCGCAGGCGAAGGCGCCTACTGGAAATATGAATCCCTACTCAAACGCTGGGATGCAGAGCTATACAGTGTGATGGGTGCCGCAGGAGAATTGCTGGCTGTAAGAACAAAGCTATACCAGCCGGTTTCGGAAGACACGATTCTGGATGATTTCATGATCTCCTTCAATATCAATCGGATGGGCTATACGGTGCAGTATGAATCCCGCGCTTATGCGATGGAATCGCCGTCTGCCTCCCTGACAGAAGAATTCAAGCGAAAAGTACGAATCGCCGCTGGAGGGTTTCAGGCAATGGGACGCTTACTGGAGTTGCTAAATATTTTCCGATATCCTGCCATTACCTGGCAGTATGTATCGCACAGGGTCTTGCGATGGACCTTGGCGCCGCTATGTCTGGCACTCCTGCTTATCAGTAATCTGATGGTGATCTTTAACGGGGCCGACTATACGTTTATTATCTTGTTTGTATTACAAATGTTATTCTACGGGGCCGCCTATACGGGATTTCTGATGGCACAGCATGATATGAAAATCAAGTACTTTTATATACCCTTTTATTTTGTATTCATGAATATTGCAGTATATAAAGGCTTCATCCGCTTTATGCGCGGGCGTCAATCCGCCATATGGGAGCGTTCAGAACGCGCAATAGAGGGATAAATGTATTTTGCAGTGGGCTGCATTCAACCGAATAAACGATGCGTTCCCTAACAAAAAAATAACTTTTACGTAAAAATGATACCGATTTAAAACAGCCGAAGTAAATTAGCGGCCGATACCGGATATACCTCGAGAAGAATAATAGAGTACAGATGTGATTGCCAATATACTCGGGGACCCCAGTAATACAACCTAACCAATAATTCACCTTATCCTTCGTTAAAGCCAACTTTGGTTTGGAATAATTAATCCCAATCCTCCAACAATTTTTGCCATCTCCTTTGGAATTCATGTGTTTTCGTATGTGCGTTAACGTATGTGTAATGCCGTATGCCAACATCCATAGTTACAGCGCAATTCACTGTCCTATTCATAAACATGAATGTTATGCAAAAATTTCTACAAATCCTGTTCTGCGTTCTTCTGCTATGTTTCAAGCAGGCCAGTTCACAGAGCGTTATTGACCCCAATGATCCCATCGTCAGGTACACCAGCGGAACTCTGCCGGCACAACCTGCTGATGGTACAATAGGAAAATGGATTAGCACCGACAGAAGTGGAAACATGCCATACGGCTGGAAATCCACTCCCCTGAAAGCTTATATCTACAGAGGTATGGCTTTCCGTGTGCAATTTCCTAAATCCTATAACCCCACCGCAAACGACGGAAAAAAGTACCCCGTATTCGTATTCTTTCATGGTAGAGGCGAATCTGGCCCTATCTCTGACAATGAATGGCAGCTGTATCACGGCGGCTATATCTTCAGTAATGCAGTGCTCAATGGACAGTTCGACGGCTACCTTCTTTACCCCCAAAATACCGGCGGCTTCTGGACAGACTTTGAATTAAGCCGCGTTAAAGAAATCCTTGATTACATGGCTGCCAACAATAAGGTGGACTTATTTCGTGTAATTGATAATGGTCTCTCCAGTGGAGGAGCTGGCACCTGGGACTTCAAAACATCTTATCCTTCTTATGTGGCTACCTGCTTACCTATGAGTAACTCAGGTATCTCTTTAAAAACACCGGCCACTATAGATAAATATAAATTCTCTCCGGTTTGGCTTTTCCAGGGAGCGCTGGATGGTTCTCCTGCGCCATATACTTCTACTGATGTTGTAAACACTGCGCTTGCAGCTGGGGCCAACATCCGGTATACCATCTACGATGGCGTAGCACACGATACCTGGTATCACGCCTGGGCAGAAACAGATTTTCTTCCAACCATGAACCGGGCACATATCCTGACGCCATGGCCACTCTTCGGCAGATCCGAATTCTGTACCGGAGATCCTATCAACCTTACCGTAGGTATCTCTCCGGGATTCTCTGCCTACAAATGGCAGAAGGATGGTCAGGATATTCCTAATTCAAATTCCAACTCCATAAATGTTACGGCACTTGGCTCTTATGCAGTCAGCGTTTCCAGAGATAACGGCGTTACCTGGTCTGTTTTCTCTCCTACCCCACTGGTAGTAAAAATCAAAGCGCCTACACAAACGCCGCCTATCACCACAGGAATGAAGAGCAATGTGATACCCGCGCCAGATGGCAGCACCAGTGTCACTATGCGCCTTCCTGCAGGTTATACAGTGTATAATTGGTTTAACTCCTCCAATCAGCTGGTGAGCACGGACAGTACTTATACCACCAGCGTTGTAGGCACTTACACCGCGAAAGTAACAGAACAATACGGCTGCTCCAGCAATGCTTCTGCACCGTTCTCGATTATCAATGCCAACGGGCCCAACGGACCGGATGGTATACAGTCGCTCACCGCTACGCCAGTTTCAAAAACAGCCCTGCGCCTCGACTGGACCGACAAAGTGAATCCTCAATACAACGAAACTTTATTTGAGGTATATCGCTCCCTGACAGCCGGTGGCCCATACACACTGGTCGCAAAGGTTCCTCAGGATGTCGTTACCTATACAGATAATGGACTGATACCTAATACCAATTATTATTATGTCATTCGTCCAATCAATAACAACGCTGCCGGCCCAGTGTCAGCAGAGGTACGTGGCGCTACCATTGCAGACACGAATCCTCCTACCCCTCCGGCCAACCTGCGCCTGAATGGACCTAGTACCAGCAACTCTATTCCAATTGCCTGGGATGCCTCTACAGATGATGTAGGCGTTGCTTCTTATGAAGTATATGTGAATGGTGTGAAAACGTATACAGTAGATGCCAGCCAGACCAACGTGGTATTATATGGCCTCACCAGTCAGCAATACTACAGTATATACGTAGTGGCAAAAGACCTGAGTGGCAACTACTCTGTTCCTAGTTCACAGCTTGCCATCAATGCGATAGGACGCGGCTGGAAATGGACCTACTACGAAACGCCTAGCGGTACGACCTGGAGTAATCTGCCGAACTTTAGCAATTTAACAGCGTTGGCAAGCGGCTACAGCATGACCATCGATATATCTGTTCGTCAGCAGGATGTGAACTATGCCATGATGTGGACGGGATATTTACGTATACCCACTACCGGTTCTTATCAGTTCCAGACTTATTCCGATGACGGAAGTAAACTGTTTGTCAACAAAGCTTATACCAACACCGGTTCTGCCACTGTAAATAATGACGGCGCACATGCGGCCCAATATGCATCCTCTGCGGGTACGATGTCGCTGACAGCAGGACAAGTAGTGCCTATTACCGCTGTATACTTCCAGGCAGGCGGCGATCAGGTGATGCAGGTAAAATGGAAAATACCTGGTAGCAGCAACTTTGTAGACATAGATCCATCTTATCTACAGGAAAGCGCTACCAACAGCGGCGCTACTCCCAACTCGCCTTCTGCCATCACCGCAGTAGCTAACTCTTATAAGAGTGTAACCGTTAGCTGGACAGATAACGACACTAACGAGGACGCCTTCGAAATATACAGAGCCAGCGCGCAGAAAGGCGCCTTCTCCATCATTGGACGCGTGTCTTCCAATACTACCAGCTTCACGGATATGCAGGTACAACCTAATACCCGCTATTATTACCGTGTAATTGGCGTAAACAAATACGGCTCCAGCGCACAGATCAACTCCTATCCATATACCGCCATCTGGAAGTTGAATGGTAATACTGCCGATTCCAGCTATGCAGGCAATAATGCGACGGCAGGATCAGCTGTAACCTATACTACAGATGCAAAAGAAGGTACACAGGCAGCGGTACTCAATGGTAGTGCTAACGCATTTATTACGTTGAGTAATGGTACCTCCGGTAGCTTCCTCCAGGATGCCTACAGCAAACGCACCATTTCGATGTGGATCAAACCCACCAACGTTACAGTGGCTAATCAGTATATCTTCGAACAGGGAAGCCGCGGAAATGGCCTCGCTATCCGACTGAATAAAAATGTACTGGAAGCAGCTTATGGCGGTAATGGTAACAGTACCCCCATCAAAGCAACGGTAACGCCTACACTCAGCAGCAATACCTGGTATCATGTTGCTGTCGTTTTTGATACTAACGGCAGACTGAAAATTTATCTGAACGGTTACTTGTATCAAAGCTCCACGAATACCAGCACCGCTATTTCCAATAGTACGGAAACGGCCTATATTGGTAAAGCCAGTGGTACCAATAGTTCCAACAATGCGTTCAATGACGGTTCTCCTGCTGCCTTCTATGGCATTGTCGATAATGTGATCATTATAGACAGCTCCATAACTGATATCGCATCATTGCAGGCCAATACACTGCCACTGAACCTCGTCACTACTGGTAGCCTTCCAAGCGCTCCGGCAGATCCGGGTACACTGACTGCCGCCGTACAAGGTAAAGCCATCAATCTTACCTGGAAAGACAATGCCAATAACGAAAACCAATATGAGATCCAACGTTCCGTTGGCAGCAGCACCGATTATCGCAACTTCGCGACCATCAATGCGATCCCTGGAACCGGCGCACAGGCATCTTATACCGACTCCAGCGTATTCGCCAACGAAACCTATAATTATCGCGTTCGTGCAGTGAATGATGGCGGACAATCTAACTACTCTAATGTTGCCTCCGCCACTGCTCCGAATAATCCGCCGAAAGTGGCCCCTATTCCTAGCAGAACTATCCGGTATGACAATCCGATCCAGATCCCGTTAGTGGCCACTGATCCGGATGGCGATCCGATTACGTTCACTTTTATGAACCTGCCTACTTTCATTACGCAGGTAAATGGTCCTAACGGCCCTTATCTAAATGTGGCTACAGATAGTACCAAGCAAGGTGCTTACCTCAATATCGTAGTCATTGCAAATGATAACCACGGCGCCAGCGATACCACCAATTTTAGTATTGTTATCAATAATAACTATCCTCCGGTACTCAATGCTATCACAAACGTGAGTATGCTGGAAGGAGAAACACAACAAATCAATCTGACGGCTACCGACCAGGATACCAACAATACCTACACCTGGACCGGCGTGAACATGCCATCCTTCATTACGCTCAATGGCAATGGACTGAATTGCACCGCCACTATCAATCCAAGTTATGTAGATGCAGGTACTTATCCTGTAAGCATCAGAGTGACGGATAACCAGGGTGGTACAGATGTGAAAACATTCACGCTCACTGTCAGCAAAGGTCATCCAAATGGCCGCGTACTGGTTAACTTCAACAGAAGAACGGTGACTTCCTGGGATGGTTGGAATATCCTCCAGACAGCTTCTGCTACCAATCTCAGAAATCAACAAGGCGATACCACCAGAATAGGTATTCAGATGAAGAATCTGGGTATGCTCTGGAACCCCGCCCCTCCTAATGTTCCAAGTGGCGCCACTACGGCTTACCCAACCAATGTAATAAGTGAATACACTTATTTCGGGGCATTAACTTACAATCAACCAGATTCTATCCCAGTTATCATTTCCGGTTTGGATGTTTCAAAACTTTATTATTTGAAATTCTTCTCCGGAGGCAGTTCCTGGATGGATAATCTGAATGGAGCAACCACTTATCGTGTTGGCGACAGCACCAAAACGCTTTATACCCTCAATAACTATAGCAATACTGCTAACTTCTATAATCTCAAACCAAATCCTGACGGTACAATCCTTGCCGCCGGTATGAGGAAAGATCCAAGTTACGTAGGTGAATTCAGCGTGATAGAACTTGGCTGGAACTTTGATGATGGCCTCGCTCCTGCCACTCCAAAAAATCTTGTTGGCAGCATTGAAAATCAAAAAGCAAAACTGACCTGGATAGATGTAGCCTATAACGAAACCAGCTACCAGATATTCAGAAGTCAGGATAGTATTAATAACTACACCCTGCTGGCCAGCACTCCTCCGGATGCTACCAGCTATGTAGATGCCACTGCATTGGGTAACCAGACTTATTATTATCAAGTCCGCGCATTCAACAGCGCAGGTGGCTCTATGTTCTCCAACTATGTAGGTATTACCCTGCCAAATAAAGATCCAATACTGGATTCCATTCCGGATGTAAAAGTGCGTGCAGGCAACGGACAATCCATCACTCTGCATGCAACAGATGATGCAGCCGACCAACCAGGACTTCAACTCCTGGCAATAGGATTGCCATCATTCGCAGTATTCACAGATGGCGGCAATGGTAACGGACAAATAGTATTCAGTCCATCTACCGACAACGTAGGCACCTACAATATCACTATTCAGGTGAAAGATATCCATGGCGGTATCGGAACCAGAAACTTCAGACTGTTTGTTTCTGATAAGAATACTACATTAACTTACTTCAACCTGGGCGCAAGTCAGACTGCATCTGCTCCTTGGAATACCGTAGTAGGTCCTCCATTAGTAGGCGCTGGTGCGAAATCCAATGTACTGGATGAAAACAACACGCCTAATGGCATGAGCTTCTATCTGCTGGAAGGCTTCACAGACGGTTGGTATACGGATAATGGCATGAACACTGGTCAGAATGCCGGTATCTATCCGGATTCAATCATGATGACTTCCTGGTACCTGAAGAGTGGTACCACCAGGAAAATGGTGGTTCATGGCCTTGATCCAAACAAACGATACAACTTCGTATTCTTTGCCAGCCAGAACTATGGTTTTGATGCTACGACTACGTATACTATCGGTACCCAAACAGTCACCCTTAACGGCGCATACAACATCGGCAAAACGGTTCAGATCAACGGCATTACGCCTAGCGGAGATTCTGCACTGATTACGTTTACCAGACCATCCACGCAAGATCCGAAGTCATGGGCTTACATCGGTACGCTGGTGGTAGAATCATATGATCCAACAGTGGCGGTAGTTAGTCCTGGTAGTCTCCGTGCAACCGTTCTCGATAACAAACGTATCTCTCTTGTTTGGGCTGATCGCAGTAATAACGAAACCGGCTTCCAGATCTGGAGAAAAACAGGCATTACCGGTACAGAATCGTTGCTGGCTACAACAGTCGCTAACACCACTGCTTACCTAGATAGCACGCTTACTGCCAATACGCCTTATATCTATCGAGTAAGAGCCGTGAAATCAGGCGTTTACTCCGACTACAGTGCAAGTGCAGGCGGTACCACCTTTGCCTTGAACGTCTATGTCAATTTCTGCGATACCAGCTACGCCCCTGCGCCATGGAACAATACTTCCAGACGTCCGGCTCCAGGAGTACTCATCTCCAATCTGAAAGATGATAGCGGCGTACCTACCAATATCGGCATGACGATCATGGACAACTTCGCAGGTATATATGGCGGTCAGGGTATGACCACAGGTAATAATTCCGGTGTATATCCTGATGCAGTGATGAAAGAAAACTTTGTACTGTTTGCAGGTGCACACGCCAGCATGAAGATTACAGGTCTCAACCAGTCGCTGGCCTACAACCTGACCGTCTTCTCCAGTGCACTGGACCTGATGGACTATAATACCAAGTTTACTGCCAACGGCAAACAGGTAACCTGGTTGAACGCTTATTATAACACCAAGGGTACTGCTACCATTTTCAACGTGGTTCCAGATCAGAATGGTGAAATCAGACTGGATGTAGACGCAGGTCCTAATTCCAGCTATGGCTTACTGGGCGCAATGGTGATTCAAGGTTTCACACCTTCCAGCCCAGGTGCAGTTCCAGGCAGCTTACAAACTCTGAATCAGAATGTAAAAGTGGCCACCGATCAACCTGCCATGAGTACAGCTAACAACAACACATCAACGGTATTCGCAGATGTTACCGCATTCCCGAATCCGTTTGTAAATCAGCTGAACATTGACATGACCATGAATCGCAATTCAAGCGTAATACTGGAAGTGTTCAATCTCAACGGACAGAGAGTGTACGGCGAAATGCTGTCGCAGATTCCGAAAGGAAGATCAACACTTAGAATCAATACAGGAGCAAGTATCACTATACCAGGATACTATCTCATCAGGTTAACCGATGATCAGCATAAGACGAAAGTCATTCGTGCGATCAAGCAATAAATAAATTCATTCAATCTTGTTGGAAAGAGATGCTGCAACCGCGGCATCTCTTTTCCAGCAGATGGATGAAAGCGAAAAGATCAATTTTATATGGATGTAATCTATTTTCTGAAGGCACTACTGAAAAGAAAATGGCTGATTCTCATCAGCTCCGCACTGGCTGTAGTCGCAGCCTTCTTTTTCACCATGAACAAACCCAGGCTGTATGTGTCGACCGCACAAATGGCCACCGGCCTCACCTACACCGACCAGATCAGACTACGTGATGATCATGTCAATATGTTTGAGGTAGATCAGAAATTTGACGGTATTATCACCACCGTCACCTCTCCGATTGTCATCTCCCTGCTCTCTTATGACCTGCTCTTACATGATATGGGTGGCAAAGGACAACCCTTCCGCACCCTGAAAGAAGCACAACAAAACAGTGCCGTCATGAAAAAAGCAGACAAACAAAAGCTGTTGCAACTCTGTCAGCAGAAACATGATTCCATGCAGATGCTCAGTGCATACCGCCCGGATGAAAGAGAACTGCAAGATGTATTGAAAATTTACGGATATGACTATGAGTCGGTACGCAATGGCTTGCTCGTAGCACGCATGAATCGGACTGACTATATCAACCTCATTGCCAGATCCGAGCATCCGGAGCTTTCTGCTTATATGGTAAACAGATTGTATGCAGAATTCATTCGCTACTATCGCAGCCAGCGTTCAGAGCAGACAGTAGAGAACGTGGAAACTTTTGAAAGTCTGGTCGTACAAAAGAAAAAAGAACTGGACCAGAAAGTGGAAGCGCTTCGCTCCTACAAAGCCTCTGAAAGAGTGTTGAATGTGGAATCTGCCAGCGGCAGTGAAATGGACCAGATCAAAGGCTTTGAGAAAAAGCTCTTCGATGAGAAAGCCAATATGAATACGCTCCAGGCTTCCCTGGAAAATATCAATAACCAACTGACCCTCGCCAGCAGTGGTAAAACGGTGTATAATACCAGCACCAATAGCGATATCATTTCTTTGCGCCGTCAGATCAACGACCTCAATGAGGAATATCAGAAAGGCGGCGGTACAGATGATGCATTGGAAGCTAAGATCAAATCTTTGCGCAGCCAGTTACAAGGCAAGCTGGATCAGATGACCACCACCTCCGGTAAGAATGTAACCAATGCAGATGAATTACAGCAGAAGAAAGGCAGCCTCCAGGCACAGATTAAAGCCACTGGCCTGAACATCTCGACACTGGAAGCCCGCATCGCATCGCTAAGGGGAACACTAGGCTCTTATGCCAACAAAGAGGCCACTGTAGGTTCTCTCCAGCAGGAAGTAACCATGGCACAGGAAGATTACAATAAGCTGAAAGAGAAACTCAATGCTGCCATCGACAATCGCGCCGCGCCGCAAGATGGATTTAAACAAAGCCTGATCGGACAACCAGCTATCAAACCCGAATCATCCAAAAGACTCATCATGATGAGCCTTTCCGGTATATCCGTTTTCTTCCTTTCTACCCTTGCGATTATCTTCATGGAATTTTTAGATAACTCCCTGAAATCGCCCTCCATCTTCGAACGCTCTGTTGACCTTAAACTGATCAGCACCATCAACCGTACTGATCTCCACAAATATAGCATCCTTGAGATTTTACAGAAAAAAGTAGCCGTAGCGCCAGATGACAAAAAGCAACGTCAGAATACATTCCGGGAGCTACTACGCAAGTTGCGGTATGAAGTAGAACATAGCGGCAAACAGATTTTTCTTTTTACGAGTACTGAATCGCAGCAAGGTAAGACAACCCTCACACAGGCACTCGCATACAGTCTCAGTCTCAGTAACAAAAAGGTACTGATCATTGATACCAACTTCTGTAACAATGACCTGACGGTACAGCTGGAAGCTAAGCCGACATTGGAAAGTTTGTCTATTCCTCCGGGAAAATTCAGTATGGAAAAAATAAAGGATATCGTAACGAGATACCCTTCTGAAGGTGTAGAGGTGATCGGATGTAAAGGCGGCGACTATACGCCGTCTGAAATTTTACCAGAGAATCATTTGCTGAATTATCTGCCGGAGCTGGCGAAGCACTACGACTTCATCCTCCTGGAAGGCGCTCCTCTCAATGACTACACGGACAGTAAAGAACTGGTGAATTATGTACAAGGCGTTATCGCGGTATTTTCTTCCAGCGCATCATTGACCCAAACCGATAAAGAATCGATCCAGTTCCTGCACGAGTTGGGCGATAAATGCATCGGCGCAGTATTAAATAAAGTAAAAGAAGATTACCTGCAACTGTAAGATGGCTAGCAGCATTATAGATATTGCATCAGCGCCTAAAGCAGCCGTGACGCGCTTCGAGTGGGTGGACTATGCCAAGGGCATTGCCATCATACTGGTGGTCTATCGTCATATGTTGTATGGATTGCAGCATAGCGGTTTGGATGTAGCGCAGTGGATCATTGACGGCAACAATATGCTGTTCAGCTTTCGTATGCCGTTATTCTTCTTACTCTCTGGTCTGTTCTTTCAGGCGGGATTGCGCAAGCGTGGCCCTGGCGGTTTAATAACGGAAAGAGTAAATAACCTGCTTTATCCTTATATCATCTGGGCGGTGATCCAAATCACGTTACAGATCATCTTTGCAAAGTATGCCAATGCCAACAGGACCGTATGGAATTATCTGGATATTATCGTTCAGCCGAGAGGGTTAGACCAACTGTGGTATCTGTTTGCTTTGTTTAATGTCACCGCATTTTATCTGTTCAATCATGTGGTACTACGAATGAACGAAAGGCTGCAGTTATTGCTGGGATTGGTTTTCCTGGCACTCGCTCCGCTGGTAATGCAATGGAGTACCTTTTATGATGTCATGCTGCATTACATATTCTTTGCGATTGGCGTAATAGCAGCTCCATTACTACTGGACAAAACGATGCAAACCAGGCTGGCGTCTGGCTATAACCTATTGTTATTTTTGCCAGTCTTTGTTTTATCTCAATGGTATTTTCTCTATCATCAGCAAATGAACCTTTATCTGTATGCCGTGATAGCATTAACTGGCAGCATATTCATGATGATGTTGTCTGCCTGGTTATCCCGCCATCAGCAATTAACATTTATGAAGACGATAGGTCATTACAGCCTGTTTATCTACCTGATGCATGTAATGCTGGCCGCTGTAATACGGAGCCTCTTGTTGAAAAGTGGCCTGATTATGAATGTGCCATTGTTATTACTGATACTGATAATAACTGCGATCCCATTGTCTATTCTGGCTTATAAGACATTAACCGCCTTAAAGATGGGATGGCTTTTCAAAGGACCATTTACCAGTAAAAAACAATCGTTATGAAGAAAACTGGTAAACGTATGAGTGCCGGCTTTCACCAGCAATTAATAAATATTTTCATTGCCATCGTACTGTTGTCAATGCTGATTAAAGTTTTGTTTCTCTGATTATGGAAGCGGTAAAGCTACAGCGATCAAATATTATCCTGTTGGCGCTGCTCACCATAGCAGTTCCACTGATATCATATTTAACCTCCAATGATTTTAAAACGGGGGTGTTGATCCTTTTTGCCATTTTCGGTCTTACCCTGGCCGTAGTATGTTTCAATAGCGCCAAGATGGGTTTCTATATCACCATTACAACGGTGATGACCATACGCTTTTTTGAAAGGATATACGGGCAGGAAGTACAGGTGGGACTGGCATTAGATACGATGTTGTTCAGCGCCGTTTTGGGAACGTTGTTGAAGAAAAACCGTAAAACAGAGAACCCGGTTAATTACTTTAAGGAACCGCTGTTACTATTGCTGTACTTACAATTTATATATTATTTCCTCGAAGGGTTTAACCCTATGGCGCCCGGTAAAGATACGCTGGTAGTATTCATGCGCATACTGCTGCGTTACCTGTTGTTTGCCATCTTAACGACAATGGTGCTGAAAACGAAGAAAGACATCTATACCTTCTTCAAATTCTGGTTGGGTTTATCTACAGTAACAGCTGTATATGGCTGCATACAGGAGTGGTTCGGGCTTCCTCCCTGGGAAATGGCGTATATGCTGTCCACTCCTGAGAAAATGGCCACCACTATGATTGACGGACATCTGCGCGTATCCTCCACTATGAGCGATCCGGCAGTGTATGGTATTATGATGGCAGCTACTTCTGTCATGCTCTTGATTCTGTTGAGTGCCAGCGCCAGGGTTATCAGCTGGGGAAAGAAGCTGCTCATATTCTTGTCGCTGTTATTTCATCTGATGGCCTTAGGTTATTCCGGTACCAGAACAGGATATGTAATGATCCCTGCAGGACTGTTTCTCTTCCTGCTGGTTAATATTCATAAACGCAATACCATTATTGCCGCGATGTTGTTCACCATTATCGGAGGCGGAATATTGTTCGGGCCATTCTATGGCAATGCTACTCTCAACAGGGTAAGAACTGCCTTTGTAGGCACGCAGGATGCTTCCTTGAATGTACGGGAAATCAACCGGCATAGCGTACAGCCATTTATGTATAGTCATCCTTTTGGAGGCGGACTTTTCACAGTTGGCGGAGAAGGTACCTCCTATAATCCCGGGCACCCGCTGGCAGGCTTTCCACCGGATAGCGGACTGGTAAGGATTGTACTGGAAATGGGCTGGATAATGCTCATCATAGTATTGGTATTTCATTTTATACAGATGAGTACTTGTATTGGAAATTACTTCCGGTTTACCGATGAACTGGATAAACTACTGGCAATTTCCGGCGTCTCCATGGTGTTTGCAGTGGTTATTTCCATGTATGCGCAGGAAACAGGCGGACTAATGGAAACTGCCATTTTTATGAATGCCATGACTGGCGTGATTGTGAAATCAAAATATTTGTAACTGAAAATAAGCATGTATGAAAAAACTGCTGTTGTTCGCTTTATCCCTTTGTTTTGTGCTGCATGTGCAGGCCCAAAAAGATACCCTGGGACTGAATTACATTCTGAAAAGTCCCCTACTGGAAGCACGTTTCAAGCAATTGATTGTTGATCTGGCCAGTAAGACGCCTATCCAGGATGCCGTACAGACCAAAGAAAAAATCAGCGACTATCAAATCGCCAATGCAAGAGCCCAATGGCTTTCCCATGTTACCTTTTTTACCAACCTGAATGAAAATAGTTTCAACAGGAACAGTACTTATTACAATCCTAATAATCCCAATGATCCCAAAAATGATAATAATAAAAATAATTATTATCCTACTTACAACCTGGGACTGGCTTTCTCATTAGGTGATTTTTTTACAACGCCAAGGAGTGTAAAAATTGCACAGGCACAAAAGAAATTATTTGATGCAGAACGACAGGCAGATTTGCGTAGCAGCAAAAATAAGGTACTGATTGAATATGAAAATTTCATCGCTACCAAGAAATTGTTCGAGCTCCATCTTCCTTTGCTGGAAGAGGCTTTGAACAACTTCCAATCCACGGAGAAAAAGTTTGCAGCAGGAGAAGTAGCCATTGAAGTTTATAGTGCCGCTTATAAAGCATACAATGTTGAAATGGTTCAAAATGTGAAGTTGGTACGAGACATGAATCAGGCAAAAATAGACCTGGAAACCTCCATCAATATGCCGCTGGAAAATGCGATTCAACTAATGAATAAATAATCAATCTGCAACGGATGAAACAAAACAAACCGCTTTACTTCGCCTGGATTTTTTTGACAGCACTGCTGGTATATTCCTGGATCAGGATTTCTCAACTTACAGGCGGACATTTCTGTTATTCCCTGGATGATGCCTTTATTCATATGGCAGTCGCCAAAAATTTCGGCCTGCATGGCGTATGGGGCATTACTCCGGACGCTTATGGCTCCGCTTCATCTTCCCCACTGTTTACCGTTATTCTGGCCATTATTTTTCGTACAGGCGTCAACGGTTATATGGTAGGTTTCTGGATTAACGTAGTAGCTGCCTATTGGTTGTTATACAGTGTACACCGGGTACTGCTGAAGTATGCCATGCCTGCAACGGGACGGTTACTGGTGCTGTTTTCGCTGATAATTCTGCTGCCGTTTACCGTGATTATCCTCACTGGTATGGAGCACTTATTACACTTGTGGTTCTCTCTGTTGTTTTTACAGACAGTAGTAGAAATGATTTCGGAAGACCGTATCTCCACAAAGCAAATGCTGCTCAGTGGCGCTTATGGCGCGCTGATGGTAGGCGCAAGGTTCGAAGCATTGTTCCTGCTGGGGGCAGCAGGTCTATTGTTGTTATATTTTAGGAAGATAAAAGTCGCCCTGATCATGGGCATCCTCGCCGTGCTGCCGGTAGTGCTATTCGCGGTGATTTCCGTCGCTTACGGGGGGTATATCCTTCCGAATTCTGTACTATTGAAAAGCAGTGGTGGTGCGGCAGGTCCTGGTAGTATGGCCCAGGCATTGCAGGAAGTACTCATCTACAGATTAATGTACGGCAACAGTACAGTGCAGGGATTATTTCATTCCGATGCCTCCAAGGCTTATGCTTCTTCCATATCTGGTACCTCTCTTATCAGGGTGCTGATTATTGTACCCGTATTGGTTTTATTGGTGAAAGCCAAGGGGGCGGGCGCGCGTGCCCAACAGGCCATGTATTTTGGTATTGTACTGACCATTGCCTGTGCCTTACATATGGCCCTTGCAGCAGTAGGTTGGATGTTTAGGTATGAGGCCTATCTGGTAGGACTTGCGATTATCAGCATAGCGCTATTGCTCTGGAGTATCTGGCCGCAGGTAGTTAGCTGGTACCAGGGAATTGGTTTACCCCAAAAAGCGATCCTATGTCTATTATTATTCTTTGCGGGCAGTCCTTTCTTAGCCAGGGCTGTTGCGGGTTACAGGGTACAACACAGAGCCTGCAGGAATATCTATGAACAACAGGTACAGATGGGTACATTCCTGAAGCAGTACTATGGTGGTGTTTCGGTGGCAGCCAATGACATTGGCGCTGTGAGTTTTTTGTCTGATAGTCGCATCATGGATGTATGGGGCTTGGGTAATAATGAAATAGCGAGGAGTAAATTAACAGGCACTTACAGTAACGACTATCTGAAAACTTTTCTGAATAAGGAAGGCGTAAAGGTAGCCGTAATTTACAAGGATTGGTATGGTCCGGCGTTGTATAATAAGTGGACGGAAGTGGGAAGCTGGGCGATACAGGACAATGTGGTATGTGCGGATCGGATTGTTCATTTCTTTGCGTTGGACAGTACGGATGCACCGGCCCTTAGAAAGCATTTGGAGGCCTTTAAAGCGAGTTTACCAGCAAGCGTAGAGGCGAAGGTATATTGAAAAAAGAAAGCGGCTGTTTCATGACGAAACAGCCGCTTTTTATTTTTTAGATGGGAAAGCTTAGATATTAAAAGCTGCTTTCACTTTTTCAACATAGTCCAGTTTCTCCCAGGTGAAGAGTTCTACTTCCACCGATTTTTCATTTTTCTTTCCTTTGTTGAATACTTTGGTAACCACTTGAGGTTCGCGGCCCATGTGACCATAAGCAGCAGTTTCGCTATAGATTGGGTTACGCAGCTTCAGACGTTGTTCGATAGCGTATGGACGCAGGTCGAAGATTTCTTCTACTTTCTTTGCGATTTCGCCATCATTCATGTTTACTTTGGAAGAACCATAAGTATTCACGTATACGCCGCAAGGTTTAGCAACGCCGATAGCGTATGAAACCTGTACCAGTACTTCGTCGCAAACGCCGGCAGCAACCAGGTTTTTAGCGATGTGACGGGTAGCATAAGCAGCAGAACGGTCTACTTTGGAAGGATCTTTACCAGAGAAAGCACCACCACCGTGAGCACCTTTACCGCCGTAGGTATCAACGATGATTTTACGGCCGGTCAGACCGGTATCACCGTGAGGACCTCCGATAACGAATTTACCGGTTGGGTTGATGTGGTGTTGGATATCAAAACCGTCGAACAGCTGTTGCAGTTCTGGTTTCAGTTTAGCTTTCACGCGAGGGATGAGGATATTGATCATATCCGCTTTAATTTTCGCGAGCATAGCTTCGTCCTGATCGAAGTCATCGTGCTGAGTAGAGATCACGATAGTATCGATACGAACAGGTTTATTATCATCAGAGTATTCGATAGTCACCTGGGATTTTGCATCCGGGCGCAGATACTTGATTTCGTTATTTTCACGACGCAGTGCAGCCAGTTCCAGCAGCAGTTTATGAGCCAGATCCAGTGCCAGTGGCATGTAGTTTTCGGTTTCGCGGGAAGCGTAACCAAACATCATACCCTGATCGCCAGCGCCTTGTTCTTCTGGAGATTTACGGTCAACACCCTGGTTGATATCAGGAGATTGTTCATGGATAGCAGAAAGGATACCACAGGAGTTAGCTTCGAACATATATTCGCTCTTGGTGTAACCAATCTTGCGGATTACTTCACGGGCAATGTCCTGTACATCGAGATAAGCTTCGGATTTCACTTCACCCGCCAGCACAACCTGACCAGTAGTTACCAGTGTTTCACAGGCAACTTTTGATTTGGCATCGTATGCGAGGAAGTTATCGATCAACGCATCAGAAATCTGATCTGCAACTTTGTCCGGGTGACCTTCTGAAACGGATTCAGATGTAAATAAATAAGGCATAAAAAACTTGGATTAGCAGTTTTATGGTTTGGTATAAATAACTCGCAGTTTCAAGCTGTATTGAGAATGGCTACCACCGCCAGCTTTCACGCGGGGAACATCCATCATCAATGAGGAGAAGCCCTCCAGTTTGAATCCGTTGTTAGTTTCATTCTTTTTAATGAGCTGTGCAAGGTAGTGGTTTAAGCTAAACTTGTATTGCGCAATCATTACGCCTCCAAAGTTGGTGACAATCTGTTTAGGCGCTGTATAATAGCTTGTACTACCTGCATCAATCGGGACTTTGGTGGAATCGCCGTTTGTATACTGGCGCAAAGTTAGGTTAGATGGCTCAATAAAAATATTATTTTTATCACTTTCTCCAACAGTTATCTGCGTGATTACCAATTCTGCGGAATTGATCAATACATTCGGGAAGTTCTCCAGGTTAGGGATAGTCATTTTGGTAAACAGACCAGGAGCTGCCTGTAAGAAAAGGATACTATCGCCTTTTGGATTATTCGTATTGATATAATTGCTTGCTTCCGAGCCGTTATAGTTACGCAGGAATGTGGTAGAGTGGCCGCTGGTAGAGCCATTGAAGCCGAATGTGCTTCTCATGGTAGAGTCTTTACCATTGGCTTTATAGAACACGGTCAGTTTGGTATTGGTACTGTTCATGCTCACATACAGCATATTCTTATGATTCGCGGCCATGGTATCTGGAATGATAGCCAGTCCTTTCAGGAAGGCGCGGAAAGAAGAATCTGTGGCAAAAGCGCCATCTGATTTCTGGGCCAGGAGTTCATTACCAAATGCGTTACTCAGTTTGATACGAATCTGCGCTGTTTCTGTTGCTCCCAGCACTTTTACGGAATCGCGGGTTGTCAGTGGGGTGACAGTAGCGGTACCCAGCAACTGGGAATTATCGTAGCCTAATACCTTGTTGTAGGCGTAGTTGGAATCAATCCTGAAACCTGTCTCATTCATTCTGTAAACAGAGAATGTCTGAGGAGAGGTAGAGTCTCCGGTATAACCAGCATAGCTCAGGGAGAGTACTACGGAATCCAGTATCTGATTGGTACCTTCGAAAGTAAAGGCACTTTGGGGAAGCCCCACCTGCATGAAAAGGAAGGCATGGGTTTTCCCGAATACAGGATCGGCAGTAATAGAACCGAGAATATGCGTATAGTTACTATAATTATTGATAATAGAAGAATCGTATTGTGATACGTTCCTGGTAATAATTCCCGTAACAACGGAATCCTGGCTGTTCACCAGATCTCCCGGAGGGATAAGATTGGTACCGAGAAGGGTCGCTTGATTACAACCGGTGGATGCGTATAATACAGATACAATGGCAGCTACGTAGCTTAGGTTCCTGAGTTTAATCTTCACGCGTTATGGTGTTTATGTGTAGTTGAGTTGCCGAACATTCGTTTCATCAAAGCTATTTACCCAGTAACTGGTTATATAGCTGCAGGTAATCACCCAGATCTTCATTTTCTTTCTTGAAAGGCAGAATAATTTTTCCTTTTTCTGCTTTCACTTCATCCACCACTTTTTTCTCCAGTTTGTCGGCTGCAAGTACTACTGCATCCGCATATTTGGCAGCGCCTCTGTTCAATGCGGTATTGGTACCTTCCTTGAACAGCTCCATGTCTTTCTCCTTGATCTGGTTACTGATGGTAGCTTTCTTAACAAAAGTTGTTCCCAGTTTTTCTTTGAAGGTATTTGGCAGCATGGAGTAAACGATTTTGCTGTTCGCAAAAACCGGTTCTTTCTTATAGGCAGTTTTCAGATACATAGGGATCAGGGAGGTCATCCAACCACTACAGTGAATGATGTCCGGAGGCCATCCGAATTTCTTCACGGTTTCCAATGCTCCCTTACAGAAGAATACGGCACGGGCAGCATTGTCATCAAAGAATTGTTCATTCTCATCAGCAAATACCGTCTTGCGCTTGAAATAGTCCTCGTTATCCAGGAAGTAGACCTGCAATCGGGCATTAGGCAGCGAAGCTACCTTAATGATCAACGGATAATCATCCCCGTCAATCACGATGTTAATGCCAGACAACCTTACCACTTCGTGCAAACGATGTCTTCTCTCATTAATAATTCCAAATCTCGGCATGATCACTCTCACTTCCAGTCCGGCCTCATTGGACTTAATTGCCATTTTATTGACCATCGCCGCGTAATCACTCAATTCCAGGTAAGGCGACATCTCTTGGGCAATAAAAAGAATTCTTTTCTTTGTGGACATTTAACGCTGATTATTAATGCAGTAATTTTTAATTTGGCTTGCAAAATTACGGATTTTTTACGGAATATTGGCCAATCTGTCAGTTTTAACATCCTTTTTAACAATGTTTTATGTATCAATTTAAGCGTAGTATTGACCTGAAGAAGCACCTGGACCTGGTAAGAAAAAGTGGCAAAACGATTGGTTTTGTGCCGACTATGGGCGCCCTGCACAGCGGGCACCTGTCACTTATTCAGGCCGCAAAAAAAAATACCGATGTGGTAGTCTGTAGCATCTTCGTCAACCCTACTCAATTCAATGACCCGAAAGATTTTGAAAAATATCCCATTACAATTGAAGCCGATATTAAAAAATTAAATGATGTATCCACGGATATAGTATTCCTTCCATCCGTAGATGAAATGTATCCCGAAGGACTTTCCGACGCTATCCACTATGATTTTGGCGACCTGGAATCCATTCTGGAGGGTAAATTCCGCCCCGGACACTTCCAGGGCGTCGGCCGCATTGTACATAAATTGCTGGATATCGTTCAACCCAATAAACTCTTCATGGGCCAGAAAGACCTCCAACAGTGTCTTATCGTCAGTAAGTTACTCAAAATCATTGGATCTTCCACAGAATTAGTTGTCTGCCCAACGGAAAGAGAACCCGACGGACTCGCCATGAGCAGCCGGAATGTCCGCCTCTCTCCCGCTGCCCGTAAGACAGCCGTAGCCATCTACCAGGCCCTCACCAACCTGAAAAATAACTTTGGCAAAGATCTCTTGTTCATGGAATCAGCCCACGAAGCAATGGATTCCCTTAAAGCGAAAGGCTTCGAACCGGAATACGTAGACATACTCGCCCTCAAAGACGATATGCTCCACCCACTCGATCACCCCGCCGATGACCATACTATCGTTGTAGCCGCCATCGCTGCCTGGCTCGACGGCGTCCGCCTCATCGATAACATGGTTCTCAAAGGCAAACTGTAATCATACTTCACGCAAAGACGCAAAGGAAATGTAAAGACGCAAGAGTTTTATACTATATATGTCCAAAGAATTGTTAAATTATTTTCGGAAATAATATCTTAACATTCCTTCAAACATAATCCATTGCATATTTGCCGCTTATGCGCCTTTGCGTGATTCACTTCCCCTTTGGCCCGAAACATTATTTTACATAGCTTTGCAGACACTCCTCCTCACAGGGAGTCGATTGAATTATGCAAATAGAAATATTAAAGTGTAAGATCCACCGCGCGGTCGTGACAGAAGCCAACCTCCATTATGTAGGTAGCATCACCATCGATGAAGATCTGATGGATGCAGCGGGTCTCATCGAATATGAAAAAGTACAGGTCGTAAACGTTAATAACGGCGAAAGACTGGAAACTTATGTTATTAAAGGCAAACGCGGCTCCGGCGTTATTTGTATGAACGGTCCCGCCGCCCGCCTCGTTGCTCCTGGTGATGTAGTGATCATTATTTCCTATGCTACCATGGACTTCGAAGAAGCCAAAAAATATACGCCAATTGCCATCTTCCCTAAGGAAGGAAACAAATTATAATCGCCAAACCGGTCTCTAACCAATTGTAACACCCTAAACTATCGCCAGTTATGCCTAAAGCACTTAAGAACCTCATTAAGTTTATCTGTTTTTTTGGCATAGGTGTTTTACTTATCTGGTTAGTAACCAAAGATCTGACTCCCGCTGAATGGGACCAGATGAATCAGGCTTTCCATCGCGCAAACTACTGGCTGGTAATCCCTGCAGTTATTCTCGGTATTGCCAGCCACTGGTTCCGTGCTACCAGATGGAAACTACTCATGAAACCGCTGGGCCACCAACCCACCACCCTCAATACCTTTTTTGCCGTGATGGTGGGCTATCTCGCTAACCTTGCCGTTCCACGCCTGGGCGAAGTTACCCGCTGCGGCATCCTCGCCCAATACGAAAAAATTCCCGCCGATAAACTAGTTGGTACCATGATCGCAGAAAGAGCAGTGGATATGCTCTGCCTCATTCTCCTCATGGCACTCACCGTTCTCACACAAGCCGAAGTACTCGGTAGTTACGTCAACCGCGAGATCCTGACGCCCATCGGCAACAAAATAGCCAACGCCAATTTTGTACAATTACTGATACTCCTCCTGATACTCGCAGCCGTTATCGGTATCGCTATCTGGTTACTTAAAAAATTCGCCCGCTCCAAAGCCGCAGTGACTATTAAAAGTCTCGCCCGCGGCGTGATGGAAGGTATTCTCTCCATCGGCAAAATGGAAAACAAATGGGCCTTTATCTTCCAGTCAATTCTCATCTGGGGCTGCTACCTCTCTCAGGTCTACATCGGATTCTATTGCCTGGCAGAAACCAATCACCTGGGCATCCCTGCTGCCCTTGCCGTGCTGGTCATCGGTAGTATAGGCATGATCGTTACCCCCGGCGGTATCGGTGCATACCAAACACTGGTGCAGAAAACCCTGGAACTATACGGTATCAATAAAGTAATCGGCTTTGCATTCGGCTGGATCATCTGGGTGGTACAAACGATCCTGGTAATTGTACTGGGCTTCATCAGCCTGATCGCCCTCCCGATCTACAATAAAAACCGCAGCCAGAACAACAACACCGCATCTGCTAACTAATTTTCATCAGGCCTATTCACTATAGAGCGACTGCCGTCTCCCCAAACAACCTCCTGTTCAACTTCCCCATCATGGAAGGTTCAGTATGGATTGTTCCATTTCGTATACCCATTACTGTTAGGCACCATCTGTTGGAACATATCCAATAGGTATTGTGACTGCAATAGCGCTTCTCTCCTATCCCTCTCCGTCATAAATGCAAAAGGAAGTTTGCTTTTATCTCAGCGCTTTTCGTTAACTTTAATTTAATACCCACATTAGTTCTAAAACCGTATCATCGCACTACTATTTGTGAATTTTTTGAATGTAAAAAAGTCCGTATGCGTTTGCAGAAGAGTGAGAACCTGGAAATTATGACGATGCCCACAGCAGTTATACAAAAGAAAGTTACCCGCAAAAAGGAAACTGCGGAGAAAAAACGACTGATCCCCCGGGATGTCAGCTGGCTGGCATTCAACGCAAGAGTCCTGCAGGAAGCCGCCGACAAAACCGTCCCCCTTTATGAAAGGATTCGTTTCCTCGGAATATTCTCTAATAACCTGGACGAATTTTTCCGCGTGCGCGTGGCCACTTTAAAACGCATGCTCTCCTTCGGAAAATCCGCTGTCAAAATGCACCTGGAAGAAAACCCCGGGAAAATCATTGACTCCATCCAAACCATCGTGATGGAACAACAACGGGAATTTGACAGAATCTGGAAGGAAATCATGGCGGAAATGGAAGCACAACATATCTTCCTCCGCACTGAAAAACAACTGAATAAAGAACAACAGAAATTTGTCCTGAATTATTTCAACGAACAGGTGAGAACGAATATCATTCCCCTGATGATTGAAAGTATTCAACAATTTCCCATCCTTCGTGATAAATCCATTTATCTGGCCGTAGTACTGGCCCGACAGGATAATTCCATCGGTCAGAAATTCGCCCTGATAGAAATACCATCTGTCTTACCAAGATTTATTATCCTTCCTGCCAAACCAGGAGAACATGATATCATTTTGCTGGAAGATGTAGTGAGATTCTGTCTCCCCCACGTCTTTTCCTACTTCGGATTCGATAAATTCAGCTCCCATATCATCAAGGTAACCCGCGATGCCGAACTGGATATCGATAATGATATTGCCGACAGTATTATCCATCAGATCGAAAAAGGACTGAAAGACCGCCGCAAAGGAAAGCCTGTACGCTTTGTGTACGACAAAGACATCGATCCGCTGTTGCTGGAATACCTGATCCGCCGCCTAGGCCTCTCCGGAAAAGATAACCTCATCCCCGGCGCACGTATCCACAACTTTAAGGATTTCATGGACTTCCCGGACACTATCTTTCCGCCGCATTCCCATCGCAAATCCTTTATCCATCCGCTTTTCCTGAATGCTAGCAGCGTAATGCACGTAGTACAACGACAAGATGTAATGCTGCATTTCCCCTATCATTCTTTCGATACCATCATCGACTTGCTCCGGGAAGCCGCCATCGATCCGAATGTTTCCAGCATCAAGATGACCGCTTACCGCCTGGCCAGAAATTCTAAAATAGTCAATGCGCTCATCAATGCCGCCCGTAACGGAAAAAATGTAACCGTTATTCTGGAACTCCGCGCCCGCTTTGATGAAGCTGCCAACCTGGATTGGAAAGCGCGACTGGAAGAGGAAGGCGTAAAAGTAATGCTGGGTATTCCCAATATGAAAATTCACGCCAAACTATGCGTGATTAAAAAACGTATCGGTAACAAAACCATTCAATGCGGTTTCGTCAGCACTGGCAACCTCAATGAAAGAACCGCCCGCGTTTACGGCGATCATTGTCTGCTCACCGCCAACCGCGCTATCATGGCTGATATCAATAAAATATTCGCCTACCTGGAAAATGGCCGCCATGATATCAAAGTGCTGGAAGGCTGCAAAACGCTGCCTGTGAGTCCGCTGAACATGCGCAACACCTTCCTGCGACTGATAGACCGTGAAATCAAAAATGCCCGCAATAAAAAGAAAGCAAGTATCATCATCAAGATGAACTCCTTATCCGATGCAGCTTTGATTGGCAAACTCTATGAAGCCGCCAAAGCAGGCGTAGATATTAAGATGGTGATACGCGGTATCTGTTGCGCCTATACGGAAAATAAAAAATGGAAAAAAGACATACATGCCGTCAGCATTGTAGACGAATACCTGGAACATGCCAGGGTATTCATTTTCCATCATGGCGGACAGGAAAAAGTTTTCATCGCTTCGTGCGACTGGATGATCCGAAATCTGGATCATAGAGTGGAAGCCGCAGTTCCAATCACGGACCCGGCTATACGAAAAGAGCTGCATGAGATTATGAAAATCCAGCTCAGCGGTAATGTGAAAGCGCGTGTACTCGATAACGAACAAAAAAACGAATACTACCGGGAGGGAGATAAAAAGATCCGGTCTCAGGTGGAAATCTTAAAATATCTGCAAGAGAAACAATACCAGTAAGCAATTACTGGTATTGTCTTTTAGAGAAAAGGAAAAATATTTAAATTTGCGTCTTAATTAAAGATTAAAGCGTTCAGATGAAGTTAGCTGCGATAGATATTGGATCAAATGCTGCGAGGCTCCTTATTTCAGAGGCCTCTCCCAACCGCACAGGGGCAATGGATTTTACCAAGGTGAATCTGGTAAGAGTACCGTTGCGTCTGGGCTTTGATGTATTTGATACTGGCAAAATATCTGAAAAAAGAGCAGCCTGCTTGCTGGATACCATCCGTGCATATAAACTATTGCTGGATGTTTATGAAGTAAAATACCTAAAAGCCTGTGCTACCTCTGCCATGCGCGATGCCATTAACGGTCCGCAGTTATTGCAGGAAGTACGCCATCAGACAGGTATTGATATCAAGATTATCAGTGGCCAGGAAGAAGCTTCTTACATCTACGAAAACCACATTGCAGAACAGCTGGACAATACCAAATCCTATCTCTACATTGATGTAGGCGGCGGTAGTACCGAACTCACCCTCTTCAGCAATAAACAACTCGTTTTTAAAGAATCTTTTAATATCGGGACAATCCGTCTGCTCCACAACCAGGTGCCAGACAGTACCTGGCAACAACTAAAAGATTTCCTGAAGAATCATCTGCGCAATATCGGACCAGTGGTAGCCATCGGTTCTGGCGGTAATATCAACAAGGTTTTTTCTCTCTCCAAACGTAAAGAAGGCAAACCGTTATCCCTCGATACCTTGAAGGATTATTACAAGGAATTTGCCAGCTTCTCCGTGGAAGAACGCATACATATTTACAATCTCCGGGAAGACCGTGCGGACGTTATTGTACCGGCATTACAAATTTATATCAATGTGATGCGCTGGGCAGATACCTCCGAAATCTATGTACCGAAGATTGGTCTGGCCGATGGTCTGATTCATGCACTCCACACGGAAATTGCTGCCACTACCAGCCTTATATAAAAAACATTTCCGTTTTATTTTTTATATCCCCACCTTTGCGGAAAGCAAATGCTTACTGCTTATGTCTGTCAATAAAGAAATCAAGCGTGTCACCACGCATGTATTACAGAAGATGAAGGTAGACGGGGAGCGTATTTCCATGCTTACCTGTTACGACTACTCCATGGCGCGTATTCTGGATGATGCCGGAACGGACATTCTGCTGGTGGGTGATTCTGCATCCAATGTGATGGCGGGTCATGAAACCACCCTGCCTATTACGCTCGACCAGATGATCTATCATGCACAGTCGGTTGTAAGAGCCATTAAACGCTCCTTTGTAGTAGTGGATCTGCCTTTTGGATCTTACCAGGGTAATTCCAAAGAAGCCCTGAATTCGACCATCCGCATCATGAAGGAAACCGGTGCGCATGGCGTTAAAATTGAAGGCGGCGAAGAAATTATAGAATCCGTAAAACGTATCATCAGTGCAGGCGTTCCCGTTATGGGCCACCTCGGACTGACACCACAGTCGATCTATAAATTCGGTACCTACGCCGTTCGCGCTACAGAAGAAGCCGAAGCTGCCAAACTGATCAATGATGCGAAACTATTGCAGGATGCCGGTTGCTTCGCTATTGTACTGGAAAAGATTCCGGCACAACTGGCGAAAAAAGTAGCCGAAGAACTGTATATTCCTATCATTGGTATTGGCGCCGGAAAATATGTAGATGGCCAGGTGCTGGTTATGCACGATATGCTGGGTATCAACAAAGATTTCAAACCTCGCTTCCTGCGTCGCTATCTGGACCTGTATACAGAAATTTATGATGCCACACAGGCATACATTAAAGATGTGAAGTCCAGAGACTTCCCCAACGATAACGAACAATATTAATCGCATTACAGCTTAAAAAAGCGCCTCTACAAACAGAGGCGCTTTTTTGTTGATGGTTTGTTTACCAAATTTCCTTATATTCGCCAGATAGAAATGAACTATCTGTTAAACATACAGCTTTCTCTACTCTCCTATCTACGGAGCACTTGCTCCCACGTGCCTTAATGGCTAACGGGGTTATCCTCTTTTTATTTACGGAATCTTAGTGGCTGTCTGCGTTATGCAGACCGATTACTTACGTATATGCGTTCACGATGGTGCATGCCGCATTCTGCTATCATGTATTCATTTTCGTATAGCCATATACGTTAGAAGCCTATTCATATACATAACCAATTCCATTGACACATGAAAAAGATCACCATCATCGGCGCCGGAAAGATCGGCGAGACTGCCGCATTCTTGTTACAACAATCCGGCGACTACCAGGTAACAATGGCCGATAGTAACCCGCTCATGCTGGAAAAGCATGTATCCGCAGGTGTAACGCCACTGCTGCTGGATGTAAATGATGCCAATGCCCTTCAAAATGCCCTGCAGGAACAGGATATTGTTCTTAGCGCCGCGCCTTTCTTCCTGAATGTTAAAATTGCCACTGCGGCAGCCCACACCAACACCCATTATTTTGACCTCACCGAAGATGTGGCTACCACCAATGCCATCCGTGAAATCGCCGGAAAAGCCGGCGTTAGCTTTATGCCACAGTGCGGTCTTGCTCCCGGCTTCATCAGCATCGCCGCTTATGATATCGCCAAACAATTCGATTCTCTGGAGAGCGTACGCCTCCGCGTAGGCGCATTGCCACAGTTTCCTACCAACAGCCTCATGTATAACCTCACCTGGAGTACAGATGGCCTCATCAATGAATATTGCAACCCTTGCGATGCCATTCATGAAGGAGTGAGAAAGGAAGTGATGCCAATGGAAGGATATGAGAAATTTGCCCTGGATGGCGTGGAATATGAGGCTTTTAATACCTCAGGCGGACTCTCCGCACTGGCGGAAATCCTGGATGGAAAAGTCTATAACCTGGACTATAAAACCGTTCGTTATCCTGGCCATTGCAATCTCATGAAGATTTTATTGAATGAGTTAAAATTGAACAAAAAAAGAGAGGTACTGAAGGAAATTATGGAGGATAGCATACCTTTCACCCCGCAGGATGTGGTGCTGGTATTTGTGTCCGTGTCCGGTATGGTAAATGGCCGCTCTGTACAGCGCTCCTATTCCCGCAAAATCTATAACCAGCAGATCAGTGGAAAGGATTTTACCGCCATACAACTGACCACCGCCGGCGCCGCTTGTGCAGTGATTGATTTGCATGCCAAAGGAGCTTTGCCTAAACAAGGATTTGTTCGTCAGGAAGACGTACTTTTCGGCGATCTGATTACCAACAGGTTTACTTCCTACTATAACAACTAATTAAACAACCATGCTCAGTGAGATTTTGAATGGCCTGATGAGCCGTTACCAGGAAAGAGTGCCAGACGTAGCAGCCGTTATCCGAACCATGATAACGGAAGGAATAATTCATCAGGCGTCAGACATTGAAAACGATCATATTGCTTTTCGTACCATGGGCGTACCCCAGCTGGGCGTACAATCCCTGGAGAAAATATTTCTCCATTACGGCTATACGAAAAAAGATCACTATTACTTCGCAGGTAAAAAGCTGGATGCCTGGTGGTATGCGCCGCCAGCGCCACAATATCCGCGCATCTTTATTTCCGAGTTACGGGTAAAGGATCTCAGCGCCCGTGCACAGGAAATCATTTACAGTTATACGGATGAAGTAACCGTTGATCCGGTAACTGCGCTGAACCTGGATGATAGTAAAGCGGTAGATACTTTTTTGCATAGCGGTTTGTGGAGAACGCCTACCCTCGAGGATTTCAAGGTACTTGCAGCCGAGAGCGAATATGCCGCATGGGTTATTTACAATCGTTATTACCTGAATCATTTTACGGTAAGCGTACATAATCTTCCTACAGGATATAATACCATAGCGGATTTCAACCAGTTCCTGGAAAAACATGGATTTGTGTTGAATGATGCTGGCGGGAAGATAAAAGCCAGTCCGGATGGCAACCTGCTGCAAAGCGCTACGGTAGCACAAATGCTGACAGCAACTTTCTCCGGTGGCGAAGCATACAAAATTGCCGGCTCTTACGTGGAATTTGCAGAACGCAGAGTATTACCGCAATACGCTGATCTGGCCGCAGCCGCAGTAAAAAGAGAACATCGCAGAGATGGTTTCGAAGCCGGCAATGCAGACAAAATCTTCGAAAGCACCTATGCTGCTCAAACGGAAAAAAAATCGTAATTTTTTGCTCGCAGAGCAGCATAAGCAGCAAAGCAGCAAAGGCTTGTAACTTGTTGTTAGTATTTATTTTTTGTACGAAATAGAAACAACATACATTATTCTTTGCTGCATACGCTGCTCTGCAAGAGATCAAAAAACAAAACACCATCTTTTGCTACTTTGCTGCTTACGCTGCTCTGCGAGAGATCAAAACAACAAAACACCATCTTTTGCTGCCTTGCTGCTTACGCTGCTCTGCGAGAGATCAAAACAACATAACACCATCTTTTGCTGCTTTGTTGCTTACGCTGCTCTGCGAGAGATCAAAACAACATAACACCATCTTTTGCTGCCTTGCTGCTTACGCTGCTCTGCGAGAGATCAAAACAACATAACACCATCTTTTGCTGCCTTGCTGCTTACGCTGCTCTGCGAGAGATCAAAACAACATAACACCATCTTTTGCTGCCTTGCTGCTTACGCTGCTCTGCGAGAGATCAAAACAACATAACACCATCTTTTGCTGCTTTGCTGCTTACGCTGCTCTGCGAGAGATCAAAACAACATAACACCATCTTTTGCTGCCTTGCTGCTTACGCTGCTCTGCGAGAGATCAAAAAACAAAACTCTGCGAGAAAAACTAACGCCGCAGGCGTTCAACAACACATAATATGGAAGAGACTCTGAAATCTTTTGGTATCACCGCCCAACAAAGTGGCGTCAGTACAGGAAAGCACTGGCTGGCTGGCGGTGGTCCGGTTATTACCTCCTCCTCTCCTGTGGATGGGAAAGTAATTGCTGCCGTGAAATCCGCCAGCAAGGAGGATTATGATGCGGTAGTAGCTACTGCTCAGGAAGCATTTAAAATATGGCGTCAATGGCCGGCTCCGCGTCGGGGCGAGGTGGTACGCCAGATAGGTGAAGCTTTACGTAAGCATAAACATGATTTAGGGAGACTCGTGTCCTATGAAATGGGAAAGAGCCTCCAGGAAGGGTTTGGGGAGGTTCAGGAAATGATCGATATCTGTGATTTTGCGGTGGGTCTTTCCCGTCAGCTGCACGGCCTTACCATGCATTCTGAGCGTCCTGGCCATAGAATGTACGAACAATGGCATCCGCTGGGTATTACCGGAATTATTTCCGCGTTTAATTTCCCGGTAGCTGTATGGAGCTGGAACTCTATGCTGGCATGGATTTGCGGTAATGTCTGCATTTGGAAGCCTTCTGAAAAAACGCCTGTTACCGCGCTTGCTTGTCAACGTATAGTCGAAGCCGTATTCGCTGCCAACGATGTACCAGAAGGCGTTTGCTGTCTGCTCACTGGCGGTCGCGATGCCGGCGAGTGGCTGGCCGCAGATCATCGGGTACCATTATTGTCTGCTACCGGTTCCACCCGTATGGGTAAAGCGGTAAGTGCGGCAGTAGGCGCACGCCTGGGCCGTTCTATCCTGGAATTGGGTGGAAACAATGCCATTATCATTTCAGAGCATGCAGACCTGGATATGTCGCTCATAGGGGCCGTTTTTGGCGCTGTAGGCACTGCTGGCCAGCGTTGTACCAGCACCCGCCGACTCATCATTCATGAGAAAGTATATGATCAGTTTATTGCCCGCCTGGTTAAAGCATACGGACAACTACGTATCGGTAATCCGCTGGATGAAAACAATCACGTAGGACCACTGATCGACCGGGATGCCGTACTCGCTTACCAGCAAAGCATTGAAGCCGTTCGCAAACAGGGTGGCACCTTCCTTGTGGAAGGCGGCGTACTGGAAGGTCCGGAATATTCCTCCGGCTGCTATGTAAAACCTTGTATTGCAGCAGTAGAAAACATCTACGATATCGTGCAACACGAAACATTTGCACCTATCCTCTACGTGATGAAATACCAGACACTCACAGAGGCTATCCATATGCAGAATGATGTACCTCAGGGGTTATCCTCCGCCATCATGACGCTGAACCTCCGGGAAGCAGAACAGTTCCTCGCTGCAGCAGGATCTGACTGCGGTATTGCCAATGTCAACATCGGAACTTCCGGCGCGGAAATCGGTGGCGCATTTGGCGGTGAAAAAGAAACAGGCGGCGGCCGGGAAAGTGGTTCTGACGCGTGGAAAGCGTACATGAGAAGACAAACTAATACCATTAACTATTCTACCAAACTGCCGTTGGCACAAGGTATTAAGTTCGACTTATAGTACAGAAAAAATCTCTTTGGGACCTTAGCTCCGACGCCAGGCGTCGGAGCTTTTAATTTCATTTCAGGTGTTACTGCCCGATCAGATTTTTAAAAGCGGTTGACAAAATTATGGCGCAAATTGCGCTTCTACATACATCGACATTACATGATTTCAAAAATAGTAGCGAGGCTAGAGAACCCCGCTTTTCGTTAAACGGAAACCATGCTTATGAGAAAAATACCTGATAGCAAGGATGCTATCAAATACTCTTCAGACCATAAATATGACACTAATTTTTGAATATTCATATTCAACGTTTGTGCTACTGTACTAATCTTTCCTTTCTGCTAAATCATTTACACGGTAGATTTCGCTTTACTTTATACAAATAAGTAATATATATTCTATTAGAAATATCATATTCCAGCTATTTATAACCAGTCAACTACCCCATTGCGCACTTATCATTTATATTTAATGTTATCCCGCTTTTTTCCCTACCTTTAACCTTATCTAGATTATTTTATACTTATTACGGGAAAATGTTGATCATGAAATTGTTTAGTCGAGAGGCAGCAGTCGTGGCCGGTTGTGTAGCTCTGATGACTGCGTTTAGTACCAAAACCATTGCACAATCCAAAACCCCAGTACCCAGAAACTGGCATCTGTTATCCTATGACACGGACAGTGTTTATGGTACCGCTACTGAAAAAGCCTACAAAGAACTGCTGAAAGGCAAAAAAAGCACCCCAGTTATTGTTGCCGTGATTGATTCCGGCATTGATACCACGCACGAGGATCTGAAGCCCGTGTTATGGACCAATCACCGCGAAATACCCAACAATGGCAAAGATGACGACGGCAATGGTTACATCGATGATATTCATGGATGGAACTTCCTTGGCGGTAAAAATGGTACCAGCCTGAAAGAAGATTCCGATGAAGCTACCCGTGAATACTATCGCTACAAACAGAAATATATCAATCCGGATTCTGCTCTGGCAAAGGATTCTAAAGAATATGCCACCTGGCTGAAATTACAGGCGAAAGTAGAGAAGCCAGCTACCCAGTACAAGATGTCTTATAAGACGATGTCTAAGCTGGCGGATAACCTCTCCAAGTGCGAAACTATCCTGAAGAATTATCTTCACCAGGACAACTTCACACTCGGTCAGCTGGACAGTATCCAAACTACCAATCAGGATGTACTGCTGGCACGTAATTTCATCTCCCGACTCCTGAAAAGTGCCGGCGATGAGATGCCAGACTCTTTCAATGAATTCAAATCAGAATTTGACGAATACCTGAACGAACTGAAACGCAAGGCAGAAAGTACAGAAATACTGCCGAATGCAAACAGGGAGAAGATTGTAGGCGATAACTACAACGATATCAACGACCGCAACTATGGTAACAATGATGTGATGGGTACTTTCTCCTTCCATGGCACCCACGTATCAGGTATTATTGGCGCAGTACGCGATAATCAAACCGGTATCGAAGGAATTGCAGACAATGTACGTATCATGGCGGTGAAGGCCGTTCCTGATGGAGATGAGCGCGATAAAGACGTTGCCCTGGCGATCCGCTATGCCGTGGATAATGGCGCTCAGATCATCAATATGAGCTTTGGTAAGCCTTATTCCCCACATAAAGACTGGGTGGACGATGCCGTGAAATATGCAGAACAGAAAGGCGTACTGCTGGTACATGCCGCAGGTAACGATGGCGAAAACAACGACTCCGTTCCTAACTACCCTAATCCAAATTACCTCAGTGGTGGCAGAGCTACCAACTTTATCACTGTAGGCGCTATCGGTAGTGGAAGAGGCAAGGATAAAGTAGCTAATTTCTCCAATTACGGTAAGCACGAAGTAGACCTCTTCGCCCCTGGCGTACAGATCTATTCCACCATCCCTGGCGGTAACAAATATGGCGCGGCGAGCGGCACCAGTATGGCGTCTCCTGTTGTAGCCGGCGTTGCAGCCCTGGTGTTGTCTTACTACCCTGACCTCAGCGCAGCACAACTGAAATATGTACTCGAAAAAAGCGCTACTCCCCTTCCGGATGGTACTACCATCGTGAATAAACCAGGTACCGATGATCAGGAAGTAAATTTCTCTGACCTGTCTGTTTCCGGAGGCATTGTAAACGCTTACGATGCGCTGAAATTGGCCGCTACCATTAAAGGCGATCGTTTACAGCCGAAAAAGAATAAAGCTAAAATGAAGCCTGTCAGAAAGAACTAAAACGTGTCTGACTAAAAATATCAGCAACTTATCAAAAAGGGCTTGACGTTTGTACAACGTCAAGCCCTTTTTAATTGCTTTGTCCAAACTAACTGGAACGACGGACCGTCTTCTTATGATTTCTGCTGAATGATTATCTCACCAACCGAATGGCAAACGGATAACGGTAATTCTCTCCTTTGCTGGCACTGACGGCCGCAATAATGGAAAAAATAATATTGGCAAGTCCTAGCAATCCATAAAGGCCCATCCATCCGACAACATTGAATCCTGCCGTTGGAAATCCAATCATGGAGCTTCCCAACATCAGGATGCCAGTGGTGACGAAGCCAATAATAATGAATACTAATGCCAACAGACTGATCGTAATTTGGAAATTCAGCGCTTCCTTACCTTGCTGCTCCACAAACGTTGAATCATTACGTTTTATAAGCCACAAAATGAGCACGAGCACAACATTACCTGCCCAGCCCCATTTGAGGAAAATAAATGCGATTATACCAGCTAAATGTAAAATGGTAGCCCAGGTTCTTTCATCTCTTTGGTTCATGGGGTAATTTTTTAGAGAGAAAATGAAGTTAAGGTCTTATCCTGAAATTTGCAATACACTAAAATAAAAGAAAAACTACAAACCTGTAAGCCGGATTCTGTGAACTCCAGCAAGCTGGAGAACTGCTACCATTTATCTACGATGATGCTCACACATCACCTGTATCTGCCTACCCTCGGTCATCGGACGAGCAGCCCTCAATCGACCGTATACATGGCATTTCAGCACGCAAGGTTTACCCGCATAAACAGTTACCTGCCTACACCGTGGGCTCTTACCCCACATTTTCACCCTTACCTGTACCGGAGCACAGGCGGTCATTTTCTGTGGCACTTGCTGTACTATTCAGAAAATAGTCCCACCCGTTAGGTGGTGCATTGCTCTATGCTGTCCAGACTTTCCTTCTTCCTGCTCAAGTCAGGAAGACGATAGCACGGTTTGTAGTTAGAACGCAAAGATAAGGAATTTCCTTCGGAAACCATTAACAGAAAAGGGATTGCTGACTTTGATTGTCGCAATCCCTCTCCTGTATTGAAATCCGTTATATATCTTTTTTCTTTATCTGAAATTTATCTCCGTTGCGCCATAGCCATAACGGGCATGGTATTGATTCACAAAGTTCGCTACCTCCGGCGTCTGACGCAGGATATTATGAATTTCATCTTTCAGCTTACCTTTCCCAACACCATGAATAACAATCAGATGATGTTGTTTATGGGAGATAGCCAGGTCCAGGTAGCGCTGGAATGCATTCAACTGAATGGCCAGGATGGCGATATTGCTCAGACCTTTCCAGTTTTTCTCCAGCTTTTCAATGTGCAGATCCACTTCATGTTTAGGTTCCAGCGTGGTTTCTGGCTGCAGCTGAATTTTGCTCAGCAAACTGGCCATAGTACCAGATCCTATTTTTGCGACATCTGGCTTCTTCCCTTTTACAGCAGCTGCAGGCGTTTCCTGAACAGGAGGTAATACCGGCTGCTCTTCTGCTTTGGTAGGGAATTTCTCAAACAAAGGAACCGTTAATGTAGCTTCAGCTTTGGTTCTTAACTCTTCCAGTTGTACAAACAGTTGTTTGGCTTTGAGCTTCCATGTTTTCTTCACAGAAGACGCCAGTTCCGGCTGCGCATCTTTCAGCACGAATGTAAATTCGAATCTTGGGTTATCGTTCAAAGATTCAAACAACAGATCTGTCAGGTAGAAATGGTTGTAAGGATGGATTTCATTCTTAATTTCCAGATCCAGCTGATTATTCAGCCATACCTGAAAATAGAATCGCATGGCATGCGGAGTATCATTAAACAGATGGAATTTCATCAGCTTTACTGTTTCATCAAAACCATCATGATGATAAACAGGCAGTACTGAAATGAACATACCTTTATCTGTTTTCAGATCTTCATACTTGCTGCGGTTCACTTTGATCTCATCTCCGGGAATCAGCTTGGGCTTGGGTTTCACCAATTTCTCCTTTGTGAAGCGATGAAAGTAAGGAAAATCAATCTGATCCAGGTATACTGGAAAAGAGGTTCCTTTTACATCAATCATCACCATATTATCATTCACAATTTCCACTACAGTTCCTTCTTCTTTGGAACTTAACAGCAGAACTTTATCTCCGATTTCGTATTTCATAATTGCATTCTTGCTGCAAAGCTAAAATTTTTCCGGCAAAGAAAAGAGGAAGGATATAAAAGGTATGTGCGGGCAGACGCCTGCAAAAGAAAGGAACAATACAGTTACAGAAAAAATAGCAGGAGGAATCTCCTGAAAGAACAGGGTTAACAAACCCGCCTAACGTGTATGCCTGTATGAAATCAGGCTTCTTTGTCCTTGACGCCGGCAGTATAATGACGGCTATGCTTCTTTTCCGGATGACGGCGCATGTAGTCATCTACTGAAATGGGGCCGCTTCCTTCTACAAGAAACAAGGCAAGCAGTAACAGCACAAGGAGTGAAAGGCCTAATACTGGATAAACCTGAAACAAACCTGTTCGTGAGTGCACAAATAATAAGGCGCCCAAAAGTACGGGTAAGTTCAACAGTGCGGCAAGACGGGTATACAGTCCCATTGTAATGAATAACCCACCTACAAAGTGGGCAAACACAATGTAGTGAGCGATACCAAATGATACTGCTGTCAATGTAGGATTTTCATTGATAATTGCATCCAATGCGTCCCTGTTCATGACGAATAAAACTCCTACATACATCAGAAAACATCCCAGCGCCATTCTGACGACACTGAGCCATTTGGGATGATGCGCATCACCCCATTTTTCGATTCTTTGTAGCGTGTTCATAAAATCAGATTTTATGGATCAAAGAGCTACAATTAAGTTACGAAAAATTTATTGTTTTTTCAATTTACTGTGATGATAACTGTACATAAAATAAATAGCGAGGCCTGCCAAAAGCCAGATACTGAATACGATCCAGTTTTTCAGACCGATTTCTGTCATCAGGTAAAAGCAGCTTAAAAGTCCCAGAACGGGAATAGCGGAGAATCTACGTACACATGCCAGCAGAATGGTGACAATAGCCACTACTGCAAAGAGCATGAACGGAATATTATGCTTCCAGACTTCCCAGCCACCGTTGAATGTCAACCGGTCCAGGATATCCCCGCCGAAGAAATACAACAACACGATTACCACTGGAGGCACAATAATCCGGCTGTTGATATACGGGAGACGGAATCGCTTTTCTGCCGTTTTTTCCTGTGGGGGCAGCATTAATACGCCGCCACAAACGAGAATAAAGGCAAACAAGGTACCGATACTGGTCAGATCTGTTACGATGGTCAGGTTCAGGAATAACGCCGGTACGCCCACAATTATACCGGTGATGATGGTGGCGAAAGAAGGCGTTTTAAAGCGTTTATGAATGGTGCTGAATTTCTTTGGCAGCAATCCGTCTCTACTCATACTCATCCAGATACGCGGCTGTCCGATCTGGAACACCAGCAATACGCTGGTAGTAGCCACTACTGCGCTCACAGAGATAAGATAACTGATCCATGGCATGTTTACTTTATCAAACACAAAAGCCAGCGGATCGGCCACTTTCAGCTCCGTGAAAGGCACCATACCGGTGAGAATAAAGGAAATGAGGATGTATAAAACGGTACAAATAATCAGGGAATAAATCATACCCTTAGGCAAATCTCTCTGAGGGTTCGCACATTCTTCTGCGGTTGTACTTACTGCATCAAAGCCTATATAAGCAAAGAACACGGCAGAAACGCCCTGCAATACGCCAGAGAAACCATTTGGCATAAACGGATGCCAGTTTTCCTCCTTCACAAAGAAAGCGCCCACGGCAATCACAAAAAGAATAACGGCAATCTTCAAACCTACCATCAGATTGGCGGTACGTTTACTTTCCTGGATACCTACATAAGCCAGGTAAGTCACCAATATAACAATGATAAATGCCGGCAGATTCAGAATAATCGGTAACCCAAAAATATGAGGGGCAGCAGCCATCAATTCCGGTGGCGCACTATCATAATTGTTGGTAAGCCAATCCGGGAATCCAATCCCAAGGCCATTCAGGAGGTTATTAAAATATCCGCCCCAGGAAATAGCTACGGCAATATTACCGATGGCATATTCCAGGATCAGCGACCACCCGATTACCCAGGCAGCCAGTTCACCGAATGTAACGTAGGAATAAGTATATGCAGAGCCGGAAACTGGTACTCTGGAGGCAAATTCCGCATAACAGAGCGCAGAAAAGCCACAGGTAACAGCTGTGATAATAAAAAGAATGGAAACGGCAGGACCTCCATGAAAAGCGGCTTCCCCGATGGTAGAAAAGATACCGGCGCCAATTACGGCTGCAATACCCATCGCGGTGAGATCCTTCACTTTCAGGACCTTATGCATTCCACCTGCTTCGTGTCCGTCTGACAAACCGGCGTTGGCGTCTTTTAAAATGGTTGCGAGCGACTTTTTACGAAACAGCGAATTGGACATCGGCGTGGATTATTACAGTTTTGGGCGCGAATATATGGGAAAAAGTTATAAAAAATAATTTACAGTAAATTAAAAAATCCGGGACTATGCCCGGATTTTTTCACTCCAAATTATATTTCAACAGATTATTGCTGACGATTCAGCAGAAAATCTGCCAGATCTCGCAGTGGTTGTTTGCGACTAGTCAATACGGCGATATCGTCCAGATTTTTGAAAGCCATCTGGGTAAAGCGCTCCTTTTCTTTCTCTGCCCATTCATCCACTTTACAATCGCGGAACAGTTGCAACACACGGGCAACCTTATCTTCCGGATTAGATGCCAGCAATGCCTTTAGTTCCGCTTTCTGAGCAGGATTGCACAGCTCAAAGGCTTTCAGCAGCAGGAAGGTCTTTTTATTGGCCAGAATATCTCCGCCCTGCTGTTTTCCGAATTTTTCAGGATCTCCGAAGGCATCCAGGAAATCGTCCTGGATTTGGAAGGCAATGCCTACGTTCTTACCGAAAGCATACAAGTGCCCCTGGTTTCCTTCGCTGCCACCGCCGATGATCGCTCCCATCTGAAGGCTCGCCGCCAGCAGTACAGAGGTTTTCAGCCCAATCATATTCACATAGGAATCGTAGTCTACCGCTTCCGGCTCCAGTAATTCGAAATCCATATCCAGTTGCTGCCCTTCACATACCTCGATAGCGGCTTTATTGAATACAGATACCAGTTTCTTCTGGTATTTCGCGTGTACTTTATTCAACCGCTCATAAACGTTGATCAGCATCACATCTCCGGAGAGAATGGCTGCCGTTTCGCCGTAGACCATATGAACAGTAGGATTGCCCCTGCGGATAGGGGCTTTATCCATAATATCGTCGTGTATCAGGGTAAAATTATGGAAGAGTTCTACCGCACTGCCGGCGTGAAATGCATCCTGATGCAGCTCATCGAACAGTTCATTACCCATCAGGCAAAGCACAGGTCGGATACGTTTACCTCCTATTTCCAGAATATGTCTGGCGGCATCATAAAGCCGGTTAGGTTGCTCCGGGAATTGCAGCTGATCGAAATGTTTACTGAACTGTCCTGTTAACTCTTTAAATGATTGCATTGCTGATATACGTTAAAATTATTTCTTCTTCTTTACGGTATTGCCTTTCTTGCCAGTTGCTTTTTTCGCAGCAGCCTTCTTTGGAGCAGCCTTTTTAGGAGCTACTTTCGAAGTAGTTGCCTTTTTAGGAACAGCTTTTTTAGGAGCCGGTTTAGCAGCAGCTTTCTTGGCAGCTACTTTTACGGCTACTGCTTTCTTAGGCGTAGCCTTTGTAGTTGCAGCCTTTTTTACTGTTGTCGCGGCCTTCTTTTTAGGCGCAGCTGCTTTTTTGTTTGCTGGCGCGACAACCGTCTTTTTAGCTGGAACGGCTTTCTTAGCAGCGACTTTTTTATTCGCTGGCTTCGAAACTACCGCTTTTTTTGCGGCGGCTTTCTTTGGCGCAGCTACTTTCTTGGTAGTCGTTGCAGCTTTCGTTGCTTTAGGCGCAACTTTTCCAGCGGCAACTTTCTTCGCAGGAGCCGGAGCCTCTGCTTTTTTCGCTTTGACCTTGGCTTTTGATGCCACCGCAGCTTGCTTCACTGCTGGTTTTACGGCAACTGTTTTCTTAGTGCCTTTCGCCGCTTTCTTAGGAGCAGCAGCTTTCGAAGCGACTGGTATCTCCTTTACCACTGGCTTTTCTACCACTGCTTTCTTAGTATCTTTCGCCACTTTCTTAGGAGCAGTAGCTTTTGGAGCGACTGGCGTCTGCTTCACCACTGGTTTTTCTACCACTGCCTTCTTAGTGTCTTTCGCCACTTTCTTAGAGGCAGCAGCTTTCGGAGCGACTGGCGTCTCCTTCACCACTGGTTTATCTTCTACCGCTTTTTTATTGCCTTTTGCTTTTTTCGGCGTAGCAGCAGGTTTCACGATACCGGTCAACCCATCTGTGGAAGCAGGAGCAACGGCAGTAGATGCGGGTTGTATATGCGGTTGTAAGTTTGCTGGTACTTCCGGAGGCGTAATAATACTTTCAGAAATAACTGGCAGATCTACCGGCGGCATATCGGCGCCATTTCCGATTTCTGTTTTCACCACCGGTTGTGGTATAAAGTTGCGTTGTTTGTCTTTTTTCTTTTTCTTCTTACCAGGATGTTGCTGCTGGTGCTGCACCACCTGTTTAGGCTGCTGCATGCGTGGCTGCATACTTGTTTGCAGTTCTTCTTCCAGCTCATAATCCAGTTGTCTTTTCGCCAAATTAGCCGCTACCACCCGGATTTCCACTTCCTGTCCAATGCGGAAACGGCGTCCACTGCTAGAACCAACCAGCGCATATTCCGCCTCATTGAACACAAAATCTTCTTTCTTATTCAGGTTATGCACGCTTACCAGTCCTTCGCATTTGGTATCTACGGTTTCCACCCAGAAGCCAAAATGTGCCACGCCACTGATGACACCCGTAAAGGTTTCACCAATGAACTGCTGCATGTATTCCACCTGCTTGTATTTGTTGGCCGCACGTTCTGCTTCCATGGCCTTACGTTCCATTTCAGAGCAGTGTTTGCATTCTTTCTCCATCTGTTTATTTGGATGGATATCATTGGCCAGACATTCTGCCAGTACCCGATGTACCAATACATCCGGATATCGGCGGATAGGCGATGTGAAGTGGCAATAATCTTCAAACCCAAGACCGTAGTGCCCTACGTTATCTATCGTATAAGCCGCTTTAGCCATAGTACGGATACCGAGGGTTTCCAGCACGTGCTGTTCCGGTTTTCCTTTCACCAGTTCCAGCATACGATTGAAGGATGACGCGATGTTATCTGGAGAGCTCAGGTCAAACCGATAACCGAATTTGTTGGCGAAGGAAGCGAATACTTTCAGTTTTTCCGGATCAGGCGTATCATGCACCCGATATGGGAATGGAACTGGCTGTTTGTTGACCTTGATTTTAGCCACATAAGCAGCCACTGTTCTGTTGGCCAGCAGCATCATTTCTTCAATCAGCTGGTGGGCTTCTTTGCTTTCTTTGATAACGATGCCAATAGGCTTGCCTGTTTCGTCCAGCTTGAAGCGTACTTCCTGGGAGCTAAAGTTAATAGCGCCTTTAGAGAAGCGGTCTTTACGGAGGGTTTGGGCAATTTTATTCAGCAACAGGATTTCCTGTTTATAAGGACCTTCCTGAGATTCTATAATGTCCTGTACATCTTCGTAGGTAAATCGATGAGCAGAGTGGATAACGGTTCTGCCTATCCAGTGTTGCTTCACCTCTCCTTTCTCGTTCATCTGGAAGATGGCAGAGAAAGTATATTTATCCTCATGTGGACGCAGGGAACAGAGTTCGTTGGAAATCTTTTCCGGCAGCATAGGTAATACGCGATCCGGCAGATATACTGAGTTAGCGCGTTTTTCTGCTTCTTTGTCCAGCTCTGTACCTGGCAGCACATAGTGACTTACGTCAGCGATGTGTACACCAATTTCGTACAGGCCATTTTTCAGCGGACGAATGGAGATGGCATCATCGAAGTCTTTCGCATCCACCGGATCAATGGTGAAGGTGAGGATTTCGCGGCAATCTCTTCTTTTTCGTACTTCCGCTTCCGTTATAGTGTCTGGGATGTGGTTTAGCTCTTCTAAGGCTTCCTTAGGGAAGTTCAGCGGGAATCCGGCTTCAATCAGGATTTCCTTCATGGCCAGATCGTTGGTATTGCTGGCATCCAGGATTTCAACGATTTCGCCGACTGGTTTGCGGGATTTTTCGCCCCAGGCCACAATCTTCACAACGGCTTTATCGCCGGTACGGGCCTCTCCAAGGGAGTTGGCCGGAATATAGATATCCGGCATAAACATCCCTTTTTCAGGAATCAGGAAACCGAAGTTTTTGCTGACCTGAAGGGTGCCGGTGAATTCTGTTTTACTTCGTTTAATGATGTCCGTTATAACGCCTTCCATACGGCTTCCGCTGCGGGCAGGCTTAATGATATCCACCAACACTTCGTCTTTGTCCAGTGCAGTATTCAGGTTTTTCTGTTTTACCAGGATATCGCGTGGAAGGCCTTGTACGATTACGAAGGCCATGCCTGAGCGGGTTACTTCCACCACGCCTTTGTAGGTTTTTTTCTGGCCTCCGCCTCTGTTCTGGCTTCCGCCTCTATTTTTATCTTTCTTCTTTTTACTCATGTTTCAGGGTAGTTCTTCATTGATTGGTTGCAGGGTAATATCTGCTGACGTAATCAAAAATAAAATTATTAAATGTTTCCTGCGCGCCGAAAAGGAACGCAATTTCTACAGGCATAACAGCCATGTGCAGGTTTTGTTCTGTCAGTGTTTTCTTCAGTAAATGCAGCCTCACGGCGTCTTTCTCGGTGGTCACTACTATCTTGTTTTTACCTGGAAGATCATCCAGTTCCTTCCTGATCTTTGCTATATCTTTTTCAGAATAATAGTAATGATCCGGGAATGGTAACAGGAAAACCTGATCAAATGAAGATCTGAGCTTTTCCAGCAGTGGCTCAGGTCTTGCGATACCGCATGTCAGCAAAACGGTCGTATCTGCTGCCAGTTGTACCGGCTCATGCGTAATCAGGTCGTACATGGCTCCGTACTGCAAGGTAGTAAAAAACACCTGCTGATGGGGTAAAGGATTTATTTCTTTTTCAATTGCCTGTTTTTCTGCCAGGGAAAGGGTTGGCGGACATTTAGACACGATAATGCAATTCGCCCTCGTATATCCTTGCCTTCCTTCTCGCAGTCGGCCGAAAGGTACTATATGATCCTTTGTAAACCTGCGGTTGTACTCTGTGATCATAATATTCATGCCAGGTTTAATGCTACGGTGCTGGAATGCATCATCCAGCAGCACTACCTGGGTGCCTGGTTCGTCCATCAGGAGCTGCGGGATGGCCAGCATGCGTTCTTCTCCTACAGATACGTGTATATCCGGGAACTTATCATGAAACTGCATGGGTTCATCGCCGATATCAGCGGCGGTAGTATGTTCATCAGCGAGGATATATCCGCTGCTACGGCGGTTATAGCCTCTGCTGAGGGTGGCTACCTGGAAATGTTCTTTGAGGAGTCGGATCAGATATTCCACATGCGGGGTTTTCCCTGTTCCTCCTACGGAGAGATTCCCGGCTGCGATGGTAGGAATGTCAAATTCAACGGCCGTCAGCAGGCCTTTGTCATACAGTTTATTGCGAATCCACATCACCAGTCCGTAGAGCAGGGAGAAGGGATATAGGAGTACTGACAAATATTTGAGCACGTTAGTCTTTTTTAGAAAAATGATAAATATTCTCCGGGGTCACCACTGTTTGCAGGGCAATATCGCCCGCATTGGTATCCGGAATTTCCCGAATTGGTTCAAAGAGGGAAAGGCCGATGGTTTGTACATCCGGCCGACATTCCTGCAGGAATCGGTCGTACATACCTTTGCCATATCCTACCCGATGGCCGGTGTGATCGAATGCCAGCAAAGGCACGAACACCAGGTCTATCTGTGGTGGGGTCACGGTTTCGCCGGCAGCTGGTTCTGTGATCCCATAACTGTTTTTTACAAGTGGAGTATCTTGTTCCCAGAGGAAATGTGTCATCGTGGCGGTTTGCATGTCGGACCGGGAGAGTACCCATCGTAGTTGTGGGTACTGGGTGCGCAATGCCTCAATGATAGGCCAGGTGTCGGCCTCCTTCTTTTCCAGGATGGGAAGGAATACATGGATATATTGCAATCCGGAGAAGTTTAGCTTCAGTACATTGGCCTGCAATGCGGAGTTCAGCCGAGTTGCGGTGGGCTCATCCAGGTTGAGCCTTTGTTCCAGGAATTGTTTTCGTATATCCTTTTTAGTTGTCATTGTAACAGTTGGTACAGCGGACGTGACAACAATTGTGCCTGCTCGCTGATAAATGCCTTTCCGACAGCTTCGGCCTGTGGAATGCGTCCTATCCGGGGGATTCCTGACCAGCGGATAATGTCTTCTTCATTGGAGTGCCAGTCGCCGCCAAAGATCCATCCCATAACGGGAACGCCTGTATGTTGCAGCATGCGTGCAGTTAGCATGGCATGGTTAATACTGCCAAGATAGTTACGGGCGGCAATTATGACACCTGCATTCATTTCTTTAATCAGATCCAGGGTAAACATCTCCTCATTGATGGGTACCATTAGTCCGCCAGCGCCTTCTATTACCAATGGGCGGTCGGTGGGAAAGCTGTTAAGTTGTTGTAAAATTTTCCCGGGTTCGATAATGGTATGTTCCAGCCTGGCTGCCAGATGGGGGGATGCCGGTTCCTCCAGGGCATAGACCTCCGGATGGCAGACGGATATATGATTGGAAAGTAAGCTTTTAACGGTATTGGTGTCGGTTCCTTCGGCCAGTCCTGTTTGTACGGGCTTCCAGTAATCGGCCTGCAGCGCTTCTGTCACACAGGCAGCAGTAACGGTTTTACCTACGCCAGTGCCTGTTCCTGTAATAAAAATTCGGTTCATCATTCCGGCAAAGATAGGGATTCCGGCAATGTTTGCTCTGCTGGTGGCATTGAGAAAAAAGCTATCTTAGTAAATGTACAACCTCATAGCATTATGAAATATTGTGAAAACATCCTCGAAACGATTGGCCATACTCCCTTAGTCAAATTACACCGCGTATCTGCCACCCTGCCATGCCCAGTGTTTGCCAAAGTAGAGTTTTTTAACCCAGGCAACTCCATCAAGGACCGTATGGCCCTGAAAATGGTGGAAGAAGCCGAGAAAAAAGGTCTGCTCAAGCCCGGCGGCACCATTATCGAAGGCACATCCGGCAATACCGGTATGGGATTAGCCCTGGCCGCAGTTATCAAAGGTTACAAATGTATCTTCACCACTACCGACAAGCAGTCCAAGGAAAAAGTGGATATCCTCAAAGCGGTAGGCGCAGAAGTAATTGTTTGTCCTACCAATGTGGAGCCGGAAGATCCCCGCTCCTATTACTCCGTTTCCAAACGCTTGTCTCAGGAAATTCCCAATTCCTTCTATGTCAATCAGTACGATAACCTGGCTAACAGGGATGCGCACTATGAACAGACGGGTCCGGAAATCTGGGAACAGACGGATGGAAAAGTGACCCATCTGGTCGTAGCTACCGGCACAGGCGGTACTGTTACGGGTACAGGTAAATTCCTGAAAGAAAAGAACCCGAATATACAGGTATGGGCGATAGACAGCTATGGCTCCCTGTTGAAAAAATATTTTGAGACCGGAGAGATTGATATGAACGAAGTATATCCATATATCACAGAAGGTATTGGGGAAGACTTCGTGCCACAGAACTATGATATGGGCGTTATTGACCGTTTCGAAAAGGTGACGGATAAAGATGGCGCTGTGATGGCCCGCCGTATCACCAAGGAGGAGGGCATTTTTGTGGGTTATTCCGCCGGTTCAGCTGTGGCTGGGCTGCTCCAGCTGAAAGAGCACCTGAAACCAACGGACGTGGTAGTAGTGATTTTCCATGATCATGGTAGTCGCTATGTGGGGAAAGTCTACAACGACCAATGGATGATGGAACGCGGCTTCCTGGATGTAAAAACCGTGAAGGATGTGGTAAGCTCCCGTCGTAATCAGCCACTGGTAAGTATTACACCGGATGTAAAAGTAAGCGATGTCATTTCCAAAATGAGGAAATATGATATAGAGCACTTACCGGTATTTGAGAATGGAGAGATGATAGGTTCTGTATCCGAGAATGGTTTGTTTAACAAACTGATTGATGACGTACATCTGAAAGACGCTACGGTCAGAAACGTTATGCAGGCGTCATTCCCGGTTGTCAGTGAAAATACGCCTATTGAGAAATTATCCTTTTACATTAATAAAGAGAACGGCGCTGTTTTAACAAAAGACGAAAGCGGCGATTATCATATTGTTACCAAATACGATATTATTCAGGCGCTGGGAAGATAATGATGGAATATACAGATCAACTGCAACGTAATGTCGTGCTGGAAAAGGCGCCAGAGAGGATTATCTCTCTGGTGCCTTCCCAAACGGAGTTGCTTTATTCGCTGGGCCTGGAAGAGCAGGTAGTGGGGATTACGAAGTTTTGTGTACACCCTGACACGTGGTTCAGGACTAAAACCCGTGTTGGCGGCACTAAGCAAGTTAATATGGATACCATCCGGTCGTTACGTCCGGATTTGATTATTGCCAATAAGGAAGAAAATACGAAGTCGGATATAGAAGCACTTATGCAGGAATATCCGGTATGGGTAAGCGATATACATACCCTGGAAGATGCTTATGGTATGATGGCTGGCATTGGTGCGATTACGCACACCAGTAACCGGGCGGCCGCTATGATAGCGGAAATTTCGCAGGATTTCTCCGATCTGCGGCCATTATCAAAGCCTTTAACAGCCGCTTATTTTATTTGGCGGCAACCTTGGATGGTAGCGGGCGGAGATACTTTTATTCAGCAGATGTTGAAAGCCTGCGGCATTCAGAATGTTTTCGGGGAGTTGACCCGATATCCTGAAATTACGATGGAGCAACTGAAAGCCAGTCATTGCGACCTGGTATTACTTTCCTCTGAGCCTTATCCATTTAAGGAAAAGCATATGTCGGAATTGCAGGAGATATTGCCGGAGGCCACTATTCAGTTGGTGGACGGCGAATATTTTTCCTGGTATGGCAGCCGGTTAAAAGGGGCTCCCGCCTATTTTTCCGGGCTGATTGCCGCATTAGACCAATGATATTCTACCCTGTCTCTGACTGTTATTAATGATTTTGCAGGAAGTCGATTACCCAGGCTGCAAAGTAAGGGGATCGAACAGTACTGTTATGATCGCCGGTGACTGTTGCGTGCATGCCGGTGGGCATCATGGCTGCGAGTGCGCCGCCAGTATCGTTATCCTCGTCTTTATCGCCGCCAATTACCAGTACTGGTTTATGAATGCCTGCCAGTTCCTGTGGCGTAGAAGCAGGTTGTTCTTTTTGCTGCAGGGCCAGTGCTTGCTGGTCTAACCCTGCCGACTGTACGTTTTTCACCATTGCTGCCAGTTCAGGTACATTTTCGCCGGAGAGTGCGCGATAGAAAAGCCATCGCCGTGGCCAGCCGGGGTTGGTGAAGGCAGTGCCCATTCCGCCCATTACGCCGCAGCGCACGCGATTATCCAGGAGGAGTACGCGGGAAGCGATGATGGCGCCACGGGAATATCCTACTATTTTATAGGCGTTCAGGTGCAGATGGTCTGCCAAAGCCATGATATCGCGGGCTTCCGCATCATTGGCGTAGGCGTTCTCTTCATGAGGTTTATCAGACAGGCCGTTGCCGCGCAGGTCTGGAGTAATTACACAATATCCCTGACGAATCAGGGAGTCGTACAGCGGGTACTTGAACCACGCGTCTCCCTGCTGCATAAATCCATGCAGGAGTATTACCGGCGTTCCTTTTCCCTTGATAGTAAAGTGAATACGGGTATGATCGAAGGAAGCATAGCTGCCGGAAGAATCTGGCGGGATAGTAGCAAAAGTAGTTGTAGCAAGACACATGATCATCCAGACCAGCAGGCATTTCCTGAAGCGAGGTTGCATAGTATTGGGTTTTCAGACGTAAAAGATACGATTAACGACAAACCATTTAAAGGTAGTGTAAAATCTGAAATCGTTATAAATCTTCTCATTAACTCCTTATATTTGCTTTCCTAAAAATCAAATATCTTTTAGAGTATGGGAAAATACAGAGCTGGCGTATTATTCGGCGAAGAGCTGGATGCGCTGTATAACGATGCCAAAGACAACGGATTTGCTATGCCTGCTGTGAACGTGGTAGGAACTAACTCCGTAAACGCAGTACTGGAAACAGCAGCAAAGGTGAATTCACCGGTAATTATACAGTTTTCCAACGGCGGTGCGCAATTCTTCGCTGGTAAAGGAATGCCTAACGATAAACTGCAGGCGAATATTGCAGGTGGCATTTCCGGCGCGAAGCATGTGCATGAAGTGGCAAAATATTACGGTGTGCCAGTAGTACTGCATACAGACCATGCTGCTAAAAAATGGCTGCCATGGATCGACGGTCTGCTGACTGCCGGTGAAGAATATTTCAAACTGCACGGTCATCCGCTGTACAGCTCTCACATGCTGGATCTGTCTGAAGAGCCGCTGCACGAAAATATCGAGATCTCTCACAAATACTTTGAGAGAATGAACAAACTGGGTATGTCTATCGAAATCGAACTGGGTGTAACCGGTGGTGAAGAAGATGGCGTAGACAATTCCGGCGTAGACAATTCCAAACTCTATACTCAGCCTGAAGATGTAGCGCATGCATATGAAGTACTGTCTAAAGTAGGTAACCGTTTCACAGTGGCTGCTGCTTTCGGTAACGTACACGGCGTATACAGCCCAGGTAACGTAGAACTGCGTCCGGTGATCCTGCACAACAGCCAGGAGTTCATCCAGCAGAAATTCGGCACCAAAGCAAAACCAGTTTACTATGTATTCCATGGCGGTAGCGGTTCTCCAAAGCACCAGATTGCAGAAGCACTGGGTTATGGCGTTATCAAAATGAACATCGATACCGATATGCAGTGGGCATTCTGGGAAGGTGTACACGATTTCTACGAAGCGAAGAAAGAATATCTGCAAGGCCAGCTGGGTAACCCAGAAGGTGCAGATAAACCAAACAAAAAATACTATGATCCACGCGTTTGGCTGCGCAAAGGGGAAGAAACCTTTGTTAAGCGTCTGGAAGAGGCTTTCCATGATCTGAACTGTATCAACAGAAACGCTTAATATATTCTTTGTACATTTTTTTAGGAGAGGATCTGGTTGAAACCGCAGGTTTTGACCAGATCCTCTCCTAATTTATTGGTGGATGCAGCATCTTTTTAATTATATGTAACTTATTATACTATAATTATTTGATTTTTTACTTAAATAATTCATTAATTCGTATCTTGCACCACTATTTTCTAATCTAACAGAAGAATATGTCAAGCTGGTTTAAGCGAATTAAACAAGGCATTTCCACCTCCACCAGTGAGAAGAAAGAAGCTCCTGATGGTTTATGGCACAAATGCCCTAACTGTAAAAAAACCACCACTGTTAAGGATCTGAAGGAGCATTTTTATGTTTGTGATAAGTGTAATTATCATAATCGTATCAACTCCGCTGAGTACTTTGAGATCATTTTCGACAACAATCAGTTCGAAGAACTGTTCCCCAATATTTACCCAACTGATTTTCTGGGCTTTAAAGACTTGAAGCCCTATGGTGACAGGCTTAAAGATGCGCAGAAAAAATCAGGTCTGAAAGACGCCATGACAGTTGGCGCTGGGCAGGTACTGGGAAATGACTTGGTGGTGGCTTGTATGGACTTCAACTTCATCGGCGGTTCCATGGGTTCTGTTGTTGGAGAGAAGATTTCAAGGGCTATTGATTATTGCATTGTGCATAAAATGCCACTGATGATTATATCTAAATCTGGTGGCGCGCGTATGATGGAGAGTGCATTTTCTCTGATGCAGATGGCAAAAACATCCGCTAAACTGACACAGCTGGCAAATGCAAGACTTCCTTACATCTCCCTGATGACTGATCCTACCACTGGTGGCGTGACGGCATCTTACGCGATGCTGGGCGATTTCAACATTGCAGAACCGGGCGCACTGATCGGCTTTGCAGGTCCAAGGATCATCAAGGAAACTATTAAGAAAGATCTCCCTGAAGGATTCCAGAGCGCTGAGTTCCTGTTGGATCACGGTTTCCTGGATTTCATCATGGACAGAAAAGAATTGAAGACCAAACTGGCAACAGTACTGGCACTGTTCAAAAAATAAACATTACATTGTATGCTTTATGGATTTGCAGTCGTCAGACTACCAAATCCATAAAGCATTTTTGTAATCATACACTATGGCAGAATTAAGAAACAGATCGGCATATTTTGAGTACGCAATAGAAGACAAGTATATTGCTGGCATAGTATTAACCGGAACGGAGATTAAATCAATCCGTGCCGGCAGAGTGAGCTTTAATGATGCATTCTGCTACTTCTCCAAAGGAGAGTTGTTTGTTAAAAGCCTGCATATTGCAGAGTACTCCCACGGTACCGCAGCCAATCATGATCCCCTGCGGGAACGCAAATTATTACTGACTAAGAAAGAACTCCGCAAACTGGAGAACAAAATGAAGGAAAGAGGTTATACCATTATCCCTTTACGTATGTTCATCACCGAGAAGAGTTTGGCGAAGATGGAAATAGGCCTGGGTAAGGGTAAGAAACTCCATGATAAGAGAGATTCCATCAAACAGCGTGAGTCGGAAAGAGAGTTGAGACGTCAATATAAATAGTCATCAGCATTATCCCATAAACCCGAATTCCAGTGAAACTTCCGAACCTATCATTCCTGCAACTGCGCACACTACTATGCTGTGCAGTAGTGGCATTCCTATTCTCATGCCGCTCCGGAGAAAAATTATATAATAAAGGTCGTTACGATGAGGCGGTAGAAACTTTCGTGAAGAAGTTACAGCGCCGTCCGTCTGATACGAAGGCCCGACAACTCCTTCCTACTGCCTATCAGCATTCCTTGAAGCTGCATGAAGATCGTGTCAGCCAGCTATTGGTTTCCAATAATCAGCTTAAATGGGAAAATGTAAGGGCGGAATACCGCAGCATGCAGCGACTGTATGACATCATACAATCCAGTCCTGCCGCTATGGAAGTGGTAAAGCCGAAAGACTATTCATCCGCCATTACCGGCGCACAGGAGAATGCAGCAGAAGCCCGTTACGAACGTGGTAATATTTTGCTGGACAGAGGTGATAAAGCCAGTGCCAGACAGGCTTATGATGAGTTTGCCGCCGCACTGAAACTGGTGAACAACTATAAAGATGCCAAAGCCCTCATGGATGAGGCCTATCATATGGGCGTAGTGAATGTGGTGATCAGCCAGCTTGAAGTACGTTCTCCTTATTTCCAGTTCACTGCTGATCAGTTCCGCGACTATCTGGTTCGCAACATTCAACAGCAACAGATTAATCGCTTTGTACAGTTCTTTGACGAGCGCTTTGCCGCAGAAAACAAAGTGCCGGCAGATCAATACCTGGAACTTCGATTCTATGATTTTATCGTTGGTCAAACATATGTAGACCGCACTCAGCGCGATGTTAGCAGGGAAATTGAAGATGGTACGAAAAAAGACTCCACCGGTAAAGAAATCAAAAAGTATATAACGGTAAAGGCTACACTTTTTCTCACCAAACAAACCGTTGTATCGAAAGGTATTTTGGATTACCGTATCCTCAATACCGCCAATGGCCAGACGATCCGTCAGAACCGCATTCCGGGCAGTTATACCTGGATAAATGAATTCGGTTCTTACAGAGGCGATTCCCGGGCATTATCGGATCAGGACAAACGCCTGATGGGAGGCCGCGAAATGTCTCCTCCTCCACCCGATCAGTTATTCCTGGAATTTACCAAGCCTATTTATACGGATCTGGACCGGGAGTTAAGAGGTTTTTACAGTAATATTTAAAATTGATATTTAAAATAAAAGGGAAAGGACGTCTGCGACGTCCTTTCCCTTTTATTTTTGCGACTAATAAGTTATTGTACATATTGTTGTAGTAGTGGCAGCAACTGATGTGCAGGCACTACGCCGCTTTGGCGCCATAGCAGTTTACCCTCTTTGAATAGCAGTAATGTAGGGATACTTGCAATCTGCCATTGACTGGAGAGCTGCGGATTCCTGTCCACATCAATTTTCACTATACGAATCTTATCTCCCAGTTTGTCTTTCACCTCCTTCAATATCGGAGGTACCATCTTACAAGGTCCGCACCAGGTAGCAAAACAATCGATCAGCAAAGGAGTGGATGACTGTATTAGTTCCTGTAGATTTTCCATAGTTCCGTATTTTACTGTTAGATAAAATTTGATATTCAAAGGTACAAAGTACCAATGGATAGTACAACATGATAAAAATTGCGTATATTAAATCACCCTAAAACCATTTTTATGCATGTACTTTCTATCGTCATCTTTGTGCTGTGGCTGGCCTCTGAAATTCTGCTCAATGTGCTATTGCGTCCTGGCAAGGCAGACAAGCAGCAACAAGATAAAAACAGTCTGAATGTGATATGGCTGGTGATCATTGCCAGTATCATTGCGGCTTCTCAGCTGGGTTACCGTACCTATGCTCCCATTGCTTCCAGCTTTTTTCCCGTGCATTATACCGGACTGGCATTGATCGTACTGGGTGTGATACTACGATTTGCCGCTATTCGGGCACTTGGTAAATTCTTTACTGTAACGGTTACTATCCGGGAAGACCATCAGCTAAAGACGGATGGGTTTTATGCCTATTTACGTCATCCTTCTTATGCGGCCTCCCTACTCTCCTTTATTGGCTATGGGGTATCCTACAATAACTGGTATAGCGTAGCGGCAGTGGTGATTCCCGTATTTATTGCCTTTTCTTACCGCATCAGTATTGAAGAGAAAGTATTGCTTACCCAATTCGGCGATACTTACCGGGCGTATATGCAACGTACGAAACGATTGATACCGTTTATTTATTAAGCATAAAAAAAGCGGAAATAAAAAGGGATTGATGTCTGCGACATCAATCCCTTTTTATTTTCATGCAATATATTAGTTGTTCAGGCTAGGATTATTCTGTACTTCCGATAATGGAATAGCGAAGAGGTAATATTTACTCTGTGGCGTAAACACGGTACCATCCGGGAAGCGCAGGGTTCTGTGACCTTTCGCTTTCACTGCTTTGAATGTACCGTCTGCACGAGGCACCTGAATGATAGAATCGCCACCAGTATAAGAAGTAAATGCTTTCCTTACCACAGTTCCATTAGTTCGCAGGATATCCGACAGCGAGAATCCTTCCCCCCATAGTTCCTTTCTTCTCTCAATCATAATGGTATCGATCAGACTACCGGTATTCTGTACATATTGATATGCACCACGGGCAGAACGCAATTCATTCAGTTTGAGTGCAGCATTTCCTGCATCGCCGCTACGGGCGTAGGCTTCCGCCTGGATCAATACCATTTCTGCAGTGCGCATCAGTACGAGATCGCCGATTAAGGCTGTCTGGTCACGGAAGCGGAATTTTTTATAGCGCAGGTAACCTTCCTGAGATGGTAATGTATCCCAATCAAACAACTGCGTACGTACGTCGCCGTTATCGAAGTAGTTTTTGAAGAAAGGATCTGCCATGAAGCTGTAGTAGTAAGAACCGGGATCGCTTACATCCAGGAAATGGAAGTTATAGCTTGCATTGCTCTGGTTAGGCGTTTGAGGGTGTCCCCAGATCCATTCTACATTGCTGACATCGCTGAAACCTTTCAGATAGTCCGCTCCTGCCATCAGTGGGTAACCGTTGCGGGCAGCAGCTGCTTTCTGTTGTGCCAGGGTCCATTGTTGGGTTTGCAGATAGGCTCTGGCCAGCAATCCTTCAACCACATTGAGATCGATTTTATATTTTTTGCTCGCGTCTCCCCTGTTATACCCTGTTACCAGTGGTTCTGCTGCCAGCAGGTCGGCAATAGCCTGATCGTATACCTGTTTAATGGTAGCACGCGGATTCCCTTTGGTAGTGGGTGTTGTAGGGGTGAGATAGATAGGTACTGCTTTGGCGTTAGGATCTACTATCGGATTAAACTGATAGAAGGATGCCAGGGTCAGGTAGCACCAGCCACGGAGCGCATAAGCTTGTCCTTTCAGACGGGCTTTCTGTGCGTCATCTCCCGTTGCTTTATCAACGTTTGCAATGATGCTGTTGGCATTGTCTATCACTTTATAGAGAATGGTCCAGTAAGCGCTGACGCGGTTCTTGGTGTTGTCTACCATTTCCACGAAGGTATAAGCATCCCGCAAACCATATTTGGTGGTTACGGCCACATCATCCCCCATGGCATCGCTGGCACGGAGAATAGAAGTGAATCCTGGTACGGAATACGTGAAGAATGTTTCCATGGCATAAGCCCAGGTTCCGTTGATAACGGTTTCCACGTTATCTGCGGTAGTGAATACCTGATCTTCCGGTACTTGGTTGGTAGGTTGCTGATCGAGGAAGCTCTTACTGCACGACGCCAACAATCCTACACTCAATATCGCTGTAAGTATATATCTGTTCTTTTTCATGGCTCTGTTTTTAGAAATTCAGGTTAATACCGGCAGATAAAGATTTGATAGCCGGATAACGGAAGTAAGTAACGCCTGCAACTGCCTGCTCAGGATCCATCCCCTTGTGACCATAAATAGTAATCAGGTTCTCGCCTGTTACGTATACGGTAACCGTATTCAGGTGCGCCTTATCCAGTAACGACTTAGGCAGCGTGTAGCTGAGATTCACATTTTTCAGACGTGCATAAGATGCATCATACAGGAAACGTGTGGAGGTAGATGTCCAGTTCGTATTGTTGGTTGTCAGCAAAGGAACGTTGGTATTGGTGTTCGTTGGCGTCCAGTGGTTCAGCATTTCTTCAGACCATGCGCGACCGGGGTTATTACCGGTATGCATTAACTGAGGATAATCCTGGTCCAGTACTTTTCCACCCAGACTGTAAGCCCAGAGGAAAGACAGGGAAATACCGCGGTAAGTGAAGGTATTGGTCAGACCGCCATAAATATCCGGTAATGCAGAACCTGAGTAATACAGGGAACCGCTGCTATAATTGGAAGTAGTGGTTTTATTACCTGTAGTAGGATCTGTTACATACCAGAGTGGCGCTCCAGTTTTAGGGTCTACTCCTGCCCATTCGCGGATATAGAAATCATAGATAGAATGGCCTACCATCAGTTTCTTCGTACCGCTGATAATTTCTTTCTGCGGTAAGGAGGTCACCACATTTTTGTAATGGGTGAGATTCAGGTCTACAGACCATTGGAAGTCTCTCGTTCTTACCGGTACGCCTCTTAACGTAACGTCTATACCATTGTTACGTAATGCGCCGATGTTCTGCGCAATGGAAGGATAACCTGTAGAAGGCGCCAGTGGCAATTGATAGAGCAGGTCTCTTGATTTACGCTGGAAGAATTCTACAGTACCACCGAAACGGTTGTTAAACATGGACCAGTCTACCCCTACGTTGAGGTTTAAATTGGTTTCCCATTTCAGGTTGGTGTTGGCCAGCGTATCGCGGTAGGTACCGCCTTCTCCGAGGTTGCTGTTTACTACATACAAAGCCTGATAGCCGTAGAAGGAACCTAGGTTATCATTACCCTGTGCACCGTAGCTGGCGCGTACTGTCAGCAAATCCAGCCACTTGGAGCTTTTCAGCCAGTTTTCTTCTGTCATTTTCCAGGAACCGCCTAAAGACCAGAAGGTACCCCAACGTCTGCTTGGAGAGAATCGGGAAGAACCATCGCGGCGTAATGATCCGGAGAAGAAGTATTTTCCTTTGTAGTCATATTCTGCGCGAGACAGGTAGCTGGATAAAGTAAATACATCGGAGTAGCCGGTGTAGCCCAGTAGTACAGAGGCATCAGCCGGTTCTGTCAGGCCTGGCAGCGAGAAACCGGAGCGGTTACCATCGATGAAGGTGAATTTATATTTATAGGCTTCCTGACCAGCGAGTAAGCTGATATGATGTTTTTCCTGGAAGGTTTTATCGTAAGTGAAAATGTTGTTGAAAGTCCAGCTGAAAGTACGATAGCTACCACGATCCACCGTACCGCCGATAGGCGCATCGAAGCCCAGTGTTGGGTTGGTGTAATCGTGGGTCATGCGCTGCGTATAGTCGGCGCTGTAAGTGGTTTTAAATTTCAGCTGATCCCAGATGGTAGCTTCTGCAAAACCACGAGCGGAAACATCATCACGGTTTACGTTATGTAAATCGATGTTAGCTGTTTGAACCAGGTTGGTATTGGGGTTATTGGCACTAGGGCGATATGCGCCATAGTCGAATATTTTATTACCGTTTGCATCCAGAATATATGCGCCTGTAGTCAGGTTACGTTGATATATTGGATAGAAGGAAGGCATTAATCTGCCGTAGTTCACGTAGTTATCGGAGCGACTGTCTTCAGAAGGAGGCGCTTGCTGATCGGAGTGAGCAGCAGCGAGGTTGATGCCTACTTTCAGCCATTTTTTTGCATCCAGGTCCAGGTTGGTGCGTACGTTATAACGTTTGAAACCTGAGCCAAGATAGATACCCTGATCGTTCAGGTATCCGCCGGAAACATAGTATCTGGCTTTGTCGGAAGTACCGCTGATGGCCACATCTGCTTGCGTGCGTTGGCCGGTACGCTGCATGGCATTGTTCCAGTTATCGTTCCAGAGCGGGTGAGCGCCTGGCACTATTTTGCCATCCAGGCCAACAGGCGTAGGATAAGCCGTACCGTAAGGGTTGATGCCGAGATCGCTGACTACATTACTGCTGGCGTATGCAGCAGCCGCGTCTGCCGACAGGCCATTGGTAAGACCCGCATTACGCAAGGCTTCCCAGTACATTTGGAAATAATCATTGGTGCTTACCTGTGCGTAATCTTTCACTGCACGTTTAGAAAATCCCTGGCTTACCCGGGCATTGATATTCGTACCGTTGCCTTTTCCTTTTTTAGTAGTGATGATGATCACGCCATTAGCGCCGCGGGACCCGTACAGGGCACTGGAAGCCGCGTCTTTCAATACAGAAATAGACTCGATATCCGAAGGATTGATCGCATTAATACTACCAGTATATGGTGCGCCGTCCACTACATACAGCGGATCAGATGAAGCGTTGATAGATCCCACGCCACGGATGCGGATCGTCGCATCAGTACCTGGTTGTCCGCTCTGGGCAGTGCTTTGCACACCGGCTACCTGTCCTTGCAGACCGCGGGAAACGCTGGAGATCTGGCGATCTTCCAATTCTGCCCCTTTAATCTGTGAAACGGAACCCGTCAGCGAGTTTTTCTTACCAGTACCGTAAGCGATCACCACTACCTCGTCAATTTCTTTGCTGGCAGATTCCAGTGAAATACGTATAGGCGCAGTCGTTATGGCTACTTCCTGTGGTTTCATACCTATAAAACTCACCACCAGCGTAGTTGCTGAAGGATCGGTGACATCCAGTTTAAAAGTGCCTTCCGCATTGGTGGCAGTACCTTTGGTAGTACCTTTTACCACCACTGTTGCTCCTGGCAACGGCGCTTTATCTATGGCCGAGAATACTGTTCCCGTAACTGTGCGTGTTTGTGCAGCACCCAGTAATGGGCCCAGCACCACGAGAAAAATTAAAAGTAATCGTTGTAGCATAATATGTTAGTTGTGGAGGTTTTGCTGTTTTCAGAAGCATGGAATATCCACCCCAGCGCCGGTTTGGCGTTAGGTACCCCAAGCTATGTTTCCCCTATTATTTAATTGCTGTCAGGTGATTGTGTGGCTTTTCAACAATACATTCGGGCGTCGCAACAGTACGACAAGCATGCAGCACAATGCGGTTGGTTTCTTTGTAATTGGTTTCCTGTCATGAGTTCCGTTTTATTACCCTATTAATTCTATAGACTTATAGGAGCGCAAAGCTAGTGGTTATTCCGTAATCAACAAAAGAAATGTTAAAAAAGTTGCCGAAAATTATTTTCCATGACTCATGAGGAGTACAATAATAACCCCTGAAGTAGTGAGGGTAATATTGGCCACTGCATAGGCCACGGTATAGCCTAGTGCGGGCACCTTACTATTCAGCGCATCCTGTACTGCCAATAGCGGGGCCGACTCGTCATGCGCGCCAGCACAGGCTCCCAGCCCTACTGCCGGATGAAATCTGAAGACATATTTAGAAAGAAAAAGTGCCAGTACCATAGGAGAAAGACTTAATACGATCCCGGCGAGAAAGAGAGTGATGCCTTCTTGTTTTAATCCGGTAAGGAATCCTTCACTGGAAGTGAGTCCTACGATTGCAATAAATACATGCAGGCCAAGTTTTGCCAGCACCCATTGGGAAGAAGGGGGAATAAATCCGAAAGTGGGACGTGCGCTGCGCAACCATCCGAAGAAGAGTCCTGCGATGAGCGAACCTCCGCTGGTACTAAGTTCCAGGGGCACCTTCCCTACTTTCACGGACAGCGCGCCTACCAGCGTACCGATCACAATACCTCCGGCCAGGTAAATGATATCCGTTTCCACGCCTGTTTTCTCTTTGAACCCAAGGAGTTTGATGGCTCTGTCCAGATCCTGTTCGATTCCCACCAGTTCCAGTACATCGCCTTTGGCCAGTACTGTTAGTGGCGATAAAGGAATTTCAATCCCTGCCCTGGTGAGTTTGCGGACGCTGATACCTCTGAAACTTGGCTCTGCTGCGAGCCTGCGTATATGATGCCCCACCATTCGTTTATTCGTCACGTATACCATGGCATCTTGCACGGGAAAAGTAAGTAGTTCTACGTCTGCTACTTCTTTACCCAGGAGTGCATCTGCACCGATTGCGGAGACACGTTGTCCGCCAGCGGCCACGATATCTCCGGCATGGAGTAGTAAATCCGGCGTTACTGGGAGTAGTCGTCCTTCCCGGCGTACGCGCAGCATCCAGAGGATACGGCCTTTTGCTTTGAGGGAGTCTTCCAGTTCAGTAACGGTTTTACCATCGCCGATAATATCTCTGCTGAGGAGGTATGCGCGGAAAGCTACTTTATCATAGGCGTTTGTGGGTCCTCCTTGCTCTTCTGTGGCTGATTCGGCCAGTTTGGCTTCCAGTTGCTTAGTTTCTTCAATTAGTTTAGCCCTGCTGCCAGACATAAACCAGGGACCAATGACAGAGAGGAACCAACTGGTACCGGCGGTACCGAAGATATACGTCACGGCGTAAGCCACGGGTATCTGATCCAGGTATTTGGATTTTTCGAAATCGGGGATATTCAGATCCTTGATACTATTAGAGGCCACCCCGATGATAGCGGAGCAGGTATTGGCGCCTGACATGAAACCGGCGGCAGTACCTATTTCAAAGCGTAAGATGGAAGAGATGATCCAACATAATATCAAGCTGCTAACGCAAACAATAAATGAAAACAATGCAATAGGCATCCCATCTTTTTTCAGAGCCTGGAAAAATTGGGGGCCAATGCCATAGCCGGTACAGAACAGGAAGAAGAGAAAGAAAATTGCTTTGGAGCCGTCGGGGATCGGGATATGATAAGTGCCGATGAAAATACCTACGAGCAGTACGCCAGTAACGGTTCCCAGGGTGAAGCCTTTTATATGTACTTTGCCAATCAGGTACCCTAACATAAGGGTTAACATCACGGCAATTTCAGGGTATTTGCGGAGGGTGTGAATGAGCCATTCGAACATAAGCAATAGTTGAATTGTCGGAATAATTACAACTCAACTATTGAATTGGTTCTCTTTGGGTGTGCAGCAGATTATCCGTTGCCGCTTTCAAAGCCGGTGTCGATCAGCCAGTTGCCGCTATCGGCGGCTTGTGTGGCCAGTTCATCACAACGGTTGTTGAAAGGATTGGTGGCATGGCCTTTCACCCAATTCATTTTTACTTTATGCTTGCGATAGAGCGGAATAAACCGCATCCAGAGATCTTTATTTTTTTTGTCTTTGAAGCCTGTTTTCACCCAGCCCCAGATCCAACCTTTTTCTATACTGTCCACGACGTATTTACTGTCGGTATACACGGTGATGTCGAGACCTTCCCTGGTGAGGACTTCCAGGCCGGTGATAACGGCCAGTAGTTCCATGCGGTTATTGGTTGTTTTACGGTATCCCTGGGACAATTCCTTTCTTACGGTTCCCCACATGAGAATCACGCCGTAACCGCCAGGACCGGGGTTACCGCGTGATGCTCCGTCTGTATATATGATGAGTTCAGCCATTCGGCGAAGATAGTGGATTCACACATTATTCCTACACCTGGAATACGCCTACATTGAAGGATTGCTCAATGGGGGCGTTTTCCGCCGCTTTGATTCCTTCGGATATGCGTTTACGTGTGTCCACCGGATCGATGATATCATCTACCCACAATCTTGCTGCCGCATAGTATGGAGTAGTTTGAGCAGTATACTTTTCAGTGATAGCTGCCAGTAATTTGTTTTCTTCTTCAGGGGAGATTTCTTCTCCTTTAGCCTTTAGCGATGCAACCTGTATTTGTAGTAATGTTTTGGCGGCCTGTTCTCCTCCCATTACTGCGATTTTAGCAGTGGGCCAGGCATAAATGAAACGGGGGTCATAGGCTTTTCCGCACATAGCGTAGTTTCCTGCGCCATAGGAATTACCGATGACGATAGTGATTTTGGGTACTACAGAATTGGCCACTGCATTCACGAGTTTTGCGCCATCTTTGATGATGCCGGCATGTTCGCTTCTGCTGCCCACCATAAAACCGGTAACATCCTGGAGGAATACCAGTGGAATTTTTTTCTGATTGCAGTTCATGATAAAGCGTGCGGCCTTGTCGGCTGAATCATTATAGATCACGCCTCCCATTTGCATTTCGCCTTTGCGGCTTTTTACAATTTTGCGTTGGTTGGCCACGATGCCTACTGCCCAGCCATCGATGCGGGCGTAGCCGCAGAGGATACTTTTTCCGTAATCTTCCTTATACTGATCAAACTCGGAACCATCTACCAGTCGGCTGATGATATCCAGCATATCATAAGGTTTGGTACTTTCTGCGGGCATTAGTTTGTACAGATCTTCTGCGGGGAATGAGGGCGCTACCGGGGCGATGCGGTCGTACCCTGCGCCGGTATTATGACCGATTTTGCCAACGATATGTTTGATGCGATCCAGGCATTCTTCATCCGATTTGAATTTGTAGTCGGCTATTCCGGAGATTTCCGTGTGGGTAACGGCGCCGCCTAACGTTTCCGCATCTACGTCTTCGCCTATAGCGGCTTTTACGAGGTAAGGGCCGGCGAGGAAGATAGACCCGTTTCCTTCCACCATGAGTACTTCGTCGGACATGATTGGGAGATACGCGCCTCCTGCCACACAACTGCCCATTACAGCGGCGATTTGGGTGATGCCCATAGCGGACATGCGTGCATTGTTGCGGAAGATACGACCGAAGTGTTCTTTATCCGGGAAGATTTCATCCTGCATGGGGAGGAATACGCCTGCGCTGTCTACCAGATAGATTACGGGTAATCTGTTTTCCATGGCGATTTCCTGCAGGCGGAGGTTTTTCTTGCCTGTCAGTGGGAACCAGGCTCCCGCTTTTACTGTCATGTCGTTGGCCACGATCATGCACTGACGTCCGCTTACATAGCCGATGCCTGCGACGGTTCCGGCAGCGGGGCAGCCGCCATATTCGGGGTACATGTCGTAAGCGGCGAATGCGCCAATTTCCGTAAATGTGGAATCCTTATCGATCAGGTAAGCAATGCGTTCACGGGCAGTTAACTTACCGCGTTGCCTTACCTTCTCCAGGCTTTTTTTGCCACCGCCCTGTTCAATGACACCAAGGCGCTGTTTCATTGTACTTACGGCCAGACGAATGGAATCTTCGTTTTTGTTGCTTTCCAGTTCCAGTTGATTCATAACCAGGTTTTTTTGTAAATTACGAATAACGAGTATCAATTCCTTAATCTTTCAGGTATGTCATTTACAAAACATGTAGCCAATTCACTGGAAAGTCTTTATAATGGCGAACCCTGGATAGGGGTTACTTTTAAGGAACATCTTATCCGCATTGATGCGGATAAAGCTGTAAAGCGATTCCAGGATTCCAACTGCATCTGGCAAATCGTTAATCACCTCATTTACTGGCATCAACGGGTAGAGCGTTATATGCACAATGAAGCGCCTGAGCAGGACGGGGATTTGCCCGATTTTTATCTCCCGGATAATCATGGGCCGGATAACTGGCATGGTACTATACAGCGGCTGGAACATTCCTTTACCAGTATAGTGAAGTCTGTCCGCTCCTTTCCGGAAGCCGAACTGTTTGATGTATTTCCGGGTACGGATAATACCGCTATCTACTATCTACAGGGCCTGACAGACCATGATTCCTATCATCTGGGGCAGATTGTGTTACTGCACCGTTATGCCTGAGGCTATAACAGTGACGGCTATCTGAAAAATCACATCAGGTCCATATCATAACGTTGCTCATATAATTGCTGGCCCCAAAGCTGGAGCAGCTTCTCCCCTGTTTTCCTGAATCCCATCTGCTTATACAGTGCGATGGCGGAGGTTTGCATACTGGTGGTCATGAGGTACACTGTCTGGAATTGCTTTTCCTTACAGAAGGCCAGTGCGTCGGTCAGGAGTTTTTTTCCGAGACCGCGGCCTCGATAATCCGGATGTACCAGGAACCATCTCAGCTGGGCGAGTCTTCCTGCGCCCAGGATAGCCACGCATGCGATAATTTTGCCCCCTTCCGTTGCCAGGAAGAGGCGATCTTTTGCCGGCGAGTAGCTGGCTACGAATTCATAGAATGTTTTACAGACATAGGCTTCAAATTCCAGGTTGTATTCTTTTTCCCTGGCATAGAGATCGCCATGCAGGTGGATCAGATAACCAATATCGCCGGGGAGGATATTATTTCGGAAGATGATACCTTCTCCTGCGCTGTCCTGGTCTTTCCCCAGGAGGCGTCGGATGGTATTCATGGCGGCTCCCAGTTGGTTCTGCTGTTGCTGACTAAGCGGGGCGATGAGGCGCAGGATATCTTCCCGGCTTTCCTGGTGGAGGGTAGTCAATAAGGCTTCACCATCCGGGGTAAGTCCGAGGGTAAAGCTGCGGGCATCTGTGGGGGCCGGAATCCGGATAATCAGTCCCTGTTGCTGCAGGGAGCGAACGATACGTGTCAGGTATCCGGGATCGGTGCCAGTAGCGGTTGCCAGCTGGCCGGCATTGGGATGATTACCACGGGCTATTTCGTACAAAATGCGGAGTTCTGCTCCCGACAGTGGCTGACGGGTACGATGATTATTCAGGAGGGCGGCTATCTCCTCGTAAAATCCGTTAAAATTCAAAATCGTATCGGCCAGGTTATTCATGTCAGGCATAGCGAGTTGTTTATCAATAAAAATTACAATATAATTTGACAACAGCAAATTTTTTATTTGACAAAATCAAACAATAGAAGTAGAAAAAACTAAAGCTGATTCCATATATTTGACATCTTACTAAAACGGATACATGTCGCCAGCGTTATTATTTTCATTTGTCGTTGCTTATTTCATCATTCTGCTGATTGTAGCCTGGTATACCGGGCGTAATTCAAACAATGAATCTTTCTTCATCGGTAACCGAAACAGTAACTGGATGCTGGTTGCTTTCGGGATGATTGGTACTTCTTTGAGCGGGGTTACTTTTGTGAGTGTGCCTGGGGCGGTAGGCAAGGATGCCTTTACCTATTTCCAGATCACGCTGGGTTACCTGATTGGGTATCTGACCATTGCCTATGTATTGATTCCACTGTACTATCGGTTGCAGCTGACATCTATTTACAATTATCTGAATAATCGGTTTGGGACTGCCTCTTATAAAACCGGCGCGTCCTTCTTCATTCTCTCCAGGACGCTCGGAGCTACGGCCCGACTGTTTCTGGTAGTACGTATTTTGCAGGAGACCATCCTGCAGAATTTCGGGGTACCTTTTGCCGTAACCACCCTTATCATCCTGGCGATGATCCTGGTGTATACCTATGAAGGCGGGGTAAAGACCATTGTGTATACGGATACCTTGCAGACCACTTGTATGCTGGCGGGATTGATTATTTGTGTGTTTTACATCCTGCATACGATGAACCTGGGCTTTGGCGAGAGTATTGCGGCCATGAAGGAAAGAGGGTTGACGAATATATTTGTGACAGATCCTAACAGCAAGTTGTTTTTTGTCAAGCAGATTATAGCCGGGGCCTTTATCACCATTACCATGACGGGGCTGGACCAGGAGATGATGCAGAAAAACATTTCTGTTACTACGGTAAAAGATTCCCAGAAGAACGTGGTGGTATTAGGATTCATCATGCTGATAGTGATTGGGCTGTTCCTGTTTTTGGGAGGCTTGTTATATCTGTATGGCGCATCACAGGGCGTTAATGCTACCGGAGATAAAATCTTCCCAGAGCTGGCACTGCATCATATGCCGCCAGCGATTTCTGTGATCTTCATTATTGCGTTGATCTCTGCCCTCTTTCCGAGTGCAGATGGGGCTATGACGGCGCTGACATCGTCTTTCTGTATAGATATCCTGGGTATTCAACGCAGGGCTGACTGGTCGCCGGAGAAGCAGAAAAAAGTACGTCAGCGGGTTCACCTGATGATGGCGTTTATTTTCCTTTTGTTTGTAATGGTATTTGAATGGATCAACAATCAGAGCATGATTGGGGTGATTCTGAAAATTGCCGCATATACCTATGGTCCGCTGCTGGGGTTATTTACCTTTGGTATTTTCACCAAGCGTGTTGTGAATGACAAGTTGGTGCCGTTAGTTTGTGTGGTGGCGCCTTTGCTCTGCCTGGTGGTGGATAATAATCAACATAGACTTTTTGGTAATTTCGAGATTGGGCTGGAGCTGCTGGTGATCAATGGCTTCTTCACTTTCCTGGGATTACTGCTGATATCCCGCAAAGCGGAATCCGTGGCCTAATGGGCCTCGGATTCCGCCGAGATGGTGGCGTTCAATTTATTTAGTTCCAGGATGGTCGTGCGTCCATTTTTGCTGACCCGATACATGGGAACGAATTTCCGGTTCAGCTTTATCTCTTCAAAAGTATACGACGTACGTTGCTGCACTACATTTGAATATACGTCATTGAAACCGCGTACCAGCACATATACTTCCACGTCTGCGGTTCTCATATCTTCCTCATTAAAGCCCAGTAAAGGGCTGTTCTCATCAATTGGATGGACTACCGTCCAGTTCATGGACAGACTATCCACCCGTTTTCTTTCGAGGGCTAATTCAAAATATTTATAGACCAGGTGTCCATTTTCTTCCACGAGGAGGGCCAGGTTTACCTGAATGATAACATCTGTGAGGGTATGGTATTCCTTGTGGGAGGCCATGCGGAACATTAAGGCTGTTCTGTCTTTATAAGGAGCAATCACGGCATCATCGCTGAAGAGCAGATGTGCGCGGGGGCGGGAGAAACGGCCATAGAGGAGACCAGTAACGATTGCAAAAGAGAGGAAGCCGGTCATGGCTTCGATGGAAGCTACAAAGTTGGCTCCGTCTCCAACGGGGTTCACCCGCCCATAACCCACGGTGGTAAAGGTTTCCGTACTGAAGAAATAAAGTTCTTTGAACTTCTCCCAGGCTGTTACTCCTCTTACGCCTTGCAGTTGCTCGGGGCCTACCAGCCAGTAAATGCCAGTATAGAAAAGGTTGGCGGCAAAAAAGAATAGCAATAAAAATGTGATAAAATTCCAGGCCGAGACATTCAACAACGCGTGATAAACACTAAACCGGTGCCAGAATGGATAGCCTTCGCGGCGGAGGTTGAAGGAACCATCCCGATTGATAAAGCGGCCGCCATAGCCGGCTGCATTGATACCAAAACCTGTGTCGTCATTTGTTTTGGAGAAAGGGTTAATTCTTTTCAGGAGCGCCATTTGAAAACAGATTATAACATAAAGCTAGTAAGAATTTCAGATCAAATCATCAGGCTGTTCTGCCGGAATGCCGGACTGCAACGTTAAAATATTTACCTTTGTCGTTCATTTTATAGCAGCGTCATGACTTTTCGTGAATTAAATCTGAATTCATCTTTATTGAATGCCCTGGATGACCTGGGTATTCAGCAACCTACTACTATACAGCAGCGGGCCTTTTCCGTGATTATGTCCGGGCAGGATGTATGCGGTATTGCACAGACTGGTACGGGTAAAACCTTTGCCTATTTGCTGCCTACCCTGCGGTTGTTTAAGTTTAGCAAGGAGAAGCATCCACAGATGCTCATCCTGGTGCCTACGAGGGAACTGGTAGTACAGGTAGTAGAATCTATTAAGAAACTGACCACCTACATGAGTGTAGAAGTACTCGGCTTGTATGGTGGTGTCAATATGAATCCGCAGGCAGCCGCCGCGCAGAATAAGGTGGATATTATTGTGGCCACACCTGGCCGCCTGTATGATATTATACTCAGCGGCGCGTTGAAAATGAAGTCTGTTAAAAGACTGGTGATTGATGAGATGGATGAGATGCTGAATCTTGGTTTCCGCACCCAGATTCAAAATATCATAGGTCTGTTGCCGGAGAAAAGGCAGAATCTGTTGTTTTCTGCCACCATTACGGAGGATGTAGAGCAGTTTATTGAAAATAACTTCAACAATCCTGCGCGTATAGAAGCTGCACCAGCAGGTACTCCGCTGGAAAACATTGATCAGCGTTTGTATCGCGTACCCAACTTCAATACCAAGGTTAATTTGCTCAAATTGCTGATCAGCACTGATGAGAGCATGACAAAGACATTAATCTTTGCGGGCACAAAAGCATTGGCGGATGATCTGTATGAGCAATTGAGCCAGACTTTTCCGGAGAATGTGGGAGTTATTCATAGTAACAAGGAACAGAACCATCGATTTAATACCGTTAATGGTTTCCAGGCGGGATCGTTCCGTTTTCTGATTGCAACGGATATTATCGCCAGAGGTCTGGATATAGCGGAAGTAACCCATGTGATTAACTTCGATACGCCGGAACAGCCAGAGAACTATATTCACCGGATCGGTCGTACGGGTAGGGCGGATAAGAAAGGTATTTCCATATTGCTGAGTAAAGATTCTGAGGAAGACCAACTGGCGGCCGTGGAAGAATTGATGAATTATCGCATTCCACAGCAGGATTTACCGGAGGCATTAGAGATTTCGGAGGTATTGACAGAAGATGAGAAGCCTAAGGTATTTATGCGCAACACCCTGGTGAAAGCGCCTAAGCTGGAGGATTTCGGGCCCGCTTTCCATGAGAAGAAGGCTAAGAATATGAAGACGAATAACGTCATGACGCATAAAGAGAAGATGCTGCTTAAATATGGTAAGCCTAAAAAGAGAGGCGCCAAGCCTAAGCGCAAGCGTTAATATTTAATAAAATACTAGTATATAAAGTCCGGCTTTCGCCCTCTGGGGGTGAAAGCCGGACTTTTTTGTTAACGATTTACTAATATCTAGTACTAAAATACTAGTCTTCTCTTTAATGAGATTGTAAACGCGATGAAACCATCATCCATTTATTGACCAAAAAAAACCTTTAGTAATGCGTAGGAAGTTTTTATCCATTGGCTTTTTCTTGGCTGGAATCACTAGTGTTGCGTGCGCGCAAACTATTTTCCCGAACAGCAAAAATGATGTGCTGAAAACAAACATGGTCATTAGAACGCTTAACAATCAAAAGAGTCCGGACGGACAGTTGAGCGTAAGAGTAGGCTTTCACAATTACGATGACGACAAGGATTATGTAACGGCCAAGAACGACACTATGACGAACTGGAGTAAAGGCTGGCAGCGCGATGCCAAGCTGACCCAGAGCGATCAAAAGTACAAGCTGGAAGATATCCAGGATACTTTTATCCGGTTGTACATGAATCCGCCAACCAGCGAGCCTTGCGAGGTGGAATGTACGCTCAGCATTACCTTCACAGATGGGGATAAAGTTAAAACATTCAAGAAAATATTTTCCCCCATCACCATCACTGCGGACACGGCTATACGATATGTAGAAGTCGTGGATAAATCCAAGGTCAAAAAGTAGTGAGATTCTCCTGTACTCTACCCTTCTAAGTTTATCTGAATATTTTTTCTTTCACAAATCTGGCACTTTTGGCGACACATTCGAGGGCACTGGGAACATAATTGTTCCCTTGCTCTACGAATAAGTGTTTCAATCCTGCTTGCTTTGCGTAGGGTAAGATTTTAGTAAAATCGATTGAGCCATCCCCTACCACTGCATGTAAATCGGGATCGTTTTTATCCATATCCTTAATGTGCCAGATAACGAATCTTCCAGGCTGAAGAGCAAACAGGCGTTGCGGATCTTGTCCGGACCGGATGGCCCAATATAGGTCCAGCTCCAGTTTCACCAGCCCGGGATCAGTTTGTGAAAGGAGAATATCGTATCCTGTTTTTCCATTATTCGCTACGAATTCGAAATTATGGTTGTGGTATAGCAGCTGAAGGCCAGCCTGCTTTACCTGCTCTCCCATTTCATTAAGGGTCTGCGCCAGCAGGCGGAAACTTTCGGGATTTCGCAGCTGTGGGTCGAGCCATGGCCATACTATGTACTGTTGTCCTAACGCCTTTGCCCCTTTTATACAATCATCCAGGTATTTTTTTCTTTCATCAACCGTTACGCCAGGCAGGAGGAACTTGTCGATATCATAATGGCCACTGGAAGAAGTGAGATTAAATTCCTGTAACAATTCATGGAAAGCAGCGGGTTCCATGTTCCAGTAAAATTTGTTACCGCCGTGATTGAAGCCATAGGTTTCCACTTCCTGGTAGCCGTAGGAAGCCACCTGTTGCAGCGTACTCCGGGGGTCTTTTTTCATTTCTGCATTGAGGGAATACAATTGCAAGCCCAGTTTATATTTGGGAGCAGTAACCGCATGGGCCCATGCAGGCGTGAGGCTTGCTGCGGCGAATGTGCCGGCAAGACCAATAAAATTTCGTCTGTTCATAACCGTGGTAATTATCTGCGCTCAAAAGTATCAGAAAGATCCTGGATGAAATTGTAAAAATGCGAAGCTTGTTATTTTTTATTATTTTGGAATATGTTCCGCTATCATGAATATCCCGTATTACCGCCAGCATCCAACTATATAAAAAAATGTTGGGTATTGGATAATTCGCGCTCTGGTATTGCATTGGAGGGCAAACAGGTATTACCCAACGGATGTTTCAATATTGCATTTATTCATGGACCGGGAATCAATATTGATGGATGCCGGGGACATCATTTCCTGCAAGCAGGCAATTATTTATGCGGACAATTAACCACCAGTATCCGTATTCACCTCCACGGGTATACGAAAATATTTCTCGTACAATTTTATCCCTGGGCCCCTGCCCATTTCCTGGATGAGCCATTAACCGAAACTGCGGATACCTTTGTTCCATTGGAATTATTGCAACATCGGTTGGCATTTCAATTTGATGTAACGGATGAGCAACAGATACAGGCCTACTTTCATCGCTATTTCAGTCAGTCTTTACCCATCACTCCGGCATGGCAGGCCTGTCAGTTGATCAGGGAACATAGGGGCAATATTCCCGTGCATACAGTGGCTGGCGAGTTTGGTCGTTCGGGGAGATACCTGGAAATGATGTTCAGGGAGACGATTGGCATCAGTCCGAAAACCTATGCAGGCATTATTCGGATCAGGAGCCTGATAGACCGGCTGCAGACCTCTGGAGATAAACTGCGGCTCACGTCTATGGCACTGGATCAGGGATTTTATGACCAGGCCCATTTTATTAGAAGTTTCAAAACAATGGTCAGTGTTTCTCCGGGGAAATTTAAATCAGACGACTTCCTGCTTTCCCGCCATGGGAGCAGTTATTAGAACGATGACTACGTGTCTCCCTAAAAATAAATTACTTATATTTACCATATGGAAACATATGTAGCCCTTCTCAGAGGCATTAATGTCAGTGGAAAAAATATCATCAAAATGGAGGACCTCCGCCCTATGTTTGAGCGGATGCAATTCAGCAATGTAGCCACATTCATTCAAAGCGGGAATGTGATTTTCTCTACTAAAGCGACCCCGGAAAGTACCCTGCTGAAAAAAATTGAAAAAGCGCTGGAACAGGAACTCGGGTATAGTGTGCCGGTGATGTTACGCACCCATGCGTCTTTGGCGACAGTCGTCTCCCAACATCCTTTTGGCCATGTGGCTACAGCGGAAACGAGGAAATTGTATGTCACCTTCCTGCATGAAACACCATCCGCAGCGTTACAGGAAACGATGTTACAATTGGCTTCTGCGCAGGAAAAAATCCATTTCATAGATCGGGAATTATATATAGCGGTTGAAAAAGACATGTCTAAGCCTGTATTTACCAATGTATTAATTGAGAAAAAATTAAAAATGTCGGCTACAACCCGCAACTGGGCTACTGTCAATAAATTGGTAACGCTCTCCGCCCGTTAATTTTTTTGTTAATCACTTATTAATTTCTGGTACCATCCTTCTCCGTCATGGTTATACTGATAATGTACAGTGCATTTTGAAACCCTATTGCAACGATTGCGATACATTAACGGAATAACACAAATGTCATGACGAGAAGAATTTACCTACATACCCCCACTGCAGACTACAAGCGTGAGTCTTCCATTCCTTCAGATTTAAAGTCCTATTGCTGGCGACCTGCAAGGATTTACCTGGATAGAGATGAGACAGGATGGGTAATGGAACAGAAAGTAGAGATTTTTGGCATTGGCATCTGCCGGGATCTGCATCATCTTCCGGCGGGAACACAGCTGGAGGTAGTCAGTGAATATCGGTTGCTGGCATTGAATCAGTCATCCTCTTACCTGGTGCAGACGCATGCAGGCCATTTGGTGGATGTAGGCGATAAATATGCGGCAGAGCATACACTTTTCAAAGTAGCGCCAGGCATTAATAATACAGTGGTGGATAGCGGTTTGGGAGAAATCTTTTATGTTACTGTGCGGCCGGACTGGATAAAAACGCTGGTGCGGGCTTATCCGGAGCTTCGCCGGTTGAAGCGCTGGGAGCAGGTGATCACTACCACCCGCGTACATGAGAATAATCTGAACACCAATTACATCCGTGAAACCATGAAGAAGCGGATATTGGGCTGTCAGGATTTACAGAATCATCGTAAGCGGTATATGGCCCGTTGTGCGGTCAACTACCTGGTGAATTTCATCAATGAGCTGGTGGAAAGCACGCCACAGCAACTGACTTCCGCAGAAGTGCAACTGGCCCATGATATTGCGGAAACCATCCGGGAAAATTTCTACCTGATATATATTGAGAATTTGCTGACGGAGAAGTTCGGCCGGCCCTTCCAGCAGCTGGACGATTATTTCAAAGCTGTCATGCATAACAGTATTCATGAATACCTGCAAATGGAAAGAATGGACTGGGCGTATCATCAACTGGCTAATACCACAGAAGATCATGAATCTATTGCATGTCTTTGCGGCTATTTGCCGTGGGGGAGTCCGGATGAAGAATTAAACAACGACCAACATAGTTTCAAACGCTTTGTCAGGGATTTCAAAAGCTATTATAATCTCACTATTCTGGAAGTAAGAGTAGAAATGAACTAGTTATTATTCAGGATTATTAGAATCCAAGATCCGTTCCTACATTGACTATTTCTCACCAGCGGTCGCTTTCTGGAGTTCCTCCACGAAACGGGCCGCTGATTTTTTTGGGTGTGTTCCTTTCTGTGTAATGATATAGGATCTTCTTATCCACTCCTGCCCTTTCACCAGTATTACCCGGATATTTTTCCAGCCTGTTACAGCACGTTCATTCAACAGAGTGGCCCAATGGCCTTTCTCCACCAAGGACAAAATGGAGTGCACATCATTCATTTCAATGCGGACCGACAAGGTGATATTATGTTTATAGAGGATTTCATCGAGGAAGTCCCTGGAACTGTATCCTCTTGTAGCCAGGATCATATCTACTCCTTTCAGCGATTCAATCGGCAATGTTTTCTTTCCTGCCAGCGGATGGTGTTTTCCAACGGCAAGGACTATACGTGAATTTACCAATGGTTTCATCTCCAGTTGGTCTTCCTGGCCGGTGGTATGGAAAGACAGTACCATGTCGAGGTCTGCTGCCAGGAGTTTATGTACAAGCTCATCCGGGGAACCGTATACAATCCGCAGTCGTACCCCCGGATATTTCCGGGGAAAGCTGATGAGTAAGGGTTGCAGGAGGCTGGTAAATGCATAGGTTACCCCGATCCTCAGTTCGCCTGTCAGCAGTCCTTGTAAATCCTCAATGGCTTGTTTGGTTTTATCTACTTCTGTGAGGACAAAGCGGGCATGTTCCAGTAATACCTGTCCGCTTTCCGTCAGGCGTACTCTTCTGCCGATGCGGTCAAACAGGTGGGTATTTAGTTCGGATTCCAGTTGCATGATCTGCTGGGAGAGCGTGGATTGGGTGATGTACAGCTCTTCAGCAGCGGCGGTGAAATTGCCTTTCTCTGCAGCGTGTACAAAGTATTTCAGCTGACGCAACTCCATACTAATCGGTTTTACTAATGGAAATGATTAAAACAATCTATTTAACTAATTAGTGTAAATGTAGGACTTTTGTGGTCGATTTAGCGCATGGCCTTTCTGCCAGCGCAGTGAGAACCAGGAAAAACCTTTAGAATGGAAGTATTTCGCTCATTAAAATCCCGCAACTTCAGACTGTTTTTTTATGGTCAATCTGTTTCCTTGGTTGGAACTTGGATGCAGAAGACAGCAGTCTGCTGGCTGATATACCGACTCACAGGGTCTGCATGGCTGCTTGGTGTGGTTAGTTTTGCGGGACTCATACCCTCTCTCGTATTAGCCCCTTATGCGGGCAGTTATATAGACCGGCATAACCGGTATAAGATACTTGTACAGACGCAGGTTATCAATATGGTACAGGCGCTTGCTTTTGCGCTGTTGATATTATTCCGGTATTACAATACGAACTGGATTATTCTCCTTACGCTTTTACAGGGGATTGTGAATGTTTTTGAAGTCACCTGCCGGCAGTCGCTCATGGTGGATATGGTTACCAACAAGGAGGATTTGCCGAATGCCATTGTCCTGAATTCCACTATGTGGAACTTTGCCCGTATCGCGGGGCCCGCGTTGGCAGGGATTCTGCTGAGTACTCTTGGGGAAGATGTCTGTTTTGTATTGAATTTTGTGAGTTACATCCCCATATTGATTTGTTTGTTTATGATGAAGCTGGAAGTACCGGTGATACACAAGAGCGACACTAGTATCTGGGTGGAATTGCGGGCAGGATTTCAGTACATTTCGCATGACAAGGACCTCTTATCGCTCTTGCTAATGTTGACCGTCAGCAGTATGCTGGTAATGCCATTCAATACGCTCATGCCGATGTTTGCCAAGGATATTTTCCATGGGGATGCCCGTACTTTCAGTTGGTTTGAGAGTGCGGCGGGGCTTGGCTCTATTATATCTGCCATTTATTTAGCCAGGTTAAAGCCAGGAAGGGATCTTATCAAAGTATTGATTACTTCCAGTCTGATCTTCTCCTTAAGTCTGCTCCTGCTGGCCTATTCCGGTTGGCTCCCTATGGCATTGGTATTCATGCTTTGTTCTGGGGTGGGCATGATGGCGCAGACTTCCGCCATAAACACTTATATACAAACGCATGCTTTACCGGCCATGCGTGCGAGGGCCATCAGTTATTATATCATGGCCTACCAGGGCATGATACCTATTGGTAGCTTGCTGGCTGGCGCAGCGGCCAATGCGGCGGGACCGCGGTTTACGGTATTTGTAGAGGGACTTTTAGGCGCCGTGTCTGTAGCCTTATTTGTGGCGTACCGCCGCAGGCATGTAAATGATGTTTCCGGGCCGGATGGGGCTCGTCAGCCGGCTATTTAAATAGCAATCTTTTGCGGGAAAGGAAAGAATGCTTAAATTCCTCATAGCATTTTTCATTCTTTAAAGCAGTCAGATATGACATACCAACAACGTACGGTTTTTATTACTGGAGCCAGCAGAGGAATTGGTAAGGCGATAGCCCTTAAATTGGCCGCAGGAGGCGCTAATATTGTGATAGCCGCGAAAAGTGTAGAGGAAGATCCCAGGCTGGGAGGCACTATTCACAGCGCAGCCGCAGAGGTGGAAGCTGCTGGCGGGAAAGCGCTGGCAGTACAGGTAGATATACGGGATGAAGCCCAGATTGCAGATGCCGTAGCCAAAGCCGTAGAGCGTTTCGGCGGGATTGATGTAGTCATCAACAATGCCTCCGCAATTCAGTTGACCAATACGCTGCAAACCAATGCCAAAAAATTTGACCTGATGCACGATATCAATGTGCGCGGGACTTTTCTGGTCACACAACATTGTCTTCCTTACCTTAAACTCGGTAAGAATCCGCATATTCTGACCTTGTCTCCTCCTATCAATCTCGCTGCGCAATGGTTAGGGCCCCATGTAGCCTATACCATCAGTAAATACAATATGAGTATGCTGGCCTTAGGATGGGCGGCAGAACTGGAGGCTGACGGAATTGCTTCCAATGCCCTCTGGCCGGCCACCACTATAGCTACTGCAGCGGTGAAGAACTTACTGGGCGGAGATGCACTGGTGAATATGAGTCGCACTCCAGATATTATCGCTGATGCGGTGTATTATATCCTTAACCAGCCGTCTGCATCGTATACCGGACATACCTTGATTGATGAGGAAGTGTTGCAATCCGCCGGGGTTACGGATTTCAGTAAATATGCCGTGAAGCCGGGTGGAAGATTGCAAAAGGATTTGTTCCTGTAATCGTTGCCTGCTTCTATAGCAAAGGCGCAAAGGGAATACAGGTGAGACACCATTCCCTTTGCGCCTTTTTATGTTTGCTTAGTTTAAAGCTTAAACCAGCCATCCACCAAGGTCACTGCCTGTCCGACGATGTCTACCCTGTTTTCACGTAGTCCCACTTTCAGTATGCCTCCACGTGCCGATACCTGGCGCGCATCGAAGTCTTTTTTATTCAGTACCTGCGCATAGTAAGGCACCAGGCTGCAATGTGCTGAACCGGTAACCGGATCTTCGGGAGAGCCGCCATGATTCATAAAAAAGCGGGATACAAAATCGTATGGTTGGTTTTCGTCTGCGAGTGCAGTGATGGTGATTTTATACGGCTTCAGTTTTTCCGCATCCGCCACAAAATCCCTTACTTCCGTTTCTGTTGGCAGTACTACAAGATAGCCGCCTGCGCTGGTAGTCAGCACTTCCTTCGCAGTGGGGAACAATGTGGCCATCGGCCCATGCGCTTGCAATGGGGTATTTTCAATCGCAGGAAAGTTCAGGGTGATCCAGCCATCCTGGCCTTTAGTGGCGGTTAGGAGTCCGCCTGCGGTATGAAAGCGAATAGTTTCATCTGCCAGCTTCAAACCCGATTCCCATAGAATATGAGCGCTGGCGAGGGTGGCATGGCCACAGAGCTTTGATTCGTCGCCATTGGGCAGGAACCAACGCAGGATATATTCGTCATGTTGCGCCAAAAGAAAAGCAGTCATAGGTAAGTTGTTTTCCTTACCTATGCTGCTTAATATATCGTCAGAGGGCATGGTATCCAGCAGGCATACCGCTGCCGGATTTCCCTTGAAAGCTTCGCCGGTAAAGGCATCTACATGAAAGAATCTGAATTGCATTTGAAGGGTTTTTACTTATGCAAAGATTTAAAAAATCAGCATAGAAAAACAGATGCAGATCCAGCTTATCCGACCATATCAGATGCCCTGATGGTTATTGTTTCAGCGTCAGATCGGTTACGCCGGTTACTTCGGTGGATACTTCTCCTAACCAGCCTGCTTCTGCACGGATACCTGTGTAGACCTTGATAAATTTGATATTAGCCAGGTTTACTTTTTTACCATTTTTATCTACGGCCCAGCTGATTTTAATTTTACCATTGTCGTTATCATTAGACCAGTTATCAGCATATCCAAATGCGAATGCGGTGCTTACCCAGTTTACACCTGTACCAGAAAGGTCTTTCACGCCATCAGCAGAGAGACGGGAGCCGGTAAAAGTGATGCTGTCCCCTTTCCACTGCGGATAGTAGGATTGGCTGTGGTAGATGTTCCTGGAGAGGAAGCCAGATTGTCCCTGGTTATCCTTCCAACGGATATAAGTGGTATCGTTGAGATTTTTATCTGTTTTGGAAGGCGTTGCCACCTTTTTCTCATCGGGTTTGAAATAAGTGATCTGGTAGTTACGGAGGGTTTTAGCACTGCTATATTCAGAGCCTGCAATCTCGTACCATTCGTCATCTGGTTTACCGTTGTTGTTGGCATCTGCGGAAACCATGATGATACCTGGTTCTGCCCAGTTATTGAACGCATTTCCTTTTACGAGAAAGCTATATTGATCATCTACATTGGGAATAGCGTATTGCATACCTAATACGATGTAACCGCCATAACCACCCAGACATACAAAATTATTGTTATCCAGCGCTGCTTGCGCTTTCGCTATGATGTCCTGATCTGTGTTACCGGCTACCCATTCTGGCGACTGGTTAATAAATTGTCCTGGCGCTGGTTGGTAATCTAATACCGCGGCCCTGTTGGTTGTGTGTGCAGGATCTACTGGCTTTACCTCTGGTGCTGGATCGCTTTTAGAGCAGGCTGCTAATAATGCCAATCCGGCCACCATCCATAATTTCTGGCTCTTCATGATGTATTCTTTTATTTTTTAACAGGGACAAAAACAATATGTCCGGGAATATCCCCGGTGATCACCGACCATTTCAGCTGGCCGGAATTGCTGAAGCACAACAGTTTTCCGGGAGAAACATAATCTTTCGCATCTCCTACGAGGATTTCCTTTGTAACCGGGTTTACTGCCACTGCATAGGGCATTTTAATTTGTGCTTCGGAACCATCTGTAATAAAGTTTTTATTCAGCACCGTTTCTGTGCGGACATTCAGCATATTATAGGTAATCTGGAAACTGTTTGTATTATAGCTGAATTCGGAGCCATAGACATAGGCCGTGTCTCCCGAAATCCAGATATCGCTAATAGGTACGCCAAAATGCTGGACTACCTGATCTGTTTTAGTGTCTATGCGATACAGGGAAGATGGCACATTACGATAATCCCCGCGGGAGGAAACGTAGATATCTCCGTAGGCATCTGCTTTGAGTCGGTGTAGGTTAATACCAACATTAATTTTCTTTATTTCTTTAAACGTATTCAGGTCAATGACAGACACGGTGCTATCGTAGTTCGGTACGCGATAACCGCCGGAATTGGCTACATATAATTTACCGTTTACTACTGCCATTTCCTCTGGCTGGAAGCCTACTGTCACTTTGCGGGTTACTTCCAGCGTGGCGGTATCTACTTCGGCCACAAATCCTATTGGCGCATTGACGTCGATTTGTACAGGACCGGCATAGGAACTCACATATGCTTTACCGTTAGCAAACACCACATAGCGGCAATTCAGGATATCAATTTGTTTGATGCGTTTGGTAGTGGCTGCGTCCATCACTTCCACTTTATTGGATACGTTGATCACGGCATACAGCTTGCTGCCGTAGATTTGTACGTCGTTTCCTACATCGCCGAGTTCCTTTACCACATTGGGATTGATGGTGGCGTATATGTTTTTATGATAGACGCCAGTGGTATAATCGAAATAATCCAGGGTAGCTTTGTTGCTGCCCATATTACCTTCATTCAGCAGATAAAAACCGGTGACAGCCGCGTTGGGAGTCGGCGGGGTAACAGGCGTTATCACAGGAGGAACAATCTTATCTCCTTTACGGCAGGCATACAGCAGTACTGTAGCCAGGAGCGTCAGAGACAAAAGATGCCGGGAATGATTGATCATACTTTATATATTGATAGTTAGTATTACTTTATAGTTTCTGCCTGGCATAGGAAAACTTCTCACTACATCATAGTGTTGATCCAGCAGGTTGTTGACCATAGCAGTGGCTTTGAATGTCCATTTTTTCAGCGGAATGATGCGGGATAGTCCTATATCACTGGTGTACCAGGGTTGTTCATAGTTGTCTGGTATATTGGCTTTGGCGTTATATCTTTCACCTGTATAAATCTGGCTGAAGTTCAGTTGCCACAATTTGTAGTCTGCCGCCAGGATAAAGGTTCCACTGTGGATCGGGATATAGACAATTTGATTTTTGTAATAGGTATCGGCTGGGTCGGAGAAGTCCTGTGCACGTTGGTAACTATACACCAGTTTTGTAGAGAGACGAAGGTCGCTCCATACTTCAAAAGCTGCTTTGGCTTTGACATCGACTCCTTTGCTTTTTACGAATCCCAGGTTGAACATCTGCCATCGTTCGGGGTTGGAAGTAGGCTGTGCAACGATTTTATCTGTCACTTCGCTGTAGTAGGCATCTACATCCAGTCCGAATTCTTTTACAGTACTATTTTGTGTTTGTTTATACCATGTAAAGCCGGCATCGTATTGTGTGGCGAATTCTGGTTTCAGGGTGGCAACGCCGATTTCCTGGTAATAGAGATCGTTGAAGGTAGGCATTCTGAAGATGCGTTTGTAGAATCCTCTCAGCTTGAAATCCGGGCTGGGTGAAGGTTGCCAGGAAATGTATACTGCGGGGGTAAATTCCTTTTTGGATGGCGCCGGCATATTGATTCTGTTATCTTCATTCACGAAAGTTCCCAGCATACTGAGTTGCGCACTGACCCGGTTAAAACTCAGGCTGGTGGCGGCAGCTACCAACGTCGTATATCGGATTGGCTCAGACAACTGGTTACCTGTTTTATCGAAAGAGCGCATTCTGTTCCATTGAAAATCTCCGGACAGTGCCACATTCCACCATTTATTGATGACATACTGATTGGCAGAGGAAAAGTAATATTCCTGCTGATAGTATCTGTTATCAATCATCAGCAATGCGGTATCTGGCTGGTCGAAACGGTTGAAGTAGTTGGCGTACTTGGTATTCAGCAGCATGCTATATTTGGCGGTAATATCCTTTCGGAAGGACGCCTGGAAAAAGTAATCTCTGTCCCATTGGCGATCCACATGTCCGAAAACATTATTGACTACAAAGCCAGGAATACCCATTTCTGATTTATAGAAATAGCCTTTGGCAGACCATTCGCCACCTTGCAATTGACCGTTTAATCCGCCTTCCAGGCGGTATGCATTGATATCTCCATTTTTTCGTATAGCCGTGGTATCGTATCCTTTTTCTTTCTCGTAGCGGAATTTATATCTGCCGGTAGCATTGACCCATTCTCCGCTCAGGTTGGCGGTGATGTGTTTACTTACTTTCTGTTGCCAGAGGAAAGAAGGATTAAACAAACCGAAGGAGCCGGTTTTAACGGTAGTACGAAAATGTGTTTTTTCGCCTTCGGCGAATTTAGGTTTGATAGTGGTGAGATAGATGGCTGAAGCGGAGGCAAAATCTTTCGCTGATTGGAAAATATTACTGCGTTGGCCGTTGTACAAGGATATTTCTTCCATATTATCCAGGGAGAATTTTCCCAGGTCAACGGTACCATTTTGGGCATTACCTAACTGGATGCCATCGTAGAAGACCCCTGTTTGGGTGGTGCCCATACTGCGTACATCCACTGTTTTGAGTCCGCCGATGCCGCCGTAGTCTTTCATTTGTACGCCTGCAAAAAAGCGGAGTGCATCTGCTACGGAGTTGCCCCCTAATCGCTTCAGTTCTTCGCCCTGGAGTTTTTGTCCGGGCACCACTTCTTTGGCCACTCTGGGAGCGGATACGGCTACTTCTTTCAAATCTTTTGACGTCACACTGTCTTTCTGTTGCGCGGAAGCGGTTATAGCGGTTGCTACGAGCATCACATGCAGGCATCCTTTCGTCAGAGAACTAAGCAGTTCTTTGAAGTACATAAATTTATCTGTTAATGTTTCACTTAACAGCTTTCTCAGAGAAATGGAAAAAGTATGAAGACAGTACGTCTGTACCGGATCATAATTCCGAGCCTCATTCCACGAAAGCTCAAAAATCCAAGTATATGGCAGGTATTCTGACTTATCTCCGCTTTGGCGGCCTTCCCATCTCTAGTTGGAGAGACAGTGACCTGTGATGGATTGCCAAAGCAATATTGGTGAGATTTACAGCAGCGGGACTGTCCGGGATTTACACCCGAGTTCCCTTTTAATCAGCGCTTACAAGGCTTGTAAGTGTTGAACCATACGCTCTAAATGTATAAAATTCAAGACTGTAAAGACTTCCGTCTAATCTTCAATTTTAATTTAACGGGGCAAAGATAGCTTAAAAGTTGCAGGGTTGCTAAAAAATATTCGGATTGGCCAGGCGACCCTGGCCAATCTCATCTGCATAGGGATAATTGGATTTTAGCGATATAATTTAGAATAAACGGATATTCTGATGTTGTTATAGAATTTATTCATTCGTATGATGAGGACTAATGCCGCGATGACATATGCTACCGCTATCAGGTAATATGCTGGCGACAGGCAGGTGAGCCACAGCGCAGTGCAAATGGGTAATGTAATAAGAGAGGCCACTGTTGAGGTATTCACATTCATACTGAATCCTCGCTTCACATAAAATGGGAAGCGTAAAGACCAGTAATAAGAGAGTACGCAGAGAAGGATACCGGAAGCAAAGTAGGACACCAATATCATTGGGCCTAGCTTGCTGTTAACGATGTAAAAAATAATGGTAAGTATACTGTCAATTGCTAACGGCAGAGCCATGATCCGCAGCTGTAATCTCCAAATTGCGGTGCCGTTCGGGTCAGCCTGATCTATGGAGAACCAATAGTTTCTCAGTGGCCCCCAGCAATTATTGAAGCAGTATGTAAACGGAAGTGCCGGTGAAGAAAATAACATGGTGACAAACATCATTTCATTCACCCCTTTCTTTTGCATTTTCATCGTGAGCACCAGGAGGAAAAGCGCTTTCACGATGAATGCGCCAGTTACGGCCACCCGCAGCACCGGAGCATTCATCAATATATTGAAACCAGTGTGACTGCTTGTAACACCTTGTCTGCTTGTATATTCATATTCACCGATTTTTTCTTCCATCATAAAGTCTGCCAACCCGGCAACTACAATGGCTATCAGAGCGGCTTCCCAGGACCCCGTATTTATAAATGCCGGCTGCCAAAATATCACGGCTCCGATGATTGCTGCCAGGGAGAGACCTAATAACAAGAAAAAATCGTGTCTCCTTATTCGTTGCTCCAGTAAACATTGGATAAATCGCCTGCAAATGATCGCCACCACTATCCAAATGATCCAGGTAAGGGCATCTTTGATAGTAAAAAACGGAAAAATAAGTAGCAGCGAAATGAATAATACCGTGTTCACAAAATTGAAACACAAGATTTCATCTAATACGTTAAAGGCATATCGGAAGATGGCTGATGTAGGATGGTAAGGTAACAGACTTTTTCGAAAAGGTATGTATTGCGGCAGGAACTTTCGGAGGACCGTCATCGATACGACCGTGACCAGTAGTATATGCTTAAAATGTTCTACAGATAAGCGTTTCGTCAGTTCGGTCATCAACAGGTACAGTAAACCCACTGCATACAACATAGCGGCCATACCTAGTATAGCATATATTATTCCGGAGCGGTTGTCTTTCCAACGGAAGAATGCTTTTATTTTAACAGTTGTATACCACCCAATTAATCCCATTGCATTACAGTTGAGCTGTCATTAACTTTCAGTTTCTCCATGAGCGACTGACTGATACTTTGGCTATGGTTGCTGGTGAACTCCGCCAGTGGCGCGTTGTATTTGACTTTGGCATCATCCAATATGATGATAATGGGATTGATTGCTTCCAGGTATTCCAGATTGTGAGAGGAGAATACTATTGTTCTTTTTTCATTCAGATAACCGGATAAAAAATTGCATATTTTTTTTGCAGAAACAGGATCCAGCGCGGAAAAGGGTTCATCCAGCAGCAGGAATTCAGGGGAATGTAAGATGGCGCCGGCAAAGGCTACTTTTTTCTTCATACCAGTGGATAAAACGGCGATTCGTTTCTTCCCTATTTCTTCCTGATCTTCAAAGAGAAACTGTAATATTCTTTCTTTCCGGTCTTGCAATAAAGCAGGTGCTACTCCATAAAGTTTCCCTGTAAAATCCAGGTATTGGTTGACGGACAGCTCTTCTAAAATATTCAATGGTTCGCTTAAATATCCCATGCGTTGTTTATATGCAGCAGGCAATACCTGAAAACGATGCGTGTCGTACAGGATCTCCCCTGTTTCCGCCTTTATATACTGCATGAGTAAATTAAAGAGGGTGGATTTTCCAGCGCCATTAACGCCGATGATGCAATAGCATCCGCCTTGGCGAAAATCAATACTCACTTGATCTAATACCGTTATTTTACCATACTTTTTGGTAACGGAGTCAACTGAAATATGCATAGTTTTCTTTTTTCCAACGAATGAAACAAACCGGAAGAAAAATCACTTCCGGCTTGGAAAGGGTTTGTCAGCTATATCGCATACTGAATTTATAACTTTTTAATGCAAAAGGCAGTATGGGTATAACATCCGATGAAATATCGGAAAATATGTATACATGAAGAATAGAAGGTTAAATAGAATTGGGTACTACCGTTTACGGCTAATCGAAAATATGGGTATTACTATGGTAAAGTTATCATCATTTTCCTTTGTAAGAATAGTACGAAATCGACATTTTGACCATCCGGGCTTAGCGGATGGTCCTTTGTGTTGTAGGATGAAGCGCGGGTGCGGTTATTTTTTATTTGTATCCAATAACCAGCGGCATGCCTGCAAGATAAGTTGATTTTGAGCGGGTTCGCTGAAGGTAGAGGATAATCCGGTATCTGCTTGATAGTTCATATCGTTGTGGCCCATATTGATATAGACCATACGGTATTTTTTATTGGTCCATACCACCGGATAATAGCCGCTATGCCATATTTCGTGGGGTTTGGGACCAGTCCCCAGGGGGAAGCTGCTGCTGTCTATTGCTACCAAAATAGCTATAGCTGGATTTTTGCGCAGGTCGTTGCTCCAGCGGTACCATTCATTGGGCGCACTGCGAAAAATGGCTGGGAGTCCTGCTGTTACTGGGTGTTGGGTATTTTCTACGCGGAGGTTTGCACTGGTAGGTTTCCAGGTATTGCTGGCATAGGAGCCGCTTCCGAGAAAGGTTTCATGGTACCAGTGCCAGTCTGCCGGAAAGGCGGAAGGGCTGAGTGCAAAAGCGGAGAAGTGAAATCCCAGCCATGCGCCGCCGTGTTCCATATAATCCTGGAAAGCTGTTCTCTGGGCAGGATTATCGGGTCTGGTATCCAGGAAGATGACCAGGTCGTATTGCCGGAGGGTATCCGGATTTAGTCGGTCCCAATCCTGGGTGCAATAGTATTGGTAGCCGTAATTTTTCAGTTGCGTGGCGAAGAAGGTATTTGCTTCCTTCACGAAATTGATATGTGCCTGGTCGTTTTTACCGGTATAGAAAGCGATGGCTTTAGGGAGATGCTGGCCGCTCAGGGCATCAGCGAGTAATAGCAGCAACGGGAGAAGCAGTTTCTTCATAGGCGCTAAAAATAGCACTCAGGGCGTAAAAATCCTATGCTGACGTAGTAAAGAAGTAGTAAAAAAATACAGCGCCATGGATACGGCTGTATATGATCCATGACGCTGGTTGTTTTGGTGTAATGATGAAAGCTATTGTTGATAACCCGGAGCGGCGGCTAGTGTCCACCTTTACGTTTTGACAGGTGGCCTTTATCGGACGTACCGTGTTCCATTTTATCAGTATTGTCCTGCATGTTCCGGGCGTTGTTCTTTCTGTGTTGGGTTTTTCCTGGTTCTCTGCCCAGGGATCTTTCACGATGTTGTTCCGAGTGTTTACCGGAACCATTCCCTTTATGCAACATGACATTGAATTTTAAAAGTGAATAAATGAGCTTTTAAATTCTTTGATAAATTTCCTCAAATTTCTAACAGCATAGTATTAAAGCGGTGTTAATTAATATCTTCATAGGACAATTTTAGCATACCATGCAAATCCGGCATTACCCACCATCGAAAAAATTAGCGCCTTATATCACTGGCTATATGATCATTACCAGCGATACTGGCCGGATCAATACGGTATTGCCGGATACTGCTATGACCCTCTCCTTTCGTTTGGGTGGGCAGGTGGATCATGCGTCCACGGTCCTTACGAGCGCCAACATTGCCGGAATTAGAAAGGGGCCGCAGCAGATGGCCTACCATGATAAAACCCGGTTCTTACTAGCCACCATGAAACCCGGAGCGGCGGCTGTCTTCATACCAGCGCCATTACATCTGTTGAATAGTCAGGTGGTTTCGATGACCGATTTATTCCCCAAGGATATGCTGGACGCTGTAACAGATCGGCTACAGGCGGCTGCCACAGACAAATTATGCGTTCAATTACTGGACCAGTGGTTATGCAGTATTATTCGGCCTCAACAACAGGATTTACTGATACTCGCCGCCATAGGGCAGATCAGAGAAGCGGGCGGACAACTGAAAATCCGTGACCTGGCCACCTCCTTACACATCAGCCGGGACCCACTGGAGAAAAGATTTCGCAGCATGGTAGGTACCAGTCCCAAGCATTTTGCGGCGATTGTCAGGTTCCGGAATGTTATCTCCCGTTATAAGCCCAATCGCTCTCTTACAGACCTGGCTTACGAAGCCGGTTATTTTGATCAGGCGCATTTTATCCGCGACTTCCGGCTTTTCACAGGACAGACACCGCAGGCTTTTTTCAGCCATGCACCAGAGTGGTAAACATAAAAAATGATTTTTTACAATTTCCGGGGAGATACAGCTGCTAGCTTTGCTGGTATAAATCATCAATGCTATGAAAGAGTATGTATTTTTTGTAAGAATCAACCCGGAATCATTATCTGCATCAGATCTGGAAACGCTTCACGCTGGCTGGGATACGGCAGTGGAACATTGGAAAGCCGGCAATCATTATATCTACGGCATTCCAGTGGTACAGCCAGGATTTGTGGTAGACGACCATAATAGCGCAGCGGGCGTAATAAGAGAAGAAGGCAACCGACTGGTAAGCTTTATTCATATGTCGGCTGAAAACGACGAACAAGCGATGCAACTGGCATCTATGGCTCCTGTGTTACAATTCGGCGGGTCTATAGAGATACGAATCCCTCAGCGAACCGTCGCACCTGTTTACAACGACTGATATTTCTTATTAAAAAGATTGTTGAGAGGGCTTACCAGAACGGTAGCCCTTTCTTGTGCGAACAAATGACGGATATGGATTGTTGAGCTATAAAATATCCGATCATGAAAAGATTATTCCTTCCAATGCTGGTGACACTGCTGCTGACCGGATTCATATCCAGGTCTCAGGAAAAAAGGGATTATATCCGTGTCATGACAGATTCCATGAAAGCACACCTCTCTCTTAATGAAGAGCAGTATACAAAAGTATACGACATCAATAAGAATTTTTCCGACCGTATGGCTACGCTCAGAAAAGATAATCAGGTGCAGAGAATGGAGAAAGCGAAGCAAATGAAAGATCTAAGTCAGCAAAGGGATTCCTCTTTGAAGACTGTATTGACACCGCAGCAATATGATATGTATGAAGCCAATAAGAAAGAACGTCGCGAACAGGCCAAAGAAAAATATAAAGAACGTAAAGAACAACGGGAAATGAAAAAACAGGAACAACCTTAGCAGCAAGTCCTATAGTGAATATATGAACGGATATGGCGTTTCTCCGCTGTATCCGTTTTTCTTTATATAAATCTGGCATATAATATGCAGAGTGAAGGGCTCCAGGTTATTTTATTATCTGGATAGAATGTATATCTTGCCCACGCAACATTATCTCTACTATGGAATATCGACCGGGATTACATTTGCTGACCACATTGTATTCCGACAAACTTGAGTTACTGCAGCACAGTGCCAACTGGAAGGAGTTTATCCAGCAACAAATCTGTAAATATGAACTGACGGAAGTAGGTCAGGCGATTCATGACTTCCCTACCGGAGGTTTTACCGCAGTGCATTGCCTGACGGAATCACATATTTCTATCCATACCTGGCCGGAATATGGGCTCTGTACCTGTGATGTATTTCTCTCCAATTTCAGAAAGGACAACGATCATACTACACAATCTATAATGGCGGCGATTCATGATTTTTTTGAAACGCAGCGCCATGAATCCCACACCTTAAGAAGATAATATGCCACACTACAATTGTTCCGGCTGTCGCCAATCTTTTGAGATGCAGCATACCGGTGACGGTTATTATGGTTGTACGAAATGTCATTCCTTACTCCGCGTCAGGAATGGCAATGTAAGCAGCACGATTGCCATGAAAGGCGCTCATCGTGAGCAATGTATTCCGTTGGGAACAGAGGGTATCCTTCAAGGCGAGAAGTACCGTATTATTGGTTACCTCGAGCGCCAGGAATTGGGGACATATTATTATTGGTCAGAGTACGTACTGACAAGGCTGCGGGATAATGTGACTGTATTCTTGTCGGAGTATGACGGACATTGGAACCTGTTAGCACCTTTACCCGACAAGCCTTTCACCAGGAAGCAGGATGCAGAATCGACCAAACATTTGGTCCATGAAGGCAAGGACTTTGAGATTTTTTCCAGATACTCTGCAAAATTTATTTACATCATTGGAGAAATACCCTGGGAACTGGAATATAAGAACAAGACCCGGTGTATAGAGTTTATCCGCCCTCCTCAGATGCTGGCTATTGAAATGACAGAAGATGAGAATCATCATATTGAATTCGATACCTTCCTGGGTAGGTATATCTACCCTAAAGAAATCCAAGAAGCGTTTTTGAATGGTAAATATCCGCCAAGTCGTAAAGGAGTGGGTCCCACACAGCCTTTTTCAAGGTATATCCGACCTCGTCAGTTCGTATATGGTACCTTGCTTTTCTGTTTCATCGCGATCTTCTTTTCTCTATATACCAACGGCATCAGGCGGAATGTAGAGGTATTTAATCAGCATTTGCGCATAGACAGCGCCGCCGTCGCCAGTAAGCAGATAGTAAGTCCCAGTTTCAAAGTGGATGGAGGTTACAGCAACCTGGAGCTGGAGTTTTATTCGGATGTAAACAATAGTTGGGCGGCATTGGATTTAATACTGGTGGATGAAGTGACTGGTAAGGAAAATGCATTCAGTATGGAATCTTCGCTGTATAGAGGCGTAGAAGACGGAGAGTCATGGTCGGAAGGAAGCGCTTATCAAAAGGCATTCATTTGTGGCGTAACAGCGGGTACCTATCACTTTGTACTGGCTACAAGCGGAGAACCGAGATATGGCTATATATCAGCGAATGTAGCTGCCAGATATGATGTACCTACTTACTGGAATGAGGTACTTCTTTGTCTTATTCTAGGCGCGATAGCAGTGACCCTGCTTTTGTGGGAAAACAATTTTGAGAATGAACGAATGGCCGGGTCTAACGTAAAATTCAAATTAGATGAAAAACTTTCTTAGTAAACTACCTTTTTCCTGGAAGCAGGATAAGATTTCCATTATGGTGCTCTGCAGTTTCCTTGGCCTGTTGATCATCAGCAATGTATATGGCTATCGTATCTGTAACTGTACAAGTACGGAAAAATGGGAACCCGGGAAAGCCCGCGGTGCACGTAGTCATAGCGGCGTTCACTATTTCTATCACAAATAATCCCTGTATATGGAAACTTTACAACTCAAATTTATCCTGGCATCTATGGTTTATGCCCTCATTGGCGTAATTGTTCTGGTAGGCGGCTTCTGGCTGGTAGACAAGTTCATAACCCCTGAGGACACCTGGAAGGAAGTAGTACAAAATAAAAATATTGCCCTGGCCATCGTGGTAGCGGCCTATATCATTGCAATGGGATTGATTATCAGTTCCGCGATTCACAGTTAAATTACGCAGGTGGAAATTCTGTTATTATTATCGGTGTTTGTAATTGCGACCTGTGGCCTCATTTATGAGCTGGTAGCAGGTACGCTGGCGAGCTATTTATTGGGTGATTCTGTAACACAGTTTTCTACCATTATTGGCGTTTATTTATTCTCCATGGGCATTGGCGCATGGCTCTCCCGTTTTTTTAAAAAGGATTTACTCAGCTGGTTTATCCAACTGGAAATACTGGTAGGATTAATCGGCGGTATCAGCTCTGCCCTGCTGTTTCTTCTCTTTGAACATGCCGCCAGCTTCAGGCTGGTGTTATATCTGTTGGTAGGACTCACAGGAACATTGGTAGGATTGGAACTCCCGCTCCTGATGAATATTCTGAAAGACAGATACGAGTTCAAAGACCTCGTGTCCAGGGTGTTTACCTTTGATTATATTGGGGCGCTCCTCGCCTCTCTGATATTTCCTTTGCTGCTGGTACCTTACCTGGGGCTTATCCGCACTTCCTGCTTTTTCGGGATACTGAATGTGGCAGTGGCCATTGTGGTATGTGTACGATTTAAACACGAAGTACAATGGGCAAAATATTTGAAAGCCAAAGCGATCGCATGTATTGTGGCATTAGTAGCAATCTTTTTCTGGGCGGACAGGATCATGAGCTATTCAGAAGGCGTCGCCTTCCGTGATCCTGTGATCTACAGCCATTCTTCTACTTATCAACGCATCGTGCTCACCAGAAGTCGGTTAGATTTACGGCTATACCTTAACGGTAACCTGCAATTCAGCTCTGCCGACGAATACCGCTACCATGAAGCGCTCGTACATCCACCGATGATGTATAGCCCCAAACGCAGTCAGGTACTCGTTCTTGGCGGTGGCGATGGGATGGCGGCAAGAGAACTGCTAAAATATCCGGAAGTACAGCAGATCACCTTGGTGGACCTGGACCCGGCGATGACAAAATTATTTCGTAGCAACAGTATGCTGGTGGGACTGAACGATAGTTCCCTCCTCTCTCCGCGCATTCAGGTGATCAATGCCGATGCCTTTCAGTGGCTGAAAGAAAACAAAAAGCAATTTGATGTAGCCATCGTAGATTTCCCGGACCCCGGGAATTACGCTGTAGGTAAGCTTTATACCACCGCGTTCTACCGCAAGCTGAGAAATGCGCTGACTGACAGCAGTGTGATTGTGATACAGTCCACTTCTCCATACGTAGCGCCGAAGGCCTTCTGGTGTGTGAATGCCACCTTACAGGAATGTAATTTTCAAACGATCCCCTATCACACTTATGTGCCTTCTTTCGGAGAATGGGGATATGTCATGGCCTCTCCCATGCCATTATCGCAACACCACGACCAGCTACCAGCTGGTCTAAGATACTTTACTGCCGCCACTTTCCGCCAGATGGCGGATTTCACGCCAGACATGAGTGAAAGAAAAGTGCTGGCCAATCACCTGAACAACCAGATACTGGTACAATACTTTGAAGATGAGTGGGGAAAATTCCAGGAATAATATCAGCAGGAAAGATTTCCTCCGGTATATGGCTATCATTGCGGGCAGTACGATAACGGCTTCACAATATATTGCCTGTTCTGAAAAGCGCGATAAATACGGACATATTACGAGTCGCATCAGTGGCGCTTCTGCGAAAGCAGGACATATGATGCGGGATAACGTTTTCCAAACGCCCACGCATACGAAAGAATATGATGCAGTGATCATTGGCGGCGGCGTAGCGGGACTCGCAGCAGCACGCATGCTGCATCACAGGGGGATGAATAACTATCGGTTACTGGAACTGGAATCCCATACAGGGGGCAATGCCAGCTTCGGCTCCAACAAGTACAGCGCTTTTCCGCTGGGAGCGCACTATCTTCCTATACCCAATACAGATAATCAGCCCCTGCTGGATATGCTGGCAGAAGCGGGTATTCTGACTGGTTACAATTCCAATGGCCTTCCCGTATACAATGAAACTGATCTTTGTTATGACCCTGAAGAACGACTTTATATCCATGATCGTTGGCAGGAAGGACTGATTCCGCAGTTAGGCACTACGAAGACTACGCAGCAGGAGCTCAAACGCTGGCTGGACGAAATGCAGCAACTACGTGCCATTCGGGGAACTGACGGCCGTTATGCTTTTGATATTCCCATTGCCAATAGCTCCGTAGATCCTGCATTCCGTGAGCTGGACAACATCAATATGCGCACTTATCTGCAACAGAAAGGATACCAGTCTGAGGAACTGTACTGGTACCTGGATTATTGCTGTCGCGATGATTATGGAGCGGGGATCGATATTATCAGCGCCTGGGCGGGCATTCACTATTTTGCCAGTCGCAAAGGGAAAGCCGCCAATGCCGACAACTCCCAGATGCTGACATGGCCCCAGGGCAATGGTCGGTTAGTGCAACATCTCCAACAGTTCAGCAAAGAAAAAACGTTACAGCAGACGATCGTTTATAAAGTAACCCCACAGGGCAACCGCGTAGCCATCGATTACTATGATATGCGATTGCATACTACCCAAAGGATTATCGCCAAAGCCTGCATCCTCGCTACTCCGCAGTTTGTGACGCAGCGTCTTATTCCAGGCGGAACCTACGATCATGATTTCGTATATTCTCCATGGTTAGTAGCCAACATCACGCTGGATCGTGTTCCCGAATCTTCCGGCTATCAATTGTGCTGGGATAATGTGATTTACAGAGGGAAATCGCTCGGTTATGTATATGCACAACAACAGCAGCTTACACAGGTTCAGCCAGAGCGACAGGTAGTAACTTATTATCTTCCCCTGGATCATTTGGACCCGGTATCTTCCCGCAAATATGCTATTGCGCTGGAACCACAGCAATGGGTGAAGCTCATTACAGATGATTTAGAGAAGGTACATCCGGGCATACACGAAGTTATTCGGGATGTAGATATTACCGTTTGGGGACACGGCATGATAAGACCTCATACCGGATTTATCACGGGAGCAGCGAGGGCAGCGGCCCAGTCGTCTCCCTATAAAAATATTTTCTATGCGCACTCTGATCTGAGTGGCGTTTCTATTTTTGAGGAAGCATTTTATCATGGAAATAAAGCCGCTAATGCCCTTGCCGACTATTGCAGTTAAACGTCAGCCATGGATTTACAGTGGTTGGGTAGATGGTTTGTTCATCTTATTTCCGCCGTTTGCCGCATTGCTGGCAATCTGGCTGTTTCCTGCCGCATTCCAGGTCTCAGGCGGCGTGAACCTGGCATGGTGGGTGATCCTGGTGTTGTTTATAGATGTATCGCATGTTTACAGCACTATTTACCGCACTTATTTCGATGGCGATACTTTCCAAAAACGGCGTCGGTTATTTATTGCTGTACCAATCATTTCCTGGATAGCCGGCGTACTCGCCTATTTGGCAGGCCCGTTGGTATTTTGGCGGATACTGGCTTACCTGGCAGTATATCATTTTGTACGACAACAGTATGGATTTTTACGCATTTACAGTCGGAAAGAAAACGCAGGTAAATGGAGTAAAACCATTGACAGCATTACGATATACGCCGCTACTATATACCCGTTATTATACTGGCACCTGCATGGCCCACGTCTATTCAACTGGTTTGTAGAAAATGATTTCTACTATATCTCCGGGGCCAGTGTGGCGGATTTCCTGCGATATCCATATGCCTTTATTTTAATAACATATGTTATAAATGCTATCAGGGAGACGATAATCTCCCGGTCTTTCAATACGCCCAAACACTTGCTGGTATTGGGCACGGTACTATCCTGGTATTTCGGGATTATCTATTTCAACGGCGATCTTACCTTTACATTACTGAATGTCATTTCGCATGGGATACCTTATATGGCGCTCATTTGGGCGCATGGCCGCAAGCAGTATTATCGTCCGGCACAGGGCAGCAGGTTCCTTCAGTTGTTATTCAGTAATAAAGGAATTGTACTCTTTATTGGATTGACGATGTTATTTGCTTATGTCGAAGAAGGGCTATGGGATGGATTTGTATGGAGAGAACATTTGCAGTTCTTTTCCTTATTCCGTCAACTGCCAGCCTATGATGATAATTATTTTCTCGCTTTCATCATACCTTTTCTTGCTATTCCGCAGGTAACGCATTATGTACTGGATGGTTTTATCTGGAAGATTAAAAACGATCGGTATAACTGGAAAGAAAAAACGATTGGCGCATAAGAAGAAATGTCTGAAAGCCGCTGCTTTCAGACATTTCAACGATTACTTACTGTAACGGGGGAACGTTGTACGGCATCCATTCCGGCAGCGCTTTCAGTTCTTCTTTTACACTGCTGCTAATGGGAACGCCCCAGAATTCAAAGAACGGCGCGAGATTTCGGCCAGTGATTTTTGAAAATTCTTTTGCCCATAAATCTCTTTTTTGTTCATCTGTCTTAGCGTAGCTTCCTTTAGGGTCCTGTTTGGCATATGCCTGGCAATTGCGGAAGAACGTCTTAAACGCTTCCCAGCCAAAGCCTTCCTGCAATTGGCGGAACAGGATCAACGCTAAGAAAGGATCATTTTTCCAGGTTTCGAAGTTGGCGCCTTTTTCAAAATACTTCCTCATCATATCCATCGTTCTTTTATTGGAAACGCCATCATGTGCGCCATTACGGCCACCTGTGAGTCGGTCAAAGGAATAGAGCGAAAAGAAATTACAACCTACTTCCGTAGTACCATCGAAGGACCAGTCGCTGCTTTGCATGTTATGACCAATTTCATGGAAGAAGCCCCAGTTAGCGCCACCTTCTGTTGGGATCAGCAGTTTTTCAGGATTTACGATGATATCTGCGGACACCATATGCGCGGAGGGAGAATGATGGACCATGATCGGATAACCGGAATGCATGTAGCCGCCGCCAATATGTTCGTCCAGCACCATGCGTTGCGGCCGGTAAACAGGCTGCGGATATTGCGCCAGCTCCATAATTCCACCAATGATACGGTCCCAGATCTTCATTACTTTTTCAGGATCTGATACTTGCTGCATGACGGAGTCTGGCAAGGTGAGGATAATACGGTCTGTACTCATTTCGCCCCATGGCGCTTTATTATTTTTCAGTTGTTCCAGCCATTCTTCCTTGGTGGTTTTGCCAAGTACAAACTGAGGAGATGTTACAGCGCCTTTAATAGTTACATCGGCGGACCAGTCTTTTGCTACGGGTAATGTAGCGATGTAAATCAAACCGCCGAAAGGACTGGCTATTCGTGTAGTCGTAGACTTTAGTGTCTCCGCCTTCACGATATTCGGCATTCTGCGCCAGTCTTCCCCTCCTGCTACCCAATGGCCCAACTCATCAGAATGTGCGCCAATTTGGATTGTTATGATACCATTTGCCATATTGGATGGGATGGAAAACTCCACAACTTCACCTGGGGCAGCATAGAGGCCGGTAGAATACAGCGTAGCGGCTTCTGGGGAGCCGTAATCGAGCTTGCGGATAACAGCCCAGTCATTTTTGTCTACCTGTTTATGATCAATATGAATAGTACGGGAGATATGATCTGCTCCGGGCTTCACGGCTCCCGGAAACCAGGCCGCCGAGGGATGTGCCTTTATATGCTGGTAATCTTTGCTTGCCATTGCCTTACTGCTCCAGTCCAGCACCTGTTTACGCAATACGGAATCTTTTACTTTCAGTCGGTTGGTAGGCGTGATGATCACGTCTTCTGCAGTGGGTGTTTTAGCGGGTCCCTGCGCATAGGCTGTAGTGGCGCCCGCCATTAGCATGGCAAGGAGTAGATGTTTGTTTTTCATGTTCCTGTTTTGTAGCTGGAAATTAATACTAGACAGGCTTTCTTTCGGAATTATTTTATTCAAGATAAACTGGCGGTAAATGATATTTTTGCAGGGCTATCCAACAAATTGATTATGCGCTTTATTCAGCTGACAGGATTATCAGGAGCCGGAAAAACAACCATCGCCAATGCGGTGCAGGAACGTCTGCGCCAGCAAGGCTACCAGACAGAAGTAATTGACGGAGATGTTTACCGGCAAACCCTTTGTAAGGATCTGGGATTTTCTCGTGAGGACAGGTATGAAAATATCCGCCGCCTTTCTACTGTGGCCGCAGAAAAAACAAAGGCAGGAGTGATTACGCTCCTTTCTGTTATCCATCCCTATGAAGAAATGAGGAAATGGGCGGCTGATAACTATGGCGCTCATACGATATGGATTCATTGCCCGCTGGAGACGTTGCTGGACAGAGATACTAAAGGTTTATATCGTCGGGCGCTGTTACCGGACGGCCATCCGGAAAAGCTCCATAACCTCACGGGAGTGAATGATCCCTATGAAGTACCCGTGTCTCCCCAACTTATTATACATACCCATGAGGAGACTATACACGATGCTGTGGAGCGATTATCTTCGTATATCCTTGCTAGTTTGTAGTATAAATATAACCTAGACTTTTACTGATAAAAAAGCCTTCCATTCTGGAAGGCTAAGCACTTTTAACGTACTGAACTTGCACCCACCCAGGGGGTTGCAGGTACAATAATTAAGCTTTTAAACTCAATATTAAGCTGTCTTCCGCAACGAACACAATCTTGATAGGCTTGTTCAAGGGAAATATTGGGTTTCCAAAGACCTCCATTCGGAAGTGTAAATTGATTATTGTTCGGGCCAGAAAACCACTTATCGAAGTAACTATAGTCAGACATCATTTTGCTCTTGAAATTTTCAACTAGATCAGTCTGATTAGCCACTAACTCGTAAGTTACATATGCATTCATTATTTTACTTTAAATAAGTTCTCAATGCAGAGATCACTCCTAAGACAGTCCCTCTAAGCCTTGCTTCCAATGTAGAATCGTTATCCCTTCCAGTAACCTTTAAAACATATTCTTCGAAAGAGAGAACATTTAATTCTCTGAGTTTATCCAGCAAGAAATTCTGGAGTCCGATACTAGTCATAAACTTGTTTATGAGCTCAAGGTCCTCCTGACTGATTGTTCCCTGATTTACTTTTTGTTCAAATATGTTAAGATCCTCCAAACTAATTGTTGGATTATTGTAATTTTCCATCTATAATTATTGATTGGTAGATTGTGAATTCGACATTGTCACTTTCTCCTTTAAAGCTGATATTGCAGCAAACTCAATTTGCGCTTTTGTTGCAATTTGTTCTATCTCATTCACTCTTTTCTCTACCTTTTCTTTCACTTTCTCAAAGTTATCTTTAAAATGTTTTTCTACTTCGCTTTCTGCCTTAATATAAACCCCCACATTTATTGCTATTAATAAGGTGACAATAACGCCGCCAAAAATCAGGATGTCATCAATTCTTTTACTGACTGAGTTTATCTTCTCAATTGTGCTTTCTGTTTGTTCCAGGTCTTTAACAATCTCCTTAATTTTCACTTTTCCAAGCATGGAATCTGTGACATTAATAGAAATAGCATAAGGAACATGTTTCTCCAATAAAAACATCCGGTATATCCACATTACCATCAAGGTAGCACAGATGCCCAATACAAAACCGCCAAGAAGTTTTCTGTTAAACATAAACAATAGGATAAAGCGTCAAATTTATAAAGTATTTAGCGAAATAGAACACACCTTATGCATGATAAATTCTTTTTTAAGCCAATAAACGGTACAATCCAATATTATATTATTAAATCATATAATGCAATATCTATTTCACATTATATAATTAAACAATTCAAATTATTAGCGTTTAATTCCTCATAGCTGCGGCAAGCCTGCGCTAAATAATCTGGTATATCCAATATTTGCGGTTCCGGCTGGAAAGATTGATCGGGATATTTCCCATGCCTCACTGCCCTTTGCAGCATTGCCTCTTTCACAGGAGGCGAAGGCTGATAGTGGCTATGGCAGAGCAATTCATCCAACATTCCTTCATTACCATCCTTATAATTTACCAGAAAAGTATTGCTATCACGGGAATGGATATACGCCATTTTCCGGAGGTAAAGATCAATTAAAAAAGATATGTAGGCAGGATTTTCAGCCGGTAGTTCTTCCCAGGTGCAACCCATTAACTCAGCTGGGATGACCCCACGAAAGAAATGCAGGCCATGTTGTTTCATTTGGGAGCGCACGACTTCAGCCGGATGTCGGTATAGCAACATGAATGGCGTATTGGGAAACCATTGCCGTAGTTCCTCATAGAAAAACAGGTGCCAGCTATCCAGTTTAATGAACACCCGTTTCTCCTTGCCTGTACGAGGTTTGGACAACAATGCTACCAGCGATTTAAACAATTGTTCCCTTGGAGGCAGCATGGTGATATCGGGCATATATGGCAGCCGCAATACATCATCCAAAATGGCTACTTCAGAAAGGATCAGGTTTTCCTCATCTTCTGCCAGCATTTGGGAGATGGTTGTAGAGCCGCAGCGGGACACATGAAAAATGATAGCCGCCGGATCTGGCGGCGGTAGCTCCTTCGTCCATTCCAGGATATCTTCTGCAGTGCTGACGCATTTTACTTGCCGGAACGCGGGCGCTTGCAGTTTTTTCAGCTCTTGTATGGTATTATGAAAGAAAGGTTGTGTAAAGCGGTATTGTGCTGCATCCAGCCACTCAAATTTCATAGCGGGGCCGGTGAGGATAGTCTGGTAAGGAATAGAATTGCCGGAAATTTGCATGATTAAAGGGAAGCTTTCAATTGAGCGATTAAGGCCTCATTGGCTGGATTGTTGTTGCGTTCGAGTTCTGCGATTACCTGGAGCGTAGTGCCGCGGTCCAGTTTAGCGGCCACTTTCTCCGCCTGAAAATCGTATCCTGCCTGCTGGAAGAGCGTATCAGTCCATTCGTTGCGATGCGCATCGATGACCAGATGTACCCTGTCGACCGGACTAAAATTCTCTACGCTGTGTACTTCGCTGAAGTTGGCATACCAGCACTGTCCTTCCTGCATATCCACCCGTTGCCCGCCTACCATGAATATGACATCTGGATGCGTTATAACGGGGATGTGTATACGTACAAAACCATCTTCGTAGGCAGCATCCATATCTCGATGCGGTTTGATGACGCTGCCGCGTTCCAGTTTAAGCAGCCGGATGCCATCCATTCGACATTTAAAAGTATGGATGACTTCCTGGAAATAAGGGCAGGCATCTAATAATGCGGTGTTCTGGTAATTATCTGTAGGATGTGCGTAGATATCTGCATCATGGCCGGTTCCGGAGCGAAGCGCGACGGCCGTCCATTCTCCATCATAATCACGGGTATTGAAATGCAGCTGCCAGCTGGCTTCTTCACAACTTTTCAGGTCTGCCTGCAGCTTGGCTATATCAAAATGGAATGGCAGTCGGATAATATTATTTCCCTTCATAGATAGGATGTATTTGGCTGCCAGTAATGGCCGCAATGCAGTATAAGCAGCAAAGATGATAAAATTATACCAATAACATATTATTTAACAATCAACATAACATATTATCTGAACAATCAACCTGGTATACATCTTTCGACTTTGCTGCTTATGCCGCTATGCGGTCTATCTTATTCCTATTGATTTTTTAATATCAATTCCATCTGAATATTAGCGCGTTCATAGGGAGAATGGCGGGCTGCCACTTTCCGGAAACCTAGCTTTTCATACAGACTGATAGCAGGTTTCAGAATGGTATTGCTTTCGAGGTAAATTTTCTTAGCGCCTAATGCCTTTGCTTTTTCTGCGATGGCGTTGCCCAGCAGCCAACCTATGTTCTTACCTCGCGCAGCCGGCGATACCGCCATCTTTGCCAGTTCATAATCATATTCAGGATCTTTCATTTTAATTAGTGCGCAAACGCCAACAGGCTGACCATGGAGAAGCGCCACCAGGATATGTCCTCCTTTGTCGAGAATGTAACCCTGTGGGTTATCCAGCGCTTTGTAATCTGCTTCTTCCATTTTGAACCAGTGGCTGATCCATTCTTCGTTGAGGTCTCTGAATGCTTTTTGATATGCCGGCGTATAGGGCACAATCCGGACCTCCTTGCTTTCTCTTAATTTCTTCTGCTCTTGTACGCGGCGCAGGAGGGAACGCTGTTCCAGCAGGTATTCCCATTCGCCGATAGCTTTCCAAAGGTCGTGTCTTGTTTGCGACATCAGTTCCTCAATGGCGCTGTTGACGTCTTCGTATTGGTCCTGAATTTTCTCTGCTGTTTCTTTTCCTTTAGCGGTAAGGCTTACCAAGGTACGGCGTCCGTCTTCCTTATCTTTCTTTTCCTTCACCAGCCCTTTTTTGATCATCTCCTTAACGATTTTACTAACAGAAACATGGCTATGGCCTATTTCACGGGCAATGACTGTTATCGTCTCCTCTTCTCGCTGGGAGAGAACATAAAATACAGGCCACCATTTGGGCTGCAGTTCTACTCCAAACAGGGAATATATCTGTGAGGCATCTTCTGTGATTTTATCTGTCAGAAACCGTAACCTGCTACCTATGGCCATTTTGCCAATATGATCAAAGAAATTTTCCATTTTGTATGTAATTTCGTAACTAGTTACGTAAATGTATATCAGAAAATCATTTCATCCAAAATATTTTTTTAGCGAGATTCAGGTCTCTCTGTAACAGCCGTAGGTATTTTCATAATGGGACAGATCGCATTCCAGTTGCTGGCGGTCCCAGTTGGCCGTATTGGCAGCGGCTTCGTAGGTAGTTTGCAGGAAATCATGGAGAGTAGCCGCAGGGTCGTCACTTTGCTGGACATCCTCATAATTCAGCATGAACTCCCCCATTTCCGGGCTAAAGAAAGCAGCGGCGGGTTTTACCGGCTGTTGGGAAAAATCGGCCGGAACGGGGTAAGCATATGAATAGAAAACGGCATGCGGGTATTGATCGCTGCCCAGCCAAAAGCCACAGGAGCTTACTTCATGGGAGTAGGCCTCTTGCATCACTAGTTTAGGCATATTGGGCATTTGTCCGTTATGTTCCGGCGCTTGTCTTCCAGAGAACCGGGTAACAGCCATATCGAATGCGCCCCAGAAAAAATGAACAGGGCTCGCTTTTCCGATGAAGCCGGTGCGAAAGCGGGTAAACACCGAATGAACGCGTACCATTGCCTGCCAGAAATCTTCCACTTGCGCCGGGTTGTAGCTCTGATGCACGGTATCTGTGGGAAATGGAATTGCTGCCGGAATTTCGCTGGGCATGTCTGTAATTTTCACATCAATATCCAGTTTCCCGATAATATCAAATAATTTATGGTAGAAATCGGCCACTGTCATAGCTTGCAAAGGGATCTTTTCTTTTCCGCCCTCACTGGTAATCACTACCAGCTCATGCTCCACAAAGTTGAAGTCAATACTAAAAATACCGTGCTGGTAGGGCATACTGCCGGTTCCAAAACCTTCGGGATTTACATACAAGGTAACATGCCAGGAATGATTCAGCCAGGGCATTTTTCGTAGCCTGATCTTACCGACGATCTGTGTCCAGAGATGCAGGGTGGCCAGGGTGTCTTTCCAGGCAGTATAATTCAATACAGGCCAGGCTTGGTTTTGTGCCATAACTATTTCTTTTTAACCTTTAACAAACGAGCCCGCTGATGGTTTATACCTATCTTTACAACGCATTCAAATGTGCGACTATGCAATTTCTACGGGATCATTTTGAAAAGTTAATTACTCTTACTGATAAAGAATTTCAATACATCTTACAGTTCTTTCGCAGCAGGCGCATTATGAAAAAGCAATTCCTGTTACAGGAAGGAGATCCTGTTACCCAGGAATATTTTGTGGTAAAAGGATGTCTGAAATCGTATGTGCTGGATAGTGAGGATAGAAGTCATATTATGCAGTTTGCGTTGCCTGACTGGTGGATAAGCGATTACCAGGCCCTGGTTACACAAAGTCCGTCCAGTATGTTTTTAGAAGCGGTGGTACCCACACAGGTATTGTGTATCACCCGGGAAGACAAAGAGAGGCTTTGTGCGGAGATGCATAAGATGGAACATTTCTTCCGCATCAAGAATGCTTATGGCTATATCGGATTACAACGTCGTATATTATCTATGCTCACCGGAAGTGCCAAAGAGCGCTATGAGCAGCTATTACAGCAATATCCTGATTTATTCCAGGTAGTACCTAAACAAGACCTGGCGGCATTCCTTGGCGTTAGCAGGGAAACGCTCAGTCGCCTCTACTCCAAAAACAAATAAATGTGATATAGGTCACATGCACAATGTGACTTACCTCCTGTGCTGAAAGCCAGCGCTGACGGATCTTTGTTGTCATAAAAATAAAGATCAGCAATGAACTTCCTATCAAGGTTAGTGTTAAATACCATTATTATCCTTTCAGCATTAAAAGGTTTTTCACAAATGAACACAAGCAATACCAATCAGGGTGCGGGTAAGAAAATACTCTTCGTAGTAACTTCCCATTCCGACCTCGGCAATACCGGTGAAAAAACGGGTATCTGGATCGAAGAATTTGCCGCACCGTATTATTTTCTGCATGATAAAGGAGTAGACATCACGATTGCTTCTCCTGCCGGCGGCGCTGCTCCTATTGATCCCAAGAGCACAGACCCCAATGCGCAAACGGAAGCTACCAAAAGGTTTTACAGCGATCCTGCTACACAGGACAGGCTTGCGCATACTGTGGCGCTGTCTACTGTAAAAGCAGGAGATTATGATGCGGTATTCTATCCTGGCGGCCACGGTCCGATGTGGGATCTGGCAGAGGATAAAACCTCCGCCGCGCTGATTGCCACCTTCCTCGATAGTAAAAAACCCGCAGCGCTGGTATGCCATGCGCCTGTAGCATTACAACATGTAGTGGACAGTAATGGCGCGCTCGTAATAAAAGGTAAGAATGTAACGGGCTTTAGCAACAGTGAGGAAGCAGGGGTTAAACTCACCCATGTGGTGCCTTTCCTGCTGGAAGATATGCTGAAGGCCAAAGGCGGGCATTATCAGAAGGGACCCGACTGGCAGTCATTTGCTATTCAGGATGGACTCCTGATTACCGGCCAAAATCCGGCATCTTCTGTTGCTGTGGCAGAGAAGCTGTTGCAGCAAGTGATTGCTAAATAGATTATTTTTAATTACATAAGTTGTTTATAAGAAAAATGGTTGACGTCTGCGACGTCAACCATTTTTCTTATATTTTTTCGTCGGCCCTGCCCGGTGGGCAGGGCCGCGATAATTCTTATTTATTGATTTATTTTTCAAAGAAAGTGTGTTTCACAAATTTGGAGGTATCTACTCCTACGGCTGCAAATTGTTTATTGAGGGCATACACGCTGTTTTGAAAGAGCTGCGCTGAAATACCATCCTGCTTTCTACCGGCGAGGTATACACGAAATGACGAACTGTGTTTCACCTGTGCCAGCATTATTTTCATGCCTGGATAGGCTTCTCCAATGGCTTTACCTGGCTTCAGCGTATCGTATAAGGCGATGGCGGTTGTTACATCAAAAGGCCGTGCGGTGGCAGAATCGAGTGGTTCGTTGCGTCTGCTGCCTGGAGGAGCCAGCAAATGCTTCGGATCATAGCAACGGATATAGAGGTTCGATGATGCGCTGTCTCCATAATTCATCATACTTTTATTCATACTCTTTATGATACTGTCGCTCCCAACAATTAACATTTTCAGTTCAAAGGAATCCGGGTGCTCAATAAACTTATCCAGTTCTTCATTATTGGCAGTGAGTTCGAATAATTTTATTCCGGTGGGTTCATTCACGGATAAATTGGGGAGCAGCTTGATAGTAGCGCTGCTATCATTGCTGTACAGGTACACTTCACCTTGTGCGACAGACATAGAATCTACCATGGACTTGGCAATTCGGATATTTCCATCAAACTTTTTTTCTTGCATTTCCGTAAACTTGCTGAAGTTCGGACCACGATCTTTGATCCAGTCCTTTCCACATGCTTTGATGAGGGAAGCCAGGGCAAAGATGAAACCGAGAGGAACTGTCCAGTAGGCCATCTTGCTATTCTTTGTTTCTTCTCTTTTTAATTGAATAGCCGGATCTTCTGCCGTGACAGGTTCACGCTGTTGCAGCTTCCTGGCATAACGGGAATCCAGCCTTCTTTGCAGGGCCGCTGTGAACTCGGAAAAGGTGATGGCATCCTGCTCATTGTTAAAAACATTGCTTCGGTATGTCACATTCCAACGTACCTTCTTCCCTGATTTCAGGCGCAGACTCATGGAGGGCGGATTACGCTGATACCATGGGAGGTCTATTATCTGTTCTATATCGTCGAAATTAATCCGGCCATAAAATTCGGATGTAAGGCCAGCATTATCCAGGTCAATGGTATCTTTTGCTTTTCCTTTCACGAACATCAAGTACATTCCTCCGCCCAATGGCAGCAAGATAGCTGCCAGGAAAGGAGCCAACGAGGTAATGTTCATTGCCATTATTATTACCAGTGCCAGCACCGGACCAAGGATCATGAGCAACAGGTACAGCAGTACATTCTTCGGGTTATGAAATCTAAAGGTAAACGTCTTCATCCCTCACAAAATAATAAATTATCCATTAGGAAGAGATCTCCGCTATCTTTCTGATTCTTTGTAAATTACCATATGAATTTATCGGAAGCTACCTCATTGATTACCCAATCCGGTTTGCCAGGCGGCACCTGGGCCGATCTGGGCGCCGGCAGCGGATTATTCAGTGCAGCGCTGGCACAGCTATTACCTGCTGGCAGCACTATTTATGCCATAGACCGCGCATCGCCGGAAAAAATCGTATATCCGATTCCGTTGGGCATTCAAGTGATAACCAAGCAACAGGATTTTGAACAAGACCCGCTTCTGCTGGATGAATTGTCAGGAATACTAATGGCCAATTCCCTGCATTATGTATCCAACAAAGAGGCGCTGTTACGCCAACTCGCCACACAAATGCGACCTGAGGCGGTCTTTATATTTGTGGAGTATGAAACCCAACAAGCCAATCCCTGGGTCCCTTATCCTATTCCCTTTCAGGAATTAACCCGGTTACTGCATAGGGTGGGCTTTGCACAATCAACCTATCTGGGCGACCGACCTTCTGTTTACAGATCCGGTAAGATGTATGCGGCTGCCTACCGCAGATAAAAAAGGGCGACTGCCGCTAGCAGTCACCCTTTTCGCGTGCATGGTTTATCGTTAACGTTTGATGAGTTTAACAAAAGTTGTTCTGTTTTCCTGTGCGATCACCGCGAAATAAATGCCTGCTTCCAGGTCATTACCAAAGCGGATTTGCGCTCCAGAAGCAAATTTCAATTGCTTCACTGTTCTGCCGAAAAAGTCCATTACCGTTATCGTCACTGGCGCCTGCTGATTACTTTGCAGTGAAATCACAAAATCCGTTGTACTTGGATTAGGATAAGTTGTTGCAATGAGTAAACCAGGGGTTGATTTTTCCGTATAGTCGATAGCGTTATCACCATAGGCAGCTGGCACTTCTAAGGTAGACCAGGTGGCTATTTCACGGAAATCGTTCCCCAGTGTGATCATTACCTGCTGGGTATTTTGTCCGCCAGTGGTTGTCAGGAGATACGGAGTTGTCAGGCTGAAGTTGTTACCCCCGGGGCCGGCTGGAGTATATTGTTCCATTTTACTATATCCGTTACCGTTAGTATTTTCCGGGTTGGTATTGTAGTAAAGTCGGATGCCGTAAGTACCATTAGGGCCGGATTTACGGGCTGAGATACGCAGTTGGAGTTGATCTTCCGGCGTGTATGCGATACTGTCGGATAACAGTGGAATAGTGAATCGGGTAGCCGATTGCAGGGAATTACCCTGGAGCAGTTGATCCGGTAAATTGCCGGAGCCCACCAGCTGACCATTGAGGAAGAGTTCAGCGCGGAGGTCTGCGCGTCTCCCTATACTGGAATTATTGGTAGTACCGGCATATATGGTGACAGGTCCGAATTTACTTTTGCGCAAACTGACGATCACCGCTTGTTGGGCAACTGCCGTATTCCCTGCACTGTCCGTCACAGACCAGGTTACCAGCGTAGTTCCAGCAGGGAATGCCGCTGGCGCATCGGAGGTAATACTGGCGATACCACTCTTGTCTGTTGCTGCAGGCGGCGTCAACTGCACAGTAGCTGTAGTACGACCGGTATCGTTAAGGGCGTGAATCGTATCAGGCGTGGTGATAGCAGGCGGAATACTGTCCGGATACACGAGGAGCACCGGGCGGATAGTGGCGTCGGCGTTTTCTCTGGCAGAGAAAGTAGCATCGTTGGTTTGACCGGAAACGGAAGACTGTATCACCAGTGACAGGATTTTATCGCCCGTCATTTCCTGGATTACCTGGTTGGTGATATCCCATTCCACATAACCCGTTTTTTTACCTTGTACACTGGCCACTTGTGTTACAGCAGCAGGTTTATTGTTCCAGTTGATACCTGTTTCCGTCCAGCTGTCATCATCTGCTTTCCACACCTGCCATTGAGTGCCAGTGATGGCTGTACCAGCGCCTACTATATTGAGTCTTAGCTTAGCGGTGTTCACGTTACCCAGCGCTTTCAGGTCAAATTTAATATAGGAAATCCTGCTATAGCCGCTGTTACCATCTTTTTTCACCACCAGCGTAGAGGCGGTACCGTAGTTGATCCCGGCATAGCTGGCATCTCTAACAAACGCGTCTGCTAACGGGAACGCACCTCCGGTAATCATACCAACAGATGCAGACGAAGCAGTATCGCCATTCTGCCAGGTCACTTTCGCCGTCAGGTTATGAGGGCCTTCTCCCGGTACGATGGAAATGTTGTAAGGCGCTGTAGTAGCGGTTCCCGCCAGAACGTTATCCAGGTAATAATCTATTCGCTGTACGGGACTACCTTGCGATGCCACGCGTATAGAAACAGGAACCGGTGCGTTTTTCACGAAGGCGGCGCCATCCAGGGGGCTCGTTATACTAATCGCATTCATCGTGATGTTTACCGGAGAAGAAGCAGCCGTAGCGCCACCTTGAATAGTGGCCACGGTGGTGAGAGCGTAGTGCCCGGGAGCTGCGTTGATCCAGTTAAAAGTATAAGGCGCAGTCGTATCTTCTCCCAGCTTGGTACTATTCTGAAAGAATTCCACTTTCGTCACTTTGCCAGGACCGTTGGCAGCAGCGGCGATAAATACAGTATCTCCTGCGGCGTATACTGCGTCTGAGGCAGGCGTTTGAATACTTGTGACAATATCATCGCGGAGTAAAGACGGATCTACGACCGGGTTTGGAAGTCCGAGTGCCGCCACTTCTGCATAAATAGATTCGCTTACATTGAAGCCCCATTTGCGGAAAAACTGGCTGAGATTATCGCCGCTGATCTGGGAAGCATAGAGCATAAAAAGTCGCATCTCCTGCTCATCGCCTACTGGAGAAGGCGCTTCATCGCGACTCCGTTTATGCAGGGTATGATAGAATTCATCGCCATAGGCCAGCCATAACTGGTGGAACATACCGAGTCGGGTGAAGAGCGCGGTACTGCTGGCATTGAAATTCCTGCTGCCGTCTGGCAAGGCCAGGTATGCGAAGATGGTATTCCAATCTGATGCCCCGATACCCGGCTCTCCCGGATGGATAGCGCGTTTGGCTGCCAGAGAGTATATATTAACGCCGACCTCAATACAGGTAGACCAGATCCAGCTCCAGTGTTGATGGTGGTGGCCTATTTCATGGAAGATGCCCCATCCCCCACTGTTAAGGATATACGAAGGTGCGAGTATCCAGTTGATACTTCCCGTAGGAATGCGTACTCGACCCATCGAGGTAGCATCTGGGTTGCCACTGGCTTTCTCCAGCAGCATCAGTTTATTTTTCAGGAAGGGAGCATGTACCGGCGTACTGTTGTCCAGGCCACTGATATCGCCTTCCGCCTGCATGACCTGATCCAGTAAGCGCAGCAAGGTATCCTGGTTTTCATTGCGATATTCTGCCGCCTTTGTTCTACTAACGACAACGAATAAACGATTGGAAACCAGGGTCGCATTTGGTGAAATCGTATCTGCCGACAACATATTCAGCCAGTCGCTATTTGTGGTAGCGCCGAGAATATATAATGGCATCTGATTGTAACCGCTTTGGAAGGTGACCTTTACGCGGTTATTATCAGAGGGATCATTGGAGGAGTATTGCAGGTAGAGATCTCCTCCGTTGGCATTTGTAATGGTATTCAGGCCAGCGGTTAAGTTGTAAGTGGTAACCGTTTGACGGTCATAGGTACCCATGATTAATTTGGGGAGGCCTGTTCCGCTGATTTGTTCCACGTTCAGGAGCAGCGGTACATTGGCAGATGCCCGTAGCCCCACCGGTTCAAAATCGGCCACCTGGAGGGAGGTTTTGAGTCGCCCTGTTTCCTTGGCAGTACTGGGAATCTGTGTCAGTTCCCAGATATTCCTGGTAATCATATGAAAAGGCTTCCCGCTGTCGACCGGCGTAGTATAACGCATCATCGGAATGGGCGCGGCGGATAGCTGTTGAATGGCAAGAAACGCCAGCAATGCCAGCAAGTGTGTAAATTTTTTCATGTTCGTGGTTCTATTTTGAGTTAAGGCAGTAATGTGCACTGTGTATCTTAAAAATAAGCACCAACGTGGCTTTGGTTACCGGTCAAACTGATCATAGACACGGGAAGATTGATTCATGGGGTGAAATTTCCAGGAAAATTCAGATATTTGCATCCGTGAAAATACCGGCATACCCAAAATGTCATGTTTGTTAATCCATACTACAACCAACATCAAGCGGCCGGATTTTCCTAAAATTAAAATGTAAAACCTATGAATCGAACGATTATCGTTGGAGACATCCATGGATGTTACGACGAACTCATGTTATTATTAGAGAAAGTTAACCTGCAACCCCAAGACCTGCTGATTGCACTGGGCGACATAGTTGACAGAGGCAATAAGTCCCCGGAAGTTTACCAATACCTGCGGGAACGCCCGAATACAGTGGTTTTAATGGGCAACCATGAGCGAAAACATTTGACAGGAATTCTCTCTTATTCGCAGGAGATTGTAAAATTGCAGTTTGGCGCTGCTTATCCTGATTTCCTGGAATGGTTAAAAGGGCTGCCTTACTATTATGAGACAGCGGAAGCGATTATCGTACATGCTTCCCTGTTAGATGGCATTCCTTTGAGCGAGCAGCGGGAAGAAGTGCTTTGCGGCACTATATCCGGCGAGAAGCAGTTGGAAAAGACATATGGAGACGCGATGCAGTGGATGCACCATTATACCGGGGAGAAACCGGTTATTTTTGGTCATCGGGTAGTGGATGAAGTAGAGACCACAGGCCATTGCTGGGGCATTGATACTGGCTGTTGCCATGGTCTGCGACTTACAGCCATTGAGTTACCCGGTATGAAAATCCACCAGGTGGAAGGATTAGCAGATCATTGGCGGGCCGAACAAAAAAAATGGCAGCTGCCTGTGTTACACTCCAAAAACTGGAAGCAGCTGGAGTTTAAAGCAATCCGTCATCAGCTGAAGAAACTGGATTATCTGCAAGAGCCAGAAGCGAGACAGATACTAGATAAGATACAGCAATGGATGGAAGCGCTCCCGCAGACCTTTCAGACTTTAGCCAACGCGATCGAACAATTTGCGGCCAGTATGCAGGCGGATGAAAGCAGGAATTTTGTGGAAGAAGCGAATCAGTATTTTTTCAAAGTATTCCTGTATAAAGCAGCAGCCAGCAATCTGAAAGTGAGTGATTTGGAACAATCCCTCCAAACACCGGAGAAAGTACTGAAACTGGCCGCAGCATTACAGACCGATATCTTAACCTTCCCGGAATAATTTATCTTTAAGGTATGATAGATATCCGAACATTCGGGCAGTTACAGGAAGCCGCTACCCCACGCAGGGTGATGCGATATGTGATGGTATATTGCACCAACAAACAGATAGTAGCCCATATAGACGGGAACAGTTATTCCTTACGGGCACAGGATGCGATTACTATTACCTCAGGGCAGTATCATCACCTGGAACCCGCACCTGGCGCGGAGGGATATGTGCTGGAATTTACGCTCGACTTTTTCTGTAAGGATGACCAGGATATTGAGTTGATTTTTCATAATGGTTTGTTCTGCCATTTTGATCAAAATGAAGTGATAGCTGTTCCTGCTACCGTAATGCAGGAGCAGCTGGCACTGATACGCTCAGAACTGACCACCCAGCCTTATCAATATCTGACCAGCATCCACAGTAGAATTGTATTACTGCTGGTGACTATCAACCGCGCAAAGGTGGACCGTGGAGATGAAATCTGGAAACCCTCTGCCCTCTTTCTGCGCTTTCTGGAAGCGGTACGCCATCATTTCGGGCATGATTACAATGTGGCAGAATTTGCCCGCATGTTGCAAACAACAGAAGCCAAACTGAATGAACAAGCCCGCCTTCATGCCGGGAAAACCGCGCAGAACGTCATCTATGGCCTTGTTACCGCCGAAGCCAAAAGATTGTTGCTGTATGGCGACCTGACGATTAAAGAAGTCGCCTATAAACTGGGATTCAATGATCCCTATTACTTTTCCAATTTCTTCAAGAAACAAACCCAGGTATCCCCAAAACACTTCCGGGAAGTGAATGGCCTTTCCTAAATATTACATCTGTTTTACAGGATTCTCTATTCTTTCCCCCTCCTGTTTGTCTCAACTTTGTGCTGGTAAAACATAATACCAGCATATGATCACCAATACTGCATTTACATCACTCTTACTAAGACTGGCATTAGCCGGAGGTTTTCTTTCTGCTGTGGCCAGCAGGACCGGCCTTTGGGGGAAACAATCTTCCGGATGGCATGCCTTTCTGCATTATACCGCACAGGTTAACTCATTTATGCCGATGGCAGCCATTCCCACCATTGCCATTATCACAACAATATTGGAAACCTTACTGGGATGCCTGTTACTACTGGGATACAAAACCAATATTACAGCGCTGGTAGCCGGTATACTTACCCTATTATTCGCATTAGCCATGGCCTATTCTTCCGGATGGAAGGAAGTGCTGGATTACTCCGTCCTGGCTTTCAGCGCAGGCGCGTTCTTATTGTCTTCACTTCCTACTTACCGTTGGAGCCTTGATTATTTATTGCAGCATTAAAAATATAGATTATGAAAACAGATATTCATTCTTACATTACTAAAAGTCGGCACACCGCCTGGGAACCATTAGTAGAAAAAGGTATCCACTATACAGGTATTTTTGTAAAGTCGTTACGCTATGATGAGGCCAGTGGCCGTTCTAAGACGATTCTCTTAAAATTTGAGGCTGGCGCGAAATATCCTTACCATCACCATCCGGCTGGAGAAGAAATCTTCGTATTGCATGGAGAGGCCATAGTGGAAGGTGCGCTTTTGCAGGAAGGGGATTATTTGTATACTCCTCCCGGATTCAAACATGCTGTGTATAGTCCAAATGGCGCCACTTTACTGTTTGTTGTACCAGAGGAAGTAGAAATATTGCCTTAACTGGCATCTTCCATTATGCCGGTTTTTATTCCGGTATAATGGAAGTATTGTTCCTGCTGTTGCGTTGGGAGATGAATACTATCATCAGCGCGATAAGGCTCCAGATAAGCATTTGCCAGGTAGCCATATTCCAGCCACCCATCTTCCAGCTCATAAGGCCGAACCCAGTACCAATAGCAGCGCCGATGAAATACGTAGTCATATATACCGTATTTAATCTGCTATGGGCATGTTCATTCAATGCGTAGATGCGGGTAAAGTTAGTGATCTGTGTAGCCTGTACGCCAATATCCAGGAAGAAGATGCCAGCAATTAGCGCTGTTGCGGAGAAAGGAAACATTTTTAGTAACAGAATACTTCCTGCCATCATAGCCACAGAAAGATACAGTCCCCTGAAAACATTTCCTCTATCGGCTATCTTCCCGAAAACTGGCGCTACCAAAGCGCCACCAATGGCCACCAATCCAAACAGACCGATACTCGCAGTACTATAATTCAACGGAGCTGTGCTTAAGTGGAAAGTAAGCGTAGTCCAGAAAGAGCAGAAAACGCCAAAGGTAAATGCACCTAGAATGGCTGCCTGTCGTAGTATGCGGTATTCCTTTATTAATCCCAGGGTGGAGCCAAGTAATTTGAAGTAGTTTCCTTTGAATTTGGGAGGGACTTCCGGCAGGTATACGCTCAGCAACAATATTGCAAATACTACTAAAACAGCTGATATGACAAATACATACTGCCACCCCCAGTAGCTCGTGATGATCCCACTCAATACCCTTGATCCGAGGATGCCGGTGAGTATGCCGCTATATACCTTCCCTACTGTTTTTCCCCTGTTCTCTTTTCCCAGTGCTGCCGCCATGGGTAATATTATTTGTGCCGGCGTAGAAAATAATCCGGTGAAGAAACTCAGGGCCAGCAAGGCGTTTGCAGAGTGTGCGGTGGCGGTGAGCAGCAATGTAACCGCTAATAGTATGCAGGTACTAATGATGAGGTTTTTTCTATTCATTTTGTCCCCCAGCGGTACCAGGAATAACATGCCGAGCCCATATCCCAGTTGAGCCATCATAGACATTTTGCCGATACTGCTTTCCGAAGCATGAATGGATTGTGCTATATTATGCAGGATAGGTTGATTATAGTAGAGGTTGGCTACGATGATTCCCGCCGATGCCGCCATCACAGGTATTCCCCATGCAGCTTTCCGTTCAAGCGCTAATTCCATTGTCTTTTTTTATTTGCAAAACTAGTTGCTACGAGTGGGGCCATTTTGTAATATTTGATTGTAAATTTGTAAAAAACGATTATGGAGCGTTTTGTGCAGTTTGACCCGATTTTCATTCGGCATTTCACTACAGGGCAATGGCCCTTTCCTACGCATAACCATAACCACTATGAGCTGGTATTCATACATTCCGGCAAAGGGATACATATATTGAATAATGCCCGCACACCTTATAGCGGAAAAGCCTTGTTCCTGCTGGCGCCACAGGATCAGCATAAATTTGTGGTACAGGAACAGACGGAGTTTAGTGTTATAAAATTCCTGCCGATCTATCTGAGTGGGGATGTGGAAAGTAAAGAGCGGCGCGACTGGAACTTGCTGATGGATGAACTGATTGTAAACAATGAAGAAGTGTCTGCCATCATCCTGATCAAAAAAGAATGGAGAAAGGTGGAACAATTGTTCCGCATGATTGTCCGGGAATGGGAAGATGCTGACAACCAGGCCAATGAACTAATGGTGCATTTACTACGGGGAATACTGGTAATCCTTAAGCGGAATATCTTCGGAGATTCCGATGGAACGGGGCTTACCGCGGATCATCTTTCAATAGGCATCATGCACCATATCCATGAATATATACAGTCGCCCGAAGCGCTGAGTAGTACTTTTATTTCCGGGAAGTTCCATTTATCCGCCAGCTATATAGGGATGTTATTCCGGCGCGAGATGGGAATTTCTTTAAAGGAATATATTTCTCAATATAAATTCAAATTGATCCAGGCCAGGTTAAAACACAGTCGCGATCTGCTGAAGGAAATCAGCCATGACTTTGGGTTTACAGATGTAAGTCATTTCAATAAATTCGTAAAAAAGTATGGTGGTCAGAATCCTAAAGATATCCGCAATAGCAGCAATGCCCTATAAAGTGATTACTGTCTGCAATATATCGCTATTACCGGATGCGCTATAGTCCATTAGTAAGGTGATCATCCGCACGATTTTTCCCGGCTGGGAATCTGCTTCCGGAGCGCGTTTCGTTACCAGACGTATTTCCCCATCCAGGCAACTGCCGAGGTCATACTTTGTACCTTCCATTTTAGCGGGTCCTGGTATGGGTGCTATGGCATTATTGATCACAGTGGCGAATGCCTGACAACAATGATCTCCTGCCGTTTTGGGGAGGGATACTGTGAATTTATTATCGATTAACCTGCACCATCCTGTTTGTAGCGTATACCCGTTAGCGTTAGGCACTAAACTACCCCAACTGGCGGGATCTTTATCTGGCCGGATGAGCCAGTAGATCTGTCCGGGGATTTCGGGGCGGATATTAAAATAGTTATGATAAAAGCGGACGCCTGTTTTTTGCAGATGTTGGGGAGACGCGATCTGCCAGTGTTCGGCCATCCGTACTTCCTGGTTACGTTGGAGAACATATTTGGCGTATCCGGCTTTCATTTCCGCTTCGTTGGCATAGAAATGACCGTATAGTTCCTGAAATGCCGTTGCTGTTGCGATGTACTTCCAGTGTGTGTTCATACTGACTAATGTGCTAAGATTTCTTCGTTCCCAGATAAGTGCGGCCGGCAGCCAGGTGATTGATGGTATCTGCCATGCGTTGGATGCGCGCCTCTGTGACGGTAATTTCCAGCACCCAGGCGATGCACTCTTGTTGTTCTTCTTTTTTCATCGCTTGAAACGCTTTCCAGGCGGCAGGTTCATCCTGCAAACATTCCATAAAATCTTCCGGTATCACTTCTGCTGCGGCAGGTTCGCTATCAAATAATACCAGGTGTACCGTATCGCCGGCTTGCTTCTTGATAGCCTTTCTGATAGCAGCGTTCACGGCCATCATCATTAGTCCGCCTTTATTAGGCATCAGAGAGAAAGTATCCAGGGTATGTTCATCAATCGTACCATACACTTTGCGTATTCCAAAATAAGCCTGCGTATTTTTAGGAATCTCCGGCAAGCGGATGAATGTCCAGCCTCCTTTCACCTCCATTTTTTCCAGGAGTACTTTTTTATCTATCAGGGGCATTTTCTTTTGTTCAGCCATGTGGATATCGGTATGCTACAAAATTTTCAAGTAAAAAAATAAAGCACATGATGCGTACTATTCCCGTCGCGAAATTATATCTTTAATTGCAACCTGAACCTAAATCCAGCATTTAATATTTTCTTGCATATGCGCCTGCTGACCATGCTGTGCTGTTGTCTGTTATTGACCAATATCCAACTGAAAGCGCAATCTTCCGGCAGGGACTATCATGGACAGGTGATAACGGCGCCAAAGACTCCCGTTCCTTATGCCAGTGTGGTATTACTATCTGCTGTGGACTCCTCACGGATAAAAGGGGCGGTTGCTGATAACGAGGGGTATTTCACGATCAGAGATATTCCGGCCCTTCCGGCATTATTGCGGGTTACCGCTATGGGATATGAGTCCAGGTATATAACGTTAACGGATATATCCAAACAGCAACAGCTTCTCCTGGAAGCAAGAATGGAAAAAGAAGTAGTGATTACAGGTAATACCAGGAAGCCATTGGTCAATATCCGACCAGATGGCATTGTTATGAATGTGGCCTCCAGCATTAATGCCACTGGTCTGAATCTGATAGATCTGCTGCGAAAGGCTCCGGGAGTAATGGTTTCAGGGGAAGACAAAATTACTGTCAGCGGAAAATCGGGTATTCTGGTATATATAGACGGAGTACAGATCAATCTCTCCGGCGCAGACCTGGCCGATTATCTAAAAGGTATACCTTCTGACAACATAGCTACAATTCAGATAGTCACTACTCCCGGTGCGCGTTTTGATGCCGCCGGTAATGCGGGTATCATTCTCATTAAGACCAAAAAGCTCACACAGCCTGGCTTCAATGGCAATGTGGCTATTACTGCCGGCATTGGTAATTACTATCCCAAATTCAACGGCAGCGCCAGTTTTAACTACAAAACAGGAAAATTCAATACCTACGGTAGCTTCAGTAACATCAATAGTCTAAACCGTTATTCCAGGCACAATGTCAGGGAACAGGAAACCAACCAGCAACTGGTAAGCTTCGACCAGCAGTGGAACAACCGTAATCGCAGGAACTCATACAACTATAAAATTGGGACTGATTATTCCATCAATGCGGAAAGTACAGTAGGTATTTCCCTGGATGGTAACATTAACCGCAATGGATTTGATGCTACTTCTCAGACGCTCATTTACCAGCAATCGCCCCAACTTCCGGACTCTACGCTGATCGCCAGGAATGTCACCCATTTCCGGCCCTACAACAACACCTTAAGCGGCAGTTATACCTACCTTGATACGACAGGAAGAGAATTAGCCATTACCGCAAGTTATGGCGCCAATAAAAAAGCAGCCGATGCATGGCTGCCCAATACTTACTTTCATCCGGATGGCACTCCCGGCTATAGCACTGCATTTACTAATCAGCACCGCGCCAATTATACCTTCGGGGCTGCCAGGGCTGATTATCGCCAAAAATTGGGGCTTGGCAATCTGGAAACCGGTATCAAGTTCAGTGATGTACAATCAGACAATGATATGCGGTTCTACTCCATTCAAGCCGACCAGCATCTCCCTGACACCGGTCGTACCAACCGATTCCTCTATAAAGAGATCATAACCGCAGGTTATTTCAGTTATTCCTTTAAGTTAAAACGATTCTCATTCGTACTAGGACTACGCGGAGAACATACCGCCGGAAATGGCCAACTGTATAGCCTGAAGGGAAACCAGTTACAAGCGGTAGATACCGCATTTTTCAATTTGTTCCCGAATATACTGACCACCTGGAAATTTCATCCACAGCATAACGTATCGTTGTCCTATAACCGGCGGATAGACAGACCCACCTATCTGTCGCTGAATCCGTTCCTGTTTGTGATGGACGAGTTATCTTATGAAACAGGAAATCCTTTCCTGCGGCCTATGTTCTCTGATAATTTGAAGCTGATATGGATCTACCAGGAAAAATATTCCGCGGCTATTAGTTACAGCGCTACGCATGATATGATATTGGAGTATGCAGATACGCTTTACGGTGGGAGAACTTTTAATACTTACGTCAATGTACCTTACAAGCATCAGGTATCATTGGATCTGAATGCCAGCAAAAATATTACTTCCTTCTGGCAGGCAGCATGCGGACTGAATGCATTTTACATGGAGGTATCCAACATCCATCAAGCGAAGAACACCTCAGCCATCCATCGATTTACGTGGACGGCTTACCTGAATAATTCGTTTAGTCTTCCCCGTAAGTGGAGCATAGAACTCTATGGGTTCTACAACGCGCCTTTCCTGGATATTCCGGCACTGGTGACCTCCAATTGTGCGTTAGACATCGGAATACAAAAGAAACTCTTGCAGGATGCAGGCGTCTTCAAACTAACGGTATCGGATATATTTAACGGATTGAATTATGACGCCACTCGTAACTATGGCGGATTATCGTATCGTAATATTAGCCATTGGGAAAACAGGGTATTACGTCTCTCCTTCAGCTACCGGTTCGGAAATAAAAATATGAAATCGCCGGAATCGCGGGACAGTGGCGCAAAAGACGTCAAAAACAGAATGTAGTTACATGGTCTGTTCTATAGGCGACAAATCCCTGAGCGCAGCAGCAACCGCCTGTAATTGCCCACTATGATAGTATTCCGTAACAGGAATATATTCCAGCGTACCATCTCTTTTCACAAATGCCAGCAAACATTTCAAACTACGTCTACTTTGTCTTTTGACTATATAAACTGCTGACAGTTCTGTCCATTTGAAACCAGCAATCTCCTTACTGCTGATTCGGATTTGCATAGGCGCCCATCCTCTCCAACGCATCAGCAGGTAACCAGCAATGATCACTGAAAAAAGGATAAAGGGAATTGCCTTCGCCAGGTTCGCCTGATGAGCAAAAACCAGGAAAACTATTCTCACCCATGCAATACAAAACAACACTACAGGAATTAAAAAATAAAGATTTCTCATCAGGAATGACTGTAGTACAATGGTGACCGGATCTGGCATAGGTTTTATATTCGCAAAGCCCTGGGCAAAGGTTTGGGGCGACACGATGTCCACTGATTTAGATATATCCCTGCGGATGAAAGAGGTGGTATCTGTGAGTCCTTCTGCTTTTCGGACGATTTGTAAGGTATCTGGATGGGAAATCATGTGGCTGAAAATTCAACACAATTTACAAATATTCCTTATCCAAAATAAAAAACCGCCCGGCGCCGGGCGGTATGCAGTTGTAGGTATAAGTAACGTATATGATTAATCGTCGTCGCGATGATGATGCTTATGTTCTTTCCAGCGGCCGTGTCCATGGCCCTGATCATCGTCATCATCATGGTGACGGCGATAGCGGTCATCTTTACAATCCCGGATGATCACCTGTTTGCCATAGCATCCTTTGTATCTTCTGTACTGGGTGCGATAATAATCATCTCGCAGATAAGGTCGGGGCTCATTGATCACTACTTTGTAGCCACGGTATAAATCATAATGGTAATACCTGGGAAGGCTGCGGGCAAAAACCCAATCATCCGCATCTTCATCGAAATAAATAAATTGGCGATCCGGAATGTAGTAGTAAGCGCCGATGTCCGGGAGATAATAGTATTGGGCATAGTCATATCCTACAGGGCCCCAGGTGGGCTGATTACCCACGTTTACATTTACATTGAAACGTACCTGGGCGTAAGATGCCGGCGCACAGAAAAAACCTCCGGCTAAGAGGCAGGCCAAGATGGCAAGCTTTTTCATAAAAATATGGTTTGTAAACAGCTTATAACCAAATTGATGCCAGTTCGCTTGCACCTGAAAATTTTAATACCTTTGTAATCTATGAAATTGACTTTTTACCATGACTGCAACGGAATTTGAGCAATTTTGGGCAGCCAGTTACGGCCCCACTCCCCCTATTTCCTTTTTATTTAAATGGGATTTTCCCGAAAGATGGTTCCGTATCCATAGTCTTCCTGAAGCCCAGCGATATGCAGCCAGTGAGGCCGACTGGCAGGAGCTGCTGCATCGGCAAAATACTTTGCTCACCGATTTAATGGGAGCTGACGCGCCTATACTGCTGGTTACCGGAGAATTTACCGATACCGCTGCGCCTGTACCAACGGAGCTTTCCCCATTTTTATCTGATATCTCATTTACTACTGCAACCCCCATCCTTCTGGAAACAAATCATTTCCCAGAAGACACCCAGTATTATCCGATGTTTAATGAAAGTACCTGGCAAAGCGGAAAATATGATGTCTTGTTGCGTGCCATTGCAGATGATAATCTTAGGGCATTTTTTATTTCCAGAGAGTATCCCTGTATTGTGGCGCCTTATGATGGAGGCGTTGATATTATCCTGAAAGACAGCGCTACCAGGGATGTAGTGCGAGAGAAATATACTGCCTGGTTATCTGAAAGGGCAGATGGCTTGTAGTCTTATACATGTTTTTCTTCAAATTCCAGCAGCCATTGCTTTCGCCAGATACCGCCACCATAGCCTGTTAATGACCCATCAGTAGCAATTAAGCGATGGCAGGGAATAATTATGGAGACACGATTCGCTCCGTTGGCACTGGCTACTGCACGGATGGCATCCGGCGTACCCAATGCCAAAGCCTGCTCCTTATAGGATCTGGTTGTACCATAAGGTATTTGTTGCAATCCGTGCCAGGCTTTCACTCGGAAACTGGTACCCGGTATCGCCAAGGGAACCGAAAACGTTTTTCTGTTGCCAGCAAAATATTCCTGCAGTTGCTCCTCCAATAATGGAAAATGTGGGTTTTCTCCCGGGACAATTTCCGCACGAAATGCTTTGGTCAGGTATCCATATTGTTGTTGCAGAATCTTACGTTCCGTAAATTCCAGCAGACATACACCTTCCGGGACAGCACAGGCAAACATTCTCCCGATGGGCGTTTCCAGCTGTTTTAGATCAATGATATTTATAGGTTTTGCCATGGCGGTGACGAATAAAATCAGCAACAAGATATGTCTTCTCACTGAAATACTAAGCAATTGGGAGTAAACCGCCCTTTACTACGGGCGGTTTGCGATTAAACAGAAAGGGCTCTCCCCTGGTGAAATTTAATGTGCGAAGTTATACCTTCCACCACCAGGCAGGAAGGTAGTCAACATCCTGGCTTTCTGGCCTTTGGTAAACATCGCCATGCAGGCATCGTCGGTATAATCCATATAGTTCATCGTCATTTCCACTGGCGTACCAGTGCAGGTACTGAGGTGCGGATAAGCAGGACAGCCGAAATTGGCCGCATTATGCAACGGGGTATCTGCTACCAGGTCATCCCCACAGGTGGCATCGCCCCAGATGTGGCGTAAATTAAGCCAGTGGCCAATTTCATGTGTAGCTGTACGGCCCACGTTAAAAGGAGCGGTAGCCGTACCAATTGTACCGAAACAATCGTAAGCGATTACTACGCCATCAGTAGCCGCCGCTCCGCCAGGGAACTGCGCATAGCCGATTACACCGCCAGTCATAGCGCCCACAACCCAGATATTCAGTACAGAATCCGGAGCAGTAGCGTCAATGCCTCCGGAAGCGCTTTTCTTCATCGCATCATTTGGAGACCAGGAAGATTTAGTAGTGGATTTACGCACTACGCTTTTCAGTGCGAAATGAATACCTACTGAAGCCCGCAGCGAATCAAAGATCGGCGGTACGGAATACAGTTGATTATAGTCTGCATTCAGCGCAGCAATCTGTGATTGAATCTGTGCATCAGAAATGTTTTGGGTAGCGCCTTTGTACAGGACATTTACTGTCACCGGAATTTCTACTGTGCCATCCGGTAAGAGTCGATACAGCGATTGGCTCTTGCTGACATCGTTGGTCAGCTTTTCAATTCTAGCCATACGCACGGCCAGTGTTGGATCTGCCAGTAATTGCTGCTGCAATACTTCATAGGCGGCGCATTTGCGCTCTTTGGCTACAGCTACTTCAGGAGTAGGATTTTGCTCAATAATTTGGTTGTCTTTCCTCGTACAGCCAGAGAAGATAAGGGCTGCCAGGAAAAGGATTAGTGCTGATTTTTTCATGATCATGAGGGTTTGGGTTGTTCATTATCCTATGGTAAATTCAGGGGAGAGCAATAGCAGGATAATAAAATCAGTTTATATCCTGAAAATAGAAGAAGCGGCTGCGATCCGCATAACATTGCCTATTAAAAACAAAAGCGCCCTGTACCGCAGTACAGGACGCTCTATCTATTAATTCAATCATTTTATATTCCTGTAATAGCCACTTTACTCTTGCCACTCTGCATCTTACTCACTTTTATCTGTACCGGAATACGTTCCGTCATCTCCTGCACATGAGATATCACCCCTACTTTACGGCCCTGGTTATGAAGGCGCTCCAACGCATCCATGGCGATATTCAGCGTAGCAGGGTCCAGGGAACCAAAGCCTTCGTCGATGAACAGGGATTCTACTTTCATTCTGCTCGAAGATAAAGAGGCCAGTCCCAATGCGAGCGCTAACGACACCAGGAAGGATTCTCCTCCGGAAAGGGAGTACACCGTACGAATTTCGTTACCCATGTCTTTATCCAATACCTGCAAGCCCAGCGAATTTGGAATTCGTTCCAATACATATCGCTGGTTCAAAAATTCCAGGTGCACGTTTGCGTGACTGAGCAAGGCGTCCAGCGTATACTCCTGTGCGATCTGCCGGAACTTCTTGCCATCGGCGGAACCAATGATTTCATTCAGTTTCTGCCAGTTCTCCCATATCTGCGTTTGCGTGGCTATCTCTTCCCGCAGCGTACCAATACGGTCTTTGTTCTCTTCATCCTGTTTCAGTTTGAACTCGATGCCATTAAATTCTTTGCCCTTTTGGCGGAGCACCTCTGTTTCTACCAGCTTACTCTCTTTCAGATTCTCGAGAGTATTTTCAGAGAAATGCTGCTGCCGGTGCGTATTCCAGGCGGTTGTTCTTTCCTCCAACACCGACTTCGCCTGGGTTTGTACATCGGCTATTCTCCGCAGGGCGGCCCGTTCTGTGTCCATCCATTCCGGAGGGAATGATAACAGTTGATGTAACGCTGGCTCAGAGAGGTTCGTATGTTGCTGCTGGTTATACTGATTCAGCCATTGGGTGATCTTATGTTGCAGTTCCAGCGTTTGTTGTTGCAAACTTTCCTGATCCTTCTCTGCTTGCTCTTTTCTTGCGCCAACACGGGTTTCCTCTGCTAACAGCACATCCAGCTCCGCTTTTTTCCCGTCCTGGTTTTGACGGGCATAATCTGCGGCAGCCTTGAGATCCGCTTCTACAGCAGCTACAGGCTTTCCATCGAATATCGCTTTACGCGCTGATTGCAAAGCTGCCGCCGCTAATTCCAGGTGTACCAGCTGCTCTTGCTTTTGGCTCGCGTCTTCCGTATAATATACCACCTGCGCTTGACTGCCTGTAATAGATTCCTCTAATACCGCCTGCTTACGGGTATTTTCCTCCAGTTGCGCTATCTGACTTTTCCAGGCGGCGGCAAACTCCTGTATCTTAGCGACAAAAGATTCCGGATTTTGCTTCCATCCCTGGAACCATTGCGGGGAGGCAAAGTGGACCGACAATTGCTGCTGTACCTGTTCCAGGGCTGCTTCTGCTGCGGATATACTCTCCTTCAACATCGTCAGCTTTTCTTCCTGGGAAGTTAGCGCCCGTTCTTCATCCTTGATGGCATTGGTTTTATCCGATAGTTCTTTTTCCTGTTTGTCTAGCTGCTCTTTAGCTTTATCCAGTTTTGCTTTACTGGTTTGATATAAATGAATTTTTTCCTTTAAGGTTGTTTGCTGCAACTTCGTTGCTTCCAGACGTGCCAGCAGCCATGCCGCTCGCTCTGTTTCCGGCTGCTGCATGCATGCGGGATATATCTGAAAGGTAGTCCAACTGAGCTGTTGTGCCGCGATGGCCGCCTCTTTGGCCTGTACTTCCTTATCCTTAGTAGCAATAGTGACCACAATAAGATCCCGGGATTTTTGCAACCCACTATGAGTAGTCAGACAATTGGTATATTCTTTTTCCGCGGCATTGTAATCCGACTCCAGTTCAGCGAGGAGATTACTGAGACGCGGGTCATGGGTTGCATAGGGATGTTCCTTGCTACCGCAGACAGGGCAAGGCTCTTCAGGCGTAAGCTGTTCTCTCAGTTTTTCTACATCTGCCGCAGCAGCCACTCTGGCCTTATCCCGTGCTGAAAGCGCCACGTCTTTCTGGGCTTTGGCCAATGTCATGGCGGTTGCAGCCAGCTGCAACTCCGATTCCACTTTCGTTAACGCTTCGCGCTGCTCTTGTAGTTGTTGCTGCAAAGTGTCTGTTTCCTGCCTGGAGTGATAGAGCAATTTCCACTGAGCTTCCGCGCGCAATATGTCTTCCACGGCAAGATCAATCTGATTCTTTTCCTCTTCCAGGCGTATAACGTCTGTTGTCTGAAGTTGGGACGAGGCTTGCTGATAGGCCGTTTGTTCTTGTTGACAAGTAGCCTGCAAGTCTGCTTGTGTGGACTTCAATGCGACTAACCTGGTTTTGCCCGATTGAATCAAATCCTTTATGCTGGCTAATTCCACAGCATATCTATCCAGATCGGCCACTTTAACGCCGGCATTATGCAATACAGAAAGGATGAATTCCTGCTGTTCGGCAATGGGTTGCCGACTTACATTATCCGTTTTCCATTTCGTTAACGCTGTAATGGACGCCGCCAGGTTTTCTGCGGCTGTATTTTTTTGTGATAATTCTTCTTCTTGCTGCTGTAGCCGTTTTCGGGCCTCATCTCGCTGTGCGGTTGCCTGGCGAATTTGCTCCTGTTTTTCTTTCAGTTGCACATCCAGTGCCCGGGCTTCTATCAGCTTGGGCTGCGCGCTTTCCTGCTCCTGTACGGCTTTATCCAGTTGCTGCTGTAGTTCCAGTAAAATGGTTTGCAAACTTACTTTCTGCTGTAACAGGCTATCCAGTTGCCCCATCAGCGAAGTGGCTTCCTGGGTTTTATCGTTTAGTTGCTTTTGTGTGGTTTGTAATGCTTCTACTGTGGCTCGGAGGGGCTGCACTTTCGCCACCTGTTCCAGTTGCTGTTCTCTGGGCGCTGCATGTTGCACTTCAGCAGTAGCAGTATCATATGCCTGTTGGGCAGCTTCCTGGCTTTCCATCAAAGTTGCCAGACGTTCGTGCCAGTCGATTTCTCTGGTCAGCGTTTCTATCCGTTGTTCTGTTGACTGGATCGCAGTTTGGAGAGACGCTTTCTCTTGCTGCAGGGCCTCCAGTTCAGCGGTGGTAAGCGTGGAAATTCCTTCCTGTTTGGCTGTCAGCGCTTTTACCACCAGTTGCTGATCAGCAGACCGGCGGAATATTCTTTGGGATATTTCCGTGTAGATGGTGGTTCCTGTCAGTTTCTCCAACAGGGAAGCCTTTTCATCTCTGCCGGCTTTCAGAAAAGCGGTGAAGTCGCCCTGAGCAAGGAGTACAGAGCGGGTAAACTGTTCAAAGTTCAGTCCTACCAATCGTGCTATCTCCTCTTGCAGTTCCCCTTTTTTACCAGGTACGGCTGCATTGGTATGGATATTTTTAAGTGCAATTTCATAAGCCTGTAATGCGCCATCGGCCTTATTACGCGCTCTTCTCACGCTCCATGTGGCGCGATAGGGCTGACCATCCACTCCCACGAAATCTACTTCTGCATAGCCATCCGCGGTACCATCGCGGAGAATGCCGCGTATATCGCTTTGATTGATGGTAGCGCCTTGTACATCCTGCACTTCTACCCCACTCTCCGCTTGCTTGTAGCGGGGCGTTTTGGCATATAAGGCCAGGCATAGGGCATCCAGAATAGTAGATTTACCTGCGCCGGTAGGCCCTGTGATAGCGAAAATACCGGCTTGCTGTAAAGGGGCCTGGGTGAAATCTATTTCCACAGTACCTTCCAGCGATGCCAGGTTTTTTATGCGTATGGCACGTATCTTCATGCTAATTCTCCGAATGGTTAACTTCCTGCGCTACTTCCTGGAACAGCTGTAGTAATTCCGCAGGAACGGGGTTATTGTATTTTACCTGATAGGCTTTTGCAAAAATATCTGCCGGCTGCAACTCCTGTAAGTTGCTACCAGCTATAGTTTCCGGCGTATCCACCGACACGTCTCCCTTACTATATTTTACATCAATCTTTGCTAAGCGCACGTATTTATTTTGCAAGGTGGTTTCAACTCTGTGTCTCAGGGAAGGTTCTGGGCCATCCAGTAATACTCTTACTTCCAGATAAGGCGCAGGAACGGTAGTCTCCTCCGTTTTCTCCGGCAAACTTTCCAATGCCGTCAGTACTTCCGACAACTCACTGTGCACACTTGGTATACGCTGTAATCCCACTGATACGGGCACTTCCAAAGTAGCTGGCAAGGAGATCTGTTCTCCTTCCAGGTTAAACACTACCACCTGATGTCGGTAATTAAATTCAGAAAACGACATAGGTAGCGGACTTCCGCTATACCGGATATGTTCTTTACCTCCGATACGCTGGGATTTATGAATATGGCCAAGGGCAACATATTTGATGTCTGCATGAAAAGCATCTGTGGAGACGCATTCCACTCCACCCATAATGAGCCTTTCTGTTTTATCCAGTTCTGTAATCTCTGCCTGTTGCGTATGCATATGGCCCATGGCAATAATGGCCTGGCCTGGCTGCTTGTATTGCAGGGCATGTTGGTATACCTGTTCGTACATGGCTGCAATGCCCGCAGCATAAGGATTTTCAGCGCCTGCTGTTTCCGGGTAATCGCCCATCCGTAAAAAAGGCAGTGCCAGACACCAGGCAACCGTGTTTCCGGATGCATGCTTGATCGGAATAATCAGTTTATCATAATCGATCTGGCCTTCTGCATCTCTTTCCACCACCCCGACGATATGGATATTGGATGATTCCAACAGCGGTTTGGGAGATTCCAGTCGCGCAGCAGAATCGTGATTACCTGCCGTCATGATGATCTGTAAGTCCGGATTATTCCTGATGGCGGTTGCCAGGAAAGTATATAGCATTCTGATTGCATTGGCAGCAGGATTCGACACATCGAATACATCGCCGCTAATCAGCAATACATCAATTTTTTCATCTATAAGTGTTTGCAACAGCCAGTTAAGGAACTGCTGATGCTCATAAGAACGATCGTATTCGTGGAATAACTGACCGATATGCCAGTCGGCAGTATGCAGCACTTTCATTACCCAAACATTTGGTCGAAAGTACGTTAATTTTTTGGGACGGTAGAAACAGCCGGATCTGAGGCGTGGATGAAGAAAAAGCGTAACATATCAGATATCGGGAGACACGCGTCTTCCGACACATAATTTCTACCTTCAGCTATGATAACATATGCACTAATCGCCCTAGTCGTTTCAGTTGCTGCTGCACCTCGTCCGACCAATACAATCCGATGGATATGCGCATACAATGCTCAAACTGATGTTGCAGCGTAAACATTCTTCCGGGCGCAATACTGATTTTATGCTTCATCGCGATATCAAAGAGTTCGGTGGTATTCACTGCTTTATTGAACTGAACCCAAAGCGCCAGTCCACCTTGTGGCCTGCTGACCCTCGTATCTTCCGGGAAGTAGTCCGCTATAGCCGACGTATAGTGATCACAGTTAGATTGCAAATTGCTGCGTAGTTTACGGAGATGACTTTCATACTTGCCGCTTCTCAGGAAATTGGCGACAGCCTCCTGGGTGATCGTCGTAGATGAAATAGCGTGTACCAGCTTTAGTTTCATAATTTCTTCCTTGTATTTTCCCGGAGCCACCCATCCTACTCTATAGCCAGGGGCCAGTGTTTTAGACACCGCGCTGCACCACAGTACATTGCCTGTGGTATCAAAGGTTTTGCAACAGGGCGGTCTTTGTCCTTCGAAATACAGATCGCCGTAGATGTCGTCTTCAATGAGTGGGATATTATGTTTTGCCAGCAGTTTTACAATTGCTTTCTTGTTTTCTGTTGGCATACAGCTACCTAAAGGCGTATTAAAATTGGGTACGAGCAGGCAGAGATCTATTTTATGAATCACTTTTTTCAACGCTTCTATTTCAACGCCGGTTACTGGGTGCGTTGGCAGTTCCAAGACTTTTAAACCCAGACTCCTCGCCAGTTGCAGGCTTCCCGGGTAACAAGGACTTTCCATCGCAATAGTATCGCCTGGTTGGCTGAGGGCCATCATACAGAAGGATAAGGCATTCATGCCGCCGGCCGTGGTCACCAGGTCATCGGCGGTGAGTTGTCCGCCCCAGTGATGGGAGCGCGCAGCGATCATGCGACGTAGGTTTTCATTGCCCTGGAAGGGCTCATAGGCAGTTCCTGCCGAGCGCAGGTTCCTCGTAGCCTGAACGATTTCTTTGTTTAATCTTGCCAGTGGCAGTAATTCACTGGAAGGTACGCCCATGGAGAGCAAAGTGAGATCGTTGCGGCCCATGGTGCTAAAGACTTTCTGAATGAGGCCTTCTGGTTCTTTGTTATGCGTGCCGGCGGAAGGCTTACTCACTTCAGGGAGTTGTAGTCGCTGATAAGGCAACTGATTCACAAAGTAACCCGATTGGGGTTTTGAAACGATGAGCGATTGTGCTTCCAATTCCAGGAAAACCCTTTTAGCCGTATTCATTCCAATGCCGTACTCCTGGCAAAGCATTCTCACGGAGGGTAGCTTATCGCCAGGCTGTAGGGTACCTTTTCTGATAAGGCCCGCTATTTTACCGGATATATCGAGGTAGAGAAAATCCCGTTTCATGGTATCAAAATAACTGTGTCCATAAAAATACAAAAAACTGATACTGTGTCCATTTTAGGTACAAAGGTACTTTTGTAGCATAAATTATTCGCACCATGTTGGAAGTAATTATTAAAACGGGTAAGGAAAATATGGACATTGCCATGATCCATCATTATTTGAGCGAGGAGTCTTATTGGGCGCAGGGGATATCATATGAGTTGGTAGAAAATTCACTGACGCACTCTTATTGCGTGGGCGCTTTTCTGGATGGCCGGCAGGTAGGATTTGGACGCGTGATTACGGACTACAGTACCTTTGCATGGTTTGCAGATTTCCTGGTGCTGCCGGCATTCCAGGGCCGCGGTATTGCAAAAAAAATGCTCACACATATACTGGAACTGTCCTGGTCCAGGGGATTGAGAAGAAAAATGTTGAATACCAGCGATGCGCATGAGTTGTATCGTCAGTTCCAGTTTACGGAACCAGCAAAGCCAGGGAATCTGATGGAGATATTCCGACCTGGGATGTATGTGAAATAGGTAGCTGGCAGACGCGCGTCTCCCAAAAAAATAAATAAAAACTCCTGCAGAACGCACTGTCTGCAGGAGTAACACTTCATCATCAAAACCGAATTATTTCTGGATATCCAGTTGGATGGTCTGGGTATTGACCAGCAGCGTTTCTTTATCTACTACCAATACTTTCAGCGGTTGTTTACCGGCTTTATTGGTATCGAATACTAGTACGCTGTGTTCTTCAGATATCAGCTGGAGGCCGTTTTCTTCTTCCTGCTCGAATTCCAGGATGGCGTTTTCACCTGAAGAAAGGGACAGGTAGAAGCGATCGCCCAGTTTAGGTTGCAGGGTGGAATAATGTACCTGAGCGGCTGGAAGATGGGTGGTAATATCCTTCACTTCATGCTTCCGGGCTGTTTGCAGGAACCATTTTGCGAGTCCCATAATATCTGTAGCAGGATCGCTGCAAGATATTTGCATCACCACATTGTCTTGCAGGAAGACTACAATAGGATATTGTTTATTCACGCTTACGGCGGAATATTGTCCCAGATCTTCCGGACCTGCTTCGTAGCTAGGGTTTGCACCTTCAGTAAATCCGGTTACAGCAAAAAACCGGTTATGTGCCAGTTCTTTAGATCCGGAAATGACGTGCAATTTGATATTCATACTTTGTTCCCCATGGTTAAGCATGAATATTTTCACCACTTCTTCCGCACCTGGCACTACTTCTTCATAGCCTGTTTTCCATTTGCCATGTAATGCTGGGCAATCGGCTGGATCAGGCCATTTTGCTGCAATGCCGCTTTTATCTTCTTTCAGCGTTTTCACTTCTTTATACTTCAGTAGTTTTTTAATAGCGGCCACGTGTGCAATGCTTCCTGTTTCCTTCACCGCATTAACGGTGTTCACATATCTTACGCCCAACCAGGCCGTAACATTATTCACGGTGCCTTGCGGAACGCGTGGCGGATTAGGATACTGTGTGTCTACCGCTGCTGCAACATACTGGGCCAGCGTTTCACCACCTCTATGCGGACCGGCGCATGCATCTGCCACTAAAGCATAATTCGTTACGTTTACGAATGCATGGTTACCGAAAGCGGTACGGGTGGGGTCAAATACATTTACCACAGGCTGATTGCCGGCAGAGGCATAGAATGGATTATTACACCATCCACGGCCAATCAATGGCGTTTGTTTGAGATAACCAAAAGGCTGCATGAACAACCATTGCGTGCCATATCCTGCGCTCATCAGCAGATACTGCAGAACGGAAGCGGTATCATAGCAATTCAGGATGGAATTCGGCTGATTGTTATGAGCATAGATGTAAGAATTGTAGTACAGGGTAATATTGTTTTTATTACCGTCAGTACGCAGACTGGTGAAGAACGTAGCTCCATTCCAAACATCATATCTTGGCGGGATATAGTTGTACACGGAGTCCACATAGTAAGAAACTGGTTGTGCGTTTGCTCTGATCAGCGAAGCATTTTCATCATAAGGGTATGCGTGAATTGCTTTGGTGGCAGTAGCAATGGCTTCCAGTGCTTCCAGGTTTATTCCTTTACGATAAAGGGCTGCCGGCATTTCTTTGGTGTTGGTCCAATAAATAGGAATCCAGGTAGTCCCCAAGGGAATGATGTCTTTCTTGCCTTCTGTCAGTTGCCAATGCAGGGTATGATTACGCAAGGCCGCAAATTCATCCGGCGTTTGAGTAGCTTTAGCAATCACAGTATCGCCGTTTACCTTACCGGCAAATAAAACTTCGCCATTGTCCGACAGTGCCTCCAAAGTATGGTTGCCTGATAATGGTTTACTGGAAGAGATTTTCACTTCCAGGGCATTCTCCTCTTTCCTGTTGATATCAAAAACAACGGGAGTACCCTTGGCATGCGCATGTCTCCTACTGGTCCATAACAAATGATGGGGGTTTACAATTTTGTTTTTGTGGGATACGGGCAGATTGTGTAATGCACGGATAGAATGAAGTGTTACCACTTCTACCGCCTCAAGGGTGGCTGACTCGGTTTTCATGTGTAATGTTTTTGAGGTAAATAAAATAAATGGTTATTCGGATATTATTATCTGCAATCCTAACTTAAAATGGACGGAGGATTTAAATTACTCCATTTCCTGCATTCCGACAAAAACATTCTTTTCCCAAACGGCCTCAGACATTTTTTATAAAGTTAGCAAACCCTTTACACACCTTATTTGTTTGGAGGATAGCTGATAGATGTTAATCAAGTATCTACCGCTGTTTTGAAATAAAAATCGTTCAACCATAAAACTTAATCCAGATGAGTAAACAATCCGTTCTTTTTGGGAAGACGAAAGCCAGCAAACCGGCATTCTTCAAGCGATTTCCCGGAAAAGCAATACTGATACTCTTTTCCTTATTTGCCCTGTCGGTAACTACGAGTCGGGCACAGGATTATTACACGGATGACCAAGCCAGTGTAACGGTACAGGCGCAGACGGCGCCTCCGCCTATTCCAGACTACGTGCAGCCTGCTTGTCCGGGTGACGGTTACTATTGGGTACCTGGCTACTGGGCCTGGGGATCCGGCGGTTATTACTGGGTACCTGGCGTATGGGTATTACCACCATCAGCGGGACTGTTATGGACCCCTGGATACTGGGCTTTCTATGGCGGTTTCTATGGCTGGCACCCTGGTTACTGGGGCGCAACCGTAGGCTATTATGGCGGTATTAACTATGGTTTCGGCTACTTTGGTACAGGCTTCTACGGTGGTAGATGGGAAGGTGGTCACTTCATGTATAACACCGCCGTATGGCGTGTAGGCAGAGGTATTCATAATACGTATGTCAACCGGGTGAATATTACCAACAACAACCATGTTAGTTTTAATGGCCGTGGCGGCGTGAACTATCGTCCTACGGAAGGAGAACGTGGGGCGATGCAGCAAAATCGTACGCCGGCCCATCAGTTGCAGGTGCAGCATGAGCAGAATATGATGAATGAAAGAGGTCAGTTTCATGCGCCTAACCAGGCGCCTGCCGTACATAGTATGAGCATGCCAGGCGGAGAACGTTTTGACCAGAGAGGTCGTTCTATGGGCATGGGCGGCCACGGTGGCGGTGGCGGCGGTGGACGCGGTAGAAGAGGTTAAAATAGAAGCATAAAAAAAATCGGGATCATACATCCCGATTTTTTTTATGCTTATGGATGGCTTTGGATTATTTCATGGCTACTTCTTTTGCTGCTTTCATTATCACAGCGGCCACTTGCTGAGGTTGGGAAATGTACACTGCGTGACTACCTTTTATTTCTGTCACTTTAGTATTGGAGCGTTTGTACATATTGCGTTCAATGGTCGGATTAATACTTTTATCTTCAGTTGCAACGATACCATAGGTAGGTTTCACTCTCCATGCAGCGTCTGTAATAGGAGTTACAAAGCATTTACCATAGAATGCGCCTTGTGAAGCGTACATAAAATCTGATTCGGCTTTACTCAGGTCAGCACAGAAGCCTGCATGATATTTATCTTTATCATAGTAAACGATTCCTTTGCTGTCTGGAGGCAGTACGCCATTTTCAGGTGCTGGAGGGGCAGTCTGGAACCATTGTAGGGCGGTTTCGCCGTTATCTGGCTGGAAGGCTGCAATGTATACCAATCCGGCTACTTTAGGATGGTTGCCGGCCTGTGTAATCACAGCGCCACCCCAGGAGTGACCAACGAGAATGGCAGGGCCATCCTGCGCATCTAAGGCGAGTTTGGTAGCAGTCACATCATCTTCCAGGGAAGTCAGGGGATTTTGAACAACGGTAACATGGTATCCTTGCTTAGTGAGGATTTCATACAGTCCTTTATAACCGGACCCATCTGCGAAAGCGCCATGTACCAATACTATATTTTTTATTTGTTGTGCACTCGCTGTTGCCAAACTGAACAGCGCCACAAATAAGGCCAGGATAGCCACTTTAAGGGAGTTAACTATATTATTCGTTTTCATCTTTAGGGTTGTTGAAGGTTTTGTTTGCATCAACAATACAAAGGTGCGATAAATTGAAAACGTGAACGATGATCTTTTTACCCGGAAGCTTGTAATTATTTCCCTTCCTGTACACCCGCCCCTACCGTTCTGAAATCTGAGGGAGCAACACCTGTATTCTTCTTGAAGAAATTGGAAAAGTAAGCAACATCTTCAAAACCTAATTCATATGTAATTTGCTTAACGGATTTTTCCGTATATAGTAAAAATCGTTTAGCCTCTACCGTTATACGCTCCTGTATTATCTGAGAAGGACTTTTCTGATTGTAAATTGCAAAAAGATTAGATAATGTTTTAGGAGATTTATGCAGTAACTCCGCATAGAAACTAACAGCATGCGCCGTTTTAAAATTCGCTTCTACGAGGAGATTGAATTTACGGATGATATGAAACCTTTCATCCTGGAGCTTCTTAGCAGGTACATATCCTAATTTAGCAAGACTGGTAACATAAATGATCAGCCGTTTGAGTAATACCAGCAGCATCTCATGCTGGATACGATCTGATGTTCTGAATTCTTCTGTAAATACGGAGGTTAACAATAATAACTTCTCCTGTGCCGTTTCGTCCAGCTCCACGAACATATGATCTGTACTGCTGAAGAGGAAACCTACGCAGCTGACTTCACTATCATGATCGATGATGCAATAGAATTCCCGGTTGAACTGCCAGGCAATGATACTTTCTGCCTCTTCAAAGCTGAAGGACTGGTTGAATAATAATGTAAGTAAGGAGTTGCCAGGAAAAGTATGTTCCGTGCCATCGATGGTAACGGTCTGACTTTCACCAGGATTCCAGGCAATCGTAAAGTACTTATTGAACCGGTCTTTGGAATAGAATTGTCGGTCGAAGCCTGCTTCTTCTTTGAAAAGCAGTAATTCTCCTCCGGTATTTTCTGCTGTTAGTTTGAGCTTCATGAGTGGCAAAGCATATTCAGTCATTTAAAATACGAAAGTTCAATGGATGGCCAAAATTTATATCCCTGTGCAACTGAATGTCTCAGACGCCACAGTCCCTGTTTGCAGCAATTGCAAACAGGGACTGTTCGGAGGCGGGAGCGTTTGGCTTACATGGCAGCGATTTCGCTGGCTGCATTGGCAATTACGGCAGCTACTTTTTCAGGTTGAGAAATGTAGACAGCATGACTACCTTTAATTTCAGTTACTTTAGTATCAGAGCGTTGGTACATATTACGTTGAATATCGGGGTTGATACTTTTATCTTCAGTGGCTACGATGCCGTAAGTTGGTTTGTTTCTCCAGGCGGCAGCGGTGATAGGCGTTACAAAGCATTCTCCGAAGAAAGCGCCCTGAGAGGCGTACATAAAGGAAGCTTCATCCTGGCTGAGGTCTCCGCAGAAACCTGCATGGTATTTATCTTTATCATAGTAAACGATTCCTTTCTCATCGGCAGGCAGTACGCCATTTTCAGCGGCAGGAGGAGCGGTCAGGAACCATTGTAATGCTGTTTCATTGTTATCGGGTTGGAAAGCTGCAATGTATACCAATCCTGCAACATTGGGGTGATTGCCTGCTTCTGTAATTACAGCGCCGCCCCAGGAGTGACCGGCGAGGATAGCAGGACCATCCTGCGCATCCAGTACCAGGTGGGTTGCCGCCACATCATCTTTCAGAGAGGTCAGTGGGTTCTGCACTACAGAAACATTATATCCCTGGCGGGTTAATGCTTCGTATACGCCTTTATATCCAGAACCATCAGCGAATGCGCCATGAACTAAAACGATGTTTTTTACTGCTGGGGAATTTGTTTGATTTTTCATTTTTCTATTTTTTTGATGTTTGGGTTTGTATTAACGATACAAAGATGAGATGAAAACCAGCAGTGGCTAATGTACGTTTTACCCGAATAGTTGTAAATATTTCCCTTCCTTCCAAAACTATCATAAACGAGGAAGCCTCGTAATTGATTTACGAGGCTTCCTTTAAGTGATATATAGGCAGTAGGGAGACACGTGTCTCCCTATACCAATGTTGTTTTAATACATATCAAACCAGACTTTTGTAGTCAGCAGGTCCGTACCTTGTCGCGCTACTGCGGCTTTATAGTTGATCCCGTTCAATGCCTGTTCACTGGAAGGGTAAGTAAAACGCACCGGCATTTTACCCAGGAGAACGCCGGTATATGCGGGTTTCAATTGCGGGTAATCCAGTCTTCTCCATTCGGCGAAGGCTTCCAGACTTTCACTGAAAAGTGCGAGCCATTTCTGATCGCCGATCGATTTTTTATAATTCGCTACATTATATTGTACTGCAGGTTGGGCCAGGTATGCATCTACTGTTGCGCCGGTAATACCGTATTGCTTAAAAGAAGCTCTGACTGCCTGTTGATAAAGATCTGATGCATTACCGTTATAGAAGCCTCTCTGCGCCGCTTCTGCTAAAATAAACAATTGTTCCGCATAGGTGAAAAGGAAGGCGGGCGCTTGCGAAGCGGTGAAAGCGGAGCCTACGTCCGATGTTTTGGAAAATCCGAGTCGCGAAGCCGAATCTGCCGGCAGGCCATTTGTTACACCCAGGTAAGGTCCGCCATCAGCGGGTTTGGCGGCATATACTGTTAACCGCGGATCATTTAAGGCCTGTAACTGGTCGATCACCGTTTTACTGATACGGTAATCATTGCGGGTTTCCCGGTTTCTTCCCACCGGATTCTGACTAGGCGATGCCAGGTAATTCAGTTTCGCTTCTCTGTCGCCATCCGCGAAGAAGACATTTCCTTCTGCTGCGAGGTCTGCAAATACTTTGCGGGCGCCTTCCGGATCGCGGTCTGCTATACGCAGTGCGATACGGGAGCGTAAACCATTCGCAAATTTTTTCCAGTTCTGTAACTTCCCCAGCAATAAGGAGTCCCCCGCCAATGGTGCGCCTGGATTAGCGTCAATGATGGTAACCGCCTGTTTTAATTCCGTCAGCAGCCCATTGTAGATATCTTGCTGGCGATCATATTTCGGGGTGAGATATTTCTCAATCTGGCCTGCCTGTGAATACGGCACATCTCCGTATAAATCTGTCAGTACCTGGAAAATCCAGGACCGCATAATAATACTGGAAGCCTTATATCCAGGGAGTTTCAGACTATCTCCCAACTGAATGAGGGTCGTAAAATCTGTGATTCCCTGTGCATAGAAATTATTCCATACCGACTGGATGCTGGTACTGGCAGGGATATATCTATCCGGATCAGGATACTGGATTTTCGACCAGTACTGCACATACAGCAGTGTTGTTTCCATGGTCGCATCGGTACCCCAGTAGGTGTCTACATTGGATTTGATACCGTTGGCGAACAGGTATTCCGGGTCTGGAATCGTAGGCTCGTTCGGGTTAATATTGATGCGATCCAGTTCTTTCCGGCAACCGCTGAAAATCAGGGCAGCCGCTAATATATAGATGGGTATCAGCCACTTTTTCATTTGATAGAGAATTAGAATGAAACATTCAGATTAAAGCCAAAGCTACGCGTGGTAGGGATTTGCAGTGTTTCCAACCCTTGTCCGTTTCCGGTATTGAAGGCCGTTTCCGGATCAATATTCGGTGCATGTTTGCTGAGGTAGCCCAGGTTTCTGGCTACCAGCGCGATGTTGACCGACTGCAAGCCCCATTTGTTGACGATGGTTTGCGGCAACGTATAACCAAGCCTCACCTCTCTGAGCTTGATGAAAGAGGCATCATAAATAGAGGTTTCACTCAGACTGCTGCTGTATACCGCCTTGTAGTAATCCATAGCCGGAAGCACAGCGGTATTCTTTTTACCATCTGCCGTATAGCCATCGAAGATGATACCATCGTGTTTTACGACTGCACCGTTGGGGGCAGTGGCATCATGACTGGGTAACTGCACGTTTTTCGTACCGTCGTTGTAGTAAGGAAGACCGCCATGTTCCTGATCTCTGCCAGGCATGGTAGCAGCCAACACGCCAGTGCGCATACCAGTGCTGTTGGTACCAGACCAGATGGAGCCGCCTTGTTTCGTATCTATGAGGAAACTGAGATTGAATCCTTTGAAGGAAAATGCATTGTTAATACTACCTGTCCATTTTGGAGTGAAGTATCCCAGCACTCTTTGAGTAGGGTCTGTTTGCGGACGACCATCGGCATTCACCAGTACACGGCCCTGGGCATCGCGTGCAAATGCAGAGCCAAAGAGCGCTCCGTAGCGCTGGCCTTTCGTTGCGATAACCTGGATGTTGCCGGAACTACCCAGTACATAGCTATTCAGGAATCCGTCGTTGTCCAGAGAAACCACTTCGCTGACATTACGTGCATAGTTAACGTTTACGTCCCAACGAAAACCTGAACGGGTAATGATTGGCGTAAGGCCCAACTGCACTTCTACCCCATGATTTTTCAGTTCACCACTATTCAGTAATTTTTTCAGGTAGCCGGTGGAGCCGCTCACGTCTGCCAGCAAAATCTGGTTGCGACTGGTAGTATTATAGTAGGTCACATCTATTTTAGCCCTGTTTTTGAAGAAGCCTGCTTCCACGCCGAGTTCAGTGGAGGTAGTGATTTCCGGTTTGATATTCTTACTCAGGTATTTGTCGGAAACCGTTAGCAGTGGCTGAGATCCAAACGGCGTATTGAAGGGATACGTATTCACCTGCAGATATGGATCTGTATCTTTACCTACCTGTGCCCAGCCGCCGCGTACTTTCAGCAGCGATAATACATTACTCTGTAAATGGAAGGCTTCCGACAGCACCAGGCTGGCGTTTACAGAAGGATAGAAATAGGATACCGGTAAGGTGGAAGACCAATCATTTCTTGCCGTGAGGTTCACGAATGCATAGTTATGATAGCCTACTTGCGCGGATGCAAAAGCGCTGTATACTTTCTGTCTGCTCAGGTAACTGGTAGATACCAGCGGGTCCCGGGAGTTGTTCAGCGTATATACGCCTTTTATCGCGAGCCTGGGCGCCTGCTGATAGTTTTGTTCGTATTGATTGGTACGGAGGTTACCACCGGCCAGTACATCGATATCGAAATTACTACCGAGTTTCTTTTTCGCGTTCAGTGTAAATTCTCCGTTGGTTTCGTTTACTGCATAAGCATCTTCTGTATAAGATCCGAATGGCGTACCATTGGTATAATAGGCTACTCTATATTTCCGTCGATCCTGGTAATAATCTGTACCAATGCGGAAGGCCGCTGTCAGCCAGGGTTGTATTTCGTAGGATAGCCGGGCATTACCGAGGAATCTGTTTCTCAGCATGCCCACGGTATTCTCGTTCTGAATCCAGTAGGGATTGCTGTAGTAGCTATGGTTCCAGTTATAGTCGGTGCCATCTGGGTTTTTATAGTTCTTCAGTTTCTCGATGTCTACTTGTCGGCCAAACCAGATGAACTGCAATGTTACGCTGTTGCCGCGCTTACCGTCTACTCCGGGAAGATTATCAGCAGCGCTGCGAATATAGTTTGCGTAGGTGCTGAGGGTCAGTTTGGGGGTGAGTCGGAATGTATTGCTGGCCACGAAAGTATTCCTGGAAATCCCTGTATTGGGGAGAATTCCCACCTGTTTGGTATTATTATAGGAAAAGCGATAATCGATTTTTTCGGAGCTACCTCCTACTGACAAGCCGTTATTTAACGTATAGCCGGTCACGTAGAAGTCTTTCACATTATTGGGATGAGCGACGAATGGAACGGCTTCTCCGTTAGAGAAAAACTGGGGAATGAGGCGTCCATCCATTTTAGGGCCCCAGCTTTCATCCACGCCGTCGTTCAGGCCGCCGCCTTTACCGTCTTTATAGGAGAACTGGCCGCCGGTACCTTGGCCATAGGAGTTTTGAAAGTCGGGCAGTATCAATACTTTTTCAAAGGTAGCGCCGGAATTAACGGTAACGCCTAAACCGCCTTTGGTATCTTTACCTGTTTTTGTTTTGATGACGATCACGCCACCGGAGGCGCGGGAGCCATATAATGCAGCCGCGTTGGGGCCTTTCAGTACGCTGATGGCAGCGATATCGTCTGGGTTGATATCGGAGATTGCATTGGCAAAATCGCGGCCGGTGCCTACGCCTAGCTGACTGTTATCTACAGGTACGCCGTCGAGTACGAAGAGTGGCTGGTTATTTCCGGCGATAGAAGTTTCTCCGCGGATCACGATTCTGGAAGAACCCATATTCCCCTGGCTGTTGGTGACCTGTACGCCGGCGATTTTGCCGGAGAGGGCATTGACCAGATTGGTTTCTTTCGCTTCGGAGATATCTTTGGATTTGAGTTCCTGTACGGCGTAACCGAGCGATTTCTTCTCTCTGGAGATACCCAGTGCGGTAACCACTACCTCATCCAGTTTTCGGTTAGTACTTTCCAGGGAAATATTGATCACATGATTGCTGCCTACCACCACAAAGGCTGGTTCAAATCCCAGGTAGAACACCTGGAGGGTATCTTTCTCGTGCGCATTGATGGCGAATCGGCCATCAGCGTCTGTTTGTGCGCCGGAAGATGATCCTTTCACGCGAATAACGGCGCCGGGTATACGCTGTGCATCTGTGCGGGAGGTGACTACCCCGCTTACCCGGATTTCCTGGGCAATACTTTGCTGCAACCAGAGTAGCCCTGGCAGTAGGCATAGCAGCCTTTGAAGGTATTTCATGCTAAGTGTTTTAATGTGGGCCTAAATCATCGTTGGCTGAGTATCATGGCTTCTCAGATTCGTTCCCTGTTGATTTTGGTAATGAATTATAGCTACAATTGTTTTTCAATATCGAGGACAAATGTAATATGGATTTATTTAATCTACAAGTTTTATAGACTATATAGATAAATAAATATTTAATAAAGCAACGGGGGAGCGTCGTCTTAATACATACAAATTATATACTATATTTGTATGGAACCTATAACTATGAAAAGATATGCGCACTAAGTATGCCATTCCCTTCTTTGCCGGAAAGATCGGCCACCTGGAAAAACAATGGATACAAACAGAATTTATACTGGTATTGGGATTCATTATAGTCCCGTCCTCTTCTGTACTGGTAATGCCAACTGCCAAAGGCGAAAAGGATCATTTTAATTTACCTATCAACAAGAAAAGCGTATTTGCCGGTTATGCGCGGATTACTCTTTTTATAGCGGCCATCGTATGTTTTTTTTATGGTAAAAATCAGGTGGACCCCATTTATCCAAGAGAGGGAATTATCTGGTTATCAGTAGCCTTTGCGCTTGGGGCATTGTATTATTACTTCCGTGTTTACTTTGGAAAGGTCACTCCGGAAGAAATAACCGAGCGCAGTAAGCTGGGGAAAGCGATTGGCATGTACATCTTACCACAATGGATATACGAAGATAAGCTATATGAGCTGGCAAAGGATGCTGGTTATACTTATAAGGAAAAGTTCGGTTCCAATTGGCGGGAAGACATTGCAGAACAAAGCATTCCTAAAGAGAAAATTCCGTTACTCTATGCATTATCTCTGTTTGATTATATGATTCATCCTACCGATGAAATGGGTAACCATTTGAACCGTGTAGACGCGATGTATAATTGAACTGGAAAAGTTTAGCATAAAAAAACTGGTTGCAGGGTAAATCCGGCAACCAGTTTTTTTTTATTGCTTGAGGTATATAGCCTTACAGTATGGCTGTCGTCTCCCTACTTCCTATATTGATAAAATATACCGGTATCAAATATGGTCCAGCGGCAGGCCTTCTGGCCACAGCTTTTCAGCCCGTTATTAGCCCAGGTATTGCAGGTATGGAAGATGTTATAGCTTCCTTTCGCTTCATAGAACGCATCATTTCTGTCGTAATTAGCATTCGTATTGATTTTAACAGGCATACCATCAGCGCCGGTTTTGAAGCTGTCATTGATGTATTTTACCAATCGTGCGTATTGTGATTTACTTATCATGATACGGCGACAACTTTCATTTTCCTGTAACTGTCGGTAATAGGTAGCATGAATGGCCGCAGTACTTAAACTAAATGCCGCCTTAAAGGCCGTACTGGCCTTCAGATCCGCCCAGGTGGGCGTTTCCAGGTAAAAACCTTTATCTCCCCAGCCAAAAGCCAGGAGCTGCGCGCTGGTATCATTGGCAATGGTATTACTAAAAGGAATACGGGTACTCCAGTCGATCTGCTCCGTACGCACCGGTACCACCAGATCTGTATGTACGCCATTAGTGAGTATATAGATGGGAATATCCGCATCTGCTACTTGTTCCTTTGGGGTGCTCATACGGGAAAGGATAAACGCAGCCAGGAGGTAAAGGCCTATTAACAGGCAAAAGGTCAATAGTGAATAGCCCACTATCTTCAGGAATCGCTTCAATGGAAATGGTTTAATAAGATTGCCAAATTAGGAAAATAATTGATGTAGTCGGAAAAAACGATCCGCATGATTAGTTAAACGGCTTCATTCCATCAGGGAAAATCTTAATTTTATATTTCATAAATCCTTTCCTATGAAAATGATAAGATCAGCTGGAATAGGGCTGACTGTATGTTTGTCTTTAGCCCTTGCCAACAAGGCTGTAGCCCAGGATGCAGAGAAAACCAAGGCGGAAATCATGTACCAGATGATGGATCTCGATTATCGCTTTGCATTGGTACCTGCCAACAAAGACAGCGCCTGCCGCATGTATTTTGCCAACCAGGCAAAAGCCGAATTCTCCTCCTTTAAAAAGCTATTGGAACCTAATCTGGCATTGTTCAAGCCTGGTCAGCAAACCAGGCTGAGCAACCTGCAAAAGGCCTACGAAGAACTGTTTGCAGCGGATGTATTCAATACGCTCAAAAAGCCAGATTACAGATTAAGCAAATCCGTAGAAGATGATGAGGCAGCCAAACGACTTTCCGACGCCATCCACCGGATTAGCAGGAATCTGCTGATAGACAACCTGGAGAACATCGATAATCTGGACCTCGTATTAACGCTGTCTCAATTGACTGTTGCAGCAGATGTCACCTTACAAACGAATAATTCATCCAGCTGCACTGCCGCTGCCAGCAAGCAATTGGAACAGGGTAATGCCTTACTCGATAAATATTTTCAGGCTGGCCGTGCAAGAAATCCCTTGCCGCTGAATACGGATATTGAGCAGTTGATACTCGCCTTTAAGAATAAATCAAATGGCATTCCGCAACGGACACTGGCCTTATATGGCAACGGCATTCTTAAGCTAACGCCATCCGGCAAGGTGGCCGCCAAAGAGGCGAATAAAGCCGCCAGAGAAGAATTCCTTAAAAAGGAAATCCATCTGAAAATGCTGTATCCAACTACTAAAGTGTATCTGACAGGAAAAATCAAACCGCTACAGGAAACGGAGAAGTATGCCCTGCAACTGCCAGCTGAAGGACAATCTTTCGAAGGACGCCAGGGGCTCTTCTTTAATACAGATGCCAAAGAAGCCAAGAAAAAAGATATAGCCGATTATACCTTTACTGTTATTGCACCGGGCGTTCGGGATGTAATCATTGACGCGCCGGTCTTTTTAAGTGGTCGGGTAAAAGCCAATGTGATGTTTAGTCCGGAAGTGACCGTGCGTGGATATGTAGCCAATATACGCTATCATTATCCTGTAAAAGTGGAGGTCCGCAATAAAGAGGGGCAATTAGAGAAAACCCTTATCCTCATTGATGAACGGGAAGAACTAACCACTACCTATCATGCTGATTACCTCCGTGCGCCGAAAGCAGAGGAGCGTTCTTCTGTTACTACGATCAATCCATTTTATTATGCCGATTCAGCAGCGAAGAGTATTTCTTTCCAAAGAGATATGATACTCAGAAGATTGCAGGTGAATAGCTGGGCGGAAACCCCACTCCTCTCCAAAGCGCTGACTGCAGCCTATGGAAGTGAGAAAGTGACCAATGCTATGTATCCGATTTATGGTATCAAGGACCCGCAGCCGGAATATGCAGACCTGGTTACATTGGTAGAGAAAACGAAGGAAGCCATTTCCAATATTGGCAGCAAGGATAAAACTGCCGCCAGCATTGCCGATCTCAAAGGAATTATCGAGGATTACGAGCAACGTTTGCGCGGTGATCTTACGCCTAATATGAGAGCGCTATGCCTCATCAACGCGGCACAATCTGCTTTAATGACCGATCAGATTTCAAAATCTGTAGCGTTCTATAAAGCATATCTGGCCGTAGAAAAGGACAATGCAGGTATACAATCTTCTTATGAGGGAGCACTCACGAATTTCTATTATCGTGGTCTGCTGGATGATGTAAAAAGCAATCCTGTACTGCTGGGAACGATGCCGAAGACCTGGAAGTAAATATCTCGTATAGAAAAAGGCCCGCTTGTAAATTCTTTTACAAGCGGGCCTTTTAAATATCACTGGAATTAAAACTGCAGTGGTGGCCCTACCACCAGCATCTCATGCGCTGCAAATAATTTTGCGCCTTCTGCTGGTGTGGGCGGCGCCATTGCAGCGCCTACTTTTCGGAAAAAGTCTTCCATCTTTCCGGATGGTTGAAACATAAAGAACATTTTCCCATGGTCCGTTAGCTGGGCAAATGCATGCGGTACTTTTCTTGGGAGGAAAATAGTATCACCCGATTTTAACGTATAGGTATCCTCCCCTACTTTAAACAAATATTCACCTTCCACGATAAAAAATATTTCATCTTGCTTGTGATGCAAATGTAATGGCGGCCCACCCTTCTCATGGCCGATGTATTCAAATATGGTAAGGGCACTCCCTGTATCCTTAGCTGAAACTTTAATATTATTCGGGCTCTTACCTCCTAACATGGTTTTTTCATCAAAACGGCTTTCATTGGCTTTGATGACGAAGCCTTTAGCAGTCCTTTCCCCGGGGTCTGGGATATTATTTCCGACAAGGATGGCAGGGGTTGCAGCAGTAGTAATTTGCAAAAATTTTCGCCTTTGCATGTGCATTTGTTTTACTTGCAAGTTGAGACGAAATGCTTATCATCTGGTGGTAAAAAAACGACAATATCAATAGGTATCTGCTTCTCCGAAAAACCTTTCCGGAGCGGAAAGATCTAGCAGATGAAATGCTGTAGGCGTTTTCAGCGTAAGGCTTTTGTAATCTTTCACTAAATGCTGATAATCATAATATCCGCAATGCAAGGCGATTGTAAGCCAGTCCATGTTGGGATACTTATTTTTCATCCTAAAGGCATTTTCAAATCTGGCTACTTTGGTAAAGTATTTTGGAGAGACACCCATCCTCTCACTGAATACTCTTTCTAATTGTCGCGCAGACAAACAGGCCGTCCTGGCCAGCCAGTCTACCGTCCGGTTCTCTGAATCTTTAATCATCATATCTCCTATTATATCCACTCTGTGGGCATCATAAGATTTAAGTCTGATCTGCTGTAACAAAAAGGATTCTATAACAGGAATCATGTCTCTGTAATTGTTACAATCATTCAAACGATTATTCACGGCTTTGATATCTCTGTTAAAAAACGTCTCGGCATCCAGGTAGGCATTCGTTATTTCATGGGAAGGTACTCCTGTAATGCGATATACAGCGCCAGGATTAAATACAATCTGAAAAAGCAGGAAGTCTTTTCCCACGTAACGGTTGGTGACCTCTGTCTGCTGTCCGAACAAGACAGCCCGAAGGTTTCCTGCTTGTTTATTACTGCCCATGTATTCCACTCTTTCACAATCCCTTGGATAAAAGGTCAGGCATTGCTCCGGCTTGGGAGGGTAAGGCTTACAGAATGACGGTTGAGAATGATCAAATTGAAAATGTACAATTCTGTAAGTCCGCACATAGTCTGCTAACTGCCGACTTGGAGGAAATTCAAACAGTACCATTATACAGGCTTTGGGGTGTAAAGAATGCTGCTGTTATTCGTATTTATGCCGTAGTATAGCGGAAGAATTTGCTATCAGCCATATTATTTCCACTTAAAGTTACGATTAGTGGTTGATATCACAAAAGGGTATATCCGACTCTTACTATTCTGCAAATCAGGAAGCAAGCACCGGATACCTATTAGCAGTTAACATTAATAATAAATTAATCCGTTTATGCGTTCACGTAGGCGCAAAAAAATCTACATTTCCATTAATGTGAAAGCAGCGGCAGGAAATACTACTAAGGTGTTATTTTCAACCACCTGAAAATCATTTACTTCGTTTGTATTACTTGTTACAACAAAATAACCCGGCCAATAGTGCCATTGATTTTTTATTGCATTCCCTTAAAATAATCCGGTGATTAACCCAGTCAAATCTGTCTAATCTCCCGTGATTTTTGCTTTATTATAACCCGAAGGTATGTTAACAAATGTTTTCCCACTACATCCTACCCAGAAGGATATGTATGTAGACCAATTAATGAATCCTGAAAGTCCTCACTACACACTTACAGGATATCTTAAATTAAAAGGCCCGTTAAACAAGGCGCAATTTGCAAGAGCTGTCAATGCCGTGATCACTGGAAATGATATTTTCCGCATGAGTTTTGATCTGGAGAGTCCTCAACCAGTTGGATACTTAAGCGACACTACTCCTCCAATACCGCTGCTGGAATTGGATTACAGCGATCAGGATAACCCGATAGCATATACGCTGCAATGGATTCAGGAGCAATGCAACACCCCTTTCCACTTGCAAAAAGGCATTCCTCCATTTGAACATTATCTCCTTAAAATTTCAGATACCGAACACTGGTACCTGCTCAGATGCCATCATCTCATCATAGATGGCTCCGGATATCAGCTTTTCCTGCATGCTATAGCAAAAGAATACAGGCAACAACCAGCGGGCGTCTATCCCTCTTATATACAAGAAACAGCAGACTACTCTCCTTTTTATCAGAGTACCGCCTATCAGCAGCAACTCGATTACTGGCAGGAAAAACTTGTCAGCAAACCAGGCAAGATCTTTCAGCACAAGTATCCGCATAACGACCCGCAAGGTAAAACCAGCGCCATCTTTACCTTACAGCTTTCAGCTACAGAGAGAGCGCAGCTGGAACAAACGGCATACGACTGCGGATACAGCTTGCAGAAACTCACCATAGCAGCCGCCATCATTTACTTTGCACATATATCCGGTAATACGTCGCTATTACTGGGCGTTGTACGCCACAGACGGATGACGCCACTGCAACGCAGCACCTTAGGCGTATACTCCGGTATCGTCCCTTTTATTGGGGAATATAAACCGGAAGAGTCACTTATTGATCTGCTACGAAACATAGATATTGCCCAAAAGGAAGATAATCGGCATCAGCAAGCATCATTAAATGAATTGAGTAGGATACTGAAGGATAAGCACTCCGACAGCTCCCTCTTCGAAGTGCTGGTTAACTATGTACTCCTGGACCTTCAGCTGGATTTTGATCCTCAAATTGTCAGTTCTTTTCATCAGACCTGGACAGAATTTGAAAAGAGACCACTGCGTATTTACTGGCAGGACTATGGTAAACATCAGCCGTTACAACTGAATATCATTCACCAGTTAGCGTATATTAAAAAAGAAGAAGCCGCACTTTTATCTAAACGCATCCTGCATATATTATCCCAGTTTACAAATAAGCTACATCAGCCGGTTAGTGAAATTGCTATTATACCAGCAGATGAAAAAGCAATACTACTGGAATCAGCCCATCCCACAGCCGATTATGAACGTTCGGACACTATCTATTCTCTCTTTGCGCAACAGGCGGCACGCACACCTAACAATATAGCTATCACCTGTAACGACCAAGCACTCACCTATGCAACGCTGTACGCCCGCGCAGAGGAATTAGGGCGTTACCTGAGCAGTAAAGGAGTAGGTAAAGATACCTTGGTGCCCGTATGCATAGAACGTTCCCCGGAGATGATAGTGGCGCTACTAGGCGTCCTGCGCGCAGGGGGCGCATATGTGCCTATTGATCCCGAATATCCGGAAGAAAGAATACGATTCATGTTGGAAGATACGGCTGCCAAAATTGTAGTAACCTCTCCGGCATGCCAGGCAGTACTAACAACGATATATTCCCATGAAACAATTATACTCAGCGAGCAAGCGGACTTCGTGTCTGCGGTAGCAACAACGGCACCTGAGCCAGCACAGCCTACAGATGCGGCTTATGTCATTTATACCTCCGGCTCCACCGGAAAACCCAAAGGAGTGATAATAGAACATCGGAATGTGGTAAGCCTGTTTGATGCTGTAGTTGGGCAGTACGACTTCCACGAAAATGATGTGTGGACCATGTTCCACTCCTATTGCTTTGACTTCTCCGTATGGGAAATGTATGGCGCTTTGTTTTATGGCGGGCGACTCGTCATTGTTCCTAAGCAACTGGCGAGAGATACTGCCGCCTTTGCCGCCCTGTTAAAAAAAGAAAAGGTAACCGTGCTAAATCAAACCCCTGCCGCTTTCTATGTATTGCAGGAAGTTGTAACCAACCATGAAAGCTACCACGATTTAGCGGTACGTTACGTCACTTTTGGAGGAGAAGCATTGAACCCCGTCAAATTAAAATCATGGAAATCGACATTTCCGGATTGTCGGCTGATCAACATGTATGGCATTACCGAAACGACCGTCCATGTGACTTATCAGGAGATAACAGCCCAACATATTGAAAGCTCCGGTAGCATCATTGGACGCCCCATTTCCTCGCTGGGCGCATATATATTGGATGCTCATCAACAGTTGCAACCTATTGGTATACCTGGCGAATTATATATTGCAGGAGCCGGTCTTGCAAGAGGGTACCTGCATCGGGATGAGTTGACGAAAGAAAGATTTATTGCCAATCCTTTCCCATTGCAAGCTGGTTCCCGTTTATACAAAACCGGCGACCTTGCCCGCTGGCTTCCTGATGGGACCATGGAATACCTGGGACGTATAGATAACCAGGTAAAAATCCGTGGCTTCCGTATTGAGTTGGGGGAGATAGAAAACGTACTGCATCACTGCATACATATCCATCAAGCTGTTGTTATTGTGAAGGCTGACCATATCAGCACATCAGAGGAGAAACAACTGGCCGCTTACATTGTACCCAATGGCGAATTTAACAGAGAAGCAATTATACTTCATATGCAGGAATGGCTGCCTGATTATATGATTCCCTTGTTGCTCACGCCTGTTGCAGCAATGCCGTTAACTAAAAATGGGAAAATCGATAAAGCAGCATTATCAGGGATACATGCAACACTTCAACAGAACATAGTAAAAGAAGCGCCTCAAAATGTGCAGGAGCAACAACTCGTCAGTATTTGGGAAGAGGTGCTTGGTATCAGCAATATCAGCAGAAATGATAACTTCTTTGAACTGGGAGGCGACTCCATCCGGTTGATCAAGGTGGTGAGCAGCATCCGAAAGCTATTCGGAAAGGAACTGCAAGCCGCCGATGTCTATAGATCCGCTACTATTGCGGACTTATCACAACTAATTGGAGGTCTTGAAGCAGGTATCAACGATCCTCTCAGAAAAGAGATTGCTGCAGCCATTACGCAGCAAAGAAATGCATTGTTAGCCACATTGCCCAATGCGGATGCGATGGAAGATATCTTCCCGATGAGCGATATTCAGTCAGGCATGATCTATGCTTCTCTTCGCCATCCTGAAGATGCCATCTACCATGATCAGTTTTCCAGCATTATGCCGCTGGACACGGATATCGACAGATTAAGACAAGTATTGTCGCAGATTAGCGGCAGACACGGTATACTCCGGACAGCCTTCCTGCTCGAAGGCGACGCAGCGAATATGCAGGTTGTTAATAAATCGGTTCCAGTGCCCTTAACTGTCCTGGATATGCGTACATCAGAGAATGGACAAGCGGCGATCGATCATTATCTGCACACAGAACGCAGTATTCCTTTTGATTACACGCAGGCCCCGCTTTGGCGGGCAGCGGTGATAAAACTGAAAACCCACTGTGTGCTGATTCTACAGATGCATCATGCGATCCTTGACGGATGGAGTGTGGCGAGTCTCAATACAGAAATTAATAACCGCTATACATCTTCTTCTTCAGACTTATTTCCTCCGCTGAAAGCCACCTATAAAGATTTTGTTATTGAAAGTTTGATCGATAAAAACGAGGAGGCGTCAAAAGCTTTCTGGCTGCAGGAAATGAATGGCTACAAGCGTTTGGATATTTTCACGACCGAAAAAGAACAACGGCGACTCTTCAAAAAATTTGAGCCAGGATTGCTGGAAACGATCAAGCAAAAGGCTAAAAAAGAGGGCGTTGCCGTCAGTACTTTTTTCCTGGGGGCATTTTACTACGCCCTCAGTATGCTGACGCATGAAGATGAGTTAACACTGGGGCTGGTTACCAATAACCGCCCGCTTATTGAAGATGGGGACCAGATGCTGGGCTGTTTCCTCAATACCCTTCCTTTAAGATGTAAGACACCCGACAAAGCCACCTGGCGTCATCTGATGGATGGCCTGGAACAAAAACAGCTCTCCTTAAAAGCACATGACCGTCTGCCACTGGCGGATATCGCCAAATTACAACGGAACCACAATGTTGATGGCAACCCTTTCTTTGATGTGCTTTTTAATTTCATCAACTTCCATGTGTACGATCAGCTAAACGACCGTCTGCTTCAGGGCAGCGTCAATGATCCCGCCACTATGACCTTTGGTAGTTTTGCCGTAGCCAATACTTTCTTAGATTGCACCGTCAGCACTACCGGTGATGTTTTAACCATTCTGCTTTGCCAGTCTTACAAGTTGAAATCGGGCAAAACGCTGGAAGACTTCCTGATGTACCTAGAGCACATACTGCATCAGATGCTACATCATTATGAGGACCCTATAACCCGAACGGCTATACTCTCCCACCAGGAACTGGACACCTGTTTCACACCGATGAACCGCGTTACGGTTGACCAGCCAGCTTTTTGTAGTATTCCAGCTGCCTTCGAAAAACAGGTGAGTCTGCGCCCCAATGCCATAGCGCTTATTGGTAGCAGTACCTTGACATATGCCGCATTGAATGCACAGGCCAATCAACTGGCGCATTACCTGCAGCAGTTAGGCGTGCAGAAAGATGCACCAGTGGCGGTTTGTATAGACCGATCTCCTGCCCTCTTTGTGGCCATACTAGCCATTCTGAAGGCTGGTGGGGCTTATGTGCCGCTAGACCCTGCCTATCCGAAAGAACGCATTGCCAATATGCTGGAAGATCTCCACTATCATATCGCCATTACCATGAGTCCATATGCAGGACTATTCGAAACGACAGCGAAAGTGGTATGTCTGGATTCCCTCTGTGATCAGCTATCAGCGCTACCTTCCGATAATCTGCCACATACCATTCATCCGGAGGATCTGGCCTATGTGATGTTTACCTCTGGCTCTACCGGACGTCCGAAGGGCGTCATGGTCACTCATAGCAACGTGGTGAGTCTTACCCTGGAATGTGATTTCGTTTCACTTACCGCTAATGATGTACTGTTAACGACCAGTTCTCTTTCCTTCGACGGTACCACCTTAGATTTCTGGGGAATGCTTCTCAACGGCGGACAGCTGCTACTTTGCAGCGATGAGCAGTTGCTGGATAATGAAATACTCAAAAAAGAGATAGCGCAGCATCAGGTAACGAAGATTTGGTTTACTTCCGGATGGCTGAATCAACTGGTAGATACGGATATTGCGGCATTCCGGCAACTACGTACAGTCATTACCGGTGGGGAAAAACTATCGGCAACGCATATAGGAAAATTACGTGCCACCTATCCGGATCTTGAAATTATTAACGGTTACGGCCCTACGGAGAATACCACGGGATCGCTGAATTACCGTATCGGACAAACGGTTACAGCGGATATCCCTATTGGCTTACCTATGAAACATCGTACTGCCTACGTCCTGGATATGCAACAACAACTATTGCCAGTTGGCGTAACTGGAGAACTCTACGTTGGTGGTGCGGGCCTTGCGCGGGGATATTACAATAACCCAACGTTGACGGCTGAACGCTTTATCGCCCATCCCTTTGTTCCCGGCGAAAGGTTATACAGAACGGGGGATCTGGCCCGGTTCAATGAACACAGACTGGTAGAATTCTGTGGAAGAGTGGATGATCAGGTAAAAGTACGGGGCTACCGCATTGAGCCCGGAGAAATAGAGAGTATGATCCTGAAAAGCGGATTAATCGAAAGAGCGGTGATTGTTGTTAAACAGGATACGGGCGGCAACAAACAACTGGTGGCCTATGTGGTGCCTATCGGTATTTTTGATCTGAAGGCGTTGCAATACTACTTGACAGTAAATCTGCCCGATTACATGATACCGGCCATCATACATCCTATGCAGGCCTTGCCGCTTACGCCAAATGGCAAAGTTGATAAGCAGGCTTTACCAGCGCCGGATACGGCGACGATATCAACTGCTGAGTTTATAGCGCCTGAAACGGCCACTGAGAAAGCCATTGCAAGCATCTGGCAACAGTTGCTGGAAGTAAATACAGTTGGTAAGTATGATGATTTCTTTCAGCTGGGAGGGCATTCGCTCTTAGTAATAAGAGTAAGGGCCTATATTAAAATGGCCACCAATATCCATATTCCGGTTGGCGCACTATTCCAATACAGAACAGTGGCGAAACTGGCTGCTTACATTGATGCATACCAACATAGCGCCGATGAGGAAGCCATCATACCCTTTAACCGGCAAGAGGTGGTACATGTACCGTTGTCTTACGGCCAGGAGGAACTCTGGATGATGGACAGAGAGATGGGAACCATGGCTTACCATATGCCGTTTATTTTCCATCTTCAGGGAGAAGTTGATAAAGCTGCCCTGGCAAGCACTTTCAGAAAAATAGTGGAGCGGCATGAAGCGTTACGCACGATTATACGCTGGCACCCTGATGATGATCGAGCGTATCAGTACTTTCTATCGAGCGACAACTGGCAGTTACAATTTATTGATTATTCTGAGGAAGAAATAGCTGCCGATATTCCATCTTACCTGCAATCCTTGCTGGGTTTACCTTTTGATTTATCGGCCGACTATATGCTGAAAGCGCATTTGGTAATGCTCAACAGAGATGAGCATTATCTGGTCATGCAACTCCATCATATAGCAGCGGATGGCTGGTCGCTGGCAATCCTGATGCGGGAAATCACGCAGCTGTATAATGCCTGCTGCAAAGGAGAAACATGCATTTTGACGGCTCTCCCTTACCAGTTTGCCGATTATGCCTCGTGGCAGCGCAGGCAGGTAGCTGCTGGCATTCTGGATACAAAGCTGCACTACTGGACCCGAAAGCTGGAAGGATACGTGCCCTGGCTATTGCCTTCAGACTATGAGCGGCAATTGTATAACAGTAATGCAGGAAGTATGCTCTACTTCCATGCCGATCGCCAGCTGGCAGAAGATTTGCGTTCCCTTTCGCAACGCGGGGAGAGTACAATGTTTATGACCTTACTCACTGCTTTTAAGATGATGTTGTACCAGTTCAGCGGTCAGGAAGATATCTGCGTAGCTACTGCCGTTGCTGGCCGTACCAGGCAGGAAATGGAAGGCTTAGTAGGATTTTTCTCTAATAATTTATTGCCCCTACGCAGTAACCTTAGTGGCAATCCGTCGTTTGCGGAATTATTGCAGCAGGTCAAACAAACGGCCATAGAGGCTTATGAAGTGCAGGAGGTTCCGTTGGAGAAAATAATGGAAGCCCTGGCAGCATCATCGGGTGTACAGGATAAATATCTTTATCAAGCCATTTTCATTTTACAAAATACGCCGGAATTACCGCCATTACGGTTGAATAATCTGACACTAAAAGAAGTAAAGAAGATACATGAAACCAGTCAGTATGAATTAAATGTATCCGTGCGGGAAAAAGCAGATGGGTTATTGTTTTCCGTGGAATTCAACACCGCTGTTTTTAAGCAGGAAACAATTGAAAAATTATTCAGGGCGTATTTAGTGTTGTTGCAACAGATTGTAGTATCCCCGGAAGAGAAAATGCAGGAATTGGTACTTGCAGAAGAGAGGAATGTAGTTCGACAATATTAATTAAACGACAGTTAGGTAGTCTTCAAATATGAAGACTACCTAACTGTATATCTTTGAATGGAATTACCTATCAGTAGCTGTATCTACAGCTACATGCTTACCAGAATAATTCCTTAATGCTAAAAAATTATTGCTGCGATTTATGTTGTCTGGTGAACTTTTGCAGGCTCACATTCTCGCAAATAGAATACACTGCATAGAAGAACATCAGCATGAAGATGGTGTATCTGCTGGTATTCGATCTGTTGACAACCGCATAAATAGTAATACCTGCCAGGCAAAGCATCATTCTGGTGATCATTGCACCATAAACACGCAGCATGAAAATACTGTTGCTTTCTGCTTGTACGCCTTTGCGGCTCATGTTGTAAGTAAACGCTGAAAGTAAGGCTAATGCCAGGTTTCCGAAGAGAAGTACGTTGTGATGCACTCCATTATCTAACATCCACTCTTTTAATAAAAATAATGCCCCATTTAATAAAACGAAAAGGCCGATGACTCTAAAATAAAATCTATCCCACATTTCTGTACTAAAGTTGGTAATGAGGGCGCAAAGTTAGGATCAAATCAGTTAATGGCCAAATGATTATCAATATTTTATAGTGCTCTTCCACATATTTTTGTCATAATTAGATATTTATTTTCGGGAGACACGTGTCTCCCGAACTAGTTCATTTCTCTGGATTTCAATACTCAGCAAGGGTTACGGCAATTTCAATAGATATCATTCATTTAAAAACATATATATCAGTCAATCAATAAATTATAATATTAATATATGATACTTTATTGCACCTCCCATTTACCGCTGCCCTTTTCGTTACCTTTATAACAAGTAAATGGTTCCTTTAAAACGGTTCCTATGATTAATTATCAGTTTGCAAAACCGCACCATCCGCTACTCCTACCGTATGTTGAGCAGTTCGTTCAACTGGATGGCAGTGGTACATTCAACAAATCGATGTACTCGCGCATGAGTACATCCATGCTCCTGGACTTTGACCAAGGTACTTTCTATGACGGGCAACCAATGAAAACAAGGCTACTGGGCGTTACAGAGAAGACTATCCATTTCAGTTCTATTAGCCAACATCCTGTTCTTATAGATAAATTCGTTGTCATGTTTACGGCGTATGGCTTAAGCGTATTCACTAAAGTACCAATGCAGGAACTCAGTAATGGCGTTATTGAAGGAACAGCAATTTTTGGAAACAGCTTCCAGCAATTGTATGAACAATTACAACCATTACCTTTCGCAGCAAGGGTTTCACAATTCGAAAGGTTCTTATTGCAAAGGTTTACAGCGCCACATACCAGCCATCAACTTATTTTCAATCTGGCAGATGATATAAAAAATGATGCCAGCAAAAACCCATTTCTTCAATTAAAAAACTTGCCATTAAGTGAACGTCAGCTGGAGCGGAATTTCAAACGATATATTGGAATGAGTGTGGGCCGTTTTCTCCGGGTGTCCCGCTTTGAAAAGGCCCAGCAGTTGCTTGCGGCTCAAACTGGCAGGCGATTAACAGATATCGCACACCTGGCAGGTTATTTTGATCAGGCACATTTTATTTCCGATTTTAAGCGACTAACAGGCGTTAGTCCTAAACGCTTCCGGATATGTTCCCCTGCGCCGCGAATGATGTCGGTCTGATACAATTTCAGATCTGCCAATGGCGATAGTTTTGTAAATAAACGCTATTTGATTTATGCAAAACAGGAATCGCATATTAGTAGTTGGCGCTACTGGCCAGCAGGGCGGCGCCGTGGCACGCGCATTATTGGCGGAAGGATACCTTGTGCGCGGATTTACACGTGATGTAAACAGTTCAGCGGCACAGGAATTAAAGGCCATGGGCGTAGAAATGGTGAAAGGCGATCTTACGAACCGAGTAACTATTGATCATGCCATGCAGGGTGTATATGGCGTATTTCATGTCCATCCGGGCCCATTATCCAGAGACCAGGATGAAGTGCAGGCCGGAAAAAATATAGCCGATGCTGCAAAGGCACATCAGCTTGCCCACCTGGTATATAGTTCCGCCATTGGCGTAGATCAGGCGGATCAAACCGGGATGCAGACGGAGAAAGCAGCCGTTGAAAAGTATATTCAGTCGCTCGGCATTTCCTACACGATCTTACGTCCTTCTTCTTTCATGGAAAATTTCCTGAACCCAAAGTTCGGACTCAAAGGCACTTCGTTTACAACAGCCGCCTACCCCACCACCAAAATGCAGCTCATTGCCCTGGAGGATATCGGCAAACTGGCAGCAATGGCCTTTCAAGCCCCCTTAACCTTTCATCACAGCATCATTGAACTATCGGGCGATACTTTAACGCCTGTGCAAATGGCCGCTGCCATGAGTAAAACCACTGGTATAAACATAGAATATGTACAGCTCCCAATGGAAACCTTGCGACAAATGAATCCGCAATTTGCCAAAGGTTATGCCTTCCTCAATTCCGGAAAAGCCACTCAGGCGGATGAGGAGCATCTTCGAAAAATTCATCCTGGTCTACTGACATTTGAAAAATGGTTGGAGAAGACAGGAGCGAAAAGTATCCAACGTCTTTAACCATCTTTGGGAAAATAAAAAGGTTGTAAGCATTGTACTTACAACCTTTTTCATATTATTTGTAAGATGCCTCTCCATTCTCCAGACTTATTTTTCTCAGAAAAACATAATACCTTTAAGTCTCACATTGTCATTACTTTAATTACTGCCCTTCTATAATGTCAACCGTAGAGGGAATCTTTATTTCAATTTGGCAACCAATAATCATCATAATCGCGCGCTTGTTCCGGAACATGAAGCGAAGTTACTGCTACAATTCTCGGAAGGCGACAAGGAGGCATTTGCAACGCTATATCGGTCTTATCAACCGGTATTGATGCAGATATTGCAACCTTTCAGAGATATAGAAGATCCGGCGGAAGTAATACAGGATATCTTTTATAAACTATGGGCCAAAAAGGAAATCGTGGCTGGTTTGCAGTCTTTCAAAGGATACCTGTACCGGATGGCCAAAAATCGTATCCTGGATATTAAAAAATCCCGGGAAGTCCTGTTGCGGCATGAAACAGGTTATGCCACTATTCAATCCCAGCAATCTACACATATAGAGGAAACACTGATTTATAAAGAGCTTCATGAATATGCTATTCAGGCAATAGCGGAACTGCCCCAAAAACAACAGGAAATATTTACGTTGAGTATACTCCGGGAGATGAGTCGCGAAGAAGTAGCCGCCTTATTAGGGATCTCCCTTTCGGTGGTGGACAAGCAACTCTACCTGGCCCGAAAAGCCGTTCGCAGCCGCATTTTACAGCATGCCGGCGCCCCACCAGGCAGCTGATCTGATATTTTTTTAAAAAAAGTTTCGATTTTCTATCCAAACCATCTTTCGGGCATCGTCTTATATATAATCAACACCATGAACCACCAGGACCTGTATAATAAAATAGCTTCCGGCCAAGCCACTGAGGCAGAAATAGCCGCGTTTAACCAGCATATGCATTCCCTGGAGGGCAATGTGCTGGAACAGGCGATAGATGGCTATATACAGGCAGTAGATGCACAAACCATTACTACTGCAGCGGATGAACAATCGCTGCAACGGTTAATGGCCAAAATTGATCAAAGGGAGACACCTGGTGCCAAGATCATTCGCCTTCCATGGCGGGCAACAGCTGCAGCTGCTGTAATAGCAGGGATGCTGGCTACCGGAGCATGGTATTTTATGCGATCTGCGGAACGTGCGCCGTTGGCGGTGAATCAGGTAATCAAACCTACGGGCAACCAGGCGGTACTTACTTTGGGTAATGGACAACAGGTAGTACTGGACAACACTCAAAAAGGGGCATTATCTATGCAACAAGGTACTGCAGTTGATAGTGGAAAAATTACTTATCAGCCAGGAACGGAAACAGTTGAATACAATACGCTGTCGACTCCCCGGGGCATGCAATACCAGGTGATATTGCCTGACGGCAGCCATGTATGGCTGAATGCCGCCTCTTCATTGAGGTACCCTACTGCCTTTACAGGCAATCAACGGGTGGTGGAACTTTCCGGTGAAGCGTATTTCGATGTGGCGCCCAAAGCGTCCCAAGCATTCCTTGTAAAAACAAGGAACAGCACCGTCACCGTACTGGGAACCGCATTCAACCTGATGGCCTATGATGATGAGACCACCGTGAATACGACCTTAATCAATGGCGCTGTAAAAGTAAATGAGGTAGTACTCAAACCCGGCGAACAAGCCAGCGTTGGTAACCACACCCAGGTAAGTCGCGTAGATACCAGCGAGGTACTGGCCTGGAAAGAAGGCAGGTTTAAATTTAAGAATGCAGATATCAGAAAAATTATGCGCCAGGTAGCGCGATGGTATAACGTAGACATTAGCTATAGCGATAGTATTGAAGTAGAAGGATTGTCAGGAGATGTACAACAACAGCAGCATATCGATCAACTATTAGAAACATTGGAAGCAACAGGTGATGTGAAGTTTATGATATCGGGGAGAAAAATCACTGTCATGCCAGCGAAACACTAACAACCTTTAATTTTTTCAGAAACAGTATATCCCGGATGAATGGTGGCCACATTCATCGCGGCAGGGTATTGCTATTCTCAACCAATAAGTTTAATCAGGATTTGTATGCGATTGCATTCAGTCATCAAAAACCAACCAATCTATTCTCTTATGCGTATGAAGTGGAAAGTCCTTTCTCTGCTACTTGGCCTCCTATGTGTGCAGGTAGCTGTCCGGGCACAACAGGTAACGCTGCAGTGCAATAATCTCCCACTGGAGCAAGTACTGGAAGACATCAGGAAACAGACCGGCTATTCTATTATCTATCATGAAGCGGCCATACAACGCACCAAACCTGTCACCATACAAGTGCGTAACGAGCCCCTAAACACCGTGGTGGAGCGCTGCCTGAAACCACAAGGTCTCACTGCAGTTATCAAAAACAACAGCATCGTTATCACCAGGGAAAAGGAAAACAAAATCAGTACTCCTGACTGTGATACCTGTGGTACAGTGAGCACCAATTATTCCGGGCAGCTCACCAATATCAAGGGTATGCCGTTGGAAGGCGTTCTGGTAGCGGTGAAAGGAGGCCATCAAACTATGACTAACAGCAGCGGTACTTTCCATATCGCTGCTACCTCCGGCCAAAGCGTTATGTTTTACCTGATGGGATACAAACGTATTGTTAAAACACTGGGCAAAGATGTCGCCTTAAAAATAGTGCTGGAAGAAGATGTAAAAGGGCTGAAAGAAGTAACCGTTTATAATACCGGTTATCAGCAAATCAAAGCGGAACAGTTGACAGGTTCAGTAAGCCGCATCTCCTCCAAAGAATTTGAAAGCAGGATCACCAGCGGCAGCATACTCGATGGATTGCAAAACAAACTCCCGGGTCTGATGATCAATCCCAGTATGCAGTTTGAAGGAAATCCCCTGTTTCAGATCAGGGGTATTTCTACCATTTCTGGTAACAAACAACCTTTGATTGTACTGGATGGCTTTCCTACTGAACTTACCTTGGATGCAATAGACCCTAATGAGATCCAGTCTGTCACCATCCTGAAAGATGCGGCAGCAGCAGCTATCTACGGGGTACGTGCTTCTAACGGGGTAATTATTGTGGAGCGTAAAAAAGCAAAAGAAGGTAAAACCGCATTTAATTTTCGTACTACCACCAGCGTTACACCGAAAGAAAACTATACTACGTATCGCTATGCACCGCCGGTATCGCAGTTGAGATATATGAAAGATACGTATTCGGATTACCCGGCTCAAACCTGGAACGACATTAAAGCAAGTCCTTATCCTTATCAACCAGGATCGGAAATATTCATTGACCTGGCTTCCGGCATCATTCAAAAAGACCAGATAGATAAACGTATCACAGACCTGACGGCCTATGACAATACCAGCGATTATAGTCGCCTCTTCAAACGCGCTACTATCAATAATCAATACGATCTCGTATTTTCTGGTGGCACTAAAAATGGACTTTACTACGTCTCCTCCAATTTTACCAACAACAGCGGACCTGACATCAAACAGCGCAACCAGCGTTTTCTGCTTTCCGCTCGTGGTACCTACAAATTCAGCGAAAGGCTTTCTCTTGACATGAGTAATGATTATTTCCAGCTAAATAATTCAGCCGTTCCTGTACCCGATATCAATGAGATCTATCCGTGGGAAAGGTTCCAGGACAATAACGGGAATCCTTTATCCATCTTCACCCGTTCCAATATCAATCCAGTGTATAATAAAGAATTTTTATTGGCCAACGGTTTCAATGATAATCTCTATTATCCACTCAACGAGATCAACCATGTCAGTAATAAAACAACGTCTACTGGCAACAAGATCAGGGCAGAGTTCAAATACATGATTATTAAAGGGCTGTCATTCAAACTGGGAGGGATATACGAAAAGTCCAATACCAGACAAACCTATTTTGCAGATGATAAATCCGCGGCTTCGCGCCAGATGATCAATTATTTTGTAACCCAGGACCCTACTACATCCAAGTTTGTATTCAATATGCCCAAAGGTGGCTATCAAACGCAGCAATTCAATAGCCAGATGGCCTATACGTTGCGTGGGCAGTTCGACTATAACACGGTTATTCACGATGACCACTCCCTTAACTTTATCCTTGGAGCAGAAGGCCGTAATGTAGAAGTATCTGGTACTACTACATCCGCCTTTGGTTATAATGCGCAGACACTGGTTCAAATGCCGGTAGACTTCAATCTGCTGTTCAATCAGATTCAGTATTCTCCATTTACCTATGGCTACTCTCCCGGATCTTATAGTAATTATTTTAATCAATCTTACTCAGACGACCGCTTTCTGTCCGGTTATTTCAATGGAGTGTATAGTTATAAGTCGCGCTATTCCTTATCAGGAAGTATCAGGATTGACCAGTCCAATCTTTTCGGAACAGATCCTAAATACCGTTACAAACCGCTCTGGTCTGTAGGCGCGGCCTGGAACATTTCGAATGAATCTTTCTTTCCTAAAACTGATTGGATCGACTTGCTGAAGCTCAGGGTATCCAAAGGGTTTAATGGTAACGTGTCTAAAAACAGTTTGCCTGTTATCATCGCCAGTGCAACCACCAACAACAGAACGCAACCTATCTCCTCTTCCCTTGATCTGCTGAACCTGCAAAACAGTGCCCTTCGCTGGGAGCAGACAGATAACGGGAATCTGGGAATTGATTTCTCTGCGTTTAACCGTATCCGTTTTAACTTCGACTACTATACGAAAAAAAGCAGGGATATCTTAGCCGCATCGGCCATAGATCCTACCCGTGGCGCATCTTCTGCTACTATTAATGCTGCGTCTATTGATAACAGGGGCTGGGAAGTAAATATTAATGCCGACTGGGTGCATAAAAAGAAGCTCAACTGGAACACTGGTTTCGTGCTGGCACATAATACCAGCAAGGTTATTTCCGTGTACACCAACCCTGGCAGGTATGCTTATACTTATTTTAATGGCGACAAAGCCAATAACTATATCAAGGGATATCCTGTAGGCGCCATGTTCAGCTACCGTTTCGCTGGCCTGAATGATGCCGGTTTACCAACTGTTTATGACAGCAAAGGCATTGTTAAAAAATATGCATATGCCAGCAATGATGAAGGGCTGAATGACCTTACTTACTCTGGGAACTCTATTCCTGTGATGAATGCAGGTTTCAGCAACAGGGTGGACATCGGCCGTTTTTACGTGTACTGTATGGTAGATTTTTATGGCGGTTTCAGGACCAGGATACCACGTCCAACTATGGGTAATGCCAGGCCACTGGCGGGAGCAGAAAATTACTTCCGTAATGCCGGCGATCAGCTGCATACCGATGTAATGGGCTTCTATGACTATACAAAACTCGACAGTTACCATGATTTCCAGGTATACAGCAACTCCGACAAATATGCAGTAAACGGCGCTTACATGCTACTCCGCGACCTGACCGTATCTTATAGTCTGCCAGCTGAAACGCTTAAGCAGCTTAAATTGTCTTCCCTGGAAATCAAACTGCAAGGGACCAACCTGTTTACCAAAGGTTTCAACGATTATAACTATAGTCTCGCCCTGGGCAGCTTCGTACGAACCAGGCTGGTACCTACTTACACCATCGGCTTGTTTGCTAATTTCTAAACTGTGACTCATGAAGAAAAGATATCTGCTATACGCCATTACGGCCTTCACTGCACTGACCACCTCCTGCAATAAATACCTGGATGTGGAGCCAAAAGGCAAGGTGCTACTAAAAACCGTCAACGATTATGACCTGTGGTTAAACAGCAGGAACCTGACCACTTCCGCTGATCAGAACATGAATCTACTTTCTGATGAAGGAGATATCATGACGATCAATCCGCAAAGTGTCAACTCCTCCGACCTGGTGTATTTGTGGCGGGCGCAATACACGCCAGATCCTAATACCTCTCCCCTTTTCTGGGGAAGGCATTACAGCAATATTTACCGTTTTAATGCTGTATTGAATGGCATGAATACCCTGACAGATGGAACTCCACAGGATAAAAGTCGCTTAACCTCTGAAGCGTTGTTGGGCAGAGCATTCGAGTATTTCTACCTCATGAATCTCTATTGTCAGCCTTATCAGGCCAGCAAAGCGGCATCTACCCCTGGCATACCTTTCGTCACCACGAATGAAATTGCCGAGAAAACGCCGCCGAGAGGTACATTGAAAGCCATTTACGATCAGGTAATCAGCGACCTGACCACTGCCATTCCCGGGTTACCAGATAATAATGACGCTAATAAATTCAGGGGAAGTAAAACCGCGGCGTACAGCGTACTCGCACGTGTATACTATTATGGAGGCGATAATGTAAACGCCGACAAGTATGCGAGAATGGTCCTGCAAAATAACAATAGCGTATTTGATTATAACACGGTCACTGCTGGCAACAAGATTCCAGCTATGGTAGTATGTCCACAGGAAATCTATGCTCGTTATGGATCTAGTCCGGGTACCGCGGTGATGGCCTCTCTGGAACTACTCAATTTATACGACAGTACCGATCTGCGGATGAAATACTTCTATCGCAACAGGGCGGCCATGCCTTACACCAAGCGGGGCGTAACAGCGTATGGTAATGGACAAACATCCGAGAACTTTGGCACCTCTGTACCGGAAATGAAACTGATCGTAGCAGAAATAGCGGCACTCAATAACGACCTGAGCACCGCCGTTACACAACTGAACGACATCCGGGTTAAACGCTATCCTGCCGCCGTCTACAAGCCTATTACTGTAACGGACCAGGCTACCGTAATGAGTCAGGTAATGCGGGAACGCCGGATAGAGCTTGCCTTTAAAGGCATTCGCTGGTTGGATATGAGGAAGCTGAGTACAGCCGGCAAGATGCCGTTAATACAACGATTGGATAGTAAATCCGCTGTAATAGCTACTTTAAAACCGAATGATGCAAAGTATACTTTGCAGATACCTTCCGCAGTGATGTTGTTTAATGTGGATATGGAGCAGAATGGATGGGAATAGACTAGTAGGTTAAATTCTTTAGTAAACAGGCCCTCGCTTTGAAAGCGAGGGCCTGTTTTGTATATGAATAATAAATAGAAATCTGTAGGTAGACTACTGTTCCACTTCGGACTCGCTGGAGATCTTTTTGCTATCATAATGCCGGACGGTACCCAGTAAGGCCGGAGCATGAGCGTAGATACGGCAATTGCCCTCCAGCTGGGCAGATAAATAACTTATCAGATAATTCCGTTTAATAATGTCAAAACTTCTGTACTTTCTGGCGAAGGGGCATTTTCATGAACAAGTCTGGAATTTTTATCATAAAGCATATATCTTGGAATAGGAGGAATTTTCAGCTTATCCAACATTCTGGACCTTTTGACATTTGCTACACGATAATGGACTGCATTAGGAATATTCAATGCTTTAATTTTCTCCTTCCATTTTTCTATGTTGTCATCAAAGGACAGATAAAGAAATACAATTGCCTTTCCCTGATATTGCTGCACCAGGTTTTTGGATGCTGGCATTGCAGCTATACATGGGACGCACCAGGATGCCCACCAATCTATATAGACAGGGGTTCCGTTGTATCTCTCCAGCAGTTTCATTAAACTAATGCCGGAGCCATCGACTGCTTCCAGCATGATATCATTGGAGACTTTGGATTTCAATTCATACTTTTCTACGAAATCAGTGTAGATCTGCTTATCTTGCAGATCACGCTCAAACTTTTTCAGGTATTCATCAATTTGATCAACAGTAGCATATTTGACAATATTTGTCATGCTGGCCTTAAGCAATAATTCTCTGGCGCTTCCTTCGTAAATTGTGGATGTTGCTACCGCATCATAGCCAGGTCTGAAATCTCCCACGGTTCCAGTGTTACCCATAGATACTTTATTTAATTTCCCATACCTGCCATTAGCGGATCGAAAAATAAACCTTCTATAGAAGTCATATCTTAGAAGAGAATCGACCATCAATGCCTTTAGCTGTTCGTCGTTCATCTTGTCTAAATCATCCCCTATAGCACGCTTAATAAAATCATATTTTATTCTGTATAGGGCAGCAATACCAGGCAACATGCTTTTATTCCGTACCAGGGAGTCGATTATAGGATAGATGGCATTTATTTCATTGTTCGCCTTGTGCTCCAATTCAGGAGTTGACAGGGGGTCTTTTTTTCGAAGAAGTGATTCTTTTAATTTTATAACTGACAGATAATCGCCGGGAGCTATTCTCTCTCTCCACAGTATTTCCAGGTTAGCATTTTCATGAGTGGTGATAGCATTTGAATGATAGGCATTCGGTTTCCCATCGACAATATCAATATATAATGTATCTCCCGAGGAAAGGAAATAACTGATCTTATCAAGTTGCTTGTAGAGATAGACCAGTTCTATCATTGGATGATCGGGGTGAATATCAATTTGAACTGGCTTATCTCCTTTAGGAATAAGCAAATATTCAATTTTCCCTCCGACCTGATAGAAAAAATTAAATGGCTCACCATTCTCACCGCGTATACTAGGTAATCCACTTATCTTCTTTTCTGACTGGTTATGAACAATGACTATTATAGGCTTTAGTGCAATCGCATTCGCCAGGGAGGGTATGGCTAGTAACAAAAACAGGATTAATCTATAGCTGGCAGAACGGGTTCTATTCATTTAATTTTTAGACAAAAAGTAATTATTCTCTACGAGAATCTCTAAACAAGTTAAGATCGTAATAAGTGACGGGGTCCCTAGCAATAATGCCAATAGCGATAATAAAAAGATCGGCCGCACCCAAAAGTGCGGCCGATCTTTTTATTATCGCTATTATTTTTCTCAAGGATCGATCCTTGTTTCCAGGCTATCCTGTAAGGAAGGACGCAGATTCGACATAATATTATATCCTGTCGCATTTTCGATAGCGCGAACTGTCGTTTTATATTGGGTCCAGTCTGTGCTGATATCGTTACGGTTTGGCGTATTCACTGCAATAACCCTGGTACTGCCATTGATCCTGTTGATGTCGTTACTGCCATTGGGAATAACTACCACAACTTTCCAGATATTGGAAGGAACTGTCACCCGGCCATTGTCGATCGTGTTGGTGACACCACCCAGCGAACCTGTACCTCCCTGTCCATATGAGCCGCAAACGATGTATACTTCGTTGCCAGCGTTGACAAGGCTGCGGGTATAGTTTTCCAGGTTTGCCCAGGTTTGTTGATTATTATTAGGCGCTTGTGGCATCATGTTCGTCATAAGGAAAGTAGCCGAATTAGCGGCGGTAGTAGCTGTTCTGTCGGCAGAAGGACAATTATGCCCACGATCAAATCCAGAGCCAGTATAGCTGCTGTTCTGCACCTGATACCAGGAAGCAGGTAGGGTACTGTCGGCGCGGAAGTCATTACTGCGGGATGCGGAGCCCAGGTCGGATGCCTGGATATGCCAGCTGACCCAGTTAGGCGTACCACGGCCACGACTATACGACAAAGCGTAATAGGCTTTCTCCATCAGGTAATTGTTCTCTGAGGTAATATTTGTGATGGCGTTGCTGGGATTACCTAACAGCAGGTTACTGTCATCAGTTGGATTGCTTCCGCCGGAGCCGCCACTTCCCAGCGTGACATTGACGTCATCGATATTGATCCTGTTGGTTCCTCCGGAGACTTTACGGATGGAGATGCGCAGACTACCTGTTCCAGTAAGATTGAAGGTCGCTGTTTGCAGACTGGTAGTAGTGGTGATTGTACCGCCTTGTTGCGTCCAACTTTGACCATTGTTTGCGGAAGTCCAGAGTTGCCAGGTACTATTTCCATCAGTACCATAAGTACCATGTTTAATAGTGATGGTGATGGCACCGGTGGCGCCTGAAATACTGAAATCAGAGGATAGGGTGCCTGTATTCCGAATGCGGACAGACTTAGACCCATTTTTCAGGTCGGCGGCCAGGTTGCCAATTAAGGCGTCGTCCAATGTCCAGGACCCGCTGTTCAGCGATATACTACCAACAGTATAGGCTGTTTTACTACCGGATTCGAAATCTTCATTCAGAAGGACCGTAGATTCTGTAGTTACGTTACGTGACTGGGAGACATCCTGGGGCTGGATATTTGATTCCTTTCTACAGGAAGAAAATAGCAAGCCTGCCAGGCAAATGATAGTGCAATGCCAGATAAATTTGTTCATGATGTAGTTTTTATAGGTAGCTGTAATATGACGATTTGCTTACGATTCTATCGCTGTGGTGATCAAAGCTACACAGGTTCCATCCGGTTGATGGCAAACGATATAGATTGGAATACTGGCGCTATTTTCCACGCGGAAAACCTGGATGTTACTAAAGTGCTCATTAAGAAATTGATGTAGGGTTTCAAATTTTTGTGCGTTTTCTACTATTGGTTCGTCATTGGGATCTGGTGCGTGCTCTACTTCGTTGAAAAAAACTGTAGGATTTACAGATTTTACTATGTTGGAATCTACCTGATGGCGGGTTGCTAGCGTTGCGGCGACTTCTTCTTCCGTAAGCGGCTCCCATTGCTCGATCGTAAATGGGTACTCAGATTCGCTGTAATACAAAATCCCCGTTACTTTACTCATCAGGTTTTCTAATAAAGAATTCGGTTGCATAGTATGAAATTAACGCTTTCCCTCATTAAATCTTATCAAGTGTAGACTGGTAACAAAACTATAATATACCATGGGAATTAATTGAATGGCGCCGGCAGAATGATCTTATTACACACTCCAGTTATTGAGGAACAGAGAAAGAACAATAGGCATTTATCTTTATATATTTCACGTATTTATACGTATAGGATTTAATTACTATTTAATCTATCTTTGCCATGCAAAAAGAAAAAACTGTCGAACTTCAAAACGAGAACGCCACCAAAAAATGTAATTCCCGTTGTCGGATCTGGATAAACTGTCGCATCCATCCGGATAATTTAATCGATAAGGATTTACTTCCATTAACCATTTAAGGTATACGCTAAGTATATCTAAGAATCCCTGTGAATTATACTAAAGAATATCATGAAATCAAGAAAAATGTCCCTTGCCAAAATCGCTGCTGGCGCTTTATTTGTACTTATTGCAGCTGCCTCCTGTAAAAAAAATAACGATGTAACAGATCCAACTCAGGGAATGCCTGCTTATCTGCCAAGTGTTATCTATTATAATAATCAGCCAGCCGATAGCTTTGTCTATAATGCAGACAACACTGTTTCAAAATTGATCCTGAACGATGGGCCTCGCTTTTATTCATTCGACTATAACTCCAACAAACAATGTATACGTGTGAAGAAATTCTGGAATGGAGATCTACATGCGGGAGTACCCGACGAAGTTGATTCATTGATTTATGTAGGTAACAAGATTAATATGATCACCAGTAATAATGAAGGTCATAGAGATACAACTGTGTTTTCCTACGATGCTAACAATAACCTTGGATTAGTTGGCTCAAAAGACACAGTGAAAACTTCAGACAGGAAGTATGTCACATTTGAAGAGTTCACCAATGTTAACGGAAATCTCAGCAAGTATTACTACTCCTTTTTTAATTCTGCCCTGAATGGATCCGATACATATAAAGGCACAAGGTCCCACACCTATACCTACGACAATCAACAAAATGGTCTCCAGTTGTTTTTTGCGAAAAATCCGTATATGTTTATTTACATGAACTGGGAAGATGACTATCCGTATTTCTCTGCAGGAAAAAACAATATAACTGGTTTCGACATTAAAATTGAGCGTTTGCTTGCTGCCGAATCAGAAAACCAGAAGGCTACTGTTCAAAATACTTATGATCCCGTTACCGGACTGGTAATTTACCAGAAATTTGTCCAGACTGGTTCTGAAAATGCTACCTGGAGCTTTCAGTTTAAATACATAAAAAAGAACTAAGCTGTTAGAATAAATGGCCTGGAATCTACAAGAAATCTGGCCAACCGAAAAAGAGAATCCCGGTTGCCATTGGTAACCGGGATTTTTGTATTAGTTGTGTTAGGTTGAAAATTTTTGGCGCTATATTATCTAGAAAAGTAAGCAGACAAAAACATTTCTACGGGTACTATTCCGCTGTATCTAATTACAACATGATATCTCAGCAGGTGAATGAACTTTTTGTTCTCTTATCTTGTTAACCCATTCACAACTGGATATTTATTCACCCCAAAAAAATAATTTTCATGCCTTACTCTCCTTAGGTAATTAAACCCCTTAATGATGATCTTTCTGACGTAGGCGCAAAAGAATTATTAACCCCAGAAGATAAAGTGATGGCGCATTCAGGAATAACACTTGTAGTGATTAACAGCGTTTGCGGCTGTGCCGAGGGAATGGTACGTCCGGCAATCAGAAGAATAATGGCAGACGAATCTATTAAAAAACCAGGCAGCGTTGTTACTGTGTTTGTGGGACAAGACTTAGATGCAACAACACGATTATGAAATTAATTGGCGGATATGCTGTCTTCTTCCCCAAGTATTGCATTATTTAATATCAGAAAAGCCGGTGCAATTAACCTTATTCCCTGGCTTTTACGCATTGTCTTTCTCTGTTCCCATAATTTATCTATGATTTCTAATTTGTTTTCTTCACCTTTAAATCAGTATAATTATGAGTTCAAATCAATCAAAGCCTAATTATCGTATTACAGAACTTACCAAGTATGGCGTAAAAATATTAGAAACAGCAGACGAAGTTGATCAGGCATTGAAAGAACCTGGCACTTCATTTTTTATAGTTAATAGTGTTTGTGAAAGCACAGATACTATTTTGTTACCAGCATTCAAAATATACATGACTGATCAAGAATTTGCAGACCAAAAACCCGATAGAATGTATTCAGTATTTGCTGGTTTAGATAGAGAGAGTACTAATAGATTAAGACAACATATTGACGATCAGCAACCAGGTCTTCCTCATACTTCCCCTAGTGTGGCATTTTTTAAGGATGGAAAACTTTCATATTATTTGATCCAGCCTATGATTGAAGAACAAAAGCCTTATGGAGTTGCCGCCGATATTGCAAATAACATATTAGACATGCTGTACCCACCGGAAAAAAAATAAATATATAATAATGAAGAGCAGGAAATCTGCTCTTCATTATTCCTGGACTGTTGGTTTACACAGTTTATGAGATAGCGCCTTAGTGCTTCCTAAAATGCAGCGATTCCCAGTAAGGGACTTTAATTGGTTGTAATGATATTGTCAAATACATATATTCGTTCAATAGCATTTATTATAGGATCGAGAACGACTCCTTCATCCTGGTTGGCAAATACCACAATCGAAATTTTTTCATTTGGAAACCTGACATAATTTGTAGAAAAGCCTTTTGTGCCCCCACTATGCGATAGTCTTAGTTTTCCATATTTCTCATCAATGTACCATCCGTACCCATAGGCAATCGAAGGCGTTTCCCAGGCTCTTTTTGTAAAAATTTCTTTTAGTATGTCGGCTTTCACCAGTTTTTCGCCATAAAATGCCTGGTCCCATTTGTAAAAATCATCTAAAGATGTATAAATCCCTCCATCCCCTAATAAGTAACTGTAAATGCTTTGATCCTCCTTCACAAGTTTACCCTCTTTGAAATTATAACCATAGGCTCTGTTAACAATGGTGCCAGTTGTGCTGTTTAATGTGCTATTCAACATATCTACTTTTGCAAACAGGTGGCTTTTAACAAAATCACTAAACGACATACCCGAAACTTTTTCTATGACTAGTTCAAGAAAAACATAACCCGTATTGCTATAAGAAAACCTTGTTCCTGGCTGAAAACGAAGACTATCGGCTGATTCAATTAAATGTAATACATCTGTAGATTTCAAGGGTGTTGTAGTCCCAGACGGAACCAGATCTCCATAATCGGGAAGTCCTGCTGTATGGGTTAATAAATGACGGATCGTGATATCTTTTGCCAAACTGGAAAGACTCGGGAAAAATTTGGGCAATCGATCATTAAGGGACAGTAGCCCTTCATCTTTAAGCATCATAATTGCCATCGCAGTAAACTGTTTTGTTATCGAAGCAATTCTGTAATTAGTTTGGGAAGTAGCGATCACCTTGTTCTCCCTATCAGCATAGCCGAAAGATTTATTGTAAACTTTCCGGCCGTTATTGATAACCAATATACTGATTCCTGAAAAACGGGCTGTATCAAAATTCGCAAATAAGCGGTCAACTGCTGCGCTTTTTTGTGTATCCGAGTTTTGGGATTGCGCATTTACCCCTACCAGAATCACCAGCACAAAAAGAGTTAGAAAAAAAGTTTTCATAATTATTCAGGGTTTATAATCCTCCTTCAATGAAATACAATAAAGAGCTATAATTTTATGTGCTGAAAGCATGGATGATGAGTTTTAGAGGTGGTAATCCCCAATTATTATATCATGCTTTCTTTTTTTACTTAATAACTCGCTACTTGGGTTAATTAGGTCATGCATAAAACTCATAAAGTGTTATTAGAAAGAAAATTCAACGCATTTGTTTAATCTTGATAAATGTTAGCTTCCTGATTAATCGTTGTTAGTCTCTGAAGGTATATAAGTTTCTATAAATCCGAATATAGCCCAAAACTCTCAGGAAATTGCCTTTAAACTAATGCGAGTGTATAATAGGTGTGCCGATGGATTATTACTCGATAAGTTTTTTGTGCTTTCTTCGTTTCGAGGATTCTCAGTGCCTTCCTGTTAAAGTTTCGTTGCTCCTGATTTTTGGGATTGTGACATCTCGAGGGTACGGTAGCTGCCAGAAAACCTTCATTGATTTTGGACTGACAAGAATATATTGATGTATCCATTGATAATAACTTTCGCTCCAGAAGGCGAGGAGAAACTGAAAAATACATCCAAAATGGAGTGTCATTTAGGGTATCATTAAAGTGTCGTAAATAATGGGAAGAAGCGGGAAAACTTGACACCAATAGAAAAAAAATAGGTCGTAAATCAGAGACTTACAACCTATTGACGTGCCCAGAACTGGAACCATATCTTATTGGTTTTCAGTTCCTTTCTGCGGTTACGAGCCGCCTGTGAGCCAATATTTTTTGAGATCTGACGATATTTTACATGATTGTTGCTCCCTTTGGAAACCAAATAGACATCGAACAAAAATAAGAAATTCCTGGTAGTGTTTATTATCTGGTCATCAGAATCTTAAGCGACGATGATGACGCGAGTACTGATAATATCACAGCGGAGCTTTTCTTTCCCATTGCTACTAGATAAAAAACAAAAATACAGCCGCTCCATAGTTGGGCCAGTGAATGTAGAGTTAACAAAAAATGTGAGCTAATCCGGATTAAGCTTGATAAAAATACTTTTAAAGGGGCTTATCAATTTCGTATATTTATAGACGTTGTAGCAGGAGATGTCCAACTTTACCATCAGGATATTGTTGTTCTGGCTGATTAATGATAATAGATGAGTTGTTCCCCAAAGAGCTGAAATATATTTTTTTACGTTCTCTCGCACCTTAGTCCATAAAATTTCTCTATTTAAATGTTGTATCAATAATGCATTTCAAATGTTTGAATTTAAGCTATATTATCCGTCAGCCCTCTTACAAAAGTATGTGCAATATTATGTTGTAACTACTATCTCTGAACTTAAAAATGAATTAGCTGTGCAGGAAATTCTACCGATGGCATTATCCGGCATTCATTTCATGAATATTCCAGGTATTGTTCATTTCAATCACAGTGAAAAAGAATTTGATCCAGCCCCACTTATATCGATGATTGGGCAATTGACAACAAAACGCCTTAATAAATTTTTACTACAAGGAAATATTATTACAGCAATTTTTTCGTCTTTCGGGCTATTTAAAATATGGGGTATACAAATGAGCCATATGTCGAATACTGTTTGTAATGCTTTGGATATATTAAATGCGGCCGGATTAAAATCTTGCTGGGAACAGATGTTTGAAACATTATCGTCTGAACAGTCGATCCGGATACTGGAAAATTTTCTGCTTTCCAATCTGGAAAAAAACGACTTTGAACTACGAAAAATGGATAAGATTGTTGATTGTATCAATGCTAGCAAAGGAAACATAAATATAGATTGGTTAGCCCACGAGTCTAATATGAGCCTCAAAACATTCGAAAGGCACTTTAGTGAGAAAATTGGCCTACCTCCTAAAGTCTTCACGCGGATCATTCGCTTTTCTAATGCAATGAAAATGCTTCAAATGAAGAAAGGAACATTTGAAATCCTGGAAGTCTGCGGTTACACTGACCAATCACATTTAATAAAGGATTTCAAGGCTTTTACCGGAAAATCGCCACGGCAATACTATCCCGGACTACAGGAAATGTTGAGTTTTTTTATGGAGCACTCCATCAAAGAATGACGAATATTTACAATTATAAGTTGATCTAATTTTTGAAATTTATATAAACAATCGGAAGACTTACCACCTGCCCCTTTCTGCGATATTATTTATAAGGTTAGACCCAATCAATCCGATATGTTATCAGAACCGATTACCCGTATACGCCTATATAATAATTCAACTTATAATTTAATAGAATGGCTACTCAACTCACTTTGCCTACACATTTGTGTGTATTTGTCACCTATTTGGAAACAGGACAACCCGTTGCACAGTTACCCGTGTATGCTGAGATCGCGTTACCCAAAATTAAGACGGCCCCACCGCTTGATAGTCGGCTTCGCGAATCTATTTTGGCGGCACTTATCCAACTCAATAATTCTTTGAGTGGAGAACAGCGACAAACCGTTGCAAAGCTGGCAAGCGAAATTTATGCAGTAACAATTGACAATGTCTTTAGTAATCAATTAGTGACAGAATTGAGGTTTGATAGAATTAAGGAATTTTTCTATACTACCTTTAAAGTTGCTTTGGAAGAGTCGAGGCAGCAAAGTTTGATAAACATTCCACCTACCGAACTTGCTCAATATTTGGAATCGGCAATGCGACGTGTTGGTACTGATATGAATTTTAGTTTGAGCCCTAAATTATCCGATACTGGTACAATTTGGGCAGAATCATTGGGTGTATTAGTAACAGACCATGTAGGCTATCTTTCATTTGACTTGAGGCAATTAAACCCACAGGTGCAGAAAATGCTAATAGACGCCATCACCTCACGGCAAAATGACCAAGATGCTAATCCGACCCTAGCTATCTGGATTTATCCGTATGGTACTGGCGGAAAATTTAATGCACTCCAACAGGGTCGTTTTACCGAAGATGCGATAGTCGCACTGTTACAAGTGGATCCATCAACTACCTTTCTACCTGCACTTCCGAACTTCGGAGGAAGAGCGCTTCAGAATCCTGGTCTTACAGATTGGCGTCTTTCACCCGCATCCTTCGCTGCAAACCCTAGTACACTGCTAGGTTCAGATAGTTGTGAACAACTGATGCCAGCAAACCTGGCCCTACAGGAATTTCTGTTACGCCAGGTAGTAAGATTAGCCACAGTACCTGATGGATTTAACCTGCCAGCAGGTTACAAAGCTGCATATGTTGATGAATATAAAGTTTCATGGTATTCCCTGGGTCATTCATTAGGTGAGATACTTTATAGCCTTCCACTTGCTCCGGGAGAAACAGTAAAACTCTCGGTAATAGACTGGTCTTGGGACAGCCTTGTTCATCGCGACGAAACCACCAAACTCACTGAAGAAATTTTACATCAAACGCATCGCGATCGTACAATTACCGAAACCGTGAAAGCAGGGGTAAAAGAATTTCAGCATGGCTCCTCATTCATTGGCGGTGTTGGAAATTCTATTGGTGCAACTGGAGTCTTCGGCCCAGTCACTGCGGCAATAGGTAACGTTTTTAGTTTAGGAGGGTCTACTGCAAGTAGTAGCGGTAGCCGTGATTTGGCAGCAGAAAATGTTCAGCGGATAAATGACAGTTTTGCGCAAGCCAGTTCAGCACAGCGTGAAATAAATTCAACTGTTGTTATCCAAACACATGAAGAACAACAAGAGAAGATACAAACAAGAACCTTTAGCAATTATAATCATAGCCATACGCTTACAGTACTTTATTACGAAGTATTACGGCATTTTAAGGTAAGCGTAGAGTGGGTTCGGCGACGACCAGCCATTCTGGCACAAGTACCGAGAAGGATTAGCAATTTCGATTCACAAACCCTACTTAACAATCGATCAATACTGGAACCTGTTCTCCTTGATCCTGGCCTCAAGGCCGGATTTGATGCGATTGAAAAAATGGAATCCATTCGTTCGTATCAAGTATCTCAAAATATTGTACCCGGCCCATTACCCATCCCTTTTTGGCAAGGAGAAGTTGAATTCAATCTATTTGAAGTGGGCATACACTCCCTAAATAAATCAATGGATAAAGTGGTGATATATGCCATTAGCCGTGACCAGAGTTTACGAGAAAAACGACATGAATTGCATCGTATGTACTATGCAGACAATTATGGCGACCCATATGATATTAATGCTGGTCAGCGTATGGATGAAGGTTCTGCTGTATGGACTCTTGTCAGACCCTTTGATAATATTCCGACTAATCCTGCATTTAAAAGTATTAAATGGAAAGATTTAATTGGCTTCGAGATAGAGAAATGGGGTGATAATGCAGAATGGGCAATAGACTGGATCAAGATTGATGCCTTCGACAATGACGGTAACCGATATGCAATAACCTCTCCAGATGGAAGAAAATTAAACCTTAGATGGTTCAATCGTGAACCCAATGGACAATCATTTACCTGGATAGACCGACCACCCTATCCTCCGGTACAGTCAACAATATTATCACCGGAACAAAGCATGAACCAGGAAGATAATTTTCAAATTAAAAAACTCCTGAAACATGTTGAGCAGCATAAAGAATACTATAATCGTGTAATATTATTGTCTACAGATACAGACAAGATTATTAATGATTTAGATGCATTGCCATGGAGTGCAGGACAAACATTAGCAGATAACGTAGATCCAACTCCGCTAGAAACATTTGGTAACTATATAGCTTACCCGCTTTCGACTAATACTGATAGTATCCAGGACGTACTTGCAGTTGAAGTGGCAACTGCCCTGAACAGCACGGACTTGTCCCGCAGGCAATGGGCAATAGATAAATTGGCACAGATGACACCTGTTCAGCGACAAGAATTTGAAAATATACAGTCGATTATATCATCAAGATCGGAACGCCTTATCACTTTGCCGACCCGCGGTGTATTTGCAGAGGGCAAATTGGGCCATTGCCAAATTTCCGAAGAGATCGATAACACTCGATTCTGGAAATGGGAAAAACACCCAATACCTATCGTAGCGCCAGACATCAATCCAGCTACTCCAATAACACCTCAACCTCAACAAATTTCTGCAACACCCACTGCTTTCCCACAATCTCTGGTGAACATTGTTAATCCTTCAGCTACGCCAGATCCTACAGGCCTGAGTGCAGCACTAAATCTATTAGGTTCTGCAAATCTATTCCGGGATATGTCTGGTAGACAGGAAGTAGCAGATCTTTTAAAGAAAGTTGTGGATGGTTCCATCTCAATTGCAGATGTAGCCAACAAAGCTCGTGAGATCCAGTCAAAATATGGTACTAACCTTGATGGTACAGGTACAAAAAACCAACCAGGAGGAAATACAGTAAATCGCGGTACCCAACAGCCTAAATATTCCAACTTATTCCAAAATGTGGAGGATGTTAACTCTCTTGCCACCGGCATCCGCGAGCAACTGTCTCCCGGGAAGGCCACCCCTATTATCGAACAACTCTATAAAAAGGCAGTAGACCAAACTGGAAGTAATGGAAATGGCACCTCACAATTGATAACCGATCCAACGCAACTCACAGGATCCCTTACCCCGACCAGTATAATACCCTTTACCGGCGGACAACATTTATGCTTCCCTGTTAGTATGTTTCAAGATGTCCAATTCGCCTCAGGTTTTGGTACCATAGCTGAACGTATGATTGAAGCAGATTATTGTGAAACTATGAGCTGCAGTGCTGCTTCGACCTATATCGACAAAAACAACCCGACTGAATACATCGATTTTTTGAAATCACATAATCCTACACTTGGTACTAATCCGGATGCTCCAAGTCTGCCGAAGGCTGTAGCCGACGGAATCAAGCGCCCAGATATCCTATGCGATGATGGCACACGGAAAGACTTTTACGAGATCAAGCCAATGTCTGTAGCAGGTGCTGCAGCAGGTGTAGCCAAACTTGCATTCATCAAAAAATTTATGTCCCAATTCAGCCTTCCTTATGTCGCGGGCGAAGCATATACACCGTCAAAGGAGATTCCAATTCTGGCAGGCAATCTTTTGGGTGAGCCTATTTCCGTCACTTTAAACGTGCAACGTTATGTACCGGGCATTATTACTTACACCATTTGCTTACAAGGTAACTTAGCGATCTTGTTGGGTAAGATCTCCCTGGCAGCAATACTGGCGTGGATTGCAACCCAACTTTTAACTACGACAGTTGGTGGAGTATTGGTCGTGTAAGTTTTTCTTTATGATGCTAACTCACCATTCCGCAAATAGATTATTTAATGATCAATTTGTTAAATCGGTTAATAGCTGCTTTCGTTTTGCAATTTTGATTGTAGAGGTAATTTTAAATTCAATAACGCCTATTTTCCTCATTAATTCAAATAATAACATATCAGGAAAAACAATAAAAGTGAGTATCGGGAAATGTTATTTTGAATTTTTTAAAGTGTCGCAAATAATGGTAAGTTAAAAAGTGCAGATTTCTGACACTCGCGAAAAATAAAAAAGGTTGTAAATCATTGATTTACAACCTTTTATCGTGTGCCCAGAACTGGATTCTTTACAGTCTGGTTTTCAATATCTTACAAGTAAAGTGCGTCAAAATTGTGTCGTGATATGAACGAACTCTAATTTTATCCGATTCTGCGCTCTTTCTCCCTATCGGTTCAAAATTAACAGAAATCCAGTTCATTATCAAAATATATAAAATTAGCTCTAAGATCGCAAGTGGACATTTTATAAAAAAGACTTAAGTTTATAGCTCATCCAGTATACTATGTAATTTTTTCATGTAGCACGTGTACAAGAATAAAAAGTATTTGTTGGTAGTGGTTTTAAAATATTGTACATTTTTAAGTACAGACATTTTTATTTAAATTATCATAGACAAATCGTTTTTACCTCATGACACTTATTGCAAGCACACGTCATAATAATTATCCTTTCCTTATTGGAGATATTCTATTTACTTCAGAGAACGGCAATGCGTACCTATCGCTTCCTACAGCATTGGGGGATATTCAACCGATTATAAAGGAGCTAAAATTTAAACCAGCTGGTTATTGGCAAAAAGTCTACATAATAAAACCAAATCTTGCAATAGGAATGTCTGGACTGGCTATAGAAATGTCGAATCTTTTGAAGGAGCTTCGTTTAAAGTGTAATTATTATGATGACTTAACACTTGAAGATGTAGAAAGAATACTAAATGATTACGACGATACTCTTTTTGCAGAATCAACTTTAATTGCCTGTTACATTGAGAAGAACAAACATGGTAACAGGGTGATGTTATTACCATATCCGAACAACGACCGTTGTATTCAACGGACATCAAATTTATTTAAAACGATTATCTCATGCGGCAGTGGCGCAATAGAATTTTGTAATCAAGCGGCTGTGAAAGCTAATTTTACAACCATGTACCCTGATAGCCCTCTAAGTGCAATCACAGCCAATATTACATTTCTCGCTAGATTATTAGCCGCAGAAATGTCAACTCTACAAACGATCCGTAACTTTTGGGGAGCTGGATTTGAAATGATATATTTTGATGGCAAAGGCTTTAATAAGTTTGAGAACCTTGCTTATGTAATTTTCACAGCATTTTATGATAAAGATATTAAAAGAATAAAACCTGCATTGGTACTACACTATCACTACCACAATGACATTCTGTATTATAGCAGCATTAAAATTGGCGGCTATACTATGACAGAAAATGTAAACGAAATTTTATACACATCCATACAACAAAACTTTTCCTATACCCTTTACCACGTTTTACCACTTGATTTTCATCCTAATGATAAAATTGAGTTAGACAATAAATCATTTACCACAGACAAAATAGCTTGGTGCTATAGTATAACCTCGCAGGATAATTCCATTTTTCTTCCTAGCGCTTATACAGAAGGTGGGGGTATTAAAGTAGAGTTTAATGAAGGAGCCGATTTAGTTATAAGTATGCGGAAGGATTTAGCTGATACGATTAAAAATGAGGCAACCACCGCGCTGGAGGAAATTAGAGAATAGTTCATAGGTATTAGTTGAGTTAATTTTTATAGCTATAATTATTCTGAAATTAGGCTATATTAAATTTATGATTGTACATGAAAAAATGAACTGGTCACCCAGCTGTCGCCTACCGATATAGATGGACATAAGAATTATATAAATTAATATTTTTTATAATTTAAATATATTAATCAAAAGGATTACCTAAAAGTCTTCTCTTAAAACCACATTTAAACACAATTTTGTAAATTGTATTATTATTCCACATCACATTTAATGAGCAATCACCACTTGCAAAATGAGTAATATAAATAGCGATATTCTTTCGGAATTACGAAGGATCGTATTAAACTGTACGGATAAGCGAACATTACTACTTTATAATGCTTTACAGAAAGCAAGAATAAGAAAGACTTTATCCATTTTGTCTGGAATTTTAGCCTTGTTTTCAGCAGGAACGATTACGTCTGTGATCATTAAATACCTAGGAGATGAAATATTACAAATAATTGCGGCATTAACGGCAGCACTATCTGGAACCTTATCTCTAACTTTAGCGATTTATTTTGATGAAGAAAATATTTCTAAATCTTTTGAAGGAGCATCAAAATATTTATCATTAAGGGATAGAGCATATAGGTCATTAATAAATCCTAACAATTCCAATACAGAGCTTTACGATGTTTTAGCGAATTTACACTCAGACTACGCTGAATTGGATGAGCGTTTTTCAAAATACACTAGATATAAGAGGAGGAGATCTAAGGAAGTTCCTTTTAGTTCCGAGCCTGATTTGATGGTCGGGATTTTGAATACTTACGATGGCTTAAGATATAGAAAAATCGCTAAGGCATTGTTTAATGAAGAAAGAAATCTCAATGATCTTATAAATAGATTAAATAGAGAGCATAATTCTTCATCAGATTGAATTCCCTGATGCAACTTTGCCGGTCTGTAGATGAAAGGCATGTACTGGAGCAAAATTGTCCCTTAAAAGCAAAATGATTGAAAATCAAATGCTTGTATTTTTTCCTGTCTCCCAGGATGTCCAATTAATGGAACTTTTATTTTGCAAATTCAAAACAGGCATAAAAACTAATTTAATCCAATCAAGATTACATATATTGCAATACCTATATTTATAATTACTTTATTAAAAATACCCAATGATTAAATCCATTGAAGCCGGCCGCAAAGAAGACGGTAATAGATCCATTGCTGATAAAATTATTAAGCGTTTACACGACCTGGAAAAGACTATTGAAAACAATAAAGGGCGTTGGGCATGGGAACTTTTGCAGAATGCGAAAGATAGTATAGCAGACTATGATAATAGGAAGGTATCAGTACAACTCGAACTATGGGATGACAGGGTAGAATTTCGCCATAATGGACTCCACTTTACCGAACAAGATGTACGAGGGCTTATTAATCAAATATCCTCCAAAGAGATTGAAGAGGATAAACCCACAAAAAAAGTAGGTCGTTTCGGGACCGGCTTCCTTACCACTCATCTGTTATCGAAGGTAATTGACATCAAAGGCGTGGTAGAAACAGTTGATAACGAATTCTATCATTTTGCTTTCCCATTAGACAGGGATGGTTCGATAACTCAACAATTGGTGCCAAAAATAGAAAACGCATGGTCACAGTTCCATACTTCTGTAGAATTGATAGACAAAGCCTACAACGCCTCTTCATATAATACTTGTTTCAGTTATCGGCTTCAAACAGAAAAACAAAAAAATATTGCTAAGAAGGGACTTGATGAATTTTCGATGCTCATTCCTTTTGTGCTGGCCTTTATTTCTGAAATTGAACAAGTCGAGATCAAAAATAATATTACTGGTGATATATTAGTATATAAAAATTCTGAAGAAATTCATGATAATCTTCTGATACCGATTACATGTAATATTAATGGTAAAGGAAGTACAACTTGGATTATTTATGAAAGTAATGAACATGTTGCTATAGCGGGTGAGGTAGAGAAAACCGAATCTGGCTACGACGTCAAACCTATTGAAGGCCTACCTAGGTTATTCTGCGAATTTCCGCTCATTGGTTCTGAGACATTCTACTTTCCGATGATGATTAATAGTTTTCACTTCAGTCCGTTAACCGAAAGAGATGGAATCTGGTTGAAGAATAACAAAGAAGGAACAGACAAAGAGGTCCTCCTCAATCAGGATTTGGTGAAGCAAGCGGTGGAATTGTACAGAAATGTTATTAAAAAGCTGGAAGCGGGTAATTATACTAACTTGTTCAATATTGTAAATACACATACCCCAAATATACCAGACAAGTTTTTTGATGCCACATGGTATGCGGATAAGATACAAAAACCGCTGAGAGAAATCATATTTAATGCTAAGCTGGTTGAGATGGAGGGGCTGAATACGTCAAAAAGAGAACTATCTAAACTATATTTTCCGCTTAAAAGCTATTCGAAGGAAGTCCAAGATAACTTATGGCAATTTCTATACGATATGTTTCCAGTAACAGTTTGCAAAAAGGAGCATTCGGAAAAGTGGTTGCCATACGGTTGGCCAGAATGGAAAAACCTGAATTATGCGACAATAATTGCGACCATAGCCGAGCGAAAGTCGATAAAGGATTTGTCCGGATTATTGAGTAAGACTGAGCAGGAAGCTATTAAATGGCTGAATCAAGTGTGCACAATCGTTTTCAAGGATGAATCAAACGCCGCTCTGTATGAAAAATATTCATTTATTCCAAATCAATATGGCGACTTTAAATTACGGAAGGATCTTTTTATTGATCGGATTGAAGATTATCAATTGGTAAAAATATTACAATTACTAGGCATAGATTGGAAAATTATTCTGCTTAACAAGTATATTACATTTGGAAACTATCATGAAAAATTTGCACAAGACATTGCCACTGCTATCTCTCTTAAATTGAAGCCTCCCTTTACTCACACAAATGAAACCAGAAGTGCTATAACCCTGTTAAGTGAGTGGTTTGAGGAGAACCCAAAACAGGGGATGGATTTATTTGCGGATCTTTATAAACGTAGGGCAGAGACATTCATGAACGTAGTAGAAGATAAAGACAGCTTATATAGAATTATGAGAAGTCGCACAAGTCTAGCTCAGTTATCTGAAGTTGCCACTACGTTTGATGAAGAACCAGAACTACTCCAAAACTGGAGCCAGTTAAAAGAGATATCGAAGTTGATGAGACAGTTTAAAACTGATAGTGTAGAAGAGCTCAAAGAAGTCTTGCTGTTGGCGAAGGGACTAAATGTCCAAAATAAAATTGAACTTACGCAGGAAATACTGGTAGGATTGGGCGTTTCCTCAATGGAAGAATTGGAGCGGGCACTAGAGGACAAGGACTTAGCAGCAATGTTCAACCATACTTCTTGGTCAAATGTTGAAACGTTTCTATTTGTCGAAAAATTGATTGGTAGAGCAATCAATAATGTGATCAGCCATTTAGAGACGCTTGAGGAGTATGATGTTTCAGGTCGTCAGAAGTTGGCTAACACCGCCTTTGGTGGTATTAAGAAAAATGGTGTGGAAATTTCAATTGTAATCAGGCCGTCGGATTATGGGCAGGTTATTGTTTATTATGCTTCAGAGAAGAACTATCTAGATTTCGAAAATGCGGAGTTATGGATTGATAATGGTTTTGATGTGCCTCGACACTTGACATTAGGGAAAATTTTAAAAACAACTGGAATCAGAAAAATACCTGTATGATATGGATTTTATTAAAGAAGTAGATCAACAAATAGGATTGCCCGAAAGTAGTCATTTAGAATACAAAGCTGTTTTGCCACCATCGAAAAATATAGCTATAGAAATAGCTGCCCTAGCAAATAGTGAGGGAGGATTTATTATTCTAGGAATTTCGGATAAAGGTGAGCTGGTCGGATTGACACCTGATCAGCCAGCAAATTCAATTACGCATAAGGCATTAGAGTTGTTGTCTCCCCAGCCCAATGTAATATATCAGTTTGTTCATTCGGCAGGTGTAAGATTATATGCTATTAGAGTGAATAAGTCTTCCGAGGTCGTATACTTGGAAGGAAAGATATTTAAGCGCGACGGTCCACGAACTTTCTTGGAGAATCCACCTATAACCTCGTTCCGAAGTAATGGTTACAAGCGGTTAGCTATATTGAACATAAGCTTGGAGGGTTTTAAGAAAAACGCAACAAACGCCAAGGTCAAGGTGATCGAACACTATCAAAGCGTATTGAAAATTTTTGATGATCTGGGAGGAATATTATATCCACAAGGTCCGAACATAACGACTAACAATGCCGAAGGACAGATTCTTACAAGAATTTTATATTCTTCCTATGTAGATAATTTTGAAACATACCTTTCTGATTTATTGTATGAAATATTCCTAGCAATACCGGCGTCACTAAAATCTCAGCAAACTGTTACTATTGAAGAGGTATTGAATTGCTCGGATATGCAAGAATTTATCAGGTATTGGGCAAAGGAGAAACTCGCAAAGCTTCAGCGAGGCAGCGTTAAAGGTTTCATCGAGGACACCGATCAAATCAGGAGCTTGAAGGTAATTGAAAAAAAAGAGATTAAGGAAATGGAGGATACGTTACAGATTAGACACCTTTATGCCCACAGAAATGGCGTGGTGGACGAAAAATTTATCCGGTATGTTGGAGGTCAGTTTCAATTAAATCAAGTACATACAATGGCAATGGAGGAAATATGCAATAGAATGGAATACTTAATTGAAATTATTAACAAGCTCGATTCAGCGTCTATAAAAAAATATCGTTTAGCCATTAGTAACTAAAGATTGGACCTCAGATCCAATTTTTTATTGTTCTCTGAAAAATGCATTTTGATAATAATGTCAATCGAGTATATGTCAGTGGGATTCTTGTAAGGGAACCAGCTTGATTTTCTTAGAAACAGGTACAACTGTGAATGCTGTTGTTGCACCAATACCAGATGCCCGATTGCCATACAGTCATTTTTTTATAATAAGTTCGGATAAAACAGGGTCATTCATTATCTTGTCCAGTTCAGATGATACAATATCCTGAATATCTTGTTTAATCTGAAGAAAATTATGCTGGACAATATTGTTTTCCAGACTGCGCACCACCGGAAGGTCTTTATACCTCTCCTGCTCCTTTTTCAGGGCAACAGGGTCGTTCAATACCTTGCAGTGAAATACTTTCTGCGGAATTACCTGATCTGGAGTATCCGCTACCAGGCCAACGAACTCACCGGCTGACAGCCCGGAGATAGTTGATGCGGGTACCGCAAAGTCCAGTTGCTGGGAGTGGCTAACCGAAGTATCAGAGCTGTTGACAGAAACACTATTACGATCCTGCATTATCTTTCCTATCCTTTCGCTCATCTGTTTAGCGGTATCCCCGCTAACTTGCCCACAGATGATGTTCCCACATAAATTCATCAATACATCGGCCATCTCACGGGAATAATCTTTTCGTACCTGATCTAGGTTCTGGACTACGATTGTAGTTGCTATAAGATTGGATCTGCCAGTACCCACCAGGGCATCAATGCCGTTAACTGTCAGGGTGGGAAATTCCTCGAAGTTCACAGCACATTTCAGTTTTCCTTTTTTGTTGATCTGTTTTATCAGCCTGTTGATATACAAAGACAGCACTGCACCGTAGACTGCTTGCTTCTGTGGATTGTTCCCCATGCAAAGAATCTGTGGGGCGAGCGGGTTATTGATATCCAGATTGAAGTCATTGCCTGAAAGCACAAAGTACAATTCAGGGGATGACAGCCGGGCCAACGCAATTTTCGCACTGGCGATCTGCCCCTCCAACTGCTCCATAACATCATTTTCAAATGCCGTTATGAACGGACTTATCAAAGGCTGGATTTCACTTTCGTTCGCGCAGCGTAGTATAGTAAAGAGTTTAGAGTATTCAACTTGAATGAGTTCCACGACATGGGGCAATGTACAGTATTTGCCCTGCTGGTATTTTCTAAGATACCAGATAATGGCCGTCAGAAAAATGATTGGAGATTCCACGAAAAAGTCGCCACCGCGCTGAATCCAGCTGCGGTTCAATCCCAAAAGAATTGTCCTCGCACTTTCGCCGGCATCTGTGATGTCTGTCATTCCTCCGGGTTCCAAAGGATTACATCTACCAGAGCGGGTCAGGTCTTCAAAAAGAATCGCATTGAATTGGGGAACTAGCTTATATCTGTGCTTGTATTTTAGAAAATGGTTATAGGCAATAAGCGCCAGGTCCGGGTACTTCCAATCATGTAAAAACATGCAATAGCCCTTCTCTATCTGTTGTTTAATGATATTCTCCAGAATGTACCAAGTTTTTCCGCTCCCCGGCTGGCCGGCCAGAAATAGCCCCCTGGCTGGGTTAACCAGATTTATATAACACCTCCGGGTTTGCTTTTTTAGTCTATATGTAGCAGGTAGATTTACAGAAAACTCATTTGTGAGCAGGCGCTCTTCCTGGGGAAAGGTTTGGCCTTCCTGATTGAAAATATCCCTGCGGTTAATCTTTAGTTTCAGAACACGGGATAGTAAGGTGCCACCGGTAAGTACCAGGATATAGCCAGTTCCGGTTGCTGCTATGTATATAATAGTGCGCTGCTCACCATCACCCGGAATCAAAAGACAATAATAGCTGGCGAAATAGAACACCAAACCTGAAACTATATAGGTCAGTGCAGTTCTATACTGTATTTTCTCATCCTTCCTCCCCTGGGCTCCCAGCAATGTAATACCGAGGAATCCCAACGCAATTAGTTTGGATTTATGGAAATAAGAAAAGAGCCCGGATTTGGCAATATTCTCCAGTAGCCGATCCGTAATATCTGCTGTAAGCTGCCAGGCATGGAACCCTGCATAGCAGTAGTAGTAAAAGTGAATTATCAGTACGGATATACTGATCAATCGGGTCATGTCCAGGATTTTCCGTAATCCCTGGTCGTTTTCTCCTGTGCGCATTTTTCACTCCCTCCATTTCTCGCTACACTTGCGCGTGAGCGTCTAATCGTTGTCTGATGGGCGTTTCCGCCTTTTTCTCTTTCGTCGTTGCTCCGGTGTCTGAAAACTGTATTCAGGTTGGACTAGATGTTCAATAATTCCGGAGGCCGTGGGTGCTAAACCTCCTGTTACAGCGGTTGGTGGTGTGGATAGCTGGTTTTGCTGCAATGAGACTGTCAATGCAGTATCATCTGATTTCACGTGATTGCCGGTAGTAAGTATATAAGGTTTTAACACCGGTGTCTGACCGGCAGGTGCTTGTATGCTGATAGTACAGCGTTGCTGTAGCGCAGAGGCACTGTACTGCTTACCCAGGGTACTGCCATTGAATACACATTTTGTTTTATGGTCTATGAAGGTGACGCTGTATAGTTGGCCGGTAGCATTCTGCCTCCTGACAGTAGAAATACCGTCTTTTTCAAGGGATACAATCAGTTGGGATACAGACAGCTGGCGTTGCCCAGCAAGTATCCAATCTATTGTAGTTTTTATCCTTTGGGCATGAGGCGCCTTCAAGGCCTGGTTTTCATGGAATCGCCCTTCCAGATAAGCCAGTGTGGGTTTACTATAAATGGAGCTGGCTTTAACGGGAACGCCTACTTTATTGCCTCTTTCATCAAGAATGCGATATACCAGCCCACCCTTCTGATAAATTCGGGAATCCTCTTTACCTCTGTCGGCAGCAACATTATAGAGCCGGAGGATAGCATTCAGTTCCGGTAGGGAGCTATATTTATAAGATTTGAGGACTGCATCCAGTACATTGATGATGCTCCGTTTAGTCTCACCTTTACCATAGATAACCTTTTGTGCGTTTACGGAATGAACATCTTTTAATAGTTCTTTCTGGTCTTCCGCGCGCACAAGCCCGTACTGTTCCTGGATGGCCTTCCGTGCTGGTTCTGATTTGTACTTGCCAATATTATGCAGCCGGATTGGCGTACCATCAGCCTTGATAGAAGTAGTAACAATATGAATATGCGGGTGCCCGGCGTCAAAATGCTCATATATCAGGAAAGGCTGCTCGGAAAAACCAATACGTTTCATATAGTCTTCTGCGATAGTGACCAGCTTTTCCGGTGAGAATTTCTCCGTAGGATGAAAGTTCAAGGAAATATGCAGATTCTTAGTTTTTACCGTCTCATTGAGGGCATGCAGGTGCTGAAACCGTTCCAGCTTGTCATAAAAATTCATGTCCTCCTTATCCTGGAGAAAGTTGCTGACATGTATTAGTGTAGCACAACCTTCTTTGACCTTGTTTTCATTGTAGTTGAGCACACGGTAGATACTATCAGGGAATTTTATTTTTGCGACCATTGCTGATAGATTTGGTTCATTCGCTGATTGATCTCTGCTACCTTTTGTAGTAGCTCTTGTTGCTGCCTCTCGTTAGAGATAATCCAGGCAAGATATTCCGGTTGTTCCCGCAGAGTATGCAGCTTTTTAACAGCCTGGTTATAATTATTACCGATGGCGCTCAATTCATTTTTCAATGTGATTAGTTCTGCCAAAAGGTCATCCACGGAGCTGTTGCGGAGCTTTACAGTAACCGGCTTTTGAAGTAAAACAGCCCGGACGTACTGGCTTAACTTGCGGCATGTGGTGGTCTTATATAGCTGGAAAATCTGCTTATACTCTTCCGGCTTCACCCGTATGCTGATCCATTTTCTTTCCTTCGTATCCATAAGTATCCCTTTTCTTGTCTTCAAAAAATTCCGAGTTCCGAGGAATTTGAGATATACCGCTGCCGACTTCGGAGGCGAGCGGCGAGATCCGTTGTGCAACAACGGTACATCTCGCCGGGTACCATCAATGGTACACTGATCCGCCTTCCGGAAGTATTAGAAGCCTTCTGGTCGGAGTATCCGCTGTCCGATGGAGATATGGAAATATCCTGTCTGAAGTAAGGTATCCGATGGCTATGCCGTCATCAAGGGCGGACAGCCAGGAAGAGCGTAAATGCCTACGGCAGAAAATATAGATTACGAAATTTAGGTGCAGCCTCCCCTGGTATTGCAAGGCTGAAAAATTGACAGCCGAACTTCCACCATGCCGGGCTATGCGGGGAACAGATAGCTTTTTACTGATCATCATACAACACTATTTTCAAAATTCACCAATCAGGTTCTTTTCTTGCAAAACTAATGTAGCACAATGTTACAGCGATTACCTGTGTCAATTTAATACAGGATACGTATGTTCATTTGAGTTAGTTTTACATCATAGTTACTCACCTTAAATGAAATGTGATGGATGGAAATGTGTATACCTTCAATGAAGCTATAGCTGCCGGATGCGAGCCACGGGATTATCTGTTTGATACAGCGCATCTGCCTGTCGGAACTGTTCACGCGTTCCTGGACTTCAAAATCTGGACAAAAAGCGGTACCGGTATCACCTGTTTTTTCCGGGAAGGAAAAACAGATAGAAGATTCAGGCTAACGGTTTTTCGCAGGAAGGACAAAGATTCCTATACGCTGGATGATAACGGAATCGATTTCAGAATCTCCCCGCTGAATGTTCTATACCAACTTATATCAGATAAGAACAGTAATGGCAACATAGTGCTGAGGCAAGCAGATATAATAAATACTGCACGGTAATAACGTATAAGTCTGGAGCCATTGGCTTCCGGGAATAATTGGTTTTCGTAGTTTCAGTTATAGTTGTGAAGTATCCGGGTATTCCTGCCCGGATTTATCCTTATTCCAACAGACCCCAGTCTTCCTGGATATACACCTTTCAAAATATCTACAACGGCCTGTCCCGGAGGGCAGGCCGTTTTTTTGAGCAAAAATGAGCCATCCTATCTTATAGGAATCAGTATAGAAAAGGAACAGCGGGGAGGTATGCTCCCCGCTGTGATGATCAGTTTAGAATTAATCCTTCCGCGCCTTTGCCAGCAAAGGACTGACAGAGATTAAAAGCGGATTGTGTGCGCAGCTGTGCTGTACCGTTCATGATGGAATTTAGTTTTAACTCCTGTGTTTTAAAAGTACGTACGTTCTGAAAATAGCCGCTAACGGCATTGTAAGCACCAAAGAGAGTGCCACGTGTAGTGTCTGTTTGCTGGGTGCTATCACTCATTGCATATTCGTACACCTTTTCCACGATATTTGTAAAAGCGGTGGAAAGTTCGTCTACTTTACCGGTGGTGATATTCTGCAAAACCTCTTTATTGGGCACCATCGCCAGCTGGATCAATTTTTTAACTTCCGGGTCCGTGATCCTCACCTTTGCCCATTGGTTGAAAATATCCTCCATCTGTACAGATAATTTATTAGCAAGGCCCATTACTTTGTGGGCCTGCGTCAGCCGGTCCTTTGCGTTGGTCGTGTGGCGAATTTTCACACTATTGGAATGGTTGCGCATGGCGGCATTAAGAGTGTTGTTACAAACAATCCGGATCGGTGTAAAGGCGGCGGTAATACTGCCCATACCGTTATGGCTGGTGGTCAGGAAAAGATATTGTTCTATCAGATCATCATTACCCACCCGGATATAAGAAGGGAGTTTAGCGGTGATAAATATACGTTCTCCCTGCCCCAACGCCCCGGCAGTTTCATAAAAGATACCGTCACCATCTACAATAGAATCAAAAAAAGTAAAAGCATCAACGTTTTGTACGACTTCATACTCCCGACCTACAACACCTAATACGGTTTCGTTATCTGTGCGCACGGTGGCGTAGTAGTTCGGAACATCTATTTCCGGGATGATGATATTTCCTTCGTGGGCGTCTTCCTTTTGACTGTTGGCGAAATTTTCGTTATCATATGTAAACAGTGGACGTTTTTCTACTGTATAGTCCAGCCCTGCAAATTTTATAGCTTCTTCGCTGGTAGGGTAGTTTTCTACAATCTGACCCAAACCATGCCACGCTTTTTCCTGTACAGAAAAGAAACTATGTTTACCTGTTTGTTCGTTGAAAAAGATATTATGTGCCATAAGATAACCCGCTTTTGATTTATAGGCCGCAGATGGGAAGCTGCGGTAAAATGTGATTGAAAATTTTTTAAGCAAAGAGGTATCCGTCCGGCATCACGAACGGATACCGGATCAATCGCCCAAAAGTGTGAGCTGTTCAGGGTTTACGCGGTTCGCATAATTGGTATGACTGTGTTTTTTCACAAGGAACCATACCATTATATCTTCATTCATTACTATAACCCATGCAGACAAAAGGGCTTTGGACCTTGTTACATGGTTTCGGCGCTGAATGTGCCATGATAGCCGCATTAGCCGGGAGAGATTTTTTTGTTTCATGATCGCTACTTTTAAGGTGAATAATCTGTAAGGCTCGGCATCCCGCCTGCCATACACCCGTAGCGACCAGCCATTGCACCGGGAAGGACGGAGAAAGTTTGAGGAAAAAAAATACGACCGCGGTCAACTAGAAAAATCATCATGAACGTGGTGGAGATTTTTTTTGCTCAACCGCAGGCCAGCCGTAGCGCAGCGGAGGCGCAGACTTTCGTAGGAGCTGAACGGTGCAATATTTTTCGGAGGGGAGAATGAGTAAGTATCCGGAATCTTCAAAAGAGAATGAAACATTTCCGGAGAGAGCAATAGTCTTCATGAGGAGGAACGGAGCGTCGCAACGAGTGGTGAAAAGTGAAAGAACGCTGGCTTAATTATATTTTAAAAAACAACAATGTGATTGGATATAAAATGGATCATCACTATATTTGCCTCCATGAAATGGCTTATGATCATATTCTCCTTGTATGTGCTGACACTTTCAGCCATTCCATGCTGTGGAGATGATTACTGTTGCGATGAGCAGGCCATCCTAACTAGAAGCAGCCAGCAGCATAACGATCATGATAAGCATAAAAAACCAGAGTTACCTTGTAGCCCCTTTTTCTCTTGCACTACCTGTCATGGGGTTATAATTCCGGAAATTGCAAAGTCAGAACCGGAAACAATGCCCTTGCCAAGGAATATTTATTACGACTACGCAGATCAATCCCTACCTGAATTTCCTGCTTTTATCTGGCAACCACCCCAGCTATCCTAATAGTCTCTCTACACAACCGATATGCCCGTTGGAAAACACGGGACATGCTTCTATTATTTTTGGTTTACATCAACAGTAAAATGTTTAAGACACTTAGCAGTATATTATTGCTGTGCCTGGCCCAGGTATGCCTGGCGCAGAACACGTTCACAGCATTTATAAAAGACGCAGACAGCAAAGAACCCCTGATCGGGGCAACAGCAGTACTTACCGGTACCAGCAAAGGTGCCACGGCTGATAACAAGGGTATGGTAAGTATTAGCGGTATTCCCAACGGCAGGCATGTCATTACCTGCACCTTTTTGGGATACCAGGAGAAGGTGGATACTTTCTCCTTCCCATTGACCAGAGATACCATCACTATTTACCTGGAACATGCCGGAGAAAAGATAGAGGAAGTCGTAATATCCTCCACCCGTAGCAACCGTAGTATCCGGGATATCCCTACCCGTGTTGAATTTATTGCCGGAGAGGAACTGGAAGAAAAAGGCAACATGAAACCGGGAGATATACGTATGATGCTCAACGAAAGCACCGGTATCCAAACGCAGCAGATTTCAGCCACCTCTGCCAATTCCAGTATCCGTATACAGGGCCTTGATGGTCGCTATACACAGATACTCAAAGACGGGTTTCCTCTCTATGCCGGTTTTTCCGGTGGCTTAGGACTGCTACAAACTCCGCCACTGGACCTGAAACAGGTGGAGGTTATTAAAGGCTCTGCCTCCACGTTATATGGCGGTGGTGCTATTGCGGGTCTTGTCAACCTGATTTCAAAGGTTCCAACAACAGAACGGGAACTTCGCTTTCTGATCAACGGTACTTCTGCGGGAGGGTTGGACCTCAACGGGTTTTATGGACAGCGGTTCAACAAAGTCGGCCTGACCGTCTTTGCTTCAAGGAGCAGCAACAAACCATATGACCCTTCCAGTACCGGCTTTACCGCCATACCGAAATTTGAACGGTATGTATTCAACCCAAAGCTGTTTGTCTATTTCAGCCCGAAAACCCGGATGAACCTGGGCGTTAACTTCACCACTGAAGACAGAACCGGCGGCGACCTGCTATATATCAAAGGCAGAGGCGACAGTACCCACAGTTACTATGAGAAAAATAAAAGCAACCGTTTTTCCACACAGTTTTCATTCGATCATGAGTTCAGTGAAGGTAACAGCCTGACGGTTAAAAATTCTGTCAACAGTTTTAAACGGACCATATCTATTCCAGGTTATGTATTTGACGGGCAGCAATGGTCCTCCTATACAGAAGCGACCTACAGCCGGCAACGGGAAAACATGGACTGGATAGCCGGTATTAACGTTTATACTGATAATTTCAAAGAGCAGCAAACAGACACCCTACCCAAACGCAACTATGATCAAAACACACTGGGCGCCTTTGTGCAAAATACCTGGAAGGCTAACAACTGGCTGCAACTGGAAACCGGCTTGCGGGGCGACTATGTAATTGACTACGGCCTGGTGCTGCTTCCCCGTATTTCCGCTCTGTTTAAAATCTCGCCAAAATTATCATCTCGTGTTGGCGGTGGATTGGGGTATAAAACGCCTACCATATTCACCGAAGAAACAGAACGGATACAATACAAATCTGTGCTGCCCATTAGTTCCGATATAAATAAGCTGGAACGGTCCTATGGTGCTAACTTTGATCTGAACTACAAAACTTCCCTGTTTAACGACAAGGTAAGTTTCAGCATCAACCAGCTTTTCTTTTATACCCGTATCAATCACCCATTATTACTTAAAAATGCTCCCGGCAATCTATACCAGTTGGAAAATGTTGATGGCTTTATTGATACCAAAGGCTGGGAAACAAATGTCAAATTCGGCTATGGCGATTTTAAATTATTCATCGGCTATACCTTTACCGATGCCCGTCTGAACGACAATGGCATCATCCGGGAAAATCCGCTTACCGCCCGCCACCGGCTAAATAACGTGTTGATGTATGAAAAAGAAGAAAAGTGGAAAGTAGGGTTGGAAGCCTATTACTACAGCAAACAAACTCTCACCGATGGCAGTACTGGTAAGCCATATTGGATATGCGGATTTATGGCAGAAAAATTATGGGAGAAATTCTCCCTGTTCGTGAACTTTGAAAACTACCTGGACACCCGGCAGACCCGTTTCGACAGTATCTACACCGGTACAGTAACACATCCGGTTTTCCGGGACATTTACGCGCCGCTGGATGGCTTCGTGGTAAACGGTGGGCTGAAATTAAAATTGTAAGTAATGCAGAAATCAACATTTCGGATTAAAAAGATGGACTGTGCTGCGGAAGAGCAGCTTGTGCGTATGAAGCTGGAGGGAATGCAAAGCATCAAACAACTGATCTTTGACCTGGGAGAAAGAAAGCTGGAAGTGATCCATATCGGAGATGTGGAGCCTATCGCAGATGCTATACATGATCTCAAATTTGATGATAGCTACATTGGATCTGAGCCGGTAGATGCAGAACTGCATCTTGCCTCAGAAAACCATGAAAGAAAGTTATTAATCTATGTATTACTGATAAATGCCTTCTTTTTTGTTCTTGAAATGGTCACCGGCTTCATTTCCCATTCTATGGGTTTAGTTGCAGATAGTCTGGATATGCTGGCAGATTCGCTGGTATATGGCCTCAGCCTGTTTGCGGTAGGTGGAACTATATTGCGGAAAAAGCGGATTGCAAAGGTCAGTGGTTACTTTCAGTTGGCCCTGGCAATACTGGGATTTACAGAAGTAATCCGCCGGTTTATGGGTTTCGGGGAAACGCCTGTATTCAGCACAATGATCTACATATCTTTCTTTGCACTTATAGGGAATGCCTTTTCGCTGGTTATATTACGGAAAAGCAAGAGCGAAGAAGCACATATAAAGGCCAGCTGGATATTTACTTCTAATGATGTAATCATAAATATCGGAGTAATTCTGGCTGGTGTACTGGTATACATTACCTCTTCCCGGATACCTGACCTAATAATAGGAACTCTTGTATTTGCCATTGTAATGCAGGGAGCGTTCAGGATTCTGAAACTTTCCAAATAATAAAAAAGAAGTCGTCTCAAAGGTACTTGTGAGACGACTTCTTTTTTTCGAGCCCTTCACCTATCTCATTAACTCAACCTGATAAGATGGCCAGTTATTCTCGTTTCAGGTCAACATCAGAGATTTGAAGTATCATAGATCGATCCCCTATCGTAGTCCCATATAACCCTTTCCCACAGAGAGATTAAAGACAGTTTGAAAAACGACAATAAAATTTCGATTTAATTGTCGAGATGTCGCTTCTGTACTACGTTATGGATACAATATTTTGTTATATTCGTATGGTATATACTGAGATACATACAAGAAAAGTTAACCTATTTTTTGAATGCTGACTATAAGTAAATAATTATTTCTGTTTCTCCCACTGCCACACTTCTATTTGTCTGGATGTATCTGAATATATCTTGCGTTGTTACGCTTATGAATGAGTAACCACTAATAAAAACAATGTGATGCGTTGTAATTTAACCTCTGCTGACAGCTATCCAATCAGATTCTTAAAGGAGATTCCTTCGGCTTTAACGCCGGACCAGGTATCGGCGGTCAAACGATATGCGGCGCGGTATAAGAAAGGGATCATGCTTTTTCAGTGCGTGGAAGAAGACAGCGATTGTTCACTGTGGCATAACGTCTTCCGCTTATACGATGCAGATACATTAAAGACTTCCTGTCCCTGCCCTCTGGTGGCGCTGCGTATATCTTTAAACGGATTGTTGCGTTTCAAAGCCGGAGAACTGGGAGAATTTGAGTTAGCGCCCAGACAAGCACTTTTATTCTATTTGCCCAGGCCCAGCAGCGAGTTGTTCCTGAGTGCAGGGAAAGAGTATACTTTCTTTGATATTTTATTGCCGGAGAAATACATACAGCATTTTTCACCTTATTACAGCGTCCTGCGTGAATTTGCCAGGAACATAACCGACAGGACGGCTGCCAGTCTCACACCCTTCCCGATCCGGTTATCTGCTACAGGTCTGCATTGCATTGATCGGTTGTTAAACTGTGCCTACACGGGGAGCTTGCGTAGTATGTATATAGATGCCCGGATGATGGATATTATGACCGAGGTGCTTTCCATTGCTGAAGGCAGCAGCAAGCGCGAGGTTCCTTTGACGGATGAGGAGACCGGCAGGATACTCGAAATACGTAAACTGTTGGGTGAGAACTTGCATAAACATTACCGGATAAAGGATCTATCCCGAATGGTGTTTATCAATGAATATAAGTTAAAACGAGGTTTTCAGCAGGTTGTGGGAGCCAGTATTTTCGACTATCAGCTTAATCGCAGGATGCAGGAAGCGCTGACCCACCTCTCCAATTCGGAAATGTCGCTGGAAGAAATCGCGGAAGCAACCGGCTATCAATATCTTTCCAGTTTTATCAGTGCATTCCGGCAACATTTTGGGGTAACGCCATCGGTATTCCGGAAACAGGGACGCAGATAGTGCAGCACTCCCGATTGCAAAACTTTTGCTCCCATTTGCTTATAGCAGGCGCGGGCTTTAAACTGTAATTTAGTAACAGTGATATTCCAGAAAACCAGACACGACTATGCAGAGAAGATTTTCACTGGAGTGGTTTGAGTTGTTTATTTCCAAAACCTTGCTATCTGCCAACTTAAACCATGCCGTCATTACCGCCAACTTTGTACGTGATTCAATCCAGAAGGCTGCCGAGGAAAAAGACCGCATTCGGTTGGAATTATTGCAGGAGATGTTCACTGCCTCTAATGAAGAGGGTATGCGCGTTTCCGTACAACGATACCAGCTGCTATTGATTCACCTGCTTGACGAACTACATAACCAAGAGATAAAGGATACCGGTAACCAGCTATTCCGGAAACTGTGCTATTACCTGCGGGAATGTCTAAAAGAGCTGCTGGCCTTAATAGAGAATCATTTTACCCGTTATTTTGACCTGGAGCAGAAAGTCCCGGAAAGCTATCTTAGTATATGCAGGAAAGAGATCAGCCAGGAGATCGATGAACTGGAGAACCGATTTTACAGCCATAAGCAGGACGCAAAGCTGGTACAGATACTTATTAATCATATCCGGGCATTTATTGCCAATTCCCGCGTGCAGCTTACTTACCGTGATTTTATGTACCTGAAGGATTCCTGGGGGGAGCTACTTCATTCCAGGATATATGGTAAACAAGGCAGAAGTTTCCCCCTACTGGTGGAACTACTGATCCGCATTAATTACAATTCGCCCATGTTCGCCAATTATTTTATCCAGGATTATATGGGTGCCCTATTGAGTAAAGCAGGAACTGTTGATGAAAAGATGGGAATCATTCACCGGCTGAAAAGCAGAGTAAAGGAGGTAAACAGGTTGCCCAATCTTCGCATGTTACCTGGATATCCGGATATAGAAGATCAGATCGCGGAGATGCTCCAGGAAGAGCTATCATTTTTACAGTCAACAGGAAGTAATCCTGTTGGTGCTGAAACGGCACCTAGTGACTATAAAGTACAGACTACACTGCCAGTACCCCTATTGGCTGCTACTATCAGGGTATTTAAGGATAGTGGTGTAATCCTTAACACCAACATAAAGAAACTGCTGGAATTTATTTCAGCAAACTACAGTAGCATGAAACAGGAGAATATATCTTATACGCATCTCCATAGTTCTTACTATGAAATTGACCAGCGAAACAAAGACCGTTTGTATGACATGCTGATGCAGCTTGCCAAAGAGTGTCGGAAGTTATAAGCCCCCCATTCAATTTGCCGGCCAGTCAGGATCATCATTGATCCTGACTGGCCGGTGCCGTTTCCTGGGCTTATATGTTTTCTGAATTAATATGAATTGATGCCCTTATAGTTAAAAGGGCTACTACTAGGTGTGGTAGCCCTTTTTACCGGCAAGATATGTTTTCTTCGTTCGCTCGATATATTCTGTTCTGTCGCCCGCCAGATGGTAGCCGCAGAACTCCAGCATATTACGCGTGTAATGCAGGTATAGCCTGTGGCCTGCTGTACAGAAATACAGGTATTAAGTATTTCACTCACCATTTAAAACCACAATTATGAAAAATGTAAGATTAGGGCTTGTAGCCCTGGCCGTTGTTGCCGCAGTAGGCGGAGCTTATGCAACCAGGTCCACCAGTGCCAACGTGGTAAGAGCACAATCCTGGTTTAAATATCAGCCAACGCTTCCAGGTGGTACATCTACCCCCGGCAACTATGTTGAAGTGACGGACAATGGCGGCTGTTGGGAAGGGAATCAATTATGCCGGATCAAAGTTGACAAGAACCCTAGCACCGGCCTACCTGATCAAACAGCGCTGAATGCTTTGCAGGCTGATATTGATGCTCATAGTCCGATTGCCGAAAGAGTAGTATTTATGCCTTGATTTTGAAAGAAGGGGCCCCAGCGCGGGCCCCTTTCTTTTATCTTGGGTTTTTCGGTATGTCAATCAGGGACGTTACGCTGTTCGGTATCTGAAGAACGTACCGGAGATCATTGGGAGGTAGTATGTATGTTTGATCATTCAATCTCCGTTTAATGGTGATGGCGGTACCGGGGGTCTTGTTGAGCCTTCGTAGGTCTGTCCAGCGAATTGCCCGGAAGACCAGTTGCTTTCTCCGTTCTTCCAGCACCTTAGCCAGTGCCTCACTGGCACTTGTAGTCGATACTGGGAAAAAGGATTCAGGCGTATATCTCTTTTGCCGGAAAGCATTTAGCGTTTGGAGAGCAGCGGTAATATTTCCCTGTCGGGCGCGGCTTTCCGCCAGATTCAGATATACTTCATCGGCGGCAAGACCGGCGAATAGCTGGGAAGAGCTGCTGCCGTTATAGTTTCCTCGAAAACTGCTGGCCCCATTTGGATTTTTGCGAAAAAATAATTGACTGCGGAGGTCTCCGGCTGCGTATGACTGCACAAGGATGCTGTCAATATTACCCCTCGCAGGATCAAGACAGTAAGAGTAGTTCGCTGATACGTGAAAAATAACCTCTGGATTAAATCGTACAAATGGTTCTGCTGCTGTAGATGATAGCCTGTTATAATCTAGTAGCTGGGCACCGTCTCCGATGCAGGAATCGGCATAGTTCGCAGCCTTTATATAGTCGCTCATGCTCAAGTGGATACGGGAAAGCAGTGCAAACGTAGCTACCCGGCTGGGCCGGGTTTTATACTCTACCTGTAAAGGTAGCAGCTGGCTTGCTGTTTCCAGGTCTTTAATGATGGTACTGTATGTCTGTTCAACGCTCGACCTGACAGAGATTTCATTGATATCAGCTGTCAGACGGAGCGGGATTCCTGCATCTGTAGAAGCAGTGGCTGGATCATACGCCGGAGCAAATTCCTGTGCTATCATAAAGAATGCAAAAGCACGATAGAAAAGCGCACTACCCTTGATCCGTTTCCAGACGGCAATTTGACCGGGATCAGGATCTATGTCACGCAGCGTTTCCAGCACAACATTAGCCTTAAATACTACTTTGAACGCAGTACTCCAGTCCTTATCATTACTCACGTCCGATGCCCACACGTAGTTTTCTTTATCCGTTACCACAGAGAGATTGGCCCAGGCATCATAAGTAAGATAATAGTTGTCAGCTGCTACTTCCCCGGCAATGGGACAGCTTAAATTCATGGCTCCTACGTCGTCCAACATTGCCTGAAGGTCATGCAGCGTGGCCGGGATCACCATTTTTTTATCCGGTTTAGCATCAAGAAATTTCCGGCAGGCGTTCAGTAGCAGCATTACTGTTAATGGAAGGCATACTGCTACGATAAGTTTATAATATTTCATATCATATTATTTATGCGGGTTTAGAAAGTGGCCTTTATTCCGAAGGAAATACTACGCGGAGGAACCGAAGCACCATATTCGGGGTCAAGGCCGTATTTATTCGCTCTATATATTGTTGCGATATTCTCCAGGTACAGATAACACAGAAGCTGGCTAAACAAGGGGCTATGCTTTCCCTGGGGTGTAATCGTGTATTGAAGGTTTAGATCTTTCCACCTGATCATACCGGCTTTTTCAACCAATGCAGAAGACTGTAGATAAAAGCCATCGCGGTACGGGTCTGCTGGATATATCATCGCCGGTACATTCGTTGTTTTTTCGTCACCTGGTTGTTGCCAGCGCAGCGCGAAATCACTATGCCCGGTCCAGTTTTGATACAACGCGGAATAATTGATGGAATTTCTAAGAAAGTAATGCCCCAGCTTAAAAAGGAAGTTGGCGCTGAGTGTCCACCTGGAATAGGAAACGCTGGGTCGAAAAGCTCCATAGAAAGGAGGAAGCGCTCTCCCGGAGTAAACAAGATCACTCAAAAGCGATTTATTGGTGATAGCATAATAATCTTTGCTCACACTTCCGTTCAGCCACCCTTGCGGGTTTCCGTTGGCATCAAGCCCCTCCCAGCGATAACTTAGGATAGCGTCTGTAGGTCTCCCCTCCAGCGGATTGATTCCACTGCCGATATAACTGCTTGCCCTGGTGTACTTGTACAGATACCGAGTGATTTTGTTGGTGTTGTAGCTGAACAGCAAAGCAGCTTCCAGTTTTACTTTCCTGTCTATTATCCGGCTTTGTAGAGAGATGTCTATACCCCGACCCTGAATGATGGCAGAGTTCTTGGACATATTGACCACTCCAGTGGTGGGATCAAGTGGTGTAATGCCTATCAGGTCGGTACTTTTCTTTGTGTAGTAATCAATGCTCCCGGAGAGAGCATTGCCCCGTAACCGAAAATCCAGTCCTATATTCAATGTACCTGTCTTTTCCCACCGTAGGCTTGGATTAGGTGGTGTGACTATTGTGGCGAATGGTTGGTTAATGTAGAAATTACTACCTGCGGCACCGTAGTTTATAATAGTAAGGGCGGACAGCCGGTTACTTGTATTGCCATTATAACCATAGGTGATGCGGGCAGCAAGCATGGATAGCCATGATAAGTTAAAGAATTTTTCCTGTGAAATGTTCCAACGTAGGCCGGCTGACCATAGCGGTACTCCTTTTTGGTTCGTTTTCACTCCAAAAAGGTTGCTGGCGTCCTTCCTGGCACTGGCAGACAGTACATACCTATTGTCAAACGTATAAGAGGCGTTTGCATAGTAGGATACATACCGAAGCTGTATGTCACCAAAGGCCAGTGGATCGGGAATGCGCTGGCTCCCATTCAGGTTGAGGTATGTAGGGAGATAATCTACATAGTTCACATTACTGAATGTAAGCAGATCAGGATCGTAGCCATAGGTACGATGTATATTGTTGCGGGTTCGGACCTCCTTCATCTCCAGCCCCGCAAGCGCCGCCAACTGGTGCCGTTCTTTCCAATGCTGGTTATAATTTAGCTGGGCCCTTCCGGAATGAGAGGTCAGATCACTAGCTCCTTCATCCAGAATACCACCACGGGGTATTCCATATAACACCTGCCCGCTGCCCGCTATCTGTGAATAGAGATTTATAAGATTACGGGCGTAATAAGTCTCACCGTTGTACAAGTTCCACGTGCCACCTGCCTGGCGTTCGTATTGATAACGTAGCTCCGCACTCAATGCGGGAGTAATGGAATACCTGGCTCCCAGGTTAAGCCGATAGTTTTGCATAGTAGTTCGATTGTCGGCCAGCCCCACTTCCCGAAGCGGATAATACTTCCAGTCCTGCAACATGCCCGCACCAGCTGTATCAGTAAATGCTGCTCTATAGTCCTTTACCAGCGGTAATGGAGCACCGTTATGATCCGCAAGCATCGCGTAGGGATAATAACGGAATTTCCCACCACCAGGAGAAAGCATGTCAGGCCCTGGGTTGTTATTGGTGGTCTTACTATAGGCATAAAGCAGGCCCAACTGAAGTTCCAGTTGTTTTGTCAGTCGCAGGGAGTTTTCCGAACGGAGTGTAATTCTTTGAGAACCGTTACGGACAAGACTATTCTGCTGATCATCGTAGCCTGCACTGAAAAAGTAGTGTATCCCGGGTGCGCCACCACTAAGGTTAACGGAATGTTGCTGGCTGATAGCTGTCCGATAAAGGTATTTCCTGTAATCATCCCGTACATCGTGCTGCCGGAGGGCTGCTATTTGATCGACTGCTTGCTCATGCCCGATTAGTCCGGCTTTTTCTTTTTGAAGTATTTCTACAACCGGCGATAACGGTGGTCGGTTGTAGGTATTGCTGATATCATTATTATAGAATCCTTCTTTAAACAGTTTTTCTTCTACATCAATAAAATCTCCGGAAGACGTGGCATTGTCCTTAAAAAGGTCAGGTTTATCCATTACCGTTATATTGGTCGCAGCTTCCACTTTCAGCGGTTGGTTGTACCTACCTTTTCGAGTGGTGATCACCAGTACCCCATTGGCTGCCTGCGCTCCCCAAATTGAAGCGGCAGCCGCATCTTTGAGCAAGGTCACACTTTCCACATCATTCGGGTTGATCTGCTCTATAGAGCCATCAAACGGAAAATTATCTACTACCAGCAGCGGGGCATTATTGGCAAACAGGGTACTACGGCCCCGTACAAGCAACTGTTGATCCTTGTTGCGTTTATCAAAGAGTATGGAACTAGTGCCTTCCAAGTGGGAAAGCAGGTCTTTTCCCGGTCTCCGGGATAAAGTAGTTTGATCTACTTTTTCAAAGGAGCCGGTAGCTCGTTCTTTGGGCAAAGACTGGTATCCGGTGGAAACTACTACTTCTTGCAATCCTGTTTGTACTGGAGTGAGATAGATAACCAGGTTGGGTGTCTTGCTGGCGATTTCGTCACCGGAAATGATCGCGGGAGTATAGCCGACAAATGAAACATACAGGCTATCATCTATTACCCGACCAATGAGGAACTGGCCGCTGGCAGTGGTATGTGTGATCTGCTGGTCTTTTTTATATCTCACAGTTGCCCCTGAAAGCGGCTTACGTGTGCCAGCTTCCATTACATACCCCTTAATCAGATTTGCCTGCTGTGCAGCAATTGGTAAGCCTGAAATACAGATACAGAAGATTAAAATGATACAGCGGTATAGGCTGAGGTTTAGATTTCGCTTTTCTTGCATAAAACTGAATTTTGGTGGAGGGCAGCACAGGCCCAATGGTTGGTGATTTTTACGAACCGGTTTTTTCGGTAAGGATGAACATTTCTAACTCCTGCTCACTCTCTTCCAATTCAAGTCCATATTGCCTTAGCGCCTTCTTTAGCGTGGAAATATCTGCATAAGGCATATTCAAAGTCAGGTCGATATTGGCTGTAATGCCTGTGTGATCTATGATTGGCGGTAGGCCGTACATCTCGTTTAATTTATATATCAGGGCCGTTAGCGTGGTATTCCGGAGAAAAAGCAGGGTGCCATCATGACTGGTCTTTATTTCTGGCGTGCCACCAGTTGACGACAAACCTGTTCCTGTCGTGCCCTTTTTCAGGAGGTAACATTTGATCAGGCGTTTTTCTATCCGTCCATTAGTCCCCAAAAACCTATTAAGGTCTTGCACCATGTATGTTTGTAGCTGCTGTCTGTTTGTAGAAAGTGGGCATCGCAGCTCATAACAAAAGCCGTTTTGCTGTTGCCAGTCAAAGAAATAACCGTCTATAGGTGTATAGCGATAAGCAACTGGGTTGCTCACCTCCAGGATTACCCTGTTACGCGGAAAATTCACCAGCTTACCCAATGCCATCAGGTACAAATCCACAGCTGACCAGTTAGTAGCATAGCGCCGGATGATCCCCGTAGTACTGTCACTATTGATGCCTGCCAACATGCTCAAACCCGGAACAAACCTTGTGAGTGTGCTATAAAACGGAGGTATATCGTTTTTTATCCTGACCACGGGTTTCAATAACGCTGAATGATAATTATATTGAACATTGTCATTCTTGGTTGGTAGCTGCCGGAAGTCGCCCCGTAGTGCGGATCGTATGTTATCCTCATTCAGATATTCTGCATAGGTGAAAGCAGATACCCTACCGGATGCCGATATCCAAACGATATGAGGTATAGCGGCATATGGGAACAGTTTCCGCAAAATGGTATCCCCTGTTAAAGTGGGTACTGGTGGGCGGTTGCTGGCATGGGTACTGAAAAACTTCCTTACTGCTTCCTCATTTTGGGAGGATACTGTAATGATCTGCACATCTTCTTTGAACTCGCGTTGCAGGCTGTCAAGTTTGGAAAGGCCCGCCACACAAGCACCACAGCCGGTTGTCCAGAAGTCCAGGATTAGGAGCTTCCCTTTGAAACCGGCAAGGTTTCCCTTCTTCGCGGAAAAATTGATGATGGGCTTCAGTACTACTGATGGAACCATTTCTCCGATGGGCAACGGCCCAGGTAATATTGTTTGCCCGAACAGGGCCAGGAATGGGCATAGCATTCCCGTCAGAAAAATTAATCTTTTCATGATAGTGGAATTTGATGAAGAATTGTTCTTACCTATTTCGTGGATCTGTCGGGTGCCCGAATATGCAGATTGTAAACTGTTGGATATATCATGATAGCAGGTTTAGAGTAAAAAGAATAGATTAGCCCCAGCGGATAGACATCCGCAGGCCGTCCTTATATTCGTTAATCCCTATAGCGTTATAGTAAAATAGTTACGGTGGTTCTCGGTAAGACTTCCAGATATAGCTTATAAAAGCGATAAAGAGGTGAAGACCAGTAGGGGCATAAAAAATGACGTGGGGTAGTCCCTACCGTCTCCTGGGCTGCGACACCCGACAACGAATAAGAACGCCCACGCCATAGCGTAGGCGATTTACCTTATTTCTCGTTGTCGTTCCAAGGTCGCAGTTAGGAGACAAGAATCAAAGTAAACGCGCTTAATATCTTTATATGTACAAGCCGTAAAATTATAAAAAAAAACTATGTTGAGTTCATGTATTATTAATGATTTAGGAGAAAAGAAAGAAATCCGTGTTCTATATTCTGAAAAATATTTTTTGCAAAATACTATTTTTATATCGTTTTACAAAATATTTATGATGTAATTCGATATTAATATATCATTTTGATTTGTATTTTATTAGAAATCAATGCGTTGCCTTATCTTATATTTGTCCAAAACCAATATAATAAGCATGGCAAAAGTAAAGAAGCCATCAAGCAGCATCCGTATCAATAGAATTGGGGCTGTTTTAGCAGATAAAGGTAAGACCAACAAAGATTTGGAGACGCATTTTGGGGCGGCTCAAAGTACCGTATCCAACTGGGTAACTAATAAGTCCCAGCCATCAGTATATCATTTTTGGGAGATAGCCAAGTATTTACAGTGTGATATCAGAGACCTGTTTGTACCCACTCCACAATTTATCAAGTAAATTTTAAATCAAGTATTTTATAGGGATATCGTAAATTGTATTGTTAGCCATTTTTCCCTCCGGGTGTTCACCTAATAAATTCCATTATTATGAGAACTCTTTTGTTCATCCTCGCAATTGCCTCTCTGACTGCCTGTAGTTCAAAAAAACTTAGCCGGGAGCAAGCCTCAGAAATAATCAAGAAAGCCTATCCACGTACCATTGATTGGGATGTGTTTACCGCTGATCCCCAGGTGGCAGCAAAGGCGCTTTCTACTCAACTGGAACAGGACGGCTATATTACAATCCAGCGGAAGCAAACCTTGTCTGAGATGGGCAACCCGTTTATTTCGTTCACTGAAAAATCAAAGCCCTATCTTTTGGCAACGCCAGAGAAAGATAAGGCTTATAAAATACAGAAAGTCAAACTGGCCGAACAGCATTTTAATTCAATAACCGGTATGCAGTTGTTGAGCAATGATAAAAAAGCAATCGTAGAATATACAGTAGTTTATAAAAATGTAACCCCGTTCGTGCCCATTTCAACATTGAAGATTGAGCCTGAGTTGAAGCGGAAAGCATACTTTGCATTGTACGATGATGGTTGGCGTATCGTAGAAAAACCGGATATGGATTTCCTTGTCCAGTAACAGTCTGGATAAGCCACCATGCCACGCAACAATTTACCGGCAACACCTATCCAGCGTTTTAACAAACGTATCATTCATTTCATCTTTGATTTCAATGATTCTTCGCTCTTCAGCAAGACTAAGGTAATCACGGCCCTTTTCCCTTCGATTAATTGGAACTTTGGTACGCATCTTTCGATAGAATGTAGGCTGGCTCCAGTTACAGTCTTCACATACCTTTTCTCTAAATATTGAAGCCATTTTGGAATACACTTCGTGAAGATTGAAAAGGGTATTCGGTTTATCTTTTTCTTTTTTCATGATATGAGTAATTTTAAATTGAGTGTTTTATATGGTTAATAAAAGACAAGCTGTAGACACAGCCTGTCTATTGTAACAATCACAATAAATGGAGCAACAAATAATGGATGAATGATATGAGGGCAAATGATAAGAGTAAAACCTGCCGCCTGCTATTCCTGGTTTATCATTTGTTTAAAACTATTTGATCGTGTAACAGAGTGAGGCTTTCCGGAACTTCTACATCGCCCGATTTCACCAGCTTCACCTTATATAAAGTCATGGCACCATCGCCACTTATTTTAATTGCAGATCCTGTTCTAATATCTACAAACCAGAGCATATGATTCTCTCTCCGGCCCGCCAGGAATTGTTTTGCTCCGTTCTCATGGGCTAGTACGAAAATGTCACTCCCTACCAGGTTAAAGTCTTTTGTCTTGATTTCTTCAAGGAATACATAGCTACCAGCCACAATGAATGGTGGAACTCTATCTGTTTTAATGTGCATGTAATGTGTAGACTGTGCAACCAGTTTTTCTTGTTTGGGTGTAGTCATAGCGATTCTTTTAAGCGGTAAACAATCAGGGTTATTTTTTTAGTTTCGGGTATTTAAAAATGCAGAGATGTTCTCTTTGATTAGAAATGGGATCGGATTTAATTTTCTTAATTCTCAATGAATCCTTCCCAACGGTGACAGATATACGATCACCAATTTTGAATCCAGCCTGTGAAAGCCAGTGCCCGGATAAATTTACCCACGGAACACGAATATGGTCGCCAGTTCTTGGTACTGATTTGTAGTGAATCAATACGTTTCGGTTTGTTTTGATAGGCATAAGGGTTAGTTTATGGTTGAAATGGTACGATATGCGCAATATGGGAGCTGTCCGAACTGGCTAACAATCTCCGCGAACGATCCCTTGACCACATTTTCCAAAGTGGATATTTTGTCAAACAATGTATTCAGATCGGTATCAGAAATACTATATTCATCAGGAAAGTTATACCTGGATTTTTTGTATGCCTGATTGAGTAACAGTAGGAGCAAATTATCTCTTGTATCACTTTCGTTAAATACCTTTCCGATATCTTCAGTAAGAAATAATGATGTCTTTATGAGCTTATTTAGATTGTGCGTATGCGGAGCGGTGCCCATCACGGAAATCAGCAAAGCCCTAAGTGAATGCTCTGCTGCCTGGTGGAGAGAGAATGCAGCCAGGGCTGCATTGTTGCTTCGACGATAGTACGTGGCGCCTTCTCTGAAATTGGATACAAGGGTGAAAATCTTCCCAAAATTATCCTGGGCTTTTTGCTGCACAATTTCGGCTGGTATGTAGTGCTTTTTCGGAAGAACGGTATTGTGAGCATTATACTTTATTCGCTCCTGCCTGCACACCCTTTCATAAAACAGATGGCCTTCTCTCAAGGCATTGTACACTTCTGTAGCAGGCCGGATAGAAATATTTACGGGTAGATCATCGCTGAAGTGCTTCTGAATTTCTTTCTCCAAATCCACATGGGACATTTCGTTGTTATGGGTAAGATATAGAAGGCTGGCAGCATAGTCTGTTCTGCTATGATATTTTACCAAAAACACTTTATCAATCGCCGGAATGCTGCTGCCGGAATCTATAACCCCATAAATAATAGGGTTGTCATCTAATCTATCGGATTCTTCCTCACATACAATTTCCGCTTCTTCTTCCTTTTCTTTCATTATTGGCCATTGCAGCTTTTTATCTTTCCATAGTTTATGCAAAAGATAACTTGCTTCAATGAGCCTCTCCAGGTTTTCATAGAAGAAAACCATATCTCCCCTTGTGTTGCGGTCTAACTCCTTATTAAAACTGCCCGTGACTGTTGATTTGATTATTTCCCACAAGCTCTCACGTAGACCATATAAATCATCAAGCAGGAAAAAATTCTGTAATACCTCAAATGGATTCTGAACTTCAGGGAGAGAAAGTGTAAATGTCCGGTTCATCCATGCCGGTTGAAGGTCGTGTTTGTTTAACATAAAACGAGGTTTAGATTTGATAGGATAATTTGGGTTGCAGGGATGAACATATAAGGAGGGGTAATGCAGAGTATAAAGTGTAGGTATTAGAAAGTAAAATTATTCTTCTTCATCTTCAAATTGGGGTAGATCCTTATCCTTTTCCCATTTTTTTACTTCATAATCCAGCAGTTCAAGTGATTTATTCAAATATCCACAGAATGTAAGCAATTTAATCTTGCTCGATTCTGTAAAACAAAATATTGCTTCTGATTGTGATACCGCACAAAGATCATTGATCATCTTTTGGGTAGTTTCTAATGGAAATATCTTAAAAAAAGAAAAGAACATATTCCATGCAAGTCTGTGTTGCTCTTCTATCGGCTTTCTTTTAAACGCTTCCAGGAGAACAACTAGTTGTTCATGCTGATTCATATCAACGGTTTTTGGTTATAGACAATATGGTACTACACGAAACCTAAATGGTTCTGTGGCAAATCCAAGATGGTAAAGCGAAGGGAGAAAGAATATCAGGAGGACTGAGTGCAAAACCATTGCAGTAATGCTGTGATTTTAAAATTACCAAAATGAACAATACAATCCAAATTCCTATCCTGTATTTCTCCAAACGAGGTAAATCAGAATTTGTCAGGTTGCCCGTCCATGCTCACTAATTTTTTTTCAAATTTCTTTTCAAACAAATTACTTCTGAAATTATATAAGCTGACCAACAGCATGTTACCTGCCCTACTACTAGGTGTGTAAGGCTTTTTCGGGTTTATTCAGGCGCATATTTGTATCCGAACAGTTCATAGTACCAGAGAGACAGATATGTGGTGAGTGCGTGTACTAACAAACATAGGCTGTGTGATGGTGATGATGTGTGGTTTGAAAAATTCAGCCTATGTTAAGTTCATTTTCATGGGCGAGCTACCTGATGGTAGCCGCCCTTTTAATCGGTATCTATTACTGCATTGTTATCGTCCGGCATTACCGGCGTGATATTGGAAAATTATCTTCCAGCCGGAAAAGAGATGATAATGACGATGAGCCTATCAACCCCCAGCTATCATTGTTTGATGATACGCCGGAAGACCTGTGCCAGGTTAATCCTGCGGACCTCTTCACGCCGGCACTGGGTTTAGCTGCGAGGATCAGAGAAACATTAAACAAAGCTGCGACTGAACAGTATAGTAAGGCAGGTCTGATCCTGATCCTTCGCAAACTTATTGCTGAATACCCCGTACTGAAAGGCACACCATTTCAGGTTGCCATCAACAATGTGATTTTAACAGAAAGTAAAGCTATGGGCGCCGCTGGCCTGGATGAAGGCGATGTTGATCTTTTGTGGTAGATATAGGACGGTGGCTCACCTATAGTGCATTTGTGTGGATTTAAAATGTGAAGTATGAAAGTGTGGTGGTTGAATTTAAAGCATCAGATGGATGCGTGTTTTTTCGTAGGGGCGACAGTGTTACTGACCCTGGTAGATACGGCGGTTATGGCTCAGGGAACTGCTGATGGAAAAGCCGGTATAAAAGAGGCCAGCGATAAAGTTCGCTCTTATTTTGATACCGGGACCGACTTGATGTATGCTGTTGGTGCGGTCGTTGGGTTAATCGGTGCAGTAAAGGTTTATCAGAAGTGGTCGAGTGGCGATCCTGATACGTCGCGTGTTGCGGCAGCCTGGTTCGGTAGCTGCGTGTTTTTGGTGGTTGTCGCCACCGTTTTGAAGAGTTTCTTCGGTATCACCTGATACCTGGCTTCTATCAGTTCAAAAGTACAGCATATGGCAAACAGTGTCTATACCGTCAATAAGGGAATTAATATCAGTATTGAGTTTAAAGGCTTAAAGGCACAATATATATGGTATTTGGCTGGAGGACTACTGGGTATAATGATCCTGTTTGCCATCCTGTATATCGCAGGTGTGAATCCATATGTATGTGTGGTCATTGCCCTGGGAACGGGTGCTGGCCTTATCTCCTGGGTATACCGGTTAAGTAACACCTATGGAGAACATGGTCTGAGTAAGAAATGGGCACGGCGGCATATTCCCTCCTGCATCAGGGCAGGAAAAGGCCGAGATGTATTCATTGGCAATATAAGTGGTGGTTATGGTAAAAGTGTTAGAGGAAATGTTGCCCGTCATGGCAGTGGAACATGATTGCATACTTTCAAAAGCTGGCGACGTTACTGTCGCTTTTCAAGTGCAGCTCCCGGAGATATTCACGTTATCTGCGAACGATTATGAAGCTCTTCATCAGACTTTCATAAAGGCAATTAAAGTGCTGCCGAAAAATTCTGTATTCCACAAGCAGGACTGGTTTATTAATCGCCGGTATCAGGGTGATTTTGAAAAAGATGGGGATTCCTTTTTATCCCGGAGTAGTACCCGCTTTTTTAATGAACGGCCATTCCTGGATCACACGTGCTACATCATGGTGACGCGAAGACTGGATACCAGGAAGCCTTCCAGCTCACTTTTTTCATCTCTATGCAGGAAGTCTATTATTCCAGGCGAATTGATGCACCCCAATACCCTCCGGGATTTCCTGGATGCAGTTGGGCAGTTCAAAAGCATATTGGAAGGAACCGGGTACGTCAAGCTGGAGCGGATCAGTGATGCTGGATTAGTCAGCAACCGACAGAAAGCCGGCCTGATTGAAAAATACTGTTGTCTCCTTCCGGATGCAGAGAAGCCAATCAGTAAAGATATTTCCTTTGGAGATGATATCAGGATCGGAGATGACTACTTACAGGTATATACGTTGGCTGATGTTGAGAATCTTCCCGGATTATGCGGAAGCCGGATAACTTTCGACAAGTATAGCAGTGATAAAAGTAAATACAGTGTTGGATTTGCTGCTGCGTTAGGACAATTGCTAACCTCTGACCACATATACAATCAGTTCATTTTTATAGGTGATGCTTCTGCGAAAATCCAGCAACTGGAGAAGAAACGCCTGCGTCTTCAATCCCTATCCGCTTATAGCAGGAAAAACGCGATGGCGAGAGATGCCATTAACGACTTCCTCCAGGAGGCAGTTGGGCAGCAGCGTTTACCGGTGCGGGCACATTATAATATTTGCATGTGGTCCAATGATAGAGACGCACTGAAGGAACTGAAAAACCAGGTAGCAACGGCTTTGGCGCAAATGGATGCTTCCACCAAACAGGAAACGGTAGGTGCTCCACAGATATACTGGGCAGCCATTCCTGGTAATGAAGGAGATTTCCCGATGAATGAGGTATTTGATACTTTCTGTGAGCAGGCATGTTGCTTTTTAACCCTTGAAACAAGCTACCGTAGCAGTATCAGTTCCTTTGGTATCCGCCTGGGAGACCGACAGACGGGACGCCCTTTAAACGTTGATATTTCTGATGAGCCCATGAAACAGGGTATCATTACCAACAGGAATAAGATCGTGATTGGTGGCAGTGGTAGTGGAAAGAGTATGTTCATGTGTTCTCTCCTGCGCAGCTATTATGAGCAAGGTGCGCACTGTGTTGTCCTGGACGTTGGTGGTAGCTATGCCGGTTTGTGTAAGTTGTTAAACGGGTATTATTTCAGTTATACAGAACAAGACCCAATCAGGTTTAATCCTTTCTTCATCTCAGAGAATGATACGCTGGATATCGAAAAGAGGGAGAGCATAAAAACACTGATACTAGCGCTATGGAAGCGGGAAAGTGAAACTTTCAACCGCTCTGAATATGTGGCAATATCAAATGCACTGGCTCTCTACTATGAGAAACTGGAACGTGATAAGAGTATTTTCCCATGTTTCGATAGTTTCTACGATTTTTTACAAGGTGAATATGTTGGTGTCCTGGAGAAAGAGCGTGTACAGCCAAAGGATTTTGATATCAACAACCTGCTGTATGTTTTAAAGCCGTACTACCGCGGTGGTGAGTTTTCATATCTCCTGAACGCCAAAGAAAATTTAAATCTCCTGGAAGAAAGATTTGTTATTGTCGAATTGGACAATATCAAGGATCACCCCATCCTCTTTCCTGTTGTCACTTTGCTGGTTATGGAGATGTTTATCTCCAAAATGCGGAAACTGAAAGGTGCGAGGAAGCTCATCGTCATTGAGGAAGCATGGAAAGCGATCATGCGCAATGGCATGGCGGAGTTCATGAAGTATTTGTATAAAACCGTTAGAAAGTTCTTCGGAGAAGCCTATACCGTGACGCAGGAACTGAATGATCTTATCAGTTCTCCCATCGTCAAAGAGGCCATCATAAGCAATGCAGACTGCAAAATCTTGCTGGATATGCGCAAATTCTCCAACAAGTTTGATGATATCCAGGCACTCCTGGGTATGAGTGACAAAGGGAAAGAGATGGTATTGTCCGTTAATCGGGCCAATGAACCAGGGCGCAGATACCGTGAGGTCTTCATTGATCTCGGAGGACAGGTTATGAAAGTTTACAGGTATGAACCTTCTCCAGAAGAATACTACGCTTATTCTACCGAGGAATCTGAAAAAGTAAAAGTGATGGCCTACGTCGAAAAATACGGTGGTGACATACGTAGAGGTATTACGGCGTTGGTACAGGAATTACGTGATCAGCAAAATTGAGTTGTATGAAAGGTGTGTATAAGGCAATGCTGTGCGCCGTGCTGTGTTGTGGTCTTGTTATGCTGCCGACAAAGAAAAGCCACGCGATCATTTGGGTAGTGGTTAAGGCTGCTGCAAAAAAGGTAATCAAAGCGCTGGATCTCCAGATTCAACGCCTTCAGAATAACACTATCGTTCTGCAAAACGCGCAGAAAACGCTGGAGAATGCGTTGTCGAAATTGAAATTACAGGAAATAGCCAACTGGACTGAAAAACAGCGTCAATTGTATGCTACATACTTTGATGAGTTGTGGAAAGTAAAAAACGCGATCTCCACCTATAAAAAAATAAAGGAGGTTATTCAACAGCAGGTCGCCTTAGTTGATGAATACAAGAAGGCATATGAAGTGCTCCGGAAAGATACCCATTTCACTCCGGATGAAATCGACTATATGTATAAAGTGTATTCCGGTATCCTTACGGAGAGCTTGAAAAATGTCGATCAACTTCTTTTGGTAATTAATTCATTCGCTACTCAGATGTCTGATGGAAAGAGACTGGAGATTATCTCTGATGCCGCAGCTGGAATTGAAGAAAACATGACTGCGCTACGGCAGTTCACTAACCATAACATTGGCATCAGTATGCAGCGGGCGAAAGGTATCAGTGAAATAGAAATGGTAAGGCGCATGTATGGTTTACAGGCTAAGTGATAATCTATAAATACCGTGTTGTATGAAAGTGATGTTGTTGATCAGTATTATACTGCTTTCTTCTTTTCACATGAAAGCCCAGACCTTTAATGAATGGTTTCGCCAGAAGAAAACACAGCGGGAGTATCTCATAAAACAGATTGCACTATTGCAGCAATACATCGGCTATGCAAAGAAGGGTTACGATATTGCTCAGAAGGGACTTGGCACCATATCGCAGATTAAAAACGGCGACCTGAATATTCATCGTGTTTTTCTTAACGCTCTGAAGGAAGTAAATCCTTCATTAGCAAGATACCCCAAAGCTGTTGATGTAATTTCTTCTATTGTGTCTATGAATGCTGTATCCAGTAAAACTATCCGAGAGGTTAATAGCAATAATTTCATGGATGCCGGCAACCGCGATTACACGCGACAGGTATTGAACAATATCAGAATGGAGAATGAAAAAGCTGCGGATGATTTACTACAGATGTTCTCAAATGGTATTCTACAACTTTCGGATGACCAGCGCCTTTCCCGGATAGACCAACTGTATGCTGCTGTGAAGGACAGAGAGGCATTTTTGTCTGCATTCATTAGTCAGTTATCCATGTTAATAAAACAGCGCCATACGGAGATGGCGGACGTGGAGATGTCGCGGATTATGTACGGATTAAAATGAAGTTTTATGAAGAGGGTGATTTTTGTGATGATGCTGTTGATATCTTCTCACTTGCTGTTTTGTATCCCTGCCAGGGCGCAGGCTGACGAGCTGGCCCAACTGGCTTTGAATATCCAGAAACTGAGCCAGCTGAAAAAGATCCTGCAAAATATGTATAACGGGTATCAGATCATCAGTAAGGGATACAATACTGTTAAAGACCTTTCCCAGGGGAATTTCAATTTACATGAGGTTTTCTTGAATGGGCTATATTCTATCAATCCTGCAATAAAAAATTACAAACGCATTCCTGACATAATCAACTATCAGGCCCGGATAGTGAAGGAGTACAAGACTGCCTTCAATGCTTTCAGGTCATCTAATGTCTTCAGCATCGATGAGGTAGAATATATGGCTGCCGTATACGGGCGTCTTACAAAAGAAAGTTTGAAAAATATTGAAGAGTTAACGTTGATAATAACAGCAAGTAAGCTAAGAATGAGCGACGATGAACGTTTGAAAGGAATCGACCGGATATATATAGAGATGGAGGATGCCTGGTTATTTCTATGCAACTTTAACAATCAGGCCAAAATGCTGGGCTTGCAGCGAGCAAAAGCAAGCAATGATGTAGAGATGGTAAAGGTTCTCTATGGTATCGGTAATTTAAATTAATGATTATGAGATGGTGTGGTAAGCCGCTGGTGTACGCGGTTGTGGGGATTCTATTACCTGGTATCTGTAATGCTCAAAGTGTTGCCGACAATATCGGTGGATTACATGGTGTGCTGGATAAATTATATGACGACATGATTCCATTGTGCGGTGACATGATAGATATCGGAAGGGCCGTTGCCTGCTTTGCTGCAATTTGGTATATATCTGCCCGCGTATGGAAACATATAGCCAACGCGGAAAGCATCGACCTGTATCCATTACTGCGACCTTTTGTTATTGCTGTGGCTATAGGAATGTTTCCACAGGTATTGGATGTCATTAACGGCGTGATGAAGCCAACAGTAACTGCAACATCAGGTATTGTAAAAAATAGTGATAGTGCCATTGCTGTTTTACTACAACGGAAGCAGGACGCAATTAAGACTACCGATCTTTATAAGATGTACGTTGGTGTAGATGGACGCGGTGATTATGATCGGTGGTATAAATACTATCATCCAAATGATCCGGAAAGACAGAATGAGGGTGTTTTTGATAGAATGGGAAATGATATAAAATTCGGCCTGGAGCAGGCGGCATATTCAATCCGGAACTCCGTTAAGCAATTTCTGTCTGAGGTACTCCAGGTTCTCTTTCAGGCCGCATCGTTGTGCATCAATACTGTTCGTACTTTTTATCTTATTGTATTGGCGATACTGGGCCCGCTTGTTTTCGGAATGTCCATATTCGATGGATTTCAACAGTCGCTTATTAGTTGGTTGGGACGTTACATCAATTATTTTTTATGGTTGCCTATTGCTAACATTTTTGGTGCTATCATCAATAAGATTCAGATTAATATGTTGCAGATAGATATTGATCAGATAACAAAATATGGTGACACCTCTTTTGGTGCGAACGATACCGCTTATTTGATCTTCCTGATCATGGGCATAGTAGGATACTTTACCGTTCCGAGTATTGCTGGATACGTTGTACACGTTGCTGGGAGTAATCCGCTGTTACAGAAAATTACAGGTATATCTATGGCTGCTGCCACTGGTGGCGCCGGCATGGCAGCCTCCCGGCTTGGGCAGGGAATTTCAAATGCCGCCAATGCGCCAAAGAATTTCAAGGAAGGATATACTGGTCAAAATACTGGATCTGGAATGATGGCCGATGTAGGTCGAGCTGCCGGAAATTCAGGAGCCTATATGTATGATCAGTTGAAGAATCTGTAGATATCACTGACCGGTAAATACCGGAGCATATTTGAGTTGTGGAAGTTGAAAATGTGTAGATATGTTTCGTCAGTTAAAGAATATAGATACGGCTTTCAGGTACATCCGATCTTTTTCCATCGCTGTTATAGTTGGAAATACGTTGGTGGCAGGTTTTTGCTACTACCAGAGCTATCAGCTTGCAGGTAAGGTACAGGGAAAGATTTATGTACTGGCAAATGATAAGGTAATTGAGGCGTTTGCTGATGATCGGAAAAACTATCTCCCTGTAGAGGCGAGGGCGCATGTAAGAGATTTCCACCGGTTGTTTTTCACGCTCGACCCGGATGAAAGGCTTATACAGTCCAATATCACAAAAGCCATGTACCTGGCTGATGCTTCTGCACGCGGGAAGTACCAGAGCCTTAAAGAAAGTGGCTTTTATACGAGCGTGATATCCGGAAATGTGAGCCAGCGGATAGAAGTAGACAGTGTTAACGTCAGTTTTGATAGAAAGCCTTATCCGTTTCGTTGCTATGCAACGCTTCAAATACGCCGTCCCACCAGTATTACTACCAGGAGCCTTATCACAGAAGGGTATTTGCAGGATGCGAAAGCATCAGATAATAACTCTCATGGTTTCCTTATCCTGAACTGGACCATCATTAGGAATGAAGATTTAAATGTCGTAAACCGTTGATGTATGTTTTGGAGTGGCAAGAATAAACAAAGAAATGTTATCCAGGACCATCAGGGAGTATCCTATGAGTGGTTGGACAGGCTTACAGAAGCGTTGAAGGTATTCGTGAGGGGCTTCTGTAATAAGATGGAAAAGCGATTCAACAAGATCGATCGTGTATTTCAGAAGGTAATCCTGATTGTTTTCTTTCTTTCCGGCACTACGCTGTGTGTCTTCTTCGCTGTTGGTGGTGGCGTAAAGAATATTTCGTTACAGAAGGTAACTCCGATAACCCGGCCTGCTCATACTTTGCCGTATTATGACACAACGGAATCATTACTGATCAGAAAGAAGGAAGGTAGCTTTCAAAATATCCATCAGTATAAAATCCTTTTGGATAGTCTTTCTGCTACAGTCAAAGGTAAACAGGTGCTGGATAGTTTACGTTCCTCCAGGCCAGGGTTATTGGATAGTTTGGCCCTCATAAATCGAATAATGGAATTGCACTAATTGTGATGTTGAACTTTTAAAATATGTGTGGTATGGATAATCAGCAGCAATCGTTATCAGAAAAAACGCTAAAGAAGCGGAAGTTTGCTTTAGTGTTACCTATTATAGTTTTCCCTTTCGCAACATTGATATTTTGGGCTCTCGGCGGAGGGAAAGGTACTGCCGCTCCGGCAGTATATACAAAGGACGCATTCAATTACTCTCTTCCGGCTCCTGTATTGCCGGATGATTCGAAAATGTCGAAACTGGATTATTATGAAAAAGCCGCCAGGGATTCTGCAAAATGGAGAGATATTGCCCGCCGCGATCCTTATTATAATTCAACATCTGGAAAAGACACGGAAAAGAACGAAAGTGAGGTGATGGACTTCCACACCGTTACAGAAGCAGAGAAAAGCAGGGCATCCGCGAAATCCGGAGTTGTTGAGTCGCCTTATTCTTCCAGTGAAGCAGATGATAATGTACGACGGGTAAACCGGAAGCTGGCTGAATTGGACAGAGAGCTGAACAAGCCGCCAATGCCTGTCCCAGGGAAAACCGATCACGCAGTTACCGGTAGCTCTTTTCCTGATACTACTGGTATCAGCCCGGAAGTCGCTCAACTGGAAAAGATAATGCAGACCATGCAGAGTGGCACCCCTGAAGATCCGGAGATGACAAAAATTGATGGAATGCTAGATAAAATACTTGATATTCAGTATCCATCGCGGATGCAGGATAGGATTAAAAGAAGATCAGCAGACCATAAGCAACAGGTATATCCGGTATCTTCTATCAACCGCGATAATGTTCCGGTATCCAGCTTACAACCTATACCGTCAGGGACTTCTTTACATATCGACACTGTTTTATCCCTACGCCAGGTTTCCAATGGCTTTTATTCCCTGGATGACGGTCTTCCGGAGGCGGACGAAGAAAATGCTGTGGAGGCTGAAGTTGTGGAGACACAAACACTTGTTACAGGAGCTGTATTGAAACTCCGGCTGGTGAGGGACGTATACATTGCCGGGCGACTGGTGCCAAAGGATACCTATGTTCATGGTGCGGTGTCCATCAGTGGCGAACGCCTTCAAGTGGAAATAAATTCGATCCGGATATCCAACTCCATTCTGCCAGTTGCGATTTCTGCTTATGATATGGACGGTATGGCTGGCATCTACGTTCCCGGAGCGATTGCCAGGGACGTTTCAAAAAATTCTGCCGACCAGGCTATACAGAGTGTGGGGTTAACATCTTTGGACCCATCAATAGGGGCGCAGGCCGCGAGCGCCGGTATAGAAACCGCCAAAACCCTACTTAGCCGGAAAGTTAAACTTATTAAGGTGACAGTAAAAGCTGGGTACCAGGTTCTGCTCAAAAACCGACAGAGCTGACAGATTATTCTCTCATGTTTAAAATCCTAAGTGATGATGTTGAAATGTGCTGTGTGGATGGCAGGTATTGCCTGCCTATTAGGGAACATGACTGCCAGGGCGCAGGCGTACGATGAGTTGTCTCCATTGAATTTACGGGTTTCCTACCAGAAAACAACGAACCTCATATTTCCGTATGCTGTTACCAGCGTGGATCGGGGAAGCCGGGACATTTTGGTTCAAAAGGCAAAGGGTGTTCGTAATATCTTGCAGGTAAAAGCCGGTAAGGAGTATTTCTCTGAAACAAACCTCAGTGTAGTGACAGAGGACGGCAGGTTTTATTCTTTTGTAGTGCAATATGATAGTTTTCCTGCTGTATTAAACTTACAATTTGGCAAGAAGCTGGATACTGATATATACGGTGGTCCTATTCATCTTTCCAATGATTCCCTGAATGCTGCGGAACTACACCGGACCGCCGAACTTGTGCGTATCAGTAACCGCCATCAGTGGAGGACTACCGATGAAAAGTACAGTATGCGCCTCCGTCTCAATGCAATCTATATCCGGAATGACCTCTTTTATTTCCAAGTCAGTTTAAAAAACAGTTCTACTATTAACTATTATCCTGATCAGATAAAGTTTTTTATCCGGGATAAGAAGGTTGCCCGGCGAACTGCCCACCAGGAGAAGATCATCCAGCCTAAATTGATTTTGGGGCCTAATGCTGTGATCACCGCCAATAGTGAGACCGCAATAGTTTTTGCTCTGCCAAAATTTACCATTCCTGATAAGAAACATCTGTATTTGTACGTGACGGAGAAAGATGGTGGTCGGCATCTGAAGATCAGGATCAAGAATCGTCAGCTAATAAAGGCACAGCCGATTTGATTACCTATAAAATTTGATTTATGAGCGATATCAATATAAAATCTGATGATAAGCCTGAATCATTAAGGTTTCACCCCATTGATGCCATTGATCAGTACTTGGTGATTCGCCATACCCACCCAGGGCACCAGGTTTACGAAATCGGTCATGAACTGACCGCTGTAGGCAGTACTACGGATTTTATGGAAGCATACAGCTGTTTGATGAAATCAACAATGAATGAATCGGTTTTATCTAAGCAATATGTTGACTTCTCGCTGGTAGCCAGCTTTATAGATCAAAAACTGGCTTTAGACGTGGAAGGGTGTCCGGAGAATGGAACAGGGTTATTTATTGCTGGTGCGTACCGGCAATACAATTCATCAGATCAAACCAGAAGTTGGGAGATCACTGAGTTTAATAACCCTTGTATTCCAATAGCAGTTCGCAACGGAGCTGATGACAAATTTCAGAACATTAATACTATTTATTTACACCGTGAAAATGAAAGTATCATGAATGAAAAGGTGTATGAATATCATAAAAACGATTTAAAGAGCCGGGGTGTTGGGGATGCTCTCGATGATGCTCTCAAAATGATGTTACAAAAGGGAGAAAAGCAGTCCAGCCTGTATCATACCACAAAATATGGGGAAGACCTGGCTGTAGCCACATTTCAATACAACAAGTCACAGCGTGAAGGCAGTGACCTTGTTTTTCTGAACAAAATTGAGTTGCTGGTAAAACCAAAAGTAGGAGAAATTCAAAGACAGGCTTTCGACATCACCAGAGATTCAGACAAGCTAACATTAAAGAATGCTTACAACGTAATGCAGGGGCGTTCATTTCTTGTCAATGAAGATAAAAATGAATGGGCCTACCTCGATTTTAAGCAAACGGACAAACAAGGGAATCACCCACTGGTGAAGGTTGCAGGATATGATGTGCAGAAAGTCGTTGGCAGATATCAGTTGGATCAACTTATTAATCCGGAGGAAGCACAGATGCTCTATGGTTCATTGGAGAGAGGGAATCGCCAGATGGTTAGTGTAAATGAAAAACGTTTTTTTATTGAAGCGCTGCCACTACATGATACCATACGGGTGTATAAAGATAACCTGCAACAGACGACAGTAGAGGCTTTAAAGGAAGCCACGCAGCAGAAACAAAAGGACAATCAGGCACTGGACCAGAGTGTAGCAAAGGAAAGCAATACCCATAAAAACAATAAAGGGCAGTCCATTTCCTGATTTTCAAAAAAATGTTTTGTGAAATTGAATCTGTGACTTATGGATAAAGCAAGAGAGAGGCTTACCGCTTTCTTTGAAGCGGTAAAAAATGACAACCGGATTGGGTCTACACATCTTAGTTTGTACCTGGCTTTATTTCAGCTGTGGAATCAAAATGACTTTGAAGACCCTGTATCCATTCATCGCCCGGAGGTGTTGGAACTGGCAAAAATAAGCCGGTCCACCTACCACCGGTGTATGCGTGATTTGAATGATCATGGATATGTGAAGTACATCGCTTCCTATCACCCTATATTGGGTAGCATCGTGTATATGGTGGACTTTGAAGCGTCTCCTGGAAAGAGCTTTAATTACCTGTAGGATTTATGGTATTGCAAACCTGAAAAGGAAACAGGCTGGTAGGAGTACCGCTGTCAGCGATAGGGTTTGCAGATGGGGATAATTCCATGAAAGATAAGGCCCGCTTGTCGGGCTTTATCTTATTAATATAAATGTAACGCTATGATTAAGCATGATGAAAGTGTAGTAATGAGGGCTATAGCGCTGTGTTTTAAGCCATTTTTGAAGGTAGAAGAGGCCCTTATTTATTGTGATCTCGGTCGTACCCAATTCACAAAACGGTGCGAGGAATTTGGTGTATATAAAAATGAAAGCGGCTATTTCAGTCGAGAGCAATTGAACAAAATGATGTCCGGTGAGCCATCTCCTTACATAGCCGCTGTTCATGGACTAAAGCTGAAGAAAATACGGTAACAGCTCCGGGCTGGGTAAATTACTGATGGTTGCTGACTCGTCTTTCGGTCGGTGACGTTTGTAAATCTTTTTTACCTGGTCCGTTGTTGTATGACCTAGAAGACATGCCACTGTAGCATCATCCACAAGTTTATCCTGTAGCAGAATGGAAAAACTCAACCTTGCACAGGACCAGGTGATATGTTTGTCAATCCCCGCCGCTTTGACCCATTGCAGTAGCATCTTATTTGCCCCATCTGCACTCGGCAGCCTAAATACCAGAGTGTTTTCGTTAGGTAATGAATCAAGTCGCGCTTTTCTTTTTCCCAGAATCGCACGGGCGATAGGATGAAGCGTTAGGGTTACAGGCTGTCCTGTTTTCGCCTGAATTATTCTGGTGACTAGTGTTGGTCCTTTTATTTGATCCCAAGAAAGTGTTTTCACATCACACCAACGGAGCCCTGTATAACAGCAAAGAATAAACGCTTCCTGTACTTCCTGATTAAGGCAGGGGGTTACAAGAAGCTGCAAATATTCCTCTACCTCCAGGAGATCCTTCAACATGGTACTTGGATTAGATTTTGCAGCTACTTCTTCTGATGGGCTTTTGATATAATATCCATCGCTGGTAGCAGCATCAAGTACCCATTTGAAGCGGGTAAAGTAATCGCTAGGTGTTTCACCGGTGTATTTATCTAACAAATACCGCCGAAATTCTTTGCATAAGTTTTCTGTAACCTCAATAGGAGAAATAAAATCCTTTTTCAGAAATTCCTTAAACTGCGTAAAGCTGTTGGATAGATGCCGGTTTCCATCCCGTTTGTTTTTCTCTACATATTCATCATAGTAATCTAAAAAGTTAGCTTTGAATTTATGGGGCGGGATATAGGCTGATCCGATAGCCTGTTGTTCAATTGTCTTTTGGCTCTTCTTTACATCTATCAAGGCGCGGGCCTGCTTGTTATGGATTTTTTCTTCCCGGCTTTTAGGGTGTGTGTAAATAAAGATGCCAGTTGATGGTCTCTGTCCTTTTTTTCGCCCGTAGTCATAGTAGAAGGTAATCTTATCACCGTTCTTACTCAATCTCTCCAATATATTCATACAGCACCGTTTTTACGAGTGAAACAAACAGCGATCAATCTGTATGCCGTGCCATATGTGGCATGTATCGCATTTACACATGCGAGAGAAAGCGGCGAAAAGCGAGTAAATCTTTTTTCAAACTGACAATTTTGAATAGTGCCATTTTGCCGTGTGTCGTCAGCTATGTTGTAAAGCAGGAAAAACTGACACTTTTCATTTGTTGGAATGGGTGGGGTGTGCTGGTAGTGTGCTGGTACTGGCACAAGAATTTGGTGTGTCATTTGGTGTGTCAAATATGTGTCGCGAATAGTGGGAGAAAGCGGTAAAAACCGTTAAAAACGACACTTGACTAAATGAAAAAAGGCTTGTAAGTCAATTACTTACAAGCCTCTTGTGTGCCCAGAACTGGATTCGAACCAGCACACCCTTGCGAGCGCTGCGACCTGAACACAGTGCGTCTACCAATTTCGCCATCTGGGCAACTGATTTTGTGTTTCAGGACGGCAAAGATAGGAATAGATTCTATTCTACCAAATCTTTTTTAAAATAAAATTTCAGCCACCCGGTTGCGAGTGGCTGAAAATGAAGGTGTAATGATTAACGCTCGTAGAACTTAGGAGGCTCGATCCCTAACGCTCTCAGGTATACGTAACCCTGTCCGCGATGATGCACTTCATTATCGATGAAATAAAGCAGAATATCAATCACTGGCCCCTCAAAGAAACCCCAGGAGTTCTCCCTGGCACGGAAACGCTCAGGTGTCATCGCTGACCATTCTGCATTGATCTTTTCTGTTACTTCATCCCAGTATGCCAGCAACTCCTCTTTTGTTTTGATAGCATTACCCTTCGCTTCCAACTCTTCAAATGGCGTCCAGTTGCCATAAGCCATCCCATCGATGCCAGTAGCAATACCCACCGCTTCCAGCGCCAACTGCGAAAATGGACGCATTCCGCCAATGGAAAATTCAAATAATTCTTTTTCAGGGAACGCTTCAATGACACGACGAGTTAATCCACGATGACCTTGCCAATGCTTTAAAATTTCTTCCGGAGAGAGAATTGCAGGTGCGTTCAATGTTGCTGTAGACATAATAATAAGGTTTTTGCTAGTGATTATTGATTACAATACAAAATTCAGGAGGCGATGTGACAACAGTATGTCAGTAGTAAAAAATAATCGCAAAATAATTTCTGACGGAAGCCAACAGATCAATAATTCCAGATAAATGAGAAAGAAGAAATACTAAATGAAGATGCCCCCCGGGCTACCAAAAATAAATCATGCACGCCCTGAGCATGCCGCAGATTCCCCACCAGCTTCAACGCATAAGTGGTATCCCCTGTATATGGTATATCTAATGTACCAATGATTTTTCCCTTAGGCTCGTCTATCCTAAACTCTAACCGCGAACCCTTTTCCTTCGTAGTCTTACTAACCTCCACCCTGAAACCAATCTCCCCCAAACTCAGGTTCACCTGCGCAAAACCCAGATAACTCCCCTCCTTCATCTGAAACTCCTTTTCCGGCTTCTTCGCGGGTGCAGTCGTCGGGACCACCTGGCCACAAACAGTCAACGCCTGCAAAGCAAAAATCAGAAACAGGATACACCTCATAGGGATATGGATATTCAAAATTCTACCATTCCATTCATAACAGTAGCACCTGTTACAAGTGGAAATAATAAATAATCGACATAAAATTAATGAATTATGAGTAAATATATCAAATTAATACCATACAAACAATCTTATTAAAAAATAGTACATTTGCCCTAATTCTTAAATAAACATAATGACAACGGAGAAATTGACTACCAAAGAGAGAATTCTGACCACCGCACTGCATTTATACAATGAACAAGGCGCCGACATAGTCACCATCCGCCATATCGCGAAAGAAATAAATATCAGCCACGGCAACCTCCAATATCATTATAAAAACACGGAAGAAATCATCCTCGCCCTGTTCAATCAACTTGCCGAGGCCATGGACAAAGGCATGGCACAAGCGGAAAACCCCGCCATCCCTACCTTCGCCCAATTCCTGGCCGACACGGAGCATATGTTCTCCATACTCTACCAATACCGCTTTATATTCCTGCACTTTGTTGCCATCACCCAACGCGTTCCGGAAATTAAAAAACGCTACAACGCTATTGAAAGCAACCGGGAACACCAGTTTATCCGCCTCTTCCATAACTACCAGGAAACAGGCATCTTCCGCACAGATATCCCAGAAGAAGTCTGGATAGACCTCGTTACTCAAATCTTTATTGTAGGTAACTTCTGGATGCCCCACAACGAAATACAATTACAACTGAAAGGACAAAAAGCAGTCAGACATTATGTCCATCTTGTAGGCAATATGTTCTACCCTTACCTCACTCCCAAAGGCATCGCCACCGTACAGACATCCTGACATGATATTTGTCAGCTCCATCCCTGACGTTACTCATTTTTGGTGAACTTTAAAGCAAATAGCTTTGTTAAACCACCAAAAGCGAATAGCTATGCAAGAACAAGATGTTATTCAATTGAGTCAGCTTCGCGGGGAACCAGCTGTTACTGTTCTCATCTCTACTCACCGGACTTTCCCGGACAATAAACGAGACAGTATCAACCTCAAAAACCTGGTAACTGCCGCGGAGAAACAGTTGTACGAGCTATATGACAAACGCGCTGTATGGCCCATACTGGAGAAAATAAAAGAAATGGAAACAGGGATCGATCACCGGTATAATCTGGATAGCCTCGTTCTTTACGCTTCCGAAAACTTCAGTAAAGTCTACAACCTTCCCGTCGATACAACAGATCGTATCATCATCGGCAAACGCTTTGAAATCAGACCGCTGCTAAAAGCGCTGCAAGACGTAACCCACTATTACGCCATCTCTGTGAGCCGACAGAAAATCCGTCTGCTGGAAGCCGACAACGAAACGCTCATCCGGGAAATTCATAACGAGGATTTTCCTTTTGAAAATACAAACTACTACACCACCGACCCAATGAAATTAAAAAATGATGCGGTAATAGATGACCTCATCAAAGAATACTTCAATGTGGCCGACAAACGATTTAAGAAATATTACCACGAAAATCCGTTACCTGTAGTATTAATGGGCGATACCAAAATGCTGGCATACTACCAGGAACAAATGGATATCAAAGGAATCGTCATCGGTACCGTAAATGGTAGCTTCGACGATACGCAGGATCATGATATACCCAGACAAGTAGGTCCTGTTCTGAAACAAATGAAAGAGAAAAAACAGGAAGAAATCCAGCAGGCAATAGCTACTGCCCAATCTCAACAGCGCTTACTGGTAGACCTCAGTGATATTTATCGTGCAGCCGTCGACGGTAGTGCCGATACATTATATGTAGAAAACACCTATTTCCAGCCAGGAACAATTCATGATGGCGCCGTCTCCCTACATCCGGATGAAGATGGCAGTAAAGACCTCTCCTACGATGTGCTTCTTCCCATCATTGAAACCATCCTCTCTAAAAGCGGAAAAGTGGTTTTCGTAGATGAAGGTGCGCTGAACGAATTCCAAGGCATCGCACTTTCTACAAGATTTTAGAACTGCAGCACATCTGTTGTAACCTCCGGCGCCTGCGCTCTAAACCGCAGGCGCCGTATTTTCTGACAACCAACTTTATCAATAATGAAAGTACTCGTCCCTACCGATTTTTCCGAAGCAGCCTTTAATGCAGCGAAATATGCGGTTACTATGTCTTCCCGTTTTCAAAAAGCCGATATCACTTTGTACCACTCCTATAGCGTACTACACCTCTCCGGTATTCCCATGCCAGTAATGCCGGAAGATACGCCCGCTTTTAAGGAAAAAATTATCGGAGAATTGAATAAAATAAAAGAACAGCTGGCAGACATTACCCCTCGCACCACCACCATCAATTGTGAAACAGATGTACTTCCTCTGTTGGAAGGTATGCAGCAAATCATCGATATCCGTAGCATCAATATGGTTATCATGGGCATCACCGGTAAAAGCGGATTACAAAAGACCCTCATAGGCAGCAATACACTGGCCGTAACACAACATATCACCATTCCCGTAATTATTATTCCTACGGCTGCCGCCTGGAAACCACAAAATAAAATCCTCTTTGCCTATAACAAGAAACAACCGCTTCTCAGCAGGCAAAGCAATGCCATTGAGCAACTAGTCACCAAACTAGGCGCTCACCTGGATGTATTATATGTAGGGGAAGACGTAGACTCTCCTGCTGTCAAACAGGAAATTGAAAAACTATTGCATGTACATGATATCTCCTATCATACTGCCCGCCATCATAAAACAGCCTCGGATATCCTGCACTTTGCGGAAAAAGAATCTACCGATATGCTGCTGGCAATACCTGGCAAATACAGCTTCCTGGAAGATCTCTTTCACAAAAGCGTGACTAAAGAACTCGCCTATAAAACGCATATTCCTCTGATTGTTATCGGCTGATCCCCGATCACTATTTGATTTGTTTTGGCGCCCCGGCAGGTGGCGGTAGTTTTGTTTTGTCTACCCATTGCGGAGGTGTGTTGTAATCACAACCGTCTGTTTTACTATTGTCATTACATTCATTTGCCACCTGGGCTTCATCGCCTGTAGGCACAGGAGGTTTGCCAAACAAATTCTTACTTTCTGCTTCCAGACCGGATTGTTTACATTCATTCGCATCCACTTTAGACTTAGTGGCGTCGTGATGTTCGGCCTTACCTGGAGGTGGCGTAGGTTGCTGTAATCTCACCAACGCAATGCGATACATCTGGAAGAAAGCCTCCCAGGGCCTTTCCCCCTGCCCACCTGATGCCACAAAGGCATCAATGGCAGTCAGCACCCGCTGTCCCAATTTTGTACCGGCACTCAATCCGAATATACGCAGCCTGTCTTCCGGCTTGGTGACTGTCTTAAACAGTTGCAGGAATTCACGGGTAAGATCCTTATTCGTACCAAATTCCTTGCCCTGCAAATGCGTACTCAGATCCTGGGCAGATTGTACGCCATACTCTTTAATCACATCCACTAAATGACTCTCCGGATTATTATTCAGCGCTGCACCCAGCAATTCTCCCGTCCCCTGAGACAGCGCAATATTCTTCTTATCCACCGCCAACGCCTCCGCTACCATTCCCTGGAATTTCTTTCCTCTGTCTTCCCCTAATTGTTCATTAATCTCTTTTTCCTTGCCTTCCGGTGAGGCATAGCCGCGAACATACTGAACAGCATATCCTTCCTTTACTTTATCCTGAACAAGTTTCAGGTTGTTTTTATTCTGCTCTTTCAGATCGGCATCATCCGGCTCATTGGTGGTATAGTACTTGAAATAATGCAGGAAATCCTCCGGAGGAGCAGGTTTCGGCGTTTCCGGCTTGGTATCATCTTCCTGTTTACTATCCTCACAGGTATATTCCACAATAGGCGGAGGACAAATACAACTAGTATTTACACAGTTCGGACGAGTAGGTGCAGCAGGTTTGTCAAAACTAAACTGATACTTCAACCCATAGGTCGTTGGTAGCCCACCCGTTTGATTCACATCTGCCGACAGGCCATGTTGTCCTAACTGCGCGCCCAGATTGACATCCCACATATTCGGATTCACTCCCTGCACATTGCCATAATGCAAATAATCAAAATGACCTTTCACTCTTAATGGCTGATTGCCTACATTTCCCAATCCCAGATTCAGATCCACAGAAACACCTCCTCCGGGCTTTCCATCTGGAATAGCACGCGGGCCAGTTCCTGCGCCTACATTTGTACCCTTGCCTTCTACTGTAATCTGAGAAGTATCCTTACCAGTAGGGAATGTGACAGTAATGCCACCAGTGCCAGTCACCTGCGGATCTTTCCCTCCCACAATTACATCCGGAATATTATCCTTCAACTTCACATACATATCCGCCCGCGTAGTGCCTTTACAGTAACTGAATACCAGCGCCAGATTTCGCAAATCCGGATTATAGAACCATCCGGTAACCGCATCATTGGTGCCGGCACATTTACAGCGCTTCATCTTACGTGTAACGCTTCTCGTTATAGTGGTTTTGCCATCTCTCCAACTACGCAAGGTCACCGGGCCATCGGTAGTGCCGGCCGACTTATCCGGCGCTCTTCGGATTATGGGGTTGGATATAGGGAGATGACCAGGCTTCCGTCTGGCATCAGGCCCGCTGGCGCCCTGCTGTAAGGTATGCGTCAGTTCATGTGCCAGTAACCGGCGACCACTGTCTGTTTCAGGACTATATTTCCCATTGTTAAAATAAATATCATTTCCTACAGTAAATGCCTGCGCGTTCAGATCCCTCGACATACTGGCGGCATAATCGCCGGTATGGATTCTGATGTTGGAGAAGTCTGCTCCAAAACGGCTTTCCATAAAGCTCTTTGTATTATCCGACATTCCGCTGCCCTGCCCTCTCGTAGCGCCAATACCAGCACTCACTTCACTACTCACCGCAGCTGTTCCCTCTCCGCCACTACTCCTTCTGATAATAGCCGCCAGTGGCTTCATCTGTAGTTTCCCCTTTTTATCTTCCTCTTCACAATGCGCACATTTACGTTGTATCATCCCAGGTTCCGGTGATCGGTGCAGTTTCTCTTCTTCACATTGCGCGCACTTACGCATGATCGACGCTTCTTTTTCCTGGTCGCAAGCAGCACATTTGCGCTGCACAGCACTACTCACAGGCGTCGCAGCGGCAGGTGCAGCGGCTGGCAAATGCATATTCATCACCTTATCTGCCATCGCATCGGCTTCTGCCTCTTGCGGATCATCCACAGCCCCCAACGTCAGTTTGAACTGAACAGGCATACGCACCTGCTGAAAAGGAGATTCCTGATGCAATGAGGTAGCTGGCTGACTGGCAGCTACTGCCGCGGCTGCAGGTACGCTTTCTTGCGATGATCTAGTCACATTTGCATGTTCAGACATAACAGCATTTTAAAGGGTTTTACCTTCTTTTCTAAATTCTTTCCGAATCCCTTCTACCAGGTCTTCTGCCGTAATTTCCTTCGTGCTGCGGTTCAAAGCCATTAAGGATGCATATTGCACCACATTGATGATAGATCCTCCCGATAATTCGTATTGTTGCGCAATTTTTTCCATCGCCGAAACAGGCGGAGGAACAGACGAGGTACTGAATGCGCCGTTCCATAAGCGCAAACGCTCCCGGGGCTGCGGCTTCGGAAAATGAATAATCGCCTGTAATCTTCTTACAAAAGCTTCATCCATATTATTCCTCATATTGGAAGCGAGAATCACCAACCCGGGATAATCTTCCAACCGCTGTAATAAATAAGATATTTCCTGGTTGGCATAACGGTCATGGGCATCCGAAACATTTGTACGCTTGCCAAACAACGCATCTGCTTCGTCAAAAAACAAAATCCAGTTTTTATTCTCTGCTCTGGCAAAAACTTTCTCCAGGTTTTTCTCCGTCTCGCCTATATACTTTGATACCACCATTGACAGGTCAATCCGGTACACATCCAGTCCGAACATTTTCCCTAAAAGGGCTGCTGTCAAGGTTTTACCAGTGCCTGGAGGCCCGAAAAACAATGCCTTATAACCCGGTTTCAGGGTACGACTCATCCCCCACTCCTGGTATAGTGTCTGTCCATGTTGTAACCAGATACGTAGTTCATCCAGCTGTTTTGTAGTAAACTCGTCTACAACCAGATCCGTCCATTCCAGGTTGGTGGTAAGTCGGCGTGCCGGGAAATCTGTACTGAACTGCGGTTTGCTCAGTTTGCCCTGCGTAAAGAAATCTACGTACTCATGAGAAAGGCTGATTACACTGCTGGGATAAGGCTCACCCGCAGTTGTATCTATACTCAGAATATTGTGGGAATAAAAAACATGTTCGGGTTCAAAGAACGCAGACAACATAAATCGCATCGCCAGATCCGTTCCGCCTATAATGAATAATGCCGTTTCAATAGTGGGAATGAATCCGCCATGCCTGGTTCCTTTAATACCGCCAAACTCTGTAAATCCCCTTCCAATATTTTTATTCGTAGTGAAAAACACATCTAACAACTGTGGCTGTATATGAGGGATAATTGTCAGCACCAGTAATAGTCGCTCCTCCCTTGTGAAATTATAATGACGAACAAACTGCGCATACACGGATGCATCATTGCCAAGATCCGGCGCAGGAATCGCAGCAGGATCTGCCCCGTTCGCAGTCGCAGCAGTATTTCCATTTTCATCGGGCGAAGCCTCAAAATAATGTTGCAGACGCGCATTCACCACCTGCATGAACCATTCCATTTCCTGGTCCAAACTATAGGCATTTTCAGCCGCCTTCACTATTTCCTGTTGTATATTCATAGTGGGAAATTGTTGTTATATTTTACCATTCGACCAAAATAAGTTCCTGACTCCATGGAAAATGGAGCGTACTGAATCCCCACGGAACCGCGTCTACCAAAACATCCAATGTTTTACGTTCCACCTGCAGTTTCCACCCTTGCTCTGTTTTGGAGATTAACCCATCTCTGATTAGAAAAGAATGGCGCAAACCAGGAATGGAAGTATTCTTCACGGCCGACCAATGGCCAATCACGGCCGTCAGTAAAGAGTCGGCTTCCGCTAACTCACTATCCATCAATACTGGAGCCGGCGGCAATGGCATTTCCAGGGGATAACCACAGATTATTTTTTCCAATACCAATTGATACTCTACCGCAGCTACTTCCCCTGTAGCCAGGTAATGCAGCAGACAGATCGCTTTCACCCTGTTATCCATGCTGCCCCAATCATTAACATCCTCTTTCCAGAGCGACAATTCCATAAAAAAACGTTGCAGAAAAGGTGCAATCAATACTAAACCAGCCGTAGTAACAGCTATTTTCTCCACCTTGGTTTCTTCATTAAATGCTGGGGTCATCCTATTTTCAACCATATTATCTTTTTCAGGGGTAACGGTAGCGCCATTCTCCTGCGCCAGCAAATCATTTAGTACCGCTGCCGCAGTAATCGTAGCATCCGTTAGTATAGGAAAGATAGTGGATTGTTGCAATTCCTTCATCAGTATCGCCCAAAATTCCCGATTGTTTTTTCCGGCAATAATATCTACTGCATGCAGCAATACGGGTTTCAGCAGTGGTAAGGAAGGGCCGTTCAGCCAATCGGTTATTTCCTGCCAAACACTAATGGGATATTTATTTCCCAGCAGATTAAAATTATTGTGGAGACGCGCAGTTATCAGGCTGGTCATTGTTTGCAAAGGCGGCAGTTGTTGCACAAACTCCGCTTGCACCTCCTGGCTGAACTGCCATGCAATACGCTGCCATACAACGATGGGCGTATCGGCAGATAATAACCAGTTGGCCAGGCCAGTAGCCGCTGTTTTCCAAACTTCCATCGCCAATTGATTCAGATCCTGCACCGTTTGACCCGCATACCAGGGCAATCGGCCCTTTAACAGAAAAAAGCGCAATATGCTTAACGGAGCCCCTGCCTGACGAAGGGCATCTTCATTTGCAATACTTGCTGCTGCTGGTAACTTGCCCCGTAAAGCCTCTTCCAGCTTATATTCCAACATTTGTTGCAAACCAGTTTGGAAGCCGAGGGCACTCATAGAGCCCAAATCCAGGTCCAGCTTGTCCAGATGCAGTATGGTATCTGCGTCTGCATATTTAGAGAATACATTTTCCAGTGCCGCCTCCAGGGTTTCCTGGATCGTTGCCGTGAAGTTATGGCGCAGGTTGAGTGCCTGTATCTCATCGTTACAGCTTATCTCAAACTCCAATCTGTTGATGATATGCCTATTCATCGCCTGAATTATTAATCATGACTACAATCGTCATCGCAGGAACCACAAGGAATAATATGATTTAGCACATCCACTAGCGGATCTGTTTTTTCATAGCCTGGCATTTCTGTCTGAGCTATTTCCAGTAGCCATTCCTGATAGACTTTTTCAAACCGCTGCATCTGCCCGATCCCTACCCATTCTATGCGCGGCATTACATGCGCTGGAAATTCTGTCTGGATAGTCTTTTCCACAAAATTCCTATAGGTTTGATCACGGAATCTTTTAGGCCAGCAAGGCAGCAGTACGGTGGTTCTGAACGAATATGGATCTTCGTCATTATCACATGGATTCGCCTGACAATACCAATCCATCAAATAGCTGAAATAAGTCATTAACCCTTGTATTTCATCTTCAATATCATCGTCAATCTTTGTTCCCTGCTGTTGTTGTAGCTGTGTTTTCTTGTTATACATAAACGCGCTGCGGGCAAGGATTTGCTTCTTATTACCATAAATAGTGAAGCGGTATTTAATACCAGTGGAGGCATCTTTTCCATTATCATCAATGATATAATTCATCCTTTCGGAACCAAATTCCTGTAACGCCAGAATGCGTTGGGTCAGCAACTGGTAAGATCTGAATTTCAGCATCAACGGGAGTTTCCCATCAGGATACGTATCCTGGAAAAGTACCGATAAGGGCTCCTGCACATTGGTTACCTTATTGAGCCTGTAACGGTAATACTCCAGCACCCAGGGCATGTTATCGTAGCATTTATCAGCAGGGATACGGGTAATTTTCTTCCAGTATTGCGGCGCCTGGGTATTTTCATTATTACCGATACCCAGATCACAAGGTGTCAGGCAGATATCCAGTAATCTAGCGGCATCCTGTACTGGTGGCGTGCTGTCAGACATCTGAATGTCCAATCTTGGGCGTAACAGGATATGTTCTACGAGGTGCATACCTTCATCATCATTGATTTGCTGAATCAGTTCCTGGATGCGATTGAACACTTTATCTCTTTCATCAGTGGTGTCGTAACGATCGCTGGTGGCTAGTAGCACCGCATTATTGAAATCGGGGCCATCATATAATTCAAACCAGAAGGAGCCCAGTTGTCCGGCTGTTTTGCGACTACGCAATTTCAGATCATCATGAAAATCATAGTGTAATCGGATATCTGCATTGGAAATAATATCTCCCAATAACAAATCAGTACAGCAACCATCCACTACCTTTACGCTGGTCAGGAGTATTTTATTATTCTGTGCCGGGTCTACCAGCGTTATGATATTCAGATGCTGGTTATTGTTATTCACTTCCCAGACCATCTGTTTCGTTTTATCATCCTGTACCATCGATGGCGATACGACGAGCGTATCTGGTGTCAGCGACCGACGGGAGATATCAGTGAGACCTAGCAGTCGACCTACCCTTCTTTCTGCGCCAGATACATTTCGTGTATCCCATACCGTAGTTTTCGTATAGTTATACCCTTTACCTCTATTACTGCTGATTTTGATATATTCTTTATTCTTCAGCATGTTACTTTTATCGCGCATCATCCTTTGTGGCAGGTTATCCGGTGTTAGCCATTGGCTGAGCGATTCATACTCGCTCATATCTTCTGCAAACCTTGCCAGCAAATGGTTAAAGAAAATATTCCGACGTTTAAGAAATGTTTCGGGAGACTCGGTTATTTGTTGTAGCATTTTACCAAAATCGGCCACGATGGCGTCGGTTTGATCCGCCGGTATATTATTCGGGTTGAGTAGTAGATCGGAGAGCTGCTGCAATTCTGTGATGACACCATTAAAGTAAGTATTAGGAATACTGTCATCGAAAGAAAAGAGGTCGCGCAAATGATTTAACTGCACCAGATGTTCTTTCATCAACTGTTCAAAAAACAGCATATATCCCCGCAGCTGTAAGGCTTGAATTTGTCGTTTGGTATCTGCCGATGAAGGTAATCCAGCTTTATCGCTCACACCGTAGCATTGAGGCAGCTCATAGGTTACCGGATAATAATCTTCCAGGTTCATGTATTCTCCGCCTGGAACTTTAAAGTCCAATGAAAGGCCTTCCAGCTTATATTTTCGTTCCAGTTTTTTCAGGTCTGCAAACAGCTTATTCATCCGGTTGGGATTGCGGTCGGAAGATTTACCCGTGTTATAGGTAACCATATCTCTTTCCTTGCAGGCAATCACGGTAGAAAGGGCGGTTTGTACTCTCGCTATTTTCCTGGCAGCGCCGAGCTGGTCTACCCATTCGTTGAAGTATTGAAGGTAATCAACGTTGGTTTGATTATCGCCCGGCAGATGCAAATAAGTGATGGCCTTAATTCCTGGTATTTCGGACACTTCATTGACGATATCCGATAGCCGGATATCCCTGTACAGGGAGGTTTTATCCAGATCGGTATCATCGATAAAGCCATGTGCCAGTGCAGGACCTTCAAAGATTTCATCTATAAGAAATCCTTTTTCCTGCATCTGTTGAATGGTATAAAAGGGAATCGAAGGAGTAAAATATTTGTATACTGTGAAGAATAACTGGGCCACTACCTGATCCGGATCCGCGTTCTCTTCCAACTCTATAGCAGCCAGCAGACCTACATCTTCATATTCCACAGCATCTATGGACAGAAAATCTTCACATAAATTACGATGCTTCAACAGCCTTTCAATTACTTGTTGTCTTACTTCTTCCCGCTGATCATCTGCCAGAATATCTTCTTCATACTCAATCATTACTTTATACAACCCTTCCAGTTCCACAATCTTAGGAGGAATGACAGGGTTGTTCGGAGCAAGGAATTTCATAGCAGTATCCAGGAATCCTTCTATCACATTGATTTCAGTGATACGTTGATTATCCTGCTGGATCTCGTTTTGCAAAGTAGTTTTTGTCAGCGGATCTATATCCGGGTTATTGTTCAACCGATCCGTCATTTGTTTAACGGATTGCTGTAACTGTGCTTTTTCTTTGTCGAGGGCAGCGTACTGATTTTTGAAATCGGTACTGGCAGCCAGTCGATTATCTTTCACTTGCGCTTCTGTGACCTGTACTGTTCCCAGTTTACCGTAACAGAGGCGATATCCTGTAGTATCGCAGCCACAGTCGTGTTTTTCCAGGGATACCGTGTTATAATCAATCCAAATGGGCACCTCGTATTCTTTGGCGGGCGTGATCCATGCATTTCTCACACCTGCTACATCAATGATAAACTTACGATAGTCATTAATGGTCAGTGGGGAATTATGGAGTATTTCTCTGGCAGTGTAGAATATCTCCTTCCAGGTATCATCTGTCAGTTGTTCTGGCGCCAGCAGATCCACGATATCAAATCCTGTCCGATACGACAAATCAGTGATAGCGTAGCATACCGCTTCGAGAATAGTAATACCGGGATCAGAAAAGTTATAATCAGTCCATATATCGCTGGACAATTCTTCGATCTGTTTGATGCCCTGACTACGAAGCGCATTATAGTCTTCAGCAGGCAGCAATGGATTGGACTTTATGATTGAAACTGGAGCATCCATGGGTGAAAATTTAACCTGGTTATTTGGACTTTGGTTTTGAACGTCCTTTGGTACTTGTTTTACCAGTAGCCGGTTTAACGGTGTCAGCGCTGGCATCTGCCGTACCTGTATTATTATCTGGCGTATTCGTCTTATTGGCGGCACGACTGATCTCACCTACACTGGCCGTTTTTACAGTTTTTGGTCCTTCGGAGAGACTACCGGCAGCCGTCTCGCTCACGGGATTGACCGCATTGGCAGGAACCACAGGATGAGAAGTATCAGCAGCGCTCACAGGGGTGGTCGTATTTGTAATGCCAGCAACAGGAGTGGCTGTATTGGCAGCACTACTCAGATACGTTGTGGTATTGGCCATACTGACATTCCCTTGACTGGAGGCCATATTCGTAGGCGCTGAAGAGGTTACATTCGCTACTGTAGCCGTTCTGGGAGTATCCATATTAGCTACATTGGTCATAACAGCTTGTTGTGCCTGTACAGCATTCATTTTACGTTGCGTACATGGATCTACTTGTGGCGGCGCCTGATATGGCACAATAATATGCTTCGGTACAGATACCAATATAGATCGTGGCGTAGAGGGAATGGCCACTACCACACCTGGATAATCCGGTTGACGTAACGTAGCCGCTTCCACCTCATCGCAATTGGTAGCATTTATCAGGTCCGTCAGCAGATCAGTGGTTCCTTGCGGCACAGCCGGGGTCGTGTCTGCACAACAATCTTTTCTGCAAACAAACATGGCGAAGTCGGTGATAAAATCCACATAGGGCCTTTCCTCAATGAAATTGATAATGGCAGACGCATATACTTTCTGACCGAACACTGGCGCCGCATTATCATCAAATGCCCATGGCGTCAGGAAGCGGACTATTTCATCATTGAGTTTTTTCAAATAATATCCTTTATCCGTTCCCGTTATAAACTGTACTTTAAAAGCCACCAGGATCTGTTCATAGACAGGATTCCTGGCACGCACATTCACAAAGGGAGAAGTCCGCTGTTGGAGATAGGCTTCTATTTCTAATAAGGTACGCCTACTGGTTTTAGGTTGCAGGGGATTAATAGCGGTTCTGTTCTTCATATTCGCCAGTGGTACTACCAGCACATGTCCGGGAGCTATCTGCTGACCACAACAAAGCGGCTGTCCATTAGCGTCTGTTTGTGAAGGGGCGGTCCAGCAAATACAATCAGGGGCCGTATGCGGAATACATTTCACTTTGTAAATAGTGGGATATCTGTCTAATACCAGGTGTTCATAATCCCAGCTGGTAATGGCTCTGGCCTTATGACGCAGACGTTCGCTAACGCGGGTATAAAACTCCTTCCCTACTTCCTTGTGTTTACCATCAAATGATGCAAAGGGTTGTTGTACTTTGCTCACTTCCGCAACCTTCACTGATAATTTGGAAATAGTACCCGCAGAAAGCGCTTCATCAAAATGGCGCTGGTCATTGTTATTATCGACAAAACTAACTTCGGCAGCCTGCGCAATCACATCGATCAGGTGTGGGAACCTGTTAGCATCTGCCGTTACGCTGGCGCAAAGCCAACTCAGTCCGGTAGTGATCATGGTACTTTTCGTAGTGATATCTTCCGGAATATCTATCTGAATAATGCCGGTAGTCTGAAATCCGAAAGTACCATCACTTATCAGCGCCTCTCCTGGCAAAGGTCTCCACTCATTATTAATGAGGTAAGACCAGTGAATGGGCGGAGGATCGTCTTCATCATCTTCCGCTGTGCCGTCTGCAAATTCAAATAGCAGCGACAATGATTGTAGCGGTTGAAGATTTTCCAGACCGATGAAAAGCATTCCTTCTTCCTGGTACTGTCCGGAATATTGATTCAATCTGCTGCCAGTATCCAGTCCGCTGGCATGCAACAGCAACTCCGCCATGGTGCGGTCATTCCGCGAACCAATTGCTTTCGGATTAATCGTATAGCCGCCATCGTTATTAGTGACAGTACTGGTATTGTTGACGGTCAGCATACGGCTGTAAGGGTCCACGAAAGTAAACTGCGGCAGCAGCGTACCATTGGCATCAATGGCGGCTGAATGCTTCCTGTTATCATACAGATAGTTCAAACCCGCGACCAGATTGGAACGCAGACTCACCATTCCGGTTGTACTTTTAGCATTTTCCGTAAGGGATATTTCCGCCACGCCGAAAGGATACACATGAAAGAACTGATCGACCCCATCGACCAGGCCATTGAGTTCACTGACATAACTAACGGAAAGCTGATTGATCTCCAGTGTTTGTGCCTGTTCTTGTAGACTGGGCGGTGGCGGAGGAAATTCGCCTCCTGTGGTTGTATTATACAGATTGGATAATCTCAGGAAACCTTTTACTGTTTGTGGCGTCCAGTTGGTAACAGGTAGCACCGGATCTCTCAGGTAGGTCAGATGTGCAGGAGTAGCGGTACCATTAAATGCATAGAGGATATCCATGCAGAGATTGGAGCTGGTAAAGCTACTGTAGTTATTTCCACTGTACATATCTCCCAGCCTTGTCCACTGCCTGTCTTGCAGCAAATCTACTGCATAGGCCACGTTGTTGTTTACACCGTCAATTTCGGCGGTGCGCATAATATTCACCCCCAGGCGATTCAGGGATTTATTGAAAACTTCATCACTCCCGATGTAAAAGGCTTTACCTCTGGCAGGCAGGAATGTAAAGGGATCAAATGGTTTATTGGTAGGTTGAATACCCAGATCGTTTTGAATCACCAGGGTACGGAGGCCATCCAGGAAAGGGCCGGTAGCAACGGTAGCAGCGGAAGTCAGTCCTGTCGATGTGGGTTTACTTTTATACATAGAACCCACTGTTACCTGGATAGAAAAACTGGATGCCTGTAGGTTCCTGTAATCTTGTGCAGACAAGCCCAGTTGCGGATTCAGCATAATACGCATTACAGGCAGGGAGGTATTGAAAGCATAACCCGTATGCAGTTTAGGATCAAATCCAATGACAGAAGGGGCTGAAATGGGGAGGTATATCAGCAGGTAAGCAGTACCGGATACGGTAATCATTGAATACACCGGTGTCTGAGGCGTATTCTGTCCAAAAATACCGGTAGCATTCAGTTGCTTATAGACGGCAGAAAGATCTGCCTGTATATTTACCTGGAGCCATTCTTTTTCTCCTGTAAAATATATGGATAATGGGGCAGTCCCGTCAGTGATCTTTGATGCTTGCTGCATCAGCTGCGCCAATCCATCAAAGGCGACCATCAGCCATCTGCGTCCGCCCTGCAATAATAACTGTGGAGAAGCTACTGCAAAGCCGATGCTGGCTTTATCTGTTCTAATTGTTTCAGGAACGGGATGTTCCAGGAGTCGGCAAATGCGATCCGTAAAGGTCTGGTCTGACGCCGGTCCTTGCCCGAAAGTGGGCCAGTGCGGGTATTTATCAATAAACTTAGCGCCCATTCCATCCTGGGAATTGGCGACAGGACGGGCGTAGATGGTTTGGATAGTTTTGGCCCCTTCCATGCCATCGGCGGGCGTTTTATTGATAAAGATGGTTTTTAGTTCTTTTACTTTGGCCTGGTTGATCACCAGGGGATTTTCAGTAATATAGGTTTGTTCTTTGCCAGCGGCGTCTTTTCCGGCGCTGAGAGCAGTACCCTGATCCAGGGAATATTCCTTTACATCTTTGGCCAGTTCAAAGATAATATGTGCCTTATCAGGTACCGATGGTTTCTCTGTTAGATGCAACACATCTCTATAGTAGAAGTCCAGCATTCTGCCGGTGATATCATTCATCTGTGTCTGCACCAGTTGAAAGAGCTGCAGGAAAGACAGGAAAAGTCCCATGTGTGGCTGGTGACCAGGATATGCTTTGAGTGCAAACTGCAGATAGCCATCACCGTTATTGGATAGTTGCACCAGGGAATTATAGAAGGCAATAAAGATGTCGTCTATATATAAAGCAGCATTTTTAATCTGGTCTTCAGGCGTATCTCCCTGGAATATGGTATTATCCGGATCAACATCATCATTCACTTTCCAGATATCATCATTCACGATATCTGTGAAGTCAAGGGTAATATTTCTCTTTACATCTACAATACGATAGCCTTCGGCATAGGCTTTCATTTTCTGTACTTGTCCGGCGAGTACGGACTGAATAGACAGCAGCAGGTCTTCCTGGATGGGGTTTCCAGGAATAGCCACACTATACCAGCCATCCAGCAATACCATGATCTGGATGATTGGTTTGAACAGCGCTTCAAAGCCATTTGTATCCGGGGTCTGATCCAATGCTGTTCTCAGGCTGTCGTATTGTGAGCGATAGGCATCCGGAGTAGCGGTGGTTACCGCCGCTGCCAGCACCGCCACATCTCTGCGAAAGAATTCCACCCAGGATATTTTAGTACCAGGGGTATTTTCTTTCAATTCGTTTCCGGGGATATCATAAAAGCGGAGTTGCGCTGCATATTTCTGGGCGAAAATCAGCAGATCCTGAATACTGCGACCATCCACCTCAGCATATGCCGGATCTAGTGCAGTCAGGTATCTGGTGAGTTGGCCGGAGCCATCGCGGGCAATATCAGTATGACAATGACAATTACTCATCTGGAATAAATTTTTCTGCTTCAGCAATTAGGGCATGCCGTAGCATGCCTGGGGTTAATGGGCCACATTGGTTGCCTCCTGCATATAGAATGGAAATACATAGTTATACCGTGTATTGGTAGTGATGATGGTATAGTCTACGTTAATATCCAGTCTGCCTTCCGCTTCATTAGGAGTAGCCACAACGCTGTTGACGATAATTCTTGGTTCATTATATACCAGCGCATCGTTGACTACTTTCTGAATCATCGCCACTGTTGGAACGTTCATCGGATCGAACACATGTGGTTGCAGGTTGCAGCCATAATTGGGCAGCATGATTCTTTCGCCGGTGATGGTAGCTACAATGATTTCGAGGCTGTTGCGTACAGCGTCGTCGCCGGAGGCCATTTCCACACCATACCATTCTCTTCTGAATGTTGGCGGGAAATTCCAGCCTGTGCCGAGGAAAGATTTATCAATGTTATTCATGTGAAAATTTTCTGGGGTTAAATCCTATTTTCATCCGCCGATCTGAACGGTGGCGGCTCCTACAGCGATGCTACCACCATGAGCAGTTTGGTCGCCAACTCTGGCTGCGGGTTTTCCTCCAATCATTACAGAGGAAGATCCTTTCATGATACTATCTGGCGGACCAGCACAGGTGCAGGGATTTCCTACTGTTGCTGCAGGTTTCCCTTCAATCAGTACGTTTGGAACGCCTGGTCCTGTAATGGGGCCTCCTGTATGCGGCGTGGCCGTTGGGGGCGGATTTGTGAGAGGACAGGTATGATTATCTCCTACTCTTGCGGCTGCGGGCATAATGCTATTTTTAATTGATAAGTACTTTACCACCTTTGATCACCACATTTCCTGAGCCGGCAGAGATAGTGATACCGCTGCTATCCATAGTGATTTTATTCTGGTGATCATCTGTAATAGCAATAGCGCTGCCATCATCGTTGAGCACCATGGATTTCACGCCGGACGCGCCCTTTACAGACAGCGTTAATCTTTTGTTCGTATCATCAAAGATCACTTTGACACCTTCTTTGGTAACAAAGCCGTATTGATCTGTACCTTCCTGTTCTGGCAGCGGAGAGGTATGATTGTCTTTACTATGCAGATAGCCTAATATGACAGCCTCCCTCGGATCATCGTTCAGAAAGCCTAATATGACTTCATCCTTTGGCTGCGGGCGAAAATAAGCGCCTCTGTTGGCCCCTGCATCCAGCGTTGCTACTCTGGCCATAATGCCTTCGTTGCCGCTGGTAATAAGTGGTACATGTACCTTTACCCTGTATTGACCACCTTCATCTGTATCTTCCGTGTCCAGTACCACGCCTATTTGCAGGCCATTTACGCCAGGTAATAGTCCTGCTGCGGGGTAGTCCATTACATCTTCCTTTTTGAAGAACCATTCTTCCCTCCAGCCGAACTGTACATCGGTATGCCAGTTACCATCAAACTGATGTAATACACCGGTGACAAAAACATTTCCATTGAACCGGTCGCCGAGTCCTTTCAAGGTAACGAGCGTGCCCGGCTTGATATCCGCGTTGCCTTCCATTCTTACTCGCCCGGTGATTTTGGAAATATGATTGCGGAGGGCATATGCATCAGACCAGTTATCCAGTTGCTGTTGGGTGAGATGACCGGTATGGCGCAGGGTCAGATCTGCTGCCAGCACGGCGCCCAGTTCGTCTGATGAAATGTTGCCTGGCTCGGTGAAATTGGCCGATCCATTATTGGAGACTTCATTCTGTTGTTTTGTATAGTCCCAGGACTGGCTTGTCACGGATTGCCATTGTCTGCGCGCATCCATTTCTCCTTCAAACTCATAGATATTCTCACCGTAAGTAGCGGTAGCAACAGGAGCTGCAGTGGTATCCGGTTTTTTCACTTTCAGCACGCCATCATCTGTGAATACCATCATGCCGTTGGCTTCCGCACGGGTGAGGATAAAGTCCCAGTCGGTAGCATCAAACTGCACCAGTTGTTTATGGGAAAACTGCGTAGTATCCACGTCTGGTTGCAGATTGGGAGCGAGTTCTTCGATCGCATCTTTATCTGTTTTATTGATAAAGTAGCGACTATTCCTTGCCATGGCCAGCTGTATTGCCTTATCTTTTGCTTCCAGTATTAATACGGAGGCGCCGTGTCGCAAAGCTTTGATAGCATGTTTCACAATAATTCCTTCGAACAGAGTGGCAGTATCTCCCTGGTATCCCAGTTGAACAGTGATAGTATTACCGGGTTTAAACTGATCATCATCGCTCAGTGGGAAATCGCGGTCGGATACGGATCCATCTACCAAAGTAATTTTGGCAGAAGCGATCTTATTGAAGGATTTATTGACAATGATTTGGGATAGCAATATTTCATTGCTCATGTCCGAGCCATTGACTTGTAGCTTAACGGATACCACATTGGTATCTTGCTGCGTACCGGGAGGAAGACTATCCAACATGATTGTAAGAATTTCCGGGTTATGTTTTTTTGTTACTGACAGGTGGGAATACCAGCGTAGAGCCGGCCCGCAATTTTCTGAAGTTCTTCAGTCGATTGATCTTCGCCACTTGCAGATAGTAATTTTGATTATTGTAGATCTGATAAGTAAGTAGTGGCAGCAGATCTCCGTCCTGTATCATTTTTTGATGTGTCAGGTCTGGAGAGGAGAGCATGCTCATGATACTACCCATTGACTGCGGCGTGCGTTCCGTGAAGGAAGCACTGATTTTTGCGCGGATGGGTAGCCCTGTCAGGTCGAACATCGTGTAGGAAACCGTACTGGTGGTCATTACACAATTACAGATGAACAGGCCGTACTGCACCAACAGGGATGCAGGTTTATGAAGCATCCCCCGTATAACGGTGGTGGCTGCACGAAATAATAGTACCTGTGCTGTCACGGGTATCTTCACTCCGTTGGTATTGACTCCTGTCCCATCGATTGTCAATTCCAGCGAGAAGGTTCTTGGTTTTGTATGCTGGTATTTCTGATCTGAAGTTGCATTGCCTGGCGCGATGGAAGTGACCCATGAGAGGTCTTCCTTAATGACTAGCGTATCCGGATTGAACATCGCCAGAAATGGCGGTCCGATGGGGATCAGCGAATCATTGACAGGAATGATTTTCAGATTGAATGGCAGTTTAAGCGCGCTGATTGCATCCATTATCTTTCATTTTTTTCCCGGATGATTTCCAGGACTTTTTCTACCAGTTCTGATTCAGGTCCTGTTGGCGGCGGGGTATTCACAGTTGCATCTGAGCCTCCGCTGCCGGCAGGCGTATCGATAACCGTTCGGATGACGACTTCATTGATTTGTACTGGCATAACGATTATATTTTTCTTTCGAAATACTGGTAAGCCAATTCCAGGGTTTCAATAACGATGCTATTGTCTTGCGCTCTGAAATCGGATGTTTTCCAGGAAACCGGATATGCCTGTACTACATTCCAGACGGCGGCAGGTTTATCTGCTTCATCCAGTAATGTTACAATGATATCTGCTGGTTTGAAGTCGTATATGATAACGGTAAACCAGGTATTCATGGCCGACTTGCACCAATCCAGCAGTGCAGTACCCTGGAGTAGTCCACGTTTGAGTACGAGGTTGGGATACTTCGCTCTTTTGGGAAGTTTGTAGGAGAAGCGGTTTTCGCCACCTTCTTTTAGTTCTTCCGTTTCGATTTCGAAGTTTAGACCGCTTACCTCCTGGAATCGTTGTTCTGTATCGGAGTCTGCTCCATCAACGCCAACGAATTCTACTTTAAAGTGAAAACCTCCTGGTGGATAATAGGTAGGCATTATCAGGCGGTTTTAACGGTAATCCCTTCATGAACCAGGTCTACAGATTCGATAGCGATATCGTTACCGGAGGCTTTTAGTCCGGGTCCTTCCAGTTTAACAGGCCATGCTTGTGAGATGGTCCAGATGAATACGGGGTTACCTTCATCATTGAGGAGGGATATCACGAGGTCGCGGCGTTCCACATTGGGTTGACCGCTGTTGTTCAGCCAGGTGTACAGGTCGCTGTTAGATTGTGTGATGCCTCTTTTCAGCGTGATATTACCTGCTTTTTTCAGTCCGGGTCTTTTCAGGGGCAGTGTAGTACCGCTCATGAGTCCATCGCGGTATTCAATGGCCTGTAGCTCCTGTGAAAGTCCGCTTACTTCTGAGAAGCCGATGTTATCGCCTCCCCAGGAAACTGTAAAATGGAAAACCGGTAATGGATAATTTGCCATTGTATATAGTATTTAATGATGAGCAAAAGAATAGAGCAGCAAGCTATTATCAGGAGGTTTGTGTTTGTTGTTCGAAGCGCAGGATAATAAATTCTGCCGGGCGGGCAACGGCCATGCCTATTTCAACGATCATGCGTCCTTCGAGGATATCGTCTGCAGTCATGGTGGTGCCAAGGCCGATATTTACCACATATGCCTGTTCTGGTTTTGCTCCTGCCAGTGCGCCATCTCTCCATTTCAGGAAGAGGTAATTTTCTATCATGGATTGCACTTTGATCCAGGTTGCGGAGGTATTGGGTTCGAAGATGACCCAGCGGGTGGATTTCTGAATAGATTCTTCCACTACGCTACAGAAGCGACGGACATTCACATACTTCCAGTCGTTGTTATTACCATCGAGGGTACGAGCGCCCATCACTACAGTACCGGCGCCTGGGATCGTGAGAATACAATCAATAGATTTTCCGCTGTCGGTATTGATGTTCAGGAGGTCTTGTTCTGGTCTTGCGATGGATACCAGTGGTTTTACCACATTCATCAACCCAACATTAGCGGGGGCTTTCCATACGCCGCGGGTTTCATCTACACGGGCATATGCGCCAGCTACAGCTGCGGACGGAGGCAGGATGATATGGTAGTTACCATATTCCCTTACAATTGCATTATACATCGCGGAGGCAATGCTTTGCAGGTCCTGCATTTTTTTCCCGGTTTTATCTTCAGATCCAGCAGGGTTGCCACCAATTGTATGAGTGGTGAGTGTCAGGTTAGGAAAATCAAAACCCAATGGGTAGGTGCTTTCCAGGAATGGATAATAGGCGGCTCCGTAGCGCAGCGTTTCTCCATCAGCAGGCGTTGCATCCATTACTGTTTTAACATCTGCGGCAATGGAGGTAGTTGTTTTTGGAGAGGTGGTTTGGAGCGTATCGAGAATGGCGAATCTGTCTTTCAGAGAGGAAGCCTGCAGCATCATTGCATTCACAACGTTGGTATATGCGGCGGCATTGAGCCGGATCGCTTCGGGTACCACGAGAAGTGTAGGTTCATCTTCCAGGGCCACGAGGTCCAGTCCTGCTTTGAGGTCCGTATCAGAAATACTGGCGCCGTATTTACCTACGGATACGATATAGCATCTGCCGCCGCCGTTGGCGAAGTACTGTTGTACTGCATAGTAGAGCAGGTAGGGGCTCATAGCAGCATAGTTGGGTGTAATGGTTACTTTGTAACCAGTAGTTACCGCAGCTGGTCTGATTTCATTGACTGCAATGGTGATATTTGCAGCATGTTCTACATCAGCATTACCATACAGTTGCTGAAAATCGCTCCAACTGTTGATCGGAGTAGCTACGTGCAGGAGGTCATCATCTACCTGCTGTTTGGCTATTTGGGTGTAGCCAACAAAGGCTGGCACGGCGGACTCCACTTCTGCTATCGAAGCGGAGAGCTGTGATATTTCTTCTACATAAACACCTGGGGAACGATAAGTTGCCATTTTCAAATAGTTAAAGTGTTAGAAATATATCTGAGTAAATATTTGGGGGTTGCAATTGATTAACGGTTTCCAGTGAAGGATAAGGCAGATCTGCTTTTACAGTGGCTTCCTGTGCAATGCCGATATACTTTTTCAGCTGTAGCCCCAGTTTGTCGTGGGTACTGCTGGAACTGGAGGTATATACTTCCTGCAAGGCAATGGGGCTGTTGGACACAAATTCGATGGCCAGATCTGCTACATTTCCTTTTGTAAAAGTGATGGCGGTATCATTGCTGACAATGTTCAGCCGGTTCAGAAAATCCGACTTCGCCGGCGCGCTGAGGGCTGCCATTTCCCGGTAGAGCGGACTGTTTTGGGTAAGCGACAGTCTGTACCGCCAGGTCGTTTTACGTTTTGTAAACTGAATGGTGTACATGGGCGCAGGCGCCTGGAGTGATCTGTCTGTCTCTATTACCCGATAGTTTGCATCCAGGTTGGGCGACAAATCTATCTCGATGATACCGAATAAATTTCCTTGTGCCGGCAGCGGCAGATAATAAAAAATATCCGTCTGCGCCGCATTGACAAACAACTTGCAAATGCCGGATGGCAATGCTGACAGATCAAACAGTAGCCTTGCAGAAGTGAGATCATTGATGATCGCACGTGGCTGTATAATAGTACCTGTCAACTGGTGCACTACGTATGCATTTCCCGGGGCTACCGGAGAACTATACACGAACGTATAGACATCACCGTTATATTTCATTCTGTCATTACTTCCTTTTACGCCAGTTACATCTTTACTCAGATGCAGGTTGGAGCGCAACGCAGTGGTATCTCCCACATTGTTACTGAAATAGTACAATGAGCCATCTCCGGATAGTAGTGGGAGATCATTGAAATTATAGAGCTCCGGATTGCGGGCCAGCATCAAAAAACTCAGCTTGGCGGCTCTGGGTGGCTGATAACGTAACAGGTAGTTTCCACCGCCTGTCTTATCTCCCACCCTGGCCAGCACCCATAGACCTCCCGAAGTCGGCGAAGGTTTGAACACCAGATCCATTTTATCCAGCAACTGCAGCGTTTCAGTAGTAGGAACAAAATCAAAATCAGGTTCGGGGGTAGTTTGATATCGCTGACAGATACTATTGTCGTAAAATAGTTGCTGAACGGAAACAGCAAACAGTGGATTATATTTTGTTTTTATGATACCCATGACCTATCAGTTTTCTTTGTAATTAACTTCCGTGATGTTAGCGCTTTTTTCACCTCTTGTTTCGAAGACGCTGAGCAGGGTCATTTTATAGACAATATTGGGAAGATATTTCGCTCCCAGCATGCCCCAGAGGTTGTTCTGCTGCTCGAAAGAGAGGCTTTGCAAACGAAAACTAAGACGGTCTATCAACTGCCAGGGTTTGGTATCGGGCGCCTTTGCAAATTCATTCAGGCCCGGATAATGCTGTTCATCAAATACAGGATTAGCCTGGAAAAATGCGGCTACATCTGTCAGATCCCGGAGAGAGGTTTCATAGTGCTTGTTGTTTGCTACAAACAATAATGTAAGCTCCAGTTCCACAGGAGGTTGCAGCCGGTAAAAAGACTGACTGTCCGCCGGGATGAAATAAGGCCGCTTCCCCTCTCTTCGCAATTCCTCTACTCCTACCAACATCATGGTGATATGCATGTTATCATCCAGGTTGATATTACCATTAGGCAGCGCGAGCGGCTTCAATTCCACTACAGTACCGGCACTATATGACGGGTCCTGTTCGCGCTCCACTATGTAGTTCTCCAGTTCCTTCCGGAGAAACTCTAATGCAGTACGTATCATGAAAATAGAATTAATAAGATACCGTTATCACCACATGCAGCATGTACGCGCACGAAATGACATGTAAATCAAACACTTAATTTGAATGCCGATAATAAAAGAGGAAATGTGACATTTGGGGTTTTACATTTCCAACAAACAAAGCCTTACTTTACTCACCAGACGATAGCATTAACTTTTGAGGCGTTTTTCTTTGAGGCTACAATTCAATTTCAAATTTAGGAAAAAAGAGTGCACTTAAACAAATATTTTTTCCGCTTTTGGGGTTAATTTTTATTGATGTTATACAACGTAATATAGTAAAGAATTACAAAGGAATACTTTCGTATGTGCCTAACAGTTAGTATTCAAAAATTCTTAAATCCGGGAAATGCTGCATCAGTATATTTACCTGCCAAACCGGTATTTGATGCGTATTTATACGCAGTACTCCTAACTTAGATAAAGACAGTAATGGTAAAAAACTCAGCACCTTCATATTATACAATCTTACTTCTTTCACTGCTTCCGCCTCTGAAATACCATACAGCAGATCTACTTCTGTGCCGCTAAGATCCAATATTTCCGCCGTTTGAAAACATTTCAGTTGACTAATAACGCATAAGGAACTCAACCTTGTTTCATGGAAAGTGAAATGGGTTAACCGCGGCAAGGTTAACAGCGGAGTTACATCGGATATCTGACTTCCTTCTGCCAGCAATGACTGCAGTCGTGTCAAATTGGATAAGGCGGAGAGATCTGTTACAGCAGTATAAGCGATATCCAGTTTCTTCAAATTCGATAAGGCGGCTATGGGTTTTATATCTGTAACTGCTGTATTTCGTAATACCAGCTCCTCCAGACTGGTGAAATCTGAGAGCGCAGCCGTATCGCGGACACGCGTCTCCCGTAAATCCAATCTTTTCAACGTTTCTATTCCCTGCAAGGCGCTGATATCTGCAACAGGTTGCTCTTGTAATACCAGCACTTCCAGATACTGTAACGTTGCCAGTGGCGATAGATCCGTGTCTGCGCCTGCATATAAACTTCCATGGGGATCTGATTGTATAATATACAACTCCCGTAAATTCTTCATCTCCGCCAGCGGCGAATAATCTGACGGCACCACATTTGCCACCCGGACAACGGTGTCGAATATATCAAAATTACGGTCGCCAAAAAAGATAGTGCGTCCCATTAAATAGAAGGTATGTTTTTATAATTCTTCACCATCCAGTCGCTCAGTGTCTTATCCCTCGCAGGATTGCGCATAAGCAAGTTCAAATTAGTCGTCGCCTGGGCCACCATCTGATCACGAATTTGATCATCTGTCAGCACACCAGGAGCAGCAGGAAATGAGATCTTCCTGATCTCCTTTGACATGGCATGAAAACCATGCGCTATACTTTCCGCTACGGTCAAATCCAGTGTCGTTACAATTTCATTGCCTGCCGTCTGTTCGTGAATAGTCAGATCTTCCTGCTTCGAGATATCTTTCAGCATAGCTTCATTATCTTTAAATGGCTTGCGGTCTCCTGCCAGGTAGTGCTGCCGTACATCTCGGAGCAGCAGGAATACATCTACGGCTGTATCCCAGGCCATACGCATATATTCGCCAGCGCTGGTTTTCACCGTATCGGCGCGAGTCACTTTTGCGCCGCTGCTTAATACGCCTGGCTGAAACGTTTTAGGAAAACTACTGATGCCTAGTTTGCGACGAGGGATTTCTTCATAATGTGCCGCATTGGCCACTTTGATCGCCTCATCTTTTGCTTCGAAACCATCGGAGCCATAATACCCCTGATCTATAATGCTGGGATCTGCCAGATGCGCGCCTTCATGAATCAGGGTTATTTTCGTTTTTGCTACGTCTTTTACCTGCGCTACCCGCAGTAATAAATGGACCTGCTGCGTATTATGCAATGCAAATCCTCCCAGTCCTATTTCATCATTATCCAGGTTATAATCTGCTGTTACTTTCGAATTCATATTTTTGGAAAGATTACCTAATGCAGTGGCAATACCTCCATAATTCTTTTTAGCAACCGCGTCCATGGAGCCAAATACATCTTTCAAATTGGCATTATCTGCTTCGCATTGTTTCACCAATGTAATAGTATCTGCAATTGCTGCCTGGAGCTTCGGCTTGTCCGGATCTTTCACGCGGGTATGGGATTCTGCAATAGATTGATACACTTCACTTCTGTCTTTCGGATCTACTGCATTGTTGAATTCCGTTTCATCCATCACACCGGGAGATGGAAATATTTTTCCAACAATAACAGGAACGGGATCTTTGCTTTTCAAACGCTTCTCTATCGCCATTCTTTCCAGCAGTGCGGTCACTCTGCTTTTGATAACGTTCTCAGGAATATTTAATGTCTTGTCTGTGAAGGCAGATTTCAAATTCGTGGCGGCGGGAAGTCTGTATTTCACATTGCGGGAAGTGAGTACTTCCGGTAAGTGTTGTTGCAATCTGGATGCAGGGACAGCCACGGTGGCATTGGAGGTACGTTCTTCCTGCTGTTGTCGTTCTGCAGCAGGTAATGGTGCAGGGCCAGCCGCTTTCGGCGCACAATGCCTGCTGCATGAATAATTACTCATAATTTGGGTAGTTTGGGGGCGTAAACAATACTACTAAGTTACGATTATTTTGTTCACTCAATGGATACAAAGCAAAGGCGTCATCGCTATATAAAAGAAAAGGGTTGACATCAGATGTCAACCCTTTTCCGGTATTTTTTTATGTTGTCTTCTTCCGCCAGACAGGAACAACAGCTAGCGCATGTTACTTTGTATTGTTACAAATAAGCTTATTCTACATCTGTACGGAAAGGAGATGCAGGTAAGCCTTCCCGGTTATAGAAATTATCGTGAGGGATATCATTCCAGCCAAACCTTACGGCTGCCGGCGCTTTCACAGCATCGGCTGTTACCTCCAGCTGATTTCCTTTTATGGTCGCTTTAGCAGGTACAAAAACGCCATCTTTTCCTGCGATAGTGAAACCTGTTAACGGCCCATTCTTTGCCATGAGACCGCTACCGGTATGTGTAAACGAAAGTATGGCCTGGTTTCCTTTGAAACGAACGCTTTGATACAGCGGGCCTGAATATTCTATCTTCTCTTGATAGACCATCGCTCTGGCGGCGAGGGCGAGTCGTGCCCCTACCAATTGTTTATTTCCGGGATGCAGGTTAAAGGTGGAATCCACGCCATCGGTGATCACTGCCATAAAAGTATTCGGTACTTTTTTCCAGGTTAGCAGTTGCGCTTCGCGCAGATCCGGCCCTTTGGTTTTATATGGCGCGATCTGTACGAAAAGGAATGGCAGGTTGATTTTCCACGTGTCTCTCCAATTTTTAATCAGCGCAGGAAATAATGTCTGATATTGTTTTGCTCTGTCGCTGTTGGATTCTCCCTGATACCAGATCACACCGGTGATCGGAAAATTTCGAAGCGGATAAATCATAGCGTTGTAGAGTCCACCGCAATTACGTTTTATCAGGTTCAGCTGACTCAATGCTTTTATACTAATGGTATCGCGCTGTCCTGCTGCGGCGGCAGATTGTATCGCCTGCTGCAATACTGCAGCTTTCTCCGGATATTCCTTCATAGCGGCTTCATATTCTGTAACCAGAGATTGTAATTCGGGATAGGTGGCCATCACTTTTTTGTCCAGCCAGAATTCTGCCGGCGTTCCGCCCCAGCAGCTGTGAATGAGTCCTACCGGCACTTTGATTTCCGGTTGCAGGTCTCTGCCAAAGAAATATCCTGCTGCGGTAAAGCTGCGTACATTGGTACTGTCACAGATGGTCCAGTGGGTATTCACTTCTTCTTGGGGAGTGATGGCGCCTTCCTTTGCCGGCACTTTGAACAGCCTGATCTGCGGATGGTTAGCATTGGCAAGTTCCTCCAGGTAGTTGTCTACATTCGGTTGATTACGATGCGGACCTACTTCTTTATCCATATTGGATTGTCCGCCACAAAGCCATACATCTCCGATTAGTATATCCGTTAACGTTATAGTACTGTCGCCGGAGATAGTCATGGTAAATGGACCTCCTGGCTGGAGGGGTTTCAGTTTAACCATCCATTGGCCATTTGTTACTTTGGCACTGGCTTGCTGGCCGGCAATGCTAACTGTGATCATCTTTCCTTCTGCCGCTGTTCCCCATACTGGCAATATGGTATTTCGCTGGAGTACAGCATGACTGGTAAACAGGTTGGCGGGCTTTACTACTGCCATTGCAGTATAGGCCGGCAGCAGGGCGGGCAGGACCAGCATCAGGGAGATACCGGCAAATCTTTTCAATAACATATCGTGGACTATTCTGATTGGAAAAGATAACCGATAAACCTGTGAATTCCTACCCTGCCCTACGTTTTGGCGATAATTATAACAGTAATGGGTAAAATGATGTTATTGTTGTCCATCCGGCATCGGTGCAGGTGTACCGGTAGCTTTGAGGATGGGCATCGGCGCATTCCATTGACGCAACTGATTGCTCAGTAATTTCGCCAGCTCCTTCACTTTTGTAGGATTCTTAGCAGCCAGATTATGTTGCTCTCCGATATCTGTGGAGAGGTCATATAGCTCTTTACTTCCATCTCTCATACTGTACACCAGTTTCCATTTTCCCTGACGCAGGGCGCTTCTGTAGTTAATACCAGGGCCATCGCCGGGAATCCATTTATCGGGATAATGCCAGACTAATATGCGTTGATCATCTACAGTGGCTGGCTGGCGTAGTAATGGTACGAAAGACCTGCCATCTGTTTGCTGAACGGTATGATATGATTTCACACCAGCCATTTCCAGGATGGTTGGGAAGAAATCTTCAATAATCACCGGTTGCTTACACACGCTACCGGGCGTATTTACCAGTGGTCCGCTTACAATCATTGGTTCGCGTATGCCGCCTTCGTACACAGCGCCTTTTCCGGCTCTCAGCGGGAGATTCTGGGTATGCGCTTCGCCGCCACGAGGCGGATGCAAACTGAGACCGCCATTGTCGCTCATAAAAATAATGATGGTGTTTTGAGCGATGTGCTGTTCTTCCAGGTAGTCCATGATATCGCCCAGACTTTTATCCATTCCTTCAATCATGGAAGCATATTTCGCTTCCTGTGGGTCCAGACCTGCATCCTGGTATTTTTTGAGGAAGCGGGGATCGCCCATTAGCGGCACATGGACTGCATAGTGCGCCAGGTTGAGATAGAAAGGTTGTTTGCGGGAAATGGGATAGGCAATGGCTTTAATAGCTTCACGTGTAAGCGCTTCCGTTAGGAAGGTACCTGTATGGTAATATTCTTCCAGGTCGGGAACTGCCTGTACTGTATTCTTTCCAGGGAGATTGCCATACGCTTCCTCACTCAGGTAACTTTGCGGATGGCCGGCGGAATGGCCTGAAATATTTACCAGGAACCCGAAATTCACCGGATTGGAACCGGGCGTGCCCATTGGTCCCCAGTGGGCTTTTCCCACGTGTACCGTATAGTATCCTGCTGCTTTCAGCAGTTCCGGATACGTAGTCGCATATACGGCCGCACTGTCGCCTTTACGGGTAGTAAGGCCATTGATATTCCACGGCGCCGGTGCGAAAGTGGAATCTGGATTATCGGTGTTGTTATTACGATTGGGAGAGGTCCAGTTGGTGACGCCGTGGTGTGCAGCATTCATTCCTGTCATCAGGCTTACGCGGGAAGGAGTACACACAGGTGTGGCGTAGGCGTTGGAAAACAGCACCCCTTTTGCTGCCAGGCGTTCCATATTGGGGGTATGAAAGCGATGATTCAGCGGTTGCATGGTACCGCTGAAGGGAACAGAATTATCCATCCAGCCCATGTCGTCCACCAGGAAAACGATGATGTTGGGCGGTTGCTGAGCGTAGCCAGTAGCAAGACAACCGCTCAGTAACAATGTAGTAAACAGTTTTTTCATGATCTTTTTTCTCATTGTTTTGTTCAGTAAGTTTAGCTATTCTTGAACGGCTATCGCGGCAGCTTCTTCATCTTCATAATGCTTTATTTCCTGCATCAGTTGTTGTTTCAATTGCTGTACCGTTCCCTGATAACGTTTATCTGCGTATAGATTATGTATTTCCTGCGGATCATTTTTCAGGTCATACAATTCCCATGCATCCACTCTTTTATAAAAGCGAATCAGTTTATATCTGGTTGTTCTGATACCGAAATGCGGAGACACTGCGTGTTCACCGTTTTCATAATAGTGGTAATATAATACATCCCTGCCTTTTTGAGCCGACTTCCCAAACAGTGGCAGCATGGATTTGCCTTGTATGTCTTTCGGAATTTGTACCCCGGTCGCCTCGAGCAAAGTAGGCGCGATATCCATATTCAGGACCATCGCATTGGAGACTGTACCTGGTTTGATAACGCCCGGATAGCGCATTACCATGGGTGTTCGGAAAGATTCTTCATACATGAATCGTTTATCAAACCAACCATGTTCGCCCATGTAGAAGCCTTGATCGGAAAGGTAGATGACGATTGTATTTTTCGTGAGACGATGTTCGTCCAGGTATGCGAGGGTTCTGTTGATGTTACGATCCAGGGAGGCTGCTGTAGCGATGTAATCGCGCATATAGCGTTGATATTTCCATTCCGCTAATGCTTTACCACTGAGATTTTTCGCCTTAAAATCGGCCGTAATGGGGTTGTATACCGCATCATATTTTGCCCTTTGAGCAGGGTTCATGCGTGCTACTGCGCCTTCCGGTTTATCATTGATCGCCAGTTTCAGGTCATAGCTGAGCCGCATATCCTTTGCGATGCTCATTTCCTGTACCTGTGCGGCTTTCCTTCCATCGTAGGTATCGTAAAAAGTAGCCGGGATAGGAAAATGGCGGTTTTCCAGTGTGCCCATATCCGTGGTATCTGGCATCCAGGTACGGTGGGTTGCTTTATGGCCGATTACCAGGCAGAAAGGTTGGGAGGTGTCTCGTTTGTCGAGCCACTTTTCCGCTTCATCCTCGATGATATTGGTGACGTAGCCTTCTCGTTTTTCTGTTTTGCCCTCCATATTGATGAATTCCGGATTGAAGTACTGGCCTTGTCCGGGGAGGATACTATAGTAGGTGAATCCTTGCGGTTTGCTTTCCAGGTGCCATTTCCCGATCCAGGCAGTTTGATATCCGGCATGTTGCAATTCTTTAACAAAGGTATTTTGATTACCATCGAATACGGAATGTTCATTATCCTTAAAGCCGTTTTTGTGGCTGTATTTCCCGGTGATGATCACCGCCCGGCTGGGGCCGCAAATAGAATTGGTCACATAGGCTTTATCGAACCTCACTCCTTCTGCCGCGATACGGTCGATACCTGGTGTGCGGGTAATTTTGCTGCCATATGCACTGATGGTCTGAAAAGCGTGGTCATCTGATATAATGATCAGGATGTTTGGTTGCTGCTGGGCCAGCAGTTGGCTGTAGCAGCCTGCCAGTAGCAGGAATAAGCCGGTGATTTTTTTCATTTCATTGTTCACTTTAGGTAATCCTTAAAAATAGGTTGCCGGACCGATATTTAATAACCTATTCCATCAGCGGTAGAACGTGTCTCCCTAAAAATTATCAAAGTATTTCATTGCTGAATAAGAACCATAACCATATCAACTACGTATGTAAGTAAAATAAATACCCCAAAGAAATGTCCGTTCAGAACGCATTGGACTCCATCCAACTATTCCGGAACTCCGAAAACAAACCTGCTATTGTCTTATTACGGCTACAGGATTTGGTTGATTATGCTACAAATCAGGATAAGCCTTTTACGTTGGACGAATTAAAGAAGGCCCTGCAGATCGACTGGGAACTGCGATGGATCAAGTATTCTCCATTCGACAGGGTGGTTTAAATCCTACGACTATGTTACATACTGATCAGTTAAAAAGACTTTATACGGATGAGCAAATCCTAATAATACTACTTGCGCGTCTATATTTTGGGACCGGGAATGAGGAACAAGTAAATCATTTCCTGGAGCAGGGAAATATTGACTGGAGTTTATTCTATCATGAAATTTCCAGGCATGATATCAAGGGGTTTGTTTATCATACAGTAACGGATTATAAAATCAGCATTGATGCAGGGATTTATGATACGTTAAAGAAAGATGTGATGGGAATCATTTTACTTGGTGGCTACCAAACTGAATTAAGCGTATCCTTATTACAATCATTTCGCAAATTAGGAATCAGCGTCATTCCTTATAAAGGAAGTGTTTTGGCTGCCAGGTATTACAAAAAAGATTCTTTAAAGGCAAGTTCAGATATCGACTTTCTCATTCATCAGGATAATTTACCAGCTTTGAGGAAATACCTCATGGAAAATGGTTTTACGCCTAAATTTCATTTTTCAGATAAATACTTGGGATACATTCGCCGTCATTTCAGGGAACTTTCATTTACTTCCCCAAAGGATCAGTTAGGCATTTCTTTCTCAGTGGAGTTGCAATGGAGGTTGGTAGAGGGGTATCATGGTAAATTTCATAATTACGATTTTTTCATTCAGCATTTGCAGCCTGGGGAATTACAGAAAAATGGGGTAACGACTGGGTTGGCGCCCACATATGATTTCTTATGCGTAGCTTCTCATCACCTTGTCAGGGAGCCGTTGATGAGGTTTAAATATCTTTTAGATCTGGCGGCCATTGTTCATACTGCTGCCGAGGAGCTTGACTGGAAAGAGATCACTGCTCAATTTAAGCAGTTCAAGTTTAGCGCATTCTTGGGATCAGGTATGAGTGCGCTCAAAGATATTGTTGGTCTTACGCCTTTAGGAGATGTTCCTGATGTTCCATATTATCTTTTCAGATACTTTGGGACCCCAGTAGGTATTCAATATGCTATGAAAAGGGTCAGGTTCGCTCATGCAAATCGTTCCATATGGGGAAGAGTAAAAAGGGGGGTTCAATTCCGTATGGAAATAATGTATCCTGGGATCAAAGAATTGGCAGGCACAAATTTGCCTGCCTGGTTACTTCCAGTGTTGATTCCCAAAAAAATCATAAGGTATTTAGGTCGGTCTATACTCCGGAAGACCTGATAGTAAATATAGCCTTAGTGCATCCAGGACTGTAATTGTGGTGAAGTTCATTTTCTGATCTGTGACTACCTGTACATTTTCTCCTGATTCATGGTGAATATCATCTGTATTCGGGAATCTCATTTCTGCGGCAGGCATCCAGTTACCATAATCTGTTTGGGACTGCAGTAATTGATTTACCATACCATTTGCAAGGATCGCATATTTTTCAGGCTGGTTGGAGAACAACAGAATTTTCAACAGCAGTGCAATATTAAAGGGATTGGGCGACGGTTCCGTCAATGTCTCATTAATGTTGTTGAGGGCCCAGTTCACGGCATTATCAATATATGTTTTATAGTAGAGGGCATCCTTATTACATAATGCTTCCACTGCTAATGCCGTAGCATATACAGGTCCTTCCCACCAGTAGCTATACCAATAACCAGCGGGATACTGATGATTCAGTAAATAGTCGATCGCAGGTTGTATGCCAGCCAATGCAAATGCAGCTGTAACACAACAATGTGGTATTTTCCATCCATTAAAGGTTTCCGGGGGCTGATTTCTGCCTAAGGGGCCGCTTTCGCTATAAGTGGTAACACCTCCGTTTGTGGTTAGATAGGCATGTAGGAGATCTTGGCCTGGTGTAGGAAATTCCTGTTGAAAGTGCCCTGTTGTGGTGAACATCCAGGTCCAGATGGTACTGTCTGCATCCGCAGGAGTAAGCGCATTATATCCCCATCCTTCATTGGTTCTATATCTTGTTTTCAGCATATTCCAGGCGCTTTTAAGCGCAGGATATGTTTCAGGGAGTTCATGTCGGGCCAGATGACAACCTACGTAAGCAGTTACCCATTCATCACTTGTTCCTGGCGACAAACGAAAGTCTTTCCACCAGCCGGCTTGTTGTTGATTGTTAATAATAAAATCTACTCCTTTTTTTATAGCAGCAGCAATCAATGAAACTGGCAGGGCCTCTGTCGGAGGACTGAGAACAGGATTTTTCGCAAGTAGTGTTCTATTTGCCCATGTGCTTTCATAGGCAAGATATGCTTTAAGCTCTGTTCTTTTTCCTGGACAATAGGTGACTTTAATGTGTGAAATAAATTTTCTCAGAAAAGTGAATTCGTTTTCTGATTTATATAAAGAGGCAATCCATAAATGTTCGGGCCAATCTTTCTGTTGACTTGGAAAAATGTCTTTAGTCCAGGTTAGCGCCGCATCTATTTTAGCAGCATCGAGCAGATTATCTGTATTAAATTTTTCTATGAACAGCTTCCAATAGCTTTCCCCTTCCGGATTATTATCTAAGAAGCATTCAAAACTGATTTTGGGTAAAATTTCATCTTTCACATCTATGCAAAGCGTCACTCTGTCAGAAAATCCAAATACGATGGGGAGCAGTTCGGTCAGCTCCTGATCATAACAGGAATAGCCAATTTGTTGAAGGAACGGCAATACCTTATCCAGTGGCAACTTTTTTATATTGAGTCGCAACACTTCAGTATCCCGGGAGAACATGATTCCAGCATATGCGAGGAATGCTGGTTGGGGGCATGCATGGAGGATGGTGTCCAGGATGCTGAATATAGCTTCCTTTTCCCCTAACATTTCTTGCAACAGGCGCACACACAGCTCTTTCTTTTGTGAGTCAGAAAGTGCTGGCGATAAGTCAAAAAAGAGCAAAGGACTTTGAACTCCTGTGGGGAGGACATCCAGTTCCAGGAAGATTTCGGCGATGTCTTTATGGTATATGGACGAACTATCCGCCCATGTATCCATAAAATGCAGCAATTTGTTGTTTGTTTCACTTTCTGGAAGCTGAAATTTTAACCAATTACTGACCTCCTTAAGATGATCATCATCCCGGCGAATGCAAATTTGAAGGTCTACTTGTGAATTGTCAGTAAGTCTGCATTCCAAAGCGAGTCTTATAATTGGGGGAAGTAGTGCAGCGGCCTTTTTCAGTAGTTCCTTTTCTTTCTCCGGTACCAGCGCAACTGGTAAGGATTCAAAGAAATGAGTATTGGATGTAAGAAGGGAATATTTTTCTGATTTCAGATTCATGGATATAATTAGCTTATAGCATCGATGATAGCATTATAAACTTCAGGTATTCTCCGGATGTTATCTGGTCCATTTACTTCATAGAAGGGAACGATTTCCAATAAGTTCAACGCTGACTGAAAATAGGTAGCTGTATACTTTTGGGAATTAACGCCAGGCAATAGTATTTCCTGCATTAATACAGGGAGACTATCACTCATGCTTTTCCGGGTGATAACAGTTTGGTCGGTAGCGATTCTGGGGCCTATAAAAAAGACTGCTGTCACCTTCCGCGGACGTTCATCTGCAACAGACAACCGTTGATGGAAGAAAAATTTCCTAAGCAGCACTTCTGATTGTGCATCAAATTTCCAATCTGGAGGAGTCTCAAATACCGGCTTTAGTTGCGCTGCTGGGATATTAAAATACGAAGCGATATCTGGATTTATCTTAAGGCTCGTTTCTCCCTGCGCAATAAAAAATGTCTTGTTTTCCTGGAGCAGACGGGAGTAATCATCGGACCATATATCGTGACCTTTGATGTGAAAATAAGCTGCCAGTGTGGATTTCCCTGCACCTTTCCTGCCTATGAATAAAATTGTCTTATCCTCCACACATACTGCGGATGCGTGCAAACAGAAGTATCCTTGTTCCTGGAGACAATATTTTGTAATATTTCCCTTGATGAGTGACGGGATTGCCTTTTGTCCGATACCTGTGGCTTGATAGTACACCTCTTTACCTCCTTCGGGAATGACAAAACTAGCCACCGACTCACCTTCGGAATGATATTCAAACAGGCAACACTTTTGATGATCTGGAGTTATGCCGGTGTAAATGTTTTCGCCAAAATTCGCAAGGGATGGAGAAAGCCTGATAGCAGTGTAACAGGCTTTCTCTTTCATTAATAAAAAATCTGGATTACTTAGCTTGACGAAAGTGATCCCTTGCTGTGAGTAATTGCCAGCCAATTAGGAAAAATAATTTGGACCAGTACCACCGTCATTCTGTCTTCCACTTGAGCGGGTCGTATTGGTGATTTCGCCCAGTTTACCAAGCTCTTTTAATTCAGGTGATTTATACACCTTCTGGGTTACCTGATTTGTTGCATTCATTTCCATGGTTTTTAAATTAAACAAGTTTTAAATATATGAGAGAACTATTCGCTAAATATTCCAAGCATTTCGCCATGAGAGTACTGATAAAATGTTTAACAGTGTTTTATGGGAGGTGGTGGATTCCTGGGGATTATTTAAGTCTGCTAATAAAGTCGTAGTATCCATTTTTCCTGTAAGAAAAGTATTTCCATGTTCCATCTCTTTTTGCAATGCTGAGCGGATTTCCTCATTCTGTAGATTTTGGTTGTGAGGATTTCCGAAGAGCGGCGTTTTGGATCTTTTGGTGACTGCTGCCGGGAGAAAGGGTTCCATGGCCATTCGGAGCAGCGATTTTTGAAACAGGATATGAGGCGGCAGAGCCAACATAAACAGATAAAGGTCCAGTGAGAAAAACGGTTGTCGGACCTTTACTTTTTTATTGCTAAACCCTGGGTGGAATGTTTCAAAAAGCGCGGCCCAGTATGGATTTTCGGACAATGCATAAATGGATCGGACATTCGTGGAGGCCTGATGGGTATTCATTACCATCTGATTTTCTTCTGTGCGTTTTTTTCCGTGAGCAGCTAGGGCCAGCCAGTTTTTTACTTTTTGAAATAATGGAGTAGTATAAAATCCAAATGTCCGGTACATATTCCATTGATCCTGGATCGGTTGGAATTTACGCCTATGCGCTTTGGAACTACTGGTAGCAATATTGCCGTACTCAAACATAGGATCTCCTCCAAAACCAGTAAAATATATGTTTGCGAACGGCTCTATATCTGAAAGGATCTGATTCTCGGCGGTAGCATCGGGAATCACTGCCGGTTCAGGAATCCAGGCGTTCAGGGGCTTAGCAATATTTTTCATATAATCTTCCGCCACATATTTCTTGAGAGGTATTCCCAGATGCTTAGCGGTGAGGTCTGCAAAATAGCCTTCCTGTTCGCTCACGAGATAATCATATCGGATATTACAGGCAAGCAAAGTGCTGTCATTTCCATAAGTAGCTGTAAGTATATTCTTTGCTGTTGCAGCTATTGCAGAACTATCCATACCTCCACTAAGAGAGCATGCCGCATTGCTGTTGCGCAGTCTGTCTCTGACAGACTGTTCGAACAAATGATAGAAATGTTCTGCATACACAGTATTATTCTTGTAGCGAATTGGTTTGATATCAACAGGCGTTTCCCAATATCTGACAACACTTAGCTGGCCATTTTTATACATCAGTTGATGAGCGGGTGGCAGTTTCTTAATCTGCTTGTAGATGGTCTGCTCTATTCTGCAATTAACGCCAATTGTCAAATAATCTTTCAAAACCTCCTCATCCAATGAATCCATCAGATGAGTTATAGGTTTGATCGCATGAAAAAAATTGGTAAAGAATAGTTTATCGTCTTGAAGAGAGTAATAAAATGGGATGATGCCAAAATGATCCCGGGCACAAAAAAGATAGTTCTCTGCCTCGTTCCAGATGGCAAATGCAAAATCGCCGGATAGGTATTGCAAGCATTGCTCCTTCCATTGTTTATAGGCATAAAGTACCAGGTAAGCGTCAGGAGTGGCAGTTGTGAGGCCACTAAAATATTGGCTAAGTTGTTTGATTAATCGGGTACGGTTATCCAATCGGACATCCCCTACAATACGAATGTTACCGTCCATACTGAACGGTAATTCCTCATTTGTAGTATCCTCTGCCGTTTTGAGCCATCCGAACCTTAAGTCGGCCTGATCACTACTCCATCTTCCTTGGTAGTCTTTACAACAGGAAGATATGACAGTTGCACAGGCATCCAGTAAGGACTTATCTGCATCTTGTAAATGTGGCGATAATATTCCAACGAATCCACTCATCTGAACCTGGTACTGATTTTATGTTCGGGCAAAACAAAATATCTGGCAATCACTGATGGATGATCATTTATTGGTCTGCCATTCCTTTCCAGCCAGGCATGCGAATCCAGGTTGCCATTATAATGGCATACACCGATCCTGAGATCTGACGAAATTCCTTTACGGCTTAGCATGAAGGAAAGCGCCAACGAACGGGATAAACACCGTCCTTTTAATGATGGCAATGCCTGCATTCTATTAAAAATCGTTGTATAGCAATCGATGATAATGATGGCTTCATCTTCCGTTGCTGGTCCTATATTTTTTTTAAAGAAGGACAACAATTTCCGAGTACTTTTCAAGCTCGAAATAGCAAGACTCGTCTCCAGCAAAGATGTCAGCATACGCGCCTTTAAAAAACGAATGTTATGTGATTTAAGCGCAGCATTAATCTCTAATAGCTTCTGTTCTGAATACATTAGTTACAATCAATTAATTCGGCCTTCTTCAGATGATCGATTAATATATTGAGATCATTTTGGAGTGTTTCCGGAGCAACTTCATATTCTGATTGTAGTTGGTGAAATGCTGCCGAGCAATCCGGATTATTTGTCAATAATTCCCAAAAACGCTTACCTACTTCATTCAATTCATAGAAGCGCTCAGTTTTTAAATTTAATATTACAAAACCGGCTCCTAATTCCCGGACGATAGCATTTTCAGAGATTCTCACTTTCATTTCAAGCAAACTCATGAACCTTCAATTTGGGGGTTGGGGATAATTTTCGGTAAATAACAAGACCGTTATAGAATTGTTTAAAAATTTAAAAAATATTTTCCCTGAAAATATTATCAATTACATGTATAAATAAATGTTTAAATACAAAAAAAGACGTCTCAGAGATCTCTGAGACGTCTTTTTCTATCAGGTAAAATTAAATGATCAACGGAAAAGATCGGCGGTAAGGCCGATTTCATAGCCTCCGTCGGAATAGTTTTTCAATCCGGAGGTTTGTTTGGTATATAACGCTACCAATTTTACGGTATTCATAATGCGAACGCCTGCACCTACTGTAAAGTTACCAGAAGTATGATACAGCGCAGTAACATTGGCCACGTTACTTAGGAATCCTACGTTAAGTCCAACATCCACGATACCGTCATATCCTCTGATGCTACGGTAGCAAAGCTTAGGTTCTACGGAAGTTACTGCATGTTCCAGTTGCCATTTGTAGCTGATACCGGAGAAGAACACGGTTCCTCCATCAACGGCAGGAAAGTCTTTATTGGAGAAGGTAGCGCGGATATTAGGGAGTGCAGCCTGGATAGTCCAGTGCTGGTCCGTGTATGCCATCCCGTAATCAGCCTCAAAATAATCGTCCCGGCGGTTGAAAGCGCCGATAGAAGGATCATTATTGTCCGCATTGATTTTAGCGTAATTCAGGCGCTGGAAATTCAGGCCCAGTGAGAGACCGAAATGTAGTTTTCCGCCTTTCTCATTCAGTGGCAGATGATATGCATAGGTACCGGCGATACGTGTACGGGACAATAAACCGGCCTGATCATTGAAAACATTCAGTCCAGCTCCTACCCTGTTCCCGATATAACCGTCAGCAGAGAAGAATTTAGTAGTGGGCGCACCATCTATTCCATTCATTTGGGCGCGGTAAGCAACGTTCAGATGCAGACCGCTGTCGAGGCCCGCCATAGCTGCATTGGCTAGGTATTGATTCTGGAAGTACTGGGTTCCGGAAGGGTCCAGTAGTGCGGCTGTTTTGCTGAGCGTTTGTGCATCGCTGTTGGTGAACAGGAACATTGTTCCTGTCACCAAAGCGATTGCTTTTAATTTTACTGTTGCGGAAAATGAATTTCGCATGTTAGTATTTTTTATAGCGTTCATCACTGTTATCTAACTATTGTTATAAAACCTTTGGCTGTCTTCGCGCCACCTTCAATTGTCAGAATGTAGTAGTAAGTACCTTCAGACAATGCATGGCCGTTGATGGTACCATCCCATTCGTTATTGTAGTTCTTGCGTTGGTATACCAGTCTGCCGGAGCGATCAAATATTTTCACCTCATTGTTGGTATACAGATCAATGTTTTTGATTACCCATTTATCGTTGATACCATCGCCGTTCGGAGTGAGCATATTGATTGCATCTACTTTGAAATCGTTATTGGATTTCACTGCGTAGGTAGCGCTGCTAGTACATCCGGTAACGTTAGACACTGTTACTTTAAAGTTAGCATCTGCTTTCACGCGGGCTACCAGGGTACTTGTTTGCTGGCCGCTTATGATACCGTCTACTGCATCCCAGGCGAAGAGATCGCCGCCGGTGGCTGTCAGTTGAATGACATCTCCTTTTGATACCGGATTTGGCTTATCTGCTGTGATGGTTACCACTGGCGTAGCATTCACACGGAGGTGGAAAGTACGTTGCAGGGTATCTACACCATTGTTGGCAGTACCGCCGTTATCCTGGATGGTTACGGTGATGTTGGCATCGCCGGAAGTCAGGGTAGACTTGAATTTGTAAATCAGTACGCCAGTGTTGCTAACGGTCAGCTGATCGAAGATGGCTGCATCGGAAGCGAGGCGCAGGGTAAATGTTTGATCTGTTTCTACCGCAGAGAGACTTGTCAGTTGGATGCTGTGTGCGAGATTGTCGGCACAGATAGTTTGATCTGCGATCGGATCCATGGTAGGCGCTTTGTTAACGAACAGCGGACCTACGTGGATATTCACGACAACCGGCGCAGTGGTATTCACGCCATCGCTTACGGTGATGGTGATGCTGGTATTGGAATTAGCCAGGGCTTTCAGAGCCGGGATATTCTTCACCGTTACATTACCGTTTGCATCGAGGGCGAAGGCGCCGTTTGCAGCATCTGTTACAATAGTCCAGTTCTGGATAGTTCCTAATGCATCTGTAGCGGTCAGTTTGCCGACCAGCGTACCCAGTGGCGCATCTCCGGAAACATCCATTGTTGGGATGGTGACAACTGGCGGAGTAGCATCGTACACAAACTGGAGTGTATTAGAAGCATTGTTGCCGTTGTTGCCAATGTTCGTAGCTACGTTTGCAGCGAGTGATACAGCAACATTACCGTCTGCCGCAGGCGTAATAGTAACAGTATAATTCTTATTATCCGTTGTGGTAAGATTGCTGGCTACTCCATTCACTACGGTGAACGATGTAGCAGTCAAACCAGTTACCGATTCACTGAAGGCGGCGGTAACATTTACCGGCGTATTTACGCGGGCAGTATTGCCACTCAGGGAAACTGTAGGATGGCTGGTATTTACACGAACCTGTGCGGTTGAAGGCACATTATTTAGTGTGAGTACTGCATTGTTAGAGAAATCATCTGCGATGGTAGCGCCATTCAGATTGATCGCGCTAGCCAGGTCGATACCGTCCATATCCATATCTCCAGGTTGGATGGCATAACGGAAGGTGAGGATATTAGAACCGCTTCCACTTACGTAGCCAGCATTTACCGTATTCGTGCCGATGGTCAGCGGTAATACAGGAGAGCCGGTAACGGTTATTGGTTTGCTGAACGATACTGTGAAGGTCAGCGTCTGGGTTGCGTTATAGTATCCATTAGCAGGAATGTTTACCAGACTGACTACAGGAGCTGTTCCATCGTAAGCGGTGGTCAATACATTCGAAGCCGCATTCGTAACGTTTGCGATATTACGAACTGCACCAGCCTTCAGTTGTACGGTTACGTTACCGGTTGCTACTGGCGTTACCAATACGGTATAAGTGTTGTTTGCGCCAGCCTGAAGGTTACTCAGTGTCGCATTTGTTACGTTAAAGCTGCCTGTGGTCAGGCCGGTTACCGCTTCATTGAAGGCAACAGTAATCGTATACGGCTGATTTGTTTTAGCGGTACCGGTAATGGTAGCGGCAGGGATCGTCGTATATACGAAGATGTTATTGGTTGCCGGGATGTTATTCAGTGTCAGATCAGCATTTACACCGTAGATATCCTGGATGGTTGCTCCGTTGAGGTGAATCACATTATCCAACTGAATACCGCTCAGTGCCTCATCTCCCGCCACAACAGCATACTGGAAGGCTATATTTTTTCCACTGGTGAGCACATAGTTAGCACGTACTGTTTTTGAACCAATGGTCACTTCGAGATATGGCGTACCACCTGTAGTGTTTACCACTACATTTTTCTGGTAGGTTACCATGAACTGCAAGAAATCTCCGGTAATATAGTATTTGCTAAGCGGAACGTTCGTTTGTTGAACAACTGGGACCGCAGAATAGCGTACCTGTACGGAGTTAGCAATGTTTCCATTCAGGCCAAGCGACTGTACTGCATTTGCAGCGAGACCGATAGTCATCAGCGTTTCAGTAGTAGGCGTGATGGTAGCTGTGTAGGTAATGCCATTTGTAGTCTGCACATTGCTGACATTAGCCATGCCTCCTGTGTTGATTACTGCGGAAGTAAATCCGGTCACTTGTTCTGAGAAGGTGAAAGTAGCTGTGAAAGGCCCTGTCACCAGCGATGGAGCGGTAATACTTACGGTTGGAGGTTTAGTACTTACAAACACATTAGCGGTGCTACCAACACCATTGAGTGTCATGTTAGCAGGATTTCCTGCCAGATCGGTGATATTTCCACCATTATTGGTCAGGACGCCGGTGGCGATACCATCCAGATCCTGATCGCCGGTTACTACTGTATAGCTGAATGTCAGCGTTGCAGTACCTGAGCCACTGTTGTATGTAGCCATGCGGGTAAATGTACCGATAGTAACTTCCACCGCTGGCGTACCTGTTACAATTACTGGTTCAGGGAAGGTAACTGTATAAGTCAGTACTTTTTTGCTGGTACTGTTGTAGTAGCCATCTGCAGGAACTGTTACCGAAGAAACGACTGGTATGATACCGTCTATTTTTACGCCATTGTTTGGATCAGCAGTTGGTAAATTGAGGTCAGCATTCATGTTATTGGCGCCGATGATGGTACCGCCGTTCAGGTTGATCGCAGCACCTACACCAATATTATCATTATCCAGATCGCCAGTGGCTACTGTATACTGGAATCCAACTACATCAGTACCAATAGTACCAATGTACTGCGCTTTCACAATTCCGGAATTTAATACGATATCCAGTGTAGGCGTACCTGTTACAACAATAGGTTTATCATATGTTACCAGGAAGGCAATGACATCTCCGAGTTTATATCGGGAAGCGCCTGGTAAAGTCAGCGCAGAAACTACTGGCGGATTTTTGTCATAATAAACAGTTACTGGAACACCAGCTGTATTACCGTATCCGCCTGTGTTCTGTGCTACCCCGGCAGGAACAGATATAATAACGTTACCATCCACCTGTGGTGAAACGAGGCAGGTATAGGTAATGTGATCTGTGGTCTGTAGGTTAGATATAGTAGCGTTGGTCAATGTTATTTTACTGGCGGTCATTCCGCTAACCGCTTCGCTGAAAGTAATGGTTGCGGTGAAATCGCCATACACAGTCAGTGCGCTTGTACTAACAATACAGCTTGGCGTATTGGTGTTTACTTTAACGCCGCTGGTATTAGGCGCGGTGAATGTCAGTGGTGCATTATAACCAGTGGCATCCTTCATCGTACCGCCATTCAGGGCAATGGCGCCAGCGGTGCCGATACCATTGGGGTCATTATCGCCTGCCTGGATATTATAGGTGAATGTAAGCGTATTTGTTCCTGAACCAGTGGCATAGCCAGCCTGACGGGTAACGCCACCGATGGTTACATCCAGTGTAGGCGTACCAGTTACAGTTATTGGTTTTGAGTAACTCACCGTATAGGTCAGTACTTTATTGGTAGTTGTATTATAATATCCATCTGCAGGAGCCGTAACTGAAGTAAGTGTTGGCAGAATGCCATCCACTTTCACACTGTTAGGAAGTGCAGAAGGAAGGTTGAGACCTGCATTCTGTGTATTTACACCGATAATAGTACCGCCATTCAGGTTGATCGCAGCGCCTACATTAATATTAGCAGGTTCCAGATCGCCGCTGACAACAGTATAGGCAAAGTTCAGTGTGTTGCCGGTCATGCCCTGATAAGCGGCAGATACGGTTCCTGAGCTGAGTACGACATCCAGTGTAGGCCCTCCAGTTACTACCACAGGTTTATCGTATGTGACAGCAAAGTTCAGTACATCTCCTATTTTATAGGTACCATTTGCTGGCAGTGTGAGCGAAGTAATGGCTGGCGGCGTTTTATCATAATTCACAGAGAGCGAATTAGAAGCCAAGTTGAAGTTGCTTCCAGTATTCTGCACTTTATTCTGCGGCACAATAATACTTACATTACCATTGTTCTGAGGCGTAACGCTAACCGTATAGGTAATGTTATCCGTGGTTTGTAAGTTGGATGTGGTGGCGTTACCAATGGTGATTGCACCGAGTGTCATTCCTGTAACGTACTCACTGAAAGTGATGGTCAATGTAAACGGACCATACACTGTAGCAGGCGCCGAGATGGAGCAGGTCGGGGTTTTGGTATTCACCAGTACACCAGAAGTATTTGGCGGGGTGAATGTCAATACCGCATTGTTGCCAGCACCATCCTGGATGGTACCTCCATTGAGGCTAATCGGGCTCACTATGATAATACCAGTAGGAGCATTTTCTCCGTTTGAAATGCCATATTGGAATGTCAGTGTAGTACCACCTGAACCTGATATGTAGGTAGCTGACCTGCTTACTCCGCCTATGGTAATTCCAACAATTGGATTACCTGTTACGTTGACGTTTTCGTTAAACTGTAGTTTAATGTTTAAGAATCTTCTGGAACTTTGGTTATAGGTTCCATCTGTCGGTGGGGTCACTATACTGACACTTGGAGGGGTAAGATCAACCGTCCAGGTATAAGCTTTTGGTGTGACTTCCACATTCCCTGCCTGGTCAGCGCTCATGAATTTCACTGTATGTGAACCTTCAGTCATACCTGAAAGGGTAAATATATTCGAAGGGATCTGCGTATAAGCGCCTCCATCCAAACTATACAGCACCGTACATCCCGGTTTACTTGCATTTACATTAAAAGGAGCACTGGTAGAATTTGTCAGATGCGCTGCACCGCCTGGACCCGAGTTTATAATAGTATAAGGTACTACTCTGTCCAGATTGATCTGGCTCGTCTTGGTGACCGTGTTTCCTGCTGCATCAGTAAAACGAATATAGACGGTTCTCAGGCCATCCGCATTAAATAACGTGAAATTACCGGCAGCAGCAGCTGGCATGTCTCCAGTCCAGGTGACATTATCATTGGAAAACGCCATCACTGTTGCATCATCGGGGATAATTTGCAATGATACATTCAGACTATTCGTAAACGCAGCGCCGCCGTTAATGGTGAAACTGGCATTAGGAGGAGTTTTATCTATAATATATGCGGCATTTGCATTTTTGGGCGCTCCTATTACATACCTCGACATATTCCCGGTATTGAGGAGCTTCAGGTCGAGCATTCCATCTCCAGTACCTGTATTCACTGTAACTGTATATTGCCTTGCATTGGTGGAGGTAATGGAGCCTATACTTGTACCGGCAACTGTACCAGTGCTGAATACGCCAAAATCAGTGGCACTCACCCCTGTTACATCCTGGTCAAAATTCACTACAAAGTTTACGGTGGAAGCATTTGATTTTACAGAGTTTGCGCCGCCGGTTACGGTAGCATTCATCGGCGTCTGCAGATTGACAATTCGGCCATTCCCAGCGGAAGCAACGTCTCCGGCAAAGATGGTATTATCAGCGGTAGCCACCAATCCCCAGGGAAAGGAATATTGAATTTGACTCAGACCATTATATATTTCTGTACCAGTCGCTCCGGGAAACAGTGGCATAGTATATCTTACTATATGGTATTTTCCTCCGGTACTGGCTTCGGTAGACAACAAATTCCCATTTGCATCCCAGGCGAGAGATACAAATGAGCGACCTGTTCCAATGACCTGTACAGCGGCATCATTGCTGGACCCAAACGGGATTTTCAATAATTTATCGGACGCTGTACCTGGGAAACCGGTAACATAGAAATAACTATTATCTACAACAAGGCCGGTTGGAAAAGTACTGGCGCCTGTGGGATACGTCAACAATGCGCCAGAATACAATACAGCTTTCATATTTCCCATTCCAGCAGCATATTGGGTAATAATATACTTACTGGAATGATCGTATTCCACTGCGTACAAGTTATTGCTCGCATCCATTGCCAACGCAGCATAGGCTGCTCCTGCTACCACCTGCGTTTCTGTCCAGGATGAGCCAGACTTGTGATACCGCAGGATTTCAGAGCCATCCACACCAGAAGGGTTGTCCGGAGTAGGATTAGGATTAATGATAAACACATCTCCTGAACTGTTTACCACGATACTCCAGGGAGCTTTATTAATGCTGGCGGAGAGGTTATAGCCAATGGTCGTCTTGGAAGTTGGGTTATTTATTGGAAACTGGACCAGGTTATAGAACTGACCTGATGGATCCGCCTCCACGGTATAAAGGTTACCGGCATTGTCTCTGCCGACAGCCGTGTTGTATCCTCCTGATACCAGATTGGAGGCTTTGTATTGCGCTGAGGCGCTGAGGAATACACATAACATTCCCAGCAGCAACAGCAAGTGTTTGCAGCTTTTGGAGTAAATTTTTGTCATTGGCGATGTTTAGATACAGAGAAACGGATTTTGCCAACCGGAGATTGATTGTTCGTGAATCTCCTGGAATTCTTTCGCGTCATACCGTAGTCCTTTCCCCTGGTCAACGATAATTTTTCGTATATCCTTATTGTTTGTTGTGATTTTTATGATATTGGCATCCGGCAATGCAAAACCGGATTGCGGAAAATAGTTCTTATCTCCGCGAGGGCCCTTTACTACTTCAGATTGCAGCAGCTGACGCACGGTTCCGAAATCTTTTTTTACAGCATGGGGTAACAATTCTTTCCAAACCAGTCCTGCTTCATATCCCATCAATGCAAAAACATTGGCTGGTTGCTGCGCATAACGTTCAAACGTTTTGACAAAGAGTTGATTTTCTTTACGCTCATCTTCTCTCATCCAGGAGCGGGCCGTGTAAAATGTTAAGTCGCCTTCTTTGATATCTTCCAGCATATCATCATATGCCATCGCTTCGTGTAGGATGAGTGGGATCTTATGCTGTAATCCGGAAGCCATCCATTTGCGCATGAAATTGATACCAAGGTTCCCACAGAAGATAGCGTGTACATATGCCGGCGGATGTTGCTTCCATCTGCTGAAATATTCATCCAGCTCCAGTTTCATGGGATGGTCTTTGTCAGCTGGGATGACATTGATTACAGGGCGTGGGCCTCCTGCGTCATTGACGCCTTCTGAAAAAGCGGGCAATAAGTGATAACCTGCTTCATAAAGCGGAGAGATAATTTCTCCCTCGGCGCCAAATTTTTGCATGGCCCATTTGCCTAATGCATATTGAGATTGCCAGAGTTGATTCGATGCATAGAATACATTCGGACTGAGATAAGGAAAGTGGGGAATGTATTCTCCCATATCGAAGAAGAATCCGGTTCCTTTTTCTCTTTCCAGCATTGGGATAATATCCGTAATTGATTTGTATCCTATCAGACCTGATACTACATCCACCCTGTTGAAGTAGATGAGTTTACGGGCGGCGTCTGCCGAAGCAGTTGCGCCGCCCTGTTGGGTAAATTCCGGAACAAACTGCACAGTCCTTTGCTGTACCGGGTCCAGGCCCATACCCAGCAACCAGCCTGCAATCAGGTGATGACTGAAATAGGGATAGACAGTAGAGTAAGGAGTAAGAAATCCTATCGTTAATGGCGCTCCGGGAATCATTCCGTCAGTTAATTAGTTTCTGGATGGAAAAATACCTTGAATTACCATAATATAGTTTAATGCCAGGTAAGGGCTCCGAATCGAGAAAGATTGATTACCTCCTGTAACGGCAGCTGTGATAGTGCCACTTACATTACCAGGAGCCAGTGTCGTACCTGCTACAGGAGCGCCATAGCCATTTATAGTAACAGCGCCGGGGCCTACGCCCATTTTAGGCAGTACCGCCGGAGCTACTGTGCTGGAAGGAGTATTGGTAGTAGCGTCTGCATTTGAAGCGGCAGGGCTGGCAGTCAGTGTGCTGGTCATTGCGTGGGTATGTGCCGGTATATTATTGATGCCGAGGGTTACACTTTCGGTACCTCCGATCTCGCCCCATACATAATTGCTTAGACCAGGTGCTTGTCCGGCGCCTACAGGCACCCGACCTCTCAAATCGGGGATGCCAAAAGTAGCCTGTCCATTCCCTCCAAAGGACGTTCCTACCAGGGAAAATAATGCCGGATTAGCGTTGATACTTAATAGTTGTCCCTGACAAAACACAAAACCACGTGGGGCAAAACTTCCGGCGAAAATGTAAACAAGGGCTAGGTAAGACTCCATCATAAGTGTACTCGATTTAGATAGTAGGTAAAAGGTATAGTTATTACTGAATAATTCACTGCTTTCGGTACCAGGATTGAGAATACCCCATTACAGGATCCCTGGACAGAATTACTATCGTGCATTCAGGAGGAGTCTATAGTGGGGTTTATCAAACAAGATTTGGTATAGAAATTTCAAATGGTCATGTACCATTGAGGGCATAAAGGTAAAATATATTTTATTTAAAAAACAAGGGTGTTTTCACCTACAAGCATTGTTTATCACCTATAAAACTACGTATATCCGCCACAGTGAAATTATCCAGCGGAAAAATATTTTTTAATTTTTTTCAAATAGCCGCATTCTTTCAACCCCATGAATATCGATTACATTTGCATGGAGGAAAACATCGATATATAGAAATCGCTGATACATACTGATCACATGCACGTTCCTATTGAAACTGACAACATACTATTTCATGCTCTGAAGCATCATTATGCGGCTGTTCAGTCATTTCTGGCCCATCCTCCGGTAGGGCAAGAGCAGCAATTATATGCTATCCGTACGTTTGGAGGTTCTCAATTTGATTTGTACCATGGTAAATTGTCTGTCGCAGCCATTGAAGCAGAAACAGTAGCCCAATTAAGTCAGCAAGGCATACAGGAGAAAACGACATACCATTCCTGGATAGCGTCACACCGGGGATACCGAACCATTACGTTATCTGATGGTTCCAACTGGACGCTCCGTTACATTGATCATCACGCATATATTCACTTGCATCCTTCGCGGTACAGTCCACATACCATCCGGATAAAGGCCAATGCTATGAAAAGTATTGTCTGTTATCTGCTCTGGCATCCCGAGTATAAAAATCATTTGAACATACCCTTATTGAATCATATCCGGCAGCACGACCTTCATCTCTCCCCTATTGCAACCAACGGGAATACGGAAGAATTACAAAAGGTATTACAGTTGCTGGGAAATGATTTCGGGAGATGACATTTGCACAGGCCTGCTTTTTTTCTTACCTTGATCGGTGCTATTTCACCAGATCTAAAATTGTATGAAGCGAATCTTAACTCTTGCGCTATCGCTGGCTACTGTTGCGGGCTTACAGGCGCAACAAACGCAAAAACCGCCCTTGCATGGCAAAAACTGGATGGCTGTTACCGGAAAGCCGCTCGCAGCCACTGCCGGCGCGATGATCTTCCAGAAAAACGGTAATGCCGTAGATGCCGCCTGTGCCATGCTGGCCGCCACCTGCACCATGTGGGATGTACTCAGTTGGGGAGGCGAAACCCAGGCGCTTATTTATAATCCAAAAACAGGGAAAGTAATTGCCATCAACGCATTGGGAGTAGCTCCTACCGGCGCCACACCTGCCTATTACAAAGGTAAAGGATATGATTTCCCACCTGAGTATGGTCCGTTGGCAGCGGTCACTCCTGGCACTTTCGGAGGACTATGTCTCATGCTGGCCAACTACGGCACTATGAGTCTGAAAGAAGTACTGGCGCCAGCCATGGATATGGCTGCCGGATATCCCATAGAAGCGCAGACCGCCAACTCTATCGAAAGAGGTAAGAAATATATTTCCCAATGGCCTTACAGTAAAGCAGTGTTCCTGACCCATCCCGGAGCAGAAAGAGAAGCACCGGAGGCCGGAGAAATATTTGTGCAGAAAGATCTGCTGAATACTTTGCAAAAAGCAGTAGCAGCCGAACAGGAAGCGCTGAAGAATCATAAGAGTCGCAAAGAGGCTATCATGGCGGCATACGACCGGTTCTACAAAGGAGATATTGCCCGGGAATTTGTACGTGGTTGTCAGGAACAGGGCGGATTAATTACGATGGAGGACCTCGCAAAGTGGAAGCCGGTAGAAGAAGAGCCGCTCCATGTCAATTATAAAGGCATAGAAGTATACAAATTACAGGAGTGGACACAAGGTCCTATGCTGTTACAAAGCCTGAATATCCTGGAGAATTTCGATCTCAAATCCATGGGATATAACTCCACACAGTATATTCACACCTTGTATCAAACCATGAATCTCACTTTCGCGGATCGCGATTTCTATTATGGCGATCCTGCATTTAATCCTAACTCCGCTATCAAAGGATTGCTCAATAAGGATTATGCCAAGGCCCGGGCAAAGGAAATCAACCTGACGCAAAATGATGCCAATGCCGGACCCGGAGATCCTTATCCTTATATGGGTAAAACCAATCCCTACCTGCATTTCCTGAAAGAACGCGCGGCACTAATGGACACTACCAGCGGCCGCAAACCAGGCGGATTTGTACCTAAACATGATGCGGCTTTCCTGCAACAGTCCGATCTGTCTTCTATGTATGCCGTCAATGATGTAGACAGCGCATATATGGACAGACTATGGCGAGGCACCACCAGTGTGGAGGCAGCAGATAAAGACGGTTGGGTGGTAAGTATTACTCCCAGTGGCGGATGGTTGCCAGCATGCATTGCAGGTAAAACAGGTATTGGTATGAGTCAGCGTGCACAAAGCTTTGTGCTGGACTCTGCCCTCGATCCATTTAACGTAATCGCGCCAGGCAAGCGTCCACGCGTTACGCTCACCCCCACCCTGGCATTGAAGGAGGGTAAACCTTATCTCTGCTTCGGCGTACAAGGCGGCGATACACAGGATCAGAACCTGTTACAGTTCTTCCTGAATATGGCAGAATTCAACATGACAGTACAGCAGGCCACAGAAGCGGCTAACATTAATACTAATCAGTTATGGCTTTCCCTGGGCGGCAGTACCATTAAAGATCGTCAACCGCGGCCGGGAAGTATTCTGCTGAATAATAATACGCCTGAAAAGACCCGGCAGGAATTGCAGAAAATGGGGTATCACCTCAGTTTCGGAGACAGAACCAGCGGTCCTATCAACGCTATATTCCTGGACAGAAAACATGGTACTATCTGGGGAGGAAGTAGTAACCATGGGGAAGATTACGGCATTGGCTGGTAAAATTTTTCATCTCAAGGGCCGCTAAATGCGGCCCTTGGTATTTCTATTATAAAGCGAAATGAACAAGGACATATGATGAGCGGAGTACCGGCTGTCTCCCTAAAGCATTATCTTTACACACATTACCTTATCAAGCTTTGCATAGGTTGGCAGAAGATTTGGTGAGATATACTTTCTAAATGATGAAATTGATGGGAACCTATACTTATACACGTAGCTTAAAAATCATTGGCAGTATTATTTTCGGACTGTTTTTAATTATTGGACTTGCAGGAGAAATACTACTATTCTGTATCCCCACCACCATTGAAGCAATTGTCTTTTTCTCCATCTTATATCCCGCGACTATTTTCTCCTGCGGCTATGCCATTAATAACTTTTTTTCCAGCATCATATTAGATAGTGAAGGTATCCAATTTAGATCTCCTTTATATAAGCGGGTATTGCCTTGGAAAGACGTGTCTAAGGTAAAATTTACCGATCACGGGATTATCATACACCGTACTGCAGGAGCCTTGGGATTTAATGTCAGTAGTTCCAGGCAAGGATATCAGGACATTATTGCATTTATAAGCGAACGATTTACCATTGTGCAAGAGAAACCCAAACCTGCACAGCAGCTATCTGCAACAACGCCGGAAACTGCGGTAACAGATGAAAAATTACTCCGCAAAATTTCTCAGGTGAATAGTATTAGCGGGTACCTCATTATAGTGATGGCCGTTTTCGGATATATCATGCTCACTACGGGCTATCGTATCAGAGGTCTTGACTATATTCAATTCTTTTTTGTACCATTAATGCTTTACGGTATCATCCATTATAGGTCGATTGTTCATATCCACTATTTTCCACCTGCCTACATTCTTTTAATCATCATCTCCCTTAGTTTGATTACCAGCCCTGAAAGAAAGTATAAATTCTATAATAATGATTATTGGATTTACGTACTGATCGTATTTGCAGTATTAGTGGTGTTACTTACCTTATGTCTGTTAGCTACTCAAGTTAGTCTTAAAGACCGCATCATGCATATTTGCATATGGAGCATGGGATTTTTTCTTTGTAGCTGTGGTATTGTAAACTATACCAATATTGTTCTGGATAATACTGCTCCTGTAAGATATCGTACAACTGTGCTCAATAAAAGAATCCGCCAAAGTAGCAAAACAAGTTCGTCAGAAATGGAGTTCAAAGGCTGGAGAGATGAAAAACCGGTAACCATGGATGTACATATGGATCTATACCTAAAGTATGAAGTAAATCAGGAAGTGGAAGTGGACATGTGGCCCGGGAGACTGGGTATTCCCTGGTATCAATTTGTTGAGAATAAATAATCACATTCAATCGCATGTTCTTTCATGAATAAATTAGAAAAGAAACAGAAGAATAGAGAAATAAATATCAAAACGCAGCAGGCACGCAAGTTTGTTGTTCGACTGACTATTATTACACTCTTACTTGAAGTATTAGTATTCTTCAAAGGTCAGGAGATAAAGGGACTGGCTTATGGTCAGTTGCTACTGATATTGATTTTTTTATATGGTTTTTATCATTTCCGGAGTCTTCTGATGATAGAAAACAAAACGACCTCCTTTTTTTCAGAAGGAATGTTTCTGATGATAATTAACTCATTCAGTCTATGGTCACAGACAGGCCATTACGATCACCAGGACACGCATCCGCTCTGGCTGATAATTTGGCCGACATTCGGCGTATTAATGCTGCTATTTCTGATCGCGATCTGGGCGCTTCCATTATCTATTACGAAATGTGTGCAGTATGTTTTCGTATATGGATTAATGTTATTATCCGCCAGCTACGGCGTTATTGCCTATACCAATGTAAGGATGGATGATGCCCCACCTGTCAGGAATAAAACGATTATTACGGATCGGTATGTGTCGGACAAAAGCAGGTACATTTATTATTACATAATGGTGAGTGGTCGGGAAGGAAATGGTTTTCCGGAAAAAATTGAAGTAGAGGAGTCTTTCTATGAAAGCGTAAATACAGGGCAGGAAATAACGATAGATGTATATCCTGGTAAACTGAATGTTCCCTGGTTTAAAATACTGGGAGACTAGATATCCATTGAGACATGATAAATATTTATAACAGCACAATCCCTATATTTATGTCTCATTCCCTAAAGCTTATTTATGCCATCTGACAGCAATAGCCCGTCCGACTCAACCCAGGAAAGTCAAATTATTGAGGCCCACCGATGTAATATCCTGCTTTCTCTGACTGCAGTATTCGTGGAATTAATACATCTTATCTTTGGAAGTTATATTATAGGGCTGCTGTATATCCAACTGGTAGTTGTATTAATTACGATCTATAGTTTTTATGTTTTCAGAAATATTCCAGTAGACAACAATCTGAAAAGTACTATTTATGAAAACAGATTTGCTCCTATAGTTGCTGCTATCATTTCTATGCTTTTTCATAGTGCAGGCTATCAATCACTGGATGACGATCTCTATTTCAAGACTATATTCATTCTATTTGGGGTATTGCTATTACTCTATACTGTCAGTAATTCTTTTACTAAAATGTCGATTATTGAACGTCTGGCCCGTATGGTTTTTTACGGAATGTGGTTATTTCTCTTTAGTTGGGTCTTTGTTAATTATACGAATATGGTCATGGATAAATCCATCCCGGAGAGATATCAGACGACTGTTCTCCGTAAAGAGGTTACCAAAACCTCAAAATCTACGTTCTATGATGTGCTGTTAGGCGGTTGGGAAAACCATCCTGCACATATATGGACTCGGGTAGACGAAAAAGAATTTGAAAAGGTAAGTAAAGGGCAACAGGTAGAGGTGTATGTATATCCAGGGAACCTTCATATTCCCTGGTATGAAGTAATTATTCATTAAAAAAATCCGGCTGCCAACCATGAAAGGCAGCCGGTTGCAAACTATTCCAGCATTTTCTTCAATCCTGCTTCGTAGCTGGCGATTTCAGCAGAAAGACTTTCCACCAGGGCTTTGCGGGCACTCTTATCCCCTTCCATGATCATGCTCCATCTAATTACGGCTACATCATCGTTGTTGGGGGAAGATTCTACCAATGCCGTAACGATCGCTTTGGTAACGCCTGCAGGCAAAGGTTCCAGGATATGGAATACAAAGAATTTGTATTGTTCATGTACCTGTTCAATTTCGTCTGTACGTTTGTGGCCATCAGCAAATACCAGGTCGCGGTAGCGGGTTTCGCCGACATTCCGGATGGTTACTTCTTTGATGGTACCATTGGAATATTCCTTTACCTGTGGCAGATCGCGGATAATTCTCCAGACTTTTACAGGCGTACTTTTAAGCTGTGTTTCGTGGGTGTAGTCGGGTATAACTCGTTGTGCGGCCTGCATCTGGGCCATCACCGCTGTGCTGCAGCAGATTAACAACAAGGTGAGTAACTTCTTCATAATCTTAACGTTTACAGGTCTATATTCAATTTTACTTTCCGAAAATTTCTTGCAGCTTTTTGGTAAGCTCGTCTCCACGGAGGTCTTTGGCAATGATCTTTCCTTCTTTATCAATCAGGAAATTACTAGGTACTGCACGGATATTATATTCCTTTGCCACTGCATTTTTCCAACCTTTAAGATCGCTGACATGCTCCCAGGTGAGACCATCATCTTTAATGGCTTTTACCCAGGCATCTTTGGCATTATCCAGGGATACGCCCAGTATTTCCAATCCTTTGCTATGGTACTTTTCGTAGTTATCCAGTACATTTGGATTTTCCGCTCTGCATGGGCCGCACCAGCTTGCCCAGAAATCCAGCAGTACATATTTACCGCGGTAATCTGATAACTGCACCGCTTTACCGCTGACATTATTCTGGGTAAAGTTGATGGCAGGAGCGCCAATGCCTGTTTTTCGTTCGATCTCTTCTGCCAGGATAATATCCGCTTTCTTTCTTTTTGCTTCATCGAGATACGGATACTTTTTGATGAGACGATCCAGCTCAGCAGCAATCAGGGCCTTATCTTTCCGGGGATGGAGGAAGTCCAGCGCATAGAGCGTTACAGGCGTATTCTGATTCATACGGATCAGCAATTTCACACGTTCTCCCATGTCATCGCCCAGCCAGCCGTACATGGCGCCGAAAGTACTGTCCAGTTCTTTATTCTTTGCGAAAGAAGCCTGGTATTGCAGCTTACCATTCTGAATCATGGCCTGGTAATTACGATAAGAAATGAAGTTGAGTTCATTTACCAGTTTGTTTTCTTCACTACCATCAATATAGACGTAGGGAGGATTCTTGATTCTGATCGCGGCAGTATCGATTCCTCTGAAATCAATGCGCAGGTTCTCTTTATTTGCCCAAATGGTCAGACGATCTTCTTCGAACTCATTCAGGATATAGAATTGCGGCTTGGTGGCGTCCAGTTTATGGCTATAAGAACCATCTGGGCGCAGATGAATCGTGTCTACGGTTATGCGCTCATCTCCTACTTGTTTTTGTACGAGGAAAGGAAACTTCGCCTGCTGTTCTGCTCCTGGCGGGAATTTAATTTTACCACTGACAGTGATAAAACGTTTTGTCTGCTGAGCAGCAGCCGGGAGTATAGTCCCGGCGGCCAGCAGGAAGGCAACCAAATTTATCCGGTATTGCTTCATGTATGGGTTGATTTTTGATTTTTTATTGCAAGGTTCCCATTGGGATGGCTTTGATCGCTTTTCCTCCCGCTGGTTGGGCTGGTGCTGCTTGTGGTGCAGGCGTCGGCTTTACCGTACCTCCAAAGAGTGCTGCCAGTTTCTTTTCGATTTGTCCGTTACCGTTTTCATCAAAACCGACCTCCTTCATCATGATTTTACCATCAGGTGAAATGAGGTAGGTAGTTGGAACGCCGGTGATCGCAAATCCGCTTCCAGAAATGTTCTTATCGTCGAGCGACTGTAACCAGGGATTGTTTTCCTGTGCTACTGCTTTCAGCCAGTCTTCTTTACTTTTATCGATGGAAATACTGTAGAAGACGAGATTTTTATCTTTATACTGCTGGTATACCTCCCGCATATGTGGGAAGGATTTGCGGCAAGGTCCGCACCAGCTGGCCCAGAAATCCACCAGTACATACTTTCCTTTCAGGTCGTTGAATTTTACCGGTTTACCTTCGGGGTCCGGCAGGGTGAAATCTTTCACCTGTTTACCGATGGCGGAGTTACGCAGCCCTTCTGCAAACTGATGGAACTCTGTCGCTTCTTTGGTGGCCTTCATTTGCTTGGACAGTCCGGCATACAGTTGATCCTGTTGCGCTACAGTAGCCATTTGTCGGGCATCATTCAGGCTGTATACAGCAGCGTAGGAGTTTGGATGTTCTTTCACCAGTTGCTGTAATAACGGTAGCAGGTATTGCTGTTGTAAAGCGGTCTGTCTTTTTTCAAACGCCTCATATTTCGGATCGTTTTCCTGTAACCAGGCGCCTCCGAATTCTGCTTGCAGCGCTTTGCTGATATCTCTGTAAGCAGCAGACTTCTCCCGCCCGTATTTCAGGAGCAGTTCCGCCGCCTCAGAGCCTTTCACAACAGATTCGCTCATACCTTTAGCAACATCAGATTGTACCGTGTAAGTCACCGGCTGATCAAACAGTACCCCGAAAGGCACGTACATCTGGCGTTCTGCCTGCACATATTGTGGCAGCAACATCAGGAACATAGGTTCCTTATAGGGAATTTTAAACGTATAATGTCCATTGCGGATATCTGCTGAATCCTTGTAGGTACGGGAATACAGGTACATCTTATTATGTCCTTTCAGGTCTCCGGCCAGGTCTCCTTCGATAGTGATGGTTTGTGCCATACTGCTCATACTTAGCAGCACGCCAGTTACCATACCGATTGTTTTTTTCATATGCATGTTCGTTTATTCGTTAACGTTATTTCACATATCCCGGGTTCTGTTTGATCAGTCCTCCGGTGATATCAATTTCATGTTGAGGGATAGGCATTGCATAATTCGCCGGTTGCATCAGCGGATTAGGCTGTTTGCCATAGCGGATAGCATCGAATCGTGCAAAACCTTCAAAAGCCAGTTCCCGTTTACGTTCCAGGAGAATTCTGTCGATCAGCTGTTGCTTGCTGGTGAAATCGCCCATTGTATAAACCTTTGGAACTGCGTTGACGGAGAAGGATCTGCTATAGATTTTATTCAGCAAATCAACAGATCCCTGGTTAACGCCGGATACCTGCGCCTGGGCTTCTGCCGCTGTGAGCATTACTTCCGCCAGGCGGATCATGATCACGTTGTCGCGTATACGCATATCCGTATACTTTGGCACGAAAGTACCTCCTTTGATGGCCAGGAACCGATCGTCTGTGGCATCGTAGCTGGCGAGGAAGTCCGGTAGTGGCGTGTAATATCCGTAAGCATAGTAGATGCCATTGTTTTCGCCGTAATTAGCCGTAGCGTTATAGCTTTCCGGAAACGCGAAGATAGTTTCTGCATTAATGGGATAGTTGCCGGTTCCAGTACCATTGTTGGGCCACATGGCTGCAAACGTTTTCTGCAACGTATATTGGTTGCCGTTAAGCACCATATTGGCGTAGGTAGCAGCCCGTTGGTAATCCTGTTTGTATAAACATACCCTGGAAGCCAATGCTGCCGCAGCGCCGCTGGTAGCTCTGGAGCCCTGGTCCAACGATGCACTTCTGACAGCAGGTAAGGCTGCAATGGCATCGTCCAGATCTTTTAATATCTGCGTATATACTTCCGCATTAGTATTCCTGGCCTTATTCTGGGAACCGTCATATCCTTCAAAAGCTGTTGTCATAATGGGAATTCCCATGTTGCTCCCTTGTCCTTGCAACGCGCCATCGCCATACATTTGAAGGAGTATCAGGTGGCAGTATGCGCGGATAAATTTAGCCTCTCCGATAAACTGTTTCTGGATAGCAGGATCAAAAGTGGCGTAGGTTGGGAGATTATTAATGATAACGTTTGCTTCATTAATGGCCGCATAAGGCCTTTGCCAGTAGGGCTCATAGTTCTTATCCCTGGGATCGATAGCCCCTTTCACGAGTGCCTGATCGAAGGAGCTCACAATATTCCCGGTTATATCTCCGAGCATATAGGCATCAGCGCCACATGCATTCATTGTCTGGAGATAGGCATCTGCCAGAAAGCTTTCGGCCGATTGACGGTCTTTTAGCAAGTCTGCCTCCACCATGGTTCCTTCCGGTTTCAGATCCAGTTGTTTACTACATCCCGCATTCAGGAGCAACAGGCCGGCCAGATATATGCTGTAAGATAATTTCTTCATAGTAAAACAATTTTAGAGTGATGCTTTTACGCCTATTCTCCAGGTCCGGGGAGCTGGTAATGTCAGTTCATCGAAACCCATGCCCAGTGCAGAGGAACCGCTTGCGCTGACCTCCGGATCAATACCTGAATATTTAGTGATGATAAACAGGTTATTACCTTCTGCAAACACACGCAGTGAACGGATCGATTTCACATTTCTCAGCATCTTAGTGCAATCGTATGTCAGGGTGAGACTACGCAGTTTAATAAAGGAGGCATCTTCCAGGAAACGATCGTTCTGACGACTCAATGTATAGTCAAATGAAGAGCCGAAGCTTCCCGTTACATAATTGGATTTATTAATCATGGCTGGGATGGCGGTTTGCTGACCCGGATATTGCCAGTAATTCACCAGGTCAGGCGAGAGATTCCAGGTATCATTGGAACCCGCAGCGCTGCCCAGGTAGCTGTATTGTGCTGCTTTGGCGCCATTGATTATTTTATTACCCGCGGAGAAGTTGAAAAAGCAATTCAGCTCTAAAGATTTCCAGGTAAACGTATTACCGAAACCACCGAAGACAATGGGCATCGCGTCTCCCTTATATGCTCTGTTTTCATACGGACGATCCGGATATTGTTGCTGGATTGGAGTTTCAGAAGATTTACCATTCTTATCAATCCATAGCGGTTGTCCGTCGAGCGGATTGATACCGCCCCACTGGTAGAGATAATAGGCAGTAGCAGAGTGGCCTACTTTCCAGAAGCGCCCGCCATCCAGTTCGTTTTGCATCGCTAATTCGTCTTCGTTGATTTTATGGAGACGCACGACCTTGTTCCTGTTGGCAGATATATTAAAATTGGTGGTCCAGCTAAATGATTTCCTGATAATATTCTGGCTGTTGATGCTCAGCTCCACCCCGTTGTTGCTAAGGTCGGCCAGGTTTTGTTTCTGTACTGCGAAGCCCATAAAATAAGGCAGTGCAGAGCTGACAATCGCATTCGTTGTTTGGCGACGATAGAAATCCAGTGTAGCCGTAATCTTGCTTTTGAAAATACCCAGGTCCATTCCTACGTTCCAGGTGGTGGTACGTTCCCAGGCCAGTTCAGGATTGGCGGGTTGTTTCACGCCAATAGCCGTGATATTACCATAGGATGCAGCATAAGGATTTACAATATACTGGCCCTGGTTGCCATAGTAGCCATTTCCGCCGTCACTACCGGTGAAGCCTACACTACCGCGAATTTTCAGCTGATCAATCCAGTTGTTTCCTTTCAGGAAAGCAGCTTCGCTGGGCACCCAACCCAATGCGAACGATGGGAAGCCTACGTAGCGATGGTTCTTAGAGAAACGGGAGGACCCGTCCATGCGATAGGTAACGCCAGCCAGGTATTGATTTTTATATTGATAGTTCACTCTTCCGAGGAAAGAAACTTGTGCCCATTCCTGTTGCAGCGAGGTGACCACTCTTTTATTCTTAGCAGTGGCGATGCTGAGCATTTCATCATTGATAAAATGGTCGCCTACTACGGTCGTAACATCTTCTGTAGAATGCTCATAGCTCTGGCCCAGCATAGCGCTGATGCCATGTCCGCCTTCCAGGAGTTTATTGACGTCGATACGGTTATTCACGACGAATTTGCGTAGCTGTTGCTGTGTTTCTGTGGCCATGCCGCCTTCCGTTCTTGGGCGGTCGATGACGCGACTATAAGCGCGGGAGTTGATCCAGTCGGTACCAGCGTCTGAATGGAAAGACAGCCATGGCAGCAGTTTCAGATCGGCGAATACATTTCCGAGTACGCGACTGTCTATAGAATAATTCTTTCCTGTGGTAGCCTGACCTACCGGATTGGATACAGTAGCTGGCCCTGTGGGGTTATTGCCATACAGCCAGTTGAATTTTCCCAGGCTATCGTATACGCTGATATTTGGCGCTTTCAGCACTGCATCGCGGTATACCTGCTGGGCATTAAGGCTGTTGTTATTGGCTTGGTTCAAACCAACACTCACTCCTACTTTCAAGGCTTTAGACACCTGGTTATCGAAATTTACGCGGCCCTGATAGCGGGTAAAATCATTATTGATGATATAAGACTGTTGTTTATCGTAACCCAGGCTGACAAAGTAATTGCTCTTATCTGTGCCCCCGCTGAGAGAGATATTGGCATCTGTGCCTATTGCATTTCTGACTACCTGATCCAGCCAGTTCGTATTTACGCCTTTGGGGAACTTGTAGTTTAAAGGTATATACCAGCCACTGGAAGCCTTGCCAACAGAGTCTTTCAGCGCAAAGAGGCGGGTGTAGAAATCTGCGTACTGATCGCCTGTCATCACCTTCGGTAGTTTGCGGGGAGCGCTGACGGAAGTTCCCAGCTGTACATCTACATGCGCTGATCCTTTTCTTCCTTTACGGGTGGTGATGAGGATAACGCCGCCAGACCCTCTGGAACCATAGATGGCAGTGGAGTACGCGTCTTTCAATACTTCTATCGACTCAATATCATCCGGATTTAATGTGGCCAGTGGATTCTTTTCAAAAGTGGTTGGTGGGCGGTAATCATTCGCTACAGTGGTACCTCCATAAGAAACGCCCGGAGTGGAACCTTTGCTGTAGTCTACCGTATTCAGTGATTGGTCGATTCCATAGATGGGAACGCCGTCCACCACTATCAGCGGCGTATTGCCGTTAGGGTTAAGGGTGCTGATACCACGGATAGTAATGTTGCTGGCAGCGCCGGGCACTCCACTGCTGGGTGCAATGTAAACGCCGGGTAGTTTTCCTACCATAGCCTGATCTACTGACAGCGGCATTTGTCCTGGTTGTTCATCGGCTCTGAAGGAGCTCACTGCGCCAAGCAGATTACGTCTTTCCTGCACGCCGTAGCCGATTACCACCGCCTCTGAAAGTCGCGATGCTACAATCGTCATACTAACAGGCAGGCTTACTACGGCATCGCCTATACGAACAGGTAAAGTAGTTTGTTGATAGCCAATTGAAGAAAACTGCAGAGAGTAGCTGCCATGTGGCATAGTGATTTCATACATACCATCGGCGTCTGTCATAGCCGTATATTTTGTTCCATTCACGCGAACGGTTACACCGGGAATAGGATTAGCGGTACCTGCTTCCAAAATGCGGCCACGGACTTTCCCTGGCGCCTCCATGGCCGGCGTTAATGGCAATGCCATGGGCGTACGGGTAATAATGATGACGCCATTTTTTTCCTCGAATGCGAGGTCTGTATGCTGCAAAAGGGCGGCGATCACCTTGTTGAGCGGTTCATTTACAAAACGTAACCTGGAAATCTTGTAATCTGCCAGTTGTTTTTGGTCGTAGCCAAATGCTAGTTGGTAATTCTTTTCCAGTTTCTTAATACATGATGCCAGCGATTCATTTTCGAAGGCAGCCGTTACCCGGATTTCCTGCCGGTTTTGGCTATAGGCGTTGGTTGCCGGTAACAGGGTAAAACTTCCCAGTGAGAACACTGTAAACACTACGCTCCATCTTATCATGCCGCGCATGGACGCATGCTTAAACGATTTTTGCATATCTTTGGTTGATTTTAGAATTAACTGACAGGGTGCAATTCATTGCACACTCTAGGCCGTACCTGCTCCAACAGGTGCGGTTTTTGATTTCAGAAGACAATAACTCACCAGGGATGGTCTTTTGCTCATCCCGGTAAAAACAGTTGGTAGTTGTTTAATATTTTTTGTGAATAGTTATTTCGTTGTCATGTATATCATATTGTATAGGATGTATGCTGTTAATAATATCCAATACTTGTGTAATTGTTAGTTTGGTACTGCATCGGAGCGTATATTCATCCTGTTTCATTTCCGCAGGATTGTAGCGAATCTTAACCCCATATTGATTCTCGAGTGTTACTACCAGTTCTGCGAATCCTACTTGTGATAAGGAAAGCATGCCGTGCATCCATTCATTTACTTGTTCATTGTTCACTGTCGACTTCATATACTGTTGTGCGGATCTGCTGAAAGTCAGTTGATCGTTGGCACTGAGTACATCCAGTCCGGACTGATGATGTAGTACTTTTACCATCCCTGTTTTCACTGTCACCTGTGTTTCGTCCAGCAGCGGATGGGCTTTCACATCGAAGGAAGTACCGAGTACCTGAATATTTATTTCGGTGGTATGTACTTCAAAAGGATGTCTGCTATCCGGGTGTATATCAAAGAAGGCCTCTCCTTCCAGCACGACGGTTCTTACCTCACCGAATGAGCGGGGATATTTCAGGCTGGCGCCAGCGTTTAGCCATACCCGTGAGCTATCCGGCAGCAGGAATTCTTTCAGTTCTCCTGGCCCGGCGCTGGCCAGGAGCATATCGTGGCGGTCCTGATATTTTTTAAATAATAATCCAACAGTTATTAGCAGACCGGTAATAACAGCAGCAGCCATCCACCAACGGCGGTACAGCGGCGTCACCGGATCAGATGCCGGTATTGCTTCATCCGCTATTTCCGCATGAATATGTTGGAGCATATCCTGCTGAATCAATTGCCTGTGCGCATCATTGCGGAATACCTGCGTTGCTGGCTCCTGGGCATCATACCAGGATTGCAGCCATTCCAGCTCTTGCTGTGTACAGGTTCCGGTATCGAGGCGTGACAGGATTTGTTTTATTTTTTCCTGGTCGTTCACGTGATAATAACCGTTTGCTTGTATATATGACACGGCTCCGCAAGTCGGGTACCATATCCGGTAAAAAAAAATTTCAACTTTATTATTTGAAAGAGGATAATTGTTCGCGAATGCGACTCAGGGCGAGGCCTAGCTGGTTCTTTACGGTTTGGCGGCTGAGGGCCAGCTGAGAGGCAATATCATCTATAGAGCGGAAATCGCGGCGATTGAGCAGGTAGATATCCCGCATCCGTTGAGGCATAGCGGCCACTGTGGCGGCGATCATGCGCTGCATTTCATTTAATAATAAAGGTCCGTCGGTCTTCAGGAGTGGAGAAACCGGGATATCCGCAAAAACATCCAGGTGTTTTTGGTAAGTGGAAGAATTTCTGAAGTGATTAAATACACGGTATTTCAGGGCTACATGCAGGTATGCCGACAGCTGCTCACGGATGTCCAGGTCTTTTCTTTTTTGCCAGAGGGCAATGAAAACATCCTGCACACAGTCCTTTGCATCTGCGTCCTGCTGTAGTCTGGCATAGGCGGCCGTGTAAAGCTGCTCCCAATAGCGATGATACAATTCATCAAAAGCTGCCTTATCATCATGCACCCGCATACGCTCCAATAAAGCGGTATCCGGCAATTGTTTCAATCACAAAAGGTTTAAGCGTAAATATAAATAATTCAGTTCCAAATTTGCAAATCTGGCAGGTTGGCGGGGGATATAAAATAATCAACTTTTCTGAAACAAAAAAATAATCCGTAACCAATCGGTTACATATATTTGTAACCGATTGGTTACATAATAAATCATATGAGAAGAGATGTATTTCAGGCCATAGCGGACCCAACACGGAGAGAGATTATCCACCTGTTGGCCAAGGACAGTTTGAATCTCAATAGCATTGCAGAGAACTTCAGCGTCAGCCGTCCGGCGATTTCCAAGCATATTCGCATACTAACAGAATGCGGTTTGGTAGGCATCCGAACGGCAGGACGAGAAAGGATATGCTATGCCAACCTCCAGGGATTGCGGGAGGTAGCGGATTGGACTGCCAGGTACCAGGATTTCTGGAATTCCAAACTGGATGATCTGGGCGACTTCCTGGAGAAAGAAAAAAAACATAAAAAGAAAAAATAGTCATTCTATCATTTTTTAAACCCACTAAAAATGAACGCCACACCACTCATCACAGAACGCGTATATGATGCGCCCACAGCCACGGTATGGAGTGCCCTCACCCAGCTGGAACAGCTGCGTAAATGGTATTTCCAGTTAGATGGTTTCAAACCCGAGACCGGGTTTAAATTTTCCTTCACCTGTGATTGTGACGGAATAGATTACCTGCATCATTGTGAAGTCAAAGAAGTTATACCCGGACGCAAAATCACTTACAGCTGGACATATGAGGGGTATCCAGGTTATTCAGAAGTGAGTTGGGAATTATTTCCCGAAGGAAATAAGACCAGGCTTCAGTTGACCCATCGGGGATTGGAATCATTCTCTGGCATCGACAATCCATCTTTTCAGGTCAGCAGTTTCCAGGAGGGTTGGCACTTCTTCTTCAACGAGGCCCTGCCGAACTATCTGGCAAAAGAAACAGTTGCATCCTAACCTTACCAGGTTGGTTCATTCCGTTTCATTTTTTCCAACGTGGATTCATACGGCTTTTTATCCTGATCGGGCGCCAATGCGAGCGCCCGTTCTTGTATTGCAATAGCCTCCTGTTTGCGGCCAGCCTTGTAAAGCAAGTTGGCCTGGGTGTTCATAAACAGGGAGCGCTCTCCCTGTTCCAGGCATATCCGGCTCCATCCAGAAGCTGTCAGCAACATAGAGGAATCATCTGAGCGATAAAAGACCGTTGTGGCATAACGGTTCAGTTCATCCAGGGACAAGTTCTTCGCGAATTTGGCCACATAGCGCGTAGCAGCAGGGAAAAACTGCTTCCATTGTTTATTATTCAAATGATACAACGTCTTTGATCGTAAGTACACTTCCTCTCCTGTAACGCCGTAGCTCATTGCTTTCTGTTGCATGGCAAACCAGTTCGGATGCTCATTGGTACCGCTGATATTCGGATTAATCACGTCTGCATAAATGACTGTCATTAATTTCATGTCCGCCTGACGCGTACCCATTACCTTATCTGCGGCCTCCTTATTTGCAGCAATAATTTTGAATGCAGTTGATTTTACACTGGTAGCCATATTAAAAATGAACAACCACTGAGAGCGGGAAAATGGCGCTTTGATCTGAGCGAGATAATCATCCGCCGCTTTCTGAGCATTAGGCATATCATTCAATCGGACCGCCATTTGTGCCAGCTCTTTCAGGAAACTGGAATCACGGTATCCTGATTTAAACCGACGCAGCATATCTGTATATCGGTTATCAGGATTAGTGGTATCCATGTCCTTTATCTTGAAATCAGTAGGAACTGGTCCTGTAGCGGGAATTATCATGCGATGTATTTCCCTGATTTTTTCCAATGGAATTTTTATCACCTCTCTGTCATAGGTCATCAGGCCATTTTCTTCTATTTCTACATCATAAGGTTCTGTATAAATAGATCCGCTCAAACCTTCTTCCTCATAGATTTTCAGGTGTTTGATCATGTATTCATATTTCTGAGAGAATTCTGCCGGCGCTACGGAAATATACCCCCATCCCTCTTCTGCATTCCACTGATGGCTGCGTACCCGGACCTGCACTCCGCCCCATTCTCCTAATACGCGGGCTTTTCCGGTCAATGCCGGCGCAATACCCGGGCCTGGATAATCATGTACATCGGTCAGATCGGCCGACTTCCAGCGCTCCAACGGATTTGCGGGGGCGCGTCTGTCATAGTTCTCGCCGGTATGTCCGTTGATTAACCTGCTGGGATCTGTTTTCTTCATCCATTCTGTGAGGCGTTGCTGATCATAACGGGCCCATCCTTCATTAAACAGTACCCAGCAAACGATACTAGGATGGTTTTTCAGCAATTCAATATTAGCCGCATTCTCTTTTTCAAACTCAATCTTTGCGGTAGGCGACTCATTCGCACAAGTGACCATGTCCTGCCAAACGAGGATACCCAGTTTATCGCAATGATAATACCAACGGGCAGGTTCCAATTTGATATGTTTACGAATGGTATTAAAGCCCATCGATTTTACAGCGAGGATATCAAAACGCAGGGCCTCATCTGTGGGAGCGGTATAGAGTCCGTCTGGCCAGAAGCCCTGGTCCAGCACACCCAGATTATAGGTATATTTTCCGTTCAGGTAGATGCGCTCTTGTCCTTTCGCATCTTTCATGATAGAAATGGTGCGCATACCAGCGTAGGAACGGATGGAATCAACGGGTTTATCCTGGTTATATATTTTTATTGATAGATCATACAGAAAAGGATCTTCCGGCGACCAATGGTGTACGTCGGGGATAGGCATTTCCAGCGTATCATTTGTTTTACCGGAGATATTTGCCACTGGTGCGCCATTGGCATACACTGTTACTTCCGCTTTGCAGTTCCTTTTATCATTCGGGGACACCACTACTTTCAGGGTGTTTTCCTGCGGTATGATACTGATATTGGAAATATAAGTATCCGGAACTGTTTCCAGCCATACTGTTTGCCAGATACCGCTGCTGGCGGTATACATAATTCCTCTGGGTTGCAGCACCTGTTTACCTCTGGGATTATTGCCCTGATCGGAAGGGTCCCATACGGAGACCAGCAACTGATTACTGCCATTATGGAGGGCGTCTGTAATATCAAGGGTGAATGCCTGGTATCCGCCGGCATGGTCGCCTACTTGTTTTCCGTTTACATAGACGACGGCCTGCCAGTCGACCGCCCCAAAATGCAGCAATACCCTTTTCCCTGCAGCATCGCTGGGTTTATCAATATTGCGGCGGTACCATAATCGGTCGTCCGGGAGCAGTGATTTTTTAACGCCCGACAGTGCAGATTCCAGTGGATAAGGCACCAGGATTTTCCCCTGAAACTGTTGAGGAGCGGGTGCGTCTTTTTTGGTGATAGCGTAATCCCATAGCCCGTTCAGGTTTACCCATTGGGACCGTACCATTTGCGGTCTGGGGTATTCCGGCAATGCGTTTTCCGGCGAGACTAGCGGAGTCCATCGGGTGGCAATTGCGACAGGCTGGGCTTTCCATGCAGACTGCGCGTTGACGGTGGTCACGGCAAAGCATGACAGTAGCAGGGTAATAAAGGATAACTTCTTCTGCATAACTGGTGAATTAAAGACGTGGAAAAAAGATTACGAAACAACACACATACGAAGTAATCTCCGCTGGTTGCGGAGATTACAGGCAATGATTTTGCCCATTTGCGGAAATGGGAATACGGCCGGGGATACCTGAGGGGTGGCCGTCAGTCAGTGACAGGAGTCAGTCAGGAGTTTAGTCAGTAGTCAGGAGGGATACAATGGTTCAGGAAAGTGGAACTAAAAATGATGATGCTATTGTATATAATGTGCTTTCAGTCTATTTCTGATGATTTTAATACTGGAACTCATATGATTTTTGATGGTCTGATTGGAGAGACCTTTCGTCTCCATGATTTCTCTGGTGCTCAGTTCATGGATAAAACGCATTTCAAAAATCTTTCTTTGATGCGGAGGGACCGCCTTCATTGCTTTGAGGATTTGCACATAAATTTCTTTATCCTCCATTCTGCGCTGTGTGATTGCCTCTGACCGGTCATTGTCGTACAGCTGTTTATTTTTCTCCAGCTTATTGGCTTTTTTCAATTCGTCAATAGCCCGACGGCGAACGCATACAATCAGGTAGGCTTTCAGGTTCACAGGCACTGGCAGGTCCATTCGCTTGTTCCAGATAGTAATAAACACATTTTGAACAACATCTTCGGCAAGGTCCTTATCGCGTACTATATAATTTGCTTCACGGAGCAAATGCTTGTAGTAAGCCTGATACAGATCCTTAATAGCATTTTCCCTGTTGCATTGGAGCAATTCCGGGAGGTGGTTGTAGGAAGATTTCCGGGATAATTTGAATTGATTTACCATTACTGAATCATTGAATAAGGTTAGTAGACAACCTCATCCATCAGCAGGACAAATCTAACATGAAGTGAAACTGTATTGTTGTTAACGCCATCATCCGGATGGATGTTCCCCAGTCGTATAACAACAATACAAGTATCGAGTATTTTTTCTAGACTGAAAAGAAAAAAAATGTTAATCAACTGTGAATCCGGGTCTCCCTAAATCCATTTCCTCCTCTCTCCTTTTCCTGTCTATTCTGCGGCGACTGCCCTTAACTTCTCTGTAGTAGTACTCCCATTGAAGGCCTGCTTCAGTATATGGTCCTTGTTATACACCGCAATATAGGGTACCGCATGGATGCCAAAGTACTTCAGCATAGTGCGTCCGGTATCTATTCCCAGGGAAAAATTCTTCCGGTACTGATCCAGTTTGAATTCCTTTTCATATTCCCGTACATCGTGCAGGGAACTGTTGGTCATCAGGTATACATGCGTATTTCCCAGCGAATCCACCGATTTAATCAGTCCTTCCAGTTCTGCTTTACAGTATGGGCAAACGGTGGTGATATAAAACAGAATGGCGGGATGGCCGGAACTGGTATCAATACTGGCGTAGGTACTATCCGGTTTCAGATAGTTAATAGCCAGTAACTTCTGTCCTTCTCTTCCTGAGCTGAATGGCGGCTCTGGCGCGCTGTCGAAGCAGCCCGCCAGTAGCGTCACCAATAACATCATTGGCAAAAGCAATTTCATATTCCAATTTTTAAATAGCGATTGAATTCTTTTTTCTACCCATCCAAATGGAGGCGCCCAACAGCGCTGTGACTACGATATTAAATACCAGGTGCTGAGACCATGACATGGATTCCAGCACGCCGCCGCAACTGCAGGGAAGTTTACTGCTAAGTATCAGCAGGCCGCCTATATAAATGGTAAACCCTACCATCATGATAAAAGCGGCATACAGACCCGTTTTCCTGGTAGCAGGTACCACCAACAACAGGGATACCACGATTTCCAAAACCGGTACCACACGTGCTACTACCGGCGCTACACTGTGGAGTATGGGAGAAGAGCTGATCACCCATTTAAAAACATCATACTCCCTCAATTTCATGATTCCTGTATAAAGGAATAAGGCAGTGACCAAATAGGCAACGATTTCAATGAAAACTTCTTTTTTCATTTGGATTCTGTTTGTGTGTTAGTGAAAGCTGCTTCAGCGATATAACCGATTACCAAGATGGTAAAGGCTGCCGAAACCAGTATAGGAAACAATTGGAAGCGTAAGGCAATAGGCGAGGCAAAAACACTGAATCCCATATTCACCGACCATAAAGCAAATGCCAGCAACATTGCTTTTCTTAGCACAGGATTTTTATGTGCCTTCAATACCAGCATGGATATACATCCGAAGAGGAACATCACCGTCATCATCCCTACTATTACCGGGTATGGATTCAGGATAGTGGCATTATAACTTTTCAAACGCACTTTTACTTTTCGGTCCTTATAATTGAACCATACTTTGGCTACCTCTGTCACACTGTCAATTCCCATATTATATTTTTCCAGGAACTCTACCGGCGGCACATAATACTTGATGAAATTGGGCCAGAGATAATTCTCGGCGAACTGCATCGGATATTGTTGAATGATATAGCGCCCGTATTCTGCATAGAGAGGTCCCATGCTGGCCCATTTCTTATGCTGACTGGCGGTACTGTCCTTTTTAAACTGGTTACGCATATAGGTTTGTAAAGGCATACCGGGAGACCACATATACACTGTACTGGCTTTCATCGCTTCGCTCGGAAACCTGCGGGTATCCCTTGTACTGTCGAAATACTCCCTTATTCCTTTGTCCAGGGCTTCAAATTTCTTAGGTACCGGTTTACGGTGAGCGCTGTCAACATACCGGTAAGCATACATCGCGTTGTTGGCCAGTTGCCATCCGGTGAATGGCGTGAACTGTTTTATATTTGTCAGCTTTTTATATTTATTACTCGTGAATTGTACAAATGCGAAGATGAGTAACACCGCAAATCCCAATCCCGCCAGTTTTAACCAGAATCGTTTGTTGGCCAGAATAAAGCCCAGTAATGCTATAGCCGGATAGAACAAGGCATTATAACGCACTGTAAAAGCCAGGAATAAGACAATGCCATGCCAGAAGATCAGCTTAGGCGTTGGCTTATACATGATCCAGAACAACAGTGTAAACCAAATCAGACTCAAAGAGAGAAACATGGTATCACTGGAAACATAGTTCGCCAGGTATAGCAACACAGGGTTGAACAAGACAAAACATACCAATACGATCTTTGTGCCCTTTGCAGGTTTCAGGAAATAACAAAGTGTGAACACCAATGCCAGGAGACTGGATTCTACCAAGAGGTATTGAAATCCCACCAATGCGGTATCCCATTTACAGAAAATACTGAATAGCCGCAGGAAACGCGAATACCCGATCGGATAAGTGGCGGTATCCAGATTATGATAGGCCGAATCCAGGTAGGCATAGGAGTCTCCATTAATAAATGCCGCAAATGGATACAGATATTTGAAGACGCCAAACTGTATGATAATGGCGGCAATAGCCCCCAGCACATACCATCTGTTGGCCGGATTCTTAAATACATAAGCCGCCAGAGAGGCATTGCTATAATCTTTATCCTTCAGCTGTGCTTTCGCAAAATTGAAGTGGTCTGCCACAATAATCTCCTGTCGTTCTACACTTACGTCCAGCACATTTGCCGCTGCCGCGAGACCAGTAAGTTCCAGTTCAGAGACCGCCTGTTGCTGAAAAACCTCATCTGGCTGTTGCCAGCCGTTTTCAGGAGGATTGCTGTAATAATGCAAAGACACCCAGACATTACCGGTAGCGGGATCATTCCGTACTTCCAGGTCTGCGGCTTTCACATCTGCTTGTGCAACGGCGATATTGCAATCCTGTAAATGAAGCGGCTTCCACTCCCCGGTACGCTTGTTCAGGAGAGATAATTTCTTCAGTAGTACGCTGACAGTAATCAGTTGGCGGTTTTCCGGCAAAGACTCCAACGCCATTTCACGGGCAGCACGGCCACTCACCTTCCGGATATAGTCTTTGTAAAACTGATCAAATCCATATTTACCTACCGAATAGCGAACCGCCTGCTCCAGTTGCTTAGGCTTACGATGTGGGAAAATCGCAATGCGGAGCCAGGACAACAACCATATCAAGGCACGCCACCAGCCTATCTTCTGTAGGTTGATGAGATTCATTTTTATCGGGTAACGATAGAACTGCTGCCTGTAAAATAAATAATCTGGGGTAAGTCCTGAAGCGACTCCTGTATCCAGATCCTCGCCGGAATTTTCCGGGGAAAGTGTCTCCGGATCCGTAACAGGGCCGGCATCGGACATAAATGGTTTTTTACTCATGGGGATAAAGATGGTAAGGCTTATAACGAATAAATATTACGCTCTTTATTGGCATTAACTGACTGTAACCAGGCGGGATCAGAAATACCGGCAGCAGTTTAGATTCAATTGTGGTATTCGTCGGTAATTTTGAGGACCGTCAGGTAGATGCAATATAAAATCCCTGTCTGCAACAGGAACGCAGCCACGATTTTCCTGCACTGCAACAAAATTTAACATTATCCTGCACACTGGGTCCCTATTACACATGATTTTTTTTTATATTTTTACCGTTCAAGATTGGCCATATCATGAGAAAAGGCAAGAGAATATTAAGAGTGGCTGGTATAACTTTAGGTGGACTGTTACTGGTGATTATCATCGCCGCAGGCATCCTATATAGCCAGCAACAACGACTCACCCAACTGGCGGTAAAAGAACTTAACAAACAGTTCCGGGGAGAACTGGTACTGGGAAGCAGTAATATCAACCCATTCGCCAACTTCCCCTACATCTCCATCGTGCTCCACGATGTGAAATTCTATGCCAGTAAAAAAATGGATCACCCTCCACTATACCAGGTGGATAAGCTGTTCGTGGGATTTAGTCTCCCTGATATCCTGAAACAACATTACCAGGTACGTATACTGGTACTCAATACAGGACAGGTACATATCAACCGGGCCGCCAATGGTACCCTTGATATCGTGGAAGCACACACGCTTCCCGCCGCCACCAATGCCCCTGCCGATACCGGCTCCACTGGCGGACTATCCATGGATCTGCGGAAAATTATCCTGAAGAATATACATATCACCTATCATGACGAAACTACCGGCTGGAAAGTAACCACCCAACTGGAAAAAATTACCACCGGTTTTCACATGCACGGCGATGAAGTGGCGTTAGACCTGGAAGGCAAGCTCCTGGCGGATATAACCGGCAAAACGGATAGTACCCTCTTCAGGAATAAACATATCAGTCTCGCTATTTCCGGCGATTATAACCTGGAAAAAGAATTCCTCCAACTGAAAAAAACCAGCATCAAACTGGAAAATGCCAGTCTGGACGTACAAGGAAACGCTCACCTGAAAGGGAAGCCCCAACTGGATCTCAGCCTGAAGGGAGACCGACCGGATCTCAACTTATTGTTTGCATTTATTCCGGAAGACATCAGTTCCAAAATGCAGAATTACCGTCGGGACGGACGTATCTTTTTTGACGGTACTATCAAAGGGGAGATTGATAAAGATCATATGCCCGCCATCAAAGTCAACTTTGGTTGCGAAAATGTGTGGTTCGAAAATACGCATGCCAATAAGAAACTGGACTCTCTTGGCTTCCGCGGCTACTTCACTAACGGTGAAGGCCGATCCCTCAAAACGTCTGAACTACACCTGCTGGATATGAACGCCAGACCAGGAAAAGGAATTTTCAAAGGGAATTTTATTATGCGCGATTTTACCGATCCGCATGTGGTAATGCAGCTGTATTCGGAACTGAATATCCGTTTTATCGGAGAATTCCTTGGTATTAAAGACCTGGAGCAAATTGAAGGGGATATCCGCCTCAATATGAATTTCCGCGAACTGGTGGATATGCAGGTACCCGAACAGAGTCTTGCCAAGCTGAAAGAAGGCGTACAGAGTGAGCTGACGGTCACCAATCTTGCTTTCCGTATTCCCAACTACCCGCTGCCAGTGCGCAACATGAACATTCATGCGCAGGTTAAGAATGGTAGTCTGCAACTGGATACGCTGAATTTTCGTGTAGGCCAGAGCGATATAGCCGCCAGCGGCTCTCTGAGCGACCTCCCTGCCATTTTTCACAAGCAGTCCAAACCAGTGAAAGTCACCTTCCAGGTGAATAGTAATAAAGTGTTGCCAGGAGAACTCATGCTGGCAGACACCACGCATAAGCGCTTAAGAGAAGAGGTGATCAGCGGCTTCAGATTAGCCCTGGCACTGGAAACAAGCGTACAGGAAGTGCTCCATCCCAATCCGCTGCCAAAGGGCGTATTCCGGATAGAGGAATTGTCGTCTTCCTTTAAACAATATCCGCATAGTCTACATCATTTCAATGCAGACGTTACTATCGGAGATACCAGTCTGCTCGTAAAAAACTTCTCCGGACACATTGATAGCAGTGATTTCGTGTTCAAAGGCCGGTTGAATAACTACAATCTCTGGTTCGACAAAGTGAAGAAAGGCCGCACTGAATTTGCCTTCGATCTTAAATCAGAAAGGCTTGCGGTGAATGACCTTATCAGTACTAAAGGCCGGCAATTCATTCCGGAAGGTTACTGGTACGAACAAACGAATAATCTCTGGCTGCGGGCCAAACTCAATCTACGCTACGATACCGTGTTCAAACGTGTAGACGCCCATATCGCCAACATTTCAGGTTCCCTGAAACAACATCCTATTCAACTGGAAAATATTAAAGGGCGTATTCGTTACGGCACCAATAAATACCTGGTAGTGGATACGCTTATGGGTAAAGTAGGTAGCAGCGACTTCGATATCAATCTGCACTTATATGCAGGCCCCGACCGCAATGGTAACAAGCGCAATAATCTCTTCAGCATTAAATCCAATTACCTCAATGTGGATGAAATGATGAATTATGATTTCAGCGACCACAAAGAAGAAGAGATGACTACTGTTGTTCGTACCACCACCAAAAGAGAGAACGATAGTATTCATAGTGCCGGTTTTAATATCTTCAAAATCAAATTCTCCAATTTCGATGTACTGGCGGATGTAGGGAAAATCCGCTATCATAAGTTGTGGATTAAAAATCTGAAAGCAGATGTACATATGCAGGAAGATCAGCGAGTTAAGATCGATACGATTGATCTCCGTATGGCAGGCGGACATATTGGAATGAGGGGATTATTAAATGCGGCAGATCCTAAGCGACTGTATTTCCGCAGCAGTATACAACTGGATACAGTGGACCTCAGTAAGATGCTACTGAAGTTTGACAACTTCGGACAGGATATGGTATTGAATAAGAACCTGAAAGGTACGCTCAGCGGGCGGATTAAGAGCAATATCAAACTGCATCCTGATCTCACCCCACTTCTTGACTCCACCAAAGCCAAGATGGATATAGAAATCAGGAATGGTTCACTGATAGATTTTGGACCTATGCAGGCGATGTCGAGCTATTTCAAGGATAAGAATCTCCGCATGATCCGCTTTGATACGCTGCGAAATAAGCTCAGTTTTGAAGGGTCGACCCTGGATATTCCGAACATGAGTATCAATTCTTCTATTGGATATATTGAAGTAAGCGGTAAACAATCCCTTGATTTGCAGATGTCGTACCAGTTACGCGTACCGATGAAAATGGTGACCCAGGTGGGCTTCCAGGCTCTTTTCGGGCGTAAACAGGAAGAAGTAGATGCCGACCAGGTAGATGCCATCGAGACTGCTGATAAAGGCAAAAAAGGTCGGTTTATGCACCTGAATATTTCCGGCACACCGGAGAAATATCATATCTCACTCGGTAAGAAAAAGAAAAGTTAACATTTTCATGATAAGAAGAAGGGAAATAAAGGTACAACTGTTGTACTTTTATTTTCCTTCTTCTTATTTTAGTATATCGTTTACCTATATACTGCTTCATGAAAAAGTTAATACTATCCCTGTCTATCATTCTTTGTACTGTGGCCGCGCAGGCACAGTTCATATTTGGCCTCAAATGGGCAATGGGAGACGCTTTCCAGAGTAAGCCTGCTCCTGCTACCGGCATTCAGAAAAATGATGCCAAACCCTGGCTGGCCTACCAGGTTGGATTTACAGGCGAATATCGTTTCAAGAAACATTTCTCTCTGACATCCGGGCTGTTACTCAGTGGTAAAGGCGGTAAGTCTGAATCCTTCTATCAAAACGTCACCTTTAACAGCAGTGCAGGTCTTTCCGTTATGACTGCCAGTTTCAAAGGGCAGAATAATCTGAATTACATAGAACTGCCGTTAAACCTGGTATACAACCTGAATGTAGGGAAAGGTCATTTCTTTGTAGGGCCGGGCGGATATGTAGGCGCGTTTATTGGCGGCGGAACAAAAGGTACGGTCCAGCTGCAGGATATGGCCTCCAGTAGTCCTAATTTCACTACTATTACTGGCGTGTATTATGGCAGTATCATTTATAACCCTCGTTCGGGCGAGCCAATTCCTACACCGCAGCAAGCTATCAATCCGGATACCAAAGCGCATGCAAAGGGTATCGATGCAGGCGGTAATGTAACGTTGGGATATTCTTTCGACTGGGGTTTGCAGTTCTCCCTGAATTACAGTCATGGCTTTACCGAAACCAACTACGGCAAGAACCGGACAGCCACTATTGGTATTGGCTATCAGATAAGAAGACAACATTAAAGGGCAACCAGGTTATTTCTTGTCGAAATAACCTGGTCTCTTCTATTCATTATCGGGAATATATACAATTTCTCCATTCTCCAACTGATACGCAGTTCCCACCTTCTTACCATTGCCGGATGTTGTTCCTTTCTTTCCGGCAGGCATATATTTACTGACCGTATTCCCTTTCCTGGTAATAATTTCCATGTTCTCTTTTCCGGGGTTTTTCACTACAGTGAAATCTTCTTTGCTAAACATTTCCGTCATCTTGTACCGGCTCACAAGCGCCACCATTAAGGCTACTGCAAAAACGATACTGACGTCAAACAGATTGGCTACCGCATGTAGTGGGTTTACGTCTTCCTGCTCTCTGATCGCATAACGACGATAGTTACGATTTGCTTTCATATGCTGCCTGTTGAATAATATCGTTTACAAATTCCACTCTGTTCTGATCTGCCGTAAACCAGCGTTGTTTCGCTTGCAGCAAGAGGAAGCCTATTGTTCCTATTACAAGTCCCAGTACAGTGGTATTAAATGCGATCTGCATCTGTTCGCTCATAGTGGCAATGTCGCCGGTGGCAAGCCCACCCAGCGCGGGCCCCATAGGAATCAATGTTCCCATCAGGCCCAGGATAGGTCCTGTTTTACTCAATGTTCTGCATCTGTCCAGTTCCCGTTCACAGTTATTGTGGAAGTCGGCCAGCAAACGATTGCGATGCGCTTCACTATCACTTCTTGCAATCAGTTCCTGCATAGTGTCTGGCAGCGGCCCTTCCAAATGTGCAGCCAATTCTCCAAAAGATCGTATATGCGTATACGTTAATCCATTCAGTTTGGCGTCCAGTATTTTATTCTCCTTGGTTCTGCGAACGTATTGCCGACTTCCCTCCCATAGCTGTCGAAATGCCTGTATCAGAAAATAAAGGACAGCTACCATTACTGGTACCATCAGTCCACTACTCAGCCAGTATATCACCTTATCTAAATATTGCATAATGCTTATTTTTTTTAATGCACGATTTCAGGCATAGCAGTGCCGAACAGCACCGCCAATATGCCCGATAGTATTAATAACCCGTACCTCCATTCCAACCGCAGGTAACGGTCTGCCAGCCGTGCGCATGAAACTGCGCCTAACACTAGAACGGCCGCTACCAGGCATGCATAGCCAATGGCGATTGCTTCAAAATCAATACTCAATTCTCTGTAGAGACAAACCTCCGTGTAAAAGAGTCCGCATAACAATACCGGGGAAGGTATCGGCAACGCCTTCCGAAATGAGTAAGATGGCTGTTGCAGCCACCATTGATTTAACTGCAGTTGGAAAATGATATCCAGCATGATCAAAATGGAAAAATTCCGCCGGATGTTATCCTGGTCTAACCAGTGGAGTATCGTACTGCTGTCTGTATTTATCACCAGGTAATGCAGCAGATATAGGGAGACGGCCAGTACGCCAGCCGGCAGTAGTTTCCCTATCCAGGAGCTGCAACAGGACAGCTGTAAAATATACAGCAGTCCCGTTGTGCAGGTAAATCCCAAAATCACTAGCTCCATGTTATTTCTTTTTCCTAATCAAAACCAGGCCTACAATGGCTACTGCTGCCACAATGAAAAGTAGTGTACGCCAATTGGAAGATGACTGTTGATGGATGGTAGCCCCTTCTGTTGTTTGCGCTGTTTTTTTCAGCACCACCGCAGCTCCTTGCTGACCGGTACCATTGGGCTGCAATGCGGCATTTACGGCCGACGTATACGCCCCCTTTATTTCCTGGGGCACATAGTGTTGCATTTCCTGGCGTAGTGCCGCATTCCCACATACAAACTCCGTACAGCCGGCGCCGTAGTTGGAGACCAAGGTAGCATGGAGGCGGGCAATTTCCTGGCGTTGTACAGGCGTTGCCTTCCATAGTCCTTTCCTGGCGGCTTCCATCATAACGCCTGTAAGCTCTTCCAGGGCAGCGGGGTTTTGTTTTTCGAAGAATGTACTGGTATTTAACTGGTAACGGTCACGGATATATACCTCATGTAACTGATCCCAGAGTTCATTATCAATTACGGTTGGTTTCATGACATTCCAACCGAAAATATTGCGGACTGTTTCCGTCATTTTCTCTGCGCTGCTGCTCTCTCCTTGTTGCATATCTTTTATCCATACGGGATTTAGCAGGGTACTGCGGGCTTCCACCCAAACCGCCTCTTTCAGTGGTTGTACGCGGGCCGCAACAGGATTACGGAAATCGTTCAGTACGGCGGTGGGTTCCTTGCCGGTAACGAGTCGTACTGCATTATTGAGCCCTCCCATAAATTCGTATACATGGTCCAGGCTCAGCGGGCCCCAGGTATTACTTTCACGGGGTTGTACCACTACGTCTGTGTGTTGGAGTGCCGCTTCAAATAGTCCTTCTCTGAATAAAGCCCATTGGCTTGTATCATTGTAAGCGGCGCCCATATTATGGATGTAAACGTTTGCAACTTCATCGCGGTTATTATAGCGATCGCCACTTTCCACCATGGACATAATCCCGGTTCCATAATTCCCATTAATACCGCCAAATACCCGCAGGGATGCCATCTGTCGGGCCTCTTTCGGAGTGAATCCTTTTTGTTTCAGCATTTTCTCCCCTGCTTGCACGCCATCTGATACATAATTAGGTTGCGTTTTATCCGCAGCCGCAGCCGCAAGAGCCACCGCCCTGTTGATTAATTCCAGTCTGCTGGCTGCCAGGTCCCGGAATTGTCCTGCTGTTTGCACTACTACATCAATGCGGGGGCGTTGTAATTCCGAAGAAGGGATCAATCCCAGATCCGTAATTCTGCCCTGCGGGTCTCTGACTGGCGCGACTCCCAGCAGATAGAAAATTTCCGCCAGCATGGCCCCTTCGGTACGAATAAATTCTCCCGGCCATAAGGTGAGCGCTACTTTTCTGGGCCAGGCTCCCTTGTGCTCGGATTGGTACTGTGCCACCAGGTCTTTCGCCAGTTGTACTCCTACTTGCCAGGCCTGTAATCCAGGCGTCTTTTCCGCATCGATACTGAACAGGTTCCGGCCCGTGGGTAATGCGCCGGGATTGGCCAACGGATCTCCGCCAGCGCCAGGGAGCGTATACCCGCCGGAAAGGGCATTGTCCAATGCCGCCAATTCCCGGTCTGTACTGGCAAGCAGTAGGGAGACATATTTCGCTCTGCCTGTATCGGCCCCACTCATCAACGAAGCAGTTCTCTCTGCCTGCATTTTCGTATATGGCTTGCCGATAGTATATAACCCGCTGTTTACTTTTTCATTTACCATTTCTTCTACTAATCCTTGCAGTTTTGTTAGTTGCACAGTAGTGAGGGTAATAGCGGTATCTAATTCCATTTCCTGGTAATAGCCCAATTTGCGGGCCGATTGACTGATCGTATTAGCATAGGCTGTTTTGAGCGCCCCTTCTTCCAGTGCATCCCATCGGTGCAGTTCTTCTTCCAGTCGACTCACTTCTGTACTCCCTCCTGCATGCATGAAAGGTGGCGTTAAATGTGAAAGGATGGTCGCATAGCTACGTCTTTTGGCAATGATCGCTTCTCCTACATTACTCATCGTATAGACGTAGAAGTGAGGTATGGTTCCGATCAATGCGTCGGACCAGTCTTCATTTCCCAATGCTACCTGCTTTCCTGGTGTGAATTCAAGACTCCCATGGGTACCGAAATGAATAATTGCATCTGGTTGAAACACGTGCCTGGTCCAGAGATAAGAAGCGATGTAAGGATGAGGCGGCGCTACTTTAGCGCCATGTACGATTTTAAAAGTATTCTCTCCTATTGCAGGTAAAGGCTGTGGCAGCAACACCACGTTACCGAAGGAAAGGCGTGCTACGGCCAGAAAGGCCGTGTCTCCCCTGGTCTCCTGCATATAACTACCTGGCGCCTGGCCATATTTTTCCAGGACCGATTTCCAGGAAGCGGCCTCCAGATCTGACTTCGCCCATTTCTCATAAGTAGAAACGTTTATCCATGCGGGCGAGCCTTCTTTAAAGAACTTTTGCAAATTCCCTGCTGCATAAGGATTCAATATGCTGCCACTCTTCTGTATTAACTGGTTTAATGCTGCCGCATCTTTTGGCAGATTTTCTACCGTATATCCTTTTTGTTGGAGATGTAGCAGGGTATTATACAAGCTGGGCGCCACCTCCAGATTTCCGGCCACCAGGCTGCTCAGACCGGGACCTTTGAAATAATAAATAGCGATTTTCTTATCGCGGTTGGGTTTATTTTTTAATGACAACCATCGGGAGATGAGATCTGTAAAGCGATCCAGTCGCTCAGGAATAGCGCGGAAAATATCATACCCATTTTCATCTTTGTATTGCGCCACTATTGCATATGGCGCCACAGCGCCATCCAGCTCCGGCGATACGATGCTCATGGTAAGCAGTCCACCATTCATTCCTTGTGGATTTGCTTTCCATTGATCATAATTCATAAACACGCTGATCGGGCTGAGAACAGGAATATTTTGCTGGTTTAACCAGGCCACTACTGCCGGCGAATTCCCCGGGGCCAGGCGGCCGTGCGGCATTTCCACTACTATATCCGGATGAATAGCCTGCAGGAATTCCAGTCTGCGCTTATTCCCAGCCATAGGATATACGTTCCAGCCACGCCGTTGAAAAACGGTGATGATCGAGTCCAGATGATCCCTGTTGGCATTAAAAGGACCAGGAACAGAGGTCACCAATGCAATCCTGGGTGCATCCATTTTAAACAGATGATTTGATTGTAGCCAGGATTCGTAAGCGGCTACCTCGCTGAAGTATATCTCTTCATTCACATGAAAAAGCACATCTGAGGCGATGTTCACGGGCGATGCCGCTGGAAGCGCCGCATACTTTTTCCCATCCAGGGATATGCGCGCATAATGCAAGAGGTTCCTGTAATTCGCATTACCACCATTACGCATATACGCAGTTACCAAAGTACGCTGACTATCGCTCAGATTGGTGAGGTCCCCTTGGGGATCTGCGGCAGCTTCTTCAAAAATACGCAGCCCTTTCCTTCCTGCTTTACGCATTTGTTCCGACTGCAACGCCGTTAGATGAAGCCCTCTTCCAAATACGAGTGCCACATCATAACCTGAAACAGACGACAAGTCTGATATGGCAACAGACTGTAGCTTCACCCATCTGCTGTCATTTGCTTTTTGCATACGGGCCACCGTAAAGGAGGGATAGTTGATAAGCGCAATTCGCGTTGCAGCGATGTGTTGCTGATAATAAACAAAAGCAAATATGAAGATGCCTACCACCGGCAATAACCAGATCAACAGGCGCTTGTAGCGGATAAAAAAGTGTTTCATTAATTCAGTTCTTTGTATTCAAATGCAGGATATCCAGGTGTTCCAGTGACCAGGCTTTTAAAAGCTGTAAACCGGATTTTAAATAACTTTCCGTCAGCATCCGACAACAAGAATGTTTTCCAGTCATACACCTTATAATTGCCAGCAGCATGCGGTTGCAGGATCTGCCACCAGCTTTTCCCAATAGCATCTGCTTTCTCTACTGGTCCTAATGTCAGGAAGTCTGCACGTGTGAGCGTTCCATACCTGCCTTTGCTACTAGCCACATTATTCACTGGGGCGGCAGGATCATCGCTGGATGCCAGGTCTGCGGCAGGATTATCTACCGCTACTTTTACGCCTGCCAGTCTGTTATGTAATACCGCCATGGTGACTACATAAGATCCCGGAGGGCCTCCACCCGCAACGGTTACGCCGGTACACATAAAATCCCAGTTTTTATAGGATGGTTCCACTTGCACTGTTTTTCCGCTCATCAAACTGAAGTAGGTAAAATTGGTAGTGGCATCGAGGGTAATGGTTTGTGATTTCGGGTTGCTTCCATCCAGATTGGCGTAGCGGATGGTAACCTGGCTGGCCGTAGCATCAGAAATAGAAAATTTCATATAGCCATTACTGTTAGCACCGGAAGGGGGCGTTTTACCCAGATCTATAATATAGACTAACTGCTTACTTTTACCCTGATTGTCTGTCCAGGCTCCTACACTGGTGGCAGTAACATCCAGGGAGGTGTTTTCATAATTGATTTTTATGCCCGAAGCTGTGGCTGGTAAGGCCACCACGCTGTCGAAGTTCGCGCTGGGAATCCTGTAAATACCTGCTTTCTTTGCACCATTGCTGATGATGGCTTTACCACCGCGACTCTGTACCGCAATATCCCAGGAGCCTGCAGCTACCGCAGTCATTTTTCCGGTGCTCAGGTCTACAAAAACAGTACTATCGTATGACGCTCCCATACCGGCTACCATGGTGCCTTCTGAAAGGGATGGCGGCGTATAGGCGGTATCTTTTTTCTTGCAGGCAGCAAAAAATACCAAACCCGCACTGAGGGTAATCAGTTGTTTCAATTGCATATAATGTTGATTTTAATATTTTCAGAAAGTGTATGCGGCCCGGATAAAAGCAGTTCGTCCCCAGGCAACCGGCAATGCCGGCTTGAATCCCGAACGTAACATCAGTCCATCTTTGCCATCACCGGTTTGCACTACATCCGTGACGTTTAGCAGGTTCTTTATACCGATGGTCAGCATCAGTTGGTTTGCGAGGAAACTGCGGGTGGCAGAGAGATCCCAGAGACTATATGCGCCAAGTGTTCGATCTGTCAGTTTACCATCATTGATACCAAACTGGGCTAATGGTCCGTTGTATTTCCATGCGCTTATAAAGCGTACAGCTGGCAGTTTCCAGTTGTACATGCCTTGCAAACCTGCTTCCCAGCTACCAAACTGCTGTTGCATACTATTGCTGCCACTTCGGGAAAGGTATCCCAGTGATGGCTTCAGCTGCCAGCGGTCTCCATAGCTGTATGCCATGTCCAGATTGATTCCGCGGGTACTGAATTCCGGAATATTCTGGTAGGTGCGGGCCACATTGATTGTTTGATAGGCAGGCGGCAAGGTTGCCCTGTCCAGTTCTACCAGTTCAATTTTATCCCGGATATGATTGAGGAATGCAGTGAGATTTATTTTCCAGTTGTGGCGAATATCACCTGATTTATAATGAATTCCAGCGCTATAGTTATGTGCCAGCTCCGGATTCAGGTCTGGATTCCCAATGATATAGTGGTTAGCATTTCTGAAATCCTGGAATAGCTCCCGCTGGCTGGGGGCGCGGAACCCGCGGGCATAACCCGCACGCATATACCAATGTTCATTGATATTCCAGCGGAGTTGAAGACTGGATATCAAAGGTAGTCCGGCCCCAAGGAAGTTGATCTCCCGGGCATTATAGCGATTATTGTAGGTATAGCGCAATCCGCCCTGGGCTTCCAGTTTACCAAAAAAAGTTGCGCCCAGACGCGTGAAGACGCCGATATCGTTGATCATTCCAGCCGCCGCAGATACTCTGTCGCCCTCACTGTTACTGAGATTTACATCATATCCCAACTGGTAATTCAGGTGATAACGGTCTGGTTGTTGATGGCTATAGGCTGCGCGGAAGGTCCAGTTGGAGAAAATATTGCCGGCATTACTCATCTGTTTTTCAGATTTATTCTGAAGGTTGACCAGGTATTGTTCGCTGGTACGATCATAATAGCTATAGCTGTTCACCACATCCAGGTAACTATTATCATTTAGTTTACCATTGATAAAAGCCAGTGCAGTAGCACGATTCGTAACAAAACGATTATCCGTTGCCGTTAGATAGGCCGTTCCAGGATCAGCATTTCCCGGCGCGTCGGCCAGTTCATTAAAATATTGCAGGGAGAGGCCAGCATGGAGGTTCCCCCATTTGCGATATAATTTCAGGTTGCCGGTGGCCTGCGTTTTTGGATTCCAGTTCTTACCTCTCACGGAACCATCAGGGGTACTGACAGTAGATTTATAGCTATCAGATGAAAAGCCGCCAAACCAGGTGTAGCCGCCGCCGGCCATGAGGTTCCATCCTTTTATGTTTTTGCCCAGCCATCCACTGCCATTGTACTGCCCTACAGATTCGAGGTACTGCGCCAACCCACCTTGCCAACCTTCTCCAGGCTTCATTTTCCGGGTGATCAGGTTAATAGTTCCTGCCAACGCATTGGTCCCATATTCCACACTTAGCGGGCCTTGTATTATTTCTACACGTTCCACCTGGTTCAGATGGAGTTGTTGCAGATCAAATTCATTGCCTTCTCCACTGATCATAGGAACGCCATCCACAAGGATTTTTACATTCTGTCCGGTAATGCCTTGCATGATAATATTACTACCCAGAATATTGTCGCTGATAATACGCACATTCATTTCAGTGGTCAGCAGGTCCATCAGATTTACCGCTCCTTTTTCCTGGATACGTCGGGCATCTATTAAGGTAATCGGGAAAAGACTCTGAGAAATTTTAACAGGTTGGCCCTGGCCTGTTACCACCACCGGTTCCAGGTCTTTGACTGCATTCTGCTGGGCATGCAGCGTCCCATATGCTGCCAGCAGTGGCAGCATCCAAATTTTTTTCATAAAAAACAAGCAACAGTTAGCTCCCGGTCAGCACAGAGACCGGAAATCAGGATACATAGTTGATAATGGGCAGACGATGGCCTACCCGGAAGTATTCATATCAAATGGAGGGAGGACCTTTATTAGAGGCGGCCAGTAAGAGGCGGGAAATATTATAACTAGGTGGATGAACGTACAGAACAGTTAACAGAATTGGTTTCGGGAGATGAATGTCCGTGTTGCCGGACAGGTAATTACTGATATAATCATCGCAAATGGCACAGCTGCCGGATATATGTGCCTGATGATCCTGTATGTCCTTTTCATGCAGGATACCCGGATAGGCTTTCATCCGCTGCGCCTGGGCAAATACCATCCTTGCATCCGGGCCATGATGATGCATAAAAGGAACCACCATACCGTAAAGTAAGTACAGTAACAGCATGGCGGTAGCCAATAAGCTATATTTCCTTTTATGATTCCTCATGAAGAGGCAAATATAGCAGATTAAATCAAAAAATGAAACATTGTTGCAAAAAATAATTGCGATCGGGAAACCCTGGCTTAACGGATGTTCTAGCCGTAAATATAGTACAGCAGGCAGGCGATTCCGCTGAGTAGCGTCAGGATGTGGAGAATACAATGTTCCAGGTTAGGAGCAGGATTTTTACCTCGGGCGGGCAGCATGATGATGGTTTTGCTGAAGATACGTTGATGCAGTTCCTTCCAGTTACTTTGCCATGCAAACCTGGCTCCGAAGAAATAGGCCGTCCACCAGGTATAGATTTCCCCTGCGAACATCAGTCCCAGTTCTACCGCCGCCACCAATGCCATAATTTTACAGTCGCTCAGCAATGCCAGCACAGGGAATCCCATGGATATAAAATGTATAGCCGCTTCCGTTAGTTGTTCTTTGCGCGTATATTCTCTCACGTTATTGAACGGGAATAAGTCGATATGGGTGGTAATCTGATGGTAAATCAAATGCAGATTAGTCAGGACGATAGCGAAGAGATAGAACATTTTACCACTGATTATTACCCTTCAAATTTGCGACAGCAACGGCAGGGTTGCAAGCTGCATTCGGTTATCCACCGGCTAATTACCGGTGAACAGCGGTAAAATATCGGTTAAATTTCCAGTGGAATCCCCCACTCCATGATGGGGGTAAAAATGGTAATCCGCCATAGTGGTGTCTCCCGCAACCACCGCAACAGATATGAAGGGTAATACTTAACTTTAGGATGATTAACACTGACGGATATGCAAAATTATGAACGTAAAACACCGCAAGACCTGAACTGTGGCATCACCGTTTATATGAAAATAATGGGCGGCAAATGGAAACCTTGCATCATTGACCTGATACATCGCGGATGTCATCGTCCCAGCGAAATGCACCGGCAATTACCGGAAGCCACGCCCAGAGTGATAGATATTCAACTCCGGGAACTGGAAGTCTACGGGATAGTATGCAAAGAATTACAGCCCGGGTTTCCACTGCGCTCCGATTACTATCTAACTCCACTCGGCGAATCCTTGCTACCAGTGATTTCCCTGATTGACAAATGGGGCGCCACTAATGCCGATCATGTACAGCAAGTGACTGCTAACCTGAACGCCTATACCGAATAGTTTTTCGGTTATTGACTCCGGTCATGTATATACGGACTTTTGTCTTTCAAAATCTGTATTGTACATGAAAACGACGATTAGCAGCAACCAACCACTGCGCGAAATAGCCAATGTATTCCTATGGCTGGGAATAGTATATATCACCTGGACATTCATGCATCCTGCAGATCCTTATCTGCAATTTACTAAAGAGGTGCTGGGGCGATATTTCCCCGTTAGATATTTCTTAATCCTGCATATCACCGCTGGCGGTGGGGCTATTATCCTTGGGCCATTCCAATTTTGGAAACGATTGCATGCCAATGGCTGGAAGCTTCATCGTATTATTGGTACCTTTTATCTGCTGGCCGTTCTTGCCAGTAGTATCTGCGCCATTATACTGGCTTCCACGGCCTCTTACGCAGTAGGCTGGTCTTATGCCTTCTCTTTACAAGTATGGGCCACCGTTTGGATCAGTTCCACTTTTATTGCCTACAGAATGGCGTTGAAACGCAAATTCAAACAGCACCAGGAATGGATGGTCAGAAGTTACCTTGTAACACTGGCATTCGTGATATCCGGATTATTACTGCGTACGCCCTGGGTAAAGGAGTTGGGCAGTCTGGCCGATGTTGGTCCCTCCTTTTTCTGGCTGGGATGGGCTGTACCCATTTACCTCTATGAAGTCATTTTATCCGCCAGGAGAAAAGCCTGATGATTAAAACCGGGCCATCATTCTGCCTTCTTCTCCGGGATACAATGATGGTACGGGATCTGACTGAAAAAGGGTTTTGGAATGAATATCCATGCCGGAGAGCCGGCCGTAAAATCCGGCCCCGGTATCCATATTCCAGACATTGCAGGCATGCATGGGATTATATTCATCGTAATTGAGCGTAGGGGTATGACCGATATAGATCTCCGAAAACAGCCGCAGCTTATGCGGGTACAATTCCGGATGCTCTGCCACTCTACTGTTCATCGTTCGGGCCAGTTCCCAGAGGGTACGGTCCCGCATGAGCACCGATACATCGCCCTGCGAAGCGGGCCCTCCATCCGCCGTATAACCGCCATGAATGAAGAGTCGGCCTTCTTCATCCTTGTAGTAGTAATGCATGTTCAGGAAAAAATGGAGATGCTCCTGCATAGCAGCCGAGGAATAACCTTGATAGCTTTTTATCGTAGCAACGCCATGGTTCTTCATCCAGTCCATCCGGAACAAGTGTCCGCTTAACCAGGTCTCGCACATATCGTCATGATTTCCTTTAATGAATATGCAGGAAATCCGCGTTTGTAAATCTATGAGAAAATCTATGAGCTGCGCAGATTCCGACCAACCGTCCACATAATCTCCCAGGAAAATCAGCTTGTCATGGGGCTGGGGATTTATCCGCTCCAGGAGCTGTTGCAAGGCACGGAGTCCTCCGTGAATATCTCCTATCACAATGGTTCTTTGGTTCTTCATTGTATCATCATTTTTCATAACTTCAAGATAGGCTTCTTTTGTGGGAATACCCATTCTATCAAACAAAAGTAACGTCATTCCTGTTTATAGACCATCAGTATCTGAGCAACGTGCCGGCTCAACATCCAAATATCATCTTATGGAAAGGTATCAATATTCCGCTTCCAACGCCAGGATCTGTATGACCTTAAGCGCCATTGCTTATGCAGAATCAATGGCCGCAACGGAGTGGCTGCTAACACAGCCAGCACTCGCTACCAATGCGGAATGGGAATTGCAATGGTATGGCGCGGCTGGAGAAAATGCCTTGTATTGTACTTACCATAAAAACAGTGGCGCATATGCCATTGCTGTACGTGGAACGGCATGGAAAGCGTTCTCTCATATTTTCGAAGACCTGGATGTACTTTCTGTACATCCCTGGCATAATGGATATATCGCCAAAGGCATCTGGGATGGCTTGCAAAATCTGGTATCTATTCTGAATGTCTCAGGCCATTCCATTATTCCTTATCTCCGCGAAACCTGTTTTCAGCAAAAAGAAGTACCTACTATTTATATCACTGGACATGGCCTCGGAGGCGCACTGGCCACCGTTTTATCGCTATACCTGCAGGAACAACTGGGACAGCCAGCTAACCTGATCGTATATACGTTTGGTACACCGGGAGTTGGAAATGCTACCTTTGCCGCCTATTATGATCAGATCTTTAATACCATGCTCTGTCAGGCTTTCCGGGTATATAACGATAAGGATGTAATCCCTTATGCCTACGGCGCCTTGCAGGAAATCATGGAGAAAAACATTCCGGTAGCAATGAAAGGAATGCTGCAATTCTTCTGGGATAACAGTATCCGGGTGCTCACGGCGGTATTGCAGCAAATGGACCGGAAATATGTACAAACAGGCCCATATACACAGGTCCTCTCCAATGAAGCCATGCGGGTGACGCCCTATGATATACAACCTGTTCCTCCTGTGAACAGAGGCGCTCAGTTAAACAGTTGGTGGATGTATGAACATGGCGTCACTACCTATCTGCATTTACTGGAACTGCCTGCATTACCCGCAATACCTTATCCCATACCCGTTCCGGGGGTTTAAAACTGCCATGTCCATAAAAAGGAATATCTTGCCACTTATTAGTGTTACCCAAATTTTATGTGAATGAATAAAGAGCAGGAAACCATTGCCAAAGATATTGCTCAAGCCATATCTAGTCTGATTGAAAAGCTGAATGCCAAAGTAGATGCAGCCACTGTAGTAAAGCGAACCACCTTACAAGCCGGCGTTTTTGATTTTGTCAGATTCGAGTACAAAGATGGAGACATCTACCTCTACTCTACCGATGATGATTTCAGTGATGCAGATATGCACCTGGAAGGCATTGCCGTACCAGGAGCGCTGACAACGCCAGCAGACGTAGCCTCGCTGGCCCAGGTACTGCATGAACATTTGTACCCCATTATTGCGGCCTATGATCAGCTGCCTATCCTGGATTACAAATTGGTTGTATACGGAGAAATTTTAGTAGGGCAGACACGGGTCCATATACCTGAGTATGTTCATATTTCTACCTCTAAGAAACAATTACTGCAACGCAACATACAAACCTATCTCAACGAAAGGGTAACTAACGGCAACCACCCTACGAAAGAATTGGAGAGTTTCTTTTTGTCGAGGCACCTACTGGATGAAACGCTGCGCGGCCCCCTCGAAATGCCGGTGATTAAATCCGTTTTTGATAAGATACAGCAGCTGAATAAAGCCAACAAAGATGGATTAAAACAACACCGATATCACCAGATCAAGGCATTACGGAGCTGGGCGGAAAAACAATTCCTGCCTACCTACTATGATATCAGCAGTAATCTATTTCAAGGTACCACATATACGCTGAAGGCTGCACATCCGGCAGCGTCGGCATCTCTGCTGGAGCTCCTGTTATATACTACCGTGATGATGATCCGCTATGAGCCGAATTATACCCGCCCTGTTGGCGTACGCTTTGCCGAGATAGCCGGCGAACTGGGCAACACCAGCGCCGCCACCCTGTTGCATTCCGGCACTGGCGCTTATGCGCCGCTCAAAACAGACGTTGTAGCCATAAAGGCAAATGATATCCTCGCAGTAGTAGAGATCCATATTCTCCAGGAAACAGCCGATGCCTATGCACAGGCACTGCAATATCTTACGCAATTGTTACAGCAGGAGTTTCCCCGGAGTTATGCCATCAAGCTGAAATCCAAAGTGAAACAGCTGCTGGACATTAAGAAACTGGGTAAGAAAGATACGCAGCGTTTCTTCGCAAACGCCCTTCAATACCCCACTTTATATCCTCTGTTGGAAGCCTACGCCAGAGTAGCTTTCGCGGAGAAATTTGAATGGTACACAGATGTGGAAGATGAGCTTTGCACCATGCCGGGTACCTATGCAGTATTTGGACTCGGACTCACAGATGATACCTGGTTTCCGCTGGTAAGGGACTATATGAAGCAGGTAGACAGCGAGCACCAGTCGGTTCAAAACCAATTTACAATTGCGTTTACCGCTAAATTTGGGGTACATCTCCCTACCATCCCTACCCTGGTTTCCTGTTTGCTGGCATGTCAGGAAATGAAGCCATTAAAGGAATTTGTTGCTTTTGAGCAACCAGAAAACCTGGGGCAGTTGCTGGCAGCGCTAAAGGAACAACCTGATTATAATGTGGAACATGTCATTGCACTGATCTGGGGCTCCAAACAGAAACTGGCTACAGCTGCCAAAAAGAAAGATGCACCACCTGCATTGCAACAATTACTGGCCCTCGCCGGGAAGTAAATAATAGAATATTCCATTTGCAGCGTTGGCGCTTGAAAAGTTCAGCAATAATAAGCTGATACCACAAGCGACGACGCTGCAATTTTTTATTATTTTAGTCGTTATCCTATACGAGTATGAAAGTTTTCTCTGTACTGTTGTTAACAGTCATCTTGTTTGGCTGTCAGCATCCCACTACTGTCCCCCTGTTTCCTTACCAGGAGAATGGCAAATCCGGCTATATCGATCAACAAGGCAACGTTGTTATTGCCGCACGTTTTGCGGCAGTACAAGACTTTTCCGAAGAGCTGGCTGCTGTTCGGACAGACGGCTATTATGGCTATATAGATAAAGCCGGGAAGTTTATGATTGATCCGACTTATGATTATGCCACTCCTTTTTCTCAAGGGATCGCATTGGTGTACAAGGGAAGCATCGCGCGGTACATTGATAAATCCGGCCAAACGGTAACGCCTGTATTTTTGGAAGGAGAAGTCGCCACCAATGGTACTGCCATCGTCACCAACTTCGGCGGAAAAAAAGGACTTATAGATACAACGGGGAAACTAATCCTGGACACCACTTATCAGCAACTGAGCCGGGAGGAAGGCGGATTGATGTACGCTACTGATGCAAAGGGAACATTTCAACTACTGGATAAGAAGGGACAACTATTGCCTTTCTATAACACCTATCCTACCTTATTTCCCTGGCGCGAGAAATATATTCTTGGGATATTAAAAAGCCCTGATAGTAGCCACAATGACAGGGCTGTACTAGATCTCTCCGCAAAAGAAATCATTCGATATAACAGCGCATTTGTTTATCCACTTGATTTGTCGGACGATAAAATAATGCTGGAGAAAACATTTAACTACACCAGGCATGAAACGGCACTATATGATTTAAAAAGCAAAGATACCCTTCTTAATAACGTGGAGGACTATACGCCTTTTAATAATCATTGGGCACTGGTGAAGAATAAAGATGGGAATGTGATGATGGTAGGAAGTGCGGGAAACCTCATACCTACCAGCTTTAAATACTTTGAGAAACAGGGATTCCAGCATGGTTATGCCTTTGTAGCAACCGATAAAGGATACGGACTCATTGATACAACCGGCCAATTTGTTATTAACCCACAGTATAACCAGATTGTTCCCTATGGTAGAACAGTCAACACATTTTTCTTCGGAAAAATGGATCATAGCGATTATGGATTAATAGGCATGGCCAACAACTCAGGGCAAACGATTATACCTCCTGTACTCCAAAGTATTGACAAACGCGGATTTGTAAGTGGATTAATGCTATGCACAAAGGATAATTTATCGACTTACCTGGATACCAGTGGAAAGGTCGTCTGGCAGGAAAAAAAAGGCGCTACGTTATTACCAATGAACATCGATTATGTTCGGGATGGCGATTACTATGTCAAAGAAGAGGATGGATGGGGATATATAAAGTTCTTTCGCAGAATCCCTCCCTATAAATATTATTCCGTTCCCAAACCATTTCACCAGGATAACAAAGATCTCACAAAATCCTTACTGGTAAGGGTAGACACTGCCCACCAATACACTTTTGACCGGCAAAATAAAGGCTATAAAGTACAGATCTTAAACAATGCTGACACTTCTATTTCATTGCCTGTACAGGATTTTAAACTACATATGGTCCTGATGGCCTTCCTAAACAATCAGTGGGTCCCGATCGAGCAATTCCCTGTGGCAACTTGTGCACACCCAACACATACGTTTAATTTAAAGGTAGGATTTTTCTGGGAGCTGTTTTGTCCTCAATATGTAGGAGCCAAACAAGTACGCTTACGGATGGCATTGCGTTACTGGATAAGTACAGATGCCGCATTTGGCGAAGTATACAGCAATGAATTCAGTGGTAGTATAAATCCGGGCCAATTGTGGCGCAGCCAGGAAAACAAATTGCAATATAAGGTGAGCATATTCCAACAATAAAGGATAAAAGTTGGATTCGGTTAATCAATGGCGCTGGCATTAACACTACCTTTATTTTAGTTTACTCAGCTACTATATGAAAAAAATTACGCTTCCATTATCGCTTATCCTCTGCATGATAATAGGCATGATGGAGTCCTGCGAAACCACTTCTTCATCCGGTTCTCAACCCAGATTTCTCATACAGGAGAATAACAAGTACGGCTATATGAACGAGCGGGGAGAAACTGTTATCGCGGCCCGGTTTGCAGCAGCACAGCCTTTTTCAGAAGGCCTTGCGGCTGTGCGGGAAGAGGGTTTGTATGGCTACATTGACGAATCAGGAAGACCCGTCATTGCTTCAAAATTTGATTATGCGTTGCCTTTTTCTGAAGGACTCGCATTTGCTTATATAGGCGATATCGGCCAATACATAGACCGATCCGGGAACACCATCATTGCAGGATTCTCAGAAGGAGATGCTTTTCTCAATGGTAAAGCAATAGTAGGATCCAGACTAAAACGCTACGGCTTGATTGACCGCACAGGGAAGTTATTAGTGGACACCATTTACCAAAACCTGATACTGTTGAAAGATGGACTCCTCTTAAAATATAAGGGGGAAGACTCACCCTGGGAACTGACAGACAGCATGGGGCATCCGCATCCTGTTATGGAGGAAATTGTACATCTTCAGCCACCTTCTGATGGATACATGATCGCCGAGCTAAAAACACCAGATTCCAAACATAATAACGCCCTATTATTAGATTCCTCCGCAAAGGAAATATTCCGGTATAACTCTAGTAACCTAATGCCAGAAAGATTATCCGATGGTAAAATTATCCTTTCACACCCCGACTCAATAGGCCCAAATAGTGGATTCCTCTTCGATTTACATAATAAGCAAATCCTCTTAAGAGGAATTGGACACAGTCCAACCGGCTTTTCCAGTAACAGGACGTTTATGGAAGTAAATGATAAAATCGTTTTGGTAAAAGGTAACGGAGATACAATTCCCTCTTCATTCAATAACTATAAACACAGCGGATTTCAATACGGCTATGCATTTGTAGAATCAGGCAACAAATATGGCATGATTGATACAACCGGAAAATATATCATCGCCCCACAATATGAGGATATCCTGGAGTATCAGCAGACAGCCCAATACTTCTTTTTTAGTCAGCAGGATAAATCCGGAAAGGACAAAATAGGAATGGCCGACAGAACCGGCAAAACAATTATTCCTCCTTCCCTGGACGCCATTGCAGGGCAGGGATTTGTAGATGGACTTCTGTGCTGTTATAAAGACAGCCTGCTCTCCTATATTGATCAACAGGGGAAATTAGTGTGGCAAGAGAAACGTCCGTCTCCATTAGCACCGGTTAATGTCGACTACCAACTTAGAGGTTATTGCCTTGTGGAAGAAGACACCACTGGGAAGATGCGGTTCTATGAAGAAGCAACGGCGCATTATCCACTGCCACAACCCATTAAAGACCGTGGCCAGTATGCCGCTAATGCACTCCAAATAAAAGTGGACGCTGCTGTAATACCATTTGAAAAAGACTATAAAGGTTTTAAAGTACAAATCATCAACAATACTGACAGCACCATTCAATTCGACGCACAGGATTACCGGCTGGCAATGAACATGCAAGCATATGTAAACAACAGCTGGCAAAACCTGGAACACCTACCGAATAGCTGGTGTGGAAACAGTTACTGGCAAATACCGCTGTCTGCCGGCAAATACTGGGAATTAGCCTGTCCTGCATATGAGGGCAGCTTAAAGGTGAGATTACGATTTTCGCTTCGGTATGCTAAAGGCCGGGATATGCAAGGAGAAGTTTTTAGCAACGAATTTGATGGAAGTATCAATCCTGGTCAGCTATGGAGAAAGGGCCGACATTATGCTACGAATATAATGGACCCTTACTGATAAAAAAAGATAGCCACATCAATGATGTGGCTATCTTTTTACTGATGTATAATCTTTTACTCCTTCCAGGAAGGAGGTTCCATATCACGGATGGCTGTTCCTAGTTTATTGGGACCAATCACTCCCGATATTTCTATTGCATCCCAGGTAGTAGCTGATGTCATGAGTATCAAACTGGTAGTGGGCGTTCTTCCTTCTACCCAGAAAGCAATATAAGCGCCCTGATAATCCTTCCAAAAATAATCTCTTTTAGCCACCTGTATTCTATCCTGGTCAACGATTATTTTTGTGGTCCCTGCCAGCCACTCAGACAGAAAAAATAAGGCGATTTCGCCCAACAATATCCCCAAAAAGATCCATCTATCTGTAGAAATACAAATTCCCAAAATTGTCATAAAGCCAAATAGGGAAAGAAGTATTCTCATCATCCAATTCACGCCCTTCACCTCTATTGCCCCACTGCTGTTCTTCTTTGCAGGATTATAGTATGCATAACTTCTGGCGGGTTTGACCGCAACATATTTATCCTTCTCCGTATAATATATGTCAGGAATTCCCAGCTGCCGATAAATCCCGGCTTTTACATCATCTGTTGTCATTGTCAAAAGGAGATTATGCTTTCCAGGAAACGGGTTCCATATCCCGAATAGCCGTACCCAGTTTATTAATATTAATCCTATCTGTCAGATCCAGCGTGATCCATTTATGCTCAGACTTCATCAGGACCAGGCGGGAATAAGTCGCTTTACCCGCTCCCCAGGCTACAATGTAAGCGCCTTGATAATGCTCCCAATAATAATTTGCATGATCCAGTTGGATACCATAATAGTTGACTATTACCTTCTCTTTTCTGCTGTACCATTCAAGCAAAAAGAAAAATGCCACCTCCGCTATAAGTATCAGTAATACCCATAGATTACGGCTGGACAGATAAGATACCAGTGTAATCATCATAACAAAGAGCAACAGGAATCTTACTTGCCAGTTCACTACTTTTATTTCAATTTCACCATTACTGTTCTTTTTGGCTGAGTTGTAATAGGCATAACTCCTTGCCGGCCTAATGGCAGGAAATTTCCCTTTGTCCTCCGCAAAAAAATCATGAATATCCAGCTCTTTGTAAATAGCCGCTTTTACTTCATCAGATATCGTTGTCATAGTCAGCTTATTCTTTCCAGGATATAGGTTCCATATCACGAATGGCAGTGCCTAACCGGTTAATGTTGAGGCCGCCCATATCCAGACTTACCCATGTATTATTTGGACGCATTAACACTAAATAATAATTACTCCCTTTTTCTTTTCTCCAGGTCACAATATATGCGCCTGTAAAATCTGTCCAATAGTAGTCGGCATCGGGCATGCTTATCTTTTGACGGTCGAGCCTCACTTTTCTTCCCTGGGTACGCTTTATCAACAAGATAAGCAGGATTACTTCTACTCCTAATAACAATGCACCTAATCCATATTTTTCAAGATAGAGCATTACTCTCAAAGTCATGCCCATAAACAGGATGCATATCACCCATAGTGGCCAGGCCAAATACTTAAATTCAACCGCTCCTTCACGATTCACAGGTTCCGGGTTATAGAATGCATATTTCCTGGCGGGCCGGATCGTGTCTTCCTTTATTTTGTTAAAACTGGCCCAGTGTAACATTCCCAGCTCTTTACAAATAGCTTCTTTTATTTCAATAGGCAATTCTGACATAGGCTATTTTAATGCATTTGCTCTGATCATCTTTTTAAGAATAGTAATCTGTCCGAGATGATAATGCGTGTGCTCAATTAATCCCGATAAATTTCTGTAATAATTCCCATATTTAGGATTGTCGAAATCCTTGTCCAGCTTGGATTCATCTAATGCGGCAATATGTACTGCCAACTCTTCGGCTTCAGTAAGCATTTTACTCACTAATGTCTTCCACGCTTCTTCGGTGGTAATGGCGGGAACATCAAAACTCTGTTTATCGCTGGCTACCAATGGGTCTCCCTGCAATACTTTCAGAATAGGACGCACATAATAGTTCATATGAAACACCAGGACCGCGATGGTATTCAGATCATTCAACCGGATATTAGCTTCTTCCCAGCTGATATCTGCAAGCGTATCTTTTAGGTTCACACTGGTCCAGTTCCCTCCGAAATGCACGTCTCTAAAGTGTTTGGCAATTTGTACAGCTACAGTCATCGGAATAAAGTTTTCTTGTGGACAAACGAATTTTCACAACAAACTAACAATATAAGGAATTAATCATAAACAGGCGGCCAGTGCCTCTATACCGTCTCTTAACTGGGCTTCCGATAAAGCGCCATAACTTAAGCGGAATCCGTTCACCCGTTGCTGTTTACCGTAAATTTCCGGAGACATGATTCTTACGCCTCGTTTCAATAATTTCTTTGTAACCTGCTCCCAGTCTGTTTTAGCTACCGGCGTAATCCAGAAAGCCAGTCCCCCTTCCGGAATGGTATATTGTACCTTGCCCTGCAGATGCTGTTCTAATAACTGGGCTGTCAGATCGCGTTTGGAGCGGTAATAAGCGGTTGCTTTTTTAATATGCCGGCGTATAGTGCCATCTTCGATCAGTTGTAATACTGCCTGTTCCATGATCGTGTCTCCCTGGACATCAATCATTTTACGCAGCTCTCCTACTTTTTCAATGATGGCTGGCTTTCCAACGAGATAGCCTATACGAAGTGCAGGCGCTACCACCTTGCTCATAGTGCCTATATAGATATAGTGTTTCACTTCTTCAAAGCTGGATACCGGTAAAACTGGTCGGTAACCAAAGTGGAACTCATTATCATAATCGTCTTCAATAATGGTAAAATGATGTTTATTGGAGAGGCGGATCAGCTCCAGCCGGCGTTGCAGACTTAGTGTAACGGTAGTGGGATATTGATGATGCGGGGTGATATACACCGCTTTTATCTTTTTGCCGGCAGCAAGATACTGCGCGATTTTATCGACACGAATACCGTCCTGGTCTACTGCGGTATGTAACAATTTTGCGCCAGCATGCTCAAACACGCGCCATGCGGGCGTATATCCCGGATGTTCCACCACCACTTCATCTCCGTCCCTGATAAGACACTGGGCGGTCAGATACATGGCCATCTGGCTACCACGGGTAATACACACCTGGTGTTCACTCAGTTGCATACCACGCTGATGATTCAACATATGTGCAATGGCCTTTCTGAAAGCGGGATCGCCTAGTTCATTGGCATAGCCCATCATTTTCCATTTTGCTTTCTGATTAAACAGTTGCCGATATGCCCTCGCCAATGCATTGACCGGCGCAATTTTACTATCAGGATGCCCGTCATCAAATACAATATGCGCGGATGTGGCAAGTACCGGAGGGGCGGTTTTAGGGAGACGCGGTTTCGCCGGCCTGCCGGCATTCGGCAGTTGCGCCGCTACAAAAATCCCCTTGCGTTCCACAGATACGACCCACTCTTCATTTAGTAATACCTGCAGCGCTTCCACCACCGTATTTCTGTTTAACGCCAAATCCGCCGCCAGTGCGCGACTCCCAGGCAGGGCTGCCCCTGCCTGCAAACGGCCCGATTTAATATCCTCAATGATCGCATCTGCAATTTGCAGATAAATCGCTTTGCCGGAATGGGATTCCAACTTCATGCGCAATTTCCATGGTCTAAGCATCTGGACTACCTTTATTTCTAAAAACTGTATCAGTCAGCTAGTCCAAAGGTAAAATACTTTTGTCTGGCAATCACGCAAAATCACCACAAAAAATTTTAAGCTATGGCTACAAAACAATTCAGTTCGAAAGACTTCCACGAAACATTTGCAAGGCCCAAATATGTAAAGGCCAGTCACCTCATTCATAAAAACGTAGAACAGGCAGGGGAACATAATCAGTTCTCTGAAGAGAGAAAACATCCGGTTTTCTTTGTAGACCTACCCAGTAAAAATGTGAGCATGACCATAGGCGGACTCCTGCCGGGCCAACTCACCAACCGCCATCGTCATACCTATGAAACAGTGCTGTATGTCATCGAAGGCCATGGGTGGACAGAAATAGAAGGCGAGCAGGTAGAATGGCAGGCCGGAGACGCAGTGTATATCCCCTCCTGGGCATGGCACCGGCATCAGAACCTAAGCCAGGAAACTGCTGCAAAATATATTGCCTGTGAAAATGCGCCGCAGCTGCAAAATCTGGGAGTAGCCCTCCGTGAAGAAGAAGGAAGAGATCTTTAATTTAAAAATCCTGATCGCCATGAAACACGTTCCATTCAAGGGTATCATCGCATACCCTACCACACCATTTGATCAACAGGGCCAGGTGGACATCCCCTTATTCCGGCAACTGGTAGAGCGACTCGTCTCTTCGGGCACGCATGCCATTGCGCCCCTTGGCAGCACAGGCGTACTTCCCTATCTGATGGATGAAGAGAAAGAAGCAGTAACTACCGCCGCCATCGAACAGGTGGCAGGCCGGATACCAACACTGGTAGGCGTATCCTGCCTCACTACAGAGCGTACCATCTATCATGCCCGTTATGCTGAAAAGGCAGGAGCCAATGCTGTAATGATTATTCCAATGAGCTACTGGAAACTCACCGATGAAGAGATATTCCGGCACTATGAAGCAGTAGCATCGCGGATCTCCATTCCTATTATGGCATATAATAATCCTGCAACTGGCGGCGTGGATATGTCGCCCGCCCTGCTAAAACGACTGTTACAGATTCCGAATGTAACCATGATTAAAGAAAGTACCGGCGATATTCAGCGGATGCAGTATCTCCGCCGGGAGCTGGGCGAAGAAGTAGCCTTTTACAACGGCTCCAATCCACTGGCACTGGCCGCCTTTGCTGCGGGAGCCAGCGGTTGGTGCACCGCAGCCCCAAATCTGATTCCGGCACTCAATTTGGCATTATATGATGCGGTCACCCGCAACGACTTACAGGCAGCCAACCTTCTCTTTTATCAACAGGTGGATTTATTAAAATTCATTGTTGCTACCGGGCTTCCGAGAGCCATCAAGGCCGGGCTTGAACTGATGGGAGCAAACGGCGGTTATCTCAGATCTCCGCTGCAACCGCTCTCACAAGAGGAAACAGCGACTCTGCAACAAATACTCCAACCGCTGAATTAATAAGGCGCTCACCGTGTACAGGCTATCAATCAAAAGGCTGCGAACTATCGCAGCCTCTTGATTTTCTATTGTAAGGCAAACTGTACTTTTCGCTGTAGCAATAGTTTTCGTAGTCCCATCAATGCAAAAGTCAGGAGGCCAAAAGCAAAAGTCAGCCATGGCGTATAGCCGACACCGTAATGCGCGATCATCCAGCCACCGGCGGTAGTGCCTATCGTTACCCCCAGATTTCCGAACGAAGTAGACAAACTATTGGCAAACTCCAATGCGCCAGGGGCCGCAGAAATCATATAGGTGGAAGCATTCAGGAAACTGGGAGAATAGAGAAAGCCCCAAAGTCCTATGACCAGTATATTAGCCATTAGGTTGACTCCGGCCAAATGTAACAGCAGCGGCACAATCAGGGTCCCCGAAAGGAAAAACATCGTTGTTCCTGCAATATGTTTATTCAGCAATTTACCGGCCACCCACATAGCGCCTACGCCAATAATCCCAAACAAGAACATCATGTAACTGACCATGGTATCGTCCATTTGCTTGGCTTTATTCAGGTAATCTACAAAATAACTATACGTGGAAAACCATCCTGATACCATACAAAGGTTTACCAAAGCGCTGATGATAAAAACAGGGTCCCGGAGTATACGCAACTGACTCCCGAAGGATTTCGGCTCCGCAACAGGCATGGAAGGCAATCCAAAATAAATGGCCAGCACCGCGATAATGCTTACTATTAGCTGTACCAGGAAGGAATACTGCCAGTTATGAAGACTCGCCAGCCAGGTAGCAAAAGGGACAGTGGTTACCATCGCAATAGCTACACCCGCAAAAACAATACTCATCAATTCATTTTCGCGCGACTTATCCGCTCCATTAATGGCGACCGACAAAGCAGAGGCAATGTATACCGGTTGCAGGAAAGCCGGGAGTATTCTGACCAGCATCAGCAACCAGAAAGGGGGCGACAGAAAAGAGACCACTCCTGTAATGACAAAAAGCGCCAGGGCAATGGTCATCATTGTTTTGCGGTTATAACTGGAAGTTATTAAGGTCATAAAGGGTCCGGTAACGGCTATCGCCAATGCAAAGGCGCTGAGCAACCAACCTGCTTTATCAATGGTAATTCCATAGTGGGTAGCTATTTGGGGCAAGATGCCAATCACGCCAAATTCCGTCGTGATGACGCCTATAAATCCAAGACTTCCGATGTAGGCATACTTTTTCATGCTTGATTCTTTTTATTAATCTGTTGTAAAATTCCTGCTGCGCATCCCGCTGGATGCAAACGATGTTGCAAAACTATTGGTCAACCCTTATTTTTGTAAGTGTTGCGCAAATTGTATGGTACTAACAAAATTGTAAGTAATGGGAAGGAGAAAGGAAAATTCAACTAATTCGTTGAATGAAAAGAACATCATGGAAGCATGCGACTCCGTATATTCCATCTGTAAAATCGGTGGTCGCTGGAAAATGCTGATTTTATGCGAACTGAAAGATGGTAAATTAAGATTTGGGGAATTACGTAAAAACATTCCTGGTATTACAGAAAGAATGTTGACTCTTCAGCTGAGAGAACTGGAAAAAGACATGCTGGTGAGCCGGATCGTATATCCGGAGATACCGCCCCGTGTAGAATATGAGCTCACCCCTATTTCCCGCCAACTGATTCCTATCTGGAGCGTTTTAGGAGATTGGGCGAAGGAGCATAAGCAATTAGTCATACAGCAGCTGAAAGAAGTAGCCGTATAAACATTTAGCTTTAAGGAGACAGCCAGTACTGAGGACTGGCTGTCTCCTTAAAGCTACCTTATTGCTTATTTTCTGGCAGATAGGTACGAAATAAACGATCCCAGATGCTGGTGTAAAAACCAAAGTTGCCCTTAATATCCTGATGGTGCGCATGATGAAAACGGGAAGTGCCGATCCATTGCAGTATTTTCAGTTGGCCGGAACCGTGTCTCTCCAATGGTTCAAAACCCAGATGCCCCACTACGCCAAAAATAACATTCAGGCATAGGTAGATAATGACTGCGGGCAGATTAAAGCTGGCCGACAATAACACCATCAGCCACAGGATACCGAATCCCATAGTTTCTACCGGATGCAGTACAAACAGGTCAATGGGCGTGGGATCTATGGATGCATGATGCAGCTGATGAATATACCGGTACAATACGGTGTGATGAATGATGTAATGAAAAATATACATCAACAAATCCATTGCCAGCAATAGGAGGACAGTATCTGTAAGTACATTTATGCTCCAGCCCCAGGATAACCGAATGAAGCCCGATTGCCATAACATGCCACCCACCAATGTAATCAGGGAATTAATGATCACAGTGATTCCTGCTACGCTCCACTCCTTCCTCGTAATAGTTGGCGTTGATATCCCGAAATAATGTCGGATGGCGTAACCCAGTCCCAATGCAGCCCCGAACACTACCAGGTTTTGTAGCAGAAAAACCAGGAAGAGCTGCCAGGCAGGCATTTTCATCAATGTATCCAGGTACCACATACGGTTTTTAAAAAGTTTCCTTAGGGATTTGTTTAAACAATTCGAATGTTTGGGTAAGCGTTTGCAGGAAGTGTTGCCGCTGCTGTTCGTTTAGCGAGATGTTTCTTTCAAAATTATCCAGCTCTTCGAAATTACGCTGATCATAAATTTCCTGATGGGCTTCCCATTGGCCGGCACTCTTGATATACAAATGTTTTATATATACATTCACCGATTGCCCATCCGGTAATGTCATGTTACGATTGCCGCTAATTTTATACAAGAATGAAATCAGTACGCCATCGGCTATCAGCTGATTATCCCAGATATGATTCTTCAGGTATTTATTAGTAAAATCTTGAATAGCAGCATAATCAGCGGGCAGGGCCGTCTGATATACTTCTGCTGGCAATAGCAGGTACTGGTTATCAAAAAGCCATTTAACCAGCAAGGTATAGGCTTCCTTTACAGTTTTGATGGCAAATTCTTCTACAAAGTCATAATGAGAAAAAATTTCACGGGATTCTTTGAGACGTATTTCCATCGCTGAAATAGCGTTCGTTGCATTCTCCGTCCAGATCACTACTTCCGCTATATCGTTCAGTGATTTTCTAAGTACCTTTTTTCCATTGCTGGCGTCTGAACCGATAAAGGCCATGAGTGTTTCATAACTGGCATCTGGGCTTACAAACCCTTCCCAGAAGCTCGCCGGCTTGGGATCTTGCAGCTTTTTCTTGCCATTTCCAGCGGAAAAAAGCACTACAGAAGATAAATAACAATCGAAATTATAGTCGTCCTTCTTCGGGCTCACAGGCGGATAAAACTGCTCATGGGTGATGTTGAATTTAAAATTGAAACTCAACTGATTGGTTTTATCGGTGAAGCCTTTAGTACTTTGATTGGCATTGACAGATTTAGGAGGTTTCCCCAAAGCCAGAGATGTAAACAGCGCAGCCATTTCAGGCGATGTGCTCTTCTGTCCCATCAGGTCAATGATTTCATGAATGGTTACCATAAATGGATGAGTAAATTTTCACAAGGTTACAATTTTTCACCGTTTTTTCCCCTGAAAATAGTCTGCCTCCCCCAACGCCGATATCTACGTTTTCCGAACATTCTGCCGTCTTCTAACGTAATAATGGAAGAAGAAAGTCGTGATACTATGAAAACATCCAAAGTCTTGATTTTAGGGGCCGGTGGCCAGATTGCACAACAGGTCATTCCTATGTTACAGGGAAAAGATCACCTGGCACTGACCTTATTTCTGAGAAGAGCATCCCAGGTAAAGGGGAAAAAGAGTGCCGGTGCAGAGGTAATTGAAGGCGATGTGATGCATGCCAAAGAATTGAATGACGCCATGAATGGACAGGATATCGTATATGCCAATCTTGCCGGAGAGGTAGATAAGATGGCCAGCCATATCCTGCAGTCTATGGAAAAACACCAGGTAAAGCGGCTGATCTTTGTTACCTCACTGGGTATTTACGATGAAGTTCCTGGCGCATTTGGGGAATGGAATAAATCCATGATTGGTAAATATATCGGGCCCTATAAGAAAGCGGCTGATATCATAGAAGCTTCCGGCCTCGACTATACGATTATTCGTCCTGCCTGGCTAACCGATGATGATGAAATAGATTATGAACTCACGCAGAAAGGGCATCCCTTCAAAGGCACAGAGGTCTCCAGGAAAAGCGTAGCCGCGTTTATAGCAGATCTGATTGAACATCCGAAAAAAGAAATCGGTAAGAGTGTAGGGATTAATAAACCGAATACGGATGGGGATAAGCCGGCATTTTATTAAATACATTTGTTATATTTCTGCTGCATTTTTACCATTGGAACTTCAGCGGTAGATGCTTATATTTGGAGACAGCATTCATTCCTACATGACAAGCTGAAAATATTCAATTATTCTATTATCCAGCTGTACACGTTAAACAACATGAACTATGAATAACCATTGCTTTACAGACGTCTCACCCAAAATCCCTTAATTTAATTTTATTGGATTCCACCATTGCTATTCAATATCTGCTTACACTGTGATAACCTGCCCCTCCACAGTAACCCATCAAAATTAACTCCAATGACCACATATTCTGAAAAAGGAACTATATCGATCTTAAAAAAACTATCTTATCTGGTCGCGATACTTTCACTTACTGGCGGTATGACAGTAGGGAAGGTTTTACATTTTACACCTATTTACTATTTGGAAGGTTTTCTGGGAATATTCTTCTTTATGCTGCCTTCATTACCGCGATATATCGGATTGAATCTTACTATTTGTACTTTCTTCGTCATACTCAATGCTGCATTGGTGTTCTATGGTATTATCCTGGGGCCGCTGGCGGAGGTACATTTATTGGCCTCCTTTCTGTTTGGCGCCAGTTGTTGCCTGCTGAGAGGAAAGCGAATACTCATATTTCCTACCATGCTGGTGTTATCTATGCTGGTATTCCTGGAGTTAAATTATTCATTTGGCTGGTTCTCTCCTATCCACATTGCCAGTGGGCATGCAACTATTATCCGCTGGATAGTATTAACAGCGGGCACAGGACTCACAGGCGCCACCATTTTCTATTATGTTCAATTCTCCACTTTGGTGAATACAAGGTTTCATCGCTTAAACGAGAAGCTCAGAATATCTAACGAAAAGCTGGAAGAGGCCATGGAAGCGAAAAGTAGGTATGTAGACATGGTATCTCATGAGCTGCGTACGCCCTTAAATTCCATCCTGGGGGTTGCTCAATTGTTTTATCTCAAGAAAAATGAACTGGATCAAGAGCTGCGAGGAGAAGTAGATCATCTTTTAGGCGCCTCTATGATGTGCCAGCAGGTGATTAATAATGTGCTGGATCTGTCGCGGCTGAACTCCATCAAAAATTATGAAATAAAAAGAAATTCAATTGACCTGAAGGATTTGGTAGAATCTACCTACACGATGCAACGATATGTGGCGAATGGTCGTGGCGTAAATATCCATCTCTCCTACCAGGATAACCTACCTTCCTTCATTTACTCGGATGAACTGTTATGTCTGAAGATTCTGAATAACCTGTTTTCCAATATGGTGAAGTATGCGCCACCACATACGAGTGGCGAAATTCGGATATCCTGTGATCAGCAATTCCTCTATTTTCAAACGATCAATGCCGGCGCCATTGAAGGACCATTACTGGATAAATTATTTGCAGCATTTTCTTCCTCTGCCGTAGAAGAAAACAGTACTGGGCTTGGATTGTTTCTCTCCCGAACCTATGCGCGGCATCTAAAAGGAGATATCCTTGTTCACTCTGATGCGAATCATACTGTATTTTCCTGGAAACTACCTTTGGAGATCAGCCATGAGAAAAAAGTAAAATCATCTTTATTCTCTACGCCCGGAAGCCTTAAAGGATACAAAATTCTGGTGGTAGATGATAATCAAATTGAACGCAGTATTATTACTAAAAGAATTGGGCATACAGGCGCAGCATGCATTACAGCCGAAAGCGTGGAAGAGGCATTACAAAAGCTGCAAGAGAAACCTAATCTCATATTATGTGATTTCTACCTTGGGCCTACCTCTACTTCTGAAGAACTGATCGACTACATACGTAGTAATGAGGAGATGAAACACCTGCCAATCATCTTGGCTACTGGCGATGTAGAAAGAGTTAACAGGAGATCCTGTGCAGAAAAAATAGATGGACTACTGTTAAAACCATATTCTTTAAGTGATCTTCAAAGTGCTTTAAGAAAACATTTGGTACCGGTTAGATTATTACTATCGAATAAAGTATCTTAATTTCCCTCATTTTATCCTAATATTAAACGCTCTTGAATCTAGCAAATAGTTATAACACTCAGGAAACAAAAGCCCTGCGGGTATTTACGGTCGCATCTGTCATAGCAAGTCTGGTCCTTCCATTCACGTATAATATTGTGATGTGGGAACAAACCCTTAAGTTATTATTTTTGGCGATGCTCTTCCTTGGGATGACTACCTATTTCCTTTTACGGGAAAAGTTCCTGAGTGCCACCTATATGTTGGTATGTTATATCAATTTGTTACTGATATATAACGTTTGGTTAACCGATTTTTCCAACCAGGTGATCTTCCTGTCCGGCTTTGCCGTTGCAGTATCTGTACTGGCCAACCATAAAATGAAGCATAAAGGGATTTGCCTGATAATAAGTATTGTTACGTTGAATGTATTGTGTCTTAGTTACCAGCATATTCCTGTCAGACATCCCTCCCCACTCGTTTTCTCGGTAGTCGGCCTCACGCTTATGCAACTATTGAACTTAGTGAGTTTGATCCTATGGGCTCAATCCAGAAGATATATCGAAAACGAATAACTAATTCAAATATTGTTAGCAGTAGCTGCTCATTTCATCCCTAACCTCGGCGTCAGGCTACTCCCTGCCTTGATTTCATCTGTAGCTCTTGTTAGTAAGGTATCTCCAACTGAAAGATGACCAAAGATTTCTATTTTTTCTCCCAGATTGATACCATTGCGGACATCTACCCACTCTGCCTTACCGTCTTTCAGGCGGATCACAAACCTTTTCTCCTGGTTCGTAGCTACCGCCGCTGCCGGCACCAAAAAGGTGGGCGCTTTTCTTCCGAGGTTTAATACCGCAGTGGCAAACATCCCCGATTTCAACTGAAGGTTATTATTCTGAAAAAGGAACTCCCATGTTTCTGTTCTGTTGGACAAATTCAACGCTCCGCCCTTACGGGATAGCTTCGCCTGATAAGTAACGTCTGGCTGAGCATCTACCGTGAAATTGATACCCGGGTTTTCCGTATGGGTGGCCGTATAGGATTCGGGAACGGGAACGCGTAAACGAAGTATGCTGATATTCTCCACCACCAACATGGGTTTAGGATTACCTGCACTCACCAAAGTGCCGGGGTCTACATTTCGCTGGGTAATAATCCCACTGAATGGCGCCCGTATGGTCAGATAATCTTTCAGTTGTGCAAAGGCTACCTTCTTCGAGCGCGCTGCATTCAAAGCAGCGCTATCCGCCATCATCAAGCTTTTAGCCTTTTCCAGTTCCCCAGCCGCAATGGTACCTTCCACCTTTGCGGCATTGACAATCCGCCGATAGGCGTCCAAACTCCCAAGATACCGGGACCGCGCAATCTGCACATCTGCATTTGCCTGTGCATAGTTGGCATTTGCTTCTGGAGCCTCCAATACGGCCAGCAGTTGGCCTTTACTAACTTTATCGCCAATATCCACTTTCAATGTGCCCACGTAGCCACTGACTTTGGCATACATCTCCGCCCGCTCCAATGGAATCAGTTCTGCGGGAAAAGTAATCTGCTTGCTGACAGTATCCTTACTGAGCAGGAAAACCGTAACGGAATCAGCGCCCGCTTTCTTCGCTACGTCTTTGCTATCCCGGTTTTGATGACAGGCGGTCAACATACCTACCAGTGAAGTGAAGCCCAGGATGGAAAAACAACGTCTCATTGTATCGTATTTATTCAAAATAATATTATTCATGGTTAGCTTCATAAAATCTACTGTCTTTATCCTCCGGATGTAAAGAAGGACTTACATATGTTTTCTTACCCATGATACCGCTATAGATCGCAGGCAGGAATATCAGGGTACTGATGGTGGAAAACAATAGTCCACCAATAACCGCAATCCCCAAAGGAGCTGTCTGATCTCCCCCTTCATTGAATCCAATCGCCATGGGAAACATGCCTGCAATCATGGCCATACTGGTCATCAATATTGGACGTAACCTGTTGGATGCTCCAGTTACCGCAAATCCTGGCGTCGACTGTTTCCTATATACTTCTCCGTTAGTCACCAACAGGATGGCATTTGCAACCGCTACCCCCACCGCCATAATAGTTCCCATGTAGGACTGTATGTTCAATGATTGTCCAGTTACAAGTAGCATTATCAATGCGCCGGCAATTACGGCAGGTACTACAGACAATACGGCCAGGGCTAAACGGAAAGACTGGAAATTGACCGTCAGCAATAAAAAAATCACCACAATGGCAATCAGCAATCCTGTTGCCAACTCATTCATGGTTTGCGTCAGGAGGTCCGCCTGTCCACGAAGCAGGATCTTTACTCCCTGCGGTAATGCTCCTAACGAAGCGATCGCGCTCCTGACATCCTTTACTGCCGTACCCATATCCTTCTGATGGATGTTAGCTGTAACGGTGATATATCGCTGCTGGTTGATACGGTCATATTCGCCAGGCGAGGTTGTTTTTTCTGCGGTAGTTATATCTCTCAGGTAAACGCCTGCCGCTACAGGTACCAAGCCCAGTTCATCAGCACTGTTCAACCGATACTGCGGATACTCTACCTGCACCTGATAGGCTGTACCTGTGCTTTTATCGAGCCAGTAGTTGGGCTGTGTAAAGCGGCTGGAACTGGTAGCTGCTACGGTGGATTTAGTAATCTGATCTACTGTCAAGCCTAACTGGCCAGCTTTCACCCTGTCAATGTTTAATTTTACGCCAGGATATTCCAGAGGCGTAGCTATCTGGACATCCCGGAGGTAGGAAATATCCTGCAATTTTTTATTCAGTGCCAAGGCAATTTTCCGGCTCTGCGAAAGATTCTTTCCCATGATCGCCACCTCAATGGGATTGGCGGTTCCCATATTCACCACCTGCTCCACCATATCTCCTGGCTCAAAAGACAACGTGGCAGCAGGCATATCCCGCTTTATTGCTTCCCGTAAGGCTTCTTTAAACTTTTCTATAGGGATACCTGTACCCTGCTTTAATTTAATCTTTGTTACTGATTCATGCGGACCGCTTGTCCATAGATGGATCAGGTTCACGGGATAGCTGGAAGGCTGTACCCCTATAAATGCAGAACTGATTTCTATCTGTCCTTTTGTAATACTATCTGCCATATGTAACAACCGCTGTGTAGCCACTTCTGTTCTTTCCACGCGTGTACCCACTGGTAATCGTAATCTTACCTGTGCCTGACCGGCATCTGTTTGGGGGAATATCTCTGTTCCCAACATATAAAAACCAAGGCCAGTTAATCCTGTGGCCAACAAGAGATATACCGCCGTAGCCCAGGCGCCTTGCTTCACAAAATGACGCAGCCATTCCTCATAGCGCATACGGAACCGGCTAAAGCGTTGAGTGGCCCTGGCTTCTTCTACAGGCACGCGATCCTTTAACAGCCAGTGTGCAAAAACCGGCACTACTGTCTGCGACAGTAAAAAAGAGGCTATCATGGCGAAGCCAACTGCCAAAGATAAAGGCATAAACATAGCGCCAGGAATACCCGACATGAACAGTGCAGGCACAAATACGGCCAATACGCAAAGTAAGATGAGCAATTTAGGCAATGCTATCTCCCTACAGGCATCCCAGATAGCCTTCGTTTTCGATTTTCCTAATTCCTGATGATGATGTATATTTTCAATTGTAACAGTGGATTCATCCACTAATATGCCTATGGCCAGTGCCAACCCTCCCAAGGTCATGACATTCAGGGTCTGTCCGAAGATTTTTAAGCATATGATTGCAGACAGCAAGGCTAATGGAATGGTAATAACGACAATGAATGCGCCACGCAGGTCCTGTAAAAATAACAACACCATCAAGCCTGTCAATAATGCGCCAAGGATACCCTCTGTAGTCAGGCTTTTCAGTGAATGGATTACATACCCCGACTGATCGAAGGAATAGGTTACTTTGATATCCTCCGGAACTGCCGCCTGCATATCTGGCAATGCGGCTTTTACTCTCTGCACTACATCCCAGGTAGCGGCATCTGCACGTTTAGTAACGGGAATATATACTGAGCGTTTGCCATTGATCAATGCATAGCTGGTAGTAAGATCCGCACCCAGTTCCACATTGCCGATATCCCTGATATATACTGCTGGTCCTGCTCCCAGCTTTAATGGCACATTCTCCAGTTCTTTTATATTCTCTACCACGGCATTCTGAGAAGTGATCAGCATTTGATCTTCCTCGCGGATATTACCTGCAGGGGTAATACTATTGGACTTCGCCAGTGCTTGTACCACTTCGTCGGGAGAGAGATTATAATTTCGGATTTTCTCTGGATCTACTTTTATTATCACTGTTTTCTGATTCCCTCCGAAAGGCGGCGGCGCCGATACACCGGGCAAGGTAGAAAACATGGGGCGTACTTTGAACAATGCCAGATCCTGTATCTCTCCGAGAGAGCGGGTTTCAGAGGTAAACACCAGTTGCCCGACCGGCACGCTGCCCGCATCAAAGCGGGTAACAAATGGAGGCACTGTTCCTGGCGGCATAAATGCTCTTGCACGGTTTACATATCCTACTACTTCTCCCATGGCCTGGCTCATGTCCGTACCTTCATTAAACTGAATTTTGATAATAGCAGCTCCCTGGATAGATTTAGATTCAACGAATTTCACGCCGGTGACATACAAAAAATGATATTCATAATAAGAGGTGATAAAGCCTTCCATTTGTTCCGGGGAGAGGCCTCCATAGGGCTGGGCGACATAAATAGTAGGCAAACCCATTTTGGGGAAGATGTCAATTTTCATGGTCCTGACAGTGAGCCATGAAAAAAAGATAATCCCTATAAAGGCCACCACTACTGCTAATGGCCTACGTAATGCCATTGCTATTAAACGAATCATAACCTTGCTACTTAACCTGGTTTAAGAATAAATTCAGATCGCCACTGACTGCTGCCTTATACAACAACGCTTTCCACACCGCCATATACGCTGTTTTATTTTCAGTGGCTGCCTGCACCAATGCATACTGTGCCTGCATCAGATCGGCGAAATTTGCTAAACCCGACTGATAGCGGGATTGCATCGCCTTATAAGAAAAACTGGCCGATTCAAAAAACAACGGGGTTTCTTTAGATATCATGATAGCTGTATGCAATGTTGTATCTGCCAGTTCATTTTGTTTTCTTACCTGCAAAGCAATCTCATTCAATTTTTCCTCGTTGGACCTGATCAGCAAATCCTGTTGCTGCACCTGAGACCTGATCTTCGCAAATTGTAAAATAGGAATGCTGAGCTGCAAGCCTACTCCATAGTTATATCTTTGAAAAGCCAGTCCCTCCACAGATTTCACATTACCATTATAATCAATGCCTGATCCTCTTGCATAAGCGGTTCCCCACATTCCCAGGGTAGGCATCGTTGTTTTACTTAGCACTTTCTTGCGAGCTTTGCTTAATTCAATACTGGAGGTATACAAGGAAAGTATTGGATTCCTCGCCGAATCAGCAGGGATATACATTTCAGGTAGCCTTAAAAAATAAGTGGAATCTGTCAATACAGGGATATTATCAGATGCCAGTAATTGCGACAATGTAATAATGGTTTGTTCTCTGTATTTGCGACTATTCAGTAAGTCCACTCTTGCCCTGGACATTTCCGCTTTGAGCAAAGCAGTATCTACTCCAGGTTTGATGCCACTGGTTACCAATGTTTTTGCGACAGATAAATTAGCATTGGTGCGTAGCACGTTTTCTTCATATACCTTCTCCAATTCCATTGCAGTGAGCATATCCAGGTAGGCATTGATCACTTTTATTTTATGCTGAAAGATTTCATTGCCTGCGTCAGCACGTGCAAATTGCAATCCCACCAAGGAAAAATCTACCTGAGACGCTCGTTGTCCGAAGGTGATGGGTTGCCAGTTTAAGAGGAGACTGGTAGCGCTGCCAAAAATACCATCATAATGATTGCTGGTAGATGGTGGCCCACTGATAGGTATCAGCATTGGCGGATATGCCATGCCTGTTATATTATTATAGGTGGCGAAGTTCACCTGATAAGCTGCATCCAGAGAGGGTATCAAAGTATTCTTACTTGTATTGATGGCCTTTTGTGCCGCACTAACCTCCCAGGCTTTGGATTTCAGTAATGGATAATTATGCTCTGCCAATTGCAACAACTCCTGTAATGATGCACCCCTGGAAGATTGTGAGAATGTCATCTCCCGAAACATCAACAGGCAGACAAAACATAAAAATAGCCTCAACGGCATACGGTACATATTTGATTGTTTAAGGTTCATCAAACTGCAGGGGAAAGGATAGACTATCTATTAAACATCGGAAATGAATTCCTTGTTCGTCCCTATCATAGCGGTTCTCAGGGCAAAGATTGAAAATTAACCTGCCGATTTATGGTATATTTGAAAATATTATGGTATTAATATAAAATTAAGAAGAAGGGCGCATCATCTCAGTCGACCAAACGTTCGCTTTCTTTTCATCCGCGCTATACGGCTATCTATAGATGGTTTTCCCGGCCCGTTTATCAACAGGAATATCAGGAGAACCGTCATTGCGAAATCTGTACGGTATTCATGCGCAAATGCCCAAAATCCTTTCTGGTCGAATATCGGCACCTTGGTGGTGATGAATGCCACCACCATCACTATTAGTAATGGAATAGTGGCCAGTCGGCCCAACAATCCGATAATCAGCAGCAGCCCACAGATTATTTCAAAAGAGGCCGTAAAGTAGGCCCAAAATACCGGCTGCGGAAAACCGATCTTTTCAAATCGTCCGGGCCCCATATCACCCGGTAGCAGGAACTTCTGTATTCCTTCAGATAAGAATACCAGACCTGGGATCAGACGGATCAATAAATAGGAATATCCTATTGGCTGGTTATTGCTTCTCATATATAAACGGTTTGAAACGTACTTCATAATTTAGGCGTAAACTGCGCCAAATCATAAATTCCCAGTTGCTGCTCCACCTTAGCCACCTTCTCTACAAATATTTCAAATCCACCTTCACCGAACAGCTGGTGTTCCCGTTTTTCAAAATCTTCACCCAGGCTATCAAACTCATGTTTACTGACTATTCCACGCAAGGCTGGAAACAACACGGTATCCTCCCTGGCTTCATGAGGGCGGTACATATGGATAAAAGAGGTTAGCAGACTGTTTAGTTTCTGCTGGTCGCTGGCTGATGCCAGTTGTGGCTGTTTGCCTAGCAGTAGTATTTGATCTGTGATAATGCGGCCCTGTTGATGTTGTGTTTTCAAAACGGCCACGAGGTCGGTGAGTTGATGGGCCTTTTCAAAACGAGGAAAGAGAAAATCCTCCTCTTGTTTTTCGTGATATTCTTCAATAAAATTGCGGATGATACTGGCGGAATCCGTAAGAAATTGTGGATTTATTTGCTCATTGGAAGCCAACATTTGTAGGAAATGGTCGTACACCAGCAATACCCGGTTCAAAATACCGTGCTCACGCATGAGATCTTCCGGTGGACTTATTTCATCTTCGTCTTTTTCTTTGTCCTTACAGCCCGGTAAAAGTCCGATACCCAACACACCAGATACAACCGTTATTTTCAGTCCGTTTTCTATGAAATTTCGGCGACTGTGGCGGGATACAGAACCCTGCTCACCGTTGATATGCGTATTCATAGCATCGTTACTTTTACTGGTGAATCATAAAAGAGCGGAAGAATGCCATTCTATACCTATCTGTCAAGCTGATCAATTAACTTATCTGGAAGACCAAATCGAAATATCTATATTACAAATTTCATACTATTCTTTGGTTTTCAATGGTATAATTGAAAATTTTATGATATTAAACTGTTTTGCGGAATGAGAGCGGAGTCTGTCCCGTTTTGCGTTTGAAATACTTCACAAAATGAGAGGGATCATTGAAATCCAGGGAAAAGGATATTTCTGCAATGGTGTTGGCTGTATACAGGAGCAATCGTTTGGCTTCGCTGATAATATACTCGGACAAAACGTCTTCGGAAGACTGATTCACTGCTTTACGACAAGCGGCATTTAAATTCTGGGGAGAGGTCCGGAGTAACTCCGCATAATAGTGTACTTTATTCTTCACCATTTGCTCTGCACTGAGCAGAGAGAGAAAGGACTGATACAGGTTAGATGAGATCTCCACATGTCCGGCAACGGTCTTTACATTTCCCAACACATGTGCCAGTAATGCTTTCAACAGACCTTCTACCATTGGAAAGGAATAGGCGCCCTCTTTATGTGCAGCTGCTGTCAGCAAAGTAAAAAGCGTATGTGTAGTAGCATCATCTTTTGGGTAGACACAGGTTTCCCGGCTAAGTTGTGTAAAAAGAGATTTCAATTCATTGTCCAGGCTCTTCTCTATAAAAGCCTTCTTTATGATAATCACAAATCCATCTGGCTCTGTGTCCAGTTCCCAGTAATGCACCTGGTCCTTTCGAATGAAATACATGACAGGCGGCGTTACCTGGAACTTACGGGAATCAATATAGTGGTAACCGGTACCTTGTGAGAGGTACAAAATTTCAAAGTAATTGTTGTGCTTATGAGGCGTTGTTTTACGAATCTCTTTTCTGAAAGGCGCGATCTTGATGGACTTTCCCGAATCACTTTTATCTTTTACTTGTAGGCCAGTTACCATAAACAGATTTTTTTAACAGCAGCAATTCCCTTCTTGCATCGGCGGACATTTCACCGTGCCATAGCTACAATATACGCAGCAGTCGCCCGTTTCAGGACGCAGCCTTGCATGACAACTTTCACATTCATAAAAATACTGACAAGCATCCGTAGGCATGATTTCCTCTTTCTGATACTGGCAATTCGGACAAGTAATGATTGATTTCAATTCCATAATAAGCAATTTTATCACTTAACGGGCCACTTGGTACCCAGTTTCATCTTCAATAATAGCAGCCATCTGGTTGAATGATATGAGCGTGCTATCAAATTTCACCACAGCGATCCCTTTGGCATAATTGGTATTCGCCTCTAATACGCCTTTCTGTTGCCGCAACGCATTATTTACATGGCCTTCACAGGCTTCGCAGCTCATACCGGATATATGCAGCGTTGTTTGCTGAATAGTTGGTATGTTTTCGGCCATCTTCTCCTTTGCTGGTATTTGTGGATGAAAGTAAGACTCATAATAAGGAAAAGCGGAGAGTAAGAGCGATATGGCCGCCACTATCCAGAGGAATGCTTTTGATTGCATCCAGCTTTTCTTTGCCGGCTCACAGCCGCAGTCATCTTTGGATTGCGGTTTATATGCCTGATAAAATGCAAATCCCAGGACTAACACCGTTGCTGCCAACATATACGGCCGAAGAGGCGCAGCCCAGCCAAAAGCAGCTACGGCGCCACCTGCGCCACCCAGGATAGCCAGCAGCGGCACAATACAACACAAAGAGGAGGTGAGCGCCAATAACAGTCCTGATCCCAGTAGTACCTTATTATTCTTTCCTTTCATCATATGGCTTCTAGCTGATTGATAATTTTAAAAAACGAGCGCAGTAATTTCAAATGGGCAGGTCTGATCGAATAGAAAATAGTTTGCCCTTCTTTACGGGAGCTCACGATATTACCATCTTTCAGTTTTCGCAGATGTTGCGAAATAGCAGGAATGCTCATGCCCAGGATATCGCTCAGATCACAGGGACAGAGCTCCTTTTCCGCTTCCAGGAGATACAGGATTTTCAACCGCACCTCATTTCCTGCCAGGGACAGAACGGCCGACAGTTGAGCAAACGCCGACTCATTCTTCGCCACCTTTTGCCTGCAATCATTTATCTGTACCGGGTTTGCCTCTCCACGTATACATACATTTCCCCCACTCATGGTTGTTCTTATTTTTAATAAAATTATATACATTTTTGTATTTAAGCAAATACTTAAATACAAAAAACAGAAAGTGTGCAAGATATTTGGAATGAGACTTAGAAAAACAGAGATGGTACGGTGAGACACCTGTCTCCCGAAATAATTTATTTCTTACCCAGCTTCAGGAACATACCACCGTTATTGGTATCATCTGCGAGATCCTGGATAGTTTTGTCTTCAAACAATCGTAACAGTTTCTTCTTGATTTCTTTATAATCGTGATGCATGGGGCAAGGACTCGTATTAGAACATTTTTTCAGTCCCAATACACATTTTTCCAGCACCTCCCCTTCGTTCATCGCATCCAGAATGGCTCGGACAGGCTTTTTCCGGCATTTAGGAGACATATAAAAACCGCCATTGGGGCCAGAAACCGACTGGATCACCTGATCATCCTTCCGCAATGCCTGTAAAATTTTAGCAGTAAAAGAAACAGGCGCATCTATGCCACGGGCAATTTCATCAATCCGGCATTTACGCTCCTCGGTCGTATGCTGCGCAATATATATAGTAGCCCGTAATGCGTATTCTGTCGCCTTTGAAAACATGCAGTTTATTTTGAACGACTAAATTACAAGAAATGCTCATTCCAGGAACCTAATTGTTAAAAATTACCAATTAAAAATAATTCAGGACAAATTTGTCCTGAATAGATATATTTGCGGCATGAAACCACTTTAGAGAAGAAAATAAAATAGTTTTATGCATACCTTTCATATCCCTGTAATGGGATTGGCCTATACCATAGATAGTCCGATCAAAGTAGCGCGTTTTGGCATTTCGTCTGTTATTTCCATTGTGGAAGACAGGCTCGTGGAAATGATGAGAAAGCATTATTACCCCAGCATTCACCGGGAGTATACGCCTATTTCCATTCATGAAACAGACTACCGGGAAAAGAGGATCACGGATTACCTGAACCTTGTCAATACGATTGTGCAAGCGCAGGTGGAAAAGCTCAGGAAAGCAGCTTTTGAGAAAGGATCTGAGATAGTTAAATATTTTGAAATGCTGCCGGAAGACGCTGTTGTAAAGCAGTTGTACCGGAAAATGCTCCAGGCCACCAATACAACAGAGCAGCAAGACCTTCAGGCCATCCTGCGTACGAAAATCAAACCCGGCGCCATTGATGTAAATATCATGACAAAAACGGTAGATCCTATCACGGCATTGAAAGGATATGCCAACAGCGATCTGACTGATTCATCGGTGGTATTCTCTGCGGGTATGGACCCCAGGTTATATAATTATCTGGAAGGGTGTACCCAGTTCGATGCAGATGCAGCAGGCATTTTCAGGAAAAAGATCATCGTAAAAGTGAGCGATTACCGCTCCGCTCTTATACAGGGAAAATACCTCGCGAAGAAAGGTATCTGGGTAAGCGAATTCAGAATTGAATCCGGGCTGAATTGCGGCGGACATGCATTTGCTACGGATGGCTATTTGCTGGGGCCTATCCTGGAGGAATTTAAAAATAATAAGCCGGATTTAATTACCTCCTTGTTTGAATTGTATAAAGCGGCCATATTACGAAAAAGTGGTCGGGAGATAGCAGTCGCTCCGCCCCTCAGATACTCCGTGCAGGGTGGCATTGGCACTTGCGAAGAAGACACCTTCCTCCGCCATCAATATGATATGGACAGTACAGGATGGGGCACTCCTTTTCTCCTGGTACCAGAAGCTACCACGGTAGATGAAACTACGCTGCAACAATTATGTGCCGCCACAGAGAAAGAAGTGGTGCTTAGTAACAGCTCTCCACTGGGCGCCCGCTTCCATTACCTGAAAGGCACCAGCGCCGAAAACGAACGATTAGCACGCGTTGCCAAAGGGAAGCCTGGAAGTCCCTGTACAGAAAAACACCTCACCTTCAACACTGAATTTACTGCTGAACCTATCTGTACGGCTTCTGTCAAATACCAGCAGTTGAAGATCGCGCAATTAAAATCACTTGGCCTGCCGGAAGAAGCATATAAAAGACAGTTGGAGAATGTACTGGAGAAAGAATGTTTATGCGTAGGTCTCAGCAACGCCGCCGCCATACTATATGATCAGCCATTCGTGAAAACAATGCATACCGTTACGGTTTGTCCCGGACCTAACATTGTGCATTTTTCCAAAGTGGTATCGCTGCAAACCATGACGGATCATATTTACGGCCGCACTAATATTCTTCCGTATGACAACAGGCCACATGTATTTATCGCGGAACTGCGCTTGTATGTAGCCTACCTGAAAGAGCAACTGGAACTCGACTTTCTGACAGGACAATTATCAAAAAGGATGAAATATTTTACTGCTTTCTTCCAAAACCTACAGGATGGTATCCGCTATTATCAGCAACAGGCGGACATAATCACCACCGCCAAAGATAAGCTGCTAGCTCAGTTGCAGCAAGCGCTTACAACACTGGAAGCAATGCATACTCAATATTTGGAGGAACCTGTTCCCTGCCAGCAGTAATACGGTACTGACCTCCCATTAAAAACAGGAAAAGGCCGGAGTACGCTCCGACCTTTCCTACCCGCTATGATCTGCGGATCTTATTTCTCAGATGGTGTGATTCTTAATTCCTGCTTTTGGTTGCCTCTGATGATTTGCGTAAAATAGAAAGATCCGATTTTATCTTCCGTCAGCATTTTAAAAAGCTCGTCGGAAGTCTGTACCATTTTATCACTGAATGATAAAAGGATGTCGCCGGATTGAAGTCCTGCTTTATCTGCCGGACTACCTTTTTCTACTTGCGTTACAAAGAGAGCGCTTTTATTGGCCAGATGGTGGATGGATCTGAGTTTGGGTACCAGTTCTATTTGCTGTAAAACCAGGCCCAGATAAGCTCTTCTGACTTTCCCAAACTTCATTAACTGGTAAGCAATTTCTTTGGCGGTGTTAATACTGATCGCGAAGCATAAATTCTGTGCCCCTTGAATCATGGCAGTATTCACGCCAATTACTTCTCCAGCGGCATTTATCAACGGACCTCCGGAGTTACCAGGATTCAGTGCCGCATCTGTTTGTATCATGCTATCCATCAAATTTCCGGCTTCACTTCGGAGGGAACGTCCGAGTGCGCTGACAATGCCATGCGTCACCGTATGTTGAAATCCCATAGGGTTACCGATAGCGATCACTAATTCACCGATCTTTAATTGAGCGGAATCGCCCAAAATGGCCGGGGTGAAGTCGTTTGCAGATATTTTCAGGATGGCCAGATCATTGGAGGGGTCCTCTCCTATCAAAGCGGCTTCATGTAATTCGCCGTCATGCAAGGCTACCCGAAGTCGCTTCGCACCGTGTACTACATGACTATTGGTGAACAGGTATCCATCTGATGAAAATAAAAACCCGGAGCCAGTACCTGTAACGCCTTCCTTCCCATTTACTGCTCCTACCCGTTCAATCTTAACGACGGAACTTTTGACTTTGTCAATCGCTCCCATTATTGTTTCCGAAAATAAATCAGTCATAATTCAGCTCCTTATTATGGTTAATAATTGCAGCCTAAAAATGTCAATACCTGATATATCGTTTTAGTACCTCCGCTTATCTATTCTACGCGCTTACTGAATAGGACAGTCACATACCTGGAACAATAGCTTCCAGTCATATCTGTAATATTCCGTAAATGCGATGAATGTGATGTAGGTAGGCGGATGGCCGTTTTAATAATAAATACTTGTTCTGTCAGCTATTGACATTATTGCCACATCTATATGGATGCACGAAAAATATACCGATCGGTTTTTACCAGAAAATCATGTCAAAATATCAGGTATCCTAACCCCCTTTTGTCCCAAAACGGGCACATTTTGTCAGCGTTTGTCTATTCAGCCTGAAGTTATTGCATGAACTTCAGGAAGGAGAAATCTGAGGAGCGCATTTCCAGTTCATTTTCACAAGAAGCTTGCTGCGCCGCAGTAGCGTAGCGGAACATCTGTTGCTCATAATCGGCAATGGCAGCTTCCAGCGTTTGGAACCTTCCACTGGTAAGATTCTCCGATAATATCAGCGCATCCTTCAATCCCGTATTAACACCCTGACCAGCAAAAGGCGGCATAAGATGTGCGGCATCCCCAATCAATGTAATAGGCAATGGACGATTGGTTTTCCAGGGTTCATCCATGGAAACTTTCCGGATGGGTAGTCCCACAAAAAAATCAGTTCCATGAAACAGCGCTTTATATGCTGGATGCCATTCGGCCATTCGTTCGGACAAATAGGACGCTACAGCTGCTGGTTGCCAGAAATCGACCGGCACGTCATCCATCCATTCTGCAGGCCGCTGAAAAATGATTCCATAGGCTAAGGCGCCGTTATTATCTGGGTTAGCCACGAACAAATTACCTCCGTATGCGGCCATGAGTATATCGCCGTCACAGAGTTGGAGGAAAGCAGGGCAGGTATTAACAGGATCATAGACTTCGCCCTGAATGATAAAGCTACCTGTTGTGGTTACCGCAGCATCTGTCACATAAGGTCTTACCCTGGACATGCCCCCGTTAGCGCCGACGATGAAATCGGCCGTAACATCGGGTTGTCCTTCAAAATGGAGTACCCATTGGTGGCCATCTTGTTCCAGTCCGGTAAATTTATGATCCCAGATCACGGTGTCCTTTGCTAAACTTTCCAGCAGCATTTTACGCAGGTTGTTCCTGCTAATTTCTGGATTATCATACTGATTGGCAGAGGTAGGTTTTCTCGTTAAATGAATGGCGCCCTCCTGATCGGCGAAGCGCCTTCCCATTGGCTTGGCGAGCGCATAATAACGCTCCAGCAATCCTGCCCGCTGCATGGCCTGCTGCCCGGAGTCTTTATATAAATCGAGCGTGCCGCCCCAGATCCTCGCTGCAGGGTCCTGGTCTCTTTCATAGATGGTCACATCAACGCCGTGCTGCTGTAGTAATCGTCCCATCGTCAGGCCTACAGGACCTCCTCCAATAATGGCAACTTTCTTATTGTGTAGTAACATGATTTCGTATTTGAGTACATCACAAAATTCCAACACAATTCTGAGACAAAATACCTACATTAGCCCTGAAAATAGTCGTAAAAGACATTTCATGCAATCTACTACACCACGCATACTGACCCATCTGGCCAAACTGATGGGCACTAAAGTGAAAGCAGGCAAACTGACCATCCCCAAAAAATACGGTCAGGGATACTTTGCCGGATTCATTTTTAATCCCAGCATCCGCATGATGTTGTTCAACTATCAATTGCACAAAAGCATCACCATTGAAAATCCGGAATTCGAGCAGGATGCCAGCAGGATGATTCTGTTTAAATTTCAACACGTTTTTCCTCACCATACGAGTACCCAACATCCCTTTCAGCGAATGCCCTCTGTGCTAATAGGCACCAGCAGAGTAAAGACAGATGCAGTAATACCAATAGGTACCAGTACTGCCGCCATCAATATTGAAATGGATGCAGATTACCTGAAAGCCATACTGACACCTTCCGGGCCATCATCTGTCGTGCAAGGACTCCTGGAGAATATGCAGCCACTGTTTTTTGAACAGATGATATACCCTGCGATGCAACAGATTGTAGATGAAATAATAAACGTGCCGGTAGAAGATGTCTTCCAGCTTTTCTTCTTAAGAGTAAAGGCAGAAGAGTTGGTATGCAGATTATTAATAGAACTGGAAAAGCGCGAGGAGCAACAGTTATATCCTGTAAACACGCACGATATCAAAAGTATTTACAAAATTAAGGAAAGCATCCTGCTACAGTTGGATACTCCACCGGTCATCAACGATTTAGCAGCAGTGGCCAATATGAGTCCCACTAAACTGAAACGCTTATTCAAGCAGGTATTCGGCGACAGTATATTTAGTTATTACCAGGCCTTCAGAATGAAAGAAGCCGCCCGTTTGTTGAAAGAAGAAAACCTAACGGTATCGGATGTAGGATATAGATTAGGTTTCATCAATCTTAGTCATTTCTCCAGGGTGTTTATGGAACATATTGGCATGAAACCAAAGCAGTATAGCAAAAGCGGTATTTAGGGAGACGAGGATTCAATAAAATGAAAGGCTCCTTGTATCACCGACTGGCACGTATCTCCCGATATCCTTTTCTGGTGGCTATTAAGCACATAAAGCCTTGCAGCCATGCTGCAAGGCTTTATTGCCCGAATCCGTTTCCTGCGCTATCAATAATAAATATCTACGATACCATTAGGCGTACCTGGCGTTACCACGTTGGCATGTTGGCCACAATCGGTAACAGCATTGGCTACTGTCCATGATAACGGCGCCTGTGAGCCGCCTACTCTCAGGTCAATACCACTGAGTCTTGTACTGGTGGTATTAGGATAATTGGAGCAGGTTTGCACCCCATATGCTTCCAGCGATTCCGCAGCCCAATATAAAGTAGGGATGTTATTTACGGTAAGCGTAATGGAAGGATAACCGTTAAAAGCGGATGTGTAGTTACCTTTAGTACCGGTGCTATTAAGACTGAGCAGCGTCATCACACCTTGTAAATTGGTACCAGGACTCACAGGTATCAAGCTGCTATAAACGGCATTGTTACCAACATACCAGTTAGCAATAGCCCAATAAGCGCCACCACCGGCAGCGGAAGGGCCCCATTGCAGTACTGGCTGCAGAATGTGATCGGAGTTTTGTATACCGTTGAAGAGGAAGATCGTCTGTCCGGAATTCACTGCTGGTGCAGGAGGTACGGTCCAGTTAGTATTGAAATAATTGATGGCGGAAGAGGTACTGTTACTCCAGTAGGTGTAGGTAATCCAGCCGGAACCCAGCGGGAGAACGCCTTTACCTTTAGCATTGTCTGGATAGAATGGCGTTTGTCTTGCATTTTGTTCAAGCGCGCCATAATCCTCCAGCACCTTACCATTGCGATCGTACCTGCGAAGGCGGTTACCTTCTCCACTCAGGTATTCGCCTGTTTCGATATGATGTACTTGCGACTGGGGTACCCAGCCTACAGGCGTTAATGCCTGTCCTTTGTGATCAATTGTTTGCTGGCTGGTGGCAGGTGTCACTGTATTATCGGCTGTGCTGCGTTGGTCTTTCTTGCAGGCAGAAAATATCAAAGCGCTCAACAGAAACGAGTAGATGATGTATTTGCTCATAAATAGGGGTTTGGGTTAAGAATTGTGAGAAAAGCGGAAACGGATAGTTTGGGCTAACGCTAAAGTAAGATAAGCCACTGCGAACAGTAAGAAAGCGGTATAACATCTCTTACATAATACAGTAAAGGCTTGTAAGTCAAAACCTACAAGCCTTTACTTTTTTTATTAAGTGCCGTATTAGTTCACTTTAACTGGCAGTTTTTTAAAAAAATATTTTACCTCGCCCATGGCCGTTCTGAAGCATCGCATAACAATCGGTTTTTTGAGAAATAGTTTTGTTTAGTGAGACACGCGTCTCCCGTAACAATACTTACCTACCAAGCGCCACATTTATATAAACCGCAATTTTCGGATTTTCCACCCCAACACATGCAGCTACCTTTACAGCAGTAAATATCATTTTTTATGGAAAATTTAGTCACACGATTAGCGGATAAAGACTGGCAGGCTATTACAAAGGAATTACATGATAAAGGCTTTGTCATTGTCAGAGATGTATTAACCAAAGAGGAATGCGATGAACTAATCAGCGCATACAATGCAGATAATACCTACCGCAAAACTATTCGTATGGAACGATATCGTTTTGGTCAGGGAGAATATAAGTATTTCCGTTATCCCTTACCGGAAATTATTACCACCTTGCGGCAGAACGTATATACGAAAATAGCGCCAGTAGCAAATCAGTGGATGCAGGAGTTGAACATCAACCATCAATTCCCGGCAACGCACAACGAGATGAAACAACTTTGCTGGGATAACGGACAGGAAAAGCCAACAGTGCTTATTCTAAAATATGGCGAAGGAGGCTTTAATACCTTACATCAGGATTTATATGGCGAAATTTACTTCCCGATGCAGATGGTATTTATGCTGGATCAGATAGATGAAGATTATACTGGCGGCGAGTTTGTATTAACAGAACAAATTCCTCGTGCGCAATCTAAGGCCAATGTATTAAAGCCCAATCGTGGCGACATGGTCATCTTCACTACTAATTTCCGCCCGGAGAAAGGAACAAAAGGATACTACCGCGTAAACATGAAGCATGGCGTTAGTCCCCTCCACGATGGCAACAGACATAGCCTTGGTATCATTTTTCATGATGCACTTAGCTGATAACGGCATCATCCATCAACAAAGAAGTATCCCTCAGGCAAATGTTTAGTTTGTTTCCACGTTATGAAAATAGCTGTTTAAATATTGGCTGGGCGATTTGCCAGTGACCGTTTTAAACACTCGGTTAAAATTGGTGATGCTATTGAATCCACAGGTATAGGCAACAGTAGCAATATTATCATAATTCCCATCTGTAAGTTTTTTACAGGCTTCATTGATTCTCACCTCGTTCAGAAAAGATACAAAAGTGTGTAAGGTATGTTTCTTAAAGAAGCGGCAGAAAGCATGCGGCGTCATGTGTACCTGACTGGCTGCATCTTCCAGGGTGATGGCCTTGTCATAATGTTGCATGATATAATTATAGATATTTCCGATACGGATTCCATCATGATCGCTCACGGTAGCTTTTCTGTTGCCGGAAGCGAGTGGGGTAATATCCGGGCAGCCTGATAATAACCGTAGCAATTCCACGAAATGCATTAGCTGTTCCACTCCTGCACTGCTACTGATACGCAGCATTTGTCCGGATATTACCGTATTTAGTATCGCCGGCACTTTGAAGCCGGTTTGCCTTTGCTGCACAAAATTCTTTAACTGCTTGATTTCCGGGAGATTGAAAAAGGCAGACAGGGCGCCTTCCGGATTAAAGAAGATCACCAGGGCTATAATCTTTTTGCGGCTTCTCGGTAGAAAATAGGACGGATCACTTTTAAAGATATGTGGCTGATTGGCTCCTAGCCAGAAAATTTCATTAGAGCGAAAGGTATGCATATTATTATCTGCCACCAGTGTGCCTTCCCCCTGTTGAATCCAGGTGAGCTGCACTTCCTGATGCCGGTGCAGATGCGGATAAAAGTAAGGCAGTACATCTTTCTGTACAACTATGGATTTATCTATCGGTACAGGTACGGTAAACTGTAGAACTTTCATAATTTCAATGGTTATGCGTGTAGGGAGACACGGATGCACTGCCTACATTTATTACAAATTTTGACAGAATTTGAAGTAATATCGTAATAAACAGGTTAATAAATGGCTACTTCCGGCAAATTTTATCTCATAATGGCAAAACTGGTTAATATCAGGTTACAATTGATTACTATCTGGTAGGTGGACTGAAGGTGATTGGAATACTTTTGAAAAAAAACATATTGCCAATGTCGTCTATTGAATGGAAAGGGATATTTCCTGCTATCACAACGAAATTTACTGCTGCAGATGAGCTGGATCTGCCATTGTTTGAGCGTAATCTGCAAGCGCAACTGGCAGCAGGGATTGATGGTATCGTCCTCGGCGGATCTCTGGGGGAAGCCAGCACGCTCACCACAGCGGAAAAAGAAACACTGACAAAATTCACCGTAGAAAAAGTAGCAGGTAAAATACCTGTCGTTTTGAATATCGCGGAAGGCTCCACCAAGGAGGCGATCAAACAGGCGAATCTGGCCCAGGAATGGGGCGCTCAGGGATTGATGCTGCTCCCTCCTATGCGTTACAAAACAGATGAACAGGAAACGGCTATCTGGTTCAAGACCATCGCCGCCGCCACCAGTTTGCCAATCATGGTGTATAACAACCCTGTTGATTACAAAATCGAAGTAACCCTTGATATCTTCGCACAACTCCAGGAATTTCCAAACATACAGGCAGTGAAAGAATCCACCCGCGACGTTTCCAACGTAACCCGTTTGGTCAACCGTTTCGGTGATCGCTTTAAGATCCTCTGTGGCGTAGATACCCTGGCACTGGAAGAACTGATGCTCGGCGCTCATGGCTGGGTAGGCGGTTTGGTAGCGGCTTTCCCTGCAGAAACAGTAGCGGTATACCGACTGGCAAAAGCCGGCAGGATGAAAGAGGCACTGGAAATTTATCGTTGGTTCCTCCCATTGCTGGAACTGGACCTACATCCAAAGTTGGTACAATATATCAAACTCGCAGAAGCCGCCACCGGCCTTGGTAGCGAACATGTGAGAGCGCCACGGTTAACGCTGACAGGCGCTGAAAGAGAGAAAGTATTACATGTAATTCATACGGCGCTGGCCCAGCGTCCTGCCTTACCGGATTATCTCTCTTTGTAATCAATTCAAAATAACAGCCGCATGAATGTAAATCAAATAATGCAGCAGGCATCACAGGCCTTCGAAGCATACAAACGGATAAAACCCGTACAGCGAGCTGCTTTCCTCGAAACTATCGCCACAGAAATAGCGGCAAGGAAAGAGATACTGGTACAGATAGCGGGAGAAGAAACCAATCTCCCGGCAGCGCGCCTGAACGGCGAAGTTGGTCGTACTACCCATCAATTGTCCTTGTTTGCTCAGTTAATCAAAGAAGGCAGCTGGGTAGAAGCAGTTATAGACACTAAGCCCAATATCCGCCGCATGTTGATGCCGGTAGGTCCGGTAGTGGTTTTTGGAGCGAGCAATTTTCCGTTTGCCTTCTCTACTGCCGGCGGGGATACAGCCAGTGCGCTTGCTGCCGGCGCTACAGTAGTGATTAAAGGGCATCCTGCGCATCCGCGGACCTCCATGCTGGTATTTGAGGCTATCCAGGCAGCGATCGCTCAAACGGGCATGCCTCCCTTCACCGTGCAGCATGTAACCGGCGACTATCAAATCGGGCAGGAACTGGTGATGCACCCATGCACCACCAGCGTAGGCTTTACCGGTTCTTTTCAAGGAGGCAAAGCGCTGGTTGCTTACGCCGCTCAACGCGAAACCCCTATTCCTGTATTTGCTGAAATGGGCAGCGTAAACCCGGTAGTATTTCTGCCGGAAGCGTTGCAGACAAGAGCAACCGAACTCGCAGCCACCTTCGCTACCTCTATCACACTGGGGGCAGGTCAATTTTGTACCAACCCAGGATTACTGATTGGCTTGCAAAGTGAGGCGTTTACGCAATTCCAGGAGTTGCTGGGCGCTGCCCTGGAGCAAACATCGCCACAGCGCATGTTGCATCCGGGTATACACCAGTCCTTTCTGAAAGGGCGCAGCGCCATGCTGGCCCAGGAAGAAGTGACCTTACTGGAACATCCTGCCATGATAGCGGATGAAGCATTGGTAGGACCTTCCCTCGCGAATACCACAGGAGCGGCATTTCTGGCGAATCCGGCATTGAAAGAAGAAGTGTTTGGTCCATATGCTTTACTCGTAGCTTGTAAAGACAAAGCAGAGTTATTGCAAGTACTGAAAAGTGTGAAAGGCCAACTTACCACCAGTATAATGGCGACTCCGGCAGATCTGGCTTCCTGGCAGGAAGTAGTGGAATTGCAGATATCCCTCGCTGGCCGTATCATCCTGAACAATCCGCCCACAGGCGTAGAAGTATGCGCAGCAATGATACATGGCGGTCCCTATCCCGCTACTACGGATGCACGTTATACTTCCGTTGGTACAGGGGCGATTCGTCGCTGGGTTAGACCTGTATGCTTTCAAAACTTCGATGATACCTTATTGCCGGATGAATTAAAACAAGATAATCCTTGTGGCATATGGCGTTTAGTAGATAATACGTTTTCCAGATAGCTGGTATGCAATACCAGATCCACCCATCTCATTCCATGTTTTAATGACTGAAAAACAGACCCAGTGAAAAACACTTTTTTTTGTATAGATGCACATACCTGCGGCAATCCGGTAAGAGTAGTAGCAGGAGGTGCTCCTGCTCTGGAAGGAAATAATATGAGCGAAAAGCGTAACTATTTTCTCCACCACTACGACTGGATTCGCAAGGGGCTGATGTTTGAGCCCCGAGGCCATGATATGATGAGTGGCAGCATGCTATACCCTCCTCATGATCCCGCCAACGATGTAGCCGTATTGTTCATTGAAACCAGCGGCTGCCTGCCGATGTGTGGTCATGGTACCATAGGCACTATTACCATCGCTATTGAAGAAGGCCTTATACAACCTAAAACGCCGGGCATCGTAAGAATGGAAGCCCCGGCTGGCCTGGTAGAAATCAGCTATAAGCAGGAAGGGAATAAAGTAAAAAGCGTGAAACTGACCAATGTCGCTTCCTACCTGGCTGCCACCGATATTGAGGTGGAGTGTCCGGAGCTGGGCATGTTAAAAGTAGACGTGTCTTACGGTGGTAATTTTTATGCCATCGTGGATGTACAGGAAAATTTCCCTGGCATGGAACACTTTACAGCATCTCAACTCATCGGATGGGCCAGGGAATTACGGAAACGCATCAACGAAAAAAACACTTTCGTGCATCCTGATAATCCGCATATCAATGGTTGTTCCCATGTATTATGGACAGGCGCCGTATTGGATAAAACGTCCACTGCCCGTAATGCGGTATTCTACGGCGATAAAGCGATAGATCGCTCTCCATGCGGCACTGGTACTTCTGCCCGTATGGCGCAATGGTATGCGAAAGGGAAACTGAAAAAAGGAGATGAATTCATTCACGAAAGCATCATCGGTTCCCGCTTTATCGGCAGAATTGAAGAAGAAACTACTGTAGGCGGTATACCCGCTATCCGTCCAAGCATTGAAGGATGGGCCAGAGTATATGGATACAACACCATTTCAATTGATCCGGAAGATGATCCATATGCTTATGGATTACAGGTAATATAAACTGACTATGAAAGTAATCATTATTGGAGGCGGTATCATTGGACTTAGTAGCGCGATCTATCTGCAACAGGCAGGCTGCCAGGTTACAGTAGTAGACCGTTCAGATATGCTACAGGGCTGTTCCTACGGCAATGCAGGATATATCTGCCCCAGTCACTTTGTGCCACTGGCGACGCCTGGCATTGTTCGACAGGGACTGAAATGGATGATGAATGCCAAAAGTCCATTCTACGTGAAGCCTTCGCTCAACAAGGACCTGCTGAAATGGGGCTGGACATTCATGAAAAGCGCCACCCGCAGCCATGTAGAGCGCTCCGCCCTCCCCTTGAGAGATATTGCCTTACTCAGTAAACAACTGTATGAGGAATGGGCAAAATTACCAGGCATGGACTTTTCCTATGAACCGATTGGTATGATGGAGCTTTTCAAAACAGAAGAGAATGCGCATCATGCCGTACAAACAGTAGCGGAAGCCACCGCATTAGGCATTGAAGCCAGGATACTCGGAAAAGAGGAACTACAGCAGATGGAACCCGGCGTTACCATTGATGCAGCAGGCGCCGTTTTCTTTCCAGGCGATTCACAGCTGTATCCCAATCAGCTGATGCAAAATCTATTGACTTACCTGGAGATAAAAGGCGTTCAGTTTATCCGTCACCGTGAGATAACTGATTTTATAAAAACAGGCAATAAAATAACAGGCGTAAAAGCATCTGGCAGCGTGATAGATGCGGATCATGTGGTATTGGCCGCTGGCGTATGGAGTACGCCCCTTGCGCGGCAGTTTGGAATCAATATACCTATGGTTGGCGGACGAGGCTATTCGATCACGTTTGAAGACACGCCTTATAAATTGCATCATTCGGTTATTCTCAGTGAAGCGAGAGTGGCTATCTCCCCAATGAATGGTAATAAAATCCGCTTTGGTGGCACAATGGAAATAACCCCATTGAATACGCCCCCACGTATGCAAAGAGTACAGGGAATTGTAGAATCGGTGAAACAGTATTTCCCCACGTATGATATTCCTTTACCGCCAGCAGAAAAAGTATGGTATGGTTATCGTCCATGCAGCGCGGATGGATTGCCGTATATAGGTAACGTGTCTCGTTATACTAACGTCACCGTTGCTACAGGTCATTCTATGCTGGGTATCAGTCTGGGTGCAGCTACCGGAAAGCTGGTAGCAGAACTCGTGACGAATGTACCTACATCAATGGATCTGCGGCCTTTCAACCCCGAACGTTTTTGTTAACAACAAATTATTAATGCCAACTCCCGGAGAGCTGGGTTGTACACAACAGCACCCGGAAATTTGGGGGCCTTTGCGCCCCCATTCTTATCTAATTAATAAGCTTGCTATTGATCAGGCTAATCACCTGTTCTTTGTAGGTGGGCCCGATGGGTACCAGGTTACCGTTGGATAATACCACAGCGCCTCCTTTCAGGCCGGTGATATGCTTAATGGATACGATACTGGATTTCTGAATACGGCAGAAATCTCTGCATGCCAGGCGAGACTCCAGGTCTTTCAGGTTCAGGAGCGTCAGTGTTTTCACATTGCCATGATAGATGGTCACATAATTCTTGGCGCCCTCGATCTGAATGATATCCGCGATATTTATTTTTTCCAGGTGCCCTTTCATGCCTGTCTTCACAAAAAAATGGTCAGCATCCTGTGGATTATTCTGTTCCTGCAATTTTTGTATGGCCTGCTGGAAACGCTCGTAGCGGATGGGCTTCACCAGATAGTCTACCACATTCAGATTAAAAGCATCTACCGCATAGTGGGTGTAGGCAGTGGTAAAAATGATGGCTGTCTTTCCTTTACTAAAGGCGGCAATTTCCATTCCTGTCAGCGATGGCATTTCTATATCACTCAGGATTAAGTCAATCTCCTGCTGCATACAATATTGAATCGCTTCCCGACTATCAGAAAAAGTGGCAAGTAACTGGAGTGATGGCGTCATGGCTATATAATATTTCAGGACGTCAATGGCAGCAGGTTCATCATCAATAACAATCACTTTAATCGCCATTATTTTATGGGAATTGTAAGTTTAATAAGATAAGTGTCCGCAGTATCTTCAATAAGCAGTTGATAGTTACTATCGTAAGTCATTTGCAGTCTGCCCTTCATATTTGAAATACCTAATTTTGTAGACGGAATGCCCGTATTACGGAGCTTCTTCTGGTTTTCGCAGCTAAAATTCAGTTGCTCCGATGTCAGCTGTAATTTGATACGAATGGGTTGATGCGGATTAGTGGCATCGCCATGTTTTACTGCATTCTCCACCACTGTGATTAAAGCAAAAGGCATAATCCTTGCGCCATCTGCTCTTCCGGACTTTTCAAAACTGGTATAAAAGCGATTCCCGAAACGGAGGGAATTCATTTGCAGGAATTTCTCTATATATGCTACTTCATCCTGCAGCAATACCATGCCATCTCCGAATTCGTGAGATCTGTCGAAGGCATACTTCATTATTTCAGAAAGTGTCAGAATACCCTCTGACAGCTCATTTGAATGAGGAAGCGATTTAGAATATAAATAGTTCAGGGAGTTGAATAAAAAATGAGGATTGACCTGGGACTTTAATAATTCAAACTCTGCATCTTTTTTACCCAGCTCCAGTTTGGTATTCTCCAGCTCTAATTTTTTGTTTTTTTCCTTCACATCATTTGACACCGCTACTTTAACTACCAATACTGTCAGGACAGCGAGGATTCCCAGTCCCAGTAAGGCATCTGATAAAAATGCAGTGGGGTTCTTAAACAGCAGATAATAGGATTCAGGATAGAAAAAATAATTGATTCCCTGATCGATGATCAGGTATAATGTCAACAGCGGCAGCAAAGCGATGAAATAGGTAAGTAATTTTGCTTTGCGAATAGATAGCTGATAGTATAGGTTGAAGGTCACATAGCACAGGAATGCTACTGTAAAAAGCGATATAAACTGCTGTAGAATATACTCCCAGCTGAACAGCCAATTGAGAAACCGAAGCCGCAGCTCCGGATTCTCAATATTCATATTCCTGTAATATGTTTTAACGTTGAGTATTGCCAGCAATACCGCCATGCAGGCAGCCAGTTTCCAATATGGAATTCGTTGTGGCCTGAACAGCATTTTTAAAGAATAATTTGCTTCTTTCTCTGGCATACGTACTCATTATTTATTTCTTAGCTGCCAACCACTTGATGGCGGCTTGCACACTTTTATCATTATTCAGTTGTTCAAAATCGGCCCCTTCTCCAATCGTCTCATCCGGGACTACATCTGTCATATACCTCCTTCCTATTCCATCTTCTGCCCAGGCGGTCGACAAACTTATGACAAGATCTTTTCTTAAAAAAATAGTTTCGTTACCTGTTATCTGGCCTCTGGTCGGGCTTCCAAAGAAACGGGTATTGGGGAGACTTTTAAGCGCTATGGCAGTATGCTCGCCGGCGCTGGTGGTAAAACCGCTGATCAGCACTGCTACCTTCACCTTACCTTTGGGTACTTTGCCCAGATTCATACGGGTAATCTGTGTGGTATCATAGAACAAGTTTCCTTTTTTGAAGACAATATTCTCCCTGGATTTATCTCCTTTAACAAAGGAAAAGCACATTCCATCCTGGAATAAGGAGGCCAGCCCCCCGATGATGGCCGGCGTACTGCCGCCAGTGTTCAGGCGTAAATCTATGATGATACCTTTCGGATGCATATTTTGGAGCTTGTATAGCGAGTCGGAAAGACGTTGGGCCAACAGGGTGATCTCTTTAAATACCTGTTGCATGTCTTCTGTGTGTTGAATCAAAGCCTCCGGAACGGCAATATATCCATATCCTCCATCCAGTATGGCGGTGTGTAAGTCGCCATACCCCTTCTGATAAGCCTCCTTCATTTCTTTGGTGACTTTACTTCTTACCAATGCGTAAGTATCCGGATTACCATAGCCTTTCCCTTTATAGGACATGCCACTATGCACATCTTTCATTTCTTGCATTAACAAGGCAAAAGCAGGGAAAATGGATGATATACTGTCTGCCGGAGCGGCATTGAATTGGGCGTATACCTTGGGAGTGATCGTATCCCAGTTGACATTAGCGGCAAAGATGGATTTCTCTTTTACCAGTGTGAATACAGAATCAAACAATGCCTTTTGTGCATATAAGGCGGAGCTACTCATAAAAAGCAGTGCACAGAAAAATAGTTTACGCATACTTCAGTTTAATTGAAGGTCTAAACTAATGCGAGGGGCTATCATGTACAATTCCTTTACACCAAATCAGGTATTAGCTATACGAAAAATGAACTCTTGCAATAAAAAACAGCCCTTCTTTTTACGGAAGGGCTGTTGCACTATACTTTCAGACCCGGTTATAAAGACTTACAGGCTGTTACAAAATAGTCAAGACAATCCTCCTGGAGTTCCTGGATATGAAAATCATTGAAACGGATGTTGGCGGTGGTATCTTCTATCTTCTTCAATAACAGTAACCGATTCAGGTTATTCAATAATGTATAGGGTACCCTTAACATAAAGGCGGGTAATCTATGTTGCAGGTTGAAGATGTCATATTTGGTGAAGGATTCCACACTTTTTTTATTTTCATGGTAGTAATCCATCACCATCTGATTTCCGTGAATTCCTTGTACCGTATAGTGATCAAATCGACTGGCCACTAATGCGCACATTTCATGAGGCAAATATTCTCTTTCATGAAATGGATTCCTGGTAAGGGATGTACGCTTATTGGGTGTGGTCATAAATAATTTACCACCAGGCTTCAGTACCCTCTTAATTTCATCCAGTAAACCACCGTCATTTTTGATATGCTCTATCACCTGAAAACAGATCACCGTATCAAATGAATTATCAGCGATCCCTGATAAATCGGGCAGATTGCATTGAAGGAAAGAGGCGTTGTCGGCAAAGACGTGATCTGCCGGTCTTTTCTTATCTACAGCCAGGTATTGTTGCGCATACGGCGCAATCATTTCCATGCCATAGCCTTCTCCACAGCCAAGTTCCAGGATATTCAATCCGGTTAGTCGGTTTACAAGTATATGTTTATAGGCAAACACATGACGTTGAAAAACATAATTATTAATGAAGGAGGAGTTGTTGGTCCGTTCTGCGGTTTTCAGTAATGCGATCATTATTAAGTAGAATAATAGTAAAGGAATTAGGTCAATTACCTTACTACTACACTTAATAAAATAAATACCCTTATCGTCGTTTTAAAAAATTTATGTTATAGTATACGCCTAGCTGAAAACCTATCCAGTATTGATTATGCTGGGCGCCGCCGAGGTCATAATTATTTCCAATGACATATGGCGGTTGGATGGGACGCAGGTATTGTTTTAAAGCCTCATCGCTCATACCGGGAGGATGCACATTGCCATCAACATAATAGGTAGTACGCATCAGGCAATAAGCAATTCCGAACTGCAGACTCCATTTATCATTCAGTTGCTTTTCTGCGGCGAGTCCGATTCTGGAAATTTTTGCTGTTGCCCGCTTTTGTACTCCTGCCGTATCATAGGTCTTTTCCAAGCCACCAGTGGTTCCTGTAAGATGCATACGCCAGTCATCCGATAAACCCACGGAAATACCTGCCCCATATCGAAGGCCAGACGCTTTCATATTTGTGCTCCAGGATACAATCCCATACAGGAAACGGAAACCGCCCTGAATGGTTGGGTTGAAATAAAAAGTTTCATCTGCAGATACGCCTGCCTTAATTACAGGACTAAATAATGGTCTGGAACCGCCCTCCTTGCTTATTCCATTACGCTGTAAGCCTGACAACCGAATGGTAGGAAGATGTATATTCGAAAGGCCATTCCAGGTAGATTGAATAAAGGAGATACGCTTTCGTGTATCCGTTGACGTTGTAACGCCAGTTGCTTTTGATAAGGTGATGGTAGTCGTCTGCGAAGTGGACGCTGGCGGAGTTCCCTCCTCTTTCACATGATCCTTCGTAGTATCCTCCTGGTGGCCGCCAAAGGAGAAGGATAATCCATGCCATTCGGGCCACTGGAGGGAGAAAGCCGGGCGTATATCCATATACGTTAACCTGCGATAGGTGGAGTCCGAAATAATACCGTTTAGATGAAATTCCGGGAAACGTATATTTCTAAAGGAGAGAAAAGAAGCGTCGATGTATTCAGCGGTATCCTGATTGCGTTTCGCTGACAATAAGTTTCGGGATCTTACGCTATCAGGTTTATGGAATAGTGTATCAATTTTCATTTTGAGTGATGCTTGTATAGTATCAGATGTAGGTGGTACACGACTTTCAGCAGTATCGGTTAAGATGAGCGGTTTGCTAAGTACTCCACTGTCTTTGGGGTTTGCTAATGGTTTTACCGTGGCTCGCTTTTTTGGAGGCAGGGACTTATTCGCCAGTAGCTTAATAGCAGGCGATTTCTTTAATGCGGCTACAGGGGCAGGGGAAGATGACGCATGATGGGGAGGGTTATCTATGAATATAACATGCCCTCCCAACACACTATAATAGATACCTGTTTTCTCACGGATAGCTCCAAGAAGATTTCCCAGCGACAACACCCCTGTTTGTATATGAAGCGTTCTTGATGGCGGGAACTTCCGCGTATTCAGGGAAAACCGGACGCCTGTTTGGCGGGTAATCTGCTGGAATAATGAATCGAACCGGATATTTCCAACTGGCACCACGATCTTCTTTTGCAAGTTAACCGCTGCATGCTGTGCAGCCGCATGCTGGAAAAGTACCAGGAAAATGATCCATATAATTCCTGCTACTCTTTTCTTATTTTTTTCCCATTTCACTGATGTATACGATGTTCTGCTCCTTCCTGCATTCAACATTTAGCGTAATTGAAATAACTTCTAATATATATTCCAGTGGCTTATCCTCAAAGGAACTACTGATAGTGTTGTTCTCGAGTGCTTGATTTCCGAATATGAATTTTACGTTGTAGGCCTTACTTAGTTCGGTGGTCACTTCTTTCAAAGTGGCATTCTCAAAATTGAACACGCGGGTGGCATAGCCCATACTATTGATATTAACAGCATCAGAAAGAGAGAAATGTTGGGAACCAACATTGTAAACACCTTTCTGTCCGGCTTTCACGGTAATGTTATCTGCTCCTCTATACATCAGGATAGCGCCGGTTTTTACAGAAACGGCAATATGATTGGTATCCTGGATAACATTAAAAGAAGTACCCAATACTTTGATGTGGATGTCGCCCACCTGGACTACAAAAGGCTTTTGCGGATCAGCGGTTACATCAAACCAGGCTTGTCCCTGGAGGAGGAGCTCCCGTTTCTTTTCATTGAAATTGGGTGCATATTTCAGCTGAGAGAAACTGTTCAGCACTACCACAGAGTGGTCGGGCAAGGTATCTCTCAGGACATCTGCATTGGTTTGCTTCACCACCTTGCTGATGAGGGTATCAGCCGGCTTTTTATAAAGAAGGAAATAGGCAGATGTCGCGCAAACCAATAGCAACAACCCTGCAGCAATACTTTTATATGGAAATACCTTCCTGATGGGATGCACAGTGGCTATACCCTTCTTGGTTAGCAGGCGTTTGAATTCCTGTACGGCTTCCGTTTTATCCGGAAGTTGATGTCCCTTTCCAGGGGTCATATTTTCCCATAAAGCGGTTATTTCCTGGAACTGACGGCGGTTTTCAGGATCAGCAGCCAGCCATTCATCGATAGCCATAGCCTCTTCCGGAGAAGCTTCGCCCGACAAATATTTGCCCAATAACTCCATATCCATTGGCTGATCGCTACTGATGCTCATTAGTATGTAAAATTATATCCATATTAAAACTTAACGATAAAAAAGCTGGTTATTATCATCATTATTCCCAACAATTTCTGACGCAGGGTTCTCAATGCCTTCCCTATCTGCACTTCCACCGTTTTCACCGACAAACTCAACTCCGCAGCTATTTCCGCATATTTCTTCCCTTCGAATCTGCTTTTTGAAAAAATGAGTCTGCATTGCGGAGGCAGATTCTCAATTTCCCGTAATATCTGATTACTTCTTTCTTTACTGATCAAATCATTACCAGGATCATAAATTGGCTTATCATTCTCTGCAACGTACTTCTCTTTTATCTTCTGATGTCTTTTCATATTCAGACATTGATGATAAACGGCCGTATACAGATACGATTTTACCGACTGCTCCTCATTCAACGCTTCTCTTTTCTCCCATAATTTGAGAAAAACCGCCTGTACAGCATCCTTCGCTTCATCATTATCCCTCAATATCGTATAGGCATAACGGTGCAACACTTCAAAATAAGCGTGAAAATATTGCACAACTACGCCACCATCATGGGTTTGTTCCTGTTTTGCAGCTTTATGTAGATCCAATTTCTAAGCCTGGTTACTGTTATTAACTCGCAAGTTATACAAATAATACACCCCAGTTTGCAAAAACCCTTATACCCTTCCCAAAAAAATTTTCTTTTCCTCCTGTAAGGGTAAAGGGGCATCTGAAGTGTACCATTATAAAGAACAGCACTATGAATCACAAGACACGCATGCTATTGGGTACATTGATGGCACCCACCATTTTCACCCTCTTTTCCTGTAGCAAGAAAGACACGCCGGCCCTTCCAAAAGAACAGCCAGGCACTTCCCCAGGCGGTAATGGCACAGGCTCTCCCGTGTTACCGCCCCAATTATTCGACTATGTTAATGCCATCAATAGTATGCCTTCGTATATCCGTGACTATGTGAACAGTGTTCCTTCGGTGGATAATACCCCGAAAGATAATCCTATCACCAATGCCGGAGCCACCCTGGGACGAGTCTTATTCTACGACAAGCAACTTTCCGTCAATAATACGATCGCTTGTGCATCCTGTCACCTGCAAAAAAATGCATTCTCCGATCCGGCGGCACTTTCAAAGGGCTTTGATGGTAAAACCACCCGTCGCAATTCTATGGCGCTGGTCAATGTGAGGTTTTTTGCAGACAAAGCCATGTTCTGGGATATGCGCGCCGGGAGTCTCGAAGCGCAAACATTAATGCCGATACAGGATCATATTGAAATGGGAATGCCTTCGCTCGCAGCGCTGGAGGCCAAACTGAAGCAAGTGGATTATTATGCACCGTTATTTAAAGCGGCTTTCGGCAATGAGGAAATTAACTCTGATAGAATATCAAGGGCTTTATCACAGTTTGTACGTTCTATTGTTTCCTTTAACTCCAGGTATGACCAGGGGTTGAAAAATAATTTTGCAAACTTCACACCACAGGAGAAAAGTGGATTATCCTTATTCCAGCATAAATTCTGTGCAGAGTGTCATAACGACCTGCAACATTCAGGATTCAATCAGTTCCCTACCATGCTGATAGTAGAGAATTCTGGCCGTAACACGGGCTTCGGCTCTAACAATGGACTGGAAGAGAATTATACAGACAAGGGTATTGGGGAGATCACCGGACTTCCACAGGACCAGGGCACCTTTAAAATACCGACTTTGAAGAATATCGCTTTGACGGCGCCTTACATGCATGATGGTAGGTTTGCTACACTGGAGGATGTCCTCAATCATTACTCCCACGGAATTAAACCAGGGCCGAATACGGGCACCCAGATCAAAAACGGTCCGATAAATTTAACGGATCAGGAGCAAAAAGATATTATTGCATTCCTGCATACGCTTACAGATCAGTCACTGGTTACAGATCCGAAATATGCAGATCCATTTGGAAAGTAGCAGGATGCTACAATAGGGATGTTTATCACTAAGCGATAGCATCAAAATAGAATAAAAACAGGATAGTAATTTCCTACTATCCCGTTTTTATTCCACTATTGTTCAAACCCTTCCTCCTGATTAATTACATTTTCCTCCAGGAAGCCGCTATCTCCTTTCAGGAAGGCCTCCACGCAAGTTAATGCAAATGGCGAATCCATACCATCCATTTGCGTAGCAAACTTTGGGTTGAGTACTTCCTTTTTCTTAAAAAATCCTTTCATTTCCATCTTTGGCCGCATATATCCAATACCGACACGCCCCCGCAAACAACCGGAAATACAAAGTGTTTCCTGTTCCCCCAAACTGTTTCGGCGGTTTATTTCAAAAAAATAAAATGGATTCTCGGGGCTATCACCGCTAGCCTCGATTTGGTCGTAAAGGTCTTCCCAATTGATTTCCTGATATAAGGCAAGCGCCTTTTCACTATTGCAACCAGCATGGGTAACAGGGTTACGTGAAAACGGAGATTGGACTTTAATATCGTACATAGATTAATTTTTCAAGAATACAATTAAATCTGGCTTCGTTCAGATTGTAGCCATACTGACAATATTAGACAATATTTTTGAGTGTTGTGAAAAGCCCGAGGACGGGTGATGACAGATAAAATAGAAACAGCCGGCAGTAGCAACCGCCGACCATTTCTTAGAAACCATTTGATGAATGCTAATTATCATCTAAAAAAAGAATATATCACATATAGTTATGTAACTCCACGTCCATCTATCTTCCCATCTGTCAAAGATGCAGATGCTGGAAGAAAATGGTTTACCATTTTCTTAACAATAAAAGAACTACATTTAGAGAAATACAATTCTCTCTAATCAGATAGCGCTTTATACTTTCATTTATCCTTCTAGCATATTTGAGATTTATTCCTCGCTTCTTTAAAATTTCAAATATGGTTATTTTCATTTTCTTTGCCGCCACCTGGTATTTGTCTTTATTTTCTCAAACATTTTTTCAACATCGCTATGCCGCACACGGTGCTTTTACAATGAGCAAAGGTTGGGAAAGATTCTTTTTCATATTTACATACATCACTCAAGGTTCCTCATATATGAGTCCGGCAACGTATGCAATAATGCACAGATTACACCATGCACATACAGATACAGAACTGGATCCGCATTCACCATCCAATAGTTCGAACATATTTTCTATGATGTGGGATACCAGAACGGTTTATCAACAGATACTCCATAATAGGATACCTGTAGAACCTCGGTACACCAAAAACCTTCCTGTATGGAAATCGTTTGACAAATTTGCCAATAGTGCTATATCCAGGCTGATGTGGGTTGTGGGGTATACACTTTTCTTTGTTGCTTTCGCAACCAGTCCATATCAGTATTTGTTGTTACCAATCGTTATTTCAATGGGAGCGTTTCATGGGGCAATTGTCAACTGGTTTGCGCATAAATATGGTTATATAAACTTCAGGTTAAGAAACACAGCAATGAATCTTTTATTTGTAGATGTTTTGATGCTTGGAGAATCTTATCACAATAACCATCATAAACATCCTTCTTCTATCAATTTTGGAAAGCGTTGGTTCGAAATAGATCCGGTATATTATATCATTAAAACGCTTTCTTTTATCAAGGTAATAACAATTGTTAATTTCCCTAAAAGGCAACCAGCCATTTCATAAAAGGCAAAAAATTTCCGGTAAAATAGTATTTATCAAAATACCATTTTACCGGAAATTTAAATCGGATAAGTTTACTTATTCCGATGTAGGATATTAATAATTTGGATGCCTTCCTTTTTTATCATCTTTCCTTACAGATGTTGCAAAAAAACCTTTTGCATTCTTATCCTGGATATATACTACTGTATCCCGCTCTTTCACAGATTCCAACAAATCATTTATATGGAAGAAAATACTCTGCTTTGATTTGTCATCCGTAATAAATCCAAATCCTTTGGCCTGGTTGAAAAAAGTAACTCTTCCTTTTCTCGTTACATCCTCTGTTTCTCTGGGTGTTGCACCAATCCGAATATCATTTGAGTCAATTTCAACCTTTCTGGATTCTTTTGGTGGTACTGGGCTGAGGTTACCATTTTCATCAACATATGCCAGCATATCCTCAAGGCCTTTACCTTTATTATTATTGATCTTCCGATCCTTGGCTCTTTGTGCTTTATCCTCTTTTGATTTAGCTTTCTTACTTCTGTTTTCTTTCTTCGAAGAAGTTTCCCCCATAAGTTCTGATTTTATTGACGTTCCATAAATGCATTTAAAATAGTATCCAGATAATAACTTTTGTGATATAAAAGGAGATAGCATTGAAATACGACGTATTCCAATGCATTAGTATTCCGATTTTATTAGCCATCAGCACTTATTCTTTTTTCAAAGAAGACGCATTGCTATTAAAAATGGACGGTATAATGTGATAATTCGATATCAGCTTAACAGCTTGTCATATCTACAAATAACTGGCACTGATTTCTCAGTATCTTGACCTGGAGGATCTATCTCTGTCTGTTCTGGGCTTAGCTTCATTGACTACAATTGCTTTTCTGTCAAAGAAGGAGTCATTCAGATTTCTGATAGCTTTTTCCGCTTGAGCATCATCCGGCATCTCAATGAAAGCAAACCCTCTGGAACGTCCAGTATAATTGTCATAAATCACTTTAATATTACGTACAATACCAAATGGAGAAAACAGGTCAGACAATTGTTGTTCATTTGTCTGGTCACTTAAATTACCAACAAAAATGTTCATAAAATTCAATTTTAGATGATTAGAAATATGGGCGGCTGTGAAAGCGAAAACTGAGGAAGAAGAGAGGTTACCCAGACTAAATCAGAAGAAGCAGAGGCAGATGCCTAATGTAATTCTATTGAAGGTATGCTATTAAATTGAATAGTGCAGAATTATTTTTTGCTATAAAAGGATGACTTTGATACTGGAAATACTTATTTATGTCACATGCATCCATACAGATATATTCCTGTCGCACGACGCGCTACAGTTCCTTTCTTCATTTCAGCATAATAATTTTCTTATTATTTCGTATAGTTATTGACGTTACAACAATGGTCATTATTGCTCTTTTGTGTGAGCTGAAAGGAGGGGAATTTGACGTGTCAATAATACCGTGAGAAAGCGGTAAACACCGTTAAACAACATCCAACTAACAGAAAAGAGGCGCGGTTTGTATTTACCATACCCTACCCTTTTTCCATTTTTTCCCGCTTTTTTGTTTTGCTATCCCTGCTGGCAGTTCTTGTCAACATATCCCATCTCGGGTTGTTCATTAAGGGTATAATTAGAAAATTAGGTGGGAAATTCGGCGTGGGTTACTGCTATACGGTACATAGAAAAGTAATAGCAAAGCTACAAACTACTGAACGTATTCTGCGGCTTTGCTCTTCTGCTCTCTTAACAGATATAAGTAATCGACGTTTTAGAACATCAAACTATTAGTATCTGGGTCTGAATCCAGGCCTTGGGCCGGATCTGGAGAAACGATTATTTTCTGGTCTTTCTGGTTTTGGACGAGCCTCATACACTACTATTGTCTGCCCAGCAACTACTGAATTATTCAATTCCTTAATTGCCTGTGCTGCGTTGGAATCGTCTGGCATTTCAACAAATGCAAAACCTTTAGAACGGCCACTGTACTTATCATAAGCCACATTAATACTATAAACAACTCCGTATGGGTCAAATAAAGACCAAATCTCATCTTCAGTTGTTTTGTCACTGATATTACCTACAAAAATATTCACAAATATAATTTTAATTAAAATGTATACTACTGAAAAACAAGGACTTAGAACAAAAAAAGCCAAAAGTAAATCAATAGAAGCCAAATGCAACCTTGCTAAAGGTAGGCTAATAAATTGGGTATTACAGGAATAATTTATGTGGGACGGAATAAAAACACCCTCAACACATGAAAGATCTGCATTCTTATAAGCAATTTGCCTTCCTTTACAAAGTCGATCTGATACCGCTAATCTAGTTGCGACTTCCTTGTCTCAATGACTGACAATGCTCATAAGTACTTATTTATTAAGTCTCTTAATTTAGGATCGTCAGGGCGCGGAGCGTCATCATCAATTATTTTCCCATCATTTCGAATGCCTATCTTTAGAAAATTGGTTCATTTAAATCCCTTGCTATTTTTATTGGACTTCCATCCAAGTCTTGGAAAAAAAGATATCTATGAATAAAGAAACTCTCCTTAATGCTTTTCCCAAAACATTACAAAGTGATGTTATGGCTGTTCTGGAGATATTGCCATTAAACTCCGTCTATCCTATTGACGATTGTAATATGGTTTCAGATCCAATACAGGCAATCAGATTGGATGAAGAAGAGTTGTTCATTCCATACCGGGTTTACTTTGACGAACCAGCTTCAATGATTGTAGCAAGACTTACTGGGATTCAAAAGACAATATTAAATTGTATTTATCTCCGACATTATGATGGTTTCGTAAGGCAAAAACATTTGGAAGCATTGGGTGAAAGAAATGAATACTGGACAGTGCCTTATTTATTACAACTCCTGGGGGAATATGTTTTTGAAATTCTGGAGGTATTGGATAAAGTTATAACTGAGAAAAATATTAAAAACTTCAGTCGATTAACGAAAGAGAATCCCAAATTTTGGCAACGAACAGAAGATAGAATGGTCAGCTATTGGGATGTCTATTATCGATGGGGAAGGTTCCACAAACTGCAGGATTACCTTGGGATGCAAATTGCAGACAGGATCAGGAATGCAGGTGTTCTGTAATAAGAAAGGTATAGTTTCTATAATTCGCGAAATAAGGATTGTCAGATACCTTCTTTTCCCAAGACTAAAACAATAAGTCTCAATCCTTGTCGAGTCTTCTAAGAAAATGGAGGCATGCTGTGTGCCTTTCAATAACTTATCTCCAACAAAATGGAACGCTGGTGGCATCCCATTTTGTTGGAGATAATCTCAGATATTTATTTACTAGAAAGAATAGCGTACTCCCAACTGCCCCTGTACCCTGGAGTTCAGGTAGTCGATAGCATAAGGATTACCCGGATTAATAAACGTATATACTGGGTAATTACCATCATTCTGTTTTACAGGGAATAAGGTAGGCGCCAGGCCTACGCTGGCAGTAGAGTTAAAGGTATTTGGTGAGAAATACACCCTGCCCCAGCTGCTGTTGACGAGGTTGGTCAGGTTCATGATATCAATGGTAAGCGTAATGAACCTGGTGCTCTTAGAGAAATAAAACTCCTGTGCAAAATGCAGATCGGCTGTAGTATTCCAGGGCGTTCGGCCAGCATTGCGCTCTGTAAAGGCGCCTCGCCGACCGCTCAGGTATTTGTTCCCGTCGATATAGGCATTGAAGTCCGCAGCTTGTTGAGCGGCAGTAACGACAGTGCCGGTGGCGGTTGTATAATCCTGGAAGAAACGTATCGCCTCACTTTCCCTTGGAATATACGCCACGCTCACCTGCTGCGGCAAGCCCTGCATACTGTTGTTCACGATACCATAGGTAAAGGGACTGCCAGACTGTGCACTTACCAGCAGATTGATACGGCTTGTCCAACGGTCGTTCCAGGCACGCTGGTAGCCAACGTTTACGAGTATACGATGACGGATATCAAAGTTAGACCATGCCAGTCCTGCGTTATTTGGACTCAGCGCCTGATTCAGCTGCCAGTTGCTTTCCATGGAATTACGGATACCATTGAATGCATCTTTGGAGCCTCCATAGGTATAGGCAACAGAGGCATTGAAGCCACCGTTAAAGCGGCGACTCACCGTACCAGTCAGTGAATAACGATACCCAAGATTTGTATTACTCAATTCATAAGCATTGGAAAAGCGGGGGTCCACACTGCCGCTATATACCGGGAACTGATGCGAAGAATCAAAGCCATAATAACGTGGGTTGTCTTTTATATTTACCTGCTGGAAATAAACGTCATGGATCGTTTTGGTATACAACCCTTCTATCCCGAATTTATAACCACTGGCTGAAGTATAATCCAGGGCCAGATTTACCCTCAACACTTTCGGCATCACGAAATGATTATCCACTACATCCACCTGCGTTTTGCCAGCTTTGGCGCTGTTTACATCTGTTCCGTTGGCAGCAATGAAATCAGCGATACCATTCTTGCCGGGCTTCACAGGATCTGTTCCAGCAGCGAACGGCTGCTGATCTGCCTTCTGATCATAAGCTCCATAGTTAATGCCGGTATTATAGAAGGCATAGCCCAGCCAGGCCAGCGGGATACGGCCAGTGAATAATCCAGCGCCACCACGCAACACCAGCTGCCCATCTTTGGTCATCTCATACCTGAAACCAATCCTTGGCGATAACTGCACCTTGTCCAGGTAATGATTACTGATCTGGTTCAACGGCGTATAGGTGTAACTGTTACCAAAGTACGAATCTGTATAGGCTGTTTTCACCGCATCACTCAGCGGCTGCGTACGTGGCAGGAAGGAATAGTCTGCACGTAGACCCGGTGTAATACGAAACCTGTCCGTCACCCTGATCTCATCCTGAAAATACGCACTGAGCATATTTACATCAAACACCGCTTCGGGGTGTGCCAGGATATAATCCCTGGAGTTATTGTTGTAGTTATAGCTGCCTCTTACCCTGTAAGGATTATTCTTCAGATAATCATCTATACTTAAATAATCTACCCTACCATTCCATGAATTGACAAAGCCATAACTTACATGGTACATTTCATTATGTGTACCCAGCAGCAGGGTATGTTTACCTCGGTGCCAGGTAAGGTTATCGGTGATTTCCCAGGTGCGCTGCTTCATATTAAAAATAGCCGCTTCTCTGTCGGTGCCCAGGTAGATGGTGGTTCCCGGCGTGCGTCCCATGATCTGAATCTGTGGCAAAGCCGGGTCTGACAAAGGATCACGATAGTCGTGAATAGTCGTATATCCGACGATCAGGCTATTGGAGAAATTCCCTTTTAAGGAAGATTTGAGTTCCGCAACGGTGGCACTGGTATTATTAGTTTGCTGATAGGCCATGGAGCTGAATCGGAAATCCATCTGGTCACGGTCCATATTCACGGCGCGGGAAAGGATAGTATTATTTCGTATAGCCAGCTGGTTGTTGGCATTGATATTCCAGTCGAGGCGGTTGAAATACTTCTCCGATCTCGAATAACTGGTGTATGCGCCGGCTGTACCCGGATCAAAGATATTGCCGTAATGGTTCATCGTATAGTCACGGATATCGTTGGCATCCTTGGCACTGAGTATCTGTGATGTTTCTGTTTGTCCGGCCATGAGCTGCACCGGGTCCTGTCTGCGGGTGATTTCTTCATTGGTAAAGAAGAACAGTTTATTTTTAATAATTGGGAATCCCAGTCGCACCCCTACCTGATAATCATAAAAATCACTGTTCATCTTCCCCAGGGAACCTATTTTATCTTTTCCTGTGATGGCTGCATTGCGGCCGAAAACATAAGCAGAACCAGTTACAGCATTGGTGCCACTACGCGTTACCGCATTGATGCTGCCGCCTGTGAAGTTACCGATCTTCACATCGAAGGGCGCCAGGTATACCTGCATATCTTCAATGGCGTCCAGTGAAATGGTATTGGTGCGGGTACTTGACCCCGGAGCGCCGGAAGTGCCGGTAATGCCACCTGCGGAAGGACTGAAGCCTATCGCATCGTTATTTACCGCACCATCAATGGTGATGTTGTTGTACCGGAAATTCGTACCTGCGAAAGCGTTATCCTTTGAGCCCTGTGGCACCAGCCGGGTCATGTCCTGCAAACTACGGCTGACGCTGGGCAGACTACTGATCTGCGAACGTGTGATGTTTTGTCCGGCGCCATAGGTATTCGCTCTATTCTTTGTATTGGCAGAAGTTATCACCACCTCGTTCAGTTGTTTTTGTTCTTCTGTTAAGAAGAAATTCAGCTGCTCTGGCTCTCCCAGGCGAACAGTTACCTGTTCCTGGCGAATGGTTTTTCTGCCTACCATAGTAACAGTAATGGTATACGGGCCGCCTATACGAAGTCCGGGTAAATAAAAACTTCCCAGCTTATCCGTGCGCGTACTGTATACCGTACCTGAAGGCTGGTGTTTTGCGATCACCGTAGCATCAGCCAGCGCAAGGCCGGTGCTGTCAGTCACCTTACCGATAAGACTCCCATCCGTTTGCTGTGCAGTGGCGATAGTGAGGCTGCATAGAAAAACGACCAGCGTAATTAATAGCGCGTTTAATCTTTTATATATCAGTGAAAACATAATAATCGTTTATTGATTTAAAAGCCAGGAAATGCTGTGTACTACGCCATTACCTGCCAGTATATTTTTTCGGGAGATGCTTACACCTGCTCCTGAAGCGGCTTGCAGGGTGATACCGGAAAAGCGCCCCTGGCGCACTGGATCAGCCACGAGCGTAATAGTAGAAATAGCGCCACTGAGCATATGCTCCTGGTAAGTATTGGCGGTTACATCTGCTTTCAGGATATAATCATAAATAAAATTCATTCCTGCGGCAATATGTGCTTTCACGATTTTTTGCAGTGTTGCTGCATCCATTTTGTAGATACTATCTACCGTCATAATGCCGATAGCGTTGAAGGCGGTGTTCACCGGAGCAAACACCGTATAGGGGCCGCCGTTATTATAGTCTGCCGCAAGTCCGCTTTTAATGATGGCAGCATTGAACATAGACAAAGCAGGGTCTCCTGAAACTGCCTGCTGCACATCGTTATAAACGATGGGGGTCAGTATGCCATCGGTAATATTTACCAGGCCGTTCGCCGCAGGTTTATCCAGTGTACTCACTCTAACACCATTTACAACAACTGCCGTATCGCGACTATTCACCCAATGTGTTACATACAATGGCTGGCCATTTCCTGCTATGAGCGGCTGATTGAAGGCCAGTGGCAAAGAATCTAGTTTAATAGCTGCACGTATAAAATTGTAAGGCATCATGGACTGCAATGAATCTGTAGCGTGGATGACAGCAGCGCCGGACGGCCAGCCAGCAGCCGTGAACGCATCATTGGACGGGCCCAATAAGGTATAGGGACCAGGCTTACTCAAAGTATCATTGTAGTGTGTTGCTACCAGTGCATATTTGCAAAGCGACAAACTAAAATTACTGTTCACCACCGCAGCAATACCAGTTTTAGCATATATGTTTTCAGGCTGTACTTTATCTTTAGTGCAGGCCGAAAACAGCATCACGCCCATGGTCAGCCGTGTAATAATTTTCTTAAGTTCCATCATAACTTGTTTACGGAGTAGGCAATAAAAGATTGTCAACACGATGTATTACGCCAGTAAGTGTAGTAATATCAGACGGCGCTATGATGGCCGCACCGCGGCCCTGCGGATAGTCCTGACGATGCAATACCGCCTGTCCGTTAATATTGGTCACAAACACTGCTCCCGGTTGCGGCGCATTGCTTAAATTTACCGAATACAAACCCAGTCTGAAATCTGTACTATAGAGATAGGTGAGCGCCGGATTCACCGTATTATAATTACTCAGCAGCTGATGGTTAACAAGGATAGAATCCATGTTCGTACGCATCTGCGTGTAGTTGGGTGCTGATGCCAATGCAGACTTATCTATATAACTATTTATATCTGCAATAGCATTAAAACCTGCTTTTCTGAATGCATTATTATCTGGTGCAAAGGTGATGGCGAAGGGTTCTTTCCCTGGTTGATCCGACCCTACGGTCAGTACCAAAGTAGCCGTATCGTTGAACTGACCGATAATTCCTTTGGCAACATACAAGGCGTTGCTCTTCTTTAAAGCTGCCATATAGAAGCTGAAAGCGGTATCATAGCGAAGTACCTGGTAACTTTCATAATAGGGCTTATTTACCATGCTGTCGAGCAAATAAAGTGTGCCGTTGGTAGCGGAAATACCCGCCTGTTTACTCACGGCCTTGCCATTCAGTCTTAATACGCCATCTGTCATTCCCACAATAATCCGATAGTAGTAATACATGGTAGTCCAACTCAGGAACGGAGATGGTACCTGCGAACGCGTGATTGTTCTGTCGCGGTAGGTGATCGGGTAATAGTTCGTTTCCCCAAAGAGATTGGCTGTATTTGCCGGTATCCCGCCAGGTATGGTCAGGTACCGGATCATGGTATCCAGCGTGGCTACAGGTACGGCGCCGATATTATCGGCTGTAAACCCTGCATCCTGCCAGGCCTTATTGGTAGGTACAAACATTGTATAAGGTCCGCTGGGGTTCTTTCCAGCCAGACTATCCATATAACGTCGAATGCTGGTGCGTTTGATAGCGGCGCTGAAAATAGAAGCTTCCGGGATGGAATCCACCAGCTGCGCCAAACTTTTGTTGACCGTGCTGTCAAAAGGCAACTTGCCTCCTATTGGTTTCGGAGGTTCTTCTGTTTTTGTGCAGGCACTGATAAAAACCAGTAGCAGGCAAAAACTTAGTATAAAAAAGTTGTTATTTTTTTTCATAAAGAGAGATGCTTGTGTAATAACATAATCGTCTTACTTAACTACTTTATCCGGCATTACCAGTATATCTGACAGGAGATGTACCACACCGTTTGAGCAGGTATAATTAATGTAGGCGCCTTTCAGGTTTACCAGCGACAAGCCTGTCTGTACTTCGCCAAGGAACGGCGTTCCCTGGTTGCCATAGGGCTGGTTCCAGTAAGGGCCTACTGGCACCAGCGTGGTTGTCTGCGCTGAAGCGGCTGTTACTACGCCTACTCCCATACCAAAAGGCTGCTGCCCCATCACCAGTTTATAATTTATTGCCTGCAGCTGGAATGCCAGGAAGTTAATGCCTGAAGGCGGTGGCAGCTGCAATATGTCTAATACAAAGAGGTGATTGGGCGTGAGGAAATACCCACCAAAAACAACCGGATCATAGCGGTTCAGGTCCATACGGCTGATGCTGTCCAGTGTGATACCTCGGCGTTCAAAGCTGGAGTCCATCGGGGCATAAACCGTATAGGGGCCGTCAGCGCCCAGCTTATCCCAGTAACCAAATTTTTTCAATCCGGCCACCAGGTGTGACAAGGTAGGTCTCGCGGCTAGAAATTGCTGTACTGTAACAGGTAAAACCTTCAGGGTGGTCTGCAAAGGATAAACAACACCATTCAGGAGCGAGGCACCGAAAGTGGCCGCTACGGAAGTACTCAGTGATGGCTGGCTCTGTACACTCACCCCGTTAACAGCCAAACTGGCATTGTAGGCATTTGAGCGGGAAACGTATAGCCGTATGCCGTTCAGGTTAGTATACCTGTTGTCTGACGACAACGGAATATCACTATAAAACACCCTTGCCGGCAGTATATGCGTTCTCACAAAATACTGCAAGCTGTCTGCAGGCCACTTGTCAAAATCTGCGGCACTTAATATCCCATCTTTATTAAGGGCGGTATTGGTGGGCGCCATTACGGTAAAAGCGCTGCTGCCTTTATCCAGACTATCACTGAAACCTGCTTTATTTACAGCTGCTGCAAACAGGGAGAAGTCGAAATTATTTTTCAGGTAGTCGGTGATAGTACCTGCAGCCATTGCCTGCTGTTCCGCCTCAAAGTCAGGCTTTTTGCAGGAAACAACCATCAGCACGGCCATCAGTAACCAACCACAATATGTAAGTTTCTTCATTCGTATTTAATTGAAATATGCAACCATTAACAATGATATCATTTAGCGGGTGGGGCGTATGTGCGTTGAACGCTCATCATATACACCTGGTTATTGATGATCTCTATGGTACTGATCGTAGCAAAGGAGCGCTGGGCGTAGGTACCAGAGGCCGTATAGCGGATAAGGTTAGGCAGCCAGCAGCTCACCACGTAATCCCTGTTGGAGATCCTAGGAATACTTTTCCTGGCTGCGGTAGAAGTAGTGCCTTTTCCGTCATCGCTGCCATTGCTGCAACCGATAGCGCCGTATTTAGGCGATGCAGTGGCCATACCAGATGTCGCTATAACGGGCAGCACACCAGGCACAGGAAACAATCCTGGCTTCATAAATATGAATGATTCCCATTGTCTGCTAAGAATACCATGCGTGGTATCCGGCGCAGCAAACATAGGCACCGCATAGTACGGCATCACACCTGCATTATGGGAGCGTATCACTGTCCCCAGCCAGATATTATTGAAACCCGGAATGACAGTTGTACCAATCGGTGATCCCTCCACATATGGATAAGAGCAATCATCTTTATAAAGCGTATAGTAGAGATTCATCGTATCTCCAAAGGCCGTGCATTTGTTGTTGGCATTGTAATAAGAGATAGCAGTTCTGGAACCGGGATTGGCGGCCGCATATCCTTCTGCACTCAGGTTGTAAAAATTAGCATACAACAGCGTATCAGCAAAAGGCATTTTTGTAAACTGTTCCTGACGAAGGTATAAGGTTACCGGCAGCGGATATTGCTGGGAAACGGTCTTCTGCAATATTTCCATGGTATATATCTCACCAGGTTTAAAATCTACGGTGCTATCTACCAGCAGACTTTGACGTTCTCTTTCCTGGAGGTCAAAAAAGTTCATGGCACTGATAGGGCGACTATAAAAAAGTACCCTGTGCTTCCCTGATGGCACCTGCGCCCAGCTGGAAAGATTGATGCCATTGATGACAGGGCCTACCAATACTTTTTCTGAGCCCGGATATTCGGTATTACGGAAAGAGGTATTACCGGCATTAGCGGGATACGGCCCTGCATAAGCGCTACGCTGATCGAGGCGGTCGCCCACGATCTTCCCTCCTGTTACCACACCGGCAGCGCTGAACTCGGGGTCGATAATCATCGTTACAAAGGGCGGTGGCTGGTCTTTTGTGGTAACGTTTACATCATAGTTTAAACTATTAAACACACGTAGGTAAGCCGCATCAGGAATAATGTTATATTCTGTTTTACGGCAACCCGCCACTGTCAGCAGCAAGCAACAGTATGCCAACAGGCTGTGCCAACGCTTACGGCTATACGACATAGTATTATTAAAATGCGTCATGGTCGCTTTCTTTTACTGGTTATGTTTTACTACTATCATCCTGGGGTGCTGGCTACCACTGTTTCTGCCTATCAGGGCCACGGTATATACACCGGATTCTGCGCCGGCATTGCCATTCAGGAAATACATGGCTGGCATCTTCACAAAATCCATTTTTGTAAGCGCGGGTACATCTATCAACCTGTTACCCGGCAATACGCCCGGTAGCGACTGATACGCCTCTACGGCGCCTCCTGTTACCACGCCCAGATCGATATAAGGGTAAGGGACCGCAACAGGCGAAGGAGCCAGCCCTGGCTGCAGCTGCTGTGCCGCCGGCGCGGCAGAAAAAATCCCTTCCCTGAACAGTGTACCATTCGTGTTGGTGAAGGTGACGTAGGGCAGGTCAGGACAGAAATTGAGGAAGCGCGTTTGTACCAGCACCTTATATTTCAGCGGATCATAGCTATTATTGGCGCCATCACCGCCATCGGCATTGGTACCTGTATTGCGTATTCCCCCCATATTATTTGGTATAACAGTCATGCCTATACTATTATCCTTATTGGGATATGCCCATAGGGTGAGGTTATCTCCTCCCCTCAGGGTGACATCTTTTTCAATAATCGTTTTGCCAGCGGCATCTGTTGCTTTGATATGATGGGCGCCTGCTACCAGTATCGTATAGTCGCCGGCGTTACCATAGGTAACTGCTGGCAGCGATGTACCATCTACCTGTATCGTCAGTCCTTTCTCTGATTCATCGAAAGCATTCACCAGCTGTAACCGGCCATAGGTAATATTTACAGCAGGATCTACATCAGTAACAACGGCAAAACAGTTAGGATACAGCGGGTACTCCTTATATTGATAAACGCCTGGCATCTGCGCTACTACAATCGTATATACGCCACCGGGTTGAAAGGTTTGCAGGGATGAATAATAGACCTGTGTCCCTCCCAGGGAGAAATTCTCCAGTGTGGCAGCATCGGTCAGCAATGCGGGCCTGCCAGGAATTTGCAGCCCTGAACCATCTATCAGTACTTTAAACTGGTAGGTACCGTAAGGAATTTCTATATAGTCGGACCAGCGGTGATTGGCGATACCGGAGGTGGCAGCGCTTACCGGTGTTCCGTTTGCGTAAGCCAGCGACAAAGTGCCGCTACCATTGCCGGAAGCCATTCCTATATTTACCAGGCGGATACGTATATGCCTGGGATCCGCTGGTATGGCAGTAGAGCGAGGTACGGCAGAAACTGTGTAGATCCCACCTGTATGTGCCACCGCGCTGGTAGCCAGGTAATAATCGGAGGGCTTGTAATAATCTTCCTGTACCTGGAAGGAATCAGTGATAAAATTGGGTGCGAGACCGGATTGTATCGTTGCCTGCCCTTTGCTGTCAAGGAATTGCTGCGGCAGATACCAGCTGCCACTAAACTTTCCACTTGCAGGAAAATAAGGCGTAGGGTATGGAAGATCTACAGGATTTGCTGCCGTTGGTACATACCAGTTAGTAACACGCTTGTTGTTTACAATAAGGTCTGTTTTATTGAACGTAATCAGCCTGACCGTAGATTTAGCCATATTGCTGTAGTCTGGCTCATTCCCCGGCCTGACATCCGTTTTGTTCTTATTGCAGGCCACTCCCAGCAACAGCATCCCCGCCATCACCCCATGAAAAATATATTTTGTAGTAGTCATACTCATATTCACTTTTTTAGAACAGGTTATAAGTAAGTCCAAGCATAAATTCAGTTCCACGCTTATAGCTTCTTCTTAAATACCTGGTACCGTAGTATTTTCCGTTCGTTTGCGGGTTGCTGTATACTTCTTCATATGGGCTGTTGAGGATATTTTTAGCATAGCCTTTAAACACCAGTCTTTTCGCTAGCTGCTGACTAAAAACGAAGTCCAGCACCGGCATAGGTCTGCTGTACAGATCCGGTGATCCGTCCATATTCACCTGTATCAGCCGCTCTCCTACCATATTGAAAGTGGCCGTGATATCCGTACCGGATTTTTTATTGGTATAATTCAGAAAACCGTTGATAGAATAAGGGGCCTGCTCAAATAGCGGGCTGCTTTCCGGCGACTGGCGATCGATGATCCTGGCGGCGTTCAGGCGCTCTTTATTTTTACGCACACTGCTGGAAGCCACCATTAGGTTAGAGCCAATAAAGAAGTTTTGCAGTGGTTTCCAGAGCAGCCCCAGGTCTTTTACCACTTCCAGTTCTATTCCCCATACATGACCAGTATTGGGGTTGTTCTGATAGGCCACTGTAGGGAATTCCGGAAATTTGGCGTTCACACCGTCTGAATTCTGTATAAATACTTTTTCTAACTGGTTACTTATTTCTTTGGCAAAGAAAGATGCTGCCAGTACTTCCCCTTTATGCGGGAACCATTCCCACCTGAAATCGTAACTCCCGGCCTGCTGATTCACCAACTTAGGATTTCCCACTACTAAGGCCTGCTGAAAAGGATCAAACTCGAACACGTTGGTCATCTCTCTGATTTCAGGGCGTGCCAAGGATGTACCATAAGCCAGTCGCAGGTTCATGGATTCCTGAAGCGTCCAGGTGAGGTTGGCTGAATAGTAAGGTTTATAATCTGTGACGTATTTAGATACCGGGTTAGTATTTAACAGATTGATGCCGCCATCAGAAAGCGATGGATCTATATAAACGCCTGCCGTATCGATTTTGCTCTGGATATTTGTTTTTTCCAGTCGTACGCCGCCAGCTAAACGAAGATTCTTTTGCAGGTGCAGGTCCAGCATACCATAGAAGGCACTTGTTTCATAGAAACCGATATAGTTGTTGGGAGATTTCCTGATGTTATACAGAAAGCCGTTTGTTAGCGGCATGCCTTCCGGAGAAGTGGCTGTTGGTAGATGTATGCCTATCTGATCATATCCTACCAGCCTGTCGAGGTTACCGTATACCTGGTACAGCGGATATTGCTTGAGTGTAGAGAAGTTGGAGCCGGGCAGCGATAATACATTTTCTGTAAAATCTCTTTCGCGGTAGAGATAGTTCACCCCTGTTTTGAAGGCCTGGTCCAGTCCATGAATCCCGAAAGGAAAGGTTACATCCGCTTTATAGTTATAGTTGGTTTCTGTCATATTGCGGAAGCGGCGTCCATTAGGATCGGCCTGTATCTTCCCGTATGGACCGAAGCCATTTACATAACCTGATACCAGTGCATAGTAGTCTGTGACACCCTGAAAATGGTAGCCGGTCCCGTCAGGGATGGGCACCGAAATATAGCCGCCGCCGGCGGGGCGGTAATCTGCCAAGTTGATAAACCGATAGTCTGGATCATCCTGTGTAGCCCTTGACGAGGCAGCATTATAGCTCAGACGTGGCGCGTATTTCCCATCGCTGAGTTTATGTTCTCCCTGCAGATTGTAGGTGCGGAAGGTACGATAGGTTTGCTTCAGCGAATATATATTGCTATACACCGGCCCTGTGAGGCCTGTTACATAAGCATACTGACCGGTAAGACTGGTAGCCTGTGTTTCACCACCCCAGTTGCCCATATATTGAAAGCTGATTTCATTGTTGGGGTTGAAGCGATATGCGAGTCCTCCCAAGAGGCCATAGTTCAATGTTTGCGTGCCTGTATTTTCTTTATATCCGACATACTTTCCCAGATTGGGCGTATTCGGTGTGATGTAGGCAGGGATATTCCTGGACTCGTCTATAGCAGGGTTACCTGTCATTACGCCCTGGTATATGCTGTACTGATTCAGCTGTCCGTTATTAACATCTGTAGAACGGCTGTAATAGCTTCCACTGAGGATCAATCCCAGTTGATGATGTTTAAACAGCGAGTAGGCGTTACCGAAAGTAATATTGTAAATACCATTTAGCGGAGCCTTTTTATATCGGGTGGTCAGCACGGGATCAAAATGATGCATGATGCCGTTGATCCTGTCTATTTCAGACAAAAGTGTGGGATCATTCTTTGCTGTCGACGCCAGTTGCTGTATCTGCGATAGTCCGCCAGGGTATTGCTTATCCAGGTTAAGATAATTTTGCGGCAGGTCATGCGATTTTATCTTCTCTCCTAAAAACCCCATATCACTATTATAAAAGCTATTTACTTTTCCACCCGGACCGATATTGGAGTTGGTACCTGCTTCCGCAGTGATGGCAAGCGTTTTCCTGGTAGGGATAGACAGTGTTTTCAATTCCACGATACCACCGGAAGCATCCGCAGGTTTATCAGGGGTCATGGTTTTGTATACCACGATATTATCGAGCAGGTTTGCCGGTACGAGATCCAGGGGGATGGTGCTTCTGTCAGGGTCCGAAGAGGCCAGGCGTATGCCGTTCAGTTCTCCGATCACGCTACGGTCGCCGAGGCCGCGCACTGCTACATACTTATCATCCGTAATCGTTACGCCCGATACCCGCTGTAAAGCCTGTGCGGTGGTGATACTGGCGGTTTTTTCAATGTTCTCTGCAGAAATACCGTCAGATACTGTGGCAGCATTCTTTCTTTCATCCAGTACCGCAGCTTCGTTATTCATGCGTTTTCTCGAGGAGACAGTGACACCAAGCAGTGTTCTGTTGTCAGGCACCATGGCAACTGTATGTAACGTTTGTACGTTGCCGTTAATTACCTGGCTGGTATAGCCTGCTTTGGTAAAGATGAACAGGTCATGTGCGGTAGATAGCTGCACTTCAAATTCGCCATTGAAATTAGTGGTAGTGCTGACGTGGTTTTCCTGTGCATATATCTCTGCCAGCGCTACCGGCTTACCCGTTTTTGCATCCGTAATTTTCCCTTTGAAAAGATGTCTTTTTAGCGAATCTGTTTTCGTAGGTGTGGCCACGTTAGTAACCTGCACGGATATATTATTTCCATTAACCTTAAAGTCGAGCGGCGCCTGTGTTTTCAGTTGTTGTAATGCGGCGCCGAGTGTACCGTTGGCCCGGAAGGCTGTTACTTTAATAACACTTAGCTCAGCAGCGGTATAGAAGAAGGAGCATCCTGATTGTTTGCTGAGAATGGTGATGATAGCCAGTGCACTGGAGTTATCCATCCTGACGTCCACCTTTTGATGAAGGCTGCCAAGCTGTGCCCGCGCTGCCATTCCCAGCTGCAGGAAAAGTAAGCTCAATAGCATAGCCTTTAGGAACCGGTGTTGCACCAGTTTCCTGTTAATCTTATGATTCATTTTTTAAGTTTGTTAAATAAGGGATGTAGTTACCGCTTGCTTATATATACAATGCCGTTTTGGGTAGTGTACCTGAGTTTATGTATAAATAGAATATCATCCAGTACTGTCTGCCATTTATCCGGACTCATATTTCCAGTTACTCTTTTATTCCTGACCAGTGCCTTGTCATATTGTATGGAAATACCAAACCGGTATGCAACACGGTCCAGTACATCTCCCAGTGGTAGTTCTTCGAATATCATATGTCCATTTACCCAGTCGCCCATTTTATTCGAAAATCCGACTATACCTGATTGTCCGCTCACTCTGGAATAGCGCAGCATTTCATTAGGATGCAGCACCGTATAGCTATTGGTATGCATATCTTTCACCGCCACCGACCCCTGTACCAGTGCAATACGGATTTCCGTTTCTCCCGGATAGGTTTCTATGTTAAAGGTGGTGCCTAATACCTGTGTCTCTATATGATCTGATGATACGATAAAAGGTCTGGTTTTATCCGGCGTAATGGAAAAAAAACCTTCCCCCGTCAGTTTTACACAGCGTTTATCTTTATTAAACTGGTCCTGTATATATTCCAGTCTGGACCCCGCGTTTAGCCATACCTGTGAGCCATCGGGCAGTTCGATGTGCTTGATATTTCTTTGGGTGGCAGCGATGGTGGTGTATACCAGATCTTTGGATGGTTTATTTCTATTAAGCAGGAACCAGGATGCAACTGCCAGCACCAGCACCGCTGCAGCGGCTTTCCAGGAGCGCAGTACTTTCTGGAAACCATTACTACGTATAGTCGGCGTCGTTACAACAGGATTTGTAGTGAGTATACGGTCGAACATTTCCAGTTTCGCTGCCTGTAGTGTTTCGGCAGTAACGCTGGTATCAGGCATATCCATGGAGATGATCCAGTTACGGATAATTTCCTTTTCCTGTTCGTTCGCCGTACCGCTGTAGATGCGATCGAGTAATAAGTTTAGCTGATGCTGATTTGGCTCCATACATATAGTTAGATCGGGGAGCGAAAAAAATCCCGGGTGGGTCAGGTTAACGAATTGTTACCAAATCCCCATTAATCTTCGAGGAAGAGTAGAATAAGTGGCAGCAGGGCTGTTGCGGGGTAAGAATCTGCAAAATCTTTCAGGCGGCGCATGGCATCGCTGAGTTGGTTCCTGACGGTTTTGGGGGCAATATCATAGAGTGTCGCTATTTCTTCTATGGATTTATTTTCATAGCGACTAAGGATAAATATATGTTTCATTCGTTCGGGCATACGGTCCAACTCTGCCATGATGGCAATGTTGACGGCTTCCAACTCTTCTTCTATTTCATCTGCAGTGTAACGAGCATCAATGCTTTGCTCCGTTTCAAGATAGGCCTGAAAATGCAACAGGTGTTTCTCATTTACGCCTCTCGCACGCAAATGATTGAATATCCGGTAATAGAGGCAGGTGATCAGGAAAGGTTTTGCCTTTTCCGTTTCCAGTTGTAGCGACGGAAACTGCTGCCATACATAGGTGAAGGTATCCTGGACGATGTCCATTGCATCCTGCGTATAACCTATTTTTTTATTGGCAATCCCGAAAAGCGTATCCCAGTACGTCAGATAAATATCCTTAAATAAATCGTGTGTTGCTGGCGATTTCATAAGCTGATAGTAAAACAAATGTATAATAGTTTCGGTAACAGGAATAGCGCAGGTATGTTATCAATTTATTAAGTGGGATGAATATTAGCGGAAATAATTCCATTAATCAAATACGTGATAAATAACTGATCTACAGTTATTTAACAAACAAATAGGCATAAAACAGCGACCTTTGGAGATTTACAAGAAACGAACCAGGAGAACAAAGTTCCTTACTAACCTATTCGAAGTAGACAGGTCTAGAAAAAGAATTAGCAGGCAAAAAAAGGGTAAATATTGCCTTCTAAATAGATTGAACAGGATCTAATGGATCTGTAAAACAGGTTATCATTACCATAACCTAAACTGCGTTTTTCCTGAATAAGAAAAGGTCAGCATTTTTTCCGACCTTTTCTTATTTGTACTCAATACTGAAAATTAACAGGCTAATTAAGTTTATTTGGAGGCGGCCTAATTTTTACGCTTCATACGCAACAGTACTCCCAGCATTGCTAATAGACCTATGCCTACCAATGCTATTGTATAATCTGTTTTAGGGGGTATTCTGTGGCCACTACCATGTGCAATTACGCAAAAAAATAAATCTAAAAGGAGCAATACACCAACTACTATTGTGAAAAGTGAAATTAAATATTTCATATTTATTCAGTTTCTATTTGCCGGTGAATTCCGTGTTTAATCTTTTAAAATTCCTTTTAACGCTAATCATAATGGTTTAATGGAAATAATTATGACTGCCGCAATGGACGGATCTTTTTATTTCCCATAAGTAATCTGTCGCTCTGTAACTGCCTTCCAGCTTCCACTTTCCTCTCGCTCAAGCTTCTTTGTCCAGTTTCCCAGACTATCGTATTCATAACTGGTGCTGTACGTTGATGGCTTTGATACTGCCATGATGCCGTTCCCGCCCACACTGTTGTTATCGTCCTTGTCCACGCGCGAAAGCCCATTGCCATGGGTATCGTAGGTATACAAAATGCGTCTATCAACTTTGCCATCCTGCAGGAAAGTGACAGAGGTCAACAGATTCTGTTTGTTATAAGTTTCGATTTTATGAGATAACAATATGCCCTGATCCTGCCATTTGCGGGTTACAATTACAGAATCGCCTGATTCAGAAAAGTATAACTTTTCTTTACTGTCTGGACTGGACATGATTGCAATACTATCACTGCTAGGATAGAAAATGTATGTGGTAATCTCATCTAGCTTGCCGGAAATATAATTGAACTTCCCCTCGCGGTAGCCCGAATGGTCATAGGTAAAAGTGTCCTTATTATAGGATACTTGCTTACTGATATTGTCCAAGGAGGTTAGTCTGCCCAGTGAATCATACCGGAACAAGATAGTGTAATTCGATCCAGATTGCTGCACATTTACCTGCGTCAGCAAGTCCTGCCCAAACAGGTATTCCCTTTTTACGGTGTCGTTAGGTCTATTTGTGCCTGGGTATTCATTGTAAATGATCTCGGAAATCCGGGAAGGGTGGCCTGGCGGCGTTTTTACGCTAAAGTGACAGATAAAATCATTGTTAACGATCTGGGTCGCGATCTCCAATTTCCTATCATGTCCTTTGTCTGTCTTGCAGGCGGCAAGTACTAGACATAGGTACATTGCTTTTTTCATAGAATAAGGTTCGTTTTAAAAGGACAGCAATATAGAATAAAGAAATTATACAGTGTAAGTTAAACTGCATCCATTATTTCGCATTCAATAATCTGTCGGAATAATGTTTCAGAGATTGAGTTTCAACTTTTCAAGTGATTCTAGCACAGTTAAGAAAGTCATACGAAAGAGAGGAATCAGTTGTTATCTTCCACCTTGCTGGCAATATCCTTTGTGGACAAGCTACTGGAAATACCGCCAAGGCCGTTAGTGAGGCCATTGGTAAAATTGTACAAACCAGAGAAAGTATTTCAATCAACAGTAATGATACAAGCCAAAGGAGGAATACAATAATTTTGCCGTTCCAGATATAACTTTCATATTAATTAGGTGTGATCCTCCTTAATTAATCTCTCTAGATAAAATCACCCATCCTATCCACGGGAATATCCAAGGCTAAGCCTTGCAAAATCAATCATTTGATAACCAATGTAAATAGCTAAATCTCCATTCAGTTAACCAGCAGATTAAAATAATAAACAGGTTTAACATCAGATTATTTTTATTATTGTACGCATTAACTAATGCTGTTTGTAGTATATGAAAAGGAGCACTTCATGCCTCCACCTACGATTATACACATGACTATATACCCTAAAAAAATAATAATTACATGAAGAAACTAGCAATCATTTTTATTGTACTATGTGTTTCACACTGTAGTCTTTATTCTCAGAATAAAACCATCAAAGGGCGAGTTATTTCTGATGATTTTGAAATTGTACCGTTAGCATCAATAATGATTAATGACACAGTTGAAATTGGCAGAACAGATTTAAATGGTTTTTTTCGAATAGACATCCCAGCTTCTGCGAAAAAAATATTATTCAGGTCTGTTGGACTTGAACCAGCGATTATAGAGCTTGTAGATACATGTAATGAAGTAGAGGTTGTAATGATATTAAGCGGTACTTATGACTTTATATCACACAAAAAGGCAGATAGACTTCGAATGAAGAAATTTAAGAAGCTACCAGCATTACATAAAGAAGCATTAATGAAAGGTATATTTAAAACGGGTAAGGCTTGTTATACACAAGATTTCATGCCTCATTATGAGAAAAAACAAAAGTGATATTAAAGGGGCTGACCCAAAAGTAAAATTTGGTCACCCCAACAGTCCATGACAAAGATATTTGTGGCTTCTGCCAAAAACTAACAACAACAAACGTAGTATTTCTGGATTCTTTGATAATATATCATTTTTCAAATAATGTCAATAGTTGGGATGTAGTTGGCAAGTTTGCCGATTTCTATAAATATGTTAGTGGCAGAAAGAGGAAAGCCATTTATAGTAAGAGATAGACCAGGTGATGGTTTGTGAGGTATTTGTGTCATTGGAGTGTCGAAATTGAATTTAATTTAACTCTTTTTTAAATACTTTGAATTGATCGAGCTCAAAAAATTAAAAAATTATTTTAATTTTAGCCTGAACGCAATTGCTTTCGTAAGAATTTTGGTTTGATTTTTTAATTGTTTAGAAATCGCTGGTTCTTGCATAATTTCACTAGCTCTATCAACATATGTCCAATAATTACTTTTCGCCATCCTTTTATTATCCTTTCTACTCTCGTAAGTATTTAAAGTATCCTTAGTATCTTCTGGGATTCTATCCCTTTTACGCTTCTCTACTACCATTCTATATTCACCTAAACCATTTCGTACTAACTTCTTATATTTCTTTTCACGAACTTTTTGTGTTAATGGATACTTTGAATATAGGTCATATAACTGACGAATAAAAATAACTGGTTTTACGCCTGGTTCGGCTAGTTTTATAGCTAGTCGCGCTTTTGAGCGGACAGCACGCATCATTCTTCTATAAAAGCGCGATAAATTAGCAGATTTGATAAATGTTCTATTACCATCAAATTCAAATCCTAGATAGGTGAGTCGACTATTAGGGGTGACTTGTCCATCTTTAATTTTACTGCATAAAATATTATTCTTCAATTCGTTGGTACTAAACAGCGTATACTTAAAGACTTCGGTCTTTGGGAGGCTTAAGTTAACTAGACACTCAGACAATGACTTCTTAACTAGATCCTTTATTTTCTCAATAGTTTCAACTGGACAAATAACTATTATATCATCAGAATATCTTCTATAAAAGGCCCCTAGCCCCATTACCGCCTCCTCAACTATTCTTTTATCAAATTCTAAAAGGTATAAGTTTGCAAGAACTGCACTGATAGGTAATCCTTGTGGTATTCCAATCACCTCTTTCGTTCCTTTATCACGAAAATTATTTTTGTAAATCGGAAGTAATCTAGTTTTTATCGCCTCGCGAAATTCTTTATTGGATTCAAAAAAAGAAAATTTCCCAAAATGATTTCTGATTTTTGCTAATCTTTTTTCATTAAATGTTTTTGGATTAGAACTACTCTTATTTTGGATTTTTTTTAAATCCTTTAGTAAAACGTACGAAAATTTAGTAGTTGCCTGAAAAACTTTTTTATGATCAGCGCGTAATTCTTCAAAATGAAATAAGTCTTTCCATGCCTTCTCCAGCCTATCATGATTTAGTGTTGAGAAAAAACTTTCGATATCAAAAGCTAGTACGGCACATTCACCCCACTCTTTTGTTTTTATTCTAACTTCATCGAATACCTCCTTAGCAAAGTGAATTGTGCCTTTGTATTTTCCTGGCACCTCAGTGGGAATTTTCCTATAGGCTGTTACTGACGAATTTAGTTCCGTGCTTTTACTTAAACTTAATTCATACTTTTCTTGAATAAGAGAAGCGTAATACCCAAAAATAATTGCATCCATATGAGTTGCATAGTGCAACGGACGGCTTTTAGCGGTACGTTTTACCACATTCCCTTTTTTATACTTATGGCAACGTTTTCCGTTATTGTCCTTTTTATAGCGTCTTTCCTTAATAACGGTGTGTATAAGGGGATAGAAGGAGTATTTCTTAATAAAGCTTGGGGCCTGTATTCTGTCAATAATTTTTTTTGCACCCTTATTAACGTCTATTTGCGCAGTTAAATGTAGATATCCTTTGGCTTTAAGCCATTCTGGTTTGCTGTTTTCCATAACATAGAAAAAAGACCTTGTGCATTTGTACGGTTAATATATCTACCAACATAACACTCCATATTGAAATGGAGCCGGACCAGTACCCAATTTCTTGAGTCACATTAGGTTCAATCTTTCGTGTACTTACACCATCGCCCTTAAACACATTATTCACATGCTTACGGTAATTAGCAAGATTACGCTATCTTTGACTGAGACGATCCTGTCAGCGGACACCCTTATCCGGGAGGCTGTAAACAGATTCATCTGCAATGCAAATCCCTATTACAATAGGTTTAATCTCAAAAACTCTTAAAGGCCACATGAGAATCATATAGTCCTAACCAAACGTTGGTAGCCCATGCAACAAGGTCTATCAACAAATATACTTGATTTCGCAAAATCATGTATATTTTTAATCCACAACTAAATATATAAATATTATTCTATGTTTAAGATTGGATCCATCGTTGGACTGAAATCACATCCACTAAGATTAGACTTCTCCCAGGAAAACCTTGTGATTGGTGGAGATGCGCAAAGTATTCCACCATTGATGGTTGTTGTCGAAACCTTATTGGAATTCGAAGTCCTTGAGAATAGTTCCGAAGTAAAGCAATGCAGATGTAGCTGGTATTCTCATAAAACTCATACGTTTGAATCAGAGTGGTTTTTAGTACATCTGTTGTTTGAACTTCCTTCAAAAGAGAAGGAAGTTAATGATCCAGAAATTTCCCCTGAAATAGGAACTATGGTCAGATTCAAAACCACCGGAATTGAATTAGGCAAGAAGAAAAGCTCAATTGATTTTAGTGGTAGTTCAAATTCGAGTAATAGATCTATTAGTAGCCTATTGTATTTTGTCGCTCCTGTTCTTCAAGTAATTGCCATTATTGAAAGTAATAACAAACAGCTTACAAATGAAAAACCAAGGAAAAAGTGGAGAGAAGAATCTAAGATCCAGTTGAAGTGTAAATATTTTGATATCAACAGCAATAAATTTTGTGAAATTATTTTGCCATTAGAATCGATTGAGATAATCCAGTCAGTTGATGAGTCTAAGATTGATTGCATCAATGGGGCGATTTTGGGAAACAAGTGCCTTAGGCTAACATCTATGACGCCTGATGTGCCAGAGGTGCTTATTAAGCCCAATATAATAAATTATAGGAGTGGTTTGTATTATATAGAGGGATTTAACTTTCTTACCGGAAAAAGTGCTGAGTATCTTCTAAATGGGAATAATGATACTTTTAAAGAGCAGGAATTTTCATTGGCTAAACTTCCTAAGTTCATTCCTTTGTCTAATGGATTATTTAATGTAATAAAAATTAGTAAACAAAGTATTCTTGAGTTAAATCCGAATTTCTACTGGAGAATTAAATATCAGGATAATAATGGAAGCATAACTGATTGGACTATTCATAGTCCAGAAGTGATTGAAGTGATTGAAGAAAAAATCAACTCGGATAATTCAATACCTCAAATCTATGTTAAAGCATTTTGTATGCTAAGAAATGCCCATCGGCACTTCAAAGTTGATGGTATCAAGGAAATCGTACAACTAAATATTTTACTTGATCCTACAAAAGGGGCTGACATCCTTGTAGATCAAAAAGGCCAAATTGCTCAAGAAGCACAGGATGTATCCCTATCATAATTTAGAGGTAATTGTTACACAAATGTACAGGTAGAGGCTGTTATCCGCGCAGCCAGCAAGTTGTATCATTGTTACACAATTAACTTGAAAGCAGCCCCCACAGTCGGCCGCTTTAGATGAAAAAAGCCACTCGAAACTCGCGTCTTTTTGTTGGAGAAAATAAAATATACGGCCCTGAAAGTTGATCAGAAATGATCCGATTTCAGGGCTATCTAATCCAAATTCAATACATCAAAATTTTATCAAGGTCGCAGTTAATGGCATCCTTTATTCCTTCGCCATTCGTTTAATCAATTCCTTTTCTGCATTACTTATTTCGAGATGTAGGGCTGGTCCATCCTTCAAATCGTTAAATGGTTTGGACTTTCGGTAATAGGAGGAAAGACTCCAATCACACTCTTCACATACACGATTCCTTAATAAAATTGGCGTTGAGGCTAACAATTCCTGAAGTTCATTCAATAAATTATTGCGCATGATGGTCACTGGTTTTTCATAGTTACGGGAAGGGATACGTTAAACTTCGTTATACCATTTCTACTAAAGACGGAGATAATTCCATACAGCAAGTCTGCGTACTTTTGTCTATATACAGCCTAAGCCTAACGCCTGCTTTCCCTTTCCTGTGTCTGATACGGTTCAAACAGCGCCTTGCAGTTCTCTCTTGGGAGAGTCATTCTGTAGCACGTGACGTAAAATTTCAGCGTTCCATCAATGACTACTTTCCAGATGACGGTTGCCATCCCGCTTATTATTATTTACATACTCTTTGTAATAATCGAAAAAGTTCTCTTTGAACTTATGCGCTGGTATAAACGCTGTACCGATAGATTGCTGCTCAATAATGGCCTGACTCTTCTTTACCTCCAATTAAGCCAATGCATGTATGCTATGCTGCTTCTGTATCGCGTCTTTCGGCTTTGTATATACGAAAATGCCAGTGACCGGACGCTGTCCTTTCTCACGGCCAAAGTCGTAATAGTAGTATGTTTTATCGCCTTTAGTGTTCTTACGTTTCAGAAAATTCATGATCCAATGATTTTGAGAGTGAAACCATTGGCACTAATAGTATGCCGTGTCAGTAAGGATTTGAGGCCATTTTAAAATCGAACGAAAGTGAAAAAAAGCGGAGGAAAGAATTTTTTGAAGGCTTGAGTGTCGTGTTGACATACTGCCAAAATGCCGGTGGGCAGTAGCTTTGGAGAAATGAAGCGTGTGTTATGTGGTGTGTCAATTTTGTGTCGTGATTGGTGAATAAAAGCGGAAAAAACCGGACAAAAACGACATTGACACAAACAAAAAAGGTTGCAAGTACAAAACTTACAACCTTTTTCCGTGCCCAGAACTGGATTCGAACCAGCACACCCTTGCGAGCGCTGCGACCTGAACACAGTGCGTCTACCAATTTCGCCATCTGGGCAACTGATTTTGTGTTTCAGGGTTGCAAAGATAATCAGTCATTTCAATATTCCAAAAATATCTTATCCTTTTACTCAAACGCTTGCGTAAATTATTTTACTGCAATCGTTTAGCAGGTCGTATCTTGACCAGTATAAACAACAGGAACATGAAAATCAAAACCAGTACCTTGTTACTGCTGCTATCTGTCGGGGCCCTTCAGAGTCAGGCCCAGCAACCAAAAAAGCAAAAACCAAACATCATCTTTATCTATGCAGATGATTTGGGCGTAGGCGAAGTAGGCGCCTATGGTCAACAAAAAATTAAAACGCCTCGCTTAGATCAACTCTCCCGGGAAGGTATTCACTTTACGCAGTTCTATACCAGCACGCCAGTATGCGCTCCCGCCAGATGTATGCTACTCACTGGCCGACATGGAGGCCATAGCTATATCCGTGGGAACTATGAAATGGGCACCTTCGCCGATTCCCTGGAAGGCGGCCAAATGCCACTCCCGGAAGGTACCGTGACCATCGGCCATATGCTCCAGAAAGCAGGCTATAAGACAGCCGCTATCGGTAAATGGGGACTCGGTATGCCATTCACTACCGGCGATCCCAACAAACAAGGATTCGATTACTTCTATGGATACCTGGACCAAAAACAAGCCCATAACTACTACCCTACCCATCTCTGGGAAAACGGGAAAAAAGATCCGCTGAACAATCATTTCATCGATGTACATAAACCGCTGCGCGCAGACCAGGCCACCGACAGCGCCTTCAATTACTACAAAGGCAATGACTATGCAGTAGATGAAATGACGAAAAAGGCAATACAGTTTATCGAAGAAAACCGCCAGCAGCCATTCTTCCTGTATCTCCCCTATACCATCCCACACGTTTCCCTCCAGGCTCCGGACTCGGCTATACGAAAATACGTTGGCCTCTTCGATGAAAAGCCCTATCTCGGCAACCAGGGATATACGCCCAGCAAATATCCACTATCCACCTACGCTGCTATGATCACCTACCTCGATACACAAGTAGGCATCGTAATGGATCTCGTGAAGAAACTGGGACTGGATGAGAATACCATTATTATGTTCTCCAGCGATAATGGGACTACCTTCAATGGTGGCGTTGATCCTGTCTTCTTCAACAGTGTAAGCGGATTAAAAGGACTTAAAATGGACCTCTATGAAGGAGGCATCCGGGAACCACTGATTGCCAGATGGCCTGGAAAAATCCCCGCTGGCAGCACCGCCGCAGCGGCTGCCGTACAATATGATCTCATGGCTACTTTCGCAGAAATTGCTGGAACCAATGCACCCGCGAATGATGGCGTCTCCCTACTGCCAGCGTTAAAAGGCAATGAGAAATCCCTGCAACAACGGACTTATATCTATTTCGAATATCCGGAAAATGGCGGCGCCGTAGCCATCAGAAAAGGGAAATGGAAAGCTATCAAAACCAATATGAAAAAAAATAAACAAGCGCCATGGCAACTGTATAACCTGGAAACAGATCCTAATGAAAAACAGGATGTTGCCAGCGAACACCAAGATATGCTCCCTACCTTTGATGCTATTGTGCTCAAAGAACACCGTAACGCACATATCAATGAATGGGAATTCCTGAATAGTAAAATGTCTAAATAAACAGAAAAGTCCGCAGGAAGAATAAACCCCTGCGGACTCTGATTATGAAAAGAGCGATATTTTATTTGTTATCCCATTTGAAATACTTGATTCCCAATCCCACAAATACCAACGTATATCCAATGGTGGCCAGTAATGCCATCGTATGATCATTCGTCCATAATAATGGTTGCAAACTTCCTGCCAGAGCTTTCTGTACCACCCCATATGGCGACCATTGCACCACTTCTTTCATGGTTTCTCCCAACGCGCCAAACTGACCAAACATCCCTACCATAATGAAGGCGAAATATACCAGCCTTGTTGTAGAGTTCACCGTATCCGGATTTTTAATAAGTCCCACAATCAATTGACCCAATCCCAGATACAACCAACCGGCAACGATGGTCATCAACAAACCGGTAATATATCCCAGTGCGGAAATACTGATCTTATCCACTGCAAAACCTACTATAAATACAAGTAGCACCATCAGGGCAATCAATCCTATCTGGATGGATAAACGACTTAACATGATCGTCCAGGTAGGTACCGGGGCTACTCTTAGTCGCTGAAACACGCCTCTGTCGCGGTCTCTGGCCATTGTATTGGAATAACCCATTAAACCAATACTTGTTAATCCAATCGTGATAACACTGGATAATACCATTACGGGCCCTAATTTGTCTACCAATCCTTTCCAGGATATGAGAATGATAATAGGCACCAGCAGTACTAGTCGCAGGGAACGACGGTTACGCCATAACGTAGTGAAATCTGCTTGCAGCAGGGTGGTCAGTACATTTTTTGTTGCGGGTATTCTTGTTTCCATAAGGGCAAAATATTATGAACGAACGGCGCGTCCGGTTAAACCAATAAATACATCTTCCAGGGTGATACGTCCTTTACGGGATACGCTGATCACTTCGGGATCTTCCCGATGCAGCGCTATCAATCGCTCCGGCGTATCGATGGCAATGATTCGACCATGGTCGATAATAGCGATTCTGTCGCACACTGCTTCTGCTTCTTCCATGGAATGAGTGGTTAGTAAGACGCCATGTCCTTTGGCCCGAATGGCTTCAATTCTATCCCACAACTGGCGTCTGGACTGCGGATCCAAACCAGTGGTCGGCTCGTCCAGCAATACCAGTGCGGGATTATGTATAGTTGCTATTAGCAAGGAAACTCGTTGTTGTTGTCCGCCGGATAATTGACCGTATTTCTTTTCGGCCGCATCTTCCAGCTTGATTTCCTGCAATCTGTTAAACACATCTTCTTTCGTCAGCTTAACGCCATAAACGCCTGCATACAGTTTTAGTATATCCGCAATCGTTAACTCCGGTTGAAAACTAGTGGCCTGCAATTGCACGCCCATATTCGCTTTGGCATATAATGGCTGCCCCACAATATCAAACCCCACTACTTTTATCTGCCCCGTTGCCGGGCGAATTAATCCTTCAATAGCGCTCAATGTGCTGGTCTTTCCTGCACCGTTAGGCCCCAGCAGTCCAAAGATCTCTCCAGGTCTTACTTCCAGCGACACCTCTTTTACCGCCTGAAACTGACCGTAGAATACGCTTATCCGGTCAACATTCAGTATAGGGAGTTGTTCCAATGTGTTACTCATGCGTTGTAGATTGATTTTTATGGTGAGACAAAGGTATGCTGTAATGCATTGCTGTACATATCAAAAAAGGTAAATACGTTTGAGTCGTCGGTTAAAACAATATTTCTCTCGGTAAAACCGGAACCAACTATTTTTACCGGTAAAAGTCCGGATACTGCTTTCCGTCGTATATAAAATTGCATCCCCCGTAGCCAGCCTGTTTACATCGAATACATTAGTAAATTCATTCACATGCTCTACAAATTTGTTACAAACCTCAAAAGACACTACAACAGGACCTTAAATTTCCTGTTAGCAAGACCGTTTAACCCGATTGATCAATCCTGGTCTGAAATTAAAGCAGGACTGCCCACTCCCCCGTTGAAACCAGAAAACTATGAACCCTTATTATACAAGGCGCTTCATACCATCGGTTATTTTAAATGCTCTCTTAAGCAACCCCGGCTCCAACAGCATAGCTTTGCAGTAAGGGTACGCCTTACAGACCAACAGCGCACCATCGAGCCCTGGATCACCTACCCTTTTTTCGAAAATGGCACGATCAATGGCATCATCAGTACCAAATGTCTCTCTAAAAAATATAAACCTGGTACTGAAATAACATTGCCAGAATCCTGTATCATCGACTGGATGATGGTGGAAGACGGTTTCCTCCTGGGCGGCTATTCCATCCGCATAGGTATGAAAAATATCGAACGCTATTACAGAAAAAATATCCTCGACCAGCTCCCCTACGAAATAGACAACGGCCATGATCATTTTGAACATAATCTTACTACTCCGGAAGGCGCCCTCTTATTGTTAGGGGATGCGATCGACTCAAGAGACCAAGACAGAATCCGCGCCTGTAAAGACTTCTACAGAGAAGCGCTGTATCTGCTCGGCACTTCTACCAGCCCTAAAATTCCAAGACCCATTACAGATGAAATGGTCCAACTCCTGGAACGCCGGCTGGAAGATATGTTCATGGCCGTAAATACCATGCCCAATACTTCTGCCTTCCATCAGGCGAAAAGAAGTTTTCTATATAAAAGACCCCAACGGATGAATGTTTGGGAAATAACAGAAATTAGAACATATTACAATCCTAAATTTAAAACACTGCACATCATCAACGTGCAGGAAACGCCCGACGGCTGGAAGGTATTGAGCAATATGAGCGATGTACAGCTCTACCCTAGGCCAGATAACGATAAAGGGCCCATTATGGATTTAACAGGTGACCACATAAAATTTTATGAAGACTACAACTTCCCGCTCTTCCTCAAAAACAGGAACAAAGAGTGATCCACGTATAGACGCTTATATAGAAAAGGCCGCAGCCTTCGCCCAGCCAATATTACAGCATTTCAGGCAACTGGTACACCAGGCATGCCCCGATGTAACCGAAACCATAAAATGGGGCTTCCCACATTTCGATTACAATGGCAGTATCCTCACCAGCATCGCGGGTTTCAAACAACATTGCGCCGTGAACTTCTGGAAAGCCGCCATCATGGATGATCCGGACAAAATCCTGACTGCCACCGGCGAAACCGCCATGGGACACCTTGGGAAGATTACCAGCCTGAAAGAACTGCCTGCCGATAAAATACTGATCAAGTATCTGAAACAGGCCGCCAAACTGATAGACGAAGGCGCGAAAGTTCCACAAAAGCCGAAAACAACCGAGAAAAAAGAACTGGAAATACCAGCAGATTTAGTGGCTGCATTGAAAAAGAATAAAGCTGCTGCGAAGACTTTCGAGGAGTTCAGTTACTCCAATAAAAAAGAATATACTTCCTGGATTACAGAAGCCAAAACGGAAGCGACCCGTCAATCACGTATAGCCACTGCCGTAGAATGGATGGCCGAAGGGAAAATCAGGAATTGGAAATACCTGAAGAAGTAATAGCAGCGGGGCTTAACGCCCCGCTTTTTATTTTAAAGCTTTAATAAACCCAGCTTATGTAAAGTGTTCACCGGTTTGTTATCCCAGAAAAGCTCGAAATCTTCCAGTCCGGCCAACTCATAACTTTGCTTTACCTCCTGCAACGTATAGGTCTTAGCGTTATTAACATCCAGCTCCCGGAGCATACCTGCCAGCCAGTTACCCTGTGGCGGATCTACACGGATGTTCACCGCTTCTTTCCTGCTTTGGAAGGTCAGGGAAGCCATCTCCCAGGTATTGCCTTTCTTCGATTTGGTGACAATCTCCAGGGCCGGTTGCCTACCCAGGAAAACCACTTTAGAAGTAGGTTTGATCGTTCCCGGCTCCTCTTCCATCAACGCATTCATGATATAATCCGGCGATATGGACGTTTTAGGCACCTTGAACTCAAACCATTTATTCAACGGATAATCCAGGCAGGCGCCATGCATAAAGTTCAGCAACGATTTCTTAAGTCCATAGCTGAAACTTTCATGATCGGCCCCTGTAGGATCGATGTGCATAATATCATTGTTAGCAAAAGTGCCTATTTCTTCGGTTTCCTTTTGCACTTTAAACTTCGCGGGGTCCATTCCAACAGGACTGTGAGCTGTCATGGTGAACTGATGCCAGTAAGCGGATTGCAGAATCCCTGCCTGGAACATCTGACGCACCATTTCCAGGGCATCGATGGTCTCCTGTGCGGTTTGGGTAGGAAAACCATACATCAGGTAAGCATGCACCATGATGCCGGCTTCTGTAAAGTGTCGGTTTACCCTTGCCACCTGGGCAACGGTAATTCCCTTCTGAATAAGGCCCAGTAATCTGTCGGACGCCACTTCCAGACCGCCACTCACCGCAATACAGCCGGAAGCTTTCAGCAGCAGGCAAAGGTCGCGGGTAAAGCTCTTCTCAAAACGGATGTTCGTCCACCAGCTCACATTCAGCTTTCGCTTAATGATTTCCAATGCCAGCGCCCGCATCAAAGCAGGCGGAGCGGCCTCATCCACAAAATGGAAGCCTGTCTGCCCCGTTTGGGCGATGATCGTTTCCATGCGGTCGCAGAGTAGCGAAGCGGCAATGGGCTCGTATATGCGGATATAATCCAGCGAAATATCGCAGAAAGTACATTTGCCCCAGTAACAGCCGTGGGCCATGGTCAGCTTATTCCAGCGTCCATCGCTCCAGAGACTGTGCATAGGGTTCACCACTTCAATAGCGGAGATATAGTCGTTCAGCAGGAAATCGCTGTAATCAGGGGTTCCTACCTGATGCTGCTTGTAATCCTGGCAGGAAGAGTTGTTGTAATATTTCACAGCGCCCTCTTCCAGCAGGAAGGTACGCTTGAGGTCAGACTGACTTTTATCTCCCAATACATAACCCAGCAAATTCTCTACCGGCGCTTCTCCATCATCCAGGGTGATAAAATCAATATATTCAAAAACGCGTGCATCTGAAAGGGAACGCAGTTCCGTATTAGGGAATCCTCCTCCCATGGCTATTTTCACATTAGGATAATGCGCTTTGATCCACTGTCCGCAACGGAAAGCGGCGTAGAGATTACCAGGGAAAGGGACAGATATGGCCACCATCTGCGGCTGCACCTCCTCCATACGTTGTTGCAGAAGCTTTATCAGCAACTCGTCGATATAGGTAAATGGCTGCTGTAAGGCAAGGTGGAGCTCATCGAAGCTATTAGCAGAACGGCTCAGCTTCTCGGCATATCTGCTGAAGCCGAAGTGACTGTCCACACATTCCATGATCAGATCAGAAAGATCCTCCAGGTACATGGTGGCCAGGTGTTTGGCTTTATCCTGGTTTCCCATGGAGCCAAAAGCCCAGTTCAGATCATCCAGTTGCGCAAAACGGGAGGCTTCCGGCAGGTAATCCCTTTTTACGATGAGATGGGCAATAGTAGGGTTCTTCCCCTGCAGGAAGGATATTACGGCATCAACAGTATGAATATAATCCTCCTGTAATGCAAGGATGCGGGCAATATTCTCCGATACTGCGCCTACAGGGTGATGGTGGATATAAGAAAACAGATCAGTTAATCCCTGTTTTGAGAATAAGGACAGCGTCACTTCTATACCGAGGTCCGACTGAAAGGAACTGATCCCTTTTGTGTTCAGGAAGCCTTTCAGGTATGCGGTGGCCGGATACGGCGTGTTCAGCTGTGTAAATGGTGGTGTAATTAAATAAACTGTCTTGCTCAAACCAGGTATTTTAAGCCGCAAAGGTACGACAACCCGGCGGCGAATAAAAATTCAGTTAAAACCCTTTATGGGGGCTATTTTCACAATTATCCTACTAAATTAGTAGACTTTATTTGGAAATCATGCGGGCTCCACCTATCTTTGGTATACCACCACGGATAAAGCCGCTGGAATGCTGCACTTACAGGAGAATTTCATTCTCCGTATATCCTTTGCCGTTATCCGCAACAACTGTATTTTTGCTCCCCGCCAGCATGGAGGAGCCAGGAAGTTAACGTCTAAACCGCTTTTTATGCTATTCCTGTTGGTGGTACTATTGATAAAAAAATGGCGTCAGAAACATTTCAGACGCAACTATTTATATACAAACCAGAAATAACATGCAAAAATTAGCATCCCTTTTATTTATCGGCGGCGCCATCCTGATGGTGTCTCATACGCTGCCTGCTGTAGCAAAAGATGGTAAGAAAAAAGCAACTACTCATACCGTTGTTGCCAAAGCCGCTACCTTCCAGGTAGATGCCAAACAAAGTAAACTGAATTGGGTAGGTAAAAAAGTAACCGGTCAGCATAGCGGTACCATAAACATCGCTTCCGGCTCACTGGCACTGGAAAATAATGTACTGAAGAGCGGTAATTTCTCTCTGGATACCCGCAGCATTGCAGTTACAGATATTAAAGATGCCGACGGCAATGCCAAACTGGTAGGCCATCTGAAAGCAGACGATTTCTTCTCCGTTGAAAAATATCCTACTTCAGACTTCGTCATCACCAGCCTGAAAGCTAAAGGTAATGGCGCTTATGATGTTACCGGTAATCTCACCATCAAAGGCATTACCAATCCTATTACCTTCCCTGCAAACGTTACCGTAAATGGTAATAACCTGGTAGCAAAAGCCAATATCACCGTGGATCGTACCAAATACAATATTAAATACGGTTCTAAAAACTTCTTCGCTGGCATCGGCGATAAAGCCATCTACGATGAGTTTGAACTGGAAGTAACACTTGTAGCGAACGCTAAGTAAGCGCCCATACGATTGTCAGCTGACCTGGAAGTACGTATAATTGTATTGTCTGAAAGGATAGTACGGTATGCCGACTTCCAGGTCAGTTTTTTTATATGCTAACGCTTACGCACCTACGTAAAAACAAAAGGGGCGCCCGCAATAGCAGACACCCACATTTGTTTGCAAAATCAAGTTAGTCAATCTTGACCTTGCCGCTTTGAAAAAAGAGACTTGACTGTATATATAGTAATACAAATAAGCAGGGTAAAGACTTTAGGTGATATTCAACAGCGATTAGGTTAATAAACTTGGGTACTAAATCTGTTGGACATAACGATGTAACAAATATCAGTATTGTCAACAAAAGAATTGTCACACATTTGTGTGAAAACATCACGAGAATGGCCACTGCCCCCGTTACCGCGATCACATATGTAGGCGGTTCGGTGGCCTGATTAAAGATCACCGCCCATATCAATAAGTAGGCAGCCATCAGCCAGCGACTCCTGGAATCCTTTGCCCTGGCGGTATTGAACAAGGCGAGGATTAAACCTGCAAACGCAATTCCCATTACAATTTTATCCACGACTGTAGATGCCGTATATGGCAGATGCCGGAAAGCGTCTATGGTAGCGAATAAGGAGCCATCTTCTTTTATTTCAGGACTACTAATCAACTGAAACCAATCATGATAGGTTTGTAATAATTCCGTTGGCGTAATCACCATCAACGGCAGCAAAGTGCCTATGAGCCCATATATCAGACAATACTTCAGGTACTCCTGCTTCTGATCATAAAAGAGAAATAAAATTCCCACAATAGCGCCATACCCTTTGATAAAAAAGCAGAGACAAGTAAATAGTGCTGCGAGTCGGACATTTCTTCTTTCGAAATTCACCACCGTTAGCAGCATCAACGCTACCATGGCAGGATTCACCTGCGATGACTGCACTGCATTCAGGACTTCGAGCATCACCAGTGCGCCAATAATATTCTTTTGCTTAGGCGTAGCAGGCAATTGATGCACTGCATATAATACCAGTCCGCTATTGAAAAGCATCCATAGCAGCAGTCCTACCTGTACAGGTAATAAAGCAAAAGGGAGAAACAGGACCGGAAAACTGGGATGATAGAGATAATAATCGAAATAGGCCGTCGGGTATAGATCATACAAAGGCAGATGCTCCACCAGATGCGTCCAGGATGTACGGAAGATGATAAAATTATTGAATCGCTCCGTCACCAATGCCTGACAGTACAGAATAAGGGTTCCCAGCAGAAATATGCTGGCTATCAGGATACTAAATCGCTTTTCGCGTACAGTTGGTAAGGTTTTGAACACCCCGGCGGATGCAGGGACAGGCAGCCGCCACTGATTGGTCACAACTCCAGTTCTCACAGTACAGAATATTTGGTATATCTCTATTACGCAAGTTGTCCTGTTTACCCTCTAACGGTTAATGGCTTGTTAAAATGCAGGCAATGGCAATAAAAAATCCCGCCATGGTGGCGGGATTCAGTTATTTGAGTTTAAAAGATGCGCCTAGCGTCATCCAACGCCCCGGCATCGGCACCGCTCCTGCTTCGATGTAGGTTACATCCAACAGATTGGTCGCATCTGCATAAATCTTAAATCGTGGTTGATGATAGGCAATCCTAGCATCAATTAACGTATAGTCCTTATAGTTAATACGCTTACAGTATCTCATATTGGCAGAAACGCTGAAATGCCCGGCAATATTGGTTCTCGCACCTGCGATAAACTGATGCCTCAGGCTCTCAATAACGTATCTGCTGATTTTATTATGAGTGTCGTCTCCCTTAAAATCAGGCGAGAGATAATTATACCCAACATTCAGCCCCAGGCTATTAAAGAATCCTTTTTCCTGGAGGATGGTATTATAACCTACGCTACCAGTCAGTCCTTTCGTATCTGCACGCTGGAAATTCTGTGGCTGCCATGGTTGTGGCAGACTGTCTTTCACATAGTCAATGAAGTCGGAGATCTGGCGATAGAATCCGCTTGCAGCGAAATTGAATTTACCGGCATATTTACGGATGCCCAGTTCTGTATAAACGGCTTTCTCCGGTCCCAGCTGGTCGTTCCCGATAATGCTGGCACTTTTATAGTAAAGGTCTGTATAGGTAGGAAGACGCTGTGCTGTCCCGGCAGTAGCATATACTTTCAGATCCGGTGTGATATTGAACCCTACGTCGGCGCCAGGGAAAAACTGCCAGCCGTACATGGTGTTATAATTCAGATAGCCTCCGAGAGAGAAGTTCAGTCGCTTATCGCCACGGGTTTTGTACTCCGCAAACGCACCCAGGTTGGTACGCTCATGATTTCCCAGGTTGGAACTGTTGATATGCTCATAACGAGCTTCCACGCCAGCGCCAAACAAACCAATCTTCGTATCGAAGGTATTGTTCAGCTCTGCATCCACGATGTTGGTGTTATGCAGGTTCCTGGCCTTTGCAATGGTCGTTTTGATATAACGATAATCATCTTCTGCAAAACGATAGCTGATTCTTGGCGTCATCAACCAGTTGCTGGTTATCTTATGACTGCTGCTAACAGCTGCCAGCGCAGTTTTCACATATTCCTTGGATTCAATATCTCCAGGTGCGGCATAGTAAGCATTTGCGCCATACTGATTATCCACGTAACCTGCCAGCACACTGACACTATTGTCTCTGTTCATCCGGAAATCGCCCTGGTACAGCGCCTTCGTATTCTGATAGGCCGTATTGTAGCGATAACCATTACCAGCATTCATACTGGCGGAGAGAGACTGGTTGCTTTTATCTTTCACTACTGCGCCGGAAGCACCGAGGCTATAGCTATTATATAATTTGTTGTTATCATCTCTGTGGAAGCTGCTTCCCAGGTTTCCGTTCACCTCTGCCCCACTGGCAGCGGCTTTGCGGGTGATGATATTAATCGCGCCATTCAGGGCATTGATACCGTAAATACGTGCCGCAGCTCCGCGTAGTACCTCGATATGGTCTACATCATTCAGCGAAACCGGGAGGTTCATAATGTTGTGGCCTGTCTGCGGATCGGTAATTTTAATACCATTTACCAGTACCAGCGTCTGATCGAATGTACCGCCATCCAGGCCTATATCTGCCTGAACGCCGCCAGGACCGCGCTGACGCACGTCCAGGCCTGGCACAAATGCCAGTACCTCATTAATACTAACAGCCGCCATGGCATCAATCTGCCGGCGGCTGATAATAGTTATATTCCTGTTCGATTGTTTTAAAGGAGCCGACAACCTGTTTTCTTGTACTATGACTTCATCCAGGCTACGGATTTTGCCGGTTGTATCCGGCTGCTGCTGCGCTGCGGCACTAGACGCCATGCAGGTCAGCAACATAAAAAAGCTACCGCGCATTATAATGACTATTGGTCTAAAAGACCGCAAAGCTAAGGGATTTTGGATTAAAACCTCACGGCAATCCCTGCTTTGAGCGCAAATGGCGTACCTGGCGTAAAGCAAAGTTCCGTTACAGGGTTCGGCTCATTCCGTAATCTGGTTTCTGTTTCAAACTGGGCTTCGTTCCAGTTTACATTGAATAAATTTTGTACGCCCAGCGTAAAATCCAGCTTTCCACGGGTATAAGCCAAGGCCAGATCGTTTACAAAATAGCCATGAGCAGTCACACTGTTATCTTCATTGGCAGGTCTCGCCTTCATATAACGGTAACGCATATTCGCAGAGAACCCTTTACCAAATTGTACGGCCGCGCCACCAGTGCTGGTCAGTACCGGCGCCAACGGAATATAATTCTCCCCTTTAGGCTCATCAATGAATCGGCCATGGGCATAGTTTACATCCGCATCCAGGTATAACCATTTAACCGGCTGATAGCGCACACTCAAGTCCACACCCAATCTCCGCGTTTTGCCGCTCGGTTCTACTACTGCGTCGTCGCCTACATATACGAATTCCTGCTGCAGATAAGTGTACCAGATGGCCGGCTGTATCAGTAAATTATGTATCGGTTTCCAGACAGCTCCCAAATCAGCGCCAGCAGACATCGGCATAATTTGTCTTCCCTGTTCCTGTATCACCACACGCATATCGTTGGAATGGAAACCCAAGCCTGTCTTCAGATACCACTGAATATGCGGATTCGGGGAATAACTGAAATTCAGTTTTGGACTTACCCTTGCCGCCTGATCTCTTCCTGTGGAAGACAACAACTTATCATGATACTTAAACAGGATCTCATCGAAACGCAATCCAGGAGCGATGCTCCATCCATTCTTACGCCATTCCAGGCCCGTATAGGCATAGAGGTTAGTTTCCGTACCATTTCCCCAGGACTCTCTGCCCAGCAAGGAATCCCGGCGATATACATGATTCAGTTCCAGGTCTGTGATATCATCCATGCGGAAGCCAACACCTGATTCCCAGCGGAAATTTCCAAAGTTTTGGGTGTATTTCTGCTGGAAGCCAAACATGTTACGATCATCGCGCTGCTGGATTTCATCCCCGTTTACAGGATCTTTCAGGAAGAAAGTGAAGTTGGAAAAGAGATTAAATTCATAATGCGTGTAATAGAAAAAAGATTCCGTTTCCGCATTGTTGTTAAAAATATGACGCCACGTAAACGCCGCATTAGTACGCTGTGTGCTGCCACCTTCTGTAGGATCAATAGAACCCCAGCGACTGATAAGCCCTTCCTCTACTGCCCTTTCAGGAATTTGTCCGGATGCATTCCAACTGCTATGAAAAGTAGATGCCAGGAAGCTGATGTAGTTGCGGTTGTTCAGCCATTTATTATATTTCCCAAAAAGGTTGAGGCGATTGAAATGCTGCGGCACGTCAAATGGACCATCCGTATAGCCATAGTCTGCCGCGATATAGGCATTCTCTGCACGCTCGCCACTTTTATGGAGGAGATTAAACAAGCCTGTTCCGCGGATCGTATTGAAGGAACCGCCTTCCAGCTTCACCATACTGGATGAGAGACTATCAAATGTATGAAAGCTGACATAACCGGAAGTATTCAGATCGCCTTTGGAAGGATAGTAAGCGCCTTTACCAAAGTCAATCCCCTCAATGGTTTCCGGGATAAGGAAATGCAGATCAGCATACCCCTGGCCATGCGCATGCGATACCATATTTACAGGAATACCATCTGCGCTGATATTAATATCTGTACCATGGTCGTTGTCAAACCCCCTCAGGAATATCTGTTCTGCCTTACCACCACCCGCATGTTGTGCGATAAATAATCCGGGTACTTTGCGCAGCAAATCCTGTGCAGTATTTACCGGGGTCATTTTGAGATCCACTTTCAGCATGGAGCGTTCTACTCTGGGCGCTGTCACTTCGATTTGTGAAAGGTGAGATTCCTTCATCGGTATGGAATCTTGTGGTTCACCTGCAAAAGCATGGTTTCCGACCGCCATCAGAGCGGCAATCATCATTCGTCTATTCATTCTTCTTACTAATCTTTGTTACTCCTGCTTTCAATCCCAGTGTTATCCAGGATGCCAGCACAAATGGGAAAGTGAGAACTGCCAGGTTGAATTCCAACATTCCAAAATCAATAAATACTGCCAGGAACACGGATATCAATACCCAAATCCCATCTGATCTTTTAGGTCCGGCGAAAGCAATAGCGCATAACACCGCATTAAAGCTAAAGAGTCCCATATGGATCTCCTGTGCCGGTTCTCTGAACTGTGTGGAGATATAGGCTCCCAGCACTGATGCCGCCGCGCCATACAACGCTGCAATGGGCGATCCTACAAACACGCCAAGGAAAAATATTATCCCTGCCAGTACACTACCTTGAAAAATCACTTCTCCAAAACCATGCGTAGACACCGTAAAGTCATCATATGCCTGTGCAACACTGCTGACCTCTGGCGAAGGTCCTACTACGTAAAGATGCTTGAAAACATACAATAATATCCAGGTGATTATGATAAACGGAAAAGTAAATCCAGGAAGCTTGCGCCGGATCATTGCGTGCTGGATAATAGCAGCCAGCGCTGAACCAACAATCAATGCTACCCAGATAACAGGTACTGGTTCGAAATAGAAGGTCAGAGCTACGCCTACCAAGGTGGCGCTAAAGCCGTATAGTCCCTGGTTAATTTCCTCCTCCGGGTAGTGCAGGAGTTTGGCGGTTAAGGTACCAATACAAACTGCCAGCAAGGCGCCAATACCCATTACATAGGAATCATAAAAGATCCCTACCAGGAAAAGTACGCCTGTCCAGGCGTTCGCTTGCAGCATGATCTGCCCTACGCCCCTAAAGATACGGGCGACAGGTAACAACTTTTGTTCTTGCATGTGTATGAATATTTACCAGCCGAGGAATACCATTCCAATGCCGCAAAGGGTAACTACTGCTCCCCCAATGGCATGTACATAGCGTTCCAGTTTATCGGTTTTTATAATGGAATAGCCATAACATCCCACCAATACCATGGCCAGCATGGTGAGTACGGTGGTGATGGCAAATACAGTTATCAATACTATCACTTCCAGCGCTGAGCGATGAGAGCCTGAGTAGAAAAGCAAAGGAACCAATGGTTCGCTGGGGCCCATCACGAAGATGGCAAATAATATCCAGGGCGTGACTTTCACACGGTTCTGCGGATATACGACTTCTCCATGTTTATGTTCATACACATAAATATCTCCATCGCCATATACGTCAAAATGCTTGTGCGGCTTATTCAGCCACGCCTGACGCAATCCCCAGAGCAGATAGATCACCCCGAATCCCAACAGGCACCATCCGGAAAGATTGCCTCTTACATCCTGGAACCAGGTCAGCCTCGACAGCTGCCAGCCCAGCAGTACGCCCAACAGTCCGATCAACACCGAACTGAAGATATGCCCGAAGCCACAGAGCACTGTCCACAACACCGTTTTAGACATCTTCCATTTACGGGAGCGCGATAAAACGATGAACGGCAAATAGTGATCCGGGCCGGTAGCAGTATGCAAACAGCTGATGGTAACTGCCGAAACTACGAGTGTTGTTAATCCTACATTCATGAAACCTGTACCTGTTTTTCAATTGTCCAGAAATAGGCAGCTATCCTTTGCAGGCAGGAAAACAATTGCTCTCCGCCATTGCCTAGAATACGTACTGCCAGCACCTGTGAAGAAGGACTGCTCATACCTATCGCAATTTCCTTCTCCTCTCCCAGCATCTCATACAGCATATTTACGCTGTCTTCCTCTATTCCCGTTCGGGTATTTACATGCAGCAATGTTGCCTGATGTGTGAATCCTTCCATTTGTCCTATTGCCGCCATATCCACCAGGGTCGGCTGCAGGAGGAGATTATCTTTAATCAGCAGGCGACCGTTATGAAAGATCTCAGTGATGTTATGAAAAGAGCGGTATCTAAATACCTCGCCGGAATGCTTTCTGCCACAGGTAAGTATTTCCCCGAATGTCAGCAGGCAGTTGTCTGCCACATCAATACGGTTCTTTCCTTTAAAAATGGCATTCTCATGTGGCACCACGGGATGTTGCACATAGCTGAAAGCGGCGCCAGGATGAAGTTGTATCTTCTGATGCTGCGTAGCGCCGTGTTTCATATTGAACAGCCGCTGGTACGACTGGGACTGGAGCTGGAGACGACTTCCTTCCTCCACCACAATATCTATATCATAGTCGTCTCCGTCCAGCATTCCCGGTGATGAGCTCATAATCATCAGGTATACCGCAGGATCGCTGCGATGTTCGCTGATGTCCGCCACCCGGAAAGGTGGCGTAAAAAAGGTATCTTTCAGGTATGATCGCTGGTTTTTAAAGCCGCTCGTTATCGTTAGCCTGTTCTTCATGCTCGTTTTTTATCTCACCAAAGCTGGTTCTTCTCTTTCTTCCAGCAATGCATATTTCTGTATCCATCCAATCACGGTATCCAGTCCCTGGAGAGACATCAGGTTAGTGAATACGAAAGGTTTACCGTTACGCATTTTGCGGGCATCTCTTTCCATCACACCCAGATCGGCATGTACATAAGGCGCCAGGTCAATTTTGTTAATGACTAACAGATCGGAGCGGGTAATACCAGGGCCGCCTTTACGCGGAATCTTGTCTCCCTCTGCCACATCAATAACAAAAATGGTAACATCCGCCAGATCCGGGCTGAAAGTAGCACTCAGATTATCGCCGCCGCTTTCTATCAGAATAAGTTCCACATCCGGGAAACGGGCCGCCATTTCATCCACAGCTTCCAGGTTCATACTGGCATCCTCGCGGATAGCAGTGTGCGGGCATCCGCCGGTTTCCACGCCGATAATGCGTTCTTTAGGGAGCAGACTGTTTTTTGTCAGGAACTCCGCATCTTCTTTCGTATAAATATCGTTGGTAATAACACCAAGACTGTATTGATTCATCAGGTGACGAGACAGCCTTTCAATGAGAGCTGTTTTACCGGAACCTACAGGTCCGGCTACGCCAATTTTTACATATTTTCTATTACTCATGACCGGGAATAATTTTTAAAAGTTTAAGACATATAGAGCCTGGAGTACAGGCGTTCATGTTGCATGCATCGGATGTCAAACCCCGTGTTACATACGCCGACCAGGTCTCTGTCGAGGTGAATGGTTTTATCTACCAGCTCACCGATGACTGTTTGCATCCGGAACAGGATATCCTGACCGTCCAACTGACTGAGAGGCACCAGCTTCACCGCGTTGGTGACCATTCCGGCAGCAGCATTATAGAAGAAGGCATACAATGCTTCCGGCAAAGGAATCTCTAACAGGGATGCATATACGCCAAATGCGATGGCATAATGACCGTCTGTTTGTTTCGCAGCGATGGCATTTTCGTATGCCGAAGCAAAAGCGAATTCTTTCTGCCGACGGAAAATTTTGATCAGGCGCAGGCCCAGTTTCTGGCTGGCATTGCGGATTTCTGTGGGCAGTTTAAGCGCGCTCAGTTCCGCGTCCAGCAGGAGTAGCGCTGGCAGATTGTTCTCCGCTGCCGCCTGGTAAGCCAGGCAAACGAAGGCCGCATCATTGAAGTGCAGGTTCGCCGTCAGCATTTGCCGTACAAATTGTTCAGCAGTGGGCGTATTGTGAACGATCCCTTGCTGCACATACGTTTCCAGTCCATTGGAATGCGTATAACCGCCAATGGGAAGTGTGGGATCACTTAAATGCAGCAGACTGCCGAGAAAAAAGCGGTTCATCATCATTTATCTCGATGTTAGGCCCATAATTTTGGAGAACAGTGAGCTTCCGCCGCCACTACCGTGACTATGCGGCTGTACGTTGGCATTCAGCAAATTCGTCAGTCGGGTATGTTGCTTTTCGGTAGCGTATCCGCTGGCCAGTAGCCAGCGGAATATTGGTTCCTCGAAAGGCAGTAATACCTGATCGTTTTGTATGAATACGGGGAGATGCTTGTTCCCGATTTCGTAGCAGACACTCCCCATTTCCAACAGGTTACGGGGAGTGACTACAATCGCATCGCTGGGAATAATATCCACCACTACTGCATGCTGCTCATCCATCATCAGGATATCACCCTGGCGAAGGCGCTGGCCTTCCCGGAGAAACCGGATAGCTATCTCGCGACCTGCCGCTGTTTTCTTCCGTTGGATACGTTTCGTTGTTTCAAACCACTCCAACGGCAGCAGGTCTATTTCCAGATTCGCCACCGACATTTCAGCCGTATTGCCCAGCACTGATTCTATTATCATACCTTTTATTTTTCTTAGAACAGGAAATAACGTTGAGCCAAAGGCACAACAGCTACGGGTTCGCAGGTAATCACCTGACCATCCACGCGTACCTCGTAGGTTTCCGGATTCACCGTGATTTCCGGCGTTTTATCGTTATGGATCAGATCTTTCTTTCCGATATTTCGACAACCTTTTACTGGCAGTACTACTTTCTCCAGGCCATATTCTTTCACAATACCTTTATCCAGCGACGCCTGTGAAACGAAAGTGATGCAGGATTTCTGCAAAGCTTTACCGTAAGCGCCGAACATTTTGCGGAGGATAACCGGCTGCGGTGTAGGAATACTCGCATTCGGGTCGCCCATTTTGCTGGCGATGATCATACCGCCTTTCACAATCATTTCTGGTTTAGCGCCAAACAAAGCTGGTTTCCACAATACGATATCTGCAAATTTTCCGGGCTCGATAGAACCCACATGCTGGGAGATACCATGTGCAATAGCCGGGTTGATGGTATACTTAGCCACGTAGCGTTTTGCGCGGAAGTTGTCATTCGTGCCGGATTGATCTTCTGGTAATGCGCCGCGTTGCAGCTTCATTTTGTCGGCTGTCTGCCAGGTACGTATAACGACCTCGCCTACACGACCCATTGCCTGAGAGTCGGAGCTCATGATGCTGAATACGCCCAGATCGTGCAGGATATCTTCCGCAGCAATTGTTTCCGGACGGATACGGGAGTCGGCGAATGCCACATCTTCCGGAATGCTTTTGCTCAGGTGATGGCATACCATCAGCATATCCAGGTGTTCATCAATCGTATTTTTGGTGAACGGACGGGTAGGATTTGTAGAAGCCGGCAATACATTTGGATACATGGCCGCTTTGATAATATCAGGAGCGTGACCGCCACCAGCGCCTTCCGTGTGGAAGGTATGGATAACGCGGCCATTGATGGCATTCATGGTATCTTCCAGGAAGCCCGCCTCATTGAGCGTATCTGTATGGATGGCTACCTGTACATCGTATTTATCTGCCACTTTCAGAGAAGCATCGATGGTAGCAGGAGTAGCGCCCCAGTCTTCATGAATTTTCACCCCCAGTGCACCCGCTTCGATTTGCTCAGCAATTGGCGCTTCTGTAGCACAGTTACCTTTACCGAAGAAGCCCAGGTTCATAGGGAATGCTTCGGCAGATTGCAACATACGACCGATGAACCATTTACCTGGCGTAACGGTAGTAGCGTTTGTACCATCTGCTGGGCCGGTACCGCCGCCAATCATGGTGGTTACGCCGCTGAACAGCGCTGTTTCAATTTGTTGCGGAGAGATATAGTGAATATGGGTATCGATACCGCCGGCAGTAGCGATGAGGCCTTCGCCGCCATGTACTTCGGTAGAAGCGCCGATGATCATGTTGGGCGATATATTATCCATGGTATCAGGGTTACCTGCTTTACCAAAACCAACAATACGACCATCTTTAATACCGAGGTCACCTTTCATGATACCCCAGTGATCCAGTACGATTACGTTGGTGATCACAAAATCGAGGACACCTTCATCACGTTTCGCAGTGCTGGATTGGGACATACCATCACGCACCGTTTTACCGCCGCCGAATTTGTTTTCCTCACCGTAGGTATTGAAATCTTTTTCGATTTCTATAATCAGATTTGTATCGCCCAGGCGAACTTTATCGCCAACGGTAGGGCCATACAAATTTGCATATTTGGTTTTATTTATCTTCAGGCTCATGACTGTTTGTTTTTAAAGTGATTGGGTTCGAGTTTAGCCATGGCCGCAGCTTTGGCGGCATCGGTGGTCGTATCGCCGTCTACGAGGTTGTTATGGCCGAAGGCTTTTCTGGTACCGCCGATAGTGACCAGTTCCACTTCCTTTTCTTCACCTGGTTCAAAGCGTACGGCGGTACCTGCAGCGATGTTGAGGCGCATACCGAATGCTTTTTCACGATCAAAGTCCATTTTGCGGTTCACTTCAAAGAAATGGAAATGGGAGCCGATTTGCACCGGACGGTCAGCAGTATTTACCACTTTCACTTTAACAGTGGCGCGACCTTCATTACAGGTGATATCTCCTGCCTGGATAAAGTATTCTCCGGGAATCATGTGAGATGAGTTTAGATTTTATCTGATAGGGTTATGAACGGTAACCAGTTTAGTACCGTCGGGGAAAGTTGCCTCGATCTGTACGTCGTGAATCATTTCCGGGATGCCTTCCATGACATCTTCACGCGTCAGGACGGTGGCTCCGTATTGCATGAGTTCAGCCACAGAGCGCCCGTCGCGGGCCGCCTCCAGCAAGAGACTGCTGATATAGGCAATAGATTCAGGATAATTGAGTTTCAGGCCCCTTGCTTTACGCTTGGCAGCCAGTTCTCCGGCCAGATGGAGCAACAGTTTCTCTGTTTCTCTGGGAGTCAGATGCATATGAGTAAAATTTTAGAAGATAGCAATGAAGTGCCCTTTTCGGAAGACCAAGGCTTACGAATATACAAATCCGCACGAAGTAAAGTTCGGCCAGAATAGCCGGCATGCGGAGGGCTAACACAACGGCAATTAGTTGCAGTTACTTTTTACAAAGCAGACTAAAAACCGCTATGGTGCAGGAAATTAAGATTGAAAAGGAATCAGTAATTGATGATGCTGAATAAATCTGGGGACAGCGGGGACGGGTCGTTCCGCGTGCACAAATCCGGTATAATACTCCGGAATTGTCTCCTGTCTTTCCAGGAGAGAGAGATAATATACAGAGAGATTATTGAGGAGGAGATGCGAATGCTCGTTAAATAAACGGCTCACATCTTCATCATTATCGTTGTCGTTGATGTAAATTAGCTGTTCCAGATGAAGACATTCCTGCCCCGTCTGAAGCTGAGTCATATCCGCATTGGTAGCGGATAATGCTGTTCTGCTACCACCGCTGTGCAGCAATGGCCCCTGATTTTTTCCTGTGAACGAAAAGCCTGTCAGGAAGAGAAGTAATAATATGTATCTAAAATACAATTTCATATTCCGGACATGCAAATTACGTCGAAATGAAAAATCAGACTAGCACAAATCATGACTATTATATCCAAAAACCGGTAATTTTGTACTTATGAGATCTTCCGTTAAAATTTTTTCCAACTTCGAATATAAAAAGCAGTTCCTGCCGGGTGTTTCCAGCAAGGTACTCCTGAACGATGCACAGCTGCAGGTATACAGGATTGAGGATTACCTCCGGGATATTGTAATACCCGTGCTCCCCTATCGTACCTCATTTAACTTTTTGATCTTCGTGACGAAAGGACAGATTGTGCAGCAACTTGAAACTGGGTCTCACCGGCTAAATGCCAATGCTATACTACTCATCCGCCAGGGGAACATTACCGCTACGCTGGAAATCTCCAGAGATGCAGAAGGATTCTTTGTGGTTTTTGAAAACGAAGTAACTGAATCTCTTGCACTTAACCGACAATTATTCAACTTCTTCTTTACCTCTCCCTTCGTTAAATTACCCACCCCTGCCGTTAAATGGCTATCCCAGTTGGTGCAGTTAATGGAAGAAGAACTGGCCTCTAAAAATACTTCCCTGGAAGTAGCCATCGGCGTATTCCGGCCTTTCCTGCAGAAGATCATCGCCTCCGCTGCGGAAGGCCACGGCAATATGACCAGGGCCACAGAAATATCCCTTCACTTCCGCGAGCTGGTACAACAGCATCACCTGAAACAAAGGCAGGTTTCCTACTATGCGGAAAAGCTGAACATTACAGAGAACTACCTGAACAAGGTCGTCAAACAGGCTACTGGTAAGCCTCCCAAACAATGGATTAACGAGGTAAACATCCTCCATAGCCAGATCCTTCTCCAGGATGGTAGCAGAGACATTTCCAGTGTGGCCTTTGAATTGAATTTTCAATCACCCAATTATTTCGCAAGGCTATTCCGGCAGGTAACAGGAGAATCCCCCACCAATTATAAGAAACGAGTGGCGATTAATATAGGGAAATAGATTACCGCAAATAGTTAATCCCACTAGCGGACGCATATTGCACAAACTCCCTGGAACAAGCCCCATATTCCAGAAAGTTGTTGATCCCTTCCTGTAAGGTCATATGATTCGGAGAACTATAGTATTCCGGATTACGAATACCATCATCCTCCCAATAACAATTGGGACAGGTAACATACTCTCCGAATTCAGGTAAAGTCCTGTGACCGCAACAGGGACATGTTTCATGTATCACAGTATTTTCAATTATGGTATCCACTCTTTCCGTCCTGATGATCTCCTCCGGACATTCCAATTCTTGGTTCATGAAACCACTTCGTTATCCTCTCCAGCCGCATTTTCTGGTCTGTATTCAGGAAAGCTCATCAGAAAACCTTTCCTGTGATCCTCCAACCATTTATCTATCTCATAGGTCCTGACATTCGCCTCAAGTCTTTCAAAGGCTGCTTTCGACTTATCCTCATCCAGTAGTTGTAATGGAATATTGTGCAATAAATCAGAGATCCAAAACAAGGGCTTATCATTCGTTTCTAATCCCTGGGCCCTGAACTGTACCAAAGTACTGTATAATATATAAGCTAAAAATTGCTGTTCGTACATAGGCCAAAAATTCAATAATCTTTAAAGTTTTCATGTATCAAAACAGGTCTGCATGTTATATTTCCATTTCGTCCCATTTTAACGGTAATTCGTCACAAAACCTTTCACCAGGGTCGGTTCCGGGCTACATTTAGACTGCAATTAACAAACTCTTATCCGCCTTTCAAAGCCCTTAAAATGAAATTATTTTTAACAACGCTTCTCCTTCTATTGTGGCAGTCCCAAATCATGTTCGGACAATCCCAACCTATCAGCAAAAAGATTACCGGCGTTATCCATGATGCACAGCACAAACCCATCCCGGGTGTAGCTGTTGCACTGCTGCATCAAAAGGATTCATCGCTGGTAAAAAGCGAGGTAACAAGTGACAATGGTGACTTCCTGTTCAGTGATCTCCCGGAAAATAACTATATACTCAGCACTTCTTATAAAGGACATCATCAAATCTTCAGTACCGTTATTACGGTCGACAAGCTGCATCCGGATGTTAAACTGCCGCCAATGATGATATCCTTATCAGGCACAAAACAACTGCAAGGAGTAACGGTTACTTCCCAGAAACCAATGATTGAAGAGCAAATTGACCGTACAGTTGTCAATCCTGCCAGTATGATTACAGCCGCGGGAGGCAATCTGCAAGACATATTGACAAAATCGCCAGGAGTAGCCATTACAACAGGAGGCGATATTACCCTGAATGGGAAAAGTGTACTGGTACTGATTGACAATAAACCAACCTACCTATCAGCGCAGGACCTCGCCGGATACCTGAGAGCCATCCCCGCTGTAAACGTAGACAAACTGGAATTAATGTCGAATCCTCCTGCCAAATATGATGCCGCCGGTGCAGCAGTAATAAACATCCGTTTGAAAAAAAACCAGACGGCCGGTTTCAACGGAAACCTCTCTCTCGGCTATAACCAGGGCCGCTACGACCGTAGTAACTCCGGGCTTAATCTGAATTACCGAACGCCTAAAATGAACCTCTTCAGTAACCTGAGTTATAGTCGGGATAATTACTATTCTCTGGATACTTACGACAGACAGTTAAGTACAGTACAGGGACAACCGCTGTCATCCACCCATTTGAATAATCAGTCCCTTTCCCGTGCCAATGGCTATAACGGAAGGTTTGGGACCGACTTCTTTCTCACCCCCAAAACCACGCTGGGCGCCGTTCTCAGCATTGGTACGAGACCCAGAGAAGAATACCTCCATTCCTCCAATATGCAAAGGAATGCCAAATCCGAAATAGATTCTATCGGCGAGGGCTATACGAATGGTCAATATAAATGGAGGAATACCGGTGTGAATCTGAACTTTAATCACCAATTCAAAAAAACCGGGAAAGAACTATCCGCTGATATGGACTATATCCGCTATTATTCCTACGGAACACAACAGATAGCTGGTACTTCCTTCTGGCCGGATAATACGCCCATCAATAGTTACAGCCAATTATTTCAACAGCCCCTTACGATCAATATCTATGCTTTCAAAAGCGACTACACACAGCCTTTCCTGAAACGCGGCAGATTGGATGCCGGTATAAAATCAAGTATCGTCGATACAGATAATGATAACCAGTTCTATTATGCGAGTGGGAATGATATGTTAGCGGACGACAGTAAAAGCAATCATTTCATCTACCGGGAAATGATCAATGCCGCCTATATAAGTCTGAATAACAGTTGGAACCGTTTCTCCCTGCAAGCGGGTTTACGACTGGAGCATGCTTATACGAAAGGAGAACTGGAAACCTTATCTGCCAACAAAGATTCCGCCTTCACCAATAATTACCTGAACCTCTTTCCTACAGCCTATTTCCAGTATAAACTGGATAGCTCAGGAAAAAATACACTGACATTATCCTATGGCAGAAGAATACGTAGACCCAATTACCAGCAACTGAATCCATTCACGCTGATGAGGGATCAATATTCTTTTACAGGTGGAAATCCAGGTTTGAAGCCAACCTATAATAACCGGATAGAATTGAAGTACTCCCATCGGGGCCGGTTTAACTTCACCCTTGTCTATGATCATGTAGAAGCACTTGTATTCCAGGGAACAATAAGAGAAGGCAACGCCTTTATCAGCAGACCCGAAAATCTCTTAAACGGATATGGCATAGGACTCATTAATAATGTGTCATTAACGCCTCTCCCCTGGTGGAACCTGAATGCAAATGTACTCCTCCTTCGGTTGACTTACTCCGGTGGCGCGACTCTGGAGCAACCAATAGATGGCCATATTAATACCGGAGGAGTTACCCTCATCAACCAGTTCAAATTAAATAAAACCTGGAGCCTGGAATTGTTCTCTTATTTCAGAGGGAAAACCAATGCTGGTCAGTCATATAGCCATTCTTTCTGGTACCAGGATGCAGGTGTACAAAAAACGTTCTTAAAAGGGAAAGGAAATGTGAAGCTCAGTTTCAATGATATCTTCCAAACATTTATTTACAGAGATGAAACCATTTCTATCTTGCAAACCACCGCTTATCATACCGGAGAAACGGATAACCGGCGAGTAGGATTGTCGTTCAACTACAAATTTGGTAAAGATGCGTTTAGCCGTAAGCGTAACCATAATAATGGCGGAGCGGATGCGGAGCAGGATCGCGTTAACTAATCGTTCTGTTTGAGTATCTTTTACCTGCGTCCAAGGATCTGGAAATAGGTAAACAGCGTTACAACCATCAACCAGATAAGCATTACCACCCACTTCTTCTGTTTGCTACTATGCTTAAAAAGTAGTTTCAGAATAAATATACCCGGCACAAATACAATCGCTAAAAATATAACGATAAAGATAAATATCACAAGTATTATTTGGTTACCCGTAGGGCTGCCACAAAGTAGTTGCATAGGGATTTATTATTTGTTTTCTTGAAAGGCTGTATCAAAAACAATACAGTCTTTCAAGAATGTAATATCCATTTTAAGTGCCAAATAAAAATTATTAAGCAGGCCTTTATTGTATTCTAACAAGCCATCAGCGATTTCAAAGGAAAATTTCCCCGCTCAGGCATCATAAAAAATACCAACAATAATTCGCCCTTGCTTATTCTTCCACTTGATCCACCCCTCATATTTTTCATCGTTTGTCTGCACATGTAACCAATCACCTTCAATCTTCTCCGGCCTGTAAAAGACGTCCTCCTCCACATTATCGGGTACGTGTATTACCTTAGCAGTATCACTTTTACTTGCTCTGAGCGGATTGTTTGTTTCATTGAAGTCTACAAATACCGCCTCAGTAATATTCTCTTCCCAGGTTTTCTTCATGAAATTATAGTCATTAGTGCTAATGTATTTTTCTTCTCCGGTGCTTTCATTCACAATTACTTTATACTTGTCCTTTTCTACGGCTGTACATCTGAACATCAGGAGCCAGTTTTCTGACTTAGCGGCATAAGGTGAAAGGGAGGTATCTGCAAATGCATCATCAAAGGTGATTTCTTTCCAGGTGCTACCATCCGCATTCAGCAGAAGGAATGTCCTGTTGGAATCTGGTTTTAAGGTAATCACCCCTGTATTAAGTGCAGGTATCAGTTGGTCGTTTTCAGGGAGACGCGTGTCTGCAGGTGGGCTGCCATTACTCGTTGCGGCAGTTTGTGGAGCGTTCTGGAAATCGCAACTACTTACTCCCATTAGTAACAACAGGAGCATTAAAAGATAGGCTATATTGATTTTCATAAGTTTTAGTAATAAACGATTCGTTATACCAACGTCACCTTCACCCCTGCTTCTTCCAATTGTTTCACCACATGTTCCGGTATGCCTTTATCTGTAATAATTTCATCTACCTCTTCCAGGCCGCAAATCCTGCCAAAGCCTCGCTTGCCAAACTTACTGGAATCTGCCAGGACAATGGTTTTCTGCGCAGTGGACATCATTTTCTGATTCAGATGCGCCTCCATGATATTGGTGGTGGTGAACCCAAATTCCAGGTCAATGCCATCTACTCCCAGGAATAACTTGCTACAGGAGAAATCTGCCAATACCCGCTCTGCATAAGGCCCCGTAACAGAAGAAGAACTATTACGCAGATGTCCGCCCAATTGTATCACCTCTATTTCCGGGTGCCGCAATAACTCCAGGGATACATTCAATGCCCCTGTAATCACCATTAACTGCCCCCGTGGATGGATATGCCTGGCCAATGCCTGCACCGTGGTACCAGAAGCAATAATAATCGCATCATTGGCGTCTATCAATGCCGCTGCTGCCTGCCCAATAGCCTGCTTTTCCTCGCGGCGGATATGTTCCTTTTCATTCACCGGTTTATCGTTCGTATATGGATTGGCCGTTGTGGCGCCACCATGTGAACGAAATAAAAGCGACTTATCCTCCAGCAGTTTCAAATCCTTTCGAATTGTAACAGCGGAAACATCCAGCTCCTTACAAAGGTCCAGTACGCTAACTGATCCCTTTTCCTGGAGTTTATCCAAAATATATTTATGGCGTTCTGCAATGTTTATCATAGACATACCGTAAAATTAACGGTTTGAAAACGGAATTCTTCCAAATATCCAATTATTTTCTTTCTTTTCATTTATTTGTTTACTTTAGTTTCGAAATGTTTCGTTTCTTTATTTCACGAAAGGAATCAGAAGCAACTGAAACAAAACAAAAGCAAATAGGACCATGAAGCGGTTAGATGCAATTCAACAAATAAGACAGATGGGCGAAAATGCCTGGGATCTGCTAATTATAGGCGGAGGCGCCACCGGCCTCGGTATTGCCATGGATGCCGCCTCCAGAGGTTATAAAACACTGCTCCTGGAACAGGCCGACTTCGCCAAAGGGACCTCCAGCAGAAGCACCAAACTCGTACATGGCGGCGTAAGATACCTCGCCCAGGGAGATGTAGCCCTGGTTAGAGAAGCCCTCTATGAAAGAGGCCTCCTCCTCGCCAACGCCCCGCATCTGGCCCATAACCAACAATTCGTCATTCCTAATTATAGCTGGTGGCAAGGCCCCTTCTATACCATCGGATTAAAAGTATACGACCTCCTCTCCGGGAAATTAAGCCTGGGAAAATCACATCATATCAGTAAATCGGCCGTAGCTGCACGACTCCCGAATATCCAGACATCAGGACTCAAAGGAGGCGTCGTTTACCACGATGGTCAGTTCGATGATGCACGACTCGCAGTAAACATAGCACAAACCGCCGCCGCTCATGGCGCCGCACTCCTGAACTATTGCAAGGTGATCTCACTGGATAAATTGAATAACAAAATATCCGGCGCGATGGCACAAGACCTGGAAACAAATGAAACTTTCCATATCCGTGCAAAAGTAGTCATCAATGCTACAGGCGTTTTCGTAGATGAAGTGATGCAAATGGATAATCCACAAGCACCCAACATGGTGCGCCCCAGTCAGGGTGTACACCTGGTGCTGGACAGCTCCTTCCTGGACAGCGACAGCGCCATCATGATTCCTAAAACCTCCGACGGACGCGTACTGTTTGCAGTCCCCTGGCATAATAAAGTATTGCTGGGCACCACCGATACGCCACTGGACGAACATAGTCTGGAACCGGTAGCACTGGAACAAGAAATAAATTTTATCTTGAATACGGCAGCGCAATATCTAACGCGTATACCTACTCGTAAAGATGTAAAAAGCGTATTCGCAGGACTGCGGCCACTGGCAGCGCCACAAAAGGATACTGGCAGTACCAAGGAAATCAGTCGTAGTCATAAACTCATCGTTTCCGACGCAGGGTTGATCACCATTACCGGCGGAAAATGGACGACCTTCCGCAGAATGGCAGAAGATACCGTAGAACTGGCGATCAAACAAGGCGGCCTGACACCTGTGGCCTGTAAGACGAAAAGTCTGCGTATTCACGGTTATCAGCAACGCAATACCGAAGCGGCGCCACTGGACGTTTATGGCAGCGAAGCGGCCAATATACGCTCCTATGTATCCAGAAACCCAGAAATGGGCAAACAACTGCATCCTGCTTTCCCTTATATTGGCGCACAAGTAATATGGGCTGTAGAGCATGAAATGGCCCACACAGTGGAAGATGTGCTGGCCAGACGACTCCGGGCATTATTCCTGGATGCAGCGGCAGCAGTGCAGATGGCCCCACAGGTAGCCGCCATCATGGCCAATGCCACCGGTAAAAATGAGGAATGGATAGCAACAGAAGTACAGCGCTTTACCGCCCTGGCCGCAAATTATCTCCTCCAGGAACCAAAGCCGGTTGGAGCGTTGGCGGTCTCCCTGTAATCAACTATCCAAAATAGTAAAACCTATCATCCACGATAAAAAGAAAAACATGAACATGTACGTAATGGCACTCGACCAGGGCACTACCAGCTCAAGGGCCATCATCTTCGACAAAGCGGGCAGCATTCACGCTGTGGCGCAGAAAGAATTTACCCAGATCTTCCCGCAACCAGGATGGGTAGAGCATGATCCAATGGAAATCTGGAGCAGCCAGATAGGAGTAGCCACTGAAGCCATTGCCAAAGCAGGACTCACAGGCGCCAATATTGCGGCAATTGGGATCACCAACCAACGCGAAACAACCGTCGTATGGGACCGCAATACAGGTAATCCAATATACAACGCTATTGTGTGGCAAGACAGGCGTACTGCCGCTTATTGCGACAGTCTGAAAGCCGCAGGAAAAACAGCACTGATTCGTGAAAAAACCGGACTGGTAATCGATGCCTACTTCTCCGGCACTAAAATAAAATGGATACTGGACAATGTTGCCGGCGCCCGGGAACTGGCTGCAAAAGGCCAACTGGCATTTGGCACTATCGACAGCTGGCTCGTATGGAACCTCACCAAAGGCGCTGTACATGCCACTGATATTACGAATGCGAGTCGTACCATGCTGTTTAATATCCATACCCAACAATGGGATACGGAACTATTGGCATTACTGGACATTCCTGCATCTGTACTGCCGGAAGTAAAAGAATCCAGCGAGGTAATCGGCCAAACGGCTACCGGCGTTTTTGCGGCGGAAATACCAATTGCGGGCATCGCCGGCGATCAGCAGTCGGCCCTCTTTGGACAAATGTGTACCGAGCCAGGAATGGTGAAAAATACCTATGGCACGGGATGTTTTATGTTAATGAATATCGGGGAGAAGCCTATCCTCAGTAACAATAATCTCCTCACTACGGTTGCCTGGAAGGTAAACGGAAAGGTGAACTATGCACTGGAAGGTAGTATCTTTATTGCAGGCGCCATCGTACAATGGCTGCGTGATGGATTAGGTATTATCAGGTCTTCGGGAGAAGTGGAGGCCCTTGCTGCCACCGTTTCTCAGAATGACGGCGTTTACCTGGTGCCCGCATTCGCAGGCCTGGGCGCTCCGCACTGGGACCAGCATGCACGCGGTACTTTGGTAGGTATGACCCGCGGCACCAACGCCGGACATATTGCCCGCGCGGCACTGGAAGGCATTGCCTACCAGACAATGGACGTACTGAAAGCCATGGAAGCGGATTCCCAACTTTCTATCCAGGAACTCCGCGTAGATGGCGGCGCCACCGCAAATAATCTGCTGATGCAGTTTCAGGCCGATATCCTGCAAACGCAGGTGGTAAGACCAGGCATCACTGAAACGACCGCGCTCGGAGCTGCTTATCTTGCAGGACTGGCAACCGGCTACTGGCGCGATCTGGAAGAGATCCGCAGCCAGTGGAATATGGAGAAATGCTTCTCTCCTGCCGGTAACGCAGACGACTGTACGAAATGGATCGCTGGCTGGAATAAGGCCGTTGCTACCGCCAAAACTTGGGCACAACTGTAATTTTATCAATCAATACTACGTTATGACACCCTTTCTTGCAGAATTTATTGGCACGGCTGTTCTTATCCTTCTGGGTAACGGCGTTGTTGCCAATGTGGTACTCAACAAAACAAAAGGTAACAGCGGCGGCTGGATCGTTATTACTACCGGCTGGGCACTGGCTGTGTATGTAGGCGTTGTCATCGCCGGACCTGTCAGCGGCGCACACCTGAATCCTGCCGTAACCATAGGACTGGCCATGGCCAATAAGTTTGCCTGGTCCCAGGTGCCTGTCTTTATACTGGCGCAAATGCTGGGAGCAATGGCCGGAACTACCCTCGTATGGCTGAACTACAAGGATCACTATGAAAATACCGCTGATACGGGATTACAACGTGCCACCTTCTGTACCACGCCTGCCATAGTGAATATTCCAAGGAATGTACTCTGTGAAATTACCGGCACATTTGTGTTGGTGTTCACGGTATTTTATTTTACCGGTGGTGAAATGTCAGACACGAAGGCCCCTATCGGCATGGGCTCTCTTGGCGCTATTCCAGTAGCATTCCTGGTTTGGGCCATTGGCTTGTCGCTCGGCGGTACTACCGGCTATGCGATCAACCCGGCAAGAGACCTGGGCCCTCGCATCATGCATCAGTTGCTGCCCATCAAAGGAAAATCTGACAGCGACTGGCCTTATGCCTGGGTACCTGTACTCGGTCCTATCGCAGGCGCGGCACTCGCTGCTATCTGCTATACTGCACTTAAATAATTATCAAATATTACAGAAAGGTGGTCCCCCTAACCGGAGACCACCTTTTATATTCACAACGGAAACTTATATTTACAATGAAAAGCAATACCAGACTATCTATGGCAGCACTTACACTTGCAGCCGCTTCTCTGGCAGCATTCACTGTCGCCAAACCAGCTCCTGGCAAAGGTCAGGACCCGAAAGTATTTAAAGTAGGCCACCGCGGTACCCGCGGCCTCATGCCCGAAAATACCATTCCTGCTATGTACAAAGGCCTGGACCTCGGCGCCAATACCATTGAATTCGATATTCATATCACAAAAGACGGACAGGTAGTCGTATACCACGACGCTTCCTTCACGCCCTCCTATACCACCATGCCCGATGGCAGCGATATTCCGGCTGCCGACAGGTCGAAATACACTTTCTACCAGATGAACTACAGCGACATCCGTCCTTTCATCATCGGTGAAAAGCCTTATCCAGCCTTCCCGGAGCAACAACGCATGCGCAGCTATGCACCCCTCCTCTCAGAAATGATCGACTCCGTAGAAGCCTATACGAAAAAGCATCATCTGCCAGCCCCTTACTATCTGCTGGAGATTAAATCCTCCGCAAAAACAGATGGCGTGGAACAACCAGCGCCAGAGGAGTACATCACCAAGATGATGACCGTTAAGCAGTTGAAGAAACTGGGCAACAGACTGTATGTACAATCTTTCGACATGCGCCCGCTGCAGGTAATGCACCGCCGATACCCGCAAATAAAATTAGGATTCCTTACAGGAGATAAAAAAGCCACCTTCGAGGATAATATGAAAGAACTGGGATTCACCCCCTACTTCTATAATCCCTCTTACGACCTGGTAACGCCGGAACTGGTCAACAAGGTACATGCACAAAATATGGTGATAGTACCCTGGACAGTACAGGAAGTTTCCAAAATGCAGGAACTCCGCAAACTGGGCGTGGATGGCATTATCAGCGACTATCCCAACCGATTCCAGGAGGCAGGTTTATAAAGCTAGTTTACCACTCGCATAAAAAAATTCCGGATTCAGGCTATAATTCAATAAGTTTGGCGCTTCTTTTTAACACGTAATTAAATTTATCAATATAATTAACGTTATGACTGTAACAAAAAGAATGGTGAGCACACTGATGCTGGCTGCGATTGCAGTAATGCAGGGTTTATCCGCATCAGCACAGGTTAACGCTAAGCCCAAACTAATTGTAGGAATTGTGGTAGATCAGATGAGATGGGACTACCTGTACCGGTATTATGACCGTTACGAAGCAGGTGGATTCAAACGCATGCTGGGAGAAGGTTTCTCCTGCGAGAACACTTATATCAGTCACCTCCCCTCCTTTACAGCAGTAGGTCATAGTACCGTTTATACCGGTTCTGTACCTGCTATTCATGGTATTACCGGCAACGACTGGACCGACCAGGTTACCGGAAGAAGATGGTATTGCACAGAAGATACCACGGTAACAGCTGTAGGCAGCAACAGCAGCGCCGGAAAAATGTCGCCTCGCAATCTGCTGGCGTCTACCATCACCGACGAGCTGAAAATCGCTACCAACTTCCGTTCCCGCGTAGTAGGCGTGTCTTTGAAAGATCGCGCGTCCATCCTCCCTGCCGGCCATACGCCTAATGGCGCATTCTGGCTGGATGATGCCAATGCCAGCTTCATCACCAGTACTTACTATATGAAGGAGCTGCCGGAATGGGTGAAAAAATTCAACGAACGCAAAGAGCCACAGCAACTGATGTCGCAGCCATGGAATACCATGTATCCTATCGGCACCTATGCGCAAAGCGCAGAAGATAACAGCCCATGGGAAGGTTCTTTCAAAGGCGAAACGTCTCCGGTATTCCCGCATAACCTCCCGGCAATTTACAAGCAAGATCCTGGAAGTCTGCGTACTACTCCTTTCGGTAATACCCTGACCCTGGATTTCGCTAAAGCGGCCGTAGAAGGTTATGACCTCGGTAATAACCAGGTAACGGATTTCCTCACCATCAACTGCGCCTCTACAGACTATGTAGGGCACCAGTTTGGTCCGAACTCCATTGAAGTGGAAGATACCTATCTGCGTCTCGACAAAGATCTCTCTGCATTCTTCAGCTTCCTGGACAAACGTGTTGGAAAAGGGAACTACCTCGTATTCCTTACCGCAGACCATGGCGCAGCACATGCGATCGACTTCATGAAAGCGCATAATATTCCGGCAGGTCTGAACCAGGACAAAAAAATGATCCAGGACCTGAACGCCCTGTTACAAGCAAAATTTGGTTTGGACGGCCTGGTGAAATCTTTCATGAACTATCATGTAAACTATGATCTGAAGAAAATAGAAGCCGCTACCAACGTATCTTTCGATGCTATCAAGAAAGTAACCGTAGAATGGCTGGTGAAACAACCAGGTATTCAGTTTGCTGCGGACATCGACAATATCGGCTCCAGCGCCATTCCTGAACCTATCAAAGCGATGGTGGTAAACGGTTACAATCCTAAGCGCTGCGGACAGGTAATGATCATTCCTGAACCAGGATGGTTCTCCGGTCCTTCAAAAGGTACCACCCACGGTAACTGGAACCCTTACGACATCCATATCCCATTGGTATTCATGGGCTGGAACATCAAACACGGTTCTACCAATGACATCACTCATATGACAGATATCGCCGCTACACTCGCTGCTATGCTGCATATACAAATGCCAAATGGTTGTGTGGGTAAACCGGTAACTGCCATTACCAATACTGCCAACGCACAGTAATCATTTTCATATAGCCGCAAGGCGTTATATAGGCTGACCAAAAAGTGTTTTTTGGTCAGCCTTTCTTTTTGGCCACCAATGTCAAAAGAGACTACCTGACTTTTATTAACCGAACCTCCATTATCCAGGGAGAAGCTTTGCCTGCTAATGCCCTGAAAACTATTTTCACTGCAGCTCCAGGGGCTGAAAGATGGCCTATATCTACCACCGCCACCTGGTCTTTACTCACCCGATCCGGCTGACTACATAATGTTAAAAGCTGTTGTCCTCCAATTTCAACACCTGCACATTCATCTGCATTCGTATAACGATAACGGATATACATTTTATAAGCGCCAGCTGTTTTCGTCTTCAGCGTATAGGAAAACGAATAGCGCGTCCACCGGTAATGCTGATCCCCTATGGTTCCTCCGTTACTGCCTTCGTCCTCCAACTGATGGTCGGCTTCCGGTTGTTGTTCGCCGGCATATACCCGATCTGCTGTTAAACTGTCAAGTTGTTGCTGTTCATGGCGCTCTGATGACGGGGATGATCCATGCGCAGCTTTCCCGACATAGGGCCAGTAAAGCATATAGCGGGTGTCGTGTAGTTGATAAAAGGGCGCCAGCCTGAGTTTACGAAAGGCAGGATCGGCGATAAGATGCCCTGCACTAAATTCCAATGACCTGCCAATACGTTGCAGCGTAACCGCACCAGGGCTATCCAGATCCAGCACCGGCGCCATAGACATTGGACGCAGGTCTCCCCGCGCAATTTGTCCCCAGCGACTGCTATCGGCATGTAGCCCGGGCATCTGAAGCGTATCCATAGCGGCAGCAAGGACAATTGGACCATATAGGAAGGCAGCCCAATGCGTACTGTCTGGCAAACCTTCCGTGGATGTAGTCATAGGCAAATGAATTTTCACTATATCGCCATTCCTCCAGATACGGCGAACATATATATAACCAGATGTAGCGGGCACCTGCTTCACTCGTTGTCCGTTCACGGTAACGGTCATGCTCTCCTTAACCCATGCTGGCTTACGTATGGCGATCGTTAATAATGACGCCTTTTTTAAATGGAGTGTAACACGAGAGATGTCTTCTTCCGGAAAACTGGTTTCCTGTGTCAGCGTCAGTGATTTGCTTTTCCAGTGCAATACGGACGGTATAAAAAGATTCACATAGAGCGCATCCGCTGCATGCGCATAAATCACCTCTGCGTATTTACCATGGTTTTCCAGACCGGTTCCAACACAGCACCATAAAGCCTGCTGCGGCGTGGAATATACCCTGTAATGCATAGGATGTATAGGCGTGAAGTAGACAAAACCACCATTGGGATGTTGGGAAGAAAGAATATGGTTATAAAGCGTACGCTCATAATAATCCATGTATTTCCTATCAGGGTGTTGGAGAAAAAGTAGCCTGGTCAGCTTCAGCATATTATAGCTATTGCAGGTTTCCGGTCCCTCAGGACTTTCAAGCATAGCCTGGAAATTATCCACGGCATTAAAATGTTCCCTTACACTGTTACCGCCTATGGCTATACTACGATGGGATACGACCGTATTCCAGAAGAAGGCGGCAGCATTCTCCAGGGTAGTATCCTGCCCTACCATACCGGTTCGCATAAAGCCAACCACCTTGGGTATCTGTGTATTGGCGTGTAACCCTGTAAGCGAATCCCTATGCGCGATAAGCGGATCCAGTAATCGCCGATGAGTAAACCTCCTTGCCATATAAAGCCAGGAAGTATCGTGGGTAGCCGCTGCTACTGCCGCATAAATTTCATTCATACCTCCGAATTCCGTTTGTAACATCAGCTGCATCTGTTCATCGCTGAGGTTTGCGGTTACCTGTTTGCTCCAATAGCAGAGGTTTAGCAACATATCGCGGGCTTGCGTACTCCCTGTAAGCGACCAGGCATCCAACAATCCGTTAAACGTTTTGTGTAGGTTATACCATGGTACCCACCTTTTAGTAACCGCATCTCCCCTTCCCTCCATCACTTGCCGCCACAATATTTTCCCTTCCGGGATGCCGCCCAAATATCCATCTCCATTCTTTAACTGACACTTTTCCAACTGATCCAGCATATATTGTAACCGTTGCCGGTACACCTGCTTACCGGTGGCAGCATACATCAACGAAAGTGCAGAGAGATAATGGCCTCCAATATGACCATCCAGTCCCGCACTTTCCCAGTTACCGTAATTATCCTTCTTCACAGGAATGCCTGCATCTTTCTGAAAGGGCGCCAGAAGCCTGTCTGCATCCAGCGCAAGAATATATTCTTCATCGGTATGTTGTGCCTGCTGAAACAAACCCGGTAACAAACGGACTTCCCCAGCGCCAAATGTTTGCAGTGGAAGAGATTGCGCCATTCCCTGCAAAGGAAGAATGTACAGCAAAGTAATAAATAGCTCTTTCATGTATCAACGTGGAATAATTGTCAATGTAACAATTATTATCTATTCATGCAAGAACCATCGAAAATTCCGATTAGGCTTAAGTGTATATCAACAATGAAGATTTTGGGTGTATCCATTCATTTTTTACATTTTCCCTTTTCCGTAAATCAATTTCCCGATAGCGTAAGCATACCTAATTTGTCAGTAATTACATTTGCCGGGCAATTCAGACCCAAGTAAAATGAATAAATATTTACTGACATTAGCCTGCATCATGCGGGCAGGAATCCTATTTGCACAAACCGACACCTGTACCAAGCAGCAATCGTTGCAGGAAATAGTGGTAACTGCTACCAGGAACGAGCAACAAATTAATAAAGTACCTATACCCGTTACCGTTATTACCAAACAACAGCTGCAATCTTCCGGGGCCTTGCTGCTACAGCAGATCCTGGCAGAGCAGACTGGGTTATTTATCACATCCAATCATGGTACCGGCGTGCAAATGCAAGGCCTGGAAGCCGAATATACGCTCATCCTGTTGGATGGCGAGCCTTTAATCGGCCGAACTGCCGGCACCCTGGATCTTTCCAGGATCACCGTCAGTAATATTGAGCGTATAGAAATCATAAAAGGGCCGGTATCCTCACTTTATGGCAGTGATGCGCTGGCAGGCGTTATTAATATTATCACCTCCAACCGCTCCGACAAAGGGAGTACCAGTATCACCGGCAGATATGGTTCTAATCGCACCTATAACCTGGACGCACAAACGAAAATACCTGTACAGAAAGGACTTCTCTCTTTCGGGGCCAATTATCTGAACAGCGAAGGATATACGCTGGGAGAAAACCAGGGAAGTCCTACCGTAGCGCCTTACAATGCCATCACCTTACAATCCCGCTGGCAACAGCAGTGGAACAGCAAATGGCAAAGCACACTCTCTGGCAGGTTCTATCAACAACGCTATACCAGCTACTTCCAGGATACAAAAGGCCCTGTGGATGATAAAGGCAGAGAACAGGACGCCAATGTATCATGGAACGTAAAACATAGTCCCAGCGCTAATTTCACACAGGTATTCCGATTATATTATTCCCGTTATGCCACCAAAGAAGATATGTTGTACAGAGACGACAAGTCCACTTACGATGCATCGTTTTTCACGCAGCAATACTTAAAGCCAGAGTATCAGGCCGACTGGCAGATTACTCCAAAACACCAGCTGACGGCCGGAACAGGATACATCCATGAAACGGTATCGGCTACACGCTATGACGATAAAATGGCATTCAATACCGGTTATATCTTCCTGCAGGAAAACTGGAAGCCTACTGATAAATGGAACATTCTGGTGGGAGGTCGTTTTGATATGCATAATCAATACCCTTCTCAATTGAGTCCGAAGCTATCCCTATCCTATCAATTCCTGCCACAGTGGCGCGTTATGGGCTCTGTAGGCCGGGGTTACCGGGCGCCCGACTTCCGCCAGTTATATCTGCACTTCAACAATGCGGCAGTAGGCTACACAGTACTAGGCACCAAACTATTGAGTACTGTCATCCCTGAAATGCAGGCACAAGGGCAGATCAAACAACTGGACATCTCTCTGGCACAAATGCGCGAACTGGATGCAGAAAGTTCCTGGTCCTATAATACCGGTATCCAAGGTAATCCCTGGACTGGCACGAATGTACGCGTCAATTTCTTTTACAATCGCGTCAACAACCTGATTGACACGCGCGCCATTGCCGAAAAAACCAACGGACAACGAGTTTACAGCTATATCAATGTAAAGAGCATTACTACTTGCGGCGCAGAAGCGGAGATCTCTCAAAACCTCGGTAAATACTTTCAGCTGGCAGGCGGTTATCAATATCTCCGCACCCGCGACAATGAACTGTCTGACCAGGTAAAAAAAGGGCAAGTATATACGACCGATCCCTCTACCCGGGAAACAAGAGCGCTGAAACGCAGTGAATATTTCGGACTGTTTAACCGCTCCCATCACACTGCCAATTTCAAAGTTTCATATATACAACCCCGTTATGGTATCGAAACGTATGCCAGGGTATTGTATCGCAGTAAATATGGCTTCACAGACGAGAATGGCAACAACACACCTGATTTGAAGAGTGAATTTGTACCAGGCTACGCCACCGTGAATTTATCCATTGCGAAATATTTACTGGAAAAACGTTTACGCGTTCAGGTGACTGCAGACAATCTGTTTAACTATTCAGATTATCAACATATCCCCACTATGCCAGGCCGACTTTACGCCCTGACATTGGGTTGGTTCTTTCAACACGGAAATAAATAAAATCAGCAATACATATGAGAAAATTACATTTACCTATGGGCATCGCAGCCCTGACAGTGGCTGCCCTGCTTACTTCCTGCAGCAAAAAGGATGACCAGGCAGCGCCACAAAAACCTACTATTGTTTCCACTACTGCCGTAAATATCGATGCAGATGTTGCCAATAAAGGATCTTTTACGCTGTATAGCCTGGCTGATAACAAAGTAGTTCCTAACAGCGACTCTGCCACCTCCAAATGGGATATTGGATTCCGTGCTACTACCATCATTGTGAATGGCGGTGTAAGCGGACCCGGGAACGCCACTGCACAAGTCATGAGCGGCGTTTATAATGACCTGACAGTAGCGCCGGAAACCGGCTATATAGCAGATGCTGCGGCCACCAAAGCCATTGGCGCCTGGTATACTTATAACATGGATACACATATTATCAGTCCTACCGCCGGAAAATTCATCGTACTGAAAACAGCAGCCGGAAAATATGCCAAACTGGAAGTTACCAGCTACTATAAAGACGCACCGGTTCCTCCTGTAGCTACTTCTGTAAGCAGGTATTATCATTTCAGATACGTATTACAGGCTGATGGCACTCGCAATTTCAAATAACCTTTAATCTACTTTTCACATGAATAAATTCACCTTCGCCATCCTGGCGGGAACCCTGATATCATTTCAGGCAAACGCACAACAGCAGTCAAAAGAAAAACTAGCACAAGATAAAGCCGCCATCAAAGCGATGTGTGGCTGCCAGGAAGTAACTTTTGAATATACCGAAACCTTTCCCTTCGACACCAGTTACAAACCTAAAGGCTACCATAAAATTACCGATGCAGTGGAATTTGTAACCGTAGCAGAAGAAAATGATAAACGCATCGTATTGCAACACTTGTTGGTAGCTGGCGGCGAGGTAATCAAACACTGGACGGAAGACTGGCAGTACGAAAACCGCAACCTCCTGGCATACAACAAGGATAATCAATGGAAAAAAATCCAGTTGCCAGCTACACAAGTGCAAGGACAATGGACACAAAAAGTATATGGCGTAGATGATGAGCCCCGCTATGAAGGCACCGCCACATGGATTCATGCAGATGGCCGCCACTACTGGGAATCCGCCAGCGATGCCCCATTGCCACGCAGAGAGTACACTACCCGCAAGGATTATAATGTACTCCATCGCATCAATCACCATGAACTGACTGCCACCGGTTCTGTACATGAACAGGAAAACCTGAAGATCCAACGGGAGAATGGTCAGGATAGAAAAATCGTTGCAGAAAAAGGCCTCAATACTTATAACAGAACAGATGACAGCAAATGTGAGAAAGCAAAAGAGTGGTGGGAAAAACACCAGCAGTTCTGGGCAGTAGTACGCAAAGAATGGGATAAGTTATACAATAACCAAAATCTCATCCAGCTACAATCTGTTGTAAACAATGAACCATTGTATAAAGCAATGAGTACACTGGAACAAAAAGCATTCAAGCAGGAATTAAAAGGCACCGCACTATCTGGTGAGATAGCCAGTACGCTGAAACAATTCAGCACTTCCAAAGAAGTGAGCCTGAAGTAAATCTCAATAATAGAGAACGTTCCAGTACAAAAGGAACGTTCTCTTTTTATAACGATCAATGGTCATCCCAATGTTCGTATCCCGCATATGGGCTTTTCACTTAGTTATTCAGGAGGACCAACTATTAGTTATCTTAAGATACCTGATGAAGACCGTTCATTGTTTACCAAACTCCATAGTCTTCATTGTACAGCTGGTCCCCCATTTGCTATTCCTATAGCAATTTATGCGCTACCCATTTATGGCGACTTTACCCATGAACGGATCTGTGAAAGAAGGATTCCCCGTTTCTACCCTGCCGGCAAATCGTTGGGAAAAGGCCTTGTCGTCTTCCATTACTACTGTAAAATCATACCAACCATAACTCTTACCCAGCGGCAGTACTACTTCAATGCTGGCATTGGCGTCCAGCGTTCTTTTCACCTGTTTGTTGCCGTATGCATTATCTGTGATTACAATTGTTCTGGGTGCAGTGGCTGTATTCACCAGCTTCACCAGGGCGTTTCCGGTAGGTTTCGACGTGATTCCGACCGTTTCCATCGCCAGGCGCACACTTAGGTGCGGATGCTTCTTATCGCCGGAAAACCGCCTGAAAAAGCCGTTAGGGCCATGTACATGCAAATCGTACCGCGACTCCTTAAAACTTTCCATGGGCCATTGATATGTGAGTTTATCGCCCGCTTTCACCGCGAAAGACCAGTTCCGACCTTTATCCCCTTCAAAGGTACCGGTAGTATATACCGTAAATGGCGCACCAGCAGCCGATTTTCCAAAAAACCGGGAACCTGCTGTCAATTCTATTTCCAACTGGTTACGGTCATTCCACTGCGCATCAGCATATAATTCATATGGCAATGCACTGGAAGGACGGATACCAGGCTCCTGTAAACGAAGCCCCGTTGATGCCACCTGGCGGATATCTGCTTCTTCCATCAACTTAAAGCCGCCAGGAAGATCCCTGAATTTTGCATTATTGATACCTTCCACGGTACGTTGTTGGTCAAGGAAAGGCAACTGGGATGGCACTGCCGCATCATAAGGACTGAAAGCCGCGGTCAGGTTACCGCAAATGGTGCGTCTCCACTCGCTGATCAACGGCGTATATACCTGCTTGTTATATTTCCGGTTCACGAAATGTTCCAGGAACTGTATCATGGAGGTATGATCATATACTTCAGAACATACTTTACCCCCGCGGCTCCATGGACTCGCGATAATCATTGGCACTCTGAACCCTAATCCTACAGGGGCTTCCCTCGCCTGCTTCCGGGGCACGCCCTGACGAAGTTCCGCCTCCAGTCGCACATGCTCTATCTCCGTTTCAATACCTGCAGACACCGCCCCTGTTCCCGGCTTCTTACTATCTGCAATAGAAAAAGGTACTACGTGATCATAGTAACCATCGTTCTCATCATAGGTGAGAATGAAGATGGTTTTCTTCCATACTTCTTCATTATGGGTGAGGATATCCAGCACTTCAGATACATACCATGCGCCATACCAGGGTGCGCTGGGATGATCGCTGAAATTCTGCGGACTCGCCAGCCAGGAAACAGTAGGTAGTTTACCTGATTTCACATCGCTGCGGAACTGATGGAAGATATCTCCTGCAGGCATGGTGCCTTCTCTTTGCGTATTCCCATCCATGTACTTAAAAGAAGTAATTTTCCGGAAGTCCGTGTCTCCCTTATTTATCACAAATGCACGTTGGTACAAATCCTTTTGTGCTGGCGTCAGTTTCTCATAACATTCCTGGTTCCATTTCTTCAACTCGGTAGCGGCATTATCCAGCGCCTCCAGTTTCTTCGCAAGGGCTTCCCGGTTTTTACGTGCCGCTTCCTCAGAAGAGGGACTGGCTTCCTGTAATTTATTGATTTCGCCAGGCAGTGTTTCCACCTGCTTGATCAGGTTCTGTACATAGCGCTCAGAGAACTTTACATTGTAGGCAGCAAAAAACTCCAGCAGATTACAACCAAAATTGGATAACCATGCTCTCTCCTCTCCTTTAAATCCGCCGCCACAGCTGAGTTCATTCTGATAGAACTTCCAGGAAACGCCATTCTCCGACAACATTTCCGGAAATGTTTTCCAGTTTAATTTCCCATAGCTGTAATCATCATTACGAATATGCGCTTTCATATCGCCATTTTCCTCTTGCATGATAGTTCCTGTCCAGAAGAAAGAACGATTCGGCGTGGTACTCGTCATACCAGAACAGAAATGCTGATCACATACGGTGAAAGCATCTGCCATGGCGTAATTAAACGGAATATCTTTGCGATTAAAAAAGCCTAAAGTCAGCGGCATGGCGGCGTATTCTTTGTTGCCCGATTTCTTCGCCAGCAGCCATTTATCATATTTCCCTTCATTGAAAGCATCCACCTGACTGGCCCTGGAATGCGGGAGTGAACCCATCCAGGTAATTTTAGAGTCTTTCATATCCATACGGAAAGGCGAATAGGTTTTTCCCTGCTCATCCGTCTGGCACCATACAGGTTTACCATCTGGCAATATGACTGCACGGGGATCATTGAATCCGCGTACCCCTTGTAAGGCGCCAAAACAATGATCAAAAGAGCGGTTCTCCTGCATGAGAATAACAATATGCTCTGCATCGAGGAAAGTACTGCCCGGAGCCGGGTTGATGGCAAACGCTTTTTGAACGGAGGCTGGCAGTAGCCCGGATAGTCCTGCTGCTCCGGAGAGGAGGGCGGATTTCTTGAGAAAATCCCTTCTGGTATCTTTCATGGTTTAGCTGATGATTCTTAAAAAGTAGCAAAGATATTTTTGCATCTCACTTTTTTATGACAAACGGCAATAGCTTAATGATTTATTAATCTCACTGAAAAAACTTAACTTAATAGTACTAACCATCAGACAAACCATCTTATGAAAAATATATTAGTCCTCCTACTCTGCCTTTACAGTTTTCATCCTCTCTCCGCACAAGTCAAAGAGGGAGATTTTAAAATATGGGGTACCCGGATGGGACTTCAGGTAGTAGGGTTGGTGGAAGGTCCGGCCACAGCAACCGCTGATCTCCAGGTAGCCTGTGTTTTTGAATATACGGAAGGTGATATTTATAACTCGCCTCCTGCCCTTCCGCCGGCAGCTAATGGCATGCAGCATTTGGACAAAGCGCTGCATGGCATCATCACGGATATACGAAAAACCGGTCAGTTTGAAGGGCATACTTATGAGACTATTCTCCTCGATCCCGCTCCCGGTTCTATTAAAGCCAAAAGGCTTCTCCTCATTGGCCTTGGCAACAGGAACCAGTTTGATGCGGGTATTATGAAAGGGATTGGCACCATTGCATTAAGAGAAGCCCTCCGGTTGAATGCCTCCACTGTGGCTATTGCGAGCGATTTAAAAGATGCGGGCATCGATAGTCCTACCGCCCAGGTAGCTGAAAACATTGCCACCGGCGCATTACAGGCATGGAAAACCCAAGCTTATCTGCGCCAGAAAGGATATTCCAATACGCCGATGCTGAAAAAAATCATACTGCTTGCAGGCCCTGCTTTCTATGAAACTGCCGGTACAGGCATTGTAAAGGCATTGGAGAAATTTCCGAAATAAGCTGAAAACCCATAGCATGGGAATATCATAAGTTTACATTTATTACAACGTATGTGATTCGTTTATCCTAAAGCGTTAGCTATGCAATAACGTTATACAACTGTATTATCCCGGCACTGTACCACTGTTATATCCCCTTTCTCATCAGCAAGGATCTGTCCTTCTATGGAGTATGCCGAAAATCCCGCATCCAAGAGTAGGCGCCAAACCCTTTTATCATGAGCAATCCGCTTCAAAGATGGCTATATCTGTTTGCCGTCATCATCATTATTATTGGTGGTATCATTATCATCATTATACCTGGTCATATACCAAGACCTGGCGGCTGTCCACAATGTGGCAACCTCTCTCTCCAATTGGTTGGTGGCATTAATATACTTGCAGGCATTGGTATTTTGCTTACAGCAAGAAAACTCAATCAGCAACAGCGTTATTAAACGTACGTATGCACCAACAAAAAACCTGTTGTCTTAACCGACAACAGGTTTTCTTGTTATAAAAAGCAGCCTATAGTTTAATTAATTTCACGGTACTTACTTTTGCCGTATTGCGACTAACAATCCGTACAAACCAGGTACCGGTAGGCACTTTGCTGAGATCAAGGCGTACCAGTTGTTCACCAGTAGCGCCGGGGGTAAACACCTGACGAATGATGGGTGAAGCGCTGTTCAATGCCGTTACTTCAATCAATACCTGATCGCCGATATGCGCAGGGAAACGCAGTTGCGCTTCAGAAGCGGCTACCGGATTCGGATATATCAGCGCCGTATTGGAAGGTCCGATTTCAGCAGCAGGCTCTTTGGCCATGGTAGCGGCTCCTGTGATGGCGGCCAGACTACCTGTACAAGCGCGTACCAGTAACCATGGTTGTCCGTCGCCGGTGCTGATATCAGGGCGATTGTTTTGCGTCCACCATTTGGCTTTATACAAATTGCCGTTATACACAGCAGAATCGCCACCCCAGTAAGCCTTCGCAGGGTCCCATAATGGAATGCCATTACAAGTGTTACTGCCACTTCCATTCACGGTGATGTTGACAGCCACGCTCGTCGTAGTGGCGTTACCGTTATCTGTTGCTTTCGCGGTGAGTACATAACTACCGGCGCTCACATTACTCCAGGTATAGGAATAAGGCGCAGCAGTAACAGTTCCCAGCAGCGTACTACCATTATAGAAGGCCACCTGGCTGACAGTACCATCTGCATCAGCAGCGCTGGCAGTAATGGTAATGCTGGCAGGCGCTGTATACACGGCATTATTAGCAGGCGCCGTGATACTTACTGTTGGTGGTTGATTAGCCGGTTTTACAGTAACATGAATGGTATCGCTGGTAGTTACAGCGCCAAGATTATCCGTAGCCTTTGCACTGAGGGTATAGCCACCCGCCGCAACAGCCGTCCAGTTATAGGAATAAGGCGCTGTGGTGTCTACTGCCAATAAAGTATTACCATTATAGAATGCTACCTGTTTTACGACGCCATCGCTGTCGGATGCTGACGCAGTAATGCTGATACTCGCTGGGGCCGTGTATATAGCATTATTAGCAGGGGCTGTAATACTTACCTGTGGCGGTTTATTGGCTGTACCGGTAACAGTAATATTCACTGCTGCGGAAGTAGTACTGGCATTTTTGTTGTCAGTGGCAATAGCTTTCAGGCTATAGCTACCTGCTGATACACCATTCCAGGTGAAGGAATAAGGCGCTGTGGTAACGGTACCCAGCAAGGTACTGCCATTATAGAATGCAACACTGGATACCACGCCATCAGAATCTGATGCATTAGCAGTGATCGTAATATTGAGTGGGCCAGCAAAAGTGCTGTTGTTTGCGGGAGACGTAATCTGCACCACTGGCGGCTTGTTGGGCACAGCGCCGGAGGCGAATACTTCATTGATCTTGTTCACCAACGGACTCGTAGTATTAGGGCAGTAAATGAGTTTCCCCTTTGCAGTTGTACTACTGGTCATATTCAGCATATCTCCATATACCTGCCATACAATAACGCCGGCCAGGTTATTATCCTTGATATACTGGGCTTTGGCAGCAATGGAACGCGGGTTATCATAACTCAGGAAGAAATTGCCTTTGGTCATGTATGGCACCTGCGCCACACTATCCCAGTTATCGGTCCAACCACTGGCAGTTTGCTGCAAAATATAGCTGTAGGTAGGCGTACCGTCATACAGATCCCTGGCCCAGTTGGTATAGTCAGCACAGGTTTGAATAGGCCCATCCGGCTGAACGGTTTCTGCACGCTTTACAGTAGGGGCATTCAAAGCGGCATTACCATTGGTGATAACGCCACGACCATAGAATGGAGCGCCGAGGGTTACTTTACTCATGTTTACCCCTAAAGCACGCAAGGCGGTGGTAGTAGCATGCAGGGAGAAGTTACTATACTCTGCTCCCGGATAGTCGTACAACGGAGCATTATGGCCGGCTTTATTAGACCAACCACCATTATAATCATAGGTCATCATATCGAAATAATCCATAGAATTATTCAGACGGGACCAGTTGAAGCCCTGCAATTTGGAGGGAGATGCAGAGAAACAGGCGGTAATAAGCTTGTTGGGACCAATAGCTGCCCTTACTTTTTCCACGAGTATAGCAAAGTTCGTATAGTCGGCACTGCTATAGTTAATGATATTCATACCAGGATCATTGGGGTATTCCCAATCGAAATCAACGCCGTCAAAACCCATACTGATCAACGTTTGCACACTCGCGATGAAACGATTACGTTTAACGGAATCTGCTGCCATTTCAGGATAGTGTTTGCACATGCTCCAACCGCCGATGGAGGCAAGTACTTTCACTCCTTTCTGATGTGCGAGCTCGATGACGCCAGGAGCGCCGCCCGCTTTGTGGATAGACAAAGGGAAGCTGCCACTTTTTCCCGTGTTGACGTTAGTCCACCCACTACCGCTATTGCGGTAACCTTGATTGTAGGCATTACTGCCATCGCTGACATAGTACAAAATTTCCAGTTCACCATACAGCAGGTACATATCCCAGCTGCTGTAGATGTCTTCATCCACCAATGGCGCTGGGGCCTGTACAGCGCTGGCCTGGTAAATGTTTTTGTTGCGATAGTCGCCGCTGTGTAAGGAGCCATCCTGCGCCACTCCGAAGAAGGAGAAATTAAGGATGGTATACTGCGAATAATCCACGTTCAGCTGGTTATAGCCTCCCGCGGGAACGACGCCGGAAACATTCTTCCAGGCATCCCATTGGGTGATGTAGCCAATCACTTGCTTGTTGTGCTGCGCTGTGGTGGCCGGAACAGGAGGACTCACCTGTGCTTGTAGTCCCCAGGATAACAAAAGGAAGCAACACAGGGAAAATAAACGCCCCCATGCGCCGAAACGGATAGAATTGGTGGTCATACAGATAGTTTAGAGATAATGGTTGAAAAATAAATAGAGCAGTTCTATAGGTTAATGCCTCACGTTAGATAGTGCCCGACCGGTGAATGGTTTATTTCAGATTATTGGTTGACAAGGGTTTTGGCGATATGCACAAATTCTGGGTTACACTGCTGGTGGGGAGTCGGATTAATGGTCAGTTAGTACTATCTCTTCTCAAAATATTTTTCCATGCCAAATAAGCGCAGGAAAGATTTTGGAGATATGAACAGATTTTTATTAATTGCAGCACTATATCAATTAGTTATCACTCCTGACCTTTAGCCACCCTTACTAACCAGAAAACCATTACCCTTTTAATAAACCAAAATTTCTATGAAAAACATCCGTCAGAGTGACCTGCTATTGCGACTGCTTTGCGTCTTTATGCTGATTGCTGCTGTGTCTTGTAGCAAAAAAGACGACTCCACCCCTTCCCCGTTATCGACCGACAGTCTGCGGTATGCCAGCGCTATCCGGGATGCGATGACCTCAGACAGCTCGGAAATCATTGACACCTTATGGCCAATAACGTCAACGAACACACGACTGCAATGGAAAACCATCAACGGTAACCAATATGTACTGATGGCCACCTTTATGCGTTTCCCTACCAGCTATCCGCAGGGCGACAGTATCACCACTACCTGGGGCGAAGCCTGGCTCTTCGCGCCATCACAGATGAAAGCAAAACTGGCAGGACTTCCAGCCGGCGCAGACACCATTCTGCGTATATGCCAGCTGCTGGGATTACCTCCCCGCAATGCCAAAACCAATACCCATATCGCCCAAATGTGGGTGCCTACCTCTCAGTTATATCGCCCTGCAGGCAATCCTGACATTACCACCAGTACTACTGGCCCGGTACCTTTGCCTACGGTCAGCAATGATTTCCTGACCTGGTTCAATAACTATATTATTTATGCGTACTATCATCCGCTGACATCCAATACCGATTTCCACTATCCATGGACAAGACTGGGATATACCTATGATTGGGCTCCTGGCGCTACCAAAGTAGGTATGAGCGAATTTGTGATGAAACCCAATACCGGTTGCTGGGTGGAAAAAACGACGACTGCACCAGATTTTCTCAAGCCGTAAAAAAATATGGTTCCGCTATCTTTATGACAGCGGAACCATCTGCATTTTTGAGGTCTCCAAGCAGTTGAATGAAATACTTGTACATGGATTTGGGGTCTGATGGAAAATGGGTTTTCTTAGGATAGTAACGTATTACATCACATTCTACCGTTTGACAATGCAATATTAACCCATTGATAGTGAAGCATATAACTCGTATCGGGAAAAATATTTTTCAATTCGGGAATTGCCCATATTATCTTTACTATAGAATCAATCCTGTTACTATTAATGAAAAAAATATTATTGTCTGTGATATTGCTGGCGGCAGGTATTACTCTGCGGGCACAAACGTTGACTGTAAACGGACTTGTGAATAAACCATTGCAGTTAACTGCCGCAGACCTCAGTAAGATGCCACAGCAAACCATTACCGCCGCTGATAAAGATGGTAAAACACATCAGTATTCCGGCGTTCCGCTTTTTGAGATTCTGAAAGCGGCTGGCGTGCCTTCCGGGAAAGAGCTACATGGTAATAATCTGGCTAAATACTTACTGGCACAAGCCAGCGACGGATACAAAGTAGTATTCGCATTGCCAGAAATAGATACCACTTTCAACAACAGGGTATTTCTGTTGACCACGCTGATGGATGGAAAACCGCTGCCAGCAGGCCAGGGGCCATACCGACTGGTAGTTAAAGATGAGAAAAGACCTGCCCGCTGGATAAGAGAGCTTACAACACTCACTATCGGCGAAATAAAATAACTTACACCAAAGCAGCCCAACGGCTGCTTTTTTTACGTATAGTCATAAGGGTTATAGATTTTTTCACAGTAAAAATATAGTACTATGACAGATATCGCCCGCCGTTTTCCGCAGAATCCATTGTTACGTCCGGCTGATATTGTACCCAGTCAGCCTGGCCTGGAAGTAGTATGTTTATTGAATCCCGGCGTATTCCGCTACCAGGGCAAAACCTGGCTGGCCATCCGGGTGGCGGAACGCCCGCCGCAGTTGCCGGACATCATTTCCTTTCCTATCCTCCAACCAGGCAGAAGAATGCTTATCAAAGATATTCCTGCCAATGATCCGGACCTGATAGCCACAGATCCCCGGGTGATTACTTATAAAGGATCGGACTATCTCACCACCCTCTCCCATTTACGATTGTTATCCAGCACCGATCATATTCATTTCCAGGAAGACCCTTCCTATCCGCCGATTTTCGGAGAAGGGAACCTGGAAACCTTTGGCATAGAGGATGTACGGGTCGCGGAGATAGACGGTGTCTATTACCTGACTTACACTGCCGTTTCTGAAAATGGCGTGGGTGTGGGATTAAAAACAACGCGCGACTGGCAGCGATATCTGTCGCACGGCATGATTATCCCCCCGCATAACAAGGACTGCGCTATTTTCGAAGAGCAGGTCAATGGCTGCTATTATGCCTTTCACAGGCCGAGTAGCGTAGCGCTGGGTGGCAATTACATATGGCTCGCGTCTTCACCGGATAGCATACATTGGGGTCATCATACCTGTTTAATACGTACCCGTCCTGGTTATTGGGATAGTGAGCGGGTGGGCGCCGGCGCAGCACCAATACGTACCGCAGCAGGTTGGCTGGCTATTTATCATGGAGCAGATGCTACACATAGATATTGCCTGGGCGCTATATTGCTGGACTTACAGGACCCTTCAAAAGTGCTGGCACGCACAGCAGACCCCATCATGGAGCCCCTGGAAAGCTACGAGATCAATGGCTTTTTTGGCAAGGTCGTTTTCACAAACGGACATATTGTTGATGGAGACGAACTGCTGATTTATTATGGCGCTGCAGATGAGTATGTCTGTGCCGCCAACTTTTCAATCTCCGAAATCCTCCAAAAATTACAGTAAGGATACATTACCTTTGGCAGTATGAAACTGAATGAGCCGGATATTGTCATCAAGCGGATGGAAGCCACAGCTGACTTTCCTATGGAATTATTACTGCTGGCAGATCCTTCAGAAGAAATGATTCAATCATACATCTACCGGTCTCGCATATACGCAGCCTTAAAAGAAAAGGAAACGATTGGTATTTGTGTGGTATCAATGGAAGAAGAAAATGTTTGGGAGATACGGAACCTCGCTGTAGCCAGCCATTTTCAGGGGCAGGGTTTAGGGCAGCAGCTTTTGCAGCATGTCATTGCAGAGGCGAAGCTAAATAAGGTGGCGAAACTGATGATAGGTACTGCGAATGCTTCTGTAGGGCAATTATATCTCTATCAGAAAGTAGGTTTTGAAATAACAGCTATCAGGAAGAATTTTTTCCTGGATCATTATGATATGCCCATAGTGGAGAACGGAATACCTTGTAAACATATGATCATGCTGGAGATGGTCTTAGGATAGCAGTTTTGCTGGCGGCATTCCGGACTGCCGCTGCAGATGAATATCCTTACAACTTTATCTCAAATAGGCTGAAAGTAGCATTCTGATAATGTGCCGGTAGCTCGGGAGAATCTGTACGGACTATACCCAGGTAGTTGAAACCACAGCTGATGTAATAAGCATTCAACTTTTCATTTCCGCTTCCGGTATCCAGTCGCAGGTATTCCCTGTTGTTTGTCTTTGCAAAGGCTTTGGCCCATGCTACAATTTGTTTGACATAGCCTTTTCCACGATAATCAGGATGGGTGGCTATCCGGTGGATATACAGGGAAGGGTCCAGGTCTTTTTCCTGCCATATATTAGGATCCTGAAAGGTGGTGGCAAAGACGCATACTATTACGCCCTCTTCCAGGATTTTCCATTGACGCAGGCCTGCTATTTCCCGGGCAACCATTTCCCGATCAAAACCTTTCCAATGACGGGTGGCGTTGCGCTTTTGATAAGCGGTTCCGGCGTCATACAGATCAAATATCGTATCGATATCTTCCATGGTGCTGTTGATAATTTGCATAGCGGATATTTTTTTACACTGCAAAAATGCTGATTTCAACAACATCAAAACAGATTCAGTTTTATTAATATTGACCAGATCAGATTTAGTCTACCTATATTCAAACTCAATATGGCATCATATTTCAAGCACGCTCAACCAACCCTCATATTTAACTGTTATTAGAATACTATGAATCACAAAAAGATATTGCTGGCAGATGATGACCGGGACGACCGGGAATTGATCCGGGAAATGCTGGAGCATTTCGACCAATCAGCGGAGATTGTCTGTTTACAAACAGGTCAGGAGATTTTTGGGTATTTAAGCAAATGTACGGCAGCCACTTTGCCGGACATTATTGTGCTGGACTACAGTATGCCGTTGATGAATGCGGCGGAGGTCCTCGAACAGCTGCTGGAGGAGCAGTTATTCCCTCATATTCCCAAAGTGGTATGGAGTACGTCTTCTGCGCCGGAACATGTTTCCAGGTGTATGGCATCAGGCGCCATTGCCTATTTTTCCAAACCGGTGACAGCCGCCGAACTTTCAGAGATTGCGCTACGTATCCTGGAATTATGTCCGCCAGCAGGCATCCACCAGGATATGCAGCAAAAATCAAATGATTATACAGGAAGATAGATATCGAAAGACGCGCCCTCTCCTGTTTTGCCGGATGCATATATGCAGCCCCGATGGCTTTCTGCTATTTTCCGGCAAATAGCCAGCCCTATGCCCGTACCGGGAAACTGTTCGCCCGTATGCAAGCGCTCAAACATTTCAAAAATTTTCTCCGCATAATGTTGTTCAAACCCAATTCCATTATCACAGAACCTAATATGATATACCTTTCCGGGTTGGCCCGCCATCCAATGGGGTTGTGTCTCTAATGTAGATTCAATCACAATTCTGACCGGCACGTTCGCCTGGCAGTATTTTAAGGAGTTACTGATTAGATTCTCAAATAACTGGCGCAGTTGGAATGGAATACCCTGCACCACAGGCAAGCCATTCACCTGCATTTGCCCTTGCACCTGATCCAATGAATCTTTGAAGAAGGTCTCCAGCTCCCGGAGCGTTTGTTGCAGATCCACTTTTTCAAATGGCTTAGATTGTTCCGTGATCCTTGTAAAAGCCAGCATATCATCAATCAGCTGTTGCATGCGACTTGCAGCTTCTGCCGCACGCAGCAGGTAACCTTTCTGCCGGTGATTCAGGCGAAGTCCCTCTGCTTCCAATACAATCGAATTATAAAGCTGAATTTTACGCAGGGGTTCTTTCATATCATGCGCCGCTGCAAAAGCGAATTTCTGCAATTCTCTGTTCTGCGTTTCCAGTTGCTGGGTATAATCCAATATTTTTTGCTCTGCATTCCTTCTTTCCGTCAGATCGCGGGTAACTTTAGAGAAGCCGATGATCTTATCTTCCTCATCATGCAAACAAGTGATCACAACGCTCCCCCAGAAACTGGTTCCATCTTTGCGGATTCTCCAGCCTTCGTGTATAGCCTTCCCTTTAGTCACCGCCTCGGCAATCAACTGTTCCGGTAAATGATGGCGCTGATCTTCCTTCGGATAAAAAATACGAAAATGCTTCCCTACAATTTCCTGCTCTGTATATCCTTTAATTTTTTGTGCTCCTTTATTCCAATTCAGGACAATCCCATTTACATCCAACATCAGGATGGCATAATCTTCCACCTGTTCAATCATCTTATGATAACGGGATGCTTCCTGGTCGGCTGGAAGTGCCTGGACAAGCTTCACTCCTGTTTGTTCCCTGTTATGCTCAGCAGTAACATCAATATCAGGTTGGGTTGCTGGAGATTCGGAGTTTACAGGTAATGACTTCTTTGTGGATCGGTCTGGTACCATGTATGAACAGTTTTTAATCAACACACCCGACTTACGCGTCGTTGTTTTTCAATCCGACAACAACAATTGTACCCGTGGAATGCCTCCAAATCTTCAAAATAAAATCATCTGATTATCAATATCTTACAAGGTGCATTCTGATAAAATTCTTTACCATACCCAAAAGAGGCGCCGGGTAATTGTACAGAAATATACCCAACCTGCGCATTTCATTATTCAATGGGCCGGTTAAATAGCAATCGCCATTTTATTTTTCTTCTCAAATTGGCCTGTACAGGGTAATTCCGGTGTATATAACTGGATTGCATACTCGTAATTCGAAATAACTGATGATTCCGCATATAGCTGTCTACCCGCTTTTCAAATAGCTCTCCGCCATAGATTGGATACCGCGCTGATAAGGCATGCTGTTCCCCATAGATGGCTTGCCGGAAATCAGCTGTGCGAATAAGATAACACTGATCCGAGAATCCATAGCCCAGGTAAAAACCATCCAGGGAAGTGAAGGATTCCTCTGCGGCGTGTTCATACCGGTAATCCCAGGTAGCATTGGCTACCAGTATATCTTTCCTCGTGTCCATTAATTGCATGGCTGCGGGAATCCAGTTATGGTCGGAACTATCGGGGATGCTATCGCTGGAAAAATGCAAAAGAAAAGGCGTATTGCAGAAATAGATACCTGCCAGTTCTGCAATGGAATAATAGTAGCCGCCATTGAAATCAGGTTTCTCCAGTTGGAAAAAATCCAGGATGGAAGCGGCATGGTCTTCTACATGAATCCATCGGTCCAGCAAGCCTGCCCGGATAAGCTTATCCGCCTGGCGTTTTACTTTTGAAGGGCTGCTGACGTTATTGATGAAGACTGTTTTCTCCTGAAAGGTATGTCCGCAGCGATCGAGGATCTGCCGCATTCTGTTGGAATGCAGTACAAACTCCCAGTCGTTTTCATAACATTTGGTTTCAAAGGTGAGCATCGGAAATGCATTTGCTTCCAAAAATTACCAAATGCCAATGGAATAAAAAAGTGGAGCAACAAAAAAGCAGGTACATGAAGTACCTGCTGTTAAGGATATGATTGAATAAATTTAATTTCTAACGCCCATGATATCGGAAGTTTCTTCCAGGAATCTGTCAATTTGCTTGGTGCCATTGAAGTTCCGCAGGGAGAGCATCCGACCTTTAGAGAATTCCGCTCTTATCTCCGTCCCGGAATAAGTGAAGTTGGTAGTTTTCCTCACGATGTGGAAGCGAATGAACTCATCGAACTTGTATTCTTTTTTGATGAGGCCGAAAAGATAGGTACGTACCATTTTCCCATTTTGTTTGTCGAACATGCAGGAGCCATAAGCATAGCCAAAGATGACTAGCAATACAAACGGGAACCATACGGCAATGTTACGGGCAGTGCTGTTTCCTTTGTTGGCAAATTCCGGATGGGTAAGTCCGTAAATCCACCAGGCCAGGAGTGCCAGTACAAAGATGATCAGGCCGATTCTTCTTTGTTTCAGTACATAGCCTCCGTCTTTCTGTTCATAGAAGCTGAATTCAGTAATTGGTACATAAGTCGCTACTGGTCTGGATTCGGCAGGACCGAAAACCATCATATCCAGCGGGGGAAGTACCTCCTCCTGGAAAGCAAGCAGGTCCTTGTCTTTCCAGCCGCTGTAGTAAGAGGAAATCGTATGCCCCTTACCGTGGCGATTTTGTTTGGTGAACACTCTGAAAACAACGCTGGTATTGGAGGTCACACCCTGGATAGCCGCGATATTATCGAAGCTCATTCCGGAAGTGGATACCAATCCGCCTAGTTTCCTGAAAAAACGTCTCTGACCTGCATCAAAGATGACGGCGGTATTGCCATAGGCAAACAATAATGCGGTGAAGAGAACTACTACGGCGTAGCCGTTGATCATACCGGCTCCCTCTTGCAGCCTTGGGGAGTCGCGGACACAGAACGTCCATGTTACAATAAAGATAATGCCTAATACAACGGCGATGGGTCTGTAAACTCTGAATGGATAAAGCTGAATCTTATCTGCTGCGATCAGCCATTTGGTTTTTCTCATAAGGCGAAAATAAAAAATTTTCCATTTCCTACTGTTCTGGCCGGTATTAATTTGTATAAATTTAAAATGAGGCAGTAAAATTAACTTCAAAATTGTATTTTAGTTTTCAAATCGTGATTCAGTGAGCAATGAAGAGGCTATTCTGTTAGAGGAGTTGCGAAAGGGCAGTAAAACGGCTTTCATCGCCTTATACAACCAACATTACCGATCGCTTTACTCCTATATCCTGCACTTTATCGCTATCCCCCAGCTGGCCGAAGATGCTTTACAGGAAGTATTCATCAAGGTATGGGAGATAAGGGAGCGGATAGATCCTGAGCGCTCTTTCACGGGGTATATGTATCGGATTACCCGCAATCATGTCTTTAAATTACTGAAGAAAATTGCCGCCGATGAAGAACTACGCAACAGCGCTATGATAGAACTGCATCGGCAAACGGAAGATCCGGATACCCGACTGTTATGGAAACAATATGAAGCATTGCTGCGGGAGGCCGTAACACAGTTGCCACCACAAAGACAACGTGTATTCCGCCTCTGCAGAGAAGAAAGCAAATCTTATGAGGAGGTCGCCGCTGAACTGGGCATTTCCAGGAATACAGTTAAAGAACATATGGTACTGGCACTGAAAAGTATTCAATCCTTCTTTTATGAGCATGCAGACGGCACTTTGCTGCTCCTCCTGTTTACAGATGTATTGATCAACCAGCATTAATCTAAATTTTTTTTCGGCCCGACCCACCCTCCTTTCATTTTTTGGGATAGTATATATATGCCGACAGAAAAGAACAGTGAATATTATTACCTGCTACTGGAGCGATGGCAACAACGGAAATGCAGTCCTACAGAAGCAATGGAGCTGCTGGACTACATCCGGCGCCCCGAATCCGACCGTACGGTACTGGCTGCTATCCACGCCGCTTTCCGCCAAATGGCCGACAACAGCGATGCCGATGCCGGAGAACCGGGCAACCGGGTCAGAAAGGCATTACTCCAACATATCGACTCCAGCGATCAACCAGGGAATTCCAGGCGTATCTACAGATGGAAATATCTGGCAGCAGCGGCTGTCGTCTCCCTGATCACGATCCCGACTATACGCTATTACCGGCAACACTCCTTTCTTCAGCAACCACCGGTCATTACAGCCACCCAGGATATTGCGCCGGGTAAAAACAGGGCTGTATTAACCCTCGCCAATGGAGAAAAAATCATACTGGACAGCGCAGGCAAACAGATAGTAGGACAACAAGGCAACAGCGCTATATCCAATGCCAATGGCCAACTGGTGTACACTGCGTCTGCCGGCAATACTACTCCTGTATACAATACGCTGACCACTGCTCCCGGTGAAACCTATACGCTTTCACTCGCCGACGGTAGCCGCGTATGGCTCAATGCCGCATCCTCCATCCGTTTCCCTGCCACCTTCTCCGGTAAAGAACGATCCATTACCCTCGAAGGAGAAGCCTACTTCGAAGTAGCGCCCCATCCTGAACAACCTTTTCGTATCACCGTACAACAGACCACCATAGACGTACTCGGCACCAGTCTGAATATTAATGCCTATGCAGACGGACAACCCATACGCACCACACTTCTTCAAGGCGCAGTGAAAGTGAACCATGAACAGGAAAGCATGCTACTCTCTCCCGGGCAGCAGTCGCAGATAGACATGGATGGCAAAATGCGGAAACTGGACCATATCAATACCGCAGAAGTGATTGCATGGAAGGAAGGATTTTTCCAGTTTGAAAACACAGATCTACATACCGTTCTAAGACAATTTGCCCATTGGTATAATGTGGAGATTGTCTATGAAGGCCATATCAAACCCAGGAAGTTTTTCGGTATGATCAACCGCAACAGCTCCCTGATGAACGTACTGAAAATGCTCAATGCCAACGATATTTCATTCAGATTGGAAGGAAAGCGACTTATAGTTCAGGGCGATTAACAGTGAACAATCATATCAGCCAAAACAGCCAGCAGACAAGAGAATTGCAACCTAACCACATATCTAAATCAAAACTTGCAGAAGTATGCAGTTAAGCACTATTGCCAGTACCCGGCATGCAAATGACCGGCGTTTCATGAATCGTTCAAGGGTCAGCAAGCTACTGGCCCTGCTATGCCTCGCCACAGGCATGCAGGCACATGCCGGCGCCCAGGAGCAGCTGGTAAGCCTGTCCCTCCACGATGCCACTACTAAAGAGGCTTTCCGGGAAATCAGCAAACAAACAGGACTCAATATCCTGGCAGATGAAAGTTTGCTCGAAAAAAGCAACCGCTCCAACCTCGTTGTGAACAAGATGCCCGTATCAGAAGCCCTCAACCTCCTGATGCGCAATCAACCACTGACTTATTCCATCGAAAACGGGGCTATTATCGTTAAAACAAAAACGCTGGCACAACCGGCCGCTACTCCTCCTCCGCCAGCGGAAATCCGTGGGGTCGTGACGAACGACAAAGGAGAAGCGCTTCCCGGTGTAACCGTTACCGTGAAAGGAACCAAACAGGGAACCATTTCTAAACCAGACGGTAGTTTCGTCATCCACGCAGAACCAGGCGAAACCATCGAGCTCTCCATGGTGGGCTTCAGAACATCTTCCATAAAATTCGAAGGAAAAAACACTTCGCTGAAAGTCGTACTGGAAGCAGATGTATCTCATCTCTCCGATGTAGTGGTGGTAGGTTATGGTACCGCTAAAAAGAAAGACCTCACCGGCTCCATCAGCTCCATCTCCAGCGATCAGATGAACAACGGCGGGGTAGTCAGCAACGCCGCCCAGGCTATTCAGGGACGCGCTGCAGGCGTACAGGTGAGTCAGAGTAACTCCGCTCCTGGCGGCCAGACCATCGTACGTATCCGCGGAGGTAACTCTATCAAATCCACCAACGAACCGCTGTATATCGTTGATGGATTTCCATCCGAAACCGGTAAAGATATCAACCCGAATGATATTGATGATATCCAGATTCTGAAAGATGCCTCCTCCACTGCTATTTACGGTTCCAGAGGCGCTAACGGCGTGGTAATGATCACTACCAAAAGAGGTAAATCCGGCAAAGCGAATATCCAGTACGATGGCTACATGGGTACGCAACGCATCTCCAAGGAATACAGCAAAATGAATGGGCTGGATAATATGAAGGTGACGAATGCGAAGGCAAATGAAAAGGGGCTGCCCGACTTCTACACCTCCGCAGATCTGGCCAGCGGCAGAGATAACGACTGGTTCAAACTCGCCACCCGTCCGGGCCTGGTGCAAAGCCACAACCTCAGCATCAGCGGCGGCAGCGGACCAGACAGAGTATCCCTTTCCGGAAACTATTTCAACCAGGAAGGCGCACTGAAAAATACCAGCTATACCCGCTATTCTGTGCGACTCAACTACGACCGTCAGTTCAGCGAACGCTTCAAAACCGGTGCAAACGTCTATCTCTCTCACGCCTATACGAACTTTAAAACCTATGATGGCAATATCGTTCCGTCAAACGTGATGTATGGCGTATTAACCGCATCTCCCGCGTTACCGGTATACAATGACAACGGTACATTTGCCCGCTTCCGTGGTAAAGATAACCCGCTGGCATGGCTGATGGCCCCTACTAATGATCGTTTTGAAAACAAAATAAACTTCAATGCCTACCTGGATTATCAGATCATAGAAGGACTGAACTTCCGCGTAAATGGCGGTGTGGAAAATACGACCACCAAAGAAGGAACCTACCTCCCACGCGACCTCGTAGATGGCGAAAAAGTAGGCGGTAAAGCGAGCGTAAATGACCTCGCTACCTCCAGAAGTTTGATTGAAGGTTATTTCACTTACAAGAAAATCTTCAACAAAATCCATTCGGTAAACTTCGTACTGGGAGCATCTTATCAGTATGATCAATACGACAAACACTATTCACTTGTTCAGAAATTCAGTACAGACGCCTACCTCTATCATAACCTCGACGCAGGTACGGAAAGACTTACCAGCAGCAGTCAGACGCTGCCTGGAAAAATGGCTTCCACTTACGGCCGTCTGAACTATTCCCTATTTGATAAGTATCTGCTGACAGCCACTTTCCGTCGCGATGGTTCCAGTGCATTTGGTTTGAACAAGCGCTATGGCCTCTTCCCTTCCTTCTCGCTAGCATGGAGAGCTTCTGATGAACAGTTCATCAAGGATCTCAACATCTTTTCCAACCTGAAGATCAGAGGCGGTTACGGACAAACAGGTAATGACCGTATCGGTTATTATACCTACCTCCCACTGTTTGGTCCTACCAACGTTTCTCTTGGAGAGGGCAGCGACAGCTATGGCGGTACCGTGGCTACCCGTTTGCCTAATCCAAACCTGCATTGGGAAAGCACCGCACAAGTGGATCTGGGTATCGATATGGGCTTCTTCAACAATAAGCTCAATGCGACGATCGATTTCTATCGCAAGAAAACCAACGACCTGATCTTCGATATTCCTATCGGCGACTGGAATGGATTCCAGACACAAACAGTGAATGCCGGCGCTATTGAAAATAAAGGTGTGGAACTCGTTATCAACACCGAAAACTTCCGTACCAAAAACTTCACCTGGAATACCACGCTGAATATTGCCTATAACAAACAAACCTGTTTAGATTTAGGCGGACTGCCATACATCATTACACAGACAGCCAATTTCTATGGCGGTCGTGGCCTGGATTTCACACGCCTGGCTCCCGGCCAGGAACTGAGTACGTTCTACGGCTACGTTTATGATGGCGTAATCAAATCCGGCGAAGCGCATCCGGCACAACCAAATGCTAAACCAGGCGATCCTAAATACAAAGATCTGAGTGGTCCGGATGGTAAACCAGATGGTAAAATTGATGCCAACGACCGCACTTATCTCGGTCATGCCAATCCGCATTACATCTATGGTATCAGCAACGATTTCACCTTTGGCAACTTCGATCTCAGCATATTCCTGCAGGGAGCGCTGGATTATAGTCTGTATAACGCTACCAGACTGGTACTTGAATCCGGTCCGGGTACAGATGCGTTGAATCGCTGGACTACCGCCAACGAGCATACAGACATTCCAAGAGATGGTTACTCCACCGCTTATGGCGGCATGGTGAATTCCCGCTTTGTGGAGAATGCTTCTTATCTGCGTTGTAAGATGATCACGCTGGGATACAATATTCCATTGGCCAAATCATTCCTGAAATCGCTCAGAGGAATTCGTGTATACGGCTCCGTTCAGAACCTGTTCACTATTACAAAATATTCGGGATCTGATCCGGAAGTGAATACAAACCTGAACAGCAGCGGATCTAATGCCAATATGAACTCAGGTCTGGATTACACCGCATTCCCTGCTTATCGCACTTATACACTGGGCCTTAAAGTGAATTTTTAACCTGTAACGATGAGAAACATGAAATTGAAATATATCGCACTGGCGGCCCTCCTGGCAGGAGCTACCGCCTGTGAGAAAACAGTAGAACCCAAGGTATACAGTTACCTGACCGGCGATAATGCCTTTATCACGCTGAGTGATGCCAAAGCGGCTGTCAATGGCGTCTACTCCCGTCTGAAACAGCCAAGCGGCCGTTCTGATGCTTGGATGTACTATGCCGGCTTCCAGGTCACTATTTCCGATCTTACCACCGATATCGGGCATGCCAGCTCCGGTGGCGATGTAGGTTTGATGTCCGAATGCCAGTGGGCCCCTGCCAATACTTACCTGGCTTTCGCCTGGCAGCATCAGTATAAACTGGTAACAGACGCTAATATTGCGCTGTATCATATTCCTAAAATGACCGCACTGACGGATGATCAGAAGACACAATTTACGGCCGAATTACGCTTTCTGCGCGCCCTTGGATATGTAGATCTGACCGATGCTTTCGGACCAGTGATACTGGTGACAGAAGAAACCGTTGCCAAGAATGAAAGCAGTCCGGATTATACTGCATCTATTGCGCCTAGTCCGGTAGCAGATGTCAATAAACTCATCATCAGCGATCTGGAATATGCAGCAGCACATCTGCCTGTCAATTATGTCAGCAACCCCATTTATAGCACCAACGATATCGGACGCGCGTCCAAAGGCGCTGCCCTGGCTCTGCTCTGCAAACTGTACATGCGGGAACATGAATATCAGAAAGCACTGGACCTGACCACACAAGTGATGACATTGGGGTATGACCTGTATCCGTCCTACTCCGGACTGTTTGCAGAAAAAAACAAATGGTGCCAGGAAAGTATTTTCTATGCACTGGCAGATCCATTGACAGATGCCGTGGAAATCATGAACCACTTCGGGCCGCTGAACAACCCGCAGGTAACAGACAGATGGCAGTATTTCGCGGTTACCTGGTACTTCTGGAACACCTTCAGCGACCAGGATGATCGGAAACAGATGTTCTACTATGATTACATCGGTACAGATGGATTACATTATATGCAGTCGCCGGATGGTTCCACAAAACCGCCTACCGGCTACTATTACATGCCGGATGTGGCCACCAAGAAGTTTGCAGATCCTAACGGCTCCACTACTTACTATGATGGACACGTATTTCCGATTCTCCGTTATGCAGATATCCTGTTGAGCAGAGCGGAAATGATCAATGAACTGAGTGGCCCTACAGCAGAAGCCATCAACCTGATCAACCGTGTGAAAGGCCGCTCACATGCGCCGTTACTGGGAGATGCCACTACGTTCACCAAGGACGCATTGCGGGATGCCATTCTGCAGGAACGCGGCTGGGAGTTTTTCTTCGAATGCAAACGCCGTCAGGACCTGATCCGCATGGGTAAGTATGAAACGGTAGTGAATAAATATCTGAAGACGGTGAATCTGACCCAAACCATCAGTATGCCCAGAGATAAATATTTCTCTTATCCACAGGCACAAGTAGATATGAACCATAGTCTGAACAATGGCGACAGACGTAACTAAGGGAGACACGATGCTCATGAATCTATTGCATAACACACAGCGCAGGCTGCCACTTTTTTCAGTGGCAGCCTCGTTGCTGCTGACTTTGACCGCTTGCTTCCAACAGCGCAGTAACGACGTAACAGAAATTGTGCTCCGACCAGCCGGAGAAAATGCACTGAAAGTAATGGTAGCCGTACAATGTACAGATACCACAGATGCCGCAGTAGTATACTGGCCTAAAGGACAAGCAGCTAAAAAATCACAGACGCCCTTATCCAACCATCAGCTCCGGCATGAGATCATCATGACAGGACTGGCGCCTGCCACCGCCTATGAATACAGGATATTGACCGGCCATGGCACGCGTCTCCGGGAAAGTAAAATATATGATTTCACCACCAACAGCATGCCTATCTGGCTGAAAGATATCTTCCAGGTGATATGCCCGGATAGCTCCATTTTGCCAGCCGAATTCAAAAAAGGCTATGTGATGCTTACCAAAAGAGATGATCCCGGAATGGTTTGTATGGTCAATGCCAAAGGGGAAATCGTCTGGTATCACCAGGTACAGGGAACAGGGTATAAAGTGGCACGTTTCACCAAAAACCACACGGTATTAGGATTACTCGGTGGCCCCGGATATGAAACCAGCTACGGCGATCAGATCCTGGAAGTTTCCCTCACCGGCGATACGCTCCTGAACCTGAAGAAAGGCCAAAACGATTTCAAACAAACCATCCATCATGAAATCCTGGAAAATGAAGCCGGTCAGCTAATCACCCTTTGCGTGGAAGAAAAAGTAATGGATCTGCGTCGTATAGGCGGTAGCGTTAGCGACACTGTAAAGGGAGACGGCATTCTTGTGCTCGATCGGAATGGACGCCAGGTATGGAAATGGACGGCCTTTGATGCCATAGATCCATTGCAGGACAAAAATATACTGAAAGACAAGCACGACTGGATGCATGCCAACTGTATTGCTATTGATCAGGACGGAAATTACATGATCTCTTTCTACAACAATGGCCAGATCTGGAAAATTGATGCCCATAGTGGCAAGCATATCTGGACATTCGGCAAAAACGGCGATTTCCAAATTCCCGATACGGCCTATTTTGATCAGGCACATGCTGTGCATATCAATCACCAGGGCAACCTGATGTTCTTTGATAACGGCGTTAGTAAGAAAACATCCCGTACACTGGTATTCAGGTTGGACGAAAATAAACGTACAGCCGTTTCCGTTACAGACACCAAATTACCGCCGGAGTATTACAACGAGCGTATGGGCAGCAGTTTTAGCATAGGAGATCATTCTTTGCTGGTATGTGCTACCAAGCGCAATACGGTGGTACTCACCAATCTGGAAGGGCGTTTCCAGTGGTTGCTGAAAACAGGGATGTCTTCCTACAGGGCCTCTTTCATACCGGCAGCAAGTGTTGCGCCTTATATCAACCGGCCTGGCTATGAACACTAATTTTTTAACTTTAAAACATGCGCGATGAAACGTATCATCATTGTGATAGCTATATTAGGCATAACAGGCGTCATGGCCATATCTTCCTGTGGTCCGGAAGCCGAAGGTAAATCGGACAACAAGCCTGTTGCTGCAAAAGAAGAAGAGGCGCATATCGTTATCGACCTGAAAAATATCCCTGATGATCAGTTTGGGGAGTCAGTACGTTACGGTCGGGAGCTAATGCTTCATACCGCGCAATTTATCGGACCTAAAGGCAGTGCAGGAAAGTATACCGGTAACCTGATGAGTTGTACCAACTGCCATCAGGATGCGGGTACCAAACCATTTTCCTTCAATCTTATCGCCTCACATGAGCATTACCCGCAATATCGGGCCAGGGAAGGGAAAGTACTGACTTTAGCAGAACGTATCAATAACTGCGTCACACGGCCGCATAATGGGAAACCATTGCCGCTGGATAGTAAAGAGATGGTGGCCTTCCTCTCCTACCTGAAATGGATTAACACTTATGCGCCTAAAGGGAAATCTTATTATGGCGAAAAAAACCGCAAGCTGGACCTCCCCACTACTGCGGCTAATCCCGAAAACGGACGCATACTCTTTGAACAGAATTGTGCCCGCTGTCACGGAAAAGATGGCGCAGGCCAGTTAACGCCGGAGCAAACCGCCTATACTTATCCTCCACTGTGGGGACCGGAGTCCTATCAGCCAGGGTCCAGCATGCATCGGGTAGTAAAACAAGCGGAATGGCTGAAAAATAATATGCCGCATGATAAAGTACAGAACGGCGTAGTACTCACAGATGCAGAAGCATTAGATATAGCGGCGTTTGTGAACAACGATGCCCTCCATGCCCGTCCAAACCCTAAAAGCTTTGATTATCCGAACATCAGGGAAAAGGCGATCGACTACGACCATGGCCCTTTTCCGGATACATTCAGCGTAGCTCAACATAAGTATGGTCCTTATCAACCAATCATCGATTACTGGAAGAAACAAGGATGGAAAGTGTCTCTCTAAAATTAATATTATATAAAAATGGCCGGTTCATCACCGGCTTTTTTTATCATTTCTTTATAGCAACGGGTTGTATAACAAGACTAATAGAATCCTTTCTCAGCCGCTGTTTCAACCAGGCGTACATTCTGACTTTATCGGTACTGGTCACTTTACCGGACATCCCTACGATCACTACCATCAGGGAATCTTTCGCAGCCGTTCCGGCATGATGAAAAGGCATTTCAGCAGCGGAATAATATTGCACGCCGTTATAGAGCGCTTTCAGCTCCGCTCCGATGTCTGGTACAGTGGCTTCGGTTGGCGCCGGCTCCCTTTCTGCAGTGGATACTATTTCCGCGAGAATACTGGATCTGATCTGCGAAATATCGATCTTATTCTCGGCATTCAATCCTTGTCTAACCGCCAGGGTGGCGTTTGTTAGTCGGTATACCGGTAATTTATTTCGTATAGCCTCCAACGTAGAATCGTTCAGATGTGCGCCTACCAGGAGGAGACTTATTTTACTGCCTTTCTCATTAAATACAAAAGAACGTTGCACGACCTGAGAATTGGCAAAATTGAAATTCTCGTCTACAAAGCGTTGGGCATTGCTTTCAAAAATACTTTTCTGTACAATTCTGTAGGTAAGATAAATACTGGGCACCACGGTAATGATGATAATGAGCCACATGTAACGACGTACTTTGGAGGAGTAGTTACTATTCTCATACCGCAATTGTTTAAATCTCAGGAAACGTAGTCCCAGATAGGTACTCAGACAAATAAAAACGCTATTGATAAAATAGAGATACAGTGCGCCTAAGAAGTAATAGTAATTACCGGAAGAGAGGCCATAGCCTGCAGTGCAGAGTGGTGGCATCAAAGCGGTAGCAATGGCTACGCCGGGAATCACATTTGTCTTTTCTTTTCGGGTGGAAGCCACTATACCTGCGAGTCCGCCGAAAAAGGCGATAAAGACATCCCAAACAGTGGGCGTAGTGCGGGCCAGGAGTTCCGATTGCGCCTCATGCAGGGGCGTAAGCCAAAAATAGACGGTAGATGTAGCGATAGAGATAGCGGTAGCAATCAATAAATTTCTTCCTCCTTTCTTCAGCAGTTCCAGGTCAATGATGGCGAGGCCCATTCCAATGCCCATAATCGGCCCCATTAAAGGCGAGATCAGCATAGCGCCGATGATAACGGCAGTAGCATTCACATTCAGTCCAATAGAAGCAATGAAAATGGCAAAGATCAATGTCCATAGATTAGCGCCTCTGAATTCTGCATTTTTGCGCATGGAGGATACTACTTCTTGTTCGTCTGCTTTCTCTGTTTGCAGGCTGAATCTGCGTTCCAGGAAAATACGGAAAGCTCTCCAGAATTTGGTTTCGTTGGACGTTTCACGCGGTTGTTGTACGGTCATATCTATTAAACCAAATATCCCTCATTTGTGTTTGGGAATATGGACAAATATTCCGTACACCAACAAAAACATGCATTATGAAATTTGCAGGATATTTACTGGTTCTGTCTGCTACCGTTGCGGTGGCATGTCAGAATCCACAAAAACACGATGAACGAGAGGCCGTACAGAAATCCAATGAGGCCGCTCAGGCAGCAGAGAATGCCGCTGCGTCTCAGGCTGCTAGCGACGCCAGTGCCGTCAATGCTGCAGACGCTGCCGTTCAGGCCAATATCGATGCGGCGATGGCTAAGGTAAATGTACCCAGCTTTAAAAAAGAAAATGCGAAATCCCTGGCATTGGAATTTCATAAGTATTTAGCCGATTTAATCAATACCAATAGCGGCGTAAAGGCTAAACAATACATGGACAAAATAGACGCCTTAAAAGTGGATTTCGAAAAGAAAGAAGCAGCTGCTAAACTAGATCCTGAAGATCAAACGAAATTAAGAATGTATGTAAATGATCTGGTGAATGCCGCAGTGCAAGCCAATCCTTAATAAATATCTTTAATCATAACAGGGGCCTGGCTTGTGAAAGTCAGGCCCCTGTTTTATTAGCCATTTTAGTATCCAATGAAGCCTGTTCAGGAAATCTCTTTTATTTTCTCCTGCTTTTTCATCCTGGCCTGTTGGGATTGATAATACCGGTCCAGGAAATGATAAATGACCAGTTCATGTTTACGCTGGCCAGCGAGCAGGAAACGATTCAGGAACATATGGATATAACTGGACAACAGTTCATATTTTTCTATATTACCTTGTGCCGCAATAGCCGACTGCATACGTACTTTCCGTTGTTCCATCAATGCCAGTACTTCTTCGGGAAGTTCTCCCGAGAGCATCGTATGCAATTCGGCAGACTCCTTCCTGTATTTATCATTTAACAGCTGTTGTAAAGCTTTATTGCCTTTGAATTCCAGAAAAAATCCCTGTTGCAATTGCTGCATGTATTTGGATTTTTCTTCCATGGTGAATCCGAAGATATCCAGTAGCTGATCGGTTCCTACTACTCCAAGTTTCCAGCGGTAATCTTCTCCTGCTTCTTCATCCAGCAACTGAGTGATGGCTAGTACAAAATCGCTGTCTATATGAAAAACAGATTCGCTGAAATCCATTGTTTGTACGCCATAACGTTCAATTTCCCTAACGTAAGTATCTGTTTGTACTTTGTGGATCAGCAGAGCATTTTCTGCTTCCTGCAATGCGGCGTATAGCCGTTGCAGTACGATCTGCCAGAAGTCGGGCCTACTACTATTATAAAACCGGATGCGCAAATGATGATCCGGGTCTGTGTAGCGGATGAAGAACCATTTTTCAATTATCTCATCTTCCTGTAAAGACTGGACCAGTGGCTGCAGAATTTCCCGCAGCATATCTTCTGCTGTTCTGGAACCACAGTATAGTTTAACATAAAGCCATTCGCCGCCGGTCAGGAATGAACGTTGTATATCGGGTTTATTGGGGGAGACAACTGGTAGTCCAATAGCGCCTTCCTCATTCATCAGCGGCAGGATGATCTCATTTGTATAGTGGCCGCCTGGTCCGGTCACCCAACATTGATCTGGGGTTTGGAGGAATTCCTGGAGCATGACCTGGGTAGATTTATCCATAATTTTACCCAGGAGATGACGGGCCGCTATACAATTCAGGTCTATCACCAGTTCATTGTCTCCTTCTGTCACCAGCACAAAACGGGGCAGCTCCCATTCTTTGCAGAATTGGTCGATCAGCGGCATATAACTGCCAGCCTTATACGTCGTTTCTTTTTTGCGCCACATCCACATTCTTTTGCTGAGGATACACTTGCCATAGGTGACCCTTGGCAGTGCGGACCAGTCGTCCGGAACCAGCCATTGCCAACTGAAGGCGGGGTGATAGTCCTGGTGCTGGATATCGCAGAGGAATTTATAGACAGGCAGGCCATTGCGGTAGTTATGGGCAGTACTTAACCTTGGTATTACCCATTTATTCAAGCGTTTGGAGCGCAGCCGAACCTTTCCGCTCTGTATGCTTACCAGCAGGTCGTCTACATGAATCTGCTGCTCTGCGGGCATTTCGCTGGCAGCGAGATATACAATTTCATAGTCTCTCAGTTGCGGGCGCATGAGGATATTACCGGTTCTGGATTCCGGCAGATGCGCTATTTCCGCGAAGATGGCATCTGGTTGCTGCGCTTCTTCCTGTTTCAATACAGACCTTACATGTTCCAGTAGTGCCGCATCGCCATGACAGAAGCGTCCCAGGAGATTGGCTGCGGAGGGGCCGCTGCAACCGCTCATATCAAACAGGTAATCGCCTGCATCCATTGCTGCGGCATCCTTTGCCAGTAGTTTACCCATGGTATACATGCTGGCCGGATATTTCTTGGTGCCAGGTTCAATGAGGGAGGTGATATCTTCTGTTGTAAGCGTGATGTTTTGTGCTCCTTTAGCCCTTGATTCCTGTAGTCGTTGCAACTGGAAATACAGCATGCGGGAACGTTGAATAGGGTCATTGTTTTCGGAGGCAGGTAATACCAGGTCATCCAGCAGCGGCGTATGATCCGATCCCGGTCCGCTGTTGCTTCCGTAGCCGATACCAGCTTCTGTATCCAGGGCCAGTTGGAGCGGTACTTCCTGGCTTTCATACCGCGAGGAAAATGCGTTAATGAATTGATCCAGATCCGGTGTAATACCGGGGCGGGCTAGTTGCAGCAGGGAGGAGACCTCTGCTGTCAGTTCATCTGTCACTTTCGTGGAGAGCTGGTTCTGGTGGGTATGGAGGATGAGATCTGTTTGCAACAGGTCCTTGTTGCTGGTGGTGGGCAGCAGTTCCTTCACTATCTGATTTATTTGCGTATATGCATGAATGTTAGGTTGCCGCAGTAGGTCTCTGATAGCCGATAGTTTGTGGGTTATTTCAGCAGCTTCCGGCATGGTGGCCAGGCGGTTACAGAGGCGGGTAAAAAACTCCTGGCCGGTTACGGTAGCTTCCAATTCGCTGACCAGCAGCTGATTGGCCATCAATTCCTCTGTAAACTCGGCTGCATCATACCAGGTGATATCATTTTCTTCGCTGACGATAGACTGCCGTATGGTTTCCAGTGTGGCGCCATTGGCCGCCTGGCGGAGAATGGTTTCCAGGTAATCGCTTTTATTTACGGCCGTCAGGAAGTAGTTTCTGTACTTATTGCGGATGGTATAAGCCGCATAACGGAAGCGGCTACCCGAAGCGTAGATGGAATTATTGGGATAGAACAGCAGCTGCTCCTTTATTTCCGGTATGGCGGTAATAGATGCCGCCAGTTCCGCCACATAGTTCATATCCAAGCGGCAATGCCGCAGGTGTTCTTCCGGCGCTCCCAGTTGTACCGACGTATAGTCGGCCACGTTACCAGTAGCGCAGCCTGCGAAAAGTCCGTATGGGGTACATCTGGCCACCATTCGCAGCAGGTATCGGTAGAGCGACATGGACAGTTTGGCGGTATCTTTTTCGCTGAGGGAATCCGATTCCATCCAGCGTTTCATTTCCTGAAACAGTTCTGGGGAGGCGATATAAATGGCATCCTGCAGGATGGGATCAGCGAATAGCTCCTTCATAGCAGCGGCGAGGTTTTCCGGCGTAAGGTGGCTGAGGCGATCCAGGTATTCAACGGGCAGTAAAGGCGTTCTTACTGCATAAAAATTGGCGGAGCGGGTCATGGTTATCTTTTCTACGTATAGGAATGAAGGTAAATGTTAATGCCTTGGCGGAACATCACGTAAAACCGGGATATTTCAAGTTTAAACATCTAATTAAAAATCACGCTTTTCCGTGATGATATGCAATGCAGTTTGTTCCTACTTTTATGAAACAACCTGTACGAAACTAAGGAAACAAAAATATTATCCTCGAATAAACCGCTTGCACATTTATCACTAAATCCATAAAAATTGGTTATGAGAAAAACAACAGCTAAAAAGCTCACATTGAACAAAATCAGAGTTGCCAAACTGGACACAAATGGTCGTGAAGTAAATGCAAAAGCGCCTACTTACACTGGCTGCAGCCTGATGGCAAAATGCACTCCGCCAGTATCTAAGGACACTTGTTTCTAATTACTCTGAATTAACCGTTAAACAACACCTCGTATGAAAAAAGCTGTAGTTAAAAAACTGAACTTAGGCAAAATTAAGGTAGCTGATCTGGGTCAAAGACCTAGCATCGCAAATATGGGAGAAGGCTTTTCTTCTATAAAAATTGCTTGCCCAAGCCAGGGTGCGCCTATCTGTAGTGTAGATTCCTGCAGACACTAAAACGTCGATTTTTCATTCGCATAAAAATTCCGTTTTATGAAACAGCCATCTCAGAAAAAACTTCAACTGGGAAGAATTAAATTAGCTAGCTTGTCTGCTCAACCTCAGGCCATTGCTAATGCAATTACTGTTGCAACCTGCACACTCAGGTGTGTAGATGGTGGTAACGCTGCTGCTAATACCAGCATGGGCGCCCCTATTTGCAGCATTGACTCCTGCAGATTCTAATCCCCATCCGGTTGCTTTAACGGCTGCCGGCGAATTCGCAGACCGGCATCTACCTATATTGGCATTTGCCACCTGTAATCGCAATTAATCTATTGGCAAAACATGTACGCATGCAGTACATGTTTTGCCTTTTTTAGTCATAAATTACATACATATGGATGATAAAAAATTGGCAGCAGCAATATTGGAAGATATCAGCACAGAACTGACCCAGTTCGCCGCTGAAGGAGAATATCCGGGCCTACTGGGAGGTTATTCCGGTACCGCCCTCTTCTTTGCCAATTATTACCAGTTGACCGGAAAGGAATCGCATCTCGACCTGACGTATACCGTTATCCAACGCAGTCTTGATGCCATTTCCACCATGTCTCTCAGCGGTGGGCACTGCAGCGGACTTTCCGGCATTGCCTGGCATTTTCTGCACCTGGCAGAAATGGGCTACATAGACCCCGTGGACCTGGATGAAACCTTTGGCGACCTGGATACCACATTAGCCAAATTTATGCAGGACGAAATACAGATTGATAAAATGGACTTCCTCCATCAGGGATTAGGCGTGGCACTTTACTTTTTAGCGCGGCTCCCCTCTCCTGCTGCCCGGCAGCAGTTGGAACAACTGGTGGCTGCTTTGGCACAACATGCACATAAAATGCCGGCAGGTATTGCCTGGAGAGATCAGTTCTCTACCATGAGCCTGGAAAACGAGGACCGGAACATGTTTAACCTGGGCCTGGCACATGGTAACCCGGCCATTATTTCCGTACTGTCACGCATATACGAGAAAGGTATTGCGCAAGATATCATTCCGGGGCTGATTGGTCCGGCGGTAGACTGGCTGCTCACTACCCGTAAAGCGACATCTGCTCCGGGCACCTCCCTTTTCCCGGTATTGATAGATGATAATGGGGAAACAGCGGGAGATGTGAATAGTCGGCTGGGATGGTGCTATGGAGATCTTGGTATAGCGCAGGCGCTACTGGATGCGGGCGAGCGTATGCAAAAATCCGACTGGCTACATTATTCTGCAGAAATGTTCACACAAATTGCCACCACCCGCGACATCAAAAATGGCGCAGTACATGATGCCTGTCTCTGTCACGGAAGCGCAGGGATAGCATTAATGATGCAGCAGGCTGGTATCCGGTTACAAGATAACCGCTTGCTGCAGAATGCCGCCTACTGGTATCAGACTGTTGCCAGTCAGAATACCTGGACAGATGGCCCCGCCGGATATAAATTTTATCATTATCCTAATTATGTGAGCAGCCATAACGTGTTGGAAGGCATTAGTGGTATCGGGCTGTCCCTCATTCATTTCCTCGAACCGGATATCAAGCCTACCTGGGCATCTGCTATGCTCATCGGATAAATTTATCTTGCAACGATTTTTTTTCTATCTTAGAGAATACAGCAAATGAAACCTATTTAAAGATAACCCGGACTCGGCTATGCCACGTAAAACCGCAGCCCTCAACGCAACAAATAAGAAAAACCATGGCCCAACTCTTTTTTGCAGATGATCATCCATTGATCCTGGAAGGATTAAGAGCGCTGTTGTACCAGGAACCTGGTATGGAAATAAAAGGAGAAGCAAGAACCGGCCGCACCTGCCTGCAGTTCCTGGCCAGTAATCCTGTGGACCTCGTCATGCTTGATACTGCCTTACCCGATATGGATTCGGCAGAATTATGCGCCACTATCAAAAGACAGTATCCATCCACCAGTATCCTCGCACTCAGCTACAGCAAACATGACAGTAACATTGAACGAATGATGGAGAACCATGCCAGCGGATGCCTGATCAAAAATGCAGACAAACAAGAACTGCTGACAGCCATTCACACCATCCTGGAAGGACGTACCTTCTTGTCTCCAGAACTTGCTGCCGACAGCAGATTCGGCAAATCCTCTCTGCATATCACCAAAAGGGAAAAAGAAGTGCTTTCCCTCATCGCAGATGGACATACCAATCATGAAATTGCTGAAAAATTATTCATCAGCTCCGATACGGTCGACAGTCACAGACGTAATCTTATGGGAAAACTGAATGCCCGTAATACCGCGATGCTGATTAAATGCGCCTTCGCACATCGATTGCTAACAAATCTCAGTTTCTAAGAACAGCAAAGGTGTCTCTTCCGAGACACCTTTGCTGTTTTATTTTCCTGAACCAGCGGGTGGTTTACAAATCGCAGTTAAAAGAACAAATTGTTGGACACATGTGGCCACAGGTAGAGTTGCTTACCTGTAGATTGTTACCACTTTGTACATTTGACAATTGGGAAATTTTAATTACGCCCAGTTTAATTTTTTTTGAACTTGCAGGTTTCATCGTTGTGAGATTTTAAAGTAATAGATGTTTGTAATAAATAAACGCCGCAGGTCGCGGCGTTCGAATTTTCTGATCCTCTTTGCAATTACAGGGTACAAATAAATATTCCTGTTGGGCAATTCTGAGAACAAATGGTAGGGCAAATGTGATTACAGCTGGAATTGCTTGCAGCTGCATTGTTATTGCCACTTTGAGCGTTAGACAGTTGTGCAATTTTGATTACACCCAGCTGGATTTTTTTTGAATTTACAGGTTTCATTTTTGTGTGATTTTAGGGTAATAAAAAAATGTCTGTACTCCAAATTACCAAGTATCTTTCATAGTGTTATTACCGTTCACAAAAATCACGGAAAAACGGGAGAAGCGGTCTCACAGCCACTTACAGCTCATTTTTCTATTATAACCTTTTCTTCATCATGATATCTGTCTGTATTTCATCACCGAACTTAAATTGGTGCGTATCGAAAGGAACAAATCCGTTCTTCGTATAAAAATTTATTGCTCTTTGATTTTCTTCCCAAACGCCTAACCAAAGAAAGGAATTGTTTCTTTCCTTGGCAATTTCCAGTGCTTTATTGTAGAGCAACTGACCTACTTTTTTGCCCTGATATTCACTTTTCACATATATACGTTCTATTTCCAACGCCGCGGCTTCCTGAGGTTCAGTTTGCGCTTTTCCGGTATTCAGTTTCAGGTAGCCCACAGCGGCATCCCCATCCCAGGCCAGGTAAAAGAACGAATCTGGATGATTCAATTCTGCGGCTAGCTTTTCTTCACTGAAGCTTTCCTCCAGGTATTTTTGCATATTCTCCGCCGTATTGTATGGCGCAAAGGTTTCGAAGAAAACTTGCCTGGCTACTGTCTGTAATGTGGACAGGTCTTTTAAATTGGCATCACGAATAATAATTTGTTCCATTTTCATAAGCATTTTAACCTTCACCAATTTACCCATTTTATCGGTTATATTCCTTTGAAGGAAAAACGACGAATAAATGCATAATGTTTTTTGAGCATATCAGATTCGAGGTATGAAATATCATCCAGGCTCAATACTTGTTGGAATGTTTCATAGGAATCGACAAATACCCTGAAAACATTTTTGATATTGCTTTCCGGTTGACTGAATAGGTTCTCCAATTCCATGGCCTTGTCCCTATAAGGCCCAACAGAGAGTGCCACCATGAATATTACAACCGACAAATCCCAACTTTTTCCATCCAGGCAGGTATAATCCTCATGCGCTTTTATCACCCGGAAAATATTCACGAACCGTTTGATGGTACGAGGGTTATTTCCGATAATAACCGACATCTGCTGCATAATTTCAATTTCCGTTGCAGTAAAGGAAAGTATTTCAATTCTTTCCTTTACTGCTACTGCCACCTCCTCTTCATGATGTGGTGTGGTATCTTCTGCCGGAATGCTATCAACATAAGATGAAAGCGTTTCCTCCGTTGATTCAGTACGCACGCTTGTTTGTTGATGTAATTCCTCATGTCGCCCTTGGGACATTACAATTAAATTCGCTTTTTCTTTCTCTTGCTGCGGTTCGCCTGCCAGTTTTGCAATCATATCTTTCACCACTGTGTCATCCGGCGATTTCAGGTGGAATGGAATCTGGAAAATCTTCTCCAGATAGGCAGCAGGATCCTGGCATGTTCCTCCATCAGGCATTTGTTTATGTTTACGTTCCAGCGCCCTTTTAACCCAACTGGCATCCACACCTACCACCACTACAAAAAGCGGGAATGCCATCAGTAGATTTACTGCTTCCAGTACCTGCACCACTGTTTCTTCCGGGCAACGATCCAGGTCATCAATGTAGAGGATTATTCTTTCCAATGGCGTTTTCAGACTTTCAGACAGGTCGGGTAAATCAAGCCCATTCTTCACTTCTGCTTGATGTCCGGCAAAAAGTACATTCAGCGTTTCCAGGTCTTTACGAATCACAGAGATAATACCCAAATGTTTGGAGTAATCATCACTTGCCCATCTTTGGCTGATGAAGTTATGTAAAGCGGTAGTGCTGAGTGCATGTGTCAACTGTGCATCCAGCGATTTTATCCTAGTATTTACTCCGGCGATCTCTTCGTTTACCCGTAACAGTTTGGCACTGTCTTCTGCAATCTTCAATTCCAATGCGATTTGTTTCTCTGCCGCTTCAGCTTTTGCTGTGTCTACCTTTGCCTCATACTCCTCTTTGATCTTCCAGAAAGAAGCAATCACGGGCTTCCACTCTCTGATTGTTTGTCTGGCATTCCATAAAACAGGAACGATCACAGCAAATAGTTGCAACAGAACGGGGGGAATATAAAAGGGTGTATTAGATATTTGACGAGATAAAAATTCCAATCCAATAGGAATGGCTATTATCAGTGCTACAATTCCTATCATCCACAGCATGTTCTTCCAGATTTTACCTCGAGTAAAAAATGCCTGTAACCAGGCAAAACCCGATTTAGCTTCCTCGTAGGCAGCCTCTGGATTCTTCCAATCCTCTTCGGGAACAATAGATTGAATTTGTTTTACAGAGTACTGGAAGCTTTTATTATTCTCCAGATCTTTTCTTATCCTGGCCTTGACGTCGAACTGAGCATCTATGTTTTTGATAATTTCCTGAAACGTATTTTTAAGGGCAGCTATTTTCTGGTCTTTAAGTGACTTTTCCAAAGCATCCTTTTCCTTCCCTAGCGCATCTAGTTCGTTATCCAGCTCGTCTTTGGCGTCTTGCAGTTGTTTCCCTTTATCACTGAGTGTCACCAATTGGCTGGAGAGCAATGCTTTCACCTTTTGTAAGGCCAACTCATTTTTATGCTCTTGGGTAATGTAGGTATCCAATACCTCAAATATCCTGGAAATCAAACTAGCCCATAGGTTGGCATCCATGTAGGACCAGGCGTTAAAATGAATATCTACAATCCCTTTTTTATAAGCCCTTTCCGTCTTCCCATTCACCAGATGCATACTATCACGCTGCTTCAGTGCATTTATTTCCTGTTGTAGCTGGCGCATAAAGAAACTCTTTCCCGCTCCCCATTTGCCAAACAAGGCAATGGCCAACGGCGGTTCAAAAGTGCCAGATGCAATGATGCGGGCGAAAGCTTTCACATCATTGGAGATGTTCAGATGATCGGTGGATGTATCTGTATCATTGAGTAGGCCAGGAATGGTTAATTTGAAAGATGGCCCCTGAATGGGTTGAATATGGGAGATATCAGGGAGTGAAGTACGCTCAATTATTGCGGATACTTCTACCTTAGTTAGACCTACTAAGCGCAATTCAATCCTTCCTTCAAGAAGCTGCATGATTGCTTGGAGGTCATTGTCGGACAGGTGGCTAATACCTCTATTATAGCTTTTCGTATGGCCTAATGATATTTCCGTTGACAATGTTGTCCAGCGGATGGTTGCGGCCTTATTCTCTAGTTTGTAAACTACCCCAATTGCATCTATAATTATTCTAGGTATATCAAATGGGTCGTATCCATCTAAACGACCTACATTAGCTTTATTGCAGAAAATAATATCATCTATATTCAAATACTCACTTTCCAATATTCTTATCTCATCCAATGTAGGAATTCGCTGATGACGGCCAGAAGGTTTAAGTGGTTCAGTAAAACTTAAGCTATATATAAAAAATCTCCTATCTGCCTTATTTCTTAATTGCTCTTCCATTTCATTTTTAAACTGGTAAGAGGACTCAATAGATGGTAGGGATAAGTAAAATTCATTGGGTGTTGGCATTCTTGCGGCACCCCAGATAGCTTCGGACAGCCAATTGTAACAGTCTATCTCTTTCACCCCCTCTCCTACACCAATTGCAGGTATCCATATCTTTCTTTTATAAATCAATATCTGTAACCCCATCAATGCAGATCTGATATTCTGATTTAATAGGGTTTCATCCACCATATTGCCCTGACCAACAATTACAAAGATGAACTTTTCAATTAATGTGTACTGTGCTTTTTCAACCATTGGATCTAAGTTTAGATCCGATTTAAAACCTACATCTTTTAATACTTTGGTCGTTATAGGGAATGGAGATTTGTCTGCGTTCAGAGGCAAGAGGTAAAATTCTGCAATTTCATAAGGGATATTAACATCAATGAGTGCAAAATATCGTTGAGTATCTACAGTATCCATTCCTTTGAGGTTTGTATATTATTCCTCTAAACATACGAATTCTCTCCTCTTCCCCCAAATTCCCTATCTTCCACTTCACATCAAAACTATCATATGGCGAACGAAAGCATCTGGCATACATCCACTACTGCCGCAGCATTGAATGAGAAAGGAACATCCACGATGAATGAACATTTGGGAATGGAATTTACAGAAGTAGGGCCCAATTTTCTTCGTATACGCATGCCCGTGGATCACAGAACAGTTCAAACCTATGGAATCCTGCATGGAGGGGCCTCTTTGGCGCTGGCGGAAACAGTGGGCAGTATTGCTTCTACGTTGGTAATAAATCCGGAAACAAGTATTTGTGTAGGTATGGAGATAAATGCCAATCATATACGCAGTGCGCGCTCAGGCTATGTGTATGGTACAGCCACTCCTATCCACCTCGGAGGTAAAACGCATATCTGGGAAATCAGGATCACTGATGAGGAACAACGCCTGATTTGTATTTGCCGGCATACAGTGGCGATACTGGAAAGGGCCGGCCATTTTGCCGCTGGTAACGCAAAATAACAGAGAGACGCGTGTCTCCCTAAAATATTAAAAGCGGTCTGCTACTGAGTAGAGACCGCTTTTAATATTACTTACAGCTATTGCTTACTGCTTGATACGATAAGCATAACCTATCATAGCAGTAGCCGCACCAATGTTGTTCTTACCATTGGCATCTCCTTTCTGGATGTTCAGGAAACCATAGTTTCCACCACCTTCAATGAAGATTTGGTTTCTACCAAAATGATAGGCCAGACCGATATTACCGGAAATACCTACGTTAAAGCTGTGCAGCTGATTCTTGATGTCGTTAGTAGCATCAAATGACTTTACGCCCGCCTGCTGTATGGGCTGCGTTCCTGCCGGATCAAGGTATACCATGCTGTTACCGCTGGTCACTTGTTTTGCAGACAACAACAGACCAAGGAATGGTCCGGCATCTACGTACAGGCGGAGCGGTGACTTAGGTCCCAGATTCCAACCGAATTTCGCCAGGATCGGCAACATCAGGTAATTAATCTTTGCCTCGCTTTTAAAATTCCCATAGAGGTAAGTAGGCGTTGGATTCGGCGCAAATAAAGGCGCTAGCTCCGGAGGAGTGGGAAATGCCTGTAAGCCTTTCTTCTGGCCACCCTGTGAAGAGTATTCCAGCATTGGCTGAATAGAGAACAACTTGCTGATGTGGAACTCCGCAAATATCCCGAAATCAGGTCCCTGACGGGAAGAATAACCTTCATTCAGCGGATTGGTGGAATTTCCACCAGCAGACAATTTGGGGATACTGACACCAGCTCTCACCCCTAAGTCAATTTGTTGTGCATGGACGCCCAGGCATAACAGCAATGCCGTTACCAGCATCAGAGGAAACTGTTGGATTTTCATGGTTTCTTGATTGTTACTTATCTTATAAAGTTAACCATTTGAACAATACCGTTCAAAACTGATCCATTATCCGCATATCATATATTCTTGTAGTATTCACAAAAATGCCCCATTTTTGAAGCCGCAGATGCTGCAAGAACAATGATTTGAACAATGAAAAAAAGACTATTCCCGGCCTTCTGCGCCGATCACAACCTCCTTCGAATGATCAGGCATACTGGTTTATTACTGTTATCATTTATGATGATTCACCAAGTTGTCTTGGCGCAATCTTCAGCAAACCCATCCAGGCTACAATTAAAAGGTACCCGCAGCTGGATTAAAGCTTCATGGAAAAAACAGGCAGCCGCTAATTATGGGGTGTACTGGTCTACCTCCCATCACCAACCCAGTTCTCCCGGTATTATACTGCCTGCAAATACAGACAAGTACTACATCCAAAATGTTCAACCAGGAACGAAGTATTACGTTTGGGTGGAAATGTGCTTTCCTGAAATGAAAGGCAAAACGATACAAGGGAATGTCATCACTGAAACAAAATGGTCGATCGACAGCCAGGAGGTCCGTCAACTGGACATCCCCAGTTCTGCTGCCGTACCTGCCGGCATGAAACTCTTCTGGCATGATGAATTCAACGATGAACTGCTCGACAAAAACAAATGGCATACAGTATATTATTCCAATATCGATTTTCTCAATAAAGTGAATATGGATGCTATGCTGGGCGATAGTCTTCCACAAGCGGCCTATCACTTATCCGGCCATTCTATAGATATTTTCACGAACGATTCATTACCCGTTAAAGCATATTATCCTGCCAGTGGCAGAAAAATCTCGTCTCTCCAAACCTACGACTGGCGGACCAATGAAAACCTGTTGGATAATAGTCGCGGCGGTTACTTTGAAGTTCGTGTCAAACGTAGTTTTACAGGAAAGCCACAAGGACTGAATACGGCCTTCTGGTTCGATTCTCCGGGTCCTGATCTGAAATATTATTTACAGGAAGGAACAACTCGCCAAGGGACCACCGGTGTGCGACCTAAAGGACAGGTATTTGAAATTGACGTATTCGAAAACCTCGATGCACAATTTGTATTGCATGGGAACGTGGACAGTCTTGGTAATTTCGTGCATAACCTGGCTACGCATATTGCTACTGGTGTGGAGCATAACAACGAATGGGTTACGCATGGCATCCTCTGGACGCCTACCAGTATCAGTCATTATATCAATGGTAAACTAATAAAGGCTTATACCAACAAACATCAGATCTACTCGCCCAATCACTTTATGAATATGTTCCTGGGAAGCTATGGCGGCGGCGGATCTGTTCATATGGAAGTAGACTACATCCGTGGCTACCAATGGGAACTGGAAGGTGGCAACGAGTTACCTAATCCCGGCTTCGAAGCAAATGAGCAACTCCTTCCCTGGGAAGGTACAGGGACACTCACGCAAATGGGTGTACGTAGTGGAAAACATGCGCTGTTACTGAAACCGGGACAAGAAATAGAACAATATGTCTACCTGAATAACAACACCGATTATACCCTCTCCTATTGGCAGAAAGGTAACGGTGAAGTACATACGACAATAGCAGATATGAAACTGGTGACAGGAGAACTAATACAAACCGCAACAGCCCATACCAGCGCAGGGAATAATTTCAGACAGCAGATACTGTCCTTTCATGCCGGAAAAGAATATGGACAGAACATGAAAACCGTTCGGCTCCACTTCATCAATAACGGTAAAAATGATATCGTTCTGGACGATATTACCATCAGAAAGTCCCGTAAATAGTTTCCACTTAGAAAATATTATACTTTGATTAAATACCTGACATATCGCATGTCAGGTATTTTTTTATCCAATTAACTATTAATCAATGAAATATAGATACAATATATTGATTAGTTAAAATATAATATATATGTCCTATTGATACTTTATCTTTAATTACATATATATCTTTGTCCTATCCTAATAAGTTAGATGATTTACTAAAATCCCTTACCTAATGAGCGGCCTACTACGTAGCATCGCACTGGCACTCCTATTCTTGCCGGGAGCGAGTTTATTTGCACAAAACTGCACTATTAATGCAGGCGTTACGACTTCTATCTGCCCTAACAACAAGTTTACGCTCTCCGGTTCCAGCAGTGGACTGGTAGCAGTAAATCCAGTTTGGACGCAGGTATCGGGACCGGCAGTCACTATTAAGGATCCTCAAAATCTTACCACTGAAGTAACCGGGTATGCCCCAGGCAATACTTACAAATTCAGGTTATCATCAAAATGTACAGATGGCTCTTTGATCTTTGACGAGGTGGTCTATAACACCTTTCCGGCCACACTCGCCAATGTAGGACCAGACATCAGCGTATGTGCGCCAGGAACAGTCCTACATGCCAACACGCCAGGTTCCGGTGAAACAGGCATATGGTCCATGATCAGCAACGATGCGGGCATTGATTTTAATCTGGCCAACCAGAATAATCCTGCACTGAACATCACTGTAGATCCGACGAAATCGGGCACTGCCACCTTTAAATGGACCATCAGCAGTACCAATTCCTGCCGATCTTCTGATGATATCACGATCACCAACCCAGGCGGAGTAATGCCTGTCAGCGCCGGCGCAGATCAGGCATTAGGCAACTGTTATACGGTTACACAGTCAGCCACCATGAATGCTTCTTTTGGCGGTACTAATATCAATGGCCAACAGGGAACCTGGTCTGTTCTTAGCGGACCTACTGTTCCTAAGTTCAGTAACATTCATGATAATAAAGCTACCGTTTCCAACCTGACAGCAGGCACTTATAAATTAAGATGGACTGTACAGGGACCATGCGCCAATGGCTCAGCAGATGTTACCCTCACCGTTCCGGTAGGTACACAGTCTGTAACCGTCGCTAAAGATGCCAGCGCTACTTACTGCGATGGTCGCGCTTCTACCATAATTACAGGACTCTCTCCGGCATATGCAGGCGAAATCATTTCCTGGACGCGCGTTTCCGGCACTGGAGATATTCAGTCGCCCAACAGCGTTACCACTGAAATTAAAAACCTGACCGGTGTAAAAAGCGTTTTCAATTACACCATCAGCAATCCAAATACCGGTTGTAATACCACGGGTAGTTATACGATTAACTATACCACTCCTCCTACTATCTCTGCTCCGTCGCCAGTGGTTCCGCCATGCGGTACTTCCCTGGTGACCATCAATTTTACTTTCACGGGGGGCGACAAAACGCAATGGGCGTTAATCAGCGCTCCTACTGGCGTGCCTACCAGCGACTTCCAGGATGCAGGACAACCGCTGATTCTCCCGGAATATACTACTCCAGGCACTTACCTCGTTCGTCTCAGACGTACTACCAATAATGGTTTAGGAGGTTGTCAGGATGCATACGCCGATGTATATATGCAATTATCATTAGCGCCAACAGCTGCCAATGCGGGTACCAGACAAGTACTGGCTTGTAATGTTACAGAAACCCATCTGGCTGGAAATACCCCTGCCGTGGGTACCGGACGCTGGTCACAGATAAGTGGTCCTGGCATTGCCAACATTCAGGATAAAACCGATCCAACTACCCTGATCGATCAATTACTGAATGGCACTTATACCTTCCGCTGGATTATCACTGGTAACGTAGGATGCCCTAATCAGCAAGCCGACGTACAAGTAGTGGTATCTGACCGGAATCCTACCGCCGCAGCGGCAGGCCCGAATGTGACTATTTGTAATAACACTCCTTACAAGTTACAGGGGAATGCTCCTAAATTAAATGAAAGCGGTCAGTGGACATTCACCCCTACTACCGGCGTTACAATTTCTGATGCATCAGATCCTAATGCGGTAGTGAATGGCCTGAAAGCAAATACTACTTATACTTTTACCTGGACTATCAAAAACAGTTGCGGCCAGGATGCTGCCAGCGTACAGGTAACCACTTCCTCCAATGCAGGCCCTAAACAAGCAGACGCCGGACCGGATCAATGTCTGCCTCCCGGTACAACTTCGTTTACCCTTGCAGGTAATGCGCCTTCTGCCAGTGAAGTAGGTAAATGGAACCTGGTGAGTGGCAACACCATCCAGTTCTCCGATGATTCCAAAAACAACGCAAATGTTACCAATGCTACGGATGGAAATTATTTGCTGGAATGGACACTGGCCAGCAATGGTTGTCCTCCAACGCGCGATACCGTTCGTTATACCATCTCCGCTCCTGCCACAACTGCGGATGCAGGAACCGGCGGCAATCTTTGCGGCGCCACTTCTATTCAACTGGCCGGCAATGCGCCAGCAACCGGAACTGGTACCTGGAGCCAGCAACAAGGTCCAGGCGGTATTACCTTTAACAGTACTACCCTGAATAATGCCACTGTGAGCAATCTGACGGACGGACGTTATATCTTCCGCTGGACCATCAGCAATGGCGCATGCGCATCTAACTACAGTGAGGTCACCTACAATATCACTGCCCCTCCAGGCACCGCCAATGCAGGCCCGGATCAAAACGTTTGTGGCGTTACCTCAGCAGTACTCGCAGCTAATACTATCTCTAATGGGATAGGCACCTGGAGTATTGTAAGTGGCCCAAGCAATCCTAAGTTTACCAATCCTACTAATCCTGCAACTACCATCTCTAACTTAAAAACAGGTGTATATACATTATTATGGACGGCTATGAGCGGCCCTGATTGTCCGGTTACTAAAGATGAAGTGGTACTGACAGTGCGGGAAAACGCCAAAGTGCAGAATGCAATGCAACAGTTGTGTAATGCTACATCCGCTGTGGTGAGTGGAAATGAAGGCAGTAAAGGAACCTGGAGTCAAACAGGAGGCCCTGCCGGCGCAGTAATCACGCTGAACTCCGACAACTCCGCGATCGTCTCTAATTTAATACCTGGCAATACTTATAAATTCACCTATACCTTACCTGCCATTCCTGGTTGCAGCAGCTCCAGCGATGAAGCAACGGTTATTACCAGCGCGCTTCCATCCACTGCTAATGCCGGACCAGATCAACAATTCTGTCTGCCTGCAGGTACGCCATCTATAAACACCACCTTACAAGCGACCACGCCAACTGCCGGCACCGGTACCTGGACACTGGAAACCAAACCAGCAGGAACAACAGATCCGCAGATTGTTACGCCAGGCGCTACAAATACGGCTATAAAAAATCTGGTTCCAGGTATCTATGTATTTGCCTGGACCGTTTCCAACGGTTATTGCACCAGCAACTCAGATATCATGCGCATAGTAGTATCTGCCGAGCCTTCAGATCCACAACCAGGCGCGGATCAGACCAACGCCTGCATCGATAATATCCTGCTGAATGCACAAACTCCTTTGACTGGAATTGGCACATGGACCTTTGAATCCGTGCCAGCAGGCAGTACAGCCGTGATTGAAGGTATCAATGCACCCTCTACGAAAGTGCTGAATACGAAAGTAGGTCAGTATACTTTCCGTTGGACAGTAAGCAATGGCGTTTGTGCTTCTAAATCAGCACTCGTCAACGTAAACGTTACTTCCACCCCTCCTAACCCGGCAGTGGCTAATCCAGGCAATATTATTCCAGGCGAACTTTGTATACTGAACGGCACTGGCACAGACATTTCCTTACATGGAAATGCGCCACAGATGACAGAAACCGGTAAATGGAGCATCACAGATGCTACAGGAAATCCTGTTAGTCTGACCTTCACTGAGGCGGACCCGAATGCGGTCGTATCCAATGTTCCGGCTGGCTCCTATATTTTCCGCTGGACCATCAACTCCGGCAGTTGCAGCAGTTTCAGCGATCTGCCTATTACGGTGTATGACAAACCAACGCCTGCAGATGCCGGTACTACAAAAGGTATTTGTCTGTATACTCCATTACAACTTAATGCCAATGCACCAGCTATCGGTAAAGGAGCCTGGACGCTGATAAGCGCTCCTGTTGGCGTACCTACGCCAGGGTTCAGTGACAATAATGATCCCGCTGCTACCGTGAATGGTCTTGCCCCTGGAACCTATACCTTCCAATGGACGACCAGCAATGGCGTTTGTCCTGTAAGTACCTCCAGTGTAAATGCCAATGTGGATGACTGCCGGATTAAAGTAGTAAAGGCTGCCAGCACGCCTGTACAGCAAGCAGATGGTTCTTATAACATGGATTTCACCTTCACTTTAAGTAATCCTGCCACTTCCGTAACGATTGATAATGTGCAACTGACCGATTATATCCCTGCCGCCCTTCCTAACGGTGTCACCTATACGATTACAGGACATAGTTTAAATGGTATTACAGGGTATAACCCGGCATTTGACGGTAAGACAAACACGAACCTGCTCTTGCCTAATACTGCTTCACTCGCGCCAGGAGCATCTGCCACTGTCACGCTTAGCATTAACGTTAAATTTTTCTAGCAGCTCAACTATAAACTTATGACGAAGAAAACATTCCTTGCTATAAAATACTGGTTGACTGCTGTCCTGATGCTCTGCTGTTTTGCAGGCACGCAGGCACAAACCGGTACTTTTAAAAATACCGCGGGAGCAAGTGGTAACGCCGCTGCTTCCGCAGGAGCCACTCCGGTGAGTGACATTACTTATACTACCTTTCAATTTCCATCCATTGGACTGGCTATCGCGGCAGCGCAGCCAGTTATCCAGAATGATGGCAGTTATAATATTGCATACACCTATACCATTCAGAACCTCGGCGGATTGCCGCTGACCGGCGTCCAGGTAGTATCAGACCTGGGTAGCACTTTTGGCCTCCCGATGAGCTACACAATTGTTTCCAGAACCTTCAATGGTATTGCAGGCAATAGTGGCTTTACAGGATCAGGCAATACCAACCTGCTAGGTAGCAATGCTACGCTGGCAGCAGGTTCCACAGTTACAGCGGTCATTGTTATCAATCTGAAAAATGCCGGCCAGTATGGCACCTTCAATACACAAGGCCAGGCTTCCGGTACTGCCGGTACTTCCGTTGTAACAGATCTTTCTGTGAATGGAACCGTTCCGGATGCAAATGGTAATGGATCTGCCTTTGATGACCAGTCTCCTACTCCGGTGACTATACAAAGACCGGATATTGCTATACAAAAAACCGTTGACCAGAGCAGCCCTTATGTAGGTAACAATATTACATTTACTATTACTGCCACCAACGTTGGTAGTGGAGACGCTGCTGGGGTAAACGTAGAAGATCCGATATTAACCGGTTTCAAATTCCTGTCTGCCACCCCTGCTGTGGGCACTTATAACAGTACCACGGGTACATGGGCAATAGGCATCCTGAAAGCGGGCGAAAGCAAAACTTTGACCGTAACAGTACAGGTGAATCCTGCCGGCGTATACGATAATACCGCCAGTTGTGACCATCCGGAAGATATTGTTACAAGTAACAACAGCAAAAAAGTAACGGTAACGCCTATACCATCAGCGGATGTCCGTATTACCAAAATTGCTGATAAGATGACGCCAGATGTGCTGGATGTAGTCACTTTCACATTGACCGCTTCCAATGCAGGACTCAGTGATGCAACAGGCGTAGTCGTAACAGATAAGCTGCCGGCCGGACTGGAACCCGTTTCTCCGTATCCAGCAGGGCTTGTGTATGATCCCGCACTACGTCAGTTTACCTGGACGATCGGCAATATGGCGGCCAACACACAACAAAGCCAAACTATTGCCACTACTGTATCTGCGGATATAGACAGAAGTAATTTTACCAATACCGCCACTATTAAGGCGAATGAACATGATCCACAACCGGGCAATAATACCGCCAACGTTACCATTGTGCCGAAAGAGATAGTGGATCTGGCCATCACAAAAACAGTTACCACTATCGGTAACCCAATTTATCCCGATGCCCAGGCCACCTTCACTATCACAGTGAAAAATAACGGTCCTAATAACTGTTATGATGCCAATGTATCGGATGTATTGCCATCCGGTTTTTATGGCTGGACAGCCACTCCAGGTAAAGGGAGCATGAACCTCACCACTGGACTGTGGACCATTGGCGCGTTGCTGAAAGACGAAGTAGTAACGCTGGTACTGACAGCGCAGATCAAACCTTCCGGTAACTACGCTAACACCGCTACTATTGTTACAACCGACAGAGATACAGATCCTTCCAACAACACTGCCAGTACGCCAGCTATACCTGTAACGCCAAGGACGGATCTTTCCATAGATATTCAAGGTAATAGTACTGCCGATGTAGGCGATCCATATACCTTTGATATTATTGTGAAGAATGCCGGCCCTAGTGTTGCAACAGGCGTAAAAGTAGATCTGCTGAATATCGCTAACGGCTACACGCTGCAACCATCCAGCGACCCTGGCTTTAATGCAGGCGCCAATGTATGGACCATCGGCAGTCTGCCCGCCGGATCAACCGTGAAGCTGACACTCACCGGAATTGTAAAACCAAATGCGGACTACAATTTCAATGCGCATGTTTCCGGCAATGAAGATGAAATCACACTCGCTAACAACGACGATAATGCAGTCATTACTGTCGCGCAGGTAGCGGATATCTCTGTTGTCAAAACAGTGAATAATCCGAACCCAGAAGTAGGCAGCACCGTGCAGTTCAACATTGTGGTAACCAACAACGGACCTAGTACTGCACATAATGTGAAAGTAAATGAGACCATAAATACCGGCGGTTATACTTATAGTCCTACCAACGTGATGTTATCAATTGGTACTTACAATGGTAATGTATGGAGCGTAGGAACCCTGCCTAGTGGCCAGTCGGAAAGTATGACCATCACTGCTGTGGTAGTCAAACCTAATGGCAACTACCTGAATTCGGTGAATGCCTACGCGGACGAGAAAGACAAAGTACCGGCAAACAACACCTCCTCCGTTAATCCGGTTCCAGTTCAACTGGCAGATGTAGGGGTTAGCAAAAGTATGGACAACATGACGCCTGATGCAGGCACTGTTGTTAAATTCACCATCGTGGCTACTAACTACGGTCCAAGTACTGCCAACAATGTGGAGGTGAATGATCTGCTGAACAGCGGGTACACTTTCCAGGCCGCCAGCCCTACTTCCGGCATCTATTCCGGAGTAACTGGTAAATGGAACATCACCAAATTACTCGCCGGACAATCAGAAACACTGACAATCACCGCTATGGTAAATGGTGATGCAAGTTCTTATGATAATACTGCCACTATCAAGGCAAATGAAAAAGATAAGAACCCTTCTAACGATAGTTATACCGTCAAACCTACAGTAAGGCAGACCACAGACCTGCAAGTCAAAAAGGTGGCCGATAAATCAACGGTAGACATCAATGGAAATGTAACCTTTACCATCACTGTTACTAATAATGGTGCAAGTAAAGCTAGTGGCGTCACCTTAACAGATGTCCTTCCTGCGGGACTGACATTTGTTTCCGCCAGTCCGGCTACCTATATCTCTGGCGCAGGTACTTGGGACGCAGGTACTATGAATGCTAATACCTCTAAGGTACTGACCATCGTTACGAAGGCTACCACGGTTGGTACCGTAACCAATACGGCCAGTGTCAGCGGCAATGAATATGATCCTATTCCAGGCAATAACAGCAATCAGGCGATTGTAACTATTATTCCGATAACAGACCTCGCTGTCAATAAAACCGTAGATAACAGCACACCAGACGTTGGTACCAACGTCACTTTCACCATCACTGCCACTAACAATGGTCCTAGCGATGCTACAGGCGTGAAAGTGATTGATGCGCTGCCAGCAGGATATACCTTTGTCAATGCAGCACCTTTAATGGGGACCTATGCAGGTAACACCTGGACGATTGGTAGCCTGCTTTCCGGTCAGTCGACCAGTATGACGGTGACTGCTACGGTGAAAGCTAGCGGCCCTTATGCCAATACCGCTACTATCAGTGGAAATGAGACAGACAGAACAACCACCAACAATAGCAAAACTGTTACGCCAGTACCAGTGCCCGTTGCAGATCTGGCCGTAATTAAAACGGTCGACAATAGCAATCCTGATGCAGGCTCCATTGTCAAATTTACCATCACCGCTACCAATAACGGTCCTAGCACTGCGGCCAATGCAGTGGTAACCGACCTGTTAGGTGCTGGATATACATTCCAGAGTTACACCGCAACTAAAGGTACCTATGTCGATACCAATGGTAAATGGACAATTGGAAGTATGAATAATGGTAAAACGGAAACCTTAACGATCACCGCGAAAGTGAAAGGCTCCGGACCATATATCAATACTGCCACTATCACATCCACAGAAAAAGACAAAGTACCAGGCAACAACAGTTCCAACATTACGCCTAACGTAAGACCTGTTACAGATCTGAGTATTACAAAAACAGCGGATAAGTCTACTGCCGACATCAATTCCTATGTAACATTCACGCTAACCGCTACCAATAACGGTCCAAGTGACGCTAACGGTGTAACGGTAACGGATGTATTACCACAGGGATTGACCTTTGTAAGCGCTAGCTCACCTGCATTCAATGCAGGCATCTGGAATATTGATAATATGGGCGCCAACACTACGCAGCAACTGACCATTGTTGCACAAGCCACTAAAGTAGGTTCCGTAACCAATGTGGCTAATATCAGCGGCACTGAGTATGATCCTACCCCAGGTAATAACAGCGGACAGGCAATCGTAAACATCATCCCAATCACTGACCTTCAGATTACAAAAACAGTCGACCATACAACACCAGATGTAGGCAGCACTGTAACTTTCACTATTACCGCCACCAATGCCGGTCCTAGCGATGCTACAGGCGTCACCGTAAACGATGTACTCCCTGCCGGTTATACGTTGGTAGCCAATCCGGACTACAACGGTACGGCATGGAATATTGGTACCCTGACCGCCGGTCAGTCCAAACAATTAACTGTACAGGCAGTTGTAAAAGCAACCGGCCCATATGCCAATACTGCCACTATCACCGGTAATGAAACAGACAGGAACCTTACCAATAATACCGATAAGGCAACTCCGGTACCAGTACCTGTGGCAAATATTGCTGTCAACAAAACGGCCGATAACATGGCGCCAGATGCAGGTACTATTATTACCTTCACCATCACCGCCACGAATGCAGGCCCAAGTCCTGCTACCAGTGTAATCGTGTCTGACCTCCTAAACGATGGTTATACCCTCCAGACATCTACTCCAAGCGTAGGAACATACAACTCCGGCACTGGCATCTGGAACATTGGCACATTGAATAATGGCGCCTCTGCTACACTCACAATGGTGGCAAAAGTGAAGATCAGCGGCAATTACAGCAATACCGCCACTATTCAGGCTACTGAAAAAGATCCTGATCCGACCAATAACAGTAAAACAATCACCCCTGCTGTAAGACAGGTAACTGATCTTGCCATCACCAAAACGGTAAATAATCCTACCGCAGATGCAGGATCAGATGTAGTATTCACATTAACAGCTACCAACAAAGGCGTAAGCGATGCCACCGGCGTAGTGGTGAATGACTTATTACCTACCGGCTTCACTTTTGTGAGTGCTAATCCGCAGGCAGACTACGACGACAAGACCGGTGTCTGGACAATCGGTGATATGAGTCCAAATGCCACCACCACTCTTACCATTACCGCCACCGTAAATCCAACTGGGGTGTATGCTAACATCGCCAATATCAGCGGTAATGAATACGATCCTGTTACTACCAACAACAGCGATAAAGCGACTGTCAACAGAATAGCAGTAACGGATCTGGAGGTACAAAAAGTAGTCGATAATAATACGCCGGATGTGGGCACCATAGTGACCTTCACGATCACTGCCACCAACCATGGGCCTAGCACTGCAACAGGCGTGGTAGTAGCAGACGTACTCCCACTGGGATACGCCATGCAAACCAATACGCCAGATGCAGGCGCCTATGATGGCACTTCCTGGAATATTGGCAGCCTGAATGCCGGACAATCAGTGAAACTCATTGTTACCGCCCTTGTAAAGGCAACTGGCCCTTATAGGAATACGGCGACTATCAGTGGTACTGAGGTCGACAGAAATCCTGGCAACAACTCCGACGAAGCGAACCCGGTACCTGTACCGGTGGCGGATCTGGCTGTCATTAAATCCATCAGCAACGCCGCACCCGATGCCGGTAGCACCGTAACCTTTACGATTACAGCTACCAACAATGGTCCTAGCACCGCTACCACTGTAACGGTAACGGATCAACTGTTGAGCGGATATAAATACCTCTCACAAACCGCTTCACTGGGATCTTATGATGAAACCACCGGCATATGGACGATTGGTAATATGACCAATGGCCAAACAGCCACGCTCACCATTGATGCCCAAGTATTGCCTACCGGAGTATATGATAACACTGCTGTCATCAGCTCTCCTGTAAAAGATAAAAACACCAACAATAATACCTCTGCAATTGCTACGCCGCAGGTAAGACCAGTTACAGATCTGGCGATTACCAAGGTGGTCGACAAAACTACCGCAGATGTAAGCAGCACAGTAGTATTCACCTTACAGGCAACCAATAATGGTCCGAGTACCGCTACCAATGTGAGCGTACAGGATCTGCTGCCAACCGGGTTTACATTTGTAACGGTTACTGGTAATGGTTATGACCACACTACAGGTACCTGGAATATTGGAACAATGAATAGCGGTAGTAGCGAGACACTGGTCATCACTGCCACCGTGAATCCTTCCGGCAACTATACCAATACCGCCACTATCAGTGGTACTGAGTATGATCCGAATACTTCCAATAACCAACAAAGTGCTACTGTAACAGCGATTCCGGTTACAGACCTGGAAGTAATCAAAACGGTGGATAACAATACGCCAGATGTAGGTAGCACTGTTACCTTCGTTGTCAAGGCTACCAATCATGGGCCAAGTCCTGCTACGAACGTAGCGGTAACCGATGCGATGCCTTCCGGTTATCAGGTAACCAACAGCGTTGTTTCTGCCGGTGCGCTCACTGGAAGTACCTGGAACATCGGTACTTTACAGGATGGCGAAACCGCTACGCTTACCATTACTGCTACCGTACTGGCTACCGGTAATTACAGCAACACAGCTACTGTTACAGGAACAGAAAAAGATCCGGACCTGACCAATAACAGCCGTACCGTGACACCTGTACCTGTTCCGGTAACTAAACTGCGTATTTCCAAAACGATCAGCAATCAGACACCAGATGTAAGTAGTCAGGTAACCTTCACGATCACGGCTACCAACGACGGGCCTTCTGATGCTACCAGTGTAACGGTGAAGGATATACTCCAGTCAGGTTACCAGTTCAAACAGGCCACCGCTACTGTAGGTAGCTATAGTCAGACCACCGGTATCTGGAATATTGGCAATCTCGCCAATGGTCAAACGGTTACCTTACAGATCGTTGCTACCGTATTACCTGCCGGAGATTATAACAACTCGGCAACAATAGATGGTAATGAGAAAGACACGGACCCAACTAACAACACCGATGCTATTACGCCACCAGTGCCAGTTCCAGTTGCAGATATCTCTATCAATAAAACGATTAGTCAACAGGTTCCTGGAACAGGAGATGTGGTAACTTTCACTATCGTGGTGAAAAATAATGGAGCGAGCAACGCCACCAATGTAGTAGCTAATGATAAATTACAAAGTGGATTTACCTTCCAGCAGGCTACTGCGGATAAAGGTACCTACGATAACACGACCGGTATCTGGAACATTGGCGCTATGAATGCCAATGAATCTGCTACCCTGACCATTACGGTAAAAGTCAATACCACCGGTATTTACAGTAACACGGCCACAGTAACCGCTACGGAAAAAGATCCGGTTACTACCAACAATACCAGCAATGTGACCATTGTACCAGATCCAATCACCGATCTGTATGTAACGAAAGCCATTTCCAATATGGCCCCTCCGCATACTTCAGACGTGACATTCACCATCGTGGCAGGCAACAACGGACCAAGCGACGCTACCGGTGTAACGGTAACGGATATACTGCCATCCGGCTATACGCTGAAATCCGCTACGCCTAAGGTGGGAACCTACAATAGCACCACTGGTATATGGACCATCGGACAACTTGCGAATGGCGCATCGGTACAAATGACGGTTGTTGCCACTGTGAATAAAACAGGTAACTATACCAATACGGCTACTATCAGCGGCAATGAAACGGATCGCGTCATCGGCAATAACTCCGATCAGAAAACGCCGGTTCCGGTACCATTGCGTACCAATGATGATCACGCCAGCACAGAAGAACCTGATCCTGTAGTGATCGATGTCCTGAAAAACGATATCTATGGCAATACCGGCCATGATGTTCATATCCAGGATAAACCGCAACATGGTACAGTCACTGTAAATGCAGATGGAACCGTCACTTATACGCCGGTACCTGGATTCGGAGGTACGGATACCTTCACCTATTATATACAGGATCAATCCGGCTTCGCATCTAATGTATCTACTGTTACCGTTGATGTTACCAAACGCCTGGTAGATCTGGCGATTAAGAAAGTGATCGTAACGCCTCCGGCAGAGATTGCAGTAGGTAAAAACGTAATATTCGAATTGACCGTCACCAATAATAGTAGTAAAGGCGCTAGTCGTGTAGTCGTTACCGATATCCTGGCCAACAATGTTGGAGATATGGAAATCAAAACCAGCTACGACATGGGCCAGGAAAGCTATGATCCTGCTACAAAAACAATGCGTTGGAATCTGGATACCCTTGCACCTGGACAAACCGTTCGGATGCTGATTACCGCCAAAGTAACCAGTGGTGGAAATATCCAAAATACAGCTACTGTAACAGGCGATAACAGCGATCCGGATCTGAGCAATAACTCAGCCACTGCCAGCACTTCCCCTAAAGGAGCAGATGTATTCATACCAACCGCCTTCACACCAAACGGCGATGGTATCAATGATAAGTTTGTAATTCTGGGAATAGACAAATATCCAGGTTCTACCCTTGTCGTCTTTAACCGTTGGGGTAACGTAGTATACCGTTCCAATGATTACAGAAATGAATGGGATGGCGCTCAGTTGAATGCCGGCACCTACTACTATGAACTGGTATGCCCAGGCAACAATGGTAAAATCTCCATGAAAGGATGGGTACAGTTAGTTCGATAATACAATAACACTATGCTGAAAAAAAAGCTGAAAATATTACCTATGCATAAAATCCTATCTGTTCTGATCTTCATCCTGTGCGGAGTTTCCGTCTCCGCACAGCAGGATGCACAGTTTAGCCAGTACATGTTTAACGGGATCTATGTAAACCCTGCGTATGCAGGTTACCGGGAGCAATGGAATATCCATGCCTTCTACCGAAATCAATGGACGAACTATCCCGGCGCGCCACAAACATTTTCCATCGCTGCCGATGGTACTGCCAACAACGACCGCGTAGGCCTCGGTATACAGGCTATGAGCGATAAACTGGGCGCGTCCAATACGACGTCCGTATATGCTACCTATGCATACCGCATTCCGGTAAACGAAGACGGCTCTTCCAGACTCTCCGTGGGGATTAGCGGAGGCTTTCTGCAACAAAGACTGGATGTCTCCCTACTTACTACTTCTTCCTCTCAGCTGGACCCGGCCATTTTCAACGGCGAAAACAAACGCACCATGCCGGATGCACGCTTTGGGATCTTTTACAACCGGGAGAAGTTTTACGCCGGGATCTCCGCCAGCAACCTGCTGACACAGTCATTCCAGAAATCCGAAGCATTGAAAGAGTACCTGCCGTTAAAACCGCATCTGTACTTTACTATGGGAGGATTGCTGCCGTTATCAGAACAACTGCTGCTGAAGCCAAGTATTCTCATTAAAGAAGACCTCGCAGGTCCTACCAGCGTCGATCTTAATACGTTTGTACTGATCAGCAAACAACTTTGGCTGGGCGCTTCCTATCGTTCTACTTATCTGCGTAAATCCAACCTGCAGGAAAATCTCAAAAAGCCGGCAGCATTGGTATTCATGGCAGAGGTATTTGTAAACGATAAACTGCGACTCGGATATGCCTACGATATGACGCTGAATGGTACCGTAGCCACCAACTACCCTACCCATGAGCTGTCCATTGGTTACTTCTTCAAAAGAAGAAACGCCAGAATGATGTCGCCACGCTATTTCTAACGGAGTTTAAAGTATTTGAGTTATGCCCATCCTACCAAAGAAAAAATTTATTCCAGGTCTGTTGCTGAGTTTTCTCGCAACAGGCCTTAGCCATCAGGCCACTGCGCAATACGCGTATACCGAAGCCATGGCTGCCTACCGACTCTATAATTTTGAAAAAGCAACGCCTTTATTCATCAAGGCTTTTCATAAAACCCCTACGCCAAAGGCTGCCCGTGGGGCGGCAGACTGCTATCGCCTGATAAAAGATTATCCAAATGCAGCCATCTGGTACGCACAACTCTGGCAAATCAAAGGAGGCACCTCCGAAGATGAACTAAGATATGCGGCTATAATGATGAACGTAGCGAAATATGATTCCGCTGCCATACTGCTCGATCATTATTTGTCGGAGAATCCTGGTAGCACTCTGGCCCGCAATATGCGGGAAGGATGCACCACAGCGCCCGCCCGTATAAAAGAACCCGTAAAAGGCCAACTGGAAAATATGGAGGAATTAAACTCTCCATACTCCGACTGGAGCATTACGAAGTATAACGGCAAATTCATTTTTGCTTCTGATCGTCCTTATGATTATTCCAGGAAGTCATCCTTCTTCGAGAAGGAGCAAATCAATAAGAAAATGTACACCTGGACTGGTAATAGCTACCTCCATTTGTATGAGGGCGACAGTGCGGCCATTCGTTCACTCGAACGTAAAAGCATAAACGGAGATTATCATAGCTCCAACGCCACCTATAACGGCAACGGTAATACGATGTACCTGGCTGTTACCAATTACAAAAAGAAGTCCTCTTCCGCCCTGGGAAAAGATTCTATCCTCACTATGAATATTGAGGTAAAAGAGGTTACCCGCAACAGCCAGGATAAATGGATCAGCTCTCCGGAACTGCCCTTCAATGCCATGCTGCAATATTCAGTGGGAGATCCATGGATCAATCCAGGCGGCGATACGCTGTATTTTGTATCGTCACAAGGTCCGAATCATCAGGGCGGAACCGATATTTACTATGTAGTACGTACAGATGGTAAATGGAGCACGCCGGTAAATCTGGGTAAAGAAATCAATACCGCCGGTAATGAACGTACGCCCGCATTTGATAAGGAAGGTCACTTCTACTTTGCCAGCGACGGACATCCCGGACTCGGCGGGCTGGATATATTCCAGGCCGACAAACAAAACAATCACTGGGCGATTAAACATATGGGAACCCCGGTAAACAGCAGCCATGACGATTTTGCGCCGGCAGTACTGGACAATGCGCTCTATTTCTCTTCCAACAGAGATGGTGGTCAAGGTAGTGATGATATATACCGCTTCATCGCAGCTACGCCTAAATTACCATTTATCATCAAGGGTATTGTGACGGAGAAAAATAACGACCAGCCAATGCCGGCCGTAACAGTGCTTATTACCAACCTCATTACAGGCGTTAAACAGGAAGCACAAACCAATGAAAAAGGCCAGTATAGCTTCCCTGCCGACAGTGCGGGTCAATATGAACTGAGTTATGTGAAATCCAATTACAACTGCATCAAACGGGATACAGTATCACTGAAGGGTTATCCCAATGGAGTAACCATCCAGAAGAAAACGGAGATGGAAAAAACACAACTCCGCGTACCTTTCAAACTGGATAACATCTATTTCGATTTGGGCAAATCGGATATACGTCCGGATGCTGCTAAAGAACTGGATAAACTGGTTACATTATTACAGGATAACCCGACCTGGGAAATTGAGCTGGGCGCGCATACCGACTCCAGAGCCAATGACGCTTTTAACCTGGCGCTCTCTCAACGTCGTGCAGCCGCCACCGTAGCATACCTGGTACAAAAAGGTATTGCGGCCTCCCGACTGACAGCCAAAGGATATGGAGAAACGAAACTCCTGAACAAGTGTGCCAACGGCGTGAAATGTACGGAGGAAGAACATCTTCAAAACAGGAGAACAGAATTTACCATCATTAAGTTATAATGATACACCAACAAAAAATGGCAACTCTTCGGGTTGCCATTTTTTTATCCCAATATGGATATTAGAGGAAAATTTTATTGATCTGTGTACCCGGGTCTTGCAGAAATTCCTTAACAGTGCATATTTCTGTAAATGTCTCGTGTTCATAATCGGCATAAGCCAGGCATTTCTTTTTGGGATACCATACCAAAAATCCTTCCGCGCTGTAGTTATCTGTAACTGCCACCAGGTCCAGGAATTTATGCTTCTTCCAGTTCACTTCCTTTACATCGAGGATAGAATGGAATTCGAGAAATTGCAGGTTGTCATTGTCCGGAATGGTTATTCTTCTGTTTTCGCTTCTTAGCAACTGTATCAGTGCTTCCGGCATTTTATAGCTTTTCAGATCAGTTAATCGTTGTTCTTCGTTATGCCATTGTGCTGGCTCCAGTGCACGTATAAACGCTATCATCTCTTCGTTCTTAACAGCAACAGCGGCATTAAAAGCCCGTTCTCCATAATTATCTTTCAGGGAGACATCAGCCCCATGGGCCACCAACAGCTTCACCGTAGAGAAGTCGTTGTTCTGCGCCGCTACGCATACCGCAGAAGGATTATAGGGGAACACCATATCCGGCTGATGGAAATTCACATCAAAACCGGCATCCAAAAGTATTTGGATGGCAGGATATAATCTGTTGAAGACAGCCTGTCGTAATGCCTTACCATCTTTCGCTTTGTTATAACCATTGGCCAACAGCAGCGGAATCGTATCATATTTTTTGCCATATAATGCAGCGTGTAAAGCCGTCTTTCCAACCCTATCCCGGATATTTACATCCGCGCCTGCATCCAATAACAGCTGTACTGTTTTCGATTTACAATTGGAGGCTGCGATGACGATAGCCGGATGTTCCGGATGATTCAACTGCACCTGGTGAGCCAGGAGCCATTCCAGTACTTTCAATTTATTTTCCGCCAGGGCAAGGATGACTGGAGGTACGTCCACATGCTGGGTTACATGCATCACCGCATTGATATCAAAGTCGCCTTCCAGCAGCATTTCCAATTGGGCGATATTTTCCTGCATAATCCATTGTGCATGTTCCGTCAGCAACGCATTGGGTCCGAATAACTTCATAGCAAACAATATTAATCCGAAGCGGCAATTTAAATAAAAAAGGAGAAGGCGAGCCTTCTCCTATCACCTTTAACAGGTTAATACATTACATCGGTACGCCGGTATAGCTGATCGCATCATGATCCCAGATGTAGATGGCGTTTTTCCCGTTGTTGTGCTGTGCTACATACCAATCTTTGTTCTGGATGGCATTCTTGAGCACGATGGGATAATTTTTATCCCCGGTGGCCTCCCATTTACCGCTCCGCTGTTCACCATATGCTTCCCAGTAGTAGGTCCCATTGCTGTTGATGTGCAGCGGCTTTGTGCGGGCATTTGCCTGTACAACCAAGGTTCTTACGCCACCTATGTTGTTGACATAGAAAGCGTCTGATACGCCAGTGGTCCATTTTCGCACAAAAAACTGGAGGCTTTGCGGAGAGCCTGGTTTGGCCGCAGATGCGGGTACCATCGCAGGCGTAACATTTGACTTCTTTTGCTCAGTACTGAGATCTCTTCCTACATACGGCGTGATCTCCTTGGATTGATGTGGGGTGATTTGCCCATAGGTCGCTCCCGCGATAAGGCTCGCGAACATGACAAGTTGCAGGTACTTCATCAACTGATGATTTAGGGGTGAGTAGATGAATAAATAGCTAATATAACCAATTTCCGCCGGCTATTAAATCCCCATAAAGTATCAAAGGAAGCGCTGCTGAATGAGCTCCATAAAGGCAGGGCGGAACTTTTCACTGAGTGGAAATACTTTCCCATGGATAAATACCTGGTTATCCTGGATCTTTTCAATAAAACCAGTATTCACAATATAGGAGTTGTGAATGCGTATAAAAGGGGCTTTCAGTTGTTCGGCAATGTCTTTTAATCTTTTATAAACGAGAATCTCCCCTTTCACAGTGACGATTTTCACATATTCTCTCGTGCCTTCAAAATAGCATAGTTCAGACAGGCGGATCTGCTGAATAGTTTTCCCGGATTTTACAAAGAAGTAATCCTGGCTGTCATTACGAACGCTTGTCTGCGCAGCCGATTTCCCAAAACTATCTTCTATTTTTTGCTTTGCCTGTAAGAAACGCTTCAGGGTAATAGGTTTCAGCAGGTAATCTAATGTTTCATAGTTATAGCTGACAGCTGCATACTCAGTATAGGCGGTAGTGAAAATAATCTTCAAACCCGTGGGCAGCAAGCCTGCCAGCTCCATCCCATCCAGTCGCGGCATATTGATATCCAGGAAAATAATATCTGCCTGGTGCTCCTTCAATACCGCCAATGCCTCCAGCGCATTATAACACTTGGCCAACAGGGTCCAATCGGTAGCCTGTTGTATATGCAGTTCCAGGAGATTGACTGCATTCGGTTCATCATCAACTATAATACATCTGAGGCTCATACGGGAATAGATAAATACGAGGTGAATGTTTGCGCAGATCTGGTTGTTTCCAACACAAAATTATCGCCGTATAGCAAGGTAAGACGTTTTCTCAGGTTCTCAATACCAGAGCCACGCTGACTGTTGATAGATTTTTCACCACATTGGTTATTACTGGTCCGGAATAAGAGACGGCTGTTGGCCTGTTGCAACTGAATAGTAATTTTGTTTTCCGTACTGGTTTTATCTACGCCATGTTTAAAAATATTCTCCACGAAAGTCATAAGTAACATTGGTGGCAGATGGCAATCCTCAGCCGTTTGTTGGGTAAATTCCAGATCGATAGCATGCCGTATCCTGATTTTTTCCAAAGCAATATAGTTTTCCAGAAAACTGATTTCGGTAGACAACAGTACCTGATCCTTTGGGCTCTCATCCACAAAATAGCGCATGATCTCAGAAAGCCGCTCTATCAGCATCGCCGTGTGAGGTGCTTCCAGATAGGCTTCATAATAAATATTATTGAGGGTATTAAATAGAAAATGGGGTTGCACCTGCGATTTAAGCAGATTTAATTCTGCCTGCGTATTTTGTAGCAACAGCGCAGCAGTAGTACGTTTCAAGGTGAAGTAATCCAACACAATGCGAAAGAAAAAACTCAGCATAAAGATCAATGGTACACCAGCCATATAGCGGAAAATAATTTTACCGCTGATGGGAGACGGCGTTGCGGCATACCAGCTATTGTACACCCAGTTAAGGAAATAGGCCCTGGTGAGCGCGGCGCCAGTCAGGAAAACCAGTGCTGCCAGTGCATACCATACATAGCGCTTCTTCTTGAAGAGTACAGGATACAGCACACTCATATTGCCGTATATCACCAGCGCATAATACACCGTATTACTTAAAGCATATACAAATGCCTGTCCAAAGCCATCTTCCGGTAACATGGAAAACAGTAGCATCATAAAAATGACCAACCATGAAATCCATTGTAGTCGCGCACTGGTGGTGATATCCTTGAGAAATTGCATACTCCAAATTACGAAGGAATTTTATCCTATTTGCTGAAATCCTGTTTTTTCAACCAGCCCAGCTTTTACTTCAATGAAACCAGCCTTTCTTTCAATACTTCCTGGAAACCGCGACTGCTGAAAATATCCCGCAAATCATTGAATTCGTTTGTTCGTGCCCGTAGCAATGAGAACTTTTGCAAAAAACAAACAAGATCTTAATATGCAACTTACCCGTATACCATTCGTATTCCTGTCCTGCTTATTCCTGCTGACTTTCACGCAGGTCAGGGCCCAACAAACTGATACTATCAGTCCTGCTCATATTCCGCTGGACACCCGCTACCTCAAAACCGGTATGCGGCAATATCTCGTTTATTTCCAGGCTAAAGGAAACGACAAACAACTCTGGATGAGTATCTGGAACAGAGAGATCAACCGGGTTATCATTGACAATACGCCCGTTTTTGAAACCGTGCAGCATTGGTACAGTGAAGACAGTACCAAGTACCGCGAATTTATGAGTATCAACAGCATTGACGATTTCAGGCCGTTATACCATATGTCAAAGTCCGCGAAAGAGACCAAAGCCTATGTATGGTCCAGGACAGCTATTAAAGGCGATACCCTCAGTGATAATAAGGCGAAAGATTTCCGCCTCGACTTTGATATGCCCAATTACAATTGGCACCTGGATTTGGAAACATTCGAAATGCTGCCGCTGGCTGCCAATAAAACCTTCCTTATCCGGTTCTATGATGCCGGCCTGACGCCGCCTGCTTATGTAACCTATCGCGTCATCGGTACAGAAACGATTCAGACTTTGGATAATCAACAGGTAGACTGTTGGAAACTTTATACAGAAGGCACCTATTCCGGAGGTAAATACACACAGACCTACTGGATCAGCAGAAAAAACCACGAGTGCCTGAAGGAAGAAGATACTATGAACGATAACCTGCGCCGGTACAAGGTAAAGCTCCCTGCTTTCGCTCCCCTATTGCAGAAAAAATAAGACCTTTTTTCTGAAAAAATTTTGTTTTACGAAAATCTTCGTACATTGTACGAAGATTTTCGTATTTACATAAATAACACATTCATGAAACGGCTATTCATTGTATGTTTTTCCCTGTTTTTAACTGGAAAGACATTTGCCCAATCGTCCGCCCTTATTACACCAACAGCGAAGCAGGAAGTAGTAAAACGTTTGCAGGAGCTACTCATAGGGAACTACATTTACCTGGATACTGCCAAACAGATGAGTAAATATATTGGAGAGCGACTGCAATCAGGCGCTTACAATAAGATCACCGGATCACAGGAATTTTCTCAGGCCCTTACCACAGATCTGCATCATGTGTACCATGATGGTCATATGTCCATCATCTATAATCCCCGCGAAACCAGCGCCCCGGCAGATTCAACGAAGCCGGCGCCTCCACCCGCAAGGCTGGACGACAGTTTCACCAACTATGGCGTTAAAAAGGCAGAAGTGCTCTATGGTAATATAGGTTACCTGCAACTGAATCTGTTCGTGGAAGCCACCGACCCGGCCAAAGCCACCGTAAAAGCGGCATTCGGATTCTTACAACATACGAATGCGCTGATTCTTGATCTGAGGGACAATGGCGGCGGAGATCCTGAAATGGTACAGTACATCTGCAGCTATCTCTTCCCTCCTAAAACGCATCTGAACGATTTGTATGAACGCAGAACTAATCAAACGGATTCCTTCTATACTTATGTAGTTGATAGCAGCGAGCATTTCCAGCATATCCCGGTGTATGTACTGACCAGTCAGCGTACCTATTCCGGCGCCGAGGAATGCAGCTATGACTTACAGACCAGAAAACGCGCCCTAATCATTGGTGAAAATACCGGTGGCGGAGCACATCCCGTAGAGCCGTTCCAGTTAGGTAATGGATTTGTAGGCAGGATTCCTTTTGCACGGGCCATCAATCCTGTCACTGGTAAAAACTGGGAAGGAACCGGCGTACGTCCGGATATAGCCACCACTCCTGATGACGCTTTGCAAACTGCCGTATTGCATTTCTTTGATGCGCAGTTGAAAAGTAACCCAGCGCCAGCATTACAACATAAGCTGCAGTGGGCCCGGGAACTGGCAGCAGCATCTTCGAAATCGCCTGTTGTGAATACCGCCACCCTACAACAATACGTAGGCGCTTATGGGGATCGTCAGGTGAAACTGGAAAACGGTACTCTTTACTTTTCTAATGCCGCCGGCAAATTCCTTCGCCTGGCGCCATTGACAGACCATGTATTCCGATTGGTAGGTTATGATTACATCCGGTTAGAATTCTCCACAGATGCTAAAACCATCACCATGAGTTATGATGACGGTTTTACCAATCTGCTGAAAAGAAAATCATAATGACTATTTACGGCAGTCGAATTCATTTCCGATACGGTCCATTTGCTGCCACAGCGTATGCTTATAAGGCTTAGGAGATAGTTCGATATACACAGCAGTATGCTGCTGCAAAGGGCAACTCCTTATATGGATACGCGTATTCAATGTGATGGGCCCCGGCTGCATATAGTTCAGCATATGAATACTACCTTCATAGGTAGCCTCATCGCCGGCCAGGGTTTTCACCGCCTGGATTCTGGCTGTTACCGGAATCACTTTATCGGCAGGAATATTTCTTCTACCTATATTTCTACCTACCAGACCCTTATAATACTGCGTAAGATAATTTTGGAGCAGGGCCGCATTCAGTTGCGGCCTGCCTTCCAACCACCAGAGGAACGCATAGGTCCAGTGCTCTTCACTGCCGGGTTCTCCCCATCCTGACGCAAAGCGGATATCTTCCACTCCTTTCAGCGGTATCTCCATGGCAAAATCAGCTGGAATACCGAACCGCTCTTCTGTCCACTTGTCCGGTGTAATCATTTTATACACAGGCTGATAAGTGACCGGATCAAAAATACCTGTAGCGGCTTTTATCCATTGAATACATTCCACTTCATCTACAATAGAAAAACTAACCGGATGCCGGAAACCGCTGCTGTTAAGGCCTTGCTTAGTTTGTATAAACTCCGCTTTGGGGTTACCCGCCATCAGCAAGCTGCTGATAATGGCGGTAGCATCAGGAATAGGCGTATCCAACAAACTGTTTCTGCCGTTCTTCAAATACCAGTTGATGTCTGTATCATAGTATAATCGCAGCGGTATATTCCGCAAATATTTTTCATTGCCCTGCCCTTTCAAATCCTTGTTGAAAGGCGTATACTGCGCATAACTACTCGCTTGTGCTTCCAGCGTTCCAATTTGTTTTGTCAATACTTCTTTTACAAATTTGGCGGTCATTACATCTTCTTCATTATAATTCTTCTCTATCATACGGCCTGTCCAGTTCCACAGTCCTTCCAAACTCACTACAGTGCCCACTCCCATCACTGCCCTGGGATGAATAAATGTTTCAGCCGGCTTTTCTGCGGCCAGCTCCGCATAGCGCAATACTACGTTTCCAGGAATATCGTAACCCGCCAATACATAGCGACTGGTATCTGTTTTATAATGAGCGGCTACATGTTTCAGTATTGCATTCATCCGGTCTACACATTCCTTAGTGGCAACGAGGTTTTCTCCCTGCGAAGCATAGACTGTAAGAATATCGTTTCCTGAAGCCGCATTATGCAATCCTGACTCCACCAGTAATCGTTTCAATGGATAATACCCGGTGAAGACCACCAACGTTGCCTGAATGTTTCCAGACAATGGCGGCACGGCATAGTAAAAGCTATGCGCGCTGTCACGCGTATCGAAATAAACTTTATCGATCGATTGAGAATTTACAACCGCAGGCAATGCCAGCAGCCATAGCAGCAGGAACTTTAGGATTTTCATTACCAAATAATTTCGATTGAGAATAAGACCTGGCTGTATGGGCCAGAGAAACGAAAGTAGGGAGAAAAAACTGGGATAATAGGGAAAAAATGTGGCTATCTTTTCTAGTGATAAAGAATATTTTCGATACTTCATTTTTGAACATGCAACTGTCCGATACCGAACAGAAAAGCATATTTATTGGCACCTAACTCACTGATATTGAATATTATATTCTTTTGGCATATTTTTACGATCACGGATATACGTTATCTGTAACTTTTCGTAGCCCATGATTAAAAACTACCTAAAAACCGCTTGGCGTACACTTATTCGGGATAAAGCTTTTGCTGTAATTAACATCACTGGTCTGGCCATAGGTATGGCCGGCGCATTGCTGATAGCCATCTGGTTGCAGAACATGCTAACCATGGACCGCTTCCATGAGAAAATAGACCAACTATATGTGATGAGTGACCGCGATTCTTTTGGTGGAAAACTCCAGGCATGGCCTTATACTCCTAAAATTCTGGCAAGTGTACTGAAATCAGAATATCCTGGTGTAGAAGGCGTTTCCAGGTATGATGATGAAAATGATTTCCTGGTCAAATCCGGCGATAAGCAAGTCATGGGAAAAACGGCATTTGTGGACCCAGACTTCTTCCAGATGTTCAGTTTTCCATTTGTAAGCGGGAACGCTGCCGCCACTTTCAATAATGTATCTTCCGTTATCATTACGGAAAAATTCGCTCATGCGCTGTTCGGGAAAGAAGATCCCATCGGTAAGGTATTTACGCTTGATAAGGAATTTCCTGTAACGGTAACGGCTGTACTAAAAGATCTGCCGGAGAATACGCAGATGAAATTTGAATGCCTGTTATCCTGGGATTTCGCGGCAAAAAATTTACATTATGTAGATTCAAACTGGACCAATAATTCGGTGCAGACTTATATGCTGCTCAATAAAAATGCGGACCTCACGGCATTTAATAAGAAAGTAAAAGATATTATTATCAGCCACGGGAATCCTAATAGCAGACCAACCACGGAAGTATTTGCGCATCCCTATAAAAACTACTACCTATATAATGGTAGTAAAGATGGGGAATACACCACCGGCAGAATTGAACAAGTACGATTATTCACTATTATCGGAATTTTTATCTTACTGATCGCTTGTATCAATTTTATGAATCTCAGTACCGCGAGAAGTGAAAAACGTGCCCGGGAAATTGGAGTCCGAAAAGTAATGGGCGCCAGCAAACTTAGCTTAATCTGGCAATTCATTACGGAGAGTCTGATCATTAGTTTCTTTGCTTTCCTGGTGGCAGCCGTTATCGTGGTTTGTTGTCTGCCTGCATTAAATAATTTAATAGAACGCAATCTCTCGATCAGGATATTACATACCAACACCTGGCTGTTTGCCTTAGCGTTTGTTGTGATTGCAGGACTACTCGCAGGAAGTTATCCGGCATTCATCCTTTCTTCTTTCCGTCCGGTGGCCTCCTTGAAAGGGACTTATAAAATTAACCAGTTAAGGATACAACCGAGATCCGTACTAGTGATTTTGCAATTCAGTTTTGCCATTATGCTGATCATCTCTACCATCATTGTTACCAGGCAGATTAATCATACTCAGAGCAGAGAAAGAGGCTATGACCAGTCGGGTCTCGCATACACGAACATTGTCGGAGATCTGCAAAAGAATTACCCACTCTTGCGGGATGAGCTACTGCGATCCGGCGCCGTTACTGCTGTTTCAAAGAATATGTCACCCATCACTTCGAGATCCAGTGATGGCTGGGGACTCAGCTGGACAGGCAGTACCGCTGATGACAACAAAACTGATTTTCTCCGTTTTTCTTCGGATGCCGATTTCATCAACACCATGAAAATGACGCTGACAATGGGTCGGGATATTGACGTATACAAATATCCCACAGATAGTGCAGCGATGTTGCTGACGGAAACGGCGGTGAAGGCCATGCATCTGCGTAATCCGTTGGAGGCTACAGTTCATGATAATGGTCAAGACTGGCATGTGGTAGGCGTTATAAGAGATTTTATCATAGAATCGCCTTTTGATAAAATAACGCCCATGATCATCCAGGGGCCTAACTCCTGGTTCAATACCATTCACTACCGGTTAAATCCGGCACATAACAAGGCCACCAACATGGCTGCTATCAGTAGTATTTTCAAAAAATTCAACCCGGACTTCCCATACGATTATCAATTTGTAGATGATATGTACTCTATGAAGTTCAAGGATCTTCAGGTATTAAAGACTTTATCTTCTCTCTTTGCAGGACTCGCCATTGGCATTTCCTGTATTGGATTATTAGGGATGGTATCCTATATGGCTAAAGCCCGGAGAAAGGAAATAGCGATACGAAAAGTACTGGGCGCTACCTTAATGAATCTCAGTTTTATCCTTTCCAAAAGTTTCTTGAAACTGGTAACAATTGCTATCGCGATTGCCAGTCCTATTGCCTGGTATTATACCAGCAACTGGCTGAATGGGTACCATTATCATATAGCCTTCCCATGGTGGGTCTTCGGCGCAGCAGGCGCGGTGGCCATCCTCATTACACTGGTTACCATCAGTATCCAAACTATTAGTGCGGCCCTTGCCAATCCTGTAAAGTCGCTGCACGCGGAATAACCTATGCCACCAAAACAGCCTGCAACAGTAAATGTAAGTTACTGTTGCAGGCTGTTTTTTATCCTTCCTGTTAAACTCGTTAAAGCGATAGGTGTTTTCACCCTTTTTTTAATAATTTTCGCCCTTATCAACGTTTTAAAAAATAGGTTTGCCCACCTAACCATCTCCACCAACAATCAAATTAGCTTTTAAACACATATAAATTTACACTATGTTAAAAAATCGATCCGCATACCCCTCTTGGCGAAATGATTTTTTTATTTATTTTCGATCACATCAAAGTTATCGTACTTCATTTTTATCACTTTAAACCTCAAAAACTGTGATCAAAAGGTTGTGAAATTACCCTCAAAAGGCCGGCCGGTGTTAACTTTCCTTCGCCATTCATCTCAGTAACACTTCCTATTTTTTTGCCGGAAAAAATCCTGATGTAGTGGTATCGGTATCTCTAATCCGCACATTCCATTCCCTGAATAACAGGACACCTCTGTTGTTCAAACGATTTATCCTTTGATTACTCCGCCTGAAGCTATTTCGGGCAGGGCATTTTTTAGCCGCAATATTTCTTTATTCTTTATTCCATAAATGAAATACTCTTATGAACACGCTCACACAAGCACAAAAAGACAATCACGCATCTGTAAATCAACGCCTGGGTCTTGCGCCAGACGCCCATCTCACCCTTAGCAATCAAATTAAAAGCATCCAACAGCAAAAAAAGAACCTGGTCTTCTCCTCAGACCCACTGGAATCTGATGTTCCTCCCATTCATGTAAGTGTTGGTTCAATTGCTGAATTCAAAAAAATGGTAGGCGTACCTGATGGCAATGACGACGGTCATGTTACTTATCCGGATCCACTGGCGGATCACCACCGTCAACTGATGTCTGCAGTAGGTTCAAAGGCCGAACTACTGTCCAGAATGGATGATCAACTTTTTGACAAAATGCAAAAAGCTGCTTATGCCTATGTAATGGGAGACTCCCGCAAAGTACAGGAATATGAACCCCTCATCAATTCCCTGATGTTCCCTGGCAGAATCGCCGTATTCACTGGCGAGGATCTGGACATCCCTTCTGGCGAGACTTACACCATTAAAGGAGAAGATCCTGTTGTAATGAATTTCGAAGAAATTACAGAAGGCCAGAACGCAGAAATCATGATCACTACCAATTGTTCACTGCATACACAATACTTCACTCAAAAGTAGTCCGGACAGTCCTTGCGTTATTCACCATATCCTTTGCGTTCAGGCAACTGCTATGGGAGCATCTGATTTTACGGCGCATTCAGTTATTTGCGTATAGGCGTTTCCGTAAACCCCGAAATAACTGCCCCAAAATATATCCTTCGAAAGAAGCACATCACTGATTACAAAAACTATTCGTATGACAACCTTCTTATTCACAGGAGAACCATATACGAGTGCTGCCAGTCCTGGTACTACCGGCAATACAGGTACCACTGGTGCAAATGGCGTGGATGGCGCTGTTGCAGTAGAAAACAGCAACATCGTTTGTTCCAGAAAACCTGGGAACGGTCAGATCGGCAATACCGGTACTACCGGCACTTTAGGATCTGGTGGCGCCAAAGGCCGTCCTGCTCCTCCAAGCACCGTTCATTTAGGTGTAGTAAGCGGCACTGTTACTATTCAAGCAGGTGGCGGAACCGGTCAGGATGGCGGCAAAGGTGGAACTGGCGGCACTGGCGGCCAGGGAGGAAAAGCTGGCAACAATCCTGCATATACCTTCCCTCCCCCATTTAATATTCCTCCGGTATACCCTTGCACGGCAGCTGTTGCGGGAGCGCAGGGACCTGGCGGTAAAGGAGGTAATGGCGGTAAAGCTGGCGATGGTGGAGACGGCGCTACTATAATGGCTTTCTATACTTCCCTCAACGGCGGCAATATTCAGCCTATCACGTTCTACGGCACTCCTGGAAATCCTGGCGGTGGCGGCAACGGCGGCAGTAGCAGTAACAGTAATCTGGGTCCTGGTAATCCAGGAACAGCTGGCAATCCCGGAACTGCATCCAGCATTATCATCCGGCCGGAATCCTAATCAAAATAAATACCATCGGCATGACATCCATTCTTGTTATCGGCGCCCCATATACTTCTGCCGCAGGCAATGGCAGCAATGGCGCTACCGGCGCCAAAGGCACGAATGGCGCTCCTGGCTACAGCGGATTTAATAACATGACCAATTCCTACTTCTGCATGTGGCCTCCACAAAATGGAGGCAATGGCACAAATGGCAGTACAGGCAATACCGGCTGGAGCGGCGATACTGGTAACCCCATGCCGCAGGACGATCTCCATCTCGGTTATATAAACGGAAATGTTACCGTCAAAGCAGGAGGAGGTACAGGCCAGAACGGCGGCAATGGCGGTCAGGGTGGAGATGGTGGCGCTGGCGGACAAGCGGGTCAGGAAGATGGGAACAACGTCTGCCACCTTGCACAGAACGGGCATCAGGGACTCGGAGGCCAGGGAGGAAATGGTGGTAACTCCGGTAATGGAGGCGATGGCTGCACACTGATGGTATACTACACGGAGCTGGGTCCGAATGCAAATATTGATCTGATCGAATTTGACGGAGCACCAGGCGTTCCGGGCAACGGAGGCCAACCAGGGAATAGCTCCTATGGTAATCAAGGCCCTGGAAATCCCGGCTATCCGGGGAATCCGGGCGCTCCCTCCGAAATTATTTTACGCCAGGAAGGTTCATATGCGGTTGTCTCCCCACAATAACATCGGTTCAACCAAACAATTTATTTCACCCTATTTAAAACAAAAATATTCAATCATGGCTACGATTTTAGTTACTGGAGAGCCGTATGCAAACGCCGCTCCAAATGGTGGCGATGGTAGTACCGGCACGCAAGGCAGTCAGGGTACTCCCGGCCAAAGTGGCTATAACACTGGTAATTGCACTTACTACTGTTTGACGGCTCCCGGCACAGGTGGTCAGGGCGGTCAGGGTACAACTGGCGTAAACGGATCTGCTGGTGCAAAAGGACGCCCTGCTCCTCCTACTACATTAAACCTTGGCGTAGTAACAGACAATATCATCGTTCGCGTTGGTGGCGGTACAGGCCAGACTGGCGGGAATGGTGGAAAAGGCGGTACCGGTGGACCTGGCGGCAATCCTGGCACCATCGATCCAAAGCAAAAATGTAATCCTGCCAGCAAAGGAGCGCAAGGCAGAGGAGGTACTGGCGGTAATGGCGGCAAAGCTGGAGATGGTGGCGACGGCACTACTGTAACTGTCAATTACACCAAACTTTCCGGCGGTTCTATTACACCGGACGTATTCCTTGGAGATCCAGGTACACCCGGTAGTTTAGGTACTGGCGGCCAGGGAAATCCTACTGGCACCAATGGTAACACCGGCCCTACTGGCGGCAAAGGCAGCACATCGCAGGTGAATATTCGTCAAGTACCTTAAAACAGCAACTAATTATGTCTTCAATATTGATTATCGGCGCACCTTATACTAACCCGGCGCAATTTGGAGCTACCGGGGTTGTCGGCAACAGAGGCAATCAGGGGAATGCCGGCGTATCCGGTTACAACAGTACCAACTGTACTTATTACTGTCAATCTGCTCCCACTAATGGTGCCATAGGCTCTAGCGGCTCTACGGGCGGCGCTGGTACCGGCGGTACCAAAGGTAATCCTATGCCTTTGGATGATATCCATCTGGGTGTTGTTAACGGTGAATGTACGGTAGAAGCAGGTGGCGGAACAGGACAAACAGGCGGTGCTGGTGGCACTGGGGGAGACGGAGGTCCTGGTGGATATCCAGGTAGTCAGGATAGTAAAAATACCTGCACACCCGCTCAATACGGCCCGCAAGGCTTAGGTGGCCAGGGTGGCAATGGCGGACGCGGTGGCGACGGCGGAAATGGAGATACCCTTATGGTATACTACACAGACCTTGGACCCAACGGCAAAATCATTGCAAAAGAATTTAACGGCTCTCCAGGTACGCCTGGTACGTCCGGCTTACCAGGTAGCAGCACCAGTGGAAATCTTGGCCCTGGAAGTCCCGGCGGTCCCGGAACACCAGGAGCTCCTTCCAGTATCATCATCCGCAAGGAATAACTCCAGCAAATATTTTCGTTCAATAGCAATTCAACATGGTCCGGTCCCGTTCACGACGCATTACAATCCGGGACCGGTTTCTAATCAATTCTTCAATTACCTGTCTGAGGAACAACAGGAAATTTGTTCTCCAGACGTAAATGTCTTCTACCATGGAACAAACAAATTCCGCTCCCGAAGCAACTGCGCTGGCTACCAGTATCAATGTTCCTCTCGCCAGCCTGGAAATGATTGCTGCACAGGCAAACATTTATGACCTCCTCGATGATGGTCCCAGTTTACCTCCCGGATGGGATGTTATTAAACAACCATTCAAAAATGATCCCGCTACCGATAAAGTTGTTCCTATTCCCACACAGGGATACATTGTCAAAATAACCGTTCAGGATAACGACAACAATAATGTGCAGGTGGATGTCCTGGCAGTAGGTATCTCCTGGCTGAAATTCTTACTGTATCAATATGACGGCGCTTTTAAAATGGAGACCTTACCCACCGACATTGCGGGAAAAAATATCCCAGCAACGGCACAGGTACTCTCCATGTATTCCATCGCCTATCAGTTTCTTCGCAGACCTATATGGGACGCTGTCACTAAAAGAGAAGATCCTTCCCGTCCCTTGTATATCTGCGGACATGGATTAGGTGCGCCGCTGGCACAAATAGCCGCACTGGATCTTCGTGTTGGCAATCAAGGGCCTGCTGACCCGCATACAGGTATCAAACCCAATGCTCCCACTACTCCTACTCCCTGCTATACTTTCTCTAATGCCGACTTCGGCAATAGCGAAATGGCCACCTATTACAAGAATACCATCACGGCTCCTGCAACAGTTACCAGGGCAAGTGCTGCTGGAAATGATGTGGATAAATGGCCCCTCTCACCATCCGGTTTCTCCCTGCTGGGTACCTACAATCCGGTGAATGCCAGTCTGAATCCGGAAGCAGATGATCCTTGGTGGGAAAGAGCCACTGTCTTCTACACCCAAACATTAGGCGGTAATCCTATTCCCAACGACCCTGAGCCTGTAAATATTGATACTCCTCCAGGATTCTCCAGGGACATGGCCTTTACATTATCCAAACTATCCATGCTTTGCTATCACTGGGCACAACACCCCGACAGCATTGGGGGCGATGCGCCAGCCAACTATCAATTTGTTAAAAGTATAGATAGTAATGGCGGTACCTGGGCATATATCTTTAAGGGAGATACCAACAATTCCGTTGTGATTGTATTCCGTGGAGAAATCAATTGGCAGGAATTCAATACCTATACTGCCTATACTGGTTTCATCTGCCCACCATGGAGTCCTGTGGGTTCTGCACAAGTCAATATAGGCGCCTATACGCTCTATGCTGGCATGTCTGACGCCATTAAAACTGAGCTGCAACAATTTAGCTCCAGAGATCTCTATTTAACGGGACATAGTCTTGGTGGCGCTATTGCCAATATTGCGGCATCAGATTATGCCATGAGTAATACCCGCGCGGTAAAAGCGATATATACGTTTGGCAGCATGATGTCGGCCAATTACGACTTCGCACAGAAATTCAATGCAGTATTAGGTAGCAAGAGCTATCAGATCAGAAGACCGAACGACTATCTGGCCACCGGGTTAATGACCATCGGTTATGAACCGATTAATACCGGTGTGGTAATGCAAGGACAACTGAAATATGAAGACCCGGATTATCACAATCTACTCAACTACATGAAGCTATTGGATACATCCCGTTTATAATGCCAGGTGGCCTCCGATTTTCCTGACTCACAAACCATTGAAGATGATTAACGAAATAAGCGCCGCAAAATCTGCCCGACATAAACAGGCGGTTGCAGGCATCAGTGATAATGGTATTACTTTTTCCGGTTTGGACCCTGTGCTTGCCAGCCTGGGACTACTGATAGGACTACTTACCAAGCCTGATCCTACACAGGATGTCTATCAGCTAAACCCTGACTGGTTTTCCAATCCAATCACAAATACCCAACTAGGTATTACTGATAATCCGGAGCAGTTCGAGCAATTACTTACTTCCATACTGGGAAAAATCGGAGGCAATGCTCTAGGCATTCCCATCCAGGACGCCTCTCTCCTGGGTACCTGGTACCCCATAAAAAACGGCAACGACCCCACCGGGTTCTATCTGGTAAGTTATCTGAAAGAAACAAACGGGCTGAAAGAAACGGTGATGGGCCTGGGTGTCCTCCATACCTGGAAAGTACCGCCACCTCCCGGCACGCCGCTCCTGACAGTAAATGTTTGGGGCTTAATGCCTTTTGTTGCTATCGGTAATGGCAGCTTTAAAATTACGTTTACGGATCAGGGTTATCCTATCAGCTTAGGCGTAGCCGCAGAAGGAGGCGACACTAAACTTCCGCTGGTAGATATCAACGGCATCTCCTTCGATGGTGTGAAATTCAGCGCTTTGATTGATGTTGCCGCCAGTGATCCTTTCAGCGTATCGCTGGAAGTACTGTCGCTGAAACTGGGTAGCGCTCCTCCTGCTAATAAATCGCTCGCAGACCTGCTGGCTATCAGCGGACAGGAAATGCTGGAAATAGCTACCAACCTGTTTATGGGGGCACTCAGTTATGTCTTCCCCAATCAACAGCAATATCTCAACTATATCACACCTTTACTGGGGCTCTCTTCACAAATACCCAACCTGCCGAATGTGAAGCTGCCTGTAATGGAATGGTATAACTTGTTTGAAGTCGCCTCCAATCCAGCCAAATATCCCGACGGCGTGAAAACGCTGTTCTTCAACTGGTTCAATGCACTGTGTACAGATACAGATGCGTTGAAAGGCTGGATTACCGCTCTCAGTGGGTTCCTCGGCAATACCAATCTACAGATAACAGGAACGGGTACACGCATAGATCCATTCCGTTTGGGTATACTGAATGTAAGCAGTATAGGACAACTCGATTTCGCGGTGGCCACCACCGTAGATGAAGGCGGCATCCGCTACTTTTATCCCGGATTCTCTTTCACCGGCAGCAATGTGCCACTAGGCAGCTCTCCTGCTGTATTCACCGCCCAGGCCAACCTGGAACTGGGACAGTTTGGATTAAGCGCGCAGGCAGTTACCGCCGCTCCGGAAATTAATTTCCAGTTCCAGTTTGCACTGAAAAATAAAACAACCGGACAACCGCTGGTCGCCTACGATGGCAACAGTGTTGGTTCTCTTACGGCAGGACTGATCCTCGGCTCTGATGGCAAGATCGTTCCTGATTTTTCACTGAACCAGGTAGTAACCACTACTACTTCTTTTGATAAAGTAAACCTGCTATCTCCGGGAGAACTGGCAGAAGCTGGCGCCGCTGCGCTAAGCGCTGCTTTAGGTACGCTCATCGGCATCGGTAGCAGCGATTTCGCTGATAACATTGGCGCGTTGATCGGATTGATAACGCCTGTCAGTGCAAAGACGAACTGGCCAACTACCCTGCCAGCTCCATTCTCAGGCACGCAGATGGTGCATTCCATTCTGAATCCTGTGAAGGCCTGGTCAGATTATTATCTTGCTGTATTACAATATTCCACTGCTGTAGACGGGAAAGCCGCTTTTGCATATATCATCCAGGAAATGGCACTCCTGCTGCAACAGACCGTCTCCGGTTTAAATGTAACCGTTACGGGAAGCGGCACCAAAGACGATCCATGGATGGCTGGTATTGCATTAAGCAGCAGTAGTCTCCCTGCCTTCCTTACTGCCTTTAAACAAGTAAATACAGACAACAGCATAGACCTGATACTGGGCCTGTCTCTCCAACCTACCATTACCGTTGGAAACGTGGAGATTGCGCCTTCGCTCAACCTGGAAGCGCTGGGGCTACATTTCCCTGCCAATGGCGTTGACATTGAAGCCTCCTGGCTCCTGGCTGTCAGTGCCCAATTGCAGCTGCCAAAAGGATTCATGACGCCAAGTCTTGGCGGTGTAGTCGTTAGCGTTAGTAAGTCACAGCTATCCGCTGAATGGAACCGCCTGAATGGATGGGGATGGTCCATGTTTGTACAAACCCCTAAACTGGTTATCAACGGACAGGATATCATTCTTGGCCAGGACCTGAATTTCGATCAGCAAACAAATCTGAAGGACCTGGTACTGAATGCCGTACCGGCTTTCAGTCCTTTCCTGGTGGGGGCATTGGGCGCTTTACTCATGCGGGTGGAAAACAGGGCAGCCCTCTTTGCAATTGGCGCACTGGGCTTAATCCCGGATATTACCAAATCGCCGGTATTCCCTACAGGATTAAGCTGGAGCGGCTTCCAGCAACTCAAACTCAACAGTCTGAGTAACCCATGGCCAGATCTGCGTAATTATCTGTCTGCCACCTTCGCTTCAGCCGCCAATGCGAAAAGTCTGCTCTCTCTATTATCCTACGTTGTCAATACAAATATTGAAGCTGCTCCTGCCACCGGCGGCAGCGGCACTTTCAACGATCCATGGACATTCCCGTTGCCAAAAGGTTTCGAAGGAATTACATGGTATGAAAGCACCGGACAAATTATTGGCCTCGGCGCTGGAAGATCCAACTCCTGGCAATACCAGCTCAATAACGGCAACGGCACTACGAAATTCGGATTCGACCTGCATGCCCGTGTAAACGCGCTGAAATATAACCTCTCCAGCGGTACCCTCTTGTTTGATGGACAGGTACCTTCGTTTAGCCTGACAGGCATACTCTATAATCCTGATGGCATGCTGGTAAATTTACCAGCTTCCCTTGGCAGCGTAGAGAAAATAATGGTAGGCTGTAATCTTTCTTATGATACTACCAACAAAGCATTTCAATTCGATCCAATCGTTACGCTGTTCAATGTTACCTTACCAGGGCAACAGCAACAAGCGCAGCTGACCTTACAGGATTTCCTGGACCCAGGCTTTACGGCGGCATTGCAAAATGGCTTTATGGTATTGCTGAATGCCGGTCTGCAACAGGCATTTGACCAGGTAAAAGCCCAACCGCTGTTCCAACAGGCCTATACGCTGTTGTCCATGTTGGGACTAACGATGACGCCTGATGGTGAAACTGATCTCCAGGACATCCAGCTCTTCAGTCTCACCAACGGATTACTCGGTATCAACACCGCCGGCTGGACCGGACTGCTAGCCAATTTCAACACCTACATACAATCGCAGTTCAACAGTCTGCTGGCCATAAAAGAACAGCGCAGTCTCCTCTACAACTTCCTGTCAGAAATATTCGGTATTCAGATTCCGAACTTCCCGCTTCCGGTGTTGCAGCTGTTACAAGGAATGGGCATCTGCGGACCTGCCGAAGAAGGATATACCGTATATCCGTATACGTTACTGGACTTAATCAGTAATCCATACAAAACATTCCAGCAACTATATACCCAACTGTTTGATATCGCCAATGCAGACAACCTGAAACAACTGGCAGCCCATCTGTCCAGGAATCTGGGGCCTTACAAAACCGGCAGTTGGACCTTCAGCACCGATTCCACAGGAGTCATTTCCTTTGGCATCTTACCAGCAGACGCATTTCAATTAGGCTCCTTCCTCCTTGTCAGTGGCGGCATACAATTGGATCTCAGCAACGAAAAGCTACAAGGAACACTGGATATTTACTGTGAGAATATAGGTATTACACTGAGAAGCGGCTTTACGCTGAAGCTGGAAGAAGGTATATTAAAACCTGCTTTCACAGCTGCTGCAATATGGGGAGACGGCAGCAAACCAGCCGCCCAGGCCCTTGAGCTGATACCGTTTAATACAAATGTTTTCCTTAACAACGTCGCGGACCTGGCTCCTGCCTTTACCCTCAATATCCTTCTCAATGCTGTTTTTGAAGAACAGTTGTTGAAACAATATCCACTCATTCAGCAAATCTTCATCGGGCTGGGATTGGGAGAAAAAATGCCGACAGAAAGTCTGGCGGTACAGAAAGTCGTGAATGGTAAGCATGCCATTGCTGCATCCGTTGCCGATCAGCAATGGCAGATGCCAGCCCTCATGGGCATCCTGGAGAACCCGCTGGGATGGCTCCTCTCAGACGATGTACTAGGTACAAATGGCAGGTTCAGTATTTCCAAACTGGTACAAATGCTTAGTCATCTGCCCGCAGTACAGGCTTCCAATGGTATCAAAGTAACGCCGGATGCCAAAGGAATGAAGATCAGCGGTATGCCTTATGGCTTTGAAATTGCCATGAGCGGGGAAAATGAAGTGGCCACTTTCGGATTCGACACCAAGGATCTCGTCATCAGTGATAACTGGGGTACCTTGAATCTCTTATCATTCAATGTCAGTGTTGATAGTAACTATCAGCCATCTTTTGGCGGAGAACTCACTATATCATCCGGTTCAAAGATACCCGTTGCCTTTTTTGTCAATACCGGATATGATAAGGATTTCTTCCTGAATATTTCACAGGGTAAGCCTGACACGCCAAGCGGTATCTCTTTACAATTACTTCCTTTCCTCGGATGGGGCACATTGGCGGAGCAAGCAGCCCGACTCGCAGCTGCGGCGGTTTTGAAGAACCTGGTTCCTACCGTTTTACAACAATTATCCAACACCGGCGCCAAAGCATTCGTTGATAAACTCATTGCATTTGGCGACGCAGTGAATACCACTGAACTGGTAGATAATATCATCAAAGTACTGACGCCTGCTGCCTTTGCGACCACTTCGCAAGAAGATCTGCTGGAGAAAATTGAGCAGGTAGCACTGGCATGGTTACAGGAAAAATTCACGACATCAGGCGCGCCTGTTACAGTACAGGGATTAATCACCCTGCTCAAGGATGTAATGCCAGGAGTATCTGCTCAAGGTGGCCGACTGGCATTCACACCAGACAGTAAGATACCAATCACTATCCTTGCAGGGCTGAACGACAAAGGGTTCCTGGGATTATGGGCCGATTTCTCGCTCCCTGATACGCAGGTATTAAAAATACAAATCGCCGAGACAGGCGTTGGCGTTAAGCTGGATGGCACCCTTGATTTCTCTTTTGCACTGGATGTACTGATTCCTGTAGATGACAGCAGTGGCCCGGGTTTAACGTTTGCATATGATTTGAATAAAGGATTCAATCTGGTATTTGACCCTACCAGCGATAGTACCGATTTCTCCAAACATTCAGATCTGGCCATTGAGCTGCTACCGAATTTCTTCAGCAAACCAACTGCGGAGGCTGGCGCAATGCAGGAAAGCGTGACAGATTGGTTATTGCAGGTAGTAAAAGTAGTGCTACCGCGATACGTGTCCCTCCTGGTGCTCAACATCGAAAAAGTTAAAGGCTGGCTGGAAGCTCCTATTGTATCTTCCGTAGCTGGCGCACCTACACCTGCTACACTGTTAGAAGCCACTTCCCTGATACTGAAGAACAATGGCAAATATGAACTGAACAGCATCGACAATCTCACGAAGCTGACCCCTTCCGGATTCTTCGGCAACTTGTTCTATACGCTGATGCAAACAGAATTGACATTATTGCAATTCGGCGATAAGAACAGCGGTAAAATTACGGTTGGTCCGCGGACGGGTAAGCAGGATTATTATGGCGTAAGAGTGGCTGCCCCCAACCTTAAAATAACAGCCCTGCCTAATCTCGTCATACAACTGGGCGCCGATGATACCGAATGGATAGATAAATCCAGTACGAATAAGATTACGGGAGACCCGGGTATAGGTTTTTACCTGCCGATCACTAAGTCAGGCAACAATGAACTGAATGTAGATTTCTCTCTATTCAATCTATTGCTGTATAATCTCGGCTTTGATATCGTTGGCACTAATGGTAAACCTATTGTAGATCAGCCTCGGTTCAAGATTGGCGCGGTACAGCCAAGAACTGTTTTTGAACTGGATTTTAAAGGTAATGCCAAACCAGGATTACAATTCGGTGCAGGCGTCACTTTGGCGAAAATTGGTTTATCGCTTGCGCCAGATAAACTGGCCGGTTCAGGAGGCACCAATCCTATTGCCAATAACATTCTGGGCTCTGGCAGCACTTCCGGCAACCCGCCAGTAAACCCCGAATTTTCTGTTAGCACTGCTTACACCGATAAATTGTGGGTGAACTTAAAATCTAATACGGGCAATGGCTCACAGGTTATTGTACCAATAGAGCGCTCTTTCGGCCCATTGTACATAGATAGTCTGGGCTTAGGTTGGGAAGACACCAACAAACTGTTAGACTTCCTCTTCTCCGGTAATGTGGCGATGGCTGGTCTTAAAGCATCTGTAGTAGGTTTAACAGTAGGCGTTCCCGTTACTAACCCTACAGATTTCAGTCAATATAAGGCAGACCTTCAGGGATTGGATATCAGTTTCAATGGAGGGGCCGTTGCCATCAATGGCGGATTCTTAAAAACGGAATCCATTGTCAACAATGCGAAGGTGATCATGTACAATGGTGTGGCGGTGATCAAAGCGGGCACCTTCTCCCTGATGGCATTGGGCTCCTATGCGGAAGTGCCGGTGTCTCCGGCGCCAGATGCGGCCAAAATGCCGTCGCTGTTCATTTTCGCTGTGTTGAACTCCCCGTTGGGAGGCCCTCCTTTCCTCTTCATCACTGGTATTGCGGCTGGATTTAGTTTCAACCGCGGATTGGTGATCCCTGATATTTCCCAGGTACAGGATTTTCCACTGTTGAAAGGACTGGTAGATGGTACCTTCGCCGAAGGAGAAGATCCAGGCAAAGCGCTGGAACAATTAAGTTCAGTGGTATATCCGGAAGTAGGACAGTATTGGCTGGCAGCAGGGGTGAAATTCACTTCCTTTGAACTGCTGACCACTTCCGCGCTTTTATTCCTCAGCTTTGGAAAGGAATGGGAAGTCAATCTGCTGGGACTCAGCTTTACTTCTCTGCCGCCCAAGATTCCTAGAAATATGGCATTGGCCTACTTTGAGCTGGCCATCAAAATATCCTTCCGACCAACAGAAGGAGTAATCTCCGCAGAAGCACAACTGACACCTAACTCCTTCGTATTATCGAAAGACGTGAAAGTGACCGGAGGGTTTGCCTTCTACCTATGGTTTAAAAATATCAAAACATCCACCTACACCATACCTGCCGGTGATTTCGTGATCTCATTGGGTGGCTACCATCCTGACTTCAATAAGCCGGCATGGTATCCTTCTGTACCGCGACTCGGTATGCAATGGAAGATGGATATCTCTGTAGGCAGTATCAGTATTTCCGGCGGCGCATACTTTGCGTTATGTCCTACGGCAGTCATGGCAGGAGGCTATCTCAATGTTGCCTATCAACTGGGACCATTGAAAGCATGGCTGAATGCATCCGCAGATTTCCTCATTGAATGGAATCCGTTCTATTTCAACGTAGGCATTAGTATCACCGTAGGCGCATCTTTCGGAACTACTATCCTCGGCGTTTCTATCACCCTGCGTGCAGAACTGGGCGCCACTCTCCGACTGCAAGGACCTCCTACGCATGGCTATGTGAAAGTGGACTGGTTCGTGATATCCTTCACTATCCCTGTAGGCTCCGGCGAAACAGCGACCAAAGACCAAAATATCACCTGGGCTGCATTTGCAGAGGCCTTCCTCCCTCCTCCGGCAGTACCAGGCAGCACTATGGGCAATGCCAAACGTAAAGTGAGCGTGGCAAATGAAACGCCCGTTCAACAGGTGCTGAAACTGAATCCGGATTATGGTCTGCTGAGTGATAACGATAATCAATGGACTATTCAACCGTATCCATTCAGTCTCAGTGCCAAGTCGTCCATTCCTGCTTCCAACATCACTGTCACAGCGAGCAACTTCAGTCAGAAAGGCGTGAGCGTTGGCGTACGACCAATGGGCTATATCGACAACCTGAATGCGCCGCTGACTATTACGCTGACAGACAGCAAAGGAAATCCTGTGGACCTGTCTGCCCGTAAAATTAAAATGGTCATCGATACCAACGGGGCGCCTTCCGCCATGTGGTCACAAGATCCACTGGATCGTAACAAGCCGCCACAGAGTAATGAAATGCTCATCCCTGGCGCTTCTTTCGGTATCCTGCTGGATGGCGATGAATACAATTACCTGGGCAATGTACCGGCATTCAACATAGAAAATCTCAAATATGATATCGGCGCGTATCGGATGTTGCCTTATAAGCAGGTGATCAAATTCCCTCCGGCCGCAAGGTATCCTGCAAGCGATCAGAATAATGCCTATCACGTTATCATGCATTCTATCATGAACGAACCCGTAATCGTTCAGCGGAATATCATCCTGGAAGGCATCGCTGCCAGCAATATTCTGGCGCCGCTCAATCCGGACTTGAGTGTGATGGCATCTTCCGCAGACATGATTCTGCAAGCGCTACCTGTTATTGCGCGACTGGCTGTCTTCCAAAATAATGGCGTACTGGAAGCTGCTAAAGCAATCCAGCCACCTACCATCCCTGCTGCTAAAGCAAGTGCGGGAGATAAACTGAAAGCGCCGCAACTGGTAGGTATGGTGAAACGATATAAAGTGAACCGTAACAATACCACCAAATCAGGTAAACAGCAAAAATCTGTCAAGAGTCAGTATCAGGAAATCAACAACATCACCAGGAAAACGAAACCACTGGCCCTTAACAGATTGGGTTCAGATGAACTAGGCAATACCAAAATGGTCTATGATGGTTCGTCTATACTGTGGGCAGTGGATCATCAGGCAGTCACTACACTGCATCTGAAAGGAGATCTCCCGCTGCGGGTTGTCAGTTTCGACCGTCATGGCCGACTCACAGGCATTCGCGTAGCAGCAGGCGATCAAAATGTGACCTTGGCCGAAGGTACAGCACAGGTAGCCGTTCAGGGTTATGAAAACGGTGGTGAAGGATTCAGCGGTTGGGAAATCAATTCACAGCTGTTTAAAACCAACACCGTGTGGGCACTCGGCGATGCCGCAATGATACGGGTACAGAACAGTCAACGTATACGCGTTCGCGGTACCAACGCCAATACTGGGCTGATCGATGCCGCCGACCTGCTCTCACACAACCTGGTAACAGATGTAAACAAAAATACCCGTAGCGGTTGGATACAATCCGTCTTCCCTGCCGGTATCCACTACATCGGCGTATTACTGGAAGAACAGACAGGTGCAGAGAGACTCGATGTCGCCATTGCGGCAGGCAGTATACCAATGCAGGGCAGCAATCTGGCGCCGGCACAAGTATACGAAACAGAAAAAGGCACCCTGCTGATTTATCCATGTACGCCATCAGACAGCTACAATGCGATTCTGGCCATACCAAAAGACAATAAAGTAAAAGTACTTGGTATGTATGGCCTGCCATCATTACCGACAGACAAACAAACGGTCAGCAATTTCATGCAGCTACGCAACGCCGGACTGGATCTTACCGCCTCCGCTGTAAAATCTGCCGTTGTTAGTATTCACTCCCAAAAACAGGCGCTATGACATCCAGTTTTGATACCACTCCCGGCACCATCGGCCCGGGTATGATACGCTTCTACGACGCTATTCTCAATCCGCTGGAAGCCGGCGAGTATACCCTTAAAGCAGAGCACCAGGTCAAAGACCTGCCGGGAGAAACGCCGCCCCCATATATTGCCACGCAGCAAATCATTGTGGATGGCCCCAGGTATAATATCAGTCCTGCCGACATTCACATGGTATACCCGCCTGCTAACCAGGAAGGTCTCTATGATACCGTGATGCCGAATATGGTATTCACCAATTTTGCACTTCCCTGGGCAAGAGATATTGACCCTGCTGTCAAAACCAATAGTAATCTAAAGGCAACAGATAAAGATGGTAACCCGATTCCATGGATCGGACTACTCACCATCTATCCCGATGAACTCGTGGCCACAAACGGTACTGCAAAAGCAGGAGAGCCTCAAACAATAACCGTGTCTGAACTGGTTCATCCTAAAGACAGTAAGATACTTCCACCTGTGCTGGGCGATTTGTTTGGCGCCGAGGACACACAGGTATCAGTTGTGGATCTGGATCTCCCTTATTTCCAATCTATCTGTCCCACTATTGATGAACTCCCCTTCCTGGCACATGCACGGGAAGTAAATACAGATGGGAAAGTGCTCTTGGGTATGGACGATGATGGCTGTTTCTCCCTTGTATTCAGTAACAGGCTCCCTATGGCGCCTGGGCAAAATACCATGTATCTCGTCTCCTATGAAGGACATCAAGATCATCTTCATGGCAGTACTATCAGTGGCGACTATACGAAAATACGACTGGTACTGTTAGGTACCTGGCAATTTAAGGCACTGGATGCACAAGGCAGTTTCATCCAGTTGATGGCAAATCTTTGCCTGCCAGGCAGAGGTGGGGTGAAACTGCTCCAGATGCCTCTTTCCGACGAAACGGGAACGATTTCTGAAGATGCGCAGAAAGCTATTCAGATGGGATTTGTACCCATGCAAAACAACATGCGGCAGGGAGAGGAAAGTACCTCCTGGTATCGGGGTCCATTTGTGCCATCTCCTACCAAGCGCGACTTCTCGTATGGTCCGTATCATTACAGTGACCATGCCATTCATTATGATCCTGAAAACGGATTGTTTAATCATGCCTACAGTAGCGCATGGCAGACTGGTCGTTTGCTGGCATTATCCGATTCCAATTTTTCTGCTGCCATGTTCAACTGGAGAAATAATTATCTCAACAGCATCGTCAGTACGACCAAACAACTGGACACAGAAAAGCTCAATGTCATTGCCGGAGAATCGCACCGTCTGATGCCGACTGCCCATGCCCGTGCAGCAGTAGGGATGCTGCTAGCTGGCGGCTTCAGCAAAGTGAAATGGCCACAAATCACCAGCAGGACGGAAAGAGTGTTGCAGGAAGGGCTACCAGGCGTATTCAGTCAGGAAGAGAAAATTGCAATCGTGGAAAACGATGCAGATCCACTTTTAATGCTTGTTAAAAAAATAAAAGGAGAACAGCTATGAAATCATGGGGAAACAGAGCAACCATCTGCGCGAATGTAACCAAGCAGTTGTTAGCCGCTAAGGAAGGAAACTATCCGCCTCCGGATTTACCAGACAATCTGACGAACTGGCTGGCCCAGCTCACATTGCTGTATGGCGTACCGGTAGAATACATGGTAGCAGATAATCGTATGCTGCCATTGGAGTCGATGCGGTTCTTTTACATCGACCGGAACTGGCTGGATCGGCTGGTAGACGGAGCGCTCAGTGTAGGCGTCCTTTCTTCCAAGGAGCAGGTGTTCAACGAAACTTTCTATGAAGAAATTTATGCTCAGATAGATATACGGCAAATGCAACTTCGCGCCAGTCTGCGAAACGAAACACCTCCCGCAGTAACGGCTGCTGGTGGCGGTATGACAGGCGTTATCTTTCGTTCAATAGTAGTATCCGGATGGCCGGGACTGGAAATAGAGGCGTTTAAAGCCACCGTTCCGTTGAAGATTCTGCGGATGGATCGCTTGTCTGATAACACCATGCTCTGCATCTGGGAAGATATGCCAGATACGGTCAATTTTATTGAACCTTCTGAAGGACTACATTTCGGCGTGATCATGGACCCCGGCGCAGATACGTTTAAAGTATACCTGCGCGGACTCGGATACCCTACCAGCAATCCATTTCCCGCTGGTGAGCAAATCTTTAACGGGCCTGACCCGGTAGCTGCATCCGGTGGATTTCGGAGTGGCGTAAAAGGAGTGATTGATATCACCGGGCTGAAAGCCAATATCACCAAAGCGATGCCTGCCGGCGCTTTGCCGGATGGTAAGTTGTCGCCAGGCGCCATGGCCATTCAAATGGTGCGTGGAGCAGGCAAACAGCCATATGATATGAATTCACCTGCATGTGATCCTTCCATTCCTCAATCTTAAACCCTTCATCATGGCAAACGCTCAATATATTCCTGTTTGGCCCGGCCCCGTTGTAATGGTGCCGGTACCAATCGACATACTTCGTATAGGCAAGCCCGATGTAAACTCCACTACTATCTGGGCCACCAATAAAAATAATTATTACAACCTGTGGATGAAGCAAATCCCTGATCCTACCCCATTTGGACAGGGTACCTGCCCGGATGTAGGCGTACATCTGATGTGGACGCTCCCTTATAGTATGCGTCAGGGACAACAATCTGACGACAGCGCCGATATAAATGTGAACTTTCCATTTGTACCCAATCGCTGGCTGATTACCCGGTTCAGATATCCGGTTCAGGATAAAAACAACCCTAATCCAACCCCTCCGCAATTACAGGCAACGATCGTGTGCAGCGATATGCTGTTTGATATACGGGATGCCACGAACAATGGCGGCACTGCCGGGGCCAGTCAGTACCCATATCCAGATGATCCCGCCTTTCCCATTAAAGGTATTGGTCAGCCCATGCCACTGGCTAGTTGGAAAGGAGAAGCACGAACAGGCGAAGCGCTGATCAAAGCAGTAGGCCCGGGCGATGTATCCTGGTCTGTTGCCTATGATAATGTAAAAAATGTATTCACCTTGCATGATGCAGCGGAGAGCACTGCGGCACAGTATACTTATTCCTTGCTAGGCTGGTACGACGAACCAGGAGATGATTTGATGAAGGACATCTCCACCAGCACCAATGAAGAGTGGATGGATATGTTGCAGAGTCAATTTGGCTGGTCTGTAGGCGGATCTGCCGAAGTACAGGAAGCTGTGGATGACTGGCTGGCATGGCAAAAATCGCACGGACTCGATGGCCCGTTTGATCCTAATAAACTGCAGCTCCCACCGCAGATTAAAAATGCGATGATTGCCTGGAACAACTGGCGTCAGCAATATGGCGTAAAGGAAGACCAGCCTCCGCTACCCACACAATGCATTTGTCATTCTATGGCTACTGTGGCATGGCAGGGAGACACGATTGCTTATGGCACAGGCGTTCCCACTCCGGAAGGCGGTGTGAGCATATCTGTAGGGAATAACGCCATGGAAGCGATTTCCGCATATATGGCGACCATGGTCGTTGAAGGTCAGCAACAAAATCCGGCCAATATTCCCATTGTGGAAAGAGCACTGGAAGCCTTTCAGAAAGACATGCTCGCACAGTTAAACGACGATCCTACCGCCGTTGAAATGGCGATTCATGCAGATCGCTTCGAACAACATACCAACGGGCAGGAATGGATAGTAGTAAGGCCGGAAAGTACCAATGAGGACATTCTCGGTACCGGTGGACAACAATCCATCCCCCTCAGCGCCGCAGATACAGAAACGCTCACCCAACTGAATAACAAACAACAGGAGCTGAATAAGCTGAACCTGGATTTATTCACGCTGCGACAGGAAATGTTTCAGCTGCATGTAAAACAGACATTGTTTGTAAAATCCACACCTGCAGCTACCAAAACGCAGGTCAATAACAGTATGGCTGCTATCACCCAGGCATTGCAAGATCAAACAACTGCCAGGGATCAGAAACAGGCAGAAATCAGCACAGATGCAGCTGCATTTGCTACCAAACTGGGGACCGACTTTGTACTGAAAGCAGTTGATCTGTTACCGGCCGCAGCGCCTGTAGATCCGGTAATCATGGTAGGCGGCGCATACATGGATACCAAACTTACCTCTCCTGAGCAATACACAGATACTACAGAGCTGTTTGTACGCTTCACCGGACAAACAGTCACTGGTATTAACATTACCTTCACCGTTAACAATAATCCAACTACCCAGCTGATAGCAGCCGAAGATCTGCTGAACAAGGTGACAATACCCACCTGGAATATCTTCCCGAAAGAGGCCATGGACCTCTGGGTAGAAACCATGATACTGGATACTTCCTGCGCCGCTTTGATTGCTTCGATTTGGTTCAGCAAGACTGGCGTCTCCCCTACCAACAGCCAGATGCAACAACTCACTCAGCAAATTCAGGCCCAGCAAACAGCTGTATGGAATGATTCCGCCACGCTGGGATTCCATCCGCAGGCACTGAAAGCCGTTTCCGGTATTGAAGGCGTGATTCCTTCCCCATTCGCCGTGGCATTCATCACCCAACAACCATGGACTCCTATTTACATGGATTGGAAAATCCAATACATTCCTTCTTCCATGGATGTCATCAACTCTCTGAATAATTGGAAACTGGGAGATATAGACTTCGACTGGCAAGGCGATAGTCTTACTCCCCCTTCCAATAACATTGTTCTGTTGGGACGTGCTGTAATGAATGCGAAATCATCCCAGGTGGTCAAAAATAAGATGGCATCCTTTCATCAGGACCCCATATACGATGACCTACCACCCTATGTACTGGAGGACTTGCAAAGAGTAGCCGGTATGGTTGGACACCTGGATTTACTGACTCAGTCGATGAGTGGCTTTACCAAACAACTGATCACTTCCCTGATCTCTATTAATACAGCGCCAACAGATGCCAATGTGGTGAAACTGTTGGGCGACAGCGAAATTAACTTCAGACCGAAGCTGGTCAATTATGTTGACTCGCAACCCTTCTTCCCTATTCGTTCCGGACATTTCCAACTGGTAAACCTCTGGGTAGTAGATGCTTTCGGACAGGTATTAACGACCAAAGACAGATTTGCCGGACCACTGGACCCATTACCGAATGTCTACTGGTCTGAAAACTTAACCACCAGCAGTCCTAACTATAAAAATCCGGACACTAAATATTACGGGCAGCTTTCACCGAGAGTAACACAACCGGCGAGTGTACATTTAAATCTGCTACAACAGAATAATGACACTATTCGTACCAATTCCTCCGACCTGACCAGTCCTATCTGCGGATGGGTGATGCCTAATCACATCGATAATTCCCTGATGGTATTTGATGCCAATGGCATCAACCAGGGGGCCATTATTAAAGTGCAAAGGCAGATTGAGGATGGCAATGAAGAAGCCGATTTTCAATACACGGTTCGTTGGGATGCGGTACCTGGAAGTAATACCACTTTAGGAGCGCCACCAGCACTGGAAAATGAGCACTTACAGGCATTTATCACCAATCTCCTAAAAACAGGATTTGACGGTTCTGTTGCATACGATGACCTGATGAGCGTCATTGATGTCACTCTATGGCCAATGACTAATTTCCAAAGCCAGTCGGGCAACCTGTCCGTATTGTTAGGCAGACCGCTGGCTGTGGTACGTGGCGAAATACATATGGAACTGGCAGGTACCGCAGTGTATAATCAAAGCTGGATCGATACAGGAATTTATTACGACAACAATCAGAATTACAAACCTACAGATCCACCGTATATGGGCACTCCTTTCTCTGTAAGAATCGGGGATTCCTATCTTACGGGAAATGGCGCTATAGGTTATTTTGAAGCGGATAACTACGATACCTTCTACGCCGTATATGGCGCCAATGGCCAGACCAACCAGCTCCTGAAGATGTTCTCCCGCAACGCAAGGGGTAAGATCAACCTGGCAGAATTTGCGGCACAAAAATCTCCTGAAGCGGGATTTGCCTCCAAATATGTACAACAGGGACATACAGTAACGCTGACGCCTGAACGAAACGCCGTTAAGCTCACCATGCTGGTAGATACCTCTGGCGGCATTCCTGTTATTCCTGGCAGTCAGCCAACCTTCAGTGTCAGCCTGCCTACCGGCCCTGTTTCCAATGCGCTGTCCAATCTGAAATCCACATTCCGGACAGGCCCACTGCTGTTAGATCCGGATAAGATCAAGATGCCTACGCCTGCAGAAGTGCATGGCAGATGGGGATGGGTAGCCCGAAAGGATGTGACTACCTGGAATCCGGAAGAACCGATCGAACCGTATACTCCGATCGCCACCTCAGACCAGGATAACCTCCGCCTCACAGAAGGTTGGATCACCTTGTCCGGTGCAAACAATCAACTACCAGAAAATAACTAAATCAGGATTATGGCAAATTTGACATTTGACTATTCGTTCCAGCCATCCGAAATTTTCACTAACTCAGTAGTGGACCTGAATCTCTATGTTACCAATAATACAGATGATACTATTGAGTATGAAGGAGGGCCAGATAGTGATGAAATACATATCAATTTCCCGGCAGGTTCTGGCGCTACAGACCTGGTAGTGAATGTTGGCTTCACCAGTAATTCTGAAACAAAATACTTTAGCTGCGCTAAAAGTGCCAGTAATGATGATTATGTCATTACCGCAACCATGAATGTACCTATTCCTAAAGGAGGACAGATTCATGTCATCTTTCTGCAGGTACCTATCAATGCGACACCCGGTACAGCAACTATCGCACTAACAGAATATCTCGGATCTGCGGATCCTGCAACCGGCAGCAAAGAAATCACGAAAACGCAACCGGCGTCTTTAAGTATCATGGCATACCTGCAACAACAGGTAGTGGGACTGGATCAGACCACCACTCTCACCTGGTATTCCACCGGAGCCACCAGGGTGGTTGTAACTGGATTCGCTACCGGCGACAAGCAGCGGACATTCCCCGTACAGGGCGACAGACCGCCGTATAAAGGAACCTGTGTGGTAGATATCGCGTCCGACAAAGACAGCACCACTTACACTTTGATCGCGTATAACGGCAACGGTAACTCGGACCCGAGCGTACAAACATATGTGGTATTGTATCATGGATATGCCAAGATCAATTCCTTTGTGGCTTATAAGACAGATGATCTGAGTCAGCATAATGAAGTAGGATCAGAACCACTGGCAGTAGATCAATCCGTCACGCTCTACTGGTACCTGACATATGCTTCCCGCTGGCAGCTGAAGCCTCCTGGTAAGCCGCTGAATAATCCGATTACCCCACGACAGGTTACCCCAGGTATGGATCTGGTACAGGCCTATCAGGGTAATTACGGCGGGATGCTGGCAACATCAGATTACAAGCTCACTGCATTTGGATTTGAAGATAAGAACCCTACCCAAACCATCAGTTTTAAACTTAAACCGGTGGGCGTCGGCTACTTCAAATTCAAAGATGTAGCGCTGACACAGGTAGTATGGGCCACCAATCCTGAGAACTGGCCGGCAATTGACGTTAAAATGCCTTCCCAGCAGCCATATACATTTACAATCTATCAGCCTGGTGGTAAGTCAGACGTATACTATCTGGGAAGCAATGATACGCATCCGCAAATTCAATATTTCGATTACGCCAAAGACAGCGGCGATCAGTACAAACTCAGCTGGATTACTGCGAATCTCACCAGTCTTATTCTCAATCCTGGCAACATCAATATCACGGCAGACCAGATTCAGAAAGGATCTCAGACACTGAAGCTGGAAGCGGCCCAATATAAACTGACGGGTAAAGCATCGGATGGCAGTACCATTGATAGTATTCTGAATGTTCCTTACACAAGTAAGTAGAATCTTGAATAACAATCCATTTTTAACCTTTTAAAAAACATGCTATGACAGAGAAAACCCAAGCCGTTGAACCAGAAATACTGGTGGACCCGAATTGTACCATTACCGTTACAGTTGGAAATAATATTCCGAATTACCCTTCTGCGGTGTCCAACAAGAATATCACAGATGCGCAGAATGCAATTGGCCGACTGACATTTGCAGATATATGGAGAATGCCACCATGGAGAATTGAAGAAGGTACTATACGCCTGGATGTACAGGGCGCTATTGCTGGCGGTGGCCGCAACTGGCAGGTACAAATCAATGGTATGAGCGGTAACTCCACCATTTCTGCTACCCTCGTGCAAGGCAATCTGGCAACTGCTTCTACCACTGAAAGACAGCAATATGTGCAACGCATGGTACGCAAAGCACTGGAAGACAGTTTGTCTACCAAAAAAATTACCGACGTAAATGGACCTTGCAAATAAACATCTATCCGGGTTGACGACGATCGTTGACCCGGATTTTCGTTTACCCCATACCGTTAGTAAACCCCTTCAAGCGTCGTTCATCGTTCACCTTAAAAATTCATGCTATGCAAGAGAGAACCCAACCCCAGGAAACAGAAGTATCGTTCGATCCGAATTGCACCGTTACCGTTACTCCTGGAGAAGACATTCCCAATTACCCTCCTGAAGTGGGTAGCCAAAGTATTGTGGATGGCCAGCATGCTATTAGTCAACTGACATTTAACGATCTCTGGAACGAGCCACAATATAGCATTACATACGGCAGTATTACTTTATTTATACAAGGGGTGCTTCCTGGTGGAGGCCGTACCTGGCGGATCATACTCAATAACACCAGTGGGAACTCCACCATTGCGATTGTAAGTGTACAAGGCAATCTGGCTACTGCTTCTAATTCCGCCAGGCGAGACTATGTGTTGCGCATGGTACACAGGGCATTGGAAGACAGCCTGTTTGGCAAAAAGGTAAACGAGGTGTACGGACCTTGTAAATAATATTTATCCGGAACAGCGATGATCGTTCGTTCAGATATTCGTATAACCGAAACCGTTAGTAAATACTAAAAATTATTTCATATGGCAGAAACATCCATCAAAGAAGGCGAAGTAAATCAGGTTACAGGCACAAATACATTAAAATATCCTGATATCAACAGTTGCCTGTCATTAACCGCTGTCTTCGCTGATAACAAGAGAGTGGGCGGACACGCAGTCATGTTTCCGGCGGCTCCTCAACTCAATCTGAAACAGATTTGTGATTACCTCATCGCCAATAAAGGAACTAGCAATACTTTGATTATAGTGGGAGACATTGGTACTTGGAATGGTAACTGGTCTATGCTGGATGAAACCAAAAATCTTGTCATCAATGGCAGGAAGGTGAATAATGCTGGCGAGCTAGGGCCTGCAATGGGATTTGCCAATAATATCCTGAAGGATACCATCGTCTGCGATGCCAATGGCAGCACGTATGATGTATTCTTTGGTTTTGAAGGAGCTAACCGGGTCTACTGGTGTGTAGATCACAAAACCAACAGCATATGTGCCACTTTCGGAAAGCAACCCTGGTAAATAGTATTCGCTGCGGACACTTACAGGGTTAAGTACCCGCAGCTTCTTCAGCAATTATCATCAAATCTTCTTTCATGGAGCACACCACCATCGTCGATCTTATCTCCAGGTTCCCTATCGGCAAAGCGAACGACAAGGCGCTTGTTTTCCTGGATCACAACGGTAATGAGTCACAAGTTTTCACTTACCGCACCCTGAAACAGCAATGTATTACGATTGCCGAAAACCTGCATGCACACCTGCCTCCAGGAGAAATAGCGTTGCTATGTACGCCGGAACAATCAGATTTCACCACTATCTTTTTCGGCTGCATGATGGCGGGTATTATTCCCGCTCCCATGGCGCCTGTGCGAAACAACAACGATAAGAACGGACTGGAACGGATAATACGTATCCTTCAACAACAACATATACAATCCATCATATTACCGGATGATCAGGTATCCTTATTTCAGGAAACATTGCAAAAGACCAACCTTTCCCAGGTTCGGCTGATTCCCATGGAACGCCTGCAACATCAAGGTATTACCGCCGTCTCACTCCCAGAAATTCATGAAACCGATGTTGCCTATATCCAGTATACATCCGGTTCTACGGGTACGCCCAAAGGCGTACAAATACGGCATCAGCATGCCATGCGTAACCTGGCTTTCATGTACCGGATGTTTCAACGCACGGAAACAGTCAGAGTAGCCGGCTGGCTGCCCTTTCATCATGATATGGGATTGATCGGACATCTGCTCACCGTCCTCTTCGAGCATGGTTTCGGCGTTTTCATCAGTCCGCAATCCTTTATGTCGACCCCCTCCCTCTGGCTGAAGATCATCGGGCAATACCAGGCTAATGCCGCTGCCGCGCCACCATTTGCCTTTGATCACTGCTGCAATAAAATCAATACTCCAGATGGCTTCCAGCTTTCCTCCTGGAAATATGCCTATGTGGGAGCAGAAACAATATCTCCCGAAATATTACAACGCTTTGCCAAAAAATTCGAATCTGCCGGATTTAATCTGCATACCTTCAAACCAGTGTATGGCCTGGCAGAAGCAACTTTACTCGTTGCAGGAGGCGGTAAAGGGCTGGATGAAATATTAACGTATACGCATAAACGACCATCAGGAAAATCTTTACGCCTGCTTCTCCCCTATTATACAGACCCTGAAGTACAGGTATTTATCCGGCAACCGGAAACGGGTAACCTGCTTCATGATGGCGAAGAAGGAGAAATATATATCCTGGGTGCGGGCAACGCCAGCGGATACCTGGAAGATAAAGGACTAGTGCCCATTCCCGAAGGCACACCTATCAAAACCGGCGATACCGGATATTTGCAGGAAGGTCGCCTTTATATTACCGGCAGATCAAAAGACATTATCATCGTTCGTGGCGTGAACTATGCTGCTGACGACCTGGAGAACGCCATTCGTTACCATCAGCCGGATATACAGACCAACGACAGAACCGTTTGTATTGCCCATATTGCGGGTGGGGAACAACTCTTTGTATTCCAGGAAGTACACCGGCATACAGATATCGCCACACAGGAACGTATTTGCAATAGTATCAAAGGAAGTCTCGCTGAAGGCTACGGCATTACGCCGGATAATATTATCCTGGTGCCTTCCGGGTGTATTCCCAGAACCACCAGCTATAAGGTTTCCCGGAAAGCCTGTCTGACACGCTATTTACAAGGAAAGCTGCCTGTTCTCAATAATGAAAATACCGACGGCATATCAGCAGAAGATGGTGTGGTGATTGTGGCCATGGCCTGTCGTTTTCCGGGCGCCGATTCTCCCGAAGCCTTTTGGGAGCTGCTGCAGCAAGGCACAGATGCCATTTCAGAAGTACCCGCATCCCGTTGGGACAATGATGTTTTCTATGACGAGCGGCCAGCTATGCCAGGGAAGGTAAATACTCGCTGGGGCGGATTTGTAGCGGATATAGACCAGTTCGATCCAGCATTATTTGGTATCTCTCCCCATGAAGCCCCGGAAATTGATCCGCAGCAACGCTTGTTAATGGAAACATCCTGGCGCTTGCTGGAAAATGCCGGCTGGAAAAAAGAGCAGCTGGCAGGCACTGATACCGGCGTTTTCCTGGGAGTGTCTACTAACGATTATCTATATATGAAAATAAAGCTCATTCCGGGAATGGAAAGCTTCAATGCTTACTCCGGTTTGGGAAATGCGAATTCACTCACCGCCAACAGGATCTCTTATACCTACGATTTGAAAGGCCCCAGTATGGCCGTAGATACGGCCTGTTCCTCTTCGCTCACAGCCTTTCACCTGGCAGTAAAAGCGATTCGTAATGGCGAGTGTACACAGGCGATCGCTGGCGGCGTAAATGCATTGTTATCTCCTGGCCCTACTATTACCTTATCGCAGTTTGGGATGATGTCGCCGGTTGGGAGATGTAAAACCTTCGATGCAAGCGCAGATGGCTACGTACGGGCGGAAGGTTGCGGAATGGTAATGCTGAAACGGAGATCTGCCGCCTTGCGGGATGGAGATCCGATACTGGCCACCGTACTTGCCAGCGCAGCGGGTCAGGATGGTAAAAGTAACGGGATCACATCTCCGGATGGTCCGGCACAATACCGCTTGATCTCACGGACGCTCGCAGAAGCTGGCATCTCTCCGGAAACAATTTCTTTTGTGGAAGCTCATGGAACAGGAACCGCATTAGGAGACCCCGTTGAGCTGGAGCAACTGGTAAAAATATATGGACAAGGAACTTCAAACGATTGCCATGTAGGCGCCGTAAAAGCGAATATCGGACATCTGGAAGCCGGCGCAGGCATCGCGGGATTAATGAAGGCCATCCTGATGCTGCAACATGGTAAAATTCCACCCCAACCGCATTTACAGGAATTAAATCCCCGCATACACCTGGAAGGCAGCAGGCTGAAAATACCTACTACGCTGCGGGAATGGAGCGCTGATGGGCCGCGGAGAGCAGCCATCAGCTCCTTCGGCTTCGGCGGAGCACTGGCACATGCGATACTGGAGGAGGCAATGCCGGTAACCGCCCCACAAACTCCCGACCATGCGCTGTTTACACAAACGCCTTTTATATTTTCTGCCCATACTCCAGAAGGCTTACATCAACAAGCCGCCAACTGGATCGATTTTCTTTCTAAAGAACCTGCCATCAGTATTCATGATTTGTGCTATAGCCAGGCTATAACGCGCACGGACCTACGATACAGACAAGCATTTCTTACCGATAGTAAATCTGTTTTATTGCAGAAGCTGAAAGCCTTCACAGGAGGGGTTATGCAATCGGCAGATGCCAGTGCTGAAGGACAACGATGCTTCATTTTCTCCGGGCAGGGCGATCAATACAAAAGTATGGGCAGGGAACTGTATTTCCATTTTCCTGCATTCCGTCGGGCCTTTGATCGCTGCGCTGCTGCCGCAGATGATCCGGAAACCGGTTACTCATTAGTGGGCATGATTAACGGAAAGGAAGAAGGTACTTTTCTGCTGGGACATGATTACCAGCCCGTTCTTTTTGCTGTACAATATGCGCTGGGCATATTACTGGAAGAAAGCGGCTGTATTCCTGAACTATTGCTGGGACATAGTATTGGCGAATATGCGGCAGCTTGTCTGGCCGGATGTTTCGATCCGGAAACGGGTATTGCTATGCTGAAGAAAAGAGCGGCATTATTAGCAGGACTTCCCCGCGAAGGCAGTATGCTAACCGTTTTCGCGGATAAAGACACTGTGGCAGCAGCCATCGCAGGACAACCAGAGATCTGTATCGCAGCGTTGAATAGTCCTGCTAAAACAGTGGTATCCGGCAGTCCTGAAGCAATCAACGCCATCACCACTTTCTTCAGCCAGCAAAAAATTGGTATCTACTCTTTAAAAGTGGCGCAGGCATTTCACAGTCACTATATGGACCCTATCCTGGAGCCGTATCGGGAATTCCTGCAACAGTTCACCTTCCGGCCGCCTGCCAGGAGATGGATTTCCTCTTTGCATGGCACTGAAATGACCATGGCTCCGGACGCCGATTACTGGATCAGGCAAACCCGGCAGCCAGTGAATTTCAGACAGGCGTTAACGTTACTGTCATCAGAAAAAATCCGTGAATTCGTGGAGATAGGCCCTGGTGGCAATACCTTGCTGGCTGTCAGCGAAACTATCGACTGTAGTAATGCACAACTGCTGCGCACCCTTAATTTCCGTAAAGGCGACAGAACAGAGGCCTATTTCCTGTTGGAAGCTTTATGCCGTATGTACTGTGCCGGCGCTAACATCCACTGGGAGCAGGTATTACAAGGCAATGTCTTCCCCACCATGATTCCTGGTCAGGCATTTCAACATAAACGTTACTGGCTGGCCGGATTGAGTCCGGAACAACTAACAGCTTTCGCCGATCATGCACAGCAGGCACCCAGGCATGAGAAGGTATTACGCGATTGTTTCTATCAGATTCATTGGAATCCTGCCGGAACAATTGCCACGGATATACCTGATGAGGTATTACGGAAGAAAACAAACTGGATTATTGCCGCACCGGCAGGAACTGTTACAACACAACTATTACAGCGTTTAAAAGCGGTACAGAAAAGCGTTTACTGGTTCTGTACAGGCGGCGATACTTCCGTTGGAAAATATAAGCCGGATTTCCAATTCACGATTCATGCCGCAAAGGCCGATTTCCGACGGGCATTGGATAAGGTAGTAACCTTACAACGCAAAGAAAATGAACGCGAGTGGAAAATTATTTATGGAGATGGTAGTCTGTCGGACCACCAAACCTCCACCCCTGATCACCGTATATCCGATAGCGTTAGTACGCTCATACCCTTCCTTCAGGCCGTTAAAGAGAGTGCATTGGTGATGCCGCTATGGCTGCTCACCAGGCATGCACAACCCGTGCCTGCAGTGACAGCAGCGCTTCAGCTGACGGCCGCCCCACTTTGGGGATTTGGGAAAACATTATTCCTGGAACATCCGGAATGGCGGGGTGGCATGATAGATATTGCCGGACCAGAAGACGTACCAACGTTGCTACACAAAATATTACAGCCTGGTAAAGAGCATTGCATTGTGTTGCGGGATGGACAACAGTACATCACACAGCTGCAACCAGTAAAGGAAGTAGGTACTGCCAATGCCACGCTCCGCAACGATGGCGCCTATATCATTACCGGCGGCTTCGGCGGACTAGGACTAGCCTGCGCATCCTGGCTGGCAAGCAAAGGCGTCAATCGCCTGGTATTACTCGGACGTAGAGCGATGCCTGATTCAACTAGCTGGGAAAGTATTACAGACACCCATCCGGAATACGCCACCATCCAACAGTTGCTCCGCTTACAACGGGAAGGCGTACACGTAGAAACGCATCGTGTAGACGTAAGAGATAGTGCCGCACTCTCAGAGGTGTTTACACATTTGGACGAACAGGAAATACCCATCCGTGGCGTATTACACGCTGCAGGAGTAAACTGGTTCGCCAAAGTAATGGAGCTGGACAACCATCAATTGGCAGATACCCTGCAAATCAAGACAGACGCCTCCTGGCAATTACATCAACTGACAAAAGACCGGGATCTGGATTGCTTCCTGCTCTTCTCTTCCGTATCTGCATTATGGGGCTCTGTTGACCTGAGTCATTATACTGCAGCCAACTATTATATGGATATGCTGAGCAAATACCGCGCAGCCATGGGACTTCCGGCTACATGTATCGACTGGGGACCGTGGGCAGAGGCAGGCATGAGTGCCGGCGAACATGAAACACATGTACTCCAACAGCTGGGATTCCGACTACTCCCCACTTCCAGTGCATTGACCTGCATGGAAACCGCTATAGCGAAAAAAGACCCATTGCTGCTCATTGCTGATATTGATTGGGAGAAATTCCGGTTGTTTACTGACTTTTCATTACAACCATCATTATTCAGTCAGGTAGTAAAAGGTAATCTTGCCCAATCTACAGTGGCCAGCAACCTGGATCACATTCTCAGTAGCCCACCAGAAGCAGCAAGAGCGCAGATTGAAGAAGTAGTAAGAACAGAATTACGGATGGTGATGCTAATAGAATCTATGGATACCATCGATGCCCAGCAGCGCTTCAATTTCCTGGGCATGGATTCCCTCATGGCTATTTCTTTTGTAGCGCGACTGGAACAATATTTCCATTGCAAGCTGCCGGCCACCATGGCATACAACTACCCTACCATAGCGGCCGTAAGCGATTTCATTTTCTCATTGGTATACAAAGAACAGGCAATAACAGTCACGGCGCCGGCAGTATCCCCGACGCCTGAAATTCCTGCCGCCAAAGCCTTTGTGGTATTACAAGAAAAGCAGCATCCTGTCAAACAACGTTTATACTGTTTCCCTTACGCCGGTTCAGGCGCTTCTGCCTATGGCCGATGGGCCGCCGCTTTTGGCGCGCAGTTGGAAGTAATCGCCGTGCAACCCCGAGGACGGGAAGAACGTAGTCACGAACCAGCCTTCACCGATCTGCCGGCCCTCATTGAGGATTTGTTACAAGACTACACAGATCCAGAAGAAGAGTTTTTCTTCTTCGGGCATAGTATGGGCGCTTTGATGGCCTATGAATTTTATACCGCCTTAAAACTGGCTGGAAGGAAATTGCCGGCAGGTATGATCTTATCGGGTTGCGGCGCGCCATTGGAAGCAGGCAACGGCACTCTACATCAGTTAAATGAAGCAGCTTTTATAGAAGAGGTATTGAAAAGCTATGGCGATCCCAGTATTGCTGCCGAAAGACGACAGGCATTGCAACATAGCAGCGAACTGCTACGGGCGGATTTGCAGGTACTCGAATGTTATCAGCCGCAAGGCACAGCGATTACCGTTCCACTAACAGTAGTAACCGGATTGGAGGATCAACTGGCCCCTCCGGAAGAAGTACGCCGTTGGATGGAGCTGGCCACCAACAACTTTTCCATCTGCTTCCTGAAAGCCGGCCACGACCTCGTCCAGCAACGCAGTCAGGATCTCATTAAAATCATTTCTTCAGCCATCAAGTAAATACTATGAGCAATACAGTAAAACCCTGGTATAATGTATTTGGAGGCCGTTACACTGGCGAACAGCCCCCGTTTTACGACAGAGAAGAACTTCCCTGGGTACAGGTGCTGGAAAATAACTGGGAAACTATCAGGGATGAAGTGACAGAACTCATGCAGGAAAAGCCTGCCCGACTTCGTCCTTATTTCATCAACAAATCCATGTCCTTCCCTCCTAAAAAGTGGAAGACAATGGGATTGTATTTCTGGAAATTCACCATGCATGATAATTGCCGGAAATGCCCGGAAACAGTGAAGTTGATGAAACAGATCCCCAACCTGACCTCCTGTTCACTGAGCGTACTGGAGCCAGGATCTAATATTAATCCCCATCAGGGAGACACAGATGCCATTATTCGCTGTCATTTGGGATTATCCGTACCCGCAGCACTGCCTGATTGCGGATTCCAGGTATCTAAGGAAATACGGCCCTGGGAAAATGGGAAAGCGCTCCCTTTTTGTGATGCCCATACACATACTGCCTGGAATCATTCCAATACCAGAAGACTGATCCTGATTATTGATGTTATCCGGCCTGAATACGCCAAACAGGAGAATATGATCTGTGCGCATGTACTCGCGTCTTCCGTATTACAAATGTTATATCAGCGTTTTGCTTTCCTCGGGCGGCAGTCTGGTTATCTTAAAAAGAATCTTTACAACCTGCTACGTTATTCTATTTGGGTGGTATTACCCATCCAACGGTTCAAACTATTCTGATCAGAAGTCCACTTCTCATGGATCCATGAGGAGTGGATTTTATTTTACTTTTAGGCGTCCGTCTACATTATCATAACTTGTTACCCGGCCATCCTTAAATGTAACGTTATCTTCTCCGTAATGCCAGGTTTGCTCACCAGTACTCATATTACGGTCAACAGCAGTGGGCCTACCCTGGAGTTTTAGCACATCCTCCTGAGCAGTCCCGATCTTAAAAAAGCTTTGCATTAATGTTCGTTCACGTTGGGCAAATGCGGCAGGGTTGGCCGCTGAATCCAACCTTCTTTGTTCCGATAATAGTTGTCGAATAGCTGGAGAAGTATCCTCCATTTCTTGATTACGGTGCATGGATGCCACTTTCTGTAAGAAGGGTAACACATCTTGATTCAGGGTATCTGTTTTGGTTTCCTTTCTTTCCAGCAGCGCCTTGTTTATTCTCCTCAGTTCAATGGCTTCTTTTTCCTGTGCCTCATGCAACTGGCTCCATATCAGGATTCCGGGAATAATGGAAAAGAGCAAGATGATGAAGATTGTTTTTACACGACTACTTTTCTTTGCTAAAACACTTGCTGGCGCCCATTCCTGAGAGCCGGGATGCTCCATTTCATTTAAATAGTTATCGAATATTTGTCGGGTACCGGGATCAGACAGCACTTCGTATGCCCGTTGCAGTTCTTTGAATTTTTCTTCAAAGTATGGCTCACCTCCGTTTTTGTCCGGATGGTATTTTTTCGAGAGACTTCTATATGCGGCTTTGATTTCCTGTGGGGAAGCCTGCTGGCTCACGCCAAGCACCTGATAATAATTGTTCATAAGTACAGGTAAAGGGGACGGCTACACGATTTAATAGGCAAGGTATCAAATTATTGCCGGGAAAATTTGAAATAAGTATTTCGGGAGATGCGTGCTGCTCCGGCCATCCGGGTTACTTATCCAGCCACTTATTATCTTTCAGCCAATGTTCGAGTCGGTCCATCCAGTGTTCTTCCGGGTTGGAATTACGCATGCCAAAGCCATGCCCGCCTCTTTGATAGATATGGATTTCAGCGGGAACATGTTGCTTTACGAGGGCGGAATAAAATGCAATGCTGTTGGCTACCGGCACCAGGTTATCATCAGTGGCATGCACGAGGAAAGTAGGCGGCGTATTAGCTGATACTTGCCATTCATTACTGAATTCCTTCACTTTCGCTGGGGAGGCATCGGCGCCTATCAATTTATTTTTGGAGCCGGGATGCGTGAGGCCGTCTTCCATGCTGATAACGGGATATACCAGTACGAGGAAATCCGGGCGGAGCCGGACACCTTCCGGATTGGGAATATAGCTATGCTGCGCATGAGTGGCAGCGGTGGCTGCGAGGTGGCCGCCGGCAGAGGATCCCATTAGTCCGATACGGTTGGTATCCAATTTCCAGTCAGCAGCGTGTAGTCGTGCCAGTTTGATGGCTTGTTGTACATCCTGTAACGGGCCGATATTTCGGTTCCACATGGTGGTATCATTGGGGAGCCGGTATTTGAGGACGATGCAAGTGATACCAAAGCTGTTGAGTTTTTGGGCGAAGTCGCTCCCCTCTTTGGAATAGGCCAGGTTTGCGTATCCGCCACCCGGACAGATCACCATGGCGGCGCCATTGGCTTTTTCCGGCGATGGCAGGAACAATTGCACCATAGGAACGGTGACCTTCTCAAAGGAAACGCTGTTATTTTTAGCCGTTTCTATTTCCAGATTCGGGGTATGCCTGCTATTGACGACCGTATCAGGGTATAGTGGCAACCATTGCTGCGCATGCAGTGTGATGGCTGACAGCAAGCCGCAAAAAATAATTCCTATTCGTTTATACGTGCACGTAATTTTCATATCATGAGGCTTTCTAATGGTATGATAATATACAAACGAAAATTGAGCAGAGCGAATTTTGTCTCCCGAAAGATAAAAATCAAGTGTAATTAAGATTAAAAAAACTTGTACCACATGGCTTAATGTGAAGCTGGGAAAACAATTAAAAGGAGTAAGAAAGGAAAAAATAATCATACCCTGCATTCTTCACCGTATCCCGTAAAGTCAAAAATCGGTACGAAAACCAATACCAAAGGTCAAGACTGTCACCCAAATAATCTGCTTCCTCCAAAAACACGTCTATCAATGACCTGGCTGGCACCGGATAGCGGGGTTTAAAGTCCTCTGGGAATTCAGTATCCTCCCCCTTAATGGCGGTATAAATATAACACAGGGAGATAAACCAATCTAGGAGATCCAACAGTTGTTGCTTCGTAAAAACCATATCCTGATCAAAATCAGCCTTAGATTCATACTTATCCTCACTTTCCTCGTTATGCCAGTCAAAATTGCTAAAGAAATAATCTTTTGCATTCATCATCAGATAGCCATATTTACTACCCCGTTGATGGAATAGCTCTACTATGCCACCATCAGGTTCGTCCGCGACTTCACATAAATAAGCATAGTATATATTAGCCAATTCTTTTGCAGTCAGATGTAATGCCCCTTCTGTATACTTTTCCTTTATGTCCTTAAAGGATTCAGGCAGCCTTGCCAATAACTGTGCCTGCCTTATTCCGTGAATTCCTAAATCTGTACCCATGGTCGTTCTATTTGAATGATATGCAAATATTAATATTATTAAAAACGCAAATACTTATTTCAATTAATTTTTTAACATGATAAAATAATAGCTGGCATTCCCTTTTGTGATCTTCTTAAGAAATTTTGCCTGATCTTTGATATAATACTATTTAAAAGTATCGACCGGTGCTACGCATTTACTATATATCCGTGGTTTCTGTACTGATGGCATGTTATTTTCCTTTACATGCACAGTCTGTCAATGATAAATTTCCTGAAGTATATCAGTTGATTCTTAACAGGAACTTTTTTAAGGCAAAAGATTGGTATGCCCTGAATAAGTCGAATCTGGATCAGCAGCATCAGCAACTGACAGAGGCGATACTGGATAATGCATTCAACAAGCCTGCTATTTCTGACCAGAAAGTAACGGTACTACTACAGACAGCAACGGGTCTCCCCGATTCTCTCTTGCTAAAACTCCATCGGCTGAAAGAAGACAACGCAGTTAAACAATATAAATACAAAGAGGCGAAGGTGGAGGTTATTACGATGCTGAAAAAATTCGCAGCGATGCTTTCTGATGAGGAGAGAGATGATCTTTCCAATAATCTGAAAATATGGACCGCATTGGAAAATGTGCCTCCACAGCGGGTTAGTCGCGGCGCAGTTAAGTTAAAAATGTTTAAGGATAACGCCGGGTTGAATAATCTGAAAATGACTGTAGGCATGGATACTGCGGATTTCATTTTTGATACTGGCGCCAATATATCTACGGTATCAGCCTCCACTGCCAAGCAATTACATTTCCGGATCATTCCATCTGAAATCGCTGTCAATGCGATTACTGGGAAGACCGTCACTGCTCAGTTGGCGGTGTGTGATAAAATGATGTTGGGAGATTTGCAATTGGAAAATGTGGTATTTCTGGTATTGGAAGATGAGGGTCTTTCTTTCCCGAGCATCAACTATTATATCCATGGCATCCTGGGATATGCTGTCATAGCGGCGCTACGGGAGATTCAGATCACGAGGGACAATTATTTCATTGTTCCGGAGACAGAAACGGAGATCAGTGGTCCTTCTAACATGGCCATCGACGGACTTACTCCACTCATCTGCATTGACGGTATGCACTTTACCTTCGACACTGGCGCAGGCAACAGCATCTTGTATGCGCCTTTCTATCAACGTAATCGCAGTATTATTGATGGGAATTATAGTCCGCAGATGATTGCTTTCGGGGGCGCTGGCGGAAAGGTAGAAACAGCGGGTTTCAAAGTGAAGGTGACCTTCAATATTATGGATAAAAAGGTGACTGTAAAAAATGTAAATCTGTTACAGAATAATATCAACCAGGAAAAAGTATATGGTAATATTGGTCAGGATGTAATCCGGCAGTTTTCGAAAATGACGATGAACTTCGACAAGATGTTTATTCGATTCGATTAATTGTTAAGCTGACAAATGTTACATTTGTAGGAAATAAGTACGTAGTATGAGAATTGTATTTTCCCTGTTCCTGGCGATGTGTTTTCCCTTTATTCTATTTGCACAGTCGGCCAACGAGATCCCTTTTCAATTGATGGAGTCCGGACATATACTGGTGAAAGCAAAGGTAGATGGAGTGGAAGGTAATTTCATTTTTGACACCGGAGCTGGTTTGACCGCATTTACCAAGACTTTTTTTGATAAATTAAAACATGTAGTTCGGGAAGATGGCGGCTACACTGGCTTCAGAGCTACTGGCGAAAGAATGGATCTGGATCTCTATAAGGTAAAGCAATTTCAGTTGGGCAGTCTTATTCATGAAGAAGAAGAGATCAGTTATGTAGATGCCAATTTGGGTGGAATAGATGGCATCATTTCATTGAAATATATGGAGTCGCAGCCTTTCACTATTGATTTTGAAAAGAAAGTATTGCGCCTGGAAACGCCTAAAACGCTTGCACAAATCAGGGAGAAGGCCACCAGTATTCCGGTGCAACTGGAACAGTCCCGTAACAAATCGCTGGCATTGTTCTCTTATTTCCGTGTTAATGATACCCTGACATTACAGGTTTCATTTGATAGCGGCGCTGGAAAGGACGTATACCGATTGAATTCCAAGTATATGAAAGCCCTTCAGATTGACCCGAGCGACACAGCCCATGTGCGTACTATTGAACGGAAGAGTGAATTCAATGAACAATTCAAATCGCATATCTACCTGGCTGCTGTAAAGAAGATCGCCAGCGAGAAAGCGCCAGCTATTCAACGCGCAAACGTACGCGCTCAGTTTGTGGATGGATTAATCTACGATGGTATTATCTGGATAAATTGGCTGGGGAGTAAGATTTCATTCGATCTGCAACATCAGCAGTTACTGGTGCAGTAGTAAAGTATACAAGTGGCGCATAATGGTGCGCCGCTTTGCCAAAGTATCCTATATATCTTGCAGGATCTTTTTTGAGCATTCAGTTTCAGTGGGATAGCCGATTACGGACGTATTATCGTATTATCCAAATCTAAACACCTAACTTCCATTCATAACCCAGTCTCACCACCATGCTGAAACGATTACTAATCCTGTTCTTCATTATTTCAATTTATCAAGTAGCCTTCGCGCAAAGCATTTACAAAAAATTCACGCCACAGCAAATGCAGGAAGACCTTGATACCATGGTCAAATTTCTTGAAGACACGCATCCCAATCCATACTACCGCTATTCCAAAGCACAATTTCACAAAGATGTTCAGTCGGTTAAAAACAACATCCATCAAGATTTAACACTTCTAGATTTTTATTTTCTAGCAGAACAGCTACTGGCTAAACTAGATGACGGACATACAGATTTTCACATTGTGGAAGACTACGACGAAATAAATCCAATAGTACTCCCCTATACCTTTAAGCTTTCTGATAAAGCGCCTTATCTTATCTGCCAAGGTCCCTATGCATCTTTCAAAACAAAAATCCCCAGGGATGCAGCAATAATTAGTATAAATGATATTCCTGCTCAGAAAATTGTAAATGATGTAATCAACCTAAATACCGGCGAAAACCGAGCCTTCAGAGCCGATTACGGGAGCAGCCGCTTTTACTTCTATCTGGAGGCCCTTTATAAAGCCAATGGAACCTATAAAATCAAATATGCTCATCAATCTACCACTAAAACAGTAACCGTAAAAGGAGTAAGGCAACAGGATGTTGAAAAAGGCAAGACAACCTCTTCAGTCAATACTGTTAACAATTATTCCCTGACAATTTTAGATAAAGAAAAAACTGCCATCATTGCTTTCAAAAACTTCGATTGGGAGGGATATACAACCTTCGCTGATTCCGCATTTACCCTAATTAAGCAAAAAGGTATACAACATCTGGTGATTAATCTAATCGATAATGGAGGCGGCGATTCGGATGTAGGCGACGATTTACTCCAATATCTCTTAAACCAGCCCTTCAAACAATACGAGAAAGTTTATGTTAAAAACAGTATTCTTTTAAAGGAACGTCTGAAAGTACATAGAAAAGATAAACCATTGGATAGCGCAGATTTGGCAATATTAAATAAGCCCAACGGAATCATAGATACAATACAGTACGCCGATATCCCCATCAAACCCAATTCTCTTCGCTTTGATGGGGATGTATATCTACTGGTTAATTTACAAACTTATTCTTCCGCCGCAGATTTCGCTCAGTGTTTCAAACATTATCACAGAGGAATGATCATTGGCGAAGAAACAGGAGGCTTGATTAAAAGCTATGGAGACATAGTACCAGTACAACTGCCACATACTCGTTTAGATATGACGATCTCCAGTGCACTATATGATAATATTGGCGCAGAAGAAAACGATTGGCATGGCGTGGTTCCCGATATAGCAGTACCCGCAAACAGGGCCTTACAACAAACAATGGACATTATCCGGAGAAAGGGCAACACCAGCAGTTACTAGTGTGACAGAAACTTGAAATAGGTATGCTCCCATTCAATGCGGATGTGACAGTAGATGAGTCCCGACACAGCGCTTGCTGTCTTTGTCTTCCAGCTGTTTTATTAATCACGGTCTGCTACTCCATTAAGAAACTTGAATTATTAAAGCTATTATTGAAACAAAAACATGATAATATTCAAAAACATAACTGATCATATTAATACTTGGGATGCTCATTCCAAAGGCACTTTTCGCTCAGGTCATGACCTGATAATTCCATATATTAATTTAGAATTGATGGAAAACAACCCCATCTCATCCAATACCTGTGTAATAGATTTTAGCTATTTGGTATTTAGAGAGGTACAAGAGATGCAGGAAGGAGAGAAAGGTAATTCAATCTATTTTCAAGGCAAGCCATCTGCATCCGTGAATCCATTATTATTGAACGAGTACGTAATAATCAATAGTTGGAGAGATAGCACTGAAATTGAATTGAAAATTAGTTGCCATACAATCGATTTATACGTTAATGACGATTTCAATTTTCGATCTCGGGAGCATCCATTTGTGCCATATGATACACCTAAGTGGAAAGCAAATATGGATAATGAGAAAATAGAAAGGTTCTTCTTAAGGGAGTCTTTTGATCATGTTCTAAAGTATCTTAAATAAGGATCATCCTTAAGGAGAAACATATTCCCAATCGAGACTATTACATGAATACTTTCACCCTCGCCTCCATACTGTCCGCTTTCTGATTCGCAGTATCCGCAGCAACAGCATTCCTGCAAGCCCATTCTAGTAAGCTCTTATCTTTCTTAGCTGACGCTAATTGCGCAATACGGTAATAGGTATACGCCAACAAATCAGATGCCCTGGAAGCACACTGCAACGCATGCTGATAATACCCCAGCGCTTCTTCTGATTTTTGTTGTGCTGCCGCGATTCGGCCCAACTGATAATACAAGGTAAACTCCACCCCATAATTATCATCCTTTATACCTTCCGCTAAATAAGATTTCGCGAGTGACGCAGCTTCCTCCGGTTTTTGCTGTATACGTAGATTCAATACCTTCACTACTTTCGACTGTGCCATAGCAATAGGCGTTAATACATCCTCCCAGTGAAGTACCTTAAAAGAGGGATCTATGTCCACCTTTGCCACGGTACTATTCACCGGTAACTGAAAATGACTATTGCGTTCACGAATCGCGATATACTGCAAAGAGGTAGTTCCATTCTGATAAGTAATCATCACTTCCAATGGCAGTTGGTAGATGCTATCCTTTTGCTGCATATTCAACTCCAGCGTATTCTGCGCCTGATGCCAGGTACTTTCCCATGCAGGCGCTCCGGTACGCTCAAACCATTGACTATAGAACCATTGTAGACTACTTCCATTAGCCGTTGAAATTTCATTTAAAAAATCATTCCAGGATAATCCTGTCTGCCCATATTTTTCTACGATCCACTGTAAAGTCAGGTGAAACTTCTCTTTCCCAACAACATTAGATAATAATTCCAGGGACAGAAACCCCTTACTATCTCCCAGGATATGACCATTACCTCCCGTTAGAGATACCAATGGCTCATCGTTTCCAGCTGCTGCATTTTTGAGATACCCCAATCCACTTTGATCACGAAGATATCCGGGGTAGCCCATCTTACGGTAATCTATGGCATGTGCGCTGTCAAAATGTTCCACCACCTGTAATGAGCCATATTGCGCCATCCCTTCAGATAGCATATCCGCACCGGCACGACCTTTCGCCAATATCCTGTTTCCCCACCACTGATGCCCGATCTCATGCCCAAAGAGCGCATAGTTAAATTCCCGTAGTGCCGATGTAGGCATCACCACCCCACCCTGAATACTAGCACCACCAATACCTGTCTGCTCAGACACCTCATCCGGAAATTCAATAATAGAAAAATTGGGAATTGTCAGCCGCCCAAATGCGGATGTCAGGTAATCCAGTACTGCCGCAGCTTTACGAGAGATGTCATCTCCATGCACCTCCTTACTCAAACTATAAGTATAGAACGGAAAACGCCCCTGGTATTCCTGTCGGGAATACTTTCCGATATACACGGAAAAAATATCCGGTTGCGCATAATGGAATTCAAAAGTTTGGGTAGTTGCGGTCGCTGATAGCTTAACCGTACTGGCAGCCATAACAGCCATTTGCTGTAGCGGAGTGGTCACCCAGAGGGTTGCCGTACCTCTTGTATTATCATTTTCCCCATGCTCGTTGCGGGTCATCACCTGCGGATACCATGCGGAACCATATCCGCCTGCCATACAGAAACTGCTGTCCATGTAGAATTGAAAAGCAGGCGCAGTGCCTCTGTCATATGAAAAGGTAAACGCCAAATGTGTTCCAACTGCCAGGGAATGCTTAAACCGCCAATGGTAAGCGATATCTCCTGATGCATTTACACTGGTATCCAACGTTCCACTGGCGCCTTGGAGCTGAAACTTAGCAGGACCTTTCCCCTTGCTGAGAATAATCGTCACAGCATCTGCAGTGGCTTTATCGGATTTAAAAGACAAACTCCCCTGCACTGCAAAGATCTGCCGGGCAGGATCTGCCTGTACATGTAGTTGATAGTCCAGCTTTTGCTGTCCATATAGAAATATCGGCGATAGGAAATATAGAAGAGCAATAACTCGGCGCATCTTTTCTACAAAGTAACGACTAGGGCCATGAAAAAAATTGTACCAGATTAACTATTCAGCCAACGTCTGAACTGATAGGGCGTACAGTGGTAATATGACCGGAAAACCTTTACCAGATGGGCACTATCCGTAAATCCCGCCGTAAATGCAATGTCCGTGATGGGTAACTGGGTAGTGAAAAGCAACAAAACCGCTTTCCGTATCCGCATCTCCAGCTGATAACGGCCAATGGTCATCCCTTCTCTTTCTTTGAAGGCGCGCGCCAGATAAATCGGATGTACAAATACTCTTTCTGCAATGGATTTGATGGTATGATGGGTATCAAACTCCTGTTCCAATATCTCTTTGGCAGCCGAAAACCAAGGCAAACGTGTCGGCATTTTCACCTCCGTCACTTCCGATAACCAGTTGAGTATATATTCTTCCGAAACAGCAGTGGAGGGATCTTGTATGAAAGCATACAACAACTGGTATAGGTATTTAAAGGTACCTGTATTATATTTTACCAATGTGTTAGGGAGACGACCGTCTGTCAATACAGCTTCCAGTGCTGGCTGCTTAAGTTCAATGTTCAGACATCTGCCAGCCGCTTCATGAAAATGGTTCGCATGTGTATACCCCGCTGGCCGAAACAATACTTCACCTGGCTGAATGATATTCTCCCCATGACGCCCCTCCTCACGATAACTGCCATTTATCAGCAAACTCAAATAAGCATTTTCATGGTAATGCGCATGAATAGTCATATTCGGCTGGTAAGCCGTAATATTCAGCTTGAAGAAGGCATCCTCATTTACCTGTTGCTCCTTTCCAAAATAATGGCCGGGCGACAAATTAATACTCATGGGTTGGGCCGTATAAAGAACCGGTCTATAAATATACTTTTATTCCGTTGATTCGTCAATTATGCAATGCGTCAATACCTCATTTGGCAAGCATCGACAAAAAAAACTACAAATATTTTCTACCTTTAACGCATGGGAACACGATTAATCAAAATCTCCTACCAGCCACCGGAAATCCTTCGCCCATTCATAGACCGTTTCTGGACCTGCGAAGGCGCCAGCGCTTCCTGTTCCTCTCCCATATTTGCGGCTGGAACCGGCGCAGAAATGATTTTTCAGCTGAAAGCTCCTATGACAATCATTGCTGAAGATAACCTAATACTAACACCTCCTGCTCAAGCCCTGTATTGCATTCGCACCCGGCATTACAAGGCTAATATCAATCATGAACATCGTTTTATTGCGATTCGGTTCAAAGCTGGGGCGATACGGCATTTTTGCCCCATCCCAGTGGCGGATGTGATAGAGCATTTTTGGGACTTAAATGTATTGTATGAAGACGAAAGTCAAAAACTAACAACACAATTGCACCAAGCTGCAAACTTATCACAACAGGTAAAACATATCAGCGACTTCCTCATCGGACTGCTGAAAAAACATTATCAGCCACAGATACTGGTAGATGAAGCCGTCCGCCAATTATACTATAACAAGGAAATTCCGGATCTAAAAGCGTTTAGCGCCAGTCTGGGAAGCAGCTACCGCCAGTTCGAGCGACTCTTCCTAAACCACATGGGAATCACACCTAAAGCTTTCCAACAAACTGCCCGCCTCAATAATACATTAAAGCACCTTCTTACTCACCAGATCAAGGATTATATGTCTGTAGCCTTTGATTATGGATACTATGATCAGTCCCATTTTATCAGGGCCTGCAGGAGATACTTTGGCGACAAACCAGGCAGGATCTTATCCCCTGCAAGCCAGGAACTACACTTTTACTTATCATCCTTCAGTGCATCCACCTCTACCGACAGGAAATGAACCTCCGGATCCTTAGATTTCCAGGTTTCCACCTTTTTCACAAAATCCGCCAGATAGTCCTGTTGAAAATGATATCGGAGCCCGGCTCCATCACGATAATGTTCAATCACTGTAAAAGCTCCTTTCTCCGAAGAATCCGCATAATAGGTATATCCAATACAACCGGGTTCCTTTCTGGTCACTATTACCAATTCATCCATCGCCGCCCGAAATGCAGCCATGGATTCAGGTCGGATAAACAGTTTCGCAATGACGAATTTCTCGGTTGCAGTAATCGTATCCTTTGGCGGAGGAACTTCCCGGCAAGTAACAGCTGCACTGTTATTTGCCCTGTCATTCACATTGCATTCGGTTAAATGACTGTTGACGTCTGACAGCGAGGTTACTACACAAGCCAGTTGCCATACAAGCATACGCGTAAAATTTGAAATTAACATAGCAGATTAATTTTGATTGCTGAGACAAAACTAGATCGTGTCTACACAACAAAATTGTATAAATCTGCCAACAAAGGTTTTATTTCAAAATTGCATTGACACACAGACATTATATGTAGAGACATGTCTCTACATAATAATTTCCATCCGCTATTCTTCGTTTTCAGTAGAATCCAAATCAATTGGAGTTGTGCTTCAATATAAAAGCGTGTATGCTCTCCGTTAATGCCTTCGCAGGCTGAGATAAGTCATCATAGCATTTAATCTTGCTCACAACAATCCTGGCGAAATCTGCTTTATTGTAAAGTACGCTAGTCCTGGATTTGGAGGGCTTGGAAAAGATCTTTTTCAAATTTGACACATCTCCTTTTAGCAGGTCGGAAACGTAGTGACAGAATGGTTGCTGGTAATAGTCTGCATGCTTCAGATCTGCAACATCTAAATCTTTGGTTCTACTCTTTCTGCAATCCTGAAGTACTTCTTGTAGAATTATAGGCGATATTAGATTTTCCATCTCTGTCACATCCAAACAATAGTAATTGTCACCCAGTTCTTTTGCCAACAGTTGATGGCGGGATTCTTTTCCAATATCTAGATCATGCACCAGCAAAATTCTATTAGATAGCTTGGTAGCCTTGATACGTTGGTCATCGATACAATTGGCATCAAAGGTAAAATGCGTAATGTTATTTCCTCCAAACTCAAAATAGGAAAAATGGAGATCTTCCAGGAAATTCCGCGAGCCTGCCGGCAACGACTTAGCATATACCTCCAAGAACTTTCTCAAATAAATCCTGTCTGAAATTCCTTCTATCCATATACTGCAATTAGACAGAAAGATGGAAGAATTCCGAATCCCAAGCAGATCCAGTAATGGCGCATCCGGAGAAGAAAGATTCGTCAATTCAAAGCGGGACGTCCCTGCTGCGGTCTGCTTTCTTTCCACAGAAAATATGGATATATCTTCCGGCATTTCTGAAGAAATATCCAATAAGTGGTTACTATGCGTGGAGATAAATACCTGGACATTATCAAACATCAATAATGTTTTGATGAAAAGTCGCTCTAATCCAGGATGTAAATTCAATTCTGGCTCCTCATACACGATTACATGCCTGCTTTCCCCTCTGTAATAAAAAAGGGGGAAAGTTAGGACAATGATGGCCTTAATACCATCTCCCAGCTCATGGATAGGAAATTCCGGCTGCGTTCCAATCTTTACGTGCAATTCTTCAAAGTAACCGGTTTTAATAGCATTGATCTCAACAGGCTCTCCATTAAAGAAATTAACGCTTAAAAATGTCTCATAATCGAGGAGAATTTTCCGCCTGGCCTCTCCACTGTTACGAAGCTCCTGAATGAGTGTAAACAGTTGCTCTCCGGTAAAGATATTCTCTTTAGGGTAAAGACTGTAATAGAGCATTTGCGCTTTCTCTTTATGAGATGAACCTTGTTGATCATAACTCTCAATAGATCTCACAAAATAATCCAAAATACAACGATCCTGTAGGAGCCCATAGGGGATCGCTTCAAAATCCTGTGGATTATAAGAAGTAGTACTTTTTTTAGCGTCTGATTTCGGGGACATAAAACGCTTCACACTACGATGCACCGGAATGTAGGTGGTCCAAATCTTACCATCTAATGGTACCTCCATTAAATCATTAATCCTTCTACACATTCTTTCAACTTCTTCTCCTCTTATTATCATCGATGTAGATAAATCTAATTTTTCACATTGCATCTTCAACCAATTCCATATTTGGTATTCATGTAGGACTTCATCTTCAGGCAGAAATGTTGTTAATTCAACAGAACTATTACGTTTACCCCATAATTTTAATTCTTGAAAGTCCGTTTTTACAGCTTTGATAAAGTCAGCTCTTTTCATCTGATTTAAAGCTATAATATCATATTCGCCGGAGCTTATAGTAGAAAAATGACTGTTCCCATTCCGATAGTCCTTCAATTTTAATAGTAACCGCCGTAATAGCCTGCTTTTACCGCTATTATTAGCACCAACAAAGAAATTGATTTTTGAAAGTGAGGGAAGCGTTTTCAGTGGCTCATCGCCTAAATAATAATCATCCAGGACCTTATCGGGTTCCAAAAATTGTATAGCGGAAATCATGTTCTTTGAATTGGAAAATGGTCTGAGAAAGAAAGTAATATAACAAAAAAGGCGTTCATTCCACACTTCACGAAATAAGGCTGCTTCTTATAACCCAGAAGCGCTAGCCTACATCATAATATAGGTAAGGTTTATATTCCTTCCTGCAAAAGAATATACTTTTCAAGGAAGGTTAATATCCGCATACAAGTAATCAAAATCAGCCTACCACTTTTACAGGTTGTATGGTAAATTCGTTATACGTAAAGACTATTGAGTAGATTAAGCAGCATTGCCTATACATATGCCAGTTGCTTAATACCAGGCCCTAATCAACCAAAGAGAGAGCAAACACCAAGATCAAGACCGGAAGACATATAAATTCCATCGTAAGGATATCTATTATCAACCCAAAATCAATTTTATGATTTAGAAAACCTGTACACATTTTTGCTGGCAGTCCATCACTGCCAATTGTCACCCTCATGTAATTACCTTAAACAAATGTTATGTCACAATTATCAAAAATGATAATAGGGGCTTTCCTTTGCCTTATTATTGCCTTCCCGGCAATGGCACAGAAAACCGCGCCTATGCCTCCTCTGGCCGACCACTGTACGGCCTCGCAGGCCATGCAGGAACTGTACAAAAAACAGCCTGCCGCTAAAAAAAGAGCAGAAAAAATGGAGGCCTTCACCAAATCATTTATCGCCAATGCCCATCAAATGCGTGCATCAGCGCAAGCCACACAACCCGTGCAATACACTATCCCCGTTGTATTCCACATCAATGATCCGGTAAATCCATACAAGGTTACAATGGAGCAAATCCGCTCTGCCATTGATATCCTTAACCAGGATTACAACCTACTGAACCAGGACTATTCTCAAATAGATTCCAGATTCATAGGACTAGCCGCTAATCTCCATATTACGTTTAAACTGGCCAACATCGACCCTAATGGCAACCCAACTACTGGCGTTACCTATCACGTCAATGATCTGGATGGCCGCTCCCCGGACGGTTCCGGTAGCGCCGTAAAAAGCGTTTCCTACTGGCCCGGAGAAAAATACCTGAATATATGGATCGTAAGCGAAGTAGAACAGAAAGGCGTTTATAACAACTCCGGATGGACTTACCTCCCAGATGACGGCGTAGCTGCTGCACATCTGGATGGCGTTGTATACAACTGGCGTTATCTGGGAGCGCCTGGTATCGGCTCCTCTGAAAATGGCTATCCGAACATGAAACGGGTACTCACCCACGAAGTAGGCCACTTCCTCAATCTATGGCATACCTTCGATAACGGCTGCAACGCCCCCGGCGATTATGTGGACGACACCCCTCCTACTCAGTCCAACTACGGCGGATGTAACCTCAACGCAAACTGGTGCGGCGCGGTCGCCAACGTGGAAAATTATATGGACTATTCTTCCTGCGTGAAAATGTTTACCCTCGGCCAGAAAGATCGTATGCTGGCGGCGCTGAACAGCTCCGTGGCTTCCCGCAATAACCTCTGGACCAACGCCAACCTGGCAGCCACACTCATTGCTGATTCCGTTAAGCGCATCATTCCATCTTATGTTACCTTCCTGGAAAGCGATACTAACAATGGTAGTATAACGTTGAAGGATACACTGCGACTTGCAGGAGGCGCTAAATTCACCTTGAGCAGCGGTAATATGGTACTGGGTACCCACTATACAGTACAGAACCTCCCAGCAGGACTTACCGCCGTTATACAGCTTGTAAACGATTCTACCGCCGTATTATCATATAACGGAAATGCTACACAGAATAACGCTTCCAATAGTACTGACAGCGTTCGGGTAACGTTCCTCAGCGCGGCCATACAGGGAGGCGCGAGTGTATTGAACCGGCCAGACCTCCTACTGGGTATACATTTCATTGATCCATATAAAATCATTTACGGCAGTTTATCTAATACTGTCATCAATGCCTCCAATACATGGAACTATTTTACTTTCAATAATGCGGGTGATGCAGCCTATGGTGGCTGGTATGATGGCGGAAAACTACGCCTGGAAACCTATCAGAAATCTGCGATATGCGACAGTGGCTCCCTTAATATTTCTCCACTGGCTGTCAATACCCTGATCTCAACTGCATCTGCCTTTGTACCAGGAGGCGCCTATCCAAATGAACATAACATCTGGACTACCTCCTTCACCAAATGGGCCGGCAAAACCGCATACGCAGGTATTCAATTCACTATCGGTGGAAAACCGCGCTATGGCTGGATACGCATGAACGTTTCCGCCGATGGCAGCACACTGACGCTGAAAGACTATGCTTACAGTCAGGCCCCTTATGGTAGCATCAAAGCGGGAGATCCCGGTGGTACCCTGCCCGTATTCTCCAAAACAACAGTACGCGAAGCGCTGGCAAACGATGGCGGTATCAGCGATACTGTAAATATTGATTTACTGGGAAATACATTTGCTATCAGCTCCGGAGATTTCACCAATAATGTTCAGTATAAAGTTTCTTCGCTGCCAGCCGGATTAAGCGTAAAAATCACCGCGCTCAGCAACACCACTGCCCGACTTACTTTCACCGGTAAAGCCGCCAGCCACGCAGTGGCCAATAATACTAATATTACGATCAGCTTCCTTGGAGCAGCCTTCAGCCCCAGACCTGATACCACTTCACAACAACTGGGTATCAGCTTCAGGAATCCATACACCATTCGCTATATCCAGACAGATACTACTACCTATACCGTTAGCGGTAGCAATAACTGGTATTACTTCCTCATGGATAATAACAACGATGCCGCTTATGGTCTTTGGATAGACAGTGCCAGATTGCGTTTTGAAACCTACACCCAGCCAATGGTTTGTGTGCCAGGTACCAAAAACATATCACGGCTGCCGCTCAACACCAATATCAGCGACACTTCCAGCTGGGTGGCAGGTGGTGCATACCCTAACGAGCATATGCTAAGTACCTCTTCCTATACAACCTGGAATGGTCAAACCGGTTATGCAGGATTCAGCTTCACCAGTCAGGGCGATACCTACTACGGTTGGTTCAGATTTAAAGTAAAACCTAACGGTACTGGTTATACGCTGATTGACTACGCCTATAATACCAAGCCGTCAACGGCTATTAAAGCAGGACAGCAATCATTACCATCGGATACTACTGTGACGCCTTCCAGCTATTGCACAGCAAGTACCCTGCTCAATTATAACAGTATCACAAGAGTACGCCTTGCCAACCTGGATAATTCCTCCGGATGGACCAGCTACAGCGATTACACTTCCCTCTCCGCCAATGTTACGAAAGGACAAACCTATACCCTTACCGTAAATTGCGGCGTAGAATACTGGCCGGATATTTCAGTAGCGGTATGGATAGACTGGAACGGCGACAAACGATTCAATGATACAACTGAAAAAGTTTATGTAACCCGTAGTGCAGGACCATTCACACAAAGCATCACCGTACCTTCCAATGCAATCAGCGGTACCACCAGGATGCGCGTACGCATGGGATATGGCCAGAATATGGTGCCATGTGGCGTAGATACCTATCAGGGAGAAGTGGAAGACTACAATATCAATATCAGTAGTGGCACGCTTGCACTCACTGCCGCTACGGCCAGCGACAATTCCGTCACCGCTACCAATCCGTTTACAGACAGAATCAAGGTCAACTACCATTCTGCCATGGAAGCCAAAGTACTGGTACGTATGTACGACTTGCGAGGTAATATAGTCAAGCAACTCACGGCCAGCGTTAACAAAGGAGACAATGTTATACAGCTGGATAATCTGGGAAGCTTATTGCCTGGAATGTATGTGATCAGAATAGCGAACAGAGATAAACACTATGAAGTAAAGGTGATAAAATAACGTAACACATTCTATTATACAAGAAGGCCGCTTCAACATATGAAGCGGCCTTCTTGCATAATAGAGGTTTTATAATCCTCATCCAGCCACAATATCCAGCAAAGACTTCACAAAAGCAGCCAGCAAAGGAGCTCCCATCACCAGTAGATCCATTACTTTTTTGACCATAGGTACCGGCTCCAAAACTTTGAGCTGAGCGCCATCAGATGGATAGGCCACCAACATCTTTTGGTTGATATCGTTCAGCCTTAACTGGGTGGGTATAAAGAATATCATCAGAATAAAAGTGTGCAGAATACCATAGAAGTATATTAATTCTATTCGGAAATAATCATGCCCGATATTGGCATTATACGCCTTTACCAGATCCAATGTATTCAGGGCCGTATAAAACTGGCCAGAAGTAATCACCGCCAACGTCATAGTAAGGGCCGCGATGAGAAAATAGGTTTTGAAGGAAGTATTGATATTCACCAACTCATCTCTATGCGCTGTTATATCAGTACTTTTACCAATACTTGCCGCCGCACTGGAAGAGAACATCATCCCTGCAAGACACAGTGCTGCTGTAATGTAGCCAAGTACATTTACCACATCAAACACGCTATTCATACTCCGCATAAATAATACTGGTTTTACAATCACAGTATCATCATTGGAAGACAATAACCAAATATAGAAAGCAATACATACCAGCACGATTAATCCCACATAAATAACTTTCCATTTTAGTGGAAAATTATTCATCGGGGTAAACAGCTTGGTTAATAGAAACAGTATCAGCAATACATATAGAATTACCTGAATTACCAGCAACAACGCCCAAAATCCGAAGTTGGGATATTTCAGCATGAACTGGTCTGAGTCCATGTTTTTAACCCTCAGAAAGATATTGTGACTCACAGTTTTCGTAGGTAGTGCTGAATCAGCATAAATGACCTTGAGTGGATAAGCGTAATTACTATCATTATCTCCAATCTCAGGCAAACTGCGAAAACTAAAGGCAGGGTCCAGTCGTATCGACTTGACTGCAAATGTCTCTACCTCGCTATTGCTCATGGCAGCTACATGGTCGCGGGTACGTATCAATACCTTTTTCTGTAAATCGAACAGACTATCTGTAGATTTTATATTGGGAGACATTAGTCCTACATCCTGCCGCTGCGCTACCAATGCAGGAATGGCTGTCTTATCCCGAAGAGCACTGTCGATCACAGTGAAGAGCACTTCCCGTGGCTCCCAGCGCAGCTCATGAAATTGTTTCTTTACATCTTTACCATTAAGGATAAAATCGAATGCTAACTTAAAAGTAATGATACCAACCACTACCAGCAGTAGCGGAAATAGCAAGGGGCGTGTTGTTTGCATAAATACAGGTATATAGGGATTAAAAAATGTTGCATCGAGTGGAATTAATGTGCAGCCTATGCTGGAAGAACACCTGCTACCTTACTACTCTTTATGTTTACAACAGCTTCAGGACAGTATATTATTATGCTCTATTTTCTGGGGCTGTGATGATTAAAATATTCACGCTGCTATAATAGTACATAAAATTGATACTGTCAAATTTACCGTCTATGGAGACAGGGAATTTGACAGTATCAATTTAGTTTGGATCGTAGTGTGACAACTGTAGTCAGACAAGAAGGTGTCTCATCAAAACTGTAATCGGAAACTACCAAACAATCCAAAATCGCCGGTCTGGGAGGTATTAGTCTGCTGCGGATAAATTCTCCACACAGCATCTATACGGAAGAACCGGAAGATATTATCAAAGCCAGTGCCTACTTCAGTATATATATTCCCTTTAAGGGAGCGCATGCCATATCCGCTGAATTCCATATGGTTGAACATGCGGTTGTTGTTGGACAGATCACCTATTACTGATTTTACATTCCAGAACTGGCGCACGCCTGTTCTTCGCATGAATGGCAACAGGTTCAATAATTTTCCATTAAAATTGTGCTCTATATTCAGACCTGCATAACGGTCACTAAAAAATTCATATTTTTTCATCAGGCTGAAAGCCTCCTTATTGTAGTAATAAGTTTCATTTCCCGGATGCATCTGCAATAGCATGAAAGGTAAACGATCCGTGAAAATCCGGCCCGCATATACCATATAGTTCACCTTTCCCCATCCCGGTAATGGAAACTGCTGCCGCACGCTGACACTTACTTTCTGATAGTGGTATTTACTATCGAATACTGCCGTCGGCGCAAATGCATAGGCCACCTCTGCCACCGGTAAATTGCTACGCACCCTCCTGACCTTCCGGAAAGTACGTACTTCCTTCTCTCCTGGCGCATAACGGAATTTCAACTGCAATTCTGTGTTTACCACCTTTCCCTTTTCTTCCGAGAGGAATAATTTATGCGGCGGAAGCGGATCAAAGGTAGTATAGCAACTACGCACGATTGTACTCTGTAATGAGAACTGTTGTGGAAACTGTTTAAGCACTGAAATACTTGCATCTGCCTCCCGGATAAACTTCTGCGGAATACCATGCCGGCGCACCAGCTGTCCGAAGATATTATCCAGGGATACTTCTTCCCCGTTAAAACCCCGCTGATTATTATCCAGATCATCTTTATAGAGAGCGGTCACCTGCCAGCCGTTGTCTCCGGGCCAGATATGGGTCACTGCCATACTACCTTTGAGCGACTGGTCCTTCAGCCCATAAGCAAGATATCCATTCAGGCGCCAGTTGCGACTGAAAGCGGCCGTTGTCCCCAAATCAAATCGCAGTCTCGGCCCTTCTACCCTGTTACGACTAATCCATTTATACCATGGGCCAATCTCTAATTTCCCCAGTTTTATGTGTCCGTCTAACAAAAAGGTAACCGTATTATTCAACCGCTTAAACGCAGGCATCGATTTTAGTGTATCCACCAACGTTAGTGCGCGCATCTCATTTCCCGTCAATGTTTCGGGGCGATGACCATCCAGATATTCCTTTCCTATTACCAGCGCGCTGTCAGGTATTACCACTTCCTCTTTTCTGCGATTGGCATTGAGCTTTTCCGTGATAAAATCTTCATCCGTAACAATATGATTATACAACGTGGTTTTCCGCCCAATAAAAGTAGTCCTGTCTTTGCCCAGTGGCGCCAGTTCCACAATAAAACGGTCTTTAGTCACCACCCATTCTTTCTCTTTATACTTACTGAACTCCTGGATAATGCTCAGCCGCTTTACGAAATTGATATCTACAGCGCCGGCCACCGCCATGCTGATTTTCTGAATAGCCCAGGTGGAAGCCTGTATCCAACAGTCGCCTGCAAATAAGTTCTCTCCTTCCCGTTTAGGCGTAAATGCAAGATGGTAATACTGTTCCCCATGCATCACTACAGTATCCAATCCTTTATAATGATAATAATGATCTCCTACGCTTCCTATCGGACTAATAAACTCGCGGCCAAAGATAAACAGGGAGTTTTGGTAACTATTGATCTTTTGATTGATGCCACCCAGGTATTGCATAACGGACTCGTTCTTTATACCGCTGGTATTCAGCGCTCGAATCTCTTCCCTGATATTGGGAGGCGTGCCAGCGGAATAGTAATCGGAAACCGATTCACTGAGAAACACCGGCAGGAAAGGTTGCTGCTCTGATACAGTATCTATCTGCTTAGCTACAAAGGCATAGGGCTTCATCAGTCTGGATTTCTCCCACCTTTGTTGGTTGATATTGGATAAATCTATCTCCAGTTTATTATATAATTCCGCATAATAACTACGATAATGTGCCGGGGAATTCTCCTCTTTATGGGCCACTATTTGCCGCCACCATACCAAACCCTTATCCATCTTGGCCTTTACTTCCACCCCTAGTTTTACAGCGGCTTCCAGCTGTATTACCAATGGCGACACACGAGTTGCTTCCAAGGATAATGCTTTCACTTCATAGCCCACATAACGAATGATTAATGAATCGTCTTTCCGGGAACTGCTGGCCAGTTGAAAACCGCCCACACTATCAGTCATTACGCCGTAGCCGGCGATTTTCCAGTAAACAGTGGCAAATGGTAATGGCTCTTCTGTGAATTTGTTCACGACCCTTCCATTGGTAGTAGGAATACGTTGGGCCCAGATCTGTTTAGCAGATAATAGCAAACAAAAAAACACGACCCATCCTTTGCAAGTACAGATAAAGGTTTGCGGCATCAGATAAACAGTTGTAGTACCTATATGACGTTCATTTTCTGTCCTCCCCTCCATTACATTCTCAGATTACCCCAAAAGTAGTACATACCAAGCGATCCGCAACCTGCAAGAGAATTAACAAAAATAAATTATGCGATTTATTAAAATATGAATATATTCATAGTATGTTTCGTCGATAGTTTATATAACTACTTTTGCTATACCTAGTTTTCTGATATTTACTGACATTATAATTCCCCAAAATGTTTAATAATACTGTCTTAGATGTATTTATCGGCCTCATTTTTATTTATCTGCTCTATAGTCTACTGGCCACTATTTTACAGGAAATGTTTTCCAGATGGCTGTCGTTAAGAACACATAACTTAACCTACGCCATTCGTGTAATGCTGGAAGATCGTAAAGAACTTGTATTCAAAAATCCTGCCTTGGCGCCTATTGGAAGGTTTCTTAAAACACAGAAAGATACGATCACTCATTTTTTTGTACCCTTTCCCGATAATACGCTAGCAAACGCTTTTTACAAACATCCCACCATCAAATACCTGGGAGAGAGCCAGTGGAAAAGAAAGCCCGCCTATATTCATCCAGAAACGTTTTCTCAAACACTGATACAAATCTTGAGAGGGGAAAGCTATGATGCTACAGAACCTCAAATCAATCGTATTGAAGATGTCCTGTTCCGCAAAAACGGCTTCGAGACTTACCAAAATGGTCGTTCCGTCATCATTCCGATCGACAGTGAGACATTAAGACATCTTCGCCATATTTTCCTGGATTCACAGCGGGATATTGAACGGTTTAGAATATTACTGGAAAACTGGTTCAACGAGACAATGGATCGCGCAGCCGGATGGTACAAAAGATCGGTTCAACTCATGTTGCTCATCATCGGATTAGCTTTAGCAATATCTTTTAATATAGACACTATTGCTATCTATAAGCTCTTGTCTAGGGATAAAACTGTTCGGGAGCAAATGGTGCAACTAGCTATAGCTGATGCAGGAAAATATAAACAGATGGTAGAGAGTATGTCGCCGAAAGACAGTGCCAATGCCCGAAAATTGGCGGCCGACAGCGATTCCTTACGCAAGCAAACATTGGATAGCCTGAAAACGGCCGCAGACAGAGCGCAAAACTTGTTTAGTGTAAGTGAAAAATATCAATCCAGTGATGTAAATAAATGGTTAGGTCGACTACTAACTGCATTAGCGATTTCCCTAGGGGCACCTTTCTGGTTCGACTTACTAAACAAACTGATACAATTGCGCAGCACTGGTCCCAAACCAGCAACTGCACCTACGCCCAATACGACAGAACCTCAAAAAGACATTAATTCGATAAAAAGAGTCGGTTAACATGTTACTTACTGTCAATAAATACCTCAATATACGCACTGGCCAACCCTCTGCCAGCGCTGCTAATCCCGGCTATCTTTCACCCGGAGATAACATTGATTTGGAAGCCGTAGTACTGGGAGAAACATTGGATGGCAATGCTATCTGGTATCGTAGTAAATCTGGTTATTACTATTGGAGCGGCGGCGTGACCGAACAGGAATTTGAAATTCCTGGTTTAACAGTCACAGACGCAATACTAAGAGCGGTGACAGAAGACATACTGCACAACTATAGCAGTTATTACAGAAATAAATTCGACGGCTACCTTGGATGCGGCATTGGAAAAAGCAAAAACGATACCATCCAATCACCCGTGATCGCCATTTTCATAGACCGGCCCCAGGCAGCTACCACTGTAACTCCAGACCATATCCTGCATAAAGGATTTTCGATTCCCATAGAGATGATAACCAGTAATCCTCCTAAATTTCAGCAGGGACATTTCTTTCCAGGCAATAAAGTTGCAGGAGGAACTGCCTGTATAAAGGGATATTACAAAGGATCAGAATGCTTGCTCAGTTGCTATCATGTAATGGCCTCTTCGCTAATGTCTGCAAACCCTCCCACTATTACCCCAGAGAACCATCTTTCAGTAACCCTAAAAAATGGGCAGGAAACAGTGACGTTACCAGTTATTGGCGGAGAATTCAATGACACGATAGAATACGCAGTAGCAGAACTTCCCGGTAATATTTCATTTGACAATAAGTTCAATGAAAAACCAATTATTGGCTACTGCTCTCCAGCAGAAATAGATGCACTCTGGACTGAAATGGTTTATGCTTGCGGCGCATATACCCCGGATGGAAAAGCCATCATCAATTACACCATGCGCGATATTCAGATTGAAGGTCATAACTTCAAAAATGTCATCCATACAGATAAACTATCTATCAATGGCGACTCCGGCGCTGTAGTGGTGACCAATAATAATAAACTGGTAGGCTTCGTATTCGCAGGTGACAATGTCAGTCATTCCTACATTATGCCTGCCTATAAATTTGTTCCAAAAATTTTCATCCCAATATAATATCATTTATGAAATCGCTTTTTATTTTCTGTCTACTGTTCGCATGTCCGTGGATAATGCTGTATGCACAGGAGGATCGTGTGAAATACGACACACTCATTAATGTAAATAACAAAACTATTAATAGCACTTATTTTAAGATCGAAAATATTCCTCCGGATGCATATGACGGTCTGATAGAAAAATCCACCCTTGCCTCCCAGGGGAAAACGGCCATCCCCCTTGATTCTTATCTGAATAAGCTCGGATCTGAGGTAAAAAAACAATTTAAAGATAATCACATAGTTACCGTTAATTGGAATACTGTTAAAGATTCCATGAAATTGCTTCCTCCTCTAACCCTGTCTTTCTATTATGCGCCGCAAAACAAAAATATAGTAGTGACACTGGATTCTCTTAAAAATCCAGAAGGTGCTAAGCCTCCACAAGAAACTGGTACCCACACACCTTCCTCCACTGATCCGCAAATATCCAAACTACCTAACCGGGAAGATGTGCTGGAAGAATTGGAGAAATTGAATGTAGGCGATACTACTGTCAGGTATAAATTCATAGACCAAAATATGTTTACTACCGCCACCAGTTGGGGTTTCTCAGCACAGCAACAATGCGTCTCCAAAAGAGACCACAAACTGCCGGGGGAATACATGATTCTATACGACATGAGCGATAATGGCGGCGATTACTACATGCTAAAAAAAGTACGCAGGAAAAAGAAAGCCAGCGATAATTGTCCTTCAAACACCAGTTACGTTGAATACTACAAACAGCGTAAGTCTATATTCTTCTCCCCACCAGTGGGTAGCCAGTTTAAGGTTCAATTAATGAACCTTAATGCACAGGACAATTGGAACATGACCGCGAGTTACAGGGATAACTTCCTGGAAGAGGAGGCTACATTCAAATCAACATTCCTGGCATTTAGCAATAAAACCAATACGCCAGTCGCCGATACGAGCAAGTCCGCTACCGCCGAGCCTCAGAAAGAACTACAATCAAATAAGGCAGTCGAAACTGCAGCAAATATCCTTGCGCTCCGCAATGATCTCCTGTACTACGCCGAAAAATTCTATGTTAATAGCGCTACTTCCGATTTGCATAGACGCAATATCCTCGAGATAAATGATCGCATTCAAAGAACATTCAACACCAATATAAACGGCTTACTGACCCAATACCTGACAAATATGGACAAGGATGATGACCTCAACCTTGCGATGAAAAGCATACGTGACAATTATAATAAAATCATCTCTCTACGCATACAGAGTTTCCGCGCCTTTAGGCTTAAAAACAGAGATTACCTGGATCTGCAATTCAAGGACAAGGCAGGGAATATAGTGAAGGACGAAGAAATTCGGTTATCCGGAGGTATGAAAATTGATTTTAGTACCGGTATCTCTATAAATGGTCTGAAAGATTTTACATATATACTGAAAGACACGACCGTTTCATATAAAACAGATACCGCCAGTACTACGCTCCCCAGAGATACTACGGGAAAGATCGTGCGCAGAGAAAATGATGGCAACACGAATGTTAATTTCGGTATCTACATGCATGTATATCCCAGATTAAGTTCCAATTATAATATAGGCATCACCGTTGGTATCAGTACCAACACCAATCTGGACATAAACTTTGCCACAGGAGGAAGCCTGTTGCTTGGTTCCAGAAGAAGACTAGTATTGAGCGGCGGATGTATCTGGGGTAAGGTAAACCGACTCAGTAACTCGGTACAGGAGGGCTACCACGAAACCCCTGCTGCCAGCGGGACAATGAGACCTTCCTTCATTCCTGTAGGCGTAAGTGTAGTACCAGTCGTAAAAAGCTGGGTACGCTCCTGGTTCCTGGGTGTCAGTTGGAACTTCACGAATTAAATGCTTTAGTTTAATCCCAACAGTAAGGGCTTGAAAGTGTAATACTTTCAAGCCCTTGTTATATCTAAAACCTGCAATAAACCAGGTCACTTTATCAAATCGAATATTTAGTTAGATGAGGCAGGCATGATTATAACGTGTCTGACACAATATAATATCTAATTACTAAAGGGATTCCTCCTGGCATCATGAATGTAACGTGGTTTTTCCCTTCGGAGGATATAAATCGTAGAGCGCATCCAATGCATTCCCAGAATAACCACCCCTCTCATACTTAGACCTCCAATCATTTAATCTATCCAAATTTATAGTCGTCAAATGCGATAAATCCAGATTATGGAGTATGCTCTCATTCAAATCCTCTGTGCCAGAAAAATTTCTATCTTTTATCCTACGATGCCAATTCTTGGATTTTTTCTCAATGAGCTGCGTCATTCCAATTTCCATATAAATCCATGGCGATGAAGTCATTTCTAAATTATCAAACGAGCTAACAGCCTCAGGTGTATTCAGAAAGAATATACACTCTGTCTTATGCATCATCATTCCCAATGCAGAGGATAGCATCATGTGAACATGGCTTGTTGAAGCATTACGTTTTTTATAATCATATTTGTTGCCATGATCATTCCTACATTGCTCATTATCAATTATTTTGAGTAGATTATCTGCATATTGCCATATACAAGAGTCTATAAATGATTTTAGTTTAAATACTTTATGAAGCCACCCAGCTAGTACTATGGCCATTTTCAGATTCTTATGTGAGTGAGAAATAAAAACATCAGCATCCACCTGCGGAAACCAATGATCCTGCATTTTCGATCCATCTAAAAACCCTTCCTTTGAAACGAATGATTTGAGTGTTTTCTCAATTTGTTTTTTTTGCCCATCATACTGTTGAATACCTATCTTATGATAATAATCAACGTGATTCACTTTAATGCCCTCATGCAACCCTTTAATATTAAATCCTCTATACATTACAAGTAAATTAATCAGTGAATTAACAATGTCTTCCCGGCTGAATTAGAAACATCACCAAAAGAGTAACAACTACAAGAGCTCCATAAAAAAACAGTAAGGATTTTGAGCTAATACATGTATTCCAGGTATTCTCCTTTTCGTTATCAGTACTCACATCCAAATCAAATTTTATCTTCTCTTCCTGAAGATCTTTTACGGTATTATATAGCGCTCTAAACTTTCTCTCCTGTGATAAATAATACCCATCAAGAATCCAAAATATCAAAATTGGTATATAGGTAACAATTACATATTTACCATTTGTATCTTTAGCTGCTAGTGCAAATAAAGCAGATACCAATGTTACCGCCCAACCTTTCAACAGAAAGGAATTGGTATTCATTCTGGTAATAATCGCCTGTATAAATTCAAGATGTTTCAATTTTGCTTCTAATCCCATTTACTTTATTGATTAAGTGATTGAATCCCCCTACAAGGATAAGAGGAGTGTTAAATTGTTTTTCTACTAATTTTAGAAAGGTCGATCGATCAATTCAGAAACAATCCAATTAGCAATGTAACCATACGGATATGCTAAATGCTCAAACGGAGAATCCTCCAATCCCAATGCTCGTTTCATCTCCAAATCGTCCACCTCCATAATTTTAAAATTAGGACCTTTCGGAAGATCCCTTCTGGTCTCCCAATCCAATTTTCGCTTTCTCAAAATATCAGTGGCCCCTCCCGTCTGAGGTAAAAGATAAACCGGGTGATTAGGGAACCTTTCCTGGAATAAGTCCACCTCCTCTTCTACTCCTTCCATCCCCCCAATACAGATTTGTGCATGGATAGGATTGCTCTTATGAATCATCTTATCCCGCAAGCTTCTCAAACTTTTTCCGCATTGCGGTAGCCCTGGTATATTTACCTCGAACGATTCTCCCGCTATAGCCTGCGTCCAAATGACCTCAACAATATCCAACTTCAATAAACTCATCGTGTCTGTTGGCAAGACAGCCCTAAATGCCTCCGACTGGTATATACGCACTAGCGGATACAAATTTTCCAATTGCTCTGCACCACGACTCTTCTCAAACTCAGTGGCAACCATCGCTACAAGGGGCGTTATGGATGGATGGCCCCCAAAAATAAGCTGACCATTATTGGAAAAAACCGCACGCGCTATACTGATCACGGCTTCTTCAATATTAATCTGAGCATCTTTAATACGAGCATATTTCTCAGCTCTTTCAACAGTTGGTACACTTGCTGAAAGTAATACAGTAAATTCCGGATGTCCCATCATACATTATGGTTTACTTTTATGAATATATTCCACCATCTTAATCATCTCCGCTTCTCTAAAATATTGAATCGCCGTTTTAACCGCCATCCAATCATTCAGCATTCCCCGACGTTCTTCAATAAACTTAGGGCCAACAATCATTTTAACTGCGCCCCTTGCATTATTACTATCCGTATAATGGAAATCATCCGCTTCCGGCGGCCTCGGTACCGCCCAGATCTTATAAACCTTCTGATTCTTCGAATCACTCGTCTCTATAAATCCATTTGCATCCAGTTTGAATGGCAGTTTCTTTCGTTTGAGACAAGAATAAATACTCGACTGAAGTACATTCCTTTTACGGAAAATTGCCTTCTCATGTTCCTGTTTAATTCTTGCAATCATCCTTTTCATTACAGTTGTCCGCAATCTGCCACCAGCGTCCATATCAGTGGAAGTATCCAATCGCTCTCGGTATTCATCATCTATTGAAAATACTATAGGAGCATTGTCAATATTCAGCGCCATAATTCCTAACCTGTACTTCTTGGCAAAGGCTATTTCTTGTCTCACCCAATCTGAATCCAGGTAATGCTTCGATTCTAACATTATTACCATCGCCTTATCTGACAGTTCCTGAAATAGACGATTCTGAAACTCCACTCCCGGATCAATGGAATACCTGTCTAAAAAAACATCAAAACGCTCTTTTGTTAACTCTTCAAATAGTTGGTCAGCCAATTCCTGTGAATCTGTCTTCTTATAACTAATAAAAATCCGAGAGCGGCGATGGGTCATGTTTATCCGCTGCCATAAAACTGGCAGTACTTCGTTTATACTCACCTTCCAGAAAGCAACCTGGGGGCCTGAAAATGGCTTCGACAGTGAAATAAAATGATTATCTTTCATTACAGGGATAACAGTATAATTCCATCCATACAACCCAGGGACATTAAATACATTGGAGGCGCCATCCGTAACAACAAACAAGATTTTCTGAGTGTTCTGCTGGCGCAAAGCAGCACATTGATTAAATGGTTCACAACTACGATTACATGGCGGCAACGATTGCTGGATATGCGCATCGAACTGAAATAATGCTCCAATCAGCGCCTTCTTTAAATCATTTGCCATATTCGCCGAGCCCGGGGAATCCGCGTATGCAATAGCAATATAAGTAGCCTGGGGACTGGGGACTCCTGAAAACTGCTCACAAGAAAAATCACCAGATGCTTGCTGCATCTGCAGAATAAGGTCTGAAGGCATGGGGATAATTATTGGTTAACATAAATATACATCGAATTATTATATGATATATCTTTAAATCTTCCCCCTAGGCACGAAGAACATCCACATGATAAGTTTTATATTCACGAAGAGTTATAGTATTCATCCTATTCCACACCAATAATTACCACTAACCTCAAATAATACAATAATTATTTTATGAAAAAAAAGAGCCTTTTTATCTCCTACGCAGTAAACGATAAGGATACCGTTGCAAAAATTGTCGAAGATTTACAGCAATGGAATTATGATATCTGGATATATCCTAAGTCAATTCTACCAGGCGATTTCATAGTAGAAAGCGAAGAAAAAGGGATGTCAGACTGTGACCATGTTTTACTAATGCTTTCTGAGTCCTCCAATCACTCCCCCGCAGTAGACAGAGAAAAAGCATTAGCCAAATCGCTTGCAGGGGAAAAGAAATTAATCTATTGCAGAATCGATGATAAAGCACCATTATGGAGCGCAGAAGGAGTACAAATATGCGATCTGTATCATTCCTCCAATTATACTACTGAGCTACTCCGACTGATCAAATCCATTGACAATACCTCCAGGTTTAAGATACGCTCTAGCGTATCCAAAGATGAATTCATAGCCGAGCAACAATGGTATAAAGTCAATATCTGGCTGGATGGTACTGGATTAGAAGAGATTATCGATGTAACTTATTATATACACCCAGATATTGTCATGGATGAAAATACCGACTGGGAGTTGGCAAACGATTACAACCACAAATTCAAATTAACATTCTATACGCCTGATCCTGAAATCATATATTGTAATATTACTTTGGCCGATAATAGCGAGGAAGAGATACGCTACTTTCTGAAATTAAAATAGGTAAAGTCGCCTGTCATCAAATTCCCTAACGCAGATGACTATATGCATCATTCTCCCAAATGATTAAAAATATAATATCTTAGGTGCAAAATCCCACTCCTCAAAGCAATGAAAAGACCTGTTTCTGTACCCGAAAATGCCATCTATAATGAAACTGACAAAGAATGGCTGTTTGGCGCAACCAATGAAAACAACCAACGCATTGGCCCCTGGAAAGTATGGCATATAGAAGGCTACCTCTGGGGAACCATCGAATATGGCGACGGCACTCCCCCTTACCCTACCCTACGCTTTCACCCCGATGGCACTATTTCCCAGAAAGGCGAATGGTATGGCGGCGATAAATATCTTGGGCCACTGCGACTAATACGAAGTGTTCATCCCACGCCAGAATACTTCCCTCCCAACAACGCTGATAATGTATGGATCGCAGAATTTGACTATACGGATGAATTCACCTTTATCGCACAACGTTACTTCGACATAGATAATACAGCGGTGAGTTCAGATGGAGACCCGTTGCCCACAAGACCAGAAAAGGTACCTGCGCGCGCACATTTCGTTCGATTACCCTATTCAGCTACCAACTGGATAATGGGCACTGTAGATACGCGTACAGGAGATTATATAGACGAATATTTTGAATGGGACCTGGATGGAAATCCAGTAGTAAAAAGACTTTACAGTAATACTGGTAAGGTCCTGGAGGATTATCGCTACGACAGCGGCGCTCTAACCAGCTCTTATTTGTATGATAAAGATGATCCTACAGACTATGAGAATACTTACTACTACAGTGGTATGCCCACGCCTGTTCCAAAAACCCGAATGGTATACCGCCACAAAAAGAAAGATGTAACCAACATCTATTTTGATAAAACGGGCCAGCAGCTTTATGCTGTACGCCGGGAAGAATTGTCTCCAGTCCATAAACGTAGATACTATAACGGCAAACTCCTTTGCGAAGCACATCTCTCCGCAGATGATGACCAGTTTCCAGAAAGTGTTGTATACTATTCCCCTGGAGGCTACAAATGCATTGACCTCACCAATAACAACGATGGTACCGGCACCTGGCGGTTATACAATGCCGAAGGACATGTACTTCGCCAATTCACCGTTCACGAAAATGAGGACGATCACTATGAATTGATTAGATGGGATGCTTTTCTACCATCCTGGGGGAGCTATGATGCAAAGACGACTAGCACAGATTGGGAAACTGTAGTGAAATTTTTCAACCAGGAGTATGACGAGTTAAATGCGAAACAGCAACTCTATTCCCTGGAAATCCCCTCCTATCTGCAGAAGGAATTGGATAGTATTGACTGGGAGACCATCGATGCCTACCACAGCGGCGGCGGCGCCGAGCTACCCATTGGTATCAATGGCATGCTGTCGGAGGACAACACTGTAGCCAACATTGCTTTCAAAATGCTCTGGGCAGAGATCACACAACAAGGCAGCGTGTTTGAATCCACCTACAAAACAGCCGTTATTCTGGCGCACATGGTTCCGCATTATTCACATTTATCTACAGTGCAAATCCGACTGGGCAGATTCCTGTATTCCATCCTTGACCAATACGAAATCAGGGATCATGAGCACTTATACAAGGAACTGACGGAAGCGATTACACCGCTGGAACCTACACTACTGCAATGGGGTATCAACGAGGATATAGACATTGCCCATATGGCGCAATATATTCTGATATACACAGGCACCGAGGCAACAGAACAATACCTGCTGCAGGAGTGGCATAATACAGATTACAGCAGTACCAGGAGAGGATATGCTCTTTTTTCATTGGCCGACTTCTACGCCATCAGAGACCAAAGTCATCAAATACTTTCCATTTTTCCTCCCACCTTCATGCAAGAGACAGACCCATTTGTACGTTTTGTAATGGCCGCACAGTTGGTGCTGCTCACCCATACAGCTGCCCGGGAGGAATGGCTGGCAGAACTCTTGCATGCCTTAGCCAATCAGGAAGCCCTGGATGAGGACTATATTAATATGACACCTTTTATTGGCAACATCGATAACATACACGAATATATTTTAGTCGTGCTAGGCAAATCCAGACCAGATATATTGGAAAAGATGATAGCGCCTATCATCGATGAACTGCCCAATATGTACGCATTGAAACAGGTGAGTTACCTGCGAACAATTCTGGATTTATTGTTTAACGATGAAACTTCGTTAGACGACATAACGCCGATTAGAAAAAAAGCCTTGTTGGCAGCGGCAGATGCAACAGCTAAAAATCCCGGATTGGTCAATCTTATTGAAATATTCAGGGCTTATAATTTACCTCATGAGGCATATGCACTAAGGCAATTGGCCGAAGCATAAAATGAAAACGCCGGAGCCTCCCTCCGGCGTTTTCATTTTATATCGTAATTTCCCTAAAAGAAAGTCGCCAGGCTGGTAAACTATCTTCTCCCTAAAACACGCCAGTCACCGTTATTCCACGTATGAGATGCCACTCAAAGGCATCATAATATTCCATTTATGATACATTCAACCAAAACATTGTCTTTCCACAACAGGAATCTTCTTAAATACCTCACCAAATGCTGCTTAACAACTATCTTAAGTTGTTGTCTGCCGACCTCCCTGAAAGCACAAAAACAAGTGTATATCCATCCCACCACCGCGGAATATATTTTTACCAATAATGAGATAAACTGGTTAGAAGATGCAGCCGGCACAAAATCATTTAAAGAAATCCAAGTGCTTGACGCAGCCGGAAAATTTCAGTCCAATACCAGCTACTATCCCAAAAACGTTCACCAGCCCTCTGTATACTGGTTCAAGGTAAATGTGATGCTTTCCGATTCCCTGCAGGAGCACCAAAGTATTATTGAATTCTTTGATCAGACCATCGACGATATAACGGTTTATTTACCTAACAAAAACGGCGAATATACCGTATTGCATTCCGGTGCAAAAGAGAACTTTCAAGACCGACTTTACCGGCATAAGAACTTCGAATTTCTTATTCCCAGTATGTCAAAGGGATCATACCTCTATTATGTAAGAATAAAGTCTTTGAATGAGATCAATTTCATCATGGTATATCGCACCTTAGAGCGATTTATTAATTATGCACTGGTAGAGTACATCTCCTATGGCCTGTTCTATGGTATGATACTCGTTTTCTGTTTTTACAATCTGCTGATGTTGCTCGCCACTGGCCTGCGTCACTACCTTTACTATGTGCTCTACATTGTTAGCGTCGGGATTTATGAGATGAGTACAGACGGTATTGCCTTCCAGTTCTTATGGCCAGAAACGCCAGGACTGAACGTATACATGTACGGCATTTCCTTATACTGTATGAGCATTTTCGCACTTATTTTTGCCAGGTCCTTATTGCGTATAAAAAGACTGAGCCCCACACTTTATAAGTTGATAAACTGGATTATCGTTTTACGTACTCTATATTTTATCGTTTGTCTGTTAGTGAAGAAAGAATGGTTTATCTATAAATTTATTGACTTCATTCCGCTCTTTACAGCATTTATTTCTGGTATCATTATTTGGTATAAGGGCTTTAAGCCGGCTCGTTTTTTTGTATTGGGGAATGCCTTGCTTTTTATTGGCGCTATCATCAAGCTTATCACAGTGCTTGGATGGATTACGGGCCCTTTGGTAGTAGCCGGGCATTACAGCATGGTATTTGGTTTCACCATGGAAATGATATTACTGTCTTTTTCCATCGGCGATCAGGTGAGACTATTCAGGAAGGAAAAGAAACAGGCACAGGATGACGCTTATTTTCATATGCAACATCATCTGAAGCTGCAAGCCTCCGTTAATCAGCAATTAGAAGAACAAGTAGCCGCACGCACCAAACAACTGGAGGCACAATCGCTGGAAATATACCAGCAAGCACAGGAGATTGAACGTATGAATAAGTTACTGGAAAAGGATAATGCCGAGCTTAAAACCAATATTGAAAAAATGACAGATGCCCGGATTAAGTCCGCCGAACTTACATTCGAAGAATTCAGCCAAAAATACCCCGACCAGGAAAACTGTTATCGATTTTTGGCCGATTTAAAATGGAACAATGGATTCTCCTGCGAAAAATGTAATTATAACAACTTCAGTAAAGGCCGAAGACCATTCAGCAGGCGCTGTAACAAATGTGCTTACGAGGAATCTCCCATGCACAACACCATTTTTGAAAACAACCGGATACCCATCAACAAAGCCTTTTACATCGTATACCTGGTGTTCACTACTAAAGGAAATATCTCCTCTTATCAAATAGCTGAAAAAACAGGCATGCGACAAGGTACTTGCTGGGCATATGCCGTTCGCATCAAAAACCTGCTCGACACCGTGGAAAATTCGTCTAAAAGAAATAAAAAGAACAGCTGGGTTGATCTCATCATGAAGGTCTGACAAAGGACTTTTCTCTTCATGCTAAAATTGAAACCTGGTACCCAGAGCCAGATTCCCGCCATGTGTTAAAATGCCATTGAATTGCGAAATCTGAACAACTCCTGATTCCAGGAACAATTCATCTGTACCTGTTCCTGTTTCTGCCTGCTGGTAGGCTCCTGCAATAAATAATGATAAATGCCTGTTTAATCGGAAAGCGCTACTCAATGACAGCCTCACAGCAAACCCTTTGGCACGCTGCTTAAAACTGACCGGATGTTGGAACGCATCGATCAGATTCCAGTCTGCCACTGCATTATAATTCATCTGACAGTAACTCAACTCTCCGTTTATGCACCACCAGTAAGTAGGCTTGTAAATGCCCGTGAGTCCGCCCAACAAGCCTTTCCAGGTAGCATTATAGGTACAGCGGAGGTTCTTCTGCCCCGCCACCTCAGTGGCCCGGTTAAACAGGAATAAAAATGCAGTATTCTCTCCATACCCAGCAAAAGCAGCTATCTTCACCCTTTTACGTTGTAAAAAAGTATAGCCTCCAAAAACCTGAAAGGCGGTTGTGGTACCTTCATCGCTATCCAATTGGGCATGGTACGTCGGCAACTGGCGATCATTCTCTCCATAGTCGGTATCTGTTGCATTCCCCGTTTTGATAAAGCATTTTGATACCTCTCCTCCTACAAATATCCGTTTGATGGGCTCAAGCCTTATTTTTCCGCTTACCAAAGGGCCGGTTAAACCTTGCCATTTCACTTCCGATAATACATTGATGGCGCGCTCATTTGTTCTTCCGGCAATCGACCATCGTAAGTTGGTCACCTGGTATCCACCTGCCAAATCCACCGCTACTACTTGCGAGCTATCCTGTGCGCAGAGCATACTATAACTGAATAATAAAACAAGGACAAGCAAACACCTCATTGCGTATAATTGTGTTTACCCACTACGATAGTATACCGGTAGTGGGTAAACGAAATTTATGATAAGATTACTGATTCACGCCAAATGCTTCCCACCCAGAAATGGAGGTTCGGTTACATGTCATTGGCTGCGTTCCATTTTCACTGCTTACATATAACCCATTGCTGCCTTTCAGGGATATTTTGCCATCAGCGTTTACTACCCAGTCAAATTTCTCCCAGTCCCCAATTGTAGTACGATTGCAAGTAATGGCCTGTGTGCCATTCTCCGAGGAGACATATTTTCCCATGGCCTGCAGCGCAATTTTTCCGCCACCTGCGTCTACTACAGTGAAAGTCTCCCATCCGGATGCGGTTGCCCGGTTACAATTCATTGCCTGGGTACCATTCTCGCTGCTCACATAAAGATTATTAAACCCTTTCAGTGTAATATTTTGTCCTATAGGCGCAGTTGTTCCGCCACTTCCTGATCCGGACCATTTAAAGGTAGCCGCAGCCCCGCCAGGCATCGTATAAGTAAACGATTGATTACCCCATTTTACTTTAAATGAAACACTGGAAGAACTGTTGTTAAATGCTAGTAATACTTTGGACCCATCGCTGTTTTTAAAAGCGGTTGTTTGTATGTTTCCAGAACTATTTGAGGAGATGCGTACCGCTCCTGGCTGCACAAACTTCGATACATGTGCAATGATATAGTAGCCTACCCTTCTTGTAATGGTGCTACCATCGATAGTTACGGCGCCCATAGATACAGTACTGCCTCCAGGCGTGTGAGGGCCTCCCTGGGAATCGCTGGCAAGGTTCCATTCCAACACTGTTTTAGACCAGTTGTTGACAGATCCGATCACAACATTTTGAATATGCCAGGACAGATCGCCGGAGAAGCTGCCGCTTGTGGAAGTATACTGCTCTGTAAAGTAGACGTTTTTATTAGTAGCATTCTTCACTGTTGTCATAGCGGAGATATTACCGCCATACAGGTGAAACGCAGATCCATCCACATAACTGCTGTTATTGGCTACATAAATAGGGAAGTCTGTATTATCACAATTATGATCATAGCAAATGATCTTACAATTAAAACCGGCCCCTCTCAATTTAGGCCCCATATAGCTGTTTATCAGTCCTAGTTCATTTTCCTTGGTTAACGTCATGCTAGGCTCATTGTAAGGGTTCAGCGGCTCATTCTGCGGGGTTACTGCCCATATCTCAATGCCCTGAGCCCTCATGGCATTCATGTAATCCAGCCAGTATTGGCCATAGCTCTCATAATTTTCAGCCTTCAGTGTTCCCCCAACAAAAGACCCGTTCGATTTCATCCATACCGGCGCAGTCCATGGCGTTGCCAATATTTTGATTGCCGGATTAATCGCCAGGATTTTCTTAATTATCGGAATAGTATAGGTGAGATCCGGGCCCGACAAACTGAAAGAGGCCCCATCGCGGTAAGTAAATGAATAATCGCTCAAGTCTGTAGCGCCTACCCCGATTCGCACTACAGAAAGGCCAATCCCACTGGAAGGACTAAACAATTCGTTCAATAATGAATTCTGTGCTGTTGCAGACAGGTTACTGATCAGCTTAGCACTTCCCTGGGTAAGTGTAAACCCAAACCCATCGATACTTTGATAGGTAGTGCCGTCATTAACTGTGATGGTTGTTCCGGAAGTGCCGGCATCTGCTGCGAAGGTAACATTGCTCTGTTGTTGCAGCAGCTTACTCTGGTCGCCGTTGGTCATCCAGATGCTGACCGACTCATTGGCTCTGGCGGTAGTGCTACCTTTGGCTTCATCAGGCGAATACAAGTTCTTTTTACATGCATACAATGCAATAGAAAGCATGCCCACGGCAATTAGCCGGTGATAAATTTTCTTCATAATGTGGATTTTTAACTGGTTATCTATTGGTAGATCAGGGTCTGCGTTTCAACCCAGGTTTGCTAAATCATAGGGATCAGTGCTGATGGTTATTAATTACAAATAGTGCTTCATTATCATCTTTCAGTGAAAATCTACTTACAGCTCATTCATTCGTCGGGTAAAGTCAATCAACGGTTATTCTTATCTTCTGTCTGATCAAATTTATTAAAATAAAAATCAAAAAAACAAGTAAAAATTCACACAAACAACTGATTTTCAATACATAATAACAAAATACAATTCACTTAATGCACATGTTACGTATAACCGTAACCGTTGAAAAACATTGATTTACATATTCAGGAGTCGGGGCTTTAATACACTAAAAAAGCATATAAATTATTTTTGCGGGAGTTAACAAATATGGTAAGAAGTGATGGTTTCATGCTAAATAGAAAGGAGATCCTGAGCATTTCATCCAGGATTTCTCAAAGGTTTTTGAAAATGTTTGCTGTTGGTATCCGGATTTAGACACATCTCTGTGGCAGTTGCAAGATCACCGATAAGCTCCAGATATAGTTCATAATTATCCGTCTCTTCATACATTGTTAAGTCAAGATAAAGTGCAGGTACGAGGGTAATCAGGTAGTAGACAAGGTCTTTGGGTACTTCCTTTTTGTCTTTCCAATTTAATTTCTGGTCTTCTAATATCTCATATAACTGATCCAACAAAGTAAAATCCAACCCTTCCTTCAGATGGTATTTAGTCAGAAAACCGGATGCCGGATGGAACAAAAAGTCTTCCAGTTGTGATGCACTATCACGTAATGGCCTGTTACCTGGTGCAGGAGCCAAGCAATTACCGACCTCTTTATTTAAATCATAGATAAGCGTTTTATATAGGGAATATTTGTCAGTCTTTTGATACAGGTGTAAATCATTGTAAAGTGTGGGAACTATGATAATAAGATAAAAAAGTATATCCTTGGGCACATCCTCTCTGGCATTCCAACCCGATTGCAGTCTTACTAATATTCCATATAACTGATCCAATTGGGCTACATCTAATCCGACATTAAAATGATACTTTATCAGGAAACCACTCTCCTGATCAAATAAAAAGTCATTTAATTGTGCGGCGGTAATTCTTTTCATAGGTTTATAATTTCGTATAGGTTTTTCAGTTAGGTTCTCTTTTGTATTACAGTTCAAATACTTTTACAATCTAAGTAAAGTAGTAAAATGATACTAACAAAAATGCCGGAGAATGCTCTCCGGCAGGGAAAATATGACCAATGTGATTGTTTACAACACTTGACGATATGAGATTTTATCCATGATCAGCCATTTCCCTTCTAACTTTACCAGGTTAAACCGGTCAATAAACTTAAAAGTAGGGAAAATCAATTGTACAAGGGCTGATGCGGTATCCCCATCCCATGTATAGGAAAGGATCTCCGTCTGGCACTCCATTAAGGCCGCTTTTTCAACTGCATCAAGGTATTGTGGTACAGTCCACTGGGCCAGTTTTCCATCTACCACCATCCTGATAAGGGCCTCTGGGTGGAAGGCGCGCCGAAGCCTCTCAATGTCTTTGACAGGACGACCTTCCAGATAATCGTTTAGGGGAAGAAGGATCAACTGTTTCTCTGCTGTCTGGGTCATGTTACCTGTAGTTTCCATAAATCTTGTATTTACAATGATGAAACAAAAATAGCCAGGCGACCCGTATCAAAATAAAACTATTCAAGCAGATACTTCTAAAATTCAAACAACCTGCTTTCTTACTTCATTGGGAGTTGTTCCTGCATGCTTCTTATAGAAGCTGTTAAAGTAACCAGGATACTGGAATCCGAGTCGGTACCCAATCTCCGAAATAGGCCAGTCTGTATTTAGCAGCAGGTCATTGGCTTCCAGCAATATCCTTCCGGCGATATGCTCGGTCGTGGTTTTACCGGTAAAGTCTTTCACTACTCTGTTCAAATGGTTGGTATGTAGCGATAGCTGTTTGGCAAAGTCTTTCGCAGACCGCAGTTTCAGTTCACGCTCCCGTGAATCAACAGGAAACTGCCTGTTTAAAAGCTCCAGGAATAAACTGGTTATCCTGGCAGCCGCATTTAAATCGCGGTCATAGTCCCGCGCCGGCTGCATCTTCAATGCATGGTGAATGATCAGGTGAAGGTAATTCCGTAAAACATCCGATTTGTAGACATAGTCCTCCGAATTCTCTCTCATCATTGCTTTAAAGAAAGTCGCTATTTCTTCCACACTATTGGCATCAGGGAAAAAAACCTTGTCGGTATCAATCTGAAACATCGGTAGATGGGTAAGCAAGCCTTCCCTTTGCTGAATAAATGCCTGGTTGAAAATACAAAACCATCCTCCCTGTGCAGAGGAATCTGGATTCCAGTTATAAGGAATCATTGGATTGGAGAAGACCAGCGCCGGCCTATCAATGTAAATAGACTGATTGGCATAATCGAGCTTTCCTGTTCCTAATATCAAAATCACTTTATAATAATCTCTCCTGGAAAAGGGAGTAGCTCCAATACAGGCAGCCCGTTCAAAGACATTAATATGCGGCTTGTCTAGCCCTATTTTCTCCGAAGCCAGATAATGGATACGCTCATAAAAGCCTGAAATATCTTCCCGCTTTGTCATTGTAAGAAATTACGCGAGGCTAAAATAATGTATTTGCGCCCATTTTGCAACGTGTCTCATTACATCACCTACGCAATGCTAACTTGAGCCTGCATACAGTAATGCGACATTTAGTTCCTTACGCTTCAATATTTGCCGCCAGCAACCTTTCCCTCACTTTAATCAGACCATTCTGAAATTCAGTCAATCTATTCCGATTAAATATAATTAGCTCCTTATCTTCCTCAGATAAAAAAACTACTTCTTCCAGGAACGCTACAAAACAGGCTTTAAAAACAATTATGCTTTCTTTCAGGTCGTGAAACAAACACCTGGTATCCATATCCAGGTAAATACTCTCGTTACTATACGTTTCCAATATTTGTTCTGACAATACTAATGTTCGGATTCGAAGATCCTTTTGCACGCTTCTGTCAGCCTTGCTGGATACAGCCTGATGAATAAGTTCTTTGATTTGCTGAATGTTGGTAATCACCTTCTCAACAATACCAATCTGCCTTGTTTGTAACTCAAATTTAATCGAACTGATTTTCCTTTTTTGTTCCAGCTCAAATTTCAGTTTTTCCAATTCAAGCGCCATATTACCATTGTTTTTACTAGCGCTTCTGGCAGAAATTAAACTGACAACTCCTACAATACAAGAGGTAAAAGATGTAATAATTGCAATCAAAATCGGGGATTCCATTATGGTGGTTTTTGTTTTTAGCATGAATCTTTTAAAAATCCCAGTAGGATATCCACCATAACAATTAATAAGCAATGGGGTTCAAATAAAAGTGGAGATAATTGAAAATAAAATGGTCCTCTTCCGAGCGCCTTTTTCCGCCAACTATATCAATCGGCGCTTTTGTCGATCTGTGGCTTATATCCTGCCATGAATGTATTGACAACAGAACGGGGCGTAAGCACCTCAACAGTCCGGCCAGGCACAGCCTCTTCATTGCTGTCATAACCATATGGTGTCCAGTGGTAAAGTCTGCCATAAGAGAGGAGATAGCATTCTTCTTCCTCAATAATAATCACGCCGTCAGGTAGCTTCCCAATCTGATCCGTATAAGTTACTTTCTTACCGCTCATATCTATTCGTTCCATATGAATAATGTCATCAATTGCTTTAACAGATGTTTTCATATCAAAACCGTATTGAGGGTTACCTTTTAGCCAATATTCTTTAAAGCGGATATAGTCTTTATATCTGCATTGAAAACAAGGCCTGTGCCCTGCAGAAAACGCCGTTGCTTCGTCAAGAAAAAAAAGTTCTGTCCAGCGATTGGGTTGCATGATCTCCCGATGCCTGCCCCTGAACGAAAGCATGCATGTAATCCAAGCTTTAATTTTAAATGCTCTTACTATTTCAGTTCCAATATGTATAACGCCACGATTGCCAAGCCAGGCGCCGCGCGCTTTAGTTTTGATAATACTGCCATTGGGAGAAACACGATTCTGCAACATTTTAAATGCGATTATTTTGTCTATAAAGTAATTTTACTGGTTTCCCATGCAAGAATTTTCTCTTTCACCTCCGTTCCCCAAAAATATCCGTTAAAGCCTCCATCAGTATGAATCACTCTGTGGCATGGCAGCAAGTAGCTGATGGGATTGCTACCAACTGCTGTACCAGTAGCTCTCGCATTTTTGTTTGAACCACCTATTTGGCCATAAGTAGTGAATCCTCCGAATGGAATGTGACTCAGTTTTTCCCAGATCTCCAATTGGAATTTAGTTCCTTTTAAATGCAACTGAAGCGGCAATTGTAACTGAGGATTGTTCATTGATTGTAAGGCAGCTTCGTGAAATGGAGCCGCCTTTTCTATCAGCGGATTTCGTGGAAATCTTCTTTTAAGATCCTCGAGTGCCGATATGCGATCGCTAAAATCAAATCCTAAATAACAAAGTCCTTTGGAAGTACTCGCAACAAGAATGTCGCCAAACAAAGACACAGCGCGCTCGTAGGTAATTGTCTGATCTTCATCACCCGGCATCCAGGCCTCAATCTTAATATTATCGGGCTTGGTCAGCTGAGTGTTATGCAGCCGATGGCGCATTTCATTTTTATCCTTGACATTTGTTTTATAATCTTCCGGAAACATCACCGTTTGAATGAAAGCGTGCTGAGAATTAGTTGTTCTATTTTTCATAGCTTTTAATATTTCTTATCGCAAAACTACTTTGGGTATAAACTATATTCAATCCGAAAATTGCGGTTTCCTTTAAATTAACACTTATATAGATAGTTCCCTGGAAACATTTGCTTTTTGAACTCCAAAATTCAGAGGCAATAACTTTTCTATTAAGGTCAACATCCAGTTTTAAACACAACACAAAAATAAAATAAATCTAAACCGCAAGGATCGGATTTTATAGCGATATAACGCAGACTACTTTTGTTTCATCAAACGAGTAAAAATTGCTAACAATTTAAAACCTGAAAAAATGGACAAGCAAAAAACAAAAGAAGAGCTGAACAAGGAAGTAGTTGCCCGCTGGTTCGCTGGGTATTGGGGTAAAAATCCAGACCTTGCAGTCATCGATGAAATCGCTGCGCCTGATATGACATTCGCGTATTCGCTGCATAATCCACTTCAAGGTCGCGAAGACATCAAATCCTTCATTATTGATTTTCGCAAAGCATTTCCAGACCTCGGCTTCTGGGCTGTAACCGACCTGATCGCTGAAGGCGATTATGTAGTTGGACAATGGGAAGGCGGCGGTACCCATACCGGCGAAGCTTATGATGGCTTTTCAATTGGTAACCTACCTGCCGCTACCGGAAAACAAATGCACTTCACTGGTACATCAGTGTTGAAAGTTGTTGATGGCAAAGTAGTAGAAGAACGCGGCCTCGACGATGGTCTTACAGCCTTAATTCAATTAGGCTTAATTAAAACTGTTTAAGGGAAATCTTCTACTGAAAAAGGCCGGCATAAGTCCGGCCTTTTTTCAATAAATATCTTTAAAAACCTGTATGCTGTATAGAAAGTTGATTATAGTAAACCATAGCGAAAAAGCGCAATTATCGGGTTTCCCACTGTATCCATATTTAAGACCTTTGTTAAAGAAAATTACTAAATCATGGAGATGCAATTTAAAAATATATTGGCGATCATAGATCGTGCTGCTGAAAGCGCCGATACCAATACCTCCCTATTTCAAAACAAAGAGAGTATTACATCTGAAGACAGGCAATCCTTTGAAGAATGGGCCGGAAAATCTTTCGGGTGTATAAAGGAGATTATTTCTATCGGATATGGTAAGCGACAGGTTGCATTTAATCCATTTGCTAATGGTAGTTCTTCTTCTCCGGAATCGATTATTATTTCAAGGTTTGATGAGGCGAACTGATACGAGATCTCTTATTCGCTCGAAAACACCTTATATGGTCAAATCATTATTGCATCCACCGAATCAGGGATCTGCTATCTGGTTTTTTTCAGTGGCACGGAGGCAAAGGCGCAGGCGGTATTGCAAAACGAATTTCCTGGCTCCATCATCACGAAACAAAGGAGGGCAGTGCAAATCAGTGCTTTGGAATATTTGAATGGAAGTGGCAGTAGCAAGGTTCACCTCCATGTAAAAAGCTCACCAGCCAATTTGAAGATATGGCAAATGCTGACAAAGGTTCCATATGGCAAACTAATTTCTTACGGAACATTGGCAAAAGCGACAGGGCACACCGCGCAGGAAATTGGAATCGCAATGGGCGATAATCGCATTGCCATGCTTATACCTTGTCATCGCGTAATAAAATCAACCGGGGAATTAGGGCAATACCATTGGGGACAAAAACGCAAACGGGCAATGATTATAAAAGAGGCGATGATACTCTAAAACTTACTTGTCGGGAGCATTAAGGAACCTAACAACATGATGAAACTATAAATCAGTCATAATGGAAGAGCATAAAAAGTCTTTGAGTAACATAAATAATCGCATATCGGAAAAAACGCGCATAGAAGCAATAAGTGACGGAACATTTGCGATCATCATTACACTATTGGTGCTTGAAATCCATCGCCCGGCAGCTATTGAAGGAACAATGGGACACGAATTATTAAAAAACTGGCCATCCTATCTTGCTTACGCTGTTGCCTTTATCTATGTCGGTGTAATCTGGCTCAATCATCACTACATGTTCCTGCGTTTGAAAGAAACAGATCCTACCTTCAACTGGATGAATCTTGGAGTACTTGGAGCCTCCTCATTAATTCCTTTCCCAACAGGCGTACTCGCAGACGCCTTTAAAACTGGCAACCTGGAGGATCAGAAGGCATCAATTGTATTGTACGCTGTCATTGGTGGTTTAATGACTCTTTCCTGGGTTCCCCCCTGTTTATACCTCAGCAAAAAAACCAACCTGCTGAAAGACGAAGTTGCTCCGGATACTTTTAAAGGAGATGTCAAAAGACCGCTCACAGGCACTGTATTCTATATTATCGGTGGGTTGTTCGGATGGTTCATACATCCGGCAATAGCAGTGTTCATTTTCACATTACTGATATTGTTTTATGCATGGAATAGCCAGGGGTTAAACCCACAGTTTAAAAAAATAATGACATTCAAAAATGAAAGAAAAACACGAAAACATACTGCCAGTTGATGGGGAGATATATTTGTTCCCCGCACTATTTGACGATTCAACAAGTGCTGAACTGTTTGATTTGTTAATGCAAAATATTCAATGGAAGCAGGAACCGGTAAAAATTATGGGGCAGGAAATTATGCAGCCTCGGCTGACCGCATGGTACGGTGATGAAGGGCAGTCATATAGTTATACCGGAATAACAATGCATCCATTACGGTGGACCAAGGAGCTACTGTTCATAAAAAAAGCAGTGGAAGATGTATCGGGAGAATGCTTTAACAGCGCCCTCTTAAACCTGTATCGGGATGGGAACGACAGTGTAGGATGGCATAGAGACAACGAGAAGTCGCTTGGGATTAATCCTGTAATCGGATCGGTAAGCCTGGGTGAAAGCAGGGAGTTTTCTTTGAAACATTACAAGGAGAAAAAGTGGAGAAGAAAAATCATGTTGGACAATGGCAGCCTCCTCTTAATGAAAGGTGAAACACAACATAAGTGGTTGCACAGCATACAAAAAAATACTGCAATCACTAAACCTCGTATCAACATTACTTTCCGAACGATTAAAGAAGTGTAATTACATCATTGACAAATCAATCCTCAAATACGGGTCGAACCTAATTCGACCATCATCTAAAAGCCCTCCACCACCGGTATACCGCTGATCGTGGAAATGCTTAACGCCATATAAACTATACTCTTTGCATAGAGGTATGATGGATTTTAAAACATTAATAAGCCCCCCGTTGCTATTAATCGGTATTCATTAAAATCGCAAGATTCGGATTGCAGGCTTTAGATAATGCTGGTAACTTCAGTAAAATAATCAAGTTTTAAACAATGGAAACACAAGAGGAATATGACTATAACAGGGTTGCAGCGGCCATTAGCTTTTTTAAAGAAAACTACCGGTCACAACCCAAGCTGGAAGATGTTGCAGATCATGTGCATCTCAGCCCATTTCATTTCCAGAGAATGTTCCAGAATTGGGCTGGCGTTACACCCAAGCAATTTTTGCAATACCTGACTGCGGGATATGCGAAAGAAATGTTGAAGACAACAAAAATGAGCTTGTTTGATGCCGCTTTTGAAGTGGGATTATCAAGTACCAGCAGATTGCATGACCTTTTTATAAAAATTGAGGGAATGACACCCGGAGAGTATAAGAATGGTGGTGAAGAACTCAAAATCAATTATTCATTTGCCGATAGCCCTTTTGGTGAAATACTGGTTGCCTCCACTTCAAGAGGAGTATGTCATATGTCGTTTGTCGACAATAACCATCAAGAAGCGCTGGAAGGTCTCAAAGCTGTTTTTCCTAATGCACACTATTGCCAGGTAGTAGACATGATCCAGCAAAACGCACTGTTCGTCTTCACGCAGGATTGGAGCAAGCTCGATGAAATAAAATTGCATTTGAAAGGAACAGACTTCCAGATTAAAGTATGGGAAACCTTACTGAAAGTACCTACTGGCGGATTTACTACCTACGGCGATTTAGCCGCAAACGCAGGTTACGAAGGCGCTTCGAGAGCTGTAGGAACGGCAGTTGGCAATAACCCTGTTGCTTTTCTTATTCCCTGCCATCGGGTAATCAAATCTACCGGAGAAATAGGACAATATCATTGGGGCGCCGTAAGAAAAAATGCTATCATCGGTTGGGAAGCATCTCGTCAGGCTATTACTATCGCAAAAACGCCTCAAACAAAAAGAGATTAGGTTTCTTAATCTCCTTCCGCTAATAATTGAATTCAAATTTTGTGCAAATAAAAAAGGCCCTCTTTGAAGTGCCCCCAAAAGTTTAGACACTTTTGGGGGCATTTTTATGAGTGCAAGAAAGAAACACAGTTTTGCCTTTAAGGTAAAAACAATCAGACTAGTGGAAAAGGGTCAGAGCATTATGTCCACATCGGATGACCTGGACATAAGCCCTTCATTACTATTAAAATGGTGGGATTACTAT
>NZ_QLMA01000006.1 GCF_003259435.1 Chitinophaga dinghuensis
AATCAGACTAAATCTAAATGGAATGAGCCCGGTAAAATACCGAGCTCAGTTCCAAAATACTTAATTTTTTTATCCAACTTTTGGGGAGCAGTCCATTAATGTAAGCCTTTTTTATTTTCCTCATTGACAGGTGTGGGTGAAAGTGAACTTATGGCCATTTTTCAAAAATTGGAGCATCGAAGTTCGGTGACTGGAACAATATGTTGTCCTCCTAATTATTGCCTAAGCCAGTTCTCTTTGATGCACCACCACCATATCCCCGTTTTCAGCGTACAACACAATTGCAATAGCATCGAAGCCGTTACGTTGCATGTAAGGAATATCCACCTCTCGGCCATCCATTAGCTTAATCAGGCCATTTTCCTGAACAAAGCCTTCGTCTTTATCCTCATAATCGATATTATTGTAGGTGCGTACCACTACTTCGAATATCTCATTCCCTGCCGCATCCTTGTATATATTCTCTGCGTTTCGATGCGGCATTTTATGGAGATCCCATTCATTGTTGAACAGGTTATCATAGCCATGCGCACAATAGTCGAACAGCAGTATTTCTTCCCCGGTGGCCACATCTACAGCATATATTAGTTCGGGGGCTTCATTGGTTTCTACTATAAGGCCATTGAAGTTGTTGCCATAATTGCGACGGTGCATCTCCTGATGTGCTTCTTGCTGCTTTACCTCCCAGGTATAAAGGTCGCCGTAGTATTTTATCCTGAATTTTCTCCCACCTGTGGCAGATTGTAGCTGGCCACGCCATTCCACATCATGCATTTTTTCGAAATAAGCCGGATTGGCTTCAGTGGCATAAGGTGAATATAGATCTGGCGCCTGTCGCTTGTTGAATTGCATGCTCGAAATATTTTGTGATGAAATTATCTTTTATTTCCAAGTATACAAAGAATTGATAAGAACCGGCACACCTCCGGCGATAGAAGCTCGATGTGATAGCTGTTTCCTTTGCCTTGGCATCAGGTACGGATATTGAGCAGCTGGCACGTGTCTCCCTAAAATACTATTCAAAGAATACTGCTCTGGGTGGGAACCCTTCTGTTCCCTTTGGGCTATCAAACAAGCGCTCATTTATTAATTTTTTTAAGGAAATTTGTACCAAATAGTATCTGCTATGAATGGAAATAGGTCTGTGAATCTGGATTGCGTTTACAATGTTCTTCACCTCATTGAGCAGCACTATGACCAGGATATATCAATCAAGCAGCTGGAGGGGGCTTCTCACTATTCTTACCGAAATATTCAGCGTATTTTCAAATACACCTGCGGAGAAACGATAGGCGCTTATCAGAAGCGGCTCAGATTGGAAAATGCCTATAAGTTAATGCTATATACAAATGATAGCATTACTAATATTGCCCTTAAAGTTGGCTTTGAAAGCCTGGCTTCCTTCTCCAAAGCGTTTAAAGAGCATTTCCACTGCGCTCCTAAAGAAGCAAAATTGAGTAAAACGCTTTTATTCAGCGATGCTGGCATCGCGCCCGTTGAATCCGAGATATACCTGCAACCTGAGATCATTTATTTCCCCGCCGTAAAGGTATATTATGAAAGCGCTTTTATTCCATATGAGAATACCAGGATTGAACAATTATGGGAGCAATTCCTGCAAAATGAATTTCCGGCTTCCTCCACCACCTATTATGGAATCATTGCGGATGATCCGTTGATCACAGCAGAACTGAAGTGTAGATATGACGCTTGTTCCTCTGAACAGTCGCGCAACAGGATACTACCTTCAAAAGTGATCCTGGGCGGCCGTTATGCGCAGTTTATTCATACCGGCACTTATGAGACAATAGAAGAAACGTATAAGAATATATATGCAGGCTGGATATTGGATTCGGACCTGGAATTTGCACATACACCCATCGTCGAACACTATATCAGGCATCCAGACAATTCAGATGTGATAGAGGATCAGCTCACTGGCATACTGTTGCCTCTTAAGTAAGATTGTCAATTTCGGACAACTTTTCGGTAGCACAGTGGTATAGCTTTGCTGTATTCTAAAAAAACATCTTACAAATTCAATTATGCGTAAAATGGAAAGCTTACTGCTTCTGCTGCCTTCACTGTTATTGTCATGCACTAAAGAAGTGACTACTCAGCCACCTACAGATACGAGTATTGTATATACCATGCCGGACGAATCCAGTCCGCATGAAGGAACCTGGCTGCAATGGCCGCACCAATACCAATATGGTAAAACCTACCGGAACCGCCTGGATCAGACTTGGGTTGCTATGACTAAAGCACTGGTACCAAGCGAAAGGGTACATATTATTGCTTATGATCAAGCGGAGCAAGAGCGAATAACCGCTTTGCTGCAGCAGGCAGCAGTGCCATTACAGCAAATAGATTTCAAGATCTATCCAACAGATGATGTATGGGTAAGAGATAACGGGCCCATCTTTGTAAAAGATAAGAATGGTCAGATCCTGATAGAAGATTGGGGATTTAATGGATGGGGAAAGAAAGCCGCTTATAATAATTGTAATGCCATTCCAGGAAAGATTGCGGCGGACCTTCATATGAAAGGGATCGACCTCAATGGAACCATGATTAATGAAGGAGGCAGTGTGGAGATTGACGGGAACGGAGTGCTGATGGCCTGTAAAAGCTCCATTTTGAATTCAAATAGGAACCCCGACATGACACAGCAGCAGGCAGAAGAAATATTTTCCAAATATCTGGGCGTCACCAAATTTATCTGGCTGGAAGGTAAGGCTGGACTGGATATAACGGATATGCATATCGATGGATTTGCAAGATTTGCCAATGCTTCCACGATCATTACCATGAATACAAATGATCTGGATTACTGGCAGGTGCCGCAGGATGATGTCACCAGGTTATACGCTGCTACCAATAAAGCGTCTGTTCCTTACAAAATTGTGCAGGTACCGCTCACCCAAAATGATGTGATCACTACATACGGGAAGAATCTTGGAAAAGCGTCCTATATTAATTATTACATCGCCAATACAACTGTTTTGGTACCGAATTATAATGATCCCAATGACGCAGTGGCCATGAATATCATTCAGCAACTTTATCCAAATAAGAAAGTTGTCGGTATAGATTGTCGTAATCTGTTTGCCAACGGAGGAATGATCCATTGCGTTACCCAGCAGCAACCACTGCAAATAAGTACCACAAAATAATTGTTGAAGTTCAAAAGCTAATTTATCCGTCTCTACGCAGTAGAGGCGGATTTTTATTTATATTTTAAATGGTGTTGTAACGGTTAAATCAATATGCAGTGATACTGCATGCTGGTTCAAATGCCTTTAACTATTGCTTCGTTGCGATGATATTATACTCCTGATGCTGGATGGTTCCAGTATATAGTCTGTAGTGTTCTCGATAATATTTGCTTATTCGTATATGTATTTAATGTTATTTTATTAAGGTTAGTATTCCGAATTTATCTACTGAAAGAGTTTTGCAGTTGAATGGCCTAGTTTTAACATCAGTAAGGATGTTGTTCGCGATTGTCTGCTGATAGTGTGTTAGCAGTGGATTGTGTTCTGTTAAATTAATAATGTTTTCCTATGCACCCATTTTACATGCAACAGATTTTCAGTTGCACAGATTTATTTTGTCGGAATAACCATTGCGATTTTATGTCGGTTCTATATTCCCCATCTTTGCCAGAACGCGATCCATTTCATATGGTCGTGTATGATGCATGTTGTCCGTAAGGACATTTGATATAACGTTGTAGTTACCGGACTACAGTAATGGAAGACCCTCAATTGCCGCCGCCATGGAGGTAAAGCAACTATTGCTTGCTCTACATGGATGGTGCAAAAACTGTTATAGTCACCTTTTGAAACCCGAACTGTTAAATCAAGAGCGCCATTTTCACCTGGACATTTACATTCCGTTAATCCGACTTGACCAACAGCAGCTATGGCTGCTGCTGACTGATATGAATTATAGTATTCCAGGATGAAGGATAGCCTCTATGTTAATCTTAAAATAATACCCGATGGAAAAGCAGTATTTGCCAATATCTCAATATCAGAGATCATTTTTTATAGAGTGGGCATTGGCGCCGGAAAGCAGTATATATAATGTGTCAAAAGTTTATGAAGTGGATGGAAGGTTAGACAAGAATTTGTTTATCGCTGCCTGCAGTAAACTGATAAAAGAAGATGACATACTGCATGCAACATTCAGTAATGATGGAACTACCTGTTATTATAATAATTTTCCAACGGAAGATTTTATCTTCGAGGAAACCCCGGATCTGGCAATAGATCTGCGCGATCAACTGCTGGATATTATCAACCGTCCGTTTGACCTGATTGTCGGGCCACTGCTGCGAATACATTTGATAGACAATACCCCTCGAAACGGAAAATGGTACATTGTTTTTTGTCTGCATCATATCATTGCCGATGGTATTGGCTTTGAAAGTATTATCAGTAAGGTAAGCCATGCCTGGAGTATCCAAGCTTTGCAACTACCAACCGAGCCTGTCGTATTGCCCTCCCGCATTGACTGCATTGAAAAGGAAAAGAAATTACTGACGCCTGAAAAGAGCGCTGCGGCGAGGGATTTCTGGCGTGATTATATCGGTGAACTTCCACTGGTGGCCGATTTGCCAGTAATAAGACATGCTGCCCAGGAAGATATGTCTGGCGAAACCCTTTTCTTTGAATTGTCCGGGGAAACCTTGACAGGGCTTCATCAATATATAAATCAGCATAGAGTTTCCATCTTTACTGTACTGGCAGCGGTATATGGCGTTGTAGTAGCACGTTACTGCAACCAGCCCGGAATCCTGCTGAGTTATGCAGTGAATATGCGGCCTCCCGGCTTTCCGGATATTACCGGATCATTTATCAATAACCTCCCGCTGAAAATAGAAACGGAAAGATATGATACGGTGACCGCACTGATCAAAGCAATTGTTGCCCAGAGAAAAGAGGTGAAACGTCACCAGCATTATCCATTATCCGACATTATCAATGACCAGCGAAAGATACGGGAGGAAGATAGCTCGGATTATTTCAATATAGGATTTACAGAATCTTACATGAGCAGTGTGCCTATCTCACTAGAAGGGCTACACGTAAAAGAAATTGATCTCCCATTGAGCGATGATTCCATTTACTGGATGTCGCTGATGTATGACAGAAGAGACAAAGAGAATTTTAAATTCAGATTAATATACCGGAAAAACATCATTAGTCAATTCGTGGCAGAAGGCGTTGTCCGGTCGTTTCTGGAACTGCTGCGCCAAACAGTTACGGTAGAAGCCCTCCCGTTGAAAGATTATAGCCTCCTTGGTGGCAGCGACTATTCAACCATATTATATGACTGGAATGCCACGGCCAAGCCATATCCATCCGGCAAAACCATTCATCAGCTATTTGAAGAACAAGTGGCGAAAACTCCTGCTGCCACCGCGCTGGTATTTGAAAATAACCGACTGACCTACCAGGAACTGAATGAACGTGCCAACCGATTGGCTACCTATCTTCAGACTACCTACGCCATCAAACAGGATGATCTGATAGCCCTTTGCCTCAACAGATCGGAACACCTCATCATTGCGGTGCTGGCAGTGCTGAAAGCTGGTGCTGCTTATGTACCCATAGATCCTGGATTCCCTCCAGGCCGCATAGAATGGATACTTTCAGATACTGCGGCCAGGGTGGTATTAACCAATGAATCCTTCGCCACTGCGCTCAGCAATAACCCGGGGCATGTTGGATTAGCAATTGAAAGTATCGACAGTATTGCATTTCAGTCGATGCTGGAACAAAAGTTCAACGGTATCACTCCTGCAATCATCAGCCAGGCGCATGACCTGGCCTATGTTATTTATACCAGCGGTACTACGGGGCAGCCCAAGGGCGTCATGGTGGAACATCATAGCGTCTGCAACCTCATTACAGCGATGACAGAAATACATCAGTTGCATACGCATCCGCATGTGGGCTGCTATTCAAATTATGTATTTGATGCCTTCGTGTATGAAGCATTTCCCATTCTGTGCAATGGCAACAGCCTGTATCTGTACAGCGATGAAATCAGGAATGCCCCCGATGAACTCATGGCATATGCCCACCAGCATAACATCACCGTTTCTTTTATTCCGCCAGTATTGTTGCCTGCATTTGCCGGCCAGGATACCAGTTTCCAATTGATATTTTCCGGAGGAGAAAAACTGCCTGATCTGAAAGCGCCGCTGCAGGCATTGCTCATTAACGAGTACGGCCCTACGGAAGCCACGGTATGCGCTACCTTTCATCATTGCACAGATGATAATACCAGAATAATTGGGCGGCCTGTTGCCAATACCTCTCTATACGTACTGGACGCCCGTCTGATACCAGTTCCGGTTGGGGCTACCGGCGAATTATACATCGGTGGGGTAGGTGTAACACGAGGTTACCTGAATCGACCAGACCTAACAACGGAACGCTTTATTACAAATCCTTTCCAGACGGCTGCAGAGAAAGCCAAAGGAATCAATGGCCGTATCTATAAAACCGGCGACCTTGTCAGATACTTGCCGGACGGAAACCTGGAATATATAGGCCGAAACGATTTCCAGGTGAAAATCCGCGGCCACAGAATCGAGCCGGGAGAAATAGAAAACCGCTTATGCGCTTTCCCGGAAATCAGGCAGGCGGTCGTTGTAGTTAGAGAAAGAACATCCGGGAGTGGCAATTATCTCGCGGCATATTATATATCCAATAGTGAAATTGAGCAGCAATTACTATTAGACTATCTGGCGGAGCATCTGCCTGATTACATGGTACCTGCTGCATTAATGCGGCTGGAAGCATTGCCGCTAACTGTAAACGGAAAATTGAATTTTAGGGCGCTCCCCGAACCCCAGTTGCCAGACAGCACATCAGGACAAGCAGCGGAGAATGAGACGGAGCGTATATTATGTGAAATCTATGCCGACGTCTTAGGATTAGGTATAGCACAAATAGGTGTTCAGGATGATTTCTTCCGATTGGGAGGAGACAGTATCGTGAGCATATTATTGGTGAGCCGTTTGAGACAACGTTTAGGCATTAGCGTAAGTGTAAAAGATATCTTCCGGAACAGGACTGTCCGGCAATTATATACCAATAAAATATCTAAGCTCGTTGTTGCAGCCCCGGTTATTACCGCTGAACAGGGAACACTGACAGGAAAGGCGGGACTGCTACCCATACAACACTGGTTCTTTGATCAGGTTGCACAAGGTACATTCCCTGCTTTTCACCACTGGAACCAGTCTTTCCTGATACATGTCCCTCCATTAAACAAAGAATTACTGGAGCTAAGTATACTGAAACTGATCAATTATCATGACGGGCTACGTTTTTACTATCCAAAGGAAAATGGTGTGTATGAACAGTATTACGGAGAAGAAGTAACATCTTTCTCTGTCAAATACCTGGATATATCCGCTACCAACATAAGCCTGGAGGAAGTACTCACCGAATGGCAGGCAGGCTTCAACATCAGCGAAGGCCCGCTGTTACAAGTGGGCTATATATATGGGTACCCAGACGGTAGTGCCAGAATATTTTTTGCTGCGCATCACTTGCTCCTGGATACAGTCAGCTGGCGCATTATCAGTGAGGATACAGAAAAAATATATCACTATTTATCTTCAGCCCATCAAAATCAGGTGGACAGCGATTCTCTGCGCGCTGTACCGGTTGCTGATATACTCGGTCATAAAGGAAGCAGCTATCGTCAATGGGTAAACGCTGTTGCTGATTATGTGCCTGCCGATGGAAAAACGGCGGAGGAGGAACGGGCATGGTGGTGGACGGTCAGTGAAGGTATTCCTGCCAGCAATGCCGTGTTGCTGGCCATGAAAAATATTGTACCCGCCAGGAATACATTCTCGCTAGACAAACAGCATACGGAATGGTTGCTGCGGGAAATAGGGCATGTGTACCAAACACAGGTAAATGATATTTTATTGAGTGCACTAGGTACTGCATTGTCATCGTTGACAGGCCTGGATCATCATCATGTGCTGCTGGAAGGCCACGGGAGAGAATTTATCTCACCAGCAGCAGATGTAACCCATACTACCGGATGGTTCACCACTATGTATCCGGTGGAAATTACTACTCCTGCTACGGATATCGGTGCAAACCTCGTAACGGTTAAGGAAATGCTGCGAAGTATTCCTTCCGGAGGTATAGGCTATGGAGCCTTACATGGGTATGCTTCCCAAGCCTTACCCCTGATCAGTTTCAACTATCTGGGACAGTTTGGTGGGCAACGGTCAGAACACGCACAGGGATGGTATATCTCCGGAGAAAGTAGTGGACAGTATCTATCTCCGGCCAATCATTCACATACCCTGATCGATGTGCTGGGCAGGGTCGTTGACGGATGCCTTCAGTTTGATATTGCCGGACATATACCTGCTGTAGCTTTGTCTACCCTGTCAGATAATTACCGGAAAGCTTTGGAAGCCACCGTACATTACCTGAAATCCTCTCCACGTAGCTATCTGACGGTGAGTGATATCGACCATATCATTTCAAAACAGTATCTCGATAAATTACAGGCAGACCGTGAAATAACCAACATTTACCTGGCAGGCAGCCTGCAGGAAGGCTTTATTTATCATGCCTTACATCAGGGCGACGTGGATGATGCTTACCGGGTGCAGCTATTATGGGAGTACCATAACCCACTCCAGCCAGAACTGCTGGAACAGGCCTGGCAATATGCACAGCAACGCTATAGCACCCTGCGCCTCCGTTTTGCATGGGAGGATGAACTGGTGCAGATCGTAGACCGGCATGGGCAGGTCGAATGGCATTCACTGGACATCAGCCATCTGGATAAAGTTCAACAGGATGCTTACCTCCAGGAATTGATAGCGAAAGATCGTACGTTACCTTTCGACTTATTAACGGGTAACCTGTTCCGTATATATCTCCTGAAAGGCGGAGAACATGCGTGGACCACAGTTTTCAGCAACCACCACGCAATACTGGACGGATGGAGTATGCCCTTGTTGCTCAATTACGTCCATGAGGTGTACCTGCAGCTGTTAAAAGGTACTGCTGTTAAAGTACAGGAAGACGGACTTTATTCGGAAACGCAGCGTTACCTTCAGCAACACCGGAACGAAAATGTTCCCTACTGGAACGCAGCTGTTGGTCAGTTGCAAGACCAGGAAGACCTGAGCAGCCTACTGCGTACAGACCAGCGTCATATCCGCCTGGCTGCATATCGACAGGTGCTGCAACCGGAAGAACAAATTTTGTCCATCAGTGGCACACGTTATGAAGCACTGAAACAACTATGCTCCTCTAATGGAATTACCCTCAACGCGGTGCTGCAATACTGCTGGCACAAACAGTTGAGCATATACGGTAATACCCATACCACTGTTGTAGGTATGACGGTTTCCGGCCGTAATCTGCCCATTAATGATATAGAACAATCCGTCGGATTATATATCAATACCCTGCCTGTAATCATGGAACATGATGCTGGCAGCGTGTTATCAGCTATTAAACAGCTACAGGCACATATCGGAGAGGTGAGTAGCCACAGCGATATCAACCTGGCACGTTTGCAATCAGAAGGGGAAAGACGCTTCAGCAGTCTGTTTGTGTTTGAGAATTACCCATTACCGGAGGAGGAAGAAGGACTACTGTCTATTAAGATCAGGGGTAGTATCGAGAAGTTGGACTATCCGCTGGCAGTGGTGGTAGCAGAGCGTGGTCAGGTCATCCAGTTGCAATTGAAATATGCAGCGGAGTTATTTGACGAAGCGATGATGGCGCAACTGTTATCCGGTATAGACCTAATCCTGGACCGACTAACTGCCAACCCGGAAATCGCAGCTCCATCGTTGGTGCATCTGCGCGAAGCGCAATACCAGCAAATGATCTACGACTGGAACAAAAGCGAATATGATTATCCTTCCGATAAAACGGTGCATCAGTTGTTTGAAGAACAAGTAGCCGCACATCCGGATAAAATAGCCATTGTGTATGAAGATGTACAACTCTCTTACAGGGAGCTGAATGCGCGTGCTGAGAAATTATCTACATATATACGTTACCGTTATAACCTAAAGGCGGATGATCTGGTAGGGATTTGTATGGATCGTTCCGCTGATCTGCTAACCGCTATTCTGGCTATACTGAAAGCCGGAGCAGCCTATGTTCCAATGGACCCCATTTATCCTGACGACAGGATCGCCTACATCCTGGCAGATACAGGAACCCAACTTGTTTTAACAAATGAAAAATATACGGAGAGACTAGCAGTACTCTCACCGGAAGTCACTGCTGAGGCGATTGATCACGACCATTTATGGGATAACTCACCCGTATTACCTCCAGTAATCACCACCCCCGACAACCTGGCCTATGTGATTTATACCAGTGGTACTACAGGCCAGCCGAAAGGCGCTATGCTGGAACACCGCAACGTATCCCGCTTATTCCATGCGACGGCAGATTGGTATCATTTCGATGCCACAGATGTATGGACGATGTTCCACGCGGTCGTGTTTGATTTCAGCGTATGGGAGATTTGGGGCGCTTTATGCTATGGCGGTAAGCTGGTAATTCCATCAACAGAACAAACCAAAGATCCAGGGCTATTCTACGACTTGTGTGAACGGGAAGGGGTTACTGTCCTGAATCAAACCCCAGGCGCTTTCTACCAGTTCATCGCTACAGCGCAACAAAAAGTAAGCAGGCTGACACAACTACGGTACGTGATCTTTGGGGGCGATGCACTGAATCTGGCCCAGTTGAAACCATGGTACGAGCTATATGCTGATGATGCGCCACAGCTCATCAATATGTATGGCATCACGGAAACAACCGTGCATGTGACCTTTAAAGCGTTGCATATATCAGAACTAGACAAAGGTTCCCTGATAGGCCGTGTGATCCCTGATCTACAGACATATGTACTGGATGAATTTCTAAACCCGCTACCTCCGGGAGCGATAGGAGAGTTATATGTAGGTGGGGCCGGCGTTTGCCGTGGCTATTTAAATCAACCATCGCTAACGGCTAAACGATTTATTGCGGACCCATTTGTAAAAGGGGATGGGCGACTGTATAAAACAGGTGACCTGGTGCGACAATTACCAGATGGAGAACTGGAATATATTGGTCGTGCCGACTTCCAGGTGAAGATCAGAGGGTATCGTATAGAGCTGGGCGAGATAGAACACCGACTGGCCGGCTATCACGGCATAAAGCAAGCAGTGGTGCTCGCGAAAGAACAAGGCGGCAATAAATATCTGGCCGGCTATTATGTATCTGACCAACCATTAGATCATGCTGGCATCCTGGAATACCTGGGGGCTTATCTGCCGGAATATATGCTGCCAGCAGTTTTGGTACATCTGCAACAGTTACCGTTGACCATCAACGGAAAGCTGGACCGCCGCGCTTTACCAGATCCTGTATTTACTGATAGTGATCATTACCGCGCTCCGGAAAATGATACAGAATCCATTATGTGCGCCATCTATGCGCAGGTACTTGGTATAGACAGCAGCAAAATTGGTGTGGATGACGATTTCTTCCGGCTAGGAGGAGATTCTATCGTTAGTATCCAACTGGTGAGCCGTTTGCGCCAGCAAGCAGGTATTCATGTTACAGTGAAAGATATCTTCCGCTATCGCACCATTGCAGCCCTGTACACGAATGTAATTGCAGCAGGTACCGCCTCCATCGCATTGGAAACAGAACAAGGCATCCTTTCAGGAGAAGTGCCACTGTTGCCCATACAGCGTTGGTTCTTTACAAATGCAGCCAGTGGCTTATTACCGAAGTATCATCATTGGAACCAGGCATTCCTGATCAGTGTGCCGGTATTAGATATCACCCTGCTGCAACGTACCCTGACAACCCTGCTGAACTATCATGACGGATTACGGTTACGCTATCGTAAAGATGGTATGCAATATTATGGGGAAGAAGCTACCAGCGTGGAGATTCGCCGCCTGGATATTCGTACGCTGGAAACGCCGGAAGCTTTACATGATGTACTTACCAGCTGGCAGGCCGACTTTAACATCTACGGAGACCGGTTATTACAGGCAGGTTACCTGGAAGGTTACGCCGATGGGCGTGCACGCCTTTTCCTGGCTGCGCATCACTTGTTGATAGATACCGTAAGCTGGCGTTTGCTGGTGGCAGATATGGAACGTATTTACAATCATTTGCTGGAGGTACCGGCAATGGATATACGTTCTCTGATAGGATGGTTAGGCCCTAAAGGCAGCAGTTATCGTCAATGGACTACGCTGATTTCCGGCTATGAGTTGCCAGTGGCGGAACAGGAATACTGGTCTGAATTATTACCAGGTATAAAAGCAGGTAATACACTTTTAGAAAGTTTGTCTGCCCCCAACGTCAGCTATTCCTCGCTGCTATTGGATGCCAAATATACGGAGCGCCTATTGCGGGAAAGTCACCATGTTTATAACACACAAATCAATGATATCTTATTAAGTGCGCTTGGTGTTGCCTTGTCGCGTATCACCGGAGAGAACAGCCATTATGTTTTGCTGGAAAGCCACGGCCGTGAGGCACTTGCCCGCGCTATTGATATCACCCATACCAGTGGCTGGTTTACGACCATGTATCCAATACATCTCCAAAACCAAGGAGATGATTACGGAACGCAATTGGTAACCGTCAAGGAAATGCTGCAAGCTATACCGAATAACGGTATCGGCTATGGGATACAGACAAGTTATCAGCCAGAAGGATTACCGCGCATCTGCTTTAACTATCTGGGGCAGTTTGATACCCAGGAAATAGCGGCTGGTAGCGGATGGCAACTGACAGGCGAAGATAGTGGCGGACAGATAGATCTTGCCAATGCCGGGTATTACCTGATCAACATCTATGGGCTGGTAATAGGAGGACGCCTCCAGTTTAATTTCTATGGAAGTATAGCTGCCGATCTGCTGACGAGACTTGGAACAGCCTATCAGCAGGTATTGGAGGAGATGATTGACTGGTTGGGAAATACATCCCGTACCTGGCTGACAGCCAGCGATGTGGATCATATTATCCCGAATACCTGGTTGTCGAAGTTACAGTTACAGCGAGAGATTACCGGCGTTTACCTGGCAGGTAGCTTACAGGAAGGATTTATCTATCATGCCTTACGCCAGGGAGAAGTAGATGATGCATATCGGGTGCAGTTGCTATGGGATTACCAGCATATCATCCATCCGGCATTGCTGGAACAGGCCTGGCAATATGCGCAGCAGCGCTATAGTACGCTGCGGTTGCGCTTTGCCTGGGACCATGAGCTGGTACAGATCATCGACCGCCAGGGACATACAGAATGGCACTACCTGGATATCAGCCATCAAAATGAAGCTGACCAGGATGCTCATCTGAAGGAACTGATGGCAAAGGATCGCAGATTGCCATTCGATTTGCAAATGGGTAACCTGTTTCGCATCTACCTGGTGAAACGCGGAGAACAACAGTGGAGCACCCTTTTCAGCAACCACCACGCCATTCTGGATGGATGGAGTATGCCATTGTTACTCAATTATGTCCATGAAGTGTATTTGCAGCTGGTGAAAGGGGATGCTGTGATTGTAAAGGAAGACGCGAGCTACGCAGCAGCACAGCATTACCTGCAACAACACCGGAACGAAAATGATGCTTACTGGAGGGCTGCAGTTAGTCAGTTGGAAGAACAGGAAGATCTCAGCAGTTTACTGCGCGCAGATCAGCGGCATATCCAATTATCGGCATATCGACATGTATTACAGCCAGCCGCTCAGTCGCTGGAAATCAGTGGTACGCGCTATGAAGCGCTGAAACGGTTATTAGGGGCGCATGGTATTACGCTCAATGCCATGCTGCAATACTGCTGGCACAGACAACTAAGTCTATATGGCAATACCCATACCACTGTTGTAGGTATGACGGTTTCCGGCCGTAATCTACCGATTAACGATATAGAACAATCCGTCGGTTTATATATCAACACCTTGCCTGTAATCATGGAACATGATGCAGGCAGTGTATTATCCGCCATCAAACGTTTACAGGGGCAGATAGCAGAAGTGAATAGTCGCAGTGACATCAACCTGTCGCGTTTACAATCTGGTGGAGAGCGCCTCTTCAGCAGTTTGTTTGTATTTGAAAACTATCCGTTGCCGGCAGGAGAGGAAGGGACATTGTCCATCCGGTTCAGAGGAAGCGTAGAGAAACTGGATTATCCACTGGCAGTAGTGGTAGTAGAGCGTGGCCCGGAGATTAGTTTTACGATCAAATATGCAGCGGAGTTATTCGATGACGCCATCATTACACAGTTGTTATCTGGTGTGGAACTGATCCTGGATCAGTTAACTGCGCATCCGGATATCGCCGCTTCATCGTTGGTACATCTGCGCGAAGCGCAATACCAGCAAATGATCCGGGAATGGAATCATACAGCTGTTGAATATGTGGCGGATAAAACTATCCATCAATTATTTGAGGAACAAGCAGCGGCCACTCCTGATAATATCGCAGTGATATATGGAGATATACAGTTGTCTTATGCCGCATTGAATACAACATCTAATCAGCTGGCTGCGTGTCTGCGTGAGCGTTATAGCATACAGCCAGGCGATCTGGTGGCTGTTTGCCTGGATCGCTCTGAACATATGATCATTGCTATTCTTGCGATACTGAAAGCAGGAGCTGCTTATGTGCCTATGTCGCCGGATTATCCGGATGAACGATTAGCTTATTTGCTAAAGGATACCGCTACCAGGGCCGTATTGACAAATTTGGTTTACGAGGAGCGACTTACACCACTGAAAGCCGGTTTACCTGTGGATATAGTATGCATTGATGCAGCAGAAAAGCAGCAGGAATTGTATGGTTATCCCGTGGAGAATGGTGCACTAAATATCGATGCACATCAGCTGGCTTATGTAATTTATACTAGTGGAACTACCGGCCAGCCAAAAGGCGCTATGATCGAACATCGCAATGTATCCCGCTTGTTCCATGCTACCGCAGCCTGGTATAATTTCGATGACACAGATGTCTGGACCTTATTCCATTCCATTGTATTTGACTTTAGCGTATGGGAAATCTGGGGCGCCTTATTTTATGGCGGTAAGCTGGTAATTCCCTCTACAGCACAAACAAAGGACACCGGTCTTTTCTACGACCTGTGTGAGCGGGAAGGCGTGACGGTACTAAACCAGACGCCAGGGGCATTCTATCAGTTCATCGCAACGGCGCAACAAAAAATTGGTCGGCTGACTCAACTACGCTATGTGATCTTTGGTGGCGATGCACTGAACCTGGCCCAGTTGAAACCCTGGTACGAGCTATATGCTGACGATGCGCCATTGCTCGTCAATATGTATGGTATCACGGAAACAACGGTGCATGTGACTTTTAAAGCGCTGCATATATCAGAATTAGACAAAGGTTCCCTGATAGGCCGCGTGATCCCTGATCTGCAGGCATATGTGCTGGATGAATATATGCACCCGCTGCCTCCGGGAGCAGTAGGGGAATTATATGTAGGCGGCGCCGGCGTGTGCCGCGGCTATTTAAATCAACCATCACTAACGGCTAAACGATTTATTGCAGATCCGTTTGTAGGCGGCGATGCACGATTATACAAAACAGGAGATCTGGTAAGACAATTACCAGATGGAGAACTGGAATACATTGGTCGCGCCGACTTCCAGGTAAAAATCAGAGGTTACCGTATAGAATTAGGCGAGATAGAATACCGCCTGGCTACCTATCCGGGCGTCAAGCAGGCAGTCGTACTAGTGAAAGAGCAGAACGGAAGCAACAAGTATCTGGCGGCCTATTATGTGTCTGATGAAGCGCTGGATCATAATGCTGTCCTGGAATACCTGGGATCTTATCTGCCAGAGTACATGTTACCTGCAGTGTTAATTTATCTGGAACAGTTACCATTGACCATCAATGGTAAGCTGGACCGTCGTGCTTTGCCTGAGCCTGTATTTACTGACGGCGACCATTATCGTGCACCTGAGAATGAGACGGAGACAGCTATATGTGCCATTTATGGGGAAGTACTAGGAATAGCGCCGGAGAAAATTGGAACAGAGGATGATTTCTTCCGCTTGGGTGGCAATAGTATTATGGCTATCCGACTGATGAACCGGTTGAATACGGTATTGGATATACGAACAAGCGTGTCCACTATATTCAATAGCCGTACCGTTCGCAGCCTGGCAGCAGCGTTGCAAAAAAGTGCGGCAGATCATGTCGCCATCACGGTTCCTGTTATCCATGCGCCAGAGGAGCAGTTGTTATCTTTTGCACAGGAGCGCTTATGGTTTATAGAAAATTATGAGGGTGGTAGTAATGCTTATAATGTACCGCTGGTGCTGAAATTGGAGGAGCCGGTGAATACGGAAATCCTGCTACAGGCATTGCGAGCTGTTATTCATCGTCATGAGGTGCTAAGAAGTAAGATCAGTACTACCCAAGCCGGACGGAGTTTCCAGCAGGTAGAGGACGATACCTTGTATCCAATCCACATCCTTCATAGAGCGTTGGCCACAGAAGCGCAGCTGGATAAAGAATTGATAGCTCAGTCGAACTACATTTTCCGACTGGATGAGGAATTGCCGATTCATATCCTACTTTATACGCTTCCTCAGCAACAGCATTACCTGAGCATCGTGTTGCACCATATTGCATTTGACGGATGGTCTGCTGATATTTTGCTGCGCGACTTATCGAATTATTATCACTATTACGAATATATTGCCGAGGGAGATATACTATCGGCAGAAAAATATCTTCCTGCGCCATTGCCTTTACAGTATAAGGATTTTGCTTTATGGCAACGTCATTACCTGGAAGGAGCAGTATTGGACAGACAATTGTCTTATTGGAGGAATAAGTTATCGGATTACGAAACCTTGTATCTACCAACGGATAAGCCACGTCCCGCACAATTCGATTATGCGGGCGCGGATGTATCATTTTTCCTGGATAAAGCTGCCAGTAATGATCTGAGGGCACTTTCCAGTGAACTGGAAGTCAGCGTGTATAGTGTGCTCTTGAGCGGTTACTACTTGTTGCTGAACGCTTACAGTAATCAGCGGGATATTGTGGTGGGGAGTCCGGTTGCTAACCGTCATTATGGAGAGATAGCAGACCTGATTGGTTTCTTTGTGAATACGCTGGCCTTACGGGAGGAGGTAGATCCGGAACAAAAGGTGGCAGACTTCATCCGCCAGGTGGGCAATGCGGTGATGGAGGCGCAAATGCACCAGGATCTTCCGTTTGAGAAGCTGGTGGATGAATTGCAGGTAGAGCCGGATGTATCTCGTCATCCGGTATTCCAGACCGTATTCAGTATGCAGTCTTTTGGAGACCAGAAGGGAACAGGCGAACTATTCCAGCTATATCGGCCATCCGGGCAGTATAATGTCGCTAAATACGATCTGACGGTGTTATTGGATGATAGCAACGAAGAAATTAGTGGCGTCTTTAACTATGCCACCGCATTGTTTGATGCGGATACCATCACTGGATTTATTACTACCTATACCACTATTCTGTCGCAATTGGTGGTGAGTAAAAAAGGACAACTCCAATCACTGCATTTCCTGGATGAATCAGGAATAGCTACCACATTGGGCTTTAGTAAAGGAGTGGAGCAGGCATATGCTACGGATAAAACCATCCACCAGTTGTTTGAAGAACAGGTGGCGGTGAATCCTGATAACATCGCACTGGTCTTTGAAGGCACGCCATTGTCCTATGCAGCATTGAATGCGAAAGCTAATCAGCTGGGTACGTATCTGCGTGAGCGTTATAGTATTCAACCAGACGATTTAATCACACTTGTGCTTGATCGTACGGCTGATATGCTGGTGGCTATTTTGGCGGTATTAAAAGCAGGAGCAGCCTATGTGCCGGTATCGCCGGAGTATCCGGATGAACGTGTACGTTACATCCTGGAAGATACGCGTACCAAGGTCGTACTGACAAATGAAATACATGTAGGAAGATTGCAAGCGCTGGATATTACTGCTGCTATTGAAGCAGTTGATAGCGCACATTTATGGAGTGAGACCCTCGCCGGTTATGACGCCAATCCTCTTACACCGCTGGCAAGCGCAACAGATCTGGCCTATGTGATTTACACCAGTGGTACTACAGGCGCGGCCAAAGGTGTAATGGTGCAGCATCGCAGTGTGATCAACCTGATCAGCGCACTGGTACCAGTACATACCTTGGACAAACATCAACGAGTAGGCTGCTATTCCAACTATGTATTTGATGCATTTGTATATGAGGCTTTCCCTGCTTTAGCGAATGGGAATACCTTGTACCTTTATGCAGATAATATCAGAACCGCTCCTGATGCGCTGCGCGAATATATCAGTCAACAGCGTATATCCGTTACATTTATTCCGCCGGTATTACTGCGTGAATTCTTATCTGCGCCTACCAATCTATCCTTGATATTTACGGGCGGTGAACAATTACCAGATCTGAGTGATCTGACCTTCGAGACTACTATCCTCAATGAATACGGCCCTACCGAAGCTACTGTTTGTGCCACTATACATCCTTACCAAAAGGGAGACAGCACCGCTAATATTGGTCGCCCATTGGCCAATACCACCGTGTATGTACTGGATGAGGCGGGCCGACCAGTGCCTATGGGCGCCATCGGGGAGCTGCATATTGGCGGAGCCGGCGTAGCGCGTGGTTATCTGAACCAACCAACATTGACGGCTACACGATTTATTGCCGATCCATTTACAGTTGGCGATGCGCGGTTATATAAAACCGGGGATCTGGTAAGACAATTACCTACCGGTGATCTGGAATATGTTGGTCGTGCCGACTTCCAGGTGAAAATCAGAGGGTATCGTATAGAGTTAGGCGAGATAGAATCCCGTCTGGCCAGCTATCCTGGCATTAAGCAAGCAGTGGTGCTGGTGAAAGAACAGCAGCAACGCAACAAATACTTGGTCGGCTATTATGTATCCAATTCTGCATTGAATCATGAGCATATATTGGAGTTCCTGGGATCTTATCTGCCAGAATACATGCTACCAGGCGCATTGGTGCATCTAGTGCAGCTACCATTGACTATCAATGGAAAGCTGGACCGCCGCGCCTTACCGGAGCCAGTATTTACGGAAAGTGATCATTACCGTGCACCGGAGAATGATACAGAATCCATGATGTGTACCATCTATGCACAGGTCCTGGGTATTGATAGCAATAAGGTAGGTATTGATGACGACTTCTTCCGACTGGGAGGGGACTCTATTGTGAGCATCCAGTTAGTGAGTCGTTTGCGCCAACAAGCAGGTATCCATGTCGCCGTAAAAGATATCTTCCGTTATCGTACCATCGCTGCACTGTATACAAATGTGATTGCAGCAGGTATTACAGCAGCCGTTCTGGATACGGAACAGGGCATCCTTTCTGGTGAAGTACCATTGTTGCCAATACAGCGCTGGTTCTTTACCAATGTTACCAGCGGCTTGTTGCCAGCTTATCATCATTGGAACCAATCATTCCTGATCAGTGTACCGGTATTGGATATACAGCTGCTGGAACGCACGCTGATAGTGCTGTTGAACTATCATGATGGATTGCGATTAAAATATCGTCCTGATGGTACGCAGTATTATGGAGGGGAAGTCGCCAGCATAGATATTCATCGCCTGGATATTAGTACACTGGAGACGCCAGAAGCTTTGCATAACGTACTTACCAGTTGGCAGGCTAACTTTAACATCTATGAAGACAGGCTACTACAGGCAGGTTACCTGGAAGGTTATGCTGATGGTCGGGCACGCCTCTTCCTGGCAGCGCATCACTTGCTGATAGATACCGTAAGTTGGCGTATGCTGGTGGCTGATATGGAGCGTATTTACAATCATCTGTCTACCGTATCAGTAACGGATATACGCTCTTTAATAGAATGGTTAGGGCCTAAGGGAAGTAGTTACCGTCAGTGGACTACACTGATTTCCGGCTATGAGTTACCAGTGGCGGAGCAGCAATACTGGTCTGCCTTACTACCAGGCATCAAGAAAGGTAATGCACAACTGGAACATTTGTCTGCCCCAACTACCAGCTATGCATCATTGCTACTGGATGCCACCTATACCGGGCGCTTACTACGTGAAAGTCACCATGTTTATAATACTCAAATCAATGATATTTTATTAAGTGCCTTGGGGGCAGCTCTATCACGCATCACGGGAGAAAATAATCATTATATCTTGCTGGAAAGCCATGGCCGTGAAACCCTTTCAAGCTCCATAGATATTACCCATACCAGTGGCTGGTTTACGACCATGTACCCCATACATCTCCATAGTGAAGGAGAGGATTACAGTAAGCAATTGGTAGCCACCAAAGAAATGCTACGTGCAGTACCTACTAACGGTATCGGCTATGGGATATTTACTGGCTACCAACCAGATGGGTTACCGCGTATCAGCTTTAACTACTTAGGTCAGTTCGATACCCAGGAAAGCTCAGCTGGTAGCGGATGGCAGTTGACAGGAGAGGACAGCGGAAGACAAATAGACGCTACGAATGGAGATCATCATTTAATCAATATCAATGGACTGGTGATAGGAGGACGGTTACAATTCAATATCTCCGGAGGTTTGGCGGCTGATCTGCTCACAAGCCTGGCAGCCACCTATCAACAGGTCCTGGAAGAGATGATTGACTGGCTGAGTAATACATCCCGCACTTGGCTGACAGCCAGCGATACAGACAATATTATCTCCAACGATTGGTTAAATAGATTACAGTCGCGGCAAGAAATTACTGGCGTTTACCTGGCAGGCAGCTTACAGGAAGGCTTTATCTATCATGCTTTGCGACAAGGAGATGTAGATGATGCCTACCGGGTGCAATTGCTGTGGGATTACCATAACGCCATCAACCCGTCGTTGCTGGAACAAGCCTGGCAATATGCGCAACAGCGCTACAGTACACTACGTCTCCGTTTTGCCTGGGAGCAAGAACTGGTGCAGATTGTAGACCGTCATGGACATACAGAATGGCACTATGAAGACATCAGTGAGCTGAACGAAGCCGGCCAGGAAGCATACCTGAATGAATTGATTGCAAAGGATCGTGAGGTACCTTTCAATTTGTTGACAGGGAACCTGTTCCGTATATATCTGGTGAAACGGGGAACGCAACATTGGAGTACCCTTTTCAGTAACCACCATGCCATACTGGATGGATGGAGTATGCCCATACTCCTCAATTACGTCCATGAAGTGTATCTACAGTTGCTGCAAGGAATCGCAGTTGTGGTAAGGGAAGACGAGGGTTATGCCGCAACACAACGTTACCTGCAACAACACCGGAACGAAAATGAAGCTTTCTGGAAGGCAGCTGTTAGTCAGTTAACGGAACAGGAAGATCTCAGCAGTTTGTTGCGTCCAGACCAGCGGCATATCCAACTATCGGGATACCGTCATGTATTGCAGCCAGATGAGCAAGTTTTAACGATTAGTGGTGCCCGTTATGAAGCATTGAAACAGTTGTGTGGCATTCATGGCATTACGCTGAATGCGGTGTTACAATACTGCTGGCACAGGCAGCTCAGCCTATATGGTAATACCCGAACAACCGCAGTGGGTATGACTGTCTCCGGCCGTAACCTACCTGTTAACGATATAGAACATTCTGTAGGGCTGTATATAAATACTTTGCCGGTAATCATGGAACATGATGCAGACAGTGTATTGTCAGCTATAAAACGCTTGCAGGCACATATAACGGAGGTGAACAGTCGCAGCGATATCAACCTGGCCCGTTTACAGTCTGGAGGAGAACGGCTGTTCAGCAGTCTGTTTGTATTTGAAAACTATCCATTGCCAGCAGGAGAGCAAGGGACATTGTCGCTTCGGTTCAGGGGAAGTAAAGAGAAACTGGATTATCCACTGGTTTTAGTAACAGCGGAACGTGATCAGGTAATCAATATGGAGCTGAGGTACGCTGCAGAACTATTTGATGAAGCTGTCATCAGGCAGTTGCTGGCTGGAGTGGAATTGATTCTGGATCAACTGATCGCACAACCGGACATCGTATCCTCATCGTTGGCGCATCTGAACGAAAGGGAATACCACCAACTGATCTATGACTGGAATAATACTGTAGGTGAATATCCTGCAGATAAAACCATCCATCAGTTGTTTGAAGAGCAGGTAGCAGCGAATCCTGAAAACATTGCACTGATATATGGAGATACACAGTTGTCATATGCCGCATTGAATGCCAAAGCCAATCAACTGGCTACGTGTCTGCGTGAGCGTTATAATATTCAACCAGACGATTTGATCGCACTGGTACTTGACCGTACCGCAGATATGCTCATCGCCATCCTGGCCGTGTTAAAAGCCGGGGCTGCGTATGTTCCTATATCGCCGGAGTACCCCGATGAACGTATCCGTTACATCCTGGAAGATACTGGTACCAAGGTGTTGCTGACGAATGAACGTCATGTAGAAAGATTGCATGCAGTGGATACCGCTGCGAGCATAGTGCCAATTGATAGTGTTGACTTATGGAACGGAATACTAGCAGGCTATGAAACCCGGAATCTTATTCCGCTGGCAGCCGCTACAGACCTGGCTTATGTAATCTATACCAGTGGTACCACCGGCGCCGCCAAAGGTGTAATGGTACAGCATCGTAGCATGATTAACCTGATTGGCGCACTGGTGCCGCTGCATACTTTGAATGAACATGAACGGGTAGGCTGTTATTCCAACTATGTATTTGATGCGTTTGTCTATGAAGCCTTCCCTGCATTAGCCAATGGTAATACCTTGTACCTGTATCCGGATGGTATCAGAACAGCCCCGGATGCATTACGCGCGTATATTAACCAACAGCGTATATCCGTTACATTTATTCCGCCGGTGTTGCTGCGTGAATTCTTAGCGGCACCTACCGGTTTATCCTTGATATTTACGGGCGGTGAACAATTACCAGATCTGAGTGATCTGTCTTTTAATGCCACTATTCTCAACGAATACGGCCCAACAGAAGCAACGGTTTGCGCTACTGTGCACCCTTACCAACAGGGAGACAGTACCGCTAACATTGGCCGTCCACTGGCGAATACAACTGTTTATGTGCTGGACGCTGTCGGCAGACCAGTGCCACTGGGCGCCATCGGCGAGCTCTATATTGGTGGGGATGGTGTTGCCCGGGGCTATCTGAACCAGCCATCGCTGACGGCTACACGCTTTATTCCAGATCCATTCACTGGCGGTAATGCACGATTGTACAAAACCGGAGATCTGGTAAGACTATTACCAACCGGCGATCTGGAGTATGTTGGTCGTGCCGACTTCCAGGTAAAGATTAGAGGTCATCGTATAGAATTAGGAGAGATAGAATTCCGTCTGGCCGGCTATCCGGGCGTAGAACAAGCGGTGGTGCTGGTAAAAGAATTGGCAGAAGGTAACAAATACCTGGTTGGCTATTATGTGTCTGATGAAGCGATTCATCATACTTCTATCCTGGAATACCTGGGAGCATACCTGCCTGAATATATGTTACCAAGCGCATTGGTGCATCTGGAACAGTTACCGCTGACCATTAATGGCAAGCTGGATCGCCGCGCCTTGCCTGAGCCGGTGTTTACGAATAGTAACCATTACCGTGCGCCGGAGAATGAGATGGAAACCGTCATTTGCGCGATCTATGGAGAAATACTGGGAATAGCGCCGGATAAGATTGGAACGGAGGATGATTTCTTCCGCTTAGGTGGTAACAGTATCATGGCTATACGTTTAATGAACCGGATAAATACGGTAATGGACATACGTACTAGTGTGGCCACGATATTTACCTGCCGTACCGTTCACATGTTGGCCGCTCATTTGTACAACGACGCAACTGAACAGGTAAGCATCACTATACCCAGCATCACTTCTCCTGAAGAACAAATATTATCCTTTGCCCAGGAACGGTTGTGGTTCATTGAAAATTATGAAGGTGGCAGCAACGCTTATAACATTCCACTCGTCATGGAGTTGGAACTTGATGTGCAGCAGGAATGCCTGGTGCAAGCATTACGTACCATTGTTCAACGTCATGAGGTATTCAGAAGTTTGATCCAAACAGGTAAAGACGGCCATGGTTATCAGGTTGTAATGGATGATAGCGTTTATCCATTACAAGTTACAAAGAAGCAATTGTCAACGAAGCAAGAGCTGGATGAAGCACTTGCATTAGAGGCGAATCATATTTTCAGATTGACAGAAGAATTTCCAATACGGGCACACATATACAGCGTATCAGGTAAATATTATCTGAGTCTGTTGCTGCATCATATTGCATTCGACGGCTGGTCTGCGGATATTCTGCTGCATGAATTGCAGCAACATTATTATCGTTATTTGGCATTGCAAGCCAATGATGCTGTAAAAGCTGCCGGCTTTGCTATGCCTGCATTACGGTTACAGTATAAGGATTTTGCACTGTGGCAACGTCGGTACCTGACGGGAGCGACATTAGATAAACAATTATCTTACTGGAAACAAAAATTGTCAGGCTTTGAAACGTTGCATCTTCCTACAGACAAACTACGTCCTGCACAGATCAGTTATGAAGGGGCAGATATTGCTTTTGTTATAGACAAAGTAACAAGCGATAATTTACGGTCTGTCTCCCGCGAATTGGGAGTGAGCATGTATAGCCTGCTGCTGAGTGGTTACTATTTGTTATTGAGTGCATATAGTAATCAGCGGGATATTGTAGTGGGTAGTCCGGTTGCTAACCGCCATCATGGGGAGATAGCAGACCTGATTGGTTTCTTTGTCAATACCCTGGTTTTACGTGAAGAGATAGATCCGCGGCATACCATAAAAGATTTTATTCGCCAGGTGGGCGCTTCGGTGATATCAGCACAGCTGCACCAGGATCTTCCGTTTGAAAAACTGGTGGACGAGTTGCGGGTGGAACCGGATACATCGCGACATCCGGTATTTCAACATATTTTCAGTATTCAGCATAAAGGTCTGGAGGCGTTTGATACAGCGGGACTCTTTGCGCCGTATATGGATGGCGACCATTACACTGTTGCTAAGTATGATCTGAGCGTTATGTTGGATGATAGCGGTCAGGAGATCCGTGGCGCCTTCAACTATGCAGTAAGCCTCTTTGACACCGCTACGATTACGGGGTATATTAACACCTATACAGCCATATTGGGCCAATTGGCTACTGCTGGCAATGATATGCAGATTAAATCGCTGCAATATCCGGCAGCGGTATTGGAGCCGGTAAATGATATCTTGCCAATATTCCCAACAGACAAGCCTGTTCACCGGTTGTTCGAAGAACAAGCGGCGGCAGATCCTGCAAGAACGGCGGTGGTTTGTGGAGATGTACAGCTGTCTTACGCAGAACTAAATACTCGTGCAGATGAATTGGCTGCCTATATACGTGACCGTTATGAGTTGCAGGCAGACGATCTGGTAGGTATTTGCATGGATCGCTCTGAGCATATGCTGACGGCCGTTCTGGCGGTACTCAAAGCGGGTGCTGCTTATGTTCCTATAGACCCGGGTTACCCTGATGAAAGGATCGCCTATATGCTGTCGGATACAGGAATGCAGGTAGTCTTGACAAATGAACAGCATGCACCTCGATTGTCAGCATTATCTGCGGCCGTAACCGCCGAGGTAATTGGAGACCAGCGTTTTGAGTACGAGCAGGTGGAGCTACCGGCTGTAATAACAGACCCTGAGCAGTTGGCCTATGTAATTTATACCAGCGGCACTACCGGTCAGCCGAAAGGGGTAATGGTGGCGCATCGTAATGCAGTCAACTACCTGTTTAATATTGCGGATGTATTACCGAAAGACCTGGCCCGCGTTGATTTTTCTGGTAATTTATCTTTTGATCTATCGGTAACGACTACCCTATATCCTTTGTGCTTCGGAAAAACGGTGTACATTTTTGAAGGCAGCATAACAGATGTGGCGGCTTATGAGCAGCATCTGATCACGCACCAAATTGAACTGGTGAAGAGTACGCCGGCCTACCTGTCGTTGCTGAATAATCCGAAAGTACGTGTGAATACGGCTATTGTGGGAGGAGAGAAATTGTTGCGCCATCAGATCAGCCGTATTCTATCCCATTTTAGCACCATCATTGATGAATATGGACCAACAGAGACGACGGTAGGCGCCACTTACTTCCGTATAGACGATACCGTTACAACGTTTTCTATCGGCAAGGCGTATGCTCATTACAATACCTATGTGTTGGATACGGAGCTTCGTGCAGTACCAATCGGGGCTATTGGAGAGCTTTACATTGGCGGAGCAGGGGTTACGCGTGGATATCTGAACCGGCTGGAACTGACCCGTGAACGCTTCATCAATCATCCTGCTGGTGCTGGTCGCCTGTATAAAACCGGCGATGCGGTAAGATACCTCCGTGATGGCAACCTGGAATATATTGGTCGTACGGATTTTCAGGTGAAAGTCCGTGGATACCGAATAGAGCCAGGGGAAATAGAACATCAGTTGACAGCCTATGCCGGTATCACAGATGCCGTGGTGTTGGCGCGGAAACAAGCGGATGGCAGCCAATATCTGGTAGGTTATTATGTATCTGCAGTACCATTGGATGAGCAAATTTTGCGGGATTCCCTGGGGAATTATTTACCAGAGTACATGATTCCATCCGTGTTGATGCGGTTAGATGCCTTGCCATTGACTGCAAACGGAAAGCTGGACCGCCGTGCTTTACCGGAGCCGGTGTTTACAGATAGCACTCATTACAGTGCACCGGAAAACGATACCGAAATGGCGATGTGCGCCATCTTTGGGCAGGTGCTGGAAATAGATAGTGATAAGATCGGTGTGAATGACGACTTCTTCCGTTTGGGGGGAAACAGTATTCTTGCCATTCGGCTGATTAACCGGCTGAATGCTGTGCTGGAAGCAAACCTGGGTGTAGCGGCTATATTCACGGCAAGGACTATACGGAAACTGGCGGCTGTGATTGGCATTGGAGAGCAGGTAAGCATTATTCCGCCTGTTATCAATACTTTGGAAGAGCAGTTATTATCATTTGCGCAGGAACGCTTATGGTTTATTGATAACTACGAAGGAGGTAGTAATGCTTACAACGTACCGCTGGTGTTGAAATTGCAGGGGCAGACCAATACGGAATCACTGATAATGGCATTGCGCGCCGTTGTGCATCGGCATGAAGTGCTGAGAAGCAGGATAAGAACAACCCCGGCAGGAGTAAGTTACCAGGAGGTACAAGATGATATTTTACATCCAATTGAAATCATTCGTAGTGAGCTGTCTGCTCAAACGGAACTGGATGAGGCGTTGGCTGAATTATCTAATCATATCTTCCAGCTGGATGAAGCATTACCTGTTATCATTACGCTCTATACGCTTCCTCAACAGCAGGAGTACCTGAGTATTGTATTACACCATATCGCATTTGACGGATGGTCTGCGGAGATACTGCTACGAGATATATCGAATTATTATCATTATTACGAATGTCTTGCACAAGGAGACATAGCCGCGGCTGAAAAATATCTGCCGGCTCCATTGCCGTTACAGTATAAGGATTTTGCCTTATGGCAGCGTAGGTACCTAACAGGAAAAACACTAGACAAACAACTATCTTACTGGAAGCATAAATTGTCAGGTTTTGAAACATTGCAGCTGCCAACAGACAGACTGCGTCCTGCACAAATCAGTTATGAAGGGGCAGATATATCTTTTGTTATAGACAAGGTTACCAGTGATCGTTTACGGTCGGTTGCCCGTGAACTGGAAGTGAGCATGTTTAGTCTGCTACTGAGTGGGTACTATTTGTTATTGAGTGCATATAGTAGTCAACGGGATATTGTAGTAGGTAGTCCGGTTGCCAACCGTCATTACGGCGAGATAGCAGACCTGATCGGGTTCTTTGTCAATACGCTGGCGTTGCGTGAGGAGATAGATCCGAAACAAGGTGTAAGAGATTTTATTCGTCAGGTAGGAGCATCTGTGATATCAGTACAGTTACATCAGGACCTTCCATTTGAAAAGCTGGTAGATGAATTACAAATCGAACAGGATACCTCGCGTCATCCTGTTTTCCAGACTACTTTCAATATTCAGCACAAGAATAATGAGGAACTGAATGCTGGAGGGCTGTTTGCCCCATATGCGAATGCTGGTCATTATACAGTCGCTAAATATGATCTGAGCGCCATACTGGATGAAAGTAGCGAAGAGATTATCGGCACGTTTAACTATGCAGTACACCTCTTTGATGCGGCTACGATTAATGGATATATTAGCACCTATACGGAAATATTGCGCCAACTGGCTACTGCAGGGCATGATTTAAAGATTAAATCCCTGCATTATCCGGCAGCGGTATTGGAGCAGGTAAACGATATCTTGCCAATATTCCCAACAGACAAGCCAGTTCACCGGTTGTTCGAAGAACAAGCGGCTACAGATCCTGAAAGAACGGCGGTGGTTTGTGGAGATGTACAACTGTCTTACGCAGAACTAAATACTCGTGCAGATGAATTGTCTGCCTATATACGTGACCGTTATGAGTTGAAGGCAGACGACCTGGTAGGTATTTGCATGGATCGCTCTGAACATATGCTGACGGCCGTTCTGGCGGTGCTCAAAGCGGGTGCTGCTTATGTTCCTATAGACCCGGGTTACCCTGATGAAAGGATCTCCTATATGCTGTCGGATACAGGAATGCAGGTAGTCTTGACAAATGAACAGCATGCACCTCGATTGTCAGCATTGTCTGCGGCCGTAACCGCTGAGGTAATTGGCGACCAGCGTTTTGAGTACGAACAGGTGGAGCTACCGGCTGTGATAACAGACCCTGAGCAGTTGGCATATGTAATTTATACCAGCGGCACTACTGGTCAGCCGAAAGGGGTGATGGTAGGGCATCGTAATGTAGTCAACTACCTGTTTAATATTGCGGATGTATTACCGAAAGACCTGACCCGCGTTGATTTTTCTGGTAATTTATCTTTTGATCTATCGGTAACGACTACCCTATATCCTTTGTGCTTCGGAAAAACGGTGTACATTTTTGAAGGCAGCATAACAGATGTGGCAGCTTATGAGCAGCATCTGATCACGCACCAAGTTGAATTGGTGAAGAGTACGCCGGCCTACCTGTCGTTGCTGAATAATCCGAAAGTACGTGTGAATACGGCTATTGTGGGAGGCGAGAAATTGTTGCGCCATCAGATCAGCCGTATTCTATCCCATTTTAGCACCATCATTGATGAATATGGACCAACAGAGACGACGGTAGGCGCCACTTACTTCCGTATAGACGATACCGTTACAACGTTTTCTATCGGCAAGGCGTATGCTCATTACACTACCTATGTATTGGATACGGAGCTTCGTGCGGTACCAACCGGGGCTATTGGAGAACTTTACATTGGGGGAGCAGGGGTTACGCGTGGATATCTGAACCGGCCGGAACTGACGCGGGAACGTTTCATCAATCATCCTGCTGGTGCTGGTCGCCTGTATAAAACCGGCGATGCGGTAAGATATCTCCATGATGGCAACCTGGAATATATTGGTCGTACTGATTTTCAGGTGAAAGTCCGTGGATACCGAATAGAGCCAGGGGAAATAGAACATCAACTAACAGCTTATCCGGGCATCACTGATGCCGTGGTGTTGGCGCGGAAACAAGCGGATGGCAGCCAATACCTGGTAGGTTACTATGTAGCTGCGGAACCATTGGATGAGCAAATTTTGCGTGATACCCTGGGGAATTATTTACCAGAGTACATGATTCCATCCGTGTTGATGCGGTTAGATGCCTTGCCATTGACTGCAAACGGAAAACTGGATCGCCGCGCATTGCCGGAACCAGTGTTTACAGATAGTGATCATTACCGTGCTCCGGAGAATGATACAGAATCCATGATGTGTGCCATCTATGCGCAGGTACTGGGATTAGACAGTAATAAGGTAGGTATAGAGGATGATTTCTTCCGACTGGGAGGGGACTCTATTGTGAGTATTCAACTGGTGAGCCGTTTGCGCCAGCAAGCGGGTATTCATGTCACGGTAAAAGATATCTTCCGTTATCGTACCATTGCTGCACTGTATACAAATGTGATTGCGGCAGGAACTACAGCAGCTGTCCTTGATACAGAACAGGGTATCCTTTCTGGTGAAGTGCCGTTGTTGCCAATACAGCAATGGTTCTTTACAAATATTACTAGTGGCTTGTTGCCAAAGTATAACCATTGGAACCAGTCATTCCTGATCAGTGTGCCGGTATTGGATATACAGTTGCTGGAACGCACGCTGACAGTACTTTTGAACTACCATGATGGATTGCGTTTACAATATCGTCCTGATGGTACGCAGTATTATGGAACGGAAGCTACCAGCGTAAATATTCATCGCCTGGATATTCGTACACTGGATGCACCGGAAGCTTTACATGATGTACTTACCAGTTGGCAGGCCAACTTTAACATCTATGAAGACAGGCTACTACAGGCCGGCTACCTGGAAGGTTATGCCGATGGTCGGGCACGTCTCTTCCTGGCCGCGCATCACCTGTTGATAGATACCGTAAGCTGGCGTATGCTGGTAGCTGATATGGAGCGTATTTACAATCATCTGTCTACCATAGCTGTAACGGATATACGTTCTTTAATTGAATGGTTAGGACCGAAGGGAAGCAGTTACCGTCAATGGACTACACTGATTGCGGGCTATGAGTTACCAGTGGCTGAACGGCAATACTGGTCTGCTTTATTGCCTGGCATAAAAGCAGGAAATGCTTTACTGGAACGTTTGTCTGCCCCAACAACCAGCTATGCATCATTGCTACTGGATGCCTCCTTTACGGGGCGCTTACTGCGTGAAAGTCACCATGTTTATAACACCCAGATCAACGATATTTTATTAAGTGCCTTGGGTGCAGCTCTATCACGCATCACAGGAGAAAATAGCCACTATATCTTGCTGGAAAGCCATGGTAGGGAAGCTCTTTCAAGCTCCATAGATATTACGCATACCAGTGGCTGGTTTACCACTATGTACCCAATCCATCTCCATAGTGAAGGCGGTGATTATGGTAAGCAATTGGTAGCTACCAAAGAAATGCTACGAGCAGTGCCTGCTAACGGTATCGGCTATGGGATACTGACCGGATATCAACCGGAAGGTTTACCGCGTATCAGTTTTAACTACTTAGGGCAGTTCGATACCCAGGAAATCGCAACTGGTAGCGGATGGCAGTTGACAGGAGAAGATAGTGGCAGACAAATAGCTGCTGCAAATGAAGATCATCATCTAATCAATATCAATGGGCTGGTGATAGGAGGCCAGCTACAGTTCAATATCTCCGGAGGTTTGGCAGCTGATCTGCTGACAAGCCTGGCAGCCACCTATCAACAGGTGCTGGAGGAAATGATTGACTGGCTGGGTAGTACCTCACGCACCTGGCTGACAGCCAGCGATGCAGATCATGTTATTTCTAATGATTGGTTAAATTCATTACAGTCGCAGCAAGAGATCACTGGTATTTACCTGGCAGGCAGCTTACAGGAAGGCTTTATCTATCATGCCTTACATCAGGGAGATGTAGATGATGCTTATCGAGTGCAATTGTTGTGGGAATACCATAACGCCATCAACCCGGCATTGCTGGAACAGGCTTGGCAATATGCGCAACAGCGTTACAGTACACTACGTCTTCGCTTTGCCTGGGAACATAAGTTAGTACAGATTATAGACCGATATGGCCATACAGAATGGCACAACCTGGACATCAGTGAGCTGGATGAAGCTGGTCAGGAAACTTACCTGAATGAGCTGATGGCACGTGATCGTACCCTGGCTTTTGACCTCGCCGTAGGTCATTTATTCCGGGTATATCTGGTGAAGTGTGGAGAACAACAATGGAGTACGCTCTTTAGCAACCATCATGCGATACTGGATGGGTGGAGCATGCCTATACTCCTTCAATACGTGCATGAAGTATATCTGCAGTTGCTGCAAGGAATGAGTGTGTTAGTACGGGAAGACGAGAGCTATGCCGCATCGCAGCGTTACCTGCAACAACATCGAAACGAAAATGAATCCTATTGGAAGGCAGCTGTTAGTCAGTTGGAAGAGCAGGAAGATCTCAGCAGTTTGTTACGTCCAGAGCAACGGCATATCCGCTTATCCGAATATCGTCACATCTTACAGCCTGAAGAACAAATATTAACGATTAGTGGTTCCCGTTATGAAGCGCTCAAACGCTTATGCGCTACCAATGGTATTACCTTAAACGCGGTGTTGCAATATTGCTGGCACAGACAACTGAGTCTCTATGGTAATACCCGTACAACCGTAGTGGGAATGACCGTTTCCGGCCGTAATCTGCCTGTAAATGATATAGGACAATCTGTTGGATTGTATATTAATACTTTGCCAGTGATCATGGAACATGATGGCTGTAGCGTATTGTCGGCCATTCAACGTTTGCAGGCGCATATCGGAGAGGTAAACAGTCGCAGTGATATTAACCTGGCGCGTTTACAATCTGGTGGCGAGCGCATGTTCAGCAGTTTGTTTGTATATGAAAACTATCCATTGCCGACAGGTGGAGATAACGATGAAAAGGCATTGTCTATCCGGTTTAGAAGAAGTATAGAGAAACTTGATTACCCGTTGGCCATCGTGGCGGGTGAGCAAGGAGCAGCGGTGTTATTCAGTATAAAATATGCGGCAGAATTAATAGATGACGCCCAAATTGCGCAGTTGCTATCTGGTGTGGAATTGATCCTGGATCAACTCATTGCTAAACCTGACATCAGTGCCTCATCGTTGGTACATCTGCACGAAACGCAATACCAGCAGTTGATCTACGACTGGAATAATACTGTACGTGATTATCCTGCGGATAAAACTATCCATCAGTTGTTTGAAGAACAGGTGGCGGCGAATCCTGATAACATCGCACTGGTCTTTGAAGGAACGCCATTGTCCTATGCTGCATTGAATGCAAAAGCTAATCAGCTAGGTGCGTATCTGCGTGAGCGTTATAATATTCAACCAGACGATTTAATCACACTCGTGCTTGATCGTACGGCTGATATGCTGGTGGCTATTTTGGCGGTCTTGAAAGCTGGCGCGGCCTATGTGCCGGTATCGCCGGAATACCCGGATGAGCGTGTCCGTTACATCCTGGAAGATACGCGTACCAAGGTCGTACTGACAAATGAAATACATGTAGGAAGATTGCAAGCGCTGGATATTCCCACTGCTATTGAAGCGATAGATACTGCACATTTATGGAATGAAACACTCGCCGGTTATGACACCCATCATCTTACGCCGCTGGCAAGCGCAACAGATCTCGCCTATGTGATCTACACCAGTGGCACCACAGGAGCGGCCAAAGGTGTAATGGTGCAGCACCGCAGCGTGATCAACCTGATCGGCGCACTGGTACCAGTACATACCTTGGACAAACATCAACGAGTAGGCTGCTATTCCAACTATGTATTTGATGCATTTGTATATGAGGCCTTCCCTGCTTTAGCGAATGGTAATACCTTGTATTTGTATGCAGATAGCATCAGAACGGCTCCAGACGCACTGCGCGACTATATCAGTCAACAGCGTATATCCGTTACATTTATTCCGCCGGTATTACTGCGTGAATTCTTATCTGCACCTACTGGTTTATCCTTGATATTTACGGGCGGTGAACAATTACCAGATCTGAGTGATCTGACCTTTGAGACTACTATCCTCAATGAATACGGTCCCACCGAAGCCACTGTTTGCGCCACTATACATCCTTACCAAAAGGGAGACAGCACCGCTAATATTGGTCGTCCATTGGCCAATACCACTGTGTATGTGCTGGATGAGGCGGGCCGACCAGTACCAATGGGCGCTATCGGGGAACTTCATATTGGTGGCGCTGGTGTAGCGCGTGGTTATCTGAACCAATCAACATTGACGGCTACACGATTTATTGCCGATCCATTTGCAGGCGGCAATGCACGATTATATAAAACAGGGGACCTAGTAAGACAATTACCTACCGGTGATCTGGAGTATGTTGGTCGCGCCGACTTCCAGGTGAAAATCAGAGGGTATCGTATAGAGTTAGGTGAGATAGAATCCCGTCTGGCCGGCTATCCTGGCATTAAGCAAGCAGTGGTGCTGGTGAAAGAACAGCAGCAAGGCAACAAATACTTGGTCGGCTATTATGTATCCGCTACTGCTTTGAATCATGAGCATATACTGGAGTTCCTGGGATCTTATCTGCCAGAATACATGCTACCAGGCGCATTGGTGCATCTGGAGCAGCTACCATTGACCATCAATGGAAAGCTGGACCGCCGTGCCTTACCGGAGCCAGTGTTTACAGATAGTGATCATTACCGTGCTCCGGAGAATGATACAGAATCCATGATGTGTGACATCTATGCACAGGTACTGGGATTAGACAGTAATAAGGTAGGTATAGAGGATGATTTCTTCCGACTGGGAGGTGACTCTATTGTGAGTATTCAGTTAGTGAGCCGTTTGCGCCAGCAAGCAGGTATCCATGTCACCGTAAAAGATATCTTCCGTTATCGTACAATAGCCTCACTGTATACAAATGTGATTGCAGCAGGTACTACAGCAGCAGTCGTGGATACAGAACAGGGTATCCTTTTGGGTGAAGTACCATTGTTGCCAATACAGCGCTGGTTCTTTACCAATGTTGCCAGCGGCTTGTTGCCAGCGTATCACCATTGGAACCAGTCATTCCTGATCAGTGTACCGGTATTGGATATACCGTTGCTGGAACGCGCGCTGACAGTGCTGTTGAACTATCATGATGGATTGCGTTTACGATATCGTCCTGATGGTACGCAGTATTATGGAGGGGAAGTCGCCAGCATAGATATTCATCGCCTGGATATTAGTACACTGGAGACGCCAGAAGCTTTGCATAACGTACTTACCAGTTGGCAGGCTAACTTTAACATCTATGAAGACAGGCTACTACAGGCAGGTTACCTGGAAGGTTATGCTGATGGTCGGGCGCGCCTTTTCCTGGCAGCACATCACCTGTTGATAGATACCGTAAGCTGGCGTATGCTGGTAGCTGATATGGAGCGTATCTACAATCATCTGTCTACCATATCTGTAACGGATATACGTTCTTTAATAGAATGGTTAGGTCCTAAGGGAAGTAGTTACCGTCAGTGGACTACACTGATTGCTGGCTATGAGTTACCAGTGGCGGAGCAGCAATACTGGTCTGCCTTACTACCAGGCATCAAGAAAGGTAATGCACAACTGGAACGTTTGTCTGCCCCAACAACCAGCTATGCATCATTGCTACTGGATGCCACCTATACCGGGCGCTTACTACGTGAAAGTCACCATGTTTATAATACTCAAATCAATGATATTTTATTAAGTGCCTTGGGTGCAGCTCTATCACGCATCACGGGAGAAAATAATCATTATATCTTGCTGGAAAGCCATGGCCGTGAAACCCTTTCAAGCTCCATAGATATTACCCATACCAGTGGCTGGTTTACCACTATGTACCCCATACATCTTCATAGTGAAGGAGAGGGTTATGGTAAGCAATTGGTAGCCACCAAAGAAATGCTACGCGAAGTGCCTACTAACGGTATCGGCTATGGGATACTGACCGGTTACCAATCGGAAGGTTTACCGCGTATCAGCTTTAACTACCTAGGTCAGTTCGATACCCAGGAAAGTTCAGCTGGTAGCGGATGGCAGTTGACAGGAGAAGATAGCGGCGGACAGATAGACGCCTCCAACGCAGGATACCACCTGTTGAACATCAATGGGCTGGTGATAGGAGGACGCCTTCAGTTTAATATCGCTGGTAATATTGACCCTGATTTGCTGACCAATCTGGCTACCACCTATCAACAGGTCCTGGAAGAGATGATCGATTGGTTGAGTAATACATCCCGCACCTGGCTGACAGCCAGCGATACAAACAATATTATCTCCAACGATTGGTTAAACGCATTGCAGTCACAACATGAAATCGCAGGCGTTTACCTGGCAGGTAGCTTACAGGAAGGCTTTATCTATCATGCCTTACATCAGGGAGATGTAGATGATGCTTACCGAGTGCAGTTGTTGTGGGAATACAAAAACGCCATCAATCCGGCATTGCTGGAACAGGCCTGGCAGTATGCGCAAAAACGATACAGTACCTTGCGTTTGCGCTTTGCCTGGGAAGAAGAACTGGTACAGATCATAGACCGTCATAGCCATACTGAATGGCATAACCTGGACATCAGTGAGCTGGATGAAGCAGACCAGGAAACTTACCTGAAAAAATTAATGAACCAGGATCGTACCTTGACTTTTGACTTATCCGTAGGTCATTTATTCCGGGTATATCTGGTGAAACGCGGAGCAAAACTTTGGAGTACACTCTTTAGTAATCACCATGCAATACTAGATGGATGGAGCATGCCCATACTCTTGAATTACGTCCATGAGGTATATCAACAGTTGTTGCAAGGAATCGCCGTTGTAGTACGGGAAGACGAGAGCTATGCGGCATCGCAGCTTTACCTGCAACAACACCGAAGCGAAAATGAATCCTACTGGAAAGCAGCTGTTAGTCAGTTGGAGGAACAAGAAGATCTCAGTAGTTTGTTGCGGCCAGAGCAGCGTCATATCCGCCTATCAGGGTATCGTCACCTGTTACAGCCTGAAGAACAATTATTAACGATTAGTGGTTCCCGTTATGAAGCGCTGAAACAACTGTGTGGGGCACATGGGCTAACGCTTAATGCAGTGCTGCAATATTGCTGGCACAGACAGTTAAGCCTCTATGGCAATACCCGTACAACGGTGGTGGGAATGACCGTTTCCGGCCGTAACCTACCTGTTAATGATATTGAACAATCTGTTGGATTGTATATTAATACCTTGCCGGTGATCATGGAACATGATGGCGGTAGCGTATTGTCAGCCATCCAGCGCTTACAGGCGCATATCGGTGAAGTGAATAGTCGCAGTGATATTAACCTGGCACGTTTGCAATCTGGTGTAGAACGGCTGTTCAGCAGTTTGTTTGTATTTGAAAACTATCCATTGCCAGCAGGTGCAGACGGAGAAGAAAATGCATTGTCTATCCGGTTCAGAGGCACTATGGAAAAACTCGATTATCCATTGGCTGTGGTAGTAGCAGAGCATGGTCCTACCATTATTTTTAATATCAAGTATGCAGCTGAGCTCTTTGATGAAACTGTCATCAAACAGTTGCTGTCTGGTGTGGAACTGATCCTGGATCAATTAATTGCTAAACCTGATATTGCTTCTTCCTCATTGGTACATCTGCCTGAAACGCAGTACCAGCAATTGATCTACGACTGGAATAATACAGTAAGTGATTATCCTACGGATAAAACTATCCATCAGTTGTTTGAAGAACAAGTAGCGGCGAATCCTGATAACATTGCACTGGTATTTAAGGGCACGCAATTGTCTTATGCGGCACTGAATGCAAAAGCCAATCAGCTGGGTGTGTGTCTGCGTGAGCGTTATAATATTCAACCAGACGATTTAATCACACTCGTGCTTGATCGTACGGCTGATATGCTGGTGGCTATTTTGGCAGTCTTGAAAGCTGGAGCAGCCTATGTGCCGGTATCGCCGGAGTATCCGGATGTGCGTGTACGTTACATCCTGGAAGATACGCGTACCAAGGTAGTACTGACAAATACAGTGCATGTAGAAAGATTGCAAGGGCTGGATATTACCGCCGCCATTGAAGCAGTTGACAGTGCACATTTATGGAGTGAAACACTCGCAAGTTATGACGCCCATCATCTTACACCGCTTGCAAGCGCAACAGATCTTGCCTATGTGATCTACACGAGTGGTACTACAGGCGCCGCCAAAGGCGTAATGGTGCAACATCGCAGTGTGATCAACCTGATCAGCGCACTGGTGCCGGTACATACCTTGGACAATCATCAACGAGTAGGCTGCTATTCTAACTATGTATTTGATGCATTTGTATATGAGGCCTTCCCTGCATTAGCGAATGGGAATACCTTGTATCTGTATGCAGATAAAATCAGAACTGCTCCGGATGCGCTGCGCGAATATATCAGTCAACAGCGTATATCCGTCACGTTTATCCCACCGGTATTACTGCGTGAATTCTTAGCTGCACCTACCAATCTATCCTTGATATTTACAGGCGGTGAACAGTTGCCAGACCTGAGTGATTTATCCTTCGAGACTACTATCCTCAATGAATACGGCCCCACTGAAGCCACCGTTTGTGCCACTATACATCCTTACCAAAAGGGAGACAGCACCGCTAATATCGGTCGCCCATTAGCCAATACCACCGTGTATGTGCTGGATGAGGCAGGCAGACCAGTGCCCATGGGCGCTATCGGGGAACTGCATATCGGCGGAGCCGGCGTAGCGCGTGGTTACCTGAACCAACCAACACTGACGGCTACACGATTTATTGCAGATCCATTTGCAGGCGGCAATGCACGATTATATAAAACAGGGGACCTAGTAAGACAATTACCTACCGGTGATCTGGAATATGTTGGTCGCGCCGACTTCCAGGTGAAGGTCAGAGGGTATCGTATAGAGTTAGGCGAGATAGAAACCCGTCTGGCCGGATATCCTGGTATTAAACAAGCAGTGGTGCTGGTGAAAGAGCAGCACCCAGGCAACAAATACCTGGTTGGCTATTACGTATCCGATAGTGCTTTAAACCATGAGCACATACTGGAATACCTGGGATCTTATCTGCCAGAATATATGCTGCCAGGGGCATTGGTGCATCTGGAGCAGTTGCCATTGACCCTCAATGGAAAGCTGGACCGCCGTGCATTACCAGCGCCTGTATTTACGGAAAGTGAAAATTACCTTGCACCGGAGAACGAAATAGAAACGGCGTTATGTGCCATCTATGGAGAAGTATTAGGAATAACGCCAGCACAAATTGGAACAGCGGATGATTTCTTCCGCTTAGGTGGTAACAGCATCATGGCTATCCGTCTGATGAACCGGCTAAATACGGTAATGAATATACGTACAAGTGTTGCTACCCTATTTACCCATCGTACGGTCCGTGAGTTGGCCGCCTATATCTACAAGGGCGCTGCTGAACATGTAAACATAACTATACCTGTTATCAGTTCTCCGGAAGAGCAATTGCTATCCTTTGCCCAGGAACGCTTATGGTTCATTGAGAATTATGAACGGGGTAGTAATGCGTATAATATTCCGGTTGTAATGGAGTTAGGACCTGATGTGAAGAAAGAGTGCCTGGTGCAGGCATTGGACGCCATTGTTCAACGCCATGAAATATTCAGAAGTCTGATCAGGACGGCCAAAGACGGACACGGCTATCAGATCGTAATGGACGAGAGTACTTATACATTAAAGGTTTCGGAGATACAATTATCGACAAAAGAAGAGCTGGATAGCGCCCTGCTACTTGATGCAAATCATATTTTCAGATTGGCGGAAGAGTATCCAATACGGACTACGATATACCATCTGCAAGGCAAATATTATCTGAGCCTGGTAATACATCATATCGCATTCGATGGCTGGTCCGCAGACATCCTGCTGCGCGAATTGCAGCAACAGTATCATCGTTTTGTGTCTATAGAGGCAAATATTCCGGTAAAAACCTTGCCTCCATTACCGTTGCAGTACAAAGATTTTGCACTCTGGCAACGTCAGCGCCTGACGGGAGCAACACTGGAAAAACAATTATCATACTGGAAGCAGGTATTGTCTGGTTATGAAACGCTGCATCTGCCTACTGACAAACTTCGTCCTTCAAAAGTTAGTTATGCAGGGGCTGACCTTACATTCACGCTGGATAAAGCAACCAGTGATCGCCTGCGAACGCTTTCCCGTGATCTGGAAGTGAGTATGTATAGCCTGTTACTGAGTGGCTACTACCTCTTGTTGAGCGCATACAGCAATCAACGGGACATTGTAGTGGGTAGCCCGGTGGCCAACCGCCATTATGCGGAGATAGCAGACTTGATCGGTTTCTTTGTGAATACGCTGGCTTTACGGGAGGAAATAAATCCGGAACAACGGGTGGCCGACTTTATCCGTCAGGTAGGCGCCTCCGTGATAGCTGCGCAATTACATCAGGATCTTCCATTTGAAAAGCTGGTAGATGAGTTAAGAGTGGAACCGGATACCTCGCGTCATCCGGTGTTTCAGACTACTTTTGGTATTCAGCATAAAGCCATTGAAGAGCCAGATGCCACAGGGCTATTTGTGCCATACGTTGATGGTAGCCATTATACAGTGGCTAAATATGATTTGAGCGCGTTGCTGGATGACAGCGGAGATGAAATCCAGGGCTCCTTTAATTATGCACTCAGCCTTTTTGATGCGGTTACCATTGCAGGATATATCAAAACGTATCAAGAGATATTACGTCAACTGGCATTTGCCGGAAAAGAGCTTCAGATTAAATCACTGCATTATCGCCCGGAAACCGAACGCATGATGTTGGGACAATGGAACAATACCTTGCCAATATTCCCAGTCGATAAACCTGTTCACCGGTTGTTTGAAGAACAGGCCGCAACTTATCCAGCGCGAACAGCGGTGGTGTTTGGAGACAGACAGTTGTCCTACCAGGAACTAAATACCCGTGCGGATGAGCTGTCTGCATATATACGTCACCGTTATCAGCTGAAGGCCGATGACCTGGTGGCGATTTGCCTGGATCGCTCTGAGCACCTGCTGACGGCCATCCTGGCAATACTGAAAGCCGGAGCCGCTTATGTGCCTGTCGATCCCGGTTATCCGGAGGAGAGGATCTCCTATATCCTTTCTGATACAGGAACAAAATTGATATTAACCAATGAACGCCATGTTAGCTGGCTCTCCGGATTGTCGGAAAACATTAGCGCGGTGGCGATCGATCAGCCTCATTTTGAAGAAGAGCGGCCGGCATTACCTCCTGTGGTAATTGTGCCTGAACAGCTGGCCTATGTTATTTATACCAGCGGTACTACAGGTAAGCCGAAAGGCGCTATGATAGAGCATCGGAATGTCTCCCGCTTGTTACATGCTACGGCAGACTGGTATCATTTTGATGCCAATGACGTATGGACTTTATTCCATTCTGTGGTGTTTGACTTCAGCGTATGGGAAATTTGGGGCGCTCTCTGCTATGGTGGTAAGCTGGTGATTCCATCCACAGCACAGACCAAAGACCCAGGGTTATTCTATGATTTGTGTGAACAGGAAGGAGTGACGGTACTCAACCAGACTCCCGGCGCTTTCTATCAATTCATTACAGCATCGCAGCAGAAAGCTGCAAAGCTGACGCAGTTAAGATATGTGATCTTCGGTGGGGATGCATTGAACCTGGCGCAGCTGAAGCCGTGGTACGATTTGTATGCTGATGATGCTCCGCAGCTGGTCAATATGTATGGTATCACAGAAACAACGGTCCATGTAACCTGGAAGGCATTGCGCGCATCGGACCTCGACAAAGGCTCTCTGATCGGGCAGGTGATCCCGGACTTACATACCTATGTATTGAATGACCACATGGAACTACTGCCAGAGGGTGCGGTAGGAGAGTTATACGTTGGCGGCGCCGGCGTATGCCGTGGCTACCTGAATCTACCATCGCTAACGGCTACACGTTTTATCAGAGATCCATTTACAGGTGGTGATGTGAAGTTGTACAAGACCGGCGACCTGGTAAGGCAATTACCGGGAGGAGAACTGGAGTACATCGGCCGTGCCGACTTCCAGGTGAAGATCAGAGGTTATCGTATTGAATTGGGAGAGATCGAACACCGCATGGCTACCTATCCAGGCATACAACAAGCAGTGGTACTGGTGAGAGAGCAAGGCGGAGGTAATAAATTCCTTGTCGGCTATTATGTGGCTCCTGAGGCATTGAATCATGAATATCTGTTGGACTACCTACGGGGCTATTTGCCGGAATATATGCTGCCGGCGGCATTAGTACATCTGGCGCAATTACCGCTGACCATTAACGGAAAACTGGACCGTAGGGCATTACCAGAGCCAGTATTTACAGACAGTGATCATTACCGTGCTCCTGAAAATGATACCGAGGTGGCCATGTGTGTGATCTATGGCCAGGTGCTGGATATTCCAGAAAATAAGATCAGTGTGGAAGATGACTTTTTCCGTCTGGGAGGTAATAGTATACTCGCTATTCGCCTGATCAACCGCTTGAATACAGTCCTTGGAACCAATTTAGGGGTAGCCGCTATTTTCACGGAAAGGACTATACGTAAACTGGCTGCCGTGATCGGAGTGGCTGACCATGTGAGAATCATACCACCAGTTATCAATAGGCCGGAAGAACAGTTGTTATCTTTTGCGCAGGAGCGCTTATGGTTCATAGAGAACTATGAAGGAGGTAGTAATGCCTACAACGTGCCACTGGTACTAAAATTACATGATCTGGTAAAAACAGACATCCTGTTACAGGCATTACGAGCTGTTATTCATCGTCATGAAGTACTGAGAAGCAGGATAAGAACGACGAAAACCGGAATAAGTTATCAGGAGGTACAGGATGATACTATATATCCAATTGAAATAACGAGAAGGGAGTTATCTGCTGAAGGGCTACTGGAGGAAGAACTGACTGTACAGTCTAATCACATCTTCCGACTGGATGAGGCATTACCAATCATTGTGACGCTCTATACGCTCCCGCAACAACAATATTACCTGAGCATCGTGTTGCACCATATCGCGTTTGACGGCTGGTCTACCGAAATTCTGTTGCGTGATTTATTGAAGTATTATCACCATTACGAATATCTCGCTCAGGGAGATGCTGTAGCTGCGGCGCAATACCTTCCTGCGCCTTTGCCATTGCAGTATAAGGATTTTGCACTTTGGCAACGTCGTTACCTGGAAGGAACAGTACTTGACAGGCAATTGTCTTACTGGAAGAAAAAATTATCGGGTTACGAAACACTCTATCTGCCTACAGATAAGCCGCGTCCAACGCAAATCAGTTATGAGGGTGCTGATATATCTTTTGTGATCGACAAATCTACAAGCGACCTATTACGCTCCATCTCCCGCGATCTGGAAGTGAGCATGTACAGTGTATTATTGAGTGGGTACTACCTGTTGCTAAGTGCCTACAGTAACCAGCGGGATATTGTAGTGGGTAGTCCGGTTGCTAACCGCCATTACAGCGAGATAGCGGACCTGATCGGCTTCTTTGTGAATACGCAGGCTTTACGGGAAGAGATAGACCCGGAACAAGGCGTGACAGACTTTATACGTCAGGTGGGCGCATCCGTAGTTTCAGCGCAGCTGCACCAGGATCTTCCGTTCGAAAAATTAGTGGAGGAGTTACAGGTAGAACCAGATGTATCCCGTCATCCAGTGTTTCAGACAACGTTTAGCATGCAGGCATCGGGCAGCCAGGAAGGGGCAGATCAGCTATTCCAGCCTTACCAGCAGCCGGTGCAGTATAACATTGCCAAGTATGATCTCACCGTTATGTTGTATGATAACGGAGAAGACCTTTACGGCGTCTTTAACTATGCCACGGCATTATTTGAGGCCGGAACGATTAATAGATTTATTGCTACCTATCTAATTATTCTGTCTCAGTTAGCGACAGGAAGAAGAGACCAACTCAAATCGCTGCGCTATCTGGATGAAGCAGGACTATCTGACATATTGCGCCACAGCAGCGGTCAGGTACAATCTTTTGCCGAAGATAAAACGATCCATCAGTTGTTTGAAGTGCGGGTGGCGGCTACTCCTGATTCTATTGCCCTGATATATGAGGATACGGAATTGTCTTATGCAGCATTGAATACTAAGGCTAATCAATTGGCTACGTGTCTGCGTGAGCGTTATAAAATTCAACCAGATGATTTAGTCACACTCGTGCTCGATCGTACTGCGGATATGCTGGTGGCCATTTTAGCGGTGATGAAAGCAGGTGCGGCCTATGTACCAGTATCGCCGGAGTATCCGGATGAACGCGTGCGTTATATACTGGAGGATACACGAACTAAGGTGGTGCTGACAAACGGACATTATTTAGAGAGACTACAATCGCTAGATATTACTGTGGGTATAGAGATAGTGGATGATGCTGATTTTTGGCAAGATGCACTGAAAGACAATGAACCCCAAAATCTTGTGCCTTTGGCTACTGCCACTAACCTGGCCTATGTAATCTACACCAGTGGTACTACAGGCGCTGCTAAAGGCGTAATGGTGCAGCATCGCAGTGTAATTAATCTGATCGGCGCATTGGTACCCGTACATACCTTGAACAGGCATGAACGAGTGGGCTGCTATTCCAACTATGTATTTGATGCATTTGTGTATGAGGCTTTCCCTGCATTAACCAATGGAAATACCTTATATCTGTATCCGGATAGTATCAGAACTGCTCCGGATGCGTTGCGGGATTATATCAGCCAGGAACGTATATCCGTCACGTTTATTCCACCGGTATTACTGCGTGAATTCTTATCTGCGCCTACCGGTTTATCCTTGATATTTACAGGCGGTGAACAGTTGCCAGACCTGAGTGATTTGTCTTTCGAGACTACTATCCTCAATGAATACGGCCCTACCGAAGCCACCGTTTGTGCCACTATACATCCTTATCAAAAGGGAGACAGCACCGCCAATATCGGTCGTCCGCTGGCTAATACCACTGTGTATGTGCTGGATGAAGCGGGCAGACCAGTACCTATGGGCGCCATAGGGGAGCTGCATATCGGTGGAGCCGGCGTAGCGCGTGGTTATCTGAACCAACCAACACTAACGGCTACACGATTTATTGCCGATCCATTTACAGGTGGCGATGCGCGGTTGTATAAAACCGGCGATCTGGTAAGACAACTGTCAACCGGCGAACTGGAATATGTTGGTCGTGCCGACTTCCAGGTGAAAATCAGAGGTTATCGTATAGAGTTAGGCGAGATAGAATCCCGCCTGGTCAGCTATCCTGGCATTAAGCAAGCAGTGGTGCTGGTGAAAGAGCAGCACCAGGGCAACAAATACCTGGTCGGCTATTATGTATCCGATACAGCTTTGAATCATGAGCACATATTGGAGTTCCTGGGATCTTATCTGCCTGATTATATGTTGCCAGGGGCATTGGTGCATTTGGCGCAGCTACCATTGACCATCAATGGAAAGCTGGACCGCCGCGCCTTACCAGCACCTGTATTGATGGATAAAGGACATTACCGTGCTCCGGAGAATGATACAGAATCTGTGATGTGTACTATTTATGCGCAGGTGCTGGGCATTGATAGCCATAAAATAGGCGTGGATGATGACTTCTTCCGGTTAGGAGGGGATTCCATCGTGAGTATCCAGTTAGTGAGTCGTTTGCGCCAGCAAGCAGGGATTCATGTCACCGTAAAAGATATCTTCCGTTATCGTACCATTGCTGCGTTGTATGTAAATGTGATCGCAGCCGGTACTACAGCGATAGCCCTGCAAACAGAACAGGGCATCCTTTTGGGTGAAGTACCATTGTTACCAATACAGCGCTGGTTCTTTGCAAATGTTGCCAGTGGCTTGTTGCCAGCGTATGACCATTGGAACCAGTCATTCCTGATCAGTGTGCCGGTATTGGATGTGACGCTGCTGGAACGCACGCTGACGGTATTATTGAACTACCATGATGGATTGCGTTTACGATATCGTCCTGAGGGTACGCAGTATTATGGAGGGGAAGTAACCAGCGTAGAAATTCATCGCCTGGATATTCGTACACTGGATACGCCGGAAGCTTTACATAAGGTTCTTACCAATTGGCAGGCCGATTTTAATATCTATGGAAACCGGCTACTACAGGCAGGTTACCTGGAAGGTTATGCCGATGGTCGGGCGCGCCTTTTCCTGGCAGCGCATCACTTGCTGATAGATACGGTGAGTTGGCGTATGCTGGTGGCTGATATGGAGCGTATTTACAATCATCTGTCTACCGTATCTGTAACGGATATACGCTCTTTAATGGAATGGTTAGGGCCTAAGGGAAGTAGTTACCGTCAGTGGACTACACTAATTTCCGGCTATGAATTACCAGTGGCTGAACGAGAATACTGGTCTGCCTTACTGCCAGGTATAAAAGTAGGTAATGCCCTGCTGGAACATTTGTCTACCGCAACAACCAGCTACGCATCGCTGCTACTGGATACCGCCTATACCGGGCGCTTACTGCGTGAAAGTCATCATGTTTATAACACCCAAATCAATGATGTTTTATTAAGTGCCTTGGGTATAGCTTTAGCCCGCATCACAGGAGAAAATAATCATTATGTCTTGCTGGAAAGCCATGGTCGCGAAACCCTTTCAAACTCCATAGATATTACCCATACCAGTGGCTGGTTTACGACCATGTACCCCATACATCTTCATAGCGAAGGAGATGATTATGGTACATCACTGGTAGCAACCAAAGAAATGCTACGAGCAGTACCTACTAACGGTATCGGCTATGGGATACTGACCGGATATCAACCGGAAGGTTTACCGCGTATCAGCTTTAACTACTTAGGTCAGTTTGATACCCAGGAAATCGCAACTGGTAGCGGATGGCAGCTAACCGGAGAGGATAGCGGAAGACAAATAGCTGCTTCTAATGGAGATCATCATCTGATCAGTATCAATGGGCTGGTGATAGGAGGACGCCTACAGTTCAATATCTCCGGAGGTTTGGCGGCTGAGCTGCTGACAAGTCTGGCAGCCACCTATCAACAGGTCCTGGAAGAGATGATTGACTGGCTGGGTAGTACCTCGCGCACCTGGCTGACAGCCAGCGATGCAAACAATATTATCTCCAACGATTGGTTAAACGCATTGCAGTCACAACAAGAGATCTCCGGTGTTTATCTGGCGGGCAGCCTACAGGAAGGCTTTATCTATCATGCCTTACATCAGGGAGATGTGGATGATGCTTACCGGGTGCAGTTGTTGTGGGATTACCATAACGCCATCAACCCGCAATTGCTGGAACAGGCATGGCAATATGCGCAACAGCGCTACAGCACCTTGCGTTTGCGCTTTGCCTGGGAACATGAACTGATACAGATCATAGACCGACATGGAAATACCAACTGGCAGCAGCTGGATATTAGTGAAATGAATGAAGCGAGCCAGGAAGCTTACCTGAATGAACTGATGGCACGCGATCGTGCAGTAGCTTTCGATTTAGCTGTAGGTCACCTGTTTAGAATATATCTGGTGAAACGTGGAGCGCAACAATGGAGCACGCTCTTTAGCAACCACCATGCGATACTGGATGGATGGAGCATGCCTATACTCCTGAATTATGTTCATGAAGCGTATCTACAGTTGCTACAAGGAATGCCTGTGATAGTACGGGAAGACGAGAGTTATGCGGCATCGCAGCTTTACCTGCAACAACACCGGAACGAAAATGAATCCTACTGGAAGGCTACTGTTAGTCAGTTAGAAGAACAGGAAGATCTCAGCAGCCTGTTGCGCCCGGAACAGCGACATATCCGCTTATCAGGGTATCGTCACCTGTTACAGCCGGAAGAACAAATATTAACGATTAGTGGTACCCGTTATGAAACGCTGAAACAGCTGTGTGGTGTGCATGGCATAACGCTTAACGCGGTGCTGCAATATTGCTGGCACAGGCAGTTGAGCCTCTATGGCAATACCCGCACAACAGTGGTGGGAATGACCGTTTCCGGTCGTAATCTACCTGTTAACGATATAGAACAATCTGTTGGGTTGTTTATCAATACTTTGCCAGTGATCATGGAGCATGAGGGCGGTAGCGTATTGTCGGCCATCCAGCGCTTGCAGGCGCATATAGGAGAGGTGAACAGTCGCAGTGATATCAACCTGGCACGTTTACAATCCGGTGGGGAACGTATGTTCAGCAGTCTGTTTGTATTTGAAAATTATCCGTTGCCGGCAGGCGCAGATGGGGAAGAAGGGGGATTGTCTATCCGGTTCAGGGCAAGTAAAGAAAAACTGGATTACCCACTGGTAATAGTGACCGCAGAAGGGAATGAGGCCATTAATCTGCAACTAAAGTATGCAGCGGAATTATTTGATGAAACTGTCATCAGGCAGCTGCTGTCTGGCATGGAACTGATCCTGGATCAATTAATAGCTCAACCGGAAATATCCGCCTCTTCATTGGTGCATCTTCGTGAAACGCAATACCAGCAACTGATTTACGACTGGAACAATACCGCTCGTGATTATGCAGCGGATAAAACCATCCATCAGTTGTTTGAAGAACAAGTGGCGGTAAGGCCTGATACCATCGCACTGGTATTTGAGGATACGCAATTCTCTTATGCCGCATTGAATACAAAAGCAAATCAGCTGGCTACGTGTCTGCGTGAGCGTTATAGTATTCAACCAGACGACCTGATCGCACTTGTGCTCGATCGTACGGCCGATATGCTGGTAGCTATTTTGGCAGTGTTAAAAGCAGGAGCGGCCTATGTGCCTGTATCGCCGGAGTATCCGGATGAACGTGTACGTTATATCCTGGAAGATACACGAACTAAAGTGGTGCTGACAAATGCAGTTCATGTAGAAAGACTGCAAACGCTGGATCTCGCCACTACTATTGAAGTGATAGATGCAGCCGATGTATGGAGTGAGAAACTCGCAGGCTATAGCGTCAATAATCCTACGCCGCTGGCAACTGCAACAGACCTCGCCTATGTGATCTACACCAGTGGTACAACCGGCGCTGCCAAAGGAGTGATGATACAACATCGTAGCGTGATTAATCTGATCAATACGTTAGTACCGGTACATGCCTTGAATGAGCATCAACGGGTAGGCTGCTATTCCAACTATGTATTTGATGCATTTGTGTATGAAGCCTTCCCTGCATTGGCCAATGGTAATACCCTGTATTTGTATGCAGATAGCATCAGGACAGCTCCGGACGCGCTAAGGGAGTATATCAGCCAAGAGCGTATATCCGTTACGTTTATCCCGCCAGTCTTACTGCGAGCATTCTTATCTGCACCTACTGAATTATCATTGATATTTAGTGGTGGGGAACAAATGCCAGATCTGAGTGATCTGTCTTTCGAACCTATCATCCTCAATGAATACGGCCCAACAGAAGCTACCGTATGTGCTACGATACATCCTTACCATAAGGGAGATAGTACGGCTAATATCGGTCGCCCACTGGCCAATACCACTGTGTATGTGTTGGATGATGCCGGCAGACCAGTACCTATGGGCGCTATCGGGGAACTGCACATCGGCGGCGCAGGTGTAGCAAGAGGTTATTTGAATCAGCCATCGCTGACGGCTACACGTTTTATTACTGATCCATTTGCAGGCGGCGATGCACGATTATATAAAACCGGCGATTTGGTAAGACAACTACCGACCGGCGATCTGGAGTATGTGGGTCGTGCCGATTTCCAAGTGAAGATCAGAGGGTATCGTATAGAATTAGGAGAGATAGAATCCCGTCTGGCCGGCTATCCTGGGATTAATCAGGCAGTGGTACTCGTCAGAGAGTGGGCTGGCGGCAACAAATACCTGGCCGGATATTATGTGGCAGCAACGGCTGTAGCGGATACGGAAATAAGAGGTTATCTGTCCGCTTTACTACCGGACTACATGATACCGACTGCTTTTGTCCATTTAGAGCAGATACCGCTTACTGTCAATGGTAAAATAGATCGTAAAGCATTGCCAGAACCCGTGCTCGGCCATACCCATGAACCAGATTATCTGCCTAGAAACGCTCAGGAAGAGACGCTTCGGGAGATATTTGCACAGGTACTCAGCATGCAGGCAACAAACATTAGTATACGAGATGATTTCTTCCGCCTGGGAGGGGACAGTATCCTCAGTATTCAACTTCAAAACCGGATCAGACAGCAGTTGGGAATTAAAGTAAATATGAAGGACATATTTGCCTATCGTAGTATAGAACAACTGTATGAAAAAGTGATATTGAAGATTACAGGGACGGAAAAATTGATAACAGAACAAGGAATACTTAGCGGAGAATTGCCGTTGTTGCCAATACAGGAATGGTTCTTCAGCCATGAGTTAAACTATCCGCATCACTGGAATCAATCTTTTATGATCCGTACAGCAGAACTGGATACGCATGTATTGCAACTGGCGCTGAATGAACTGGCGGCATTTCATGATGCCCTGCGTATCAGATATCAGGAAGGTGAATCGCAGAAATACCGCCAATATTATCTGGCGGAAGCGGATGCCCCTGAGATCAAAGTGCTGGACATTCGTACGATCCCGCATGAAGAGGGGAGTGCAGCCTTTGCTGATAAACTGCAGGATATACTAACAATCTATCAGCATCATTTTAATCTGAGCGATGGCCCGCTATATAGTATGGCTTATCTCCATGGATTTGCAGACGGTAGCGCGCGGATATTTTTTGCGCTGCACCATCTGATTGTGGACACCGTAAGCTGGCGGATTCTCCGTGATGATCTGCAAACCATTTATACCTCATTGGCTAATGGCGGTAGTGTTTCATTGGGTAATAAAGGAACCAGTTACAGGCAATGGGCGGGCTTCCTGCGAGATTATGATCTGGAACATGCAGATGAAATCAACTATTGGCAGCAAACAATGGAAGGATACCGTCATTCGGAAGATGTAATTACACAATTGGCAGAGAAGGAAACAGGCTATCATGCGGCTGGTGTAAGTCTGGATAGCGTTACAACCAGATTATTGCTAACGGAAGCAGGTAAAGCCTACAATACGAACATTAATGATCTACTGTTGGCAGCATGGGGACTCACACTATCTGCTATCAACGGAAATACAGATAATTATCTGGTCCTGGAAGGGCATGGCAGAGAAGAGGTGGCTAATTGGGATTTATCTCGCACCGTAGGGTGGTTTACTACCATGTATCCTGTTTGTCTGCATACTATCCCTGGAGATATAGGGAAATCCATTTTAAGCGTGAAAGAGTATTTGAGGGCCATACCTGGCAAAGGCCTTGGCTACGGCGCTTTAAATGGATATGTTAAGGATGGACTGCCACGTGTCTCCTTTAATTATCTCGGTCAGTTTGATGGCCAACAGGAAGCGCAAGACAGAGGGCAACAATGGGATTTCACAGAAGAGCAAGGGGGGAAGACCGTGCTGGATGGTATTGACCAATATCTGTTAGTGGCGAATGGAATGGTGATTAACGGCAGATTGAAATTTGATATCAAAGGCCAACTGCATCAGGAAATGATGGATAGATTGGCAGTTGTATTCCGTGAAATGTTGGTAGCTATAGTTGAACATTGTTTGAATAGAGACACGATTTATTCTCCCGGCGACTTTACTGAAGATTTCGATCCGTTCATTAAACTGAATATGGATGCGGAAGAAGGGCCTATCCTGTTCTTGCTGCCACCGGCAAGAGGCGGAGCAGAAAGTTATATGGGCAACATTATATCGCATTTGAAAGACGTGTCTGTAGTGGCTTTCAATAACTATAATATGCATCTTGAACAAAAGCTGAAGGAGGAAGAAATGCCACAGATCAGCTATGAGTTTCTTGCACGCTACTATATAGACCTGATCAGGAAAATACAACCAACCGGAAAGTACCATTTGTTTGGATGGAGTATGGGCGGCGTCCTGGCGTTTGAAATCGCGAGACAATTGACAGCCAGTGGGTTTGAAGTAGAGAAACTGGTCATGGTAGATGCCTTCTTCAAATGCGGATATGTGGCTGGATTGTATAATTCAATTCCATTGGAAGGGATGAATATCAATTATGATCCCCAATTGAATGAACAAATAGCAAGAAATGTCCTTCTTTTTAAAGCGACTAAAATCAGCGAAGAACTGCAACAGATGTTCACAGGAGACCCTGTAGATGTGGCACGGCACTATGTTGAATCTGTAGATAACCACCTCAGCGAGGTATTGCAAGGCGATTATGCGGAGATCATTGACATTGATAGCGACCATAATTCCTGGGTACAGAATCATGATATTATGAAAGAAATTGCAGGACGCCTGTCGTAAGAATTAGGCCGGCAGCAACTTTGCTGCCGGCTATTTGATATATTGTTATATGCAATTCGTCATGTGAAATAATTGTAGTCCCTATTTATTCTCCTGGATAGGATAGCTACCCATGCCCTGAAATACCCTCTTTTATAGGGTCAATCCATGTTGTAATTTTTTTCGTAAATGCTCTTAGTGGAAACCATCATTTAACCATACTCTACAGTGTCCGCAGGCATATGCCTGCGTTTCCTACATCTTCATATAAACTGTTTTAGGACGTACTCGTCCCGGATATGGAAACAATTCTTAACCTGTAATATAATCACCATGACAAGAAACGCTATCTGCTATGTCACCAACACTACTCCCTGGGGATATAATCCGCAGGACTTTGACCTGATGCATGGACGGACAAATAAGTCGCCGCAAGATATTGGCCCTAATGCTACCAATATTGAGCTGTTTAGTTTTTATAAAACGCCTGGGTCCATGCATGGCTCTACTGCTCATGTTCAGTATCGTCTGCTGGATAACTCCATGCTGTATATCGCAATTAATTGTCCTTTTACACAGGATGGAACCTCTGGTTATTCCAATTGTTATTTTTATGCAGGTCTGATCGATGTACCTTCCACTGGCACATTATATACGCTCGACTATACGGTGGAAATCGGCAGTAGTCAAATGAATCCCACCGACCCGCCCAATGCGGATACCGTTACCGCTAATCTCACCATTTACTATAATGCTTAATAAAAAAAGGTACATATGTCGTCTTTACCATTCGCCAGCATTACTGTCATTGCTACGAACAGTACCGGCCAGGGCAATATAACTTTTAGTACGTTTAATTTCTTTCAGAACGGGTCGCTGTTACCTGGCAGCTATCCGCCCATCATTTTGCCTACGCTCGCAGATGGCGCCACCGATACGATTCTGCAATCCTACTTTCAGGAACAGATAGTGAATGGGGCTAAGGTAGCAAGTCCTTGTTCAGGTACGGCTATTTTTAACCTTCCGGCTGGCCCGTCACTAACGATCAGTTGGAATTTAACAGCTATGGACGGAGGTTCCATGCCTACTATTGTTCCAGGACCGGGGTATTATGTGGCAGGTGCTACCAATCCTACTATAAGTGGCGCTAACTACACATTCAATATCAATATTGAACTCCAGGAATAACTTTCTGAAAATGCTATCCTCTTATGAAAAACCTGGCGTTCCAATGCTGCTTACTGTTATTAGTATGGTTTGCTGAAACGCAGCATGTCCATGCGCAGCATAAAAAGGATAAGATTCCCTTCCGTCAGCAGCAACCTTCAACTGTTGACGCCTTCAACGGTGTGTTGCAGGGCAAGATGACCGTCAATCCAAGTGGCGCAGCAACCTATAGTATATCGCTGGAACTTCCGCCAGGCAATGTGGGGGCAACGCCTTCTCTGCAAATCGCCTATAACAGCCAGTCCGGTAATGGTCTGTTGGGTGTTGGCTGGACATTTTCCGGCTTCTCATCAATTTCCCGCACCGGCGCCACTGTTCCACAGGATGGCTTCCGTGGTGGCGTAAACTATGATGCGAACGACCGGTTTGCATTGGATGGCATTAGGCTGATGAATAATGCGACCCAAAGCGGAAATTATTTTAGTCCGGGTAGTAGTTATTATACAGAACTCCAGCAGTGGAAGAAAGTGGTGGCAAATGGGACGGCCGGACAAGGACCAGCATCTTTTACCGTATACCTGAAAACCGGTGCGGTAGCCTCTTACGGCACCGGTAACGGTAGCCAGGTGGTAGCACAGGGCGCAGCCTTTAATAATTCAAGCCTCCAGGGCACTGTCAGTAAATGGCTGGTCCAGAAAATGACGACTCCCAATAATAACGCGGTCGAATTTTTTTATACAGCTACGCCATCCAATATAAATGGACAACCCATGACGGGTTGCGCAAATGATGGTACTTCCTATCCGGATGTAATCGCATATGGTATTACCAGCACCAATACCGCCAACCGTCTCGTGAAATTCTATTACGAGCCGCGTCCGGATACGCTCCTGGACTTCGCAGGCGGCGCCAATGGCGTTATTTCCGTCCGGTTAAAAGCGATCCGTACTTATCTCGCTACCGGAAAAGATACAGTGCCTGTAAAAACATACCTGCTGGCATATGATAGCGTATCCACGATGCCTGTCAGTCAATTAGTAGCTATAACAGAGCTGGGCACTTATGGCGCTCAGACGGCTCCGGTAACCCTGCAATGGACAGTTGGTCCAAACGGATTTGTCAACCTACCCGCCACCTATAACGGGCCTGTTCAGAACACTGGCTTTGAGGGCGATTTCAACGGCGATGGAAAAACAGATCTGCTTCCTGTTTTTAATAACAGCATTACCGCTATTTATTATGCCAATGGCAGTGGCTTCACCACACAGCAACTGGATACCGCCATTAATATTTCCACACAGTCATATGTAGCGGATTATAATGGCGATGGACTTCCAGATTTACTTGTACTGAGACCAGGTATCGCCGATATTTATTTTTGTAATAGTCAGACCTATGTACTCAATGCTACTCCCGTAACTGTGACGGGACTGGCGTTTAACAGTTCCTGCAATTCCTGCGTGTTTGCTGCTGATATGAATGGCGACGGTATGGCTGACTTACTGTCTGTTGCCGGTACCACTGCCAATGTATACATTTCCAATGGTAACGGATTCAATTCGCTGCAAACAGTGAGTAACCTCCAACTGGAACCAGGCCAGATTTATGTGTTCGATGTAAACGGCGATGCACAAGCCGATCTCTTCACCGCCAATCAGTCTGGCGGAACGCTCTACCTGTCTGCTTTCTCACAGTCCAATACTTTTGCCGCCCCTATACCGCTGCCGGGAATGAGTCTTAACAGTAACCCTGCCAATAATCTTATCGCCGATTTTAATAACGACGGACTTACCGACATCCTGACCTACACCGGCATGTCTTATAGCCTGTACTTTTCGAATGGGAAAGGATTTGCGCCCGCAGCGCCTGTGTCGGGAATGAACTTGTCGAATGCCACCAACTGGATCAGCGATTTTAATGGAGATGGAACAATGGATATATATGCGTTTGCCGGAAACACAGCAACGCTCTATTATAACTATGGCGGGAAATTTTATGCGCAGCCAACTACTCCTCCCAATTTGCTCCTAGCATATACCTGGTCCGGCGATTTTAATGGCGATGGGGTGGCAGACTTTTTTGCGGCCAACCAATCAACGATCTATTTCGGAGGAGATGCCGCCAATAATATTGTTCATACTAATAACCAGGTACCAGAATTAGTGACCAGCATTAATAACGGTATCAATGGTATCTACCAGTTACTCTATGCCCCAATGACTAGTAAAGCGGTCTATCAGGCGGGGGGGAATAGTAATAAACTGATTGATGGTTTGTACCTGCAAAACCGATATAATACAACTGTTTTATCGCCGCTGCAATCTTCTTCCTACCCTTACGTACCTACGCAATCAGCTACCTATCTGTTGCAGGGATATACGTTGAGTGATGGAATGGGAAGTGTTTATCCTTACCAATTTACTTACAGCGGCTCGCTCACGGATATCCAGGCATATGGCTGGCTGGGATTTAGTCAGGTACAGGAGACAGACAGCAGTGCCGGAAATATCCGTACTTCTTATTATTGGCAGGTATTTCCTCTGACTGGCCAAACCCGGTATACTACATTACAAGACTTAAAAGGGAATTTACTGCAACGTACGCGAGATAATTATTTCGCCCTTGCAGACACGCTCAATACAGCTCCATCTATCTGTTACCAGGTATTAAATGCCGCATCCAGATTGGATTATTTCAACTATGGAAAATTCAATTATACCATTGGCTCCAACTATGCCTATGATAAATATGGCAATAACATACTCACGGTACAACTCAACGATACTGTGGAAAGTAATCGCCTGTTGACATACAGTACCTATCTGAATGACATCAATTCCTGGCATATTGGTTTTAAAACTTTGCAGCAATTTTCAACAGATACAACGAATGCCTCGGTCATGCAGCAACAGAACTGGCAGTATGATCAGCAGACCTGGCAACCCACCATTGCCGGGATGTGGCTCAATTCGAATAACAGTTGGTTGTATCATCAGTATGGATATGATGCCTATGGGAACCAGGTGTTGACTGTCAATGCCGCTGGAGATACCGCTTTGATTGGTATTGATTCGGTATTTCATTCATTTCCGGTTAGTCAAACCAGTCCCCCGAACCAATGGGGAGTTAAGCTGGTAAACCGGATGACCCAGGACCCCGCCAATGGAAAAGTGACAAGAGCAACAGATGCAAATGGAGTTACTATAGTTACATGGTATGATCAGTTTGGCCGCGACAGTATATTAGCGGGACCTGACAGTAGCGGGAAAATGGTGGTGCTTACTGCCTATACATATCTACAACATACGCCTGCTGGCTATATGGAACAGCAGGTCATTCGTAACAACTGGGCCGGCTCTTCCTGGGATACTTCTTTGATCGTTTATGACGGCTTATCACGTACCATTCAAAATTTGTGGCAGGGTATCAACGGGCAGCCGGTAGTGCGTACAAAAGCTTACAATAGCAGTAATCAACTGACAAGTTATTCCCTTCCTTATTTTCAGACGGACACCGCACAGTTGGTAAAGATTAATTATGATCCTTATCAACGTCCTGTATTAGTGACGGTGCCTGGGCCTCAAAATGCTGATGTGCAAAATGTAATAGGGTATAACAACAAAACGATCACCCTGATATTTGCAGCAGGAGACCAGGATTCTATTGTTACCAACAGAACGTTCGACTTTTACAATGGAAACAGGAAGCTCACACAGCGAATAGACGGAGCTGGCCTCCAAACAAATTTTGCCTACGATCAACTGGCCCGTGTCAAGCAGGTGACTGATCCAGGAGGATTAATCACCACCTATGCATATTATTCCACCGGCGATCTGGCGGCTACCACCAATCCTGCCGCAGGTAATACCCAATATCTGCGCAATTTCACAGGGAATAATTTTTCTGTAGTGCAGGCCAGTGGAGATACGATTTTTTGCCAGATGGATGCTTTGCAAAGGAAGATCCTTGTGAGTACAGCCCTGAATAATATCAATTATCAGTACGATCTCACTACGGTAAAAAATGGGATGACCAATCTCTGTAAAGTGGTGGATCAGCAGGGGGGGCTGTCGCATACTTATAGTTTTGACGCTTATCATCATAGAGTGCATACGCTCATCAGTGCAGCAGATGGAACGTTCAGTGAACAGTCTCTTTATAACCCGGATGGCTCGCTGGCGCTGCTGACCTATCCTGATAGTAGCGTAGCCATTTATAGCTATTATAACAATGGCTACCTCCAGCAGGTATCTCTGGCCGATAATCCGTCAGGACCATCCGTTCCTTACGTAACTTTTCAGCAGTATGATGCTTATGGAGATCAGACACAGGTACTCTATGGGAATCAAGTTCAGCGGATGGCCAGCTTTGTACCATTTGGACTGGTGCAAAATTTTACATTCCAGGCTCCTGGCAGTACCCTGGCCAGCAAGACCTATAACTGGAGTAATTTATTCAATGTCAGTTCCATTGTCGATAACCTGAATTCAGCAAATAGTGAATCGTTTGGATTCACCAATAATGGGAGGTTGCAGCAGGCAAAGACAGGGAGCGGAACATGGAGTTATCAGTATAATCCGTCTGGTAACCTGATTTCAAAAGATGACGTTTCCTATACTTACAACAACTATCAGGTGGTGAGTGGGCTCCAAAACGGGCGGCAGATCTATAGTGCCGCTTATGATGCGAACGGTAATTTGTCGGCCCAAACCATATTTACTAGTGATAAATCGGCGCAATTTCAATATCGCTATAATGCCTTCAATCAACTGATTGCAATATGCTCCGGAAAGGACACTCTGAGCGCGTATGCGTACGATTATACAGGACAGCGCATATTGAAAAAAGACTTTCGTTCTAATACTACGGAGCGGTATGTATCGCCCAATTATAATGTTGTCAATAACAGTACAGGTGTAAATGGGATAAGGTTTATCTCTGTTCCGGGACAGAAAATTGCCTCTGTTTCACCGGGGGATGGGGTGATGTACCTGCATGGTAACTTTATCAATTCTACTTTACTAACTACAGACAGTGCAGGGGACAGTACCAGTACCATGCAATATGCTCCTTTTGGTACGTTGCAGCAGATGACGGGGCTGGATACGACTGATTACCTGTTTTCCGGTATGGAACTGGATGGCAGCGGATTGTATTATTTCAATGCCAGGTATTATAATCCATTTACAGGAAGATTCATAACGGCAGATGACAGGCTGGGAGGCCGGCCATATCAAACGGATGTATATAACCGTTATGCATACACGCTGAATAACCCCGTTCGGAATTATGATCCCAGCGGGCATAGTTTGGCAGATGATGCCTTAATGGACCTGTTTGATGTGATAATAGATCTGACGGCGCTTCCTGACCCTATATTAGAAGGTTTCGATGACGCCGTGGAGATTGATATGCAGCTGGCATCAGGGAAAAGCTATGATAATGCCATGAGAGAAATCTGGGATGAGACGGCAGGAGAAGTGGGGAATGATTTTTCTCAAGGCTTGTTGCAGGCGGTTGGCCAGAGAAGTATTAGTAAAGAACAGGCGTTGGCTATGTACAAAGCCCGTCGGGATGTAGCCTTGGGTATTTCCCAAGATGAGCGGCTGGGGGGCTTCAGGCGTGCGCCGCGCGTTCCTTTGCTTCGTGGGGATCAGAGTCTCTGTGGCCTGGATGCTTACGGTAACAGCGTTTTTATGAATGGAATGGAATATAATCTTGATAATGAAATTGTAGAACGAGATGCAGCAGTGGCAAGTGGACAACGCTATTGGGCTCAGACAAATGAAGAAATAATGGATATGATCGAGGATCATGAGGAGGGAGTGAAATTTACTGTTTCATTTAAAGACTATTCGTTGAAACTCGGTAATGATATATTGAAACATGCCGCTATTGAAGGAGAGGGAGACATGGTGATGACAGCCGGCACCGTCCAGCTCAAAGATGGAAATCTCATCATAACAAATGAAAGCGGACATTATAGCCCTACTAAGGAGTCATTGAGGGTAGCAGAACCGCTCTGGCGCTCATTGCGGAATGACAATTTTTGGTTTGATCATATCATTTATGAGAGCTTCTATTAAACAAGTAATAGTTATACCTATCAAGACTTCAAAATATAGATTTTGAAGCCTTGATAGGTATAGCAAGATATACTTTATTGTGCTTCATCTTTCCCTTCCACTAAAAACTTATGCAAATTTTCCAGTAATACTCCCGATGTATTGGAATTGGTAAAAATGGCATATCCAATTTTCAGGTCTTTATACACTTCGAACCTGCAAGTGAAATCTCCATTGTTTCCGCCATGGCCAAAGGTTTTGCCCCAGCGTGTTTCTCTTATTTCCAGACTCATACCCATATAAGTAGGTACCTTTAGTTTTTGAGACGAGACATCATCAGGATAATCAGAATGTTTGGAGAGTATGATATTATAGGTCTCGGGTTTCAATCCCTTTTGTTCCAGCAGGTAGCACATAAACCGGGTGAAGATCTTTGCTTCCGTATGCATGGAGGAGGCCATGACAGGATATTCTGGCATCCATTTATTACAGGGAACTTTATCGTAATGCCCTGTAGCCGCCACCCGTATTAATGTGTCATTTTTTGAGAAATAGGTATGATACAATCCAATGGGCGCAATCACTTCCTCTTGTAAAACTTGTTCTACCTTCTTTCCGGTAATTTTCTCTACTACTTTCTTCAGGTATTCGAAGCCTTCCCCTGAATAGTTATATGCTGTTCCTGGCGTGAATTTCAAGTCCAGTTTGCCATCCTTGTTCATCGTTCTCCAGTTAGGGAAACCGGTCCGGTGGGTGAGCACGTGTCGCGCAGTCATTAATTTATAACGCTCATCATACGCGATATCCGGATAAGGAAGATATTCATACAGGGGCTTGTCCAGATCAATTACACCACGTTCTGCCAGTCGCTCTACTGCAAAGGCAAATACAGGTTTCGTGACAGACGCCGCCTCGAACAAGGTGCTATCATTTACTTTTTCTCCGGTCATTGTATTGGTGACGCCATAGGTCTTGTGATATAACAGTTTTCCATCTTTAATAATAGCCAGTGAAACGCCTGGTATACCATAATAATCCTGATAGGTTTCGATGAAATGATCAATCTGACCAGGTGTGGCGGCATTATAATCCAGCAATACCCCTTTTTCGGGAACCAGATCTGCTACAGGTGTGGCGGCAATGCCAAATATGGGCGCGACCGTCTTTTGGCCCGCCTTGGCTACAAATATGACCGGTTCCTTTTGAGCCGTTGGATATACATTGCCTTCCGATTTGAAGTACGGATCTGGTAGCGATAATTTATATTTCCCTGCTGGTATCAGGGCACTATAGTTACCCAGACTATCTACTTCGACGGTCGTCCATACCTTTGGATTGTCCAAAGCGATAAAACGGATAAGACTGGGTAATTTGGTCGTCTTGGGTTGATTCCAGTTAATGTTGCCGGAAATAGCAGCCAGTTTTTCGTTGGCCGGTAAGAAGATGACATCCCCCAAACTGTTAGGGTTTCTATACTTTGCAGCTCCTTTACCCCAGGCAGACCAGGAGAAACTCCCATCACTGTCTTTGTCATACACATGAAAATCAAAGCCAACCGATTTTCCCACTGCCAGCTCTTTCCCTAACTGGATACGCGATTCATAAATGCGGGTATTCCCATGACGGGAAACCGCCACTTCCATCATATCCCAATTGGCTTTGCTGGCAAAAGGATCGTTTAGCGCATTGTTAATGGTATGCAGGGTATTACTGCACATAAAAGAGGCCACGCCCGACCCACTCAGCAGATGACGCGCATCAATACTTAATTCCAGTCCGTCCTGAGTGTTCCATTGCACATTACGGGAAGTGTCTTCGATGAAATCGTCATCTGTTATAGTGAAAGCCACATATAGCGATTGGTTGGAAAGGTTATAACCCAGCTGGAAATAGCCGGAGAAATCAGCGTCATTTTTGGGCTTAGTATCCGATGGATGTATAGCAATCTTGTATTTGACGGTCTCCTTAGGCCAATCGGAAAGATCGCCATCCACTTTAATCTTACCAAGTGGGTATGCGTAAGCAATACTGCCATTATGCGCAAATAGCTGTCCGCAAAAAAGGCATAGCACTAATGTACAAACTAGTTTAAAGGATGATCTTGACATGTTGGATGGATTGAGGTCCAGTCGGATTTGTGTACTTAAATAAGGACACTCCGTACGTAGTATAGTTGCATGTGAACAGAGCAGGTTGCCTACATGTACAGGGAATTCCATGCCTGGTCATATTCCTCTCAAATGGCACTTGTGTAAATTATTTAATTATTATATACTTAATTAAGTATGTGTTTTTGCTTAATGTGTAATTAATATTATTTATAAATTGCAGACTTAATGTTTTCCAAACCTATGAAGAAATCTTTACTACTGTTTTCTACAGCCGCTGCGCTGATGGCAACATCTGTCGAAAGTTCTGCCCAAACAGTCATCTACGACAAATTTACGACGCCGATTTACAGAAGAGCATCCAATCAACGATTCAGTAACTACAAGAATATTTACTATCGGGTGCAGGTGGACTCCAATACGATCTTTTCCATGGTAGATAAGAAGTTTCTGGGAGATCAGGCCAGCAGAAATAATGTGCTGAAGGTGTTTAATGAGTCGATGCAGGAAGAACTGAAGAAATCTTCTCTGAATCCAGCCACAGATGCGCAACCGGATCTGATTGTTGATTGTAATCTGACCGGATTTTCATCGAAAGAGTCCATTAATTCTGCAACAGGGTTGAATACCGGCGCGGCTTTTAAGAAGGATTATGAGGTAGAAGGAGCGTATCGTACTACCGTGCGTAATATGAGCGGCAAGGTGTACTACGATAAATCCATTACGCTTTCCAGCAAAAGAGCCATTCCTGATGGGGAAAAGGTCACAGGCGCATTTAACGCTTTCATCATAGGGAGTCCCTCTTTTTACACGGGTACTGCCTACAGTAATTATCGTGTATTGATGAACGTTATTAAAGAGAAAATTACGGACCATCAGGAAGAGGTGGTTAATCGTTATGTAGAGAAGACGATTAGTCTGCCTTACATCTATCGCGCTTCAAAGAAATATCCTGAACTCACTGTGATCGATTCCATGAATAATGCACTGGTAAAGGAATTGAAACTGAAGAATGCTACGGACTATGCGCAGTTGATCCAACCTTACGAGGCAGCTTATCTGCAATTATTACAGAAGTCTTTCCCTGAAAATTATGAGAGAAGACCCATCAATGCGGCCACCTATTGTTCGTTGGTGTTTCTCTACTATCTGAGTTATGATAAAGATAAAATGCAGACAGCGCTGGATTCTCTCTATAATTATTCCAGCAAAGCATTAGGTATGCGTGGGGATTATAACGCTGCGAAACTGTTTAAAGATGAGCTGGAAGCATACTTTGCATCTGTAAATGTACCAAAGTACAGAGTAGGAGAGAGAGAAGGGGAGCAGGCACAGGTTACGCAGACAGTAACCAATACAACTACGACTTCCACTTCCACTCCGCAAGCCACTACAACTGTTTCTCTGGCTGCGGTTAGACCTGCTGTTCAGGGCAGCTGGATTGAATTAAGCAATGGCGATACCATCAGAGGGAGATATGTGCCAATGAAAGGAATGGGTTCAGTGATTTCTTTTAACATGAGTACGGTATTGACTTTTGAGTCGAATGGCGAAGCGAAAAACTATAAATTGTCGGAGGTAAAGTCATTCGCGAAAAATGGCAGACTGTACGTAGTGTATAAATATAAAAAGCCAACAGGTCCGGGTAAAAAGGAACTGGCCTTTGAAGTATTGTATAGCTCAGACAAAATTAAAGTCGTAAAAGAAAACTTTGAAGAGCATCCTAGCAACCAGGTACTGTTCATCAGACCCGGCGAAGCTGACTTACTGAATCCTGATAAAGGATTCGTGTCTGACCGGTCAAAAACTTTAAGACAGTATATGCAGGATAGTCCGGCTGTACTTAAAAAGCTGGATGAGAAGGTATACGACTTTGAGAAAGAAGAATCGTTGGTTCAGGTTGCCATTGATTATACCAATAGCAAATAATTTTTTATTGATGTCAAAGTAATGGGATAGCCAGCATTGGCTATCCCATTGTTTTTTATGAGCCTTTTAGTTCTAATTATTTTCTAAGAGTATTCTGTTGATGTTCTAACCACGCTTTACGGTGGCTTGGCTAGCTTTGCATCGCAAACTACAAAAATGCTGTATCACGATTAATTCGTAGCTTCCGTATAGCTGCTTTTTCAATCTACCGTTGGAGCGGAGGCATTTGGGGATTAGCTCATTTTATAAGTACCATGTCTTATGGCCATCAAACAAAAGATCATTGCTGCTATTGTCGTATGGTTCAGTTTTATGAAGATGACTGTCGCACAGAGTGGGGCAGACAGTCTTCCTGCCGCGTCCAAATGGACTTTTCACTTTCAGGCTACCGTTATTGGACAAAAGCATTCGGGATTCAGGTCATTGTATAGGGGAGACAACAGTCTGGCTGATTCGGTGGAGCCTACTGCGGTGAGTCTTACCGCTACCTTGTTCATTGGGCGGAAATTGTGGAAGAATGCAGCGTTTTATTTCAACCCTGAAATATCTGGTGGTAAAGGGCTTAGTTCCGCTGCTGGGGTAGCAGGAGCCTTGAATGGAGAAACGTATCGTGTGGGTGCTGTGCAGCCACAGGTGTTTATTGCGCGGGCTTATCTTCAGCAACATTTCCGACTGGGAAAAGCGAATGAATATATCAGTGATGGAGTGAATCAGGTGGCAGACGTGGTTCCATCGCGCAGGATCACCGTTTCCATTGGTAAATTTGCCATCGCGGATTTTTATGATAATAATGCCTATGGTAAAGATCCCAGAACCCAATTCTTCAACTGGGCGATCTGGGCGAATGGAGCCTGGGACTATCCCGCCAATACCAGAGGATATACGGAAGGAGTAGTGGTAGAACTTATTGAGCCAAAGTATGCGGTGCGCATATCTACGGTGGCAGTGCCGAGGATCGCGAATTATCATCTGATGGAGTATAACGTGCACGCACATTCGGAGACAATAGAATTTGAACATCAACTGCGCATTGGTCAACGCACCGGAAAAATTCGTTTCCTGGCCAGCGGTACGTATTCCCGCGCGCCTTCCTATCAACAAGGGCTGCAGGCAGTAGCGAATAAGGATACATTTTTGTTGAATGTGATTCGGGGACTTTCTGAGAATACATCCTTCGGTGGACGCAAGTATGGACTGGGTATGAATATAGACCAGGAACTGAGTGATGATATCGGTCTCTTCTGCCGACTAGGATGGAATGATGGAAAGTATGCGACCTGGGCATTCACTGAAATTGACAGAACCCTGAGTGGCGGTTTGGCTATAAAAGGAACGAAATGGAAACGGCGCAACGATGTGGTAGGCATCGCCGGCATAGTAAATGGTATCTCTCCGGACCATCGGAATTTTCTGGCTGCAGGTGGTTATGGATTTATTCTTGGCGATGGTCGCTTGAATTACGGACATGAAGCCATTTTGGAAACTTACTATAATGCTCAGCTAAACAAATTCTTACAGCTCACATTCGATTATCAGTTTGTGAACCATCCAGGATACAATAAAGACAGAGGGCCTGTCCATGTATTTGGGCTCAGAGGACATATTATGTTCTAGTTTGATACGCGGATTTGTGAAAAAACATGCCCTCAAACCGGCTATAGTATTGAGTTTGATATGGCTGTAAATAAAAATATTTAAAAAATATTTTGCAGAGATAAATATTTTTCTATCTTTGCACTCCCTTAGCAATAAGGGTATCACGGTAAAAGCAGTGATATGATTCCGTAGCTCAGTTGGTAGAGCAATACACTTTTAATGTATGGGCCCTGGGTTCGAGTCCCAGCGGGATCACAGATAACTTACAAACCTCGCGCGTGGCGCGGGGTTTGTAAGTTAGTCGAGTGTTTAGTCGAGTTCCTTTTGTATAACCTCAATTTCTTCCCGTACTTTATTTAGGTTAACCAGCTTTTACTAAGATACGAAATATCACAATAGGCGTTGCTAATTCATGCTATACTTTAGCCGCCATCTGTGCATAGGCTAATGTGTAGGGATTTTTTTTAAATTTGAAAACCACTGGTTACGGGCTTATTGTATGGGACCTATCATACAATTTATCAAAGTATCAATTTACACTTCATTCGATGTGGTTTTATTTGAATTCACTTGTTCAGAATGGGAACTTAGCTTTTCCAAAGAGTTTTGAGCCATCATATTTCTATTTTTATCAATCGCAATAATTCTTCCTTCTTTATCATAGACTATTCCCTTTTGCTGTCGATTTCGCAGGCCTCTACTAATTAGAATATTTACCACATTGCTAACTATCCTTGAAGAAATTTTTAACTCTATAGATATCTGTTTTAGGATTCCAGGAGGCCATGGCTGTGGTGGTAATGCAGCATCTATTTCATGAATTAATGATTCTTGAATGGAAACAGGTAGATAGCCTGTTTCTTTATAATCCTTTAATTTGGGAACATTTAATTTTAATACTTGAATTCCTTCGAGATTGAAATGATCTTTGCTAGCCATCAATATACCATCGTATATTACTTTATTTTTCCAACGAGATGAAGTGTCTATAGGATGAGTTTTTAAGAAATCATAAGTATCCGAGAATTCCTGTTCATTTATTTCATTTTTGTCTAAGGTTAGTATTTGATTTATTGTAAATGCAAAGGTGCCGAATCGTCTTGCAACAGTAATAATGGCCAAAAGATGGCGCCATCTTTTTAGATAGCCATCAGTTCCAGTTTTTCCAAAACTTCGATTTAATTCAAGAACCTCATCACTTTTTTTGATGATTTTAGCAAGAATAGGCCATATCGAAATATTTAAATCTTGTGAAAATACTTCTGCGTATTGCTCTGGCTTTCTCATGAATTTAGATTTCAATTGAGAGGCGGAATGGGGCTGTTTTTTTATCAGAGCAACGTAAGCCGCACCTAAATATAGTGGGGAGACTATTAAATTCTTGGAAATATTTTGATTGAAATAATAGTGAGTTCTTCTTTCATAGTATAGTCCTCTTGTTAATAGTACATCTTCAATGTCTCTTTGGATCTTGTCGGTTGCGTGTAAGGCTGGCACACTCACTGAGGTTTGGTTGTTAGTGGCATGAATAATAGAATCTCTAACCTCATTGTCTTTAGAAACAAGTACTTTAATTAAAACAGACCTCATATTTGGGTCTTCGCCACCGGAATAAAAATGATTATAAATTGATTCTGTTGTTTGCAATCCATTTACAATTTGAATATCTTCCATTTGGATAAGATCCCCGATAACTTTCCCTGATGTTGCTAAGATTGTTATACCATTATTTAACCACCAGAAATCAGGCGAGTTTGTATTTTCTAAAGTGGATTTAATTTCTTCGTTTACAGCATTTAATCCCATGAAATCCCTGACATTTGAATCGAAAAGATAACGTCGAAGTTTTTTGTCATCATCTGTGATAAAATTGTAGTAATCTGTTAATTTACATAGTAATACGTAGCGTTCTCCGCGACCTAAATATTCTACAAAAGGTAATTCCAATGAGAAATTTGGTTTTTTCCTGTTAGCCTCAATAAGTTCGGCACTCCCCCAAAAAATGAAATTTGCATTGGAGTCAGCAAAGCAGGAAAGAATTAATTCTTCAATTTGGTTAGATCTGGATTTGACGGATTCTCCTAGAATTGATGTGTCTCCTCTGCTCGCATACATGATTTTGAAACAAAACTTTGAGATCTTACTAGCAACTCTTCTGTATGCAGTTTTCAGAATCTCCCTTTTCATTAACAATTCCTTGTTATAGTCGCCTCTTAGATCCTTTTTGTCTATTGTAAAATCCATTAGTTCACTAAGGGTTGCGATCATACTATCTAATGAAGCTTGCTTAAAAGTATCATGATGCTTACATGTAATGATGAAAACTTCTATTTCAACATTTGACTTTGGCCAATAGAAATTTTCAAGATCAGATAAATGGTGTCCGTTAATGAAAATATAGAAAGCATCTATACCTCCATCATTTTGTCCATCTACCATTCCTTCATGAATATCACTTGGAGCTAATGCATAGTCTTTCAGAATTTGTTCAATCGAAAAATATTCAAACACTTCATCTCTTTTATCTGAGGGATTGTTCAATGCAACCCTGTCATCAATAATACTATCAATAATTATAGCGTCATTTTTTGCCATGTAAAATTAAATTACATATGAATGTATATAATTTTTTCATAAATCGACTACCATTTCTAATTAAGTATGAAGTAGCAATAGCACTCTCATTTAAGAATTTGGTTTGCTTTGATAGTCTTCAGTGTGTTCTCTTTTTTGGATGGGCATATTGCCCGGCCTAGATAAAACTACTGCTGCTTCAATGTTTAAAAGTTGACATGCCGCTTTTATGAATTCACGATGTTCTTGATTTCTTCTGGAGTTATCCCACAACAGCACCAACATTTTGTTGTACTTATTTAAGTAAACGCCATCCTTTTTGAAATAAAGACTGGCATCTGCTGCAACTTCTTCGAGCATTTTGGTAAAAGGAGTATTCTGACGAAGGAATTTAATTTCAATAATGACATTTAAAGATGGAATACCAATATCGGCTCGAGCGTTTAGCTGGCCCAATTGTTCCATAGAAAATTCTTGTTCTATATCTGGGAATATTGGGGCTAGTAGGAAATAAACTAGACTTTGTACATGATATTCGTTTTGGATATCCCATTTCTGGGCTGTACTGGTAGTCGTTTTAGCCTTTTCCTCCCATGGCCAACGTTTAAATCCTGAAGGGATATTGTTCAAAAGTGATACGACTTGTTCAATGGTGGGTTTTGTTAGAGAAATTGCTGGCAGCTTTTTAGCTATATAAGTTAGAGCTGCCATTTGGCAGATGGCTATCTCTGGATCTATTTGAGGTTCGAGGCTTCGAGTTATGATTGTTTGATACACGGTGTCTAGATCAATTTCATCAAAAAGATTCTCATATTTAGTATTTAAGGCCAACTCTAAATCTGATAAATTATCCAATATTATAGGACCGTGTTTTTCTGTAGGTTGCGCGATTAACCGAAGCGTTGCAAAAAGGAATAATCGTTTCCATTGAGATAAATTTTCATTGCTAGGATTGACGAATTTTATCAACCATTTTGATATTTCTATAAGTATATCGCCGCCTAAACGCCTTGCTCCAATGGCCAATGCTAAAAGGGCCAAAGCATCATTACTAAAGGGAGCTGGCTGACCCATAAGCGTATCAGTTCTTCCTGAAACTCTTTGTAGTCCTTCTTCAAGCAAATTAGAATATTTAGAAAGAGTTTCAGGAGCTAATTCAATCCAAAGTGCAAGTTTAGCCACATCTCGATAATTCATTACTGAAAAGTCGGCAATGAGTTTATTTTCGTCAGGAAGTTTTAAGTCTTCCAACATCCAAGCGGCAAAAATGCCTTCTAGGCTATTAGGCTCTATAGTTTGAATTTTTCTGGTTAATAAGCTATATACATCATTTATTAATAGCTTCGATGTTGTATTTATAGAAACCATCGAGTACTGCTTATTTTATTATATAAATTATCAGGATTCCAGGAGCTTACCTCATTTAATTGGCTTAGCATTTGAGCCATTAATTGCGAATAATATATGGTTACAGGCATAGAAGCAGGAAGAAAACTACGCCATGAATGCGCTCCAAATCTTAATACCTGTTTGGATAAATATGTCAGATCTTTAAAGGTTGAGTCACGATGTAAAATGAGTTGTACAGGAGATGGCAAGCCATCATCTGCTTGTTTAACTTCTTGCGGCCCGGTCAGTGAAACTAGTGAAACATGCTCTGATAATTGAAGGTATTTGCCTCTTTCTGGTGCATGAATTCCCTTTTTATAATAGCCAAAACCAGATTGCTGAGGGTCAAACAACAAGTAAGGATGGGTTTCTGCAACATGAATAAATGAAAATTCTACGTTGTAATTTCCTAGCTCACTAACAACTTGTTTTACAACATCTGCTTCTTTTTCCTTAAAGGTTTTAAATGCATGGAAAATTAATCGTACTGTATCTCGTGGTTGCCAGTTAAATGACTTTTGAATACTAGTCATCGTATTTCTTAAATTTGCCAACAAGGTATCAAAATACTCATCAGCGGGAACCGCCGCTGATACATTATTTATAAAATAGTTTCCATCTCCAGTAAAGACAGTCGTAATTCCTATCATTCTTTCCTTCTGACCTAATCTACTATTTTGCGAAAGCGAACTACCAATTCCAATAACTAATTCGTGTGCAATTGGTTTATCGGCAGCAAGAAGCCACGGTTGGCCGCCAAGTTTTGCATATGTTGCTAGAGCCATATTGTTTAAGCTCCAAACTACTCTACTGTCAGGAAGACCCAGCGACTCCATAGTAAATTCTTGAACAGGAATACCCTGACCAATAAAACGTGACTTTGCGATTAGGTAAGGATTGTCATTTCCATATCTATCCCTAAAACAGTTATCAATCTGAATAATAGCCATATCCCATTTGGGGCCATTTTGTCCAGCTTGCAATGCTGATGTGATAGCTTTATTATACTCAATAACTGTATCGTCTCCAGCACCAAAAAAAGAAAGTATACATTCCTGTAAGTAAAACTTAGTTTTCAATCCTGTAAACTCAAATTTCTTTCCTCCCTTTCCATATTCAACTGGTGGAATTCCATTTAAAAATTTGTGAAGAATTGTTTCAACTTGACCTTTTTTACTGTTTTGATATATAACACAGATATTTGGTTTTGTGGGTGAAAACGATTCTTTAGTATACGGGCCATACCTCTGAAGTCCTAAATCGTTATACTCACTATTTTTTCCACCTGCGTTTGAAAAAACAAATACTGGTTTTTCTACTGTATCAACTTTGATAGTTGGATAATCTGGTATCGCATCACTAAGGAAATTGCCAATCCTAAAAGGTATTTGATTTGCTAGCTTTAGATCTACTTTTTGTAGATGTTCTAATGCAATATTAAGTTTCTTCAGTTTAGAATCTCCTACATGGAAAGATGCTGTCTTTGCTGCTAAGTTATCTAGTATAATGGATGCCTGATCGTTATAAAAATGTCTAATACATGTTTCTAATATGTCCTGTCTAGGTTCAATATATACTTCAACTGGATCTATCTGATTTGACATTCCTTCTCGTACATCATCGAGTTCTAACATTCCGGTATCCAGAATACGAACTACTCTACCAATTATTCTAAAATGCGGTTTTAAATCTGGTCTTTTCCCAGTGTGACTCGTTCCAACATAGTAACCAGTTAAATTAATACCTGCTGAAAGCAGAGATTGGCAGCTCATTGTTATGCGCGGTGCAACAGAAACATTTAAAGTCATGCTTACAAATGGCGTTTTCCCATTTGGACTAATAACTCTAAAATCTATTTCCCATTTAGGATATACACCGAGACCTTTGATAAATTTGATTGTATCAGGAATGCAGCTCTCAAGTATATTGTTTAATGGCCTTAAATAAGTAATAGGCACTATCCTAGTAAGGTGAACATTCTGTAATAACAAATGTTTATAAATCGCATCCCTTACAAGTGATGAAGCCAAGGATAGATCCTCTTTTAATTCAACACTTATTATATCCCCACCATGCAAAGGGCTGTCCTCAAATAAGGGAACTAGGAAAATGTGATCCCCTTTTCTTTTAATTAGATGTGATGTTCGATAAGTATTTTGAACACTCTCGAAAGATGTATCACTATATGGAATTTTTTCTATGTTAATGAATGCGCTGTCAAATAGAATTGGAGCTACATTTAAAATTTGAGGCATACTTATTACTTATATCAGTATTCATTGGGATGTATACTAAGATACTACTTTTGGCAGAGTTTTACATTGTTATTCTTTTTGTATTGATAAATTATACCATATGTTGACTAGCGAGAGGAGTATATTAATTTAATATAATGACTTGAAATAATCCATATTGTTATGTAAATTTATTAGTATAAATCATTCAGGATATGACAAGTTTGAAAATGCAGCAGTTGAAATCCTTTTTTACATTTGATTCTCCTGTTAACTACTATAACATCTACAAACAATTTTCCCAAACACACAACCAACAACGCAGGCTATACGCTAATTGGCCTCCAGAGGCTACACGTCATCAGCTAATTAATGAATATTGGAATAATACCATATGGCATTATTTGCTTTTGATTGGTATTAGTGTAGTTTCCGTTTTTCCCTTCAGTGGCGATCCCACAGCTTTTCTTTTTTCAACCGTCCTTTTAAGTATTGTGCTGTATCTCTTTTTACACTATACTGTCTACAGGCGTGTGTTCAGTCGTGAGTTTATGCCTAAACTAGAAACAGCTATAGCCACCTATGAAGACCGGGAGCGTTCACAATTGGAAAAATGCAAACAGGATCAGCTTTCCAACCGGGCTTTAGTGCTATTATATTACGTTTTTGATAAAACTAGCAAAGCAAACTATTTGGCTCCAAGTGATAAATGTGCCGATTTGTTACACAAACTTTACGGAGTTAGCCCTAAAGGGATCAAAAACGAACTTGATTTAATCTATAAAAAAGACAAAAGAGCCAAGCTGGAAAGCCGGCATATCGTTGAAGTTAGCAAAAGTTTTGAAGAAGCCTATAAAGTATTAGAAACCATGCAGTTTGAGGATGGTATAAAATGCCTTAAATCTTTAGAACAGCAATTCCCTCGTCCTTAAAATCCAAAAACAAGTATACTTAGCTAGATTTCTTTTTATCGTATGTGCATATTCGTGCCTTAAATCGGTCTGAATATGGAAAAGAATGAAAGTATGTGCAGACGGCCGCACCAATGTTGTTTCCCATTGAGCCAGAACAGTTCTGGCAGATGCTACGCATTTTAGTACGTGAAGAAGTTAACCGTCTTTCAAAACCGGGGCAATCCCCAACATTTCAAACTCCCGGACTTACCTACAAACCCCTGTTTAAAATTACGGAGGTCTGCGAGTTGTTACACATCACAAAACCCACCATTTACGAGTGGATTAGATACGGAAAGCTAAAGCCGTACAAAATCCAGTCACGGGTTTACTTCCTGTGGCAAGACATTCAACTGCTACTCAATCCTACAGATCAGCGCAACGAATGACCGGCAGCCCTGCTACCGGTCGCGGTGAAAGAACGGGCAGCGTTGCTACCCGTTCGGGAAGATAGTACAGACGGCGTTGCCATCTGTACGGGGAGATTGTGCGGGGCTGCTCTACGCAGGCCCCACCCGCGAAGATTGAACGGGCCGCCTTCGGCATCCCGTTCGCGGATTCGGAACGGGCTTCGCTCCGTTAGCGAGCGGTGTTTTTGCTGCGCAAAAACCGCTCGCCCCCTTTCTCCCGTTGGTCGCAAGGGGGATCAAAGCGAAGATCAAAGCGGTTTTGTCGGTCAGCTTCGCTGCCCGCATTTTTCACGTTGGAACATGGCAGCTTTGCTGCCAGTGTTCCAGGTTAATACTCTTGGAAAATGGAACAGGTAAACCAGAAGAAGAAAGGCAAAGGGGGCCGCCCCATCAAGCCGGTGAAAAAAGAAATGCGTACAGGCGTGCGGTTTACAAAGGCAGAATATTTTATCGTAAAAGGAAAGGCTTTAAAGGCCGGAATGAGGTACACCGGATACATACGTCACATGGCTTTATTTGGGGCCGTAATACCCCGTTTAAATGACGAAGAACGCACCACTTTAAAAATGCTCATAGGTATAGCAAATAACATTAACCAACTTTCTAAACAAGCCCACAAAGAAGGCTTGCTTAATGCCATGTTGTTTTTTGAAAATTACCGCCAGCAATTTGATGAACTAATAAACTGGTTTAAACGTGATAAGTAAAGTAATAACAGGTAAATCTTTTTATGGTTGCTGTAGGTATGTTTGTCAGGATCAGCAAAGGGCTGTAATACTGGAATCTGAAGGAGTAAGGGAGTATAGCTTTTTGAAGATGGGCCACGATTTTGAAATAAACAGGCAGCAGTCACCGGGAAAGCATAAAGCTGTATTTCACGGAATTCTTAGCTTTCATCCTGATGATAAAGTAACAGATGAAAAGATGTTACAGATAGCAAAAGAATACCTTCAAAACATTGGCTTAACAGATACGCAATACGTCATTGTAAAGCACAATGATACTAACCATCAACACCTTCATCTTATTGGGAACTTTGTAAACAACAAAGGGAAAGTAATTAGTGATAGTTGGATAGGATTGCGCGGCAAGAAGGCTGCCCAACGCTTAACTCAGCAACATAAGCTAACGCCTTCCGAAGAAAAAAATATCAAGCAAACCAACTTGGAAGCGTTGAGCAATGAGCAGGTTGCCCGGTATGAAATATATCAGGCTGTAAACGATGCTTTACCACGTTGCAAAACCTTGTCAGATCTTGAAAAGCAGCTTTTGAAAGAAGGGATAGATATACAATACAAATTCAAAGGAGATACGCAGCAAGTGCAGGGAATCAGCTTTAAGAAAGGGTCTTTTGCCTTTAAAGGCAGCAGCATTGACAGGAAAATGTCTATTGCTGGTATAGAAAAAACATTACAGCAGCAGTTGCAGCAAGAGCCTAAACAGGCCAACAGGCAAGGATTGCGGAGGTAAGAAGGATTGTAAAATCAAAATATTATTACCATGAATGAACTATTATTAAATACCATAGTCGACAAATTAAATATCATAGAACAAACCATCACACAGCTAAATAATATCACGCCTCAAATGCCCGACCATAGCGGAGATATAAAGAAATTAACTACGCAAATATCAGAAGTTAAAACGGCTATTTCTTGTATGCCGGAATTGCTAAAGTTTCCTGTTGTGGCGGTTGACAGGCTGATAAAGAATATAGAACAAAATAACAGCCTGCTGAAAAACCCACCAGCAAAGGAAGTAAGGCACTATCACCATATTACAGCCCCTATTGTTGTTGCTGGTGTTTTATTCCTTTTACTGGTGCTATGTACTGCATGGTTGTACAGTTCACGCTCAACACTAAACGAATATCAGGCGGCAGATTTTAAATACAGGTTTATGAAAATGCAAGCCGATAAAGGTTTACGGGCGTTCATTGTATCAACAGATAGCCTTTACAACAGCAATATGCCAGCTTTTCAGGATATCGTAATCAAATGGGAAGCAGAAAGGCAGCGGGTAGCAGCCTTACTGCTGGAGGCCCAAGAGAAGGAACAAGAGGCAAACCAGCTAAGGGAGAAAGCGGGAAGATCGAAGTAATATAGTTTGCGCCTGCCGCGCGGGCTTCCGCCAAGACGCCTGCATGGTTCGCTTCGCCGAACCATGCAGGCGTCTTGGCGGTTTTATTTATTGCTTTTTGCTGGATTTATTAGACCATTGTGTAAACAATAAAAGCGTATGGTGGTTAGCCATACGCGTCTTTGAGTTAACAAAGCGAAGAATTTATTTCTTCACAATTTCTTTGAGAAACGGCAGGGCCAAAAAGCCCCACCGTGTTACATAGTCTGCATTAGTTTTTCCGGCAGTAACTAACGACTTACCGAACCAGAAAGGGGCAGTAAAACTGCTCGCCTAGTATATGTCAATCCCTAAGCCTTTTGCTTAGATCAACTTGACGGACTTTTGCCGGAAAATTTTGAATAAGTTTTAAATAGCCGGGAAGAATCCCGGCCATGTCAGATAACCGTATGCCAATGTGCGGGTAATTGCGAATAAGTTTTATAGACTAAGAACTGAATAAAGGCAGTTGGGAAGAATCCCAACCGCACTATGTACTAGTAACCCCAAAAGCTTTTTAAATAGCCAACCGGGGAAAGCCCCTGTTGGTTTTGGTCTTTAATTCTTATCAACTTTTGCTATGCTTAGTTTTTATTCTCTTTACCTTTTTTTTCTTTCTCTTCTTTACTACGAAATTGTTTTGCAAACTTTTTCTTTCAATTCTCTGGGCAACGAAATACAAAGTCTTGCAAAATGTATCTTTCATAAATTCTTCAGCACCTTTAGACATGCCATTTACTCCACGTAGATAACCTAAATATTGATCCTCATTGCATCTTAGAGAATCAGAAACATTGGTGAACAAGAATCGGGGAATGGCCCGTATTATGTCCTCATAGGTTAAGCTTTCCAGCGTATTCGTGGAATTATTGAACAATATTCTTTCAAAGTTTTGGCTAATTTCCTTTAGTGTGATATACATTATAAAACGTAATTAAAAGGTTCATAAAATGAGAAAAGATATATTTCAGTTTCTTCCAGAAATTCGATAATAGATGGCATGGAAACTGCTAGTAATGGCCACCATTCGGAGGATGCAGGTTTGTCTGTTGCATGGCTAGAAAACAATCTTTGTATTCCTTTATTTAATCTTCTCATATCTACCTCCTTGACCAAGTCCAGAAGGTGCATTGACCTAAGTTTTTTATACTGGATATTTACTATGTCTGGTATCTGCACACTTTGTAAGAAAACAACAAACTTTTGTGAGTCATCAATTAAGTATAAAAACCATTCTTCTCTCACTGCATTCACTCTGAAATAATCTATTATTAAATCTCTAAGGCACCAATGAAAATGATGCAGAAAGTTTTGGTCTGACAGAAGTTTACATAATTGTATATCTACTTCTTGGGTTAACACTTCCTTCATTTGTTTGGATAGTTTGATTTTCTATTTCTCGTTTTGACAATACAAAGGAAGTCCACTTTTTTGAGTACTATACCCAAAACGTAAGTACTTTACCTTTAAATCAGTGTAAATTATCCGGGAGGACGAGTATTTTACCTGTTTTTTTGTATATTCCGTTTTTCGTACATTTATCAGGAATTTGAAAAACATAACTGTATATGCAGCACATAGGTGATAAAGTTCGTAGAATGATGGCGTTGAAAGAGGTTAAGCAGTCAGATTTGGCGGCAAGGTTAAACCTTTCCCAACAATCGATTTCCCGAATTTTGAACAAAAGCAAGATTGAGGCTGATCTAATGGACCAGATTGCAAAGGCTTTAGAGGTTGAAGTGGAAGATATAGAATCATTAGATGATAGACTTGCAACTGTATTTTATGGGAGTGTAACAAATACCTCAAACGATAATGTTGTTTTTGGTTCTCAATATGATGTTACATTTGAAGGTGGTAAAGGAGTAATGATGGAACTGGTCGAAAGATTGATTGAACTTACACGTAAGTTGGAAGAAAAAAATCATGAAGTCAATGACCTGAAAGAATCCAGAGAAAAACTGCAACAAGAGCTAAACGCGCTTAAAAAGAAATAAGTTCTTATTTGAGATATTTTATAAACAAAAAAGCATCCGATGGGATGCTTTTTTGTTTATAAAAAGTAATGCATCATATAGCATAAAGTAACGTGGGGTTAAGACTAATATCTCCGCGTTTTTCCCATATTTCTCGTATTTTCTTTCCTGCTTCTTCTGGTGTAATTCTAATGTACTTATAAAAATCCCGGAGGCTCTTATGTCCGCTAATTTTCATGATTAATTCCACCGGTGTTCCGGCTAAAAACTCATTGGTACAAAAAGACCTGCGGCAAGTATGCGATGTAATCCAAGCGTACTTTGGTTTTACCTGTACTATATCTTTATTTCCTTTCTTATGGCTGAATTTTATTAGCTCGCAAATCCCCGCTAGTTGGGCTACTTCCTTAATATGTCGGTTAAATTCGGGGTTGGTAACTGTTGGAATCTGGCGGTTAAAGCGATTATATAGAATATCTGCCGCTGCATCCCTCAAAGGCACCACTACCCATTGGTCGCTTTTTTCCTGCTTTTTATAGAGTGCGCCCAATCTTATGTCTTCCGGCTGAATGGTTGAAAAATCAGAGAATCTAAGCCCGGTAAGACTTCCGAGAACAAATAAATCCCGGTATTTAGTAAGGTGTGGGTGTTCGGAAAGGTCTACAGCATACAAACGGCCTATTTCCTGCCATGTGAGATATACTGCGTCCGCTTCTTCGTCTGGTATCTTGAAATCGGTTAAATCTATGATAGGTATGATTTTGCGGCGAATCCTATCACGTAGGAATATACGTAGTTGTTTAATGGTTTTCCCTACGGTAGCGGTTTTAAGCCCTTTTATTTGCACCTTTTTCCCATCAACAACTTCAGACCTCCGCCGCTGGATATACTCATAGGTAAGGAATTTAATTAAGCTATCATAGAGGTTAAAGTCGAAAGAATCAAATGTGACGGGTTTTTGGCGGTATTCCTGAAAGGCTGCAATATGATCTTTCATATTTTTAAACACCTTCAACATTCCGTCTGAAACGTTGCCAGCCTTGCATTTTATGTAATCGTCTAACTGGAAAAGTATATCCATATTTCTGTTAGGATCGTTGGCAATGGCCTGTAATTCTAGTTTTTTCACATCGAAGCCAGGACAGAAGGTCTGCTTTACAAACTGGCCTATGTCGGCAATCTTTTCTTTTGTGGCATGGGTGATAATATCGCCTGCCAGCCGTAAAAGTGTTGCCAGTTGTTCGTTTAGGTGTTGGGGTTGCCCGTAAGTTTCTGGAAGATCGGACGAGATACGGAGGAATTTTCGATTCCAAAATTTGGGAGGGATGGCTATTTCTGTGTTTAATAACGTTGATTTGCCAGCTTTTCCGCAGTACTGGATAAAAATCAGGCAGGTTCCATCCCTGCGCACTTTGTTCTTTGGACAGATTAATTTGATTGGTAACAACATGAGCTAAAAATTTTTTAGTCGAGTTTTTAGTCGAGTTCAATGCTGTTAACCGTTATAAAGGTAATGAGATAAAAAATTGGTTGTTGTTATAGAATGTTGAAAATCAACTATTTAAAATAAGACTAAATAAGAAGGAGTAAGGCTATTATGCATGAAGCTAATCCCAGCGGGATCACAACAACAATATCAAAGGTTATTAAAGCCGCTTAAATCACAGGATTTAAGCGGCTTTTTCGATTTTATCAATAAAAGGTAAATCATACAAAACGAATCTGAATAATATCTTACTCCTCCAATAATTCTCTTTCCATTTCTTCAATTGTGGGTAGTTGGGTTTTAAGAGCCTCCGGAATTATTTCTGATAATTCAAAAGAACTAATACCTATGGGCTTATTTAAATCGCGAAGAGCATATTCAACTTCTATTTTATCTTTTAATCGACATAATATTATCCCGATGGATGGGTTATCGGTTATGTGTTTTAATTTACTATCTACTGCGGAAAGATAAAAGTTCAATTTTCCTGCATATTCAGGAATAAATTTTCCTGCCTTTAATTCTATGACTACAAAACATCGGAGGTGCAGATGATAAAATAACAAATCCAAGAAATAATCGGAATCGCTGATTTCTAATTTATATTGACGGCCAACAAAAGCAAAACCCTTCCCCAGTTCTAGCATAAAGTGGGTAATTTTTTGTGTTAGGGCAAGTTCAATTTCTCGCTCCTGCGCATTCTCTTCTAATCCAAGAAAATCAAAATGATATGGATCTTTGATGGCCTCTGCCGCCAGATCAGACTGTGGTTTAGGAAGTGTTGAATCGAAATTATGATCAGACTTTCCTTGTCTTAAATGAAAATTATGTTTAATATTAATTTCTAACTGATTTCTCGACCACCCATTTTTATGGGTGGCTTTGGCGTATAAAACTACTGTTTCCAGGTCTTTTATCTTAGAAATTAACAGTCGTTGGTACGACCAAGGCAATTGTGCCACAGCCTGTGGCACAAATTCAAATTGTTGAGAAAAGAAAATATACCATTGCCGTATTGTATACAAATTTCTTCGAGAAAATCCATTTATCTGGGGAAAACTTTTTTTGAGATCGATGGACAGTTGTTCCAGAAAATTCTCTCCCCATTTGTATTCAGTTTGTTTGGAGATAATTTCCTTTCCTAGTTCCCAATAAAGTTCTATTAAAACTATATTGAAATTGGAAACTGCCTTTAATTGAGCTTGATTAACCTTGTTTTTTATTTCTACCAGCCACTCTCTATAAGCCTTGTTGGTCATTTCAGTTGTTTTGCACTTTGATAGTTAGAAGTTATTTTAGAGTGTGAAATTTAATGAGTACTTATATAGGAGGTGTATAAGTTATGTGAATAAGAGGAGCTTAACTTATCAATAACATTTAATGTAAAAAGATAATTGATGTACTCATTGAGTATGAGTAGTTACTTCGGTATAAAGTAAGCTATTCCAGAAGGATATAAATTCGGATACACAGGCTTGTAAATCAATGAAAAGTGGCTCTGGTAGAGCTTTTGATATATTCCCAACGGGATCGCAACAAGAATATCAAAACCTTATTAAAGCCGCTTAAATCGCAGGATTTAAGCGGCTTTTTTGTTTTGCCAATAAAAGGTAAATCATACAAAACGAATCTGAAAGGATACAAAAAATGAGGTCCTTCCCAAATCTGTAGCAATCAAAAGTAGAATTTCGAGGCATTTGAGGCCCCGAAATTTCCAACTTGCCACACTACATTTTTTCGGTGGGACGTCAAAAAGGATACACTGATGATGACGGGAAATGATACAGCATTGAACGAAAGTTAAAAACATATTGGAGGCACTTGTGAAACTGCTCAATGATGATGAGCTTGAAAAAAATGAGCCTATATCAAAAGTAATTTTTAAAGTATCTGATGAAGTAAATTGTCATTTATGAATTGTTTGAACCTTCTGCTTACTTTTGATATAGCCTCATTTGTGTTAGTATCTTGATGTAGAAAAAATATTAAGAATAGAACAAGTGAATTGATATTGAGAATTTCAGTTCACTGCAATTATGCTACAGCCTTATGTTTCACATGATTAATTTCAAACCCTGCTGCAAAAAATAATTTGAGTATTATAAATAGTTAAATATTTATTGGAAGTCAATACTTCATGTAAAGTTCTTTAGGATTCCGTGATTGATACTATTGAACATTTGTTTAAATATTTTTTGGTGGTAATAATTATTATGTATATTCAGTGATATACTTGCGACAGATGGCAATTTTGAACCTGTATTATGAAATTGTTTGTACTATGTAGTTGTCTTATAAGAGTTTGTTTTCTCGGTAGTAAGTATGAAAACTCATGTTCCTGGAGGTTTTAATAGAGAGCCCTATTGTGTTTGTAGTCTGTAAAAGGAATCCCTGGAAAGAATAATGTCATAACCAAGTGCAGTCTAAACAGACTTTGCATGATGATTTTCAGTAAAAATATTACTGAATTTATTGCTGTATGCACATACTCGAATAACAATAGCCAAATCTGACACTTTAAAATGGAACCTTAAACTAAAAATCTGAATTATGAAACACCCTAACAAGCTTCCGCGGGTAGCGGGATTCGCCTCTATGCGCGTAATTGCTCCTTTAACGTTATTACTGGTAGCTATCATTTTGCCATTAACTTTTAATTCATGCAAAAAAACAGACCAGAAGCTGCCGGAAGTTAAAACACAGGAGACTGCCGCACAGAAACTACTTGCAGTGATGAGAAACTACAGAAAGCAGCCAAGGAACACACTGGTACAAACAGGAAGTAAGGCTAGAAGCGCACATGCCAGAACAGCAGATGCCGACGATGTCACTTACTACATCCATTTTCCAACTATCCCAACAGCTGCTCAAGTGAATATGTACAACAATGCAAGTACCATTCAGGATATAGTAGACTTACGTATCCAAAGTCGGGCATCAGTTGATTATACCCAAAGTCCGGCTAATGCTGGTTATCCGGTTACTTTTTCTATGCAGGGAGTAAAGAATAGTCTTCAACCCTTAATAACGGCATCAAAAGATTATCTAAAGTCTAAAGGCTTTACAGATCAGGATATTCAGGATATGATAACTGCAAAGGAGGGAGCAGAAGAAGATTTGATACCATTTACAACTACGCTTGCACAGATAGAAGAATCACCACGGCCCTATATGACCTATCCTGAAGGATATACTTTTTATAATGAGCATGGATATAAAGTTGGTCATTGGACCAAGATGGTGAATAGGTTTTCTGGCGATACTACATGGTACATTATGGGTGTGGTGGATGAGGAATATACAGATCCATATAAGGCTTATACATTAGCTGATGTTGGAGATTGCGCAATGAAAGCAATTGGGGCAGATATATTGTGGGCACTGGGTACTTCATCTGCCACAACATGGACAGTGGCAACTTTGAGAACTGCGTTTGGAACGGCTGCCAGAAAGTTTCTTGGTCCTATTGGGGTTGCAATTGCGGTAGGAGAGTTTGCATGGTGCTTATATAGTATCGATTAATTTTAATCTCGATATGGGAACTAATTTATTATTAATTCTTATTTTCTTATGGGCATTAGCCTATAAGGGATACAACTTATATACGGCAATTAAGATGAAAGATACCGGGAAGACTAAAGCGGAGTTATTATTTTTGCTATTGATAATACTCCTTTTTGTTTTCCTTTATATGGTTTAATATTTTCGGTATAATTAGCCGTTGTAAATACACATGGGCTGACCTGAAAGTGTTTTCGGGTTAGCCCTTTATAGTGCTATAATTTTAATTATTCTGAAGCTAATTTCTCTTGCACTGCGATATCAAATATTTTATCAGTTACTTGTCCTAAAAGAGGAATAAATTCATTGGCTTTATTATCGTGTTCATTTTTGATTCCTTTCATAATTTCTTTCATATCCATTGCTCAATTTATCACTTGATTTTTTGGCATAATATGTGTCAAATTCATGATTCATTACATCTCAAAACCTATCATCATGAAATTAAAACACGTTATGCCTGTAGCGCTATTGGTTGTAGCATTTTCTGCTGTAAAATCCCAGGCACAGGAAAAGAAAAACTATGTCAGCGGCTCCATTGGCTTCAATAGTATTTCACAGGAATACCCTAATAGCAAAGTGAAATACAACAACTTCAACGTTATGCCAACATACGGACATTACATCAGCGAAAAGTTTTCAATTGGCATTACTGCTGGTTATACACATGGCGCAGGAGAAGATAAAGTGACTGGAGAATCAAAAAAAATTAATGGTTTCAATGTGGGGCCGTTTATTCGGTTTGAGCAGCCTATCTGGGGGGATAAGGTGACGGTATATAACGATCTGGGATTGAATTATATGCACTCAAAAGGGTCTTCAGATCTCAAAAGTGAAGATGGCGAATATTCCTCCAATGCCGGCATCCTGTTTTACCGCCCTGGTATCATGGTAAATTTTACCAAACGAACTTCTCTTCTGCTGAATTTAGGGAACCTGCTTACTATCGCGCATTCAGTAGATAAAAGTCCGACAATCGGTACTGTCAGACAGACTACCGCTGGTGTCCAGTCTGGATTTGGGATTAACAGCCTCAATATTGGTTTCCAATATAAATTCTAATATTGGGTGTACGCTTATATTGAGCAACCTACTATAGTTCCTGTTCATGAACTAAGTTCGAAATAATACTAATGGGATCACAAAAAATAGAAACCTGCGACCAGCGCAGGTTTCTATTTTTTGTGAGTGTTGTCTCGATGAAATTATCACGAATGATGTAATGAAGAAGCGAGTGGCTGTTTCTTTAAGATATAGTCATTTTATTTTTATAAATTAGCATTCTTTAATACGATTTATCCCTTCATTTTTATTTGTATATTCTTCATGGATTACCTTAACGATATTGAAGACACGACACCCGCTCTGTATTCCAGATTCTTAGTATTAATTTATTCGATTTGTTTAACGCCTATTGGTGGGGTTATCTTGATGGTAATCAACTTAATTAAGGTAAGGAAATTATTAAACATTGTCTGGCTTATTATAGCACTCTTACTTTTTGAAATAGGGCACATGGGATTGATGGGATATTATGGTCCTTCGGCTTTGACATTTTTCTTACCATTATGCTTAGGAGCTATTTTGCTTGCATTCCCTGTTTGGAATATACTTTTGAAAGGGACCTATTTCTACAAAAAGAGGAGAGCCCTGGTTCCGATAATAGTTTTATTGCTCATTTGGGTACCTTTGATGGTGCTTAATTTTTTTGACTTAAAAAATTGATAGCTGAGCATTTCACTTTAATCTCATTTGGCCTATACATCCAGCGGGTCCACAACCCTAAAATCAAAAGGTTGTTAAGGCTACATACATAACAGTATTTAGGGGGATAAATGCTAAATCATACAAAACAATTCTGAAAGGATACAAAAGGATACACAAAACAGATTTACTTTTAGTGTATCCTTTGTCCCGGTAAAGGCTTATCAGTAAAAAAGTTTGGGGACTTATAAGACAATGTGAAACTAATCAAAAAATTGGAGCTGAAACTTTATAGACTATAAAGTAAGCCGAGAAATAGCCATCCTCTTTCATCATCTCATAAGCACTAAAATATATCTCTTATATTGACTGGATAGATTTGTATCCCCAACGAAAGAAAATCCGCCAGCCTATTCTTCAGCTTTTACATCCCATTTTTCTTTCAGTAACTGTTCCAGTTGCCCGATCTCTTTCTGGTACATAGTCTTCTTTCTTGTGCCGAAATACAGCGTATTCTCCAGCGGATTAGTGCCTTCCCAGGCCACCTTTATTTTCCCATCAGCAATGGCTTCTGTGCATAGAAAATCGGGCACGATTGAAAATCCTTTGCCATCACTGAGACAGCGGATGATGGAACTGATATTGGGAACTATGAAATTCGGACTGAAATCCGGATGTTCCCCAAAATGCCTGGCCCAGAAATTTTTCAGATGTTCCATGTCTGCCGCCGTGCTATACCAAAGTTGCTGCTTTAAGAAGCGGATCGCTTCTTTCATTTTCCCTTTTTCCAACAAATCCTCCAACTGGGCTGTTTCTGTTTTATTGCCGGCAATCAACACAATCCTTTCTTTGGAAAATGGCTGGTATTGCAAATTCTGCTGTTGCCCCTTCTGTGGTGTAATGATCAGGTCTAACAGACCATTATCAAGATCCTGGTGCATCTGCGGATATTCGCCGAATTTGATGATCAAATTGAATGGCAATGTGGCAATATGTTCTTCCAATGTGTACTGAAACGTTTCAAAACACATTCCCACGCTAATCGTTGCACGCTCTTCTTTCGAACGCTTGTGAAAATGTTGTTCCCCTATTTCCAGTTTTTTTAAAGGGGTCAATATGTAATTGTACAGGATCTTTCCTTTTTCAGTTGGTACCATCTTTCTGGCAGACCGGTCAAACAGTTTATACCCCGTAAATGCCTCCAGCGAGTTTAAATGAAGGCTTACGCCTGGTTGGGAAACAGAAAGTTCCTGCGCCGCAGCAGATAGTGTTCCGGCTTCATATATGGCCTTAAATGTTCGAAGCCATTCGAGATTCCATGGCATAACTATAATTTTTATGATACTATACTGCAATTTAAGTTATTTGTGTGATATATAAAAGTGATAGAAATTTGCAGTATCAATAATTAAAATTATAGAAATGAAGGTATTCATTATCAATGCAGGACAGGTCTTCGCTCACTCCGGTGGCCGGTTTAACAACCTTCTGACGAGCTGGACAGCAGCATTCCTGGCTGAAAATGGGATCGAGCATCGAATAGTCAATATCAATGATGATTTTGATGCGATGAACGAAGTAGAAAACTATAAATGGGCTGACCTGGTGATCTATCACACCCCCATTTGGTGGTTCCAGGTCCCTAATCGTTTAAAAAAGTATATAGACGAGGTATTCACGGCGGGCCATCAAAATGGTATGTACGCCAGCGACGGCAGAAGTCGGAAGAATCCGGCCATTAATTATGGAACTGGCGGACTGATGCAGGGCACAAAATATATGGTGACCACTACCTGGAATGCCCCGGATACTGCCTTTACCCTCCCAGGCGAATTTATGGATCAAAGATCCGTAGATGATGGGGTACTGTTCGGTTTTCATAAAATGAACCAGTTTATAGGCATGGACAGAACAGCAGGATTCCATTTTCATGACCTGGAAAAAAACGGTACGCCGGAACGGATCAGTAATTATCATCAGGACTACCTCCGACACCTGGAGCAAGTACTGAAGCAGGAAAAACAATTGTCTTAACACGCATATCAATAAAAAAATCAAAATGGAATATAGAAAACTTGGAAATACAACATTGGAATTATCTGCCATCACTTACGGTGCATTCGCTATCGGCGGTAACATGTGGGGGGGTAACGAGAAAAAAGACTCTATCGCATCCGTAAAAGCCTCCATTGATAATGGCGTTACTACGCTGGATACCGCGCCGTTCTACGGTTTCGGGCTGAGTGAAGAAATGATTGGCGAGGCCATCAAAGGATATGACAGAACTAAAATTCAGCTTCTAACAAAATTCGGCCTGGTATGGGACAACAGCAACCAGGGAAAAGGCGAATTTTTCTTTGATGCGGAAGAAGCCGGCAAAAAGATGCCAGTTTATAAATACGCCTCCAAAGCCAATGTAGTAAAGGAAGTGGAAGAAAGTCTCCAACGCTTGCAGACAGATTATATTGATCTGTTGCAGATTCATTGGCCAGACAGTACCACCCCCATTGCTGAAACTATGGAAGCACTGGAAATGTTATTACAACAAGGAAAAATTCGCGCGGCAGGGGTTAGTAACTATAGCGTTGACCAGCTGGCAGAAGCCCGGAATACCGTGAACATTGCCAGCAACCAGGTAGGTTATAGTATGCTGAACAGGGGTATTGAAGAAGAGCTGGTGCCTTACGCCCTGAAAAATGATGTGGGCATTATCGTGTATAGCCCAATGGAAAGAGGATTACTAACTGGTAAATATTTCAAGGAAGGTAAGCTGAAAGATAACGATCATAGAAATGGTTATTTCCAGCAGTTTGATTTACCGAAGGTGAAAACATTCCTGGACACTATTGCCCCGATAGCGGAAGCTAAAAATGCAACATTGTCTCAGCTGGTATTACGCTGGACCAGCCTACAACCCGCCATCACAGTGGTGCTGGCCGGTGCAAGAAATGCAGAACAGGCCATGGCAAATGCGAAGGCAATGGATATCCGGCTCACCGCTGAAGAAATGAACTTTATCAACAATGCACTTGCAAAAATTTAAGAAAATGAAATTTAATAAGATCCTCTTATCAGGTATACTTTTATTGGGCACTGTTTACGCAGATGCCCAACAGAAAACGATCAATATAGATCCCAAAGACACCACCTGGTTCAACGGGCCCTATGGGAAAGGTGATGAAATCGGCGCAGCTAATTTAATCAACCCAGAACTGGTATTACAATCTGTTAAACTGGTTAAAAAAGGGAAAACATTGCCACTGGCAGTTCCAATAGATAAAAATCTGCCAGCCTTCCGCCATCGCAGCTTTCACCTGTATAATATCCAGCCCGGAGAACAAGGTGGAAAAACGTTAGGACCTAATAAATTCAGCTTTAATGATGAACTGGTCAATGGCTGGACTGGCGTGGGTACACAGCTGAATGGCATCGGTCATATCGGTATCGATAACGTATACTATAACGGCAACAAAGCGGTGGATTTTGTGACAGTAGAAGGCGTGAAAAAACTGGGTATAGAAAAAGTACCACCCATCGTTACCCGCGCAGTATTGCTGGATATGACAGCCCATTATGGTAAAGCAATAGTACCAGGCGGAACGGAATTTACAGTCGCTGATATTCAGGCTGTCCTGAAAAAGGAAGGCATTACCTTAAAAAAGGGTGATGTGGTATTGTTTAACACAGGTTGGCTGGAATTAATTGGGAAAGACAACAACCGTTTCCTGGAAACAGAGCCCGGTATAGGAATGGAAGCTGCCCAATGGCTGGCCGATCAGCAAATTGTTGCGTTTGGGGGAGACACGTGGGCATCGGAAGTATATCCTAATCCTAAAAGCAATGAAGAGTTTCCCATCAACCAGTTTTTATTGGCAAAGAAAGGTATTTACAACCTGGAGCTAATAGATACCAGACCTTTAGTGAAGGAGAAAGTATGGGAGTTTTTATTTGTACTCGGACAACCATTATACGTTGGTTCCACACAGGTGAATGTCAATCCTGTTGCTATCTACTAAATCTTTTAATATAAAAACCAGATCTTATGGCAAACACAAAAGTCTCCGGATTCTCACGTGCTAATCATGTCGGAATTACGGTCAGTAATTTGGAAAAATCCATCGCTTTTTACGAGGCTTTAACTGGCACCAAAATATCCAATAAAGATGAAATTGGTGGGCCAAGAATGGCTAAGACGCAGGGATTAGAAGATACGCGCATCAAATACGCGAATATTCACCTGGATAATCTGAACATCGATATTTTAGAATATGTACTTCCTACTCCTGAAAAAACGTCCTATCAGAATAACCAGATCAGCGCTATGCACCTTTGTTTTGAAGTAGACGATATTGCAGCCGCTATGGAACGTCTGAAAGAAATAGGAGTGGAGCCTGAAGGGGAACCAATCGTATTCCAGCCGGAAGATGGATTAAAAGCAGGATTTGGTACAGCTGTGGCTTATTTCCGAGATCCCGATGGTACCAACCTGGAGATCATCGCTCCCCAGGGACCCTTTAAACGCAAGAACAGTTAATCTTGCAGATATTCTTATAAAAAGGTTGGAAGATGATGTCTTCCAACCTTTTTATAAGAATGGAATATGGCTACTCTTTTAGTGGTAACAGCCGAAAATGCTGTTCCGAAAAACACTCACCTGAATCAAGCGTTCTCTATCCTCCTGATACTAGGCCGTCGCCACTTCCTCGATATTTGTACTCACACTAACCGCTTTCCACTGTTCCATATCTGTTTTTACCAGTGCTATTTTATCCAGTGCTAACTGGAAAGCATCTGAGCCCAGGAATAAATGAAGTGGGGCGTTAGGCGCATCGGCTACCTTTATCATTGCCACTGCCGCTTTTTGAGGATCTCCGGGCTGATTACCGTTGATCTGCTCCTTGTGGAGTTCTTCAGATTCTCTTACTTCTTTGTAAACAGCCAGCGGATGTGCAGGCAGGGTCAGCGAGCCGGTATTGAGAAAGTCTGTTCTGAAATAACCCGGTGATACAATCGTTACGCGGATACCGAAGGGTTTTACCTCTGCGGCCAGTGATTCAGACAAACCATCTACCGCAAATTTAGTAGCACAATAGATACCAAACCCTGGGAAAGTGCCTGTAAAGCCGGCAATAGAAGAGATATTGAAGATATGTCCGGATTGCTGTGCACGCATGAATGGCAATACCTGCCGGGTCACATTCAGTAAACCAAAAACGTTTACATTGAAATTGGCTCTTGCTTCTGCGTCAGAGAGTTCTTCAATACTGCCGCTCTGGCCATAGCCGGCATTGTTTACCAATATATCAATGCGGCCAAATGTGGCAATAGTCTTAGCTATAGCCTGGTGTACGCTGGTTTCATTTTCAAGGTCCGTTTCCAGTGGCAGAAAATCGGGCGATTGTATGTCGCTGAGCCCTGATAGGCTACGACTGGTGGCTGCCACTTTATATCCTTCCTGTAGGAGCTGCAGTACAAGAGTGCGACCTAATCCTTTAGAAGCGCCGGTTACTAACCATATTTTTTTGTTGTCCATATACTAATCTGTTTTTGTTGGTACAAAAGTAGACCAGTTGTACAGGACGATCATTATAGCTATCAAACAGTTTATTGCAAAATTCAAACATTCCGGAAAGCACCGGGTGTAAATTGGGTTTGCTTCTTAAAAAAGTTACTGAAATGAGCGGGCTCTTCAAACCCGAGGGCATAACTGATTTCCGCCACACTCCAGCTCGTATGTTTCAGGAGCGCTTTCGCTTCCGTAGCTAACCGCTCTGTAATATGGGCGGTAGTGGTTTTTCCGGTGGTTTCCCGAAGAGCGCGGTTCAGGTGGTTCACATGTACCGACAGCTGCTGTGCATAGTCGTTGGCAGACCTCAGTATAAAACGTTGGGCCGGAGACTCAATAGGAAACTGTCGCTCCAAGAGATCTGTAAATACCGCCGTAATACGCGCATTGGCATCTGCATGGCGATATAAAACTTCCGATGGCTGCATTTTCAACGCATAATGAATCAATTCTGTCAGGTAACTGCGCAGCAGGTCATATTTATATACATAGGCTGAATTGATCTCTTCGAACATTTTCTTAAACAACTGCGCCACTTCCTTTTCCTGTGTCTTATTTAACAGGTACGTAGGCACTCCGCCAGGCATCAGCATGGGCAGTTCATGTAACTGACTCCTGCCGGCGGCATTATAAAACGCTTCTTTAAAGATGCAGAAATAGCCAGTATTGTTATCGTCCAGCGCTTCCCAGGAATAAGGTACCTGCGGATTGAAAAACACTAACGCCGGCCCCTTTACCTCCACGGTTTTATCCGCATAATGATACAATATATGCCCTTTCACCAGGCTGATTTTATAGAAATCCCGTCTGCTGTAGGCTATTGTCATCTGCCCATTCACAATACAGTCCTCCATCCGGAATACATTAAAGTGACCAATGTCCTGCTGCAAATTTGCCGGAGCCACATTTAACTTATGCTGATAAAATTCTGCTAAGGTTTCTGTTTTATTCATTTGTCAAAGTTACAAAATTCAAGCAGTCAGATAACATATGATAGGATTTTACCGGATATTCTTAGCTACCCTGGAAATTGGCTTTTCGGATGGATCAAATCAGTCTGAAATAACCAAGGTTTAATTATTATCAACGGTTCAACATTAACCATGTACGACTAGGCGTGGTATATTAATAATACAGTGGAGCTGGTGGCTTATTGGGATTATAAAAACAAAAAAAGTTTTGTCTTTTTATAATCTTATCGTAATATTGCAATAATACAATTGGAATATGGGCGCAACAAAAACAGATTTATTCACAAAACAGCAGAATGACATCGCCGCTATGGCAAAAGCCCTGGCGCATCCGGCCCGTATTGCAATCCTGCAATACCTGGTAAAAAAGAACGCCTGCGTCTGCGGTGACCTGGTGGATGAACTTGGACTTGCCCAGGCTACCACCTCCCAACACCTGAAGGAACTGAAAATTGCAGGTATTATCCAGGGCTCCATTGAAGGAGCCAGCGTATGCTATTGCATCAATCCTAAAGTCTGGAAACAATACCGCGACCTCTTCAACGCCTTCTTTAAAGACGTGGACATTAACACCAACTGCTGCTAAAAATTTTTTCTCTATTATATCGCAATATTGCAATAATACAATAAAAGGATTATGGCTACGGAAGAACAAATGAAAGCACTGGTAAAGCAGAAATACAGTGAAATTGCATTGCAGGATAAAGCAACAAATACTGCTTCCTGCTGTGGGGCTGGGGGCTGCTCTACGGAGGTATATAATATCATGAGTGATGATTATGCCGCTCTCGAAGGATATAACCCGGACGCTGATTTAGGCCTGGGCTGCGGCTTACCTACACAATTCGCTAAAATCAAGAAAGGAGATACGGTGATCGACCTGGGTTCCGGCGCGGGTAATGATTGCTTTGTAGCCAGACAGGAAACGGGAGATATGGGTAAGGTTATCGGCATTGATTTCACACCGGCAATGATTGAGAAAGCCCGTGCCAACGCTGAAAAACTACATTTCAATAACGTTGAGTTCCGCCAGGGCGACATTGAAAAAATGCCTGTAACCTCCAATGTTGCAGACGTTGTAGTAAGCAACTGCGTACTGAACCTGGTACCAAACAAACCTGCTGTGATAAAAGAGATCTTCCGGGTACTGAAACCAGGTGGACACTTCAGCATTTCCGACATCGTCCTGAAAGGAGAATTACCTCCAAGCATCCAACAAGCGGCTGAAATGTACGCCGGATGCGTGTCTGGCGCCATCCAAAAACAAGACTATCTTGGTATGATTGCCGACGCAGGCTTTACCAACATCTCCATACAGAAAGAAAAAACCATTACCATTCCTGACGATATTCTTGCTAACTATCTAAACACAGAAGAAATAGCGGAATTCCGTTCCGGAAATACTGGCATCTACAGCGTGACTGTGTATGCTGAAAAATCGATCACAACTGCCTGCTGCCCTCCGGGATGCTGCTAAATACTATATATGCAAAATTGTAATCCTGCACAACGCAAGAAATTAGGGTTCCTGGACCGATACCTTACCTTATGGATCTTTCTTGCAATGGCGATTGGCGTCAGCATTGGATATTTAATTCCGTCTTCCTCTACTTTTATCAATTCCTTTTCTTCGGGAACCACCAACATACCATTGGCGACAGGACTCATTCTAATGATGTATCCTCCACTGGCAAAGGTAAAGTACGAGCATATGGGGGAAGTATTCAGGAATATGAAAATATTATCCGTATCGTTACTGTTAAACTGGATAATCGGACCAATACTGATGTTCATGCTTGCGGTACTCTTTTTACATGGGTACCCGGAATATATGACCGGCCTGATTTTGATAGGACTGGCTAGATGTATCGCGATGGTCATTGTTTGGAACGAACTGGCTGACGGCAACCGGGAATACGCCGCCGGATTAGTGGCGCTGAACAGTATTTTCCAGGTATTGCTATATAGCGTATATGCTTACGTGTTCATCACCTGGCTGCCTACGGTATTTGGCATGAAAGGAATCACAGTGGCAATCTCCATCGGAGAAATTGCCAAAAGTGTTGGCATTTACCTGGGTATTCCTTTCGCTGCTGGTGTTATTAGTCGATATAACCTGATAGCAATAAAAGGAGAGCAATGGTTTCAGGAGAAATTTGTACGCTTCATTTCACCTGTTACATTAATAGCGCTGCTGTTTACGATCATAGTGATGTTCAGTCTTAAAGGTGGACTTATCGTCCAAATTCCATTAGATGTCATCAGAATCGCTATACCTCTGGTCATTTATTTTGCCATTATGTTTGTGGTCAGCTTTATCCTGGGTAAAGCCCAGGGGGCAGACTATTCCAAAACCGCTTCTGTTGCATTTACCGCTGCTGGTAATAACTTTGAATTAGCTATTGCTGTAGCCATCGGCGTTTTTGGTATCAATTCGGGACAGGCATTCGTGGGAGTAATCGGCCCACTCGTAGAAGTGCCGGCATTGATTGCCCTGGTGAACGTAGCATTCTGGTTTAAAAAGAAATGGTACAGGGAGCGCGAGATAAAGACAACCGCAACAACAACTACGCTATAAAATAATTCATCTCAACTGAAATTTAATTATGAAAATCGCCTTATTCAGTGATGTTCACGCCAATTTGCCCGCCTTGGAATCTTTTTTTAAAGATGTAGCGCAGCGGAAGCCGGATGCTATATACTGTCTGGGTGACCTGGTTGGCTATAATATTTGGCCCAACGAAGTGATCAATGAAGTACGCAAACGTGGTATTCCTACCATCGCGGGAAACTATGATTTTGGTATTGGCCGCAGTAGCAACGATTGCGGTTGCGCCTATAAAACGGACGCTGAAAAGGCCAATGGTAGCGTTTCTATTTCATTTACTAACAGTATCGTGAACGAAGAAGAACGAGCGTATTTGCGTACCCTGCCTGCACATATAAAAGTAGAATTTCAGCTGAATAATGATAAACTGAATTTACTATTGGTGCATGGTAGTCCACGTAAAATAAATGAATACCTGTTTGAAGATCGGGAGGAAAAAAGCATGCTACGTATCATGAGCGATGCCGATGCGGATATCATGTGTTTCGGGCATACCCATAAACCATATCATAGAATACTGGCCGATACGCCAATAGACAGCGCCGCATCCTATCGCCATGCCATCAACATCGGATCAGTAGGTAAACCTAAAGACGGAGATCCTCGTGGCGGTTATGTAATCCTGCACATCAATGAAAATAGCAACATACATGACAAAGATAGTATACAGGTCGAATTTATCCGCTTTGAATACGATGTGGAGAAAGCCGCAAAGGCAGTAGAGGACAGCCCATTGCCGGATGCTTATGCTGAAAGTCTGAGAAAAGGAGTATAAGAAATAAGCAGTAGCAGGTTTCAGGAAGATGCATGTTCATCTGCCTGATATTAATTCTTTAAGGATTCGTCTTGTCACAAAGGCAAGACGAATCCTTTTTTTATCCCTTCAGTCAGCCGAAATTTCGTCTCTATACACATCTGAAAAATTGCATTATAAAATGATAAAGGCTACCTGTTAACAAGCAAACGCTTATGCATCGTGCCTCCCGACAATACAACGGCAGATGAGTCAGATACATGTAAATCAACTGAATCGATCTGTGCATGGCCTACATCCACAAAAGAATGACCTGATACTGTCGCATGCAAGTTTTTTATATGAAAAGCATCCCAACCTTTTTTATCGGCAGCAATTTCCATTTCACCCTGCCGCGATAGGGCGCTGCCTGATTTTTTCAGGTCCGGCGACATTTCAAATACAATACCTGTTGTATCAGTTGCTTTAATGGAAACATCTTCAAAATCGGCTATCAGGCTTTCCACTTCAAAGTTTGAATTGCCGGAAACAGAGACTGCCAGCGTTTTCTGCTTCAGCTTTAATAACTGTAGATTGGTATTGGCGGCGGTTACTGATTTTAACTCGGGTGAAAAAATACGCACGATAGCCGTATTTTTCATCTGCATCTTCTCATTCAGATCAGCATATGTACCTGGAAAATCCAGGTACAAGGTATCATTGCGAACAATCGTTGTTATGCGTTTATCATGATAACCATTCCAACGTTTGAATACTCTCACGGAAGGTTTAGCGCTGGGTTCATAAACGATATTTGAAGCGTTACCACCGATGATCACAAGATGACTGAATGGTTGATCCTGAATGGTCCCATATAAAAAATATAATTCACCTTTATCATTTCTTTCATATTCATTTTTGAACATGGAGGCAGAAAGCATTATACCACAGCATAGCAATAGCAGTAGACCAATGAGTATTTTTGAAGTAAGTTTCATCACTCGTTGTTTGAAAAGTTATTTTTTATGAACTCATCGTACAGCGCATTCACCTGTTTCATATCAATTTTAAGCAGGTACAGATTGCGCAGCATGTCCGGTAGTTCGTTTTCCATAAACTGTTCCCGGCGAAAAGAAAGGATGTGTTCTTCCGCATCCTGTGCCACAAAGAAACCGATACCGCGTTTATTAATGATGATATTTCGTTGCTGCAGAAAATCATAGGCGCGCTGAACGGTATTGGGACTGATTTCAATCAATTCGCCAAGATCGCGGATACTCATCACCTTCTCTTCCGGCTTCCATTTTTTTAGCAGAATTTGCTCACACATATACAGTGCGATCTGAAGATATAAAGCCGTCCTGTCGTTAAAAACCATCGAAATATTTTAAAATTCTTTTTCTTTTAATCTGAGTAGTGAAAGACCCCAAAATATGGAGGGCAATACGAAACAGAAAATAAATCTTATCCTCGATTCATTTTCGGGAGAAAGATTCAGCGCAGCGCGGTCTGTACCTACCCATATCCATACTACGGAGAAAGGAAAGGCTATTTGCACATTTTTTATCAGTAGGTTTATGACCAGCAAGTTCAGTAAAAAAGTAGCAATGATCAAAACACATATTGCCAATGCCGTTTTTACAAAAGGCGCTTTATTAAAGAAAAGTGAACCAAGCATCATCATACCGGCAAAATTGAAGAACATCATATAATTTACACGTGCTGTAAAGCCGGTCAAGGAAAACAACTGCACATATTCATACTGTTCTTTATAATAAGGGGAATGTGGATTTAGACCGCTATGGTATTGCGCCACAAAGGCTGTATCTATTAACCGGAAAAAGAGAAGGAACAGAAAAAAGTATAACACACCAACTATTAACACGCCCGATAACCATTTTTCAAATACTGAAACAGGAAGCGTTAAAAAAGAGGTGCCTACTGCATTATTGTTAAAGTAACCAAAGACCACAGAGGCCACCAGCGTGCCGCCCAATGGAAGCCCGATCGTGAAAGCCCCATTTTGGGCAGTCGGAATACCCTGCAACAGCCGCGTTAATCCATAGAATATTAAGGTAACCGTAAAACATAGCAGGATAGTCCCTAAGACAGGCGTGGTTTTATCCAGGAAAACCTTCCTCATCAGCCATCCAAAACGGCGGGCACTAAATACGTCGTTCATACTATTAGCGCATTAATTTTTAAAAATTGCTTTTACCATTTCCGGATTTTCTGTTGCTGCATTGAACAGTTGCTCCAGGTTAATACGACTTTCGCCGCCCGCAATATTGGCAGTAACAACAGCACGGCCATACATGTTCTCCTCCTCGTACAAAACTGCCTGCGCTGCATACGACTCTTCCACTATTTTAAACGACAGCTTTTGCCCGATGATGTCAACTGGTGCATTTAACAGCAGTTCGCCATTATCCACGATGATCACCTGGTCAATCAGGTTCTCAAGATCACGGGTTTGGTGAGTAGATATAAAAATGAGACGGTCTTCATGCATAGACGAAGAGATCAACTTGCGGAATCTTTTCTTAGAAGGAATATCAAGCCCATTCGTAGGTTCATCCATGATTAGCACATTGGTATTACAAGCCAGTGCAAACGCAATGATGAATTTCTTTTGCTGCCCAAATGAAAGTTTGTTCAATTTATGATCCGTTTTTACATCCAGTTTGTCCAGATAATTATCCAGCATCTCACGGCTGAAACCAGGGTAAAACGGCGCCCATAGCGCAACGTAACTATTGATAGTCAATGCCGGCACATGTACTTCTTCAGGTATAAAATAAATAGTTTGCAGAAAAGACGGTTTACGACCAGATGGATTAAAACCATTTACAGACACCTGGCCCGACGATGGATAAAGTAGTCCTGTCAAGTTTTTTAGCAGGGTGGATTTGCCTGCGCCGTTTTTTCCAAGTAAACCATAGATCTTGCCCGACTCTAAAGAAAGTTGCAGGTTCCGATACAGCAATGCACCCGGCTTATAGCCAAAACAGAAGTTTTCAAAGCGTATCATAGTGTATTAGATATGTTGTACACCAAAATTAGAAATTTTTATCAATCCAACAAATTTTACTTTCCTGATTAAAGTAGAAATGGATTATGAACTTGTATTTCAGCCGATTACTAATGCAGAACGTGCCATAGCAGTTAATTGACCGATTTTTGTATATTACCTTAGCGATCAGCGGGTAAGCTCAGCTGATAGAGAAATATAGAATCACCTGATGCTAATCATTACATGCTCTATTACCAGCAATATTATCCATCTACACAACTAGCAGACCTGATAGAATGCTATTGGGTATTACATGCGCCACATGGATTTATGGATGTTCCTGACCGACTGATACCAGGAGGCAGGGTAGAGCTGATCTTTAATTTTGGAGACCCGGCAGATTGGTTAATTACAGCTGATAACCTTCATGGCGTTTGTTTGAGTGGGCCAGTGATCATGGGACAGCGCAACCAGATCTTTTATGTAAAAAGTACTGGTAAAACCAGGATGCTGGGTTTGCGATTTAAACCTGGTGGTCTGGCGGCATTTACCAATGTGCCCATATCTGATTTATTAAATTCCCTCTTGCCCGCGGAACTGATTTTAGGAAAGGCTGCAAAAAGCTGGGAAATGCAATTATCAGATTATCCGGAGGATGATAAGAGAATACATGTGCTGGACACACTGTTAAAGAAAGCATGGAGAGACTTCCCTGCAGATCAGTTAGTGGTTAGCCAAACGATTGAAATACTACGCAATAATCAGGAAGATTTATCCATTGATACCATCTGCCGGCAAACAGGTTGGTACTATAAAAAGCTGGAAAGGGTTTTCCTGAAAAATATCGGATACACCCCCAAGTATTACCATAAAATACTTCGCTTCAATAAGGCGGTCAGGTGTATGAGAACCAGAACTACTTTAACAGATGTCAGTCATACATGCAACTACTTTGACCAGGCACATTTTATCCGTGATTTTCGGTTGTTTACCGGCACCACCCCGAGTCAGTTTAAAAAAGAGGATAACAAAATAGCAGATATCCTCATCAAACATCAGCCTGTCTAAAATATACAATGATGCCTCGTAAAAACCCTATAGCTTTGATGATAATACTAAACCAATATCATGTCGGAATATAAACCGGTCTCCAAAGCATTATTGGCCGCAGGAGTACTTCTGGCAGGCATTTGCTGGTACTTTTCTTTTAGTTTATCAGCACATATCTGGTGGCTGCTTTGGGTGGCGCCTGTTCCCATACTCTATTTCTCTTTACGGCTTTCTGGCAAACAGACATTTTTAATAGCATTTACGGCTTATTTAATAGGACGGCTTAGCTGGGTACCTTATTTATTAAGTATCATGCCTTTGCCACTAGTGTTTATTTTTACGCTGCTGATGCCCCTGATTTTCGCATTACAGGTCCTTGCTGCGCGAAAACTGATGCTTACCTATTCCCATTGGTCCACTGTTTTTGCGTTCCCTATATTGGTGACTGCAGTTGAATATATTTCTTTTCTGACTACCCCGGATGGTACGGCAGGCAGCATTGCCTATACGCAATGCGATTTTTTACCCATTGTGCAGGTGGCCGCGCTGACAGGCATACAGGGTATTACCTTCCTGGTCACTCTTATCCCTACAGCTATAGCCTGCATCGTCTATCGCTATCAACAAAAACAATCCATCCGAACACTCTCGGTGCTAACGTTCGGTGTTTTGGCAGCTGCTATTATTTGGGGGACAGTGCGTCTAAATCAAACCACTACAAATCCACAAGCATTAAAAGTAGGGCTAGTAGCCATTGATAAAGAGGCTTACCACCAGCAAAAAATGACAGGGGAGGAGAAGCAAATATACCTGGCAAACCTTTACCTGCAGCATGTTGCAGCGTTGGCAAAACAAGGTGCGGAGATAATAGTGTTTCCAGAAAAAATGTTTACGATAAGCAATAATCGCCGTCAGCATTTCCTGCAACAGTTTAAAGAAACTGCCCTGGCAAATCATGTCAGCATAGTTGCCTGCATGTCGCAGCAAAATGGAGCCTATTACGAAAACAGAGCCTGGGTACTAGGAGCGGATGGTACGCTCCTGGCAGATTACCAGAAAGTACATTTGTTCCCCGGCGAATTGCTGGATAGCGTGAAACCAGGAACTACACCCGGTGTATTTCTTCGGAAAGGTAGAACAGAAGGGGTGGCTATTTGTAAAGACATGGATTTTCAGCAATACATCCACCAATATGGCAATGCAGGTGCGAATGTTCTATATGTGCCTGCCTGGGACTTTGAGCGAGATGGTTGGCTGCATAGCCGGATGGCAATCATGCGATGCGTGGAAGGCGGCTTCGGAATGATAAGGAATGCCAGAATGGGCAGACTGACGATCAACGACTATAGGGGCAGGGTGTTGTACGAAGCCAATAGCGATGATGGAACCCCCATGGTACTAACAGGTAGCCTTGATATACAGCGCCATCCTACTGTTTACAACAAATGGGGCGATTGGTTCAGTATATTAAATGCTATTGCTGCACTAGTATGTCTTGTACTTTTAGCAATAGCCCGGCGCCATTGAAAGGAATAAGTATACAGATATACAAGTAGCATCATCCCTAAATAATCCCACTAATTGAACCTTCCTAATATTAAAGGTTAATCGCTGGATAACTTTAATTCCTGTCTTTACTCAATAGTAATTAATCATACTTTGATTGCCCAATCCATTATTCAGATCAACTACCCCTTACGGATATACGTAAATATTGACCCCTAAATCGAATGTTTATTGTTTTGTATACATAAATCACTTATTTTTCAATATACATTACCATTAATCGGATTATCAAATGATGGAATTGGTTGCAAAAATAAAAGATGTAAGACACTATGGTTACTTACCGGAACAACAGCAATTAGGAGTGCTGAAAAGGAATGGGAAAATGATATTGTACGATCATCGCTTTTCCGTCATCTTAAAAGAACAGGTAAAAAATGCATATGATTTTTTATTTGGTGCAAATGATAAAATTATTGTTGCAGCAAATGATAATACTTTCTTAATTCAATCTCATACAGATGTTCATTCTTCAAAGTATACTATCCATTCATTGAAACATAATCTATCAATTCCCGGAGACAAATCTGAGAACAATTGGTATTTTCTAACGAACGAGGAGGGTAATAAAGGGTATGTGGAGCTAAACAATAACTTTGAGTTTCGCCGATTTCTACCCCTTCCCATGGGTATAACTGGTATTCTTATGATGGTAGACAACGATACTTTTATTTCTACCGGTGAAAATGAATTTGGCTTGTTTTCCTTACAGGATGGCTCCGAAATTTGGCGTATAGATACCGTCAAATTACTAGGTTCCGATAATCCGAGCATTGTTTGGGATATTATTCCTTTGAATGGCAAGCTGTATTTTTATTTGTATGATCATGATAAAATAGATTTTAAAGCTACCTTTTGTATAGATGCAAAGACAGGAAATGTACTGGAGAAATTTGATAGGTTTGGTGGCTATTTACAATTATATCAAAACAAGATATATGCTCCAAGTTGGAAAACGCTAAGCATACTCGATTTAGCCACCGGAAAAACAGAGACATTGGAATTTAATGAGGTCCTTAAGGCTGCTAATCTTAACATTAATGGCCGCAGATGTGTGGTGCAAGATGAATATTTATATTTTGTAGATGGGGCGGGAAGACCTAAGGATCGCCTGGCAATTTTGAATATAGCAACAGGTCAGATTATTTGGGAGTGCAAAATAAAAACCACTGACAATGCGGGTAAATGTATTGGCAAGCTCCATGTGTATGATGGGAGAATATTTGCCCACGCTTCAGATGATACCCTGCACATTTTTGATAAAGAAGGATCTCCTAAAAAGAACAGTTTAATGTCTTTCTTTACGGGGGATTGATCGAACTGGATATGTTTCTAAAAGCTGGAACTACTCGCGCATAAAAAAAGGGGACCATAGTCCCCTTTCTCATTATACCTTGTAATATTGTTCCCAGCCTTTCCTTGGCGGCGGTCCAATCAGCAATTCATTTGCGTGTTTATTATTCGTAATAATTTTCTTCTCCCGATCAAATTGTAATTTCTCACCTGTCCATTGCGCCAGTACGCCAAGACAGAACACCTGACTGAGTGGGCCCGCAATGGCAAATGGAGAGCGTGTCTGTTCTTCTCCTTTACATGCCAACAGGAAGTTCTTAAAGTGGTTAGAAGGACTTTGTGGCACTACCGGAAGTTTGTCTGCCATTGCTTTTGCTTTCTCTTCCGGAATAATAGACAATGTACTGCCGTGTGAACCTCCTTTAAAGGTAAGCTCCTTGCTGTAAATGATCTTACCAGGATTCAGTTTGGAAGGTGCAATAGCCCCATTGCTTGGAGGCGGAATATTTGGATCGAGACCAGAGACGCCATATCCGGCAGGAATTGGAGGCAAATTATCTACGCCATCATACCAGGTGATATCCAGTGCCGGCATATTTCCTCTTTTAGGGAATTTGAAGGCCAGGGTGGAAGACATAGGGTAGAAGAAATTATTATGCCCTGTAAGCTTGATTGGATTTACTTCATACGGTAATCCCAGATCGAGGAACTGATGGGCCGTGTCTATGATATGTGCGCCCCAGTCGCCCAACGCACCCATGCCGAAGTCGAACCAACAACGCCACTGACCATTTACGAAATCTTTGTTGTAAGAATGCCCTTGTGTGGCCATCTGCCATATATCCCAGTCGAGCGTAGCTGGCGCCTGTTCTGCTGGCGGGAACGAAGTGATATTCGGATTCCAGCCATGCCAGCGTCTGGGAGAGTTCATATGAGCCGTGATAGCGGTAACATCTTTAATGATACCCGCTTCTGTCCAGGCCTTAAACTGGAAGTAGTTGGCTTCAGAATGCCCCTGGTTACCCATTTGTGTCACCACTTTTGGATGCTTTTTGGCTGCCTTCATCATCAGTTCCACCTCGTTGAAAGTGCGTGCCATAGGCTTTTCTACATATACATGCTTGCCCAGACCTATCGCCATCATCGTAATCGGGAAATGGGAGAAGTCGGGCACCCCAATGGAAACGGCATCAATCTGGTTCCCCATTTTATCGAACATTTGGCGGAAATCCTGGAATCGTGGCACGTTCGGAAACATTTTCATTACTTCCAGGGTATGTGGCGCCCCCATGTCTACGTCGCAAAGAGCGACTACATTTGCCAGTCCAGTTTTGTAGAGCGCTTGGGCGATCTCGCCACCTCTGTTACCAATACCAATGAAGGCAATGTTTACTTTTTCGTTAGGCCCGATCTTACGGGTATATGGCTTTGCAGCAGCCATCAGCAAGCCTGGTGTAGCGGTGGCCAGCGTGGCCAGCGCCGCTTGCTTCAGGAAGTTCCTTCTCGAGTTATTGTGATTCATCGCGTGGATTATTGATTGCATCTCCAAAATATAAAATAGTCTTTGCAATCGAAAGCATAAACTTAAAAAAGAGGAGAATTTTACATGAATGGTGAACGGAATCCATTGATTTGCAACAAACAGGACCTTCGAGGCTCGCCTTTTTGGAACCGAGGCGCCATCCACGGATTTTACACGCAGGTGTAGGAGATAAAAATAGGCTTGGTTTTACTTTTACAGGAAACAAACTATAGCATGAGTAAGTCAATACCGATGTGGATGATAACCATCATATTAGGAGTAGCAGCTTTTAAGGAAATAGATTTTCGTAACCTGGCTTTCAGACATACCGGCCTGGGAATCCTTTATTTGCTGACATTTTGCTTATCCTTAGTCATCATTTTTAATAAAAAGAGATGGGACGACAAGAATGCCAAGAAAACCAATTAGAGGGAATGCTACCTTATTACGCTATATTCAACCTTGAATCATAAACAATCAACCGAATGGAACTAGTTGTCCCCTTTAAGAATTATGAAGATGCCATGGCTACGTTGGATAATGGTGGCCGTTTTTATAACCTCTTTAATCATGCTGATGATCAGATCATCAGTCAGGCCGAAGTAGGTAAAGCTGCCGGCGTATTTATTGGTAAACAACAGGGCATTCTCTTCCTGGAACTGGCTACAAGTGAATTGAGCGAAAGTGCAAGAAAAGATATCTTCTCCAAATTTGATCAGGAACTACAACACAATTATACGCAATATAAACCGGTGCAACTGCTGCCTTCAGAAGTAGGAAGCAAAGGTACCCTCGGGGCCAGTATTATCATCGAAGGCATTCCCCAACTGGTGGATGCAAAAACCGTGTTCAAAGGATACAATATTATCTTGGTGGTGAATACATTGATCCCCGTACCTATTGCTGAATCCTATGATGTTTATGAAATCAAAGATGCAAATACCGGGGATACCTTCATTATTGCTAATTCAAAAGAGAAAAAGAAACTTCCGGAGCAGAAAGTAAAAGTAGGCGGCATTCTGACAGAATTGAATGATAGCAAAGAAAAATTCCTGGAAGTAAATTATTATGTAGTGGAAGACAAATAACCATCTGCTGTTTCAGGGGCTCACTGTAATAAGGGCTAAACCTGATATGCCTTATACAGAAAAGCCGCTTAAATCAAATGATTTAAGCGGCTTTTCTGTTATTAATGTTATTATCTAACATGCAGCAGAAAATACAACGTTAAGTTAATCCTCTACTTCTTATAGAGTAGTAATTTGGCGGGATGAAAAAGCCAATTTTAGTAAGCCTTTTGGCCGTATTGTCCGTATTATTAACTTCCTGGGGAAATGTGGGCCACCAGACCGTCGGGAAAATCGCCGAAGCACATTTGTCAAAGAAAGCAAAAGCTGCTGTGCAAGATCTTTTAGGAGATAAGTCGCTCGCAGATGTAGCCTCCTGGGCGGATGATGTCCGCAACCAGGACGAATTCAAAGAAACCGCCCCCTGGCATTTCTTGAACCTCCCGCTGGGACTCGATCGCCAGACATTTGACACGCAAGTGCAGTCATTAGCTGAACAAAATGTTTTCAGCGCACTTACTCAACTGGAAAAGGAACTGACAGATCCCGCAACACCAAGAGAGAAAAAAATTGCTGCCCTGAAATTCATCGTTCACTTTGTAGGCGACCTGCATCAACCAATGCATATCAGCAGAAAAGAAGACAAAGGCGGTAACACCATCCAGCTCAATTATGAAGGCAAAGGAACCAATTTGCACAGCCTCTGGGATTCTAAACTGATCGCTACACAAGGATTGAACTATGAACAATTTGCTTCGAAATTAGAACGTGTTCGACCTGCTAAAATCAAAAAATGGCAACGCGATCCCATGATGCAATGGCTCTGGGAAAGCTACCAGATCAGCAGTCAGCTATATGCAGAAGTAGATGCCATGAAAGGCCGCAGCATTGGCAAAGAATACTACGAACAACATATCCCGGTTATCAATGAACGTATCCAACAAGCTGGCATTCGTCTGGCCGGTGTGTTGAACGACACGTTTAAATAATATTTCATATCCCTAAATCTAATGCCCTCAGAAAGTATCCTAACTTTTTGGGGGCATTTTTATGAATAGCTATTCCCCAACTTATCTAATCCCCCATCTGAATAGTTGCCGCTATTTTATCAGTCCTGAAGCAATTGTACTTTAAAATAAGAGAATAAAACATTATTGCAAACGATTGCAAAATTCGAAAAATTGATTATTTTGTTATTCGAAGAACCTGTAGTGAACCGCCAAAATCTGATTTGAACCCAGCCCAATATTCCACAATTCCAAAACTATCGTTATGAAAAAAGGATTTCCACGTTTACTATGTCTGATAGCATGTCTGCTATTATATCAATTTTCCCTGGCACAGAAAAGGCCCGTCACTGTAGAGGGAAATGTGCTCGACGACCAGAAAACGCCTTTGGTAGGTGTGACCATCGCGGTAAAAGGGAAGAACACAGGTACCCAGTCTGATCCCAACGGACATTACAAGCTACAGGTAGCCGATCCTGCCAATGCTGTACTGGTATTTACTTTTATCGGATATTCTACCCGGGAAGAACCGTTGAATAATCGTACAGCCGTGTCCGTGATATTGGCAGAAGACCGGAAAAAACTCGAAGAAATTGTGGTAGTCGGCTATGGACAACAGAAGAAGAAAGATGTTACCGGTGCTATTTCCACGGTATCAGCTAAGTCCATTCAGGACGTTCCTGTCACCAACCCACAACAAGCCCTCCAGGGCCGCGCGCCAGGAGTGGAAGTAATCAATAACAGCTCCAAGCCTGGAGATGAACCACAGGTACGCATCCGCGGAAGCCGTTCCCTCAACGCCGGAAATGATCCGCTGTATGTCGTAGATGGAATTCCTTACTCCGGTAGCCTGAATGATATTGGCACCGGCGTTATTCAGTCCATGGATATCTTAAAAGACGCTTCCGCAACAGCGATATATGGCTCCAGAGGCGCCAACGGCGTAATCCTCGTAACCACCCAACGAGGGAAGCAAACAAAACCAGTGGTATCCTACAGCGGCTCCTATGGCATTGTCCATCAGCTGGGCGAAACAGACATGATGGACGCAGCTCACTTCATCAACATGCGCAGGGAAGCAAATCGAACCATCGGAAAATATGATGACACCAACCCCGACGCTTCTGATCAAAAGATCTTTAACGCTGTGGAATATGCCAATATTAAGAAAGGGGTGGATGTCGACTGGCAAAAACTCATGGTGTCGCAAGGAAACCAAACGAACCACAGTGTCAACGTTGCCGGCGGTACGGAAAATACCAGGTATAATGTTGGTCTGGGCTATTTCAAAGACCAGGGCGTACTGAAACTACAGCGCTACGAACGTTACAATTTCAATATCGCCCTCGATCAACGTATAGGCAAAAGGGTTACAGTAGGCGCTTCTTTACTGGGCGCATACAGTCTCCGTAACGGGGAAACCTACAACGGGATCGACAATGCACTGAAAATGCTACCCATCGCTGCACCTTATGATGATAAAGGAAAACTGATCATCTATCCAACCGGCGACAGCCAGCAACCCAATCCATTGCTCGATTATGTAAATGATAACCGGGTGGAACTGATGAAACGACTCCGCATATTCACCAGTTTATACGGCGAAGTGGAAATAATGAATGGCCTGAAGTATCGTCTCAACGTAGGACCAGATATTCAATCCTATAACTATGGCCTTTTCCAGGGAAAGAATAACACTAATCTGCTAATTGGCGGTGGCGATGCTACAGCGACTAAGAACAGTGCATTAGTGGTAGCATATACCATCGAAAACCTTCTTACCTACAACAAACTGATAAAGAAACATAATATCGGCGTAACTGGCCTGTATAGTGTACAACGTCAGACTACAGACGCATTAGGTACTAATGTAAGAGGTATTCCGGTGGAGTCGCAGCAATATTTTAACCTCGGACAAGCCCTGAGTGTAACTGGAATGGGCAGCAGTCTGAGCACATGGACCATCCTGTCTTATATGGGTCGTGTCAACTACGGTTACGACGATCGTTACCTGGTAACGTTGACTTTACGCGCAGATGGCTCTTCCCGCTTTGCACCCGGTCAGAAGTGGGGTTACTTCCCCTCTGTAGCAGTGGGCTGGAACATCATGAATGAAGCGCCTTTCAGACGGCAACATTTCATGGATAACCTGAAACTCCGTGCCAGCTATGGTCGTATAGGCAATACCGGTATTATTCCATATGCTACTCAAGGCTCCCTGCAAAGGATTCCTTACTCCTTCGGAAATAAAGGCGCGCTGGGCTATGTGCCTTTAGATCTGCGTAATCCTTCGCTTACCTGGGAAACCACAACTTCCACAGATATAGGACTCGATTTTGGCTTCTTCAATGGCCGTATCAGCGGTGTAATCGAATGGTATAATCAACATACAACCGACCTCCTCATGCCGCAAACACTCCCATTCAGCAATGGTTTCAACCAGGTGTTGATGAACCTGGGTACAAGTAGAAACAGAGGCCTGGAAATCGGTATATCCGCCACCGTTATCGATCATCCGAATGGTTTCTCCTGGAAAATGGATGTGAACTATTTCCGCAACAGATCCAGAATTCTTTCGCTCGGCGACGGCAGATCCGCTGATATTGGTAATGGCTGGTTTGTAGGACAACCGACTACCGTATACTACGATTTTAAAAAGATAGGCATCTGGCAGGATAAGGATGCGGCATTAGCAGCCAGATATGGCGTAAAACCAGGGGAAATAAGATTGGAAGACGTGAACAAAGACACCGTCATTGATGCCAAAAATGACCGCGTAATTCTCGGGACTCCGGAAGCGAAATGGCAGGCAGGTACTACGCAACGTTTCTCCTATAAAGGGTTTGAATTGTCGGTCGTAGCTTTTGCACGCTGGGGGAGCATGATCAAAAGTGATTTCTACGCTAACTATAATACGTTATTCGGACGTTATAACAACCTGAATGTAAACTATAACACGCCTGCGAATCCTTCTAACGATTTCCCACGGCCCAATGCCAATCAGGAAAGACCCAGCAACTTCCAGTCGCTCAGCTACTTTGACGGTTCGTTCTTCAAGATACGTAACATCAGCCTGGCTTATGCCATGCCGGATAAAGTGATCCGCAATTGGTCTATGTCGGATCTGCGTTTTACTGTCAGTGTAAAACAACCGTTGATCCTGGCGCCTTATCGTCAGAAATGGAAAGGTATTGATCCGGAAGATGTAACCGTAATCGGTATAGATGCACCCGCTACCTGGATGCTGCAATTTGGTATTAATGCTAAGTTTTAATGCACAAAAAGAAAATTATTATGAGATATATAATCCCCGCTATGTTGCTACTGTCGCTAGGTACAGCCTCCTGTAATAAAATGCTGGATGAAAAAGTAGTGACGAATGCAACAGATGATTTTTATAATTCCAAAGCTGGCTTCCTCACTGCTGTAAATGGTTCCTACGTGTCTATGCGTAACTTCTATAGTTCGGAGAGAGGAATGACACTGACAGAAACCGGTACGGATATCATCACCAACGGTTCTGATGGCAACTATAAATTTACCAGTCAATATACCTCCCAGCTGGATTCAAGGTACGACCATGTGAGAGAAGTCTGGAACAGTTTTTACCAGACACTCAATACCTGTAATGTGGTGATCACCCGGGCGGATAAAATCACTGACCTCGATGATGCTTCCAAAAAGAAAGGTATTGCAGAAGCTAAATTCTGCCGCGCACAATACCATTTCTTACTAATGGAGATGTTTGGCCCTATTCCATTAAGCCTGAAGGAGAATACCGCCATCCTCCGGGAAGCGCACCGCGACTCCGTTTCGGCGGTTTATGATGCTGTTATCAACGACCTGCTCGATGCAGAAAAAGATCTGCCTGATGCACAAACGGAATGGGGACGCGCCACCAAACCTGCGGTGGAACACCTCTTGGCAAGAGTCTATCTCACCAGGGCATCTTCGCCACAGGCAAAGCCTACCGACTATGCGAATGCAGCCAAATATGCGGACATCGTCATAAAAAATTATGGTTTCAGACTACTAGATGATCCAGGCCAGATATGGGCACAAGGCAAAGAGAATAACAGCGAAACCATCTGGGCTGCCCAGTTTACCACCGATCCACTCTACAATTACAGCGATAATAACGCCTGTCGTTTTTTTCTGATGCAATATGACGTACTCGCAGGTATGAAGCGCGATCTTCCCAATGGTACGCCCTGGAAGCGTTTCAGACCTACCAGCTTCCTCCTGGATACGTTGTACAAAGACCGCATCCACGATACCCGTTATGAAAAATTCTTCACCACAGTATGGTTTACCAATGCGCCTACTGCCACACTGAACATGGGCGATACGGCAGTGTATCTACCTGGTTATGATGTATCCGCTGCGGTGATCGCCAGTAAAAAGTATATGATGGTGCCACCACGGTTATATACAGAAAAGCTATATCCTTCGCTGAATAAATTTGCAGACGCCTTACGCCCCGATAACCAGGCCTCCGGTGTAAGACCCTTTATCTCTTTCCGCCTGGCAGAAACCTATCTCATTGAGGCAGAAGCCATGCTAATGCAAGGCGATGCCCAGACAGCCGCCGATCTGGTAAACGTGGTACGTTTAAGGGCAGCGCGTATAGGCGCCACCGATACAGAAACACAAGCAAACCGCACGGCCATGAAAGTAGGTCCTACTGATATGAGCATCGATTTCCTCCTGGATGAAAGAGGCCGGGAACTGGTAGGAGAGCAGTTGCGCTGGTTTGATCTGGTGCGAACCCATAAACTACTCGAAAGAGTACGATTGCATAACAACGAAGCCCGCGCGAATATCAAGCCCACTCATGTGCTGCGCCCTATCCCTCAGGACCAGATCGACAGATCTGTGAATGGATTCGCCCAGAATACCGGCTATTGATATTTTACCATAAAAGTTAATAGCGCCCGATGTATCAATTCATCAGGCGCTATTAAGTTTTATAGAGTCTTGATCTCCATATAAAAGTTCGTACGTTACAATAGGTTGAAGGAAGGATAATCGCGCTAGCTCAACATAAACGCCAGAATAGGCGCACATTTCTCTTGACAGGGTTTGTAATAGGCCCCATGTTTCCAGGTATCCGATTTAGGAGATAATCCCCACCAGAATTCAGCTAAAGCCAAAGGCTCCATTTGATGCTGAAAGGCATATTGTAATAATTTTGGACCGGCGCATTCTCCGGCGCCTGCAGGCGGTTGCTTATAGCCATATTCCGTGAATATCTCCACCATATTCTTAAATACACCTGCCTTATTCCTGAAGTTATATTGCTCTAAAATCCTACGCTGCAATGCATTGGAATGCGTTTTCCGTAAATGCTTTAAATGCTCAATGGCAGATGCATTGCCAATTGCGTCTGTCTGCGCTAGCATAGCAATTTCCTGATTGATGGCCGACAAATGAAGCATTCCAACATTTACAAAACCGCCAACTTGTAGTCCGTCGAAAATGGGAGCTACAAATTTGCTATGATGATTGCCATTGGCCAGTTTACCGGAAAAAGCACAGAGATATCCTATTTCGCCTGCGTTATTTCTTACCACCAGTACGCCAAACATCTTTCCAATGACTGCGCCTGTGCCCTGACTTCCCAAGCCGAAATTATGCTGCCACTCTTGCTGTAATGAGAGGTGTTCCTGCAACTCCGCTGCCGCAATTTCACACAAAGGATGCGTATTATCCTGCAAGTTTAAAGTGAGACCCGTAGCCATCGCATGAGCAACCTGCTGGTCGTTAAACCGGCAGAAGGCAGCATCCGCTTGGGCTTTATTTGTTATAATATGTTGGCATTCAGCTTCTTCGGTAATCATGTACTCGTTTGTGGCATCGGCTTAAGAAGGCGCAAAGTTACGTGAAAATTATAGCTGTTCCGCCATCAGGAACCATTTTATAACGTATTCAATTCATTTCCTGCATGCACTCACTAATAGCATCATAGGTCTTCTGAATTCATTTTTCATGCCTTCAAATTCCCGTAGCATAGCCGGATCAGGGGTGGGTTCTACGATTTGCGTAATAGTGAAACCTTGATGTAACAAACCATTCAGGTAAGTGGTCAATGTATGATGATATTTGGTGACCTGTTCTCCCAGGAACTGCGTTTGTCTTTTTCCTTCGTGGAAATATTGATCTACCGGCCAATGCAGAATATTGCCGTCGGCATCATAACACCAGTCCTGTTTCCCTGCAGCAGTAAAGATGGGATGTTCCACAGAAAAGATAAAATGACCATTGGCAGCAAGACAATGTGCCACTTTTTTGCAGATATCTTCAAAAGATGCGATATAATGGAAAGTGAGGGAGCTGAGAACAATGTCAAAACTGTTCTCCGGAAAATCAATATCCTCAATAGGTTGCTGGATATAAGTGATGCCCGGCATTGCATTCAGCTCTTTTGCTCGGGCCAGCATTTTTGCAGAGATATCAACTCCTGTAACTGCTATCGCGCCCTGCTCCATGGCGTATCTACAATGCCATCCGAAACCGCAACCCAGATCCAGGACTTTCTTGCCACTGAAAGAAGGCAACATTGCCTTCAATGCGTGCCACTCGCCAGCGCCCGCCAGTCCTTTCTGTGAACGATGCATACCGCTGTACTGCTCGAAAAATCTTTTGTCATCATATTTGTTTTCTTTCATCTTTCCAGGATTGATCAATAACGAATGTAATGATTCCTGAGAATAGGCAGCTCCAGGGCGATTAACGTACAGGGATAAACGTATTGATAATCTCCTGGTTGTTATCAGAAATGGAAGAGGTCAACTGCAGATTTTTTCTGGCCTTGAAGATCCTTAGCCCGTCGCCAAGCGCCACTGGAATAGTAAACATATGATACACATCAATCAAATCCTGCTCAATGAGGCTGCTAACAAAAGATGCACCTCCATAAACGATGATGTCTTTACCTGGTTCCTGCTTTAAAGCCTGGACAGTGGCCGCCAGGTCTCCATTGGCTAATTCCACATTCCTGCCGCCAATGCTGGTAAGAGTATGACTGAACACAATTTTACGCATATCTACCATCCGGCGGGCAAGGGCATATTCAGCACTCTCCGGCAGGTTATCTACTACGCCTTCCCAGTATTCCGTAAATCCGGAAGCCATTTTCCTGCCCATTAAAATAGTGTCGCAGGTATCGGCGATTTGGATGATAGGATCTTGACTGGAACCATTAAATATCCAGTCCAGTTCTCCATTAGGACCAGCCACAAATCCATCAATACTGATCTGCACTTGTAATTTTAACTGACGCATATGAGTATAATTTAGAGAGACACGGGGTTGTCTGATTGTTTTTGACATTCCAAAGATGAAAAGAAAAGCCCAATCCGGCAGTGGCTATATGCGACAATTTCAGGGAGTATTTGCGGTGATTCGTCACCAATGGAAAGTTTACTAGATAAGTTTGGGGGAGGTCCAACAAAAGAGTGGATTTGTTCTGCCGCCCCAAAAAGAATGGATGAACGTTACAGACGTTCATCCATTCTTTGCTACAGCTTTCTTGGTAGAATTCTTTTGCTACAGTTAATGCTGCCTCTTCAATTTGCGCTATGGCATAAGATGCCTGTTTTAATGGGAAACATTCAGTATGCCTGAAGGTTCCCGGGAAGATAGCCGTTATGCTTATTCTTCTCCTCTTTCCATTTGATGAACATAATGAACTGCACAAATTCCAGAAACTGGTAGTCCTCCACTAAGGCATCCAGAGAGAGTCCTTCCAGTGATGCGGTTTGCGTAGTGCGGGCCTTGGTAAAACTGTTGAGTTTCTCCTGTAAGGCACTGGTGAGCGACTTCACCAACTCCGGAAAAGCATGGAATGCTTCTTGCATAATGCGCTGACCCTTAGGAGTTTGCTTTAACTCCTGTACCCTTTGATGGGTTAAAGGGGGCAAGCTAATGCCGGTTGGTCTGGAGTTTGGGTCTTTGATCATTTTTCTACTGTGCTTTAGGTCATTCAGGTTAATACGCAGGCGCTTGACGGCCTCTTTCATGAATTAGAGTACAGATTTTGGAAAAGGTTACAACTTGTTACCATTTTTTGTAACTTATTTTCTCCTTAACCTTCAAATACCCGATTGAATGAGTATTATTCAACCTATCGAAACACTTACTGATAACGAACTAATCGCCAGAGTACTGGCAGGAGAGAAGCGGTTGTACGAACAACTGATGCGCCGCCACAATACCAGTCTTTTCCGACTTGGGATGTCTTATCTGAACAATGATATGGATGTGGAGGATGTAATGCAGCTCACCTATATCAATGCTTATCAGCATCTGGCTCAGTTCCGCCAGGAAGCCGCCTTCGGGACCTGGCTCAAAAGAATCCTGATCAATGAGTGCCATCAGCACCTGAAAAAAGGAAAAAAGCTTGCCAGCGAAGACATCTCCACACTGGAAGACCACCAGGATAAAAGCAAAGAAACTCCGGTGGATGCTGTAATAAACAGGGAACTGGGTAAAGTACTGGAGCAGGCATTACTAAGTATTCCCGAAAAATACCGGGCAGTATTTATCCTCCGGGAAATGGAGCAGATGAATGTGGCCGAAACCAGCAAGGCCCTGGATATTTCCAGGGTGAATGTAAAAGTGAGACAAATTCGAGCCAGGATGATGCTCCGCGAACACATCACCAATTTTTACAAAAACGATGTGGTATTTCCATTCCATCTTATCCGCTGCGACAGGATTGTATTCAGCGTATTGGATAAATTGGACATCCGATAAGGACAACCTACTTTCTATAAGAAGACCGGCCACACTTGGTGTGCCGGTCTTTTATTTGTAGCAATACTGCGTAGATTAATTCCCCTTTTCAGCTGCCCCGATTGTGGGATTCAGTGTTGCAGACAACAGTCGCCCAAAGAAATCTTTCCCTCCGTTGTTACTGATGAGCAGCCCGGCTCCGATTGCGGGAGAAGTGGCGGCAATCTTATATCCATCAACAGTATTGATACCGCTTCCTCCGGTTCCTGGCGCTGCCAGTAACGGATTGGAAATAAGACCATTGTTGTCGCTGGCAGCCTGTGGGCCTGGATAATACAGATTGTGATCATAGACGATATTGGCCTGATCATCAAATTGCATTGCAGCAGAGTAGAAGATGTTATTCCGGAACTCCAGCCCAGGATGTACGCCTGTTCCTCCCGCCCGATCCAATACCCCAATCTTCTGATCATTGTAAAAGGTATTGTTATAAATATAGATGGGAACCACTTTCCCATTAGGATGCTCATGTAATTCAAATACCCTGTTCTGGAAGCCGTTCCCATCATTTTGACTGATATTATACCGGACAATCCCATAGGTGAAGTCTGGTCCTGGATCTCCCATATGCAGGAAAAATCCGCCCTCATTATCATGAGAATAATTGTACTGGATAATCGTATATCCCGGTGTACTCAAATCAATGTCGAATGCTTCTGAATCCATAGAGGCATATGGTACAGGATTGGTGAGCCGCGTATAGGCGACCTCGTTATACTGAATGGTCATGTCTTTTCCTCTGCCCCATAAACCCGCCAGTACAATATTCATGTTCACCCCCAGCGTATAGGCGCCTGCATTTAGCACCCGGTTCTTTTCTATCAGTACATTTTTAGCCGTGTAAATGATAATACCCTCCAATGCCGTATTGTTAACTACATTCTGACGGATGACCACATGGTTGTTGTAAAAAGCAGTGTCTTTATTGCTGCCGTCGCCCATCATTATGCCTCTGGATGAGCAACGATCCAGGTTATTACCTTCGATGAGCAAACTATCGAAATAAGCCTGTGTAGCATTAGAACGCACGAAAATGCCCGCCTGCAAATGGCGGTTCGTGATAGGCATGCCCTCCACATCATGTATATTGTTGTTCTTAACCGTTATTCCCGGGTAAACGCCGTTGGTAGCCAGGGCTACATAAATCCCGCACAAAGAAATGTCCGGTGGCCGCACCGCTCTTGGGTGACTGACATCAAAGTTTTCGAATGTTAGGTATTTAGCATCCTGGATCAATACCGCAGATAAGGTGGCATTATTGCCAATGATCTGTGGTTTATCACCTGACCCATAAGCGCCAAAGGTGATCCTGGCGTCACTGGTACCGGAGCTTTTGATGATCAGCGTACCCGTCCAGGAGCCGCCTCTTTTAAATAGGATAGAGTCGCCGGGCTGGAAAGTGACCGCATTCACTTTGCTCAGCGTTTTCCAGGCGGTGGCAGGGGATTTCCCATCGCTGGTGTCCGATCCGTTGTTGTCAATATAGTACTTGGTAGTACTGACAACAGTAGCGCCAGCAGCATGGAAAGGCGGGTCCATCATACCCTTGTAACAAGAGGTACCTAAGATCGCTTGCAGGAATAATACTCCCAGCAGAAAGGGGATTTTCTTGGTTCTTTTCATATGTGGAATTTTTAATGTGGAATGGTTATCGTGAGCCGGCTCAGTCTATGGGGTCAAATCTAGAAGAGTAGGAAGGCCGCTCCAAGTTGAAATGCCTATAAAGTGAATACAAAGGGGCAACAAAGTGCGATCAAAATTTTAACGGGCTAATATTCAGTTTGTTAAACAAAGAGATGATGGCGGCCAGAATGGATGGTGTCTCCCTGGCTATTCCATTATAACGGTGAAGGCTATATGTTTTACTAATATTTCTATTAAAGCAGGGTCGGTTTTACCTGGTAAAACCGACCCTGTGCTCCTTATAATGTAAGCACTATTTTTCCTGCAGTACGGCCACTTTCCAATTGCAGATGTGCCGCCGCCATTTCTTCAAAGGGAAAGCGATAGGCAATATGAGAGCGTAACTTCCCTTGTTCCAGCCATGCGGCTATTTGTTGCATGGCTGATCCATCAGACCGTACCTCCATACGATGTGTGAACACCCCTTTGGTCCTGGCTTTCATTGCAATGTCTAAGTTTTTGTCGAACAATAGATTTAAGCTTATCAGGGCGCCCCCCGGTTTCACTGCTTGCAGGGAGCGTTCCAGATGACCGGTTGTTTCTATACTATCTACCACCAGGTCGGCATCGGCAACCAACGATTCAAAACGTGTCTGTTGATAATCGATATGCTCATGTGCGCCTAGTTGCAATACAAGATCTTTGTGTTTGGCGGAAGAAGTGCCTATTACATGTGCGCCTAGTTGTCGGGCGATCTGCACTGCATAATGTCCCACGCCTCCAGCCGCTGCATGTATCAGTACTTTATCGCCAGCTTTTGTGCCGCCATAGGAGACCAGTGCCTGCCAGGCGGTTAATGCTGCCAGGGTAGCGGCTGCAGCCTCTTCATAAGAAATATTGGTTGGCTTAGGTGCCAGATGGTTGGCGGGTGCGGCAACATACTCCGTATAGGCTTTACCGTGCCCCGGGAAATTGACCATTCCAAATACGGCATCTCCTTTTTTAAACGCAGTAACTGCCGCCCCTGTTGCCACCACTATACCAGCAATATCCCAACCCAGGATCTTTGGAGAGTCGTGGTCCTCTAATTGCAAAACGAGCTGGATCAGTGCCTGCCGCCTGCGCACCTTGGTATCAACGGGATTAATACTGATCGCCCTTACCTGCACTAAAACTTCATCGTCTTTTATAGATGGAACCGGCAGGTCGGTAATCGCCAGCTGTTCAACGCCTCCGGCAGCTTGTAACGTAATTGCCTTCATAAGTTTATATTTTAACTATGCAAAGTTGCTGGCAATCACCGGCTTGTTTCCAGTACAAATTTTGGTTTCTCCTGTATATTTGTGGGTATGTATATCAGTAACTTATTTCAGCCCTTTGAAGTGGAATATAAGGAACTAAATGAATGCCCGCTGGCACTTCATCGGAATACCTTTTTTGAGCTGATTTATATAATCCGGGGAGAAGGAGTCCAACATGTAAACGACAATAGTTTTCTTTATAGTGGCGACCATCTGTTTCTAGTAACGCCACAATCGCGGCACCATTTTGAAGTAAAGACGACTACTACCTTCCTTGTCGTGAAGTTCAATGATATCTATCTGCGCGCGCAACAATCACAGGATTTGTATAGTAATCTGAATGACTGGATTCGGAACATTGAATATATCTTTCAGCATAATACGCACCGGCCTGGTTGTATTTTGCATCAAGTGCAGGATAAGCCATTGGTGAAAGCCATTACAGACGGCATTATCCGCGAGTTGCTGGGGGAGCATCCCTTCCGGCAGGAAGTAATACAACAGCTGGTAAATACGCTGATCACCATTGTAGCAAGGAATGTATCCGCTCATATTGCAGCGGGCGCTGAACCCTCCGCAGCAGTTTCCCAGGAAATCATTCACTACATACATCAGCACATCTATCATCCGGAGAAACTGAAGGCGGAACAACTGGCTGCGCACTTTCATATTTCCCAAAACTATATCAGCGAATATTTCAAGAAACATACGGGCGAAAACCTGTTACAGTTTATTACAAATTATAAACTGCGGCTGGTAGAAACTCGCTTGCAATACAGTGCTTTAAGAATCAGTGAAATTGCCTATGAGCTGGGTTTTACGGATGAAAGTCATTTGAACCGCACCTTCAAGAAGTATAAGGGTATGACCCCGTCTGCGTTTAGGAAATCACGACCGTAGTATGCATTGAAAAGAAACGTTTTAAATGATTTGCTATCGCGACAACATTCCCTTCTGGCGAGTAATGATCCATCCAGTCAAAGATTTTGGTGTCTGACTGTGGAAGTACTGCTGAGAGAGCCTTTAAGCCGGTATGAAAGTATTCCGGACTTTTAGTGCCGGCCATCAGACATACAGGAATCGTTACTTCCCGGTAACGTTCTACCTGCGAATCCAGTTGTTCCGCCATGTGAATATCCGCACGCAGGGTCGGAATTAAATCCACCATCCGCTGGCCTTTTTCCTCTGTAAAAGAGAGTGCCTGGATGAACAATACAATCGCCCAAATTGGCAATTTTCCTATGCCCTCCACTATATTCAACCCTTTTAATGAAATGGCCATCGCTTTGATTTTATCTCCATTTCGCAAGGCAGTTTCAAAATCCGGAATCCAACTGAATGGGAAAGAACGGTCTACAGAAATGGGCGGCTCGTATATTGCCAGTTGCTTCACGGGATGGGTTAACATCGTCTCCAGGGCAATCATAGCGCCCGCACTATGGCCGAATATGAAGTCGGGAGCCGTCACCTTTATCACGGCCGCTAAATCTTCCACCGCTTGCTGAAGGCCATAATGGGGGCCTTCGTCTCCACTGCATCCTCTTCCCCTGCGATCGGGTATATACACGGTAAACCTGTCGGCAAGTGCCAGTGCAAGGTCTTCATAATGCGCCGAACTGCGGGCGGCGCCATGGCAAATGATCAGTCCTTTCCCGGCTCCGGTTTGTTTGTACCCGATAATGGCGCCGTCTTTGGAGGTGGTGGTATGCGTAGTGAATGTCATCTCAATCCTAGTTTTTTCATCGCTTTAATCCCATCTTCACTGGTGGGGTTTAATTCTAATGATCGCTGATACATATGAACAGCATCTGCTTTGTGCCCGCTTTCCAGGAGGGCTTCTCCATAACTGTCGTAGGTATTGAAATTGTGGGGGTCAAGGAATGTATTGAGTTTAAAGGTTTCCAGCGACCATTGCTGATGGCCTGGAGCGGCGCATTGATAAAGAAAATCATAACCGAGGAAGTTCATCTCCCGGTTATTAAAATAGAAATGCGTTGTATCCGTCATATAAAGATGCAGCATACATGCGGCATGATCCGGACCTTGTGCAATCAATGCTTTGGCATATGCGCGTACGGCGGATTGCCTGATATTGGGCGATTTACAGGCCATATTATTCAGCATAAGAAATGCAGATGTAACCTGCTCGCCGAATCTACTGTTACCGTTTGTATAGGCTATCAGCACTTGTTTGCGATCCAGGTTATGAAAATAAAATGTAGCAATGCCGAATTTATATCCTCCATGTCCCACACTACGCCCAAACTTGGGCTGCTGAAATATTTCCCAGCCGAGGCCGTAATGTCCGGTACCTTCTCCCTGCATGGTATCCATCTCTTCCGTATATACGGTACCGTTATTCAGCTTTAGAGGGGTGATGGCCTCTTCCACAGTGGCCATGGACAGGAGTTTGCCACTAAAGAAGGCATTGTCGAACCGGATCATGTCATCTGCGGTGGTGATCACATTGGAAGGTCCTATGCTTGCCTGGTTATTGTATTCGGTGTACCGATACCGTTTCACCTGTTCTGCTGGTACATAAACAGAATCATACCAGGTGGGGAGTACTTGTTGTTGCACCCGCAACGTATCGGGCTTGGCACCGTATATTGCTACATAGGTATCTTTCATACCGGCGGGTTGAAAGATATGCTTGCGCAGGTATTCCGGGAAGGAAATGCCTGAAATCTTTTCTACAATGAGCGACAGCAAGGTGTAATTGGTATTGCAGTATCGAAACTGGTCGCCGGGAGTGAAGTACAATCCTTGTTTCCATTGCTGAAGTAGTGGTAATATGGAAGCATTGGAAATAACGGAATCCGGGTATTTTTTGACTACCTCCTCATACAGCTCCAGGTTCGGCAGCCCGGAAGTATGTGTAAGCAAATGACGGATAGTGATCCGCTTGAATGGAAAAATGGGAAGATACTTAGTTACATCGTCTTCCAGTTTCAGTTTGCGTTGTTCTTTTAGCTGAAGAATGGCGGTAGATGTAAATATTTTCGAAACGGAGGCAAGGTTAAACCGGGATTGTCCAGTATTCAGTTGGTGGGAGGCATAGTTCGCGTAGCCACCAGTATAGGCATAGACTTTCATCCCTTTTTCTGCGAGGGTAATATTTCCATCAAACAGATGGTGGGCAGATAAAGTACCAAAGTATGTCTGAAGGGCGGTATCCCGGCTTTGAGCACTCATGGCGGAGGAGAGCAGGCATAATATTCCAACAAGGTATTGTCGCATAACAGCGGGTTTTATTAGGTAGCGTAATATTATGAGATAAGTTATTGCGCCAACAACAATATGTTTTGAACAGGTCGGATTTTGTGACGAAAATGCTATAACTTAATGTAGAATTAGATCCCGTTTTTTTGAAGAAGGTGTTTGCCGCTTTTAATGGTTTTTTAAGGGGATTTTAAGTCAGGTTAAATGTGCGGATGGCCTAATGGCAAGGATATTGAATTATCGACCATAATAAAAAAACAAATGAAAAACATGAAAAAGTTAATTGCTGCAATCGTTGTCATGATGGCAATGTCTCCCGTTTTTGCACAAACCGCTACTCCTGCACCTGCGGCAACCAAACAGGCGCCTGCTAAGGCTCCTGCTACCCCCAAAGCATTACCTGCTCCGGAACAAAGAGCAATTGCTTATTCGGATGAATTAAAGACGAAGTTGCATCTGACAGATGATCAGTATAAAAAAGTACTGGCAGTAAATACAGAATGCATTCGTCGCAAGGATGCCCTGAAGGCGAATGGCGATAAAGCCGGTAATGGTTTCAAAGATATCTCCGCTTACCGCAAGCAACAATTCCAGACTATTCTTACCCCTGATCAACTTACACAGTTGAAAGCCATGAATGCTCAGCATGGCGGTAAGAAAGACGCAGAATAAAATAGTATTCATCATAGTAAGAAAAGGGAACAGCTGCATGGCTGTTCCCTTTTTTTTAACGTGTTTGAGGCGCGATATGGCACAAATTGTGTGCGATTCTTTTAAGTATAATCTGCTGTTTTTTTACTACTTTAAAAACGTTGTTATATGGAAAAAAATATTCTGTTTAAAGACAGGCAACAGGCTGCAGAAAGCATGGCCATCTTACTGCAGGCTTCCCTTATGGATGGAGATGCTATTGCCATTGGCCTCAACGACGAAGGGGCTGCTATGGCTAATTACATCGGTAAAATATTAAATATTCCCTCGCTGGAACTGTTCGTACAAAAGCTGACTGATCCTCAAAATAAAGACCATGTATGGGGCGCTGTCTGCGAAGAAGAAGAGCTGTATGAAATGACGCAGATGGCTCCTCAGGAGCTGGAATCTTACTTACTTTTAAGGGAAAAGAGCCGGCAGGACATACATCAGAAAATTGCACAGCAGCGGGCTGGCGAAAAATTCCCGGATCTGACAGGGAAAAATGCCATTCTGATAACAGATGGTATTAAGTCGGGTGCTTCTGTCGTTGCCGCCATTCATTTCTGTAAGAGTATGCATGCCAAATCAATTGTGGTGGCGGCGCCTGTGGCGCTGCGGTCTATGGATGATAATCTAGACGAAGCAGACCTGGTACTGATTCCCAACAGAATGACGGGGAGCTACGATATCAGTGATTTCTATGCCTGACAGGCAACTGTAATTTTTGCAATTACTTGTTATCTTTATAGCTATACGCAACTAAGCTATGAAGAACACTACCAGGAAGTTATCGTCCGCAGATCAGACTGCACTGCTGGAAACCTTAAAGAACCGTTTCGAGAAAAATAAACAGCGGCATAAAGATATTCAATGGGCAGATGTGGAAGGCCGACTGGCATCTGCCGCTGCTAAGCTCTGGTCGCTCCATGAAATGGAGAAAACAGGCGGAGAACCCGATGTGGTAGGCCAGGATAAACAAACCGGGGAGTATATCTTTTTTGACTGTTCCGCTGAATCGCCCAAGGAGCGCAGAAGCTACTGTTATGACCGGGTGGCGCTGGACGGAAGAAAGGAGAATAAGCCGGCGAATTCGGCCATGGACGCGGCTGCAGAGATGGGGGTCGAATTGCTGTCTGAAGCCGAATACCGGCATTTGCAGGAGCTGGGAAAGTTTGATACTAAAACCTCCAGTTGGATTATAACGCCGGAAGCCATCCGTAAGCTGAAAGGCGCCTTGTTTGGTGATCGCCGCTATGACCACGTTTTTATATATCATAATGGCGCGGATTCCTATTACGCCGCCAGAGGTTTCAGAGGGAAGCTATATGTATAATTAATATATTTTAGGGAGATGAATACCAATCAGTTCTGAATGTGTATGCGTCATCTGCTTGTTATTAGCGGGGTAGGTCGGCAGACTTGCCCCGCTTTTATTTTTAGGGGAGAGCCATGCAGGAAAAGAAACTCTTTATCCTAACAAACAAGCTGCCTGTTATAACTGTTATACCTAAAATTTTCGTATATGCAGAGAGGTAAATCGTTTCGTCAAAATATCGTATATGCGTGAGGGATGGATCACATTTTTCAAGTAGCGCCCTGAGTAATAAGGACTCCATCCATATTCTGTGGCTGTTGATAATGGCCGGTTACTGTACATTAAAACCTTCTAATTTGGTTCTTATGATCTTTTAATTTGGCTGGAATGACTATTTCTGTAATTTTCCACCATAAATGTTTCCCTAATATTTCGTCTATGCAATTTAAAATGTTGCGTGTTTGTATGTTCCTCTGCCTGGGCTTCTTAGGGGCGAAAGCTCGGCAAGGCTATCCACTTCCTGCCGTGGATACTATGTATCTCCGTTTGGATAGTGCCGAGCACCTTTTCTTAAAGAATAATCTTGCCCTCTTAGCCCAGCGCTATAATATCGATGTACAAAAGGCGCTGGAAGTACAGGCAAGATTATATCCCAATCCGAATTTCTCCTTTTCTACTGCCTTAGTAGGGCATGATCCCAATATTACGCCTACGCCATCCAATAAACTGTTTCCCTCTCCATTTTCCAATGCAGGGGAGGCTTCGGGTAATATCAGTCAGGAAATTGTGATTGCAGGCAAACGTAATAAAGCGATTAAACTCGCCCAGTATAACACCCGGCTGTCGGAATACCAGTTCTACGATCTGCTGCGCACATTAAAGTATACATTGAGAACAGATTTCTTTACCATATACTTTCTGCAAGCCAGCGCAAAGGTTTACAAGGATGAAATAGACGGCTTACAAGTGGTGGTAGACGCTTATAATAACCTGATGAAAGAACAGAAATTCTGGATCTCTGAAAAGGAAATGGTACGCGTAAAGGCACAGTTGTATAGTCTGCAAAGTGAATACCAGGGCCTGATTGATCAGATCAATAATACCCAGAGCGAATTGAAGTTAATCCTCCAGGTAAAGCACCTGACTTACTTAATGCCGCAACTGGATACTAATATGGTGGCTGTCGCCAATCCCCTGAAGTATCCACTGCCGGAACTGATCGATTCCGCCTATCAGCGCCGGACGGATCTGAAAATAGCCCAAACCACTACACAGATCAGTCGCATGAATTACAGCTATCAGAAAGCGCTGGCGGCGCCAGACCCTACCTTGAGTCTGAACTATGATAAACAGGGTAGTTACATCAAAGATCTGTTCATGGCCGGGATAGCTATTGATCTCCCTGCATTCAACCGCAATCAGGGAAATATCCGTTCCGCGAAAGCGATGGTCAAAATGAATGAGATCTCAGAACAGAGTGTAGCCATGACCGTAGATGAGAATGTGTACAGAGCCTTGCAACAGTCGATCGATGCAGATAAATTATACCAGAAGATAGATCCCAGCTTTAAGAATGATTATAGTCGCCTCATACAAGCGGCCCTGGATGCATACAAGAAACGCACGATTGGATTGCTGGACTTTCTGGACTTCTATGATTCCTACAAACAAAATACGCTTCAGATTAATGGCATACAGTTGAATAAGCTGAATGCTTTGGAAAGTATCAACTTCTATACAGGCTTTAGTTTTTTTAATAATTAAAGATGCATACCCCCATGCGGACAATATCAAATATGCGCAATTTGACAAGATTGTTACTAATCGTAGCCATGGCAACAGCTTTCGGCTGTGGTTCGAAGAATGAAAGTAAGAGCAATGAAAGAGAAGCTTATGTCATTCCGGATTCCCTGATGAAACACCTGAAGCTGGACACTGTGCGAATGACGCCGGTCGTGGATGCCATCACCCTTACAGGGATGGTGGATTTTAACCAGGATAACCAGGTGAATATTTTTCCACCTGTAAGCGGAATCGTTCAGAATGTGAGTACCCAATTAGGAGATGTAGTGAAAGCCGGACAGGTACTGGCAACGGTGAAGAGTTCTGAAATGGCAGGATATGAAAACAATATGGTAGTAGCAGAGACGAATGTCACCAGCACCAAAAAGCAACTGGACGCTACGAAAGATCTTTTCAAAAACGGGCTGGCCTCGCAACTGGACCTAACTAGCGCACAAACCAATTATGATCAGGCATTGGCGCAGTTACAGATGCAGCAACGCATCCTGAAAATCAATGGCGATAACCGCCAGGGAGTATATATGGTGAAATCTCCTATCAATGGGTTTATCGTTCAAAAGAATATCACTAACAACACCGTTATACGCACAGATAATGGCACCAATCTGTTCACCATTTCGGATCTCAAAAATGTGTGGATTCAGGCCAATGTTTATGAATCCAATATCAGTCGCGTACACGTAGGAGATGAAGTGAATGTGACCACATTATCCTACCCTGATAAAGTATTTAAAGGGAAAGTAGACAAGATGCTCAATGTACTGGACCCTTCCAGTAAGGTCATGAAAGTGCGTATTGTACTTCCCAATGATGAATACCTGTTGAAACCGCAGATGTTTGCCAGTGTGAATGTATTGAATCCTTTAGGTCATAAAGCGCTGACCGTCTCCTCGCATGCTTTGATGTTTGATCATAGTCAGTATTATGTATTGATATATCACAGTAACAAGGATGTACGTATTACGCCTGTGCAGGTGCTGGGTTCCAATGGCAATGAAACCTATATATCGGCCGGCGTGAAAGAAGGCGATCAGGTGATTGCCTATGATGTGATCCTGATTTATGAAGCGCTGAATAGTTGATGCGGCAACACTGGCAATCAAAACTCTTAGAATCCTTTAATACAATACAATGACGAAGATATTAAGAAGGATCATTGGCTTTTCGCTGAAGAATAAATATTTCATTTTATTTATCACGGTGTTGCTCATCATCACGGGGGTATTCACCTTCATCAATATGCCTATTGAAGCATTCCCGGATGTTACCAATACAGAAATTACCATCATTACTCAATGGCCTGGCCGCAGTGCGGAAGAAGTGGAGAAGTTTGTGACCATTCCCATTGAGATAGCGATGAATCCCGTACAGAAGAAAATTAGTCTGCGCAGCACTACTATATTCGGACTTTCTTACATCAAACTGATTTTCGATGATGATGTCAAAGATGCGCAGGCCCGGCAGCAGGTGATGAACCTGCTGCCAAATGCCACACTGCCCGGTGGTATACAACCCTCTGTACAACCGCCGACAGGACCCACCGGAGAGATCTACCGCTATACGATTACCAGTACCTTCCGGGATGTGAGAGAGCTGAAAACGATGCAGGACTGGGTAATAGACCGTCATCTGAGAAGCGTACCCGGTGTAGGAGATATCAATAGTTTTGGCGGGAAAACCAAAGCGTATGAGATTAAGGTAGACCCAGGTAAGCTGGCTAATATCGGACTTACGCCACTGGACGTATTTACAGCCGTTCAGAATACCAATATCAATGTGGGGGGAGATATGATCTTCCAGAATAACCAGGCCTTTGTAGTGCGTGGTATCGGGTTACTCAACGACATAGAAGAAATAAAGAACATCATTATCCAGAACAATAACGGGGTGCCGTTACTGGTTAAGGATGTGGCCACAGTTGAAATCTCCAATATACCCCGCTTAGGATGGGTGGGGAGAAGCGACAGGGTGATCGATAAAAATGGAAAGAGCACCGTGACCGATCAGCAGGATGTGGTGGAGGCCATTGTGGTGATGCGTAAAGGGGAGAATCCATCTGAAGTGGTCACCAATCTGAAGAAGAAAATTGATTACCTCAATAATTTTGTACTACCTGCTGATACGAAGATCGTTCCATACTACGATCGCGCTAATCTGATAGAATACGCGACCCATACGGTTTTGCATAACCTGATAGAGGGTATTGTGCTGGTAATCATATTGATTTCATTATTCCTGTTCGATTGGAGAGCTACTTTAATTGTGGCGGTCATCATTCCTATATCGTTGTTGTTTGCCTTCATATGTCTGCGTATAATGGGAATGAGCGCTAACTTGTTGTCGCTGGGAGCAGTGGATTTTGGGATTATCCTGGATGGAACCATTGTGATGGTGGAAGGGATTTTTGTCGTCCTTGACGCGAAGGCAAAAGAGATAGGGATGGATCGGTTTAATAAGTTGAGTAAGGTGGGATTGATCCGAAAGAATGCAGCAGAAATCGGGAAACGTCCGTTCTATCTCAACGTAATCATCATCACTGCCCTGCTGCCCATATTTGCCTTCCAGAAAGTAGAAGGGAAAATGTTCTCGCCACTGGCCAATACCCTCAGTTTTGCGCTGCTCGGCTCCTTGATAACCACCCTGACGCTGGTACCTGTGCTGATCAGTATGTTGATGCGTAAGAATGTAAGGGAAAAGCATAACCCTATTGTGCACCATATGATGGGCTTTATGCTGATGGGTTTTGTCAAATCATTCAAGCGCAAAGAATTGGTAGTGGTATGCTCGCTCATTGTGATGGTCCTGGGTATTTATTCCTTTAAGTTCCTGGGGTCGGAATTCCTGCCGGAATTGAATGAGGGTAGTATCTGGATACGTATCCAGGGTAACTACAGTATAGACTTGAATAAATCAGTGGAAATATCCAAGCGGGCAAGGGATATCATCATGACCTTCCCGCAGGTACAATATTGTGTATCCCAAACGGGTAGGCCGGATGATGGAACAGATGTTACGGGTTATTACAATAATGAGTTTGACGTACTGATGTTTCCGGAATCGCAATGGAAGCCTAAAATCAGTAAGGAAGAACTGGTAGATCAGATGAATAAGGCGTTGGCGGTTATTCCTGGCGTGAATCTGAACTTTTCCCAACCTATCATGGATAATGTGGAAGAAGCGGTATCTGGGGTAAAGGGAAGTATTGTATTAAAGATTTACGGGGATTCGCTGAACTATATGGAAGGGAAGCTGTCGGAGTACTTTAATGTTTTGAAGAAGGTAAGGGGTATTGAAGATTTGGGCATCATGCATAACATTGGTCAGCCGGAGCTGGATATCAATCTCAGTCAGCAAAAGATGGCTTTGTATGGCGTTGCTACTTCGCAGGCGAATGCTGTTATCAGTATGGCGATGACGGGCTTGGGCCCGGGAGGGGTGCCTGCCAGTCAGTTATATGAAGGAATCAAGATATTTGATATTCGTGTGAGAATGCCGGAAGAATTCCGACGAACGCCGGCACAGATAGGGGAGTTGCTGGTGCCTACCCAGAACGGCAGTAAGGTGCCGATAAAAGAGATAGCCACTATTACGCAGAAAACAGGAGCGGCGTTGATTTTCCGGGATGATAACCAGCGTTATGCCGCATTGAAATTCTCCATTCGCGGGCGGGATATGGGAAGCACCATTGCAGAGGCAATGGAGAAAGTAAAGGAGAAGGTAAAGTTGAAAAGGGGCTATACGATGGCATTCCAGGGAGATTTCGAGAACCAGCAGCGGGCGGAGAAACGATTGGCATTAGTGGTGCCCATTAGCTTATCCTTGATATTCCTGCTGTTGATCAGTATGTTCGGCAATTTCAAAGATGCCCTGCTGGTATTTACCAACGTGCCTTTTGCCCTGGTGGGAGGGATTCTGGCCCTGCATATTACAGGTACGAACTTCAGTATATCTGCAGGTATTGGTTTCATTGCGCTCTTCGGTATTTGTATACAGGATGGGATTATCCTTATAACGCGGTTTAAGGAGAACCTGGCCACCATGCGAGGGAAGGACATGTTGTATAATGCGATAAAACTAGGGGTGAATACGAGGATTCGTCCGGTGATGATGACCGCATTGATGGCTGCTATTGGGTTATTCCCGGCCGCTATCTCTCATGGCATCGGTTCAGAGAGCTCCAGGCCGCTGGCAAGAGTAGTGATAGGCGGTATTCTTTGCGCGATGGTGTTCTCGTTGTGGGTGTTCCCGCTCATTTTTGGCTGGGCCTACAGAAAGGTAGATAGAATTCCGTACAGAGAAGTGGGTGGCGGAGAAAATGGTAACTAACGGAAGACATGCTATAATTGAAAAACCTCGTTCTCACTAAGGAGAACGAGGTTTTTTTCTTTAGTACGTTATTATCATTAGAACTTGATCAGCAGTTTTTCTGAGATCAGTTTACTGTCTTTATAGTACTCGAAATACCATTCGCCGCCTTTCTTCAGTACGATGCCGTTATTGGCGCCGTTGTCTGCAATAAAATAATCTGGTACAGATGTTTTTAGCATAGTCAATACTTTTTTAGGCGTAGTGTCTATCAACTGAAAGCCATTGGCGGTAGCCTGTGCATATAGCGTACCGGCAGCTTCTTTCACTTCCGGAGCGGCAGGCGTCGGAGCTGGAGCGCTGGCAGTTGGCGCCGCTACTGGAGCAGGAGTGGCCACTGGCGCTACGGCAGTAACCTGTTGTGTCGTATAGGTGGTACCGTTATATTTGTATGGTTCGTTATTGAGAGAGGTAAAGGCATCACGGAGCGCTTCGTTGTATGCTACGCCGAATTCTTTCTCTCTGCTTTTCCCTTCTTTCCCTTTGTATACAATATTTCCCTGGCAGTCTTTCAGGATGAGGGTAAGATTCGTAACGAAGAGGGCTTTCCTTTGTACTACTTCTGCTTTGAGGGCATTGCATTTGTTCGCAGCCAGATCGGCTGGTAATTCCTCGTTGGCTACGAATGCAGTAAATCCTTTCTGTTCCAACAGGAGTTTAGCGATTGTATTTAGGCCATACTGATTAACTTCTTTGCTGAATTCAAATTTCTCCGGTACGATCACATATTTATAGTTGTTGATCGTGTTCTGAGCAAAGCCGGAAATTGTGCAGCACAGCAGCATTAAAAGCGCATATATTCTCATAAAAAATAATTACATCTGATTTTGACGAATATATACAAAATACGGATCAAAAAGTAAATGATTATCAATTGATTAATACCATTGTCTGTCAATTATTTTAAAACATCTGATGTTTTAAATGTAGAATGACTATATTTGTGAAACATCAGATGTTTCGAAATTATGTCTAAACGAGAGAAACTGGCGGATATAGTTATTGAAAAGCTGCAAGAGCATATTTCCCTTGGCAAGTGGAAAAAAGGAATGAAAATTCCAGCCGAACCGGAATTAATGGAGCAGTTTAAAGTGGGCAGGTCCACCATTCGAGAGGCTATAAAAACCCTTGCACAGAACGGCATACTACGGGTCCAGCAAGGCTCAGGTACCTATGTAAATGATATCAGCACAGATACAGAGTCGCTGGAACAGCGCCTGCGAAGGGCTGCACAGAGAGAACTGAACCAGGTGCGTACCCTCCTTGAACGGGAGATTATCCGACTGGCAGTCGTGCATCGGAAGCACGCGCAGTTAAAAGAAATGCAACAAGCCCTGGAAAAACGAAAGGAGGCGGTGAGTACCGGCGACTACCCAGCCGCTATTGACGCAGATATTCTTTTCCACACCAAACTGGCAGTGGCCAGTCACAACAGCGTACTCGCGGATCTCTTCATCAGCTTTTCCAACGTACTCCGTAACTCCTTTCAGCAAAGAGATGCAGGCAGCGTGGCGCAGTTTGGCCGTACCCATGCCCTGCACGAACAACTACTACAGGCGGTAGCCGATAAAGATGAACAAGCGGCACTCGAATGCCTCGACAGCCTCTTACAACATAATTTAAGACTTACAAAATGACGGTATTAGCATTTACACTTATCCTGTTTGCAGGAGCATATTGCGCAGGACTGATTGGTTCTTTGACCGGACTGGGAGGGGGCGTGGTAATTATTCCATTGCTCAGCGTTTTTTTAGGAGTAGATATTCAGTATGCCATCGGAGCGGCATTAGTATCTGTGATTGCTACCTCCTCCGGTTCAGCTGCGGCCTATGTGCGGGAAGGTATCACAAACATGCGGATAGGCATGTTCCTGGAAATTGCCACCACCGTAGGAGCAGTGGTGGGCGCTCTTTTAGCCACCATCGCACCTACCCATTTCATCGCAATTCTTTTTGGATGTATCCTGATATTTTCTGCGATGAACTCACTCCGCAAAAAGGCAGTACATGTGTTAAAGGAATCCAGTCCGCTGGCACAGCGACTCAAATTATACGGCAGTTATCCTACCGCCAACGGCGAAGTGGAATATGGAACCAAAAACGTAGCAGGCGGATTTGTGATGATGATTGTGGCAGGTATTCTCTCCGGCTTACTGGGCATCGGTTCCGGCGCACTGAAAGTAATTGCCATGGATAACATTATGCGCATTCCTTTTAAAGTATCCACTACCACGAGTAACTTCATGATGGGAGTAACCGCTACTGCCAGCGCGGTAGTCTATCTGCAACGCGGATACATACAACCCGATATATGCATGCCCGTAGTCATAGGCGTTTTACTGGGAGCGCTGACAGGCGCGAGAATCCTGATTCGTTCTTCCCCGGAAAAACTGAAGATATTCTTTGCTATCGTCATCACATTACTGGCGCTGCAAATGATTTATAATGGCGCTACCGGCAGGATTTAACCATATCATCAAAAAGAAAAAAATGGCAAACATTAAAGATAAAGATCTGCAATATATCATTGGGAACCTGCTCCGCTGGGGGGTATGGACTTCCTTAGCCATCGCCTTTATTGGCGGGGTTATTTATTTGTCCAGCCACGGACTGGAAACGGTGCACCATCCGAAATTTGTGGAGCAAGATCATCATATGCCCGGAATTCTGCAGGAGGTGTTTCAAGGAATTAGTGCTGGAAAAGGGACTGCCTTTATGATGCTGGGCGTAATGCTCTTATTCGCAACACCCATTATGCGGGTCATATTTTCCCTGATCGGATTCATACTGGAGAAGGATAGACTTTATGTAGTAATCACCCTGATCGTACTCATGATCATTTTTGTGAGTGTCCATGGTGGACTGGGATGATGGCGTCTGCCTACATACCATTTAATAGTCAGTTTAAGCGAAGCACTTCCCTGCAACCATTTACATGATCGATGGTCCGAAAACACAAGTGATTGATCTGAAAAAATCCAGACCATAAAGTAGATGTTAGATCCAACAGGCTGGTAAATCTTACCGGCCTGTTGGATTTTATCGCTACTCCTTTTTTCCGCTCAATAATGCATAAATGGCCATAGCATGGCCATGCCCCAGCTCAAAGTCGGCCTTCAGCCAGGCTACAATTTCACCTGCTTTTACCCCTGCTTTTAATTTTCCTTTGTCGCTAAAGCCCTTTGCATCGGCGAGTTTTTTGAAATCTTCAGGTGATTTTCCGGTTTTCTTTTGAATGTTGTCGAGATAAGCTTGAAAAGACATAATTACCTGGTTTGGTGAATAAAGATTGGGTAACGGTGTAATATACTGTAAGTTACACATATATTATTCTCTGAAAACTGCTATCTTTGCCCCCATTAAGTTTATTAACCCGAATATGAAGAAATCAACCCGCGTTACTAAAGCGAAAGAAACGCTTGAAATTATGGAGCATGGTTATTACCATGTAAACGACAGGAAAATTGTGATCAATGATTCTCTTACTGCTTCCACGGCTGGAAGCAGATTGTACACTCCAGATGAACTGGATACATTGATGAAAGAAATGCTCCCTCGTATTGCCGCTGAAAACCAGGAAACAAGCATTATTGTACAGAATAGCACAGTCCTGAAAGCAGCCAGCAGCATGGTATTGCAAGGAGGGAAAGTGGGCTGTCTTAACTTTGCATCCGCGAAAAACCCAGGCGGCGGATTCCTCGGAGGAGCAGTGGCACAGGAAGAAAGTCTGGCTTTATCCTCTTCCCTTTACAGTACCCTGATGGCAAACTTTGACATGTATGAGTATAACAGGAACAGACCTACGATGTTGTATTCTGATCACATGATCTGGAGCCCGGATGTAGTCTTCTTTCGTAATGATGATGGTGAGTTGCTGGAACAACCTTATCATGTATCTGTGGTTACCAGTCCTGCGGTCAATGTAGGCGCTATATTGAATGTACGCCCGGAAGAATTACCCTTTGCGGAAACGGTCATGCTGCAACGAATGGACAAAGTACTGGCACTGATGTATCATGCTGGTATGGACCACCTGCTACTCGGAGCATGGGGCTGTGGCGTTTTTAGAAATGATCCCCGGAAAATCGCAGCGTACTTCGCTACCTACCTGGCGCCCGGCGGTAAATATAGTCGCTGCTTCAAATCAGTTGTATTTGCAGTGCTCGACAGAAAGGAGGACGGCGCTAATATTCATGCGTTTAAAGCTGCATTTGGCCAGCTATAAAATGTTTTTAACTGATGTCCCAAATAGCCGCCAAATCCACGATCTTTTTATATAAAAATATTCTCACATATATCGACCTGCGCCGAACCACCCTCATTGGACCTACCACGGCGCCTACCTTCCTGGAATTAAATTACCTAATATTTCCAGGTTTGATTAGCTTTAATCTATAACTCCTTTCAGACATGGTGCATTTAAATTTAATTGTCATCAAGACAGATAAATTATCGGAGCAATCCAAATTTTATGCTGCCCTGGGCTACCAGTTTGATTACCATCAGCATGGCAACGGCCCACTACACTATTCAAGCGTAGGAAGTACGCCGGTATTGGAATTATACCCACTACCAAAAGGTACGCCATCGCCTGACATAACGAACCGCCTGGGATTCGTTGTAGCCAACCTGGAGCAGACAATAAAAACCCTCCGCGGCATGGATGCCACTATAGTATCCGAACCTGCACAGCAGGAGTGGGGCTATACCGCCATCATCCAGGATCTGGACGGTAGAAAAATTGAACTGACAGAAGATAGCGATGATCTATAATGCTAATAGATGGAGGCGGCACTATACCGCCTCCGGATATATATTGAATTGGGTTATGATACTTGTTAACCTTGCCGTATAGCCTATACAGTTACAACTGCTATTTACTGCAGCATAACTCCATAGTGACCATAAACAAAGATGAACGAACCATTTATTTATTATTCGCTGCTCATCCCCAAAAATCACAGCCATCCCCCTGAATTTTGAAGAAAAACTGAGTTTTAGCCGCCATATCTGTTATGGGTATACGTTCTGCCTTGACAGGCAATAAGTTCATCGATTTTTACTACAAGAAATAATGGCCGACAGCATACTTCGTGTCTCCCTAAACCACCCGATTCTGGTTACTTTCTGAAGATATTGTTAAACTAATATGATATAAAAATTATGTTTAAGTGAATTCGCATCAAACCCCTGTTGGATGCCACTTTTACTGTTCATTTTTGTAGCGCTAAAATTTATTTATGGCCACTGCAAAAAAATTTACCCAACTAATTTTTTCAGCTACTTTCGTATGCCTCTCTGTTCATAGCTACGCCCAATCCATCAAAGGACGCGTTACCGACGCTACCACCGGCGAACCGCTGGTAGGCGCTACCGTTGTCCTGAAAGGCGCTTCCGCTAAGGCAATCGTTAAACTGGACGGGTCCTTCCATTTCAAAAATCTTCAACCAGGCGATTATGAACTCGTCGCTACCTATACCGGATATTCCACATCCAAAGCAGGTCCATTCCACCTGAAATCCTCCACCGACAACGTGGAAGTGGATATCCCCGCCAAACCAACCTCCAGCGACCTCTCCGGAGTAACCGTGGTAGGAGCCGGCAAAAATGAAGATGCCAGCGCCAGAAGACTGGAACAAAAATCCTATCAACTGGTAAATATCCTCTCCTCCAAAACACTGCAACTATTACCAGATATCACCGTTGCTAACGCACTGCAACGCGTTAGCGGCGTCACCGTAGAAAAAAGTAGCTCCGGCGAAGGAAGATATCCCATCATCCGAGGTATGGATAAACGCTATATCAATACCCTCGTCAATAATATCAAAATCCCCAGTCCGGATAATAAAAGCAGATTCATTCCGCTCGACCTCTTCCCATCCGAACTCCTGGAACGACTGGAAGTCAGCAAAAGCCTGACCCCATCCATGGAAGGCGACGCTATCGGCGGTACCATCAACCTGGTGATGAAAGATGCCCCCGCCACCAAACTGTTCCAGGTAAATGTAGGCGGCGGATATAACAACATCTTCAATGACCAGCCCTTCCAATCCTTCTCCGCCAGCACGATGAATAAACAGTCTCCCAACCAGATCCATGGCGCTGCCTACGCTGCCAATGAATCCGAGTTTCCACTGGGACACCTGAACTATCAATCCAAATCCGCACCTATCAACACCAATGCTGGTATCAGTATCGGCAACCGATTTGGTAAAAATAAAAACCTCGGCGTTATACTCTCCGGTAGTTTCCAGGATCAATACCGCGGTACCGCTACTTCTGTATTCACCACTGCTACCACTCCCAACGTAGACGATATCCCGTCTTTTGAATACCTGAGAGAAAGAAAATATTCTACCCATACTCAACGTATAGGCGCTACCGGTAAGGTGGATTATCATTTTAATAATAGAAATAAAATATCTCTATTCTCTACCTATGTACACCTGGATGATAAACAGGTAAGATCTTCTATCGATACCACCAATGCCATCAACCAGACTTTATCCTATTCTTCCAGAACCACCTGGCAATACCAATCTATCTACAACACTACCCTCCAGGGCGAACACCAGGTTACAGATAACAGTAAACTGGATTGGTCGGCCGCCTATTCTATTGCAAAAAACAGCATCCCGGACCTGACAGCCTTCACCCACGGGGGACTAAGCGTAGACAGAACCGGCCCCAAAGTAAACCTGGTAGGCGATGATATCCTCAGCGCCATGACCCGCAGCTGGATGCAAAACAGCGATAAAGACGTTTCCTTCTATGCCAACTATACCCATGATACGAAATTGCTCAACAGGGCTTTTGAATGGAAAGGTGGTGCGCTGTACCGCAATAAAAACCGCGATAACTTCTACAACTACTATAACCTGAATCCCCTGCGTACAGGCGGTTCTAACCAGTTGTTTACGACAGTAGATAATGCGAAATTCACTTTCATCGGCTCCGATGCCACTGCGCAACTTAACGGTAACAACTATACGTTCAGAGAAATCATTACAGCAGCCTACCTCCAAGGTAAATGGCAACTGGCCAAACAACTGGAAGCCCTCGGCGGACTGAGAGTTGAACACACCTATCAGCATTACAATACGCAATTACCGCCTACTGCAGATTACAAAGAGGGCACGATCACTTATACCGACTTCCTCCCAAGTCTGCAATTGAAATACCAACTGCATTACAACCAGGCTTTACGATTCGCTTATTATAAAGCAGTAGCGCGCCCTCAGTTCTCTGAACTGATTCCTGATGGCCCGGATAACTACGAACTGTTTAAAGAAAGAGGTAACCCGGAAGGCCTGCAACATTCTACTGCCAATAACTTCGATCTCCGATATGAATTCTTCCCCGGTAAAGCAGATCAATTGTTGCTGGGCGTATTCTACAAGAAAATCGATGATCCTATTGAGTTGTCTGTAAGAAGATTCGGTTACAATTCCCAGGTATTCCAGCCCGTGAATATTGGAACTGCAGCTACAAACTATGGTTTCGAAGCCGTATTCATCAAGTATATCGGATCATTTGGTATCTCGGCCAACTATACGTATACCCATTCCCGTATCACGAACGATAGCATGCTCTATAAATACCGCGATCCTAAACTGGGTATCACTGATAAATATGTTGCTGAAACCCGCCCTATGCAGGGACAAGCAAACCATATCGGGAATTTATCCTTGCTGTATAAAAACCCGAAATCAGGAACAGATTTCCAGGTGGCAGTGGTATACACCGGAGAGCGCCTCGCTATCCTGAATACCTATGCTGGCCTCCATTACTGGTTGCAGCCTACTACGCAAGTGGATCTTTCCTTTGAACAACGCCTGTTCGATAAACTGACCTGCTACGGAAAAATCGTCAACCTCACGAATACCCCGACGATTACCAGCATGCATCAGTCGTACAATAACTATCTCCAGAAAACCAATGTGCCACTGAGCCAGCAAACAGATACTGACAACAGAATCATTGTTCAGAAAGACTATTATAAAACATCTTTCCTGTTTGGTTTCAGATACAAACTTTAAAACTCATCGCATGAAGCATCATATTTTCAATCAATTTTTAGGCTTGTTATTGCTGGCAGGTGCAGTTGCATGTAACAAGACGGCTGATAAGAAAGAACTTTACCTGGCGCCTAAAGCGGTGGCCTCTCCGGTAAGCGATACGGGCTGTCTTGGCTCCGATCCGCTCAACAATGCGATCAAAGGAACTATGCTGGCCGGAAAAACCTACACCGTTTGCGGAGATATTTTTGTCAATGAAAAAGATACGCTCATCATCCAGGAAGGGGTAACGATCAACTTTACAGGCAACTACGGTCTCGGTGTACGCGGTACCCTGATCTCCCTCGGTACTAAGGAAAAACCAAACCTGTTTACCTATCCGGGCGTAACCAAAACAGATACCTACGGCGCTGATCCAAATGCTGATCCGGCACTCCGTGGTAAATGGATCGGTATCATCGGCGGTCCTACCTGCCCGCTGATGGTAATGAAATGGACACGTGTTGAATTCGGAGGCGCTGCTATCCCTGCTGCCAGCGGTATCCGTCAGATCTATACCAGCCCTTATCCACTGTTCTTCCAAAACCCGCACGGAGTGTTTGTAATGGAAGACTCCTGGATCTATGGTAGCGTGGATGATCCACTGCGTATACTGGGCGGAAAAGTATCCATCATGCGGAATACATTCGAGAAATGTGGCTATACAGGAGGAGAGGCATTGAATGGAAAAGCAGGTCTGATCGGTGATTTCGCCTATAACCTTTGTATTGGTATGGCTACTAACGGACCTAAACTGTCGAATGCAGGAGCAATTGCCGGTGTGCCGAACAGTAATCTCCGTATCTATAACAATACGATCGTAAACTGTGGCTACAGACGCTCTTCTGCCGGTCGTGGCGGCTCCATTAACTTTGAGGAAGGCGCTGGCGGTATGGCTTTCAATAACCTGATCATTAACTGTAAATTCGGATTACGCGTGGTGCAAAACCCGATTGCAGATACAGCCAACCTCACTTACGGTTACAACTATACGTATTGCGATTCTATGTCGGTAGCAAATAATATTTATCCTTCTATGGCTATCAGCGTATGTATCAGCAAAGCGCCTGCTACGGATATCCCTACGCCTGCATCCTTCCTGCCGGCCAACTGGACGCCAGGCAGTACCTACTCTGCAAATTCCGCCATTATAGGCGCTAATAACCCGCAGTTCGTAGATGGGCCCTGCCCTTTACCTGCCGGACTTAACCTGCGGGATATTACGGTTGTAGGTAAATATAACTTCCGACTGAAATCCACTTCTCCATGTATTGGTAAAGGATTTACCGCTTTCACACCAAGGGCAGACGTACCAGTAGACCCGATCTATGGCGCTACAGACATCACGCCTCCGGGAAAAGATATCGGTTGCTATCAGTACAATGGTTATGGCAATCAACACTAATTCGAAATTCAGCTTACCATGATTAATAAGGCTTATTATTTATTTTTAGGTTTACTCCTTTTTTCAAAAGGATCGATAGGACAGACGAATACAAATTTTATCGCAGCGCCCTACCTGCAAATCGGCTACCAGCCAAATCCAGGTACAATGGAACTCCTGTGGCACAGCGCCGATAGCAGCAATACCTGGGAGGTAGAAGTGAAAGCGGAAGGTACTAATACCTGGAAGAAAGCCGGTAAACCGGAACTGACCCGTGTAGCAGTGGCTAATCTAAATACGCACTTCGTATACAGAACATTACTGTCAGACCTCTCCTCCGGTAACAGCTTCCAGTACCGCGTACTGAAGAATAAAAAACAGCTATTTTCCGCGCAGGGAAAAGCGCCGAAAAGAAAAGATCAACCTTTCCGGTTTGTAGCTTTTGGCGATATCGGTGCAGGTACTCCCAGCGCCAAATTACTGGCCCGCCAGGCACACTTGGCAAATCCTGATCTGGTAGTAGTTCCTGGCGATATCGTATATGAACGTGGACTGATATCCGAATACCGCACTAACTTCTGGCCAGTTTATAATGCTGATACGATCAGCAATGAAGGCGCTCCATTAATGCGTTCCATTCCCTTTGTTGCCGCACTGGGCAACCACGATGGCGATACAAGAGATCTCAATAGCCACCCGGACGCTCTCGCTTATTATGCTTTCTGGGATCAGCCACTGAACGGCCTTCCAGCAGTAGAAGGCGGCCCGGTTGTACCAGCTATCAAAGCGACCGCTGAAAATAGAAAGGCTTTCGAAACAGCTGCTGGTAAAGCTTATCCGGTAATGGGCAATTTCTCTTTTAACTATGGGAATGTTCACTGGACTTTCATCGATTCTGATACGTATGTGGACTGGACAGACAGCACGCTGCGTAAATGGGTAACGGATGATTTAGCCGCGTCTAAAGATGCTGCCTGGAGAATCGTGGTATTCCACCACCCAGGTTTCAGCTCTTCCATTGATCATTTTGAACAACAACAAATGCGCCTCCTGTCGCCAGTTTTCGAGGCAGGAAAAGTAGATGTTGTGCTCAATGGACACGTACATAACTATCAACGCAGCTTCCCGCTTACCTTCCAGCCAGAGAAAAAAGGTACGCTGCTCGTTGGTGGTAAAGACAATAAAAGCATCCGTGGTAGAGTCGTTCCAGGCAAATGGACACTGGATAAAGCATTTGATGGAAAGTCACAAACCAAACCCAATGGCATTATCTACCTGGTAACTGGCGCCGGCGGTCAGGAACTGTATAATGAAGAACAGGAAATAGACACCGATTCCTGGCAGAAGTTTACCTTTAAATTCATCGCGCATACGCACTCCTTTACGGTAGCAGATGTAGACGGAAATAAAATGATCTTCCGCCAGATTGCAGAAGATGGTAAAGAACTGGACACTTTTACAATTACAAAGTAGAAGCAGCAGTTGCATTAAAAAAGGCAATGACGTCACAAACGTCATTGCCTTTTTTAATGCAACTAAATATATTAGTTCTCCACCGGAGGCTTCGTCAGGAAATTCTCTGTATCCTTGGATTTAGCGGTTTTGATCTTTCCAAACTTATACATAAAATTGATACCAAATGAACGATAAGGAATGTATAACTGATTCGTGGAATGCAGATAGTCCGTTTCCTGTATGGTAGTTTGTGTCAGGTATTTGGCAAATGGATTCACTGCCACCAAACCAATACTTCCTTTATTATTGAACAGTTGCTTTTTAACAGCCAATGTATAGGAATAGAATTCTGCTGTGCGACCCTGCCATCTGATCCCCGATTTATAATTCCCAAAGACTTCTGCCACCAGATCTTTGTTAATCTGCCAGCTGCTATTGAGGTTGAAACGGTATTCAAATCCGCTGATATGAGTAGGGGTGGAGTATATATTGTTCGTTTCTCTCCTGTACAACTGCACATTCGGACGGATAGTGATTTTGCGTCCAATGGATACCGTACCGGAAATATTAGTACCTATCCTCGTTTCTGCGGCAATGTTATCCCTCTTCGTCACATTCACATTACTATACAGAGAATCTCCAATCATATAATCTCCGTAGAAGGTAGTATAGGACTTGATATCCGGACTATTACGTGTATACAGCAGCACAATGTTCAGGTTATTGTCGCCATTGAAATTCTGGTTGAAAGCGAGTTTAAAATCATTTCCGATTTCCGGCTTCAATAACGGGTTTCCCATGGTGATATTATGCGGATCGGTCAGGTTTACAAAAGGATTCAGATCCCTGTAATCCGGACGTTCCAGTCTGTAAGAGTAGCTGAATGATAATGTTTGCTGCCCTTTAAAGGTATGCGCCACTGTCAACGACGGTCCCGCATTGCTGTAGTCTGGTACATTCGACTGACCTACCTTATCATAAGTAGACTTATTAGTGGTATATTCCCAGCGGAAACCCGCCAGCACATTCAGATAATTAAACAGGTTCATAGTACCGGAAACATAACCGGCATACACCTGACGTTTAAATACAGAACTATAAGACTGCTGATTATCATGCACAAATCCGGATTCCTTTGGACTAAAAGTATATACCCCGGCAGTACTGGATAAGGTTTCTGCTTCTGTTTTTACACCTGCTTCCAGCAACAATTTACTGCTAATAGGCTGTGCATAGTCGATCGCCACGCTGTACAAATGATCAGTGCCGGGATTCAGACTGCGAGAGCCGGAAAGTATAGTTGGATCGCCAATTCCATGTTGGGTCTGAAAGTAGGAGGTATGGTTGTCTCCATTGCTGTTAAACAATACAACAGACAATTCCTGTTTATCCCGCTTGAATTTATGCCGATAATCCAGGGAAAGATCCAGCGTTGAATTATTCACTTTTGTGCCTGCATCACGGATATTCGAACTTTCATCCAGTAAAATTCCGTTCATATCTCTGGTACTGCTATATTGATTCGTGCTGCCTTCGTTACGGTTGCTGAAATGATTATAGCTGAGAGAGAATGCTAAGTTGTCGCTGCTACTTAAGGTCCAGTCTACCCCTAATCCTGTCTGGTAGCTGCTTCTGTTGAAGTCGTTCCCTCCATTTTGTTGCAGATAGTATTTGTCTTTGGAAAGCGAATCTATCGCATAACGATCCACCGTAGTTTTCGTACGAACTGTCGTTTGTGCGCTACCGTTAAAGTAACCGGTAACGGATATATTATTTGCTTTGTAAAAGAGATTGACAGCGCCATTTTCCAGTCGCGTACCAGCAGTAGCATTGATAGTACCGCTGAATCCCTGGGATTTATTCTTTTTTAAGATAATATTGATAATACCGCCGGTACCTTTGGCGTCGTATTTGGAACCAGGACTGGACATCACTTCCACGCTCTGAATCTGGGACGCAGGAATCGACTGCAATACATCCGCTACGTTCGTACCAAACATCGTAGAGGGCTTACCGTTAATGAGAAATTGTACGCTGGGATTGCCTAGTAATTCTACATTTCCGGAAGCATCTACCGTTACCTGTGGTACCTTTCGCAATACATCGGCCACCATAGCGCCCTGCGAGGTTACATCGCTTTCAACATTATATACAAGCCGGTCTATTTTATTCTCTACTAATTGCTTTTTCGCCGTCACCTGGATACCATTCAGCATCTTGGTATTGGTATGCAGGAGTATCACTTTTTCTATCAGCCCCTTATCCGTGGCTTTGATGGTAAACTGTTCATGATAGGTTTCAAACCCCGCATAGCCCACTGTTAATTGATAAGTGGCGGCCGCCAGGTTGCTGAGCTGGAAAGTGCCGGTACTATCCGTGAATACAGGAGGAATATTCGTGTTCCCTCCAGCAATGGAAAGAATCACGGTGGCCCTGTCCAAAGGTTGTTGACTGGTAGCGTCTTTGACGACTGCCTTGATGCCAGGTTTTCCGGTTTGTGCGTAAAGGAAATGCGATGATAAAAGAAGTACTATTGCCAGTGCGATTTTCTTAAAGGTCATATGTTCCGCTATATTATGGGGTGCAATTTAGCAGGCAATTCTGGTAGCATTCTGAAGCGGGCAATATCATAGGGTTAGTGCCATCTGAAAATGAAATGATGCCGGCCTTCCCCATATTCATAGTAAGGAGTGATCTGAGAGGAAATGCAGATCTGGCGTACAATGGAGAGGCCAAGTCCGTTGTTGTTATTATTAACGGTGCTCTTATAGAACCTGGAAAATACCTTCTCTGCATCTAATGGGATATTGATCCCCGTATTGGATACTTTCAGTAATTTATCCTCCAACTGAATATGAATATGCCCCTCTGGATGATTATGCCGGGTGGCATTACTGAAGAGATTGTTGAGTAAGATTTCCAACAGATCAGGATTGACCTGCATCGTTACGGGATGTGCCTGCAATTGGTAGCAGAGCTGGCAGTCTTCCCATATTTCCTCAAACTGACTCACTTTCCGCTGTATGACTTCTTCTAACTGGATTTCCTGTCGCTGACTGAACTGATTGTTTTCTATTTTCGTCAGCAGCAGCAGAGAATGACTGAGCGCCGATAATTTGGTAACGGCTCCATAAGCATCCGTCAATAGTTCCACCTGGTCTTCTGTAAAATTCTCTTGTTGAATTAATACATCCAGCTTAGATCGTATAATCGTGAGCGGTGTCTGAAACTCATGAGAGGCATTCTCTGTAAATTCCTTCAACAGACGATATTCCTTGCTGGCATTGGATGTAACCATCGTCAGGTGCTCATTCATGATACGGAATTCATCAATTTTGCTCTTCTTAAATTCAATCGCCCCCAGATTACTCAAACGGAAATTTTTAAGAATATACAAAGTGTCATAAAATGGTTTCCATAGTCTGGAAATAAAGAACCGGTTGATGACCGCAAGAATAACCACCAATAAGAGTATCATGGCCATCGTTATCGCCATGACAGCATAGGTAATATGCCGAATCCCTTCCAGTGGCTTACTGATTTTTATATTGTACAACTGCTGATGTAAGGATACCGTAAATTCCAGGGTACGCCCCAAGTGCCAATGCCCGTTTTCGGGATAATATTCTCCGGAATAAATAATGTAAGGACTGTCTACCGCTTTATCCGTTTTTGTGGTGGCAATGCGTAAATTGTCGTAAGCGGTAGAGGAGGGAAGGTTCTGGGAGACACGTACATATGCTTTTGCACGGTCCATAGAGGATTCCAGGCTTTCGTCCAGTTCATATAAAAGTACCTGTTTGGTAAGCAGGTAACTGCTGATACCGGACAAAATAAACAGTAAGGTCAGGATTAAAAAATTCTGCCGGTTATAATGAACAATCAGCTTCATCCCATAGGAGTTTCATCTGCGGCGAATTTATAACCCATGCCATAAAGCGCTCTGATGTAGTCCGGACAACCTTTATCCATCAGCTTTTTGCGGAGATTTTTGATATGCGTATAAATGAAATCGAAGCTGTAACCAAGACTGGCTTGTTCCTCCCATAGATGCTCTGCAATCGCTTCCTTCGTGACAATCCGATTGCGATTGCTTATAAAATAGAGTAGTAGTTTATATTCTTTTTTAGTGAGATGAATCTCCTCCGTACCGCATTTCACCGTCTTATCCAGTATGTTGACGCTCAGTCGGTCTAAGGAAATAATATTGTTACCCTCAAACTGCTTACGGCGGATAATAGAATTCACCCTGGCTGTTAATTCGGCCAGATGAAATGGTTTGGTGAGATAGTCGTCTCCCCCTAATTCTAATCCTGCTATTTTATCATCCAGAGAATTTCTTGCAGAAATAATAATCACGCCTGCTGCCACTTTTCTCCGCTTCATATGCTGGAGTAAATCCAAACCACTGCCACCAGGAAGGGTAATGTCCAGGATAATGCAATCATAGGAATTGGTATCCAGTTTTTCCTTGCCTTCTTCATAATGATAGGCGGCATCGCAAAGGAAATTACTTTGTAAAAGGTAACTGTGGATACTTTTGGTCAGCGATGGCTCATCTTCTATGATTAGTAATTTCATGGTGTGCAGACTTTGGCGGCATAGATGCCTGCTGCAAAAATGACTAATAAATGCTTGTGGATATATTAAATTAATATGAATTTTGAGAAGTCCTTAAAAATCAGAAGCCTTGTTGGATTTTCAAGATTAATATTTACTTTCGCGAAAGTTTGTTTGATTAACCGATCTGACAATTAACCCAAATCCAGTTTTTTATTTTAATAATCATATCTCTATGGACAAAGGAAAACTCATTCAAGAGTATCGGCCAAGTAAAGCTATGTGGGGCGTTTACGGACTATTAATCGGCTTTTTTGTATTGCTGGCCATTTGTGGAATCGTATTAAATTTCGTCTTGCCAGGCGCAGAATTTGCCGGGAAATTCATTTTCGTTTTTTGTTTAGTAATCGCTATTCTCTTTTATGTTAGCGCCAAAAAGAAAATGAATATTCCCACGTACCTCCTATATGAAAATGGCGTTGAACGGGAATATAAATCACAGACTTATTTTATGCCGTTGGCAGGGCTGCATGATCTCTTCCTGTTTACTACCGGAAAGTCGCCCGCACCAAACAACCTGGCTTTTAAAAGCGCTGGCAGCGATATCTGGGAGCTGATCAATATTCATCATGGAGGTGATCTGGCAGCCTTAATAAATATCAATGCCCAAAAAAGAAGCGATTACCTGTTGCAGCAGCTGAAAGAAGGAGAAACGATTCAGTTTAACTATATCACTACTGCAACGGCGCTCAAAAACTCCTTCACTGCGCTCTCCACACAAACTTTTCTGCAATCACAATCAAAGCAACTGGGGCTTAACAGCAAGTACCTGACGGTGGATGGCACTTCTTTTCCGTTAACCAGTTTGGAACCTATTCAGCATAGTCCTCTCAAAGGTTACTTTATCAAAACAACGGATGGCAAAGAGGTATTTTCCTTCCGTGAAACAACGTTATGGAGTTTTATGGTCTTTCTGATCTTATTTGGGACACTCACAAAGGAAAAGGCAACGGCATAAATCAAAGTAGGTTTATACTCATTATATATCCTTATCCAGGGCTGCTTACAGTAGGGAAGGTGGAATAAGTGTTAATTTTACGCCTTTAGGTGAATTTACGTTCACAAATGGGTAATTCACTGTTTGGTACATCAGCCTGATAACGCGTACTTTGGTCTGCACAAATTCAAAAGTAGATCAGGAATGAATCAGAATGCCTGTAAAAGCACGATGAAGCGCTTTGCAGCCGGCATCGCATTAGTATTAATGCAGTCTGCCGCCGCTGTTAACGCCCATGCACAAACGACGATTATCAGAGAAGGGAATGCCAACGTTCAGTTATTTGATGATAACTGGAAATTCAGCCGCTATGGATTACAGCCAGATGGAACCAAACGCCCGGAACCGGAAGGAATGGAGCAACCCGCGTGGAACGACAAAGATTGGACGAAGTTAAATCTACCACACGACTGGGCCATCGCAGGGCCTTTCCGCATTGAACTGGCGGGGAAAACAGGAAAGCTGCCCTGGAAAGCGATCGGCTGGTACAGGAAACAGTTTACTATCGATAAAAAAGATAAAGGAAATCGCATATTCCTGGATTTTGACGGGGCAATGGCCTACGCTAAAATTTGGGTGAATGGACAATATGTAGGTACCTGGCCTTATGGCTACAGCTCCTTCAGGATGGATATCACCCCATTCGTCAAAACCGGCCAAACCAACACTGTCGCCGTACGCCTGGATACAGAATCCTGGGATTCCCGCTGGTACCCTGGCGCAGGGATCTACCGCCATGTATGGTTGGTGAAAACAGCGCCGGTACATACCGACCATTGGGGAACCACCATCACCACTCCTGAAGTAACCGATTCCGCTGCTACTATACAAGTGGCAGTGAAAGTGAGCAATCAGTCTAAAGTAACCGCTCAGAGCAAAGTGACCACCGAGATCTTTGAGTGTACCAATGGTACCCAAATCGGACAACAAGTAGGCGCCATACAGGAAACGCCGGTAAAGGTATTAGCCGACAGCGCTGTTGTTGTTGCTAACTCCATCCATTTGAAACAACCACAGCTGTGGTCCCTGGAGAAGCCTGCGTTGTATATCGCTAAAACCACGGTCCATACCAACGGTAGCAAACCCGATATCTACTACACTACTTTCGGTATTCGTCACTTACAGTTTACAGCGCGACAAGGATTTCTGCTGAATGGAAAAAGAACAGAGATCAAAGGGGTTTGCCTGCACCATGATATGGGCGCCCTCGGCGCAGCAGTCAATATAACTGCCTTACGCCGTCAGTTGCGCATTATGAAGGAAATGGGATGTAACGCTATCCGTACTTCCCACAATCCGCCTACGCCGGAATTGCTCCAGCTGGCAGACGAAATGGGCCTTCTCGTATGGGATGAAGCCTTCGACGCCTGGAAGAAACCTAAACTGAAAAATGATTATAATAAACTGTTCCCGGAATGGCATGAGAAAGATCTCCTGGCTTTAGTCCACCGCGACAAAAACCATCCCGCTGTAATAATCTGGTCCATCGGTAATGAGGTAATGGATCAACGCGATACGGCACTGACGCATGAACTGGCAGCCATCGTTCAGCATGCAGATCCCACCCGCCCGGTATCAAATGGTTACAATGATCCGGATGGAGGCAGAGCCAGTGGCGCCGCTACCTACCTGGATATCATGGGCGTCAACTATTTCTTTTCCCAACAACCCAAGTGGGATGCAGATCCTAGATATGCGGATAAACCAACCATGGGAAGTGAAACGTCTTCCTGCGTAAGTTCCAGAGGAGAATATTTCTTCGGAACTAAATACGATCATTTCCAGGCAACCTCCTATGATGAAGCATGGCCTGGATGGGGATGCAGTCCGGATGAACAATTCCGTACCAATGCAAAGTATCCGCATCTGCTGGGCGAGTTCGTATGGACAGGATTCGATTACCTGGGCGAACCTACACCTTTCAACTCCGATGAAACCAACCTGCTGAATTTCCGTACGGATTCCTCCAAACGAAAAGAACTGGAAGCAGCGCTGGATGCCATCAGAAAGAAAAATCCTCCTTCCCGCAGTAGTTACTTCGGTATCGTGGACCTTTGCGGCTTTCCGAAAGACAGATACTATAACTACCAGGCGCACTGGCGTCCGGAACTGCCTATGGCGCATATCATGCCACATTGGAATTGGCCGGAAAGAATAGGACAAAACGTACCAGTGCATGTTTACACTTCCGGCGATATGGCGGAGTTATTCGTGAATGGGGTGAGCCAGGGTAAGAAAACCAAACGCCCTGGGGAAGATTTCCGTTTGGTTTGGGATAGTATCACCTATCAACCGGGAGAAGTAAAGGTGGTAGCCTATAAGAATGGTCAACAGTGGGCGACTGATGTGGTGCGTACCACCGGTAAAATGAGCAAAATAACACTGGAGCCGGAAACGAACTTCTTGCAGGCAGATGGCACGGATCTCTGCTATATCACTGTTCGTATATGTGATAACGATAATCAGCTCGTTCCAAGATCGGCTGTCAACCTGAAATTCTCGATCACAGGCCCTGGCGAAATCGTGGCTACAGACAATGGCGACGCTACTTCATTTGTACCGTTCTCCAGTACTGCAAGGCCCACTTTCAATGGTATGGCACAGGTAATTGTAAAAGGAAAGAAAGGCCATCCCGGAAAGATTACAGTGAGCGTACAAACGGACGAAGGATTACAAGGCTCCTCCACTACAGTGGAAGCAAAGTAAGCCATAAATAATACTATCACTCTGAGCAGGCTACCGGTTTCTGGTAGCCTGTTTTGTTTGAAATACTTACCTTTAATGCTATCGAAACCATTGTAATGTTATGCAGATAGCAATTATTGAAGACCAGTTAGTGGTGAATAATGTGAAGATGTCATTCCCACTGTCCTTGTCCGGCCTCACAGATGCATTAGGGAATGCCCGCCATGTCAAAAAGAAACATAATCATATCTACACTTGGGATGATGCCGGTATCCTGGGCTATTCCCAGAATGGAAAAGAAGTAGAAGGGTTGGTTCTGGATATTCATCCGGGGAAGTATGACTTTTCCCCTAAAACGGCCTTCCAGTCCAGTTTTATGATGAATGAGATAATGTATGCGGACTATTTTCAATCGCATACAAAAGCGCTCAGGAAGGTCATTGAAGAGGACGATAGCGGTACGCTGGTCCTCGGTGAACTGGATTTGTTTTTTGATATCGAGGATCATATCATCAAAAGCATTTCCATTACACAATACATCGCCCCAGCGCCTAAAGTATATAGTGATAAATATGCATTCAAGCCCATTGAGGGAGAAAAAATGGAGTTCACGGATTTCAACTTCAAGCTAGCCGTAATTCAACAGTTGATGTACGTGAAAAACCTGCTCCAGCCAGTATTTGACTTGTATGAGTTTGTAGAAAACTACCAGCCTCGTAAAATCAATGTAGAGAAAGAAGGATATGCCTTCATTCCTGAAGTGACCGCATATTTTGAATCGCTGGAGATTGACAGGAAATTCGCAGATGAGATTACGGAAATACAGCAGGATGGGGGAGACGACATCTACTTAAACATGCTGCGTTTCTGGAGTGGCGAAGATGATACCTTCAATATTCAAAACTTTGAGGATGTCCGCCATTTCAAGAATCTGCAATCCATGAATTTATTTTATGCAGATAATTTCGGGGAGATTAAAGCATACCTGTCTGCACAAAATATTGAGGCAGACATGATTTAATCTGATCACTTTACCACCTATTACATTCACTTATGAACGCTCCAAATAATCCATACATTGCCGTATTGGAAAAACTCCAACCCAAGGCTGCGCCAGACAATATGCACCACTGGGTGGCCGTCTTCGATGATGTGAGCAGTCTTTTCGCTGATCCAATCCCCGTGAACTTACTGACTACAGCTAAAGAGTTGTCTCCCCAAATGATTCATTTTGTTGCCAGCATCCTGCAACAAACAGATGTTTACTTAACGCTGGCAATCCAGTTTATCCGGGACAATTTTAAAGCATATCCTGAAATGTATGATATCAGGGAAGATGAATTGTCTTACCTGTCGCTGGATGTAGCCGATTTTCCGCTGGAATTCCCGGAGCTGACCTTCTACGAAGAGGAAGGGGACTGGCTCATCCGCTTCGCAGAAGGAAAGTTTGAAAATTGTGACCCATTCGGAATTGCTGTCGCGTTCAAAGAAAATGTCCCCACAGATATAGAACTGTTAGACGACAGTGAGCCCATGGATGAGTAAAATTTACTTATCTTTGATTTGTTTAATTTTGAGTGTATGCAGAAGGCGGAAACAATACTACAATATTATCAGTCTACTAACCGGCAGATTCCATCAGATCTCCTGCATGCAAAGGAAAACAATGCCAGTCATTTCAATATTCTCAAACGAAAGAAATGCCTGGTTAGTCTGCCTTACCAACGAAGAGATTATTTCAAAATCTGCATTAGTATTGGTAAGGCCATTCTCATTACAGACAAAGGTGAAGTTACTATAGATAAACCTGCCATCTTCTTTTCCAATCCCAATAGAGAATTCGGCTGGAAATCCATTACAGAAGATCAGGAAGGGTTCGTCTGCCTTTTTAACGAGAAGTATATCAGCGCTGTTTTAAAGAAAGAGCTTAAACAACTCGCAGCTGCATTTGCTGACAACGTATATCCGTTCCTGTTCCTCGATCCTGCACAACAAACACAGTTCCTCCAGCTCTTTACCTTACTCCAGGATACCTATAACAGCGACTACGATCAGAAGCAGGCAATGATCCACCATATCCTCATGCTGATTGTTCACCTGGGGATTAAAATCAGGTACTCACAGGCGGCAGGGAATGGCCATCCTTCCAGCGACCGACTGGTAAATGCCTTCTTTGAATTGCTCAACAATCAGTTCCCAGTGGATTCCCCCTACAATAGCGCCATCCGTACCCGACCAGACGATTTCGCCCGGGAACTGCATGTGCACGTCAATTATCTCAACTATTGCCTGAAAAAAAGCACAGGCAACACCACCTCCCGCCTGATCCAGGAAAGAATTATTGCCGAAGCTACGGACCTGCTGAGGTATTCCGACTGGAGTATTGCCGAAATAGGCTATAGCCTTGGTTTTGAATATCCTCAACATTTCAATCATCTGTTTAAAAAGCATACCGGAAAAAGCCCCAAGGCTTTTCGACAGGAAGCGTAATATTTGATTTGTTTAATTCTGTGTTTGAATAGCGGAAGTCCCTTTCTTAAGCGACGCCGTAATTTTGGGTTTCAAATCTCCGGAATTATGAAACACCTGAAAGCGGAAAATAAACGAATCGCCACGTGGATAGCATTTATACTAATACCTATCTCCGGATTGGCCATGGATATATACGTACCATCCTTTCCCCATATGGCAAATGAACTGGGTGTAAGCAATGATCTTGTAAGACTTACACTCACTGTATTTCTGATTAGTTATGGATTATCGCAATTATTTCTTGGCAGCCTAGTGGATAGCTTCGGACGCTATAAAACAGGGCTGATCTCCCTTGCCATATTCACGTTGAGCAACTTTGTGATTGCCTTCACCCATGATATCCACCTGATCCTCGCCATCCGCATTTTACAGGGGATGGTGATATCTTTGATTATGGTGGCAAAACGTTCTCTGTTTGTAGACATATACAGCGGCGACCAACGAAAACATTACACCAGTCTGTTATCCGTTGTGTGGTCTGCAGCCCCAATCCTGGCGCCATTCCTCGGGGGCTATCTGCAGGATATCTTCGGCTGGAGAGCTAATTTTATTTTCCTGGGTATCTATGGGGCGGTAATGTTATTACTGGAATGGGTATATGGAGGAGAAACGCTTCAACAACGGGTCCCCTGGAAATTACAAACCATACTAGGTAATTACCGACGTTTTATGAGTCGTAAAGACTTCATGCCTGGTGTGGTGATACTGGGTTTCAGCTATTCCATGTCTATCGTTTTCGGAATGTCCGCACCGTTTCTTATTGAACATACTTTTGGCTATTCCGCAGTAGTCACAGGATATTGTGCGCTGGCCTCCGGTATTGCTTTGCTGTTAGGAGGCTTACTCAGTAAGCGTATGATACAACGCAAGATGTTTCCTAAATTATGGACGGCTAACCTGATACAATTGTTATTGGCTGTAATGATGTATACGAGTGCCAGCGTTTATGCATCCCTGTTATCAATGATGTGTTTCGTGGCAGGGTTGCACTTCCTGATGGGCTTTGTATATAATATCTACTTCACTTACTGCCTGACGAGCTTCCCTGAAAATGCCGGCGCGGCAGGAGGATTCACCAGTGGCGGCGGCTATCTTGTCACAGCTGCCACCAGCTACGCGGTGGTTAGCCTGATTCACATAGAAGGACAACAAACGCTTGCCGGCGGATATATCATCATCATTCTGTTGATTACCGGCGTACTGGCGCTGTTGAGAAAATTATTGTCGCCAATACAATTATATCGATTGAATGGGTGATAAAAATGAATACCCGCCTGTGTTTTACGAAGGCGGGTATTTTACAATTATTTCAACCAATGCCCATTACCCCTGCGCGGGAAAAACCGTAAACCATTCCGGGTGCATCCTTATCACTGTAGCAATACCCCATATAATAGCCGCCATTCCTAGTGCGCCCCAGGCTTTTCTGTTCTTGTTTTTCCATTCCCAGCCAAAGAGAGTGGGTATCTCCCAATACTTGACCATTACAAACAACAATAACCCGCCCATACCAGCCCAGGTTATCATGAGCATGCTTAACTGAGCGCCAGCAAGGATAACAGCCACACAAAACGATAGTGTAAGTAACTGCAGCCATACGTAGTTCTTCATACCACATCGGGTAACGTCCTCAATAGAGAACAGTATCAGCATCAACAGCAAGAAAACGCTCAATACCATGAAGGATTCCGATATAATGACCGGCAATAACAACATCGCCACCCAAACCATCAGGGCTATTACCACGTAGGAGGCCAGTCGCTGATCTTTCACCCGGAGATCCACTTTACTAAAAGGGAATAATACCCTGCTCAGCAAAAGTTCCATTCTTCTGAGAAAAGGCAATGCAAAAATGCTGATCATCAATGGCACAATCATTTCATAAGCATACCACTGGTCATGGGTGGCCTGCATGGTCCATAAAACGGCTGCTGCCGCTGCCAGCGCAGGAAAAGATACTTGTATGAGCGTCTGCCATGGCGATAACCTGTAGTTATCAATACTATCCCATATAGCTTTGCTGTAATATTTGATATGATATTGGCGTGTAGTGATGGCCGTTAGCTGCGACCAAATATAGAATATGCCCAGATGAATAACGATTGTACGTATAGACGTATCCGTAATATAAGGACCCAGGAAAATGCCGGTAATTCCAAGTATCAGCAGCTCCCAGGTCAATGCAATGGGAGAGAAGAGCCATCGTAGTAACGGTGAAAGATACCGCACGACCCATCTGTAAAAATCAGGTAAATACCTGCCAAGCAGTTGTATCGCTGCAAATGCGCCTATCAGCGCTGCCAGTCCAAGTAATAGCCTGGAGGTAGTAAATACTCCGCGCAATGCCTGCAACCGGGAAGGCTTCTTTACAGTATACACCAGGTCAGTATTATGCAACAGTTCCTCTGCCAGCAAGGAGGCATTTTCCTTACTCAGCCGCCCTAATTCCGCCTGATGACTATTCCAGAAGCTGTCTGCAACGGGAGTGCCTGCCCACGATTGTAAGGTGCCATATTGATATAATAACGCTTTCTGATTACCTGAGAGCGAATCCAGCGTTCTTGCCAGATCTGCTTCAGGCGTGGATGCTACTGCCATATTCCATGACAGCAACACAGAAATTAAGATAAATAAATGTCGCATATGCGTTGGATGAACTAACAGGAAGGGATATACGGAAAGTAATCGCCCTGCATAGGCAAGGCGATTCGGGGATTATCCATTTAATACTTTTGACTTCTCTTTGTCAAACTCCTCCTGGGAAAGAATGCCTGCGTCCAGCAATTCTTTCAGATCCAGCAACGCCTTCTTTTTGTCGGTGATACTACCGCCGGCAGCAGGAGCAGCGGTTGGGGCGGCAGGAGTAGCCTTCGCAGCAGGAGAATTAAAACTGAGCAGGAGCGCTGCTATCTCATTAAAACCTTTAATGGAGGCATAATCAATCGCCTTCTGCTCTTTGGTATTCACCACCGTGGCATCTGCGCCTTGCTCCAGCAAATATTTTACAATATCCTTTTTTCCCGCAGAGGTGGCATAGTGCAAAGCGGTATTCCCGGATTCGTCCTGTATATCGATCTTAGCGCCACGCTCCAGGAGTAACTTCACCATGCTGAGATGCCCATTCTTTGCGGCCACATGGAGGAGACTCTCGCCACCATAAGTGTAAGTATGATTAAAACTGAAGGCACTGGTAATAGTAAGACTATTAGCAGTTTCCACCCAATCCAGATAACTGTTCATGGTAGTAGTGTCACCAGATAAAGGCTGACTGAAATTTACGTCTATTCCCTTATCCAGGAACATCGCTACAATCTCCTTCTGATTATTAGCACACGCATACCAGATGGGCGATAAGCCCTCTTTAGAAGTAGTAAATACATCTGCACCATTTTCTACTAAGAGGTTGGTAAGCGCTCTGTTTGTATCATAACAGGCAACCAGTAAGGCTGATTCTCCCGCATGATTGGTATGGTTTACATCTGCCTGGTTTTCTATAAGACATGTAGCCATGGTAGGGTTCTTCGCACGTACAGCAATGATAAGGGGACTATCACCGTTCTTACTGGTGCTGTTCACCTGCGCCCCATTATCAAGGAGTAGCTGGGCAATATCCCGGTTCCGCCAGGATGCTGCTATCAACAAAGGCGTTTCGGCCTGGTTATTTTCCAGGTTGACGTCAGATCCTTGCTGGATCAGCGCTTCCATGATTTCTTTTTGACCGCTCCGGGCAGTTAAGTGCAGCAAGCTATTGCCCTGCAAGTCGTTGATATTGGTTCTAGCTCCTTTCTCCAGCAGGAAAAGGGCTGTTTGTTTTTGCTTTTGCAGACAGGCAAAGTAAAAAGGCGTTTCTCCGTTATGATCCTCATAGTCCATATCGGAGCCGGCATCCAGCAAGAGTTTTACCAGATCCAGGTAACCATGATGCGCAGCATAATGTAACGCTGTCCTTCCTTTTTCATCTGTATATTTTACATCCACTTCGTTGTTGGCGAGGAGGATTTCTGCTATTTTTCTTTTGCCACCTTCACAGGCAACAATAAAAGACATGGACATGGTATTATACTTTATGTTTTAACAGTAACTCAACAGCCTTCGCCTTCAGATTGTCCTGTGCAGCAAGATCCATTGCGCTTTGATCACGATCATTCGTCAGATTAGTATCTGCGCCATGTTCGATCAACAACTTTACTTTGCGGTACAACTGCCGGGCCGCTTCCTGATCATAATTGACATTGTAGCCGCAAACCTTATGCAGTAAAGTATTTCCCGCATCATCCCGACGGTCTATTTCCACTACGCCAGCTTCCAGTATGGCTTCCAGCATGTCTGCCGGATATTCCGCTACCCAGTCGATCGCCGCTTTGGGTTGCTGATAATAAGGAGAAGTCTGGTAAATATCCGCTCCATCGCGCAACAGGGCTTTTATAACGGCAATATCCGATTCAGTAACGCGACTCCTCATACGCAATGTGCCGCAAAAAATCGTTTCCTTATTTTTATTCGCTACTTCAAAATCAGGCGTTGCATATTGCGCCAGCCTGTCATACATCGCTGTGCCACAAACCTGGTGTACTAGGGCGTAATAATAAGCAGTTTCATCTTCTTTACCAGGCTGATTAGGATCGGCGCCCTGCTGTAATAACAACTCAATATATTTAGTCTTATTCTTTCCGATGGCAAGATGCAGCGGCGTTTCTCGAACGATATTACCCTCGTTGGGGTCCAGTCCCTGCGAGATGAGCCAGGAGAGGTAAGCCAGACCCGTGTCTTCCTTAATATTAAACTCCTGCACAATACCATACAGGTAATTTTCCTCGGCATTATTGCGATACCGGATATCGCAACCGGCATCTGCTAATGCCGAAATAACTTCCAGGGGAACATTCAGGGAGAATGCCAGCGCTAATAAGGTCTTGTTGTTAACTGCGTCATTGATATTGTCCACCTTTGGGAGAAAGGTTTCCAGGAAAGTAATATCCTCAGGAGTATTACCAATATTCCGAAACAGGCTTTCAAATACAGAACCATCGAGTTTCTCGTATTCATAGAGGTCCGTTTCAATACTTCTGTTCTTTACAAGACCAAGCATAATATCATAGGCTTTCGCACGTGCAAGCTGGTCATACACATACCTGCGATCATGGGAAGGAAAATCTTTGGGAAGTTTTTCACCTTGGTCAATCCGTTGTTTTGCATCTTCCAGCAGGCCTTTCTTCAGGGCGTCTGCTAGTGTGTTCACATCATTCATGATTAAATAAAGATATTTGGGTTAAATGTTACTCCAAGCTGGGATTGGAATATGGGTTCAAATCTAAGGGTTAAATTTTAAACAGCAAAGTTAGGATACAGCACAAATTGACGCATGAAAAAGCCCGTCACTACCTAGTAGAGACGGGCCGGTAAAATATCGTAAGAAATATTATTTCTTAACCGCTTTCAGAGTGAAGCCGATTTCTACATCTTTGCTGATTACCCAGTTTTCTGGAGAACCTTCAGTTTTGTAGTGGATACCCCATGCACTTCTGTCGATTACGAATTTAGCATTAGCAGAAACATCGTTACCATTCACAATGATCTGTGCAGGGAAAGTGATGTTCAGGGTGCTGTCTTTCAGTGTCAGGTTACCGCTGATCAGGTTAGTAGCGCCAGGGAGCAGACTTTTCTGTTTAGTGCTGTCGTAAGGAGCAACGCCAGTGATCACAAACTTTGCCAGTGGATGTTTGGCAACATCAAAGAAATCAGGACTTTTCAGGTGACCTTCCAGGTCAGCTGGTTTTTTGTCTTTCTCAGTGATAGAAGCTGGATCTACTGCCAGGGTGTTCAGGTCCACATCAAAGTTACCAGCAGCTACAGCGCCGTTTTCTACGGTCAGAGAACCATTGGTTACTTTAATAGTACCAAAGCGTGGAGCCATACCACCTTTGTGAGTAGCGCGCCAGTCAACAGTAGTAGTTGCTGTGTCAATTGCAAAAGTATTGCCTGCAGATACTGCGGCTTCTTTTTTCTCTTCGGTCTTCGCTTGGTCGCTGGATGGACCACCACAAGATGCTAATGCAACAAGCAGTGCGAGGGCAGGAACTGTGTGCTTCATAGATTATTTTTGAAAATATGAGCACGAAAGTAGGGGATTGGTTTGATTAAAAGATAGAAATATTGAAATATGTCAATTTTATAACAAAAGGATAACAACTTTCCTGGAGGGGAAAGAAGACCTGTCATTCAGCAATATTATATATTAGGGAGACAACATATATGCTGATCTCCCGGTGTCGACTATACGTAAATCAATGGAACCTTCTTTCCTGGCCGCCACAGTTATTTTTTGATGGGATGTGCAGCCACTCCTGTATTGGTGATCGTCACCGGAAGGATAAATCCCTTTTCATCAAAACGTAGTTCTTCCATACAGGTTTCCCTGGAATTAGCCGCTGTTTCCGTCAGTGGCCGCCGATGGTAGACAATATACCACCGGTCTTCCTTCGGTACTTTAATAATCGAATGATGCCCGGCCCCTTTCGCGACCTTGGGGTCCGACTGTAATATCTTGCCAATACGGGTAAAAGGTCCGGCAGGGTTATCCGCAATCGCATAGGCTACGCAATAGTCCGGCCCTGTCCACCCGCCTTCAGACCACATAAAATAATACTTCCCGTTCCGCATAAACATACAAGGCCCTTCCACATACTTATCCGGCGTGATCTCCCGGAAAACTGTACCATCCTTAAAAGGAATAAACCCCGAAAAATCTGCTTTCAGCCTGGCAATATTACAATGCTTCCAGCCGCCATATATCAGATAGTACTGCCCATCCTTGTCCTGAAATACAAACTGATCAATGGGTTGCGCCCCATTGTAAAATTTATCCACCAATGGCTTACCCAGGTAATCCCGGTAAGGCCCCGCGGGATCATCCGCCACCGCTACCCCAATACCCCCGGTTTCCTGATCCGATTGTATATCATTCGCCCCAAAAAAGAGAAAATACTGTTTGCCCTTCTGAATAATCGCAGGCGCCCACATGGCATACCTGGCCCACCTTACAGCACTCGTATCCAATATGCGGGCGTGTTTGGTCCAGTTTATGAGGTCTGGGGAAGAGAAGGCATCAAAGAAAACCTGCCTGGCATACGCATCAGAATAGGTAGGATAAATCCAGTACTGTTGTTGGAAAATGGTTCCCTCCGGATCGGCATACCAGCCGGGAAATACAGGATTGCCGGAATACTGCGGAACCTGCTGGGCTGATCCCCTGAACGCCAGTGCCAGCAACAAAAAAGAAAACATTAACTGCTTCATAACAATAACGTGGAATGTATTAACTAAATCGATTTTGTAAATATATCATCTGGCGCTTAAAAATAAAAATATTTGCGCAACCGAATAGTTTCATATATTTGCAACTGAACGGTTGCGAGATTGAAATGAGATGAAATATTATCCATCATAAAAAAACAACGCAATGAACAGGAATCTGAACTTCGATTTCACGGTCCACAAAGAGCAGAAACGCATTTCTGTGGGGCGTGACTTTGCCGCAGAACTGCCGCTCGTATGGGACGCCTATACGAAAAAAGAAATCCTGGACCAATGGTGGGCGCCACATCCATGGAAAGCCAACACCAAACACATGGATTTCAAAGAGGGTGGTACCTGGCGATACGCCATGGTAGGCCCGGAAGGAGAAACGCACTGGTGCATGGCCTCCTACAGCAAAATCATTCACCAACAACAATTCAAAAGCAAAGACGCCTTCACGGACGAAAAAGGCAATATCAAAACAGATATGCCACAGTCCAGCTGGGAAGTGAACTTCAAAGGAAAAGGAGAACACACCCACGTTACAGTGGACATCACCTACAATGACCTCGCCGATCTGGAAGCCACTATTCAAATGGGATTCAAAGAAGGCTTCGCATTGGCAATGGAAGGACTGGATGCCCTGCTGGCATCGGTGTTGAAATAAACTGCATCCGTTGTCACAACGGGCAGTGGCAACGGATGTATTTTTCTTTTTGTATTATTGCTGCCATCATCAAACGGAAATACCTTGCAGCATACATTTCAACTTGTACCCAAAACGACTGTTATAACCCGCTACCAGCTTGACTCCCGCATTTTTGAAAGCCCGGAAGCCTTTCATGAATTAACAGACCCGGATACCTGGTACTACCTTCATGAAGGAAATCTAAATATCAACGGCCACTTCGTAATAGAACTGGATAACCTCCCCGAAGGGCCCGATGGTAAACATATAGAAGGGTATATCATCGACGGAGATCTCCACGTCAGTGGAAATATCATCAACGATATCGGTGATTATGGCCCGGTCCTCTATGTAGCCGGAAACATCACCTGTCAAAGTCTCCTCATCGGTGGAGCGCCCACCCGCGTAACAGGCGATATCATCGCAAAGGAAATGATCCTGCTACATTATAACCATGGCTGGATGAAATGCGATGGCGTTTTTCGTGCACCCGTTATGGTGGTGAATGACTATCATCTGCCGGAGGCCAACAAAAACATCACCCAATTCTACTACAACGACCGTGATCCGGAAATGCCCGCGGAAAATGAATGTCAGGAAGATGATAATGGAGACGACGTTATTTCACCCAACCTGTCCCATCTGCTCAATGATCAACTCACCACTACCTTCGAAGAAATACAACAAGACCTCGCAGCAGGGGAAACAGTGCTGGCGCCCGTAGAACGTGATGCCAACTGGTACCTTCAACGTGTGCAAAGAAATTACAACGACTTAAAACGCGTACCTACAACTTATAAAACGCCGGAACTCTGTCATGCTGCGCTGCAAAAAGGAATCGGCGCACTCAAGTACTTCCCCCAAGCCATGCTCACACCAGCACTGGCTGTAGAAGTAGCGGCCATCGATGGAATGGCCCTTCGGTATTTGCCAGATGAACTGATCACATCCGAACTTTGCCACCTGGCCGTAAAACATGGTGCCCTCCTGCGTTCTGATATCCCAGAACAATTTTATGATGCAGACATTATTCTGCAATCCGTCAGGTACAGAGATTTCCAGATGGAATATGTACCTGTGGCTTACATTACAGAAGAACTGATGGCGGAATATGTGAAAATCGGCCGTGGCGCGTGGCTCGACAGATATTGCCAATCCGCCAATATCAGTAAAGAGCGCGTGTTGCAAAGTGTAATAGACAGTGGCTTCAACAGCCTGGAGCCTGTCTTTAGCTGGCATCTCTCTGCAACAACCTACCAGTACGCAAAAGCAAAATATGATACGCCGGAATACCGCACTGAGTGGGATAACTTGATCCTGCGATTCGGGAATAAAGTGAAACGAGTGACGAATACATGATAAGATGCTGCATATTTGTCTGCAATGACAGTAACTTTTAATAACGGCTATACGTTTCAGCAAAAAAGCCCTGAATTCTTAATTTGTTAAACTGTTATGATGAAACCTTTTTATCTGCTGCTAGCCCTGACCTTGCTGTTTGTGGCCTGTCGTAAAGAAAATTTCGATGCGAATAGCCCTAAGGACGGACAGGTAATAAGTCTGTTCGTAGACCACTACATTACCGGTGGAGATGGACACTACTTCCTGAATACAGACAGGAACGTGAAGCTCAATACTTATGTGCAGAATTTTGAGCGGGAACTTGGTTACACCTATGTTATCAAAGCTAAGGTAGTAAGACCCAATCAGCCGCCGCAAGATGGCCCTTCCTACTGGTTTGAGTATCAGGCTACGCTGAATAAAGAAAAATACGTCGGAAAGGATACCCTTACGCTTCCGGTTTTTGGTTTTGTAGCGCCAAGCGATGCAGTCTTCCTGAGAAAAGTAAACGGAACATTACTATACCTCAGCACTAAACTGATTCCCGCTAATGATAATGTAAAAGCTACACTGGATTCAATATATAACGCTGCGCCGCAAATACTGGATAAACAACCCAGACCTAATTTTGCATTAAAAGTGCAGTACGCGCCTAACGATTATTCCAGTTATATCGTTCATAGCGTGAAGTACTAATTCCATTATTGCTTAATATATCAAACAGCCCATTAGCATACGCCAATGGGCTGTTTTAGTTTGCAGCACTTACTACTGCAGAAATTCGCCGTAACAAACAACAGCGGGCATTATCAATCAACAGAGCAGCCGGAAATTAGCATACCCAAAAGGTTTCGCCACAACTGATAAACTGCGTGGTTACCAAAGATTGCCCTTTCAGCTTGGCGGTTGGCGTACTGTTCAGCGCACTTACTTTGATTTTTGTGAGTTTCAGTTTGGGATGGTTTTTCTTTTTCATAATTGTACAGATTAAGGTTCATTCTAAAATTACTTCATCTTTTTAGCTGTGGCAATCCCGGAAAAAGGGGATTTATCAGTTGAACATTCCCGATCTGGCGGTTGTTGTTTATCTGCAACGAAGAACCCGTATTTATTTGCTAACTATTTAACGCAAAGAAAAACCATGTATTACAGTAACGGAAACTATGAAGCGTTCGCCCGCCCAGTGAAACCTGAGAATGTAGAATTAAAATCCGCCTATCTGATTGGAGCCGGTTTGGCCTCCATGGCCGCTGCGGTATTTCTTATCCGCGACGGACAAATGAAAGGCGATAAAATTACCATCTTCGAAGAACTGAAATTGCCAGGAGGTAGCCTGGACGGTATTTTCCAGCCACAGGAAGGATTCATCATTCGCGGAGGCCGCGAAATGGAAAATCATTTTGAATGCCTCTGGGATCTCTTTCGCTCCATACCTTCCCTGGAAATTAAAGATGCTTCTGTACTGGATGAATTTTACTGGTTAAATAAGAAAGACCCGAATTATTCGCTGATGCGCGCCACCATGAAGCAAGGCCAGAGCGCCCGCACTGATGGAAAATTCACGCTCTCTGACAAAGCCACTGAAGAAATCATTCAACTCTTCCTCACCGCAGAAGATCAGCTAAACGATAAACGCATCAACGAAGTGTTCACCCAGGAATTCTTTGACTCCAATTTCTGGCTCTACTGGCGCACCATGTTCGCCTTTGAAGAATGGCACAGTGCAATGGAAATGAGAAGATACATCATGCGCTTCATCCATCATATTGGCGGATTACCAGACCTGTCCGCCCTGAAGTTTACCAAATATAATCAGTATGAATCGCTGGTGCTTCCCCTGATATCCTTCCTCAAATCAAATGGCGTGAATATTATCTACGATGCCCAGGTGAAAAACGTAGAAGTACAAACGTCTAACAATAGAAAAATTGCCCGTAAAATCATTTATGAAGAAGGCGGCACCAAAAAAGAAATCGCCCTCACAGAAAATGACCTCGTATTTGTAACCAATGGAAGTATCACAGAATGCTCCACCTACGGCGATCAGCATAATGCAGCCATATTAGATGATTCTCCCGGCGGTAGCTGGAATCTCTGGATGAACCTGGCGAAACAGGATAAAGCTTTTGGTAATCCCATGAAGTTCTGCGGAAATATCCAGCAAACAAATTTCGTTTCCGCTACTGTCACCACACTGGATGATAAAATACCTCCCTACATAGAGAAAATCTGTCAGCGAGATCCTTTCGCCGGAAAAGTGGTGACCGGAGGAATCGTATCTGTAAAGGATTCCAGCTGGCTGCTCAGCTGGACCTTCAACCGGCAACCGCATTTCAAATCCCAGGGAAAAAATCAACTGGTAGGCTGGATCTACGGCCTCTTCTCCGATAAACCCGGGGATTTCATCAAAAAAACAATGAAGGAATGCAACGGCATTGAAATCGCCGCCGAATGGCTGTACCATATGGGCGTTCCGCCCGCCGATATCAATGAACTGGCCACCAACTCCGCCAATACCATCCCTTGCATGATGCCCTATGTGATGTCTTATTTCATGCCCCGGGCACTGGGCGACCGGCCACAAGTAGTGCCGGAAGGCGCCGTTAACCTGGCATTCATCGGGAATTTCGCGGAAACAGAAAGAGATACGGTATTTACCACGGAGTATTCCGTACGTACCGCCATGGAGGCCGTTTACCAGCTTCTGAATGTAGACAGGGGAGTACCGGAAGTCTTTGCATCCGCATTTGATATACGTACATTACTCAGCTCCTCAGCGCGACTCATGGACGGCAAGAAAATACTCGATATCAAAGTTCCCCTGCTGGTAAAATATATTGAGAAAAAAACTATCGATAAAAGCAAAGGTACCATGGTGTACGAAATGCTGAAAGATGCAGGATTAATCTGACCGTAATAAAATTCCGTAGCATGGGCCTGCGTCTTCAGCGCAGGCCCTTTTTTCATCTGATCATATTAGGTATCTCCTGAATAAGTAATACATTTGCCATCATAATGAATTAGAATGAAAAGAATATTTTTAGCAGCCGTGATGCTGTTACCATTGACAACGGCCCTCGCACAGGAATACCGTGAACCCAGCAAAGAAAGTGAAGAATACAATCACTACAGAAATAAGGTGACCATCCCGCCATATGGCCTTGCAAAAGTGAAAGCCCTCATTGCTGACATAAAAGATGTGGATGATGAAACCAGCGCCCTGGCCCCAAAAGTTTACAATGGCCTCAGCCTCCGCGAGAAATTCACCTATCATATGATTCACGCGGAAACCTACGCCCAGAACTGCGATGCCATTCCCCCCATCATGGATGAACAAAAGAAAATCTTCGGTGAAATTCCCAATTCATTCAATGATATGCAATGGAGCGAACGACAGTTCAATTGGTTCCAACAGAATGAAGACTCTGTAGTGGCGATTATCAAAGAATCCACATTGCGTAGTAAACGCCTGGGTACCAACTATAAAACCGCCATCGTAGACATGAACGCTGTCCAGATGATTCCATTCCTCCAGGAATTTTATCTGCGCGATAAAAAGGACCATGATATCCTGACCATCTTTCTGCTGTTCATGAAAAACAATAAATACCAGCCTTTCCTGTCCTCTGTAACTTATAAGAAACTATACAGCGAAAGATCCGATTATAGTTCCTTTATTGATTACAACAGTGCCAACGAAACGCTGATACTGCAACGCATCAACGATTTCTATAAAACTTACCGTAAATAATATCGCATGAAATGGGTCTTGTTGCAGCTGCTGTTATGGATAGTGGTTTGCTGTCAGGCGCAGCAGCTGCGGCCTCCCGTTTTTAATACTGTACCAGCCGGAAAATACCAGGTAGGGGAGAAGAACTATCTCTCCAATCCCTTACGTACAGTAACGCTGGATAGTTTTCGTATATCCGTTACCGAAATTACCAATGAACAATTTGCCGCTTTCGTGGCGGCAACGGGCTATGTGACAGAAGCAGAACGAAAACACAATGCGATGGTATTTGCACCTGGCCTGGAAGAGTTCCGCTGGCTGGAAGACAGTACCGCCTGTTGGCGCTATCCCAACGGTATCAGCAGGGGAGGGATTGATGCAAAGATGAACCATCCAGTCACGACCATCAGCTTTACAGACGCTATGGCTTTCTGCCATTGGGCAGGCTACAGATTACCATCACTGGATGAATGGGAAGTCGCTTCCCGCGCTGGAAAAAGCGGAAGCCGCTTTTTCTGGGGCAACAAAAAAGAAACCATCAGTAAATACGCCAATATCTGGCATGGCCGAAACCATCTGGTAGCCGACAGCTCCGACGGTTTCATGTATACCTCGCCAGTGGCTAGTTTCAAGCCGAATCCATGGGGATTATATGATGTGTATGGTAACGTGTTTGAATTCTGTTCCGGCAAAGCCCCGCTGGATAAGCCTGACAGTAAAATCGTTCACGCCAGGGGAGGTTCCTGGTGGTGCAGTAAAAACTCCTGCAACTATTTCAACTCTGTAAATATCGGCAATGTGAACCCACACGCCTCCTTTAGTAATCAGGGTTTCCGCGTGGTAAAGCCATGACCCCTGTCCCAAACCACTACATCCCAATCGCCCAGTTTATCCGTATGCGTATGAATTTTGCGGAACCCTATTTTTTCATGCGCCCGTTGTGATCTAAAATTGGTGACGGCAATTTCTGTCAGTAAAAAGTTATACCGACCTGCATATTGCTCACGGTGGTAATCATACAGCAACTGAAATACGCCTTTCCCCCTGTAATCCGGATGCACACAGATTTGTCCCATGATATAGAAATCATGCAAAGACAACGGTTTATCCGCATAAATAATGGGTTCCAACATTTGGAGCATATCCTGTAAAGGCTCATATACAGGCGCAGCATCGCGGGTGAGCACCAGCGCATAACCTGCTACTTTATCGCCATCTTTTACTATGATACTGGGAACTATCGCATGCAACTGCTGCAATACCGGCAGTTCATAAGACCAGGTAAGAAATCCTTCCCTTGCTTTTTCTTCCGCTGTCAAGCCTGCGGCACTATTGGCCAGAGAAAGCGCTGCAATCTGCTGCAGTTCATCATTGTTACTTACTTCAGTTGGAATGAGGTGCATCACGTTTTCCGTTTTTGGGCACGAAAGATACGGATCTTTCCAGTAACAGGAATGCATAAACGTAGCTACTATTTTGAGAGAATATAACCTCCTGCCAAACTATAACCCTGATATAGATAATTAAACGATATTTGACTGCAGCATTTCCGCATCAGATATGCTGCTTATTTATGTATATGATAAGTGATAGGGAGACAGCCAGCACACGCTGTCACTACCCGCTCAAACGGCTAAGAATATGAACTGGAGCAGAAACTATGATCTTTTTATCCTTTTCGGAGACACTACAGGGAGCACTGCACCCTGGCAGCAGCAACTATGGAAAACACAGATAGCGCCTGTTTTGGACGTTATTCTAAAAGCCTCCATCCACTATAAGAAAACAGGCGTAGGTACTTTGCAGTACGTACCTAAACCTAATTCCAGCTATTTCGAACCCTACAAAACAGGAAAGCTCACCTGGAATGACAGCGGCCATGACAAATGGACACTGCACGCACATACTGGCCTCCGACGCTTTCATCACCTGGATATATGGACTCCCTCCAGAGGCGTATGCGCCAAGCTGGAAGCGGCTCCTGACGTATATTTCAGCATCTGCAATGAACGGGATGCCTACGGCAGGAATCCTGTCGCATTTGAATGGATGGCTGTTCTGGCAATAGAAAAAGACCTGCCAATAGCAGCACAATTACAAGCCACCGAACTGGCCCATGCCATGAACGCTAAACGACTCATCTGGCGAAAACAAGGCTGGCAGCAACATGTAAAGGATGAACATTGGCATCTACCCGGAAGCATACAGGATATTATGTCCGTTAATTCCTATGGGAAAAACGGAGACTTCCACGATAGGATCTTCGCAGCAATTCATTTTGAACCTTTCTGGAAAATCCTGCTGTAACGCTTAATCAATGATAAATTAAGCCATCGCATGAAACGTAAAACGGCCCCTGCGATTTCGCCGCAGCAAGACTTTCCATTAACGCAGGTACCTGCGTTAGTGATGTGGTTCAACTGTAAATGTGACACCAATTGGCAAGTGTCATTTGATAAGCAATAATCTTATTTTGAATGTTAATTGAATGGTCGTATGTGCGTGCAAATCATACGACTTTCTCATTGCTCCGATACACCTGTTTTTGTTTCTTTTGGTGCGGGCGTTTCCATTTCCTCTTCCTCTTCTTCATCCAGAATATCAGGTTGTGCAAGTACTGCGTCCCAGAGACTGTCGCCACTTTCGTCCGGTACATGTGGCTGATTTGGATTTTGAGGGAAGGGTTTCCAATCCTTGTTAACTGTTTGGTTTGTCGTCATAAGGATAAAATTTGATTGCTAAAAAAAGCTACCCAAAACTAACAACTCAGTCGGTGAATAGTTGTATAGCGAACAGAGCAAACAGCATGCCGACGGGTGCTAAAGTGCCACCATTATCTTTTTCTTTTTTATCAAAAAAAATCAGATATTTGCACCTGAAAATTTTGATAGATTGTTTGTGATCCCAGTCCATACCTTCTTCTCACATTGCCTTTTCTATCGCTTTTTTTGACAACTTGTTTTAGCACATTCGCATGCGTTTACTGCATAAGTTTCCTTGTGTAAAATAACATCGCGCTATTGCGAATATAACCTATTACACTTACGTAACATCGCTGTATAGCGATTCAAAAATGAAATAAATTTTTTGCACGATATATCTCGGTGCAATGATGAATTAAACCCTGAATGCAGGTACGCGTCTCACCGTACCTACGTCAAAAAAAAAGGAACTATGAACAAATTTGAACGTTTGAAATCTGATCTTGAAACCCTCGGAACCGGCCGTATGAAGGCTTTCGGATCATCTATGCTGCCAATATTGAAAAGTGGCACACTCCTCACTTTTAAAAAGGAAACAGAATACCACATCGGCGATATTGTATTCTGTAAAGTAAAAGGCCACTACATTGATGCCCATAAAATTATCAAGCGAGACGCTGGCAAAGGCTACCTGATCGCCAATAATCATGGATTTGAAAATGGCTGGACGCGAACGATCTACGGCAAGGTCATCCTCGGAGAGTATGAGAAAAGGATTATTTACAAAAGTGAATAATCCTTTTTTATTACCCGTATACTGCGGTAATGGCGCATTACACCGCTTTTATGGCTATCTTGCACACTTATTTTTAACTACTATGGATTTTGGCGCGAACTGGAAACATTACGATCAGGCTATCATTCCACTGCCACCGGATCATCCCATCACTGCCCGCACACTCTCCGGTATTCCCGGACCCGGCACGCTGAGGATCGGCTCTTCCGGCTGGACGCGGAAAGAATATACCAATACGCTTTATCCCAAAGGCGTCAGCACCGCTAATCAATTAACAGAATACGGCCGCATCTTTCAATGCGTGGAACTCAACGCCACCCATTACAAAATCTATTCTCCCGCAGAAGTACAGAAATGGGTAGAGAAAGTGAAAAACAAAGATTTTCTCTTTTGCCCAAAATATCCGCAATCTATTAGTCACCATAGCTCCCTCCTCAATGCCACAGATGAAACAAACGCTTTCTTAGATGGCATCCGCGCTTTCGGCAACCAACTAGGTCCCGTGTTCCTGCAATTAGGAGAACAGTTTTCTCCCGCCCGAAAAGCCACCCTTTTCAAATACCTGGAATCCCTCCCGGAAGACATCGATTTCTTCGTGGAAGTTCGCCATGCCGATTGGTACAATAACCCAACTGAACTCAGAGAATATTTCAAAACACTCCGCGAAATGTGCATCGGCGCTGTTATCACAGATACGCCCGGCCGCCGCGATTGCCTCCATATGGGCCTCACCACTCCAGATGTTTTCCTGCGCTTCGTGACAAAAGGAAATCACCCTGCAGACCTGAAACGGCTGCTGGAATGGAAACCGCGCCTGGACGCCTGGACAGCCGCCGGACTGGAACGCATCTTTTTCTTCCTTCACGTACATGAAGGGGAACATGAAGCCGCTTTCTACAAAGAAGTGAAAGAAGTATTTGGCATCGCAACGCAGGAAACCCAGATGTCGCTGTTCTGACGGAAATTTATTTTCCGGGAGACACGACCATACTTTCCTCCACACAGTCCTCCATACGACGAGTATCAATCAGGTACTGGATCTTCCATACGCCGTTGATTTTTACCAGCTGGAAGGAATTAACGCCGCAATGATGGTAGCGATCATTTAGATAAAACCGATAGGGAGTCCACACACTAGCCAAATTACCATCTATACTGATCTGCTTGTAGTAAATACGTTCATCCAGCGATCCTTTCACTTCATGGCCAATTACACTGGCAAAACGTTCTACAGATTCGGGTTTTACAGTCTGGCCTTTTCCAATGGTTTGTACTATGGCGTTGGCATGGAAACAAGAACTTAGCAGGGCGCTGTCCGAAGTTCGCATCGCGATAAAAAGCTTATTAACAGCTGTTTTTACTTCATCTTCAGCAGATTGTGCATAGAGTTTTCCGGAAAGAATAAACAGGGTCGCCAGGATTAAACAGGTCCGCATTTTTTTATTGTAATTTAGGGTTTTTCTATCTTCGTTCCTAGTAAGAATATGACAGCATTAGAACAATATATCAGTAGTTACTTTGGCGTACCGGAAGAAGATGTGGCCGCCATCTCCAGCTATTTTAAACCACAGCAACTACGCAAACAGGAATACTATCTCAAAGCAGGTCAGGTATGCGATACGCTTAGCTTTCAACATTCAGGTCTGACCAGATTTTTTGTGCAACTACCGGAAAAAGAAGTGACGCAATGGATAGGTACCCCTGCCTACTTTATGACAGATTTGAATGGACTCATGTTTGGAAAACCATCCCGCTGGAGTATACAAGCACTGGAAGACTGTGAACTGTTTACCATTCATAAAAAAGACTATCTCGCCCTCGGTGAACAAATGCCTGCCTGGCATGAACTGGAGAAGAAGTTTATAGCCCGCTGTTTTACGTATATGGAAGACCGTGTTTTTAATCTCCTTGCCATGAGCGCTGAACAACGCTACCAGTGGCTCTTCGGGCAGCATCCTGCTTTATTCAACCAGGTGCCGCTGCAATTCCTCGCCTCTATGTTAGGCATGACACCCGAAACACTTAGCAGAATCAGAAAAAAACAACTGATGTAACTTCTTGATTTTTGTCAAGAAAAGGAGCCTGTTTGCCGGATACCTTTACATCCACAAACAAGCCAAATGAAAAAGACATTACAAACAGAAGAAATCCTCCTTACAGCATTATCCGTTTTCCTGATGGTTCATTTTACCCCAGGCATTTCTTTCTGGCTGTGGATTCCACTTTTCCTGCTCCCTGATTTATCCATGCTCGGTTACCTGGCCGGCCCGCGTATAGGCGCACTTTCATATAATCTCTTTCATCACAGAGGCCTGGCTATTCTGATTGCCGCAGCAGGCTATTGGCTGAATATTCCATTGTTACTCACTGCCGGACTGTTACTCCTCGCTCACAGCTCCTTTGACCGCATGCTGGGATATGGCCTTAAATACGAAGATGATTTCAAACACACACATTTGGGAATGATTGGTCAGGCACAAGAACGGAAATAATTTTCTTTGAACGCGAAGGATGTATTATCTTTCATCGCTATTCTATGAGAGTATACACCACCCTTCAAATGGGCGTCTATCACACCCATCATTGTGAAGATTACCTGTTCACAGATACCCTTTCCGATAATACCCATCTATTTGTTGTTATGGACGGCTGCTCTGCAGGAACCGACAGCCAGTTTGCTACCGCGCTCTCTGCCCGGATTTTCAGGAAACTTGCCCGCGAGTTTAACTACAAATCCTTCCTGGAGAAACAGACGCCATCCTTGAAAACTTTGCAACGCCAGCTCCTGCAACGCTTCTTTGAAGAACTCAAAGCAATGAAAAATCATTTGCAACTGCAGTTGGAAGAAATGCTGCATACCTTACTCATGGCAATTGTTAATACAGATACAGGCGAGGCGGAAATCATCTGCCTGGGGGATGGCCTGATTTACATAGATGGCCAGTATCATGAATTTGACCAGGATAACCGGCCGGATTATCCTGCTTATCATCTCCAGAAAGATTTCGATTCCTGGTATGCAGCCCAGCAACAACTGCTTTCTGTGAAAGGTTTCCGGGATTTAAGTCTGTGCAGCGATGGCATCTTTAGCTTCGCCGCTTTTGACCGCGGCGAATATGCAGCGGCATACAATATTCCCGATTACCTGTTGCGTGATACAAACGCCAGTGAAACTACGTTTATGCTTAACCGTAAGGTGATTGAAATCCAGGAACAGGCAGGATTAAAACCCATGGACGACCTGGCGGTTATTCGTATTATGCTGCCAGATTAATTTTAAATAACCTCGGTGGAACGTGCTGATAATCTGTCTTGTACATTACGTATGCGCTCAATTTGCTTTAAATGGCGCATGTTATGATAAATAACAAATCTAAGCGTATCGCCCAACTTAAGCCTGATCCATTTTGTGAGACTGATAGAGGTGCGTACACGATTGAGATCAAAAGAGGCTGCTTGCTCCAATAATGCTAACATGGTTTCCTGTTGCTGTATAAATTCCGCTATGACGGCCACTGTAAGCTCCTGGTGAATAGGGTTCATCGGTTTAGGCGTTTTCATCTTACTATCTGCGGTGATTAATTTCACAAAGTAATTGCCAATAACGCCGCTTTTGAAAAGAGTGGCAGGAGTGGTGATAGAGAACCGCAAACTCTTGCTGATAGCCGGGTGATAGAAGTCGCCATACCGGTTAAGATGCGCTATACATTCCAGCATACTCCAGCTGTTATTGTGCTCACGCCAGTTCAAACGGGTAAGATCTTCCTTTTGAAGCGCTTGTGCAAAGCTGATATGCTCACGGGTGAGTTCCTGGAGGGAGGCTATTAACGCTGAAGATGCAATGGTCATGTGCTATTTTTTTACAAAACTCCCCATTTTCAGCTTACGGAATCTTGATTGAAATCAAGATTTTTTGAGTCGCGATAATGTTTCCGGGGTCATACGAAGATAGTTGGCAATGTACTTATGCGGGATATGCTGAAATAGTTGGGGACTTCTCTGAAGTACCCTGGCATAGCGTTCTCCGGGCGATTGAATCAGTAAATCTTTTTCCCGTTCCAACTGTTGCAGCACCAGGTCTTCCAGAATAGCCACCCACATAGCCAGATGGTCCTCGCTGGCATGTATAAATTCCTGGAAACGGGATTTTGGAATGACGCCAATTCTGGCTTTACGGATTACCTGCAAATAATAGCCAGATGCCCGGCCCGTCAAAAAACTATCTAATGCAACAATGATACTTCCAGGATAACCAAAGCGAATAATGCGTTCTTCTTCTCCATCCACCATAAAGAGTCTGACGCTACCTTCTTCCACGAGGTAAATATTGGTATCTACGCTGCCAGCCTTTGTCAGTAGCGTATTTCGGGCAGGAGTTAATGGCTTGTCAAAAAGGTTTTCTTCCCGGAATTTGGAGAGTATATCAGGACCAGCGCTCATCAGTACATTATTTCAACGCCGTTAAGATAGACAAATTTGCCGGATTGAAGGAGTCATCGGTTGTTTCCTGTAGGGAGACAACCGACGCTCCACACGGTATAATGTTATCCAAGGGCCGCAAATGCCTGGGATATATCGTCTTTGATATCTTCTATATGTTCCAGGCCCAGAGAAATCCGTAGTAATCCTGGCGCTACGCCTGCCTTCAGTTGCTCCTCTTCGCTGAGCTGCTGGTGCGTGGTAGTGGCCGGGTGAATAATGAGGGTTTTAGCATCGCCCACATTGGCAAGGTGATATATTAACTGTAACGACTGTACGAACTTATCGGCAGCTTCTCGGCCACCTTTTATCTTGAAACTTAACACGCCTCCAAATCCGTTCTGAAGGTACTTCTTCGCCAGATCATGGTATTTGTTCCCTGGTAACCCCGGATAATTTACACTGATGACCTGCGGTTGCTGCTCCAGCCATTTAGCCAGTTCCAGCGCATTGTCGACCGTCCTTTGTACGCGGAGCGACAATGTTTCCAGTCCCTGGATAAACAGGAAGGCGTTCTGTGGCGAGAGGGCAGGGCCCCAGGAACGTAAACCAGCCACCCTGGCGCGAATAATATAGGCAATATTGCCAAAAGGACTGTGAGACCCGAATACCTCCCAGAATTTCATACCGTGATAAGCATCATCCGGCTCACTGAACTGTTTGAATTTGCCATTCCCCCAGTTGTAATTGCCGCCATCCACAATGACGCCGCCAATACTGGTACCATGACCGCCAATCCATTTGGTAGCGGCTTCCACCACCACATTAGCGCCATGTTCCAGCGGCCTGGCCAGGAAGCCCGCCGCCCCGAAAGTATTATCCACTACCAATGGAATATCATGTTTCTTCGCAATGGCACTGATCTTTTCAAAGTCTGGAATAGCGAAGCCCGGATTACCAATCGTCTCCACATATATGGCTTTCGTATGCTCGTCTATCTGCGCTTCGAAAGATGCAGGATTGTCCAGGTCCGCGAAACGGGCATCCACGCCTATACGCTTGAAACTTACTTTAAACTGGTTATATGTACCTCCATACAGATAGGAGGAAGTGACAAAGTTATCGCCAGGCAAGAGTATATTATGCAACGCAATAAACTGCGCCGCCTGCCCGGAAGCCACCGCCAATGCGCCTACGCCGCCTTCCAGGGCTGCTACCCGCTTCTCAAATACATCCGTTGTAGGATTCATGATGCGCGTGTAGATATTGCCAAACTGCTTCAGTTGAAACAAATCAGCCGCATGCTCTGCACTGTCGAATGTATAAGAGGTAGTTTGATAGATGGGAACTGCTGCGGAATGAGTAGTTGGGTCAGGCTGATAGCCAGCATGCACCTGCAAGGTGTCGAAATGTAAAGGTTTCTTGGACATAACCGTCTGTTTATCGTTGATAAATACAATTAGTCTACAAAATATGTAGACTAATTGTATTTTCAAAACAGAACGGAAATTATTTTACCAGAGGTCGTACATACTGCATAAAGGAGAGCAGTAGTTTGCCTGGTTCTTCCATCGGGAGGAGGTGACTGGAATGTTCGAACCAGATTCCTTTCTTGTAGGGAGCCTTCACCGCCTTCAGCCAGCGATCGGTAGGGGCGCTGGGGGTTGTGTAATCGTGTCTCCCCATAAACATCAATACAGGAATAGGGAATTCCTTTACTCCATTGAAATCGGTGGTCAGGAACTCATCCAGTACCCGCCCTAACGTGAACATACTGCCCAAATCGATGGCGGGAACATCTTCCGGCGCATATTCCGGGGAAAGGTATGGCGCACTGTAATAATACTGCGGCTCCTGCCGATAGGCCGCCAATCCGCCATAATATTGCGGCCATTTGCGGGCAATGATAATACGTTCCCGGGTAACCGGCTTATTGCCCGGATAAGGCGCAATACTTTTCATTTCCTGGATAGCAGTATCATTCTTTGTCCGGATAGCCTCCTGCATGCCGAATTCGAAACTGACTTTTTCATTTTCCATGACATTGATGGCCTGCCCGATTCCGATATAGGCATAGAACAAATCAGGGCGTTTTAGCGCGGCATGCATGGCCACAATGGTGCCCCAGCTATGTCCCACCAAAATCAATTTTTTCTTATGATATTTCTTACGAATCATTTCTGCCAGCTGGATAGCATCATCCACATAAGTTTTGACCTGGATAGTGGCGCCCAGTCCGGCGGTATCATTGGCCAGGTAAGTTCTTCCGGCTGCGCGCTGATCATATTGCACTACCGTGAAATACTCTTCCAGCGGACGTTGGAAAGTCCACATAACTGGCGCCATAGGAGAAGCCGGACCTCCGTGTACAAAAAGTATAATGGGATTACTTGTATCCTGACCTCGTACAAATACCCATTGCTTTATCCCACCAATAGGCGCTTCGAAGTTTTCCTGAATACCATCCGGATTGAGGATAGTACTGATATCTTTAATTACTTTTCGTCCGGAAGCATAGCGTACTGCAGGGGGGCTTTGCTGTGCTTCCGCTGCTAGGCCGGCAAAAAATACCAGGAATAAGATGAATGGCAATTGGCGAAGGGTGAACCACATAGGGTGCTGGCAATCTTGCCTGAATTTTGGTTGAAGCATGATCTAATAGTTGTTGTGAATTTGGGTATGAGCCTCTTATAAGATGGCTTCCGAATGTACGAATTTATCCTATCTTTCCGGTACCAAAAGCAACAACGATATGGGTTTATTTTCAGGGTTAATGGGCAATGCCGGCGCAGTAAGCCAGGAAGAGCTGGTGAAGGAATACAGCAAACTGCTGATCGCTACCGAACACATAGAAATGGGGTTCAAACTGATCCGGGATGTTTTTCTTTTTACCAACAAACGCCTGATACTGGTAGAAAAACAAGGACTTACAGGAAGTAAAATTGAATACCGCAGTATTATCTATAAAAGCATTTCCCGGTTTAGCGTGGAAACTGCAGGTACCTTTGATCTGGATGCAGAACTGAAAATTTGGGTGTCCTCAGAAGCCAATCCCAGCGTAGTAAAACAGTTCACTAAATCAGTAGATGTTTACGAAGTGCAGAAAGTGCTGGCTAATTACGTACTCGGCTAAACGAAAATACATCCGATGTAAATACTTATTTTTGTGTCCGAAGATGTGAACCTGAACTTATTATTTTATATATGAATTTCTCCATACAACCCACACTGGAAAATGAGCGGGCCCAATTGGTACCGTTGCAGGAAACAGATTTTACGGAGGTCTTCGCAGTAGCGTCCGACCCTAAAATCTGGGAACAACATCCCAATAAAGACCGCTGGCAGGAACCTGTATTCCGGTCCTTCTTTGAAGGGGCGATGAAAAGTGGCGGCGCATTTAAAATCGTTGATAAAACCAGCGGAAAGGTAGCCGGTAGTAGCCGTTTTTATGATTATGATCCGGAAACCAACAGTATCTTTATAGGTTATACCTTCTATGGTACTGCCTTCTGGGGCGCAGGTATCAATTCTTCTGTAAAGAAACTAATGCTGGATTATATTTTTCAGTTTGTAGATAAGGTGCATTTTCATATTGGAGCGAGCAATATTCGCTCTCAGATAGCGATTCAACGCATTGGCGCAGTGAAGGTTGGCGAGCAGGAAGTAGCCTATTACGGAGAACCGAACAGACATAATTTTGTATATGAAATCACGCGGGAAAACTGGGTACAGCCCCAATCATAACTGCGTGCAGATTTAGTGAGATGAGCATATTTGATCTGATAATTATTGATCCCAGGAAAATAGCCCTGGAAGATGTTTTCTTCAGCGATGCCAATAAGGCCATCCTGGAACAGGTGATTAAGGAACATCGTCATATCGATGCCCTCCGGCAGTATGAGCTTCCGGTAGATAACAAAATACTGTTACACGGGCAATCCGGATGCGGTAAAACCACCACCGCCAAAGCCATTGCGGCTGCCCTGGGCAAAAGTATTGTTATTCTGAACCTGAGTACATTGGTTTCTTCCAAACTGGGAGAAACTTCCCATAACCTGAAAACAGTTTTCGATAAAGCCATCCGGGATAAAGCAGTGCTCTTCCTGGACGAGTTTGATCAAATCGGGAAATTACGTTCCACAGACGATCATGACTCTGGTGAGATGCGCCGACTCGTCAATACCCTGTTGCAACTGGTGGATTATTTCCCTCAGGATAGCATGCTGGTATGCGCCACCAATTTCTATGACCTGATCGATCCCGCACTGCTGCGTCGCTTTCAACTGAAATTAAAGTACGAGCTGCCAGGACAGGAAATGCTGGATCTGTATTACGAAAAGAAACTGGAACGATTCCCGGAACATCTTCGGAACCTTCCCCGCAAGTACGATATCTCCTATGCAGAAGCAGAGGATTATATCAATACAACCATGAAAGGACGAATCATACAGGAACTGGAAACCGCTGCGCTGGAATTAGCCAGCGCATAGTAACTAGTAAGCATATACGTAATTCCCAGTTGCAGACTTTCTGCAACTGGGAATTTTTTTTATTTCAGAAAACAGATCATCGGTATGGTAGCGATGAACATGTAAACGAAATAATGGTAGGTTTTGTCGTCCGCCTTGCTGGTTCGGTATTTTACCACTCTGAAGGCAATAATGGCATGGTATAGGTATTGTGCCACTATCAGGGTAATCACCCAGGCAGAATAATTATTCTGACTGACGATGGCCAGGCAGAATAGTAAAGGGGAGATGGTGAGGAAGTAGACAAACAACATCTTCCTGGACCTGGCATCTCCATACTGTAAGGGCAATGTTTTACGATGCATGACCGCATCTCCCACCTGATCCCTCAGATCCTGCACCGGTAGACCAAATCCAGCCCAGACACTGAGGAAAATAATAAAGAGCCATACATTATGGCCGATGTGGTTAGTGGCCAGTTGCCATTCTGCTCCCAACAGTGCCACTGTGCCGGCAGAGATGCAGACCAGGTTCTTCGTAACCCAGTGCCGACTTCCCCAACCACAGAGTACAATGGTAATCACCTGCCAGGCAATCGCATATAAGAGTACATGCAGGAACCAGGAAATCACCATGAAAAGGACATTGTAAATGATTAATCGCCTAATAGCGGCTTTTCTCGTAATCAGCTTTGCTGGTAAGGGGCGGTCTGGCTTGTTGATAGCATCTTCTTCTTCCGAATTTACCTGGTTGGCTACACAAAATGTGAGAATGTAAAACATCGTATACAACGTGCAAGTGAAAATAGCCAGAGGCAAATCGCTCATCGGCCTGCCTTCATAAAACCATGCCGTGAGAAAAGTGATGAAACAAGGGACAATTGTGTCCATAAGGTCGTTCTTGACAAAACGCCATATTAGACGAATCTCAAATAGTACATTCACAGTTAGCATAAAAGAATAATTAAGAGCTTATATGATAAATATATTAATCTTGTGGCTTGCGCAATAATCTTCTACACTAACATGGCTGAAATGTGACCGCAGTAAATAAGTTATTTATTTTTAATGTGTTATGCCATGCAGAAATCAGTCCTGTTAGGAGACAGCAGGGATTTCCGCAAATTCGAAGCGGTAGGTCAACCGATTGAAACTTATCTAGTGTTGTTGAGGGGGAATGTATAACTGCAACGTTACAGGGGGCGATTTTGTTTATCGCGACACGATAACATTAGAAGGGGAGTGTTCGTAATGGGAAGTGTGAGGTCGGGTTTTCTGAGTGTCAGTCGTCGGATATCAGCAACGGAGTTGGGTTTGAACCGCCTGATAGAGTTCTTTTACTTTAAAGGGTTTATGTAATCTTACAATGCCGTTGGAATACCCATTGGCAGGGAGTTCTATAGTTTGGCCAGTAATCAGGATAACAGGTATATGCCGGAGCGCATCGTCTTGCCGGAGATAGGAAATGAGATCTGTTCCCAGCATGTCAGGCATATTGAGATCCGTGATGATCAGGTCGGGTTTGTTCTCACGGATAAGATGAAGGCCTTCGCTCGCGCTACCAGTAACTGTTACGGCTGCATGTTTATCCTTCAGGGTACGGGACAGCGCTACCTGGTTCATCAGATCATCCTCAATCACAAGGATATTGTATCTCGATAAATCAATTTCTTCTTTACGCTCTTCTGTTGTAATAGTTTGCTGGGCCTCTTTTACAGGGAGTATGACCGTAAATGTAATGACCCCGTTTTCAGCAGTTACTGCAATCGTTCCCTTCATTCTTGTCACCAGGTAATGGGTGATATATAATCCCAGTCCGGTACTGTCATATCGGGAATGATTTTCTGAATCAAATGGTAAGAACAACTGCGCGAGCCTGGACTGGTCAATATGTCCGGGATTGCAGACATGCAGCTGTAGTTCATGTTCCTGTAGAGTTGCATGTACATCAATGACAGCGCCGTAGCCACTGTGTTTGATGGCATTGGTCAGTAAGTTATTGACGATTTTAGTGAGGGCAAGCCGGTCTGTAGTGATAGCAGGTTGAATAGCCGCATGCAGGTTAATCTGTTTGCCTTCCAGTTCTCCCAGTACTTTGAAAATATTGACCTTATCCTGGAGGAATGGCGTAATGTCTACCACACTTTCCACTGCCTGATCATCTTTGCCAGCCTCGATTTTTGTCAGCAATAATCCATTATTGATGATATCCAAAGCTTGTTCTGAAGAGCTTTTTAGGCAACTTACAATATGGGCTTGTTCCTCCGGCGTAAGATGATTATTAGCGATAAGATCTGCAAAAGTAGAGATGGTATGTACCGTATTGCGGAGTTCATGATTAATTTCCGCATGATAAATGGCTTTCTCTTCATTCAATCGCTGTACTTCTTTTAACGATCGGTCATTCTGATTGATCAGCAGCCAGGTACTGCAACCAATCAGTACCAACATGGCAAACCAACAAATCACCTTGATATTATCTGTCGTAGCAGGGCTGAGGGCCAGCGGTTCTACGAAATGATAACGGTTGTTCAGCGCGATGAGTGCAAATAATACCATCGCCATTATCAAACTAAAAATACGTACTCCCCAACGTCTGTAGACGGAGAAAGAAGAACCGATTAAGAAGGTGAGCAGGAACGCGGTGATCAGGGCTTCCGGCATGGCAGGCCCCAACAGGGCTCCGAAGTAACAGGCGAATACTGTATGAACCAATACGGTACCAAGGGTGCCAAACTCGTAGGATTTTTTGTAATTGAAATATATCACTACAGCGAAGCAACAACATTCTACTATTACTCCTGCAATCAGGAAGATGCTGTTGGTCAAAAAGTAAAAATAGGTTCCAATGATAGCCAGAAATACCGCGGTGAGGAAAGCCAGCGCGTTGATTACAATCACACTGTTATACTTGTTTCCTGCATCCGGTGGCACCCCGGCAAATATTATTTTCCGGATCAATTTCAACATCTCAGTTCGTTTTGAGGGATGCACGTTTTTTATTACTGGATAAATCCAGGGTTATTTTGTATCTAAAGGTATTCATAACACGTAACATTTGTTGTAGTAAAACCTGATATTATTCAGGCAGGATTCGGGGAGGGTGTAATTTAGTAATAATTTTCATAATTACTATCATACCGCAGACGGTTGGCATCCCTTGATATATAGTTCGTTAGTGAACGTTCATTGGTTCGGAATCGGACATATAATATTATTTTTACTGTGTAAGGTAGTGTAAAATAGTGTAATGTTATTTGGCATATTCTTTAATTGGATAGAACATCAACTATCCTTCCGACCATGATAAAGACCTGGTTGCTAACTGGTTTCCGTTATCAGGACCTGCAGACGTAAGTTTTCATGTAAGCTTGCTTACCAGCAGTGCCGGGATAATGGAAAACAGTACCAGGAGTAAGACAAAAAGCCCCCGGCCATGCGCTGGCGAGGGGCTTGAGGTGGAAACGTTCCTGGGGAGTAAAACAGGTATCCTTACATATCTATATTCTCCTGCACCGCGGCAATCGGTACATCTCCACCTGCATCTATTACACCAATCAATGAATATTTTCCTTTAGGCAGATTATCCGGAAGTTGGAATGGAACTATTCTTACTTGTCCGGGAAACATGGGGAATAAAGGAAAATATACTTTCGTTCGTTCATTTGTAGCATTATTGGAGAGTTCTATGTAGCTATTGATTTCCAGCTGCATTCTCCCCGTGTTTTTACAGGTGATCAGACAGACTCTGTTGCTGTCTTTGGGAAGTTGGAAGCCTTGAATCTCAACATCCTTCTCCGTAATACCAGGAGGGGTTTGATAAATATGTACGCCTACGCGCATTCTTCCATTCACTTTGGTTCTGACTCCATCTGCTGTTTCTACAATCTGTTCCTGGGTAGTTTCGAGGAAGATCATGGCCCATTTCATCTCTGCATTGGAGAGTGAGTCTTCCGGCGCCACCAGTTTGAATGGTAGTTCAACCGTCTGGCCAGAGTCTATTTCAAAAAAGGTTTTGTCCAGTTTGATCCATTTGGCACAACTTTGCGGGATAGAACCTCCGGCAGTGTATACATGCCCTCCGGCCGAATCCCTGACGAAATCCGCGGTATAAATTGTAAACTGTTTATGTACTGGCATGGCACTTGTGATCAGCACTTTGCCAATACCGGTCTGGCCCGGGCTCAGCCGAAAGTCGATCGTAGCCGGTCGGAAGAGGAGTCCGGATCTTTTCGTCGGACTGGAGTCGGACGGGGAAGGCGCCAATGTTTGGGATTCTCCTTTTCCTACACCATTGACCGATTTTGGATTGGTAGTGGGAGCAGGGGTTTGGGGTTGTACTTTACCTGGTGCAGCGGGAACTTGCCCTTGCGCGAAGGTAGTCAATTGAAAGCCGACAAGAACGGCCAGCAGCAGTCCTTTCATGATCATAGAATTTTAAGCGTTACCATTTCTGAGGTCGTCGTTGTAAATAATACGTTCCAGCTTATGATGATCCAGGATAATGATTTTCCCATCCTGTATATCAATGATGTGCTCATCGCGCATGTCGCTGAGGGTACGAATGAGCGATTCTTTGGCTACGCCGGCGAGGGCCGCGAGGTTACACCGACTGATATTGAGACTGAATTCGATGCTCCCGGAGGGGTTATATTTCTCATACGTGATGAGTAATGCTTCTCCTACTTTTTTCCGCAGGGAACTGTAGGCCATTCGAAGCATTTGTTCCTGTTTGTCTGCAATATTTCTCGTGAGGATTTTGATGATATCCAGCAGGAAGGAGTTATTGTAACGAAACAGGAACTGGAGATCTTCTCTCGATATAAATACGAGGTCAGCTTCTTCCATCACTTCTGCTGTTTCCCGATGTCGGCCGCCATCCATGAGGGCCTGAAATCCCAGGAAATCGCCTTCGTTGAAGAGTCCTGTTATCAGCTCCTTACCGTCTTCATTCCACTTGCTGGTTTTCACCTTGCCTTTGAGAACATAGAAGATACAGGTTGCAGATTTGCCTTCGCTGTAAATGATTCGTTTCTTTTTCAGATGTAAAAGATTGCCTTCATCCATTTGCAGCTGAAGCAGCTCGTTGATAGTTGTTACCGGATTAACAGGAGTGTTATCTGGCTCAACTTCGTCTGTGATCATTACCTTTTTCATCATGAGCATAAATTAGAATAGTTAAGGGCGTACGTATGATTTTGTTGAAAAGGTTAATCAACAATCAATGGGATATGGTCAATAATTTTTGGTGAATCTTTTGGGGGCCAAAAAATGGCTATGCTTAAAATAGCGCGGTTTGGGGGTCAGTAGTTTCAGTAATTCATGGGGTATCCGTTCGTTTTAGTTTTGTTTTGGTTTAAAGAATTTTATTTCCCTACTCTTATCCACTATCTCAAAATTTGCTGTTCCTTCTGTCGCATGGCTCAGGTCTACAGGGTAGGCCATCACCTTTGGTCTGATCTTATCAATAAATGCATCGGGGTTAAGGGATACAGTATACTTACCTGCAGGTACATTGATGAAATATGTACCTTTCAGATCTGTAAGTGTACTATAACTTACCCCTGCACTATCTGTTGCGGTTACTTTAATGTTTTCCAGCCGTACCCGTGTGCCGGCCAGCGAATCTGTCAGGATCTTAAGAGAGCCCGAAATAACGCTGCTTTTTTTGAATGGCAGCGTAATGGTTATGTCTTTGGTTACTGGGATCACTTGTGTATTTCCGGATGCGGGAATCAGCCCCTTGATCGTATTGAAGGCTCGGAACTCTACCTTATAAGGGCCGGGCTCTACATTTTTATACGAAATTTTTCCCGAAGCATCCGAGATAAACGGAATATCGTTGATGCTAACTTCCAGATTTTGGATGGTATGCTCACCGGGATCCATAATACCATTCCCGTTAACATCATTAAATGGTAAAAGGTTGAGTGTAAAGTATTTTCTATGGAAGAAAATCGGAACATTGAACATTTTCCTGGCAGTTACACTCACGTAATTCTGGTTTATACCGCTGGGGGCTGCGCTTTGGGTAGACTCCAGCGGAATGGAGGCTGTCACCTGGATATCCAAGCCATTATTGGGATTACTGTAGGTGACATATCCACCGATTATATTATATATCGTACTGTCATATAATGTTTTAGACCAGTTGTAGAAAAGATTTGCTTTAATTCTTTTGAACAACGTAAAGGTGAAATTCGGGCCCGCCAGGATGGTTTGTTGGTAGCTCACGAAGTTCTTATCGGTCGTCTGATCAAACATCGGGGTTTGCATATAGTACCCCTTAATTCCAAACCATTTGTAATTTGCTGTAAGCAGCGTATTGGTCAGGAATATGGATTTTTTGTTGGTACCATATGAGCTATTGTATCCATTAATACTATTGAAGTAAATACCTGCCGTCCTGTCGAATTTTTGGGTGTACAGTAATTCCAGCAGAGAGTATTCCGGCAATGTATTGACAAATGCCGCAGTTTGTTCCAGACGTCCGACGCTAATGGCCGCACTACCACCTTTCAGCCCGTAACTGTATGTCACCCCGTATTTGGAGATATCATAATTGAGGATATCAGAATTATAAACCGTATCCCGAAGGGTATTGATGGGGGAGCGGTTGTACTGATAAAAGGCTCCCAGCCCACTTTTACCAACTTTATAAGTGATGGTATGCGATTGAATCCTGAGTCCTTTGTATAATCCTGGATAAGAATCAGAATTGTATTGCATCTGACTGAACAGGCTTAATTTTTTCCTGGACAGAGAGAAGAGGTATCCGGCAGCGTAGCCGAGTTCGTCTGCCGGAGCCCCTGGTATGCTAACTATGCTGAAGTCTTTTCCGATCGCGCCATTGAACAGCAGTTTTAAATCATCTTTGTTGAAAATGGTCGCCTCATTGTTAAATATAAAACTGTTGTAATTGTATAATGTATCATGATTGAGTGATACCGCCTGCAGTATCTTTATCTTTTTAATTGGATACTGAGCAGATACAGTCACGTTATCACTTGTGAAGAACGGAATATCTCTGTGAATGGATACAGCGGCTGAAATGAAAGCGTCTGGTGTAAATTTATAGGTCACTCTACCGCCAGTACCGTAAAGATAGAAGTACTTACTTTCTGACATGTTACCAGCATAGAAGTTCCACTTGGGTATATTATAGTCTATACCGAATACATTTTTTTCCAGGTTATTACCCATGCCATACTGTTTGGTACGGTAGTAGAAGGAAAGACTCTGGTCTCCCCATGCAGCACTACCACTGATACCAGTATAAAAACTTTGCTGGTTACCCCAGTTAACATAACCTGCTTCCCAATAAAGAGGAAAGGTTTGATAAGGGGAAGGATTAGATTTTAATTCACTCTGGACTTTCTCGATGGTCACAATATTCATGAAGCTTTCACCGGAAGCTTCTTCAACAGTAACGCCTATCTTTTCGGTTTTTAGGCGGTTCCATTGATTTTCATTCAACTTGAACTTGTATGTGAATACAGTGTCCATTCCCGGCGCCAGTTTAAATTTGACGATGTGGTTCAGATCAATGGCATTGTCTTTAAATTCGGTATTGTAAACGCCATCGATAGTACCATAGTTTTTGACTCTGGTAGTAATAGATACTTCTCGTTCAGTACCTCGCAGCTGCACTATTTCAGTGATTGGAGTAACCCTGAAAATACTGACAGGATCAGCTTTGATGTAATATTTATAAACATGTTGAACTCCGGAAGATTCTCGAATCGTTACTAAAACAGGAAGCCATTTAGCGGGAGAATGCTGTTGCTTCATGACAATGATTGGAATAGTCATTGTCGCATTGGGGCCAATCTTTCGTTGCTGTTCTTTCGGGCCGGGCGCCAGGAGTTTCCAGTTGTCCGGTACCTGCAAAGATATATTAAACTCGGTCTCGGAGTTTTGTTTATTTGTTATCTTAAAGTTATTGTACAGGAATTGGGCTTCTTTATTGGCTGCCAGCGAATCAGTGTGCTGTACCATCAAAGATTCACCGGACTGCGCAAATAATTTTACGCAGCTTAAATTGCAAATGACAAATAGTCCAATGAGCAATAGCCGGATTAACTGAGATTTCATGATCTCAAGGGGTTGGGGTACATTGAAAATTTCAAAACAGGCAAGCCTTTCGTCGAGAAAGGCTCACCTGTAGTAGAGACGGAAATTATAACTGTGTTGCTGTTAAGATTACATCCAATCCATACAGACCGCCAGTGTAAGACCATCCTGGTTCTGCACGGAATCTTACGGAGAATTGTTTGTTACCACCTGCGATACCATTGTTGATCAAAGGAGCAGGAGCTACTGTAAGTGCATTCCAGAAGAATGGAGTACCGTTAGTACCGCCAGTCAGATTAGATTGCAGGTGATATTTCAGCACGCTGCATGGCATTACGTTGTTACCAGTACCAGTACCCAGGTAAGCGAAGGTAGCTGATGCAGATTTGATGGTAACGTTGAAGTTACGGTTGGAACTAACATGGAAGTCAGCGTCCAGATGTCCATGAATGTCACGGAGATCTTCACCATGCCAGTAGTCATGAGCATCATCGAAGATAGCGCCCATTGCTTGTACTGGAGGGTCGATGTCAATAACATTTGTTAAAAGCAGACCAACGTGCACTGTGGCGTGATCTGATGCCTGAGCAAAGCAGCTCATGGATGCGAGGGCAATTGCAGCCGATAAGAACAAAGCTTTCATTTTGTTGGGTTTTAAGTTCTGAGGTAAAAAACAAACCTGAAATTGATTTTAACAATTTGCATGCGGTTTACGATCACAATATTAGAGCTATTAATATTTCAGATTGATGACCGTCATCACCATTTCTAAAATTTTGTTAAAAACATCTTCGGTTAATGATATGTTATTTGTGAAACGCTTTGTGGTGGCTTGTTTTGGAGGATTGTGTTTTTTTGATTTTAACACTCGTTAACGGAGCATTCACAAAAATAGGGTGAAAACACGGTGCTAAAAGGTATTTAAACGGATGGTATACGTAGTTCTACTTTTTCGTATGTGCATTGACGTTATATGTCGCTGAGAAACGCCAGCAAAAAGGGTTTTGAAGAAAAGTCTAATTATATATTCTCTGAAATAAGACTTTTTCTGTAAGAGAGCGGACTCACACCGTTATATTTTCTGAACTGACGATTAAGATGACTCTCATCTGTAAAACCAAGTTCTTCGGCAATCTGACCAATAGTGAGGGTACTATGTGCCAATCGTTGCTGTACCAGCTTATTACGATACTGTGAGATATATTGTTGTAAACTCTCTCCAGTAAACTTTCTGAAGTATTCGCCCACATAATTTACAGATAAATGGAAGGTTTGAGCGAGATGCTCGACTCTCAGTTTTTCACTCTCTCCAATATATTGACGAATATAAATCAGCATCCGGTTGATTAATGGCTCTTCCTCTGTATTGGCCACCGTAGCGGGTTTGTCGCCTGCCACATTCCTGGTGAGTATATTCAGTATTAATGTAACAAGATGTTGTAAGTTCTCTTCATGGTAGTCACGCTGCTGTTCGTATTCGCTTACCAGCTGTCGGATAAATTCTCCAATCATACGGCAATCACCTGTATGGGTGATCTGTACATGCTGAAAGCGATTGTGGTGAAAGAATATATGTTCCAGCTGTTTCAACCATTGTAAGATTCTTTCTTTATCGGCGGGTGATTTACTACTGCCGAGAAAGACTTCTGAAAAGCGAATTGAGCAAAGTTGCGTCGGCGTTTCGCTTTCAAAACCACGACAATCCAGCGGCGTATAAAGAAATATATTCCCTTTCGTATAAGGGTATTTATTACGATTCAGAGTACGAATACCATTTCCTTCCATCACCTGAACGATTTCAAAGAAATGATGTACCAATGGCCTTTCATTCCAGTGTTCCAGGTCCGATACGCCTACTTCAAATGGACTGTGCAGCGATTTTTGTGTCATAACCTGTAAATGTACAAAACAAACCCTTTTTTATCACTGTTCTGCCGTGCTTGGGGCAGCTACCTTTGGGTCAGTAAAACAGATGAAGCTATGAAGACAACAGCAAAATTACTGGCCCCATTGCTGGTGGGAGGACACGAATTCCGCAACAGAATAGCGATGGCGCCTATGAGCAGAAGAAGAGCAACAGGAGATGCGATGCCAACAGATAATATGCGTATTTATTACGGTCAGAGAGCCGGTGCAGGGTTGATAATAGTAGAAAATACCGCAGTAGCTCCGAATGGAGTAGGCTACCTGCGGGTGCCTGGTATCTTCTCCGCAGCTCAGCAGGAAATATGGAAGCAAATAACCGATGAAGTGCACCAGCAGGGAGGTACAATATTCCTCCAGCTTGTGCATACCGGCCGTATTGGCCATGCCGCCAATCAGCAGGGATTACCCACCGTTTCCGCTTCTGGTGTGGCCGCAGCCGGTGAGGTTGGTATCCCAGGTGGATTACATGTTCCCTTACCTGCTCCTGAAATGTTGACTATGGCAGGAGCCGCCGCCATGGTACAAGCCCATGTGGATGCAGCTATTGCGGCTATAGCAGCCGGTTTTGACGGGGTGGAAATCCATGGCGCACATGGCTTTTTACCCGGACAATTCCTCCATCCTGCTACCAACCAACGTACGGACAAATATGGCGGTAGCATCATCAACAGAAGCCGCTTTCTGCTGGACATAATGGAAGGAGTGGCGGATGCGATAGGAAAGGAACGTACAGGCCTGCGTTTGTCTCCATTTTCTGGGTTGAATGATTTGCCTCCTTATCCAGAAGAAGTGGCTACCCATCAATACCTGGCAGAGGAATTAGATAAATTGGGCATCTTGTATATCCATTTGTCAGATCAGTCTGTTAACGGACAACCGCCTATTCCATACTGGTATCTCCAGGATATCAGGGAACGTTTCCATCAGTTGATCATACTCGCGGGAGGTTATACGCCGGAAACAGCAGAAGCCAGACTGCAGGAAGGTTTGGCGGATATCATCGCATTCGGGCGGCCTTTTATTTCCAATCCCGACCTGGTGGAGAGAATACGGTACAATTTGCCTTTAGCCCCTGCAGACCCGGAAACCTTTTACCAGGGAGGAGATACTGGCTTAATTGATTATCCATCCTATCAGATTATCAGGGAAAATTGTAGTATGGAGGATGAAATGCAGCCTGCGTAATGTTAAATAACTGTTGAGTCATGAGAGACAGCCGTCTCCCATGACTTCTTTATACATTAACATTCAAAATAGAAATGGACACATAAAGGGAAAAACATTCCCGCGGGTGGCCTTATTACTGACCAGGAAAGATGTCGGAATTGCGAGGGCTGGCTGTCTCCCAATATTTCCTGACTTTCCATAAATTCATGTAAAAGGGCACATGCGCTGCCAGTACCAATAAGATGGTAAAGGCCATAAAACCAAGTATGAAACTGAAAAGGAGCGCAATGGGTATAAATATGGTCAAACTGGCTATAGCCAGGCGGATGGCTAATTTATGCCCTAACAATAATAATAGATTCATCACAAAGAACAGTACTGCCGCCAACTGCACAGCGATGGCAATAAACAGCACATCATATGCTACAGGCCCACTATCGAGACTATCTTTGATCGTATTGAGGAGAAAAGATCCGGCGCCTGTAATACAAAGCATTCCGCCCAGCAGATCAAGGACATTGACCACCTTGGTAAACTGTGTGAGCAATTTTCTGCGGATAATCCGGGAGTCGTTAAAATGCGTGAAACCTTTACTGATATCAGCTTTGTGTTCGAATTGAGGGTCTGTCATAGAGATACGTTGAAATGATTATTTATTTCTTTCGCCACGACACTGCATCTTCCCATGCCTTCTTTAAAGGGAATATCTTGAAAAAGTAAAAAATATAGAAAACAATAGTTGCAAAAAAGAGGAACGGCATACTCTCAGTGACGACACAAAGTCCACCAAGGATAATTGTGGCAGTGAATAGTCCTGCCCACTGAAACCGTATGGCCCACTTCCATTCCAACAGCACCAGTAAATGCATCAGGAAGATGGATGATGCCAGCATAAAACCAAACCCAAGTGCAATATAAATCCCCAGCCGATAGCCTGCACCAAGTCCATGGCCATTGGCTGATAATGCACCACTGAGCCCTTCAAACAGCCCCCAAAAAACCACCATACCTATAAACAGTCCTATGGCCGACATAGTTATCAAATAACCTGGCAGGATGTGGAGACGCCTTGGCTTCGTGAATTCCTCAAAACCTTCGTCAAATACAGAGATTTCTTCTGATTCTATCATGCATTTAGGTATTATTAAAGATAAGTGTAGTTGAATTATTTGCTACTTTTTACTTTGTCCATGGTGGAAATAGCGCCTGATTCCCATTTTTTCTGAAGTGGAAGGAGCTGCACAAAGAAAATAATATAGACCAAGTAAATTATGATGGAGAAAAACGAAATAAAGCCTCGTGTGAAGTCGCATACCGCCAGGAATGCTAAAGCTATCAGTCCAATCCAGCTAAATCGAATAGCCCATTTTTTTTCAATTAATACAAACAGGTGCATCAGTGGAATTGGGAATATTTTTAAAAAGGTGGTGGTCCATAACACCAGGATTGTAAGCAAATCAAGATCTCCGCTTAGCGTCGCCTGTATTAATCCTGGAAGCGCCATCAGTGAGGTAAGAGTCAGGTACAGCCCCAAAAAGAGTCCGATCCAGCAAATGATCTGTACATTTAAAGGGAGTATACTCCAGCGTAGCGGTTTGATGGTTGATTCAAATGATGCGTCGAATAAGGTTGTTTCTTCAGTGTTCATAGATGACTAGATATAAAGTTAGTTTTTTGCTTTTTTGTTCCATCTTGTTATGGCTGCCATTTCCCATTTTTGGCGGACCTTAAAGAGTTGTATGAAATAGTGGATGTAAACGATATACATAGCCATGCTGATGAGGCCAAGGCTGGCTCCTTTTATTTCGGTATAAACTAATAGTACCACAGCGCCCAAACCGACCCAACAAAACCGAATGGCCCATTTCCATTCAAATATCAGTAACAGATGCATCAACAGTATGGGTAGAAGTTTCAGGATTACGGTGATCCATATGACAGCTATTACCATATTTTCAATCTGTCCCGTAGATCCCGTCTTTTGGAGTACATGTGGTATTTCTACCAATATGGCAATTAAATAGTACAAGCCAAACAGCAGTCCGAATAAGTTAATTAAATGAATATTGGAGGGGAGCAGATGCCAGCGTCTTTGTTGGGTGGTGGATTCAAATGATGTGTCGAATAAGGTTGTTTCTTCGGTGTTCATAGGGATAAAAAAATGTGACAAGCCAAATATAAAAAGCCTTGGGAAAAATTGTACTTCTTTTATTAATAATTCTCCTGTATCGGTTTATTATTCCGGGTCGTTCAAATGCAATGATTTGTTAATATTAGGTCCGAAACTTGTCTATATCTGATAGCTGTCTTAGATTGGTGGTTCAAATGAGTGTATCTACGTTGGTAAGAAAAGGGTTACTGATACTATTGCTGGTGCTGATGCGGTTTGTAGTCGCGGCACAACAGGTGCAAGTCAGCGGAACTGTCTACGAAAAGACGGCCACTATGGGCTTGTCTGGAGTGAGTGTGCACAGCAACTCCGGCGCAGGGGCCATTACGGATTCCATGGGCCGCTATAATATCAAAATTCCGGTAACGGATTCTCTCAGCTTTTCTTATCAAGGTAAGTCGACCCAAAAGTTTGCCGTGAAAGAAATTAATCTTACCCGGCCGTTCGACATGAAGCTGTTTGTGGAGATTAAAACCCTTGCCACAGTAGAAGTAAAGGCTAAACCTAAGTCTTACCAGTATGATTCTCTGGAAAACCGCCGTGAATACCGCAAGTATTTCGACTTTGAGCCGGAGTATATTACCAGCGGCAATGGAGGCGCGGGTATTAACCTTGATGCGCTCTTCAGTATAGGGAAGATCAAGCGTATGCAGCAGTTCCGCAAGTTCCTGCAACGGGATGAGCAGGAGAAATATGTGGACCATCGTTTCAATAAAGACCTGGTTCAGAAGATTACAGGACTGAAATCCCCGCTGCTGGAAAGCTTTATGGTAGAGTATCGGCCTACTTATGCCATGCTGATGAGCTTCGAAAATGAGTACGATTACCTCCGTTATATCAAAGAGATGGGCACTTATTATGAATCTGAAGTGCGTCGGGGCCATACGAATATCCCCGTTTTTAATCGTTAATCCATTATTTTAATTATAGCTACCTATAAGTTATATTCTTTTTCTGATTGGATGGCGACATCTAACTTTGTGTTATCAAAAGGAAAAAGAATATGAAAAAGATATTAATTATCAATGCTGGCCAGGAGTTTGAGCATTCCGGCGGCAAATTCAATAATACCATTACCGCAGTTACCAAGCAGTTCTTTGATACCAAAGAAGAATATGTAGCGCAAATTACTAATGTGACGGAGGAGTATGATCCGCAGGAAGAAGTGAAGAAGTTTGTTTGGGCGGATGTCATTATCTATCATACGCCCATTTGGTGGTTTTCAGTACCATTTGGTTTTAAGAAATACCTGGACGACGTATTTTCTGCCGGTCATAATACGGGTATCTATAAGAGCGATGGCCGTTCTTCGGCTAATCCAGATATCAATTATGGGACAGGAGGTATGTTGCATGGCAGGCAGTATATGCTCACCAGTAGTTGGAATGCGCCCGCGGCAGCGTTTACATTACCGGGAGAGTTTTTTGATCAGACCAGCGTAGATAAAGGAGTGATGTTTGGTTTCCATCGGATGAATGCATTCGCGGGACTTTCCCCACTGAAAAGTTATCATTTCCATGATGTAGAGAAGCATGTGCAGATAGAGAAACACGTGTCTGCCTATACACATCATTTGCAAGAAGTGTTTGCTACTGAAAATATTTTAGAGGAATCATTGCTTAATTAATCATACAAAGATGAAAATTTATTTAACCGCCATTATTAAAAGTAAGCCGGAATACCGGGAAGAAGTAAAAGCGCAGTTGTTGGAAATGGTGCAGCATAGCAGGAAAGAAGCGGCTTGTCTGCAATATGATCTGCATCAGGAAACCACAGATGAAAATATTTTCACCTTCCATGAAATTTGGGAGGATGCTGCCGGTCTCGAACTGCATAACAGTCAGCCTTACATCCAGGCATTTGGCGCTGTCGTTCCTGTGAAACTCCAGGAGCTACCAGCTATTTACAAGGGCAAGCTGTTGTAAAAGGGGCATGGACAGTGCCCCAATAAACAAAAAGTGCAGCGGAGCAAAGGGGAATATGTCCTTTGCTCCGCTGCATTTTTTATGAGAAAAAAATAGGTGTTGGTCTCAGTAATATCCCGTAATATTAAACGTTCTTACAAGAGAATTTTAATACTACCATGAAACATACCTTACGTTATTTTTTTAGTGGAATTGTTGGCTGTCTGTTATTACTTTCTTCTACAGCAACTGTCATGGCGCAATCGGCCGGTAAGGCGCCTGTCTCTGATATCACAGTTTCTATTTTGGAATGGGTGAAGCATTTAGAGAAGGGGTTGGACAAATATGCAACTGCTGAAAAAAGTGAAGAACTGAATGATAAATTCGGCAATCTGAGTAGAGAGCTTACGGATTATATGCAGTTCCGCAAACGGTTATCAGATAGTCTTTTCCGTCATAACATTGCGCCGGGAAAGAAAGATGAGGTAACGTTGGAAATAATGAAAGAGAAAATGTCTGGTATTATGCAGCGTATGCGGGATGTGACGGATCTGACCAATAACGATCTCCGTGCAGAAGGGGACCGGTTAAATGAGAAAATGTATAATATGCTATTTGGAGACCAGGTGGTTTATCTCTCCAACCTGGAGGCTTTTCTGGCAGGTTATGAAGTAACTAAAAAAGACCTGGCCATTGATGGTAGCGCCAATACAGGGCGATTGCAGGAAAGCGTTAATATCTTAACCACCATGCAGTCGCGCCTGAGAAGAAAATAGATCTTATTTCTTACGGTTCTGTTCTTCGACGTCTGCAACATCGTTTGCATCGATTCCGCCTTCTAATAATATTTTTCCGATGAAGGCACTTTTCCCTTCTACATAATCATCGATGTTATCTACCTGCGCGGCCAGCGTTAGTTTAAGGTGGCCGTACGCTTCGCGGAGTTGGGCATCTGCGCGCAGTGTATCCCGGACCAGCAGGTGATTACGCAGACTAACACTACCATCAATGACGCAATACAGATGATGTTTGGGGCGAGGCATTTGATCGCCGGTATCTGGTGTGAACGCAGATGTTATGCCGTAAGCATAACGGTCTTTTATGCCAAGATCCCCGCGGAATATATATCCCAACGATTCCAGTGCGCTGGTTACTACTGGCAGCTGTGCTGCCGATGGAATTATGATATCAATATCCAGTATAGGTTTGGCAGGCAGACCCGGAACCGCTGTACTGCCTACGTGCTCTATGCGTGGCAGAAGCGTTTGCAGGTGCTGGAGGTAAATTTCCTTCAGTAACTGGAATTGTTCCGCCCATTGGGGTTCGTAGGGAATGACTTCAATTTTTTCCATCCGGCAAAGATAATTAAATCGGCTCGCACGGGTTCCTAAATTGACCCCATTTTTTAATGCAAGGAGTTCATCAATAGTTACCCAATATTATTTTTTCATGGCATTAAAACGGATGTGTTATGAATGTTCTTGAGAAAAAAAATCGTTCACTTATTCGGTTTTATTCATTCGGGAAATGTAAAAAGGCGGCGCTGGATGGCGCCGCCTTTATTTTATAGCAGACTAATAGCTTTTAATTATCGAAAGCGTCGCAGCGTCTGTACATAATGAATTGCTTCATGCCACAGAAGATAGGCGGGGTTTTCCAGGTTTCTGCTACCGCAAGTACCGCCTGAATGCCTGCTTCCCAGGGTTCATTGTTCAGGTTACAGTCGAGTGTGACTTTGCCTCGACCATCCTTTGCAGCATAGATTTTCAGCCAGTTGAACTTCTGATTAGGGATGACTGCCTGGAGTGCCGTATTGATGGTTGCGCGAAGGTCATCGGTTGTTGGTTCTTCCTCCCAGGAGCCTTGTAGACCTAACTGACCAGGTTTCGGATGCCACAGAACGCCATTGTCGTCATGGAAGTCGAGTTCCGGATCATGCGTATCATTGAATCCGTCCAAAATTGGAGGCAGGATGGTACCTAAAAAGTTCAGAATACCTGATTCCATCCTTTCTTGTAGAGTAGTTCCTACGCCTACCAGGTATTCCACGATTCCATCCGGGAAGTATTCCGGGTGAGTAATCAGGTAGACTTGTTTCATCATATGGGGATGTAGTCCCTCTTTCACCACATCAGAGACAATGACTTCTACCTGCTGGTCCACCGTCAAACTAATGCGTTCGGGGTTAAATTCAACATGGTAATGCTGCTCCATTAATTTCTCCTTCAACAGCTGCGTCAGCTGCGCATAAACTGGCGTTTCCTCCTGGTGTTCCATTAGTTTCCTGAGTTTATCTATTTTTATAATATGTTGACGACTCAAGGTAAACAAAATAACGAGGATGCTAGCATATTTACCAGTTATCAGTTCTAAAGGGGCTGGCAGGTAAGCCGGTACCGTTGTAAAGGTTGGCATGTGCGGGGTTGTTGGCCCATGCATAGCGAACTGCTACCGGTTGCGGCACCTGTTCACTCCACACGGTGATGGTATTGCCGTTTATTTTCGCGTGTGCCGGATAGAATTTCTTATCCTGACCAGCGACGGCGAATTCCTGTAAGGCCGCGCCTTTGCAATGCAAACCTTTGCTGGTATGCGTAAAGCTGATAACCGCTTTATTTTCGTTTATACGTAACTGTTGGAACAGCGGACCGGAGGTTTCTACGCCTTTTTCATTATAAGCGAGGGACTGTGCGAGAAGGGACAAACGTTTGCCTACATCTAGTTTATTTAGTGGATGGATATCATTCCATTCGCCTATGTCGATGATGACCGCCATGCCTGTTTTGGGGACGCGTAAGGTCTTCAGTTGTGCCTCTCTTAGCCGGGCCCAGTTACTCTCTGTAGGGAAAGGTTTGCTTTCCATGTAATTGGCCAGCTGTACATAAAGGAAAGGGAAATCATTTTTCCATTGCCGGCGCCAGTCTTGTATTAAAGCTGGGAAGATCTCCTGGTAAGGCGTAGGATTATTCGCATTGGCCTCTCCTTGGTACCAGATAACGCCTTTAATGGCATATGGCAGCATGGGGGTAATCATACCCTGAAAGAGTCCTGCTGGTGGCTCGTAATAAGGTTTGATAGCAGCAATGGGTTCCTGTATAGCACCAACCCGAAATTGCCACTCTCCATCCAGCCGAACAGTGTCTGCCCCTGAAAATAGATAGTAGGGTTTGTCTTTATAAAATCCGCCTTCGCCGCTGTAATTAATAACTCTTACGACTATACTATTTTTCCCTTCACGTAGAATGCCTGCTGGAACGGGGTATTTTCTGGGGGGATACTGATAACCGGTAGTGCCGATGAAATGCCCATTGATATAGACAGAGTCTCTGTCTACAATATTTCCCAGCCAGAGTTGAGCGTCTTTTTCGGCCATATTTTTACTGACAACGATTTCCTTTCTGTACCAGCGAACGCCATGATCATTATCATTGGTTTGATCTGCCCAAAATCCGGGAACGCTTATCTGACGCCAGTTTTCGGAATTGTAATTTTCGGCGTACCAGGGTTGAGTATCATGCAAACCTTTGTCGTTCTGCCATAATCTTGTATACCATGCGGTGTTAATGGTGTTTTCTCTGGCTTTTAGACTATCAGTATAGGTGGTTCGTTCATAATTGCGGAGGATAGGATCATATTGAGGGAACTGTTTCAAAGCCTCTTTACTCAGCCATGCTTCCGCCGTGGAACCGCCTACCGCGGCTCTGATCAGGCCAATGGGGACATGATAGCGCTCATATAATTCTTTGGCGAAAAAGTATCCTACTGCGCTAAAAGATAATACTGTAGCAGGGGAGGCGCTTGTCCAGGCACCTGTTTCATAATCATTCGCGGCATGTGTCCAGATGGCCCGGGAAGCAACGCTGAACTGGCGGATGTAGGGGTTTTCCGCATGACTTATCACCTCCGGGTATTTGTCTTTTAATCGTTGCATGGAGAGCTCCATATTGGATTGTCCGCTACAGACCCATACATCTCCGAATAAAATATTTTTTACACTAACGTGATTGGATGCACGAAGATCTAGTTCATAAGGTCCGCCGGCGGCCATGGGTGGGAGGGTGAATGACCAGGTGCTGTCGTTCCCGGTGAGGGCGGCGTATTTTTTATGATGAAAAGTGGCCTGTATTTTTTCACCGGGACTGGCCCAGCCCCAGATGCGTACAGGACTGTTGCGTTGCAATATCATATTATCGCTGACTAGTCGGGGTAGTCGAATCTGTGCGTGGAGGGAGTATCCACAGGCAATCAGCAGGCAAAGGCAGAATGTTTTCATAACGTGGAATTTTAGCAATAAGGTCAGAATCCGATGGAGTTCCCGCCATCAACGGGAAGAATTACACCGGTGATATAGGCGGCGCTATCGGATGCGAGGAACAGGGCTGCATCGGCAATATTTTCGGGCTTTCCCATGTGTCCCATGGGAGTGCGACTCAGTGCTTTTTGTTTGCGTTCGGGATCGCTGTTAAGGGCGGTGGCAGTCATGGCCGTTTCAATGAAACCCGGAGCGATGGCGTTGATGCGGATACCTTGTCCGGAGAGTTCTACTGCCATGGCTCTTGTCATGCCGTCGATAGCGCTTTTGCTGGCGCTGTAGGCAATTACCCGGGGCATGCCGTACTGGGCCGCCATTGACGATATATGGATGATACAGCCGGATTTCCGCAATTGCATTTGTTTAATGACTTCTCGTGAAAGTACAAATACGGCAATCAGGTTGGTATGAATGATTTGCTGGAAATCCTCATCTGTAGTGGTGATAAAATCTTTTTTCATATTGATCCCGGCATTGTTCACGAGTATATCTATTTGGCCATGGGTGGTCATGATATTGTTGATTAATGCAGGAATACTGCTCAGATCACTGAGATCGTGTACTATGGGATAGCATAATGTTCCCAGTTCCTGACGGGCTTTTTCCAGTTTATCGTTGTCGCGGCCAATGATGATGGTATGTATTCCCTGACCGACGTATTTGGCTGCTATGGCGAGTCCTATGCCAGATCCCCCTCCTGTAACAATCGCTACTTGTTTGTTTGCTTGAAGCATATCTTCCTGATTTATATTTTTCTAGTTTCCGGGTGCATATGGAAAATGCAGTTGCTGATAGTATTGTAATGAATGCGCAGGCTGTTCCATTCCTACGGGAATGGCTAAACGGGAAATGGTACTGAAATAAGACAGGCATGCATCCCGCCACCAGACGGCCTCTTGCTCTTGTAACGCCAGTAATTGGCTTACCTGGTGAAACTGTTCCTGATTAATGTATTGTTTGATATTGTTCCATTGTTGCTGCATGTGGCGGACACCCATTACGCCTTCGTTGTATTTAAAACACAGTTCCTGCCAGAGTGTTCTGCCGCTGTGCATGCGGTGTTGCCAGCTGACATGGTGAAACCACAGGAGGAATTTGTCTTCACATTTGTTACTATCAGCATACAGTTGCTGTACGGCTGGCTGATATTGCAGTAGTGCTCCGGAGCCGGTAGCGGTGCGGTCGAACCCAATCCCATTGCTATCGGCACGGTGATAATACACGGGGTCCCAGTCGGCCCGTGGCGCATGATTACTCCATGGTGCGGGGCCATAATGATGGCCGTTGCCCATGATATGATGTAATCCCAGGGGTGTCATATAGTTGACCAGTGTTTCGCGGGAACCCATCATCATGGAGAGAATGGTATCTGTGGCCTGATTGCAGCCGAAGGTTTGCTGAATCCATTCTTTGCCGATGTTTTCGCTGCTGAGGGAATGATCCCATGCGAGTCGCCCGAATGCATACCAGTTGGCCTGTCCGAAGGGGTGGCCTGTCCAGTTGCGTTCATTACCGATGTTGGAAACGCCGGCGATGGCGGTGAGTTGATGGTGGAGGAGACTACCATCCGCAATGGCAGCCACAGTACTGTGTGGTCCATTGGAATAGGTATCTGACTGTAGTACTTCCCGGAATAATGGTGACATATATACGAGATGTGTGCCTTGGCCGAGGTATTCCTGTGTTAGCTGGAATTCAGGCAGCAGTGGGGTTTTCGGCATCGCCCCGAGTAACGGTGAGAATGGTTCTCTGGGTTGGAAATCAATTGGACCATTTTTCACCTGTACCATTACATTGGAGTGGAAGCTGCCATCCAGTGGCGTAAATTCCTCATAGGCTTGTTTAAAGCGATCGGTGGCTTTTGGATCATAGACAAAAGCCCGCCACATGACAATGCCGCCGTATGGCGCGAGGGCATCTGCGAGGAGATTAGCGCCATCTGCGTGGGTACGGTGATAAGATTGTGGGCCGGGTTGGCCTTCACTGTTGGCTTTCACGAGGAATCCGCCAAAGTCGGGTATCAGTTGATAAATTTCTTTTGCTTTTTGCTGCCACCAGGCTCGGACGCTATCGTTGAGCGGATCGGCGGTGGAGAGATGGCCTATTTCTATAGGAGCGCTGAAACGGGCGCTGAGGAATACTTTAATACCGTAGGGGCGGAGCGTATTGGCGATAGCCGCTACTTTGAGAAGCCATTCTGACGTGAGTACTGTGGCGTTGGCGTTGACGTTATTGAGGACAGTCCCATTGATGCCAATAGATGCATTGAAGCGGGCATAGTCGATATAACGTTGATCAATATACGAAGGCAGCGTATGCCAATTCCAGATGGAGATGCCAGCATAGCCTCTCTCCACGTATCTGTTCAGGTTATCCCAGTGGTTGAGTAGTCGGAGTTTGATTTTGGGAGACGACCATTCCTTTAGCTGTAGTATGTTTTGTTGGGTCTGTATTTTACGTAGTAATGCGAAGACGCCATAGAGAACGCCTATATCATCTTTGGCGGTGATGAGGGTGATTTGTTTCCCATTGGCGGTGGTGGATAGCAGCAGGTACCCGGTGGAGTCCAGTTGCTGTACTTCTTTTATTGCAATTGATTTCAGTGCTGAAGGCAATGAAGACAGTGGGCTGGCAATGAGGGCGCCGTTGCGGAGGGTCTTGATTTCCGGAATGGGCGACTGCAACATGGCTGGGAGTGCGGTGTTGAGTTCTTCCCTGGCGGCACGGAGGGTAGGGCTGTTACCATATATAATGATGCCGGTAATTTGCCGGCGGTATTGCTGGAGCAGGGTGGAAGTGGGTATGGGCGCGTATCTGAGCCACATTTTATACCCATCTTCTGCCAGGGCTGCATGGACGCAAACGAGGAATAATATTAATAGCTTAGTCTTTTTCATAACGTTGGAGGTTGCGCTAAACTATCTAAAAATACAATCGGTTGCGTAAATTTCGTAATTTTTTTTACCGGGAGGGGATATTTTTCTGGGAGGAGTCGCGTACGATCAGCTCTGAGCGGAGGACGATTGTATTTGTATCCGTGATGCTGGTTTCGCCGTTGAGGTGACTGGCGAGGGTATTTACGGCAGCTTGTCCCATGTTGTAGCCAGGATAGTTGACGGTGGTGAGATTGGGTTCAATCACTTTGCTGATAGGGTCGTTGTTGAAGCCGGCGAAGGCGATATCCTTGGGGATGGAGAGGCCGGCTTGTTTGAGGGCAATCATGCAATATACGGCGGCGGTATCGTTGGCGCTGAAAACGGCGTCAGGTCTTTCCTTGTGTTTGAGTTGAAGGATATGAGCGGCTGTGGAGGCGCCGAAATCTTCGGAGAGGTTGCCGGTAAGAACCAGTTTCTCATCGAATGCAATTTTATGGTCGCGGAGGGCTTGCTTATAGCCGCGTAAACGTTCGGAATATACGTTTAAGGCCATGTTGCCACCGAGGTGCATAATGCGTTTGCAGCCTTGTTCTATCAGATGTTGGGTCACCTGGTAGGCGGCGGCGTGGTTATCAATAATAATGCTGGTGCTTTCCGGATGAACGGCCACGCGGTCAAAGAAGATGACAGGTATTTTTCTGCTGAAGAAATCGTCGAAGTGGCGGATACTTTCGGTGCCGTATGCGAGGGAAACGAGCAGCCCATCCACTCTTTTGTTGAACATTGTTTGGGCGTTATCCATCTCTTTATCGGCCCGTTCGAGCGACTGTGCAATAATCAGGTTGTAGCCTTCTCTGCTGGCAGCGTTCTCCATGCCGGCAAGTACAGACGACATGAAGTTACTATTCAGGCGCGGTACTATCACCCCCAGTGTTTGAGTGCGTTTGCTACGGAGGCTACTGGCAAATGTATTGCTGCGGTATCCCAGTTGCCTGGCAGCTTCGGCTATTTTCCGTCGTGTTTTGATATTGATGGTAGGATGATCTTTCAGGCCGCGACTAACAGTAGTGGCGGAGATATTCAGATGTCTCGCAATATCGTATATCGTTACTTCTTTTTCTTCTGACATAATGCTTTTAGGTTTCCCTGTACAAATAAAAGAATAATAATTTTGCTAAAAAAATACAATCGGTTGTATTTTTTAAAAAAAGACACTTATATTCGTTCTGTGAAAAAGACGGTGTAGCGATTCCACGAATAACATTTTAAGAGGGTTCCACGAATAATACGTTATGAATAACGCTGCCAACAATCGCCCTTATGCCGGTTTTTCAGGCTTTATGCCCCTGTTGTTGCATTGCTGTACCCCTATACGCAGCAGCACCAAATGGACAGGCGGCATCTATTGCCTGTTTTCTCAGCCAGCCGGAAATCCTTTGGTTACCATTTTTCGGGATCAGTTTCCCGAGAATAAGCACTGTATTGTATCCTGTTGCGACTTGCAACCATTTTTACCATAGAAAAGACAGTAATTCGGGTTTAATACAACCGATTTCATTTTATCAATCAAATTGTAGAAAATGCTTACCCTTAATTATCAATGCTGTAAAGGCAGCGGATGGTGTAAATACCTGCTATTGGTATTGCTCTTATGCCAGTTGTTGCTACCCTCGCCGGGATATGCGCAGGACCGGCTCCTGAAAGGAAAAGTACTCGATGAGCATGGGGGCCCAGTCATCGGTGCTTCCATACAGATCAAGGGTACATCTGTTGGTACCGTTACTTCGCCAGACGGTACCTTCTCTATTCAGGTACGTAATAATAATGTGCTGGTAGTATCCAGCATGGGCTTCTCCGAAAAAGAAATGCAGGTCGCCACACAACAAGACCTAATCGTGCATCTTGCACCTGCGGCCAGAGACATGAGTGAAGTAGTGGTAATTGGATATGGTACGCAGAAAAGGAAAGATGTAACGGGCGCAGTGGTCTCTGTTTCTGAAACAGCCCTGAAAGAAGTGCCTTCCGCGAACCTTCAGCAAGCCCTCCAGGGGAAAGCTGCCGGCCTTGAAATACAGCGTGCTGGCACAACTCCCGGCGCTGGCGCTGTGATCAGGATTCGCGGTACCAGGTCTATTACAGGTCAGAATGAACCTCTTTTTGTAGTGGATGGTATTCCCTTCGAAGGATCGCTCAATGACCTTAACCCAGATGATATTGCCTCTATCGATATCCTGAAAGATGCTTCCTCTACTGCTATCTATGGGTCCAGAGGCGCCAACGGTATCATTATGGTCACCACCAAACGAGGTAAATCCGGCGAAACCCGCGTTTCCTACAATGGTTATCATGGTACCAGCACCGTTGCCAATAAGTACCCCGTTTTTAACGCGGCAGAATATCAGGCCATGCGTAATATTTCTCCTTGGGGGCAGGGATATCAGCCGGAAGAAAAAGCATATATCGCCAGTGGAAAGAGCACCGACTGGCAGGATCTGATGTACCGTAATGGGTATCGGACCGATCATAATATCAGCGTTTCCGGTGGCAACAACGGAAATACTTTTAGTCTGGGTGGCGGCTACTACCAGGAGGCCGCAGTATTACCCGGACAGGATTTTACACGTTATAGCGTGCGCGCAACCATCGACACCCGCGTGGGTCGGAAAGTAAAAGTAGGGGTTACTACCCTCAATCAATTAGGGATTACACATGGCACTCAGTTCGTATCGGGAAATACCATGTTCCCTATCCTGGCAATGAGTCCGCTGGAGGCGCCGTATGACAGTGCCGGCAACATTCGTCCAAAGCCGAATGGTAATATCGATGATAACAATGCGCCGCAGTACAGCCCCCTTTTGCTGAAAAGGAATAACAACAACTGGGTGGATAAGCAACGTCGGCTTACGACGAACAACAGTATGTATGCGGAATATGAAATTATCGACGGTCTGAAATACCGCGCTAACCTGGGTCTCAGCTATCGCACTGCGGAAAATGACCAGTTCCAGAGTGCAGACGCTCCTGGTAATCCCAGCTATTTCCGTGGTGGCAAAGGCAATACTGCCTATGTCTACAACGATGAGTCATGGGGCTATACATTGGAAAACCTCCTCTTTTATGAAAAAACATTTGCGAAGAAACACCATCTGAACTTCACAGGATTGTATAGCGTACAGGAAAATCATATGCATTATACTTCCGTGAGGAAAGACTCTATCACAGAAGACTTCGTACAGTTCTACAACCTCGCTCAATCCAATGCTACACCAGCTCCTGTTGTTGCCGGTAATGAGAGCTCCTGGGCGCTGTTATCTTATATGGCACGTATCAACTATGCTTTCGATGAAAGATATATGTTGACTTTAACTGCTCGTATGGATGGTTCCAGTCGCCTCGGACCAGGTAATAAATGGCATAAATACCCTGCCATTTCCGCGGGTTGGAATATCAGCAAAGAAACCTTCATGCAACAGTTTACCTGGTTAAATAACCTGAAACTGCGAGCAGGATGGGGACAGACTTCCAATCAGGCAGTAGGGCCTTATTCTTCGCTGGGTCTTGTTACCAATAATAACTATCTCGCGGCGCCTGGAGATGTGATCCGCTATAACTTCGGACCTACCATTGTTACGGGTTATCAGGTAGTGTCTTTGCCCAATCCGGGACTGGAATGGGAGTATACGAAAACCACTAATCTGGGTATCGACTTCAGCGTATTGAATAACCGGCTTTCCGGTACAGCGGAATATTATAATGCCAGAACCAATAAGATCCTCTATGGCGTAACGCTGCCGCCAACTTCAGGGGTGGCAGGAAGTTATGTAACCAATGTGGGCGAGATGGAAAATAAAGGGGTGGAGTTGAGTTTGTCTTCTGTAAACGTGCGTTCCAAAAGTGGCTTCACCTGGACTACGGACCTGAATCTCTTTGTAAACAAAAATAAAATTCTCCGACTCAGCAATGGCGTTACGCAGGATGTGGCCAATCAATTATTTGTTGGCTATTCCATGAGTGCCATTTATGATTATAAAAAAATAGGAATCTGGCAACTCAATGAAGCAGAAGCGGCTGCCAGGTATGGCGCTGTACCGGGGCAGATCAAGCTGGAAGATCATTCCGGGCCTAATGGAAAACCCGATGGCGTCATCAATGAACTCTATGATCGTTATGTTATCGGCGATATGGATGCCAAATTGCAGGGTGGACTTACCAACCGGTTCTCCTATAAAGGATTTGATATGAGCTTTGTGCTGTATGCACGTTTCGGTGGATTATTAGTGAGTCAGATCCATCAGCCGGTAGCCTCTTACCTGACCGTAATGGATGGTAAAAGAAATGGCCTTAAAGTGGATTACTGGACGCCTACCAATGCCAGCAACTGGTTCCCTATGCCGCAAACCTCTATCAGTACGATCAGTACAGCCTGGACTACCCTCGGGTATTATGATGCCACTTTCCTGAAAATAAGAAGTATTAACCTGGGATATAATTTCAGCAATAACCTTTTAAGGAGATGGAAGGCCCAACAACTTCGTTTATACTTCACCGTTGACAACGTGGCAACGCTGTTTTCTCCTTACTTCAAACAGACAGGCATTGATCCGGAAGGCACAGGCGTGGGTAATCAGGGGGTAGGTAATCCTGGTAATATCAGGAACAATAATAACGGAAACGGTACCATTACCATTGGCGCAGGAACGTCACCAGCAAGAACATTCACGGTCGGTACCAACGTATCCTTTTAACAGGTCAAATCAGAAAGAAGATGAAAATTGTACATAAACTTTGTCTTATCGCTGCAGGAACTGCGTTATTTATTACCAGTGCCTGTAATAAAAAGCTGGAGGAGCATCCTTATACGGTCTTCTCTGTGGAATACTTCAAGACTCCTGCAGGGTTCCGCAATGCAGTATATGCCCTTTATTCCGGCATGCGTTATAATTATGGTCCCGAAGGAGCCGTAGGTATTGCGGTAGATGGTACGGATGAATTTACGTATGCCTCCGAGCCCCGCAATGGTTCTGGCGGAACGGCTGATTATCTGACGCTGGGCAACTATTCCCTGGATTTCGCCAATGGCGCGATACAAACTCCCTGGAACCGCAACTATTCCAATATCAATCTGGCCAATGCAGTTGTGCAATTTGCTCCGGTGGTAAACATACCGGACGCTGAAAAGGCAGTGGTGGTAGGAGAGGCCCGGTTTCTGCGTGCCTTATACTATATGCTGCTGGTACAGCAGTTTGGCGCGGTGCCTACAGATCTGGGCAGCGGAGATCTGAAATTCAATCAAACGGCTTACCAGGGTTTTAATCGTTTACCTGTCGCTGATGTACTGGTAAAAGATTATAATGTCATTATTGATGATCTGACATATGCCAGTCAGAATCTGCCAGACCAGCGTCCTACGGGGGCATTCCGCCTTTCGAAAGCGGCTGCTTTTCATCTGTTGGCAAAAGCGTATATCCATCGAGGTTACTCTGCTGCCAAACAGCCGGGCGATTTCACCAAAGCATATGCTGCCGCCACAGAGGTGATCAATAATCAATCGAAATATGGAGTGGCATTGCAACAGAATTATGCAGATGTGCACAAACCGGGTAATGATTACAATAGTGAGATTCTTTATTCGGTAGAGCGTATTCCGGGAAACAATAATGCCAATGAAGTAGGTAACCCAACTGGCATTGGCGGTACCAAAGGGATTGATGCCAATAATGATTTTGTGGGAGACTACACTTCGGTAAAAGCGCCACTGGCCAGTTCATCCACGCAGCCGGTAGCCACGCGTACAGTAACGTATGGCCGTCCTATCCGTCGTTTCTGCCCAACGCCATGGCTGTATAATGTAGCTTTTGCAGATAAGTATAACGACAGTAGATATGAGGGTACTTTCCGGACGGTGTATATCGCCTCCGTAACCGGCGGCGGCTTCACTGCCAGCACCGATACGGCCTTTATATTAGCTAAAACCAATAGGGAGGCAGATTCGCTGAATGGTATACTCCCGGCAGGACCGCGATTAAAACCTTATCGGGTGATTGCGCCCAGAGAATTCTATATGATTGGCGGTTCTATTGACCCTGCGGTAACGGCGAATATGTATCCTAGTCTGAGTAAATACGAAGACCCCGCGAAACTGGCCGCCAATGATGAAGGAGGCCGTCCTTTCGTGGTGAGTAAGCTTTCTGAAGTATACTTACTGGCAGCGGAAGCGGCTATACAGGACAATCATCCGGCTGATGCGGTCACATTGATCAATGTGTTGAAGTTAAGGGCCGCTTATCGTCCCGGACTGTCGTCTGCCGAAATCACCAACCGCTATAATGTCATCAAAGTAAATGATCCTGCGGATGTAACGCTGGACTTCATTTTGGATGAGCGTACCCGCGAATTATGTGGGGAAAGTATGCGTTGGCCGGATCTGGCAGTGCGTGGTAAACTGGTGCAACGTGTGCAGCAGTTTAATCCGGATGGCGCCAATATCAAGGCTTTCCATGTGCTGCGTCCTATCCCGAAAGGTCAGTTGGATGCTGTGGCCGACAATAACAAAGCGCAGTATCAGAATCCCGGTTATTAATCTCATTTCTGACAGTTAAAAACGAACATATATGCCTGGCATATCCAGAATATTTTCCTTGTTACTCCTGGCAGCGGCGGGCAGCCTGATGGCTTGCAGCAAGCATCCTGAAATAGGTATTATGTCTACCGGCAATTTCGCTGATACTTCCGGCGTATTGAAAACGGCAGCCGATTTTCCTATAGGCGTTGCCGTTAATAACGGCCCATTGCAGGAAGCGCCCTTCCTGGCCATTACGCAACGGGATTTCAGCTCCGTTACCTTCGGCTATGAAATGAAGCACGGCGCCGTAGTACAGAACGATGGTAGTCTGAATTTCAATACCGTGGATGCGATGCTGGCCAAGTTAGGCAATATCACCGTTTTCGGACATACCTTATGCTGGCATTCCAATCAGAATGCGACTTATCTGAAAAATTATGCTGGTATCATTGTGCCGGCGGCCACGGAACTGGCTACCAATCCAGGTTTTGAATCCGGTCTGAACAACTGGAGCATTTTCAATACTAACGGCGCCACCATCACCGCTACCAATGTGGCTACAGAGGTACATAGTGGCAGCGGAGCTATGAAAGTAGTCAACCCCACAGCCAATCCTGGTAATCAATGGAAGGTACAGGTTTCCAGTGCGGCATTTGCCACTACGCCCGGGAAGTCTTATGTGATTTCTTATTGGGTGAAAGCCGCGAACGCAGGCGGTTCTATTCGTCTTTCTTCCGGACCTACCGCAGCGCAGTATCAAGGAGATCAGACGATTGGTACCACCTGGCAACAGGTAAGCTGGAACATAACTGCATCGCTGGCATCTACCACCTTCCTCTTCGATATGGGACAGGCGGCCAACACGTACTATATTGATGACGTAAGTGTGAAGGAGGCTGTCGTAGCGCCCGGACAGGATCAGATCGGCGCAAAACTAGATGCGGCGCTGAATGATTTCATAACGAAAATGGTTACACGTTATAAAGACCGGGTGCATGCCTGGGATGTTTACAACGAGCCCTTCTCCGATAATCCGGTAGCATTGCGCAGTAATGTGAATACCGATATCAGTCCCACAGACGTACTGGTATGGTCTAATTACATGGGGCGTGATGCGGCTTATAAAGCTTTCAAATATGCGGCAGCAGCAGATCCTTCCGCCGATTTGTATATCAACGATTATAACCTGGAATCCAATCAGGCAAAGCTGGATTCGTTGCTGGCCTTCGTAAAAGAGTTGAAAGCGCGGGGATGTAAAGTAGATGGCATTGGTACGCAGATGCATATTTCGAGAACGACCAATCTGGGAGGTATAGATATCATGATGCGCAAGCTGGCCGCCAGTGGCCTGAAGATCCGTATTTCTGAGCTGGATGTAAAAACGGTGGCGGGAAGTGCCGCCGGACAACCAACGGCGCAATTACTGGCATACCAGGCGGTAGCATTTAAATATGCAGTGGCAAGTTATGTCAAGTATATCCCTAAAGCACAGCAGGCCGGTATTACCATCTGGGGTATTAACGACCGGAATAGCTGGCTGTATAAAAACGGGACCGAATTTCCTTTGTTATATGATAATGATTATCACAAGAAACCCGCTTATGGTGCGGTAATACAGGCATTACAAGGAAAATAGTATAATCATGAACGTTAGACTGATTTTAATATGTACGGCACTGTCGGTAACAGGCAGTGCCGTTGCCCAGCAGGTACCTTATAAAAACAGAAAGCTATCGCCGGAAGTACGCGCCAGAGATTTGCTTGCCAGGATGACATTGGAAGAGAAGGTAATGCAGACGCAATGTCTGTGGGCACAGAAATCCACTATTCTGAATGCCGCAGGCGATGAGTTTGATGAAGTCAAGGCTGCCAATGTATTGAAAAACGGGATGGGAGAACTGGCACGCCTGAACGAAAAAGGTGGTCCGAATAGTCATGGCCGGCATCCAAAAGAGCAAGCTGCGCTGTATAACAAGATACAGCGTTATTTCATAGAGAAAACGCGTTTAGGCATTCCCGTTATGGTGCATGAAGAATCGTTGCATGGGCAGGAAACACAGGATGCTACCAATTTCCCTGTGCCAATGGCACTGGCCAGTTCCTGGAATGAAAAGCTGCTGACGGATGTGTTTAGCAGCGTGGCCGCAGAAGTGCGTGCGCGAGGAGGGCAACAGGTATTAGCGCCGGTGGTGGATATTACGAGAGATCCGCGCTGGGGCCGTACGGAAGAAACGCTGGGAGAGGACCCTTACCTGGTATCGCGTCTTTCTGTGGCCGAAGTGAAAGCATATCAGGGCGAGGGGATGTATCTGGCTAAGAACAAAGTGGCGGCTACGCTTAAGCATTTTGGAATACATGGTCAGAGTGAAGGAGGCTTGAATGTATCCCCCAGTAATATTGATGAACGTACCGCCAGGGAAGTCTTTTTTCAGCCGTTTGAAGCATGTATCAGAGAGGCGGCGCCCATGAATGTAATGGCTTGCTATAATGAGGTTTTTGGGATTCCTGCGCATATCAATACCTTCCTGCTGAAGGATGTGCTGAGAAAGGAATGGAATTTCAAAGGAGTGATTGTTTCTGATTACTATGCCGTAAGAGACCTGCAAACATTGCACAAAATTACACCCTCGTTGGATGAGGCTGGCGAGCTGGCTATGAATGCAGGGATAGACCTGGAAACGCCTGATCCGGATGGATTTAAAAATCTGGCAGCAGCGGTAAAGCAGGGGCGTGTATCCATGACCGTATTAGATGCCGCTGTGACCCGTATACTGATCAATAAATTCAGAACAGGATTATTTGATGACCCGTATGTAGACCCCGCCATCGCGGATACGTTGGTGGGTAGCGCAACCCAGCGCGCAGTTGCTTATCAGGCCGCCGCAGAAGGTATGGTGCTCCTGAAAAATGAGCATGAATTTTTGCCATTGGATAAGAACAAAGTTAAAACAATAGCCTTTATAGGGCCTAATGCAGATAAGTGTTTGCTGGGCGGTTACTCGGGGATTCCCCGTCAGACCGCTTCTCCGCTACAGGCGCTGAAAGAGAGATATGGTAATACTATGAATATCCTCTATGCAGAAGGCGTTACCCTCACAGACATTAATAACTGGAACGCAGATACGATTAACCTGGCATCGAAAGATCAGATTAAACAACGTATAGCCGAGGCCGTTGAAGTGGCCCGTAAAGCGGATGTAGTGGTGCTCTTTGTAGGAGGAAATGAGAGCATGAGCAGGGAAGGCTGGGGTACCAATCATCTTGGCGATCTGCCGACATTAGACCTGTTAAATGAACAGACCGCGCTCATTCGTGCGATAGCAGCCGTTGGAAAGCCCACCTGTGCCTTTGTGAACAGCGGTCCTCCATTAAGTATCGGGGAATTGACGAACACATTACCCGCCGTTATGCAATGCTGGTATCTGGGCCAGGAAGGCGGTTATGCCATGGTGGATGCCCTGTTTGGAATAGTGAATCCTAGTGGTAAGTTGCCGATCTCTTTTCCACGTAGTGCGGGACATATTCCGGCTTACTATGATTACAAACCCTCTGCCAGAAGAGGCTATAACCTTGGATTTGACGTATCTCCACTGTTTGCATTCGGGCATGGACTCAGTTATACCAGCTTCACTTACGGACCACCGGTATTATCTAAAGCATCGATACATGCAGGAGACAAGGTAACGGTAACGGTGGAGGTGAAGAACAGTGGTAAACTGCGGGGCGGGGAAGTAGTACAGCTTTATGTGCGAGATGATTATTCTTCTGTGCCACGGCCGGTGAAAGAGCTGAAGGGCTTCCGCAAAATATGGCTGGAGCCTGGAGCATCGCAGCAGGTACAGTTTGAATTGGATAAAGAAGCGCTGTCTTTCTATAATAAGGACATGAAAAGAACATTGGAACCAGGCACATTCACCATCATGACGGGCGGCGCTTCCGATAATACGCAGTCGGTGATTTTGACTGTACAGTAAAATTAAAATATGCGAGGATTAATACAGACGATGCGTTGGTTTGGGCCAACCGATCCGGTAACGCTGCATTTTTTACGGCAAGCAGGCTGTGAAGGCGTGGTGACGGCATTGCATCATATTCCGCCAGGAGAGATATGGACTATAACGGAGATTAATAAACGAAAAGAGATGATTACAGCGGCGGGCATGAGTTGGGCTGTGGTAGAGAGTTTGCCAGTCAGCGAAGATATTAAGCGAAGATCGGGGAACTGGCAGCAGCATATCGCCCATTATATAGAGAGTATGCGTAATCTGGCTGCTTGTGGCATTGATGTAATCACCTACAACTTTATGCCGGTGCTGGATTGGGTACGAACGGATATTCACTGGACATTGGAAAATGGCAGCAGAGCATTGCGTTTTGAAAGACTGGCCTTTATTGTTTTTGATGTTTTTCTCTTGCGCAGGCCTGGAGCAGATGGGGATTATCAGCCGGATGATATTACGGCAGCAGTGAGATTATTACAGCAAATGACAACAGAGAACAGGGAGACACTGTTTAAAAATGCCATGCTGGGTTTGCCCGGCACCGATGGGCATTTCACGCGGCAGCAAATACTATCAGCGCTTGATACCTATGAAGGAATAGATGCAAATGCGCTAAGGCAGCATCTCCTGTTATTCCTGCAAGCAATTATTCCAACAGCGGAAGAGTTGGGTATCCGGATGGCCATTCATCCGGATGATCCACCTTTTCCTGTCCTGGGCTTGCCAAGAGTAGTGAGTACGGCCGAGGATCTTCAATTGATACTGGATGCAGTTCCCGCAACAGCGAACGGGCTTTGTTTTTGTACGGGCTCTTTAGGTGTGCTGGCCGGACCGGAACTACCGGATATGGTTAAACGTTTTGGGCCTCGTATTCATTTTCTCCATCTGCGGAATGTGCAATCGGATCATAGTGGTAACTTTTATGAATCGGATCATCTGCAAGGCAATACAGATATGTATGCTGTGATGCGTGAGGTAGTTCTGTTGATGCAGCGGGAAAATCGTCGTATACCCATGCGTCCGGATCATGGTCATCAGATGTTGGATGACCTGGGTAAGAAGACTTATCCTGGCTATTCTGCCATCGGGCGACTAAAAGGACTGGCTGAATTGAGAGGATTAGAAGCGGGCATCGCCGGAAAATGATCGCTTTTTCATTTGCGTGAGAATCATTAATTTAGACAACAGTAAAATCATGTCTTATGAATGAACTTCAGGCAAAAGCGGGTATCCAGATTTCCCGGCCCATCGCAACAGTATTTAATGCGATCGTTGACCCGAGCGAGATGTCTAATTATTTTATTGAAACCAGTACCGGTAAAATGGAAGCTGGTAAAACAGTGACCTGGAAATTCCCCGAATTCGCGGATAAAGTTCCTGTGACGGTATTGACCGTACATGCGCCGGTGTCTATTGTGTTTGAATGGGAAGGCGCTCCGGGTAATCAACTGAAGGTGGAAATTCACCTGGAAGATCGTGGGGGTAACAGCACCGTTGTAAAAGTTATTGAAGGCGATATGCCCAATACAGAAGCCGGCATTAAATGGTTAAGAGGGAATACGGAAGGTTGGGCTAACTTCCTCGCCTGTATGAAAGCATGGCTGGAATACGGTATCCATCTGCGTCAGGGCGCTTTTGACTATATGAAACCAGCTTGATAGCATCCTATCTTTCAACTTATCAACTCAAAAGAACCAACAACTATTCTGCAATAACTAATCTTGTTTACCCGTTGTAAACATATGTTTGGTATGATTATTTCAATGTAAAGCCAAACTGTTGATACGCCATGATGAAATGGGTGTTAAAAAAGAGCAATGGCACTGATAACCCGCATGCTGTTGAACTACGTATGAAACCCGAGTTTGACCCACTTGTTACTGCTATTTATACAATAGATTATGAATTATTCCCGGAATTCATGACTGTGGTTAGTCAATCTGAGAACTGGGGATTTTCGTATGCTTATTTTAGATTTTATGACTGCATGGATCTGGCGGAAAGAGATGTGGTGGAGCGTTTCGAAGGCCGGAGAATGAAGCCTGCAGAGGTATTCGTGTACCAGGAATATGTAGGCACTGTACTGGTAGGGCAAATCCACTTCAATCAATTAATCCTGGAATATGGTCATGCCTTATTATTGTATAAGTCGCAGCGCGACCTTGTTTCCGCGGCCTGGGTCAACGAAATGAAAAAGGCGCTGAGTATCCTCACCGCCCATATCCTGGGGCCCAGTAACGGACATTAAAAAGCCGCACAGTTTCCCATGCGGCCTTTGTATTGGTATTGCTGTTATGTTTGTACGGAATGAAGGTGGCGATTAATCGCCCACAACCACAGTAATAAATCCTCTGGCGATATCGGTAGTTTTGGTCACAGGATTTTTAACTCTGAAGATATAGTAATAGGTGCCTTCTGCCAGACGTTGTCCATTCATATATGCGTTCCAGGTATTGTTGTAATTTTTCTGCGAGTACACCGTTCTTCCGGCTCTGTCTACGATGGTCAGTTCATTTTCCGGAAAGTCTCCGATATTCTCAATTTTCCAAAGGTCATTGCGGCCATCTCCATTCGGACTTACCACATTATTGGCTCTCACAATAAAATCACCCAGCAGACGGATATCTATCGCAGCGGTATCGGTACAGCCGCCGGCATTGTTGGTGGCTACTACGATATAACGGGTATTGGTGGTAGGCCTTACCTGGATGCTGGCAGTAGCTGTTTCTCCTACAATTCCAGCTGCGGCTCTCCATTGGTACTGATCGCCGCCAGTAGCGGTGAGGGTCAGCTGATCGCCCTTAGCGATAACCGTTCCTTTATCAGAAGTAATATTCACATTAGGCAGTCGGTTCACGGTGAGTGTGAAAGTACGTATACGCGTGTCCTGGCCCCCATTGCGAATCCCGCCATTATCTTTGATCATAACGGTAATCATACAACTACCGCCTGTAATACCTCCTTTCAACTGATAGGTGAGTACCCCTTCATGGGTCACATTCAACTGCTGTAGCAGTGGCGCATCAGCCACAGCGACCAAAGTGTAGGTCTGATCCGGTTCTACCGCCGACATGCCCGTCAGATATATAGTATCTACCGCAGTGCCGGCGCAAGCGCCTTTATCAGCGATCGGGTCCAGGGTGGGAGCTATATTCACATAAGTGTCCTGGATAGCTACGGTAATTTCTGCCATATTGCTGTTGGAAACGCCATCGCTCACCATTACATATACACTCACGATGTTTCCACGGTTGGCCTGTAAGCGCGCAATGTCCTTTACTATCAGTCGGCCGCTGGCATCCAGGTCAAATGCCCCTTTACTACCATCATCCTCAAGTATCCACTGGAGATTGCTGCCGGTCGCCGTCAGCTGGCCTACTACGGCGCCCAGCGGACTATCATCCCGAATGGTAAAAGTTTGGTTATCAATACTGGGAGGGGCCGCCATCGTGCTGCTGTATCTTGCACCCGCCGCTTTCACAGGTACAGGACAGCACATCAGGACAGCCGCAGACACAAATAGCAATGGCGCTATTTTCTTAATGTAGATGTTCTTCATAGGCATCGGTACAGGAATGGTTCACCCAATGACGGATGTTCTCAGATGTAAAGATAACCAGCTTTTTTTGTTATAGAAATATTTTTTTTAATATATAACTTTTGTGGGAGGAATTTTAAAATTTTATCCTCTTTTTTGAATATCGGTTGTATTTTTCCAGCTGGTTTTAAAGTGCTTTGTTTTGGACATGTATGCAATAACGGATGATACACTTTTGTGGGAAGCAGTGGTAAGCGGCGATGAGCGCGCGTTTGAGGAGGTGTATCAATCTGCCTTTCCCACGCTTTATGAGTACGGAATGCGCTTTATACGGGATGAAGCGTTTGTGGAAGAGAGCATCCAACAGCTATTTGTGAAGGTTTGGACCAATAAAGCCACGCTGACGAATGTACGCCGTATCCGGCCATACCTGCTTTTTTCTCTTCGCACACTGATCTATAACAAAATCCGGGACGCTAAACGTAAACGTATCAGTGAACTGGATGCCGACTATGATTTTGAACTGGAGTTTTCTCCGGAATCGCTACTGATCCGCAAAGAGACCGATGCGGAACGCCTCCGGTCATTACAGGCCGCGTTGGACCAACTTACTCCCCGCCAGAAGGAAATTATTTTCTTGCGTTACTACCAGGGATTGGATTATAAAGACATTACTGAAATTATGGATATAAGTTTGAAAGGGGCTTATAAATTAACGGCCCGTTCACTGGATACACTTCGTGGAATCCTAGGCCTGTCTGTGGTTGCGGTGATTCTGTTACTGAAAACGCATGCGGCAAAATAGTTGTTACCTCCTCTGAAAGTCCCCATTTTTTTATCATCATCTTTTGCTCCCCGAAAAAAGTTTAAAATTTTTTTGAGTGCCGTGGGGTGTTTAACTCACCCACGGTGTTTACCATAAAAATCACCCTTTATAGGCAAGTGGTGATGAGGAGTTGTCATGAGTGAGCAGTATTTAAATTATGGTAAGGCGGATTTCCTGGAAGATGCTTCTTTCATCGCATATGTCAATGGTACTTCGCCGGCAGCGATGGCCTTTTGGGGCCGTTGGAAAGCGGGTAGGCCAGCCAACCTGGAGGAAATGTTGTCGGCAGAAACAACATTAAAACTTTTATTATCTGCCCGTCGGATATCGCCTACTTCAGACAGAGCTGGTGTGGTATGGAACAGAATATTGGGAGATGTACGTCAGTACGACCTACAGTTGCGTATTCGCCGCAGACGTATGTATGCATCCGCCGCAGCGGCCATCTTATTACTGCTGGTGGCTACCGGATGGTGGCATCTGCGCACAGGCAACAGGAATTATCAAACCCGCTATGGTCAAACGATGGCATTGGTACTGCCAGATCATTCACAGGTAACGCTTAATGCTGGTAGCCATCTGAAATATGCTAAGGTATGGCCCAAAGACGGACCAAGGGAAGTCTGGCTGGATGGTGAAGCCTATTTTGATGTAACGCATCTCAAACAGGATACCTTACCATTGAAACCATCCGAACGATTCATTGTACATACCCAGTCTATGGATGTAGAAGTATTGGGAACCACTTTCAATATCAAGGATCGCAGAGGTATGACGCAGGTAGGACTTTATTCCGGCGCTGTGATCTTGCGCTCTCTGATTACGCAGCAATCGATGCAGTTGATTCCTGGAGAAGTGGCCAGTATGAATCAGCAAACAGGCCAGCTGCAAAGGGTTTCAGAAGATGTGTCGACAATCATCTCCTGGAAAGATCATCAACTGGTGATGAATAAGATGAAAGTAAGCGATATTATCCAGTTGCTGGAAGACAATTATGGCTATCATATTCAGGTGGAAGATTCAACCATTCTAAATAAACAAATACAAGGGGTGATACCAGTGAAAAATGAAGGGAATATTCTCTTTGTACTTTCGGGCATACTCCAGATCAACATCGAAAGAAAGGACAGCCTAATAATTTTTAAACAAAGGAACTGATACAGAACCAACCAAATCAGAACTACTAACCGTTAATTTTCTATGCAAAAATTTTCTCTGAAATTTTGCGTACTGGCGTTAACTATGCTCGCCAGTCTGGTTACCTACGCGCAGCAAAAAGCGTTGCCGGTAACAGAAGCGCTGGAGCAAATCACCAGGACCTATGGAACGAAATTCGTGTATGGCGCAGATGTGCTCATCAACAAGAAAACAGCGACTGCCATACCAGGCACGAAAACCTTGCCAGTAGAAGAAGTATTAAAACAGGTACTCTATCCGAATAACCTGTTGTTCGTCTATGTCAGCAGCAATACCTATATGATTATTGACCGCCCTGCCGGTCCTGTAAAGAAGGTGCTTTCTGAGACCAGTACTCCTCAGGAAACGGTAGGAGCTACTACAGATGCAGCAAATAAAACTTTGATAGGATATGTGGCAGATGCCGGATCAAAAGAGCCGTTACCAGGTGTAACAGTGCGATTGATGCCCGTAGGTACTGGCGCGGTAACAGACCAGTCGGGCCGCGTATTTTTCCCGCATGTACCGGCAGGTACGCAATACATTGTAATTAGTATGGTAGGTTATGTACAGAGACAAGAGCCCTTTACTGGCAATAACTTTGGCGTAGCCCTGGAACAGAATACCAAAACCCTCGATGAGGTAAATGTGGTAGAAGTAGGATACGGTACTAAACGTAAAGAAGCCATTACGAGTGCAGTTTCCTCTGTTGGCAATAAAACAATCACACAGATGCCTACGCCGATTCTCTCCAATGCATTGATAGGCACTGTTCCTGGCTTATTTGGCAAACAAATGAGCGGTGTTCCAGGAAGAGATCAAAGCCGGATGATTGTTCGCGGTTCTGACTTTACTAAAACAGCATTGATTGTTATCGACGGAGTGCCGTTGAATGAAAATTCCAATACTGGCGGTATGTCCGGCCAAGCGAGCCTCGGCGATTTGGACCCTGCTGATATTGAGAGCGTGACTGTATTGAAAGATGCGGGAGCAACAGCCATCTATGGTTCACGGGGTGGTAATGGCGTTATCCTTGTTACCACAAAAAGAGGAAAACAAGGAGTGCCTAAATTCTCTTTTTTAGCCAACAGTACCTGGTCGCAGCCTACACAGCAACCTAAGTTTGTAGGTAGTTTTCAACAAGCATTGCTGGAGAATGAGTATGCCGTGAATAGCGGTAAGATACCTGTTTATACAGATGCACAGCTGGATACAATTCGCCTCGGACTAAACCCTGACAAGTTCGCCAATACCGACTGGCTGAAAGAGGGGACTTTGAAATTTGCTAAAGGACAAAACTATAACCTGAATGTAAGTGGAGGTAATACAGGCGTAAAGTACTATGTATCCGGTGGCTATAATAATCAGGGTTCTCTGATTAAGAATGATGCTTATAAACGCTATACCGTTATCTCTAACGTAGACGCGCGTCTGAATAAGAACCTGACTATGGGCTTGGATATGCGTTATGTGTATGAGAATGTGAATGACGTGCCAGCTGGAGGTGCAAACAATATCTTGAATAATCTGTACCAGCTTTCGCCGTTGCAACCTGTTTATTTCAGTAATGGATTACCAGCAGCAAATTATACAGGATCTGTAATGAACCCAATTCTGATGGCGAATCAGAGTGGTTATGCCCGTAATTATGCCAATTACCTGAATGCGAAATTTAAGATGGATTATTCCATACCATGGGTAAAGGGACTGGGAGCTCATGCCATGGCCTCTTTTGATCGCAATAACTATGGGAGCAAAACATTTACCGTTCCTTATAAACTATACCGTGCAAATGCTGCGGGCGTATATATACCAGTAATGGGGGTAGACAGTAAAGGCGCTGATCTGAAGCCTTCCCTCACACAGGCAACTTCCCGCAATAACTATACAAACATGGAGTTAGGACTGAATTACAACAGAAGTTTCGGTCTCCATAACCTTTCCGGAATTTTACTCTACACCCTGAACAGCAGTTATTCGGAATCCTTAAGCGGTGGCCGTAGCAGCCTCTTTACGCCAAGTGTGGATCAACTCTTTGCCGGTGATGCCAGTGCGAGTCTTACCAACTCCGGATCGGCACAGGAATTCGGAAGGGTAAGTTATATCGGGCGACTCGGTTATTCCTGGAATGCACGTTACTACCTGGATGCCAGCTTCCGTACAGAAGCTTCCGTTAACTATCCGGAAGGGCATCGCTGGGGCACCTTCCCCTCTATATCTGCTAGCTGGCGTATTTCAGAGGAAAACTTCCTGAAAGGAAATGCTTCCTGGCTGGACGAACTGAAACTCCGCGCTTCCTATGGTATGGCGGGGGATGAAACCGGCGCAGGATACAGTTCTTATCTGTATAATTTCTCTGTAGGTCAAAATAGCGGCCCTGCTTCTTCTACAGGAAAGTATGGGTATATCTTTAATGGCAGCTATGTGCCTTCTATCTATCCTGGCTCCCTCGCGCCAAACACGAATATCACCTGGGGAACAATTAAATCCTTCAACGCAGGATTGAATGTAAGTATCCTGAAAGGTTTATTCGCAGCATCGTTTGATGTCTATCGAAAAAATAATATAAACGTCCTCATTTCTTCAGCGAATAATGTTCCTCTGACCTTTGGAGCCACTGCACCTCGCGTAAACCTGGGTCGCAGCCATACTTCAGGCTATGAGCTGAAACTCTCGCATACCAATAGTATTGGTAAGAACTTCAATTACTATGTAACAGCTGTCGCTGCGCATACGAAAACCATCATTGATTTTTCCGGAGAGCAATCAGGTCTTCCTGCATGGGATGAACGGCAGCAGAATGGCTGGGGCGTTAATAATACCCGCATATACCATGCGCTGGGACTCTTCCAGACCCGCGAGGAAATCAATAACTGGGCAGATCAGGACGGCCGTAAGAATGCTACCATCAATCCGGGAGATATCAAATATGCTGACCTGAACGGAGATGGCGTTATCGATCAGAAGGATGTAATCGTGAAAGATAATACTGCAATGCCTTTGTTTAATTATACGCTTTCGTTGGGCGGATCCTGGAAACAGTTTGAACTGGATCTGACATTCCAGGGAGTAGGGGATTATACAACGCTCATCGGTAGTAAGAGATGGACAAATTATGATACCCGTCAACTGGATCGCTGGACCCCCGATAATCCAAATGCCTCCTGGCCGAAATTAGGTTCCATCGCTTCTGATTCCCGAAACTCTGATTTTTACGGTCTGAATGGGAATTATCTGCGACTGCGGAGTGCAAGGTTATCTTATTCACTGGCGCCAGTATGGATAAAGCATATAGGATTTGACGCTGTAACGATCAACCTGCAAGGAGGAAATCTGTTCGTTATTTCCAAAGTGAAATTCACAGATCCGGAGAATGATAATCCTTCGTTTTATGGTGCACAGAAAACCTATAGTGTAGGCCTGAATGTGAAATTCTAATCACCGTCGAAAAAACTATTAAATGATGAAATACAATATAAAGAGAGGTCTGGTTGCGGGTTGTATGCTGATGTTATCTGCCTGCGCCAAAGATATCCTGAATAGAAAACCGCTGGATTCTATTAATGAAATAGTGGTATGGAATGATATCAACCTGGTGAGTAACTATGTCAACTATTTCTATTCTACGATGGAAAGTGGCTTCAAGAGAACATATTATCTCTCCGCTGCCACTGATAATGGCATGGATGGCCTGGCGAATGATATCTATTTTATCAAACCGCTGACGATGGACGCCAGCTGGAATCCCAATAACGCGCCATTTAATGGACTGTATACGAGTCTGTATCAGAATCTCCGTAAAGCAAATGATTTCCTTGCTCACATAGATGGCGTTGCCGGCGATTCTACATTAAAAAAGCAAATGAAGGCGGAAGTGCGTTTTTTCCGTGCCTACTACTATACTGAATTGCTGAATTATTTTGGAGATGATCCTATCAAAGCTAGTGGTGCGGCTGCTCCTTCAGGACTGGTGGATGGTTACGAGGATGCGTTAGGCGTAGCGATACTGGAAAAAGCACAGGAGTATGGAAAAGATAGCCTGTCCATTGCACGCAGTACCCGTCGGCAAACAGTGGATTACATCGTTTCTGAACTGGATGCGGTAGCTACTATGTTGGCACAATTACCCGCTTCTTATACAAATCCTTCCGGTAGAATCACCCATGGCGCAGCTATGTCGCTGAAAGCCCGTGTGCTCCTCTTTGCCGGCCGGTTTAAAGCTGCTGCCACTGCATCAAAAGCGGTAATGGCACTGAGTAAATACTCCTTGTATCCGGATTATAAAGGACTCTTTACCGTAAAGAATAATACGGAATGTATCATCTCTGTTCAACATAACAACATCGCAAGTGAACGTGGACACACGTATGATAAGGATGTGGCCAATGGCTCTATGTCTGGCTTGGCAAAAGAATGTCCTACCCAGAACCTGGTGGATGATTATGAGATGACAGACGGAAATCTGCCAGGGGCATCATCTCTCTACGATCCTCAAAATCCTTATGCCAACAGGGATAAGCGCTTTGCAATATCTGTTGGTTATGATGGCGCTGTATACCGTGGGCAGACACTGACCTTATACGATAATGGTTTTGACATACTAAATGCAGGTCTGTTTAAAACACAGACAAGATATCTGGTACGCAAAGCCTGCAATGAGTCCTTCAATTTCCTGGGAGATGCTACCTATGGCAGCGACCAAAACTGGCTCCTGATCCGTTATGCAGAAATTCTGCTCAACTATGCAGAAGCGCAGAATGAAGATGCAGGCCCCGACCAAACAGTGTACGATGCTGTGAACAGTGTTCGGCGCAGAGCGGGCCAGCCAGATCTGCCTTCCGGGCTCACACAGAGCGATATGCGTCTGCGTATCCGCCATGAGCGCCGCATTGAATTCGCATTCGAGGATCAGCGTTTCTGGGATCTGCGCCGCTGGCACCTGGCAGATCAATTACCATACCGTACTATCTATGGGGCCAATATTAAACTGTCTGGTAGTACTAAGGTTTTCGGAGCGCCAGTATTACTGGAAACCCGCTATTTCGGTATTAAAAATTACACGTTCCCTATCCCTGCATCAGAACTGCAATCCAATCGTTTAATGATTCAAAATACCAACTGGAAATGATAAACCAACCATTCAAATATGCTTTGCTGCTGGTATCCCTGTATAGTGGATACCTGCATGCACAGCAGCCTGCAAAGAATTACGTAGTACCGTTACCGGTAGTGGAAGAATGGACAGACAACCAACATGCTGTTATTCGTCGCATGGAAAATAACCAATGGAAGCGCTTTCTACTGGATGCAACTAATGGCAAGGAAACAGCCTTTACTGGCCCATTGGTAAACAGCAATTCCAAAGGGAAAAAGTTGATCATCAAAGAAGGGGATATTTTCCTTCAGGAAGGAAAACAACTGCGTCAACTCACCCATACGCCGGAAATTGAAGCTACTCCAGCTTTCTCTCCCGATAGCGCTATGATTGCTTTTACGCGTAATCACGACCTGTATACCCTCCATCTGGCTACTGGTAAGGAAACCAGGCTAACTGCCGATGGAACCGAATTGATCATGAACGGCTACTCCTCCTGGGTATACAACGAAGAAATATTAGGTCGGCAAATGGACTATCGCGCGTTCTGGTGGAGCCCGGACGGACAGTCGATAGCCTTCTTCCGTACTGACGACAGCAAGGTACCGGAATTCATTATGACGGATGCCGGCGGCTTTCATGGTTACGTGGAAAAGCAACGTTATCCGCAGCCCGGAGATCCTAATCCATCTGTAAAAATAGGAATGGTCCCGGCAAATGGCGGGACGATTACCTGGGCAGATTTCAAAGAACAGGATGATCAGTATTTTGGTACGCCTCACTGGATGCCAGATGGGAAAAGCCTGATGGTACAATGGTTGAATCGCGGACAAGATCACTATCAACTTTATGCAGTAGCTGCCAATGGCGGTAAAAAACTACTGTATGAGGAGAAACAATCAACCTGGATCAACCTGGACGATGAAAACAATATAACGTTTGTAAATGGGGGAAAACAGTTCCTGCTGGCGTCTGATAAGTCTGGCTTCAGACACCTCTATCTGCATCATACAGATGGCCGATTGGCTAATCAGGTAACCAACGGCGAGTATGTTGTGAAGGATATCAAAAGAATAGATGAGCAGCATAAAGTGATTTATTTTACTGCAAATAAAGATGGGATCAGCCAGGAAAACCTTTACCGGGTTGATTATTCCGGTAAGAACATGAAGCGTCTCACTTTTGGACCATATAATCATACCATTAAGTTCTCTCCAGACGGTACTTATTTTACTACTGTTTACAGCAATGCAGGTACGCCGGATAGAGTTGCGCTTGTCTCCAATACCGGCAAAATTATTCGTGAGCTGGGAGATAGTCGCGGTGCAGATTTCGACAGTACCATAGAGAAACGCCATCAGGTTGTATTTGTAAGAAGTGAAGATGATAAATTCAACTTGCCACTGAGCATTAGTTATCCGGCAAATATGGAGCCTGGAAAGAAATATCCAGTGTCTGTCAATATTTACGGAGGCCCGGGTTCTAATAGTGTCTTCAACCGCTTCATTCATCCCAAATTCCTTCCGCCGGATGATGTTATTCTGGTGCAAATGGATCACCGTGGTTGTGAAGAATTTGGTAAGCGCGGCCAGAACTATATGCACCGTAACCTGGGGGAATGGGCGATCAAAGACTATATCCAATGTGTGAAATGGCTGATAGCCAATGCACAGGTAGATCCGGATAAAGTTTTGATTGACGGTTATAGCTTTGGCGGTTACATGGTTTGCTATGCATTAACCCATGCCCCGGAATATTTCAAATTCGGTATTGCAGGCGGTAGTGTGATTGATTGGAGAATGTACGACAGCCCTTATACTGAACGTTATATGGATTCTCCCGCAGAAAATCCGGAAGGATATGAGAAAAGCTCCGTGCTCGCCTATACGAAAAACTTGAAGGGGAAGCTATTACTGCAGCAAGGCGGTATTGATGATAATGTACACAGTATTAACACGCTATCGCTAGTAGATAAACTGGAGAACGAAGGCAATACCAATTTTCAAATGATACTGTATCCAGGCAACAGGCATAGCGTGATTTCTCAGAAATTGACGCATTTCAATGCCATAAAGAATCTGCAAATGAATAAATGGCTGCTGGACAAATAGATCGTATCTACCTAATTAATCAAAAACCAACCATGAACTTAGTTCGTAAGCAAACCGCACTGCTGGCACTCATTTCAGCTGCGCTTCTTTCTACTCCCCAGGCTTTTTCCCAAACAACAAAAGCCACTATATCTGGTACCGTACCGCAAAAGTTAAATGGAACCACTGTATACCTTTTTAAGGAGAACAGCCGTTCAGGATCCAGTTTGATGGATTCCGCTGTGATCAAAAACGGGAAATTTTTATTGAGAGACACGTCCACACTACCTTTCGCAGGTAGTATTTCCGCCGTAATTAAGAAGCAGGAAGGCAACGCATTTTCCGGTTACCGGAAAATTTTCATGAAACCAGGTGATAAAATGATCTTATGGCAACCACAGGTAAAAGATTCCGCTAATGTGTTGGCTGGATCAGAGATTAAAGGGGCCGCCTATACGAAACAACTGGATGAATTACTGGAACTGTTGGCGCCTTCAGAAGCTGTATTGAGCCAATGGAAAGTCAAATTAAGACGAATGCGTGCCGACTCAGCCCAGTTCAGCGCCGGTATAAAGGAAATGGATCATTATTTTGCTATACAGGATAGTATTAAGTTAGATTACATCCGCCGACATCCTAACTATTACGTGAGTTTACATACCTTTTCCCATATGATAGGAGGCAGGGCAAAGGATGTAGATCATGCACGCATGGTCTATTCCACCTTTACCAATGACCTGAAAAATTCGGTTCTGGGTAAGGCGGTATTACAAATAATTAACGAAAGTGCCAGTATTAATATAAACCAGGTAGCGCCCGATTTCGCAGCTCCTGATAAAAATGGGAAGTTGGTCAAATTATCCGACTTCAGGGGGAAATACGTACTACTGGATTTCTGGGCCAGCTGGTGTGCTCCTTGCAGAGGGGAGAACCCTAATGTGGTAAAGGCCTATCATCAATATAAAGACAAGAATTTCGAAATACTCAGCGTTTCCCTCGATCGGGAGGACGGACGGCAGGCATGGCTGGATGCTATCGCAAATGATGGCCTGGAATGGGCCCATGTGTGTGAACTGAAAGGCTGGAAAAGCGTGATCGCGAAGAAATACCTGATTACCGGTGTTCCCATGAATTTCCTGATCGATCCCAATGGTAAAATTGTTGCCATGGGGCTGAGAGGAGAGTCCCTCCAAAAAACGCTGGCGCAAATATTCCCCTAGCAAGTCCTAATTCCGCCATATGAAAGCCTGTTGCACTTCGGTGCAGCAGGCTTCTTTATTAATTGATAGTCAGCTGTCCTTATTTTTCCTGATTGCGCAAATCAAATTCCCGTTTGCGTAATCATAATCCTTCCATCTCCCTATAGTTTTGCAGGCAAAAAAAAACGATGATGCAATCCTATAGGCCCAACCGTTGCCGGAGTTTGCTTTTACTGCTGATAATGAGTCTCTTTATCTGCAAACAGGCCATAGCTACCGATCTTTTATCAACTATTCATGGAAAGGTGATCGCTGCCGACGGTAGCCCTGCTCCATATGTGACTGTAAGAATTGAAGCATCCAATCACGGCGCGTTAACCGACGCAAATGGCGAGTTCTTTATAAAAAAAATTAAACCTGGTAAATATACGCTCCTGATCTCCATGGTGGGTTATGCAACCGTTACTAAAGAGATATTGGTAGAATCAGGCGAGACCACTGAATTACAGGTGCAATTGGGTGCTTCTGGTCAGCAAATGAAGGAAGTAACTGTTGTAGGCGAGAATAATAAATATACTGTCCTTACACCCTCCAATTCACTACGACTGAATATGCCTTTAGTAGAAGTACCACAGAGCATTACAGAGATTACGAAAGAGGTATTGGCAGATCAGATGATATTTGATATGCAGGAAGGGGTAACCCGTAATGTGAGCGGGGTTTCCCGTCTGGGACACTGGGATATGTACTCCAATATCCAGATCCGTGGTTCCCGTGCTAGCAGCCTGCGTAATGGCATGAATGTATTTATCAGCGACTGGAGTCCGCTGACCCCGGATATGAGCATGGTAGACCGCATTGAGTTTATCAAAGGCCCTGCAGGATTTATGTTGTCGAACGGAGAGCCTGGCGGTACCTACAATGTAGTCACCAAAAAGCCCACGGGCAATAACCAGGGAGAAGTATCGCTCTCGCTCGGCAGTTATGATACTTACCGCGCCACATTAGATCTGGATGGTAAGCTCTCTAAGAATGGTAAATTGTTATATAGATTGAATGTGGCAGGAGAAACCAGGAATGGCTGGCGCGACTTCGACTACACCAACCGCTATAGCATCGCTCCGGTACTAAAATATCTTATCGATGATAACAATTCCTTTACCCTGGAGTACAACCTGCAATCTATGCAGTTACCTGTGATTGGAGGAAATTACTCCTTCTCCAAACGTGGTTACGGCGATCTCCCGATCAACTTTACCACGATAGAAGGTAACATGGACCCCACCAAAATCAATGATAACAGTCTGATGGCCTTTTATGAACATAAATTCAATCAGGACTGGAAACTGACTGCGCAATTTGGCTACTTCCGATACAGCCAGATTGGACAAAGCATGTGGCCATCAGGATTCGCAGTACCAGGAAATGATAGCCTGCTGCAGCGACATATCAATATTTGGGATGGTCTGGGTCTGAATAAAACCGGACAGGTATTTATCAATGGTACTTTTCAGACTGGCGCCCTTCAGCATAAAATCCTGGGTGGGATAGATATGAAGTATAGTAATTATTATGCAGACTGGGGTCAGACCGCTGATTTCGGCCCATTGTTTAATATCTATAATCCCGTACATGGCGGCGTAACGATGCCTAAATGGGACCGTTCCACAAATATCCGCACCAGAGGCGTTCAATATAACTATGGTTATAATGCAGTATACTTACAGGATCAGATAGGTCTCTTCAATGATCAGTTACGTATAACCCTTGCCGGTAGATACACCACCAATGATGTGGTGAGTCCTTATGATGGTACCAATAAAGACAGCAAATTTACCCCGCGCTTTGGTATCAGCTATTCTTTAGACAAGAATACATCCGTTTACGGCGTATATGATGTCAGCTTTAATCAGACACCTGGCCTCGACTGGCAAAATAAACCTTTCAAACCCACTACCGGAGATAACATCGAATTCGGTATCAAAAGAGATTGGTTCGGTGGTCGCTTCACCTCCTCAGTAGCAGTATACCAGATCACCAAGAATAACGTGCTCGCAACAGATTACGAACATAAAAATCCCGCTACCAACGAATTCTACAATCGCCAGAACGGACAACAACGCGTAAAGGGCCTGGAAGCTGATTTTCAGGGAGAAATTGTAAAAGGATTGAACCTGGTAGTGAATTATGCTTACACAGATGGTATCGTATCCAAAGATTCAGATCCTAAACTGGTAGGTAACTATATTCCAGGTATCGCCAAACATATCCAGAATACCTGGCTGACTTATACCCTTACAGACGGCGCATTGAAAGGCCTGCGCGCGAATTTCGGATATCAATATCAGGCCGGTCGTATTGCAGGACAGGTATATGATAAAAGTGAAAACTTCCTGCCAGATTACTTTCGTATGGATGCGGGATTGGGATATGTTATAGATAAGTTCAGCATTAACCTGCTTGTCAATAATGTCTTGGACAAATACCTGTTTACCGGCGCTCCTTCTGCAGATAATTACGGCAATAAAATCTACTACTGGCAAACAGAACCCGGTCGTAATATGAGAATGAGCGTGGGATATCGTTTCTAAATTAAACCTTACAACATATGAAAAAACTATTTTTCTCCGCATTGTTCAGTTGCATCATGTACACTGCCTTCGGCCATGCGCTTTGGATGGAAACAGCAGTCAATGGTAAAAAAGGACAACCACAGGAAGTGAAAATCTTTCTGGGAGAATATGCCGACAACGAGCGCGACTCTATCCAGCACTGGTTTAGCAATATGAGAGATTTTAAACTATATCTTATAGATCCTTCCGGGCAAAAACAGTTACTCTCCTGCACCCCTGCTGGTAATCATTTCAGGGCCACTTTTACGCCTACATCCGATGGCGTGTACACGCTGTATATCGATCATGTAGTACAGGAAGTATACAGCGGCAGTAAAATCCATTACTATGCGCAAGGTCTCGTTCGGGTAAATGATAACAAAAGCACAGGTAATCTGAAACAAAATACTTTCATTGTACAAACTGCTAACACCGCTACGGGAAAGAAAAATAATGCAGAACAGGTGACACTGCTGCATCAGTCCAAATCCACCCTGCCAAATGCGGAGTTAACTGTGCAATCGCCGGAAGGCTGGACGAAGAAAATGAAAGCCTCCAACAAAGGTGAAGCCTTTGCCTACACGCCTGCATGGAGTGGCAGATACCTGCTGGAAGGGACTTTCATCGAGGAGGAGAAAGGCGAACATGAAGGGAAACCATATGAACGCGTATGGCATTGTGTTACTTATTGTAAAGATGTAACAAACTAACCTATATGCCGCTTAAAAAGACTATCCTGAAAATTCATAGCTGGCTCGGACTATTGTCCGGGCTGGTTGTTTTTATACTTGGTATTACGGGGTGCATATACGTTTTTATGGAAGAGATAAAACCGGTGGTATATCATCAGCGGCTGTTTGTGGAAGTACCAGAAAATAAACAACGTTTACCCATCGCTGTTATTACAGCAAAAGCGCAGGAAGCTGTAGGGATTACCTACCCCTTGCAACTGGCAGAAGTGCCACAGGCAGCCAATCGCAGCTTCATGTTCCGGGCTGTTAAAACAAATCCGGATGCGTTGCTGTATGCCACTTATATGGAGTATTTCTATCGTGTATACGTTAACCCTTATACGGGCGAAATTCTCAAAGTGGAAAATACGAAATGGGAGTTTTTTAATACCATTGTAAATCTTCATATCAACTTACTATTAGGTCCCAAAATAGGCGGTACCATCGTCAACTGGTCAGTGATCATTTTCATAGTGATGCTGGTTTCAGGAATTATACTCTGGTGGCCAGCCGGAAAAGCCGCCGCCAAACAGCGCTTCCGTTTCAGATGGAAAAAAGATACCAAATGGAAAAGGAAGAACTATGATCTGCATAATATTCTCGGGTTCTATGCCATGTTAATCTTGTTAGTTATTGCCCTCACAGGACTGGTGATTTCTTACCCATGGTTTAGTAATGCGGTGCAATGGCTGGGCAACGGCGGTAAAAAGACAACGCCTCCACCCGCCGTGTTTGCAGATACCACTGCTACGCAGATATTGCCGCTGGATCATATTATCACAAATGCTAACAACCGCGTCCCTCAGGGTAGTACATTACTGATAACTTTGCCAAAAGATAAAAATGCAGTTGTATCGGTCTTCGCCCGCCGCGACGGAAAACCCTTGTATCACGCGACTCGTATGAAGTATGACCAGCATACTGCCACTCCATTATGGAGCCGCTCCTTTGCCGATATGACCGGAGGAGAGCGTTTACAAGCTATGAACTATGATATCCATGTTGGCGCAGTAATGGGACTACCCGGAAAAATACTGGCCTTCCTGGCATCACTGATCGCGGCATCTTTGCCCGTTACAGGTTTTTATATCTGGTGGGGAAGAAAAAATAAGAAAAAGCCGGCCTATAAAAGCCGCACCATGCCGCAACAACAGAGAGCCTGAACGGAGTGTGCTAACCCCGCATCATTGTATTAACCACATTCTTACTGGTCTAAGCAGATCATTTTAAAGTGTTATCAGCATAATGAACAGTACAGACAAAACCCGTATTATACTGGCGGATGCTCAACCTGTTTTCAGAGAAGGAATCAAAAGTCTGCTAACAGATCATCCTCAGAATTATCGCATTGAAGAAGCCGGTAACAGCGAAGAGCTGCGACACGCCCTGCTTTCCTTTCAACCGGATTTACTCATCCTGGATTACGATCCCTGCTATTTTGATGCAGAAGAATTGTTCCGCACCTTGTCCGTTATTCCGGAATGTAAAGTGATCATCATTTCAGGACAACGGGAAAAAGTAGATGTACTTCGACTACTGGACTGCAATGTATATTGCTTTCTCACCAAGGAATGCAGAAAAATGGATGTACGCCAGGCAATACAATATGCTATCCGGGGGGAAAAGTTCTTTTGCTCCTTCGCCCTGGACGTGCTATTGGCAGACAGAAGAAAATCTCCACTGATTACAGCTACACCTACAGAAGTACTATCTACCAGGGAGATGGACATTATTCGCCGTATTGTAAGTGGAAAATCCAACAAAGAAATTGCGGGAGATATGCATCTGAGTCAACATACCGTGCATACCCATCGCCGCAATATTATGCGTAAACTACAATTACATTCCGCAGTAGAGTTATGTAATTATGCACTGGCCAATGGTATCGTGAGAACAATCGCCTAAATAACACAGCCAGTGCTGAAAATCCCCGGAACCTTCGCGAGGTTCCGGGGATTTTTTTTACAGTTATCTGCCTGCAGTAGCTACCATCTCTCTGGTAATTTCCTACTTACTACCTACCATCATTTTACCATGCAGAAGCGATTGTCGAACCTTTCTTACACATGTACTTTTACCATCCTGCTATTAATAAAATGAAAATTCTATGAACAAAATCATCTATGACTTTGCGGCTGTTGGCGTTGGCCCTTTTAATCTTGGATTGGCATGTCTTACTCATCCTATTCCCGACCTGAATGGTATTTTCCTGGACAAACGAAAAACCTTTAACTGGCATCCGGGTATGCTGCTACAGGATACGACGCTGCAGGTGCCTTTCCTGGCAGATCATGTTACCCTGGCCGATCCTACCAGTCCTTTCAGTTTCCTCAACTATATGAAAGAACAGGGACGTATATACGCTTTTTATATCCGCGAGAATTTCAAACTACTGCGAAATGAATACAATCAATACTGCCAGTGGACGATTAACCGGTTACCTAATGTGCATTTCAATACTAGTGTGGAAAGAATTGAATTTGATGCCTCACAGGAAGTATATCTGTTGGATTGTGTAACGCCGGCTGGCCGGGAAGTCATCAAAGCCAGGAAGCTGGTACTGGGCACAGGCACTACTCCGTATATCCCTTCCTGTTGTAAACCGTATGCAGATAAAGTGGTGCATTCTGCTGATTACCTGACACGAAAGCAATATTTACAATCGTGCCAGTCCATTACCATTGTGGGAAGCGGGCAAAGCGCTGCTGAAATTTTCTATGATTTGCTCCAGGATATTGATACCCATCAGTATGGTCTGCATTGGATTACCAGGTCGCCTCGTTTTTATCCACTGGAATATAGTAAGCTCACTCTGGAGATGACGTCGCCGGAGTATGTGGACTATTTCTATAGCCTTCCGCAACATAAAAGAGATCATCTGATACATCATCAGAAACATTTGTATAAAGGCATCAATAATGATCTTATTGCGGCCATTTTTGATACCATCTATGCGAAGAAACTGGTATGTAATCCCGACATCTCTTTGCGTACCAACGCTGATCTGCGCCAGGTAAAGTATAATGATAATGGTGGTAAATTTCAATTGCAGTTTTTCCAGGCAGAACAGGAACAACACTATCAGCATACCACAGAAGGCTTGATCATGGCCACTGGATATACTTATAAGATCCCCGATTTCCTGGAGCCAGTGAAGGACCGCATTCAGTTCGATGATAAAGGTCGCTACCTGGTCAACAGAAACTATACGATCGATTCCGATGGGAATTCCATCTTTGTGCAGAATGCGGAATTGCATACGCATGGTTTTGTTACGCCCGACTTAGGCATGGGCTGTTATAGAAATGCCTGGATTATCCGTGAGATGTTAGGCAGAGAAGTATATCCTATCGAAAAACGGATTGCTTTCCAACAGTTTGCTGTCAGCCCTGAAGAAGCCTTTATTCCTGCAAACCCTCAGCTAATTTAATATGGGACTCAGATTTTACCTGATATTAATGACGCTGGTAGCGGTAGTGAGCGATTACCTGATGCATCCATTCTATCCTATCTTTTTTGCAGAGCGATTTGGAATCACGGATGCGCGTATCACAGGTATTTATTTCAGTGCGGTATGCGCCACAGTCATGTTCGCATTCCCCGTGTGGGCGATAGTTTCCAGGTATGTTTACGAATTGAAGATCCTTGTATTTACGCAAACGATTGCTGGTATCCTGGCATTATCCTGCAGTTTTATCAATTCCTGGCCGTTGTTCTGGGTCGTGTCTTTACTGGTGATTGTCTTTAAAGGAAGTTACCTGCTCGTATATCCGTTCATTCTACGAATAACGCCTACGGCAGCACATATCCGGATAATCAGCATATTATCTGTGATTATTCACCTGGGAAGCGTGATGGGCGCTGTGTTTGGTGGTATGATCATCGACTGGATGCAGCCTGCGTATATCTATTTTGGAATGGCGGCGGGCGATTTCTTTCAGGCAGGAATAAGCTTGTACTTATTGTTGTCTTCCCGTATGGAGAAACCGGCGGCCGTAGTTCCGGAGAAGACTTCGCGACACTGGATGGAACTGATCCCTGGCGGGATGGTACTGAAACTAAGTATGATCACCCTGCTTTTTTATTATGGTGATTTTATTATCCGTCCGTTTTTTGTGAAATATTGGGAGATGACAGCTGGTTCAGACAGCCGTATACTTTCCGGAGCCGTATATGCGATCCCGGCACTGGTAGCCATTGCAGGGCTGTGGATGAATCAAAGGAGGAAAGCCCCGGAATCTCCCTGGCACGGTATTCTACCAGCATTGTTCCTGGCCGTTTCAGGGGCTATGTTACAATCTTATCCATCAACGGCGTCCATCATCGCAGGCAGATGTCTGTACGGGTGGGCCTTCTTTCAGTCGGCCGTCCGTTTTGATGCCCTGCTGTTTCATATAACAGATCCTGCTTCCTATGCCATTGAATATAGTAAGATACATTTCTTTCAAAACCTGGGCGTGCTCGCAGCCTCATTGTCGGCTGGCGTTTTGGTGGAATATTTCCCACTAAACGTACCGTTTATGATGGCTACTGCCGGATACCTGCTGGTGATAACGATGTACTATCAACTGGCCCGCATACGTTTGCGCCCTGTTAATCCAATCTGACAATGAAAAAACAAACTGCATTGTTCCATTGCATGCCGGTATATCAGGATTTGCATCATCCACTGGGACTGGTAGAACTATGGCCAATGGACCTGCATAAGGATACTCCCATTATCCATCAATGGGTCACGCAACCGTATGCACAATACTGGGGGATGACCAACAGCAGCTATGAAGAAGTATATGCTGCCTATAAGGCTATTTATTGCAGCGATGGAGCCTATGCACTCATCGGTAAAATCAATGGACAGCCCGCCTTCCTCTGTGAATGCTATGATCCGGAGCAAGACCTGATCAGCAATTACTATGAACCCGAACCAGGAGATATAGGCATGCATTTACTGATCGCTCCTGTCAAAGAACGCATACACGGTTTCACCTGGCAAATATTTTCAGTAGTAATGGATTTCCTTTTCGATAACCCCTGGCACGACAGGGTAGTAGTGGAACCAGATATTCGAAATGAGAAAATCCATCGTCTGAATAAAAAAGCAGGATTCGTGTACGACAGAGAAGTGGTACTTCCTCACAAAACCGCCGCACTGGCCTTTTGCACCAGGCAACAATATTTCAATTCCAGAAAAAATAATTAATCATGAATACTTCCAAATCGACTATGAATACTCCTCAACAATTGACAGCCCATCTGCAATCTGATATTTGGGCACGTGTCAACCGACTCCATTTAGCAAAAGTTATCAGTGAGTTTTCGCATGAACTGCTGCTTTCACCCGAGCAAATCAGTAATGAAGGCAACTGGTCTGCCTATCGTCTCCCTTCTCCTGAAAATCCGGCCATCGTATACTACTTCAATGCCCGTATCCTCCAGCTGCAACACTGGTCACTGGACACAGCGAGCATTCGTAAAATGCAGGATGGAAAAGAAATGCCACTGGATAGTATTCTTTTCTTCCAGGAATTTCAAAGTTTACTGAATATCAGTACCGAACATTTACCAGCTTACCTGGAAGAAGTCACCAACACACTTTACGGTAGCGCCTATACGATGTTTCGACCGCAACCCTCTATGGAGGACTTAGCCCAGGCCGATTACCAAACTATTGAACATGCCATGACTGCCGGGCATCCTTGCTTCGTCGCCAACAATGGGCGTATCGGTTTTGATGCGAATGATTACCCACAATATGCCCCGGAGGCAGACCAGCCTGTGCACCTGATCTGGCTGGCGGGTCATAAGAGCAGAACAGCCTATAATGCGGTGGAAGAATTACCCTATAATAAATTGATGGAACAAGAGCTGGGAACGGCCACACTGCAAGACTTCCGGCAGCAACTACAAGAAAAAGGCCTGACGCCGGAGGAGTATATTTTTATCCCTGTTCATCCTTGGCAATGGTATAATAAACTGGCTATGATTTGTGCGCCTGATCTGGCGAATCAACACCTCGTTTGCCTGGGATATGGCCCGGATCATTTCAGTGTTCAGCAATCCATTCGTACTTTTTACAATCTTTCTCATCCAGATAAACATTATACAAAAACAGCGCTGTCTATCCTCAATATGGGCTTTGTTCGCGGCCTGACACCCTATTATATGGATAGCACGCCTGCCATTACTTCCTGGATTCGAAAGGCGGTAGGAGAAGATCCTTACATGGTAAAAAATGGATTTACACTGCTGTGCGAAGTAGCTACTGTAGGTTACCGAAATTTCTACTATGAGCCTTTCGGTAAACAGGTAGCCTATAATAAAATGTTAGCGGGTTTATGGCGGGAAAGTCCTGCAAAAGTGCTGCAACCAGGCCAGCGTTTAATGACCATGGCTGCTTTGCTGCATATCGATTATCAGGGGAATGCCTTGCTGCCAGCCCTGATTAAGCTTTCTGGCCTCTCCATCAGAGAATGGCTGACCAGTTATCTGCGCGCTTATTTAACCCCATTACTGCATTGTTTTTATGTACACGATCTGGTCTTTATGCCGCATGGCGAGAACCTGATACTGGTGTTGGAAAATCATGTGCCTGTTAAAGCGATCATGAAGGATATAACAGAAGAAATCGGCGTATTCCGGATGAATATGGATATCCCGGAGAAGGGAAGACGTATATGCGTGACCGTGCCGGAAGACCTGAAAATACTCAGTATTCTTACAGATGTATTCGACTGCTTCTTCCGATTCCTTTCCAATATCCTGGTGATGCACTGCAATTATGAAGAACAGGATTTCTGGCAAGACGTAGCAGCATGTATCCATGCTTATCAGGACGAACATCCGGAACTCTCAGAAAAATTCAGGCAGTACGACATCTTCATGCCGGAATTCATTTTATCCTGCCTGAACAGGTTGCAGCTACGCAATCATCGCCAGATGGTAGACCTCGCAGATCCTGCTGGCAGCCTGCAATTGGCCGGTATGTTACGCAACCCTGTGGCTGGTTTTCGTCGCACTGCTTCACTGGCGAATACACTCGCCACAAATGAAGTATCCTCATGATGATGAAAGAACGGGTGGCTGTGAGCCCACAAATGTTGACGAAAATTATCCGTGGCCGGCGAAGTGTTTATGCAGACGATTACCTCGATCAACCTATTGAGGAAGAAATCATCCGGGAAGTGCTCATCAATGCCACCTGGGCGCCTACTTACAAAATGACGCAACCCTGGCGGTTCATTGTGTTACAAGATGAGCAACGTCAACCCTTTGGTGATTTCATAGCCGACTATTACCGGGAGCGCCTTCCAGCTGCCCAATGGCCGCCCCAAAGAGAAGAGAGAGCCCGCAACTATCCGTCTAAAGCCGCCTGTATGATTGTGATCATCATGCAGCGTCATGAAAAGCTAGAGATCAGCGAATGGGAAGAGATGGCCGCTGTTTGCTGTGCCGTACAAAATATGGCACTCACTTGTGAAGCCTATCAGATTGGCGGATACTGGGATACTTCCGCAGCATGTATTGCCTATGCCCAACAATTGGGCTTACAAGCCCATGAAAGGTGCCTGGGCTTCTTCTATATGGGTTATTATGACAGGGCAGCCTATCAATGCGCCAAACGAAGAAAAGGTATCGATCAGAAAGTGGAATGGCGATACTGATATACTCATCCTAAAAATCAATTTCAATGAGCACATTGTTACCACAGCTGTTGGGGCGGCTCCAGACTACGTTTGGATACATTGTCCTGGCGCTGGTCGTCCTGGAATGGGTGATACTGGTCATTTCCCGGAAAATGGAAAGTAACCGGGAAGGCTGGGTGAATGTCATCTCCTATGTCCTGGATAGTTTTCCTTATTTCTTCCTCGGTAAGATAGTCATTTTCGGTACGATGATGTGGCTGTATGAACACCGCCTATTCACATTGGGATATGCCTGGTATATATGGATTCTGGCCTATCTGCTTTATGACTTTATGTTCTGGCTGGTACATTTCCTCGGACATAAAGTACGCTTCTTCTGGTGCATTCACGGCGTTCACCATACCGCCGAAGAGATGAAACTAACTGTGGCAGTGAGAGGATCATTCCTGGGTTTTCTTCATATACCCCTTACCGTTATAGGACTTCCATTACTGGGCTTCGACCCGTTTATGATCTTCATCGTGGAAGCCATTGCAAGGCTATACGGCCTTTACGAGCATGTCAATGATCATTTCGATGAAATAGTGGGCAAGCAGCGGTTCCTCGAATGGTTGTTTGTCACGCCTAGTGTGCATCGGGTCCATCATGCCACCAACAACATTTATCTCGACAGAAACTATGGGGAAACCTTTTCCATATGGGATCGGTTCTTCGGCACTTTCCAATCAGAGCTGGATGCAGTGAAACCAGTATATGGTATCCTGAATGATAAAATTAGCGGGAAAAACCTTCTCCAGGTGCAACTTAGGCTCTGGATAGACCTCTGGGCGGATATACGGCATGCGCCAGGCTGGAAAAATAAATTGAAATATATCCTTATGCCCCCGGGATGGAACCATATCAACGGCGGTAAGAATGCGGCGCAGTACAGAGCCGAAGGATGGGAGGCATTACAAGAAACAAACACACAAAAATCATTAATCCATTTAAACCCTTCAGCATGAAAAATGCAATATTAACCACACCGGAAAAACCGGAACCCTGGAAGTCTGCCACCGGCGTACCTACAGGACCATTGATAGTAGAAGTTACTGCCAGAGAATGTAATGCGCTGTACTATATAGCACAGCAGCTGATACGGGAATACGGCAGCTATGATAACCCTGCATTTATTAATGCATTACATCTGAACGCCTTTCAATTACTGCCTGAACGGATTGTACGTATCCTCAGCCACTTTGGAACAGATTATTCTTCTACTCAGTATGGCGCAATTGTTTTCCGGGGATTGATACAAGTAGATCAGGAGGAGTTAGGGAAGACGCCGGCCAGTTGGAAGGAAACAGCAAATGACAAGTTGCTGGCATATGGTTTTATCAGTAGTCTGATGCATGGGGCTGTGCCCAGTAAACCGGTGCAGTACTATGCCCAACGTAAAGGAGGCGGTTTACTGCATGCCATCATTCCGGATGAAAACATGTCCTACACGCAAACAGGTAGCGGTTCCCGAACCGACTTATTCGTACATACTGAAGATACTTTTCTTTTTCATCAGGCAGATTTTCTCAGTTTTCTGTTCTTACGAAATGAAGAAAGAGTACCGTCTACATTATACTCCATTCGATCGCATGGCGCTACAGACGACATCATGCGGCCCCTTTTCCGACCACTCTATAAATGTCCCAAAGATGCTAACTACAGTGGGGAAGCAGCGGCGGGAGAGGAGATAACCACGGCCGTATTGTATGGTAATGAAACCTATCCTTTTATCCGCTTCGATGCTGCCGAACAAATTCATAATCCGACGGCGAATCAATCTCCCGAAGCCATGCATTACCTGGAGGAGTTTTGGAAAGTCGCTAAAACACATATCTGCAACGATATCATTCCTGGAGCCGGCGATCTGATTTTTGTAAATAATCACCTTTGCGCGCACGGCAGAAACGCATTCCTGGCGGGTTACAGAGAAGAGAAAGGCGTGCTGGTACCCTGTGAAAGAAGAATGATGCTTCGCATGATGAGCAAAACAAGTTTGATCAGTATCAGGGCCTTTACCAGAACGGAAGATCCCTATTTCATTATGGAAGAACATTATGGCAGTAAGTTTCAACATTCATCTCACTAAATCATCAACAATGCATGCAATACCAAATACGATAGCGCCTCCTCCGTTGGCAGAAGTTAGTAATAATAAACTATTCAAAGATATCTTTTATGAAGGCACAGCCGATGAGTATAACCAAGCCATAGAACAGGCGCGGGTAGCAGTTACAGACTTCCTCCAACAGACATCTCAGCCGTTCAGCGGTATCAGACCTGCTACCATGAAGGCGGCAGTCGGAGCCATTGACCTGGAAGAACCGCTGAAAGATTATCAATCTTTGATATCAGAAGTAGACGACCTGTATATCCGCCATGCTACTGCCTTTCATTTGCCCCAATATATTGCGCATCTGAATTGTCCGGTCGTTATTCCTGCATTGGCGGCAGATGTCATTATCAGTGCTATCAACTCTTCTCAGGACACCTACGACCAGAGCGCTGGCGGTACCTTCATCGAAAGACGCCTGATTGAATGGACTTGTCAGGAAATTGGCTATGGTATGGATGCAGATGGTATTTTCACTGCCGGCGGCTCTCAGTCAAATTTAATGGGACTACTATTGGCAAGAGATCATTTTGCAGCGCGGACATATGGATATTCCATTAAGTATGATGGATTGCCTCCTCAGGCAAATCGCTTTCGCATCTTCGTGTCAGAACAGGCACACTTCAGCAATCAAAAGAGTGCCTCATTAATGGGGTTAGGAGAGCAAGCAATTGTTAAAGTAGCGGTAGATCACAGGTTTCGCCTGGATACCGATGCTTTGAAAAAGGCCGTAGAAGCGGAATTACAGCAGGGAAATATACCGATTGCAATAGTGGCCACTGCCGGAACTACTGATTTCGGCAATATAGATCCCCTGCAAGAAATATCCGCCATCGCAACACATTACGGACTGTGGATGCATGTAGATGCCGCCTATGGCTGCGGTCTGCTTTTATCCTCCAGACATCGTCACCTACTGGATGGCATATCCTTGGCTGATTCTGTTACAGTAGATTATCATAAGTCGTTCTTTCAGCCGATCAGCAGCAGTGCCTTTCTTGTGAAAGAAGCGGCTTCTCTGAACATCATAAAACATCATGCCGACTATCTCAACCCGGAAGAGCAGGACTATGAGGAATTACCTGCCCAGATTAACAAATCCATCACGCAAAGTACCCGGCGTTTTGATGCACTGAAACTATGGTGTACACTGCGTTTAACAGGGAAACGTAAACTGGGGCTGTATACAGATATGATGATCGATACCGCAGCCGCTACTGCTGCTTTATTGCAGCAAGATCCCGATTTTGAACTACTGAGCGGATCAGATCTGGGCGTACTGGTATTCCGATTCAATCCTACGGGAGTAGTAAAAGAGCTGTCTGCCTTAAACCTGAGTATCAAGCAGTCCCTCTTTTTTGATGGTACTTACATTTTGGCGGGTACAAAAGTGAATGGTCAGTTTTATCTGAAATTCACAATTCTTAATCCGCTAACAACGCTCTCGCATATACGTGAAATTCTCTCTGCCATAAAAATGAAAGGAAACAGTCTGTTGTAATCGCTTACAGTGGCTATGATGAGTCCCGGAGCATTTGCTCCGGGATTTTTTTTGGATGATATAATACAGCGTTAACATACCCGACATTCCCAGTTAACATAGATCATTGAAATTGTACTTGCAATAACCCTTTCACAACCAAATCGAAATTTACCTAAACTCCAATTTGTTATGTCTAAAACTCCATTCAGGATTTTATTCCTGCTATCTGTCGCCACAGTAAGTCTGATCGTTAGTTGTAAAAAGAGTGCCAATCCCATTACGCCACAGACAGAGACTACTGTCAAACATGCGGTAACGGAATCGGTTACACTCAATGAAGATTTTGAAGTAGGTACTACCAGCCCCAAAACGGCCTATGATGTAGCCCCGGCAGGTTCCTCTGCGGGCGACAATGTAACCCTGCACGCCAATTCATGGAACCTGTATGATGCGCTGATAGGCAATCTTGCTGCAGACCTCAAAGTAGGTAGCTGGTCTGCACGTGTTCGTAATACCGGTAAAATCACGATGTTGTTTGATGTGACTACCGGTATCAGCACCGTTTCCGTAGCACATGGCTTGTATGGCACTGATGCCGCCAGTACCTGGGGCCTCTGGTATTCCACTGATGGGGGAACCACTTGGACGCAATCCGGCGCTGCTATCACGTCTACGGCTACACTACAAACGCAAACGTTTACCATTAATGTTTCCGGAAATGCGCGCATCGAAATCCGTAAACTAAGTGGCGGTACCAATCGCATTAACATTGATAACATTGTAATCAATGATTTTGGCGGTGGTGGTGGTAATCCATTGCCTGAAAAGAAATTCCTCTTCGACGCCAGTAAAAGAGAAAATGCAGGTAGCGCCGATTGGCAGATTGATGCCGATGGCACAGAAAATGTACCGGTTTATACCGGTGGAACAACAGTGGAAACAGCCGCTCAGCGCTTCCCTACGCCATCTTACACAGGCATTACTGCCAGTACGCCCGAAACTTATTGGAGAGGAGCTACTTCCTCCTGGGCGATTGAACTGGTGAAGAGAGGTCAGTATGTTGAATCATTACCTAATGGCGGCGCGATCACTTATGGCAATGCTACCAATCCTCAGGATCTTAGTAACTACGATGTATTCGTGGTAATTGAGCCTAATCGTTTGTTCACCGCTGCAGAAAAAACAGCGTTGATGAATTTTATCGCCAATGGAGGCGGACTCATGATGATTGCTGATCACACGGGCCAGAATATTTCTGGTGCAGATGCCAATGGCTATAATCCATCTGATCGTGATGGCGATGGATATGATAGTCCCCGTGTATGGAATGATTTCATGAGCAATAATGGTGTCAATAACAACAAGCCGTTTGGCTTTGTGGTAGATTCTGTAGATATAAACGAACAGCCTACTACCAAGGTGTACACAGGCACAAACAGCTATGCGCAGAAGGTATTAGGCGGAGTAGCGGGTACTGCTGCTAAACTGGCCTTTTATAATGGAACGACCGCTACTTTGTATCCGGCTGTAAATGCGAATGTACAGGGACTTTTCTGGAGAATGAGTGCCACGCTGAATGGCAATACCGGCGTAATGGCCTTGTTGTCTACCTATGGTAATGGAAGAGTGGTATTCATCGGAGACAGCTCGCCGGCTGATGATGGTACCGGCGATCCTAATGACGCTTTACATAATGGATGGTCTGGAGATGTACCTTCCGGATACACTTCGCATCCGGCATTGCACCTGAATGCATCTTTGTGGCTGGCTAAGCTGCAATAATATTTGAACCTATAAACAAAACAGGCGCATTGAAATTTTCAATGCGCCTGTTACTATTGCAGGAATAATAATTTATTGAGACCAACCGGTTGGGGTTCTGTCCCAACGGTGCGATTTCAGTTCTTGCAGAAGTTGTTGTGAGAGACCTTTTCCATCGCTGGCAGCCATGTTGGCGTTTACGTTTCTCAGTTTGCGCATACCAGGAATGGTAGTACTGATATCAGGATTGCTGAGAATGAATCGCAGCGCCATTTCCGGCATTGTCATTCCTTCCGGAATCAATGGTTTCAGTGCATCTGCATGTTCCACGCTGCTGTTCAGGTTTTCAGGAACGAAGTAGCTGGCGCGCCAATCGCCTTCCGGAAAAGTGGTTTCTTTTGTAAAGGTGCCGGTAAGCGTGCCTTCATCAAAAGGAACACGTGCAATTACGCCGATATTCATTTCCCTGCAAAGGGGCAGGAGGTTATCTTCAGGCGCCTGGTCGAAGATATTGTAGATGACTTGTACGGCATCTATCAGCCCAGTTTGGAGGGTTTCCAGGCAATTGTCCGGCTCCCAGCGGTTAACGCTGATCCCCCAGTGTTTTACTTTACCCTGCTGTTGTAGTTTAGTGATGGCTTCTTTCCATTCATCCTGTTGTGCCCAGCTATCTTCCCAAACATGGAACTGTTGCAGGTCGATACACTCTACCCCCAGGTTTTTTAAACTTTTCTCTGTGTATTCAATGATGTAATCTGCTGGAAATACATCTGATAATTTATACTCGGGTTTGGATGGCCATTTACGGTTTTTTGGCGGCACTTTAGTAGCTGCATACAGGCGTTTGCCGGGATGACGACGAATTGTTTTATTCAGTATTTCTTCGCTTAAGCCTTCGCCGTATCCCCAGGCCGTGTCGAAGAAATTACATCCCAGTTCAATGGAGCGATCCAGTGCGATGTTGACTTCCTTCTCCTCAGAGCCTGTCCAGCCGGCCATTCCCCACATACCGTATCCAATCTCGCTGACTTTCCAGCCAGTTTTTCCAAATACTCTGTATTCCATAAAATGATGATTTACATTTAAGGTCCAATAATCAGTGGCTAATATACATCAATGATGTAGTATTTACCAGTCTATTCTGCCAGTAATCCTGTCAGGAATTTTTTGAAATCGCTGTTGGTATAATCTTTAGCGCCGGTATAACGGGCACGGATATATCCTTTCTTATCAATGATGACAGTCGTAGGTAGCGTGCCATTGTACACCTCGCGGGAAATATCTGTGGTGGCGGCATATACCGGGAAGGTATAACTATTTTGCTGGAGGAACTGTCGTGCCTTCGCCAGGTCGCTGTCTGCATCTACTGCTATAAATTCCAGCTGCTGATGGCTACTGAATTCCTGGTACAAAGATTCCAGGGAAGGCATTTCAGCGCGACAAGGAGGGCACCAGGTGGCCCAGAAATTCAGGATAATCACTTTGCCTTGCAAACCTGAAATAGTAATAGTCTGGCCATCCTCATCACGGAAACCAGCATCCTGCATGCGTTCGCCTGCTTTGCCTGGTACGGATGGCTGGAATAATCCCACCTTCATCAAACCCCTGATGACATAGGATTTGGCTGTCGGATTGACGATAATAACTACCAGGATCAGCAGGAATAAGGCATTTAAAATATTACTCCTGGTGAACCATTTCTTTTTCATAGCAGTTAAATTTAGTTTGATAACCGCAAATATAGGGGTATGAACAAACTGTGCCACAAGAAATGTCGGGATTACACCCGATTATGTCGGCTTACCACCGCGCTATTGATGGAATGCTACAGTAAGTTTGTACCAGAAAGAATAAAAATGTTTCGTTATGCAAAAGATCATACCATTTCTCTGGTTCAATAACCAGGCAGAAGAAGCCATCAACTTCTATATTTCCGTGTTTAAAAACGCGCGTATTTTAAGTATGAATAGGTACACCTCCGCTGGTCCGGGGCCGGAAGGAAGTGTAATGTCTGCCATCTTTGAAATAGAAGGACAAACCTTTTATGCATTGAATGGCGGGCCGGCATATACCTTTAATCCTGCTATTTCCCTGTTTGTAAACTGTACTACACAGGAAGAAATAGATGAGTTGTGGGATAAGCTCCTCGCTGATGGCGGCAGGCCTAATCAATGCGGATGGCTGACAGATAAATTCGGCCTTACCTGGCAGATCGTACCGGTGCAATTAGGACAACTGCTGGAGGATAAAGACAGAACCAAAGCAGCAAGAGTAATGGCTGCTATGATGAATATGATCAAACTGGATATTAAAGGTTTGGAGAATGCTGCTGCTGGTCAGTGAGCTACGTGTCTCCCTACAGCATTACCATTGTATAATCTGTAGAATAATTTTCCATCCTGCACGGGTATGATTCCATACACGCATGTAATTATTCCTTTTCGTGCCTTCTAACGTATAGCCATATACGTAGCCGAGATCTCTGTCGTCTGAAAGTCCGCCTGACACCGGTTTGAAGGTAATATTCTCATGTTGTTGGCCCATGGCCTGCATAATACTGGTACTGTCGTGCAAGGGAGGATATCCTTCCAGGTTAAACCAGGTGGCATCTGTGATATAGTCGCTGAAAGCAAGATTGCCGGCAGTCTGATAGGCCTTTAAAAATAAAGACTCTACTTCGCGGATATCGCCGATGGAAGAGGGAAGCCCATTTACCTTGGCCTTCTGGCTGGAGGTAGCAGTATTATAATTGGAAGTAGGGGTAGTCACGCCAATATCCACCAGTACTTTCCAGTTACCTGCCGCATCTTTTTGCCATACGCTGCTAAATTGACCAGCCTGACTTACATCATTACTACCGGAGGCTTTTACTTCATAAGGGCCGGTGGTAAAACCGGTGTTGCCACTGAGTGCAGTATAATAATATACAGGTTTCCATAAGAGTTGAATATCCTGTTCAGGCAGTTGCAACCACTGTTGATGACCATTCTGTATGGTTCCTTTGGAAAAGGTAACGGAAGCGGTATCCAGGTAATGTAGAAAAGCAGATCTGACGCCAGAATCCCGTGCCATAGCGGCAAAAGACAACTCGGCCTCTGCTATCGGTTGCTGGGCGGAAACGAAAATATGGGCGCATAGGAGCATAGACAATGACAATACGTATCGCATAAACTTCGATTGTTAGAATAAATTGAATAGGTGGTAGTTACTGCGGTTATAGTAGGGCTTCTGGAGTTATTATATCGTTCGGGCTCTCGGGGAAAATACCTGTCTTGCGGTCGATTATTCATTAAAGATAAAGAAAACAATCTTACAAAGATCATTTTGATCATATCTGCATTTTTTTCGGGTTGTCGGTTTCGTTCTATTTCCCGCGACCACGCCAAAGTAGTTTTACATAAAAAAAGAACATGAAACTGCTGCTCTTATTACCTGCCTTCTTTACTATGAACGCCGACGCCGATAAAAAAGCGGTACTGCAGGTCCTGGAAACCAAATGTAACTATTGCCATCGCGTTGCTAACCCTTACCGCGTTTTTAACCGGAAAAATATGGACACGAATGCGGCAGACATCTACCAACAAGTGTTTGTAAAGAAAAGAATGCCAATGGGAGACGGAAATCCGCTGTCTGAACAGGAACAAACCATGATTAAATCCTGGGTGAGTGCCGTTCGAAATAATTAATCTTTTTAAAAAAATTATATATCATTTGATACTTTTTTAATCTTCTGTTAAAATTTATTTTGCCATTTACTTTAGAGATAATAACCAGTTTATATGTCTATATAGATTGGTTATTAATTATTTATAATATTATTGAGACAATAAACACGCCGTTTGCTATAATCCTAACTTAATAAAAAAATATATTAACTATATTGTAGTTTAATAAAAATATATATATTCACACTGCGCTGTATTTAGAGTATCAACCAAATATCAGGGGACATCGTCGCAGATATACTTTCCTGAAAATAAATATTTAAACAGGCGTCCATGGACGTCGTGACCGACTATACTATAGGCCGGATCAGTACTGTCATTTCACTTATTGAATAACACAACGATGCTATCTATCACCAAAAAAAAGACGCATATGAAAGAACGGTTCCTTATCCCGTGTCTTATGCTGCTCATGCTATTTGCGACCGCAGTACATGGGCAATCCGGAAAAATAGCCGGAAAGATCACTGACCATGACAGCGGTGAACCTCTCCCAGGGGTTACTGTCAGAGTGAAAGGAAAATCCATCGCCGTACAAACAGATGGTAAAGGGCTCTTTTCTTTAAATGCCGGCGCAGAGGATATCCTGATCTGTTCTATCGTAGGCTATAACCAGGTAGAACAAACAGTAGGTACTGCTACCAACCTGCAAATACAGCTCACCAGTCAGGCTATCGCGCTGAAAGATCTGGTAGTAGTGGGTTATGGTACACAGAAGAAAGCAAATCTTACCGGCGCACTTACCGTGCTGAAAACAGAAGAGATTACTAAAAGACAAGTGGCTTCCGCTTCTAATCTGCTACAAGGTTTAGTGCCTGGCGTCATGGTGACACAGCAATCCGGCAAACCAGGTACAGATGGCGCTAATATACGTATCCGCGGAGAAGGCTCTGTATACGCAGGTTCCAGTCCACTCATCCTGGTAGACGGCGTACAAATGAACCTGGATCAGATAGATCCGAATGCCATTGAAAGTATCACCGTACTGAAAGACGCGGCATCTACTGCTATTTATGGTTCCCGCGCTACCAACGGAGTCATCCTGGTGACCACACGCAGAGGAAAGGGAACAGGACTATCCATGCAATATAATGCCTTCGTTTCGAAACAGGCAGCCACCAACCTGCCGGAGAAAGTGAATGCAGTAGAGCATATGCAATATGCTAATATCGCCCGCCAAAATTCTACTAATAATCCGAACGCCTTTGCCTTCGATACGGCATTGATCAACAGATATAAAAATAATCCAGCCGACAATTTCAATTACTTTGATACAGACTGGCAAAAGCTGATCCTGACCAATTCCGGTATGATGCAGAACCATAACCTGAACCTTAGTCTGGGTAGTGAGAATATCCGCTTCTTTGCCTCCGGAAGCTATATGAAGCAACAAGGACTCACGCCTAATACCTACTATTCCCGTTATGATTTGCGCATGAATGCGGATATCCGTATCAGTGAGAAGCTCAGCATGAAAGGAGATTTTATTTATAATAAATCTGCCAGAAATGAACCCGGTGGCGCTACTCCGGAGTTTATTATTAAACAGATGCTGGGGATGCCCGCGAATGCAGCCGGAAAATTTGCAGATGGGAAATATGGAGACGCGGGTCAAAGTGCCAAACGAAACCCTGTAGGACAAGCCGAAGCAAGTGGGTTTAACCTAAATGAAACCCCTTCCAATATTTTGAAAGCGACCCTGGTGTACAAACCTGTAAAAGAACTTGAATTTGAAGCATGGTTCTCTAATAACACCTATAACGCACACAATAAAAAATTTACCCAGAACTACGCTGTATATCGCCCGGATTATACCAATAAACAACTGGTGTTTGATAGCTATTATCCTGCGCAGAGTATGTTGCAGGAAAGCTATTCCAATAATAAACTGAACTACTATACCATTCAGGGAACCTTCAATAAAACCTTTGGTGGTCATGAAGTGAAACTGCTCGCTGGTTACCAGGCAGAAGATTTCAGCGTTTCTTCTCTAGGTGCCTCCCGTACAGATTTCCCTTCTAATGATCCATACATGGGGATTGGCACGAAAAACTTCAACAACAGCGGTGGCGCAAGTCAGTATTTTCTGCAAAGCTTTTTTGGGAGATTCAACTATAATTACCAGGGAAAATATCTCCTGGAGCTGAATGGCAGGGCTGATGGCTCTTCCCGTTTCTCCCAGGAGTTTCATAACCAATGGGGATATTATCCGTCCGTATCAGCAGGATGGATACTGAGCAAAGAAAATTTCTTCAGTGGGCTGACAAATACCATCGGCTTTGCAAAGATCAGAGCTAGTTATGGTTCCCTTGGCAATCAATCCCTGACAGAATACTATCCATTTGTTGCCACACTGAATACGACCGATTATAACTACTACTTCAATAGTCGCAATAACTCCGGCGTAGCGCAGACAGCAGCCGCTAACCCAAAGATTTCATGGGAAAAATCTACCCAACAGGATATAGGTTTGGATATGGTATTCCTGAAAGACAGGCTGAGTCTAACTTTCGATTACTATAAAAAAGAAGTATCCGCCATGTTGCTGAAGAAACCTATTCCTAATTATGTAGGTTTGTCGGCCCCATACGTCAACATCGGCTCCATGGAAAATAAAGGCTGGGAGCTTGCTTTAGGCTGGAAGGACGCTATTGGTTCATTCCGATATAATATAGGCCTGAATTTATCGGATGTACGTAATAAGGTGAAAGACCTTGGCGGTGTGAATATTATTGACGGCGCATTTATTACTACACCGGGATCGCCTATACGTAGTTATTATGGCTACCAGGCAGACGGCTACTATCAGAATGATGCGGAAGTAACAAAAGGACCTTTTTATCAAAGTACCACTAAACCAGGAGATATCCGCTACAAGGATATCAGCGGTCCCGATGGAAAGCCGGATGGTAAAATCGACGGCTACGATCGCGTTGTACTGGGAGATAATATGCCGCACTATGAGTATAGTCTCAACCTGAACGGCGCCTGGAAAGGATTTGATATTAATATATTCTTCCAGGGTGTTGCTCAGCGAAATAACTATGTCAGTGGTACCGGTGCATGGGCTTTCTACTCGGCCGATTTCATCGCTACCATGTATACCTGGCAGAAAGATTTCTGGACTCCAACCAATCCTAATGCCGCTTATCCGCGTTTGACGGAGAATCCTTCTTTCCCAACTTCTTCCTTCTGGATGAAGAACGGCGCCTATTTCCGACTCAAGAATATTGCACTGGGATATACCTTTAATGGTAAACAGTTGCGGTTCGCAAGGATTAATTCCCTGCGTGTATACGTAAGCGGTAATAACCTGCTTACCCACTCCAGATATGCGCCAGGATTCGATCCGGAAATCAATAATGTTACGGGTGATTTTTATCCCATCATGAAAACATATACCGCTGGCCTGAATCTGAAATTCTAATCACTAAACTATTTTGCGATGAAACGCATCAGTATATTTTTACTCCTGGCAGCTGCACTAAGTGCCTGCCAGAAGGAACTCGACAAACAGCCGCTGGACAGCCCTTCTTCCTCTACCTACTACACCAATGAGGCGCAGGTTACATTGGGTCTGACGGGCGTGTACAGCAGCACTTACTGGAACCTGAGCAACAGTATTCCCATCCAGATCTCTTTCGATCAGTACACAGAGCTGGGTGTAGAACGTAATCCGGGGATCGCGGCGGGTAATTATGATGCCACCACTGGCACTATCTCGAGCGCATGGCAATTGATGTTCAAAACAGTTTCCTTTGCCAATAACCTCCTGGATGGTATGCAAAGGGCCAAAGCCAATATGTTGCCTGATACGTATGCCAGAATGCAGGCAGAAGCAATGGTTTTACGTGCATGGGCCTATTATCACCTGATTGGCCTTTATGGCGATGTGCCGTTCTATACCAAGCCACTGCTGCCTACTGAATTCTATAACCAGGTAAGAACAGATAAGAATAAAATTGCGGATTACCTGCTGGCAGACCTGGACAGTGCGGCCACAAAGCTGCCCTGGCAAATGACAGATCAGGGAAGAGTGAATAAAGGAACCGCATTGGGATTGAAAGCGAAATTAGCGTTGTTGCTTCAACGTTATGACGTGGCTGCCGCCGCAGCCAATGATGTCATTAAAAGTGCGCAGTATGGCCTGAATCCTGTATTTGCAAACTTGTTCAAGAAGGCGGGCCAGAATACGAATGCCGGTAAGGAAATTCTATTTATGCTGCCATTCCCGGATGATCAGGCCAATCCTACCAGCCTTGTGGCAGTAGGGCAGGGCTCCCGTTCCTTATCAGCGCAAAGTGGTCGTTTCCCGATCCAAACGCTGGTAGACCGTTATGAGTGCATTGATGGCAAAAGGATTGATGAATCTCCGCTGTATGATCCTGCTAAACCAAGTCGTAATCGTGATCCGAGATTAAAGAATACGGTTACCATGGATGGAGATACCATTACCATGCTGGTGAGTGGGGCAATGAGAAGATGCATATTCAGCATTTACAAGGATTCCACCAGCTTCTACAACTTCACCAGTAATACCTGGTATAGCGCTACAAATGCCGACCAGTCAAATATCTACGGCCCTGTTAAAAATGGGGTAGGTTATCTCTGGGCAAAATATACTTTGGATGAAGGGCAAGATGCTTTTACTTCCAAAACCGGTTTCATATACATGCGTTATGCGGAAATCCTGCTTACTTATGCAGAAGCAAAAATTGAACTGAATCAGCTGGACGCATCAGTGACGGATGCCATCAACCGGGTGCGTCAGCGTTCAGGCATGCCCGTAGTAGACCCGCTGGTAGCCGGTAGTCAGCAGAAAATGCGTCAGCTCGTACGCCGCGAAAAAATCGTGGAACTGGCCACAGAAGGGATTCACCTGTTTGATATGCGCCGCTGGAAAACAGGTAAACTGGCCATGAATATGGCGGTATACGGTGCGGCTGCCGCCGCAGCCACCCCGGCTGCATTGCCTTCTTTCGGCAGCGCTGGTGCGGAATCTGATCTGAATGATATTCCTGATTATACTGCAAGCGCAGCGCAGCGTATGAAAAGAGAAGTGCGCGTATTCATAGATCCCAGAGATTACCTCTGGCCGGTGCCACAAGGAGAAAGAGATATGAATAAACTACTGGGACCTAATCCTGGTTGGTAATTGAGCGTTTAACCGCTATACAAAAGCAGCAAAGCCATTCGTGCTTTGCTGCTTTTGTTTGTTTAGACCGTTTGTGGCGCCGATTTATGTATCTTGCAATTATGAAAGAGTACATTTTTACATCTGCCCGCCTGGGTTTCAGACGTTGGCTACCGGAAGATGAAGCGCCCTTTGCTGCTATGAATGCCAACGAGGCGGTAATGGAATTCTTTCCCAATACCCTAACGCCTGCGGATACACGCGCTTTAATTGATCGTATTGAACAACGCTTCTCGGAGCAAGGCTACGGTCTCTATGCGGTGGATCTGCTGGAAACCGGAGCTTTCATCGGCTTCATTGGCTTCTCCCATCCTCGTTTTGAAGCATCCTTTACTCCCTGTGTAGAAATAGGCTGGCGACTACGTCCGGAAGTCTGGAATGCAGGACTTGCCACAGAAGGAGCGAAACGCTGCCTCCAGTATGGCTTCGAACAACTCGGCCTGGAAGAAATTGTATCCTTTACCGCCGTCCTCAATCAACGCTCAGAAAGAATAATGCAGAAAGCCGGGATGACCTTCGTTACCATCTTTGATCATCCAAGTCTGCCTGTAGGCCATCCCTTAATGCCACATGTGCTTTATAAAAAGCATAAACCAAATCTATAACAGGCTCCTAATTGTTTGATTTTTAAATAACTAATCGATTTCATAAGCCTTTTTGTCTTACTATTTTGAACAATTGTTTAATACATTTGTTTAATTTGAAACAAAGCACTACTTTTGATGTTAAATTCCGGACAATGGCAAAAGCGGTTAGAAAGAAAAAAGTAGCCGACGCATCTGCGGAGGAGAAAATTATACAAGCTGCCAGAATCGTTTTTACACGCAATGGATATGCTGCCACCACAGTGCGGGATATTGCAGCGGAAGCTGATATCAACTTCTCTTTGGTGAACTATTATTTCCGTAGTAAAGAGAAGCTCTTCGATATCATTATGAAAGAAGGCATACGCCAGTTATTGTCCGGTATGCAGAAAAACCTCAATGATGAACACACTACTCCCGAACAAAAGATCGATATCGTTTGTGTGGAGTTACTGGATATGCTAATGATGCATCCGGATTTGCCGCTGTTTGTAATGAACGGGGTGGCCAACAGCTCGCCGGATATAGGGCGGGAGCTGGTGGAAAATAACGTGATGCTGAACTCCTATTTCGTGAAACAACTGCAGGAAAGAAGAGCCAAGGGCAAACTGGAAATAGAACCATTGCACCTGGTGATGAATATGATGAGTATGCTGATCCTGCCTTTTGTTGCCAGGCATCTCCTGATCCGATCGGGGGCAGTGGATATGCAAATGTTCAAAGCTATGATGGAAGACCGAAAGAAAAAGGTACCCATCTGGATCAAAGCAATGATGTAACAGATCATTTTTTCCAATATACTAATCTCAGGTATCATGGTATACAAGCTTTCATGGCTGTTGCTGTTGGTATTTCCTGTTGCTGCCCTGCAGGTGCAGGCGCAGGAACTTACCCTGGAACAATGCTACAGTCTGGCCGGAGAAAACTATCCCCTTATCAAAAGATACGAACTGGTGAAGGCTACCAGCCAGTATTCCCTCGAAAATGCAGGCAAAGTATATCTGCCACAGCTCAGCTTTTCTGGTGCTGCTACTTATCAATCAGATGTGGTACAGTTCCCGGATATTCTGCCTCCCGGTTCCAATATTAAGTTACCGGTATTCAGCAAGGATCAGTATAAATTAGTCGGCGAGGTCTCTCAAACCATTTACGATGGCAGCGCTGCGCATTACAAGAAAGAGAATATCCGTGCCAATGCAGCGGCGGATAAACAGAATGTAACGGTAAATATGTATGCGATCAGGGACCGCATCAATCAGTTGTACTTCTCGGTATTATTGATGGATGAACAACGTAAACAAAACGCCCTTCAGATTTCTGACCTCAATAACGCGATTGAGAAAGTTAGCGCATCCTATCGTAACGGTACTGCCTATAGAAGTAATGTGGACGAACTGAAAGCGGAAATGTCAACCGCCCGTTCGCAGGATATAACCTTTAGGGCTAACCGTAACGCCTATCTGAAAATGCTGAGTATTTTTGTCGGAAAAGAACTGCCGGAAAGTACACAGCTCCAAATGCCTGCAGAACAAGCTACTACAGCGGAAATTAATCGCCCTGAACTGGAATGGTACAAATATCGCCGGAAAGTAACCGACACGGAAGAAAAGCAGCTGAAAGCGGATTACCTGCCTAAGTTCAGCGCCTTTTTCCAAGGTGCTTATGGCCGCCCTACGCTGAATATACTGAGTAACGATTTTGGCCCTTGGTATATTACCGGTTTGCGAATGAGCTGGAATCTGGGCAGTTTATACGGCCTCAAAAATAACCGGCGGATACTGGAAGAAAATCGCAAATCCATTGCGGTAGAGGAAGAAACATTTCTCTTTAATACGCGCCTGTCCATGGTGCAGGAAGACGGCGACATTCGTAAATACAAAGAGATCATTGTGGAAGATGAAGAGGCTATCTCCCTACGGGCTGCCGTAAAACAATCTGCCAAAGCGCAACTGGACAATGGCGTGATCACCGTGCATGATTACATTGCTCAGTTGAACGCAGAAAATCAAGCCAAACAATTACTCATCCTGCATAAACTGCAACTGTTGCAGGCAGGCTATCAGTATAAATTTACTTCTGGTAATTAATTCATACAGCATGAAATCATTTTTCTCATTGGCTGCCGTCCTCCTCCTGCTTAACTCCTGCGGAAATAAAGGTGTTCCCTATGATGCTGCCGGTAATTTCGAAGCAGATGAAGTGATCGTCTCTGCCCAGCAGAATGGAGAAATTCTTTCCCTCCAAACACAGGAAGGCGCTACTCTTCGTATAGGTGATACCGTTGGTAGAATCGACGTGAAAATTCCCACCCTGCAAAAAGACCAGGTGGAAGCTTCCATAGCGGCGCTGCAACAGAAAACCAGCACTCCGGCGGAGAAGAATCTGTTGGTCCGAAAACAACTGGAGGTACAGGAATCGCAGTTGGAGCAACTGTTGAGGGAACAACAACGTACCACCAATCTGGTAAAGGAAGATGCCGCTACGCGGAAACAACTGGATGATCTCAACAGCCAGGTAGATCAAATGCGCAAACAAATCAGCGCCACTAAACAGCAGATGTCGCTCGACGACTACAACACCAGTGTTCAGAACAGAACGGTCATGAGCGAGAAAGCGCCATTGGAAATTTCAGCGGCACAATACGCCGAACAAATCCGGAAAGGACTCATCATCAATCCCATCAATGGAACAGTTCTAACGCGCTATGCGCTGGCAGGAGAACTGGCTACTATCGGCAAGCCACTGTATAAAATCGCAAATACAGATACTATCTGGCTTCGCGCGTACGCAGATGGTACGCAGTTGCCACAAATCCGCCTTGGACAACAAGTACAGGTGCGTATTGATCAGGGTAAAAAGGATTATAAAAATTATAAAGGAACGATTACATGGATTTCCGATAAATCAGAATTCACACCTAAGACCATTCAGACAAAGAATGAAAGAGCCAATCTGGTATATGCGGTAAAAATCAAAGTGGTGAACGACGGCTACATCAAAATAGGTATGTACGGCGAAGCATTGTGGTCTCACTAAAAACAACAGTCCATGAACAGTGTTATCCTGGAAGGTATTACTAAAACCTACGATGATGGAAATGTAATGGCGGTGGACAATGTTTCGCTGCAAGTGAAGCCGGGCGAGCTTTTCGGACTGATAGGCCCTGATGGCGCTGGGAAAACGAGCATTTTTCGTATACTCACTACCTTACTGCTGGCAGATAAAGGCACGGCCTCCGTTCAGGGACTGGATGTAGTAAAGGATTATCGAAAGATCCGTAATATGATCGGCTATATGCCCGGTAAATTCTCTCTCTACCAGGATCTCACCGTCAAAGAAAATCTCACTTTCTTCGCCACCTTGTTTGGTACAACGATCGCCGAAAACTATGAGGTGATAAAAGATATATATGACCAGATAAAACCGTTTAACGACAGACGCGCCGGCAAACTATCCGGCGGTATGAAACAGAAACTGGCATTGTGTTGTGCCCTCATACATAAGCCGGAAGTACTTTTCCTGGACGAACCCACCACCGGTGTAGACGTTGTTTCCAGGCGCGAATTCTGGGATATTCTGAATCAACTGAAAGCACAGGGCATTACGATTATGGTTTCCACACCTTATATGGATGAAGCCATTTTGTGTGAACGTATCGCTTTGATGCAGGAAGGAAGTATTATGCAAGTGGATACGCCGCAGCAAATTATCCGGAGCTATCCGGTACGACTATACGCTGCCAAGGCGGATAATATTTATAAACTGGTACAGGATTTTCGTATGCTCGATGCCGTTAGTAGCTGTTATGCTTTTGGAGAATACCTGCACCTTACTATGAAGGCAGATAAGCCCGGAGATATAGATGCACTGCGGGAATACGGTATCTCACATGGGCATCAGGGACTGGAAGTAAAAGAAATAGAACCAGGTATTGAAGATACTTTTATCCGTTTAATGAACCGTAAAGCACAAACAAATGGCTGAACAGGTAATCATATGCAAGGATCTGACCAAGCGGTTCGGCGACTTCATGGCCGTCAATAAGATTTCTTTTGAAGTCAACCGTGGAGAAATATTCGGATTCCTGGGGGCCAACGGGGCCGGCAAAACAACCGCCATGCGTATACTTTGCGGCCTTTCATATCCTACCAGCGGCGCCGCTACTGTTGCGGGTTTTGACGTATATAAGCAACAGGAATCTATCAAACGTAATATCGGTTATATGAGTCAGAAATTCTCACTCTATGAGAATCTGACCGTATTAGAGAATATAGAATTTTATGGGGGCGTATATGGACTCTCCCGCAAAACTATTCGAAGTCGCAGTGATGAACTCATCAATCAACTGGGACTGCAACAGGAAGCGCGTAAACTGGTAGGAGAGCTGCCGCTGGGCTGGAAACAGAAGCTGGCCTTTTCTGTGGCTATTTTCCACCAGCCACAGATTGTGTTTTTGGATGAACCTACTGGTGGCGTCGATCCTGTAACGAGGCGACAGTTCTGGGATATGATCTATGCCGCTGCAGCCTCCGGTATTACGGTTTTTGTAACCACTCACTACATGGATGAAGCGGAATATTGTAACCGGGTAACGATTATGGTGGATGGCAAGATTGAAGCGCTGGATGCGCCGCAGGCCCTGAAGGCCCGTTTCCAGGCAAATAATATGGAAGAAGTTTTTTATCAGTTGGCGCGTGGCGCCAAACGTTCATCAGACTGATACATTTATGAAACAGCTGCTGGTATTTATCAGGAAAGAATTTTATCATGTGTTTCGCGACCGGCGTACACTGCTCATCATGTTCGGGCTGCCGGTGGCACAGATACTACTGTTTGGCTATGCGCTGACCAGCGAGGTGAAAAACGCGCATATCATTATCAGCGATCAGTCTATGGATGCCAATACCACTAAGATCATCCACAAGATCCAATCTTCCTCCTATTTTATTACCGAGGTAAAATCATTGGCAGGAGAGGAGATAGACGCAGCCTTCCGGAAGGGGGTAGTCAGGGCAGTATTAATATTCCCGCCGCAATTTGGTGAAGATCTGCAGCATAAAGGCAAAGCAAACGTACAAATAGTCGCGGATGGCGCAGACCCGAACACCGCTAAAACGATTATTAATTATCTGACAGCAATATTGGGAGACTACCAGCAATCGCTGGCAGATGGGGCTAGTGCGCCGCCTGGAATTGTACCGGAGTTACGGATGCTGTATAATCCAGAGGGAAACGGTTCTTTGAATTTTATCCCAGGCGTGATTGCGCTCATATTTATGATTGTCTGTTCCACGCTGACATCCGTTTCCATCGTGCGGGAAAAAGAACTGGGAACCATGGAAATTTTGTTGGTGTCGCCTTTTCATCCGATCATGGTGTTGATTGCTAAAGCAATTCCCTTTCTGGTGCTGTCTTTGGTGAACTTTACTTTTATCCTCGTGCTCTCTGTCGGTTTCCTGGATATCGCTATCAAAGGGAGTATCCTGTTGTTGTTTGCAGAAAGCACTTTGTTTATCATTACCTGTTTATCGGTGGGACTATTGATCTCCAATATCGCTAACTCCCAACAGGCAGCCATGTTGATCTCCATGATGGGCATGATGTTGCCCACTTTATTGCTTACCGGATTCATGTATCCGCTGGATAATATGCCTTATATTTTACAGCTAATCTCCAATGTAGTACCGGCCAGATGGTATTACCTCATTGTGAAAGCTGTGATGCTGAAAGGACTTGGATTTAGTTATATCTGGAAAGAAACGTTGGTGTTGGTAGGTATGACAACGGTACTCTTGTCGCTGGCATTATTGAAATTTAAAACCAGGCTCTCATGAAAACGCTGGGATTTTTATTACAAAAGGAATTCAGGCAGATTGTGCGGGACCGGATCATCCTGGTGATGATATTTGCCATGCCCACCATACAGCTCATCATTATGCCCATGGCTGCAAATTTTGAAGTAAAGGATATTCGTATAGTCGTGGTAGATAATGATCATAGTTCCATGACGGCCCGGATGTTTTCCAAGATAGGCGCTTCCGGCTATTTTCATATAGTGGGCTATGCCAGTTCCTATCAGCAGGCATTATCTTATGTGGAGCAGGAAGAGGCAGATGTGGTACTGGAGATCCCAGCTCATTTTGAACGTAATCTGGTCAGAGAGGGGCGGCAGCAGGTGGCATTGTCGATCGATGCTATTAATGGTGCGAGAGCTTCTATTGGTGGGGCTTATCTTACCAATATTATTAATGACTTCAGTCAGAGTACAGCATTGGATGTGGTGAGAGACGCGCATCCGGTAACTGCCAATACGCCCGTCATTCAAATGAATTATTCTATATGGTACAATGCAAGGGAAGAGTATAAGTATTATATGGTTCCTGGAATTTTTGTGCTCCTGTTAACCCTCATTGGCGGCTTTCTTTCTGCCTTGAATGTGGTGAAGGAAAAGGAGATTGGTACCATGGAGCAGATAAACGTGACCCCTATACGCAAATGGGAATTCATTGCCGGGAAGCTGATACCTTTCTGGTTGATAGGGATGATTATCTTCACGATAGGCTTGCTGGTGGCATATATAATTTATGGTATTGTATCAGTAGGATCAATCGGGCTGTTATATTTGTTTGCGGCCGTATACCTGATAGCCTTGCTGGGATTTGGATTGTTGGTATCTACTTATAGTGCCAACCAGGTGCAGGCGATGTTCCTTGCATTCTTCTTCATGATGATATTCGCTTTAATGAGTGGGTTGTTTACTGCGATTGAAAGTATGCCAACCTGGGCGAGAACTATTTCCAGTCTGATTCCTGTTACGCATTTTGTGAAGGTCGTGCGCATGGTAATGCTGAAGGGCAGTACGTTTCAGGATGTGCATATGGAATTTATTTACGAAATTATTTTTGCAGTAGTGCTCAATACATGGGCAGTTATCAACTATAGAAAAACTTCCTGATAGTATATTCGCATGATTTCATGCTAGACAATTTGACACTATTTTAACGGAAACGTTTGCTGCTTTCTTTGCATAAACGTAAAATTATATCTCAGGGGCTAAGTTTTTCCTGATATTATTCTGGTCAATTGATGTACAATTTTATCAAATAGCTCAATATTTTTTAGAAACCATCAAAATGAGCCTTGGGGATCAAGATTTTGTTAAAATAATATTTATTTCAATCGATTGCTTTTTGTATTTTTGATATTGTACTGTTTTACTGATACAATAAATTCCATCATCAACTGAATCAACTAAAGAGAAACAACTAAAATCTTCCCACGTATGAAATTTAATTAACGAGAGAAGAGGGCTGTATGCCTATTTCCATGCAAACGTTTGCTGTTGCCAAAATCGATTTAGTCGGCTACCGGCTAGGCTTTCTATTGCTATTTTATCGTGCATTTATCATCTGTAATATACTGGTAGCTACCGGTACGACCTTTTATTGCTAAAAATTAATACCTAATGATTCACTATTTACCACGTTCTTCATCGGGTAAACTACGTTTACACTGGATGATGCTGACACTGATACCCGCAGCCGGGCTGATGTACACTGCCCCTGCTCAGGCGGCGACCGGTGCATCCGGTTATGCGGCCGCTGCATTCTTTCAGCAAGATCCTTCCCAGTACCACGTTTTAACAGGCGTTGTGACAGATGAAAAATCACAACCCGTGCCAGGAGTAACCATTGCGATCAAAGGTACCTCCCATGGTACAGTCACAGACGAAAAAGGCGCATATACATTACGTATACCCAATACCGTTAAATCGCCGGTGCTCGTATTCACCTCTATGGGATTCACTCCTAAAGAAGTAGCATTTGCCAACCAGAAAACATTAAACCAACAAATGGTCACCGACCAGAAAGCACTCGGTGAAGTTGTGGTAGTAGGCTATGGTACCCAACGTAAAGTAAACGTAGTAGGCGCCGTTTCTGCTATCAAAGTGGATGAGCAAATGGCCGGCCGCGCTGTCTCCAATGCTTCCTCTGCTCTCTCCGGTATGGTACCAGGACTCTCCGCTACCCAATCCAGCGGGATGGCAGGTAAAAACGGTGCAGACCTGGTAATCCGCGGTATGGGTACTGTAAATAATGCCAAACCACTCGTAGTAGTGGATGGTATGCCAGACGTAGATATCAATACCGTTAATATGAATGATATCGAAAGCATTTCGGTGCTGAAAGATGCCACTTCTGCTTCTGTATACGGTTCCCGCGCTGCAAACGGCGTTATTCTCATCACTACCAAATCCGGTAAAGGCCAGAAAAAAACACTCTTCAACTTCACCGGATATTATGGCGTCACTCAACCTACCAAATCATACGATTTTATGGCGGATTATGCCCGCGCACTTACGCTGGAACAACGTCTCCAGCAAGTAGGTACCGCTCGTAATCTCCTCAACTTTAAAGATGGTACCATTGATCAATGGATGGCAATGAGTATGGTCGATCCGCTGCGCTATCCTAACACAGACTGGTGGAGCATTATTATGCGCGATGGGGTAAACCAGAACTACAACCTGTCTGCCAGCGGCGGTAATGATATTTCTAACTTCTTCGCTTCTGTTGGCGTACAGGACGAAAAAGGGCTGCAGATCAACAATACCTACAAACGCTATAATGCCCGTTTCAACTTCGATTATAAGTTACGCAAGAACATGAACGTGGGGATGAAGTTCGCTGGCGTATGGTCTAAATATATGTATGCCATGGACGAAGGCTTCACCGATGCGGATGGCGGTAACGTGGATCTCCAGTATGCGATCGCCGGTATCACCCCTTACGACCCTGTTACAGGCAAATTTGGAGGCGTAATGGCTTATGGCGAAGACCCACAGGCATTCAACCCTTATATGCGTTATATGCAGGCGCCTAATAACCAGAATCGCCAGCAATTGAATGCAAACGTTTACTATACCTGGGAGCCAATTAAAGGCCTCACTGGTAGAGTAGACTACTCACTGGGCTACTATAACCAGTTTGCCTACGGCGCTGCTATGCCTACGATTGCATACAACTTCCAGACAATGTCAAACGGTAGCCGTACCTACTATGGCTCAAACGCCGGGATCTCCAATACCTCCATTTCCGGTTATAAAACACAGTTGAATGGCGGTCTGACCTATCACAAGGCTTTCAATAAAAACCATGACCTGACCATTCTGGGTCTTTACAGTGAGGAATATTGGTACGAACGTAATCTGAGCGCCAGCCGCAACGACCGCGTGTATCCCAACCTGCATGAGATTGACGGTGCATTGACCAGTATCATGAGCGCAGGCGGTAACTCCAGCACAGAAGGTCTGCGTTCCTATATCGGACGCGTAAACTATACCGCATACGATAAATACCTGCTGGAAGTTAACTTCCGTACCGATGGTTCTTCCAAATTCCTCCCTGGCCACAGATACGGTTTCTTCCCATCTGCGGCGCTAGGATGGAGATTCGTTGAAGAAAACTTTATCAAGCAATATACCAACGGCTGGTTGAGCAACGGTAAACTCCGCGCTTCCTACGGTACATTGGGTAATAACAGCGGCGTTGGCAGATTCGAACAACAGCAAACGCTCGCATTGGCAACCTATTTCCTCGACAGAGATATCCAGAAAGGACTGGTATACCAGAAAATGGTAAACCAGGATCTGACCTGGGAAACAACCTCGGTGTTTAACCTCGGTCTGGACCTCGGTTTCTTTGACAGCCGCCTGAATGCGGAACTGGATTACTATGATCGTCTGACCACCAACATGAACAGACCTTCTGATATGTCTATCCTCCTGACAGGCGCTTACAATGCTCCCCGTAAAAATATCGGTAACCTCCGTAACCGCGGTGTGGAACTGAATCTGAACTGGACCGATAAATTATCCAACGGCCTCCGTTATTCCATCATTGCTAACGCTTCCTATAACCGCACCAATCTGGAAAAATGGAATGAATACCTGGGCCGTGGCTATCAATTCTTAAACATGCCTTACCGCTTCGTGTATACTTATACCGACAGAGGAATTGCCCAAACATGGCAGGATATATATAATGCTACCCCACAAGGAGCCTCTCCTGGCGATATCCTCCGCAATGACGTAAACGGCGATGGTATCATCGATGGAAACGATAAAGTAGCTCAGAAAAACTTCCAACGCGAACGCCCTACTACCAACTTCTCATTAGGTGGTAATGTGGGTTGGAAAGGATTCGACTTCAGCTTCCTGCTTCAAGGTTCCGCAGGCAGAAAAGATTTCTGGTTAAATAACTATAACAACACCAACTTCTCTGCACAACGTTACGCTGCTACCTGGGACCACTGGAATAATCCTTGGAGCCTCGATAACAGAGACGGTGCATGGCCTCGCCTCGGTGGTTACAGCGGAAACCGCGATGAATCTACCTTCTGGCTGGACAACCTGGCTTATCTCCGTCTGAAAAATCTGCAATTGGGATATACACTGCCGCAGAACCTGATGAAATTGCTGAAAATCAACAGTGTCAGAATCTATGGCTCCGCAGAAAATATCGCTACCATTACCAGCTACCGCGGCCTGGACCCTGAAGTGAGTGGTAACAAGAATACAGCTTACCCGTTGCTTAAATCTTATTCTGTAGGCTTGAATGTGGGATTCTAAAATTATTATCATGAAGAAATCAATCTCTATTATACAAACTACACTGGTGGCGGCCGCTGTCGCTGTCTTCGCTACCGGTTGTACTAAAAATCTGCTCGACCAGATGCCTACCACGGAAGTAAACGTGGACCAATTCTGGAAATCAGAAGATGATGCTACCTATGCAGTAATGGGCGCCTATAACGCTACCCGTAGCGTGTTTGACCGCGATTATTACTTCGATGGCCAGGGCGAATACACGAAAACACGTGGTACTTCTACCACTTCCACCAACGCTGTTGCATATAACCCTTCCAGTAGTGCCGGTTACTCTCCGCAGTCGTACGGCGATAAATTCGATAACTATTTCGAAGGGCTCTATGGCTCCGTTAACAGAGCGAACTATGTTATCGTCAATACCCAGGACCTGATCAACAGAAATATAGGCAACGCTGCCAACCTGCAACGCATCATTGCGGAAGCAAAATTGCTGCGCGGCATGACCTATTTCCGCCTGATCTCCATGTGGGGCGATGTACCTTACTTCACAAAAGTAAATACCACCAATAGCGACGTGGCTACGCTGTCACGTATGCCGATAGCGCAGATTAAAGACTCCATTATGGCCGACTTTAACTACGCTTTCGATAACCTGCCGGTGAAGTCTACCCAGATAGGTCGCGCAGCAAAACCCGCTGCCCTGGCTTTCCGTGGTAAGCTCCAACTGTTCTGGGCATGCTGGAATAAAAATGGCTGGCCTGAGCTCACTGGTTTCAAACCGGATGCAGCTGCAGCGGTGGAGGCTTACAAAGCTGCGGCGGCCGACTTCGGCCACGTTATCAATGACTATGGCTTGACCCTTTTCCGTGGCGGAGAACCTGGCGCCATCGATACTTTGGGCGGTGCGGATATTCTGCCTAACTATTTTTATCTCTTCCAACCAATCGCAAATGGCGATGCAGAGATGATCATGACTTTCACCCACGGCGGTACCAATACCGGTCAAGGTGAAGAACTAATGCGTGATTTTGGTGGTCGTACCCAGGAAAGTGCACAGTGCTGGGTGAATCCGCGCTACGAAATTGCTGACAAATATCAACTGACTACCACCGGCGATTTCGCAGCGAAACTGATTCCGATGGACCCCACCAAAGCAGGCGCAAGAACCACCCTCAATTCCGCGGTGAACCCTGCCAGCTACGCTAACCGCGATTACCGCATGAAAGCGACCATGCTGTGGGATTACGAGAAAATCATCGGTATGGCTTCCCTGAAATCTTCAGGCTTCGCGCCATATATCTATAAAACCTGGGGCGCGCAAATTACGCTCGGTGGCGTGAATTACATCACCTATAACACAGATGGTACTAAAACGGGTTACGTCTTCCGTAAGTTTATCCGTAACTACGCTGGTCAAGGTCGTAGCGATGGGGATTATAACTATCCGGTAATGCGCCTGGCAGATGTATTCCTGATGTATGCCGAAGCCTCCAACGAAGCATATGGCCCGCAGGCTGATGCCGTTGCCCTTGTGAATAAAGTGCGTCATCGTGGAAACTTACCTCCATTGACGGGTGCGAAATATGCGGATAAGAATACTTTCTTCTCTGCTATCGAACAGGAAAGAATCGTGGAACTGCTGGCGGAAGGTCAACGTGGTTTCGATCTCCGTCGCTGGAGAGCGCTGGAAAGAATTTGGGGCGGAGTAGGCGCCACCGGACGCTATCTGCTGGATACGCAAGGTGCTCAGAACGATCGCTACTATAATAATGCGATCGACAGAGATTATACCAGAGCATATATCTACAAGATACCACAAGGTGAACGCGACCGCAATCCGAACCTGACGCAGAACACTCCATGGTTATAATTCACAGACCCTTCTAAAAAGAATTGTATGAAAAAATATATCATCATCAGTGCATTAGTGATGGCTATCATCAGTATCATGTCTGGATGTAAAAAGAATGATTTTCCGGTAGATGAAGATGGTCTGTTGATCACCACCCGTACCGATTGCTATGTGTCCAATTTCGAGCTGCTGGGACCCGACTTCCAGACTGTCAGATCGAAAGCGCCAGTGATTGATACCACCGCTTGTACCATCAGTCAGGAAGTACTGTACGGTACTGATTTACGCAGCGTATGGCCACAGTTTTCCCTGGCACAGGACTGCAAACTGGATCCGAAAGTGACCGGTAAAACTGATTTCTCTGATCTCGCTAATCCCCGTCAATACACCGTTATCTCCGGCAACAGGCAGATCAGAAAAACCTATAAAGTAATCATTACTGTTCAATCAAGGTAAACGCTGAACCATGACTATCAATTTCAAATCATATATACCATTCATCGCCGGAATCGTGCTGTTGTTTACAGCATGCTCCAAAAGTGATGATTATGCAGTGCCTACTCCAAAGGATCAACTGCAGAACGATTGTATCAAACGCTCGCTGGGGCCAAATCTTGTAGGCAGCAATATCGAATTTGCCTACGCCATGGCGCTCCCTAAAACAAGAGGTAAACTGGTGTCGGCACAGGTGGAAGCCAGCATACAGGGCGCTGCAGGTACTTACCTGGAAAACAGATCCTTCTACACCAATAACAGCGGCGTGGATGTTCCTGTAAAAATCGGCGATCCTTCGGTGAATAACGGTAACGCCACTACGACAAATTTCACCGTGGATACCAACGCTGCAACACTCCGATACTTCTATCAGGTACCGGAAGAAGCGCGTGGTAAAAAGGTTTCTTTCACCTTCACCGCTAAAAGCAGCAATGGTGAAACCGTTACCTACAAAATGGGCCCTTATACCGTTTCAAAAATGGATATGGCGCTGGACCTGGGGGTAAACGATGCGGATTCCAGCTATATCTCTATTGCAGATATGAAAGTTTATCGCAGAAGTCAGCCTGTTGATCCTACAAAAATCGACCTGATTTACATGTACCGCACTTTTCCGACGGTTACATTCAAACATGCCCTGGTAGCGCCTGCGGCTCCTAAGGAGTACCTGACGGATTTTGTGGTACCTAACAACGCCACCAATGATGTACGCCTGGTAAAAGCCTTTAACCTCCGCGATCAGCAACTGGCCCGCCAGCAATACGGTATCTTCATTGATGATCCGGACTTCCTGGCACAGAATTTCACCAATATGCCCGACTACTTCCTGAATATTAAACAAGAAGCCGGCGCATGGGTGGAAACAGCTGATGGTAAATACCGCGCATATATCTACTTCAATGTGGTAGATGATGCGAAGAAAAGAATGACCATCAGTATCAAGCGTTATACAATGAAATAACCTGTATGACTATACGTAACGGGGATTATGAAAATAGTCCCCGTTGCTTTTTTACAGTGGAACCGTTATGAAAAAACTACTTTTGTTGCTACTCCTGTTCCCTGCACTCCTAATGGGACAGTCCACATTCAAACATCCAGGTATTAACCAGTCTGCGGAAGACATGACCTTTATGAAATCCATGGTCCTGGCTGGAAAAGAACCATGGAAAGGAGCCTTCGACCGAATGATGGCCGATCTGGATACAACTTATGAAGTAAAAACCTTTGCTCATGTGATGCGTGGTCCTTATGGCCGTCCTAATATTGGTGGGGTAGACCTCAGCAAAAGTGCAGGATTAGCATACGATTACGCTGTTGCCTGGTACATTACCGGCAGAAAACAATATGCTGCCAATGCTATACAACTGATAAATGCATGGTCAGAAAATTTGTGGGATTTTGATTATAATGATGCCAGACTAATGGTCGCCTGGACAGGCCATGTACTCTGCAATGCAGCGGAAATCCTGAAGTATACCGACGCTGGCTGGCCTGCTGCACAACAGGATGCATTCAAACGCATGCTGCTCACCGTTTATTACCCTGTTATAAAAGATTACTACCCGCAGGCCAATGGTAACTGGGATGCGGCCATGATTCATACGCTAATAGCCATGGCAGTATTCCTGGACGATCGTCAAATGTTCAATAATGCAATAGATCATTACTACCACGGACCTGTAAATGGTAGTCTCTGTCGCTATATCTATCCTACAGGACAATGCCAGGAAACCCTCCGCGATCAGGGACATGTGCAGCTAGGTATCGGGGAGTTTGCCGGTGCAGCGCATATTGCCCTCACACAAGGCGTGAATCTGTTTGAAGTGGCGAACCATCGAATGCTCCTGGGCTATGAATATACAGCCGCTTACCTCCTGAGCAAACACGTGTCTGCCTATGGCAAAATTTCAGATCGCGCTATGCGATTCAGCGATTTCTATGAACCTGCTGTCAGCTATGCAGCCACTATGAAAACAAATTTCCCAAATACATTCGCTGTGGCGGATTCTGTGCGACTCACCGCTTCCAGGAGTATTTTGGTGCATACCCGAAAACCTATGTCTGTTCAAAAAAAATTAAGTCCTGGAATCTCTCTGATGAATTATATGGCTGGCGCTGGCACGGGCTTACAGCCAGGAATTGCAGGTCTGCCAATCACCGTTACACCGGCTGATAGTTTACAGGATGCTATCGATAAAGCAGCCGGTTCCGGAAGGATATTATTGCTGAAAAATGGCATTTATACGCTAACGGCTACACTAAAAATACCTAGCAACATAACAATAGTAGGAGAGGGTACTGGTACCATCCTGCATATAGATCCGACGGCAGGGATACGAGACGCGATGACCAATGCCAGCGCAGATATGCATGACGTAGTGATCCGAAACCTTGTACTGGATGGTATGGCCAGTTTGGACTATGGCAATGATCCTAACAGCAGCCGCTCCTGGAAACCGAATGGGAGTCGCGGTGGAATTATTTTCCGCTCAGAAATGCCGGCGCTCTTCCGTAACATCTCCCTGGAATACCTGACAGTAAAGAATTTTACCTACTCCGGCGTACAGATTTTTGGAGCCAATCATATCCGGATTAAAAGATGCGATTTTAATGAAAATGGCTCCAGCGTGGTACCAGGAGCGGGGTTACTCCATAACCTGCATATCACGCATGCCACAGATGTGCAGATGGATAGTAGCCGTTTAGTTGGTTCCCCATATGGCTGTGGTCTGGTACTGGATAAATCCAGTCAGGTCAAACTGGAGAACTGTGAGATGGGGCGCAATGCCATGTATGGCTTGCTGGCATTGAATTGCAGCGAACTGGTAATAAAAGGATCGTTGCTGGAAGCAAATGATAAGGGGGGAATGATGTTCCCCTGCTTGCATACACCCAACAAAAATGTAACAGTAAATAATAACGTGTTGCAATGTAATGGCGGCTATGGTATTGCCTCCTATGCTACTGTTAATGGGGTATTTGCCAATAATACCTTTTCTCTAAACGGGCAGCATACACAACAAACAGATATCAGTACTGAACGAAAATATACTTACTAGTCGCGTATGAAAAAGAAACTGTTTTTATTGGGATGCTGCCTCTTTGCAGCGTTGGTTTCACCCGCTCAAAACCTGATGAGTGGCCGTTATACGGAGCAGGACCTGCATACCCGTTTGATTCCGCGGGATCGTTGGGAACCTTTCCCCGGGCGTTCTAACCGGAAAGTTTGGACAACTGTAGACACTGCCCTGGCAGCAAAAACGATTCAGTTGGCAACATCCTACCTGCATTATGAATGGCCGGGTATTCCGGCTACCACTTCGTTGTTGATCGTGAGAACTGGCAACCGCAGGGATTATCAGGAAATTGCCAACAAGAAAAGAGAGGTCCTGGCCACCCTGATGATGGCGGAAGTTTATGAAGATAAAGGTCGCTTTACGGATGATATCATCAACGGGATATGGTCTGTTTGTGAAGAAACCTTTTGGGGAGCTTCGGCGCATCTGCCGCGCTCGAAGGAAATCAGTGGATTGGCAGATGCCGCTAATCCTTTCGTAGAGCTGTTTTCTGCGGAAACGGCTGAACTACTCGGATGGGTGGATTACTTTATGGGCGATAAACTGGATGCCGTTTCTCCGCAAATACGGAAACGCATATACGACGAAACCAATCGCAGAATATTTACGCCACTGATGACAAAGCATCATGGCTGGATGGGCGACAGTGGCAGCGGACGCCGTCCGAACAACTGGAATCCATGGATTTCTTCCAACTGGCTTTGTGCCGTGTTACTGCTGGAACATGATGAAAATAAACGTGCAGCCGCTGTCAGCAAAATCCTGCATACCCTGGATCAATTCCTGAATCCCTACCCGCAGGATGGCGGTTGTGATGAAGGTCCTGGATATTGGAGTGGCGCTGCGGCCTCTTTGTACGACAATATCTGCCTGCTGAATCTGGCTACCAGCAATGCTTTCCAATATGTGCTGGCAGATGAAAAGGTGAAGCATATGGCGCAGTTTATATATAAAGCCCAGATCAGCGAAAATTATTTTATTGATTTTGCAGACGCAGACCCGCGTCCGGGTATGAACGGCGCTTTGATATACCGCTTTGGAAAGGATGTGAAAGATCCGGATATGATGCGCTTCGGCGCGTATTATGTACGTACAGAACATCAGCCATGGAGAGGAACCTACATGTATTACCGTAACTTATTCTCCTTGTTTATGCAAGATGAATTCAGTCATGCAGAGAAATCGCTGCCATTGCTGGCAAATACCTGGTGGCCTGATCTCCAGGTAATGACAGCCCGTGATAAAGCAGGCGATTCAAAAGGTTTCTATGTAGCCGCAAAAGGTGGCAATAATGATGAAAGCCATAACCACAATGATGTGGGCAACTTCATCGTATACTACGACGGCCTGCCGGTGCTCATAGATGTAGGTCGTGGTACCTATACCGCCCGAACCTTCTCCGACAAACGCTATGATATCTGGTTCAACTGTTCGGATTATCATAACCTTCCTACCGTTAATGGCTACACGCAAAGACCTGGCCCCGCCTATAAGGCTACTCAGGTGAGCAGCGCCAATAATACAGGGGCCAGTACAATGCAATTAAATATCGCAGATGCCTACCCTAAGGAAGCGGGAATAAGCAGCTGGAACAGAACGGTACAGCTGAAGAGAAACCAGAAAGCGGTGATTGAAGACCAGGTAGCACTAACGAAAACCGATAGTCTCACTCAACATCTCATGACCTGCTTCCCAGTAGAAATACTATCTCCGGGCGTCCTCGTGATTCACGGCGAAGGCCGCGATTATCAGCTGACTTATCCTGCCGCTAAACTCAATGCCAGCATAGAAAAAGTGACATTGACAAAAATGGAGGATGAAGGTATTAAACAGAAATGGGGAGATAATATTTACCGGATTAACCTGAAGGCTATCAAGCCATCTGCGAAGGAAAAGTATACTTATACTGTCACACCGCTAAGAGTAACTGCGTCGGCGTCTGGACTGTAAATACCGAAAGGAGAGAAAAAGCAGCGACGCAATGCAGGCAACGATAAGCCCCCAGCGTAGGTACCTGGCCGTTGTAATCGGTATACCAAGACCTGTAGCTAAAGCTATATAGGCAGCAAGGCATACAGGACACTTGGGTATCAGTGCCAGTACCACGCCTGGCGTGGCCCATCGAATGAAATGGAGGAGGCGCCGGATAAGCGGCCGGCGCACTTTCCTCACCCGGTTGCAATTACAGGAGTGTTGCATGGCAATACATTTAGTGACAGCAGCTGCCGTTGCCCGTAGCGACTGGCTGCACTGCGTACTTGTCATGATGTTTCATCCAATCCATAGTATGAGGCCCGTCCTCATTCCTGCCGAGTGGAGCAATATCCAGGTAATTGTAGGTGTTTATCATCTGATCCATTCCTCTTGAATAAGCGGAATAAGTATGATAAATCTCTCCGTTTTCCTCTTTGTAGAACGCGCTCAATCCAGGCAGTTCTTCTGACTTATTGGGTATCTTGGCGTAGTTGTAATACACCCCTCCATTATTTAATTCCTCCGGCGTAAAGGAAACATGGTAATCATAATTGAAATCGCTGCCATTCGAGGAAACCCACTTAAACTTCCAACCCATTCTTTGCTGAAAACGCTGGATTTCTTCTAATGGCGCTCTGGAAACCACTACCAGACTAACATCATGGTTGAGTAGATGCGGTAAAGTACCATCAATGCTGTCGGCATTAAAAGAACATCCCGGACATCCTTCTGCCCATCCCGGACCCAGCATGAAATGCACTGTGATCAACTGGCTGCGGCCATCAAACAGATCGGAGAGGGTTTCTTTTCCTTGTGGTCCGTTGAATTCGTAGGATTTCTCTACATGCTCCCAGGGCAGGGCCATTCTTTCCTTTGCCACCTGGTCCCGCATGCGGGTCAATTCCTTTTCTTTTACCAGCAAAGCTTTACGGGCAAGATCCCATTCTGCTGGCGATACTACTTTGTGTTTCGTTTGCATAGTTAAATGGATTTTCAGAACACAAATATCCATTTACCATTTTGCATCCATGCTGTGTGAAAACGTCAATTTGAGGGTGGTTTGCGACACCCTAAACGGGTGTAATGCGACAGTTAAAATGAGTTGTGACGACAGGAATTATTCTGCGCACAACTCATTGTGTATCAATCTATATGTATCAAATATCAGAGTTGGAGCATGAAGTTATGGGCCGACATCTTATACCCATGTTGTAAATACAAGCGGTGCGCATCATTGTTGGTATAGCCAGAGCTCAACCGCACACTTCCCAGTCCTTGTCGGATAGCCAGGTCTTTCACATGGTTCAGTAATAAGGAGCCATATCCTTTACCACGATATTCCGGTAATGTAGACAGGTCATCTATGTAGATATGTTTGCCGCATAGTAGTTTGTTGAGATGGCGAAACCCTGCAATGGCAGCCACTTTAGAAGGATCGTCATCTGCCATAACATAAATCAGCATATACCCGTCATCCGTTTGCATATCCTTTACCTGGGAAAGTACCTTGTTCCGTTGCAGCATTGGACGCAATTCCAGGATAGCGTCGATACAGCCAATGATCGCTTCATCCGAATCGGCATAATAAACTTTACGCATATACGATTATTTTACCTCCGGCAGATAATGCAGGGGAATAGCAATCCTGTTCCAGCTATTAATAGCGATAATCATCATTATTATTTGAGCAGTTCCGTCCACATCAAAATATTTCACTACTTCCTGGTAAGTTGCTTCACTCAGACCGTTCTTGCTGATTTCAGTGATCTCTTCAGTGATTGCAAGAATAGCACGCTCTTCAGGGGTATATACCTGCGCTTCTCTCCACGCATTGAGTAAATAAATTCTGGCTTCCGTTTCGCCATATTTGCGGGCATCTGCGGTATGCATATTGATACAGAAAGCACATTTGTTGATCTGAGAAGCCCGGATCTTTATCAATTCTTTCTGAATAGGAGTTAATTTGGAGTTGGCATGTAATGCTTCTACAGCAGACAAAGCTTTATAGGCTTCAGGGTAAACTTTTGCCATATTGAATCTTAATGCTTCCATAACTATTGTTCGTCTTTTGTTTTATGAATTAATGATACAAATGTATATTTGATCTGGACTATTCAGGTAGTCCACTTATTAATTCATAAGTAGTCCAGATGCTGCCATATAAAACCTTGCTTCGAATAGATAAATCCAGTCGTCAGGCGGTTTATCTCCAAATCGCCGGTCAATTCATTGGACTGATCCAGGATGGCCTGATTCAACCGGGAACTTATCTGCCAGGGAGTCGTGTGCTGGCGGAATTACTGGACCTGCACCGTAAAACAGTTATAGCTGCCTATGACGAATTACAGGCACAGGATTGGATCACCGCGATTCCCCGAAAAGGAATGATGGTATCTGAGAATTTACCGGAAATAAAACCTCGTTCTTATAATAACGGACTGCATGCCTACGCGGAGGGACCGCAGTTTCCCATATATGAGGCACCCACATTACCTGTTCTAAGAAGTAATCAGCCTTCAAAACTGGTGATCAATGATGGTTTCCCGGATGCGCGACTCGCTCCGCTGGATGAATGGGCCCGTGAATGCAGGTCCATTATTCAACGACCAGCCTATCATAAATACCTGGCCTTCGGTCCCGCAGAAGGCAATATGCGGTTGCGGAAGGAAATGCTGAAATACCTCGCCGATACAAGAGGATTAAATATCCGCGAGGAAAATGTTATGATCACCAGAGGGGCACAAATGAGTATATATCTCGCTGCCGCGATGATTATCCAGAAAGGGGATCATATTATAGTGGGGAGTCCGAATTATTTTTATGCAGACCTGGCATTTGAACAACTGGGGGCGCATATCATTCGAGTGCCAGTGGATGAGGATGGGATAGACACGGACATGGTGGAGCAGTTATGCCGCACTAAGAAAATTAAAATGCTCTATATCATCAGTCATCATCATCATCCCACCACTGTTACCCTCAGCGCAGAACGGAGGATGAAATTATTGGAGATCATCCGCAAACATAAACTGGCTGTCATTGAAGATGATTATGATTTCGATTTCCACTACTCAGCTGCGCCCATAGTGCCATTGGCCAGTGCAGACCATGGAGGAAATGTAATCTATGTAGGCTCCTTTACCAAGTCGCTCGGACTGTCTCTCCGCATCGGTTTTATGATCGCGCCGGAAAAGTTTATCCGGAAAACAGCGGCACTGCGTAGATTAATGGACCTTGGCGGCGATAATCTGGTAGAAGAAGCCCTGGCCGGCATGCTGGAAAATGGCACGATCACCAGGCATCTGAAGAAAGCCAACAAACTCTATTGGGAACGGCGGGATCTGGCTGGGGAACTCCTTATCAGGCATCTGCCCGATGAGGTGAGTTTCCGGCTGCCGCAGGGAGGAATGGCTATCTGGTTACAATTTGCCAAACACCTGAAATTACCTGTAGTAGCCGACAAAGCCGCCGAACTAGGTCTTTCCATGACCTATGGCTATCATTATGCCTATAAATCAAAACCGCATAATGGCATGCGCTTTGGCTTCGCTTCGCTCAATAACAGGGAACTGGTAAGTGTAGTCCAGTTGTTGGCAAAAGCTGTAAAGTCTTAGCCAATAGGCTTTAATCGCCAGGTAGCACGGGATTTTTTCCTGGACTTTACCTTTTCCATTTGCTCCGGGGTTAAAGATTTCAGGAAATAGGGGAGACTGCTCAATCGGGAGCTGTCTTTCTCTGCTTCTTTATCTATTTCAAATCCCATCTCCGTGAAAAATTCTTTTGCACTTTCGAAGGTCTCAAATTTTTTCTCCTCAATATTGTGCGCCTTCAGAAAGGCCATCAGCGGATCATCCGGGCGGGAGTACAACTTGGCGGTAAATGCTGGCTCATCGCGGGTGTAGATGTCGGCCGTAATCCAGTACCCGCCTCGTTTTTGCAGGATGCGGTGTATGATCTGGCATAGCTGTTTCTTTTCCTCCGGATCGAGGTACATCAGCAAGCCTTCGTTTACAATTACCAGCGGACCGGGTGGGAATTTCGCAACGATGGCTTCGAAAGCAATTTCATCCAAAGCATTCAGTGGCAATACTTCGAGGTGGCCTGCCAGCGGGCCGGGATGTAACTGTTCCAGCAGTGCCTGCTTAGTGGAAATGAGGTCCGGCAGATCCGTGTCTATATAAAAATATTCCGAATTTTCCGCTGTTTTTAATCCCCGGAAAGAGAAGCCAGAAGAGAGTTCCAGTATATTATGAATCGGCAGATCTTCCAATAGCTGGTTGATACTCCAATAGCGATCTTCAAAATGCATGACCCTGCCCCAAAAGTAGGGGTGCTTTACTTCAAAATCCGGTGTAAAGGGCTCAGGCGCATGTACGAGAGTCGCTGCTTCCAGGGCATAAGGGATTTTTGTCACACTTTTCAGGAACAATAATCCTTTTGCAGATGGACTAATAGTATTATAATCGCGGGGTGCAGGCATATATCTGATTTTCAGTATGTAAAAATAAGAAAGCCATTCCTCAAACAGAAGAATGGCTTTGGAAAAAATAGCATGATTCCGTAATTAGCTTGCTATTACCGGATGGCTCTCAGCAGGCGGCTCCAGCGGATGCCTTCAGGATCATAACTCATCCAGGTAATCCATGCCTTACCCACCAGGTGATCTTCCGGTAAGAATCCCCAGTAGCGGGAATCAATGGAATTATGGCGGTTATCGCCCATCACCCAGTAGTAATTCATTTTGAAAGTATAGGAAGTCGCAGGCTGTCCGTTTATAATGAACTGACCATTTTCTTCTTTCAGGTCATTATGTTCATATATTCGGATGATACGGCGGTATAACGGCATATTAGCACTGGTAAGTTGGACGGTTGTTCCTTTGGCCGGAACTACCACCGGTCCAAAATTATCCAGGTTCCAGTGAAACTGGGCGGTATCGTTTGGAAACAGCGCCGGATCAGCTATGGACTGGTCTGTATAAGGTGTAATGTTTTGTATAGCAGGCCAGTTTTTCATGGCTTGAACATCTGTTGTACTGAGATTACATACATATTGACCTGGTTGCCCTGTAGGCATAGGTTCATCAATGATGCCCATTTCTTTCAGTCGAACGGGGTTCAGCGCTTCGCCGCTGGTCTGCACCAGGTATTGCATTTCCGCAGTCGGAGCATTGAATCCAGGTTGGTGATTGACACTCACCACGCTATTGGCGATAGAAATAGTGTCTCCGGGAATACCCACACAGCGCTTGATAATATTTTCACGTTTGTCTACCGGTCTAACGAGGATATGGAATTGGTTCCAGACTTGTTCGCGGCCCAGCTGGCGCACTAATTCGTAGTAGCTTGTACTTTGTTCCACTTCCAGGGCCACTGTATCGCCTGGAGGGAGATTGAAAACAACAATATCGTTTCTGCTGACAGAAGAAAACCCTGGCAGACGTTTATATGGCAGTTCCCATGCCGTGCTATAGGAGGGCATGGAGGTGGTAAAAGGCATCTTGTTGTGTACCAGCGGGATAGCGAGGGGTGTCATCGGCAAACGTGGCCCGTAGGTAATTTTACTAACAAAAAGGTAGTCATTGATCAACAGCGTACGTTCCATAGAACCCGAAGGAATACAATAAGCTTCGAAAATAAACATCCGGATAATGGTAGCCGCAACAATGGCAAACAAGCCAGCATTGAGCCATTCCCGTATTACGGATTTCTTTTTAGCAGTAGTCGGGCGTTCGCGTCCGAAGAGTTTCATATGGAATAATTTACCTGCCAATTTCGGGGAAAAAACCCGAATTGTCACCTTATTATTACCGGCGGTGGTTTTTGCTGGTGTATGGCGGATAATTTCTTATCTTCGTACCGACCCGAATTCCCCGGTTAAAAAAAGGGTCAATGCATATGGCAAAATCACAGGAAACCTTCGGCAAAAAAGATCTTGAGAAAAAGAAACAGCAAAAAAAGCAAGAGAAGGAAGAGAAAAAGGCAGAACGCCAGGCTAACAAGAACAAAGGAAAAAGCCTGGAAGATATGATGGCTTATCTGGATGAAAATGGTAATCTCACCAGTACGCCACCTGATCCTTCTAAACGTAAGGAAGTAAACGTTGAAGATATACAAATTGGTGTAGCAAGACAGGTGGAAGAAGAGGTAGATCCTATTCACAATGGCGTAGTGACTTTCTTTAACGAGTCAAAAGGTTATGGCTTCATTAAAGATTCCCGCAGCCAGGAAAGTTACTTTGTTCACATTAAGGAAGCGCTGGATCAGCTTAAAGAGCATGCAAAAGTGACTTTTGAAGTTGGCAATGGTCCAAAAGGTCCGGTAGCGTTAAGAGTAAAACTCGCTAAGTAACTTCCAGAATTATCAAGTGCAGGCAGGCGGGGAGCACCGTCTGCCAGTTACAACTTTCCCTCACTCCCCCTTTCTTCCCATACCACCGTATATCTGCTAAACCTGTATTTTTTACTGAGGTAAACCCATGTGTCAGATGGTTTACCCGAGAATGTATCTGCCCACGTATGGAAAATAATTTTGATACAGCGTCCACTGTACCTGGTATTCCACCACATTTCGAAGCGGAACTGCAAAATGCAGGGATTGACTGTCACGCTATTCTCGAGGCTTTTCCAGCCGCGGCCTGGCTATGTGACCGTAACGGATTTGTACGGGTAATAAACCGGCATGCGGTAAGTCTCGCCGGAAGAATGCCCCGGCTGGGTGAAGACCAATGGTGTATCAGCGTCCGCAGTTATTCCCCCAATGGTAAATTATTATTGCCCGCGGAAACCCCTGCAGCCTATACCTGGTTACATCAGGAACCCTGTCAGGGAAAGGCGGTCATCATGGAAAAGAAAGATGGTAGCCGCAGAATGGTGAAAATTAACACCCATCTGTTACGCGGGAATAACCGTCAGCCGGTGGCGGTGCTATGTGTTGCCAGTCCCACCGCAACGATATATAACGACCAACATTCCCTCCTCGCGGCGATTGTAGCAGATACCTCGGATGCCGTATACAGTGTCTCACAGGAAGGGTTCTTTACTACCTGGAACAAAGGAGCAGAAACGATTTTCGGCTATACAGAAACAGAGGTACTGGGCAAACATATCAGTATGATCATTCCTCCTGACCAGGCAGCGGAATTCCAGCAACTGCGACTGAAAATCTCCCTGGGCGAGCAAATTAATCACCATATTACCAAACGATTATCCCGGGATGGTCGTACGCTGAACCTGGTACTAACTGTATCGCCTATACGCGTTTCCGGAGAATTGCAAGGCGTATCTGTCTTTGCCCGGGAATTCACTCCCATCAATCGTTTACAACAACTGGTACAGGAAGGAGAGGAGCGCTTTCGTCAGGCGGTAGCAGCTACCAACCTGGGCACCTGGGACCTGGATTTCCTGACGGAGCATTTCCAACTTTCGGCCGTTGGCAGAGCCACTTTCGGATTCTCTGCCACTATGCCGGTAAACCTACATATGCTGTACAGCCGTATCTGTCCGGAATACCTGACAGTCGTGAAAAAGTCCGTTGCTACCGCAATTGCAGATAATAAGAAAGGTTATTTTGATATAACATTTCCTATTTACCGCTATGACGATAACGCCACCCGATGGCTCAACATGCGCGGACACGCCTACTTCAATGAAAGAGAAGAAGCAGAGCGCATAATAGGCACTATACTGGATATTACCCTCACGCATCAACTGACGGCAGAACTGGAAGATACCGTTCGTAGCAGAACGATTGAACTGGAAAGGACCGTCAAAATGCTGGAGCATTCCAATGAAGAACTGCGGGAATTTGCCCATCTGGCCAGCCATGATCTGCAGATCCCCATCCAGAATATACAAACCTATGCTGCTGCAGGCAAAGCTCAGGAAGAAGCAGGAATGTTGGCCATGCCCTGGCTGGAAAGGATTTCAGGGACCGCCAACCGTATGTCGGCCCTCATTGCGGAAGTACTGGCCTGGTCTGGATTACCACAGACAGATGCTGCCATGACCACCGTAGATCTCCAACAGATTATGGAAACGGTATTACAGGATTTAGGGCCGATGATCAGTGAGAGAAAAGCGGATATACACTGCGATAACCTGCCATGTATCCGAGGGATGCATCTACCATTATACCGACTCTTTCAAAATATTTTGAGTAATTCACTGAAGTTCTCCAAACGCCAGCCGTTACTGTCTGTCACCGCCCAGGTACTGACAGATGGGGCGCAATTATCTGTTCCTGGATTGGAACCAGGCGTTCGCTATCTTAGATTAAGATTTACTGATAATGGCGTAGGGTTTGATCCCAATATCGCGGAAAAAATATTTGAAAGGTTCTACCGAGGACCTCACCAGGAAAGCTATACTGGTAACGGAATAGGCCTGGCGGTATGCCGGCGGATAGCCGAGATGCACGGAGGTAAGATCTATGCATCCAGCGAGGTGGGAGCAGGCACACGGATCGACGTCTTCCTGCCAGCTATATAATTTAAAAAATTTCATGCCAATGCTGCAAAAACTAATGTATCTTTCCTCCCATACTTAATTATTTTATGATTCTTGATACATTAGACCGTGCTACGCTTTATCATGTGCTGGGAGCGAAATTTGAAAAAGCATTTGACTATCTCCGCCAGACAGATTTCAGTAAAGTAGAAAAAGGGAAATACGAAATAGATGGCGACCATATTTTCGCGATTGTAAATGAATATGACAGCATTGAAGAGGCAGGAGAACAAATGGAAGCCCACCGTAAATACATCGATATTCAATATGTAGTGAGTGGCGAAGAGCGGATTGGACATGATTTTTTGGGAGATAAAAGTCCGTCGAAAGCATATTCTGAAACGGAAGACTATATGCTGTTTGCTGAGAAACCATCCTTTTATACGCACCTGAAAGCGGGCCAGTTTGCAGTATTTTTTCCAACTGATCTGCATATGCCAAATTTACGTATAGCCGGTCCCGTAGCCGTTAAAAAAATAGTAATTAAAATAAGTGTAGCCTGATGGAAATTACATTCAGGAATATCCTTCCCGAGGATAATCCGTTATTGGCCAGCATTATCCGCAGGGGGATAGAAGAGTTTGATGTGCCAACAGAGGGAACTGCTCACTCAGATCCGACTACAGATAATCTGTTTCAGCTTTTTCAAACGCCAGGTTCCTATTATTGTGTAGCAGTATTGGGAGACACGGTTATTGGCGGTTGCGGTATTTACCCAACGCCAGGATTACCGGAAGGTTGTGCGGAACTGGTGCGTTTTTTTCTGTCGCCTGCGGCGAGAGGAAAGGGCTTAGGCGTTAAATTGCTGGAGGAGAGTTATGCAGCCGCCCGCAAGGCAGGTTATACCTCCCTGTACCTGGAATCATTTCCTGAAATGGCCAGGGCAGTAGCGATGTATGAAAAAAATGGATTCAAGTATTTGCCGGCGCCATTAGGCAATTCAGGTCATATTGCCTGTACTGTCTGGATGCTGAAAGAAATTTAACAAATGAGTTTAATAGGAAATTTAATCTGGCTGATTTTCGGCGGCTTCTTCTGCGCCATGGGATATTTCGTGGTGGGTTTTGGATATTGCCTAACTATCATTGGGATACCCTTTGGTATACAATGCTTTAAAATCGGACTTCTGACCCTAATGCCCTTTGGCTCCCAGGTGAGGGAAAGGCAGCAGCCAGTGGGCTGTTTGTCTACCATATTCAATATCATCTGGATATTCACCGGAGGTATATGGATTGCTCTAGGCCATTTGATATTCGGCCTCCTGTTGTCCATTACCATTATCGGGATTCCCTTTGCCAGACAGCATTTTAAACTACTTACACTGACATTCGCACCGTTTGGAAAAGAAGTATATTAAGATATTATTCCTTCAGGGCATAAAGTTATAAAATAGAAAACCCGGCAAGTCACTTGCCGGGTTTTCTATTTTATAACCGCATTATTAATTAAAACCAGGTCATCCGACTATGGCATGAAAACTGGCATAGCAGGGAAGAACCAGCCATTATAGGTAACTGTTTTCTTCAGTTCACCGCTTGTCGCATCATAGAATAAGATGCGATTGATATTGCCTGTAATGGAACCATTAACTGTTAGTGCAATGAGTTCGTTGGTTGCTTTATTATAGCCAATAGCAGAACCATAGAAGTACTGACCGGTAGGCAAGGTGATAAATGGTTGTGCCAGGGAGGAAGCATCGCCAATTACATAACGGTAAGCTTTAGTACCTCCGGAGAAACCTGAGCCAGGAGCGATGAAAATAGCATTTTCCTTCGTGCTCGCACAGATGCTCGCATGACGCCATGCACCCCATGGAGAAGCCACTTTAAAGCCCAGATTCACAGTAGATCTTTCCAGTGTATTAGGGTTGATACGCACCATAGAATCGGCTGTAGCAGCGTATACATCGCCATCTTTTGCTCTGGCAAAGCCCTGGTTAGCTTTTCCGAAGCGTTTAGCAAATTTGTAATCGGCAGTATTGAATGCAACGATACCATCTGTCTGGCTCAGCGCAAAAGCATATTTACCAGCCACGATCACATCGCCGGTATAACCGCTGATGCTGTCGATTTTTTTATCAATAGCCAGGGTAGAAAGACTTACAGGATATACTCCGTCTCCGGTGGTCAGCAAGCCTCTGTATTGGTCAATACCTGCGAAAGCATGACCGTCATTTTTAGGGAGGGAGTTGTTGCGGAGGTATACTTTCATCGTATTCAGATCTGCGGCCACCAAAGGTCCGCCGGCTTTTACCACGAAGTACATTTTATTGTTGAAGATAGTGGCGAATTCCAGGGAGTTACCTGCGGAACCCAGACTATCGCCCGGATTGGATGTTTTATATACATTCCATGTCAGAGAGTCGCCGGAATAGGAATAGAAATGCGCATCTCCGGTTTCATGACCGAACCAACCTTCATTGGCAACAAAGAATCCATTATTATATTTGGATGGAGGCGTAGCAATTTTATCTTCCTTTTTACAGGAGGCCATTGTCAGGGTAGCAGCGAGAAATAATGCGCCGTATAGGCGTTTCAGTTGGGAGCTGCGGAAATTAATATGACGCAGCACTTGCATCACTCGAACAGTTTTCTTCATTCTCTAGATTTTTACGATACATATAAAAACAGTCGGCAACGCAGCTCGCGATACTGCGTGCAGCAAACTTGTTTATCATGATGGCGCATACAAAATTTGTATGTCTTTCATCCTTCTTTTCTCCCGAAAGTGCTGGACGATGGATGCAGCGGGCAGGTCTTCTGGCTTTCCTTCATTTCGGAGGCCTTCCCGTTTCTAAGGAGTAGAGACAGTGGCAGAGGTAGTTCCGAAAAAAGTTTTCATGCAATGAAAACAGGATTACAGCTACGGGGATAGCTCCGGTATTGCACCGGATTCCCTTTTAATGTTACAGTCAGTACGACTTTAACAACCAGTTGCGAGGCGCAAACCTACATCAACATTTTATAAAAACCTATTCCCTTTTTATTTTTTTTAACATCTCCTTGGGTTACCTCTGTTGTTTTTTTAGTATAAAAGGAAAATGAATCATCCATGCGAAAGTCCATTCCACTGTGGGTCTTACCCGCCCTGTCCCTTGCTGCCTGTAATGTAGCAACTGAAAGAAATCAATCTCCAAACGCCGAAATGATGGCGAATGCTTCCACTGGAAAACTGACGGAGGCAGCTGATTCCGTCAATTTTGAATCAGATATTGAATCATTGAATGCAGCTTCCCGCAAGCGTGTACGCACCGCAGATGTACGTTGCCGCGTAAAAAATGTATTCGATGCTACTACAGCGCTGGAGCGGGTTACAAAGGATTTGCAGGGGATTGTAGCAGAGAGTCACCAGGAAAATACGGTGAGTCAGGATAAGTATGTACCCTATTCGGCTGATTCTCTGATGCATGTTCGTATGTACAGTACCGTTGCACAATTGACGTTACGTGTACCTGTTAATCAGATGGATTCAGTAGTACGCGTATTATCCGGAATGGCTACCTATATTGATCATCGTACGCTCAAAGATGAAGATAAAACCATGCAGTATTTATCTAATTCCCTGCGTAATGAAATCGCTACCCAAACACCGGTGCCTAATAAAAAGCATACCTCCCTGGATATCGCCAAGTATAAAGATGAAAAGGCAGAAAAGGTGATAGACCGTCAGTTGAATAATCTTTCTCTGATGGATGATGTGAATAATGCGACGATTACCATCGCCATGGTCCAGCCAGACAGGGCAGATGTAGTAGTGGAAGTGGATCCTGCCGCCGCTACCAGGGCGGGTTTTGGAACAGAGTTGAAAAATGCATTGTATGATGGAGCAGTCATCTTACGTAACATATTGTTATTCCTGATCACTATCTGGCCATTCCTGCTAGTGGGAGCTATGGCCTGGTTCCTTGTGAAGAAATTCCGGAAAGCTACGCCGGCTGCGTAGTTATGAGTACGTTCATCCGGTTGTTTATGAATCTCTCAGGAAATTATATAAATTGAGGGGATCATAAGAACCGCATGACTAACTCAACCAAACCGCGATTACTATCGCTAGATTTTTTCCGGGGAATCACCGTTGCCGCCATGATTATGGTAAATAACCCAGGCAGCTGGAAATATGTGTATGCCCCACTGGAACACAGTAAATGGAATGGCTGTACGCCAACAGACCTGATATTCCCTTTCTTCCTGTTTATTGTAGGCGTTTCTGTACCGTATGCTATGGGGTCCAAAAAAGAAGATCCCACCCAACACCGTACACTTATCCTGCACGCACTCAGAAGAGCCGCTATCCTGATTCTTATCGGATTGCTGCTACGCATTATGTTTAAATGGGATTTTGCAACATTGCGATTCCCAGGCGTATTACAACGTATCGGTCTGGTATTTGGCGTGATTGCGATACTGTATATCAAAACCGGCAAGCGTACTATCCAATGGGTATTCGGCTCCCTGTTGATCATCTATTGCCTGCTAATGACTGTCGTTCCGGTTCCTGGTACTGGAGTACCAAGTCTTGAACCAGAGGCGAATCTAGGCGCATGGCTGGACAGACTGATCTTCACACCGTCGCATCTCTGGGCTCAAAGTAAAACCTGGGACCCGGAAGGGTTGCTAAGTACCATGCCTGCTGTGAGTACCGGCTTGTTTGGGGTAATGGTAGGCTCCTGGTTGAGAAGAAAAGATAAAGATGATGCCGTAAAGGTTTCCTGGATGTTTGTATATGGCTTTATCGCTGTCATCCTGGCTTTAATATGGGACCCTTTCTTCCCGATTAATAAATCGTTATGGACAAGCTCCTTCGTATTGTATACCGGCGGTCTGGGTACAATGGCACTGGCTATGAGCTACTGGCTCATAGATGTGCAACAACGTAATAAATACCTGACCCCATTTGTAGCCTTTGGCAGAAACGCCATCACAGCCTATGTATTGTCTGCTCTGGTACCGAAATTCATGAGCATGATACCAATAGGCGAAGGCTCCCTCAGTTCCTGGTTAAATGAGTCTGTATGGAATAATATCTTCTCCCCATACAATGCTTCCCTGGCCAGTGCACTGTTCCTGGTATTCCTTATCTGGATACCAATAGCGATCATGTATCGCAAGAATATTATTGTAAAGATTTAATAAAAGATGAACGAAGCTCAAAAGAAAACACATAGTAAGTTTTTAAGTAAAATATTAAGACATAGTCCAGACGCCATTGGTTTGCGTCTGGACAACCAGGGTTGGGCCGATGTGGCAGAACTGATCCTCAAAGCCGGCAACCGCTTCACTATGGCAGAACTGGAGGAAATTGTGGATACCAATGAAAAGAAACGGTTCGCATTCAATGAATCGAAAACCCGTATCCGCGCCAGCCAGGGTCATAGCATAGATATAGACCTGGCCCTACCGCCAGCTGTACCGCCCGCTTTCCTCTATCATGGAACCACCGGCAGTGCCATTAAAGAAATCAGACAGGAGGGTATCAAACGGATGTCCCGCCAGCATGTGCACCTGAGCATTGACAAGGAAACGGCCATCAAAGTAGGCAGCAGACATGGCGTTCCCGTTATCCTTACTATCCGCACCGGAGAAATGCATGCAGACGGATTTGTATTTTGGTGCTCGGAAAATAATGTATGGCTGACAGATGCCGTGCCGAAAAAGTATATCGATTACCCCCATAACTTTCGTTAGATTTGTAGACCCATTCGGAAACCTGTTAAAATACCAAAACAATATGTCTATTACGTCTCAATCGGACCTCAACGGTATGCAGCGTATCAGTGAAATAGTTGCCCATACGCTGAAAGAAATGCGAAATTTTACCAAACCCGGCATGAGTGCCAGGGAAATTGATGAATATGGCGGAGAACTACTGCGCAGTTTTGGGGCGAAATCTGCCCCTAAACTTACCTATGGCTTTCCTGGCTGGACATGCATCAGCGTCAACCACGAAATTGCTCATGGCATTCCAACAGCAGAGAAGATCATTCGGGAAGGAGACCTGATCAATATTGATGTTTCCGCAGAACTAGATGGCTATTGGTCCGATAATGGCGGCTCCTTCGTATTAGGAGAAGACATTCACGGATATCAGCCATTGGTAGATGCATCCAAACAAATCCTGCATAAAGCAATACATGCCATTCGCAGCGGAATCCGCATTTGTGAAATCGGAAGACTGATAGAAAATGAAGCCCGCAGCGCCGGATACACCGTTATCCGTAACCTGGGCGGACATGGCATCGGTAAAAAATTACACGAGTCTCCCTCTGATATTCTCAATTGCTACGACCACGCTAACAAAAGCAGGTTCAGAAGAAATGGAGTGGTAGCCATCGAAACATTTATCTCTTCAGCCTCCAATTTCGCTAACCAGGAAGAAGACGGCTGGACGCTCACTGGCAACCGTGGCGGAGTAACTGCACAACACGAACATACCATCATTATTACCGATGGCGCACCAGTAATACTGACTGCCGCCAACGAAATCTGGAATTAATTGGTAATTTGCGCCCATTATGTCTTTATACACAAAAAGTGGCGCCATTACCATCACTTGTAATAAGCGCCTGACTCCTTACCTGGAACAGGAAGTAAAAGATCTGGGCTTCACCCTGGAAGATACTTTTGTAACAGGTGTACGTTTACAGGGAACCATTAACGACTGTATCCGGCTCAATCTGAACCTGCGCTGCGCCAGCCAGGTACTCTATAGCTTGAAACAATTCAAGGCACAAGATGCAGATGAAATTTATCTGCAACTGAAAGCCTATGCCTGGGAAAATATCCTCAAAGCAGATGGCTATTTTTCTATCACCAGCAATGTCCTGAATGAAACCATCAACAACAGTATGTTCGCCAATCTGCGGGTAAAAGATGCGATTGTTGACAGACTTCGGGAAAAGACCGGCAAACGACCATCTACCGGCGCAGAACTCACTGGAGCAGTAGTAAACCTCTTCTGGAAAAACGAAGACGCCGAGATTTTCATCGACACTTCCGGAGATTCGCTTGCCCGCCACGGCTACAGGAAAATTCCTGGTAAAGCACCTATGCTGGAAGCTTTGGCAGCCAGCACCATCCTGGCTTCCCGCTGGGACCGGAAATCGCCTTTTATCAATCCCATGTGCGGCTCAGGAACAGTAGCCATTGAGGCTGCCCTCATCGCTACCAACAGCAGACCAGGCCTGTTCAGAGAAAACTATGGATTCATGCACCTCAATGGTTATGATGATAAAGTATATCAAGAGGAGAGAGGATTGCTGGAAAAACAGATCGTGGAAGTTCCAGGGCTGAAAATCATTGCCACCGACTTAAGCGAACAGGCAATACAGAATGCCCGCAAAAACGCAAGAGCCGCTGGAGTAGACGATTTGATTACATTCAGAGTCTGTGATTTCGCCGCAACCACTATTCCTGAAAATGGCGGTGGCGTGGTATTCATGAACCCGGAATATGGCCTGCGACTCGGAGAAATCAGTGCGCTGGAAGAAACTTATGGACGGATCGGCGATTTCATGAAACAGAAATGTGGTGGGTATTTTGGCTATATTTTCACTGGAAACCTTGACCTGGCAAAGAAAATAGGGCTGAAAGCGAAAAGACGTATTGAGTTCTATAACAGTACGCTGGATTGCCGCCTGCTGGAATATGAGCTGTATGCAGGTACCAGAGATCCCCGTAAGCAAGCCAACAACGCAGAATAGATATATTGAAAATAAAAATAAAATCCCGGTATGCCACTAGCGTACCGGGATTCGTATTTCTAAGAGAATTCTAATAACTTTTTACAATGCTTCTAACAGTTTCGCATCACTTCTCTTCTTACCTTTGCGTCGTATCAAAACAAAAATACATGGACTCAGATCCTGCAACGACAAACACATTATTTCATCTCCTGTAACCGTCTCCTCCGCTGGTGATGCCGGTTGCAGGGCAAAACCAGTACTATGTTCAAATTCAATTTTTTCCGCAAACCATTTACTGTGGCCGTTAAAGACGAACTGGCTCCAGAAACACGCCCTGTTATTCACAATCCAGAAATCGAAAGAAATGTACGCCTGCTGGCTTATCGTCCACATAGAATGGTACGTAAAAGCAGAAATGAAATGCTACATTGAAAACTGAACCATGTTCTTACATGGCAGCACTCACATTAATAGGGCGGCTGAAACTCTCTTCCAAAGAGATAATTGTTTCTGTCCGCTCTATTCCTTTTATATGCTGAAGATCATCCTGCAGAATCTTACGCAGCTCCGCACTGTCTTTACAAATAATTTCTGCAAACATACTGTAGGCGCCTGTAGTGTAATTCAGACGTACAATCTGTGGCACTTTTAACAACTGCTTGGCAACATTTTCATATAAGGAACTTTTCTCCAGATAGATACCTATAAACGCCAATACATCATAACCAATGGCGCGGAGATTCACCTGCAAACGGGTGCCGCGGATAACGCCCATTTCATGCAGCTTTTTAATACGTACGTGGATAGTGCCACCGGACACGAAAAGTTTCTTACCCAGCTCAGCGTAGGAAATGCTGGCATCATTGGACATCTCAGATATTATTTGTAAGTCTAATTTGTCAATATTTAACTGGTGGCTCATTTTGGCGATCGGATTTAGATTTTATCTAAAAATAAAACAATTTTTGCAAAAATATCAAAATTCTATCTTTCTGACAATGGCTCCATATTAAATATTTTTACCCCTGATCCATTAACGCCAAAGCTTAAACGAATCTCCATCAGAACTTTTTCCCCTGGCACTTGTTGTAATGTAGAATGCCGGTCATAGATAGTAGTGACGGCAGTGCAGTGACTGTTCACCCTTAAAAAATTCATTATGTATTCCCAATATTTCAAACAGCTTGCGAAAGGTCCGATATGGATGGCGTTTGCCCTGGTAGTTTTACTATTGGGGGCTTGCGGTACCACTGTGCATATGACAGGTACCTGGAAAGCAACGGATGCTCCGGCTGGAGGATATCATAAAATCCTCATTACAAGCCTGTCTTCCAACATGGGCGCCCGCCAAACCATAGAAACAGACCTGGCCGCTACCTTAGCGCAGAAAGGGCTCGTTACAGGAAGAAGCCTGGATATGTTCCCACCGAATTTCGATCCTAAAAATGAAGTGTCCCGTAAAGATATGGCAGAAAAGATCCGTGCAGCCGGTTATACCGCTATCTTAACCACTTCTCTGATCAATAAAGAGTCTGAAACGCGCTATGTGCCTGGTACCATGATGTATGCGCCTTATCCTGCTTATGGTTGGTATGGCAGCTTTTGGGGATACTATGGTTATATGTATGGCACCGTTTACAGCCCTGGCTATTATACAACGGATAAAACTTATTTCCTGGAATCCAATCTCTATGACCTCAACAAAGATGGCAGATTGATCTGGTCCGGACAATCAGAAACCGTAAATCCAAGCAGTCTTGCTTCTTTTGGTAAGGCATTCTCCAAAAGAGTAGCAGATGCATTACAAAACGAAGGCTTGCTCAGTCAATAATACTAGTTTCAGTTGTTTGTTTTTATCAGTGCCGTATCATTCTGGATGCGGCACTTTTTTTATGCAAACTTTCCTTTCTTTGCACAAAATATAAGCATGGAACTGGCACAACCCAACCCGGAGCTGCTGAAGCAGCTGGTGACGATGAAAATGCCTTTTGGCAAATATGAAAATACCGTACTGTGCGACCTGCCAGTTAGCTACCTGGAATGGTTTCAGCGTAAAGGTTTTCCTGCCGGAAAGCTTGGAATGCTCCTGGAAACATTACTGGTGATAAAAATGAACGGACTGGGTTATCTGTTGGAGCCCCTCAAAGGGAAGAAATAACTCAGAACCATGAGCTGCGTTGCTCTTCTTCAGGGTGCGGAGGCGGCACAATCGCCGCAGTAGAGGAATGGGTAGATTCAGTTACAGGCAATGCAACAACCGGTTCTTCGGATTGCTGCACTGCCTGGATATTTTTACGGATGGCGCCTTCTACTACTGCGCCTTCCTCTATTTCAAGAATCATGGCATTGACATCCCCCTTTACATAGGCTTTGGTGGTGACATATGCCTTATTGCTGATGTAAACGTCGCCAAACACTTTTCCGTAAATAACCAGATCTGTGGCATACACATGCCCTTTAATACTGGCATTCTCACTGATAATTAACTTACCGGTCGTCTTTACATTCCCACGCACATGGCCATCTATACGGCCGGAAATCGTAGCGTCTATACCGCCGTTGACAGATACAGACTTTGGAATGCGGAAAGCGCCGGGACGAATCAGGTTACGGAATAAATGTTGAACGTTTATCACACAAACAATTTAGAGGTTAATCGGAATCGTAGTAGCATCAGCTGCTGGCGTATTGGTAACCGGCGCTGGCTTACTCTCATCCTCAAAATAGGATACAAGGGAACTGGCATTTCCCAAATCCAAACCTACACTACGGTGTGGCTTATTATCGGAAATGCGCAGCGAGTTATAAAGATAACCAACACTAACGAGTTTTTCAGGGTCCGGAGCAACTTCTACCGGGATAAAATCTCTGAATTCTTCCACAAAGGCATCTGTCAGCTCTTTATAATGAGCGCCGCCACCCATCAGGTAAATTTTCTCGCAGGTTTCAAAATCCAGATCTGTAAAGTATTTACGCATCAGTGGAGATACCACTTCCTTATAATATTGTGTCAGTACGCCTTTCCTCATATCCCGAAGGTCTATGCGCTTACGATTTGTGAAGATAGAGCCCTTCATGAAGGCGTCGTCTACCTGATGCTCATTTTTCATCTCCAGATAATGCTTCTGGTTCAATTCACGAGTCAGGTTATTGATCGCGTAACGAATACCATGGGAACTGAAACAGGTACGGTGAATAAGGCCGTCGCCAGTAGCCATACCGCCTTCAATGGTGCCAAAACCAAAGCTGATAGCGATAAAGTTTTCCATTGGTTCCGGAATCGTCTTTTTCAACCCAATAATACCGCCCACAATTTCAGGAATGACTTCATACCGCTCAATATCAAACATCCCTTTTTTAAAGGAGCCTTTATTGTTAAAGGTTTGAGTATCATAGTCCACCAGGAAATGTCTTTTGCTCAAAAACTGCTCCGCAGCAGCTTTGTAGATGTTGTAGGTAGAAAACGGGAAGCCCATGGTGATAGAGATAGGTTGCTGCACCTTATCAATGGTATTCAGCAGGGCTGCCTTAAACAGTATCTCATAGTCTTCCTCCTGCGGTGATGCATTCGTCACTCTGCCCGGATTAATACCCCCACGTTTGGCCATGTTACCTACCAGGTACCAGGTCTCGTCTTTTTTAATTTTTAACCCGTTCAATAAATCTTTACTGGAGTTTTCGGTGTTCCCAAAGGCGGTCTCAAACACACTGGGGAAGCTGGTTGTAGATACTTTCATAGCGTTGTGATAATAACAAAATAGAGATTAAATTTATGAATGTTCAGGACAAATGGGGATGGCATTCAATGAATTTACACTAAATTTAATACAGGTCATCTGAATTTCAAAATGCCCAACCGTTAGTTAACCGGATAATAAACGTGTAAGCTATACCGTTATTGTCTGTAGGTCCTGCTCCCTTGCCCATGCTCACTTTTTCCCCCATAAAGTGCATGAAAAAGTTGTACACAATTCCGCTCTGTCTCCTGCTGGCCTGTAATACCTCCAGTAAGGTCTATACGGCCCCGGCCATGGGCGCCGAATCTAAATTCGATGACGGACTGAGGCCAGAAAAACATCCCCAATATCTGTTCGATAAAAAGACCATGAAAGACATGAAACGAACAGGTTTGTCCTCTGATTATACCCGAAAAAGAAATACCGCTCCCACAGCGCCTGTTAAAAAGTCCGCTCCTGCAGCCGATTCCCTGGCACAGTCATCCGATAGCTCACACGCCGCTCCGCCAAATGCTACGCATACTCCCGTGTCCGATAGTATTCCCACACGTAAAGATTCCATCCAGTAGCTGCATATTTGTTAATTTTGACTTGCAGACAGAAATATATGAAGTCAAGATTAATATTTATCGTTCTGCTGGGAACTATGTTCCAGCAGGCAACTGCGCAGCAGTTGTATATGCCGAGGAATATCAGGCAGGCATATGTAAACGGAACCCGCAGCACTACAGGCGCCCCGGGGCCGAAGTACTGGCAGAACCGCGCCAATTATGATATTAAAGTGTCGTTCGCGCCGAAAAGCAGACTGGTATCGGGCTCTGAAACCGTTATGTATACTAACAACAGTCCGGATACGTTGCGCAACCTCACCCTCAAACTTTTTCCGAATCTCTACCAGCATGGCAGTATCCGTGGTATGCCTATCGCTGCCAGTGATATGGGAGATGGAGTTGCTCTCGCAAATGTGAAAGTCAACGGCATTTCGATAGGGAACCTCAAAACCGCTGGTACCAACTTACAGTTGGACATCCCCGAAACATTGCCTGGAACTCAATTGAAGCTGGAACTCGATTTTTCCTATACGCTCAATGAAACTTCCCATATCCGCACTGGCATGGTAGATCCAGGCGCTCATTTTATTGCGTATTTCTTTCCCCGTATAGCCGTATACGATGATATCAACGGCTGGGACAGAATTCCATATATTGGTACTACTGAGTTCTATAACGATTTTTGCAATTTTAGTGTAGCCATCACCGTGCCCGGCGATTACCAGGCCTGGGCTACCGGCGACCTGAAAAACGGCCCGGATGTTCTGCAGGCAAAATACTTGCAACGCATTGCACAAGCTGAAAAGAACAACGATATTATCACCATCATTGATAATACCGATCTGGCCGCTGGCAATATTACAAAGAACAGTACCAGCAACACCTGGCATTATGAGGCCAATAATGTGACCGACTTTGTTTTCGCGGTGAGCAATCACTACATCTGGAAATCTTCCAGCGTGGAGGTAGATCCTAAAACCAAACGCAGAACCCGCGTAGATGCAGTATTTAACCCGCAGCATGAGGACTTCCACGAGGTGCCTTCCTTCGCCAGGAAAACAGTGGAAAGTATGAGCTATCGCTTTCCTCGTTGGCCTTATCCATATTCCCATGAAACCGTTTTCGACGGCCTGGATCAGATGGAATATCCCATGATGGTCAATGACAATCCACTGTCCAGTAAAGAACAAACCATCGAACTAACAGACCATGAAATCATGCATACCATGTTTCCTTTTTACATGGGTACCAATGAAACACTGTATGCCTGGATGGATGAAGGCTGGGCTACTATCGGTGAGTGGCTGATCTCTCCAATGATTGATTCCACTATCATTGACAATTATGGTATGGCCCCTTATAATACCATTGCTGGCCGTTCTCAGGACCTGCCTATCATGACTGCCTCCAATCAACTGACGGAATCCTATATGGTGAATTCCTACCCTAAACCAGGATTAGGATATCTCTATGTGAAAGACTTACTGGGAGACAGTCTTTTCCTGAAAGCATTACACCATTATATCGCTACCTGGAATGGCAAACACCCGCAGCCATATGATTTCTTTAATTGTATGAATGCCGGTGCTGGCCGCAATCTGAACTGGTTCTGGAAAAGCTGGTTCTTCGATGATGGTTACCCAGATCTGGCCATTACTTCCGTAAACCAACAAGGAAAAAATGGTTCCGTAGTGGTGACTTCAATAGGAACCAAACCTATACCTGTTGATCTGACCCTGTACTTCACAGATGGATCTACCCAACAGCTGCACCGGACAATCGCCTGTTGGGAGCATGGCGAGAAGACTGTCCGCGTGGACTTTACGTCTCCCAAAAAAATCAGCAAAGTGGTACTGGGAAATACCTGGTCTGCAGATGTTGATCCCAGCAATAACGTATATACGATGCCGAAATAATATTAGGAGGTGGCAATGCCCCCGGAAATACAAAGGCGCAAAGAAGGAATCCCTGCTTTGCGCCTTTGTTGTATAGATGTAGCTTGGTTTACAATACGTCGTAATACAATTGATAAAGTATTTGATTCGTACCGCCCACGACTCCCAATCCACCGACTGTATTATTACGTAACTGTACGGCCTGAATAAGGCTGTTCAATCCGGGATTCCGTTTCACCTTTTCATACGTCAGCAGGAAATCGTAATATTCCTTGGATACTGATTTAACGTAAACGAGTACACGTCCTTTGGGTGCAATAGCCTCCACCTGATTAGAACTCAGTGCAGTGGCGTTGATATACAAATTCGTAGTAAATGGTTTACCGAGTTGGGTAAAGAGGATACTGTTATAATTTTCGTTTAATCCGCCTATCTGGTTATTATCCGCATTCTCATCCTGGGTATAAACAGGGATACGCAGGTAATCATTGAGGAAGGTAGTATCTTTCGTGATTACCACGCCAGGCTGGTCTTTTACTCGTTCATACAAATCTTCATATTCTGCAACGCTATAACGTACACCATTATACGTAAAGAAAGAATCGAGTTGGGCAGATTGTTTCAGCGCTTCCATGACAATATATTGCCGTTGTCCTGGTTGGGCATGTATCGTGAGATGAAACTGCAATACCGGCCGGCCGTTCAGAATGGTACGACTGGTATCCAGAAGGTCCACTTTGAAGTTGTTAGGAATAGTAGTGAAGGAAGTAACTGTTCGCATGCCAGGTACGTCCACTTTAACCCTGTAAAAGGTATTGGGGTTAAGTTTCACTTTACCTGTATAAACACTCATGCGATTGCTGGTATCTGTACCAAAGCCGAGTGTTTCTATTAATGAGCTGTCCCGGTTCAGGAGTTGAACAACAGCATCAGGTACGAGGTCAAAAGCATTATCCACACCTGGTTGAACTATTTTGCTTTTACCAACGCGAATTTCCGCTGTTTGTCCGGCAGTCAGTTCACTATATACCACCACTCTTGGCTGCCCATTGCCCGGCGGTAAAGGGAGTTCAGATTCACATGCGGTCAGCAGCAATATCGATAACACAGTTAAATACATCAAACGCATCTTCATCAAAATTTAAAGGTGTAATTCAGGTACGGCAAGGTTTTAAATAAGCTGTACTGGTATAACTGTAACGGATATATCAAGTCATTATTGAAGTAGGAAAACTGGTCAAAGCTCACGATAAACGGATTCGGCCTGTTGTAGATATTGTACACACCAGCGCTGATAATATGTTTAAAGCGGGATTTGTTACCCAGATAGATCGTTGTGCCCAGATCCAGGTGGTGAACCGGATGTAGTCGGTAATTATTCAGCCCTGCAAAGAACGGCAGGTAATTAACCTGGTAGGTGGAGAAAGGAGAATACCTTTCATCCAGGTAACCATTGATATGTCGCGCCCAGTCCAGATCCGGGTAAATTTGTTGCGGTAGCGTGAAAGGTGCGCCGCTGGCGAATTTCCAGGAAGCGCTGAAAGACCAGTTCGGCTTAAACTGATATTTCATGGCAAGAGAAAGGGTATGCCGGCGATCCTCTTTGTAAGGAAACCTGCGGCCACCGTTGATACGATCAAATTGTCGCCATGCCCAGGCTAAGGTATAAGCAAATATGCCTGTAAACCGACCTTTGGTTTTTTCAAGTAAAAACTCTGCACCATAGTTATAACCGGAACCAGCGATTACTTTCTTTTCCCAGAGATCGGAGTTATCGAATATATTGAGTACTGTGTTGGTGGTAACGAGATCGCTGAGTTGTTTGTAATACCCGTCTATACTCATTCTCCAGTCATTGTTCCATTTCTTTCCGTAGGCGAGACTGTAAGAGTAGGAGCGTTCTGGTTTAATATTTTCTGTGCTGGGCACCCAGAGATCAGTAGGAAGGTTGATTACTGGAGTAGTCAGCTGATGCACGAACTGCGTCATAGCTGAATAGCTAGCCTCTATATACTGTTCATGGTTGAACTTCCATCTTACGAGTAAGCGTGGTTGTGCACTGGTGTAGCCTGCGCCTTTCTGGATCAATGCGCCGAGGTGCAATCCGGGTCTTACTATTAACCTGTCATCCAGGAGCGACATCTGATCTTCCGCATAGAGGTTTAGCTCCGACATAAAATATTTCGGGGCTTCTCTTTTAACGCCAATACCTATGGCAATATTAGTACTGTAGGCCGTAGGAGCGAGGTTATGATAGGTATAACCGCCGCCAAAGGAGAGTTTATGCGTGTTGTTAATGGTGAACTCTGTCTCATTATTGATGGCCATATCCCTTACTCTTGACACCCCTTGACCCTTTACATACAGCGAGTCATTAAAACTCAGCGGGATCATAGAGTTCTGTGTAAAGAGGTTGTAGAAGCGGCTGTAAGTAACGGTGGTATTGGTAAATATACGCGGAGATACAACGCTGGCCCACTTCAAGGCAGATGTAATATTACTCCAGGAAAAATCATAATCATCAAACAGCAGGATTTTTGGATTATCGCTGGAGATGAGCATTTTGTCCTGGCCTTTATAGAAGCTCAAATAGAGCCGGTTTTTATCATTAATTACCTGGGTTAATTTCAGGTTGATATCATAGAGGTAATAGTTACCATAGTTTTTAAGGTAGTTATTACCATATAAATAATCCACCAGCGAACGTCTGAAGGATAAAGACATGGAGGTACGATCCTTTATAATCGGGCCATCTATTTCCGCGCTTCCGGACAAGGGGCTGACAACGGCTTTGCCGTGCCATTCTTTCATACTACCATCTTTGGTGCGTATGTCCACTACAGAGGAAAGTCGGCCTCCATAACGGGCCGGAAATGCATCCTTATAAAGACTAACATCTTTCACAGCATCTCCGTTGAAAATAGAGAAGAGTCCGAACAGGTGACCCGTATGATAAATGGGAACGCCGTCCAGGAGGTATAAGTTCTGGTCTGCGCCACCACCGCGGATCAGGAGGTTACTGCTGCTTTCCAGGGAGCTGCCAGCGCCAGGATAGAACTGTAATGATTTCAGGACATCTTTTTCTCCCAGCAAGGTAGGAAAGCTGCTGAGATAGGAGAGTGGCATATTGATGTAGCCGGCATGCAATACGATCGAATCTTCTGTTCCGGCATTTACGACCACTGGTTGTAAGAAATTTCGGGCGGAGAGATAAATATCCAGTTGGCCTTCGTCCGGTGGAGGAAGTTTTTGCTGAACAGGTTCATATCCCACATGGGAGAAGACGATGAGGTTACAGGTATCGGGTACTTGCAAAGTATAGAATCCGAAGGCGTTGCTGACTGTTCCGCGGCGGGTGATAGGATCATAGATGGAGGCCCCGATGATGACCTCTTTACTGTTTTCCTCCCTAACGAAGCCGCTGAGTGTGTAGTATTGTGTCTGCGAGGATTCCCGCAGCAGGAAAATTTTTCCATTAACAGCGGCTGCCTGGATACCAGTACCTTGGAGTATGGCGTTTAGGACGGTGCCGGTGGTTTTTTCAGTACCATGCAACTGTACTTTTTTGTTTAAGTGCAGAAAGCTGGAGCTGTAGGAGATGGCAATGCCGGTGGTGCGTTGTATTTCCTGTATAAAGGAAAGAATGGTACCCTGTGAGTGGTCGGGCGTGAAGGGACGGCTTAAAATAGAATCGCTACTGTGCTGGGATTGGGCTTTAAAGCCTGCCAGCATCAGTAGCAATAATATTAACGCAGTATACGTCGGTAGGGGCTGTCGTTTTACATTTTTATTGGCTGATGACAATAGAATCGCCTTCTTGCCTGTATTTAAAGCCCAGCAATAGTTGTAGTTCATTTAATGCAGCATCACAGGACTGGTTCCGGAAGCTGATTGTTGCTTTTTGTTTGGCAGCTGTATTCCGGTAACTTTCTTCTATCCTGATTTCTTTGCCGTAAAAGTCGGCTAATTGTGGCACAATATCAACTAAAGTCTGATCATTAAATTGTAATGTTCCTGTTTTCCATGCCAGGAAGTTAGGATTATCATTGTCTATTGCGGAAACCTGTCCGTTTTTAATGATTCCTTTTCGGCCACTGGTAAGGATAACAGCATCTTCTTCTCCCATTCTACTCAGTTTCACTTTACCTTCTGTAACTACAACGATGGTAGATGAGTCGGAGGTTTCTACCGCGAAGGAGGTACCTAGTACTTCTACTACGGCATTGTCGGGCGTTTTAACGAGGAAAGGACGGGCAGCATCTGTGGTGATTTCGAAATAGGCTTCACCGAGCAGGTTTACTACGCGTTTATTTCCTTCGTAGTTGTCTGTATATTTCAGGCTGGAACCCGGGCGCAGTGTAACGGTGGAGTGGTCGTCCAATTGGAGCGCACGGATTTTACCTTCATTGGCAGCGATTTCTTTCAGGCCATGGGAACGGGAGGGCGATTCCAGCATCCACCAGGCGGCAGCTGTTAATACTACCAGAACGGCAGCTGCAGCAGCAAACTTCCAACGCATAGGGCGGATGCGGGCAGTTTCCTGTTGTACAGGTCGGACGGCTGCATCTACCTTAGCCCAAGCGGCGCTGGCATTGTATTGCCTTTTTAAAGGCTGTACTTTACTGTCGTTCCAGATTTTGGAGAGTTGCTCAAACTCTGCCTGATTCTCCTTATTCTCCAACCATTTGCTCAATTCAAGGTTCTCGTCAGGGGAAATCTGACCGGACAGTTTTTTCGTGATCAGTTCATAATTAGTAGGTTCCATAAACTACAGTGTACTCTATCTTTAAAACGTCAGGGATACCCTTTCCCCTCTATTTAGTTCTTAATAAAATTTACCATAAGTAGTAAACAAACCGGTAACCCATAGTCTGCCAAGTACTTACGTAATATTTTTAATGCTCTCCCCATGTAATTCTCCACCGTTTTTGCCGATAATCCCAGTTCATTCGCAGCCTGTTGATGCGTCATGCCCTGTACCCGGCAACGGGTGAATACCTCCCGGCACTGTGGCGGGAGATTGGCGATTGCTTCGTATATTAATTTTTCGTAATGCGGCTTTGCCTCGCGTTTTTCCTGTTCGGAAGGTTCCTCACTGGTATCGGCGAGTTGTTCAAAGCCTTTTTGGTGCGACTGCTCCACCTGCAGTTTACGGAGCGCAGAGATAGAATTATTCCTTACCGCCCTATATAAATAAGGCTTGATATTGGGAATACCGATCATCTCCTGATGTCGCTGCCATAACCTGATAAACGTTTCCTGGACTACATCTTCCGCTGCTGCATCGTCGTTCAGAAAAGTGTAAGCATAGTTACACAATTCACCGTACAATGACTCGAAAAGATCCTTATATGCTTGATAAGAAGGCATAGTAATCATTTTACCTTCACAATAGTTTTGATGATGAATAATGCTAATGTACTGTTTTTATATATAAAAATAATCCCATTTTCATTTTAATGTGTTGGAGGGCAAGTTCTTAGGATTTGCCGTATCTCATATTTTCTCCTTGCTTTTCAGATTATAATTTTATCTTGGTGGCATTATGCAATCCATTGCATAAATTTTATGCGTTAAATAAATATCAGCAAATGAAGCTCAGGATTACTGCAACCGGGTTGCTGACTGTTCTGGCAGTACAATATGCTACTGCTCAGAAACAGCAGCCCATCTATCGGAATGGCTGGATTGATTTCAACAAGAATGGCAAAAAGGATGTTTTCGAAGATCCTTCCCGTACCGTGGATGAACGTATTAAAGACCTGCTGTCACAAATGACACTGGACGAAAAAACTTGCCAGATGGCTACCCTGTACGGCTATGGAAGAGTATTGAAAGATGAAATGCCAACGCCGGAATGGAAGAATAAAGTCTGGAAAGATGGTATCGCCAATATCGATGAAGAACTGAACAGCGTCGCCAATAACAAAAAGGCGCAAACACAGTATTCATTTCCATACAATCGCCACGCAGCTGCCATCAACACGGTGCAACGCTGGTTCATTGAAGAAACCCGACTGGGTATTCCGGTGGATTTTACTACCGAAGGTATTCATGGACTGAACCATGATCGCGCAACGCCTTTACCTGCGCCAATTGGTATAGGCAGTACCTGGAACCGCGCGCTGGTATTGCAGGCAGGACAAATAGCCGGCAGAGAAGCTAAACTCCTCGGCTATACGAACGTATATGCGCCGATTTTAGATCCTGCCCGCGATCCTCGCTGGGGCCGCGTGGTAGAATGCTATGGGGAAGATCCCTTCCTGATAGCGGAACTGGGTAAAGAAATGGTGAACGGTATTCAATCCCAGGGCGTGGCATCTACGCTGAAACACTTTGCGGTATACAGTATTCCTAAAGGTGGACGCGACGGGAATGCCCGCACAGATCCACATGTGGCGCCAAGGGAAATGCACCAATTATACCTGTATCCTTTCCGTCGCGTAATCCAGGAAGCTAAGCCAATGGGGGTGATGAGCAGTTATAACGACTGGGACGGAGAACCTGTAACCGGTAGCTACTATTTCCTGACCCAATTACTCCGCAAGGAATTTGGATTTGATGGATATGTGGTATCCGACAGCGATGCGGTAGAATATATTTATTCCAAACACCACGTAGCAGTGGATTATAAAGATGCGGTACGTCAGGCGGTGGAAGCTGGTTTGAACGTTAGAACCAACTTCACGCCACCAGAAGATTTCATCATGCCATTAAGACAATTGGTGAAAGAAGGAAACGTGTCTATGAAAACAATTGATAGCCGCGTTGCTGATGTACTGAGAGTGAAATTTAAACTGGGATTGTTTGATCATCCTTATGTAGATGAGAAATTGGCCGATAAAGGCGTACACACTGCTGCTGATGATTCCTTTGCATTACAGCTCAACCGTGAATCCCTTGTACTGCTGAAGAATGAAAAAAATACGCTGCCACTGAACAGGGCCGCTGTTCGCAAAATCCTGGTAACAGGACCGCTGGCCACTGCAGAGAGTCACGCTAACAGCCGCTATGGTCCATCAAACAATCCGGTAATTAATGTGCTGGATGGTATCCGCAAACTGGCTGGAAACGGTATCAATGTTACCTATTCTAAAGGTTGTGATGTGGTAAACCCAGGCTGGCCTGGCACTGAAATCGTACCGACTCCTTTAAGTCAGGCGGAACAGGATAGTATAGCCGATGCCGTTAGTAAAGCAAAAGATGCGGATGTGATTATTGCCGTGGTAGGGGAAGATGATAAGCGAGTTGGAGAAAGTCTCTCCCGCACCAGTCTGGATCTCCCTGGTCGCCAGTTGCAATTGCTGCAGGCGCTCCATGCTACGGGCAAACCTGTGGTGGCGGTGCTGATCAATGGTCAGCCACTGACTATTAACTGGGAAGATCAAAACCTGTCTGCTATCCTGGAATCATGGTTCCCTGGCCCTCAGGGAGGTATCGCGGTGGCGGAAGCCCTCTTCGGCGATTATAACCCAGGTGGTAAACTGACAGTAACCTTCCCTAAATCTACTGGTCAGATTGAACTGAATTTTCCATACAAGCCCGGTTCTCACGCAGACCAGCCTTCCAGTGGTAATAACGGTTACGGACGTACGAGCGTTAACGGCCCGCTGTATCCTTTCGGCTACGGTCTGAGCTATACGACTTTCTCCTACGGCAATCTGTCGGTTACTCCTGAACAGAATCACCAACAGGGCGATTTCCAGGTAAGCGTAGAGGTAACCAATACGGGTAAACGTACTGGCGATGAAGTAGTACAACTTTATATGCATGACAAAGTAAGCAGCGTAACCACTTATGTATGGCAGCTGCGCGGTTTTGAAAGAGTAACCCTGAAACCAGGCGAAACCAAAACCCTTCACTTTACGTTGCATCCAGACGACCTGGCCTTACTAGATAAGGATATGAACTGGACGGTGGAACCCGGTGAATTTGAAATTGCAGTGGGTGGCAATTCTGAAGATCTCAAGCTGAAAAAGACCATTACCGTTAACAGGTAATATTATCCATATCCTACAAAAACGCCCCGGGATGGTCTTCCCGGGGTTATTTTTTTTAAAGTAATACCGGATGTTTAGCTTTGTTGTTATTCTTCAGTAACGACTATGATTAAACGCTATATCCTTATTGTACTGGTAGCCCTGTTAACTGCCTGTAACCAATCCCCCAAAGAACAATCGACGTCCAATGCAGACGTGTCTGCCTATAAAAATTATATCGATTCTATTCCATTCCTGCAAATACCTCAATATTACGGGGAAGAGATGCCTGTGATTAAGAGTGGCTGCGCTTTTGAAGATCCGGGGAATAAGTATGATGATCTCCGGGGAGCGAAAGTGCATACTCCTGATGGTACCGTGGTCATCTTGTATTTCGGCAGGAAAAAAGAAAATTACAACTATTGGATGACCTCTTTTGATAGCACCGGAAAACAAATCAATAAAGTAGACATTGGTACGCGTGACCTTCAGGATGAAACGCCAAAATATGTGACGAAAGCCTTGATGGAGAATGATTCTATCCTGGAATACCGTTCCTACTTTGATGAAGGATATGATAAAGTGATGGGGGCAACTTTTAATGCTTCTGCGATTAAACAACTGGTCGTGCGCCCTGGAGGAAAACTGGTCTGGAAGACAGAAAAGAAAGAAACATACCCTGAATTTTTAAGCAGCTTACCGGCATTAACATTGCCATTAGTCTATAATAATGTGCCTACAGATAAAAGTCTTACGCTGGCGTCCAGAGGTAATTCCTGGTTTGACTACGGCAAATTATTGCTCTTCGATTTTCCTTTGGTATATAAAGTTGGAAAAATATCGATCACTGGTAAATTGCCCGCTGCCCTATTGAAAGCGACGGGATTGAGTGTTACCGAAGGTGAATTCGACTATGAACCTGCTTTATTGCTGGTTACCTACGACGCCCAAGGTAGAGAGGCAGACAGAGTGCGGGTTTGTGGCAATAACTCCACAGAAGCGAGCGCTGATACGCTTTCTCATCTCAACATCGCAACAGATGGCGGCATTTCCTTTAAAGAAAGCGGGAGCTACTGGGATAACCCGGAGTGCATGGGAATAATGGAATATGTTAAGCAGACTACTGTCACCTGGAATGAAAAAGGAATTTTCAGCAAAATTTATGCGGATTACACGATCAGTTTCCCTCTTTTCGATCCGGCGAAAGTTACAGAGACGGAACCAGGCACAGCGCCGTCTTTATTGACACTACTGGATGGTTGGGATATGGCGTTGATGTTTTACAGTTACCCAAATGAGCATGGAACAGGTATTCAGCTACTGACGGTCAATAAAGCAGGTAAAGTATTAGGTGTGTTGGACTTAAAGAGCCTGCAGGCGCCGACATCGGCAGACTTACCCCAAAAGATATCTGCTCCTGCTATAGATGCATCTATCTGGAAAAATCTAAAAGGGCCTGTACGACTGGTTTTGAATGATAAGACCTTTAATATTGCTGCCGATGGAAGCATTATGCCTCAATAACCCCATTTTTGTATATACTTTTATAATACTATTTATATCCTAACCTTCATGAATAAACGCTATTTCGTTTTTGCCCTGCTATGTATTATGGCCGCCTGCAAGGATCAACCCAAGAAGCAGGTGAGTCAGGTAGATCCTGCTGCATTTAAAGCTTTCGTACAGGCATTACCTTACGTTCAAACACCATTGGCCCATCCGGAATATATGTCACTCATAAAAGAATTGCATACGGTAGAAGATACCGCTACCAACTATGAAGATCTCAGGGCAGGTCGTATTCGTACGGCCGACGACGTGATAGTGATATTCTATTATGGGGAGAAAAAACATAAGGGTCGGTTTTGGGTGACTAGCTATAATGCGGAGGGTACAATCCTGGAACAGACTGAGATTGGAGAGAAAATAGATGAAGACGGGACTTCTAAATATGTGAACCGGATAGTCATGGAAAACGACTCCATTATTGAATGTAGGAAATACTATTCTGTTATGGATGGTAGTTTCAATGCATTTGATCCTGACAAACCCTCTGAAGTACGCTTTCTGGCTATAAGGCCAGGTGGTAAGATGGTATGGAAACGAGCAGAGAAAGAAAGCTTCCAAACCTACCTGGCTAATTTTGAGAAATTAACAACGCCACTCAGTTATGAGTCAACACCGGAAATGTCTCCTTTCCAACAAGCATACAGGGGTGGGTCCTGGCTGGATTATGGTGGACTGTTGTCTACCACTTTTCCCAATGTCTCAAAAATGGGGAAGCTGGAACTCCCTGGAAAGCCCACTATGGTATTGCTGAAGGTGAATGATATGGATACCGGCGGCGACCTGGAATCCTATGGCCCCTCCCTGATGCTGGTCGCATATAATACCGCCGGGAGGGAAACTGATCGGCTGGAAGTGACGGGCACTTATTCAACGGAAGGTTTTGAGTCTGCCACTACTAATTTTAATATGGAACAGGATGGAAGCTTTGGTTTGATGAAGTCCTCCACTATGAGTGACAACAGTGATAACTTTGGATCGGTCAATGCTGAAAGAATTATTAAATATACTGTCAGTCCGGAAGGACGATTTATTAAGAACTATACCGCAGTGAAATTTGTAGTTGGGAACTTTGAACCCGCTACCTTCGAAATGGATACAAGTAATATTAAGCCAGCGGACGATAGCGAATATCTAGGTATTTTGGAAGATTGGAATCTGGCCTTGTTCATTCATACCTATGTAGTGAAGAATGATAAAATAATGCGACTGATCACCGCCAATAAAGCCGGGCAAATTATGGGTTCCGCTATTCTGATGAATACCTTTGTGAATGAGATCAAATTACCCACTTCTATCACGGTTGATTACCTGAAATTTCCTGAAAAGGGCGTCATTACAGGGCCTGTTACAGTTACAGTTGCCGATAATACTTATGCAATTGGAAAAGATGGTAGTATTGTAAAGCAGTAATCACAAAACTATTTATAGCCTAACCTTTATGTATAAACGTAATTTATTTCTACTTCTTGTACTAGTGATGATATCCTGTAACTGGAAGGAGAATAAAAAGGAAACGGAGAAATCACCGAAGGATATATCTTCCTTTCTGCAATTCGTACAGTCGCTGCCGTTAGTGAAAATTCCATTCACCTATAAAAATGCATTACAGACGATTGCTGTGGGACATACGTTTGAAGACACTGCTACGCATTACGACCGGTTAATGGCAGCCAGAATTTCGACGAATAGTGATGTAGTAGCTATACTTTTCTATGGTGAGCAAAAAGACCATGGCCATTACTGGGTGACTTCCTATCACGACGATGGAACAAAATTAGATCAGGTACAGATAGGGGAGTCTATTAATCCATATGGACAGATGGGGAAATATGCCACAAAAGTGGTGATGGAGAATGATTCTATAATTGAGTTTAGAAAATATTATGTAGAATACACAGGAAATTTCTTTACAAATCACACAAAATATCCTTCAGAGATTCATCTGCTGGCGGTTCAATCCAATGGGAAATTAGTTTGGAAGCCTGTCGTGAAAGAATCATTCCAGACGTACCTGGCATCCTTTCCGAAATTGACGCCTCCACTAAAGTATGATTCCACACCTGCCCGAAATGATTTCAAACTAGCGCAGCGAGCTACTTCCTGGTTTGATTTTGGCGCACTTTTACAATCAGATTTTGCGTCCCTGTATATGGTAGGGAAAATGGAAATTCCCGGAAAACCCGCCATGGTACTTTTGAAAGTGGATCACCTGGATGGAGGCGAAGATGCGGACTCCTATGGCCCTACCATGATGTTGGTGGCCTATAACCAGCTGGGCATTGAAACGGATAGAATGGATGTAACGGCAAGTTATGTAATGGAAAATTATCAAACCGCCACCAGTCAGTTCAACATGGCAACCAACGGTGATTTTACAGTAACGGAGTATCTCCGTCAGGGGGATGCCACCGAAGGATATTCGGCGATTGCTGATGAAAGAAACTTGAAATGTACTTTGAATGAAGCGGGTCGTTTTATCAGGACTTATACCTCGGTAAAACTCACCGTTCATCATTTCGATCCGGTGAAACTGCACAATTCTAAAGGAGGGACTACCGAATATGATGATGTGGATTACCTGGGCTCTTTAGAAGACTGGAATCTCGCTGTATTTATACATACCGACGTGAATAAAACAGGCAAAGTGATCTCGTTGCTCACCGTCAGTCCAAGCGGGCGGGTGGTGAGTGCAATGGTCTTGCATAATACCACCGGGAATACAAACGTAAAGCCACTGGAGACCATGAATCCCGCGTATATAAGGCAGGAAGTAAAAGGAGCCCTGATAGGATCTGCTACCGTTTCTATTGCCGGCAAAACCTATTCCATAGCCCAAGATGGGAGTATTCATGCCCAATAATTAACTCATTTTATATACCCTTACTTTTATGAACAAACGTTATTTAATATTGGCTGTTGCTGGTTTGATCGCAGCCTGCGATAACAAACCAAAACAACAGGAAAATGCCGTGGATAAAGCGGCCTTCCATGCTTTCGTACAGGCGCTGCCGTTGGTGGAAACACCGCTGGAAAGCCTGGATAATATGACTTCCTTAAAAGAAAATCATACGATTGAAGATACGCTTACCAAGTATGATGACCTGAAAGCCGGTCGCATTCGTACAGCCCAGGATGCAGTCGTGGTGGTTTATTTTGGAGAAAAGGATAACTCCAAACGTTATTGGATAACTTCCTACGGCCCTGATGGGAATAAGTTGGAACAGGTACAGATTGGAGAAAGAATATTCCCGGACGGACAAGCGAAATATGTTACCAAAGCGGTAATGGAGAATGACTCTATTGTCGAATTCAGAAAGTACTATGTGGACGGGCATGGTGTTTCCATCAACTTCAATGCAGACCATCCATCGGAAATCCGCTACCTGGCTATCCGGAAAGGGGGTAAACTAGTATGGAAAGAGGTGAAAAAGGAGACCTATCAGACCTTTCTTGCGGGGTTCCCGAAATTGACGCTGCCACTGACTTATGAAGAGACGCCAGATCATAAAAAATTCTCACGTTTAAAACAGACAGGCTCCTGGTTGGACTTTGGCGGCTTTATGGCGGCTGCTTTTCCTGCCATCTACAAGGTGGGAAAGATTGAAATTCCTGGTAAACCAACTATGACATTAGTGTTAGGGAATGATGTCTATGAAGCCGGAGAAATCGATTCCTTTGGCCCTTCTTTAATCCTGATTGCGTTTAACCAACAAGGTGTTGAAACAGATAGAATAGAGGTAACTGGCTCATTTGCTACTGAAGGGTATCAATCGGAGAATAAATCCTTCAAAATGGACCAGGATGGGACCATCACTTACCTGGAAAATTCTCAGGCTGGTGAGTACAGTGATAACTTCGCAAACGCAGTAGACGAAAGAATGGTGAAGGTAAGTATTGGTGGCGATGGCCATTTTAACCGCACCTATACCAATATCAAATTGGTGGTGAATAAGTTTGAACCCAACAGACAGGAGAATACTTCCTCCAATACCAATGTTGAAAGTCTGGGATCATTGGGAGATTGGAATATCACTGCTTTTTTGCATACTTATCAGGAGGCGTCCGGACAAGCGATCCGACTGATCACCACCAACAAGGCCGGGCAAATTTTAGGCTCGGTAATGCTGGATAATACTTTTACAGACCCGCAGATGAAACTGCCTTCTTCCATAGACAAAGCCTATGCGGAATATGAAGGTTTTGCCACTGTTTCAGGGCCGGTAACCTTAACTATAGGCGACAAAACTTATGCTATCACGAAAGATGGCGCCATCACTGCACAATAATCGCAGTGAGAAATCGTTGCTCAACCACCTGCCGGATATATCCGACGCAGGTGGTTGCTTTTTAGGGAATTATATTATCTTGCCCCGCAAATCATCCCGACAATCCATGAAAACACTGGTAAATATTACTGTTGCTTTGCTGACCATCGCAGTAGCAGGATGCCAGAACAATGGCAATACCAATACAGATGCCGATACAGCCAGAGTGACAATTAAAAGTATTCCGGGGTTTCCCGGACTGGTTGATTCATTACCAATGGTAGACCGCACTGATGCTGATGAAAAACTAAAAGATATCAGTGGCAGTAGCTTTATTCCCGCTCCCAATGGTCACAAGTTTGAGAAAGTATTGGCCGGTATTTTTGTTAGGAATAATCATTACGTGGCCATCGTATTTAAATGCTATACCAATGTTAACAAGAATTGGTTTAGGCAGATACTAGGCACTTTTGATTACAAAGGCAAAATGATAGCCACAGAGGAGATTGGGATGAATGCCGTCTCTGAAAGCAAAACAGAACACTCCTATACCAGAATGGAACCTTTCTTTGAAAATGATTCCATTATCGAACTACGTACGCAGTGGTATGTATATTCCACCAATCACGAATCCGAACCCAAAAGCAAAGGTAAACTGAAGCTCATCAAGTTAGATGCTAAAGGAGAGATCTCCCATCTGCCACAGGAAAATATCAGTTTCCAGGATTATCTGCACCGCTTCCCAGAAGTCAAAGTGCCAATTGCATTGGATAAAGTATCGGATAACAGCAAACTGAAACCGGTTTCTATTCTTACTCCTTTCTTCAATTTCGAACAACATATTTTCGCTGATACCCTACAGTTTTATCACTTTGGCAAGATTATGCTTCCTGGCAAAATGCCTATGCTGTTATATTCTACCGATGAAATGGAGCAGGGGGAAGGCGTGATTGCACCTGGTTATACTTTGGTAGTTTACACGCCGGAAGGAAAAGAAATCGATCGTAAAATGCTGCTGGGTAGGGAAGATGCAGAAGGATATTATACCCAGGCAGAAAATGCAACCATTGCAGCGGATGGTACCATCCATATGAAAGAAACTCTTGCGGAGCCTATATTTTATAATATGGATCAGCAAGACGACTGGCGCTTTATCTGGGACCTTACGCTTCGCCAGGATGCTGAGGGCGAACTCGTCGAAACGCGTAACAGCCTGGAAATAGCCAGCCGTTTCTTCGATGCGAAGTCCATGCGAACTTTGCTCTCCTCCATTCTGCCAGATGAATCCCGGGAAGAACATTCCTTTGAAGGCATTTCCTGGATACCCTTTCCACATCCGGTAGCCATTGCGGTACATATCTTCCATCGCAATACAGAACGCCTCGCAGAAGTAGTGCTCGCCAATCAGAACCTGGATATCACAGACCGCTATGTGATTTTCAGCAACCTGAAAAATACTTCCTATGCAGGCACCATGCCTACTCATCTTACTTTTGAAGAAGAGGGCGAACATCAGCCTAAAGGAGAAAGAAACTTCATCGGAACTGCCACGCTTAAAATCAATGATAAGGTCCTGACAATTACCCAGAATGGAAAATTTACGGGGAAATAATTCGTAAATTCATCCAAAACGGAAATTATGGCAGGTACTTTCTCTAAGCTAAGGAATGCTTATCATCTTTTTAAAAGCATAGATTTTAAAATGCTGGCCAGGCTCTCCGAGAAGGTGGATCTGTCCAAAGTTATGGCCTCCGTTGCACAGATGGATGAAACCCAGCTGAACGGACTGATGAAAATGCTGACTGCCCGCGGCGGCAAAAAGAAACAACCTCCCGTTGATGGCGATTTCTATGATATATCTGCACAACTGAATGCAGAAGACCGTGCCCTGCAACTGAAGGTCCGCGCCTTCATGGAAAACGAAATCCAGCCCCTAGTAAATGAATACTGGCTGAAAGCGGAATTCCCTTTTGAAATCATTCCTAAATTCCGGGAACTCAATATCTGTGGCGTCACCTACGATGGCTATGGTTGTCCAAACCGCTCCTATCTTATGGAAGGCATCATCGCCATGGAAATGGCCAGGGTAGATGCCAGTATCGCTACTTTTTTCGGCGTCCAAAGTGGCCTGGCCATGGGATCTATCTATATGCTGGGTTCACAGGCCCAGAAAGATGAATGGTTGCCGCGCATGCAGCAACTGGAAACTATCGGCGCATTTGGTCTTACAGAACCAGAAGTAGGTTCAGGTACGGCAGGCGGACTAACCACTACGGCCAAACGAACAGGAGATACCTGGGTACTCAATGGCCAGAAAAAATGGATCGGCAACGCTACATTCGCAGATGTAATCGTTATCTGGGCAAGAGATCTGGATGATAACCAGGTAAAAGGATTCCTGCTACGTAAAGGTACTCCTGGCTTCTCTGTGGAGAAAATGCATGATAAAATGGCCCTCCGCATTGTACAGAATGGGCTTATAACGCTCAAGGATGTACGTATTGAAGAAAGCGACCGCCTGCAACATGCCAACAGTTTCCGGGATACTGCCCGCGTACTCCGTATGACCAGAGCCAGCGTTGCCTGGGAAGCCGTTGGCTGCGCCAGAGGCGCATATGAGAACGCGCTCGCATACACGCTGAAAAGGGAACAATTTGGAAAACCCATCGCTTCCTTTCAACTCATACAAGGGCATCTCGTGGAAATGCTATCCAACCTCACTGCCATGCAGACCATGGTTTTCCGCCTCTCCGAAATCCAGGACGAAGGAGGATTGAAAGATGAACACGCATCTCTCGCAAAAGTCTTCTGTACCCTCCGTACCCGCGATATAGTAGGCCGCGCCAGAGAAGTAATGGGTGGAAACGGGATACTCCTGGAATACAATGTGGCCCGCTTTGTAGCCGATGCGGAAGCCATCTATTCCTACGAAGGAACGAAGGAAATAAACTCCCTTATTGTAGGAAGAGCAATTACTGGCCATAGTGCCTTTGTCTAGCTAAATTTCACCCTCAGAAAAAAATCAGGAGATAAATTTCTCTTTTTATATTTTTAGCTGTTCCACTATCAATTTTAAAATTCTAAAATAACGTTATGAACACATCGGACCGTCGTAGTTTCCTGAGAAATGTTTCTCTGGGCAGCCTGGCTGCTCTCAGTTTGCCGCAGATTGTGGCCGCCGCCACTACAGGACCTAAACCCGCCAAAATCCAACTGAAAAAAGATGCCGTTATTCTCTTCCAGGGCGACTCCATCACAGATGTAGGCCGTAAAAGAGATGCCCCAGGTCCAAACAACGGCAGCGCACTGGGAGGTGGTTACGCTTTCCTGGCAGCCTCAGAATTGCTCTGGCAGCATCCGGATAAAAATCTGAGTATCTATAACCGCGGTATCAGTGGAAACAAGGTATACCAACTGGCAGAACGCTGGGAGGCAGACTGCCTGGACCTCAAACCCAATGTACTCAGTATTCTGATCGGTGTAAACGATTACTGGCATACGCTCTCCGGCAAATATGACGGTACTTCCAAAGTGTACCGGAATGACTATGATAAACTCCTGGATCGCACCCGCCAACAATTCCCGGATATTCAACTGATTATTGGTGAACCATTTGCTATCAAAGGCGTGAAGGCCGTAGACGATAGCTGGTATCCCACTTTCAATGAGTATAGAGCAGCCGCTAAAGAGATGGCTGATAAATACAAAGCCACGTTTATTCCTTATCAGGCGATCTTTGATAAGGCGATACAGTCGGCCCCTGCTGCTTACTGGACGGGTGACGGCGTTCATCCATCTCTGGCGGGAGCGCGACTCATGGCGCAAGCCTGGCTGGAATGTGTTAAATAATTAAATCCTCAACTTGCATATGAAAAAATGGATGCTCTTCTGCTTTTTGATGGGTTCCGGTTTAAATATGATGGCGCAGCAGATTAAGACAATTCCCCTCTGGCCCGGCACTGTCCCTGGAGAAACCAGCAAACAGCCTTATAAAATGTCGGCCGACTCCAGTCGGAGCGTGCACCGGATAGCCGAGGTAACGGACCCTTTTATCTCCGTATACCCGGCGCCGTTACAAGTCCGCAAGGATGTGGCAGTGGTAATTTGTCCGGGTGGTGGATATAGTATACTGGCCATCGATCTGGAAGGAACGGAAATCGCAAAATGGTTTAACAGTCTCGGCTATACGGCATTTGTGCTGCACTATCGGGTACCCAAAAAAGAACTGGGCGCTTTGCAGGATGTACAGCGCGCTATACGGATAGCGAAAAGTCGCGCTGCCGAATTCGGATACAATCCCGATAAGGTAGGACTGCTGGGCTTCTCCGCAGGTGGCTCTCTCAGTGCCCGTGCCAGTACTTTGTATGAAGAGCAGCAATATAGGCCTGTAGATAAAGCGGACAGTGTTAGCTGTAAACCCGCTTTTGCAATGCTGATCTATCCGGCTTATCTGGATAAAGGCGTAAATCGCGCTCTGACACCGGAGCTGAAAGTGAACGGAGCTACGCCTCCTATGTTTCTCTTTGCTACAGCAGATGATCAATATAGCAACAGTGCCCTCGTCATGGCTGGCGCTCTAAGAGATGCGAAAGTTCCGGTAGAATTACATTTTTATAGTAAAGGCGGACATGGATACGGGCTAAGACCCGGTAACCCTGCCGCCGATGTTTGGCCCGGGCTCGCTCAAACCTGGCTGAAACAATTCGATACAAAATAAAAAAGGCCTCCCGCTATATAATAAAGGGAGGCCTTTTTGTTTCGGTTTAATTCCAACCAGTGGTCTGTTGAAGGTTATTATTCAGCTGTATCTGCTCCAGCGGAATAGGCTCCAGATAGTATTTATCCAGCCAGCCTACAGGTACCGGGTAGAAGACTACCTGTCCATTGCTGTTCAGCGTAATCGGCGTGCCTGCTCCATAGTCCGTCACTTTCACTTTTACGCCCAGCATCTGAGTATTAAAGTAAGCGCCTTTACTCCATCTTTTCAGGTCATTGAAACGGAATCCATCTCCCATCAATTCCACTCTTCTTTCTCTGCGAATTTCCCATAACACCGGGTCCACAGCTGGATCTCTGCGGGTATCAAAAGCCCCGTCAATATTAGCTACCGTCATATTAGGTATCCCTGCTCTGGGGCGAAGTTTATTGATGGTCATGTCGGCAATTCCCTGATTGAAGGCATTCAGTTCAAACATCGCTTCTGCATAGTTGAGCATCACTTCTTCAATACGGAAGATGGGGAAGTCGGTGGTAGCTACCCCGGTGGTACTCACGTCTGTGAAGGTGTTATATGGCTTGTAGTAATAGTAACCGGTAGAGGTATTCATAAACCCTTGTGAGCCGCTGGTCTTATCATTGAGGAAATGCGGGGCACGATACAGATAATATCCTGCCCAGTTAGACACTGGCAAACGCTTGCGGGTAGCGTCATTTCCGGGCAAAGTGGCCATGAAATCGATGTACTCATTATCGGATGGCACACTGGTACGGGTATACGTAGTCACCTGCCCGGAAGCAATCACTTTATAAGGCGGTAATACGGTGAAGTATAAACGACGATCTCTGTTTCTGAATTCCGCATTCATAGTAGAATCGCTGTAATTATTGGCAGTAGTCGATATCGGACGGCCATCTGAGCAGAGATAGCTCTCTACTGCATTTTTAGAGAGATCCGTACCCCAGGAAGAAGTGCGTACATAACGCGTGGCGTTGTGGCCTGTTTGCCCGGTTACATATTGACGGGCTAATATTATTCCTGCCTTGCCAACAAGATCTTCTGTATTAAAGACATCGTCATAGCTGGTCATCACAGTAGGGAAGGAGGCCAACAGCTTCTCTGAATAGGTCTTGCAGATGGTCAGATAAGTATTTGCATCCGGCAGATTATGATATTTACGCCAGGTACCTTCAAACAAGCCGAAGCGGGAAAGCAACGCCCTCACTGCATGTACGTTGATAGTATTAGGACCGTCTCCATTGGTTTTGATGTGAGATTCTGCCCAAACCAGGTTGTCTAAAATATTTTTTGCTACCTGATCTCTTGGCGTTCTTGGGCCATATAATATACTGAGAGAAGTATCTGTTACCTTATGCTCAATCCATGGAACATCGCCATAAGCGGCCAGCAGATCATAGTATTGATAGGCACGGAAAAAATATCCCACACTTCTCCAATGGTCTTTATCTGTCTGTGTCATGGATGATTGATCCACATTATCCAGCATGATATTCACCCTGCGGATAAAGCTGAAATCCCATGCAGTACTGCTGGTAGCGGTAGGGATAATCTTAAGCTGGAAAGCATAAGGCGATTTATTGGCCACATTATAACCATTCACCATGTTGTCGGAGTTGAATTCTCCACCGGGTACATCAATACCATAATAGGGCAGGTAGTCATAACAGCCCCACATATACGTTTTGAAATTGTCGGAAGTCTTAAATGACGTGGCTTCCGTCATTTGGTCTAATGGTAATTTATTGAGATAATCCTTGTTGCAGGAGGCAACAGCGATTAAAGTAGATAACAGTAAAATGTTCTTTTTCATTACACAGATTTTAGCAGTCAGACATTATAAAGAAGCGTTGATACCAAAGGAGAACATGCGCATAATTGGATAGTTAATGCCATAGCCTTTGTCTTCTGTAGAGGTAGGGTCCAGTCCAGTAGGGAATTTGGTGAACGTGAACAGATTCTCGCCACTGAAGAACACTTGTAGTCTGCTAAGATGAATACGCTTCAATAGATCGTTTGGCAAGGCGTAGGCCAGGCTCAAATTCTTGATACGCAGGTAAGCGGCATTGGAAAGGTATCTCGACTGCACCAGTTTATTAACAGCAGAGTTGCCGGCAGCTTTGGCATATATACGGGCGAAATGTGCCTTTGTATTGGTAGGTGTCCAATAATCCAGCTCATTCTGATAGATGGTACCAAACTCGTAGTTGTAAGGGAAAGTGAGGTTGTTACTGATCCAGAGATCACGTTTGCCCACACCTGCAATAACAAAGGAGAAGCTCCAGTTTTTATATCCCAGGCCACCATTGACGCCATATTGCAGCGATAAGCGATTGTTACCAATAATAGACAGATCGCCATGGTCAGCCAGTGTATTTTGTCCGTTTGTAATAATACCGTTGCCATCCACATCCTTGTACATTACGTCTCCGGGGTTAGGCGTAACCATATTGGAACCATTTCTGATCTGCTTTGGTAAGCCATCTTTGATAACGCCATTGCTGAAATCTGACTCCTGGTACAAGCGATCCGTCGTATATCCCCAAATTTCATTCATGTCTTTGCCTACGTAGTAAGTATTTAATGAACCCGCTTTGTTGTTATCAAATTTGGTGATCTTGGATTTGAAATCATACAGGTTGGCAGAAACATAGTAACTGAAATCACCTACTTTATCTCTCCATTCCAACATCAGCTCATAACCCTGGGATTGCAGGTTGGCAGCGTTTTGCAGCGGAGCTCCGGTGCCCATTACAGCTGGTAGCTGAATGGCGCTGGTCAGCATGTTTAACGTTTGTCTTCTGTACCAGTCAGCTGTCAAATTCAAACGATTATCCATGAAACCTACATTCAGTCCGAAGTTCAGCGTTCTAACCGTTTCCCAGGTGAAATTAGGACTCACCAAACCAGGGGTGGTAAGACTAGTAGGTTTGCTACCACTCACCAACCAATTGGTAAGTGTTGGATTCATGGCGTCCAGGAAGCGATAAGGGAGAATATCCTGGTTGCCCACTTCACCAAATGATGCGCGTACCTTCAGATCAGAAAGAACGGGTTTGAAGCGCTGCATGAAATGTTCTTCAGAAATGCGCCAGCCGGCAGATGCAGAAGGGAAAAAGCCCCAACGATGATTCGCAGGAAACTTCGATGAACCGTCCGTACGTCCATTTACTTCCAACAGGTATTTACCTTTATAGTCATAATTGAAGCGACCAAAAAATCCCTGTACACTCCATTCAGTATAACCATCTGTTCCTGTCAGGGTGCCTACAGCTGTAGCGATAGAAGGAAGATCTGTGGAGATCATCTGTGTTTTGGTTGCCGAAAGCGCTTCCCGACGGAATTCATCTTGGTTGTAACCAGCCATCAGACTGAGATTGTGCTTACCTAAAGAACGGGCATAAGTACCATACAGATTCAATGTTCTGCGATCATCTGTTCTGTGGTATTTATAAAAACCGGCATTGGCGGCGGGAACGGTTGTCTTCACAACAAATTCCGAAATATCCGCATAATCAAATGGCTTGTTGAAACTGGTATAAATTTCACGGATATTTTCATATAGGTATTCTCCCTGCAGCGTCAGTCCCTTCATAGGTTTGGCCACCACTTTTCCCATCATACGGATATTGTCCAGCCTGTCCTTATTAGGATAAGTATTAAGCAATAAATTCTTAGGCGTGCCGGCAGGATACAAGACGCCATTAACGGTCATTGTATCGGCAGTAGGTACGTAAGAAGGGCTGTTACTGGCAATATTCCAGAGCCAGGAACTGTTAGGGTCTGTTTTGATGGAATTGTAATAACTCACATCCAGTTGGGTCGTCAGCCAGTTGGTGACATCAGTGCTGATATAGGATTTCAGGTTATAACGTTTATAAGAATCGGTATTAGTAATCATTATACCGTCTTCTTTAACTGTTCCCAGGGAGACACGATACACTGTTTTTTCAGTTCCTCCACTAATCGCAAAATCGTGCATCTGTTGTACCCCGGCGTTATCAAACAGTTGTCCGATTACATCGGATTGGGCGAGTTGATATCTTACGCCGGCATCCGTAGTATAACCTTGTGGGTACTTGCCTGGATTGGCTTGATAATCCTGCAGGAAGGCCAGCCATTTGTCTACATTTTGGCCTGTCCAGTAAGCGCCGTAGCCCATGTCTTTGTAGGCCTGTACGGTTGCCATCGGACTGGCAGCTTTGGGAATAGAACTTGGTTTGGAGAAGGTAAAGTTATTACTGTAATCCAATCTGATCTTACTGTTTTTAGTCCCTTTCTTAGTAGTGATGAGCACTACGCCAAAAGCTGCGCTGGCGCCATAAATAGCGGCAGATCCGGCATCTTTCAGTACCGTTACGGATTCAATATCGTTGGGATTAATCAGGTTCAGCGCACCGCTGAAAGGCACGTTATCCACGAGGATGAGCGGACCGCCTCCATTGATACTGGTGGTACCGCGGATATTAAAAGTAAAACCTCCGCCCGGTTCGCCGGTTCCTGTTGTTACCTGTAAGCCAGGCACGACGCCTTGTAACAACGTTCCGGTGGTACTCACCGGACGGTTTCCCAGCAGTTCGTCCATCTTAACTACGTTTACGGAACTGGTTAGATTGGTTTTCTTTTGCGTACCAAAACCTACTACCACAATTTCATCTATTTTTTTATCTGCAGGTTTCAGGACGATGTCTATAGTTCCCGCCTGTGATACCGGTAATTCCAGCGTTTCATAGCCGATGAAAGTTACTACAAGAATACCGCCTTTATCCGGGATCTTCAGGGTGAAGTTACCAGCGGCATCTGCCGCCGTTCCCAGCTTGGAGTCTTTCAATGCAACAGTGGCGCCAGGTAATGCGCCGCCTTTTTCGTCAGTGATATGTCCGCGAATCACCAGATCCGCCAGTGCGCCTGGAACAAGGGCTGGTATAGGCTTTTCCCGGATAAGAATTGTTTTGTCTACAATCCTGTAATCGAAGGGCTGGTCTATGAAACACAATGCGAGCACCTTTTCTACGGGCATTTCCCGCACGTTTATTTTTACTTTGTTGGCACGCGCCAGCAGATGACTATCAAACCAGAAGTCGTACCCAGTCTGTTTGGTGATAGATCGTAAAACCTTTTCCAGTGATGCTTTATCGGCGTTGATGGTCACTTGTTGACCACTTGTTTTGGCGGATAAATGGAGGCATACGGATAATAAGAATAGTGTAATCAATTTCATGATCAACAGCTTTTTTAGAAAAGACCATTGGTTCAATCCCCGTTGGTAAGAGGAATGCATTAAAATCATACTTTTGTTGTTTAGGCGTGACAAAAAAGGCCCCTTCCCCGGAAGCCGTGGTTTACATTGAGTTTTTTTGGCACATGCCTGAATCTGCCGGGAGTCGCCCCACGACTTCCGGCTTCATTTACTACATGCGCTGTTGGTGATACTTGTGTTATGGCATTACCATGAGTGTTTTCCCTTCTAGTTTAAAGTGAATTCCATTTTGTTCCATGATTTTCAGGACTTCCGACAAGCTTTTCCTTCTGGAAATACTAGCAGTAAAAAAGCGGTTAGGAATATTACGGGGATAGACGACAGTGATGTCATACCAGCGACCCAGTTGATTCATGATGGATTTTAGTTCCTCATTTCGGAAGTGAAACATATCTTGTTTCCATGATAATACTTCTTCCAGGTCTGCATCATCCTTTACGATAACTGCGTCATTGGACTGTGTAATGGCCTGCTGTCCACTGTTCAGCACATTCATCGTTCCTGTTTTAGTTTGGTTGATCTGTAATTTTCCGGTTACTAATGTTGTTTTTGTGATAGACTCATCTTCATATGACTGTACATTAAATGTAGTTCCAAGAACATGGATAACCTCATTGCGTACCTGTACGGTAAAAGGTTTGCTGGCATTTTGTGCTACATCAAAATAGGCTTCTCCTGTTACATGTACCATTCGTGTATCTTTGGGAAATGGTACCATGAAAGATACGCTGGTGGCTACGTTTATCCAGAGGTCGCTGCCATCAGGTAAGGTCACCTGTAATGGCTTACTCCCTTTGGGAACGGTGATGGTATTCAATTCCGGTCGGTGATTCCCATCAGTATTTTCATTATAGACCAATTGGTCGGCTGCCAGTTTTTGTGCGCCTGTTCCTTTGAGTTGTCCGTCTGCGCCAGGTTGCAGACTATCTATATAAATTTTCTGGCCGTTACGCAAAGTGATAAATGCCCTGTTTGCTGCAGGTGCGGGGATGTCTGCCATATGCTTGGCAATGGGTGTATGGCTGGATGGTGGCCGGTTCCAGAGAAGGTACCCTGCTACCATCAGCAACAGGCTGATACTGGCTGCCACCAGCAATGGTCGCTGGTAGCTCCTGCGTAATGTACGCACGGAACCGGTATGCGCGTCCAGTTGCTCCCAGATGCGAGACCTGGTGGCCAATAGCGCTGACAGCTCCTGTTTTACTTTTTCCTCATCTGAAAACTCGGCGAAAAGGGCATTGTTTTCTTCATTGCTCATTCTCCATTGTTCCAATGTGGCGGCTTCTTCAGCCGTAAGTTCACCGTATAAATGCTTCAGTAGTAAATCTGTTATTTGTTTCTGCGACAATGGCATTCGATTCTACAGTTCTTTGGTTGTAACTATAGGACACCGCCGAAAAGAAATTGTCCCGAAAATTTTAAAAAATATTTTAACGGGAGATGAGTAACATGAGGAGCAGCAATTCGTTCTTCAATAGCTTAGTACGGAGTTGCTTGATGGCGGCTGTTTTCAGGTTCCGAACGGTTTTTTCACTGACGCCGGTATGTTCTGCAATTTCCTCATTCTTCAAACCTTTCAGGCTTAATTGGAGTATGTCTGCCATACGTCCCGGCAGTTTTTCAATTTCCTGGTATAAATGTTTATACACCTCGGAGCGTGGGTCCGCGTATAGTTCGAAAGTATAGTGTTCGTTATCCTGGCGTCTGGCCAGTTCCTGATGCCGGTTATGCAGGCGCTCAGCATCCCGCAGGTGGTTCAGACATGCATTACGGGCTATAGTACAAAGGAAAGCAGATAAATTGGAAGAAGGAGGTAGCTCACTGCGTTTATCCCATAACTTCACAAAAGTTTCCAGGGTGATATCTTCCGCAATCTGTCGGTCTTCCACAAACTTCAGGGAGAAATGAAATACCTGGAGGAAGTATTGATTATACACTGCCTCAAAAGCTCTCCTGTCATCTTTTGACAGTTTTTCAATCAGCAACTCATCAGTTTGTAGGTAGGCAGTCATTATTTTTCAACACTGGAACAAAAGCTAAAATAGTAAAACGGCATATAGCATGCAATTTATTCTTTTCAAGTGATTATCAGCCGAATGTTTGTATCTTAATAGATCGTGGATCACAGCCAACAAATCAAACTGGCACTTGTTTTAACCTATAAAAGCCCGGAATCATGGACCCTCATCACGAACATGCTCATCAACAGACAACCCCTACACATATACATCAACATCCTTCCGCAGGTGAAAATAATACGCATGAAGCGCATCAGCAGGAGGAAATGGATCATGGCAAGATGCCAATGAACCATAGCGGGCACGCCGGTCATGGCGCCCATGGCGGACATGACCATAATGCTATGATCAATGACTTTAAAAAAAGGTTCTATGTAGTGCTGGTACTCACCGTTCCAGTAATGCTATTGTCACATATGATTCAGCAATGGCTGGGCTTACAGATTGATTTTCCCGGAGGAAAGTATGTCTTGTTTGCCCTGAGTACCATCATTTATTTTTATGGGGGATGGCCTTTCCTCACCGGATGGGCACAGGAAATGAAGCAGCGTAATCCGGGAATGATGACACTGATTGGCTTCGCTATTACCGTCGCTTTCGTATATAGTGTCGCTACACTTTTTGGATTGGCAGGAATGGATTTCTTCTGGGAACTGGCTACCCTGATACTTATCATGCTCCTGGGACACTGGATTGAAATGAGCGCTGTTGCCGGAGCAGGACGGGAGTTGGAGCTGCTAGTGAAATTGATGCCGGCGGAAGCTCACCTCGTAAAAGGCAACGATATACAAGAAGTAAAAACAGACAGTCTTCAACCCAATGATGTTATTCTGATCAAACCCGGTGAAAAAATAGCCGCAGACGGTGTGGTGAAAGAGGGCAGCAGTTATGTAAATGAATCTATGCTGACAGGGGAATCCAAACCAGTGGAGAAAAAAACGGGCGATAAAGTAATTGCAGGTTCCATCAACGGAAATGGCGCTATGCAGATTACCGTTTCGCACGACAGTGCAGGATCTTATTTGTCGCAGGTGATCAAACTGGTTAATGATGCGCAACAGGCCAAATCCGGTACGCAACTGCTGGCAGATAAAGCCGCCCGCTGGCTAACGCTGGTGGCGATTGTTGCCGGTATCGTCACTTTCTTCATCTGGTGGTTCACTGGAAGTAGTTTGGCCTTCGCGATGGAAAGAATGGTAACAGTAATTGTGATATGTTGTCCGCATGCGCTGGGACTTGCTATTCCATTGGTGGTAGCGAGATCTACCACCATTGCCGCGCAACATGGACTCCTTATCAAAAACAGAACAGCTTTTGAAAATGCACGCAAAATAGATACGCTGGTATTTGATAAAACAGGTACGCTGACGGTTGGCAGATTCGAAGTAACCGCTATGGAATCGTATATGCCTGACCGTAGTAAAGAGGAGATATTGGCGTTGGCGGCATCCGCAGAGCAACAGTCAGAGCATCCAATTGCTACCGGTATTATTGCTAAAGCCAACGAATTGCATTTGCAGATTCCTGCTGCCAGTGAGGTACAAGCTCTTTCTGGAAAAGGGATTCAGGCAACCGTTGGGAAAGATACAGTACTGGTGGCGTCTCCGGCTTATGCCCGCGAGCATTTCCAGTTACCGCCTGTACAAACAGACGATACTGGTACGCTTTCTTATGTCATTGTAAATGGGCAGCCTGCGGGGTATTTGCTGTTGTCTGATCAGGTCCGTCCCGAATCTGCGGGGGCGGTGCAGTCGCTCAAAGCGGATCACATTACTACGGTGCTGCTTACTGGCGATAACCGCAAAGTAGCGGCAGTAGTAGGAGAACAACTGCATCTTGATAAGGTGATTGCGGAAGTTTTACCGCACCAGAAACTGGATGCTATTAAGGAATTGCAACAGGAGGGGAGATACGTAGCCATGACCGGAGATGGCATCAACGATGCGCCAGCCCTGGCCCAGGCGGATATTGGGATTGCCGTGGGCTCCGGTTCAGATATTGCTGCAGAAACAGCCGGTATTGTATTGGTAAACAGTAATCCGGCAGATATCGTGAGTCTCATTCGGTTTGGAAAAGCCACCTATCGTAAAATGGTCCAGAACCTGGCCTGGGCAACGGGTTATAACCTGATTGCCATGCCATTGGCAGCAGGTATTTTAGCTCCCTGGGGGATTATACTTAGTCCGGCCGCAGGCGCGGTATTAATGACAGTGAGTACTGTGGTAGTTGCCATCAATGCAAAGTTGTTGAAATTATAACAAATCATTAGTTCCAATTCAAATAAATATTTCTGTAGATTTGACTGACAATTAACTCGTATTAAAAACCTGTCATTATGGGATTATTAGATAAACTCAGGAATGAATTTATTGACATTATTGAATGGACGGATACGTCCGCGGATACTATTGTTTGGAAATTTCCCCGCTATCAGAATGAGATAAAACAAAACGCCAAACTCACCGTACGTGAATCACAGGTAGCTGTGTTTATGAATGAGGGTAAGATTGCGGATGTGTTTCCGGCTGGAATGTATACACTGAATACACAGAACCTACCTATCCTGGCTACCTTACAGGGTTGGAAATATGGCTTTAACAGCCCTTATAAAGCGGATGTTTTCTTCGTGAGCACACGCCAGTTTACCAACCAGAAATGGGGTACCAAGAATCCGATTATGTTGCGTGATGCGGAATTTGGTCCGCTGCGTATACGCGCATTCGGTAGCTATGCATTCCGCATTAAAGATGCTGGCGAGTTCCTGAAAGAGATTTCAGCGACCAACCCAGAGTTTACCGTTGATGGTATCAATGAACAGCTCCGTAACCTGGCCGTTTCCCGCGGTATGGATGCCATTGCGGAATCAAGAATTCCGGTATTGGACCTGGCGGCAAACTATGACGAAGTTTCCAAAATTATCGGCGATAAAATCAGCCCTGAGTTCAATGAACTGGGTCTGGAACTGACTAAATTCCTGATCGAAAACATTTCCCTGCCACCAGAAGTGGAAGCAGCGCTGGACAAACGCAGCAGCATGGGTATCGTTGGTAATCTGGGTGCATATGCACAGTTCCAGGCTGCCAATGCCATGGAAAAATCTGCAGAGAATCCAGGCAGCGGCGGTCTCGCAGGCGCCGGTCTGGGCCTGGGCATGGGCGCAGCAATGATGGGCCAGGTAGGTAATGTTTTCCAGCAGAATACTTTTAATCCGGTAACCGGCCAGAGTGGAACCGGTGCTGCTGCTCCAACCCCGGGCGCAGTTCCTCCGCCATTACCTGCTGCAGTCGCTTTCTACGTGGCTGTAGATGGTAAACAATCCGGTCCTTTTGAACTGGATCAGTTGCGTCAACTGGCCGCTGCTGGTCAGCTGAAAGGCGATACCCTGGTATGGAAAGCTGGTATGGCTGCATGGTCGGCCGCTTCCACTGTGCCAGAAATGGCGCCGGTACTCGCAACCGTTCCTCCGCCATTACCTTAATTTATTGGGCAGTGCGGTTTGTGCCGCACTGCTATCTAACTGACTGAATATTGCCCTATGTCATTTGAGGACAAAACAAGTGAAACGGTCTCCTCTCTGAAGTGTCAGAACTGTGGAGCGGTGTTGCACTACGCACCCGGTACCAACAGCCTGAAATGCGACTACTGCGGAACTGTAAACGAAATCTCGCAGGAAACAGAAACGGAGGTGCATGCCTTCGATTACCAGGAATTTATCGCCTCCGAACAGGCACATACTTCTGCTACTCAGGAGGCAGTAGTAGTGAAATGTACCAACTGCGGCGCATCCACTACTTTGCTGCCCAATGTAACGGCCGATTCCTGCCCGTTCTGTGCATCGCCACTGGTGATAGACCATGCACAGACCACCTCCATGCTGCAGCCACATTATGTGCTGCCATTTATCATTAAAGACGGCGAAGCATTAGGATTCTTCCGGAACTGGATGAGCAAACTGTGGTTCGCTCCATCCGACCTGGTGAAAAAAGTGAGAGATGGGTCTTCCCAGCAACTGAAAGGAGTTTACATCCCACACTGGAGCTACGATACAGATACCAGCACTTCGTATACTGGTCAACGTGGTGAATATTATTACGTGACAGAAACCTACACCGAAACGGTAAACGGCAGGGAAGAGACCCGTACCCGCCAGGTACGCCACACTGCCTGGTATCGTACATCCGGTCACGTTAGCAATGATTTCCGTGATGTACTGGTTTCCGCCAGCCCTTCACTGCCACAGAAAATGGCTGTGATCCTGGAACCATGGAAACTGGAACTGCTGAAAAGCTATGATGGTCGCTATTTGAGCGGCTTCCGGGCGGAAATATATCAAACGAATGCAGAACAAGGACTGGTACTGGCACAGAAAAGAATGGACCCTGTCATTCGCGGAGAAATCTGCGATGATATCGGAGGTGATGAACAAATCATCGACCATTACGATGTACAGTATAACAACCTTGGCCTGAAATACTTACTGCTCCCTGTCTGGATCAGCGCCTACAAATACAACGATAAGGTATATCATTTCGTGGTAAATGCTACTACCGGTGAAGTAACAGGCGACAGACCATACAGCTGGGTGAAGATTGCAGGACTGGTGATTGCAATTCTTGCGATCATCGTTATCATCTACCAGATGTCACAACAACATTAAGCTATATGAAAGCAAGGGCTGTTGCTACATAGTAGTGACAGCCCTTTTTTAATGCGGTAATTTCTTCTCCACCAAACCATATACCCAGGTGCCGGCAATGGCACTCAATAAAGTGATCAGCACCACGGTAAACCCACTACCAATCTGCGCAAACAAAGGACCCGGACAAGCGCCTGTTATCGCCCAACCTAATCCGAAAATAATTCCTCCGAAAATCTGCCCCTTATCAAATTGCTTTGGCTCAATGGAAATAGGCGCTCCCTCAAAAGTTTTAATCCCGAACCGACGAATCAACTGCACAGCAATCATTCCGGTAATCACAGCGGTTCCAATGACACCGTACATATGAAAGGAGGTAAGCTGAAACATTTCCTGTATCCGAAACCAGCTAATGACCTGTGATTTCACTAACACAATTCCAAAGTATATCCCTGCCAGCAAGTATTTCATATTTTTCATAATACATTAATTAAGGATAGAAAATAACCAGGGTACAATCACATTGGCAGAAAGAAACCCGCCTGCCATAAAACAAATAGTAGCCACCAGTGAAGGCCATTGCAGATTAGATAACCCCATAATCGAATGCCCGGAAGTACAGCCACCAGCATACCTTGTACCAAAACCAACCAGAAAACCTCCGATTACAAAGAATACCAATCCTTTCCCTGTGAACACGTTGCTCCAGTTGAATATTTCATGAGGCAATAATCCCTGGTAGTTATGTAAATGATACTGTTCCAGTTTAACTTTTGTCGCCGCTGCAATCTCCATTTCACCATTTCCCTGCATCCAATGTGCAGCGATAAATGCGCCAATGAGGATACCGCCGGCAAAAAATAAATTCCATTTCTGCGCCTTCCAATCGTATTTGAAGAAAGAGATATCCGCCGGAAAGCAGGCGGCACATATATGTCGGAGTGAAGAGGAGATGCCGAAGGCCTTATTACCCAACAACAATAGCAACGGAACAGTAAGACCTATCAGGAACCCGCCAATAGCCCAATGCCAGGGCTGTAGCATGGCTTGTAAGAGTGTCATATTATGGTTTTTTATAAAGATAATGAATTAAAAAAACGGCTGGCAGGAAATCTCCCTGCCAGCCGTGGTGAAATAGGTGGTCCTATTTTCATCAGAGTAAGTCGTTGTATTCCGGATGCCTTTTCATATAGGCATGCACGTAAGGGCATAATGGTTTTACCTTCAGATGCTCCGTCCTGGCATAATCCAGTACATATTTAGCCAGCTGGGATGCAATTCCTTGTCCTTCCAGTTCTGGCGGAACTTCTGTATGCACATAGGCGATGCCGCCCTGGAAAAGATGGTATTGAATAAATGCGGTAAAGCCGTTGATGGTGGTCTCAAACCGATGTTGAGCGGTATTTTGATGAATAGTTAATTCCATTATTGTTCAGGTTTATCTCTGAAATGAATTTTTACATGAGTGCCATCGCAATAAGGTTTATTGCTGGAAGCGCCACAGCGGCAAAAAGCAGTCACCTTGTTCTTATGCGTTTCATGGCCTTCTGCATCCTTTACGACGATGTTGCCATACACCAGCAGAGGGCCATTGGGCAGTGGCTCCACGATGCTCTCGGCATCAATTGCCGGGGCTACGCCTCCTTCTGCTTCCACTTCTGCATTCAGATAGTAGGTGAGCGCCCCGGAAGGGCATTGCTTTACCTGGGAGATGATACGGTCTGTAGCTGCCCCTTCTGCTTTAATCCAGGGCTTTTCATTGGGGTTGAACACTTCCGGTAAACCATGGAAGCATACTTCAGAATGCACACATACATTCGGCTTCCATACAATGGTCACCTCACCGTTAGTGTATTTCTTAGTAATGTCTTTCATTTTGAAATCCTCCTTTTAGTCTTGACGGGTGATTATTTTAATAGGATTACTCAATACCTTATGCACTGGGCAGGCATCTGCAATTTGTAATAGTCGCACCCTTTGCTCATCGGTAAGATCTCCTTTAAAGACGATATTACGTTCTATGATGGTGGTCAAAGGATCTGGCTTCAATTCGCTATTAAAGGCGAGTTCAATTTCTACATCTTCCAGCGGCCATTTTTTCCGGTTGGCATACATTTTAACTGTGATAGCAGTACATGCACCCAAACTGCTGAGCAGTAATTCTCCGGGACTTGGAGCGGTGTCTCCGCCGCCTATATCTTCCGGTTCATCTGATAACCATCTGTGTCCGCGGGTATCTACAGATACCTGGTAAGGGATATTACCAATTGATACTTTTACTGATTCTTCCATTGTCATAATGCTGCTTCCTTATCAATATTTTAAAATGAATCTTTCAGCCATTTGCCGGCAAGGGTGATATCCTGTTGCGAAAGGTTATGACCTGCTTCTACCTGCACGGTGCTTACTTTAAAACCATTGGCTTCTAACAGACTGGCATAACCTGCTGTAGCGTCCGGATTTACGGTGCTATCTTCTTTTCCTGAACTTATTAAAACCGGCTGCGACTTCTCTGTTTCAAAGGCCGTTTCCAGTCCATGTAAAGGCTGCATAGGCCTGAACAATATGGCGCCGGCCAAGAGTTCCGGATAAATCATTAAGGTAGCACCGGCAATATTAGCGCCATTGGAATAGCCAACAGCTATCAGTTTGTCCGGGTCAAACCCCAGTCCCAATGAAAGTTCCTGTAAGAAATGTACCATCTCATGGGTGCGGAAATGAACGTCCTTTTCATCAAATACGCCCATACTTAGTCTTCGAAAGAACCGGGACATGCCATGTTCCAGTACGTTGCCTCGCAGACTGAGGATGTTGAAACCTGCGCCTATCCGCGCTCCGATAGGGAGCAAGTGAGATTCGTCTCCGCCGGTACCATGCAACAGCAATAGCGTATAGCCATTGCTGTTAACAGCAGGTTCCCAGATATATTTCATTGGTTGGAAGTCCATATTAATCGAGCTTTATTAATTTCTTTTCAATTTCACTACGCTGTGATTCAAACTGAGGCGGTAACATCAGATGCTGTCCCAGCTGCTCTTTAGGCTCGTCTACGGTAAATCCGGGTGTATCTGTTGCCAGTTCAAACAGTACGCCGCCTGGTTCCCGGAAATAAACGGATTTGAAATATTTTCGGTCCAGTTGTGAGGTGATATGCAAGCCACGATCTTCCAGGATCTTGCGGAAATGTTCCTGTGCAGCCTCATCAGGAACCCTGAACGCTACATGGTGTACAGAGCCGCCAGCCACATGACCACGCATCTCCCCCTTAGCTTCTACCAGATCAATATATCCACCTTTTTCGCCATCAGGACCTGCAAAACGATACCGGTTGGTATGATTCTTTTTCAATTCATAACCGAAAACGGATACCAGCAAATCTGCGGTAGGTTGGATGTCATCGAGGGTAAGGGTGACGTGATGAAAGCCGCGTAACGCATGCTCATCTTTGATCTCTGCTGTTTCCCATGGTTCCCGGTTGTCCGGAAATTCGGGTACCGTCAGTTCTATTTTCAACCCATCCGGGTCCAGAAAAGTAAGATATACTTCTCCAAACTTAGACGAAGGCTTATTGTAAATAATGTTCTCTTTTTCGAAACGTTTCAGCCAGAAATCCAGACTGCCATCGGGTACAGCATAACCGATTTCTGTGGCCATATGCGTACCACGGCGCCCTGCCATGATATCTTCCCAGGGGAAAAAAGTCAGAATAGTACCAGGACTACCAGTTTCATCGCCATAGTAAAAATGATATGTATTGGGATCGTCAAAGTTGACGGTTTTCTTTACGAACCGTAATCCCATCACGCGCGTATAAAAGTCGAAATTACGTTTTGCGCTGCCGGAAATAGCCGTTACGTGATGTATGCCTGTAATTGCGCTCATGATATACCTTCTTTTTTTAAAAGGCCCCGCAGCGGGGCGGGACCGGGAATATTATTTCTTTAACATCTGTACTTCACAGTGAATTTTAACTTCTTCACTCACCATTACGCCACCAGCCTCTGTTACCGCATTCCAGTTCAGGCCGAAATCCTTACGGTTGATTTTACCATGTACAGTAAAACCTGCCTTCGTATTGCCCCAGGGATCTTTCACCACACCGCCGAATTCCACATCCAGCTTAATGTTTTTTGTAATGTCCCGGATAGTCAGATCTCCCCAAAGCGTCCATGATCCATCATGATCCACACTTTCCGTTTTAGTGGCCACAAATTTTATATAGCGATATTTGTCGACATCAAAAAAATCAGGGCTGCGCAGATGACCATCCCGCTGCTCATTACCGGTACTAATGGAATCAATATCCACTGATGCTGTCACTTTACCGTTCGCGAAATCCTCATCATCTGTTTCTGCGTCAACGGAGAAGGTGTTAAACTTTCCATTGATGTTGGTAATCATCAAATGTCTGATCTTAAAGCCAAGCTCGCTGTGGTCAGCGTCTGCTACCCATGTTGTTTTTGCCATAAGTGAATGTTTTATGTGGTTGAAATAAGTTGCTGCCCGTGAACAGTTTGCGTTACTCTTTAATGCTTAACAAGTCCGCTTTTTTTATTGTTCATAAGACCATACAAAGGTCAAGCTTTACCAAAAGGGATCAAATGCACAGAATAAGGAAAATGATGTACAATTTGTGCGTTACTAAAGATAAGGAATTCAATCTGATATCCTTTATACCTTATTAATCATTATTTTTTTAAAAATATTACAAACATTATGCATAATTGATTGTTTATCTGATCGGTGTAACCTTCAGCGCTGCCATACCGAAATATGAACCTTATGAAACCATTTCCAGTTATCATTATCACATTGCTGTATACTGTTAACATAAAAGCCCAGAATGGTGGAAAAGAGTGGTCGCTGAAAGATTGTTACCGCATAGCAAAACAAGGAAATGCAGTGGTGCAACAAGCGCAACACTCACTCCAGGCCCGCGAATACGCCCTCCAGGCTGAAAACAGAGCCTATTTCCCAAAAGTTGACCTCCTGGCGGGCTATAACTATCTCGGGAAACCGCTGGAAATTAACCTGCAACAAGTAAAAGATGGCGTAGTAAATGGCTCCTCTACTCAAAGCGTCAATACCGCCAATGAAGTATTTCATCAAATTACCGGCGCTGATCTGCCACAACCGGTACAGGATAAAATTTATAATGCTACCAAGGGAATCATCAATACCTTGTATCCCGACTATAACCCCCAACTCGCCAAACAATCTTATTTTACCGCCGGCGTTTTTGTGAAACAACCTATCTACCTGGGCGGGAAAATAAGTGCCGCACAGGACCTCGCCAAAGCCAATGTGAAAGCGGGCCAGTTCAACCAGCAACTGGTGGAAAAAGAACTGACCTTCGGTATCAGCGCGCAATACCTGCGTATACTCTATCTCAATACTATCCTCTCTCATGAAAGCATCATGGTAGACGCTTTCCGCAAAAACAAAGAATATGCGGCCTCTCTGAAAAAGAATCAATTACTACCGCCATACCTGCTCAACTGGGCCAATGTGGCCTATACACAGGCGGCCAACAGATATGCTAATCTGCAACTGGACAAACAAAATGCTTTGCTGGAACTGAATAAATTACTGGGACAGCCACTGGGAACGCCTATCGCGATTAATGATACGCTTCGATATAATGACTACAATTTAGATACGGCATATACGCCAGCAACACAATTGGAGAATAATGCTACCTACCAACTGGTGGAAAATACCACTGATCAGGCGAAGGTAGCGGTGAAGGCTACACGTAGTTTGTCCATGCCCAATATTTTCGCCATTGGTAATGTCAATGTCTATCAAAAAGACTTACCCGTCACTATTCCGCCATGGTTGGTAGGAGTGGAGCTGCAATGGAATATCTTCGACGGTTTCTCCCGCGTGAAACGTACCCGCGCCAGCGAACAATTGGTGGAAGAAGCCAGGCTGGCTGCCTTCAATACCAAATCCGGCCTGGAACTGCAACTCGCCATCGCAAAAAACAAAATGGCGGCTATGCAACGGGAAGTGGCATCCCTGGACAGCGCACGTCAGCAAGCCCGCCTCACTACTGCATTGATCACTGACCGCATGGAAAATCAGTTGTCTTCCGTTAAAGATGTTAATGAGGCTTTATTGCAGGAAGAAGAAATGGAGAAAATATATTATACCGCTGTGTTAGGCTACTACCTTGCCATGGCGGAATACTGGAATATACTGGGCACTCCGGAAGAGTTTGCCGCTTATATTGATGGAATGAAATAAATGCATACCGATGAGAGCGTTCTTTAAAAACTACTGGGCTTTACTCGTACCCATTATCATCATTATCATCGCGCTGATATTCTTCGTGAAGAAGCCTGCTGCAAACGATAACAGCGTGATAGGTATGGTAGACGCAGATTATGTAGATGTAGCTGCGGAATTTCCAGGGCGACTGGATAGCCTGCTAGTACAACAAGGCGATACCGTTCACAAAGGACAGTTACTCGGCGTACTAAGGTCTACCGAAATTAATGCTATCCGCAATCAGGCGCTGGCTGCCATAGACGCTGCTCAGAGCCAGTTGACATTACTGGAAAAAGGCGCTCGGCCGGAAGTCATCAAAGCGGCAGATAACCTCTATAAAATTACACAGGACCAGTATGAACTCATGCAGAAAACATACAAGCGCATGGAAAATCTTTTCAATGATGAGGTAATTTCCGGACAAGAAAAAGACCTGGTCTATTTCAAATTGCAAGCAGCGAAAAAGGAAATGGAAACCGCCAAATTGAATATGGAAATGCTGGAGAAAGGAAATCGCCCTGAGCTGATACAGGCTGCTGCAGCCATTCTCCGCCAGGCGAGGGAAGGTTATGAATTAACAAAAGCGCTCGCCGACAACACCTACATCCATGCGCCTACTGATGGTATTATTTCGTCGATGGTGATTGAAGAAGGCGAAATCGTTGCGATCGGATATCCCTTAATTACATTGCAGAAGCCATCTACCTACCATATACGTTTTAATATCCGCCAGGATCAGATGAATACCCTCAAACCTGGAACTGTACTGCAAATGACAGTGCCAGGATGTAAACCCCAACAGTTTGATGCCCGCCTGGATAAAGTGGCTCCATCGCTGACATTCGCCAACTGGGTACCTGTAAAAGCAAAAGGGGATTTTGAACTGCGCACTTTTACAGTGGATTTTAAACCTGTAAATGAAGCGGCTATCCAGGGATTGCGCCCAGGTATGACCGCATCAGTAATACTGCCATGATTACCGCCATCTATAAGATTTTTATTCGGGAATGGAAACGTATACTGACCCTCCCGGTGCACTATGTGGTGCTCCTGGTGATGCCTGCCATAGTATGCGTGATCTATGCTACCATTTACAACAATAAGTTCGCAAAAGATTTGCCGGTGGCCATCTGGGATGAAGCGCATTCGCCTTTGTCCCGCCAATTCACTTTTCTGCTGGAAGAAACCGAGTCTATACATATCACCCACCAGGTAAATAATTATGAAGAAATAGAAAGAATGATGAAAAACGGGGAGATACTAGCCGCGCTGCACTTCCCGGCCACACTGGATAAAGATATAAAAAGTCGCCATCCTGTAACGGTTACCTTATACGCGAACGCTGCATCTATGGTCACTTCTAAGCTGATTTACAAAGATGCTGCGCAGGTAATTATCACCGCAGGTTCCGGCGTAATACTGCAAAAAATGGTGAAGACAGGCATGCCTGCCACGCAGGCCATGTCATTGGTACTCCCTGTCAATTTACATTCCTGGGTATTGTACAATCCCAGATATGATTATCAGGCATATCTCGTACCTGGATTAATTGCCGTTGCGCTGCAGATGATGATCATCATGGTGGCAATTCTCGTACTCAATTATGAGCGCAAAACCGGTACAATAGCGGAGTTGCAGCAATTGTCCAACGGTTCCGCTTCGGTGGTAATCACCGGTAAAATGCTGGCCCATCTGACAATGGCCTGGGTAAATTATTTGCTGGTCACCTGCGTGATGTTCCCCATCTTCGCCGATGGATTGATCGCGTCAAATTACCCGTTGTTTTTTATGTATACCTTGTTGGCGATTGCCTGCATTGGCGTGGGGATGATGGTTTCGGCAGTTGTAAACGATGTGATGGTAGCCTGTGATATAGGCCTGTTCTATACTTCGCCGGCATTTGTTTTTAGCGGATTTACTTTTCCTCGTTGGGGAATGCCCTGGTTCGATCAGTTCTACGCGCAACTGATGCCGTTTACGCCTTTCCTGGATTCGTTTTTCAAAGTGTATTTTATGCATCTTCCTTTGAAATATTGCTACCATGAAATAACCCAGTTACTACTCTTTATTGTGGTCACTTATCCTGTGGCGATTATCATCTTTCAGCGAAAGCTCAATAAACCACTGGTACAACATGCCTAATGTATTTTCACATATAGGACAGCTATTCCTGCGGGAACTGAAGCTCGTTGCAAAGGATCATAGTCTGCTCCTGACACTCTTGTTGGCGCCACTGATCTACGCTTTTTTTTATGGGAGTATATACATGTATAAAGTAGAAGAGAAGGTAATGCTGGGTGTGGTAGACGAGGATAACTCGAACCTCTCACGCACCTTTGTGGAACAGGTGAGCAAACTGCAGGTAGCGCAGGTGGTTCGTGCTGCCAGTATGGAGGATGCCCAGCAAAGTATGTACTATGGACAAATGCAGGGTTTTCTGTTAATACCCAAAGGCATGGAAAAGAAGCTGCTGGACTTAAAACAGGCCGACGTGGTGCTTGCCGTGAATGGAGCCAGGTTCCTGCCATCCAGCGAACTGGCCATGGCTATTACCAATATCGGAATGACAGTGGGAGCGGGGGTACGACTCAGGTATAACCAGATGAAAGGTAATACGACTACCATTGCTATGCAGGAAACAATGCCGGTGAATTTTGATTACAGACCCTTGTATAATACCCGTTCCAGCTATGGCGGCTTTCTGTTACCAGGACTACTGGCGCTTATCCTTCAGCAAACCTTGTTGATTGGACTGGCGGAAAGTGTGGCATTAGATCGTCAGAACAAACAGATTCCGCAACTGGTGGGAATGGCTGGTAATAGTCTCTCTACGACCCTTTGGGGCAAAGGATTGTTTTATTTCCTTTTGTTCTGTGCATACGCCGCCTTTTTCATGACCGTCAATTACCGAACCCTGGACATTCCCTTCCGGGGGCATCCCTTGGATGTAGCCGTGGCTTTTATTATTTTTATATTTACTTTGATTCCATTGGGGTTCACGCTGGGGACGCTTTTCAAAGGCCAACTGCTGACGGCACAACTCATGGTATTTTCCACCTATCCATTTTTTCTGTTGAGCGGCCTCGCCTGGCCTTATGATTCCCTGCCGAGGTCCATGCAACTCTTTTCTTCCTTGCTACCCACCACTCCTTTTATGAAAATCTATGTGGCGATCGTGCAGACAGGAGCGAGTTTGGCCGATAATATGACCAGCGTTATCCATTTGCTGTTGCTGTGGATAATGTATGTTTCCCTCGCTTTATGGCGACTCTCCATTTTGAATAGGCGGAGGTAATCTCAAATGCAATATCTTTGTTACAGGATGTATGCAATAGTAGATATCGAAACTACTGGCGGTCATGCCAGTGCCAGCGGAATAACAGAAGTTGCCATTTATTTGTATGATGGCAGAGAATTGGTGCAGCATTACGAAACGCTGGTCAATCCTGGTGTTCCCATCCCATATTATATCTCCGTATTAACGGGAATCTCCGATGAAATGGTGGCCGATGCGCCTCCTTTTGAAGCCGTGGCCCCGATGGTCTTCAGTCTATTGAAAGACAATATTTTCGTCGCCCACAATGTCAACTTCGATTATTCTTTTTTAAAATATCATTTAGAGGCCGCAGGATACGACTTACAGGCTAAAAAACTCTGTACAGTACGCCTGGGCCGTAAAATTTTCCCTGGATTACCCTCTTACAGCCTGGGGAATATTTGTCGTCATTTTGAAATCCCTATCAATGGCCGTCACAGGGCCTCCGGGGATGCAGAAGCCACGATGAAGCTGTTTGGGCTGATGTTGCAGCATGATCATACGCAGGCGATTGCCGGTATGTTGAAAGGCGGATCGAAAGAACAGTTTCTGCCGCCAAACTTGCCACCAGAGCAAGTAAAAGATCTGCCCAGCGCACCTGGCGTATATTATTTTCATGATCAGAAAGGGAAAGTAGTGTATGTGGGTAAGGCCCTGGATCTGAAAAAACGCGTAAACAGTCATTTCACGGGTAATAACCCCGGTCGTCAACGCCAGAATTTCCTGCGAACCATTCATAGTATTACCTATCAGCCTACCGCTACGGAGCTGATGGCCTCTATTTTGGAATCGGTAGAAATCAAAAGACTCTGGCCTCCGTTTAATGCGGCGCAGAAGCATGTAGAGTATAAATACGGATTTTACCTGTTTGAAGACCAGCAGGGCTATCTTCGTATAGCCATCGAAAAGAAACGTAAACATTCCCATCCTGTTCACTGTTTTAATCTGCTGGTTGATGGGCATCGGGTGCTTCGCACGCTCATAAAGGAGTTTAAGCTGTGTCCAAAATTATGTTTCCTGCAGAAAGGAGAGGGGACATGTGCCGGCATTACGGCAGGAACCTGCAATGGCGCATGCAAACAGGAAGAAGATGCGATCCTTTATAATGATCGCGTGATGGAAGCTATCCGCTATCTCCAGCAACAACAACCTTCTGTAACTATTGTAGACAAAGGCTTGCAGCCGGGCGAACGCAGTTGTATCCTGATGGAAAAGGGCAAATTCTATGGAATGGGGTATTTCCCTGAACATTTAGATCATAGTGATCCGGAAGCCATCCGCTCATTTCTGACGCCGTATCCGGAGAACGATACGATTATTGGATTGCTGAGGCCTTATGCAACGGGCATTCCCGGGGAATGATAAGAAAAAAATCTTGTTTGGTGTAGCAAGTCATGTGTTTCGTGTTTACTTTTGCACCCTGTAAAAGTGTCATTCATCTTCAATTTATAATTTTTATTCATGTTAGAGTCAAAATTCAACCTGCCAGGTCAAACCGCTTTCTACAAAGGGAAAGTACGTGATGTATACACCATTAATGATAAACTGATGGTGATGGTTGTTAGCGACCGTATTTCTGCATTCGACGTAGTACTGCCTCGCCCGATCCCTTACAAAGGTCAGGTACTGAACCAGGTGGCTGCAATCATGCTGGAAGCTACCAAAGACATTGTCCCTAACTGGGTAAAATCAACGCCGCTGCCAAGTGTAACTATCGGTCTGAAATGTGAAACTTTCCCGGTAGAAATGGTGGTACGCGGTAACCTCACCGGTCATGCGTGGAGAACCTACAAAACCGGTCAGCGTGTACTCTGTGGCGTTACTATGCCAGAAGGCCTGAAAGAAAACGATTTCTTCCCTGAGCCAATCATCACACCTACTACCAAAGCGCATGAAGGTCATGATGAGGATATCTCCCGTGAAGAAATTATCGCTCAGGGTCTGGTAAGCAAGGAAGATTACGAACAGCTGGAAAAATTCACCCTGGCGCTCTTCGCCAGAGGTAAAGAAATGGCAGCTGAACGTGGCCTGATCCTCGTTGATACCAAATACGAGTTCGGTAAAATCGGTGACCAGATTTATGTAATTGATGAGATCCACACTCCAGATTCTTCCCGTTTCTTCTACGCAGAAGGTTACGAAGAAAACCAGAAAGCCGGCATCCAACAACGTCAGCTCAGTAAAGAGTTTGTTCGTGAATGGCTGATGGAAAATGGATTCCAGGGTAAAGATGGTCAGCAAGTACCAACTATGACTGACGAATTCATCAATAGCGTTAGCGAACGTTATATTGAACTGTTCGAAAACATCACCGGACAGAAATTTGTGAAAGAAGACGTTACGCCTGCTGAAGCAGAAGCAAGAATCAATGCTGAGCTGCAGAAAATGGCATAATGCCGGATATAATATTTAGCCAATGCCTCTTTCCTTCAGGAAGGAGGCATTGCTGTTTACAGGCTGTTTTTTCCGCCTGTAATTTGTCTGCATAGGGAATAGCAGAAAGTCCTATTTTTGTTCCATAAACAGATAGGCTTTGAAACATTTAGCGGCACTGAATAAATATTTCCTCCAAAATAAATGGCGGTTAATCCTCGGATTATTATTTACCGCCATATCCATTGTCTTTAGCGTTTTCCAACCCATTATGGTCCGGCAGATCTTCGATTTGCTCTCTCATAACCTGGATGAATACCGGCTGTTGGAAGATACCGGTCTGAGTCATATATTCAGAGGTAGTTTTTCTCAAATACTTGCATTCTACGGCATCAGTATCCTGCTGTTTGCCCTGCTCAGCGGCTTTTTCCTGTTCTTACAGCGCCAAACCCTGATTGTGATGAGTCGGCATATAGAATACGGCCTGAAGAATGAAATCTATCAGCATTATCAGCAGCTGGATCTGAATTTTTTCAAGATGCATCGCACCGGCGATCTGATGAGTCGCATCACAGAAGACGTATCACGGGTACGCATGTACGTAGGGCCGGCCATTATGTATGCTTCCCGAACTTTATTCCTGATTGTTATCATCATCTACCTGATGATACAAGTCAATCCCATGCTGACGTTATATACCTTATCTCCACTGCCTTTCCTGGCATTGACAATTTACTACGTCAACCGGATTATACATAAGAAAAGTGAACGCATCCAGGCGCAATTATCTGGGATAACCTCTATTGCGCAGGAATCATACTCTGGTATCCGTGTTATAAAATCATATGTCCAGGAAGACGCGAGCGCTGGGCACTTCGAAAAGGCCAGCGAAGAATATAAACAGAGTTCTATCAGTCTGGCTAAAACCGACGCGCTCTTCCAGCCCACTATGGCATTGATGATCGGACTTAGCGTAATTCTGACCATCTTCATTGGCGGTATGGAGGTGATTGCCGGTAATATTACAGTAGGGAACCTGGCTGAGTTTGTGATTTATGTAAATATGCTGATGTTCCCGTTCTTCTCTATAGGAATGGTCGCGTCCATGATTCAAAGAGCGGCTGCCTCACAGCAACGCATAAACGAATTTTTACAGATTCAGCCGGAGATTCGTAATGCCGCGGATGCCAAAGCCGTGGACATTACTGGCGAAATTCGTATGGAAAATGTAACGTTCACTTATCCGCATACTGGTATAACTGCTATCCGCGACTTTAACCTGCATATACGGCCAGGAGAGAAAGTGGCGGTGATAGGTCGGACCGGCTCCGGGAAAACCACCCTGGCGCAGCTGTTGATTCGTATGTTCGATCCGCAGGAAGGTAAAATCCTGATGGATGGCCATAATATCGGCACTATGCCACTGGATAATTTGCGCGGACAGATCAGCTATGTACCACAGGATGTATTCCTGTTTTCCGATACCATTGCCAATAACATACGTTTTGGAGACCCTACCGCAGATATTAATAAGGTGCAGCAAGCTGCCCGCCAAGCCTCTGTGGAAAAGGATATTCTGGGCTTTTCTGAAGGCTTCGAAACCACGATAGGAGAGCGAGGCGTTACGCTCAGTGGCGGCCAGAAGCAACGTATATCCATTGCCCGCGCACTGATCAAAAATCCGCATATCCTCCTGTTCGACGATTGCCTTTCTGCCGTAGATGCACGTACAGAAAAGGAAATCATTGGCAACCTTTACGCCTATCTGAAAGATAAAACTGCTATCATTATCACCCATCGCATATTCGCCTTATTTGAGTTCGATAAGATCATCGTTTTGGATGAAGGAAGGATTGCAGAAGCAGGAACGCATGATGAATTATTGTCATTAAACGGCTATTATGCCGAGTTGTATGCACGTCAGCAATCAGGGGAAGAAGAACCACTAACTGAGTAAGAATCACGTCCTTGCATATACGCTGCAGTGCCAGTATACGCGGCGGTTTTATGATTTTTCAAAATCATTTAAAATTATTTTGATATTTGTAAAACAATAGTATATTTGTTCCTTATTGAAACAGGATTTGATTCGTTAACACTTAAATCTATCAACTGTGGCGTACGAAAACAACAATCAACAGGAAAGAAACAATGATAGCATCTTTTCTAAACGATTGAAAGCGGGCAAAAGAAGAACGTACTTCTTTGATGTAAAGACCACTCGGGGAAATGATTACTTTCTTACAATCACTGAAAGTAAGAAACGTTTTAATGACAACGGTTATGACAGGCACAAAGTGTTCCTGTACAAGGAAGACTTTAACAAGTTCCTGAACGCGCTGACCGAAACCATCAACTACGTGAAAACTGAGTTGATGCCCGATTTTGACTTTGATGCCTACAACCACGATTATGTGCAGGAAGACCAGGACGATGCAGAAGGTGCTGAAATTACAAGCGCCCCAGTTGCAGCTCCGGTAGAAGCAGCCGCTGCTCCTTCTTCACATACTGCCGATGATGTAGACAAATGGTAAACTGAATTTATTTATCATACACTGACAACCTCCGGATTTCTCCGGGGGTTTTTTTATGCGCGGAGGTTTCACGCAAAGGCGCAAAGGTGGACGCAAAGGGGCAAAGAATGGTGCGGGATAGATTAGCTCGCAAAGCAGCATAGGCAGCAAAGCAGCAAAGATGTTGAAGATAAAAATATTGACATAAATGGCTTACGGATGCTGTTACGGTTCCTATCAGCAATCTCTAATTACATAAACAACAGCATAACATAATTCACTGCTGCTTTGCTGCCTATGCTGCTCTGCGAGCAAACAACTCCGCTCAGCGCCGCAGGCGCCCGCGTCTTCGCGCCCCCTCTGCGCCTTTGCGAGAAAAAAAATTCCCGCACTAAAAAGTGCGGGACAACTTTCAACCTCAGAACTTAAACCCATGAAAGGCTTAAGCCTTAAACTTGAATTATTTTCTCATGCTTTTGAAAGCATTAATCAGTCCGTTCGTACTGGCGTCATGGTTAATGACTAAATCTTCATTTTGCAGCTCAGGAAGGATCTTGCTGGCCAGTTGTTTGCCCAGCTCTACACCCCACTGATCAAAGCTGTAAATGTTCCAAATAACGCCCTGCACAAATATCTTATGCTCATATAATGCAATGAGGGAGCCAAGGGTATATGGCGTTATCTCTTTCACCAGGAAGGAATTAGTAGGACGGTTGCCGGAGAATACCTTGTAAGGCAGTACCCGTTTGATTTCCTCCTCAGAAGCATTGGCGCTCTTCAATTCTGCCAGTACTTCCGCCTCCGTTTTACCATTCATCAGCGCTTCTGTCTGCGCAAAGAAATTGGACAACAATTTCACGTGATGATCCCCGATAGGATTATGACTGATAGCAGGTGCAATAAAATCGCATGGAATGATATGCGTTCCCTGGTGAATCAGTTGATAAAAGGCATGCTGACCGTTAGTCCCTGGTTCTCCCCATACGATAGGGCCAGTTTCATATTTAACGTCAACGCCTGTACGATCCGTATGTTTACCATTACTTTCCATATTTCCCTGCTGGAAATAGGCTGGGAAACGATGCATGTACTGATCGTATGGTAAAATTGCCTCTGTGGCAGTATCGAAGAAATTGCCATACCATAGGCCGATGAGTGCCATGATAGCCGGAATATTGTTCTCCAGCGGCGTTTGTGCGAAGTGGTTATCTACCGCATGCGCGCCCGCCAGAAGCTGGGTGAAGTTGTCATAACCCACTGTCAGCGCAATGGATAAACCAATCGCAGACCAGAGAGAATAACGGCCACCTACCCAATCCCAGAATTCAAACATGTTGTTAGGGTCAATGCCGAATGCGGTTACTGCTTTCTCATTGGTAGAAAGCGCCACAAAATGCTTGGCCACCATCTTTTCATCCTTGGCATGTTGCAGGAACCAGTCACGCGCAGTGAGGGCATTGGTCATGGTTTCCTGGGTGGTGAATGTCTTGGAGGCTATCAGAAACAGGGTTTCGTCTGGCGTAATCTGTTTGAGGGTTTCCGCAATATGAGTACCATCCACATTGGATACGAAGAAAGGATGAATACCTTCCTTCCAGTAAGGTTTCAGCGCTTCTGTAACCATCACCGGACCAAGATCAGAACCGCCAATACCAATATTTACAATATAACGTATAGGCTTGCCCGTATATCCTTTCCATTCGCCGGAATGTATCTGGCGACATATATGATCCATCTTGTTCAGTACGGCTTCCACATCCGGCATTACATCTCTTCCGTCCAGCAGGACCGGTTTGCCGGAAATATTACGCAATGCAGTATGAAGTACGGCACGGTTCTCAGTAACGTTGATCTTCTCCGCGTTGAACATCGCCTTAATGGCATCAGGTACCTTGCAGTCGGCCGCCAGTTGCAGAAGTATGTTCTTCGTATCCTCGGTGATGATATTCTTGGAATAGTCAAAGAGAATGTCCTCAAACTTAATCGAGAAAGTACTAAACCTTTCTTTATCTTCTGCGAACAAGGCACGCATATGCACCTTCTTCATTTCTTCAGCGTGCTGCTGTAACTGCTGCCACGACTTGGTAGTAGTAGGATTGATTGATGGGAACATAGTAGTGTATATTAATGCGCGCCAAAATTAATATTTTAGGTGGATGATTTCTGTTTCCTGAGTAAATACCATGAAATTGTTACCGCAATAATTCCGATTCCCATAATACAGGCATGGACAATGGCATATTCTTCTGCTGCACCGGTCATCTGCCTCTTATACAAGATACCGTATAGCGTCCACACATTAACAAGCGCAAACAGGATATTGTTGCGAAAAAGAATCATTAACATACTGATGATAGTAGAGACACTAACCAAGCATACAGCAAGTCCCACCTGCGCAACAGGAGAGGGCATCCATTGTTCATATGTGCTCAGTGTGGCAAAATTCATTAAGGTAGTGATAGTTATCCAGGCCAGATAAATGGTAAAAGGAATATGTACAAACCATTTTTCTTTCCAGGAAGCCTGCGGATCGTAAATCTGAAAGTTCTGATGAATACGAATCAAACAGAATAGCAATATTACTTTCAGTAACATGGACAAAGGAATCAACTCATAATGCCAGGCGAAAAACCATCCTGCATTACAAATACAACTAAGAATGAACCAATGCTGCATGCGTTGCATGTGATATCGCAGGCGCGCTTCTTCCTCAGGAGCAAATGCCATCATTTGCTGGCAAATAGTAAATGCCAGTAAACTAAAATCAAGTAATTCCCGGATGTGAAAAGTAAATCCTGCCGGCTCAAACAAACTGGGATATAAATCAGATACCGCTGTAGCGCTAATGCCGTTAATGGGTAATAACCATGACAGCAGATGCACTACGATCAGTATCAAAAAGGCAATAGAGTTGAAAATAGACCTGTTCCTGTAATAGAGGGTATCATGGGCTTGCATAAGACAAATGACCAAATGATTATATATGAAGAACCTGGTTATCAATAAATTTCGTAAATATTTTGCTAAATACCATGTTTAACCATGCAGATTTGTTGCAGTATATATATCAATCGGTATTACATTAGCAGATTTGTACATTTTTTACTACATTTGCGACCTATGACAGCAGAGCAACTTAAAGCTATGAGGGATCGTCTTCACGTCCTGGGAGGTTTTCTTTAACGTCCCTGACCGATTAGCCAAAATAGAAAATGACAAACAATTAAGCCTGGCCCCCGGATTTTGGGATGATAATGCCAGAGCAACTTCCATCCTGAAAGAAATTAAGGTAAACAAATATTGGGTTGACCTTTACGACAATGTGCATACTGCCATAGAAGACAGTAGTGTGCTCAACGATTTTTTCAGAGAAGGAGAAGCAACTGAAGAGGAAGTAACACAAGCCTACCAAGCCGCATTGGCAGCATTGGAAGACCTGGAATTTAAGTCTACCTTAAACCAGCCTGAAGATGAAATGCCTGCAGTACTTACTATCAACTCCGGTGCAGGCGGCACTGAAAGCCAGGATTGGGCTGAAATGCTGCTGCGTATGTACCGTATGTATGGTGAGAAACAAGGCTGGAAAGTGTCTGAGATTGATACGCAATACGGCGATGGCGCTGGTATCAAATCCGCTACCCTTGAGTTTGACGGCGATTTCGCCTATGGGCACCTGAAAGCCGAAAGCGGCGTTCACAGGCTCGTACGTATTTCACCATTCGATTCCAATGCGCGCAGGCATACTTCCTTTGCCTCCGTATATGTATATCCGTTAGTGGATGATAACATCGAGATTGCAGTAAACCCTGCTGACCTGGAATGGGAATTCTATCGTTCCGGCGGTAAGGGAGGACAGAACGTAAACAAAGTGGAAACAGCTGTCCGACTCAAACACGTCCCTTCAGGAATCATCATCGAATGCCAACAGGCACGTACACAAGGAGAGAACCGCGAAAAAGCGCTCACCATGTTGAAATCACGCCTGTATGAAGAAGAACTCCGTAAACGAGAAGAGCTGAAAAATGCCGCCAACGCCAACAAACGTAAAATCGAATGGGGATCTCAAATCAGATCGTACGTATTCCATCCGTACAAAATGATTAAAGATCACCGTACCGAATACGAAGTAGGTAACGTAGGGCCGGTAATGGATGGCGAACTCAACGGTTTCATCAAGGCATACCTCATGATGCAAAAGGAAGAGGACAATAATTAATAAGTATCCACTAATAATTAATAAGCCTCAACTGGTTACAACAAGTACCTTTGCAGCGGAAACTGCAAGAGGCATATTATTTATTCGAAACAACAAAATCTTACCAGATGAATACAGGATATTTTGATTACGCAGCGCCAGCCAATGAGCCTGTTCTTAGCTATGCGCCGGGTTCTCCGGAAAGAGCTGCCCTCAAAAAACAACTGGCAGCTTTTAAAGCGGAATCTGCCGACATCCCAATGTACATTGGTGGTAAAGAAGTACGCACCGGCAAAACTGTTGACCTGCGTCCTCCTCACGAACATAAACACAAACTGGGTCATTTCCACCAGGGAGATGCTTCCCACATCAACGACGCGATCGCAGCAGCCCTGGCTGCCCGTGAAAAATGGGCAAACATGGACTGGGAAGCACGCGCAGGTATCTTCCTCCGCGCCGCAGACCTGATCGCTACCAAATATCGCTACCACATGAACGCTACGACCATGCTGGGACAGAGTAAAAACGCTTTCCAGGCAGAAATCGACAGCGCATGCGAACTGATCGACTTCCTCCGTTGGAATGTTCATTACCTGAGCGAAATCTACCGCCAACAACCTGTTAGTGCTCCTGGTATCCATAACCGTATGGAATACCGCCCGCTTGAAGGTTTCGTACTGGCAGTAACTCCTTTCAACTTCACCGCTATCGGCGGTAACCTGCCTACCTCCGCCGCTATGTGCGGTAACGTGGTAGTTTGGAAACCAGCTAATACACAAGTATTCGCCGCTGAGATGTTTATGAAAATACTCATCGAAGCAGGCCTGCCTGATGGCGTTATCAACCTGGTATACGCAAGCGGCCCACTCATCGGTGATATCTGCTTCGCAAATCCACACTTCGCTGGTATTCACTTCACCGGTTCTACCGGCGTATTCCAGACCATGTGGAAAACCATCGGCGAAAACATTCATAAATACAAAACCTATCCACGTATCGTTGGGGAAACCGGTGGTAAGGACTTTGTCCTCATCCATAAATCCGCTAACGTGGAGATCGCTGCCACTGCACTGGCTCGCGGCGCGTTCGAATACCAGGGTCAGAAATGCTCTGCCGCTTCCCGCGCTTACCTGCCAAGCAACATCGCAGAAGCTATCAAAACTAAACTGGTAGCAGATCTGAAAACCATGAAAATGGGTACCACCGAAGATTTCAGCAATTTCATCAACGCTGTAATCGATGAACGTTCTTTCGATAAGATCGCACAGTACATCGATAACGCAAAGAAAGATCCTGCTGCTAAAATCATCGCCGGCGGTAACTATAATAAATCAGAAGGCTACTTCATCGAACCTACTGTCATCGAAACAACAGATCCTAAATACGTAACCATGTGCGAGGAAATCTTCGGCCCAGTGCTGACGATCCACGTATATGATGCAGAGAAATTCGAAGAAATCATGGAAGTACTGGATCATACTTCCGAATATGCACTGACAGGCGCTATCATCGCACAGGATCGTTATGCTGTAGAACTGGCAACCAGAAAACTGGTGAACGCTGCTGGTAACTTCTACATCAACGATAAACCTACCGGCGCAGTTGTGGGCCAACAACCTTTTGGTGGTGCACGCGCTTCCGGTACCAACGATAAAGCAGGTTCTATGCTGAACCTTTATCGCTGGCTGAGTGCAAGAGCTATCAAAGAGACTTTTGTTCCTCCTGTTGATTACAGGTACCCATTCCTGAATGAGGCATAATCATAGCATTGTACAATACCACTATATAAAGGCGATGGAGTAAATCCATCGCCTTTCTTTTTGCTGAAAACCACGGTATTGATTAACTTCCTGTTTCATTCTTTCATTGTTTTACCATGCGTCATCCCATTGCAATTGTCGTTCTACTTTGCTGTATGTCCTGCAAATCGAAACAGGAAAATACCCATGCACTCTATAGCTGGACCGCCTTCTATCAGCCGGCCGATTCAATAGCTAAACTACCGTCTGATGCCTTTAATCACCTCTATCTGCACTATTTCGACGTCACCTGGAGCGATGAATATAATATTCCGCTCCCCAAACCTTCCTTCAGACACCAGTTTGCAGATTCGGCCTTCTATGGAAAGAACCCGTTTACTCCAGTAATACATATCGAAAACAGGGTGTTAGCGCAACTACCCATGGATTCCATGGCCCCACTGGCAGCGAAAATGAATAGCAAAATGGAGCTGTTGTCTTCCAAAATTCTGCAACAATCCAATGTGAAACCTGCGGATGAAATACAGGTAGATTGCAATTGGACGCCCGCTACTAAAGAAAAGTATTTCGTTCTCCTCCTGCAGCTGAAACAACTGCAGCCTCAGAAAGAACTCTCCGCTACTGTCAATCTCTATGCATTCAAAGAAAAAGCAACCATGGGCGTGCCGCCCGTAACCAGGGTGATGTTGCAATGTTATGATATAGGGAGAAGCAATGATACCAGTAGCAATAATGTCAATCTTGACCCAGAGAGCCTGGCAGGATATTTTAAAGATAACGTATATCCCTTACCGTTAGATCTGGCGTTTCCTGTGGCAGGTTGGATGGTGCAATACCGGGATGGAAAGAAGCTAGGATATCCTTATCTGTTCGAGTTCTTCCGGGAAGATACCTCGCTATTTAAAGCACAGGGAGAGGGGCAATATATAGTGCGGAAGGATACCAGTTATCAGGGTACTGCGTTGAAGATAAATGATTTGTTAAGTAGAGAAACGGTGCAGCCAGCCGTTCTGGCGTCTGCCATAAAATATATAACAGGAAAAATAAAATACCGGCGGATTGCCTTCTGGTATTGGAATCCGCCGGTTACTTATCAATACCGGGATCTTATCCGGCAAACTTTTACAACGCATTAATTTTACTGCATCTTACGCAGCGCTTCCAGCGATTCGGTGACATGCTTTTCTCCATCACGCATGGAGTTGAACGTATGTACCACAATCCCTTTCTTATCCACGATATACGTTACTCTGCCCGGAATCACGAAGGTCTTCGGAACGCCAAACAGCTTCCGTACTTTCTGATCAGGATCACTCAATAACGTAAACGGTAACTGATGATGCGCCGCGAAACTCTTATGCGAAGCCACATTATCAGAACTAATGCCGATAACCAGCGCGCCCAGCTTCTTGAATTCCTCATAGGAATCACGGAAAGAACAAGCTTCTTTCGTACATACACTGGTTTCATCCTTAGGATAAAAGTATATCACCAAGGGCTGCTTGCCCACATAGTTCGCCAGATCAAAGGTTTTACCATCCTGATCCTGAAGGGAAAATACCGGCACCTTGTCTCCGGTTTTTATCTGGGCATCCGCTGAAGGACTCCAGAACTGTAAAATTGCCATAAACAAAAATAATTTTAGTGTACGCATAGCAATATCTTATACTACGAATGTAAGACTTGTAACGGGATTTGTGAATTATGTAAATATTTTTGCATATAACTAAGGAGGAATGTATTTTTTTATGATCCCAGGCGACAAATGAATATTTTGACTTTTTATCTGCCTCATTAATTGTTATTTTTGGCCCCTAAAACATCGTGTTTTGAAAACCATACTAAACGGAAAGCAATTGTCTATTACAATAGACCGGCTTTGTCACCAGTTAATAGAAAATCACCTTCAGTTTGAGGAGACGGTATTGATAGGACTACAACCAAGAGGTATTTTTCTGTCAGACAGGATTTACAGCACTTTGCGCAAATTGCTGCCAGATGCCAATATCCGTTATGGCAAACTGGACATCACTTTTTATAGAGATGATTTCAACAAAGGGAAGGGGTTACATGTTCCCAATGAAACAAGCATTGATTTTTCTATTGAGAATAAGAAAGTCATACTGATAGACGACGTTTTGTATACCGGTAGAACGATCCGTTCAGCACTCGATGCTATGTTAGATTTTGGCCGCCCTGCTGCTGTTGAGCTGCTGGCATTGATTGACCGTCGTTTCAGCCGTCAGTTGCCTATTCAGCCGGATTATACCGGCAGAACCATCGATGCATTTATCTCTCAAAAAGTAAAGGTCTTGTGGGAAGAGAGAGATGGAAAAGATGAGGTTGTTCTGGTAGATTAGCAAATTGAATTTTACAATTCAGGTTTCATCCTTTATATTTGCACATTAATGTCACTTTCTGTAAAACACTTACTCGGAATTCGCGATCTGCAGCGTCAGGATATAGAACTTATTTTTCAAACAGCCAGCCAGTTTAAAGAAGTTTTACAAAGGCCAATTAAAAAAGTTCCCACGCTCCGCGATACTACTATTGTCAATCTGTTTTTCGAGAATTCAACTCGCACACGTATTTCATTCGAACTCGCTGAAAAAAGACTTGGCGCGGATACTATCAATTTTTCCGCCTCCGGTTCTTCTGTATCTAAAGGGGAAACCCTCATAGATACGGTGCATAACATCCTCTCCATGAAAGTGGATATGGTGGTAATGCGTCACAGCGCCAGCGGTGCGCCGCATTTCTTGTCTAAACACATCGACGTTCCCATCCTCAACGCCGGCGACGGTATCAACGAACACCCTACTCAGGCTTTGCTGGATGCTTTTTCTATCAAAGAAAAACTTGGTTCAGTAGAAGGAAAGAAAATCGCCATCTGCGGAGACATCATGCACTCCCGTGTGGCCCTTTCTAATATTTACTGTCTTAAAAAACTTGGTGCGGAAGTGACCGTAGTAGGCCCCCCTACATTGATTCCTAAATACCTGGAATCTGCATTAGGCGTTAACGTTACCTATGATATCCGCGAAGCCCTTCAATGGGCGGATGTAGCCAATGTGCTCCGTATTCAGCTGGAACGCCAGAATACGCCACTGTTCTCCTCCCTGAGAGAATACGCTATCGCATACGGCATCAATCGCGCCCTGCTGGACAGTCTCCAGAAAGAGATCGTTATCATGCACCCGGGCCCCATCAATAGAGGTGTAGAACTCAATTCAGATGTAGCTGATTCCGGTCAGTCCATCATCCTCGATCAGGTGGAAAATGGAGTAGCTGTCCGTATGGCTGCGCTCTATCTGCTTGCAGGAAAACAAACCTTATAAACGTTCTTTCGCATAACAGGAAAGCGGTAGGAGACTACCGCTTTTTTTATTCTTATCACTAACACGAACGATATTTTTTTCGGATAATGCCCTGCTCGTAGCTTTGCAGTAATTTCATTCTACATGCGTTTCCGCATCTCCCTACTACTACTTTTTATTTCTATTTCAGCCCTGAGCTGCAAGCGCAGTCAGCATTCCAGTCGTGCATTCTATTTCTGGAAATCCACCTGCAACGAGGAGGAACATAGTGCCATGTACAACTATAAACCGGATCATATCTACCTCCATTATTTTGATGTGGTCTGGGATGAAAGACGCCAGATGCCAATACCCGTTTCTGGTCCTGATAAATCCGGATATTGGTACTGGAACCGGTTAACAAGTGTCAAGCCCGTTATATACATTGAGAACCGGGTGTTTGAAAAGCTGTCTGCCGATTCCTGCGCCGTTTTTGCACGTAAAGTCGGTGGCAAAATCAGGACATTAACCAGGCAGTTATCCATTAAAGGCAATATCTCTGAAATCCAGTTTGACTGCGACTGGACGTTGCGTACGAAAGAAAAATACTTCGCATTTATCCGCGCCTTCAGGGCCAATGAAAACTATTCCGTTCTGTCTGCTACCATACGGCTGTATCCCTATAAATATGCGCAGAAAATGGGCGTTCCTCCGGTCGACAGAGGCATGCTCATGTGCTATAACATCAATAGTATTAGTAAGCAGGAAGTCGACAACTCTATTGTTACCAAAGAAGAATTACAAAAGTATATCACAGGGAAAATAGTATATCCATTACCGTTAGATCTGGCATTTCCGGTATTCGGTTGGTATGCCTGGTTCAGAAATAATGATTTCCAACAGATTGTTTATGAAGACGCGCGTCTGACTGAAGATACGAGCGTTTTCCACCCGGCTCAGGCAAATAATTTTATTTCAAAAACTGATACGGTAATCGATAACCATTATATCCGCGAAGGAGATGTGTTGAGAAGGGAATATGTGGAGCCCGCAGCTTTACAGGAGATCATCAGCTATGTAACCAACAAAATCCCGCGCCATGGCGCCATTGCTTTCTATCATTGGGATATGGACAACTCAAAAAAATATGCACATCTCATCCAGGAAACTTTTGATCATTATTAGTGGGGTAGCTGCCAGCCTGCTATTTATAACCAGCAGCCAGAGCTGTCCTCCGGACTGGTATCGGAACCAGGAGCAAATCCTTTTGTTCAGACAACCTATTGCCGGCCACGATAATCTTGAACCACTGTATTTTAATGCAGATGGTCCGGCAGCCTTCGACTCAGATCCTCAGCAAAACGATAGAAAAAGAAACTGCCAGGAATGGAGCCAATATACCGGCAACGTCGCCTCCTGGAAGGACGTGATGGAAGTACAGTATGCCATGCAACCCAATGATTTTCTACAGGCAGTACAAGATACGCCGCAGGGCATCTTTCGGCAGAACAGCTTTCTAAAATGGTTGAAGCAACCGTCCCATAAATCGGCCATGGATTATATGATCCTTGCTAAAAATATCGAAGGCGATGCAGGCTACCTGGACGATCCCTGGGTGGATAGCTCTGCCTATCATGGGTATTTCGGAACCATCATGGATACGATAAAATCCAGGTGCAACGCCAATCTGCCAACGTTTATCCGTCAACGTTATATTTTTCAGGGATTGAAATTACTGAGCTATCAAATATTTACAAATGATACTTTGTCATGGCCAGATATGCACTTGTTCGGAGACTATTATGAGCAGGAACTACTCAATAAAAGAAGTATAGTGGCCGATTGGGGCCTACTTTACTACGGTTGGATGCCCAATGAGAAGCTTAGTCAGACAGAAGCCTGGCTGAAATGCTTTGCCCGCTCCGATGAAAAGAAAAATTACACACTTCGTTTACTGGAAAAAGCGAAGATCAAAAAACTCCTGGAAACGGCCACCGATACAGCGTTACGCAAAACAGCCTACACTGTGCTAAGTATCAAATCGCCGGATAAGGGACTGCCTTATATTCATGGAGTGGCAGCAATAGACCCCAATGATCAGTTTCTCCCGCTCATAATATGCAGGGAAATCAATAAGCTGGAAGACTGGCTCCTTACGCCGGAATTATTGGGCTTTGGCAACAGTGAAGCTCAATGGAGAACCGGCGGTTTTGTGAGTAAGAACAGCATTAAAGACCTTAAATACCTGGAGGAAGTGAAACAGGAATTAATTTCACTCTATAGGAAATCTACTGTTCATAAGGATTTGCTGGGCCTAGCTATTGCACATCTCTGTCAGATAGACCGTGATTATTCCACAGCGGATAGCTGGCTCCAGAGAGTAAATACGAAGGGGCGTCCCCGTTATATTCGTCAGAAAGCCATTGCTGCCGTATTAGGTACCATGTATGCATCCAATACCGCCGATCCGCGCGTACAGCAGAAAATATATGAGCAATTTCATCTCTTGGAAACGATGAGGGAAGCACCATATAAAGATCAGCTTATCAATGGGCCTATGCTGGATCTGATGCCCCAATTGTACCTGGTGCTGTCCCAGCAACTGATGAAACATGGAGAGTTGGTGAAGGCCGGACTTGCATTCCAGAAGGCACGGCACTATGGCATACATGTAGATAACTACTATGGCTGGGAGGACAGTGACACTATTACCAGCTACGCGAGTATTGCCTGGTTTGAAAAATACGGATCCCCAGCTGATATAGATGCACTCATTGCCTTTAACCATAAATTGCCCAAAACCTCCTTTGAAAAACTCATCAATTCAATGAACCTGGTGGATGAAAATGTATTGCTGGATGTAAAAGGAACCCTCCAGGTACGGGCCAGACAATTCTCCGCGGCTTCTGCTACCTTCGCAAAGATCCCGAAAAACTACTGGGAGAACTCCCCATTCGATTATTATAACCTTTGCAATAATATCGAAGCGGTGACACCATTACATCATATTGATACCAACCACTATTCTAACTATAAGCAAGAAGATAAACAAGCGGTGGTGGATCATATATTGCGACTTCAGAAAGCCAGGAGCGAAGCCAGGACAGCTGCGGAGAAGGCTGTAGCAGCCATGCAATTGGGAAATGCATATTACAATATCACCTATGACGGGAAAAACTGGGGACTCATTAACTGGGGTAAATCATACAGTGAAATATATGCCAACAAGGAGAGAAGCCAGTTCTGGTATAACACCTGGCCATTGACGGTCCGTTATGGCAATGCCTATTATGACTGTTCCGAAGCAGCGAGACTTTATCGCGAAGCCATATTCTATGCGGTAAATGATCCGGAACTAAAGGCAAAAGCAACTATCATGGCGGCTCTTTGTGATGAGGCTGCTCATGGCAGTTATGCAAGTCAGGAACATTGGAGAGATAATTATTCTTCCCCGCTCAGAAAGCAATTAAAGGCTATGTTTGGAAAAACGGCCGCCTATAATGCATTACAAACCCATTGTCCCGATGCGCAAAATTGGAAATAATAGATGATTAGAAGGAAACATTTAAGCCAAAAGTATAAGACCGGAAAAATGGATATACATTCCCGTTATAGCCACTGGCTTGCTCCGGATCATAGTATTTGATCTTCATATTATTGGTTTCCCAGAGATCCTGACCAGAGAAGTATATTCGCAGCAATTTGATCTGGAAAGCTTTCAGTAATCCTGCTGGTAAGGTATATCCTAATTGCAGGTTTTTCAGCCGGATATAGGCGCCATTCATCACCCATTGACTCGATGGCACGGTGTTTTGCTGATCACCCAAGTATAGTCTTGGAAATAATGCATTGGGGTTATTCGGTGTCCAGTAATCCTGATTGATGCTCCAGGGCTCCTGCCATCCGCTGTTGAAAGGAATATTATAACGCGGGTCCGGCATAACCTTGCGATTGCCCACTCCCTGGAAGAATACAGACAACTCAATACCCTTCCAACTGATCCCGGCATCTATACCATAAGAATACAGTGGATCGGTTGTACCAAGGTATACCAGATCTTTACTGTCGATCACATGATCGCCGTTGATATCCTTGTATTTGATATCTCCAGGCCCTGTGGCTGCGTTTTGAAACGCATGTTGGTTTACTTCCTGCTGTGTCTGGAAATAGCCTTCTGCCTGGTAACCGAAGAGGGAAGAATAGGCGTATCCCGGTACTCCCTGGTTCCATCCAGCTTGCGGACTAACCCCATCGCTGCGCAATACTTTATTCTTGCTATGGAAAATATTAGCATTCAGGTACCAGGTAAATGCTTTACTGGCTTGGCTTTTCCATCCTGCATTAAATTCCCATCCTTCTGTACGCATTTCTCCTTCATGGTAGCTAAGGGGCCATGCACCTGTAAGGGAAGAGGTCAGTTTGGGCATTTGCATATCCCTGTTCCTGCGAATGAAATAATCCGCAGAGAGAGAAAGCTGTCCTTTTACCAGCACTGCATCCCAGCCAAAATTGCTGGCAGCAATATTTTCCCAGCCATAGGCCTGGGGAACTGGATTATGATAGACGAAAGGCTGTAGTTGCGGGCCCGGGTGAAAAGTGAAGGTCTGGTACCGTTCATCACTACTAATGGTATTCCAACTGTTCACATTACCTAACTGACCCCAGGACCAGCGCAGCTTGAACTCATTGAAAAAAGGCAGCGCTTCATAAAACCAGGTTTCATTATTCAAGCGCCATCCAGCGGAAAAAGACGGGAATAATTTCCATTGTGTAATGGATGGAAAATAATTGCCGGCCTGATACAGCCTTGCTCCAATCAGATTCGCTTCCAGTAAATAACGATTATCAAAGTTGTAATTCAGCTTTCCGAATAAAGAGGTCAGTGAGCCTGTAATGCCCAGCAGTCGCGTATCCTGCGGAGCGGTACTAAATCTGTTACTCGCTATATCCGTCGCCGCAATATTATAGGAGGCCGCTGTAAATTGCGTGGTATTATAAGATTCCTGCGTGATGCCGCCCAATAAATGAAAAGTATTTTTATCATTTATCTTCAGATCGTAATCGCCCAACAGTTGGAGGTTGCCTCCTTTAGACTCCAGTTTGTTCTGCTGTAGCATATTATCAGGTTGGACACTACCGGCTACGGCTACACGATTCCAGAGTGGAATGGTCTGCCGCCCAAGATCATCTCTAAGTATCTGCTTTTGCGGGCTATAAATCAGTCGGAGATTCAATCCTTTTACCAGACTATCGGCTCTCAGGGTAAATACGGCGTCTATGTAGTCATTTTTCTCCAGCCGCTTACCGCCATCCTGTAAAATGGCATACACCGGCGCTGCACCCAATGCATAATGGTTGGTACCGGGAACAAATACAGGCACATTTCCGGGGCCGCGGTAAAGTCCTGCCAGTAACCCTTGTGGCCCTTCCACCAATTGAGAAGGAGAGAAGGTATTACTCTGTGCCAGCGACATCCGGGATTCCAGACTGAAATGCTTATTGAACCGGTTATTCATACTCAACCGGCCATTAATACGATTCGTTCTGTCTGGGCCTACAGCGAACAGTCCTTGCCTGCCAAAGTAGCCCATAGATGCAGTAAACTGGTTCTTTTCAGATCCACCTTTCACCGACAAGTTATAATTCTGTACGGCAGTTCTGTCTTTTGTTACGAGACCCAGCTGGTTATAGTTGTAATAATATTTATAGAAATCCGGGTGATTCGGATCAATCAGGTACTTGTTGCCTTGTTCCAATAATGCGATTTCGGCGGGCTGCCATGGCGCTGGTTTCCCTGCATTTGCGGCGGCGATATTCTCCATGGAAGCATCTGTGGCAGCAGACAGCCGCTGTGGAAGCCGGATAGGCGTTTCCCAACCGCCGAGGGTATTAAAATCGACAGATATTTTACCCGGTTTGCCTGTACGGGTACTTACCAATACTACGCCGCCAGCGCCTCTGGCGCCATAAATCGCAGCGGCGGCGGCATCCTTTAAGATAGATACGGATTCTATATCATCCGGATTGAGTACAGACAGGGAACCTGGAACGCCATCCACAATTACAGGCGTATTGGAGCCAGATCCGCTGTTGACACCCCGGATCTGTAAGTTAAAGCCTTCTTTTCCCGGTTGTCCGTTACTGCGGGTAACTACCAGTCCCGTAGCCGTTCCCTGCAAAGCCGCTATCACATTCGGTACAGGCCTGCTTTTCAGTCGGTTGCCTTCCACCTGAGCTATTGCCCCGGTGATATTGGCCCTTTTCTGCAAGCCATAACCCAGCACTACTAACTCGTTCAGTTTTTTTAAATCCGGTTGTAAAATAACATTGATGATACGTCTGTCGCGCACACTGATTTCCTTTGTTTGAAAGCCAATGAGCGATACATGAAGGGTGGCCTGACCAGAGGCTACTTCCACCTGGAAAGTGCCATCTTCTGCAGTAGCAGTACCATTTTGGGTATTATCTTCCCGAATGGAAACGCCACTGAGGGGCTGCATACCATCGGTGATGATACCTGTGATCAGCCATTTATTAGGATTGATAGGTCGACTATTCCCGGCAATGGGAGTATTGGGATTGCCGCTGCCTACTGGTATCACAATGATCTGTCCATCCCTAATTTCAAAAGAATATTTAGCAGGAGGGAACAGCAGTGGCAGTACGGTTGGGAGCGGACTGTTTTTCACCTGAATAGAAACGCCACGACGGTTTTCCAGTTCATCGGAGGAAATAGCGAAGGTGTATTTCGTTTGTCTTTCAATATCGCGCAATACTGTTTTCAGGCTGGCTTTGCGATAATGCAGTGTGACACTTTTGGGAACAACAATTTGAGCCGCTGTATCAGCAACGGCAAATACCAGGATAACAAAAAACAGGAAGACAGACGGCAGGCTTAACCTGGTAAATGAGCGTAGCGCCTGAGATAGTGTTTGCTGCATAAGCAGTTATCGCAGGACTATTAGTAAAATTCTACCAGGTTACCTTCGTGTTTAATGTTTATTTGTAAAGCTTTTCTAATGATATCCAATACCTCGTCCAGTGGAAGGTTGCGGAAAGTAGCCAGCAGTCTTGCATCTGCCAGCTTGGGATCATTGATATTCACTTTTACGTGATAATAATCTTCCAAAGCTACAGCTACATCGGAGAGGGGACTTTCATCAAATACCAGGCAGCGAGTTTTCCATGCCAGGATATTGTTGGCTTTAGTATGTGTGGTAGTACTGATATCACGGCTGTTGTAAGGCAGTCTTGCCTCCAGGCCAGGCGTCAGTATTACATTTTTGTCAGAGTTCTTGAAAGCGGCGCTTACTTTACCGGATTGCACAAATACCTGCACATCTTTATCGGCCGATTTCACATTGAAGGAGGTACCCAGTACGCGGATATCTACATCCGGTGCTTCCACCGTAAATGGTTGGGAGGGTCTTTGTGCCACATCAAAGAAGGCTTCCCCTTGTGCGATGGTCACTTTACGATCCGTTTCTCCAAATTTGCGAGGTACTTTCACGACAGTATTGGCATTCAGATAGATCATAGATCCGTCGTTCAGTCGTACACTGTCGATCTGCTGATGGGTAGCATAAGTTTTATAAGAACCCGGGCCTAAAAATGCCATTGCTACCGCGATGCCGGTTACGGCTGCCGCAGCCCACCAGTAACGGTAAGGTATCTTTTTCACTTTAGCAGTAGTCTGTTGAACAGCCACCGTTTCAGTAACAGGTTGGGAAGTAGGAAGCTTGTCCAGCGTACTGCTGAGTTGTGCCCACTGTCCCTGGGTATCAAAAGCAGAGGCAGCAGGAAGTGGATCTCCATGCCACATATCTCTCATATCCAGGAAGATGTCGAGATTAGCCGGGTCCTCTTGAATCCAGTCGTTCAACAAGCGTTTGCACTGCTCGTTGTCCGGATTCTCCAGGTATCGGATCACAATATCTATGTCGGTTTTGCTATTCATGGCTTCTTATTGACAATACAACCAGAGGGGGAGTTACCATTAGTCGATTTAAAAATTTTTTTTCCAGGCAGGAGTTACTGCTTATTCACCAGCACTACCCTTAGTTTTTTAAGGGCCGTGGTGAGATGCGCGTACACAGTATTAATAGATATATCCAGCTGTTCTGCAATTTCCGTAGGGGACAAGCCTTTAAACCTGCTCATCTCAAAAACGCGTCTGCACTGGTCTGGTAATTTATCCAATGCATAACGGTACTGGGTTTCCAATTCCTTATGCTCCAGGAGCTGGTGACTGGTTTCTGAGGGAGTGGCCACATGGAGCTGTTCTTTCGTATATGCTTCCTTTCGCTGTTCCTTCTTAATACTATTCAGACAAGTATTTACCGTGGCTCGGGCCAGATAATGCTGTATAGGTGCTCTTTCATCCAGGTTTTCCGCATTCTTCCACAAATTGAGGAATACATCCTGTACCATATCGTTCGCGTTATCCTCATCCTTTACATATCGCACAGCAATATTATACATGGAAGGTGCGAACTGTTTAAAAACAGCCTCAAATACAGCTTTGTTTCTTGTCCGAATGCCTTTAACTATTTCTTCATTACTCAGTTGCAACATGGGCTGATCATTTGTTTCCGCCGGTGCGAAGATAGACGATTAAAACTTTTTTTCACTTTAACATTTTCTTCACTAATGGTAAGTGATGTTTCGGATGTATTGTTACTATACGGCCGCCAACAGATTGGCAATGTTACAAAAACCATGCACATATAAGCGCCGTGATCAGGTCATCATAATTTTTAACCATATCAAAATTGAATGCCATGAAAAAAACAATGACAGGAATGTTCGCATTAGCCGCAATGATTCTCGGAATGTCTGCTTTCAAAGGGACAGCTGCAACACCGGTAAAGGGAGCTGATAGTATTGCTGTTTACTCAGCTGATTCATTGGCAGGCATCGATTCCGCTGCAATGCGTACGCACGTAGCCGTTAGTCTCGATTCCCTGAAAGGATTGGATTCCCTGAAAGGACTGGACAGTATCAAAGGTACTGATTCTCTCCGCGCTGTGGAAGCTGGATCAATCACCGGCAAAATCACCCCTGCGGACGGAGCTACTGAAGTAGCAGCGGTAAGTACCGAAGGTAAAGTGAAAGCGACTGTAACTGAAGGAACTTTCACCATTCAAGGTGTAAAATCTGGTACCTATGTGATTGTAGTTACCGGTAAAGCGCCTTACAAAAGTGCCTCCATCAAAGATGTAAAAGTAGAAGACGGAAAAGCGACTGATGTTGGCGAAATCAAATTAGAACAATAATAAAAGAATACTAGCAACCAACAACACACTCATCCTAACAGAGAACCCTATTGGTTTGATCCACACGAGGCTTTATCATTCTTGATTCGGCCTCTTTTTTTTTGCCTTCATTTACCATGTATCTTCGCAGTCGAAAAACTCACACATGCGTACGATACTACTCCTCATTATTTCTAACAGCTTTATGACTTATGCCTGGTATGGGCACCTGAAACATACCGATACTGCCCTTTGGAAAGTAATCTTAATGAGCTGGGGAATCGCCTTTTTTGAATACTGTTTTATGGTGCCAGCCAACCGGTACGGCTTCCAGGAAGGATTTAGTGGCTTTCAGTTGAAAACCATCCAGGAAGTGGTATCCCTGACCGTATTCAGTTTGTTCGCCATCTTTTTCCTGAAAGAGCCGTTGAAATGGAACTACCTGGTTTCCTTTTCCCTGCTGATTGGCGCCGCCTATTTTATGTTCAAAAAGTAGTTCTTCCAATCCTGCTGCCGCTCAACCCAATTCGCTTGGATGGCCTTGATTAATTACTATTTTTGACAATCCGTAAATCTCGCAACCATACATGATTCAAAGAATCTATACCGCACTAACTATGTTACTATTGCTGTTGGTTACCGGTACCGCTAATAGCCAGCCTACTCCCGTTTGGAATGCCGCCGACATCCGGCTGCAGCTGAAAAAACTGGACACCCTCGGTAGTGTTCTCTATTTCGCTGCCCACCCAGACGATGAAAATACCCGATTACTAGGCTATCTCGCTAAAGAAAAATTATATCGTACCGGCTATCTGTCGCTTACCCGCGGCGATGGTGGTCAAAACCTCGTTGGTAACGAACAAGGAGAATTACTGGGACTAATCCGTACCCAGGAACTACTCGCTGCCAGACGTATAGACGGCGCGGAACAGTTCTTCACCAGGGCGCAGGACTTCGGCTTCTCCAAAAATCCGGAAGAAACCTTCTCCATCTGGGATACGACTAAAATCCTCCGTGACGCGGTTTGGATCATCCGTAAATTCCAACCAGATGTGATCATCTGCCGCTTCCCGGCTGATAGTCGCGCTGGCCACGGGCATCACACCGCTTCGGCTATTATCGCTGCAAAGGCCTTTGACCTGGCGGCCGATCCCAACTATGCGCCGGATCAGCTGAAATATGTCAAACCATGGCAGGCCAAACGTCTACTCTGGAATACCTTTAGTTTCGGCGGAAATGTTACTACTTCCGAAGATCAGTATAAAATTGATGTAGGAGTTTATAATCCTTTACTTGGAAAAGGTTTCGGGGAAATTGCCGCTGAAAGTCGCTCCCAGCACAAAAGCCAGGGCTTTGGCGTTGCCGCTACCCGCGGTAGCTCCATGGAATATTTCCTCACCATCAAAGGCTCCAATCCTTCCAAAGAACTCCTGGACGGAGTAGATCAGTCCTGGAACCGCATCAATGGAGGAAAAGCCATTGGGGATCTGGTAGATAAAGCCATTGCTACCTATAACATGGATAACCCGGCAGCCTCCGTACCTACACTCCTGGCTATCCGCAAGGCAATCCAGCAACTGCCGGAAGGCTACTGGAGAACCCAGAAACTGAAGGAAACCGAACAGCTGATCCTTGCGTGCGCAGGCATCTGGGCAGAAGCCTATAGTGCTGAAGCTACTGTGGTACCAGGTTATAAGATGCAATCATCCATCCAGATCATTAACAGAGGTAATGTACCCGTTAAACTATTGGGCGCCGACCTGCCAGGCGTACCCAATGCAGTAACAGCGCAAGATCTCCAGAATAATAAACTGAATACCTTCCCGCAAACTATTACGGTTCCTGTAAATACGCCATTTTCACAGCCATACTGGTTAAATGCACCCCATCCTGTGGGTACATATACGATCCAGGACCCGCTGCTGGTAGGCAATCCTGAGAATATTCCTGCACTTCAGGCCACTATACGCCTGAACATAGACGGACAAGACTTCACCCTCCAGCGCCCTTTACAGTATAAATACACCGATCCTGTGAAAGGGGAACTCTATGAACCGCTGGTTATAGCCCCTCCGGTAACTGGCAATCTTACTAACCAGGTATTTATTTTCACTGGCGCCCAATCACAGGAAGCTACCGTGAAAATGCAAGCCATGGCCGAGGGCGTAAAAGGAGAAATATCCCTGAAATTACCTGCAGGTTTTGTGGCAACACCCGCCTCACAATCCTATGCTTTCAGTCAGAAAGGAGATGAGCAGGAATTCCATTTTACCATCAAGCCCACACAGGCAGGCAATGCCACCAAAGTAGATACTTTCTCCGTGGCAATGTCCAATAACGGTAAAGTATATACGGATGGACTGCAACGCATCAGTTATGACCACATTCCTGTAATTACCCTGTTCCCGCCTGCACAGGCGCGACTGGTTACGGTAGACCTGAAGCATAACGGAAATAACCTGGGTTATATCCCTGGCGCCGGCGATATGGTGGCGGCTTCTTTACGGCAGGTAGGTTATAAAGTGACCGAACTCACCGAAAAAGATATTATGAATGGAAACCTTGCCCAATACGATGCCATCATTGCAGGGGTAAGAGCCTATAATATCAACCCAAGAATGAAGTTCTGGCAAACCCGCCTGATGGAATACGTGAAAAATGGCGGTACTTATCTTGTTCAGTATAACGTAAATTCGCCGCTGGTGATGACAAACCTCGGCCCTTATCCATTCTCTCTGTCTCGCGACAGGGTAACGGATGAAAAAGCGGAGGTGAAGATTCTTAACCCTGCCGATCCTGTCCTGCATTATCCAAATGATATCAACACCGCTGATTTTAACGGATGGGTACAGGAATTGGGGCTGTATTATACAACTTCGGCAGATAAGGCATATGATAAATTATTTGCCATGAGCGACAAAGGAGAGGCCCCTCTGGATGGTTCCACCCTTGTGGCAACTTATGGTAAAGGCAGATATGTGTATACCTCCCTGTCATTCTTCAGGCAGTTGCCTGCAGGTGTACCTGGAGCCTATCGCTTATTTGTCAACCTGATATCCGCAAAAAAGAAATAGCAGTAAATGAGCAATAAAAATGTAAGGAATAACCGGCCCCGCCTGCGCATAGCGGCGGTGCTGTGTATTCTACTAGGACTGGTAATTGGTTTTGAAATAAAACGACTTCATATTGGCCTTTTGATCGGTATTGGTCTGGGCCTGCTCACCGGCAGTATGTGGGCTAAAAGTCACCATGATTAAAAGTTTATAGGCGCTTTCGGCGTCGGATTTTATTGAACCTGTAATTCCTCTTTCCATGTCAGATAAGCCACTGCATGAAGAGAAGCCTCCATTATTTCCATCCTGGACCTACTGGTATGTACTGGTAGTTGCCTGGCTGGTAGTGCTGATTATTCTCTTCTATTTATTCACCAAAGCATTTTCATGAGTTCGTTAGACTGGATTGTACTTGTTGCCACGCTCTCCTTTATTGTCCTGTATGGCATTTGGAAGAGCAGAGGTAAACAGAACATGGAGAGTTATTTCCTGGGCAATCAATCGATGCCCTGGTATATCGTTTTATTATCGATTATTGGTACACAGGCAAGTGCCATTACTTTTATTTCTGCACCAGGACAGGCATACACAGACGGCATGCGTTTCGTGCAGTATTATTTCGGCCTGCCACTGGCCATGGTTGTACTCTGTATCACCTTTGTACCTATATTTCATAAGCTAAAAGTTTATACTGCTTACGAATTCCTGGAACAACGCTTTGATCTAAAAACCCGAACACTTACAGCTGCCCTTTTCCTTATTCAGCGCGGACTTTCCACTGGTATCAGCATCTGTGCACCCAGTATAATTTTATCGTCCCTGTTAGGCTGGAACCTTTACTGGACTAACCTGATTATGGGCGGATTGTTGATTATCTACACAGTGGCGGGGGGAACCCGTGCGGTATCTTATACCCAAACATTACAACTGGTAGTCATTTTCTCAGGAATGTTCCTGGCAGGATGGATGGTCGTGCATTTGCTACCCGCTGATGTTGGCTTCAAAGAAGCATTGCAGGTATCCGGGAAAATGAATAAACTGAATGTTATTGTCACGAAGTTCGACTGGAATGATAAATACAATATCTGGAGCGGCCTGATTGGAGGGTTCTTCCTGGCCTTGTCCTACTTTGGTACAGACCAGTCTCAGGTAGGGCGTTACCTTACCGCAAAATCAGTCCGCGAGAGCCGTTTAGGCCTGTTGATGAACGGATTGGTAAAAGTGCCAATGCAGTTTTTGATCCTGTTAATCGGAGCGCTGGTTTTTGTATTCTATCTCTATTTCCGTGCGCCTTTATTCTTTAATGAGGCCCAACTGCAACGGGTATACGCTACTTCGCAGGGACCGGCTTTGCACGAGTTGGAAACACAGTACAATACCCTCAGCACAGAAAAGCAACAGCAGGTAAAAACACTGGCGGCAGCTTTGGAAAAGAAAGAGGAAACTGCCATCAGTACTGCCAAAGAAGCGTTGCAGGCCACAGAAGATAAAGCGCAGAAGGTAAGGTCTGAAGCCGTGATGTTGATAAAAAATGCAGACCCTACGGGAGATGCGAATGACACCAACTACATTTTTTTACACTTTGTAGTACACAGTCTGCCTAAAGGCTTGGTAGGACTCCTGATAGCCATTATTTTCCTGGCAGCCTGGGGAAGTATTGCAGCGGCACTGAATTCCCTGGCATCCACGACGGTCGTGGATGTATACAAGCGGCTGTATAAAACCGAGGAGACGCCTGAAAAATATATGCGGATGTCCCGCATATGGACGTTGATTTGGGGCGTTTTCTGTATTGCCGTAGCCCAGTTTGCAAGTGGGCTGGGGAGTTTGATAGAAGTGGTAAATATACTGGGAAGCTGGTTCTACGGGGTTACATTGGGTATTTTCCTGGTGGCATTTTACCTGAAGAGAATAAGAGGGACAGCCACCTTCTGTGCTGCAATTACAGCGCAGATAATTGTACTTATTTTATTCTGGCAGGAAAAAGTTTCCTTCCTCTGGCTGAACGCCATCGGTTGTTTGCTCGTCATCGCTATTGCGCTGGTATTACAGCCCTTTTTGAACCGTCGTCTCGCTAAATAATCATTCGCAATAGCGATATCCACCAATAAAAAGTGCCCGGTACATGTACCGGGCACTACTGTTTTAAGTAACAGGTTGGATTATTTCAGGGTAGCCAGCAGCTTTTTATTCAGGGCTACATAATCGTCGCTTTTAGCGGCAGTGGCCAGCTCCAGTGACTTCTGCGCTGCTGCTTTAGCAGTAGCGTTATCTTTCGCCATGGAGTGGATTCTGGCTTTCTGGTACATTACCCAGAAAGCGTCTGGTTGTGCATCTGCAGCCTGATCGATATAAGACACTGCTTTTTTCAGGTCTTTATGCTGGTCTGCATAGAACATCGCTGCCTGGAAATAAGGCTTTTTCTCGGTCTGCATAGCAGCATCGATCTGAGCTTCAATTTTACCGTCGATGTCAGCGGAGATAACCACTGGTACTTTTACTTTGTCCCAGCTAAGCGCCAGTACCATGGAATTGTATTGTACATTTTCAAAACCGATGGTGAAGCTCTCCTGAGAGAATTGTGTACGTACAGGCGTTACCGTTACACGTGCGATGTCATTCTCTTGTTTGTAATCGGCTGGTTTGGTAACATCCAGGCTGCTGGTGAGAATCACCGTCCATTTCTGTTGACCTGGGATGGTTACAAGACCGTATTTACCGGCTTTCACGGCTACGCCGCCGAATTTCACATCTTCGCCAAAAGTGATGGTGGTAGCGCTGTTGGCGCCAGTTCTCCATACTTTATTATAAGGCACGAGGTCGCCCATAATGACACGACCTTTAGTGTTAGGACGGGAATAGCTCAGCTCTACATTAGACAGTGCAAATTCCTGTTTAACGGTTTGAGACGGACTAGGAGCCGGTACTTTTACTTGTGCTATGGAAGCACCTGCATACAGTAAGAACGCACAGCTGGCAGCTGCGGCAAATGATCTGGCAGTTTTCATGGTTTATATCGAGAATATTGGTGGCAGTTTAGCTGGCAGTTACTCAATCAGGCCATTTCTGAAGGCATATAATACGATGCCTACACTGTTTTTTACATTCAGTTTTTCCAGCAGTTTCTGGCGAATTCCCTCTACAGTACGGGGGCTCAGAAAAATCTGTTCAGATATTTCCTGGGTCGTCTGTTCGTTACAGATAAGTTTCAGGACTTCCAGTTCGCGATCATTCAGTTGTACCTCATTCTTGAGGGTAGGCTTGATCTGTTGCTTTGTTTTGTGTAATACCTTCTTGAGCAGTGCCAGGTTCACATTTTCATTAAAATAGAAACCTTTGTCGAAGGTAGTACAAATTGCTTCATAGATTTCTTCCGGCTCTGCATTTTTTAAGAGATACGCATTGGCGCCATTCTCCACGAGGTGTACAATGAAGTTATCGTCTTCATACATCGTGAGGATAATCACCTTTACATCCGGATACTGGGCTTTTACTTTTACGGTAGCCTCGATGCCATCCATATTCGGCATTTTGAGGTCCATTAAAATAACGTCGGGTTGTTGCTGGTTCATCAGATCCAGCAAGTGTTGGCCATCATCGGCCTCAAAGATGACATTGATATTTTCGTACGGGATAAGGGTATTAATGACTCCACTTCGAAATATTTTGTGATCGTCAGCAATTGCCACTTTGATATGGTGTGCCATTTGAGGACAGTTTACAGAGAATTACATGAATTTTTCCAGGATAAAATAGCATCAGTGCGACAGTTGATACATTGGGTCGCCTATCGCAACCGGACGGCAATTTAAGAATAAAACAAGATAAGTATCAATTAATTCTGTACTGCAGGCTGATAGTTCTCTAATTGAATCTGTGCGATAGTGCCAGTCGGATTCCGATGATTATAGCTAATATTACCTCCTATGATATCCAGTCTGCTCTCAATATTTTTTAATCCCAGACTACCTATTTTCTTTCTTGCTGTGGCCAGTTGATCCATCAATGCGCCGTTACCATCATCTTCCACATTGATAGTGAGAAGGGTAGGTGTGCTATGGTAGCTGATTTCCACTTCTGCTGCTTCCGCATGTTTCAGGATATTATTAATCAGCTCCTGTACCACACGGTAAACATGTAATGCTTTCGATTTATCTACCGGATAATTGGACCCATCTGTTTTGAAAAGGATCTTAACCTGTTTGTTTTTATTCATCAGGCTGCAGAAAGAGTCCAGCGCATGCGCCAGGCCAAGGTTATCGAGTGCTTGTGGATGTAAGCTTTGGGAGATGAACCGTAGTTGCTGGATGATGGTATCTGTAAATTCTTTGGTTTCCTTCAGGCGCTCTACTTCGCCATTGCCTGTTTTCAATAAAGGTTGAAGGCCGCCAATGGTCAATTTTAATACCGACAATTGTGCGCCTACTTCATCGTGCAGATCTTCCGCAATGCGTTTTCTTTCCTGTTCGCCGCCCTGGAGAATGGCCTCCAGACGTTCACGTTCCAGTTGCAGATCCTTATCTCTGATGATCAGCTTATGCTGAATAACCTGCTTCTGTTGCTGCATCACCAGTAAGATAACCACAATCGCCAGAATCAGCATAATGGTAGTTCCGATGATAATGATATCAGTGATCCGCATACTTCAATAATTTCGTCTTAGTTAAACCAACATAAAAGAGAATCATTGAAATACTGCCAACGGTGTAAACAATCACGTAGGTGACGTAAACCATATTCATGGGAATGGAAGCCTGAACCTTTTGTGTCTGTGTTAAACTCAGACTAATGGAAAATAGAATAGTCGAGCAAAAGTACAGGAATATTCCGGAATTATACCAGAAAGTAGGTAAAGAGTTTATGTATATTGATTTTTCTATCAGCTCTTTATCCCCTAATTGTTGCATGAAGAGAGAGATGGCATAGAATATCATCAGTGCTGCTTTGATGCCTGTAGAAATGGAGTCATAAAATTTCATTCCTTCCATGCGGAAAAAGTCTACAGAGAAGATACAAAGCATTACAATTGGGAGTCGGAGAATAAGATAACGTAGTTTGGGAGATTTAATACAGGTCAGGTAGAACAGGGATAATATTACAAATTGTAGGAAATGCATGAGGTTGAAGAACCACATGTTATTGCCATAAAGTTGCATAATAAGTACAGACCCTAAAGATAAAGCTAGCGAACATAGGATGTAGTAGAAAATCCATTTCGATGAGGGGTCTAGTTGTCTGTATTTTAGGAGAAAGGGGATCAGAACTATGAATTCGATCCCCAGCATGCACCAAAATACTGTTAGCATGAATGTAACCACAAGTAATCTATCTATCTTTTTAAATGTGTTTTGATCAAGGCATTAATCCTTGCCACCGCCGGTACCACCGCCGCCACCGCCGCAGTAGTTAGGGCAAGGAAGACCATCATCCAAAATTAAGCCGGCACTTTTCGCCTGAATACCACCATCCAGTGTAACATCCGCAGGGAGGATATCATCACCATTTGCATCGGTAGCTACCAGTACCATTTTCTTTTCTTTAATGCCGTCACCATCAGTATCGATATGGATACCGTAGTAAATTCTTAAGCCGACAGCACGGTCGTCTGCCAGTAATTCCAGCACTTTGTCTTTTGAAAAGCACATCGCTTTTACAATGTCGGTTGCTTTCTGATCAGCATGATCTTTTTCGTAGTTGGTAAGAAGGGTCTGCATCCTCTCCTTTGAAATAAATCCGCCAGCATCTGCGATAGATGGGCGTTTGGATTGAGAATCGCTCATACGTGTGTGTTTAAGGTGTGATATTGTGTGATAGTATCCGGGTAAAATTATTACTATTTTTTACACTATATATAACTGCCGTCACATTTCACGGAAGGTTTGGCAAAAATGCGTATTTATACGCATTCCCATTTATCAGTTGAATAACGCTTGACTGACTTGTTGAACTTCGCAATCTTTGTAATATCATTATCAACGGACAGTATTCATTTTATCAACAGGAAGAACGTCTCATACAATATTATTGGCCTTTCTACCATGTTTGTTTTTGAGATAGATTTTAGCAGTGGGACGTGCTGCCCCAAAGAACAGCACATCTTTAACATCGTTAACCCCTAATTAAAATATTTAACTATGAGTTACCTGCTTATAGGGAACATCTCAGCTATGATTGGGGAGGACTGTATTGAACCACTATCCAATGCACGTATCCGGGTATACCTGCCTGAAAGTAATCCAGGCGCCGATCATATGACTATAGTAAAAGGTATTTTCAATCATCTCCGTCCACTGTCGGCAAAGGAGGTATTGATGAAAGCAGATAGGCTACTGGCTGAAACCACCCTGGACCCCAAAGGGAATTTCAGACTGTATTGGAACGAATTACATTTGTTTACAGAACCCCTGGAACTGGACATCTGTCTGGATGAAATGCCCGCAAAAAATGGCAACCGCCAATCGCGCAATTTTCATCTCAGCTATATGATTCCCCATTGGAAACGTAACCAGGAAGGATATCTGGCAGCTTATGCCTATGTGATTCCTGCGGAAGTCTGGTCCAATATTTACCGCCAGGCTGGCGCCTGGGTATTAACAGGGATAGTAAGAAATAAAGCAAACGGAGAAGGGGAGTCCCGGTTGAAAGTAAGCGCATTCAATGCCATTACCGGGAAAAAAATAGCAGATGCCTATACAAATGAGTATGGCCGCTATACCATGCATTTCAACAGACGGGATCTTTTTGCAGGACAACTGATCCCTATCCGGGATGGCAGGCCCAATTTTGGACCGGATGTCTATTTCCGGTTGTATAAACAAGATCAGCTGATCTGGGAAGAAAATGAATCGCATGCTATGGTCACCGCCCGACAAGATATAGCGCCCTGTAGTAGCATTGATATCCTATACAAACCCGGAATTATTGTCCGGGCAACCCGACATATAACAGGATGGTTGAACAGTGTCAGGCATTTTACGGAAGTCCGCCGCGGACGTTCGAGGGCCTCATCCGCTGTACTGCATCGACAGCTTATTGTGAAAGATACACCCAATGTTTGAGAGAGGTTCCGCCATGCGGAACCTCATTTTTTTATCCCTATCAGAACCTGGGATGAAATTGGTGCAGCGTGTCGCGCAGTAATTCCCTGTTCAGATGGGTATAGATTTCTGTGGTCGTAATACTTTCATGTCCCAGCATTTCCTGTACAGCCCGCAGACTGGCGCCTGCTTCTACCAGGTGGGTAGCAAATGAATGCCGGAAGGTATGGGGCGATACATTCTTTTCAATGCCCGCTTTCTTAGCAAGGTCCTTGATCACGAGGAAAACCATTACGCGACTGAGCGGACTCCCTCTTCGGTTCAGAAAGAGGGTATCTTCTTCCCCGAAATTAACGGGCATGTGTACACGAATATTCTGGCGATACATATTGATTTGTTTGATTGCCTCGCTGCCAATAGGTACCAGTCTTTCCTTATTGCCTTTGCCGACTACTCTGATATACCCGGCATCAAGGTGCAGTTGTGATAACTGCAATCCAAGTACTTCACTGACACGTAGTCCGCAGCTATACATAGTTTCAAGTATCGCTCTGTTACGATGGCCTTCAGCGGTATCCAGTTGTATCTGGGCAATCATCATTTCAATCTCCTCGAAGGTGAGTACATCTGGTAATTTGCGGGTTAACTTCGGCGTTTCCAGTAGCTGACTGGGGTCTTCCTGGGCCATATTTTCCAGCAGGAGGAATTTGTAAAATGCTTTGATACCGGAAATGATCCTCGCCTGTGAGGTGGCTGTCATGCCCAGTTTACCAACCCATCCCACGAAATCCTGCAGGTCGTTAAGAACAATATCCTGCGGCCTTAGTTTTTCCTTACCGTTTGTCTGAAGGTATTCCTCCAGTTTTTCTACATCCCGCAGATAGGCTTCAATAGAGTTAGCGGATAAGGAACGCTCCAGTTGGAGGTATCCTTTAAATAGTTTTCGGAATGATTCCCACATAACGGCAAGTTAAGTGCATTTTTCAAATGCTAAATCGATTGTAGTTAGATAACTCCTAAAATTTTGGGTTGGTCATGGGAATAGTGGGTAATTGAATTAATTTTAGAAAATGTATATGCGTTGCAGTTAGTGGATACAGGCCCCTAAAATTTGTTAACTGGAAAATACTGCTGCATGTAAGTTATGTGGAATATGGCACTTGTTAATCGAATCATATGTGACGAAGGATGCCTGTTTACGTTTTACTGAAACCATTTCCTTAAATGATGTTTGTTAAGTTGTTAAAAATCACTAGATTATTACTTTGTAAATTTTTATGATTCTGCCCTTGAAAATGACTTTAAAAAGGTAATTTCAGGGAGATGAACGGCTGTCTTTACTGATAGTTTTAAAATAGTTGTTATATATAACTGTTTTTGAGCGTCTTGTTTGATGTCTTGCTTTAGTTAAATTACATAATGTCTTTATTTTCAATTGTATACACCAATAATTTGCTTTCTTTTCCCTCATCCCAATAAAAAAAGCCGGTGCTGATTTCAGCACCGGCCAATATGGTTTTGAACCTGTAATTACAGACTAGAATTTCTCCAGACCGCTAAAGAAGAAATCTCCTTCGATCTGTGCATTCTCATCGGAGTCAGAACCGTGAACGGCATTGCGACCGATAGATTCAGCATACTTTTTACGGATAGTACCTTCTTCTGCGTTAGCAGGGTTGGTAGCGCCGATCAGTTTACGGAATGCTTCTACTGCATTGTCCTTTTCCAGGATAGCAGCCACAATATGACCGCTGCTCATGAATTCAACCAGCTCACCATAGAAAGGTCTTTCTTTGTGTACTGCATAGAATTCACCTGCTTTTGCAGCAGATAACTGTGTCATTTTCATAGCCACAATACGGAAACCTGCTTCATTGATCATGTTCAGGATGCCGCCAATATGCCCGTTTGCAACTGCATCAGGCTTAATCATTGTAAATGTTCTGTTACCCATAGTTTTTTAATTCCGGATTACTGATTTAGGCCGCAAAAGTAATTACATTTTCTTTAGTGGTAAAAAATTTTGAAATTCTGCCTCAAATAAAGATCTTCGCACTTCGTTTTCTGTTAAGAACACTGACTTATAAATTAATAATATTACAGTTTGAATGAAGCCGATTGAGGAAATTAAGCCTTTGCTGGAAAACCCTAAGAAAGTGGTTATCACTATGCATCAAAAGCCAGATGCGGACGCAATGGGATCATCTTTGGCAATGTATCACTATCTGATCCAGAAAGGCCACGAAGTAACTGTAATCTCTCCCACCAACTTTCCGGACTTCCTGAAATGGATGCCCGCCGCTGAACTGGTGATTGATTTCGAATCCTCCAATGATAAAGCTATGGCTGCCCTCGAAGGCATACAGCTGCTTTTCTGCCTGGATTTCAACGCGCTCTACCGGACCAAAAATATGGCGCCGTTCCTGGAAAAACTGGATTGTACCAAAATCCTGATCGACCATCACCTGGAACCACAACCCAGCTTCGATTTTGGTGTTAGCGATACTTCCGCCAGTTCTACCGCTCAACTGGTGTATGAAACCATCTATAAACTGGGAGAGGAGAAATACATTAACCTGGATATTGCCGCCTGCATCTATGCCGGTACTGTAACAGATACGGGATCTTTCCGCTTTTCGTCTACCTCAGCGCGCGTACACCGCATGGTAGCTGATCTGATGGACAGAGGCCTCAAACACGAAATCATCCACCAGAATATCTACGATAACTTCCTGGAAAACAGGCTCCGTTTCCTCGGTCATAGCCTGCTCAACAGAATGGAGGTATTCTACGAATACAATACTGCCATGCTCGCCATCCCATATTCAGATCTGAAACGATTCGATCTGATGACGGGAGACACAGAAGGCCTGGTAAATTTCCTTCTTTCCATTCAGGGTATTAAATTAGCGGCACTGATCATAGACAGAAACGTGGAAGTGAAACTCTCTTTCCGCTCCAAAGGCGATTTTGACGTGAACACCTTTGCCCGTAAATATTTTGATGGCGGTGGCCACTTTAACGCTTCCGGCGGCAGAAGTGTAGACTCATTGGATAAAACGGTAGAAAGATTTATCCGTGCCATCAGAGAAAATGAAGAACAATTACAATAACTTGCTTCAAAGTACTAGAACCTACTAATACAGTCAAATGAAAAAAAACAATCATTTATTAGTTGCAGCGCTGGGCCTGTTCCTGGCTAGTTGCGGCGGCGGCGTGAAAAAAACGCCAAGCGGTATTGAATATATCGTACACAAAGCAGGTAATGGTCCTCAGCTGAAAATCGGGGATACCGCGCTGGTGAACGTTGTCCAGAAAATCAATGACTCCCTGCTGGGTACTTCCCGTCAGGTAGTTGGTGGCCCAATTCCTTTGGTAGTAAACAAACCAGTGGATAAATTTGACCTGATGGAAGGTATCGCCCTGCTCCACGAAGGTGACAGTACCACTTTTATCATTCCTTGGGATTCTCTTCCTCCAATGCAGCGCCCTGCCTTCGGTAAAAAAGGCGACAAGCTGAAAATCACTTTCATTGTTGAGAACAAATATTCAGCAGCTGCTCAGAAAGAAAAAGACGAAAAGCTGATCAAAGAATACCTGGAGAAAAACAAAATCAATGCTACTAAAAATGCGGAAGGCGTTTACGTAGCAGTGAAAGAAGAAGGTACCGGTGCTACGCCTAACGCTGGCGATACTGTGTATGTTCACTACACTGGTAAACTGACCAACGGTAAAGTATTCGATTCTTCCATGGATTCTACCCTGCGTCCTGGTATGCCGCTGGAACCAATCAAATTCCCTATCGGTCGTGGTTTCGTGATCAAAGGTTGGGATGCTGGTCTGTCTCAGCTGAAAAAAGGTTCTACCGCTACCCTGGTAATTCCTTCTACACTGGCTTACGGTCTGCAAGGTTCACCTCCAGCAATCCCAGGTAACGCTATCCTGGTATTTGACGTGAAACTGGTAGATATCAAACCAGGCGCTCCAGCTCCTGCAGCTCCTGTTGTACCTCCAGTTGGCAAGAAATAATCTTTCTTCCTATAAAGAGAACGCCCTCCCTGCATATGCAAAGGAGGGCGTTTTATTTAATCTAATACAGTCCCTATATCATAAACCTGCTGCGAACTTCAGGTGTCGGTACCATACAGGCATCCTTTCTCCCAAACCAACGGTACCTCCTCCGCGCAATCCAACTATACACACCATTTCGTATAAATGCAGGCACTATCATCAATAAAGATAGTAGTCTCACCGGAAAATTCAGTTTACCTGCTACCCGCAAGGCAGCTGTACTTTTCGTATAGACTTTCCCGTTCTCTACCAATATAAAAGAAGATAAAGCATTCGTATCAAAGCCGTACTGCCGGGATAATTCCGTAGCAATCTCAGACTGCAACGGCGCAAACCGAAAATACCCCTGCCTGTCGTGCCTTATCACAAAATTCACGGACGCATTACAGAAGTTGCAGACGCCGTCAAATAATATGATCCCTTTATTCAACATCTTTCATTTTTCTCTCCAGATATAAAGTTACGCTATCTCAGGCATAGCCATCAATCAGTACTTCATATAATTTCACTTTCAGGTCTTCCAAAGAAACATCTTGTGTCAGATTTCCATCCTGTGCGAAAGAAACAGTTCCTCTCTCTTCAGAAACGATAATGGCCAGATTATCACTGTGTTCGGTAATGCCGACTGCTGATCTGTGTCTTAGTCCCACCCGGGTTGGCAGGTCTGGATTTTCAGACACTGGCAGTATCACTTTTGCGGCCAACATTTTATTCCCTACAATTATCAAGGCCCCGTCATGCAAAGGGGAATGCTTGTTAAAAATACTTTCAATCAGCTTGGCACTCACATTGGCATCAATGGGAATACTGGAGGCGGTATCAAATTTCAGACGATAAGTGGTGGCGACGACGATCAATGCGCCGGTATGTGTACTCATCATCCTGCTCACGGCAGTAATGATTTCATTGATGATATTTTCCTCGTCTTTGTAGCTTTTGAATTTATCAGGAAGGAATAACTTGGTCAGGAAACTGTCTTTCGATAAAGGGGTTTTCTTTCCCAGTACCAGCAGGAATTTTCTGATTTCCGGCTGAAAGATAATAATGATGGCAATCAGGCCTACATTGATAAAGTTTTGCAAAATATTGGTCAGAATGGGCATACGCAGCGCTCTCACCAGGAAAAAGGCGGCGTAAATCATCAACAGTCCGACGAAAATATTAAAAGCCAGACTCCCTTTCAGCAGCCTGTATAATTGTATAATCAGAAATATAACGATAACCAGATCTAATAACTCCAGCCAGCGAAACTCATATCCGTAAAATTGTATTACTTCCTTCATAAGTTTAAGATGGTTATTCATTTATCCTTTCAATTGTGCTGTTATCTTTACCGCTTCCACGGCTTCCTTTACGTCATGTACGCGCAAAATATGTGTGCCTTGCTGCAAGGCAATGGTATTCAGAACGGTGGTGCCGTTCAGTGCAGCATCTGGGGTGGTCTCCAATAAACGATAAATCATAGATTTACGGGAAATACCTGTTAATACTGGCGTTTGCAGCACCGTACTAAACAGGTGCAGGTGTTGCATCAGGGCATAATTATGTGCCAGCGTTTTTCCAAAACCAAAGCCTGGATCTGCAATAAAATCCCGGATGCCTGCCGCGCGGCAAACAGCTAGTTTTTGTATCAGATAGTCCAGCACTTCTCTTACCACATTTTCGTAATTGGGATCATCTTGCATCGTAGCCGGTTTCCCCTGCATATGCATAGCGATATATGGCGCCTGTAATTTTCCTACTGTCGGTATCATAGCCGCATCGAGATCGCCAGCGCTGATGTCATTGATAATAGCAGCTCCGGCATGTACCGCTTTTTCCGCTACCTGCGCATACCAGGTATCAATGGAAATAATCGCTTCCGGATATTGGTGTAATATAGCATGAATAGCTGGTAGCAAACGGGTCAGTTCTTCTTCCGGCCCCACAACAGTAGCTCCTGGCCGGGTGCTTTGTGCTCCCAGATCAAGAATAGCAGCGCCTTCCGATAAATGCTTGCCTGCCTTTTCGACTACATGATGTAGTTCCCGCGTACGATTCCCTTCATAAAATGAATCGTCTGTAACATTAATAATCCCCATTACCACCGGTTCTGCAAGCGAAAGCAACCTGCCCCTGCAGTTGATGGAAAGTGGAAGAGATGTCGTGATATGGTTAGTTTTCATCGTAATAGTTCCGCCTGTTTAGCTGAAATTCTTTATTTTGCCCTGCAATTTACGTAATGTAAGCAAGGTGAACAGGATTTATCCGTTCATCTGCATGCAATTTATGATTTTAGCCTCTGAATTATGGATACATTAGCACAATACCATGCTGCATTTGATGGTTGCAAGGATATTTTTATCAAGAAAACAAAGGATTACGGTACTTCCTGGAGAGTATTAAGACCTATCTCTGTGGTGGATCAGCTGTTCATTAAAGCACAGCGTATCCGCACCATCCAGGAAACCGGTGTACAGAAAGTAGCAGATAATATTGAAGGCGAATTCAAGGCAATTGTCAATTACGGTATCATTGGGTTGATTCAACTGCAACAAAACGGGAACCCCTATACGGATCTTCCTTTGGCAGAAGTGGAAACCCTCTATAATAAGTACGCGAAAGAAGTGGAAGAAGTGATGCTTGCCAAGAACCACGACTATGGCGAGGCATGGAGAGATATGAGCCAGGAATCCTTCGCAGACCTTATCCTTACTAAACTGCTTCGCATCAAACAGATCTTGCGCAATCAGGGTAAAACCCTGATCTCAGAAGGTATAGATGCCAATTATACTGATATCATCAACTATGCCTTATTTGCGCTGATCAAGATGACAGAAGCCCAGGAATCCTAAACTAAACCATTAATCGACTTATGAAAATTATCCTAAACCTGTTTCGCATCCTCGTTGGGGTGCTCTTTATTTTTTCGGGCCTCATCAAGGCGAATGACCCGCTGGGATTGAGTTACAAGATGGATGAATTCTTTGAAGTATTACATCTGACTTTTCTCTCGCCATATTCCCTGGCATTCTCCATTGGTATGAACGCCTTCGAAATTATTGCCGGCGTAGCTGTACTGGTAGGTTACCGTATGCGTATCTTCTCTGTATTGCTGCTGCTGTTGATTGCGTTTTTTACTTTCCTTACCGGTTACGCATTGTTCAGTGGTACTATCCGTGAATGCGGCTGCTTTGGAGACTGTATTAAACTGACTGCCACAGAAACGTTCTGGAAAGATGTTATTCTGTTTGTAATGATCCTCCTGATCTTTGCAAAACGTAAAGCTATACAACCGCTGTTCAAAGGCGCTGGTTTCGTGATGCTGATTGCGACTATTTTCTCTTTCGGGGTACAGTGGTATACATTGCGTCATCTGCCGCTGTTCGACTGTCTGCCTTATAAAGTGGGTAATAACATCCCTGAGAAAATGAAACTGCCGCCAGGCGCTACTCCTGACGTATATAAAATGACATTTATCTACGAAAAAGATGGCGTGAAGAAGGATTTTACAGAAGAGAACTATCCATGGTCTGATTCTACCTGGAAATTTGTTGAACGCAAGGATAAACTGGTACAGAAAGGAAATGCAGAACCAGCCATTAAGGATTTTATCCTGATGGACCTGGACGGAGGTAACCAAACCCAGGGTATCCTGGAGGAACCTAAACCAGTATATCTCTTCCTGGTACTGAATACCGCCAAAGCGGGTGAAGGCTGGGATGCGAAGTTGAAAGCTTTACAGGAACGTCAGCAGAAAGGAGAAATCGAAATATTTGGCGTAACGGCTTCTACTAAGGATGAAATAGCAGCCTTCCAAAAAGCGCATGGTCTTCAATTCCAGTTCCTGCAGATGGATGGCGTGGCCATTAAGACTGCCGGCAGAAGCAATCCTTGTCTGATGCTGTTGGAAAAAGGCACAATTAAGGGTAAATGGGCTTACCGCGATATTCCCTGATAATTTATAACAGTTGATATGCTGCGATTTGTATTGCGAAAAACCGGCTATGGCTTGCTGGTATTGCTGGGAGTGGTAACACTGGTATTCTTCTTGTTTAATGTGTTGCCTGGAGATCCCGCCCGGCTTACCCTTGGCCAGAGAGCGGATGTATCATCACTGGAAAATGTACGAAAGGAACTGCATCTCGACCAACCGGTTGGGATGCAGTTTTTACTATACCTGAATGATCTTTCCCCTTTGTCGTTGCACTCCAGAGAGGAGGCCGGCAAGAATTTTAAATACATTACGTTACTGCGTGTCTCACCAGAGAAATCGCTCCTCCTGAAATTGCCATATCTCCGCAGGTCTTACCAAGGTAAAAAGCCGGTATGGGACATGCTGATGGAAGCATTGCCTGGCACCTTACTCCTGGCTGCTGCGGCTATGCTGTTTGCCACTATAGTAGGCATTGCGCTGGGAATGTTGTCTGCCGTGAAACAAAATACCTGGATGGATACCAGTGCCGTTTTCTCCAGTGTACTGGGGATTTCTGTGCCTTCTTTCTTCGCGGGTATTGTGCTGGCATATATCTTCGGGTTCCTGCTTAGTAATGTAACCGGTTTGCATATGACCGGGAGTTTGTATGATGTGGACCCTTTCCGTGGGAGGGTACTAAATCTGCGTAATCTGATCCTGCCTGCGCTGACATTGGGTATCAGGCCTTTGGCGATTATAGTGCAGCTGACCCGCAGTGCCATGTTGGATGTATTGCATCAGGATTATATCCGCACCGCATATGCGAAAGGCTTGGGTACCGGCGCCGTCTTGCGGAGGCATGCCCTTAGAAATGCCCTGAATCCGGTTATGACTGCCATAACAGGTTGGTTTGCAGAACTGTTGGCAGGCGCTTTCTTTGTAGAATATATTTTTGGCTGGAAAGGTATCGGTAAAATTACTGTTGACGCCCTCGATAAATATGATTTCCCCGTAGTAATGGGGGCCATTCTCTTTACTGCCGGGATTTTTGTCCTGGTGAATATCCTCGCAGACCTGCTCTATGCCGCGATTGATCCACGTATCCGGCTGGAATAATAGCGCCTCGAAAAAAAAATTCTGGTTTTTTGTAACATCCCGATTTACCAGTCGTCTTCTTATCAAACAGTGGTATTCTACATGTCTTTAGAATTATTTCTATCCCAGGTTGTTCCAGTCAGATCAAAGCTTTATCGCTTTGCTTATCGCCTGCTGGGCGACGAGGAAGACGCCAAGGATATCACACAGGATGCCCTGATGAAAGTATGGGCTATGCAGGGAAAGATGACGGAACTGCAAAACCTGGAAGCCTGGTGTATGCGTATTACCCGTAACCTGGCCCTGGATAAAATTAAATCCAGGAAGTACCGAATCGCGGATACGCTGGACAAGGCCAGTGAACTGCCGGCTTCACATCAGAAAAATCCCCATGCCGCTACCGAAAGAAATGAAGTAATGAATAAGGTACATACTGCCATCAATGCATTACCGGAGAAATACAAATCGGTTATGCAGCTGAGGGATATGGACGGACTTTCCTACCAGGAAATAGCAGATATCCTTGACATTGATATGAATGAGGTAAAAGTGAATTTACACCGGGCCCGTAAGGCTGTCCGGGAGAAACTACAAAATCAACAGGTATATGGATTATAAGTCAATCAGCGCCTTGCTTGAAAAGTATTGGGATGGGGAAAGTACATTGGCCGAAGAAGCAGCCCTGAAGGCTTTTTTCAGTGAGCCGCACCCCGATATGCCGGAAGATTTGCTGGAAGCTGCTCCTTTGTTTCAATACCTGGAAGAGGAATCAGCCATCCGGGTACCGGCAGAACCGGAATGGGATATGTCGTTCCTGGAGGAGACGACAGTGAAGACGCCGCCGGTAGTAAAAATGTATCCTGTTAAAAACTGGATGAAGTATGCCGCAATCGTTCTGATGGCCGCCGGCGTAGGATATGGGCTCAAGCAACACCATGCTTCCCGCCAGATCGCGATGGAGCAGTTGAAAGAGGAAGAAGAAGCGCGAAAGGCATTCATTGAAACGAAAAGAGCACTGGCCTTGTTGAGCCGTAATCTCAATAAAGGGACCGAAAAAATGCAGGCATTGTCCTATTTCAATACTGCTACCGAAAAACTGTCTGTAAAAGATTAACCAGCCATTTATTAAATATCAGAGAAATGAAACGATCACTATTATTACTCACCGCAATTTTTCTGAGTTTGCAGCTCTATGCGCAACAGGGAAGCAGTGTTATCGAACGCTTCTTTCAGAAATATGAGAATGATCGCAGCTTCACGGTAATTACGATTACCCCTAAAATGTTCAGCATGTTTGGAAAGTTTGATGCCAACGATCCTGATGCTAAAACATTTATGCGGGTAGTACAAAAACTAAAAGGCCTGCGTATCCTCAGTAAAGAAACCACCAAAGAGGGTCCACGTCTGTATCACGAAGCTGCTGCCTTTCTGGGCAATGATTTCGAAGAACTCATGACGGTGCGCGACAAAGGAAATGACCTGAAATTTCTCGTCAAAGAAAACGCCAAAGGCAATATCAACGAACTGGTCATGCTGGTAGGAGGCCCTACACAGTTCCTGGCTTTGAGTCTGGTGGGCGATATTGACCTGAATGAAATTTCCAGAATTGCGGCCAACATTGACATCCAGGGGATGGACAATCTGAAAAATGTACGTAAAAAGTAGTCACACAAAAAAAGCCCTTTATGAAAACATTAGTAATGAGTTGTTGTATGCTACTGGTCTGTGGACTGGTGTCTGCCCAAGACAAAAGCATACGTGAATTCTGCAATAATTTCCAGGGAAAAGCAGAAGAAACCTCGATAGAAGTTGGTTCCGCTATGATGAAATTAGGCGGCCTGATAGTGAGGTTTGCTGATAAAGGCGATGAGGATATCAGAATGACCGCCAGGGTAATGAAGCATGTCCGGAAATTAAAGATATATCATTATGAAAAACTGGACAGCATTGCTTTACAGCGGAATGATCTGAGCGCGTTGAAGCGTAATCTGATGGATAAAGATCGTTTTGATATGCTGATGGAAATGCGGGAAAATAATAACCAGATTCAACTGCTGAACAGAGGCAAGAGTGATGAACTGGGAGATTTAGTGATGTTAGTGCAGGGGGATAGGGAGATAACCGTCATCAGTCTGCATACCACCCTCAAAATGGATGATGTAAATAACCTGGTGAAACAGTTTGCCAGTAGATAAAAGAGTGCTGTGGGATTAACGGATCATTACTTCCTTTACCACGTTTTCGCCCAGCATTTCGTTTACCAGCTTTATAATTTTGTCTTTAGAATAAGATAACTCCTGTTTAAGTGGCGCCACACTGGTAGTTATAATGAGCTTACCGTCGATTAATTGAATTCCTGAAGTATATCTTGCAATTGTTTTCCCCATTATCTGTTCCCAGTTTTCCTGGATACGAACTTCTGTGAGCCTGGGTTTCATTCGGCTCTTATTTAAAAATTCCCGGAGGGCATCTCCTATACTGGTGGTTCCGTGACGCATATCTGCGAAGGTATGAAATTTTAAATGTTAATCAGCTGAATCCTTGTACCTGTGGGCGCAAAAGCCTGGATCAGCCGTTCTGCATGGGTATCTGTAATAAAAACTTGTCCATAGCTGTCGCTGGCCACTAAAGCAATCAATCGCATTACTCTTTCCTGATCCAGTTTTTCAAACACATCATCCAGTAGTAATAATGGCGGAAAGGCCTTATGTACTTTCAGTACTTCATACTGTGCCAGTTTGAGGGCAAAGAGAAAGCTTTTGCGCTGGCCCTGGGAGGCGCTGGATTTCATTGGATAGTCGTTGAGAAGAAATACGAGATCATCCCTATGAATGCCGGTGCTGGTTCGTTGGATCTGCATATCCTTAAACCGCGCTCCATGTAATTGTTTGGCGAAATCTTCTTCCTGTAAAGTACACTGGTAGCGGATATTTACCACTTCATGGGTGCCGGAAATATAATCGTACAGGCGTTGGACCCTTGGAATGAACGATTGCAGGAATTCTTTTCTGGCGTTGAACACGGGAGTGCCATGTTGTACCAGTTGCATATCAAAAACGTCCAGGAGGTGATCGGCGCGGTTGCCGCCGGCTTCCATATTTTTGAGGAGGGTATTACGTTGGAGTAATATTTTTTGGTAGATAATGAGATGTTCGAGATAGTCTGGGTATATCTGGGAGAGGAGGGTATCCATCCATTTACGGCGTTCTTCACTACCACCGGTAATGATTTCCGCATCATCCGGGGCGATCATCACAGCTGGGAACTGGCCGATGTGTCGGGAAAATTTCTCGTAGCGGTCATCATTTAGGGAGATTTCCTTCTTTCCTTCCTTCAGTATGCAGGTGATTTTTTCATTGCTGCCGTTTTTTTCCAGGAATCCTTCGACCCTGAATCCGTTTGTTTGGTATTGGGTATTCTGGCTTTCCAGGGAGGTGAAATAGCTGCGGGTGAAGCAGAGGTAATAGATGGCATCGAGGAGGTTTGTCTTCCCGGAGCCATTTTTGCCGGTAATTCCGACGATGCGTTCCTCAAACTTGAACTCGCGCATGGAGTAGTTTTTGAACTGAACCAGTGATATTTTATTTATATGCAGCAATGAAAAAAATTATTCGTATTAATTAATATGCAAAATTAGGATGATTTATAACTGATAAAAAACCGTGTCCTGTGGAGGTCTGTGGGCTTTTAGCAGCAAGCTAATGCAAAACTCACTGAATTTGATGAATTTGCATAATTTATCAGGAATTGGAATTGATATTTATATTTTACGATTTTCCTGTTATATTTGCGAACAAATTTAGAAAGAGTGCAAACTAAAACAGAAGTGAAGACGAAATTCACCAAAGAACAGTATCTGTACTGGTATGAATTGATGCTTTTGCTGCGTCGTTTTGAAGAAAAGGCGGGCCAATTGTATGGTATGCAGAAGATCCGTGGTTTTTGCCATCTTTACATCGGTCAGGAAGCAATTGCTGCTGGTGCAATGACAGCTACAAAGCCGGAAGATAAATTCATTACTGCGTACCGTGATCACGGGTTGGCAATAGCGAAAGGTATTTCAGCGAATGCTTGTATGGCGGAATTATATGGTAAGGCGACCGGTTGTTCCAAAGGAAAGGGAGGCAGTATGCACTTTTTCTCTGTGGAGCATAACTTCTTTGGCGGCCACGGTATCGTGGGTGCACAGATTGGTACTGGTGCAGGTCTTGCTTTCGCAGAGCAATATAAAGGTACCGACAACGTAGTACTTTGCTACTTCGGGGATGGTGCTGCCCGTCAGGGTATACTGCATGAGACCTTCAATATGGCTATGCTGTGGAAACTGCCGGTAATATTCATTTGTGAGAACAATATGTACGCGATGGGTACTTCAGTAGAACGTACTTCTAACGTACTGGATATTTATAAACTGGCGAACGCTTATGACATGCCATCCGACACTATCGATGGTATGAGCTGTGAAACAGTGCATGAAGGCGTTTCCAGAGCTGTGAAGCGTGCCCGTGCAGGCGAAGGCCCAACCTTGCTGGAGATCAAAACTTACCGTTACCGCGGTCACTCTATGTCCGATCCTGCGAAATACCGTACGAAAGAGGAAGTAGAGGAGTATAAAGAGAAAGATCCTATCAACGAAGTGCTGAAAGTTATTCAGAAGAATAAATGGGCTACTGAAGCTGAAATTGAAGCTATCAATGAGAAGGTGAAAAAAGAAGTAGAGGATTGCGTAACCTTTGCGGAAGAATCACCTTGGCCTTCTGACGATGAGCTCCTGAAAGACGTTTACGTGCAGGAGGATTATCCTTTCATCGTTGACTAAAAGTCATTATCTTGCATTAACAGTCCCTTCGGCATCAAACCCGGAGGGACTGTTAGTCACTTGCAGCTATTCATAAACCAAGCAACTAACATTACACATCAAATGGCAGAAACAAAAAATAAAGCCACTCATCCGCAATCTGAACCTGATTTTGATCTGCAGGCGTCTATGCACAGAGCAGAGGATTTCTATACCAAGAATAAAAATATCATCAATATTGCCCTGCTCGCTGTAGTGGTGGGCGTAGGCGGTTTCTTCGCTTACAGCCGCTTCGTTAAACAGCCTCAGGAGCAGAAAGCCCAGGAAATGATTTTCCAGGCTCAGAACTATTTTGCGGTTGATTCCTTCAAACTGGCATTGAATGGTGATGGTAACAACTTCGGTTTTCTGCAGGTAGTTAACAAATACGGTGGCACCAAAGCAGGTAACCTCGCGAAATACAGCGCTGGCGTATGTTATGTACGTCTGGGCGATTACCAGAAAGGTATCGAAATGCTGAAAGATTTCTCTGCTTCCGATCTGATGCTCCAACCAGAAGCTTATGGTCTGATCGGTGACGCTTACATGGAACTCAACCAGGTAAATGATGGTATCGAGTACTACAAAAAAGCAGGTCACTATAACAATAACGAACTGACTTCCCCAGTTTACCTGTTCCGTGCTGGTATGGCGCTGCAGAAAGCTGGTAAAGACCAGGATGCTATTGCTATCTATAAAGAAATTAAAGAAAAGTATCCAATGAGCGCTGAAGGCAGAGAGATCGACAAATATCTCGCTAAACTCGGCGACGTAAGACACTAATCGCTATTGACTGGCTTTTGGCGCCAGAGTGGAAGATATTGCTGATATTCCGGCGCTGAAAGCTATCCATCGCCAAAAGAAATTAACAGCATATGTCTGATAACAATAAGAGCTTATTAAATGATGCTGGCATTCTCAACCTGGAGGATGCCAGTGTTGTTATGATCAGTACCGAATGGAATGATCGTATCGTGGATGAACTGGCAGCCGGATGTAAAAAATCCCTGGATGCCTATCATGTGACCAAAGTAAACCATATCCAGGTACCTGGCGCATTTGAATTGCCTTACGCCTGCAAACAATACTGGGAAGCCACGCAAGGCACTGGTAATCAACCTGGCGCTATTATTGCTTTTGGTTGTGTAATTCGTGGTGAAACACCTCATTTTGATTACGTTTGTAAAGCCGTTACGGAAGGAATATTACAATTGAACCTTCAATTACCCGTTCCCGTTATATTTGGCATACTAACCGTCGACAATGAACAACAGGCACTGGACCGCCTGGGTGGCGCACATGGTCATAAAGGGGAAGAAGCAGCTATTACTGCCCTGAAAATGATTGCACTGCAAAGGTCCCTGGCAAAAAGCTAAATTAGAAAGATGAACGTACAGTTATTCATACCTTGTTTCGTAGACCAGCTGTTCCCGGAAACCGCTTTCAATATGGTGAAAGTACTGGAAAAACTGGGCTGCAACGTCATGTATAATTCCGATCAAACCTGCTGCGGCCAGCCCGCATTCAATGCAGGTTATCACGATGAATGCAAGTCGGTTGCCACCAAGTTTGTAAAAGATTTTCATACCTTTGATTACATTGTAGCTCCAAGCGGCTCCTGTTCTGGATTTGTCCGCAACTATTACAGTAAACTGTTTGATAACTCTGCTGCACATAACGAAGTGAAACTCCTGAAGAAAAACCTCTATGAGTTCACTGAATTTCTGGTAGACGTACTGCATGTTACTGATTTGGGAGCTACTCTCAATGGCGTCGGCACCTATCATGATGCCTGTGGCGCTCTTCGGGAATGCGGTATCAAACAAGGGCCCAGGAAACTACTGGAAAATGTGAAAGGGCTGGAACTGAGAGAAATGAATGACTGTGAAGTCTGCTGCGGTTTTGGCGGTACTTTCTCTGTAAAATTTGAACCTATCTCCATGGGGATGGGCGAGCAGAAAGTGAACAACGCTGTTGCCAGCGGAGCAGATTATCTGATTTCTACGGATCTTTCCTGTCTCATGCATCTGGATGGCTACATCCGCAAACACGGAACCAATATTAAAATCATGCACATCGCGGATGTACTGGCCAGTGGCTGGTAATCCCGATGTTTGATCCACATCAAAAAGAATTTTACAATGAACTACTGGCTGGTGAAGTCTGAGCCTTTTAAATATTCCTGGGACCAGTTTGTAAAAGATAAAGTTACCTTCTGGGACGGAGTGCGTAATTATCAGGCACGTAATAACCTGAAAGCTATGAAAAAAGGAGACCAGGTACTGTTTTATCATAGCAATGAAGGACTGGAAGTTGTAGGCATCGCCACTGTAGCGAAAGAATTTTATCAGGATCCCACCACACCTGATCCTAACTGGGTAGTCGTGGACCTGAAGCCCCTGAAACCATTCAAAAAACCCGTTACCCTGGCTGCCATGAAAGCGGAAAAGAAACTGGCCAACCTCTCACTTATCCGCCAGGGACGTCTTTCGGTATGTAACGTTACTCCGGAAGAATTCAATGTCATCATGGAAATGGGCGAAATGAAGTAAGGGAATAAGGGGTATTGTTTTTTTACCTTAATCCCAAATTACAATTTCATGAAAAAAAGACTGGTAGTGCTGACTGGAGCAGGTATCAGCGCTGAAAGCGGCCTTCGCACTTTCCGTGACTCAGACGGACTGTGGGAAGGACATGATGTATACGCTGTAGCATCCCCGGATGGATGGCGTAAGGATCCTGGATTAGTCCTGGATTTCTACAATGTTCGCCGTAAAGATGTAGGCGAAGCTCAACCCAATGCCGCCCATATAGGCCTTGCTAAACTGGAAGAACATTTTGACGTTCGCATTATCACGCAGAATATCGATGATCTGCATGAGCGGGCAGGATCTACAAGGGTATTGCATCTCCACGGCGAGATATTTAAAATGCGCAGCGTGAATGATGTAGATGCGGAGCATGTACTCGACTGCCGCAGCGATATCAAATTGGGGGATCTGGCAGCAGATGGCGCTCAGCTGCGCCCTCACATCGTTTGGTTTGGCGAAGCCGTACCGATGATTGAACAAGCCCAAAAGGAAGTACTCTGGGCAGATATATTTGTAGTGGTGGGAACATCCTTGAATGTATATCCTGCTGCTGGTTTGATCAACTATGTCAAACCTGCTATGCCAAAGTATATCATTGATAAGAAAATACCTGCATTGGATGATTATTATCCTCAGCTGCATAAGATTGAAAGTCCCGCTACCACTGGTGTGGAGGAACTTACGCGAATGTTGCTAGGAACAAATGCATAAACAAAAAAGCCCTCCCCATCGGGGAGGGCATCACAAAATCCTTTCGCACTGCCAGAGCTAATCATAGGAATCAGTGCATTTTGCTACTCAAAGCTTTCTTCAAACCGGATATCATATTCTTCCAGTTCTTTCAGTACCGGGTTATATACTTCCGGCATTACGGGTATATGTAAGCCTTTCAGCGTAATCTTGTCTTGCAGTATCAATTTTGCCATAATACCTAATGGGAGCCCCACTGTCTTAGCCATCGCTGTTCTCACATTATCTTCCCCTTGTACAATCATGTAGGAATGCATGCGGGTGGCCATACTGCGGCGTTCAAACTCAATTTCATGCATCATTACAATCATGTCTTTGTCGTGCGGTTCCATTCTCAGTTTATCTTGTACCAGCGCTTCCAGTACACTGGCATTGGTTTGCTCGCCATGATTGATCATATCTCCGTTGAGCAGCCCTAAATATTTAAGTTGACGGATAACTTTTGATTTACTGCTGACACCCAGATGTTGCGCTACAAATTCTTCATGTGGTTCAGCTGTTTTATTGCCTTCCAGGTTTTGGGTAGCCCAGTTGAAGTAAGTAAGTTGGTCTGTCTGAATTTTATGGGAATCATCTGTGAGACCCAGTTTTATCAAGGCATTCCAGCCTTCGCAGAAATCCGGGAATCGGAGAGTGGCTCGCATGAAAGTAGCTATTTCCTGTAGCTTATATATTTCCATATAAGCGAGAGAATCGCGGTTAGGATAATAGGCGAGTTTACCTATTCCTGGTACCTGAATGGTTTTGTTATGATCAAATAACTGTTCATAAGAAAGGTCTCTGATTTTACCTTTCTCTTTGTATACTGCGCCTGTACTGCCCGACAGCACGATGTTACGGGCATTCCAGGATATTTTATACTGCCATGGATTGTCCAGATTATCTGGCGAAATGAGGCCACCACAGTAGGATTTAAAGGAAAATATCTGGCCGCCTTTTTTCTCGATGCTATGAATGAGTTTCATGGCCGACATATGATCAATCCCTGGGTCGAGGCCCATTTCATACATGAACAGGAGTCCGGCCTTTTCAATTTCCTGCTGCATTTTTTTTACTTCCGGATCTATATAAGAGGCGGTGAGGAGGTTTTTGTGAAAATGCAGACAGTCTTTTGCTACGAGTATATGTAGGGCAGGTGGCAGGAGAGAGATCACAAGGTCGGTTTCCTGGACGAGTTGGTGTCGTGCCGACTGATTTTTTATATCCAGTTCTACAGGAGTTGCATAGTATGATTTGCCAGTCTTGGACTTGATCAGCATCAGGTCTTGGTCGGCAACCGTCACATGCCACTTTTGTCTGGGGGCATTGGTGATAAGGAAGTCGATCAGGCTTGTTGCAGATTTTCCTGCGCCAAACAACAAAATATTCTTCATGGTGCGCTTTTCTATATGAAAAAGTGATTAAGAATCAGGGGAATAACAGCGTTTTTGTTATATATGTTCGAAATCTGATGGAAATTCAGATTTATCTATATAAAAAAAATATTATTCCCGAGAGTAGAATATTGAGTTTCAGAGGGTTAGGAACAAAAAGGAAGTTAATATGGTATTTCTTACATATCAGGGAATTGGGACATATAAAAGATAAAGTAAAATTACATAATTTACGATAATAACGATTCAGGGGGTATGATGGTATGCAGGCATGTAGCATTTAAACTATATAATCCAGTTAAAATATCAGGTTTTATCCCTATAGCCAATTGTTATTCACATTTTGCTTTTTTTAAGCCTTTATTCGGCCTGAAATCGTTATATTTGCCTCTATTATTTTTCAGCAGAAAAATCTGTAAATCAATACTAAATGACAGAGCATACGGAAAATCAGCAGGAAGGGAAAATTGTTCAGATTAATATCGAGGAACAAATGAAAACTGCCTATATAGATTACTCGATGTCAGTAATCGTAGGCCGTGCGTTGCCCGATGTAAGAGATGGTTTGAAACCTGTACACCGCCGCGTTCTTTTCGGTATGAACGAAGCCGGTAACCACAGTAACAAGCCATACAAGAAATCTGCGCGTATTGTAGGAGATGTAATGGGTAAGTATCACCCTCATGGCGACAGCTCCATTTATGACACCATTGTGCGTATGGCACAGCCATGGAGTCTGCGCTACATGCTGGTAGACGGTCAGGGTAACTTTGGTTCCGTGGATGGCGATATGCCTGCGGCCATGCGTTACACAGAGGTGCGCTTGCAGAAGCTGGCAGAAGCTATGCTCGAAGACATTGAAAAAGAAACGGTGGATTTCACCCTCAACTTCGATGATACCCTGGAAGAGCCAACGGTATTGCCTACACGAATTCCAAATCTCCTTATCAACGGAGCATCAGGTATCGCGGTAGGTATGGCCACCAACATCATGCCGCATAACCTCTCTGAAGTGGTAGACGGTTTGATTGCCTACATCGACAACCGGGAAATTACTATCGAGGAATTAATCAAACATGTAAAAGCTCCTGATTTCCCAACCGGCGGTATCATCTACGGTTTTGACGGGGTTAAACAGGGCTTTGAAACTGGTCGCGGACGCGTGGTAGTACGTGGTAAAATCACCGCAGAAACTTCCAAAACAGGAAGGGAGCGACTGGTAATATATGAACTGCCTTACCAGATCAACAAGGCGGTATTACACCAGAAGATAGCGCAGTTGGTAAATGATAAGATCATCGAAGGCATTTCTGATGTCCGCGATGAGAGTGACCGTGAAGGTATGCGCCTGGTTATCGATCTGAAGAAAGATGCCATCGCAAACGTTATCATCAACCAGTTATATAAATACTCAGAACTCCAGACTTCTTACGGTATCAACAACGTGGCCCTGGTTAAAGGTCGCCCACGTATTTTGAATCTGAAAGATATCCTTTCTGAGTTTGTGGAATTCCGCCATGAAGTAGTGGTAAGAAGAACACAGTTTGATCTTCGCAAAGCACAGGAAAAAGCGCACATCCTCCAGGGGTACCTGATCGCGCTGGATCATCTGGATGCGGTCATTGCACTGATTCGTGCAGCCTCTACTCCGGAAATTGCGAAGGATGGCCTGATGAGCGAATTTGGTCTCTCCGAAATCCAGGCGAAAGCTATTCTGGAATTACGTCTGCAACGTCTGACTGGTATGGAACGTGATAAGATCCGTGCCGAGTACGACGATATCATGAAACTCATCGCTTATCTCCAGGGAGTACTCAATGATGAAGGTTTACGTATGAACATCATCAAAGAGGAACTGGAAGATGTGAAGAAGAAATTCGGAGACGAACGTAAAACAGAAATTCAATATCTCGCCAGCGAAATGAGAATTGAAGATATCATCGCAGAAGAAGATGTGGTGATCACCATCTCTCACCTGGGTTATATCAAACGTACCTCTGCATACGACTACCGTCAGCAGAAACGTGGCGGCCGTGGCGCTATTGGCGGAAGAACCCGCGATGAAGATTTTATCGAACATCTCTTCGTGGCATCTACCCACCATACCATGCTGTTCTTTACAGAAAAAGGACGTTGCTACTGGTTGAAAGTATACGAAATTCCAGAAGGTGAAAAGAACGGTAAAGGCCGTGCTATCCAGAACCTGATTCAATTGCCAACGGATGATAAAATCCGCGCCATTATTGATATCAAGGATCTGCAGGATAAAGATTTCATCAATAACAACTATATTGTACTTTGTACCAAAAATGGTATCATCAAGAAGACGTTGCTGGAAGAATTCTCCCGTCCGCGTCAGAATGGTGTGAATGCCATTACCATTAACGAAGGAGACCAGCTCCTGGAAGCCAAACTCACGAATGGCGACAGCCAGATCATGATGGCTATTCAGAGCGGTCGCGCTATCCGCTTCCCTGAAGCAACCGTTCGCGATACAGGTCGTGGAGCTATCGGGGTAAGAGGTATTGAAGTGGATAATGAGAAAGATGAAGTGGTTGGTATGATTTGTGTTGATAAGACAGACGAATCAAGAACTGTACTCGTAGTATCTGAAAAAGGCTACGGTAAACGTACCAACATAGAGGAGTACCGTATCACCAACAGAGGTGGTAAAGGGGTTAAGACCATCAATATCACTGAAAAAACCGGTAATCTCATTGCAATATTGGATGTAACTGAAAAGCATGATCTGATGATCACTTGTAAATCAGGTATTACCATCCGTATGGCGGTTGCAGATATCCGTGAAGCAGGCCGTGCTACACAAGGTGTGCGCCTGATCAGACTGGATGATAATGATGAAATCGCAGCAGTAGCAAGACTGGACGAACAAGAAGAAGAGGACGAAACACTGCCAACAGAAGAGCAAATCGCTGAAGGAGAAGAGAATACAGCCGCTGAAGATGCCGCTGATACTACCGAAGCCGCTCCAACTGAAGAATAATCCACTGCACTTCATTCAACAGCGTCCTGTCGAAAGGCAGGACGCTGAAAAAATATCGCTCGTGCTGTAGTGGTAACTGTATGCCAGATTGTATTACAAATTACTATAGCACCAACTCTTACAAGATAATCAGCAACTAAAAAAAACAAGACATGAAAAAATTACTGGTTTCTTTTCTCCTTTGCTCCGCCACCGTGAGCGTGATGGCCCAGAAGGCTAAAGTGAGCAGCGCGGAGGATAACCTGAAAAAACAAGATTTAGAGAAAGCGAAAGCAGATATCGACGCAGCTTTACAGCACGACAAAACTAAGAACGATGCCAAAACCTGGCTGGTAGATGGACAGATCCTGGAAGCAATGGGTACCAAAGCGAAAGATCCTGCCACCTCCCTGCAAGGTTACGATGCTTACAAAAAAGCACTGGAAATCGATCCTAAATTGAAAGAGGCTGTTCTGGTAATGAACCAGTCTATCTACAATATCTATGCAACTGTTGCCAACGCTGGTTATGCTGCACTGAACGAACAGAAATGGGAGCCAGCACTGAACAACTTCACCAAAGCAGAAGAAGTAGTTAGTTTCTATAATGGCAAAAACCTCGGTGGTACCATTCCTACTGATACCAGCCTGATTTTCTATACCGGTTACGCTGCAAGCCAGGCAAAACAAACAGATGTTGCCCTGACTTACCTGCAGAAAGCTGCTGACCTGCACTTCAAAAATGAACCTGCACTGTACGTGATCCTGGGTCAACTGTACGAAGAGAAAGGTGATAACGCTAACTGGCTGAAAGCGATCGAACTGGGTAAAACCGTGTTCCCTAAAGACAAACGCTTCAACGATATGGAAATGCTGTATTATACCAAAACTGGTAAAACAGCTGAACTGCTCGGAATGCTGGAAAAGAAAATCGCTGAAAATCCAAATGATCAACAACTGTTGCTGGACTACGCCATCCGCCTGGATAACCTCGCAAACCCACGCGATGAGAAAGGTAATGATGCTGCAAAACCTGCTAACTACAATGAACTGATCGGTAAAGCAGAAGATGCTTACAAAAAAGTATTGGCTGCAAATCCTTCCGACGCTATCGCTAACTTCCAGCTGGGTGCACTGTTCTTCAACCGCGCAGTTGTATACAACAAACAACTGAACGAACTGGATAGCAAACAACAGACTTCCGCTAAAGCGAAAGAACTGCAAGGTACCATGGAAAACCTGATGAACCAGTCTTTACCTTACTTCGAAAAAGCTGACGAATCCTTCACCGCTAAAGGTGCTAGCATGGATGCCAGCGATAAACAGTCTTACGAAAGCTGCCTGTATGCATTGCAGAAAATCTATGCAATCAAAAACCAGACTGCTAAAATGGACGCTGTTAAAAAGAAACTGGACGCGCTGAAATAATTATTTCACGATATGTTTTTTAAAATGTCCTGCGTTTTGCGCAGGACATTTTTTTTGGTTGCACGCAAAGGGCGCGAAGGTTTTTGCTCGCAGGGCAGCAAAGCAGCAATGCAGCAAAGTAGTGTTGCACGCAAAGGGCGCAGAGGGAAGCGCAAAGACGCGAAGGTTTTTGCTCGCAGAGCAGCAAAGCAGCGTAAGCAGCAAAGGAATGTTGCACGCAGAGGGCGCAGAGGGAAGCGCAAAGGCGCGAATAATTTTGCTCGCAGAGCAGCGTAAGCAGCAAAGAATGGGTGTTTTGTTGGATGGTAATTGAGGCGGTTTATGGTTGCCAGTGGGTATCTATGAGGGTTTTGAGATAGAGGAGAATGGGTTTAAAGTAGGCAGGTTCATTGAAGAAGTGAAACTGATCATGTGTGGTGTGGAACCCTTTATAAAAGAGCCAGAACCCCAGGCTGAGATAGGGGATGGCGGCTAATTCGGCTTCACTGACAGGACGGATTTCCCTATAAGCATTCAGGAATGTAGAAAATGCTTCATCCGCTTCCTCCTGCGTTAACCGTTTACCTAAATGAACGTCCAGTTGCAGGTGTTGCCAGAAGGTCATAATATCGTTTACTAGCCAGCCGTAGCCCATGAAATCAAAATCGAATAGGGTAACGCTGTCATTTTCGAAATGGAAATTTTTAGGGAGGAAATCAAAATGGCAATAGCCGCTGGAGAATCCGGCGGTATTCTGGGGAGACAACCTTTCCGCTGCCTGCATGGCCTTTTCCTGTAACCAGGTATAGGTCTCCATATCTGATGCAAAAACAGGCGCCAACATTTCTAGTGGCTTAAAAAAGGTGGTTTCCAGGTCGAAATTCCACCTGGAATTATTCAGTTGCACCCTTGCAGCTACATTGTGCAATCGGGCCATTTCCAGGCCTAAAGCACGTAACTGGGCCGTACTCATTATTCGCTCTACCTGCCCCGGCGCATAACTGAAGACAACCACAAATCGATCTCCTTCTACCGCATCCAACCGCTGTATAAAATCGCCGGATGTATCTGCAATAGGATAAGAAATACGTACCTGCGCCTGTTGTAAAGCCAACAGCAGCGCTACTTCCGCCTGTATTTGAAGCATACTTCTGTGGGAAGACCGATATGCCCGCAAGATAAATTTATCGTTGGGCATTTCCAATAGATAAGTATCGCCAACGCCACGTACAAGTAGTTTACAGCATACATTATGAAGGTCATATTTTTTCTCAATCAGGGAGGCCAGTGCGGTAGGCGCCAACGTGGAGTATGTAGCCGGGAAAACAGTTTTCATCCGATAAATATAATCATTCCAACACATTCCTTTGCTGCATTGCTGCTTACGCTGCTCTGCGAGCAAAAACCTTCGCATCTTTGCGTCCAACATTTCTTTGCTGCATTGCTGCTTACGCTGCTCTGCGAGCAAAACCTTCGCACCTTTGCGTCCAACATTTCTTTGCTGCGTTGCTGCTTATGCTGCTCTGCGAGCAAAACCTTCGCACCTTTGCGTCCAACATTTCTTTGCTGCATTGCTGCTTATGCTGCTCTGCGAGCAAAACCTTCGCATCTTTGCGTCCAACATTCCTTTGCTGCATTGCTGCTTATGCTGCTCTGCGAGCAAAAAAATCCGCGCCTTTGCGTCTTCCCTCTGCGCCCTTTGCGAGAAAAAAAAATCCCGTTCCGGCGAAACCGTAACGGGACTATTAACTCAAACGCTGTATGGCTGAAATTAAGCAGCTTTTTTAGCAGCAGCTGGTTTAGCTTCAGCTTTTTTAGCAGCTGGTTTAGCAGCTTTTTTAGTAGTGTCAGCAGCTGGTTTTGCTTCAGCTTTAGCTTCAGTTTTAGCTTTCTCTTTCTTAGCTGGTTTAGCAGCTGGAGCTTGAGCGAAAGCAGAAGCGGAGATAGTCAGTACTGCTACAGCAGCGATCAGGCCTTTTTTCATGATGTTTGTCTTTTAAGATTTAATAAATTAGTTCAGAGTTTGTATTGCTAAATTAATGCTAGGTGCTGTCGAATGGCTTTCTGTTTCGGTGAATGGGTTATTACTGTCGTTGAAAAGGGAAAATCAGGCGTTCATACCTACCTGTACATTCCCTGTTCTCTTCAGAACTCCCCATCCTTGGGCGTTTCCGCGTATTGCCTTTTTGATGGAACGGAACAGAATGACATACATTAGCTGGCGATAGACCAGTTTCTGAGGTATCATCCAGATCAGTTTTTTCAGCGGTGCTTTTTCAAAGAGAAATGCTACCATCGCCACCAGCAGATCCACCACCAGGAAGAATACATAGAAGAACAATATCTTATGCATACCTGCAGGATCATGGCGGTTCCAGATCAGGCTCCATACAAACATGATATCTGCGAGTGGGGCCAGAATGGGCAGGATCACCTGGAATATCACGATGTTTGGCAAAGAGATCATTCCCAGCGCTTTGTATTTTGGATTAAAGCAGGCATCCAGGTTTTTGCGGCAGCTCTGCATGATACCATAGCTCCAACGGAAACGTTGTTTCATAAATTGATTCAATGTTTCTGGCGCTTCGGTCATGGCTACAGCCGCCGTACAGTTGCGTACAATGTATCCTTTCCTTAATATCCTGATGGTCAGATCACAGTCTTCCGCCAGCGTATCTGTCGTAAAACCACCCGCTTCCTGTATCGCTGATTTACGGAATGCACCAATGGCGCCAGGAACCACTGTAATCCCGTTCACTAAATCCAATGCACGACGGTCGAAGTTCTGAGCGGTAATGTATTCAATAGACTGCCATCTGGCGAGTAAGGTAGTTTCGTTCCCTACTTTAACGTTTCCGGCAACTGCGCCCGTGTCTTCCGTTATAAACTTCCGCATCAGTTGCTCAATGGCATCTGGGTATAACTGTGTATCCGCGTCAATACATACTACAAAATCATATTTTGCATATCCAATACCATAGTTCAGGGCACTGGCTTTACCGCCGTTTGGTTTGGTCAGCACTTCCACTTGTGGATGCTGGTCAAATGCCGTTTTCACCAGTTCATAAGTATTATCTTTTGAACCATCATCCACGAAGATGATTTCAAATTCAGGATAACGTTGCTGTAACAGACTTTTGATAGTATTCACAGCATTGACAGACTCATTATACGCTGGTACGATGATAGATACGCCTGGTTGCGCGGTGGCCACCAATGTATTCTTCTTCTCCCGGAAGTATTGTATGGTAGCCATGATGAGCATACTCAATATTTTTATCAGTCCCAGGATAATCGCCAGCCAGAATGCAGCCTGGAGGAATTGTTGGATACGGAAAATAATCAGGGCAACAGTACCATTCATCGCAATCACACTGCTATTTACTGCTGGCATTACATCTGTTGGTTTTTTATGCAATAAACTGGCAACGGTGGTGAACCCAATTCCTTTGGATTTAAAGTAATGAATGATACGTGGTAACGCCGCTACTGTAGCACTTCTGTCGCCGCCTGCATCATGCAGGAGAATGATCCCTCTGTCGGGATTGGCTTCATATTGACTCACTACGCGTTGATAAATCGTATCTGCGCTAACGCCTGGTTCCCAATCTTCCGGATCAATACTTTCACCGATGGTGTAGTAATTATTTTTTTTACTGAGAGAAACCGGTTTCAGTTCTTCGGGCGTAGTTGGTTCTGCATCGGCGTTATAGGGCGCACGAAACAGGATGGTACTATGTCCGGTGGCCGCTTCTATCAGCAAGCGGGTGGCGTTTATTTCTGTATTAGCTCTTTCCGGACTGATAGCGGCAATATTCGGATGGGTAAAGGTGTGGTTACCAATTTCGTTACCGCTGTTATAAATTTTCTTCAGCAATGTCAGGTTATTCTCTGCATTGATACCCACTACAAAGAAGGCGGCTGGAACATGTTCCTGTTTCAGGATATCCAGTACCTGTGGTGTGTAGGTAGCATCAGGGCCGTCGTCGAAGGTCAGAATCACTTGTTTATTTACCTGACCGGATTTGCGAATTACATAACCTGTTGGGAGCGTCTCGTACTCTTGTGATGCCACCATATTATCAGTGTCTGGCGTCACTTTGATGCTGCCATCATGTGGATCGTTTACCACATCCAGTACTTCGCCATCACCTATGTAGTCGGGTTGTGCGGTGGCAGCCTGGATACCTGAAAGGTTGTTGAAGTTGAAAGGTTGATCTTTCAGGGACTGGTTGTCTAGGCGGCGGTAGTAGAAGCGCCACAGACGGGCATCTTCAGAGCCTAATCTCCAGATGGCAGTACCGGCAGTTCCATATTCATCTGCGAAGCGAAGGGTATTGAAATTACCGGCTGCATCCATGAATTGCACTTGATGCAGTACGCCGTCATCATCTTTATAAGTAAAGTGACAGTTGTAGGTGTCTTCGTCAAAAATAACTTTAGCATGGTTGCGGTTGGCTAATGCCAGCGCTTCCTGGTAGGTAACGGTAGTACCTTCACTATGTGCAGGCCAGTCATATCCATAAGAGGCAATGCAGAGCACTATTTTGTTGGCTGGCACTTTATTGGCGGTCTGGTCGAGTACTTTTTCGATCCATCTTTCTTCACTAACGGGACCGGCTACACTGGTGGTGAAGTGCTGGTCATATCCCATCAGGAAGATATAGTCGTTATACTTGTTTAATTCTTTCAGGTTGTAATCATCATTGCCAGGCGTTACATCTTGTGTTACCAGCAATCCCTGTTGGTGCAGTTTTGCGTATAACTCTTGCTGGAAGCTGATGAGCGGTTCATCGCTTTTCTCTTTCAGCTCTTCAAAGTCGATATTGATACCCTGGAGGTGATACTGATGCAGGTACTTAATGATATCGGCGATCAGTCTTTCTTTTTTAGCAGGATTGGTGAGTACCTGGTGCAGAATATCGCTGTCGAAATCTCCATTTTCCTGGTCTACATTGATGTTATTGATCAGGGGGAGAATGGCGACATGGTGGTCCTGCATGAGCTGCAGGGCGTTCATATCTATTTGTGGACGTAAGGTGTCTGTTTTAGGATCGATGAAGAACCATTCAGGCACTACGGTATTCATTTTATCGATATTGCTTTGCAGGGAATAGAAGGATTGTGGGTCCCAGTCTACATAAAACCCGGCACGGATGGTTTTCATCTGTTGGCCATCTATGACGGCATTCATGCCTGCTTTACGGTTTTTATCTGTGATAATATCGTCAAAGCCTTTGTAGGTTCTTGTGTCCTGCTTGGTAAAGTTATGTGGCAGTACAGGGTGGGAGAGTTTTTTATAGTTGTTATGACTATATTCTTCCAGTGTTGGAAGTCCTGGTGTGTAGTTATCCCTGAGGGCGATCCACACGATAATGGCCATTGCAGCTACAGCAATGAGGAGCAGTCTGGATGTCCATTGAAAGGTGCGCCAGCGCAGTGGTGACTTGGTTTGAAAAATCTGTTGGCCGTCGTTCATACTTCAGAATATTTATCAATACAAAGGTAGTAGGAGGTGGGGCGCTGAAGGGCTGATTATCGTTCTTTGGGGTGATGGTGTCGGTGAGTGGGCGAAGGGGATCGTTTGTTAACAGTTCTTTCACAGAATGAAGGCAATCGCTTCATTGATAGCCTGCATGGACAAGCGTTTCAAGGATTCGAAGTGTTCATGTGCCTCCTCCTGGGAATAGGTGGCAGGGGTTGTTTCTTCCAGTTCGGTAAGGATGGGGTATAGGTGGGATTCCAAACCAATAAAGGAGATGGTGGTTTTCAGGTTATGGGCGGTACTGCGGACGTCCGGAATATTATTTTCGGCGATGGCTTCCTTTAAGCGGCGCAGATCTTCCGGTAGCTGGGCGATGAACTGTTCCAGCATGGTTTGCTCAAACTCTTGATTTCCCTGGGAAAGATCATGCAGGTATTGCATATTCAGCAGGTGATTATGCGCATCATGATTATTCATGGAGGTGCTGCTGCTGGTATCTGGACCAGGCAGTTTGCCGGTGAAAACCTGTATTAGTCGGTATAATTCATCCGCTTTAATCGGCTTGGAGATGTATTCGTTCATGCCCATCTGGAGGCATTTCTCCCTTTCACCTGCCAGCGCATGTGCTGTCATGGCTATTACCGGGATATTGGAATGCATTTCCGTACGCAGTTTCTGTGCGGTGGTGTAACCATCCATGCCTGGCATCTGAATGTCCAGTAATAAGAGATCGAAGTTGTTTTTTTCCAGGGCTTGTAAAGCTTCTATACCGTTGTTAACGATCTTGAAGGCCAGTTGCCAGCTGGTGAGCAAATGACGGAGAAGGTTTTGGTTCAGGCGATTGTCTTCAGCTACGAGGATGCGCACATCTGGTTGGATGGTAAGCGCAGGCTGATCGCTGTAATTATTTTCTACGGTTTCTGACAGCAGATCTCCGAGGGAGTAAGGCAGTTCTACTTTGAAGGTAGCGCCTTCGCCGGGTTTGCTTTCCACGGAGATAAAGCCATTTTGCAGTTCGATCAGTTGTTTTACAATGGTGAGGCCCAATCCGGTACCACCGTATTTACGGGTGGTAGAGGCTTCTGCCTGATTAAACCGGTCGAAAATGCTTTGTTGTTTGGAGGCATCGATGCCGATACCAGTATCTTTTACAGTAAACAGCAGTCTGACACCGTTGTCTTCTGCCCATATCTTGGATACATGAATACTTACAGCGCCTTCATGGGTGAATTTAATAGCGTTGCTGGTGAGATTTACCAATATTTGTGTTAGACGGGTTACATCGCCGTAAAGGATATCAGGTACATTATCATCAATGGAGAGATGAAGTGCCAGGTGTTTCTCTTCTGCTTTGGGGTGGAAGAGCGTATATACAGCATGCAAAACGCCTTGTAAACTAAAGGAGCTGGGCTCAATGCGCATCATGCCTGATTCGATCTTGGATATATCCAGAATATCGTTGATGATTTCCAACAGGTTCTGGCCAGCGCCTTCGATGGCGCCTACATATTCCCGGGATTTGTTATTGAGTGGCTGTGCTTTGAGGAGATGGGTGAAACCGAGGACCGCATTCATAGGGGTCCGGATTTCATGGCTCATATTCGCGAGGAACTGGTCTTTTACGGCGGTCAGCTTTTGTTCTTTCTGCCGGGCTTCTGCCAGTTCATCAATGAGTTGTTCCTGCCGGTGAATGCGGCTGGTGATATAAAGAAAAGCCAGTAAACTACTCAGGCAGGCAAATACGACGAGTACCGTACCCCAGCTGAGGGCGTTCTGGCCGCTGGTATCTATCAGGTGAGTGGTTCTGTTTACTTCTGATTGCCGGGTCGTATCCAGTTGATGGATGATGCTGGTGATAGCTTCTCCCAGTCGTTTTCCTTTCTGGTTATTGATCATTCTTTCCGCCGCCCATTTTCCTTTGCTGTAGAAGGTATCGAGGACCTGCACGTTGAAGGTGTTCTTTTCATCTACCAGGTAGTTGAGCTGGGTGAGTAGTTTCTCGGTACTGTCGTTTCGTACAATCTTATTGATCTCTTTCAGATCGGCCTTTATAACGGCTATTTCGGCCTCAATTCCGGTAATATGCAGGGTGTCCTGGGAGATGACTGTTCCCCGGACCTTACTGTCTGTTTTGGCCATGTTTGTTTGCAACTTCTGTAACTCATTTTTTACATTGAGTTCCTGTAGTAGCTGTTCATTACCGGAAATAAGTTTTTGAATATTTTTTGCGGAGTTAAACTGCAGCACTATAAAGAGAATCATGCCCAGGATGAATAGGCCAAGAAGGTAATATTTGATTCTTTTAGGCTGCATGACAGTTTTAAAACATATAAACGCGGATATACGAATGCCGGTTCAATAAATATTGATAAATGTACAAATATAATAATTATAGCCTGTTTATCCGGGCATAACTGACTACCGCACCGGTGGTAAACATCAAACCAGCCAGTAAAAGCAGGATTGCTTTGAGTATATGATGCTGCAAATCGCTGCTCCATTCAAATAAGGAGCCGTATGTACACACAGACATGAGCAGGATGCAGGCAGAAAACAGTAAAAGCAGTTTAGTTTTCATATACAAAAAGATAGAGGTTAATAATAAAACTCAAATATTCAGCCCATACTACATCGGCAGTAGGGCTAAATATTTGAGATATTCTTAGATGGTATATTATTTACCTGCTGCTGCTGGCTTCTCTGCCTTTTTTGTAGCGTGTGCTTTGTGCGTTGCTTTATGTGTTTTACTTGCAGTTGCTGGTTTTTCAGCTTCTTTTGCAGCTGGTTTAGCTTCTGATTTTGCTTCTTTTTTCGCAACCGGTTTAGCTTCTTTTTTAGCAGGAGCTTTAGAAGGCGTAGGCGTTTGAGCGAAGGTTGATACACTCATAAACAACATTGCAGCTGCCAGCAGAATTCCTAATTTTTTCATGACTGTTTCGGATTTGAAGTGAATCAATAATTAATTACATCCTAAAGATACATCCGTTACTTACAGGCCTTCTTTGTAAATGGCCCAATAGGCGGATGCTGTCGGTCAATCGGGAAAAACTGTCGGTGGCATTATCAAACCCTGTAATTACAGCAGTCTGAGCCTGCTATTGAGAGCGGATTTGTACGCATCTGCGATTGGAATGGCATTTTTCTGTATAATAATACTGCCATCTTCAATAGATTCAATTTTGTCGAGGGCTACTATATAGGAGCGATGTACCCGCATGAATTTATTGGCAGGTAATTTCTCTTCCAATGATTTCAGGGTCGTATGTATGGCATGGAATTTCTGGGCAGTGAACAATTTTACATAATCGCCCATAGCTTCGAGGTACAGAATATCTTCTGTGCGAATTCGTTTCAGTATACCATTATCGCGGATGAAAACAAACTCTAAGTCTGATACCTGTATTTCCCGGTTGGAACTGTCATAGATTTCCCGGGCTCTTTCTACCGCCTGGATAAAGCGGGCAGGACTAACAGGCTTGATAAGGTAATCTGCTACATTCAGCTCAAATGCTTCCACCGCATAATCTTTCTTCACGGTAGTAAAGATGATAACAGGACCATTCTTTCCAAGGTTGCGGGTTAATTCAAGGCCGCTCATTCCCGGCATTTCTATATCCAGCAGCAACAGGTCTATCTTTTCCTTCTGGAGAATATTATACGCTTCCATGGCACTGCTGCATTCGCCCAGTACCTTCAGGAAATCCACATGGCTGGCCAACTGTTTCATGGCAGTGCGGGCCAGTTTATTATCATCTACAATTAAACAGTTCATACGGCTAATTTAGGAACAAAACACTATTGCGCAACCACGATGCAGTTTTTTATAAGGTGAATTTAATTTGTTATTTGTAGTTTTGTAGAGATGAGGTTATTTATTTTCATATTCAGCATATATATCCTGGTGCTATCGTGCATTCCCTGCACGGATGCAGAAGGTGCTGCCAATAACCTCATCAAAACAGAACAACTGACATCCTCCAATCCGGATCATCTTAGTCCACAACCAGATTTTTGTTCTCCGCTCTGTATTTGCAATTGTTGTAATGTGCATGTAGTACCAGTTACTACCACCTTCCCAGCCGTCTTTCATCCGCTGGAAGAATATATTTTCCCTAACATGATCACTTCGCTGCATCCTTCTGCAGCAGCCGCTATCTGGCAGCCTCCCCGGACTGTTATTGGTTAATCTTATCTACCCATTTATTCAAACGTATACCCGTTGCTGTTAGTTGCAGCCAACGAGGATACCCGTGCTAATTACCAATAACATCATCCATCAATGGATAAAATTATTCTGTTTTCCGTAAGGAATAAACTTGCTATTGCCATATTCACACTGGCGTTGGCCATATGGGGCATATGGTCATTAACCCGCCTGCCTGTGGATGCGGTACCGGATATCACCAATAACCAGGTACAGGTGATTACTTTATCGCCCTCCCTGGCAGCCCAGGAAGTAGAACGACTGATTACCTTCCCGGTAGAGCAAACGATGGCAGTCATTCCGGAATTAAAAGAGGTGCGTTCCATTTCCAGGTTTGGACTCTCCGTAGTTACTATCGTTTTTCATGACGATGTAGATATCTATTGGGCTCGCCAACAGGTCAATGAAAAGCTCACAGAAGCGAAAAATAATATTCCTCCCGGCATCGGTAACCCGGAAATGTCGCCCATCTCTAGTGGCCTGGGAGAAATTTATCAATATGTGGTACACCCTAAAAAAGGGTTCGAATCTAAATATGATGCCCGGGAACTGCGTACCATACAGGATTGGTATGTACGCCGTCAGCTCCTGGGAACGCCCGGCGTAGCGGAAGTAAATAGTTTCGGTGGTATGCTGAAACAGTATGTGGTGGCCATCAATCCGGACCGCCTCCGTTCCTATAATCTCAGCATCGCAGACGTATTTAATGCCATTGAGCGCAATAACCAGAACACTGGCGGCGCATACATCGACAAGAAACCAAATGCCTATTTTATCCGTAGTGAAGGGATGATAGGCAATCTCACCGATATTGAAAAGATTGTCGTAAAAAATACTACTAACGGTACGCCGATACTGGTCCGCGATATCGCCACTGCCCAGCTTGGCGACGCTATCCGCTACGGCGCACTCACCCGCAATGCCACAGGAGAGGCAGTTGGCGGTATTGTAATGATGCTGAAAGGAAAGAACTCCAATGAAGTGGTAACGGCAGTGAAGAAACGTGTCGCCGAAATCCAGCAAAATTTACCGGAAGGCGTAGTGATTGAACCTTTCCTGGACAGAAGTGATTTTGTTGGAAGAGCCATTGGAACCGTAAAGAAGAATCTGATAGAAGGCGCACTGATCGTGATTTTCGTGCTCGTCATCTTCCTTGGTAATTTCAGAGCAGGACTAATTGTGGCTTCTGTGATTCCGCTATCTATGCTCTTTGCCATTGCAATGATGCACTTGTTCGGGGTTTCAGGAAACCTGATGAGTCTGGGGGCTATTGACTTCGGGCTCATTGTAGATGGCGCCGTAATCATTGTGGAAGCCACTTTACATCATTTGTCGGGCCGCTTAAAAGGCAGATCATCACTCACCCTGACGCCTGCGGAAATGGATACCGAAGTATTTGAAAGTGCCCGCAAAATAAGAGCAGCAGCGTCTTTTGGAGAAATCATCATATTGATTGTTTATCTGCCAATCTTAGCATTGGTAGGCATTGAAGGAAAAATGTTCAGGCCAATGGCGCAAACCGTTTCCTTCGCCATCCTGGGTGCCTTCCTGCTCTCGCTCACCTATGTGCCAATGATGTCGGCACTCTGCCTGAACCGCACTATCCGCAATAAGGAAACCATCGCCGATAAACTGATGCGCTTTTTCCACCGCATCTATGATCCGGTAATTAAAATAGCCATCAGGGCCCGTTACTGGGTAGTTGGCGGAGCGGTTGGACTTTTCGTACTGGCGTTACTGTTATTTACCCGCATGGGCGGAGAATTCCTCCCAACATTGGAGGAAGGCGACTTTGCAGTAGAAACCCGTTTGCTCACCGGAAGTTCCTTGTCTGAAACAATTGATAAAGTAACGCTTGCTGCAGATATCCTGCAAAAGCAATTCCCGGAAGTAAAAGAGGTGATCGGAAAAATCGGGGCGGCAGAAATTCCTACAGATCCCATGCCCATGGAGGCTTGCGACCTTACCATTCTTCTGAAACCGCAAAAGGAATGGACCAGCGCCCGTAATAGAGAAGAACTGGCCAACAAAATGCAGGAAGCACTGGAAGCAATTCCTGGCGTGAGCTTTGGCTTTTCCCAGCCCATCCAACTCCGTTTTAATGAGCTGATTTCTGGCGTAAGACAGGATGTTGGTATTAAGATTTTTGGAGAAGACCTTAATACACTGGCCTCATTGGCCACCCAGGTAAACGGTATTGTCAGCAAAACCGCTGGTGCAAAAGATATCTACCTGGAACAAATAAATGGGCTGCCTCAAATTGTAGTACAGATCGATCGGAATAAAGTAGCCCAGTACGGATTGGATATTGCCACGATTAATCAAACCGTTAATACGGCGTTCGCAGGGCAATCGGCTGGACTTGTATACGAAGGCGAAAAAAGATTTGAGCTGGTACTGCGACTGGAAAATCAATCCCGTCAACAACTGGAAGATGTAAAACGCCTTTTTGTAACCGCTCCAAACGGCAACCAGATACCACTGGAGCAACTGGCCAATATTGAAATGAAAACGGGCCCTAACCAGGTTCAGCGCGAAGATGCCAAACGCAGAATTATTGTAGGCTTTAATGTGAGAGGCAGAGATATCGCCAGTGTAGTAAAGGATATAGAAGAGGCCATCAGTAAGAAAGTAAAACTGCCGCCAGGTTATTTTATCCGCTATGGCGGACAATTTGAGAACCTGCGGGAAGCTAATCAACGCCTGGCCATCGCGGTGCCGGTTGCCTTACTTCTGATCTTCGGATTACTCTATTTCACTTTCCGTTCGGTAAAACAATCAGTGCTCATCTTCACGGCCATCCCAATGGCGGCTATTGGTGGGGTGTTCGCTTTGTTACTGCGGGGAATGCCATTTAGTATATCCGCTGGCGTAGGCTTCATCGCCTTGTTTGGTGTGGCTGTGCTGAATGGAATTGTGTTGATAGGAGAATTTAATAATCTCCGCAAAGAAGGAATTACGGATGTCTATGATATCATACTAAAGGGAACGGCTATACGATTACGTCCGGTACTGATGACTGCCTGTGTCGCCTCACTGGGCTTCCTGCCGATGGCGCTGGCCACCAGCTCGGGAGCGGAAGTACAGCGGCCACTGGCAACGGTAGTGATAGGAGGACTCGTAACCTCCACCTTACTGACATTACTGGTACTTCCTTGCCTGTATCTATTTTTTGAACAGGGATTTTTCCCTAAACGTAAAAATGCAGCATCATGAAACGAATCATAATAATACTGCTGTTTCCATTTGCCGCTATGGCCCAGGAAAAGACCTGGACCATGCAGCAGGCCGTGGATATGGCATTGGAACATAATAAAGGATTGAAATCCGCTGACGCTAAAGTGAACTATTTCCGCCAGATGGTACCAGTCAGCGGGGAAATAGGGAAAACGGAAGTTGCGTTGCAATATGGCCAGTATAACAGCTATGTGAAGAATGATAATAATATCAGTATCACCCAATCCATTCCTTTCCCCACCACTTTTGCCGCAAAAAAGAAACTGGGCGAATCCATGGTAGAGGAAGCAAAATTTCTGAAAGTAGCAACCCGCAATGATTTGGTGTACCAGGTAAAAGAATCCTGGCTGCAGCTATTGTTCCTGAAGGAGCAACGACAGCTATTACTGCAACAGGACAGTCTTTTCGGTTCATTTGCAAAAAGCGCCGATCTCCGCTATCGTACGGGCGAAACCAGAATGCTGGAGAAAACGGCGGCGGATGCGCGTAAACAGGAAGTCATGAACCTGCTGCGTCAGAACCAGGCAGACAACAGGATATATACCTCCCGTTTGAAAGCCTTGCTGGGAGTGGCCGACAGCACCCTGCTCCCAGAAGCAAAGGAAGGAGGATTGTCTGACGTCTCTTTACAACTTTATACAGATACAGCTGCTGTTTCGGCACATCCATATCTCCGCTACCTGCAACAACAGGTCATTACAGCAGAAAAGCAACAACAGGTATATTCGGCAGCGATACTCCCAGATATCACTGTGGGCTACTTTAATCAGTCGCTCATCGGAACGCCGGTGAATGCCAGCGGCGCCCCGTTAGCTACTGGCAGCAATCGTTTTCAGGGATTCCAGGTGGGATTGGCATTGCCGCTTTGGGCCAGGCCGCTGAAAGCAAAAGTAAAAGCAGAAAAGCAACAACAGGAAGTCGCGAATCTGAATTTCGAGAATGGAGCTATTCAGCTGAAAAGTCAGTTCATGCAGGCTTTGCAACAATATGCAAAGCAAATGGACAACCTTGAATATTATCATAATACCGCACTTCCAAACGCAGCACTGATTCTGAAACAATCTCAACTGGCCTACAATGCCGGCGAGATTGGATATGCAGAACATTTTCTGAACCTGGAGCAAGTGCTGGGCATTCGGCAGGGATATCTGAAATCCTTGCTGGATAATAAACTAGCCGCTTGCTATATCATGTATCTCTCCGGAAACCAACAGTAAAAAATGAAATTATGAAACTGAATAAATATATATACCTCCCCGTTAGTCTGTTCGCTACGCTTATGATGTTGTCTTGCGGCAGCAAAAAAGAAACTGCTGGCGAATCTCATGCGGATCATGATGAATCGCCGGATCAGGTAGAAGTTTCGTCTACGCAGTATCGTACAGCCGGGATTACCCTGGGAAGCCCTGAATGGAAAGAAATCAGCAGTGCGATCAAAGTGAACGGCTTGCTGGATGTGCCACCGCAGCAGCAGGTCAGCGTGTCGGTGCCCATGGGAGGATTTATCCGTCAAACCACGCTCCTGCAAGGGATGCCGGTGAAGAAAGGACAAGTGATCGCCGTTTTGGAAAATCTTGATTATATTCAGTTACAGCAAGATTACCTGGAAGCTAAAAGTCAACTTGAATACGCTACCGCTGAATATCAGCGTCAGCAGGAACTGGCGAAAGAAAATGTAAATGCGCTGAAAACTTTGCAACAAACGAAAGCCGCGTGGCAGTCGCTCACCGTGAAGGAAAAAGCGTTGAAGGAAAAACTGGCCGTACTCAATATAAATATGAATGCGCTGGCAAAAAATGAGATCCAGCGAACCATCAACATTTATGCGCCTATCAGCGGATATGTGACACAGGTGAATGTGAATCTGGGCCAGTCGGTGACGCCAGCGGATGTATTGTTCCGCATTGTGAATACAGAGCATTTGCATGCAGAGCTGACGGTGTTTGAAAAAGATGTACCGCGACTTAAAATTGGACAACTGGTGAACTTTACGCTGGCGAATGAAAGCAAACCAAGAAAAGCCACCGTGCACCTGATTGGCCGCGAGATCAGTAACGACCGTACTATCCGCGTTCACTGTCATCTGAACGAAGAGGATACCCAATTGCTGCCAGGAACATATCTCCAGGCAACAATTGAAACAGGAGCCGCTAAGGTGAAGGCATTACCTGAAACTGCCGTAGTGAACTTTGAGAATAAAAACTATGTTTTTGCTAAGACACAGGTGCAGGACAGTATTATCGCCTTTAAAATGATAGAAGTGCAGAAAGGTAATACAGAGGCAGGATATACAGAAGTAGGATTCCCTGCAGGCGCTCCGGAGAAGGATTTGGTGGTTCGCGGCGCATACGATCTGCTGGCAAAGATGAAGAACAGCGGCGAACATGAAGGTCATTAAATAAATTTATAAGGCAGTATTAAACGATTGCATATGTCAAACGATTGTTGTTCTACAGAAGGTAAGACTACTACAAAGCAAGCGACGCATGATCATGCACATGATCATGAAAGTCATTCTCATGGCGATTCCGATGCGATTTGGTGGAAGACGCCCGCATTTATTGCCTGTCTGGTGAGTCTGGCCTTTTTGCTCACAGGTATTGTGCTGGATAGTATCTGGGAGGAGTTTACTGGTTATTTCCGGCTGGGATTCTATCTGGTAGCCTATTTGCCAGTAGCATTACCTGTTATTACCAATGCCTGGCGTACTTTAATTAAGGGGGATGTTTTCAGTGAGTTTCTGTTGATGACTATTGCAACGGTGGGCGCTTTCTATATCGGCGAGTATCCGGAAGGGGTAGCAGTAATGTTGTTCTATGCCATCGGAGAAGTATTCCAGGATGCCGCTGTGAGTCGGGCCAAGTCAAACATCAAAGGATTGCTGGATCAGCGTCCGGACGAGGTAAGTATCATGAAAAATGGTGTGCTGGAGCGTCAGCAGGCAGCTGAGGTGATGCCGGGCGCTATTATTCAGCTGAAGCCGGGAGAGAAACTAGCCCTGGATGGAAAGTTGGTGTCCGACAAGGGATCGTTTAATACTGCCGCATTAACAGGTGAAAGTAAGCCTGATACAATGGTAAAGGGAGACGCGGTGCTGGCAGGAATGATTAATCTGAACAGAGTCGTGGATGTGGAGGTAACTACGCCATATGCGGATAGTAAATTGTCACGTATTCTGGAACTGGTACAGGATGCCACTGCACAGAAAGCGCCTACAGAATTGTTCATTCGTAAGTTTGCCCGTATCTATACGCCAGCCATGGTATTCCTGGCGGTGGCCATTTGTTTGGTGCCTTATTTCTTTGTGGAGCATTATAACTTTAATGAATGGTTATACAGAGCCTTGATATTCCTGGTTATTTCCTGTCCTTGCGCACTGGTTATTTCCATACCGCTGGGTTATTTTGGAGGTATTGGGGCCGCCAGTAGAAATGGTATTCTGTTTAAGGGAAGCAATTACCTGGATGTGATGGCCAGTGTTAAGAACGTAGTGATGGACAAGACGGGAACGCTTACCCGTGGCGTATTTGCTGTGCAAGAGGTTATACTGCAAAATGGATTTAATGCCGAAGAATTGCTGCCGATGGTAAATGCGCTGGAAGGAAAATCTACCCATCCTGTAGCTACGGCTATCCGGGAATACCTCGGCGAAAAGGCATTACCTCTGGAAGTGACAGACGCAGAAGAGATTGCAGGTCATGGCTTACGTGGAAGGGTACAGGGGAAAGACTTGCTGGTAGGTAATTTCCGGTTACTGGAAAAGTTCAGCATTCCTTTTGATACAGCCGCTGCGGATATTCCACTCACAGTAGTTGCTATAGCGGTAGATGGCCGCTATGCCGGACTGATTACCATTGCAGATGAAATTAAAGAAGATGCAAAGGCCGCTGTGAGTGCGCTCTCCGCTATGCAGATCAATACGGTGATGCTATCGGGAGATAAAAGCAGCGTCGTGAAATATGTAGCAGAAAAGTTGGGATTGAAGGAAGCTTATGGGGATTTGCTGCCGGAAGATAAAGTCAATAAGGTGAAAACCATTAAGGCGGAGAAGGGCAGTGTTGCTTTTGTTGGAGATGGCGTAAATGATGCGCCGGTGATAGCCCTCAGTGATGCGGGGATTGCGATGGGCGGCCTGGGAAGTGATGCTGCTATTGAAACAGCAGATATCGTTATTCAGAACGACCAGCCATCTCGTATACCCATGGCCGTGAGGATCGGGAAGGCAACGAAGCAGATCGTTTGGCAGAATATTACCCTCGCATTTGTGGTGAAAGGGATTGTACTGTTACTGGGCGCTGGAGGGCTGGCTACCATGTGGGAAGCTGTTTTCGCCGATGTAGGAGTGGCATTGATTGCTATTTTGAATGCCGTACGTATTCAACGTAAGAAGTTCGAGTAGTTAAGTCAACACGCAAATGCGCAAAGAAGGCGCAAAGACGTAAGGGAACCGGATTGTCTTCCCTGCCGTCTTTGCGCCTTTGTGTTTCATTTCTCAGCCCCATTGCGAGAAAAATTAATCAGGTTGTTATTTTTTATATATTTGAAAATAATAATCTATAAGAAGATGAAATATATCAGCAGCTTGCTGGCCCTAATCCTATGTTATACTTTGGCCGTTAATGGTCAGAATCCTACAGTAGCATTGAGCAATGAGTTTGAACAGCCGGGGGATGGCTGGGATAAACTGCTACAACTGAAGAATGGGAATACCTGTTATCTGCACTTTTCACGAACGACGGGTTTGGAGGTAAGGATGTATGACCGCAAGCGGGTGCAGACGAGCATGGACACCGTACATTCCCAATTATGGAACAGTAGTGATTTGGAGAATACAGAAATTGACGCCATCTATCAGATCAACGGGCAGCCGGTGATATTTCTCCAGCAACTGGTAAAGGATATTCCGGAAGTGTTTCGGTTGGTACTGGATGAAAACACCGGGAAGTTATTGAAGGAAGATAAACTGGGAGAGCTGCCTTCTGTACGAAACAGAACCATGTTTGCCCAGAATAATGAAGCCTCTCATGATTGCTATGTTGAAAAGGATCAGCGTAGTGATTATTATGCAGTGGCACTTTTTTCCGGAACGGAGATCCAGCCCGGAGAAAATGAGCAGCGCCGGATTTTTGTATATCATTTCTCACCGGAACATCAGTTGATCAACACGGGTTATTTCTATATGCAGGATGCTACTTTCAGCTACTTCAGCTATATCCATATGGCGGTAGATGGGGAGCGTAAAGTCTACATGGCTACCACGGGATTCAATGGTAAGCGGAAAAGTGGGAATGCACAGTCAAAGGTGGTTTTCAGTATGCTCTGCCGCGATTCCACTGCATTCGCACATAATGTTATCCCATATTCTTTTAACTATAACCAGGTAAGTGGCTTGGTAAAAGTAGTGCCGGCATTTAAGGAGATACGCTTGCTATTGCATGTGCCTTCAGAGCGGGGAAGCAGTAACAGTGGCACATTGATGAATATTTTTACGGAAGACGGAAAACTCCGTAAACATCCTGTCCTTAGTTATCCGGAGCTTAGTCGGAATGTGGAAATGAACCTGAACTACAAAGACAATTACAATGGGATTCCTCAGAACTGGATCATGAATAATGATGGCAGCAGTACTCTCATGTTGGAGAATCTGAGTTACTTCAAACAAGGTAACAATCAAATCATGAACCTGCATACCAATATGGGCGATGCGGGCGTTGCGGAGCTGGATACGCTTGGGAAGGAAGACGCTACCTGGTCTCTGGGTAAATACCAGGTGATTACCGGCACCTGCCAGCCTTTTTTCCAACATCGGAGAAGTAAAAGTGAGTGGAGTTTCCGGAATAAGATTGCGGCTTTGAATCTGAGTACTTATGTGTCGTACGACTTCGTCAACTTCCCTGATCTTACCTTTGTGCTTTTTAATGATTATCTCCAGTATCTGGATACAGGTGGGGGCGACAAAACGAAGAAGCCGCTGAAGTTTGCAGACGACGCCAACTTTGTTTGTTATCGTTATTACAATAAAAAGATTGAAAGAATGTATCTGTTTGGTCAGCCAGAGGTTTCCAAGCGCTATGCCTGTATGCTGGGTGCATCGGATTATAATGAAAGATCCCGTGTATACGCCACCGTTATGCTATCCAGGATAGGTACTAATAAGAAGGCAGCCATTGCCTGGATACAGTTCTAAGCTATTTTTCGCAGTGGCGCAAAGAATCCTATAACATTATACGATTCTTTGCGCCTTCGTATTTTACTACTACATCTCGCTGTAACCTTCCTGTAGTGTACCTACGCGAAACTGGTTGACAATATTGTGTGCCAGTCTTGTGGGTTCGGGCAGGCGGTATTTAGTGATGCATTTTTCAATGAGTTCCCGGGAATCAGTAATATCCATGCGGTGTCCGGGGGAAACGAATACTGGTTTCACATTGGTTTTGGTACGTAGTACGCTTCCAATGGGCGCGCCTTGTTTATCGCTTAGAATGGTGTAATTACCTGCTTCATTGGTGGGTTCTTCGTATATCCCATATAGTTTCTTTTTGGCACAACCCAGCGCAGGTTTATCTACCTGTACTCCGAAATGCGCCGCTATCCCCATTCTGCGGGGATGAGCAATGCCATGACCATCTACTACGGTTACATCCGGAATAATCTTCAGTTGATCCCAGGCATCCAGCAGGGCTGGCACTTCCCGGAAAGCGAGGTAACCAGGTACATAAGGGAAATGTACTTCTTTCTTCACGAGACTATAGGCGACTGGCTGTAAATCAGGAAAGGAGAGTATTATGATACCGGCAAAGACGTGCGTGCTGAACGGATCAAAGGAAATATCCGTACCTGCTATGTATTGAATAGGACCTTTATATGGTGCTATGATCACCTCTTCCTTCAGTTCTTTTTGAAGAACAGTGGCTTCCTGCACGCTGAGTGAATTGTAATCTATCTTTCTGAACACTGGAATGTATTAAGATTAAAACAGGGAAAGCTGGTCTCCTGCAGCGGGGGCTGCGGCTTTCCCGAAAACGGTTCTGCCTCCGTGACGCCAGGAGTTTTGTCTTTCTTCTGCAATCAATTTATCAAAATTGGTATTGGGAACAAAATTCTTTTCAATTTCCGCGGACATGACAGACAGTTTATTGATAGCGTCTTTTTTGTCGGAGGCGCCTATTTTCGCTTTGTAGAGGGCATCCTTCAATGTCGAAATTGTTTCGTCATAAATTTTCAATGGCACTGGAAACGGATGTCCGTCTTTACCGCCGTGTGCAAATGAAAATCGCGCGGGGTCTTCAAAGCGGGAGGGAGTGCCATGAATGACTTCGCTCACCAGGGTGAGTGACTGTAACGTTCGCGGACCTACGCCTTCCAGCATCAGCAGAGCCTCGAAGTCCTGCGGACGCGTATCGTATGCTAATGCGAGCACGCTGCCGAGGCGTTTCAGGTTTACATTTTCCGCCCTTACTTCATGATGGGAGGGCATGATCAGGTTACGTATTTCCGGTAACAGGTGTGCAGGTTTTTCCTGCAGTAAAGTCATGATACCTTGTTTGGTTATATCAGCCTGCTTATCCGTCAGATTCAGAATCTGGCCCTGATTTTTGCCATAGATAAAAGCATGCGGGGCGGAGGTAAAAGACTGAAAGGCGGAAGAATGCCAATGGTATCTGCGGGCCATACTGCTGGCATCGTTCATGCCTTGTTGCACGACAGCCCATTCTCCGGAGGCAGAGAGGATAAAGGAGTGCAGGTATAATTGAAAGCCATCCTGAATGGCGGTATTATCGACCTTGGCGGTCATTTTGCTGCTATAAATCAACTGGTCTCCCGGAAGGCCCGTTTTATCGGCAATGACGCGTAGTTCATTGGGCGTTTCTTTGCTATGCTTTCCTTTTCCGCCGCAGATATATAATCCCAGTTCAGCGGAGCGAGGATTGATTGCTTTTTTCAGTGCGCCCATTACGCTGGTGGTGATGCCGCTGGAATGCCAGTCCATCCCCAATACGCATCCCAATGCCTGAAACCAGCAGGGATCGCTCATACGGCGGAGGAATTCGTCCTGACCGTAATCCATAATGATGGCTTCCGTGATAGCGCCGCCCAGAAGGCTCATGCGCCTTGCCAACCATTGTGGCACATGCCCGTAATGTAAGGGCAGATCGGCATATGATGGCATATTACAAAGGATTGTTTTGCACCTGGTATTGCCAGATGTTGCTGTTCTCCAACAAGTAGTTATCCAGTTTTTGCATTCTCTCTTTATGCCCGCGTACTGCATAACCTACTTCTATCATCGTCTCTTTCCTTACTATTAACATGCGTGAATATTTCAGTTTCAACTCTTGCAGTTGCTTCTCCAGCTCTACATAGGGGAGTTTATCCTGGTAAAAATAAATAGTATAAAACCGCTTATCGTTTACGATAGCAACATATTCTTCCACATATTTCAGGATCACCAGAACAATCATCGCTCCTGTCAGAGCGAATGTGGCCAGCAGATACTGGCTCATTCCGATGGCCATTCCCATAGCCGTAGCGATCCAGATACTGGCTGCTGTCGTGATGCCATCGATGGCAAATTCCCCTTTAAAAATAACGCCAGCGCCAATAAAACCAACGCCAGTTAAGATGTTGGAGGCAACGCGGTCTGGACTTCCCGGATTTCCCAATTCTGCAGAGAGAATGGTGAAAACCGTCGCACTCATACAGATGAGCGTCATGGTACGCATTCCTGCTGCCTTGCGTTTGTATTCCCTTTCCAAGCCCATAATAGCGCCCATTATCAAGGATAACAGAACTTTCAGTATTTGGTCTTGACTGATGATTTCTACAATATGTTTCATGAAACGATGGTCTGTTACAAATTTAGGGGTGAATCTCTTCTAATTTAATTTTATTTTAGCAGACGCAGGATAGGTATTTCGAATTCTCTGACTTATTCATATAGTAGCTTTTTATATTTGATTACCACATGTCTCCCTATATCCGCCACTCATAAATATTTTTCCACTTATTAAACTTTTTGTCCTTCTGTTCGTTATATATGGAACACATTTTGAAACATACTTTATTCATAAAGCCTATTATATGAAATTGTTCCTATATAAATTATTTATGGCAGTAAGTTTAGCCGCAATTATGAGTCTACTGGTATATTCTTGCACTATTGGAAATTAGCGCATGAAATATTTGGTCGTTTGAATGCAATATCTTTGTTTCGTAATCGTCTTCCTCTTATGTGAAACCAATAGCACAGATACATGCAAAACGACACGAATAATGCCCCCGTGCAGCAGCCTGCACTAAAATTAGCGTCCCTTAAGAAATCATTACGCCTGTTCCGCTATGTTAAACCTTACTGGCCACAGTTTGCACTTGGATTGATTTTTCTCCTTGTTTCCAGTCTGGCTGGCTTAGCATTCCCTCAACTCCTTGGTAACCTGGTAGATCCCAACAGCAAATCTGATTTGTTCCATGGAATGAATAAGTCTGCCATCGTTTTGGTGACTTTATTGATAGGACAAGCCGTATTTTCTTTCTTCCGTATTTTACTGTTCGTAAATGTGACGGAGAAAACCCTCGCCACCCTGAGGCAAACCGTCTACAGCCACCTCATCAAACTCCCCATGAAATTTTTCCTGGAAAGGAGAGTAGGTGAGTTGAGCAGCAGGATTTCGGCGGATATTTCCTCCCTGCAGGAAACATTTACCACCACACTGGCAGAATTTATCCGTCAAATGATTATGATCATTGGGGGTATTACTATTCTGGCAGTTACTGCGCCTAAACTGACCATCTTTATGCTGGCAATTCTTCCACTGATGATGGTGCTGGCGGTATTCTTCGGCAAATTTATCCGCCGTTTCTCTAAACAGGTGCAGGAACTGGTAGCTTCCTCGAATACTGTGGTAGAAGAAACACTGGCAGGTATTGTTAACGTAAAAGCCTTCGCGAATGAGTTTTTTGAGATTGCGCGTTATAAATCCCGCACCAATGAAGCCGCGCGTGTCGGCATTAAAGGCGGGAAATACCGGGGCGCTTTTTCATCCTTTATCATCCTGGGTATCTTTGGAGCGCTGGTAGCAGTCATTTGGAGAGGTGTCTCCCTGGGTATTCATCCCGCACAACTCATGACTTTCGTACTATACTCTGTGTTTATCGCCGGCTCCGTGGCTGGTCTGGCAGAAGTATATACAAACCTGCAAAAGAGCATTGGCGCTACAGAACATCTGCTGGAAATCCTGGATGAGCCGGTGGAAGACCTAACACCAGTGACCAAGATTGCTGAGGAGAATCATCTGGATGGCAGTATCAGCTTCCGTGGCGTATCTTTCCATTATCCTTCCCGTCCGGATTTGAATATCATGAATGACGTGTCATTCGAAGTTTCTCCTGACCAGAAAGTAGCGCTGGTAGGGCCAAGCGGCGCCGGTAAATCTACCATCGTTTCCCTGCTGCTACGTTTTTACGATCCTATTAAAGGAGAAATTTGTTTCGATGGCCGTCCGGGGAGCAGCATTCCGTTATCTGAGCTGCGCAGCCAGATGGCAGTGGTGCCACAAGACGTATTCCTTTTTGGAGGTACTATACGGGAAAATATTGCCTATGGAAAGCCAGATGCCACAGACGCAGAGCTGGAAGAGGCAGCCAGAAAGGCCAATGCATGGGAATTCATACAACGCTTCCCTCAAGGGCTGGATACAGTAGTCGGAGAACGTGGCATACAGTTATCCGGCGGCCAGCGCCAACGTATTGCCATCGCCAGAGCGGTGTTAAAGAATCCACGTATTCTGATTTTGGATGAAGCCACATCAGCATTGGATTCCGAATCCGAAAAACTGGTACAGGATGCGCTGGACAAACTGATGGAAGGACGTACTTCCATCGTGATTGCTCACCGACTGGCAACTGTACGTGAAGCAGATAAAATTATCGTTCTGGATAAAGGACGGATTGTGGAGTCAGGTACTCACTGGGAATTGATAGAGCTGGAAGGTGGATTATACCGTACTCTAAGCGAGATGCAGTTTAGCAGCTAATACTAACTGTTAAGTATAAACGATATAAAAAGAAAGCGTCTCTACTCAGTAGAGACGCTTTCTTTTTATAAGTAAGGTTTCATTTCTTCATCTATATCTTTTCGCAGATCCATCAACTTTTGTGCGTAGGCTTCCAGGCTAATTTCATTTGCAGTGCGGGGAACCCATTTCGGAACTGGGATGGTTTTCCCATTATCATCTACTGCAGCGAAAACCATTACGCAGTGCGTGGTTTTTGATTTCGCCTGCTGGCGCGGATTTCCGGCGGAAACATCTACGGAAATATGCATACTGGTTTTGCCGGTATAAATAATACTGGCGGTGATTTCCACCAGATCGCCTATCAGAATGGGCTTAAAAAAACGAATGCCGCCCACATAAACCGTGACGGCATACTGACCACTCCAACTGGCTGCACAGGTATATCCTGCCTGGTCTATCCATTTCATGACGGAGCCCCCATGTACCTTTCCTCCGAAATTTACATCTGAGGGCTCTGCAAGAAATCTTAATGTAATCGAGTGATTGATGGAATCCATAGACATTAATTATGGATACCAAATTACAAATTAATAGTTATCTCCTCCTCCCATATCTCCGCCATTCTCTGGTTTGCTGTTTTTGCGCTTGAACAGTTTGGTGTCCATTTTGCCGAAACGCCATACAGCATTCAGTCGCAGCTCACGGGTAAGGCGTTTGCGATAATTTTCCTGATCGGAGAAAGAGGTGGTGGTATAGCTCAGGTTTCTGTCGGTATTAAAGATATCATTGATACCAAGAGAAATGGAAAGCGCTTTGTTTTTCAGCAGATCCTTTTTGAGGGCAGCGTCTACAGACCACTTAGGCATTTTCTCTCCCTGCGGTAAAATCTGTTTAGATTCATATTCGCCATTCACCTGGAAAGTCAGGTTCCAAGGGAGTTTAGTAGTGCTGTTCAGTTTCCCGAACCAGGTAAAGCCCTGGTTTGTCAGACTGTTGTCGCCTTGTGTAGCGTTGATTTTTGTTTGTGCCAGGTTGGCGTTGGCGGTGATATCCCAGCCTTTTGTAACCTGCGTACGCACGGTGAACTCAGCTCCATAGGAATTACGGGAACTGGCATTGATAGGATATGACAACAGTACATGTTGCTGCTGGCCGTTCAATGTCAATACAGTATCCTGGTAAAAATCGGTGATGGCATGTTCTGTATTGCGATAATAAATAGAGACGAGCAGATTCACTTTCCTGTTGAAATCTTTCAGGTAAGAGAATTCAAATGAATTGGTAAACTCCGGGCTCAGAGAAGGATTACCGGTGCTGGCGGACTGTCCGTTGTAGTCCATAGTGGGCAACAGATCTCTGAACCATGGTCGGCGGATGCGGCGACTGTAATTCAATTGCAGTTCGTTGTCTCCTTTCAGTTTCTGCGACAGAAATAGGCTAGGGAAGAGGCTTATCGGATAATCTACTTTATAGGACTGGTAAGTACCAAGGAAAGATTCTCCTTTATAGAAAGATTGTTCTGCTCTTAAACCCACCTGGTAGCCAAAATTGTCGATAGCGCCTGTGTAGGTAGCATAGGCAGCATTGATCTGTTCAGAGTATTTATAGTTGCTCGACAAAGAAGAATCCAGTTTGAAATCGCTGCCTGGATAATTCAGGCCATACATATTAGTATAGTTGGTGAATTGGCGGGTGTTGCTGCGTAAGCCGGCTTCGATTTTTGATTTCTCTGTGATTGGATTAACGTAATCTACCTGGCCAGTAAGATAAGATGTATTACCGCCACCGGTACCATTTCTCAGCTGTGGGATCGGATCAAAGATATCGTCTCCTTTCAGATCATGATACTGCAGCGAATAATTGGAGGTATTATCGCTGGTTGCATAGTTATAGGTGAAGTCGGCTGTCAGTTCATGACCTTCTTTTGCGAAGTTGTGTTTGTAACCGACTTGTGTACTATAGTTACGAAATCCGTTTTTAGAATTGTTGATACCGGTGCCGTAGCGAACTTTCTGGTGGTTAATATCGCTTTCATTTACCGTTTGGTCGTTGTAGTTATTGAAGTTACCGCTGGTAAGGTTCTCAGAGATACTGAGCGTATTGCGGTTATCAATGAACCAGTCGAATCCGATGCGGCCATTCTGGAATCGGCGGTAGAAGTCGCCGCTCTGGAGCTGTTCCGTATAAGTGGTAGTATCCTGTCCGATATTTTTGCGGAACAGGCGGCTGTTCATCGGCGATACTCTGTTGCGGAAATTATAGTTGACAAAGAAATTGAATTTTTCCTGGCGCATGTTGAAATCGACGCCACCGTTGGAGCTTCCGAGGGAAGTACCGCCGGCAGACAACATACCGTTGATACCAGCTTTTTTATTTTTCTTCAGTACGATATTGAGGATACCGCTCATCCCTTCTGCATCATATTTGGCAGATGGGTTGGTGACCACTTCAATTTTTTCGATGGCATCTGCCGGGATCTGATCCAGCGTGAGTGTGGTAGGGCGGCCGTCTACGAAAATGGTGGGAGCACCGTTACGAACGGTTACGTTACCATCGATGTCTACATTTACAGAAGGCACCTGTTTCATTACATCGGTGGCGGTGCCGCCGATGCTGGAGAGGTTCTTGTCTACGTTGAAGACGCGTTTATCAATCGCCATGGTGTAGGCAGGTTTTTCGCCGACTACATTCACCGCGTTCAGTGTTTTTGTGTTTGATTTCAGTTTAATATTACCTACGTCCACGTTGTTGCCTTTGGCAGCGAGGACCGCGGATTTATAGACGGTTTCATAACCGATGAAATTGATACGCAGTAAGTATTTACCTAGTGGGAGCGATTCAAAGGAGAAGTCGCCGTTAGGTTTAGACAACATACCGGTGAGTACAGAGGAATCTGCTTTCAATACAGCCACTGATGCGTATTCAACTGGTTTTCCCGTTTGAGCGTCTAATAATTTCCCGTAGAGAGACCCGTTGTTTTCGCCTGGCGGTTTGCCCCCAGGGCGTTGCTGGGCGTAGGTTGATAAATGTGACAGTAAAATCCATCCTGTTAAGAGCACAATAATTTTTCTCATAATACAAATACTAGCTTCCAACATTTTATAGCGGGCATAAAGTTAGTCGTAATCAATCTGAAAAATCGGTTTTTTAGGGATGAATGGCGTATGAAATACACTACTGTCAGACGTTTGAACTTCAGAATTGCGCAGAATTGTTTGTGGTAGCTGGTTTAAGAAATGAGTAATTGATAATGGAGGAATGTTAATTAGTGTTAAGCCGGAAGGATAGCGGAACTGGGTCTCTATAAATAATTAAAATAATATATATGTACTGATTTGTGATAAAAATTTCGTTCTCCCGGTACCGTAATCGGTAGAAATTAGTGCGGATTTGGTTTTTGTGGATAAAAAAGCGGTTAGAAAGGCCTTTATCTTTTCAGTAGTAATGGAGATAGACGTATCTTTACAGCCAGCTGTTGCGTTATTTTAATTTTTTTATATGCATAAGGATTACCGACCGGACTGGGATATTTATACGTGCCATATTGAAGAGAGTCCAGCAGTAATAGGCCTTGACCTTGATCTGAGACGATTTGCACCATTGAAGGAGAAGCCGAATGCCATATATATAACAGTTTATCTGAACAATCCCAGGGAAGACGGATTTCCTCACAACGATGAATTCGCGATGATGGGAGAAATTGAGGACAGATTGGTAGAACAGCTGCAAAGCAAGCTGGATGCTCATTTTGTAGGGCGTACTTTTTCAAATGGTGTGAGGGACTTTTATTTCTATGCAGGAAGTACCTTGCTGCATGATAAATTTATTGCGGATGCAATGATCGATTTTCCTCAGTACCGTTATGATTACGGTGTGAAGGATGATAATAACTGGGAATTGTATTTTGATTATCTCTTCCCGGATGTTTACGAGTTTCAGCGTATACAGAATCGTAAGGTGCTGCGTATGCTCCGTAAACATGGCGACGTTTCTGAAAAAGAACGTCCTATCGAACATTGGATACATTTCAAAACGGTGGAAGAAAAGGATCTGTTCTGGAAACATATCCAGGAGATTGGCTTCACACTGGTACATGATGTACTATCAGAGGATAACCAGGAATATCCTTACCGCCTTTGTATTTCCCGCCCGGATAAGGCTACAGAAGCTGCTATCGATACCATTGTAATGACGCTCTGGGAAGTGGCGCAGCAGGTGAATGCCGAATATGATGGCTGGGAAACCAGCATTATGAAATAAATCAGTATCCTTCATTCAGGCCACTCAGGTCTGAATGAAGGATGTCTGCCCATATCTATTTCCTTATCGCTCCCGCTATTAAGGAGATTACAAACATCACCAGGAAAATAAAGAACAGAATTTTCGCGATGGATGCAGCTCCTGCTGCAATTCCTGTAAAACCAAAGATCGCCGCAACTATCGCGACTACGAAGAAAATTAATGTCCAGCGTAACATAAGCGTATCGTTTTTGTTTACCAGAATATATTCCCCCAAAAAAAATCCTTCACTGACTGAAACTTTCAATAATCATTCCCGTTTAAGGAAAATAGGAGGAACGCAGTGCCAATCCGTTTTTTTTATTTATACTTGTTTCACCAGGGAACAATTTGAGGTTTTTACGACAAATATTAAACACTATAACTGTTATAATACTGCTGTATACGCAGCCGGCGATCGCTCGCATGGCTGTTTCTATGGATCAGATACCGGTTAACAGCGATACGGGGCGTCCTCACATCACTCCCCGTTTCGGGCTTCCTATTATCGGAGATACCGTAAAACCCCATCTGGCCCGTCCGCCAGTAGGCGATACGTCCACTTTACGTACTCATAACGGTATATTCCGACGAATTGTAGATTACAGAGATTCCCTGCGACATAAAGCCTTCAGAGATTCCCTCATCCATAGAATAACCAAACAAAATGAACCCGAACCCATTCCCCATAATGACAGCGTTATCGTAAAAAGTGAGGAGTATTTTACCCCATTTGCTGGTAAAGTGATACGGAATATCCATTACCGAAGGGTGAAAGTATTCGGTCCGGCCAATATCAATGATACCACCTTCACCACCTCGATGAAGCTGCTTAAACTGGCGAACCGACTACATTATGATTCGAAAGACTGGATGATCCGGCAGAACCTTTTCTTCCGGGAAAACCAGCGCCTGCAACCTTATGAGATGGCAGATAACGAACGTTACCTTCGTAACCGTCCCTTCATACAGGATGCCCGTATATATGTAATGCCAGGAGATAAATCCGCCGATTCCATAGATATTGAAGTAGTCACAAAGGATGTATTTGAATATGGTGGCGACCTTTCCCAGGTCAGCGCCACGAATGTTGGCGGAAAAATTTATAACAATAACCTCCTCGGCGCCGGACAAGGCCTGCAAATAGGCTTCAACTGGAGAAGTGATTATAGTCCCACCTGGAATACAGAGGTCAGATATACTAAAAACAATATCGCCGGCTCCTTTATAGATATGGCAGTTGGCTATTCCACCCTGAATAATTCCAATGTGCTGGATTCTAACGTGTATGAGGGTACGTATTATATCAATTTCAATCGCCCACAGTACCGGTATTCTGCCAAACTGGTGGGCGGCCTTACGCTCGCAGAAAACTTTTCGATTAATATTCATGGATATAACGATACGCTCTACCGGGATTATCGTTATACCATTATTGATGGCTGGCTGGGCTATAACTTCATCAATAATTATGACCATAATGGTCGCAGTGGTAAGAAACCCAATGTAGCCTTCCTGGCGCGTCACTATAATTTATACTTTCAGCGAACGCCGGATCAGCTACAATACAAAATGGACCCGGTTTACAATAACCACCGATATTATCTGGGTCAGCTCCAGGCATATCGCCTGGATTACTTCAAAACCCACCACCTGTTTGGCTTTGGCCGAACGGAAGATATACCGCTCGGTTACAACATGAATATTACCAGCGGCTGGGAAACCTGGAAAGACCGCAAACGTTTCTATGCCGGAACAGAATGGCAGAAATTCTGGCTGACCAAACACCAGGGATTATTTAATACTAATTTCGGAATCGGTAGTTTCTGGCAGAATGCGAAGTCGGAAGATGCCGTTATTCATGGCCGGGTAGAGTATTACAGCCGGCTACTTAGTCTTCACAAAGTAAAACTCCGGCAATTCCTCAGTGCCGATTATCTGACCTGTCCTAATCCTTATTTCTATAAGCCACTGAACATAAATATGGAACAAGGCATCTGGGGATACCGGAATACTGTGATTAACGGATACCAGCGACTGAACCTTAATTCCGAAACAGTTTACTATAGTCCTCTGAAAATAATGGGATTCAAGTTTAACTTCTTTACCTCTCTTCAGGCAAGTATGTTGAACTATAAGAATGACGATCTCTTACGTAATCCACTATTCTGGGGAATTGGCGGTGGCGCCAGGATCAGAAACGAAAACCTTTCTCTTAATACGCTGAAGCTCTCTGCCTACTATTATCCAAATGCACCTTATCCTGTACAGAATATCCGCATTGAAATTACCACAGTTGTAGATTTTCGATTTGATATATATGCTTTACGTGCTCCTTCTTTGCTCAGTTTCCGTTAAATTTATTGTAGCAAAAAACGGATACACATGCAATGGAATAATAAACTAACAGCGTTATTAGACATTTCCTATCCCATTATTCAGGCCCCTATGTTAGGAATCACTACTCCTGAAATGGTGGCAGCTATCAGTAATTATGGTGGACTAGGCTCCCTGCCGGTAGGTAATATTGATCCCGTGAATGTGCGCGCACTGATCCAACAGACGAAAACGCTTACCAGCAAACCTTTTGCGGTGAATTTGTTCACCTATGATATTCCTATCGCGCCGGATAATTCTTCTTTTGATGCCATGCAGGCACATCTGCAAACTACTTATACCCGGAGCGGATTAGGCGTTCCTACCGTAGATCTGAAAACGCTAGAACTATTTTCTTATAAAGATATTCTTCCCATCTTACTGGAAGAGAATATACCTATTGTGAGCTTTACTTTTGGTATCCCGGATACGCAAAGCCTGGATCAACTGAAAGCGCGTAATGTAATCATGATTGGAACGGCCACCTCCCTGGAAGAAGCCGTACAGCTGGAGCAGAAAGGCATACATATAATAGTAGCTCAGGGAATGGAAGCGGGTGGCCACAGGGGTACCTTCCTTCCAGGCGCCTTTCCACAGATTGGCACTATGGCGCTGGTACCACAAATCGTGGATCGTGTAGGGGTTCCCGTTATAGCCGCCGGAGGTATTATGGATGGCCGCGGCGTTGCTGCAGCACTGATGCTGGGCGCATCAGGTGTACAACCCGGTAGCGCTTTCCTGTTAACAAAAGAAAGTATGGCCAGTGAAGCGCATAAAGCAGCTATCGCTGCGGCAACGGACACGACTACACGTTATACCCGCGCATTCTCTGGCCGCTGGGCCAGAGGATTATCCAATACGCTGATTGCATCGGTGGAAGAATCTGAGCTTTCTATACTCCCTTACCCTTACCAGGATGCCCTGACGCAACCTGCGAGAAAAGCCTCCAAAGCACTGGATAATCCCTCCTTTGTAGCTATGTGGGCCGGGCAAGCAGCGGGAATGGCAAAGAAAGGGGTGAATACAACAGATGTGTTGAAAGCATTAGTGGAAGGAGCGGAGCAATTAATTCCTTCCCTGAAAGGACAATCGTAATAGTTCATTCACTCTTTTTCCTCCTCCGGTCTCAATGGGGTGGAACTACAAAATATTAAAAGGGGATTGACATCGCAGACGTCAATCCCCTTTTAATATGGCCTTTCGACTTAGTATCTTCTCTGAATATAACCAGGATAATCGTTCATGATTCCTTCTGAATCAAAATATAACTGAGAACTGAATCCTGAGTCCAGATTTTCATACAACCAGGTGTCCTGGCTGATTTTCGTATATCGTTGTTTTACCCGTTGCAGCTCGAATTCCGGGAGGAGAATATAGATAACATTGATGGTCGCACTCTCGCCATTGTTGAGTTGCAGTCGTTTTACCGGTAGGGTATTTGTAAAAGGCGTCAATGAAATATCAATATCCAGGCAGTTATCCAATGCGGTTACTTGCTTACCATCCTTATCATACCATTGCCCAAGTAAATTGGAAGTCAGTTTCAACTCCTTTGCATCCGGGCCATGAGAGCGGATCAGGAAAGAGTCTGTTTTCCAGTCATTGGTAATCTCAACTTCATAATGAATGGAGAAGGGCAGATCTCTTACAATGCCGGTAATATTCCCCTGAGCAAGTTTATAAAGCCCTTTATTTTCCAGTGTAAAATATTCGGTGGCTGTCCATCGGACGGCCTGCCATACAATAGGCTCCATACTATCGTTTTATTGCGGAAGGTTTTATTGTGATGATGACCATCTTTGAAGTAGGCGTATTACTTTTTGCAGCAACGCTTTTTACTGGTACCAATACGTTGGTCTCAGGAAAATAAGTGGCAGTGCAGGTTTCAGGAATATCGTAGGCAACTGTAATAAAGCCTCTGGCTACACGTTCCACTCCTTCAAAAGTGTTGTACAAATCTACAACATCTCCAGCTTTTAAGCCTGCCTTCTGCAAATCTTTTTCATTCATCAGGATCACCCGACGCTCATGGTAAATTCCTCTGTAACGGTCATCCAGTCCGTATATCGTCGTATTAAACTGGTCATGACTACGGATCGTCATCATGATATATTCCCCTTCATCCAATGTAATGATATCAGGGTCCGCCACGTTGAAGCCCGCTTTGCCGCTCAGGGTGTTAAACTGTCCTACTCTGGAACCATTGGGCAGATAAAAACCGCCAGGTTGCCGTACCCGCACATTATAGTTATCAAATCCCGGAATAACTTTTTCAATATCATTACGGATATGATCATAATGTTGCATATACTGCCCCCATGGGGTAGCCGATTTCTCCCGGAACAGTGTCTGCGCCAGCTCACAAATTATCTGTGGCTCACTTCTTAAATCATCTGACACAGGTTGTAAAACGCCTTTGGATGACTGAATAACGCCCATAGAGTTTTCACAGGTAACAAACTGTGCTTCTCCCTGTTGTATATCCTTGTCACTACGCCCGAAGCAAGGAAGTATCAGCGCTTCCTGCCCATGAACGACATGACTTCTGTTTAATTTCGTAGAGACATGAACGGTGAGACGACAGTTCCTTAAGGCTGCCGCCGTGAATTCAGTATCAGGTGTGGCCGACAAAAAGTTACCGCCCATTGCAAAGAACACCTTTGCATCGCCACGATGCATGGCCTGAATGGCATGTACCACATCATAGCCATGTTCTCTCGGCGGTTGAAAGCCATATACTTCTTGTAACTTATCTAATAATGCGGGAGCGGGTTGTTCATAAATTCCCATTGTTCTGTCGCCCTGCACATTGCTATGCCCGCGTACAGGACAAGTACCTGCTCCTGGCTTACCAATACTGCCCTTCAGCAACAAGAGGTTGACCACTTCGCGGATAGTATCCACAGCATTTTTATGCTGGGTAAGTCCCATGGCCCAGCAGGCAATAATTTTATGTTTATGCATTAATGCCTTGGCAGCTTCTCTGACTTTTTCCTCCGGCACACCGGAAGCTTTTACCAGTTGATGAAAATCCTGCTGTCGCAGATGTTGGAGGTATGCTGTATATCCGTCGGTTTTACGGGCAATAAACTGCTGGTCGAAAATTCTGCCTGGCTGTTGTTCTTCCGCTTCCAGTAACAGGAGAGATATAGCTTTTAGCAAAGCCATATCTCCATTGATCTTCACCTGTAGAAAAATATCTGCCAGATGTGTAGGACGGTGAAGCCAGCCGCTGACGGTTTGTGGATTCATGAATCCCAGTAGTCCTGTTTCCGGCAATGGGTTTACCGCAATAATACAGGCCCCATTTGCCTTTGCCTTTTGTAAGGCTGTTAGCATGCGGGGATGATTAGTGCCTGGATTCTGACCAAGGATAATAATTACTTCCGTATCATAGAAGTCTTCCAGTTTCACAGAGCCTTTACCAATGCCGACGGCTTCTCCCAATGCTACGCCGCTGGATTCATGGCACATATTGGAGCAGTCGGGCAAATTATTAGTGCCGTATTCCCGCACCATTAGCTGATAAAGAAAAGCGGCTTCGTTGCTGGTCCGGCCACTGGTATAGAAAACGGCTTCATTGGGCGAGTCGAGGGACTGCAAATGCTGTGCTACCTTATCATAGGCTGCCTGCCAGGACAATGGCGTATAGTGTGTTGCGCCCGGAGCAAGGTACATAGGTTGGGCAATGCGTCCTTTCTTACCGATTTCATAATCGCTTAGTTCGCCCAGTGCGGCAATGCTATGCGTAGCAAAAAAATCGGGGGTGAGTCGTTTGGTGGTGGCTTCATCGGCCAGCGCTTTTGCGCCATTCTCACAATATTCGCCGATAGGGGAACGGTCGTCGTCAGGATCAGGCCAGGCGCAGCTCGGACAATCGAAGCCGCCTTTCTGGTTCATTTTCAGCAGCGCTTTCATGCCGCGGAAAATATTGGCTTCCTCGAACACCTGCTTCATACTGTAGTATACGGCTGGAACGCCGGCAGCTGCTGTCTTGGGTTTGGTGAGCTTTAGCCCTGTGAATTTCACCGGATTCTGATCTCCCTGCATACTCGAAATATTAGTTTATGAAGATAAGATAACACGCTGTGCTCCGCTGTAAATGTTGAATTTACCTTCCCGCAGAAATCCTATCAAAGTAATGTTCCATGCTGTTGCCATCTGTACTGCCATACTGGAAGGAGCTCCTACGGCGGCAATAATGGAAATACCTGCCATGGCGGCTTTTTGTATCAGTTCAAATCCTGCGCGGCCACTCAGCAACAACAGGTGTTGGTCTAAGGGGAACATCCCTTCCCGCAGAGCGGCGCCAATGATTTTATCTACTGCATTATGACGGCCTATATCTTCCTGTAACAGCAATAATTTCCCTTGCAAGTCAAATAACGCCGCGGCATGTATGCCACCGGTACTTTCAAAGAGGGATTGCTGTACTCGTAATGTCTGAGGTAATTGTAATATAGTAGCGCTACTGATATGTGCGTTGCCGTTAGTAACGGAAACGCCTGTATGAATATCTGCCAGATCTGATTTTCCACAGACCCCACAGGAGGCGGTAGCGGCGAAATTCCGGTTATTATTGCTCAGGTGGGGAATCACATTTTCTTTCAAAGATACTGTCATGGCGCTTCCATCTCTGGACTCAACCGCCTTTAGCTGGGAGATGGCGTCATAACTGCTGATAATGCCTTCAGAAAAAAGAAAACCGGCAGCCAGATCTTCATCATTACCAGGCGTGCGCATGGTAACGGTGATGTTCTGCTGCCGGCGATTATGGGACGGCCCGAATATCAGTTTTACTTCCAGCGGTTCTTCAGTGGCCAGTATATCATCTGTATCCATTACGCCGCTGTCCAGTACTTTTTTGATGCGTGTATGTATAACCGGCTTTGTCATGCCTAAAAATACGTAATCTCACTGCAAATTCCGACTACTATACCTTGACAATCAATTTTCCGCTGTTTTTGCCGGCGAAGAGCCCCAGGAAGGCTTCCGGCAGTTTATCAAATCCCTCCATCGTAGTTTCGGTATATTTAAGTTTCCCTGTCTTCACCCATTCTACCAGGTCTTTAAATCCTTCTGCAAATCTGGTAGCATAGTTGCCAATCACGAAGCCTTGCATCAATACGCTTCTGGTAAGCAGGAGGGGCTGAGGTCTCGGACCCACAGGTACTTCTGTACTGTTATACAATGCAATCTGGCCACATAATACGACTCTGGCGAAGTTATTCAGGTGGGCCATTACGCCATCGGATATCTCCCCGCCCACATTATCGAAATAAACATCTACGCCATTCGGACAGATGGCGGCAACAGAGGCCTGAATATCGTTGTTGCCTTTATAATCAATTGCCGCATCGAAATTGAATTTGTCTGTCAGCATTTTTACTTTCTCCGCACCGCCTGCAATACCTACAACCCGGCATCCGTAAATTTTGCCTATTTGTCCGGCTACAATTCCTACTGCGCCTGCGGCTCCTGAAATCACAATCGTCTCGCCAGCTTTAGGTTTGCCTATATCCAGTAATCCGAAATAGGCGGTCAGGCCTGGCATTCCCAGGATACCCAGGTAATAGCTGGGAGGGATATTGTTATCAATTTTTTTTAAGGAAGACGCAGGATAAATGGAAGCTGTAGACCATGGAAGCAAGGGCCTGGAGGCTGTCAGCATCACTAAATCCCCGGGGTGGAAATTATTATCTTTGCTTTCCACAACAGTGGCCACACCGCCGCTTTCAATAGGTTTGCCAACTTCAAAGGGAGGAATGTAAGATTTAGTGTCATTCATTCTGCCCCGCATGTAAGGATCTACGGAATAATATACTGGTTTGATTAAAACTTCGTTCTGCTGCAGCTCCGGTAATTCTACCGTTACCGTTTTAAAGGTGCTCTGTGTGGGTAAGCCTTTGGGTCTTGCTGCAAGCAGGATCTGCTGTACTTTCATAATACCGTTTTTTTGAAATGGATTGTTCTGGTATTTGTAATTTACTACAATCCAACATAATCACCATATCAAAAAAACAGGGAGATCAGCTGATTACAGTTTTAAATTTACGTATAGCCCACCAGGAAACTAAACCCAGCAACGGTATTAAAAAAGCATAAGCTTCCATCACAACCTGCGCATCGATATGATCGCTCATCAGCGTTCTGGATGCTTCAATAGCGTAATATACCGGATTGAAATGTGCCGCTACCTGTAGCCAGCCGGGGGCCAGACTCATTGGCAACAGGAACCCTGCCAGTAAGGTGATAGGCATAGATATTCCCTGTGTGATAGGCGCCAGCGCATCTTCGCTTTTAAATATCAATGCGAGTGCATAAGAAAAAGCAGAAAAGATAGCCGTTAACATCGCGATCAGTGGAAATATCAGTAACAATCCTGGAATGTTGACTTTCAATCCAAATGGAATAGCTACCGCAATAATAATGATGGCCTGGACCATGACGGAAGTAACATCGCGTAGTACTGCGCCAAATAAAAGTGCGAGGCGACTGGCAGGTGTTACCCGGAATCTCTCAATAACGCCTTGTCGGATTTCATCTATCATACCGAATCCAACAAACAGTCCTCCGAAAACGGCCAGTACTACAATCATACCCGGTAGGAAGAAGTTCAGGACATTGGTACTGCCAAATTCGGCCATGCCAGTAAAGCGTTTGAGCATGGGCGCAAAGAGTAATAAATACAATAGCGGGATCGTCAATGTCATCATGACAAAAGCCGGATTACGCAGGGCTTCCCGGATTTTCCGGGAATAAAAGAGTTGAAGGTTGCTGAGGAAGGTCATATATAAGGAGGTTTCAGGGTGATGTAACTAAGCTATCTGAGCGGATTTATTATATCTGCCGGTATGCTGTAGGAAGACGTCGTTCAAAGAGGCTTGTGTGCCGCTACTACTAATCGCATCTTTCAGGGAGGCCGGCGTACCGGTAAGGACTATCTGTCCCTGGTCCATGATGGCTATACGGTCTGATAGCGCATCTGCTTCTTCCATGTAGTGTGTGGTCAGGAAGATGGTGGTTCCAAGATCCCGCAGTTTGCGTACTTCGTCCCAGAGTTGTTCTCTGCTATGGGGATCAAGACCAGTGGTAGGTTCGTCCAGGAAAAGGATTTTAGGGCGGTTAATCATGCCAATGGCAATATCCAGCCGGCGTTTTTGTCCGCCGGAATAAGTGGCCGGCCTTCTGTCTGCGATAGATTCGAGTCCTAATGCGGCCAGCAGATCACTTGCTCTGGCAGCGGCTTCTCTTTTGGACATCCCATAAAGCCGGGCCTGTAATATCAAGTCTTCCCAGGCGGTAGCATCTTTATCGGCCCCACCACTTTGACTGACATACCCAATTACTTCTCTGATCTTTTCTGGTTGTTGATAGAGATCATAAGAGCAGATAGAAACTTCTCCGGCATCGGGCTGTAATAATGTTGTCAGCATGCGCAGGGTAGTCGTTTTACCAGCGCCATTGGGTCCGAGAAAACCGAAGATTTCACCACTGAATACTTCCAGGTCCACGCCATTTACAGCGGGGATGGTTTCCTTTCCGGTTTTATAGGATTTCTGTAATCCTGAGGTATAAAGTATCTGTGACATGGCTAAGTGATTTTGATACTACAAAAGTATCCTCACTGGAAAGCTTAGCCAATGGACGATCGGTCAGCAAAATTGAATTCTCGGTGAACTGCGGGGAAATCACCGGCAAAAATGTAATTTCGGGCTGAAAATTTCAATCAAATTAAACCCTACTACAACTATGCGTTTAGACGATGAACAAATGAGCGACAATGTCGAGAAGGAGACGGGTGGCGGCATGAAGAAAGGTGTAATTGGCGGCGGTATTGGCGCCATCTTCATCTTATTGGTTGCACTCTTCCTGAAACAGGATCCGCAAACGGTTATGCAGGCAGTACAACAGGTACAGGGCCCCGATCAGGGCGGCGGTACTACAGAGCAGCTGACCAAAGCCAACAGTTCTCCCATCGAACAATTTTCTGCTAAAGTACTGCATAGTACAGAAGATGTCTGGACAGACCAGTTTGCTAAAATGGGTATGACCTATGAAAAGCCGAAGATGAAACTGTTCACCGATGCTACAGTTTCTGGTTGCGGCGCTGCAGAAGCAGCCATGGGACCATTCTACTGCCCGGCTGATAAAAAGGTATATCTGGATGTTTCTTTCTTCCAGGAGCTGGAGGAGCGTTTCCGTGTACAGGGCGATTTCGCGAAAGCATACGTGATTGCCCATGAGGTAGGACACCACGTGCAGAATTTGCTCGGTATCAGTCGCAAAGTACAGTCTATGCGCTCGCAACTGAGTGAGAAAGAATATAATAAACTCTCCGTGATGCTGGAGTTGCAGGCAGATTTCTTTGCTGGCCTCTGGGCGAACCACGCAGACCAGATGAAAAAGATCCTGGAAGCAGGAGATATTCAATCCGGTCTGAATGCTGCCAGCGCAGTAGGAGATGATAAATTACAACAGGCCGCTACCGGTCGTATAGTACCAGATGCCTTTACCCATGGTACCGCTGCACAGCGTATGTCCTGGTTCAAGAAAGGTTATGAAACCGGTGATATCCACCAGGGCGATACCGGAATAGGCCTGGGTACTGCGGCGAATTAATCTATCCCCAGGATGATTTTTGCCAGTTCAATGGTGCCTTCATCCCCGGTATATTTACCGCTGATATCAGATAACTTTACTACAGGAGTCCATCTCGGAGCATCTTCGGGATGGGCTTCATACATTTTAATCACTATATTCAGCGCTTCCAGCCCTACATCATTCGTGAAGTTGGTCCCAATCCCGAAAGACATCCCAATACGCCCCCGGCAATAACTGGCAATCTCTGCCACCTTATGATAGTCCAACCCATCTGAAAAAATAATCGTTTTACTGAGCGGGTCTACATTTTTACTGATGTAATGCGCTATTGTAGCATCTGCGAATTCCAGCGGATCTCCGCTGTCGTGGCGTACGCCGTCAAAGAGTTTAGCAAATTTCTTATCAAACTGTTCAAAGAATACTTTGGAGGTATAGGTGTCAGACAAGGCAATTCCCAGATCTCCGCGATATACCTGTACCCAATGTTCCAGGCCCATCATATTGGCCATTTTAAAGCCGTATTTGGCGGCATGGAACATAAACCACTCGTGAGCATGCGTTCCCACAGGAATGACCCCGTTTCGCATCGCCAGGTGTACATTACTGGTACCTATAAAGCAGCCTTCGCCGTATTTTCGCAAGGTTTGTACGACCAATTTATGTACGGCGAGTGAGTGACGCCGCCGGGAGCCAAAGTCTGCAATCGTAATCTGCATTTTGGCATAATTCTCAATCTTCTCCCTGGTAATGCGTATGACCTCTTCATCACTTACTCTTTCCTGATGGGTCAGCTCATAGTACAGTTCACAAATCAGCGACATGATAGGTACTTCCCATAGAATGGTACGGTACCAATAACCGTCTACCACTACTTCCAGCTCTTCACCATGCTGCGATATATGCACCTCGTCCGGATTATACCGATAGCCCTGGAGGAAATCCAGATAGGTAGGGTCCAGGTAAGGACAGGTCACGGCCAGGTAATGTTTCTCTTCCTTTGTCAGCTGCAAATGCTCCATGTCATTCACGGCTGCGCGTAACGCTTCCGCAAATCCAGGAGGAAAGGCATGCTTGCCCCGGTTGATGAATTTATACCGAGCCCTCGCTTTTGGAAACAATTTTACCACACAATGCTGCATAGTAAATTTGTAGAAATCATTGTCCAGTATGGACGCTAATTTTCCTGTACTCATGTTATAGGTTGAATGAAGCAATATAATCAGAGATGACTACCGCAATACTTACAGAAGATCGCATCTACATCCGCAATCTTGCGTTGACATGCGGGACATTCTCTTGCACTAACGTCTGTGGATGTACGAATGTTGTTCATTTCCACAGTCACAATACCAGTAGGCACGGCAATGATTGCATACCCCATAATCATAATGACCGCCGAAAAGGCTTGTCCCAGCGGGGTGACAGGAGCTATATCTCCATAACCAACGGTAGTCAGTGTGACTACCGCCCAGTAGATACTTACCGGGATACTAGTGAAACCGGAGTTATGGCCCGACTCAATCACATACATGATGGAGCCCAGCACAACCGTCATCAACATAATGAAGAAAAAGAAAACGGCTATCTTACGCCTGCTCCGCTGTAATGCAACGATCAGGAACCGGCTTTCATGTAAAAAAGGTACCAGTTTAAAGATTCTGAAAATCCGTAGTAGCCTTAAAATACGTATAGATATAAGGAAGTGTCCGCCGCCTACAAGGAACTCTATGTAGGTAGGGATAATGCATAGTAAATCTATAACCCCGTAAAAGCTGAAAATGTATTTTCTGGGCTGGGGGCTACACCAGATACGCAGCAGATATTCTATGGTAAACAATCCGGTGAAGGTCCATTCAAATACATTGAAGATGTTCGCGTATTTTCCCTGGAGGGACTGTACACTTTCCATCATCACAATCACTACGCTGGCGAGGATGAACAGCAGCAGAAAGATATCAAAGATCCTTCCGGCAGTAGTATCCGCCATGAAGATAATTTTGAATAATTTCTTTTGTAGTGTGGACTGGGCTTTACGTGATTCGATCGTCATCCTCCTGAATTCTTTTTATGAAACAAACAGCGGCTAATATATGTTTAAAATCAATGATAATCAGATTTAGCTGGCATAGATTTGCTATTTTAGTTAACCAATATTCGTGATTAAACCCAATGAACCAATGAGTGAACCTGAAGTTACGGATGTACTGCGTTCTGCAGTCAGCCGTCATATTACACGTGCACATACTGCCTTTCGGCTAAAATTGCTCTCCGTATTCATGGAGAAAGGTATTGACCTCACCCCGGATATGTATTTTATTCTGCGCCATCTCTGGGGAGACCAGGACGGTTGCCGTCAGCAGGAACTGGCGGACAAAACAGATAAGGATAAAGCGAGCCTGACCAAACTAGTGGATAACCTGGAAAAAAGAGGACTGGTGCGACGCTCCATGGACGATGAAGACCGCAGAGGCAAACGTGTCTGGCTAACATCTCATGGCCTTCAACTGAAGGATACCGTTTATCCGCTGGCGTTAAGTGTGGTAGCTATGGCCGAAGACGGCGTGAACAAAGACGATATTTTAAAGGTTAAAGAAACATTGGAAACACTTTGCCGGAATCTGAAACGATAGGCCTACCTTAACGTTGCTGAACGCATGGCTGCAAATTCACCTTTTTACCACTGGGTCCCCAGGCCACTGGAAGACGGTTGTCTTATAGGTTTTCTGTTGGCACAAACACTCATCAGCGGCGTTTCTTCCTATTCCATCAACGAGGTGACCGCTGGTCTGGGACAGGAAAATGAGATTATTCGTATAGCCTTTTACGGTAGTAGTATCGGACTGGTTACCATGTTGCCCATTTATTATCGCCTCCGTCAATTCTGGATACGTAAAAGATTACTTCTTATTGCCCTCACACTTGAGTTAATCCTTTGCTTAGTGGCGCCTCTCCTGAACTATGGATGGGAATTTGTAGCAGTCAGCTTCCTCATGGGAGCAGTGAAATGTATCTGCCTGATCGACGGTATTGGTATGTTCATGGCCCGGTTCAATCAACAAAACAGCAGAGGACTGTTCTATGGTATGTATTACCCCATATCCTTTATAGGAGGTCAAGTGGCTGGCTTCCTGGCCGCCTGGGGAATTATCCATTACGACTGGTCATTCACCTATTATGTGGCTATTCCCGGGATAGCCAGTAGTATGGCCATCGTAACCTTTCTGATGCATCCTAACCGTACCGGTCATAAGATCCCTTTGTATCAGATGGACTGGACAGGCTGCTTTTATTTTGTGTTATTTACTTTCAGTCTGAGTTACGTTTGCGTATTCGGTGAACGGCTCGACTGGCTCGAATCTCCGGATATAAGGCTGGGGGCTGGTATGGCACTATTCGCTGTCATTATGTTCCTGGCCAGGGAACTAACCGTCAAGCGCCCCTTTATCCGATTGGATACCTGGAAGAAATATTTCCAGGTACGTGTAGGCATTACATTTATGATACTGCTGTACCTGGTATATAACACAAGCGCTATCCAGACCGCTTTTATGGAGAGGGTATTACGTTACGACCATGAGTATGTCGCTTCCGTGATGCTCTACATGATTCCATCTTTCCTGGTGGTGATTCCGCTGACCGGCCTACTGTTACACAGACATTATTCGGTACGCATTCTACTGGCCATTGGATTTACTTTGTTTACGGTATACTATTTCCTCACCGCCAAACTCTTTTATCCGGAGCTGGAAGAAGGATTGCTGATACTACCCCAAATGTTGAAAGGCGCTGCTTATGGCATTACTATTACCACCTTGTCCTATTACGCTTCGACGAACGTACCCAAAGAGTATAACGGACATCGGGCTGTATTCAGCGTTGCCTCCCGGTTTGTAATAGCGATGCCGGTTACAGCCGCCATTTTGGGAGAATGGACCTTTCATGCACAGCGGCAGCAACTGATGCTGCTAACGGAAAAAATGGGATTGGATAATTATGCGCTGCATAATTTCCTGCGGGGAAGCCAGGCTACCTTGCAGTCAAAGGGAATGGACAGCAATCAGGCGCAAGCCGCAGCTACTGCCTTATTGCAGGGAAAGGTGCAACAGCAGGTCATCATGTTGGCGGGCCAGGACATCTATACGGCGCTGGGGTTTATCAGTCTCATCATGACTATAACGGTATTACTTATGCGGCAGCTGGATGCCCATTATCTTCAGCATAGAAATAGTTATAGTCTGCTCGACACCTGAAAGCTGTTGCCGGATAATTCGTATTTTGTGTATCTGAAATTTAATATATGCTCAATAAAATATTACCAGCGCTATTTGATATTGCAATAGATGCGCTGAAAGAAGAGATCAAACTTTATGAGACGGAAGCTGCTATATGGAAAGTGGCGCCAGGCATTGCTAACTCTGGCGGAAATTTGTGCCTGCATCTTTGTGGTAATATCCGACATTTTGTAGGGGCAGTTTTGGGAGACACGGGTTATCAACGTGACAGGCCTTACGAATTCGCGGCAAAAGATCTTCCCAGATCTGTGCTACTGGAAGCAATTGAAGATACCCGTAAAACAATTGCTACGGTTATCCCAACGCTGTCTGATGAGCTACTCGTCGCTGATTTTAAAGATAACCCCATGAATCAACCGATGACCTACGGCACATTTGTGACACATCTGTATGGTCATTTCCGTTATCATACCGGGCAAATCAATTATCACCGCAGACTAATTAAATAAGGTTTTGGCTTATCCCAAACACTATAACGGACATAAGTTCTTTAACACCGTTCCTACGGCACTGAATACCGGTAGTATGCCCGCCATACTCTGGAAGTTTCTTACTTATAAAGGTAAGCGAACACCGCCTGGGCCACTGGGCCCTTTTCCGGTCAGCAAAGCGGCGCTTAGCGAGACGCCTTCGCAAGAGTTGCAGTTTACATGGCTGGGCCACTCAGGCTATCTGCTGGAGCTGGAAGGTACCCGGTTGCTGGTAGATCCGGTTTTTGCTCACAGAGCGTCGCCATTTCCTTTCATGGGACCGCATCGCTTTTTTCCCTCCCCGGTATTGCCACAGGAGCTTCCGCCACTGTCAGCAGTAGTGCTCTCGCATGATCACTACGATCATCTGGACAGGCATCTGATGAAATACCTGGCCAATATAGCACCCCGGTTTATTTGTCCGCTGGGAGTGAATAAGCATCTTGAAAAATGGGGCGTGCCAGCTGAAAAGATCACCATCCTTGACTGGGGCCAAAATACGTCGGTAAATGGGCTGACACTAACGTCTACGCCTGCACGACATTTCTCCGGCCGCTGGTTGAAGAGAGATAATACCCTCTGGTCTTCCTATGTATTACAGGGGAAGGATAGTACCGTTTTTATAGGAGGCGATTCCGGCTACTTCCCTGGCTTTAAAGAAATAGGCGAGCAGTTTGGTCCATTCGACCTCACCATCCTGGAAATTGGCGCATCAGATCCTCATTGGCCAGATATTCACATGGGACCGGCAAAAGCTCTCCAGGCACATCTGGATCTTAAAGGAAGGATAATGCTACCGGTACATTGGGGTACCTTTAACCTGGCTTTCCATGATTGGGACGAACCAGCAGAAACCATCATTAAACTGGCCGCTGAAAAAGGCGTTAAGCTTTGGCTACCGGTACCAGGAGTAACGGGCCAACTACCCTTGGAAAACAACATTAGCTATTGGTGGAGAAACATAAAGCAGTAAGGAATGAATCAATTACAGAAGGTATATCAACAATTAAAGTATTTTATCTGGGCATACCTGCCATTGCTGGCAGTATTAATAGGCATAAAGCTTTCTGCTAGTCGGGAAGACATTTACTTCTTCGTCAATGGGTTGCACACAGCATGGGGCGACTGGTTCTTTCCGCTTATTACACATCTGGGAAGTACCGGCGCCGCCGTGATGCTGGTAGTCGTACTTTTCTTTTTTAACAGAAGAGCGAGTTTCGTACTAGCGACGGCCTACTGTTTTACTTCTTTGGTAGGCTTTGTATTGAAATTTATGGTGGCTTTTCCAAGGCCGCACCGCTATTTTGAACAGTTGATCCAAAAGGCTACCGTTGACCCACGGATTCAGCATATTTACTATGTACCGGGAGTGGATGTACTGGATAACTTCCGGAGCTTCCCATCAGGTCATACCATTTGTGCCTTTACAGCAGCTACAGTGCTGGCATATTTTGCGAAGAACAGAATCCTGATGATGGTATTTCTGCTCCTGGCGATGCTGGTAGGCTATTCCAGAATGTATATGAGTCAGCACTTCTTTGAAGATGTAACCGCTGGTTCTGCGTTGGGCGTATTTCTCACCATTGCCTGGCTGGCCTTTATTGATGGAAAGGGATATGCCGCTGGTATGAAATCTTAGTTCAGGGCCATAGTCCGTCAGTGAGGGAGCCTTCCTGCTGTTCCAGTTCCCGGATAGACTGTGGCTTATACTTTCGCATTACCTCATCATACATTTCTGTTGGTGTTGGAAAGCGTTTGGGCTTAGGCTGATACCATTTGGGTATTGGCGTATACCTGGCCCATATAATTTCGTAGCCAATAAAGATGCGATATTTTCCTTCCTGTACATCATCCGCATGGCCCAGTCTTCTTTCTTCACCTGGGGCGATATTGGTGATGAGTCTTGTATCACAGGTAGCCCCCATGTCTGTCCTGATTATTTGTTTGACTGCTACCGTCATCCATCTGGAATTAGAGTTATTGCGAATGCTCCGCATATACCTGGACAATGGAAACAGCTGATTTGAAACGCCTACTATGCGGGCATCTGTCATGGCATCTTCTCCATCCCATGGCTGGAACTGCCGCTTTTTCTTCATGGATTTACTAAGCGTTCGGGATCTGTAAAGTAAGTAGGTAATGATACAGGCAGAAAGAAAAATAAAAGGTGCGTACATAAAATCCAGGTTAAAATATGATCAGGAAAGGTACTCAGCGGATAAAATGGTGTGTGCTGCACTAATAATATCATCTTCAGTTTCGTCGTGGCCGGCGAAGCCCAGTTCTATTTCCTCGCCGGGAAGTACTTTATTAAATACGAGCAGACTCGTCTGCCACTTGGCAGCACAGCATTTTTCTTGTCTGACGGTTACTTTTACGGAAGCCTGGCCGTTATTGCGCAAGTATTCAACAGCCTCCTCACTGTGATCAGAAATAGGATATTTTACCAACGACACCACTTCAAGGGCGGGTACTTTTTCTTCTTCAGGAGGAATAGACGAATGGGTCGGAGGGGGCTCAGTACTTTCTGCCACTGGTACCTGGGTTTGTGAGAGGTAACTTTCCGTAGTCAACAACAATACAAAAGTGAAAATACAGAGTCCAACAACTGCAATGGGTAGAATAATAGAATAAATCATAGCTGATTTTAAATCAGAATGAAATTATCTCTATTTTTTGGGGCATTCCTTTATTAGATGTTAACAAAACCGGATTTTTTGGAACCTAGATTTAAAATTCTCTAATTAACGAGCTGTTTACAAAATTATCGGGAGAATTTAATGAATTTTGCCATCTGCTAATTTTAAGATGGTGTTCATTACCATGGTGTTATCTTTAGGGTTTCATTCATTAGATAGATGCAAATGAAAACCCCCAACAGCATAATCATTTGCTATATTATGCAGATAAAAAGAAATCCCCACTATGCCACTTTGAGTAAGACTTATGCATAGCGCTTAGAACCTCGTGAGCGATAGGCTTAATCCCAAACTTTTCCATTCCGCATTATAGTATGGTAGCACTACCATATCTTTTTTTCCTGGAAATAATTTACGTTGTACTAACGGATAAATCCAATAGGCAGCTTTGGTTCCCAGGATACCTATCCCAGCGCCGGCCACCACGTCGCTGAGCCAATGGCGGTTATTGTACATACGCATGGCGCCTGTAGCTGTAGCCATAGCATAACCGGCAATACCTATCCATGGAGATACATCTTTGTATTCCTGGTACAGAAATTCCGCTCCCATAAAAGCATTGCTGGTATGGCCACTGGGAAAACTCAGGGAATTCGTTCCATCCGGCCGCTCTTCCGCTGTGGTGGTTTTGAGAATACGGGTAGTACCTGCCGTCAGCACAGCTGCAATTCCCAAAATGATAGTACGGTCCCGGAAATTATGCGCACCATGAACACCGGCAGCATTTAACACATATACCGCTACCGCTGGAGTGTATTGCATGATATTGTCGACCCCCGAATTGAATTTGGGATGATCTTCCAATATTTCGGCTTTGGTGCTATGATTGAGATTTTTCAGAGACGGATTGTTCAGGGCAATGAATCCATAGGCAACCATCGCAGATGGGATAATTAATCCTGCCGCTGAACTCCTGAAATGTGTTTCCGAACCATTACGCAGTTTAACAGTTGTGGGTGCAGGCTTGAGCGCATTAAGGGGAATAGAATCATTTACAACAGTATCAGAATGGTTATTGGCCGTTGAATCTTTAGCAACCGGCGCTTGTGCGGTAATGGTCTCCAGGCAAGAGAGGGTAATGCCCACCATCAATATCAATTTCTTCATGCAACACTCCTTGTTGCAAACAAAAATAATAGTCAATTCTGTAGGAAATCTGTATTAGGCTTCCTGATGCAGATCTGATTGAGATACAGTCTTTTGTGTGAATTTGTTATGGAAAATAAATGTAATAACTAGGCCTAAAAGGCATCCGGCTACTACGGAAACGACCCTTTCAATAGCCGTATCCCAAACATGTAAACCAGCCTCATGCGTCATCACAATAATAGTTGCCGCCAAGGCAGTACGGGTAGCCGCTTCCAGTTTTAATAAATTACAAAGTACTACCGTTATCATTACGGCAATACTCATGACCACTACAATACCAATGTTCAATGCCAAATGAAGGTGAATGACAAATAAAAGGAAACCCGACAAAGCCCCGATCAGATTAGCTTTGATACGTGTAACCGCCAGCGTAACCGCGTCAGATCCGTCCGGCGACAGCACCAGCATTACCGAAATTAGCACCCATACAGTATCTTTGTAGCCAATTAACCATGAAAGAAGGCTTACAATAATAACACCTGTAACGCATTTCGCTGCGTATATACTTACACGTTTGATTCTTTCTTTATCTGGCATGGCGCAATGTTAACGATTTTTTGAATATAATAGTGAAACAGATGAATTTACGGAAACCAGGCTTCCTGGCGGCTATCGCTTTGTTTGTACTACTGTTTACCAGTTGCATCAAGGATGCCCCGCTTAACCCGGAAGCAGACATTGACTCTTTTATCGTCGATAAGAAGTTCCTCACCAGCGACGTATTTATTGACCAGGCCAACGCGAAAGTGTTGTTATACCTGAAAAAGAGCGCTTATGACAGTGGCATTGTGCCAAGAATTGTAGTAACGCCAGGCGCTACTATCACACCACCCACCGGAGATACGCTCCGATTTGATTCTACCGGAACCCAACAGTACACCGTCACTTCCCAAAGCGGGAAATACCATAAAGTGTACACTGTTAATGTTGTTAATATCGGTACATGGGCATGGGATTTTGAAAACTGGATGATTCAACCTACTTCCAAGTATCTCTATCCAATTGAACCAGATTCTACGCAGATATGGTCTTCCGGAAACCCAGGCGTATCGCTGGCAGGCGTTCCAAAAGATCCATCTGCTTATCCACTACGCGATACTACAGAGGCTTATCACGGTAATTACTCCGCCGTTCTGGAAACACGTGGCGGTACTACCTTGTCAGGCATCATGGGTATAAGACTTTTTGCCGGTTCTCTTTATCTCGGCGTATTCGACAGTAAGTATGCACTCACGCAGCCACTGGCAGCTACACAGTTCGGACAGCCTTATCTGGGCCGGGCAGCCAGATTCACCGGATACTATAAATATCGCCCGGGAGCCGTTTACCAGAATAAAGCCGGAAAGCCTGTCGATGGCGCTATAGATTCCTGCTCTATCTATGCTGTGCTCTACAGAGGAACTACCCGCCTGGACGGTACCAATATTCATACATCCGACAGAGTTGTGGCCGTTGCCCAGCTCCCCGACGGCTCTGCGAGAGGGAATTTCACCCGATTTGATCTGCCTTTCGTGTATAAACCAGGAGCTATAACCACTGGCAGCATGATGCTCGCTATTGTTATTTCTTCCAGTCAGAATGGCGATAAATACGAAGGGGCTATTGGCAGCCGCCTGCTGGTAGACAGTTTGAAGATTATTCACGAATAAAGAACCAACGCTACAATGAGAAGAATATATAAAGTACTGATAGGTTTATTTTTGATAATCGCTGCTGCAGGATCTCTTCAGGCGCAGGATACTACCCGCACTTTTAAACCTTTCCTGGAACATAGAATTATCGCAGGCTTTAACTTCGGCGCTACTGCTCCGGTGGGACTGCCTAATACCATTCGCGCTATTAAGGGCTATTGGCCTGAATTTACGCCGGCACTGGGTTATGAGCTGTCATTACGCGCTACTCCTAAATGGGGCGCTGCAATAGGCGTGAAACTGGATTTTAAAGGAATGGGCACTAAAGATGAAGTGATGTATTTCCCAACGGTAATTACCGTTAAAGATGGTTCATCCACTGGTACTTTTGAAGGTACCTTCAGTGGTAAAAACAAAACCATTGTACGCAATGCTTATGTCACGTTCCCGGTAAGTGCGGTATTCACTCCTAATAACGACTGGCGTTTCTCCCTCGGAGGCTATTTCTCCTGGAAATTCAGCAGTAACTTCTACGGTACCGTTTCCGATGGCTATATCCGTAACGGAGGGCCTACCGGCGAAAAGATCATCGTGGATGAAGCCTCCTTCGATTTCGGCGGCGATGTACGCAAATTCGATGCAGGCCTGCAAGGTGGCGCAGAACGTAGAGTAGGTAAAAAGCTGAGCGTAATGGGAAATCTCTCCTGGGGCTTAACACCTGTGTTCCCGAAAGATTTCAAAGGACTCGACTTTCCACTTTATAACATCTATATGATGCTGGGGGTAAGCTATAAGATATAGAGAGAATCGTGTCTCCCTAAACAAAATAAGAAAGCCGTTTCTACACATTAGAAACGGCTTTCTTATTTGTATAAACTGCTATTAGTATTTCGCAGCTGCGCCACCTTTAGGCGTGGATGCTTTAATAAATTCCCGGATATCTTCATTTCCGGTGCTAAGATCATCTTTACGCAGGTACATCATATGCCCGCTACGATAACCCTTCCAGGACAGCCTGTCTTTCAAACGGCCACCTGGGTCCAGCTGCCACATACTGTATTTGGCATTGAAATAATCGCAGGCGCCATCATAGTATCCAGACTGTATCATCACATGCAGGTAAGGATTCTCGGCCATAGCCTGACGTAGATTCTCTCCTGAATTATCTCCGTTAAAATCCCATGGATGCACAGGACCCAGCATCTGGTATTTAAGATCTGTTTTGAATCCCAGTTCATCTCTTAAATACATATTGATAGCAGGTGTAAATGAATGTAACCAACTCATCAACTCAGGGTTGAAGTCCGGTCTTTCGCCAGCCAACTGACGGTCAATACCACGGTAGCGACTATCCAGTCTTCCCACTGTAAAGCCTTTATCTCTCAGTAATTCTTTCCAGAAGAAGTCCGTAGGCACATCCAGGTTATATTGTAGAATTACCTGTTCGGACAGTCCTGAATACCTGGCCATTTTCGCAGCAATCGCCTTACGCTTGGCATCATCCAGGAAAGCGCCCTGGCTAATAGCCGGGATCAGTTCATTGATAGTAAATGCTTCTACCTCAGGCAGCATAGCTGTCAGGTCTTTCTGTTGTAACTCCGGCGCTAATGCCTTGTGATACCAGGCAGTAGCTGCGAAGTAAGGAAGACGCAGCGCCGCATTCACAGGGCCACTACGATTGATACCCAATTCAGTGGGCGATACGAGAATAACGCCATTCAGGTACATCCACTGGGCGTTTTGCAGTTCAAGGGCCAGACCTGCTACTCTTGTCGTACCATAACTTTCGCCAATCAGATATTTAGGAGAGGCCCAACGGCTATTGCGGGAGACAAAAGTATTAATCCATTCCGCCAGATACCTCATGTCGGCATTTACGCCAAAGAACTTTTCCCGGGGCGTATCTTTTGATACTATGCGGGAGAAGCCCGTGTTTACTGGGTCTACATATAATATATCTGCTACATCCAGGATCGACTGATTGTTTTCGTGTATGCCATAGGGTTGTACCGGATAACCTTCTTCATCTATATTCAGCAACCTGGGGCCAGTATAGGCTATCTGCATCCATACGGAGGCAGAGCCAGGACCGCCATTAAAGGAAATCACCAAAGGACGTGTGCCTCTGTCTTTTACATCCGTTCTTTCATAATAGTTGAAGAAGATTCCTGCCAGCGCTTTACCATTCTCATCCCATACCGGTTGTGTTCCGGAGGTTACCTTATAGGAGATTTTCTGTCCTTTAATCGTGACCTCATGCTGACTAGTGATAGTGGTATCAGGGTTGAGGGTCACTGATGGTTTGGCGGATTCTCCGGCCACTGGAGCGGGTTTGTTGGCTTTCTGCTGCGCCATCACTGTAGTGGCGCTGATACCGCTGATCAGCAGTGGGATCAGCAGGTGCTTTTTAAGTGGGTTCATGTGATTTAGATCTTGATTGTACGGTAAGATTGCACAAATAGATCTTAAATACAAGCGCTTTTCTCTGAGCGGAAAAATGGCTATTCCTCCGGCGGAATACTTTTACTCAAATGCTGATAATCAGAAGGACGCTTACCTGTTAATTTGAAGAAAGTATTACTAAAGGCGGAAACACTGTTATAGCCCGTATCCCAGGCAATTTCACTGATTGTTTTATCTGTTTCAATAAGATAACCCATTGCCCGCGACATACGGGCCAGTTTAAGATACTGGAAAAAGGAAATATCCATGTTGGAACGGAACATTCTCGTAAGGGTACGCTCGCTGGTATTAAACTGATGGCATACACTCTCCATAGACAATGGCTCGGCGAGGTTTTCCTGGATATACTTCAGAATGGGCCGCATACGCGGATGATCACTGGTCGGTAAGGTAATGGGGAGCGGACTGGTACTGATATCCGGCAATATATTCTTCATAGCCTGAATAAATGCATAGGGGCGGGAGCCCGGCAGCACATTACCTTCCCACTTGGCCGTATAGAGGAGCATTTCCAGCAGGAGATTAGTCACCGGGTAAATGCCGGTAGTACTGTAGAATGGATGCTGCTTGTCTTCCCTCTCTGAATAAAAATATATTGTACGCACATAATTCGCAGGATACCGGTGTGCAAAATAATGTTCTACCCCCGCAGGTACCCACATATAATGCCTGGCCGGAAGGAAATAGGTCTTCTCCCTCGTGTATAAAAAAGCCGCACCTCCTTCAACATACGTCAGTTGTCCTTTGTTATGCTTATGAAAAGGAAAGTGGTGTTCGGTTTTCCAGTGCCATATGTAGGCCGACTGAGGTAATTCATCTGCGTCGGCGAGAATCTGGTCGTAGTTAATATTTTCCATTTGGCCGGTTCTAACAATTTTATGGCAATTTATAGAAAAAATAATTACTCAACTGAATGGAACTTTGCAGCTTCATCGTCACAAGTATGTCTACATTTAGTAATAAGATGCTGGCGGGAGTGTTGCTAATAGCACTTTCGGGCAGCATGAAGGCCTTTAGCCAGGACCCTGAACAGCAAAACACCCTGACCCTTACAGAAGTTTGGAAAAGAACCGCAGCATACAATAAACAGTTGCAGATGCAGCAACTGAAAGTAGAAAGCGCTGATGAACGCGTTAAAACGGCCAAATCAGAAAAGTTACCGGAAGTGAGTGCCAATGGCATGTATGGCCGGTTCTCCAATTTTGCTTTGTTTGAAGACGGCCTCCTAAAGGCGCCAACACAGATCCCCATCGAAAAGAAAGGGACTTATAAAGTCAGTGGTGAAGCATATTTCAACCTGTATAATGGCGGTAAGCTGAATCGTGAAATCACCGCAGCTACCACTGAATCAGAGCTGGCAACAGAACAAAAACATCTGACTGAATCTGAAATCAGGTTCAAGGCAGCGGCCTATTATCTCGATATCTACCGCAATGAGCAGTATGAAAGCGTCATGTTGCAGGATATCGCGGAACGGGAAAAAGAATTGGAAGAGATACGTCACCTGTTACAGAATGGCGTTGTCCTGAAAAGTGATGTGCTAAGGGCGGAATTAAAACTCTCCAAGCAGAAAATGACCCTGCTGGAAATACGCAATAGCCTGAAGATAGCCACACAGCGACTCAACATCATGATGGGAACGCCGGATACGGCTATTATTCACGTGGCTGCAGATTCGCTGGATCAGGTCTCACAGCAACGTACCTACGAAGATTTTCTACAGGATGCCTATACGCATTCCTTTGAGTTTAAAATTTCAGAGAAAGAAACAAAGCTTAGCGAGCTAAAACTTCAACAGGTAAAAGCAAATATCCTTCCCAAGGTGGGGCTGTTTGCGGAGTACAATTATTCCTTCCCACAGATCCTCATGTATCCGTATTCCTTTAATCCATACGGACTGGGAATGGCCGGCGTAAAGGCTTCGCTACCCATCTCCCAATTGTATCTGAATAAACACAGAAAGGCGGAAGCTAAGATAAACCTCATGCGTCAGGAGATTGAACACTCGGATACGCAAGACCGGGTGCGGGAAGATGTGAGATCTGCTTATTTGCGCTATACTGAGGCAATTACACGTATACAAGTCGCCAAAGAGAATATAGCACAGGCCCAGGAGAATTTCCGGATCGTCAATAACACCTACTTCAATCAACTGTCGCTGTTAACAGACCTGCTGGATGCAGAAACACAATTACTGCAATCCCGCTTTGATCTTACAACCGCGCAGGTAACGGCTCAACTGCAATACTATCAATTATTGAAAGCAACAGGCAACCTATAATTTTATGAACAAAGGAACAAACACAAATACTAACACCAACAGAACGGACAGAATAATTTCCAGAGTAACGACTATAGTCGCCTCTATAGTAGTGATATGTCTGGCTATCTGGGGCATCCGAACGCTGATTCGCCAGGCCAGATTTGAAGAAACGAATGACGCGCAGGTAGATGAATACATTAACCCTGTGGTTGCCAAGGTGACCGGTTATATTGAAGAAATCCGGTACGATGAAAACCAGGACGTAAAGAAAGGAGATACGCTGGTGGTCATTGACAACAGCGAATATGCGGCTGCTCAACAGGAAGCGGAAGCTGCATTAATGAACGCTAAAGCACAAATTGCTGTTATTCAAAGTAATGTAAAGACCACCGATCAATCCTCTAAAGTATATCAATCTCAAATTGCAGCGGCCAAAGCGAAACTTACTAATCAGGAACAAGAATATGACCGCTACAAAAAACTCTACGACGTAGAATCAGCCACCAAACAGCAACTGGACAGAGTAACCGCCGCCTTGGACGTAGCCCGTTCAGATTATAAGACGGCCATCAGTTCCTACGAAGCTTCCTTATCCCGTATAGAAGATGCGAAAGTGCAACTGAAAGCGCTGGACGCGGAAATCAAAAGGAGAGAGGCCGTCGTGACAAGAAATGATCTCACCGTGTCCTATACGGTTATACTGGCTCCATACGATGGTAAAATGGGTCGCCGTACCATTCAGCCAAAACAGTTGGTACAAGCAGGGCAGACGCTGGCCTTTATTGTTGACCGCGAAGCCGGAAAATGGGTGATTGCGAATTATAAAGAAACCCAGATTCGCCATATGAAGATAGGCGAGAAGGCGAAAATTGTAGTGGATGCTTATCCCGGAAAAAGCTTTACGGGCGTGATTGAATCCTTGTCGGGAGCCACTGGCAGCCGGTTTTCACTGCTGCCTCCCGATAATGCCACTGGTAACTTTGTAAAAATAGCCCAACGTATTCCTGTTCGTATACGCCTGGAAGGTAATAGTGAAGAACTGAGAGAGCTTTCTGCCGGAATGAGCGCTGTTGTTGCTGTGAAAAAAGAAAGGAACTGATTGTTATGTCTACAGATGCAAATTTCAGATCCTGGGCGCCGGAATGGTTGATCCGACTCACTATCATCCTGGTGATGTTGCCAACTGTTATGCTGTTTGCCTTAGCTACAGCTAACGTGAACGCAGCTACGGGGTTTTATGGGGTGGAGCCGCAGGACATCCAGTTCTCCATGCTCGTGTATTATTCAGCCCTGGCGGCTTTTACGCCATTGGAAAGACGTTTTTTCAGTCGAATCTCCACTAAGGAGTATTTCCTGATATGTATAGTGTTACAGGTAATTGTGACCTATTGCATTTATAATACCCGCGAACTCTCTATCTTATTTATATGCCGATTTCTACAGGGGATACTGAACTGTGGCGTTACCAGTATCTGTCTGACCCTGTTGTTTTCCCGGCTTAAGTCTGAGCATTCCCGAGAAATCGGTTATGCTTTTTTTTATGCACTGATACTTTGTGCTTCTTCTTTTACCTCATTAGTTACCGCCCCGATCATTGATGATTATGAATACAATGTGCTGTACAAGGTAATGATCTACGTATTTGTACCAGGCGCGGTATTACTATTGTTACTGATGAACCGGATCCATCTGGTCAGGAGAGTACCTCTTTACCAGTTGGATTGGGGCAGCTTTGTCCTCTATGCGCCATTCCTGGTATGTCTGGGTTATGTGCTCATCTATGGACAGCAATATTACTGGCTTCAGGACCCTGCCATCGTATGGAGTATCATAGCGGTGGTAGGCCTGGGCTTTGTATTTGTAGTGAGACAACTGACTCGCAAACGGCCCATGATACACATGCAAGTGTTCCGATATAAGGGTTTTGTTTTTGGACTAGTCTTAATAGGACTGTTGTACCTTATCCGTGGGGCATTTAATGTGACCACCACCTATTTCTCTACTGTGTTGGGTATGGATCCGCAACATATTTATGAACTCTTCATTTACAATATCCTGGGGATAGCCATTGGAACTGTAATTGCGGCGCGACTGGTCATCCGGCAGCGACCAACACAGTTTATCTGGCTCGTGGGATTCTTTCTGTTATTTGTATTTCATGCCTGGATGTATTTCCATTTTGCATCAGAAGCAGATCAGCAGACGTTTATTTTCCCATTACTGATACAAGGAGCAGGAGCGGGGTTGCTTATGACGCCCATTATTCTCTTTACCATTTCATCGGTGCCTTTTGAGCTGAGCCAGTCGGCCGCTGCGATTGGCGTATTCGTTCGTTTTGCGTTCTTCAGTGCCAGCACAGCCACGATTAATTACTTCAGTCTGTTCTATGCGAAGATTCATGCTACCCGGATGAGTGATCATATCACTGCCGTAGATGATGAGTTACCGGTGAGACTACATACCTACCAGTCGGCATTGCAGGCTAGGGGCTTACCGCCGGATCTGGCTGCGAGGGCCTCCACCGGCTTGTTGAGTCGCGCAGTACAGAAACAGTCATTCCTCCAGTATGCGATGGATTATTATGCGTTGGTAGCTATTTTGATCGGGGTAATCATGTTGGTGATTATCATGGCGCCTTTCATCAATCGTACAATCATTAACGTTAGAGCGAAGCAACCTGCAGCGGCTACTTTCTAGGCCACCATTGCTGGAAACTCAGGTAGCCTTTGTTTGCAGCTGTTAGTGTATTCATCGCCGTTATTAGCTGTTGTTTTTGTAACAGATATTCTTTTAATGAAATAGTTTTTAAAGCCCTGGATTGTTCCAGGGTTTTTTGTTGTAGCTGCATCTCCTGTAATGCAGCGTACCAGGCGGCGTCAGGAGTAAGGGAGTATTCCTGCAAGGCCATACTTCTTCTTACGGTATAAGGACTTGGCGCTGAGATGTCTTCCTCATGACTACTAAAGTTTTTCTGCTGCCACTCCTCCAATGACCATGCCATCACGGCGGCATCATCAGGCGTCAAAGCACCTAGTTCCACCAGGTAGATATTGGAAGTACTGTTGTTTATAAGAAGTCCAAAATCGCCGCTGTCGGACCCAATTAGCAGATAGCCCGGCATATATTGTTGGATCTCGTAGGCGATATTCAATTCGGTTAACTCTTCCAGGCCGTAAAGCACTGTGGTATTGTTATAATAGCGACTGGTACGCAGATCCTGACTTTGGAGGAAATCGGCGTACCAAAGAGGAATGGGAGTGGAGAGTGAGCTGGCGGTCTCTCTAATAAGTATCTCAAAATCTTCATTCATTGCAATGGTACTAAAGCAGGTGGATGACTAAGTGAATATTAATAGCTTCTTCATTTTCTTCATTATCAATTTCCGCTTCCGCTCATCTTTTTCGTTTAGGAAAGCAGTGCTGAGAATTGTCATCTCTGCAAAATCCGTTTCATCATCAACATAACGCAGCTTATGCAGTTTTCGGTTCAGTTTGCAGATCTGAATTGTATGAGCACCTTTATCTGTAATATCCAGATAATAGCCATTCACTTCGTAAATATGATCATCGAAACAGTCAAAATGGGGATGGACAATTTTAAAAGCATTGCCGGTCTTGGGATATCTGGCTAAGTTGTCTTTAACCGTGACTGGCTTATCTTTTTTTATGCCATTACAGTCTGCGCAAGCAACACAAAGATTCCGGCTTTCCGTAATGAAGTTTGGATGTGAGGATTTGGGTACCACATGTTCTACCTGGCAATTAGCTGCAGCACTTAAAGACAGGTCGTTCATACAGTAGGCACATTTTCCCTTCTGTTGCTGACGGTAAAACTCTCTTATGTCCGATCTAATGTCTGCAATATCCTCATCTGACCATTGTAAATGATTGGTGTTGTCTTTAGGGAACTTGGCTTTTAAGCGATCCTCAAAGTCTTTTGAATAGATATACGCGTTCTTAATATCAGGCATATCTTTTATGTAGGCTTAAAATGACAGTAATAAGTTCTTTCACTGGGTCAGCGTCTTCCAGTAATTTATGGGATGATTTCAATACTTGGTAGTTGGCAAGATCTTCTTCATCAAACTGTTTATGCTTTCCAACCTTCACAAATAAATTAAAGGCCAAACGACTGAGGTATTCATTTTTAAATCCTGGTGATTTGAAAACCTGTGCTAACTGAAAGTCCACAGAGTTGTTGATTAATTCGGCGGCATCAGTAATACTGGCCGTATCCATGGAAACGACATAGCAGTTTTCGCTTTCCAGTTTGGCGATTATCTGAGGGGAGTGGGTGGCAATGATAAAATGACAGCCAGTGAATTTCTTAAAAGTACTTAAGAGCATTTGAATGTACTTTTGCTGCCATTCAGGGTGTAGGCACACTTCCGGTTCGTCAATAAAGATCACTGAGTTATTGGTGATATGACTAGCTATACCCAGGACACTTAATATTACGCTTTGTTCTCCAGAAGAAGAATCTTTGATAGAGAACAAAGTGTTTTGACCATTCTTTACCAACGCTACATCCTTTAACGTCAGAATACCAACCTTCATTAAGGTAATAATCTGTTCACTATTAAAAACAGTTTTGCGATTATAAGCATTGATCCCCATTTCATTTATGTCTAGAAAAATATTCATTGATTGGGTCCGTGCTTTTTCTTTGCCATAAATAGTGCGTAATGCCTCAACTATTAAATCACTTCTCTGACGGTCATTGAATAACATAGGAGGATAAACACCTTCTTCTATAATGGATTCGATTAATGCCCGAGAAATGTTACATTGTAGTTTTACAACTATTTCGTTTTTGAAGTCTAGATAGGACAATACTTCCGATAAATTACTCCACTGTGCGTTATCTCGTTGGATACTGTCTATTAGATCCGAAATAATTTTGGCCATATAGGAGAGTCCTAGATTTTGACCATTCCCATCCCTTAAGCCTAAATAACGGTATTTGCCACGAGTTAGATTCTTATATCTGGATACAATTGGGAATTTATCAAAAGGGCTGGATGAAACAGCAATTACATTATCTAGATTTTCAGCAACCAAAAACGGCAAAGTAATATTATCAATAAGAATGGCTTTATCCTCCTCACTATATTCAGGCGCGAGTCTATTAACCAATGCACTAAGCAAAGTACTTTTTCCAGTACCATTCTTACCGACCAATACGGTAAATGCATTATGCGGCTCCTGGTAACTGGCAGTATTTATAAATCTGTATTCTTTATTACGAAAGACAAGACTCCGTATCATAGGATAGTATAATTCTTCAGGCTAAAGGGAAATCGTTATTAGGCATGTTGTTCGTAAACAACGCGGATCTGTCCAACAATATGGGCATTAAACGCCGGCAATTCCTCCGCCGGAATCCAGTATTCATTATGCAAGTCAGCGCCAACGTTTTCCTGGCGGTACTGCGAGAGAAAATTCTTATCTACATCAAACTCCGTCACATAGCCGTTGCCGTAAGCCGGAATATTCCATTCAACAGTAATCTGTTTCGCGTATTCAAAATTGGATACAGGATAGAAGATAGGCTGGTCAGGCAATCGCGGTGGAAATGCTTTCCATTCGGATTGTTTAATGAGCTCCAGTTCTTTCGCATTCACAGGTCTGTATAAAGTAACTATTTCTTTCATGGTGAGCAATATAATTGATTTTCAACAATTACCTCAAGAGAACGAGTATTGGAATCAGGCAGCAACGTCCCGCTGCGGCCATGAAAAATGTCAAAAAATTGACCTTGCCTATAATCGGGCAGAAGGGTCTTTAAAAGGATCCCCAAGCAATTTTCTATTTAACATAACATAAATTATCAGACAAATCTGGAACACATTATGTGAGCTCAACGCGACGCTGTTTTTTTAAAAAAATTTTTGGCGCTTCGCGCCTGGCGGCGAAAAAAATTTTCTTTTACTGACTTATTTAGTTGAAAATGAAGGCGCTGAGAATGCGATAAAAATATTTTATGTGGCCTACACCCCGGATATTTAATTTTCAGCGGCAGTTTTTTGGGGGATATTTGGGGTTATTTGAAGTACATGTAGCGCCAGAGAACTCCATAAAATTCTCTGGCGACTTGCTCCCCCATTTAATGGGTCAAATTATTCAGATTATTCCAGGAAGTTGCTTCTAAGGAAATTGGTACGGGTGAAGCACATTATTATTATAATCGTTACAAATACGATTGTTACCATTCCTAGGACAATATAAAAATCCCCTTGGGCATTACAGTCCTGGAGATTTGCCAAGCCAAAAAAAAGATGTATCGCTCCCAGAATCATCCATAAAAAAAGACTGACCACACCAATACCAATATTGATTTTAGAAGGTGAATATGCTCCTCCGCTTGTCTTGAATATGCTGTTGTTTTTCTGATCAGCAGGAAATTCCATATTGCCCATAATATTCTTTTTTGGCAACCCCAGAATTTTAAAATGGCTATGCTCAAATTTGGTTATCGCCGTCTCGTAAACTTCATACCAAGCCTTTGATGCCTTGCCCATAAGAATCCAGATAACTGAAAAAATTGCACCTACAGCAGTTAAGCCCAAACAAACGAGATGGAATACTAGTTTCTGCTCCGACATTTTTAATATCTCTAACGCAAGGTATCCGTAGGCAGTAAAGCACAAAATTAGAAAAACGGAAAGGAATACAGACCGCTGCCAAAGATTAGAAATCTCGAGGTCCCGGCATTTATATAATCTCTCCAGCGTATATTTCAAATCCTCTTTCGACATGGATTCTTCAGCTGTAGTTTCTTGGTTGGATTCAGTCATATGTTGGGATTCTTACAAAGCTGCAAATATATCTTTTATCCCTGGCTTGTATGATTCTTTCCAAAATATTTGGCTACGCCTGGCCGCTGTGCACTGTAAATTCCCGCGTGACCACTGAAATAATAGGCCGTAAAACATGCTACAGCGAAATAAATAACGTGTGAGGTTCCAAATAATTCAACGCCCATAATCGTACAGGCCAACGGCGTATTAGTGGCGCCTGCGAATACCGCAATGAATCCAAGTCCTGCCATCAGATCTACTGGGGCGCCCAGCCAGCCAGCTATCGCATGGCCCAGCGTTGCGCCCATGAAGAACAACGGCGTAACCTCGCCGCCTTTAAATCCCATTCCCAAAGTAATAGCGGTGAAAACTAACTTCAGCAACCAGCTCCAGTCGCTTATCTGGTCGCCTGCCTTGAATGCGTTCACAATACTAACCCCATTCGGATGCTCGCTGGTAACGCCTAAGCCCAGATAATCGGTCGTCTGAAATATATAACAAAGCGATATAATGACAAGACCGCCGATCACCGGAATCAACCAGGGTATTTTAATATAGGCATTGGCGTTATGTTTGATTGCATGCATCAACGTACTGAATAACCAACTGGTAAGTCCAAATGCTACCCCGGCTACTATTACTTTTAACAGCAACCAGAGATCCATATGTAGAAACGGTACTCCAGCCGTTGAAGGAATAGCCTGATATAATATATGATAATGCGTATGCGTCAATCCCCAGGCACTACAAACCACATCCGCCAGCACGGCGGCTATCAGGCAAGGCACCAGCGCATCGTATCGCATGACGCCTACTGCCAGTACTTCCAGCGCGAAGACAGCTCCCGTTACGGGCGTTCCAAATACAGCCCCGAAACCCGCAGCAATTCCTGTCATCAATAATAAGCGTGTATCCCTTTGCGTGAGTCCCAACGTACGCCCGATCCAACCGGCCATACTTCCGCCAATTTGTACTGCAGTACCTTCCCGGCCGGCAGATCCGCCAAATAAATGGGTGACAATGGTAGTGATCAGTACCAGCGGCGCCATCCTGGCTGGCACACCTCCTCCCGGCTGATGAATCTCATCCATGATCAGATTATTACCTTTCTCAGCATTCTTTCCTGCCAGCTTATACATATAATATATAAGTACGCCCGCTACCGGTAATAGAAATAATAACCAAGGATGCTCCCAGCGTATATGCGTCACCGTATCCAACAGCCACAGAAATAAAGCCACCAGCGATCCGGTAACAATCGCAACAGGAGTAACTAATAAAGTCCAGCGAAGTAGCTGATACGCAATCGTAAATTGTTCTTTGGGAAGATATTTGTTCTGTTTCATATTCCTACAAATAAACTTAATCAGGGGAGACTACTACCCTGTCTAACATCTGTAGGCGCCATCAGCTTCGGCGATGCGAAACGGTTTGAATGTAGGAAGACACCATTTCCTATGGCTACAAAAGTATAATTTTATTTTAAAACTTGTGCATAATATGCTGCTCCCCAGAGTGCTGTCTTATCATTATCCACTATATGCAATGGCACACTACTCAGTAATTCCGCCATGCGATCGCCCTGGATATAATGATTATAAAAATCACCAGTTTCCAGTAACGGGGCAATCTTTGGTGGAATACCTCCTCCAAGGAAGAGCCCGCCAGTAGATTTATATTTCATAGCAAGATCTGCTGACACCCGCCCCAGATATCGCACAAATAACTCCATTGTTTTTTTTGTAATCCCTGTCTCCCCTGCCAATGCCGATTTACTAATAACAGCCGATTCATCTCCCTGTTGTAATGCCGCTCTCAAGGCTCCGCTTTCTTCATAACCTTCCACATCACGCAGGAAAGCATAAATATCCCGGATGCCCGGCCCCGACACTACCCTTTCCCAACTCACAATTTCATATTTCTCCTGCAGGTATTTTAATAACCGGATGTCAGCATCATTCCTGGCCGCAAAATCAGCATGCCCACCCTCCGATGCAAACGGATGATGCAACTGACCGTCCCAGAATAATCCAGCCATCCCCAAACCCGTACCTGGCGCAATGATCGCCATATTGCCGGCATGCGAAGCTGACCCTCTGTGCAAAGTGGTTAATTGATTAGGAGATAAAGTGGCCAGTCCGTAAGCCGTCGCCTCCAAATCATTGATCAATGCGGCATGTGTTACGCCAGTGGCCTGACGAATTTCGTCTGTGGTTAATTCTCTCGACAAATTAGTCAGCTCCACTCTCCCATTAAAAACCGGACCCGCTACGCCAATGCATATACGCTGTACAGGAGTATCGCTGCTATGCTGTAAAAAGTCGGTGAACATATCCGTGATATTGGCATAGTCTCTCGAAACATAAGTCTGCTCCCTGACTACATCCAGTTCTCCATCCAATGCACTGAAAAGTGCCAGATTGGTTTTGGTCCCTCCCAAATCCCCTGCCAGCAGATATATACGCTGATGAGTATGCTCTGCTTCCTGGAAACAGGGAAGATATTGCAGCTTTTTCATTGTCTGAGTCATCGTAAAGGCTTTGTGATGCTTAAAAATAGGGATTATTATGAAAAGTTTATACGCATGATTCTGGATTACTTAAACGAGGATAACCAATTGTGGAACAGCATTTGCCACCAGAACATTTTGACAACAGAAATGTATTTGATAAAGCTCCCGTTAAAATAATACTGTATTATGGAAAGACATACTTATCAGACTGGAATTATCGGTAACTGTTCCTTTATTGCGCATATCAACATGAACACGAATGTAGACTGGCTTTGCTGGCCCCGTATGGACAGCACCTTTCTCTTCGGGGGTATGCTGGACAAACATAAGGGTGGTGAATTTTCTATTCTCCCTGAAGGAAAATATGAAACGAACCAGTATTATATGGAGAATACCAATATCCTCTGTACAGAAATCACCACGGAGGAAGGCGGCTATCGCATCACGGATTTTGCGCCTCGCTTTCTTCAATATGAGCGACAATTCAAGCCGCTCATGATGATCCGTAAAGTGGAACCGCTGCAAGGATCTCCGCGCATCCGTGTGAAATGTAAACCAGTATGCGATTATGGCGCCAGGCAACTAGGCCCTCTTCGTGGTAGTAGTCACGTAGAATTCATTGGATGTGAAGACCGTATCCGCCTGACTACAGACATTGCCATTAATTATATCATTGATGAAGATCTGTTCGTGCTGAATGATACCAGATACCTCATTCTCACCTATGGCCATCCGCTGGAAGCCGCCCTCGTCAGTACAGCCGAAAGATTCCTCCGCGAAACAACGCTCTACTGGCGCAGCTGGATCAAACAATCTTCCATCGCCAATTATTACCAACCTTTTGTTATCCGTTCTGCCCTCACCCTGAAAATCCATCAGTATGAGGATACAGGCGCTATAATTGCCGCCAGCACCACAAGCTTACCTGAATTTCCCACCAGTGGCCGAAATTGGGACTACCGTTACTGCTGGATGCGTGATTCCTATTATACGCTGACGGCTCTGAACCACATCGCCCACTTTGAGGAAATGGAACGTTTCTTCGGCTACATTACTGATATCTCCTTCTCTGGCGATTTCCGCTACCAGCCGCTATATGGTATTACCGGGAAAAAAGATCTAGTAGAAGCAGTACTCCCCCATCTGGATGGTTATATGGGCAATCAGCCCGTACGTATTGGGAACCAGGCATATGAACATATCCAGAATGATATCTACGGCCAGGTGCTGATCTCTATACTGCCCTTGTATACAGATCACCGCTTTATCTTCTCTGAAAGAAAAGACAGCGCCCGGTGGCTGACCCTCCTGCTGGAGAAAATAGAACGGACCATCGATGAGAAAGATGCAGGTATATGGGAATTCCGGAATATGGCTAACATTCACTGCTATACGAATCTCTTCCAGTGGGCAGGTTGTAGTGCAGCCGAGAAGATGGCCAGAACTATTAAAAATGAAGAATTGATCCAACGGGCCGTAGCGCTGAAAGCCAGGGCGGCTGAACATATTGAGAGTTGCTACGATCCCAAAAGGAAAGTATATACCAATGCCGCCGGCAGCGACTATCTCGACGCCAGTACATTGCAACTTATCATGATGAACTATCTTGACCCAACGTCCCAGCGGGCAAAAGATCACCTGGAGGCTCTGGAGAAAGAATTGAAAACAGAGGACGGTCTCTTCTACCGTTACCTGCATTCTGATGATTTCGGAAAGCCTAAAACCACTTTCCTCGTATGTGCCTTCTGGTATGTGGAAGCCCTGGCCTGTGTAGGGCGAGTGGAAGAAGCGCAACAGGAATTTGAGAAGCTCCTCCAATTCAGTAACCATCTGCTGCTGTTTAGTGAAGACGTGGAATCCGGCAACGGCAGCCAGTGGGGAAATTTCCCGCAGGCCTATAGTCATGTGGGACTCATGAATGCCGCTTACAGAATTGCGATGAAACTAGATACGCCCATATTCTTATAATAAGAGTCGCACTAAGTCAGAAAGGCGCAAAGGAGAATCAGATGCTCCTTTGCGCCTTTGTATTATCTTTCCGTTGGTACGAAGGTTTTACTTCTTTAATGTCCGGAGGAAATGTCTTACTTCATGATGACTACGCAAGTAGTATCTGGCAGCGGAAACCTGACTGCCGACTTTAATGGTATAGGCTTCCGGCGGCAATGCTTTGAATATGTCTTCGTCCGTCACATCATCTCCCATCGCCATTATAAAATCGTAGGTGCCTTCCCGTAGCCAGGATTCAGCGGCTTTCCCTTTATTGATTTCTACATTCTTTACTTCAATCACCATATCTCCTGGCAAAATCTGGAGTCCCCTTTCATTGGTATAGTATTTCAGGGTAGCCATCAACTCATTGGCACGCAGCTCTCCCAGTCCCGGTTCTACTTTTCGGTAATGCCAAACCAGCGAATAGCTCTTCTCTTCAATAAAGGAACCAGGCGTACGGTCTGTGGCTGTTTCCAGGATAGGCATAATATCTTGTTTCCATTTATCGCTGAGGCCCGGTAGCTGATACCAGTCGCCATCCTTTGTCTTCTGCCAGGAGCCATGTTCGGCAACCAGATCCAGTGGCATATGGCCAAACCATTTTCCCAGTGTCTCATGGTTGCGACCACTGATCATGACAACTCTATTTCCCGGTACTGCTGCCAGTTCCCGGAGTAACTGGTAGAGATCCGGATCTGGAGCTGCCTGGTCAATGTTTGTCTGAAAGCCGACCAGTGTCCCATCGTAGTCAAGGAACACGATGCGGCTTTTAGCCTTCCGATATTCCTGACGTAGGTACATCGCCGTTTCTGGCGACACGAGTCGCGCCAGCATTTTCTGTTGCATGGCATTTACTTCTTTCAGTCGCGTCATAAACAATTCTACCCAGTGGTTAATATTGAACTTGGCCACCAGTTGACGCATGAGCTTCATCCGGCGTTGTTGTTCTTCCAGCGGCATCTTGATTGCTTCCACAATGGCTTCTCTCATAGCGCCAACGTTATTGGGGTTTACAATGATGGCGTCTACCAGTTCTTTAGATGCACCGGCCATCTCGCTGAGAATCAATACGCCGTCATTATTGATACGACTGGCTACATATTCTTTACTTACCAGGTTCATACCGTCACGCATAGGCGTCACCAGGCATATATCGGCAAAGTTGTAGAGGGCAGACAGCATCTCCACTGGAAAGGAACGGTAGAAATATTGGACCGGATGCCAGTTCAGGGTTCTGAAACGGGCGTTGATATGTCCTACTTTCTGATCTATATCCTCTCTGAGCTGTTTATATTGAGGAACGGTGTCTCTGGAAGGAACTACAATCATATACAGCACTACTTGCGCTACATATTGCGGGTACAGCTCCAGTAACTGTTCAAAAGCTTCCAGTCGTTGTAGTATTCCCTTGGTGTAATCCAGTCGGTCGATGGAGAGAATCATTTTCTCCGTTTTAAAGGCTTCCTGTAGCTGCGCCATATTCGATTTCACTTCAGGGTCCATTCCCAGGGTAGCATATTTCTTCTCATCAATCCCCATAGGGAATGTTTCTACTACAATAGCACGATCATTAAAGGAAACAACATTGGCGGAGGTCTGTGCCGGCAGTAATCTGGCCACTGCATCCAGGAAATGGCGGGTATCATCAAAAGTATGGAAGCCCATCAGGTCAGCCCCGAGCATTCCTTCCAGTATCTCAGCGCGCCAGGGTATCAATCGGAATAACTCAAAGGATGGGAAGGGAATATGCTGGAAGAAACCAATGGAGATTTCCGGCATTTCCGCCCTGAGCATTCCCGGCAACAATAAGAGTTGATAATCATGTATCCAGATGGTATCTCCTGGTTCTGCTACGGAGAGTACCTTATCACGAAATTTTTGGTTCACCTGGTAATAGGCGTCCCAGTTACTTTCTACATAGCGGGCATAAACGGACATATAGTGGAAAACAGGCCACAGTGTTTCGTTGCAAAATCCCTCATAATAACTGTTGATTTCATCTTCAGTGAGGAAAACAGGGAGCAGATTCATCTGTCGAAGCTGCGTAGTGATCTTGTCCTGTTGCTTTTTCTCGTCAATAAATTGTCCGGGCCATCCAATCCAGATGTTATTACCTTCCCGATAAATAGACCCCAAACCGGTAGCCAGTCCTCCTTCGCTTGTCTGCAGGACATATGCTCCGTCCTGTTCCTGAATCTTAACCGGCAACCTGTTCGATACAATAATCGTTTTTCTCATAGTCTTATTATATATCTATTTTCAAAATACGTTCTGATGGGAGACAGCACACACAAATCAATAAATGTACCCGTAGAGCGGAACCGGTAAATAATAGCTAATCATGCGCGTACAGTAGCGATGGTTCTTCAGGTGGGTTATCCGGAGATGGACAGGGCTTTCCCAGAAATAAATGCAATCAAAAGCAATGGTTCACAATATACAGAAAATGAAGGGGGTATGCAAACGAAGGGGTTAAAAAAGCCGGGGAAAGCTGATCCCCCGGCCTGTTTAAATTTACTTTTTTCCTAAAGTCATTAAGACTACGCCGCCGATGACGATGGTGGCAGCTACGATGACCATGGCGGTAATACTTTCGTTGCCAATGGCCCAACCGAGGAAAAGTGCTACGATTGGATTGATATAGGCATAGGTAGCAGTCAGTTTGGGAGGTGCATTGCGCGTTAGCCAGCTATAGGAGGTGTATCCTACCAGTGATCCGATAAATACCAGGTAGAAATAAGCCATCCAGCCGCTATGTGGCATTTCCAGGAAACTGGTGGTAGCATTATGCTCCGTAATGAAGCTAACCAGCAAGGCGAAGATCCCTCCAGCCAGCATCTGAATGGCGGTGGAGGTAATCTGCGGTGGCATAGGTAAGCGGGGTACCATCAGTGAGCCAGTGGCCCAGCAGATATTCCCCAGGATCACAATCAGCACCGGCCATAACGGAAAGGACTGTACGTTTTCCTGCCGGAAAGGATTAAATAACAGGAACAGCCCTACGAAACCGACACCTATTCCCATCATGGTGGTAGCCGAAGGTCGGTTCTTACTGAAGAAAGCCCAGTCCAGTCCCATAAACCAGGCTGGCATGGCCGCCACCAGCAGGGCCACTAATCCTGAAGGCATATAGTGGACCGCCAGGGCTACGGTGGTATTGCCGGTACCTATCAGTAATATCCCTACGAAGGAGGCCGACAGTGCCTGGCGAAGCGTAGGCATTGTTTGCTCTCTGTAGATGCCAATGGCCAGCAGTACAATTCCTGCAAGGAAAAAGCGCATGGCAGAGAGGTAGAAAGCCGGTACTGTCGCGGTGGCGATCTTCATACCTAAATAGGTAGAGCCCCAGATGATATAAACCGCAAACAGGTATAGCCATGTTTGAGTACTGATACCTTTACCAGATGACTGCATATTCATTTACTTACGTTTTTTATTTCGTTGCTGAAAGCGGGTTACTTTATCTATATCTCCACAGGTAGCCATACTACACCAGCGTCTGGAGCTGTTCTTACTCTTATCCAGAAATATCCAGCCGCAGCCGGGGCATTGTTTCACCTGTTTCAATGGCCCATTGGTTAATAGTTGCAAAGCATGTTGGGCAATATGCCAGTTGACCTGTTCCAATGCCGGGGCATTGAATTGCAATTGTAGCCGGCCCTGTTCTTTCTGCCAACTGAGTTCCATGTTCGTATAGGCTTCGGCGATATAAGTGGAAAGGGTGATAAGGTCATGGGGGGCAGGCGCCTTTCCAGTGGTTACCTGTAAGCATATCTGGTACAGCAGCTCCCGGAGTTGGATACTTTTAGTAAACACCTGTGCCGCTTTCTGAGGGTAGGATTTGGCCAGGCGATCCAGTGTCTGAATGGTCTTGGGAGTCATGCCCTGGATGTGATGATACCAGGCGGTGATGTCCCGGAAGGACTGGAGGTAATCTCCCTCTTCTGGTTTAAACCGATGAGGGACCGTATTGATAAAATCCAGGCAGAGGTCGCCACCTGTTAATCGGAGATCGCTGATGGAAGACTGACTATCCATTTGCATAATGATTTGTTGGGAAAAGGAAGATACGAAGAAGTTTTAACCAGTGAAAGTATTTTTGATGGTTAGTAATTTCCAGTGGCTGCGGGGAGAAAAAAGCTAATTAAAGTGTTGGTTAATCATAGCAATAGCAACTAATTAATAATCAATTACTAGATTGATTTAAAAATTTAATAATTATTAGCGTACCAGCGGCTGAAGTGATAGCATTTTAAGCGGAGGAAGATGTAAGGATAGCTTCAAAAAAGAAATGCAGACAGCAAGGAGATGCTGTCTGCAAGTTATATATATTTTAATTACTAACGTTATAAAATTTACCTATTTGTTTATGTAGATTTCTATGACGGCATTTGTCGGGCGGCGAGGCGCCAAAAAGGTATCTACCAGCTGATAGTTTTCTTTGAGAACGTCTCTAAGCGCGAACGGATAGAAGTTATTCAGGGAGGGTGCATATTCGTACATGACCAGGTCGTAGTGATGCGCTTTGACCTTCTTTTCGAACTCATTGAGTTGTCGGTTGAACATCCCCACGCCGAGATGGTACCATAAAGGGTAATCCGGGCCTGTTTCCAGGCGGTAAGGCATCGCTGCGGCCAGAGGAGTCAACTCTGTCATATTGAGGACCTGTAGGCCTTCTTTTTTCGATTGTACCACAGGCAGTTGCATCACCCGGTTAATACCGTTTACGGTAGAAGCTGGCATATAGATCTTTTTGAAAACGGGAAGTGGCGAGAAGATCCATTTGCCTACGGGTTCATCGGTGAAGGTTGTGTCTGGTTTAACAATCATATAGTTATGTCGGGAGACAACATTCTCTCCGCCCACTACAGCTACCTGATCCGTCGTATGGTGCGGAAAGAGTCGCTCTGTAATACGATCAAAGTATTTCCAATAGGTCCCAGACCACCATAAGAGTACCAGTAGTGACCCGAGCGACACGAATCTCCCGCTATCAGCATTCATATCCAGTTTATGACATAACATACTGGCAATAAATGCGAAAGCAAATGCATGGAAGAAGATATTGTTATCTGGCGGCGTATAGCTGGTAATTTGGAAGATGGCCGCTTCTGTAAGGATACCCAGCGTCAATAATGTGAAAAGGACCTGCTTTCTGTCGGTCAGCCATATACGAAAATTACTAACCCCAGCGGCTACACTGAAAACGACCAGCAGGAAGTAAGCTTTGATCCAAACGGAGAAAGTCATTACCTCTGTGAAAATGTCGTAAGGGTCGAACCGGGAGTTATGCGGAGCCTGCCCATGATTGAACCAGTAACTGAAACCAGATCCCAGTGGCCTGATCATCAATACGGCAATAGCGGTATATAGCAATATAAATACCGGGATATCCAGCCAACGACGTGTAACGATACTATTATACATCACTAGCGCCAGGGCAATCAGCAATGCCATGCCTCCGCCGTCTTGTTTAGTGAAAAAAGACAGGAAGAGGAAAAAGGCAGCTACCGTCATAAACAGCCATCTTGATAACTTCTGCTCCATGAATAATCCCCGCAGTAGAAAACTCAGTCCTGCCAGTTCATATACAATAACGGTATGATTATACCAGGGCCAGAAATTAGAAAAGCTATAAGAGATAACGAAGACCAGCACACTCAGTAAACGGATGCCTGGTCGTACCTCCAGTGTCTTTAATATACTGGCGAAGGAAAGCCCGGCCAGGATATTCAGAAAGACCTGCGCTTTTACCAATGTAATTAGCTGAGGGCCAAAGATTTTGAAGAACAGGGCTGGTACAATCCAGAATCCATAACCCAGCGGCATACCGAAATCCTTATAAGGCATCTGCCCCTCCGAAATACGATAAGCGCCCTCCCAGGATAAGAATATATTCACCCGGTAAGGAAATGTCATGAACAAAGGAATCAAGGCAACGCCAATGATGAGCAAGATTTCGATGAAAGCCCAGCGTTGAGGCTTAAGGGATAATTTCGGCATAAGAATTCTTGGGATTCGCTACTTGTGTAATCTAATGGTAACATTAAGTGGTTCAAAAATAGGTGAATAAATTGTATCTTGTCGCGTCAACTTTGTCCCCCGATGAAATATTTGAAACTACTTCGCCCCAAGCACTGGGCTAAAAATGCCTTCTTGTTTATTCCGCTCTTCTTTGCCGGCCAACTCTTTAACCTGGAGAAAATTGCTGAACTGTTAATCGCATTTATTGGTTTTAGTCTTACTGCCAGTAGCATTTATATCATCAATGATTACCAGGATATTGAAGCAGACCGTAAGCACCCGGTAAAGTGTAAACGTCCATTGGCTTCAGGGGAGATCTCCAAACCTGTTGCCCTGGTGATTTTCTTTCTTTGCATTATCGTGGGATTAGGTCTCTCCTATTATGTGAAGCAAAAATTCGCCTTCGTGGTGGGTATTTACTTCCTCCTGAACCTGGGTTATTCCTTCGGCCTGAAGAATATCTCTATCCTTGATATTATTATCCTGGCCATCGGTTTTGTATTGCGGGTAAAAGCAGGCGGCGTTGCCTCCGATGTGGCAATGTCGGAATGGCTGATGATCATGGTGTTTCTGTTAGCCTTATTTATGGCTATTGCGAAAAGAAGGGATGATGTGCTTATCAAGATTTCCTCCGGGCAGGAGATGCGTAAAGCTGCCAAAGGCTATAACCTGGATTTTATGAATGTAATGTTGTCGCTCGTTTCTGCAGTGATAATAGTGGCCTACCTGATGTATACTATGTCTCCGGAAACACAGGCCCGTTTCCAAACCTACCGGCTTTATTATACCTCCCTTTTTGTTATTGGGGGATTATTACGATATTTGCAAATAACCTACGTGGAGAACAATACTGGTTCTCCCACCAAGATCCTATATAAAGACCGTTTTATTCAATTAACCATTTTCCTCTGGGTCCTGAGTTTTTATGTTTTAATTTATTTACCCACTAACGTAAGATTCTTTGAATAATGCAAAAACGGTTAGCAAACTGGGGTAACTACCCCGCGATAGCCAGTGAGGAAAGCTCTTTTACGCAGGAAGATCAGTTGCGGAACTTCATTTCCAGCAACCATGAACTGATTGCACGCGGAAACGGCCGCTGCTATGGTGATGCCTCCTTAGGCAAACATAGCATCTCCATGCTGAAATATGACAAGGTACTACAGTTCGATACGGAAAAAGGTATCCTGGAAACACAAGCCGGTGTAACACTGGATCAGATCCTGGATATCATTGTTCCCAAAGGCTGGTTTCTCCCTATCACCCCTGGTACAAAATTCATTACCATCGGCGGTGCAGTCGCTTCTGATGTACATGGTAAAAACCACCATGTAGACGGCGCTTTTTCCAATCACATCATTGATATGGATGTGATTACAGGCAACGGGGAAACCGTTACCTGCTCACCTACCCAGCATACGGAACTCTACTGGGCCACCTGCGGCGGGATGGGACTCACCGGCGTTATCACCCGCGTGAAATTCGATCTCAAAAAAATTGAGACCGCCTATATCAAACAAACACAGATCAAAGCAAAGAACCTGGAAGATGTCATCCGCCTGTTCGAGGAGTATAAACATTATACCTACTCCATGGCCTGGATCGACTGCCTCAAGCAAGGCGATGCCTTTGGCAGAAGTATCCTGATCGTAGGAGAACATGCCCAACCAGAGGAACTTAGTGACAAGCAACGGAAAGCCCCACTCACCTTGCCGACTAAACGAAAACTGGCCGTTCCGTTTAATCTGCCTTCCTTCATTCTGAACACGCTGACAGTCAAAATATTCAACTGGCTCTATTATAATAAAAACCTCAAAAGGGAAATCAATAACGTGGTTCCTTATGAGCCGTTTTTCTATCCGCTGGATGCTATTCTCCACTGGAACCGTGGCTATGGTAAAGCAGGTTTCGTACAGTATCAGTTTGTACTGCCCCTGGAACATAAAGATGGCCTCGTAGCTATCCTGAAAAGGATCAGCGACAAAGGCTGGGGTTCTTTCCTGGCAGTATTGAAAGTATTCGGCAACCAGAACAGCCTGATCTCTTTCCCTATGGAAGGCTATACCCTTGCCCTGGATTTCCCGGTGCGGAAAGGGCTCTTTGAATTCCTGGATGAACTGGATGAAATCGTATTGCAGTACGGAGGCCGCCTATACCTCTCCAAAGATGCCCGCATGAAGCAGGAAGTATTCTGGAAGAGTTATCCCAACGCAGAGAAATTCGCTTCCATCGTACAACAGTATAATCCGGATAAACGATTTACATCCCTACAGTCAGAGCGATTGTTACTAACGAAGTAGTTTTTTGCTCGCAAAGCATCATAAGCAACAGAGCAGCAAAGGAGGCGCAATATTGTCATCAACCTCTTTTCCTTTGCGAACTTAACTTCTATGCGCACTTTGCGAGAAAATAAAAATTTTAAAAATCCCATGGCCTCCGTACTAATTTTAGGCGCAGGATCGGATATGGCTGTAGCTATAGCCCGTGAATTCGCCGCTAAAAAATATGATATACTCCTTGCTGGTAGAAACAGCCAGGCATTAGTCCCTTTACAGCAAGACCTCCAGATACGTTTTAATGTAAAAGCTACCGTGCATGATTTTGATGCGTTGGCCTTCGATACCCATACTGCATTTTATAAAAGTCTGCCCCAGATCCCCGACATCACCATTTGTGTGTTTGGATACCTGGGCGAGCAGGAAAAGGCGCAGGAAGACTGGCAGGAATCTGCCCGCATTATTCACACCAATTATACCGGGGCGGTAAGCATCCTGAATGTAGTGGCAGAAAGTTATGCTGCCAGTGGCAAAGGGGTGATCGTGGGTATCAGCTCTGTAGCCGGAGAAAGAGGGCGGATGAGTAACTATATGTACGGCAGCGCGAAAGCCGGTTTCACGGCATATCTCAGCGGCCTGCGTAACCGACTGTTTCACAAAGGTGTTCATGTGATGAGTGTACAACCAGGCTTTGTGAACACCCGTATGACCCAGCATTTAAAACTGCCGCCGGTTATCACTGGGCAACCAGAAGATGTGGCTGCCGCTATATATAAAGGTGTGGTGAAGAAAAAGAATACCATCTATGTGAAATGGCATTGGCGCTATATCATGCTGATTATTAAATCTATTCCGGAAGGGATATTCAAAAAACTCAAACTGTGACGATTGCATTCTTCGACTTCGACGGTACTATAACTACCAAGGATACACTCTGGGAGATCATTCGTTTTCAGCGTGGTCAAACTGCATTGGTGTCGGGTGTAGTGCGACTTCTACCTTCCCTCCTGGGGTTTAAGCTACAGCGCATTCCTGCGCAACAAATGAAGGAAAAGGTATTGACTCATTTCTTTGGCAATATGCCAGCGGCCAAATTTGCGGAAGCGTGTAACCGTTTCTGTGAGGAGGCACTTCCTGGGTTTATACGCGAACAGGCATTAGAGGCAATACGTCAGCACCAGCAACAAGGGCACGAGGTGGTCGTGGTTACTGCTTCGGCAACGCATTGGGTAGCGCCCTGGTGCCAGGCCATGGGTATAAAATGTATAGGATCTGAGCTGGAAGTAAGACATGAAATGATTACTGGTAAGCTTCAGGGAATCAACTGCAATGGCGAAGAAAAGGTGGAAAGGATCAGGAGGGTATATCACCTGCAGGACTATACGAATATCTATGCCTATGGGGATAGTTCGGGGGATAAACCTATGCTGGCACTGGCTGGGAATTATGCCCATTTCAGGCCTTTCAGGGGAACAGTTTCCTACGCAGATATATAAAAACAAGGAGTCCCGCCAATTGGCGGGACTCCTTGTTTATTGATACAGATTGATTCCGGTGTAATTATGCAGCTTTTGCGTCTTTGAGCTGCGCCGGTGTAATCAGGGCCGGCTTCAGTTTAATAATGCCTACTGCGTTCAGCAATTTCATTACTTGGTAACTAGGATCCAGTTCAAACCATTTCTTAGCGAAGTTTGGACTGTCTTTAAATTTGTGGTGATTGTTCTGGAACAGTTCACCCAACAGGATGATACCGATTGGTGAAGAGTTTTTAGACTGATCGCCGTTATCGAAGTTACTGTAACCATATTTATGACCGCACCAGTTCACTACTGCACCCTGCACTGGTCCCATCAGGAAGTGAATAGGCAACAGCAGGTACAGATACCACATACCAGCAGGAACAAATGCAATATAGAAACCAACATATAATGCCATCCAGATAACACGGGTGATATTGCTATCTCCGAATTTATCCATAGCATCCCATCTTGGTAATGGCTCTTCCAGGAACTGCGGATCTACATTGCTGGTGTTTGTAACAAAACCATTGTAAATATCTCTGGTATGCATCATCATTGTCCATACATCTTTGAAGAAGTGTGGAGAATGCGGATCTTTCTCAGTATCACTGTATTCGTGGTGCATACGATGCATCACACCATAAGCTCTTGGAATCAGGTAAGAGGAACCTTGGAAAAACCAGGTGCAGAAATAAAAGAACCGCTCCCAGAATTTACTGGTGGTGTACATCTGGTGAGACGCGTATCTGTGCAAATAGAACGTGTGAAAGAACAGAGAAGCGAACCAATGCACACAGAAGAATATCAGGATTGCTGTCATTTTCTAGTTTATAAGTTGACAAATAAGCAGTAAAGGTAACTTAAATAGCTGGAACTGAAAGGAAAACATACCTGATAATACCCAAGGAAATGTTAAATTATCCTAACGTAAACTTTTCCTGACCCTTCGTAACTCCAGCAGATTCAATCCGTTACTTTCCATTCCCTGCACTGAAGGCTGGATAAGATGAATCACCTCATCATAGAATAAAGGCACCACCGGCGCTTCTTCTACAATGATACGATCCATGGCCTGATAGGCTGCATACCTTAAACTGTCATTCGTTTCCTGGAGAGACTGGAGATATAACTTATCATAGGCCGCATTGGCAAACCGGGTGTAATTCGGCGGTGCAGGATTCTCACTGTAAAACATGGCCAGGTAACTTTCTGCATCCGGATAATCGGCAATCCAGCTCCCTCTGAAAAACAGCGCCTGAGATTTGGCGGTTTGCTCCAGTAACAAGCTTTTCTGAATCACCTCCACCTGTATACGAATACCACTCTCCTGGAGTTGATTGGCTACATAGTTGGCCAGATCAGCATAGATGGGAATAGACAACAGCTTGATAACGGGAAGTCCTTTCCCATCCGGGAATCCTGCTTCTTTTAACAGCTGTCGGGTTTTAGCTGGATTATAATGATAACCGGGAACGCGGGTACTGTCGAACGAAGGCAACCCTGCCGGTACAAACCCCGACGTTGCCGCCGTACCGATACCATTTCGCAAGTAGGTCATCATTTTCGTACGGTCGAAACCGTAGTTAATCGCCTGCCGGATCTTTTTCAATCGCAGTGGAGATTGACGGACCACCTCCAGGTTGCTGTCGCATAAGATGCCCAGGTACTCGGTATTCAGATATGGATGCTTACTGAGCACCATTTTGTCTTTCCATTCTGCTTTGAGATCTCCTCTGCGGGTGAGTACTTCATCTTTAAAGGAAGCATCTATATCGTTCATGAAGTCCAGTTGCCCCTGGCGGAACAACAGGAACTCGGTCGCTTTACTTTCCAGGAAGCTTACCTGCACTGCATCCAGGTATGGCAACTGGTGGCCGGCACTGTCCTTTTCGAAGTAATGAGGATTTTTATGAAGTACCAGGGCCTGACCTTCGTCCCAGAGGAAAAACTGGAAAGGTCCGGTGCCACAGGGATGGTTACGGAAGTCTTTTCCATACTTTTCTATAGCCTCATGCGGTACTACAGAACAGTATTGCATGCTGAGAATGCCCAGAATAGGATGGAATGGTTGGAGGAGCCGGAGTTGAAAGGTAGAATCATTTACAGCCAGAAAAGCGGAATCCTTCGGGACGCGGCCATTAAAGATCCAGGCCCCACTGGATGCAGTGGCCGGGTCCATGATCCTGCGCAGACTATACACCACGTCTTCGGCTACCATCCGGCGGCCTTTTCCCTGCGGGAAAATGTCATTGTCATGGAAATAAACATCTGTACGGAGATGAAAAGTAAACGTCCGATGGTCCGGAGATTCCTCCCAGCTTTTCGCCAGCGAGGGCTTCATCTGTAACTGGTCATCTATCTCCACCAGCGTATTATACAACTGATGAACCGCCCACAATACTGCCTGGTTGCGGGCAAAAGCGGGATCAAGGCTGGCAATTCCTTCCACCTGGTTGTAGCGAAATACCTGCTTATCTGTTTTTCCGGAAGGGCCACAACCCCCGAAAATCAAAACGGCAGCCATTAAAGTATATCTAAATATAACCGCCTGACAATAACAACTTTTCATTTGGCAGTAAATTAATATCTTTCCTGAAATAAATCATATCGAAATATGCGCGGCATTAAATTGCTCTGCCTGGCAATGCTGGCCACCGGCGCCAGTTTTGCTCAAACCAAATTTACAAGGGCAGACACCCTCAGAGGTAGTATTACGCCAGAAAGAGCCTGGTGGGACGTTACCAGCTACGAACTCCATGTCAACGTTAACCTGGAAGACTCCACCATTAACGGCTTTAACACCATCACCTACAATATCCTGAAAACCGACAGCACCATGCAGATAGACCTGCAGGAGCCAATGGTGATAGACAGTATCTTGCAGGATAAACGTTCCCTGGAGTTTACCAGAGATGGCAATGCATGGTTCGTGAAGATCAAGTCTCCCCAACTGCCCAAAAAATCCGCTAAAATAACTATCTACTACTCCGGTAAACCGCATGTAGCCCGAAATGCTCCATGGGATGGCGGCGTAGTATGGACGAAAGATAAACAAGGGCGCCCATGGATTGGTACCGCCGTACAAGGCTTTGGCGCCAGCGCCTGGTGGCCGAATAAAGACCATCAGTCAGATGAACCAGATAATATGGATATTTTCCTCACCGTTCCGGCGGATCTGATGGCCGTTTCCAATGGCCGGCTCAAAAAGACCATTCCCAACGCAGACGGGACCAAAACTTACAAATGGCATGTATCTAATCCCATCAACAATTACGATGTGACCATGGATATCGGCCATTACACGGAAATCAAAGACAGTTTCAAAGGCGAAGGCGGTAAGCTGGATTTAGCTTACTGGGTGCTGGATTATAATGTGGACACCGCTAAAATACATTTTGAAGTGGTGAAACCAATGTTGAAATGTTTCGAGTACTGGTTTGGGAAATATCCTTTTTATGAAGACAGCTATAAGCTGATCGAAACGCCTTTCCTCGGTATGGAACACCAGAGCGGCGTGGCCTATGGCAACAATTTTATGATGGGGTATCGTGGTAAAGATCTCTCCGGTACCGGATGGGGACTGAAATGGGATTTTATCATTGTACACGAAAGCGGTCACGAGTGGTTTGGTAATAATATCACTACTAAGGACCTGGCCGATATGTGGGTACATGAAGCATTCACCAACTATTCCGAAACCCTCTTTACCACTTGCCAGTATGGTATGAAGGCCGCCAGCGAATATGTACATGGCATTCGTCATAATATCAAAAATGATGTTCCGATTATCCCAGCCTATAACGTGAATGCAGAAGGAAGTGGAGATATGTACTACAAGGGCGCTCAGATGATTCATATGATTCGTCAGATCATGGGTAATGACGAGGCTTTCCGCCAAATGCTCCGTGGTATGAATAAAACCTTCTGGCATCAGACGGTTACCGGCCGACAGATTCAGAATTATATCAATTCATTTACGGGAATCAATTTGGATAAGATGTATGAACAATACCTTACCAAAACTACGTTGCCTACGCTGGAATACCGGATCATCGGGCAACAGCTGCAATTCCGCTGGGTGAGTGAGGTGAAGGATTTCAATATGCCGGTAAAAGTGAAACTGAATGAAAGCGGGTACACGCTGATTTACCCGGGTACGATGTGGCATACCGCCAGTTTCACCTTACATAGTCCGAAAGACTTTATGGTAGATCCCAATTTCTATATCAATGTAAAAGAAGTAAAATAGCTCTTTGCTAGCTGCAATAAAAATCCCCCGGCATTTGATCATGCCGGGGGATTTTTTTAAAGTCTTGTAGTGTTGCTACCGCAGACACGAAGTAGTCGTACCGCAAGCCCACACGTGGGGTTGATTCGATTACTTCTTCAATAATTTAAAAGCATGTCCTCTGCTGTTGTTCAGGAAACCGTAGGCGGCCCATAGGACAGACAGTGGTTCTATATTTCTGCTCATTTCGATTCTGCCCATATCTGCTATATCATGCCATCCCATTTGATGGAGCAGTTTTCTGACCAGGTGTTTGGCTTCCGGGTTGTTGCCGGCGATGAACATAGTAGGCGTACCTTCCTGAAAACTGGGAAGGAGCATATGTTCGTGCCCGATACAGCTGAGCGCTTTCACTACGCTGGCATCTGGCGGCAGCCAGGCCTGGATTTGTTCTCCGGCAGAATGATTATGCCCGATAACGAGGTTCAGGCGTCCGTATTCGTCCGGGCCTTTACCATCCACAGGATTGGTGACATCTACAACGGTCTTGTTTTTGAAATTCCAGATACCGGCAGATTCAATTGCTTTTTGTGTACCGATCCAGCTGGTACAGATCAGAATAAGTTCCCCGAATTCAGCCGCATGACGAAAGGTACCAATGGCCACCTGGTCTCCCTGGTGTCTGGCCCATTGTTGCAATGATTCCCGAGCTGGATTGCGGGTGCCTATTGTGATTTGGTGCCCTGTCTGAATAAGGCCTTTACCAAGGGTGAGTCCTACAGGACCGCTACCCAGGATACCAATCTTCATAGCCCCTTAGTGATTGGGTGAACTATGAAGTTACGGAAATCCTGCTAAACAAAAAAGGTGTTAGCTTACTGGTTGTGCAGCCATAAGGTAGCCCAGGAATTTCTGCATTCCCTGACGTTTGGCAGGCGTCAGCGGGTAGCTGATATTCTGTACATAGTAGGTAGTGAGGTCGTACACATCATACGGATTCTCGGCTACTACAGCAGGAATATTCCCCATACCGATACCAGTGGCATTATTGAATGCGGTGATAAAGTCGGCCGGCAGCGGTTTATTACTAATCCAGGCGGCAAATACGAATGGCAGGCTGGTAAAACGCATCCAGTGTTCTGACAGGTCGTAGATAAATGGAGAAATTTTGCGTTGTTTCAGGGCGCGGTCACCGATGACGAGGCCGGCGTCTGTTCCTTTGATATTGGATTCATAGTCCCCGTTGGTGGCTACGAATTCCACATCCAACTTCCAGTAGTCTTTTACCAGTACTTTCAGGAGCGCTACCGAAGTACGGCTCTGATAGTCCAGGTATATTCTTTTTATATCATGCAGGGGTACTTCGCTATAGAGGCAAACAGATGCCACAGGTCCCTCTGCGCCAATGCAGTAATCAGCGATGATATGATACTCTTTCAATTTAGGGATGATGGCCACTGGTACCAGCGCCACATCTACGTCTCCGTCGATCAGTTGCTGTGCTATTTTAGCCGGATAATCCATTGATAATTCCATCATATCCATCACCGGATGATTCCTGAATCCATACAATAAAGGCTTCGTATTCAAATAACTTACAGCCGCTACTTTTACTTTCCGTTCCAATTTCTGTAATTTTGAAGCTGCAAAAGTAACTAAATTATGCAATTACAACCATTAACTGCCATTTCTCCGCTGGACGGGCGCTATCGCAAGCAACTGGACGAGCTGGCCAATTATTTCTCTGAATTTGCGTTGATCCGTTACCGTGTGATGGTAGAGGTGGAATACTTTATTGCGCTCGCAGAGCAAAAATTATTTACGCTGCCAAAAGCCAAAGTACCCGCATTGCGCAAGATCTACCAGGAATTTACGGTAGAGAATGCCCAACTGATCAAGGACACAGAAAAGATCACCAATCACGATGTGAAGGCAGTGGAATACTTCCTGAAAAATGAACTGAAAAACCTCGGTCTGGAAGACAAACTGGAATGGGTACACTTTGGTCTGACTTCCCAGGATGTGAACAACACTGCTACCCCGCTGTTCTGGAAAGACGCGATCGAGCATGTATACATGCCCGCAATGGCAAACATGGTACTGGAACTCACCAAAATGGCTAAAGCCTGGATGAAAGTACCTATGCTGGCGCGTACACACGGACAACCAGCATCTCCGACCATTCTCGGGAAGGAAATCATGGTATTTGTAGAAAGACTGGAAGGACAGATTAAACTGCTCAGCGAAATTCCTTTTGCAGCCAAATTTGGTGGCGCTACTGGTAACTTCAATGCACACCACGTGGCGTTCCCTAAAATTAACTGGGAGAAATTCGGGGAGAAATTCGTGAACAACACCCTCGGCCTGCAAAGAATGAAATACACCACGCAGATCGAACATTACGATAATATCTCCGCTCAGTTCGATACCCTGAAACGTATCAATACCATCCTCATTGATTTCAGTCGTGATATATGGACTTATATCTCCATGGATTACTTCAAACAGAAAATCAAGAAAGATGAAGTAGGTTCTTCCGCAATGCCGCACAAGGTGAATCCGATCGATTTCGAAAATGCAGAAGGTAACCTGGGCCTGGCAAACGCTATCTTCGAACACCTTAGCGCCAAATTGCCTATTTCCCGTCTGCAACGCGATCTGACCGATTCTACCGTGCTGCGCAACCTGGGCGTTCCATTCGGACATACTATCCTGGCCACTAAATCTATCCAGAAAGGTTTGTCTAAACTGATCCTGAATGAAGCGAAACTGCATAACGACCTGGAACAAAACTGGGCCGTAGTAGCAGAAGCTATCCAGACAGTTTTACGCCGTGAAAACTATCCGCAGCCATACGAGGCGCTGAAAGCGCTCACCCGTGGCGGCGATGCCATCACCAAGCAAAGCATGCACAAGTTTATCGACGGGCTCAAAATCAGTGCTGCACTGAAAAAAGAACTCAAAGCGATCACTCCGCAGAATTATACCGGTATCTGGTAATAAATAAAAAGTCCGCAGTAATTACTGCGGACTTTTTCTAAATGACTCCCGAAAGCAACCTGGCAGTAATTCCTACTCCTGCCTAATTTCGAATGCTTTCTCCCCTGCCTTCCCGGTCAGGGAAAAATTAAAAATATATTTGCCGGATGGTAGACCGGTCAGCTGCACCTTCTGTGCGGATGCAAAGCTGCTGGGCTCAAACGGGATGATACGTACAGGTATATGCTGATCATTCAGTACAGTCAGTATCACAGGCCCCCTAACTTTATCTCCAGCAACACTTATTTCAAATCGGTTAGCATATGCTCCATCCTGACGAATGGTATATGCTTTCTCTCCCACCGAAAATATACCGGCCAATTGCGAGGCCACTAATATAAAGCTCCACTGATCCATTATCATTGGTTAATGAATGAATAATCAGATGATACATTTCATCATGGAGTTTTTCGAGGAAGATCGATCGTTAACACCGAGGGTTAAGCATTATTACCCTCCAAAGATATAACAGCTATTTGAATTAAATAAATTTCATAGATGTGTTTTTTGTTAAGTGTTAGTTAACGCTGAAACCCGCTCAGAATACGTCTTTCAGGTGTACTAGCTCAGGACTGTTATTGCCGCGCAGTACGATGGAAATGATATCAAAGCGGATCGCTTTCGGATGCAGATCAAATGTTTCCAGATAGTGTGCCGCCGCTGCTCTGATATGCGCTTCTTTGGCTGGCGTAACCGCGTCTTCCGGAAATCCAAAATAGGTACCGGTTCTTGTCTTTACTTCTATGAAATAAATAGTACCTGCTCTCTCTGCTATAATATCCAGCTCATATCTGCCATATCTCCAGTTTACATGGCGTATACTGCAATAGCCGGCCGTATACTGCACTGCGAGCTGTTCCCCTTGTTTTCCTATATCACCGTTACTGTTCATAATAATCTATTATTTTTGCGATTCAACATTACAAACAGCGTTACTCAATATGAAACTATTCAGACTGGACGGAAAAGTTCAACACTATGCATGGGGAGGATATGAATATATCCCGGCGTTACTGGGAATTGCAGCTACTGACAAGCCCAGTGCTGAATACTGGATGGGTGCTCACGTAAGCGCTCCCAGCACCATCACTACAGACAATGGCCCTGTAGCCCTCAATACGCTCATCCAGGAGAATCCGGTGGCTACCATTGGCCAGCAGATCCAGGACCAATTCGGCCAGCTGCCATATCTGTTTAAAATTCTGGATGTAAAAGACATGTTGTCTATCCAGGTACATCCAACAAAAGAAGAAGCGGAGAAAGGTTTTGCCAGAGAAAATGCAGCAGGATTACCTGCCAATGCACCTGACAGAAATTATAAAGATGCCAACCATAAACCGGAAATCATGGTGGCCCTCAGCGAATTTTGGCTGCTCCACGGTTTCCTCCCAGAAGCGCAACTGAAAAAAGTACTCCTGGATACGCCGGAATTTACCTCACTGGTAAGTATATACGATGCGGAAGGTTACTTTGGTTTGTATAAAACAGTGATGGAAATGCCGCAGGCAATGGTGAATATTCTCCTGCGCCCACTTACTGAACGCGCTATCCCACTGTATAAAAATAATCAGTTACAAAAATCAGATCCTGCCTTCTGGGCTGCCAGAGCAGTTCTCAATGATCCTGCCAGCGCAGAAAAACTGGACAGGGGTATCTTCTCTATCTATTTCTTCAATATTGTACATTGTCATCCAGGACAAGCTGTATTCCAGGACGCCGGTATTCCGCACGCTTACCTCGAAGGTCAGAACGTAGAACTGATGGCAAATTCTGATAATGTGCTGCGCGGCGGTCTCACCCCTAAACATATCGATGTGCCTGAACTCCTGAAACATACCCGCTTTGAGGCAGTACATCCGCATATTATCGGCGGCGATAAAACCACAGACGGACTGGAAACCATCTATCCAACACCAGCTCCGGATTTCGTTGTCAGCGATATCAATATACAGGCCGGTCAAACATATAACCATGCTGCCAATGCGCCAGAAATTATGATTGTAATGAGTGGCAATGCCACCATCAGCGATGCTGAAACAACCATTACTCTCCAAAAAGGGCAATGCGTTTTTGTAGCCATTGGCGCCAATTACAACATTACCACTAACGATAACGCAGCTATTTATAAAGCTACCGTACCCGTTAAATAATTGGATGCATAGATCGTATAAAAAAACCTCCGCCTGTTCACAAGCGGAGGTTTTTTTCTTTTATTTTATCAGGACATGACGATCACAGTTTTTCCTTTTCCTCTTCCGCGCCGGCTCTCCAAAATCGCATCTGGCACTTCTTCCAGATGAATTTTTGTTTCTACAGGAATATTAATTTCCCCACTGTCTATGATGGAGGCCAGTTTATCAAATACTGCCGGCGATCCTTTTGCTTCAAAGTTGCCGCCGTGGATTCCCTTTTGCTTCATCTCTGCTTCGTCCGCTACAAACACCGTAGTAAAAGCGCCTCCTCCAGGCCGGAGTAAACTCAGGTTCTTACTGAATCCAGCAGCCGGACTCACCAAATCTATAATGCCGTGTACGCCTTCAGGGAACTGACGCTGCACCTGATCTGCCACTGGCGCTTCTTCATAATTAATTGTATATGCTGCGCCCAGTTTCTTCATTCTTTCCCCTCCTTCTTTATCTGAAACGGTAGCAATTACTTTAATCCCTTCCTGTGCAGCCATCTGCGTGGCGAATGAGCCTACGCCGCCGGTAGATCCCAGGATGAGCAATAAATCACCCTTATGCAGATGCAACCCATCCAGCAACTGCTGAGCAGTCATGCCGGCTGTAGGCACAGCCGCTGCTTCTACAGCTGTAACTGTTTTGGGCGCATGTGTAATATTTGCTTTTTCAGGCACTACAATGTATTCTGCATAACTACCTTCACCTACGGGAACATGCAGGAACTGTCCGAAAACTTTATCTCCCTTTTTAAATCTTGTTACGCCTTCAGCTACGTCTTCCACTACGCCGGCGCCATCCACGCCCAATATCATGGGAAACTGGTGTTTCATTTTATCCTGCAGGATGCCGTCAATCATTTTCCAGTCGAACGGATTCATCCCAGCGGCTTCCATTTTTACCAGGATAGCACCAGACCGTAATTCCGGTTTGGGAAGTTCCATCAGCTCAGGAACTCCTTTGATTTTCTTTATAGCAACTGCTTTCATGACATTGATTTTTGTCTTCTTAAATTTACTTTATTTCCAGCACAACTATTTGGATTCATCTCCTTTTCCCATTTTGATTTTGACCTTCCCATCCGGTCCGTCTATCGCGCGCAACCGCAGAATAATACCTTTTCGACTGCGTTTGAAACGCTCTGTAGGATCGGTGACAGAGGTATCCTTATTGGGATTTCGCAATGGTACTTCCATTTGAATATTGGTACCGCCACCAATACCATACACTCCCTGCAAATCTATATTCACCGCGCTGGATGCTACACGCATCGGCGGAATATATACCTTACCGTTCTCTACACGGAAAGTATTGTTCAGATTGGCAAATGTGATGCTGTCCAGTCTGCGTTTCCGGAAGAGGAAATTTCCAATATCTCCCAGCGGTGAGAAGTCCAGCAACGCGCCTTTTTTCATGTTCAGCTGAATAGTCCCGTTCAGCGAGCGTTTCGCCAGAGTGCCATTGTCCAGTACATTGCCCTTCATATTGGTTTTGACGGTGGCGATGCCTTGCAGGTTCTTATAGGTGAGTCCATCTATACCGAAGTTATCGAAGGCATAAAACAGTTGTGAGATATTTACATTCGTTAAACTGGCGGCAATATCAAAATAGTTGTTGATGCCCTGCTGGTGTATTTTTCCCTGCAGGCCCAGTGTTCCGCCGGCATGTTGCAGGGAGATGCGGTTCAGCAGGATATCATCCGCTGTTAGCAGCAAGGTGGCTTTTACTTGTTGAGCGGTAAAATGTTTATAAACAGTTTTATCCAATTGTACCTGCATGTTCACGTTGCAGGCTTCCAGTACGGATTCCAGTTGATTACCCACTCTCCCGATATGCGCCTTCCTGGCAGCTGCGGAGGGTTTCTTTCCCTGGCGGGGACTCAGATAGGAACGGAATTCATTCAGGTCTACCAGTGGACTACGGATATTCCATTCCAGTAAAATTTTATCTGGCGCCGTGAAATAGAAGTTTAATACATTCTTCATTTTCCCGTTCATGAAAAGTGTGCTGTTGGCCGACTGCACTTTGACATTTTCGAGTAGCAGATCCTGTCCGGTAAAACGCAGTGTGGCATTGCAATCCTTGAATTGCAAAGAACGGGGCGCATAGGTAAACCCAGCGCCATTGACTTGTACAACCCCCATCAGGGAAGAGGCGGATGTGTCGTCTTTCATAATAGGCCCGGTGTAATTCAGGTCTGCCACTGCCTGTCCTGCATTAAAATGCAGAGGCAGCGAATTGGAATTATCATTCAGGTTAGCCAATGGAAAAGAAGACTGAAAATGTCCTCTCAGCAAGGGTTGCTTCAGGTTTACCACCCTGATAGTATCCGCTTTTACAGGCACGGTACCTAAGGTGGCGGCCAAGTTAAATATACTCACTGCGGAATTGGCGTCTGTATGATCCGGAATATCCAGTACCTGATTATTAAAACGTCCGGTGAAGCTGCAACTGGACCAGGCGCCGAGAGAACTCTGCAAAACGTTGTCTGTGGTCTTCCAGGAAACAATCACATGTGGCGTATCCCGGTATTTCATATAGCCGTCTATGTTAGCAGTAACATCCAGTGGCTTTTGGAGTCCGAGGGTACTTAGTTTTCCTGAAATGCCGGGTGGCAGCCAGGAAGCGCCTTCTTTAAGTAGCAGTTCATTGGCGATGATTTGCAGACTGAAAGCCGGTGGTTTTTCATCAAATACAAAATTGCCTCCCAGTGTTACGGGTTTACCATCTATACTGATTTTCTGACCAGGTATATGCAGTACCTTGGTTTTACGGTTAAAGGAAAGCTTCAGTGGCAGGTCCATCTCTTTATCTTTCAGGTAACTGCCTTTGACGGTATTAAACTCAAAGTGACGGGAGCGAATTTTTGTATGTAGGGTGATAGCAACAGAATCGCCCTGATTCATCATGCTACCGGACATTTCTTTAACCAGCAGATCAAAGTATTTTTGCTTCTGCTTATTCTCAATAACAAAGGTGACATTCTCCATTCTCAACTCGCCTATGTCTGCCTGTTTGGAGGGGGAAGAAGTGGACTTATGCTGAAAGACGCTGGTATTCGTATAGCCGGTACTGTCGGTATACAGACAAATACCTCCGTTCTCCAGAATTACTTCTTTAATCTTCACTCTTTTCTTCAACAGGGACCAGGTATTCAGCTTCACATAGATATGCTGAATATCGAGCAGATAACGATGATGGGACGCAAAGAGACTGTCCTGCAGCTGCACTTTGCTGAGGTTCAGTGAAATATTAGGAAAGTTCCTGACCAGAGAGGGTTCCATGTCTCCAATGGTTAACTTTCCGGAAATTCTGCCGTCAATCTGTTCGGTGATTTGTTTCAGAAAGTCGGCCTTGTTGGCCCTGATATATAATGCCAGTCCAAGAAACAACAGTATCAGAACTCCGAGAATTCCGCCTGCAATAAATAGAGTTAGCCGCAGCCATTTACGCATGCCAGAGGTTTATAGGTTTAAACACCAATCAGGCAAGGGATGTTCGGTAGGACGTTATTAATTCCTGGCATTAATCCTGCCAAATCTTTCTTTTACGGCAGCCAGGTCTTTATCGGTCATGCGGGAAGTTTTCCTGAGGATATCCAGGAAGAAAGCTATTTCCCCGGGTTGGGCAGGACATCCTACATTAGCAAGATTTCCTGATTCATCTTTCATACGGCTATCGGCCACCAGTTTACCATCCGGGCCAAATACGAGCCAAAAGGGAATACCGCCTTTATCTCCATGATATTGGGTAAGCATTTCCATACCTCCGGGATTTTCTTCAGCAGTTTTAGCGCCTCTTTCCAGCACGGTAATATGTCGGATTACATAGTTTTTATCGAAAAGGGAATGTACACTGGGGTCGTTCATGGCATCGTCCATTTTATGACACCAGCCACACCAGGAGGCATGGAACATGATAAATACATGCTTCTTCTCTTTCAACGCTATTTTAGCAGCTTCTTGGAGTACCTCCTTAGCTGGAGGCGGCGTTTGTTGGGCAAAGGCAGCAAAAGAGATGAGTACAAACAAAAACGGGAGCAGTATATTTTTCATAAAATTGCTTTACTCAAATATACTGACTCCCGATTAATTTATCTCTATGTATCAGAATGACCTGATTGCCTGATTACATTAGATTCTTTCGGCTTCGAAACCGGCTTTCGCTACCACAGCTGCTACCTCTTCAGGTGTCTTGCCATGGGCTTCAACGGTAAGAATTTTTTCGTTCACTTTTGTATCAACTTCCCAGTGGCCAATACCGTCTTCTTTGTTCAGGTGTGGCGTAACTGCTGCTACACAGCCACTGCAATTGATGTTGGTTTTGAATTTGTAAGTTTCCATATTGATTCGAATTTTAAACATTTAGTAAATAGCGTATAACCGTTACCGTTTTAGGCGGTTTGCTTATTGACCATTCAAAGGTCGCTCTCCTGCGGCCGGGAACTGTTATACAATCTTTACAATGATTTATATAATTTCTCTGCATGATGAAAACTAAAAAGGGATGGACGTTTTGCAACGTCCATCCCTTTTTTATCTGAAGTAGTTTCTTTACTAATCGTCCAGTTTCAGTACGGCCAGGAATGCCTCTTGTGGCACTTCTACGTTTCCGATCTGACGCATACGTTTTTTACCTTCTTTCTGTTTCTCCAGGAGCTTACGTTTACGGGAGATATCGCCACCATAACATTTCGCGGTTACGTCTTTACGCATAGCGCTGATGTTTTCACGGGCAACGATTTTCGCGCCAACGGCTGCCTGGATAGCGATAAGGAATTGCTGGCGTGGCAGCAGTTCTTTCAGCTTTTCGCAGAGTTTACGACCGAAGTCTTGTGCACGGCTACGGTGAATCAGGGCGCTCAAAGCATCCACTTTATCGCCGTTCAGGAGGATATCCATTTTCACGATATCGCTTTCACGGAAGCCAATTGGGGAATAGTCAAATGACGCGTATCCGCGGGTCTGACTTTTCAGTTTATCGTAGAAGTCGAATACAATTTCTGTCAGTGGCAGCTCAAACATCAGTTCCACGCGGGTGGTGGTGAGGTAGCTCTGGTTAAGGAGGATACCGCGTTTACCCAGGCAGAGTGTCATGATGTTACCGATATAATCCGGCTTGGTGATGATCTGCGCACGAATCCATGGCTCTTCGATGCTGGACATCTTGGTAGGGTCCGGCATTTCTGACGGGTTATTTACCGTGATGGCTTTCGTTTCTTTGGTATCGTACGCGATGAAGCCTACGTTCGGAACGGTGGTGATAACGGTTTGGTTAAACTCACGTTCCAGTCTTTCCTGGATGATCTCCATGTGGAGCATACCGAGGAATCCGCAACGGAAACCAAAACCAAGCGCCTGGGAAGTTTCCAGTTCATAAGTCAGGGAAGCATCGTTCAGCTGGAGTTTGTCCATACAATCACGGAGCTCTTCGAAATCCTCTGTTACTACCGGGAAGATACCGGCGAATACCATTGGCTTTACTTCCTGGAAACCTTTAATGCCGTCCAGGCAAGGGTTGCTGGCCAGGGTGATGGTATCCCCTACTTTTACTTCTTTGGCATTTTTAATACCGGTGATAATGTACCCTACGTCCCCGGTTTTTACCTCGCTCTTAGGTTCGAGGCCGAGTTTGAGGATACCTACCTCATCCGCTTCATATTCTTCGCCTGTGTTAACAAAGCGAATTTTGTCTCCCTTCTTGATAGTACCGTTATATACGCGGAAATAAGCAATAATACCACGGAAAGAGTTGAATACAGAGTCAAAGATCAGAGCCTGAAGGGGCGCTTCCGGATCTCCTTTAGGAGCTGGAATGCGGGTTACAATAGACTCGAGGATTTCCTCAATACCGATACCGGTTTTACCGGATGCCAGGAGAATATCTTCGTCTTTAACGCCGATCAGTTCAATGATTTGGTCTTTTACTTCCTCGATCATAGCGCCTGGCATATCAATTTTATTGATAACAGGGATGATTTCGAGGTCGTTTTCCAGTGCCAGGTAGAGGTTGGAAATTGTTTGTGCCTGAATACCTTGTGCAGCGTCTACCAGGAGGAGAGCTCCTTCGCAAGCGGCCAGTGCGCGGGATACTTCGTAGGAGAAGTCCACGTGACCGGGCGTATCAATCAGGTTAAAAGTATATTTTTCACCGTTCTTGGCGGTGTAGTTCATTTGAATAGCGTGACTCTTAATGGTAATCCCTTTTTCACGCTCCAGATCCATGTCGTCCAGTACCTGCGCCTGCATGTCGCGGTCTGAAATTGTTTTGGTAAACTCCAACAAACGGTCAGCCAGGGTACTTTTACCGTGGTCAATATGGGCAATAATACAAAAATTGCGAATATTCTTCATATGATAATTTACTGGTACGATGGATGATCTTATTGCAGATCAGGCCATTTCAGCCCGCAAAGGTATTAAAATTAGTTGGTTTATTTGGTGAATGTTTAATTTATCTGCACCTTAGTAAAACAACGATCATTCATTCTTTTAAAATTAGGATCTATGGAACTTACACAGGAATTTGAACAAGCGGTCGCAAACAGTAAAACGCTCTCCGAAAAGCCCTCTAATGAGATTCTGCTGCAGTTATATTCATTATATAAACAAGCCACTGAAGGGGATGTCAGCGGAGAAGCACCTTCCAATCCATTTGATTTTGTGGCAAAAGCAAAGCATAATGCCTGGGAAGAACTAAAGGGCAAATCCAAAGAAGATGCGATGAAAGAATACGTAGCACTGGTGCAGCGATTAAAAGGATAATTGATTTAATTTTACATAATGATACCCACAAATACAATAACGGAAAGAACCCAACATTTTCTGGATCTGGAAGAACAGTACGGCGCGCATAACTATCACCCGCTGCCAGTGGTTTTAGACCGAGGCAAGGGCGTATACCTGTGGGACGTTGACGGTAAACAATATTATGATTTTCTGTCAGGCTACAGCGCTGTTAACCAGGGGCATTGTCACCCGGCGATCATTGCCACGCTGATAGAACAGGCACAAAAACTTACTTTAACCTCCCGGGCATTTCATAGCGACCTACTGGGAGAGTATGCAGAATATATCACCCGTTTCTTCGGATATGATAAGGTACTGCCGATGAACACTGGGGTGGAAGCGGTGGAAACAGCCCTGAAACTGTGCCGTCGCTGGGGATACCAGGTAAAAGGAATACCGGAAAACAAGGCTAAGATTATCGTCTGCGGCCATAATTTCCACGGCCGTACTTTAAATGTCATTTCTTTCAGTACCGATGCGGACGCCAGAAACAATTTTGGTCCTTACATGCCTGGTTATGAAATTATTCCTTTCAATAACCTGTCCGCATTGGAACAGGCCTTACAGGATAAAAACGTAGCAGGTTTCCTGGTAGAACCCATCCAGGGAGAAGCCGGTGTGGTAGTCCCAGACGAGGGCTATCTGGCACAGGCTTACCAATACTGTAAAGATGCGAATGTATTGTTTATGGCAGACGAGATCCAGACCGGCCTGGCGCGTACCGGCAGAATGCTGGCCTGTGATCATGAAAATGTAAGACCTGATATTCTGATACTTGGTAAAGCATTGTCAGGTGGAACCCTGCCTGTGAGTGCTGTTCTCGCCGATGACGATATTATGCTGACGATCAAGCCAGGAGAACATGGTTCCACTTATGGTGGTAATCCCCTTGCTTGTAAAGTAGCCATGACTGCACTGGAAGTACTCAAAAACGAAAAAATGGCGGAAAATGCCGAGGCGATGGGCATCTTGCTCCGTAAAGGATTGCAGGATATACAATCTCCTTACATTACCACCATCCGCGGAAGAGGACTGCTGAATGCCATTGTTGTTCAACACGATGATCCGGAAGCAGCCTGGGATCTCTGCCTTACTTTAAAAGACAACGGCCTGCTGGCAAAACCCACCCATGGCGATAAAATCCGATTCGCTCCACCGCTGCCCATTAATGCAGCACAGGTGATGGATTGTGTCAGCATTATTCAGCGCAGTCTGGAATCAACATTCCATCGCTAAATACCCGGAATATTAAATTATCAGATACATGGCGGACAGCCACAAAGCCATCCGGAGCTCCGGATGGAGTACCGACCTGCTCATCGGTTTTCCTGATGGGTTATTCCTGCTTTTTTTCTCTACGCAGGTGATACAGCACTTCCCAATGGAAGTGCAAAAATTCTACAACCTCCAGTTGGCCATCTGGCTGATTGGTACGTTGCTGGTTATGTTCAGCGCTTTCCGTGCCAATCGCGGAGATCTGCAACATGATAATCCCCTGCTCACTCCTGAAGAAAAACAAAAATTACAAGGATTAGATATCAGTGAAACGACCATCGATCATATCGCCGACGAAATGAAAAAAGATGCGGACCTATGGGAACGTACACTGGCAGAAGAAAAGGTAAAGGAAACTACGTATAGTCGTGGCCGTGCTATCAGCAGCGCTATATTCACGGGACTCTTTTTTCTGATGGGCGGAGGCTTGTCGGTGTATCCGTATCTCGCTAATGAAAATTTCAATGCTGCTTCTCAAACCAGCATGATGCTGGTTTTCCTGGGATTAACTATATTCAGCTTTATCAAAGCCAGATTAACAGCACAGCGCCCATTACCAATTGTTATTCGCTATTGGTTAATGGGCGCTGGTATTTTAGCAGGCGCCTGGATCCTGCAGAAAGTATGGTAAGCGTTTATTTATCTACTCTGGTAAACAGTACGGATAAAAATGCTGCCAGGGCAGCCGCTACAGAGATATATAATGCAATATGAGTTTGTGGACAGATACCAATCTCACAACGAGAGAATATCATCATATTCCGGAATGTCCATGCCAGCAGGAATCCGCATACAAACAGATTTACACGCAACGTCCATTTTTTGCGCAATGCAAACATCGCCAGCGCTACCACTGAGAGGAAAATATTCAGTTTTCCCGGTTCTCCATAGCTGGAACCTACTGTATTCACACCGGTAAATATCAAATGCTTCAAATGCACATCATTGATTTCTGACCATGGCAGGAAAGCACAGATAATAATTACTGCCGAGGCGATGATACCAATAATCCTGGTTATAGACATAAAACTCATTTTAGGGAAGCGAAGGTAAGGGTATCTCGCAAAGACGCAAAGAGAAAATAAGAACGCAAAGGAGTTATGTTGAAATATATTATTTAAAATCTAAACAACTTTATTTCTCTTATTTGCGGCCTTTGCCCCTTGGCGTTCTTTGCGTGAAATCATCTGGCGCCCGGAGCGCAATGCGTCCTCACGAAATTGGTGAAGAGCGTAGACAGATGTTCATCTGTTCCCTCTCCTTCTGAAATACTGTGTGAACGATTCGGATAGGCCATGAACTGCAGTTGCTTGTTATATTTGATCAGGGCGTTCAGCATCATTTCAGAATTCTGATAGTGCACGTTATCATCTCCTGTTCCCTGAATCATCAACAGATTACCTTCCATATGTTCTGCATAAGATACCGGCGAACCTTTCTTATAGGCTTCCATATCTTCCTGCGGTAAACCCGTATAACGTTCCTGGTAAATATTATCGTAGGTCAGCAAATTCGTTACAGGCGCGATAGAAACGCCGGACTTGAACACGCCTGGATATTGACAAAGCAGGTTCAGCGTCATGGTACCGCCGCCGCTCCAGCCCCAGATAAGGGTACGGGACGAATCGATGAATGAATATTTTTCCATCAGCGCTTTTGCTGCCATCGCCTGATCGCGGGTATCAATTACGCCAATTTTCTGATAGATGGCTTTTCTCCATTCTCTTCCTTTAGGCAGTGGCGTACCACGGTTATCGAAAGATACATAGACGTACCCGTCATCTGCCATGTTACCTTTGTATAGTCTGTCTCTGCCCACATGCCAGGAATCCAGTGTGGTAGCGGCGGCAGGACCTCCATACACCGTAAATATGACAGGATATTTTTTGGATGGATCGAAGTTCGTCGGCCTCACCATAAAACCATCCATCTTTACGCCATCAACTGTTGTTACCTGCACATACTCCAGGTTCTTGGCAGGGTTGGCAAATTTTGTCAATCCTTCTTCCATCTTCTTACTTACGGCCGGCGCTTCCTTCAGGTTGATGAATTCATTCAGCGGACGATATAGTTTCCAGGTAGACAAGGAATGGTATGTCCACAAGCTATTAGGCGACATTTCATACTTATTGGTACCGCTAAATGCAGCAGGGGTCAGCTTTTCCGCCGGGCCTCCTGTCATAGGCACTTTGTAGAGGTATTGCTGCACTGGATTATCAGGAGAAGCAAGGAAATAAATAGCATTAGTAGCCTCATCTGCACGTAACAACTTGATGACATCGTAATTACCTGGTGTCAGGAGTTTTACGGTATTATTAGTCAGAGAGACATGATATATATGACGCCAGCCATCTTCTTCACTCAGCCACAGGAAGGACTTTCCATCAGGCAGGAAGTCCCAGCCTCTGATACCGGTATCATCCCAGGTACCTTTGGTGTCTATCCATGCCGCATCTTTTTCAGTGTAGATGGTTCTGGTAGCGCCATTGTCGGCACGACATACCATAATCTTACTTTCATTCTGGCGTCTGTTCAGCTGCTGAATGATCAGTTCATTAGAATTTGGAATCCACTCCATTCTTGGAATATAGTGCTGCCGGGGATCTCCGGGCACATTCATCCAGTTGGTGCGGGCCGTTTGAATATTTACTACCCCTACTCTGCATGCGGATGGGTCCTGGCCAGCAACCGGATATTCCACCGGAATGGTAAAGGAATAGATAGAGTCTGTGTTATTGATCATGAGGAAGTCGCGTGTTTTGGTAGCATCCAGCTGCCAGTAGGCAATGCTTTTGCTATCAGGACTCCAGCGGAATCCATCGCGGCAATCCAGTTCTTCTTCATATACCCAGTCGAATGTACCGTTAATAAAGTGACGGTTACCATTTGTGGTCAGGGCTTTTATTGCGCCGGTATTGAGGTCTTCCACGTAAATGTTATGCTCACTGACGTATGCAGCGTTCTTTCCGTCTGGGGAAATCTTGGCAAACATGAGGGAAGAAGCAGGTCTGCCTTTACCTAACTGGCGTAGTTTTTTGGTGTTCAGGTCCAGTACCCAGTAGTCGCCTTTGGTTTCATAACGCCAGACTCTGCGGGTATTGGTAAACAATAATACACGGGAATCCTGCTGGTAAAACTGGAAGCTTTGCACGTCCAGTGGCTCCTTGGAGCCCGCGGGGGTCATCAGGCTTACAGGCACTTTAAGCGTGGACGCCTCTCCATTGCAGGGCATATAAGCGATACCATCTTTTTGCATCTGATAGGTACCGGATCCTTCTTTACTCCATTGAAACATGGGGCCCGGCTGAGCCTGCAACAGGAGTACCGCCCCCTGCAGGAATAACATTAACAGGGTAATTCTTTTCATCTGATTTTAAATAAGTTGCAATGGTAACAAAAAAATAAAAACAATGCGAACATTTGCCCGATGCGGGCGTTATGAGAGGCAACGACCTGGAAAGGTATAATAAAATCTGTGCTATTTTTGATTATGTGGATAAAAAGTTATGTATAAAGCAAAAATATTCATATGATTTTATCTATTTTTATGCAAGAAATAATAATTAGTTAATGAGAATCAGCCGGTTAAGACCTAAGTATGTTTACCTGCCTGAAATTCTGAAAATTTTATCCTGATAGAAAAACCATAATAGTTATGATTCAACTGACATTATCTTATAAGAACCGCGAATTCAACCAACTCGAAGATTCATTCCTGGCACAACTGGCAGAAAACACGAAGAAGTTACTGTACGCTTTACTGGAAGATATTTACGATCTCGTTATTAAAGAGAAAGGTCGTTTCCGTATCAATCTGGATCACCACCCAAAAATTGAAGTAGAAGGTTTCAGCAGCGATCTGCAAGATCAGATCGAGCGTACGCTCCGTGGCGAATACGACTACGATTATTGATTTGGTTAGTTGCATCGGAATTGCTGTAGGCAGGCGGGGATTACTTATCTTGCACCCCTAAATGTAATATCACCGAATGCAGCTTACCTTCATTCAAGTATTGGAGTTATTGGGAACTTTTGCGTTTGCCATATCCGGGGCAACAGCAGCCATCAACAAATCTTATGATGTCATCGGACTGCTTACACTGGCGTTTGTAACTGCCATTGGGGGCGGTACTATCCGCGACCTGCTTATAGGAGCCACACCTGTGGCCTGGATGACGGATGAACTGAGTAATAGCGCTATTATCATTGCTGCTGTTATTGCCGCTCTCTTTTTCTCCTACGTCAAAAGACTGCATCACTGGCTGACTATTTTCGACGCAATCGGTTTAGCCTTATTTACCGTAACCGGGATCAATAAAGGGATTGCGGCTGGTCTTCCCATGCCCATTTGTGTGGCGCTAGGCACTATTACCGGTACTTTCGGCGGCTTGTTGCGCGATGTTATCAGCGGAGAACAACCTATTCTATTCACCAGAGAAATCTATGCCGCCGCTTCTATCGCTGGCGGAACGCTCTATGTAGCAGGCGCATATTACCATGCAGATCCAGGTTTAATTCAGAGTATAGCCGTTACCGTTATAGTCACAATTAGATTGGTAAGTTTACGCTATAACTGGCAGCTACCGCGACTCCGCGCATAAATTTTTACCACTATAATATTATACCTTATCAGTAATAAAATTCATATATTGCTGTTATGAGGGAATTATTCGATAACTACTTTGCATTTGCTACCACCGTGTTCATGGGATTGCTCGCGATTGTGAATCCTATTTCTGCTATTCCGGTATTCCTGGAGCTGACCTCCAATATGGATAAGCCCTCGCGGCGGAACATTGCTACCAAATCCGTGCTGATTGCCTTTTCCATTATCGCTGTATTCAGTGTGGCGGGTAAACTGATTTTTCATGTATTCGGTATTACATTAGCTGCGTTGCGTGTTACAGGTGGGATTCTTGTATTTGTTATCGGTTATGAAATGGTGCGTGGAAAAGGAGAAGACAAACAAAATCCTAAACTGGGCGATCAACCTGTAAAAGCGGACCAAGGTATCAGTGTGGCTATTACGCCACTGGCAATGCCCCTGCTGGCCGGCCCAGGAACTATTACCACCTCTATGAGTTATTCTGCTGCTAAAGACGTATATCATCTTCTGATTGTAATGGCTGTCTATGCGCTGATCTGTTATATTACTTATATGCTGTTCATTGCCGGCGATAAAATTGTGAAAGTCATTGGAACCAATGTCATGATGGTGATAACCAAAATGATGGGCTTAATCCTGGCCGTTATTGGCGTACAGATGCTTGCTCTTGGAGCCATGGAGCTATTCAAACTTTGATTTTTCTTTCCCCGAACAAAACAATTTCATTTTGCCTTGTGTTATAAAGGTATAAATACTGACATGTAGAGCTAGAGAGAAAAATCGGCCCCTACCCGATCTGAAAAACAGAGACAATCCTTTTTACTTACTGTAAAATAAAATCTTTCGTCACCTTAGGTGATGCAGTATATTTTTTCGATTAACAACAGGTAAAATCCGTTATTGATTACTAGGTGGATGTTATCGTTCCCTTTTTTCAATAGGAACATTAAAATCAATATAGACGGAACAGTTAGCAGAAAAGCCGTCCCGATTCTTCGGGACGGCCGGTATTTTAGGGCATACCTATTCTATGATGGCGCCTTCTTTTATTTCATCTGTTGCAACGGCAATTACCTGATCGCCTTCATGCAAATCGCCAAAGACTTCTGTAGAATCATTATGATGATTTCCTTCTTGTACATCTATCCATTTCGCATGATGATCTTTTACCACTACCACATACTTTCTTTCTGTAGATGCTACCACCGCCGATCCTGGCACTACTACCGCTTTTGCGGAGCCGTCTACAGGTAATGTTACTTCTGCATACATTCCTGATTTAAGCGAATTATCCTTATTAGGGACATCTATCTCCACAGCTTCAGATCTGTAACGATCGCTGAGCGTACCTGCCTGCCTGCTGATCGCTCCTCTGAACGTAGTGCCTGGTAATGCATTCACCTGAAAAGTCACCGGAGCGGCTTCTTTCAGCTGTGCGCTTAATATCTCTGGCACCTGCAACACCAGCCTCAACCTACCTTCTTGTTCCAACATCAACATAGGTTTGTCGTCCACTTTGGTGGCCGGCCCCACCAATGCGCCCGGGTGGATATTACGCTCTGTTATCACGCCATCAAAAGGGGCCGTAACAATAAGGTAGCCTTTCATCACCTGCGCTGCGGCGAGATTTGATTTTTCGGTGTTCATCAGGGCACTGTCTGCCAGCATTTTTGCACGGGCCATTTCCAGATCATGTGGTGCAATGGTTCCTGGCGTTTCGCTGGTGGCCAGCATACGCTCGAAATTATCTTTACTGGCGGCATACAATGCGGATGCCTGCAAATAGCGGGATTGAGCAGCCAGATACTGTTCCATTATTTCCGGCGCTTCCAGTTGCAAGAGCAGCTGCCCTTTATGTACATGGCTACCGCGGTCTACTGCCACCGTTTTAATAAAACCGTTGACCTTTGGAAAGATGCTGACTTTCTCAAACGCCTCTAAAACACCAGGCAGCTGTAAACTTGTTGCCAGCGGCTGTTTTACGACGGTAGCTAATGCGTATTTTTTAGGCGTGGGAATTTTCACTTTCGCTTTCGCATCGGAATGATGACAGGAAGTCATCATCACGGCTGTACCAGCTACCAGCAATATTTGAACGAATGTTTTATACGGTTGCATGCATTGAGTTTTGAGAGTGATGAGAAGTAATTTTTTCTGCTGGCATCAGCGACGGAGAAGCATAGCTCGATTTGCACTGCGCTCTGGCATAGACCAGTGGCAGAATAAGTAAAGCTGCAAATGTGGACGCTATCAGTCCCCCGATAACGGCGCGTCCCAATGGGGCAGTCTGGTCTCCCGCCTCTCCCATGCCGGATGCCATTGGTATCATACCAGCTACCATGGCTAAACTCGTCATTAATATCGGACGGAGTCGGACGCCGGCACTGACAATCGCTGCCCGGAAAGAATCATGATATTCCAATCTTAATTTTTCTGCATTGGTTACAATTAAAATCGCATTGGCTACGGATACGCCGGTAGACATAATCATCCCCATATACGATTGCAGATTAAGCGTTGCACCGGTAATTAAAAGTGCAATTAACGCACCTGCAATTACTGCCGGTACTGTTGCTAGTACCACTAATGAAAGTCGGAATGACTGGTAATTAGCTGCCAGTAACAGGAAGATCACCACTACTGCGATCCCCAGTCCATTTTGCAGACTGCCCAGCGTTTCTGTAAGGAGACTGGAAGCGCCTTTAATTTCTGTCACTAATCCTTTCGGCGGAACGCCGGCATCTTTGATGGCTTTCTGTACTGCCTGTGTAGCAGTAGCCAGATCAGTACCCGTAATGTTTGCACTAACGGTAACGAATCTACGAGGACCGGCTCTGTCGAATTCACCCGGCATTTCCGTCATAGAGAAATTAGCGACATCCCCCAATACCGGCCGTGGCTGGCCTTTTACCAGTGGAATTTCCTTCAGGTCGTTTAATTCAGTCATACTGTATTCCGGAATCTGCACTTGTGTTTGATAGGTATAAGCTGCCTTTTCATCCAGCCACTGATTTTTTTCTGTAAAGCGGCTGGAAGAGGTAGATGCGGTAACAGAGCGGGCCACCTGACCAATGGTGAGTCCCATCTGCGCCAGTTTGAACCGGTCTATGGATATACTGATAACTGGGAAATGTAAAGGTTGTGCAATCTGAACATCGCGGAGATACGGTATCTGCTGCATATTGGCCACTACCTTTTCTGCATAGCCGGCAATCTCCTTCATATCCTTTCCTGCCACTCTCACTTCTATTGGATTACTGGCGCCCTGGCTCATTATTTTTTCAGTCAGGTCTATTGGTTCAAAGGAGACACGGGTCTGCGGGAATGCAGCGGCTATATGGCTTCGCAGCGTATCCTTCAAGTCGTCCATATTCACTTTATAGTCTTCATCCAGGTTGACCTGTAATACTGCTTCATGCGTACCGCTATTGAAAACATACAAGTTACTCGTACCGTAGCTGCTTGGAATCAGTCCAACATAAGCGGAACTAATCATGACATGGCCATTGGTTACGCTATCGATCATATCGAGTACCTGATGAACACGGGCTTCGGTTCTTTCCAGTCGCGTACCATCGGGTTCACGGAGGCGAAGCTGGAACTGACTGCCATTGATATGCGGCATCAAGTCTTTTCCGATAAAGAGATAGCATCCAGCGGCCAAAGCGATAGCGCCTATAAGATACACGGTTACTATCAGTTTGGACTTAGGCGCCATACGTTCCAGTAGCCGGATAAAACGATGTTTGAAACGATCAAAACCTTTCAGTTGTTTTTCATGCGCTTCCTCGTGATGCAATTGGGAATTGATCTCTACTACTTCTTCGTGGTCCAATGCCAGTCCTGCCGGGGCGTGTTGATACTTCTCTGCTTTGAGCCACCAGTTGCTGACCACAGGGACCAGCGTCTGCGCAGCAAAATAAGAAGCAATCATAGCGAAACCAATGCTGAGGGCCAGTGGCAGGAACATCGCACGTGGTACGCCTGTCATGATGAAAGACGGCGCAAACACGGCTAGTATACATAATAATATCAGCAGCAATGGGAAGGAAATTTCCTCGCATGCATCGTAAATAGCTCTACGTTTGGGTTTTCCCATCTCCAGATGCTGATGTATATTTTCTATCGTTACTGTGGCCTGATCCACCAGGATACCAATGGCTAAAGCGAGTCCGCTCAACGTCATGATGTTGATGGTTTGTCCGCTGAGGTGCAGGAACATCACTGCTGTCAGAATCGCGATAGGGATGGTGATCACCACTACAAGGCAACTGCGCAGGTCTTTCAGGAATAGCAGTACCATGAGACCAGTCAGCAATGCGCCGAGGATACCTTCTGTCATCAGACTTTTCACGGCATTGATCACAAACACAGACTGATCGAATTCATAGCTGATATGCACATCATCCGGCAGCAGATTTTGCATTTCCGGAATGCGTTGTTTCAATGTTTTCACGACATCCCATGTACTGGCATCTGCCGTTTTCACCACTGGTATATAAACAGAGCGCTTACCATTTACCAGGGCGTAATCTACCGTTACGTCTGCCCCATCTGCTACATTCGCTATATCTTTAATAAAGATGTTACTGGCGCCGTTGCTGGTGATAGGGATATCTCCAAATTGAGCCACTTGTTTCTCCAGGGAATTGACGGTAGTAACATACATGGTATTGTTTATACGAATATTCCCGGAGGGCGTCATGACGTTATTCTTCGCGATGGCTTCCACTACCTGATCGGCAGAGAGGTTGAAACTGCGCAACTTCTGCGGATCTACATTTATCACTACTGAACGCGTATTAGCGCCAAATGGCGGCGGCGCCGAGAGTCCGGGTACAGTTGCAAACATCGGACGGATACGGGTGGCAGCAAGGTCCGCCAGTTCTTTCAGGTTCCGGGTAGGGCTGCTTAATACCAGCTCTCCCACCGGCAGAGAGGACGCATCGAAACGTACTACCTGCGGCGGTTGTGCTCCCGGAGGAAAAAAGTTCATTGCTCGATTCACTTGCAAAGCCACTTGCGCAGAGGCTTCTGCCATATCTGTACTTTCGTAGAAAGTAAGTTTTAACAGGGTAAGTCCCTGGATATTTTTACTTGAAATATTCTTTATTCCATTCACATAGAGAAACTGATCTTGTAGTCGGGTAGCAAAAAAGCCTTCCATCTGTTGGGGCGACATCCCGCCATAGGACTCAATTACATAGATCGTAGGCAGGTTCAGTTTTGGAAAAATATCTATGGGAATCTTGAAGATGGCCAGAAAAGAAAACAGGAGCATTCCTGTCATAATAACGACCACCGCTATTGGTTTCTTTAGTGCCGAGGATACTAGTGACATAATAATCTTTTTAGAATCAACTAATCCATATTATTGCAGGTGCTGCAATAATGTTTGAATGGTGTTTCCTGCATAAGCAGCTCTGAACAAGGCTTTCCAGGCGGCATCGCGGGCTTGCACCAGGTCTGTTTCCGCACGGTTCAGTAAGAACAGCGCATTGGTTACCTCGATAATATTGGTAAGCCCGGCTTTGTACAACGCCGTTTTCTGTGTAGCGGCAGCCCGGGCTGCATTGAGCTGGGCCGGAATTTCGTGTAGCCGTTCTTCTGCAATGGCCATATCGGACTGCGACTGGCGCATGGATTGTTCCAGTTTCAGGCGGGTACTTTCCAGATCTTCTTCTGCCGCTTCCGTTTTATAGCGCTGTACCGCTACTTTTTCGCGGGTGCGTTTCAGATCTGTTAGATTATAGGTGATACCCAATCCCAGCAGGTAGTTATACCGGCTGTATCCCACTCCGCTCCAGAGATTATTATTATAGTAATCGTTGTATTCTCCGCTGGAACCACGCATCCATCCGGCTGCCATCAGGTTTACTTTCGGCATGGTACTTTTCCGGATCACATTTTCCTGTGCCTGTTGTTGCAGGTACTGGGCATGGTAGTATTCCAGCAAAGGATGATGCGCAGCAGTATCCTGTTGTGGCAGGTAGTCTGCCAGCAATCCTTCCAGTTGAGGATTGTAGGTAGAATCAGCTTTAATAACCGCAGTGTCCAGTCCAGTAAATGTGGAGAGCTCAATTCTCAGTCGGTTATAGAGCGTATTTACATCAATCAGGTTGAGTTTTGCCCTGGAGAGTTCCGCAGCTGCGATGGCGCTGTCCACCCCAGGTTTAAGACCATGTTTAACAATGGCATTCACTGCGCGTTGCACATCTTCTGTGCGGTGTATATTATCTGTCTGAATTTTCCGCAGTTCACTGAGGCGGAGTAATTCCAGGTAATCCTGGATGACGCCCGCTGTCAGTTGGTTTGCCGTATTATTCAGGCTGGTTTCCTGTACTTTCAGATCGGATTGGGCAGCATTACGTTGAGAAGCATATCCGCCAAAATTGTAGACTTCCCATTGCATCTGGGCCATGGCAATATTACCGCTCATGAGCTGACTGTTATTCTCATTACGGATACCACCTGAAGTAGATGGAATCATGCCCATTGTAAAGTAGGAACCATAAATACTATTATCTGTTCCAAGGTCCAGCTGTTCGTGTAATTTAAGTGCGGGATACCAGTTGTGTTTTACATCTGTCAGACTTGCTTTGCCTGCTTTCACTTGTGCCTCTTTGGCTTTCATATCCGGGTAATGCTGGAGGGTCCTGGATATAGCCATATGCAACGTGAAGCTGTCCGCTGGCGTTTGCGCAAAGCATTTACTGGTGACTACTGCGCATAGCAATATCACATAGCAATGCTTCACGAGGTTATATAAATTCATATACCGTGATCAAATACTAATGAAATAATAGGATAAGATTAGATGAGATCAGGCTGTAGGTGGGCCTCTCCAGCTTCTGAGGGGAACGTGTACGCTATGATAGGAATCAGGCAGATACCCTGTGGTATGCTGCACATAGATAAATTTGTATTTGAGGGAGATAACAGGTACTGCACAAGGGAAATAACTATAATCGTTGATTCCAACAGGTCTGCGCTTAAATCTGTTAACAGTTGTTTTATAAGTATACTCCTTCGCTCCGGTTTCTGTAGCCGGATGAAGTATGGAAATAAAACTGGTGGAAAATCGGGGAAGTTTACCGGTAACGGCTGTACGACCGCTTTCTGTTCCATTGGGAATCAGAAATACAGCGAGGATAAATATTATTATCAGCCTGGCAACCTTCACACTAAATGAAATTTTCGATACCCTAATTTATTGCATTTCAATGGGAAGGTTAGCACCGCTGATCATATTTAACGTGATTTTAAGCTAGTAAAGATAGACAAGACATAGTTCTGTCAGGTGGGCCAGTGCATGTGCCAGCTTCCCATCATGGGCAGGCAGACAGGTAAATGCCTGGAATTCATCCAGGACGGTACCAATGGCTACAATTTTCAGATCATGTTCTTTCAGCTGCTGATTGACAAATTCCAGGGAAGCTTTGGCGAAATCATCTGCAGCAATAATTTCCTCATATTCTTCTTCGGTGGGAACATCCAGTACGATGCCCGCCATCTGGATAGGTTCCAGTTCATTGAGTGCATATATGCCGGTATCTGTGAGATCCGACCATTCGAATTCAACCAGGTTGCCACTATTCTGCAAAGCTACTGCCAGCTCTTCCCATACGGCGGTGGGTGCTGGTTTAACAAGAGAAGGTAACTCATCTATCAGTTCCAATGCCTGGTCTTCCTCAAATATATTCAGGTACAGCTTTGCCAGTGCATTGCGGGCATTGCCGCTGTTCTGCAATTTTTCAGCTGCCTGGAGGTCGCGCACCATGGTATTCCATCTCAACTGTAATTCCGTCTGATCCTCCTCTGTCATATCTCCGTGCACCATTTTAGCACTTTCTTCCAACAGTGGGTTATCCAGCTCAAATTTAGTCACATGCAGATGGTCGTTTGTGAAATATACCTGATAGGTGGCACAGTTAATGAAATTGGAGCCAATGATTACTTTATCAGGAAATATTTCATGGGTGACATTTTCCCTGGCGTCCAGGAAAGAGTTCCCATTAATTTTACCATAATTGGATGTCAGCCAATTGAATGTTTCCAGTGATATATCGATCATCATAAAGTTAGTAGTATAAAGCTCAAAAATAGTTAAATTAGTGTGGACCTCAGACAGAATAATTCAAAACACATTACATATGGAAAAAAGAAAACTAGGGAACTCAGGATTAGAAGTAGCGCCATTGGCTTTTGGAGGTAATGTCTTCGGCTGGTCAGCTGATGAGACAACATCATTTGCCCTGCTGGATGAATTTGTTGCAAACAGCTTTAACCTGGTAGATACTGCGGATGTATACTCCCGCTGGGTACCTGGCAACAAAGGTGGCGAATCAGAAAGTATTCTCGGCAGATGGATGAAAGACAGGGGCAACCGGGATAAAGTAATAGTAGCCACAAAAGTAGGCGCAGATATGGGAGAAGGTATGAATGTCTCTAAATCGTATATCCTTAAACGTGTGGAGGACTCTCTCCAGCGTTTACAAACTGACTATATAGACCTTTATCAGACCCATTATGATAACGAGGAGACGCCGGTGGAAGAAACCCTGGAGGCATACGATACCCTTATTAAAGCTGGGAAAATACGCGCCATAGGCGCTTCGAATATGAGTCCTGCGCGACTCCTGGCCAGTCTCCGTGCGAGCGAGAGCCATGGCTATCCCCGGTATGAAACATTTCAGCCGGAATACAATCTGTATGACCGGGAGAAATATGAACAACTGTATGCCGACATCTGTGTGAAGGGGAACATCAGTGTGATCAATTATTATTCGCTGGCCAGCGGTTTCCTGAGCGGGAAATACCGGAATGCTGCGGACAGTACGAAAAGTGCAGCACGTGGACAGAAAGCGCTCTCCTACCTGACACCGAGGGGGATTCGCATTCTCGAGGCGTTGGACATCTGCGCAGCAAAACACAAAACCACGCCATCTGCCATATCCCTGGCCTGGCTGCTGACACGGCCTGCTGTTGCGGCTCCAATTGCCAGCGCAACCACCAAAGAACAACTACACGAATTAATGCATGGAGTTACCATGACGCTAGATCAGGAAGATCTGGCATTGTTAAATAAATCAAGTGCATACTAACCGATTCATTTTTCAGGGCTGATGAATATCATTAATCAGCCCTTATTCTTTCCACGATATGCCAACAAGAAGAACATTTATCCGACACCTGTCTGCCGGCACTGCCGGCCTGGCAGTTTCCATGTACGCTGGTAGCAGTCTTGCATTTCCGAATACAGTAGTTCAAGATCCATTAGGGGATGTATGTAAATCCCTGATCTCCACCTGGGGTACAAAGCTACTGGAGCTCCAGGTGAAAGACAGCCACAGTCAAAATTACGGCACTATTATTCTACCTACTGAAAATGCCATCCATGGCCGCTCCGGAGATACTATTCACCCATTCCTGCACCTGGCTTCCACTACAGGGAATCATGCCTATGCAGATGCGGCTGTAATACTTTACAGATGGATGGAGCGCACCGTTTCGCAACCAGATGGCTCCTGGCTCAATGAGCCCAAAGCAGGTTCCTGGAAAGGCACCACCGTGTTTACCACTATCGCCCTGGCAGAATCACTGCTGCATTATGGACATCTGCTGGATAATAACTTCAGACAGGAAATAAGAGACCGGCTGCATAAAAGCGGAGATTACATCTCCCAAAATTTCTCTATTGACTATGGTAATATCAATTATCCAATTGCTGCCACATATGCGTTAACGTTATTGGATGAACTGCTGGATGTACCATCCTATCGTAAAAAGGCAAAGGCACTGGCAGATGTTGCCGTTAAGTACTTCACTAAGAAAGATCACTTGCTAAGCGGTGAAGGCGGCCCACTTGATATTCCAAGTCCTAAAGGGTGCTTCAGTGTGGATCTGGGCTATAATGTGGAAGAATCGCTTCCTTCACTGATACAATACGCCATCCTCAATAAGGATAATGAACTGCTGGAAATACTCACTGCTTCCCTGAAGGCTCACCTGCAATTTATGCTACCGGATGGCGGTTGGGACAATAGTTGGGGTACCCGTAACTACAAATGGACCTATTGGGGTAGCAGGACGTCTGACGGCTGCCAGCCTGCATTTGCACTATTGGCACATAAAGACCCTGCCTTCTATAAAGCTGCATTACAAAATACAAGACTTTTACAACAGCATACCCATGATGGTATTTTGTATGGAGGGCCGCACTATCATTCCCATGACATTACGCCTTGTCTGCATCATACTTTCTGCCATATTAAAGCATTGGTAACAACGGTAGAAAAAGGATATAAAATTCCAGCAACTAACCCGGAAAGCATTCAACTGCCCAGAGAGGTTCCCCATCAAACAAAATTCATAGAAGACCTGCAAACCATACTGGTAGCGACAGACAAGCTAAGAGCCACTGTAACTACCTATGATAGAAATTATAAAAAATTTAAGTCGGGCCACACTTCCGGCGGCGCACTCTCTATGCTCTGGCATCAGCAGCTGGGTGTAATTCTCTGCGCCAGCATGAACGAATACCAAATGTTCGAGGCAGATAATATGCAGGCAGACAACGATCCCAATTCGATGCCACTTACACCACGACTCCAACTCATTCATAACGGTCAAACCTATATGAATATTCAGGACCAGAGCGCTACATTTTACAATGATAAAAAAGGTACTGATACCATTATACATACCCGGTCTACACTGGTTAATGGCGATCAGCAATCGCCTGATACAGGAAAAATACAGGCGGATATCAGCTATACGTTTCAAGGAAATGCAGTACAGATCAAGTACTCCTGCGATGCCCAACAGTTGCCGACGCAGTTTATCCTGCCAGTGATTTCCGCTTCGGCAGAACCCTGGAATCGTATCAATGCCAATACCTACGAGATTATAAAACCTGGTGGCAAGGTGGTAGTGACCTCCAGACATGCCCTCGGCATACTACCGGTAACGGGTAAACGAATTTTTAATTTTGTACCTGGACTGGAAGCCATCCCATTTGTGATAGCAGCGTCTGAGGGAGATATCACTTTATCATTTCATGCAAATAGTAAAGCATCCTCTACACGAAGCAGAGCATTATAAAAATCAGAACGGTCGGCACTAACTTGTACCGACCGTTCTCATTAGGCTCAATTATTATTGTACCACCATTACTTTAGCAGTTTGGCGGTAGCCAGTACCTTGTACTTCCAGCAAATACATGCCGGTCGGCAGTTGTGGCAGATCCAGCTGCAACTGCTGCACTCCTTTTCTCGGCTGAATTTTATAGGATTTAACCACCTGATGATGGAGATTATAGATAGATACAATTGCAGGATGATCATTGGGAGATGACAGCTGCATCTGTAGATGCGTGTGCACAGGGTTGGGCGTGATGATCAAAGACGCTTCGGTTACTCCGGCCGATTTTGCCTGCATGAATGCGGTGGTAGCGGGTATCCAGCTTTTACCGTCCAGGTGCCAGGCAGTATCAATAGGAATCCCCAGGAAATCCAGGCAGGTCACCGCCATATCTACTTGTCTGGGTGTGTTATTGAAAACGCCATAGGTAAAACTTGTGTCCGGAGGCGCAGTTTGCCAGGCAGCGGTTCCATAAACTGTGGCATTATTTACAACAGGACCAGTAGCATATAGCGTAGTGCCGTTTCCTTCATGTGCGGGCCAGTAGCCGGAAAGCATACTATAATCCGGGTGACTTGCAGTGATTGCCGAATCTTTCCAGGTATTGACAGTAGCTGCACTGAGGGCCTTATTCCAAATACGGACATCGCTGATATTACCAGGAAACTTATAGCTGTAGGTCAGCGTACCGTCCTGGCCAATGGCAAAAGGTAATCCGGAAGCAATGCTGCCGGTTACGCCTGAGAGGGAAGCGGAGCTTACCTGAACGCCGTCCTGATAGGTGATCAGATTACCGCCTCTGGTAACGGTAAAGGCTATATGATGCCAGGCATTATCTGCGATCGTACCTCCATTTACATCCGCTCTGTTGGTACCATCCCCGATGTTTACCTTCCATCCGCCGCTACTGGTGGCAGCGAGGATATAACCTTTGTTTTTACCATTGGCCCAGTTCTTATCCGCCAGTATGGCCGGGTCCCCGGACCAGGAAGCAATTTTCACTTTACATTCCATGGTGAAATTTCCGGTGTCAAATTGATAAGTAGAGCTGGTGACAGGTTTAGCGTAGGCCGCAGCAAAATTTAGTGCCGCTGGCGCAGACGCGGGTCCTTGCCACAAAGGCGTGCCCGTTATGATACCATTATTGCCTCCCTTCAGTTCGGCCCAGGAAGATCCGCTGCCATCATTACCTTTCCAGTAACTGAGGAGGTTACTCCAGCCGGGATGTGTTGTAGTTACTGGCTGCGACATCCAGGCGATCAGTTGTGACTCCTCGGTAGCTTTGTTCCAGATGCGTACTTCCGCTACATTTCCATCCAGGTGGTAGCCATAGGTCAAGGTTCCATCCTGGCCAATAGCCAGGGGCAAATTACTGTTAACATCGCCTATACTTGCCAGTGGCTGTGTTCCTACCAGGGTGCCATCTTCGTACATGCGTACATCCCCGTTGCGTTTACAGACGATAGCCAGGTGATGCCATTTCCCATCTGCAATGATATTACCATTCATGTCTACTCTGTTTGTACCGTCGCCCAGGTTAAACTTCCAGGAGTTTCCATTGATGGCAGATAGAACAAAACCTTTATTCTTTCCATTGGCCCAGTTCTTATTGCTAATGATAACGGGGTCTCCGCTGAAACCTGCTTTCAGCTTCACTCTGCACTCGATAGTAAAATCAGTGGCAGTACCGAAGTTGTAAATCGCGGCGGGCGATTTTACGTAGGCGCCATTGGTAAAAGAGAGATAGTTGCCTCCCATATTAAACTGTACTATACTCTTTGAAATGGTGGTGGGGGTGAAATGAGGATTTGAGAAGATGGTGAAGATATTCCGTTCTTCGAAGGAGCTTCCTCCGTGGCCGGCCATATTTCCACCATGGTCTGTAGATACAGCCACCAGCCAGTCTTCATTCGCATAATTTGGTCTGCTTTTTAAGGCAGTCAGAATATTTCGTATGTACGTGTCCGTAGTAGCGATGGCGTTGGTGTATTGGGATACGGTGGGACTGAACCCATACGAGTGTCCCGCATGGTCTACATCGTCGAAATCAACATACAGGACATCAGGATTATTGGAGGTGAGTTCCGTTACTGCAGCATTTTTCACGTCCAGGTCGGTCGTGAGGTTGATTGTTGCATCGATGTTTTTGATGATATAGGTGTTGAGGGGCGTCCAGTGGACGATGGAAACGGTTCTGCGGGCGGCTGTTGTTAGTTCTGCGCGTTCGAGGAATGATTTGTAAACGGAGTAATCTGAGCCGGAGAAGGTGTTGTCGATAACGCCTGTTTTATTGCGCCAGACGCCTGTTAGCATGGCGCTCCAGCCTACGCCGCTCCAGGTGGGGGTTTCTGTTAGTGCATCCACGCTGGAAATACTGTTGCTCAGTAGGGAATCGAGGGTAGGCGCGTTAGCTGCCAGCACCGCATCATGCCGGCAGCCGTCGATGCCTATCAGTAATACTTTCTTAGTTTGGGAAATCGCTGGCTGTATGCATGATAAGGCCAGCAAAAGGGCATAACATTTTTTCATTGTCAATAGGATTTAAAACAAAAGGATATCCTACTAATATAAACAAATGTTTACCCAAACTAAACAAATATTACAATTATTTACAATGCCCTGATTATCAGCTAGTGTTTTTTACAGTCTGAATTTCAGTCCTGCGTTGAAGCCCATACCACCGATGTTGATGTAAGATTTCAGATCGTTGGCAGGAGCGTTATTATTTTTATAGATCGTAACGGTACCTTGTTGAGAAACGGGCGTATTGGAATTTTTATCCAGGGTGGTTACGTAGTCTGTATATCTTTCTGCTTCGCTCAGCTGGCTGAGATTGCGGGTACTAACCACGGCGATAACTGCGCCTGTAGAGCCGTTGACAGCAGTATTAGTTTCGGAGTATTTCGTAACTTCTTTGCTTTTGCTTTTAACAGGTACGTTGCGGTATTCTGCTTCCACGAAAACATCGAAACGGGGAGAGATATTGAAGTTTACGCCGAGGGCGCCTTGCATACCGATGGTGATATTCGGTTTTATTTCTTCCTTGCGATGGATTTCTGTACGGATTACTGTACCTGGAGGTAATGGTGCGCCGGCTGGCGGATTAGAGGTATTTAGTGCATCTGTTTCGATGTACAGTCGGCCCCAGAGAGGAACTACCACCCCAAAGCGTACATACGGATTTACTCTCTCAAATCCTGGACTGAATACGACACTTGGCGCAAAGTCGACTGCATTCACATAGCCGTGGGAGTTAATCTGTGCCAATACCTGGTTGGTACCCACTACAGTGGTGAGGGTGCGCGTCATGAGGTTTTTACTACTGTGGTAGTAGTTGAACGAGGCTTCAACGGCAATATATTTATTGATGTTGTAGCCCACGCTAAGGCCGCCGCGTACGCCCTGACCATAGGAACCTGTCAGTACTTTGCGACTGAGGGTATCCAGTGGGTTAGCATTAGCAGGATTATACTGGGTATGCAAATCCTGTGGAGGATATGGGCCAACGTTTGGAAATTGTCCGGGTGTGATACTAAAAAAATACCCCCCGCTAGCTTTCAGATAGAATTTTGAGTGTGGGGGCCGCGTGGATTTTTCCTGTGCAGATACGGAGGTTGTGACGGCAAACGCAAGGGCCATTGCGGTTGCCAGGATAGGTCGTTTCATAAACAGTGGTTTTGGTGATATAACAGGCTGTAATTTTTCACAGCTAATTGAAAGTTAAAGAATTGTTACCACATAACAAGCGACCTATCCTTGATTAAAATTAAAATGCTTCTGCGAGTGACAAGTAAAGACCTTTCTGACGGGATTCGCCCGGACGCTTCTCTCCTACGGCATAGTCTATACGAACAGTGAGCCGGGAATTTTCGTCGTAGAAATACCTGATACCTGCGCCGTAGCTGGGTTTAAACCCGTTGAGGTGAAAATCCCTGTTATTGAAAACGCTGCCTGCTCCGGCAAAAGCAGCCAATGCAAATTTAGGTTGTACATCTAAAAACCAGACGCGTATACGAATTTTCGGATCGATCAGGTAACGATATTCTGCCTGACCGGCGAGGAGGTTCTGATCCCGGTATCTTCCCTGGTAGTAGCCTCTCATCATATTATCATTTCCCATTTCTGGCACCAGGTAAAATGGCAATGCGCTTCCCTGTAAGGAATTAAACTGGCCATTGAAACCAAGGGTACTTTTCCTGGAGATGGTAACAAAATGCACGCCTTGTGCATCTATCTTCCAGAGTTCCTGACTGCTGAGAAAAGAAGGCGCATAGGCCACATTCAGTCTTAACCAGGTACCTCTGCGGGTATAGTTCTGATTATCTCGGTTATCAAAAATACCTGTGAGACCAATGAAGGTAACGTATCCACCGGATTTGTCGACCAGCGGCATTGTCTGATAGATCCCTTTCATATCAGAACTGCTATAGGTATCATGCTGGTAAGATAAGGTGGCGCCAGCATAAAAAAACTTTCCAAATCTGCGTTCTCCATCAAATGCAAACCTGTAACGGATGTTATTGAGTAACGATTTGTTGGCCTGAAGCGTCGTGTCTCCCATACCAAAAAAATACAATGGAAAATTCTGATAACGAAGGTTCCCTCTGAAATGCCAGAGATTATCCTTTGTCCAGATATTTGCTTTCAGATCTACCTTGAACTGATGTTCCGTTGTAACCGCCGGAATCAGATTGATAGAAGAATTCCTTGTAAATGGAGATGGGTTTTTGTTGTCTGTGTAGAAGGAATACAACATTGCCGCCCCTATTTCCAGGCCTTTCTCCTGGGAATATCCTAATACTGGTAATGGAAAGAAACTTCGTTTACGGGGTACCGTATCCAGTGTTCCAAAAAGAGGTTTTTCCCGGTAAGCCAACGAATCCTGTTGAGCATTCACTTCTATGGCCGATAAAGACAATAGGGCCGCAACAAATAGTTTCCTGTACATAGTCTGCAAATGTAAAGGGAATATCATTATACCGCGCAGTAGCCGGTTAGTTTTCGATTAATTTTCAGACAGTTGCAGGCGCATGTTTCTTTTTAAATGAGATGATAGCCAGAACAATACTTGGTATCATTAGTACGCATCCTGTCAGGAAAGGCGCTCCAGGAAAATATACTGGTGCACTGGCTTTCGTGAAAACGGTAAAGATACTGGTCATCATCAGCGGACCGATAATCATAGTAAGACTCACTAATGAAGTCATTGCGCCTTGCAGTTCTCCTTGTTCTGTTGGCGGCACCTGGCTACTCATAATCCCTTGTAGAGATGGACCACAGATACCACCCAAACAATACGGCACCAGTGCTACGAACATCATCCAGCCTTTGAATGCGAATGCAAACAAAGCCAGTCCCACCGTATATAATCCTAATCCGATAATAACGGATTTCTTTTGTCCGAATACCTTAATGGCTATACGAATAATTCCACCTTGCACAACTGCCACCATGAGTCCTACGAACATAAGGGAATAACCCACCCATTCTTCTGACCATTTGAATTTCTCCATGGTATAGAAAGACCAGGTAGACTGCACTGCAAAGTTGGCGATATAGATGAGTATCAGGGAGACGAGCAGTCCGGAAATTACCGGATACTTGCGTAGCTGCGCAGGTGCGGCAAATGGATTGGCGCGTTTGAGATCGAAAGCTCTTCTGTTTTCTGGGGCCAGCGATTCCGGCAATACGAACAAGCCATACAGGAAGTTCAGGAAGGTGATCGCGGCGGCGGCCACAAATGGCGCGCGTGGTCCCCAGTGGCTGAGGATACCGCCTAATCCCGGGCCAATAATAAAGCCCAGACCAAAGGCAACACCGATCATACCGAAGTTCTGCGCTCTTTTCTCCGGAGCGCTGATATCCGCGATATACGCAGCGCCTGTACTCATACTGGCGCCAGTGATACCAGCGATAATACGGCCTACGAACAGCAGGGCGATATTGGGCGCCCAGGCCAGGAACAGATAATCCAGGCCAAATGCCATCAGGCAGGACAGCAATACTGGCCTGCGGCCATAGGCATCACTTAGTCCCCCGATCACAGGGGCCATAAAAAACTGCGTTATAGCATAGGCGAATGTCAGCCATCCAGCATACCAGGAAGCGCCGCTTAAACCTTCCCCTGTGAGGGATTCGATCAGCTTAGGCATAACCGGTATAATAATTCCAAATCCAATAACGTCAATAAGTAGAGTAACAAAGATGAAGCCCAGAGCGGCGCTTTTTTTAACAGGCATGTGGCAGGTTAAATTTTTTGGAAAGATACAAAGCTAATTGAATATCAGTTGTTCCGTTCACAAAAATCCGCGGAAAGTACAATGATTTGCAATTCAGTTTTTGAATCATCACGCATTATGATTATTTTTATCTCAAATTTCGTGGACGACCCCTGAATCGTTCCACCAATGCCAACAATAATCAGACGATATGCTCCCGGCCAATCCTTTGAGAAAATGCCTACTTCTCCCCCTTTACCTGCTGCTGCTCAGTCCCGGAAGCCGCGCACAAACACCTGTTTCCGACAGCTTTGCAGTTGCCTTAGTCCAGCACCCTCAAAAAGATAATGCCCGGGTAGATATCCTCAACAGCGCTTCCCGCAGTTATTTCACCCGCGACGCAAGCATCGCAGAAAAATATGCCAAGGAAGCCCTGAATATCAGTGAACAACTGGGATATACCAATGGCCGGATCTGGGCTCAGCGTAACCTCGCCCTTGTGGAAAATACCCGTGGTCACCTGGACAAACAAATGCAATTAACGCTCAGTTCCCTCAAACTCGCGGAGGCACTGAACGAACAACATACGCTAAGCATCCTCTATAATGATATGGGCAATATCTTTACGGAACAGAATAGTCCGCGTGATGCACTGCCCTTTCTACATAAGTCATTGGTCATCAAAAGAAAATTACAAGAAGCCCCGGAAATTAGTAAAACCCTCAACAATATTGGCTCTGCTTACCTGGCATTGCATATTCTGGACTCTTCCCTTATTTATTTACATCAGGCGGAACAATTGAAACTGGCGCTTAATGATCAGCGGGGATTGGCATATACCTACGAGAACCTGGGATTGGTGGCCATGTTGGAACATCGCCTGCAGGATGCCTTGCACTATCATCAGCTGTCTGCATCTTGTTATCTGTCGGCCGACAACCAGCTGGGCATTGTCAAATCCAACCTGAACCTGGCAGAAGTCCAGACCTTTATGGGGAACTTCCCGGCGGCGGAGAAAAATCTCCGTAAGGCTTATGAAATCAACCGGGTTTTGAAGAATGTGAAGAATGAAATGATCTATTATAAGATCCGTTATGAACTGGATAGCGCCCGTAAAGATTACCTTGCTGCCTTCAATAATTACAAGGCCTTCACGGAGCGTAATATGGCCTATTTCAACCTGGAAAAGAGCCGGCAAATATCCAGATCCCAGGAAAAATATGAAGCGGAAAAAAAGCAAAGAGAAAATATACTCCTGAAAAAGGAACAACAGATACATCTGGCCACCATCCAGCAACAGCGGGTATTGGTACTTTCAGCGGCCCTGCTGTTCGTCATTCTGCTGATCATTACGTTTATCCTTTACCGTATGTATAAACGACAACAGGAACTGACCCGTGCGCTGAACAGTAAAAATCAGGAAGTATCTCTGCAGAATCATATCATCCTGGAACAGAATACTACACTGGAAAGTCTCAACCAGGTAAAGGATAAAATCTTTTCTGTGATATCGCATGATCTGCGGTCTCCCCTCGCCATACTGGAGGGTTTGCTCTTTTTATTAAGGGATGAAAAAATCGATGCCGCCCAGTTTCGTTTTTATGCAGACGAGTTATGGAGAGATGTAAAGAACACCGCCTATATGATGGACAATATGCTGCAGTGGGCCAGCAATCAGATGAAGGGTATCGGGGTAAAGGCAGATGATTTTGATCTGACTTTATTGCTCAATCAGGAATTTGAATTATTACAGACGTTAGCCAAACAAAAAGAGGTTACCCTGCAACATGAAATCCCAGGCGCAGTAATGGTGTACGCAGATCCTGAAATGATCAGAATGGTACTGCGCAATCTAATTAATAATGCTATTAAATTTACGCCCGGTGGCGGTCGTATTACAGTGAGTGCCCGTATTGACCGTACTTTTGCAGAAGTGATAGTGAAAGACAATGGTACGGGGATACCGCTGGAAAATCAACATCGTATTTTCTCCAATATTTATTACTCCACTACCGGTACCCGCAATGAAAAGGGCTGCGGACTGGGATTACATTTGTCGAAGGACTTTGTGGAGCGCAACCAGGGGCGTATCTGGTTTCATAGTACCCCAGGCAGTGGTAGTAGCTTTTCTTTTACCGTTCCATTGTCTGAAGATTCGGATAGTAACAATCGCGGCTACACGATTATTGTGCAGGATCGTGGGAGCAGTGGCATGAGCGTATTGAACCAGTAGCGCTAAACCAGTTGAAAAGCCGTAGTGTGCTTAATTTCTGTCATTACAAAAGAACTGTTCACTTGTGCAATATTCTCAATGGTTGCCAGTTTATTGGTAATGAAATGCTGATAACTTTTCATATCATCCACCACTACTTTCAGGAGGTAATCATAGTTTCCGGCCAGGTGATAGCATTCCATTACTTCTTCCAGCGAGCGTACCGCCGCTTCGAATTTCCGCAGTAAGGGCAGCGAGTGTAACTGCAGGCTTACGTTACAATAGGCTGCCAGCGATTTGCCTAGTTTCTCTCCATCCAGCAGTGTAACATAACTTTTGATAATCCCCAGTTTCTCGATCTTTTTCAGTCGCTCATAAGTGGGTGTAACGGAGAGGCCTATACGATATGCTATTTCTTTTGTATTCAGTTTTGCATCCTGTTGGAGGACTTGCAAAATGTGTCTGTCTGTTTTATCCAGCGTATCCATGGTAGTTTGATTTTTCTGCCGGGAAGGCAAATTGCCGCAGGCCGTAGTCGTGTCTCCCTATATTTTCCTCAAAATTAGTATATATTTTCTGAAATACACATATAGGTAGTTTTATTGCATTATATATCAATAGCTTCGCAGCATCATACACCTGTAATTACCATGAATACTAGTTCCATTTTGCCACCGGCCGACAAATCGAAGCTGGAGGCGTTGCTGGCCTCCGTTGGAGCTGGCACAGCCAACTTTCTGGGATATCCTGTTGCGAAGGAATTTGATTACTCCGCGCTCATGCCATTTCTCCAATATCCGTTGAATAACTTGGGCGATCCGTTTATTCCTTCTACGTATAGTGTGGGCACCCGGGAACTGGAAAAAGAAGTAGTAGAATTTTTTGCGCGTCTTTTCAGGGCTCCTGCCAGTGACTGGTGGGGATATGTTACCAATGGCGGTTCTGAGGGGAATTTATATGCCTTATATCTGGCCAGGGAATTATATCCAAAGGGGATGGTTTATTATAGTGGCGCAACGCATTACAGCGTACAGAAGAATCTACATCTGCTCAATATGCCATCTATAGTGATCCGTACCCAGGAAAATGGGGAGATGGATTATGATGATTTAGAAAATATGATCAGTATGCACCGTCATTTACCGGCGATAGTGCTTGCTAATATTGGTACTACCATGACAGAAGCGCGTGATGATGTCAAACGGATCAAGCATATTTTGAACCGTATGGCCATCCGTCAGCATTATATCCATGCAGATGGCGCTTTATCTGGTAGCTACAGCGCTTTCCTGGAGGATCGTCCGGCATTTGATTTTGCTGATGGCGCCAACAGTATTGCGATATCCGGCCATAAGTTCATTGGTTCCCCCATTCCATGCGGTGTGGTGGTGGCACAGAAGTCGTACCGCGACCGTATCGCCCGTAGTGTGGCCTACATCGGTACGCTGGATACCACCATCACAGGCTCCCGCAATGGTCATAGTCCACTCTTCCTCTGGTATGCGGTGAAGAGTATGGGTATGGAAGGACTGGCTGCCAGGGCGCATCAGGCATTGGAAATAGCCGCTTATGCAGAGGAGCAGTTGCAGGCCATTGGCATACCTGCGTGGCGGAATAAAGACACCTTAACGGTCGTATTTCCGGAGCCGGAGGAGCATATCCGTCGTAAGTGGCAATTGGCATCTGAAAATGGATGGTCGCATATCATCTGTATGCCAGGTGTTACCAGGGCATTGATAGATAGCTTCATCGCGGAGATGGCAGCAGCGGCAGTATTGGTAGGATAATAATGCCCCGGGACTTATCAGCCCCCTTTTTCAGCGATGGTAATTATTTCTGTGTTTAGAATACGGCGTAATCGCTGTTCCAGGGCTTTATCAACAAAAGGAAGCGTGAGTTGCACTTTGAAGACAACATGATCTTTTTTAATGTCCATCGTACGGAGGCGGAAGCTATCTTTTACATAGGTGTTGTTATAGCCTTCGATGGACTTTTTCAATCTTTCTTCAATCTGGTCGGGCGTATAAGGTAGTTTGCGGTCCAGTTCAAATTCGATGGTAACTTTTTTAACATTTTGTTTGGACTGGTTCGTTACTACGGCTGTAAATACGAGGGAATTGGGCACGAGAATTTGTTCGTCGTCATCGTTGAGCAGGATCAGATTGATGAGGGTGATATCCAGAATTTTGCCTTTATAGTCGCCGATACGGACATGATCTCCGAGGGAGAGCTGATCAGAGAACATAATAATGAGGCCATTGATCATGTTGGTGATATAGTCTTTCGATAGCAGGGCTACGGCGGCGGCCACGATAGTGATACTGGTAACGAACTTAAAGAGGTCTATCCCAAAAAGGACCATTACCGCGAGTAAGAAGAAGATGGTATTTAGAACAGAGCTGATGCGATTTAACCCCAGCATGAAGTTATCTTTCTCTACCGGTTTATTGAGGCGGCGGCGGGTATACCAGGAAAGGATAACCAGCCATGCCAGCGAGATGACGAGGTTGGCGCCCAGAAAAAAGGACATGGCATTTGTTATTCTGAACAGCCAGGTAAATTTATTATATACAGCCGCGTGATCCAGGTTAAAATAAACAATTGCCAGGTATACCAATAGTTTGGCGAGGAACAGCATCCGTTCCTTTTGGTTTTTCTTCTTATAAACTTCGTCTGTTACCATCATAGGATTGTAAATGTACAAATGGTGTACATTACTGCCAAATGGCAGTGGTATGATGGGAAGGCTTGGGGTCATTGGGATTAACCCATTTTATTGAGGATTTCTGTCCAGATAATACGGGCAATCTGTTCCGTTTCCACAATCCTGATTCGTTCTGCTATTGTGTCCGTATGATCGGCGGTAAACTGGGTATACTGGGGAGAAAAATCCTCTAATACAAATGGTCTCACATCTGGCACTACCTCGTAAAAGGTTTCATGCATCTGGTTATTTACCGTGATGTTTAGTCCATATGACCTGCCATTGATAATAACTGTTACATGATGTTGTTCCATATTATATCAGCGGCAAGGTATATGCCATATAAAAAGACCGGTGTCATCCAGATACCGGTCTTTTTTCGTATATAAATATCTATAAAGCAGGATATATCAGGCGTGTGCTGCTTTCCTGCGAATGGAGGCCATTTTCCGGGCACCTGCTTTTTTACGGGGCGCTGCTTTTTTTGCGGCGGATTTGATACTTTTTTTTGCCATTGTTTTTTTGGCAGTCATTTTTCTGCCAGCAGCTGTTTTAGCGGTCGCCTTTTTAGCAGTTGCCTTTTTGGCGGTTGTTTTTTTAGCCATAGCTTTCTTAGCCATTGCTTTCTTAGCGGTAGCTTTTTTAGCCATCGGTTTATGAGCAGTCATTTTTGATTTTGTTGCTGCTTTTTTAAGTGACGTTGTCTTTTTTGCGGCTGCTTTTTTCGTGGTGGTCTTCCGGGAGGAAGAAGATTTCATTGAAGATGATTTTTTGGGGACTTTATCACCTTCAGCACGGGCTTTAGATAAGCCAATTGCGATAGCCTGTTTTTGGTTGGTGACTTTCTTTCCACTTCTGCCACTTTTAAGTTTCCCTGCTTTCATTTCATCCATGACTTTTTTCACTTTCCGCTGTACAGCGCTCGAATACTTTGCCATAATAGAAGATTGAATGGGTTATAAAAAGTGATAACACTTGTGAATGCTACAAAACACAAGCCAGTAAATATCAGGGGGTTTGGGGGGTAAATATGTGGAATCAGGGTGGGCAGTGTGTGTATTTTTCTATTAAGTGTGTAATGAATTGCACTAATACCACAGTGGAACACCTCAAAAAAAGGCTGTATGGCATTGACTTTCAGCCGATGGCACCAATATTGATAGCCACCTACTAGTTATTTGTTCACTACACTATAAAAATTGCAGTATGGAAAACATGACTTATCAATCATTTCCCCAAGGCAATCCCAATCCGCAGCATGGTGCGGTAGAAAAACCTCGTCATAGTAAAAGGGGTTTCGCATCTATGGACCCAGAGCAGCAGAGAGCCATATCCAGAGAAGGTGGTCGTGCCGCCCATAAACAAGGAGTTGCCCACAAATTCACTTCTGAGGAAGCCCGCGCAGCAGGTAAGAAAGGTGGTGAAGCTGTTAGTCGCAACAGGGAACATATGGCTGCTATCGGCCGTAAAGGGGGCACCAATCGCGGAAAAAACAAACATAAGGATCAACAGCAACATGTACTGTAAATCCTGAAAGATATAAGTTACAAAGCCTGTCGCACGCACGACAGGCTTTGTAATTTTGTATCGTTTCCGGAGCAGGAAGATCGTGTCTCCCTATATCCGGAAAATTATTTAAAAAGGAATCCTAATTAAATAGAAGGCCAGGTATCGGGAGATACGTGTTATCTCTTTAACTGTTGCCTCATCTATTATTAAACCGCGACAAGTGCCATGGTGGGGAATCTTTCCCACACAACAGCGCATCTGGTACTTGTGATTAAGATTTGCTCAGTAACAAAACGAGAATACGCGGCACAGTCGTCTTATCATCATTATCGAAATATTCCTTTGCATCAAAGACCTGCAATCCATGACATGCAGCCGTTTGCACAAATTCGGATAAATGGTGGATGTAAACTTCCAATACCTTCTCGCCTTCTTCTGTGGTAAAACGCGCTTTACTGCCTCCATACTGGCGGAATGGATGTAATTCCCCGATATAGACGATACCGCCTCTATTCAGGAGTTTGGAGGCTTCCGCAAAAATATGATCCAGGTTCTCGATATGTTCCAATACAAGACTAAAGGTAACCAGGTCGAATTTTTCGGTGGTAAAGTTCCAGGGAGTAGTGATATCCGCCTGTACAAAACGGATACCTGGATGGTCCTGAAATTTAGTTTTGGCTATGGCCATCATCTCTTCGGAGAAATCCACCGCTGTGAGTTTCGGCGCCTGATCCACCAGCCAGGAAGTATTCTTTCCGGTACCTGCGCCTATTTCAAGAATATTATTGAAAGTAAATGGATGCAGGTTCTCCCTCAGGGATACGGCTTCCATATCACGGGTTTTATTAATGTTGGAGTCGTACTGTGACGCCCAGCTATTATAGGATTCTCTAATAGACATGTTCCGTTGCATTTATGTAAAACTAATCTTTTTTTGCGTTTTCTGTTGCAGAAAAAAACAGGGTTAAAAGTCTGCAAATATTGACCTGCCGTACAATTCATTCTTTTGCTGGCTATGGTAATCTACTATCACTCCTCTACCTTTTCAAAAATAATTTTGCGAAACCAATTAGTTGCACGTATATTTGCAACCAGTTGGTTTCATACAAATAATACCACAGATGAGAAGGGATATATTTCAGGCAATTGCAGATCCGACAAGGAGAGCCATCATCGCTCTGCTGGCGATACAAGCCATGACGCCCAACAACCTGGCAACTCATTTCGACACTACCAGGCAGGCGGTTTCGAAGCATTTGAAAGTATTGACAGAATGTGAGCTGGTGACACAGCAATATCAGGGAAGAGAAATTTACTATCTACTAGAAATAGAGAAAATGAAAGAGATTGATAAATGGTTGGAACAATTCCGCAAAATCTGGGAAACTCGTTTCAGTCAGCTCGACGATCTTTTATCCGCCATAAAAAAACAGCAAAAATGAGACAACAATTGCAATTTGATTTCCTGGTAAATAAAGCCGACAACACCCTCACCATGAGACGTGAATTTTTAGCAGAGCGCCCATTGGTGTGGGATTGTTATACTAAAAGCGAATTGTTGGATCAGTGGTTTGCACCAAAGCCGCTAACAACAAAAACAAAGGAAATGGATTTCCGGGAAGGCGGCAGATGGCATTATGCCATGGTGGAACCCAACGGCACTGAATACTGGGGGCTGACCCAATATCAGCAAATACATCCGATTGACTGGTATACTGCCAAGGATGCCTTCTGTGATGAGGCAGGCAATATCAATACGGACCTCCCTCCTGCCCAATGGTTTGTCACCTTCAAAGACAAAGAAGAAAATACATTAGTGGAGACAGTCGTTACTTTCAACTCCCTTTCCGACCTGGAAGCAGTGATTAAGATGGGAATGGAAGAAGGAATGATGTCTACCCTGGAAAAACTCGATGAATTATTGTTAACGCTTAAAAAATAAATAATGAGTAGCAAAGTAACGGTGAATGCCACCATCAACGCAGATGCAAACAAAGTGTGGAATTATTATACCACACCTGAACATATTACACATTGGAATTTTGCAGATCCTTCCTGGCAATGTCCTTCCGCTACTAATGACATGCGTATTGGCGGAAAATATGTAGCCAGAATGGAAGCTAAAGATGGCAGTTTCGGATTTGATTTCGAAGCAACCTATGACGCCATCACTCCTGGTAAAAGCTTTACGTATACCATGCCCAATGGCCGACAGGCATCTGTTGATTTCAATGGCAACGGCCACCAAACAGATATTGTTGTTTCTTTTGATCCGGAGGATCAAAACCCGGTAGAAATGCAAAAACATGGCTGGCAGGCAATCCTGAATAACTTTAAGCAGTACGCAGAAAATAACTAAGGGAAAAGTAGTACACATAGGAAACAGGCTCGTGAAATACGGGCCTGTCCTATTTTTGGGAATGAAAGTTGTGCAATGGCTAATATCCCAAAAAACAAATCATATGGCCACCACAACGAATTCCAAATTGATTCCAGCTTCCAGGGAAACAGTTTACAATGCTTTCACTGACAAAACTGCATTGGCATACTGGCTCGCCCCAAACAACATGGAGGGAAAGGTGCATCATTTTGAGCTGAAAGTAGGTGGAGGATATACGATGTCATTGTTTTACCTGGATAGTGAATCTGGCGGGAAGACAACTGGTAATGAAGACCGCTTCGAGTCTACATTCCTGGAGTTGCAGCCTTATGAAAAAATTGTACAGGCTATTCGCTTCGATTCGGATAAGAGTAAATTTGAAGGCCAGATGATCATGGAGGTGCAACTGGAGGAGAAAGGCCCTGTAGCTACATTGGTGACTATGACCTTTAAGCAAATTCCTTCCGGTATTGATCCTAAAGACAATGAAAAAGGTACGGAGCAATCACTGGAGAAATTGGCGGCGTATGTCAAACGCCAACATCAACCGAAGCAGTAAATACAACCGCATAAAAAAGGTCACTTTCCAGGAAAGTGACCTTTTTTTCATCTATCAGTTGACACCTATAAATCAAATTTAATTCCCTGCGCCAATGGCAACTGCGTACCGTAGTTAATGGTATTAGTTTGCCTGCGCATATAATTTTTCCAGGCATCGCTACCGCTTTCGCGGCCACCGCCAGTTTCTTTCTCACCGCCAAAAGCGCCACCGATTTCTGCTCCTGATGTACCAATGTTTACATTGGCAATTCCACAGTCGCTACCAGCAGCGGAGAGGAACAGTTCAGCTTCCCGGAGATTCATGGTCATAATTGCGGACGACAGTCCCTGAGGAACATTATTTTGAATAGCAATGGCTTCATCCAGCGTGCTATATTTCATCAGGTAAAGTATAGGCGCAAAGGTTTCTGTCTGCACAATGGCATCATCTGGTTTGGCTTCTGCAATGCATGGTTTCACATAACATCCGCTTTCATAACCGGCTCCGCTCAATACGCCTCCTTCTACCACGAAATGACCGCCTTGCTCTTTGCAGGCTGCAATCGCCGCCAGGTAAGCATTCACAGCGTCCTTATCAATCAGTGGTCCAACATGATTGGTTTCATCCAACGGATTACCAATACGAAGTTGTCCGTATGCTTTTACCAGTTTTTCCTTAAAGCTGTCATATACTGATTCATGAATAATCAATCGGCGCGTGGTGGTACAACGTTGTCCTGCCGTACCTACAGCTCCGAAGAGACTTCCGATCAGCGCCATATCCAGATCCGCATCACGGGAAACGATAATAGCGTTGTTACCGCCTAATTCCAGCAGGCTACGGCCCAGTCTTGCCGCAACTGTAGCTGCTACGGCTTTGCCCATGCGGGTAGAACCAGTGGCTGATAGTAACGGAACACGCAGATCTGCAGCCAGCAGCTCACCTGTTTCACGGCCTCCGTTGATAACGCAGAGTACTCCTTCCGGAACATTATTACGTTCCAGTACTTCTGCTATTATATGTTGACAAGCAATGGCGGACAAAGGCGTTTTTTCACTAGGCTTCCAAATACACACGTCGCCGCAAACCATCGCCAGCATAGCGTTCCAGCTCCATACCGCCACTGGAAAGTTAAAGGCGGATATGATGCCAACAATACCAAGTGGGTGCCATTGTTCATACATTCTGTGAGAAGGGCGTTCGCTGTGCATACTGAGGCCATATAACTGGCGACTCAATCCCACCGCGAAGTCGCATATATCAATCATCTCCTGTACTTCCCCCAGGCCTTCCTGTAAACTCTTACCCATTTCGTAACTCACCAGGCTGCCCAGTGCCTGCTTTTGGGCACGCAAGGCTTCTCCAATCTGACGTACTACTTCTCCTCTGCGAGGAGCGGGTATGGTGCGCCATTCTTCAAAGGCTTTGGCGGCGGTGGCAATTACTTGCGCATAGTCCTCCTCTCCCGCCATGCCTACCTGTCCAATCAGCTGGCCATCTACCGGCGACCAGGAAGAGATACTTCCTGCGCTGCCCTGCATCCACTTTCTACCAGTGCTGACGCCCGGGTTCTCTGCCTTTATACCTAATTCTGCTAAGAATTTCATTACTACTTATTAGTTTGAGATGAATACGTACTTTCAAAAATCTTATTGGCATTGGCAGCCTCAAAGCCTTCGCGGCGATGTTCTCTGCGCACTTCCATACTTTGCAACTGCTGATATTCCGGAAGCAATCTCCGTTCTGCAAACTCTACATAGGAACCTGCGATACGATGTTTTTCTCCATCTGCAAATGCGGCTTCGATCATACCTGCTACTGTAGAACTCTGCAACAGCAAACCATCGGGAGATTTTTTGAATTTACCGCCAGCATCGTTGAGTTTAAGTCCATGTTTCTCCAGGAACTGGTTGTATTGCTCAATATGATTATACCCTTCTTGCAGGTTATGTACGCTGATGGTGAAATGATTCAGGTAATACCGGTTATAGATAGTCCAGGAAGCGTATTCGCTCTCTGCAGCCAGCGCGGAGAAATCCGCATATGTTGGGAGTCGCCACAGACCGCTATGCAGGAACTCATCCACCTGTGCAGGATTATCCAGGTTTAGTGCATCCACAGGATCGGACGTTACCTCATCGGTGTAGCTATGAATGATTTGTTGTGCTGTAGCGGATAAATCTTTCACACGCAGCTCACTGATGAAAATGCGTGGCAGTGCGGGATCTGGTGGCGCATACCAGTATGCGTCCAGTTTTTTCTCTTCGAAGAAATAATAATCTTTCTTCGTATAGCCGTGATGGATAAAAATCTTTTCCAGTGATTGTATCCCCAGATGCGGCACTCCGATGGTGCGAAAAGCAATATGGTCGTTTTCGATTTCCTGTTCTTCTTTGATCAGCCCTTCTGCTATCATGGCTGATATTACCCGGTTCACATCCGGTACGCGCTCTTTGTAGCGGCGCATCAATCCGTCCAGGATTAATTCCAGATTATTCATGACAATGATTTATTAGAAATTAAGTTCAGTTAATACTTCGTCGAGGTGACGTACCATATCTGCCGCGTTCTGTTTGTTAAATACCATTGGCGGTTTTATTTTCAGTACGTTATACAGTGGTCCGTCTGTAGAAAGCAGGAATCCTCTTTCCTTCATTTTCTCTACTACTGCATTGATTTCATCCACTGCCGGAGCCATAGTGGTTTTGTCTTTCACCATTTCTGCGCCTACAAATAATCCATATCCGCGTACATCGCTGATGATGGGATGCTTGCTCATTACGTCCCGCAGTCCTTCCATGAGGAAGTTACCCGTTTCGAGGGCATGTTGTTGCATTTGTTCCGACTGGATTACCTGCAGTACCGTTCTGCCAGTCACCATGGATACCGGGTTTCCACCGAAGGTATTGAAGTATTCCATTCCATTATTGAAGGCATCTGCTATTTCTCTTGTTACCACCACTGCGGCCAGTGGGTGACCGTTGCCAATTGGCTTACCCAATACAACGATATCGGGCTGTACATCCTGCAGTTCGAAACCCCAGAATTTTTCGCCTACTCTTCCAAAACCTACCTGCACTTCATCTGCAATGCAAACGCCGCCAGCGGCCCGAATATGCTTATATACATTCTCCAGGTAATGGTCTGGTAAAGGAATCTGGCCACCTACGCCGAGCAAAGTTTCACATATGAATGCAGCAATTTTTCCAGGATTTTTCTCCAGGATTTGTTGTACATCTATAGCATATTTTTCACCTGCCAGTGGATCATCGTAGCGAAATTCGCCACGGTATAAGTCGGGCGATACCGCTTTATGGATATAAGGCATCTGTCCGAAACCGCCTTTACCATCGAATTTATAAGGACTCATTTCCATCGCTACCGTAGAGGTACCATGGTAGGCATGATCCAGTACCATTACGTCTTTGCGGCCAGTGAAGTGGCGACTCATACGAATAGCCAGGTCATTGGCTTCGCTACCGGAATTTGTAAAGTATACCACTGCAAGATTGGATGGCAATGTGCGCAGCAGTTCTTCAGCGTATTCCACCAGGTGGTCGCTCAGATAGCGACTATTAGTATTAAGTGTTGCTATTTGTCGCTGCATAGCTCTTACCACCACCGGATGGCAGTGTCCTACATGGCTAGGGTTGTTGACGCAGTCGATGTAGGTATCTCCTTTATCATCGTAGAGGTATTGCAATGCGCCTTTAACAATCTTCAGCGGCTTACGGTAGCTGATGCTGAGGTTGCGGCCAATGACAGCCTTCCTTTCTTCCAGGAGTTGGCTGTAATCATCTGCTTTATTGATCAGAGCAGGCATACCGCATGCTTTGCGGAAGGTATCTGCTGCACGCAATGGGTTGATTCGAATGAGTGTATTCAGCAGATCCCATGCATCTTTCTCGGTAACAAAATGATGATCATTGGAAGAGCCCAGGGAGGCCTGGTAGGCCGACTGTGTAACGCTGATGCACATACGCGCTGCGATCAGATAATAGATCAGATCTACTTCCTGCGCTGTGAGCGGGAATGCTTCATGATAGCCTTGTATCACCCAAGCGGCAGCCTGCAATGGATCTTCCGCTCTGAACATTGCATAGGTACATGCGATGGCCACATTATTCACGAGCGCAGTGTACACCATATCGCCGAGATCAATGAGGCCGCTGATTTTTCCATCCTGCACCAGCACGTTATAGTCGTTTGCATCGCCGTGGATACAGGCATGGCGTAGCTCTTGCAGCACGGGCACTACTTCTGTGTCGAAAGCCAGGAGGAAATATCCTGCCTGTCTTCTCTTCTCATGATCGTGAATATGTGGGAGCAGTTTGTTACAATCCGCTGCCGTGCTGATATCCCAGGTATAATGCCGATGGAGGGCATCGTGTTGGAATTCTCTCATGGCTTCATCAGTTTTGCCCATGAAGCGGCCCAGATCCAGGTAGAGTTCTTTGTTTTTCACCGGAACCCTTGCCCAGCAATCTCCTTCCAGCCAGGTGAGGATGCGGACGTAGTATTGTTTACCGTCTTTAAATACGGGAGTCAGTTCCTGCCGATTTTTATTCCTTAATATCTGTTGGAATTTCCATGCGACTTCTGTCACGGTTAGATGATCGAGTATTCGCAATTGTGCGTCCAGGAAGGAGTATTGTTTTTCCTCCCCTGTTATTTTGAGGATAAATTTCCGCCCGGAGGTATCAGTAATCTTGTAATTGAACTCATCGTAACCCTGGAGAGGGTCCACCTCTACTGCCAGCAGGTAGTTTTTTTGTACCAGCTGCTTTACTTCGTTTGCTGTAAATTCCATGACGTTATTTATTTTTCAGTATCATTAACAAATGTGCTGCGGACCAGCTGAAATTTTTCGCATTCAATCCTTTACCGGTAAGCGGATGATAGTTTTCGCATATTGGTCCGTCTGTAAGCAGTCCTGCGGCATTTTCCAGGAGTTGCTTTTCAAATTTCGCCGCCTCTTTTTTATATCCGTAGCGGCGTAAGCCTGCTGCGCCATAGGCTACCTGATCCAACCATACCGGTCCTCGCCAGTAACCTTTCATTGGGTCAAATGCAGGATGATCGGCTGCGAGTGTGGGCAGCGGTACTTTGGTATTGAATTTCCGAGGGTCATTCATCTTCCGTAACACCATTGCCGCTTGTTCCTTGGTTGCTACACCGGTCCACAGCGGAATCCAGCCTTCAGGACCATCAACTGTCACCAGTGTAGCAGTTGCTGTGCGCAGATCATAAAAGTATCCTCTTTTAGCATCATAGAATTTACTGCGGATCTGTTCCGCCAGTTTCGCTGCTTGTGCACTATAGCGGGCCTTTTCTCCGGCTACGGCCAATAACTTGTCAAGATATAATTTCTCTGCGTATAAGTATGCATTGAGATCTACACTTTCCTGATCCAGCGACCATGCGCCTTCATTGTTTTTCAGCATTACTGCGCTATCAAATCGTACTGCATTGTCCATACCACTTTCCCATGCTGCCGCTATACGGGTGCCATCTGTAGATCCATATTCGCATAAACCATTCTGGTCATGGTCTCTATTGGCATACCACCATTCGTGATAGCGGATCAGTTTAGGCAACATTTCTTTTACAAAAGAGGTATCCTTTGTTTGGAGATAGACTTCCCAAACGCCCCATGCGGCCAGCGGCGGCTTAGTATCCCGCCAGTTATTCTCTGATTTATCCGCATAGATGCAATCCGCCACCATACCATGTTCATCCTGGTAATCGAACATGGAGCGAATATTATCTTTTGCCAGTTCGGGATGGAAGGTCACAATTCCAACGGCCTGTTTCCAGCTATCCCAGCTCCAGACGCCATAGAAGCCCTGGTAGTTGATGGATGGGAAAACGCCGTCATGGAGTATATCTCCGGCACTGCTCCTCCAATTGGTGATCAATGTTACCATACATTTCACGGCCAATCGTTTCTGTGAGTCCGTCAGATGCGGAGCAGCGGAGATATAGCGGGAGATATAAGTATTCCACCGAATCTCATTCTCCCGCAAAGATTTACCAAAATCATATGTAGCAGGAATACGCACTGAATCAGGGTAGTAAGCCTGTACTTGTGTTTGTTTATAGCTTTTGCCAGCTGCGATGACAATTCCATCATTGCTGGCGCTGTAACTGATGCTATCTGCCGTCAGTACCGTTCCTGATGGGAATACAGATACAAAGCCAGCAGATTGGACAGACGACGTTCCGTTGTCAACTGTAATGCTCTTTCTGGATTGTCCATAGTAGCGGATATTCAGCGTTCTTGCGCTAACTCCTTTATTGGTGATAGTGGTATGCAGCAAGGCTTCTCTTCCTGAAACAAAAATCAATTGCTGCAGGATGATCAGATTATTTATTTCTAACTTTTGCTGTAGCATACCAGGGAGATAGCTGATATCAGCTTTGGCAGACGATAAGTCCACTGCCTGCCTGTTTTCACTGAGCGCTAGTCTGGAGAAGGAGCCCGAGAGCCATTTACCTTCCATGCCCATTACCAATGGACCAATAAAAGCGCCGTTATCTTCTTTCCTGGAAGGCAAGGCATATGCATGCCATGCCCCCATATCGCTGAACACATTCGTCAGTATGCTTTTGCCCGCTGGCGGCTCTGCGCGCAGGTTTAATACATCAGGAAATTTACTGCGCTGTGCATTTGCCTGTTGCAGGGAAAGTCCGAGTATTAGTATCAACCATCTTCTCATATTCATTATTTTATAGCGGGACTCAGTATAAATGAATAATTATAGTCCTGATAAGGCAACATAAATTCTGCATGTGGCGTAGCGCCCCAGCTATTATCTCCTCCTACACCGGATTGTTTGTAATCAATGTTCCACCATACCAGATCTTCATTGACCATACTGCCACCGTGATTATTTTCAGCAGCATCCCGGTCGAATTCCATATGGTTCATGTTGAAATGCAGTACGCCGGTACAGATCTGTGGCGTACCTTTTGCCACCAGGCCAATCCCTTGGTTATTGGTGAGCGACATCCATCGAACTCCTGTTCTGTAGCCACTTTCCTGAGCACGTGGGTAAGGATGGAATAACTGATCTGCTTTCATACGATACAGATCTACTGCCGCCGCAGTGTGCCTGTCGGGGTAGTTATCAAAAGGTCCGCGGCCCAGCCATGCCACATTATCAAATTCTCCGCGCAAGATAGTACGCATACCAAAACGAGGTAACTCCGGCATGGTTTCTTTTCCTGTTTTCATGGCCACCTGCACTTGTACGGCGCCTTCACCTGTAATGGTGTAAACTGCCAGGTAGGTAGCTTTCACTGTTGGCAGGGAATGCCAGGTACGAATGGTTACGCTGTAAGGACCTTCTGGGGTTACTGTCATGGAATCCAGGCGGGCTGATTGAATGGCGTCTCTCCAAACTTCACAGCGTATCTGCTGACTGTTTCCTATATCATTGTCCGTTGGAGCTCTCCAGAAATGCGGCTCCAGCGGGGATTGCATGATAGGCTGCTGTTTCCAGGTGTAGGCCGATAACCAGCCAGTATGGTTATTGAATGCCAGTTCAAAATCTTCTCCTGTAACTATTATCTGATCTGCTTCTTTGTGGATGTTCACTTTCTTTTCTACTACTGGCGCAGTAGATTCTTGTAGAGGAGATGGCAGTTCAAATTGTTCCCATGCCAGCAGATGATCTGCTGGTACGGCAGCTGTAGCTACTTTAGTTCTCATTTCTACTGTCAGGAAGTAGGTTGTGCCAGGCTTAGCTTTCAGAGCAGGCAGTGTTAAAGACACTGTTCTTTCGCCATGTGGCGCAATAGCGCCTACTTCCAGCGGTCCCTTTGCAATAGTTTCACCATTGGAGCGGATATACCAGGAAAACTGGTACTGATCCAGGTTGGTGAAGTCTAAACGATTGATGATACGCAGTTGATTCGGCGATAAGGGAACTGTTTCGAATGTAGCTGGCTGTATCACTTTCTTCAATTCGAAGGCCTGCGGATGCGGAGTTCTGTCTGCCGCAAATAATCCATCGGCACAATAGCTGGTATCGCTGGTAAGGCCTACCTGTCCCATATCCCGGCCATAGGCCCAGATATCGCGACCGTTCTTATCTTTTTTCTTAAACGTCTGATCGGAGAAGTCCCAGATGAAACCGCCTTGCAATTGCTGATGGCGGTAAATCAGGTCCCAGTAATCTTTCAGGTTACCGCCGCCATTGCCCATCATATGTGCGTATTCGCATTGAATGAAAGGGCGTGTATTCCATCTCTTCACATATTCCAGCATGATACTGGGAGATTTATACATCGGGCATACGATGTCGGTGTATTCATTTCTGCCAGCGGCTTCGTATTGCACAGGGCGCGTATTATCTATCCCTTTCAGGTATTGATAAGTAGCGATGAAGTTTTCACCAAATTCGCTTTCGTTGCCTAATGACCAAACGATGATGGAGCAATGGTTTTTATCTGTTTCAAACATCCTGCGGGTGCGATGCATGTACGCATCTTTCCATTCAGGTTTGTCGGACAATGTTTTCAACGGGGAGAATGACATACCATCACATTCAATATTTGCTTCATCCACGATGTACAAACCATACTCGTCGCAGAGTGCGTACCAGTCGGGACTATTAGGATAGTGACTGCTGCGCACCGCGTTGATATTGTATTGTTTCATCACTTTGATATCCTCCAGCATGCCTTCTTTGTTGATCACTTTGCCGGTGTACATGTTATGTTCATGGCGGTTCACTCCTTTTATCTTTACAGCTACCCCATTCACTAACAACAGCCCATTGCGGATTTCCACTGTTCGGAAGCCGGTTTTGTGACGGATGGCTTCTACCAGTCGGCCGTTTTTATCGTAGTAAGATATCAATAAGTTATAGAGACACGGATTTTCTGCATTCCAGGATTTCACTTTGCTCACCGCTGCCGTGAAATGATATTTTTCATTACCATTGAGGGCAAGTTGTTGTTTCCAGATCTCCGTATTTTTTTCATCGAGGAGTTTTGCTTGTATGTATCCACCTTCAGCGGCAGTGTTGAATGCTACGTCCAGGTTGAGGAGCCCATTGGTATAAGTACTGTCCAGTCCTGCTTTTACGAAGAAGTCCTGTACAGCGATTTTTGGTCGGGCAATGAGTTGCACGCTACGTTCGATACCACTTAGTTTCCACATGTCCTGTCCTTCCAGGTAGGTAGCATCGCTGAAGCGGAATACCTGTACAGCTACGGTATTCTGTCCTTTGCGCAGGAAGCGGGTAATATCGAATTCGGTAGCTGTTTTGCTGTCTTTTCCCAGCCCAACATATTTTCCATTTACCCAGCAGAAGAAAAATGAATTCACTGCGCCGAAGTGGAGAATAACATTCCTTTCTTTCCAGTTATCGGGAATGGTGAAATTCCGGCGATAGGAACCGATAGGATTGTTGTTTTCCGGCGGGTATGGCGGGTTTACAGGGATCGGGTATTCCACGTCTGTGAAAATAAAACGATCGAAACCTTCTGTTTGCCAGTGGGCTGGCACCTTAATATCTTTCCAGTTGCTCACATCAAAATTATCCGCGAAGAAGTTCTGCGGACGTGCTGCCGGCGCGGAGTCCAGGCGAAATTTCCATATACCATCCAGTGAAATCAGGAACGGCGAAGGTGCATTTTGTAATGCAGCAGTTTCAGACACTGCGGGAATAAACCAGGCATGAGGCGCGAGGGCATTTTCGGTTTGAACCTTTGGGTTACACCATGGTTGCGGGTTTTGCTGAGCGCTTGTCTTTAAAAAGAACAATAGCGCCACTATCCATCCAATACTGTATTTCATCATCTCTATTTCCGTGCTTATGAAAAAATATTTTGCCGGCAGGCAATCCCCTGCCGGCAAAGATTTTTAATACAAATTGTTCTGCTTCAGGAGCGGATTGGTGTTTATTTCTCTCAGTGGTATTGGGAAGCGAATGTGCTTATCCTCTACGAAGTTGTTGGCGAATGGTTTCTGGTGATTCTGCATCAGCGTTTTGATCGCTTGTTTGGCAGTATTACCGCGGCCCCAGCGAACAATATCGAACCAACGGATACCAAATTCTCCTGCCAGTTCCACAGGACGTTCGTGATTACGGATCTGCTCTCTCAGCTGATCTTTATTCAAACTACCTGTTGTAATGGCTTTCGCATGGCTACGTGCACGTACTTCGTTGATGAAACCGATCGCTTCATCCGTTTTACCATTTTCGTTGGCAGCTTCTGCCAGCATCAGCAATACGTCTGCATAGCGGATCAGCGGAATATTGTAACCTACATAAGCGCCGCTTCTGTCGTTCGGATAGGTATATTTATTATAGTAAGCAGGGCGGGAAAGGCTACCTGCAACATCTGCATAAGGCACCAGTGTTGCCGGCGTACCGAGATCCCACATTTTTGAGTTAGGGTCATTGAAGAAGATATTACCATAAACCCTGTCGCTATAGCCACCTGCATCGGTTTTATCTTTCTTCATTTCTGCTACCACCCAATCAGATGGATAGAAAATTTCCCAGCCGTCCAGCGCGTAAGGCGCCGCTTCAAAGTTGAAAGGATGTCTTTCATCAGAAACAGAGCGATCGCCGGTGAACTGTATTTCAAACACAGACTCAGGGCCGTTTTCACGGGTACCGTTGAAATTATCTACGTAGTTGGTATTCAGGGAATATTTACCATAGATCTCTCTGAACTTGGCTTCCGCCTGCGGCCATTTTTCCTGGTACAGGTAGGTTTTTGCCAGTAGCGCTTTTGCAGCTCCTTTAGTAGCGCGACCTTTGTATTCACTGGAATAGCTGTCAGGTAATACGCCTTCTGCTTCTGTGAGATCTTTTTCTATCTGGGCCCAAACATCGGCAGCTGGCGCTTGTGGCACCTGCAGTTTATTCAGGTCTTTTTCGAATTTCAGTACCAGTGGCACATGTTCATATCCATTTACCAGAATGAAATAGTTGTAAGCGCGTAGGAATTTAGCTTCCGCAATAATTTCGTTGCGTTCTTTATCTGTCATTACGGTAATGCCAGGCACTTTTTCAATTACCTGGTTAGCGCGGCCAATACCAGCATAGCAGGTAGCCCAGAGGTTCCAGGGACCTGATTCGTCGGTACCGTTTACAAATGCTGCCATGTTCTTACCGTAAGGTTCATTCTTATTGTTGTCGATATCATCGGCTTTGAATGCCATGGTGACAAATACCTCTTCAAAGAATGTCCATTTGTCGCCGTTATGTCCCTGCAACGCGGCATAGGTGGCGGTGATGCCCTGCAAAGCATGCTGCCTTGTAGTCCAGAAAGTATTTTCTGTGAGGTTTTGTTTATCCTGCAAGTCCAGGAACTTGTCTGAGCACGAAGAGAACAACATCACAGCAGAGAAAACCAGACCTGTTATTTTAAGTTTCATAAAGTTCAATTTAGTTTTTCAGATTAGAATCCAACATTGAGACCGAATACATAAGAGCGGCTCATTGGGTAATAGCCTCTGTCTACGCCACGGCTGAAAATACCGGTATTGGATAAATCCGGATCGAAGCCAGTGTATTTAGTAAATGTCAGCAGGTTGTAAGCGCCAGCATAAATTCTCAGGCGATCCAGGTGCATAGCGGTAGCTAATTTCTGCGGCAGGGTGTAACCCAGTTGCAGGTTGCGGAGACGTACGAAAGAAGCGTCTTCCAGGAAGTAATCAGATACTCGCATGTTTTCATTCTCATCTGCATTGCTCAAACGATAAACGTTTGTATTGGTGTTGGTTGGTGTCCAGGCATTCAGCAGATCTGCAGAACGGTAGTAACGATACAGGAACATTTTAGCGCCGTTATACATTTTCTGACCTTGTTTACCATTCAGGAAAATCATCAGGTCAAAGTTTTTGTAGCTGGCGTTAAAGGTGATACCGTAATCCAGGTTAGGTAAACCGTTCCCCATCAGTTGTTTGTCGTTATCATCCAGTTGTCCGTCGCCATTGGTATCTACAAAACGCAGGTCGCCTGGTTTGGCGTTAGGTTGAATCAGTTCGCCGGATTTATTTTTGTAAGCATCGATTTCAGCTTGTGACTGGAAGATACCATCTGTTTTATAGAGATAGAAAGATGCCAGTGGCTGACCTTTTTTAGTCAGTGTAGTACCGCGGTTGTTGAAGTCTACGAAACCATCCGCGATTACGCCTTCATCGTAACCCAGGCGGATAATTTTATTGCGGCTATGAGAAAGGTTCGCTGTTACATCCCAACGGAAATCTTTATCGGCAGGACTGCGGTAGGTTACCGTGAACTCCCATCCTTTGTTCTCCATATCTGCGATATTGGTCAGTGGCATAGCAGTGATACCGGAAGAACTAGGGATTGGCGTCTCTGCCAGCATATCGCTGGTTTTAGAATGGAAATAGTCGAAGCTACCGCTTACACTACCTTTCAGCAGACTGAAATTCAGACCGGCGTTGAAGGTGGCGGTTTGTTCCCATTTGATATTATTGTTAGCCAGTGTAGCTGCGATAGCGCCCACATAAACAGGCTGACTAGGCGCTCCACCGAATGGATAGTTCAGGAAAGGATCTGAACCAGACAGATAGATTTTCGCCAGGTACTGGAAGTTACTCACATTCTGGTTACCAACGGTACCGTAGCTCACGCGTGGTTTCAGTTCGGAGATCCATGGAATGTTGAAGAAGTTTTCCTTATGGATGTTCCATCCGCCGGAAAAAGAGTAGAAAGTACCGAAACGGTTCAATGGACCAAAACGGGAAGAACCATCGCGGCGGAGGCTTCCCTGTACAAAGTATTTATCATCGTAGTTATAGCTGGCACGTCCGAAGTAGGATTGCAGGTTGTTGCCATAGTTCCAGCCATTTACGCGGATGTAGTCACTCTTTCCTTCTACGATCAGACCTGACAGCGATTCAATCAGCGGGCTGCTCAGGTGGTTACCGGAGCCGATAGTACCCTGACTGATGTTCTTCTCACGGGAGAAGCCGTACATCGCTTTGAAGTTATGTTTACCCAGTTGTTTCTCGTAATTCAGGAGATGGGTAAAGAGGGTGTATTCGGTTCTACCGCGACTTTCAGAGCGGGAAGGATTTTCTACAAAGGATTGTGCCCCGAAATCATAGGGAGCTGTTTGACTATAAGTATAGCTGTTTACGATATTCTTACCAACGGTGAAGTTGTAGGAAAATCCGTACCAGAGTTTTAGATCAGCGGCCACATTGAGTTGCAGGTAGTCGTCAATTGATCTTCCGTTCCAGAGCATTCTTTCACCTACCGGGTTACCGGAACCGAGTTCTGTTTCTGGTTTTGCGTAGCCATTGATGGAATTAGGATCATAGATACGTTTATGCGGTAACGTTCTGTATACTTCCATGATTGGAGAGAAACCAGCGTTACCATCGCCATCTACATCGCTGTAGTTTTGATTATTGAAACGGGTGTAAGCAACGATAGGCATAATTTTCAGGCGACTGTCCAGCAGTTTGATTTCGCTGTTCAGGCGTACGTTATCTCTTTTAGCGCCGGTGTTGATGATGGTACCGGAGTTTTCCCAGTGGCCATAAGACAGGCGGTAAGCGAGTTTCTCAGAAGCCCCTGAAACATCCAGGTCGTACTTCTGTTCGATGCCTTGTTTAGTAAAAGCGCCCACCCAGTCAGAGTTAGCGTATTTGCTATCGTCCTGTACATAAATCGGAGGCGTGGTATTGTCGTTTGCATAAGCCTGGCGTACCACTTTGTTCATGCCCAGTTTATCCAGTAATGGCAGGTTGTTGTTCAGGCGCTGAATAGAGTAAAAAGAATTGAAGTTTACTCTTGGTTCACCTGATTTACCTTTTTTGGTAGTGATGATGATCACCCCGCCAGCGGCGCGGGCGCCGTAGATGGTGGCCGCAGATGCATCTTTCAGAATGCTGATAGATTCCACATCGTTCGGGTTGATATCGTAGGCATAGCCCAGTGGAATACCGTCTACCACGTAGAGTGGGTTGGCATTGTTGATACTGTTCAGGCCACGTACCAGTACAACTGGTTGAGCGGAAGGATTACCTGTACCGGAGCTTACGATCACGCCAGGAGCCTGCCCTTGCAGCATGGTACCGATGTTACCGGCAGGCTGTTTGGAAAGGTTCTTGGTGTTTACGGAGGCGATGGCAGCGGTTACATCTCCCTTTTTCTGGGTACCGTAACCGATCACCAGTACTTCGTCCAGGCCTTTTACATTTTCGTCCAGGGATATCGCCAGATGTTTGCTGGTTGGTTTTACTTCTTTGGCGGCGAATCCCATAGCTGATACTAAGAGGGTCGCATTTTCCGGAACGGCGGCGAGGGTAAATTCCCCTTTGGCATCCGTAGAGGTACCCCGGCTTGTATTTTTTACGGCAATACTGGCTCCTGGGATGGCGTTGCCTTTTGCATCTGTCACCTTACCTGTCAGGTTTAGGGTAGGTGTCTGGGCAAAGACGGTTAGCCCGGTAAACAATAGGAATAGTAATATTCCATTTCTCCGTAGTTGTTTCCACATACGCATTTTGGTTTTTAATTCTGCTTTTTAAAAATTAACATGGACTGTCCCTCCGGCACTGTGACATAGGTTGATGTTTTTCACACGTGAATCTGGCAGCGCCGGGACCGGAAGTAAAGTAGAAAGGAAAATCAAGGGCAGAGGGGTTTGCCACCTCTATACAGGCATTACAGAGACCTCTACACGACCTCTACAAGGGGATTAACTAATTAAAAATCAATTACTTAAAATTGCTTTAAAAAATCAGACAGGTTCTCTTTGTGTTCCAGATTGAAGGCTTTCCGGAGTCGATATCTTGCCATTTCGACTGATTTCACGGAGATATTATTGAGTGAAGCGATGTCTTTTATGGACAGATTCAGGCGAATTTGGGCGCATAAGCGACGTTCATTTTCGGTGAGGTCCGGGAACTTTTGGAGGAGGTTAAAGAAGAAATCTTTGTGGATTTCGTTTACGGAAAGGTTAAAATCCTGGGTGTCTTTGTTACTGTCCAGGTCATGTTGAAATTTATGAATGAGGCGATTGAACCGGGTGATATTTTCGTTTTTGGCATCGCCATGGATATCGATTACGGTCAGTTCATCGATAAAATTGCGAATCATATCATTTCTCTGGGAGATGAAGAGCGCATAGTTTTTCAGGTCGTTGTCCCGGAATTCCAGTTTATTGTTGAGGGATTCCTTCTCATGAATGGCCGCTTCCAGTTCTCTTTTGATGAGTGCCTGCCGCATTTCCTCCAGTTCTTTCTCTTTTTTGCGCTTCTGGTTCATCTTACTGATATAGAGGATGCCTATAATAATAAGAAGTAGTACGCCTGCTGCGAGTGCATTCCGCTGGAAGGCGCGTAATTCTTTCTGGGCTTCCAGGGTGATGATCAGTCGCTCGTTCTCTTTGGCTTCCCGCTGGATTTTAAGGGCGGAAATGGCCTCGCTTTTACTTTTGGAGAGAATCTGGTTACGCACCTCTGTGTAATCCTGGAGGGCGGTGAAAGCTTTTTTGTATTCACCGAGTTCCTGGTAAAGCAATGCCGAGTTCGTAAGGTTATCCAGTAGTTTTTCTTTTCTTGTATTGGAGTTGGATTGATGGATCAGCGCTCTGGCGTCGGTCAGGAGTTTTTCTGCCAGGGGATATTCTTTTAGTTTGATCCGGGAGAAGGCCATTTGGTTGAGTACTTCGGCATGAGCGAGTACGTCTGTGGTGCCAAGAATGGTAAGGGCTTTCTCAAAATCCGCGAGGGCTTCCTGGTATTTGCCGAATTCGTTTTCACAGATCCCCCGGTTGCCGAGGGCACTAGCTACCATAGGTTCGCTGTGGCATTGGTGGGCAATGGTGATGGTACTATCAAAATATTTACGTGCTGTTTCAAATTCATCTTTCAGCAGATATACCAGGCCAAGTGCATTCATGGAGAGTGCTACGCGGCGTGGGTTTCCCAGTTTCTTATAAATTTCATGTGCCTGCATATGGTATTGCAGGGAGAAATAGCTGTTTTCTGTATCGTAGAAGATCCAGCCCAGATTGGTGAGGGCACGTGCGGTGGCGCTATCATTCTTCAAAGCCTGACAGATGTCGAGCGCATTATAGCCATAGTTCAGTGCCTGGTCGTACTGATCATTATATAGATATCCTTCGGATAAGTTTAAGAGAGACGCGGCTTGGAGTTTCTTGTTGTTTTCCTTGAGGGCAAGCAGGTAGGCTTCATTGGCCATCACGAGTGCCAGGTTGGTAGAGTCTTTATTATAATATGCAGCAAGTGTGTTGAGTGCATTGATTCTCTCCACACTGGTCATTTTTTTATTTGAAAGCGACTGATTCAGGCTATCCACATTCAGTTGGGCAGTGGTGTCGTTGGCGTACAGGCAGACTGCGAACAGGAATGACAACAATTTCATTGAGGAAATGTAAGGAATTTTTCGGTGAAATATCAAATAAGCGGCTACTGGATAAACGAAATTATGTGGATCGATACGTGTCTCCCTAAAGATTATCAACGATACTAATTATTTATAAACTTCTAAAAATCGTATTTTTAATCAGCACTCATCTTAAGAAACGCAGTATATGGCCATGGTAAATTCAATTAGTACGAACAATCCGCAAAATGTTACGGATTATCCTAACAACAATACTTACTTTCTGGTATGGAACTTCAAAGAAGGATTGACTACAGCCCAGATCAAGCCCGTCTTCCAGCGGTTATGTGCGTTGGTGATCAATCTCAATAATTCTGCGCTCGATCGTTTTCCTGAATCAAAGGCCAGTTGCGTGGTGGGCATTGGTTATGATGCATGGTTGCAACTGGAGTTGCCTAAGCCTTTGCCAAAGGAATTGAAAAACTTTGAAGCTATAACTGGCGGCAAACATACCGCTGTAGCCACGAAAGGCGATCTCCATTTTCATATCCGTTCTGATGTAAAGAGTTTTGCTTTTGATATGAGTTCCATCATAGCAGATTGTATGAATGAGATAGCTTATTGTGTGGTGGAAGTGCAGGGATTTAGGTATTGGGACAGTCGCTCTATCCTGGGATTTGTGGATGGTACCGAAAACCCGCATGGAACGGATCGTGATTATTTTGCAGTGATTGGAGAGCAGGACCCTGCCTATAAAGGTGGGAGCTATCAGTTTGTTCAAAAGTATTTGCATGATCTGGATGCATGGAAATCGCTTTCTGTGGAGGAACAGGAAAAAGTAATTGGTCGTTCCAGGACGCATGACATTGAAATGAGTGATGATGTCAAACCGAAGAACGCGCATATTGCACTCGCCAATGTTGGGGACGATTTAAAGATAGTGAGAGATAACATGCCTTTCGGCAATGTAGCCACGAATGAAATGGGCACATATTTTATTTGTTATGCCAGCACTTTTACAACGGTAGAGAAGATGCTCCGCAATATGTTTATAGGTAATCCTGTAGGGAATTCCGATCGTATTCTGGATTTTAGTATTGCCACTACAGGTAGTTTGTTTTTTGTTCCTTCTCTGGATATGCTTAATGATTTTGCAGGTTAACAGGGTGATCTTTATCGAATTTTTCTAGTGAAAAAATTAATAGGATGCCATTGGCGGTATATGCTCCACCGCGGGGGTTCTGCATGCGGCCCATGTAAATTAATGGGATCAGCATTTCCGCTGTAGCATTTTTCACCATAAAAATTTGAATGATGACAACCCACTTAAAACCTTGTTTCCAGTTATTTATACTGGCCTCTATCCTATTTTTATTAAGCAGCTGTAGTAAATCAAATCAAAAAGATGCATTACATCCCATTGGCAATAATGCCAAGCTGGAAAAGTTGGGTCCATTAAATGATCCTGATGTTTATGTGGCTGGATGGGAAGACAGTGTTCATTTATCTCCGCGTGCAAAGTATTGGGTAAACGGCGTTCCATACTCATTGCCTGGTGGCGAATATGCAGTGGCGATAGCGCTTTCCGGATCGGATGTACACATTGTGGGTACGAAAAGTGATAATGCCATTTACTGGAAGAATGGAGTACCTACTACGCTTGTCAAGACTGGTTACACAGCCATCGCCAACGGTATTACTGTTTTCAATGGCGATGTGTACGTTGCTGGCAGTGATGATCTGGGGAATGTTTTGTCTAACCGACCTGTTTACTGGAAAAATGGAATACAGGTACAACTCACTACGGGCGGGTCTACTATCAGTTCTAGTGCAAAAGATATTGCGGTGAATGGCACCAATGTATATGTGGTGGGGACAGTGGATTCAAAGCCTGTTATTTGGAAGAATGGCGTACTTAGCTATTTATCTGACACTCCTGGAATGGCACTAAGTATTGCAGTTATAGGCGCTGATATATATATCTGCGGATATGATTTTGGAAACAGGGCGGCATATTGGAAAAACGGTGTGAAGGTAATTTTGCCCGGAGGGGTATTCAATCCAGATGCGGGAAGGATAGCCACCGGCATTTATGTATACAATGGCGTTCCTTATTGTGCTGGTTACACCTGGTCTGCCGGTGCGAAATATTGGATTAACAACTCGATAGTGGCTTTACCATGTGAAACCATTGAAGCGAGGGCAAATGATATTGCTGTATTCAGTGGTAATATTTATGTGGCAGGACTTGAAGACCCTAATAATGGTCTTACAAAAGCGAAATACTGGATTAACAGTAATCCGATTAATTTAACGGATGGCACCAAACGTGCGGAGGCGATGAGTATTGCTATTAAGCCAAACTAGCCTTTATTGAGAAGGCGTATAAAAAGGAAGCGGGTTACTTTTTGTAAAGTAACCCGCTTTTGTGTGGTGACCGCGTCAGGATTCAAACCTGAAACCTTTTGATCCGTAGTCAAATGCTCTATTCAGTTGAGCTACGCAGCCAGTATGTGGTGACCTCGTCTGGATTCAAACCAGAAACCTTCTGATCCGTAGTCAGATGCTCTATTCAGTTGAGCTACGAAGCCATTCTCTCCCTATTGAAGGGGATAAAAGGTAATATTTCTTCCGATCTAATCTTATTATTTTCAAATCATTACAATTGAAAAAAAATAATTAGTTGAAGAACTTTTGAAAAAAAATGCTGCAACTGGTGCAGCATTTTTTTGTGGTGACCGCGTCAGGATTCAAACCTGAAACCTTCTGATCCGTAGTCAGATGCTCTATTCAGTTGAGCTACGCAGCCATTTCCTATTGAAAGGAGGACAAAGGTAAAAAATTATTTCAATCTAACAAATTTATTTTCAATTAATTATGATTGAATAATCTTCGTCAGATAAAGAGCTTTTGAAAAAAAATGCTGCAGTTGGTGCAGCATTTTTGTAGTGACCGCGTCAGGATTCAAACCTGAAACCTTCTGATCCGTAGTCAGATGCTCTATTCAGTTGAGCTACGCAGCCGTACCGTGTCAAACGGGATGCAAATGTAGGGTTTGTTTTTAATTTGACAAATTTTTTTCAAACATTTTTACAAATTGTCACTACCGGGAACCCCTATACGAAGAAAACAAAACACCCCAAACTAGCCACAGACCTACATTTAAACCGTGTAAACATTTTTTAATCCGGTGTGCAATATTTATCCGATACCAAATTCAGGAGCATAATGGACCACTCCTGTTGTATGTTCCAGCGCGCCTGGTACTAATTCCAGGGCCATGAAACTTTCAGCAGGCACTTCAAAAGGTGCGCTGATCTGCCATTTATCAGCCGGCAAAAATCCAAAAATTGGATAGTAGGCTGCATGGCCGAGTACAATCACAGCTTTAAAACCCAGCTCTCTGGCTTTGCTTAGCCCTGCGTTGATAAGGGCTTTCCCTATTCCTTTATTTTGATGATCCGGCAAAACGGCTACAGGCGCCAGTGCCAATACCGGCAATGTAGAACTCCCAATACTACAACGGGTAAACAAAATATGTCCGGTCACCTCCTCTCCTTCCGTTGCCACCAGCGACAACTCCGGTACAAATGCCTGACTGCCGCGCAATGCAGCAACCAGGTCGGCTTCTTCTGTACGGCCAAATGCGGCCGTTACCAATGCCTGTACCTCGGCAATATGATGTGTTTCTTCTTGTAGTATATTCATAACAGTTAGTTGCACAATTTAGTCTGCTGCATATTTTTTAATGTACATGCAAAAAAACAGCGTGTCATCTTCCAGGGAAGATGACACGCCAGCACTAAATTAACCAATTATTCTATTAACTGTTCACCCAAAGGCCCCAGTTGCTATCAAACTTATACCATTTTCCATCTGAAGCTTCCCATTTCCAATCCGGCACTTCTGACCAGGTTTTTCCATCCGTGCTCCACACCAACTTTTTATCATGGATTTTCAACCATTTCCCATCTTTATCAGCCCAGGCGCCATCTTTCACAGCTTCCCATTTTTGCCCGTCTGTGCTCCACCACAAACCACCGTGTTTATCCAATTTGTACCAGTAGGTTTTCCCGTCTTTCATGCCGGGCCATGTACCATTGGTCGATTTCATCCAGTCCCTCATCATAATATGTGAGGAGATCCTATTTGCAGGCGCTGCCTGCAGTTCACTGAAACCCACTGTCATCAATGGCAGTGCGGCTATCATCAGATTCAATACTTTTTTCATGTTGATTAATATTTAATTTTCAGGAAATATTTTATACAATAAATGGACTCACCAGCGCCTGTACCTGACTCGCTGTTAATGGCTCGTCAAAACTTTCGCTGGCGGCATTTATACTCACAAATTGAGCGATATTCACTCCCGCCTGGATAGTGAGTTCCTCTCCATTATAATTTGCTTGTACCGCGCTTCCTATTCCTCCCGTATCATTTCCGGTAATCCAGGGTTTTACAATCGCCCCTCTGGCACTGCGCATCTGACGGATATGAGAAGCATGACGCGCTTCAACAGAATGGATGCGAAGCGCAGCCGACAACACGACGCTATTGCCCAATAATTCCGCCGCTCTTCCTTTATAGGCTCTCACACCCGTATCTTCAAAGGTTTGTGCCACTGCCAGGAATGTATCGTAATTCGTAAAAACATTGCTAAATGTACCTTTGGCAGTAAAATCAAAAGTAGGCTTCGAAACAGGCATTCCTCCCAGAGAGCTGATCGTGGATTTCAAAAATGCGACATGCTCATTTTCATGATCCCTGATCGTGTTGATAGCTGCTACAGCCGGGGTTCCTGCCGGTACTATGCCAGAAGCGGCCCCGGTTGTATAAAATTCGGCTTCCAGGTATTCCAGCGTTAATGCATAATTAAGTACATTCAATATGGTACTTGTACTCTGCCCATATGCACGTTTAAACATTCCTCCTAAAGCAAAAGGCAATGCAGCAAGGGCGATTCGACCTCCCAGCGTAGCAAATTGCTGCATGGCATTTCTGCGTGTATCCAGTCGCTCATAAACTTCTGGATCTGTCTTTTCTATTTCATCCATTATATTTTGAAGATGCATTGTCTGTTTATTTATAGATGAAGAAATATCATTTTACAGGCAGGTTTCCACCATATAATGTAGACTGCAGATATGTTTTAGCTGTATTCAGTACATCAATGGGTTTGTTTATTAAATCCAGACCATTGGCATCCACCGCAGTGTTATCAGCAAATGAGCCATTGGAAATCAGGTCCCTTAAATAGGCGGCATGACGGGCTTCCACAGATACAATTTTTCCCGCCAGCAGGAGATAATCAGCATTCGTTAATAATTGTCCAGCTCCATTATATGCGGACACTCCCAGATCTTCGAAAGCCTTGGCAGTAGCGAGTACATTGTCTCTGCTACTAAAATTGATAGAAGAAAAATTTACCTGCAGACTAGGTATCGCCTTTGCACCCAACACTGCTTTATAAAACTCGCGATGGGCTATTTCATGATCCCGTATATCGGTTAACAATGACTGCTCTGCACTGCTAATGCCACTATACGGAGTAGAGATGACCTGCGTATAAAAGGCTGCTTCTAATTGTTCCAATGCATAAGCATAATTGAGTACCCCAATATCTCCTGAACCTAAATCAATACTACCGGGAGGAGCTCCATTGTTGTTCTTGTCTTTCCTGCATGCTGCCAGCACAGCAGCACCGCCACCAACCATCCCTAAGTAGGATAGAAATTTCCGGCGCCCCAGGTGATTAGCGGGCAGTACATCCCCTGTATTGCCAGTGTCTGGCAAATTTGTTTTCATGTGATTCATAACAATTCAATTTGATTACATGGATCTTTTCAATTGCTGAAACATGCTGTCTGGGTTAAGCCGGCTTAAAGAAATGATAATTGTGATCAGCGTTTCATATACGGGTAGTTTTAATGAAAAGTTTGGGTAGGTATTAATTTTCAAAAAAAAATTTCACCGTAACATCTCATAAAAAAAGCCGCTTCTACTTAACTGTAGAAACGGCTTTAACTACTGCAACTGACAATTAGGAAAACATTCTTCTCATGAGTTTATCTTACCAAAAACATACATCTGGTCAAGGGTTGGAGTAGCACTTCCACCAGCATTTTCTAATGTTACTGCAAATGCTTGTGCATCCTTAACGGACTTTAACTGCATAATAACGCCTTCGTCATTTGTCAACATGCCTGCATCAACAGGTTTTCCATTCACAATGGCCCATAACTGGTATTGCCTACCTTCTGGCGCTTTAGGCAACCTGTTTGCCAACAGATATACATCTTTTGTTTTAACATTCCAGTATACGGTTATGAGGTTGCTTTCTTTTCCAGGTACTCCCCTCATCAATATTTTCTGTACCGATGAATCAGACATTTGTTGAATATCCCGATACATGGCGGATAATCGGGTTTGATACACCTGGTTTTCCGCCAGCATTTTATGTTGATCAGTCAGCAGCGCTATGTATCCTTTAGCGACCTGTTTATATTGATAATACAAGTAAATATTAGCGCCTGCACTGACGATCAGTAACGCCAGTGAAGCTGCTGCAAGGTATCGAAAGACCGGTTTATTACGTTTGGGAGATAGAACGGATGGTTGGAGCGGCAGCGAATCAGAGGAGGTCATTTCATTTTCTAAGCTAGAAAATATGCTTTCTCTGATATTATCGGCAGCAGGAATGGCCTGCGAACCGGCGGTCTTATACAGCCACCTTTCGCATTCACTGATAGCAGCTGCGATTTCAGGATGGTCCCGGCGGAGACCTTCGAGTTCAGCCACCTCCTGTGCATCGGCTATGCCCAATACATAGCTCTCAATGATACCGCTTTCTATGTATGCCTGTATATCCACTTTAAAAATTAATCTCTTTTCTTAATTGCAACAAGGCTGCTCTGAGTCTGGTTTTGACTGTACCCAAAGGGATGCCTACTATCTTCGCTATTTCTTCCTGTTTATACCCTTCGAAGTAGGATAATTCCACCACAGCCCGATACTCTGGTTTTAAGACTTTCACCATTTTTCGCAACCCCAAATCCTCTTGCTGCTGCTGCGCTTTATCCGGTAGTTGAATGTCATTATCGGTCAGGGATTTATTGGTTCTGCTATGCTGCCATGCCTTACTACGGACCATATCAATAGCTGTACTCCTCGCAATATTGTGCATCCAGGTGAATAGCCTTCCCCGCGAAACATCATAATGATCGATCTGTTTCCATATCTTCATAAATACTTCCTGCAAAACATCTCCTGACACAGTTGCGTCTATAACAATACTCATGATGACTCCGTTTAAAGCAGCGGAATAATTATCATACAGGTATTGAAATGCTACCTGGTTCCGATGCTTCAGTAGTAGCACCAGCTCTTGCTCAGTATATGTCTTTGGAAAATTCAACAATCAAATAATAATCGAATACCTTTCATATACGAGCGGAATTTCCATAAAGTTTGGGGGCGCAAAAAAATGTAAAATATTATCCTGCATTCAAGCAGTTGTTGCTTTCTATTTTTACCTGTAAATTAATGGTGGAGGAAGAATAACAGTTGTGTTTCGGGAGATACGTGTCTTCCGAAAATTATTATTTACTACAACATTGCGAAAGATCGCATTAAACCCTGCTATTAGGAAATTTGGAGAGAAGTAATGCTTCAAGGACATAAAAAAAGAGTTGCCTCATATCGAAGCAACTCTTTGTTGTGACCGCGTCAGGATTCAAACCTGAAACCTTCTGATCCGTAGTCAGATGCTCTATTCAGTTGAGCTACGCAGCCATTCCATTTGTGATGGGAATGCAAAGGTAGATTATTTTTTCAATCTACCAAATTTCCAGGCAAATTTTTTCTGTAATTTTCTGATTTACACGTACTTTTACCATCATCATTAAATAAATTTAACAAGTGAAGGTACAACTCTGGAGCATAGGAAAAGAGCATGATCCCTATATCAGGGATGGGATGGCGGTATTTCAGAAACGATTACAGCATTATGTGGACTTCGAGGTAAAACTGATACCAACGGTGAAACAGGCAGCCAGTTTATCTGTGCCGGAGTTGAAAAAACAGGAAGCGAAAATCATTCTGGATATGCTTCAGCCAACGGATTATCTGCTGGCACTGGATGAAAAGGGCAAAATGATGACTACTGTACAGTTCTCGGATTTCATCCAGCAGCGGACAAATGCAGGCACCCGTCAGCTCGTGATCCTGATCGGCGGCGCTTTTGGGATTGATCAATCGGTGCTCCAAAGGGCACAAATGACGATGTCCCTCTCTCCTCTTACGTTTCCGCATCAATTGGTGCGACTCATCTTCACGGAGCAATTATATCGTGCCTATACGGTATTGAACCGTGAAAAATATCATCATCAATAATTACATTTGTCTAATAACCCGGAAGGTCTATGTCTACTACCCTGATACTGATTATTATTACTTGTGCGGTCTCTATTACTGCATTCAGCAATCATTCCCAATGGGATAAAATGAGCATGCAGCCGTATATGGTAAAACGTCATAACCAATGGTATCGCTTTATTACAGCGGGATTCCTGCATGGCGATTATGGTCATCTCTTTTTTAATATGCTGACGTTGTATTTCTTTGGTAAGAATACAGAATTCCTGCTTTATGCCCTGACTGGCACCAAACTGGGCTATGTGTTGTTTTATCTGCTGGGAATTATTGCAGGTAACATTCCTGCTTACTTCAAACATCAGAATGACAGCAACTATGTGGCTATTGGCGCCAGTGGTGCGGTTTCAGCGGTGCTTTTCAGCAATATCCTGATGGCGCCATGGGAAAAAATCTATCTCTATTTTGCGATTGGAATTCCGGCAGTGGTGTATGCTATTTTATTTCTTATTTACTCCAGTTACATGTCTAAAAAAGGAATGGATAATATTGGGCATGATGCACATATCTGGGGCGCGATATTTGGGTTTGTAGCCCCGATATTCCTTCGTCCGGAACTGTTGCAGATGTTCATCCAGTCTGTAGTTTCCTTCGGAAGATAGGATACTGATAAAAGGAAAAAGGGGAAAGACTTCAATAGTGAGTCTTTCCCCTTTTTTTATTTGGTGCGTTGTATAGAAAGTATTTTTTCAGTAGACGGCAGCATTTTGACCCTGTCATCTATTCTCATTCCAATGACCCAGATAATTCTCTTCTGCGACTCCAGTACCCATACCTGTTCTTTTTCAGGCAGCGATAGTTTCTGATCGATAAAGAATCTGCTCAGTTTCTTTTTCTTGCGCATACCCAGTGGATAGAAATAATCGCCTTGTTTCCACTTTCGCAAAATGACAGGAAAATGCACCTGTGAGGCGTCCATCCAGGCGATATCGGCGGATTGTGGGATGGTACCGTTGGGTTCTTGCAGGCGAAGTTGCAGTTGTCCGCCTGCAAAATGCACATGGCCCTGGTCTTCGCTGATTACAATAACTGGGGCATTGTCTTCCTGCAGCGCTGTAATCAGCAGCCATGCCCTGTTACGAATAATGCGATGGGTCGCTGTTTCCACGAATTTGCCTGACTCGCTGTCGAGCAATCCAAGTACCTGTGGTAACTGAGCGGAAGAGCAACCGAACTCCCGGAATATTTCCCAGGCAATGGTTTGCAGGGGAACCGCCTTTTTCATTTTCAGTACGGGGATCATCCAATTGTCGCCGGATTTTGACAGCAACGCTTTGCGATGACGCTGTAATGCTTCCTGGTAAAGGATTTCCGCCTCTTTCATTTTCTCTATACTTGCCGCCATATTTTTCACGGCAGCAGGCATGCTTTCCTGCATAACGGGAATCACATGATGACGGAAGAAATTACGTGTATACTTATCCGTTGCATTGGAGCTGTCTTCCACATAGGAAAGCTGTCGGCGTACCGCCCAGGCAATAAGCGTATCTTTTTCTGCAAACAGCAGCGGGCGGATGATCTTATCTGTTTTGGGGAGAATGCCATGCAAACCGGCGATGCCAGTGCCTTTCACGAAATTCATGAGGGCTGTTTCCACGCTGTCCTGCAGATGATGGGCGGTGGCAATATAGGCGTAACCGTTAGTTGCACGGATTTCTTCCAGCCATTGGTACCGGAGTTCCCGGGCAGCAATCTGGATCGACACTTTATGGGTAGCTGCATATTCTGTAGTGTCGAAGCGTACTTCATGGAGGGGTAGTTCGAGCTTAGCGGCCAGTTCTTTGACGAAGGTTTCGTCTCTGACGGATTCTTCATCGCGGAGTTGGAAGTTACAGTGTGCGATACCTGCCGGGAGGCCAGCTTCTTTGAACAAGCAGGCCATTACCATGGAGTCGACCCCGCCGCTGACAGCGAGCAGAATTTTCTGAGAGGGATCGAACAGCAGGTGTTCTTTTATGAAGTTGAGAAAGTTATTCAGCAATTGATGCGGCATTATTCTGGAATTGGATTAGTAAACCAGGTCTTCGTAAGCAGACTGGAGTTCATTGTAAGTATGTCGTTCATTGGCAGCTTTTGCCATGGTCATTCCTTTTTCATAGGTACTGATAGCAGCTTGCGTATCTCCTACTCTTTCCAGCAGTTTACCCAGATGATAATAGGAACCGGTGTATCCTGGTTCATGGGCCAGCAGTTCTTCAAATAGTTTCCTGGCGGTAATGTCGTCTCCCAGTTTGATGTATTCCAGGGCCAGGGCATGTTTCAGAAAGCTGTCATTCGGACTACTTTCCAGGAACTGCTTTAGCTGTGCGATTCTGTCCATCCTGCTTTTAATATTTATAAAGTTCTGTAAATCAGGTCAGAAGCATGATACATTATCATTTTTAAACATACTACAAACTGATTAAAATCATCTGAGGCCTTGGCGTTTCGCTTATATTATTTAAATATATTTGCTGATACCGCATTATTAAACAAAACAGTTTACGGCCATGAAGATTTTAGTTTGTATCAGTAAAACTCCGGACACGACTGCAAAAATAGCTTTCACGGACAATAACACGAAATTCAATGAAGCTGGGGTCCAGTTTATCATTAACCCATACGACGAATGGTATGCCCTGGTAAGAGCCCTGGAGTTAAAAGAGACCATAGGAGCGGATGTTCATCTGATTACAGTAGGAGGCGCCGATTGCGATCCCATTATTCGGAAAGCGCTGGCATTAGGCGGTGATGAGGCATTCAGAGTAAACGCCAATAGTGCAGATAGTTTTTATATCGCATCGCAGATAGCGGCACATGCCCAGTCCAAACAATACGATCTTATATTTACCGGTAAGGAAACCATTGATTTCAATGGTAGTGGCATTGGCGGTATGGTAGCGGAATTACTGGAACTTCCATATGTATCCATTGCGGCCAAATTTGACCTGAATGGCACTAAAGCTACTATCAATCGTGAGATTGAAGGTGGAGAAGAAGTATGTGAGGTCTCATTGCCAGTAGTGGTGTCTTGTCAGAAGGGAATGGCAGAAGCGCGTATTCCGAACATGCGTGGAATTATGGCGGCTAAAACCAAACCATTGACAGTAGTTGAACCAGTAGAAGCGGCTACACTGACCAGCGTGGTGAGCTTTGAGCTGCCTCCGGCCAAAAGCGGCGTGAAGCTGATCAGTCCTGATAACGTAGACGAACTGGTTAAATTACTCCACGACGAAGCGAAAGTGATCTAATGGTGATCACCGGTACAACATTACTCCACATCAAATTTTGTAACTCATGTCAGTATTAATATTTGCAGATCAGGCAGAAGGTAAAATTAAAAAGGCAGCGCTGGAAGCGATTTCCTATGGCGCAAAGGTAGCGGCACAACTGGGTACTACCGCAACCGCTCTTGTATTGGGTGCGGCAGACCAGGCGGAATTGGCGGCACTGGGTAATTATGGCGCCACTAAAGTATTACATGCAGCGGATGCACGTCTGCATGAAGTAGAAACGACTGTGTATACCAAGGTAGCAGCAGCAGCGGCAGAACAGGAAAATGCGGTGGTGATCATCTTCCCACATAACTTTGATGGAAAGGCAATTGCCCCTCGTTTATCAGCGCGACTGAAAGCGGGACTGGTAGCTGGCGCGATTTCATACCCTGATACCAGCAATGGTTTCGTAGTGAAGAAAAGCGTGTTTTCCGGAAAGGCATTTGCGAATGTCAACATCACTTCTGAAAAGAAAATTATATCTATCATACCGAATACCTTCCCTGTTGCCACTGGCAATGGTACAGCAGCAGTGGAAGCATTTTCACCGGCGATCAATGATGCCGATTTCAAAGTGAAGGTAGTGCAGACGAATACCCTCAGTGGCGAAATTCCATTGACAGAAGCGGAAATCATCGTTTCTGGCGGTCGTGGTCTGAAAGGTCCTGAAAACTGGGGTATCGTAGAAAATCTGGCGCATGCCCTCGGCGCGGCCACTGCTAGTAGTCGCCCTGTTGCTGATGCCGGCTGGCGTCCGCACCACGAGCATGTTGGCCAGACAGGTCTGACTGTACGTCCAAACCTTTACATTGCCATTGGTATTTCCGGCGCTATCCAGCATCTGGCTGGAGTAAATGGTAGCAAGGTGATTGTGGTGATCAACAAGGATCCTGAAGCGCCATTCTTCAAAGCAGCCGATTATGGTATTGTAGGCGATGCGTTTGAAGTAGTTCCTAAATTGACAGAAGCAGTCAAAAAATATAAAGGCCTGAACTAAGGTTTTAACAGTCATTTTTGTATGGAGATAATCAACCGCAGTTGCGATGCATTATCTCCATACAATTTTGCAGATGTACCCCAAATATTGATAATATGCCCCGTTATCATTATAGTTTTTTTTTAGATAAGGAATTATTTTCTAACTTCACACTCTTATAAAACCTTCAGCGACAACGCGAGACAGATATGAGAAAAATAGAACTGGAAATAGTTGCTTTATCGCACAGCATTACGCAGACTCATTCATATGCCGTAGTATTGGGAGAGGTAAATGGCCTTCGCCGTTTGCCTATAGTTATTGGCGGTTTTGAAGCGCAGGCAATAGCTGTAGCACTGGAAAAGATGCAACCCAGCCGTCCACTCACCCACGATCTGATGAAGAACTTCATGAATGCGTTTAATATAGAGCTGCATGAAGTGGTGATCAGCAACCTTCAGGAAGGTATTTTTTATTCCAAACTCATCTGTTCCAATAACGAGGAAACCATTGAAATAGACTCCCGGACTTCTGATGCATTAGCATTAGCGGTAAGATTCGGTTGTCCGATTTATACCTTCGAAAACATTCTCAATAGTGCCGGTATTCTGCTGGATGATCCTGCCGGCAAGAAAAGTAATAAACCTGTCACTCCTACTATCCAGGAACACGAAAAAGGTGCTGAAGATGATCTGAAAGCGCTTAACCTGGATGAATTGCAGACGTTGCTGCAGGAAGTCCTGGAACAGGAAGATTACATCCGCGCCATTGCCATCCGCGATGAGATTAACAGCCGCAAAAGCAAATAACGAACAACATAATTTTTAGTAATGGGAATCAGCGGGGTACTTGTGTCCGGTTTTCATTATGTCTACTTCTGCCATGGTAGTATTTCCTAACTGCAAGATAAATCTGGGTTTACATATCACGCATAAGCGTGCGGATGGTTTTCATGATCTGGAAACCGTATTTTACCCGGTAGCCCTTACAGATGCGCTGGAAGTGCTCACTGCGGGTGAATTACAGTTTACCGGCAGTGGAATTTCCATTCCGGGCGATAGCGGAGAAAATCTTTGTGTGAGAGCATTCCAGTTGTTACAGCAGGATTTCCCGGCATTACAACCCGTACAGATACATTTACACAAGCATATTCCCATTGGCGCCGGTTTGGGAGGCGGTTCTGCTGATGGCGCTTTCATGTTGCAGTTATTGAACAACAAGTATCAGCTGGGCTTGAGTGAAGCGCAGCTAATCGCCTATGCAGCACAGCTGGGCAGCGATTGTCCGTTTTTCATTTCCAACAAGCCTTGTTTTGCTACAGGCAGAGGAGAAATGCTGGAACCTATTGCCCTTGATTTGTCTGCTTATTCCATGTTATTGGTTTATCCGGGCATTCATGTAAACACAGGTTGGGCTTTTCGTCAGCTGACACCAGCCGTACCGTTATATTCCCTGAAGGAGATGATTCAATTGCCGGTAAGTGAGTGGCGGGGCGTCATTACGAATGATTTTGAGTTGCCGGTGTTTAGCGAATATCCGGTGTTGGCCGAGATCAAAGAAGAGATGTATAGGCAGGGAGCTGTTTATGCGGCGATGAGTGGCAGTGGTTCTGCGATTGTAGGGTTGTTTCCTAAAGCATCGTTACCAGATGTGGAATGGGATAGCAGTTATAAGGTATTTAAGATAAGATAACATTTCAGGAAGATAGGTATCCCCCTTGCGGCAGCGCGAGGGGGATTTTTTATTTTGGGCATAAAAAAAACAGGTGACTCCGTTAAGAAGTCACCTGTTCAGGTATTTTACAGTAAGTAAAGTGATCTTACTTTACAGAAGCAACCAGGCTTTTGAAAGTTTCTGGTTCATTCATAGCCAGGTCAGCCAGAACTTTTCTGTTCAGCTCAATACCTTTACCTGCTAATTTGTTCATGAATACAGAGTAGGTCAGACCTTCTGCTCTTACAGCAGCGTTGATACGAGCGATCCACAGCTGACGGTAATTTCTTTTCTTTAATTTACGACCTACGTAGCTGTAAGTGAGACCTTTCTCAAGGACGTTCTTCGCTACGGTGTAAACATTTTTCCTTTTGCCATAGAAGCCTTTGGCTTGCTTTAAGATCCTTTTTCTGCGGGCTCTTGAAGCTACGGCATTAACTGAACGAGGCATTTTGTCTTGTTTTTCTCAGGTTATAAAATTCGATTTTTTCTGTAGATTAGCGCATGCAAAGCATTCTCTTAACGAGATTCAGGTTTGCTTCGTTAACCAGCGTACTACCTCTCAGGCTACGTTTTCTCTTAGTAGCTTTTTTGGTCAGTAAGTGACTTTTGAAGGCCTTGAACCGCTTAATCTGTCCGTTCCCGCCAACTTTGAAAGTTTTCTTAGCACGGGAATGTGTCTTGAATTTAGGCATCTTACATCAAATTTGGTCTGCAAAGGTAGGGAAAAATATTCAAAAAGCACAGCCCTCCTTAAATTTCTCATTATCCACCCCTCCTGGGGATAAAAATTTTCCAACTTTTTAATATTCTTTAAATAGTTGACTATCAAGAAGGAAACTTCAATTACTGAAGTACTCTAGTCATTTCTATCATATTATAAATATTATCACTTTTTTTATTTTTGCATATTATTGTTAATTTTAATTTTAGTAATGCCATATTTTAGCCATATCGAGTTTAAACACCGATGCCTATGAAAACACTCTACACACCTACCAAACCTTACTGGGAACGACTTCCCAGTACTTTTCATCGATGTAAGCAGTTAAAGCAATTCCAGCATTGACGGGCCATATGACCGCAATTCTGACACATTTTTGATTTAACCGAATTATACCTATGAAAAGATTTCTTACCCTCATATTCCTGATACTGTCCTCCCTGCTGGTACGGACTACCGCACAGGCACAGGTAACCAACGGAGTCAATGGGAAAGCATTCATGAACCTACCAGAAACCGTTTGTGCCGGCAACTTCGCCAGCATGAACGCTTTTATTTGGGGAAGCGGGTACACGAATACAAAGGTAACCTGGACGATCACCAACAGTAGCGGTGGTTCGGGCGGGTATACCATTCTCTATGGCAGCGATGGCAATAACCTGGTCAATCAGGCCCCTGACAACTATAAGATGAACGCCCTGACGTTGCAGTTTAATCTGAAAAACGTTACCTACACCATCTCGGCGAACATAACTTATAAGGACTCGAAAGGAAACACGTCCACACAAACAATCACGAAGCAGATCTTCTCCAAGGATTGTTCCATGGCACAGTGTTATAGGTCAGACCCTAAACTGGGGGCCTCCGACTTTAAGGAAGATTTCGGCACCTTCCCCATCAACGCCGGTCCAAAAGCGTATTCAGACCCTACAGATCCAACTGCTAAGGTGTACTATACGCCAAACATGAACATCTATACCAGTACCTCCGGCGGGAACTTTGATGACAACTCCTATTGTATTTATTGGAATACACAGGTACGTTCGGAATGGATGCGCGTAATGGACCATACACAAAATGGCGTTGCAGGAGTAAGCAACGGCGGTATGCTGGTAGCTAACTCCGCCTATGAAAAAATTGTGTTCTTTGAGAAAACGGTAAAAGTTTGTCCTGGTTCCAGGTACAACTTCAGCGCCTGGTTTCTTAATACCAATACCAGACAAGTATTTAACTCAACTTGTAACCAAGGAAATAGTGACGGTTACCACTATGCCGGCGTAACCTTCCAAATCGTAAGCGCTAAAAATCCAACGCAGATTTTGTCTGAGTTCAAGACCTATGACGTGTCTATGAACCTCGATCCAAACGGAAGACAATGGCTGCAATATGGTGGTACCTTTAAAATTACAACAGATGATAACGCAGTAATTCTTCGAATTAGAAATGACAACCCAGGCGGTTGTGGTAATGACATCGCAATTGATGATATTCAGTTTAACTATTGTCCTCCCGATATCCAGGGCTATGTCGATGGTCTGATTGAAGACCGCGTAACAGAATCCGTTCAGTGTGCCGGCGCTCCGCTGGATCTGACAGCAAACGGAGATGCGATCGCCGCTTATTTCCAGAATCCGGTTTACAGATGGGAGTTTTCCTATGACCAATTAAACTGGTCTCCACTGGCCGACTCCACCGGACTCAATCCAACAACAGGAAAAATTGAAGTAATTCGTTCAGGCAGTAATGGGCCTGTTTTGCATTTTTCACCAGGTGCATTAACAGGGAACCCGCTACAGCCTATCATACGTTACTATCGCTTACGGGTATACGAATATCGTACCGATGGTAAATATGACGGGGATTGCGGAACCCCTTCCTCCGCTATTACTATTACCATCCTTCCTAAACCAATCGTAAAACTGTCGTCCTCACAGGTATGTCAGGGTACAGCGGTCAATCTAACGGTTGCCGGACAGTATACGGAATATGTATGGCAGGAACCAGCAGAGATTGCAGGCAGAAAAGATGAAGCCGTAATCGTTACTCCGATGAAGGATACCAAGTATCTGGCATGGGGTATTGCCCGTTACGGTAATGGACGTGAATGTTATGATACCGGATCTGCATGGATCAAAGTGGACACCCCTGCAATCGTGAAAGTGACAGGCGGACCATTGGAAATTTGCGCAGGAAGCACTCCTGTCAACTTCCAGATCTCGCCAGATAATAATCAATATAAGATTAAGTGGAGCAGCACCTGGCCTGCCACAACTATTCCCGTGAATAGTCCTGCTGGCGATACCACTTATGCCAGCACCACCAACCAACTTAATAATATATATCCATGGCATGTTGGACTGAACTACTTTAAAGCGACAGTAACCAAAGGTACCTGCGTCACGGCAGACTCCCTACCGCTTATGGTATACTCGCAGCCGGTAGCGAAGACCAACTCCAGCAAGATGCAGCAATGTAATCAGGCGCAGTTCACTATGAAAGCGACGGCTCCAACTTCCGACCAGGTCGGTCAGTGGACCTTCATTCGTGGTGTCAGCAATGGAACCAGCACGATTACGAATCCTTCCAGTCCGACGACAACGGTGAACATCACCCCTGCCGGAACTACGGATACGCTTATCTGGACAGTTACCAACAAGGGTAAATCTGACTGTAAAAGCACAGATATGATCATCCTGTTTAACAGTAAGCCACTGACGACTTCTGTTAACCTGACGTCTACAGTTGTCTGCGCAAACAGTGGAGCTATTGTTGATCTTCAGTTAAACGGAACTGTTCCGGTTAATCCTGGAGAAACTGGTAAATGGACCAGCAGTGTTCCTGCGATGGTGACATTTGATGATGATACCAAGTACAACACTACTGCCCATATCGTTGGTCAGACAACTACGACCAATATTACACTCTACTGGACGATCACTAATGGTATCTGTACTCCTGGTAGCACAGGTAGCATGACAGTGAGGGTTAAGGCGCCGCCAACCATCACGATCACAAATACTCCAGTGAAGGCTTGTAATAATGTTCCTTCAGTTGACCTGATGATTACCAACTCCAGCTCTACCATCAGTCAGTATGAAATCAAAACCACTGGCCCTAATGCAATGCCTGGTTTTGCCTATGTAACTGGCGCATGGAACACCAGCTGGGCCAAACTGCCTTTGGCAATACCAGCCAATACCGCTCCGGGCATCTATAATTTTATACTCTCCGTTTGGGAAAATGATGGTACAGGTAGTCCATACGCAGGTTGCCGCAAAGATGTAACCTTCACCGTAGAATTGTCCAAACCATCTACCCCTCCTACCGGACTTACCGTTAGCACTGCCAGCATCTGCGATAAAGGAGATGTACAGCTGACCATCAATGGCGGTGTATTAGGTACTGATCCTTCCGGAAACGCAAATGCGGTATGGAAATGGTACAAAGGTGGATGCGGTACTGCCAATGGCGGCGTACTGGTTACTCCTGATGTAGCAAATGCCGACAACTCCGTAGTTACATTTAAGAATGTTACTGCCACCACCACTTATTATGTAGTGGCGGAAAGCACCGGAAGCTGCGGTAATTCTACCTGCGCATCCACTACTATCACCGTATATAAATCTCCTGTAGCAGCAACAGCCGGTACTGACCAGAAAGTATGTAACCAGACCACCCAATTTACCTTAAATGGTAATACGCCGTCTCCAACCGGTGCAACTGGTACCTGGACCGTTCTCTATGGTAATGCAACGGTAATAACTCCTACAGATCCTAAATCAAAAGTTACGGTACCTGTAGGTGATAGCTCTGTACTCCAATGGGAAATTTCCAATGGAAACTGTGCTACCACAAAAGCAACTGTAACTATCGTAAACTATGCAATTCCTGTACAGGCAGATGCTGGAACAGACCAGAAAGTGTGTGCTCAAGCCACACCTTTCACCCTGAATGCGAATACCCCTTCTCCATCTACAGCAATTGGCAGATGGACAGTGGTATATGGCGCGGCCAACTTTGGTACTTCTTCCATCAATGATCCTAAGGCAAAAGTTACAGTAGCCATAGGCGACAGTGTGGTACTCCGATGGACTATCTCCAACGGTAATTGTGCGACCACTTCCGCTGACGTGCGAATCGTAAACTATGCAAATCCAATCCTGGCTAATGCCGGCACTAACCAAAAAGCTTGTGCCCAAGCCACACCATTTGTACTTAGTGGTAATACGCCATCTCCATCCACAGCTATCGGCAGATGGACAGTAACTTATGGTGCTGCCACTTTCAATACTTCTATTAATAATCCTAACGCCCAGGTAAATGTAGCTGTTGGCGATAGCGTGGTATTCAGATGGACCATCACAAATGGTAACTGTGCTGAGACTTACTCAGAAATGAGCATTGTGAACTACGCGCAGGCAGTAACAGCAAATGCTGGTACAGACCAGAAGGTTTGTGCGCAGAATACGCCATTTACACTGAACGGTAATACTCCTACTCCAGCTACCGCTATCGGCAGATGGACCGTAGTATATGGTACCGCTAACTTCGGTACCTCTTCCATTAATGATCCGAAGGCGAACGTTTCAGTGGCTATCGGTGATAGCGTAGTACTCCGCTGGACAATCACCAACGGTAATTGTGCTACTACTTCATCAGATGTACGCATCGTAAACTATGCGGACGCAATAAAAGCAAATGCAGGTACTAACCTGAAAGCTTGCGCGCAGAATACGCCATTTACGATGAGTGCCAATGCAGCTAGTCCTTCCACCGCTATTGGCAGATGGACGGTTACCTATGGCAGCGCAACCTTCTCTCCTTCTATCAATGATCCTAATGCAAAAGTAACAGTTGCAATAGGTGACAGTGTGGTACTCCGCTGGACTATCACTAACGGCGTTTGTGCTGATTCTTACTCAGAAATCAGTGTTGTAAACTTCGCCCAGGCAGTAACTGCAAATGCAGGTATCGATCAGAAAGCCTGCGCTCAGAATACTGCCTTCACACTGAACGGCAATACCGCTACTCCAGCTACTGCTATCGGTAGATGGACCGTAGTATATGGTGCTGCTAACTTCGGTGCTTCTTCTATCAATGATCCTAAAGCAAAAGTAACAGTAGCTGTAGGCGATAGCGTGGTACTTCGCTGGACCATTACCAACGGCGTATGTGCGGATTCTTACGATGAAATGAGCATCGTGAACTTCGCTGATGCCGTAAAAGCAAATGCTGGTTTAGACCAGAAGGTCTGCGCTCAGGCAACAGCATTCACCCTGGATGGTAATGTTGCTACTCCATCTACCGCTATCGGCAGATGGACCGTAGTATATGGCGCCGCCAACTTCGGTGCTTCTTCTATCAATGATCCTAAAGCGAAAATAAATGTAGCTATCGGCGACAGCGTGGTACTGCGTTGGACCATTACCAATGGCGTATGTGCGGACTCTTATGACGAGGTTAGCATTGTAAACTATGCTAATGTCGTAAAAGCGAACGCCGGCATCGACCAGAAAGCTTGTGCTCAGACTACAGCCTTCACGCTCGACGGTAACACCGCTACCCCAGCTACCGCTATCGGCAGATGGACTGTAGTATATGGTAACGCTAACTTCGGTACCTCTTCAATCAACGATCCTAAAGCGAAAGTAACAGTAGCAGTAGGCGACAGCGTGGTACTCCGTTGGACCATCACTAATGGCGTTTGTGCGGATTCTTACGATGAAATGAGCATCGTGAACTTTGCTGATGCTGTAAAAGCGAATGCAGGTATCGATCAGAAAGCTTGTGCTCAGACTACAGCCTTCACACTGGATGGTAACACCGCTACCCCAGCTACCGCTATCGGCAGATGGACCGTAGTATATGGTACTCCAAACTTTGGTACCTCTTCTATCAATGATCCTAAAGCGAAAATAACAGTAGCAGTAGGCGATAGCGTAGTGCTGCGTTGGACCATTACTAATGGCGTTTGTGCTGACTCTTATGACGAGGTTAGCATTGTAAACTATGCTGATGCTGTAAAAGCGAATGCTGGTATAGATCAGAAAGCTTGTGCTCAAACTACAGCCTTCACGCTCGACGGTAACACCGCTACTCCGGCTACTGCGATCGGCAGATGGACAGTAGTATATGGTGCTGCTAACTTCGGTACTTCTTCTATCAATGATCCTAAAGCGAAAATAAATGTAGCTATCGGCGATAGCGTAGTGCTGCGTTGGACCATTACTAACGGCGTATGTGCGGATTCTTACGATGAAATGAGCATCGTGAACTTCGCTGATGCAGTGAAAGCGAACGCAGGTATCGATCAGAAAGCATGTGCTCAGACGACAGCCTTCACGCTCGACGGTAACACCGCTACTCCTGCTACTGCCATCGGCAGATGGACCGTAGTATATGGTAACGCGAACTTCGGTGCTTCTTCTATCAACGATCCTAAAGCGAAAGTAACAGTAGCAGTAGGCGATAGCGTAGTACTCAGATGGACCATTACTAACGGTGTATGTGCGGATTCTTACGATGAAATGAGCATCGTGAACTTCGCAGACGCAGTAAAAGCGAATGCGGGTATCGACCAGAAAGCTTGCGCTCAGACTACTCCATTCACGCTCGACGGTAACACCGCTACTCCGGCTACCGCTATCGGCAGATGGACCGTAGTATATGGTGCTGCTAACTTTAGTACCTCTTCTATCAATGATCCTAAAGCAAAAATAAATGTAGCGATCGGCGACAGCATAGTGCTGCGTTGGACCATTACTAACGGCGTATGTGCTGACTCCTATGACGAGGTTAGCATTGTAAACTATGCTGATGCAGTAAAAGCAAATGCCGGTATCGATCAGAAAGCCTGCGCTCAGACGACAGCCTTCACACTCGACGGTAACACCGCTACCCCAGCTACTGCGATCGGCAGATGGACCGTAGTATATGGTGCTGCTAACTTCGGTACCTCTTCTATCAACGACCCTAAAGCGAAAGTAACAGTTGCAATAGGTGACAGTGTGGTACTTCGTTGGACCATTACAAACGGCGTATGTGCGGATTCTTACGATGAAATGAGCATCGTGAACTTTGCCGAAGCAGTAAAAGCAAATGCTGGCATCGACCAGAAGGTTTGCGCTCAGGCTACTCCGTTCACGCTCGACGGTAACACCGCGACTCCGGCTACTGCGATCGGCAGATGGACCGTAGTATATGGTGCTGCTAACTTCGGTGCTTCTTCTATCAACGATCCTAAAGCAAAAATAAATGTAGCTATCGGCGACAGCGTAGTGCTGCGTTGGACCATTACTAACGGCGTATGTGCTGACTCTTATGACGAGGTTAGCATTGTAAACTATGCCGAAGCAGTAAAAGCAAATGCTGGTATCGACCAGAAAGCTTGCGCTCAGACTACTCCGTTCACACTCGACGGTAACACCGCTACCCCAGCTACCGCTATCGGCAGATGGACTGTAGTATATGGTGCTGCTAACTTCGGTACTTCTTCTATTAATGATCCTAAAGCTCAGGTGACTGTCGCGGTAGGTGACAGCGTAGTACTCAGATGGACGATCGTAAATGGTAATTGTGCCGATTCTTACGATGAAATGAGCATCGTGAACTTTGCTGATGCTGTAAAAGCGAATGCTGGCATCGACCAGAAAGCTTGCGCTCAGGCTACTCCGTTCACCCTGGATGGTAACACCGCTACTCCAGCTACTGCTATCGGCAGATGGACTGTAGTATATGGTGCCGCTAACTTCGGTACTTCTTCTATCAACGACCCTAAAGCGAAAGTAACAGTAGCAGTAGGTGATAGCGTGGTACTTCGTTGGACCATTACAAACGGCGTATGTGCGGATTCTTACGATGAAATAAGCATCGTGAACTTCGCTGAAGCAGTGAAAGCTAATGCTGGTATCGACCAGAAAGCTTGCGCTCAGGCTACTCCGTTCACCCTGGATGGTAACACCGCTACCCCAGCTACCGCTATCGGCAGATGGACCGTAGTATATGGTAATGCCAACTTCGGTACCTCTTCTATCAATGATCCTAAAGCACAGGTAACTGTAGCAGTAGGCGACAGTGTAGTACTTCGTTGGACCATTACTAACGGCGTATGTGCGGATTCTTACGATGAAATGAGCATCGTGAACTTTGCTGATGCAGTGAAAGCTAATGCTGGCATCGACCAGAAAGCTTGTGCTCAGACGACAGCCTTCACGCTCGACGGTAACACCGCTACTCCAACTACCGCTATCGGCAGATGGACCGTAGTATATGGTGCTGCTAACTTTGGTACCTCTTCTATCAATGATCCTAAAGCACAGGTAACTGTAGCGGTAGGTGACAGTGTAGTACTCAGATGGACCATTACTAACGGCGTATGTGCGGATTCTTACGATGAAATGAGCATCGTGAACTTTGCTGATGCTGTAAAAGCGAATGCAGGTATAGACCAGAAGGTCTGCGCTCAGACTACTCCGTTCACCCTGGATGGTAATACTGCCACTCCGGCTACTGCGATCGGCAGATGGACCGTAGTATATGGTGCTGCTAACTTCGGTACTTCTTCTATCAATGATCCTAAAGCGAAAATAAATGTAGCGATCGGCGACAGCGTAGTACTTCGTTGGACTATTACTAACGGCGTATGTGCGGATTCTTATGATGAGGTTAGCATTGTAAACTATGCTGAAGCAGTAAAAGCAAATGCTGGCATCGACCAGAAAGCTTGCGCTCAGACTACTCCATTTACCCTGGATGGTAACACCGCTACCCCAGCTACCGCTATCGGCAGATGGACAGTAGTATATGGTGCTGCGAACTTTGGTACTTCTTCTATCAACGATCCTAAAGCTCAGGTAACTGTAGCTGTAGGTGACAGCGTAGTACTCAGATGGACGATCGTAAATGGTAATTGTGCCGATTCTTACGATGAAATGAGCATCGTGAACTTTGCTGAAGCTGTGAAAGCTAACGCTGGCATCGACCAGAAAGCTTGCGCTCAGGCGACTCCGTTCACACTCGACGGTAACACCGCTACCCCAGCTACCGCTATCGGCAGATGGACCGTAGTATATGGTGCTGCTAACTTCGGTACCTCTTCTATCAATGATCCTAAAGCACAGGTAACTGTAGCGGTAGGTGACAGCGTAGTACTCAGATGGACAATCGTAAATGGTAATTGTGCAGATTCTTACGATGAAATGAGCATCGTGAACTTTGCTGAAGCTGTGAAAGCTAACGCTGGCATCGACCAGAAAGCTTGCGCTCAGACTACTCCATTTACCCTGGATGGTAACACCGCTACTCCAGCTACCGCTATCGGCAGATGGACTGTAGTATATGGTGCTGCGAACTTCGGTACCTCTTCTATCAATGATCCTAAAGCGAAAGTAACAGTAGCCGTAGGTGATAGCGTAGTACTCAGATGGACGATCGTAAATGGTAATTGTGCGGATACTTACGATGAAATGAGCATCGTGAACTTTGCCGAAGCTGTGAAAGCTAACGCTGGTATCGACCAGAAGGCTTGCGCTCAGGCTACTCCGTTCACACTCGACGGTAACACCGCTACTCCAGCTACTGCTATCGGCAGATGGACCGTAGTATATGGTGCTGCGAACTTCGGTACCTCTTCTATCAACGATCCTAAAGCTCAGGTAACTGTAGCAGTAGGTGACAGTGTGGTACTTCGTTGGACCATTACTAACGGCGTATGTGCGGATACTTACGATGAAATGAGCATCGTGAACTTCGCTGATGCTGTAAAAGCAAATGCTGGAATCGACCAGAAAGCTTGCGCTCAGGCTACTCCGTTCACACTCGACGGTAACACCGCTACTCCAGCTACCGCGATCGGCAGATGGACCGTAGTATATGGTGCTGCTAACTTCGGTACCTCTTCAATCAACGATCCTAAAGCTCAGGTAACTGTAGCCGTAGGTGACAGTGTGGTACTTCGTTGGACCATTACTAACGGCGTATGTGCGGATACTTACGATGAAATGAGCATCGTGAACTTCGCCGAAGCAGTGAAAGCAAATGCTGGCATCGACCAGAAAGCTTGTGCTCAAACTACTCCGTTCACACTCGACGGTAACACCGCTACTCCAGCTACTGCTATCGGCAGATGGACCGTAGTATATGGTGCTGCTAACTTCGGTACTTCTTCTATCAATGATCCTAAAGCTCAGGTAACTGTAGCAGTAGGTGACAGTGTGGTACTCAGATGGACAATCGTAAATGGTAATTGTGCGGATACTTACGATGAGATGAGCATCGTGAACTTTGCCGAAGCAGT
>NZ_QLMA01000007.1 GCF_003259435.1 Chitinophaga dinghuensis
CACGTAAATTTAAGTTCCTTTGAATCGCCTGAAATATGCCAGCATTCTAATTTGTAATGGCCTGAAGAAGTATTCCATTCTGATGAAGTTGTTTTAGACAATTTGGCTAAAAAGTAAATGGATGTACTTTCTTTGATGAAGTTTACTTTGTTGACAATTGTATTATCTGGATCTATCAAAATAATACTTGCCTGAAATTCAGATTCATCAATTGTTTCATCTTCCATAATTGCATTGACTATATTTCGTTTAATAGTTCGCCAAATTGTTTTAAAAAACTTAATGATGGGGCAATTATCCATAATTCGAGAACGAGCGTTTTTCATGTAAGTTGTGTTTGGGTATTTTGTTAATCTGAGTTATCCGCGAATATTCGGGTATTGCAAAACGGCAATGTTTTTGAAATGAGAAGTACTAGCAGGTATCTGCATAATTGGGATAATCAGAGTATAGGAACTCTTGAGATGGCAAACAGAAATTAAAACACTAAGCAGAGAAAAAAAAATGATAATTATTGTCATGGAGTATGCACTTGAATAGAGGACACTCCTGCAAGCAAAAAGCGCAGGGTCAATTTCCGGATATATCTGAGGCCCTTGGATGCCAGACATAACAGACGACCCCACGCAATAAGCTGTGGGCATCGTCACTTGGTTACAATGGGGCAAGCTGATGAAAAACATCAGTCTTGCCCTTGCCATAATCCGGCTTTCCAAGGGCCTCGGATAAAAGCAATAACAGTGACAATGCCGATCAATATTTTGATCCGCAAAGCTAATATTATTTTAACTAGTATTCATATATTGTATATTTGAAATGGAGTAATTCTGTTACATCAATTTTTCTATTTATTCATTTTATGTAATAATTATTACATAAAATGTAATTGAAAGTAATAAAAGTGAATAATTATTACAAATTTTATAATTATTAATATATTATATGGAATTAGGACATACATTTCTAACTTAAACTTGCATTTGATGAATAGAAATGATACCAGTCCGCAATTTGAGTTAATAAGAGTAGGAATTAAGGAGGGGGCAATTACCACAATGCAGGAAGTTATCCGTGTGATGGGAATTGTAATAGCTATCGACTTACTCAAAATACATCATAAGACCTTGACAAAGAAAATGTATAACCCAGAGTTATTTACCTTCGCTGATGCCTGGCGGTTAGCGGATATACTAGGTATGGAACCAGAAGATATAATGAAACTAATATCTAGAGAGATGAAGAAAAATAAAGCAGTTAAATAGATACTTTGGGTATTGAATCTATATACATTAATGTAGCATTAATCATTTGCATAGATTTTTGAGTGAAGAATCAAACATCAATATTCTTATTACGTCCATTAGGGATGGTGTTGACCCGATGAGATATGTTTTATTAGATACTCTCCTGAGTAGCCGTGCCCCTGATTTTGAACTGCCTTTGGCAAAGACTACTAGGAAGAATAAATTTGTAGGTGCTTGGAATTGGTATCGAAATGGACTCCAAAATCTTGGAACGCAAATTTTAAGAAATCAGCCTTTTAATTTCATATTAAAAATGTTTTCTAATGAAAATACTGAAGGAGATTCCGTTTGTCAATACCAGGAATCTATGTTCTTGTTATGGATTAACTTAAATTAGTTCGATAGTATAGGTTTGGATTCTTTGCAGAACTTTTCTATTTGTTAAGATAATTATGTAACGCGATACCTTTGCTGTATTTTATAGGAGCCATATAGGTATTGTCATCATTATTATGTTGTGTGCAAATTGGCATAATAAACACTTTATTGCTCCCTTTGGGCATAGCCGAGGCCGTTTTACCAAGAATAACATGGCCACCAACAAGTCCCCCACTACATTTATAACCGTTATAATTTAGAGAGCTACAATCATCTGGTTTACCAAATTGTCCCTCCCAGAGTTTTATCCATGTTTTACTAGCAATTTTCGGATCGTCCGTACTGCCTATAACATTTGAAAAATTGTCGTTCTTTTTCAAATAGATTTCCCCATACCAGGTAGAATCCAAACTTAAAATACTATAAGTATCATCATATTCTTTTTCGGGGTTGAAGAGTTCTTTAAATTCACCATTCTGGTATACAGCAGAGTATTTTTCATATTCTTCTAAAGAAATTTTCGGAGGTGGTGTTCTTAGAATGACAGTATAATCCATACTTTTTGCCTTCTCAATAATGATGTTATTGGCTCTTATTACTGTTTCGTGTATTGCTTCCTTTAAACCAGGTGTTAGAGGGGTACAATAGTTCCAGTTGGGATTCGTTCCACAGGGAGTATTATCACCTGCATAAGTATGTTGATGGCAAAATTGATTGGATCCTCTTGGTACAGTAGAAATAAAAGTGGAATCGGAAGACTGCAAATTATTTGAACACAATGTAATAGTGTTACTTTTTGAGTCAAAGTCATACCAGAAAGTTAACCTTGCTTGTAGTTGTGGGTCTCTGAAAAATGCCAGTGCTCCAACATTTTTCAAATCTGTATGGACTATATGAGACCCATCTATAAGTTGTATCTCAATTTCAGCCTCTGTAGGTATAATATGGACGTACCTATTTTTATAATAGGGTGTCAGCGGAATTGAAACTTTAAATCTTATCGGATTATTCTGTTCTATCATAATGAAAATTATGCATTAAAGTAACTATGAATAAAGGAATTTTTATACGTGAAAAACACCCTTTTTTTGCAAAGTATCCAACTTCTGGATACATAATGTTTTGATTTCAGTTTATCAGTTGTAAAAGATACACTACCTATTAGTCTTGCTGACATCTTTTAGATAATATTCTTAAGCAGCAGCGCAATTTTAGTTTAATCCTAATGCTTTCACAAAGTTCGGGAGGGACTACAAAGTTCCCAATAAACGAAGGCGCTTAAAGCAGTACCTGTGTAATCGACTCCTCACCTGCACTAGCTCCAAATGGATACGGGCGCTATCTTACACGCATTTACCGCCATCGAATTTGGTAACATTTGTAGTTGCCTCCCGGCGGATGTTCCATCATTAATTCTTAAACCAAAAGATCATGGAACAACTTATTTTTTCTCCGGAATTCTCAATTGATGAAGTTCAACTTACTTACACACGAACATTTAAAATAAACGATCGGCGTATTATTAATAGTTCGAAAGCTGTAGCAAAATTATTTAAGGAAATTTGGGATGATAGTAGAATGGATTTAGTAGAACAGTTAAAAGTACTTTATTTGTCAAATATGAACTCTGTTCTTGCCTTAGCAGAGCAATCTTCTGGATCATGTACTCAAACAGTAGTAGATCCCAGAATAATATTCGCAACTGCCTTGAAGCTCAATGCGAAAAGGATTATATTGGTGCACAATCATCCATCAGGTAATACTAAACCAAGTAATGCTGATATTGCAATTACTCAACAACTGATAAAAGCAGGTAAACTTCTTGATATTGAGGTTCTAGATCATATCATAATAACTAGAGAAAGCTATTTTTCTATGGTTGATGAAGGGCTTGTTTAGCCCTTCTTTTTAAAAAGGTAATAGATTTGTCGAATTTTATAAATTATTTATGTGTTTCCGTCCGACTTTTTATTATTTCAATTGTCAACTAATTTGGACTAAGTGAAATTGGGTCGCATGCTGAATGGCAGTATCTAGGTGTAGCAGGCGTATTTTTTTAGATAACTACTCCTGGATATCATTGAAATTCAATCACCTCTTTTGATATTCTTTCTAAGAAGAAAAATTAAGTAATTTATTAATGATTTCTTTATATCTTAGATACAAGCCAAAAAATGTCGATAGTTTGTAAGATTGTACTTAGATATGAGTAACTTTCCCCATTAGCATAATAATCCAGTACCCCAATTTTCCTTAGTGTAAATATTAACGAAGCTTATAGTATTGTTCAATCCCTATAATTCCTAATTTATGCAATACCATTTTGGATAATTAGTAATGAGTAAGTAAGTGTTTTTGTGATATAAAATTCATTCAGACCTTCTATTTATTCTATTTGAAACGGTTACTGGTTTTGTTTGTACTCCTATTGACAGGAATGTTCTGTCCTGGGCAATCCCTTCCTATTTCTAGTTGCCAGATAGTTGATAGTGGATTTTGCTACATTGCCGCAGGTTGCAAAGCAACCGTGCCAGTGAAGCTATACAAGTATGGAAAACTGGACAGTATTGCTATTAAGCCAGTGGTGGACCGAAAATCAAAGTCTCCAACTGTTTTGCCATCCCACATCCCATTATTAACTGTGCATGGTAATGTGATGTACGATTTTTATTATCAATCAAATATTGATACCCCTTACGCAGAGAAAGATATTTATCAACATACTCTTCAAACATCTCTGACTGTAACCATCAGAAATCAATATCCATTTCATATTGGATTTAGTGCACAAGAAGGTAACTCCAGACTGTTTAGAAACATCATAGGTGTAAACCTACAATATTTTAGCAGGGACCTAAAGAGTATGATGTTGGCGCGTGCGCAGCAATGGGATGCAGCAAGGTTGAAACAACTTCAGGAGCTAAGTAGACTGCAAAATAAGCTTTCCGATCTACAATCCAGATTGAGTACACTTAAAGGATGGTTATCTTCTTCGGCACGGGTACAGAGCCTTGTGGAAGAACGTGAAAAAAATGCATATGGCTTGAATGATTCCCTTTCTATACGGATGAACCGGCGTGTATTGGACAAAGGGACAGTTGGTTGGAACGAATCACCTATGAGCTATCAGCAGGGATTTAAGGGACTTGACTCTACGTTCCCTGGAAGTAAACCAAAATCAAAAGTTAGTAGAGTAGATGCCAGTTCTGGATTTGAACAGTATTATTATGCAAAAAGATATGAAGCTGACTCTATAATCAATGAGCTAAATAGAGTAAGGCAGCAATATGAAAAACTAGAACAAAAGATTGGTCAGCGAAAACAAGGCCTGATGGACATACTTACCAAAAGCCGTAACAGCAAAGAGCTTTCTGATGTTCTTGATGGAATGGGACTACCAGATAGCCTTCTACCCAGGGGATACCGAACCTTATTAGCAATTCGCTCCTTAGGCATCGGAAGGACAATGGTTAACTATTCTGAGCTAACAGCCAAGGATATCAGCCTTAATGGCTTGCAGATAGAGTTCAATCCTTCTTATTATGTCGCTATCGCTACTGGAGCCGTGGATTATCGTTTTCGGAATTTCGTAATAAATGAAAACAGAGTTGCGCAGTACCTGAGTATGATTCGATTGGGTACAGGCAGGAAAGAAGGTAATAATATTATTTTTTCCTATTACCAGGGAAAGAAACAGACCTACAATATTGATACCAGTGGTGCAAGCGAGACAATAAACATGCATAGCCGTATTATGGGAATCGCCTTAGAAGGCCGCTGGCAAATCAATCGTACCACAAGCTTCAGTGGGGAAGTAGCCAAGTCCTCCGTACCTTTCAATTCGACTTATGATGAGGGGAAGGGTATCTTGAGCAGTATGATAAATATGGGCGACCGCTCCAATGAGGCCTATGCAGCCAGCTTTAATACGGAAATCTTGCGAACCCATACTTCCATCGGCATGATGTATAAAATGATGGGGAATAATTTTCAATCGTTCAGTTTATATACAACAGGATCCAAACAAACAGCCTGGAATATCAAGATTGGACAAGCATTATTCAAAAGACACTTGATTCTTACTGGTGTTATACGCAAGAATGATTATGTTTCTTACCTGATGCCAGTAACCTATAATAGCAATACAGTTTTTAGAAGTATTCAGGCAACTTTGCGAATACCGCGTTGGCCTTCCGTCACGATTGGCTATCAGCCAACATCACAATTAATGAAACTTACTGACGGGCATTATACTGAGCAGTTGTTTAATACATTTATCGGAACAGCTAGTCACTATTATCAATGGCATGAATTGAAGATGAGTAGTGTTTTGACTTTTTCCCAATTCTATAATAAGAAAACGGATAGCAATTTTGTTTATTTCAATTCTAAAAACTTGGTTGCCAGCCAAACCTTCTTTCTTCACAATCTTACCCTCAATGGTACAATATCGGCTGCTATTAATGAGGAATATGCCTTATACGGCGCCTGTGGAGATGCGTCATGGAGGATCTGGAAGTGGCTTGAAGTAGGAGGTGGGGTGAAATATAACAGGCAAACTGTCTACCGTAGTATTCGATGGGGATATTCTGGTTCAGCCAGGGTTCAGGTGCCTATTGTTGGAGAATTTGCTTTAATGGTCGATAAAGGATTTATACCTGGCATAAATAAGAATCTAGTAAGCAATAATATTGGAAGAATTACCTATACCAAGAATTTTTAAATACTATGAAGACATATTTAGCATTGGTCTGGCTATTGATGATAGTCTTTCTGTCCTACAGTGGCGATACTTTTTCACAGGTGAGCATGGCCGTACAGTTGCCGCCTGTAGGGGTTTTGATGAAATCGCAGTTGTGGAATATCATGTTGATAAATGGAGGAACGAGGCCTGTCAGTATTAGAATAGTTTTTAGGATGCTTGATGCTGGGAATTCGCAACCTATCTTAGCTGCATCCACCCAAAGTATTATCCTTAAACCCGGGGGGCAACAATTGCAAGTAAAAGATTTTGCGCCGCTGCAATATGAGTTCCTTTCTTCATCCATTGACAAACGCGATAACGGGATGCTTTCTCCAGGTAACTATATTGCCTGCTATACAGTGATGCTGGACAATGAAAAAAATTTTCAACCCGCTGTGGAAGATTGTATTCCCTTCGTGGTGGAACCCGTGAGTCCCCCGCTGTTGAATTATCCCGAGGATAGTGCAGTACTGGACTCCAGACTACCGCAGTTTTCCTGGATACCACCAGCGCCGCTTAACCTTTTTACGGACCTGAACTATGAACTTCGGGTAGTAGAAGTATTACCTAACCAATCCTTTGCGGAGTCAGTCCAACAAAACATTCCAGTGTATAGAGCAATTGGCTTACGCAATTCATTTAACAGCTATCCATCAGGAGGTACTGCGTTGGATACAGGTAAGACCTACGTCTGGATGGTGATTGCGAATAATGGAAAACAATTTGCGGCACAAACAGATATCCGGTCCTTTACCTTGAACAAGGGAGATAGCATAAATCATACGAGTCTTGCCTTTGTGCAGTTAAGAAAGAGTTTGGATGGGGCAGTGGTAACTACAATGAACCCTTTGAAATTCATCTATAATAATGAGAGCGCAGATAAACAGGCAAGCTATGAAGTTATCTCACTGGAAGATGATCATCGTGTAATGCATGGTACTATTGACGTTCAACGCGGACAGAATATGCTAACTCTTGCCTTAAAGCATGTACATAAAGATGGCCAGTACCAGTTCAGACTGAAAAACAGCAGGAGAGAAGTCTGGCGGTTAAACTTTATCTATCGACCAGAATAGAAGTTGAATCTTAACCCTAATTATAAATGTTATTTCATGATATTGGCTCTAGCAGCAAAGTATAATAAGACTTTTGCCTATACCTTTCTTGTATTGCTTTATTTCGAAATCCTTCTGCCGAGGTATGCTTACACGGCAACAGGTATTCCCCGTCCTTTTTCATCTAGTGGGGTAGTGGATTCGAGGCCTCCGGAGATGAGTAAATTGACTGTGACCCACTCTGGCAAGGCTTCTGGAGCTTTATCTGGAAAACCATCAGATAAAGTACATATGGAAAAGCTAGAGGGTGGGCCATCGCAGCCGGAAATGGAGTCCTTCCATTCCTCATCTAATGACAATATGGTAGACTTATTCACTGGAAATTTTTCTTACAATATACCTTTGATAGATATTGATGGCTATCCGTTGACCCTTGGCTACAGCAGTGGAGTTGGTATGGATGAGGAAGCCAGTTGGGTCGGCCTGGGCTGGAATCTAAACCCCGGGAATATTTCCAGGAATCTGAGGGGATTACCTGATGATTTTAATGGCGCTGATTCTATTACAAAGGAATTTTCAATAAAGCCAGTTAGGACTGTTGGATTTTCAACTGGCGCCGATCTTGAAATTATCGGTATTCCAAAGTTACCCGCCTTGGGTGCAAATTCAGATAGTACCTCTATTAGGGCGGGTGTCGGCGCCAGCTTTGGGGTTTTCAAGAACAGCCTACGAGGATGGGGGATAGAGAATAGTATTAATACCAGTATTAGTGTTGGGGCAAAAGGTATGGGGACAGGTACAGCAGGATTATCACTTACAAGCAATTCAGCGGCTGGAGTTGCTGTTAATGGTGCTATCAGCTATTCCATGATGGTGCAGGAGCGGGACGCAAAGTATGGTGGTGCTGGTAGCATAGGTTTGAGTGGCGGATATAATTCAAGATTAGGTATGCATGCATTACAACTCACTGGTAGTGCTATGCTTACTAAGCAATCGACTGGACAACCGACTAATTATCCGTTTCATGGCGCCATTATTTCCTTTGCATACCCGACATTTACCCCAGGGATCAACATACCATATACCAGTTCCGCTATTACTGGCAATTTTAAAGTAGGTTTTGAGACAAAGGTAATACACCCCAACTTCTCTATAGGAGGATATGAGACTGTTCAATATGTAGCAGATGAAGATAAGGTCCGAGTGCTACCTGCATATGGATATCTTAGCTTGGAGAAAGGTATTAAGAATGACTACGGGGTATTGGATTTCAACAGAGAGAAGGATATCCCTTATCGGGAGAAGCCAGCTGTTCAGCATATCGCAGTTCCTTCATATACATATGACCTCTTTACCATGTCTGGAGAAGGGATTGGTGGTATGTTCAGAGCTTACAGGAGAGATATAGGATTTGTTTATGATGCCCGAATGACCACGAAAGATAAATCATCCCAGATTGGCGGAGATCTGGGGTTTGGAGATGTTTTTCACTTCGGAGCCGACTTTAACTATACCAGGAATGTCTCTAGTTCAGGCCGATGGTCTGAACAGAACCCATTAGCCAACCTTATCGTGTTCAATTCATCCAATAAGAAATTCGAATCTTCTTATTTCAGGGGACCGGGAGAAAAAAGCATAAATCGGAAAAATGATTATGATGCGATAGGAGGGGAGGATGTAGTAACCGCCAGATTGTTTCAGACTAATTCAAGTGACCCCGTTATTTCTACCACCAATGCTCTCATCAGATATAGGAACAGTACGAAATTGCCAGATGTACAGTTATCTCCCAGAAACTTGAACATCCCTCGAGAAAAACGGGCGCAGGTAATTTCTTATCTGTCAGCAGGAGAAGCAGGGACTGTCGGATTATCCAAATATATTGAAAGCTATAAACCTAATACTATTGACCAGGAATTATGCCTGCCCGAGATATCCAAGGAGCCGGACGGAAGTACCCATGGCTTACTTGGTACTTATTTTAAAGATTCCGAATTGAAAAATTTTTGGTTTACCCGAGTAGATTCTGCGCTGAACTTTTCCAAATCGCATAACAAGAATGAATTTGATTATGACGGTCGATTTAAACTAGCGAACAAATCAACTTATTTCTCCGTGAGATGGACCGGTTTTGTGAAAGCCCCTGTTAATGGTCGTTATATCTTCCGTACGAATCCTGATGATGGTATAAGCGTTAAGATTAATGATACCTTATTTTCACGAAGCTGGGCGCCCCACAATATTTTTTATACTTATGATACGCTATACCTAGAAGCTGGCAAGAATTATTCCGTGACAATTGAATATAACCAGATCAAAGGACCGTGTGCTATGATGTTGACCTGGAAGTATGGGGATCTGACCAACTTTCAGGATATTCCTCCTTCTGCTCTTTCCCCATACCCTCCAAAAGATTTCATAGAAAGCGGTAATGTAAGGAAAGAACTGAGGGTTAACTCCTTTCGTAAATCACATCATATATCAGAGATCACAGTGTTAAATCCCAATGGGCAACGCTACGTATATGGCGTACCCGTATATAACCTTTCTCAAAAGGAAGTTTCTTTCAATGTCGATAAATCCAGGTCTAATCTTGAAGAAGGGCTGGTAGCTTATAATGCGGGTTCTGATGACAGTAAGGAAAATGCTATCAATAACCAGTTTTATACCGGCGAGAGAATGCCGGCATATGCACATAATTTTTTATTGTCAGGGATTCTTTCCCCAGATTATGTGGATGTAACCGGCGATGGTATTACATCTGATGACCCGGGTACCGCCATCAAGTTTAATTACTCGAAGGTTGCAGGAATTGATAATCCATTTAAGTGGAGAGTTCCTTATTCAGATAGTGCCACTTATGATGCAGGATTACGGACCGACTACCGTGATGACAAAGGAAGCTACATTTACGGCGAAAAGGAGCTCTGGTACCTACATTCTATTGAATCAAAGAAAATGGTGGCTATCTTTTACCTGGATTCCGGTTCAAGAAAAGATTTACTGCAAATTGATACACTGGGAAGGAAAACCTATGGCAATGCAAGGAAGCTTGATTCCATACAATTATTCATGAAGGCAGATCTCCGTAAGAATGGTGTGAATGCTATACCAATAAAGACAGTACATTTCGGATATACCTATGAATTATGTAAGGGTATCAATGACAGAAATGCACTGACAAATGATTCTTCCAATGGCAAGCTTACTTTAAAGAAGCTCTGGTTTACCTTTAACGGTAGTAACAAAGGGGCTAAGCATCCTTATAAATTTTCCTATAACAATAACAACCCAACTTATAGCCCTAAGAGCAACGATCGTTGGGGTACATACAAATCACCACTTGATAACCCTAAGAGCTCCGCTGGTCATGTAATTACGAATGCTGAATACCCTTATTCGGTACAGGACAGCGCAAAAGCGGCATTTAATGCTGCTGCCTGGACATTGGATTCTATTGTTACTCCTACTGGTGCTAAGATGAAAATTACCTATGAATCTGATGATTATGCCTATGTGCAGCATAAGCGAACAATGCAAATGTTCACTATAGCTGGATTTGCTTCATCTGTGCCAACCTCCGTAGATAGTCTTTCTCCTAATCTTTACGATAGTGGGAGAGATAACTTTTATGTTGGCATTGAGGTGCCATTTCCGATTAGTACTGTGTCTGATATTACTAATCGGTATTTAGAGGGGATCACTGATATTGGATTTAAAGTGTATGTAATTATGCCATCCGATGCTTTTGGCGCCGGTGGTGAATATGTCCAAGGATATGCGAAGATTGCAGCAGGTCCAGGTAATTGTGGTAGAATTGATGACACACACATTTGGATAAAGCTGACAACTATTGATAAAAACGGTAATGATGGTGGGGTATATAGTCCAATTGCTAAGACTGCACTTCAGTTTCTGAGATTAAACCTTCCTTCAAAGGGATATCCGGGCTCCGACAATAATGATAACCCGAATTTCGGAGAGTTACTTAAAACCCTGGCGGTTACCATTACTAATGTATCAGAGATGTTCACTTCCTTTGATGAAAAGGCCAGGGCAAAAGGCTGGGCACAGCAGGTGGATCCTACAAGATCTTATATCAGACTCAATAATCCAACCTTTAATAAGTATGGTGGCGGTTTAAGAGTAAAACGAATCATGGTGCATGATAACTGGAACGCCATGACACAACAAAAAGAATCAGATTATGGACAAGAATATGAATATAAAACCACCATTCGAATCAACAACAGAGATGTGCAAATAAGTAGTGGGGTAGCTGCTTACGAGCCTATTTTAGGAGGGGAGGAAAATCCTTTTCATCTGCCGATCTACTATAAAGAACAAATTGCGGTGCTTGCACCAGTGACAGCGGGATATACAGAGGAGCCGCTAGGGGAGGCCTTTTTCCCCGCGCCAGTAGTGGGTTATAGCCGTGTAAGGGTAAGAGCGATAAATTCACCCAAAGCCCGTAGCACGAATGGGTTCTCCGAATCCTGTTTTTATACGGCCTTTGATTACCCCACTATCACAGACAGAAGTAATATTGATAATGATACTAAAAAACGCTTCAAACCCGGACTGGGAAATTTTCTTAGAATCAATGCCAGGCACTATCTAGCTGTTTCACAGGGTTTCAAAGTAGAGATTAATGATATGCATGGCAAGTTAAAGTCTACATCCACCTATAAGAATGGAAGTGATGCCCCTGGAGACTGGGTAACGAATACGACATATTATTATAAAGTAGATGATGAAAACGCAAGCCAACAACACCTTTCCAATGTAGTAAGTACAGTTGATAATCAAGGCAATATTGATACTCAATCTATTGTAGGTGAAGACATAGAGTTGATGTGCGATATGCGGGAGGAGCGATCTGTTACAAATTCTACGAATATTCCTTTCAACTCAGAATTCTTCTCTTTTGGCTTTCCACCTTTCTTTCTGTTGCCTACACTTTTTAAAATGTCGCAGCATGAAGAGACGATGTTTCGGACGGTTGCGCTAACCAAAGTTATCAGCAGACATGGCATTCTAGACCGAATTGAGGCATTTGATAAAGGTAGTAAGGTAACTACTCGGAATATGTTGTTCGATGCTGAGACTGGTGAGGCTTGTCTTACGAGTACGCAGAATGAGTTCGATGATCCAGTTTATAATTTTGGATATCCAGCGGGTTGGGTTTATGATGGCATGAGTGGCGCCTATAAGAATATAAATGCTGTATTGAGTCATCTTACCTTGCAAAATGGACATATTACAGGTGGCTTTCCTGAAGGAGAAAGTATTGGGGATTATTTTGTTGGTGGGGATGAGTTGCTGGTATATGCATATAGTGCTGTGGGAAACCTTCAGGGATGTACACCGGATGTGGCCACATTCCCTGGTTCTACAAAAATATATGCGGTTGATGTGGCACAATTACGTGGTACAGGTAACGGTGATATTTATTTCCTGGATGCTAATGGCCAACCATATAGTGGAAATAATGTTACCCTCAAAGTAATTAGGTCCGGACGAAGAAACCTCGCCACCATAGCTGGCGAAGTTACAATGCTGAGTAGCCCGATCAAAGCGGATACTAACCGTAGTCTGCATATAGTCATTGATAGCTCTAGTAAGGTTATCACTGCCAATGCCAGTGAATTTAGGCAAAATTGGAAGGTGGTGGACAGAAACCGACCGATAGCTGTCGTACCAATATTTGGTAATGACTCTTTAACAAGGTCTTACTCTGCCAATTGTCCAGGCGGCCGCGCAGTGCCGGTACATGTAAGTCTCAAACCAGATCTTTTTTTTGCTGGCACAAAAGACTCTGCCAATATGTTGGCATTGCAACAGTTGAATGTAGATGGACCGACATATGCGAATAGCGTTGGAATATGTGAGTATGGAAATGATAGTCAGACTGGAATTTTCCATAAATCTGACTGTCCGGGAGGTAATTCGGGTGTCGACTATCCTTATAGTATTGCTGCCAATACCTATTATGCCCCAACAAAAGATTCGGCCAATATCATTGCCCTACAGCTACTTCAGAGTGAAGGTCAGTATAATGCGAATCTGTATGGAACTTGTCTGGAAACTGTGGGCAATGACAGCATGACCCAGTACTTTACCAGAAATAATTGTGGCCCCAATTATATTGGTTCTTCTGTTCCATACACGGTTAATGCTAATACCTATTTTGCCCCCACCAAAGACTCTGCTAATCGATTGGCATTGAGTGATATCAATGCAAATGGCCTAACCAATGCAAATACCATGGGCTCCTGCGACTATTCCGGAAGTTTGTATGGGAAGCTTAATTATGCGCCACTTAGAGTCGAAAACCTCGGTGGAAATCCTACTATAATTAACAGATATACAGATGTGAGTATTTCATTCTTCAGTGACCAGGCTGGAACTATACCGGTTTCGGTAGTAAATAAGACAGTTAAGATACTTGTTACAAAAACAGTTACTGTAGATGGAAATGAATCAAATCCAACTGTTACAACCAGTACAGAGACATTTGTAGTCACAGGGAGCACTGTTATGATAATGGCCAATAGATTATGGGATAAAACGGTGGCGCCAGCAAGTGGCTCGGGTGTGAATGCAGTCACTACTGCTTATTCATTCTCTATTACAGGGCTATTGCTGCCCGTCACGCGATTGGAAAGGAGAAACAATATTGTTCCCATCCTTTTAGACTCATCAGAAGTTATTCTTGCATCATTCACAAAGTAATTATGAGAAGTATTAAATTTTTAGTGTTTCCCCTATTATTCTCGCTGCCTATAAATAGTGCTTACGCATATATAGGTCGCAGCCTTACATCTTGTGTAGCAGATACTTCAGGTTGTGAGAGCGTAGTAACTGCTGCCAGTGTTAACCCTTATTTTGCAGGAATTAGTGGTAATTGGAGATTATCAAAGTCTTATGTCTATTACAGCCAGCGTGCAGAAGGAGATACAACTTCGCTGGTGGCGCCGCGTACTGATGGCACAATTCCTTCATTTATAAGCTTCTGGAGCAGGCAAAATAATGTATGGTCTTCATCTCAAGATACTAGCAGGTGGGTATGGAATAGTTCATCAACATTGTATAACCAACGTGGGCTTGAGCTGGAGAACTTGGACCCTTTGGGCAGATACAATGCGGTGCTTTATGGGTATGATAATACTCTTCCAATTGCAACGGTAAAAAACAGTAGTTACAGGGAGTCCGCATTTGATGGCTTCGAAGATTACTTTTTTGGTGGAGCTAATTGCAATACTCCTTGCCCTGTTGGAAGAGGGTTTGGAGTAAGTGCTTATACTGCATATCTGGATGCAACAGTATCCCATTCAGGAGTTTATAGCCTTAAAGTGAATCATGGCGATAGTTTGGTTTTTTCTGCCAGTGTTGTAGCTACCGGTGACTCTTCTTTTAGCCTGGCCGTTAATAAAACCACAGGAACGTGTTCCAGTGATAGTTTGTTAGCTGCTATTAAAACTACTCAGCAGGCGATCATACCTACATTCTCTCCTGTGGAAGGTCGTAGGATGGTGGTGAGCGTATGGGTAAGGGAAAGTGTTAATTGTAATTGTACCTCCTATGTCAATAGTGGCTTTAGTGTGAGAAATGGGGCTGCCTGGTATGCTGCAAAACCCCGTGGGTATCTGATAGATGGTTGGCAGTTGTTTGAGTTGGTTATAGATATTATGCCTGGTAACGGCGTATTTGCCATTGTATTTAATGCGGGGAATGGTGCGGATGTCAATTTCGATGATCTCCGAATTCATCCCTTTAATGCGGCCATGACATCATTTGTATACGATCCTGTTACCATGAAGCTGATGGCGCAGCTAGATGAAGATAACTATGCCACTTTCTATGAATATGATGAAGAAGGTATCCTCATACGTGTCAAAAAAGAAACGGAACGAGGTATTAAAACCATAAAAGAGACGAGAAGCTCACTCCTAAAACAGTAACAGTATGATACAGCTCCTTAGACAGCTTATGCTTTTTATGATAATCCTGGTCATACAGGACTGTAAGGAGAATCCTATTTCACTTGTGATGGTGAAATGTTGATTCCTGGATATAAAATATTTGTTGGCAGCCCCAAACTCCAATATCAAATGAAAAGATCCCTAATACCTCAGAAATTATCTTTTAGGTTATTGACTTTATTGGCTTTGCTAACTGGTTTGACTGTACAAGCCCAGCATCCAGTAACCTTCAGTCGTGTACTTGATGGTAGTAATAATGAGTTGGTAGCTAATGCTAGCATTTTAGTGAAGGATGAAGCTTTTTATAGTGCCGCTGATCCATCAAGATTGATATTGCCCTACAAAATAGATAACCTGGTCACCTTAAAGGTCAATGAGTATTCCACTCGTTATATTCCTGACGCATTTACGGCGACGGCAAAGGTATTAATTACCTACACCTATTTGGATGCTACGAATCACGAACAGACGGATACTACATACAAAACACTAATAGTGAATAATGATACTGCGAAAAACCACTTGGTGCGTTCCAGCTTTCTATTTCATAACAGCAGGCAGGTAAATGTGACATTGGTCTCGCTCACTACCTCTATTCCGGCTGCAACAGCTACACTAGTGTTAGAAAATGAAATGACAGTGCTGCCAGTTTACTCCATGGATCCTTCCAGGGACGTGGTACAAGGGCTAAGACAGACTACCGCCACCTCAGATGATCTGGAAATAGGTTGGAACCCCGTTACTGGCGCGGATGAGTATGATCTCGAATGGACTTTCATAGATTCTTCAAGAGCCTCCAGATATGCAACTGACCCATCGCAAAATTTCAGGAATAACGCTACCAGGGTGACCTTACAGGGAACAGACTATAAGATTCCACTGCTTTATGAAGATACAGGGGTCGTGTTTTTTAGGGTAAGGGCTGTGCAGGTGAAGTCCAGAGATGCAAGGATACCTATGAACTGGAGCAATGTGGCCTCCTTTACATTTCTTGGCCATGAGAAAACGCTCAATTGGCAATCTAGTATCAGCTTCGCGGAAGATGGAAAGAACAAAGCTGTAGTCAGCTACTTTGATGGCAATATGCTAAATCGTCAGGTGGTAACGAAAGATAACGTGCTGAATAGAACAATTGTTGGCGAATCTTTGTACGACAATCTTGGAAGAGCGGTTATTTCAGTGCTCCCGGTACCTACAATCGATTCCGTGATTAAGTATAACGCACTTTTTAACCGGGATACGTTAGGAAATGAATATGATAAAAGTAATTACGATTATTTAGATACACTGGACAATTATTTTGCTGCCGCAGCAAACCCAATGTCTGTAATGAGTGGAGCTAGTCGGTATTATTCACCTAATAGTCCGGATACAAGCGGGTTTAACAAGTTAATACCAGATGCCAATCAGTATCCTTTTACAGAAACGGTGTATGTAAGTGATAATACCAATCGGGTTAGCAGGCAAAGCGGACTTGGGAGTCAGTTCAGATTAGGTAGAGGCTTTGAAACTGTTTATAGTTATGGTGGCGCTACACAGAATGATCTGGATGCCATGTTTGGCACTGATGCAGGTAATGCGCAACACTACTTCAGGAATACAGTTCGTGATGCCAATGGGGTGTACAGTGTTTTCTATCTGGATATGCATGGACGTACGGTAGCTACGGCCTTATCCGGATCTCCTATGTTTACATCGTTATCAGATCTGCCTGATAAATCCGATGTAACGGACATAATTACCTTATCTGGCAAGGGACAGAATACGATCGCAGATAATTCCATGTCTATCAGCCATTCATTTACCGCTGAACAATCGAGTCAATACACATTTACGTATAACCTCAGTCCCCCAGTATACAAGAAAACGATTTGTGGACAGGAAACCTGTTATGCGGGTTTGTATGAATTGGAGATAAAGATTTCAGATGATTACAATAACATGTTGTTGCCAGATAGACAGCCCATCATCAAAACGTATCGCAACTTTTTAGTAGACTCTATTTTACCGAATTGTACTCCGCCACCTTTTCAAACGATATCCTTTAGTTTAGACCTTGGACAGGGGTCTTATAATGTAGTCAAGACCTTGAAGATCAGTAAGGATGCAATGGATTACTACCGCGATAGTGTTTATAGTAAACAATTTGGCGCCTGCGTCACCATTGATCAGTTTGTTCAGCAGCAACGTAGTCTGGTAAATATTGGTGATTGTGCTCCTTCCTGTTCAAGTTGCATTGCTACTCTGGGCTCTTATCCCGCCTTCCGTGACAGTTACCTTGCTCGTATTGGAATACCCCTTGCTGATTCTACCCAATATGTAGGTGAAATTACAGCAGCCTACCAGAAGGCAGCAGATAATTGTGCTGCGTTGTGTACTACTTCCACAGAGAGCATGGAAACTAGAACAGCTATGCTACTGGACATGACGGCGCCATCAGGGCAATATGCCACACTGTTGGACAGCGCCAGTAAGTATTCCATCTTTTATATGAAAACGGATACCAGTACTCCACTATATCAGCGAGACGACCTGGTTTATCTTGATGAGAAAGGAAATCCAGATAAAGTATTTAGTACTGCAACAGGAACGTATGTACGTCCACAGCAGTTAAATATGAAAGAATTCGCTGGGAGATTTAAGAATTCCTGGGCCGCTACCTTATTGCCATTCCATCCGGAATACTGCAAGCTGGTGGAACAGGAAAAGCATAACGGAAGCCTTGCCTGGGATATAGCCTACCGCAATGAGGAAGATTACACTAAGGCATTGGCGGCAGGTTATTTTGTTCCAACAACGATAGATCCACTGGCCGCAGAAAGTGCAGCAATCAAGGCTGACCTAAATAGTAAAATAAGCAATTATCAAGGACATACCTCTTTATGGAGTATTGCTGCTGCTAATGTATTGTGTAGCACGGCAGATCAGAACTGTGTCAATAGTTATGCGATCATAGGGGGAATAGATACAAGCCTGGTATGTAAAGGCGATCGTAATATGATCTGGCAGACTTACAGAGATTTGTATTTGCAAATAAAGAAAGATTATATAGATAGCTTGATAAGTCGAGCAGGTTGCATTCCGACAGATTCCTTATTAGCGAATGGTAAATATGTCAACTTCCAGGATGTTAAGAGTGTGTTGAAGCAAACCAATACAGGCTATTTGCTTAGTGGTAACTTCAGTACAGGACAGGTAGCACAGGATTCGGCCAATGCCATTGAAAGTCGTACCTATTTGGAGAACTGTAAATCGTTTATCTCTAAATGGATAGAACAGTTGTCCCCTTGTACATATTATTCCCCTGTGCAAGTGGATACCATTATAGCCAGATTGCTGACAGTATGTATTGCTGGTGCTGACAGAGACCATCCTTATGGTTCAAGTACGATCAATCCAGGCAGGTCTAATGCTTACGCGAGTTTCGAAGATGTAATAAATAGATTCAACTCAGATAATGGAATTGCTACCACTCCATATTGTAATGGATCACTGATCAGCACCCATTTCCCTTACAATATGCAGCCTGACTATGGTGATAAACCAATTATTACCAAACCTTCAGATTGCGAGTGTAGTAATATAACGGCACTAAATACAGAGTATAAGACGCTCAGGAATAATGGTGAAAACTTCTCCGATTTTCTGCTCAGGGCTCACGGTATCAATATGAGTGCAGATGTGCTTACCAAATTGCTGAGTGCCTGTAACATGACGTCCTGCACCTATCTGGAAAAGGTTATCTACATCCCATCAGTATTGCAATGTAACAGACGTAGTATCGATTCTACCTGCGCGACATGCGATATGGTTAATTTATGCTATGGCACTTTTACCTCTACATATCCTGGTATGACGCCGCAGCTAAAGGATTCTACCCCTTTGCAAACGCAGATCAATCTGGTATTCCAAAATTTCATGAATAGCAGGCTGGGATTATCCAAACAGGCCTGGGAATATATTCAGTTCCATAATCGTTGTGTGGGAGCTCCATCTGATAACATGGAATGTTATTCACAGCAATCCTTAGCCATGCTTAATGGGAAAGAAAGTGGATATACGAGCTATCCTGGAACAATGTATTATAGCAAACAGGTTATAAACCATATATCAGCCACTAAAGATGGTGGCAGCATTTCCGCTGGTATTAAGTATGATACTGGCACTGGAGAGTTGTACAACATGGGTTATGTAGTAAAAATGAATGACGTCAACAGGGTAGAATGGGCTAAGGCAATCAGTTTAGGTAATGGTGTAGTCTCTTTAAAGAAAATCAGGCAAACTTCAGATGGAGGCTACATCGCTATTGGTACAAGTAGCCTCAATAGCGGTAATCCAGGATTTTTACGTGAGGCGCTTTCCATAGGGCTGGCAAGTTATGACTCAGCTGCAACTATTGGGGTGTTTATTATAAAGCTGGATGCCAGTGGAAACCTCCAGTGGAGTAAAACATTACACACGGGGGCGCAATATGGGGATTATGGTAGAGATATAATTCAATTGGCAAGTGGCAAATACGCAATAGCTGCAAGTCATGATGTACATAATGGCCAAGGAGCGTGGGAGTATGGTGTATTAAATAGTAATGGGAGTCTGGCATGGGCCAAGATTACAAGTTTTACAAGTTCTGATATCCTGTACACGCTGGCCGAAGATGGCGACAGCCTTGTCCTGGGGGGACTAGGATTTACCAGCTCACTTTACAAAACAATTTTGGCTAAGGTAAGCCAGGTGGACGGAAGCATGGGCATAAGTTCCTGGGTTCGGAGTGCCAGGAAAAATGATATTCAAAATCTTTACGCAACGCCAACAGGCTATAAGGTTGTTCTTTCTGATGAGCAGGATAACAACAATAATGACGAGAAAACACTACTGATCGACCTAAATAAGTATTTCAACCTCAATCAAACAGTGTTAATTGATCGTCCGCCTGCCTCTTCTAACCTTAACGGAAATGTCAGTGCCAGGATGGCTGATGGAAGTATCCTTTTGGCGACGCAAGTCAATACAAGTGAGACCTCCAACCATTACCTGTACAAAATAAAGGCAGATAATTCCTTTGACTGGGTGGGTTCCCTTAGTTCTCCCGGAGGTCAAAATTATTATACAGGAATAGCGACATATGGTTCAAAGATATTTGCATCGGGGATGTTTTTGGGTTCTCCTGCTATAGTTACTTTTGGTTCGGATATGGTAAATTGTTTCTTTACCAATACAACAGCTACAGCGAGTGCCCCAACTTATTCCGTCGTAACTGCTGCTCCAACCACCAATAGTACAATTTCCCCATCTTCATGGTATGACCAGTATGTGTTTTTGAGTGATAGTATTCCGTCTGTACTAATGAGTAACTGTGGTTACAGTATTTGTAAAGCTTTTGAAAATAGCCTGACTTTATGTCCTACTAGTACCACTACTTCATTAACCGATATAAACCAACTAACACTTAATAATTGTAGTGACAGCAGCTTTTTTATAACAACGAATGCCATGGCCAGGTATAATGCTTATCTGGATTCTCTGAACAAAGAATTCGATAGCGAATATATTGCTACATGTAGATTGGCAGATAGTTTGGAGCAGTTCAAGCTTGCGCGCACTATTAGTGAATATCACTATACCTTGTATTATTATGATCAGGCAGGAAACCTGATTCGTACTGTCCCTCCGGCAGGCGCCGTAGTAGATCGTTCTGAAACATGGTTGTCTCAGGTGCGTGCTGCGCGTGCAACAGGTAGTAGAAAAGTTCCTAACCATCAGCTCAGCACGATCTATAGATATAACTCCTTGAACCAGGTAGTAGGGCAAACTAGCCCTGATGGTGGTACTTCTTTGTTTTGGTATGACAGGCTGGGTAGGTTAGCAGTGTCTCAAAATCAGCGTCAGGCAGGGACTATGCCAGCTTCTTACTCCTATACCTTGTATGATAATATTGGTCGTATTACAGAGGTAGGTGAATTGTCAAGTGGTACTGCCATAACCAGTGCGATAAGCCGAACTCCTGGTTCCTTGGCAACGTGGCTCTCCAATGCGAGTGCTACCAAAAGGGAAATTACTCGTACTGTTTATGATCAGGCAAATGATAACATTACGCCTGCACTGGCTGCCAGAAACCTTCGAAATAGAGTGGCTTATAGTGCTGTGTATAACAATGCTGCGGATACAGTTGCTGCTGGTTATGCCAGTGCGACCTATTATAGCTATGATATTTTAGGTAATGTAGATACCCTTTTACAGGATTATAAACTGGGCCTGATGGCGGATAGCCAGAAAAACAGGTTTAAACGTATCGTATATGATTATGACCTGGTGAGTGGAAAGGTAAACCAGGTGTCCTATCAGCCAGGTGCAAAGGATGCCTTCTATCATAAGTATTCCTATGATGCATCTAATCGACTTACAGATGTTGAAACCAGTAGGGATAGTATTTATTGGGAGAAAGAAGCTTACTATCAGTATTATGCACACGGACCTTTGGCCAGGGTTGAGATGGGACAGCAGAAGGTACAGGGTATCGATTACGCCTATACGCTACAGGGTTGGATGAAAGGAGTTAATAGCACTGCTGGTACAGCCGCCGCAGATATCGGTCATGACGGAGCCTCCGGGTCGCAGGTCGCCCGGGATGCTTTTGGTTATGCATTGCATTATTATGGGGATGATGATTATAAACCAGTCAGCAATGGAGTGAAACCTTTTGCCCTTTCAGTGAACCCTGCATTTAATTCATTGTTTAATGGAAATATTGCAGCCATGAGTGTTCAGCTACCATCGGTAGGGCAAGCACAAATGTATGCGTATGGATATGATGCTTTGAACAGGTTAATTAGTATGGATACCTACCGTGGGTTGAATACCATTACCAATACCTGGACACCTACAGCCGCGGATGATTATAAGGAGAAGGTGGCCTATGATCCTAACGGTAACATCTTACAATATCTGCGTAACGGCAGTGCCGCTAGTGGTTTGGCGATGGACAGTCTGAACTATCATTACATTGCGGGTAGTAATAAATTGGATTTTGTAAGTGATGCGGTTTCGGCATCGGCTTATAATACGGATATCGATAATCAACTTGCTCATAACTATTCGTACGACCAAATTGGGAACCTGACAGCGGACCATGCTGGGGGAATAGATAGTATTAAATGGAACCTGTACGGCAAAATATCCAGTATTCAACGCACTGGACAGCCATTAATTGAGTATACCTATGACGTTTCAGGCAACAGGATCAGCAAGCGTGTTGGGGGAGTGCAGACCTGGTATGTACGTGATGCTACAGGTAATGTGATGAGTATTTATACCATTGGAGATAGCAAAGTAAATAATGGTAGCCCTACTTTGACGGAAACACACCTTTATGGTGTCTCTCGTATCGGTATGATGATGGATACTATTAAGATGGATACCATAGTTACTTCTCCATTTATAAAAGCAGGCATAACTAATGGTATTTTCCCTATATTTATAAGAGGAAACAAGTTCTTTGAATTAAGTAATCACCTGGGGAATGTAATGGCAGTTGTCTCAGATAGGCGCCGTTCTATTTCTACAGATGGGACTTCCATAGATCATTATGAACCAGTAGTCACCAGTGCCCACGATTATTATCCGTTCGGGGCATTGATGCCTGGTCGAGGAGGGAATTGGGAGGATAGTGTGCCGAATAGATATGGGTTTAATGGCAAGGAAAATGATAATGAGGTAAAAGGTGAAGGGAATCAGCAGGATTATGGAATGAGGATTTATGATCCTAGGCTGGGAAGATTTTTGAGTGTCGATCCACTGACGCAAATGTACCCATTCTATACACCTTATCAGTTTGCGAGTAATACTCCTGTCTTGTCAATAGATATTGATGGTCTGGAGGGGAATGTAAATGTCAATAGCAGTGAGATTGCTGTGGATCCAAGACCAACACCATCTACTCCACCACAGGCGCAGAATGCAATTAGGACGCGTGTTGATTTTAAGTCGAACATGATCCGAGGGTATAATCCAATCGAGAAAATTGGGCAATTACCACCATTACCGCCGTTATCCAGGCTAGTAGCATTGACGGGGCTTCTGACGATTATACCTAATGATTTCTTTCAGAATACGAATCGACATCCTGAAAATTCTTATTTGAATAACAGAGATGCTGATGCACAGGAGCTAACAGAGGATTTGTATGAGAAGAATAATCCGGAAAAGAATATTCGTTATGTGACATATACCAAAACTAAAATTAATCTAAATGGCACTATGACAGTATATAGTGGTAGGAGCAGTGGTCCCGCAAATTTAACGGCATTTCAAATTATTCAGCTCAGAGATAAACAACATACAGCAAGCAACACTTGGTTGAAGGGGTATGGGCCAGCAGTTCTTGACCAGCAGGCGGTAGGGAATTTAAAGAATCCTGCTGCCAAGTGGGCAATTCGCGGGCGAGAGCAACAACTAATTGATTTCAATGGTGGAGCGCTTTCAGATGACGGAACATCCGGAAATAGAATCAGGGGCGTGGGGAAATTAAATCCAAGGGGAGTTATTTATCACTATACCTCAAACATTCTATTTCATGAGGAGTTACACGCCTTTACAGGGTTTAATTTGTTAAGATATAAATAGTTATATGAAAAAAAAAGATCATATTGGTGAGGTGTTTAGAATTCCGGTTGAAGGAAAAGTTCATGCATATGCGCGGGTAATAAGAAAGCTTATTTTTGATGTTTACGCTTTTTTTACTGAAGAGGAGATTAATATTGCCAATCTTTTAGAACGACCTGTAGCCTTTACTATAGGGCTTCATGTTGATGTCTTTAAGAAAAGTGATTGGGAAGTGATAGGATGCGTTTCATTAAGTGAGGAGGAGACTCGACGAAAAATTGTTTTCTTTCGGCAAGGGGTATTGAATTTAAATGATTGTTGGTTAGTGGATTTAGAGGGAAGAGAAACCAAAGTTGGGCCACAGGATTGCATTGGTGTAGAACGGCTAGCTGTATGGGATTATGAGCATGTAGAAGAACGGCTACGTAATCTTTATATGAATAAAAAAGATTTAATGGTTGAGCATATGAAGGTTAAATTTTCTACAGCCACCTAAAAAGTAGTTTGATAGTAAAGCCCGCTGTATGATGTACGGCGGTTTTTTTTATTGTAAGCCTGCCTTGAAATTTTCATTTTCTCAATCTACATTTTTTCTGGGGAGTTCAAAATTTGAAAGGAGTGTTTCAAAAACTCCTTAAAATATCGGGTGAATTTCACCCGATTTAGTTCTCGACTAAAGGTTGTGAATAGCTTTCCATCTTTCGGATTTGGAATTTCTGGAATATTCTAGTGAGTTGCTCCCAGTATCAATTTAGACCTAGGTTACCTTGAGGGGCATGTGACAATAAAAGACTTTTAATAGAAGCTTCATTAATGACATCTGTATTTTTAAGAGAAATACAGATGTCATTTTGAGTTTTTATTTCTTTGACCATTAGAGGATGGTTAGTAATCTTTTTCTCAAAATCCTCATCTGTATTATTGTCTAAGTTTTCTAAATCCTGTACATACATGTCAACTGAATCGGTGGCATAACTTGATATATTTTCAATTAGGTTAAAATCTTGGTCTGTAATGAAAATTAAGGTATCCAGAATTGCTGAACAGGCATCCAGTGCAGAGGATGCAAGTATAGTGTTGAAGTTTTCGGGGAAGGGAGTAATGGCATCAATGTTATGTAAATGTATTATGGCTGCATTTTCATCAAAATCATTCTTTATTATATGGTTATAAATAAAATCAATGCACGCATTTAACTGATTGGTATTTCCAAAGCCAAATTGTTTAGAAAAAAATGCATAATTGGGGGCTAATCTTTTGCAAATAAGATAAGCAAAAGTTAATTGTTTCTCTGGTGATAAATCTGCAAGGATTTGTAAGTTTTTTATCATTTCTAAATGACTATTTGGGGAATAATGATTGGGATTTTGTTTGTTTTTTAAATTCTGATTAAGTTCCGATTTATCTGTACCTGAGAATACATTCTGTCACAAAGATCCAGTTTGCCGGTGTAAGGTGGTTCATAGATATTATTAAACCGCTTCCTCAACTCTGGATCATCCTGTCGCAATTTTAAAAATCTGATCCTAATGGTTAAAGAATTTCTTCCTATTATATAAATTTATGGAATCTAGTTTATTTTCTCAGAAGAAAATTGATTTTATTAGGAAGTATATAATTACATGATAATTGGTGGATGGTTTTAAGCATTTTGAGCTAGCATGAGCGTTTACCCTATTCCTCCATTACAATGGATTACAACAATGCGAATTGGATATCCATTAAGTACTATTTTTTTGTCGCCACAAAATCCCTCGGATGATATTCAAGAAGTACAATAATAAGATGAAGATTATTCAGGTGTTTTTTTTGTTATTTTAAAATATATCAATTATGTCGCAGGATAAATTTCCGCGAAAACTAATTCGGAAGGAAGTTGAAAGGTTTATTAATGGTGGGGAGGCTGTTTATGATGGGAAATTATCAAAAGAGTTTAATTTTCCTGTTTATAAGTTTTTAGATGGAAGACTGATTTTTAAAAGAGATGATGGGACAGGAGTATATTGGCAGTCCAAAAGTATTAGATTTTTTGGGATTACCTCCTGGTCGGCGTTTTTTGTTCGATGATTATTATGAAGATGTTTGATATGACGAGAGTTTACCGTATATTTGAATAAGCTTAATCGATCCTATGGTAATCTAGTACAAAGTAGGTGCACAATTTTGATGCAAAGTTCAAAATTATCTGTAGTAATATAAAAATCCCTATCCAAAAAATGATAAAAATAAAAGAATTTAGTCTACAGAGACTATGCTTATTTTGTTTATTTTTTACTAGCAGTTGTATGGAAAAAGAAAGCCTACAAGTTCGTCAGACAAGTGCCACAATAGAGAGGGCGAAATTATTTGAGAAACATGTTGAGACATCATATTCACAAATCGGAGAACGCTGCCAAATTTCTTGGCGTATTCAAACGAGTTACACTCATACCTGCGTTGTAGATCCGACTCCAAGGATAATGGAGGCTGTTATTCAGCAGTTACAAATTCTACAAGCAAATGCATTTTCCTCTGGTTTACTTGACGAGGTGACTCCTACTCACGATGGATTAAGAATTGTGGGGGATAAAGAATTACTCAAATTGTGGTCCAGTCAAAGTTTCATTTCTACATATTTATTAGAACTATCGATTGGTGTAAATAATATTCTTAGAAATGGATGTATTAAAGACTTTAGCATTAACTCTATAAATGCTGTTAACAATAGTTGCTCTCCATTCGTAACCTGGAATAATAATGTTGGAGGACTTACAAGATTATGTGGGTCATATAATTTTTCTTTAATTGATGATAATTATGTAATTACTTTAAAGGATTTAAAGGCGAACTTTATTTTGGAAGGTGCTCCTTACACTAACTTAGAATGTACTTATCCAGAAATATGTGTAACTATTCCCAGTGATAACATAAGCGCTACTGCCGCGGGTGGACTTCTAAATCAGGCGTATTCAGAATCGAGTCAGTTGATGAAGTACTATTTGGAAGATGAGGTATTACCTCCTCGACAAAGCATAGTTTGGATTAGATTTTTGGGTATGATGAATGGGCATCTTGTAGGCCTAAAGGCCGGTAGTTCTGTTAGACTCGGCACCTGTGTTGCGAATGGTGTTAATGAGAAAATTGCTGCATACTGTAATTAACGTTACTAGAGCTCATTTAATTATTCTAAATTTAGTTCTGTAATTATCTGTCATGGATTTGCAAAAAGAAAAATGAACGACTTATTAACCTGCTGTTAAGTTCCCCAATTCATAACTCTAATTCTTATGGCCAAACTTTAGAGAGGTCGACAACGCTTTTTAGTTGGCTTCGATATTGCGAATTCATAACTTATATTTTTCATCAATCAAAATCCGGGGCTTTTATGGCTACGTTTACCTTTAATATTCAAACAGCAACTAATCAAAATATTCCTATTAACATAGGAACTGGGCAATTATTATTTGTTATAGGTAGAAATGGAGCTGGAAAATCGGCCTTAGTAAATCATATTTTTCGACAAAATATTAAAAATTCCTACATAGTACTAGCTCACCGTCCAATTTGGATGGAAAGTAATTCCGCTGTTATTTCAGTTGGAGAAAGAAAAATTACTGAAGAAAGGATTAAAAAACAGGTATCGGATACCGGTCGTACCTATTCCTTTGAATATTATGAGCGAAGGCGACTTGCACTTGATAATTTGGTACAGATGCAAAATGGAATTGATCGTGCATTAGCTGAGGCCTATAGATCTGGAGATATGACAAAAGCAGAATTATTGAAACAGAAAGTCTCTCCTCTACAGATGATCAATGAAATATTCAAAAAAATGTGTTTGAATATTTCAATTGTTATGAATGAATTGCAGGAATTTTTTGCCTTAGGAAAAGATGGTTCCAAATATAGTATAGTTGATCTTTCAGATGGAGAGAAGAATGCCTTCATGCTTTGCGCTGAGATATTGACAGCCAAGACCAATACCCTTTTTATTCTTGACGAACCAGAACGACATCTGCACCCTGCCTTAATGGGGCCATTAATAAATTCTATAGTGGAAAGTAGACCTGATTGTTCTTTCGTTATAGCAACACATGATCTAAGTTTGCCTGAGACCAATGTTAACTCTGCTGTCATTCTTTTGCGAAATGTAACTAAAAAAGGAGGTAAGTTTTTTTGGACTTTTGACCAGATCTCCGGGAGTGGGATAATGAATGAGATAATCCCTGAGGACATGAAAAGGGCAATCCTGGGGGCTCGAAGAAAGGTTCTCTTTGTCGAAGGAGCGCCTACCAGTAGGGACATGGATTTATACCAGCTATTGTTTCCTGAAACAACTGTCGAATGTAAGGAGAGTTGTGTGAAGGTAGAAAGAGCTGTTGAAGGCGTACGGGGAAACCCTATTATGAACTGGGTTGAGGCATTTGGAATTATTGATGCTGATGACCGGACAACGGATCAAATAAAAAAAATGGAGGCAAAAGGAGTATATGCGCTACCTGCCTATTCCATTGAATATCTTTATTATAATCCGGATACCGTTCGGGCAGCCGCTGAACATTATGCTGATTTTGTTGGTCGTAAAGCAATTGACATTTTTAGTGCCTCACAAGAAAAGATCATAGCCAATATGGAGCCACACAAAAGAAGATTATGTTCTCGTGTTTGTGAAAATAGGATTAAGGAGGAAATAACTAGAGGGCTTCCAACATGGAGGCAAATTAGTGAGGGGCTAGATAGCAAGGAGCTATTCAAGAACATAGACGAAAAAGCCTCGAAGTATTTAAGTGCTGAAGTAGCCAAATTTGACAAAATGGTTGCTGCCTCAGACATAAATGGTCTTCTTACACTGTATCCATTTAGAGAGACCCAAGTAATTAGTGGTATTGTGGCAGCCTTTGGGATATCGGCTTCTTCTTATGAGGGTATAGTCCGTAAAATGGTACTTGATGGTAAGCCAATAAAGAACACTCTCCTTGCCAAACTGGGTAATATTGTAACTGCCATTAATTCCGCCACACCTGCTGTTAGGCCTGTACTAGTTACTGCTACATCTTGAAGTACTCTTTTTATTTTTTTGGTTCCAAATTTGGGTATAAGGGCCTTTATGTAGAGGAATCCTAGAAACTGGTATATAATTTAAAAATACAATTTCAGGCTCCTTTGTTTTGTTCGGATCTTGACTCCCATAGTACTTTGATTTTTTCTGCGGCCTCCATTGGTGTGACGCGAATGTATCTGAAAAAGTCACGATGACTTTTGTGACCACTAATATTCATAATTAACTCTACTGGAGTGGAGGCTAAAAATTCATTTGTACAAAAAGAGCGTCGGCAAGTATGGGAAGTAATCCACCCATATTTGGGTTTAACCTGGACGATTTTCTTTGTACCTTTTTTGTAGGAGAATTTGATAGTATCACAAATTCCAGCCAATGATCCAATAGTTTTAATATTGAGATTAAATATTGGTTCGCTAAGTTTGGGAAATTGTGATTTATAACGGTCTACAATTTCTTTTGCAATTCCAAGAAGTGGTATAACTACCCATTTATCTGTTTTTTGTTGTTTCTTGAAGATGGAATTGTTCCGAATGTCTTCCACACAATCAATCGAGGCAAAATCTGAAATTCGTAGACCTGTAAGGCATCCTAAAACTAGCATATCCCGATCAACCATTAATTCAGGATAGGTACTCAGATCGGTTTGATAAATCTTCTTGATTTCATCTGGGGTCAGATAGATTGCATCCGACTCTTCATCTGGAGAAGTAAATTTTGATAAATCAATTGGTGGAAAATATTTGTGAGCTATTCTATTCTTAACAAACATCCTGAAATGCTTAATTACTTTGCCAATTGTTGATGTTCTCAATCCCCTTATTGGCTGTTTTACGTTATCAACGTAATCTGACCTTCTTCTTTGAACATATTCATAAGTAAGGAAGCGTAGAAATTTGGTGTAGAATGAATAGTGAATATCCTTATAGGTATGAATTTGTCCGCAAAATGTTTCATAGGAAATAAAAATATCTCTCATATTTCTATAATTCGTGATCATTCTAGGAGAGACGCTACCCAACTTACTTTTAATATATTCTTCCATTTGGAAGTTTAAGTTAAAATTCTTATGGGGGTCATCCTCATCCAATTGTTTTGCCATAAACGGCAATAGTTCCAGGTCAAAATCTGGTTTGTAAATTCCCTTCACAAATTTGGGGATATCATTTATTTGGTGCTCTATTGCGAATTCGAGTATTTTATTTGCAATATTTTGACAATTTGTCACGTATTTGTTTAATTCCTGGGGATTTCCATAGATTGAAGGTAGAGTCGGAGAGATCCGATTAAACTTATGGTTCCAATATTTTGGTGGAATTGCTTTTCCTGTATTTAGCAAAATTTGCTTTTCTTTTTTGCCAGAGTAGAGAATGAAAATTACACTCGTGCCATCGCGACGAATCTTGTTTACTCGGCAAACCAGTTTTGTTGGTAACAGCATTTTTAGTCAAGTTTTTAGTCAAGTTCAATGCTGTTAATCTTAGTAAAGGTAATGATTAGGTTTTGATTGGGTGTGTTATAATATGGTGAAAATCAGCTTGTTGGTGTTAATTTGCGAAAAGTTGTGTAAAGTAGAAATGGTGTCATTGAGTCCCAGCGGGATCACAACAAGAATATCAAAGGTTATTAAAGCCGCTTAAATCACAGGATTTAAGCGGCTTTTTTTATTTTATCAATAAAAGGTAAATCTTACAAAACGAATCTGAAAGGATACAAAAAAGGATACAGTAAATAATTTTAGTTTTACTGTATCCTTTTTTCTGGTAGATGCTTATCAGTAAAGGGTTTTATTGGTTTATTACTTTAAACCATAAATGTCGGAGCTAATATTTATTTAGTTCATTTCATTTAATTTAATGATTCGGTTGGCTATTTCCAATTTCCAATAACCCCCATCTTTACTTACTCAGTTATTTACGGCATTATACTTGAAATAATGAATTGATTTTGATACTTTTATAGCTATATTTTTTTAGATATTTAAAATTATCAAGAAGAACCTTTATGGCATACAAATCCCGGTCCCTATCTAGTATTATTTCCGCAGTTAATCATGAAATATTTTTGCCTCATATTCAAAGGTCTTTTGTTTGGAGTGAGACACAAATGAGTAAATTGTTTGATAGCTTAATGAGAGGGTACCCCATTCAAACTTTCCTATTTTGGAAGACAAAAGAAGAAATAAAAACAAGAAGGTTTATGCAAAAAATTGAGGTCGATATAGATTTGCATACCCTTTATGATGAATCTAAATCACAAAATGAAGTAGAGAAGGTTTTAGTACTTGACGGTCAACAAAGGTTGCAAACTCTCTACTGTATTTATCATGGTTTTTTGAAGTCTGATGCTGGCGTCCTGAAAGAAGCCTACTTGGATATAACCAGCATAAATGTGGATACTATTACAGAACAGATTTATAACCTCCAATTTGTGGATGCTAGAACACCAGAGTCATTACCCTTATTTCGAGTTAAAGATTTACTCTCAAAATATGAAAAAACGGCCTCTGAAGATATATCTGATAAAGTAAATGAAGAATTAGATGGTATATTAAACGAAAGTGCTGACGAAAAAAAGACAAGGGAAAGAATCGTTCGTAAAAATATTTCCAAGCTCCGGTCTATTCTTACTGAAGATGTTCATTTCTGGATAGAAGAGCTTGATGGTACAGTTAACGAATATCCTTATAAAACAATTTTAGAAATATTTGTTCGTGTAAACTCCGGAGGTACAAAGCTCGATGCTTCAGATCTGATGTTTGCTGCAATGAAGGAATTATCTGCGAACATTGAAGAAAACTTGGAGGATGCAGCCTTGCTACTTAGTAATGGAAACATAAATTTTGAAATAGATACTATTTTAAAAGCCATTTTATTAATTAATGGCAAGGGGGCTACCGTAGATCCCCAAAAATTTAAAGGAGGAGAAGGTATTACGCTGGTTAATTCTATAGATGGGAATTGGGATTCAAACTATCTTCCGGCATTTCAAGCATTGCGGGATTTCATCATTACAGATTTAAAACTGGACAATTCGAAAATTATCCGAAGCTATAATAGTTTAGTACCGATTTTAATTTACTTGTATTTTAATCCGGCTGCAACCCCTGAAAACAAAAGTAGACTAAAAGCATTCTATTATAAAGCGCAGATTTTTAATTGGTTTAGTTCTCAAACTGATGGAGTTCTTGAGGCTATTTTCAATAGAACACTGAAATCCTGTGCTGGTAAGGATTTTCCTCTATCAGATATTCAGGAATATTTTGTAAATAGTAGGCATACTCGAATTAACTTTGATATGGCTGTTTTAGAAGATCATAGTCTAAGGTTCTTCTTTCTACATTTATTATACGTAGAAACAAATAGTTCGAGTGCTTTTAATGTGAAGCTGAAGAACAATGCGCCGCATGTTGATCATATTTATCCTAAAAGCAAACTCGGAAAGGAACCATTATTAATCGATGCAAAAGATATCAATCATATTGGTAATTACAGATTAGTAGGAGCGTCCGATAACATAAGAAAAAGGGCCGAGGATCCAGAATCTTATTTCACTAATCTTAAAAACTCAGGAATATCTATCCAAAAACACTTGTTAGTTGAGGAATACAGTGATGATCCTGCGAAACTAAAAATGGATAGGAAAGAGTATTTGAAGTTTAAACAAAAAAGAACAATGAAAATTTTTGAAATTCTTGAGCCGATTATCAATTTTGTTTAAGTATTAATATCAAGGAGGAATAAATGCATAGCGGCTAACGGTATCGATTCTTAACAAACAAGATAAAAGTAAGCTATTCCAGAAGGATACAAATTCGGATACAGTAGCTTTTAAAACCGTGAAAAATGGCTCTGATAGAGCCTTTGATATAGTCCCGGCGGGATCACAGAAAACTTACAAACCTCGCGCTTGGTGCGGGGTTTGTAAGTTTTAGTTGAGTAATTAGTCGAGTTCCTTTTATATAGCCCAGATTTCTTTGCCATGCTTTATTCAGGTTAACGAATATTTCGGATTTTACTTCAGGATCTAGCTGGCTTGATTTTATTTCTTTTGAGTGCTCATGAAATACTATTTTTGCGAAGCGTAATATTTTTCTATGCTCAATTTAATCCCCCCTGACAATACGCCATGGATACTTTCAGAAGAATATATCAAATCCGTGGACTTTTCCTATATAGAAACTTATTCCTTTAATAGATTGAACCCTATACTCACGGCAGAATATGACGAATTGTTTAAACGAGGACGACATGGAAGGTTATCAGTTTTTGATACGAAGAGGCTTGAGGAACTGGGCTCCATATTTAATGGTTTAGAGCTATTGATTGATGAAAGTGGGTCTTTTCATCATTCTTGTGAGAGAGTTTCTACTTTTCAAGCAGATGATCCAGAGGTGCTGCATCTTAAGCAAATCTTGCAAATGGAAATGGTTGAGTGTATGAACTTTCTTTGCGCTCCTTATTATCGAGACGCAGTGGTTTTTTATAATTCATCAGGTAAAATAATTTCCACCTTAAATGTTTGTTTAAGTTGTAAACATATGACAACTGGTACTAAACGACTAAAAGCAGATTTCGAAGTATATGATTTGCTTAAAAAGTTCTTCCTGGCTAATGGTCACCGAGTAGAGGATCCTCATGCTTATCTCATGGATCAATTGGGAGATCAGAAGGCTAAATTCTTAGCGGATAGAGATGCGAAGCTGAATATTACTAAAAGATAGTTCAACTGCTCATGTGGTGAGAAAGTACCTTTGTGATTTTCGCTGTTTTATTTAATCATAAGTTAAAAACCTTATCAGTTCTTTATACAGATTGAAATCGAACCTTTCAAAGGTAATAGCCGACACGCCTTTCCCTGAAAGGACGCCATATTATCCAATTGGTAATCTCAGTGGAATCACAGAAACAAATCTAAAAGGATACACAAAACATTTTTACTTTTAGTATATCCTTTGCCTAAAAATGACACAATGAACAGGACTATCAGCTTCAAAAAACTAAGTATTGCATTTGCCAGCTTTCTATTGCCAATAAAGATATTCGCTCAAACAACCTTTATCCCTCCTTATCAAAACATCTGGACAAAAGCCCCTCAGCATATTCCGTCGAGGACCTCAACTGACGCTCCACTAATGGGGAATGGCGACTTGCTGGCTACCTTGGGGCAAGCGTCAAACAGTCTTACGTTCTATATCTCAAAAAATGATTTTGGTCAATGGACCTCCAAATACGGGCATGGAGATACTGAATTTGATCTGGCCGGTAGCCGGATACTGACGAACATCACCATGAGATTTAATGATCTTAAATGGAAGCAGTATAGTGGAAATGATACCTTGTTCTCCGCCACCCAAGATATCTGGAACGGACAAACGACGGCAAAATTCGGTCAAAACATTCTAGTTACTTCCTGGGTCAGCGCTACGCAAAACTTAATTTTTATTAAGGTGGCAGCCCAGAAGGAGGATGCAATGTTGGAGATCAGGCTTCGAGCTCCGGATAATGAATCATCAATGGAGCTCAGAGGGCAATGGGATAGTGCGCACTATCATATACGCTCTTTCTCCGATGATGTGGATATACGTGTTAGTGCAACTACCGCTGTGAAAATGCTGAATTACGGTGTTTCCTCAGGAATTATTGTAAAAAAGGATAAGCCTCTTTTATTGGTAGTTTCCGCTGAAAATAGTTTCAAGGGCGAGAAAACATCTAGGTATATCCAAGAGCAATTGGCGAATATTACTGAGCAGAGCATTCCTGCATTCCTGCAACAACATAACGCCTGGTGGACACAATACTGGCAAAAATCCAGTGTAGTGTTGAATGATACAACCATGATGAAAAGTTATTATCAGGGACTGTATACCATGGCTGCCTGCAGCAGAAACCCTGATTACCCGCCCGGCCTTTTTGGATGGATCACCAATGACCGCCCTCTATGGAATAACGACTATCACCTGAATTATAATTTTGAAGCGCCATTTTATTCACTTTACGCAGCAAACCGTTTAGAGCAAGCCTTGCCCCATGATGCGCCAATTCTCGCATTTATGCCAAGAGGGAAATGGTATGCAGAGAATGTAACGCATACCAGAGGAGTATTGTATCCCGTGGGAATCGGACCTAAGGGGGTTGAAGTAACCAGGCAGGTAGATAACTTTTATACAAAAAGTCATCCTGCAGGGATTGAGAAAGGGGGCATGTTCTGGCAGCAAAGATCTAATGCAGCTTATGCGTTGTTGAATATGGGACAGTATTGGTACAGCACTTATGATACCGCATATGCAAGAAAGATTTATCCATATGCATTGTCTGTAGCTGAATTTTGGGAAGATTACATGAAATTCGAAGATGGCCGTTATATTATTTATAACGATGCAATACATGAAGGATCTGGCCGTAATACCAACCCGATATTATCACTGGGATTAGTACGTAATGTATTTAGCCTGATGATTGATATGAGTCGCAATTTGAATATCAATACAAATGAAATTGCGAAATGGGAAAATATATTGAATCATATCAGCCAGTTTCCGACCCAAAAAAGAAATGGAAGAACTGTTTTCCGCTATACAGAGAAAGGAATGGCCTGGAATGATGGTAATGGACTGGGTATACAACATATCTATCCTGCTAGTGCTATTACACTTGACAGTAACCCTGAATTGTTAGCTATCTCCCGGAATACTATAGCTGAAATGAATCGCTGGAAAGATCAGAACACCAGTAGCAGCTTCTTTATGGCGGCAATCAGGGTAGGATTTAGCGGGGACACTATCTATGACAAATTGCATGACTTTATTACCAATTTACGTCCTAACGGCTTTATAAAGGATAATGTGCATGGTATTGAGAACTCATGTATCATCACTAATGCTGTTGATGAAATGCTTTGCATGAGTGTAGGAAATGTAATCCGTTTATTCCCTTCGCTACCTTCCCGAATTGATGCGTCGTTTAGTCATTTGAGAGCTTATGGCGCTTTTCTGGTTTCTGCCGAAAGAAAAGCGGGGGAAATTACTAATGTAGAGATACTGAGTGAAAAGGGAAGATCTTTAACCATGGTAAATCCCTGGGGAACTAAGAAAGTAAAGATTATTAGACAAGGGACACTAGCTGAAATGATGAGTGGTGAAAGGTTCACCATAGCAACGAGTATAGGAGAAAGAATAAGTATTGTACCGGAATGAGTATAAAAGGATTTCAATTTGATGATATGTATCGCTTTCGCGATGCGTGAATAACCAACTACTGATGAATACAATGATATCATTCCCTGAAGATCTTACAGATTTCCTTATTTGGGTGCGTGAAACAACAGAAGCATATTGGAGTAAAGTGTCTTCTGAAGAACTAATACATGGGGCAAAATGGTTGCCCCTTTCAGATTCGCAAATTGATGAACTAGAAGCAACATATGCTATTAAATTTGATGTAGAGCATCGGGCTTTTCTGAAAATACTGCACACGATAGATAAGCATTATGAAATAGAGGAAGCACCAGAAGATGAAGCAGATTATCAAATAACAGCAGAGCAGAAAAGGATTGCTGAGTTCTGGAATCCACCCAATCGGCCTTCATACTTCTATAACTGGATAACGGATAAAGAGTGGATTGTAAGCCGACTTGCATGGGTAGAAGATATGTTAATGGGGTCGATATCCGGACCTAATACATCCTGGCTTCGTTCTTGGGGACCGCCTAAGGAAACTATGGAAGAGAAAATAGTAGTATTTAAAGAGTGGTTTCAAAAAACACCAGCGTTACTACCTATCTATGCTCACTCATTTCTGATGGCTGATGGAGGGCATGGCCTAAAGCCTGTAATTTCAGTTTATGGTTTTGATTCTATTATAGTGGCATGGAGCCTTCGCCATTTTTTGTTACGGAAATTTGCCACGGAACTTGGACTGACAGCAAAATACTATAATGAAGAGTTTCAGGAAGAATACGAAGATATGGTAAGAGGGATTCCGGAATTGGATGCCTTACAGATGATCAGTCTGGCCGAGGCCGATATTCCATATTGGAAGGAAGTGCTTCGGTATTATCACCACCAATATAATTATAATTGGTGGGAGGGTTTTTGGGTCCCTTATGGGAATCCAAAGAAGTGAAAAATTAAGAAAGACTACTGATTATTTAAACAACTCCTGGTCTTTTATATAATCGATCCCGTGTTTCTTCAGATATTTTACGCCAAAGCTGCTCAGTAGCTCATAGAGTGGCTCCAGTTCTTTTGCTTCTTCTGTAAGGAAGTATTCTACCCTGTATGGCTTTAAGGAGAGTACTTCTTTACCTATCAGTTGATGTGCTTCGAGTTCCTTCAATTGCTGACTCAGCATTTTCTCGGAGATGCCTGGCAGATTGTTTCTCAAGTCTGCATAGCTGCGCTTTTCGACCCAGTGCAGGTGGGAGAGTATCAGGATTTTCCATTTGCCGCCTATGAAACTCAGAGTAACATCCACGGGGCAAGTGTATACTTTGTTGTGAAGTGTAATCATAATTGACCAGCTTTTCTTGACCCTACTTTTTGGTAAGTTATTGTTTGACTGATGTAGCAGCTGTAGCTTTACCGGATCGCATGCTATATCTAATTAATGATGAAAAAATTTATGCTGCGACTATTCAGCTTTAATTTCTTTCTTCATCATTTATTTATTGTCCAAAATACAGCTTCCATAATGGAAAAGAGAAATTATTTGACATAAAATAGCTGTTGCAACATCCGGAATCCAATAGTGCACACTTAAAAAATCTGGTGTGTTATACTGGCTGCATTTTTAACTAACCTTGAAACAATGACGACAAACAACAATATCCCATCATTATACGAATGGGCTGGTGGAATGCCGGTATTCGAAAAACTCATCACTGATTTTTACAGTAAAGTATTGCATGACGAGCTGCTGGCACCCATATTCAAGCATATGTCGCCGACCCATCAGCAGCATGTGGCTCATTTTATTGCCGAAGTATTTGGCGGCCCTAAAAGTTACAGCGCAGAAGGAGGCTCCCATTCCAAGATGGTCCAAAAGCATCTCGGCAAGCATCTTACAGAACAACATCGTAAAAGATGGGTCCAGCTATTGGTGGAAACGGCCGATGAAATGCATTTACCGGAGGACCCAGAGTTCCGCTCCGCCTTTGTAGCTTATCTGGAATGGGGCACTCGTATTGCCGTTATTAACTCCAACGAAACGGAGCTGAAAATGGACGAAGAACAACCCATGCCCAAATGGGGATGGGGAGAACCAGGAGGTCCCTATATTCCTTAACAGCCTACCCGTGATACACTCTGGAAGAAGTAATGATTCCGTCTTTTATCTCCAGTACTTCACCCACCAGCAGATCTTCTTCGTTAGGTACCTGACGGAGATACTCCATAAACACCCTGTCCTGGTTGGCGGTTAATGTATGTAAGTTATATTGCAGTTGAGGATATCGCTCGAAAGAATCCTGCCACCAGGAACGGAGTGCCTGCTTGCCTTTGATAAGACCGTTCGTTGCTGGCTGTCGAATTTTTAACTTCGGACTATAATGTATCGCATTATCATGATACAAGGATAATAATTTCTCCAGATCATGTTCATTGAAGGCTTCGAACCATTTGTGAGCAATAAGTTCCAGTTCGTTTGGTGCTGACATATACTACTGTTTATACGCGGCAAATATAGGTTAGTTGTCGGGACAATTAGAATATGGCCCGTTTCCCTTTCGATGTTTTGACTATTTAGATCCTCTAAATGAGCGAGCTATTCGATCAAAAATCAGGCGATATTTCTCCATGCTACTTTGTTTGGTCCCGAAAGTAATCAATATGCGAAACCGTGAAATAGCGGCAATATATTTGAATATTAGAACCGAAATTTATTTCGCATGCGCTGTCAGATAGTACATACCTGCATGAGATACGTATAACGGCTACATGAAATCCTCATACACAATTTTCCCTGTCTTATCAATGAAGTTCCAACCTTTTCTCTCTTTTGTGTTGAGTATAAGTGCCTTCCCATCTGAGAATGGTAGGGCTTCTTCAAGCACGGGGGGGATTAGCCATTTACCATCTTTGGCTAAATAGCCGTACATAGCATTCACTCTAACCACGGAGAATCCTTCAGAAAAATCGGTTACTGACTGAAAAGCGCTATCTGATGCTAATTGGTTCTGTTTCATAATTCCTTTATTGAGAACCATATGTCCTGTCGTATCGAGGAAACCCCAATAGCCATTGCGTTTTACCCGGGCCAGCCCTTCACTGAAATTTGCCACGCTATCGAATATGGGCCCTATCAGGTATTTCCGGAAACTTCTTATGAAGCCATACCTACCTCCTTCTTTTACAATGGAAAAATTGTTTACAAATCGGAAAGGTATCATCTTCCCGTTAATCCCATAATCCTGATATCCTCCTTTTGAAGCTTGGACTGTTTTTACTATTGCGCCTGTCTTATCCAGGTAGATGAAACTGTCATGATCTTGCTGGTAAGCTATCGCAATGCCATCCTCAAAGTCCATTGCACGATCAAATTGGGGAGGAATCACTTCCTTGCCAGTCTTATCAATATATCCCCACAGGCCATGTTTTTGTACTCTTGCAAGGCCGCCCTTGAAATCGCCTACTTCCTGATATGTTTCTGCGGTAATTCGTTTGCCGGTTTTATCTATGAAGGTATAGTAATAACCATCTCCAACAACTGCTATCCCTTCGGAAAAAGGTCGAAACTTATAGAAGGTGGTATCAAAAATGATTTCGCCGGCTTTGTTAATGCATTCATATTTATTTTTATCTCCATATCTGATAACAAAGGCAATGCCATCGTGAAACGAGGTGGTGTAGGCAAATTGTGGGCGAATGGCATAATCACCGTTTTCATTGAGATAGCCCCAAAGATAATCCCTGTAATCAGGTCTGTCTTTTGCCGAAGCAATGGCAACTGCTGCCAGTCCCTCGCTGAATGGCTTGCAGCCAAGCAATATCTTCTCCCTTATTTTTCTTCCCGCATCTTCCGCTTTAAATGATTTAATATAGGCCGCCATTTCTCTTTTCCGTATTTGTGTCCGCATTGTAGTTAATCTAGTACTGACTGTAGTGCGGATATTTGCTGGCAGTTCGGAAAGAATAGTTTTTCGATAGACGGTTGTGGGCAGGCCGTCAGACAAATAAATTTTTGTATAATGTTCATAGTCGTCTGTGAAGTAGAGATCTCCGATGATATCATCAAAGGAGGTTCTCTGATAGTGCCATTTTAGTTGCCCTAATGACATATTCCCATATTGGGTAACTATATCTGCCAGCCTGTTGTTGACCATCCTGTACTGTTTGCAATAGTTAGTAAGCTGTTGAAAATCGGCCAGATAAGCATTCTGGTAGCACTGCGTCACAGCGGCAATCTTACCGTATTGATATTGTACATCTGACTTGCAATAAGATGCCTCATTTCTGTATATACTAATTTTATTATACTCTTTCGTGGTAAATGAGATGAGCGACTGGATCTGTGCGGCCGATTGTCCTATTTCAATACGGGTCGATAATCTAATGCCATCATTATCGGAGTCGCTTTCCTCCATACTTTCATCATATACTTCCTGCTCAGCTGCTTTTATGGCAGGCAGCTGTTTCTGAAGCAGTTTCAGTTCATCGGCAGTCAAATTGGCCGTCATCGTTTTGCGGTACTCCGCAATAGCGTGGCCATTTGGCGCCGCAAAAATCCGGGTGTAGTATTTATAGTCATTTGTAAAATAACATCTCCCCACTTTACGGTAAATGTTGCTTCTGTCATACATCGATACCAGTTGTGCTGCTGTCACCTGCTCATATTCTTTCTGTTTAAAAGAAAGACTGCCATCCGCCATGAAATAACGCTGGCAGTAATTAAGGTTGGAATCTGCGGCAGATTCCACCGATTTTTTATAATATAAGATGACTTCTGTAATATCCCTGTTGGAAGACTTCATATCTGCACTCATACGCGAGTGATCTTTCGGACCGTAATTCTTGTTATGATTCTCCACTTCTCCCAGTACCAGCGTGTGAACTTTAACAGCGCTTTGTCCAATTCTGATCTGATCAATTTGTGCATGAGTTGTAGAGAAGAATAGGATGAAAAGTGGCGTCAGTGTAAGTTTGATCAATGATCTTATCATGATAGGAGGTGTAGGCTTTAGGATTTGTCAGTAATACAATATATAGGTATGGAATATGTTGTATGTAAAAATATGTAATATATTTTAATATCGTTTTAATTCTTCCTGCTTCGATTTATCGTCACAATAGCTTGGCTATAATCTCATTCTTCAAATTCATCACCCTTTCCTGGCCACTACTATCATTCACCAGTATGATAACTGCTGCATCATTATCCGGGTAAATGTAACAGAGAGAAGAGAAACCAAATCCATCTCTGCCGGTATGCATGATGAAGGGAATGCCATTCTCTTCCTGACCTAATCTCCAACTGAGTCCCATACTCAATCCATCGGGTAAGGTGTACGTAATTTTATGACTAAGGCGAATGGCGGGATTTTTTTGGAGAAGATTCGCTGCTGCGTATTGCAGCATATCGCCGGGAGTGGAAAACATAGAAGGGGCTGCTCTGAAACCATCATCAGGCGTAAAGGGGAGTACTTGGCCATGCTCATCATGGCCTGCAAGAAATTGTTTTTCTTCTATTGCTGTCAGTTGAGGTTTGGTATGTACGATGCCAACCTGCTTTTTCAGAAAAGCGGTAATAAGTTGGTTGTAAGGCTGATGATAGACACGCTGTAGTATAGCCGTCAATACCATCATACCGTTACCGTTATAACGATATTTGGTTCCAGGGATTGTATCCAAGGTAAAGTGATGCATGTCCTCAAACAGGCTATCCGCCGTATATACCCGGAAAAACTCCCGCAAGGCTGCCGGTTTCAGTTTAATGATACTGTCCACATACTTATCATCATATTCTCTGGACATAGTGGGGAGTGCGGAAGTATGGTTGGCTAAATCAACCAATCGCACCGCATGCCCTTTGTATTGCAGGTTTGGATAGTTACCAGGTAAATATTTTCGGATATCATCATCGAGTTGTACTTTTTTGTCTACCACTGCCTGTGCCAGCAGAATACCTACAAAGGTTTTTGCGATGGAGCCCAGACCAAACAACGTAGTAGCCTGTGTTAAAGCGCCAGGTCCCCGATGAAAGTTATATTGATGGGGAATGCCATTCTTAATGATGCCAATGGATACATCAAATGTTACCGGAGATTGCAGGTATCGTTCTGCCGCCCGCTGCGCCAAGCTATCAAGTGGCGTTTTTAATGGGTTGTTACTCTTAATGAACGATGAGGTATCAGCAGTTTGCCCATAACTGCATGGCGATAAAAGGATAAAGGCGACAAGGGTTTTTAGCGGAATTAACTTCATACAAGATAGAATCATGCTTACATCCAAGCTACATAAAACCGTACTTTTTTTATAGTGAAATTTATAAGTGGAATGGCATTCATTAGATAAGGGACAAATCTTTAGTTTAAATCGAAAGATTTACGGAATGAGAGGGGAGTGAGGGATGTTTTGTTCTTGAAAAGTTTATTAAAAGACTGGGTATGCTCAAAGCCCAGATGGTAGGCTATTTCGCTTACACTCAGCTTCGTGATGGATAATTTTTCTTTAGCCAGCTCAATCAATTTTTTATGGATAAACTGTTGCGCTGTTTGTCCGGTGAGGGTTTTGAGCATCGTGCTTAAATATTTGGGAGACAGGTGTAACTGTTCGGCGAAATACTGCACAGTAGGCAGCCCTTTTTCGCTGGCAATATCATCGCTGAAATATGCGGTGAATAGGCGTTCAAATTGCTCCAGCATTTGCGTTCCTGCCTGCTTGCGGGTAATAAACTGACGATTGTAATATCGTTCAGCGTATTTAAGCAAAGTATCTATCTGAGAAACAATGATACCCTGACTGAACCTATCAATATTGGCGTGATATTCCCGCTTTATATTGCTGATGAGATCCATGAGCGTATCTTCTTCCTTCCTGGATACAAAGAGCGCTTCATGTATGGTATAACTGAAAAATTCATATTGCTTTATTGCTTTGGCTAACGGGGTATTCCAAAGAAAATCTTTGTGGATGAGCAACATCCAGCCAGACCTTTCCGTGGAGGAGCCTGTCGGTTGCTCTATACGAAAAACCTGTCCTGGTGCAATGAAGAACATGACGCCTTCGTCAAAATCGTATGTCTGCTGGCCATATTTTACCTTGCCACCAATATTCCTTTTCAGCGCGATTAGATAAAAGTCGAGTGTCCAGCTGCAGTCAAAGAATTCCGGCTGCAACTGCACTTCGGAATAATCCACCACACTGATTAAAGGATGATCCGGAGATGGAAGCCCCCTGGTTTGATGAAACTCCTGGATGGTCTTTAAATGCTGAATGTTACTCATAAACTACTATTCCTGTTGACGCTTAAAGTAAATGAGGTGTGCCGACAACTGTTCGTCTCCCTAAACGATCCTATCCAAAGTTAAAGAATATTATTAACGGCACTGCGACCCTGAGAATGCCCTTGATTCCCAGGGTTGTTATCCTATTATTGCATGCGATATGCATCGGCAAAGTCTTTAGCGAAATCTTTCAGTTTTACGTTGCCTAGCACGGGTTTATGCAGATTATAATCTTTATAAAGCAAGCCGGTAGCCTGGCTTTCTTGCAATTCGACAAATCCTTTTGCTACTTGTTCATTAAAACCGATGCGAAGCCAGTTATCCAGGAGCTGCTGACTTGAAATAACGCGCCACTCGAGGTCTGGTTGGCCAATAGCTTCTCCCAGCGTTCTGGCGATCTCATTGGGGGAGACTTCATCGCTGGCAACATATCGTACAGTTGTACCATTGAATGGTAGGTCTATTTCCTCGGCAATGGCTGCAGCGATATCTTTCGGTGATACCCATGGCTCTTTTACATCGCCGCCATAATTGGAAATAATGGCTGCTGCGGTTTTGATGGTGGGAATGAAGGTGTATAAATTGATATAGAAGCTGACCGGACGAATAAATTTGACAGCAATGTCTGGTGGCAACTGCCGAAGTATCGTCTCTACTTCATAATGGAAGCGAATGATGCCTGTTCCCTTATTCGTGTGTGCGCCTATGCTGCTGAGATGTATGACCTTTTTAACGCCGGAACGCATGATGGCCTCTTTATAATTTAGCCCAATTTGGGTGATATCCCTGATAAAGTCGATGGACTTATCGAACATATCGCCCACTGCTTCCATGGTTTCCATGAGATACACGATGTCGGCGCCCTGAAAGGTTGTGGTGAGAAAATCTACCTCTTGTAATTTGCCGATGGCGGCTTTGGCGCCGATATGTTCGATCTCCTGTTTGCGTTCTGGGTGGCTACTGATAACAGTAACAGTATGGCCGTTATTTACCAGCGTTGTGGTGAGAGGCCTACCAATGTTGCCCAGCGAGCCGGTGAGTACGATGTTCATCTTATTGCTTTTTGTTGATACAAAAGTCGGAACAATGAACAGGATGGATGTAGCCGAATGTCGCTATTTTGTAGCCAAAAGGAGGGTGCTTTATTCGCTGTTGCGCTTTTGTTGTTTCAACTGGAATACATTTCCTTCCGGATCTGTGCCATCGCAAAGCCAGTAATTATAATGCTCAAATGTCTTTATTTCCCGCATAGGTACTTGCTGGGCCAGCAACTGGGAGCGTACGGCGTTGATATCTTCATGGAGTTCAAAAACAATCTTTGTATTGTTATCGAATAGATATCCGTTTGATATTTTATCGAGATATTGGTCGCCCATTTTGTGTAAGCCAATGTATGCATCACCCGCTTTCAGGAGTACCCATACGGCATCTTCTTCTACTACTTCGAGGTGCAGCACATCTTTGTAAAATACCTTTAACTTTTGTGGGTCCTGTACATAAAGGATAATGGTGTTCAGCTGTAATTTCATGCGTTGTTGTTTGGCCTTATACAATGTACAAAATTAGTCTGCAAACTACCCAGGTAAATCCATGTAAGAGTTCGCTGCCGATGTTTATTATTAAAACTGTGTTAAGGTATTTCAATAATTTGTTGTACTTTCACGCCCGCAATGGTTTTTGGCATGGCATTCCGCCATGTTGAAATTAATAGGGAATCAGGTGCAAATCCTGAACAGACCCGCTACTGTAAGTTCTATAACAACGCTTTGAGATCTACTTGCCACTGTCTTTACAGCAAAAAGATGGGAAGGCTGTTCAACGTGAGAATAAGTCAGGAGACCTGCCACTGCAGATAAATTCGATGCCCTCGAGGATGGGGCTTTGGGTACAGCTTACACTGAATCATTTCAGGTTTTATTATTTGTCATTCGATGGCTTGTCAGGTCATTGCGATGGTTCAATTTATCGACCCTTATGTTAAATGCATTAAAAACGTTTTCGATAACGTTTTTGGCCTTTATTTGTACTGCTCTGTATGGCCAGCATACTGTTCGCGATTCTAACCACCTGAACACAGGTGCTGTTAAGGCTTTACGGGATGTAACTATTTTAACTTCCCCTTGCAAAGCATGCATTCCTCCTCCACAATTCAGCGGTGAAAATATTCAGCGCATGCACTTCCCTCAGGCGGATCTGGAAAGAACCACTATGGATAGCATGGCATCTATCTCTCTATATATCATTACCAGAATCATCAATCAACGCATCCCATAAATTGAAAATAAACATATGAAGAAAACCTTTTTTCTGAATTTGCTGGCAGTTGTTTGTCTTGCCATCTCTTGCACGAAAGAATCATTCAATGCGCCCACTATTACTGGCGTAAGTACTGATACAATTGTTTTGAATATTGGAGATAAGTTCGTGTTGGCGCCTAGTATCACCAATCTGAAAGGGAATGATTACAAATGGTTAGTGAATGGTAAACAGATGGCGGAAGGGCAGGTCAATTATACATTTGATGCCACGCAACCAGGTAACTTTGAAGTTGTTTTTAAAATAAATAATAAGGGAGGGGAGGATCAGCAATCGTTCAAAATATTAGTGGAAAAGCCTATTGTATTGTCGATCGATAATCAGTTGGCCGTTTCCATGTGTCAAGTGCTCGATATTGTGCCTGGCGTTACGGGGCCTGACAGATCTGATTATGATTATGCGTGGTCTATCGGAGATTCTGTTATTGGCAGACAACGTAACCTGAGCTTTATTTCGCCAGTTGCCGGCACCTTTGAACTGAAGTTTCGTGCCACTGCCGGAAAGCAGACTGTCATTGCCACCCGCAATGTTACAGTAAAGGCGGCACAGTATATTCAGAATGCCTATATGGTACTGGAATATGCGCCATCGCCAGCCAAGAACTTTAACTGGGCAATTATTGGAACAGCAGAGTACTGGAAATTTGGAGATGAATACAAGCTTCCCTACAACGACTTTTTAGCGAAAGCCACTGATATCCGGAAAAACGACGCAGGGCCTGCGCTGGTAATAGGTTCCTGGGGTGGATATGCCACCTTTAAATTTGATCATACGGTTGCTAATGCGTCGGGGCCTGATATGGAAATATCCGCCATCTATTCTAAACTGGATGTGCCAGCAGTATATGTAGCCTATGATGTAAATAAGAATGGGAAACCAGATGACAATGAATGGTATGAAATAAAGAATGATGATTTAGGGCTGGAAGATATATCAGACTATCAAATGACCTTTACCTATAGCAAAACGGAAACTGATAGCAAGCGAATATATTCTTACTTCAACTGGAGCGATAATCAGGCCACTCCTGCTCAGGGGGAAGTGGTTACCAACAAAACCTTCACCAGCTCCATGACCAGCGATGGCACCTTTTCTTCCAGAGGGTTCTTTCCAGGTTTAAGTGTGACTGACCTTACTTCCAAGCAGACAGGATTACTGGATGGTTGGAAAAACACAATTACCCGCAAAGGAAAACGTATTACCTGCAACCTTACAGGAGCTCCTCCATTCCTACAGAAACTGAATATTGACATTGATTTGGCGGTAGACAAGAAAGGAGAGCATGTGGCATTACCAGGAATTGATTTTGTGAAAGTACAGAAGGTGATATATCCATTTGAACAGGATTTTATCAATAACGGAGGTAAGATAGTGGACTTCAATATGGAAGAAGGACGGATGTTACAGGTAGCAGGCATCCTGGATAAACGCCTCAAAAATTAAAGAAAGCCGGGCCACCCGATTTAATATCAAAACCCAAAATTTCAACTAATGAAAAAAATCCAATTAAGTAAAACCCTATTAGCTGCAGTCCTTTGTTCTGTTATTCTTGTGGCAGCTTCCTGTTCCAAGCAGAATGATTTGTCGCCGATTCCAACACAGTCGGCCGAAACCATTAAAGCAGGACAAAAATCTTTATTAGCAAGCACCTATACCATCACATTTGAGGGAATAGGACGCGGATATATGGCAGATACGACTTCCTATGGTGACAATGCTTATTCATCCTGGGGAGGTACGCAGATCGCGCCTTATGTTCATACTCCTACCAATCTGAGATTTGCTATCAAAGGCGCCGGAGGATCTACTCCTGTAGATTACTGGAATGGCGGTTTTGTGGTGTCCGACTGGAACTACAAGTCAAATACCCTGGGTAAAACCGGCGACTGGTGGTATTCTTATCTCAACCAATGCAGTGTTTATTCTGGTACCAGCGGCTCGAAAAATGGCGGATATGGCGGTAGCAGCAATTTCGCTGTAATGTTTGGATATGTAGATGGATATAACTCTTCCTATGCCACTCGTCCAACGATGAACTTCACCAGCGGTAGCGGAACAGTAGAAGGCATGTATGTATGTCTTTCTTCCTATACCTATGGCGTAATTATGAATGGTAATGCATTCGGTTCCGGCACAGCTACTCCTCTCAAAGATGTCGCAAATGGCAAGGGCTACTTTAAATTACTGGCATATGGCTATAATGGCAGTACCCCTACAAATGGCGGTAATCCTGTTGAAATTTACCTGGCAAGTTATAATAACCATTTGCCGGTAGTGAGTCCTTTGACTAGCTGGACTTACTTCGATCTGTCGGACTTAGGTACTGTTACCCGTGTTGAATTCAACTTCGAAGGAAATGATTCCGGTACATATGGCCTGAACACGCCAGCTTATATCTGTATCGATAACGTTGAAGTGACACAGTAATACTGTAAGTGAATTTTAATGCCCGGCTTTCTTATAACAGGGTCATTTACTCATGAAAATTAATTGGATAAAATGAATTATACATTTAAAACGCTTATCTATTTAGCCTGCAGTTTATTAATAATCAGTAGTTGTAAAAAGGAAGATGCGGAAATACCGGATGCACAACCCGTTATTGCGGGAATTGAATCGGAGTATTATGTAGTAGTGAAGGAGAGTATGCTGTTAAAGCCTTCTGTTGAAACAAAGGTAGATTCGTTGGTATGGATGGTAGATGGGCAGAGAGTGGCGAATGCATTGCAGTATAGCTTTCAGGCGCCCGCCGATCCTGGAACATACAACCTGATTGTGATGGCCTTTAACCGGGGAAATATTGCCCAGAAAGTGGTGAAAATAACTACAGGAAGATATATCAACAAAGAGACCACCACCAATACCATCTTAACACTGCAGGCATCTGATAAATTTGCCAACAGGAAAGATGTGAAATGGGAAATCCTGACAGCCCCATCTGATTTATACCGATTGACAGACAGTAGTACTGCCACTGCACAGTTTTCTACCGTTGGCAGAGGAACGTACCAGCTGAAAGTTTCTGCCGGCGATTTAGTAGATACGCTACAGATAACCGTACGACAAGCTAAACAGACCCAATCTCCATACATCACTAAAGTGTTCGACTTTCTTCCTGCCCCTGGCCAGTTTGTAAATGAACTGCCGAAATATGTAGCAGGAGATACTTATGAAACAATGGTCGCCAAAGCAGGTAAAGAGCTGATAGGTGAAGATGCTAATATTATCACATTAGGAGGCTGGGGTGGTTATGTAGTACTGGGCTTTGACCATACTATTGTGAACGTTGCCGGCAGGCGCGATTTCAGAATTTATGGAAATGCATTTGGCGCCAACAGTAATCCGCGTCCGGATGCGCCATTTGGCGGCAGCTGCGAGCCCGGAATTATTATGGTAGCATATGACAAGAATAAAAACGGCAAACCCGATGATGATGAATGGTACGAGATAAAAGGCAGCGGAAATTTTGGCGCGGAAAACGAGCCTTGGTATAATACTGCCGTTACCAGTAAAATTGATACCAAGACCTACCGCAATTATGAAATGACCTATCATCGTCCAACCGTAGAAACACCTGGTACCCCGAATGGCTATATCAGTATAGGGAATTATATTTTCTGGACCGACAACCAGGGCCGCCAGGGCTATAAGATCAAAAATACCTATCACGTACAAAGTTACTATCCGGCATGGGTGAAAGATGATAAATTAACCTTTAAAGGTATTTGCCTGGCCAATAATGGCGTGGATGAGAGTGGGCAAGGTAGCTATTATATACTCTATGCTTACAGATATGGATATGTAGATAACTATCCCAATACCCATGATAATTCCGGTATTGATATCGACTGGGCCATCGATAAGAATGGTAATAAAGTAAATCTACCTGGGATCGACTTCGTAAAGGTGTATAGCGGCGTAAACCAGGAGAATGGCTGGCTGGGAGAAGCATCCACGGAAGTGGGACGTGGAGAAGATTTACACCTGTTAGGCAATAATATCGCAACCATTAAACAATAATGAACATCGAAACTTTCCAGTTTCCGAGCGCACTGAGTACCAACCTAATATTTTATCTATAAAAAAGAGTCACGCGAAAAAAAACAATCAGTAACAAACAATTATGAAAAAAAGAGTTTTAGCATTGGGGGCGATGATCGCCGTTGCAGCTGTATCCTGTTCGAGAAATGATGCCAATGAATTGCAGCCTGTAGGAGCCAATGAAGTAGAAATTGTGAATGTACTTTCTCAGAACAATGTAGCACAGGAAGACACCTTATTCTTTAAGGCGAAAGCTGGCCAGGGCAGCACCTTTGTATGGTCTGTAGATGGGAAAGATGCTGTAGGCAGCGATTCCACCTTTAAATTTATTTCCAGTGATTTAGGCGAACATACGATCACAGTAGCAGCCACTAAGTATGGGGTAAAATCTTCATCCAAGGCAACCGTGTCTGTATATGGAAAATATAAATACGGCACCTTCATCCTGAATGAAGGAAATATGACCACAGAGAACGGCTCCCTGACTTTTATAAGTCCTTCCGGCGTAGTGACCGACAGCGCTTATCTTAAAGCCAATGGCACAGAACTGGGTAATGTGACGCAGGATCTGTATATCAATCGCAACAAAATATACATCATTTCACAAAACGGTAAGAAGAATGCAGTAGGATCATCTTTTAATAATGATGGTTTGCTGGTTGTCGCCAATGCTGAAACACTGAAAAAAGAAGCCGCCTTTAATGATGAACTGGCAACGCTTAGCTGGCCTACTCACGTAGCTGTTTTGGATGAAGAAAATGTAATCCTGCGCGATAATAACGGTCTATATAAATTCAATACCACCAGTAAGGTACTTACCTTTATTAAAGGGTCTAAATCTGCTGCGAAAATGACGATGGCCGTTTCAAACAATAAAATTTTCGCGGCTGCTGGCACAAAAGTATATGTAGTAGAACCTAACAAGGATACCATTACTTATGCATTGGATATGAAAGCAACCGTTAGTGGCGTACTCCGTGCCAGCGATGGTAATATCTGGGTATCTACCACCGGATCTCCTGCTAAAATTTCCAAAATTAATTTCAGAGATTATTCTTTGATCAAGGCGAATGAAGTCTCTGCAGGTAGCGTAAGCGCTGGTTTTGGTGCAACTCCTGGTATCACTGCTAAAGGAGATACCCTGTACTTCAGCGGCGCAGGTACGAAAATATACAGACATATTTTCAGTGTGGGTACCACAGAGTTTATGGTGGATGCCAAGACAATGGTGGAGAATGCGAATATTGTGTATAACAACATCGCTGTACACCCGGTTACCGGCGAAGTTTACCTGAATACTATTAAAGCCTATGGTATGGACTTTCTGAAAAATAATACCAGTGTCTTTAACTTTAGGGATAAAGCTGCTTTAAGCGCGAATTATAAGAATCATACCCGCTTCCCGGCTGGTATATTCTTTACGTACGCTTTTAATTAATGGAATCGGATTTCACCTGGAAATAAAAATCCCGCTGCTACTGCAGCGGGATTTTTTCGTTCTACTTATTATTTGTCTTTATTGTTTGATGAACTTCGTCATTGTTACACTTCCGTCCCGGTTTTTAATACTAATCACATAAACGCCGGCCTGTAAGGAAGAGATATCCACTTGCGATAAAGTGGTACTTACCATTCTGCGTAATACCACGCGACCATTGATGTCTGTGATATTCACTTCTGATTTTCCTTTATACCCGGTGAGATTAATATTTAAAACATTGTTAGCAGGATTAGGGAATGCCTGTATACTTTGTGCTTCCTCGCTGCTGCTACGTTCTGTTGTTTTACTGGCGGTACCTAATTGTACGCGTAAAGTATAGCATTGTGTTGCGCTATTGGCGCCACTGTAGCCATATACCTGTGCATAGTAAGTACCTGGGGTCATTGTTCTGCTGATGCTTTCACTGGTGGTACCTCCGTTCTGTGAAATGGCAAGTTGTGTACCTGCGCTATTCAACAGTTTGAGGTCATAATCGGCAGGAAGCGTACCCAATGTAATCGTGATAGTGCCGCCGGTGGTGATAACAAATTTGTAGTTGTCTATATCTCCACTAGGACTGATAAGTCCTGTAACATCCGTATTAAACGGAATGGTGGCAGCGCCTGCGATGGTATTGTTAGTGGCAGTATCCAGCGGACTGGCGCAACCAGCGCTTGCCGTAGTGAACTGGGAAGAAGCATAGGTACTGGTATCGGAACATCTTGTTCTTACTCTCCAGTTGTACAAGGTAAGTGCTGACAAACCAGTTAAATTAACACTGGTAGAAGTGGTGCCTGTTACTGCATTGATCCAGGTGGAAGCGGAATTTGCTTTATAATCTACATCATAACCTGCAGCGCCACTTACTGCTGTCCAGGTGACAGTTGCGCCACTACTGGTGATGCTTGTACTGTTTAAGCCGGTAGGAGCAAAGCAACCGCCTGGAGATGGCGTAAGGAATTGGCCAGCAGAATAGGTACTGCTACCACTTGCACAATTAGATCTTACCCGGTAATCGTAAGTAGTATTAGCTGCCAGACCTGTTAAACCAGCTGAAACGCTGCTGGTAGCTGTTGCTGCGTTGATCCAGGTAGAAGAGGTCGTCGCTTTATAATCCACATCATAAGAGGTAGCTCCGCTTACAGCAGTCCATCCGATCGTTGCAGTCGTTGCAGTGATAGATGAGCTGGATAGCCCGCTAGGAGACGCACATGCAGAACCGGCCGTAATGGTGAAGTCAACATTGGAAATATCGAAGAAGATATTACCAACGGCTTCCACTTTTATTCTGGCGTTAGTGGTCGGCGTGTTAGGAATGGTGACAGATTCGCTGCCGTCATTAGGCGTACTGGCCACCAGTGTGCTGAAGGTAGTGCCGCCATCTGTGGAGATAGATATCTTTACGTTGGCACAACTAATCGGCGATGCAGTGGTATTAGCTACATCCCAGGTGATCAGTTGAGAGGTATTTCCTACCCAGGTGACAAGCGTATTAGGAGAGGTCACCTGAAACGGACCGGCCGTATTGTTCACAGAAACGGTGATTTCCCCGTAATTGGTTTGCCCGATCGTAACCGGAGGGGTAGAGCTGTAGGGAACATTATCCCGTACTGTTAACCGGAATTTCAGATCTCTGGTAACAGAACTCAGCGCTTCTGTATTGGCGCCTGCATCGCCGCCTGGCAATGGACCTGATACCAGGTTTCCGGCCAGGATAGTGGCCATTTTAGGGAAATACCTGGTAGGAGAGGTAGAAGGCGGGAATGAAATCCAGTTAGGCCCTGTTGCTTTGGTTGGACTAGCGACACTGTTGGCGCCTGTTTGAGTAGACAGGGCCGCATCATTTTGTTCCCAGCAATACGTCAGCACATCGCCTGCATTAGCATCCGTAGCGGAGCCGGTAAGGGCGAACGGCGTACTGATAGGAATCGTGTAGTTACTGCCGGCATTCACTACAGGAGTGGCATTGTTTGCCGAAATATTGGTAGTGACAGGACAAGTTTTGCTGGAAAGGTTGGTTTGAATTTGTCCGATGGACGCTGCATGATAGATATCAATGGAATGTGGCGCCACATCCTGACTGGTGATACCGGCATATCCCATGATGGTGATACCAGATCCTGGCTCCACGTTTACGCCGGTATTTTCATTGCTCATAGAAAATGTGTGGTTCGCGCCCAACTGATGGCCTACTTCATGCACTACATAATCAATGTCAAAATTATCGCCTTGCGGGATAGCATCAGCGGGAGACGTGAATCCGCTTCCTTTTGAGTTGTCTACACAAATACAACCGATGCAACCAGCGTTTCCGCCGCCGCCGGATGCGCCAAACAAGTGGCCGATATCGTAGTTGGCCGCGCCTATTTTAGTGTTCAGCGTATTCTGTAATTCGCTGTTCCATGCGCCGCCGGCGCCGGTAGAAGCTACAGAATAAGGATCGGTGGCCGGATTGTAGAATATCACGGCTGTGTCGTTGGCTATCAGGTTCAGGTGAATCGCCAGGTCCTTTTCATATACGCCATTACAACGGGTAAGGGTGGCGTTGATAGCTGCCAGTACTAATGAAACTTGCGCAGGACTGGTAGCGCCGAAATAATTGGAGTATTCGGCAGTTACAGATTGTGCGAGTCGCAGCGTTTTTGCATCGCCGGTTGATCTGGCGACATTGTTGGGTAATTGATTTCCAATGGCAGTAGCCATTTTGTGCTCAGGAGTGGTACACTTCCAGGGTAATACCTTGGGATGCTTTTTAAATACGGTGTACACTTTGTGGTCTGCGGAATAGGGTTCGATGAACTCATTTTCCTTTTCTGTACGGAAAACCACTGTTTGAATACCTTGTGGAGAAACGCTCAGTTTCAGGGTGGCATATTTGTCGGTGATACCTTTTCCTGAAAATGCTCTTATCTCTGGGAACTGTGCCTGCAATGCAGGATCGAAGTTGGAGGCTTCGATGATTTCAAATTCTTCCATCTGGCCGTCCGCATTGGGTATTGTAATAACTGTTTTGGGAGTGGCCCTGTTGGTAACAGTTTTAAATACTTCACTGCGCAACGCAGAAAGATCCAGATCAAATAATTTGAAATTTGCTGGGAATGAAAGCCGGGCAATGGCTTTGTCGGTGTTGATTTTGGCTGGGTCGGTATGGGCTTTCCAATAATTCTGTCCAAACGACATGGAGCTGTAAATCAATACTGTTGCAAGGAGTAAGAGTTTTCTCATAGTGCTACAGATTTGTTGAAAAATAAGGGTAACATGATAAAATTAGGGGAACCCGCTGCGACATTATTGTATTCAGGCAGGAAGTGAGGTAGAAATTTATTAGATGTTGTAACGGAAATGGTTATACGTAAACAGGTGGGGACTGTTGTATTCGTGCGGGGGAGCGGGTGAATAAACCGTTGGTGGCAGATGAGAAGGCTTATTGCTTTGGTTTCTTTTTGAAGTATCCTCTTAAAAGAAAGTTATGTTTTACCGCTTCGAGGTCCTCATTCAGTTTGTTGCTGGCAGAATCGAGGTTATGTATTGTGCTTTTCAGCGCAGCCGCAGCGGCCTCGTCATGTAAAAGTACGTGGGTAATATTATCGCTGTTTTTATTCAGCGCATCGCTGGCAGCTTTGATATTGGCGGCAAAGGCGGAAAGATTATCGATGGTTTCCTCCAATCCGGCAGCGCTATTACTGATATTATTGTAAATGGCAGTATCAGCAAGTAGTCTGTTAATAGATGTTCCCTGCTGGTTCAGGCGTGCTGAAAATGCCTTCAGATTGTTTAACATCTGGATAGAGGAAGAAGAGGAGTTTTTTAAGTTAGCTGCTGTTTCCCGTGCATCATGAATAGTTGTTTTAAGATTCCCAGAAAGCGTGGAGTCGTTTAACAGGGTATTTATCGTGCCATGTCCATTTATTATTTTATCTGTAATTTTTTTAAGGTTATCCGTAATTTGTAAAAGGTTGTTACTGGCGGAATCCAGCATCGTCATCATATCTTTTGTACCGGCTTCCTGGCGGATGTTTAAGTATTCGTTATCCTCAATGACCGGACTGTTTTTGGTGCCACCGTAAATGATGATAATTTTATTGCCGATTAATCCATCAGTACCAATTTTCACAGCTGCATCTTTATGAATATATTTTCTGGATTTTTTTTCGATACTCATGGTAATGAGTACCTTGCCATCCTCAATAAGTTCTATTTTTTTTACAATACCTATTTTGACGCCTGAAATCCAGATATTATCGCCAGCTTTCAGACCATTGACATCATTGAATAGACCATTGACGGTGAATTTGTTTTCAAATGATTTATGTTGTGCCCCTAGCGTTATGATCCCTATCGCTAATATTATGATGGCGATTAATGAGAATAGGCTCACAACAAGCATGTATTTTTTTCTATCTCTGCTCATTTGTCAATGATGAAATTATAATCATAGAAGCTTTTGGCTTCCGGGTCGCTGGTGGTAAAGACCTCTTCAAATGTTCCTTCTTTCCTGAATTTTCCATCTGCAATCAGGGCCACTCTGTCGCCTGTATATTTAGCACAGGTGAGATCATGTGTGATGATAACAGAGCTGGTATTGTATTTTTGTTGTACATCGTTAATCAGCGTAATGATGTCGCCACAGGTGACAGGGTCCAGGCCAGCTGTAGGCTCATCGTACAACATGATTTCTGGTTGCAAGATGAGGGTACGGGCAATACCAATTCTTTTTTTCTGTCCGCCAGACAGCGCTGCCGGCATCTGATTGATGGACTGTAATAATCCTACATTCTCCAATACCTGATTAATTTCTTCATCAATTTCCTTCCTGGTCAAATGGCGTTTATTTCTTACGAGTGGAAATTCGAGATTCTCTTTTACGGTCATACTATCATATAGTGCGCTCCCCTGGTAGAGGAATCCAATTTTTAAGCGCAGGTGTTCCAGTTCTTTAACGTTGAGGCGACTTACCTCCTCGCCGGTTACTTTCACGGTCCCTTTATCTGGTTTCAACAAGCCCGCTATCAGTTTGATCAGAACTGATTTTCCGCTTCCTGAGCGCCCCAGGACCACTACATTTTCTCCTTTAAACAGATCTAAGTCCATGCCCATGAGTACATCTACCGTATCAAACGACTTACACAGCCCTCTGATACTTATAACGGCGTTATCTTTGTTTATTATTACGGATCTTTTTTTCATAAAATTCTATTAAGATGGCCGGAACTGATTAACGATTTGCACAATGATCATTTCCTCAATGAAAATGAGGAACATTGAAATGACGACAGCCATGTTAGCGGCTTTTCCTACTCCTTGCGTGCCTTTCTCCGCATAATATCCCTGGTAGCATCCTGTGATGCCTATGGAGAAGCCATAAGCCATCGATTTAATCAGAGAGGCAAGAACATCCAGAGAGGAAATGCTGGTAAACCCATGTTGAAAGAAAGCAATGAAGCTGGTATTTTCATTCTGGTGTACATTCACATAAGCTCCTAACAGGCCAATGAATGCCATGTATACCATTAGCATGGGATTCACAGAGTCAAAGCGGTTACGCGACTTACTACGAGAAATTTGAAAGGATTGGTGGCAGAAACTTCCATTGCTTCGATTTGTTCTGTCACTTTCATGGAGCCTAGTTCGGCGCCTATATTAGATCCAACTTTCCCCGCAACAATCAAAGAGGTGATTAAAGGGGCTAATGCCCTTACAATGGCAATGGAAATAAGTCCTGGTAGCCATGAAGTAGCGCCGAACTCTGCTAATGATGGCCGCGATTGCTTGGTAAAAACAAGTCCTGTTATAAAACCTGTAAGTGAGACGAGGGCGAGTGATCTGTATCCTATGTTATAGCATTGCCGGGCAATTTCACGCCATTCATAGGGCGGTCTGATCAATTCATAAAAGTATCTGCCAATGAATCTGCAAACACGGAATAGGTCTGTCGCCAAATCCGTGTAAACCATGAATATCCCTTTAGGTCGAGCAGATTTCATAGTGCCAACTTTACTACAAAATTAATCTTGTATTTGCCCATAGACAATGAGATGGGTCAGGGTTTCGAATGATTCCTGTCATTATTCAGAGAAGAAATTGTAGCTACCTTCACATCGTAAGTTCTTTCTTCACAATCAATTATATTGGTATGAACCCGATACTTGTTGCGACAGACTTTTCTCCGGCTGCTCAAAATGCAGCAGACTATGCAGTAGATCTGGCACTAGCCCTGAATAAGGAAGTGGTACTTATAAATGTGTACACTTATCCCATTTCTTATAATGAAGTTCCTGTGATGGTACCTGTTGAAGAAATAGAACAGGGGATTCATGCTGAATTGAAGAAATGGAAAGAGTCTTTGAGCCTTAAAGCACAGGGGAAAATAAGTATTGAAATGGAAGAAAGTATAGGGACATTTTATTCCGGCCTCCAGGATGTGTGTGATCGTCTGCAACCGTACATGGTAATCATGGGCAGCCAGGGCTCTACTGCTGCGGAACGTTTACTTTTAGGAGGACATACTGTCTACACCATGCGACATCTCAAATGGCCTGTAATGGCTGTTCCTGTCAATGCCCATTTTACGGATATAAGAAATGTCGGGCTGGCATGCGATCTCAGTAAGCCTGCATCTATACCTGTAGAACGGATTAAAGCGCTATTGAATGATTTTCATGCCGAACTCCATATCCTTAATATTGAAGGGAAACATCAGGCTTTACATGATTCTCTGGTGGCATCTTTCAGATTAATCAATCTGTTTGGAGAATTGGAACCCCAGTATCATTATGTTAAGAATAAGCATATAGATGAAGCGCTCATGGAGGTCACAGTGAAGAATGATATCCAGCTCCTGATAGTGTTACCTCAACATCATCATTTGCTGGATTCTCTGGCACATAAAAGCCATACACGACATTTGACGATGCGTTGTCCGGCGCCGCTACTGGCGCTGCAATAAGACGGCAGATGGTTATGAAAAAAGTCATATGTTTACGCTCATGACAAATCATGGTTCTCCCACAAGAACACCAGCTAGTATAACTTATGACATTGCCTAAGAAAGGATTACGCAACATTACCGTGGAAAGAAGGAAGTATGCTTATAGCGTTACCGGAACAGATGGCGGATTATCACTCAGTATTATTCCACGTAGCCGGCAAGATAATCTATTAACTGCCGCATTTGATTACCATTCAGTGCCGAAGAATAGTAAGGTACTGCCAAATAGGATCAGTATCACATCTCATTTGGAAGGTTTGACTATTACGGGATATGTTGTTCGACAGGTAATTCTGTACGCACTGGCTACGGGATGGGACCCACAGTTAAAAGGAGGTTTGATGAGGCTGGGAAGGCTGGATGATAAAATAGATTTGAGATTACCTCATTGTGATACAAATGAAGACTCCGACTAGCGGCACCCATTCCTGCTACGAAAATTCAAGATGCATCTCTGCAATAGCTGTGAAGGAAAGAAATGTTGTATAATACGTTATATGTAAATACAGATAATAAAGAGACGCGGAGTTCCCGTGCAGGAATGGATGTTAATAGCAACGCTAGATTCAATGTGTCTTTTCGGTATGGTATACAATACTATCTGATGGCGCTTCTTTTCTGTCGAACATGCCATAATCCCTGACTACCTGCGCAATGCGCAGATGATAATCCTTGAAAACAGAATTCCTTCCTTTTGCCTGTGCTGCTCTGTGTAGCTCTAAGTTTCTCCATTGCTGAATGGCTTTTTCATCTGACCAGAAGGATAACGATAATATTTTTTCAGGATGATAAATGCTTTGAAACCTTTCTATGGAAATGAAACCTGGCATCTTCTCCAGCTCCGGTTTCAGGCTGGCCGCGATGTTCAGGTATTCGGCTTTAGTATCGCTATTGGATGGTATCACTTCAAATATCACCGCAATGGGATGGCTATTGGCAGAGTGCCTGTTGTGGCCATTTTGAAGGAAGGTGAGTACTTCCTGGTATAGTTGAAAGCGATTATTTTCTAAATGCATCACATGGGTACCTTTTCCAATAACAACGTATCGCTTTTCGCTGGTATGTTCCAGCGAGGTGAATAGTTTTTCAGCATCGGTATGATTAGGGTACGCATCCCATTCTCCTCTGATGATTAAGGTGGGGGCTTTTATTTCGGCAGGATTATAATAGGACTTTCCGTGCATTAGATCTGCCACATCCTGGAAAGATCCAGCGGGAAAACGCACGCTGTCCGACTGGTATTTATTCGCCAGCGGATCTGATTGTAACCATTGACAGCCCCAGGTTTCAATTATTTCTTTTTCCAGTACGCAGTCGTTCCCTGCAGGGGTAAGAGCTGCCATGTCCGCTATCCTTTGTTGTGGCGTCATCTCCCTGTAGGCTTCAGGGATATGTTCCGCAACTGTGTTATCGTGTCTTTCTGTAATAGCGGCAAACAATACTAATCTGGCTATTTTCTCCGGGAATCTGCTCGCATACAATGCGCCTACGGAGCCTCCCCATGAGTGGGCAATTAAGTAAATTTTATCTTTCCCTGTTTTCTGCAAAATGTAGTTGACGGCTTTGTCAACATCCAGGTATACTTCTTTTGCGCTTCCAACTACTTTCCCATGGGCATTTTCCTCTTCCATCTCCGGGTAACGATCGGCGTTGCCATAGCCGAGGAAATCGAGCGCATAAGTATTATAACCATTTTCAGATAAATGATCCATCCAGGAATGACCATTCATTTTGAACCCAAAGGCCAGTTGGGAAGGAAATGAATTTCCATGTAGGAATAATATAGGGTAATCATTTGAAAGCACAGCAGGAGATTGGTGTGTAATAGCTATTTGCAGGCCTGAAAGGCGACTTGCTGTTTTTAATATTTTCATCTTGAATAAATTTTTTGCATAAGATTATTTTGCTTCTCATGCGTTTCAATTGTTGCCTCAAAGCTAGTTTTTCGTTAATTTTAATACTTCATTCACGGCTTAACAATGATTGTTAATATGGAAAATCAGTTCAGCGACTTAACCTCCTTAATTGGCGATCCCATACGCAGTATGGTGCTATGGACGCTCCTGGATGGAAGAGCTTATACTGCCATGGAACTGGCTACCTGCACCGGTACCTCCGCGCAGAATATGAGCATGCATTTAAGTAAGTTGTTGAAAGCGGACTTATTGGTGGTGGAGAGTCAGGGTAGACATAGATATTATCGTTTTTCCAGGCAGGAAGTGGCTTATGCTATTGAGGCGCTGGCCAATTTGATTCCTCATAAGAAAGAAGCTAAGATATTGGCCAACATCAGTACAGATATAAAATACTGCAGAACATGTTACGATCATCTGGCCGGAAAAGTAGGAGTATTGATTACAGAAAGATTAACCGCTGATAATATCATTGCGCTACAGGATAAATCGTATATCCTTACCCGTAAGGGCGACCGGTTCTTTCAGGATTTGGGAATAGATTTTAATGTGCTGAAAACTAAAAGGCGCGCTTTGGCAATTCCTTGCCTGGACTGGAGCGAACGTAGGTATCATCTCGCAGGCGCACTGGGGGCGGCGTTGTTGGATAAGATGCTGGAGGCCGACTGGATCAGGAGAAAGAAAGATTCAAGAGCCATCATCATCACGTCTACAGGCAGCGGAGCGTTATATAAGCAATTTAAAGTGGAAGTCTAGCAGAAGAATTCTTTTGATTTTCGTAGTGGGGGCGCCGTTAGTGCGTACTGCACTTGTAAAGTTAAGGTGCAGGCCTTCCGTCAATTTTATTCCGATCGATATCATTGATAAGAAAAGTCGCATGAATCCAGTATTTATGCGACTTTTCAGTTTGACGATCACGTGTAATCCAGAAATAAATGGCGCTGAAATACACTCACTGGGGATATTTTAGGTATGTTGTTTAAGTTTTATATGTATTTTGCCGAAAATAAATCCCTATACCTATGAGCGATACAGAAAAACCTGTACTGGAGAATCCTATTAAGATAGGCCCAATAATTGGTCTTATTGTGTTTTTTAGCCTTGCTAGAGGATGCTATTCCAGTCACAAATCTGATCATGCAGAGTCGGGTCATGTACCTTTGTTAAAGCAGATGTTAGTTGATAAGTCCGCCACTATTGCGAAGATAAACCCTTCCTATAAAGAAGTTACCGTGAAGATCATGCATGTGCCTATGAAGCATTATGAAGTGAGCTACACTTACTGGGCGGATGGGGCACATAGTGGCACGAGGACTTTGTCGGAGCCGCCTACCAGCTTAGAGATGCCGATATATTATGCGAAGTCGGATCCAGATGTCAGTTCTTTTGATCCGGAAGCGGATATCAAAAAGATTCAATCCGATGCCAGTTCCAATTCTAACCTGTACTGGAGTATAGGATGGGCAACTTTTGGGGTGCTGGGCCTTTTAGGCTGGATATCCGAGATAAGGAAGTACCGGAAAGCAAAGAAAGCGATCAAAGATGCAGAAGAGACAGCATATCAGAAAGCAGTTAATTACTAATGAAATAATCATTGAAGTAAAGATTTCTATGTGAAAAATAAGCAGATGGCCCTGATGTCGCAGACATCAGGGCCATCTGCTTAACGCAATTGTTAAGACAGTCTGATGAGCAAGAAAGAAATCAGACGATCTTATCTTCACTTGTTAGCAACTGGAAAAGATTATGCAGTGAAATCAATCAGATTGATTAATTTTTCTGTAAAATCGCGAGGTAGCATATCAACGCATCTGGCAATCAATCGCATTTCATTAGCATGGACAGAAAGACTATCTTTTTACTATTATTGGTATTGGGAACCGCATTTTGGGGAATATCTTTTCCCATTACGAAATTGGCTATCACTAGTAGTTCATCCTCTACATTCCTCTGTTATCGTTTTATTGCGGCGACATTAATTTTATCGATCGTTTTTGCGAAGTATTTCCGGCAAACAGACTGGAAGACTATTAAGGCGGGAATAGGATTATCCTTGCCGCTCACTTTCGGTATCTACCTGGTCACAGTGGGTATGCAGTATACAACAGCCTCTCAATGCGCATTTGTGGCGGGTATGAGCGTGGTGATGGTACCAGTTTTGAAAGTAATACTGTACCGATCTGCCATCCCAATTAAAACGTGGTTGGCTGCGCTGGTGGCATTGACAGGGTTATTTATCATATCTATTAAAGGGGCCATGACTATCTATATCGGGGATCTGTATACATTGATCGGCGCTGCCGGGTTTGCCCTTTATCTCATTCGTGTAGAACAACAAGCGCACCTGAAAAGTATCATACCTACTATTGTGCCCATGTTTGCCGGTTGTGCGATCATCACCGCCATTGTTGCCCTGTTTGATAGTGGGGCCGACTGGTATCCTCAAAGTTCCTCCTTCTGGACAGGCATTGTCTACTGTTCCTTGTTTTCTACGGCTTTTACGTATACTGTTTCCAATATGGCACAACGATATATCAGCTCAGAAAGAGTAGCCGTAATTTACCTGTTTGAGCCTGTATTTGCAGCTATCTCAGCTTATTTTATATTAGACGAGCCATTGACCTTTCGTTTATTATTAGGAGGCAGTTTAATATTTGCGGCAACATTGATTGCAGAAATAAATTTTTCAAAGCGATCTTTGATTAAATAATTGTGGTCAGCATAAGATTAAGAATTCGAAATAAAAGTAATTGAAGATTTGTAAATGAGTTAATTATGAAATTGGAAGATATCGAAGACATGATAATTACAAAAGAAAAGGAGTATTGGTCAAAGGGATCGGAAGACAAAATAGCGTATTCAAAATATGTCCAGTATATCACCAATTCAGATTATTTCGTCTGGGTCGAAGAAACATCAGCTGGGATCGAAGCATTACAACTTATTGATAAATATCCAGATTCTGTCAGAGAGCGGGTGTTAAATGCGCATAATAAGAAGAAGGCATGCGCTGATTATAATCAGATAGGAGACTATTATGAAATGATACTCTTTTATTTGGATGGCTCCGGTCATATCGATGTCCAGATTCAAAAAACGACTACTAAGGAACATTTGTGGGAGTTATTGCAGCTGGCCAATTTTGTCGAAGCTAATTTGATGATCAGTGGCGATATCATCATAAATGAAAGCGTCATAGCGAACCTGTAGTAATACTCCAGGTTCTTATTACTGGCTATATTTTAAAAGCATTGGAAAGGTTTAAGCGTAATCTTTCTCATCTGCCTCGGGGGCTAGTTACCCCTTAACCAGCCCTACTGGTTTTAAAAACTCCGTATTTCTACTTAGAAAATCGCCTGTCAGTCTACCTAGCTTTGCTGTATATCAAACTTGATTGTTCCGCTAATGAACATACCTATAGGGGATTATAGGGCCAGGCGATTTCAAAATTGTTATGATAGTAAAGCGGGCGCCCGCTTTACTATTCAGCCTGGTACATAAGAACTTCCGATGGAAAACGCAAGACTGCTCCTGCATTGTATTGGTTACCAGGAAAGCGTTACATTTTCGTATATTTATGCAAAGGGTGAGAATATACCTCGCCAGGATGTCCATGGCATCTGGTATTTATTTAGAGGCAATAGCCTTACCGCCTCCCAATGCCGACCTAATAAGCGTAAAATTAATCCCATTCCCCATGAATATTGTAGCAGCTGTCAGCAATTACCCAATACTTCGAAGCATAATAAGTATCGCCATTTTTTTAGGCGTTACTGTTAGTTCTTCTGGACAAGATAGTGTATTGTCGCGTATTCAGCGTATGCCAGCAGATACGGCTAAAGTAAACCGGTTACTGGCCTATGCTACCAAAATATTAGCTAAAGATGATTCCACTGCATTGCAGCTTTCTGAACAAGGACTAAGGCTCAGCGAACAATTGCATTATATGGATGGAATGGCCTTGGCCTACCGGCGTATCGGTTATATTAAAATCAATCGGGACGACTACCCCGCATCTATTGCCGCAAATAAAATGGCATTACATTACGCAATTCAACAAAAACAGCTGACAACCACCGTGGCTGCCTGTAATAACATTGGACATGCCTTCCGGCAAATGGATAAGGTGGATAGTGCCATTGCCTACTATTTACAGGGAATTCAAGCGGTGGAGAACGCGAAATTGACAAACGATCAACAGGTGACAAAAGGAGATGTTACTGCTACCTACGCTATGTTACATACGAACATTACGTCCCTGTATTGTAATATGCAAAATTTCTCTAAAGCCATGGAATATGGGCAGAAGGCCATTCGTATAGCCGGCAGCGTGCACGATACGCTACAATTGACAGTAGCATTGGTCTGCACGGGCCATGTATATGAAGGAGAAAAACAGTTTAGTATAGGAATGAATTACGCCAGAGAGGCATTGGCCTTATCCGCCACCCTGAATAATCCCCTCGTATCCTCGAAGATATTTCATTTGATAGCAGTTTGTTACACTGGACTCAAGTTGCCAGATTCGGCGATACTGGCCAGCAAGAAGGTAATGGCCTATACAAAAGGAATGGATGCCCACGGGTATTTGTCGTCGTTCATAGATATTGCCGATGCCTACCATCTGAAAGAAGCATATAAACAGGAGGAAGCTATCTTGCTTGCAGGCATAAAAGAGCTGAATGTTGTAAACCACAGCGCTTTCTTTGGAAGACACCTGTATGAAAAATTAGCTAATACCCAATACGCGTTGGGCAATTACCGACATGCCTATGAATACCTCGGAAAGGCCAACAACTATAAAGACTCCCTGATGAGTAAAGAAAACAGAGATGCTATAGCGAATCTGGAATCGCAGTATAAAACGGCCATGAAAGAGAAAGAACTGGCGCAAAAAGATCTGCAGTTGCAGCAGCACCGCAATTACATGTACTTCGCCATCGCTGGTTTGATCGTTGCACTACTACTCGTGGTCATATTGATTATTCAACGCAGCAGTAAACGTAAGTTGCATGAAAGAAAATTGGAAACCATCCAGCAACAAAAAGAGCTGCATTTGCTGCAGGCGCTGATGCAGGGAGAGGAAAGGGAGCGTAGCCGCATTGCCAAAGACCTGCATGACGGAGTAGCCGGTATGCTGGCAGCTACCAAGATGCATTTCAGCAGCATACCTGATGCAGATGATCTGGTGAATACAGAAGGATACCAACAAGGGATGAAGTTACTCAATGAGGCTACAACGGAAATCCGTAAGACATCCCATAACCTGATGCCGGAAGTACTCTTACAATATGGATTGGATGAGGCATTGCGCCGTTACTGTAATCGTGTGAACAACAGCAAATCTATGCAGATAGTGTATGATTCCTGGGGAGATATCAGCCGGTATCCGGACGGCTTTGAACTATCTGTATACCGGATTGTTCAAGAGCTGATCAATAATATTGTCAAACATTCACGAGCCACAGTGGCAAATGTACAAGTATCGGCACAGCAAAATTTGCTCTCTGTTTCCATTGAGGATAACGGTATCGGTTTTATTACAGATGATGCAAAAGATGGAATGGGCCTTAAAAGTTTGAAAAGTCGGGTCCTGGCATTAAATGGGAAAATGGATATCCAAACGTCAGAAGAGAGCGGTGTCTGCGCTTATCTGGAGTTTGAAATCACTACTGAAAAAACGGAAAATACGATCGTATGAATAAATGCAAATTAGTGTTGGTTGATGATCATATAGTAGTACTGGACGGGTTGAAAACCATGCTGGGTACGTTTATGCATTTGGAAATCGTATATGCGACCCAGTCAGGAACAGCGCTACTCCATTACCTGGAGCAGGAAACGCCGGATGTGCTGCTCATGGATATACAGATGCCAGATATGGATGGCATTGATCTATGTAAGCAAGTAGTACGAAAGTACCCGGGCGTAAAGATTATTGCCTTCAGCAGTTTTGATGACTCCAATTATGTAAAACAGATTTTCCGTAATGGCGCTAAAGGCTATTTATTAAAGAACAGTGATAAACATACTATCGTGAAAGCCATTGAGGCTGTTATGGAAGGAGAGGAGTATATGGATGAAACCATCAAGAAGATCCTGTTGCAGGAAAGTATTACCGGGCAACGGAGATCCATTTTTGATGTGCCACTCACCAAAAGAGAAAAAGAGATTTTGAAACTGGTGGCAGAAGGCTTTACCAGCCAGGAGATTGCAGATAAACTTTTTATCAATCTGCGTACTGTTGAAACACACCGTATGAATATCAATCAGAAACTGGATGTGAAAAATACGGTGGGACTGGTAAAAGAAGCGATGAAAAGAGGGTTAATTGAATAGATTAATCCTCCATCCATATAGCTATTATCAGGCGGACCAAGGTCCGCCTGTTTTTTTATTTCCACCAGTGATAATAATTATGCATCCCATCATATTCAAATCCAGTCCGGGGATACAGGCTGTTACCAATGTCATTGGTTTTCTCTGTTTCAAGCATTAATCCACAAGCGTCTGTTTCTTCACACCACTGTTTACTGCGGTCTATCAATGCTATAGACAATCCTTTTCCCCTGAAATCGGGATGTACAAACAAGTCGCTCAGCAACCATTGTTTTTGCAGTTTGGTATAATGAAATAGTTTATACAATTGTACAAACCCCACGGCTTTCCCATCAGCGATGGCGAGGAAAATATCGGATTCGCTATTCAGGAATCTCTCTTTCAGAAAAGCCTTTCCCTTTTCTACATCTGATTCCTGGCGATAAAAAATGCGGTACAGATTGAATAATACGGCTGTTTCATCCAGATCTTCCAAACTTGCTTTTTTGATTTTGTAGTTCATTATGTCAGCGTTTTTTGAATTGCAATACAAAAGTATTGGATCGCAGGACCAGATGTCTGGTCCAGATTTTAACATAATAGCTGGTCCAGATAGGATTAAAGTGGAGGATGATAGGTAGTATTTTGACCAGGTTGCGTATATAGATCTCCGTGGTACTGAATTCTATATAAGGGAAATCGATCCGCCTGATTAACTTATCCAGCAGAATACTTAATTCTACAGCCAGGAAAATTAATTCTATTTTTGAGTGATATGTCGAAGAAATTATCCCTGGCTGTTATACTGTTATGTGTTTCTGTTTTTTCTGCCTATGGTCAAAAGCAATGGAATACCTGGTATTTTGGGAATGGCGTTGGAATAGATTTTAATGGTAGCCAACCTGTTGCACTGAATAATAGTAGTATGAATCAAATGGAGGGTTCTGCCTCTATTTCAGATGATGCTGGTCAACTACTGTTCTATACTGACGGTGTAACCGTTTATAACAGATTCCATCAGGTAATGATGAATGGGACAGGATTAATGGGCCATTCATCCAGCACCCAATCGGCATTGATTGTTCCTAAACCGGGAGACAAAAATATCTATTACATTTTTACAATTCCATACAGGGGAGATCCGGCCGCCATAGGGTTAAGATATTCGGAGGTGGATATGCGTATGGATAATGGCAAAGGTGGTATTACGATCAACAAAAATACGCCTTTGGTCACCGATTGTTATGAGAAGGTAGCAGCTGTGAAACACTGCAATAACCGGGATGTTTGGGTGACCACTTATCAGTTACGAACGAATTCCATTCTATCTTTCCTTGTCACTCCAAATGGAGTAACCACCCAATCAGTATACAGCGGACCTGGTCAGGTGGGGGGAATGGCTGGTTACCTGCCCGTAGAAAGAACGGTAGGGTATATCCGATATTCTCCCAACGGTAAAAAAATTGCACTTGCCTATTTTGATACCTCTTTCCAGATAGCCGACTTTGATAATATGACAGGAAAAATAAGCAACTCCGTTTTCCTGTATTACTACGAAATTCCGGGTGGAACCTATTTGACGCCATATGGACTTGAATTCTCCCCAGATAGTAAGACACTTTATCTGGGCTCCGCTGTTCCTGCCTATGGAGGGGAATTATTTAGTATGGATGTGAGCATGCAAAATGCTACTGCTATGAGAAGTTCTGTTATCCAAATATTACCCTGGGATGAATACAGGGAAGTTTTCAGCCTTTGTCTGGGCCCGGATAACAAAATTTATATTGCAGAGAAAACAACTAATAATTACACCAGCGTACTCACTAATCCCAATAACCGGAGTAATCCAGGCTATGTCAACGGTGTTATCAGGTATAATTCCGGAAATGCTACTTTGGGATTACCCAATATTATCGCAGGAAATGCAAAAACGGCCACACAATTAGGAGATATTGTTATAAAACAATCCTGTACTGACCAATCCATTACTTATGGTTGTACGGATTTATCGGGGGTAGACTCCGTTCACTGGCATTTTGGCGAAGGCGATACCACACGGATTCCCGCTGGCGCCTATACTTATACTAAAGAAGATAAATATCTGGTTTCCCTGATTCGATTTTATCCCTGTTATTCTGATACGCTTACTAAAAGCATTGACATTAAGGTGTTGAAATTAAGTCTTGGCAATGATATTGCCCTTTGCGAAGGGCAACCATTACTGCTGAAAGGGGATCAACCTGATGTCAGTTATTTATGGAATGATGGCAGCACTGGACAAACATTGTCCGTTTCCTCATCAGGGCAATACTGGTTGGAGATCCAGGATGCAAAAGGCTGCAAAGTCCGAAGTACTATCCAGGTTTTGTTCAAACCTTATCCTGTATTGAAAGCTTTGCCGGATATTTTCCTATGTGATAAAAAGCCAGTGCAACTGGATATTACTTCAGATCATCCCGGCGCCAAATACTATTTACAGGGCGTAGAACAAGGACCAATATTAGACATCAAAAAAGCGGGTACTTATAAGATCAGCGTCGCATTGGATGAATGTGAAACAACAGGCAGTTTCCAGGTGGAAGAGGATACTTTGCCTCACTTTTCTCTGGGAGGTAAAATGGAGCTATGTACTGGTAGTTCAATATTATTGGATCTATCCAGCCACCACTTTCCTGAATATACCTGGCAGGACGGATCGCATGCCTCTACTTATAAAATCGTACGTCCAGGCCGATATTATATGACTGCAAGAAATAAATGCGGTATGGTTTCAGATACCCTGAAAGTGGTGGAAAAAGACTGCGAAGGATATTTTATGCTCCCTACTGCATTTACGCCAAATCATGATGGGAAAAACGATTTATTCCGGCCTGTTTTCAAAGGTACCATAAATGGATACTTATTGCAGGTATATTCCAGATGGGGCAACCGGGTGTTTGTTTCCAATGATCCGCGTATAGGATGGGATGGAAAACTGGGAAATCTGCCACTACCAGCAGGTAGCTATATTTGGCAACTTAATTATCGAACCTATCAAACAGATGAACTGATCACTAAAACTGGTTCCGTTTTATTGATTCGGTAGATCATAAAAAATCCTGGCAGTGATCATCTGCCAGGATTTTTATTTAGGGAGACAACATATCCTCTGCCTAAAAAGGCTTTCTGTATCCCCATTATTATTTGGCATGTAATGCCTGTCCTTCAAACGCCACTCCAGACCATCCATTTGCTATAAACTGCCTGATATTCTGATGATCTGTTCCATCAGGAGTATTCAACACTGCCTGGTAATGCTCTGCAAACAGATACAGCGTATCTTCTTTTGATAAATTATTCAGCTGTGCAAACGCAAAAACCTTTGCACTACCCTGATTCTGGGTAGCCTCATTATATGCCTCGCCATTCTTAAAAGCTGTAGGCTGATGATCATATTTACTTTCTATGAATGTAATGACCTCTTTAAAAGAGATCGCGTTGTTTTTCAAACTACCTATTAATGCGGTTACCTGCTCGTTCATGAATAATTGTAATATTTATTATATGAATGCCCAAAAATAGCAATTAAAATCATTATTTACCCTTGTTGGCTGTTGACTGGGATCGGAATGGATAACGTATCTTTACTTACTCAGATTCATTTTAATAACCGTTTTCTATGGAACTTGGTCAGTTTCTTCATCAGAGTATTAGTTGCAGCAAGGATGTGAACATGAGAATTGACAGCTTGTTTGTCAGGAAAGAGTTCAATAAAGGGCATCAGCTCTTGCCGGTGGATAACCAGTCGAGGTTACTGTTTTTTATTGAAAGCGGACTAGGCAGGAGTTATTATTTTAAAGATCAGAAAGATATTACACATCTGTTTTTGGGAGAAAATAAATTCTATTTTCCGATTCATAACATCTTCAATAGTACGGCTTCTCCATATGCATTTGAACTATTGGAGAAAAGTGTGGTGCGCATTGCGGATTATATGGAAGTGGAACAGCATATAGATCAAAGCCCTTCCTTACAGAAGTTCTCCAGGATGTTGCTGGCAGAGTTACTGAAAGAGTCGTCCGACAGACTGCATTCCATCCAGTTCCAATCTGCAAGGGAAAGATATGAATCCTTGTTGATCTCCCATCCGGATATTCTGTTGAAAGTCTCCCTGGGGCATATTGCCTCCTACCTCGGCATTACCCAGCAAACGCTAAGCGTGATAAGGTCTACGGTGAAGTCGAGATAGCGATTAGCAACAGCATATTTTTTAAGATACCTTCAAAAATTACTGTCCACTGTTTTCTTTCTTTGTACCATTATACTTTCTGTTATGCAAACAATATTAGGAGCAAATGGTCAGATTGCCATCGCTTTGGCACAGGAACTAATACAACATTATACGGATGATATACGGCTGGTGAGTCGGCATCCTGTAAAAATCAATAGCACCGATACGCTGTTTCCCGCAGATTTGATGGACCCTGTGCTGACAGCGAAAGCCGTAGCCGGTAGTGATATCGTATACTTCACGGTAGGATTACCAATGGACACGCCACTCTGGGTGGCGCAGTTTCCCATTATCATGCGTAATGTAATCGATGCTTGCAAACAACATCAGGCAAAGCTGGTATTCTTCGATAACACCTATATGTATCCTCAGAACGATGATGTTTTAACAGAAGATACACCTTTTGCCCCGGTGGGAACAAAAGGGCGAATACGGGGCCAGATGGCCAATATGCTGCTGGAGGAAATCGCGTCTCACCAAATTAATGCAGTCATATGCAGGGCTCCTGAATTTTATGGGCCTGGCAAAACGCAAAGTATTACCAATTCGCTCATTTTTGATAAGATCAGGCAACATAAAACGGCTCGGGTACTTTGGAGAGATGATACGATCCGAACCCTCATCTGGACGCCTGATGCGAGTCGTGCTACAGCATTAATCGGCAATACGCCGGATGCTTATGATCAGACCTGGCATCTACCTTGTGATGATCAGCAGATAACTTATAAATCTTTCATTGCCACAGCGGCGGAGATTTATCAAAGGGAACTTCCTTATAAAGTAATACCAGGTTGGGTGTTAAAAACAGGCGCCCTCTTTAACCGGCAGTTGAAAGAAATCAAGGAGCTATTACCAAGGTATGCGCACAATAATATATTTGACTCCTCCCGGTTTAAACAACGATTTCCGGCATTTCATATAACCTCTTATGAAGAGGGAATAAGACTGATTAAAGCAGAACAGGAGCGGAATTAATCCACTCCTGTCATTATTTTATGGCCTTGTAAAAATGACTGTCTTCCCAAATAAAGGAGTGCCTACATATCCTCTGATTTCCAGCTGACAGTCTTTCAGGGTCATTACGCTGTTGTAAGTCTTTCCACTTTTGGGATCGTATATTTCCCCATCGGTCCACTTTCCATTTTCGAATCTGAAGCCGGTTAGTATCACCATATTCAATACAGGACGATCTCTTAGCTTGCTATCCTTGTTTTTACTGTCTTTACGCGGGGTTTTCCCATCTGCCTCAAATGGAGATTTAATCCATATCAGCTTTCCATAATATTTCCCGGAGGCTTCGTAAATCTCTACTTTCCCATCTTTTTCCGGGTTAAACCATACGCCTTTAATTGCATCGGCCGTTTGCGCGAAACCCGTCATGCTGGCTAAAATGAATCCTACTACTAATGCTAATTGCTTCATAAATTTCAACTTTGCTGTAAAGGAAATGCATTCAGCAGGTATATTTTTGAAGATAGATTAAAAAAACAGTGGGAGAGATTTGTTAGGAATGGGAGATGAATGCGTTATCATGAAATGTATTATATTTAAATACAGCAGCTACTTCAATCAAATAATTTTCACTATATAAACTGCGTGCGTATGAATGAGGACTTTCTCCGTTTACCCGTTGGTCCTGTAGCTTTAAAGATGGGCGTTTCCGTTGGTATAGGCATGTTGATTGGTCTGGAGCGGGAATGGTCTAATAAAGATATCGGCATTCGTACTTTTGCGGTCATTGCATTAATGGGGATGCTGGCCTCCGTGCTGGGGCCCAATTTCGTCATAGCTGCGCTGGTGGGCGTATTGGTGTTGATTGTAATTACTAACACGCGGAGTATGCTAGTAAACCGCACACTGGAGATCACTACTTCCACGGTATTGATCCTGAATTATATACTGGGCGTGTTGGTAGGATTGGGGCATATCTTTACGCCGGTGGCAGGCGCTATTATCACTACCATGTTACTGGCGTGGAAAACAGAGTTGAACAAATTTGCAGGCGGACTTAAACCTTCAGAGATTCGAAGCGCTATTCTGTTGGGACTGATAGGCTTCGTCATTTACCCGCTGCTTCCCAATAAATATATTGATCCCTGGGAATTACTGAACCTCAGCGATGCCTGGATTTCAGTGATTGCTATTGCCGGTATCGGATTTGTGAACTATGTGTTGCTGCGAGCATTCAGTACGCAGGGGCTCTATTTGGGCGCCGTTTTCGGAGGATTGGTGAACAGTAGCGCTACGGTGGCGGAGTTAAGCGATCGTGCGCAGAGCTCGGGGATGAAATCCAGTATTTCTATCTTATGTCTGCTGACCACTATTGCTATGTTTGTCAGAAACCTGGTGCTGGCCACTTTCTTTTCTCCTGATACCCTTGCCGCCACTTTATTACCCTTGCTGGCTATGTCTGGTGTAGCTGGGTTTTGGATCTGGAAAGATCTGCGTAAAAACCATGTAACACCTGCTGCTGCAATGCCGCCAGCGCTGAATCTCAGTTCGCCGGTCTCGGTGCCTAAAGTAGCCCGTTTTGCCTTACTTTTTATACTTATACAGGTAGGAGGTACTTTGCTGACGCGACTCCTAGGAAGCTATGGTATATTGGCTACAGGCGTTTTCGGGGGCTTGGTGAGCAGTGCCAGTACCACCGCAGCAGCGGCCACTATGGCGATGCATGGTAAAATAACCCCTTCGCTGGCTGGTAGTGCTATTGTGCTCACTTCCCTATCCAGTGCGGCTATTAACCTACCCATCGTATGGAGAACCATTCATGATAAAACAATGGTCAAAAGACTCACCATAGAAATGGTCAGTATCTTGCTGGTGGGCGTCCTCGCCGTAGTGGCCGACCGTATATTTATGATTTCAGAGTTATTTGTAAACAAGTAATCCCATATGGGATTACTTGCTGATATTTGTTATAGTGATTGCACAGGAGCTGGTGATGGCCACGTCTCATTACATCCGCAATCCCAGTTTTTAGGCTTTTTGCCTTGCACTATCTTCGTGAGGGAATCGATTTCACGAATACTGTTCGCATTTCGACTGTCAGTCATCTCCATTTTAAGATCTTTCAGATCGAGCCCCTTAATAAATTCATTGATAGCGGCCTTGGTACTAAGTGCAGGGGAAATTGCCAACTCCAGTTTCTGTTTGGTAATAAATACTTGCTGCGCAAAGAGTAACTGATCTTTCTGCTCTCCGGTGGCGATGATCCAGGCTTTTTTATTGAGCATCATCGGAATTTTGCCATCCGCAGTATAGAACCCGTATTTATGTTTTTCGCCATCCAGTAATCCGCCTTCCGCGAACATCCGAATGTCAGGTATGATGATGAATACATGTAAGTTTTCTTTATAGTCACCGGAAATGGATACACGTAGTTCGCCATCAACAATGCCAGAAAGGTTTTTAAGGAGAATATCCACATTGTACCAGTCGAAAGAATCGATATTAAAGGAATAGTAAACGCTCTTATTGGTATTTGGAACGACAGTGTTTAGTGTTACAGGTACCATGGGAGCGGAATAGGTCCGATGCGCTGCTACAAATTCTCCATTTGATGCGATAAGTTCCTTTTCTTTGACCTTTAAAGCCGCGAATTCTTTAAAGTATTGCTTGCAACTATCTTTAGCCAGGCGTAACTTATTATGTGTTTCCGGGTCTTTTTCCTTGCCGTAGTTATCAATATATGCAATGATATCTTCTATATCGGCGTCACTTAAGTTGGGAAATAGCGTCATGGCCGTCTTATTGTATTCATTGAATAAGCAATTAGCTTCCCGATCGCCGCTTGCCAGTAATGCTGCATTGTTCCTTATGAAGTCAAACAACCATTTATGGTCGCGGACGGCTGTTACATACATTAATGCAGGACCTGTTACTCTCTTTTCAAGTGCATGACAGGGAGCGCAATTTTGTTGCATTATGTTCCGGGCGTTGGCGAAACGCTGTGTAACCTGTTCCATCGGCAAAGGTTGTGGATTGACCCAGTTGAGATTACCATTTTTATCCTTTTCTCCCTTATATAATTTCATTCCTTCCCGGATATAATCTGTAGGTATCGCTATTTTAATAGGCTGTACGATTTTGGCTGCCATGTTATCCGCCGGTCGGATATGAATCATGCCTCCACTACTCATAGGCTCTCCATTGCTCACCGTTAATAAGCCCGCACTGATCATATCACTGATCGTATAGGCTTCCGTGACCGCCAGCCGCAAGCTGCCGCCGGCGGTTTCAATAGCGTGGGCGGGGATCATTATATGAGCGCCTCGACTAGTATGCAAAACGGTATCAAGGTTGGTGTTGATCGTGAAATATTCCGTCGGTAGCGTATCTGGGGTGAAAACTGGCGTTCTTTCTATAGTCTGACAGGCAAAACAAGTGAAAATACAGAACAAAGCAACTACGTATAGCCGTAACATAGGGATAGATTTGATAATGAAGTAAAATTACGGCAGGGAGCGTTATAAGAGATGAATATTTTGTACTTAGTAAAATGACTGATAACGGTAACGGGTAAACTAAAAAGGGAACCGAAATTCCCTTTAGTAATGCTGGTACAAGTTCCTCAAAAATGAATAACTGACTTATCGATTCCATTTTCAACTAGAAAGCCATATGTTTTTATAATAATAAAAGACTTTTGTGTCCTTTATTATTATAAAAAAACTACTTGTTGAGGGAGAACTTTCCTTTGATCAATCCCAGATTGAATTTTCCGATAGGGGTGTGGTTCAGCATGGAGGTAATCTGGTTCCTCACCTTTTTGAAATCTTCATGGAGGGGACATGGATTGCTTTCGGAGCAGTCGGTGAGGCCTAATCCGCATCCGGTAAAGATGGCATCGCCATCTACTGCGGTTACGATATCAGCAAGTGGACGATTGAGGGAGGCCGCATCAAAATAAAAGCCGCCACTAGGACCTTTTACAGATTGGATCAACCCTTCTTTGCGGAGTCGTTGCAGAATTTTTGCCAGGAATGGTTCAGGAGAATTGATTTGCTCGGCAATTTCTTTTATGCCCACCTTGTACCCTTCATGTGAACGCTGCGCGACATAAAACACCGCGCGCAATGCATATTCACAAGTTTTTGAAAAGATGGCCATATGATTACCTGAAAGTTTATTTACGACACAAATATATAGGCCGGGAGATAAAAGATAAAAATATCGTTTATTAATACTGGTAATTGCTGATATTGAATTGTATAAATACAGTATATGAAAATTATGTATTTAAAATCATTATTGGGATACGATAGATTTTATTAATTGCATAATTTCCTGATTTATCATAAATTAGACTATTCAATCGTCCGGCTACTACCGGATTTTTTTCCTGTCGGATGTTGCAGCATTCCGTTTTTTCCAGAAATAATCTTGCCAGCTTTAAACATAATGCTTAGTCCATTGTCTAACTATAAGTCTATAGATGATATACTGCATGATTCATTTAATGAAGGCACAACAGAAAGGAATAATTGGTAAGCCCTATTTATTTGGCGCCTGTTTTCTGATTATCTGCATTTTAGGATCCCGAACTACGTATAGCCAGGGGCGTGATACCGTATCCTCGCTGTCACTGAAGCAGTGCATTGACTATGCATTACAGCATCAGCCTGCCCTGCAGCAAACCATCATCCGAACAAATATTGCCAAAGCTACGAATGCTATTAACTTGTCGGGATGGTACCCTCAGGTGGGTGTTACGGCCAATTTGAATCACTATCTGCAACAGCCTACTACTTTATCTAGTATTAATGGTGTAGAAACCCCGATTAAAACCAGCGTTACCAATTCCTCTACGCCTGCTTTAGGCGTCACCCAAAACATATTTAATCCCAGTCTTATTTACGCTACCCGCATTGCGCCTCTCAATACAAAAGCGGCGCAACAAGCGGTGGATAGCAGCAAAATTGAACTGGTAGCCGATGTGAGCCTGTCGTTCTATACGCTGTTGCTCACACTACAGCAAATAGGTGTGCTGAAAGAAGATACGGCCAGGCTGGGCGAAAGCTTGCGTACCGCCTATCATCAGTATGTAGGCGGCATCGTGGATGAAACAGATTATGAACAAGCACAGATTACTTTAAACACTTCTCTGGGGCAGTTGGTACAAGCCCAGGAAAATGTATGGCCCCAATATGCTGCACTCAAGCAATTAATGGGCTTCCCACAGAATCAGCAATTCAATGTGGCGTACGACAGTACCTCCATGCTCAACGATATTGAAATTGATGTGTCGGAAGAACTGCAGTACGATAAACGTATAGAGATGAAACAACTCGCGACGCAGAAAGACATGCAACATGAACTGACACGGTATTACCAGCGAACGTCCATCTTCCCTACATTATCCGGATTTTTCAATTATAACGCGGCATTCCAGAATAATGTATTTACTCAACTATATAATGTTGCGTATCCTAACTCAATCGTGGGGCTGACTTTAAGTCTCCCTGTATTCACTGGATTTGCCCGCGTCCAGAATGCCCGCCGCTCGAGGTTTGTAGAACAAATACTGGACTGGAGCGAAACGAATCTCAAATCTACTATCTACTCCCAATACGCTACCGCATTGGCAAGTTACAGAGGTAATTTCTACAACATGCGCCAGATGAAAGATAACGTGACATTAGCCCGGCGTGTATACTTTGTAGTGGACCTACAATATAAACAAGGTATCGTGCCTTATCTGAATGTCATTACAGCGGAAACCAACCTGCGGACCGCCGAGCTGACATATCTCAATGCCCTGTTCCAGACCCTTTCCAGCAAAATTGACTGGCAGAAGGCCATGGGGGATATCAAGTATTAATATCATCTGTTAAAGTAAAATCCACTCTATGAATAGAGTATCACGATATGGCATTATTATTCTGAGCGCATCCGGTTTTGTTGCCTGTCAGCAGAAACCGCCTGCGTCCAATCCCCCTACGCCGGTCAACCTATACACTGTGCAAAGTCAGGTAGTCCGGTATTACGATAAATATCCTTCTACCGTACAAGCCCTGAACCAGGTGAATATTATTCCTTCTGCTATCCAGGGTTATGTGACGGCTATTGCCGCTCCTGATGGCAGCGATGTACACAAAGGACAATTACTATACGAAATAGATAAACGAATTTACAAGGCAGCATACGACCAGGCAGTGGCAAACCTTAAAGTCGCCCAGGCAAACCAGGTACAACAACAACAGGATGCCGACAGGTACATTTATCTAAATAAGAATAATGCCGTGGCCAAACAGTTGTATGACCACGCCATCATTGCCCTGGAAACAGCCAAAAGCCAAACCAAAGCAGCAGAAGAAACCGTTAAATCGGCCCAGACAAACCTGAACTTTGCCAGTATATACGCTCCCTTTGATGGTACCATCGGTATTAGCCAGGTGCGATTGGGAACTGTGGTAGTGGGCGGCACAACGATATTAAATACCATCTCCACCAACGACCCCATGGCGGTGGATTTCCTGGTAAATGAAAAACAGGTGCTGGATTTTGAACGCTATAAGGCAGATAGTAAAACAATGCCGGATTCGCTATTCACCTTGCTGCTGCCAGATAACTCTATGTATCCCTATCCTGGAAGGATTTCGGTGATCGACAGAGCCGTAGATTCGCAAACAGGTACTATCATAGTACGACTCGTATTCCCCAATGCAAAACATCTTCTAAAAGTGGGCATGAGCTGCGTGGTACGCGTACGCAATACGGAAACAACACCGCAAATGGTGGTGCCGGGAAAAGCTGTGATTGAACAAATGGGAGAGTACTTCCTCTATGTAGCCAAAGATACGGTGATCGCACATAAAGGGACTAATGGGCCTGCATCTGCACAGGAAGAAGAAAATGCGAATAAGCCCCGCTTACACGCTATCCAGAAGAAAGTGAAACTGGGACAAACAATAGGCGCCAATGTTATTGTATTATCCGGTGTAGAAGATGGAGAGCGTATAGTCGTAGACGGTATACAGTCTATTCATGATGGCTCCGCCATTTCTCTTGCAGGGAAAAAGCCAGGAGCTGATTCTACTAAAACGAAATAAATATTCGGCATAAAGACCCAGGCAGCGCATGATTGCAAATACATTCATTAAAAGGCCGGTAACAGCAATAGTTGTATCCATTTTATTGGTACTGACAGGTAGTGTCTGTATCCTTAATCTGCCTGTGGATCAATATCCCGATATCACTCCGCCCGTTGTCCAAATCAATGCTCAATATATCGGGGCGGATGCGCAGACCGTAGAACAGACAGTCGCCACTCCTATAGAGCAACAGGTGAATGGTACTCCCGGTATGGAATACATGCAGAGTAACAGCTCCAATAACGGCAACATGCAAGCCACTGTTACCTATAGCATAGGTACCAATATTGATATCGCTACACTGGATGTACAGAACCGCGTTAGTATTGCCTCCCCGCTGGTACCTAGTGCAGCTACGCGACTGGGACTGACCGTGCGCGCCGTGAATCCCAGCATGCTGATGATGGTGGCCATCTACTCTCCTAAAGGAACACACGATATTACCTTTCTGGATAACTACACTAATATTTTCATACAAGATGCCTTGTTACGTGTGCCAGGTGTAGGTACCATCAATAGTTTCGCCGATAACTTCAGTATGAGGGTCTGGATGAATCCGGAGAAAATGGCGTCTTACAGTATTACTCCCCAGGATATCATAAATGCACTGAACGCACAGAACGTGCAGGTAGCAGCCGGATCTGCCGGTGTGCCGCCCCAATCAAATGTGCAGACTTTCGAATTGGGCATTCTCGTAAACGGAAGACTCAGTAAAGTATCTGAGTTTGAAAATATTATTGTGAAGACGATACCCACTACTGGCGCACTGGTATACCTTAAAGATGTAGCGAGAGTGGAATTAGGTAAATTCAGTTTCTCCAGCAATTCCTTTGTGGATGGGCACCGGGCTTCTTACCTCCGTATCTATCAGGCCCCTGGCAGTAATGCCCTGAAAACGGCAGACGGCATTTATAAGGAGCTGGAAAACCTGAAACAGTTCTTCCCCTCTGATGTGGAATATAAGGTGCCCTTTGAATCTGTTACAGTAGTGAAGGTATCTATGAGCGATGTGGTGATTACCTTGCTGATGACATTAGCATTGGTGGCTATAGTAGTTTTCATCTTCCTGCAAAATTTCCGATCTACGCTCATTCCCGTGCTGGCAATCCCGGTTTCTATATTTGGTACCTTCTGCTTCTTTATACCACTGGGCTTTACCATCAATACCCTCACGATGTTCGGTTTTGTGCTGGCTATTGGGATTGTGGTAGACGACGCAATTATTGTGGTGGAAGCGGTACAGCATTATATGGATGAAAAGGGGATGTCGCCCAAAGAGGCCACCTATTACGCCATGAAAGATATATCCGCCCCCGTTATAGCCATCGCGCTTATTCTGGCGGCGGTGTTTGTGCCGGTTGGATTTATTCCCGGGATAGTAGGAAGGCTCTATCAGCAATTTGCGATTACCATTGCGATTTCTGTGATTATTTCGGCCTTTGTGGCATTGTCACTCACACCGGCACTTTGCACGTTGTTACTTCGCCCCAGCGATCCTGCGCGAAAAGAAAGGGGCGTCGCAAAGATGTTTACCCGGTTCAATAACTGGTTCGATCGACTTACAAAAAGTTATGTCCGTGGTGTAGATAAAAGCATCAAAAGATCTGCCGTCATCATTGTGTTACTCCTGATCATTTGTGGTGCGGCTTATTTCCTGTTTAATCATAAATCATCCGGCTTCATTCCTTCAGAAGATGACGGTAACTTATATGTGACCTTCCAGCTGCCACCGGCCGCTTCCACGGCCCGTTCCGTAGAAGTGATGAACCGCTTGATGAAAGTAGTGACAACAACACCAGGAGTAGCCCACTATGCGGCGCTCTCCGGTCTGAACGTGATCAATAATGCCTCCAACTCTAATAGTGGTACCATCTATCTGCAATTAAGTCCCTGGGATGAACGTACCAAAAAGAGTGAGAAAGTGCCGGGCATTATTGCCGTTTTGCGCAAAAGAATTGCGGATGCGGGTATCAACGATGCCAATGTGGAAGTCGTACAGCCGTCGCCGTTACCAGGCGTAGGCGCCACCGTTGGCTTCAGTATGCAGATAGAACAACGCAGTACAAACGACGATCTGCATGCATTTGAAACCGTGGTCAATAAGTTTATCACAGAGGCGAATAAGAACCCCGCCATATCAGGCGCTTACAGTTTTTATAATGCGCATACGCCGGGCTTCAGCGTTACGGTAGACAGAGAAAAATGCGAAAAACTGGGTGCGGATATCGGAGATGTTTTTACGACGATTCAGGCATTTATGGGCAGTATGTACATCAATGATTTTACGGTTTATAATCGTACGTTCCATGTGGTGGTACAGGCAGACACGGCCTATCGGAATGTAATATCTGATCTGAATAAATATTATGTCCGTAATTCCGCCGGACAAATGATCCCATTGGGAACATTGGTGAGTTATAAAACAGTAGAAACATCGCCGCTCATTTCCCATTTCAATATCTTCCGCTCTGCGGAAATAGATGGTACTTCCGGGGCAGGTTACAGTACCACAGAAACGATTGCTGCCTTGCAGGATGTGGCCAGGAAAGTATTGCCAGATGGCTATGCCTATGAGTTTTCAGGGTTAAGCCATGAGGAGATCAAGGCGGGGTCTACTACTATTTATATCTTCATCTTCTCCATCACGTTTGTATTCCTCTTCCTGTCGGCCTTATATGAGAGCTGGTCGGTACCGTTCTCTGTATTGCTGGCGGTGCCTATTGGCGTATTTGGGGCGATCTTCACTTTATGGCTGGTGCCTAGCATTACGAACAACGTATATGCGCAAATTGGTATGATCACGCTGATCGGATTGGCGGCGAAGAATGCTATCCTGATCGTGGAATTCGCAAAAGTGAGAGTAGACAGGGGAGAAGACCTGATACAATCCACGCTGGAGGCGGTAGGACTGCGTTTAAGACCTATCGTGATGACATCCATGGCCTTTATTTTAGGGGTATTACCATTGGTATTGGCTACCGGTGCAGGCGCGGTATCCCGCAGAACGATTGGTTTCACCGTACTGGGTGGTATGATTGCCGCATCCACTATTGCCATCTTTGTTGTCCCAGTATTGTTTGTAGCGATTACCCGGTTGTCATATGGTAAGAAGAAACTGGAATGGCTGAAAGCAAACCATGAAGGACTGATGGAAAAAGCGAAGAAAATTGAACAACAGGATATTGACCCGGAGCTGGAATTTGAAATAAAACGATCCAGGGATTTTAATAAACCAGACAGCGAATGATTGCCAGTACATTCATAAAAAGGCCGGTGACTGCTATCGTGATATCTATTGTACTCACGATTTCAGGGCTTATTTGCATGTACAACCTGCCGTTGGATCAGTTTCCCAAAATTACGCCTCCAGGGGTGAGTATATCAGCCACTTATACCGGAGCAGATGCGCAGACCGTGGAACAAACGGTGACCGTTCCCATTGAAGAGCAGGTAAACGGGGTACCGGGAATGATGTATATGCAGAGCACCAATACCCAGTCGGGATCTGCAAATATCAGTGTCACCTTTAATGTAGGTACTAACGTTAATATAGCTACGCTGAATGTGCAAAACAGGGTGGGACTGGCAGCGCCTATCTTACCTTCTGTGGTGAGTCAGCTTGGAGTAACGGTGCGTGCGCGCAACCCGGATCAGCTCATGAACCTGGCGATCTATTCTCCTAAAGGGACCCATGATATTACCTTCCTGGACAACTATACTTCTACTTTTATTGTGGATGCGCTGTTGCGTGTACCTGGCGTCGGGGATGTGCAGTCGCGCGGTAACCCCTTCAGTATGCGTATCTGGATGGACCCCAAGAAAATGGCTTCCTACGGATTAATGCCCGGCGATGTGATTACCGCTTTACAGCATCAGAATGTCTACATTGCTGCCGGCGCAGTGGGATCTCCACCGCAGCCCACTACTCAAACCAGGGAGTATACTCTGCTGGTGAATAGTATGCTGAGTAAGCCAGAGCAGTATGAGAAAGTGATAGTGAAAACGATTCCTGCCACGGGAGAACTGGTTTACCTGAAAGATATAGCCCGGGTTTCGCTGGGGCAGTTTAGCTATGGTAATAAAGGTTTTGCAGACGGTAAGCAAGCTACTACAGTAATGGTGTATCAATCGCCCACCAGTAACGCATTGCAGACTGCCGAAAACGTATATGCCACGTTAGCGCAACTGAAAAAATCGTTTCCGCCGGATGTAGACTATGCCATCCCTTTTGAGAACGTAACCATTATCCAGGTATCCATCCAGGAAGTGGTTAAAACGCTTTTTGAAGCATTAGGGCTGGTGGTACTGGTGGTATTCCTGTTTTTACAAAACTGGCGCTCCGCCATCATTCCTATCATTGCCATACCGGTATCTATCATCAGTACCTTCATCTTGTTTATCCCGCTGGGCTTTACCATTAATACGCTTACCCTGTTTGGGTTTGTGTTGGCCATTGGGATTGTGGTGGACGACGCCATTATTGTGGTGGAAGCGGTACAGCATTTCATCGATAAAGAGGGTATGTCGCCCAAAGAGGCCACCTACCGCGCCATGAAGGAGATATCTGCACCAGTAGTGGCCATCGCGTTGATTCTGGCCTCCGTATTTGTACCAGTAGGGTTTATTCCGGGAATTACAGGAAAGCTCTATCAGCAATTTGCGATTACCATCGCGATATCAGTGGTATTATCTGCATTTACTGCTTTATCACTGACGCCAGCACTGTGTACCTTATTACTCCGTCCTTCTCATGTGGATGATAAATCCAAAGGTGTAAAGAAGTTCTTCTTCCGTTTTAACAGTTGGTTTGATCGCATCACGCTCCGGTATTCTGATGGGGTGAAAAAATGTATCAAACATTCCGTATTGGTTGTGCTGACGTTGGCTGCCATTTGTGTGGCCGCTATTTTCCTTTTCAAACAGAAGCCTTCCGGCTTCATTCCCTCCGAAGACGGAGGAAGGGTGCTAATGGGCATTCAGCTACCGGAAGGTACGTCTACTATTCAGACAGAGGCCGTGTTGGAGAAAGTGATGAAGATTGTGGCAGAAACGCCTGGCGTGCTGCATTACAATGCGATCTCAGGAATGAACGTATTGAGTGGAGGCGCTACTTCCAATGGGGCCAGCATCTTCTGTATGTTGAAACCCTGGGATGAACGTACCACACCGGAAACGCAGATTCCTGGTATCATGGGAGTTATCAAAAAACGTATAGCCGCTGCCGGTATCAAGAATGCGAGTATCACCGTGAATGCCTCTCCCGCCATCAGGGGATTGGGTACAGCGGCAGGTTTCAGCATGCAGGTGGAGCAAGGAAATACCAACGATGATATCCATGCTTTTGAGACGGTGATGAATAAATTTGTGGCGGCGCTGAAAAAGGAACCTGCCACGTCTACAGCCTATTGCAATTACTCGGCGCATACGCCGGCATTTGAGTTGTCGCTCGACAGAGAGAAATGCCAGAAGCTGGGTGTGAACGTAGCAGATGTGTTCAGTACCTTACAAGGTTTTATGGGAAGCCGACTGGTAGGCAACTTCACGCTGTATAACCGTACCTACAGAGCTATCGTGCAGGCGGATACCAGCACCCGCGCCCTTATCGGCGATTTGGAGAAATACTATGTACGCAATTCAGCAGGAGAAATGCTGCCATTGAGTACGCTGGTTAACTATAAGCCTATTTCCACAGCGCCCCTGATTACGCATTTCAACATCTTCCGTTCTGCGGAGGTGGATGGCTCTACGCCGGCAGGATATAGTACCGGTCAGGGTTTAGAGACTTTAAAAGAAGTGGCAGCGAGGGTTTTACCACGGGGATACACCTACGAATTTTCGGGATTGAGTTACCAGGAGATACAGGCAGGGTCTATGACAATCTATATCTTCCTGTTCTCCATCATCTTCGTATTCCTTTTCCTGGCGGCATTGTACGAAAGCTGGTCGGTTCCGTTATCCGTGATGCTGGCGGTTCCTATCAGTGCATTTGGGGCCATTTTTGCGTTGACCACCATGCCTGCCTTATCCAATAACGTATATGCGCAGATAGGATTGATTACGTTGATTGGATTGTCTGCCAAGAATGCCATATTGATCGTGGAATTTGCCAAAGTACGCGTGGATCGTGGGGAAGACCTGATTCAATCTACTATTGAGGCGGTACGACTCCGTTTGCGTCCCATTATCATGACTTCGCTGGCCTTTATACTTGGCGTAATGCCGATGGTACTGGCAACTGGCGCCGGCGCGCAATCGCGTAAGACGATTGGCGTAACCGTACAGGGTGGAATGGTGGCGTCTTCCTGTATTGCTATCTTCATTGTACCAGTATTATTTGTAATATTTACCCGGTTGAGCTATGGCAAAAAGAAACTGGCCTGGCTGAAAGCGAATCACGAACTCCTCATGGAAAAGGAACGCAAAGTAGAATCCCTCAGTATAGATCCGGAGTTGGAATATGATATTGCGCAGGCAAGAGAAGAGAAAGGAGAGCAGAAGGACCCATTGCCATAAGGAGGTTGAATAATCGATATGACGAATTTGTCTATATCGAATTGCGGATGAAGTTAATGGCCGCTGGAACTGTTGTTCAGTAAGGATTTGCAATATGCGGTTCGAGCGCTGTGCTCTCCACGATGGATACATTTTTAAAAATGGCGAGCATCTCATATGTCCAGCTAGACAAAAGATTCACCACAAAGCCGGTGATAATCGATAGTATATCCATGCATTTAAGTTATTGAAAATATTTGAATTATCATGGGCGCTCGTCCAGGCAGAACCGTGTCTCCCTAAATTACCTTCTACTTATTCCTCCCTTTAAAAATAGTTACCTTTAGTTGTCCCCTCCGGCAATATTCATTCGTCATGAGGATGAATCTAAATTTAAAAGCAATGAAAGAGTTCGTATTAATTTTCCGACTGAATGACACCGAAAACGTAAAGCCCTCTCCTGAACAAATGCAGGAAAGAATGAACTGGCTGGCTGGTATTGCCGCCCAAAACAAACTGGCCGATCAGGGTAATACCTTGTCTGTTACCAATGGCAGAACCGTTAAGCCGGGCAATATTGTTACCGATGGGCCTTACACTGAAATTAAAGAGTTCATCAGTGGCTATATTGTGGTGAAAACAGATACTATCGAAGAGGCGGTGGAAATTGCTAAAGCTAATCCCATCTTCAAGCTGGGAGGGAATATTGAAGTGAGGGAAGTGGTAAAAAGGAGTTAAATAATGCAAGATAATTCCGCTGCATACCCGGAACTGTTGCCTCACCTTTTCAGGTTGGAGTATACCAAAATGACGGCAGTATTATGTCGTCATTTTGGCTTGCAGCATATGGAAATTGCAGAAGATATTGCCAGCGAGACCTTCCTGAAAGCAATGGAATCATGGGGTATAAACGGAGTTCCGGAGAATCCTGCTGCATGGCTGTATACGGTTGCGAAGAACAAAACGAAAGACTATCTGCGGCGGGAACAACTCTTCGAAAAAAAGATCAAAGGCGCCATAAAAACGCCGGGGACCCAGGAAGCAGCAGCCGTAGGGTTTACGCCCCAGATCATCCAGGATAGCCAGCTAGCGATGATCTTCGCCGTATGCAATCCCAGTAATCCTCCGGAAGCACAGATATGTCTGGCGCTTCAGATCCTTTGTGGATTCAGTGTCGCGGAAATAGCAGCCGCTTTCCTGGCTAAAACGGAGACCATTAAGAAAAGACTACTAAGAGCGCGGGAGAAATTACGACAGGATCAGTTCCAGATCACGGTATTGCAAGAAAAAGCAATTGCAGAAAGATTACCTACTGTACTGCGGACTATCTACCTGTTGTTCAATGAAGGGTATTTTTCGGCCTCCGGGAGTCAGTTGATTCGTAAAGATCTTTGTTCAGAAGCATTGCGTCTGGCGTTGATCCTCACAGATAATAAATTGACGAATACCACGGAAACCAATGCGCTACTGGCTTTGATGTGTTATCAAAGCTCGCGGCTGGAAGCGCGGGAGAATGAAGCCGGAGAGAGCATCCTGTTTGAGCAGCAAGACCGAGACCTTTGGAGCCAGGAGCTCATTGATAAAGGAAATCAATATCTCGTGAATGCCTGTACTGGAGACGCAGTGTCCAAGTATCATCTGGAAGCGGGTATTGCCTATTGGCATACGACTTCCGCTACAAAGAAATGGGAACATATACTACAACTGTACAACCAGCTCATACTGTTGGAATATTCTCCCATGACCGCTTTAAACCGAACTTTTGCCTATGCGCAGGTATATGGCAATGAACAGGGAATTGCGGAAGCAGAAAAATTACAACTTACGGCAAATAGCAGCTATCATGCGTTGCTGGCTTATCTCTGGACAACCATCGATACTGAAAAAGCAATGGGTTATTATCAGCAGGCGATACATCTCACCACATCTGCCACAGAAAAGAAAACCCTGCAAAGAGCGTTGGATAAGCTTTCCCTGAAATAAAAAAGCGTTCACCTATGAGATGAACGCTGGTATTTTTTATTCTTCGGTATCAGGTGTTTCTTCCAAGTCCTTATCTGTACCGCGTTTTAATTTTACGATTGGTTTGCTTTGGGTACCTGTAACGTTGAATGGTATCCCAAAAATACCGAATGGCGGTAGCCCCAGTCGGCCTTTCATATTCAGTCGGCCATCCAGACTAACTTGTCCTTCAAATCGCGGGCGGAAGCCGGCTATACGAAGTTTCGTTCTCTCGATAGTGATGATATTATTGTTGATGGTAGTTTTGATTTCCACTTTGGAAAGATCCGGATCTTTGACTTCGGATTTGCCGGTAGACTGACTAACTGCATTCAACATTTTGAAGCCTTTCAGTTTTATTTTCTTGACAGACAGTACACCACCTCCTTTTAGAGAAGGGTATATCGGGTTCATGTTGCCATCCAGTTTACCGCTGAGTTGGTAGTCCAGTCCTACAATACCGCTGGCGCTGCCTGCGGAACTGGCGATATCATGGAAGATTTTAATTTCATTATAGGCTCTTTTGATATCGAATTCATTGGCGGTAATGTGGTAGTTGAATGCAGCCCGTTGTGGCTGTATACAAGTGTAGGTGGCATCCATTTCCACCGGTGCGCCGATGATTTTAAAACCTGTTTTGTTGAGGGCAACTTTTCCGCTGTCGAGTAAGAGTTGTCCGTGGAAACTATCGATATTCATGCCTTTGAACTGAATTTTGGCGGCGGCCGCATTCAGAGTGAGCGCCAGGTTGGTGGGTAGCATAATGACCCCGGAAGGCGTTGAGGATGCCTTAGACGTAGCGGTGGTAGTGGTGCTGGCGCTGGTCATTAGTTCATCCGCCAGTACATAATTGCTTTTGAAATCGAATGTGCCATGGAGGATGGAATTCTTTTGTGTGAGATAGCCAATCACGTTACTTAGGAAGCCATTCATGGTTAATTTAGATTTCCCGTAGGTAGCTACAAAAGTATCAAACCACATCTTATCCTGGTCGAACCGGAAAAGGCCATTATTGATATAGAAGGGCAGGGGGAACATATCTGTGTTGAGCACGATGTCTCTCACGATCATGGTTCCTTTATTGTTTAATTTATTATACCGGCCTGCAGTCGCATCCGCCTGGGTGCCGCTGAGTGCCAGGTTGGTTTTGATGAATCCTTTCAGGTCATAGCCTTGTATAGCAAATACTTTATAGATAGCGCCCAGATTGATAGTACCATTGGAGGTTACATTATACCGGATGTTATCGAAGTTATTCAGGTCGGCTTTGAGGACAAATGGTTGTCCTTCGAACTCAAATGCAACAGGTTTCAGGTCTACGTTCATGGAGCGCATAGTACCGGTAGTGTTACTAACGGTGGCGTCTATATTAATTTTCTGAATAGGATGCGGGTAGTACTTCGTTTGCAAGGTGCCATCGTTCATGGTCAGTTTGGCTGTAGTAACCGGGAATAAGCGTTTGGCGGGGATGTAGCTACCTTTGGTATTGATATCCATGTGCAGTGCGCCGGTGACATCCAGACTATCCATCGGATAGAATTGTTTGATATCTGCCAGTTGGAGAACGGCAGCCAGTTGTCCGTCTATTACAGGAGCCTGGGCATTGGCAAACTTAAAGTACCCTTTGATATAATTGCTTAACAGGTTCGCATTGATATTTTCAATGTTGAAGTGCGTGTGTGCGTAGTTGTTATCCGGGCAGTTGGCTTCAACCTGGAAGCTGATATTTTTAAGTCCTTCTGGTAATGCGGCGAGTTTAAAGAAGCCGTCTTTAAAGTTGGCCTGTAGATTAAAGGCAGGAATACTGCTGATCACCGTATCCGGATGATGGTCTTTGCCACGGTTAACGACAGTGGTAGCATACGGACCGTCGGCCAGCAGGTGTGCCTGTAAACGGCCTTTGAGGTCGAAAGACTGCCAGCCCATTGCTTTACTCCATTTTTCCAGGTCAATGTCGGTATTCAATTTTACATGGATATCCGGCGTTTTCAGACCTTTGATTTTTATTATGGAGCTAAAATAATCTTTGTCGATATTAAAGTAGATCGAGTCTACATTTACATATAAACTATCTGTATTTAACTGTGCGAGTTTCGATTGGAAATTGAGAAACAGATTTTTGATAGGCGCCGGGGCTTTAGCATTGCTGATCACGCCATCGCGTACCTGCATGTTGAACGTAAGGTCCGGCATGGTGTTGGTTTCTGCGATATATTCCCCGATCAGACTTGCATTCAGATCCGCAGTTCCTTCCATATTGGTATGCTGCATCCAGGTAAGATATTCTGGTGGCAATGCCCCGAAAATCGCGTGCAGACTTGATTCCATGGAACTTAAACGGAAATCCATCTTATAACCGTTTTTCATGAAGGCAAAAGCCCCTTTCAGTCTTACTGGCAGCTCATTGATCTTCAGGTCATTTCTTTCGAATACAAAATCCAGGGAATTGGTATTGATCTTCGTGATGAGTTCCCCATTGAGTTTCTTGGATAAGATATAGGAAGTTTTATCATATGTGAAATCCAGTGATCCGATATCAATTTTAGAGTAGAGATCGAAGATGGCTTTGCTGAGGTCTCCCTTACCCATATAATTTACTTCCTGGGCTTGAACGTACATGGGGAGCGACTGATCATCATAGATCAGGTGGCAATGTTCAATTTGTATCCTTTCAATCTTCATGGAGGCGCTGCCGCTATCGGATTTACTGGAAGTGGTAGTGGGGGCCGACTTATACACGTTATAGTTCGGATGGCCTGCGGAATCCACCATGATATGGATTTTTCCTTTGGTCAGATATATTTCGTCGATGGTGATGGCATCGGAGAAAACGCTTTTGAGGTTGACGCCTAGTGCAATTTCGTTGGCAGCGATGAGCGTATCTTGTTGGAAAGGCGCGCCGCCTTTCAGGCTGAAATCGTATAGTGTCAGCGTTAGAGAGGGGAAATGATTGAAGAAAGATAATCTTGCTTTCGAAAAATTCAGTTCACCTGTGATACTGTTATTGGCCCAGGTCTTGATTTTGTTGGCCACTGCGCCCGGGAATAAGATGGGGAGCAGAAACAACAACGCAATAATTGCGGCCAAAGATATTGAGGTTATTTTTAATGTTTTTAATGCAGCTTTTTTAATGAAGGCATTACGCATAGCAATCCGAGTATATATTAAATCGAAGCCAGCATATGCCCTATAGAAGAGGGTTTCAAATGACTGGCATTTTTATTATCGTTACGGTGCGAAGGTAATTCTTTTTTAAGTCTGGCCATTTTTTATGCTATTGGGAGACGTGTTTCTCCCTATTTTTCTAATGTTCTTATAATCTCCGTGCATGGGGCTAAGTATTACCTTTGGTGGCCCATCATCAAAGTTGAATGTCTATGCAAAACCACCGTAGGGTAATTTTCCTATTTGTATTCCTGTTGTATTATGTGACTGGCCGTGGGCAGTCGGACTACATTAATTTAGGCAATAAGCAATATCAGTTATTGGATCGGCTGGATATCCGTACGAAGAATGATACCTTGCTGGGATTCACGGATGTGAAGCCTTATAGTCGCAAAAAAGTGACGGAGCGGGTATTATGGATAGATTCTCTGGATAAAAAGGGGGAGTTGCCTTTTGCTTTGACTAATGTAGACAGATATAATATACGTTGTTTGCTGTCCGACAACTGGGAGTGGGCTGGTGGTTATCAGGGTATGACTACCAGGAAGCCGTTGCTGGGTGTCTTTTATCAGCAGCCGGGGGCTTTGTATGCGGTAAATGTACCTGATTTCAAATTGGTGATAAATCCTGTGCTGAACTTGCAGTATGGTCATACAAATGATGGTACGGGGAGTATTTTCGTTAATACCAGGGGGATTACGCTTCGTGGTAATATAGCTAACAAGGTGGGATTTTATACGGTGCTTACGGATAACCAGGAGCGGGACCCTGCGTATGTACGGGACTTTGTGACGAAGCATGATGCGGTACCAGGGGCTGGTTTTTATAAGGCATATAACAAGAATGGTTATGATTATTTTGATGCGAGGGGAGGTATCTCCTTTAACGCTGCCAAATATTTCGATATTCAGTTTGCGTATGATAAACTCTTTATAGGGAATGGCTTTCGGAGTTTGTTCCTGAGTGATTTCAGTAATAATTTCCTGTTTTTGCGTATCAGTACAAGGATCTGGAAGTTTGATTATGAAAACATTTTCTCGCAGACAATAGGGCCTTTTCCGCCGTTTGCACAGGATGGTAAGAGAGACATACGTCCGCAGAATTACATGATGATACATCATTTGTCGCTCCAGGCAACCCGTTGGTTGAACTTGGGATTCTATGAGAATATCATGGAGGATGGAAAGAATGGTTTGCAGTTGGCTTATCTGAATCCTGTTATATTCTATCGTTCTGTGGAGCAGCAGTTAGGAGCTGCTGGTAAGGCGAATATTGGATTTGAGGTGAAAGCGAATGTGGCAAGATCTGTACAGTTGTATGGGCAGTTACTGATAAATGAATTTGTTACAAAAGAAGTATTCCATTATAGTCGCGGTAACTATGCCAACAAACAGGGCTTGCAGCTTGGCGTAAAATACATAGATGCCTTACATATAAAGAACCTGGATTTACAGGCGGAGGCTAATTTCGTACGTCCGTATACGTATACCAACTACGATAGTATTACCAATTTTAACCATTACAACCAACCGCTGGCGCATCCGCTGGGCGCGAATTTCAGAGAGTTTATAGGTTTGGCGCGTTATCAGCCGTTGCCTAAGTTATACCTAACAGCTAAACTGATGCATCATTTGCAGGGCTTGGACTCTGCCGGTGTGAATATGGGTAGTGATATTTCCCGGAGTTATGATACGCGTCCGCGTGACTATGGGTTTTATATTGGAACGGGTACACCCGTAAACAGTACCATGGCTTCGTTGGCGGTGTCCTGGGAGTTATTTGAGAATTTGTTCCTGGATTGGAACGCGACCTACCGGACCTATAATGTCAAGGATCAGCCTAAGAGTAATACCTTCTTTTACACTTTCGGTATCAGGATGAATATACAGCCGAGGGAGTTTAATTTTTAAATGATATCTTGTAGGTAGTTAAATCGACTACCATGGACCGTGCTACTTCCATTCTGGATTCCTGGCAGGCGAATGCTGCCAACTGGATTGCCACCATTGATCATGGGGAGATTGCTTCCCGGATATTGGTGACCAATGCCGCTATTGTTCAAACTATTCTTCACTATCCCATTGAAAGCATCCTGGACATAGGCTGCGGTGAGGGCTGGCTGACAAGGGCCTTACAGGAGCAGGGGAAGTCGGCCTTCGGTGTAGATGCTATTCCCGCTTTAATAGAAAATGCCCTTCAGAAAGGAGGGAATCATTACGCTGTAGCGAGTTTCCAAAGTATAGTCACGGGCGCCTATCCCATCTCACAACACTACGACGCTGCAGTAATCAATTTTGCATTGCTGGATGAGGAAGAGACGGAATCGTTATTACAACGTATCCGGATAGTGGTTAAAGAAAGAGGATTTGTATTCATTCAAACCCTGCATCCATTGGTGATAGCGGGGCAGGAGCCATACGTTTCAGGATGGAAGGAGGGGAGTTGGAATGGAATGAAACGGGATTTTGTACAGCCTTATCAATGGTATTTCAGAACGATGGGAGATTGGGTGAGACTCTTTTCTCTGGCTGGTTTGGAGGTTGTTCAGTTGGAGGAGCCTGTGCATCCGGAGACGGAAGCCCCGATATCATTGATATTTGTATTGCGTGTAAAATAGGATGTTTAATATGTATAGATTATTGTTATTACTGGCTGGTTTTATTTTCTCGGTGCATATAGCGGAATGCCAGTCGCCCTGGATAAAAGTAAGAGAAGAATTGTTATTTGATGCTCCGCCTTTTAAAGCCTGCCATGCCTCCACGATAACAGAAATTGCGAAAGGGAAGGTACTGGTAGCTTGTTTTGGAGGAGCGTATGAAGGGAGTAAAGATGTAGTGATCTGGGCAGGAGTAGTAGGGAAGAATGGAAAGGTGATTCCTTCAGCAGTGGCTACTGGAAAAGAGAATGACACATTACAATATCCTTGTTGGAACCCGGTATTGTTTAACATGAATTCCGGGAAACTGGTACTATTCTATAAAGTTGGCCCTAATCCAAGGGAATGGTGGGGAATGATGAAAACCTCTGTGGACAATGGGAGGAGCTGGTCGGCAGCAATGCGGTTACCCGAACATGTATTGGGTCCAATAAAAAATAAACCGGTGATATTGAAGGATGGAACTATTTTATGTCCGTCAAGTATAGAAGAACCGAATGGAAAATGGTGGATACAAATAGAGCAAACAGATCAGACATTAACGCATTGGAAGACCATACCTGTAGATGCTCAGGGAGCATTTGATGCGATTCAGCCAAGTATATTATCTTATGGAAAGGACACATTGCAGCTGGTTTGCAGAAGTAAACAGGGGAGAGTGGTACAGGCCTGGTCTTATGACAATGGCCGCAGTTGGTCGGGCTTGTCGGCCATAGAAGGATTATTAAATCCTAATGCGGGCACTGATGCCGTAACGCTCAAAGATGGTATCCAGTTGATTGTTTACAACCCGGATGTTCCAGGAAAGGAATGGTATAATGGGAGAGGAAAGTTATGCATCGCCAGTTCTGAAAACGGGCGTGACTGGGAAAATATCATGACGCTGGAAGATAAGCCTGGTGCGGAGTTCAGCTACCCCGCTATTATTCAAACTGCGGATGGACAGGTGCATATAACCTATACGTATGATCGGAAAAACATCAAACATATTGTGTTAAAGAAAGGGCGTTCAAAATAAAAGGTTTAAATTTTTTTTGAAAACCCTTTGAAAATCAATTCCTTTTTCTCTATCTTTGCGCTCCCTTCAAGGGAATGATTCCGTAGCTCAGTTGGTAGAGCAATACACTTTTAATGTATGGGCCCTGGGTTCGAGTCCCAGCGGGATCACTGAAAAGCTACTCACTGAGTAGCTTTTTTGATTTTAAGACTATGTAAATACCTTTAATTGTAGCATGTTATTAATAGTTGATAGTATTTGAAAGGTTAACCTATTGTCGAACGCTAAATAATATCCTGTACCAGTTCAATATTAAATATGAACAAGAAATTTATTGCTCTTCTTTCTCTTTTGTTAGTATTCCTTGGATGCCATCTGAATTGTTTTGCGCAGCTGGAATTACGCAAGGTAGTACCTTTAAGTCCTACTGCCGCTGAGATCCAAAAGTACATTGAAGCCCCTGTAAATAATTTTACCGGGATTCCTTCTATCAGTATTCCGGTCTACAATGTTAGTGCCGGTGATTTGTCTTTGCCACTGGCGCTTAGTTACCATGCCGGAGGAAATAAGGTGGAAGGACTGGCTACCTGGGTGGGATTGTCCTGGAGTCTGGGAAACCTGCCGAGTATTTCCAGGTCTGTCAATGGTATTGCGGATGAGGACCCCGGTGGTGCTTTTCAGAAATATGGTAATAAATCTTTTAAGCAGTGGTACGACTTGCTGTCAGCTGGTCTGACTGGGCAAAATCAGTACAAGAATTTCCTGGCAGATATGAAAAGTGGCATAGCTGATAACGCGCCCGATATTTTTTCCTATAGTATTAATGGAGCCAGCGGGAAATTCTACTATAATCAGGATTTAAACAGGTTTGTAACTTCTCCGTTGAGCAATGTGAAGATTACCTTCAGTGGTAATTCTTTTACTATTGTGGGAGAGGATGGCGTTATCTACAACTTCAATGGATTCGATGCGGAAACCACCGGAGGTAGTAGCTCGGCGCCTCTTATAACTTCGTGGATGATTTCCTCCATACAGAATGCATCCAAAACAGAAACGATCAGCTTCGATTACACAGATGAATCGCAGATCAACCAGTCTATACAGAGTGACACCAAATTCCAATTTATCAGTGGCGATATTTGTGAAGGCCCCAATGGCCCTGCCCCATATCCAGGGATTTCTATTGGAGTTGTATCTATGCATACTAAAAGACTGACAAAGATTAATTTTCGAGGGGGCTCGGTGAAGTTTGTTGCTGCTGCCACTGATAGGCAGGACCTGATTGGGGGATATGCATTAGATAGCATCATTGTACTGAATAAGAAAGGAGAGGTAATAAAACAGAGTGTACTTATCCATAAGTATATGACTGGTTCTGGTACAGGGTTTGGTTGTAATGGCGCGGTAAATTATCGTACCAACAAATGGCTCCTCCTGTCTGGCTATAAAGAGATCAGCAATGATAAAAAGAATAATTCCTATTCATTTGAGTATGACGAATTTTATATCCCTGGTTGCAGAACCTCATTGTCACAGGATAACTGGGGTTTTTATAATGGAAAAAACAGTAATAGTTCGCTGATCCCCACTGTAACTTTATTAAAGCCGGATAATAGCCCGTTGGAGATACCAGGTGCAGATAGAGAGGTAGATCCTTATTATAGTCAATTTGGAATCCTGAAAAAGATGGTATTTCCCACAGGTGGCTATCGGGAGTTTGTATATGGGAATAACGAGGTGTATTCACCAGATTTACCACCAAGGTATAAAAAAGAATACGCTACAATACAGGTTGATAATGGAGAGTTTCCTGAAGGGGACCAGAACTTGCCAATAAATGGCAGGTATGAAATGCAGTTAACTATCAATAATCCCCCAGATAAAATCCTGAATAGTAATAATCCGAATGGAGGAGCTTTCCTCGATATGGATATAGACGGATTGGGCGTACCTCCGGGATCTGCAGGAGCGAATATATATATGCAGCGCACAGAACCTCCATATAATCTTTTCAATATTACGACTTCATTTACCAGTCACTATTTACCGAATGGTACATACACTGTCACTGCCGTATTCAATCAAAACCCACCCAATTATCAAAATTTTTTTGCGATGGCTTCCTGGAAAGTTATTGATAAATCTCAAATCAATACGTATGCTGGCGGATTACGAATTAATGAGATTAAGACTTTCGAACACGCAGGAAGTGTACCACTTACCGTAAAGTATAAATATGCTGTAGGACCTAATTCTGATACGTCCTCTGGTGATATCTTCTCAGACAACAGGTTAAACTATGCGGACAATATAGAGGTCAAGAATCAATTTAGTGATCCTAGTGGAAATAAATATATTACATGTCATTATAACGTTGCCAGATTACAATCCTTCAGTACGCAACAGCAGGTGAATTTTGCAGGCTCTCTAGTTGGATATAAGAATGTATATATTATTACAGCGGATCCTCAGCAGACGGGAATGACTAATTACACCTATACCTTTGCAAAGGATTTAAGCCAGAGTTATGAAATCCCCTATCCGCCGGCCTTCAGCATGGAGGATTTCAGAGGACAATTAAAAAGTCAGAAGGATTTTCAGTTTATAAATAATGCATTTCAATTGGTCAAAACAGTAGATTATGATTATAAGAATATCTCTGCCAATGATCTGACAACTTATGGTATTAAAACTGATCCGGAAGCGATGGTCATCGCCTGGGCCAATAATGTTATTAAGTATCCGGTGAGTGCATCTTATGCAATTATCCCTACCTGGTCGGCCATTAGTTCAAAAACAGAACGTATCTATGACCTGGATGATGTCTCCAAATATGCAGAAACACCTACTACCTATTTATATAATGACCATCAACATGTAAAGGAAGTTACTTCGCCAGCAAGTACTGGAGAGCTTAACCGGGTTGTGTCGTATTACCCTTATGAGCTTACACTGACAGGCGCAGATGAAACTGCCCGCCAGGCAATGATATTAAACAATATCATTGGTGTGGAACTAAAGAAGGAGAACTATCTAAGTACCAAATTACTATCTACCGTTAATAGTAATTTCCAGGTTACCTCTTCTGGCGTAAGGCTCCGTAGTATGGAAATGAACAGGAGTAACTCCACTGATATTGTGGCATTGGATTATATCTCATATGATACCTTCGGTAATATCCTGCAACAGCGTAAGAGAAATGATGCTATGGAAGTGTATATCTGGGGCTATGGTGACCTATACCCTGTGGCAAAAGTTATAAACAGTGATTATAATACTGTAAAGAGTTTTATCGATCCCAATGTACTTAATAATCCTGCTACGACAGATATTGTCATGAGAGCTGAACTGGACAAAATCCGGAAAGGGTTGGCCAATACAAATGCACAGGTAACAACTTATACCTATAAGCCCTTGGTCGGTATTACCAGTGAAACCGATACCAGAGGCAATTTGATGACCTATGAATATGATGGATTCGGAAGATTATTATTAATCAGAGACAAAGACGGCAATATCCTTAAAAAATATGAGTACGTCCTTAAGCAACAGTAGCATTGCATGCTTTGGTTAAAACAGTTTAACTATCCATTTAAATACTTACGATCTTGAAGAAGTCTATATATACCCTGTTGCTCCTTATCGGTACAATGAGAGCAGGAGCCCAGAATATCCCGACCGGCACAGGAGTACCTGGCGCCACACCTGTGCCTACCCCCGGCAGTTATAATGGTATTAACCTAAACTATGTACGTACCTGGGAAACTAGTCAACCACTGCAGGATTCAGCAGCTGTCAGTAGTAAAGGTAAAACCGTAAAGGAAGTTAAACAATCCACCGTATTCCTGGATGGTCTGGGCCGGCCGGTGCAAACCGTTGTCAAAGGTATTAGCCCAACTGGTAAAGACCAGGTTTCAACTGTATTATATGATGATCTTGGAAGGGAAATGTACAAGTATCTCCCGTATACGCAGACCACAGCCAATACAAATGATGGCGAATTTAAACAGGATCCATTTAATGCACAAAAGGCATTTTATGAAAACCCTGTTTTGAATAAGAATTTAGTTGGAGAGAAAATCTTCTATTCTCAGCAGGTAGTGGAGACTTCGCCATTAGGCCGGGTTTTGAATTCCTATTCCCCAGGAAATAGCTGGGCCAGTACCAGTAATAGCGGAAATCATCCTGTACAGCAGAAATATCAGGTAAATGCGATCAGTGATTCTGTTCGTATATGGGTAATGGGGAATAATCTTCCCACAACAACAGCCATATATAATGCTGGCCAGCTCTTCAAAAATGTGATAATTGATGAAGCCGGGAATCAGGTAATCACATTTATAGATAAAAATGGAAGGACTATCTGTAAAAGAGTTCAGGAGCTGACTAACCCAGGTACCGCTCATATGGGGTGGTTGAACACCTACTATGTATATGACGATCAGGGAGATCTTCGCTTCGTGCTCCCCCCACTTGCGGTGCAGAAGATCACTAACAACTGGGATGTATCCGGAGTGGAAAACGGCTTGTGCTTTCAATATCGTTATGATAGCCGTAAACGGTTAATTGAAAAGAAATTACCCGGTGCTGCTATAGTTGAAATGGTGTATGATGTGAGAGATCGTGCAGCGTTTACCAGGGATGGTAACCTTAAAATAAAGGGGAAATGGCTGGTAACATTCTACGATGCGCTGAACCGACCGGTAGAAACTGCCTTTTATAACAGTGCTGCCACAAGAGATGAATTGCAATCCAGTATGAATACGACAGGAGGTAGCAACAGCACACAATCCTATGTATTTGCAGGCGTTGAAAATCTCATCACTGCGGTAAATGATCGGACTAATTACGAAGCGGGAAACAGTATTGAATTACTTCCTGGTTTTGATACCAATGATGGCGCAACGCAGGAATTCAGCATTAATCCGCAAAGTGACGGTGGAATGGTAAATCTCGAAGTCACCAATCCGCTGCCAAATATCCCGGCAGGAGCGCTGACACCATTGACTTTTGCCTTTTATGATAATTATAATTTTCCAGGAGCACATTCCCTGGTAAGCGCTGACCTGAATAAGCCAGAAGTAGGGGCGAATGTATACCCGGAATGGAATGCCGGAAGCGCCACTAACACCAAAGGTTTAGCCACCGGAATACGTATCAGGGTATTGGATACAGATCAATGGCTGACTACTACCAATTACTATGATGAAAAAGGACGTGTTATCCAGACAATTGATGATAATGCCTCAGGAGGAAGAAGTACTTTAACCAGCCTGTATAATTTTAAAGGACAGTTGTTGAGTACCTACCTCCGTCATGCCAATAATAAAAGTACGCAACATCCCAAGACGTCTCTGTTAACCATCACCAACTATGACGATGCAGGGAATATAGCCTCCGTGAAAAAGCGACTAAACGATAATCCTGACCTGGAAAGAACCATTACATTGAACACTTATGATGAAATGGGAAGGCTCACTGGAAAGAAGTTGGGTATCAACGGTAACAACCCGGCACTGGAAGAAATGACGTTCGACTATAACATCCGAGGATGGCTGAGCGGCATCAGTAAGGACTATCTGAATAATCAAAATACCACGGCACATTTTGGTCAGGAGCTCAGTTATGATTACGGTTATCGTACGCCTTCCTATAACGGCAATATTTCAGGTATCCGTTGGAAAGGATGGAATGATAAAACCCCAAGGTCTTATGGTTATGAGTACGATAAGGTGAATCGTCTCTTAAGCGGAGCATTTTCCCAATTTGAATCTGGCCAATGGAATAATAATAGGGAAGACTATTCTGTAAAGTGGATCTCCTATGATGCCAATGGAAATATCCTGAATATGGCGCAGCAGGGCATGGAAGGAACCGCTATTCAACCAATGGATAAACTGGCATACTCCTACCTGCCTAATAGTAATAAGTTGGCAGCTGTTTTTGACAGTTCTACAGTCAGTGCTCAATTGGGTGATTTCAAAAATGGTCAGAATATTGGAGACGACTATACCTACGATCTGATGGGTAACATGGTAGCAGATGGAAATAAAGGGATATCCAGTATTACTTATAATCATTTGAATCTGCCAGTACGTATTGACATATATCAAAAAGGTGCTATTGTTTATACCTATGATGCTGCCGGTAATAAACTGAAGAAAACGGTAACTGATAGAACTGTCAGTCCGGAGAAAACGGTAGTAACCGATTATATTTCTGGATTTGTTTATCAGAATGATTCCCTTCAGTTCATGCTACATGAAGAAGGGCGGATCAGGGTGGCAACAGTAGCGGGTCAGGCTCCAACCTATATATATGACTATTTTGTGAAAGACCACCTGGGTAATACGAGGCTGGTACTGACAGAAAATTCCAGTCGGAATATCTATGCCGCTACCATGGAAACGCCGGTTGCAGCAAAAGAAACAGCCTTATTCAGTAATATTGATGTGACCCGGGCAGTTAAACCTGCTGGATATCCGTCTACTGATGCAGCAAATAAATCAGTATCCAAACTAAGTGCGAAAGATGGAGGTAAAAAAATTGGTCCATCTATCGTGTTGCGGGTAATGGCGGGAGACACGATTCAGTTGGGTGTCAAAGCGTTCTACAAATCAACCGGGCCTGGCGATAAAAAGGCGGGTACTGCCCCAGTAGAGAATATGCTGGCAGATCTCGTGCAAGCTTTCGGAGGCAAAGCATCCACACCCGGTACTCATGGAATTTCTTCTGAAGCTAATGGTACGCCATTTAACGCCAATTTTTATAATAACGATTACAGACAACTGAAAGAGAAGTATCCGGAGAATCCTGATCTTGACCGGCCTAAAGCCTACCTGAACTATGTACTTTTTGATGATCAGTTCAATATGGTACAGGAGAATAGTGGTGTAAAACAGGTAAAAGCAGTACCAGACCAGATTCAAACCCTTGCCCAGGATAATATGGTCATGGAAAAGAGCGGTTTTATGTATATTTATACCAGCAACGAAACCGCACAGGATGTCTACTTCGATGATCTGGTAGTGGCACATGCAGATGGCCCAGTATTGGAGGAGACGCATTATTATCCGTTTGGGTTGACGATGGCGGGGATAAGCTCTAATGCGTTAGTGGGGACTAATTACCCAAAGAACAGGAAGGAGTACAATGGTATAGAACATACGACAGATCTTGATCTTAATCAGTACGATGCATTTTATAGGACATTGGACCCGCAGATAGGAAGGTGGAATCAGATAGATCCGAAGATAGATGATATGGAGATGTGGTCTCCTTATACTTCAAATTATGATAATCCCATTAGGTATCAGGACTTTTTAGGTGATGAGCCTGGCGATAATCCTGGTTTTTGGTCCATGTTGAAGGATGCTGTTTTGGAGACCGGTGCACAGATCCTTACTGCAGGAGATGGATTAAGAAACTCGTATGTGTCCAATAATTTAGGAGGGATAGGTCGGGTAGATGTTGAGCAAACTAATTATACCGGAAAGAATGCGATTGCATACCAGATTGGACAGAAAATAGGAGACGCTGGTGCTGCAATATCTGGATTTGTTGAAGGGCTTGGTGGAGGGGCAGCAACTGTTCTGACTGATGGAGCTGCTATTCCAGTGACTGCTCCTCTTGTTTTACATGGGACGGTAACATCTGGATTAGGGATAAAGAATTTATTTTCCAATCCAATTCGAAATGCACAAGGGAAAACCTATCAAACATATACAAAAGAAGGTCCCAATGGTGAAATTTATTCGGGAAAAACAAGTGGAGATGGAACACCCGAGCAAAATATCGCAAAAAGGGATAGAGGTCATCATATGAATGACCAAGATTACAAACCTGCTCAATTAGATAAAACATCAAAAAGTAAAAAAGCTATTCGGGGCAGAGAGCAATACTTAATTGATAAAAATGGAGGAGCTAAGTCGCAGGGCGGAACTTCAGGAAATGCTATCAATAGCATTTCTCCTTCAAATAAGAAGAAGGCTCAATATATGAATGCTGCGAAAAAAGAATTTGGTGAATAAAAAAAATATCATGGGAGTACAACGGATTACAATTGGGTCGATAATCAAGATAGATTTACCATGTGGAAAAATTGGGTATGGTAGAATTTTAGGCAAGGCAAATTATGGTTTTTACGATTATTATACTGATCATGAAGAGACAGATTTATCTTGTATTTTAGATTCCCGAATATTATTTATTGTGGCGGTATATAATGATGCGATAACTAATGGAAGGTGGAAAAAGATTGGGAAAAAAGATTTGGAGGAAGCTCTAAAACTATTACCAATGAAGTTTATTCAAGATAAGTTGAATCCTGCTAAGTTTGAAATTTACGATCCGAACACTGGTGATACAAGACCAACAGATGTAAGTGAATGTATTGACTTAGAAAGGGCTGCAGTATGGGAGCCTTATAATGTAGAACAAAGGTTATGTGACCATTTTAATGGAGTTCCCAATGATATTTTTGAAGAAATGCGTATAAAGTTATAAGATAGACTATTCATTAACTATGATGTAAGCCGCAGGTTATCTGCGGCTTATGGAAACTATTGCAGCAGCTCCTTCATCACCACTCTCGCCATTTCTTTTGAACTGAAAGGGTTTTGTCCTGTAATAAGCTTTCCATCTACCACTACATTAGACGTCATTGGAATAAATGCTTTGATAAGATTAGCTCCTCTTTCCTTGATAGCAGCTTCAAGATTGAAGGGGACTTCTTTTTTCCGTCTGGCAATGGTTTCTTCAAACCAATCGAAACCTGTCATCGATTTATCTTTGATTAAGTACTCCCCATTGGATAGTTTTACATTGATTAATCCGCCTACGCCGTGGCAAATGGCGGCTACCATTTTGTTGCTTTCGAATTGGTTTTTAAGGATGGTTTGTAACAGGGTATTGTCCGGAAAATCGTACATGGTGGCATGCCCGCCCGCTAAATAGACACAATCAAAAGAAGTGTTTTTTATTTCTTCCAGCGTTTTTGAATGATTTAATTCATCCATAAAAGCGGGACTTCCATAATAGTCTTTTGAAATTTTATCTAACACCAATGGTTTCAGGCTTTCTGGGTCGATAGGTACACTACCTCCTTTAGGACTCGCAATGGTTATTTCCCAGCCTTGCTGCTTCGCACTATGATAGATATGCGTCAGTTCACTAAGCCATAAGCCTGTTTTTAACCTGCCACTTGCATACATGCTTACATTGGTAACTATTAGCAAAATCTTCTTCATTTTTTATGATTTTTATTGTCTTTTGCCCAACAAAGGTCTATTAATTATGCTATACCTTAGTCTTTGTATCAATGGAGATTATAACAGTATTTCTTTAGGAAAGTTCCTTACCTAAGCATCCGGGGGAAGAAGTAATTGGGCCTGCAGCGCAGGCTGAAATTTTAATGCGTCAATAGAGGGGGGAAGGGCATGGGGGGCTAATGAGCAGCCATTTTTCAGAAACTTTCAGATTCATACGTTACGCTCACACTGCCAGTACCAACCGCGCCCTGAAATCCGTTGATATCATCAATATGCCCCAGCTTGGTGTAACTGTAGGAAGTGCGGAATGTCTTGTAAAAGAGTACCAATGTTGAACTGCCATACAACATTAAATCCCCTGCCTGAATAGTTCCTGGATTCGTCGCATAGGTGGGCAGACTACGCGGTAATTCCGCGTATTTTTCATTGGCATTTAATTCTGTCATGTTTATGGTCATGGGCAACATGGCCTTCAATTCAGTTGCTGCGGCATTATCATCTAGCGTTGCCGTGAATGAATGATTCCCGATAGTTATTTTCATTTTACTTTTTGTTGGATATGTGATCGTGTCGTACTTCTCTGAAACAATTGGTGCACCTGCTTTACCGCAGGATGCACCAATCGTCGATAGTGAAAATACACCGATAAAAATGAATAGGAGCTGATTCATATTGCTCCGGTTTTTATTGTCTTTATAATTTTTGCCGGAACACCCGCAACAACAACATTATCCGGAACATCTTTTGAAACAACTGATCCTGCCGCCACCACTGCGTTTTCTCCAATAGTGACCCCAGGTAGAATCGTAGCTGCTGCGCCTATCCAGGCATTACGTTTTATCAGGATTGGTTTTGTCACCAGCGCCCTTCTGTCTGAAGGATCTAATGGGTGATTTTCTGTAATCAGGTTTACTTTGGGGCCTATTAGTGCATGATCTTCAATAGTAATGCCTCCCATATCCAGGAAGGAGCAGGCGTGATTGATAAAGACCTGCTTACCAAGCCGGATGAACTGGCCGAAGTTGGTATAGAATGGCACAAACACTGTTGTGCTTTCATCGATCGTTTGGCCGATAATATCCCCCAGGCGTGTACGTATCTCCTGGATGTTTGTAGCGGTATTTAAGGCGGCCGACAACTGAATAGTACGCTCAACTATCCATTGTATTTTGAAGTATTCCGGGTCATCCAATCGGATAGGCACTCCGGCTTTCAACCTGGAAAGAATATCATGTTTAATAGCTGTCATTGACTTCTGTATTGCTGGTCAGTGACTTTCTCCAACCAATCCACCACTTTCCCGTTCAGGTTCTCCTGAATGGCAATATGCGTCATCCCGGTGGTCGCAGTGGCTCCATGCCAGTGCTTTTCATTGGGCTCAAACCAAACCACATCGCCTGGACGAATGGTTTCTATAGGACCACCTTCCCGTTGTACCCAGCCGCATCCTGCGGTTACAATTAGTGTTTGTCCCAGTGGGTGGGTATGCCAGGCGGTTCTTGCTCCCGGTTCGAACGTTACGCTGGCTGCTGCGCCTCGTCTTGCTTCATTGGCATCAAACAGCGGATCAATCCTTACCGCTCCTGTAAACCAGTCGTCAGGGCCTTTTACGGAGGATCTTTCACCTAATCTTGTAATTTCCATGTTTCAGATATTTTACGCCTGCTTATTGCAGGTTGTTGTTAAAGAATGTAGTAAGTTTATCAAAAGGAATAATGTCTGTTTTATCGTACAGGTCCACATGAACGGCATTAGGAATAATCAGCAGTTCTTTAGGTTCGGCTGCCGCTTTGTAAGCATCCTCACTAAAATAACGGGAGTGGGCATTTTCTCCGGCAATTAATAAGACCGGACGTGGCGATATTTCTTTGATGTAAGTAAGCAGAGGCATATTCATGAATGAAAGCGCATTGGTGGCCATCCATGCCCCGTTAGAGTTGAGCGAATTGGGGTGAAATCCTCTCGGAGTACGGTAATAGTTGAAATAGTCCACTACAAATTGTGGTTCATTACCTGATAGTTTTTCCGGTAAATTGCGAGGGCCGGCGGCCGGTGTACCATTACTGGCGTCTTCCCAACGTTGCTGGCTCATCTTTTCCAGCATGTTAGTTCGTTCTGCTGCGGTTAATTTATCATAGTAACCTTTGGCCATTACCCGCGACATATCGTACATACTGGTAGTAGCAACGGCTTTGATACGTTTATCTACGGAGGCAGCATTGAGGCCCATGCCAGCAAAACCACAAATGCCGATAATACCGATACGGTTCCTGTCCACGAGCGGTAGCAGGCCGAGGAAATCTACTGCTGCACTGAAATCTTCTGTGTTAATCTCTGGTGATGCAATGTTACGGGGTTCGCCTCCGCTTTCCCCAGTATAAGAAGGGTCGAATGCCAGCGTAACGAAACCGCGTTCGGCCATAGTTTGCGCATACAGTCCGGATGCTTGTTCCTTTACGGCGCCAAAAGGGCCACTGATCGCAATTGCAGCCATTGGAACCGTGCCATGTTTTTTCGGAATATATAAATCTGCTGTTATAGCAATGCCATATCTGTTCCGGTAATGTACTTTCTCGCGTGTCACCTGATCGCTTAACTGGAAAGTATAATGGTCCTGATCTTTCATATTCTCTTCTTTTTGGAATGACGTTGTAGTTAACTGCTGGGCATAAGTCTGCCCACAAATTATTAGGGAGATGAATGCCAGTATTGTAATAAGTTTCATACCTGTTTATGCATTAAATAGCAGGTACAAAGCTAATGTGGGAATGGGGCCTTTCGTTAACGATTGTCAAACCAAAAATTAAGAATTTCAAACTTCTTGTTCCCGGTATGATTTCGGATTGGTGCCAGTAAGCCGTTTGAAAAAGTTATTAAAATAGGTAGGGTAGTCAAAGCCAAGGGCATAGGCAATATCCGCAATGTTCCAATTGGTATGTTGCAGCAGCGCTTTGGCCTCGCTGACAATGCGTTCTGTGATATGGGTAGTGGTAGACTTGCCGGTAACTTCTTTTACTGCCCGGTTCAGGTAGTTGACATGTACATTTAGTTCTTTGGCGTAATCCTGGGCCGTCTTTAATTGCAGGGGAAAGTCGGTGCTTTCAATCGGGAACTGTCGCTCCAGTAGTTCCAGGAATACGGCGGTAAGTCGGGAGGCGGCATTATTATGTTGGTGGCTGTGTTCAGAGGGTTGTAGTTTTAAAGCTTCGTGGATAATGAGATGAATGTAATTGCGTATTAAATCATCTTTATACAGATATTGGCTTTGTTGCTCTTCAATCATTTTCAGAAAAATCGAATTAAGATACAGCCGTTGTTCCTCACTGATATTTAAAACCGGGGTGCCTCCGATTTTGAAAAAAGGTGAATTTTGCAGGCTTTCACTGCGTTCAGATCTGCTAATGAAATCCTCTGAAAATAGGCAGGTATAGCCAACATAAGTGGTTGACCGTGTTTCCCAGGAATAGGGAATATGAGGATTACCAAAGAATAATATTGTTCCCGTTGTTTCAAATGTCCGGTCTGCGTAATGTATGGCACTATTGCCTGTTGTCAGGCAGATTTTAAAAAAGTCCTTTCTGCTGTACATACGGGTTGCGTTGGAGTCGGCCTCAATAGCAAAGGCGTTGAACCCCTTTAACTTTAACTGGCTGTTATATTCAGAAACGGATCGCAATATTTTCTTTCCCATTAAGCAAAGTTAAGAAATTCAAATCATTTGGGTGGGAGACCAACTATGAGGTGTTTTATAGGAGAAATATTTATGAGCCCAGCCACAGAAATACTATTGAGCATCCTTGCGTCGCACTCTTCAGCTGTTTGAACTCTATTGAAGCATGCTCCGCATATTACAGTATTAATGGTAGTAATTTTTACTGTTTCTATTCCTATTTAAGCCTAATCTTTAATGGCCCAATATGACGCATTGTTGTCCTTCATAGAAAAGCTTTCATGGGTTACTTTTGCAGAGATGAGAAGAAGAATTGCATTTATTATACCGCCGGATGTGGAGCTGTTGGACTTGGCTGGTCCTGTCCAGGTATTCCGGGAGGCGGCCTTGCAGGGACTTGATCTTGAAATAGCATTCTATGCTATGGAGCAATACCCGGTCAGTGCGGTGGGGCTCCCATTCGGGAAACTGGATAATTACCGGAAAGCCGTATTGCATGAGGGCGATTTTCTGTTCATTCCCGGTTTTTATTTTGAAGGCCTGAAAAGACGCCCTGATATTGAAATGCCATTTTTTAAATGGCTGAGCGACCATGCGGCCAGAAAGATCAATATCTGTTCTGTCTGTAATGCGGCCTTCATACTGGGAAGTGCAGGACTATTGGATAACCGGGAATGTACTACTCATTGGAGAAGTATGGAACTGTTACAAAACATGTTCCCAACAGCTAAGGTACAAACCAACGTATTGTTTGTTAAGAGTGGGAATATCTATACCAGCGCCGGTATTAGTTCAGGGATAGATATGGCTTTATCTATCCTGGAGGAATGGGAGGGGCCATTATTGGCTAACCAGGTCTCCAGGGGATTACTGATATATCATCGCAGGAGCGCCAAACACGGCCAGCATCATATTTATCTGGATTACAGAAACCATATTGATCCTAGGATTCACCAGATCCAGGATTATATGATAACACATCTGCACCAATCCCTGACGGTAGAGAAATTATCAGACCTTTTTAACAGCAGCCCAAGAAATCTTACCAGGGTCTTTAAGGAAGCAACAGGTATAACGATGAATGAATACCTCACCCGCCTAAGGCTGGAAAAGGCAGGTACCTTACGCAATAACCCAGATTATACCATGACTAAAATAGCCGCGGAATGTGGGTTCAAATCAGCCCGGCAGTTACAACGAATACTAAAAAAACATGACGAAAGTGAGAAATAGAAAAATGACCTACTGCGTCCTTCTTATGATTGGTATGATAGTTATGTGGCTGTTTCATGCTTGTGCTCCTGTCCGGGAGTTTATGCACTGGAAAACCTTTAATGGCATTGCCTCCATCAATGGCGGGAGACCAGCGTTCAACCCTGCTAAGAAAACAGTAATAATTATCGCAGATAATGAGGGTACAGAAATTTTTGACCTGATGGCGCCCTATTATTTATTTAACGCTACGGAAAAGGCAAATGTATATATAGTTGCCAGAGATAAAACCCCCGTCATTCTAAGAAAAGGCCTTTTCCTGATGCCTGATTTTTCATTCGGAGAGTTTGATTCCATGGGTATTCATCCACAAGTGATCGTTATCCCTAACTTATCGGCGATGGATGCCCGACACCAAAATCAGGAGATTCTTGGTTGGATTAAGAAGCAATACCGTGATACGACTTTCGTACTTTCAGTTTGTGATGGAGCCTTAACCGCGGCAGCGACAGGCATCTATGACGGCAAACCACTTACTACTCACGCATCTGACTTTGCTGCCATCAGTAAACAATTTAATAAACCATTATGGGTAAATAATATCCGCGTCACCCAGAGTGGGAGGCTATTTAGCACCGCAGGGGTTTCCAATGCCACTGATGGAGCATTATCCATTATCGATACGCTTTTTGGACGACCAACTATGTTGCGAGTGAGCAAAATGATCCATTACGCACTTTCTGCAGATAGGAACGCCCATAAGAGTATAGCTATTGACTTTGGTGATAAGGCGGCTATTGGAAAGAAAGTATTGTTTGGGAAAAACCGACAGGTGGGTGTACTGTTGCAGGATGGAGCAAATGAGTTGGAGCTGGCTGCAGTCCTTGATACCTATAATCGTACCTTCCCTAAATCGCTGGAAAGCATATCATTGACCAACCAGAGTATAAGGACAGGCTATGGCCTCACCTTATTTCCTACGGCCAGTCTGGATAAATTCCATCCTACGGAGCTCCATGTCTTATGTCCAGACAAACTTCCATCCACTTCTCACCACTTATTCGATCCTTCCATACTGGTGAAGTATGAGCAACAATCATCACAGTACATTATTGACGTCTGTCTGAGCCGAATACGCCTGCAATATGGCCTAAGATATACTGAAGTGGTGAAACGGCTACTTGACTATAACTAATGAGTACCGGCCTTCAGGAGTCGCCACTTTTGGCCATCATACGCATGTTTTTCTTATGTTCGCCTGGATTTTCTCCTGTCATCTTTCGGAAGAACCTGTTGAAATAGGAGTCGTTTTCAAAACCAAGAGTATAAGCAAGGTCTTTGATGGAAATATCCTCCGTCATCATAATGCGTTGTGCCTTTTCAATTTTTTTCTCATTGATGTATTTTCCGGGAGTACATCCTATGTTCTTTTTGAAGAGACGGATGAAATGGTCCTTGGTAAGAAAACAGATTTCTGCTAAAACATCTATGCTAATGGGTTGATGCAGATGGCTACGGATATAGGTTAGCGATTGCATAATACGGTTGTCTATATTGACATTTTTATCCGAAGCCTGTAAAAGAAACCTGGACAACAACTGCTTGATAATACCTTCTATTTCCATTTCGTAAGCAAGTGGCACTGTTTTCTGTCGGGCAATGTTTTTGACCAGTGTTGGATAGTTATCATAAGCCCATGGATCAAAATATGGAAGCTCCCGCTCAGGATTAATCTCTGCAAGTCGCTTGATTAGCTGGATGGCCAAATCGTCGGCTTTCATTTCAACGGGAAAATCCATCAATTCAAAAATACTGGGCTGATTGCTCAGCTCCTCATAAATATGAATATAATACAGCGTGAGAGGTCCGTCACACTTGTAGGAATGATTAATATAAGCAGGCGTAAGATACAGGTGGTTTTTCTCAAGGCTATAGACTTTGTTTTCCCTGACTAATTTGGCGGCGCCACTTTCTACAAAATGCAATCGGATAAAAGGACTGCACACATTTCTCCAGTTCCAGTCTCCATGATGGACTGCCCGGCCCACATTCAGCAAGATAAAGTTTGGAGGTACCGTTGCTCTGTTCATTATAGGTGAATTTAAGGAGAAAATATCGATATAGTGAAATATTTTATCGATATGAGTAAAGTGTAAAATTGGTACTATAGGTACTTTTGGAATACGAATATAATAGAAGTAAATCTATTGATAGTAAAGGAAAATAAAGCATTGTAATCCTTACAAGATACCGTTTGTATCCAATATTTTTATTTCTTCCTGTTGCCGATTTTTTGAAATGCCTGCCGATATTCAAATTTAATACTAAGCTGATTATCTGCGGTGTATTCTATTGACTATCTGTGAAATTGCCGGAAGTCAGTTAGAGGTTGTTTTACATGGGGGCATCTTATAAATAAAGTTGAATGAATTTAATTGCATGTATTGAGCCTGGAAAATTGAAATGTTTAGATGTATCCAAACCGGATTGTTTACCAGGATATTCTTTAATCAGGGTTAAACGTGTTGGCATATGTGGGACGGATATTCACGCTTTTGAGGGTAATCAGCCATACTTTAGTTATCCACGTGTTTTAGGTCATGAGCTTGCAGGTGAGTTTGTGTCAGGAGATACTCCCGGCCTCCGCAAGGGAGATGTTGTCACCATGATACCCTATCAGCACTGTAATACCTGTGTCGCTTGTCGAGGTGGTTACACTAACTGCTGTCAGCACATGAATGTTATAGGCGTCCACTCGGATGGAGGAATGGCGGAGTTCTTACAGGTACCCTCTCACTTACTACTGTCGGCTGAAGGATTGGATCTTAACCAGGTCGCATTGGTGGAACCCTTTGCTATAGCTGCACATGCTGTTCGCCGGGCTGGAATAACGCCCGCTGATAATGTTTTGGTAATTGGTGTAGGACCTATTGGGCTGGCCATAATAGAAATGGCCACTATAGCTGGTGCGAAGGTAATGGCGATAGATATCAATGAGAACCGTATGGGCTGGGCAAAGCATGTTGCCGGTGCTAAGGAGGTATTTGATGGTAAAGCGGTGAACCTGGAGGAGCAGATTCGGGAAGCAACGAATGGAGATATGCCTACTGTGGTGCTTGATGCCACCGGAAACAGAAATGCCATCAATGATGCTTTCCGTTTTATGGCCCATTCCGGTCGATTTATCCTGGTGGGGATTCAGAAAGGTATGATTGAATTTAACCATCCGGAATTCCATAAACGCGAAGGTACCCTGATGAGTAGCCGTAATGCTACCCGAGAAGACTTTGAACATGTACTGGAGTGCATCCGTATGGGAAGAATTAGTCCAGAAAATTACATCACCCATTTTATACATTTTGATGAACTGGTAGATCAGTTCCCACACTTGGTGAATGAACCTGGTCTTGTTAAGGCTATTGTCCGTTTAGATTAAGTACTGTAGGATGATTTCGGAAGATTTATTGACATAAGACGAATGTAGCATCTGGCTCTCCTAAACGCTACTTTTTTTGGTAAATAATCAACCTTTACCGCCATTGACTGAATGAAGTCCACGTTCATTGATAAAGGGATTCCTGTGATCATGAAAGCATTTGTGGTAATACATTAAACGTAATCAAGTTTACATAGGTATATGAGAACATTTACAAAAATTTTGTCGGCAAGCCTGATATTCATGGCAACCCAATTGCATGCGCAGGAAACCTTTAATGTAGTTGTAAATACAACAGCAGAGCCGATAGCGAAAGGGAAATTCGCCCCCGAATGGAGTTCTCTCAGTCAATATAAGGTACCGGACTGGTTCAGAAATGCTAAGTTTGGTATATGGGCACACTGGGGCCCTCAATGCCAGGCGGAGCAAGGCGATTGGTACGCCAGAAACATGTATATGGAAGGTAGTGGCCAATACAAATCACACCTCGCCCATTTTGGACATCCCTCCAAATCCGGATTCAAGGAAGTAATTCATGACTGGAAAGCACAGCATTGGAATCCCGAGAAACTGGTAGCTCTTTATAAAAGGGCGGGCGCTCAGTACTTCATGGCTATGGCCAATCATCATGATAACCTGGATATGTGGAACAGCAAGTATCAACAGTGGAATACGGTACGGGTAGGCCCTAAGAAAGATATTTTGGAAGGCTGGGCAAAAGCTGCCAGAAAGAATAACCTGCCCTTTGGTCTGAGTGTACATGCATCTCATGCATGGACATGGTACGAAACCGCCCAACGCTCAGATAAAACCGGTCCCATGGCAGGTGTACCATATGATGGTATGCTCCCCGCCGATAGTGGAACGGGTACATGGTGGGAGGGACTTGATCCTCAGGAGTTATATGCACAAAACCACCCCCTCAGTAAAGATAGTTGGAACAACCATGCCCTCTTTGGTCAATGGGATTGGGGCAATAATGCCAGCATACCGTCACAGGAGTATTGTACAAAGTTTTACAATCGCACAGTAGATCTGATAAATAAATTTAATCCGGATCTCCTCTACTTTGATGATACGGCTTTGCCTTTGTATCCAGTCAGTGATGCAGGACTAAAAATTGCAGCTCATTACTATAACCATAACATGACTACCCACAGTGGGAAACTTAATGCCATTCTTTTTGGAAAAGTCTTAACAGCAGAACAGAAGAAAAGCCTGGTATGGGATGTAGAAAGAGGCGCGCCTGATAAGATACAAGATTTGCCTTGGCAAACATGCAGCTGCATTGGCGATTGGCATTACAACAGAAATGTTTATGACGAAGATCGCTATAAATCTGCTAAGGATGTGATTCATATGTTGGTAGATATTGTTAGTAAAAATGGTAATCTGCTCCTAAATATTCCTGTCCGTGGGGATGGTACTATTGATGATAAAGAAGTGCATGTTTTGGAAGGAATTGCAGCCTGGATGGATATCAATAAGGAAAGTATTTTCGGTACCCGACCCTGGACTACATATGGAGAAGGACCGTCCACAGAAACAGCCAATCCTGTTAATGCACAAGGTTTTAATGAGGGGAAACTGAAATACTCCGGCAAGGATATCCGCTTCAATAAAAAGGGAGATATCTTATACGCGACTGTAATGGGTATTCCAATTGAAGATCTACAAATAAAGTCGCTTGGAAAAAAGACAGAGAGAAAACAAATTAAAAGTATCATACTCCTGGGTAGCAAAGAGAAAATTAAGTGGCAACAGCAGGAGGACGCTTTGGTTATTCTCAAACCAAAGACAGTCCCAAATGATATTGCAATGGTATTTAAGATTACCCAGTAAATTTGGTTTGTCGAATTATGTAATAGCGCGTAATATTCTCAGGAGTGCCCTGCCGATTAATAGAAGCCAGAATTTTGGAATTGAAAGACCATCGCTTTTTCATTGCGACGCTTTTTGTTCCGCAAGATAACTCAACCCAGGAAGCCCCGCACAAATTAGTGACAGCTTTTCTGAAAAGCGTTATAGGTAAGCAGTAGATGGATAACTTTTCTGGTGACCATCAAGTACGACTGACTGTAGTCCTGACTTCATAATAAGCATTAGAAGGGAGAGCATCTCTCTGCTCTCCTGTATAGACAAGCTATTACTGGACTTTTAAAATTTCTGCTAATTGGGCTTTTACATTTTGTAATCCAGGGTTTAACTCAAGTGCCTGCCTGTAGCAAGTCACCGCTTTGGAGCGATCACCTTTTTTCAGGTATGTATCGCCTAACTGGCTATAGGCGGTGGCGGATGCAGGATAGTTTTGGGTGTTCATTTCCAGTAAACTTATTGCATTATCCAACGCTCCATACTCGGATATTAAATACATCGCTAAATTGCTGATGTTTACTTCTGGCGGTGTAATAGTATATCCATACCGTTGAGATAATTGCTGATAGTGTTGCTTTACATGTTTAGCATTCAAGGATTTCATATCTGTGAGTGGCAGATCCCATTGCCTGAAAATGAACCGTAAAGCGTCATAATAGGCTTTTATAGGTTCCGTCATGTGCGTGTCTTCAGGATAACAAACATACTTATGGTCTAATCCCGATATCTTTCTTTGAGTGATGATGGCGTCGAACTTTAAAAGATCGGTATGGAAGAATGATTCATTGCCTGATAATCCTTCGTTGGCATCACTATAAAAGATCATTTTGTTAATTACCCGATCTTTTTTCAGCTTCTCATCAGCCAGACTAAGTAAATAGCCTTTATCCCACCAAAAGGACGGACTAATGGCTATATACGCCCCAAATAGATCTGGCTGCGTTAACAGGCAATTGATCGTAGTGATACCACCGAATGAATGTCCTGCAAAAATTTTAAAAGGTTCTGTTCTGTAGTGTAGGTCGATATATGGGATTAGTTCAGTACCAATGAACTTCAAAAAATTATTGCCGCCGCCGCTCGACTTATACCGGAAGTTTGCGCTGGTATCCGCTTTCCCTTCATAGTCAAAAATACTCTTGGTAGGAGTAAGATCCCTTGTGCGATTGGTATTTGGAATACCGACTATAATCATTTCAGGCACGATATTTACATCCTGGCGACTAAGATATTTGCAATATTCTGCCACTATGCTAAAATGATTATCCCCGTCCAATACATATAGTACAGGATAACGCTTATTGGGCTGTAAAGTATCTGCGGGCGGTACATAAATATAAATTTTCCGCTCTTCTCCCAAAACCTTAGATGAAAGCTTAATAATATCTGCCGAAATGGGGTTGAATACCGGATCAGTTTGAGCAACCAGGCTTTTGGGTATGGATAATATTATGGAAATAAATATAATGTTATTGCTGAGATAACGCTTTAATAGATTGCTGAAAATCATGCTAATAAAGGATTGTAGTATGTCCGCAGATGTTGGCTTTTGCCGACCGTATTTGTATTCCGGAAACATGTGCCCCCAAATTCTCAACAGAAAGGAAATGTATTTATGGATCGGCATAAGCGCCTATTAAAAATATTATTTTTTAAGCGAATTGTTCTATTTGTAAGATAAATTAATCCTATTTCTGTCAGCTTCTTCCCTGAATTTAATTCCCCATTTCCTTGCCACCTGAACAAAATGAACAGGCTTCTCCTGGAAACTTCCCGTATTTTCATTCTTCACTCAACCCCCTAAAATATGACCATATTCACCTGGGCTACCATCGCCAGCTGGGTATTATTCTGTAGCTACTGGATACTCCTCCGCAATAAAACCAGCAAAAATGTGCGTGAACGCACTGTCAGACAACGTTACCTTGGTCCTCTGGGCTATGTAGTAATCTTTGGATTACTCTATCTTCCTCTTTTTGTATCGGGTGGCTTTTTCGGACGTATCCTACCTTCAAATGCCCTGTTACAAGGAATAGGGGCAACATTATGTATGGCTGGCATTGGCATTTGTATATGGGCGCGCACCGTATTGGGGCGAAACTGGAGTGGGGGCGTGACAGAGAAACATGGACATGAGCTGGTGGTAAAGGGGCCTTACCGGCTGGTGAGGCATCCTATATATTCCGGCTTCCTCACTGCTTTAGCGGGTACCTGTATGGTGACTGGAGGCCTGGCCGCCATGGTAATTACTTTCATCTACACATTGGCATTATCCAGGAAGTTAAACAGTGAAGAGGCCCTGTTGAAAGACCTTTTTCCAGGTACCTACGAGGTCTATCAGCAACAAACACAGAAACTGATCCCTTTTATATGGTAAAAAAATATCATTATAATGGATGAAACCCTGCGCTAGTCGCAGGGTTTTGTCTTTCTTAAATGCTATCTCATTGTTGCTTAATCTTTTTGTTACCATTTCTGGTATCGATATAAAATCTCGGATTATTTTTATATCCTTGTGAACTTTCAATCGCATGAACCGGTATTCGCAACAATCTGACGCACAGTTAATGATGTCCTTGCGCGAAGGCGACAATACCGCTTTTACTGAATTGTATAACCGTTTCTGGCGCCAGCTGCTGGCGATTGCCTATCATCATAGCGGCGATAAAGTGCTGGCCGAAGAAATAGTCCAGGAGGTATTTATTAGCCTCTGGAATCGCCGCAATGAGCTCTATGTCGATAATGTGGCAGCCTACCTTGCTACTGCCATCAGATTGTCTGTTTTCAAGCAATATGCCAAGGAAAAGAGAAGGAGCCAGATCAGAGAACAGATCGCTGATCCGGCAAACCAGCGTTGGGACGAAGAACAGATCTATATCAGATTCCAACAACAATATATCCAGGGTATCATTGAATCTTTGCCAGAGAAATGCCGGCTGGTATTCAAACTGAGCAGGGAAGAAGGACTCAGTATCCCAGAAATAGCCCAGCGAATGGGAATCGCCGAAAAAACGGCGGAAGCGCATCTCACCAAAGCCTTAAAGGAACTGCGACTTAAACTAAACCGCCCTTATTTGTGGGCCATTTTGCTCTCCGAAATTTTCCGCCCTTAAAATTTTCTCAAAAAAATTATCTGGAGTACTAAGGGTAAATCCTCAGTTGCGGTACATATCTGTATAACGCATAAAATCTATACGTTGAACGACTATATCTATCAACTGATCGAAAAGTACCTCCATGGTACTATTTCGATGTCCGAAGAAGCAGAACTGATGGCCTGGTATAAGGAGCGCAACGAGGCAGACGTAGCATGGGTCTCTGACAATCCAAATGAGGAAGAACACGTGCGCCTGCGCATGCTGCACCAGATCCAACAGCAGATTGCTGCGCCACAAACTGTAACAGTGATGCATAAACGCCGCTGGTACTATTGGGCTGCCGCTGCTGTAGTGCTCCTGGCTGCCGGAATCGCTACCTACCTGTACTCGCCATCATCGCACCATCAGCATAAGCAAGAAACCATCGCACAGGCATCTAAAGAAATTCTGCCTGGTAGCAACAAAGCCGTATTGATTTTAGCCAACGGAGATAAGGTAATATTGGAAGATGCCAACAATGGAATCATCTCTCAACAAGGCAATGTGGCCGTCAATAAAACGGATAGCGGCAGCTTGTTGTATAATGGCAACCAACCTTCCGACGGTACTGTATACAACACCTTGAATACGCCTTATGGTGGCCAGTTCTGTATCACTTTGCAAGATGGAACCAAAGTATGGCTGAATGCAGGATCATCCTTACATTATCCTACCGCTTTTCCGAAAGGGGAAAGAAATGTGACCCTTTCCGGTGAGGCCTATTTTGAAGTGGCACAAGATGTAACCAGACCGTTCAATGTGAACGTTGCTACAACCTCCGGAAAGCCAATGAGCATAAGGGTTTTAGGCACCCATTTTAATATTAATGCCTATCCTGAAGAGAAGAAAAACTTTGTCACGTTACTGGAGGGAGCTGTAAAAGTAGCTTATGATCAGACCAGTGCATTACTGGTACCCGGTAAGGTGGCTATACTGAACAAAGCTTCCGGACAGCTTCAAACAAAAGATACCGATACAGACGCCGCTACGGCATGGAAAAATGGTTATTTCTTTTTTGATAATGAAAATATAGAAAGCATCATGCGACAGATAAGTCGCTGGTATGATGTGGAAGTCCGCTATGAAGGCAATGTTTCGGGAAAAGCATTTGCCGGTAGCCTCTCCCGTACTAAAGATGTAACAGATGTATTACGTATGCTGGAATTAACCGGAACTATTCACTTTAAAATAGAAGGAAGGAGGATCACCGTTATGCCATAGACCATCCGCAAAACAGTGGTACGGTAAAAAACAACCGGAAGTGCGGGAACACTTCCGGTACTGTCAGCGCTTACCCTGTGAAATCCACTTTGCAAACGTCATCCACATTTAATAAACACTAACAATCAAATGTAATGAAATTTTACATACCTGACGTGTGCCAGGTAATGACCGGCACTACGCGCAAAAAAATCCTGTTGATTATGAAACTCACCGTTGTTTTAATGATCGCAGCGTTAATGGAAGTCAGCGCCTCCAGCTATGCTCAGAAGGTAACTTTATCGGCCAGACAAATCTCACTACAGGAAGTTTTCCGTCAGATACGCAAACAAACCGGATATAATGTGCTGTGGGATGTCGATATTTTAAAAGATGCCAGACCAGTGGCCCTACAGGTTACCAACGCCTCTGTAGAAGACGTACTGGGAAAAGCTTTTGCCAATCAGCCATTTACCTATACCATCCGGGAGCGTAACATCGTGATTACACGCCTGCCGGAAGAAATTGCAGTCGCCGTAACTATCAAAGGACGCATTACCGATATCAACCGGCAACCCTTGCCGGGAGTGGCAGTGCGACTCAAAAACTCCCAACTGGGAACAATCTCCCAGCCAGATGGTAGCTACACACTGAATATTCCGGAAGCCACTGGGGTACTCACTTTTACCTATATGGGCTACACGCCGCAGGAAGTACCCATCGATGGACGTACTGTTATCAATATACAGCTGGAACAAACCTCTTCACAACTGACAGAAGTAGTGGTGGCGTATGGTAAACAAAAAACACGCGATGTAGTAGGCGCTCTGGCTACCGTTTCCGCGTCTACCGTCAAAGACCAGCCTACAGGCACTTTCCTGGAACGACTTCCAGGCAAACTGCCAGGGGCACAGGTGGTACAAACCACCGGCAGACCAGGACAAGGTATGGACATCCGTATCCGCGGCGCCTCCTCGCTGACTTCCAGCGTCAGACCGTTGGTAGTAATAGACGGACAACCCATGGTTGGAAGTCCTGATAATCTCAATAATATCAATCCGGATGAAATTGAAACGTTTACGGTATTGAAAGATGCGGCTTCTACTGCCTTGTATGGCTCCCGTGCAGCGAATGGGGTAGTCCTGATTACCACCAAAAGAGGAAAAGCCGGCGATACAAAAATTGATTTTAACTCCTACTACGGCACGGCCTCTATGATGCGGGAGCTGATACCTCCTGTCATGAATGCCCACCAACTGGCCACTTACATGAAAGGGTTTTATGAAGATAAAATCAAGTATGAAGGATATACTGGCGGTATTCCTGCAGTATACCAAAACCCGGATCAATACGGAGAAGGGACAGACTGGTACAGCGTGCTGACAAGAAACGCGCCAGTACAGAACTACAGCATTGCTATCAGTACCGGCAATGAAAAAGCGGCGTACAGTATTGTGGGCGGATATTTCGATCAACAAGGAATTCTGGTGAATACCGGCTACAAACGTTTTTCACTGCGTATGAACGGAGATTTTAATCCGGGCAAACGGGTGAAAATTGGCGTAGGTATTGCTCCCTCTCTGCAACTGGAACATAACAACCGGCAGGGAACTGGCTTCAACGTAGATGGACAGCGTGCCATCTTCGCTTCCGCCGCCATGATCCCTACCATGGGATCTCCTTATAATCCGGATGGCAGTCTGGCATTAGGTATCACCGGCTTTACCAATCAATTCGTATGGGCGAACCCGTTACGACAGCTGCTCGAAGTGAAAGATGATGCTAACCGCCTGCGCGTCCTGGCCAATGTATTTGCCGAAATTAAAATTACGGACCATCTCACTTTCCGCACTGCTGGGAGTACAGATCTCGGTAGCATGAGTAGAAACAGATTCATCCCATCTACTTCTATGGGTGGTTTTAATGCGGTGCCTATGGAGAATCCGCCGCCAGGAAATAACTCGGCCTTAGGTGAAACCTTACTGAATAATGATTTCTCCTGGCTGAATGAAAATACCCTGAACTACAATCCTCAGTTAGGAAAAGGACATTCTCTCAATTTACTAGGCGGCTTCACTTTGCAACGCAACACCGGTTTTGCCAGCGATATGGTAGGCCGCGATTATCCGGATAACAGCATTCCTTATTTAAGTGCCGCAACGCGCATCACCACCAATACTTCCAGCTTCAACGCCTGGTCAATGATGTCGTTCCTGGGCCGCGCCAACTATAGCTATAAAGACCGCTATATGATCCAGGCTACCCTCCGCAGAGATGGTTCCTCCCGCTTCGGCGCCAACAACAAATGGGGTACCTTCCCCAGTATAGGCGCAGGCTGGATTATAAGCGATGAATCGTTTTTGAAAGATATTTCTTATCTGAGTCTGCTGAAAGTACGCGCTACCTATGGTTTAACCGGTATGGCAGAAATTGGGAACTACACTACTACTGCCGGTATAGGCAACGCCAACTACACTTTTTCTACCGGACTTGCCGGCGGAAAGGTGCAGTCCCGGCTAGGTAACCAGAACCTCGCCTGGGAACGTAACAAACAGTTTGACGCGGGTATCGATATCGGTTTATTCGATGGCCGTGTAAATGTTTCCTATGATTACTACAACAAACTGACATCAGGACTGCTGTTTGTTGTTCCAGTGCCGCAATCCTCCGGCTTCTCTACCATCCAGGACAATCTCGGCGATATCAGGCAATGGGGACACGAGATCATATTAAGTACAAAGAACCTGGTAGGTCAACTGAAATGGAATACCGATTTCAACATCTCTTTTAACAGGAATATCGTGGAGCGCATTGGTCTCAATAATATCTCTTTCGCTGATAATCCTACCACTACTTTATCCGAATTTACGGACTATCGTACGTTAGTGGGCAAGCCTGTAGGACAATTTTACGGTTATGTTTTCGATGGTATCTTCAAAACGCAAGCTGAGGTAGACGCAGGTCCTAAATACTATGGAACCGGTACTACCACTACTTCCCAGATCGGAACGGTACGATTTAAAGATATGAACGGCGATGGTAAAATTACTTTCCCTGAAGATCAGACCGTGATCGGGGATCCTAATCCTAAATTCATTTTCGGTTTCACCAATACCTTTGCCTACAGGAACTTTGATCTTAGTATAGCCATGTCCGGTACCTATGGCAATAAACTGAAGAATGGTATGCAGGAAAGTACCTACAACCTGGACGGCGTTTTTAACGGACCACCGGAACTGCTGGACCGCTGGCGTTCTCCGGAGAATCCTGGCAACGGAAGAGTAGCCCGGACACTAGCCGGAACAACAGTCGCTTATCGTACAGATAATACGCTGTTTATCCATGATGCTTCCCATCTCACCATCAACAATATCACCTTAGGGTATAGTATAAGGAAATTTAAAACGCCATTTATCAAGAGCCTGAGAGTATACGCATCTGCACAGAATGTATACATCTTCACCAGCTACCCGGGTAATCCTGAAGTAAGCGCCGGCGGTCTATCCCTTGTAACACAGCAGGGGCAAGACCTTGGAGCATACCCGCTGCAAAGAACATTTACGTTTGGCTTTAACCTTGGCCTCTAAAATCAGCAAGAAATGAGAAAGATTTTCTGTTTAATAATAGTGATCATAAGCTTGACAGCAATTTCCTGTAAAAAGTTTTTGAACGAAACGGATCCCAATAGCATTAACCTGAACAACTATTTCAAAACGCAGAGCGATTTTGATCTGGCAGTGAATGGCGCATACAACCAACTCCGGGGTTTGTATAATAATAAGTCGGCATGGACAATGGGGGAGATGCGTTCCGACAATACGCATTATGACTATAAATCTTCAGATCAGGCGGTAGCTACCACGAACCGTTGCGCAGTGGCCGATTTCCTGGATGATAAATACAATAATCAGACGCCTGCCAAATGGAACGCTGGTTTCAATGCTATATCTGCAGTAAATACTATCCTCGATCATATAGATGATATCAAACTTACAGATGCCAGTCGCAATGCTATTATAGGTCAGTCGAAGTTTATCCGTGCCCTCTCTTATTTTGATCTGGTGCGCTTTTATGGCGGACTACCTATTTATAAGCATGCCCCGCTTACCCGGGAGGAAACTTATATTCCACGTTCTTCCGTACAGGAAGTCTATGACCTGATCATAGCCGATGCCACAGATGCAGCTGCCAAGTTAGATGCACCGACATTTCCTCAAACAGGGCGTGCCACCAAAGGAGCGGCACTGACCCTGTTGGGAGATGTTTATCTCACCTTAAAAAAATACGACCTGGCGGAAAATGCATTGAAACAAGTGACGGCTATGGGATATACGCTTTTTCCAAACTACGGAGATGCGTTCGCGTTAGTTAACAAGAATGGCCGTGAATCAGTATTTGAAATTCAGTTTAATACTGCTTTGTCTGTGCCACAGGCCAATACAGATGCGTCTGTATATAATTTCCTGCCACGTATGGCCAATACTACCGTGGTTACAGGCATAAATTATAATAACATTACCACTGTTGGCGGCTACAATACGCCTACCCAGGATCTGATCAGCGCCTATGAGTCTGGCGATCTTCGCCTGGATGCATCCATTGGTATTGCGGAAGGAACATTTAATGCGACAGATGATTTTACTGCCACAGCGGTAAAGTCGGCAGTGAACTATACCGCGCCTGCCGGCAAAACAGGAAGACCTTTTCCTAAAAAGTTCCTGCATGCACATACTATCGGTAACCAGACAAACGACGACTGGCCGGTATACCGTTACTCGGAAGTATTACTCTTGCTCGCTGAAAGTCTGATCCTGCAAGGAAAAGGTGGCGAAGCGCTCACTTATCTGAACCAGGTAAGAACCCGCGCATTTGGCGATGCAACACATAACATCACAACAACCGATCAGGCAACATTACAAACAATTATTTTAAAGGAGAGAAGAGTGGAACTGGCTTTTGAAAACAAACGCTGGCTGGATCTGGTGCGTACAGGCAATGCTGTAGCAGTGATGACGGCCTTCGGTATCAAACAGAAAGCAATGTATAGTTATCTGCAACCAGGAAGTTATAATGTGACAGAGAACAGATTGTTGTTCCCTATTCCTAATGCAGAAATATTGCTGAACGACAAGCTTACCCCCAATCCGGGATACTAACTAAAAACTCACCATGATGAAAACGTTCAAAAGAAAAGCAGGTCATTCCTGCTTACGGGCTGCTATTGCCTGTTTGACAGCATTTCTCTGGGTTGTACTGTCGACGTCCTGTAGTCGTCAGGAGGAGCGGCTGTCTCTCAAAAATCAGCAGGCCGAAGGCCCTGCGCCTAAGACAGAAGCTACCTGTTGCTGGGTAGCCATTACTAACCAGACCAATCAGCAAATAGAGGTCTATGATCCGGCAGATGCGGCCTGGACAACCCCTAAATGGACCTGGAAGCCTACCACGGCCTTGTCTTACATTCAAAGCAGTGAGATATCGCTCTGGGAAACGCCAACGGATATTAAAGTCCGTAACAATACCGTATTTGCAAATACGGCACAGGTGATCACGGCTACATCTTACCGACTGGCTACCATCGCCAGATATACGGGAACGGGTACACGCGGACAGAAACTTTGGGTAATGGGTTTTAATGATACCACCAGACTGCATGCCATGGAAATACTGCCAGATGGCAATTCCGTGGTGGCCAGTGCGGGAGCTGCCTACCCGCAGGGATATATCCGCGTATATTCTTCCTCGCAGCCATCGCCCAATCATGGGGTGAATACCCAATATTATTTCACATCCGCACATGGATTGCTATGGGATCAAACACACCAGGTACTCTGGGCGCTTGGTAATGAATTACGAAAGTATGGTTACAACACTGCCAGAACAGGAGGCACAATTACGAATCCTAAACTGGATTTGCTGGTAACGTACAATGTGCTGCCAACCGCCTGGGGACACGATCTTTCAGCAGATCCGAATAACTCCGATCAGTTGTTACTGACGACTAACGGTGGCGTATATATTTTTCATATCTCCACAGGAACATTCAGTAGTATGCCTGGCGCGGCTCAACAAACTTTCGTGAAGGCGGTAAGCAGTCAGCCCGGACAAAACACGCTGGTGGAAACTATTCCCAGCACTGGCTGTCCGGCTTACCCTGCCAATACCTGGTGTACCTCTGTGGTGAATTTCTATAATGCCGCCACAGGCGCTGCTACCGGTTCCCGTACCGTAAGCGGCGCTGCTATCTACAAAGGGAAAACATTCGATCCTAACTATTATTGATACCATGAGAAAAATGTTGAAGACAGGAGCAGTATGCTGTCTGATAATTTTGGAATTTGCTTGTGGTAGTAAATCGGGAGACACGACCTCTCCCGATACTACCACTCCTCCAGTAGTTCAGACACCGCAACCATATCCCGGACAGTTGCTGGCACTCACCAATGATGCCACCAAAGAACTGGTGCTCTATGATCCAATGATTACCGATTGGAATACCGATGCCGCCAGGAAATGGAAATGGACTCCCACTACAGGACAAGGCTTCTCTGCCAACGAAATAAAAATATGGGGTGGAGGTACAGACTTTAAATTAAGAAAGCGTTCATTCGGGCAGGATACGGCCATTGCGGCACTCTGTGATAACAGCATGGCAGCTGTCATCGGTTTTCCATCCGGACAGCGCATCTGGTCAAAAATCATCAATGCGAATGTCCACTCCGCAGAACTATTACCTGATGGCAACATTGCGCTGGCTGCCTCTGATGGCAACTGGGTACGCGTATATGCCGCCTCACAGGGCGCGGATAATGGCGTATATGCAGAGTTTCCGTTGTCGCAGGCACATGCGGTATTATGGGACCCTGGTATCAATGGTATCTGGGTGACTGGCCAGGATGTAGCCACAAAGGCACATATACTCACTGCGGTAACAGTGGGTGGTACCACAGCCAATCCAGTACTGACGGAGTTGACGCAGTATCGCGCTACCTTACCGACTGCCTGGGGACATGAGGTCAGTCCCTATTACGGAAATACTAACCTGCTTTGGGTGACTACTAACGGTGGCGAATATATTTTTAATAAGACTACTAAAACTTTTTCTACCGCGCCTACTAACAATCTGACTTTTGTGAAAGGTATCGGCAATCAGCCCAGTGGCCAGATTGTGCTGACGCGGCCAGATGCCAATAAAAACCCTCGCCCGGCTGTTAGCTGTACGATGAACGACTGGTCCACCAGCACGGTGGATTTTTATACTGCCGGCGGACAATGGCAAGGCGCACGTATCGTGAGTGGCGCATGTTTCTATAAAGTAAAAGTAGTATACGATAATTACCAGTAATGAATTGGAGTAGATATTTAAAAATAAGCAGCTGCTGTTTGGCCTTTCTGTACGGTAGTATTGGCAGCAGCGTAGCACAGCAGCCCAAGTCGGCTTTAATTCCTATGCCGCAAACTGTAAAAATGACCCATGGCCGTTTTCTGTTTACGACTAACACCGTCATTCGTACAGAAGATGCAAAATCGCCTGCGGTAGCGTATTTCCTCCGGCAATTAAAACGCGCCGGAAATTTCAGCAACAAAATCGTTAGCGGGAAAGTACCAGGCAAACAACCGGAACTTTTCATTACCAGTGCAGGTACGGCGCAGTTGCCCGAAGAAGGTTACCGACTGGTAGTTGCACCGGCAGGCATTACCCTTGCAGGAAAAGGCGCAGGATTGTTCTATGGACTGCAAACATTATTGCAGCTAATAAACAACGCCGAAGAGCATGGCGTAATAAATAGTATGATCATTGAAGATGCTCCTCGTTTTGGCTATCGTGGCCTGATGCTGGATGTTTCCCGTCACTTTTTCACGGTAGCTCAGATAAAAGACTTGCTGGATCTGATGGCTTATTACAAATTGAATCGTTTTCACTGGCATCTCACAGATGATCAGGGTTGGCGACTGGAAATAAAAAGTTATCCTAAACTAACACAGGTGGGCGCATGGCGTGTACCACGAATAGAATTCAGCGGTAATACGCTTCCGCCGCAGCCGGGCGAAGCTGCTACTGATGGCGGATTTTACACCCAGGAACAAGTACGTGATATCATTCGCTATGCGGCAGAACGACATATTGAAATACTGCCTGAAATTGATGTGCCAGGTCACTCGATGGCAGCCATAGCCGCCTATCCGGAGCTTTGTGTAACGAAGGATACCAGTATTCAAGTGAATCCTGGTAGCAGCTTCGCGAAGTGGTTCCCCAGTGGCGGATTTGAAATGTATATAGATAATTCGCTGGACCCTACAGCGGAAAAAGTATATACATTCCTGGACAAGGTGATGGAGGAAGTGGCGGCATTATTTCCATATCCTTATATCCATATTGGAGGAGATGAATGCTATAAAGCTTTCTGGGAGAAGGATGAGCGGGTGCAGTCGTTCATGAAACAGTATCAGATCAAGGATGCGCATGCATTACAAACCTGGTTCATCAGCAAATTGAATAAGATCATTTTATCGAAACACAAAAAGATGATTGCCTGGGATGAAGTAGCAGAGGGGGAGATGAACGACAGTATCACCATCATGAACCGATTTGGAGAGAAGAGCGCAGCAACACAGATCCGGAAAGGAATGCATATCATACTTGCGCCAGGAGGGAACGGTCTTTATTTTGATTATGCACAAAGTAGTTCAGATCAGGAACCTTCCAGTCATGGTGGCGATGCGCCCGCCTGGAAAGCTTATCAGTACAACCCGGCATATGCGGGTTTATCGGCAGAAGAACGTAAATTTATGATGGGCGTAGAAGGCTGTATCTGGACCGAAAACATTCCCGATGTTTCCAAGCTGCAATACATGCTGCTACCACGTATGCTGGCATTGGCAGAAACCGCCTGGTCGGATACTACCGTTAAAGACTATACGCGATTTGTCAATAGTGCATTGCCGCTTCATCTTGGGGCTTTTGACAAAGCGGGTATGAACTATCGGGTGCCCACTGCTTTTGACTATACGGATACAACATTTACAACAGATAAATTCAAATTTGAAGTAGCGCAGCTTCCTCTTCCCGGAGCGCGCATCTACTATACACTCAATAACCGGCCACCCGGCGATTACGACCATGCATATACGAAACCAGTGACAATTATTATTCCTAAAGGAAAGAAGATTACGCTCAAAACGATCGTCATTACGCCGGCTGGCAGACGGAGTATAATAACACGGACTGTACTGGATAATAGTTCAGCTGAAAATAAATAACCTTATGCAAAAGATACGCTTCCACTGCTTATTAATCGCGTTATTATTGACAGGAGTCTTGGCCACGGCACAACAACGCCTCCAAGGTTTTGAAGAAGTAGCCGCCAGTTTCCGTAATCCAGGCAGAGATTTTGGTTCCGTGCCTTTCTGGGTATGGAATACCAAGGTAACGAAAGGCCAGATCGATGCGATGCTGCAGGATTATAAGAAGAATGACTTTGGCGGAGTGATCATTCATGCCAGGCCAGGACTGATAACAGAATGGTTATCGAAAGATTGGTTTGACTTGTTTGAGTACGCCGTGCAGCAAGGAAAGAAGTTAGGTCTGAATATATGGATCTATGACGAAAATTCATACCCTACAGGCTTTGCAGGAGGGCTGGTAGCGGATCAGATGCCGGCAGCTTACAACCAGGGCCAGATGCTGTACATGGAGGATACTACGCGGTTACCCGCGGATCTCACTCCTTATTTTTTGCTTTTAAAAGAAGTGGATGGCAGCTATACAGATGTCTCCCCAAACATAGCTGCTGAAACATTGAAAATTGGCCATTACTTGTTGTTTAAAAAAGTAAATTATCAGCGTGGTAACAGAGGCTCTGTGGCAGGCCCCATTGGCGTATCTTATGTAGATCTCATGGCCAAAGGCGTTACAGAAAAATTCATGGATGTTGCCTATAAAAGTTATGAGAAAGTAATAGGGCAGGAGTTTGGTAAAACAATCAAAGGCGTATTTTCGGACGAGCCAACGATCATCAATGAAGGGCGTAATTCCGTCCGGTGGACACCTGATTTATTTGACCGCTTTTACCAGGAGTGGCATTATGATCTACGCCTGCATCTGCCCTCACTGTTTAAAGAAGTGGGCGATTGGAAACGGGTGCGCCATAACTATTACAAAGTATTATTGGAACTGTTTATAGACCGCTGGTCTAAGCCGGTAGCGGCATATATGAAGGGTCGGAAGCTGACCTGGACAGGCCACTACTGGGAACATGGTTGGCCCAGCCCATATCATGGCCCCGATAATATGGCCATGTATGCCTGGCATCAGATGCCTGGAATTGACATGCTGTTTAACCAGTTTAATGAAGACAAACCCGTGCAGTTTGGGAATATACGGGCAGTGAAAGAATTGAGCAGCGTAGCTAATCAGTTGAACAAAACGCGCACCCTTTCTGAAACCTACGGCGGTTCTGGCTGGGAACTAACGTTTAAAGATATGAAACGACTGGCTGACTGGGAGTTTGTATTGGGCGTTAATTTCCTGAATCAACATCTTTCCTTTATGACGTTGACGGGTGCACGAAAATATGATTACCCGCCAAGCTTCTCTTATCACGAGCCATGGTGGACATATTACAAAAATGTAAATCATTATTATTCCCGCTTGTCGTACATGTTGTCAAAAGGACAGCAATACAATGATATTCTTATTATTGAGCCTACTACTTCTGCCTGGATGTATTATGCAAAGGATGGAGAGAACAAACGTTTTTTCGACATCACTAAAAGTTTTAATGACATGGTGACCATGATGCAGCGTGGGTTCCTGGAATATGATCTGGGCTCGGAGAATATTATCAAAGATCATGGCAGCGTAAAGGGGAATAGGTTTGTTATTGGACAACGATCTTACAAGGTTGTAGTAATCCCGCCAGGTATGGAGAATATGGACCACACTACTTTTACTTTGCTGAAAAAGTTCATGGCTGCAGGAGGGAAGGTGGTTTGTTTTGAACAACTACGTTTTGTAGATGGCGTTCCGAATAAAGCGCTTATCAAGCTACCATCTGTTCATGAGGCGACACCTGCTTCCCTGGCCTCGCTCTTTCAGAACAATGGTTTTACCATTTTCCCTGTAACAGGAGACAGTATTGGAGGAAACCTCTATCATCAGCGCCGGAGGCTCAGTAATGGCCAGTTGCTTTTACTGACCAATGCCAGCATGACGGAAGCTTCCACAGGAACTATTGCTATGCAAGGACAAGATGTATTACAATTGGATCTTCAAACCGGCGATATTTCCCGCATTGACTTTACCAGGAAAAATGGTCAGGTGCAATTCAATTTCCAGCTTCTGCCAGCAGGCAGCAAGATGTTGTTTATTGCGGATAAACAATTACCCGGATATAAAGTGGCAGCCTCCTCTGCTGCATGGACAACTATGAGCACAGGAGCCTCGACTATTCATCCTATCGCGGAAAACTCCCTGACAATTGATTTCTGTGATCTGCATCTTCCTGACACCAGCTATGCGAATCTGCATGTAGGAATGGCTTCCAATGCCGCATTCAAGCGTCATGGGTTTACAGACGGTGTGGGAAACCCCTGGAATAATCGTACCCAGTACAGAGATGCCATTACCCGACGCGATACGTTCTCTATCGGTACCGGCTATACGGCGGTTTATCGTTTCACTGTAAAACCTGGAGTAGACGTCACTAATTTTAAAGCAGTTCTGGAACAGCCAGGATTATGGAAAGAAGTGAAGATGAATGGCGTGGCAATAAAATCGACACCTGGCCAATGGTGGCTGGACCGTTCCTATGGCGTGTATTCAATTGGAAGGCATGTTAGAATCGGCGATAATGAATTGGCGGTAACGGTAACGCCAATGAGTGTTTATGCAGAGATAGAACCCATTTATATACTGGGCGACTTCCACCTGGAATCAGCTGCGCAGGGTTGGACCATCGTAGCCCCAAGGCCCTTACAATTAGGCTCCTGGAAGGCGCAGGGCCTGCCCTTATATGGTAACGGTGTGGTATACACGAAGGAGTTCCGCGCCGATACATTAGCCGATGATTATCAGGTGATGCTAGGCAGTTGGAAAGGCACAGTGGCGGCGGTTAAAGTAAATGATTCACTGGCAGGCATTATCAGCGCCGAACCGAATAGTCTGGCGATCCGGAAGTTCATGAAGCAAGGAAAAAACAAGGTGGAAGTTATTGTAGTAGGTAGCCTGAAGAATGTTTTAGGACCTTTCTATAAGAAGCCCGTTCCTGGATTGGTTGATCCTGGCAAATGGTACAATGTAAGCACCCAGCCCGCAGGGAAGGAATATGATTTATATGATTACGGTCTGATAGACGATTATGAAATCAGAGCACTGCATGAAAGCAGGTAATCGTCCACTTGATAAGCTTATCTGAAATTGGGAATGTTCGGGTTAGATAGTTCAAAAGCAGGTGTGCCAGGGGATTAGCGCCCTGGCGCCTCTTTTTCACATCGATTTTTATAAATGTATTTTTTTTATAATTTAAAATTCGTTTCTTTATAAAGTGGATGATTCCCTGAAGTGAGATGTAGACTTCCATCAATCAGGGAGGCCACCAATGTTTGAACCTATTTAAAGATTGTATTTGTAATTATTCCATATTCCTATATCCTAAATGCTATCATGAGTAATATTCTTTCCCAGGAACAAAAAGAGGAGTTAAGACGAGTTTTTCCCCATTACGATTTTTCGGTAGAGAAGGAAGCGGCAAAATTAGTGGATGCTGGCTTTGATGAGACAGAGGCCCAGCGCCTGATTGTGGCTGAATACCGACAGTATAAAAAAGAGTTGTTTGACGAATTACAGGCTATAAACCGCCAGGCTGAAATTCAGAAAGTGGTAACGATGGGAGTATTGTTTTTAGCGGTTACAGGCCCCATATTCAAAATAGAATCTATGTTGTGGTATGTGGCGGCAGTTATCGTTGCAGGTGCAGCGGGCTATTGGGGCTATAAACCAAAACCATTTGCAGGAGTGTTGGCATGTGGCATATTTACGTTCGTTCTACCATATGCCTATAAGGGGTATTTCTCCGGGAGAAGCAGCTATATAGGAATTGAGCTGTTTATTCCTGTAATAGTGGCGCTAGTCCCAGCTATCATCATCTATTTCTTAATAGCCAAAACAGTGTATGGCAACGTCGAAAACGACTAAAAAATAAACGCAAATTATGCATGTTATCAATCAAGAAAAGCAGCGACTGGAGCCTGTAGAAAAGAAGTGTCAGTATTGTGAAGAGGACGAGTCGACAGATATGGAAGACAATTATTTCCTCCCTTTATTTTCAGAGCAAGACCGAACTAATATAGTTGTTTATCGTTCTGTTAAGTACAGTAAAATCTTGGTGGGCATACCAAGATGCAGGAGGTGCAGAAATATACATGTGAGAGCGCAAGGAATCGCCGTCATGTGGACCTGGGGTATCGCTGCTGCAGTGGTAATACTGTCATTCGTGGCATTCGGGATATTTGGTATGTTTTCCATTCTTGCCGCTGTTTTTATTACTGTATTAGGTAAGCAACTGATTCAGAATATCATTACAAGGAAAAAAGGAATCTATACGCTAATGGATGGCGCCAAACAGAATGAAGCAGTACAGGAATTGGTACTTGCTGGTTGGTCATTGACGCCGCCTTCCGCATAGTTGGCCTGCTGTCGGAAAGACGGCAACAAAGTAATAAAATCAAAAAGGGATTGATGTCTGCGACGTCAATCCCTTTTTTAAGATAGCTAAATTAGATTCTGTAAGATTTCAATACATTCATTACCCAGGATTTACCCCATTGCTCTATTTGTTCTGAAGTCCAGAGGAAAGGGAAGAAGATCCTTTTCTGGAAGCGCGGAGGCAGGTACTTTTGCCAGTTAGTACCCCCAGTAGCAGCGATGTCCACCGGATCGCGTTCCAGGTAACGAACGGCAGATTTATAATGCGAAAGCGGCCACTCTACATTCACAAACAAATCCAGTTTCCGGAGTTCCTCTTCTACCTGTTTCATGTCTTCCTCATTTTCCCCACTTTGCTGTAGTTTTTTATACAACTGAGAAAAATTACTGTTCACATTTGTCTGTGCCAGATGAATTAATTGGCCTGTATATTTCCCTATAAACTGTTGCAGGGTGAGGGTTTGTTTCCCGGTAGATAATTCAGATGCGCCATACTTCCAATAGAGGTATTCAAACTGTTCTGCCAGAGATGCGTCTTTTAATTCCTCGCGTTTACCTGGCGTCACCAGATTGATCAATTCTGTGCAATAGATCTCGATCATACGGTATTGCCCTGACTGGAAGCCGCTGGCGGGGAGGAGAGACATTCTGAATTTCAGGAATTGTTCTTTGTCCATGCCATCCACCATGATATCGAAAGAAGATACCAGGGCCGTGAAATATGCGTTGATGCGTTTGAGTCGGGATGCAAAGAAGCTGGCAGTCAGTGCGCTGTTGCTACTGATTTGAGCGCATTCGTGTAAAGTCAGATTGAAATATAATTCCGTGATCTGATGATATACGATAAAGATCTTTTCATCAGGATAGGAGGTTTTGGGATGTTGTAGGCTCAGCAAGGTGTCCAGGTGAATGTAATCCCAATAGGTAAGGTAATCTGCATAGAGCAAACCGTCCAGGTAGCCCATAATATCCTGCCCCATGGCAGCATATTTCTCCTGTAGCTTGGACAGCCTGTCGTGAATTTCCGTTGTTATTTCCATTGTCTAAATAAATTATTGCTTTGGTGAGATGAGATCTTTGGAGATGGCCATCAGGTATTCGGCGGCATGGAATACGTCCTGGAAGCTGTTGTACAAAGGAACGGGACTGAGTCGGATAACATTTGGCTCTCGCCAGTCGCCCAATACATTCTTCGCTACCAATGCGTTAAAAATCTCTTTGGCATGGTGTTGTGCCACGATGGATAACTGTGCGCCCCTGTCTGCCAGATCTTTCGGCGTAATTATTTTGTATTGTTCAAAGCCAAGTTGGGTATTCACTTCCTGAATGAGATATTCCAGGTAGGCGGTCAATTGCAGACTCTTTTGTCGAAGTGGTGCAATAAATCCTGCTTTTTCAAAGATTTTAAGGGAGGCATGGTAAAGTGACATGGGAATAACCTGTGTACAGCTAACCTGCCATCCATCTGCACCCATTTCCGGGGTAAACCCTTTCTCCATTTTAAACCGTTGTTCTTCCTGGTAGCCCCACCAGCCGGCAAAGCGGTCCAGGGATGTATCGGCAAAATGCTTTTCATGGACGAAAATGCCACTGATACCGCCAGGCCCTCCATTCTGGTATTTGTAGGAACACCAGCAGGCAAAATCAATATCCCAGTTATGTAGCTGCAATGGTACGTTGCCTGCGGCGTGTGCGAGGTCGAACCCAACAACTGCGCCGGCATGGTGACCAGCCTTCGTGATGGCGGGCATATCATACCATTGCCCAGTGAAATAGTTGATGCCACCAAACAGTACCAGCGCCGTTTCCGCGCCATTAGTAGCTATGGTATCCAGGATATCTTCTGTCCTTAAAGTGGCTTCTCCCGCTCTCGGCGCTACTTCTATGATGGCGTCCTTTGGGTCGTAGCCATGAAACCTTACCTGGCTTTCAATGGCATACTGATCGGAAGGAAATGCGCCGGCTTCCATGATTATTTTAAAACGCTTCGCTGTAGGGCGATAGAAGCTCACCATGAGCAGGTGCAGGTTCACTGTCAATGTATTCATTGGACATACTTCTGCAGCACTGGCGCCCACAATATTGGCCATTAGCGCTTTCAGCTCCTTGTGGTAAAACATCCAGGGAGTTGCTCCCTCAAACCAACCTTCTACGGCCAGATTTTCCCAGTTGTCCATTTGCCGCGACATATACTCACGGGCGGATTTGGGCTGCAGCCCTAAGGAATTACCACACAGGTAAATAAACGGCGCACCGTTTTGCTGTGGAAACAGAAATTCATCTCTCAGGTGATGTAATGGATCCTGTTGATCAAGGCGTTGTGCAAATGCCAGATTGTTCTTAAAAATCATGGTACTCATTATGTCAATGGTTGGAACTAGCGCCACCGAACATTGCGTCGCAATGGCAGTAAAGTGATGTAGTAAAGTATAAGCAGAATATAAAACTGCTAGCAGAAGAAAGTGCTGCTAGGAAGGCCGGTTAATGATATTTTTATAAATATTCTCCATCGGCGGGAATGAACCGCAAATCAATGAATATTTAATTAGACTTCCAAAAAAATGTTGGAAATGGGGTTTGTCTTTTCCTAACTTAGAAAATACTTAATCCTTTTAAGGGACATTCCAGCGCATTCAACAAGGCATAATTATGCAATAAATCATTCACTACTGCCTCTTCCATTCTTCTGTCCGACAGCATTTGAAAACATATTTTTAAAGAAACGTTTTTTTGAATGTTTAAATATTTGGCACTGGCAAGCTCCGCATGGATGATCTTAAAAAGGATATTTATATCTCCGAAATCGCGTTGCAGTATAGTTTCTAGCTGCTCCGTCATCTCGATATAGGTTTTCTTATATTGCCATTGGTCTTTCACCTCCTCTTCATACTTTTTCATATAATGGAATGTTGTGGACAGGTCTTCCTTCCGAAACTGATGTCTTTCCAGCATACTTTTCTGCTCCCATTGTAATCGGAAGAGGTCCTTTAGCAGATCAGTCCTTGTTTTTAGCAAGCGTACTATTTCAAGCGTATGCTCATCCATGCTGCCCAGATCCAGGGCATGCACCTTTTCCTCCAATTCTTTTATCGTGGATTCAATTTCCTGTATTTTATTCATAGGTATACTATCTTTCCGTAGGAACCATTAATGGTTTTGCAAAGTTCGGCCATCAATATACCATAAATAGGAAGCAATTTCAAAACTGCGCATATGCGCTGCATTTCATCAAACATAATCGTCCATTCGTCAAAATGTAGGCATACCCAAAATTCAGGATTATATCTTTGAATCATCAACATATCTAAATTATGTATAGGTTTTTCGCTTTTATGATCATCTTTGCAACAGTTACGACCCATGTTGCAGCACAACACAAAGCAAGCGGCAGTAGTACCAACGCGGCTCCATTTTACCCTGGAACACCAGCTGAAGAACATATTTCCGCCGATGCATTGGCCAAAATATTCCCCTATGTGCATGACCAGGAAGTGAACCTGCACAGTCTCTTACTGATTAGGGATAAAAAAATAGTACTGGATGCTTACTTCTATCCCTACCGCAACGGGTTAAGGCATGATATGGCTTCCTGTACAAAATCGGTTACAGGCTTACTAATTGGTATTGCGATGGATCATGGATTCATTCGGGATGAAAACCAACTGGTTCGAACATATTTTCCGGAGATAAAAACATACAGTAAGAATTTCCAGACCTTAACGATCAAGGACCTGCTCACCATGACCTCCGGACTGGAGTGTGGATTTGATAATGAGGATAAATTATTTGCACGCTTGTTCCAATCAAATAACTGGCCCGCTTTCATTTTTAATATTCCCAGCATCACAGAACCCGGAAAGCAATTTTCATATTGCAGTTGCAATTTCCAGCTACTCGCGGAAATTCTGTACCGCGCCACCAAGTTGACCCCTGGGCAGTTTGCGGACAAATATTTATTTAAACCACTGGGTATTGCGGGGTATTACTGGGACAAGAATGAACAGGGTGTCAATCATGGCTGGGGCGATCTTAACCTTAAACCCATCGATCTTGCAAAGATCGGACAGTTGTTAATGAATCAAGGAAAATGGAACAACAAGCAGGTCATCTCCGCAGGATACATTAAGAAGGCTACTGCCATACAGGTCCCATTTTCAGACAATAAAGGCTATGGTTACGGATTTTGGATAGACAACGATCATGCTTTTAATGCTGTTGGTAGAGGAGGACAAAGACTGTATGTGGATCGCCTGCATAAAGTAATTATTGTCGCCACCGGCGGAGGCTACGATTGGGATGAAAAAGGTGGACTCAGCGATCTTTTAAGCGCCTCATTTAAGCTAAAAGATAATGATGTAAAACAAGCGCTTGATACGCTCATCGCCCGAACCCAACTGGCGGCGAAGCAGGTACACATTACGGCGCCGAACTTTGTTGACCAGCCGGAGCAGTCTTTCTTTAATAAGGAAATCAGGTTTTCTCAGAACAGACTTGGTATTAAAAATGCCCGAATCGTTGTTGGTAAGGATACAACTTTCAACCTGACCTGGAATGATGGCCGCATCGTAGTATATCCGCTGGGACTTGGCAGTCAATACCATTTTTATAATGATCCTACATCCGGACACGTTTTTGCAGTACGCGGATACTGGAAGGCCAACGCAGATTTTCAGATTGATTTTAATACACTAACCAAGATAAACCGTTTTCTGATGGACTTTAAGCTGGCTCAACATCAGCCAGAGGTATATATTACGGAAGACACAAAATCGGTAAATGAAAAGATTCCCGTAGAAATTGTGGGGGGCGAAAGCCGATAACCGCTATACCCTCCATAAAACCGTTTGTTTATGGAGGGTATAGATTATTTATTTTCCAAAAAGACGGCTGAAGAAACCTTTCTTTTCCTTTGCTGATGGCGCTGCTGAGGCAGATGTTTCCTCTGTCGGAGCATTCAGTATTTGTCCGCAAAGCCAGAAGTTACCTTGTACCACTCCTCCGATTACTGGTGGCGCTTCAAAGAAGCGTTCATCTGCCACAATATCTATTTCTCCTCCCAATGTTTCTACCAACATCCAGTAGAAATGATTGCCCGTGATGGTATTCCGTTTCTTTTCCCATTCTTTGATGGTACCCGCGAAGAATCCATATGCCTTAGAGGCGGAAGAGGTTTCATCTTCTGAAGTGGAAAATAATCCGGAGGGAATAAACGACTGTGCAGCCATTTTGAACTCCCCATCCTGTGCATTTTCAAAAGAGGTAAGACTATCAAAAATACTCAGTTCATTGGCGAATGCCGTGAGCTGAATCGTAACAACGGATGGGAGCGGGATAGCGGCAAAGATCGCATAGTCGGGCGTTTCGAAAACGAAGGGATACACTTGCTGATATTCTCCTGCATTTTCTTCTACTGCCCAACCATGGAAGGATCCTTCCATCGGATATTCCTCGCTGCTCATAGTGGCAGTCAGTTCCACTTTTCGGCGGCTTTTTCCTTTATACTGCGGGTTAAACGCCAGCCAGTTCTGCTCCTTGTCAAATTGGTGCCATATCTGGGCATTAGAATCGTCGGTGTATACGTGATAGTTACCAATGGCAGTAGCTATCACTGTAGATTTTGCATAAGTGTTTTCAACCAATGGCCGGAGATCTTCCTGGGAAGTTAATATAAACCCGATGTTTGACAGGTTACTCATATAGGATAATTTTTCGTTACACAAAATAGGGAAAAAGCAAATGGCTGGCATGAAAAGGAACCTTATTTTTGTTGAGAGATCCATATTTTACGCAACTTTCATATAAGATGATTCCCGTACATAGTATTACAGGCGCATTGGAAATAAGGAAGTTGTCCGGTATCAACCCGGACAGCATTCACCGTAGACTGGCGCACCGGGATGAGCATTACCAGTTCGTGATCCAGGAAAGCGGGAGTACGGTGATGAGTGTCGATTTTAAAACGGTTCCCCTCAAGGCTGGGCATGTGCTGTGCATTCTTCCCGGACAGGTACACAGGGCACAGTCTGCCAGGCATTCGCATGTATGGATTATTGCGGTAAAACGGGAATGGATACACGAAACTTACCGTTTTGTATTGGATACTTTTGCGCCCAATCACGGCGCTGTTGCACTGGATAAGGCCATGCTGCCGGCCCTTCATCATAGTATTACCCTGTTGCATGATATGTATATTTCGGGAGACGAAATTCGCTTTCTCCCGCAAGTACTTCGTGGTGCAACAGACGTTTGCATAGGTATCTGCACCGGCGCTTATCACCGTCAGCATACAGAAGATGATCTTATCTTATCAAGGCCGGTGCAGTTGCTGCATGAGTTCCGACAGTTGCTGGCCAGACATTACCTTACCATGAAAAGTCCTGCTGCATATGCCGATAAACTACATATCTCCCTTTCCTATCTCAATGAAGTGGTGAAGGAGCAGACAGGCTATTCCGTCAGTCGGCTCATCCAGGAGCAGGTTATTACAGAATCCCGCAGGATATTATATTATACGGATATATCCATTAAAGAACTGGCTACCCGAATGGGCTATGATGACTATTCCTATTTCTGCCGGTATTTCAAGAATGCCACCGGAATGACGCCGGCGCAGGCAAGAAAATTCTCCCGCGAATAGTCCTATACTTACCATGTATTGTGTCTTTACTCCGCTGTATTTGTATCAGACCTTTGCCTTGTAACTGATAAAAACAGTTTCGGTAAAAAATGAAGAAGATACAAGTAGCGATAGCAGGAGCGGGTCTTGGCGGACTATGCCTCGCCAGTGGCCTCCGGCAGCAAGGCATCGATGTGGATGTTTTCGAAAGGGATGAAGCCATTAACAGCAGAACACAGGGATACAGGATCAGAATAGATCTCACAGGGCAGCGGGCATTGGCTTCCTGCTTTCCTCCGGACAGATATGCATTATTCAGAGATACCTGTGCCATACCTGTTGCAGGCGTACGCACGCTCACCTCGGCGCTGAAAAGTCTTGACGATAAACAGATTTATTCCTGGATGGACAGCGAGCATGAAGAGGCGGCTGACCTCAAGGCACACCGACTTACCATGCGGGAGATACTCATGGCGGATATATTACCTAATATTCATTTTAACAAAAGTGCAGAGTCGTGGGAAGAGAACAGTGATGGAAGAACTACGCTGCATTTTAAGGATGGTACGGCGCATTCCTGTGATGTGCTGGTAATTGCAGATGGGGTGAACTCTCTGCTTGCCCGACAGCTCTTCCCGGACTCGGCCCCAATTGATACTGGCAGCGTATGCCTCTATGGTACTACATTACAAGGGAATGAAGCCATAGCCGCCATTTTGCAAAGAGGTACTACCGCCATTTTTGATACCGGATTGGCAGTGATTATTGATGCCATGCAATTCAGCGATAGCCAGTCGGTGCATGCAGCGCGGCATCAGGTTGATTTCCCCTTGAGTGATATTGGCAATTATATGTATTGGGCACTGATAGGCACCCGGGAAGCATTCGGGCTGGATGCTGCGCACACATTGCGATTTTCGGAGGAGGCGTTGCGGGAGCTGGTGCTTACGCGTACAGGCGCATGGGCGCCGGGACTGCGGGCATTATTTGAACATGCGGATATTCCGGGAGCCATGATGATACCTGTGAGAACAGCGCGCCCATTGGTACCAAGAGAAACGGGCAGGGTGACAGGTTTGGGAGATGCGTTGCATGTGATGAGTCCCGCAGCCGGTCTGGGGGCCAATACGGCCTTGCAGGATGCCGCCTTGCTGTCTGCATGCCTGGGAAAAGCTGCTGCGGGTGAATATTCCGTTAATGCGGCTATTACTGATTATGAGCGCAAGATGATCACTTATAGCGGAGCCGCCATCCGTGCTTCTTTGGAGGGAGGGCAACAGTTGTTTGGTCAGCATGCGGATGTGATATGATAATATTTCATGTAGGAAAATGATAAGAGCAGACGAAAGCCACAATAATTAAAAAGTATTAAGTGGCTTTCGTGTTTTATTTTTTGTTTGGAATCCAAATTAATTTATTAATTTAATGTTGCTGATCAAGATAAGTATATGAGATAGATGATTAACATTTCCCCCAATTGTTTTTATTAACTTCAAAATACCACCTCTATGAACACCGAAAACAGAATGTCCTCGGCGCAGCAGTGCCGTTATGCCGTACAGGTTTGCCAGGTTGTATGTAGCCCTACCCCTGAATTGCATATTAAAAATCATATGCCGGGTTGGAATATCGTTTGGAGCAGCCTGAATATTAATGACCCCAACTTTTTCATTGTAGCAGAGAATGTCGCCGAAAAGATTTATGTCCTGGCTATCAGAGGGTCTGTAATGCCGGTTCCTTTTGGGAAATGGGCTTTTTTGGGCGATTGGGTGTTGGAGGATCTGAATGATGCGTTAGCATACTGGCCTTATACCAGCGATGGTAAACCAGCATTAATCAGTGCTGGTGGCTATGTAGGCTTTACAAATCTCTTGCTGACGAAAGGCACTGGTGGCGATACGCTGCTCGATTTTTTAAAGAAGAAGAATAAAGATTTATCCAAAGATTTTGTGATTACTGGATATAGTCTGGGTGGTAATCTGGCAAAAGTCTATGGTTCCTACTATCTCCATCTGAATGATGCGGATGCGCCTAATAAACGGTATACCTACCTTTATACTTTCGCTGCGCCTTCCTCTGGTAATACCGCTTTTAATGATGATCTGAATAAAAAGTTTATTGGTAAGCAAAACCATCTTCAGAATACCAATGATGCCGTTCCTTACTATCCGGTAGCTAAGGGACTAGCCGCTACGGCCATGCTGTATGCGCCTGATGGACCGGATGCAGCAGTGATAGTTATTCCTAATACGGACCCGGCGGTGACCATCCAGCAATTCTACCTGGGATTATCGAAAGGATTTGAACGGTTCGACTACCAGCAACCAGATCCAAGATCCATTATGAAATTTACGAATCCGATTGTAGCGCCGACAGACAGCACCTTCGACAATTGGAAGAATCAGGTCATTGAGCAGCATAAATTAGATGTATACGCGAATGAGGTGCTGCATCCGAAAACGGAACATGCCACTGCCCAGGCAGCTACCGTTTAATCAATAAGTATTTCTACAAAAAATGAACAGCCCCACGTACAACGTGGGGCTGTTCATTTTATGATATCCGGGAATAAAGTTATCACTGTTACGACTATACGGAATACTGAATTTTTAAAGTTATCCTGATGCGGGTGTTGCTTACTGAAATAGCAGCATTACTGGAGATTCGTGTCTGCCGACAGTATTTTATTATTATACATTAAAATCACATCTATCAGATTATCATAAGTCAATTCCCCACTTTCCACTTTCTTTAATAAATCAGCATCTTCATTAATTAAGCTCTTCATTTGCTCTTTAAACTTCTTTTTTTTGAGTTGGAATTTCTCTTCGCCCTTCTTTACAAAATAACGATCTGATTTAGCCAGATGCCCTGGTCCCCACTTAAAGAATAATTCAAATAATTGAATCCTGCCATCTACTATCCTGGGAATCAAAAGCTCTACTTTCCCGCCCAGCGCCTGATAGCCGCCGAATTTTTCCATGTAGACAGAGTCTCCCCGGAAGTAGTCGTATTTGCGCGATTGAAAGGATTTTGGCCGGCCAGATCCCGGTCCCTTCCAAAAATAAACAGTTTGACCATTCTGGGAGATTTCATAGTCGAATGAAAAATATCCAACCAAGGTTTCCGTTCTGTTCCCCATTGTGCCATACATGTAATCCGTCTGCCCGTACATTGACTGCGATTGGCTGTTAAAGAAAAACAGCATCAGTAATAGGGTAAATGTAATTCGTCTCATCTCTTGCTTTATAGGTTGCTTGTAAAACGCAAATAAAATCTATTTGCCAGAATTAACCGATAGCATCTTCATACCAGATGAATTTAGGGCCTCTGGCAAATGTTGGTTATGTACTATAATTGGAGGGAGAATGGAAGTAATTTACAAGTGCTCTTAGAGCCTGGGTTATAGATGATTCGCTCAGCACCAACTATTCGTTTAATAAATCCTAAAAACAAGGTTGCGGCCTTCCTATGGACGACCGCAACCTTTCATATACTTCCCGTTGTGGGAGGATTGCCACTGATAATGTAGAAAATGTAGCCGTCAATCAACCAGTTAACGGCTATTTTATATTGCCTGAAGTACAGTAGGTTTAGGGTTCGGGTTACTAACATGCCCCAGCCCAGGCAGCTACCGTTTAATCAATAAGTATTTCCACATAAAATAAGCAGCCCCAGGTACTGCGTGGGGCTGCTTATTTTATGATATCCGGGAATAAAGTGATCACTGTTACGACTATACGTAATACTGTATTTTTAAAGTTACCCTGATGCAGGTGTTGCTTACTGAAACCAGTTAGTTATGGATGAATTACGTCATTCTAAAATAATTATCATGCACCAGGTTATCAGGAAAAATGTCGTTTATGTACTAGTGCCCAAATTGAGAAGAATGTAATTTTATAGTGAATTAATTTGAATGCCCCCCAAATATGCTGTTTAAACCCACAAAGTACATATACAAGCGTACATTCCTTATTGAATAATTCTAACTAAACAACCCAAACAAACATGAAAAAAGTAGCCCTGTTAGTACTTGTCTTTTTGGCTGTTATTTATGCCTGTAACAAAGAGCCCAAAACTGCTGAAGTTGACCCGGTAAAACCACTGAGTAATCAGACCTTGCTGGGAGAATTGCACAATGTTGAATTGCGCAAGCTCTTAAACAACAGAAATAATCTCGGGAGAGTGAATATTGTAAATCCCCTTTCAAAAATGGTTATTCCGCCAGGAAGCACAGGAAACATTTCTGTGACACCTACTATCTCGACCTATTCAACTACTGCCGTACTGGAAGCCGCAAAAAACCAGTTACTTCAGAATCCCAACTTCAGTAATTTGCCACTGACCGTTAATCCAGCAACAGCTGCGGCTTTAGACCCAATAGTGAGTAATCTTGGTCAGAATAGTATTAAGGAAAGTTGGGCCAGTTCAATAAATGAGCCAGTGGTACTGGATTTAGTTTCAACAAGGGAGAGAGGGATGATAGGTGAAATTACCGCTGTGTTTAACAATTCATTCGCTTCCGGTGCTTCCTTACAACAGAATTATCTGACAGTAAAAAATCAACTGGCGGCAATCCGGAGCAAATATAGTAACACAGTTTTACTGCCAAATGAAGGAGAACTGTATTCTGGAATACTGGCTATTGCCGAATCTTCGAATGAATTCTGGAGCGGAGAAGGAGCCAGGTATGTAAACTCCATAATAACATACGATATTGCGGCCTACAAAAATGGTAGCCCATTTGCACTTATAAAAGATCCTGTACGTTCTCAGACACCATTCATGACTGCTGATTGTATCGGATACCTTTTAGGATGGGGAAAGGCTGTAATGGACGAGTATCATGATCATGGAAAATTAAGTATTGGTAATTCCAATTATAGGATAGGAGTGGGGCTTTTTGGCGCTGCTGCGGCCAGTCTTCTTACCTATGTAAAAGCAGGTGACCTGCGCCCTGCGCTTATTACTGTTCCAATTGATAGTATCCTCGTAAAAATTGATACAATTACTAAGAATCCAAAAATACCAATACGATAATTAAGCATTAAAAAAACAAGGTTGCGGCCTTCCTATGGACGACCGCAACCTTTCATATACTTCCCGTTGTGGGAGGATTGCCACTGATAATGTAGAAAATGTAGCCGCTAATCAACCAGTTACCGGCTATTTTATTTTGCCTGATTACTTGGTGTTCATGCCGGTGATCAGCGCAACAAGTGCGCTCGGACTAACAGGAACCGGGTTGAAAGTAATAGTGCTGTAATTATTGCCTGGAGCAGGAGCAGGGATCGTTACCGTTTTCTGATCGGCATAGTATTGACCACCGATGGAGGAAATAGCAAGGAAAGTACCGCTCTGTCCTACAGGAATAGAATTCTGATAGCTCAGGAAACCTTCATAGCCTGCTGGCGGAGTAAAAATAGTATTATAGAATTTGATGATGCTGTTTATGCCAGATGGCTTGAAATACAGCATAGTAGGCTCTTCTCCGCTATAGCTGGTATTGGTAGCCGGATTGTAATTGGAATTAAAATAGGCCAGTACCGTGGTTTTAGGGTTCGGATTACTCATTAACGCATCGCAGTTAACCCATTTGATCAGACTGTCCAGGCGGAAGTTGAGCGTACCGTTGGTACCATCAAACAGCGCATAAGCAGAAGCCGGATTGGTAACCTGCTGCCAGTCGATGCCTTTGTTGGCACTGATGGTAGTAGATATCGTGATCAACTGATTGATATAATTGTAACCGCTGGTGCTAACGGTGATGGATGTATCGCCATTCCACATAGGGATACGCTGAACATCAATTTTTGCAGGCGCCTGAACAACAATGGCGCTGTCTCTGCGCAACTGTAATGGAACGCCACCCTGACTGGCAGATACAAAAAATTCGCCGTAAGATTCCAGTTGAGCGCCAGTGTTGGTGGCGGTAGGTCTGTCGGCAAAGATCATTGCAGCCGCATTATTGATTTCTTTTACGGAGAAAGTGATAGTGCCGGAAGCAGGGCTGCCGTCGGGTCTTACCAGAGAGTTACGATATATGGTATACTTCCTGCCACTTCTGGTGGTGAAAGAAGCGCTTTCCTGGAGACTCACGGTATATGTTTCATATGCAGGACCGTTTGCTCTCAGGAATGTATGAAGCGCTAACCCGTCTTTATCAGGTGCTGCAGCAGCCATACTGGTAGCAAGATTTGCTTTCGCAGCTTCAGCAGGATCGTTTTTTAACTGCTTGGTACAGGCGCCAAGAAGCATGAGAGCAGCGATGCCGCTCGCAACATAAAGGGAATTGATTTTCATAATCTTTTCTTGAGGGAATTTAATAATCGGGTTTCAAGTGATCAGGGCTTTAATACGGGTTATAGGTTGAGTCGCTAAATTACCGCGTGTAACTGCAATAATAATTCAGAACTGTGATTTTTTTAAATATTGAGAAAAGGTAGGGGTCCAAATATTGTATAGATTACTGGTATTCAAATGCAAAAATCCGCTTCCATTATACAATGAAAGCGGATTTTATCTTACAAGCAAATAAATATCCAGTTATTTGATAGTGATATTTACGGTATGCGTTAACAGGAAATAGTATTTCGGCTGCACAACGAATATTTGTAACGTAGCATTCCCCGGCGCTACGGCGCGGTAGTGGTAGTAGTCTCTTCCAGTGGAATCTATTTCGATAGTGGTATCTGCGGTGTCACAGATAATCATATCATCCATTTCTCCGGAGAAATTAACCTTGAAGGAGTCATTTACTCTCACTTCCGGATTGCTGAGATTGACATGCATATCTACACTATCAGGAATATTATGTTTGTCCAATAGTTGTGTATTGGCAGATCCTTCTTTGATACGCATACTTATTTGGTACAACTCATCATAACTGCATTCCAAACCATCGAGTACAAAGAATATATTTTGCTGAGTCCATAGTAGCATTGGTTCTGGTGCTTCCTGGTGCTGTAATGCAACGGGACCTAATGCTGCAGGACCTCTTTCAAAGATCGTTGATGGTGGATTAGAGAAGCCGCTCAGGAACCTTTCCATAAATCGCAAAGCAGTAATACCATTTGTAGCAACGTGTATTTTGAGTTGTATCCGTTTTTGATCTTTTACGTAAGTACCGGTCTTAATAACGCCACTATCGGATAATACAATGCTTCCGGTCTCATAAGTATAGTCCTGTAACGCAAACTGCAATAGCTGATCTATATCTACCAGGAGAAACTCCGCAGATGCGGTTTTATATAATTCTTCAAAGTCGATAACAGGTTTTAATGCTTCCATTTCCAGGGTATTGATCTTTGATGCGAGTAATTTAACCAGTATTAAGCTGACAATACCTGGTTCTTGTTTGGCATCTGTTGCTTTTCCTGGTACGTTATTAGGAGGACCAAACTTTTTGTAAAGCCCGGTTTTGCTATCTATTCCTTCACTAACGTAAGTGGCTAACGTCTTATCGCCGATAAATGGCCCCTGGCAAGCATCGATGATGGAATTATTAGAAATACTCTTGGCTACGAATGCATGGTTGCCAAAAGCAGATCTTTTAGGATTGTTAATGTCAACTATTTTCTCAGGTGCACAAACTGGATTGGAAAAGAACGGATTATTGCATTGACCAACCCCAATCAAATTGGTTTGATTAATAAAGCCGAAAGGAGTCATATACACCCAGTAAGAGGAAATGCCCATTGCGCCTAGTTGTACTTGTACCAAACCTGCCTGATCATAACAATTACATAGTGCTCCGTTGGTATTGTTATAATAGTTTTTTAGCTCAAAGAATCCGCCGTCAGGACCTGGTCCATATTTAGCGGCCCCATAAACAGTGTCATATTTCTTGGAGAAGCCATCAAAGCATTGTTTGCTAATGGAGGTTGCAATTTGATCCGTAGTCATGCCTGCTGACAGCACGGTGAATATTTTTCGGTAGACCTTCACCCATACCCCAGCTTTAAACATTTCATCCGGACTGTTTGAAATCCAGTACATTTCAAGACGGGTGGTATCTGGTAGCTGGAAGGATTGATTCGCTGCCTCAATACTCCACTTGAAATCGCCATAAGATTGCAGCGCCTTACTTAAATCGGCGCCACTAAGCATAAGATCGATCATCATGATCCCCGTGCTGGTAGGGGTTATGACTTTACTTTGAAAAGTTATATTTCCACTCGCTTTAGTGCCTTTAATTTTGATAGGGACATCCGTTAATTTGCTGTTTGATATATCTAGATTGATTTTCAGGAAGGTTTGATTATTTGTCTTTACCAATATTGGATTGGCGGAATAATCGCCATCATTGTTTATCCCTCCTTGCTGCCATACGGTATTATCTAATGGCAATGCAAATCCGGAACTGCTTTTAATGCGGTAGTCGCTTTGTGCTCTCAAAGAATGAAGCGTATATGCATCCGGAACAGTTTTGTAAGATATCGTTATCTCCACTTCTACAGGATGTCCGGAGGCAGGACATGTATTATCCCACCATGCGCCATTGCTGGATCTGGCTCTGTAGCTTAATGTATAAAGGTTACTGGAGAATCCGTTTGTTCTGACGTAATTATCGTCCCGATAGGGATCGGCAAAGTTGATTTTGAACCGGAGGTTCTCTATTTCGCTATTTGTTCTGTAGATGAACCATCCTTCCGACCCGTTAGAGCCGGATGCATGCAAACATTGGAATTGAACACTGCTGCTTCGGGCAGAAATCCAACTCGGAGGAGCGGTCTTCCAACTTCCTAATGTTGCAGCGGAACCATCTAATTGCAGCGGGGAATTAAGATTATTCTTAATAGTAATATAAGTCGAAAAATCGCCCATAAATAGTTAGGTTTATTTGAGGTATAGAAATTGGGGAAAAAGAAGTATTATCGTTATTAAATATACATTTATTTCAGTAAATAAAAAATATTTTAACTATGACTAAAGCGGAACAGGTTTTTCATAAAATAGCCGGCGAATTACCCAATGTGAAGGAAACGGAGATATTATGTGCCTATGCCATAAAAATGGAGCAAGGAGTGACCATAGCTTTGTTATGGAAAGATGATATGGTGTTCAGATTGGAAGGAGCCGACAAGGAAGAAGCATTACAGATAGAAGGCGCAAAAATATTTTGTCCAAGAGGGGAGGAACGACCTATCAATAGTGGAGTACTCATTCCTTTTGAGCAGTCGCAATACTGGAAAACATATGCGCTGAAAGCGTTTAATACTTATTATAGGAATGAGTAATTTTGTTTGCATAAAATTTACTATTCTAAACCTGCTGCCATGGTGTCCAAATTCGTCCAACTATTTTCACTGATTGCCCTGATTACGCTCTTTGCTCTTCAGGTGCACGCCCAGGATAAATATGGAAAAGTAACGTACAACAAAAAGAACATAAGCGAATTAATAACTGGTAGAAATCCCGAATTTGGAATAACAGGGAGAGATGGCTGCGTAGTATCCGGAAAGCTGTATCTGGAGCTGCGGGATATGGATGTGCAGCATATAGAAGGATGGGTGCGAGATGAGCATACCGGTCAGGGCTTATCAGGCGCCAGCGTCCAATTGACGAGAAAGAATGGCCCAATAGAAAAGTTGGTAACTGATTCAACTGGAAAGTTTATATTGTTGAAGGCTGCGCCCATGAAAGAAATGAAGGTATTGTATATAGGATTTTGGCCGCTACAGATAAAGGGTTCGAAGGAAAAACTGTTTTAGTGATTTGTAAGAAAAATTTGATTGTTCGCAACTAACCCATTAGCGTTTTTACGTTTCGAATGCGCAGAGAGGCAGTTTGAACTACATCTCTCATAATAATCTTTTCATGAAATTATTTTATTTAGATACATACTATGAATTTTGAATGAACATATTATATTTGTTGAACGATTTATGACTGCGTGAACAACCATTATTAACAACCCAACCAATTTTTAATTGCATTAAAAGATACCATTCAATTTAACCGACAACAAATTGTTGCCCAGGAAGTAGTGAAATAGATATTGATGAGATCCTTATTTTTTCAAATTCATTATTCATGTTTTGTGCTGCTTAAGAGATAAGGCATTTATCCCTTATGTCTATGCATAGTACTATCTGAAAATCTAGATAAGCCTTGAAACGCCTATTAATTATGGTGTCCTCATTGCTATGTCTGGTATTGTCTGCATGCACCCGCCATCAGGTGGAAGTGCGTTCTGGAATACTGGAATATGCCCTGAAGGATGCAAAGAACCAACAACGTAAGCTGATTGTTTTTGCCGGTAATTCTGAGCGTTTGGATGTAGAAGCACTAAAAGGGTTATTGGAAAAACGCCCATCAATTACCAATAAGATTTTTAACGACTATCTGATTTATACATGTGATCAGCATTATTTAGCGAATCATACATTAGACTTTATTGCGGGAGATGACAGCCAGTTGTCCTGCTTTTTTTTCGATGAAAATGGAGTACTGCAGGCATTTCTGGCGAAAAGAAATAGTATGGCAGCTTATGCAGATTCATTGACCAGTTTGATAGTTGATTTTCCGAAAAATAATAGCAATGTTGCGGAGAAGAGAGATTTACTCTTGCTACAACAGACATTGTTAGCCCATGATAATATGGATGCTGGTACGCTGAAAACAGTGGAAAGGCTGAAGCAATATGATGATAAGCAGACCGCTTTCTATCGTTTATATCTCCTGGCAAAATCATATAGCACTATTGCTCCTGATTCAGCTGCAAAGTTTGCATCCGAAGCATTGCAGATGGAATCTACAGAACTACTCATGCTTTATTTTCCACTGAGGAATGAATTGGTTTATTTATCAGGCGGAAGCTTTGATGAGGGGCCTCATATTCAATTTGAAGAAGAAGCAAAATGGGTAGGAGAAATGAAACGAGGTGATACAATTAATTTTGAATATCATTATTTAAACAATGGAAATAAACCATTACACATATTGCGGCAGGAACCATCCTGTAGTTGCACAGTCATCAACTACAAGGATACGTTGTTGCAACCAGGTGGAAAAGGTATTTTGAATGTGACCTACGCTGCAGCATATAAAGGTCCATTCGCACAAATTCTATCTGTCAAAAGCGATGCTACAAATGGTGAGATGAAACTTGTTTTTAAAGGTATATCGAACTGACCATGTTGTTTCCTTCATAAATCGTTAGGGTTTACACAGTCGTCGTTTTCTTCATTGATTTAATCAAACAAGATGTTTTTTAAAGGATTTACCCGGATGCTAGCAATAGCTTCCTGTGCAGGGATGCTCATGTCCTGTCATAACCAGTCAAAAAGTGTATTTTTCTCTGGAACGCTAAGCCAGGCGTTTGAGGAGGCTGCCAGACAAAAAAAGTACCTGCTGGTTGTTTCTGAAAATGAACAATGTCCGCCTTGTGTTACATGGAATAGTTTACTGACAGAGAATAAGCAGGTAAAGGAAATGTTGGCAGATAAGTATTTGCTATACAGGTGTGTTCGTCAGGTGAAAGGGAATGAAATTCTTTCTTATTCACTTAATTCAGTTGGTAGCCCTACCACTATTCTCTATAACCAAAGGGGAGAGATTGGTAGTATTATTACCGGGAACAAGAAAGAAGATGAGCTGATTACAGAGCTATATGCATTTGAAAATGAACGGAGCATGTTCCGTTTTTATACGAAGCGGGCATCAGACAGTAATCATTTAGGTACTCCGCCAAAGGCAATTGAAAAGAGCCTGCAGGCCATGCTTGCCTTTCAGGCAGCAGGCAATGATACCAGCAAATGGAGGACTGCACTCACCGCTGTACAAGCAGCTGCCATGAGTCAACCTTACTTCTACAATTGTTATCTGAGTGCTATGCTTAACAATAAGCTTGGCGATAAGTCTCAGTCCAGGAAATGGGCCTTGAAAGCGTTGGAGTTAACGGGTTCCTATGAAATGCTGCTGTACAGAGATTTGTTGAATGAGACCAAAACCTACGCTGATACTACCCTTACAATGGAAAATGCGCCCTACCTGGCTGTCGCTCAATCAAAAATTACTCTGGGAGTGCTAAAATTCAGAGAGAAAAAAGTATGGCAAATTTCGGTCTACAACAAAGGTAAAAATCCGTTGCTCCTGCATCAGGCGGTTGCGTCTTGCTCCTGTCTTAGTGCGGTATGTCCTAAAGCGCCTATTGCTCCCGGCGACTCGGCGATAATTCAGCTATCCTATGATGCCAGTAGTCATGGCGTATTTAATCGTGGCTTGTCTATCCTGAGTAATGCCAGAAATACCATCATGGAAGTAGCGGTAAGTGGGGTGGTAGAATAATAGGCTATATCTCATAACCAAGATCGTACATCAATTATCGCCTGATGATTTAAAGATCAACAGGGAACAGGGAATGGTATGTCTATAAGTCGTTCATAAAGAAGTTCATTTTTATTATTCACTTTAAAATCAAAATTCAAAAACATGAAAAAAATCATGATGGCTGCAGTTGCGGCATTGGGGATTTTTACGGCTGTACATGCCCAGACCTACATGAGGGACCCTCAGGATTGTAGTAAGTTTTACAAATGTGAAAATGGGACAAAAATCGAATTCACCTGTAGCCCCGGACTAGTGTTCAATATGCAAACGCAGGTATGCGATTGGCCACAGAACACAGATTGCGATGGCGGTTTTGGTTTTGCTGATGCTAGTTCTAGTTCCGATGGTCTTTGCCCTTTACTTGGCGTTTCTAATCCTGTCGTTTGTGGTACAATAACCGTCGCAGCAAATACGGAGGTACTCTTTGAATTGGACGCAAATGTTGACCTTACTAAGTACGTGAAAATCGCGGAGGTTGTTGTAAATGGTAAAACAATGGTGAAGTATAGGTCTAAAGAGACTACCACTAGAAATCTGTACATGGATACATGTCCGGGTTATGCTGGTTTCTGTACTAAAACTGCTTGCCAGTAATCATTTTCTATCATTGTCATGTATTTAAAGGTATTTTTTTATTCACCTTAAAATCAAAATTCAGCAAAATGAAGAAAATCATCATGGCTGTTATTGCAGCAATTGGATTGTTTAGCGTAGTAAGGGCGCAAAGTGTCCTGATACCTGATCCTACAGATTGTTCCAAGTTTTACCAATGTTCCAACGGTACTTTAATTTCTAGAAACTGCCCTCCAGGTCTTGTATTCGATAAGGACAGAGACCTGTGCGACTTGCCGGCAAACGTTGGGTGCGAGACTGATCCAACTGCAAGCGCTCCTACCGAATGTACCATGCTTGGGGATGATAGCCCTACTGTTTGTGGTACAACCACTATCGAAGCAAATACAGAGGTATACTTTGATTTAGGGGTGGATGTAGATCTTACCAAGTATGTGAAAATTGCAGAGGTAGTTGTAAATGGTAAAACTATGGTGAAGTATCGGTCTAAAGTGACCACGACTAAAAACATGTACATAGAGACCTGTCCTGGTTATGCGGGTAGCTGTACAAAGCACAAATGCGAATAATCATTTTGCACCATTCAGACTGGATAATTATTTATCCAGTCTGTTTAATTTCAATTTTATTCCGATGCAAAAATATAGAAGTTTAGCACTACTGGCTATGATAGCCAGTGTAATGTATGGATGTAGTAATAACAAGCCCGAAGAGAATATTGACTTGAGCACTGCCAGCGTATTAAAAATAGATAAAGCAGTACCTGAGATATTGATCGATTCATTAAGTGAGCAGGGCTCATTAACCATACTTCCATTAGAAACCGCTGAGCGTTCTTTGATTGGTAAAGTCAATTACCTGTACAAAACTGACAGTTCGTTTGTAGTGGGAGAACAGAATGGAGCCATCAAAGTATTTACTACTAATGGTAAGTTTATCCGGGCTATTGGGGCAATGGGTAAAGGACCATTTGAACACTTGACTCCGACCGATATTCGTTACAATGATTATTCAAAGAATGTAGAAGTAATGGACATCGGTCTCAAATTTACTGGTTATAAGATAGCAGGTGGTAACGATTTTGAGAATTTGGAGTTGATGAAGCAATATAAACCTACCCTGTTTTTTCCATTGGGTCAGAAGAAATATGCGCTGTACAATAATAGTAATGTGATGAGTGCAGACGATGATGAGACAAATAGATTTTATATAATAGAAAATGGAAAGGCCACAAGCAAAGCGTTACCTTTTCAGAGTACAAAAGTGGTCAGGCAGATTATATCGGCCAACCAGTTTAGTAATGTCGGGAAAACCTCCATTTTTTATGAAACAGGATTTCCGGTTGTGTATACCATCACAGATAAACTAACACCAAGATATTATATTGATTTTAGGAATATTCTGCCCAAAGAACAGTTTAGTTATGAGAAAGTTGGCGCGCTTATCCGTGGAAAAGAAGAAGGGAAGTTTTTTCGCATATTTGAATTTACCGAAGGACAGCGCTTTATTCTTGGTAATATAGACTACTTGCAGTCTGCCTCATTTTTTATGTATGATAAGAAAATGAATAAAGGAGTATATACGGGATTAGGATTTTTATATGATAAGCTCAAAATCCGTTCTTTTAAAATAGATTTTATGGATCAGGAAGATACCGCCTATGCTGTTCTGACCGCTGTGAGTATTATTAATGCCCAAAAACAACTGAGAGAAAGTGACCCGGATTTGACAGACCTACAAATTCGCAACTTCCTTGCGTTGAAAGTGGATACCTATGATAATCCATTTATCATTTCATTTAAGCTGAAACAATAATCATGAGAAAATTTTTGCTTCCCTTATTACTGCTGGTAGGCGGTATCGGCGCGGTTATGTTCACTCGCCTGAAATATGAACAAACCATAAAATTACAGGAAGCTACCTTAAGAGCCACTATGGTGGATCGTTATAACGCAAATGCAACGCTGAAAGATCAACGTTGGAAGGATATTATTGCTATGGGAGATAATGGAGCTCTTCTGAAAAGCGATGCAATGACGCCGGTACAGGCAAAGAAAGGTGGGGATGTCATGTCAACGATAATACCTCCGGTACTTGTTTTTCGCTTTACCTCCATGAATTGTGGTACCTGTGTAGACTCCACAATTGATGTATTTAAACAAAAGCTGATAGGAACCAGTTTGGAAAAACATGTACTTTTTTTGGTGTCCTATGATTATGAAAATTATCTGAATGAGTGGGTACGTCTCAATGAAATCAAACTTCCCATTTTCTCAATTCCACTGAATGATATGCCACTGCTGGCGGAAAAGGAGAATGCGCCTTACCTGTTTTATTATGGAAAAGATCAAACAGTTTCCTATCTGTTTTTTCCGGACAAACACGATAAGGCATCTACCATGAAGTACCTGGACCTCATGAAGAATAAATTTTTTAACAACTAAACAACTGGTATGAAGCATGTGAGTTGGAAAGCGTCCACCCTGATGATCCTGATAATATCCTGTAGCAACCAGGCTAAACAGGAGCGGACTTTGGTGACAGATAAAATTGTGGTATCAAAAGAACCGGAAGCAGTGGCGACTGCCATCGCAAAGAAGGAAATGTTTAATACAGAATTGTTTTTTAACGGAAAGGCGGAGTGCCTGGAAAAACAGGAAATCCGCCTGCAGGTATCAGAGCCTTTGCTCCAGGTCCTGGTAGTAAATGGACAAAATGTAACTGCTGGACAGGTAATCGCAAGACAAGATGCATCCGCATTGCAACGGAAGCTGCAACGAGTGGCAGAATCGCTGCAGCAGGCAGAAATAGCGCTGGATGACCGGTTAATTGATTACGGATACCGTTTGGCAGACAGTAACCGTATTCCCCCTGATATCCTGAAAATGGCCAGAATTAAAAGCAATTATAATGCTGCCAGACTGGATTATGCTGACGTAAAAAGAGAATTGCTAAAAACGGAAATTACAGCCCCTTTTTCCGGCAAAATTGTAAATCTCAGTACGAAAGCGGGTACCTACGGCCAGAATTTGCAAGTCCTCTGTTCAATAGTGGAAGATAAGTCCATGCAAATCGTATTTCCCATTCTGGAGTCCGAATATACCTATGTAAAAACAGGGATGTCTATTGTTGTTACTCCCGTTGATTATCCGGACAAAAAATGCGTTGGAAAGATTATGTCCATCAATCCACAGGTAGATGCCCATGGTATGATCAGCGTTACTGGGGTAGTTGCCAATGGCAGTAGTAATTTGTTGGATGGAATGAGCGTACAGGTGACGGCACAATCTGCCCTGGGAGCACGCCTGCAAGTGCCATTGGCTGCAGTGGTAGAGCGGCAAGGCAGACAGGTTGTATTCACGCTGGAGGATGGACGAGCCAGGTGGAACTATGTCGAAATTGCCGAAAGAAACGCTACGAATGTGGTTGTCACCAATGGTTTACAGGAAGGACAGAAGATCATCATCTCCCATAATGCTACCCTGGCACATAATGCGGTAGTCACCGAAAGAATGTTGAAATGAACGAAAAGAAACCGGTCATATCCGCCTATTCAATGGTGATCATATTCGTGGTGCTGGCACTTTCCGGAGGAATACTGCTGACCCGTCTTCCCGTTAGTTTTAACCCTACCGTAGGAACAAATGCAGCCGGTATTTCTTTTTCATGTGCAGGAATGTCTGCCCGGCAAATAGAATCCGAAGTTACAGCTGTAATGGAGTCCGCAGTGATGGGAGTGGAGGGCGTGAAGGAGGTGAAATCAAACTCCTATAACGGCTTTGGCAGCCTGCAAATTTCTTTCGAAGAAGGATGCCCTATATTCCGGGCGAGGACTGAACTAGCACAGATCATCCGGCAATTATATCCTGCACTGCCTAAAACTTGTTCTTATCCGATCATTCACATTCAGTCGGAAGATGATACAAACGACCAGTCATTGCTCGTCATCACTGTTTGTAGTAAGCAACCGGTGGCTGGAATTTGCCGCTTGCTGAAGGCAACTGTTATTCCTGCCCTGACAGGAATTAAAGGCATATCCCGTGTAAATATCAGTCCGGAAAGCAATTTAAAATGGAAGCTCTATTATCGTCCTGAGCAGCTTCAAAGCGCAGGCATTTCTCCGGCAATACTTGCTTCGCGCTTCCAGGAACACCGCTTCGCGGCGGATCTGGGCTATCCGGGAATGGGAGATAATTGGGACACCAGTACAGCTCCTGTTAAACTAACTTCAGCGGAGAATGACACCATACCGGCGACCAGCCCCTTTATTACGGTGAATCAGCGTCAGTATGTCCTGTCTCAACTCTTAACACCCGTGTTGGCCGCAAATGATGGCTATCCGAGAACTAAAATAAACGGCGTCAATACAATTGACTTGAATATTAGTGTAGGCGCTGCAGAAAACGTAATTACAATTGCCCCCATCGCCATAGCGACCATTCAATCCCTGCTGAAGAATCAGGAAGTAACTTTTTTTCAGAAATTTAATGCAGCAACCCAAATATCTCAGGAGATAAAAATGGTCCTTATACGTACACTCATCTCTCTCATCGGACTATTTATCTTTATCTGGTTGATTTATAGGAACTATGCCTATCTCTGGTTAACTATTCTTTCGCTCCTTGTTAATATCCTGATTTCATTTGCCTGCTCTTATATGCTGGGTATTGGCATCGACACCTGGATGCTGGCTGGTATTGCGATCAGTATGGGCCTTACAATTGATGGATTCATCGTGGTAACGGATCATGTGATGCGGTTCCGCAATAAGAAAGTATTTACTGCACTTGTGGTGGCGCACCTTACCACCATGTGTACCCTGGTGATTATGTTTTTCCTGGACAAGTCATTGCAACTCACCATGAAAGGGTTTGTGTGGGCAGTATTGATAAATCTGCTGGTATCGCTTCCGGTGGCATACTATTTTGTGCCTTCCCTGTTGCAGTTAATGTCAGTACCAACCATCATCAACAAGCGTTCCTTCCGGCAAAGAAGACGCTTCTGGCGACAAACGAATAGATTGGGTGTTATCCATTCATTTATTCTTCTTCATAAAAAGAAAGTAATAGTGGGGCTGATATGGCTATTCGGGATACCATTGTTTCTGTTGCCGGCAAATATAGACCAAAAATATTCCTGGAGCCGCCCTGTCAATAAGTACCTGAACAGCGATAATGGAAGAACTGTTCGTAAAGGCGTGGAGACCACGCTGGGAGGAGTTTTTCGCCTATTCATGCAAACAAGTGCCAACAATAAATCGGAAGGGAAAGACCGGACCGGCTTAAACATATCCATGTCTGTTGCACCAGGTGCAAAGAGCCGTTTTATTACCTCCGTCGCCAATCAAGTAGATAGTATTATCAATACCGTAGCTGGAATTGATACTTGTATAAGCGTTATCCATGATGCGGAAAACGCAAACATTTTTGTCTCTTTTAAACCAGCTTATGAAGAGAGTGATGTGCCGCTGCAGCTTAAGGAAGGGTTGCAGGAGTGGGCGCAGAATACGGGCCTGTTGAATTTCGAAATCAGCGGCGTAGGGAGGACCTTCAGTAATAATCTGACAGAAGATAATACCAATTATTCCCTGGTGGTTACTGGTTACAACCTCGATAAGGTAATCGCGATCTCAGAGGAAGTAAAAACCATGTTGAAAGCGAATAGCAGGGTACGACGGATATATACCTCCACAAATTCCAGGGTGTCCAATGACAGAAATGCCGAATTCACTTATGTATTCAGATTGAAATCAGCCACCCGACTGCAAGTCCGACAGTTTGATTTTTTTCGGGCAACCACAGGTATTGCCACATTATCCGCAGACGAAATTCCGGTAGCATGCTCCTGGGACGGATCTGATGTGCCAGTATACTTAAGTCCGTTTAGTTTGAAGGAACGTTCAGAATGGGAACTGTTACACCAACCTGTATCGCTTGATTCCGGCGTTATTTTTAAACTGCATGATCTGGCTACTATAGAAAAAGAAGGGAATAGTATAGAAATCTCCCGGAAAGCGCAGGAATACTCCTTATTCATCAACTATAGCTTTTTTGGGGAGATGGATGCAGGCAAGTTTCTGGAAGATAATATCATCGATCAGATGGAAGAGAAACTCCCCGTAGGTTATAAAATAACAGATGAACGTAATTACGGTGAAGTGGTGACTACCGTTCCTATGTACCTTATCCTGTTGATAGCGGTCGTACTGATATTTATTCTTTGCAGTGTGCTGCTGAATTCCCTGTTGTATGCATGGGCAGTCATTTGGATGATGCCATTATCCTTCATCGGAGTATTTGTGGCTGCAGTAGTATTTCATATCCGGCCTGACAGCGGATCTTTCGCTGCAATGGTTTTTCTTGCTGGCATAGCCGTTAACTGGGCATTGTATATACTGAATGACTACAGTCAGTTGGTGCCGAATACCCAACGTTCTGCTGTAAGTATTTATCTGCGCGCATTTCAGCGAAAATTAATTCCCATTATACTGAGTGCCATTTCTGCCATTATCAGCGTATTACCCTTTGTAATAGGTGGTGATGGGAATGATTTCTGGTTCGCATTCGGTGTTTGTACGCTAGGTGGATTACTGGCGTCCGTTATTGGAACTATTTTATTATTGCCGGCCTTTTTAAGGCTTCAGATCAAGAAAGATTAGTATGTATGTGAGTTATCTTATAAAAAAGCCGGTAGCGGTTTTTATGACATTTGCGGCATTGTTGGTGCTGGGTTTTCTGGCGGTTTGTAAGGTGACTGTTTCACCACTGCCAGCGGTGAAGATGCCTGAACTGGTAGTAACTGCTTTCAGAAGCAATGTCAGTACTACTGAAATGGAAACCACGGTTACAAAGTTGCTGAGAGAGCAATTGGGCATGTTACAGCAGGTAGATGCCGTTACTTCTGAAACAAGAGATGGCATGGCTACCATTAAAGTCAGATTTCAGTTTGGGGTAAATATGGAATATGCCTACCTGGAAGCCAATGAGAAAGTAGACCATCTAATGAATGGACTGCCAAAGGGAATGGATCGCCCAAAGGTAAATAAGGTGAATACCAGTGATCTTCCCGTCTTCTATATCAATATTTCTTCCCGGTCTCCGCTTCGCGTACAAGAAGAGTGGGAGCTTTCTGACTTTGTCAGACAGGTGGTGAAAAGAAGATTGGAACAACTGCCGGAAGTGTCTCTGGCAGATGTTACCGGATACAGAGAACCTGTGATTATTGTAACGCCACGCCCGTCGGCACTGGCTACACTGGGCATTTCCACCACCCAGTTTCAACAAATCCTGGAGAAAAATAAAATCGCGGGTACCACTACAGTTGGAGATGGGGTATATCAATACCAGGTACGTTTTTCAGAACCAGGCATTACCACTGTTGAGCAAATATTGAATCATACCTTTATGGTGCAGGAACGTTTGCTGCGCCTGCGAGATGTGGCAGACGTGGCCATGAAACCGCAAACCTCCTCGGGGGTGTTTCTGGTCAATCGTCAGTACGGCCTGAATGTAGCCATCTTAAGACAAGGAAACGCAAGGATCGGAGCCGTTAAAGAACAAGTAGCTTCACTATTAGATAAATTACGAAAGGAATATCCCAACCTCTCATTCGAGGAAGTAAGGGATCAAGCGGTAATGCTGGACTATTCCATAGCTAATCTGTGGCAGGATTTACTGATAGGCGGCGCTTTAGCTATGGCGGTATTATTCCTGTTCTTTAGAAACTATCGTATTCCTTTGTTGATATGTATCAGTATTCCAGTTTCGCTGTTACTGAGTATGCTGCTGTTATATCTATGCGGATTAAGCATTAATATAGTATCCTTGGCTGGTCTGGCATTGGGAATAGGATTAATTATAGATAATACTGTAATTGTTATTGATAATATCAGCTATTATTTTCAACAACAGTATTCATTGGAAGAAGCCTGTAATAAAGGCACCATGGATATTATCAGGCCATTGTTGTCCTCAGGACTCACCACCAGTTCTGTGTTCTTCCCGCTGATTTTTGTCAGCGGTATTGCAGGCGCACTTTTCTATGAACAAGCGCTTGCGGTGATTATTGCCGCTTCTGTCTCATTTTTGGTGGCAGTAACCTTGATGCCGGTATTGTATTACTGGCTACATCATTCGACCAGCAAAAAAAATGTTATAACGCTGGAGAAAGAGAGATCGTCCATCCTGGAAAGGATCTATGAGAGAGGGTTTAAGTGGGTGTTTAAAAACAAGGTGGTCACACTTATTTTGGTATTGCTACTCTTGTGTGGCGGCAAATTTATTTTTCGGCAACTGCCTGCAGAACAGCTTCCCGCCACTGAGTCTTCCGAGATGATGATTCATGTAAACTGGGGCGATAAGATTCAAATTGCGGAGAATGTCCGCAGAACAAATATCCTGAGAGAGGCTACTGGAAAATTACTGGAGGTATTCAATGCGGAAATAGGTACCCAGCAATATCTGATATCGAGAGGCCAGCCACAACTGCCAGGAGAAACAAATATTTATCTGAAGGCCACATCGCCTGCTACATTACTCAAAGCCAAAGAAAGTATTAAAAGGATAATGATAACAGCATATCCTTCCGCAGAAGTAACCTATACCCAACCTGAAACGCCACTGGAACAAACGTTCACGAAAAGCCGGTATAACCTGATCGTACACCTGAAAAGCATACATCCATCTGTATTACCTGCCATATCCGAGGTGCAAAGAATGCATCAATCCCTGATGACGGCCTTTCCGGAGGCAGACATTGCAGCTTTGCCAGTGGGGCATGCATATAAAATAATGATAAACCAGGAAAGACTGGTACGTTATGGTATTAATCCGAAAGAGCTCCGGGATAAGGTGTTGATGATGCTGAACGGTACTGAGGTGGGGCTGCTGGATAATAGCAGTAACGCAATTCCCGTAGTGTTGGCAGCCAGACGTCAACACCTGGAAGATATTATAGCGCAGGAGAAAATACCGTCTGCAAACGGAAATGCTGTGCCAGTCAAAGAGTTAGTAAGACTCGGGTCTGATGAAGGCTATCAAACCCTTTTCGGAGACAGATCGGGCGCCAACGTACCAATTAATATCAATACAAAACAACCCGATAGAATAATGAAGGCGGTGGATGAGCTGATGAAAGCTTATCCTGAGCTAACCGTGAGCTATTCCGGATCCTGTTTTAGCAACCAGGATATGATCTCAGAGATGATGGTAATTGCTATAATTACTGTTGGCTTGTTGTACTTTATCCTGGCAGCCCAATTCGAATCGCTGATCCAACCGCTAATAGTATTGCTTGAGTTACCGGTTAGTGCCAGTGGCGCCTTGCTAATGCTATATCTCGCCGGTTCGTCCATCAACCTGATGTCCTTGATAGGACTCATCATCATGAGCGGGATCATTATCAATGATTCTATTATGAAACTAGATACCATCAATAAATTGATTAAGGAAGAAGGATATGCGCTTACCACGGCTATACATCTGGCAGGAAAGCGTCGACTCCGGGCAATCCTCATGACCAGCCTGATCACCACCTTTTCCATTCTTCCATTCCTGTTTGGGAGTAATATGGGGGCTGTCCTACAACGTCCTCTTTCCCTCGTCATAATTGGAGGAATGACATTAGGGGCATTGGTTAGTTTATACTTCATACCGCTGGTATATTATACTTACTACTCCCGCTTTAAAATGAAAAGAATAGTTGACCAATCAAAATAACTTATGAAAGTTCGTATATCCCTGGTAGTAATGCTCCTCTGTTGCTGCTATGCTGCTAAGGCTCAACAAATAAAATTGCAATTAGAGGAGGCTGTTTATACTGCACAACAAAACTCCCTGGATAAGAAAATTGCCAGGAGTTCACTTTATTCTTCCTTCTGGACCTATCAGTCCTTCAAAAGCAGTTTGTTGCCATCATTGCGATTAGTTGGAACGATACCTAATTACAACAGATCGATCAATAAAATTACTATGCCAGATGGAAAGGATGCATTTGTGACGCAGAATATTTCTTATTCTTCCATGATGCTGCAGGTAAATCAGAGCATTGGCCTAACGGGAGGTAACCTTTCCTTTTATTCCTCTCTTAACAGAATTGACATCTTTGGAGGACGTAAGGACCAGCAATATTCTTCTGTACCTTTTTCTATTTCCTATAATCAGAATACACTATTCTATAATGCCTTTAAATGGCAGAAGCAGATTACGCCATTGCAGTATAAACAAAGTGACAAAGCCTATACCGAAAAGCTGGAATCAATAGGGGAAACAACCGTCGCTAAGTATTTTTCTTTACTGGCTCTACAGAAGCAGGTATTCCTGGATATGCAAAATTTGCTGAATGCCGATACATTATTTAGTCTCACACAACAAAAATTTAGTATCGGAACAAGAGATAAGAACGATTTACTGCAATCACAACTTAATCTGGAAAGCGCAAAAATTAGTTTGCAAAATGATAAAATCAGCTATGAACAGCAACGACAAGACTTTATACAATACCTGGGGTTGGGAGAGAATGATTCTCTGCAGTTGATTATTCCGGAAAACCTGAAGTTCTTTACTATAGACCAGGAGAAAGCGTTGGGGGAAGCGGCATCCAACAGGGCAAAGGTACTAGAGTGGCGGATTCGCCGACTGCAAGCTGAACAGAATGTACGTCAGGCAAAATCTCAGGCGGCGCCTGTTATTGGAGTAACGGCCAATTTGGGGATGTCAAAATCTGGTCCTGACCTTGGCAATGTATATCGACAACTGGAACAACAACAGGTGGTAGCGGTACAACTGTCCATTCCTTTGGTGGATTGGGGGGTTAATAAGGCGGCAATACGAAAAGCGGCCTATGATAAGGAGGTCACTGCGGCCTCTATTGATCAGGAGAATATTAGTTTCCGGCAGGAGATTTTATTGCAAACAATGCGATGGAATGCTTTACAGGAACAACTAAAATCGGCCAAACTGGCCTTGGAAATTGGAAATGAACGCTATACTATCGCAAAAGAAAAGTATATAAAAGGCTCCCTCAGCTTTACAGAGTTCAATAGCGCCCAACAACAGAAAGATATGTCAACCATCACCTGGATCAATGTTCTGCGGGATTACTGGACCATGTACTACACTATCAGAAGACTGACACTATTCGATTTCAAAGAAGGAAAACGCATTGCATACAATACCGCTGATTTTTAAGACGTATCAACATAAAAGCCGCTTGAATCCTCGAATTCAAGCGGCTTTTCTATTATCGACTATCTTACTTCCCAGAAGTCGCCTGGATCAAATCTTCCGGCGTAATCTGGTTACTCAACAAATAGCTGAAAGCATCCCATCTTTGCTTAGGATCGCCTCCCGGCGCTTTAGCATTGATATACTGCTTGATCAGATCCTGCCCATAGTTATAGTTAATCACATAACTACGGTTTTTGCGAATAAACAATATCCCTTTCGCCGCTGCCTCGCGATTGAGCAAGGTATAATTCAGTAACCACTGTTCTGCGGTGGAATCAGACATGCTACCGCTCAACATGCCTCTGGCAATATCATTGCGTGCATAATTGAGTTTACCTTTTATTTCCAGCGCTTTAAAGTAAGTGGTAATGCCCGTTGTATCAAGTCCTGCGAGAGGCAGCAGCACTGTTTTGGTGAAAGTGGTTTTCTCTTCTCCAGGAAAGGCTATTTCAATGCCATAGTTGGCGCTGCCTTCTGCAATAAGCGACTGCGGACTAAAGAGCGGATAAAGTGAAATTTCCACCCAGCCTTTATCATGATAAAGATTTTTTTCCAGCAACATATTGTATACATGATGGCCAGGATATCCTTCATGACAAGCCAGGTCTATCGCTTTTTCTATGAAAATATTTAAATCGGCGCTGATCTGGATCAGACTCTTATAATTACCCTTGTACCAGTTGTAGCCCATCCATGGCTTACCACTCACATATTCCAGTGTGAAATCCTCTGTGGCAGGCAGGTCATAATGCGCTAAGGTCCGTTTGCGGGCAGCGGCAATCGCTGTTTTGAAAACAGTATCCAGTTTATCCTTAGGGATGATGAAGTGGTTGGCCAGGTGCTGAAAACGCTCCGCTACCGGGCCTTTCCCAGGCAACAGACTATCCAGTTCCGCTATCAGCGTACGATAATGCGCTTCCGGATATACCGGCGCTACGGCATCAAACAATTCTTTAGACTCTTCGTCAAATGGTTTGTATTCGCCAGAGAATATCCTGATACGCCTGCCGAAAGCGGTGAGCTGGTGCGTGATCCAGTTAGCCCGGGTGCGAATCGTATCATTGTCTGTTGTTGCGATAACTTCCTGTAGTTCTTTTTTCAGCGTTTCTACTTCGGAGAGGAAGCTGTCTTTCGGAAAAGCCGGCTGTTTGGATACAGGTTTCAGCGAATCAGGACCGTAATAAGCATCCACAAAATCAGTATCATATTGCCCGATATTCAATCCCAGCCGAACATACTTCTCTGCAAGTAGGTTCAGTTCCGCATTCCCGGAATGTTTTGGTTGGCCTGTATGACAGGCGAACAGTAAAGTAAGTGGCAGTAGCCACAAAGTGTTTTTCATGTAGAGGAAAACTTTTATTGCGCGATTAGATCTTCTATTTCAGTAGCTGTTTTAGCAAATGGACGTCCCAGTAGGCGACTGCCAGTCGCGGTTACGAGGAAGTTGTCTTCCAGGCGCACGCCGCCAAAGTGATGATAAGCCGACAGTTTATCATAGCAGATAAAATCCTTGTGGCGACCTTCCGCTTCCCATGCAGCCGTGAGTAAAGGATTGAAATAAATGCCCGGTTCTATAGTTAGCACAAAACCTTCTTCCAGTTCGCGTCCAAGACGGAGTGACTTCAGTCCAAATGCAGTGCTTTTCTTCAGCTGATCCGTGTATCCTACATATTCTTCTCCCAATCCTTCCATATCATGGATATCCAGCCCCAGCATATGCCCTAAGCCGCATGGAAAGAAGAGGGCATGTGCCCCTGCCGCCACCGCGTCTCTCGCATTACCCTTCATCAGCCCTAATGCAATCATTCCTGCTGCAATCTGTTCGCAGGCAAGGAGATGTATATCCTTAAATCGAACGCCTGGTTTAACAGCATCTGCGGCAGCCTGGTAGGCATTATACACGATATCATAAATTTCCCGCTGTGCTGTGGTGAATTTTTTATTCACAGGATGAGTACGGGTAAGGTCGCCGGCGTAGCGCATGGCATTCTCTGCGCCACAATCACACAATACGAGCTGTCCATCCTGGAAGGCCGTTTTGTGCGGATGATTATGGAGAAACTGCCCATTGGCCGTCAGGATAACGGGGAAGGATATATTTCCGCCAGCGGCAATCGCAACTGCCTGGAGCCTACCGGCAATCTCCGTTTCCGTGACCCCGGCTGCAGCCAGTTCCATAGCTTTCAACTGCATGTCTATAGTCGTGTTAACGCCTATTTCAATTTGCACAATTTCCTCTGCAGATTTGGTAGCACGTTGACTAACTACCGCTTTGATTAAGGGCACAGATACTTGTGCGGCTACTTCTTTCGCCGGAATATTCAGCCAGGCAGCCAGTTTGAGCGTATGTTCGGCTCTATAGGGAGGAAGGAAATGAATATGACGCTGGTTGGCAGCCTGTGTCAGGAAGCTGTCGAGTTGGGAAAGTGGCCGTATATCTGAAATACCTGCCAGTGCGGCTTGAGAAGCCAATGAGTCTACGGGCCCTGTCCACATGATCTCTTCGATAGTGGCTTCATTCCCGAATAATATTTCCCGGTTATTATTGATATCAATGACGAAGGTAAGTCCTGGCCGGTCAATGCCAGTAAAGTACAGAAAGCTGCTGTCTTGCCGGAAAGGATAAATGTTATCCCTGTAGTTCATGCCACAGTCGTCATTCCCAGGTAGCAAAATGATCCCGCTGCCTATGTCCGATTGTAGTCTGTTCCTTCTGTTGATATAAGTTTCCTTTGAAAACACGCGATTGTAATTTTATAATTAGCAGATAGTATCCGGCTAAAATAAGCAACAATGACGGACAATGAATCAAAGCGTTAAAAAGTGTGTAATGGTGGTTAATAATTGTAAAATGAGATTAGCGTAACATGGCATAGATATCATAAAAGTCCATTTCCCCTTTAATAGGATAATAGGCGTTTTTGAAGCCAGTTTTTTCTAAAGTCAATTTCGCGCCAACGACCTTATTCTTCTCTATGGCAATCATGAAGAAGCCATTGGCATCGGTGAGGCCGATTTGCTCCGTACCGATAGCGACTTTAACGCTGTCAACAGGCTGATTTTTCTGGGACCAGATATGGCCTATCAACAGGCAGTATTTACTGAAATCCAATTTAGGCAGTTGATGATACCGGAGCCCGGAAGAGGGGAGATACTCGTCCAGCGGCTCAGCGCCAATCAGTTTCCGCAGGGAATCCGCTACTGTCCAGTTTTCTATGGGATAAGGGTAAGTATTGCCCAGATTATCTGTCACTGTTTGGGTGCCGTACAGTTGTGCTTTTCCTTGTTTGGACCGCAGCCTGTCAACAAAGTAGGCGTATTCTACTGGTGAAATTTCTTTGCGTTTAAAGGCGGTATCTACGAGATGGGCGTACTTGATTTGCGGTTCTACCTGTGCATGTTGGATCACATAGAAAAAAGCGCTGTTCGCTTTTTTTGAAATAAGGCGGACAGGTATCCAGCCATATTTATCCAGTATGGGAAAAACAACCTGCTGGTTGATGGAGTCCTGCCTTTCCAGTTGCTGCCGCAGCTCCGTACATGGATTGGCGCCGCCATGATCCGTTATACATTTATTAAACTCCTTGCGGACTTGCTGATCCAGGTCGAAAGCCTTTTCCAGCTCGGCGGTCAGCATTTTTCTATCGCGGGAGCTTAGTTGTTGGGCATTGGAGGCCATCGCCAGGAAACTAAACAAGAATAGAATAATGTACTGTTTGAAATTTTTAGGGAGACGCGAATCCGCGGGCAATGCTGGGAGTACACCAAAATTGGTAATAATATTGTATCTTCCAGAACGTATTACATGCCGATATAAGTGCATAGGTTGGCGTATTAATGACTGTAGCATGAAAGAACGGAAATGGCTATCCTTGAAAATAGAATGAATGGAGGATAGCTATGTAACCATCACCAAGATAATTCAAAATATCCTATGCGGTACACAATTTATTTGTTAACGGGCCTCACGCTCCTCGCCATTTCAATATATAATTGGAAACAAGCCTTTGCATTCATCGCCCGAAGTGAGCGAGCCATTGGGGTAGTTACCAGCCTGCATAAAGATGACGACTCCTATTGGCCTGTTTTTTCAATAAGAACAAAAGAGGGAGATGAGATCATTTACCAGCATCCCTATGGAAGCAGTCCTGCAAGTTGGCGGGTAGGAGAGGAAGCTACTTTCTTGTATGATCCCCAGGCCCCGGAATCACCAAGGATGGTAGGGTACTTTACGCTCTTCAATTGGGCAATCGTTTTTATGGGCCTGGCCATTCCATTGATCGTAAGTGCCATCGGCTATTTTATTTTAGCGCCACTCACTCGCATTCCAGCAGAAAATAATACCTGGAAAGCTAATCGTAAATTTTAAATTTTAGCAGATGATCGTATGTTTGATTTTTCTTATCGTTGGCGGTTTCCTGTTAATCGGCGCTATCTCAAATCTGCTAGGTAAGCTGGCGCTCATGAAAACAGCCGAACGTACCATTGGAACCGTTGTAGCGTTGGAGGAAAGAATAGACGAGGAGGGAAGCGCCTATTATGCTGTTTTTGAGATGCATACCCCTCTACTCAATAAAGTCACTTACAGGAGTTCTACCGGTCATTCCTCCGCGACTGTCTGGCCAATAGGAAAGACGGCTCCTTTCATCATTGAATCCGGTAAACCAGAAACCGCCAGGTTCCTGAATTACTGGTCGGTTTTTGGTTGGTCCATGATACTGTTGGTACTGGCAATAGACCTTTTGGTGATTGGCGGCGGCTATTTCCTGCTGCGCGATTATTTCAGCGCATAAGGTTACTTCATCAAAAATACCGATGCCAATGGCAACTCCCCGAGTTGTTCGTTACCCGGTTGCCGGATAAACCCTTTCTGCTCAAAAATTCCTACCAACGGACTGTCTGCATACTCCATGATCCACAGATGATCATAGGCTTTACAAACCGTCAGACATTTTTCCAACAACGACGCGCTGATCTCAGGAGCAGTATATTTTTTTAATACCCCAAAATCCCGGATACGAGCGGCCCGTTTATTCTCCAGTACCGCTGGTCGTGTACCCTTCGACGTTATACAGGCATATCCTGCCGGCTCGTTATCTGCATATACTACCAGCCATTGGTTGGATATATTGTTGATGGCGGCCACCAGCGCCTGTTTGTTGAATTGCTGTGCGATATAACGATCTAATACTTTCTTTTCCAGCGCAGTGGAATACTTCTCTATGGCCAGTTCTTTCGTCAGCATCAAAAGCGCCTCCATTCCCTGCTCGGTGACTACCGTAAATTTCGTGATGATGTTCATATCCTGTCGTTTTACAACAGCAAAACTATCAGGCTTTCCGAAAAGATACAGGTACACAATTTGAAAATATTATCAGTACAGATGTTACCTGGCCCTTTGTCCGGCTTGTCGGATGGCAGCGATTCTTTTGGAGGAAAATTTGTCTGCATATACCAACCGGAAATGTTTATCGAAATCGCCTGAAAAAGAAAACGTATACCCAGGTGTAAACCGCACGCCTATCTGCTCACACTGATCATAAAAGTGAGCCATATCAATATCAGCAGGCATCTTCACCCAGATATTATACCCGCCGGCAGGCGGAAGAATGAACGTCTTTGCCGGAAAATGGGCCGATAATAAATTCACCGCCAGATGAGCATTTTTCGCCAACTGCATCCGGAAAGAACGTACATGCCGGTCATAGCTGCTACCCGCCAGCAAGCGCTTCACCGTTTCCTGGTATATCGGCGATACGGTACTGCCCAATGCAAACTTGATCTGCTCTGCACGCGGCATAAATTTCCCCGTTGCCAGCCAACCTACCCGCAACCCCGGCGCCAACGTTTTCGCATAAGAAGCATAGGTCATTACCAGCCCACTCTCATCAAATCGTTTGATGGTGGAAGGCCGCAGGCCATGAAAGTTTAAGTCTCCATAAATATCATTCTCAAGAATCGCGACATTATACTGCTGGGCAACGGCTAATAAAGCCTGCTTCTGTTCATCGGACAGCAATATCCCCGTGGGATTATGGAAATTCGGCGTTACAATCACGGCTTTCACTGCATTATTGCGGCAGGCTTTTCGCAGAAAATCTACATCAAATCCGGCATATGGGTCCACCGGTACTTCAATCACTTTCAAATGCAATACCCGAATCACTTCCAGTATGGAAAATACACAAGGACTCTCCACGGCTACTACATCGCCGGCACTACATACGGCCGACAACCCAATATACAGGGCCTGTAGCGCGCCATCTGTTATCAGCAGCTCATCCGGATGGATAATCGTTTGATGCGCGGCTGCTTTCCGGATGATTTGCTCCTTTAATGCGACAGCCCCATTGGAAGGGTAGTAACGCAACAGCGCTGCTCCCTGCTCCCGGATCGCCTGCTGCATGGTGCGGAGCAGTAACTTCTGCGGTACCAGCAAATCGCCGGGCGCCGCTACATTAAACTCCGAAAACTGATGCCCCGCTTTTTGCGATGTCGTCAACCCAAGATGATGCTTGAAAATAGCATCCCTGGCTATCGGCCGGTGTTTGACCTTAGCAGGCGACTGGGATAAATCCGGCCGGTTACTAACATAGTACCCCGATTTTGGCACACTCTCCACCAACCCACGCGCCACCAAATACTCATAGCCATGCTGTATGGTACTGATGCTCGTTTGATATTGCTCCTTCAGATCCCGCACCGACGGCAGTTTATGCCCCGGCTTAAAAATCCCTTCCCGGATGTTCTTCTCAATCACATTCGTGAAAGCTTCGAATTTATAGGCCTTCATATCTGTACTGGTTATTTGTACATATTCTGTATCTGTATGGCAAATTTAAGCCATTTAAATTTGTCGAAAAGCACAAGGAATGTCCGGAAACTTTAACATCGATATGCCTGATGACCTGCGAAAACTACCCATTACATCGCTGCAGGATCTCTGCGAGGAATTACGCACTTTTCTAATCGATCACGTGGCCTCCCATGGAGGGCATTTCAGTTCAAGTCTGGGCGTGGTGGAACTCACAGTGGCGCTGCATTATGTATTTAATACGCCGGACGACAAGCTCGTCTGGGACGTAGGACACCAGGCCTATCCGCATAAACTGCTCACAGGCAGGAAAAGTCGCTTTCATTCTAACAGACAACTAGGCGGTATCAGCGGCTTCCCCAGCAGAGAGGAAAGCGAGTTCGATGCCTTCGGAACGGGGCATTCTTCCACTTCCATTTCTGCGATCCTCGGCATGGCCTGCGCTGCAAAATACAGAGGCGATCATACCCGCCAGCACATCGCCGTTATCGGCGATGGCGCAATGACCGCAGGAATGGCCTTTGAAGCCCTGAATAATGCGGGATATGAACAACCCAACATGCTGGTTATCTTGAATGACAACAACAGATCCATCGATGCCAATACGGGCGCTTTGCAGGACTATCTCACGGAACTCACTACCGGCAAGCATTACAATGCCTTAAAATCGCATATCAGGAATGTATTATCCACTGACGCCTGGCCAATGGAAGTGGTCAGAAAGCTCCAGAAGGCAGTGAAAGGGGGACTGTTACGCTATAGCAATCTGTTCGAAGCGCTGAACATCCGCTATTTCGGCCCGGTAGACGGACATGATCTTAAAAAACTCATCCATGTATTAGAGAAACTGAAACAGATACCTGGCCCTAAGTTATTACACTGTGTAACCACCAAGGGGAAAGGTTTTGCGCCCGCCATGACGGATCACGCAAAATGGCATGCGCCCAGGAAATTCAATAAAATTACAGGCGCTTCGCTAGACACGGAGCCGTCGGGCAATACTTCCTTTACTTTTCAAACCGTCTTCGGCAACACGCTCTCCGACCTGGCCAGGAGTAATCCACGCATCATAGCGGTTACTCCCGCCATGCTATCAGGAAGCGCATTGACCAAAATGAAACAGGAAATGCCTGCCCGCGTATTTGATGTGGGTATCACAGAACAACATGCCGTTACATTTTCCGCAGGCCTCGCCGCCGATGGCATGATCCCTTTTTGTACCATCTATTCTACTTTCCTGCAACGCGGCTACGACCAGCTAATCCATGATGTAGCCTTGCAAAATCTGGATGTCGTTTTCTGTATCGACAGAGCAGGTGTGGTAGGCCAGGATGGCCCTACGCACCATGGTGCATTTGATATCGCCTTCCTCAGATGCATACCCAATATAAAGGGCGCTGCTCCTATGGATCTGGAAGACTTCCGCCATTTACTCTATACTGCCCAAGCCAGCCAGGGAACGGGCCCTTTCGCTATCCGCTATCCTAAAGGCGTGGGCGCCTCGCCAACCATACCCGGCGCTTACCGCAAACTGGAAATTGGGAAAGGAAGAAAAATTCGATCCGGTGAAGATATCGCCATCCTTTCTCTTGGCCCTGTAGGACAATATGCCATAGATGCCTGCGTGGCCCTGGAAGCGTATCATCTGAACATCGCGCATTATGACCTTCGCTTCTTCAAACCCTTGGACGAAGCGTTGCTCCATGAAGTATTTCAACATTATTCAACGGTCATCACCATAGAAGACGGATGTATAACCGGTGGCGTCGGGAGCGCTGTAATGGAATTCATGGCAGTGTATGGCTATCGGGCTACCATAAAGCGATTGGGGCTGCCGGATACCTTCGCAGCACAAGGTACGCCACAACAATTACATGCGTTATATGGGTATGATAGTGCAGCACTCATCTCCCTGATACTGCAACTTGCCACACAAACTAAATGTATACAAGAGATACTCCAGTGATGAGAATCAATGCCGGCAACTTATTATATTTACTCACTAAAGTGAACAAGTATGAAAGTTATCCGGCTAGTATTTTTCCTATGTTTACTGCTGACACAAAGGCTGTACGCCCAGACGCCCGCCCAGCAGTCGCTCAGTGCCTTCATGAATGACCGGTTTGGCCTGTTTATACACTGGGGGCCGGTAACGCTCCGTGGTACAGAAATCGGATGGAGCAGAGATAAAGAAGTGAGTAAAGAAGAGTATGATAGTCTGTATAAAGAATTCGATCCCGTACTCTTCCAGGCCGATGCCTGGGTGAAAACGGCGAAAGATGCCGGGATGCGCTATCTTACCATCACGGCCCGTCATCACGACGGCTTTTGTTTATGGCCATCAAAGTATACCGACTATAACATCTCCCATACGCCTTATAAAAAGGATATCCTGAAAGCATTACAGACAGCCTGTAAAAAACAAGGTATCAAATTTTGTATTTATTATTCTGTGCTCGACTGGCATCATCCTGATTATCCGATTCATTCTGCGCACCATGCAAAGTTGGACCCGCAGGCAGATATGCAAAAGTATATCGCCTATATGAAAAACCAGTTGAAGGAACTCATCGACAACTATGATCCATACATGCTTTGGTTTGATGGACAGTGGGAGAGTCCCTGGACAGATGCCATGGGAAAAGAAATCTATGCCTATGTGAAGCGTCTGAAACCTGGTATTATCACCAATAACCGGCTGGGTAAGCAATTCGCAGCGATGGAGAATAAGGAGATCAATGCGGCAGATATGGTGGGCGATTATGATACGCCCGAACGGGTAGTAGGTCGGTTGAATATGACCATGCCCTGGGAAAGCTGCTTTACCCTTTGTCAGCAATGGGCCTGGAAAGCCAATGATCAAATGCAGCCATTACAGAAATGCCTGGCCATTCTATCCAAAACTGCCGGTGGAAATGGTAACCTGTTATTGAATATTGGCCCTATGCCTGATGGACGCATAGAAGCCCGGCAGGTAGCAAGATTAAAAGAAATAGGCGATTGGCTGAAGATCAATGGAGACGCCATCTACAACACCGCAGGAGGCCCCTATGAAGCAACAAATAACTATGCGACCACCCGCAAAGGAAAGAATATTTATCTGCACATATTGAATACCGATACGGCTAGCTACTTGCTGCCAGCGCTTCCTGGCGCTTTAGTGAAAAGTGCGCATACGATTACAGGGCAACCAGTGACAGTGAATACTAGCAATAAAGGGCTGGAGGTACAGTTGCCGGAAAGTTTGCGAAGGCAATTGCAGTATGTAGTTGTACTGGAACTGGACAAAGATGCCATGACGCTACCAGTGGTGAAATGATCGTTTTAATAAACAGAAAACCCGCTATCAAAGCGGGTTTTCTGTTTATAGTTATTCTTTTGTAAACTGAAAAGTTTGTCCTCCCTGTTTGAGTAACAACTCCTTTTTTTCAATATTGAATTCAAGCACAACACCTGCCGGCTCATACTGAAAAGTAGTGGGAGAAGAGGCTTCCAGCGGAAAGGCTTGTTGACCTGTAGCCTGACCATATAGTTTGTTATCTGCTTTTGTAATCTTAATTTTTATGGGAATCTGCGTGGTGGCATAGCTACCAACGAATTGATCCAGGCTCTCCGAAGTGATGGCCACGGCGTTAAAAACAGGCATCTCAAATGGTTGATTGAAAAAGCCGCTCAGTGCACATTTCAGGAGATTGTTATAGGGATACACCAGTCCGTTCGCGGTAATAGCCACAGAAAGCTTTTCCTCCGGAAAGTATACGAGTACCGACTGAAAACCATCTATTCCACCAGTATGACCATAAGCAAAACTATTCGCATAAGGGAATCTGCCCATTCCTATCCCGAAGTTATCACGGAGCGTTTTCATCGTATCTAACGTGGAAGGGGATACGAATTTACCTGCAAACAGTTGGGTAATGAAGGAGGTTAAGTCGCTCGGAGTAGAAACCATCGCTCCCGCTCCCAGGGGAATAGAAGGATCTGTTTCCGCATCCTGTGCCCAGGTGGTTTTGTAGAGATAGGAGTAGGCCTCGTTTTGTTGGGCATTGATCTTACCTCCGTAATGCGTACTGGCTAAGGCGCCCGGTGTAAGGATTTGTTCTTTTAAGATGTCCGCATAAGGTTTTTGATAAATTTTTTCCAGGATATAGGTGAGGATGATATAATTGGAATTGCTGTAACCAGCTTTAGTATCGGGTTCAAAATCACTTTTTCCACTGGCGATGATGCCCATCAGTTCCTTCTCTGATTTGGGTTGCGTATAGTAGCTGAGATAAACGGAATCATTCGTCACATTATGAATGCCGCTTCTATGTGTCAGCATTTGCCGGATGGTAATCTTCTTTGCGTTTTCAACCTGGGGATAGTATTTATCCAGTGTTTGGTCCAGCGATAATTTTTTCGCTTCCACCGCTTTCATGATCAGTGTGGCGGTAAACATTTTAGTGATGGAGCCAATATGATATTTGGTTTTGGGATCGGCTTTATGTGCGGTGGCCACATCGCTATAGCCAATGGCCCTTGTATAGAGGATGTTGCCGTTTTGTGCCACGGCAATGCTTCCCATAAATTTATCTTTTTCCTGGAGGAGGTTTAACAAACTATCCAAACGTTCCCGTTTCAATGTTTGCGCGAAAGTAGTGGCGGCTACTACCGTTAGCAGGGTGATGACGATGAGTCTTTTCATGATTTATTTTTGTTGAGATTCTTTTTCAATTTGAGCAGGGCAGTGAGGAGTATATAGAATACGGCAATGGCCAGTACCATCGCAGGGATAAACCAATTGCCCAGGTATTCATGTACGCCATTCTCTTTCGTGACCGTGCCCATACCCAGTACAAATAAGGTGTTGGGTTTGTAATAAAGTCCTACCTCTGACGGATATACGATTTTGGCGATAATCAAAATGACAAACCCAAAGAGAAACAAATACAGTATCGCGAAAATAATATAGGAAATACCGTTGGTAATATTCAGGGCTAATGCTTTGAATACATGTACAGGGTTGAAAGTTTTGGTGGCTTGTTCCAGCTTTTTATCGGCTACCAGCGGTTTCAGTACTTCTTCCGGAGGCCCCAGTTTCTCCAGAATATCCAGCAGAGAATCAATTTCGTTAAGCTTGTCTTTATGTTGGATCGCCTCAAAAATATGACTGTTCATCTCCATATAAATATCATCCTGACTCTCTTTGGGCAACGAGCTGGTCACTTTCTTCACCCGTTTCATATAGTCGTTGTACACTCTGGCTGCTGCTGGCTGGTTGAATTTTATCTGCGCTATTTTCATTTGATAATTTTATGGATTGAACTCTCTAGATTTTTCCAGTATGCATTCATCTGAGCCAGGGTTTTGATGCCTACAGGTGTCAGACAATAATATTTCCTCGGGATGCCGGTTTCCTGTTCCACCCATTTGGAATCTACCAGGTTTTCCGTTTTTAGTCGGTTCATCAGCGGATAAAGCGTTCCTTCTGCAATGTCCATATCGGTATGCTGCTTAATCTGTTCAATCAGCTCATAACCGTAATATTCATGCCCCTTCAGGATATTCAGGATGATAAAAGTTAATGTTCCCTTTTTTACCTGCGACTTCCAATTCGTTACAAAGGTTTCATTCATGAGGTAAATGTATAACAAAATACATAGCATTACTAGGTATTTTGGATGTAGATAAGTTTGTTCTGTTTGAATATTGATTATTAATTGTTTATGTAGACGAGAAGCTCACGCAGTGGGGATGTTACTTCCTGCAAAAAGCAAGAATAGGGACGATGAAAACGCGATAGTCTCACGAGGAGCTATTGGCGCCTTCAAGTGGACAGTATAGAAACATCGTAATATTATATTACTTTAGAAGAAAGGGTTTTCTCCTTACTAATTTATGCATGATAATAAACCACTTATTCGCATATTCTTCCTGAATATATTACTTACACTTGTCATGACCAGCAGCGCTCAGTTGAAGTCTGTGCCAGATACCAGCCATCAGCAGCTTTCAGTGAAAGCAATGCGGGAGGACTTGTCTACTCTCTGGGCGGCCATCAGTGACATGCATCCTGCATATGGTCTTTATACGGCCACTGATAGTCTGCGTACTGTTTATGATAACACCGTTCGCCGCATTCAGCAGCCTATGTCGGAAAGTGAATTTATTACAATCGTTTATCCATTGATCAGCGCATTGAAATGTGGTCATACCCAGATAAAGCATAGTGCCCATTTCAGACCTGCTGCTGCCGACCAGCTACCCTCGTTACCATTCAAGGTATTAGTGCGGCAGCACCGTGCCTGGATTACCTCACATCAGTTAAAAGAGGTCCGTACCGGGGATGAAATATTAAGCATCAATGGGGTAGCTGTGAAGGATATCATACAACATGGCAGCGATTTGTATGCTGCTGATGGAAATAATCAAACCTTCAAGGAGCTTTTTCTGAGCGAATATGATGGTTTTGAAGATGCCTGCAATAAGTATTATAAATGGAAACCTCCTTATGCGATTAAGTTGAAAACGGTGCAGGGCAAAGTGATCACCATATCCGCAGATACTTTACCAGCAACGGCGCCACAGGCTGAAATTGTACAGGTAGTAGACAATCGCAGGAATTGGAAAAGTGCTGTTGGTGAGGAGGAGTTGCCACTGAGATGGCTGAATAACGCGGCGGTGGCATGTCTGGAAGTACATAGCTACCAGTATGAGGATACTTTAGTTTTCAGTAAAGCTTTTAAGGCCATCAGGGAAAACGGCGTTCAAACGCTCATCATTGACTTACGACATAATACCGGCGGCGATATCAGAATAGCGGCAAAATTACTGACCTATCTTGCTGATAGTGCATTTCAAATGGTAGGCAATCTTTGGGCAAGAGTACCCAATCCTGGTAAAACAAAATTTGATCCGTATCTGGACACTGCTAAAACACTAAGTTTTATGGAGAGTTTCAGACCAACAGGAATAAGAAATGAAGGTCGCTACTATATGGCATTTCAATCTGGATTTGTCAATTTGCTGGAAAAAATGGAGCTGGATAAGAAAGACCATTTTGACGGTACGCTCATTGTCTTAATTGATGGCGCCACTTTCTCCTCCGGCGCTCATACAGCAGCGGCTATCAGAAAATACTGTAGTAAGTCCACCTTCATTGGGCGTGAAACGGCAGGAGGGGCAGAAGGCTGTAGCGGCGGTACTATCCAGGATTTAACCTTACCCAATACTGGTATAGTAATAACATTCCCGCTGCTGCGTGTAGTGTCGGTCCTAAACCCTATGATACAAGGACATGGAATCATGCCGGATAGGGAAGTCGTTTATACGCCGACTGATATCGTTACCAACAGAGACAGAGATCTGGAGGAGGCGGTTAAAATGATTGCATCCGGGAAAAACAGATGACAGGAACAGACAGACATCCGTCTCCCTAAACTACTCCAGATAAGGGCTTACAACCGCGTGTGATTTTCATATTCAAAAAAAATATTGCATATTTAGCGACTGAAACACATTCGTTCCCTTATGTTTAAATACCTATCTGTGGCATGTTTGCTGTTTATAGCCCTAACTATAAAAGCAGCCCCTGTACTTGATTCTCTCGAATACGAAAGAGCACAAGTAAAACTCCTGGTAGATTCTATCCGCAAAGCGCAAAAGTATGAAATCGGTAATATTAAGCTTCCCGGTGGCAAGGCGGAAATTAAAGTTCCTGCTGGGTTTAAGTACCTGAACAAAGAGCAAAGTATTTTTGTGCTCACGAAACTCTGGGGCAATCCGGAATCCAACGCAGAAAACATGCTTGGAATGATCTTCCCTGAAAATTCTGATCCCTTCTCCGACAGTAGCTTTGTCTTCGTCGTAGCATACGAAGAAGTTGGCTACATAAAAGATGATGACGCCGAAAAAATCAATTACGACGACCTCATGAAAGACATGCAGAAGGATGAAAAAGAAGTGAATGAGGCAAGGCAGAAAGAAGGTTATGCCCCTATACATCTGATAGGATGGGCACAGCCTCCTTTCTACGACAAGCAAAACAAAGTCCTGCACTGGGCGAAAGAAATTCATTTCGGCGATCAGGAAGGCCCTAATACCCTGAATTACCAGATCCGTATTTTAGGTCGTCATGGCATTCTTTCCCTAAATGCGGTATGTACTATGCGGGAATTACCATTGGTAAAAGCCAATATCGATAAAGTACTGCATATGGCTACTTTCACGGAAGGAAATACCTACTTCGATTTCGATCCTAAGATTGATAAAGTAGCTGCATGGACCATTGGTGGCCTGGTAGCAGGTAAGATCCTCGCAAAAGTGGGCCTCTTCGCTTTCCTTGCCAAATTCCTCGTAGCCGGCTGGAAATTTATCCTGCTGGGACTAGCTGCCTTAGGCGGTTTCATTAAAAAAATGTTGGGCCGCAAAAAAGCAGAAGAACCAGTGGTAACCGAACCGGCGCCTACGCCTGAAGATGAACCTACGATGAATGCATAATCTGCATTCATCTCTTTTTTAACAGCGGCGATACCAGGCAATGGAATCGCCGCTGTAGTTTTCTCAATAGTCATTGCAATATGAACAAAGCAGCAATCTATAATTGGCTGATCGTGGCCTATTCTGAGCCAATTACTAATTTAATGGAGACTTTCTACTACGATAGGAGGGACCGCGAATTTTACTCTATCCATATCGCTGATTTCTTATTGGTGACAGATGATCTCACAAGAGATGAATCGGTAAGAGCCTCCTATGCCGATGATACCACGGCTTTGATTGCGGACAGGATTTCCAGGCGGGAGCAAAACGATCCTGAAATTGTGATGATTCCAGCGCTGGAACTCGGGAAAAGAAAAGCGATTATGGAAGAATTTATCAGCGGCATAAAGGATGAAAAATTATTCAACCTGCTACAGCAGCGGGTAAAGAACCAGGATGGATCTCAGCGATTCTGTTTCTATTTTGGCACAGAGGCAACAGATGAGCTGAAAGACCAATGGGAAAAATGGAAGCATACACGCCTGATTACTATTATTGACCAATTTATGGTAGATAATAATATTGACCTGGAAAGCTCCAGGGTGTGGGACATTGGAAATAGTTCCTGGATAGAAATGGATCTCACATAGCCTGGCAGTGGCCTCGCCAACAGGGCTAACTATTCATCTTTACCATCAGGTGCTCATCATGCATGACGCCATTTTTAATTACGGCCTGTTTTTTAATCGCTTCCAGATGGAAGCCAGCCTTCATCAGTACTTTCTGTGAGGCAATGTTGTACGCAAATACGCCTGCATAGATGCGGTGAAGATGCATTTCTTTTAAGGCATAATCAGACAATAAAGATACTGCTTCCGACATAACGCCTTTTCCATGAAAGGGCGCGCCCAGCCAGTAGCCAATTTCAGCGGAATGCTGGTAGATATCTGATTGTGGGGTAAGCGTGATCACTCCCGCAATTTTACCCTTGAAATAAATACCCCATACATTCTTTATTTTCCCCTGTTGAATCAACGCATAAAATTCTTCTGCATCTTTCAGGGAATACGGAGACGGAAAGCTGTCGCGCAGATTGGCTGCAATAGCAGGGTTATTGGCCAGCAGGGCCATGTCTTCCAAATCGCTGTGCGCAATAGCTTTCAGCTGTACGTCATTGTTGCCTGTCAAAATGCTTGTTGATTCCATATCACAAAAGTAAGCTATTTAGGACTACTGAATATTCGCAGTCTAACCCTGACGGTCATACGCCAAATATCGTCCGTACTGCTGTAATTGTATGATTTTTTTAAAAATGTTATGAATGGGGATGCCCGTCTGTGGCTGGTTTGGGTCTGTTGTAGCCATTTTATCTAGAAAGATATCTAATAAAACGCGGATTGCGTTGAAGTTTTCTATAGCTTTGCGGCCCTGTAGTTAAAAAAAAGTTAAACGTAGAAACCATTTGCTTAAAAAGACATTGCCTGTGCCCAAGTTATTGTAGCCGCACCAATACTTTCTAGCAACCCATTCGTCCTTTGTAGCCCGGCCCTTGCTGGGTTTAGCTGTTTTATATAGTTAACCCTCATCAGCAGCAATGGGACTGGTGCATTGTTTCCCAAAGTATTGTTTAATACAATTTAATATCATTCCTATTTATGCACGCAAGTTACAGGAAACTGTTATGGCTACTCCCATGCGTAGCCCTTTCGGCACAGTGTTTTACATCCACTGATGTAATAGCCCAATCCAAAAAGAAAAGCGGGTGGCTCTTCAAAAAGAAGGCTCCCGTGGTGGCTGCGGATACAACTGCGAAGAAGAAACCCGATACCAAAGGGATGAAACCCTATTCGGAAGTGATCACCTCGGAAGCTGTAACCAGCAATGGTTTGCTGAAAGTGCACCGGGTGAAAACAGACTACTACTTTGAAATCCCACTGAAATTAATGGGCCGACAAATCCTGGTGGTGAATAAAATTTCGAAAGTACCGGAACAGCTCAATGAAGCTGGCGTGAACAAAGGAATGAACTACGCCAACATGGTCATCGCTTTTGAAAGAGATACCCTGTTGAATAAACTCTTTCTGCGTAAACAGAACCCATTCCTGGAAGTGCCTGCCAACAACGCTATCGCGCAATCCGTGGCAGATAACTTCATCCCTTCCCTGATTGATCAGTTTAAAATAGAAGCTTTTAATAAAGATACCTCCGCTGTTGTCATCAACGTATCAAAACTATTCGATGGCTCCAATAGCAGTATCAACAACGTTTTTGAATCACTCGGACTCCCAGGTTCTCCTATCAAAGACCTGTCTCGTATCCGCGGTATTAAATCCTTCCAGGAAAATATAGTGGCCAAATCCGAGCTGACATCGAAAATCACCGGTGTGGAAGTATCCATAGAAACCACTACCAACCTCGTTTTGCTCAGCGAACAACCTATGAAGCCAAGGTTCGCCGACAGAAGGGTAGGACTCTTTACCACTCCAAGATGGTATTTCAGCGATGCCCAGCATAAACTGGAAGAAAGAGAACTGATCACCCGCTGGAAACTGGAACCTAAGCCGGAAGATATGCAGCGCTACCTGAACGGCGAACTCGTAGAACCTAAAAAGCCAATCGTTTATTATATCGATGCCAGTACGCCGGCACAATGGCGTCCTTACATCAAGGCAGGTATTGAAGACTGGCAGAAAGCTTTTGAAGCGGCTGGCTTCAAAAACGCCATCATCGCAAAAGATGCGCCTACCGATGATCCGGATTTCGACGGCGATGACGCCCGTTACTCTGTGGTGACCTATGCGGCTTCTGCGAAAGCCAACGCCATGGGCCCCTCTGTTATTGATCCCCGCTCCGGCGAAATCCTGGAGGCAGATATCATCTGGTGGCATAATGTGATGAGTACCCTCCATTCATGGGTGCGTATTCAAACAGGCGCTATCGATCCTCGCGCCCGTGGCAACCATTTCAGCGATTCCCTCATGGGCCATGCTATCCGTTTCGTATCCAGCCACGAAGTAGGCCATACGCTCGGATTACAACATAACATGGGTAGTTCCTTCGCTTTTGAAGTGGATTCCCTGCGCTCGCCTGAATTCACCTCCCGCATGGGCGGTACTGCACCGTCTATCATGGACTATGCCCGCTTTAACTATGTGGCACAGCCGGGAGACAACGTTACTCAGATCACTCCTGCCATTGGCGTATACGATAAATTCGCTATCGGCTGGGCTTACCGCTATACCGGTAAAAATCCGCATGAGGAACTGCCGGAACTGAACAAACAGTTACGCGCACACGAAAATGATCCCCTCTATGCTTTCGGCGAACAACAGGATATCAGAGATGCAATCGATCCGCGCAGCCAGATCGAAGACCTGGGCAACGATGCGGTGAAAGCAAGTCGCTACGGCCTCCAGAACCTGAAACGTATTGTTCCGCAAATCCTTAGCTGGACAAAAGAAGAAGGCAGCACCTACGATGAAGCCGGTAAAATGCTGAACAGCGCCATCGGTCAGTGGAACCAATACGGATACCATGTAATGGCAAATGTAGGCGGTATCTATGTAACGCCTACCGTATTCGGTCAGCAACAGAATACCTACCAGCATGTGCCTAAAAAGAAACAACAAGAGGCGGTGAAATACCTGATTGAAGAGGTATTCAATACCCCGGCATGGTTGTTTAAAAATGACATCTATGCGAAAAGCTATCCTATCAAGGAAAGTCCGATCGGTAATATAGAATACGGCGCACTCGTATATGCGAAAGGGTTACAGTCCTTCTTCTATTACGACCTGCTCCGCGACGAAAGACTCTCCCGCATGCTGGAGAATGAAGCTACTAACGGCGCCACTGCCTATACCGTGTCTGATCTGATGCAAGACCTGCACCAGGGCATTTTTGCCAAAACCATTAAAGGCCAGACACTGGATATCTTCGAACGTAACAGCCAGAAAGGCTTTGTGGATGCACTGATTGTAAGTATCGATAAATCTATTGCGCCGCCGGCAGCTAAAAGATTACAGGAAGAATTCGCCCTCACCGGCCTGGATGGTTTCTGCAGCTTCTCTTTACAGCCGCAAAAAGAAAATGAACGCGCCGGACGTAACCTGAATTATTTCTCTATTCACCGTGTATCCGATGCCGTTAGCGCTAAGCGCGGAGAACTGAGTCGACTCATGCAGCTGCTGAACAGCCGCAAGAATACAAGCGACAGAGCCACTGCCGATCACTACAGCGATCTGGTACTCCGCATACAACAAGCATTAAACAACAAATAAATAAACAACCTGATCTTCTGTAAGCAATGAAAAAAAGTCAGTTCTTAGTGAAGGTATTTTGCCTGCTCCTGGCAGTCTCCCTTTCCCCATGGTGGGCGCAGGCGCAAACAGGCCAGCGTACTATCAAAGGAAAAGTAGTAGATGCGGTGTCTGGCGAAGTACTGCCGGGCGTGTCGGTATATGCCAGCAATAAAACAATTGGCACTGTCACCGGTACCCAGAATGTAATCGAGAATATCAGCATCGGCGCTATTACCGATGAAAAAGGGGAGTTTTCCCTGAAACTGCCGGATTCTCTCTCCGTAAAACAACTTACCATTGGTTTTATGGGGTACGAAACCCAGCTGCTGCAGCTTACTGCCAGCAATCACTACAAAATAGCGATGTCTAACTCCGGTAAAAACCTCAATGAGTTCGTATTTACCGGTTACCAGACCATTAAGAAGAATAAATCCACCGGCGCGATTGACAAAATCAGCATGGATAAAATCGATGTGGGCGGGGTGATGAGTGTGGAACAAATGCTGCAAGGACAACTCTCCGGCGTGGCTATCACGCCGCAATCCGGTGCTCCGGGCCAGGCGGCGAAAATCCGTATCCGCGGTACCTCCTCTTTACAAGGCACCCAAGATCCCCTCTGGGTAATCGACGGGCTGCCAGTAGAAGGCACCAACCTGCCTTCTATGGAAGATGCGAAAGCCATCGATCAGCTATACACTACTTCTATCGCAGGTTACAGCCCTTCTGATATCGAAAGTATCACCGTACTGAAAGATGCGGCTGCTACTGCTATCTACGGCGCCCGCGCTGCCAACGGGGTGATTGTGATCACTACCAAATCTGGTAAGAAAGGAGAACGCCTGTCTGTGAACTATCGCAATAACTTCACGTTCACACAGAAACCGGATCTGGGCCGACTGAACCTGATGAACAGCGACCAGAAAGTAGGACTGGAACTGGATCTGTATACATCCGACTTCACCTACGCACAGAATAACGGCCAAGTATCCCGCATTCTTCAGAAATACAATATTTCTCCGGAAGATCTTACTAATAAAGGATTTGACGGTATCGATGCTGCGGCACGCAACGAAATCAACGCACTCAGAGGGATTAATACCAACTGGAACGACCTGATCTTCCGCAGTGCCTTCACCCAGGAACATACCGTAAGCGTTTCCGGTGGCGGAGATAAAGCAGCTTATTACTTCAGCGGCGGATACTATGACGAAAAAGGCGCTACCATCGGAACCGGCGCTAATCGTTATAACATCACCCTGAAAACAGATTACGACCTGACCAGCAAACTGAAATTCTCTGCTGGCATCTTTGCCAATCAACGCAGTCAGACCTCTTTCAGTACTAACCGTGGCGGTAATACGAATCCTTTACAGTACTCCCGCCTGGCCAATCCATATATGAAAGTATTGGACGACAACGGTAACTATGTGTATGACAGAAATATCGGCGGCGACAGAAACGTAGTGGATTTCAACTTACTGGAAGAACGTAAAAATACCAGCAATACCCTGAAGACACAGTCGGTGAATACCAACTTCAAACTGGATTATGAAGTGATTCCCCGCCTGCATATCAGCTCCCAGCTGGGTATCCAGTCGGATATCACTACCGGCGAGCAAATTGCCCTCGGTAATACGTACTACGTAAGATTACTCGCAGACCAGAATATGCGTTTTGATCCAACCAGCGGCACGCAGAAAACCATTCTTCCTGACGGCGGCGTGATCAATAACAACAACCGTAATATGCAGCAGTATACGCTGAAAACAATGGCGGAATACAGCTTTAACCTGCAAAAGAAACATGACTTCAACTTCATGGTAGGTAATGAACTGAGAAGAGTAAAAGATAAATACATGACCAGCACCGGTTATGGATACGATCCTAAAACACTCACCACCATTCCTATCAAGTTCCAAAATGATAACGATATCAAAGACCTGTACAAAGACAGAACCCTCTATACAGAGAATGCTTTTGTATCCTTCTTTGGAACTGGTAGCTATACTTTCAATAATCGCTATACCTTAGGTGGTAGCATCCGTTTCGACGGTTCCGACCTGTTCGGGGTAGATCCAAAGTATAAATACCTGCCACTCTGGTCTGTAAGTGGATTATGGCGTGTAATGGAAGAATCTTTCATGAAAGATATCACCTTCATTAATACCCTGAATGTCCGCGCCTCTTACGGTTTGCAAGGAAATATTGATAAGAATACATCGCCTTTCGTAGTAGGCACCTATACCAATGTACCTATTCTGCCAGGTAATCCTTTGCAGACAATCAAAGTAGATGCACCACCTAATGCCAAGCTCAGATGGGAAAAAACCATCAACAAGAATATTGGTATCGACATCAGTATCCTGAAAAACAAGGTGAACATCACGGCCGATTACTATGATCGTCATGGTAAAGACCTGATCAACGTACGTGCATTGCCGTTAGAAACCGGTTTCCAGAATATGACGGTGAACTGGGCGGAAATGCGTAACCGTGGTGTGGAATTCAGCATCAATACCAGGAATATTACCCGTAAGGACTTCCGTTGGTCTACCGACTTCAACTTCTCTTACAATAAAAATACCGTACTGCGCGAAACCCTCCAGGACAATAGCTATTTCCCTTCCAGAGAAGGACAGTCTACCGGAACGATCTGGGGTATTGACTATGCTGGCCTGAATGAACATGGTATGATCCTCGTGAACCATGGCGGTAAAACACAGACCTTATCTGAACTGTTGCAGTTGCAGGATGATTTTGCGGGAGACCCGGATCTGGGTGGCTTATTCCCGTATTCTAATCTGACAAATGCACAGCAGAAAGCCCTCTTCCGCAATATGGGTACTTCAGATCCGCTGTACACAGGTGGTTTCAATAACAACTTCACCTACAAAAGATTTGACCTGGCTATCGGCCTGCTGTTTAACTTAGGTCAGAAAGTGAAGATAGAGCCTTACTACAATCCGTTCTACTACGATCGTGGGGCTAACTCCTCCAATAAAATCCTGGACCGCTGGACACCATCCAACCCTAACGGTCAGGCGCCTCCGTTGTTTGGAGATGGTCCTAATACGCCGGAAGATCAAAAGCTACTGGGCCACTGGTTGCAAGATAAATACTACCAGTTCACCAGCCTGGGATTATGGGTAAGAAATGGCGGCTATGTACGCGTACGTAATATCACATTAGGCTACCGCCTGCCAGAAGAGGTATGCACCCGCATCCGTCTGCAAGGCCTGAAAATTACGGCAGAAGCGCGCAATCCATTTGTATTCTCCGGTAACTACGACGGTTACATGGACCCGGAAACAATGGGTAATATCTATGCACAGCCAATTCCTAAAACATTTACCATCGGCCTGAATGCCACTTTCTAAATATTAACCAATGCGTAAAGTACTATATACCGCCGGACTGATAGGGGCATTGACCACTTTCTCTTCCTGCAAAAAATACCTGGATATCGTGCCTGTAGGGAAAGTAATCCCTACTACTGTGGCCGACTTCCGCAAAGAACTGGATGCAGGATATGCCATCATTAACTATGATAAAGGCCTGGCTTCCTACAGAGCAGATGAAATTAAAATGAATGAAAGTCGCTCCAGCGACGTCAATATGCTTCAACCCAACTATTTCTGGGATGAAAACAATGGCGCTAATATTTATACCTACGACTGGAGGGCTAAATATCAGCAGATATTCTATGCTAATCATATCATAGATGCAGCGCCTAATGCTACAGACGGTACCCAGGAAGAGAAAAATCAATTGCTGGGAGAAGCTTACCTGATGCGTGCTTACACGCATTTTAACCTGGTAAACCTCTATGGCAAACCTTACAACGAAGCAACCGCCGCTACTGATAAGGCTGTTCCGGTTATCATCAAGGTAGACCTGGAAAAAGTAAGTGGCCGTAATTCTGTGAAAGAAGTATATGATCAGGTAATCGCAGATATTGCTACCGGGTTGTCGCTCGTCAACGTAGATCAATATCAGACCGCAGCTTCGTATAAGTTTACGAAAGTCTCCGGTCTGGCCATGGCAGCGAGAGTATATCTCTACACGCATCAGTGGGAAAAGTCACTGGAAGCGGCAAAAGCAGTATTGGCGAAGAAAAACACACTGGTAGATTTTAATAAAGCTTCCACGCTGCCTACGCAGTACAATTCAGTGGAAACCATCCAGGCACTGGAACAAAATTATACCTCTGCTTATATCCAAACCGCTTTTGTTTCGGATGCATTGTATGCATTATACAATACTACCGGCGATTTACGTTTGAAAGTGTTTTATGGAAAAGACAGCAAAAACAATAACGTTGTCTCTAAAGTAAGTAACAGCAATAGTTTCCGTCAGTCATTCCGCGTGGCGGAAATGTACCTGATTGCAGCAGAAGCTGCTGCACAGCTGAATCAGCCGGAGCAGGCAAGAACTTTCCTGAATCAGCTGAAGAAAAACCGCCTTACAGCGGATTTCTATCAGACAGAAGAGGCAAGACTCGCTACACTGACTGGCGCCGCACTGTTGCAGGAAATATACAATGAAAGATCCCGTGAGCTGGCATTTGAAGGTCACCGCTGGTTTGACCTCCGCAGAACCACACAGCCGCAGATTGTCCATACTATCAAAAGTAAGACAGTTACCCTGCAGGCCGGTGATCCTCGCTATACCATCAAAATTCCGGTGGAAGCGATTGCAAATAATCCATTATTATCTGAATAACCGTATCGTGTAAACGAAAATTAAATGGCCGCTGGTATTGCACCAGTGGCCATTTTTGTTAGTTATCGTTCTATAATTGATGTGTAATAGAGTGCTGAGCCCTTATTGGTAGCAACGGAATGATTATAGGGAGACACGATATACACTGGTCGCATGATCTCCTCAAACCCTCAGAGTAACAACACGATTACATCAGTTTGCGGGTAACGGCATGCGACAAAGCATCCATAATGTTACTCACTTCCAGGCGCTGGAATATGCGTCGGCGGTAATACTTAACCGTGTCTGGCGAAACAAAAATTTTCTCCGCAATCTGTTGAATGGACAAACCTTGTGCATGTAAGCGTAATACTTCCAGCTCTCTTTCCGTAAGTACAGGCTTCTCTGTGGGGTACCATTTTTTAGTGGTTACATTTAACTCCCACGTTTCGCTGGAGCCTTCCTTTGAAATATGGACATTGCCTGCTGTCTGATGAGGAGAGAGGGAAACAATGCAAATCGATTTCCACATCCTTCCATCCTTGGTGAGAAAAAGGGGGGTGAGCTTATGATTGACAAGTATTTGCTTACCTTTTTTATCAATGAGGTGAAAATCATAACGGATACTGTACTTTTTCCGTTCCTGCAGAGGAATATCGGCATAGAACGCAAATGCAGCCTCATTCATCAACGCCAAAAATTCCAGGTCTTTTTCCGGAACATGCCGGAAGAAGAATTCATACCCTAGTTGTAAAACTTCCTTGGCTGTATACCCGCATAGAAACAACGGATTGTCTGATACATATTCAAACGACATATTAGTATAATCGATCAGGTATACACTTTCGTAGGTAAGACGGGCAAATGCTTTTACCACTTCCAGGTAGGATTGCGGCGTTTGGTCTTCCGCCGGGATTTCTTCTAACTTGTTTACTTTCAATAAACTGGAACTGGAGTTGTTTCTCATGTACAGCAATTAGGTCAGCATAAATTTACACTCTGGTGTAGGGTTTTGCAAAATATTTGTTTCCATTTTTGGCAGAAATATATTTTACACTATGGATTTGACGAATGTCAATACCGAAAGTCTGAGCGAAACTGCCGCTATTCACTGTCGGAACTGTAACAAAACTGTTAGCACTCAATACTGCGGCCATTGCGGAACTCCCATTGCTTTAAAGAGAGTAGATAGGCATTATGTCGTCCACGAGATACAGCATGTATTGCACTTTGAAAAAGGAATCCTTTACACCGTCAAGGAATTATTCATACGGCCGGGCAGGAATATCAGGATCTTTTTGAATGAGAACAGGAGCCGGCTTGTTAAACCGATTATTTTCATCATTATTACCTCCCTTCTCTTTTCTACGATTTCACATATTTTTCATCAGGAAAGAGATTACACGGCTGCACCCTTGGCCGGTTCTACCTATATGGCTTTTCTTGCCTGGTTAGAGGGGCATATAGGCTACGGTAACCTCATAATAGGGGCGTTTGTTGCTTTCTGGCTGAAATTGTTGTTTAAGAAAAGTGGTTATAACTACTTTGAATATATTATTATGCTCTGCTTTGTTCTTGGAACAAGTATGCTGATTTACTCTCTTTTCGCACTGATAACAGGGCTGACCGGGGTAAAAATGGCTTTAATAGAAGGACTGGTGCCTTTTATTTATTGTATCTGGGCGATAGGGCAGTTCTTCGATGGAAAGAAAGTGGCGAGTTATATCAAGGCATTGGTAGCCTATTGTCTGGGGATGTTCTTCTGCCTCTTCACTGCTTTACTTTTTGGGATACTGATTGACATCCTGAAGAAGTAATAAGAAGAAGTAATAAAGAGAAAGAGCAAAGTGAATATTATCACTTTGCTCTTTTTTATGATTTAATGTACGTGTTCTTTAAAGATTCGGTTCAGCCAGCGCAACATCAGGAATATCACCGCTGCGGCCCCTCCCAGCAACAGGAAGTTGACCAGGAAATAATTAGCCTTGTTATCATAAGTATCCCACAAAGTAGCCAGAATACCAGAAAGCTTATTACCGATGGAAGTTGCCAGGAACCAGCCACCCATCATCAAGGAAGTAATACGGGCCGGACTCAGTTTAGATACAAGAGATAAGCCCATTGGACTGAGGAATAATTCCCCAACGGTAATGATACCATAACATCCGATCAGCCACCAAGGCGACGCCTTAATAGTTCCATTACTACATACGTACACTGCGCCCACCATCATTAGAGTAGAAAGTGCCGATATGAGTAGTCCCATGGCAATTTTGGTTGGTGTTGAGGGCTCCTTGTTACGTTTACGCAGCAGTGCAAAGAGCAGTACGATCAATGGTGTCAGTGTAATTACAAAGAAAGGATTGATGGACTGGAACAATTCTGTGTTGAACAAACTGATACTTTGTCCTTCAGCAGGCATTTTCTCCGGCGCCATATTATTGAAGTATACGGGTTTGGCCCAAACCTTCACTGGCTTACCTGCTGCATCGCGTATAATCCGGAACTCCTGATCATAGGCCGTGATAGAATCCGGTTTGTTCATTACTGACTCAACGAGGTACAGCTTTTGTGCTGGTTGGTCAATAACGGCAGGAATTTCTCTGTCAGTATAATATTGTGCCCAGGTAGTCAGGGCTGTACCATTTTGCTTGAATACTGCCCAGAAAACGATGGATACAGCGAAGATAGACAGCAATGCCGCCATGGGTCTGCGATCTTTTGTATCTGCCTTTACCAGCAGAGATACAAAGAACAATAAGATAGGAATACATGCAAAAATAAAGGCATCTGTGGAATCAGATCCGAAGATATTGCCAGGAATGAACCAGGCGCCAAGTCCTACTACAATTGCAGGCAGGAATACGATGGAGAATATCTTGCTTAATGGCATATCGCCGTCCTGTACTGGTTTGCGTACATCTGCATGCTTGTAATGTTTCAGCCCAATGGAGAAGATGATTACTCCCAGGAACATACCAATACCTGCCGCAATAAATGCCGCGCCCCAACCGATGGAGTTACGGAGGAAGGCCGCAAAGAAGTTACAGATAAAAGCACCGATATTAATCCCCATATAGAAGATATTATAACCGGTGTCCTTGCGACTACGATATTGATCGTCGTTATAAACATTTCCCAGCAGGGTGGAGATATTGGGCTTAAAGAAGCCGTTCCCGATACAGATCAGGGCGAGGGAACTATAAAATACGGTCAGGTTATGAACGGATAATCCGATATAACCTATTCCCATTAATATACCCCCGATGATAATGGATTTACTGTAGCCGAGTTTACGGTCTGCTATCAGTCCCCCGAGAAAGGGAGTCAGGTATACAAAGGCGATAAAGGTGCCGAAAATATCCGCAGCAGTAGCCCTATCCATGCCCCAGCCACCTTTGGCGGTATCGGTCAGGTACAGTTGGAAAATGCCGAGAATCAAATAAAAACCAAAGCGCTCCCACATTTCCGACAGAAATAGGAAAGGCAATGCAACTGGATGGTTACGCGTTTTTTTCATGTAAGTGAAAAGCTCTAAGTACGTGATATAGGTTATTATCTTGCAGTAATCCGGGCATTACCGGCCACCGCCAAACTGCTAAAATAAGGAATTGTATCGTTAATTCCTTCAAATGGAGCCGTTAAACAGGCCAGCAGTATATGATTCATGAAAAGAAAGTTTAAAGTTTTCTTCATCCTGGAACACAAGCAGTTATTATTCCGAATGGTTATCTTCGTTCGATATATGCTGTCCTTATGCCTACAATGATCACATCCGGGAAGCCTGTCCAGCGCGCCATATTGGTATTATTGGCCCTTAATACGCTTGTTCTCTTATTTCATATTAGCCTGGCGCTAAAAATAGTGCCGTATGATATCGCCTGGGGCGGGCGCTTAAAAAATGATGCAGATATGTACCGGTTGGAGGCGGTCTCCATAGCGGTTAACCTTCTGTTTAGCGTTGTGCTGCTGGTAAAAGGAGGCTGGGTACGTATTACGGTTCCTGTTAGGATAGTAAATATTTTGCTTTGGATATTCTTCGCACTCTTTCTCCTGAATACCGTTGGTAATCTGTTTGCTGCTACCTTGTTTGAAAAATGCTTTGCGGTACTGACATTGATTTTTTCGCTGCTGATTGGCGTTGTACTGTTCAGCAAAAAAGAAGGGGATAAGACAATATAAAATTATTTAAAAGCATAACGTAACCAGATCACTTCATCCCGCAATGTCTCGCAGGATATCAGTTGCAGGTGTCTGCCTGGCGCGCCTGATAAAAGTCCGGGTACATCAAATACCGTAGTGCCGCCTGTGGTACCGTCTGCAACTGGGGCCAGGAGCAAACTCAGCTCATCTATCAATCCAGCTTTCAGCATACTCCCATTGGTGGTGCCTCCACCTTCCAGCATAATCAGTTGGATAGGAAAATGTTTTTCAATTTCTTGCAGCGCCACCGCAAAATCCAGTTCCTCTTCTCCGGCGAAGAGGTAAGAAATCTTTCTTTTCTGCAGATATAACAAGTACCCATCACTCACAGATTCGCTCAATATTTCAATGATATGGTCTCCGCTGATATCATTGGATTTCCAACCCAGTTTGCCCTGGGAATCCGCAGCAATGGCGAAAGATCTGGCATCCGGATTTCCTATAAATGCTTTTCTTTCTACCGTTTTACCAGCAGTGGATTCCGGAACCGGCGTCTCTGCATTGGTAAATTCACTCATGGTAATCCGCCCGCAAAGCCATGCATCAGGTTTAAAGGAGGCATGACATTCTTCATATAACCCAGAAAAAGATTGATTATACAAAGCTTCTCCCCAGTCGCTCACCTTAATCTTTCCATCTACTGAGGCAATCATATGGCAAATCACTTTCATAGTAGTATGCGGTTTTATCTCTATAATACAAGCGAATGCCCGGTTTGTTCTGAAAGGAGGCTAAACGCTGATTGGTTTATGTTAGAGAACGCCAACTGAGACCATGAGAGAAATGTCAGGTGCGAAAATTAATGGCAATTATTTTTCCTGCCGGGAGATAACATCCGTCATGAATGCAGTAACCCTGACGGCTATACGATCCCTTATCCAATTTGTTTTAGCAATGTCGAGTTCGTTCAGAATGGCATTGTTGTCCTCATTAAAATCAGTGAGTATATCTTCCAGGAATTCCTGTTGGATAGCATCCATTCTCTGGGGATTGGAGGGGTCCAGTCGGCCAGTCTTTGATAAGGCGCTATCCAGTCGGTTCTTCGTGATATAAAGGGCCATTTCTTCCACAAGAAATGATAGTTCTTCCGTACGGGAACTCACTTCAGGAATGTAAGACCATTTCTCTGCTTCATGGAATTTCTTTTCTTCATCGAATTCCGGATTTTTCAATTTAATCACCGGCCGAAAGGAGAGGGTGGACAGTCCACTATGACTGAACGGTTTAATCACAATGCCTTCTATCAGATTAGGGCTCAGCGCTGGCAGTTGCAATTGTGTCGGCACCAAGGAATCTATTCTGGTATTGAAATTCAGGGCTTCATTCCATTTGCCGGAGAAAAGTATCTTGGCATAGAAAATTTCAAATCGCTCAAAATAGGCAACAGCCTGATCATAATCCAGGTAATACTTAGAGTCCTCTTCCGTAGTTTCGAACGCAATATCGAATGCACAGAAATGTATATCGGGACTATAATAAACCCCGGTCTGAATGGCTTGTACTGCTGTATTGGGAGTTACGTCGGGATGCGGATATTGGCCGCCAAATAGCTCTCCGTAAATAATGTACCTATGTGCTGGAATTTGCTGCTGTAGCGCTTCAAAGAGGTGGATAATGCGTTCTTCCAGTGCTGCCGCAACTGCCTGGAAGCCGAAGAAATCATCATTCCATTTGAGATAATCCTTGCGTTTGGCGTATTTCAACTGACGATTTTCATATACAAAACTGAAATTAGCGCCATGAATTTTCTCCGTCACCACCCACTTTAATTTGTTGAGATCATGCTGTTCTTTGTCCGTGAGATGCAGGCCTTTCAAACTTTTGGGCATTTTTTCATATTCCGTATTCTTGTCCATACTATACGCCGTAATTAGGTTAATCAAATCAGATATTACGGGCAAATTACCAATATTTTAATGGATTATAGAGAGACACGCGTCTTCCAACCGGCAAAAAAATATTTGTGTAGTTAAATGGCTACATGTATATTTGTAGTCAAATGGCTACATAATGAATTTAAGAAGAGATGTATTTCAGGCAATAGCAGACCCCACCAGGAGAGCGATCTTACTGTTGGTGGCCACGCAAGCCATGACTGCCGGAGCCATTGCATCCAACTTTGATACTGCCAGGCCCACCGTTTCCAAACACCTGGCCATACTCACAGCGTGCGAACTGCTCCAGCAGGAACAAAACGGAAGAGAAATTTATTATCATATAAACGCCAGGAAAATGAAAGAAGTGGCAGATTTCATTGAACCATTCCGCCAGATGTGGGATGACCGGTTTAATAAACTGGAAGCGATCATGAAAAATTATAAACCTAAAAAGTAACCGTCATGGAAAACCGTACGAAAATCAATGCTGAATCCGGAAAGCAGGATCTGCACATCATCCGTGAATTTGAACTGCCGGTAGACTTGCTTTTTAAGGCCCATGAAGATCCGGAAATCATTGAACAATGGATGGGGACCCATGTACTTAAACTGGAAGGTAAAAAGCATGGCAGCTGGCAATACCAGACAAAGAATCAGGAAGGGAAAGTCATGTTCCAGGCAAATGGAGCGATCCATGAATGGATACCGAATGAAAAAATTACCCGGACTTTTGAAATGGAGAATATGCCTTTCGGCGTTACCCTGGAGCTCATCACCTTTGAAAAACTAACCGATGATACCAGCCGGCTGCATATCCATGTGATCTATGAATCCGGCGATAAGAGAGACCAGAACCTGAAAATGGGCATGGTACAAGGTATTAACATGGCGCATGATCAATTACAGACTGTTGCAGGCAAATTAAAATAATATCCGATGAAACATACGTCAAATGGTAAAGTAGACGCCTTTTTTGATATGGCAACTCAGTGGGAGAAGGAAATGGAAAAACTCCGCGATATCATGCTGGATTGTGATCTCACAGAAGAACTGAAATGGGGTAAGCCTTGTTACGCCAACGATGGGAAGAACATTGTCATTATTCAGGGATTCAAGGAATACTGTGCGCTGCTGTTTTTTAAAGGCGTTCTAATGAGCGATCCGGATGGTATCCTCATTAAAACCGGCGAAAATACGCAAGTGGGGCGCCAGGTAAGATTTACCAATATCAAAGAGATCAACAAGCTCGCGCCAGTGTTGAAAGCTTACGTGTATGAGGCCATTGAACTGGAGCGTGCCGGTATGAAAGTGGAAGTCAACAAGGATAATTCCATACCAATTCCCGCAGAACTCCAACACCAGCTGGATACCAACAAAAAATTCAAGGCGGCCTTCCATGCTTTAACCCCTGGAAGACAACGCGCCTATATCTATTATTTCTCTTCGCCCAAACAGTCGAAAACACGGGAGTCCAGAATTGAAAAATACATTCCGCAAATCCTTGAGGGAAGAGGAATGAATGACTGATGTCTTATCGAACATTTTTATGATGTTGATTGTAAAGGGATTAACCATAAAAATGTAGACATGAACATCCTGAGGAATTCTATTGTGGCGGTAGGTATGCTACTATTAACCATCTGTACCGATCTTAGCAATGCCTGTACCAGAGTGGTTTATAAAGGCCCTAATGGGTTAGTCATCACCGCCAGATCAATGGACTGGAAAGACGACCTTTTTACAGATCTCTGGATTTTTCCGAGAGGAATGGAACGTAATGGCGAAACAGGCGCCAATACCATCAAATGGAAGTCTAAATACGGAAGCGTCATCGCCGCTGCTTATAATGTTTCCAGCACAGATGGCATGAATGAAAAAGGACTGGTGGCAAATGTCTTGTGGCTGGCGGAATCAACTTATCCCAACTGGAATGCAGGAAAAAAAGGCCTTACCATTGCTGCATGGGTACAGTATGTGCTCGATAATTTCGCTACTGTGAAAGAGGCCGTGCAAGAACTTCGCCAGGAGAAATTTGTGATTGTAACAGATGCTGTTCCTGGTCAGGAAAGATTAACCACCCTGCATTTGTCCCTGTCGGACCCCAGCGGGAACAATGCCATCCTGGAATATATCAATGGAAAACTGGTGATCCATGAAAGCCCTGACTATACTGTAATGACCAATTCTCCTATTTTCGACAAACAACTGGCCCTGAATGAATACTGGGAGGAAATAGGAGGCCTGACCATGTTGCCGGGAACCAACCGGGCGGCCGACAGATTTGTAAGAGCTTCCTTTTATATTAACGCGCTGCCTAAAACAGAAGACAGGCAGCTAGCTATCGCCAGCGTATTTAGCGTCATCAGAAACTGTTCTGTTCCACTGGGTATTTCCACTCCCGGCCAACCTAATATCTCTTCTACAAGATGGAGAACAGTAGCTGATCAAAAAAATCTAGTGTATTATTTTGAGTCTGCACTTACGCCCAATACTTTTTGGGTGGATTTTAAAGATGTAGATTTTTCCGCCAATGCCCACGTAAAAAAACTCCCCCTCGCGAAAGGAGAAATATATGCCGGTAATGCTGCAAAATCATTTATAAACAGCGAACCATTCAAATTCCTGGGGCGCGAACAATAAAGCATCAGCTCTTTTAGAGGAAACCCTTGCGTAACAAGCACGCAAGGGCTTTTCATTGCCGGATTTTGAAAGTACAATGTTTTTTGGCTAACTTCACTTTTGCCAACAGTAATGGTTAAATCTTTCCTATCCGAAAATGAACAGCATGAAAAAATGCGCGCTCAAATTGCCCTTACTTATATTGATTTGTACCCTTATCAATATACTCCCCGTAAATGGACAAAATAGCTCCAATATTTATATTTCAGATATAGATCATTTCTGGGAAGCTTTTGATGCCGTACACCTGGAGCCGGATTCCGCCAAACAAGTACAGATCATGAAAACGCTGTACACGGATAAAGCTACTCCCGGCCTGAAACAGTTTATGGAGGTAAGGCGTTTTGATGCCGCTAAACTGGTAGACAATATCAACAAACATCCCAAATTCTGGGCCTCCATCCGTCCCAATACCCTTCGGGTAAAAGAGAAAATCCCTGCTATCGAAACTGCAGTCAAAGATTTCCGCAAAATCTATCCGGAGCTGAGAGACGCTAAAATGTATTTCACGATCACGGCTACACGCTCTGCCGGCACTGTGCAGGATTCCATCTCCCTGATTGGTACGGAACTGGCCACCGGCAATAAATACACAGATGTATCAGAATTTCCGGATAACCGCCTGGTCAACTTCTTCAAAAATCAGGAAGCAGATAACATCCTCATGGTGGCCGTTCACGAGTACGTACACACGCAGCAGCATGGAGAAGGCAAAATCCTGCTGGGACAAGCCCTCTCAGAAGGAGCATGCGACTTCATTGCAGAAAAGGTGCTCAAAACAACACTCACCAACAGCTATTTAGTATATGGCCGTAATCATGAGGATACCCTGAAAACCCAATTCAAACAGGAAATGATGGGGACCGACTATTCCAACTGGTTGTATAACGGAGCTGTCATCAAAACCATGGGAGACCTGGGGTACTTTATGGGATATGTTATATGTAAGTCCTACTTTGCGCATGCGAAAGACAAGAAGAAGGCTATAAAAGATATCATCACCCTAAATTATGCTGATCAAACAGCTATTCTCAAATTCCTGGACGATTCAAAATATTATCAATAAATATCTTCAAATAGTATGTCAGCGTTACAAATACCTGCTTTTTTAGAAAGCGCTTTTGTAGCTGGTACCACCAGCGAGTCAGGCGCACGTAATTGCACTTTTTATACTGTCAATCCTGGTCAGTTAAAAATTACCAGCGGTCAGTTAATTGCATGTGATCCTTTTATCCTGGATTTGGAAAGTCCCTTCAGTACTGTGTTTCCTACTGGTGAATTTCCAGTTCAACTGGGTGTTGCCAAATTTGAAGACGATGAAAGAGTCGCTTTTGCCCGCATCAAATTTTCGGAGGAACAACCTGTTTCCTGGAACATGGCCCTCTGTGAAGGAGATGATATCTCTACCCTGAAAGCGGATGAAATTTTTGGTTATGGTGTGGACGCAGGTACTGGCGCATTTATGGATATCACTGCAGCAGAAGAACTGGATGAATTCCTACAGGAAAAGGACGATAACTACGACCAGTTGACCGAAGAAATGGAAAAAACGTATGCGCATACACGTAGCTGGATGATGTGGAACGGTAAAGCTGCCAACGCTGCCTTTTTCAGCTCCGGCTGGGGAGATGGCTTTTATGGCTCTTATATCGGTTATGATGCGGGAGGGAATATTTGCAGATTGGTAACCGATTTCGGCGTTGTATTTTAACAGCATATTGAAGAAAAGAAGTACGCATATCTGGTTATAACATTTTTTGCTAATTACAAGCTGTAAATTGTCCCTGATGTACACCTGCTCCACGCTACGGTTCAAACATCAGGGACAATGAGGCAGTGTCTCCCTACATTAGTTTAGTGAAACACCGCTATACACGCAGCCATTAACGTGAGCCCTATTAATGTATAGTAGGCTGTTTTCGTATAGGGCTTGCCCTGAAAACGTATATTGATCCCCGTTACCAACAGAAATACAGCTGTCTTGGGAACTACCTTGTAATAATTTACATGTGGGTATTTAAAAGCTACCAGGATGCAGCCTGTTACCAATATTGTAATACCCGTTATCAGTCCGGTATAGTCCCGGGGGCCTGCTCCCCGGTTGGGCCACATCATGCCTAAGTGGAGGAGATATGCGGCGAATGCCAGGAAATGTATCAGCAAAATAATACTAAAGAGCATATACCTGTTTTTTGGTAGTAAAGAGATAGTAAGGGCCTGCGGTAAAACAAATCAATATGGCAGTAAGATGCGGATATAGATGACTGGTCAGGTGATGCGGATCTTTCAATACAATCAGGAAGTCGGCACAAGGTACCAGTCCCATACAGAGCATCATCCAGCCCAGACTCCGATATTCCTTACTGAATAATAATACCAGCGTCAGCAATCCCACCCCGAAATCGCGGATTCCTTTGATATAATGGAATGCAAACGAAATATGCGGACCGGTCTGTATACCAAAATCGGCTTCTGCCTGTTGTGGCACCAACAGAAAGCGCAGCCCTATGAAGAGCAGCAGCAATCCTGTGGCCAGAGAAATAAAATAGAAAGCTTTGTGTGCGGTTGTTTTCATGGCTTTGTGTTTATGATGATACAAAGCTATGCACCAAAAAATCCCTGTTCGTTCACCCAGGTTAATAAATCATTTGGCCAGCCTTTTTCTGATCCGGCTGAGAGAAGGAGGTTTTACCCCTACATAGGAAGAGATATAGTACTGAGGGAGCCGCTGTACCAGTTCAGGGTAGGTTTCCAGAAATTGAAGGTATCGTTGTTCGGGATCTTTCGTATATATTTCCTTCAGTTTTCGTATAGCCTCCACGTATTGAAATTCACATGCGAGTCGCCCGAATTTCTGCCCTTCTTTTACATGTATATACAGCTCCTGTAAATGATCATAGGAAATCGACAGGATAACGGAGGGTTCAATGCACTGGATGGCTGCATGGGAAGGAGAATGATCGAGAAAGCTTTCATAATTGCAGGTATATTCCAGGTCCTTATTAAAACCGGTGGTCATTTCTTCTCCCGTTTCTTTGGTAACAATATATCTCACCAGGCCGGATTCAATGAAACCTACTTCCCGGCATATCTGACCCTCCCGCAGAAAGAAATCGCCCTTCGCATATACTTTGGGAATAAAGCGGGAAGAAATCCATTCCTTTTCGTCATCCGACATATGAATAAGCTGGGAAATCTGCTGGATCAGTTCTTGATGCATGGTCAAATTTTGTTCGCAATTATACAATTTCAGGCTGTGGGAATTAACTTTTTTTGTAAAAAAATACAACGATGAAAAGAAAGTTGCTGCTATCACTGCTGATGGGAATGACCATTTTTAACTACGCTAAAGCTGGTGACGATCCCCTGAAGGATATTAGAAAAATAATAGAGGCAAGCAATGCCATTTACGCCGACCTGGCCAATAAAGAGGATGCCTCCATTCTTACCCGCTACACCGACGACGCATGCCTGTTTCCTCCCAATGCAGCTCCTGTATGTGGGAAGGATAATATGCTGAAATTCTTTAAGTCAGGCCCCAAGGTGCAGGTAAAATTCACCATCCAACACCTGTACGGCGATGGGAAAGAATATGTAACAGAAGAAAGTTTTTATGAAATGACCGACATGAACGGTAAGAAAATGGATGAAGGCAAAGTAATTGTCATCTGGAAAAAAACAAATGATGGCTGGAAAATGTACCGGGATATGTTCAGTAGTAATGGACCTTTAAAGCAATAACGCCGGCCTAAAATCCAATGTTCACCGCCTGTTGAAGGTCGATATCCCCCTTGATTGGCGAGCGCCTGGCGGCAGAAGGAGGGATGCCCGTAAATTTCCGGAATTCCCGTATAAAGTGGGCCTGATCATAGTAGCCGCAGTCATATGCAATGTCTGTTAAGGAAGCGTTGCTGTTCAGGACCTGGGCCAGACTCTTATTAAACCGTACAACGGAAACAAAGGAAGCTGGACTAATACCCACATTATGCAGGAAAAGCTTCTGGATATTTCTTTCTGACATCCCGGAATGTTGTGCCAGGGCCGTCAAATCAAAATGGTCGTAGGTTTTGAGAAGATGGGTGCAGAGTTGTTGCATTACTTCCATCTTTTTGAGCTGTTTTTCATTCTTTCGGAGTTTTTCCAGAAAGTAGGTTTCCAGAACGTTGATTTTCATTGCAATGGAATCAACGGTCATCAGCCTGTCGTATAATGCTGTTATTTCTTTTGATAAGACGTCCTGCATATCTGTAGCGTAATTCGTAAACGCATCAGCAGAATGCGGAAAAAATACAGCACTGGCGTGAGGATAAAGCCGTGCAATCAATACAGCAGTTCCCTTGGAAACCGTCAACCGCGTAGGTAGGGTAAGATGCCCCAGTAATTCTATAGCAGGGGTGTCTTTCCACCTGCCGTTGATGATGGTGGCTGCTGATCCTGAGGAAACATTTATAACCATATCCACATAGCCGCTGGGGAAGAATACCTCATTTTCCAGCTGGGCATCAATCTTAACAAGGGTATAATTCTTTATATACGGGGCCAGTATTGGCGAGGGTAAGAATTGCATCTAAAGTTGCATTAAATCTGCCTACTATAAAGTTATACTTTTTTCATGCATCTCCAGAAAAAAGACCTCCTTTTCCCGTAGAGGAGGTCTTTGCAGTTACCTACAGGAATGTATCTTTGTTGGTAATCAATGAAACACCAGATACCATCCACATTTGAACGGATAAAAAATACACTGGGGCAGGAACAGCAATCGCTGCGAGAGCAGAAAAACGCATGGCTGTTAAAACGGAATAGTCTCACCCCAACTGTCCAACTACAGTTAGATGCAACGTTTAAAGCAACTTTCGAATTGCTGAACGAACAATTCCTGGCGCCTACCAGCATGGAATTAGCTCCCATATTGCATCAACTGGAGGGTCTGATAAGAGAAGGCGCTTCCGCACACAGATTGGGGCAGGACGAATTGGGCAGTTTCAATCTGGCCATGTTTATAAAATATTTAAATGTTGTTCAGGGAGACGAATGTCTGTCGCTAGCAGCATCGGTGATCCAATCGTCGGTTGTTGCGGGGGCCCATTTATACCGGCAAAGGGCCTACATAGGCAACGGAGGAGATACCTGTATAGAATGGGTATTGCTTTATCTGGGGCAGGGCATTGATGAGCATAGTTTGGGCCTCAAGTCGTTGCCCACTTACCAGCTATGCTACAGGATTTTACCCTGGCTGATGGGCACAGATCCGGAGGCAGGGAAAGGAATACGGGAAATATTTTATTTCGAACACTTTCTCCAGTTTTTACAGGAATCGCCGCAAGTCGCTTCGTTGCAGGAGCAGGTAATACAGCGAATGATATGTCATGGGTATGCGCTGTTTGAATCCAGGACACTGAATACGCCGGCGTTTTATTTCAATAAGTTAGCAGGTATGCAGTTGCATTGGTTAACCATGTTGTTTCCTTCAGATGAACCAGCGGTGAGCGTTTATCTGGAAAAGTTACGTCGCCGGCTAAACGCTGCTATGTTAAAGGATTTATTGAATGCCTTCACGAGTAATAATAAAGCAAGAAAACACTTCAAATCATTTTTCTCTTCTAAGCCGCATTGGTTACTTTCTGCCATTATTACCGTGGCTCCGGAAGAGGTATTCCGACTGGTACAGCGCAATGAACAGGATATGTTGGCCCCTTTTCTGAAATATAGTAAACGGGAACTGGCATTGCTGCGTAACGGGAAGGGACAAACGATGCTGGAATTTGCATGCGCTACCAGAGGCGTGGTAGAGAATACGATACAACTATTACAACAAATCCGGGTTTAATCTAAAAAAAATTATCAAGCTCATCTATATGATGTTGATTTTCATATGAAGGGATTCTGTATATTTGATACATAACCTTTTCAAATGAAACGATGCTTGTTTCAGGGGTTATATCTGTTGTTGCTGCTGTTATTTCCTGTTTTTAAATGTTACTGCCAGGATCGCCTGTATGTAGTAAATGGGACTGATTTGGGGTATGTAGACGTCTCCAATGATACCTATACAAAAATGGTTTCCCTACCTTACCTTTTTGAAGATCTGGCCATTACGCCAGGTGGGAAATTCTATGGCATATACAGCGGCGCTATCTTTGAGATAAACCCTACAACGGGTGTCTGTACATTAATAACGTTGACGAATACAGTAGGTTTCAGTTTTGGTAACTCGTTGGTGAGCGACCGAAATGGAGATTTATATGTGGCGGGCGACAATAACCTGTACAAAATAGATATGACCGCTCGTACCATATATTTTCTTGGTAAAATGCAATACCCCTCAGGCGGAGATCTTTGTTTTAGTGATGGTCGGCTCTATGTGGCTACCAATACCAATCTCCTGCTGGAAATCACGCTCGATGCGGCCAGAACTAAAATCGTTGCCCAGCGGAATGCCGGTCAAATGACTGTAAAAGGAAACGTCTACGGTATTGGTTGCAACCAGTATGGTATCTGTTATGTCATCAGCACCCTCTCCGAACTGGCGCTGGTGGACCTCCAGGATGCTACCACCTATATCATCGCAAACCCTGTGAGTGGCCCTATGGCCCAGGTAAACGGCATCGCCATGACGGACGAAGGTAAGAATGACAAGGATATTGAAATTTGTGGTAATGGCATTGACGATGATCATAATGGCCTGATTGATGATGCAGATATGGCCTGTCGTTTAAAAAGAGGCGCCTGTACTACCGAAAGCAAGGAATTGTTTCGAGAAGATTTCGGGACAGGCACAGGATTCGGCGATGCATTGACTGGCTTGAGTAGCGCCGCATATCAGTTTACCAATACGTCCCCTCAGCGGGAAGGTTTTTATTCCATCATCAACAATCCCCAACTGGCTAAAGGAGATAATACCTGGAAGTCGATGCCAGATCATACCGGGCAGCCTAATGGTCGTATGTTGGTGATCAACGGATCTGTAATCCCGGGAGAATTCTATCGGAAGAAATTCAGCGGTATATGTGGAGGACAACAATATGCATTGTCGTTCAGCGCCTGCTCAGTTATTTCACCGACGCTGTCCTGTGGAGCGAATACAGTGCCTATTCCTTCCCGGGTACGGCTACAGATAGCAGACGATAATGGGAACATATTAGGAGAAATCCCCGAACGGTATATCCCGGTAGACCCTAATCCTGCTGGCAGTTGGAAATCATATGGATTCCTGTTCACATTGCCACCGAACCTGAGTAGTTTCCAGGTGATATTACTGGATGATGCCCCTGGAGGTTGTGGCAATGATCTGGCCATAGACGATATCATATTGAGTACCTGTAAACCTGTCGTACCCATTCTAATCAATAAAATACCGGTGAATAAATATACCGGATGCGTAGGCAGCAGTATTGAGTTTTCTGTGGACCTGACAGGACTCACCTTCGCGAAACCGGTGTACCAATGGCAGAAATTTGATACGCCTTCTGCTACCTGGAAAAATATTACGGGTGGGACAGGAGCAACGTATACCCTTGGGAGTGCCCAGTTAACAGATGCAGGGCAGTACCAGGTACTGATCACTGATAATACCACGGGTAGCTGCGTAGGAGGGGCGCAGTCGGAAATAGTGGATCTCACCATGAAAACAGCGCCTGTGCTAACGGTGACAGCTGCCATGACTATCTGCAGTGGTAACCAGTTGCAATTGCAGGCTACCACTACAGATGTGCCCACCAGCGCTGTTTGGAAAGGGCCTGATGGCACTAATTACACCGGATTGAATGCCGTAGTAACTACTTCGGCTGCAACAAAGAATACAGGGGATTACATCCTGAACTTCACCTCCTCTTCGGGATGTACCATCATTGCTACAACAAATGTCACCGTAAAAGATGGTAGTAACATTGATTTTACTTTGTCTGCCTCTCAGGTCTGCATTGGTAAAACCTTATCCTTACAGGCAACGGGAATTGTAGCAGATGGAAATTATACCTGGAGTGCTGCGGGGAGTCCTACCATTACCGGGCCGCATACCCTTACGCCTCAATTCAGCTGGAATACGCCAGGTGTCTATGCTATTCAGCTGGCGGTACCCAATGTTTGCATAGGTAACGGACAGATTACGCATAGTGTAACAGTGAATGGGGTTCCTGCTCCTGGTGTAGTTTCTTTTAATCCCGGCGTATGCCAGGACGACACTATGTCGATTATTGTTTCGGGAGCGGGAGATGCCAGTATCCAATGGCGTATTGGAGGCAGTCCTGTTATCACTGGAACAGGAGACCATGTGATTGTAAAATGGAGTGCGACGGGGATTTACCCTGTCGCCTATACGCTTACAGGCAGTTGCGGAACGTTGGCGGTGAATGTGCCGCAGCCGGTAATAGTGCATCCGCTGCCTACGGTATCTTTAGGTCGGGATACGATTATTTGCCATGATGCCCAGTTCTTTATTCAACCGGTTGTCAGTGAGGGTGTCAATAGTTATAGCTGGCAGGATGGGCCTTTTGGCTCTAAGGCGGGGTGGTTGGCTACTGCGCCATCGACGGTTAAGATCAAGGTGAAAAATCAGTGGGGGTGCATTGCGACCAGTTCTATCAAGTTGGGTGAAATGCATTGTGGCTGCGATGTGTATGTGCCTACTGCCTTTTCGCCGAATGGGGATGGTCGCAATGACTTGTTCCGGCCAGTGGTGTATTGTGCGGCCAGTAAGTATTACTTTCAGGTGTTTAACCGTTGGGGCCAGCTGATATTCAGCAGTCATAATCCTGGTGAAGGCTGGAATGGAATGGTGGGGGGTAGGAGAGCGGAAGTTGGCGGATATTTATGGATGCTGGAATATGAAAACCCGGAACAACCTGGAATCATCCGGAAGACAGGGACATTTACTTTAATCTTATAGGTGGTGTTGATGCTTTGGGGGCGTAGCAAAATAATGCTGTTCCAGAAATGGGTCTCACATTTAAGATTTGTTTGCTCAACATTGTATCATCTGTAGCTAACTCAATGAATGCTGTTCCTGAAATGGCCTCCATATCCATTAAAGACTTATAATCAATAGCTACAACCATTAATGCTGTACTTGAAATACCCTCATCATTCATTGAATGGCTTATGAGTCCGGCATTCTATAATCAAGGCTACAACCATGAAAACTGTTCTTGAAATGGTTTACCATTCATTAAAGGCTTATGAGTTCAACATCCTATTATCAATAGGTAAATCCATTAATGCTGTTCTTGAGATACCCTCATCATTCATTGAAGGCCTATGAGTCCAGCATCCTATAATCAAGGCTAAAACCATGAAAACTGTTCTTGAAATGGTTTACCATTCATTAAAGGCTTATAAGTCCAGCATCCTATTATCAATAGCTAAAGCCATGAATGCTATTCTTGAAATACCCTCACCATTCATTGAAGTCTTATGAACCCAACATCCTATTATCAAGACTAAAGCCATGAATGCTGTTCCTGAAATGGTTTCACTATTCATTAAAGGCTTATAAGTCCAGCATCCTATTATCAAGGCTAAAACCATGAATGCTGTTCTCGAAATGGCCTCACCATCCATTGAAAGCTTATAAGTCCAACCTCGTAGAATTAGCTAAAACTTGTGATGGGCCTTACAATCTATGGAAGGCTTATCCCCCTGTTCCTGAGGTGACGGCACGAAGAAAATAGAACCTTGCAAATCTTGCGACCGAAAGTACTACCTGTAGCCAATCCTTACGGAGCATATTCACTCAGGTGGCCATTTGCGTGCGTCGATCCTTAAGCGCTTTTACTGCTCCCTAAATTCCCAGCATTACCAACACCATGCAGTGCGGATAACTGCATGGTATCGATAGCTGCGGACCCCTCTGCCCATATTGGGAAACTATTGTTTGGTCAGTGTAAAGGTGAATTTATCTCCGTCTGCGAGGGAGTTTTCTACATAATACACCAGTGTTTTACAGTTATAGCTGGATACGGTACCTTGAAGAATACCGTCGCTGATCAGGGTTTTACCTTCCAACTTCCAGGTGCCCTCCTGATTACCGTCAGGTTTGCAGACGATACCTGCATCCGTGAAGGTATAGGTACCATTCGTTTTTAAAGTAAGGATGTCATCTTTTTCACAATCCTCCATTTGAGCGAGGAAGTCAACAGGGGTGGCATTGGCACTGGCCTTGTATTGGAGGGCGGTTACCTTATAGTTGCCTACCAGGTTGGCTACATTGACTTCACAACTGTTATTATTGTTGTTGGGTTGACTATCTTCTTTCTTACAGGAATACAGGATACTACCGGATACGAGGGCAATCAGAGCCCATTTCATAGAAGCTGATTTCATAAATTTCAGTTGCATGGATATTTTGTTTAGTAGTAATACCCCATACCGGAATCCAATGGTTGGGTAAAAAGAAAAAAATATTTTTTTTAGGTTTGACCCAACCTTTGCAAAAAATCAGGGGTACTACTATTGAGCCGGTACATTTTTATACTTTCCCGGTAGTTGTCATCAGTGAGAAAAATTTTATAATGAAGTATTCGGTATTAGTAATAGGGGCGGCTTTTTTAATGAGTAGCTGTACATCGATGAAACTGGCAGTGCCAGAGGCTTTTAAGCAACAGGCTACCATGCATCACGTAAATGGGGCCAGAGGAAATAAGATGTCATTTGCTAATTTTAAGACGTCTAAAATTAAAAGAGGGGTACATGTGATTTATCCTAACTGGGGGCGTGGGCATGGCTTTTTCCTGGAAAACCTGGTACTGCACCGGATGGGAATTGAAAAATCGGAGACGGTAGAAAATGAGAAAACCCGGTTCCGGTACAGTCTTTCGGACGGGAATAACCAGGTAAATATTTATGCCAATGAAATGCAGGTCACCGTTAAGCATGAATATAATACGACTAACTATATTGGTATCTTCAGCAGTTTCGAAAAATTGCAGCAATATAATTATGTCTTTTCTGCGGTCATCCGTTCCGATTCAGCGCAGGATAGCCGGGACTGGGAACTGGTAATGACGAACCTGTATGACCGTCAAGCCCAGCGAGACAATAACCCGTTTACTTTTATCAGTCGGGAAGATAAAGGACTGGCTACCAATGGGCAGGATACCATATTTGTCAAACCACTCAGTATCAGAAAAACAGAGACCACCAATGGCAAACCCGGAAAGCTGCCATTTAAAGTCATGTCCGGATATGAGCTAAGTACCAGCGGAGGCGTGATAGGCATTATAGACATGATAGACCGCAATGTATGGTTTTACAATGAACTGGATAATACGGAAAAATTGCACCTGACGGCAATCGCCACCGCACTCTTTGCCAGAAAAGTACATGATGTAAAATGGTAATTACTAGGGAGATGAAAGTCGCCCGCCACTGAAAAAACATACCGGCTTTAGGCCGCAGAATAATTTGAAACGATTGATTAAGCGCTGGAACAAGATATAAGCCATATCATTCAGTCCTGCTGTAGCAACAACAGGAAAGCACAGGAACAGCTGTACCGGCTTACCTATAGCTTTGCCATGGCTATTGCCATGCGCTACGCCCTGGATGAACATGAAGCGGCTGATATCCTCGGACAGGCTTATGTCAAAATGTTTCGCAGCATCCAGTCATTCGATGCTACCAAAGGGAATTTTCACGGCTGGCTGAAACGCATCGTCATCAATGAAGCACTGGATCAGATCAAACAAAGGAGTAAGTTTTCTCACCTCGAACTGGAATCGGCAGAAGAACCCTTTGTCAATAACAGTATCATCGAGAAAACAGATGCAGCAGCCATCATGCGCCTGATAAAACAATTACCACCCGCTACCCATGCGGTCTTCGTACTATTTGCAATCGACGGCTATACCCATAAAGAAATTGCCGCAGAACTGCATATCAGCGAAGGAACCAGTAAATGGCATCTAAGCGAAGCAAGAAAAATACTGCAACAAAAAATAACAACATTAACTTAGTGAATAACACCACCCGATACGAGCAATTAATAGCTGAAAAGCTGGAACAAATGCCAGTCCCCGATATGGCGGACAGCATCTGGGCCGGCATTGAAGCACAGCTGGACGCGGTGGTGGAAACAACTCCGGACCAGGATACCTCTTTCAAATGGAAAGGGAAAACCTGGTTCGGCATCGCCGGAATCGCCATTATCGCCTCCGGCATCTGGTGGTACAGCCAATCCGCTACACCTGAAACTCCTGTAACAACACCTGCGCCTACATCTACACCTACGCCTGCAACATTATCTGCTCCTGCGCCTCCAACGCCGGACAGCAATACCATTATTACACTACCCCAAACGCCTGCAAAACATAAAGATACCATCGAGCTCCCCGCAGCACCCTTCAGTAACCCCTTGACAGATTCTGTACCTGCACGGTATTTACCACTGATGACACCAGATTCTGTCCACATCCCAACAACAATTCCCGCAAAACCACACCAGCAGCCAGATACAGTGGTAATCCCCCCAGCGCCAAAGAAACCCAAAGGCGTAAAAGGAATTACCAGTGATGATTATAAAATTACCGTTGATAAAGATTCTGTGAACAAGACTCATTAATAAAACCTATATTCAACCGGAAACGTTTGCTAATCGAATAAAAGGTAGACTGGAAGCAGTTCGAGGTACCTTGTCTCCCTAAAATAACAACCAACTTTTCTGGATAAATAAAAGACCCAATATGCTCAAAAAATGCCTGTTCTCTATGTTCCTGCTAGCAGCAACCATAACTGTTAATGCCCAGCAGGAAAAAATCAAATCGCCTTCATCATTCTTCCCCGACCAAAAAACAAAAGTCCTCTTCGTGGGAACCTTTCATATGGACTATCCCGATATGGATGCCCATAAAACCAGTAAAGATGATAGAGTAGACGTGCTGAAAGAACCGAAGAAATCAGAAATGACAGCACTCATCAACTACATCAAGAAATTCAAACCAACTAAAATTGCCATTGAAGCCTTTCCGGAATGGAATGCAGTAAAGAAACTGCGCAAATATAACCAGGGTGCATATCGGGACGAGCGAGATGAACGCTTCCAGATCGCAATCCGACTGGCCAGCGAACTTAAAATGGATACTATCTACTCCATAGACGCCGACGGTATACTGGAAGATCTGATAAAAATGGATACTACCTATTTCAAAAATTTAATGGCAGATTTCGATTTTCAGAGTACGGATTCCATGACGCTCAGATATCGCAAGCTATACGGATATGATGACAAATTGATTCCTAAAATCAAATTGCTGGATTATTTCAAATATATAAATTCAAGGGAAATGCACCTGGTATTAGGTGGCGCTTATGTAGTAGGAGATTTTAAACTGGGTGAATTCAGAGGCGCCGATGTTACTGCACTCTATTGGTACGACCGCAATATGCGCATTGTTAGAAATTTGCAACGCATCACCGCCGGCCCGGAAGACAGAATATTAATGCTGTTCGGAAATGGCCATGGGTCTATCATCAGACATCTGTTGGAATCTTCTCCTGAATACCAATTTGTGGAATTTGACAGCCTGAAATAATGCTTCATTGCCAGGGAGCGGAGTGCATCATTCACCTCCCTGGTATGTTTTTATCGTAGTATACCCCAATTGCTTCCCTTTTTTAACCACCGTTTTCGCAGCATCCGGATTATTGGCAGCCGCCGTAGTAGTCACCTCCTGTTGTAATACCCAATCCTGTATGGCCGGCTGATAACAGAACGTCAACCATTGATGTACACTGTCGTGGCTACCATAAAAATGTTCTACCGTAAAGCAGGAACCATCAATCGTTGTTTTAACATAGGGATCTCCCACAGTGCCGCCCAGATCGGCAGGAAAAATCAGAAAATTATTACGTGCCGCCAATTGCAGATGTTGCTGCTGATCCCTGATCAGTAAAAGAAAAGGCCGGTCGCTGGACCCATCGTATTGTAATATAAGAATAAGGTCCGGACGTTTATCATTATTCAAATCTCCACTGATACTATCCAGAATCGTATAGCCACGCGGAATAAATTTACCCAGTTTGTCAGCTGACTGGCCATAGAGCATTATACTACTGCACAACAGCAGGAGCACAGTAAGAATTTGCCGGTAAATAAATGTTTTTATTCTTCCGGCAATAGGTTCTACAGCAGATATAACAGACATACGCAACAGTTGTATTAACAAGGTTGAAATTACGCTATCTTTTTTATTTTTAGGGAGACACGGTTACGCAATCGCGGAAAGCCTTTTCAGTTCATGGTATACATCTATACAGTCGGCCGCTTGTTTATCATAAATAGGTACATATGATCCACTCATCTTGAAATTTCCATACGCCTGAACCCGCTGGCAGCGCCAATAATTGGCGTAACTTTAAAGGATAAACGCTGTGTTATGGAAAGACTAACTTTCACCACACACATCCATGCTAAACCGCATATCGTTTGGGATGTACTCTGGGACGAAGATTCCTACCCATTATGGACAGCCGCATTCGGCGAAGACGCCCGCATGGAAACAGACTGGAAAAAAGGCAGTCAGGTTCGCTTCCTCAATAAAAACGACGATGGTATGCTCTCTGAAATAGCCGATATCATCCCTGAAAAATTCCTCTCTTTCCGGCACTTAGGCGTCATAGCTGGCGGGTCAGAAGAAAGCCTGGGCAAAGATGCCAAACAATGGGCCGGCGCCATGGAAAACTACACCCTCACTGATGAGGACGGTGATACCCGCCTGGAAGTAAGCATGGATATCGTTCCGGAGTACCTCGACTTCTTCCAGAAATTATGGCCTCAGGCATTAGAAAAAGTGAAAGCACTCGCCGAAGAGTAACCAAACTATTTCTTGCAACAGGTGTTACTTTAACATAGCCGCCTCGTGATATGAGTATCAAAGTAACAAGAAAACAGACAGTATTCAGTGGTGACCCCAAACGCGTGATTACCCGCTTTTTCATGCCATCGCCTGAATCCAGGATCATTAGCATCCTCCAAAAAGTAAAAGACATGCCTGCGCATGCGGCCACACTGGTACTGAACCAAACCCTGAGAGACTTTTCAGGTCGCCATAGAAATGTCTCCCGTATATTCCGCAAACATTTTGGAAGAGCCAGACAACTTCTCCGTAACCCAGGCTTCGATATGCTGCAGTTGCCCGAAAATAAACAACTGCTGATAGGGGCTTACTTCACTGCTGAATACTCTATTGAATCCGCCGCTTTCTTTAATCCATCTATGGTGGAAGATCCTGATCAGTCGGGCTTAAGAATAGGACAAAAAAGAGTCATCCTCAGTTTTCGCGCCACCGGCGAAGGGCATGTATCTTCCATCGTATTCAGAGGAGGTGTGTTGGATGAACATAATAACCTGGAAGTCATTCCCACTGCAAGACTGGTAGAAGAGGCGGATATGGTGGTAGATCGAAAGTATAAAAAAGAAGCTTTAGTGCTGGAAGTAAAAGAAAAAAAACTGGATAATCTATCTACCAGAAATATCATAGAAAAACTGAATGAGGAATTTGACTATTACGAACTACATGAGGCCATCGATAAAGAATTAAAAAATTCGCAGCTGCCTGATGAAGAAAAACGAATCCTGGGAAAAGTAAGAAGCCTCTCTGATACTTCCTACGAGATCACTTTCTCCTTAGATACAGGGATCTCCGACAGGGTAATATTTCCGCTTACCTCCGATGAACAGAATGGTATTGAAGATGCGCGTTTTGTACGCTTTACCGGAGATGATGGCCTGGTGAGTTACTATGCCACCTATACGGCCTATAATGGTAAAGATATCATGCCACGTTTAATCCAGACAAGGGATTTCTACAAATTCAATATCATACCTATCCATGGGAAAAATGTACATAATAAAGGAATTGCATTGTTCCCACGGAAAATAAGAGGGAAATATGCGATGCTGGCCCGTATGGATGGGGTGAATAACTATGTGATGTATTCTGAAGATATGAATGTCTGGGGAGAAGATACCCACCTGATACAACAGCCCACTTATCCCTGGGAGTTTATACAAGTAGGTAACTGTGGGTCGCCTATTGCTACGCTGCAAGGTTGGTTAGTGATTACGCATGGCGTAGGTACAATGAGAAGATATTGCCTGGGAGCCATGTTGCTGGATTTGGAGCATCCGGAGAAAGTAATCGGCGCACTCAGTGAGCCATTAATGGTTCCGAGTGAACAGGAGCGGGAAGGCTACGTACCTAATGTGGTGTATTCTTGTGGCTCCCTGCTCAATGGGGATGAACTGGTCATCCCTTATGCGATGTCGGATACCTGCTCTTCCTATGCAACGGTTAGTATGGATGAGCTGATGCAATTATTACTGCCGGTACATGTTCGTCCGAAAGGGAAACGGCACTCCAAAGGCCATATTCTGTTGGTGGATGATGAAACGGTTAGTCTGGAAGTCCTGGCGCATTACCTCAAACAACAGGGATATGAAGTAGATATGGCGCCGGATGGAATTGTGGCATTGATGAAAATTGATAAGATCAAATTCGACCTTATTATCTCCGATGTTGCAATGCCTAATTTCGATGGCTATCAACTACTGGCTTATCTTTCCTCTAATGCCTCTAAAATTCCTGTAATATTGTTGACCGGGTCCGTTAATCTGAATGACCAGGAGAAAGGCCTCAACCTGGGAGCGGCGGCCTATTTACAGAAACCAGTTGATAAAGTACTGCTCCTGGAATTAGTTACCAGGATTTTGAAAGAAGTCAAGGCAGGTGCTTTGAAATAAGTGACTGCGTATAACGAATCTCTTCCACCGTCTGTTGGACAATCGGGGAAGATAAGATCTCTTCCGGCTCCATTTGCTGTATCGAAGCAGTTAGCCCTGACAGTTCTTCCAACCGGATTGTCATCGACATCCCATGAATCTTATGCGCAATAGATTTAATAGCGCTATGGTCTTTAGCAGCATAACTGGTTTCGAGTATAGACACTGCTTTGTTCAACTCCCGCATACTGGCCTCCAGAATCTCTACAATTACCGCTACCGGGAGATCCAGCTCTTGCTGTGTATGTGTCAGTTCAAAATGTATCATTTCCGATATTTTTGATAGATGCCTTTAAGTATCCACTTTCCTTTTATACCATATTCCGTATATGCGTAACCGGCTACGGTAGATCCTGCACTGTTGCTATGCATATAGTAACCGCAGATCTCCAGATTATTGACCGGCCTGTATCCGGCCAGAATGTTGAACCGGTATATCCACTGTGAACGCTGGTCGTCAATTCGCTGAGATCCTGTTGCACCTATTATCTGGTATAAGAAACGTCTTTTTATAATATCCAGGTTTTCAAAATCTGCAAATATTTCCATACTGGTAAAATGATCCGGACTAAAATAAACCACAGACGGATATTTAAAGCGAATTAGATTATAATTGAATCCGGCCTTCAGAATGGGATCTGTAAGAATATTGTAATATAAAGAAGCGAATAATAAGTTACGTTTGTTATTATCAGAATAGGCAGAATAATAGTATTGAGTAAACAGACCCAGTTTTATCGGAGTGTTAAGGTTATAAGTTGCAATGAAATTGTTCATGGTGATTCTGCTGCTAATCAAGCTGGCAGTGAAATTTTGAAGATCTGATTTGTATTTTAATTCCAGCGTATTCCATTTTGCAAACTTGAACTCTGTAGCGAGTTCAGTTTGAATATAGGAAGATGTACTGTCTGCGAAAATGACGGCGTTATTCAAAACGCCGCTTGCCAGCCACCAGGGTTTAATTCTCCATCTTATGCCTAGCGCGTAGTTATCATTCCTGGCATTACTGCCATCATATTTGTTACTCGCAAACCTGCTGGAATAAAGAACGCTCATTCTTAAAGGAGGACTTATATCAAAGGCCACCGCTGCATTGATGTTATAAGCAATATTTCCTCCAATGTCCGTACTGCGGTAATCCTGTGTTGTAAAGGTGGGGCCATGGCGCAGAGACAGTCGGTCCATGAAAGCCATGGCATCTTTTTGTCCCGGAAAATACTTCAAAGTACTGTCTACATACCGTAAGCTTTCTGCATCCATTTCCTGGGCAAACAATACATCTGCCGTTCCCAGGTTGGCATCAAATGAAGTGGGTACCTGTAGCAGGGTACGACGGAAGAGGGAGAGGGAGCGCCCGAAATTTTTACTCCATTCCAATAGCATCGCTCTTCGAAGGTGAACATCCTGATTGCCAGGATCGGATCGTTCAAGCGTATCTAAAATACGGAAGGCCTCCTTGTATCTGCCATTCCAACCTAAGGCGGTGGCCAGACCTATCTTGGCTTTCCGGATGCCGGCGGTATCGGCAGTGGCAACCGCTTTCTCTGCATATGTCAACGCTGTTTGTTTCCTGCGCTGAAGAAAAAGGGTATAACTGGCTCCCAGATAAGCATCTGTGAGCGATAAATTATTTTTAATCAAATAATCATAATTCTTGAGTGCCGCATCATATTTTTCAGTAGTAGTAAGCAGATTGGCCTTGGCTATTATTGTTTGGGGATCTCCGGGAAATAAGTGCAGGTTACTATCCAATAACGCCATGGCAGCATTATATTTTTGCTTCCGTGTATACTGATCGGCTTGTGCCAGACGAATATATTTCAGACTGGTTAAGGCTCCTTTATTTCCGGGCATTATGGTCAATGCCTTCTGTATAAACAGGGTAGCAGAGTCATATTGCAGCAAGGCGGCAAATGAATTGGCATAACCAAGATTGGCGGGGAAACTCCCCGGTTGTGATGCCGTAAGGGAATGATACAAGGTATTGGCTTGTTTGAATTGCTTACCCCACATCAGCGATTCGGCGATGTTCAACCGGATTTCAAAATCTCCCGGATATCGCTGTTCCAGCTCCGCAAAAATCTGTTGCGCTTCTTTTACATCTCCCAGCAATCCAATAGCGCGCCCATAACATAGTAATGCAGTTCTGTTCTGTGGATCAGTCTTCAAATAGGTTTTGAAAAAATCGGCGGCCTGACGAAAATCTCCCTTCTCCAACATATCAAATCCTGATTGTAATGTCTGTTGGGCATTACAAACGTGAAATGTAAATAATAGGGAGATAAAAATCATCAGTACCTTCATCGCTTACTATTTTTGAAATAAACCCATTGTACTCCAATAAAAATTAGAAGCACCACCGCCATTAGCCATACTTGTATAGATATGACCTCATAAAAGCTGGAATGATACTTCCAAATAAGTATGATTTGTGCAATCCCCGCACAGATACTTATCCATACTGGTAGCCGTCTTTCAAGAGAAATGTTGTAGTACACAAAAACATTGGCACAGGCGAAAAGGCTGGTGGCCAATGCATAATACCACAAATAAGGAGTAAGTCCATAATAGGCAGGTCCGAACAGCAGGTGTACTATCAGGTTGGGAATAGCGGCCATTAATGCAATAGCTACTGCCGACATTAATACCACAATCCCCAGCCCGGCGAAGAAATAGGTCAGATGCGGTTTGTTTTCTTTCTCCAGGCGGATTACCATCGGGAAAAGAATGGTGACCACTGTCCACGTGCCGAAGTATACAATTCTTCCAACCAAGGCCAGGGCTGCATATAGCCCGGCATCCTGTGGCGGGAAGAAATGTTTTACTAGTACAACATCGCTATTATTGATCAGTATCTGACTACATTCATAGATAAGTATGAGTACTATGAAATGAAAAATCCCTTTCTTGTCGATTGCTTGCACGCCTGCAGGAATAGCCGGTATTTTAAACCGGGAAATCACAAGGGCGACTACCAGTGATAGCGTAATGGCAGCGGCTACTCCCGGCGGCCCCAAGCCGCATTTAACGGCAATAGCACTGAGTATTAAACGACTCCACATTTCAAATTGGTAAGTCAATGCCAGCTTCTTAAACCGTCCTTTGCCCTGGAGTATACCGCGGTTTACACTCATTACCAGATACACCGGAATACCTGCGCCTAATATGATAAAAAGGGAAGAAGAAGTAGTGTTGAAAAAGGATCGCCAGAAGCCCGAACTGGCAAATATCAGCAGGGCAATACCTGTGCCGCTGAGTAGTGCGATTTTTGATATCCATTTGTAAACTGGACCTACTTGTTTTAGCCTTGATCCGCCTGCTGCCAACGCTGCATATTTGGCAGTTGTGAGTTGAAAGCCGGTAGCAATAAAGGAAAGCATGAGCATCATGGTAATCAGTAAGCCGGCTTCGGAAAAAGATTCCGGCCCCATCCACCTTCCCAGTAACAGGTTAGTCAGATAGTTACCTGCATTGACGAGCAGCGTACTACCCATTAATAAGGTTCCTCTCTGAAATAATATGCGTTTGCGCCTGTTCATGGCTTGTTAGAAGTGTGAATGACTAAAATCCTTTCATTAAACTTTGTCAAATGCAGCAGCTCACCTAACCTGGAACCCGGGGTTAGTAAGAGGAGGAGTTTGGAATGGTGCTTTATGGTGAGCAAATTTATTTTTACCAGGAGATTGATCCCAGCCATATCCACTTCTTCCACCTCAGAGAGGTCCAGTATGTATTCCTGTTTTTCGGAAGAGGCGAAGAGGGTTAGTTCCTTCAATAATTCTTCCGAATACATTGCTGTAAGGGGCTTTGTGAGCGTATACCTTTTTATTTTATTTGTGTCTATCATAGGGCAGGCGTTTGAACAGGCTGATAATTACGGTAATGGACGGCAATTCGGGCTAGCTGCCCTACAATCTTCAAGGAATCTTTCATGGATAACTTAGATCCGTCTGCATGTATCCATCTTTTTAACGGTTGCTCATAAATCAGGCTGCTAACCATATCCTTACCATATTGTTTTTTTATGCGCATAAATATTTCCACATCAAACAGCCATCTGGTAATAAATTTCTCATGGAAGGTGTAAGGAATTATTTCCGTTGCCATTACTTTAGCGCCGCATTGCGTATCCTGAAAGCTCATTCCCAGTATATTCCTGATAATAAGATTGATGACTTTACTGATAATTTCCCTGGCGCCATTCTTCGTAATATTCGCGCCCACCCGGCTAATTCTGGACCCACTGACGATTTTATATCCATTCGTAGTAATGGTATTTACCAAGTCATTCAAATCATTGAAATCAGTGGATAAATCTGCATCCAGATATCCTATGTAATCGAATTCTCCCTTGGAGGCCATATGGAGGATACCTTGTCTTACTGCTTCTGCTTTGCCGCCATTCTGCTCCATATTGAAGACAGAAATAAAATCTTCTCTGCCCTCGGATAACCCATGTAAGATCTCCAGGGTATTGTCTTTAGAGCCATCATTGACAAAGCATAAATGAATACCGTAATTACTATCTGAGAAAGAAGTAAACTCCGCCGTAGAAAGCCTTTTTTCTTCATTATAACAAGGAATCACCACCGCGATGGATTTTTTCTGCAAGCGTCTGCCATGGGGATTTTTTTCCTGTGAGGAGTCGTGTTTGTCTCCATATATGCGTTGGAGTAAACGATGTATACGAGCCAGTAATTCTCTGATACCAACAGGCTTTTCTATATAATCATCCGCTCCGGCCTCGAAGGCGCGAACAATAGTATCCTCATCTTCGTTTGACGACATGACAATGACCGGAATATTATCCTGCTTTACCTGACGGATATATTCCAGCACTTCCAGTCCATTCTGACCCGGCATATTATAATCTACCATCACCAGGTGAGGCTGTTCGGTATTATATAATGAAACCGCTTCCGTTCCATTATTGGCAGATAATACGTCGTGCCCTTGTTGTTTTAATTCTGTAACTACGGCGTGCCGTATGAAGGATTGGTCATCAGCAATAAGGATTTTCATGTCGTTTGAGGTTGAAAAAACAAAACAAATTGAGGGAATGTATAAGAAAGAGGACGATACAAATATACTAAAATTCATACAACAGAAATGCCATTCACGATTTCTCATATCGCAGCAGTATTGCCATTCCGACATGTACGGAAATTGTCGTTTACAGCGCTTATCATTGGCAGTATGGCGCCAGACTTTGAGTATATCCTAAGGATGACGTTGTATGGGCATTACGGCCATACCCTTACTGGTGTTGTGTTGTTTGATGTACCAGTATCCATTGCGGTGTACCTGCTTTACCAATGGGGAATAAGACAATCCCTGTTCATGCATCTCCCGCGGGTACTCTATATAAGATGTTATGGCTTTATTCATGCCGACTGGAAGACCTATCTCAGCACTTATCCTTTATGGTTTTTACTCTCCATCATTATGGGGATTTTTACACACCTGCTATGGGATGGACTTACCCATGGCAGCAATTATGATTTTGCTAATTACCTTACCTTCTTATTGATACGTATTCCTGTTGGACGTTACCATATCCCCGTTCATTCCATCTTACAAGGGGTTAGCAGTATTGGTGGGTTAATCATCCTGGTCTGGTATGTGTGGAGAATGCCTGTTCTCACTGAGACTGCTGCCAATGAAGGCGATGTGCACCTGTTTTGGATACTGGTGGTTGTGTTGGCGTTGCTGATGTTTATCGTGAGATTGTTGATTGGGATACCTAATGAAAAACTAATTGGGCAATTGATTGTAATAGGTATGAGTGCCGCTGGATTTTCTGTGGCCATTGTCAGTATTGTTTACAAAGTTTTTAAGATCAATTAATATGCTGCCCCAACTCAAAATAGCTGTGGTGTCCACCTATCCGCCAGGAATGGGCACGCTCAACGAATATGGGTATTATCTTATCAGTGCCCTCAAGGAAAGTGAGCTCTTTAGCGAAGTGACGGTGATCACAGATGAATTGCCGCCAGGATTGCAATATGATGCAACTGATCCCAGCATCCGTTTTGTTACTGGCTGGAAATTTAATGGATGGACAAACCCATTCCGTATTCTGAGAGAAATTAAAAGATGTCAGCCAGATATTGTATTATTCAACATCCAGTTCCTCTCATTTGGAGACCGGAAAATTCAGGCGGCATTAGGGTTACTGACCCCTTTTTTGATGAAATTGTCAGGGTATAGGTCTGTTGTCTTGCTACATAATATCCTGGAACAAGTAGATCTGAAAAGTGCCGGCGTGTCGAAAAACAAACTCATGAACCAGATTTACAATCTCATTGGCACCATGTTGAGTAGATTTGTTTTATCCGCTGATCTGGTGGCTGTCACCATCTCCAAGTATGTAAGGATTCTGGAGGATAAGTATAAGGCGAGACACGTAGCACTTATTCCGCATGGTAGCTTTGAGCATATACCCCAACCTTCAGCACAACTTCCCGACGGCCCTGCCCGCGTTATGACCTTTGGGAAATTTGGTACCTACAAGCGCGTGGAGGTCATGATTGAAGCTGTCAGATTAATGAGACAAAGGAGCAATATTCCGGTAGAAATTGTAATAGCAGGAACTGACTCTCCTAATAAAAAAGGCTATCTGGCAGGGGTACAGCAACAATATGCTGATGTGCCGGGAATTAATTTTATGGGTTATGTACCGGAGGAACAGGTACAGGCGCTTTTTTTGGATAGTGCCGTGGTAGTATTTCCTTATTCCTCCACCACGGGAAGTTCTGGCGTATTACATCAGGCAGGCAGTTATGCGAAGGCTGTTATACTACCAGATATCGGCGACCTGGCCATGTTGATACGAGAAGAAGGATATGCCGGGGAATTGTTTCTGCCGGATGATCCTGAAAGTTTGTCTTATGCTATTCAAAAAGTATTGGAAGATGAGGAGTATAGAAGAAGCCTTGGACAGCAAAATTATTATGCGGCCACATCTCTTCCTGTAAAGGATCTGGTGAACTGGTACTATATGCATTTCCTCGGCATACTGAAGTATCCTTCTGCATCAGTCAGATAAAACCTGCACGGATGGTTTAGGGCTTCCGTCGCTACGAAGAATGCCAAAATTCTTTTGCGGATTTAGCTGCCATGGCCATTTACCGGCAGTATTGGGAGGGATGGAAGGAAAGTCATATAATGTCCATACCATCCATCCGGTATCATATCGTTTGAAGATGGCTTTCATACCCCTGTAGAAATTCGCTTGCTTTTTTTCGCCGGCGCCCAATGGGTCCCATATTCCACGATAAGTAGACAGCCCGAATTCTTCAATTAATATTGGTTTTGTTGGTTGGACTTGTTGTATCGTGGTCAGATATTGGGAAAGCGTACTGGTGTCTGTGAAAGCATGAAAAGAAATGAAGTCCAGACTATCTGCCAATGCTGTCGCAAATCTTCCGTCAGACCAACCGACTGTCAGCAGGTGATCTGGATCGTATTTTCTTGCTCTCCCTGCCATCCAGGCTAACCAATTCATCACAGTTTCTTTGCCATAGGTCTGAAAATCCAAATCGGGCTCATTCTTCAGATCCCAGGCCAGAATGGTACTTGAATTACGAAAGGTGGTTAGTAGGGTTTCCAGTTGGCGGTCGCATGCAGGATAGTTCAGCAGATGATAATTTCCCAGGAAATCGAAAAGAGTAATTATTACTTTCAGGCGATTAGCTTCCGCGATTGCTAACAGGTTATTTAGTTGCGTCACTCGATGTGGATTAACCACACCGCCATTAAACTCCTGGAAATTGATGAAAATACGAATGGTGTTAAAACCAAGCTGACTGATTTTTTGCAGATCATGCTGAATAATGGTACTGTCATACTTATTCGAGAATAATTCCCAGGGACTTGCAACGGGATAATAGTTGATTCCTTTTATTCTATAAGGAACGCCATCCTGCATAAATGCTCTGCCGACGATTTGTATTTTATTGGGAGATGCTGGCTCCAGCGTGTCCGTTTCCTGTATGGTAGCTGGTTTTCTGACCATGGATTTTATCTGCCACTTATTTCGGTTGAGTAACATAATGACATCAAAGTCGGCCGTAGTCTCCTCTTGAAAGAAGGGGGCTGTGCTTTGGTTATTGACTATCCGTTGTATTAACCTTACATCATGATCAGTAAAGGAAACCAGGTTGCCATCCGGAGAGAAGTAGTGTAATTGAAGATGATGTTCCATATCCACTTCTTGTATGGTATACCCGGGATGCTCTGTATGGTGAATGAATGCAGTCATCCACTTTAGTTGTGCTGCAGGGAAATGGTCTGTTAGCAGGCGTGTATCTCCGGTGATTTGATTGATACAACGGGCGTACCATGATTTTATATATTCTCTGGTTATCTCTGCCCGGTTATAATCATGCATACTGCTGCCAGAGAACTTGTCGTCTCCCAACCATTCTACCTTCGGCACATGTTTCTCTGGCTCAATTGGCGGCAAATTCAGGAGGGATGCTCGGTTTGCTCCAGTGTTGAAATAGGCAAGTACCGTCGCTGTTACGCCAATCAACAACACCAGGATGCTGATACTGATCACCGCAAACCAGATACGATAATATTTTATTTTTCTGATGCTCATGGAACGGGTATTTTGGAGAAGTAAAATGTCAGGGCATTACTCTGTACGCCATTGTCGCTAAAAGCGGTGATGGTGAAATGTCCGGCTTTGACAGGATTCTGAAAGGATACTGTGGCAATGCCTGACAGCGTGTAGGAAGACAGATATGTTTTTGCGCCGTCTGCCTCCGCCAGAAATGTAATGTAGGCGCCGTCTGCAACCGTATTCCCATAATCATCCCGGATTATATCTGTTCTAATGATCAGCGTACTATTGCCGTCTGCAATGGGGGTTTGGGATACACAATATATATGTATGGATGCAGGTTTCCCAGAGAATATCCGCACGGTTGCCGGTTCAGCCTGCAGGGAGTGGTAACTGGCAAAACACATTATTTTTCCTGCTTGCAGAATTTGGGTAATGGGGGTGAAGAACATACCAAATTGTGGTTTACCTGTTACTGTTTTTACTTGCTGATTGGGATATTCCAGTTGATAGTTGATCTCCTGGCCATTCTCCAGAGGATTTCCGTATTTATCAGAAAGAACAGATGCCAGAAAACACTGTTCAGGGTGACCGGCAATGGTCGATTTGGGAGAAATATAGAGTTCCAGCGCTGCTGGTTGCTGGTCCGACTGCACCATCACTGCTTTTTTTGCGATGACGCGGTTGCTAGCAATTACCTTTGCTTCCATCCATCCGCTTTGCCAGCATGGGATTTGAAGCAATGTATCCGAGTGGGGCAACAACGGAAGAATAAGATTACCACTGCTACAGGTGATCAACAGCATGCATTCATTCCCATTGCTTTTTATTCGAAGAGAAACATGCCCGGCTGTCATCGTATCGGGCCCGTCAATACTGGCAACAGGATGGGCACTGGCATTGTTTTGATGCCGGCTTGTGCAGGAAAGTAATAGCAGAAAAAAGATGATATATGTGATATACTTATTCAAATCTCAGTAAATAGTTGGATTACCAATATAGGTATTGAGCGATAGCCTGACCGACCGTCTGGAGCCAACCGGCAACCTGCTGTTGTTAGATTCGAATGGATGCTGTTGTTGCAGGCCGTTTACATAAAAATCGATCAAGTCGCCATTGTATATAACTTGTATTGAATCCGTATCTGCCAGATAACAGGAAAATGTCTCCTTGGCCTGTTGCCTGATTCCATCTTTCAGGAAGTGGTGATCCACGAACAATACCTTTTGTTGCTGATCGTAGTAGGTGAGAAGTATTTGGGGGATCGTAATTTCCTCCACTCCGTAGTTATAGACAGCAGCTTGAAGTGTATTTATGCTGCTGTCTATACGAATATTCATAATACCATCATCCCGGTATAGATCTTTATCCCCGACTACCGCTTTCGCCAGTATTTTGAAGGTGGCAGGGGCTGTATTGAATGTAAATGGATAATGCGCATATGGTTCGAATTTAAAGGGTCGCAGGTCATTTTCCCGGAGCCAGGCTGTTTGTTCAAAATCAATACGGAAGGGAACTACCTCTCCTGGTAACAGGTCATGAATGGTATTGTAGCGGGTATTGTAAGATATCAGTCTGGAGCCGGAACGGTCATATAATTCGGCGGTAATGGTGAGGTGAGCCGGAATCGCGCTGGTATTGCTAATCTCTCCGACTACGATGTATTGTGAATCTAGTTTTACCAGTCTGGCAGATACTACCGCAATGGAGGGTCGGTCCTGGATATCTGCCTGGCGTGTCAGTGCCGGATCAATGATTCTGCTTCCCTGGCTGTGAAGGGCCAGCACACCTTTTTCTATATGTTCATCCGGAGCCGGAGGATGTTGGAAGGAGGGAGGTAGTAGGTACCATTTATGGTTTAGCTCCACCAGGTGAAGGCTATCCGTAATTTCATACTCTTCCAGTGGAGTTGTCCAGTGGGAAACAACTTTTGCAAATGCCTGATGATGGTTATTCGATGTGATCTTAAAGGAAAGGCTGTCCAGTTTACCATAAGAAGCCAGCAGGCCATCCCGAACAGAAAGCTGCAACAAGTAGTTGTCAATTCGTTCTGCGCCTGGCGGAAAGCAGCTGTAGGCAACGGTATAATCTTTGAAATCCAAAGCATGATAATAAGTACGGATGAGCATTTCAGGAGAATTATGCAGGGATCTGAAGGTAGCCTTCACCTGGAAAGCAACAGTTATCAGCAGGATAATACCCATCCATGAAAAGAGCAGTCTGTTGCCATTAGCGGGTTTAAAACTACTGCGGCTACGATTGGGAAAAGGAGACAGCAGGAATCGTTTATTGCAGATGAGCAGCACAATGAATAGTATGAATAAGGAGGATAGCGGGAGTATTCCCCACATCAGGCATTGTATCCGAGGAATATTTTTTCTGCCGGTTACGGCTGGTAGTGGAGGAACATCGGCTTTCTGCCAGACCATAATTCCGTTTTCGAGTCGCTGTACCCGTTCCCAGCCAGTAAAGAATAAGATGGGGTCATAGAATTTATCATTGGAGAAGATGAACTTTAAGTAATATTTCTCCGGTATGGTGAGGAACTGATGTAGGGAGCCCAGGCCGGGAATGCCTTTGAATTTTGAGTTTTCCAGGCGTTCCAGTGGTTTGCCGGTCATTTCAGGTACCCGCCTGGCAGAATGGTAATTACCATCGATAGAAGAGGCGGTGGTTTGGGAAGACAACCAGGCCATCTGATCGCCGAATCCCAGTGTCATGAATCGCCATTTATCATGTTGATCCCGACTCAGAAAATTAAGAAGCGGTCGTAATTCAATGGTATCTGGCTGGAGTTTTCTGAATTTATGAAAGTTCAGTAGTGCCAGGCCCTGGAAAAGAACGGTGGCAATCATTAGCAAGGAAGTGAAATGATACATTTTCTTGCCATATCTGTGGATGATACGTTCCCGGATATCGCCCTCCACGATGCGGCAGAAGAAATCCCCGATGAAGGGAATGGCGATAATAGAGGCCCAGAAAGTGAATCTGTCCAGCGTAAGAATATTAAATGCATTTTTTCCCAGAATCATAGCCGGCAGAGGGGTAGTGCCTCCGGTGCCGAGTAATAGCAGCAGGCAAAAGGAAAGGGCAAGAAAAACATTTCTTCTGTTGAATAGCGAGCGAAGAATAAAGGGAAGGAGTAAAATGGTAAAACCCAGTGGAATGATAAAAAACATCAATCCTGAAGAAGGTTCATGGATAAAGGAATCACGGGAACCATGTGGAATAGGGACCTGGCTGATGGGGTCTGTTTTGGACCAATACCAGTAGGGGAAAATAATAATGATGATCTCCAGGAATAGCGGGCCAAAGAACAGCACAAAAGATTTCCATTTCTGGAAAGCCTTTTTAACCATTTTCCATGCGACTATGCCAAAACTCTCTTCCAGATTGATTTCATCTGCGAGAGCAGTAGCAATGATCGGTGCAATAAAAAAGATGATCCCGAAAATAGTAGTTACATGATGAGATGCAACCGTTACACCCAATAAAGCCAGTGCCAGTAAAAGATGGGTAAAGCGGGAATTTCTGAAGTAGGCATATATTTCAGGTAACGCATTCAGTAAACAGGAAATGCCTATAACAGTTGGTAGTTGTCCGAAAATATGGATGGTTTCAATAATGGAAGATGCCAGTACCGCATAGATAGCCGCATAGCCGGCGCTGCGTTTGGATACCCAAAGGAGACTGAACCGATAGATGCCGATGACAAAGAAGCATAAGCCAGTCATGGCTACCATAAAGAATCCAAATTTAAGTCCGCCGATCTTACTACATAAAGCAATCAGCTGATGCCCTAGAGGCGGGTAGCTGGTGACTGGGAATCCGGTGTACCAGCGGGGTTCCCAGGGATCGAACCAGGATCTGGAGTAGTGATCGGCAAAAAACATATGAACAAAAGCGTCGTAAGTTTTGTCTGCATTATAGATAAGTGCTGCGCCATGAAGCAGTAACGCCAGGAGCAGTGCGATGAGGAGTAAACGGTCAGCCTTGTTGGATGAGGGGTTCATAGTGGTATTGTGAAAATAAGTTATTTTCCATGTACTTGTAAATAATAAGGCATCCTGCCTGATTTTTGTTTAGTTTTTGTAAATTGATATTGTAGAAATACTATTCATAATGGAGAACCAGACTAACCCCAAACCGGTTACCCCGGTTAATGATGAGTTTGATTACTACCGGAAATTCTTTATCCTTTCCAATGACCTGGTATGTCTTGTAACTGCTGAAGGAAATTTCAGCAGAGTGAATCCTGCATTCCAAAAGATATTGGGATGGAAGCCTACAGAAGTGGAGGGGCAGTCTGTATTCAGTTTCATTCATGAAGGAGATATTGCCAGGGCTATGGAAGAGCTGCGGCGCTTAAATCAAGGGATTAATACGGTGAATTTTGAACTTAGATGGAAATGCGCGAATGGAAATTATGCCTGGATCCAATGGATGGCTACTCCGGAAGGTCCTGGAGGAGATATTTTTGCCATTGGACGTGATATAACAGATTACAGGCGGAAGGAGCAGCAATTGGAAGAGTCTGAACAAAGGTTTAGAATATTTTTCAGAAACTCCAAAGGCATGATGTGTTTGCATGATCTGGAGGGAAAGTTAATCATTGTAAATGACGCCAGTGCGGCGAGCCTGGGATATACTGCCGAAGAACTGGAAGGGAAAAATTTGAATGATATAGTGCCAGCAGCATTCAGGGAAGGGGTGGAGCCGTATTTGCGGCAGATAGCGAAAGACAAGCAATTGACTGGAATTATGCGTACGCTGCATAAAGATGGATCTACCCGGATATGGTTATACAATAACGTGCTTGAATCTGGGGAGGATAAGAAAAGTACCTATGTTATTGGGAATGCATTGGATATTACTGAGCGGCATGCCTTGGAGATGGATTTGAAGTGGACCAAGGAGATGCTGGAACAAACCAATGAAGTAGCCAGAATTGGCTTCTGGCAATATGACCTGGATCTTGAAAAGTCTTATTGGTCATCGGTTACTTGTAATATTCATGAGGTACCGGAGGACTATAGTCCTTCTGTAAAAGAAGCCTTGAATTTTTACAGAGATAATGCCAGTCGCCAACGGATACAGGACGTGTTGTCGCGGGCGATTCGTTTTGGAGAGCCGTGGGATGAAGAGATGGTGATTAAAACTGCCACAGGAAAGGAAGTTTGGGTAAGGTCTATTGGAAGATCAGAAATGGAAGATGGGAAATGTAAGCGGGTGTATGGCACTTTTCAGGATATTGATCAGCATAAGCGCATGGAGGAGGAGATTCAGACAGCGCATAAGTTTCTTGCCGACATTCTGGAAGCGGCGGTAGATGTGAGTATCATTGCCACAACGCCTGATGGAATGATTACGCATTTTAATTCCGGAGCGGAGAAAATGTTGTTGTATAAAGGAAGTGAAATGGTAGGTAAGCAGCGTATAGCCGCTATCCATGATCAGGATCAGTTACAGCAGGTAGGGGCAGAACTGGGAGTGCCTTTATTCCAGGTTTTTGCAGTAGAAGCCAAGGCGGAGGATCGCCGGCATCAAAGAGAATGGGTGTATCACAGAAGCGATGGTAAACAATTGGATGTATCTCAGATCATTTCTGAAATAAGGGATATAGATGGCCAGATTACCGGTTATCTCCATATAGCCAACGATATTAGTGCAAGGAAGGCAGCGGAAAAAATGTTGCAGGATGAAAAAGCGAAGTTGGCCGCTTTTGTCAAAGATATTCCTGAAGCTGTTGCTATGCTGGATAATTCATTGCGTTTTATTTTGCATAGCAATGTCTGGATGGAGGATTATAATCTTCAGGGACAAGACATCCTTGGAAAACAGGTGTATGATGTATTCCCTGATATACCGGAAGAATTCAAGGTAATGCATCGTAGTGCATTGCAGGGTAAAATTGAAAAGTATGAAGATTATACCTGGCGTCCTCCGGGCTGGGATCACGATCAGCATATGCGAATCGAATACAGACCATGGTATCAGTATAATGGTGAAATAGGGGGAATTATGATCCTTACGGAAGATATCACCAACAAATCCATGCAACAGGAAGAACTACAGCAGGCAAAAAAGATAGCGGAGCAGGCCAGTATGGCCAAGTCGGAGTTTCTTGCCAACATGAGTCATGAGATCAGGACGCCATTAAATGGTATAATAGGATTTACAGATCTGGTGCTGAAATCAGAGTTGGGGGCACTGCAGTATCAGTATATATCTATTGTTAATCAGAGTGCGAATACCTTACTGAATATCATCAATGATATTCTTGATTTTTCGAAGATAGAAGCGGGTAAGATAGACCTGGATATCCAGCAGTCTGATTTGACAGAATTATGTACAGAGGTGGGAGATCTCGTGAAATTCCTGGTGCAAAGGAAAGGCCTGGAATTTATTCTGGATATAAGTGCTGATCTACCAAAGTATATATGGATAGATCAACTACGGCTGAAACAAATATTGATCAATTTATTGGGCAATGCGGTGAAGTTTACAACACATGGAGAAGTGGGTTTAAGGGTATTTATCATAAGAAAAGAACAGGGTCTTTCAAATATGGTAGTCCGATTTGAAGTATTTGATACAGGTATCGGTATTAAAAAAGAAGGGCGAGAGAAAATATTTGAGGCCTTTACACAGGAGGATATCAGCGTTACTAAGAAATATGGAGGAACTGGACTTGGGCTTACCATTTCCAATAAGTTACTCTTGATAATGGGTAGCAAGTTGCAGTTGACCAGTGAACTGGGAAAAGGGACTACTTTTTATTTTGAACTGAATGTGCAGGCAGTGAATGCCGTTGAACCGGAATACATCAATATTAATAGTATCAAAAATGTATTGATCACAGATGATAATGAGCATAATCAGGAGATTATTAACCGGATGTTGGAATTGAAGGGAATGACTACCACTAAAGCCAATAATGGATTGGAAGCATTACAATTATTAATGGACCCGGCTAATAGCTATGATGTTTTGATTATAGATTATCATATGCCAATTATGGATGGATTGGAAACGGTTCGGAAGATCCGGGGGATGCAATCGCCGCAAGTTGCTTCTATTCCGGTAGTACTTTTGTATAGCTCTTCAGATGATGAAATGGTTGTGAAAGCATGTGAAGAGTTAAGTATATCCCAACGTCTTGTAAAGCCGGTTACGATGAAACAGCTGTATAAGGCATTATCGGGGCTTCTGGATACCTCAGGAGCAAGCCAGGGAAGTATCCCGGCAGAAAAAAAACAGCGGAAGGTATTGTCAGAAGGTATTACAGTTTTGGTGGCTGAGGATAACAGTGTTAATATGCTATTGGCGAAAGCGATTATTGGACGGGCGTTGCCGAATGCAAGGATATTGGAAGCAAAAACGGGAAGGGAGGCATATGATGTGTTTATTGTTGAACATCCGGATGTTATACTGATGGATGTACAGATGCCAGATATGAATGGTTATGAGGCTACAGAAGCTATTCGGGATCATATATCCGGGCATTCGGTGCCTATTATTGCATTGACAGCTGGTAATGTCAAAGGGGAGCGGGAACGGTGTCTGGCTGCAGGAATGAATGATTTTCTTGCAAAGCCATTTGTGGAAGATATGTTACTGAGTATACTGGAGAAATGGCTGGGTGAAAATAATCCGGAAACCCTTACTACGAAAGAGACGGCGGCTCCACTGGATCTCACCACCTTGCGATCATTTTTAGGTGATACAGATAATAATCAGTTGCTAAAGGAAACATTAAGACTTTTGTTGGATGAATGTGAGCGTGTTTATCAGGAGTTACAGACGAATGATCTTTCAGCGGATATTCAGCGACTGAAAGAAATCTGTCATAGTATGCATGGTGTGGCTTCTTATACTGGTCTTACGGAATTGGATGCGATCATCCTGGATATTGAGGGGACGACGCCATCTGTCTTTAAATATAAGAAATTTATTAAGGAGCTGAATAACGCGATTTTATCCATCCGCTTGTCGCTGAATAGTTTATAATCATTTGGCAGCCGAACATTCATCTCTCTAAAAAAAATCCCCAAGAAATTTTTTTTCAAAATCATTTTTCCTATCTTCAGTATCTATTAAGCTCAAAATAACCTGGCTTTTCGATATGTCAACGTGTATGAAAAACAATTCACTTCACTTATAATCTTTTTAACGCTGAACAACCGCCCCAGGGCGTAATGGCTTCATTGAAGACAGGGGAGGACTATGATTTAATTTCCAATTTATGAAAAAGAAAAAAATCTCTCTGGAGAAAAAACTGACATTGAACAAACTGACAGTGGCATCCCTCAGCAAACCACAGCAGAAGGCAGTTGCCGGTGGTCTCAACACGGACTATTGCAATACCTACGATCCACAATGGACTTGTGAGTCTCATCCAAGACCTGGATACGTTTGTATGTAAGCCTTATTGTAGCTGCCTTAAGAAGGCCGTTAACCCGTCCTTAGTCAGCACTATCCCATACAAATTAACCCGATAACCCTTTAACTCCGTTAGTTATGAAAAAGAAAAAGCTCTCTCTGGAGAAGAAGCTCACGCTCAACAAAGAAGCAGTTGCTTTCCTGAATGACGCTCAGCAGAATATGATCGCTGGTGGTCAGCCTACTACTACGGTAATGTCTATCAGAACTTGCCCTACAGTGGTTGATACTTGTTCCACTATTCCTCCGGGCCAAATGGCTTGTGTAGCTTGTTAATCTTATCTGGTCATTTAATATTTTGTTTTCTCATGAAAAAGAAGAAAATATCGCTGGATAAAAAGCTCACGCTACATAAAGAAGCAATAGCATTATTGACAGTCTCACAACAGCATGGTATTGCTGGTGGTCTTCCTACCACAACGATTCAGTCAATGAAGAATTGCATTACCTGGCAGGATACCTGTGAAACAATTCCTGCTGGCGGTGCTAGCTGCGTTCTTTGTTAATTCATTCATCTGTTATTCCGTTTTGCTATGAAGAAGAAAAAACTGTCCCTCGAAAAAAAGCTCGCGCTGAATAAAGAAGCCGTTGCTTTTCTGAACGCTTCTCAGAAAGAAGCCCTCGCCGGTGGTATACCTCCACTGACACTCAAGATTACCTGTATTACTTCTCAGGATACTTGCGAAACAATTCCTCCTAATCAGATGGAGTGCATTTACTGCTAATCCTCCTGGTATTATTTATTATTCATCGGACAGCGCGTCATAACTGTAAGCACATCGCAGTTACAGGATTTCTATGTCCATAATGCAGCTTAATCATGAAAAAGAAGAAAGTCTCCCTGGAGAAAAAACTCACGCTTAAGAAAGAAGCAGTTGCATCGTTGAATGCAATGCAGCAGAGTGCCATCGCTGGTGGCGCCGCTTTTTACACCAAGCAATTTACCTGTACTGTTACGTACCAGGATACCTGCCAGACCATCCCTCCGGGAGAGTTTGATTGCGTTATTTGCTAATCAGGTAATTCCTAGTTTTCTTCACCGGACATATAACCCGCGCTGCGCTTCGCAGTTGGCAGAAGGTGGATGTCCATAATACAATCCAGTTATGAAAAAGAAAAAAATCTCCCTGGAGAAAAAATTAACCTTGAAAAAGGAAGCAGTAGCATCACTGAATGCAACACAACAACAGAGCATTGCAGGTGGCGCTATTTTCACAAGACTGTTAACTTGTGACGTTACACGCGAAGCTAGCTGCGAAACGATTCCTCCGGGAGAGTATAATTGCATTGTATGCTAATTGGATGACCCTTTTTTTTCCTCATCGGACAAAGCGCCAATACTGTGTGCGTTACAGTTAGTAGAATTGCAATGTCCATAACCCGCATTCAGCATGAAAAAGAAAACAGTAAATCTGAGCAAAAAGCTGCTGTTGAAAAAAGAGGCAGTTGTGGTACTAAACCCGCTGCAGCAGGGTAAGCTGGCTGGCGGTATGCCAGTTACTACGTGGAGCGTATGCTGCGTAGAAACATTTGAAGTTACCTGCCCAGGTAATACCAACACTAAATGCTAAGTGAATATAGCATCGCCAAATCTGAACTTCCTGCCATTCACCATGGCAGACATTTCTAACACCTGTAAATTTAAAAGCTATGAAAAAGAAAAAAATTGAACTCAGCAAGAAATTGCTGCTGAGCAAAGAAACTATCGCTCAGTTGAATGCTGACCAACAGCATCAACTGGTAGGCGGTCTGGCTACTGCACTCTGCCAGGATACTTATCAAATCTCTTCCTGCAGAGCATCTAGCCCAGCTCCAGGCCGTCCTTGCTGCCAAATCCCTTGATAGCATCGATACCTGTCATTTGCGGGCAGTGATAGGGCTGCCCGCACTATTCCAATAGGGAAAGCCCTGCTTTCCCTATTGTTCCACTTTCAGCCGCCAACATATGAATATGATCGATACACATCTGCGAAATATCTACGAAGACCTGATACAGGTCCTGGAAAAAGAAGATTTCAACGCTGCACATGCCAACAGTCTTTTTAAAGGCCCATGGGGCGCCTTACTGTTCCTGTTTTACTATGAACAGTTCGAAGCGCCGGAAAAAGATAATGCGGTGGCCTTGCTGGAGAAAATCTACCAAAGCTATTCCCCCGCAGAAGATCCCAATTTCGCCTTCTGTAATGGTCATACCGGCCCATTCTGGCTACTGGACCATCTGAACAGACACGAGTTCGTAGATATGGATATCGATTATCTTATCGATGACTTTATCTCTGAAACCATTCAACAAAGCAAAAATCACCTCGATTATAAAAGCTATGACTACCTGCATGGCAGCCTAGGTATCTGCAATTTCCTGGTAGCATGGGCCAACAGATTAGAAGTGCAGGAACACCTGGAATACCTGGTCAACTCACTATGGGATGCAGGACGTGAAACACCGAAAGGAAGGAGTCTGCCTATTTTCTTTACCTATGATAGAGTAGAAGCAGAATATACCGATGCCTTCAGCCTCGCCCATGGCAGCTGTGCAGCGATGATTGTAGTCGCTAAAGTCTACCAGGCTGGTATTGCAAAAGAAAAATGCGAGCAACTGGCAAAAGCTACCATCGGTTTTATGCTGCAAAACAAACTACCGGTAACAGCCACCTCGCTGACTGGCATGTACCCGGCAATTCTGGATGGGAAATACTCCAGTGCCAATAGTCGCCTCGCCTGGTGCTACGGAGATCTGAACGTAGCCTGGACACTCTGGTTCTGCGGAAAAACATTTAACCAGGAAGCCTGGAAAGAAGAAGCATTGAATATCATGCGGTACAGCGCCCGCCGGGATACTAATGAAACGGCTGGAGTGGTCGACAACTGCCTATGCCACGGTACCAGCGGTATTGCGGCTTTTTATCGCAAATTCTGGTTTGAAACAAAAGAACAACTATTCCTGGATACTGCTAATCACTGGTACAGCAAGGCAGTAGCAGCTATCTCTTTCGATGAGCAAAAAGCGCAGCATGGTATCAGAGTATGGCAGGGAAAAGACAAGGAGTGGGACTATAGCTGGGATCTGCTGGATGGCGGCGCTGGCGTAGGATTGGCCGTACTCTCTCTTAAACACGATACTCCCTTGCATTGGGATGAATGTTTTTTGTTGTCCTGATTTTCATTCATAAACATTTTTAAAGGAATGGCTATGGCATTGACGCATACCGGATTATTTCTTTTAAGAAGTCCACTCTATCCTCTGAATTCCTATACTGCAGTCCTGGAGAAAACACTACCAGAACTGGCAGCAGCTTATCCCGAATTTTTATATGCGCTCCACATTGCTTCCGGAGAACTCCTGAAAGAACTGGATCGCTACCTCGCAGAACCTACTGCATTCCAGGAAAAAAAACTGGAAAAGCTGCGTAAAGCCATGTACAAATACTGGGTGAGAGCCTGCACCCGCAGCACGCCCTATGGCCTCTTCGCCGGCTGTACTACCGGATCGGTTACAGACCAGACCTCCTGGACCTTAGACGAGGAAGGTAGTCGCCAGCATGTGCGACTGGATATGGACTATTTCACCAAGATTACCCACTATATCCAGGAGTTGCCTTCGGTAAAGCAACAACTACGCTATTTCCCGAACAACAGTATCTATAAAAGCGGTAAAAAATACCGCTATGCGGAATATTCTATCGCACATAACCGCCGTAAGTATCTGCTCACCGCTGTCACCGAATCCGCATTCCTTGAGCAGATTCTGGAACAATCCACTTCCGGCAGTACGATTGAGCAACTGGTAACGCTGATCCGCTCCATTGATGATACGATTGACCCTAATGATGCCCGGGAATTTGTGGGGGAATTAATCCAATCCCAGATCCTGATCGCTGAAACTGAGCCGAGAATTACAGAAACGGATAATCTCCGTAAACTGACCGAGCGCCTTTTATCCATTGACGACCTCCATACTTTAAGAGAAACCTTAATGCTGCTGCGTAACCTCTTTCAGCAGCAAGACTTTAACAGGAACCGCCTGAGAGAAATTGAAGATACCTGTGCCGCTAGCTTTCCATTGGAAATGCCGAAAGATCTGTTGCAGGTAGACCTTTTCAGAGCGGGTACCTGTACGATCAGTGAACAATTAATGAATCATATACTGACACAGGTCCAGGAACTGAGTGCCCTTTGTATGGGATATGGGAAAAGCCCAACTTCAGACCTGAGCGGTTTCATAGACCGCTTCCGGGAAAGATACGATGCTGCCGAAGTGCCGTTGAACCTGGTACTCGACAGTGAAACAGGCATCGGCTATGGCGCTGCTACCGGCAACGTACATACGCCGTTCGTGGAAGATATAGATACCGCAGGCGGAGGCGCTGCGCAGACAACCGTTATCTGGTCTGCCATGCAACAACTCTGCCTGGAGAAATACGAACAGTTCCTCCGTACCGGGGGAAGCGTGGAAATAACTGCCGCTGATCTGAAAAGTACGGGCGATCCTTCTCAACTCATTATGGCAGCCAGCTGCTATATGTTTGGCGCGCTGTATGCAGCATCAGGAGAAGCCGCAGATAAGGGCGATTATCGATTTGCCTTGCAGTCGGTCGGTGGCCCCTCTGCTGCAAACCTCATCGGACGCTTCTGTAGCGGAGATTCGGAACTGAGCGAAAAATTGAAAACAATCCTGGAAGAGGAGGCCGCTACCATCCCCGATGCGATTTTCGCAGAAGTGATCCATTTCCCGGAAGCAAGAGCCGCCAATGTGCTGATACGCCCCGTTTTGAGAGCCTACGAAATTCCTTATATCGGTATTTCCGGCGTTCCGGATTCACACCAGATTCCAGTTTCAGATCTGATGGTAAGCATCAGAAATAATGAAGTTATTCTCCGTAGCAAACGACTGAATAAACGCGTTATACCGCGACTCAGTTCTGCCCACAACTATAGCAATAACAGTCTTCCTATATATAAATTCCTCTGCGATCTGCAACACCAGTCGCAGATATCCCACCTGTCCTGGGAATGGGGGATACTGGCAAATCGCCCGCATCTGCCACGCGTGACCTACAAACAACTGATTGTTTGTCGCGAAGCCTGGATGATACTAAAAAAAGATGTAGAACAGGTACAGGACACCCCAGTGGAAAGAGCAGCTTTTATCCGTGCTTATATGCAGCAACATCAGTTGCCCGAACAGGTACTCCTGGTGGAGGCAGACAATGAACTGTTGCTGGATCTGCGTCAGCCAATGGTGGTAGATATGTTGATAGATCATATCAAAAAAGCCGGACATGCGCGACTGAAAGAATTTATTCATGAAGGCAATACAGGAATGTTGAAGGATACTAACGGCCATGTATATACGCATGAGATGTTAGTCCCGGTAACATTTACGCCGTCCAAAGTATCGCCGGCAGCCATTGTACAAACACCCGCGGAAGTACCCTTGGAACGGAATTTTGCGCCGGGAGGAGAATGGCTGTACCTGAAAATTTATTGTGGTAACCGTATTGCAGAGGAACTGCTTTCCGGTTACTTCGCAGAAACGATCCCTCAATGGCAGGAGGATGGCCTGTTTGAGCAAACCTTCTTCCTGCGCTTTGCAGATCCGCAGCCGCATATACGTATACGCTTTCTCAACAGAAAGCAACCGGCGGCCAATGATTTTCTGTTGCACGAGATAGAACAGGCTTTACAGCCATTTATTACAGCCGGACAAGTGCAGAAAATAGTATGCGATACCTATATCCGGGAAATAGAGCGATATGGAGACACGATCCTGGCCAGTGAAGACATGTTCTTCCAGGACAGTTTGGCTGTACTGGGAATCATCGGTATGCTGGAAGGTGCAGAAGGGGAGGCCTATCGCTGGAAACTGGGCCTGAGAGGAATGGATATGCTATTGAATGATTTTGGATTTGACCTCGCCAATAAACGAAAATTACTGGCCGTCATGCGTGCTGGATTTATCGACGAGTTTGGTGGCGCTAGTCTGCTGAATAAACCTTTAAATGATAAGTATCGCAAACATCAGCAGGAAATCATGTCATTCATGAACCCGGATGATGATGAACAAAATGATATTGCAGAAGCGATAGCCTGCTATACTACCCGTAGCATCGGGAATTTAAGCGCTGTCGCACAGATACGTGCCCGCTGGAACGGAACAGAAAAATATGGCAGCATCATAGCCAGTCATATCCATATGTTCATCAACCGGCTGTTTGTAGGAAAGCAACGTAAACATGAACTGATCCTGTATCATTTCCTGGAAAAATATTATATCTCTCAACTGGCGATGGAGGCGGCCGCGAAATAATGGGATTCTCATTTTATAAGCAATTGGACGCCATGGATTGTGGACCTACCTGCCTGCGCATGGTAGCCAAACATTATGGACGGAGTTATGACCTGGAATACCTGCGCCAACAATCCAACATTACCAGAGAAGGAGTAAGTTTGCTGGGTATCAGCGAGGCGGCAGAGAAAATAGGTTTTCATACCAATGCGGTGCGTATCAGTTTCGAACAACTGGATGAACAGGTAGATCTGCCTTGTATCCTGCATTGGAACCAGGAGCACTTTGTCGTATTACCACCGCAAAACTATGACCGCCATGCAAAGAACAAACAGATCCTGATTGCGGACCCAGGTCATGGAATGGTTAAAGTAGATAAGGAAACCTTCCTGAAATGCTGGCAGGGAAAGAGCAATACAGGGGTTGTACTGATGCTGGAACCTACTGATGCATTTTATTCTAAAGAAGGACGGCAAAAGATGAAAACGGGATTCCGCTTTCTGGCAAATTATCTGCGCCCTTACAAGAAATATATTTTCCAGTTATTTCTAAGTATTCTGGTGGCCAGCGTACTCTCGCTCACGTTGCCTTTCCTGACGCAAAGCCTGGTGGACTACGGTATCAACAGACAGGATACCAGTTTCGTATATCTGGTACTGTTATCCCAGTTACTGTTGTTCGCCGGATCTACGGCCATAGAAATGATTCGCAGCTGGATCTTGCTGCATATGAATTCCCGCGTCAATATCAATATTATCTCTGATTTCCTGATAAAACTGATGAAGCTCCCGATTCGTTATTTTGATTCCAAAATGATCGGGGATATTCATCAGCGTATTGGCGATCATACACGTATTCAAAGTTTCCTGACGGGAACAACATTATCTACCCTGTTCTCTTTTCTGAACCTGATTGTATTTACTATCGTACTGGCGGTCTACAGTCTGAAAATCCTGCTGGTATTTGTATTGTTCAGCGCGGCCGCCATCGGATGGATTTTCTTTTTCCTCAAACGCAGAAAGGCGCTGGATTACAAGAAATTCCAGGGAATGAGTGAAAATGAGAATGTGCTGATTGAAATGATAACAGGCATGCAGGAAATTAAACTGAACAACTGCGAAACCTCCCGCAGATGGGAATGGGAGCGGGTACAGGCCGGATTGTTTAAACTGAATGTCCAGAATCTGGCATTAGGACAGTATCAGCAAGTAGGATCAGTTTTCTTTCATCAGTTAAAAAATATCCTTATTTCTTTCATCACGGCCAGAGAGGTCATGAATGGCCACCTGACCCTGGGGATGATGTTGTCTGTCAGTTATATCATTGGGCAGATGAATAGTCCGCTGGACCAACTCCTTACTTTCGTACAATCCGCCCAGGATGCTAAAATCAGTCTGGACCGCCTTGGAGAAATCCACAACCGTCAGGAGGAAGAGCTGGAGGGGCATCGGGTGCTGGCCTCCACAGGCAAGAGTTTTGGCGATATCCGACTGGATGGTGTATCCTTTCAGTACGGCGGACGGCAGTCTCCCTATATCCTACAGGATATCCATCTGGTCATCCCGGAAGGTAAGGTGACGGCAATTGTAGGCGCCAGTGGAAGTGGTAAAACCACACTGATGAAAATGTTGCTGCAATTCTATCCACCGGTAGAAGGTATCATCACCGTTGGCGATACCGATATGCAGGAACTATCTCCGAAATGGTGGCGGCATCAATGTGGTAGTGTGATGCAGGATGGTTTTATTTTCTCCGGAACCATCGCGAAGAATATTTCTATCAGTGATGAACATCCGGATAATGACAAACTGATAGAAGCCGTATCTACCGCCAATATCCGGGAGTTTATCGAAGATCTGCCGCTGGGCTATCAAACGAAACTAGGCAATACCGGAAATGGTATCAGCGCAGGGCAGAAGCAACGTATTCAAATTGCCCGGGCCGTATACAAGAATCCTGCTTACCTGTTTTTCGATGAAGCCACCAGCGCACTGGATTCCAGTAATGAACGGATTATCATGGAAAACCTGGAACGCTTCTTCAAGGGTAGAACAGTGGTAGTGATTGCACATCGGCTTAGTACCGTAAAACATGCCGATCAGATTGTAGTGCTGGAGAAAGGCCGCATTGTAGAAGTAGGCACACATGCAACGTTGAGCGCAAAAAAAGGGAACTATTTTTCATTGGTTAAAAATCAACTGGAACTGGGAGAATAATTTATGGCAGATTTACAAGAACATATTATCCCTGTGAAAAGTAATGGCATTCACCCTTCCCTGGAAGAGCTGCGTAGTGAACCGGTGCAGGAAATCATGGGTAAAATGCCCTCCTGGATCGTGCGGCGGGGAATTTTTATGATGACCATCCTGGTAGCAGGATTATTTATAGGCGCCTGGTTTTTTAGTTACCCGGATGTGGTGATCGGGCGGGCGAGTATCCGTACAGACAACAGCGTGTCGGCAGTTACTGTTACTATTCCCGCCAATGCTGTCTGGAAAATTCATCCCGGACAGCCTGTTCTCATTCGGCTGGATGCCTACCCCTATGAACAATTCGGGCTGTTGCGGGGGCGTGTAAGTACTGCGGGACAATCTGGCGCCAATAGCGGTTTCCAGGTACATATCCAACTGGATCAGGGACTGCAAACCACTGCCGGACACACCATTCCAGCAGTAACGCAGTTGGAAGGCAGTGCAGAAATCGAAACAGAAAAATTAAATTTATTGCAACGCATCTTTGGAAAAATAATTCCAGGCAGACAATAATCTGATTCTCATCCTATTACAAAAAGCCCTCCAGTTGAGTAACTGGAGGGCTTTTTGTATCTTCGTATATGCGCTGGGGGTAGTTGAACTTATCTAGATAATTAACAATACAGCCATCTGCCAGACAAATAAATTTGCTATTTTTAGCATCCTATAAACTGTATTCATGAACGAGGAGAAAGAAAAAAACTCATTCGGCATTCTCAAAAGTCTGAAGAAACTGATTTTTGAAGATGAGCCTGCAGCAGAGGCTAGTGCGCCCGCCGCAACACCCGCTGCTCCTGCCGCCCCTGAGGTTAGAAACCCTGCCACCTATTCGCAGACGCCGCCGCCATTGCCCATCACCGCATCCCCGGCCACAGACGTGAAACAGATGAAAATCAAGGTTTTGGAGATGCTTGAAAAGTTGAACGAACCTGGAGTGGATTTTTTCGAAGTCTGGAATGCAGCCGCAGAAATGGGCGCCGTAGATGCCAACACGCTCAAAGCGGCATTTACTTCCCTGAAATACGTAGATAAAACACTTACGAAAGAGAAGTTAACGGCTACGGGTAAACGCTATGCAGATCAATTGCAGGATATCATTTCCCGCGAAACGACCCAGAAGCAACAGCAAAAACAATCCGTAGAACAGCAGCAGGTAAAGGAAAAAGAGAGTCTGGTAACGGAAATTCAGGAATTGGAACGAAAATTGAATGAACTGCGCCAACAGTTAGACAATAAGCAAAAAGACCTGAGAGAAATCAACGGTAAATATGAACCGCAACTCCGGGATATCGACAATAAAATTGCGATTGGCAACAACGCTGTAGCAGAAGTAATCGCCGATATCAGGAAGGCCCTTGACCTTATTGAAAGCAACATAATTTAATAGTCCCTATGGTACAACAACAGCAGCAGGTAAACATCCCTGCCGAGTTAAAAAGTCAACTCCCCATCTTCCAGGTACTGGGAGACCACCTTCCCGCTCAAATGCAGACGCCTGAAGCGAAGAAGACAATGTCCAACATTTTCTTCTGGGCATTGGTGCTGGGCGGAGCATTCGCATTCTTTAAATACCTGCCTCAATTATTGGAGTATGCACAGAAAAGCATTCTCCTGGTCATCTTCAGTATCATTCTGATCGTATTGCTGATGCTGGCTCCCCGGATTATCGCGGTGTTACACCGACTGGGAACCATTTTATTATTCAAAAGTGAAAAAGCGATCATCCGCAATAATCCGATCGAATCTTTGCAATTGTTGTCTAAAGACGCAAGAGATACGCTCAAAAGAGTGAAAGACAAAATCGCGAACGTAGATGGCGTACGTATAGACATGATCCAGAGCGGCGAATCTTCTCAGAAAACGGCAGAAGAGAAATACGGTCTGGCTAAGCGTTTCACACAGGAAGCGGCTAGTCTGGAAGAGAAAAGCAAAACGGAATCGGTGAACAATAACATGGAGAAATCCAATGCGCTGGCCCGTGATGCAAAAGAAACCCGTACCAAAGCTTTCCTTTTGGGTAAAGAAGGAGAAGCAGAAGAGCAGAATGCCAGAAGCTATGCGCAGTATGCCAATCAGTTTGCAAAAGTGCTGGAAGTATTGAAAGATAACGAAAGCGCTGCACGCATCTACGTGAGCACACTGGACAGCAGTATATCTATCATTGCGAAGAAACTGGAAGCTACCCAGAAAATGAAAAACGCAACAGATGGACTGGCAGAAGTATTCAACATCAAAGATGGCTGGGTATTCCAGGAAGCGATGAATGCCGCTACCGGCGCTATCAGCCAGAACATTGCCTCTATCAGATCCAACCTCGATTTCCTGGATCAGAACAATAATATCACCGTGGGCGGCGCGCCTTCACAGAACGAACTGGAAGAGTTCATCCGTAAAGTGGATGACCGCAACCTGAAAATGCTGAATGTGAGCAAAATGGCCGACTCTTATTATGACCTGAAACCAGAAGAGAAAGTAGATAAAGGCTTCTCTATTCTTGACTAATTCGTAAACAACCCAAAAGTACAATACACAACATGGAAGGAAAATCAACCTGGGCCAAATTGCGTTGGCCGATTAAAGTGTTCATCATTGCTATACCTATTATCGGTATTGGTTACTGGGCATCTGAAACCGGAAAACTGGACGCTATCGGCACTAAATCTGAAGAGTCGCATACCGAAGAGCAACATACGACGCCAACAGCTAGTAAAGACGCGAAGAAATCTAAATCTGCCGCTGGTAAAACTGCAGAGAGACGTAGCTTCAACTATACCCCGGAAAAACCAGTAGATGGTGAAATGAAAGGTGTGGTAGAAGTGGGCGCTTCTGGTTTTAACTCTTTCGTTATTAACTACGACAAAGAAAAACGTTGGGAAATCGTTTCCAAAGATTTCGGTAAATCATTCGTATACGAAGGGATGGCTACTACCGCAGATATTCGCCAGGGTCTGAAAGACTATATCGGCGCTATGTTTGATAAAGGTGTAAAATCCCGCAACGTTCACTTTGTTATCAGTTCCGGTGCACAGAAGGAGCCTAAAACTGCTACTATTGTTGCTGAGCTGAAGAAAATGGGTTATATCGTAAACCTGGTAACAGCAGAACAGGAAGGTAAATACGCCCTGAAATCTGTACTGCCTCCAACTTACAATGAAAACTCATTTGTAGTGGATATCGGATCTGGTAATACGAAAATTTCCTGGATGGAAGGTAATACCATTAAATCCCTGGAAGGCCCTGGTGCTAAATATTACGAGAAAGACATGAAAGATGATGCCGTTTATGCTTCTATCAAAGCATTGGCAGAGAAAATACCTGCTGGTAAACGTGAAATCTGCTTCATCATTGGCGGAGTACCTTTCGAACTGGCAAAAGAAGTACGCGATGGACAAGAGCGTTATACCGTGCTGAATGAACCTGCTCAGTATAAGTCTGATAAGGTCAAAATTAAAAGTGGTCTGAACATTTACAAAGCCATCAAAGATGTAACCAACTGTGACACTTTTGTATTCGACTGGGATGCAAACTTCACGATTGGCTTCTTGCTGTCGATGAAATTGTAACAGAGACAAAACGATAAACAAAAAGGAGGCGCATACATTATGCGCCTCCTTTTTGTTTACAGACCTCGTGATGCGTCAACAGAGACTCTTGTAAACTATCAGAAAGAAAGCATTTAAGTATTGGGAGACGCGAGTCGCGCTATCCACTCCATTTTCTTTTGCATAGCCAAATTCGTCAGGGCTACTGCTTTTTCAAATCTTTCTTCCCAGTTGCCTGTAATTTCTTCGTAAGCGATATTAAAATCCTGCAATGTTTTTCGGTGGAAGATATCCAGTTTATTTCTTTCGTCCTGACTGAGGCGCGTACCGTCTTGTACATAAGGTACGTCATTGTTCAGGTATAGGTACAGGTCTGCGCGGTTTTTACGGAATATTTCCGGAGAAATTTCCAGTGCAGTATCAAAGGCATATCTGCCATAGGAGATGGTGATATGGATATCGGTATCGATGAAGAGTAGGGGACTGCTGCCTCGGGAAGCGTCATCAATGATAGTGGCATGTGCGTTCGCAACGAGGTACAGATCGTCGATCGTAAATTCATTGGAATCGTCTATCAGATCGCGGCCGGCTTCCAGCACGTAGGTGGCGTGGAAGTGATCTGCTAATTGAGCGGTGAGCGTTGTTTTGCCAGTGGATTCTGTACCCAGTAATACTACCTTGAAACTTAAATCCGGCTTTACACTGTCTGGCAGATAATCCCACCAATTGGTGAGTTCCTGGCGTATGGCGCTGGCACTAACGGGGACGCGTATACGTGAAGGATCGAAAGAGATATGTTGTATACCCATGAAACGGGCTACATACTCGCCATAAGGTTCGGAGGTAATTAACAGGGTATGATCTGGCAGGAGGCGACTGAAAGTTTTCGCCCATATTTCGGATATGGTTTCGGAAGACACGGAGCTGTTGGGTAACAGTGCTTCCTCGTATTCGAAAATCCGTATATCCAGGTTCGTTATACCTGCGAAGGTCTCATCCAGCCAGGATTTACGCATCTTCCCGGGTAGCTGTTCCTGGTCGCTGCAGCATATCAACACCGTAAGATGATCGCACTGCGTTATGGCAAAACGTATCATCGCCTCATGCCCTTTATGAAAAGGGAGAAATTTTCCGAACACAAAACCTTTCTTCATCCGTTAAAATTTGGAAATGGCAAGTTAATCTCTTTATGCCTTATTTGACCTATTTAGTTAAAGGGGCAGTTGTCTCCCTAAAAATAAATTACAAACACCTCATACGAATATGCTGCAATTTTTGGTTTATATATCTCCAAAAACAACAGACGTAACTTTTGGAGGCATTTTTATCCCTATGCTAAATTTTGCAAAAATATTTAGCAGATATCCCATTTATAAACAAAATGTAATAGGTTATGAATATAGATAATATGATTATATTTATTAAATAACAATATTTTGTTATTATTTTATACACGTAAGTACGGTCCATGAAAACTTATGATGTTATTTGAAGAGCCTTATTTTATGCCACATTTATTCCGCGCTATGATTCATATAAATGAGGAGATATGAACATGAAAGATGCCGAATTAATCGAACAATTACAGGATAGTCAGGTTGCTGCTTTTGATGAACTGTATTGGAAATATCATGAGGCGGTATACCGCAATATTTTCAAGTTCGTAAAAGAAGAAACTGTTGCCCAGGATATCTTGCAAGAGGTATTCAGCAAATTGTGGGAGAAACGGTTTGACCTAAAAGCTGATCAGTCGGTAAGCGGCTGGTTGTTTGTGATCAGCTTTCATCTATCTGTATCGCACATACGAAAAAAGGTGCGGGAGCACGCGCTGCACCAAGATCTGCTGTCCATGTCCGATGAAGGAATGGAAGGAGTGGAAAACCTGCACGTACAGGAAGAACAGTTTAAACTCCTTATGAAAGGCATTGAGCAGTTATCCCCCCGAAAACGGAGTATTGTAACCCTGTGTAAACTGGAAGGTAAAACCTATGCGGAAGCCGCTGAGGAATTAAATATCTCACGCCATACCGTGAAAGAACATCTGTCGGTGGCCATGTCCCTGTTGAACGATTATATGCAGCGAAATGGTGAACAAAAATATATTCTCTTGTTACTGTTTTTCCTCAATTTCCCTGATGGGAACTGATGTTGGTTGTATTGAAAAATAAAATATATAATATTTTTTGAAAAAAATCCCGGAAACGACCCCCCATTTTTTCAAGCCATGCGTATTTAAAGTATAAACCGTCACGATAGTGGAGAATAGAAAAGCTTATTTGCAGCAATTACTGCATTCAGATAAATGGTCATTGGCACAATGGAACTGGATCAGGGAATACCTGGAAAGTGCGGATCTTTCTGAATTGCAGGCAGTAGCCGAAGAAGATTTTCAAATGGATTTACAGCAGATGCGAAGTACGCTGGATAGAAAGTTGTCCAGACAAATGCTGAGAAATATCCATCGTCGGGCGGGAATAAAAGAAAGCGGTTTCCGTGGCATATTCCGCATGTATCCCCGGAGAGTGGCCGCCGCAGCTGGATTACTACTTGTCTGCGCAGCTACCTGGTTTTGGATGAAACCCCTGGGATCAGATATGCTGGCTATCAACGCAGACAATGAACGTAAAACGCTGACCTTACCCGATAGCTCTGTAGTACAACTGGAACGCGGGTCTGTAATTAAATATGCCAAAAGCTTTGGAAAAACAAACAGGACGCTGGACTTACAAGGAGAAGCTTTTTTTGATGTGAAGAATGATGCGGCACATCCATTTATTATTAATTCGAAAGTAATGAAAACGACTGTACTGGGTACTGCATTTAATATGGATGTAGACAATGATTCCCTCGCCAGTGTAGTAGTAATATCAGGTAGTGTACAAGTGGTGACCGGTAATCTGCATGATGCAAAACAGCCTGGCACTGTACTGACAGCCAACAAAAAACTGGTATTGAACACCATTTCAAATCAATACCAAATAGCCGATGGTACTGCAGATGCGCGATTCTATGAACAAAAGAAAGCCGGTATTTTCCTATACGAAGAAGAAACCGTTGCCAACATTTTGAGCGATCTGGAACGCCTGTATAATCTGTCGCTGAAAGCGAGTCCGGATATCCTCCAGCAAAGGATAAAACTGGATGTCAAAATTGATCAGAATGTGCGGATTCCGTTGGAGTATCTGGCTGCATTGTATCAGGCCCGACTTGTAGCACTTGCCGACGGAAAAGGTTATATGTTAGAAAGTGGAAATAGCCATTGATCAAAACCAAAGTCTAATCGCGTTAACCATGCCATGTATTCAAATCAAATTTGAATAGCAGCAGACATTAATTTTTAACGCAGAAATTATTACCTGTAAAATTATCAAGATTTTACGGGGCGGGCAATCTTTGCCCTTTACAACAGGTCTTAAATCAATTCTCATCCGCCACATGGATGTATATGTTGTTTGGCTGTAATGTTGTTTAGTAGCTTATTTGAGAATTTATCAACCAGTATTTATAAACAAGGACTGATTATGAAAACTATGAACATTTACACTTCCGCCACCGGATAAGACTACCTGTTTTATCTGATTAAAAGTTAACTGCATAGCAGAAGACCCGCTATTGCCCGGTTCTCACGAGGAGCCGGAACGGGAACCTATTACCCTTAAATGTCTATTCAAAACCGAACTATGTTGAAGAATTTCCGACACGTCTTTTACTGCTTGTTGTTACTACTGCCGGCCTTGTCGGTACAGGCTTCCAAGCAGGATTTACTGGATAAAAAAATCTCCATCCAACTACGTGATGTGTTGCTCAAGGATGCATTGGAGAAAATTAGCTCCGTCGCTGAAGTATCCTTTGTATACAGCAGCAGCGATGCGCTGAATGCTAATAAAGTAACACTGAGTGCCAACAATGAGAAAGTAGGCGTGCTCCTGCATAAACTCCTTTCTCCTTACTCGCTCTCTTTTTTCGTTATGTATGATCGTATTGTGATCAGAAAAGAAAATCCCAGTGACATTCCCTCCAAACTTTCCGGTAACCTCTGGCAAATTCAACCCAGAACAACGGATATAAAAGGAGTGGTAACGGATGCGAAAAAAGAACCTCTGCCTGGCGTAACCATTATCGTTAAAGGTACTTCCCGCGGCACTACCACTAATGCTAAAGGAGAATTTGAACTGAAGAAAATTCCTTCCAATGCAGTATTGATACTCAACTTCACAGGGTATAAATCTGAGGAGATGCATGCCAGTCAATTTGCTTCCGGCACACAATACATTGTGCTGAAAGAAAAACCTACTCACCTGCAAGAGGTGGTAGTGACAGGGTTTCAAAGCATTGATAAAAGTAAATTCTCCGGCGCTGCTACGCGACTCAAAGCAGAAGATGTGAAAATTGACGGGATGACGGATGTTAGTCGCATGCTGGAAGGACGCGTTGCCGGCGTGGCGATACAGAACGTTTCCGGCACTTTCGGTACTGCGCCCAAAGTACGCGTACGCGGCGCTACCTCCATCAATGGCGATAACAAACCGTTATGGGTAGTAGACGGCGTTGTACTGGAAGACGTAGTCAATATCAGCAACGATCAGCTCTCCAGCGGAGACCCAACTACATTGCTAGGTTCCGCTGTGGCAGGACTGAACTCCAACGATATCGAGAGTTTCGATATCCTGAAAGATGCCGCCGCTACTGCTTTGTATGGCGCACGCGCTATGAATGGGGTAGTGGTAATCACTACTAAAAAAGGGAAAGCCGGCAGGCCGGTGATCGCCTACAGCGGCAATTTCAGCACCCAGCTGAAACCCCGTTACAGCGATTTCAATATCATGAACTCTGCACAACAAATGTCCGTTCTGGCAGAACTGGAAAGAAAAGGAATCCTTACTTCTGATATCCTTTCCAGAGCAGATAATGGGGTGTTCGGAAAATTATATGAAAAGCTCAACGCCGATAAAAACGGCCATTTCCCTGTAGCCAATACGCCTGAAGCCAGAAAGGCCTTCCTGATGCGCTATGCCAATGCCAACACTGATTGGTTTGGGATGCTATTCCGTAATAACTTCGTACAGGAACATTCTCTCAGTATCTCCTCTGGTACAGATCGTTCCCAGTCCTATTTCTCTACCAGCTATTTCAGCGACAACGGCTGGACGCTGGCAGATAAAGTAAGCAGATATACGCTCAATTATCGTAATACCTATAAACTTTCAGAACGTCTTACAACGAATTTCTCTACCCTGGCATCTGTGCGCCAGCAGAAAGCACCGGGAGCGCTCACCCGCAGCAGTAACCCGGTAGAAGGAAAGTACGACCGTGATTTCGATATCAATCCCTTTAGCTATTCCCTCAATACCAGTCGTACCCTCACTGCATACGATGAAGATGGTAACCTGGAATATTTCAGAAGAAACTATGCACCGTTCAATATCATCAATGAACTGAAAAATAATTACATCAATCTGAATCTGATGGACCTCCGGCTGCAGGGCGATTTGCAGTGGAAGCTGTCGAAGAAAGTTCGCTACGAATTCACCGGCGCTATGCGCTATGTGAAATCTTCCAGAGAACATCAGATCACAGAGAAATCCAATATGGCAAATGCCTACCGTGCCGCAGACAATGCCACCATCGCAGAAAATAACCGGTTCCTTTATCGCAACCCGGATGATCCGGACGCACAACCAGTTATCGTACTGCCTTATGGCGGTTTCTATAACCGCACAGAAGACCTGCTGGTAAACTATGATTTCAGAAATGGGCTGAACTATGCCGATACCTTCCGCACCAAACATCAACTGAACGTACTGGTAGGACAACAGGTAAAGGCGGCCGACAGGCAAACAGCCAGCAATACAGGTTATGGTTATCAGTATGATAACGGAGGTGTTCCTTTCGTGGATTACAAGATCCTGAAGCAGACTATCGAGAGCAATTTTCCTTACTATGCGATGGGGCGCGATTATGACCGTTTTGCGGCCTTTTACGCTACAGCAACCTATGCCTACAATCATAAATACAATGCTACTGTAACGGGTCGTTATGATGGCTCTAACCGCCTGGGTAGCTCCAGGAAAGCCCGCTGGCTGCCTACTTACAGCGCCGCCGCTTCCTGGAATATAGAACAGGAGCAATTTATGCAGTCATTCCGTAATCTGGACTACCTCACGCTGCGCGCCAGCTATGGCCTCACCGCCAGCATGGGCCCTGCTACCAATTCCAATATTGTATTTCAGACAGTCAACACCAAAAGACCGCATCTCACCGAAGTAGAATCTGTTATTCAACTGGCACATCTGCAAAACGATGACCTGACATGGGAGAAACTCTATACCACCAACCTCGGACTGGATGGAGGAATGTACAATGGCAGAATTAACTGGGCTATCGATGCATATACGCGTAAAAGTTTTGATCTCATAAGCAAAATCAAAACCTCCGGTGTGGGAGGTGAACTCTACAAGGCCGCCAACTACGCCGATATGGATTCCAAAGGTTTGGAAATCATGATCGGCGGCGAGCCTGTGAGAAAAAAGAATTTTAGCTGGAGAGCAAATGTCACCTTCGGTTACAATACCAATAAAATCACCAATGCCAAGAATATCCCGGCCATCTTCGACCTCGTAGTAGCAGAAGGAGGCAACATCCAGGGATACCCCGTACGTAGTCTCTTTTCCCTCAAATATGAAGACCTGTCACACTATAACGGCGTTCCTGAATTCATCAATGAAAAAGGAGACCTGAACAATAACGTAAACCTCCAGGATCTGAGAACAGGCCACCTTGTCTATGAAGGACCGGTAGACCCTCCGATTACTGGCGGTTTCTCTAATACATTCCGATATAAAAACCTTTCGCTGAACGTATTTCTGACTTATCAGCAAGGCAATAAGATCAGATTATATCCTGCATTCAAGACCGCTTACTCCGACCTGGACGCTATGCCCAGAGAATTCTACGACAGATGGGAAATGCCAGGAGAAGAAAAGAAAACTTCTGTTCCCTCTATCCTCGATGTATTTGAGCAAAGCCTGATCTGGGGCAGCTATCCATATAACAATTACAACTATTCAACAGAAAGAGTGGCAAAAGGTGATTTCCTGCGCCTGAAAACCGTTTCGCTCACCTACACTTTGCCGTCCGACAAAGCAAAGAAATGGATAGGCTTTAACAGCCTTTCTGTTACCGGCGCTGCCATCAATCCATGGCTGATCTATGCGGATAAAAAACTGCAAGGACAAGATCCGGAATTCTTCAATTCCGGCGGGGTAGCACAACCAATTCAGAAACAGTTCACGCTTTCCATAAAAGCTGGTCTTTAAAAATATGCACCATGAAATTATATCCTACTACGAAGCATAAATTCTACCGCTCCAGGAAGCCAAAGGCTATTATCATACTGGCCGCTGGCCTCATGCTTACCGGCGCCTGTAAGAAATTCCTGGAACAACAGCCAGACAGTACCTGGACTTCCATGGATACGCCAGCGAAAGTGGCTAAACTATTGGGCACTTCCTACCCGCAATCCAGCTACATCGTTATGTGCGAAGCAAAGTCGGACAACGTGGAAGATAAAGCCGTAGGACAATCAGAAAGGCCTAACAGCGACAGTTACCTCTTCCGCGATGTGGAATCCATTGAAGAAGATTCCCCGGAAGCCTATTGGGCGGCGGCCTACGCGGCGATCGCCGCTGCCAACCAAGCCCTGAAAGCCTGTGCGGAAGCCCCTGATACGGCCGCTTATACCGCACAGAAAGGAGAGGCGCTGGTAGCCAGAGCCTATGCGCATTTTATGCTGGTGAATCTGTTCTCTCCAATATACAGCGAAGCGACCGCCGGCAGCAGTATGGGTATTCCTTACGTGACAGAACCGGAAACAGTTGTGAATAAAATCTACCAACGCAAGACGGTGGCCTATGTATATGAGATGATTGAAAAAGATCTGCTGGCAGGATTACCGCTACTGAAAGATGACTCGTATACGGTCAGTCGCTATCACTTCAACAGAGTAGCCGCCAATGCTTTCGCCAGCCGCTTCTACCTGTTCAAAAAAGATTATCAGAAAGTAGGCTACTATGCCAACCAGGCTTTCCCTGCCGATCAGCTGGGATTGCATATGCGCTTGTGGAATACCCGATATAATACCATGTCGCCCGCCCAGATCTGGGATCTCTATTCCAATGCAGCAGAAGATGCCAACCTGCTCATCGTAGAAACCAAATCCCTCATGGGGCGCTATATGGGCCGGTACCGCTACGACCTCTCTTTCGCAAAAGAAATGGAGATCATCGGCGACAATGTTACCGGTGGAAAATTCGCCTATCCGGTATACTACTATGGCAACCAGGACTACTTCGTTCCCAAAGCCACAGAGTATTTCGTGAAGAATTCCGTAAACGCCACTATCGGACAACCCTATACGATGAACGTACTCTTCACAACAGAAGAAGTATTGTTCAATCGCGCTGAAGCCAATGCCTGGCTTGGTAATTACGATGCTGTGCTGAAGGATCTCAATCTCTTCGCCAGCAAACGTATTACCAATTATAACTCGACCACGCATGCCATCACACTGGCAAAAATTCAGAACTACTACCGTATTACAGATGTGCGTCAGGCCTATCTCAAAACAATACTGGATTTCAAACGCGCAGAATATATACAGGAGGGCATGCGCTGGTTCGATCTGCTGCGCTATGACGCCACCATCACGCACAACACTTTCGATGGTAAAGTACTGCAGCTGAAACCAGGAGATGACATGCGCGTATTTCAGCTACCGCAGACGGCCGTCAACAGTGGGCTGGAACTGAATCCCAGGAAATAAATTCTATATCAACCACAATCTAATACTATGTTGAAACTGAAATCACTCCTGCTTTTACTCGCCTGCTGCTGCCTGTTCGCCTGCAGCAAACGCGATACCATGGACATCGTGGAGGATATCCCCGGGCTGGGAGGAGATACCTGGAAACAAGGTACGATTGATAAGTACCTGTACGACTCCCTTACCGCTCCATTTAATGTGGCGGTGAAATACAAATGGGACCAGTTTGAATTTGAAGTCAACAAAACACTGGTACCTCCTAAAGAAGAGAAAGTCATCCCCGTAGTGGAAGCCATTCGCAAAGTATGGATCAGCACCTATATCGCTGAAGCAGATTCGCTCTTCTTTAAAAAATATTGTCCCAAATTCCTGATCCTCTCAGGCAGTGCCAGCTGGAATGCCAACGGTACCATCACCCTCGGTACAGCAGAAGGAGGCAGAAAAGTAGTACTCTATCTTATCAATGAATTCCGTACGAAAACAATGCCTGGATATAAACTCTCTGATTCCGCCACCGTGAAACAGATGTTCCATGTGATCGAACATGAATTCGGACATATCCTGCATCAGAATACGATGTATCCGGTCGACTTCAAACGCGTAACGCCGGGTCTTTACACAGGCAACTGGAATAATATCTCCGATGCAGCGGCCCACAGAGATGGGTTTGTGACCGCTTATGCCATGTCTGGTTTTGACGATGATTTTGTGGAGATGATATCCATGATGCTGGTAGAAGGTAAGGCAGGTTTCGATAAGATCGTAAACAGTATCCCGGCCGGAAATAGTACCAACGGTACGCCACAGGCAACAGCGAAAGCCAGTCTGCGAGCAAAGGAAGCCATTGTGGTGAATTACTTCGATAAGGTTTGGCATATCGACTTCTACAGCCTCCAGAATCGCACCCGCACTGAAATTGAAAAATTACTCTACTAAACTGACTGAGGATGAAAAAAATTGTATACGGTTTACTGGTCGGTATAATGGCGCTGGGATCTTGTAGGAAAGATATAGATCCGGTTTTCTCTGAATCCCCTGATCAACGCCTGAAAGATACGCTGCAAATGTACCAGCGGGAACTAATGGGTTCCCCTTATGGCTGGAATATGGTGGTATTCCCTAGACTAAACGGAGCATACAGCTTCTACATGAAATTCACGGACTCCAACCGGGTACAGATGTTTGCCGATATGGATGCCACCACCGCTACTACTATGAAGGAAAGTAGCTGGCGACTGAAAGCATTACAACAACCAAGTATCCTTTTCGATACTTATTCTTATCTCCATCAACTCAGCGACCCCGATGGCAATGTAAACGGCGGTCCTGACGGAGTAGGCCTCCAGTCGGATTTTGAATTTGCCTTCGATGGCAGAGCCGGCGATACCATCCGTTTACGTGGAAGATTCAATCATACCTATGCCTACCTCGTAAAAGCCAAACAAGAAGAACAGGACGCCTATTATCAAGGAAAAGCAACACATACCATCGATAAGGTGAAGTCTATGCTGACCTTCTTCCAACGGTTATCTACTGCAGAATCCAAGTACGATTTACAGTTTTCTCCTGAAACGCACTACATGCTGGTGGGTTTTATGGATAATGGGAAATACAAACTGGTGTCAAGCAGGTATTACTATACGCTCACAGGCGTTGCATTAAGTAATCCTTATGACACCCTCCAGTTACCTTTCTCCAAACTGGAAAATGTAACCTGGAATAATGGTTCCATGACTTGTACAGTGGATGGAAAACAAGCAACCATCACAGAAACCGCATTGCCCCTGCAAGTCGACAAGCAAGCGCCTATGCGCTGGTACAATATCCCGCTGGCGGATGGTTCCTATTGGCAAAGCTACAATGGCTTTCATGTCAATGGGGTAGAAGATGCCTATAATGTACATGCTACCTCCAGATATTATTCCATCGGTTACTGGCCTCAATATGAGGAAGATATAGACCTACTGCCCTGGATAGTTATTAACTCCGCGGGTACTGGTCTCACCTTCAACTACGGCGTAGGATTCGACGGCCCGCCTACCGTGGATGCCAGTGGCTTTATTCATTTTAATGTCTATGGTTCGTTAGGAACCCCTCCATCTCCAGTTTCAGCACCACAGAATACGGTGCGAAAAATGGGGGATGCAGGCGGCTTCTATATGGTGCAACAGACGGACAGAGTTTTTGCAATGGTAAGTGCGACAGACGGCAAGTCCTGGATTTTCTGGTATCACTAATTGTATTGAGAATTCCCAAATAAAATGAAATGAAAAAATTAACTGTAACTCTCCTTACCAGTCTGTTGTTGCTGATAGCCCTACGGCTATCGGCACAAACAGATATCCGTATCGGGAACGATACTACCGGGAATAATGATACCGGATATCCGTGCCCGTTACAGGATTATTATGAGGGGTCGAGAGCGCAATACCTGATCCTGGCGTCGGAGCTGCAAGCTGCCGGCATGGGACCAGGCGTGATCAGCGGCGTGAAGTTCTTTGTAAAGAACCTCAACGCTACCGGCGTCATCGAAGGGTATGCCATCAAAATAGGCACTACTACGGTGACTACGCTGGATCAGAACAGTTGGCTACCGACCACTCACATCGGCAGAATAGGCGCCGATTATCAACCAGTCGCTGGCTGGAACGTATTCACTTTCCCTACAGGATTCTTCTGGAACGGTACGGATAATATCGTGCTGGAAGTCTGCAACGGACAAAGTCCCATCGCAGATGGGGACTGGTATACTCATAACCCGGAAGTCCCCTATACTACAGGACTTCCCTTCAATGCTTCCCATACCTACCGGGTAGATAATACTTCGGATGTATGCGGTACAAGCAGTACTTCCAATACGGGTACTATGAGCACCAGGCCCAACGTCACCTTTGCCTGGATCCCCGCAGTAGCCTGTACAGGTACGCCTGCCGCTGGTACGGCTTCCGTGACAACGAATACAGTCTGTCTAAACCAAAAGTTTAGTCTCAGCGTAACCGGCGGTACAGTGGCTTCCGGCCTCAAGTACCAATGGCAACGTTCAGCCGACAACGTTAGCTGGACCAACATTCCGAACGACACCTCCGCTATGGTGACGGAAAGTCAGACAGTAACCTCTTACTACAGATGTGTGGTAACCTGCGTTGGTAGCGGACTTTCAGGCGCTTCCAATGCGGTACAGGTAACCAGTCCGGCATTAGTGCAGGGTATTTTCACCATCAATAAAAACCTGCCTACCGGTAGCGGTAACTTCGCATCCTTTAATGATGCCTATAATTTCCTGAAATGCGGTATCAGCGGCCCTGTTACCTTCGATGTGACGGCAGGCAGCGGTACCTACACAGAACAATTAATGTTCAATGCAGTGCCTGGCGCTTCTGCAGTGAATACTATTACCTTCAACGGCCATGGCGATACGCTGGCATACGCCTGTACCAGTACCAACAGGGCCATCATAAAATTAGACAATGCATCCTATTTTACTTTCAATGGCTTAGTGCTAAAAACCATCATCGGTACAGGTACCACCTATGGTTGGGGCTTTCACATACTGAATGATGCCAACAGAAACAATATCACTAACTGTACGATCGTACTGGATACCGCTAGTACCGCCTCTAACTACGCCGGTATCGTTATCAGTACTTCTACTTCTTCCCCTACCGGCACCGGCGATAACAGTTGCGACAGCATCAATATCATTGGTAACACCATCTTCGGTGGCTACTATGGTATCACGGTAATGGGTAGCTCCAATATTCCGAATATCGGCGTTACCATCAGGGATAATAAAATAAACGATTTCTATTACTACGGTATTTATTTCGGTGGCGCCTCTTTACTCAATATTGAAGATAACCTCATCAGCAGACCAGTAAGGAAGACGGTGAGCACCTTCTACGGCGTATATGGCTCCGGACTCAATACCCGGGTGAAGGTTACGCGCAACCGGATTACCAATCCGTTTGGCGCTGTGCCTACGAATACCAATAGCTTCTATGGGGTATATTTCTCCAACGTAGACGCCTTTGCCAGTCTGGAGAATGAGGTATCCAACAACCTGATTTATAATCTTACCGGTATAGGCACTGTTTATGGAATTTATAACAGTAGTTCCGACAACAACCGCTTTTACCACAATACCCTCTCTATTGACGGGGCTTCCAATACAAGTACTACGTATAGTGCTTATGGTTATTATCAATCGTCGCAGGTAGATGGCGTAGAATTCTATAATAACCTCGTCTCCCTAACCAGATCTGGCGGGGGATCAAAATATGGCATTTACATCAGTACTGCAACCAGTACCGTCCTCGCTAATAATAACAACTATTACAACCCAGGGGGCACTGGTACTAACTATCTCGGCTATTGGGGTGCAAATGCCGCCAAGCTGTCCGACTGGCAAACTATTTCCCGTCAGGACGCGGTTGCCTTTACAACCAATCCGCTCTTCACCGATCCGGCTACAGGTAATTATACGCCTGCTAACGCTTCCATCGACAACAAAGGTATGCCGCTGGCGGCTGTGCCGATCGATATCTTAAAAGCGGTACGTAGTACTACTACGCCGGATCTCGGAGCATACGAGTTTACGCCGCCGCCATGTACCACGCCTCCTACGCCAGGTACAGCAAAAGTGGACCTGACCCCGGTATGCGCCAATACAAAAGTCTCGTTGTCGCTCACTGGTAACTCCATTGGTTTGGCCCAGACCTATCAATGGCAGACCGCTACCTCGGCAACTGGTACATATACAGATCTGGGTACGCCTATTACCAACCCGGATACTATCATAGCGGCTGCAACCACCCTGTACTATCGTGTAGCAGTTACTTGCAGTGGCAACACTGCTTATTCTACGCCGGTATTACTCACCGTTAATCCTGCTCTTGCGGGCGGTAACTACTCTATCGATAAAACACAACCTGCTTCTGCTACCAACTTTATCAGCTTCAATGCGGCTAAAGCGGCGATGAACTGCGGTATCACTGGCGCGGTAGTGTTTAATGTAACTCCAGGAACCGGACCATACAACGAACAGCTGATCCTGGATTCCATACCTGGCACTTCCGCTGTAAATACGATCACCTTTAACGGTAACGGCAATACGATTGCATTCACTGGTCAAACAACAGACGAACGCGCTACCATCAAATTACGTGGGGCTGATTTCGTAACGATAGACAGCCTGGTGATTGATGCACGTGGTACTACTTATGGTTTTGGAGTACATATGTGGAGAGATGCAGACAGTAACACCATCAGTCGCTGTGTGATCATTACCGATACTACATCTACCAGCAGTAACTACGCCGGTATCGTGATCAGCGGCGCCGATGGCAGCGCTACCACCAGCACTTACAACAGATGCGATGGTATCCGCCTGCTCAACAACACGATCCGTGGCGGTTACTATGGTATCATCAACTATGCAGATGGTACTAACTACAGTAACAACATTACCATCTCCGGTAATACCGTGAAAGAGTTTTACTCTGATGGTATCCGCGTATACTACAATAAGAACGTGACCATCAATGGTAACGATATCAGCAGACCGGGACGCGCTAATACCGCTTCTTCTGTAAACGGTATCAGTGCAGAAAGTTCTAGTGGCGTTACTGTTAGCAACAACAGGGTACATAACCTGTATGATGCGCAAGGTACCAGTACTTCCACCACTTACGTACTCCGCATGTACTATTCTGATGGCGATGTAAATGCGCCAAACAGAATGTTCAACAACGCAGTGTATAACATCCGTGGCGGTACTACCTATGGTATCTACGATCTCTATTCCAGCTATGTAAAATACCTGCATAATACCATTGTGCTGGATGACAATACCAACACTGCCAGCGTAACTACCTATGGCTACTACCATAGCGGTACGGTGACAGATGTTTCCTTGTATAACAACATTTTCAAAGTAAGCAGAAGTGGCACTGGTTCCAGATATGGTTTGTATATGTCTACCGCCAATATGGTGAAGTCAAACTACAACGACATCTTCGTGAAAAGTACCAGCAATACTGCTTATACTGGCTACTCCGGTGCGGCAATCACAACTTTGGCTAACTGGCGCACTACCGCTAGACTGGACAGCAATTCCCTTAATGTGGAACCTGTATTTGTGGATCAGTCGATCGGTAATCTTGAACCAACGATCTCTCCGTTGGATAACACCGGTACGCCGGTAGGTATCGCCAATGATATCCGTCAGGTAGTACGTAGTACCACTACGCCTGATATGGGCGCATGGGAAGTAACTATTCCGGATTGTACCAAACCGCCGGTGCCTGGCACTTCCTTGATTACGCCTAATACGCCGATGTGTATGGGCAACTATGTGAAACTGGATCTGACAGGTAATAGCAGGGGAGGACGACAGACCTACCAATGGCAACGCAGCCCCGATGGTACAAGCAACTGGGAAGCTGCCGGAGATCCGCAGTTCACTGCAGCCTTCAGCACCGCGCTTACAGCAAAGAAATATTTCCGTTGCATGGTAGTTTGCGGTGGCACAGATACGGCTTATTCTACAGTGGTAATGGCGAACCTGAACGATCCGCTGCTGGCAGGAACTTATTCCATCGATCCTTCACAGCCTGCGAGCATACAGAACTTCCAGAGCTTCGGCGCTGCTGCACAGAAACTGGAATGCGGTATCGCAGGTCCGGTTACATTTGAAGCCGTTGCAGGCACCTATAATGAACAGGTGACCATGCATAATATCCCTGGAGCAGGGGTGAACAGTCGCGTCACCTTCACCAGCAAAACTGGTAATGCTGCGGACGTAATCCTCACTACTGCCGGCACTTCTACGCTCAACTATGTATTGATGCTGGATTCTGTGAGTTATGTTACCTGGAAAAACATCACGGTGAAACCTACCAGCACTACTTATGGTCGCGGTATCGTTTTCGATCGTGGTGCAGGATACGACAGTATCAGTAAAATGGCTATTGAAATGCCTGCGGTAACAAGTACCAGCAGTAATGTTTCAGGTATATATGCGAATGTGGTATATGGCAACGCCAATACGCTGACAGGCAATACTATCAGGAACGGTTCATCCGGTATTTACTGGAACAACAGTTACTCCGTGCTGGGCCAGAACCTCCAAATAGATAATAATATCATCAAAGGTTCCCGCGATAATGGTATCTATACTTACTATGTACGTAATGCGAATATTACTGCAAACAGTGTGGAATTAACAATTCCGCTGGGGACTACCGCTTATGGTATTTACAACAGTTATGCGGATTCTTCACTGGTACTGTCCCGTAACCAGATCAATGTTACGGGCGCTACCACCACCGTTCATGGCGTCTACCTCTATTATCCAAGCATACAGGGTAAAAAGGCCGATGTAGCGGGAAATAAAATAACTATGCGTGGCAACTTCGCAGACGTAACAGGGATGTATCTCTACGAAGCGGATGTTTGTAGTATAGTCAACAACGTTATCAACGTGCAGACATTGGGTACCAATTCTTATGGTATCTACAGCTCTTACGCCAGCAAAACTAATGTTTATAATAACACCGTTCTCAATAGCTCCAGGAATACGAATAACAGCTATGGCGCTTATTTCTATACTTCTTCCAGTGATGGCAATCTGAAGTTGAGAAATAACATCTTCGCGCATGATAGTAGCGGAAGAGCTTTAATGGTAACGAATCCGGACTATATCAACAGTGATTACAATACGCTGTACACCAATGGTGCAGCCCTGATTCGTCAGACGGCAGCTCCGGCAACGGATTATGCTACGCTGCCTGCTTACCGCGCTGCGAAATCACAGGAGATGAGCTCCATCTCCTATAAACCGGCCTTTATCAGCAACACGGACTTACGTCCTGATATCAACAATCCGGATGTTTGGGCTATCCATGGCCGTGGTGTGCAGGCAGTAGACAATCCGGTGGATATCAATGGTGCACCTCGCCCAACTATACTCACAGAAGGGGTACCCGATATGGGAGCCTATGAGTTCTATCCGGCAGTGATTCCGCCTGTATTGCCTGCTACGCCGGCAACTCCGGCTCCGGGTATTACACAAACCTGGATGTTTGGTACCGATACCGTTACCAAAATTACCTGGAAACCAGGAGTGTCTATTCCTACTGATCTCACTGTGCGCAGGTACTCCGGTGTGAAACCACCAAATGTGCCGAAAGATTCTACCTACATGTATTTCTATGTGGACGTAGATGCTAACCCATCCAGCAATCAGTATGGATTTGATATTAAACAGTATTATGTAGACTCCTGGCTGGGCTTCATTCATGGCGAGAAAAATATCCGCCTGGCAATGACGGATACCGCCAAAGTATGGAGTACTGATACCCTCAGTAAAGTAGATCCGGTGGCCAATATCATTAGTGATACGAGTCTCCGTTACCTGGATTACTTCACTGGTATGGAAGCTCCGGGTTTAAATACCAAGCAAATAATAGTGCCATCTGACAGCTCCAACAGAGGTACTAAATTCTGGGTAGCATATGGTCATCACCAGTTCTTCACAGGCGCCAACACACAGGAAATGGTACTGTACTTCAATGCAGAAGATTCTGCCAATGTACGTGTATACATTAACGGTACTTCATGGGAAAGAACATACAGAGTGCCTGCCAATACTACCATCACTTCCGACCTGATTCCTAAAATCGGCGCAAGCGATGCCCGCCTGCTGGATGAAGGTATATCTGACAGAGGTATCAGTATAGAAAGTGACGTGCCTATTGTGGCATATGCGCACATTTACGGCAGCTTGTCGTCCGGCGCTACCATGCTGCTGCCGGTAGGTACTTACGGATACGACTATATGACTTTACAGTCTAAGCAGTATTACAGTTCCGATTGTTACTCCTGGCTCTACGTGATCGCCAACTATGATAATACAAAAGTGGAAATCACACCTACTGTACCAACTGTGGGAGGCCGTCAGCCGAATGTACCATTTACTGTTACGCTGCAAAAAGGAGAAGTGTACCAGGTGTTGGGATCAATTATGTCTGGTTCGCAAGGATATGATCTCTCAGGTAGTCACATCAGATCCGTAAAAAATGACAAGGATGAATGTTGGCCTGTTGCGGTATTCTCCGGTAGTTCCCGTACATCTCTGGACTGCGGAGGCGGACTGAGTGGCGGTGGAGATAATATGTTGCAGCAGAACTTCCCGTCTCAGGCATGGGGTAAGAAATACCTGACGTCGCCATTTGCTACATACAATTCAGCTACCGCCACTCTGACGGGTATTTTCCGTGTGCTGGTAAAAGATCCTGCCACCGTTGTGAAAGTGAATAATGTGCGGTTAACAAACCTGATCGGTAATGCCTATTATGAATTTGAAAGCAGAACCGCAGATATAATCGAATCAGATATACCGGTAATGGTAGCACACTATATGCCGTCAGCATATAACTGTACCAGTACAAATTATAATGATGGGGACCCTGAAATGATTTACCTCAGCCCGGTAGAACAAGGTATCAAAAAGATCGGCTTCTATCGTACCAATAAGGAAGTCATAGGGGTGAACTATCTCAATGTAATTATTCCTACCAATGGTCTCAGCTCCCTGCAGATCGACGGTAGTAACACCTTCGACTATACGTATCCGCATCCGAATGCGCCAGGATACTCTGTTGTGGTGAAACGATGGGGTTCAACACCAGGTGCATCCAAAGCTAGTAGCGACTCTGCTTTCACCGCCTTCGTATATGGAGAAGGCAGCCAGGAAAGCTATGGATACAACGCGGGTACACTGGTGAAGAATCTGAATATCCTCAATTCTTACACGAACGTAAACAATCCGGATTCGTCCGTGTCTTCCAACACTTATACCTGTGCGAAGACGCCGTTCCGCTTCTCCATGCTGATCCAGGTAAAACCAGTAGAGATCAAATGGAAGCTCAGCGAAGTGGCTAATCTCACTCCGCACGCGGATGTAGTTCAAACCAATCCGGTTCCTAAAGATTCAATTACCGTAAACGGAAGGGTATACTACCGTTATGTACTGGATGCCGATTATGTATTCAGCGCACCGGGTATTTATTATATACCTATCCGTATCACACATCCTGCCTTCGAAAGCTGCAACAGCACCTTTGAAAGCGTACTCACCGTGAAGGTAATTCCTGCTCCGGTAGTAACGATTACCACCACGTACAACAACTGTATCAGCGACCTGGCAACGTTCGTCGGTAATGCTACTACCAGCAATGGCGTTGGCATCGCGAAATGGAAATGGGAATTCAGCGATACTACAGTGGCCTACTCTAAAGATACCACCAGGTATTTCCGCTCTGCTGGCACCAAACAGGTGAAACTGAGCATCGTAGCCGCTGAAGGTTGTATTGGCGATACTTCTGTAACAGTCGATGTATTCGATCCAACGCCGGTAGTACTGGTACAGGATTCTATTAATACCTGTGAAGGTAACAGCGTTACCCTCCAGGTGAAAGATCCTAAACCTAATGCCCAGTACAACTGGTACGATGCGGCAACAGGCGGAAATCTGCTGCACTCCGGTAACGACTATACGATTAACCCAGTAACCCGGAACGTGGATGTGTTTGTGGAAAGCTCCACGCAAGGATGTGCCGGTGGCGCAAGAACGAAAGGGGTGGTAAGAATGACGCCAAAACTGGTGAAACCTGTATTGACGGTAGATACAGTAGGCGTGCATACTATGCGTTTCAAATGGGCCGCTGTGCCTTATGCTACCGGATACCTGGTGTCCGCAGATGGTGGCAACACATGGACTACTCCATCCAGTGGCAGCGAAGGATTGATGCATGAACTGAAAGGCCTGCAGCCAAGTACCGATTATTCCCTCCTGGTAAAAGCGCTGGGTTGCGAAGAACAGGTATCTGATCCTGCTAAGGGCAAAACTTTACCAGACGGCATTTATATCCCGAACACTTTCACACCGAATAATGATGGTAAAAACGATGTGCTGTTTGTATATGGATACATCATCCGCGATATACATATGTCCATCTTCAACCAATGGGGTGAAAAAGTATTCGAATCGCTCAGTCAACAACAAGGATGGGATGGAACCTACAAGGGTAAGGCGATGCCTTCAGGCGTATACATCTATGTATGCCGCGTTACCCTGACGGATGGCACTGTGGTTGAAAAGAAAGGCGTGATAAATCTGGTTCGATAACCGAAGAAAATATACGGCAATGAAGAAGATGATGATTATCACAATTGCTGGCGTATTGCTGCATGTGGCTTCGGCCCATGCAGCAGCGCACAGCTGCCGCCAGGGGATAGACAGCGTTCTGGAAAGAAACAGGGTGCTGAAAGTATATCCGGTCCCGTTAGGCGCTCAATGTACCATTGAAGGTATCCGATCCATCAAACAGTTGGCCCTGTATTCTATTGCAGGACAGCTGGTGAAAATATGGCAAGGCAACGGGAAACTCTCCCTGCTGGCTGCCCAGGATCTTTCAAGAGGTACCTATTTACTCCGCGTGTCTTTCGATGATGGCACCTGCGTGAGCAAAATAATTCTCAAGCAATAACCTGTCAACGCTACTAACATGAAACAGTTATACAACATATTCAACCATACCCGTCTCTGCTTCAACAGATACTGGCTGGTGTCAGCGATGTTAGTGTTGCAGTTCGTGGCCATTAAAAGCACAGCCCAGAACCGCTCCAACAGGGGAAAGGAATTCTGGGTTGGCTACGGACTTCACCAATTTATGGAACCCGGACAAGCCAATAACCAGGAAATGGTACTGTACCTCAGTGCAGAAACTGCAGCTACCGTTACCGTGTCTTACGGACCTACTTACTCCAAAACTTATAACATTCCTGCCAATACAGTCATCGCTACAGACCTGATTCAGAAAGCGGGTACCAATGATGCAAGATTGTATTCGCCCCCGCCAGGCTTCGGAGGAACAGGAGGAGAGGGCGTCTTCACTAACAAGGCTATTCATATCGTCAGCAATGTGCCTATCGTGGCATATGCGCATATCTATGGCTCTGCGTCCTCGGGAGCCACCATGCTGATGCCCACGGATACATGGGGTTACTCCTATATCTCCTGCAATAGTCAGCAATACTATGGCAATAACTGCTTCTCCTACATGTTCGTTATCGCCAAAGAAAATAATACGACGATTGAAATCACCCCTTCTGTACCAACCAGAAACGGACGTACAGTAGGAGTACCGTTTACGGCTACACTGCAAAAAGGAGAAATCTACCAAGTGGTAGGAAAACTCGACCCGGATAATAATAGCAGCAAAGGATTTGATCTGACGGGAACGACGGTGAAATCCATTGCCAATCCAAACGGAGAGTGTTTTCCTGTGGCAGTATTTTCCGGCAGCAGCCGTACTTCCATTAATTGTGGCGGGTGGGGCGGTAGTGGAGATAACGCACTCCAACAGATTTTTGGTTATGAAACCTGGGGAAAACGCTATCTCACTGCACCTAACGCTATCGATAATGACCCTACAGGAAAACAGAATAATATTTACCGTGTAGTCGTGAAAGATCCTGCAACCATTGTAAAGGTGAATGGTAATACACTGACCGGACTGCAACGCAATTCTTATTATGAGTATAACAGCAGTACGGGGGATTATATTGAAGCAGACAAGCCTGTGCTGGTGACACAATACATGACCTCCTCCGGTAACTGCGGAAATAATATGCAATGGGGAGACCCGGAACAAGTGTACATCAGTCCCATAGAACAGGCCATTAAAAGCGTAGGATTTTATCGTAATAATAAGGAAGATATCAGAGTAAACTATCTCACACTTATCATTCCAACCGGAGGTCTGACCTCTCTGCGCATTGATGGCTCCAATACCTTCGATCACGTCTATGCGCATCCCAATCGGCCCGGATATTCCATTGTGGTGAAAAGATGGGGCCCTACTGTCGGGCAATCCCAGGCTTCCAGTGATTCTGCATTTGTAGGTACCGTTTATGGAATGGGACCAGTAGAAAGCTATGCTTACAATGCCGGCACATTGGTAAACAACCTCAACGCCGTTGGCTCTATTCATAACGAATACGATAATACGAAAACTACAAATGATTATACCTGTACAAATACGCCGGTAGAACTCTCTATTCTCATGGCTTATCAGCCAACTAAAATGGTTTGGAAACTGAGTGAACTGGCAGGACTGATCACCCCCGCTACAGACGTTACTGTGTTGAATCCTGTTAGCACTGGTACGATCATGGTAAAAGGGATTCCTTACTATAAGTACACCCTTCCAGGCACCTATATGTTTAATACAAAAGGAGAATATGATATCCCTGTATTAACCACCCATCCCAGCATAGAAAACTGTAACAATACAGAAAGAGTAGGCTATACCATCATTGTGAAAGATATGCCGGATAAGAAATTCTCCACGGAATATTCCGGCTGTACGCTGGATACCATCTACCTGAGAGGGGATACTATGAACGTGGCCAACAAGCAACACCGCTGGTATTGGGAATATCCAGGCAATGTGAAAGATAGCGGACAAACAGTGAAGAAACTCTTGCCGGTAGGTACCAACCTGGTGAAACTAACCGCGATCAGTGGAGAAGGTTGCGTCTCCGATACCACTTTTGGAATTGGGGTAGTTCCTAAGCCAGTGGCTAGTTTTACCAGTGATGTAAATGCATTGTGTGCGGGGGGTAAAGTAGTGTTTACAGACAACTCTACCTTTGGCGGCACGAAACCCATTGGGCAATGGTACTATGATTTCGGACATGGTAATCCCCTGAAAGACAGCACGGGTACGCCTAAAACGGATAGTTTCCCTACTGCTGGAATCAAAGTGGTCAAACACGTGGTAAAAGTAAGCGAGGCTTGTGTCAGCGATACAGTAAGTATTTCTATTACAGTAAATGCTAATCCTGTTGCAGGTTTCAGCTTCCCTGCCGGATGTATCGCTTCGGATGGTATTGTGCAGTTTACAGGTACTCCAACTGTAACGGATAACAGTACTTTCACTACGCATGCATGGAGTTTCGGAGATCCTGCCGCCACTCCGGCCAACCCGAATACCGCCGCTATACAGAGTCCTGCTCATACTTATGGAACCGCAGGTAATTATACCATCAAATATGCAGTTACTACCGATAAAGGCTGTACGAAAGATTCTGTGCTGAGCGCCACCTTTAAGTTCAAACCTAAACTGGCTTACGCTGCTTTAACGGCAATATGTGAAAATGTAAAAGGTACGGTGAAGGTAGACAAAGGTACTGTGCTGAATGGCGTTACAGGGAACGGCTACTATCGTGGACCTGGCGTAGATGCTACCGGTAACATGACGCCGGCTACTGCTGGTCCCGGCACGCATACTATCTGGTATGTATTCACCACTACAGATGGTTGCGCGGATTCTATCTCCACAACAATCGTGGTGAATGCAAAACCGGCAGCGGCCTTTACGATCGCAGATGTTTGTCTGGGCCAACCAGTAAATATCTATCCGCAGCCAGATCCGAACGTCGTTTCCTGGTCCTGGGATTTCGGTAACAAAACGACGGCTACATACACCAATGGCAATCGCTTTACTTTCAATTATACACAAGACAGCACCTGGAAAGTAGCCCTCGTTACTCGTAGTACGCAAGGCTGCAGCAGCGATACGCTCATACATCCTGTAACTGTGCATCCTTTGCCGGTGGCCGACTTCACGCTGCCAACGAAAGTCTGCATGCCGGAAGGTACCGCAGTCTTCACGAATAAATCCACTATCAAAGGCGCACAAGCGCTTACATATAACTGGAATTTTGGCGAAGCTAATGGCATTTCCACCGCCACAGATCCGACGTATCACTATAAGGGTTACGGACCAGTGAATGTTAGTCTCACCACTACTTCTGCGGCTGGTTGCGTGAACACTGCTACAAAAGCATTCAACGCCTTTTTTGCACAACCGGTGGCTGGCTTCAAAGTTACGCCGGATACGCTCTGCCAGGGATCAGATAATGTGTTCACAGATCAAAGTACAGACCCTACGGCCAACATTTTAGGCTGGACCTGGAACTTCGGTGATGGTACCACTTCTACAGAAAAAAATCCCGTGAAGAAATATGCCCAGCCTGGAGAGTATGGCGTGCAACTGCAAGTGGCATCTGCCTCCGGTTGCGCTTCTGCTCCGTTCAACAGTACTGTGATGGTGTATCTGCAACCAGTCATCGATGCAGGACCTTCCTTCGTAGTGCCGCAAGGTACGCTGGTGCAGTTCCGCCCAACGGCAAATGATTCTGTGAATCTGCAGTTCCGCTGGGAACCAGCGGGCGACTTCCCGAATCCGAATGTTTTCGCGCCACAGATTACCGCCATGAAGGATGGAGAATACACCATGACGGCCATCGGCAAACATAACTGTACTGCTTCCGATAAGATGACGGTGAAAGTGCTGAAGCCCGTACAACCGCCAACTGCCTTCTCTCCAAATGGCGATGGTATCAACGATACCTGGGTGATCAAAAACCTGGACGATTATCCCGGCGCTACGGTGGAAGTTTTCAACCGCTATGGTGCAAGGGTATTCAGAAGTCAGGGCTATGGCACGCCATGGAATGGACATTCCAATGGAGGCATATTGCCGGTAGGGACCTATTACTACGTGATCAAGCTGAAGAACGGGTTCCCGCCACTCACTGGCTACGTGACAATTCTCAAATAACACTAACACTTAAATACTGCGTACATGAGAAAGAACTTTGCTGCATTGCTTTTGATGCTCATAGCCATTACCGCCGGCAAGCGGCTGATGGCGCAGACAGATCCTCACTTCTCCCAGTACTACGTATATCCGTCCTGGTTAAACCCTGCGCTGACCGGCGCATTCGACGGAGACTACCGTATTGCGGCGATCTATCGTACACAATGGGGGAATATCAGCCCTTTTAAAACGTATGGTATATCAGCAGAAGTACCCACTGCCAAGAGTATCAACTTCGGCGCCAGCGTCCTCAATCAGGCCGCTGGAGATGCCGGATATAACTATACTACCGGCTATGTAAGTGCGGCCTATACTGGGGTGAAACTGGATGCCAGTCATTATCATCAGCTGACCTTCGGTCTGCAAATGGGTTTCATCCAGCGTAAATTCGATCCTTCCAAATTCAGCTTTGGAGAACAATGGAATCCTGTTACAGGATATAATCCAACAAACCCTTCTACAGATGGCGTTTCCCGCACCTCTGCGGCTTCTTTTGATGCCGGCGCCGGCGTACTCTACTATGATGGTACCCCAGGTAAGAAATACAATATCTATGGCGGTTTTTCTGTCATGCATCTCACCAAACCTGCCGATCAGTTCAGCGCCTATGGGGATGCGCGTATGCCCATGCGCGTTACTGCCCATGCTGGTATCAAACTGAATATAGACGACCGTTTTTCTCTGACGCCCAATATCCTCTATCTCCAGCAGGGATCTGCCTCTGAGAAAATGATTGGCGCATATGGTCAATACAATGCGGCACTGGAAACAGATGTAATACTGGGTTTGAACTATCGCTATAAGGATGCTTTTACGACCCATGCAGGCTTCCTCTACAAAAATATGATGCTGGGTGTCAGCTATGATATCAATACCTCTGATCTGTCTAAAATGGCCAGAGGAAGCAACAGCTTCGAGGTATCGCTGACATTCATCGGCAGAAAGAAAGTAAGAACTCCTGGTGTGGACTTCGTTTGTCCAAGATTGTAATCATCCAAAAAGTAACTGGCAACTCATGAGAAAAATAATATTCACCACCGCTGCTGCATTAATGATGGCCATGTCGTCGCAGGCACAGCTGGCATATAACTACCTGCGGGCTGCGGACGAATACTACAAAAAGAATGACTATAATTCCGCCGCCACGTATTATGAAAAATACCTGGGCACAAAAGGTAAACTGGTCCGCCAGGAATCCTATAAGCCCTATGTGGCCGTGTCTGCCTCTAAACAACCCAAAGCAAAAGTCAGCAATGAAGAAGAGGCTACTTACCGACTTGCAGAAAGCTATCGCCTGCTGCACTATTACGATAAGGCAACCCCTTACTATGCGACTGTAGTGGAGTCTGCAAAAGAGAATTTCCCACTGGCGGCTTACTACTACGGGGTTTCGCTGCGCGCACAAGGTAAATATGAATTAGCCGGACAAGTATTTCAGCAGTTCCTGGACAACTATAAATCAACAGATCAGTTCCGCGAATCAGCCAACAGGGAACTGCAGAATATCCGGTTTATCACGGGTGAGCTGGCACGTAAAGATCAGCAACTATATAAAATCACCAAAGCCCCGGCGGCTTTGAACACTACCGGCGCCAGCTACGCGCCACTGTGGCTGTCGCCGGAAACCCTCGTGTTTACTTCCACTCGCCCGAATGAAGCCACTGGGGATCATAGCTATATCAACCGCCTCTACACGGCCGACTATGAAGCCGGCAATGCGGCCAATATCCGCCTGATGACATTGGATCAACCCGTGGATGTTCATCAAGGTAGCGCGGCTGTTTCACCAGATGGCAATCATTTGTATCTCACCCGTTGGCATATAGAACATGGTAGGAAAATCGCGGCTATCTGGATGGCTTCCAAATCAGGAGATGCCTGGAGCGCACCGGTTTTGCTGGATAGCCTGCTCAATGTACCAGGCTATAATACCCAACAGCCTTTCGTTACTCCCGACGGAAAATATCTGCTGTTCAGCAGCGACAGAGCAGGAGGGCAGGGCGCTTTTGATCTCTGGTATGCTACCCTCGATGGCAATGGAAAACCAACGCAGGTAATGAATATGGGTGAAACCATTAATACGCCGGGCAATGAGCAAGCGCCATTTTACCATGGCACTACCGGCACGCTGGTGTTTTCCACCGATGGCAGAACCGGTATGGGCGGCTATGATTTCTTTGCTGCCCGCGGTACTGTTGATCATTGGAAGACGCCAGTCAACATGGGCGCTCCTGTTAATTCTATCAAGGATGATATCTACTTCGCCAGTCGCAGTAATAACCGCAACCTGCTGGATGATGTACTGCTGGGGACCGACAGGGATGCGGCCTGCTGCCTGGAATTATTCTTCCTCCATAAAGATCGTGCACCAAGGCAACTGAACGGCGCCGTCGTTTCCTGCGACGGAGGTACGCCAGTGGCCGGCGCTACAGTCACGGTTACTGATCCTTCCCGCAATGAAGTGATAACCACCCTGACCACTGGCTCAGATGGTAAATATGCTTTCACCGTACCGGAATATTTGCCCCTGAAACTGGAAGCTAACGCTGGCGGTTATACGAAAGGTGATGCACAACTGGCATTACCGGAGGATCTGGATGCTGACGCAGACGACGCTCCGGCGATTTGCATTTCTCCCATAGTTGCGCCGCCCGTGGCCACTATAATCGACAATGTATACTACGATTTCGATGAGGCTTCTTTACAACCGGCCTCCTATGAATCGCTGGATAAACTCGTCGCCATGTTGAAGGATCATCCGGCCATGGAAATTGAATTAGGAGCGCATACAGACAGCAAGGGTACCGACAAACATAACCAGCGCTTATCAGTAGCCCGTGCTAAAAGTGTAGTGGAATATCTCATCAGCAAAGGAGTTGATCAATCGCGCCTCACATGGAAAGGCTATGGAGCTACACAACCGGTAGCGCCGAATACCAATCCGGATGGCAGCGATAATCCGGAGGGTCGTCAGCTGAACAGGCGAACCACCTTCACGGTGCTGAAGAAATAACTGTTCACCTAAAATACGAGTGACATGAAAAAGATTGTGTTGATAGGTATGCTGATAGGCAGCATGCATTTGGGTTACGGACAACAGTTGCCGCATTATACCCAGTATATCATGAATCCTTTTATCATCAATCCTGCTATCGCGGGAATTGAAAACTACTGGGATCTGCGATTGAGCCACCGGCATCAGTGGACTGGTATCAACGGTTCGCCGGTGACTACCTATCTCACCCTGCAAGGTCCGTTGCATAGGTCGGATTATGCAGGCGAAGCCTCGCCTACAGGCTTTAATCCGGAAGGAGAGAACCCTCGCGGACACGCGTACTGGCAAGAGTATACTACACCGCCATCACATCCGGGGCTGGGACTTACTGTCCTGAATGATAAGGCAGGACCTATAAACCGCTTTTCCATCACCGGCGCCTATGCGCATCATATCAACCTGTCGCCTCGCACCAGTATCAGTGCTGGCATAGGACTGGGTATGCAACAGGTATCGCTGGATACGCGTAAAGTGGAATTCCTGGACCCCAATGATCCGGTGCTGGGAGGAAGCGCAGGGATTCTGAACCGCTGGCGTCCGGATGTAAGTCTGGGACTATGGCTGTATTCCGCCAATTTCTTTGCCGGCGCATCGGCACAGAACATTATTCCGCAAAAGTTGGGGTTTGATAATGGTAAGGTGGTGGGTGCATCGGCCTATCAGGGTAAGCTGATTCCCCACCTCTTCCTGACTACCGGCTATCGTTTATGGCTAAACGATGACCTGAATGTAATGCCTTCTGTGATGGTGAAAATGATCACAGCGGCCCCTGTCAGTTTCGATGTAAATGCCCGTTTCATGTACCGCGACCGGCTATGGATGGGCGCTTCCTATCGCATCAACGATGGTGTGGCAGGCATGTTCGGGGTAAATATCAGCTCCCTTATTAATATTGGCTACTCCTATGATTACTCATCATCCGCGCTGAACGTGGTGAGCAAGGGCTCCCATGAAATCATGATTGGTATACTCCTCGGTAATAAATACGGAGATACCTGTCCGCGGAATGTATGGTAGTCTCACTAAAAAATTAATCAACCAAACAATAACAAACAAAACCAAAAGTTCGATTATGAAACAAATCAAACGCTTTGCGTCCTATGCACTGATGCTGACTGCAGCTGTAATGTTTTTGGTAGCCTGTAGCAAAAATGGAGATCCGGGTCCTGCCGGCGCTGCTGGCCCTAAAGGAGATAATGGTGCAAATGGTCCGCAAGGTCCTGCCGGTCCTAAAGGCGATACCGGCGTTGCCAACGTTATCTATTCCGCATGGCTGGATGTAGCTTATTTACCAGATACCGATACTTCCGCTACCGGAAAGGTGGATACTATTGGTTGGTATGCAGGTATCCCTTCCGCGAAACTGACTGCTGCCATGATTGGCAAATGTGATGTGAAAGTATATATGAACTTTCAGACCGCAACGGACCCTGTTGTAATGCCATTACCTTACTTCGGTTCCTTCCAGGTAAACTATTATTTACAGCCAGGCTATATAGTGCTGAATTCTGATGTGAGAGCCAGCACCATAACCTACCAGGGAAATAAATATTATCAGGTGCGTTACATCATTATTCCAGGTGGCGTGAGTGCACGTGGCGCGATCGATTGGAATAACTATGAGAAAGTAAAAGCCTGGTTAAACATTGTGGACTAAACAACAAATAACATCTTAGAAATGGCGGTCCCTCTGTCGAGAGGGACCAACCTTCCCCCCACATATTTATTGATGCTTAAAGTTTGAAATTAAGGTATGCAGAAATTCAACCACCTCTCGGATCAGGAGTTAGTCCGATTGTATCTTGATGGCAATAACCCGGCCTTCACTGCACTGGTGTATCGGCATAAGGACAGAATCTTTACCACCATTGTACTGCTGGTGCGCGACAGAGCGCTGGCGGAAGATTTCTTTCAGGAGGTATTCATAAAAATTATCAATGCCCTGAAAGCAGGACAGTATACGGATAATAACCGGTTTTGCCCCTGGGTCATCCGGATTGCCCATAACTTTTGTATCAGCCATTTCAGAAAGGCCGATACGCGCAACAACATCTTTACTTCCTTTAATGATGCAATTGGCGACAGTATGCATTATACCGAATTCAGCCCGGAACATCGCCTGATCACCGGCGAACGATATCGGGAAATAGAAGAAATGATGGACCGATTGCCTGCCGCACAGCGGGAAGCCCTCATCCTGCGGTATTATGCGGGACTAAACTATCGCGAAATGGCGCAGACAGTAGGGATCAGTATTAATACGGCGTTAGGGCGTGTACGTTATGCCCTGATGAATATAAGGCGCCAGATAGCTGCCGCGGAAACAACGATGTGCTGAGATAAAAATACTTGAAACAAGGAGCCCATAATATATACAGGGCAGAATAGCCATCTGCTGTTCTGACCCTGTAAAAATGGCTACATGCGCGTTTCCACGCTGGCGAATTTCGTCTTTACTTTCAGGAAACGCTTCTCATACAATTCATAGGAGACATATGCCACCCCGCAGGTCAGCGTTACACAAAGTATCGGATAACAGATTTCATAGAGCCAGACCGCCTTTTCCGGCCCATGCATCTTCATAATAAGTATTAATAACAATTGTGCAACCGGCTGATGTAACAGGTACAAACCGTAGGAAATTTTCCCCAATGTTTTCAAAATCGGATATTCCAAATGCAAAATACTGTTCTCAGCTACCGCCATCAGCATGATATATCCAAATAATACTGCATGAATAAAATGATCATAACAGTAACGGGTCAACGCAGGAATATGAATGATTTGGAAGACAACCAGTATGGCCAGCAGCAGCACCAACACCTGAATCCAGGGTTGCAGTATCCGCTGAAGGAAACCTTCATACTGTTCTCGGTTAAACAAGATATATGCGGCAAACATACCCATCCCGAATAATTCCAGTTTATCGAATAACAGGAGATAATTGACGCTCAGTAACTGCTCCGGCTTCACTGGTAATACCATAGGCAACACCAGGCATAAAGTCTTGCAAAGAAATCCGGTTCCCAACATGAGGAAGAACAAGACTTTCAGGCGATTGCGGAAAACTTTCAGTAGTAGTGGCCAAACAAGATAAAACTGTTCCTCAATACAAACTGACCAGGTAATTTCCAATATTCCCCGGTTGTAGGGAAAGAATGCCAGCTGAATATTGACGGCAAAAAGCAGCAGGAAAAGTAAATTAGTCAGAATAGTGGCCATATCCGTATTGGCCGGCATGCCCAACATATGAAAAACAAAAGGGGAGGCCAGCGTCAGCAAAACGCCGTAGGCCAGGTATAGTGGCCATATACGAAGTATCCTCCGAATATAGAAGTTACGGAAATTAATAGTGCCGGTTACCTGTTGCTCCTTCAGCAAGAGATAACTGATCAGGAATCCACTGAGCACAAAGAACAGGTTCACACCCGCCCGACCCCCGTCTTCCAGTATATAATTCAACACTGGCCAGGAATCCACTTTATCAATGCGCTTGAAAAACTGAATATGATGCAGCATGACCAATAGCGCTGCTATAAATCTGATGGCATCCAGGTTCTTAAAATATACTTTCATCAGGGCAACATTTGGGACAATCGGCTATCTGGCATATGCAGCATAGGGAAATTGCGATATTAGATTGGCGCTGAAGATACATAAAAATTTGATATGCTGGTTTCTCGCAGAGCAGCAAAGCAGCAATGCAGCAAAGATTGGTGTTTTGTTGTTTGTTTCACGCAGAGCAGCAAAGCAGCAATGCAGCAAAGGGGGGCAAAGACTGGTGTTTTGTTGTTTGATAAAAATAGATTTTCGTAGCTGGTCAAGGTCTTGAGTCATTTCACCTGATACTGAATGTGAAATTATTTCATACCAGAATACCGGTACTAGGAAGTGCCTTTGCTGCCTTGTTGCTTTGCTGCTTTGCGAGAAAGAACCAGCGCCGCAGGCGCCACCTCCACGAAAAAGTAAAATTCAGCCCAATATTTGAGGACTAATTACCGTTAACAGAATATCAACTTTATCTTGAAAAACTTGTTAAGTTGAATTACTATCCCCCATTCTGAATCAATAATTTAGGCGAAGAGACATGAAAGTATATTTCCGTTTATTATCATTTGCCAGGCCGCTTCTAAAGTACGCATTGCCATACTTGCTGTTCACCATTCTGGGTGTCATCTTCAGCACCCTCAATCTGGCCCTGCTGGCGCCCCTGCTTTCCACCCTGTTCCAACAAGGCGCAAAACAACCGCCTCCCGTGAAACCAGAACACTATATTGATATATTTAAAAATTTTCAATATTACTCCTGGTATATCAACGACCATTACGGCGTAACAAAAACCTTGCAGATGGTGTGTTTCGTCATTATCGCCTCGGTATTCCTCAGTAATATTTTCCGCTACCTGGCAGACCGCACGATGGAAAATCTCCGCATCCATACATTGCTAAACCTCCGCAAGGCAGTATTTGATAATGTAATGGACCTGCACATTGGCTACTTTAATAATGAACGGAAAGGAGATATCATCACTAAAATATCTACAGACGTGCAAGCGGTGCAGTACTCCGTGACAGGTACCCTCCAGGTGCTGTTTAAAGAACCCCTCACACTCATTGCCTACCTGGTCATGCTTTTTGTTATCTCCTACAAACTCACCCTGGTAACGATCCTGGTAATTCCTGTAGCAGGACTCCTCATATCCCGGTTGGTGAAGAAACTGAAACAACAAGCCTCCGCTTCGTATATGTCTTATGCCATTATGATCAGTTACCTGGAAGAAGCCCTCTCCGGAATCCGGGTAATCAAAGCTTTTAATGCAGCGGGTTTTATCAAAAAACGTTTCAACGACGAGAATATACACTACTCAAAAATCCTGAAATCTATGAGTCGCCGCCAACAACTGGCGTCCCCGGTATCAGAATTCCTGGGCGTACTTATGGTGGCAGGTATTGTGCTCTACGGCGGCTCTCTCGTCACCAATAACAGTGGAGAACTCTCCGCCGAAAACTTCATCGCCTACATCGTGATCTTTTCGCAGGTCATGCGCCCCGCAAAAGCTATTTCTGAAGCCTTTAGCAATATCCATAATGGACTGGCAGCAGGCGAACGGGTGCTCTCGCTCATAGATGAAAAGCCGCAATTACAGGATATTCCCAATGCCAAACAACTGAAAGGCTTTGAAGAGGAAATACGTTTTGAGAATGTTTCCTTCTCTTATCATGATACGGCAGTGGTGAAGAATGTATCCTTCTCCATTCCCAAAGGCCAGACTGTGGCGCTGGTAGGCCCTTCTGGCGCAGGGAAATCTACCATCATGGACCTGTTGCCAAGATTTATTCAACCCCGTTCCGGAAAAATTACGATAGATGGCACAGATATTCATGAGGTGCAGGCACATTCTCTCCGCGCCATGATGGGTATTGTAGGCCAGGATTCAGTATTATTTAATGATACCATATTCAATAATATTGCCTTTGGTAAACAAGGGGTAACCCAGGAACAGGTGGAACATGCCGCCCGCATCGCCAATGCACATGATTTCATCAGCGCAACTGTCAATGGATACCAGACAAATATCGGCGATAAAGGTATCAAGCTTTCCGGCGGCCAGCGGCAGCGTATCTGCATTGCCCGCGCAGTGCTGAATAATCCGCCACTCATGTTGCTGGATGAAGCCACATCCGCACTGGATACAGAATCAGAGAAACTGGTGCAGGAGGCGCTGAATAATCTGATGCAATTCCGCACTTCGCTAGTGATAGCCCATCGCTTAAGTACCATCCAAAATGCAGATCATATCCTGGTAATGGATAATGGCTGTATTGTGGAACAAGGAACCCACCTGGAACTGTTGGCATATAACGGCGTGTATCGCCGACTAATCGATATGCAATCCTTCACAGCCATGCCGGTAACGGAATAAATATATTACATATGTCAGTGTCTTCCCTGGATATTATCATTCCTTCCTTTCGGCCTGCAGCCAACTATCTGCTGCCCATACTGAACCTGGCAAAGCCTCCGGATATCCGTATCCGTTATTTTCTGGTAGTGGATAATCCTACAGCCACCATCCCTGAAAGTATTAAGGAAAGAGAAGGTCCTGACCTTAACATCATTCATCATCAGCAAAATCAGGGTGCAGCGGTTTCCCGCAATGATGGTATCGAGGCCGGTCATGCACCATGGATGCTTTTCCTGGACGATGATATCCTTGTGCCGGAGAACCTGCTGTTTACCTACATCCATGCTATTGCCACACATCCGCAGGAAATCGGTTTTATTGGATTGATCCGTATGCCCGCTCCCGGTACTGCTTTCACAGAGGCCATTCGGGCCAGCGGTTCCATGGACATATTTACAGTAGCGGAGAAGAAAGAAAACCATGCCTGGGGAGCAACGGCCAATATTATGATCCGGAGATCAGCATTGGGAGACATCCGCTTTTCTGAATTATATCCGCGCGCAGGGGGAGGAGAAGATATTGATTTCTTCCTGAAGGTCAGAGCCCATAATCATTATCGTAATTTCAAATCGCTGCCAGAAGCGGCCGTATTACATCCCTGGTGGAACCAGGAGAAAGTGAATATACAACGCCCTTTCCGTTATGGTATCGGTGGCAGTTGGCTCGCACAACTGAACCCACAATATGTATACTATGATTTACTGAATACGCCGGAACTATTGCTCCTCCTGATTTTTGGTAGTGTGGCGGCAGCCGTCTGGAAACCGCAACTTATTCCAGGATTACTGTTTATCCTGCTGGGAATCATTATCGTGGAATTAGTGGCCAATATGATCCAGGCATTGAAACGCCGGGCTCCCCTGCGTCCTGCTGTGTTTTTTTATGTACTGTTACTCCGGCTGTCATTCCAATCGGGCTTGCTGTGGGGGAACCTCTCCAGGGGCCGACTAACAGGCATGGGTGAACGATTCAATGACGACGGGAAAATTCGAAAGCTGAATTTCTATCGGCTGAACAGTTATAAAATAACAAAGTGGATTGGCTACCCGCTGGTATGCTGGCTGGCATTCCGGTATTGGTTCTGAGTGAATACTATACCTGGCAGTATCCGTTTTTACAACTCACCACTCTGGCTTGAATAGTCTGGTGATAGAAGGCTTCATTCTCCTGGTACTGCTGCCTGGAATTCAGTTGATGATGCAGGTGAAAGCAGATCGCAGCGAGTTTGAGTTTCTTCTTTCTCACCCCGCCATGGATAAGGCGTGCGGCGAACTCGTTGTCTTCCCAACCCCAACCTTCAAACAAATTATTATACCCGTTGATGGCCATGAAATCCTTGCGCCAGAAAGCCAGGTTGCAGGCGCGTACCTTACTCGCGCCAGATGGTTTAGCGCCAATCAGGAAAGATAAAGGGGGAACACGAAGGGCATTGAAACGGTTGGCAAGGCCAGGTACGAGGAAGTGGAGCGACTTCCCCGGATTTTGTATTACCGAATGCGTGAGCGCTTCTTTCAGAATAGCCCTGGAGCCTTGTACAAAGTGGCCGGATTGAGCATTACGTATATGATCAGCGATGAAGTGCGGATGCATGACGATGTCTCCATCAATTTCAATGATATAATCGGCAGATGCCAGTTTGATCGCCTTATTCAGAATGATACTTTTCCGAAAACCCTGATCCTCATGCCAGGCATGCTTCACAGGAAACGGAAACATGGCCCGGTAGCGGTCTATCAGTTGCCGGGTATCTTCTCTGGAGCCATCATCGGCTATCAGGAGTTCGTCTGGGTAGCGGGATTGTTTGAGTAAACTGAGGAAAATTCGTTCCAGTGCCTGCGGCCAGTTATATGTACTGATGAGTAACGCGGTTGAAAAAGATCCATTCATATATCTCATTTTCGGTGGATAAGCTGGTTTCTTATTTCATCGGAGGGAATAGGATAGAAGGGTAGGCGTCCTTATATATTGTTAAACAGTTGAATAAACGTATTTGTTTATTTTACTATTATATGCCGCTCTGTTTATTTTTTAATCGTTTCAACAGATATCGCCAATAGATATACCTTCCAAGGTGTTGTTTAATGAGACGCGGTTTCTCCTGTTTGAATATTTTATCTTCATGCATGGCCGAAAACCCCGACATATTATATAAGGTAACCGAAACAGGTAAATGTTTTCTTCGAAATGCACTGTCGCCCCAAACTTGCAGGTTGAGGGCATAATCTGCAAATACCCGGTAACGCTGATCGTATTGGTATTTCTTAAACACTGCTGCCGGATAAAAGACGGATTGATGATTCATGGGGAACTTGGCCAGCCTGTATTTGCTGTAAGGTCCTTTCAGTAAAATATATGGCGGCCGGAAATCATCCCGGTAAAGTTCTTCACTGTTGCCGTAATATACGGTGTCTGTATCCTTTAGCTGCAAGGCTATGTCCCGGAATCCGGGCAGTAATTCATCGTCCGAACCGAGGAAGTGCAGCCATTTTCCTTTCGCTATCCTTACTCCCTTATTCAATGCATCATATATGCCTTCATCTTTTTCACTGATAAGCTGTATGTCTAATTGCGGGAACGTATGGGCGATGGCTATCGTTTGGTCTGTACTGTTGCCATCTATTATCAGGATCTCTAACTGTGGCAGTCGCATTTCTGAGATGGACCGCAAACACGATGCCAGGTGTTTTTCTGCATTGTACGTTGCAATGATAATACTGATAAGCTTTTCCGAGGTTGATATGGACGAATCTGTCATAAAATATGAAATTAGGAATGCATGATTTATCACAGAAATAATATTATCTTGTAACGCTTGTTGATGCAGAATGTTACATTTTTCAACAGAGAAAAATTTAATTTTTTAGTATGTCGGCATACCACGTTCAATCTCCCATACTATTTTTAATTTTCAACAGACCGGATCTTACTACCCGTGTATTTCAACAAATACGTTCCGTAAAACCGGCACGCCTATACGTTGGCGCCGATGGCCCCCGTCCGGATAAGCCAGGAGAGGCGGCATTGTGTGAACAAACCAGAAATATTATACAGCAGGTAGACTGGCCCTGCGAAGTGAAAACGCTTTTCCGTAAAAGTAACCTCGGCTGCAAGCAGGCGGTGTCGGGCGCTATCACCTGGTTTTTTGAACAAGAGGAAGAAGGTATTATTATTGAAGATGACTGCTTACCTGCTGACAGCTTTTTTCGGTTCTGCGATTATATGCTAGCGCATTACCGACATGATAGCAGAGTCCGCCTTATTACAGGTGCTAATTTACAGGATGGTCGCAAGTGGGGGGAGGCTACCTATTTCTTTTCTCAGTATAGCCACATCTGGGGCTGGGCATCCTGGCGCAGAGTATGGGACCGGTACGATGCAGAGCTATCGGCATACACAGAAGCTGATGTCTCCCTACATCTCCCCAAAATATTTTCCGATCCTTTCCTGATACAAGACTGGCTGCGCATTTTCAGAGAATTAAACCAAGGGAAAATTGATACCTGGGACTATCAGCTGAGTTTCATCACATTCTTTGAGAATGGGTTATGCGTTACCCCCAATGTGAATCTGATTAGTAACCTGGGATTCAGAGAAGATGCCACCCATACTTTTGACTTGCAGAGCCTCAATGCCAATGTTCCTGCCGGCGAAATAACAACAATCATTCATCCTAAAACTTTCCTTCCTGAAAAGGAGGCCGACTACTATTACATGCAAAAGGAATTTGACCTGGTAAACCGCTGGCGACGCCATAATAAGCCTAAACGTAAACTCAAACGCTGGCTGCTGCAGTGGTTTAAGTAATCAGGATGCCAATACCTCCCGGCATTTGCGCATAAAGCCGGCCGACTGGTTCTCACGGGAATAGAAGGCGTGGTATATGGCATTGTTGTAGGTAGTGCCCAGTCCAAATTTGGTGTGCTCCGGATGATGCAAATACCATTTTTCTTCTTCTATATCTGTAGGCCACCAGTACTTAATATTTCCCTGCTGTATGCGGATCGTTTCCGTCAAATGCTGACCTGCGTCCATATCCGAGGTCATCTGCATGTCCGGGTAATGCAGTTCCCGTAAATACTTTGTACTGATGCCAAAGAAAAAAGGAGATACATACAAGTTTTGAGCATCCCTTAAATGATTGGCAGTTTGGGCTGCACCGGCAATAGTGCCGGGCTCCTGCAAATCCTGCAACAACATGGGGAGCCAGTTACGCGTGGTGGGAATGCAATCCACATCAAAGAAAATCAGGTAATCGGTATCTGTTACATTTCTGCAGATATGATTGAGAAAACTACCATGGCTAAACGATTTATCAAATACCTGGTTGATACTCATTCCCATACTGTCAAAAACAGCTTTTTGCAACCGGGGTACCTCGGGGTTCACTTTATGGTTATAGAAAGTGAAAATTTTTAGGAAGGACGATTGCCCGGTTTGCCTACGATAAAACATGTCCACTCATTTTTGCGGTCAGGAAGGATTTGATGGAAGCCTGTGCCTCACTGCCTTTGAGCTCAAATGGCGCGAGGTAGTAGAATGTCAGCCACTCATCTTCAAATTTTCTGCTGGATAGTCCTGCTTTGGAAAATAGTAGCCGGAAAGGGCTCATGAACAGTAATCGCCAGCGGTTTTTACGCCGGTTTTTCCGATGCAGATAAATAGCCCGGTCGTATTGGTATAATACTTTTCCTGCCTGCTCAATGCCCGCCATCAGTCGGTCGCGGTAATCAATGGTCAGTCTTTCCCGTGGAATGAAATGCTGCATTTCCAGTTCTTTATCGAAATACAACTTGAAATCCCAGAGGAGCAATCGTTTGCAGTATTCAAAATCATCGCCGGTAGTAAGACTGTTCCCGTTCCGGCCATTCAGCAGAGAAGGATAAGTATCATGGTTAATCAGTAGAAAGAGCGATTTACGGGTAATGAGTCCTGCTCCCAGTACAAAGCCTTTATGGCTTACATCTCCGGAAGCATTGGCTGGTATCCCGATGGCATATTTATCTTTATATGTTTCAAACCATTCCGGATATGCGTCGGCGTTAGTAACGGGATAGTTTCTGCCGCCGGCGGCGCCGATGCTGTCATCCTGCTGCATTACACGATAGGTGTGCATGACATAATCTTTGTGGAGCCAGTTATCGTCATCGCAGAACAGGAGAAATTCGAACAGCGCTTCCCGGGCGCCACGTTTGCGTGCGTACATCTGGCCGGGTTGTACTTCCGTGATGACCCGGAAAACGGCATTGGAAGGAGCGCACATGGCCCATGTTTCCATGGCCGTCAGTATGGTATCGTCGGTAGATGCATTATTGATCAACAGTATTTCCCAGGGAACATCAGGCGTTACTTCCTGGTTAGCCAGGTGGCGTAAAGTATCCCCTATTCGTTTGCTGCTATTGTAACAACAAATGATAACGGACACTCCATGTGGCGCTTTTTTCATGTCATCGAAGTTCATATGTCTATTCTTCTACCTGTAAAAATTTGGCAATATGTTTAACAGGAAAAGGGATGACCTTGTTCAGTGCCTGGTAATATCCACTGTTCAGTCCTATGAATTGCACCAATTGATACCTTTTGGATGGAGATCCTTGCCAATGGCTGGATAGAAACTGTCGAATGGTTTTTCGAATAAATCTGCCAGGAGAGATGAGTTGCTTTAGCATTTGTTGTTTCATCTCCGGAAAAACCTGTAACAGACAAGTAGCATAGCAGATGCTAGTGCCGTAAGTCAGTCTGCGCAGGTAGTGGTCGTTTGCCCTATTGCCTGGAATGATATGGTTTAATTGTAAAGTAGGACTTACGCCTGCTGCAAATCCTTTTCGGATGACGTGCAGTATCATCTGCGTATCTTCCCCGCTGGTTAGCTTCTCAGCTGTTCTGCCTGTTAGGGTGAGATGACCAGCTGTCGCCAATGCCACATACTCTTTCAGCAACGCTGCGTTGGTACATAGCCCGGTTCCAAATGGATAGCATTCCTGCCATTGCCGGGAAGTATCGAATAAGATGTCACTGTCATGCCTTTCCTGGAACATATAACGCGCATAGGCTGCAATATCGTCTTTCACACCGTCAATAAAATCTACAAATACCTGGCCCGGGCCCCAGGCGCCCACCTGTGGATAAGCGCCATTAAGGAGTTTCAGCTGTTGCAGATAATCTGTTGCAGGTTCATTGTCATAATCAATATACACGATATGGTTACCGGTAGATTTTTCTATAGCTGCGATGCGTGCATATTTAACCCCCTGCTGCGTCACATGTAAAACCTGGAAGCGGGGTAGGTCCCTGATGGCGGTTTGTACTTCCAGTAAGGAGACGACGGGAGTGCGACTGTTATTATCCACCAGGATGTACTCTACTTCCAGTCCGCGTGTATCCAATGCCGTTATAGCGGACAAGCATCGCTGTAAAATGCGCACGTCAGGGTTGTATGTACAAATGATGACTGAGTAATCCATATTAATGGCATAACTACTGGCGAGGGATAAGCAGGTTTCTTCGAACTGAATATACAGATAATACGTTAAATAGGAACATGTAATTATATTTTAGTAACTTAAGTCTATGTCATTCAATCACATCTTATATAAACGCTGGAAAATAGCGCTGCCATTGTGGACAGTTATCTGTCCTGTAATCGGATTAATTATTCTGGGATTGGCCGGAAGCACGGACGGAGGCTGGTTTGCGACCCTTATGGGTATGACGCTGATTGCTGTCGTACTATCTGCCGTACATCATGCAGAAGTAGTGGCGCACAAAGTGGGAGAGCCCTTCGGTACATTAATTCTGGCATTGGCCATTACCATTATTGAAGTTTCGTTGATCGTTTCCATGATGCTCTCCAAAAGTGCGGGCGGAGAAACACTGGCCAGAGATACTGTATTCGCCGCCATCATGCTGATTCTTACCGGGATTATAGGACTGGCACTGTTTATTGGCGGGATGAAGCACAAGGAACAAGCTTACATCAAGCAGGGGGTGAGCGCGGCCCTTGTAACGCTCACGGCTATATCCGTTTTGACGCTGGTATTACCCAATTATACTACCACCCAACCCGGACCGGTATATTCCAACAGTCAGCTGATTTTTGTAGCGGTTATCTCGCTCGTATTGTATGGCGGATTTGTAGCAGTACAAACAGGATTGCACCGTGACTATTTCCTCCCACAGGAAACCACCGGGGATCATGAGGATATTCATGCTGCACCGCCATCCCGACTTACTACCATCGCCAGTTTATTTTTGCTGCTGGTATCTTTGGTGGTGGTGGTACTGCTGTCGAAAAAATTATCGCCTACCATTGAAAGTATTGTGGTCAATTTAGGCGCTCCAAAAAGTCTGGTAGGTATTATCATCGCAGCAGTGATCCTTTTGCCGGAAGGTATGGCGGCTATCCGTGCTGCTTCCCGCAACAGACTGCAGACCAGCCTCAACCTGGCACTGGGCTCCGCGCTGGCGAGTATTGGACTTACCATACCGGCAGTAGCCATTGTATGTTATTTCGGAGGCTTTGAAGTGACACTGGGCATAGATGCTAAATCTTCCCTCTTGTTGCTGCTGTCTCTCTTTACCATTCAATTGTCCTTCAGTGCCGGCAGAACGAATGTCTTACAGGGAATTGTACAATTGGTGATACTCGCCACTTATTTATTTACGACCATCATTCCATAAAAAATCCCCGCAACTTTCGTTACGAGGACCTTAGGGGAATGGCGGAAAAGATTTATAATGGCCTTGTTCCGGACGTTGCACAGCCAGTATAACTGATGCCAGTATACTTTGCGGTGAAGTGTGTCCAGATGCATATAGCGGGTTGCATTGTTGCGCTGTCTACACTGCTAATGGTGATGTAAAATGTATTCGCATTTTTAAATCCATCTGGAATGGCCGTAGTACTCATTACATTAGGATAAGCCACTTTCACCAGATTGTCAATGGAGCCGTCTTCATTTCTGCGTGGAAGTTGGAGCGTATCCAACCAAGTACTATGTGCGGCAATAAAACCAGGGTCCATGATTTGAATAATATCCTGGCAATTGCTGCTAGTGGTGGCGCCTGTGGAAACGTATCTTACAGCTATACAGGAAGGTAGCCCGTCATTAGAAATAATTGGTCCTTCTTTTTTCTTGCACCCAAAGTTGGCAATAAGCAGCAGCACTCCCCATATCAGAGAGCTGTAATAGCGTTTATTCATATCAAATAATTTGATTTTGGTTGTTTTAGCTAATTGTTTAGCATCTGTTCCTCTGTTAAACGGGTGGCCTATTTCAATGTTACAACAATCACTCGGCAATTTTTACTAGATAAAAAAGCGGACCCTAAAGGGTCCGCCTGTTTCGTATTTAGGCTATGGTAGCCGTTTATTTGTTATCAATCAGTTTACGGTTTTTTATCCCACCACAGTTTAGTGCCGCCATTGTCTTTATCACCCAAGAGCTTAATGGCATCCTGCACTGTTGCAGGGTTGGTGCTGTATTCATTCTGCGGGAATGGCAGTCTGCGAATCTGTACAGTAGAGGAAATAGTACCGCCACTGTTGTTCACTGCTACAGGGAACAACTTAGGATAACCTGTACGACGGAATTCCGTCCATGCTTCCTGTCCTTCAGGGAACATCGCCAGCCATTTTTGCGTAATGATACGTTCTAACTTTGCTTCATCGCCGGCAGCAGGGTCCCATTTGATGGTGATGCCGCTGGGGCTGGGCAAATTATTATTGACATTTTTAGGATCTACATAAGCGGCAGGCTTGCTGGTGGCATCACTGGTATAACCAGGCGCACTCACGTTCCATTGTGCAAAGGAAGTGGCAATACCTTGCTCATAATTCTGCTGGATATCGCCGGCATTATTCCATCCGCGCATGGCTGCTTCTGCCTTCAGGAAATAGACTTCTGCTGCGGTCATCAGTTGGACGGCTGTCTTCTTATTGAATGAAGGAGTGGCGCCATCGCTGACATTCAGGTTAGAATATTTCACATAGTCATCTTTGGAATTAGCATTGGTAATACTGCCGATACGGATACCGATGTATTGCGGTGCAAAACCGGCATCGGTGGATTTGTCCATGTACTTTGAGATACGAGGGTCATTGTATCCATTCATATAACAGGCCAGGGATGCGTTGATACGGGTATCGGCCCAGTCGATGGCAATGAATGCCAGCGGGTTAGTAAAGCTGCCTGTAATCTTCACCGTCATGTTGTCGGTGTTGTCTGTTAACAGACCGCCGTTGGCTGGATTCAGGGCTTTTTCGCCTTCCGTTTTCGCCGTGTTGTTATCGGCATAATAGATATGTGTGGCCAGACGCAAACGCAAAGAGTTGGCAAATTTCAGCCACTCGTTGAAGTTGCCATTGTACACTACATCAAACTGACTGAAGTCGAACGGCAGCTTAGTATTAGACGCAATCTGCGCACGCAGATACTGCGTGGCTGTGTCCAGCTCCAGGAAAAAACGTTTGTAAATGTCTTGCTGACTATCATAAGGAATGGTAGGCGCATTCTCACCTACATGGCTATACGGAATCGGGCCATAGATATCGGTTACGCGACTCATAGCGGTCACTTTAACGATCAGCGCTACTGCCCATACAGCAGGGTAGTTCTTTTCAATACCTGTAGAACGCAATTTCAGAATAGGAGACATTACGCTGAGATAACCTACTTTATAGGCTTCTCCGTTCCATCCGGAAACCAGGCCATAGTTCAGGTTATTGACGCCGCTCGCAAAAGGGGTGGCCGACATAAAATACCCGGAGAAGCAGTCGGCATTCAGGTTCTGCTGTACCTGGAAGGAGTTCGGATCTCCTCCGCCGGAGAAATTGTAAATCGCCATCTCGGCAGATTTGAGGTACAGTCCAAGTCCGTTGAAATCAGGACCCAACTGATCGCCGTTGATGCCGGTATTGTCCGTATTGAATTTTTCAAAATTCTTAGTGCAGGCACTCATGCCGGTAATAGCCAGGGCGGCTACTATCACGGTTTTATATCCACGCAGTTTATGTAATAATTTCATCGTTTTCAGTTTTTCAGTGATACCATTAGAAGGATGCATTCAGGGTCAGGCCATAGCTGCGGGTTGCAGGCAACATAAATGCATCCACACCACCCAGACCGTTGGCGGTAGACATCGTTTGTTCCGGATCGAATGGCGCTTTGCGGGTGAAATAGATCAGGTTACGACCAGTCAGGGAGAACTTCAGGGTTTTGAAGAATGTACTTTTCAGTGGCACCATGTAACCAAGGGCTGCTTCCCTTAAACGAACCGTAGTAGCGCTGTACATATATTCTCCCGAAACGCCTTCTCTGCCACCAATGGTAGTGTACCAGGTATTGGCATCGATGGTGGACACTGCTTTACCTGTTTCGTCCACGCCGTTGATTTTTACGCCGCCGGCATCACGGGCATCGCCACTGGCTTTGGATACGCCGTAGCTATCCATCATCGCCTGTGTAATAGACATTACCTGTCCGCCGAATTTACCGTCAATCAGGAAGGAGAAAGTGAAATGACCATATTCGAAGTTGTTATTCCAACCCAGTTGCCATTTGGTATTGGCATTACCCAGGTATTGCATATCACCGCCTTGTTTAACAGGCTTACCACCTTTGATCAAAATGCGACCCTGGTCATCTTTACTCAGTACGGTACCGTAAATATCGCCGAAGCTGCCGCCCACTTTGAATTGAGAAGCATAGTTAGCGCCAGAAGCGCCGCTCAGGGTGAAACGATCTACAGTAGACCAGAGAGAAATGATTTTATTGTCATTGGTAGAGAAGTTCAGACCGGTGTTCCAATGGAATTTTCCTTGATTGAAAACATCGTATCTCACTACCGCTTCCACGCCCTGGTTCTGGATATTACCCGCATTTACGAATCTGGATTCGAACAATGTGGCAGTAGGCGCTGCAATTTGCAGGGTTTGATTGGTGGTATTGGTTTTATAATAGGTCACATCGAAGCTCAGACGATTAGCGAAGAAACGCCATTCCGTACCAATCTCGAGGGATTTTGTTTTCTCAGGTTTCAAAGCAATGAATGGGCCGGTGGTAGCAACTGTCAGGTTGCCGCTGGTGCCCAGGTGATTAGGCGCTGTATTGGACTGATATGCCAGCGGGCTATTACCCACAATAGCATAGGAGCCGCGTACTTTGGCGAAGGAAATAGCAGAAGGAAGATGCAAGATATTATTCAGTACCACACCCAGACCTGCAGAAGGGTAGAAGTAAGACATTTGTGGTGTGAATGCCAGGTTAGATGACCAGTCGTTACGAGCCGTCAGATCCAGGTATAACCAATCGCGGTAAGAGAGGTTGGCACTGGCAAAAACAGATTGCCAGTGGCTGTGCAATTCCGGGCTGGTACCAGATTTTAAGGCATTCAGCGTAGTCATATTCTGGATGGTGAATACATTCGGGATATATAATCCATCTTTGGCGGAGTTCAGGAAATCTCCTGCTGTTTTGATATCGCGAATACTGGTACCTACCACGCCGGTTAAGCTGATGGTTTTACCAGGCAGGTTGATATTGGCCAACAGATCGCCGTATTGTTGGGTGGTAGTATTGTTACCGTAGTAATAGCCGCCGTTAGGGCTGGATAATACCGCTTGTGAGCCGGCGTATATCTTCTGTTCGTAGAGGTCATTGATACGGTCAATGCTTCCACGGGCCTGGATATTCAGCCAGGAGTTCAGTTTGTAATTCAGGCTGGCATTCATCAGCAGACGATTGCGTTTCAGCTTGTTCGGGTTACGGTTAACGATCCACCATGGATTCTGCTGCACATCCTCATTTAATGGCCAGTTTTGTACCATCAGGTAGTTGCGGGTAGGATCTGGGATCTCGAAAGTATTTTTATATTGGGTGATGTCCAGGCTACGGGGAAACAGATAAAGGCCGGTAAGTGGGTTGAAATAAAAGCCAGACATAGGCGTATTGTCGATCTGCTGCGTCATATAATTCACATCAGCAGTGGCCGTCAGCCTGTTGTCAAAGAAATGCCCTGTTTCTTTAAAGTCGATATTATGACGACCGATATTATTTCCAGGCTCAATGCCTCTGCCGGAGGTATTGGCATAGCTGAAATAGGTCTGCGCCATTTCGTTACCACCGGAAAGACTGATACCATTGGTAAAGAGTTGCCCTGTCTGGAAGAACGTTTTCAAATTATCCCGGTTGGTAGGGTTATTGATTTTGGCGCCCCAGCTTTGGGTAGAGCTATCTTTGGTTTGCGCGTAATTATTTTGGAATTTAGGGAGATACGCAGCTTCCGATAAGGAAATGCCACTATAAAGGTTCACTGCCACGTGTCCGGCTTTCCCGGATTTTGTAGTAACCAGGATAACCCCGTTAGCGCCCTGACTTCCGTACAAAGCTGCTGCAGAAGCGCCTTTCAGTACAGAGATACTTTCAATATCTTCCGGATTGAGGTTGGAGATAGGATCGCCACCATCATAGGAAGAAGTACCACCGTAGATACTGGAAGGTTGGTTGGTCAGACTGTTATTCATCGGCACACCATCGATTACGTACAGGGCCTGGTTGGAACCCAGTCCTGATTTGCTACCACGGAGGATCACTTTTGCAGAACCGCCTACGCCAGATGCACTGGAGGAGATGGTCAGACCAGCTACCTTACCATTCAGGGTATTGATGAGGTTCGCGTCTTTGGCTTTGGTGAGTTCCAGGCCGTTGATCTGTTGGGTTGAGTAGGTGATGGATTTTTCCGATCTGCGTATACCCAGTGCCGTTACTACCACGCCGCTCAGTTGGGCGTCCTGTGGTTGTAATTTGATCTGGATATTAGCGTCGTTGCCTACCGTGATGGATTGTGGGGCATATCCAATAAAGCTAACCACCAGTACGTCCCCGGGATTGGCCTGAATGGAAAAGCTCCCCAGGGGATTAGTAACGGTGCCGCGGGTAGATCCTTTAACCTGGATAGACACGCCGGGCAAGGGCTGACCGTCGGGGCCCGTTACTTTACCCTGGATGGTTATATACGGACTGGCCGTATACTCCATTGGTTTGGATTTTGGTGAAACAACGATCGTTTTATCAACGATGCTGTAGGAAAATAATTTGTTGTTCAGGCAGGCATTGAGCACGTCTGTGAGCGGGGCTGCTTCCAGGTTGAGATTTACAGGAGCTGCTTTTTGCAGCAATTTTTCATCGTAGATAAATTCATATCCTGTCTGGCGGCTGATGCTGTTAAACACATCATACAGGGCGAGGCGTTTGCCCTTGATGGTAACAGACTGAGAGAATGTTTTAGCGCTCAGATTAAGTGTAAATACCAGTGTTAGTATGACAGTTAATCGCATAGTAAGCAATAATTTTCTACGCAAATGCCCGCCCTTTCTGCGGACTTTGCAGGTACAAAGGAGTTCCATACTTTTGTTTTGTGGCTTAGTAATTCAATTTTTCAAATGCTAATGGAAGTTGGATAGCCATATTTTACCGGGAGCATTGGCGTGCTTCCGGTTTTTTATTGGCATTCGTTATTCATTCACGTTTTCATAACAAGCAATTTTTAAAATTCATAAGTGGATTAAATAGTGTTACTGTTCAGGATTGTAGGGCTTTACCCTTATTTTGTTATTGGTTGTTTCAAATTGTACCCGTTGGGTAGCGGATAATATTTTCAGGAGACTGGCTGCATTTTCCCTTCGGGATATGATGCCGGTCAGGTCTACATCGGAGAGGTCTCCCTCATAGCTGATATCCACGTCGTACCAGCGGGAGATCTGCCGCATGATGGTTTGTATATTGGTATTTCTGAATCGGAATTTCCCTTCTTTCCAGGCGAGGGTCTGTTCCAGGTCCGCCTGTGCAGTGGCGAATCCGGCATGATGGGTCAGCGTACCGGTATAACCAGGTTGCAAGACGGTTTGAGCAGATCCGTGTAACAATTTTACCGCGCCATTTTCCAGGGTAGTGGCTATTTCCTGTTCATCCGTATATGCCATCACGTTAAAGCTGGTACCTAATACTTGTACCTGCATGGAATCATTTCCTTTTATATCCACCAGGAAGGGTTTATTAGGATCTGCCGCAATTTGGAAATAGGCTTCCCCTGTAATTTCCACCCTTCTTTCTTTTCCGGGGAATGCTGTGGGGAAGCGTATACTGCTGGCTGCATTGAGCCACACGCGGCTACCATCCGGGAGTCCCAGTTGATATTGCCCTCCACGGGGTGTAACAATAGAATTGTACACCACCTTTGTGGAAGGGCCCTGGTTGTCATAGATAAGGCTTTCGCCGTTGTTATTAATATTGGCATCTCCCTGCCTGGCAATCTGGCCCAGATTGGCGCTGTCCAGCGGTACAGTACTGCCGTCTGCCAGTACGAGCATGGCTTTATTACCACCGGGCATCATGGCTAAATGCACCGGATATGGCGTAGGAGTGATGATACGGTGTTGATACCAATAAATACCGGTACTGAAAATTGCTGCTACGCAGGCTGCTGCCAGCCACCATTTTCTACTGTTGCTACGTATAGGCATTACCGGGGTATCCATGACAATCTGTTCCACGAGGTGAGCGTGTTCGGCGGAGTGCCACCCTGAATCGGGGGCGCCTTGATGTAGGGTGGACAGGATGTCTTCCAAAATCTCCTTTTCTCCCACGTTCTCTTCCACTAATGTCTGCAATTGACGCAGTTCATCAGTAGAGATAGTGCCAAGGCGGTATTTTTCCAGTAATTGATGTATAACTGTCATCCGTCGATTAGATTTTGGAAGCGTGATTTAAGATAAAGACGGACAACCTGGAAAAAAGGAGTATGCCTCCTGAAAAAAAAGTTAAAAAAAATGCAATTATTTGTGGAAAGTCAATACCAGTAAGAATATCGGGAGTACGTCGTTGGGTACATGGGTTTGCACATAGGAGCGGAGCGACTGCAAAGCGAGGCTCATTTGTTTCTTAACGGTATGGATGGAAATATTGAGCTGATGGGAAATTTCCTCATTAGAGAACCCTGCGAGCCTTGCCTGATATACTTTTCGGCGTTCTGGTGGCAGGGAGGCAATGGCATTATTGATGATATGGTCATATTCCTTTCGCAGCAGGAGGTGATCGGTATCTTCCTGTACAGTGGGCTGTTGTTGCTGATGAATGTCGTATACCTTCATTTTCACCAGTTGTTTGCGGAAGCCGTCATAAATATGGTTGCGGGTAAGGATAAAGAGATAATCCCGAAAGTTGCGAACTTCCGTGACGTGCGCTCGTTTAACCCATATCCGTAAGAATATGTCCTGTACTGTTTCTGTAGCGAGATGACCATCCTTCAGGTACACCATGGCCACATCATATACATGCTTGCTGTAATGATGGAAAATAACCGTGTATGCGTTGGCGTCACCTTCGGCTACCTGTTGTAACAGTGCTTGCTCATTTGCTAAATCCGTGATTGGCAAAGGCCGTAATTTATGACATTAACAAAATCAATATCCGGTAGATTACGACGGTAATTTAATAATAAAATAATACATTCCAAGCGTTTTGCTTAAACGATTAAGCAGTGGGGTTCACGCAAAGGCGCAAAGAGGGCGCAGAGACGCAAAAAAATAATTTTTTACTAGATCAGTTTTTGTTGTTGGGGCGCCTGCGGCGCTGATTTTTTTTTCTCGCAAAGCAGCATAAGCAGCATAAGCAGCAGAGCAGCAGAGCAGCAAAGGATTAAGTTTTGTTGATGAATTAATAGACATATTATGCTTTACACAATCGCTCAAAACAATCTACATTACTTTTCTCTGCTGCTTTGGTGCTTATGCTGCCTTGCGAGCAAAAACTTTATACATATCAGCGCCGCAGGCGCCCCTCTGCGCCTTTGCATGTCTTTCCTTTGCGCCCTTTGCGTGAAACTACAGAAACACCCCTCCGGAAGCCTCAATCCGTTGTGCATTGATCCAGCGTGCCTCATCGGTACAGAGGAAAGCTACTACGCCGCCGATGTCGTCCGGGAGTCCAACCCGGCCCAGTGCGGTATTGGAGGCGATCTGGCTGTTGATTTCTTTGTTGTCTCTCACATGGCCACCACCGAAATCGGTTTCAATAGCGCCAGGGGCCACTACGTTGGCGGCAATTCCTCTTGGACCTAACTCCTTGGCCATGTACCTGGTCAGTACTTCAATACCGCCTTTCATAGCGCCATAGGCACTACTACCGACCATGGCAAATCGTGCCAGGCCAGAGGAGATATTAATAATACGCCCGCCATTATTGATGAGAGGGAGTAATTGCTGGGTGAGAAAGAATACGCCTTTCAGATGGATATTCATGATATAGTCGAACTGCTCTTCTGTGGTGGACTCAAAAGGGGAATACAGGGCAGTACCGGCATTATTCACGAGGAAGTCGAAATGCGTAACGCCAAATGTAGCAGATAAGGTTTCTTTCAGTTGTGCTACAAAAGGAGGGAAGACCTTCGTATTGCTGGTATCCAGTTGCAGGGCTGCGGCTTTTACGCCAAGGGCTTTGAGTTCATTCACTACTTCTTCTGCTTCAGCCTGTTGGCTATGATAGGTAATGACTACGTCAATTCCTTTGTGAGCCATGGCCTGGGCCATATTTTTACCTAATCCTCTGCTGCCGCCGGTGATCAGCGCGATTTTATTACTTGCCATTTGTCAAATGTTTTAATCAATAAAAAAATAGCAATACAATTTGTTCAACTGCATTGATGACGCAAAGATCAGCAGGAATATGCTGCTGATTGTTGCGATGATCAATCTATCATTTGCAAAATTCAAATAATGGTTCTTCTACCTGAAACCAGCAGGAGTGATGGAGGTTTGTTTCTTGAAGAAATTGGAGAAATGGGCTACCTCTTCAAAGCCAAGTCCGTATGCAATCTCGGAGATGCTCAGGTCTGTTTGCTTTAGCAGGATCTTCGCTTCCTGGGTAATTCGGCTGCTGATCAGCTCTGTAGTAGTTTTACCCGTGTTTTCCCGAAGTACTTTATTAAGATGATTGACATGTACTGCCAGTCGGTCTGCGAAGTCCTTCGGAGTCCGCAGCTGTAATCGTTGATGGGGTGGTTCTACAGGAAACTGTCTTTCCAGCAGTTCAATAAACAAGGAGGATATCCGTGCTGCCGCATTATGTGTAGGATACATAGCGGTGGCGGGTTGTAGCTTCTGTCCAAAATGAATGACTTCCAGTACATAATTCCGCAGCAGGTCGTACTTATAAATGTAATCAGAGGATATCTCCCTGTACATCTTGGCAAAGATGGCGGTAATCTCTGCGGCTTCCTCATCTGAAACTTTAAATATGGGGTATCCGCCGGAACGGAAAATGGGCAGATCATCCAGTACTACGCCACTTTTGGTGGATAGTAGGAAGTCTTCCGTAAAAATGCAGAAATACCCCTGTTGCTGATCGTCCTGCGGAAGCCAGTGGTATGGAATGCGTGGAGATGCAAACAGGAGGGCATGGGTGTCTATATCGAAAACCTTATCGGCATACTCTGCCTTATTTTTGCCGGAAATGATGCTGATTTTATAGTAGGCGCGGCGGTTGTAAGGCATTTGCCCACTTGTTTTGGTTTTGGCAAATACTTCTTCCGTGCGGAATACATTGAAATGTCCCAGTTCCCTGCTGATACCTGCTGGTACCAGGCCGGATGTTTCCCGGTAAAAGTCTTCCAGAGAGGTCGTATTCATATACAATCAATTTGCGAAATTCAAATTTACGGAGAATTTTTCACGCAAAGTCGCAAAGGAATGGAAGACAAGATCGCAAAGGGGAAACAGGGCTGGGTTCGTAAAATAGTGGTAGTTACGATTGCTGATTAGCTAAGTGCGAGCATCACAATGCCTCCTAAAATCACGACTGCTGCAATCATTCGTTTCGTACTGTCCTTTTCTTTCAGCAAGTTTACCCCAAAGAATACCCCAAAGACAATACTGAGTTCCCGGATGGGGGCTACATAGGTCAATGGTGTGGTTTTCATGGCCACCAGCACCAAAATATAAGAAAGGGGCTGTAATACCGCCACCCCAGTAATCTGTTTCCAGTGAATCGTCCACTCCTGTTTGACTTCCACTCTTTTCTTCAGTACTACAGGAATAAGTAACACTAAGGGTAACAGTACACTGGCAAAGGTGATGAACAAGGCAGAAACATGATGGTTTACTACGGCCGACTTATCCCATAACGTATAGGCGGCAATGAAAAGTCCTGTAAGGCTCCCATAGAACAATCCCTGTAATACGCCATGATTTGCGCCTTTCAGTTTAAACCCTGTTAGAAATACCACCCCACCTATTATCAGGATGAACCCTGCCACCGCTGCCCATCCTGGCCGCTCTCCAAAAAGAATTACAGCGCCGGCTACAGAAAGCAGCGGACCTACGCCACGCGCCACCGGATATACAATTGACAAATCCGCCTTATGATAACCTACCTGCAAGGCCACAAAATAAAAAACATGCAGCACCGCACTCCCCAATGCCAGGCCTAAAGTAAGTCCATCATGAGGAATCCCCGTTTTACTCAACTCCCATATCAGAAAAGGAAAGGACAATACAGCCGACACCGTAGATACCAGCCAGAAAAAAGGCAATCCTCCTTTAACTTGTTTTGTAATAAGATTCCAAAGGGCATGCAGCACAGCTGCCAATACAACTAGGGTTAATGCATAAATACTCATAAAGAAAGAGACATCTTATAAAAATAAAACATTTTAACCAAAATACATACCCATAAAAAAATCATCCTCTGCTACTCTGCTGCCTCTGCTGCTCTGCGAGCAAAAAAATCAAACCTCTGCGCCTTTGCGTCACTCCTTTGCACCTTTGCGAGCACCCAGCAAAATACCCTCTTTGCTGCTTTGCTGCCTATGCTGCTCTGCGAGCAAAAAAATCAACCACCACTCCTTTGCGCCTTTGCGAGCCCCCAGCATAATACCCTCTTTGCTGCTTTGCTGCCCATGCTGCTCTGCGAGCAAAAAAAATCAAACCTCTGCGCCTTTGCGTCATTCCTTTGCGCCCTTTGCGAGCAACCTCCCCCGGGAACGATTGCGTAAATATTCCCCCTCATCTCCACACCATTTCCTATTTTGATCCCCGCAATGATCCACCACGCTATGATGAAAATAATATGTTCCGCTATACTGACACTGATGGCTTTATCCCTGCATGCGCAGGTTACTAAAAAAGTGGTGGCCCAGGACGGCAGCGGAGATTATACTACCGTACAAGCTGCCCTGGATGCAGTACCACTTCATAACAGCCAGCCTGTCCTCATCTATGTAAAAAAAGGAACTTACCACGAAAAAGTACATGTAGACTCCACCAAGGATTTCATCACTATGATCGGCGAAGATGAAATGAATACCATTATCACCTGGGAGGATCATGCCGGAGGCAGAACGCCCGCAGGCGATACCATAACCACTTTCAGCTCCTGGACTTTCATCGTCAAAGCAAACGATTTCCGTGCAGAACACCTGACCTTTCAGAATACGGCAGGGGTGAAAGCCGGACAAGCAGTAGCCTTATCTGTAAAAGGAGACAGAATTGCGTTTATTCATTGCCGTATGATCGCTTTCCAGGATACCCTCCTGGCTGGGGCTACTCCCGGCCGTCAGTACTACCGCAATTGCTACATTGAAGGTAGCACCGATTTTATCTTTGGTGCAGCCACCGCCTTGTTCTATAAATGTACGATCCATAGTAACCGCAACTCTTTTATCACTGCTGCCAATACGCCCGAATCACAGCAGTTGGGATATGTTTTCCGCGACTGCCGCATTACTGCAGATACCAGCGTAACAAAAGTATTTCTCGGCCGCCCGTGGAGGCCCTATTCCAGCGTAACTTATATCAACTGCTTCCTTGGAAATCATATCCTGCCTGCAGGATGGGACAACTGGGGTAAGACCACCAACGAACAAACTGCCCGCTATGCGGAATATAACAGCTATGGCCCCGGCGCCAATCCTGCTGCCAGAGTACCCTGGAGTAAACAACTGAGTAAACAGGAAGCTAAAAAGTATACAACAGCATTTATTTACGGAGACTGGAAACTAAAACCATGAAGAAACTAGCAGGCTGTATGCTGCTTGCCCTGGCAGCTATGCCGGCACTCGCACAGCAAAAGAATGATATCAGTCAGGTATGGGTATCTGACAATGGCAACGGAACCTTTAAGAATCCGGTACTATATGCAGATTATTCAGATCCGGACGCTATCCGTGTTGGAGACGACTATTACATGATCGCTTCCTCTTTTGATGCCGTTCCGGGCTTGCCCATCCTGCATTCAAAGGATTTGATTAACTGGCGTATAATAGGGCATGCCTTGCATCGGCAGCCGCCATTCGATCATTTTTCTGCCACCCAGCACGGGAACGGCGTATGGGCGCCCGCCATACGTTATCATAACGGAGAATTTCTGATTTATTATCCCGATCCTGATTTCGGCATCTATCTCACTAAAGCCAAACAAATCAACGGCCCCTGGAGCGATCCGGAACTGGTGGTAGCAGGCAAAGGCCTCATAGACCCTTGTCCGCTCTGGGATGACGACGGGAAAGCGTATATGGTACACGCTTATGCAGGCAGCAGAGCAGGTATTAAAAGTGTGCTGGTGGTAAAACAGCTCAATGCAGATGGTACCAAAGCGATAGACGAAGGCGTTCTCGTATTCGATGGACATGATGCCAACCCCACCCTGGAAGGACCTAAGTTCTATAAGCGTAATGGCTACTATTATATTTTCGCTCCTGCCGGCGGCGTTAGTACCGGCTGGCAACTGGTGATGCGCTCCAAACAGGTATATGGCCCTTACGAAAGTAAGATCGTCATGGATCAGGGAAAATCGCCTGTAAATGGCCCCCATCAAGGGGCCTGGGTACAGACGCAAACAGGAGAGGACTGGTTCCTCCATTTCCAGGACCTGGAGGCTTACGGTAGGGTGGTACACCTGCAACCTATGAAATGGGTCAACGACTGGCCAGTGATCGGCCAGGATAAAGATAATGACGGCAAAGGAGAACCGGTACTCAGCTTCAAAAAGCCGGATGTGGGAAAGGCATGGCCCATCATGACTCCTGTGGAAAGCGACGAATTCGATGGTAATACACTGGGCCTGCAATGGCAATGGCAAACTAATCCCAAAGCCTGGTGGGCTTTCCCGTCTGCCGGAAAACTGAGGCTGTTTGCAGCACAAATACCTGATTCTGCCCGCAATCTGTGGGAGACGCCTAATGTCCTGGCCCAGAAATTCCCGGCGCCAGCATTTGCAGCTACCATAAAACTGTCTTTCAAACCGCGACTGGAAGGAGATCGCATGAGCTTCATTGTATTGGGGATGGATTATGCCGGCCTGGTATTGGAAAATAAGAAAGAAGGTATTTCCCTGTCACAAGTGGTTTGCAAACAGGCGGAGAAAGGGAAACCCGAAGTGCTCACCCCTGTGACAAAACTAACAGAAACGGATATATTTCTCCGGGTGCAGGTAACGATGGGAGGCAAATGCAGTTTTAGTTATAGTACAGATGGTACGCATTTCACTACTGCTGGAAATGAATTTACAGCCACTCCGGGAAAATGGATAGGCGCGAAGTTGGGCCTCGCCTGTACCCGCACGGCCAAAACAAATGATGCCGGCTTTGCGGACCTGGACTGGTTCAGAATAACAAAATAGTAATAAGAAAGGCTTTGAAATGTTCCCTGACATCTGCCAGGGAATTTTTATTTTTCCGGAAACACCAACTTCGTTTGCAGCATCTTTGTCTTGAAATCTTTCACGGGCCGTTTGCTCTCAATCAGCTGTAACAATAACTCTGTAGCTACTTGCCCCATTTCATACGCCGGTTGCTGTACTACAGTAATAGGCGCATGCAATAAATGTATCAGTTCTGAATTGGAAAAGCCTGTCAATGCCATAGCGGCAGGAACCGCAATTTTATGTTTCTTCAAGACACGCATACATCCGGTCGTCAGTTTGTCCGATGTGGCGAAAATGGCTGTTGGCCTAGGTTTAACGGCCAATAATTCTTTCACTGCCAACTCCACTTCTTCCAACAACATCCCCCCGTGAAAACAATATTTTATCAGCGTAGGATCGGGTTCAATTTTATATTGTTGCAGTGCGGCCATATAGCCGCCGACACGTTCTTTTGTAATAGATAAATGTTCAGAATTCGCCACACAGGCAATACGCCGAAAGCCTTGTTCCAACAGGTGAAGCGTGGCATTGTAGGCGCCCTGGTAATTATCTACCATCACTTTGTGCGTTTGTATTTCCTCTACCGTGCGATCAAAAAATACAATCGGCAAACCGGACTGATACATTGATTTTAAATGCTGCAAATCATTGGTGGCACTGGATACAGAAATCAATAATCCGTCAATAGAGCGGGAAGCAAGGTATTGCAGGGTTCTTACTTCCTTTTCAAAGTTCTCGTGACTCTGGGAAATAATAACAGTATACCCCTTTTCATTGGCAACAGATTCTATTCCGTTGATGATCTGTGAAAAGAAACTATTGGCAATTTCAGCAACAATTACACCGATAGAATGACTCTTTCTTTCCTTTAAAGATAATGCAATAGGATTCGGCTGGAAGTTAAGCTTGGCGGCATATTCCAGAACCGTTTGTTTGGTGGCAGCACTAATTTCATGACTGTCCCGCAAGGCCCGCGATACAGTAGAGGTAGAGAGATTAAGCGCCTTTGCTATGTCTTTGATCGTGGTTGCTTTATACTTCATTTCTTTTACAGCACGGGATTTCACCTGTTATACCCGCTCGTGAATGTAATCATTTTTCCGGGAACGATTGCGTAAATAAAGTTCTCTTTTAGTAAATAGTTGTGTAGACTTGTATCGTACGAAAATATAAATATCAACCTATAGTAGATACGAAACCACGTTGAAGATAACTCAACCTATTCGCTTAAACTTATTTGCCAATTAATTGCTCACGTTACGTTATGAAAAAGATTCACCTGATTTGCTTACTCCTGTGTTGTATCAGCAACTGGGCGCTGGCACAGTCCCGTACTATCAAAGGGAAAGTGACGGATGCCGCTACCGGCGAGGTACTGCCCATGGTAAGCGTTCAAGTTAAAGGCACCACCGTTGGCGTACAGACAGATAGCCGCGGTCATTTTTCCCTCCAGTTACCCGATGGCAAAACTGAATTGTTGTTCACCTATCTGGGTTATGCTCAACTGTCTCTCCCTGCTGTAAACGATATGCAGGTGAAGCTGGAGCAAAGCAATAAGAAACTCGACGAAATTGTAGTGGTAGGTTATGGAACCGTTAAAAAACGCGACCTCACCGGCGCAGTGGCTTCCATCAAGGGAGATGAAATAAAGAAAGTACCCACTACCAACGTCATGGAGTCTGTACAGGGAAAACTCCCGGGCGTAGATATTACCCGCTCCAGTGGCTCCGCCGGCGCTAAAATCAATGTGACCGTTCGGGGTAACAGATCCATCACCGCCAACAACGGCCCGCTCTACATCGTGGACGGCGTACAGTACGAATCTATACAGGACCTCAATCCCAACGATATCCAATCCATGGAAGTGCTGAAAGATGCTTCCACCACTGCCATTTACGGTTCCCGTGGCGCAAACGGCGTTATCATGGTGACCACCAAACGCGGCGTGAGCGGAGTACCTAAACTGAATATAAGCTCCTATGTAGGTTCTTCAGAAGTGAACGGATATCCGCCAATGATGACAGGACCGCAATACACTGCGCTGAAAAGAGAGGCAAACCGCACTACCGGCAGATGGGCCAGCATAGCCGATGATCCAAAGATCTTCAACGCTTTTGAACTGGATGAAATTAAAAATAATATCTGGACGAACTACGCGAATGAACTTATCCATCACGGGCTGCAGCAAGACTACCAGGCTGGCATCTCCGGAGGTTCAGAAAAAACAAAAGTCTATTTCTCCTTCGATTACTTTAATGAGAAAGGTATTCTGAAACTGGATAACCTCAAACGTTATTCTACCCGCCTGAATATTGATCAAACGATCAATAACTACATGAAAGTAGGTGTACAAAGTCAACTCACTTACTATGATCAGAGTGCCCGCCGCGATCCGCTGAATCAGGCGAATAAATACATACCGCTGGGCGTTCCTTACGATTCTGCCGGCAACCTGGTATTATTCCCCAACAGTGGCTCTGCCATCAATCCATTAGCAGATGAGCAACCTAACGCATACGATAACACGACGCGTACTACCCGCACGCTGGCAAATGCTTACCTGGAACTGACGCCGTTGAAAGGCTTGATGATCCGCTCCAATCTTGGTGTGACACTGGAAAATTCCAAACAAGGCATCTTCGCCAGCAAAGCGTCGATCGACAGAAGTACTGCCTCTACCAGTCGTAGTTCCATGTACAATAATCTGCGCCGCTTCCTCAGCTGGGAAAACGTGATCACTTATAATAAATCTTTCGGTCAGCATAACTTCGGCCTAACCGGCGTGACCAGTTGGCTGGCAGATAAGAAGGAATCTTCACAAATGCAGGGCGAAGGTCAACTGCTTCCATCCCAGCTTTACCACGCCCTGCAAAACAATGTGAGTGGCATCGCCATCGCTTCCGGATATGAGGAAAGCAAATTGCTATCTTTCACCGGCCGGCTCAACTACAACTACAAAGGAAAATACCTGCTGTCATTTACTGGTCGCTCTGATGGATCGTCTAAATTATCGCCTGGCAATAAGTGGGCATTCTTCCCATCTGTGGCCGGCGCATGGCGTATAAGCGATGAAGCATTCATGAAATCGCAACAAACATTCAGTGACCTGAAATTGAGAGTAACCTACGGTATTGCCGGTACAGACGCAGTCCTGCCTTATTCCACCGTGAGTTCACTATCCAAAATTCCTTTCTCCTGGGATGATACCAACGCCGCAGTGGCCTATACAATTGGCGATCAGACAGGAAATAAGAAATTAAAATGGGAGTTGTCGGCCACTAAAAATATTGGACTCGATTTCGGCATATTGCAAGGTAGAATCAGCGGTAGCATTGATGTGTATGATACCAGAACACACGACCTGTTGTTGAAAAGGACCTTACCTACTTCCAGTGGCGTAAGCAGTGTAGTACAAAATATTGGGAAGACACGGAACCGCGGGGTGGAAATCGCCATCAATACAACGAACATATCTACAGCTGATTTCCGGTGGACATCCAATATCGTTTATTCCCGCAATAAAGAAGAAATCGTTGCCCTCGCCGATGGCAGTACCAATGACGTAGCCAATGGCTGGTTTATCGGTTATCCTGTGAAAGTTTATTACGATTATGAAAAAGTAGGTATCTGGCAAACCAGTGAAGCAGATCTCGCTGCAAAACTCGGTTACAAACCCGGAGATATCAAAGTGAAAGATCAGGATAACAGCGGTACTATTAACTCTGCCGACCGTATCGTATTGGGCGCACAGGTCCCAAAATGGAGTGGCGGTTTGAACAACGATTTCAAATACAAAAATTTTGATCTGAACATATACGTGTATGCGCGCATTGGTCAGATGATCAATTCTGAATATGCTGCCAAATTCGATCCACAAGGCCTGGAAAATAGTGCAAATGTTAATTACTGGACACCAGAAAATCCTTCCAACGATTATCCAAGACCCAATGCCAGCCTGTCTAAAGATGGTACGCCTTTCATTAAAACATTGGGATATAAAGATGGCTCTTTTGTGAAGATCCGTAATATCTCCCTGGGCTATACCTTCTCTAATGAGATGCTGAAGCAATTACATCTTTCCAGTCTTCGTTTATACGTTACCGGTAAGAACCTCTTTACTTTCAGCAAGGTGAAAGACTACGATCCGGAACGCGGCGGCGCGCTGAGCGAGCCTTTGACAAGAATGTATGTGGCTGGATTAAATGTTGAGTTTTAACCGAATAAAACAGCAAGTATGAAATTCCTGAATAAACATATTTTAATCATCGCAATGGCAGCTGTTGGATTAGCGGCCTGCAATAAAAAGCTGGAAGAATTCAATCCCGGCGGTTCTACCACGGATGCGGTATTCTCCACGCCGGAAGGTTTTGAATCGCTCGTAAACGCAGCCTATACCTATAACCGCTGGTGGTACGGAAAAGAAGAGGGATACAGCATTGCGGAAATGGGCACCGATATCTGGACCAGCGGTACCGGCGATAAATACCCGGATCTCACCAACTACAATAACCTACAGGGCAGTAACAGTGTGATGAGCGCACTGTGGAAACAGTTATACGCTGCTGTCAACCTTTGTAATGCCGGGATTAGCAGGATTGATAAATCCGGTCTGACAGAGGATAAAAAGAAAATTCGTGGTGCAGAACTACATTTTCTGCGTGCATTCTACTATTGGCATATCGTGGAAACCTGGGGTGGTGTTCACTATTCACTGGATGAAACCAATGGTGTAATCACTACGGCCAACAGAACGCCGGTAGACACCTTCTATGCACAGATCTTCCGCGATCTGGAGACTGCGATGAGCAATTTGCCGCTTACAACAACGGATTACGGTCGCGCTACAAAGCCAGTGGCAGAAGCCTTCGCAGCAAGGATGTACCTTACCCGCGGTATGAATCAACAGGCGGCTGATATGGCAGATAAAGTAATCAAAAGTTACGGCTATACGCTGTTGCCTAAATATGCTGATCTCTGGCGGATGGATAACCTGCAGAATAAAGAAATTATCTGGTGCGTTAATTATTTGAAAAATCTCGTATTTGACGATAAGGCAGATGCTACGCTGTTCCCAAATGGTCATAGTCGCGGGGCCAACAACGGCCACCTGATGTTTTGTATGAAGTACGACGATTTAGCAGGCATGCAGCGGGATATCGCGAACATGCGTCCATTTAACCGTTATATGCCCACGCTTTTCCTGCTGAATCTTTTTGATGAAACGGCAGATGCCCGTTATGAGGCCTCTTTTAAGCAGGTATGGTATTGCAATAATACCAAATCGGCCCCTTCGGGCATGAAGCTGGGCGACACCGCTATCCTGGTTACTAAAAAACAGTTGCCTCTCTCTGCTAAATACAGGATCTTTAACAGAGATGAAATCTACACTGCCAACGGCGGAGGCCTGGATCGTACGCATTACATCTCTCTGCAAAAATTTGACGATCCTACCAGGGCTTCTATGAATGAAGAACAAAGTGCCCGGGATGCATTCATTATCCGACTGGCAGAAATGTATCTCATCGCTGGTGAAGCACAGTTCAAACTCGGCAATCCGCAAAAAGCGGCAGATTATATCAATATAGTCCGCAAACGCGCCGCCATTCCTGGTAAAGAAACAGCCATGCAAATTACTGCCGCCGATGTTTCCCTGGACTTCATCCTCGACGAACGCGCCAGAGAACTGGCCGGAGAACAACTCCGCTGGTTCGACCTGAAACGCACCAATAAATTGCAGGAAAGAATTAGCCTGCATAATCCGGATGCTAAACAGTTTTTCCAGTCTTACCACACCGTAAGACCCATCCCGCAAGACCAGATAGACGCCGTTACCAATAAAGATACTTTCAAACAGAACGAGAAATATAACTAGTAAGGAATGAAATTTTTGCAGCTACTTTTACTTTCGCTGGTAGGACTTGCGCCTGCGCCACCACCGCCTACTGTTTTCCTGATCGGAGATAGCACTATGTCCGACAAGCCGCTGGAAGATAATCCGGAAAGAGGCTGGGGACAAATGATCCCGCAGTTCTTTCAACCGGGAATGACTATACGTAATTATGCGGTCAATGGTAGAAGTACCAAAAGCTTTATTAATGAGCATCGCTGGGATTCCGTATTGGCCCAGCTGAAAAGCGGAGACTGGGTACTCATTCAATTTGGTCACAACGATGGTAAACAAGATGATTCCATCCGCTATGCAGCACCACAAGGCGCTTATAAGTCCAACCTGGAACGCTTTGTAAAAGAAGCGAGAGCCAAAGGCGCTAATCCAATACTGATCACGCCTGTAGCCAGAAGAAAGTTCAGAGGTGGCAAACTGGAAGATACGCATGGCGAATATCCGGTGGTAGTAAGAGCCGTAGCCAAAGCCATGAAAGTACCCTTAGTAGATTTACAACAAAGCAGCAGCGAATTACTAACTGCCGCTGGAGAATCCGCGTCTGCAAAACTCTTCAAATCTACGCCTGCTGGTCATTATAAATCACTGCCCAAAGGTGTGGAAGATAATACACACTTTAACGGTTACGGCGCTACGAAAATGGCGGCACTCGTGGCAGCTGCATTAAACAATCAGCATATCGCACTGGCAGACTATCTACGCAAAAGCCCGTTTGAAGGAAAGTACAGCTACGAACTGCCGCTGATCTATGAACCGCATTTCAAACTGGATACTTTTAATATCGTGCAATACGGCGCAAAAGCTGATGGTATTACCCTGAATTCTAAAAGTATCAATGATGCTATCACCGCTTGCAGCAACAATGGCGGCGGGGTAGTGTATATACCTTCCGGCCTGTGGATGACAGGACCCGTAGTACTGAAAAGTAATGTGAACCTGCATCTCGCAGCCAATGCAGTATTGCAGTTTACAACTGATTTCGATCAGTATCCATTGGTGAAAACAACCTATGAAGGACTGGAAGCGATGCGCTGTCAGGCCCCTATATGGGCAGTAGACCAGGAAAATATCGCTATCACCGGCAACGGTATCATCGATGGCGGCGGCGATGCCTGGAGAATTGTGAAGAAAGGCAAACTCACCGACTCACAATGGAAGAACCTCGTGCAAAGCGGCGGACTGCTAGGAGAAGATAAGGAAACCTGGTATCCATCCGCTAAATCGCAACTGGGCTCAAAAACGAATTTGCCCGGTGTGCTAACAGGCGATACTAAGGAAGCAGACTTCCTGGCCTACAAGGATTTTCTTCGTCCGAATATGGTGAGTATCACTTCTTGTAAGAATGTACTGCTGGAAGGGGTGACCTTCCAAAACTCGCCGGCATGGTGCCTGCACCCATTGCTCTGTGAAAATATTACCCTGCGCGGCATATATGCTAAAAACCCATGGTATGCCCAGAACGGCGATGGGGTAGACCTGGAATCCTGTAGCTATGCACAAATCCTGGATTGTACTTTCGATGTAGGCGATGATGGCATCTGTGTGAAATCCGGAAGGGATGAGCAAGGGCGGAAAAGAGGAAAGCCAACAGAAAACCTGGTAGTGAAAAATTGCACCGTATATCATGCCCATGGCGGTTTTGTAATTGGTAGTGAAATGTCTGGCGGCGCAAAGAATATCTATGTGTCTGATTGCTCTTTCCTGGGAACAGATATAGGTCTGCGTTTCAAAACGACCCGTGGTCGTGGTGGTGTGGTGGAAAATATTTATATCTCCAACATCAACATGAAAGATATTCCTGGAGAAGCGATTCTCTTTGATATGTACTATATGGCGAAAGACCCGGTGCCGCTGGCTGGAGAAGTACGCAATGGTCCTAAAATTGAGAAGCTGCCGGTAACAGATGCCACCCCTGTATTCCGTAATTTTTTTATTGATAATGTGGCCTGCAATGGCGCAAAGAAAGCGGTGTTTATTCGTGGCCTGCCAGAAATGCCGATCAGCAATATTCATTTGAAAAATATGACGATCAGCGCAGACGAAGGTATCAGCTGTATGGAAGCCACTGGTATTCATTTTACCAATGTATACGTGGTTACGCGTTCCGGCAAAGAACCCCTCTTACAGCGTAATGCCACCAATGTTACTTTCCGCGATTCGAAATATAAAGACTTGAAGAACAAACCTGCTGAAGATCATGCGTTACAGAATTAATTGGCTGACAGGACTGCTATTGCTGATGGCGTTGAGTACACAGGCCCAATCCGGCGCTGCGGGCATGGCGGCTACGTGTATGCGTATATGGAAAGATTCACTGGTCATGAATCCTGGTACTCCCGTAAAATGGACCTACGACCAGGGTGTGATCCTGGAGGGCTTCTACGCCCTCTGGAAGCGTACCGGCAAACAGGAGTATTTTGATTATATCAAAAAAAGCATGGATCATTTTGTAGATGAGCATGGAAACATTCGTACCTACAAACTGAAGGATTACAACATCGATAATATCAAAAACGGCCGTAGCCTCCTCGTTCTCTACAAAACTACAGGCGAAGCTAAATACAAGAAAGCGGCAGATCAGCTGCGGGAGCAATTGAAAGGCCAGCCGCGTACCCATGAGGGAGGCTTCTGGCACAAACAGCGCTATCCCTGGCAAATGTGGCTGGATGGCCTTTACATGGGAGAGCCCTTCTATGCAGAATATGCCGCTATGAATAACGAAGTAGCCGATTTCAATGATATCACCCGTCAGTTTGTGCTGATGGAACAACATGCGAGAGACAGCAAAACCGGACTGCTTTATCATGCCTGGGATGAATCCAAAGAGCAAAGATGGGCCAACAAAACTACGGGGCAGTCGCCCAACTTCTGGGGACGCGCCATGGGCTGGTATGCCATGGCACTGGTAGATGTATTGGAATATTACCCTAAAAATCATCCTGGCCGCGATAGCCTCATTCAAATTCTGCAACGTACAGCCGTAGCCGTTAAGAAATTCCAGGACCCGGCCACTGGTTGCTGGTATCAGGTGCTGGATCGCAAAGGTAGCAAAGGCAATTATGTGGAAGCCTCCGCCAGTTGCATGTTCGTATATGCATTAGCGAAAGGGATGCGACTGGGATACCTGCCGTCTTCCTATACAAATATTGTGAAGAAAGGATATAATGGAATCCTTCGGCAGTTTATTAAAAAGAATCCCGAAGGAGATATCACGCTCGGGGGAACTGTATCTGTAGCCGGACTCGGAGGAGAACCCTATCGGGATGGCAGCTATGAATATTATCTCAGTGAAAAGGTAATCGACAACGATCCCAAAGGAGTAGGCGCCTACCTGCTCGCTGCCGGCGAAGTTGAAATGATGCGTAAATAGATAAATATAATTTCATGAAATTATCAAAAGGCGTGCTGCCACAGCTGCACGAAAGGGATGACCTACAACTCCCTACGGAGCGCTGTATGAATTTGCCGGAGAAAGTATTGCAGTTTGGTACCGGCGTTTTACTCCGTGGGCTGCCGGATTTCTTTATCGACAAAGCCAACAAACAAGGCATCTTTAATGGAAGAGTAGTAGTGGTCAAATCCACGGATAAAGGCGATACGACTGAATTTGACCAGCAAGATAACCTGTATACGCAGTGTGTCAGAGGAATGGAAGGCGGGAAAAAAGTAGAGGCGAACATCGTGAATGCAAGCATCAGCAGAGTACTTACAGCTGCCACGCAATGGGATCAGATCCTGGAATGTGCTACCAGTGAGGATATGCAAGTGGTGATCTCCAATACTACCGAACTAGGAATTGTATATATCCCGGAAACTATTTTTGGGAAGACGCCATCTTCTTTCCCCGGAAAGCTCCTGGCATGGCTATACAAACGTTTTCAGTACTTCAACGGCCACCCGGATAAAGGAATGGTCATTGTGCCTGCAGAACTGATTCCTGAAAACGGTACGCTCCTGAAAGGTATCCTGCACGAACTGGCATTACATAATCAACTGTCGGCCGAATTTATCCATTGGCTACAAAATCATAATCATTGCTGCAACAGTCTGGTAGATAGTATTATTCCTGGCGCGGCGACCATAGATATGGGGTATGAAGATGAGCTGCTGATCATGACAGAAGCCTACCGATTATGGGCCATTGAAACCAGCAATGATAAAGTAAAAGCAACTCTTTCCTTTGCTATGGCGGATAGCGGTGTTATACTGGCGCCGGATATTAATGTGTTCCGGGAGCTGAAACTGCGATTACTCAATGGCGCACATACGCTGAGCTGTGGCCTGGCTTATCTGTCAGGTATCGCTACGGTGAAAGAAGCGATGAGTCATGAGGACATGTCCGCATACATAGAGGGGTTGCTCCTGCATGAAATTATTCCTGCTATAACGGACAGCACTATACGCCAGGATGCGGCTGTGCGTTTTGCTGCCGCTGTGCAGGATCGTTTCCGAAATCCGTATATCGATCACCGTTGGTTAAATATCTGTAGTAACTATACCAGCAAATTGAAAACAAGGGTAATGCCCATCCTGCTGCAATATGAACAACGAATGCAACAAGTGCCGGCACTCATTGCGCTGGGATTTGCAGCACATCTGTTGTTCATGAAAAATCCGAATGGAGATACCATCGATGATACCTGGGCTACTGCGTATGCGGCCCTGTGGCAGGAACATTCAGTGGAAGAAGTTGTGAAGTTAAGTTTGAGCAATACCCAGATCTGGGGCCGGGATCTCAGTGCCCTCCCAGGTTTTGGAAGAACGGTATCCATCATGTTGAAAGCGCTCCTGAAGGAAGGCGTAAGTCCTTACCTGGAAAAGGTAGCCGCAGAAATAATCATTTCCTGATAATGAAGCAAGTTTTAAAAGTGCATCCGGCAGATAATGTATTGGTAGCACTAAGAGATCTGGAAGCAGAGAGCAAAGTGACCTATAACGGTGAGGAATATACGTTAAAGGAGAAGATTCCTGCTAAACATAAATTTACAACTACCGACTTACAACCGGGAGATGCTGTTACGATGTACGGCGTCCTGGTTGGCAAAGCCAGTCGGCCTATTGCGGTAGGACAACGTATTTCCACGGAGAACCTTCGTCATGCCGCCGCTGGATATGCTCTGTCAGCCACCCGTCGTACTGCCTGGATGCAACCGGATACCAGCAAATGGAAAGACCGGACATTCATGGGCTACCATCGTGCAGATGGGAGCGTAGGTACCGCCAATTACTGGTTGGTGATTCCGCTGGTGTTCTGTGAAAATAGAAATGTGGAGGTGCTGAAATCCGCCATGCTCAAAGAACTGGGCTATGCTAAGCCGGATAAATACGCCTCGCTCATGCAATCGCTGATTGGTAAATTCCACGATGGCGCCGATGCTTTAGCAGTACAGGAAACCACTTGGATGCCGGAAGAGACTACCGGGGCTTCGAGCAGGGTATTCCCGAATGTGGATGGTATTAAGTTCCTCACACATGATGGCGGTTGTGGAGGGATCAGACAGGATGCGCAAACCTTATGCGGACTCCTGGCGGGTTATATCACCCATGCAAATGTGGCAGGAGCCACCATCTTGAGTCTTGGTTGTCAGAATGCACAGATTTCCATGTTGCAGGATGAGATTCGTAAGAGAGACGCGCAGTTCTCGAAACCGCTGTACATCCTGGATCAGCAACAAACAGGAACAGAATCGCAATTGATCACAGATGCGATCCGACAAACGTTTGCGGGCCTGATGCAGGCAAATGATATTAGTCGTCAGGCGGCTCCTCTCAGCAAATTGTGTATTGGCCTGGAATGCGGTGGCTCTGATGGATTTTCCGGCATTTCCGCCAATCCTGCTATCGGTTATACCAGCGATTTGCTGGTGGCGCTGGGTGGGTCCGTGATCCTGGCGGAATTCCCGGAGCTCTGTGGCGTAGAACAGGAAATGAGCGACAGATGTTATCATTCGGAAGACGCGAATCGCTTTATCCAGTTGATGCGCACTTATCAGCAAAGAGCAGAGGAAGCCGGTTCGGGCTTTGATATGAACCCTTCGCCAGGAAATATCAAAGACGGTCTGATCACAGATGCCATCAAATCTGCCGGAGCCGCTAAAAAAGCGGGGACTTCCCCGGTAGTGGCTGTACTGGACTACCCGGAGAAAGTACGGCAGTCTGGTCTGAGCCTACTCTGTACACCCGGCAATGATGTGGAGTCCACGACAGCGGAAGTGGGCAGCGGCGCAAATATTGTATTGTTTACCACCGGCCTCGGAACGCCTACGGGCAACCCGATTGCCCCGGTGCTGAAACTCAGCAGCAATACAAAGCTGTTCCATCACATGCCCGATATCATTGATATCAATACCGGTTCTATTATTGATGGAACAGAAACCATCGAAGAAACCGGAGAACGTATACTCGACTACGTTATAGCAGTAGCCAGCGGAGATATTGCGGCTAAGTCTGTACTGAATGGTCAGGATGATTTTATACCCTGGAAACGAGGGGTTTCACTGTAATTAAAATTCCATTATCTGATGAGAAAGCGATTTCTGGACGAGAATTTTCTCCTGAATAGCAGGGCTGCGGAGCAATTATACCACGATTTTGCCAAAGAGATGCCCATTATTGATTACCATTGCCATCTGCCGCCAGCACAAATTGCAGCAGATACGCAGTTTGGTAATATCACACAGGCATGGCTATACGGAGATCACTATAAGTGGCGCGCCATGCGTATCAATGGCGTCCACGAAAGCTACTGTACCGGCGATAAATCCGACTACGAGAAGTTTGAAAAGTGGGCGGCCACAGTGCCTCAAACCCTCCGCAATCCCTTATATCACTGGACGCACCTGGAACTACAACGCTATTTCGGCGTACACGATATTTTAAACGGTGCATCCGCCCGAATGGTTTACGATACCTGCAGTAACCTCCTCCAACAACCGGAATACAGCGTTCGTAACCTGCTACGCAGCAGGGGCGTGAAGGTGGTATGTACCACAGATGATCCTGCGGATGATCTTCGTTACCATCAGCAGATGAAAGCAGAAAACCTGGATATAAAAGTATTCCCGGCTTTCCGCCCGGATGCCGCCATGAATGCAGACAATCCCGTAGTGTATAACCATTACCTCCAAAAGCTGGAGCTAGCGGCAGGTAAAAGTATCGCTACCTATGATGATCTGTTGCAGGTACTCCAGGAGCGCCACGACTTCTTCGCAGCAAACGGTTGCACGGTTTCCGATCATGGTATCGAAGAAATATACGCGGACGCCTATACGGAAGGAGAAGTGCGCAGTATCTTTTTGGAAGTGCGGGACGGAAGGCAACTATCTCTGACGGATATACGCAAATTGAAATCCGCCCTGTTGTATGAACTGGCGGTAATGGACTGGAAAAAAGGTTGGGTGCAACAATATCACCTGGGCGCCCTGCGCAATAACAATTCCCGCATGATGCGCCAACTTGGTCCGGATACAGGCTGGGATTCTATCGGCGACTTCTCCCAGGCACGGGCACTGGCCAGGTTCCTGGATCGCCTGGACAGCCAGGATCAACTCACCAAAACCATTATCTATAACCTGAACCCTGCCGATAATGAACTAATGGCTACTATGACCGGCAACTTTAATGATGGTAGCATCGCAGGTAAAGTGCAATTTGGAGCTGCCTGGTGGTTTCTGGATCAAAAGGAGGGAATGACTAAGCAAATGAATGCGCTGTCAAATATGGGGCTCTTATCGCGGTTTGTGGGTATGCTGACAGACTCCCGCAGCTTCCTCTCTTATCCTCGTCATGAATATTTCCGCAGATTACTCTGCGATATGCTGGGAGAAGAGATGGAAAAAGGAGAGATCCCAGACGACATGGCACTGGTAGGAAGTATGGTGCGCGATATCTGTTATAACAACGCCAGCAACTATTTTGGTTGGCACTAAATCCGCTATGGTACAAAATACCGATCTTTGCTGCCTTACTGCTTATGCTGCTCTGCAAGAAAAAATACCTGAACGGCGCCAAAGGCGTCGTTCAGAATAAAAAGCCCGGATAAGGAATTATCCGGGCGACATAAATCACATTCATCGGGAAATGATGATAAACCAACTATTCTCCAAATATTTTCTTCAGTTCATTATCCAGATCGGTACCGCCACCGCCAACTTCTTTGAAGATGATACGGCCGGATTTATCCAGTAAGAGTTTAGTTGGGAAACCGGAAACAGCGTACTGTGCTACCAGATCAGATTTGTTCTTATCAAAGTTGTTCAGGACATGCAACCATGGCAGGTCGTCTCCCTTTACACATTTCTGCCATTTCTCTTTTGCTTCCTTCACATCATCTTCTTTCTCGTTGGCAATGCCAAGGATTTCAAATCCCTTAGATTTATATTTAGCGTATAATTCTTTCAGGTGTGGATTGCTGGCTCTGCACGGACCGCACCAGCTACCCCAGAAATCAATCAGGACATACTTACCCTGGAGAGAGCTGAGTGTAAGCGGATTGCCGTTCAGATCAGGTTTGGTGAAATCAGGGGCTTTGGAACCAATAGCGGTGGTTCTTACACCTTTGATACGCTCTGCAAGATTTTTACCGCTTTCAGTCGCTTTCAGATCGGAAGAGAGTTTATTGAATGTTTTCTCCATGTCGTCAATCGCATAATTGTCGAACATACGCAACAGCATAATTACACTGACAAAAGACTTTGGATGTTTGTTTACCCATTCCTTCTGGATGTCTTCTATCTTCTTGGTATTAGCCGTCATCTCTGCCATCTTGGCTTTACGGGCAGTACTATCTGCCGGCGCTTTCATTTTGGCGGTTTCTTTACGCAGTTCCCAGTTCTTCTGCACCAGCGGTAGCGTTTTTTCCTTGAGGGTATTGAATTCATCATTCAATTTGCCACCAGTCACCTTTGCCATGAAGAGTTCATTGGCATCACCGGTAATGGTAACAGGTTTGTCTGTCATAAAGAACTCCAGGAATGGAGCAGGCATGAACATACCCCCTTTTACATACTCATACTTGGAAGATGGATGAGTACTGCCCATCATCACGAGAGAAGTACCACTGTGTTCCCCGGAGAACTCAAAATGATCTCCCTGGCGAATAGTGCCCGTATCTTCTGTTTTATGATTGTCTGTTACAATACTAGCTTTCAGTTTGTAACCCTCTTCGCCTTTAATATCAGCTTTGATAATGTATTTCTGCTGAGCGAAGGAAAAAGAGGCCAGCAGTAAGCTGCTGGCCAGGGTAATGGTTGTTTTTTTCATGGTTGGTGTTTGATTAAAACGAAGTCATAGACATAGCTGCCGCTGCTTTCTTAGGAGCTGCAGTGGTGCCTTTCTCGAGGATGCTTTTCACTTTTGCTGCTGCTTCTTCGGTAAAACCGGTAAAACGTTCTGCTATGTTTCCTGCCGGATCCACCAGATACATGGTTGGAATACCGGAGAACTGGAATTCTTTCATGGTGTTGTCTTTATTGTCAGACAACAACTGCAGCCATGGCATATTCTCTTCTTTCATCGCTTTTTTCCATGCATTATTATCTGTGTCAATGGAAATGCTGGCTACAGCGAAACCTTTATCTTTATATGCTTCGTAAATTTCTTTTACATGTGGAATGGCCTGACGGCAAGGTCCGCACCAGCTGGCCCAGAAATCTACCAGTAAATATTTACCCTTATACTGATCCAGCCCAGCCAGCGTACCATCCGGAGTAGGATATTTCACGGAAGGCATCGGCTGACCGTTTTTCAGTCTTTTCGCCTGATTCATATTGTAGATGATGGTCTCTTTCAACGCTTTCGCTTCTGTCAGCCATGGATAAGTCTTCATCAGGTCTTCCAGCAGCCCCATCGCTTTGTCGTATCTCTCGCCAGCCTCTGTTCCTGCCATACCTCTGATCGCATAGATAGTCACCGGACGATTTTTATACACGCGCATCAGAAGGTTCTGACGCTGCTCGTAGTCTTCGTTAATAGGACTATACACCTTTCTGGTATCGAGGTAATGTGTGAAATTGGTATCAGTAGATTTTTTTGCGTAATAAGCGGCATTATAATCATCAATACCTCTGCGATAATTGTTTTCACTATTCAGTACATACTGATTAATGAAGTTATTATCAGCAGAACCTTCTACGAAGTTGTAGTGAGGGATTTTTACTTTGTAACGAGAGGTGTCGTAACCACGCATGGCCACTTTTACATCGGCATCGCTCCAGAAAGAGGCGTGATCCCAATACATCGCATTAATGGTATAAATACCCTGATGATCTTGTTTTAATTTAAAAGTAAAGGTCTTGTCTGGCCCTACTACTACGGAATCTACGGGAGTGGGTTTGCCGGAAAGATTCTCTTTCATCAGCCACACTTTATTCACTTCCTGGCGTGGGTCTGTAAACTCAACGGAACCTTTTACGGTGATGGATTTTACCACTTTATTCTGCTGCGCCAGCAGGGCTAATGGTGTGGCCAGTAACGCCAGTGGCATCCACATTTTTAAAACTACTTTTTTCATTGGTGGTATGTTATATTTTAAATTTTATTTCGTGTAATCCGGGTTTTGATCCAGGTAAGGATTAATGGAGAATTCCCTGGAAGGTAAAGGCAACAAAGCATGTGTTACCGGTTGTCCGAAGGATTGTATCCATGCATCGCGTTTACCAAAACGCGCCATATCCTGCCAGCGTAATCTTTCTCCAATAAACTCTCTTCTTCTTTCCTGTTCAATTTCTGCGAGAAATGCCGCTGGAGAAGCAAAGTCGCTGTTGTTACGGGTACTTGCCTTACGGGCTGTTCTCAGTTGGTTATACCTGGTCACATCCACGGTTCCCTTACGGGCAGTCGCTTCGGCCACAATCAGGTATGCTTCACTGTAGCGGCAAACAGGGTAGGAGTTACTCAACTCCTGCGGGAACTTCATGACGAAGTATACGCTGTCGATAATACTGCCACCTTTTGTACGCTGATAAAAGGATTTACGAATATCGGTCGGGTCGTAAGACTTCACCAGGTTGGAATCTGCCCAGGTGTTGCCGGATCCGGCCACATTGGTACCGCCGTTCTTGCCTGGTCCCAGTACGGTTGGAAGGCCATACATATTCGAACCGCCTGTATTTGTTTCATTTACTTTGTAGAGGGCTTCGGTGCTGTTCACTGCAGATTTGAAAATATCTCCGAAGTTGGAAGTAAGTGTCAGTTTCCCTGAATTTAATACCGCATTCGCCATTGTCAGTGCATCATCATTTCTGCCCAGATTCAGGTACAGTCTGGCCAACAGCAGCTGTGCTGCTTGTTTGGAACCGGTAGTAGGATTGGTATAATCCGGAGAAAGACTGGCGGCCTGTAACAGATCTGTTTCAATCTGCTGATTTACTTCTGCCAGCGTTTTTCTCACTGCCCTGGTCTTTGGATCTTCGTTGCCATACACCAATGGCACTCCTCCAAAATGTTCAGACAACATCATGTAGGAATAGGCACGGAGCAGATAGGCTTCCCCAACAGTTGAACGAATAGTGGTATCAGATGCATGCTCCCCGGCATATTTCAGAATCATGTTCACATTGGCAATAGCAGCATAAGGCTGTTTGAACATGAAGGTGAGGGTATTGTCCAGAGATGTTACGTTACAAGCTTCCCAGGAAGGAAGTGATACGGACTGAAGATCATCTGTCATAATATCCTGGTAGTCATAATACAGGTAAAATGCATTATTACTGGTAAGCGATAATTTAGCGCCACCGATTACCAGTGGTAAATTGGTACTGTTTAACTGTTGGTAGGTAATTTGTGTATCCGGAACTACCTGGTCCAGTTTGTTGCTGCAGGCGCTCATAGAAAGTAAGCTACCGGCAACGCATATATGTGAAAGATATTTTTTCATGTTGCAAAGGATTAAAATGAAAGATCAACACCAATAACTGTAGCACGTGGATTCGGCAGGTTAGTACTTACGATACCTGAATTGGAAGCCGCTTCGGGATCAAATCCAATGTATTTGGTAATTGTAAATACATTCTGTGCAGAACAGTAAATCCTTGCACTGTTGATTTTTGCTTTTTTCAATATTGTTTGCGGTACGGCATAGCTGACAGTCAGGTTACGCAGACGCAGGTACGAAGCATCATACACAAACTGTGTGGATGGACGATAGTTCCAGTCATTCGTTTTTCCTGCACCATGTGCGCCTGTAATAGCGCGTGGTACATCTGTGATATCGCCTGGCTTCCTCCATCTTTTGTTCACGATATCGAACTTGTTTGGCATAATACCGGTGTAGTCCACATCATAACTTCTCAAGGTCTGCTCATAATAATCATACACTTTATTACCTACCACATAGCTGAACAATGCTTCCACACTAAAACCTTTGTATCCGAATGTCAGCGTAGTGCCACCGATAAACTTAGGCATGGCGATGGGAACAGTAATCATGTCCTTGGAATCAATGCTGCCGTCCTTATTTTGATCTTTGTAGATCATATCTCCTGTTTGCGGATCTACGCCCAAAGATTCATATACCAGTACGGAACCAACAGACTGGCCCACTTTCGCTTTAGACTGCGGACCACCGAAAATGAAAGTACCGTAGTTGGTCAGAGAGTCTTTCAGGGAAAGAATTTCATTGCGGTTGATGTTCATGTTGGTAGCTACTTTCCAGCTGAAAGCTTTTCCTGCTTTGCTGCTGAGGGCAAGTTCCAGGTCCATACCCTTGTTGCGGATATTGCCGATATTGTCCGGAATAGAGGCAGCGCCATAGATCCAGGAGATATCGTTCTTGCTCATCAGACCATCGGTGGTTTTGTTATAGTAATCCAACACGATAGTGAGGCGATTGGCGAACAATGCGGCATCGATACCTGCATCTACCTGTCTGGTACGCTCCCAGTGAATCTCCGGGTTGCCGATAGTACTGCCCATTTGTAAAGCGGAATTACCGTTGTAGGAGGTGGCCAGCAACAGATTTTGTGCATCCCAGTAGCCTACCGGACGTATGTTTCCACTGATACCATAACTACTGCGTAATTTCAACTGATTGATGAATCGATTGTCGGCCAGGAAATTTTCTTTAGCGAGATCCCAACCTCCGGAAATGGAGGGGAACCAGCTGTAACGGTGTGCAGCTAACAGCTTGGAGTCGCCATCACGACGGAGAGAGGCATTCAGCATGTACTTACCTTGCCAGTCAATACCTGCACGCGCAAAGATCGCATCTGATAATTCCTTGTACGAAAGGTTATTATTGGAAATATTGGCAGTACTTCCATAAGTAGAACCAGCAGAAGCGCCAGTGATACCATCAATTTTTGGGAAACCCAAAATATCATAACCCAGACCGTTCAGCTCGGTGCTATAAAAGGTATAACCTGCTGTAGCATTGATTCCCAGCTTACTGATACGCTTCGTATAGGTAAAGTAGTTATCGAAGTTATAGGTGAAGTTGTCTGCGCCACTCAGTTTAAACTGCCCCTTATTAAACGCGCCGAGGTAAGAGAACGGCGTATAGAAATCGCGGTTCAGGGTATTGTATTTAGTGGCATTGAAGGAAGACCGGAACTGCAAATCCTTTGTCAGTGTCAGGTCTGCTGTCAATCGACCTATATAAGAATTGGTCTTATATTTATTCGTTATGCCCATCATTGCTCCCAGTGGATGCTGCTGCTGGCCTACATAATAGCCCAGTGTGCCATCCGCATTGATCACCGGATCTTCCGGCGTATCAGGGCGGGCATTGAACGCCGCCACTATTGGGTTGGATATATTCTTCTGAACAGACTGGGTGATATTAATACCACCATTCAGTTTTAACCAGGAATTTACAATCTGCGTAACATCCAGTCGGCCTGTATAACGTTCATAATTACCCATACCCATTGCCGCAGCTTCTGAATAACGACCGAGGGACATATAATAATTATTCTTATCTCCGCCGCCGCTCATGTTGGCCTGTACATTGTTGACAGGGGCGTTCTTCTGTTTGATAGCTGCCAGCCAGTCGGTACTTCTGTTGGCCATTTGCAATCCGTCAATCTGGCTTTGCAACGTTTTCTTTTCGTTGTTCAGCTGACTGATTTGCGCAGGTGTAAGACCGTTGTTTGGATTCGCCAACTGCGTATTAATATCGCCGATACGATTGGTACGTGCATCATTGAAAGCCGATTTGTACTCGTCCGTGGTCAGCATACGGCGATTGGTAGGCACATTGTTGCCACCGGTATACGCGTTTACTGAGAAGGTCGGACGACTGTTCATTTTACCTTTTTTAGTGGTGATAATAATTACACCGCTGGAACCACGGGCGCCGTAGATAGCTGCTGATGCTGCATCTTTCAGTACCTCCATGCTTTCTATATCCTGGGGGTTGATGGTATTCAGGTTGATGGAATTGCCTTCCACCACCAGTCCGTCAACAACCAGCAAGGGGTTGGTTGCCGTTCCGCTTACCGACTGTGCACCGCGGATCTGGATATTCGGCGTAGTACCAGGCGTACCGTTGGTGCTGGCCACAAAAACACCGGCAACCCTTCCCTGCAGGGCTTTTCCCGCATCACTCACAATATTTTTTTCCGGCGCCAACGCACTACTGTTTACCGTCGAAATCGAATTGGTAACAGTTCCGCGCTGCTGGGTACCATACCCTACAACTACTGCACTGTTTAGTTCAACTGCTTTGATACGCATCAGAAATGGCTGTCCTGTTTTAATCAGACTGGCCTGCATGATGATGTTCTCAAAACCAATGGAAGAAATTTGTATCTGCGAATTCGCAGGAACATTCAACTCAAATTCACCGTTTGCGTTCGTGGTTACGCCTTTGGCAGTACCGATTACTTTTACAGTGGCTCCTGGTACTGGTTGCCTGGTGATGGAGTCCCGAACAGTGCCCTTCAACACTTGTTGTGCTGCAGCAGCCATACTGCCTGCACAAAGAAGGGATAATAAGACTAGCTTTCTCATGACAATAGTTGGTTGATTTTTATTATGGATGACCCCAGCTGGAATAGGCTACCAAAGTACAGATACACTTGATAAATTCCTCAGAAAAAGGACGTATCGGATACAAAAATGTACAATCAGGTATTTTACGAGTACGAAAAATATTTTTAGGGAGATAGCCTCTAAACACAAGGGTTTGTGCTAATTTCATTCCTGAAGATGAAATCCCATCGTGAACCATACCGCTACTTTATTCATGCTGCCATCTGGATGGCGCTGGTCTTGCTATATAGCTACCCATCCTTCAGGGGGAGCATGAATAATGCATATTCTTTAAGATATGTGCTGGTTAGGAATGTTTTATATGGATTTATAAATTTTAATCTGTTTTACCTGCTGGCGTTTTGGCTATTGGATAAACCTATACGGCAACGTAAATATTTGCTGTCTACCATTGCCGGACTGGCAGCTGTTCTATTGTTTTGTATTCTTAAATATGAAATAGGGTTCCTCTGGTTCAAGGATGTAATCCTCCAGAAAATGATGATGGTACGCTCCATGAAACCAGGTAGTCCTCCACTACCGCCACCATATTTTAAGTTTACGGAATTTTTCAGAACAACCTTCAGAACAAGTATAGGAGTAGCCTTGCTGGCATTGGGATATCGTCTCTTCCTGAATTCCAGAAATTCAGATGATGCCGATCTTCAGTTACAATCAGATGTTATGCGGGCCACCCGGAAATATGAACGCATGCAATCCGGTTCCAGACTGTTGCTGCAACACCTCCAGGCATTAACGCCAGTCCTGGAAAAAGAAGCGACCCGTAGTGAAGAAGGCGTACAGGCTATTTTGATCCTGTCAGATCTGCTTCGTTATATGCTCTATGATAAAGCTGCCGAAGAAGGTAAAGCTGATCTGAAGAAAGAATTATTTTATTTCCAGCAATATATCTTCTTAAGAAAATACCTGTACCCAAAACAAAAAGTAATATTGGAAGTGAATGGGAGGGAGGAAGGATGGAAGGTTGAACCACTGTTGCTACAAGCCAGTACCGAAGAGCGTCTGCAGGATTTGCAGCAATACGAAGGTGAAATCCGTGTAACCGTTAATATAACAGATACGCTGGAACTGGACGTAGATCCAATCAATAAACCGGAGCGGCATCTCCATAAAGCAAAACTATACTGTGAGCACGTTTAATCTGAAACAATTCTTTCAGCTGATGCTGTTGTTCATGCTGATTGTATATGGCATGAACCTGCTCACATTAACGGTGTTCACTAAGCAAAGCTTTCAGTCGCTCAATGTGCGTACCGGTTTCTTTGGCATTATTAATTTTCTGCAATTTTATCTGTTTTATATCTGGACAGTACCAGTATTCCTGAAGAGCAGGAACTGGATACAGTTCTTACTACGTGCCCTGCCAGTATTATGTGGGTTTATCCTACTGAAATACCTGTTGTCTGTACAAATATTTCCAAAGATAATGCTGTACCAAGGATACCGTTATGATACGGTGAGCAGGGCCAGGATTGAAATATATACTACCTTCTGGCAATTCTTCCGTGATGGCATCTGGACAGGACTCATCATCCTGCTGGCCGCCCTCGCATTGCGATTATTCATCGAATGGCTCCGCGAGGATAAACGCCGGTCACAACTCAGACAACAGATGCAGCAGGCAGAATCAGGCTTCCTGAAAATGCAGCTGAACAGTCATTTCCTGATCAACAGTCTGAACAGCATCTACTCCCTGGCACTAGTAGGATCGCCAGAAGTAGTACCTGCCAACAAAACACTGGCACACCTCCTGTCATACATGGTTGATCAACCCAATGATGTGGATTATCGGAGCCCCATCCGCGACGAAATCAATTACCTCTGCGATTTTATTAAACTACAAAGATTACGCACCGGCTGCGAAGCAGGTATTATCGCCAACTTCAGTAACGAACTGCCTGACAAACAAATCGCTCCCATGCTGCTGGTAGCGTTCGTGGAAAATGCCTTCAAACACGGCATTACCAATCAACCAGATCATCCGGTACGGATAGACCTGCTGGGCGATAATAATGTTCTCCACTTCAGTGTTTTTAACCAGCGTTCAAAATATAACAAGGATAAAACGGGAGGCATTGGACTGGAAAATGTAAAGAAACGATTACAGCTGATCTACCCGGATAAACATCACCTGACGATCACTGAAACGCCGACAACTTATTTTTGTAACCTGAGTATAAACTGGTAAATATGGCAATTAAATGTATAGTGGTAGATGATGAGCCGTTGGCCATACAAGTACTGGTATCCTTCATTAAGAAAACGGCAGAACTGGAACTCCTGCGTAGTTTCAGCAACCCGCTGGATGCACTGGCATTCATGAAAACAAACCAGGTAGATCTCGTATTCCTGGATATTCAAATGCCGGAACTCAGCGGTATTGAATTCATGCAGCTGCTGAAAAAAGGCGCACATGTGGTAGTCGTTTCTGCATACGATGATTATGCGGTAGAAGGTTTTGATCAGGAAGCAGTAGACTATCTCCTCAAACCCGTATCCTTCGAACGCTTCGTACGTGCAGTCCAACGCGTAACCGCCCGCAATGAATCTCCCGCCAAACCCACTATTCCGCCTTCCGATAAGTTCATTTTCGTACGTACAGATAAACGGATCATCCGACTGGATATCGCTGAAATTCTTTTCATCGAAGCGCTCCGAAACTATGTAGCCATACAAACGCCTAAACAGAAAATTCTTACCCTGCAAAATCTGCGTAGCTTCGAAGACATGCTGGGCAAGGATTTTATCAGAGTGCATAAATCATTTATCGTAGCGTTAAATAAAATTGATAGCATAGAGAGACAACGTATCTTCATAGGCGAACATCACATTCCAATTGGAGACGCTTACCTCAAACAATTCATGGATGCGCTTTCCATGCCAAGGTAAACCACTACTTAGACTGCAAAAAAATCTGAAAAGTAATAGGAGAGTGTGTTCGATAAACGTGTGCTGTTAAACAACTTTTCAAGTAAGAAAAAACTAAAATATTTAGTGTTGAAATATTTTGATTTATGGTGATTAATACTATTTTTGTAACTGTATAACCAACCTGTTATTTGAAGTTAATCATTGATAAACGCCCATTTGTGAAGAGTGAATAATATTGTTGAAAAAACAGTCGTTTACCCAATTTATTTGATCCTCAAATAATCTATGAACCATTAAACACAATATGAAAACTAGATTGTTACCTGTAGTGAACGCCTGAAATCCATTTCCAGTAGTCATTTTCCTGTAATCAATCATCATTGGCAACCCGTATAGAAACCTTCACTGGTTTGCTATGGCGCATTTTATGTGCTTTTGCAGCGTTTTTTCTACAATGAAAAAATGTAATGGGAAACGTTTGCCTACTGTATACTTAAAAAAGTAAATACGAATACTATGAAACATATTTTTCTGCCAGCACTACTGGCGGCAGTTACCCTTGTGTCCTGTAAATCCAAACCGGCACAGCTTACCTTCGAAAATATACACCTGCGGCAAATATATGAAGCCGCAAAAGCACAACATAAAAGCGTAATGCTGGTAGCCAAAGGCGAAGGTTGTAAGCCTTGCGAAGACTTTGAACTACGATATTATAAAGACACTGCATTCTCTAAGTCCATCACAGATAAATATGTTACCGTTTTTGTAGAAAACAGTAAACCCGGCAATGAATGGTTGTCCAGAGTTACCAATACTTCCGCTATTCCAGGCTTTGTATTTACATCTGAAGAAATGGAATTACGTGGTATCTATATTGGAGAGATGTCGGCAGAAAGAATGAAAGCCGTACTGGCTCAATTGGATACTGCAAAAAGTTTTATATCAGAACGCTTTGATATTAACAGAGATAGTTCCTACACTACGGATCAGATCAAAGACTTTGTTGGCGGCCCTTTGAAAGGACAATTACAACTGGAGATCTATGGCAAAACAAAAGATAAATCTGTGCTGGAAGGAGTGGAAGACAGATTAAAGAAAAGCATTGCTGTATACCCGCATTTCTATAATAATTTCCTTTTGGCTCAATATTACAAGCAAACAGGTAATGCGGAGAAATCCCGTCAATATGCCAAGGCTGCACTGGAAACAAAACAAACAGTATCTCTTACACTCAATATGCAACTGAAGCGCTTTGCACATCAGATGGCGGACAGTAACTATAATGAGAAAAATGATGCATTCATGAGATTAGATAGCGCAGAGCGTTATGTTCCATTCATCGCACTACATAAAGCGGACAGCCTCTTTTTCGAATTCACCAATACCGGCGCATCGCCTATGCTAATTGATAATATCCTGAGCGATTGCAGCTGCACCGTGGGAGATTACCCGAAAGAGCCTGTGCTGCCCATGCAGAAAGGAAAAATTAAGGTGATAGTAAATGGAAAGACACCCGGCATTTTTGCACGCAGACTTCGTGTGTTTTCCAATTCATCTAACTCTCCTGTTTCCCTGACCATCAGAGGAGAGGTCAAGTAAAATTGATATGTCTATTATTTATTCATTCATAAAAACAAAAAACCATGAAAAAAATGTTCCTTGGCGCAACCGCCGTCCTGCTGACATTAGCCGCTATCGCCGCTCCAAAAAAACCATGCTCTGAGCCAGGTGAAATCATCGCTGATAATACCTACTGTGAAATCTTTTACATCTGTGGTGCTGACTTATACCCAGAGAAATACTACTGCCCAATAGGCCTGGTATTCAACGAAACAAAAAAAGTTTGTAACCTGCCTGCTGAAGGCGGTTGCGAATAATGCAACACTACCCGGAGACAACAGTCTCCGGGTATTTTTTATATAGGTTTTTAAATGGGGCACGGACCTGCTTCCAAACTATCATATATGACGAAATTTCCATCCACTAAAGTCTGCCTGCGGATGATGCTATGTTCCTTTCTTACCATCACTATTCTGTCTGTTGCTGCACAACAACCAGCTAATCCTATACCAGTAAAAGATACCAGCACTGCTACACCCAAAGAAAAACAATTAAAGGAAGTGCAGGTAAGCGCCCAGGCCGTTTATGTAAAACAAACTGCATCCACCATCTCCATTGACCTCTCCCAAATAAAAGAAGCAAAATTATGGACGCTGGCAGATGCATTGAAACAACTACCAGGCATTACCATTGATGATAAAGGCGTTATACTGTATGGCGGAAAACCTATTGCACTGAAGTTGAACGGTTTTGTCAATCCTGCACTGGCACGAACGATGCCAGACAAACTATACGCTCAGATGGCAAATACCTACAGTAATATCACTATTCAACTGCACGACCTCCGCACAGAACAACCCACCCTGGACCTTACACTCGCGCCGCCAAAAGAGGACGGATTTTCCGCCTCCATAGGAGCAGACCTGTCCACACTAAGAATGGGTGTAGACGGCAGCGCCACTGTGCGCACCGGCCGCAACCTGTTTGGTATCACCAGTAATTATGGCTACAGTCGCCCCCCAGGAATAGAAACGGCAGCTGATGTTGTATATTTTAATAACCCCACCAGACTTTCAAACAGCAGTAAACTATTATCAGGCAATGGAAGTCAGGCTTCCTTTTCCTTTTCAGATAATTTTCAGTTCTCAAAAAGGCATACCATCAATATTGACGGACAATATTCCGGCATAACAGATACCCGTGAAGAAAAGTCCGGTGTAACAGAATACCGATCAGACACGATCACCCGCCAAACTACATCTTTTCGTAACAGTACTACCAAATGGCCGGACAATGCCTCATTCGGAGGGCGTGTGGCCTATGTATGGAAACTGCCAGCTACAAAAGGTGGCGCCAGCAGGCGACTGGATCTTTCTGCTGAATATACGGAGAATCGCACCGCCAGAAACGTTCAGCTAATGAGTGAAGTAGGGAAGGGGGTCGCCAGCCCAATGGATGATTACAGCCAGGAAACCAGTAACAAGAACAAAGAGCAATATTACTTCGGGAACTTTGGCATAGACTACAAGAAAGCAGGGAAGCTGGATATTGCTGCTAAATATTTTATCCGTAACTATGAGGATTTCCAGTTGATGGACTTCCTCAAAACAAACGCGCCAGCTGCAAAACAGGAAAATTCCAATACCTACAATTATGCTGCAGCACTGATCAGCTTTGAAAAACGAGTGACCGAAAAGCTTTCGGGTCGTGTAGTGCTGAAAATGGATTACAACGATAACAGTTTGAATAATACCGGCGAACACTTTTACTCTTCCGGTTTCCAGCCATACTTGTCACTGATGTACATCATCCGCCCCGGACATAGTATTCGGTTGGAATCTGAGTACACCAAACAACGGCCACCCCTATACGCACTTACCTCAGTGAAAGAGATCTTTAACAATGGCTACTCTGTCAGAGTAGGAAATCCATACCTGAAACCAGCTAACACAATTACCGCCAACCTCAACTATGCGGGGGAAATCGGCAGAAAGAGGCTGATGGTTGATCTGAAATATTATCATACCGCCAATGAATTGGATAATTACAGCTACGCAGTGGATTCCATTCAATACCTGACTTACACTAACCTGAAAGGTGTGAATGGCGCTTATTCCAGGGCTGCCTACTCTTTTTCTTTATTCAAACAGGTAGCTGCTACATTGTCCGGATGGGTAGAGTATAACGGTTTCCGCGATCAGCAGAATATAAAGAGCAATGCATTTTCCCGTGGCGCCGGCATTTCGTTTATGTATATGCACAAATTAAACTGGCGGTTGATGCTGACCACGGATTACTCCAAGAGAAATGCATATCAGCGGGAAGGATATGATGCTTTCAGAACCATGTTGATGGGGACTTATTCCCGACGGAAGTGGCGTTTTACAGGTACGCTGACCAATCTGCAACAGCCTTGGTTTACGTCATCAACGGGAACAGTGACCAATAGTTATTACAGCTTTTCCACCATGCGTATGCAAAACTATGATATCAGGATCGGCGCTAACTATACTTTGGGTAAGACGCTCCGTTCCGGCGAAAAAGGAAAAACAGTCGATAAAAACGACCTGGGTAATTTACAGAAATAAGCATTACACTATAGCAGAAGAGCCAGGATCCTAGAGGGCCTGGCTCTTTCTATTCATAAAAATGGTTGGTTAAACCAGGTGTATGTCTACTGGTATAGCATGTTTCACCGCTTTTGAATAAGGACAGGTATTATGGGCTGCTGTAATCACTTGCTGCGCCAACTCTCTGTCCATTCCTGGCAGTTCTACGTATAGCCTTGCCTGTAAGCCAAAGCCATTTTCAGAAGTAGCCAGATCAACTTCAGCATTCACGGCGGTTGCTGCTGGTAATTTAGTACCGAGGGACTGCGCTGCAATGCCCATGGCGCCAATAAAACAAGCTGACCAGCCAGCAGCCAAAAGTTGTTCTGGATTGGCGCCTTTGCCGCTGCCTGGTAACCCGAGTTGAATCTGCAATTGTTGATCGTTGCTGATGGCCATACCTTCGCGGCCGCCCGTAGTACGTGTTTTACCGGTATACAATATCTTCGTATTTGTTGCTGTTGTTTGCATGATAATTGAATTTAAATGAGAGGATGAAATTATTATGTAAATAGACTGATGTCAATTGTTAAGATTTGCTTTCCCGGCAGCAATGATTTTCCCATCGTTATTACGCTGTACAAACCCGATCAACTCCCAGTCTTGTTTGTTAAAATCGCTGGGCGTAGCTACCTGCATGCTGCTGGATTTCCCTGGATCAACAGTGATAAGCTGCCTGACAATTTGTACATGTGATAACTTTCTGCCAGCATTTTCGCCAGCCCTCACATTGCGCTGTGCATGTTTCTGTACCAGGGCAAGGATTAAACGGGTGTTTTTTTGTGGAGACACGGAGGACCACGATACAGAGAGGCCTTTCGGATCATCAATGGCCTGAAGGTGTAATGCCTCCTGCGGATTTGCATCCAAAGCCTGGTGGATAGCAAAAGTGATATTGTTTACATCGGAACCCACGAATTGACTCTTGCCGTTCACCACTATCTGTGGCGTATATACGGTATTAAGTCGCAGCCATCCAGCGTATTCAGACTGCCGCTCAGAAAAGGTATGCTGACTGAAACTGTCTTTCCAACCCTGATGATCCCAGTAGTCGACATGGTAGGCCAATAGATACAACTGTTTGCCATTACTTTCCTGTTCCAGCCTTGCCAGCAGTTCATCGGCAGGAGGACAACTGGAACAGCCCTCAGAAGTAAAAAGTTCTACCACCGCAAAGCCCTTGGCATTGTTTGTATTTGTGAGCAACGGACCAGATTGACAGGCGCCGAGCATAGTGTAAGCAGATAAGAGAATAGAGAAGATCAGCGTTTTCATATAGTTGTTAGTTTTATGCATTAGTAAGGATCGCATGGATACCATGCGCGGTCTAATGTTTGTATAAAAGCAGTTCTGGTAGCAGCGTCTGTTGGCGTATATGCGTCTTGGTTATATACTTCTATGGAGTAGGTGGGCGCTTGTCCGCCGGCAATAGCCGCCATATTTACCGTTTCCACCCGTAACAGCTCTCCGTTGATGTAACTGCCAAACCGGGCTTTGTTATCCTGTTCCCGGTAAGTCGCCAGTTTATATAGTTCCTGCGGCCGGTGAATACCATTTTTCTGCAAATGAAAATCCATAGCCGCTTTATTGCCATAAAGCATGGCCACTTCATGGTCCTTCTCATTGATGATGGTGGTAATAACCTGCATGCCACTGTCGTTGAACGCGAAAGGACGTATGACGGGCATTTCTTTTTTGGTGGTGCAACTCGCGATAAAAAGGGCTAATGCTGCAACAGCGATGATGGGTATAACGCGCATGACTATATTAATTTAAGGTGGATAGATCAAAGATGCCGCCGGTTTTATCTGCCGCTTTATGGCAGGAGGCGCAAGACTGTGCAGTGAGCAATGTGCCTGCTGGCTTGAGCGCTGGCGTTTCAAACTTCGCGTAACCCCAGCCGTCAGTGTCGGCATACAGCGAAGCATTTCGAACCATATATTGCACATTTAAAAATTTTCCGGGTTGTATATACCCATTTTTATCCCTCACTTTTTCCCATACCACTTTAGCGATGATAGCGCCGTCGGGCCATGGATGGATATTGTTTTCCCGGATGGCCTGCATAGCAATAGGATTGGCATACATGACACGCATAGTGGTATTGTCGAACCGGGAAGTAGTACTCATCACTTGCCAGTGTCGGAACTCCGGCATAAAGCGTATACCCGTAGGCGCTATAGGTAAAGGAGCAGATATGGATGTCGTATTTGTTTGAATGGTATCTGCCTTTTCCGCAGTGACCACTTTACGCTTAGTGAGCAGAAACTGCCGCAGGGTACTCAGTTCGGCGGTACTCACCTTCGCATCACGGTGCAAAGCTGCATAGGCCGGTAACGGCATTGTGCCGGAGTTGATCATATTGTAAGCCTCCCATAACAAGGCATCCTGGTCTCCTCTGGACAGTTTATCCCATTCTGAAAAATTAAGATGCTGACGTGCTGCCAGTATATCTTTTTTCACCATAGCGGCCACTCCAGGGAGCCGATCGAACCATTGCAGGTTGGCGGTATTGGAATGGCAGGGATAACATGCACGTTCAAAGATGGCTTTCACTTCCGCTGGAGCCTCCAGATCGCCGGTAACAGGCGGGTTGTCGACTACCTTATTAGTAAAAGACATGGCAGCCGTTACTGTAGCAAGGATGCCTGCGGAGATGCTGATGATTTTGAGCCGGTTAGTAATTTTCATATGCCGAAGTATTATGATGCAAATAGACAGATTGTTAACTCCCCATGGAAATGGAATACCCTGTATCCGGCAAATTGCCCCGTGAATCGGACAGATTCCTGCATGAAGGGAAAAAGGGGATTTCCGGGCTCTATACCCCATGATTAAGGTAAATGCCGGGATCAGCGGCGATATTGTCTGTTTGGGGCCGTAAATGGCCGGAGTGGCCCCTTATTTATGACCAGAGAAGGTGAAATACGATTATCTTTGGCTCGCTATGAAGAAAAGTAAATCGTTTAAAATTTCGGGCAGCATCATATGGTTAAGCTCCTTGTTTCTGGGGGTGATTGTTTCCTTGCCCAGTCTGATCCAGCATCAGTACAATTTATACGAGGTCATAGCGAATTCAATTATCACGTTTATTTTCTCCCTGTTTGTATGGTATTTCAATATCTATACCTTACCAGTCTATACCTCTAAAGAGATCGCACGCGGATTTGCTATTTATCCGTTGGTTCGGAACCTACTGGTAGGAGTGGCGGTGATGTTTCTGCTGTCCTACATCCAGCAACAGATACTTACGCATATCAACTTCGGTCCGGTGATGCTGATGTTTGAAGTAAGAGGTGTACTGATCAATCTCACTTTTTATATGTTCATCCACCTGTTGTATCAAACTTATCAGAGCCAACAGGTAAGCATTGAACTGGAACGCAGTAAGATGGACAATCTCGCGGCGCAGTTCGAACTGTTACGCCAACAGGTAAACCCACATTTTCTGTTCAATACGCTGAATACCCTCAAGTATATGGTGGAAAGCGGCGATGAAAATAGCGTGGATTTCATCCTGAAGCTGTCCGACTTCTACCGCTTTACCTTAGAGAACAGAAAACTGGATCTGATCCGGATGTCGGAAGAATTGAAAATTCTCCAGGCATATATTTACCTGCTGAAAGCCCGCTTTGAACAAGGGTTTGAGGTGCATCTTCAGGTGAGCGACAAGCATAAGGCTTCCGCTGTACCTCCTTTTACGCTTCAACTCCTGGTGGAAAATTGTATTAAACACAATATTGTCGCGCCGAATAAAACATTGCAGGTGAGTATTTATTCAGAAGGCGACTACATTGTTATAACGAATAATGTACAGCCAAAGATGACACCGGAAACCTCCACCGGACTTGGACTGGAGAACATTAACGAACGATATCAGCAACTGCTCGGGAAGAGCATTGAAATCTTACCAGATTATAAAACTTTTACTGTAAAACTCCCCGTAATCGATGAGGATAGTAATCATTGAAGATGAAATAAAGGCGGCAAAGTCGCTGGCAGGGCTTATAGCGAAGATCCGCCCGGAAGCGACAGTGGAAACAATGTTACATAGTATAGAACAGGCGGTGGAATATTTAAACAGTAATCCTCCGCCAGATCTGTTGTTTATGGATGTACAATTGTCGGATGGCCTGTGTTTTGAAATATTCCGCCAGGTGAACATCAGCAGCCCTGTGATATTCTGTACTGCCTTTGGCGAATACTCCATGGATGCTATTAAATCCAACGGGGTGGACTATCTGCTGAAGCCTTTTTCCGTAAACGATCTGGAGGCCGCATTCGCAAAAATGGATAATCTCCGGAACTTCTTTCAGCAGAAAGAAAAATCAGACTGGATGGAACTCATCAAACGGCTAGATAAACCCGAAGGGAAAACCAGTTTTCTGATATTCCATAACAACAAATACATCACTGTTCGCACAGAGCAGATTGCCTACATTTATATCAAGTATGATGCGCCATACCTGGTTACTTTTCAGCAACAGAAATACATCATCTCACAGACGCTGGAACAGTTACAGGCACAATTATCTCCCATACAGTTCTACCGGCTTAACAGGCAGTATTTAATCAATTTCGACGCTATCAGGGAAGTGGAACATTATTCCGGCAGAAAACTAGCTATTCAACTTGCCGTACCTACAGAAGAACAACTGACAGTAGGGAAAGATAAGATGACGCATTTTTTGCAGTGGATGGAAAATAGGTGATGGCGCACGATAGCATTTACAGATAAAGTAAATACGGAAAAAGTTTTATAAAGAGATGACGTAAGTGGCTCTGATTAGTTTTAGCATATCGGAGTATTTTACGTATCCAAAGCCATGGTCGCCGCCCCAATCGGCATAATTATTCTTGATCAGAAAGGAACCTCCATTCCGGTGCTCGTCATATCCAAGGATACAAACTACGTGATTTGCTTTGGTTTCTACTTTCTCATAGTGCTCAGGAAATACAGCATCTGCAACCCTGTTTGCATGAAAGAACGGCGTTTGATAGATAGCCGCCACTACCGGTAATTTTTGATCTATTGCCCCTTTAATTTTTTCAATATGTTCCACCGCTATGCTAGAATCTGTACCAAGACAGGTGAAATTGTTTATTTTGAATGAAGGGTAATTGCTTTCAACACCTGGTAGTTTTGTGCAGGCACAGATATAAGGGAATTCTTTCATGCGGAAGGTGCCGTACTTTTTAAGTGTTTCGAGTGCGATATCCGCCCCTACATTCAGGCCGCATCGGTTAAAAATACGTCGCAAGCCTCTTTTGTCAGCCTTCATTCTGGAGGCGATATATCCATAGGAGAAGGCAGTAAACCCACTATCGGAAGCATGAAAGCCATTAGCAGCATTGTATTGTGTAGATAATGCCGAATATACAGTGGCGTAAGAGGCGCAGGTAGCGTTTACTTGCGCTAATTCGAAAGGACAGTATTCACGTAATGAAGAGGATTGCGCAAAAGATGTTTGAAAACCGATGGCGACTGCTACAGCAAGGAGTAAAGATTTCATCAAAATGAATTTTGTTTTATTGGGAGTTAATGGAATAGTGTCAACAGTTTTTTAAATCATTGAGGTTAAAACGATCATGCCTGTTTGAATAGGCAAAGTGGAAGGTAGATAATATTTCTGAAAATGAAAATTGGTCTTGCTAAGTCTGTCCTGATTATTTTTTAACTTGCCTCCGTAACCATCATCACTATATTATGTCAGACCATGCGGATATCCTGGCCATGTTCTCTTCTTTTTACCCAATATCGGCGGCCACTTTCAGTGAAGTAGAAAAGCTGTTCGATCACCGGACCAATAAAAAAAATGAGATCATTCTGCCTGTAGGGAATGTTCCGCAGTACTATTATTTCCTGCAGAAAGGATTATGGGAATATTTTTATCTCGCTGATAATGGCGATAAAGTCATCAAACGTTTTTTCCAGGAAAACAGTTTTGTGGCCTCTACTGCCGCGCTGATCCAGCAAGCTCCGAGTGTATTCGGCATCTCCTGCCTGGAAACGGGCGCTTATATACGCGTGCCGGCGAAGCCTTTCCGGGAACTCATGATGACCAATACAGAGCTGATGAAATTTCAGATTGCATATCTGGAAAAGAAGTGGGTGGTGGAAAAAGAACCACTGGAGATCAGCCTGAAATATGAAACTGCGGAAGACCGATACCTGCAATTTATAGCCGAACATCCAGATCTGATACCACGGCTTAAACTGCACCATATCGCGTCTTATCTCGGTGTCACGCCCACGCAATTAAGTCGCATCCGAAAACATTGATTGTAATGCTGCTAATAAAAAGAAGCTGACCCAATGGTGAGTTGAATCAGCTCCTTTGCCTGCTTTGTAAAACAAACTATCCTCTCCTTGGCCTGCCGCCGCCACCGCCGCTTCTGCCGCCACCACCGCCACTTGGCATGGATCTCTGCACAGGCGGAGTACTGAAATTCTGCTGCCGCATGCCTCCACGATCTCTTTGCATCTGCATCCGGTTTATATTTTGCTGTTGTGGAGATGGTACCGTCCTCCAGCCATTATCCTGCCTTTGCTGCCAGCCGTTATTTTGTCTCCTGTAAATATTTCCATCTCCGTCAGACATGATGTTATTATTTTGTCCACGACTAGGTCTCGCTTCGGGCCTTGTCTGCGGCAACCGGTTATTATTGGATGGCGCGCCAGGATTCGCATTGCCAGGTAACCGATTGCCGGGCGTTACGTTATTGCCCGGATTAACGTTACCGGGTACACGACTCGGCCGGTTATTATCGCCGGGACTAACATTACCGGGTAAACGATTATTATTGCCTGGAAGATTAGCATTTCCTGGCAGCCGGTTGTTATTCCCCGGCAACCTGTTGTTGCCACCTGCATTCGGTACCCGTGAAGGTCTGTCCATTGTTTGGATATTCACCCTGTCACGATAAAGATTATTACTGATGCCTGGCCTTCCCGGCGCTATATTCCCTGGCCTCACAGGTCGGGTGGCATTAATAGGTCGGTTGTAATTGATATTAGGCCTGTTGATACTCCAATGCGGCCTGCCATAATAGCCGCCATTATAACCCCAGGGCCTAAACGGAGGACGATATAATGGTGGGCCCCACCAGCCGCCAAAATAACCTCCACTCCAATACCGGAAATTCATCCAGCCAAAGTTAAAAGTCCAGCCAAAACCCAGACTCCACCCATACCAGGGATTATAACTAACGCCAAAACCCCATGTCAACGGGCGAGGGAAATACAGTGGTCCCCACCATGGACGATATCTCCAACCAGTTCCCCAAACCACCGTAGGGCCATAAACATAACAGTTAAGATATCCTGGCGTATACCCCGTATAGATATAATCCGGCGTCACTTCATAGATGTACACATATTTCGTGTTGTAAGCCTCGCTGGTAGCCGGAATATTGTCCACATCTGCTGGCCGGTCTGTACTGATCTCCCAAGGTCCTTGCGGAGAGCCGCTGGTAAACCAAACCCCGTTGTCTACCGCCCAATACCGGTTGCCCGACATCAATACGGTAAGATTACTATTGACTGCCATAGAAAGATTCGTTCCCTGAATCGCTTCAAACTTCGGCGTTCCGTCATAGGTCACAGTAGTACTCGCACTGGCCCTGTCTACCTTGGCGGTCTGCGGTATCTCGGCATCCGTGATGGCCTCTTCTGCGGCAGGCGTCCCCGCTACGCTGGCTAATACGCCATCTTTCTCCGAACCATCCGGTATCTTTGCAAAATCCGGCGGCAGCTCATCGCTCGGAACATAAGTCCATGGCCCGTTTAAAGAGGCGGATTTGTACCATCGGCCAGCCAGTAATACATAGGTCTGGTTGTCGTTGATGTTCTTGAATATATCTTCGAGCGAATTATCCGCATATAGGAGAGAAGTGCCCTGTACATTTTTGTAGGTAATCGGCCCATCTGTTTGAATCAATTCCGCAGGTTCTGTACGTACAATCACTTCCAACGGAATAGGATTGCTCACTTTCTGCAAAGAATCATTCTTTTCTTTTGACTTCAAATCCGCGTCTATAGCCTGTATAGTGGCTGGCAGATTCCTGTTCACCACATAGGCCCCTTTTACATTATTGGAACTATACCAGAAATTACCGCCATAGAGATAATATCTTTTGTCTGTAGGATTTTGCACAATCAGGTTAGGACTATTAACCACTCGCTGCATATGCAGATCCTTGTCTTCCTGTAGGCGCGGTTCTCCATCCATAATCACCAACATAGAAGGCTTGGTGCGATAGATAATTTCCGGTGGCTTATTGTTCAGATTCATATCCCGTACCTGCTGCTCAGAACGAATGGAAGTCAGCAATTCATCCAAAGACATCGTCAGATCCCATTTCGGTATCTCCGATTCTAATAAGTTGGATACCTGCATCAGCTTGGGGTTGTCCTTGATATCTGGAATTTTAATACGGGATACGTTCAGGGTTTGCAGGGTGGCAGTGCGACTACCTTTATCCGTATTCAATTGTGCATTGGCCCAGAATACCCCGAATATCGGTTCTGATTTAGCCGTTTCCCTCACGGAAACGGGTGCACGAAGAAAGAGATTGCTCCCTTGCAGGTTCTCGGGCTGGGGCTGATAAATAGTGACTTTGCCTCCGCCATTGAGCGGTATCTCCTTCGGCCATCGCGTGTCCTCCTGTGCCCATACGGATAAGCTAAAGAGGCAGCATACCAACAACATGAAATAATTTCGCATGACTGGAATGTTAACTGGTTTAGACAGGCAAACCGGCCACATGCCGCTGCCTTTTCTACATAACACCAGTGGCCGCTCGATGGTTGATATTTAACGAAGAGTTTGGTCCGCCAGTTGCTCCAACGCTATATAACGCTCATTACGCCCTTCCTGCTGAAAGTAAAAGGTGAGCAGAAAACCGGCATAGTGTTTTTCCTTATTCACCCACGGAAAACTGCCAAACAAGCCAGGACTCGTTACCGTATGCGTACCTATTGTCCACTCGCCGTAGCCGTAGCCGAATTGATTAGCGCCCGCCGGTGAGAAGGCAATACGAATATCCGGCGTGATACGATTCACCTGCATCACAGCAACACTCTCTTCGCTGAGTATACGCTTTCCCTCATATTCGCCTTTATGTAATATCATGGTGAGAAAATGCATATAATCTTCCGGGGTACTATTCCCGCCACCAGCAGGTTCGGGCACTGCCGCATCCCCGAAATCCGTATCCGGCATGTTCAGGGGAATACTAATACGATTTTTGAACAGCGTCCTGAAATCGCTGCCACTGATTTTTTCAATGATAGCCGCCGCTATTTGTAACCCGATACTACTGTAATGAAAGACAGTACCTGGTTTTCCCTCCATGTCCAGCGTCGCAATATTTGCAATCACTTCATCCATACTGCCCATACGCGCCTGTTCTTTGAAGCCTTCCCGGATAGGAGGGGCTTTGATACCTGTCAGATGAGAAAGACACTGACTAATGGTAATATTTCCCTTGCCATGTTGAGAGAGTACCGGCAACCAGGTACCAACGGTATCGGCTAGATGAAGTTTACCCTCATCCACGAAAGTCATTACCAGCGCAGCACTGAGCCACTTGCTGCAACTCGCCACCGGAATTTTGGAATGAATAGTAAACGGCGTCAGATCAGGCGATTGTCCAAACATCCTCCCCATCATCCGTAAACCCATTTTCTGCCGCCCATTGAGCTGTCCGGCACTCCTGGAATAAACGATCTTACCATCTTTGTAAAGAACCAGATAAGCTCTGCCACCCATAATCGGCGCATTTTTATCCAGCCATTGATCCAGCTGTTTAAAATCAGTCTGTGCCAGCGCAAAGAAGGGGAGCAGCATTACTGTAAACAGTAGTAAGAAGTAGGGGCGCATAGAAAAACATTTGAGGATTAAATTTATCGCGTATTTTGTAACCGAACCATATGCAGGAGCTAGCTTGCAGATGGATATTTGTTGCTAAGGTGATGTATTTTTTGTTGGTAAAATAATTTTATGACGCGAAGATTATTGCTATCAGGACTGCTGCTATGTACGGCAGGAAGTCTTGCCGCCCAGGATCAGTATGAACTCAACAGTGAATGGAAATCCCTTCCCATCAAGGAGGTGAAGATGGATGGAAACAAACTCTCTCTCCCTGCTACTGCACTGAAAAACTGGGAACCCGCTACGGTTCCGGGTACGGTGCTGACCACCATGTTAAACAATAAGCAGGTGCCAGATCCATTCTATGGGATGGATAACAAGAAAATTCCCGATATCTTTCATACAGGCCCGGAATATTATACCCGTTGGTTTGTAAAGGATTTTAGGGAGATGCCACCCGCTACAGACGGCCAGGTCTGGCTCCATTTCAGAGGTGTAAACGATGGATGCGATATCTATATCAACGGAAAAAAAGTAAATGCAACAACGCACCACGGGGCCTATCTGCGCCAAACCTACAATATCACCGCATTTCTCGCCAAGGATGGCCACAACCGACTGGCTGTAATCGTATATCCGGCAGCGTTTCCCGGCGATCCTAACGGAGGCCAGGGCGGCGATGGTACCATCGCCAGAAATGTAGGCCCGCAGTACACCGCAGGGTGGGACTGGATTCAACCTATGCGCGACAGAAATACCGGCATCTGGGATAAAGTTACTATCGAAAAAACAGGAGCCGTACGTATCCTCGATCCGCATATCGTTACTTCTGTACCAGGCATCCGCCAACCAGACGGACAACAAGCGCCTGCCATCCTCCATGTACAGGCTACCCTCCAAAACCCTACTGCTAACGCAATCTCAGGTAAACTTAAATATCAGCTTGAAGGTAAATCGATTCAGCAAGAGGTAACCCTTGCTCCTAAAGGATCTGCAACAGTAGTTCTTCCGGATCTTACCCTAGAAAATCCACGCCTCTGGTGGCCTGCCGGCTACGGTCCGCAGCACCTCTACCAGCTGCCGCTGGAATTTATCACCGACGGTAAAATAAGCGACAGGGAAGAGGTAGAATTCGGTATCCGGGAAATACAAACCGCCTGGAACACGCATACACGCAGCCGCGAAGTCCTCGTAAACGGCCAGCGTATCTTCATCAAAGGCGGTAACTGGATCACATCCGATGCCATGTTCCGATTCTCTAAAGAACGCTATGATGCGGAAATACGATTCCACCGGGATATGAACCTTAACCTGATACGCATCTGGGGCGGCAGCCTCACCGAAAGACCAGAATTCTTCGAAGCCTGCGATAAATACGGATTGCTGGTGTTCCAGGATTTCTGGATGTCGGGCGACTGTAACGGCCGCTGGCTGGACCCTCAGAAAAAAGACGACCAGTGGACCCGTCGCCAGTATCCGAACGATCATAACCTGTTCCTCGAAAGCGTGGCAGACCAGGTAAAGATGCTCCGTAACTATCCTTCCCTGGCATTCTGGTGCGGAGGAAATGAAATCACGCCGCCACAAGATATTTTAGCAGCGATGAAAGACAGCATCCTCCCTAAACTGGACGGCGCCCGCTATTTCTTCGATTACTCCAACTCCGATAGCATGTCCTATAACTTTATCGGTGGCAACGGAGATGGCCCGTATGGTATCCAAACGGTAGCACACTTCTGGGAAGACCGCACCTTCCCCTTCAATTCAGAAGTAGGTTCCGTTGGAGTAGGAGACCTCGTCTCCCTGCAACGTTTCCTTCCAAAAGAAAACCTGGTGGCGCCCGACTTTTCAAAGAAATTCGTAGACAGCATCTGGGACTATCATAAATACATCGGGTATAATAACAGCATCGATCCGTACGGTACACCCAAAAATCTGGAAGACTGGGCCAACAAAGCGCAACTGGTCAACTATGACCAATACCGCGCCCTGATGGAAGGGTTTAGCGCCCATATGTGGGATTGGTACACCGGCGCTATCATCTGGAAAACACAAAACCCATGGACAGCCTTACGTGGACAGATGTACGATTATTACCTGGACCCCAATGCTTGCCTCTATGGCCTCCACAGCGGCAGCAAACCTCTCCACGTAATGTACAATCCGGTAGAGAAAATGGTGATGATCGTAAACAATACCTTCGCCTATCATCGCGATCTGATGCTCGAAATCAACGCCTATGATATGGCAGGAAAACAAACGTCATTAGGACAACTCTTCGTGGAAGCAACGCCGGGTTCCGTACAAAAACACGTAGAACTTAAAACAATCGTTGATAAACTGAAATCGCAGAAAGGTATCTTCCTTTCCCTCCGCCTGCGCAACCTTCAAAAAGAAATAGTAGACGATAACTGCTACTGGCTCACAGATGCAAACGGTAACTATAGCGGCTTACAGGAAATGAGTACAGTTAAACCAACGGTAACGGCTACACGTAAATCAGGAGAGGTGGTTGTAACCGTGTCTAATCCTACCGGCGGCCCACTGGCTTTCTTCAACAGGATTTCCCTGCTGGACGCCAGTTCCAAAGAACGTATCCTGCCGGTATTCTATTCCGATAACTATATCACGGTACTGCCCGGAGAGAAAAAGGAAATCGTGATCAGCGGAGAAAAAGCAGCCACCAAAAATACAGTCGTGGAAATATTTGGTCATAATGTAAATAAACAACTGGTAGAGATTAAATAAAAAAATATAAGTGAATTTTTTATTTTGTTTGCCAATCAACCGATGTCACGTTATGAAAAAATGGTTATTCGTACTGCTGTTGGCAGGCATTTCTACGCAACTGGCCCTGGCACAGGAGAAGCCAAGGTTCTGGGATGATGTACAAGTCATCAAAGCCTGGGATAAAATTTATTATCCGCCGGAACATCCGGTATTGTTTATCGGAAGTTCCTCCATCCGGGTATGGCATGATGTGGAACGCACTTTTGCAGCTTATACGGCGATGAATCGCGGTATAGGCGGAGCAGTTATTAATGATATTATTTTCTATTTAAATGATATCGTTTTGCCTTACAAGCCTAAACAAATTGTCATTTATGTAGGAGATAATGATATTCCGGAAGCGCCTGCCGATACCATACTGAGCCGTACAAAAGCACTACTGGAAGGGATTCGCGCGAAAATGCCGGAAGTGCCTATCCTGTACATGTCTATCAAGCCCAGCCCTTCCAGAGCCAAGTGGTTAGACAGGGTGAAAGACGCGAATACGCTGATTAAAAACTATATCGCTACGCAACAAAAGATGCGCTTTGTCGATATATGTACACCCATGCTGGACACGAAAGGAAATGCCCGTCCAGAGCTATTCCGCAACGATATGCTGCACATGAATAGTAAAGGATATGATATCTGGAAAAAAGCAATCGCTCCCTACCTTATAAAAGGTTAACAATTTGTTCTATAGCCCGGGAATTCTCCGTTCCCGGGCTTTTTGTCTCCCTGTATTCAATTCTTCAGATTACAATAAACTGCTATACCAGCGCAGCATTAAAAAATCAGGGTATATTTGTACCCCTATGCTCAACAAACTGCAGAAATTCATATACGATAAAATGAAGGATTATGCCAATGCCATCGTGAATTATGGCGTTTCCCCAGGCATGCCTTTTATCGAAGTAAGGAGAACTAAGTTGTTGAACCTGCTGGCACTTCCTTGTATTCCTTTCATGTTCTTCTTTGCAGTGTTGAATGTGATCCAGGGAAGATACCTGCTCTCTTTCATGAATCTGATTACGACCTTCGGATCTGTCATGTTGTTATTCCTGCACCATCGCCGCCGCTACCTCTGGGCAAGATTGGTGCTGATTGTTTGCAGCTCCTGTGCCTTTGCTTTTACAGGATTCTTTTATCATAACGGAGCAGAATATTTCCTGTTTAATATGATGATTATTGTGGCTTTGGTCTATGATAATAAATGGGTAATCCTGATATCATCGCTGATACTTATATCCGCTTTTCTGGGAATCGTATACTTTCCCCAAAGCATACCAGGAATATCGCCGGTGCCAGAGGAAAGAGTATGGTTGAATGCGGGAACAGCCCTGATATTCCCAATGGTGGGACTTACCTTTTTCAAATATATTCAGGAAGATTATCAACGGGAAATTGAAGCGCAACAACAGTCGCTTCAGAACATGAACAAAGACAAAGAGAAACTATTTTCCATCGTGGCACATGATGTAAGGAGTCCCCTTGCTACGCTGGAAGTCCTGCTGGATATGTTTCTCAAAGGAGAATACCCGGAGAAGGATATGAAGGAAGCAGCAGAAGTGCTGCATGAAAAAGTATCTCAACTTGGTGGCTCTCTGGATAATATACTACGCTGGAGTAGTCGCAGTATGAAAGGTATTCAGTCATTGCCCGAATCATTTCCGCTGTTGCCACTCATGACGGAAGTACTCTATTTTTTCCGACTCAACATCCTCCAGAAAAATATTACCGTGGATATGAAGGTCCCGGAAGCCCAAACGCTGTATGCCGACCGTGATCAGGTGTCGGTTATCCTCCGAAACTTTCTCAGTAACGCTTTGAAATTCTCCTATGCCGGTGGGCGCGTAACGATCGAAACCAGGGTAGAGGAAGACAAGCTGGCCATTACCATCCAGGATGAAGGAACGGGTATGACGCCAAAACAAGTGGCCGACCTTTTTTCCTATAATCAACATCCTGAATACGGTACCAACGGTGAAAGGGGTACGGGGTTAGGTCTGGTGTTATGCCGGGAGTTTGCCCAACAAAACAGCGGAAGTATTATGGTAGACAGCCTGCCCGGGAAAGGCACCAGCCTCACTATTCTCCTGCCTGCATTTGGCCCCTACGATGAGGACGATGAGTTATTCAATTAAAGGTAATCTTTACACTTATAAGAATTTATTCTCCATAATTATTACTTGATATTCATTTTTTTAGTAGTTTCGGACCCTTAAAAATTATAGTTGTTCTATACAACAGGAACAACGTTTGAAAATATAGATTTTGCTTATGAGGTAGACGGGCCGGACTTTATTCTTATTACCGGCCCCTTAATAACTACCTTGCCTATACGATCTGCCCCATTTTCCAATTTCCCTCTTTGCGGCAACCTGATGTCAGTTGCTCCCCTTACATTTGATAGAGCTGAAATAAACTTTTGGCAACGGCAGGTGTTAACCACTTGATGTAACGCCACTACAGTATGGAAAGCAGCAAAAATATGGTATCCAAACTCCTGAACTCCGCAGGAATACATGTCAATGGCAACCAGCCTTGGGATATCACCGTTCATAACGACCATTTCTACCCCGGAGTACTCAAACATGGCTCTCTGGCCCTCGGTGAATCTTATATGGCCGGATGGTGGGATGCCCCGCGCCCGGATGAAATGATTAACCGCATTCTCTCCGCCAAGCTGGAAGATAAAATCCGCGGCAGCTGGCAGCTGAAAAAAGATATTCTGCTCTCGCGCATATTCAACTTCCAACATCCGGAACAGTCCTTTAAAAATGGTCGCAAACACTACGATTTGGGAAACGACCTCTTCGAAATCATGCTCGACAAACGCATGACCTATACCTGCGCTTTCTGGGAAAATGCGAACAACCTGGATGAAGCACAGGAAAACAAACTGGACCTTACCTGCCGGAAACTCCATCTGAAGCCAGGTATGCGCGTGCTGGACATCGGATGCGGATGGGGAAGTTTTGCCAGATTTGCTGCAGAGAGATACGGCGCCCACGTTACAGGCATCACCATCTCTGAAGAGCAGGCGGAGCTTGCCAAAACACGATGCGCAGGACTCCCCGTAGATATTCGGGTAATGGACTATCGCAGCATGAACGAAAAGTTTGATGCCATTGCTTCCCTGGGCATGTTCGAACATGTGGGCTATCGTAACTATCACGCCTATATGCAAATGGCCCGCCATTGCCTGGATGATAACGGTCTTTTTCTACTACATACCATTGGCGGCAACAAATCGCACTCCATGGCCGATCCATGGCTGGATAAATACATTTTCCCACATGCCAATATTCCTTCCGTTTCACAAATAGGAAAAGCAATGGAAGACTTTTTCGTGATGGAACACTGGCAGAATTTCAGCACCAACTACGATCAAACCCTGATGGCCTGGTACCATAACGTGAACGATAACTGGGATGAACTGGCAGATGATTACGATGAAGTATTCCGCCGCATGTGGAACTATTATCTGATGTCCTGCGCCGGCTCATTCCGCGCCAGATTCAGCCAGTTGTGGCAAGTGGTACTGTCGCCGAACGGTGTTCGGGGCGGGTATAAAATTGCGGCCGACTAGCGGAAATGATTACCTTCATTTTCATTAATCTACCCTTAACCTCGATATATGGCGGATCAAAGGAATATCCCGGATCATATCAAAGGTCTGGACGACGCAGCTGTCCTGGAATCCCGACAACAGAACGGCCCCAATGAATACGCTACAGCAGGCAAAAGTAAATGGCTGGAAATACTCCTGGAACTGCTCTCTGAACCCATGCTGATTCTGCTGATTGCAGTGACTATCATCTATTTTATGCTAGGTGAAACCAGCGAAGCCTATTTTATGCTGGCAGCCATCGTTCTGGTATCCGGCATTTCCTTTTACCAGGAAGGCCGTAGCAACAAAGCGCTGGCAGCACTGAAGAAAATCAACCAACCATTGAGCCTAGTCGTACGAAACGGAAAAATCATCAGCATTCCTACTGCTGAAATTGTGGTAGGAGACGTGATGGTAGTGGAAGAAGGCAATACCATTAACGCCGATGGCTATGTGCTGCATGCAAACGACTTCTCTGTGAATGAATCCGCCCTTACCGGTGAAGCCTATACGGTGTTTAAATCTGCCGATGGCGATAAACAATTGTTCAGTGGCACCCTCGTTGCCTCAGGATTGGCTTTCGCCCAGGTAGAACAGGTGGGCGCTCAGACGAAAATAGGTCAGTTGGGTACCGCTATTCTGACTATAAAAGATGAACCTACGCTATTACAAAAACAAATTAATGCCTTTGTAAAAGGCATGGCCATTATTGGCGTGGCAGTATTCCTGGCCGTATGGGGATATAACTTTTATCAAAGCGGCAGTTTGATGGATAGTCTGCTCAAAGGACTGACCCTCGCAATGTCTATACTGCCGGAAGAAATTCCTGTTGCCTTCACTACGTTTATGGCGCTGGGAGCACGCCGACTCATGCAACTCGGCATCATCGTGAAGAAAGTACGTACAGTAGAAGCGTTGGGTAGCGCCACCGTCATCTGTACAGATAAAACAGGCACGATTACAGAAAACAGTATGCAGCTGCACGATGTTTATGCCGCTGAAAACAATACCTTATACGATAGTAAAAACTGGGAAAACGATACGGCCAAAGCGATTATCAATATGTCCATGTGGGCGAGTGAACCGGTGCCATTTGATCCTATGGAGAAAACGCTGCATCATATCTATGGCCAACTCAATAAGCAAGACCTGCGCACCGAGTTCAGCATTGTACATGAGTATCCATTAGGGGGCACACCGCCCATGATGACGCATATCTTCGAAGATAAATCCGGCAACCGCATCATTGCTGCCAAAGGTGCTCCTGAAGCAATATTAGCGGTTAGTCGTCTTTCTGATGAAATGAAAAAACAAATCAGCGATCAACAGCTGGAACTATCCAATCAGGGATATCGGGTATTAGGAGTGGCTACTGCTGATTTTCAGGGATATGATTACCCGGCACAACAACAGGAACTACCTTTTACTTTCATGGGCCTGATCACTTTCTACGATCCGCCAAAAGCCAATATCAAAGAGGTATTCGATAAATTTTATGATGCTGGCATTGTCGTGAAAATTATTACGGGAGATAACAGCGCCACCACACGGGCTATCGCTCAGCAGGCAGGGTTGCGGAATGCCGATGCTACCATAAACGGTAGTGAGCTCATGAAACTGGATGAGCAGGGGCGTCAGCAGCAAATGGAATCCGTTAATATATTCACCCGCATGTATCCGGAAGCGAAACTAGCTGCTATCAATGCATTGAAAGCAGACAATGAAATAGTGGCGATGACTGGCGATGGCGTGAATGATGGTCCTGCCCTGAAAGCGGCGCATATCGGGATTGCTATGGGCCGTAAAGGCACAGAAATTGCCAAACAGGCCGCCGCGCTTATTTTGAGTAATGATGACCTCAGCGGGATGGTAGACGCCGTTGCGATGGGCAGAAGGATCTATAACAATATACGCAGAGCTGTACTGTACATCGTCGCTATTCATATTCCTATCATTCTCACCGTATCGCTGCCATTATTCCTCGGTTGGCTGTATCCGAATATCTTCACGCCTATGCATGTGATTTTCCTGGAACTGGTCATGGGGCCCACTTGTTCGGTGGTATACGAAAACGAACCGATGGAGAAAAATACCATGAAAGTACCGCCCAGGCCTATGAATGAAACCTTTCTCAGCTTTGCAGAAATGGGTAGAAGTATTTTACAGGGATTGATCATTACGGCAGGTGTGCTCGGCGTGTATCAATGGGCTGTATCACAGGGATATTCCGAACCACTCACCCGCAGCATGGTATTTACTACCCTTATTATCGCTAATGTATTCCTTACTATGGTCGACAGATCAGCCTATTATTCTTTCATCACCAGTATGAAGAATCGCAATATGCTGATGGTGGGTGTGATCAGCTTTACGGTAGTGGTTACCGCCATTATGCTGTATGTGCCTGCTGTGGCTCATCTCTTTGATATCGATCCGTTGAATAGCCGGCATCTGCTGGTATGTGCCGGAGCGGGTTTCCTTAGCGTAGTATGGTATGAGGTGGTGAAATTCTTCAAAAGACAAAAACAGCCTTTGAAGTAAATCAAAGGCTGTTTTCGTATATACGTCATCGTTAAAAACCAAAGGTTCATCTCTCTGCAACTTCAAAGGCTATTTCAGTTCTATCGCATAGAGATTGCCATCTGTACTGGTGGCATACACTGTACTCTCCGCAATTACGGGAGCAGCTGCAAAGGGTCCCAGTTTATACAATTGATTCATAAACGCAACGGCGGTACTATATTTTTCCGGTGAAGCGCCTGCAGCTATTTTCATGAAACTGATATTGCCGCTATCTAATAATTGTCCTCCAAACTCCGTTCTACCTGGCGTATCAAATAAGGAAGTCGTTTGCCAGTTAGGAGTATTGATCAGGATTAGTCGGCCAGTGAAATCGCCATAGCAAAGGGTATTACCATATACTGCGGGCGCTCCGAAAACATAACCGCCCCCTTTGGTTTGCTTATGTGCTTCTCCGGTACTGGCATTGATATCCAGCATCAGATAGCTGTCGGACGTACCAACATACACATGATTGTCTACTACTACGACGGAACCAACCACCCAGGCATTGCCGGCGCTATGTTCCCATTTGCGTTGGCCGCTGTGTAAATCCAGCGCATACAAACGGGCATCTCTGGCGCCGATGTATACCGTATTTCCGGCTACCACTGGGGTCGACTGTATCCCTTCCAGTATGTGCGTCTTGGGGTCTTCCCCTGTTTTAAATTTCCAGATAAGTTTACCGCTTACTGCATCCAACGCATATACGTTGGTATCCCAGCTACCCACCACTACCATATTGTTACTATAGGCTACGCCGCCATGAACGGGGCCATTGGTTTTATATTTCCATACCTGCTTGCCGCTTTTGCGGTTCACGGCGTAGATACAGCTGTCGCTGCTGCCAAAGAATACATGCGCTGAATCAGTAGCGGGAGAGGAGAGATACAGGTCGTACTGGTCCTCCATATACATGGTTGCCGGTGTCATACCCAAGTACCCCTTGCTTCCTACTCTGCGTTCTCCTCCGGTCTGGAATTTCCATTGCAGCTTGCCATTGCCGGCATTTACAGCATAGTAGTGACCATCATAACTGCCAAAGTAAACAGTACTATCTGTTACCAGTGGATGGGTAGCAATACCAGCGCCCGTTTTGAATTTCCAATTCAATCGACCGTTGGTACGCTGTAAGGAATAGAGATGTCCATCCATACTGGCGGTAAGAATCGATTGCCGAAAGAGGGCAGGGGTGGTGAAAATCTTATCCTGTGTGCGATAAGTCCATTTGGGTTTTCCAAAATTTCGGAATTGGGCATGCGCCTGTTGTATCAACAGTAGCGACAGTACAAGCATCTTGTATTTCATAATGCGGAAAGAATTTGGGCTGAAACAAGATAGTGAAAAAATCTCCGAACTTCCAATACCGCTGGTAACAGTAATACGAATGATTATTGCAATAAAAAATTCAGGCAGAGACGGCACATGGTATTCTGATGTATCCGTGTCTGCCTAAACAATTATGCAACAGCCGTACCTTGCTGCTTGTAACTTATCACCGTTAATCCTGCTCCTATCAATACCATGATGGCGCCTATCCAAGGTGTAGCGCTTAATCCCAGCATAGGGGCAGCCACTACAGCGCCGCCTACATAAGAGCCAATAGCCACACCCAGATTGAAAGCGGAAATGTTTAAAGAGGAAGAAATATCTTCCGTTCCGGGTAAATATTTACCGGCCAGTTGCACAATGTATAACTGTAAGCCCGGTACGGTGGCGAAAGACATGCCTCCCATCAACAGCAGGGTAACTACTGCGCCTATACGATAATGCGCTGTAAAAGTGAAAGCCAGCAAAATAATAACCTGGTATAAAAATAAACGGATCAATACTTTCGCCGGATGATGATTACTGATTTTGCCTCCTATCACATTGCCCAACGCGATGGCCACGCCGTATACCAGCAATAGTATACTGACAGCGTTCGCCTGAAAACCAGTCACTTTCTCCAGCAAGGTGGCCAGATAAGTAAATACGACAAATGTACCGCCATATCCCAGGGCGGTAATCGCCAGTACCAGTAAAATATGCTTGTTCCTCAATACCTGCAGCTGATCTTTTAATTGCAGCGGCGCCTCCTGTTTTAAATTGGATGGCAACAACAGGGCGGTAGCAATGAGTCCGATTACCCCTAATACGGCCACGCCGCCAAAGGTTGCCCTCCAGCCTAAATGCTGGCCTATATAAGTGCCTAATGGTACCCCCACAATGATGGCGACCGTCAGGCCCGCAAACATAATCGCAATAGCGGTGGCTTTTTTATCGGGAGACACGAGCGTGGCCGCTATTGTAGCCCCTACGCCGAAAAATACAGCATGGGCAAATCCTGATATAAACCTGGCCGTCAGCAACAGGCCGAAATTCGGCGCAAAAGTAGAGGCTATATGCCCCAGGATAAATAAGCCCATGAGGGATACCAACAATGGCTTACGAGGGATCTTAGTGGTCAGAGCCGTTAACAGAGGCCCGCCTATGGCCACTCCCAACGCATAGATACTCACCAGCAGCCCCGATGCGGATACGCTCACCCGCAAACTCTCCGCTATGGTCGGTAATATGCCTACCGCAACAAATTCCGTAGTGCCTATAGCAAACGCACTGATTGTCAATGCCCACAACGCTGCTGGTATGCGGCTGCCAGCCTTCTTGGATATGGGCGTTTCTATCGTTAATAACTGTTCCATGTACTTTTTTCGTTTTTGCTAATGCAAAGCTATTTTAGGTTCTTTGATTATCATAATTAGATAAATTGTACATTTGCATCAGAAAAATGATAGGTTATGTTATTGAATTTTGAATGGTTCCGTACTTTCAAAACCATTTATGAAACCGGCTCCCTCACCGCCACGGCCCAAGCCCTCTACGTTTCCCAGCCAGGGGTGAGTCTGCACCTCAATTCCCTCGAGTCTTATGTAGGCTATAAACTGTTTGACCGCACAGCCCGCAAAATGGTGCCCACAGAAAAAGCGAAAGTCTTGTATAACTACATCCTCGAAGCCGTCAACAGGTTGGAAGATGCGGAAGTACATTTTCATAAAACTTCAGAGGCCAACAAATCAAACATCTGTATTGGCATGTGCCTGGAAACATTCCAGTTTACCCTGGAACAGTATATTTCCACATTGCCTTTCAATATCAATATCAAATTCGGGGAATACCCGGACATGCAGCACGACCTGGACAATGGCCTGCTGGACCTCATTATTACGCCACAAAAAGGGAATCAGACCAATCTGGAGTACATTCCTTTTTCTAAAGAAAGAATTGTGCTGGTAGCAGGAGGGAAGCAGGATACGAAGGAGCTCAAAGCCCTGATCAAAGCGGGGAACATGCAGGATTTGGAAAACTGGCTGAAGGAACAAATCTGGTATACTACCGCTGCCGATATGGAAATCATGCGCAAATTCTGGTACCAGAATTTCAATAAGCATCCAGACTTCCGACCTAATTATATTGTACCCAATAAATGCTCGATTGTACGCTGTCTGAGCGATGGGAAAGGGTTTGCGGTAATCCCTGATTTCCTCTGTCGTCATGAACTGGATGCTGGAAAACTCAAACTGGCATGGATCGGCAACAAAGTGATGGAAAATACCCTTTACTTCGGTAAGCGTAAGAAAACAATGTATGGCAAGGAAATAGGTATGATTGAAGCGCTATTCATGGAACAAGCAGCTGCATTCTCCAATTCAGACGCTGAATCAGCACTGGTATAAATCAGAGCTGGAAGGAAGGATGTGTTTGTTGATAGTTCTTCAATGCCTGCGTAGTAGTGGAGCCGTAATGTCTTCCAATAGGAATATGGATACCATTGAGTTCAATAGCATTGCTGTTGAACTTTTCTATTTTAGGAATCGACACGATGAAAGAGCGGTGAATCCTTACAAACATAGACTCCGGCAACTTTTCCTCCATCTCTGAAATGGAATGATAAGTTTTGAAAACATCCTTGTTGGTATTGATCAGCAAATAATTCTTTTGTGATTCAAAAAACAGGATATCATCCAGGAAAATTTTCACCATTTTTTTATCGCATTTGATAAAGATAAAAGGCGGCTCTTTTTCTGGAACTTCCTGTCGCGGTGCCGCTTCCATCAACTGTTTATCCAGTTTGATGAAACGGTGAATCGCTTTGAGGAATCTTTCAAAAGAAATGGGTTTCAGCAGAAAATCTACTGCATCCAGGTCAAATCCATCCACGGCATATTCTGCGTGAGCGGTCGTGAAAATCACATTGGGAGCTGGTGTCAGCGAACGGATGAAATCTACGCCGCTGATACCCGGCAAGTTAATATCGGTAAAGATGAGGTCAATTTTTTGCGTAGTCAGGCAACGCATCGCCTGGGTACCGCTGGTGAATGTACCTGCCAAATGCAACAGCTCTACACGGCTGATATAGGTGGCCAGCAGATCGGCGGCCGGTTTCTCATCTTCAATAATGATACAATTGATACTATGCGTCATGTGCTTCCAGTTTCAATTTCAAATACACAAAATAACTGTCCTCGTCTTGGGTAATTTTTAAGGTATATTGTTCGCCGTAAATTAAGTTTAAGCGCCGCTTTACATTTTCTAATCCCACACCGCCGCTACCACTCAGCTGCTGCCCGCTGTAACCCTTAATGGCACTGTTTTCTATCTTCGCTGTCAGCCATTCCTGCTGTATAGAAATAGAAATGGTAATCCAGTTGTCGCCATGCTCATTAGGCATGCAATGCTTAAAACTGTTTTCCACGAAAGCCATTAAAATAAAAGGTTCCAGGTATTTGTTTTCCGGTTGTCCATCGATATGAAAACTTATTTGCTGCCGGTGTTCAAAACGTGCCTTTTGTAGAGAGATATAATCTTCCAGATACTGGATTTCCTTCTCTAATGGTATGAGTCGGGTGTTAATTTCATAAATAGAAAACCGCAACAGAGAAGACATTCGGGAAATGATCTCCGCAGATTCCGGAGAAGTAAATACCGTTTTCGCATAAAGCGTATTCAGTACATTGAAAATAAAATGCGGATGAAATTGATTGCGTAAGATGATTAGCTCTGCCTGTGTTTTCTCTTCCGCCATCCGCATGGAACGATGCTGTTCCGTTACCCAGTTATAAAACAACTTCACAGAAAATGGAATCGTTACCACAAACTGTAACTTGATCACGCTGTAGATATAGGGCGAAATGCTTAATAGCGGCTCTTTTTGCCAATGAGTTAGGAAATATTCCAATATAAAAGTATTGTCAAGCCATCGTTGAATAACGGCAAAACTTAATATCAGCGGAATATAAATCAGAATGAAAAGCCAGACTTTCTTTTTAAAGAGAAATTGTTCCACCATGACTTCCAGCACAATGGTAACAAAGAGTACGCGCATAGGTAAACTGATTAACTCGGATGCAAATGCATTCCGGTAATCATGGTAAGGACCTGCCTGAATAAACCCGAAAAGTAGTACATAGAAGACCCAATAGATGGCATATACACTCTTCTTCCCCCATCTCGACCGCGGTATATCTATCATAAGTGGCTGAAAAATTCCCGTTCAAGCTAAAGAATATTCATTAAACAACCATTTTTTTATACGAACGACGTCGTTTCTTATACTAAATACTAAAAATATGTCGACTGGTTTTTATGTAACGGCAAGAGGGTTGTCAGTATAAGGGATGCTAAGGATGACGCAGGTTTCCATAAATTGCCCCTCTGAAATTTTTAGTTCCACATTATGATGAAGAAGCTGATCGCCGGACTATTCTTGTTATTTTCTGCATATGCTACCTATGCCGCGTCTCCTGAAATCTATCCAGTCAACTGGTGGACAGGAATGAAGACGAACAAGTTGCAATTACTCCTTAAAAATAATGATGCTGATTTTAGCAAAGGTCAGTTGGCCATCAACTATCCAGGCGTAAATCTGCTGGCAGTACATACCTTCGAAAATGGCAAATACCTCGCTGCCGATATTGAAATCACCGCTGCTGCCCAACCAGGCAATGTAGATTTCATCTATACTAAAAATGGTAAAAAATCACATATATCCTGGCAGCTGAAAGCCAGGAAAGGTACACCGGGAAAGGATTTTGCTCAGGGTGTTTCTGCCGCGGATATGATTTACTTCCTAATGCCGGACCGCTTCAGCAATGGCGATACTACCAATGACCGCGTAAAAGGGATGCGGGATCAGTCGCTCAACCGGGCCGATTATTATGCCCGCCATGGCGGCGATTTCAAAGGTATCATCCAGCACTTGGATTACCTGGATCAGCTGGGCGTAACCGCCCTCTGGATGACGCCCGTAATGGAAAACGATATGCCTTCCCGTACGGAACACGGCTACGCCATCACCAATCACTATAAAATAGATGCCCGTTATGGTGGGAACAATGGCTATAAGGAACTCTCTGACGCTTTACATCACAAAGGCATGAAACTCGTACAGGACGCGGTATACAATCATACCGGCACCTGGCACTTTATTGTACAGGACCTGCCTTCAAAAGACTGGTTAAACCAATGGCCTACCTTCACAGGTACCAGCGCCAGAGAACAAGCGCTGTTCGATCCACACGCCTCCGCCATCGATAAAAAACTGATGACCGATGGCTGGTTTGTTAAGGAAATGCCCGACTGGAACCAACGTAACCCTTATGTAGCCAGCTTTATCATACAAAATGCCATCTGGTATGTAGAAGAATTTGGGGTAGACGCGATTCGGGTAGACACGTACATGTACAATGATCTTCAGTTTGGGAACGACTGTAATGCCGCGCTGCTGCAGGAATATCCCCAGATCAGCATTTTCGGGGAAGTACTGGTGCAGAACACGCCTAATCAAGTATACTTTGTAAAAAACAATATCAATACCGCTTTTAAAAGCAACCTACCAGGACTCTTAGATTTCCAATGCCTGTTCAATGGAATCGTACCTGCGCTGACACAGGAGCTGGGCTGGAATACCGGCGTAATACAACTGTACAACGTACTCAGTTATGATTATCTCTACCAGGACCCAACCAAAAATGTACTATTACTCGACAACCACGATCTGAACCGATTTTTCTCCATTGTAAAAGAAGATGTAGCCAAACAGAAAATTGCCTATACCTGGCTGTTGACATGCAGAGGAATTCCACAACTGTACTATGGCTCAGAAGTACTGATGAAAGGCGAAACCAAGCCGGATGGATTGGTACGACTGGATTTTCCCGGTGGCTGGAAAGAAGATACCCGCAGCGCCTTCACCGGAAAAGGAATGACCGCTGCCGAAACGGAAGTACAGGCGCTTGTAAAGAAACTGGGTACATATCGTAAAAATTCCGATGCATTGAAATTCGGTAAGTTAATGCAATTTGCGCCCCGTGATGGCGTATACGTGTATTTCCGCTATACCGACCATCAGACAGTCATGTGTGTAATGAATACGGCGAAGGAAGCAAGGACTATAGATCTGACCCACTTCAACGAACGCACCGAAGGTTTCTCGGCTGCCAACAATATCATCACCGGTACTGCAATTAAACTGAATGGAAGTATAGATATACCTGCCATGCAGGAAATGGTTTTTGAATTAAGCAAATAGCCTTTAGGGTTTTGATGCCACTTGTTATTATAGATTCACTTGTTTACTGATTTTACTTGTTATTACTGATTCACTTGTTATGATTGATTCTTATTATCACCCAAATTCACACAACGTTATGAAAAAGTTCTACAATCGGCTTTTCATGCCTGTATTGTTGCTGCTACTGTGCGCATTCACCGCGCAGGCGCAGGGACAAATCAGCGGGAAGGTAACCGATGCCGCCACCGGCGAATCCCTGCCGGGAGTGAGTATCCAGATCAAGGGTACCAGTCGCGGAACACAAACAAATGGCCAGGGCCACTATACCATTGGAGGAACAACCCCTGCCACCATACTCGTATACACTTTCATGGGTAAGAAACCAGTGGAAATTACAGTAGGAGGGCAGACTACCATCGATGTAAAACTGGCTGATGATAAACACGACCTGATGGAAGCCGTGGTGATCGGTTATGGTACCCAGAAAAAGAAAGATGTAACGGGAAGTATCGCTACCATAACTACGAAAGACTTTCAGAAAGGAAGTATCCAAACCCCTGAACAACTGATTCTGGGTAAAGTGGCTGGCGTCTCCATAACATCCAACAGCGGACAACCAGGCGTAGGTAGCACTATCCGCATCCGTGGCGGTTCTTCACTGAATGCCAGCAACGATCCGCTCTACGTAGTAGACGGAGTTCCTTTCAGCGGAGGCGGTATCAACGGCGCTCCTAATCCAATGGTACTGCTCAATCCTAATGATATTGAAAGCCTCACTATCATGAAAGATGCTGCTGCAACTGCCATCTATGGCTCCAGAGCATCCAACGGGGTGATAATGATCACAACTAAGAAAGGAACTTCCGGCAGAGCAAAAATCAATTTCAACACCAGCTTTGCTGTAGGTAAAATCAGTAAGAAAATTGACGTACTCTCTGCAGATGATTTTCGTAAATATGTAGACTCTCTTGGTACGCCTGCACAGAAAGCGCTGATGGGTAATGCCAGCACCGATTGGCAGAAAGAAATCTATCGTACCGGTATCACCACAGATAATAATCTTAGCATCAGTGGCGCGATTAAAAATATCCCTTACCGCGTGTCTGGTAACTTCATGAACCAGTCCGGTGTGCTGATCACAGATAACCTGAAACGCTCTTTCCTGAGCGTAAACCTGAACCCACAGTTCTTTGATAAACACCTGAAAGTGAATATCAGCGCGAAAGGCGCCATCACCAATGCGCATTACGCAAACCAACAGGCCATCATCAACGCAGTACAGTTCGATCCAACCCAACCGGTGTATGATTCCAGCAGTCCTTTCGGCGGTTACTTTGAATGGTATACAAAAGATGCTGCAGGCAACGTTACGCTCAATCCAAATGCGCCAAGAAACCCTGTTTCCCTCATTCGCATGCAGGATAACAACTCTGAAGTAAAACGCAGCTACGGTAATATTGAACTGGATTACAAATTCCATTTCCTGCCTGAACTGCGCGCCAATCTGAACCTGGGTTATGATGTATCCAGAGGCAGCGGCACTACCTTCGTACCTGCAAACGCCGGACAGGCCTATACCACAGCAGGTCAGAACAATCACTTCCTGCAAAAAATTAATAATAAAGTAGGTGAGTTCTACCTGAACTATAACAAAACTTTCCCTGGTATAAAATCAAACATCAACGCGCTCGCGGGTTATGGCTACTATGATAATGCCACTACCAACTATAACTACGCCAGCTTTAATGCCAAAGGAGATACTATCGTAGGGAGTATACCGAAGTTTCCTTTCGATATTCCAAGAAATACGCTCATCTCTTACTATGGCCGTCTGATCTATACCTTCGACGATAAATATATTGTACAAGGATCGCTGCGTACAGATGGTTCCTCCCGCTTTGCAAAAGAAAACCGCTGGGGCGTTTTCCCTTCCGCTGCATTGACCTGGAGAATCAACAGAGAATCTTTCCTGAAAGAATCCAAAACGCTGAGCGATCTGAAACTGCGTCTGAGCTATGGTATTACCGGTAACCAGGATGGTATCGCCAACTACTCCTATATGGCAATCTATTCTACCAGTTCCAATGCGAGCATGTATCAATTCGGCAACAACTGGTATAACATGCAGGCGCCTGCCGCTTACGATAAAAATATTAAGTGGGAACAAACGGCTACCTGGAACGGAGGACTCGATTTCGCGGTGCTCCAGGACAGGCTGAGAGGTAGTGTGGATGTGTATTATAAGAAGACAAAAAACCTGCTGAACACGGTGCCTATTCCAATTGGTTCCAACTTCAGCAACCAAATCCTCACCAACGTAGGTAATATCGAGAATAAAGGTATTGAACTGAACATCGGCGCTACGCCTATCCAGAAAGGGAAACTGACCTGGGATGTGAATTTCAACCTTACCTATAACAACAACAAAATCACCAATCTGACGGCAGTTACAGATTCCAGCTTTGTTGGAAACCTGACCGGCGGCATCACGGGCGGTACTGGTCAGTCTATCCAGATCCACTCTGTAGGCTACAATACCTTCGCTTTCTATGTATACAAACAAGTATATGATAAGAACGGTAAACCACTGGAAGGGGTATACGAAGATCTGAACGGAGATGGTATCATCAACCAGAAAGACATGTATCGCTATAAATCTCCGGCGCCAAAGGTATTCCTGGGCTTCAGCACACAGGTAACCTACGACCGCTGGACACTGAGCACTTCGCTCCGCGCCAGTCTGGGTAACTACATGTACAACAACGTTGCTTCCAACTTCGGCGTTAGAAGAAATATTTTGAACCCGCTGGGCCTCCTCAACAACAGTACAACGGATATCTACAATACCAACTTCTATAACAATCAATATCAGTCCGACTACTACGTGCAGAATGCGTCTTTCCTGCGTATGGACAACCTGACACTGGGGTATGACCTGGGCAGCCTGTTTAAAAATACAGGTCACCTGCGTCTGAACGCCACCTGCCAGAACGTATTTGTGATTACCAAATACAAAGGACTGGACCCTGAATTGAACGGCGGTATTGACTATAACTTATATCCAAGATCCAGAACATTTGTACTGGGAGCGAACCTGGAGTTTTAATAAAAATATTTAGCAAGATGAAAAAGAACTTTCTCAAAATATGTGTCTTCGTAGCTGTTGCTGGTTTAAGCTCCTGTACTAAGGATCTGGACAGAATGCCTACGAATGCCACCACTTCTGAAGTGGCTTACAAAACCCTGGATGGTTACAAACAGGTACTGGCAAAAGTATACGGTAGTTTCGCATTGCCAGGAAATAATGGCACCGGTTCCTCCGACCTCGCAGGTATTGATCCTGGCCAGGCAGACTTCCTCCGGCTGTTCTGGAATGCACAGGAATTGCCTACAGAAGAAGCAGCCTGCGTATGGAACGATCCGGGTATTCCTGACTTCCATAACATGAACTGGACCAGCAACAACGTACTGCTGGCAGCATTATACAATCGTAGTCTCTTCCATGTTACCATCGCGAATGAATTCCTCCGCGAATCTACTGATGAGAAAATCTCATCCCGTGGCTTTACTGGTAAAGATGCGGACGATATACGTACCTTCCGCGCGGAAGCCCGCTTCCTGCGTGCCTTTGAATACTGGGTACTGATGGATCTGTTTGCGAATCCTCCATTTGTAACAGAGAATGACCCTATCGGAAAATATATTCCTCCGCAAACAAACCGCACTGCGTTATTTAAATATGTGGAGTCTGAACTCCTGGCTATTGAACCACTGGTTGTAAAAGCAAGGAATAACGAATATGCACGCGTAGACCAGGCAGCGGTTTGGTCGCTTCTGGCGCGACTCTACCTGAACGCGGAAGTATACCTTGGTAAAGGCAACGGAAAATATACTGAAGCGATCACTTATTCTTCCAAAGTAATCAATGCAGGCTATGCCCTGAAATCTGATTACAAAGGACTGTTCCTGGCGGATAATGATGTCAATAATCCGGAGATCATTCTGCCAATTGTATATGATGGCGTGAAAGTGCAGAATAATGGTGGTACTACTTTTATCATCAATGCAGCTATCAATGGCGATATGAATCCTGCTTCCTTTGGTGTTCCTGGCGGCGGTTGGGGTGGTAACAGATCTACAAAAGCGCTGCCCGACCTGTTTACAGACCACAGTGGCGCTACCGATAAACGCGCCATGTTCTATGGAACCAAAGCAGATATTGATGATCCTGCACAATTTACAGATGGATTACGTGTGATTAAATATAGAAACGTGACCTCCACCGGCGTAACGCCGCCGGCTCCTGGTGGCGCTTTCAGCTCTGTTGATTTTCCGTTATTCCGACTGGCAGAGCAATATCTGATCTATGCCGAAGCTGTAAAACGTGGCGGTGCAGGCGGCGATGAGAATACCGCAATCGGTTATCTGAATGCCTTACTGGAACGCGCCTACGGAAATAAATCTGCCGATATTACCGGTTACAACCTGGATTACATCCTGGCGGAGAGAGGTCGGGAATTATATTGGGAAGCTTTCCGTCGTTCTGATCTGATCCGTTTCGAAAAGTTCACTGCTGGAACGTATGTATGGCCTTGGAAAGGCGGAATAAAAGAGGGTAGAGGAGTGGAGTCTTTCCGTACCATCTATCCGATTCCAGCTACGGACCTGACTGCGAACCCATCGCTCAAACAGAACACCGGTTATTAATCACACAAATTCCCAGTAATGAAAACAGCTTTTTCCAAATATATGATGGCAGGTCTGTTCGCTGCAGCGCTCTGGTCCTGCAAGAAAGACGAAGTCAAAACATTTGCCAGCGAAGGCACTGCGCCTACACTGGCCAGCAATAAGGATACTACCATCTTACAAAAAGACCATGCTGCTGATACCATTGTTAAATTTCAATGGAATGCCTCAGATTTTGGTTTCCATGGAGTGGTAAAATATAGTCTCCAGTTTGCAAAGAAAGGTACCAACTTCGCGGTAGTGAAAAACGTTTCCGCAGACGGTATGTCAAAATCCTTGTCTGTCGCCGATCTGAATACCATCGCTAACGGACTGGAACTTGATAATGGCGTGCTCAGTGGCATTGAAGTGCGTGTGAAAGCGTCTATCAGTGATAATTATCCGGCTGCTTATTCCAATGTAAAGGTGCTGGTGGTTTCTTCTTACCTGGATCTGATCGATTATCCATCTATGTGGGCGCCAGGCGATTACCAGGGCTGGGACCCGGCAAGCGCTGCGAAACTGGCTTCTCTTAAATCAGATAAAGCCTATGAAGGATATGCTTCTTTCACAGGCGCCAGTACCACTTTCAAGTTTACGTCAGAAGCTACCTGGAGTGGTACCAACTATGGCGGTACCAGCGTCAATAATGCTGGCATATTATCAACTACCGGCGAAAATCTGCAGGTAATCGGCGCAGGTTATTACTTCCTGAACCTGGATCTGAGCACAAATAAGTGGTCCGCCACCCGCACCACCTGGTCTATGATCGGGGATGCTGTAGGCAGCTGGAGCAACGATACAGAGCTTACTTTCGATGCTGCCAAAAACGTATGGTCGGCAACGGTAGATATGAGCGCCGGTCAGTTTAAGTTCCGCGCCAACCATGCCTACGACATCAATTATGGCGATAACAAACCTTCTGATCCTTTCCTGAACAGGGATGGAGCGAATATCGTCATCACTGATCCTGGCACTTACGAAGTGACATTGAATCTCAGCAATGCGGGGAATTATTCCTACGTATTGAAGAAAAAATAAGTACCGGCAACGGCCGGCGCTACTATTTATTTATTAAGGGCAAACGGAATAAAGGGCTGTCTCCTGTTAAAGGAGATAGCCTTTTGTTTTTATTTTTTAGAGAGACGAATAGTATTCGGATCACCCATCCTCCTGCTGCAAGAGGACTTGCGGATATCAATTTTCTGTTATTTTCACAAAATCGTGAATATTTCCTGCTGCCTGGGACAGACAACTTATATGTCAGCGAAAGATCGCTACTGTATTGGATATGAGCAGAATACCATTGTTGATTTATCATCATTTCAGGCTTAAAAAATGCGGAAACTTTTCAATTTCTTTTTCCACATGTAACAATCTGAGAACCAAAATTGTAATTTAGCGGGATGGTTGTGTCATGAAACGTACTCCGTATAGGCATAATTGATATTAAAAAATTTCGGCAAATGGATTCCAGCAGCGGACAACCGGAGAAACCAGTCGTGTCCAGGGGGCTTGATAATTTCTTCCTAGACTTATACAGCATTTTCCAGTTTATCAAGCGCTTTTTTAAGGAAGCGCTGCGCCCTCCTTTGGAGGTGAGAGAGTTTATCAGGCAGTGTTATATGGTGGGATACAAATCCCTGGCCCTGATTACAATGACCGGCTTTATTACAGGCCTGGTATTTACCAAACAATCACGCCCCTCCCTATCTGAATTTGGGGCTACTTCCTGGCTTCCTTCCCTGATTGCTATAGCAGTGGTTCGTGCCCTGGCCCCCCTCGTTACTTCGCTGATTTGTGCAGGTAAAGTGGGTTCCAGTATTGGCGCGGAGCTGGCATCAATGAAGGTAACAGAACAAATTGATGCCATGGAAGTATCTGCCATCAATCCCTTCAAATACCTCGTGGTAACAAGGGTGATGGCCACTACAGTATGTATTCCTATCCTGGTATGCTATACTGGACTGGTAGCCATGTTGGGTTCATTCCTGGACATATATATGAATGAGCACACCAGCTTCACTACCTTCTTTCAGAATGCATTCAAGAATATTACTTTCCTGGATTTTGGTACCACTACTATGAAAGGTATCATTTATGGCTTCACAATTGGTATTGTAGGCTGTTACCAGGGTTGGAGAGCTTCTCAGGGCACACAGGGCGTAGGTAAAGCTGCAAACGTATCGGTTGTGGTTTCTATGTTCCTGATCTTCCTCGAGGAAGTAGTTATTGTACAGGTGGCAAACTCTTTCAGATAGTAGCATGAAGAATTTTAAACCAAATATCGACTGGCAGGATAAAGTGATCAAAATTAATGATCTCTACAAATCCTTTGACAGCAATCATGTACTGCGGGGAATTAGTCTGGATGTACATAAAGGAGAGAATATTGTAGTCCTGGGCCGTTCCGGTACCGGGAAATCCGTATTGATCAAAATAATAGTAGGACTGTTATCACCTGATTCCGGCGCGGTCAATGTGCTGGGAAAGGAAGTACCAGCCTTGTCCAATCCTGAACTTAGGGAACTACGCCTGAAAGTGGGTTTCTGCTTCCAGAACGGGGCCCTATACGATAGTATGACGGTGGGCGAAAACCTCGCTTTTCCCCTGAAACGTAATACCCCGGGCATTACCCGCGGAAAAGTAAAACAAATGGTGGAAACCGTACTGGATGCCGTTGGCCTCTCTCAAACGCTCCACCAGATGCCGTCAGAGCTCTCCGGAGGTCAGCGTAAACGTATCGGTATTGCCCGTACGCTGATCCTCAGACCTGATATCATGCTGTATGATGAACCTACAGCCGGACTCGATCCTATCACCTGTACTGAAATCAATAACCTGATCAACGAAGTACAACACAGATTTAATACCACTTCCATCATCATCACCCACGACCTCACCTGCGCCAAAGTAACCGGTGACAATATCGTGGTAATGAAAGAAGGCAGATTCATCAAGCGCGGACCTTTCGACGAAGTATTCGAGTCCAATGATGAACTGATCCGGGAGTTTTATGACTATAATTTTATTCAGTAATTTATGAAAGATACAAGTAACAGAAGGGCTGTCATCGTAGGTATATTCATCCTCATCGGTGTCCTCATTTTTATTGCGGCCATCCTCACACTCGGCGGACAAAAGAAAACTTTTGTGTCGGCAGTAAGGGTGAAGGCCATATTTAAAGATGTGAACGGCCTCTCAGAAGGGAACAATGTTTGGTACTCCGGCGTAAAGGTAGGTACAGTAAAAAGAATCGAATTCCTCAAGCACGATGAAATCCTGGTGCAAATGAACGTGGAGAAAAGTGCTGCCAAATATATCCACAAAGATGTTGAAGTAAGAGTAAGCTCCGATGGTTTCGTTGGTAACAAAATCATTGCGCTCACCGGCGGTACAGATAAAATGCCAGCTATCGAAGATGGCGATCAATTACAAGTAGCCGCTACCGTTAGTACAGATGATATCATGAATACCCTCCAGGTTAATAATAAAAGTCTGGTGGAAATCACTTCCAATCTGAAAGTAATCACCAAAAGAATTGCAGACGGCCAGGGAACAGTGGGTAAACTGCTCTCTGACGAAACGCTTTACAATAACCTGCAAGGTACCCTCGCTTCTTTACAGAAATCTGCCGGCAATACCCAACGCCTGACAGAAGGTCTGGCGGCTTATGCTGCCAAACTCCAGACACCTGGTTCCCTTTCTAATAACCTGGTGTCAGATACCGTGGTATTCTCGCAGCTGCGTAGTACCATGAAACAACTGAATGAGGTATCTGTAAACGCCAATAAAATGGTGGAAGACCTGAAAGCCACTACTGCCGGGCTTGGCCACCAGTTGGGCACTGATAGTTCTCCTGCCGGCGTTCTCCTGAACGATAAACAAAGTGCTGCGGCATTGAAAGCTACGCTCCTCAATTTACAAAGCTCCAGTTCCAAACTGGATGAGAACATGGAAGCGCTGAAACATAACTTCCTGCTGAGAGGCTATTTCCGCAAACAAGCAAAGCAAGCGGCAAAAGAAGCAGCTCAAAAAGAGAAAGAAGCAGCCAAAGCTCCTGCAAATCAGCAATAAACCGCTGATGGTCGGCAGCAGTTATTTAAGTATTTTTGCTGTCTGACTTAAGAGCTAGTATGAATATCAGTATCAACAAATACGTTAGTGACTCAGGCTTCTGCAGCCGCAGAGAGGCCGATAAACTCATCGACCAGGCCCGTGTCACCATTAATGATAATATCGCTTCCAAAGGCGATCGCGTCCAGGAAGGCGATGTGGTAGAAGTAGACGGGGAGCCGCTCAAAAAGAAGAAGGCTACCGTCTACATCGCCCTGAATAAACCCAAAGGAATTACCTGCACCACAGATAGAAAGGATAAAACGAATATCGTCGACTATCTCAATTATTCTTCCCGCATTTTTCCCATTGGCCGGCTGGATAAACTCTCGGAAGGCCTTATCTTCCTAACCAATGATGGCGACATCGTTAATAAAATTCTCCGTGCCGGTAACCAGCACGAAAAAGAATATATCGTTACGGTCGATAAACCTATTACCCTGGAATTTGTCAAAGCAATGCGCAGCGGTGTACGTATCCTCGGTACCACCACCTTGCCGGCCTTTGTGAAACAGGAAGGTACCAATCGGTTCAGAATTATCCTCACCCAGGGCCTCAATCGCCAGATCCGCCGTATGTGCGAAGTGCTGGGGTATCATGTTACTGCCCTCAAAAGAACGCGTATCATGAATATCGCCCTGAAAGACCTGGCCCCGGGCAAATGGCGCTATTTTACCAAAGATGAGATCAATACCATCAGCAATATGGTGGCCAATAGCAGCAAAACGCAACATGGCGACGATAATGCCGGAATGGATGAATAATAGTTTGTACTATGGACCTTACATTTGATTCAACATATCAGGCTGCAGTGAAAGTATCCGGCCCCGTTGCCGAACACTTTCAGCAACACCTGGAAGCTGCCGCCCATAGCGGAGAAGACGACCTGGCAACAGGTCCATCTCCCAAAATCATTGAACGCATCATCGATATTGCGTTCTGGGCCAGCCTCCGCAGAGAAGAAGGAAATGCTACCCGCATTTCCCTCGCATTTTTATCGCCCGCCCAGGCAGGAAAACCTTTACTATTCGCCAATCCCATTCCGCTAACACCCAACGCCCTCACCAAACTGGCTCCAGGCGTGGAACGCGCAGGAATTCATATCGGCATTTGGTACGAAGGAAATGACCTGTACATCTGGGGAACTACCATCAAACTGCCTAATCTATGCTTTGTGCTGGACGTGGCAGAACCAGGATTGCTGGTAGTAAAGCACCGGCGACTCATGGGCGTGGGTAAATTCAATAATGTGGCCGTCCTGAAAGGAGATCAGATCAAAATCGTGGATGAAGGCTGTAGCATGAAAAGAGATGTCCCGGATATCCTCAGCTCCCTGCTGGGATATAAATCTTCCCCGGTATGGAATAATCCTACCAATGTATTAATCCAGATTGCGGTGTCTATGCGGGCGCATGGCAGGGGAGGCATCCTGCTGGTAACGCCTTCCGGCTCCGAGGAATGGAGGGATTCTATTATCCATCCCCTGCAATATCCAATATCGCCGGCATTTTCAGGTGTAGCTGATTTGGTAAAAAGAGACGACAGTACGGTAAGTGAAATATTCTGGCAGAATGCTCTGCGAAGAGAAGTAGATAATATCAGTGGCCTCACTGCCGTAGATGGCGCCACCATCATCAATGACCGACAGGAACTACTGGCTTTCGGGGCAAAAATTACCCGTGCCTATAACTCTACGGCAGTAGAACAGGTAGCCATGCTGGAACCTGTGCTGGACCTACGTCCGCAGACAGTCCACGCATCGGCATTGGGCGGTACCAGGCATTTGTCTGCCGCACAATTCGTACACGATCAGCGTAATTGCCTGGCACTCGTAGCTTCCCAGGATGGGTATTTCACCATCTTCTCCTGGTCGAAGTCGGCACAACTAGTACAAGCGCACAGAATAGATATTCTCCTGATGTAATTTCGTTTAGGGCTGCACGTTATAAGCCCGTATTTTCAGACAGGAAGGCGCGGTAATTTGTTCCAGCTTTCCTGTCTGCTGTAAAGCCCCTGTCTTCGCATTTCTCTTAAAGATAACAATATCGTTACTCATCTGATGGGCCACCAGCAAGTAATTTCCGGTAGGATCGATCACGAAATTTCTGGGATGATTACCACCGCTAGGCGTAACACTTCGCTGGGTGAGCCGGCCATTACGTGCATCAATAGCATAGCATATAATGATATTTTCATCACCACGAGTACTGGAATATAAGTATCGTCCATCTGGTGTGATATGTATATCCGCTGCATCATAGCCATCTTCATCCTTAACGAAATGCGCCGCAATGGTTTGCATACTATCCAGCGCTCCATTTTTATAACGATAGGCCACCACATTACCACTGATCTCTTCAATACAATAGCCGAACCTGCCATTCGGATGAAAGGCAAAATGACGTGGACCACTATTAGGCGCAGTACGCGTAAACGGCCTGCTGGCCGGCTGCAGCGGCTCCGTGCCGGGAGTAAGCTGATACCACCAGATTTTATCTGCTCCTAAATCAGGTGCATAGAGGTATTTTTCATCCGGACTAAATCCTACAGAATGTACATGCGATTGGTTCTGACGAGGACCTATACTTTTTGCCTCAATATGTAAAGTTTGCCCTGGTAACCCAATGCTGCCATCAGGTAATAAGGGATGTATAGAGAGACTGCCAGCCGTATAATTGGCATTCGCCAACCAGGTATTGGCGCTGTTGGGCATTACATACACCGGATTCTCTCCGCCGCTGGACTGACTATTCAAAAAACGCAGTGCGCCTTTAACGCTGTCGAATGCATAACTGCTGACCGTACCGCCATTTGGAATACGCGATTCTGTGGCGGCATATAAAAATTGCCCGCTGGCAGATAAATTCAGATAGGAGGGATTGATGACATCAGTGATAGCATACACTTTCTTTGTAGCGCCAGTGGCAGGATTAAAGGTATACACATAGATACCTTCCTGTCCTTTGTTTTTGTTATAGGAACCTATAAAAAGATAATATTGTTGCGCAGTGGCTGGCAAGCAGGCCAGGCATAATAAAGGCAAAATAACAACGCGGAAAAAATAGTGGAATCGATGCATGGGCACAAACTTATAAAAATCTGTTTGCTATCAAAAGCATCTTTGCAGAATAAAAAAAACGTCGTTGTTGAAAACGACGTTTATAGAAAAGTTCATCAACATGAACATGGTTAAGAGGCAGGTGTTGCGTTACTATCCATGTAAAGGTATTCCCACAGATGACCATCGAGGTCCTGGAAGCCTTTGATATACATCCAGCCATGGTCCTGCGCTTCGCGGGGAATACTGCCGCCGGCTTCTACTGCTTTACGCGTAATTTCATCCACGGCTTCCCGGCTGTCTGCCGACAGGCAGAGGATAGCCTCTGTTACCTGACTGGCGTCTGCAATAGGTTTGCGGGTGAAAGTCTGGAAGAATTCTTCCACAATCAACATAAAGTAAATATGGTCGGAAACTACCATGCAGGTAGCTTTATGATCAGTAAATTGAGGATTGAAGGTATATCCCAGTTTGGTAAAGAATGCAATGGATCGGTTCAAGTCTTTTACCGGCAGATTCACAAAAATTTGAGTTCCCATATATCAGCGTTTTATTTGCTGACACAAACTTACAATGCCAGAACGGAGCCGATGCTGTGGTATAGCGACAAATACAGGGGGAATTCCGACATCCTGCCGGTTTTTAAATAGCAGCGGCGCTTTCCTTGCCCATTACATGCTCAATGGCGGCGTATAAAGCCCGCTTTGGTAATGGTTTCATGAGGTAATTATCTGCCCCTGCATCCAGGAACCACTGCTTTTCCTCCTCTGAAGATGTTCCACTCACAATGATAACGCGCGTATCTGGCGACAGGATATGCACCTGTTCCAGGAACTCATGGCCAGTCATATCTCCCAGGAATACATCCAGTAATAAAACATCTGGCTGCCAGTCCCTGCAAAGTTTAAGTCCTTCTTCCCCATGAAAGGCCTGGCGGATATGAATCTCCGTATCATCAAAATAGCGTTTCAGGTATTTCTGGCTGAAAGTGTCATCATCTACCGCAAGTAATTTCAGTCCCTCGAAACCATCCAGGTTAGACACTACTTTCATCGGAGGAGTGGCGGCTTCCTGCAAAGGCCACTCCAGGATAAACGTCGTGCCTTTATTTTCTTCGCTCTCCAGTGCCAGTGTTCCGCCTATCGCCCGCGTAAGGTTATTGGCCACATACAGCCCAATACCTGAGCCTTGCAGGAATTCATTTTTCTCCGTCTCATAGAGATTAAAAATGCGGTCTCTCTTTTCGCGTGACATACCCATTCCGCGGTCCTGCACACTTATGCAAAGGCGCTCATTTTCCCGGGAAAGCGTAATAGAAACAACACTATTCTCTCTCGTAAATTTGATGGCATTGATAATGAGATTAATGACGATCTTATTCAGACAGTTCTTGGGGGAACTGATGTAGGAGGGAATGTCGTCTCCCGAAACAAACACTAATGCTACCTGCTTATGCGATGCCTGATACTGGAAAGATTTCACAATTCCCTGCAACCAGTCGGCAGGAGCAAAAACCTCAGGAGAACAGCATTGCCTTTCTGCAGCCTCGAGTTCCAGTACATTGTTCACGACAGACATGGCATAGCCGCTGCTGGCATTCAAATCATGCATATATTCCATCAGGGGATTATATTCATCTTTCCCGGAAATCTCTCTCGTCATTACTTCCGTGATACCCGCCATGGAATGCAGGGGATTCCTGATTTCATGGCTCAGAAACTGCGCCAGCATAGACTTCTCCTTTAACGCTTGTTGCAGTTCCCTATTTGATTTTTTGAGCGCTTTAATCAGACCGAGCACGTTCCGTTTGAAGAAACCAACGCCGGCAGATATCAATATGAACAAGGATGCCGCGCAGCATTCTTTAAAAAAGCGGATCGACTGTAAACCTTTTTCTGGTACAGGATTTAGAAAGCCGGTATGGAAATTTATTTTGATGATAAGCAGACACGCAATACTTAAAGTGATACAACTCACTATGATCCAGGTGCGGGTAAATACCAGTAACGTTACTATGATCAAAAAGGCCGCGAGGATGGCTTCTCCCACAACCGCGCCCTTCACGATGGCCAGTAGGATGGCCACTGTCTGATGGATGGCCAGGAAAAATAACCTTGCCATTAAAGTCATTCCCAGTTCGTTTAACAGCAATAAGCCCAGAAAGGCAATACCAGCAAGTGTTCCCAGACCAAGGAAATAGCTGTCACGCGTATAGGAAAAAAGTAAACAGGATTGAATAGCGATGAGAACCGCAGATATGATGCTCAGGGTGTTAATTACTGTGACTGAATTAATACCATCCTGGCAGCTCGTTGTCTCTGCTGGATTGGGGTTGGTTTGCTTAAGTAGGGTCGTCATTGCTGCAGCGGGGTTTCTTAGAATAAACGTATAATACCGGATGCCGTATTCCGGATAATTGTTAATCAGATGTTATTCCGATATCCCTCCTTGGGGTGATTTTAGTTCTATATGATTGATAATCAGAACTTACCGTTTTTATTCTTCCATTGGTTTCGCATGGGAATACTCTGAATGGTATCCCAATGCTCTGCAATGAAATCGTTTTCTACACGGAAGAGATCGTAAAAGGCGCAATGGTAGGAGTCCATATATCCTTCACTGACAACCAGCACAAAATTACCTTCTCCGAGTACCTGATGTACCTTCGAGTATTTCATGGTGACGCCATGCTCGCCCCAGTCTTTCAGTGCAGAGTTGAGCCCTGTTAACCCGTCGCCAATGCCTGGATTGTGCTGGATGTATTGGTCTCCGTAAAAATATTTAGGCAGCATTTCCATCTGGCCGTTGATCAGGATATCTTCCACGAAATCTTTGACCAGTTTCTTATTGGCGCTGGTTTTACCGAGGTCATGCAGGTCGGTGCTTCCATCCGTCATGCTATGGCCGCTGGGATTAGGAATTTTAGGAGTCGATTGTAGATTGTCCCAGTGTTCACAGATATGCTCATTCTCAAAACGAAAGATATCAAACCCTATTTTAGGTCCGAAGAAGTTGTAATCAGTGTGGGCGAAAACGATGTCTCCATCCTGAAAAATACGCATGGTATTGACTTTTGCGCTGCCTTTAGGGAGGTCTTGTAACAAAGCTCCGAAGCCAGCCAGGCCGTCGGCGGCATCCAGGTTATGTTGAATGTATTTTTCGGGATTGATGTAATTAACAGGTGCAGTAGCACCAGTTTCGATGGATTTCAGGAGTTCAAATACCATCTGTTTAGGTGTGTGTTCCATAAAATATAGTTCTGACAATGTTGAATCACGGGATATACAATATTCTAAACAATCATCCTGCTCTTAAAGTTTTATGGCGTGCCAGACTAATCCTACTGCAAAAATAAGCCACGCGGCCGGATTAAGGCTGCGTGGCGAGTCGAATTTTCAGAATGATGACCAGATTATGGCAAAACTGCAAAGCCGATCGACTTCGCGGCGCCATGATCAGTCAGGTTATACAAGTATGAACCATCTATGAAGTTGATTTTATAACCTACCAGGGACCGGTCGTATCCTCTCAAGGTGATGGTGTATCCGCAGGATTGCAGGTACTTGGTATTGATGGTGAAATTCAGGGCTGTATCTCCATGATCAGCAAAGCCGGTACAGGTATGTGAAGCCGGCGTTATGAAGGTGCTGACTGGGGTGCCAGCCGGGATAATATGACCGGAAGGCTGGATATCCAGGTACCAGTTGTTGAAATAATTGTCCGTCACCGTTAACTGACCATTTATAACATCGCCGCTCTTGTAGAATTTACAGTCACCGCCCACAATCACGATATCCAGTGTTTGGGTAGGATCAAGCGTAGTGCCGGGCGTGTTATCATAAATGAAACCTGTATTATCCAGCATTACCGTTACGGGTGCGGAAGTGCTGATATTGGCAGCAGCATGTGCCGGATCTTTGGTATACAGGATACGCAATTTATGCAGGCCATTCCGGTTGCCGCTGTCCCATAATGCGAGGAGGGACAGTTTTTCCGCTTTGGTAGGTACGGAAGGCAGGTAAGTATACCAACCGGCATTGGTGGTTGGGTCCTGGGTCACCAGGCTTTGCACGCTGCCTTCGATAATCTGGAAAATTTGTTTATCCAGTATATCCTGCCAGGTGCTGCCATTGTTATCGGAGAACTGCACCTTGTAGAAAGTAGTACCGGAAGCGCCGCTATTGGTAAACAGCCCGCTGAGTTTGATCAATCCGCCGAAAGGCATAGCTGCATTAGGATATAAGCCTCCCGGATAAGCCAAACCTTGTGTGGCAGAAGTAGTTTGATCAATATTGGAAATAGCCACACCGTTTACATCAAACAGGTTTAAGCCTAGTTGTCCGCCGCCAGGAACGCCCGGACGAATTTGTACAAAGGAGTCTACGCGGTTACCATAGAAGTTGAGCGCGTTAGGATCTGTTGTGGAAGGAAGTGTTTGCCAGGAGAGGACGCCGCGGATTTTCACTACGTTGGGCGATTCGCAGCCTCTCAAATGTTTGGCAATGTCCACTTGCAATGCAACATTGTAATATAAACCATTGGCCGGGATGCCAGTGATATCATGCGTATTTACACTAGCCGTTCCCAGATAAGATTCAAAGATGCCATCGTTGTTCCAGTCGGCCCAGAAGGCAACATATTCATTGGAACCTGCGGTACACATGTTACCGTTAAAGCCGGCGGATTTTTTAATTTTCAAAACGCCGCCAACCGTATCAGTAGCAGTGTTGAGGCCTACGCAAGTAAGTTCTTCGAAAGTAACATCTGCTTTGCTGTTATCCACGATAACAGGTTTAGAAATGATACTACCTAATGATGCGAGGTTTACGCCCAGTTTGCTGATGGAAGCCACGTCATAGGCTTGTGCAGTAGGCGCTGTTTGCGCTACTCCTGCCAGCTGTGGTACAATACTGGTATAGAAAGTACGCTGGTCGGGTACGCCGGCAGCCTGATAGGTCTTATAGAATTCTGCTACCGGTGGGAGCGGATCTGGTACAACGGGTACTTTTGTTTTAGGATCAATATTGGGCAATCCAATATTTCCGAGGTTAACGGTAGTTAAGATGTCGTGCAGATAAAAGGCCGGTTTTCTCTTTAACTGGATATCGGCATCCAGCACATTTCCGAAATACGGAACATCGTTGGGATTGCTGGATGGAATGGTATTCCAGGCGAGTACGCCTCTTACAGTTGGCATCACGGCTGTATCGCAGGCAGTGATCTTACGGTGTGCCTCATCATTGAGGTAGACAGTAGCCATGTAATTCAGCGGGTGATTAGTAGATGGCGCATCCGGAATATCCGCTACTTTGAAACTGGTCAGGCCGGCATCCTTGAAGCCATTGCCATCATGGTAATCTACAAAGAAGCGTACATACTCGAGCGAGCCGAGTGAGCACAGATTACCGCTGTAGCCGGTAGCCTGTTTGACCCTTACAATGGCTTCCAGTCTGGATAAATCCGGATTGAAACCAATGCAGGTAAGTTGTTCCCAGTAGGTGATGCTTGCTGCTTTTGCAACTTCCGGCTGGAACTTGGCCAGAAGGAACGTTTGGCGAACCTGTTGAAATGCCTGGATTTGATCAACAGTCAGGTTTTCTTTTACAAGTGGCTGTACCATTTGTGTGAGTTTTTGAGGTTAAGAGGAATTACAAAAAATAAATAGTTAGAATAGTCAAGCGGAATTTGGGGTAATTGGATTGTTGTAGGCTCTTGAATTTTGCTTGAGGTTTCGTTAAATCACAATGCAAAGCTCTGATAAAGATTTCAATTTATCAAGAGGATTCCTAACGAATTTTATTTTGGGTATTTATACGCAAATAAGAATCCTGCTGCATAAATATTATTTATTCGGATTAAAAGAAATGTTAAAGCTGACAGTCGCCAACTGATTAATCAGTAAATTTGTGATACTCAAAAGTTAATTACTGTTTCTATTTACCCCGTTCCCATTGTGACCCCGCCCAGGTTTCGTATTGATTTAACTAAATATATCAGATATGAAAAGATTGGAAAATAAGGTGGCGCTCATCACCGGTGGCGCCGGAAGTATCGGACAAACAACAGCAAAATTATTTATTGACGAAGGCGCCAAAGTAGTATTGGTGGATCTGGATGAAGCCGCTCTCAAAAAGATAACGGATACGCTGGGCCCTAATGCAGCTTATGTAGCTGCTAATGTAACCGTCGCGAAAGATGTGGAAAGATATGCCACTGAGGCGGTAAAGAAATTTGGTAAGATTGATATCTTCTTCAACAACGCAGGCATCGAAGGCTCCGTTGCGCCTATTACGGAATTTCCGGAAGAAGTGTTCGATAAAGTACTGGCCGTAAATGTAAAAGGCGTTTTCCTGGGCTGTAAATACGTACTCCCTCAAATGAAAGATGGCGCCAGTATGATTATTACTTCCTCTGTGGCAGGCTTAGGCGGTTCTCCTAATTTCATCGCCTATGTAACCAGTAAACACGCTACACTGGGCATTATGAAGGTAGCTGCGCTGGAAGCCGCTGCCAGGAAAATACGGGTGAATACCATCCATCCTTCCCCGGTGAACAACCGTATGATGCGTAGCATTGAAGAAGGATATGAACCTGGTAAAGGCACAGATGTGCAGAAGAAATTCGCTGCCGAAATACCTTTGGGCCGCTATGCCGAACCTATCGAAATCGCCAAACTCGTATTATTCCTCGGTTCGGACGATAGCCAGTTTATCACCGGCGCACAATATGTGATCGATGGCGGACAAAACGCAAAATAATCCTTACATTTTGAACCAATATCAGTAGTCGGCGGTTCTTCCTTCATCGGGAGAACCGCTTTTCGTTTAAACTATCATCACCATGAGAAAACTTACCTCTTTTCAGTTCCTTACCCTCAATGGCTTCTTCTCAGATGCCACCGGTAATACTTCCTGGAGTAGCCAGGGAGATGAACAACGCGATTTCGCATTGGACAAAATGGAAGCAGAGCATATCCTCCTGTTTGGGAGGAAAACCTACGAGCATATGATAAATTGGTGGCCCACAGAAGCGGCCAGGAAAGCTGATCCGGAAATGGCCGCCGGTATGAATAATGCAGAGAAAATCGTTTTTTCTAATAAGCTGAAGAAGGCCGAATGGCAGAATACCCGCATTGTAAGCGGAGATATCATTGAAGAAGTACGTCGACTCAAAAACACGCCCGGTAAGAATCTGGCATTACTCGGCAGCGGCAGCATTCTCACGCAATTCGCAGAAAATCATCTCATAGATGAGCTCGAACTGATGATGAATCCCATTGCTATCGGAGACGGGCATACGCTGTTTGGCGGTCTGAAAAAGGAGATCCCACTCCAGTTATTGTCTACCAAAGCATTCCATAACGGGGTAGTCCTGCTGAAGTATATTCCAGCCAAACTACATTATCCGGAAGAAGGCCGATAGTACAGTAGGGGAATACATCAATAAATATTATATTAGTAGGGATCTATTGCCAACAAATTCCATGTTAGATAAACGTTTACTGATCCCACTATTGTTGCTGTTCAGCGCGGTTGCCTGTGCACAGGATTTTGTATCCCTGAATGTACGCGATGGCCTCTCCAATAATCAGGTCAACTGTATATTGAAGGATAACAAAGGCTTTATGTGGTTTGGCACCATGAGCGGACTAAACCGCTACGACGGCTCTTCCTGCAAAGTGTTCCGGTTGAATCCGGACGACAGTTCGTCTCTCCCTGATAATTATATACTCACTATTTACGCCGCTCCGGAGAATCAACTTTTTATTCATACCCGCAACGGCGATGTATTTTACAATCCATTACAGGAGAATTTTTTAAAGGGAGACAAATACTTATCTGCCCTCGGTCTTCCCTCCACTGGGCTGAGTTGTATTAAGTCCATCCGGGGCAATTACTGGTTCGCTTATCAGGATGGACGCATCTTCCGCCGGACCCCTTCCGGGAAAATTATACCCATTCTGCATACGGGCACACAGGCTGGCATTACCGATATGTCTTTCACGAAAAGTGGCTACCTACTTACATTCGGCCAGGATGGCGTACTACAGCAGATCGATATTGATTCCAATAAAGTGATCCGCAGTAAAAATCTGTTACCTCGAATGCCGGAGTCTACGCCCTTGGACCTGCGATTGTTTGTAGATAATGAAGATGATATCTGGATGTATATACGCGGAAGAGATTTCGGGGTGATGTATGCCAACGGACAATCCTGGGAAACCCGCTATCTGCGTAGTAAAGACGGTATCCTCAATAATGATATCGTCAACAGTATTGTGCAGGATGACCAATCCCAGATATGGATCGGCACCGATCATGGCGGTATTAATGTGCTGGATAAGAGCACCTTCAAAGCGAGGTTCCTCCTCAATTCCGATGAGGATGTAAAGAGTCTCGCTGAAAATGCCGTCTATGCGCTTTACAAAGATGACCTCGGCATCATCTGGTGTGGTACCTATAAACGCGGCATCAGTTACTATGCGGAAAACATGCGTAGATTCAAACTCTACAATAAAAAATTTAATGAGTCTAACAGCCTGGCTTATAATGATGTAAACTGCTTTGCTGAAGATAAAAAAGGAAACATTTGGATAGGTAGTAATGGCGGCGGATTATTGTTCTTTGACCGGCAATCAAATACCTTCCGGCAATGGAAACACAGCGCTGATCCCGGCAGTATCAGCAATGATGTGATTTTAAGTTTGTATGTAGACGACGATAACAGCGTCTGGATTGGTTACTATTTCGGGGGACTGGATCATTTCCGGAATGGGCAGTTCACCCATTATCATCCGGATGCAGGTAATCCTTTTAGTCTGGCAGATAAGACCGTTTGGAAGATTTACAAAGACAGCCAGCACAATGTATGGATAGGTACTTTAGGAGGTGGACTGGACCGCTTCGATCCGGTGAAAGGCGTGTTCTTCCACAGCAATACCAGTATGCCCAATTCTCTGCATTCCAATTATATCTCCGACATCACCGAAGATAAGTCCGGTAATCTCTGGATAGGCACCGCCTATGGCATTGATATGCTGGACAGGGCAAAAGGGCAGTTCATCCATTATTTGCAGGCCACACATGGACTCAGCAACGACAATGTGAGTACTGTGCATTGCGATATTAACGGGAATATATGGGCGGGCTCCAGAGACGGACTCAGTGTATTCGATGCCGTTAGTCAGCGGTTCCGTACATTCCGCATGGAAGACGGGTTGCCGGATAACAACATTATTGCCGTACTGGATGATGCTGCCGGAAATTTGTGGGTGAGCACCTCTAACGGTTTATCCAAGATTACGCCGAAACAGGAGACAGGGAAAACAGTCACTGCCATCAGTTGCCGCAACTATAATTACAAAGACGGTTTACAAGGGGACGCCTTCAATGTAAATGCAGCGCTGGCACTGGCTACCGGAGAGCTGATTTTTGGCGGAGCCAATGGCTTTAACCTTTTTCATCCCGGAGCAGTGGTCCAAACCCGGCAGGAACCGCCGCTGGTATTTACCAGTCTGCAACTTTTCAACAGAACCATTGCTGTGAACGAACCGCTGCACCATCATGTGATTTTGTCTGTAGCACTGCCGGAAACAAAAGAGATTACACTGAGATATAATGAGAATGATTTTTCGCTCGACTTTGCAGCATTGGACTATCTGAATACGGATAAGAATAAGTATGCCTACCAGTACCTGCTGGAAGGCTTTAATAAGGAATGGCAGACAGCCGATGCCCGGTCTAAACGTATCACCTATACGAATATCAATCCTGGTACCTATACATTGCGACTGAAAGCCCTCAATGATGATGGCGGCCCGAGCTGGCAAGGGATCTCCCTCCGTATTCATATCCTGCCGCCTTTCTGGGCTACCCGCTGGGCTTACCTGGCCTATGTATTGCTGTTGGCCGGCGCCTTACTGTTGCTTAGGAGAATCGTACTGCAACGGGCACATCGCAGGTTTGCGCTGGCGCAGGAACGTAAAGAAGCGCAGCAATTACATGAGCTGGATATATTGAAAATCAAGCTGTTCACAAATTTGAGTCATGAGTTCAGAACGCCTGTTTCCCTCATTCTGGCCCCATTGGATGAAGTCATTAAACATGAGAAAGACCATACATTCCGGCATAAGTTGTATCTCATTCGGCGTAATGCGAAACGGTTACTGAATTTAGTAAATCAACTTATGGATTTCCGTCGGATGGAAATGCATGAACTGAAACTGGACCCGACACCGGGAGATATCATCGACTTTATCCGGGAAGTGGTTTACTCCTTTACTGATCTGGCGGAGCGTAAGCAGATGCAACTGCATTTTCAGACCAATACGGATTTGCTATACACACAATTCGACCATGATAAAATAGAGCGTATTCTTTTTAATCTGCTGTCCAATGCCTTTAAATTCACCCCGGCGGGAGGGAGTATACGTGTATGCGCCGACGTTAGTGGAGACGGAGAGGAGGCCTTGCTGGAGCTGGTTGTAGAAGATACTGGTATTGGAGTGCCGGCAGAAAGACATGAGAAAATTTTCGAGCAGTTCTTTCAGAATGATGTGCCTGGAGGTATTGTGAGTCAGGGTAGTGGGATCGGACTGGCAATTACGCGCGAGTTTGTAAAACTCTGCGGCGGATCGATCAGCATCCGTAGCGAAGCGAACGAAGGCGCTTGCTTTAGCATTCATCTCCCGTTAAAAATATTGGAACAACAAATGCTTCCTGCTACTCCCATAGTTCCGGCAACAGTGGAAATGCCTGTAATGCCTGCACCTATCGCCGCCCCGGTTGAAAAACAGGGAAAAGCTACTGTGCTGTTGGTAGAAGATAATGAGGACTTCCGATTCTATTTAAAGGAGAATATGAAGGAATGGTACTATGTTATTGAAGCTCAAAATGGTATGGAAGGTTGGCAAAAGGCGTTATCGGAGCATCCCGACTTAATCGTCAGTGATATTAATATGCCGTTGATGGATGGAATCACCCTTTGTGCGAAGGTGCGGAACGACAATCGCACCAAACGCATTCCGGTGATATTACTGACTGCCATGGCCGCAGAAGAGGAGCAGCTGAAAGCCCTCGATCATGGCGCCTCCGATTACCTGGTGAAGCCTTTTAATTTTGAAATCATGCTCTCCAGGGTACGAAATGTGCTGGAGCGTAAAGCGCAAACGCCGCTGCTGGTGATTCCTCCGGCAGCAGAAACAGTAGCCACCCTTTCCTCCGATGAGAAGTTCATTCGTAAAGCTTTGGATATAGTAGAACGGAATCTTTCGAATCCTAACTTTTCTGTGGAGGAGTTGAGTCGGGAATTATGTATGAACCGGGTATCGGTATACCGGCGGATATTCTCCATCAGTGGTCAGCCGCCTATTGAGTTTATCCGTCAGGTGCGATTACAGCGCGCTGCACAACTGTTGTCCACCTCTGAGATGAACATTACAGAAGTGGCATATGAGGTAGGATTCAACAACCCGAAGTACTTTTCAAAATATTTTAAAATGGCTTACCATATGCTGCCATCTGCTTACCAGGCGGCCAACCGGAAATAATACTGCAACAGAAGCATCCCTCGCCGTATACATTTGATACCCCTTTGTTGCAACAATTTCGGCATAAGGAATAAACAACCCCGGTACATCGCCTATTGGGCGATGGTATAATTTTATTCCCAGCGTTATGTCAAAAAAATCCACTTATGAACGATTAAGCCAAAATCAAAGAATCGCACATTTCTAATTATTAATTCCTCCACGTATGAAAAAAGCCAGTATAACTGGAAAATCATTCCTTCTGGTATGGTTAGTGGCCTCCTGCATGGCATTCCTGACGCCTGCAGGGGCACAACAGCCCGTTGGAACATCACCCAATGTAACAGGTATCGTTACCACTGCTTCGGGACAGCCCATCCCTGGCGCTTCGGTTTTTGTCAGAGGGACAAAAATCGCCGTAGCCACCGGCTCCGACGGCCACTTCGCTATTGCTGCCACTTCAGGGCAGGTCCTGGTAATTAATTCCATGGGATTTAATCCCAAAGAGGTAAAAGTAACCGGCAACGGCACGCTTACCATCCAGTTGCAGGAAAATGTACAGCAACTGAAAGATGTGATGATAGTAGGGTATGGCGTCATGAAGAAAACAGACCAAAGTAGTGCGCAGGTATCCATTTCATCCGCCGATATCAGCAAGACGGTGAATACAACCATGGATCAGGCTATTCAGGGCCGCGCTGCCGGGGTTTATGTGACGCAGAATTCCGGTCAGCCCGGTGGCGGAATTTCCGTTAATATCCGTGGTATCAGTACCATCAGCGGTACTACAGAACCGCTGTACGTTATCGATGGGGTACAGATTCAACCTACCACGGTGGCTTACGGCAATACCAGTTCCACCAATCCGCTGGCAGGGATTAATCCGGCAGATATTGAATCCATCGATATCCTGCAAGGCCCTTCCGCCACGGCGATTTATGGTTCCCGGGGCACCAATGGCGTAGTACTGGTTACCACCAAAAGAGGTAGCAAAGGCATGAAAGTAGGCTACAGCTTTTTATACACCAACCAGGAAAGACCTGACAGGATTGCTACCATGAATCTTCAGCAGTTCGCCATTATGAATAATGAAATCGCGAAGGAGCTGAACAGAACGCCTACAGCGGAATTTCAGAACCCTGCTGTGTTGGGGCAGGGAACCGACTGGCAGCGGGCCCTCTTCAAAACGGCTCCGATGCAAAAGCATCAACTGACCATCAGTAATAGCAGTAACAATACCGACTATTACCTCTCCGGAGAGTACATGAAGCAGGATGGCGTGGCCATTGGTTCCGATTTTGGTAGATACTCCTTCCGCCTCAACCTGGACAACAGAGCCACTAAATGGCTGAAACTGAGTACCAGTCTTAACTTCTATCAAACCAAAGAAAGGCTTTCCAGTACTTCCGAAGATGTGATCCGCACTGCGCTGCAATTAGCGCCAAATGTTCCGGTCACCAATCCTGATGGTTCCTGGGGTGGAGCTACTACGAATGAATATGGTTCCAATGCGAAGTATGTTCCTGTCAATCCCGTAGCCATCGCTAATCTGGTAGATAATTCGTATAAGCGTACCGGTGGTATGGGCGGAACCTCGCTGGAGATTACCTTTATGCCCGGCCTCATTTTCCGTACCAGCTTCAATGGTAATTTTGAATACTCCGATGGATCTAAATTTACGCCTACCTATCAGCTGGGATATCAACAGAATTCCACCGCTACACTGGCAGTATCCAGCAATAAGAACTTCTTCTGGATACTCAATGAATTAGTGCAATACAATAAAACAATCGGTAAACATGCGCTTGGCGTGATGGCCAGTCACGAAGCGCAGGCTTATAATTACCAGGGCCTCAGCGCTCAACGTTTCGGATTTGCTACCAACAGCCTCCCTTCTCTGAACCTTGGAGATGTAGCCGGCCAAACCACCGGCGCTTCCAAAGGTTCCGGCGCGATGGAATCCTATCTGGCCCGTATCAACTATACGTATGCAGATAAATATATTCTGCAACTGGTTGGCAGGGCAGATGGTTCTTCTAATTTCGGGGAACTGAACCGCTGGGGGTACTTTCCATCCGTGTCAGCTGCATGGCGGGTATCGCAGGAACCATTCATGAAGGCTGTTTCATTCATCAATGATTTGAAAATACGTGCGGAGTATGGAATTACCGGAAACAGCGGTAATGGCAATAAGCAGTTTTCCAATCTCGCCCCAGTGACAACGCCCTTTGGGACAGGCTTTGCCACCTCTCAATATGGAAACGCTAACCTTTGGTGGGAGCCTACACAAACAAAGAATGTTGGTTTTAACCTAAGTATTTTAAATAATCGGGTGCAGATTGAAGGGGATTTCTACGCCAGAAATACCGATAAACTCTTGCTGTATAACCCGCTGCCGGTGTACATGGGCACCCAGTCGGAAGGCGCTATCAGTCCACCTTTTGTGAATATTGGCGCTATGAAGACGAATGGATTTGGCATTACGCTGAATACCGTCAACATACAGCATAAATCAGGCTTCGTTTGGAAATCTAACTTCAATATTTCCAGTTTCAAATCTACTATTACGAAATTCTATTCAGACAAAGCGTTTGTAGACAAGACGCTCTGGAGTATGAATTTCTTCACCCAGCGTTCCGCTGTAGGTCAGGCTCCCTGGCTGTTTTACGGTTATGTAGCAGAAGGCTTGTTTACTTCTGTGGATCAAATCAACAAAAGCGCGGTGCCTGCGCAGGCTGATGGCTCCAGGCTCCCTACTACGAAGGACGGAGGCGTATGGGTGGGCGATATCAAGTACAAGGATCTGAACAACGATGGTATCATTGATTCCAGGGACCAGACATTCATCGGTAATCCATGGCCTAAGTTTACCTATGGTTTCAGCAATACTTTCTCCTACAAAGGATTTGACCTGAACATTCTACTGACAGGCGTTTCCGGTAACCAGATTTTCAACTATGTCCGTTTTGAGAATAGTCAGCCTAATAATATCAATCTTGGCCGTAACCTGATGGTGGATGCATTCGATTATGCCCGTGTTACAAACGATGGCGATAAGTCGGTCATCACAAATGTGGGTACAAAAGTACCACGATTGGTAGCCAACGATGTCAATGGTAACAGTGTACGATTCACCAACAATTATGTGGAAGACGGTTCGTACCTGCGTATCAAGAACATACAGCTGGGATATAACTTTCCTGGGTCTTTGCTGAACATGCAAAATGTAATCAAAGCGCTGCGTATATCCGTTGGCGTTCAGAACCTGGCCACTATTACAAAGTACAAGGGTTTTGATCCGGAAGTAGGCGCCTACATTGGAAAGGAAGTGCAGTTGAATGCGCAGTATATGGGAGTGGATGCCGGTCGTTACCCGCTGACACGCATGTATTCCGCCAGTGTGTCTGTTGATTTTTAACAGCGAAAAAAAATAATTATGACTAAGAGATATCATTCCTTGCTGCTTGCTTTTCCACTGGTCATGCTGTTGCTGGCTGGTTGTAGCAAGTCGTTCTTAAATCGTCCGCCGGAAGATCAGATTGTGGATGCCAATTTCTACCAGACTACCGAACAGGTGATGGCGGGAACTGCGCCGCTGTATAACCTGGTGTGGTTTGCCTATAATGATAAAGCCTCTCATGGCTTAGGCGATGGCCGTGGTGGCGTATTGATGTCGGGTTCCTATCAGGTATCCAATATCCGTATGCAAACCACAGATGTAACGCCGGAAGTATACAGTGCCTGGTCTGCCTTTTACAATGTAGTGGCGCAGTCGAATATGGCGATCAATAATATTTCCAAATATGCGCCTGCGGCGGTTCCTGATAACATCAAGCGATATGGCATTGCAGAGGGGCGTTTTATGCGCGCTGCCGCTTATTACTACCTGGTGATGAACTGGGGGCCGGTTCCACTGATTGAGGATAATTATAAACTATTGACAGACACGAGTCTCTCCCGCAACACGGTTGAATCTGTGTGGCAGTTTATTATACGCGACCTCCGGTATGCGGCAGATAATCTTCCCTCCACGCCTTATCAGAAAGGCCGTATTACCAAATGGTCAGCCGAAGGTATGCTGGCAAGAATGTACCTTACCCGCGCAGGGGTGGGGCAGACGGCGAGTCGCACCCAGACTGACTTAGACAGTGCTGCTTATTTTTCTGCGGACGTCATCAATAATAGCGGGGCGGCATTAATGACCAATTATGAAGACCTCTTCCTGACTGCAAATAATAATAATTCCGAAAGCCTGTTTGCCTTGCAATGGAAATATGATGGGGATTGGGGGACGCAGAATACGGTGCAGGCATTCCTGGCTTATGGTCCTGAAATTACCGGTTTCGGCGATGGATGGGGCGGAGATATCGGCGCATCGCTGGATCAGCTGAAATTGTATTCTCCTAATGATAAGCGGCGTAAGGCCACGTTTATGTATCCTGGCGATCACTATTCCTCTATCCATCAGCAGGTGGATGATCCGGATCATCCTGGGAAAAAGCTGATACAGGAACTGCAGGTGCCCTGGAATTATGTTGGAACTGATCGATATAATACCCGCGCATGGGTCAAGAAGTATGTAGTGGGAAGGCCGGAAGATAATAATGGTAAAGTGACCCAGCAGCATACAGAGATTAATACTTACATGATGCGACTGGCGGAGCTTTATCTGATTTATGCAGAAGCAAAGCTGGGCAATACGGCCGTCACTACAGATGCCACCGCCCTGAAGTATGTGAATGTGCTGCGTAAACGAGCAGGGTTGTTGGATAAAGCGCAGCTCACCTGGGATGATATTTATACAGAGCGCAGATTGGAATTGGCAATGGAAGGACAGGCATGGTACGATTTAGTGAGACTACATTACTACGACCCGCAGAAAGCCCTTGCTATCATCAATGCACAGGATAAAGGCACTTACAGGATAGTGGCCAATGCAGAAAAGAATGCTACGAGCTGGATAGTCACTTCAGATGTGCCCGCCTTTTATCCCGTTACGGAAAGCAATTTCATGTTGCCTTATCCGGCGCAGGAACTGGCGGCAGCGCCAAATTTGCGTAAGCCTCCCGTGCCGTATAAATTCTAACCCTTAAACAAGCAAGTATGATGAACATAAATATAAAATGGCTGCTGGTAGGGTGTTTTCTGGCGCTATCGGTGTTGATGGCCTGTAATAAAAATGGCGATACCGGAGCTCCTCCCATCATAGAGAAAATCACGCTGCTGGATTCCACGTTAAAAGACAGCAGTTTTACCAAAGCGCTGCCTGGCACCTTATTGCTGGTGACGGGGCAAAACCTCAATGGCATGTTGAAGGTTAGCTTCAACGACCAGGCTGCCTATTTCAATCCTGCTTATAGTACCAGTAGGCATTTAATCATTACTATTCCTTCCAATACGCCTACTGAAATCACCAATCCGCAGGTATCCAACAAGATTAAATTTATTACCAGTCATGGTCAGTTGGAGTACAGTTTTATCATCCAGGTGCCGCCGCCGTCTATTGCCACCATCTCCAATGAGAATGCGCTGGCAGGGGATTCCGTTATTATCAATGGTAGTAGCCTTTTCCTGATAGAAAAGCTGTTATTGCCTGGCAACCGGCAGATCACTGATTTTACTACTAATCCGGCGGGTACGCGTATTGGATTTGTGATGCCTGCTATTGGAGATGATACCGGTCGTATTACGATTATCGCGAAGTGGGGAAGTACAATGTCGGACGGACCGATGAACGATCACCAGAGCGGGGATTTGATTAGTAATCTCACCAATGATGGAGAGAGCGGGGAGTTGCCGGTATTCAACTGGGCCTGGTGGGGAGCTGTCAGGAGCAACGATCCTGCGCAATTTCCGGGTACCCGTGGATCTTATCTCCAAAGTATTTTCGGAGGATTGGGCGCCAATGATCCTGCCTGGTGGACCGCCAATCGCGCTGGGAATTTCACTGATGTGAAAATGTTTGGCCCGGAAGTACCCAATATGGAAGCCAGTAAGTATGCCTTGAAATTTGAGATCAATACCAAAGAAGTCTGGACGGCGGGCGTGCTGATATTGCGTTTCAATGATAAATACTGCTATCGCTATATGCCCTGGCAGGCTGCTGTCAATAAACAATTCGATACCAGGAATCAATGGCAGACGGTCACAGTACCTTTGTCTCAGTTTAAATTAACGGATAACGGAATAGAAGGGACAGGCGCATCCGCGTTGATCATGGCGGATGTATTGAAACCGGATGGCTCCGTTGCTTTTGGATATCATTTCATTACAGAAGCAGATCCTGTAGACGTATTCAATGCGGCCTTTGATAACTTCCGCATTGTAAAAATTAAATAGGTGGGTGATAGACGCATAAAAGTGCCGGGTATGTGGTAACACCCGGCCTTTTATCTTTTGATTCAAACAACATCATACATGAGAAAGCTGCTATATATTTTCCTGCTGACGGGGCCGCTGCTGGCTTGTGCAAAGAAAAGCAGTCCTGCGGGCGAGTCAACTAATGGAAACGATACTACGAAAATTATAACTCCTGCCGATCCGGCGGTTGCTGCCACTACTGGTTTTTTCCTGGATGGTTGGCAACCACTGGCGTTCACAGCGCCGGCGGCCAAACCAGGAACTCCTCCATCTACGGCCAGCGTAAATATCACGGTGGATGCAGGTACGGTGATTGCCCGTATTTCGCCTGCCTTATTTGGTAATAACGCCAATCCCTATATGACGCAGATGGTTACGGAACCGATACTGCTGCAGCATATCAGGAATCTTCGCCCGGGAATTATTCGTTTTCCCGGTGGGAATATCAGCAGTGTGTATTTCTGGAATGGAAGTCCGGGACAGCCTCCAGCAGATGCGCCTGCACAATTGAGGGATGCAGATGGAAAAGCGATAGATCCGGGTTATTGGTATGGGAATAACAGTGCCGGCTATACGTTGTCGTTGGCTAACTATTACAATATGTTGTCGCAGACGGGGAATGAAGGTATTATTACCATCAATTATGGATATGCCCGTTACGGACTCGGAGCGGACCCGGTAGCTGCCGCGGCCCATCTGGCGGCCGATTGGGTGCGGTACGACAAAGGAAGAACCCGTTACTGGGAAATAGGGAATGAAAGCAATGGTACCTGGCAGGCGGGTTATCGTATAGCCGTTGCCGATAATAAAGATGGTCAGCCGGAAATCATTACTGGCGATCTGTATGGGCGGCATTTTAAAGTGTTTGCAGATTCCATGCGGAAAGCGGCTGCGGAAACAGGTGCAAAGATTTTCATAGGGGCGCAGTTGCTGGAAAGAGAACCTGCCTCCTGGGCCAATGCCACGGATAAAGGATGGAACAGTAGCGTGCTGGTGCAGGCTGCATCTTCCGCAGATTATTATATTGTACACAGTTACTTTACACCGTATCTCACCAATGCATCCCCAGTAGAAATCCTGGCATCAGGTACTACTGGCCCCGCCGAAATGCTCGCGTATATTGATAAATGTCGCGCTCAGACAGGGGCGGCTGCGAAGCCCATTGCGCTTACGGAATGGAATATTTTCTCTTCCGGCGCTCAGCAAATGGTGTCGCAGGTGGCTGGTGTGCATGCCGTTATTGTGCTGGAAGAGCTGATGCGTCAGCAATTTGGCATGGCCAGCAGATGGGATTTAGCCAATGGCTGGAATAATGGAGACGATCACGGGTTATTCAGTCAGGGGGAAGCGGCCTCCGGAGAATCACGCTGGGCGCCCCGACCCGCATTTTACTATATGTGGTTGCTGCGCAAAACATTGGGAGACCGATGCATTCCTGCCACTGTCAGTGCAGGCAGCGGGGATGTATTGGCATATGCATCTTCCTTTAGTAATGGCGCCATACAGGTCGTATTGGTGAACAAGGGAAATAGCGCAGTAAATGCGGGTGTATCGTTCAGGAATTTTAAGCCGGGAGCAAAGTATTACTGGTACGCCATCAGTGGCGAGAGCTGTGGATTTTCCCGAAAAGTGATCATCAATGGAGAAGGGCCGTCGGGCAGTATTGGTGGGCCGGCCGATTATACCAACGTGAAAGCATATATGGCCGATGCAGGCAATGGGGTTCGGGTTAGTGTACCGGCAATGTCTGTCACGATTTTGCAGATAGGAAAATGAGCAACTGGACAGATGACATGATCGACTATTGGCGTGGCAGGCAGGTACTGCTCAATGAAGGAACGCTGATAGAAATGATAGCAGAGACGGAAAGCCTGATCTGTTATAGGTTTCCTGGAGATTTTAAAGAGCTGTATCTCCAGGCAGATGGTTTTGCTACGCCGGGGGAGGCTGACTGGCCATTTTGTATGTGGTCATTGGAGCGCATCACCAGCGAATATCTTGCGCATCCAACCACTGATTTTATTGGATTTGGAGAATGGATAGATACCCGTACTGTCATAGGCTTTTTGAAATGGAAGTCGGGCGTCTATTTTCAAAAGCAACCACAGATAGCAGTAGCAGGCACTTTCCGGGAAAGTCTTGAACGGATGATAGATAATGAAGGGCAATTGCAGGAGGAATCGTAAATTAGAGGGAGAAGACATAAGGTATTAAGACTTAAAAGATGATCACTATGCAACAGGAACAATTTAGCCCGCTGGACAACCCTGTCTGGCAATCTCTCCAAACCATTCAACGCTACTTTGCTCATGGAACGGAGTCGGTACAACGATATACAGCCGATGTACTGCCGTTTATGGGATATGATCCAGAACAGTTCAACGGACTGGAGGAGCTGGCTCCGTGGATAGCTCCAACGGGAGAAGCTTTGTTTATAGTAGGGGAGCTACCGGTATTACCGGAGAACTGGGAGGTCATCACTGAGCTCGTTTGTAGTCAGATGGTATGTACCTCCAAGCCAGCAGTCATTACGCATCAGGAAGAGGTTATTTTACTTACAGAGGCCCACAGGGAGGAGATGGTGGATTTTGTGAATGAAGGGCAGCCAGGGTATTTTTTAGCGCAGACGCCATCCCTCGGCAACTATTATGGTATTCGAAAGCATGGCAAACTGGTGGCGCTGGCGGGGCAACGTATGCGGATGCCCGGATTGACGGAAGTGAGCGCCGTAGTGACGCACAAAGATCACCGGGGAAAAGGATATGCCGGTATCCTTACCAGGCATGTGTCTCAGGCTATTTTCGATGCCGGAGATATTCCCTTCCTGCATGTAATACATTCGAATCAGGGAGCGATTAATATTTATGAGCGAATAGGTTTTGCGGAGAGAAGGCAAATCTCTTTCTGGAAGATAGCAGTAAAATAAAAAAATAAGGTAGCGTCTTAGACAAGACGCTACCGTTCCTAAGCATAAACAAATTAGCAATCATCAAAACTTTCATGTACACTGTTCCTACTGCGGAAATATGCCGCAGAAAAATGCAGTTAGCAATTTGCGGGAAGTAAGGATGCAGTGGAAAAGATTGTTTTGAAGTAGATATTACCTACTCCTATGCACATCTATCAGTTGTAGAGACCACAACAGGCATCCAGGTTATTCCCGGAAATATACTAGGCTAACCAGTAATAAATTGGTTGATGATGATTTGTTTGCTGCTTAAGATAATAAGGTTTTCTGCCGGTCAGGCTTTGTTCATAACTCTATGATTTTAAAGGGTATGCTGTGCCTACGTCGATATACTAACAGAGAGGTGGTTATAATGTTTACTGGAAAGAGAAAATTTTTTTATTTGTGTTGCAACCTAAATGATTTTTTGATGGCGCCTTTTACTGAACCGTAAAAATGAAATGGTTGTTATCCCTCAAAAAGCCATCATGAATAGAAACCGACTTTCCCAAACATTATTGACGGGGCTGAACAAGCAGATGACACAGGAGGCGCTTGCTGCGCAGACTTACCTGTCTTTTGCCGTATGGGCCGCCGATGAAGGATATAACGGCATTGCCAACTTTCTCTTCCGACATGCAGGAGAGGAGCGTACGCATATGATGAAATTCCTGCAGTACATTATTGAACGGGGTGCGAAACCAGTGATTGAAGCGGTACCGAAGCCACAGTCAGATCCTGAAAATGTGCAGGATTGTTTCGAGCGCATTTTTCAGCAGGAAGTGGGTAATACCAAAGGCGTATATAAACTGGTGAAGATGAGTTTTGAGGAGGAAGATTGGGCTACCTGGCATTTTATGCAATGGTTTGTACAGGAACAAACAGAAGAAGAAGCACTGGCCTTGCACTTGCTGGATAAGATTAAGGTAGCCGGCGGCAAGGATGCTGCAGCGGAAGCCTTATATACACTGGACAGAGACCTGGCACAGTTGCCGGATGAGGTGATGCTGGCCCAGTCCAAAACGACGAGAAATACCTGATAACAATAAATAGTAACGCGCTCTTTTCAGGAACACCTGGAAAGAGCGCGTTGCTGTTTTAGCACTGTTAGTGCTGTGTTACTGGGGCATTAAATCTGGTTGCAAATTCTTTCGCAAAATTTTCCAGTGATACGCCTTGTACTTTAGCGGTTTTGTCATATTCTTCCCAGAGGTATTTGCCGCGAACAGCTACGCCTATTTCCACGAAACGACCGGCCATTTCCTCAGAGAAGCCATTCCCCAGCAGTACATTTTTTACCGCATCATCCTCGAAAGGAACCCATGGGAGTGCAGGTATGCCTATTGCTTTACCCAGGATGCTGGCAATTTCTCCTGCACTGCGTTCGTCGCTGACAACATAACGTATATCCGTTCCCGTAGCTGGACGCAGTAATTCTTCCCCCGCTGCGGCAGCAATATCATTCGGATGTACCATTATCAGTCTGCTATCTGCAGGATAGTTATTACCGATGATACCGCCTTGCTGGATCATTGGAATATTGCCAAAGAAATTATTGTAGAAGAAAGCAGCTCGCAGGAAGGTAATAGCGGTCCCTTTTACTTCGCGGAGGATCTTTTCTACCTGGTGAATACCGGCGATCGGTCCGTTTGCTTCACTGAGATGGGCGCCCATACTGCTCAGTACTACGGCTCTTTTAACGCCTGTCTGCTGTAATGCCGCTGCATAGTTGTGGGCAATGGCAGATACATATCCAATATAATCTTCTGTTTTCAGATTAGGAGGGACCATCAGGTAGGCTGCATCTGCCCCTGCGAAGGTCTGGAGCAGGAAATCCTGGTCGTCAAGGGAACCTATGGCGGGAGTAGCCCCTAAAGCGGCTATTTCAGTGGATTTTGTAGGGTTACTGCTGATAATACTTACCTGATGACCTTGCGCCAGTAAAGATACTGCTAATGGTTTGCTGACGTTTCCTATTGAACCTGTGATGATGATTTTCATATGTTTCGTTTTTTGTGTTATTTTGTTGAAGCAAAGGTATCCCGAGGGGTACTTCTGAACAATAACTTACCCTAAAGTAGGTACCCATGACAGCGATAAAAGAAAACTCCACCATACAGGAAAACAAGCAGTTAGCCTTCGCGCGTTGCCCCCTTACATTTGTGATGGAGAAAATTGGGGGTTACTGGAAAGTCAATATCCTCTTTAAGTTACTGGATGGCCCTAAACGTTATAGTGAAATCAAGCGAGTACTTCCTGGTATTTCAGAAAAAGTATTGATGCAACAATTGCGGCAGCTGGAGGCAGATCATCTGATTCATAGAGAGGCCAAACCGGTGATGCCCCCTGTAGTTACCTATTCGCTCACGGAGTCCGGAGAGGCATTGCGGCCGGTACTTTTTGCAATGGCGGAATGGGCATTGGGCGCTGGTGGCTACAACGAAATCTATGTGGAGAATCGCCGTGATATGGAGAATTTTCCGTTATAACTACTACTCCCTGATATTAAAATCCGGTAAGAATCGGATATTTTGGCCTGTAACGGCACCATCTTTGTGCCTCAGGCAGGCATGTGGAATAAATTTATAGAAAATGTGGACCACCTGCCTAGTTTCCTATGGAACCTTCTACTGGCAGGTATAGCAGTGTTAGTAGGACTGCTGATCAAATGGTTGTTGTCGTATTTCATTCGACGTTCTGTACGAAAAAGCAACGAATTCTCCCTGGTTAAGAGTATCTTAATGCGTGTGGGCAAGGCCTTCAATTATTTTATGCCCATACTGTTGCTCAACATGAGTATTCCGCTTATGCGCATGCAGCCCAAGTACCAGGAAATGCTATCCAGAGTGGCGGAAATTGCGCTCACGATTGCTTTTGCTGCTATGATCATTGGGGTGGTGCATGTTATGGAGGATTACTTTTACAGTACCTACGATCTGAAGAAATCCAATAACCTGAAGGAAAGGAAAATCAGAACGCAGTTACAGTTTATTCGTAAACTACTGATTGGTATCATCCTCATTGTGACGGCTTGTATTATTCTCCTCAGCTTCGACAGTATGCGCAAACTGGGCGCCGGATTGCTCACTGGTGTGGGTGTTGGCGGTATCATTATTGGTTTCGCAGCACAGAAATCGCTGGGTAATCTGCTGGCAGGATTTCAACTGGCCTTTACACAGCCTATTCGTATTGATGATGTGCTGGTTGTGGAAGGAGAGTGGGGACGTGTGGAAGAAATTACCCTCACCTATGTGGTATTAAGCATTTGGGACCAGCGAAAATTAATATTGCCTATTAATTATTTTATTGAGAAGCCTTTCCAGAACTGGACCCGCAATAGTTCGGAAATATTGGGGACCGCCTTCCTCTACCTGGATTATACGGCTCCTCTGGAAGAACTGAGGGTAGAATTTGACCGGTTGGTTACTACTTCGCCGTTATGGGATAAAAGAGTAAAAGTGATGCAGGTAACAAATATATCTGAACGAACGATGGAAGTGCGTTGCCTGATCAGCGCTGCAAACTCCGGGAATGCATTTGATCTCCGTTGTTTGCTCAGAGAAAAAATGTTGCAGTTTATACAGGAAAAGTATCCGGAAAGTTTGCCTAAAACCCGTGCGGAGCTGGAGAAACAGCAGCAGGCATAAGTATTCATCTACCTAAATAAATAAAAAACGGATGTCTCGAACTGGAGACATCCGTTTTGATGTATAGTAACTGATTTATTATTTCAGTTCTGCCAGCATTTCTTTTACTGCGGCTTCGATTTGTGTATCATGCCCGTTGAGGAAATCTTCATAGCGCAGTGGTACCTTGATATCTGGTTCCAATTGTATGTTCTCATTAGGTCTGCCTTCATGGCCAATATTACCCACCATCGGAATACCAAATACGAGGGTAGGATCTATCTGCGTTTCCCACCATACCGCTGTACCTGTACCAGGGATAGGCATTCCAATGACTTTACCCAGTTTATCCTGTTTGTATACATATGGGAACGTATAGGCGTCACTGTAATTGCCTTCATTGGCCACAACACAGCTGATACCATGCCAGCGCATCATAGGTTCGCCGCCTTTCACTTTATTACCTTGTGGCGCGAATTCCAGGTATTTCTTAGCGCTGAGGAAAGTATGTAAATCATCGTGGAGCCAGCCGCCGCCATTGAAACGCGTGTCTACAATTAACGCATCTCTGTCGCGGTACCTGCCCATAGCATCTTCTACAACAGTACGATAGCTGGCATCATCCATGGCACGTACATGCACATACGCCACGCGGCCGTTACTCATGCTATCTACCAGGTGGCGCATCTTGTTTAACCAGCGGTTATACATCAGCTCGCGTTCTGCCGCCGGAGATACAGGTTTTACCACTTCTTCGGTGGAAGTTTTACTACCCGCATTATGGAAACTCACCAATATATTCTGATTCGTTTTACGATTCAGTAAAGCGGCCCAATCCTGACGGTTGCTGACATTGACGCCATCTATTTTATCAATGATATCGCCTGTTTTCAGTTTGCTGGCAGCATTGTCGAATGGCCCGCCATCCATGATGGCAGTCACTTTCAGTCCTTCGGATTTATCGCTTTCGTCGTATAGGAGTCCCAGTGAGGCGGTGATATCAGGATTATTGAATATCGGTTTGTAGTAACCGCCGGTGTGAGAGCAGTTTAATTCTCCCAGTAATTCGCTGAGTAACTCTGCGAAATCGTAGTTATTGCTGATATGCGGGAGGAAACGCGCATAGTTATCGCGGTACATTTTCCAGTCGATGCCCCTGATGGTAGGATCATAGAACTTGGCGATTACTTGTTTCCAGGCATGTTGGAAGATATATTCTCTTTCTTTGGCAGACTGCAATACGATATCAGATCCGATATTGACAGGTGTAATTTTACCGCTGTTGGCATCTACTTTCACTACGCCGCCGCGGTTACTCACAAACAGGGTATTGCCATCTTTGCTAATTTCGATATCGCCGGGAGTGCCGCCTAATTTGGCGAGAATTTTTGTGTCGCCGGTGCGGGGTTCCGTTACCCAGAGATCATACCCATTTTCGAAGGCAGCCATATAGTAAACTTTGCTGACGTCTTTATTGGCGGCAAAATCACTGATGCTGGCGCTATTCACTGTCAGCTTCACTCTGCGGAGATCCAGGTGTGTAAAATCAGGCTGGAAAGGCGCTTTTGTCTTTGTGGAATCAGTGTCTTTGGCGGGTTTCTCTTTTGCGGCGTCGGTACCTGCCAGCAGGTTGAATTCATCTTTGGAGAGCTTAAAGCGGTCGAATGCGGCTTTATCCAGGAAAGTGGCATATACATCCGATTCTGCTAATCCCTGTATAGCCAGTGGTCTGCGACCATCACGAACGCTCAGGAACAGCAGCATTTTACCATCTGCAGACCATTTCAGGTTATCTTCTCCGAAAGCGCCATTCATAGGGTAAATGGGGGCGGATTGTCCATCTGCCGCGATAATGGCGGCGTTCTTAATAATCATCCAGCCTTTCTGATCATCGGATACCAGCCATTTGCTGTCCGGGCTCCAGGAGAAGTTCATGTCGCCGTCGGCGTAGGAATGGTTCCTGCCGGCGGGGATGATGGTACGACTTTTCCCGGAAGCGATGTTATATACTTTCAGCACATTCCTGTTTTCCAGGTAGGCGATTTCCTTGCCATCAGGGGAATACAGCGGTTGGAACTCCTCTGCGTCGGTGGCGATTACCGGTTCTTCTTTCAATAGAGTAGCGTTGAAGAAATAGGGCTCTTCCGCGCGCACTTTACTGGTTTGCATGATATCCCAGCTGCCATTCCTTTCGGCGGCGTATATCAGGTTTTTCCCGTCTGGGGACCAGCTCACCATGCGTTCCTGCTGAGGCGTATTGGTAATGCGTTTGGTCATATTGCCTTCCACACTGGTCACGAATACTTCCCCTCTTGCAACAAAGGCCATTTCTTTCCCGTTGGGACTGATCGCGAAAGACGTGATATTTCCATTCACCGGGAGGTTGCTGGAATTGACGGTTCTTTCGTCGTTGCCAATGCTTACTGTCAGCTTGCGTGGCTGTTCGCCTGGCTTCAGCGTATATATTTCACCGTTATAGGTAAAGCAGAGGGTGTTGTTATCTGCGCGAGACAGGTCTCTTACCGGATGGGTGTTGAAATCTGTCAGTTGTTCGACTTTAGAAGGCGCCGTAGCAGACGATTTGAACAGGTTGATGGATTTGCCATTTCTTTCGCTCAGGTAGTATACCTCATTATCGTTTCCCCAAACAGGGCTGAGGTCCTCCCCTTCGTAATCCGAAATTTGTGTATAGGTATTTTTTTGCAGGTCCATTACCCAGATATCGCGGGTGATGGAAGACACATGATGCTTACGCATAGGGTCTTCCAGGCCTTTTAGATCCTGGAAAACGAGTTTATCGCCGGTCTTGTTGAACTTTGCGCGATCCGCGCCGGCAGCGCTGAGCAGGGTGGATTTCCCTCCGGTAACGGGCACGGTGTACATATTCCTGAAAGCGCGATATGGAAAGCGGATACTGTTGGCAGGCGCATTTCGAACGCTACCGAAGAGTACCTGTTTATTATCAGCCGAAAAATCGTAAGGATAGTCCGCTGCGCTGTTCTCGGTGAGTCGTACCGGAGAACCGCCGGCAGCAGGCATTACAAATACATCGAAGTTGCCGTATCTGTCGCTGGCAAAGGCGATCCATTTTCCGTCATGACTCCAGACTGGCATCATATCATGCGCTTCGTGGATAGTGAGGGGAGTGGCGGTACCGCCCTGTGCATCTACCTTGTAGATATCTCCTTTGTATCCGAATGCGATAGATTTCCCGTCGGGGGAGATGGCTGGATTGCGCAGCCATAATGCGGTTTCCTGGGCATAGGTAGCAGTACTTAGTAGTATAGCAGCTCCAGTAATTAATTTTCTCATTGGTTGATAAAGACTTTAGTTCGCTTGTAGCCGATCCTAAAAGTAAATGAAATTTAGGGAAATTCTATCGGTGAGATAGGAGAATATGGAAAGATGGATGGCACGTGTCTCCCGGAAAAATAAAAAACGGATGACTCCTTTTAGAAGGCATCCGTTTGGGAATAAATTATTGTATCAGGAGATACTGTCTACCAGGTAGAGGATCAGGAAAACGCTCATCAGCAGTATAAAAATGGTCAATAGCGTCAGTAAAGAGGCGCTGTGGATGTAACTACCTGTTTCGAGCATCTTCTTTACTTTCAGGTATCTGCCATAGGAAAGCAGGGCGGTCATCATGCCGACAGCCACCAGTATGATGCCGGCAATGCCTGAATAGCCTTTGTTGGGTACGGCAAGATTCTTTCCCAGCACGAGGGAGATCTGTTTTACGAACAGGGAGAATTTCACTACCACAAAACCGAAGGCCATAATGCCGATGGCGGTTCTGATCCAGGCCAGGAAAGTTCTTTCGTTGGCAAGATGATCTGTAGGACCGCCAGGTTTACCATTTTCCATATTCCTCGAATTGAATGTCAGAATATTAGTTGTTTTACTGGTTTAGGGAGACACGCGTCCTCTTTTCGTATGCGCTTACACGTTAGTATTGCGGAAGGGCGTATTAACGCAATAAGGGCACAATGTCTTTTCCAATCAGGCTGATGGAGTTCATTAGTTTTTCATGCGCCAGGTTAGCATTGTCCATTTGGAAAGTGAGTCTGGATATTCCTCCGAGCGCTTCGCTGTGTCGGAGAATTTTCTCCGCCACTTCCTGTGGACTTCCTACCAGCAAAGCGCCTGTGGGGCCTGTCTGGGCTTCAAACTGACCGCGTGTTACCGGGCCCCAACCTCTTTCCTTTCCAATTTTGGTAAAGGTTTCTGCATAGCCTGGGAAAAACTCGTCCCTGGCTTGCTGGGAGGTGGCAGCAATATATCCCAGTGAATGCAGGCCTACGGTTAATTTCTCCGGGGCATGTCCGGCTTTTTGGCCAGCTTCCCGGTAGATATCGATCAGTGGCTTGAAACGATGGGTTTCTCCTCCGATAATGGCCACCATCAGCGGTAATCCGAGGGCGCCTGCGCGGGCAAAAGATTGTGGCGTACCGCCTACGCCCAGCCATATCGGCAATGGGTCCTGTACAGGACGGGGATAGATGGCAATATTATTCAGCGGCGCTCTGAACTTTCCTTTCCATTGAACCGATTCCTGATCGCGGATTTGGAGGAGGAGGTTCAGTTTCTCTATGAAGAGCTCATCATAATCTTGCAGGTTGAAACCGAAGAGGGGATAGGCTTCCACAAAAGAGCCGCGACCCGCCACTATTTCCGCGCGTCCTCCTGAAATAATATCCAGAGTGGCGAAATTCTGGAATACGCGTACCGGATCAGCCGCACTCAGCACGGTAACGGCGCTGGTAAGACGGATCTGTTTGGTACGGGCAGCGGCAGCCGCCAGAATCATAGTGGGAGCGGAGTCCAGGAATTCCTTCCGGTGATGTTCTCCGATCCCGAAAACATGTAATCCTGCCTGATCTGCCAGGTCGATGCGACGCAGCAGATTTTCCATTTCCCGCATATCGGCGGCGGGATCATGCTGTCCACTCTGTGATTTGGTGGCAGCGAAACTGTCTATTCCTACTTCCATAGTATGTCCGGTTGTCTATAATCAGACATTCAAACTACGAAATATGTTCTGTTAGCCGATAAATTTTCTGATGCGATTGATGGCGCTGGCATGCAAACCGTGATGGAAAGCGGAAAAGGCAATGGCTTCATCCAGGCTGGTAACAGGGCCGCCCACTAATGGCGTCCAGGTGTTATATTCACTGAACATGCCGGTGTTATAATCAGCCACGAAATCATCTATGGGCTGAATCATAAAATTTTTGACCTGTTGGATGGTCGCTGCATCGTAAGGTTGTTCTGGCTTGGTACCACGACGGAAAGTGTCGATGAATGGTTTGTCGATTCGTAAAGGATGATTACTGGCCATATACCAGATCTGCTGGTCGGAGGCAATGAGATGGCCCAGGTTCCAGAGAATGTTGTTGTTAAATCCTTCCGGCACCTGGTTTAGTTGTTCTTCGCTATAGGTATCGAAGAGTTGCAGGGCCTGACTGCGAAAATTACGGATAATCGTGATAGCATGTTTCATGGTGGAAAATGAGGTTTTAATATGCCTGCAAAGAAATAGTATTGCCGGCAGGGCTAAAAGTTATGCACTGCCAATTTATGAACTAAAACGGACATAATAAAACTAGGGTAGTTCCACAATGAAAACGTACCACATGGTATTATTTACCGGAAAAGCGTGCATGCTATACCGGTAGCTGAGGGTTTGCAACATACTGAGTACTGGCGCAATAGGCGCGAAGGAAGCCCAGCTGAAATAGAGTTGCCCATCCGGGAGTAAATATTCCTTTGCTTCCGCGAGGAAACGTTGCAGCAGCACTACGGGAGAATTATTTCCCTGCCAGATATCTTCAAGGATAGGCAGGTTGCCAAAGATGTAATCGTATTTTCCACTGATATTATCGAAGAGATCAGATTGGACGGTGGTGATCTTGTCTTCCAAATGATGCACGGTGATATTCATCATGGTGTTGGATACCGCTTTGGCGCTGATATCTGCGGCCACCACTTTTGCTGCGCCCTGTTTCCCGGCGAGTATACTCAGGATACCAGAGCCGCAACCAATATCCAGCACGGATTTTTCCTGCATATCCGGTAGGAAATTCAGCAGAAAAGGCGTGGAGCGGGTAAGTTGTTCATCCGGAGAAAATACGCCATCCCATACAGATAATCGTATATCCCTTACCGGTATCTCATAGTCAGGATGATCGAGGAGATAACGCCATGGCGCAAATTTCCTGCGGCAGACAATCACTTTCTGATATACTTTGAAAGGTTGTCCGTTTAAGGTTTGCTTCAGATAGTTGATAATACTGTGTTTATGCAGACTATAAGGCACCGGGTATTGATCGAAGAATAAGGACAGCGACTGATACAGCGTATCGTAGTCTTCATAATGAATGGCTGCCGGAATGGTAAATGTAATATGCGGAATACCGGTTAGCGCGTTGGCAATCTGCGGATAGGTAGGATGATAATCCCGTTGGATATTCTGATAGAAGAATTCTTTCAGTGGACCATAGTCTTCTTCCTGGCCATTCACCACAATAATGAGGATACCGTTTGGCGTCAGGCATTCCAGCATTTTATCGATGGCATTGCGTTTTTGTTGCAGGTAATAAAATACATGCGAAGCGATGATCACATCGAATTTTTTCTCTAGTTGCACATCTTCCCAGGCGCTGGTAATGAGCGTTACATTATCTGGCAGTTGGAGTTTTTCGGTATCTTTTTCCACGATGGTATACTCCTGGAAGAGATGGCGCAAATTCCGGGAGAAAACAGGATCGGTGCCTACGCCTATTTCCAGGCACGACTGCCAGGATTCCTGACCGATAATTTTCAGGATACTATTGATGATCACCGTTTTTTCATCTGACTGATGAAGAAACTGGTTGAAATTATCATGGTTGAAGGACATGGAATCTGTAGCCATATAGCAATTAGTTTTGCTATAAATTACTGCATTACACTGCTTTACTTTTTCACAGGAAATATTTTCGGGAGATGCGTGTCGCCCAGAAACAATTTTTCTATTTTAATGTTTGAACTCAGTAAATGCTCCTTCATGAAACCTGTTGCCTTACACAGCGTACCTGGCAGATGGATAATGATTACCACCATTCTTGCTTCCACCATGGCTTTCATAGACGGTACTGCGCTAAATGTGGTGCTGCCTGCATTACAAAGGGGATTGAAAGCCTCTGCAGCAGAACTGTTTTGGGTATTGAACGGGTATATGCTGATGCTGGCTTCGTTAATCCTGATAGGTGGCGCATTGGGCGATAAGCTGGGGCGGAAGAAAATATTCACCCTTGGAATTGCCATATTTATTACCGGGTCGGCTGCATGCGGACTCGCCTCATCAGCGGGAATGCTGATAGCCTGCAGGGTGATACAGGGCATAGGCGGCGCTTTCATGATTCCCGGGAGTTTGGCCATTATCAGCGCCAGTATACAGCAGGATGAAAGAGGGAAGGCCATTGGTACCTGGTCTGCCTTTACCACCTTTGTCACTATGGGCGGTCCTTTACTGGGCGGGGCGCTGGCAGATGCCGGTCTCTGGCGGGGAATATTTTTTATTAATGTACCTATTGGTATTGCCGTCTTATTCTTTTTGCATAAACATGTGGCGGAAACGAGGGATGAAAGCGCCGTGGATCATCGGCCCGATTATCTGGGAGCCGTATTTATAGCATGCGGACTCGCAGCGCTTACTTTTGGCTTTCTGCGGATGCCGCAGGCAGGATGGAACGCTGTCTCCGTATATGGATCACTGTTAGCAGGCATTATTTTACTCATTGCATTTATTATCCGGGAGGCTACTTATCAGCATCCGATGATGTCGCTGCATTTGTTTAAGAACCGCATTTTTGCAGGGGCGAATCTGCTGAGTTTATTTCTCTATGCCGGATTGGGTGGCGGGATGTTGTTTCTGGGACTTAATCTGGTACAAGTTCAGGGTTATACGCAATTGGAATCCGGGTTTACTTTTCTGCCTTTTTCCTTGCTGATGATTTCTTTGTCCAGATGGATGGGCGCTATGGCGGATAAACACGGGCCCCGGTTTTTCCTGGTCACAGGGCCACTGGTGGCGGGAGTAGGTCTTTTCATTTTATCTGCTATTCAACAGACGGGCGGATTTAGGGAATACTGGACCACTTATTTTCCGGGTATACTGGTATTTGGGTTAGGGATGTCTATTACGGTGTCTCCGTTGACTGCAGCGGTGATGGGCGCTGTTAGTCAGCAGCAGTCAGGCACCGCTTCCGGAGTGAACAATGCCGTAACGAGGATTGCCAGTGTGTTTGCCACGGCCATATTTGGCGCGTTGGCGGTGTTGTTTTTTTCTACTGCTATTCAACATTACGTATATACTTTACCGTTATCGCCTGCGGATCAGGAGGCGGTGGTATTGCAGGCCAGGAATTTAGGTGATGCCGCTGTGCCTGCACAGATTCCGGCGGCCTATCATAAAGTCATTGCAGCAAACTACCATGCCGCCTTTATCCAGGCTTATGAACGAATTATGAAATTATGCGGGGGGCTGGGCCTGCTCGCAAGTGTGATGGCTTTGATATTTATACCCAAAGGTCGGTTACAAACGGACCAGTGATGAAAAGTACCATCATTTGAATGGTAAGTACCTTTTTGCCCCGGGGGACTGCCGTAATTTTACATGGTAAAAATTGCAGGCATGATCTCTTTCAAATCAGCTTTTCTATTGCTGTTTTCAATTTCCTGGATGATGACTGCCTGTGCGCAGGATAAAAATAAAAGTGTCATGAGTGCTACCTTATTCCAGGCTGCTGCAAAAAATGATACGGTCGTGATGAAACAGTTGCTGGAAAAGCATCCGGCGCTGAATGTCCGCGATGAGCGGCAACGTACGCCGCTGATGGTGGCCACGTATCATCATCATACCGCAGTAGCCGCACAACTAATCAAAGCGGGAGCAGACGTAAATGCACAGGATCATATGCTGAACAGTCCTTTCCTGTATGCAGGGGCGGAAGGTTACCTGGATATACTGGAGTTATGTCTGGCTGCCGGTGCGCGTTATGATGTATTCAATCGCTATGGCGGAAGCGCTTTGATTCCTGCTTGTGAAAGAGGGCATGTGGAAGTAGTGCGTACCTTATTAAAGGATAAATTATTCCCGGTTGACCATATAAATAATCTTGGCTGGACAGGCTTATTAGAAGCGATTATCCTCAGTGATGGAGGCTCCAGGCATCAGCAGATAGTGCAGATATTAGTGGATGCAGGTTGCAATGTGCATCTAGCAGATAAGGATGGGGTGACACCGCTGATGCATGCGAAACAGAGAGGGTTTACAAAAATCGCGGAGATATTGGAGAAAGCGGGGGCTTAAGCTTGTTTTTGCTTTGAGATGGCCTTCCTGCAAGTGGTTTGCAGGAGGCCATTCCTTTTTTAGAAACTATATCTTACTGCGAAATATAGATTTCGGGGCGCCTGTACGAAGTATTTTACAGCGCCTGTTTCATCTACAGCGCCATTGTTGTAATACTGTTTATTTGTCAGGTTATTGAGGAAGAAAGAAAATGTATAACGGGAAAGCATATACTGAATGCGGGCATTCAGCAATACATAATCCTGGATACTGGCCGTATTGGCGAAATCGATGTAAGACTTACCTTGGTAACGTGCTGAAAGTCCTACTAATACTTGTTTAAAACGGTATGCCGCTTCCTGGTTGATGATCAATGCAGGCGTTAATACCGGGCTGAATGTGGTCTTATCTTCTTTAATCCTGCTATAATTCCAGGAGGAATTATTGGTCAGTGTCAGTCCTCCGCATGGTTGGTAGGTAGCAGACAATTCCAGTCCTGTACGAAAACTGTTACTCACGTTATTGGTCAATAGCAGGCCATTAGGGCCTATCTGGCCATTCAATACAATTTCATTTCTGAACTTCATGTAGTAGCCGTTGAATTGGAGCGACAGTTTACTGTACTGCCATTTAACGCCTAATTCCTGGTCTGTTACTGATTCTGCCTTACTGTTGTAGATAAGGGGTTGGTGGTGTTCGTCTGTTGCCAGATCGTCGTTGCCACCGAAGATATCGTTGCGGGTAGGTTCTCTGCCGGTGTTACCGATACTGTAATACAGACTGGTATGTTTCCCTGCGCTGAAAGATACGCCTGCGCGGGGATTCAGGAATGCCCAGTGCATTTGATCGAAGGGCACGCTGCCACTGTAATTGAACGTCGTATAGCGATATTGGAGATCTCCGTATAGGGTAAACCGTTGGAGATGGTATTCCAGTTTGGTGAAAGCGCTTATTTCATTTTTATAGCCAGTGTTGCGGTATAGTTCACCTTCGGTATCATCTTTCCCCAGATGGCGGCGGGAGTAGATATTTCCGTGTATGCCGGTGGTCCAGTTAAAGTGTTGATTAGTGAAGTTATAGTTGCTGAATATACCCGTGAAATGGGAGCGGAAGTTATAGTGAAAGAGGTTACCATCTGAAGGTTGGCCCATAAAGTTGTTTACATCGAAGCCATAGCCGCCGTTGAGGTAAGTATAATATACGCTGGAGTTGATACTGGCATGTTCGCTTAAGCGTACTTGATGTTGCAGTTGTACCAGGCTTTGGAGGAATTCATCTTTTTCCGCTTTGGTATTGGCATTGGCGCGGCGGTTTACTTTTATCAGCGAATCGGCCACTGGGAGCCATGCCATGCCATTTTGCTGGTGGCCGGCCATGAGATTGAGTTTCCAGGTGCTTTTGTCGCCGAAGTAGGCCCCGCTGAGGAAGGCCGACTGAGAGTGATTGAATGCATGTTCTTTGTAGCCGTCTGTATGTACTTCTGATGCACGGGCGTAGAAGGCTTTCCTGTTTTTGACGCCGCTGTTGTATTCTGCGGAGAGGCGGAAGCTGTTCCATGCGCCGTAACCGGCTGTAAAGGAGGTGCTGCGGGCTTGTTGCAGATCTGGAGAGAATAATTGCAGACTGCCGGCATAGCTGGCAGCGCCATTTTTAGAAGTGCCTGTGCCGCGTTGCAGCTGCAGTTTGCTGACAGAAGAAAGAATATCCGGGTAGTTGGAAAAATAGGCGCCCTGATCTTCCGGTTCATTCAGTGGCATGCCATCGAGTGTGGTGTTGATTCTTGTTTGATCGATGCCACGGAGGCGATAGTAGGAGTATCCTTGTTGGTTACCCGCATCGGAGTAGACTGTGACAGAAGGCGTTTCCGACAGGAGGAAGCTGGGTTCCTGGCCTGTGTTTTTTTCTTTCAGGGTGCGTATATCCAGGTTCTGGAAGGTGACAGGCGTTGTTTTTTGTGCCTGGTAAATGGTGATTTCCCGTAGATTCCTGGTGCTGTCGGCATGGATGGCAGCGGTGTCCTGCGCCTGTGAGGTCAATCCTGTAAATAGGCACAGTGCTGGGAGTAATAATGGATTTCTCATGATGGCGGTGGGCCGGTTGGTGCCCGGCTGTCTTACTAAAATAATTATTGTATTTTTTACACAAATATAGTTGGTTTTCCTGAATTGCCCAAAAAGTTTTATTTACGTGTAGTCGTTGTCGTTATAAATACGTTACGGCCGGATACTTATATTTGGTATATGGATCATTACCAGGAAACGTTTAATACCTGGAACAAGCTGGCGGCTCGTTACCAGGCGATGTTCATGGATATGGACATCTATCACCGGACCTACGATTATTTCTGTAGCGTGTTGGGGGAGCGGGCGCGGGTATTGGAGTTGGGATGTGGGCCGGGGAATATTACCCGTTATCTGTTGCAGCAGCGGCCGGACTGGCAGTTATTGGCAACAGATGTGGCGCCTGCCATGGTGGAATTGGCGGCAGCGGCTAATCCTGGCGCAGAGTGCAGGGTGTTGGACTGCAGAGATGTCGCGCAATTGGAGGCTACCTACAACGGTATTGTAATTGGTTTTTGTATTCCTTATCTAACGGAGAAGGATAATCGTCAATTGATGCAGGATTGTTATGGATTGTTGGAAGACGGGGGATTGCTGTATTTGAGTTTTGTACCTGGCATGCAGGAGCAGTCTGGTTTTCAGACGGGGAGTAGTGGAGACAGGATTTATTTCCATTATTATCCGTTGGAGGTAGTACAGGAGCTGTTATTGCAGGCGGGTTTTGTGTTGTTAGAGGATTTCAGTATTGCATTTCAGCGGAGTGGGGGAGCAGGGGAAGTACATATGGTAATAGTAGCGCAAAAGCAGTCATTGGGTTAGTGTGCATGTAAAGGGAGGTCAACTTTCAACGGACATTTGGCCGGTGTTATTCTAGTCTTCGTAACACATTTTCAACCAGATGGTGGTGCAGCCATTTTGCGGCGGCTCTCGTGTCTTCATCTTTGGTGCCGCGGCCGGCCACCAGTTCGAGGCCCCAGGGTCTGCCATCAAATTCGAAGAGTATTTCCGAGGGGGTGGTGGGTTCTACGATCAGCCAGATGGCGAAGCTGATATTTCGGAAGAGGAAGGTGCAATCCCAGGTGAGGTAATAGAGTTGTTGTTGATAGGGTAACACTTCATTGTATTTTTTGGCTTTGCCGGAATATCTGCCGGTTTCATAAACGCCGATTTTTACAGAAGCAGAAGTGTTGGGCATTTGATAATACATCAATTTGAGGGTGGGTTTTGGATGGTCTCCCCGCCGTCGGAGGACGTCTTTGAAGAGTACCAGCCATATTTCCTGTATTTCGTGGATGAAATGAAGCTCCGTTTTTACATCTACTCCATTGATCCAGACAGACCAGCCGGTGTTTTGTGTACGTTTTAACCCGAATTCCCGGCCGTCAGTAAGATGACGAATAAACTCTCCTGATTTTCCCCATGTCTCAAATCCCAGCATAAACAACTCGTTATTCTCTATGGGAATCGCTTCCATGGACAACCTCATGGCGGGCAGGAAAGGATAATGTACTTCCTCAATGCGAATAATGTGGCCCTTGTACCGATAGTACAGGCCATCTTTGATGTGCTCCAGTTCGAGTGGCATAGCATACTAATAAAATTAGTAGGTGATTAAAAAAAGTAAGCCCCCGGCAAGTCTACGAATAGCCTTGAACCGAAGGGCTTTACTTATATGTCTGTCACAAAAATACTAATATTTTTAGTATTTCAAAATGATTATGCAATTTTTATTTTTTAAATACTTGTCATGCAAAGAGATAGCAGTAAAGAATTGGCAAACTTCTTGACATTGTGGAGGCATATCCTATATCGAAAATGAAAACGATTAGCACTAAAAAAACGTACTGGAAATATTTATGGGATTACCCTCATTTTGCCGTGGACGGCGTAATAGTTTATGAGGCGCCGCCTTTTGCTCCATTAGATAAATTCATGTCTCCCTTTACGAAAAGTATGCAGCTACAGGAAGACGAACTGCAAGTGCATTACGTGAAATGGTGCTGCAAGCGTAATATGTCCATACCATTACAGGAACTGGTGATAAAGCTGTATTGTTACCAGGATGATTTCCGATTTCCGGAGTATTATGTCCTGAAGCTGATTGTTAATGGGAAAGTACGTCATGAGCTGGATCACAGAGACGGCTATACGAAAGAAACACTACTGACCTTTATGGAAGATTTCGCAACTGCGAAGAATGCCTGTTTACAATGATGTTAAGTGGAGAGCTGCACAAAAGAATTTATTAAAATTAATCCCTGGTACCAAGCATGAAAACGATTACCACCAGCAGTAGCTACTTTAATTTTTTAGTGGATATATTCCGTTATCCTGCCATGCTGGCGTATGCATGGCCTATTGCCATTTTTTATATTCCTTTTGATAAAATGAGAACTGCGTTTATCAGAAGTATGTCGATCGAAGCGGAACAGTTGCAGATTGATTATAGTAAGTGGGGCCGCAAACGGGTGAAGGATATTCCATTATTGCAACTCATCATTAAGCTCTATTGTTACCAGGACGACTTCAGAGCGCCCAAATATTATGTGATGAAACTGGAAGTGAATGGGAGACCGCGTTATGAAATAGATAGCAGAGATGGATTTACCAAAGAGCAGTTCCTGGCTTTTATGGAAGAATTTACTGCGGCAAAGAATGCCTGCATTCGAGAACGTAGCGTAACAGAAGAGCGCAAAGGAATTTGTTAGTTATGTCGGGTGATGCGTGCCATGGCTGCCTGTTGGCAGAATAGTAATCTGCGAGCTATAACACTATATGATGATAAACATTTTGGACTTACCTTAGCGGAAAAGAATGAAACGCCTATTCCTATTAGTAACCCTTACACTGATTTTACCCACTGTGTCCAACGCACAATCTTTCGAACAACTGGCTCAGAAAGCAGGAGATTTCTACATAAAGAACAACCTCCCGGAAGCTTTTAAGGCCATCAAGGCCGCTTTCCAATTGGATAGTAATAAAGCCAGAGCTTTCGATTACTATACAGCTGCCCGCATAGCTGCAAAAACAGACCATATCTCTGAGGCATTTTCCTGGCTATATGTTGCTCAGAGACGGGGCTTGGGGCGGGAAATATTCTATCTGGAATATGTTAGTTTGGACGATGCCTTTCTTCATATGTGGAAGGACCCTCGCTGGGAGCCATACGTGAAAACCCTGGAACAGGACATGCTAAAGAAGAAAGCCGAGGAGCAACGCAGGCGCGAAGACTGGAAAAACGCATGCCTTAGGAATGCTGCAGCTATGAAAGAAGGACATCTTCAAGCGGGATTTGCCTTGTATTATAATAAAGTGGATACCCTGGAAGTGCCCTATCAGGTGTATGTACCCAAGTCCATTAATACACATAAAAAACATAAGCTGATTGTATTCCTGCATGGAGGGGTAGTGGACCAGGGGTATTTTGGAGAGGATAGTCCTAGTATGAGTAGTGTGGTGCCAATTTTCCAGGTGGCGGATTCTTTGGGCGCTATAGTGCTGTATCCATTTGCCAGAAAGGATTTTGGCTGGTGGGGCCAACTGGCGGCATTCCAAAATGTAGTGAATATTACGAAGGTGGTGACGGCCCAATATCCAATTGACCCGAAGCAGATAGTAATGGTGGGCGATGCTACCGGTGGTACTGCTTTATTTTGGTATGCCACACAGCCGGAAAGTCTGTATAAAGGCTATCTGGCTATATCTGCAACGCCAAAATTGGAAATAGGAGAGATTGCCTTCTCTCAAATCACACCTGACAAACATTTTTACAGTATCAACGCAACAGATGACCGGATACTTAATTACAAAGAAATACACGATATTTATTCTAAGCAACGATCAATAGCCACAGGCTGGCATTTTGAGACGGTTAATTTTGGCGGATATAACATAATATTCAGGAATGAAGGACCGCCGCTGATCTTGAAATACCTAAAGAAAATTTTTGCGGAGAAGTAGCCGTTACTGTTTGATATTCCAAACATCTACCCACTTTGATTGCCCGTTGCCCAGCAGCACTACCTTCAGCCAGCAACGGGCAGTATCTTTTTCATTTACGATGCCCTTGAATGGCAAACCATTTGATACTAACGAGTAAGTAACAGTATCGCCTATACGGTATTTATCCAGCTGCTGCCTTTTGACGATGGAGTCCAGTCTTTTCACCTCTTCCAGATGTTCCATATAGTAGCGGATGTTTTTCGCAAACTCATCATCTTGCCCTGTCAGATGGCGATGGTAGCTCTGAAAGATGAGTTTAGAGATATCTTCCGGCCCCGTAATCCCGAAGTTTTCGAAATAAGTTTTCAACCTGGACTTCTTCCACAATCCCCAATTGTTCCTGATTAATGTTCCGTATTGCTGATCCATGCTAAGTGTGAACTTATAGGCAGGCATTTCCTTGTAGCGGATTTTATCGCTATCGGAGATGAATTTATCTAGTTGCTGGAAGCATTCATCCAGATTAGCAGGAATATATTTCCAATCTCTTTCAGACTGTTCAGTTATCCTGTGGCTGCACGCATAAAGTGCGGCTGTCATCAATATGAGCGCGAGTATTATTGATTTCATGATCGGGTATGAATGGCCGGGTAGTAATATACGTTGTTTTTATATATGATAGGGCGCAGTGGCCATTTCATAAGAGCCGGTGGCGGTGGGGAGCGACTGTCATCTCCCGAAATTCATCTCTTTTATTTCCGTTTCATTCCCTGATTCTTCCGCTTGGTCAGATAGTATATAGTTATGCATCCTGCTTATCGGAAATTCGTATAGTCAAAAATAGTTTTATGGCTTGGTTATATCTTTTTTTAGCTGGATTCTTTGAAATAGGCTGGCCGTTGGGATTAAAAATATCTCAGGCTGCCGGTAACAAATTCCTTGGAATTGCGCTTGCTGTATTTTCTATGACCCTGAGTGGTATTTTCCTATGGATGGCCCAGAAGTCCATTCCTATAGGAACTGCTTATGCCGTATGGACCGGTATCGGAGCGGCAGGTACTTTCTTTATCGGAATCATCTTTTTCAATGACCCCGCTTCCTTCTGGAGAATCTTTTCTGCAATGCTGATTCTTATGGGGGTAATCGGACTTAAACTCAGCGCATAAACGCTCATTAACTGATTTTTATGAGAACAGGCATTCTATTAATCGGCAAGGCAGCAGGATGGTTACTGTTGCTCTTTGCTGCGACAGGCTGTAATCAACAGGCAAGTGCTCCTCAGGAAGAAGCTGCCAGAGCATTCCCCGTATTCGCCGTACAATCCTCCAATGCAACAGTGGACATGCAGTATCCTGCCCATCTGGAAGGAAAGGTAAACGTGGAAATCCGCTCTCAGGCAGATGGTTACCTGGAAAAAATCTTCACAGATGAAGGAGCCTTCGTACAGAAAGGACAATCCTTATTTAAAATCAATGACCAGCCGTTAAAAGAGCAGTTGAATACCGCCCAGGCCGCACTGCTGGCTGCCCGCGCGGCCCTCACTACGGCAGAACTGGAAGTCGGCAAAAGCGAAGAGCTCTATAAAAATCGGGTGGTATCTGATTACCAACTGAAAGCGGCAAAAGCTGCCCGGGAGAATGCCAAAGCGCAGGTGGCCCAACAAGAAGCCGCTGTAGCGGCCGCCCGCATCAACCTGGACTTCTCCCTGATCAAAGCCCCTGTGAGCGGCTATATAGGCCGTATTCCGAAACGAATCGGGAACCTGATTACAAAAACAGATCAGCAGCCACTGACACACCTGTCTGACATCAGCGAAGTATATGCCTACTTCTCCATGACAGAACAGGATTTCCTCGGACTCACAGAGCAATACAAAGGAAACCGTGTGGCTGATAAAATTGCCGCCATGCCACCAGTAACCTTACTCCTTGCTAACGGTAAGCCCTATACGCATAGTGGTAAAGTGCAGATGATAGACGGACAGTTTGATGCCAATACCGGCGCTATCAGCGTGCGGGCTGCATTTGACAATAAAGAAGGCATTCTCCGTTCCGGTAATACCGGGAAGATCATTCTTGGAGAAAAACATACCGGCGTACTGTTAGTACCTGTACTCGCCACACTGGACGTGCAGCACAAGGTATTTGTGTATCGCCTGAATAAAGATAACCTCGCCGAAAGAGTAGCTATCTCCATCGCTGGTAAAAGCGGGGAGAACTACCTCGTGGATGCAGGACTGAAGGCCGGCGACAGAATCGTCGGGAAAGACCTGCAACTGGTAAAAGAAGGAGAGAAAGTAAAAATCAGCAAATAATACATAGGCTGCCAACGATAATGCCTATACGAAAATTGATTTTCCATGCTTAAGAATATTATTACCAGGCCGGTACTGGCAACCGTTATCTCCGTGATACTGGTGCTACTGGGTTTGGTGAGTCTGCAAAAACTTCCCGTAACACAATTCCCGGACATCGCACCGCCAACGGTGTACGTATCCGGCGCCTATCCCGGCGGTAATGCGGAAAGCGTTACCCGTTCAGTGATTACGCCATTGGAAGATGCCATCAACGGCGTAGAGAATATGGATTATATTACTTCTACTGCCGGCAGCGATGGTTCCTTCTCGCTCCGTGTGGTATTCCGCCTGGGCGTTAACCCGGATCAGGCGGCAGTGAATGTGCAGAACCGCGTAGCGCAGGTAAACAGCCTGGTGCCGGAAGAAGTGGTGCGTGCCGGTATCACTACCAGCAAACAACAGAACAGTACGATCATGTATTTCAACCTCGTTAGTAACGACAGTACAAAATACGATGAGCTGTTCCTGCAGAACTATGCTAAAATTAATCTTATTACTGCGCTGAAACGTATACCTGGCGTAGGAAACGTAAATCTCTTCGGTGGAAAGGATTACGCTATGCGTATTTGGCTGGACCCGCAGAAAATGGCCGTGAATAATCTCACGCCACAGGATGTACATACCGCCATTGCCAATAGCAGTCTGGAAGCTTCTCCGGGAAAATTCGGAGAACAATCCAATGCGCCCATGCAATATGTGGTGAAACATAAAGGTAAGCTAAAGACTCCGGAAGAATTTGAGCATATTGTTCTGAAATCCAATACCGACGGTTCTTTGCTCCGGATCAGAGATGTAGCCCGCGTAGAATTTGGTTCCAGCTTTTATGATAGCAATAACAAGGAGAATGGTAACCAGGCGGTCACCATGGGGATTCAGCAAACAGCCGGTTCCAATGCGAATGAGATTGAGATCGCCGTGCGGCAACAGTTGGCGCAGGAAAGCAAACGTTTTCCGAAAGGGGTGGAAGTACATGTGATTCAAAGTGTAAAAGAACGACTGGATCAATCGGTCAAGCAAGTAAAGAGTACGCTGATAGAGGCGTTTATCCTCGTGTTTATTGTGGTATTTCTTTTCTTACAGGATTTCCGTTCTACGTTGATTCCGGCTATTGCGGTACCAGTGGCTATTATTGGCACTTTCTTCTTCCTGTCCCTCATGGGATTTACTATCAATATCCTGACGCTTTTCGCACTGGTACTGGCGATTGGGATTGTAGTGGACGATGCCATTGTAGTGGTGGAAGCTGTGCATGCGAAGATGGATAAAACGGGGCAGGATGCTAAAACGGCTACTGTCAATACGATGGGCGAAATCACCAGTGCCATTATTTCCATCACCCTGGTGATGTCTGCTGTTTTTCTGCCAATCGGGTTTATGGATGGTCCCGCAGGTATTTTCTATAAACAATTTGCCTTTACGCTGGCGGTATCTATTCTTATTTCCGCCGTGAACGCACTCACGCTGAGTCCTGCGCTCTGTGCACTGCTACTGAACAATCACGGAAAAGGACATACGAAAAGTAACGAAACCTTTAAAGAACGCTTTTTCACTGCATTTAATACTGGCTTTGAACAGATGACAAACAGGTATGTCCGTGCCGTAAAATTCCTGGTAAGCAAGAAATGGTGGTCGTTGGCCGGACTCACCGTTGTGGCGGTTTTTTCTTTCTGGCTGATGAACAAAGCGCCTAAAGAATTTATTCCATCGGAAGATGACAGCTTCTTGTTATACTCGCTGTCGCTCGCTCCTGGAACGAATCTGCAACATACGACTGCTGTGATAACCCGACTAGATAGCGCGCTGCAAAAGATGCCGGAAGTAAAGTCCGTCACCAGCGTATCCGGCTTTAATCTCATCAGCAACAGTGCCGGTCCTTCTTATGCTATTGGTTTTATTAAACTGAAAGCGCCGAAAGAACGTGGAGCTATCAAAAATATGGACGAAGTGCTGGCGGCGATGAATGCGAGACTGCAACCGCTCTCAGAAGGGGAGCTGAGTATGTTCCGTAATCCGCCGGTAGACGGCTTTGGCGCAGTAAATGGTGCGGAGCTGGTATTGCAGGACAAGCAGGATCATGGTATCAATGAATTCAACACGGCCGCAAAAGAGGTGATTGCCAAGTTGAATACGCTTCCGGAAGTAGGATTTGCATTTACTACTTTCCGCAGCGATTTCCCGCAGTTTGAATTGAAGATTGATGAAGATAAAGCACAGCAACTGGGAACAACGGTGAAGGATATACTCTATACGCTGCAACTGTTTTATGGAGGCTCACAGTCGAGCGACTTCGTACGCTTCGGTAAGTTTTACAGAGTGTACATGCAGGCTGCGGGCGAGTATCGTGCAGATGAGCAATCGCTCAGCCAGGTGTTTGTACGCGGACAATCAGGGAACATGATTCCATTGAATACGCTGGTAACCTTGCAAAGAGTGTATGGCCCAGAAGTAGTGGAACGCTATAACCTGTTTAACAGTGTAACCGTCAATATCTTTCCGAAAGAAGGATTTAGTAACTCACAGGCCATGGCCGCGACGGAGAAGCTGCTGGAATATGACCTGCCGGCAGGATATGGGTACGAATGGAGTGGATTGAGTAAGGAAGAAAAGAAAACGGGCGGACAGATGCTCTTTATATTCGGCCTTTGTCTGCTCTTTACCTACCTGTTATTATCCGCACAGTACGAAAGTTATCTCTTGCCGCTGGCGGTGATTTTCTCCATACCTACAGGTATAATGGGCGTATTCCTGGCCACTGGACTAACAGGTTTGACGAACAGTATTTATGTGCAGGTAGGCTTGATTATGCTGGTAGGGTTGCTGGCAAAGAATGCGATTTTGATCGTGGAGTTTGCCTTACAAGCGAGGAAGGATGGAATGAGTTTGATCCGTTCTGCCATAGCGGGTGCGCGGCAACGTTTACGCCCGATTCTGATGACATCTATCGCTTTTGTGGCGGGATTGGTACCACTGATGTTTGCACAGGGGCCTTCTGCTGCGGGTAATCACGCTATCAGTATCAGTGCTGCCGGAGGAATGATCACCGGCGTTTTGCTGGGATTATTTATCATTCCGGTATTGTACGTAGTATTCCAATGGATGCAGGAGAAAGTTTCTGCGAATAAAAAGTAAGTCATGAACATCACTAAAATATTATATGGGCTCTTGCTGGGAAGCATTTTTGCTTCATGTAAGGTAACGAAGGATTTCCAGCGGCCATCGGTAAACCTGCCGGAAAAGTTCAGGAATGCAGATACGTTGTTACGGGGAGACACGGTGCTGGTGGGCTACCGTGAGTTCTTTAAGAATGAAACGCTGTTAAGCCTTATAGATACGGCATTGGAGTACAACAGCGATGTATTGATTGCATTAAAGAATATAGACCTGGCCAGGGCAGGTTTCCGTCAGGTAAAGCTGAATTATTGGCCAGAGCTGAAAGGGTCTCTGGATGCTACCCGCAATACCGCTTCCAGGAACAGTTTCAATGGCGCTATGGCCGAAGGGGCCGGCGCTACATTGGCTTACACCGATTTCACCGCTTCTTTAGGGATGAGTTGGGAGATCGATATCTGGGGTAAGATCAAGCGCCAGAAAGAAGAAGCCTTATCTGGTTATCTACAGCAGCAGGAAGTGAGGAAGGCAGTGCAATCGCGCGTCATTGCAGACGTTGCCGGCGGATACTACAATTTGTTATTGCTGGATCAGCAATTGAAGATTGCGGATAGGAGCCGCGCTCTCGCAGATAGTACCGTACAAATCATGCAGGTACAGTTTCGTGTAGGAGAGGCCAATGCTTTAGGTATTCATCAGGCGCAGGCACAGTTGGAACAGGTAAAGCAATTGAGTTCCAGGATACGCCAGGATATTACCTTACAGGAGAATGCGCTGCGTTTACTCTGTGGCGTGTATGCGGATACGGTAGTACGTAAACTAGCGACAGGAGAGGAATTGCTGGTACAAACAGATCAGTATGAGGTAGCCATTCTGGCTGGAAGGCCCGATGTATATGCCTCGGAGCTGGAAGTACGAGCGGCAAACGCGCGGGTAGGCGTCTCCCTGACGAATTTATACCCAGCACTAACCCTCACGGCTACTGGCGGATTGAATGCGTTGAAAGCGTCCGATTGGTTTAGTGTACCGGCTTCCCTGTTTTCGAATGTGGCAGGGGGATTGGTACAACCTATATTTTATAAAGGCAGATTGAAGCTCCAGTATGAACAGGCAAAAATTGAAAGAGACAAGGCAGTTATCAGCTTCAGACAGACCGTTCTGAATGCTTACAAAGAAGTGGCAGACGCGAATGTAAAGGCACGGGAACTGGGGCTTCAGCTGCATTATGCAGTAAACAGAGAACAGGAGTTACAACAGGCAGTAGGCGCTGCCGGTATCCTTTTTAAAAACGGAGAGGCGAACTATCTGGACATTATCACTGCCGAGAGTAATTACCTACAAGCCGGACTGGATGCGGCACAGCTGCGAAATGATCAGTTACAGAACCGTATTGCTTTATTCCGGGCCATTGGTGGTGGGATGAAATAAAATATATTTGTTAGGAAACTTGCAGGATATGCTGGACAGTAAAAGAACAAAGATATACTATAAGGTGTTTCTCATATTCGTAGTGTATGTGTTGGTAGATCTGCTGACATATGCGCTCAACCCGAATAGCGTAGCCTGGAAAGACTACTGGACGCAGCCTGCATGGGATATCTTTGAGCGTGTAGCCACCGGATTTGCCCAGTCATGGGCCATTATTGAAGGCAGTACCTGGATAGCAAAGGTATTGGACAAATACATTGGCTGGTCGGGATTTCCGACCTTACGTTACCTGATCCAGATTGTGTTGGTGGTCATCTTTGCTGGCATCACCATGTTTGCAATAGATTTGTATTATGTGTTGATGTATGGTAATGAGAAACTGACCGCAGAACAGGATCTGCACTTGTGGCAATATTTCGTGGTGAGTATCATCGTGTCCATATTTGTGAGTACTGTCAGTACCGGATATGGTTTCCTGCGGCACTGGCAGGCGTCCATTATGGAGGCTACGCAACTGAAGGTGGAAGCAATGGAGTTGAAGGAAACCGCTATGCAGGCAGAGTTACAATCGCTCAAACTACAACTGGACCCACATTTCATGTTCAATAACTTCAGTACGCTCTCGGATCTTATACATGTGGCGCCGAAAGAGGCTTCTCTTTTCCTGGATAATTTGTCGCGCGTATACCGTTATATGGTGTTGAATCTGAAGAAAGACCTGGTGCCGTTGAAAGATGAACTCCAGTTGTTGTCGGCTTTTTCTTACCTGATAGATATTCGACATGGAAAGAATGTACAGATACAGATGGATATTCCGGAAGCGTTTCAGCAGCTGCATATTCCGCCGATATCGTTGCAGTTACTGGTGGAGAATGCCATCAAACATAACAGGGCGACCAGTGCATCACCGTTAAGGATAAACATTTCGGTGGATGCCAGTCGTTCATCTGTTGTGGTGGTGAATAATATGCAGCCTATTCCTTATCCCCTTGAAAGTTCTAAACTGGGATTAGAGAATATCCGTAACCGTTATAGGTTGTTATCAGACAGATTGCCGGAGATTTTTCATAATGACGAGATCTTCAAAGTGACATTGCCTTTATTAAACTGAAATTGGACATGAGAATACTCATCATAGAAGACGAAAAGCATAATGCCGCCCGGTTACAGCGCATTATAGGAGATATATCCGCAGATCATGAAGTGCTGGGTATATTGGAAAGTGTGGAAGATGCGGTGGAATGGTTTTCATTACATCCTGCGCCAGATGTAGCATTGATGGATATCCGATTGACAGATGGATTAAGTTTTGATATTTTTAAGGAGACGACAGTCGCTTGTCCGGTCATCTTCACTACAGCATACGATGAGTATGCGGTACGCGCCTTCAAAGTAAACAGTGTGGACTATCTCCTGAAGCCTATTCAGGAGGAAGACCTGCAACAGGCGCTGGACCGGATTACGCCGGTACACAGATCCCAGGAGCCACTGGCAGATATTGAGCAATTGATTCAATTGATGCAACCGCAAACCAAAGCTTACCGCAAACGTTTTTTATTGCCTGTTTATGATGGATTTAAAACCATCCAGGTAGAAGATATCTGCTTTGCATATTCTGAATTGAAAGCCACCAAACTGGTGCTGGGAAATGAAGAGGAAGAAATAGTTACCTATTCCCTGGATGAGTTGGAAGAGGATTTAGATCCGGAATATTTCTTCAGAGCAAACAGACAGTTTCTTATTCATGTGAATGCCATTTCAAAGATACATAACAGTTTTAATGGAAAATTAAAGGTAGAGCTGAAGCATCATCCGGAAAAGGAAGTACTTATCAGCAAGGATAAGGCGGCAAGATTCAAACAGTGGCTGGACAAATAGCAGCGGTATTTCATAGCGTTTTTGCGGTAATTAAAAACCATGTACTATGATTTATGTAGAAAGCGAATTCGCACCGTTGAAAAAAGTGGTACTGGCACAATCAGAGTTTGGTTTTCCTGAAGTGCCCAGGCCCGACGATCTGAAGTTCCTGGCGCCGGAAGCGGTACAGGAAAGTTATGAGCATAAAGGCAAGGATTTTAGTGTAGCCTTTCCCGATAGGCAGGCGGAGTGGGAACTGGAGCGGGAAACCTTTCGGAAAGTGTTGGAAAAATATGGCGTGGAAATATTGCGCCCCCGGATGTTGACTACCGCCGAAAAGCAGTATGCTGGCCCTGATGGCTATGCAAACTTCTTCGCCAGGGACCCGTTTTTTACGATTGGTAATATGGTGATTGAGGGTTCTATGCGCTTTTTACATCGCAGGAATGAGATACTGCCTGTCAGAGAGGTGATGTTGAAGGAAGTATATCCTGCGGAGTGTACCTATGTGGCTGCACCCAGGCCGGAAATCGCCGCTCCGGATGATATTACATTAGGTCCGGGCCCTTTTATTGAAGGAGGGGATGTGTTGGTATTGGGCAAACATATTTTTGTAGGGCAGTCGGGCCTCGCATCCAATGCGTTGGGCGCCCGCTGGCTGGAGAAGTACTTGACCCCATATGGCTACACCCTGGAAGTAGTGCGTTTACAGCCGGATATCCTGCATTTGGATTGTGCCCTGGGGCTGATAAAAGATGGGTTGATGGTGGTTTGTGAAGCGGCGTTTATAGATGGTATTCCGCAGCGTTTGCGCGATTGGCAGCGCATAGATGTGACCTATGCGGAAACCTCCAATCTGGCCACCAATGGACTGCCTTTGAGTCCGCAGGTATATGTTACCGATCCGGCGTTTAGCCATATAGGTGAGCGTGTGGCGGAGCATGGCATACAGGTGGAGTATGTAGATTTTCAGATCAGTCGTAGTTTTGGCGGTTCTTTCCGTTGCAGTACGCAACCATTTCTGCGGAAAAGCTAAGTAGCTAATCATAAAAGTAAAGCAGGCAGACGAATGTTCGTCTGCCTGCTTTTTTATTTTCTTATCATCACCAGTGGATGATACATTCCACTCTTCTGTTCAATTCTCTTGCGGCAGGATTATCTTTTCCTTTGCTGGTGGTTTCAGTGGCTACCAGTTTGGTTTTGCCAAATGATTGGGTGGTGATTCTGGTAGCATCAATACCTTTTGTTGCGATAAGATATTGGGTACATGCTTTGGCACGGATATCTGCCAGATGACTGTTGTAATCATTGGTTCCTTTGCCGTCTGTATGGCCGGTGATGGATATTTTCATGCCTGCATTTTCCTGGAGCATGGCGGCGAGAATATCCAGTTTAGCCTTAGCATCCGGACGTAATACTGATTTATCGAAATCGAAATATACATACAGCGAAGAATCCTGTTTCACCGGAAGTATTACCGGCGCTGGTGGCGGAGCTTCCACCACTGTCGGCACTGGGGGTTGCTTTATTTCCGGCGGCGTAGAAATTGAGAATAATCCGAGGCAGCAATCTGCATCCCTGTCGGAGCTCAGCCATGCCTGTTGTAATAATGGCAGCCCTTCTGTGCTGGTGAAGAACAGGTCGTCTTTTACAGAATTGACAGGAGCGCCCATATTCTCCGGCGTTTCCCAATTCCGGAAATCGCCTTTGCTCTTATAGAGGTCCATTCCGCCCATTCCTACGCGACCATTGGACGCAAATACCAGTTGTTTGTCGGAACTCAGGTAGAAAGGAGATAGCTCATTTCCATTGGTGTTGACAGCCTGGCCGAGATTTTCCGATTTGCCGGGATAGCCGTTGGCATCCAGTTGCGTCATCCAGATATCGAATCCGCCCTGGCCGCCTGGTTTATCCGAGGCGAAGAGCAGTACTTTTCCGTCGGCAGTTACAAAAGGATGCATGGCGTTGTAGCCCTCTTCATTAATGGTGTTGGCCAGTTTCTCTGGTTGCGACCATTTATTATCCTGTAATATGCTGCGGTAAATAGCTGCGGAGAGTTTACCCTGGTGGTTGAACCAGCGGGTGAAAAAGAGGATACGACCGTCGGGAGAGAAGGCAGCAGTACCGTCGTTCATAGCAGGCGTGGACACCAGCGGTAACAGCCTGATATCTGATAAACTATTTTCGTTTAGTCGTGCCTGATATACCCGGTTTACAAAAGGCGCTTCCAGGATGGCGGAGGTGATACTTACGTTATTACTTGTACCTATGCGACTGAGTGCCCATGCGCCGGTGAGCACGGTGTCGGGTATACTAATGGCTTTTACTTTGGAAGGAGTAAGAGCAGATAGTTGCTGACGGGCAAAACGGATGTTATTTAATTCCTGATTGGCGGCGAGGTGAATACTATCTTGCTGCGTATGTCCTTTCAGGAAAGTGAGCAATGCTTTTTCGGCGGCGTCCAGTTGGGAATTGGCTCGTAGCGCCACTCCATAGTTGAATTGCAACAGGGGGGCTTTTACATCCAGCGCAACAGCTTGTTCATACCAGCAGATCGCTGATTTGTAATGGTAGCTTAGGCGGTAGCTTTCTGCCAGTTTCCAGGTAACGTTGCCGCCGTTTGCTATGGTAGGTTTGGACTTCCTGATTTTGGAAGCGGCAAAGGGTGCGATGCGGGCATCTTTGCTGTTTTTATTTCCAAGTAGGAAATTTTCGTATAGTCGTGCTGCAGCGTAATATTCTTTCTGCTGGTACAGTTCATCTGCGCGTCGGAGCAGATCTGTAGCAGATTGTGCTCTGGCCGACATTTGCATGAGGGCCAGCGCAATATAGGCAGGTATATATTTTTTTTTCATTTTCGTGTAACGAGGTAAGGATTATCTGAAATGGATTAGAATCGGGGGCATTTGAAGTAGTCAGTACGGATACTGTTACGTCTTTTACCAACGAAAGAGATAGATAATTCGAAGCTGTTTACACTATTGCTGTTGGCGATTTTACCTAGCTGAGAAACGTTCGCATCGTAGCTCAGTCCAATGGTCATGCCTTTAAAATATACGCCGGCAAAAGGAACGAGGGCATCATTCATGCGCCAGTTGGCGCCCAGCATGAAGTCGGTAGTTTCGTTTGCCATCAGTTGGAAGTAAGCGCCCAGCATTTTTTCCTGTGCATTTCCCTGGATGGAGTATTTCGCATTTGGGACGAACAGCACGGTTTCATTCAGGTGAATACGTGCGCCTAAATGAGCGCTGTAATGCACTGGCATCGCCGATTTATTGCCATCTTTCAGGAATGGATCTTTGGGTTGGGTCAGGTGAAATGCTGACACGCCTCCGAAGAGTGCGGCATTTTTTTCCGGGTCCATATCGTAGTATGCGATACCAAATCCAGCGTCGAAGACGCTGGAAGTAGTTTTTTCGAATCTTTCGCCGGAAGGCATGCCTGCATTATAGCCGGTACCGGGCATCCATTGTTCGCCAAACTGGAACTTGTAAGGATCGAATCTGCGACTCAGCAGACCGCCCTGGAAGCCGAAAGACAGGCATTGCAGTTTATCGGGGCCAAATTTCACACCGGTATAAGCGATGGAGAAATAGCCATTTGTATAATTGTATCCGCCGTTGCCAGCTTTCTGATTGTACAGATTCACGCCTACATTGATATTGCGATTGGTCGCCATGTCGGCAGAGATACCAACAGTAGAATAGGGACTGGTTACAGTGCCCCATTGGCTTCTATAGATAGCGCTTACGCGGTAATCGCCGTCCATGGCGCCCGTGAGCGCTGGGTTCAGGCCCATCGGGTAAATGTAATACTGAGAAAAATGGGGGTCTACCTGCGCGGCGCTTTTCTGTACGGAGAATACCGTTGCAGTAAGACCCAGTATGAGTGAGAAAAATTTATTGTGATTCATGTTTATCGAATTAAGTTAACAGCTCCTTTTTTATTGATGACAGCGCCATTCTGCATGGTCGCTTTTAACGCGTACACATAGACGCCTACAGGCTGCTGGCGGCCTTTGAAGGTACCATCCCAACCTTTGGTGATATCATTGCTGGAGTATACCATTTCACCCCATTGCGTGTATACCTGTAGTTCTATTGATTTGACAGAAGATCCATATACGCGGAACACATCATTTTTACCGTCGCCATTTGGTGTGAAGGCATTTGGTACGAAGAAGTCTTCATTGTTTGGAAGGATGTTCAGTGTCAGCGTAGCGCTGGAAGTACATCCTGTAGCGGAGGTGGCATCTGTTTTGATCAGCAGACTGGCAGGTTGCGCCGGCGTAATGGTTTGCTGTTTGGCAGATTGATTAGAGAACAGGGTAGCTGGAGACCATGCTGTAACATTATAGGTAGCGGTATTAGCCGTTGTCTGTATTGTCAGCGGGAGTCCGGCGATGAATGGTTCACCGCTGGCAGTGAGGGAGAGCTGGAAGTCTTCCACCTTCATCGTTACCTGTGCGCTGTTCGTACAGCCGTTGCTGTTAACCGTGTAGGTAATAATAGCAGAACCTGCTGCTTTACCGGTTACCAGTCCGTTAGGATCTACACTCAGAATAGAATTATTACTGCTGCTCCAGGTACCGCCTGCAGTCGCGTTGTTCAGCTGCAGCGTTTTGTTTATACAGATATCCTGAGCGCCGGTGATAGCAGGAACAACAGGAATATCATTAACCGTTACAGCATAATTTGCCGGCGTGCTACCGCAAGCGTTAGTAAGGGTGTAAGTCAGAACCACATTACCAGCTGCCATACCGGTCACTACGCCTGCATTGCTGATGGTGGCGATGGCCGCATTGGAGGTAGTCCATGTACCGCCGGTAGCTGTATTGGAAAGGGTAATGCTGTTGTTTTTGCAGACAGTCGTAGGGCCGGTAACCGGAGGAACTACCGGAGGAGCTGCTACTGTAATATTAAAGGTTTTGGTAGTAGTACCGCAGCTATTGGTGACAGCATAACTGATGACTGCATTGCCGGTGGCGATTCCAGTCACCAGGCCGGTGTTGCTGATAGTAGCAATGGTATTAGCACTGCTGGACCAGGCGCCGCCGGGAGTTGTATTGGTTAGCGTGGTAGTGGCTCCCAGGCAAACGGTATTATTACCGGAAATGGCTGCTACAACTGGAACATCATTCACGGTTACGTTGAAGTTTACAACGGTAGCGCCGCAGCTGTTGGTAACAGTATAGGTAATGACAGTAGTTCCTGCGGAGAGGGCCGTTGCCAGGCCGCTTGCGTTGATACTGGCCACTGCGCTGTTGCTGCTGCCCCATGTACCGCCAGTCGTGCTGTTACTGAATTGGGCCGTTGCGTTAACGCAGAGTGTAGCCGTTCCGGTGATCGCATTTACCTGCGGTTTATCATTTACGGTGATATTGAATGTTTGTGCAGATGTACCGCAGGAGTTTGTGACAGTATAAGTCATAGTAGCCATACCAGTGGCGATGGCTGTTACTTTGCCTGTATTGTCAATAGTAGCTACGCTGGTGTTGTTACTGGACCATGAGCCGCCACTTAAACTATTGTTGAGGGTGGTGGTAGCGCCTACGCAGAGTGTATTCGTTCCCGTTACAGGAGGCACATTGGGTTTATCCGTTACCGTGAGTGTCTGTGTTTTGATCGTATTGCCGCAACCGTTAGTGACTGTATAGGAGATAACAGCAGTACCTGCTGCAACGCCTGTTACCATTCCGGTATTATCCACAGTAGCCACTGCGTTGTTGCCAGAGCTCCAGGTTCCGCCAGGAGTGGTATTGGAAAGGGTTGTAGTGGCATTGACACAAAGCGTGTTACTACCAGTGATGGCAGCAACAACAGGAACATCATTTACTGTGAAATTAGCAGTAGCTGCGTTAGTACCACATGTGTTAGTGACAGTATAGGTAATTACCACATTTCCGGCGGTCACGCCAGTTACATTTCCGGAAGGATTAGCGATGGTAGCAATTGCAGGATCGCTGCTGCTCCAAACGCCGCCGGGAGTACTGTTGACGAGCACGGTGCTGTTGCCGACGCAAACATTATTATTACCGGAGATAGCAGCTGCAATAGGGGCCGCGTTCACGGTAACATTCAGTGTAACCGCGGTATTACCGCAGGTATTATTGACGGTATAAGTGATGGTAGCGATACCGGCTGAGATACCTGTTACAGTGCCGACGTTATCCACCGTGGCGATGCTGGTGTTGCTGGAAGTCCAGGTACCGCCTGTGGTGGCGCTGTTCAGTGCAGTAGTAGCACCGATACAGATCGTGTTGCCGCCGGTGATTGGCGCTACCGATGGTTTGTCGTCTACCGTTATTACCATGGTTCGGTTAATGTTACCACAACCACTGGTGACAGTATAGGAAATAGTGGCAGTACCGCTTTGCAGGCCGGTAACGAGGCCATTTACATCCACCGTGGCGATGGTGTTATTGCTGGAGTTCCAGGTACCGCCCGGGGTTGTATTGCTGAGTTGCGTAGTGTTACCAGCACAAACGGTGTTTGATCCGGTGATGGCCGCTACTACAGGAGCATTGCTGACAGTCACATTGGAAGTGACCTGCGTCTGGCCGCATGTATTGGAGACCGTATAGGTGATGGTGACAGTACCGGCAGCGATCCCTGAAACCACTCCTGTGGATGGATCTATAGTCGCGATGAGATCGTCGCTGGAAGTCCATGTACCGCCGGTAGTGGTGTTGGTAAGGGTGATATTGTCGTTGGCACAAACAGAAGTAGGGCCAGTGATGGCTGCTACTGTCGGTTTATCCGTTACCGTTATACTCTGGGTGGCAGATGCATTGCCGCAGGAGTTGGATAGGGTATAAGTAATGACCGCGTTACCGATTTGGATGCCGGAAACGGCGCCAGTAGCGATATCCACTGTAGCGATCGTATTATCGGAGGAAGTCCATTGACCTCCGCCAGGAGTGCCGGAAAGCGTGATATTACTGCCTGCGCAAACGGTTGCCAGTCCGGTAATAGTAGGTGTAGCGGGTTTATCAGCCACCGTTACTTGTTGTGTTTGGGTGGAGTTACCACAGCTACCTGTTACGGTGTAGGTGATGGTAACGATACCTGCTTTTACGCCGGTTACAACGCCGGTAGTAGGATCTATTGTTGCAATAGTATTATCGCTGCTGCTCCAGGTACCGCCTGAAGTGGTGTTGGATAATGTGAGCGTAGCGCTGACGCAGACGGTATTTCCACCGGTGATAGGGTCCAGCGGAGTGGAAGAAGGATTGACTTTCATCGCGTCGATCCAGGCTTGGTTGGCGACGGAGTTTCCTTTACCGGGCGTTTCATCTACCAGTGCATTCCCAATTTTCCAGCTAGCCGCAACAGTATATTTATCATCAGACAGATAGGCATTTTTGTTGGCCGCCACTGCGCCGAGTTGCACGTGAGGCGTTTTAAACGGAGCTGTTGGCGTCAATCCAAATGTCACCGAATGAAATGGGTTCGACAGATTTGCTGGACTGGTAACGATCACGGCATCGCCGCTATTGCTAAGTCCAAGTTGATTTCCCCAGGAACTGGCAGCAGGAATAGTCGCGGAATATCCGGTAGTAGGATAGGTGTAGGTGGATGAAGAAGGAGAGGATGGGGAGCCTGTATGTAATTCTACTAAACTATTGACAAGCGCAATTTTTGGTCCGGCGTTAAATATGGGAATAACATATACGCCATCGCCGTTGGAATCGTCCGGATCATCCGGCAGTGTGTTTTTGATGGTGGTGTTTACATCTGTTGGAGAGGCAGTACTATTGGCATTATACAGTACAATTATGGACCCAAAGGGAACATTTTTCCATACGTTACTATTGGTGAATCGCAGGTGTCCTTGTGCGATACCGGTACTGTTGCCTCCGTACCAGCCGTTCTGGTCATCTACAATCCAGCCGCGGATGTCGGCTGTTGTTTCGGTACAGGTTCTGGTACCTACTACGACGAGCTCGAAATATTCTCTGGCGCCGCCGTCGCCTTGTGAAAATTCGTTTACAACGATACCTTTAAACTGTGCCCTCGCAGCACAGCAAAAGAAAAGGATAAATAAGAGATTTAGCGTAAAACATCTAATCATGCGCAAAAATTTCCGGCAAAAGTATCTGGGACGTGTTAAGCGAATAATTAGTAATTATTATTAAATTATTACTTTATAATATTTATATATTATAATATATTGAATAAAATAATAAATTAAAATTAAATGAAATGTTTTCTTGAAGTCTGATAGATAACGGAATTGTCACGGGTAAGTTATAGATGGAGCGGTAATACAGATTTACCCGTTTCTGGGTGAATATTACCAGGGGCTTTCACTTCCAGGAATAGCAGCCTATTTTATTGTGCCTATATTCATCAGTTATGGAGAACAACTTACTAAAGACGAAACAACATTTTGAAGTACTGGATGGGCTGCGAGGATTGGCAGCCCTTTCTATTGTGGTATTTCATTTGTATGAGTTTATGACGCCCGACTATACTAAAAGTCCGATTGGTCATGGTTACCTGGCAGTAGATTTTTTCTTTTGTTTATCGGGGTTTGTGATTGGATATGCTTATGATGAAAGGGCGCTGAAGCTGGGATTAAAAACCTTTTTCGTCAATCGTTTGATTCGTTTGCATCCTATGGTGATATGGGGAAGTGTGATTGGATTATTGGGATATGTTTTAGATCCGTATATAGGAGTCGGTTCTGTGACAGAGGCAGGTACTGTAAAAATAATAGCTGCTTTTCTCTGTTCATTGCTGATGTTGCCATTTCCCTGGTTACCAGGAAGAGGGGGTGGGTTGTTTCCTTATAATACGCCGGCATGGTCACTTTTAATGGAATATGTCATTAACATCGTATATGGGTTACTGTTAGTACGCATAGGCAGACGCTGGTTGTTGGGCCTCCTGGTGCTTTCTGCGGTTTGGATTGCAGCAGTAGCCAGGCACAGAGGATGGATTATTACCGGATGGGATGCGCCTACTTTCCTGGATGGATTTGCCAGGGTTACTTTCTCTTTCCTTGCAGGATTAACGGTATTCCGTTTTAACCTGGTCATTAAAAACAGGTTGCATTGTCTGCTGTTAGGGGTGTTGTTGATGGGCGTATTCGTGTCTCCCCATATGCTGAATGACTGGATAGCTGAAATGATAATGGTAATGTTCGTGTTCCCGTTACTGTTATCTCTTGGCGCTGGCGCCACTGTCAGCGGTTGGTGGCGGAATTGTTGTGTTATTACAGGTAGGCTGTCATATCCTTTATATATGACGCATATCTGGGCGGTGTGGTTGTTTGGGAATTATGTTATGAAGACGAAACCAGGCATGAATGAAATGTACCTTACAGCGGGGATCGTGTTTGCAGGTTCCCTATTGATGGCTTATGTAGCCATGCGGTTTTATGATGAACCTGTAAGGAGATGGCTGACAGACAAGGTGGCTGGTCGCGCCAGTAAGCAAGACATGCAGAAGGTATTGTCCTGATGGCGGATGGTTGATTAAAGAGATTGTACTTATGTTTCTGATAAAATCTTTTGAAGGTTTATAAATTTTTGTATCATTACATCATCCCTATTAGGATGCATTAAATGAAAGACGTTTTTCCCTATTCCCCGGCACAGGTTACGGAAGCTTTTCGTAATCGGGACATACAAATCTTTCAGGAATTATATAAAGCATATAGTGAAGAGCTATATCTGTTGGCACATCATTGGGTAAAAGACAGTGATCTGGCCAGGGATATTGTTCATAATTTGTTTGTTCATCTTTGGGAGAAGGCGGATCAGGTTATTATTGAGGGACAGGTAAAGCATTATTTATTCCGGGCGGTAAGCAACCGGTCGTTGAATGAACTGAAACGACGAAAGCGGCATGTAGGGGAAGAATTACTACAGTTCCAGGCGGATGAGCAGTCATTTCACCATATGGCTGATTATGTCCTTTTTCAGCGGGAGCTGATGCAGCATTTACAGGGGTTGCCACCCCGTTGCAGGGAAATTTTTCTGCTCAGTCGCATACATGGGCTGGAACCGGCGGAAATCGCGTCTCAGCTTAATATCTCTCTCAATACCGTTTACTTTCAATTATCTATCGCCCTTAAATCTCTTCGGGTATCCCTCCTCGGGAAAAAAAAATTATAAAAGTATCAAAGTTTAGGTTTCCTGGATTGTCATTATAGTATACGCATATGGAGCAACATATCAACGATACTATCATAGCCTACCTGAATGATCCGGGTAACCAGGAGCTGGCCAATTCACTTGAACCCTGGCTGAATGCCTCTGCCGACAACCGACAGTTGTTTGAGGAGATGCGTCAGGTTTGGGAGTCTGCTGGTCAGTTGCCACAGGAATTCTCTTCTCAGAAAGGATGGGAATTGTTGCAGGAGCAATTGACGGTCGTTCCAAAATCAACTATGCGCGTGCGATCGGTGAACCAGGTATGGTGGCGTGTGGCTGCAGTAGTATTTCCTTTATTGGTACTGACAGGCATATGGTACTCTCACAATACCTCGTCAGCAGCATGGCATACCTTTGTAGCCAGCCGTAATGGAATTGACAGCGTATTGCTGGAGGATGGCTCTCAGATAATATTGCGTCCGGGGACCACTGTATTATGGCGTTTTAATTCCTCCAAAAGGGAAGTGAAAATGCAGCAGGGAGAAGCTTTTGTGAAGGTAGCAAAAGATGCTACCCGCGCTTTCTCGGTACAACTGCCCAATGGAACCGTCACCGTATTAGGCACCTCCTTTAATATTAAATCAACGCTTCGCTATAGTGATGTTGCGGTCAGGGAGGGTCGGGTAAGTATCAGCGGCAATAAAGGAACATCTACTATTCTGACAGCTGGCGATCTCGCCGTTATTGATTCAGCAGGGATGGTAAGTAAGTCGGCCGGAAATTATGCATACCGCAGTAACTGGACGAATCCGCAGCTTCGCTTCCGCAATATGAAACTAGATCAGGTGGTTCGTATCATGGAATCGGCTTATCAGATTAAAATAGCGATACAAGATAGCAGGTTATCTGCGATATCATTAAATGCGGATTTCTCTGAAGTTACACGGGAAGTCGCGCTGGAGGAGCTTGCCGTGTTATTGAATACAGATCTTAAACACCTGTCAGACAGCACATATCAATTAGGAACGTCAGAAACAAAATAATGCCTAATAGCACATATTGTCAATAAACCAGAATCGATCAAAAGTTAATTAACAACCAGGGTCAAGGGAATCGCAGCTACCACAACTGTTAGTCACGCTCGGATGTAATCTCCCGATCAGCATTGTATTACTGCCTGTTGAATGGCGCAGCTGTTATCAGCTGTAGGCTGCTTCATGTCAGCATGGAAGAGGTATGCCAGGATCTTGACAAGTTTTTTAAAACACGAAAATCAATGAGAATCATTTGTCGTATACTCGTTGCCATTGTCTTGCTTTGCAGCTGTGGCCGACTGTTGGCACAAGATAAAACAGATCCCCTACGCATAAAAATTGCGTTGGATGTCAAGGATATGGCGGTGCAGGATATCCTTACTGTTATAGAGCGTCAGGCTGGTGTGTCTTTCGCCTATACGCAGTCTGTAGTAGCTAATTTGCCCAAACGCTCCTTTCATGAAAAACAAGTAGCCGTTGGCGTTATACTGGAAAACATTTTTCCGGCTGTAAAATATACTATCCGCGCAATTGGCAAACAGATAATGATCCGTGAAACGGTTAGTCACCGCTTAACTTTGGGCGATTCGTTGCCTGCGCCCAAAGTGGTGGATATGAATACTGTTGTGGTCACTGCTTTGGGATTGGGTCGTCAGGAACGATCTCTCGGTTACGCATATACGAATATTAAAGGTAGCGAACTAACAACAGCCCGCGAGAATAATCCCCTGGAAGCCCTCAGCGGAAGAGTGGCAGGATTGGATGTAAATGCCACTAATAGCGGTGTAGGTGGTTCTGTAAAAGTGACCTTGCGCGGGGTGAAGATAATAGGGGGAGATAACCAGCCGTTATACGTTATTGATGGAGTACCTGCCAGTAATTCCTCTGCAGGCCAGGCAGATAAGTATGGCGGTTATGATCTGGGGGATGGCTCCTCTATTATTAACCCGGATGAAATAGCCACTATTTCCGTGCTGAAAGGAGGCGCTGCCACCGCGTTGTATGGCAGTCGCGCAGCGAATGGCGTTATTCTTATTACTACTAAGAAGGGCTCTGGTAAGGGGCTGGAAGTGGAATTGAATTCCAATGCAGTAGTGGAGAGTATTAACAATAGTTATGATTTCCAGGAAATATATGGCAGTGGGAGAGACGGAATGCTCCCCAAAGATGCCGCTACCGCTCAGGGCTATGCACAGTCCAGCTGGGGCCCGAAAATGAGCAAAGACAGCCTTGTCTGGCTATGGAATGGTACGCAGGTCCCTTATGTAGATGCCAGGAACTCCATCAAGAAATTTTTCAGAACAGGATTAACCTTAACCAATTCTGTTTCCGTTTCTTCCGGTAATGAACAGACACAATTAAGATTAACGTATACTAATCTGCATAACAACGATATTGTGCCTCAGAGTGGTCTGCAACGACATAATCTCGCACTGAGGGGTACCAGTAGGCTTACCTCCAAACTGAGTCTGGATGCAAAGATTGCTTATCTCAATGAGAAAGTGGATAACAGACCTGCTTTGTCTGATAATCCCAATAATATTGGTTATGTATTGAGTGGAATTGCGCCGAATATTGATATTAACTGGTTGAAAAATTACAAAGATCCGGTTACCGGAAAGTATATCAACTGGAATAATAATCCCTACCAGGTTAATCCATACTGGGCCATTAATGAACAACCCAATAGCAGTCAACAAGACAGGCTGAATGGATTTGTACAGTTGAAATATCAGCTGTTACCGGAGCTCTCTGTGCAAGGCAGGATAGGAACTGATTTCACCCGTTTTAGTTTTAGAGAGTTTATGGAGGCAACCACACCATTCAATGAATCAGGTATGATTGTGCTGAAAGACAGGTCCCTGCGGGAAACCAATGGGGAACTGATGCTGAATTTTGGTAAGCAGGTTAAAAGATGGTGGATAGGCGCCAACCTGGGTACTAATCGCATGGATTATAACGATAATCAGCTGATCACCACCGGTAGAGATATTAGTGTGAAAGGCGTACAGAGTATTAATAATTTCCAGACGAAAATCAGTACAGAAATGATTTCCCGGAAACGTATCAATTCTGTGTATGGAGCCGTGAATCTGGCATTTGACCGATTAATTTATCTGGACATTACCGGGCGTAATGATTGGTCATCCACACTGGCCGCCGGACATAACTCCTTCTTTTATCCCTCAGTGTCCACCAGTTTTGTATTCTCTGAATTAATGCCGCATATGGACTGGCTGACCTTTGGGAAGTTGCGGCTTTCCATTGCACAAACAGGAACAGATGCAGTAGATCCTTATCAGCTGAAATTAACCTATGGCAGCAATACGGATATGCCGACCGTAGGGGGCTATGCAATTGGTGGCGTAGCAGTAGACAAGGTTCCGTTTTACGAGCTGAAACCCAGTATTAGCAGGGCGTATGAGGCTGGAGTTAATCTTGTCTTCCTGCAAAACCGGTTAAACCTGGACGTCACCTGGTACCAGTCCAATACCCGTAACCAGATACTGAATGCGCCTATATCTTCCACCAGTGGTTACACTACTGCCGTTATCAATTCCGGGAATGTACGTAACAGAGGGATAGAAGTAACGGTCATGGCTAAACCAGTGGTATCCAAAAATTTCAACTGGGATCTGGGATTCAATTTTGCCCGTAACAGGAATAAAATACTTGCATTGAGTCCGCTTGTTTCCGGTTATTACACCCTTGCTTCTGCACGTTGGGCCAATGCCTCTATTGTAGCGCAGGAAGGCCAGGAATACGGCATGATAGTAGGACGGAAATTTCTCCGCAATGATCAGGGACAACTCATCCTCGATGCTAATAACCTGCCACAGTATGATGCCACAGATGCGCGACTGGGTAATGGGCAGTATAACTGGATTGGAGGGATTACCAACCGCTTCTCTTACAAACATTTTTCGCTGAATGTATTATTGGATATCAAGCAAGGAGGCAATATTTACTCCATGACGAATCTGCTGGCCTATGCCAACGGCCGGCAAAAAGGTACAGTTGAAGGGCGTGATGAATGGGCCGCATCTGAAAAAGCGCGATTGGCAGCAGGCAAGTCACCCGATCAGTGGACGGCAACCGGAGGGCTTCCTGTGACTGGCGTACAGCAGACTGGAACGGATGCCAATGGAAAACCTGTGTATACCAATGTGAACGCCTATGTAAATCCACAGGCATACTGGCAGCGCGTAACGGATAATATACCCGAACCTTTTGTATATGATGCCTCATTTGTAAAAATCAGACAGGTCAACATCGATTATCATTTTCCTGCCGCAATGTTTAATCATAGTATTATCCGCGATTTGTCTGTTTCGCTGGTCGCCAGAAATCTCTTCACCATTAGTAAACATGTACCGAATGTAGATCCGGAGTCGAGCTATAATAACGGGAATGGTCAGGGCTTTGAGTATGGTTCTCTCCCTACCCGGCGGTCATATGGGATTAATCTTTATGCAAAATTTTAAATGAGGAAAGATGAAACGCAACTATTATATACTCGTATTATTTTTCATTAGCCTGGTGATGAACAGTTGTACCAAAGATTTTGAACAACTGAATACCGACCCTACGAAAGGCTCGTCTATTGCTCCAGGGCAACAGTTGGCTTCTGCGGCTTATTTTATGACCGGCGGAAGAGAAACGGGTTATCCCAATCTATATTTGTTGCTGCCAAGGGTGCAATATGTAAACGGGGCATGGGGAATGCGATCTGGTACCAAATATATCCGTAATGATTTTTATAATGATCGCATCTGGGAAATATATTATGGGAAATGTATTAAGCAACTGACGGATATGATTGCCCGATGTAAAGATGATCAGGATCTGGTGAATTACATTGCTGCAGGCAGGATACTGAAAGTATATCTGTTTTCTATTTTAACGGATTGTTATGGAGACATACCGTATTCGCAGGCGGGAGTAGCCTATTACCAAAAGGTGTATACCCCTGCCTATGATCGTCAACAGGATATTTACCATGATTTCTTTAAGGAGCTGGATGAAGCCGTAAAACAGTTCGATGCTTCTAAACAAGCTATTGCCAACGATATTGTTTACAATGGCGCTATAGATAAATGGAAAAAACTGGCCAATTCCCTTCGTTTACGCCTGGCCGTTAGAATCACCAATATTGATCCTGCTACAGCCGCGCAAGAGGCTGCAGCGGCTTATAAAGGTGGTGTCATGCAATCCAATGACGATAATTTCCGGATGGTACATGAAGCATTTAACTTTCCGGACCTTCGGGGGAATGGTTTGAGCCAGTCGCTCAGCGAAGCAGATACCTACAAGTACACTATTGGCTGCACAACTTTTACAGATTATCTGAAATCAGAGCAAGATCCGCGACTGGCTGCATTTTTCGTCAATAAAGATGCCGATGGTAATGATATCACTGCGCTTACCAATTACTTTGCTATTCAGCCTGGTTTGTATTGGTGGGATCAGTGGGCCGATTTCGTAGCCAAGGATGGAACTGTGATACCACACGGCAGTAAATTTTGTACGATCAACCCAGTATTTGTCAGTTTGGGAGCATCTTTCCTTCATATGGGGTATGCAGAAACGGAGCTGTTATTGGCAGAAGCAGCAACGCGGAATTGGATTACGGAAGATGCCAATGCACACTACCAGCGCGGGATCCGTGCAGCGATGAAGCAATTGGAAATGTATCCGGGCATGGCGCCGATTAATCAGCAGCAGGCGGATGCTTATGTAAACGCTCATGTATTGACTCCAGGGAAAGCCATAGAGCAGATAAACATGCAGAAATGGGTGGCGCTTTTCCCCAATGGAGCAGAGGCTTTCGCTAATCAGCGCCGCAGTGGATTCCCTGTATTACAGTCGGTACAGGATGTGGGCGCAGAATCTGAAACCAACAAACAACCTTTTAAAAGACTATTTTATCCGGGTACGGAAGCTTATAATAATACTGCCAATTATCAGGATGCACTCAGCCGTATTGGCGGGCAGAATGACTGGCTGAAGCCAGTATGGTGGGATAAGCAATAACAGCACACTTCGCACGCAAATTCATTTTCTTCTTATTTTAAATTGATACATATGAAACAACTACTCATCTGTATGGGGGTATTATTTACCTTTGCCTGCACTAAAAATTCTCAGGCGCCACTAGGACTTAGCAGGGGAAATACCAAACCAGTGACCGAGTCCCGAATTATCACCGGTTTTCCGAAAGGACGTGTGGTGGCCTATTTCTTCAGGTCGGACCACGATTGGCGTTCTCATCTCAGCAGTATTGACCTGAGTAAAATTACAGATCTGAATATTGCATTTATCAATCCCAATGCAAATGGCAATTTTGCCAATGAAAACTGGACGGCATTGGGGGCACTGATTCAATCTGTGCATAATCAGAGCAAACGGGTGTATTTTTCAATTGGAGGAGGCAATCCGCCGGCCTCGCTCGCCACTTATCTGAGCGCTGCCAATCGCAGTACCCTCATCAGTAATATCGTCTATTTTACTACCTATCTGGGATTTGATGGTATTGATATTGATCTGGAGAATGATCTGATTACTGGCGATACTGCCAGATATGCTGGATTTATTAATGATCTGAAAGTGGCTATGGACGCCAATCACAAGGATGTGAATGTGGCATTGGCCCAATGGGAAGCAGCAGATTATTTTATCTCTTCCACCACTTTGAATAAATTCAATTTGATAAATATTATGTCTTATGACTCTGTTGGTCCATGGAATCCGGGAGCGCCTGGGCAACATTCGAGTTATACGCTGGCGGTAAATAATTTCCAGTTTTTCCTCAGCCGGGGAGTGCCTGCTTCCAAACTTTTTATTGGAGTACCTTTTTATGGGTATGCTTTTGGTTCCAGTTCTACCCAGACAGGTTACAGCTATAATGATATTGTGACGGCTTATCCAGGTGCAGAAAACAAGGATACCGTTAATATTCCGGGAGGAGGCGTGATTTATTATAATGGCATACCGACTATTCAAAGTAAGGTGGATTATGCCACGAGTAATGGTGCTGGAGGAATCAGTATTTGGGAGATTCAACAGGACACTCCAAGCTCAGACAGCCGATCTTTGCTGACAACGATCTATAATAAAATGCAATAGTGTCATAGCTCCAGCAACAAGAAAAACAGGTGATCTTCTGATCACCTGTTTTTTTATAATAAAATTACATGATCAGTACTCTGTTGATGGTTCTGGAATAGCCGGTTTCTACAGAAGTAAGTCGTCTGCCATGGGCGAATTTCCAGTTGTCCATGATAAGCAAGGTCCCGGGATTGAAAGGGACTTCAATCAGGTTATCAATTACCAGTTGATCCCAGTGATTGAAAGCTTCCCAGTCTTTCTCGATGGTGTCTGAACGCAGGCGATAGAATACATCTCCGTTGAGATAGTTTACCAGTTTGCCTTTCAGCTTTCCGCTACTTCTGTTGGAAGGGTGGAAGATGTCCAGGTTTTTATCGATCAGGCTTTGTTTTTCTTCTTCGCTAAGTTTTTCGAAGGCGCCATGAATGTCGGATACATGCATGTGATTATTCTCAAATCCACTGGATTCGCGGCAATACAGGATGAGGTATTTTGGTGGAATACGCCAGTAAGATTTATCGTTATGCAGCGGAACGTTTTTAGAACCAACATTTGAGGTGGTATGAATAACGGTGATGTGGTCATTTCCTCTGCCGATGGGAATTACTTCTCCGAAGAAGTAGGCAATAGAGAGCAGGGTATCTGGAGAGATATCGCCGATATTGGCAACGGCATATCCCTGATCTTCTAATGGGCCGGTAATGGCTTGGAGGATTTCTGCTTCATCCGCGGCAAAGGTAGAGAGGTCCTTATTTAACGTCGTAGCTTGCATGATCAAATGTATTATTGTGAATCAAATTTTTTTCAATCAGATCTTTGTAGGTAGGCAGGTTGTTAAATCTAAACTGTGCATTCGCCTTTTGTACATCGGAGTAGCGGAGGAAGTCGAATGTATAGTCTGCCGGAAGGAAGGTAGGCGGTGGCAGGATAAAGTTGCCTACTTCTTCGTATAGGCGTCCGAACCATGTCTGGTCGGCGAATTTAGGGTGAAAGTGTCTTTCTGTTTCTGCACTTTCCAAACCTGCGTTATCATTACTTAGTCGCAGTGGATGTTCTGCGCCGATATAATCATCTTCCACGATTTTTTGCACAATTAATTCCTGGTTATTGCGGAGTATCTCATCTGAGAATTTGAATGACATGAGATAGGGAACAGACAGTCCGCCTTCTTGTCTGTAATCTGCCAGGGAATCGAATCTTCTTTCAATTTCATGTTTGGTGTCAATAGCGGAAATGGATACGCGCAGTTCCGTTTTATTGGCAGCGAGTTTGCGCATGACTTCAACCGATGGTTTGGTGAAAACCTTCGTGATGATGACCATGTGAATATTGTATTCCATTAAGACATCCGAGATGGGGCCTAATAGTTCCCAGGATTTTTTGGAGAGGGAAACATCTGATACCCAGCCTTGTCGGAGCCAGCGTTGGTCAGGCGACAGTTGCTCAATAGATTTCCTGAAGAGTGCTTCATCAAAGTTATTGATATGTCTTGCTCCGAAATTGTATCCTTTGTTGATCCAATATTCAGCTGCAGAACAATTGCCATAGCAAATACTCTTAATTGGCAGACATCCGGAGTAGATATCAGTCATTAAATACTCAAATGGAAGGCCTGCACTTTTCCCGCATAGGATATCATATACGGGCATGGTAGACAGGTCCTTTTCATTGACCGATGTGAGTGAAGGTCTTTGGAAGGCAAGGGCTTTGCTATCGTCAAATTTCAACAAACGATTCATGTAATTCATTTTTTAGGATGAAGTAATACAGGTTAAATATTATTGAGGGTCATGCTTTAACTAAAAAACGGGATTTTAAATTTTGATAGAAAGATTTAAAACTTCCAGGTCACAACAATTTTCTCTTCGGGTTATTTCGATAGTAAACCGAATGTAGTGAAAAAAATAAACCAATGGAATTTTTTTTCTGTTAACGTTGTATTACCAAATCAAAAAGCATCTGTTTTCTATATAAACTGCAAAGTGGCTGCAGTGAGCGGTTACAATATGTACCGTGTAATAATGAGCCATAGGGCGTTTGGAGCGAATGATGTCTTCCGGAAAAAATAATTAAAGAAAAATTATTCGTTGGAATGGAAGCAATGTTTTACATTTAAAATATCATTGTAAATTTATTTTTACGATCATTTTCCGGAATCATCCTCCACCTGTATTAAACTGGCATTAACCCATGAACAACACCACAAGGTTCAGTAACAGAGCAGAAAATTATGCCCGCTATCGTCCGGGTTATCCTGCTGAAATTATTCCTTATCTGAAAAACAGTATACAGCTGAACAGTAGCAAAGTGATCGCTGATATTGGAGCTGGTACAGGTATTTCTTCTGCCATCTTTTTGAAAGAAGGCAATCCGGTATTTGGTGTGGAACCGAATGATGCCATGCGTCAGAAAGCGGAATTGTATTTAATGCAGTATCCGGATTTTCATAGCGTTTGTGGTACGGCAGAGACGACCCGCCTGCCGGATAGTTGTGTGGATGTTATCCTCGCGGGGCAATCCTTTCATTGGTTTGATCAGGCGGCTACCAAAGTAGAATTCAAAAGAATTGCGAAGCCTGATGCCCATATCATTATTATGTGGAATGTCCGGGAACTGAATACCGATTTTGCAATCGCATATGAAAACCTGCTGGCTACTTATGGCAGGGATTACACAGCGGATGGCCGGGATGTAGCCTCCGAACATAAAACGACCTCTTTCTTTCATCCCTGTAAGTTTGAAAAAGTGACTTTCTCAAGTAGGGAAGAACTGAGTTATGAAGTGTTGAAAGGCAGATTATTATCTACTTCTTTTGTGCCGGCAGAAGAGGAGGAAGACAGTATTCCTATGATGGTTACACTGGATGCTATTTTTGACCGTTACCAGGAATCCGGTAAGGTTAGTTTTGACTATACTACTACTTTATATATTGCCAGGGCGCATTGCTAACGGCGCTCCTTTTGACGGAGATAACGGTAACGTATGAATGAAAATTTGCAGGAATGATTATCCCGGCGCATTATCCTATATTCGTATATTATCAACACCAGTATCATATGAATCCCGTTGCTCCGGAAATAGAAAAACGAATACACGACAGCTTTGGCCGGCAAAAACTCATGACTGCCTATGGCGCAAAGATCAGCGCTATCGGTCATGGATATATGGAAATCAGTCTCGATCCGCAAGACTTTCTCCTGCGTACTTCCGGCATTTTTCACGGCGGCGTACTGGCTGCCATGGCAGATACTGCTGCCGGTTATGCCGCTGGTACTGTACATGTGAATGACGCCAGTTTCCTCACCGTAGAATTTAAGATCAATTACCTGAACCAGGCCAAAGGAACGCAATTAATTACCCGCGCTAAATTGCTGAAAAGCGGTTTCACACTTACAGTGGCGCAAGCAGATCTTTTTACCATAGAAGAAGGGCAGGAAAGACAGGTGGCCACCGCCCTTGTAACGCTCATGAAAGCAAAATAATTAGTTATGGAGATAATAACCGTCCACTCCTTCCTGGACTACTTTGAGAAAATCAGGAAGCGAACGGAGAAGGTCGTACAGGTAATACCACCAGACCAATTGGAATGGACCTATAAGCCCGGAAAATTTACTTTAGGTGACCAGGTAAGGCATATTGTAGCCATAGAGCGATATATGTACGGAGAAACCATTGCCGGCAGACCCAGTGCCTATCAGGGTTGTGGCACAGAACTGGCAGCAGGATATGATAACGTACTGCATTATTTCCATGAAATGCATCGTCAATCTATGCAGATATTTGGTCAATTGCGAGACGAGGATTTACAACGGGAATGTAGTACGCCCGGTAATATCAAAATCGCCACCTGGAAATGGCTGCGTGCCATGATAGAACATGAGATCCATCATCGTGGACAGATATACCTTTATTTAAGCATGCTGGGGGTACCTACGCCGCCTATATTCGGTCTGACCTCGGAAGAAGTGATCCGTAACAGTGTGAAGATAAACCCCGGTTAATTATACTTTTCAAGGTGTAAAATCATAGCTGTTTTTTGGAGACCATTCCGTAAATTCGGTCAGTTGACCTGACTATGCACCGAATTTTCCCTCAGTAGCTGAACCCGTATCCTGTGCTAGCCGCCTGTTCATGAAGGATATAAAATTGGTGCCACTATAGTAGCTGTTTGCCTGATGGTAATTTTATTTTTCATCATAAACAAATACACCTATGCGTAAGATCATTTTTGTCTTGCTGGCTTTTATAGGCCTTTCTTTCGGCGTACAAGCCCAATCAACTACCTTGGACCTGGCTGTGGAGAATAATACGGGAGAAATATTGAGTAATATCAGTTTTACCTCTCCGCTGCAAATGAGAAGCTATAATAATCTTGCTGCCGGCGGCGGTTTAGTGACGGATAATTTTACCCTGGACAGAACACAGGAAGTGACGATTACGATATTCTTCAGCACCGTGCCAAGAGGGGCAGTGGCCAGGATATATAACAGCAATCTGAATACGCCGGATGGTACGCTCAATATTCAGCCTGGCCTGAATATTTTTCATTTAAGTCCGACTATTTCCGATGGCGCTATCATTGTGGTCATCAACTGAAACAGGTCAGCCTTTTACATCTGCGGATGTAAAAGGCTGTATAAGTTATTTCAGCATAGCTATTACAAGAGCCCACCTGTTTTGCCGACCCGCATCTGTTTTCAATTACAGCCCTTCTTTCAGCACTTTAAAAACAAGCTCCCGGTAACTGTTGCCAATAGGCAATTCCTGTGGTCCTATTTCTATATCCTGTAAAGTAAAGGCGGTTACCTTGGTCAGATTTACCAAAAAAGAACGATGTATCCGCAGGAAGCGTTTGCCTTGCAATTCCTCCTCTAAATCGCTGATTTTATATTTCGCCGTGAAAGTGGAGCCATCCGTCCGGTGAAGGGCTACATAGTCTTTCACGCTTTCTATATAGAGAATATCTTTTGTAGCAATTTTATGGAACTTATTGCCGGTTTTCAGGAAGATGTAATCTTCTGGTGGCAAATGATTAAGGGCGCCAGCCAGGGTTTCTTTAGGCGAGAAGCGGGAATAATAACGCTCCACCGCTTTAAAGAACCGCTCAAAAGTAATTGGCTTTAGCAGGTAATCCACGATATCCAGTTCATAGCCTTCCAGTGCATATTCCCGGTAGGCAGTGGTGAAAATGACTGCCGGCGGATGTCGCAGGGTTTTGAGAAATTCGATGCCTGTGATCTGTGGCATTTTTATATCCAGGAAAAGCAGGTCTACCTGTTTGGTACGCAGTTCCTGTGCCGCTTGTAAAGCATTAGCGCAGGTACCCACTACTTCAAGCGTACTTAACTGACTGATATGATTCTCCAGTAGGGCTATGGCCAGCGGCTCATCGTCTACAATTAGGCATTTTATCTTCACTACTGCTGATTTAAACAGAGCTCCAGTTTTGCGGTGAATACGCGCTGTGCTACTGTGGTTTCAAATGTATGCGTTTCCGGGTAAAGCAATTGTAGTTGTTTGCGGATATTTTCCAGCCCTATCCCTAACTGTTGATCTACTTTTATTTTGAATGTATTGCTGATTTCAAAGGTAAATTTATCCTGAAATTGCGTCAGCTTCATCTGAATTTCAGGAGATCCGGTATCCTCGCCCGCGCCATGCTTGAAAGCATTTTCCGCCAGCGATAATAATATCAGTGGTGCGATGACTACATCCCGCTGTACCTGGTATTCGAAGGAAATAATCAGTCGCTCATCATAACGCAGCTTTTCCAGTTCAATATAATTCTGTAGTAAGGCAATTTCCTGGGATACGGGTACAAACATATCCCCGGAGCGATACAGCAATGTATCCAAAATGGCCGATAAACGGGCAATAGAGGGAGATGTTTGTGGGGATTGCATGATGGATAAGGAATAGATATTATTCAGCGTATTGAAGAGGAAATGCGGATTCAGCTGCGCTTTCAGTGCCATCAACTCCATATCTGCCTTTTGTTTCTCCAGGTCCAGCGCTTTTTTATTAATGAGGTACTGGTCTTTCAGCAATTTAATGAATATGAATACAGAGGCATATGAAAATGCATGCAGGAAATAATGAAGAAACAGGAAATGTACATCCGTCAGTATCTCCGGTATTGATTCCTGCTCGAATGGCCTGGGTCGAATCAGCGGCTCTTCTATGTAAATAGTGACAATCCGGGAGACCACCATAATGATGTACAGCATTACGATAGAAGAGAAAAAAGTTTTGAGATACTGTTTTCCCGTAAAGACCCGTGGTAATACGAAATATGCCAGAAAATAGGCAGTGATTGTAGCATAGCCGAGAAAGAAGGCCGTATTGACCATCTCGCCCTGGAATCCATAAGTCTGGTCCTTATCACTGTAATTCTCTGATAAGGACAACATATAGGCCCCTGACCAATAGGTGAGATGCGTCAGGAACCTGTATCTGTGGGTGAATTGTAGAAATCTTTCAACTAATGGCATAATGGTAAATGTAGGAAACTTTATATCATGGTAACCCGTCCGGCGACGAAATGGCTCCTTCCGCATATGAAAATGTACTTTGCGCTGTTCAACTGTTTGGTTGGCAGTGATGATACTGTCTGTATCCTGCGAGCGGGTTTTCGTCGACGGGTAAAAAATGGCTTTGTGTAAACTTACACATTTGCACAAACTCAGTTAAAATGAAACCGATATTATTGATGTTATGCTGTTGGGCTATTTCCTTCACCGCATTCAGTCAGACCTATGTTCTCAAAGGCCGGATCATGGCTGCCACTACAAATGAGGCGGTCGTCGGCGCGAATATAATGGTGCAATCGCAACAGGATTCCACCAGGAAGTTCCACACCCTGGCAAATGCCAGCGGCGATTTCTCCATGAATTTACCTGGAGGAGATTATTCCCTCCAGATAAGGGCTTTTAATTATTCGCCGATGGTGCGTACCATTCGCCTGGTGAAAGACACGGGTCTCGGTAATATTAAACTAACCGATAATGTAAGACAACTCTCGACGGTACAGGTGCAAGGGGAGAAGTCTACCCTGGAGTTAAGAACAGATAAAAAGATTTTTAATGTGGGTAAGGATATTGTGTCCAGAGGCGGCAATGCCAATGATATACTCAATAATGTGCCTTCTGTGAGCGTGGATATGCAAGGGAATGTGGCCCTGCGCGATAACAAGAACGTAAAAATTCTGATCAATGGAAAGCCTTCCATGCTGACACAAAACAATGGCTTAGCCCAGATCCCGGCAGCAAACATTGAGAAAATAGAGGTCATTACGAATCCTTCGGCGGCATATGAAGCTCAGGGAAGTGCAGGGATTATCAATATTGTGTTGAAGAAAAATGCGTCGCAGGGATTCAATGCCGCAGTACAGGCGGGCCTTTCCAGTCCGCTGAATAATAGTCTTAATGTGAACGCCAGCTATAAAACCAAACTGTTCAATGTTTTTGCAAATATGGGTTACCGGGACAAAAAGTTATTGTTTGTGGAAGACATTATCCGGACGAACAAAAAGCCGTACAATGAGCTCCGGCAAACCAATCAGTCCAACCTCCATTTCGATAATATGAATCTTTATCTGGGTACCGATGTCTATCTGAATGATCAAAATACGATTACGGCCAGCTACTATGGTTCAAAAGTACGGAATCATGATGCCAACAGCTATCTCTATAATTATTTCAATGTGCAAGGTACGCAGGATAGCGCAATCAGCAGGTTTGAGAAGTACAGGGAGCCCCAGTTGTTTAATGAAGTGGAACTGAACTATACCAGAACCTTTAAGCAGCCAGGCAGGAAATGGACCACGTACCTGCAGTATGATTTCTGGCATGACGATGAAAACCAGGATATCCAGCAATCGGGTACCACACCGGTTAACCTGATCACCCGGGATTTGGAAAGCAGTAAAGATATTTATTTGCAGAGCGATTATAAACTTCCTTTGAAAAAGGGTCAGTTGGATATGGGTATCCGTGGGCAGTGGCGGGCTATACGTAGTGAATATTCCGCCGCGCAGGATGGGAAATTACTGGATGATAACAATAATAAATTATTCTATGATGAGAATATTTATGCCGCCTATACGCAGTACAGCCGCAAATGGCAAAAGCTGGATGCCCAGTTGGGCCTGCGCAGCGAGTTATCTCAAATTCATATCAGCGACCGGGAACAGACGGTCAATAAGCATAAGCAATATATCAATCTCTTTCCAACGCTTCACCTGCAGTATGGGTTTAAAAATGACTTGAGTTTACAGGCGAGTTACAGCAGGCGGATTAACCGGCCTCAATTCTGGCAGCTGAATACCTTTGCCGGCTTGTCTGATCAGCGTTTCCTGCAACGGGGAAATGCCAATATGGACCCTATGTATACTCATGTGGTGGAACTGGCATTGTTGAAGAAAGCGGGGAAGCTCAGTATCAATCCGGGTATTTATTATCAGTATACGACGAACTATTTTGGCGCTGTGATAGAACCGCAAGCGGATGGTAACTTTGTAAAAACATGGGCCAACATGGGTACTGAAAATCGCTATGGATTTGAGATGACGACCACTTACAATCCGTTTACTTGGTGGCGATTGTCGTGGGATATAAATGGGTATGGTTTCTCTCAACGAGGAACGTATGCCGGGATCTCCTATGCGGCAGATAATACCACCTGGTTTACTACGTTGCGTTCCAGTATGCGTTTCCCCAAAATTGTCAATATCGACGGAAGCCTTACCTACCGCGGCAGACGGCAGGAAGTACAAGTAACGGTGGCCGACTCCTACCGGGCGAATATCGGACTTTCCAAAGATATATTGGGAGACAGGATGTCTGTTTCCTTCAGCGTCAACAATATTTTCAACTCTAATATTTACCTACAGGAAATGGATGTTGCCGAGTATTCACTTTACTCGCGCTCCCAGCAGATGGGCGTAATATATACCGGAAATGTAGTCTGTCGTTTGAACAGAAAGAAAGGGCAGACAGACCGTATGCCTGGCGACAAATAAATTTTTTCCGCAAAAAAAGATGGATGCATACAGGCTGCATGATCGCCGGATAACTTGCGTCAAAATCTATCTTTTATGAAGAAGAACACCCTGAAACACAAACGGAACCTTTCATTACAACGGATCACCATTGCTAACCTGAGCGCTAATCCTCTGCAGAAGGCACAGGATACTAATTGGACAAGAGCGCAGGATACTAATTGGACAAAAGCCCAGGACACCCTTTGGACTGCTCCTGGAATCGCGCAATAATGTAGGGTAATTCAATGGCGGCCGGACAATTGTCCGGCCGCTTAATATAATATACACTGGATCACTTTCCTTTGATGTATTATATAGCGCCTGTTGTCATGTATTGAATTACTAGAAAATTACTTTAAGAAGAATGGTCAGGCATATCACAATCAACACCGGACCAGTGAGCAGCATCCATTTACCTTGTTCACGGGTTTTTTCAGAAAAAGCATGAATGCGGCTGCCATCTGGTAAAGTTTTTTTAGTCAGCCTGACAAATGCTCCTATAAAGATTCCCAGGAAAGCGAAGTAATGAATAAAAGGAATAAAGGCGAGCAGTAGTAGTAAAGGAGAGAGGAATCCCACTGCTTGCCATAATTTGGGCAGGTCCTGCGGGGTAGACAGGGTTTCTATCCTGTCATTTCCAAGGGTATCCAATTGTTCAGCAGAGTAGGTAATACCTTGCTTTTCCAGCAGCTGTAAAGCGAGGACATAATCGTAATCGCCCCATTCATCCTTTTTATGGATGATCTCTTTCAATTCCTCCGTGGAAAAGGATAACAGGTAATAATCCGGCTCCACATCATCCAGCGAAACCTTCATCTCACTTTTCAGTAGCTTATCTGCCTGAGAGAAATAATCAGCAGGAATTTTCACCAGGTGGCGCTGATCAAAGTTCTGGCCGGTATATACTTTATCAAGAACCATTTCTTCTTCATAATCTACAGGGATTTGATGCGCTTTCAGGAGCGTAATAATTTCGGCGGCCTGCCCGGCAGTATGGAACCGCTTAAAAGTTAGTAATTTTTCCATAGGCAAATTATAGGAAGGTGAAGATACTATTTACTGCCATGAATGGCAAAGGCGGGGTGTTTCCATTTCGGGTTGCAGGCATTGAAAAAGATAAATTTGTATTTTGTGGGAACGTTCCTTACATATTCCACTATTGACCACCATGCATAACATACAATTTGGCATCGATGTACTTTTGGCGCAGCCGCCGCTCTGGCGCAGCAAGCGTATTGGCCTGGTAACCAATCATGCGGCTACTACGAATCGATTTGTGCCATCGCGGTTAGCGTTATTACAGGCGGGATTTAATGTAGTGAAACTGTTCTCTCCTGAGCATGGGCTGGACACTACTGGCGCGGATGGTCATGCGATGTATAACACCATTGATAAACTTACCCAGTTACCCGTCATCAGTTTATATGGCGATAAACTGGGGCCTTCCCAGGAAGATCTCTCGGATATTGACGTCATGCTCTTTGATATCCCGGATGTTGGCTGCCGGTTTTATACCTATTTATGGACGATGTCGCATGTGCTGGAGGCTTGTGCTGCTTTTAAAACGCCTTTTATCATTGCTGACAGGCCGAATCCCTTATCGGGCAATCTGGCCTTAGCAGAGGGCCCGTTGCTGGATGAAGCGCATTGCAGCAGCTTTATTGGCCGCTGGTCTGTTCCTGTTAAACATAGTTGCACGCTGGGGGAACTGGCTCGTTATTTTAATAGTACCAGAGGAATAAACTGCGAGTTGGCAGTGATTCCCTGCATCAATTGGCAGCGGCGTTTGTTTTATGCCGACTGGAATCCTTCATTTGTGCCATTGTCGCCGGCCATACCTGGTTTTGAATCGGCGTTGTTATATCCCGGGCTTTGTTTCCTGGAAGCGACCAATTGCAGTGAGGGGAGAGGCACCGCGGTTCCTTTTCGCATTGCCGGAGCGCCCTGGTTGCAAGCGGCAGCCACTGCCGAACTGTTTAATGATATGATTCCGGCTATATCAAAAAACGTATATGCCCGCCCGATAGCCTTTACCCCAACGGAAGGTAAATTCGCAGGACAAGCCTGCAACGGCGTAATGATTCATGCAACAGATCCTGCCTCCTTTCTGCCAGTAGCCACCGGCTGGCTGCTGATTAGAATTATCAAATTCCTGCATCCGGATAGTTTCCAATGGGCTACTTATCCTACACATGTCAATCCGGCCGGTACAAAACACTTGGATCTTTTGTCTGGAATACAACATGCGGAAACGCTCTTTGATACTACATTACCTGATTTCATCCATGTGCTGAAACAGCAGATGCTGATGAGTGACTGGCCGGGTCAAATTCAACCTCATCTGTTATATGCCTGAGAGAACCAATGGAAAAGGACTCTTCTTAAAGATAACGCGAATGCATATACGTTAAAAATAATAATATCGGAAGATACGTGTACGGCTGCCCTCGCCAGTTAATTGAATGAGCGATGTTTGTTCCGCATAGATGTCGTCTCCCGAAATCTTCCACTCCGCCTGATTTAAATATAAATTAAGCATTTACTGATATTATTTTATCTGTTGCGAAGATTTGCTTCAGACGAATATATTAATGCTGTAACTTCCTGTTACTGTCCTATAAATATACAGGTCGATGATACAACCAACAAGTTCGACATGCAACCGATATGCCTGTATCGTAGGATAGACGTATCAACCAAAACTGTGTACTGCTGAAAATTAAGCCAACAGTTAAATGGTATCCTAACATTTTACCGAAGAAAAGGAAATAGTGCGCACCCAATTCTGACCAAGTGAATAAACTATCAATGATTTCGCTGGGAGGACTATTTTTTTAACACTTACTGCAATCGTTTGCATTAATCCACGACCAATATCGATTCACGTTTAAAAACCGCATTATGAAAAAAAATGAAGCCTATCGCAAAGCAGCGCATCATACAGCGCGTTGCCACTACAACTTTACATTAATTGATCTACAGGAAACCAACACCCAAAAAATCGTTTTATGAGAAGTATAGGGAGAATTACCATTACCCTGCTGCTGCTACTTTGCACAGTATGGGGGAACATCTATGGTCAGAATACCAGTAATGTCAACGGTATAGTAACTGATCAGAGTGGCGGACCGCTGCCCGGCGCCACTATTGAAGCTACGGCCAATGGCAAACGAGTAAATATTGCCATCTCGGACAGTGTCGGAAAATTTGTATTCAGAAATTTGCCAACAGCTAGTTACACTTTCAATGTGAGTATGATTGGTTATGATGCAAAATCATTTACCGGTTATAAAATTGGGACAGGGCATACGCCATTGTTATCGTTCGTCATGTCGTCTACGGTGAGTGAACTGAGTAGTGTGGTGGTTATAGGATATGGTACCAGGAAAAAACAAGATGTTACTGGCGCAGTAGCGAAAGCAGACTTGCAGGTACAAAAACAATCTCCCAATGCAAACGTCATGTCTTCCCTAAGAGGAACGGTGCCTGGTCTTACGGTGGGGCAGGTAAACAAAGCGGGTACAGATCCGACCTTGATGGTACGTGGCAGGAATTCTATCTCCGGCACTACTTCCCCGTTGATCGTGGTAGACGGCCTTATCTACAGAGGATCGCTCACTTCCATCAATCCTTCTGATATCGCCAGTATTGATCTGTTAAAAGACGCCAGCGCTGCAGCTGTATATGGCTCACAGGCATCTAATGGCGTGGTACTGGTCACCACCAAAAGTGGAGCAGGCGCGAATGATAAGCTTACAGTGGATTACAGCGGGTCCTATTCTATTCAGGACATGACGAAAAAAAGTATGCGTCCGGCCACTGGCGCACAATATGTACAGAAGTTGGGCGACTGGTACCTATCTGAAAGTCGCGATCCCAACGACCCTACGAAAATGAATCCTAACTGGGACCCCACTACGAAAATGCCCGGCATCGAAGGCGATAACTATAAAAAAGGATATGAAGCTAACTGGTGGAAACTGATGACGAATAGTCGCCCCCGAATTATGAACCACAACATAGGGCTGAGTGGCCGTTCAAAGAAAATCCGTTTCTATCTCGGCTACGGCTACTTTGATCAGATCAACCTCATTATGAATGATACCTACCGCAGGAATAGTATCCGCCTCAATGTAGAGGCCAAACCCGCGGACTGGATCACCGTAGGCGCCCAAACAGGTTTATCCATCAATGACTATAGTGGCGTTTCTCCCACTTTTTCTGATATCATGCTGCTGAAACCCTATACGCTGCCTTTCGATCCTACGACTGGGAAGATGTTAGAGTTTTATGCGCAAACCACTACGCCTACGGCATTGGAAGTACTCAGAAGGTCGAGGGACTTCGACCGGAACCTCAATTTAATCGGTAACTTTTTCGTTAGCGTGGATATTCCGTATATCAAGGGACTGAATTACCGGGTCAATTTCGGCAACAACTATATATATACCAACAGGTTTAACTATAACGCACCAACGGTGGAGGCTACCGCTTATAAAACCTATATGACGGATTACTTCGTGACGCTGGACAACATTCTGACCTATAAACGGGATTTTGGAAAACATGGCGTTGATCTCACCTTGTTGTATGGCGCCGAAAGAAATCAACATGACGGTATGAGTACTTCTGCAGGTGGTATCACTAATGGGGTATTATCTTACAATCGATTGGATGTAGGAGATCCTGCGCGACTCACTGTATCCAACGATCTGCTGGTACTCCCATGGAAGGAGCAGGCATTGTACCAGATGGCCCGGCTTTCCTATTCATTTGACAAGAAATATATACTGACTGGTACATTCAGACGGGATGGTTTTTCTGGCTTCTCTGCACAGAATAAATGGGCAACATTCCCTTCTGTTGCCTTTGCATGGCGAATGAAAGAAGAGCAGTTTCTTAAATCAGTGAGTTTTATCGATGACCTGAAACTGCGGCTGTCGTATGGTTCCACCGGTAACAGGACCGTAGGCCGTTATCAAACGTTAGCCCAGATGAATGTGGGATTGGCGAATGGTTACTTGTATGGTAGCTCCGGTGGCGCACAGTTGGGGTCTTTCCTCAGTCAGCTGCCCAATACCAGTTTGCGTTGGGAAACCACTCATTCATTTAATACAGGGGTCGACTTTTCCTTTTTCAACAATCGGTTGTTTGGTTCACTGGACCTGTATTTTTCCAATTCAGTTAACCTCCTGAACTCCAGAGCTACGCCTACTATCACGGGTTTCAACAGTTTCCTGATCAATATCGGCAAGATCCAGAACAGAGGACAGGAGCTGAATATTACGGGCGTACCCGTTAGTAATAAAAACTTCAAATGGGAAGTAACCGCTAATTTCTTCCGGAACAGAAATAAGGTACTGGATATTGATGGTACCAAGAATAACCTGATTAATGGCGCAGACCCTATTTTAAGCTACTTTATCGGTCAGCCTTACGGCGTAGTATATGATTATAAGATTACAGGTATGTACCAGACAGGCGACCAGATTCCTGCCAGTCTCGCTGCACAGGGTTTCAAAGCAGGTCAGTATAAAATTGAAGACAGAAACGGAGATGGCGTGATCACGCCGGATGATAAGCAAATACTGGGCAGACTCGATCCTTCTTACAGCATGGGTATCTCCAATAACTTCCAGTACAAAGCATTCCAGTTGAAGTTCTTTATCAATACCATTCAGGGGGGTAAGAATGGATACCTGGGAGCGCCGGGAATCATGTTGCAGAATCCGGATAATATCCGCAATAACAATGGCTTTGTGTACGACTACTGGACGCCTAATAATCCTAATGCCCGTTACAGAAGCATCGCAGCCTATGTGGCCACACTGGGCGAAAACTTTGGGCCTTATATGTCCAGGAGCTTTATACGGTTACAGGATGTTACGCTTACCTATATGTTGCCCGAAGGCTTGCTGAATCGGCTGAAAGTGGTAAAAGCAGCCAGTATATACCTGAATGCGCAAAACCTGCTGACCATCACCAAATGGGATGGATGGGACCCTGAATCCAATCCTCCGGCTTCGCAGCGTTCCTCCCTGGGTTGGAGAATGCCGGGAGGTCTGGGTTTGGATCAGAATGGTTATCCGGTTATGAAGAATTATTCACTGGGCGTAAATGTGACATTTTAATGCTTTCACCCGTAAATTTTAAGAAATGAAAAAAGGAATCATCATATATCTGCTAGGTATCAGTGCTGTGTTTTCTTCCTGTAGCAAAAGCTTTCTGGATGAAGATCCGCTTTCCATCTATACTCCGGAGAATTCCTTGCAGAATGCCACGCAATACCAACAGGCCACCAATAACCTGTATAATGGCGTCAGGAATATTTATATGGGAAATATCAACCTGGATACATATTTCGGATTGTATTATGCTACCGACTTTGCCTATAACGGAACGGATTATGACCCGGCCGCAAAATTAAATGCTTATAAGGCCACTATGGTGCCCAGTTATTTTATTCCACAGGGAATCTGGACGGCATATTACAAGATCATCAGCAATGCGAATTTAATCATCAGTGAGCTGAATAAGCCCAACCAGCTGAGTGATGCCGATAAAAGTAACTTTATGGGACAGGCCTTGTTTTTCAGAGCCTACTCTTATAACGTATTGGCCAATCTCTTTGGTGGAGTGCCTGTTGAACTGAATGAGTTGGCTGCGCCACGATATGATTATACCCGGGCATCCAGGAATGACGTATATCTCCAGTGTAAAAAAGACCTGTTGCAGGCCATCAGCTTATTGTCTGATATTAGCCAGGTTCCGGATGGAACTGTCAACAAACAAATTGCAAAACATGTACTCACCGAAGTGCTCATTTCGCTGAAAGACTACCCTGGGGCTATTGCCAGTGCATCTGACGTCATCAACTTCCCTGGCTTATCATTGATGACCGGTAGGTTTGGCAGAAGGGCGAATCTTCCTGGTGATGTATACAGGGATTTGTTTGAGTACAATAATCAGAACTATAGCACTGGTAACCATGAAGGACTGCTGGTATTACAAACGGCGCTGAACAACTCTGCCTCTATCGGCGATCAGACTGCCTGGGCGGTAGTGCCGAGTTTAACAGGGGTTAGGATTGTAGAATCCACTACAAAAACGAAGATGGCTATTTTGTATAACGCCAAATTCGTAGACAGCGTATCCTCCAATGGAATAGGCTGGATACGGCCTACGTCCCATTTCTTCTATGAGATCTGGACGCCTGGCGATATCCGTAATTCTGCGTATAATATTGTAAGAGATATCCAGATTTCGGGGGTGCCGGCCAATTCTCCGGACTATGGAAAATGGTATGTGAAGGATGGCTATAAGGCTAAAGTGCAACCGGCAGACTACAGAGATACCATCCGTAATTTTTATCCGGTGATTAGAAAAACTTCTCCATCAGCAGGGGATTTCGTCTCCGCGGCAGGTCCGGCCATATTAACCAATGTAACCAATCCTTTCGGCGGATTCCTGTTGAATGGCGCTTCCCGCTTATTTATGCAGAAGTACATGGCTCGCCTGGCAGAAACCTACCTGCTGAGAGCAGAGGCTTATCTGGGCAATGGAGAGCTGCAAAAGGCCGCAGATGATATAAATGTACTGCGCAACAGGGCGCAAGCCACTCCTGCCACTGCCGGCGAAATGAATATCGATTACATCCTGGATGAAAGGTTACGTGAGTTGTACCTGGAAGAGTTCCGTGCAGTAACGCTGACGAGGTTAGGTCTGTTATATGATCGTGATAAAAGGTATAATCCTAAGTCGGGCCTCACGATTGAACCATTCCATAACCTGTGGCCAATTCCTGCTACGGAAATCACGCAGAATACAGGCGCAGTGTTGCAGCAGAATACAGGGTATTAGCAAATAGTAAATGGCTGACAGCTTATAAAGGACGTCTCTGATCGCCGGAGACGTCCTTTGGCTTTATAAAAAAAACGCCCTATTTTTCGACTTTTAAAACAGGAAACAATGAGCATAAGAAATTGGATGGCCGGGATTTTTTTTCTGGCAGTTTCCGCCACTGCCGGGGCGCAGCAAAGACCCAATGTGATTATTATCGTTTCGGATGATCACGCCTATCAGGCCATCAGCGCTTATGGCAACAAATTAATACAAACCCCTGGGATAGACAGAATTGCGCATGAAGGAGTAAGGTTTGATCGTGCCTATGTCACCAATTCCATTTGTGGGCCGAGTAGAGCAGTGATCCTGACAGGGAAATATTCTCATAAAAATGGCTTTAAAGATAATGATCATTCCCGCTTCGATGGCTCCCAGGGTTCTTTCATAAAAGAATTGACTAAAAGCGGATACCAGACAGCATGGATAGGGAAGTGGCATCTGGAAACACAGCCGCAGGGATTTAGCTTCTGGCAAATTTTACCGGGGCAGGGACAATACTACAATCCTGATTTTATCCGCATGGATAGCTCGAAAACGAGGATTCAGGGGTATGCCAGCAATATTATAGAAGACCTGGCAGAAAACTGGATGGACCACCGTGATACGAGCAAACCTTTTTGTTTGGTAATAGGTCATAAAGCTACTCATCGGGAATGGTTACCTGATACCTGTGATTTAGGGAGATACGATCATATTAAGTTTCCGCTGCCCGCTAATTTCTATGACGACTACAATACCAGGAAGGCCGCTGCTGTACAGGATATGACTATTGCCCAAACCATGACAATGGGATCTGATTTGAAAATGTATCGTTCTGAGGAAGAAGAAAATAAAGATGGTAATGTCAATCGTATGAACCCTGCGCAGAGGGCGCGTTTTGACGCTTATTACCAGGCTATTCATAAAGAGCTGGTGGCAGGAAATCTTGCTGGCAACGCGCTCACAGAGTGGAAATATCAACGTTATATGCGGGATTACCTGAGTACGGCCGCTGCATTGGACCGTAACATTAACCGTACCCTGGATTACCTGGATCAGCACCATTTAACCAACAATACCATCGTTATATACTTGTCTGATCAGGGCTTTTATTTGGGAGAACATGGTTGGTTTGATAAACGCTGGATGTATGAGGAGTCATTCAGAACGCCGATGTTAATGCGTTATCCGGGCGTATTAAAACCAGGAACTGTAAATAATAACTTCGTGATGAACCTGGATATTGCGCCAACAGTGCTGGCAGCGGCAGGCGTAAAGATTCCGGCCGATATGCAGGGCGAATCCATGCTGCCATTGCTGAAACACACGAAACAAAAAGGCAGAGATGCGATGTATTATCATTACTATGAGAATACAGTCCATAAAGTATCGCCGCAGTTTGGGATCAGGACCCAGCGCTACAAACTGATTAGGTACTATGAACGCGTAGAGGCTTGGGAGCTGTTTGACCTGGAGAAGGATAAGTCGGAGATGAATAACGTATATGGCAAAAAAGGATATGAGAACATTACCGCTCAACTGAAAAAGCAGTTATCCGCATTAATTGCAAAGTATGAAGATACAGAAGCGGCGGAGTTAATGAAGATCGATATTAAATAACTGAAACGATTATACGTAAATGAAAAAGTCCTCCTGGAAAGTATGTCCAGGAGGACTTTTGCGTATGGGTTTTACCCATTAGAGATGACTGCAATCGCGAATAACAGGATCAGTACTGCTTCAGGCCGTGAGTAAGCAGCACTCCGGAAGCTATTGCTGAAGGATCTAAAATATTGCGTATTCCAGTGCAACGTTATATCCGCTGCCTATATAGAAGACATTCCCAAGCTGGTAATTTGGATAGCCTTCTTTATCATAGTTAATCAGGATGCCTCCAAGGGTGGTTCCGCTCATATTGATACCCCAGTATTGGGTAGCCTCTCTGGGATTGTTTTTTGAATACATTGGCAGTTTTACTTCATTCATAAAAGGGAGGATACCGGGTGTAAAATAGGAGGGGTGGTCATCATAAACGAAATCCTCCTTTAGGTAAGTTACATACTTGCCGGAATTGATATCAAGGGTATCGGATTTGAAGGCTACCATATTGCCGTTATTATTGTATTCTCCAGTTTGTTTCTCAAACAGGTACAAATTAATGTGATCGTCGCTCCTATAGGTATATATTCTTTGCGGTTGGGATTTGCCATCATAAAATAGCGAGTCTACCTGAAACAGCTGATTACTGACATCGAACCATCTGATTACAGTAATGTTGTTTGCGCTGTATTCAAATTTTTTTGTGTACAAAACATCGTTGCTATTTGATCCTTTGATACTGGATAATTTTCCGTCTGTATAAACACCCTCGTTAGTATAAACTATATCATTCCAGGGACTATACATATACCGGGTACCTTTAGTCACATGTTTAAGGGTATCGTAGCGGAACGAGTAATTCCTCTCTATGGCATTTTTGGGACCATACAGGTAGGAAATAGAACTGACATATTTTTGCGCTTGGGTGGTAGGTGGATTTTTGTCATCTTTTTTACTGCAACTAAATAGGCTCAGCATAGCCACTGCACCAGTAAGGATGCAACCCTGCATTTTTAGCATTTTCATAGGTGATTCGTATTGAATTGGGTATTTGATCGCGCGAATATATGAAATAACGCGAATAGCGATCAATTGTAGTTAAGCAAGAATAGTTTCGCCGGGAGTATCCTCCTGGTGTAACCTCGCATAGGTAGACAATCTGTGGGTTTAAGGTGAACTCATTTTCGTTTATGCGTTACCGGGTCTACTTTTCCTGTAGCCTTTTCACCGCCTGTACCTCATGTTCCATAATGGGGGCGAGTTGCGCTTCTGTTAAAGTGGACGATGCCGGGATAAATACAACACTGGGATGATTGATGATTTTATGGTATAACACCCTGGCTCTGGGGATATGGAAGTCGGAAGTGATAATCGCCAGTATATCGGGTTGCTGTGCCAGTACAGCATCCCTGGTCATTTGAAAATCCTCTATGGTATTGGCGGAAGCCGCGCCATTCAGGAAGGCCGTTGCAGGAATGCCTTTGTGCATTAAAAACGCCTGGGCATAATCATAGTGAGGCTTTTCGGTGGTATTGAAATGTTGTCCAAATCCGCCGGTACAGATAATTTTAAAATCGTTGTTGGCATTGTAAAAATCATGGGCGCAGGTTAACCTGTCTTTGGCTATTGCCGACAGATTGCCCAGGTGGTCATTGGGCGCTCCCAGTATTATTAAAAGTTTATGCATATAATTTGGGTCTGTAGCATTGTTGTAATTCAGGTAAATTTAATCATCTTCCTGAAAATGTCTGTCGAATAAAAAGGAGGCAGTCTTCTTCAATAGCGATATGTATTAAAGGTTACACCAGTACTTGGACCGGTGTAACCTTTTTTATTTTTCATGCATTCTGTTGGCAAAGGGTTATTGATAGAGATAGTTTAATGCAATGATATCATTGGCATTAAAGGTACGGTTACCGCCATTGGAGCAGGCCAGCATCCAGGAGTCGGCATCCGGCCCACTAGGGGTGCCAGGCAGATAAACTGCTCCAACGCCGCCATCGCCTTCATCAACGGGATCTCCGCCGCAGCTATAGGAACGGTCCATATAATCGGTATGACGCATGCCTATGCAGTGGCCTATTTCATGTTGGATAACAGATCCTACGTATTGTACATTTGGGTTGCTGCCGTAAGCATCCGGATGGGTATTCATCTGTACCAGGTTATATGGGTCTCCGCCATCTGTAGGAAATCCGGATGACCCGAGGGTGATGTAGCCGCCGCTAGGACCTTGATAAAAGCCCTGGATGGTGATATCCGCGGCGCCGCTGGTAATGCGTTGGAACTGGATACGCAGGCCCAATGCATTGTAGCGTTGGATGGCCAGGTCGGTACCTTGAACAAAGGCAGTTCCCAGATTGGATACAGTGACTGTGATCACGCGTGGTAGCCCACCTACAAGGTTATTGGTGGAATACTGTTCTGTTTTGGCTACTCTCACTTTATTAGTTAGGCCTTTCTGGCTAAGGTCTTTAGTGCTAAGGAATATATCTCCTTCTACGAGATAGCCTCCATTTACGACGTGTACGTTGCTGGTACTGAAACCTTTTGCTTTAATTTGTGATAATACTTGATTTGAAATACCGGGTTTGTCGGCGCTGCCTTGATTGTTATTTTTCTGGCATGAAGTGATGAGGGCACTTGCCACCAGGCAGAGCAGGAATAAGAATACTTGACTTTTCATCGGGTGAGATTTTGGGTTTTGGATTTAGATTGCAACAACGGCTGCATGAAAAATAGCCTTTACTATCGCTGCTTTTTATTGCTAACGTTGAAGTATACACGGACTAAATAAGACATAGAAGTAGTGATTACTTACCTGCAGGTAAGATCATGATCATGTCTGGGATAGACTTTTCGATATGTTTGATTTGAGATGTGGGTTACTCAGATTTGCTTAAAGATTATGGCTCAGCGTTTGGATTTGTATTGTGATTTGTTTGCCAATATTACAGCTTTCTTTATCATGAAAAAAATATTTTAAAATCCGCACCCACGTTGTTACAGGTAGTAGAATAGCAGTAGTCCGAACTACTTTGTACCCTTGTTTAATCCTATTTTAATTGCTTTTTAACTGCTTTTTAATGAATAAATATAGATGCGTGCTTGTCTGTTTTTCAAGATGGTTCACGCATGAAAATGGGGTGGTGAACTGCGGGCCGTATTTTCTAAAACCTCAACATATGTAAATGTTTTTATGGCCGGCAAGATGGAATTTTGTCTTCATAAAAATAATAATTTATGAAGACGATAGATTATCTGGAAGATCAACTTGTCAATAAAGCCACCATACATCATCCTGGAGCAGGAGAGCGTTTATCAATGGGGGCTGCATCTTTTGTTTTTAAAGTAACCAGCGAGATGTCGAACAGTCACCTGGGAGTATATGAGATCACACTGCCACCACATACGATCGGCGCCAGGTTGCATTACCATCGGTTTATGGACGAAACCTTTATGGTGAATAAAGGTGTGCTTACAGTTTATGCCGGAGAGGATTCTCATCAAATGGAAGTGGGATCAGTGGTATACGTACCTCGTTTTACCCCTCATGGTTTTGCCAATGATACGGATGAGGAAGTTGTTCTCACGCTCATTTTTAATCCGGCGGAGAAAAGGGAAGGCTTCTTTCGTGGACTGGTGGACATTCTCAGCGAACAACCTGTAGATCCTGCGAAGTATCTCCAGCTATATAATAAGTACGACAGCTTTCCAGTGGATGTGAACAATATGTTGCCCGTAAAGCAGTAGCAGAAGCGGGTTGAGAAAAGCGCGATACTTTTACGGGCAAAAGTATTGCGCTTTTTTCATGTAGGAGTGATTATACTTGTTAGTCAATCAAATCCTGATCTTTCAGGAAGTCGAAGATCAACTTATCTACAGCAGAGATTTTATCTTTATCGGCATATTTCAACCAGGTAAATTCCTCTATTTCTGAAGCGGGTTGTAAGGTTCCGTTGTAACGTGCCATGTAGCAGGTCATTTTCACTATCACGCCATCAGGGTGACTATCTGCTTGCGCTTCAAAGGTACCTACATATTTCAGCGTATCCGTGTCTAACGTAACATTCAGTTCTTCTAATACTTCACGGCATAATGCCTGTTCATCATTTTCTCCTGGATCTCTTTTACCTCCGGGGATATAGAAGTTTTGTTTCCCGTAGGATCTGGTAGATAAGATAGATTTGTTGTTGATTTCTATCCAGGCGAGTTTGTCGATTATTTTCATCTGTTTGTTTTGTAATGGTGTTTATTTAAATGCGGAACCGGTAACTCCCAATATGAGGGATATTACCATCGCTATAAAGGCGGTATTGAAGCCCGCTAACCGTGCCACTTTTTCCTTATCATAGCCTGTATTGGCATTTAGTTTTATGGAGAGCCAAAGTCCCACAGTACCGTCATATATGCCTAATAATGCACTTATTGCAATGACGATCTCCACGTTAAATCGTTGTATAACGAGATACCCCATGAAAAAATATACTACAAAAGAGAGGATGCTGAGGTACGAATATTTGAATTGCAGTTTTCTGGAAAGTATGGAGCCGACGGTGTCGATGATGGTGACACTGAGAAGTCCGGCTAACAGATACAGGCAAAATACGGGAAAATTGAAAGCAGGCATGCAACAAGAATATAAAAAGCTTCAGGTAAATTAGGCAGCAAGAGCGCTGCTGGGTGGCGAAAGTACGGAATATCTTGGCGGAAAAAAAGCAGAAGTCTTTAGACTTTCCGCTTAGCTGTGACCTTGCTGGTACAGCGATGCTTCGACTAATTCTTCCTCCATACAACTTTCGCCACCGCAGCTCCTCCATTTGTGGGTGTAGTTACCGTATACGTCAGCACATTATTTTTCAATGAATAAGTACGCACTTGCGTAGTCCCCTCCCAATTTGGATAAAAAGCATGTTGGATACTGAATACAATTACCTGGTTGTTCTCATCAACAGTATAGGTTCCAAAATGAGCATTATTTCCACGCACTAACGCCGCATTTTCTTCCGCTGTGGCTTTATCTTTATCATTGGCTAGAACTTTACTTCGATTAGCTTTTAATATCTGAATCGCGTACGATCCTTCCTTTGTAAAGAGGAGCATTCCTACAGGATCTTCGCCATAAGGAGTCGTTTTACTGCCATCAGCACTTATATTTTCAACGGAGACCAGCGACCAGGTGCCCCAAAATTGCTGCTGGTGCTTATTCACTGATATTCCTTTATTATTTTGTCCCTGTGCAAAAGAGAAGGATATCAAAAAGACGAGATATACAATGTTCTTCATTTTGAATTAGCGTTTATTGTTATAACCTATTCTTATAATTTTCCCATTTATCGCTGTTTCAAGACATCTTACATACGCCTCCGTTAATTCATCTCCACCAATATCCGAAACTTTAGAAGGGCTGATTACATTTAGTCTTATTCCTCTGGGCATTTCCTGTGCAGCAGCCATTACAAAGCTATTGATGGCTCCATTGACAAATGCTTTTCCCGACGACCCTTTAACTGGAAGCTCACCCATTTTTCCGGATATAAGTGTAAACGAACCATTATCATTCAGATACTGCATACCGGCAAGTACCAGGTTTATCTGTGGCCATAGCTTCTGCTGAATACCAACCATGAATTGCGCTTTATTCATGGCCGACAGGTTATCTGTAGCACTATCGCCTGCAGTACAAATAACTGCATCAATATTTGATACTTGTTTAAATAGATTTTCCACGGCAGTTTCTGAAGAGATATCTGCCATAATAGTCCCGGTGTTTCTTCCCACCGTGATGACTTCATGCTCTTTTAATGCTGCTGTAACTATCTTGCCTATAGCGCCACCTGCGCCAACTATTAAGATTTTCATTTTTGTTATAATTTGTATTAGCAAAAATATACAAGGCGATGGTTGTTTCAGTTGTACATTGTTACGCTAATTTTGTATTTTTATAACATGGGGCGAGATACTTTACATCAGCAATATGAAATCGAATGGAAGGAGTTACAGCGTTTTGAAAAACCTTTGAAACGCAATAATTTCTTTGAGCTTATCTATGTGATGGAAGGAACTGGCGTACAGGTTGTCAATAACCACCAGTTTAATTATCGGAAGGGAAATTTATTTCTATTAACTCCCAAGGACATTTACTCTTTTGATATTGACCAAAAGACCAGTTTCTTTTTTTTAAGATTTAATGAATCCTATATTAGAGAAAAATCGGGGAAGGATCAGGATACGGTGACGCATGTGGCCTACATTTTACAAAATGCCAGCCACAGGCCGGGGTGTATCTTAAAGAATAAAACGGATAAACCTTTAATATTTTCACTGGTGAATGCTATCCTTGATGAACAGACCAGGCAACAGATCTATCATACTCGCATTTCAGAACAGATTATTAGTACCATCATTACAGTTGTGGCAAGAAATATTGCGTTAAAATTGCCCAAGAATATAAAGGAGAACACCGGTGAGCCTATTTTGGAAATATTGAATTATATACAACTTAATATTTTTGAACCCAGGAAACTTAAAACAGAGAATTTAAGCCGTCATTTTAATATTTCAACAAATTATTTGGGCAGATATTTTAAGAAGCAAACCGGAGAAACCCTTCAGAGCTATATTACTCATTACAAAATCAGATTGGTGGAAACCAGACTACTGCACAGTGATATGCGCATGAGTGAAATTGCCTATGAACTTAGCTTTACGGACGAAAGTCATCTAAACCGTACTTTTAAAAGGTATCATGGAATAAGTCCAACAGCGTTTAAAAAAACGGGAAAGAAGGTATAACAGGAGAGAAGCTGAACAACTAGTATAAAGGGTAATGCATTTAATATCGATACGGGGAGTGGTTGGCCGCTCCCCGTACTATTAGGATAAGTTGTTCGCTCCAAATCTCCCTATACTACTACTTATTGCGGATATAATATCTGTGTAGCAAGGATATCCCATGTTGTAAATCCATTCCATGGCAGCACGGTTGAATTCATCACGGAGTTAGGGTCTGAATTCGGCGTTCCTGGTATTAATGTACCGTTGGTCTGGTTGGTATGATGGAAGCCTATTGTATGACCAAATTCATGGGTGATGGCAAACAGCTGCTGAGTAGCAGAAAGAGTATTATACTTGGAATTAATTTCAACAGTTACCCCTGGTTTGGTATCTGATGCTGGGAGGTAGGCTCTCGCGATCCAGTTGGCATCTTCATAACCCATGAAAACCCGGGTGTTGGCGCTTGTAGCCGAGGATACAATAGACATTCCCAATCGGGTGCCATTCACGGCGTTCCAGTTGCTTACCGCACCTTCGATGGCTGTTCTCCAAACAGGAGGGATGGTGGGCTCAAGGTAAAACTTGATGTTGGTGTTGTAGGCATTACCTACAATGTAAGGGCCGCGTCGTTGTTCTGTTTTAGGCCCTGTTTTCGAGTCCGCAACACGCAGTTTAAGGTCGGAAATGGTGATGATAATGTCATCTTCAATAATAACACGATCTTTTTCGAAGACAATATGCTGTCGGTCAAATCCCTGATTGGCCAGGTAGGTCGTCATTTCTTCTACTGTAGGAGCTGGTGATGGGTCGTTCAATGCCGTGTCTTTCTTGGAGCAGGAGGAGAAGAAGAGGGTTAAAGAGGCAATACAGACGATTGCACTAATGTAAAATCCATTAGAGTGTTTCATGCTAGACAGATTATTAGGTTAAGTAATAAAGTTTGAATAACTAACTAAAACTAATGCCTGTGACCAGTAATCTAATGGCAGTTAGATTATAGATCTAACAATTCATTTTTTCAAATACACTTAAAGTAGAACTGTTTTGTGTATCCTTTTAGATTCGTTTTGTATGATTTACCTTTTAATGGCAAAAATGGAAAAGCCGCTTAAATCATTGGATTTAAGCGGCTTTGATTTCTTTTACAGTGATCCCGGTCGGACAATTCCCGAACTTATTTCCCAAACATTTAAAGTTCCTGTATGAACTTAAAAATGTGATATTCAACTAGGTGCTTTAATTCCCGCTGATCATCTTCCGGAAAATATATATTTCTTCTTTTCTTACAATTTCACTTACTCCAGGTCCTCAATAATACTATCATCTATGACGATATCCTCCTCCATTATCATTAATTTAGCGCCAACATAATTGGCAAGATGTAATAATTCCCTCAAATGTTCTATAGTAGTAGGTTTTTGAATTTCGATACTGATATCCCCGGCATCCTCATGATAGAAGATCATCAATTCATGATACCCTTCCTCAAAGTTATAATCCACCAATGCCTGTTTCTTATTCAGCTTATCTATTATATTCTGTCTGTGCGATTCTGGAAATTTATCAATATTCTGTAATGTTGCAATCCCACCTTGTGTTTCTAATCGGCCAGCTTCCATAACTTCAGCAGATGCCTCAAAACGGCAGGCCTTTGTCTTTCCATTTCCACAGCTATCTGACTTCTGTCATTACAATAGCGGATACTCATTTCATATTCGCCTGTTTCACCCTCCATAAATGCATATGCCTTTTTCTTTTGATGGTCATCTAATATCTGCGCTCTGATGGCCGCTGAAAACTCATCAATTTGCTGTAATATTTCTCTGCCTTTTTCGGTATCTTCTGCCCACCTGCATTCGTCCGAATTGGCGATAAATGCTGCGAATTTTGAGTAGTCAATTTTATTTTCTCCGTCTTCTAAAAAGAATTTTCTTTCTTTAGAAATTACCAGGTTATTTATATACATAGGTGTCAATTGAATTCAACTAAAAAACATTTATGTTCAAATGCTTTGAACAAACGGAAGATTATCACTGGTGAAGTAATATATCGCGGGCTTTCAGACATTTTATCTCCAATAGTCATCAAATAAGCTCTACATAATTGGCTAACTTAAGTATTTCGCGTAAATGCTCTATAGTAGTAGGCGTTTGCAGTTGTACCCCTATCTGACTTCAGTCACTACGATAAAGGACCATCATTTCATAATAATCTTCCTCACGTTTTCCTCCCATGTACCTGTTGGGATTGGCGGGTTTTCTTCACAAAATACTCTATGATACCGCAGGAAGAACGGAATTACTTGTGGGAAAAGCTGACACAGCAGCCTTGCGCCTTGGATACATAATAAACTGTTAAAAGATTGCATACTTGGTGAAATCCGTGATTAGGATACATCAATCTGAGATTTGGATATCATAAAGATACAGGATTGATTGACCTTTGTATCGTTATTAAAAGCAATTAAGAATGTCATCACAAAACTGGAATGCAGATAATATTCCTTCACAAACAGGAAAAACTATTTTAATCACGGGAGCAAACAGCGGGCTTGGTCTGGAAGCTGCTAAAGTATTGAGTGGAAAAGGCGCTCACGTAATCATGACCGCCCGTAATATGGCAAGCGGCAAAGAAGCTGTTTCCAAAATCAAAAAAGAAAATCCTAATGCCAGGTTAGATCTTATGCGACTGGATCTATCCGACTTTGCTTCGATACATCAATTTTCGGAAGAGTTTCATAAGAAATATTCAAAATTAGATATCTATATACAAAACGCAGGTGTAATGACACCGGTAAACCACGAACTGACAAGGGAGGGGTTTGAACTTCAGTTCGGTACAAACCACTTAGGTCATTTTTTGTTGACAGGTTTGCTGCTCGATATTGTAAAAAACACACCGAATGCCCGTATTGCAATTCAGTCCAGTCTTATACACAAGCTTAAAACGGGAAAACCGGATATCCATTTCGATGACCTGAATTTCGACAAGGGTTACAATAAACAAATTGCCTACGCACAGAGCAAGCTGGCAAACCTGTTATTTGCTTATGAACTGGATAGAAAGCTGAAAGCTCATAACATCAATGCAACGGTGGCAGCAGCCCATCCTGGTTATACAAAGACCAATCTGGCAAGACACACCGGCTTTTTTATCCAGGTAATTTTCGCTAATATATTGGCACAAAAAGTTGAGATTGGTACCTTGCCGATATTAAGGGCAGCAGCAGACTCAAACGTAAAAGGTGGTGAATATTTTGGACCTACAAAAATGCGTGAAATGCGTGGATATCCGGAATTGGTAAGATCGAGCGACAAATCCTATGACAGGGATCTGGCAAGGAGATTGTGGGAAGTTTCAGAGGAACTGACCGGGGTAACTTATAATTTCAGCTAAAATGAGCAGTAAAGATAATAAATTCCTGATCATCAATTCAGTTTCAGAATTGCATAAAATTATGGGGATGCCAAAACCAAAGCATCCCCTGGTTAGCCTGATCAATTGTGCTGATATCAATCCTTCAGTGAAGAAGGAGGCCACCAACATCGTTGCGAATTTTTATACAGTTTCCATGAAGCGGTGTATTGACTGTAAATTCAGGTATGGACAGAACTATTATGATTTTAATGAGGGGGTTCTGGTATTTATGGAACCAGGACAGATTGTATCATCCTCCACTCCAATCGGAAATGCAATGCCAGACGGCTGGCTGCTTGTCTTCCATCCCGACCTCATCAGGAATTATACGGTAGGGAAAAACATAAAAAAATACACCTTCTTCTCATACGCAGTAAATGAGGCACTGCATCTTTCCGATGAAGAGGAAAAGATGCTCATTGAAATTTTTAAGAATATCGAGCGGGAATATAACCATTCCATCGATCAGTTCAGTCAGGATGTAATGGTTTCACAGATCGAGCTTTTGCTCAATTATTCCAACCGTTACTACAATCGGCAGTTCCTTACACGCAAAACGGCCAGCAGTGATGTGCTTACCAAAATGCAAGCCTTGCTTGATGAATATTTTTCAGGCAATAAAATACAGGAATTGGGAATGCCGACAGTTCAGTATTTTGCCGATCAACTGAACGTATCATCGAACTATTTAAGCGATATGTTGCGGACGATAACCGGCCAGAGTACGCAACAACATATCCATAACAAATTGATAGAAGTGGCCAAAAATATTCTGGCAACGACCAATCTTTCTGTCAGTGAAATTGCGTACCGTCTAGGCTTTGAATATCCCCAGTCATTCAATAAATTATTTAAGACAAAAACGAATGTTTCACCGCTTGAATACCGGGCATCTTTTAGTTAGATATCCATGAAAAATATCAAAAAAATCCCGACGTTGTACCAGTTTCCTTTTCAGTAATACATTCAATACTTTTCAGTATGAGTAGGCTGATCAGCCCATATCCTATAATGCCAAGTATCGATATTTGACACACGTTAAATCATTACGCCTTTACCTCATTGGCATCATTTTTAATTTTTTCACGATGGTTGTATATCCCATTTCGATAATGAGGCAACACCCATTAAAGCGTTTCACGATCTGATTCTAATTCTTTTAATGTTTAGGTTAGCATTTTTGGAGTTATCCCAACCATCGCTCTGTTAAACTCTCCATACCTGAGACACCCTTCTCTAAGTACCCATAAAATTCGACCTTCCACCTATTCGCTGAAAAGCATAATCGACGGCACTATATGCCTTTTTAATATTTTTTCATTTTTTAAAAATTTAAAGCATTGATAATCAACTTTGCTATGTTTTTAGTATGTAGCCTACTTTATTTTATGTACTTACTCTAAAGTTATTATATACTTTTATTTGTAAAAACTTTAAATAATGAATGTAACTATCAAAAGAGTGCTGCATTTTCCAATAACAAAAATTATCATTGGAATTGTCGTCTGTTTTTCTCTATTTGTATTAATTCAAAACTTTGTATTAAAGCTATTTTTTCATAGTATTATTCACGATAAAAGTATTGCCGACCCAATTATTCACTGTGTTTCTTTTATAGTTTTATTAGCCACTTATTACTATTTATTCCGTTTGTATGATAAAAGAAAAATAACAGAACTATCCATAAAATATTTACCCAAAGAAATGTTTGGAGGGTTTTTCTTTGGTTTTTTTACAATTTCATTATCTATTTTCATTTTATACTTATTAGGGTACTATCAGGCTATTAGTATTACAACAACTCACTACTCCATAAAGCTTTTTACGGTATTAATGCTTGCGGCCTTAGTCGAAGACTTATTTCATAGAGGATTAATAATAAGGGTCTGTGAAAATTGGTTAGGGACTAATCCAGCCCTTGTTATTGGAATGTTAGTAGAGCTTCAGCATATTTTTAATTCTAATTCCAACTTATTTAGCCTTTTTTTTGATTTAATTTGGGGGTTTACTATGGCGATGATGTTTATTTATACTAAAAGAATATGGTTGCCTTTTTTCTTCCATTTAGGTTGGAATTTTTCTCAGCCTTTTTATGGCTCGAATCTTACAGGGTTAAATGATATGGGCAGTATCATTCAATCAAAATTTAATGGTCCGGAATTATTAACAGGTGGTGCAGTTGGAATTGAGGGGTCAATTTTTACAGCATCTTTTTTATTGCTTATTGGAATAGCACTTTATTATCGTGCAAAAAAAGAAGGCAAAATCGTAAAAAGCAAGCTGTTTAAAAGATGAATTTATACGATGCCTTTTTAGGTCTTGACAACTATTTTTCACCGAGGATTATTGGTGAAGTAAATGACCAATATATTTGCCGGGTCAACTTTATAGCCCGGTAAAAAAACATCTCTGGAAAAACCCGTAACAGTAATACGGACACAGATAGTAGCCTTTCCGTTGGAATTATTGTTATCGTACCGGAGATGAAAGAGGATTGATAAATCTCGACTTACTTTCATAGTCAAATAAGTTTTGGGCTACCGATTTGGGTTTTGTTTGTTTCGGTTTTCAAGTCCTAAAACCCTTTGCCGATAAGTATCTACCAGAAAAAGGATACACTAACTTAGATTTTTTTTGTGTATCCTTTTATGTATCCTTTCAGATTCGTTTTGTATGATTTACCTTTTAATGGTAAAAACAAAAAAGCCGCTTAAATCGGGTGATTTAAGCGGCTTTAATAACCGTTCAACTTCAGCAGCAGAAACCGCACATTTAAATTTTACCTCAACATCCCTTGTATGTTGGAAAATAAAAATGATGGTATCAGCGACAACGTCACAATAGAATTGATTTCTATAATCAGTATTTATGAAATAAGAACGGTTTTACACACGATCATCTTTTTAAAGATCAATCGGCTATGGCCAATCCTACTACTTCGCCTGTTTTGATTACGGTACGTGCGCTATATACCACTATGTAACCCGCTCCGGCCGCTATACCTAAGTCGGCAGAATAAAGCACAACATCTACCCCCGAGATTTCTACCACGGAGGTGATATTGTTGGTGATATTACAGCCCATAAATACTTTTTTATTTTTAAATATCTCTGGATTTTTAATCCAAAAAATCAATTGGCCGATACCGTAAAAGCATTGGCCCAGGTTGGTAATTACGCTAATTTGTTTTTCCCATCGTTTAGCGGCATCCGATGCAGCACCATGCAGTTTGAAATAATACAATAAGCCCATCGGTATGCCCACACATGCGATTACGATATACATAACTGTTCTTCTCCAAACCTTCGTCAATGGTATCCCCAGAAAAACTACTTCTTTTTTTGTGGAATCCATGTAGTCGAATATGGCATCGAAAAAGGTCATGGCCATAATGCCGTAGGATATCGCTTTTATTATTTTCGCCGGGATCGCTATTTCTTCTTTAAATCTTTCAACCGGGCCACCTGCATTCAGCGCCGCATCCACGCCGCTGAGGTCGGCGGGTATATCGCCGTACCGTATGCCGCGTTCAACCGCGTAAACAATTAGCGAAAGGCTGCCTACCGCTACTTTTGCGGATTGCAATACAGCCTTGTATTTTTCGTCGCCGGTTTTTGTTGCTACAAGTGTATCGCTTAAGTTTATTGATGTCTCCATATTTTTTATGCTAATGATGCTACAATGTTGTTTGAAAATTGCTCGGCAGTAATGTCCTTAAACGGTGCCGAGTTGTTTGCCAGCTTGTAACCTATCGTCATCGGGATAGCGATGAGCAGCGAGATAAAATCGAGGATGCTGAGTGGAGAACCGCTTATCTTTTTATAAATATCGGATAACAGCGGTACGTTAATTTCAGCTTTCAGGGCATTTACAATAAAATCTACCGAATCGATGATCAGCTCAAACAGTTCTTTTACTATTGCTTCGATAGCCTTGAAAGTGAGGTCGATGATCACTTTGGCCATTTTTTTAATAAACTCGCCCAGCGATAGCTTTCCCTTAAACAGGTCGATGATCAGGTCTAATACTGTCTTCAGATCAGGGTCGTGGCTGGTATTTTTAACGTTGCTTAGCTTGTTCACATCCACACCGTCAGACTGTACACCCGTGTGGCCAAAAACAACCTCTTTTTTACTGTCCAGCCAATTCGTGCGTGAGTCTAATTGTTTACCCTCATAAGGCGCGGGCGAGTTGGCCATCTCGCTAAATTTTTTATTCAGGCTCGGGTCGTCAAAGCTAAGCACTTGCTCCAAGTTCTTTTTAAACCCGTGTATTTTATCAAGTGCCATAGCTTCAAGTTCTTTCAGGCCCGGGCTTATCGATTTCAGGCCTTTGGTAATGGTCATTTTCAGCGCTTCTTTAGTCTCTTTAATATCATTCCAATCAAACAGGAAGGCCATAAACTCTACCAGGTCCTTGAAAAACACGTTCACTTTTTCCCATATCTTTTCTAAAAAACTGATGGCGTCTTTTGCCGCGTTTGCTATCCATCTGATCACCTTGTCACCCACTTTAATGATAAACTGCACGCCCTGCTCCACTTTTTCTATTATAAAATAGGTGATTTCCATAAATCCCTTTTTTATACTATTGAAAAAATCGCCGATGGTATTGCCGATATCCGTCAAAAAATTTGCACTTGCCGGTATCGTGCCGCCAAAGGAGACTTGCGTAATGGCGTTCTGGGGATTTTCTTTTCCCTGGCCAGACAATGTTATCGCAGTACCGGCAATGTTTTTGATAGCCGATGCCACGCTGTCAAGCGTTTCTGGATTAAAGTTGCCTTTTAGCAACGATTCGCCGTTTTGCTTTTTTGCGCTGCGAAGTTCGGCGCCCGATTTTATTTTTTTCGTCAGCTTCTCCGCTATTCCTTTGGCCGGTTCGATGTGTAGGGGCTCATCCAGGAACGGCGCGCTGATGGTAATGGCCGGTGCCGCCAGGGAATCGACAGGGCAAATGATATTGATGCGGTTGATATAATCGAGCTCGATGTGTTTGCCTATGGTTAGGAAATGTTTTTTGTTATTGATATACAAAATGGTGTTTTCCTTACTCGATATGCTGATTTTACCATTTGCCTGGGCCGACGGTACCTCTTTAGAGAAATTCACCTCTGTAGTGTAAGTGTTCAGTTCGACAGATTTGTTGAGGTTTGCCACGCCTACCGCCATTTCCTGCCAGTTTTTACTCACCGCGTCCTGCCAGAAATGTACCAAACCGGGTGCACCGTTATTTACGCTGTCGCTGAAAAGAAACAGTTGATTGACATAATCTTTACCCCTTATTGCCGAAAACTCTGTGATGTTTTGATACATCGGTAGCGGATTTGTCCAGTTACTCTCTGTAAGCTGCTGGTTACCCGATGTGCCTATCTGGTAATAATTATTGGTAAGGTAGTAAAGACATGCCTCGCCGGTACCCTTACCGATGGCCCACACGGTAATCTCGCCGTTGTTTTTTGACACATCAAGCCGGGTATAGTTAATATTTACATCGGCGATCTTTTCTTTTTCTGCTCTGGCGTCTTTAAACCGGTAGATGCCGTCACCGGCAGTATACAAGATGCTGTTGCCCTCTTCGTCGGCCACCAGGTCGAAGCAATTGATGGTTTTACCTTTATCGGTTTCAAATCGGTGCTCGTATATTTCTTTGCGTTTGGGCACCGGAAATTCCTGAAACAGCATGGTGCGTCCCTTTTCCGGCATATCATACAATAAAAATACACCGGCTTTGCCGTACATGCTGCCTATGGTCAACTGCCGAATCGTTTTTGTATTTTCAGGAAGGGTATAAGCCTGCGGCTCATCTTTATATTCAAAGTGATAATATAACGCATCGGTCGATTTTGAAACCGTACTGAACAGCACGCCTTTGGAATGGATGGTAATGTGGTTGATCGTACTTTCAGGGGAAGCCAGCTTTTTCGACCGGTAGGTTAAGCTGCCTTTAAATTTCTTTAGCTGATCTTCTCCGAGCGATATTTCATCCGAAACCCAAAGTGTTGTTTGGCCGTCCTTTGTTTCGGCAAAGCACAGAATGAATTTACCGGTCTTTTCATCGTGATAAATATCAAAAGCAGTAGCTGTAAAACCTTCTGTAGAGAGTGTAACAGCATCCCAACCCGAATCGCTTCCGCTTGCAGCTATCAGGGCCGTAAGTACGCCGTTTTTGCCAATAAAGAAAATAACAGCTCCATCGTCGCCGATCTTTATCGATTCGATACCTTTGCCAGAATCGATGGTACTTTCGGCGACATAATTTTGCATGAACTCGCACTGGTAATCAGCCCTTATCCCGCTTTTATTCTGTTTATTTTGGTTGTCTTTCATGTTGTCAATTTGTTTAGGTGTTCATTAGTTTGAAGCAACCGCATAAGCAATATCAAACAGCACAGCATCGTTGCTATTCAGATCCCCGTTTAACAGGCGCACATTTTTAAAGGTATATACGTTCGATCCGGGCAGTACTACTTTATTGGAGAAGTCTTTAAGTGCATCAAAATCAAATGGTTTAAAAACATCACCATCAAACTTCACGATGTTTTTATGCGGATCATCCGTAACAAATATGGATACCAGCCCACCTACCAGGCCGAACGGATTTATGAACCGCGCTACTTTTAGCCAGACCGCTTCGAAGATACTTTTACAATCCGGCTTTTCGGTATCGCGGCCAATGCTCGGTGGCTGATAGTTGGGAACTACTTCAAGCTTTCCCTGTTTGGAGGCTCCGAGTTTGATGGACAGTGAGCCGGCCGCGCCTTTTTTTCCTTCTAACTCATATTTGCCTTCAGTAGAAAATTTTTGGTCTACGCCTACCGTACCGGTATTAATTTTGTCAAAAATTATTTTAGTAGGCACTTCCTTATGCACATTGCCGCTTACAGTGATTTGGTATGACAGGTGTATATAATTGTCACTTTCGTCTTTTAAAAGACCTCGCTCCAGGTTGAAGTTCATTCTTAAGCCGGGCTTTGAGAACGAGAACACTTCATCGTCACCCTCGGCCTTGTGGCTGCCATAAAAATCGGGAAACGATTTTTTGAATGCTTTATCAAAGTTATCTATAACGCTTGCGTGAAGCTGGTTAAGGTATACATCGATAAAGGTGCCGTAGTTAATGCCGATAACGCCGTTAGTGGTGACCGTCTTGTCTTTTACATTCTCTATCAAACTCTTGTCTATACGCCCGGCAGTAGGGCCTGAAGGAAACTGATGATTTTCGGTAAGCAGCAAGAAGTTAAAACCAGTTGCTCTTTCTACCTGGCTGGCTGATGTAGAATACGAAGCCCCGGTTGGATACAGCATTGCCTTATCGCGCTCTGCCAGTTTATTTTTTTGTATGGCGTATCCCAGCACATAGGGATTAGTGTTGTTTGCAATGTTTTTAAAATAATTGGTAACGGAAACTTGCAGGTTGGTTAGCTGGGTGGCATCTTCCGGTAATTTGCTTTTCTCCTTGTCGTATTGCGAAACGTTCGTATTCTGAAAATTAAGTAGAATTGATTCTATGGTAAAATCGTCGTTCGTTAGCCCTCCTTTCCGCAGCTCAGTTTTTTTGGCATCATTTATCACATACATGCCGTCAATATCATCTATTTTTATTTTACCTATCGACACTTTAAAAGCGTAGCACATGCCGGCTAAATCTACATTTGCTATTTTCTGGCTTTTCAAGTAACCCAAATTTCCGGATTTTATGGGTAAATAGAACATTAGTTCGGTGTGCGAACCATTTATTAGTTCTATTCTTGGTATGTCGATCGTGGCATCCATCAGCACCTCGTATTTGGCAGTGGATTTCTCCTGATCGTCCACCGCCTTTATTTCAGCTTTTTTTTGATCTTTTTGGCGTCTCAGTTCGGGTTTTTCTTCTTTAGGTGTATCATCATCTTCCAGCTTAGTTCGTATGCGTTCTAATTCGGCCTCAAGCTGTTGTTTTTTTTTCTCATACTCATTCTTGTCCAGCCAGCCTTTTTTTACTGCGACAAACGAGTTGTCTGAACTGTTTATATGCGTTTCACCGTCCAGGCTGGTGAGAAATTGCCAGTTTCGGTTAATGACGTGTTGGTCATACAGCATCTCGATCTCGAAATTAATTTTGCTTTGTGATAAAGCCAGGACCATATCATACTGGCCCAGATTGACATTTGTACTACTCATTTGATAAGTTTAAAGGTATATTGTATTTGTTTTAGTTCAGGTGAAACTAATAGTGGAAAATGGGATTAAATGTCCATTTGAAGTCGGAGCAATATGTATAGTCTCTGCATTTTTATAGTCAAATGCATTTAAAGTAAAATATTACATTTCAAATTGGATCGATCAATACGTTAACTAGATTTTGTTTTATCGGCTAGTTCAATTGGGGTTCTTCATAATTGCAATTCATTAATACTTTTTAAAAGTATGGACTGAGCTTATGAAAAAAAATACTTCATTACAAAAACTAGATGTAGGTTCAGCATTATAACAATATCATTTTAAAATAGTTCGGTTGTTTTTAAAAATATTGCTGATTGGCTGGATGTGGATAAAAAATATATTGACTGGAGTAGAAAGAGAAGAAAAAATGCAGTATGGTTTGTTGTGAAGCAAAAAAAATCTGCCTTTCATAATTCTCAATAGGATTTGCGTACAGCAATTTTAGATTGGACTACTAACTTTAAAATATGCTTAGTGTTATTAGTATACTTCATTGCGCTGTTATCCTGAAGCCCTTCCGTTAAAGTAAGGTAGTCGAAGAAATCTTCTGCAAAAGCATATTCGATGCGGCCCAGTGATATATCCTTCCTTTTGAAAACGCAGGTAAGGAAAGCGGAGATTTCATTTTTGGTGGAATCCCCATTTTTTCAAAGTACTACCTTTGCGCTTATCCTTGTCAACCTCCTGGAACTTCTCATTATGGAAATCTACTACTTCCAAAAGTGTAGGCTTTTCCCTGTTGATACCGTTATAGGAATTTTTTATTATCTGGGAGTTACGGTAGGGGCAATCGCTTTTAAGAGGTTGTAATGCCGGATAAGTTCACTTTTTACATGCTGTATATGGTTATTGATTTCTACAGCTTCAGCAGATTTTCCGATAATAGTGCCAGTGTCTTTATTGAATTTTTGGGGATCAACGTTGTAACCCAGTGAAAACGGGTAACGGTGATTCGAACACAAATTGTTGCCTTTCCTTCAGGATTTAAATTGTCGTAGCGGAGATGAAAAGAATTGATAAATCTTGACTTGCTTTCATAGTCCAGAAAGTTTGAGTACCGATGTTTAGGTTTCGTTTGGTCTGATTTATATCGGTTTGTAAGTCCTAAAACCCTTTACTGATAAGTATTTCAAAAAAAGGATACACTAACCTAGATTTTTTTGTGTATCCTTTTATGTATCCTTTCAGATTCGTTTTGTATGATTTGCCTTTTATTGATAAAAACAAGAAAGCCGCTTAAATCGGATGATTTAAGCGGCTTTAATAACCTTTGATTTCTCTGTTGTGATCCCGCTGGGACTCGAACCCAGGGCCCATACATTAAAAGTGTATTGCTCTACCAACTGAGCTACGGAATCATTCCCTGTGTTGGGAGCGCAAAAGTAGGAAATAATTTATATCTCCCAAATTTATTTTTAATTTTTTTCTTAGAGTATAACGGAAACGACTACACGTTTTTGGCGGAAACCCTGAATACGCTTGTTTCCTGGTCTCTAGATGCCACCACAATTTCTGTGTCGGTGCCTTCTTGTGCGAACAGTTGATGTACCAGTTCCGGGTTATTATTATCCCTGGAAAGATGGGAGAGGAGCAGGTGAGTCATGTACTCCGGACGATGTTGACGGAATAATTCCAGGGCTTGTGTATTGGAGAGATGGCCATGCCCTCCACGAATCCTGTTCTTCAGGAAATAAGGGTAGCGGCCTGTTTCCAGCATGGTCTCATCATAATTAGCTTCCAGGAAAGCAGCATGACATTGCTTGAAATGATGAATCAATTGCTCACAAGGCGCGCCTATATCCGTGAAAATACCAATATTCACTTCCGCTGAACTTACCATAAAACTATGTGGCTCCACGGCGTCATGCAGCTTGGGAAAGGCCGTTACCCGCAATCCGCCTATCGTCACCGGCTCATAGGAAATGAAACGACGGATCAATGATTCCTGGATATCCAGGCGTCCGGAGGTCATCGTGTCTGGCGTTATATAAACTGGTAACTGATGTTTACGGATAATAACAGGAATTCCTTTAATATGATCGGTGTGTTCATGGGAAACAAATATCGCTTTCACGCGACTCATACTCAAGCCCAGCCGAGTCATACGCTTCTCCGTTTCACGACAGGATATACCCGCATCGATGAGAATAGCTTCCGTTTCGTTGCCTATATAATAACAATTGCCGTTGCTGCCGGAATTCAGAGAAGTAATATAAAGTGACATGATCTGCAAATAAACCTGATTTTTTACAAATCCTGAAATATATTCGTAAAGTCAAGATAGAAGCAGGATTTACTAATATCGCACCAGTTTGCTAAATCCTTTTACCTTAATTTTCCGGTTTGGAAACTAGCTTAACGATTGAATATGTTGAAACCACTGAAGATGACTGTACTTGCCGCAATCCTGTACAGCTCCACACTGGCCGCCCAGGACGCTGATCCGGGACGGTATCCGCTGATCCCTTACCCGCAGGAAATAACCACCGCGAAAGGAGAATTTATTATCGGCAGACAAACAAATATCGTTGCTCCCAAAGTATTTGCCAATGAGCTTAAACAGCTCCAGCTACTGATGACCACCTATCTCGGCGGTCCTTTACCTGTAGCGGCAAAACCTGGAGCAAGCAGCATCGTACTGGTGCAAGACAACACCATCACTGGAGAAGAGGAATATCACCTCCAGATCACGCCGGAAAGAGTAACCCTCTCCGCCCGCACTGGTACCGGTATTTTCAGAGGTATTGAATCCATGCACCAGTTGTTCCCGGTAAACAGAACGCCGGTAGCTGACCGACTGAAATCTTTCTACCTGCCAGCGGCAGATATCAAAGACCATCCTACCTGGGAATGGCGCGGTATGCACCTGGATGTAGCCCGGCACTTCTTCTCCATCGAATACGTGAAGAAGTATATCGACATGCTGGCCCTCTATAAAATGAATAAACTGCATCTGCATCTCTCAGATGACCAGGGCTGGAGAATTGAAATCAAAAAGTATCCGTTGCTGACTTCCCAGGGCGCCTGGAGAACGTTCAACAACCAGGATTCTGTTTGCATGAGTAAAGCGAAAGAGAATCCGGATATGGCCATCGATACGCAACATATTGTTGTGCGTAACGGTAAAACCATGTATGGTGGCTTCTATACGCAAAAGCAGATGAAAGATATCATCGCTTATGCTGCGGCGCGTCATATAGAAATTATTCCTGAAATTGATATGCCAGGTCATATGATGGCGGCCATCAAAGCCTATCCATTCCTGGCCTGCAGCCAGGAAAACGGCTGGGGAGTAACTTTCAGTACGCCTATATGTCCATGTAAAGAGGAAACATTCAAATTTGCAGAAGACGTATTTAGCGAGATAGCTGCCCTCTTTCCTTCCCAATACATTCACTTGGGCGCCGATGAAGTGGAGAAAACCAGTTGGGCAAATTCCCCTCTCTGCGCGGATGTGATGAAGGCTAATAACCTGAAATCAGTGGAAGAGCTGCAAAGCTATTTCGTAAAACGTATGGAGAAATTTTTTAACTCCAAAGGCAAAAAACTGATTGGCTGGGATGAAATCCTGGAAGGTGGTATCAGTCCAACCGCTGTGCTGATGTACTGGCGTTCCTGGGTGCCTAAAGCCCCGATTGAAGCGGCCAAACATGGCAATAAAGTGATCATGACCCCAGGTAATCCACTGTACTTCGACGCGGTGCCTGACAGAAATTCCATTTCTAATGTCTATCATTTTGAACCTATCCCTAAACAGCTGAACGCAGAAGAAGCGAAATATATCATGGGCGCTCAGGCCAATCTCTGGACCGAATGGATCGCTTCTGAGAAAAGAGCGGATTACATGATCATGCCACGTATGACAGCGCTGGCAGAGGTACTCTGGACGCACCATCAACGGTATGAAAATTATCTGGAGAGACTCGCGTCTCACTATACATTACTGGATGATATGGGCGTTCATTATCGTCTTCCAGATCTGGAAGGCTTCACAGAGGATAATGTATTCATTGATAAAGGCGAGCTTGCCGTGAAAAAACCACTGAAAGACCTCACCATTCACTATACTACAGACGGTAGTATTCCGACAGCAGCATCTCCGGAATTGCCACAGCCAATGGCGATTACAAAAACCGAATCCATTAAGCTGGCTGCATTCTCCCGTTTCGGTAACCGCGGAGATATCTACAATCTGCGTTTCCGTCAGGTAAATTACCTGGCGCCGGTAACTGAAAAAGCCGGACAAACTGGTCTGAACCTGGATTTCTACAAAGGAGCTTTCAAAAGCGTGACTAAAATCAAAGCAGATGCAGATAGCGCTATGACGGTTAGTAATGTAGTGATTCCTGCAGGACTAGGTAAGGAAGGAAAACCTTTCGGCGCTAAACTCCACGGTTACATTGATGTACCGGAAACGGGAATCTACAGCTTCTACTTAACCTGCGATGATGGCGGTATCCTCTATATCGGTGGCGAAGAAGTTGTAAATAATGACGGCTGGCATGCGCCTGTGCAGAAAAGCGGTCAGATTGCTTTACAGAAAGGGGTACACCCTCTGCTGGTTTCCTTCGTGGAAGGCGGTGGCGGTTATACGCTCAAACTGGAATATAGCCTGAATGGCAGCAAATTGATGCCGGTGCCCGACAACTGGCTGAAAAGAAAATAATAACAGCAAGGCCCGGCAAATTTGCCGGGCCTTGTGCTTTAATCTTCTTTATGGATATGCCTTTCATAGCTTTTGATATTGACGAGAAAGACTAGTAAAAGAATCATGATGATGATCAGCATGACATATGCGATCATAAACGGAAAGTTATAAATCGTCATCGGCATGAGATTGGGCTGCTTTTCTCCCGGCCTGGAAAAGGGTGCATTATCTTCTTTTGGCGCATTGGCAGCTTCCTCTTTCACAAAGGCCAGAATGTCCCTTATCTGGTCATCGTTCAGATCGGGATGGTCTGGCATGACTACCTGATTATTCTGATTAAAGACTTCCAGCGCTGCCTTATCACCCGCTTTGACCATTGCCTGCGACCCCTTCACGAAGCTGATAATCCAGGCTTCTGAATGTCGGTCTTCCACTCCCATCAGGGCCGGACCCGTTATTTTCTTTGTAACGCTATGACAGGAAGCGCAACGCCCCTGGAACAGCATTTTACCATCTTTGGGATCTGCTGCAAAGAGCGCGCCTGCATGTAAGAGGATCAGACTAACAGTAATGAATAAACGATTATAATTCATTTTGCAGTTTTTTTATATCATTCAGCAGTTCATCCACTTCTTCCGGGGAAGTACCATCATAGTAGCCGCGGATGCGCTGATGCGTATCCAGCAAGACCAGCCGGTCGCTATGAATAAAGTCTGTCTCCCCACCATCGCCTTCTGTTGCGGTAATGAATAATCCCTTTCTCGCGAAAAAATACAATGACTTTTTATCGCCCGTCAATAATCTCCATGTATTGGGATGAACATCGTATCTGGTACCGTAGTTCATCAATGTAGTGGGGGAATCCCTTGTAGGGTCCACTGTGAAAGAGAGTATCAGTACGCCTTCATTGGCGCCTTGTACGCGCTCCAGCTGCGACATCATTTTCGGACATATCAGTGGGCAGGAAGTGAAGAAGTAATTGGCTACCACAATACGATTATTCATGACTGAATTGGTCACAGTGCGTCCCAGTTGATCTGTAAACACAAATGAGGGAAGCTGACCATTGGTATTATGATCCTTACCTAGCGTAGTGGTGCTGGCATAGACAGGCAGTTTCCCAAACTTGTTTTCCAGTAAACGCACGATAGTGAAAGCGATCAGCGGAAGGCCGATCAGCAATGCCAGGAAGAGTTTCCAGGAATGCAGGAGGTATGACCGTTCTATTTTCATGGTCGCCATCATTATTTTGTTGTTACAGGTGTAGGATCAGTAGGTAAATAGGGTGGCGCTTTTTTACCGGTGTTGTTCAGTGCATCCGAAATAGCCGGCAGGTAGGATAGGAAGATGATAATGCCCATCATGGCCAGCCAGGGCTTGAATGTATCAAATATCGGAATGCGTTTTTCTTCATGCAGCGTTTCACTGACCGGAAAATCGATGACTGGTGCAGCGGTACGTTTGCTAAAGAAGGTGCCGAAAAAGACAATGAAGTACAGCAGACCAGCCACAAACATGATGCCGCCACCTGCGAGTCCAAGCATACTGGATATTACCCAATAGGGGTGGAACTGTTCACTGGCGGGGTTCAGGTAAGTCAGGCCCATATTGGTTCTTCTGGGTTCGCCCATCAGTCCGCCCCACATGAGTCCGACAGAAAATATCAATACGCCTACTGTCCAGAGGTATGGCACGATGGTATTGATAGCGGGTAAGAAGATTTTTTTGCCTGTTAGTTGAGATACCATGAAAATGGACATGCCGAGAATGGCCAGGAATACGGGTCCGGCTACGGTCAGATGGAAATGGCCGGGAATAAATGAAGTATTGTGCACTACATTATTCAGGGAATAGGAGGCATTGATGAGGCCTGTGAGTCCGCCGAAAATAAATAAGATCAAACCATTGATCAGATAACCGAAAAGGAAAACATCTTTCCGGAAGAAAGGTAGTTTCCAGATCCAGCTGTATAGGCCTTTTGCGCCTCTGAGTCGGGCGGCATATTCCAGTGATGCCGCGATGGTAAAGGCGGTGATAAAGCTCGGTAATGCTACGCCAAAGGTGAGGATGGACTGTGTTAGTTTGATGCCTCTGCCGATGGAGGGATCGCCGAACTGGTGATGTACGCCGATAGGAATAGAGAGTAGCAGGAAGATGAAAAAGGCTACTCTGCCTGCATTAGCGGAGTAGAGTTTGCCACCGGCGAGTTTGGGCAGCATGGTATAAAACATGATATAGGAGGGGAGTAGCCAGAAATATACGAGTGCATGTCCGAAGAACCAGAAGAGCGTCCGGGCGAGGGGGACATTCACGCCGGCAGTCCAGCCCATGCTCCAGGGAACCAGTAAAATCAGCACTTCATAGGCTACCGCCAACGTGCATACGAACCAGATGGTAAAATTGACCAGTGTGCCGATGATAGCCAGTGGTGTGTTGGTGGTTTTATTTTCTTTTTTCCATTGGATATAGATGGCTACCCAGTCGAAGAAGGCCACCCAGGAGCCTACCAGCAGGAGGGCAGTGCCGAGATAGAAGGCGGGGTGTGCTTTCAGAGGAGGGTAGAAGGTATAGAGTACAGATGCTTTACCGGAGAGCATGGCTGCGGCGGCCATCACTGTGCCGATGAGCATAAGCCACATGGAAAGGGCAGTAGCTTTGCGATTAGGCTCTTTTTTGAGGCAGAAAGCCACGGTTGCGTGTCCGAAGGCCACTGCGAAGAAGGTAGTCAGTACGATGGCATTGATTACGCCATGCAGGGTGAGGCCCTGATAGTAGTCGAGTTTAGCCACGGCGGCTCTGTGTATAACGCCGGAGCGATAAACGACCTGCATCAGTCCATGGTAAATACCAATGGTGAGCAGTAATATCGGGACGAACAGTTCGATGAGGATTGTATTACGTAGAAATCTGCTAACCTGCATAGTGCATTATTTTTTCGGGTAGTTTACGATGATTTCAGCTTGCATATTCTGGTGGCCGGTGCCACAGAATTCATGGCATACAATTTTATAGACGCCGGGGTGGTCGAAGTGGACCGTAGTTTTGGAAACGCCGCCAGGAACGGCCATCATGTTTACATTTTTATCGTACACATTGAAGCCATGAACGACATCATGGGAGGTGACGAAGAGGTCTACTTCGCTGCCTACTGGAATATAGGCTACAGATGGTTCGAAGCTCCACATTCTGGCCACATAGAATATCTGGTAGGTGGTTTTATCCAGTTGTTCCACTCTTGCGGTCTCGTAGGTTTTATTATAGGGCAGACATTCAGTTACATCTGCTTTTCGTGCGCCGAGTGCATAGAAGAGGGCAAATACGAACAGGCCCATCACCAGTATGGCCGTAATGATGACTTTTCTTTCAAAAGTATCTAGCATAAGCGATGATTATATCCTGGAGAGCATGATGAAATAGGTACTGAACCATAGTATGATGCCCAGTACGATTAAGAATATAAAGAAGGCGACAGCTCCTTTCGGAACGAATTTTTCGGAGTTTTCAGGGGATTGCATAATCCGGGATTTTGGTGTACAAATCGGTTACCGGTTATTTACAATCTCAGCCTGCGAATTGTTTGGAAATAATTGTGAGAATTTGGGGTAAATGCGTATTTTTGCGCTCCCTTCGTATTCGAATTATTTAAGATATTGAAGATACGCGCAGATCCATTTTCGTACTGACAAGGCTTCTCAGGGCCTCCAAGGCGATTACCGGGTCTGCGTTTTTTTAGTACTTCTTCAGGGTGGGGAAGCTGTCGAGTGGCAGATTATTGCCATAATCCATTTCTGCAGGCGTTTCCATTGGCTTTTTCCAGGATTTCCAGCTGCCGATTGATTGGTCTTTATATTTCACGCCCTGGTTAATGGGGTTTCCTTTGCAATCATACCAGGTACTGAGGCCGTATGCTTCGTTTTTATAGAAAATGCCTTCAAAAGCAAGTTTTCCGTTCTCACACATTTCCCGCCGTAGTTCAAAAAGTCCGTCTTTACTGTAGTTGATTTCAAATCTGAAAATAGATTGCTGGAATCCTTTTTTGGTCATCAGATGTTTATCATGATATTGCCAGGCGGTCTTGAGGGTACTGTCTTGGTTGAAGGTATAGCGTACGCTATCAGGTTCCTGGGAGGATTGTTGAAGTATTCTTTCTTTGGTGTTTTTATACCAGAGCTCATGTGCAACTCTTGTCTGTGGCTGTCCGCAGGAGCTAAGTATAAGAGATGCCAGTATCCAGCCAGGGAGTAATTTTTTCATAACCGAGTGAATCGTGTCTCTAAATATATTCTTTTAACCACATTTGTTATAATGATTTTCCGGGAGATGACATTCGCTTAGAATGCGGTGGCCTATTGGATTTCGGGATTTGGAAAGATTTTTTCCTTGCTGAAAGTGGCCGTGGTGGCTGATTTGAATTATATGAGTATATTCTTTTCGAGATAAAGAGTTAAAAATGAATGAAATAAATTTGCTTGGAATGGATTTTTTTCTATCTTTGCACTCCCGTTACAAACAAGGGTATCACGGTGAAAGCAGTGATATGATTCCGTAGCTCAGTTGGTAGAGCAATACACTTTTAATGTATGGGCCCTGGGTTCGAGTCCCAGCGGGATCACTGGAAACCTGCGCTAGTCGCAGGTTTTTTGGTTTTATTCTATAACTTCCTCTATAATGTTTGCGTTTAGGCGCAAAGTTTACCCAGCTTTACAAAGACCCACATGTTAACCTTACGAATATACAAATCAATTATCGAAAAGCGTACAGTGGCCCCAATTATGAAATGACGTGTTAAGATTCTATTTTTACTGCTAATCTTTACTCTGTAAGACTGCCCAATAATGGACAATACACTGTTTAAATTCGAGAAAGAAGTGCAAGAGAGGCAAAAGCTAATATGTGCTAAATATGGTGCAATATATTATCATACACCCGTTACGCAGCTATTGGGCATCGCGACTCAAACTTTTGCAGCAGTTGAATGGCCAATTAATGGGCTGCGTAATCCAATTCAATCGGAACAATCTTCAAATTGGTACATTTGGGCTGGAGAGCAGTTTAGTGACACGGCTGATTTTTTTGAGCCAATGCATATTTTTCATTTACGAGATAATCATCCTAAAATTTTAGACTATTTAGGGTTACCTCCGGGCTGGCGCTTTCTATTTGTGGGGGATGATCATTATGAAGATGTGTGGTTTGATGAAAGTTTACTTCGAATCTAGCCCATCGCCAGAATAGGAAGAAGGCAATAGAAGAAGCTAAAAAGGTTCCATTACCACAACCTGAACCAACAAAAAGCGCTCGCACTCAAACTAAGACACCTGCCTTAACCATCATACATTTTGTACTCTTTCAAACTGCCGGAGTCAAGACCCTCGCCTGTGATGATAAATTGGCAAAGTTGATTAATACTGGCAGTATTAAAGAAAACCTGCGCCGGATATTTAAGCCCTCCAGTTTGTCCGTAAAAGAACGGGCCGAAATGCGTAAGGGAATAGAAATAGCAGAAACCTATTTCACCGAACTGGATCATAATGCTGCACTTGTCATTCTGGATCGGCTTAGACAGAAATTTGAGCGGGATTGATAAAAGACATGTATTCTAAGTATACATAGATTTTTTTCGCCTGTTTTGCGGCCTATGTTTGGGGCTAAAAAGCAAAAAATGAATAATGTAGAAAAAAGTGAGAAAGCATTTACGCCGATGTTTTTCCCCTACGCACCAGATCAATTTTTAGAGCAGATCAGGACAGTAGTCAGAGAGGAAGTAATGCCTTTAGAAAGAAACCAACCTACACCAGTTTTGTACAAAACACCGGGGTTAACCCAAAAACCAATTTACAAAATTACGGAGGTCTGCCAGCTATTTCAGGGTACAAAACCTACCATCCATTCATGGTAAGGAGCGGCAAAATACGCCGTTACAAAGTCAATTCCCGCGTTTACTTTCTACGGGAGGATATTGAAAAACTGCTTTTTCAAGGAGAACAACCAGACGATGAAACTAAATTCAAAAAGGCACTTGACTTGGTCTTTAAGAAGGATAAGCGAGACAAATTAGGAGAGAGCTGCTGGACGCCTATCATTTTTTCACGTTAGCAGAAGTACGGATTATGGCTGAAGAGTGGAGGCAGGACTATAATAGCTCCAGGCCTCATCAAGCACTTGGATTTGTTTCTCCTCTAGAGTTCGGCAAAGAAATTTGATATCGAAATTATTCAAAACTCTAATCCCTGATGGATCACAATATAGGTAAGCTTACAGAATTAGCTCCCCTTTGGCCGGTATAATTTTAAGTTGGGGAATAGAGATTAAGTTTGTTTTTCTTAGGACTAGATAGTGCAAAATTGGTTGAAATTTGATTATGAATAGTTGCTTATTTCTATCAAGTTTTTATCCGGATCACGAATATAAATAGATTTTATATTTCCTATAGCTCCTGTTCTTTCCACTATTCCCTCTATAATATCAATTTTTTTTTCTTTTAGTTCGTTTAAAACATTGATGATATTGGTTTCAGCAATAAAGCACAAATCTACTGATCCTGGAGTAGGTAGATTAGCCTTAGGTTCAAATTCTTCTCCTTTCTTGTGTAGGTTGATTTTCTGATTTCCAAATATTAACGCAACCCTATTCTTACCAAAGGTTATTTTTTTTAGATTTAACACGTCGCAATAAAATGCAACTGTCTTATCAATATCAGTGACAGTTAGTACGATGTGATCAATCGATTTAATCTCCATATTTTGGTTAAGTTTTGATATTAATATCTATGGTTAAATTATAGCTTTTTCAATTTAAAAACAAGTTAATTTGTACTTACTTAAAACAGTTAGTAGTAGGATTTAAAAACGATTGGTATTAAAATGTCTAAGAGCGGTTATCTATAGATATATTTCAGCAATGAAAGCCCTGTTCCAGTGGGATGGACACAAAATGATCCGTGAAAGAATAAGCAGCGATCTTGCTGCACAAATATTGCTCCTCCAACAATCTGGAACAATGTGTGTGGAAGAAACCAGTAAGTATGAGATCCGCAGTTGTAGGAGTTACTATATTTGATGAGTCGTTACTGTGCAGAGGATAAGTCCCCGTCCAGGACGGAACGTTACAGGCAAAGCGAGGTGGAGGTACTGATGGTGGCCATTTATCAGTATCATTCATTGAAATGAAAAAAACTTTCTTCGCAGCCATCCAATCCGCTACAATAGACAATAAGGTTCGAATCCGCTTGAGACCTTATGAGCAACTGCCCCTAAGCAGTAGGTCATTGGTTCGAATCCAATCCGGATCATAGGTGTGGGTTCGACTCCCATCTGGGTAGCTGACTCTTAATCAGCGGGTCTATGTAATCGAACTAGGGGTTTGAACCCATCCAGAACAGGCACTCCATAATCCTGGGAATCAATATCTTGTAGTAATTGGCTGTTAAGTACTTGTCAACTAGTTACTGCCACCTTTTGATCTCCGTTGTTCATCAGCGGAACCGCTTTCTGTACGCATTTTCGGCGCTTTGCCTTTCCCGAAACGGTAAGTAAAGTTGATCGTAGCAGCTCTCGAATAAAAGTTGATCAGCCAATACTGATTCAGGTTTTTATAACTATAGGTCGATCCCTCATCTTCAGATTGCAGGATATTCGTGACTTTGAACGCCACCGATCCTTTGTTGCCCAACACCATCTGCTTGACACCGGCACTGAGAATGTAATAGCCACCGAAAGTAGTAGCGATCACCCGGTGCTGCGATACCGCCTTGAAGCTACACTCGGCAGAAAATGTTTTACTTAAAATAAAAGTGTTGATGGCATCAAAATTAAAAGACAGGATACCATTGTTATTCAGTACATAATCATCTTCCATACCATTGAATGCCTGGCGATAAAAAGAGATAGCGTTGGAGGTATTCCACCAGCGCAATAACTGTTTCGTATATACTATATCGAAGTTGAAAGAATAGGAACCATGAATATTGGTCGGCAGACGGGTAATCGTTACCTGATTACTGTCCAGCCGTGGCACCGTTCCGATGTAGTTCTGGAAATTATCATAGCCGAACGTAATGAAAAGCCGGTCTTTATACGCCCACGTAAGCTCGCTGTTCACAGAAGTCTGTGGCTGCAGATTAGGATTCCCCTCATAAAAAAGTGTCGGTGATAACGGCCGCCGGAATGGGTTGAGCTGAGAATATACAGGCCGGTCAGTACGCCGACTGATCTTCATATTCAGCGTCTGGTTCTTGTTCAGTTTGTAGTCAATAAACAGTGACGGAAACAATTGCACATAGTTTCTTTCCAGACGGAATTGCTGCAACTGCTGCTCATTGATATTCCACGTATGCTCTGCCCTCAGCCCCACCAGGAAGCTCAGCTTTTCATATTCTTTATTAAGGTTGACATAGAGTGCATTAATGTTCTCCTGGTTCAATGTATTATCATACTTCGATGAATCTATGATATTCTGACCGCCTACCTTGTTGAAGAATTTATTGTCGTTTTTGATATCCACGTAGCTCGACTTCCAGCCAAATTCCAGTCTGGCATTATTTTTCAATAGTTGGGTATAATCTATTTTGGCGGCATAGATATTCAATTTGCGGTGTTGATCGAAGAAACTGTTCTCCTCATTCATAAGTGTGCTGTTGACATCGTAATAACGGTTTTTGATGTCCTGGTTAGCCCGACTCCAGTAGTTGGAGTAGTCCAGGTCACAGGAGATCTCCCTGCCAGTGCTGTCTATCTTGTGTGCCAGGTGCATGGACAGGGTGTAGTTAATGGGTTTGTCGTGCACGATGCTGTTAAAATCCTGGCTGCCTGTTGACAATTTACCGTCATAATCAACCGCCTTTGAGTCAGTCGTGTTCTTCGCTAACTGAATCCCACCGATACCCGTGAGCGACAAGGTTGTCCGCTTCGACAAATAAAACTCGGCGCCAATTGCCGGGTTATAGGCCTCTGTTCCGCGGGTGATATCATTATCCGCATGTTGCCTGGTCTTAACTAATCCGTCATTGTTCAGGATATCATTCGTAATATGATTGATGAAGAAATTTTTATTGTTCTGATAAGACCCGTTGAAGAAGAAATTATAATATTTGCTTCTCCAGCTGAGATTAAAACCGGCATTATACCTGCTGTAGTAGCTCTGCCCAAAACCCGCATTCACGCTACCATTGAAGCCATCCTTCTTCACTTTTTTCCTGACGATGTTAATGATACCACCACTGCCGGCAGCATCATAGCGTGCGCCAGGTTTGGCAATGATCTCTATCTTCGAAATACTGGAAGAGGCCATCCCACGGAGCTGGTCCGCAATATCTTCCGGCGACATCATCACAGCTTTGCCGTCCATAAATACCATTACCCCTCTTTTGCCGTTAATGGCGACCACTCCGTTCTGATCCACCTGCACGCCGGGCAAGCGTTCCATCACTTCCAGCACGTTGGCGCCTTCCGAGATGATACTATTCTCTACATTCACCACCGTTTTATCGATCTGTCGTTCTATCAGTGGTATTCTGGCTCGTACTTCCACACCAGTTAAATTATTTGAAGCGCTCTGCAGCGGTAGTTTCCCGAGTGAGATAGCGGTACTGCTCATCTGTAAATTATAGCGGCGCAATTTTTCAAACCCAAGGATATTGATCTCTATAAAGTAGTTATCTGTTTTTACAGCACTGAAGGCAAAAACGCCTTGCTCATTGCTCAGGGCTGTTTTATAAATAACCGAGTCGGCAGTTCTTTTCAGCAACACTACGGCATCGCGCAGGGGGGTACCTTCGCTGTTCACAATGGTTCCACTGATATCGGCTGCTGTGGGCGTCTGTGCGTATAGTGTCTGTAATGAAGAATGAAGAAGCAATAACAGCAACAGTAATATTTTGATAACATGTCGCAGAAATGGGTTAACAGTGGCTCTTTCGGCAGGTGATAGTGTGTAGGGAGGGTAATATAGCATATAGCAATTTTTTTTAGAACGATGAATATTGGTGACAGGACCATATGATATATGCTACCTGTTGTGGATGATCAGAAGTCGCTGAACACAACGGCAAACATGGCGCGGTAGTCAGCGTAATTATCTTCGGTAACTTCCACACCATTCCATCTCACACAGTAATTTAAAAAGAGAAAAATGTTCAGGTTTACTGTTGGCAGCAATATGTGATTTACAATTGCTTTTTGGTTAACTAATGATAATTGCCCACAAAGAAGATACACACTTGGCTGATCGGATAACCAAAAAAACAATGGCTTGGACTAATTATCTTGCTAAATATAAGTTAAAAAGTAAAATTGACAATAGTACAACTGCGCAATTTTATTTCAGGTTTTTGGGTTTGACATAAATAAAGATCCCCATCGAAAGCCTCTGAGTCTGACTGTGACCTAAATCGTAGTAATAATGGATTTTGTCACCTTTTCTATTCTTCATTCCAATGGAATTCATACGCACATAGATTTAAGTGATAAAATCAGAAAACGCTAATAGAATTCCCCGACATCGTGTATCTTGCCACCCCGGCAGGCTACGGGACAAAGGATTGAGTCCATCCGATGAGTATTGAGTAACGGAGTACAAAAGGCCGTTCTATCTGGAACGACCTTTTGCTTTACATCATTTATTGAATGCTACATCGATTTCTCTTTCAACTGCACTCCCTGAAACTGGTACTCTTCCTTATAATCCTTCGTTTGTAATATAACACTGTACTCTTCCTGAGATTCGCTGTAGGAGATTAATACATGAAATGGTTGTCCATTTTCCCTGTCCGTCAGCTCAAATTTTTGAGATTGAGACATTTCGTCATATGCGGCTCCTGTTACCTGGAAAGTGCGGGTATAATTCAAGCTTCGAATCTCGAATGTTTTTGTATTCAAAGTAATTGTCCATGCCGATTTATCTGCAGACATACCTTTCCCGGGTTTCTTCCACAGCACTGCATTGCTTTTGAAAATAATCTGCTGGAAGCCCTTGTCTCTTATTGCAGGTTTCGTGCCGGGTGCAACTGCGTGATCAGTATTTACCGGAATGACGAAATTTGCAAGCAGTGCAGATTCCTCCTTTTTCGCTTTTCCTGTCTGCGCCTGCTGGGATTGAATTTCCTGAGCAGTCATCGCTACTTCATTAACTTCTAGAGACTCTAGGCAATTGCCAATAAACACAGATTCCCCCGCCAGAAAAACCAACTTTTTAGAGCCTACGTTTTCCGCACCAACCTGTGCTAACTGGGAAGTAGAAAATCCTTTGTCGATAAACGACATCGGTGTAATGGCATAGACTGTTTTGTTGGTACCAGGAATCGCCTGAGCGTCATTGAAGATGATGCCATAGCTTTCTGCAGCCATCAGGTTACCTCTATTTACATTGAAGACGATGCCTGGATTGGAAAAGAACATTGCATTGCAAAAGCTGCCGGAAGTTTGCATCCCCGAACCTATTTCTACCCGCATTGATTTGTTTGCTTCCAATACCCATTTCTTACCCGGAGGTACTGTTTTAGGGACTTGGGTGAGCAGTTTTTTGTTCTGAGAGAAAACGTTCAAGGTACTAAATAGGGATAGTACTAAAAACAGGTGTTTCATGGGTAATAAGAATTTCATACTGGATAGGTGTTATAGGATACTAGTTTCTTGATGTCATAAAAGTATATAACAAAAAGAAATATTATGGGTGTATTTTTTAATAGATAAGAATAGCAACATAGTTGCTTTTGTCAAATACGTGCAGGCGTAAATGTTTGGAGTTTTATGATTTAGCCCCAAAAAAGAGGGTTACAAATCTAAGATTTACTACCCTCTAGTGCCCAGAACAGGAATCGAACCTGCACTCTGTGGAGCTGATGGGAATCGAACCCGTGTTCGACTCCTTGCCTTTATGCCGTTTGGGATAGCTAAAGGACAGCAAAACCAATTTTGAAATAGTGGAGTCTAAGCATATTACATCTTTATTTTCACCTGGACAAAAGATGTTGTATCAAGATATGGTACCTAATTTTTATAGTGGAAGTTTGCTAATGAGTTCAGATGTAGAAATAGCCGAAGCCAGTGTATTTTGGGATATAACCGGCCTTCAACCTATGAATTTGTATCGCAAGGAGTCTAGGATGATGTTGTTTCCTTACTTTGGCTTTACTTAATTCGATTATGACATAGCATAATTCAAAGTTGTGTTATACCGACAGTAAATCAGGTAATAAATTTGTTAAGAACAAAATGGCTAATAAATGATAAGGAAAATTCTTCCAGTATTTATGATTGTATTCGTTGCCACTACTAGTGCTATGGCCCAGAATAAACCACAAACCATGAAAATCTGTGCTAGGCTATTGGAACCGATCAAGACAAAAGTAACCTGTGGCATATTTTCATATGTAGAATTACTAATTTTTTCACTAGAGGAACCTGGGCAAACATTAAGAGAGGATCAGAAAATAGGAGTGTATTTACAATGTCCGGCAGAATATACGAACGAATTGATAGTGGGTGAATCGTATAATATTGTTATTACTAAGGATACCAGTTCGATTCGAGAGAGTATTAATATAAATACATCTAAAGATAGGAAATTAAAGATAATAGGTTTAATAAAGAAAATTTCAAGTTCTGCAAGGTAAAATTTATTATTCTCCACCTTTTTAAAAAAAAATACCATTCAAATAATGATTAATGGACAGCATTTGGCAATCGCACTGCTAAATCTGTTACCACTGGTTTTTTTAGACACTGGATACATTTTACGAACCCCATCTGAATAGAAATCTACTCTCTGCTTACTAGCGGGATTAATCGGCAATTGCCTTGCTAAACGTCCTTGAAGAACTTTATCTATGGAGGATGTATGGATACTAGGTGCTTGGTACTAGCTGTAGAAAAGCTGGCGAAAAGATATTATCATCTAAACTCCCATCTTTATTTAGTCCAACTCGAAATCCGGTTCCAGTATTCTCAAACAAAACTGTACCAAGTCGCAAATGCTGTTGGTATTAGCACCACAGTTACCCTTGTTTTCATCAAATAACAAGTGGAAGGTACCTAACTTTCAGAGACAGTTAGCAAAAGTATTTGAAACACTGAAACCTGCCTGCAGGATGCTGTTTGTGTTAGCATGGATAATGCTAAGTTTTTTTTGATACACCGTATTCTGAATGAAATTCCATAACAAGGCAAAGATACAATATACAGTGACCTGCATTAAGATTGCATGAATGGTACATTTTAGTAGTATGCTACATAACGTTAGGATACCTTTTGTAATTGTTTTGAATAGATGTATGTATGGTGAAGTGTATAGTGTAATAATGCCTTAAGTTGGCTACTGTGGCTGATGTGATGTTGTATTGATTGTTGTTTGCGTATTTTACTGCGCAATAACTGCAGTGAATAGGAATCCTGTTAATTGATGTGAAATTAAATTTGGAGGTTAGAGTTTTTTTTGTATTATTGCTGTATAGATGCCGCACTGAGGAGAGCCTAGATTTCAGCACACTTTTATTGTTGTTTACAAGTTTGTGCCCTGGACGTCAAGAGCATTTTTTCCCGAAAACTTTTATAGTACCTCGTTTATTGTTAACGTTTTGGTTATAAACCCTCAAATATTCATTATATGGACTCTTTAGAGATTTACACAAAATGCCGGCCAACATGAGCGTTGTTCTTTAAGCCTTTGCCTGAGTGCTAACTAGGGCGTTTTTTTTGACTTTATTTGATCAATTTGGAGTGACTGTCTAATGCAATACTACGCAGGTAGTATGGTCGTTTGGTTCGTATTCCATCACGTTATTCATTATTATCGTTATCGGGCGGCGCCCGGTAGGAGCATTTCTGTAATTCCATCGATTACTATCGCAACTGTTATGTTTTATACAGTTCGTTGGTAAGTATTTCATATTTTTTTACTTATGCATCACCCGTGTAGAGATGCATAAAGTATGAGGTTAACCTGCATTAATGAAGGCCCTCTGATAACCGTTATTTTATTCACTCACCTCGCATTATTCCAGTCGGAATGGTAAGATATCCCTTTGTCTTTACTATCCTGGATAATGCTGGAAATTATTTTTGATATGTGGACGACCCATCAATCCTTCAGTATCCGCCCTGTTGCAGTTTTGGGAGTGGTATTTCCCCGGCTTCCGAAAGTCTGCCAGCCCTTGTTAGATGTAAGTATACCCTATGCAGCGGCTCCGCGTACCCATAACAGTATTATGATTTCCTATTGACTACGCCCTACGTGTTCCTGTAATTTCATCATTAATAAAGTGGACCTGTGATCATTGGATTTTTATTCAAACATGCCGTATCGTTTCCTGATCGGATAGCATTTACATTGTTGGAAGATGGTGAGTCGCGCGTGCGAAGGATCTCCTATAGCGAACTGTATAAACATGTACAACGACTAGGAGAGCACCTGAAGCAGCAGCGTGCGGGTAATACCGTTGCCTTATTGCTTTATCAGGATGTAATCGATTTTACCATTGCATTTCTTGCCTGTCAGTATGCTGGTATTATTGCAGTACCAATTTATTTTGCCAGAGGTACCAAGCATGTATCAAGGATGCATACGCTGGTGGAAGATGCTGCAATAACGATGATATTGACAAGCGATAACCTGGCCACATATGTGCAGCAACATTTCGCTAGCGCCAATAGCGCTATCAGCGTACTGGTTACCGATCACGGGAAATTTCCTGACGTTATGCAAAGACATGCTCCTGCGGAAGACCAGGAAATTGCGTTCCTGCAATATACTTCCGGTTCTACCGGTAAGCCCAAAGGAGTGATGGTAACAGCTTCCTCCCTGGTGCATAACCAGGAGGTAATACGACATGCCTTTGGTTGCGATGAGAGCGCTGTTATTTTTTCCTGGTTGCCCTTCCATCATGATATGGGACTCATAGGGAGTCTGCTTCATACCATCTATATTGGATGTTCCTGTGTGCTGATGCCTCCCGCTCACTTCATTCAACGGCCATTCCGATGGTTATCCGCTATTTCTTCCTATAAAGTAACCCATAGCGGAGGGCCTAATTTCGGATATGATCTATGCGTTAGCAGAATCACTCCGGAAGAACTTTCCACACTGGACCTCTCTTCCTGGAAAGTAGCCTATAACGGCGCTGAGCCCGTAAGGTATGATACAATACGCGCATTCAGTAATTATTTTCGTACAGCCGGTTTCCGTGAGGAAGCGTTTCATCCCTGCTACGGTCTTGCTGAGGCTACGCTAATGGTGACCGGCGTGAGATCCGCACCTTTGCCTTTGTTGATGCATATCAGCAAAGACAGTGCTACAGCAGATTATATGCAGCCAATGCCTGCCAATTCCCCAGATATTATTACACTCGTTAGCTCGGGCACCGTAACGTCCGATATGGATGTAAAGATCATTTCACCGGTGAGTGAACAAGTGTGCGGTGAACGAGAAGTGGGAGAGGTCTGCATTTGCGGTGACAGCGTTACAGATGGATACTGGCGGAAAGATAATACCACACTCTTCTATATGCTGGAAGACCGCCGCTATCTCAGAACGGGCGACCTGGGATTCCTTTCTGCTAATGAACTTTTTGTACATGGCCGCTTGAAAGAAATGCTGATCATTCGCGGCGAAAATTTTTACCCGTATGATATTGAATACTGCGTGTCTCAATGTCATGATGCTATAGAACCAAATGGCGTAGCAGCCTTTAGTGTGCTGCAACCTCAGGAGTCATTTGTAATCATTGCTGAAATAAAACGCAAGGCCATTCAACAGACAGACCTGGAGCAAGTGTTAATTGCTATCAGTAAAAATATCGCTGGGACCTTTGGTATCACTCCGCATGAAATTATTCTGACATCTCCGCTAGGTATTCCGAGAACGACCAGCGGAAAATTGCAGCGCGGTAAATGTGCCACACATTACCAGGAACAGACATTTAACGTGTTGGCTTCTTCTATCAGTCATGCCAGCACTAGTGCGACTGTACCCGCCGCTGTGGCGGCACTGCCCGAAAACCCTGACACCAATGCTATCAGACAATATGTGCTGTCTATCATTTCTTCCAGAACGGGTATACCACATCATACTTTTTCTTCTGAAGATATAGAACTAACGGAGTTGGGACTCGACTCACTCCGCTCTATGGAAGTTATCAATACTATTAACAAGGATCTGCAGATCAATCTGGAAGCATCTGTGTTGTTACGCAACAGCACTATGTCTGCCTTGACAGAAAGTATCGAAAGCCTCCTCTGGCTGAAATCTGCACATGCCACCGGGAATGAGATTATCATATGAACGCATTACAACTTATTACAGCACTAAAGAAAAATAAGGTTGTTCCCAGGTTACAGGGAGATCAACTTAAGCTGGTAGGAGAGGTAAAGAATCTCTCTGCGGAACTGATGGAGGAAATTAAATCCGCTAAAGCAGACCTGATCGCCCTCCTGAAAAGTTCTGTTGAACAGTTTGCGGCTCCTATTCCTGTTACTGCCAGGCAACAGCATTATCCCTTGTCCAATGCACAGAACAGAATGTGGGCATTGCATCACCTGGGTGGCAGTACTGTATACAATATAGCTACCAGCTTTTATCTCACGGGCGATGTATCTGTTATCACACTGGGAAACGCTTTCCGGCAATCAGTTGCACGTCATGAAAGTCTGCGTACCTTCTTTCGCGAAGTGAATGGAGAGCCGCGCCAGTTCATTGCGGAAGATATGCCGCTGAGTATCGGCATTAAAGATATCCGTGGAGAAGAAAATATTCGCACCTGTCTCGAAGAGATATTGGAACAAGCCATCGGATGGGAGTTTGATCTCCGGAATGGACCATTGATGAGAGTAGAACTGCTGCGTGTTGGCGATAAGGAATATGTGATGGTATTTGCGATGCATCATATCATTAGCGACGGATGGTCTATTGGGGTGATTGTACAGGAAGTATTTGCTGCTTACGAAGCAAACCGCAGCAATAAGTTATATCAGCCGGAACCCCTTACTATACAGTATAAAGACTATGCTGCGTGGATGTCTGAAAGAATGACCGGCACAAAAATGGAACGCGCCGTAGAATTTTGGCGCAATGAATTCCGCGAAACAGTAACGCCGCTGAATATGCCGGCAGATTTCAGTCGGCCGGATATCAAGACTACTGCCGGTGCGGTGTCTAAATTTTATATTACCCCCGCATTGCATCAGCGGATACAAGACTATTGCAATCTGCACCACATTACGTTATTCAACTATCTCCGGACCATCTGCAATATTCTGTTATATAAATATGCCAATAACAGGGATGTGGTGATCGGCACTCCTGTTTCTGGCAGGAATCACTATCAGTTGGAGCAACAGGTAGGCTTATACGTCAATACGGTACCACTGCGTACCAGGATAGATGAAACCCTTTCTTTCCGGGATTTCCTGCAACAAGTGGCCGAACATTCTTACCGCGCATTTGAGTTCCAGGATTGTCCATTCGACAGTATTGTGGAAATGCTGGAATTAAAACGGGATATCAGCCGCAATCCACTCTTTGATGTGATGATCGTGTTACAGAACACGGCCCAGACATACAGTGGTACCAACCAGCAGCAAGATTTTACCCTTTCAGGTCTCGACAGCTACTTATATAGAGACGGCAGACCGGAAGATGAAAAGCGTCCGGCTAAACTTGATCTGACTTTTAATTTCGATCATGATCCTGATGGCAGATTTTTCCTGGAAATAGAATATGCAGTCAAGCTCTTTAAGAAGGAAAGTATAGCGCGTATTTTTCAGGCGTTTGCACATATCAATATGCAGGTGTTGGATACGCCGGACATATACCTGGGCAATATCAGCATTGCTGATGCACAAGATATTCATCAGGTGCTCCACGTATTCAACCAACCGATACTCCCGGTAACAGAAAAAAGCATATCTCATCTACTGGAAAACAGTTTCGGGAAGTATGTTGATCATATCGCACTGATAGCAGGAGATAGAACGTTTACTTACGGACAATTGAACGAGCTGGCAGAGACTATTGCTGCTGCTTTACCTCCCAAACCCCAGCATCGCTCTTTCGCGGGCATACTCATGCAACGTACTTCCTATATGCCTGCCAGCATTTTGGGCATACTGAGGGCCGGGTATGCATATCTCCCTATAGATACAAAGTATCCAGCTTCCAGAATTAATTTCCTCCTGGAAGATGCGTCCCCGGATATCATATTGACAGATGCTGTCAGCGCAGCATTGATTCCTGCAAACTACACGGGGACGATCTTATATGTGGATGCGCTGGAAACAGTTGCATCTGAGCGGAAAGCACAGCCTTTGCCCGCTGATAGTCTGCAAGAAGAAACAGCCTATCTTATTTATACCTCCGGATCAACAGGCAAGCCGAAAGGGGTGGAGATCTGCCATCGTAATACTATCGCTTTTCTGCAATGGGCTGCAACGGAGTTTGCTGCTACCCCATACAACATCCTGTACGCGGCTACTTCCTGTTGTTTTGATCTGTCTGTATTTGAGCTGTTCTTTCCCTTGCTCCAGGGAAAAACAATACGTCTCCTGGAGGCGGCCACAGAAATCCCGAAGTTTATTCAGCAGGATAAAGGTATTATGCTGAATACTGTTCCATCGGTAGTAAGAAGCCTTTTGGATATGAAGATGGACTGGCAACATGTAACTGCATTGAATATGGCGGGAGAAGCGGCGCCACGGCGACTCAAAGATGAACTGGATTACCGTCGGATGGAAGTACGTAATCTGTATGGGCCTTCGGAAGATACAACCTACAGCACGATATACCATTTTATGGAAGATGAGCACAGTGCCGTGCCCATTGGTACACCTATCGCCTACACACAGTTATACATCCTGGATTCACATCTTAACCTGTTGCCGGTAGGGGTTGACGGAGAGATATACCTCACTGGCGAAGGAGTGGCTAAAGGCTACTGTAACCGTGCCGAGCTTACGGCTGAAAGGTTTGTGGACAATCCCTTCCTGGCAGGAAGGAAAATGTATAAGACCGGAGATATTGGCTGCTGGCTCTCTGATGGTAATGTTGCGTTCAGGGGCCGTATAGACGACCAGGTGAAGGTGCGAGGCTACCGTATAGAACCTGGTGAGATCCAATACGTATTGGAACAGCATCCTATGGTACAGCAGGCATATGTGACTGTGATGCTGGTAGCGGATGAATATAAGATAGTATCCTATATTGTTGGCGATGCTTCCCTGCTGGCTGAGCACCTGAAATCTTTTGTGGGAGAGCGTATGCCGGCATATATGATTCCTGCCTACTGCATAATGCTACAGGATATTCCTCTTAACAACAATGGAAAAGTTGCCAGGGAGCAGTTGCCGGCGCCAGAAATGTCCGTAGGGGCCCTGCAGGAACCAACCGTACCGCAATCTCCACTGGAGACGCAACTACTTTCTATATGGAAAGAGGTGCTGCGAACAGATAATATTGGGACTACGCATAATTTCTTTGAATCAGGCGGACAAAGCCTCAAAGCAATGATGTTGCGTTCAATGGTGGCTAATAATCTGTCGAAGCAAATAACATTGCAGGAAATTTTTGCATTGCCTACCATTGTGCAACAAGCCGCGCTGCTACAAGACCGGCCTGCCGTGATAACTGCCTTTATAGAACGCGCAGATACCGCCACAGACTATCCCATCTCTTTGGCGCAGGAACGACTGTGGGTGCTCACCGGATTTGAAGAAGCCTCCAGGGCCTATCATATGCCGGCAGCTTTTCATATCAAAGGGCAATTGGATGAGACCCTGCTGGAAAAGGCTTTTCATTTGGTAATCCACAAATACGAAATATTGCGTACTGTATTTGCTGAAAGGAACGGCCTTCCTGTACAGCTCGTGCAAGCGCCGGAAGAGGTATCATTTAAAGTGGAGCAGATCATTGTTAATGAATACTTGTCTGAAGAAGAATTAACTACACTATTGCAGAAAAAATGGAGCGCAACGTTTGATCTGCAGAAAGGCCCGCTCTTACAATGCTTCCTCCTACGCGCCCCTTCTGGAGATATACTTTCTTTCAATATGCATCACATTATCAGCGATGGCTGGTCGCTGGTGGTGTTGTGTAATCAGGTATTACAAGCTTACCGCCAGCTGGCTGCTGGCAATACCCGGGAGTTGATGCCTCCTATGCTACAATTCAAAGATTACGCGGTATGGCAGCGGGAGCAATTGAATGCCGGCCATATGGAGGCAGATCTGCTATACTGGAAAAATATATTTACTGGCGAGATACCATCGCTGGTATTGCCATATGATTTTCATCGCCCGGATGTAAAAACCTATCAGGGTGCGGAATACACAGCACATTTCGGCGCTCCCTTTACACAGCGGATCAAACAGTTGGCGGCGGATTCGGGAGTCAGCCTCTTTATGTTGCTGATGACTGCTGTGAAGGTGCTGATCAAAAAATATGCGGGTCAGGATGATATCATCATAGGCACGCCGGTGGCGGGCCGCAACAGTGAACAACTGCATGATCAGATAGGTTTTTTTGTCAACACGCTGGCTATACGTTCTTCTATTCCTTCAGCAGCTTCTTTTGTAGAGGTGATGCAACAGGAAAAGGAGGTGATGTTACAGGCATTTGAACACCAGCATTTCCCATTTGAATGGTTGCTGGAGCAGTTGGATCTGAAAAGGGATCTTTCGCGCTCACCCTTATTCGATGTAATGCTGGTACTGCAAAACATTGATGGTATGGAAAGTACGGTTACCGCCCAGGTAACGGAAGACCTGCATCTGGAAAGGATGGCCGTGCAAACTGGTATCGCGAAATATGACCTGCTTTTTGCATTTTCCGAAGTTGGCGAGGAGATAAGTCTTGCCCTGGAATACAATACTGCACTCTTCCGCGAAAGTACTATTATCAGGGTTGTAAAGCATCTGGTACGGCTACTGGAGCAGGTAACGGCACAACCGGAAATGGCTATACGCGATATCGGGTTGCCTGATAGTGAGGAGCTTCACCTGATGACACTAAAGGCTGATCAAACCTGGGTGCCATATAACGCCACTGCTACTATCAACAGCTTGTTCAGGGAAACAGTTTCCCGCTATCCTGATAATATCGCGCTGATATGTGGCGATACTCACCTTACTTATCGGCAGCTGGACGATGCGAGTGGCCGCCTTGCGCACAAGCTGCTCCATGATTATCGCGTAATGGAGGAGGAACTGATCGTACTGCATACCGGCAGAACCGAATGGATGGTCATTGCAATATTGGCCGTACTGAAAGCTGGTGCAGCTTATGTGCCGGTAGATCCGGCCTATCCGCTCACACGCAAGGACTATATTATCCGCGATTCCCGTGCAAGGTGGATACTGACAGATAGCCCTGTTGACAACACTTTAAAGGAATTATTCACTGACAGCCACTTTATCGACATTACTGCATTGAATGATGATACAGCCACCTCGGAAGTAACGGTTTCGCCTTCCGGATTGGCCTACGTGATCTATACTTCAGGCACCACCGGTAATCCGAAAGGTGTGCTGGTAGAGCACCGGAACGTTACCCGGCTGCTATTCAACGATAACAACCTCTTTGATTTCGGCCCCAATGATAAATGGAGCCTGTTCCATTCTTATTGCTTTGATTTTTCCGTGTGGGAAATGTACGGTGCACTGCTGAACGGTGGCACATTGGTAATGGTGCCAGCAGCAACGGCGCAGGACAGCATTGCTTTCTTTGATTTTTTGTTGCAAGAAAAGATCACCGTGCTGAATCAAACCCCAACAGCATTCCGCAGTCTGCTATTGCATAATCAAGACAGATTATCTGATGCGCCACTACGGTACCTCATTTTCGGTGGTGAAGCACTGATGCCCGCCATATTGGATGCATGGAGCCTGAGCAGTCCTGCATGCAGGAACATTAACATGTACGGCATCACAGAAACCACTGTACATGTGACCTATAAAGAGATTAGCCGCAGAGAAATAGAAGAGAACCGCAGTAATGTGGGCATACCTATTCCCACCCTAAGCTGCTATATACTGGATAATGATATGCAACGTGTACCCATAGGCGTTATAGGCGAGCTCTGTGTGGGCGGAGCTGGCGTTGCCCGCGGCTATCTGCATCAGCCAGAACTTACTGCACAGAAATTTATCGACAATCCCTTCCTTCCAGGTGAAAAATTATATCGATCCGGCGATTATGCCCGCATCATGGATAATGGCGATATCGAATACATAGGCCGCAGAGATGATCAGGTGAAGATCAGAGGACATCGTATTGAGATCGCTGAAATAGAAGCCGCCTTCATGGCGTTGCCAGCGGTAAAAGACGCTGTGGTGATTGTCTGGAAGAATAATGCGGCAGAAGCTGAACTGGCAGCCTATTATATTCCGGCAGAGGATGTAACGGTATCAGCATTGCGCAAAGCATTGCTGGCCACACTTCCCGGTTATATGGTACCCGCACACATCATCCCCCTGGAAGATTTTCCACTCAATGCCAATGGTAAGCTGGACAAAACCGCATTGCACCGCCCGGAGAGTAGGGTGCAGGCAATGCATACTGGATATGAAGGCCCCCGGCATGAAACAGATGAGAAAATCATCGCTATCTGGGAGGCCATACTGGAACGTACCCATATAGGTATCAAAGACAATTTCTTTGACCTCGGAGGACACAGCCTGAAGGCTACCCGTGTGATCTCCCGTGTGCAGGAATCCTTCGGAATTAAGATAGATATGAAAACACTCTTTATCGACCCAACTGTTGAACACCTGTCTGACTATATCGAAACGATGAAGTGGATGGAAGATGATAATGAGGTAATAGCCGGTAGTGAAGACGAAATAATATTTTAGCATGAAAGCGTTATTGCAAGTTATTGCTGCCTGCAGGGCAAAAGGGGTAAGCCTTAGCGTGGATGACACAGGAACAGGTCTGAAACTGAAGGGAAACATTGCTGCGCTGACGTCCGTGGAGAAAGAGACGCTGCGTAATCAAAAGGCAGCTGTCATCAGTCTATTGCAGCAGGCAAAATCTGTCGCGGAAGAAGATATTCTTCCTGCAGCGCCACAGGCATCCTGGGAGCTGTCGTCCGCACAGCGGCGCATGTGGTTATTAAGTCAACTGGAAGAGGGCAGTGCCGCCTATAATATACCCGTTGTTAAGCTATTTGAAGGCACTTTGCGGCAGGATTGCTTGCAGCTTGCCTTCCTGCAACTCCTGGAACGACACGAAATACTGCGGGCGGTATTTCGGGAAGATGTCGCCGGAGAAGCAAAACAACATTTCCTTTCTGTTGAAGATGCGGCGTTTGTTATAGAAACACATGACCTCCGGGGCGTTGACAACAGTACCGCATGGGTTCACTCATTTGTATCACAACCTTTCCAACTGTCTGAAGGACCACTATTGCGGGCCTGCATCTGCGAGTTGTCGGACTCCCGGCGCATCTTCTGTCTGGTGATGCATCATATCATCAGCGATGGTTGGTCTCTTGATATTATCATCACAGAACTGATGCTGCTATACGTTGCTGCCTGCGAAGGCCGTACTGCTGATATGCCAGCATTGAGCATACAGTATAAAGACTATGCTACCTGGCAGCAACGCAAGATTGGTACTGCCGATTTTGATGCGCACCGCCTCTACTGGACTGATCTGTTCTCTGGGGAGCTGCCCGTTTTGTCTTTCCCCACTGATAAACCCCGCCCTACCGTTAAAACCTATAAGGGAGGGATGGTATACAAACGTATCCCCGCGCATATTACCACCCGCCTGAAGTCCCTGCTGATAGCAGAAGACAGTACCCTGTTTGTTGGATTGTTATCTGCCGTTAACCTGTTGTTATTCCGCTACACCGGGCAGGATGATATTATCACTGGTACGCCTGTATCTGGGAGAAGTCGCACAGTACTGGAAAATCAGGTGGGTCTATATCTCAATACGCTGGCACTGCGTACCCGGTTAAACAGTCAGGATGGATTCCTTTCATTACTGAGGCATGTGCGGCAAATGACATTGGAATCATTCCGTCATCAGGATTATCCTTTTGACATGCTCACGGAAGAATTGCGGCTGGAATGGGATAGGAGCAGAAATCCGCTTTTCGATGTGATGATGATATTGAGAAATAATGCTGTGAGCCATAAGGAAGCGGAACAAAAACTGGCCGGACTGACCATCTGTGAATATGAGGGGGGACAGGAGACATTCAATAAATTCGACCTGAGCTTTAACTTCATGGAAATCGGCGATGAGATAGAAATGCTGGTTACCTATAACAGTGATATATATACGCCATCCACTGCCGATAGAACAGGGAATCATCTGATACAGTTGCTGGATGCGGCTTTGATGACTCCTCACACTCCTATATCCTTACTATCTTATCTAACTGCCACCGAACAGGAACAACTATTGGTGAGCTTTAATAATATGCAGGATGCCTGTACTGCCGATGAAACTATTGTAGATCTATTTGAAGAACAGGCGCTCAGAACACCCACAGCCACAGCGGTGGTTTACAAGGAAGATACCTTATCCTACGCGGAATTAAACCGGCGCGCCACATTGGTGGCACAGCAGCTGCGCGGAAAATACCAGCTAGGGGAGAATGCACTGGTGGGAATTTTGTTGCATCGTTCCGCTGATATGATCGTTGCCATATTGGGGATATTAAAAGCCGGTGCTGCATATGTGCCTATAGATCCGGAATACCCGGTATCGAGAAAGGCTTTTATACTGAAGGATACACAGGTGAAAGTATTGTTGACAGCGGAAGATGCATTTGATGCTGCTATAGACTTTACCGGTGAGACTTTTTTTATCAGCGGGCTGCAGGCAGCAGTACAAGATATACCCGTTACGCTGTTGCGGCCGCAGCAAGAGTCGCTCGCCTATGTGATCTATACATCCGGTTCCACTGGCGAGCCTAAAGGAGTGATGATCACGCACCGGTCCCTGATGGATTACTGCGATGGTATCAGGGCGGTAACGAATATAGATGCCTGCCGTACTTTCGGCCTGGTATCTACCATTGCCGCGGATCTGGGCAATACCGTATTATTTCCTGCATTGCTAACAGGTGGTGCATTACAGATATATGACAACGATGCACTATTGACACCGGAGAAAATTTTTAACGGAGATCTTGACTGCATTAAAATAGTACCTTCTCACTGGATGGCATTACAGGAAGAATCCCATTGTTATCTTCCTGCAAAGTGCCTGATATTCGGTGGAGAGCAACTGACTTCCAACGTGGTAAGCTTCATCAGCCGCGGAAATCCTACATGTGAAGTATACAATCACTATGGACCTTCCGAAACTACCATTGGTAAATTACTGAAGCGGGTGGAACTGCGGGAGAGTGTAGTGCATGAGCCACTGGGTAAGCCTTTTTGCCGTTCCGCGTTCTATATTCTGAGTGAAGCGGGACAGTTGCAGCCTGTTGGTGTAGCCGGTGAAATCTGTATCAGTGGCGATGGCCTGGCTAAAGGCTATCTCAACAGACCTGAACTGACTAACACCCGGTTTTTACCTAATCCCTTTATGGAAGGGGAAAGAATGTATAAAACCGGTGATGTGGGCCGCTGGTTGGAGAATGGTTGTATAGAATTTATGGGTAGAACCGATGACCAGGTAAAGATCAGGGGATATCGTATTGAGTTGGGAGAAATAGAGGCCGCCATTCGCCGTCATGCTGATGTTCTGGCTGCTGTGGTATTGACTTTCGCCGGGAGCACAGGCGAAAAGCAGCTTGTAGCCTATATCGTGGATAACGATCGTCTGAGTATACCTGCGCTACAGCACTGGTTGTCGACCTTGTTACCTGCTTATATGATACCGGCGCATTTTATCCGCATCCCTGCCATGCCGCTTACACTTAACGGAAAGATAGACAGGAAGCGGCTTCCGGCGCCGGAAGAAAATAATATTGTCTCTGCAATTGAATATATAGCGCCGCGTACAGCGCTCGAAGAGCAACTGGCAAATATCTGGCGTGGTTTACTGGATAAAGAAAAAATTAGTGTAAAAGATAATTTCTTTTTACTGGGAGGACACAGCCTGAAAGCTACGCGGCTGCTGAGCAGCATCCGCCGTGAGTTCCAGGTGGCGCTCCCGTTGAAGACTTTATTCCAGTATATGGTACTGGAAGAACAGGCGCAACTGATTGCTAATGCTGTTAAGGAAACACATCAACGTATTACAGCTGCTCCACTGCAGGAAGATTATCCGTTATCATCTGCTCAACGCCGTTTCTGGATATTGAGCCAGTTCCCGGATGCCGCTGCCGCCTACCATATGCCAGGCATCTATCAGTTGCAGGGCAAGGTGGATACTATGGCGTTGAATGCGGCATTCAAAGGTATGGTGGACCGTCATGAAATTCTGAGAACGGTATTCCGGGAAGATGCCAGTGGCAATATCCGCCAGATGATCAGGCCTGCGGAAGAAATTTTTCCCGGTATTGTTTATGAAGAAGTTGGGGAGATGCCATTGCAAGAACGCATTACTGCTTTTGTGATGCAGGCTTTCAGCCTGACTGACGGCCCGCTGCTGAGGGTTGCACTGTATAACACGGCGCCAGATCACTTCGTCTTGGTATATGTGATGCACCATATCATCAGTGATGGCTGGTCCATGGGCTTATTGCTGAAAGAATTATTATCACGTTATTATAGTTTGCAGAGTGGCGCCGAGCCTGTGCCACAGGCATTGTCCCTACAATATAAGGACTATGCCTGGTGGCAGCAACAGCAGTTGCAGCACTCCATGACCTCAGCTCGCGCCTTTTGGATGGAGCAATTGTCGGGAGAGTTGCCCGTAATAAATCTTCCAACAGACCGCTTGCGCCCTGCTATTAAAACCTATCAGGGGAGTGTAGTGAACAAACGTATACCTGCTGCATTGTTACAAAAGCTGAAAGGTACCGTAGCAATGCATGACGCCACTTTGTTCATGGGATTGCTTTCTGCGGTGTATACTTTATTGTACCGATATACCGGGCAGCAGGATGTCATTACTGGCAGTCCTGTAGCTGGCCGGGAACATGCTGATCTGGAGGATCAGCTAGGGTTATACCTGAATACGCTGGCTTTGCGTGTGCAACTGGACGGACAGGGCAGCTACCTGGAACTGTTGCAGACTGTGCGTCGGATCACACTTGATGCTTACTCACATCAATCGTATCCCTTTGAGGAACTGGTGAATGACTTGAAACTGCCCGCAGATCTGAGTCGTAGCCCCCTCTTTGACGTAATGGTAATCCTGCAGAATACAGGCAGTCATCGTATTATGGCGCCAGAGATGCTGGGCGGCGTTAGCATTAGTCAGTGGGATGGCGATGCAGGTGTACGCAGCAAATTTGATCTTACCTTCAGCTTTGCAGAGGTAGGGCAGGAATTGGACCTGTATCTGGAATACAATACTGATATTTTTGATCACACCACTATACAACAGCTGGCCTTACACTTCATACAGTTGTTGGATGCGTTATTGCATGCACCACATGCCCGGATTGACCTGATAGATTATCTCTCCGCAGCAGAGAAGAAAATACTCACCATCACGTTCAATGATACCCGTGTTGATTATCCTGCACATACCTCGATATTACAACTGTTGGAAAAACAGGCGGCCACAACACCTGATGCAGTAGCGCTTTCTTGTGGCGACAGTATGCTGACCTACCGGGAGTTACATGAGACCAGCAACAGGTTTGCCGCATTCCTGCACCAGCATTACCGACTGACGGCCGGTGATCTCGCTGCTGTGATGCTATCTCGTGATGAATGGCTGATCATTGCCTTGCTGGGCGTATTGAAAACAGGTGCGGCCTATGTACCCTTGGACCCAGATTATCCGGAAGAACGCATCCGTTACATGATGGAAGATAGTCGTTCTCTGGTGTTGATCGATGCCGATGTGATAGCAGCATTCCGTGCTGTCGCAAATACCTTTAGTGCCGCGGAACATTCCGTAGTACCCGCCTCAGATGATCCTGCCTACTTGATCTATACATCCGGATCTACCGGTAAGCCCAAGGGTGTAGTGATTACTCACCTTAACGTCTATACGTTTATCTGCTGGTGCCTGGAAGAGTTTGCGCTAGATGAAGCTGATGTGGTGCTAGGCGTTACCTCCGTATGTTTTGATCTTTCCATCTTTGAAATATTTTATACCCTTTCCAGTGGCAAACGATTACTGTTGCTACCGAACGCCTTGTCTGTTCCTGGTTGTATGGATACGGAAGAACGACTGTTGCTGAATACAGTACCTGGCGTAGTGGGGCAATTGCTGGCTGCAGGCACAGATCTTCGCGCAGTGAAAGTGCTGAATATGGCGGGAGAAACCCTGCCAGCATCTGTAGCATTTGCAGATAGCCTACGGCAGATGACAGTACGGAATCTTTATGGTCCCTCCGAAGATACTACTTATAGCACCGTTTTTCGTATTGGAGCCGATCAACGTATTCTCATTGGCCGGCCTATTGCCAATACTTCCGTATTTATCGTTAGTGCAGCAGGCGCCTTGCAGCCGATAGGCGTTATAGGCGAAATATGTATTAGTGGCGATGGCCTGGCAAAGGGATATTTGTATCGTCCGGAACTGACGGCAGAGAAATTTGTTCCCAATCCTTTCTTACCTGGCCAGCGCATGTATAAAACAGGTGATCTGGGCCGCTGGCTCCCTGACGGTAATCTGGAATTTGCCGGCAGAAAAGATGACCAGGTGAAGATACGTGGTTATCGTATAGAGCCGGGAGAAATCGCCACAGCAATCCGCAAATATCCAGGTGTGGAATCGGCTGTTGTGGCGCCCCGTACCAATAGCCAGGGAGAGAAATTTCTAGCTGCCTATCTGGTCAGTGATAACCCTGTAGATACACAAGCCTTGCAGACCTATCTGGCAAAGTTGCTGCCGCATTATATGGTGCCCGGTTGTTACATGCAACTGGATACAATGCCGATGACGCTGAATGGAAAAATTGACAAGAAACGTCTGCCTGCAGTGGAGGAAGAAAACAGGACGGCAATTGCTTTTGAAGCCCCTAGAACCATAGTGGAGAAACAGCTGGCAGAAATATGGCATGTGTTGTTGGAAACAGGGAATATAGGATTGAAAGATAATTTCTTCCTGCATGGCGGTCACTCTCTAAAAGTAATTCGGCTACAGAGCCAGATACACAAAGCATTTCAGGTACGATTGGATGTACCTGCACTTTTTCGGCATGCTACGTTGGAAGAACAGGCCAGGTTGATAGCCGCTGCTGCACAGCAAAACTATCAGACCATTACCCCTCTGGAGGAACAGGAAGACTACCTGCTCTCCTCTGCACAACGTCGCTTCTGGGTACTGGGCCAGTTCCCGGAAGCCGGGGCTGCTTATCATATGTCGGGCATTTATGAGCTGGACGGAGAGCCTGATATAGCAGCGCTGAATCACGCTTTTGCAGCGCTCATTAACAGATATGAAATACTGAGAAGTATTTTCCGCGAACGTGAGGACGGTGAAGTGAGACAAGTTATACAATCCGCAGATCGTGTATTCAGGGGAATTCCCGTTATCGAAATGGAACATCAGGATGAGGAGGCTTTAGCTGCGGCCATTGCGAAGGAAGTGAACCGCCCCTTTGATCTCAGCGCTGGTCCTCTGTTGCGGACGGCATTATATCATACGAGAGATGAAAAATATGTCCTGGTTTATGTAATGCATCACATCATCAGCGATGGCTGGTCTGTGGGTATTATGCTAAGAGAATTGATCTTGCTGTATAACAGTTTTCGTACGGGTGTCGGCGTAGCGTTATCTCCCCTGAAACTACAATACCGGGACTATGCGGCATGGCAACAATCACGGCTACACGAAGAAATAGGGGCAGACCGCAACTGGTGGATGCAACAGCTTTCAGGTTCGCTGCCTGTGCTGGAAATGCCGGTGGATGCGCCTCGCCCTGCCCTTAAAACTTATAACGGCGGGGGCGTTGCGATGGCTATTGAGGCGGAAGTGCTACAACAACTGAAAGCAGCCGGAGGCAAGGAAGGAAATACGCTGTTCATGCAATTGCTGACGGCAGTGTATGTATTGCTGCACCGTTACAGCGGCCAGGAAGATATTATCATTGGCAGCCCTGTTGCTGGGAGAAACCATGCAGACCTGGAAGGGCAGCTGGGGCTTTTCCTCAACACCCTGCCGCTGCGCATGCAGGTGAATCCAACACTCAGCTTCCATGAGCTCCTGGAGCAGGTACGCCTGCTTACCCTGGAGGCCTTTGCACACCAGCAATATCCTTTCGAGGAATTATTGGACGACCTGCAACTGGCGCCGGACCTGAGTCGCAGTCCTCTGTTTGATGTAATGCTGGTACTGCAGAATAATGAAAACGGTTTTATGAATGACCGTTTGCAGGCAGGGGATATTAGCATCAGCGCGTATCGTACCCGCGCCGTGACTAAAAGCAGGTTTGATCTCACCTTCAGCTTCGTGGAAGTGAACGGAGCATTGCAAGCACATTTGGAATATAATTCAGACATATGGCATGTGGCTACAGCAGAGCGGATCATGGCGCATCTCTACCGGATTATAACCTGTATGGCCACTGCGCCAGACAGTATCATCGGAAGAATGGAGCTGCTGTCTGCAGTAGAAACGGAACAACAGCTACAACAGTTTAATCAGACTATTACTCCTTATCCTGCAGATGCCACTATCTCTCAGCTATTCGCTTTTCAGGCAACTGCGAAACCGGATCATATAGCGTTGTCGTGCAATGGTACCTCGCTGACCTATGCCGCATTAAATATACTGGCCAATAGGTTTGCACATTTCCTGCTATCCTTGCAGGAGTTTGGAAAGAATAGCGTGGTCGCCATACAGCTTGATAAAGGTATTCCCATGATGACGGCCATACTGGGCGTACTGAAGTGCGGTGCTGCCTATATGCCTGTAGATCCTACATTTCCGCAGGAACGGGTGAACTATATGATGGCCGACAGTGGTTGTAGTTTGCTGATAACGGAGGACATGATGACCGCATTTGAGGAGCAAAAGATGATGTATGACAGCCATCATCCTGTCAATACAGCTGCAGCGCAGGATGTAGCGTATGTTATGTATACTTCCGGTTCCACTGGTAAGCCGAAAGGCGTCATGGTGGAACATCGCAGCGTGTTGCGATTGGTAAAGGGGCAGCAGTATGTGCGTTTACATGATAGGGATGTGTTGCTATCCACTGGCGCAGTAGCCTTCGATGCGACCACATTTGAATACTGGGGCATGTTACTGAATGGGGGCCGCCTGGTGCTTTGTCCGCAGGATACTTTATCGGATACAACGTACCTGTTACACCTTATCCGTACCGAAGGCGTTACCATGATGTGGTTCACTGCCGGCTGGTTCCATCAACTGATAGAATATAATATCGATATTTTTAGTGGTCTGAAAACTGTACTGGCAGGGGGCGACAGACTTTCTCCTCTGCATGTGGGTAAACTCCTGCATGCGTATCCGTCCCTGGAAATTATTAACGGTTACGGGCCTACGGAAAATACGACCTTCTCTCTTACCTGCCGGATGACTGGAGATATGAAGGATATTCCCATCGGCAGGCCTATCAGCAATTCCACCGTTTATATCCTGGATGATCATCATGCGTTGTTGCCGCTGGGCGCAACGGGAGAAATATGTGTAGGAGGCGACGGCCTGGCCCGCGGATATATTGCTTCGCCGGAGCTGACAGCTACCAGATTTATTCCACACCCTTTCCTGCCAGGAGAGCGTATATATAAAACCGGCGATCTGGGGAAATGGCTGCCTGACGGGAATGTCTGCTTCCTGGGTCGTAAAGATGACCAGGTGAAGATCCGTGGCTATCGTATAGAACCAGGAGAGATCGAAAACGCGCTGACCGCCTATCCGCAGGTAGAAGCTGCCCTGGTAATGCCCGTGACGGATGCTGCCGGAGACAAAATGCTGGTTGCTTATCTGGCTGGTGATGCCCGCATTAGTCGGGATGAACTGCATCAATACCTGGGTAACCTGTTACCATCCTTTATGCTGCCGGACCATTATGTGTTCCTGGAGCAATTTCCGCTTACCGCGAATGGTAAAGTAGACAGGCACGCGTTACCACTTCCAGACCAGGAAGCTGCTGCCGGAAAAACCTATGTCGCACCAAGAAATGTTACGGAAGAAAAATTGCAAGGCGTATGGCAGGAGGTGCTAGGCAGAGAAGTTATCAGTGTAACGGACGATTTCTTTTTATCAGGAGGGCACAGCCTGAAGGCCAACCGCCTGATTCTTAGGATCTACAAAGCTTTCGGGGTAAAGATGACGATAAAGGAATTATTTGCTCACCCGAAATTATCAGAGCAGGCAGTATGGATAGATCATGCGCAAGGCACTGGATTCAGTGGTATACCCCGTGCACCGCATCAGGAAGACTATCCGCTTTCCGCCGCACAGCGCCGCATTTGGGTACTCAGTCGTTTCGATGAAGCCAATATCGCCTATAACGTTCCATTCGCCTGTGTACTGGAAGGAGAGCTGGATGAAGCAGCACTGATAGCTGCGCTGAATAAGCTTACAGAAAAACATGAGAGTCTGCGTACCGTATTCCGTGAAAACGCGGATGGGCTGGTACGCCAGGTAGTGCTGCCAGCGGAACAAGCCATAGTGTATCCTGAATACCGGGATATGCGTGGAAATGCCGCGGAGGCTTCATTGCAAGCGGCGGCCAAAGTAGCAGTTCCATTTGATCTTGCGCAGGGACCGTTGCAACGCGTTTATCTCTGGCAGTTGGAAAATAATAAATGGTTGCTATTGTATGTAACGCATCACATCATTAGCGATGGCTGGTCAATGAATGTATGGATAAAAGAATTATTTGAACAATACAGGCAACATGGTCATCGGCCGGAACAACCGGCACTGCTGCCTTTACAATATAAAGACTACGCGGTATGGCAGCAAAAACAGCTGGACCAGACTGCCGGTGAGGCCAGCCGCCAATACTGGCTGGATCAGTTCTCCGGGGATATTCCGGTGCTGGATTTTCCATCGGATAAAATCCGCCCGTCGGTGAAAACGTATCGCGGAGCAATCGTAAACACGATGATCCCCGTTGAATGTGTAATGCGCCTGGAAGCATTATGCCTCGAACATGGCGCAACGTTATTCATGGGTATCACAGCGATAGTAAATGCGTTGTTATACCGTTATACCGGCCAGGAAGATATTATCCTCGGCACACCTGTTGCAGGACGCCTGCATACCGACCTGGAAGAACAGATTGGATGCTATATCAACACGCTGGCATTACGCACGCAGTTCAGCGGCACAGCAAGTTTTACCACCCTGCTTACACAGGTAGTGAATACCACGCTGGCGGCCCTTGAACACCAGGATTATCCTTTCGATGAGCTGGTGAATAATCTTCCGCTGCGTCACGACATGGGACGCAATGCGTTGTTTGATGTGATGGTAACGTTGAATAATACAACAGATGCTGCCGCGGCGCCGGCAACCCCTTTGCTGCGCATTATTCCATACAATGACAACAGCCTGCTGCCAGGTAATAAATTTGACCTCACATTCAGTTTTGTACAAGATGTTGCAGGAGCATTGCAGGTAGGTATAGTATACAATACTGATTTGTATACCACCGAATTGATAACGGCGCTGGCGTTCCATCTGGAACAGCTAACACAGGCTGCTGTTGCCTCTCCGGACACCGCAGTGGCCATGATGGACATGTTGTCTTCCGAAGAAAAAAATAAAGTGGCCTTTACCTTCAACGGGAACCATCGCGATTATCCTGTCGGTAGCAGCATTGTGAGCATGTTTCAGGAACAGGTCGCAGTTGCAGGAAAACAGCCGGCATTACTATTCGGAGATAACAGCATGAGCTATGATACGCTGAATACGTATGCCAACAGAATGGCCGCTTATCTCCGTGAAAACTTTCACATCGGGAAAGGACATATGGTAGGTATAAACCTACCCCGGAATGAATGGCTGATCATCGCCGTTCTGGGAGTGCTGAAGACCGGTGCTGCCTATGTACCACTGGACCCCGCCTATCCTGAAGAAAGGATTGCCTACATTTTGGAAGACAGTCAATGTGCACTCGTACTGAATGAATCAGCCATGCTGGCATTCACAGAAACAGCGGAGACGTACAGCGGACAGAATCCTTTGCAGTTGCCTGATGCCGGAGATCTGGCTTACCTTATTTATACGTCAGGTTCTACAGGAAAACCTAAAGGTGTAATGATTGAACACCGGAATGCCTATGCTTTCATCTGCTGGTGCCTGGAAGAATTTGACAGCAGTGCTTTTGATACCGTATTCGGCGTTACTTCCATCTGTTTTGATCTTTCTGTTTTTGAAATTTTCTATACGCTCATTTGCGGCAAAAAATTACGCATACTGGATAATGCATTATCTATTCCTGCATGGTTACGCACCACAGAACGTATCCTGCTGAATACCGTGCCAGGCGTAGTAGCCGGACTGCTAAGTGAAAATATTGATCTCAGTGCGGTGTCGTTACTGAATGTAGCCGGAGAGCCTGTTCCGCCGCACTTCCTGCAGGATGTTCAGTTGAAACGTATGCAGGTTAGAAACTTGTATGGCCCCTCAGAAGATACCACCTACAGTACCATTTACCGCTTGGACAACGCCAATCGCGTACTGATAGGGAAGCCCATCTCCAATACATCTGTGCATATACTCAATGCTGCAGGACAACTGCAACCAGTAGGCGTGAGAGGCGAAATCTGCATCAGCGGCGCCGGGCTGGCCAGGGGATATAAGAACCAACCTGCGCTGACAGCAGAAAAATTTACGGATCATCCTTTTCTGCCGGGAATAAGAATGTACAGGACCGGTGATATTGGTTCCTGGACGGAGGACGGCAATATAGCTTTCTGGGGAAGAAAGGACGATCAGGTGAAGATACGTGGATTCAGGATAGAGCCGGGAGAAATTGAAAAGGCCCTGTTGCAGCTGGCTATGGTGAGCGATGCACTGGTAGTGGCCAGACCCGAAAGGCAGGGCGATAAATCCCTGGTGGCGTATATCGTATGCAATGAAATACCTGATATACCTGCTATGCGTGCGGAGTTACGAAAAACGCTGCCTGATTATATGATTCCGGCTTATTTCGTACAACTGCCACATTTCCCTTTGACTGCCAGTGGAAAGAAAGACAAATCAAAACTACCGGACCATCAGTCCCAACTGGATGAACCACATCTTTCCATTGCCCCGCGTAATGAAACGGACGAACGCCTGATCCGTATCTGGCAAGAACTGCTTGGAAAAGAACGTATAGGCATTCGCGATAACTTCTTCGAATGCGGCGGCCATAGCCTGAAACTGATGCAGATGATCGCAAAGATCCAGCAGCAGTTCTCCGTTCAGCTGAGTATCCCGCAGGTATTCAAAGATCCTTACATAGAGCATATCAGTGACCAGATCACCTTTATGCTGGACCAGCAGCAACTCAAATCATCTATTGACCAATTAGTGCAAATCGACATATGAAAGACTTACTAAAGAAGATAACAGAAAATAATATTCTGTTGGAAATCATTGATGGTAAATTACGTGTATTTGCCAATAGCAGTAACCCCGATCCGGCCCTGATCACGGAGATAAAAAACAAAAAGGAAGAACTATTGCAGTTTCTGTCCGCTAACCGGGATCAGGATGCAGGCCGTATACCTGCCGATATTCCTGTTGCCCCTGAACAGAACGGTTATCCGCTTTCTTCTTCTCAACACAGGCTATGGCTGCTCTCCCAGTTGGAAGAAAGCAGTGCTGCTTACAACATGTATGGTATATATTCTTTCCGGGGCCAACTCGATATCACCGCGCTGGAAAAGGCATTTGATACATTGTATAATAGGCATGAAAGTCTCAGAACCACCTTCGCAGAAGATGTATCTGGAACTGTATTTCAATATATTAAACCGGCAGCGGAAATACCGCTGAAGGTGGTCCATCACGATTGGCGCCTGATGGATGAACAAACACTGAAGAAGCAGATTGCGGATGTATGTGGCCAGCCGTTTGATTTACATAAAACGCCGCTGCTGCGCGTACATCTTTTCAGAACAGCCGATGAGGAATGGGTGCTCGTGTATGTAATGCCGCATATTGTGAGTGATGGATGGTCTATGCATATCCTCCTACAGGAATTGTTATCCTGTTATCAACAAGGGACTACTACATTATTACCGCTGAAGATACAGTATAAGGATTTTGCTGTATGGCAACAACAACAGCTGGAATCAGGCCATCATGAGCAGCATTATGACTATTGGATGCAGCAGTTGGAGCATGAACTGCCTATATTGCAGCTGCCTGGCGATTATACGCGTCCTGCTGTTAAAACCTATAATGGGGGTACCGTAAGCAGCCAGATACCTGCAACCGTGACGGCCGTTCTGCAGGAACGCTGCCGACAAACAGGCAGTACGCTGTTCATGGGATTGGTGGCCGCTGTGAATGCATTGCTCTATCGATATACTGATCAGGAGGATATCGTGCTGGGCACGCCTGTAGCCGGCAGGGAAAAGGGAGGTCTAGAAGGTATTATTGGCTTCTTCGTCAATACGCTCGCAATACGCAACCGTTTCTCCGGGAAAGATACTTTCCTGCAGTTGCTCGAAAATGTGCGACAAACTTTCCTCTCTGCCCTGGCACACCAGGAATATCCTTTTGATGAGCTGGTGCGCCGTTTGCAAGGGCCACGTGATGCCAGTCGCCATCCCCTGTTTGATGTGATGATCACCCTGCAGCATGCCGCTACAGCCACAGAGCAGGCAGACCTGCCTGCAGGATTGCAGGTGGCTGCCTATGAAGATTATGTCAACACTACCAGCAAATTCGATCTCACTTTTAATTTCTCTGCCGCAGGTAATAACCTGTTATTGAACCTGGAGTATAACAGTGATATATATACGGAGCAGACGGTTCGCCGCCTGGCCCGCCACCTTACCGGCCTGTTGACAGCCGTATCTGAAAACCCGGAAATACCCATCCAGGAAATCAGGTATATGGAAGAAACGGAGCTACAGCAACTGATCGTAGGTCTCAATAATACGATAGCTGGCTATCCCCGTGAAGCCACGATTGTCAGTCTGTTTGAACAACAAGTACTGCTTACGCCGGACCGCAATGCATTGGTTGTCGACGATACTTTACTCAGCTACCGGCAACTGAATGAATGGGCCAACAAACTCGCAGACTTTCTGCAGACTCGCTATAACATTCAACCAGATGACCTTGTCGGTATCATGCTGGGTCGTAGTGAATGGATGGTCATCGCCATCATGGGGATATTAAAAAGTGGCGGCGCTTATGTTCCCGTAGACACCGCCTACCCACAGGAGAGAATAGATTATATGCTTGCCGACAGCCAATGTAAACTGGTGATAGATGATACGCTGCTGGCTCAGTTCCTCGGGCAGGCAGACGAGTACAGCGCAGCTAACCCGGCCGCAGGTATTTTACCAGCTAACCTGGCCTATGTGATCTATACTTCCGGAACTACCGGACAGCCTAAAGGTAATCTGATAGAACATCGCAATGTGGTTCGGTTACTGAAGACAGACCCGACCCTGTATGATTTCAATGAAACGGATGTATGGACCCTGTTCCATTCCTATTGCTTTGATTTCTCCGTATGGGAGATCTTCGGCCCGTTGCTGTCTGGCGGCGAACTGGTAATAGTACCCGCTTTAACGGCGAAAGATCCCCGTTCGTTCCTGACTTTGCTGCGGGAAAGAAAAGTGACAGTACTGAATCAGACGCCCACCTCTTTTTATAATATTATTCAGCAGGAGATGGAAGTAGGAGATGCAGATCTGCAGCTGCGTTACGTCATCTTCGGTGGCGAAGCCCTTCACCCACGGAACCTGCGGGAATGGAAAAATAAGTATCCGGCTACACGCCTGATCAACATGTACGGCATCACAGAAACGACTGTGCATGTTACTTTCAAGGAAATAGGATCAGAGGAAATTGCCAGTGGGATAAGTAACATCGGCAAACCCATTCCTACGCTTCGCTGCTATGTGCTGGATCAACGTGGTAACCCTGTGCCGGTAGGAGTACCTGGCGAATTATATGTAGCTGGAGCCGGCGTAGCAAGAGGATATCTGAACAAACCGGCGCTTACCGCTGCGCGTTTTATGCCGGATCCATTTTTTGAAGGAGGACGCATGTACCGCTCCGGCGATAAAGTAAAGTTGCTGGATAATGGCGAAATGGCATATGAGGGGCGTATGGACAACCAGGTGAAGATACGTGGTTATCGTATTGAACTGGGTGAAATTGAAAATGCGATCTGCCGCTATAGTACAGTGAAAGGGGCTGCCCTGTTGGTGAGGGCTGCACCGGAAGGAGAGAAGGAGCTGGTGGCCTATGTGGTGGCAGATGACGATGCATTCAGTGTGTTGTTGCTCAGAAAACACCTATCAGGAATCCTTCCTTTGTTTATGATGCCACATTACTTTGTAATGTTGAAGGAATGGCCGCTTACTGCCAATGGAAAAATTAATTATAAGCTCCTCCCGGAACCAACAGCAGATCATCAGGCTGGAGTGGAATATGTTGCTCCCCGCAATCCTCTGGAAGTTAAACTGGTGAATATTTTCAGCACAGTATTGAAAGTACCGGCAGAAAAAATAGGTATGCTGGATAATATGTTTGCACTCGGAGGTGATTCTATTAAAGCCATCAGGATTGTTGGAAAAATAAGAGAGGAGATCGGCGCAAAGATTACAGTAGGTAAATTGTATGAATATCCTGTTCTCGGTGACCTGGCGGCCTGGCTGGTGGATAACAAAGAGGAGGATAGCTTGTATGAGATGAAGGCAGAGGGCCTGCGGCAGATAGAAGCGCTTCGTAGCGCCATCATTGAAGAAGACAAAGATATAAACATACTTCCGGCAGATTACGAAGATATTTATCCGCTCACGGCCATCGAACAAGGCATGATCTACTCTTCCATGATCAGGCCGGAAGAACCAGTCTACTATGACCAGTTTCCTTTCTTTGTGCACATCGCTGACCTGTCTGTATTTAAGACGGCTGTAGCTACTCTGGTGCAAAGACATCCCATTCTCAGAACGAAATATTATGTAAAGAGTTTCAGTCGCCCTGTAAAAGTGGTACTACCTGAAATAATACTTCCTATTATTTACGAGGATTTCTCCATGCTCAGTGAAAACGAGCAGCAGATGGCTGTCAGAGACCTGCTAGCGGCAGGACAGGCCGCCCGGCTGAACTTCGATGACGAACTGTTTTGGAACTTCCAGATATGCCGTCTCAGAAAACATGAATATGTTGTCATCTGGAGTTTCCATCATGCTGCACTGGACGGATGGAGTGTGTCCCTTTTCAATACAGAACTGACACAGCTCCTCTCTACAAAGGAGAGCGTGGTATTGCCTCCGCTGAAACACAGTTATAAAGACTATTGCGCTATCCTGTTGGGAAGGAAAAGATCGGCAGAAGTAGAGCATTACTGGAAGGAGCTGTTGAATGGATTCACCAGGAATAAGCTGCCATTTAATTATAAACGCCTTCCGGTGAGCCAGCGAGGTGGTATGAAACGTATCTCAAAGGTGATGGATGCTTCCTTGCTGGAGAAGCTTCATGAACTGGCGGCGAAACATCAGTTTTCCTTCAAAGCTGTTTGTCTGGCTGCTCATATTTACCTGTTACACATAACATCCGCTGAACAGGATGTGGTTACAGGTGTGGTTACGCATGATCGTCCTTCTATTGAAGATGGGGAAAATATCCTTGGATGTTTCCTGAATACCATCCCTGTCCGCATTAGAATTGAGCAACTCACGGATATACTGTCCTTGCTGCAGGCAACAGACAGTTACCTGAAAACCGTGAAGCCAAAGGAAATCCATCTCAGCGAAATAGCAGGTGTGTTGAACGAGCGTACCACTTCCCTAAATCCTGTATTTGACACGCTGTTCAACTTCACGGACTTTCATACCTATGAACAGGTGGAAACCAGTTCCTCACTGACCATGGGAGCCTCCGGCTGGGACATAAGAGAAGTAGAAGATTCCACGGAAATGACCAACACGTTTTTTGATGTGGAAGTAGATAAAACCCTCGACAGGTTCCAGGTGAAGATCAAATTCATGCCTGCATTCTTTGAAGACCAGCAGGTGAAACATGCGCTGGAGCTGTATGTAAGAATACTGGAACAGATGACGGTGGATGTGTACACCCCCTTGGCATCAATGAACCTCTTATCAGCCGGAGAGAAGCAGGAAATCCTGACAGACTTCAACGATACAGTCGTACCATATGCAACGCAGGAAACGCTGCAATCGCTCTTTGAAGCGCAGGTACGCCGTACTCCGGATAATATTGCCTTGCGGCAGGATGGTGTCAGTGTTACCTACCGGGAGCTGAATGAGCGGGCCAACCAGATGGCCAGTTTGCTCTGTGAAAATATTACTACCGGCGATAACATCGGTTTACTGGTTACCAGAAGCTTCGACATGATCGTTGGCATGTTTGCCATTCTGAAGGCCGGCGGCGCTTATGTACCCATTGATCCGGAGTATCCGAAAGACCGGCAGGAGTATATTCTTTCCAATTCCGGCGTTACCCGGCTGCTGACTAATCTTACGGAATGCACGCTGGAAGGGCTTTCTGGCGAGAGGGTCATTTACATGCAGCAAGTGGATGTCAGTGCATATAGCAAGGAGAACCCGGACATCGCTGTCAGCAGTCGCCAGTTAGCCTATACTATTTATACTTCGGGTTCTACCGGCAGACCTAAAGGCGTGATGATTGAACATCATTCCGTCGTGAACCTGGTGAGCTGGGTGAATAACACGTTTAGTATTGGGGGAGATGACCGCCTGTTGTTTATCACTTCCATGTGTTTTGATCTTTCAGTATATGACATCTTCGGCATACTCTCCGCCGGCGGTACGCTTGTAATTGCCCGACAGGAAGAAGTACAGCAGGTAGAGACGCTAAAAACATTATTGTTGGAAGAACGCATTACCTTCTGGGACAGCGTTCCCTCCACGCTCAATTACCTGGTGGCAGAACTGGAAGCTGCAGGCGATACCTTTCAACAACAAGACCTGCGTGTGGCCTTTATGAGTGGCGACTGGATTCCAGTTTCATTGCCGGAGCGCATCCTTCGTTACTTCCCTGGTGTACAGGTGATTAGTCTGGGTGGGGCTACGGAAGGAACAGTATGGTCCAATTATTTCCCCATCAAGGCAGTTGATAAATCGTGGAGCAGTATTCCATATGGTAAGCCTATCGACAATAACACCTTCTATGTGCTGGATGATTACCTGCGCCCTGTGCCCAAAGGCGTTGCGGGAGAGCTGTATATCGGCGGTGTGGGCGTGGCGGCAGGTTATGCAAACGATAAAGAAAAAACAGCCGCAGCTTTCAGGCCCGATCCATTTACCCACAGGCAAGGCGGCATGATGTATAAAACCGGCGATCTAGGCCGGATAATGGCCGATGGTAACATGGAATTCCTGGGGAGAAAGGATTTTCAGGTGAAGATACGCGGATTCAGGGTGGAACTGGGAGAGATAGAAAGCGTATTGCAACGGCATGAACTGATTCGAGAAGCAGTGGTAGATGTACGAAAAGACAGCAATAACCTCCATCAGCTATGCGCGTACCTGGTGCCGCATACAACGCTGGATATCCACCTGATCAGGGAATATCTGCGGGAAAAACTTCCAGCGTACATGATCCCATCTTTCTTCACAGTCCTGGATACACTGCCACTTACCAGCAATGGTAAGATTAACAGAAAGGCCCTGCCGGATCCTTTACAGGAAGATAACGGTAACGGCTATCTGTATGTGGCGCCGGAATCAGAACTGGAAAAGACAATGGAGCGTATCTGGATATCCATTCTCAATATTGAACGCCTCGGTATCCGCGACGATTTCTTTGAAATGGGTGCGAACTCTTTGTCTGTAGGCGCTTTTGTAAACCGCTTCCAGCGGGAAACTTCGACTGCGATCAATATCAGAACGGTATTTATGTATCCCAATATTGAAAGCCTCGCTGCCGAAGTAGAAAAGATACTATGGGCCGACAACGAATTATTTGAAACAGACAATCTTAATGACACGGAAAATTTTTCTATATGATTGCTGATCTGTATAAAAAACTGAAAGCGCTAAAAGTGAATATCCGGGTGATTGATGGCCGGCTGGATATACAAGCTCCCAAAGGTGCGCTTAAGAGCGAATTGCTGGAGGAAATAAAAGCGCATAAAGAAGAAATTATTGCATTCATCAGTGCCTATAAAAAAACAGATAAGAAAGCTAGTATAATCCCCAGGGTGCCTGACCAGCACGGGTATCCCCTTTCTGCCGCACAGCGCAGACTGTGGATACTGAGCCAGTCCACTGAAGGTAACATTGCCTACAATATGAGCGGTGTATATCAGTTGGAGGGCGCGGTAGATGTGATGGCACTGAATGATGCCTGCAAGGCAGTTGTAATGCGCCATGAGAGCCTGCGCACTGTTTTCCGGGAAGATGGTCATGGTAATGTATTGCAAGTCGTATTGCAGGCCGCAGATGTCTTCAACGGTATTCAACAGCGGGATCTGCGCAGTGAACTACACCCGGATGATGTGCTAAAATCCAGGCTGCAAAAAGACAGTCAGACTGCCTTTGATCTGAGAACAGGACTGTTGCGTTTGTCGCTCTATCAGTTGTCAGACAGCCGCTGGGTATTCGTTTATGTAATACATCATATCATTAGTGATGGATGGTCTATGAACTTACTGATCAATGAAGTGATGATGTTTTATAATGCTGCTATCAGTAATGTTGCGGCGCCGCTGGAGCCCCTTTCTGTACAGTACCGCGACTTCAGCGCCTGGCAGCAGGAGCAGCTGGGCATGGCTGGTCAGAGCAATCACAAAGCATACTGGCTGCAACAGTTTGAAGGAGAGCTGCCGGTACTGGAGCTGCCATCGGCTAATAAACGTCCGCTGCTGAAAACATACAATGGCGCTTTATATACTGCGCACCTGGATGACACATTTACCACTGCATTAAAAGATCTGTGCCGGCAACTGGGAGGTACCCTGTATATGGGGCTGCTGGCAGGAATGAGCGCATTGTTCTATCGTTATACCGGCCAGACGGATATCATCATTGGTAGCCCTGTAGCAGGAAGGGAACACGCTGACCTGGAAGATCAGATCGGCCTGTATGCCAATACGCTCGCACTACGTTGCCGCTTCAATGGAGAAGAAGGATTCAGCCAGTTATTCAGCCATATCAGGCAAACCGTAATAGGTGCTTTTGAACACCAGGTATATCCTTTTGATGAACTGGTAGAGTCCCTGCAGTTACAACGGGATATCAGCCGGAACCCGCTGTTTGACGTACAGGTAGTTTTGCAGCATGCTGATAATACCGGCGCTGCACGTAGACTGGGAGAATTGCAGGTTGCTGGATATGCTGGCGCTCAGCGACTGACAAGCGTATTTGATATTGTTTTCAATTTCGTGGAATCCGGCGACGCCCTGGATCTGCGCATCGTGTACAACTCCGATATTTATGATCAGCAGATCATAGCATCCATGGTGCGACATTTCGAATTACTGATGACAGCTGTTATCAGTAACGCACAACAGTCTGTACACACGCTCGCATATATCAGCGAACAAGAACAACAGCATATGCTGGGGCATCTTTCCGGATTGGCAACAGATAATGGAGAAACAGTCATCTCACATTTCAAAAACTGTGTACAGAAAAATCCCGATGCAACCGCTGTAGTCTCCGGAGATCGCCACCTTACCTACAAGCAGCTGGATGAAAAGTCTGATCTCCTTTGCCACTATTTGCTGGGCTTGCAGCAAGAGTCGGAAATGAAGGTGGGCGTTTTACTGGAGCGGTCTGACCTGATGATCATCGCATTATTGGGTATCATGAAAGCGGGAGCAGTGTATGTACCCATCGATATTGCGTATCCACAGGCCCGCAGAGAATTCATCATCAACGATACCGGCGTCGGGATCCTCGTTACGCAAACGGACTACATCTTCGACCTGTCCTATTTTAGCAGGGAAATGATTGCGCTGGATATTCAGCTTGACGTGATGAAGGCAGGAGCAACGTCTGTGCAACCGCCATCTCCCGAAAAACTGGCCTACATCATTTATACCTCCGGTTCCACCGGGTTGCCAAAAGGTGTCATGGTCACACATGCAGCTTTGATAAACTCCATCACAGGCCAGCAACAGTTATTTCAGATCAACGCTGCTGATCGGTGTCTGCAGTTTTTCTCTTCTTCCTTTGATGTGTCTGTTTTTGAAATCTTTATTGTGCTGACCACTGGTGCAGCACTTTATATTGCACCGGAAAGCGCCAGGAAAAACCTGTTGCTACTGGAAGAGTATATTGCCCGGGAAGTATTGACGGTAGCGACTTTACCGGCAGCCTATATCAAACTGCTGCAACCGGAAAATATCCTGTCTGTAAAAAAACTTATTACAGGAGGAGAGGCAGTGCCAACAGAAAAGGCAGCGCAGTTCCTGCCATATACCCGTTACTTCAATGCATATGGACCAACGGAAACGGCTATATGCGCCACTATTTTTGAACTGCTGCCAACAACTGATACTTCCAGGCCCATGCCGGTGGGAAAACCTATCGCCAGCACCTGTATATATATCCTCGACAAATATGGCCAACTGCTGCCTGATGGCGTGACCGGCGAAATATACATAGGAGGCAACTGTCTCGCTGCCGGATATTTCAATAGGTCCGAGCTCACAGCAGAGAAATTTGTGGCTGATCCATTCATACCTGGCAAACGCATATATAGAACCGGCGATATGGGCCGCAGGCTTAGGGATGGAAATATTGAATTTTTCGGTAGAAAAGATGAACAGGCAAAAGTGAGAGGCTACCGTATTGAACCGGGGGAGATTGAGAGCGCCCTGCAACAACATACGCATATCAGCGCTACAGTAGTTATCACCTATACCAGCCCCGATGATGAAAAAGATCTGGCGGCTTACTTTGTCAGCGATGAAGCCCTCAGCGCTTCAGACTTGCGATCTTTCCTGACCAACCGACTGCCTGCCTATATGATGCCCGCCTGGTTTGTTCAGTTAGATGAGTTGCCACTGACCTCCAATGGTAAAGTGGATAAACGAAAACTCCCGGCGCCGGCTGGTTTGGACATCGCTTCCGGAAAGGCTTACAAGGCGCCGTCAGGAGACATCGAGCAACATCTGGTAGCTATATACGAAGAAGTGCTGAAGAAACAACCTGTTGGTATGAACGATGATTTTTTCATCCTTGGTGGAGATTCCATCAAATCCATACAGATCGTTTCCCGGTTGAAACAGAAAGGCTACTCCCTGACCATTCAGGATATATTGCTGTATCCCGTTATCGGCGATCTAGCCAGACATGTGAGTGTTAACAACAGGACCATTTGGCAGCATGCTATTACAGGAGAAGTATCATTAAGTCCTGTGCAACAGTTTTTCTTTTCCAACAACACGGCAGAGAAACATCATTACAATCAGTCTGTCTTATTGAAGTGCAACTCATCCATTAATGAAAATGCGCTGAAATCCGCTCTGGACAAACTTGTGAAGCATCATGATGCATTGAGGATGGTTTACCGCGCCACAGCTGGCGGCTACGAACAGGAGAACCTGGGAGAAGAGCAGAGCTATGGATTCGAAGTATTAGCTTATAGCGAAGAGGAGTTTGTTGGCCATTGTAACCGTATACAGGCAGCTTGTAACCTGGGAACTGGTCCGCTGTTCAGAGCGGCTATCTTCCGCAATGCAGCAGGAGACCGGTTACTGATGGTTGCTCATCACCTGGTGATAGATGGCGTTTCCTGGAGAATATTACTGGAAGACTTATCAGCGCTCTATGAGCAAGCTGCATCAGGCGCCACCCTGAATCTGCCATTGAAGACGGATTCCTTTAAATACTGGATGGAGAAACAGGTGGCCTATGCTGCCAGCGAAACGCTGCTGCGAGAATTGGCCTATTGGTCAGATATTGCGGCGCAGCCGGTGCCGCGCCTCCCGTTAGATTATCCCGGTGGTAGCCATCTGGTGAAGGATACCGGCTACCATTCCTTCCTACTGGACGAAGAACAGAGTACCCGTTTGTTTACCGCCTGTTACAGCGCATATCATACGGATACCAATGATATACTGCTTACTGCACTTAGTCTGGCGCTGTCAACAGTTTTTGGCGTAGACCGCGTACTGATCACACTCGAAGGCCATGGCCGCGAACAGATCGGCGCCGACGTGGACGTAACCCGTACTGTTGGTTGGTTTACCAGTTTCTATCCGGTGTCATTCAGTATGGAGCACCGTGCAGATAACATCCGTCAGTTGATAGCAGTAAAAGAACATTTACACCGGGTGCCCAACAAAGGAATCGGCTATGGCATTCTCCGTTATATAGCAGGTCATGATCTGCCGTTGACACCGGAAGTTACATTTAATTATCTGGGCGATTTTGGCCACGGCGTTGCTGCCGGCAATGGAGACGCCTTGTTCTCCTTCAGCGGGGAAGCACATGGACAGGCCATTACAGACAACTGGGAAAGAACATCCCTGCTCGATATCTCCGGTATTGTGGCAGAAGGTCGTTTACGCATGACCGTTAGCTACAGCACCGCGCAATATAGCGCAGCCACCATGGAGCGACTCATGACTGCCTGCAAACAGGAGCTGGTATTGCTTATTGAACAATTATCTGCCGAGACAACCGTACATCTGACACCGTCCGATTTGAGCTATAAGGACCTCGGCGTGGAGGCTGTGATGGCGCTCAATGCCACTGCTAATGTGGAAGATGTGTACGTGTTAAGTCCGATGCAGGAAGGGTTATATTATCATTGGTTGAAATCGCCGGATTCAGCAGCATACTTCGAACAGGTAAGCTATGAAGTGAGAGGCATGTTGGATGAAGCGCTGCTGAAGAAAAGCTACCAGCAGCTGGAAGCCCGCCACAGCATTCTGCGTACCTGCTTCACGCAGGAATACGGTCGTCCGTTACAGATCGTACAACATCATACCGGCGACAATTTCTTTTTCCGTGATATAGGTGATGAAAATAATTTTTCCCTAAAAGCTTTCCGGGAAGCCGACAGGCGGCGGAGCTTTGATCTCAGCAGCGGTTCTCAAATGCGCCTCACTGTGCTGAGAAAAGGGCAGGACCTCTATGAATTCATCTGGAGCCATCATCATATTCTCATGGATGGCTGGTGTGGTAGTATTCTGGTGCGGGAGTTCCTGCAGTTCTATCATAACCAGGTACAGGGTACTATTCCGGTGATGAATGAAGTTGTACCATACACTAATTATATCCACTGGCTTAATACGCTGGACCCCGCGGTAAGCCTGCGCTTCTGGAAGGAATATCTCTCCGGGTACGATGTGCTGAACAGTGTTCCCGGCAGATTGAACAGTAGCGTAAAAGGGTTCAGCGCCACCAATCAGTTGTTCTTCATAGAAGGTGCACTTCGCGAAGATTTACGCGGATACTGTGCAGGGCTGGGTATTACAGAGAATATTTTCTTTCAGGTAATGTGGGGGCTGTTGCTGGGCAAATATAACGATACCACAGATGTTGTATTTGGAACAGTGGTTTCTGGCCGTCCGGCGGAACTGCAAGGTGTAGAAGAGATGATCGGACTCTTCATCAATACGGTGCCAGTACGCATCCGGTTTACAGAAAAGATGCCTGTCAGTCGCCTGATGACGGAAGCGCAGCAAGCGTTTATCAGCAGTTCCTCCTATCAACATACTCATCTCGCGGATATTCAAGCAGAGAGCGCGCTGAGAACCGGATTGTTTGACCACATGCTAGTATATGAAAGTTTCCCTGTACAGGAAGTTTCCGGTCAGAAGGGTAGTCATGTGCAAGATATCGCTATGTCTGCAGTATCGGATGTATTCGATCAGACAGAACATGATTTCAGTATGGTCATTGTACCCGGAGAGCGCATTGCCATGAGGATTCGCTATAACGCTCATGCCTATGATAAGGCCATGATTGAAAATATACAGGAAGATATATTGGAACTGGCTGCACACATTTTACGGGTACAGACAGCGCAGGCAGGAGATACAGCGCAGTTGGGCGAAGCCCGGAGAAAGGCCTCAGCGCCAGCGTCGCAGACTACGTTCAATGAAACTATCAGTGAAGAATTCTAATCTTATTGATGATGATGACTATGCATAAAAAGAAAGTAGGCATTATAGGAGGAATGGGGTCACGCGCGGGTGTAAAACTGCTGCAGCTGATTATCGATTATTCTCCGGCTATAACTGATCAGGAATTTCCGGAGATATTATATCATAATAATTCTGCTATTCCAGACCGTACCCGTGCCATTATCCACGGTGGCCCCTCACCGTTGGAGGGCATCTACAGATCGTTGGAAATGTTTAACAGCCAACAGGTGGAAGTAGTGGCCATCGCCTGTGTTACCTCTCATTATTACTATGACAGTATTGCAGATTACAGTAAATCAAAAGTATTGAATCCGCTGCAGCTCCTTGCTGACCGTCTTATGCATGAATATACAGCTGTGAAACGTGTAGGCGTGCTGGCTACCACTGGCTCCATTAAGAGCGGTCTGTATCAGCAGGCTTTGGAGAAATGTAATGTAGAGGTAGTGACACTAGACCCTGTAAGCCAGGAAGAAATTTTTATGCGTGCCGTCTATATGAAAAACGGTTTTAAATCCGCCTGTATTTCCGATGAAGCGCGAGAGCTGATGCAGCTTTCCATGAAGAAGATGAAAGCGCTGAATGTGGATATGATCATAGGCGGATGCACAGAAGTATCATTGGGCGTAATGCCGGAAAATGAGATGGTGCCTTACCTCGATGTGCTGGACCTGCTGGCCAGGAGAACCGTTGAATGCTGTTATGACCTTGATTAAAAAATACGACAATCAGATAAAATGGATAAGAAAGTAATACACAGTGTATTTGAAAAGGCGGCAGAAAAGTTTCCTGCCAACACCGCTGTCGTATCAGCGACTGAAAACATTACCTATTCTGAACTGAATGCGTACGCCAACAGGTTGGCACATGTACTGCAACTGGCTGGATGTACACCGGAACAGATTGTAAATGTCGTCATTCCGGCCTCTGTTCCTCAGATAACTGCACTGCTGGCCATCTTCAAAACAGGTGGCGTCTATCTTCCTGTGGATATTGCTTTCGCAGAAAAAAAATTGCAACAGATCTTCCGGGATACATTCGATGGAATACTGGTAGTAACGGCTGCTGAAAAAGAATTCGTATGCCGCCGTCTACAAGAACTGGAGGTAGACATTCAGCGTCTCATTGTATTGCACGATGATCGCCGCATCGATCTCTACAGGTGTGAAAAAAGTGTATTCCTTCCCGTTACCTTTACAGAAGAGAATGACTGGCAGCGCAATCTTCCCCTGATCGCTGATGGTAATAGCAGTAACTACATATTTTATACTTCCGGCTCCACGGGGGAAGGCAAGGCTATCCTCGGCGCCAATGCTGGTCTTAGCCATTTTATCCACTGGGAAACCAAAGAATTTGGCTTCAATGAAACATTGCGGGTAAGTCAGCTCACCGCAGTTACCTTCGATGCTGCTCTTCGGGATGTATTCACTGCACTGATCAACGGAGGAACAGTATATATCCCTGCTGCTGAAATAAAAAATGATCCTGCCGCATTACTGGCATGGCTGGGAGAGAATAGGATACAACTGGTGCATTGCGTACCCTCCCTTTTCAGAGTACTGACAACCGAGTTGATATTAAACCTGGAGGCAGCAAAGCAACTCCAAGTGAAATATCTGTTGATGGCAGGTGAGATGTTGTATGTAAAAGATGTGCTTAACTGGCGCCAGGTAATGGGCGACCGCACGCAGTTGGTGAATCTCTACGGCGCTACAGAAACCACACTGGTCAAAACTTTCTACAGGATCAATGAAGTTTCCGAAAATCCTTCTCAGTCTATACCTGCTGGTAAACCCATCAGTAATACTACTGTGGCTATCATCAGAAATGGACGTGTATGCCAGCCAGGAGAAACCGGAGAGATCTATATCAAAACACCATTCGCCACCAAAGGCTATTATAATAATGAGGCGTTGACCAGCGCCTGTTTCGTACAAAATCCACTGGCTACAGTACCGGATATCGTTTATAAATCCGGGGACCAGGGAAGATATCTGGCAGACGGTAACATCGAAGTGATCGGCCGCCTGGATAATCTGGTAAAGGTAAACGGTGTGCGGGTAGAGCTGGGAGAAGTGGAACGGGCTATGCTGGGGCTGGAAAACGTTACTGGTTGCGTAGTGACGGTACATCGTTCTGTTGATAATATATCGACATTGACTGCCTATTACACCGGAGCATCACTTGAAGCGGATGTACTCCGCCTGCAGCTATCGCGCTATCTCAATCAACAACTGATACCAACCTGGTTTATCCACCTCGACAAATTTCCTTTAAACACTAATGGAAAGATAGACCGTAAAGCATTACCGGCACCCGTACAGGAACAGCTTCAGGGAGAAGCGCCTGAAGGCGAGCTGGAAATGGCATTGGCAGACCTTTGGAAAGCCATACTGGGACTGGAAAAGGTGGGGAGGAATGTTTCTTTCTTCAGTGCAGGGGGGCATTCTTTGAGAGCTATGCAACTGTTAGGCAGGATACACAAGGCATTCGGTACGGCGATGAAAGTACAGGACATCTTCCTGTATCCTACTATCAGAGAGCAAGCTGCATACATTGTACGCCATAAAACCGGGGAGAAATACAACATCAGGTCCGTTGGCGAGAAAGCCAGTTACTCCTTGTCCTCTTCGCAGAAAAGGATTTGGGTGTTAAGCCAGTTTGAAAACAGCAGCGTCGCTTATAATATGTCAGGCGCCTACGTTTTTGAAGGTGACCTGGACGTTGCAGCGCTGGAATACAGCCTGCAACAGTTGGTGGCCAGACATGAGAGCTTACGCACCTTATTCCGGGAAGATGTTGATGGAATCAGGCAGTTTATCCTGACTGCGGATATTGCCGCTTTTCGTATGCAGTTCCAGGATCTGAGAACCGCAGCAGATGCGGCCCATACTGCAGATGAGCAAGTGCGCAAAAGTATGGCGGAGCCTTTCCAACTGTCGGAAGACCTGCCTATCCGCGCTGAGCTCTTACAACTGGAAGATAACAAATGGGTGTTTCTGTTCACCATGCATCATATCATCTGCGATTACTGGTCTATGATGATATTGGTAAAAGAACTGTGGACGTTGTATAATAGCCAGGTGCGAGGGGAAGCATCTTCCTTGGTTCCTCTGAAACTTCAGTACCGCGATTATGCTTCCTGGCAAGAGCAGCAGCTGGAGGAAGGGTTACTGGAACAAGCCCGGAAATACTGGATGCAACAACTGAGGGAAGAGCCGCCTGTGCTGCAGCTTCCCACAGATTACCCACGCCCTGCCATGAAATCTTACAACGGCAGTATTGCCGCACGTGTACTCGATAATGGAGTGATAACCCGTCTGCAGGAAATGTTGCAGGACAAAGGAGCGACCCTCTTTATGGGCCTGCTCGCTGCTGTAAACTCTCTGCTATATAAATACACCGCACAGGAAGACATGATAGTGGGCAGTCCCGTAGCTGGCCGCTATCATGCAGATCTGCAGGACCAAATCGGCATGTATTTGAATACTTTGCCCCTAAGAACAAGGTTCAGTGCAGCAGAAAGTTTCAACCAACTGTTGGATCAGGTAAAAAGTATGACACTGGCAGCCTATGAACATGAAGCTTTTCCGTTTGAGCTTATGCTCGAAGAACTGCCACTGCAGCGCGACATGAGTCGAAGTACTTTGTTCGATGTGCTCATCGATCTACATGATACCCGTGATCTGAAAAACATACTTCCGGAGTCCGGACTTACGGTAAACAGGTATCAAGGCACAGCGCATGTTGTCAGCAAGTTTGATCTGACATTTATGTTTATGGTATCTGAAAGTGATGTATATCTATCGCTTGAATATAATACAGATCTTTTCTCTGCCGCTACCGCCAACAGAATCATCGATCATTTTGAATACCTGCTGGCAGCGCTGACTACAGACCCGTCAACCCCTGTGTGTGACCTGAATTACCTGAGCGCATCCGAACAGGATCAACTGATCAATGGCTTTAATCATTCGTTGGAAGCAGGCTTTCCCTATGCTAGTGTGGTGGAGCTTTTCCGCGCGCAGGCGGCGCAACAACCCAATGCTGCAGCATTGATATACGAAGGGCACACGCTTAGTTATGAAGAACTGGACCAGGCATCAGATAGACTGGCAGTATATCTCAGTAACAGCTATGAGATCAAAAAAGAGGAGCGCATTGGTATATTACTGGACCGGTCGGACAAGATGCTGATCAGCATCTTGGGAGTACTGAAGTCGGGCGCAGCCTATGTACCGCTGGATCCGTCTTATCCGGTTTCCCGCAAGGAATTTATTATACAGGATGCTGGTATCAATATATTGCTAACGCAGACAGATTATATTTTTGATCTGTCTTACTACACCGGAGCAGTAGTAGCGGTGGATGTGCAGCTGGATACGCTGCCTTTGCCAGCGTCTGCATCTACCTACACGCCATCGCCCGATTCGCTGGCTTATGTGATCTATACTTCGGGATCAACCGGTATGCCGAAAGGCTGTGCAATCATGCACGGTAATTTATCTGCTTACATACAATGGGCCAACAGCCACTATTTTGAAGGTGGTCGTCCACATTTCGGGTTGTTTACTTCTTTGTCGTTTGACCTAACGGTAACGACTATATTCTGTCCTTTGACGAGCGGAGGTATGTTAACCATCTTCCCGCAACATACATCGCTGAGCGCTATCCTGGAAGCAAGTTTTGATGGCAGCCACGGCATAGACAGTATTAAACTAACGCCTTCCCATATCAGTATGCTGCGCCAACTGGAAATAGATACCACATCAGTGAGATGCGCTATTGTAGGAGGAGAGCAGGTGCTGGGCACACATGTAGAAACGCTGCAAGGCATGAATGGCAATATGTCTGTTTATAACGAGTACGGCCCTACGGAATCGACGGTAGGTTGTATCGTGGCATCCCTGTCATTGAATGAGCCTGTGATTATCGGAAAGCCGATATCCGGCACAGGTATCTATATTCTTGATGCGGGTGGGAGGATATGTGGCACAGGCGTTACCGGTGAAATCTGTATCACAGGTGCAGGCCTGGCAGCCGGTTATCTGAATCAGCCGGCATTAACGGCGCGGCAATTCACAGATAATCCTTTCCTTGCTGGATACCGCTTGTATAAAACCGGCGATCTTGGCTACTGGCAGGCCGATGGCAACCTTGTTTATATAGGTCGTCGGGATGAGCAGGTGAAGATCCGCGGTTTCCGCATAGAGCCCGGAGAGGTGGCGCATGCGCTGCAACAACACCCATCCGTGCAGAACGCAGTAGTGGTGGCAGTTACCGCCTCTGGAGGCGAAAAGGAGCTGGCTGCCTACCTGGTGGCTGATCAGGAATTAAATGCTGGTGAGCTGAGAGAATTTCTGTCAGAAAGTCTTCCTGCCTATATGGTCCCTTCTCATTTTGTGCAACTGGAAGAAATACCACTGACGCAAAACGGCAAGGCCGACAAACGTCGGTTGCCGGACCCGCTGGGAATGGAAATAGAGTCCGGTGCAACATATGTTGCTGCAAGTAATGAAGTGGAACAACAACTGATTGCGGTATACGAAGAAGTGCTGAAGAAAAAGAACATCGGTATTAAAGATGATTTCTTCGTACTGGGAGGCGATTCCATCAAATCCATCCAGGTGGTTTCCCGTATGAAACAAAGGGGCTACACGCTTACCATTCAGGATCTATTACTGCATCCGGTGCTGGAAGATACCGCCACCTTTGTATTGAAGAACAGTCGTTCCATCAGTCAGGATATCATTACTGGTAAGATTCCATTGAGTCCTATTCAGTATTATTTTTTCTCCAATAATTTTAAAGAAAAACATCATTATAACCAGTCTGTTTTATTACAGTGTCAGACAACAATCAATGAAGCGGCGCTGAAAGCAGCGCTGGAAAAAATATTGCTGCACCATGATGCCCTGCGGATGGTATATCGTCAGACGGCCGGAGGCTGGGAGCAGGAAAATAAAGGAGCAACACAAGGATATGCGCTCGAAATATTACCTTATCATACATTAGATTTTGATCAGCATTGTAACCGTATACAGGCAGGCATCAATCTGGAAACCGGTCCATTGGTCAAGACTGCCATCTTCCGTGATGCAGCAGGAGATCGGCTGTTGATAGTAGTACACCACCTGGTGATGGATGGCGTTTCCTGGAGGATATTGCTGGAAGATATATCTGCGTTGTATGAGCAGGCGCTGGCAGGACAAATATTAAGTCTGCCTATGAAAACGGATGCTTTTCAATTCTGGCAGGAAAAACAGACCGCTTATGCCTCCAGCGAAACATTGCAGCGGGAAGCGGCCTATTGGTCTGCCATTGCAGCACAGCCTGTACCGCATCTTCCCCTGGATTATCCCGGTGGTACCAACCTGATAAAAGATATCAGCTTCCGTTCATTCACACTGGACCAGCAACTAAGCACACAGTTGTTTACGGGTTGCTATAGTGCCTATCATACGGATACAAATGATGTGCTCCTGACAGCATTGAGCCTGGCACTGGCAGATGTATTTGAAACAGACCGCGTATTGATCAATCTTGAAGGCCATGGTAGGGAACAAATCGGTGCCGAAGTAGATGTGACCCGTACCATTGGATGGTTTACAAGCATCTATCCGGTGCTGTTCAATATGGAATACCGGGCGGATATGATCCGGCAGTTGATAGAAGTGAAAGAACACCTGCACCGTATACCTAACAAGGGCATAGGCTATGGTATTCTCCGTTATATGACGGCAGCGGAAGTAACCACGACACCCGAAGTTAACTTCAACTATCTTGGCGACTTTGGCCATAGCGTTACCGCAAGTGATGGCGCAGCGTTATTCCGTTTCAGCGGAGAGCCGCATGGCCGCACTATTTCAGAGAACTGGGAAAGAACCTCTCTGCTGGATATTTCCGGTATTGTGGCGGAAGGCCGGCTGCGGCTGACGGCAGGATATAATACTGCACAGTTCCATGCTGCCACCATCGATCGATTGATGGCTGCTTTTGAACAGCATCTCGGGCTGCTGATCCGCCAACTTGCCGCTACGGCTACAATTCATCTCACGCCATCAGATCTCACCTGCAAGGACCTCAGTGTGGAGGCGGTAATGGCACTTACGGCATCCGGCAGTGTGGAAGACGCCTATACATTAAGCCCCCTGCAGGAAGGGTTGTACTATCAATGGCTGATCAACCCTGCTTCCAGCGCTTATTTTGAACAGATGAGCTATGAGGTGAAAGGTGCACTGGATGTAGCATTGCTGGAAAAGAGCTATAATCAGCTCGTAGCCCGCCATGGTGTATTGAGGACCTGCTTCACGCAAAGCTATGGCGACCGACCTTTACAAATAGTGCAACGCCAGGCTGGCAACCATTTCAGTTGCCTTGATATTCGTCATCAGCCTGAGTTCTCCATACAAGCATTCCGCGATGCTGACAGGCAACAAGGCTTTAACCTTCACGAAGGTTCTCAGATGCGTCTGAAGGTGCTGAGAAAGGATAATGATCTGTATGAATTTGTCTGGAGCCACCACCATATCCTGATGGACGGATGGTGCGTGAGTATCCTGATACAGGAATTCTTCAAAATATATTACAGTCTGCAGCAGGGCATTTCACCCGCGCTGGATAAACCGGTTCCTTATGCTGATTACATTGAATGGCTGAACGGGCTGAATACTTCTGCCAGCCTGGATTACTGGCAGTCCTATCTCTCCGGTTATGAAGAGGCAGCAGTACTACCTTCCCGGAATCCCACCGGTAATTATGTTTTTAAACCGGAGAAACAGATTTTCCATATCGATGGTACACTCAGGAAAGAAGTAAGTAACTTCTGTTCCGGGCTGGGTATAACAGAAAGCACTTTTATACAAACAGTATGGGGACTACTGCTTGGTAAATACAATAGCAGTAATGATGTAGTGTTTGGCGCAGTTGTTTCCGGACGCCCGGCAGAGCTGCGCGGCGTAGAGCAGATGATAGGTATGTTCATTAATACGGTGCCGGTGCGCATCCAGGCAACCGCTGATATGCAGGTGAAAGAGCTGTTCCGGAAAGTGCAGTATGCTTCACTGGAGAGTGTGCCATATCACTATACACAACTGGGGCAGATACAAGCTGGCCATCATTTGGGCAGAGAACTCTTCAATCATATTATTCTGTTTGAAAACTACCCGGTGCAGCAGTTGATAGAACAGAATATGGAGAAGCTGGAAGAAGATGGCGTACTCTCCCTTGTATCCTGTACCGGCTTCGGACAGAATAATTTTGATCTGACGATAACAGTATTGCCGGGTGAGGATATTATGATCAAATTTGAATACAATAGTCACACCTATGAGCCGGCGATGATGGCACAGTTGCAGGAACATTTCCTGCAGATGACACGGTCCGTGATATCACAAGAAGAAGCATTGGTAAATGACCTGCATTACCTGAGCGCATCCGAACAGGATCAACTGATCAATGGCTTTAATCATTCGTTGGAAGCAGGTTTTCCCTATGCTAGTGTGGTGGAGCTTTTCCAGGCACAGGCAGCACAACAGCCCAATGCCGCAGCATTGATATACGAAGGCCACACGCTTAGTTATGAGGAACTGGACCAGGCATCAGATAAACTGGCAGTATATCTCAGTAATACCTATGAGATCAAAAACGATGAGCGCATTGGTATATTACTGGACCGGTCAGATAAGATGCTGATCAGCATCCTGGGAGTACTGAAGTCAGGTGCAGCCTATGTACCGCTGGATCCGTCCTATCCGGTTTCCCGCAAGGAATTTATTATACAGGATGCTGGTATCAATATATTGCTAACGCAGACAGATTATATTTTTGATCTGTCTTACTACACCGGAGCAGTAGTAGCGGTGGATGTGCAGCTGGATACGCTGCCTTTGTCGGCGTCTGCATCTACCTACACGCCATCACCTGATTCGCTGGCTTATGTGATCTATACTTCGGGATCAACCGGTATGCCGAAAGGCTGTGCAATCACGCACGGTAATTTATCTGCATACATACAATGGGCCAACAGTCACTATTTTGAAGGTGGTCGTCCACATTTCGGGTTGTTTACTTCTTTGTCGTTTGACCTAACGGTAACGACTATATTCTGTCCTTTGACGAGCAGAGGTATGTTAACCATCTTCCCGCAACATACATCGCTGAGCGCTATACTGGCAGCAAGTTTTGATGGCAGCCACGGCATAGACAGTATTAAACTAACGCCTTCCCATATCAATATGCTGCGCCAACTGGAAATAGATACCACATCAGTGAGATGCGCTATTGTAGGAGGAGAGCAGGTGCTGGGCACACATGTAGAAACGCTGCAAGGCATGAATGGCAATATGTCTGTTTATAACGAGTACGGCCCTACGGAATCGACGGTAGGTTGTATCGTGGCATCCCTGTCATTGAATGAGCCTGTGATTATCGGAAAGCCGATATCCGGCACAGGTATCTATATTCTTGATGCGGGTGGGAGGATATGTGGTACCGGCGTGACCGGTGAAATCTGTATCACAGGTGCAGGCCTGGCAGCCGGTTATCTGAATCAGCCGGCATTAACGGCGCGGCAATTCACAGATAATCCTTTCCTTGCTGGATACCGCTTGTATAAGACCGGCGATCTTGGCTATTGGGAGGCCGATGGTAACCTTGTTTACATAGGTCGTCGGGATGAGCAGGTGAAGATCCGCGGTTTCCGCATAGAGCCTGGAGAGGTGGCGCATGCACTGCAACAACACCCATCAGTGCAGAACGCAGCAGTGGTGGCCGTTACCGCGTCTGGAGGAGAAAAGGAGCTGGCTGCCTACCTGGTGGCTGATCAGGAATTAAATGCTGGTGAGCTGAGAGAATTTCTGTCAGAAAGTCTTCCTGCCTATATGGTCCCTTCTCATTTTGTACAACTGGAAGAAATACCGCTAACACAGAATGGCAAGGCCGACAAACGCCGGTTGCCGGACCCGCTGGGAATGGAGCTGAGGTCCGGTGTGGAATATGTGGAGCCTAGAAATGAGATTGAAGAAAAATTGGTGGCAATATGGAAAGACTTGCTGGGTAAAGATAAGATAGGAATCCGCGATAATTTCTTCGATGCAGGTGGCAACTCCATTAAGATTGTCCGCCTGTCACATCTATCCACAAAACTGTTGGGTAAAGACATCAGCGTCGCGCTATTATTCCAGTATCCGAATATAGAAGACCTGGTCGACTTTATAGTCGATGAGCCGGTGTTGGTAGCTGGTGAAGATGATGATTTTGACAGAGATGAATTAATAGGTGACCTCAATAAATTTAATGCGTATGAAGATGACCTCAGCTAAGCAGTATGATGGGCTGGAAATAGCTATCATAGGGATCTCCGCCCAATTCCCTGGCAGCAACGATTACCGGGAGTTCTGGAATAACCTTGCAGCAGGCAGCGAATCGCTGCAGTTCCTGACGGATGAGGAATTGAAAGAAAGAGGTGTAGATGCCACCCTGCTCAACGACGCCGCTTTCGTAAAAACGGCCGGTGGGGTTTTGTCAGAAAAAGAAACATTTGACAACGGATTCTTTGGCTATACAGTAGAAGAAGCAACACTGATGGACCCGCAGATAAGGTTATTCCATAAGCATTGCTGGAATGCCCTTGAGGATGCGGGATACACTGCTGCGATTGATAAAAAGAAAATAGGATTATTTGCTGGCGCATCAGGTAATACCAACTGGAAAATACACCTATACGGACAATCGGCCAACAGTAATGTTGATCCGTTGTATTTGAGTATGATAAGTACGCCTAACTTTATTAATACGCTGGTGGCTTATAAACTCAATTTGCGCGGTCCTGTTTTTTATGTAGATTCAGCCTGTTCCACTTCTCTTGGAGCTATACATTTGGCGTGCAGGAGTCTGCTCACTAGAGAATGCGCGCTGGCGCTGGCGGGTGGTATCTCCATTCAAACTACCCGAAAGAAAGGATATAAATATCACGAAGGCCGCATCTCTTCGAATGACGGCCATTGCAGAACATTTGATAAGGACGCCTCCGGAACTGCAGTAGGAGAGGGCGCCGGCGTAATTGTACTGAAACGCCTCAGTGAAGCCATGAAGGATGGCGATAATATCTACGCTATAATCAGAGCTACCGCAGTTAATAATGACGGTGCGCAGAAAGTAGGATATACCGCTCCCAGTGTAAAAGGACAGGCGGAATGTATTGCTGCCGCAATGAAGATGGCAAATGTGGAACCCGGCAGTATCAGCTATGTAGAGGCCCATGGTACAGCCACCAGGTTAGGTGATCCTATTGAAGTAAGAGCGCTCAACGAAGCTTTTGCACTGGGAGGTAAAGAAAAAACCTGCGCAATAGGATCTGTGAAAAGTAATGTCGGACACCTTGATACGGCTGCAGGCGTAGCTGGGCTAATAAAAACAGCGCTCTGCCTGCAACACCGGCAACTGGTGCCCAGTCTGCATTTTAAAGCCGCCAACCCCGAGATAGATTTCAATGGCGGCCCTTTCTTTGTGAATACGAACCTGCAATCCTGGGAGGGCCGTGATGGCCAGCCCCTGCGCGCGGGGGTGAGCTCCTTCGGTATTGGCGGTACCAATGCACATGCCATCCTGGAAGAGGCGCCTGTACGCAGCGACAGTGATGCAGGACGTAAATATAAACTGCTGACAGTTTCCGCCAAGACGGCCGGCGCTGTTGAAAGATACTTGTCTTCCCTACGGGGCTTCCTGGAACA
>NZ_QLMA01000008.1 GCF_003259435.1 Chitinophaga dinghuensis
ATAGTAATCCCACCATTTTAATAGTAATGAAGGGCTTATGTCCAGGTCATCCGATGTGGACATAATGCTCTGACCCTTTTCCACTAGTCTGATTGCTTTTACCTTAAAGGCAAAACTGTGTTTCTTTCTTGCACTCATAAAAATGCCCCCAAAAGTGTCTAAACTTTTGGGGGCACTTCAGTAGAAGCATCCTCTTTTCATTTTGTAAGATTTTATAACTGTTCCCACCATTTGCCCCATACTTTCCCCAAATGATCCAGGTCTACTTTTTCTCCTATCCTCGGGGTAGTAATTGGTAGGTGTGCGGCTTCTGCCAGCAATGTCACCTGTTTCAAGGGCTCGTACCAGGGATGTTGTGCCAGTTTGAATTTAGAACTATGTACTGGTATGAAATTTTTCGCTTTCAGGTCCTGTACTTCTTTGATGATTTCATGTGGCATAGAGTGGATATATGGCCAGTTTTCATTGTATTGCCCACATTCCAAAATAGCCAGGTCAATTGGGCCGAAACGATCGCCAATCTCTTTAAAATGGGGCCCATAGCCACTGTCGCCACCCAGGAATAATGTTTTCGTCGGCGTTTGCAATACGTAAGATGTCCAGAGGGAAATATTCCTGCTCAGTAATCTGCCGGAGAAATGTCTGGCTGGCATTAAGGTCACCTGGAAACCTTCCATGGGCGCAATACTATCATACCAGTTTTTCTCTATTAGTTTACTTTTATCCCAACCCCAGTATTCAAAATGCTGGGCTACGCCTAAACCGCAAACAACATTATCTACTTTGCCTTTCAGTAGTTCTATGGTTTTGTAATCCAGGTGATCCCAGTGATCATGCGTGATCAATAACAGATCAATTGCCGGTAAATCTTCTACCTGATAGCGATTGGAACCGGGAAAGGCTTTCACAGAGCCTCTGATAGGCGATGCATTGCCACTGAAAACCGGATCGATGAGCAATTTCCTTCCGTCCACCTGAATGAAATAGGAACTATGTCCGAACCAAACAAGTACATTCTCTTCCGGCTTTAGTTGTTTCAAATCTGTATCTATCACAGGAATCGGTGATGCAGGTGCAGTATCCGGGTGCTTACCAAGGAATTCCCACAACACTTTGAGCATATTTTTCCCCTCTGCCAATGCAGGCGTGGGAATCTGATTCTGGAATTGTCCGTTCCTATAGTTGGAAAGCGTATTGAAATAAGCTTTCCTGGCTGCATCAGGCGCCTGTCCGTATTTCTTCTTCATTATTCCAGGTTTAATTTTTCTTCGTCCAGATCTATGCGATGAAGGAATTTTCTGATGATTTCTTCATCGATTCGTTCTTCATTTTTATTTTTCTTTATGAGCAGTTGCCGCTGTTCTTCCAGTATATTCCTGTAGGCGAATTTCACATAATCCGGAACGGCGCTTTCTTCATCAGATTGTAACTGATTCCTCCACTGACTGGCTAATTTCTTCAGGTGGAAGCTATGTTCCAGATCAGAAGCATGATTTTCCTGCAGGTAATCCAGTGATACATTGGCCAGCTCTTCACGCAGGAGCGTTTCTGTTTCGTCTTCCGGAAGGTGATCATTCCATACAGGCAGTGTAACTTTCCTGATCAGGATGGGCAGTGTTAATCCCTGGAGTACCAGTGTAACGAGGATAACGATGAAGGTAATATACAGGATCAGATTTCTTTGCGGGAACTGTACTCCGTTGTCAAAAGCGACGGGAATCGATAGTGCGGCTGCCAGCGATACTACCCCGCGCATGCCAGTCCATCCCATGAGTACTGGCGCTTTTGCGCCCGGATTTCTGTCGGCCACCGTAATAAAATAACTGGCGATCCTGGTAACAATCAGCGAGCCATAAGCTGCCAGCATTCTGCCAAAAATCAACGTGGCAGTGATCAACAAGCCATAGCCGGTAGCCTGATAAAAGCCGATACCTTCATTCTTCAACCCAGCGGTAATTTCCGGAAGATCCAGGCCAATGAGGATAAATACCAGTCCGTTTAACAGGAATACAAGACTTTGCCATACATTTTCTCCTCTCAACCGGGAAGATCCGCTGAGGAATTCATGCCGGTGATAAGAAAGATACAGGCCACCGCTCACTACTGCCAGCACGCCGGATGCATGTACCGCCTCTGCGCCCATATACATAGCATAAGGTGTCACCAGTGTAAGAATGATATCCATATTTACATCTGTTGGCAACCATTTATGTACTTTTTTGAAGACCAGGCCTATGAGCAAACCTATGACTACTCCTCCCACTACCATCCATACAAAGCTGGCTGCTGCCTGATACCAGATGAATTGCCCGGTAGCTACCGCTATCATGGCAAAACGCATAATGATCAGGGAAGAGGCGTCGTTGAGCAGACTTTCCCCTTCCAGAATAGAAGACATTCTTTTAGGCACCTTTACAAACTTCAGGATAGCGCTGGCACTCACCGCATCTGGCGGAGAAACGATGCCTCCCAGCAAAAAGCCCAGGGCCAGCGAGAAGCCAGGGATAAAGGTGTTCGCCACAAAGGCCACGGAAATAGCTGTCAGGAAAACAACAATAAATGCAAAGCTGCCTACAATCCTTCTCCAATGCCACAGTTCTTTCCAGGAAGTAGCCCAGGCAGCTTCGTATAGCAAGGGTGGCAGGAATATGATAAAAATAAGTTCAGGGTCTATTTTGAGTGCCGGGATACCAGGAATAAAACTAACAGCTAATCCTGCAAGTACGAGCAATACGGGATAAGCCACCCTGATTCGGTTACTCAGCATAATTAACAAGACAATCAAAACAATGATGGCCAGATAAAAGGGGAAATGGTCGAGCATAAATGCCTGTATAGTTGATTAAAGTTTAAAGGTACAAAGGGATAGCATCCAACGTATGCTATCCCAAACTACCAACTAAAATATTACATATTTTTAAATTAATACTTTAACCCCATTTCATATAACAAGGATTTATTGCCCGCGTCAATTGTATGGAACACACAGTTATCCTTCCGCTGTCATTTGTTTGTTGTTATGTGCCTGTTTAGAGATGCTTCTTAAAAAACAGCGCCAGTACATCAACTGCTTCATTTACATACTGTGGCACATCGTATAATGACATATGATTAGCGCCGTCCAGGATATGGAAGTTTTTCTCTTTACTGGCCACACGATTATACAGGTCATCGCTCATCCATTTACTACCGGCTTCACTACCTGCAACAATTTGTAACGGCTGTACAAAAAATGCTTCCGCTTTGTTATAAGCATCGTAAGTAATAATTTGGGTGAGACTTCTGGCTGTCGCAAAGCCAGGAGCAGTTGGATACTGGCAACGATCAGTATGATAGTATTCCCAGGCTTCTCTGAGCTCTGCATTAGGCGCATCTTCTTCTTTCAGGGGCGCCAGCGGTATTGTTGCCACAGCGGTATTTCCGGCATCCTGGGTTCTGGCATTGGCGCCAGCTTCCAGGTACGGTAACGAATCTGCATCTTTCACATTGTTTTCCCATCCATTACGGAACATGGAACCAATATTTACCGCACTCACGGCGCCTACTGCTTTAATACGATGGTCGTTGATGGCTGCATTGGCAGTGTAACCGCCGCCGGCGCAAATACCCATGGCGCCTATCTTCTGGGTATCGATATAAGGGAGTGTTGTCAGGTAATCGATCACAGCGCTCACATCCTCTGTTCTGATATAAGGATTTTCCAACTGACGAGGATCTCCAGTACTTTCGCCTTGATAAGAGGCATCATATGCAATCGTTACAAAGCCCTGCTCTGCCAGTTTTTTAGCATATAATCCAGCAGTTTGTTCTTTTACGCCACCACCAGGATGACTCACTACCACTACTGGATATTTTTTCTGCTGATCGAACTCCTCAGGAAAAAAGAGTACTGCCGACATTGTGATGCTGCTGTTGTTACTATTCTGGAAATTCACTTTCTGTGACATAACTATATTTTTTTGATTTGTTTGTTACTATTGACAATACAAAGTTAACAGCAGTCAAATCCAAATAATGTAGACACATTACGTTAAAACGGATACATTTTACTGTTTTTCCTGATGATCAGAGGAATGGTTGTATTTTCTCGTATCCGTGTCTCCCCAAAACAAAAAAGCAGCCTGATGGCTGCTTTGCGTATATAGTGTATTTACTGATTACGATATACCCTCGGGGCAATGCCTGTCTTTTTCCGAAAAAACCGCGCGAAATAATTGGGGTAATCGAAACCAAGACTATAAGATATTTCACTGACAGACAAACTGGTGTTTTTCAGCTTATCCTTAGCCAGTTGTACCACATAATCCTGAATATGATCAATAGGAGACTTCCCTGTAAAATGTTTTACCAGATCTCCAAAATAATTGGGCGAGAGATTAGATTTCTGCGCAAAAAAGGCCACAGAAGGCAATCCTGCCACATCAGTCTGAGAGAAGAAGTCTTCCAGATTTTTATAAAAATCATTGATCACCTTGTGATAAATTTTACTCCTTGTATCAAACTGTCTGTCGTAAAAAATTTGTGTATAAGAAAATATCAGTGAGATATAGGAGAGCATGACATCTCTCGAAAAAAATTCCTTCTGAAATTCATCATATGTTTTCTTGAAAATATCCCAGAGAATAACCTCTTCTTCCTTGCTCAGGAACAGGGCTTCATGGTTATTATAGTGCATGAAACTATAATCCTTTGCCAGTTTATTCAGGTATTTTGCGCTTACCAGGATCGTATATCCGGCGGTTGGTGGCGAGATATCCCAATCCAGGGAATTATGCGGCCCATCTATGTACATAAAAGAGGCGTCCGACTGATCCTCCATGTAATGAGTAGTCACCAGACGCTTATCAATGGGCGGTTTGATAGCCAATAGGTAAAAGTCAATCGTAATGGGGTCGGACTTTAGCAACACCTCCTGTTCCGTTGCAAAATTGACGACATGTATCTCTTCCTCTTTCACACTGCGGATATTCAGGTAATTGCTAAATTCTCGTATGTTAAATATGCGCTTTACCATAATATGCAAAATTAGCCTAACAAACGTGATTTTACGGATACAACTTCCCGCTAAATGGATACATATTACTGTTTCTTTACCAAAGTAAAAGAGGCGGCATCCCTATTTCAGACACCGCCTCTATTATTTAGATAAGATAATCCTATAATGCGATACGCATCGTTGAAGCCGGCAATCCTTCCCCATTCAACAAATTCCCTAAAGAATAAGGCTGCCATCCGTAGTAAACAAACCTTGTACCGGCAGGAACCCATACTTTAATAACATCTCCTTCTATCACAGCAGGAATTTCCTTCCCATCCTCCAATGAGAATCCATGCAGTGGCTTATTTCCGGCAGTCGTAATTCGTTCATTCCTGTCGTATTGCAGAAGGGCGGTATCTCCTTTCAGCAATGCTTTGATTGGTACAGGCCCTTTATAAACTATTGGCAACTGATAGGTTTTATGCAATGCCACTTTTGCCAAACGCTCTCCTACTGTGCGTTTATCCCGGGGATGCACATCTGTGGGATGCCCAACATCAGCGCTAACCGCCATTCCTGAAAAAGGAATACTATCCGCCATTCGGCGTTGTCCATCCCGGAAAGCAGGCCAGTACTCTGATTTGTAGCCTTTCTCTGTACTGATGGAAGATATTTGACAAAAATAAAATGGCAGTTCACCGGAATGCCATTGCTTGCGCCAGTCGGCTACCAGTAAAGGAAACAGCTGCTCATGTTGTTCCATCCTTCTCTTACTGAGTGCATTGCTTTCTCCCTGGTACCAGATAATGCCTTTCACAGCCAGCTGGGAAAGCGTTGCTATAGCCGCATCATATAGAAATCCCGGCTGAAAAGGATGCCGGTAGCCCAGTTCATTAGAAGGAGGCTGTATTCCCTGCTTCAGCAAAGGATCGAGGTTATCATGGCCCCGCTCAATACACCAGGGTTCCATAGCCGCATTTTGAAGCCAGTCGCCCTGAAAAAGTGCCGCCACTGCCGGTACATTCCGACCAGCATCCGGGCGAATCCATGCTTCTGTAGGACTCCCGCCCACTGCTACATTTATTAGACCAACAGGCACGCCAGTTTCCTGTTGTACCCTTGCGCCGAAATAATAACCTACCGCCGAAAACATGCGGGCACTGTTACTGTCAGATCGCTGCCAGCTACCGCGGAAATAATTTTCAGGATGCAGATAAATCGTATCAGCAGCTGAATAAGCAGGGCTATAAGTAGTGGTTTGTTTATTCTCCTGCAAGAGGCGTAAATAAGGCCGTCGCGCTGTAGCAAAGGCTTCTGCGGCGTGCATATCTCCCCACAAAGAAAATTCCATATTCGACTGACCGGCACAAACCCATACATCTCCCATCAACACGTCATAACAACTAATCATGTCTTCCTTTGTACGTACTGTCAGTATTTGCGGAATAGTATCTGCTTTCATGGGTGGCAGAATGGCTTTCCATTTGCCATCTGCACCAGCGGTTGTATGTACGGTATTATTTCCCAGGGAGACACGAAGGCCTTTGCCAGCAGGGGCTTTTCCAAAAACCGAAATGGGTTGGTCCCGCTGCAACACCATATGATCTGTAAAGAACGGCGATAGTGCTACACTTGCCGTTTGTACTGGCGCAAACGTAAACATCCATTTTACTGGGTTCTGCCAGTCGCCCGACTGAAAACCGTTCACTGGCAGATCTGCGGTGACAATATTCTTTCCCTTCTTAAAATGCACCATGGCTGGCGCTCTGTATTCATAACCTTCATCCACTAAAGGATCTTCGGAACCAGGTTTGCGGCCAGGAAAAGTCCATTTCGGCGGTGCAATCGTTTGCCCATTTATTTGAATACTGCTACCGCGATTGTCCCAGGTACCGGCAGCGGGCGTATTACTATTCGTAGAACGGGACAGATTATAAAAACCTATCCACACCGGTAAAACGGTATCCTTATCTGATTGGAAAATAGCGGTGGCCGACCAACGCAGCGAATCCTTATTATCTCCGATAACGCCTTTCACCAGTGGGTGCCAGAAATGTCGCATAACGATGGTACCGCCGATGGCAGGGATCGTTTTTACAATACGGCCAGTTTGATTGCGGCCTGTAAGGGTCCACTGCAGTTGGCTTTGCGGCGTATACTGAAAAGGTAGTCCCGCAAAATATAACTGCCGATGCTGCCATAAGCGCCCTTCGAAGTTTCGGAATTGCCGGAGCATTGTTGTATCCGCAGGATCAATATTACTGCTCCAACCGATTGTTCCACCGCCTACCCAGCTTCTTTCTGCAAAGGCCAGCATGGCGGGATATACCGGATTCATACGAATCAAATCTTTTTCATCCGTTACCTTTCGATCGTTCCACAGACAAATCACTCCACCCAGCATGTTGCTGTCTCCCCTCACCTTATCGCCTATACGACGTTGGAAAATAGTGGTTACACTTTCCAGCGGGTCCATATGATTCAGGTAGAGATGACGGGAATCCAGGTACTTTACACATGGTTTGACGCCCGCATCCCGCATCCAGAGCTGATGTATGGTTTTATCTGGAATATTCCCACCAGGGTCCCAGCCTAAAGTGCGTACGCCGGCCGCCTCCACCATGTTGACCATGGCCGGCAGAAATGCTTTGTTGGTAATATGTACCTCATCGCCGCCGATGTGCAGATAAGCAGGACGGAAAGTTGTAATAAAATGCCGTACAATATTTTGCAGGATATGCATCCCGCTATCACATTGCATATCAACACCCATGGCCCGTTTGAAGGCATCGCTATGGCCGGGCATATCTATTTCCGGTAAGAAGAGGATATGTCTGTCGGCACAATAACGCATGAGCTCATGGATATCTGCATCCGTGTAAACTTTGCCAGAATTACGGAGCATATTGCTGTCGCTAGTCAGCCCAGGATATCCTGGTACCGGCCATCTCCAGGCGATATTCTCTGTAAAGTGAAACTGAAATACATTCAGTTTGTAAGCGGCCATTTTATCTATCTGTTGCTTCAGCAGGGCCATGCTTTGATAATTGCGACCTACATCCACCAGATATCCTCTCCAGGAAAAGGCAGGTTTATCCGCGATGATGCAACCAGCAAAAGAATCTCCCTGCAGCAACTGGTACAGGGTCTGTATTCCGTTGAAGATACCATGACTGGACGACGCAGCTATTGCTATAACGTCATTGGCTACACGCAATTCATATGCTTCCTCTTCTTTCAGTCCGGCTTTATATACCAGGCAAATATGGCGTGTTGCTGTGGCGCCCGTTTTTACCTGACTGGCCTTCCCTTTTTGCAGGAGCCAATCGCGCAGTTGTGCGGCTTCTTTCTCAAAACGTGGATCTGTAAGGATGTCTGTGCCACTACTCATCGCATAGCCTTGCGACGTCCAGGATACTTTTTCCGGGCTGGGTATCAATGCCGGATGCTGGGCCAGTAAGCATTTAGCGGACAGCAACCAACAGAGGAGTAAGCGCCATTTCATCGTGGTATATTTATAGCTTCGAATACAATTTCACTATATCCGTTTCTTTCATACAGTATGCCTATACGATTATCTGCCGTCAAGGCAAGATCGGAATAGGCGGTATAATCCCCTTTTTTATCAGGGGTGGCAGCTACAGGAATAGTTACTGGCCAGGCTTTCGCGTCAGGATTACTGATGCGAACAGTCAGATGATTTCTTTGTATGGTATCTGCTGCGTTGGAAAAGGCCAGGATGGCTTTTCCTTTCTTCCAACCGATGTTGAGGATACTTCCCTGGCATACCGGATCAGGCAAACGATCGTCAAATTGGGTACTTTTCCAGGTAGCGCCGCCATCGTTGCTGATTGCCACAATGCGCATGCGTTTATCACCCTGTTGGTTGCGGGCATTCAGCATGAGTTGTCCTCCGCTGAGCTCAGCAGCCGTACATTCATTGGAACCAGGCACAGGTACGGTAGCACCCAGATGGAATGTTTTACCATGATCATCTGTGTAGAAGCCATGGGCAGCATAATCCGTAAAATGTGGTTGCGGATTGCCGGCAGAATGGTTGGCAGCAACGTATATGCGTCCACAGTATTTACCTTTGCTAAACTGCAGGGCATGACCGGGGGTATTCGCATAACTGCGCCAATCGTCCGAAAAGTTATAGGCAGGATTCACCTGTGGCTGTTTAGGCCGGTGTACTTGGGTGGTGATATTCACCGGTGCTGACCAGGTAGCGCCGCCATCGGCACTGGTCACATACCACACCTCGCGGAGGCCATGTCCTTTACGGATTTCTCCTTCGTGGTTATTACCGGTATTATAAAAGAGGAATATGCGCCCTTTAGGATATTCGGGATCTGTGAGATCCACTACGGGTGCAGGATTCCCCGCCTGCAAGGAATCATTTTCCGCCACTACTTTTAATGGCGACCAGGTAACGCCGTTATCCTGGCTGGTTTTCAGCACAATTTTGATATCGCCGAAATCGCCGGCATGTTGTACCCTTCCTTCTGCAAATGCCAACAACGTACCATTGGGCATACTCACCATAGCGGGTATACGAAAACTCTTATACCCTTCCATTCCGCTCTTATAGACGATGGCTGGCTGTTGCTGCGCAAACGTTAGCAGACTGCAACATAGCAGTAATAATGTAAATATATTGTTCCTGTTCATATCCGGTTATGATTGAGCCTTATTTTTAAGCAATTGCCAACAATACCATTCCTGTCTGGGCAGATGGAATGGCCCTTTATAAAGATTTCCTTTTAGTGGAACTGATTTCCGACCATCTCTGTGGAGATAGCCATACCATTCTCCGTGCGTCTTATCATGAAAATGCGTATAGGCGTATTCGTGAATCTGCTGATGCCATTGTGCATATTTATCTTCTCCAGTCATGGCGTAAGCCAGTAAGGTAGCGATGATTGCTTCATTTTGCGGCCACCAGAATTTCATATCCTGCCAGTATTCCTGTACAGGCTTGCCCTCTACATCGCGGAAGTAAAGGATTCCGCCGTATTCTTTGTCCCAGCCTCTCTCCCACATATAGTCCAGCATACGACACCCTAAGTTAATCAAAGCCGGATCATTATTCCGATATTTTGCTTCATGCAGAATGAACCAGGCGCCTTCAATGGCATGTCCCGGATTGAGGGTACGGCCATCAAAGTGATTGATCAGACTACCATCGGGGGCTACCTGTTCCATGACGCAGCGGATATCATCTTTTACGAAATCGTTTGCTATCTGTTTAATCCATTTATCAATCCACTCATCGCAGCGTGGATCACCGATGGTTTCTCTTAACTGCTGCGCGGTGTTGAGCATGATCATTGGTACGCCAATACCTTTTGCCGGCCTCGTGTTGGTGAATTTCGGTGTGAGTAATCCCGGGATAGTGGCGTATTCAATACATTTCCCAAAGAGTTCCCTGGCTTTTTCTGCCATGGTCATATCGCCGCTGGCTTTCGCATAAGCAGCGAGGGCGATCACTGCAAACGTTTCCGAAAAAAAGTACCGACGTTTGCGAATAGGTTTCCCATCTCTGGTTACATGAAAAAACATTCTGCCGTCTGTGTCGAAGCAGTGCTGCAGGAGAAAATCGATGCCCGTTTTCGCGCCTTCCAGCCATTCCGGACGTTGTTCCACGGTATTGTATAAAGTAGACAACAACCAGGCCGCACGGCCCTGAATCCACACCGCTTTGTCATCATCGAGCAACTCTCCGTTTTCATCACGCATTAACAGATAACCGCCATATTCCTGATCAATGGACCGTGGGAACCAGAAGGGTATCGTGTCTCCCAATAATTGATCTTTATAAAACGACTCCAGTGTTATCAGTTGCTCTTTTGTATATCCCATGTTGTTTTTTGATTGGTCATCTGACTAACGAGTAAGCCCACCAATACGCAGGACAACAGTCCTGTCAGGGCGTACATCAACAGATGCATATGTGAAAATTGCAGCAGCAGTACCTGCACTATCGCGCTGCATATAAAACCGGCAATGGCGCCGGTATTCGTGGCACGACGGGTAAAGATGCCCAGTATAAAAACTCCGCCTACAGAACCGGTAAACAATCCCATGATGAGGTTGAACTCATCCCATAGCGATGTGGCTCCCCAGGAGGCCATCATCCACGCAATGGCGGTACCGAAAAGTCCTACCGCCAGCGTTACCATCCTGGCAGTACGCAGATAATATTTATCCGGTCTGCCTGGCAATCTGCGACGGAAGAAATCATTCACCACCACAGTAGCCACGCCATTCACCGATCCATTCAAACTTCCCATTGCCGCCGCAAAGATGGCGGTGATCACCAGTCCCGCAATTCCTTTAGGTAACTGCGTGACGATGTACCATGGGAATATGGTATCCTGGTTATTCAGGGCAATATTTACCTCCGCAGGATGATCTCTGTAGAAAAGGAATAAAAGCGTACCAATGGCGAAAAAGATGATGGTAGAAGGAAGTGTCAGCCATGCGCCGAGACGCAGGCTCTTTATTGCGGATTTTTCATCAGTGGTCGTCAGATAACGTTGCACTACCGTCTGATCACAGCCATACTGGATAAGGTTCAGCGCAAATCCGCCCAACAATACTACCCAGAAAGTGCTGCTGGTGAAATCCAGTCGCAGGTCAAACATTTTCAGTTTATCGTACTGCTGCAAAGTGGAAATACTCTGCGACCAGGAATGATCCAGGTGCATAGGAATTAATATCAGCGCCAATAAGGCCCCAGTCAGCAAAATGATCACCTGTACAACCTCCGTCCATATCACGGCCTCAATTCCACCCAATACGGTGTAGAACAGACTAACCACTCCCATCACCACAATACTGGTTCGTACATCTATGCCCGTTACCACGCTAAGGGCTATACTGGGCAGCAGAATTACGATGCCCATTCGGCCCAGTTGTAACAGGATATACATTCCCGCTGCAATGCCGCGCACCTGGTAACTAAAGCGTTGTTCCAGGAATTCGTAAGAAGAGGTAACCCCTAATCTTCTGTAAAAAGGAATAAAATACCGCACTACTACTGGCATTACCATGATGATAGTCATTAGTAGGAAAAAGTAGGTCCAGTCGGTAGCATACGTTTTAGCAGGAATACCGATAAAGGTGATGGCGCTGAGCTTAGCTCCAAAAATACTGAGTCCCGTAGCCCAGCCTGGAATCTTCTGCCCACCTTTGAAATAATCTGTGGTGCTGTGTTGTTTCATGCTGGTCCATAATCCAATGCCCAGCATGAGGAGAAAATACAGGGCCAGCAAGGTATAATCAAGACCCGAGAAATAAGATGGTTTGCTGATAACGCCACGGACGATACTCGTGGTACGCGTGCCGGGCTTTACTTCACCGGAGGGAATGATGATATCATCATTCCATTTCACGGCGGTAGTGGTCACCTGCGCAGGGTATGGTAGCTCCGACAGTTTTGTCCATACATCCGTTGCAGTATTATACAGTAGTATGCTCCTGTTGAATCCGGGATGATTGCTCAGGAATGTTATTTTTTCTTTAGTGAGTCGTTCCTTGGTGCTATCGTTTGCACGAGCGATGGCGGCATTATATGTTTCGATCTGATGAAACAGTTTCCCATCATCTCCGCCAGTCAGTAAGATAAATGTTGCCCCGAAAGGAAGGGCTGTACCGGCGGACCAGTTTAATGACTGCTTACCATCACTAACAGTAGCACATTGCTGCCAGCTGTTGGTTTTCTGAGAAAATCTGTACACAGTTCCACTCAGCTCACTAATACCCGTATCCGTGGCCTTTCTGCCGCCAATGGCGTATAGGCATGGATAATCGCCATTCGACTGCGTGATCAGTTGCAAATGCGAACGGGGCTGTGGTAAAGGCGGCATGGCTTTCCAAGAGGGAGTAGCTGCGGCCATATCCAGCATCCATACTTTATTAGTAACGCCGGTATCAGATTCGCCACCTGCTATCCAAACCTGCGTACCCATCACAGTAGCACCGGCATTGGCCAGGGCCATCGGCAAATCCGGATAAGGCTTTACGTTCAGGCGACTGGCAGCAGCATTCCATTGCAGCAATAACACTTGTTTACTACGGCCGGCAGGCGTTTCTCCGCCCATACATAAAACGCCGGAAGGCAGTGTCACGCTGGCCCCGTAGGCTGCCGCTACAGGAAGATGTCCTGTATCCGGCAGCCATTGAAAGGCATTGTTATTACGACGCAACACATATATTTCATTGTGATAGGTTTTCTGACCACCTTCCCATGGCATTGCACCTGGGAAGTTAGCTCCACCTGCGACCAACAGCACCTCTCCTGTTGTTCCGGTAAATGCGCCTGCTACTCCCGGCTGTACCTGTTTACCACTCGCAACAGGCAATACGCCCACTTCCGACCAGCTGATCTGATTGGCCTGCGGTTGTTGGCCATTGGCCGTTACACCCCATAACATAAGCAATATCAATAATACTCTCACTCGTGATTAGTTTTTATCGGGAGCAATATTCCCGGAATCCCAGCGCAAATACGTCCGACTTAAAGGCCTCAAATTGTGCAGCATCCATGTTTTTCACCGGAAGCCTAAATTCGCCACAATCCATTCCCGCCAATTTCATATAGGCTTTTCCAGTGGCAATACCGCCGTATTTTCCTAACAACCGAATCATGTCGATGGATTGTTGTTGGAGCATGGCTGCTTTCGGAAGATCGCCGGTATTGAATGCATTGATCAGCCAATAGTAAAGAGGCGCAGCATAATTGAAAGTGCTGCCTACACCTGCTTTGGCGCCTACCGCCAGGGCCGAAAGCAGGTTTTCATCTCTCCCCCACAACATATCATAATATTGATCTTTGAAATTGAGGCAGGATTGATAATCCATAAAATCTTCATGCGTATACTTGATACCATAAAAATTAGGAATCCTGCCATCTACCGCTTTCAACAGATCGATCATTTGAAAGTTCACGCCAGTCAGTACCGGAATATGGTAATAATAAAACGGCATATCCGGTACAGCAGCTGCCACTGATGCACAGCATTCCGCCAATACCTGCACATTCGCCGGTTTGAAGTAAAACGGCGCTGTGAGGGAAACGGCGTACAGGCCAGCATCTTTGGCATGTAATACCTGTTCCCTGCAGTCCTGCAGCGAGGTACCGCCTACCAGCGTCATGACCTTAAACTCAGGATCATGGCGGGTAGCCAGGCCCCAGGCAGTAGTCACCTGCATTTTTTCCCGGGAAGTAGTGGATACTCCTTCCCCGGTGGAACCGTTGATAAAGGCGCCAGTAACGCCATTCCTTTTGAGGAATGCATAGTATTCAGGAATCATGGCCAGGTTCAGAGAACCATCTTTGTGCATGGGTGTAAACGGCGCTGCAATTAATTTGCTCAGATGCGGTATCGTCATATATATAATTTAATAAAAATTCCCTTAAAACTGCGCATAGCCGGGTGTCTGAACGAGACTACGATTGTTGGTCAGCGAGTTTCTGTCGATCGGCCACAATAGTTTATAGGCCTCGGTAGGTTTCACTGTGGTGTATTTATACACGTAATTATCGCCCATCCGGCGCAGATCGTACCAGCGCTTACCTTCGAAAATGAATTCCAGTAAGCGTTCTTTCAGAATAGCCTCTTTGGCATCGGTGTCTATTGCCTGGTTCGGATAGGCGTATGCGTTAGAATAATTTGCACCCAAAGCGCGGGTACGCACCAAATTGATTTCTGTAGCCGGACTTTGTCCCAGGATAACTTTTGCTTCTGCCAATAATAACAGCAGGTCTGCATAACGATAAACAGGAAAATCATTGGTAAATGCTCTTGCGCCTGCATTCTGTTCTCCAGGATACTTTTTGGCAAAAGCCCCCACAATGGAGTATACGCCAGCAGATTTCGTATAGGCGGGTTGGATAGTCGCCCACTTGCGGGAATCCTTGTCGTCGTACTGACGGAAAGTGGCTACCCGCACAGGCGCACGTAATAAGCCGCCCCAGTTATCGGTGGTCACATCAAACTGACGGTTGCCCAGGGAATCGTAGAAATTGGCGATCAGGCCCGACTGTGGCACAAACTGTCCTGGTACAAAGGACATCGTCGCTTCATTCAGCTTATAGCGGATAGCGAAAATGATTTCTTTATTCCCTTTGTTGGCGCTGGAGAACACATCCGTGAAATTATCTACCAATCCGAGAGCGGGCACATTGGTTTGAATATCTGTCAATGCATTTTTAGCAATAGTTGCATCTCCTGCCCCGCCGCCACGGTAGCTGGTCCAGAGGTAGACTTCGCCCTTCAGCATTTGGGAAGCGGCTTTAGACCAAAATCCTTTCTGGTTACGGAAAGAATAATCTGTTCCAAAGTTGTTCAATGAACTATCGATATCCGCTTTAATCAGCTTCATCACATCATCTGCACTGCTGGCGGCTTTGGCGAGATTGGAAATATCTACGGAAGTACTCGGCGTAGTCTGTAAAATTACATTTCCCCAGGAGCGGAGTAATTGAAAATAATAGAAAGCACGCATGCCATAGCCAATACCAAGGTAGTAGTTGCGGTTCGCGGTTGTCAGCAGATTGGTGGTAGCGGTTTTGCTGATCAACAAGTTCAGCTGATTAATATTAAAATAGAACCCTCCGAAATTGCTTACTCCTGGCTGATCCAGGTCCATCGTTTGTAACCACATACGCTCAGCGCCTTGCGTAGCTTCTCCTGTGAAAGATGGGCCCAGCACTGTTTCTGTGCCGAAGATATCTGCGCGCATTTCACCGAGCGACTGAAAGGCGCTGTTATTATTTCTGAAGGCGCTGTGTACGCCGGTAACAAAGGCATCAAACTGGTCAGCAGTTTTCCAGTAGCTGTCATTACTGAGCGAGCTAACCGGCGTCAGGTCCAGTTTATTAGAGCAGGCTTGCGATAGAGTTGCCAGACCCAGTATTAAGAAGATATACTTTTTCATTACAGTAGAATTGAAAGATGATTAAAATGAAACCTGTACTCCCAGCACATAGGTTCTAGGGGTAGGATAAGTACCCATATACACCCCGCTGATACTACCACTGCCGTCGATAGGCGCTTCCGGAGAAGGACCGCTGAATTTCGTCAGATAAAACAGGTTGTTGGCGCTCATATAAATTCTGCTGGCAGAGAAAACGTGTGTGCGTTGGAGTAAGGCTTTCGGCAGTTCATAGCTCAGGGTTATTTCCCTGCAAGCCAGGTAATCGCCTTTCTCGTAGAAGTTTGAATTATTGCCATTCAGTACCGCATTCGCGTTGTTGGCGCGGGTATAGTTCTGTTTGGAACCTGCTACCTGATCTGCAAAGTATACTTTTGGTATATCCGTTACCGTGTTGGTTGGCGACCATGCTTGCTTCTGTAAGTCAATATAGTTAAAGGTTCCCTGGTAGTTGCCCAAAGTGCGCGCTACAAGGTCGTTGTAGATAGTATGGCCGGTAGCGAATTCGAAACGGGTATATAAAGAGATGCCTTTATAGGAAAGGTGTGCATTGAAACCGCCTGTCCATTTAGGATAAATATTTCCTAAATACACCTGGTCTCTAGAGTCGATGGTATCATTGCGGTCTTTATCCAGCCAGTTCACATCACCGGGAGTGATATGACCGTTTGGCCCTGCGGGCAGACCCGATCCCGTTATTTTGGCAACGGCATCATAACGATTGGCAGCGTGGTCACTGATGTCTTTATCATCTCTGAAGATAGATACTTGTTTGTAGCCGTAGATATCACCTAAGGTTTGACCTTCCTGCAAACCGCCTACCCATATGAGGTTACCTGTTTTATCATCATAAACCTGGAAGCCGCCCTGACGGTTGTTGGCATTTCCATTGTATGGTAACTGGAGGATTTTATTCTTCACGAAAGACGCATTGGCGCCTACTGTGAGTCGCACCCCACTTTTTGATTGCAGTACGGTCGCATTTACTTCGAACTCGTATCCTTTGTTCTGAAAGGTGCCGAGGTTTGTTTTTACGAAATCATAGCCAACGTAGCTGGGAAGGGCCAGATTGGTCAGGAGGTCGCTTGTCTTCCTGTTATAATAATCAAACAACAGCGTAATGCGGTTGTCAAGGAAACCGAGATCTACGCCAATGTCTGTTGTTTTACTTTTCTCCCAGTGCAGATTAGGCGTAGGCATAGCGGTATTCAGGAATCCTGCGAGCCCGTTGTAATTTGTTTGGAGACTGTAAACCCCTTGTACATCGTATCTACCTAAACCTGCCACATTCCCGTTTACGCCATAGCTTACGCGCGGTTTAACAGTACTGATGATATGACTGATGTTGGCATTTTTATAGAATGCTTCGTTGTGGAGATTCCAGCCCAAAGACATGCCAGGGAAAAAGCCGGAGCGGTTAGCTTTCGCCAGACTCGACACTGCATCCTGACGGAACACCATTGTCAATAAGTAGCGCTGATCGTAGTTGTATGCGAGTCGGCCAAATGTAGAGATAATACGGTATTGGGACTGCGTCGTATAATTATTATTCAGATTAGTGGAAGACGTAGTTGGATTAAACGTCGTAGAGGCGTTGGCGGTAGGAATATCATCCGTTGGCGCGTTGAGGCCGTCTACCTGCAATCCCAGTGATTTAACGCCGAAATATTCCGTACCCAGCATAACAGACAGATCATGTTTGTCTGCAAAGGTTTTCGTATAGTTCAGGATACCATTATATTGTTGCTGGAAATCGCGACTGAAGCCGGTGATGGACTCTCTTTTCGTATTGCTGAATGAGGGCGGATTTGCAAAAATATTCGCATACGTTTGCGTAGCCTGTTGGAAAGATTGATTCAGATTTTCGAAGAGATACATATTTGCGGTACCGCGGAAATAAAGTCCTGGTAACAGATCCCATTTAACAAAAGCATTGGCGGAGATGCGATTCACTTCCGCACTGCGTTTCGTTTTCTGCAGCCAGTAGAGCGGATTTCCGTCGGAAGCGCTGTTGCCTGGATTAGGCATTGTTTTAGCGGAATCCAGCCATGGATTGAAAGTTGGCCAGATAGCGAGACTGCGGTAGAGCGAATTGACTTCGCCTGCCAGTACGCCCAATTGAGAAGCAGTAGACATTGTTACGCCTGTACCCACTTCCAGGTTGGGTTTCACTTTATAGGAGCCGTTCACATCTCCGGAAAAACGTTTGTATCCCGAACCAACGATTACCCCATCTTCTTTGTAGTAGTCGAAGCTCGCGAAGTATTTTCCTTTATCGTTTCCACCAGTAACATTGATGTAATGGTCTTGCGTATAGGTGTTACGGAAAACGAGGTTTTCGATTTCGCCACCATGATCTTTAAAGATGATGGTACCGCCATAAGGATCGCCTACAGTATCCCAGCCTTTGGTAAGGAGATTCGCCGTAGAGGCGTTATACTGGCGGATATCAAACGATGCCAGGTCGGCAGGATTGGTAGACAGGCCCATACCGCGGGAAGTATTCACCTGGCTGAGCGTACGGCCGGCGTTGAGATAGCCGAGGCGGGTATAGTAGATATAATCTTTCGCCCCCATGTATTTGTATCCTTCGCGGGCTTTGTTGTAGCCGCCGGTAAACTTATAGGATACTTGTGCCACGCCGGATTTACCTTGTTTGGTAGTGATGATGATCACACCGTTGTTGGCGCGCGCTCCATAGATCGCAGTAGCGGCGGCATCTTTGAGCAGTTCCACGCTGGCGATATCTTCCGCGGGTACGTCGGCATAGGAACGGATAACGCCATCTACCAGTACGAGCGGACTACCGGGACTATTAATAGAAGCGCCGCCGCGGAGGATGATCACTGGCGTGGCGCCTGGCTGGCCGGTGGCATTTACCACCTGGAGGCCGGACACTGTTCCCTGGAGGGCGCTTCCCACGTTGGCTCTGGGAGCGTTGGCCAGTACTTCCTTGTCTAGTTTGGCAATAGAAGTGGTAACGCTGCGGCGGGATTGTGTACCGTAACCCACTACCACTACTTCATTCATTTTCTGTACATCTTGTTCCAGTCTGGCGTTGATCTCTGCTTTTTCCCCTACGGTAATTTCCTGCGGGAGATAGCCAGTATACCGGATTACGATGATCTCGCCGGGATTGACGAGTAGAGAGTAAGAACCGTCTGGTTGTACCTGTGTACCTCTGCTGGTACCTTTCACGCTAACGGTGGCGCCAATGAGTGGCGACTGATCTTCGCGGGCGATGATGTGGCCCGTGATTTTGCGTGACTGAGCCAGGGAAACGGTGGCATAGCATAGGCCGATCAGTAAAAACAGCCCTTTTTTCTGGTTGATTAAAAAACGTTTCATAACGGACATTTAGGCTTCAGAAATTGTATTATGTATTACATAATGCACAATAAAAGTAGGAAACAATTTTAATTAACCAAGTATTTTTTACTTTTTTATATTCCGAAAACCTTTATAAATTTGATGAAGCTGTGTAAAAACAAGCCATCATCGCCGTTTTATCAAAATAATTAAGTACGACATTATATGAGTGCCCTGGAAGTATCGAAAAGTCTGCAAACGATTGATACCAGCTCGTTGGTAGACAAAGTGGAACGTAAGCTGATAGACCTTCTTATCAGCAAGGATTTCAAAGTGGGAGATTCTATCCCGAAAGAGCTGGAACTGGCGGATTTACTGGGTGTGAGCAGAACAGTAGTCAGAGAAGCCCTCACCAGGCTGAAGACATTGGGACTGATAGAAACAAAGAAGAAGAGAGGGGCTGTGCTCACCAATCCTGATCTGACAGGACTTTTGGAGAAAAGTCTTTATCCTGAAATCATGGATAAAAACACGCTCAGAGAGATTTTTGAGATGCGTCTTGCCCTCGAAATAGGTATGGCAGACTTTATCATGGAAAGGGTTACTCCCAAGGATATTGAAGATCTGAAAGCCATCGTGGCCCATGAACCGGCCATTGCAGATCAGCACCTGTTCCAGATTGAACAGGAAATTAAATTCCATGGCAAATTATATGAAATCAGCGGCAACCAGGTACTCAAACGCTTCCAGCAAATGCTCTTGCCTGTATTTGATTATGTACACCGCAGCGGCCTCCTAAAGAAAATGCCTAAAACCAAAAAGTTCGTTTCCCACAGAGGACTCGTGGAAATCATTGAAAACGGATCTGCAGAAATGCTCCGCAATGCCATGCGTAATCACCTGGAAAATCATTTCGCCCGCATTTTCGAATAACGGCTCAAACATACTACCCGCCTACATTTATGGGCATAAAAAAAGACCCGCTTTTCAGCAGGTCTTTTTCTTAAGTGACAAAACTATTATCTGAAATAATGTTATGCTAATCTTACGTTAACAGCGTTCGGACCTTTTCTGCCTTCTTCCACGTCGAATACTACGCGGTCATTCTCGCCGATGCTTTCTTTAATACCAGATACGTGAACAAAGATTTCTTGATTCGTACCTTCGATTTTAATGAAGCCAAAACCTTTAGTTTCATTAAAAAATTTTACAACACCTGTTTGCATTTAATAAATTTTTAAAAGTTAATATATTCTCGCCATGTTACAGCCGGCTCGCTGTGCACCTACAAGAAAAAAGTAAGAAAGCTGTATGTAAAAAGTGAAGATTACGAACAGAATTGAAATACAATATTCTTAAGAAGCCTGACGAAGATAGGTCATATCTAAATACTATCCTAATTTTTTTCTTTTTTAACATACCGTATTTAACCCAATTTTTTATGCGCTTTTAAATATATTTTAGCAGAATATATGAAGCATCCTGATTCCTGGCGCATTAAAGCCATACTCACCGGCTCTGCCGGAAACATGGTAGAATGGTACGATTGGTACATCTACTCTACCTTTTCCCTGTACTTTGCGCCTGTCTTCTTTCCTAAAGGTAGCTACACGGCTCAGCTCCTTAATACGGCAGCCATCTTTGCAGTAGGCTTCCTTATGCGTCCCATCGGCGGCTGGTTATTTGGCCGTATTGCCGACAGGCAAGGGCGTAAAACCGCCATGACACTCTCCGTATTGCTCATGTCTTTCGGCTCTCTCCTGATCTGCTGTACGCCTTCATTTGCCCAGATAGGTGTGCTGGCGCCAGTTTGCCTAACATTAGCCCGATTGCTCCAGGGACTCAGTGTAGGCGGAGAATATGGCACTTCCGCCACCTATCTGAGTGAAGTAGCCACCTCCAATCGCAGAGGCTTCTATTCCAGCTTTCAATATGTAACGCTGATTGGCGGCCAGTTACTGGCCCTTGGCGTACAGATATTATTACAAAAAGTATTTCTAAGCCCCGAAGACCTCCACACATGGGGATGGCGTATTCCTTTCTTCATAGGGGCATTGCTGGCAGTTACAGTATTGTATCTACGCAGAGGCATGCAGGAGTCGACCTCCTTTGATAAAGAACAAAAATCTAAAGAACAGGGCTCTGTACGCGCGCTGTTTACCAAACATCCCAAAGCGGTGCTTACGGTAGCTGGACTTACTCTTGGAGGTACAGTTGCGTTCTATACCTATACCACCTACATGCAGAAATTCCTCGTCAACACCGTTAAGATGAGTATTGAAAGCGCTACCACCCTCACTTTCTGCCTCATGCTGATCTACGCCTGTATACAGCCTTTAGCGGGACTCTTATCTGACAAAATTGGCAGAAAGCCTATCCTTACTGCCTTTGGGATTGCAGGTACGCTTTTCACCGTCCCTATTCTGACGGCACTCAGTCACGCGACCTCCGCCTGGGAAGCCTTCTGGCTGATACTAGCAGCGCTGCTGATTGTAACTGGTTATACCTCTATTAATGCAGTGGTGAAAGCAGAATTGTTTCCTGCGGAGATACGTGCGCTCGGAGTGGGTTTCCCCTACGCGATCACCGTGGCGATTTTCGGCGGAACCGCAGAGCCATTGGCACTATACTTCAAAAAACAAGGAATTGAATCCGGTTACTATTGGTATGTAACCGCATGCATTTTCATTTCCTTAATGGTATACGTGTTTTCAAAAGATACCCGAAAAACATCCTGGCTGGATAAGGATACTCAGTCCTGACGCCCATAAATACGTACTTCGCCGGCATCCGTTCCTATTATCAGGGTGCTGGCGAGGCCTATAAACAGCCCATTCTCCACCACTCCCGGAATATCGTTCAACTGTGCATGCAGCTTTTCCGGAGCAGCAATCTCCCCGATATGACAATCTGCAATGTAATTGCCATTGTCCGTGATAAATAATTGTCCCTCGCGGGTTCTCAAGACCGGCGCCACTTTCAGCTTCTCCAACTGATGCATGGTTAGCTCATGGGCAAAAGGAATAATTTCTACCGGTAAAGGAAATTTCCCTAATTGCGACACCAGTTTACTTTCATCCGCAATCACGATCATACGACCAGCAGCCGCCGCTATGATCTTCTCGCGAAGTAAGGCCCCGCCTCCTCCTTTGATGAGCCGCAACTGTATATCTGTTTCATCGGCGCCATCAATATCGATGTCTATACCGGAGATTGCTGCAAAAGGCACTATAGTAATACCCTGCGCCTTCGCCAGTTGCTCCGATTCCACGGAAGTGGCGACGGCCCGTATCTCCAGACCTTCTTTCACCATCTCTCCTATCCGCATAATGACATAATACGCGGTGCTGCCTGTTCCCAGTCCCACCGTCATTCCGGGTTCTATAAAAGTGGCGGCTTTGTCGGCCGCAGCTTTTTTTGCGATATTTATCTGCATGACAACAAATATAAGTCACACACCCGATTTGGAAATCTTGCCGAACTCAACTAATTTTTGACCAAATATTTTGCTTTGAGAACACTACCACTGCTACTGCTGGCAGCTACCATTGGCCAACTTTCTGCCTCAGCGCAAGAAAACCAGGCTGCCCAGGCCATTAATGCTGCCGGTTTTACCAAACATATCAGTAAACTGGCTTCAGATGCCTTCGAAGGCCGCAGACCATTCACCCGCGGGGAAGACAGCGCCATACAATATATTGCGGCACAATTCAAGGAACTGGGACTGAAACCCGGTAACGGCAACAGCTATTTCCAGGAAGTGCCTATGGTCAATATCGCTTCCAGACCGGCCGACCAGCTGGTGATCAAAGGGAAAAATGATAGTATTTCCCTCCAATACCTGGAAGATTTTGTAGCTGCAACCAGGCGTGTACAAAACCAGGTACAGCTAAAAAATTCCGAACTGGTATTTGCCGGTTATGGCATTGTAGCGCCGGAATATAACTGGAACGACTATGCGGGATTGAATGTGAAAGGCAAAACGGTAGTAGTATTGGTGAATGACCCGGGCTTTGCAGACAGCACGCTCTTCAAAGGGAAAACCATGACCTACTACGGTCGGTGGACATATAAGTTTGAAGAAGCTGCCCGTCAGGGAGCCGCCGGCTGTATCATTATTCATGAAACTGCCGCTGCCAGCTATCCCTGGAAAGTAGTGCGCAGCAGTTGGTCCAATTCCAAACTATATTTACAGACGCCGGATAATAATATGTCGCGCACCATCCTGGAAGGCTGGATATCTCAGGAATCCGCCCGCAAAATGTTTGCGCTGGCCGGTATCTCCCCGGATATCATGAACCAGGCTAAAAAGAAAGGTTTCAAGCCGGTAGACCTGCATCTCCAAACATCCATGGTGATTAATAATACCATCAAAAAATCAACTTCTCATAACGTATTGGGAATTCTGCCGGGTACAAAACGGCCGCAGGAAGCGGTGGTATATTCCGCTCACTGGGATCATTTTGGTATAGGAGAAGCGATAAAGGGAGATTCCATTTACAATGGCGCGGTAGATGACGCCAGTGGTACGGCAGGAGTTATTGAACTGGCTACTGCCTTTTCAAAGTTGAAACAGAAGCCGGAACGTTCTGTGTTATTCCTGGCAGTAACCGGCGAAGAACAAGGACTGCTTGGGTCAGAATACTACGCGTCTCACCCGGTATTTGCTCCTGCTAAAACAGTAGCAGATATCAACCTGGATGTGATGAACTATTTCGGACGTACCCGCGATATCACCATTTATGGATTAGGACAATCAGAGCTGGACGAATATGCAGCCCGCGCCGCTGCCAAACAAGGCAGGGTAACGGCTCCGGATAATCATCCGGAAGGTGGCTGGTTCTTTCGTTCAGATCACTTTAACTTTGCAAAGAAGGGCATTCCAGGCCTGTATATAGGTCCGGGTACAGATGCCATCGGCCATGAACCAGGTTGGGCTGCAGAGCAGATAGCAACGTATAACCGTGAACGTTATCACTCACCCAAAGATGAGTTTGATCCCAACACCTGGATATTAGATGGTATGGTGGAAGACACACGGCTGTTGTTTGATATTGGTTATACATTGAGCAATGAGACCACGTTCCCTAAATGGAAGCCCGGGTCAGAATTTAAATCACTCAGAAAATAAAAAGAATAAATAAGGAGACTGTAAGATGGTATTGTTTGGACTGATTATGATGGGACTGATATTATTTCTCTATATCAGGAATGTTTTCATCCGACGCCGCGTATTACACGGCAATGTGCCGGATAGCTATGATGCATTACTGCAACAGCATGTAAGATACTATCAGCAACTGGATGAGGTGGACAAACAGCGATTCCGTGAAAAAGTAACACGTTTCCTTAAGCGTACTACCATCGAAGGGGTAGGTATTACCTTAGAACCACTCGATCGCGTACTTGTGGCTGCCAGCGCTATTATCCCCATTTTCGGGTTTAAAGACTGGGAGTATTTTAATCTGAGCAATGTGATTGTCTATCCGGATACATTCAATGAAAGCTACCAGTATGAAGGAAATCGGAGAAATATTATGGGGATGGTAGGCAGCGGTCCTTTAAACGGCCAGATGATGCTTTCCCGAACTGCATTGCACGAAGGCTTCTCCAATACTACTGATAAGAGTAATACGGCGATTCATGAATTTGTACATCTGCTGGATAAAACGGATGGCTTTGTGGATGGCGTACCACGGGCACTGATTGAACACAGCTACAGTATTCCATGGTTAAAGCTAGTACATCAAACCATTCAGCAGATGGACGCCGGCCATACAGATATCAATCCTTACGGCGCTACCAATGAAGGCGAATTCTTTGCCGTGATATCAGAATATTTCTTCGAACGTCCGGATTTGCTGCAAGAGAAACATCCGGAGTTATACAAGATGCTGTCACGCATATTCCAACAGGACCCTGCCGCTAATCATCAGCATCCGGAAACTGCTTCATAAGGAATGTGGCGCCTTCGGCGCCTTTCAGCGGATGTATTTCACGCAAAGCAGCAAAGAGGCAAAGCAGCAAAGGATGAAATTTTGTTGTTTATTTGAGTCCACTTTTTTGGGTGCTTAAATAACATCATTACATAATCAGTGCTATCAACAAAATAGCACCAAGATAATAATATCCATTGCTGCTTTGCTGCTTTGCGAGCATAAAAATTATAACGTCTTCACTCTTATATTCCGGAACCGCACCACATCTCCATGTCCCAGGAATCCGATATGTCCGGTTTCATTCTTTAACCCTGGATGTTCTTTATGATCTAAAGTTCCATGATCTCTGGCATCGGCGATATCGCCATCCAAAATCACTTCTCCATTCAGGATGACCTTGATGCGGGTTCCGTTGGCAATGATCTCTTCCTGGTTCCACTCTCCTACTGGCTTCAGGAAGCCGCGTTTGGCAGGGATTACGCCATATACGGAACCATGATACTGGTATTCGTGCAGCTTTTTATAGATGTCTGCATCATTGTCCAGAATTTGAATTTCCATGCCATTATACGCGGCATCTCCTTCCAGTGGCGCGCGGATACCTACGCCATTGTTGGCGCCGGGTGTCAGTTGAAATTCAAAGCGGAAAGAAAAGTTTTTGTATTCGTCTTTCGTATATAGGTTGCCGTGACCACCCATTTTAGGATAAATGACCATGTTGCCATCTTCCATTACATAATCGGTGGTATTACCTGTCCATGCATGCATATTGGTACCGTCGAACAGTAGTTTATATCCCGCTTTTTGTTCCTCTTCGCTCAGTACAGAGGGCTGTGGACGCGGAATTTCGCGGATGTATAATTCGCGGTAAGTTACATTGGTGCCGTGTGCCTGTAATTCTAACTGTTCTTCGGGGAAGATAGGTAGTCCGCGATCCCAGTAGTTTTCCAGGATAGTATTATTGGTCACCAGTTGTCCGTTCAGATAGACGGTCACTCTGTCGCCTTTCATGATGATACGGAAATGGTTCCATTCGCCGATGGCGTTGTCTGCCAGTTTCAGCGGCTTACTTTCATGGGTCTGGTTGTTGTATAAACCGCCGGAACCTACCTGTGCGCCTACATCTACACGGGAGGTATCCCAGATCTGTACCTGTGGGGAACCGCGCAAATAGATGCCTGCATCCCCCTTGCTGGTGATCTTCCAGTCTACCAACATTTCGAAATCTCCGAATTTCTTTTCTGTGCAGAGGTTATCTCCTTCTCCATTAAACACCAGCATGCCATCTTTCACAGACCAGCCTTTACGCATGATTTCATCTGCTTTGTTCTGTGCAGCTTTGAGGGTTTTATCATTCATCTTGGAACGCTTCAACGGATTTTCCACGAGGCCTTTCCAGCCACTGAGATCCTTTCCATTGAACATCGGCACAAAACCCTCTCCAACAGGCATTTCTGCCAGATATTTGCGAATAGACTGACGTTGATAATCGGCATCTCCACCTTTCAATCCAGCGGCTGCTTTCTCAAGGATAGCTTTCACTTCCGGGCCGGCGAGGGATTTATCTGCCAGTGCAATATTCATGCTCACTAATGCTGCATCCGCAGCGGTAGCGGGATCGTCCAGATAGCGAGAGGCCAGCAGTAAGCCATTGTAGGATTTTGATTTATCCAGTACCTGTAAGGCTTTCAGTTTTACTGTCGCGCCAGGAGACAGGTCCAGTATATTACGTACCATCAGTACTTTCTGATCAGCGGGTTGCTGACTTTTAGTGGCGATGACGAGGTAGCCCAGTTGAGCCTGTTCCTGGTAGGCAGGCAGGGATTTGTTGCGGGCAATTTCCAGCAAAGCAGGTGCAGCATTGGCGTTGGACCATTCTGTCAAGGCCGTAACAGCCGCTGATTTCGTTTGCTCATTACCGTTATTAAACGCATTTACCGTTTGCTGAACCGCGTCTTTACTGCCAATACCTGCCAATATTCCCAGGTAACGGGATTGTTTATCAGGTCCTGCCTGTTGCATATATTGCTGTAAGTCGCCCGCGCCGATACCAGCACTGATAATGCCTTGTTGTACCGCCTTGATTTCATCCTCACCGGCAACGTTATTCAACAACTGCATCAGTGTGGGAATATCTTTTGCGGTAGCCATGAAGCGCAGCGCATCTAGTCCAGCTTTGTGAAGCTCTACGTCTGAACTGTTGACAGCATCCAGGGCGAAGGGACTGTATTTCACATCCCGACGTTCTGCCATTACTGTTATAGCAGCCGTTTTACCAGCATTCGTCAATCCAGGATAAACGGATGCCAGGGCATTTGTAGTTGCTGCGCCGGGTAGCAACAGCAGCGTATTACGTATAGTCGATACAGTGGTAGCATCTGTGGTATTCAGGGCGCCCATAAGGCCAGGGAGACTAACAGCGCCGCCTATACGACCAGCAGCATCTGCGGCGGCCGCTTTCACAGCGGGGTTCTTATCCTGTAGCATTTCGGTAGCCGCAGGTAATGCGAATTGCACTTTCTTATCTGCCAAAATACGCAGGGCGGCGGCTTTTGTATTGTTATCTGCAGCCTTCAGCTGTTTCAGCACCAGGGCTTGTTGTGGCGCTTGCAGATCGTTTGCATACCTGCCGATCAATTTCCATCCGGCATCTTTTACACGAGCGCGGGGATCTGCGGTAGCAGCGAGGAATTGAGGGAAGGCTGTCTCCCCTTTATTATCTGCCAATAATTGCAGTGCAGCGATATAGGCATTTTCGCGCGCTGGCGTTTTGGTATCATTCAGTATGGCTGTTGCCAGCGTAGCCGCTTGTTTTTTATCGGAGAGCTGTGAAAGCCAGGTCAGGTAAGACGCAGTAGCATTGGTATGGTCGTAGTTCCAGCCGGCACGGACAGCAGCTGCTTTCAGCACAGTACCTGCTGCCGGATCTGCTATTCTTGACAATGCATAGTGGGCTACTTTTTGCAAATCGGGACTTCCCGTAGCAGCCAGTTTCATGATGGCAGCATTTGCAGGCGAGTAGTTCGCGTCTCCCAAAGCCTGCACCAGCGTCTGTTGTATTAATTCTTTTGAAGTAGCCAGCGCCTGGAGGAGTGCCTGTTTACTTTCCGTTGTATTGATTTTCACCAGTGCACGGGCAGCAGGATCTGCCAGTTGCTGATCGGCTAACAATGGTTGTAATACAGGAATGGCAACAGGGTCTGCTAAGGTTTGCAGTTGACGGATAATGAAAGCTTTGGTTTCAGTAGCATCAGCATGCGTTAATGCAGTTGTAAATGCACGGGCAGCCGTCTGCCGCTGTGTTTCTAATCCTTTCCCTGTAACATAAAAAGCATAGCCTGCCAGGGCATACTCTGTTTTTGTATTATCTCCTTTTCTGGGGCCTACCAGCATATCTGTCATTTGGGAGATGCCATCTGCTCCTAAGGCTTCTATCTCACTGCAATACTTTTGCAGTTCTGCCTGGCCATTTGCAGGGAAACGGGCAAGGATATCCGCAATTTTGGTAGTAGCTGTTCGCTGATCGGGGCCTGATTGTGCATACAGGCAACTGCTGACCAGCAACGCCGTTATTATGGAAGTAACTTTTTTCATCGTTGGTCTGATTAAATAGTCCATGGCCCACGCATGGGGTGAAAAATCAGGCTATTGGCGCCCGCATCATTGATAAACTCCTGTTTCACCGGATCGAATTCCAGACTGCGGTTGAGTTGCAACGCAATCTTTCCCATATTCACCAGCGTACAGGAACGGTGCCCGTTCTCTTCGTTCAGCGCGAATTTGCGGCGCAGTTTCACTGCCTCTACGAAATCGGTTTGTTGTGGCACCGGATCGGGGAATGCTGCCAGTTTCTTTTCCAGGTCAGGGATGGTGGATCTGAAGCCAGGATATAATTTTCCGTTAGGTCCTTCGATGTAAGCCGCTTGCGAATCCTTTCCTTCTCCGTCCAGTATGATTTGGCAACCATCTGCGTAGGTATAGATAATTCTACGCCAGGTGCCAACTGCGTCGGGGTGTTGCTGTGGCGCATCCACTTCTACTTTCACCGGACTGGTATTATCTTTTCCGAGGAAGTACTGGATAGGGTCCAGGTAATGTTGTCCCATATCTCCGAGTCCGCCTCCATCATAATCCCAGTAACCGCGGAAGGTCTGGTGTACCCGATGTGGGTTATAAGGCTTATAGGGCGCAGGTCCCAGCCACATGTCGTAGTCTAATGTTGCAGGTACGGGGAGTTCCGTCAGATTGGTTTTACCTACCCAATAGAATTTCCAGTCGAACCCCGTGTGTTTGCTCACTGTTACTTTCAGCGGCCATCCCAGCATTCCGCTTTCCACCAGTTTTTTGATGGGTTTAACGGTAGTGCCCATGCCGTAGAAGTTATCTTCAAAACGGAACCAGGTATTGAGGCGGAAGATGCGGCCATGTTGCTGAACGGCTTCCACCAGGCGTTTACCTTCGCCGATAGTGGCTGTCATCGGTTTTTCGCACCAGATATCTTTGCCTGCGCGGGCGGCATCTGCCGCGATGATACCGTGCCAATGGGGTGGCGTCGCGATATGTACGATATCTACTTCCGGCAGGGTGATGACCTCACGGTAATCCGTAAACGTTTTTACGGATTTATCTTTCAGCTGATCCATGGCCATTTGGAGGTGGCCTCTATCCACATCGCAGATGGCCACTACGCGGGTACCGGCGTAGCCAAAATGTCCGCGGCCCATGCCGCCAACGCCAATCACGGCTTTGGTCAGTTGATCGCTGGGCGCGATGAATCCGCGGCCAAGCACATGGCGGGGAACAATGGTGAAAGCAGCCAGTGCGCCAAGGGAATTCCGGATAAAGGAGCGCCTGGAATTACTGTTCTGTTTAGTCATAAGGAATTTAATTGAGCAGATGGATTATTGGGCATACAGTACAATAAAGTGATAGCTCGCCAATCAGGTGTTCACTGGATAATAGATCAAAGCGCGCATGGTCACTATTTGTAGTTGTAATATATAAGGAGAGCAGCGTAATTGCTGTATAATTGTGATGAATGGTGGCGCTAAAAAATTAACGCCCGGCAGATGCCGGGCGTTATTGAAACATAGTTGTTGAGACGTTAATGCTGTTTACGCATTGACGATTTCGCCATACCATACGCTGGCAGCGCCGATAACGGCAGCTGATTCACCCAGCATGGCTACGCGCAATGGGACGTGTATATTATTTGAATCAAGGACGTTGTTGACTGCAGGGGTAAACAGTGCGGCTGCATTGGCGATATTACCGCCCAACACTACTACTTCTGGTCTTTCCTGCTGAATAAATGGTACAAGGAATTCGCCCAGGTTGGTTCCGAACTCCTCAAATATTCCGGCGATGCGGGTATCTTCCCCCATCAGTTCCGTTAATGCTTTCACATCTTTCACTGTTCTGCCGGTGATTTCCGCATAGCGTTTAATAAACCAACGGGTAGAAATATAATCTTCTGCGATGCTGGCTTTAAATGGGGTGCACCAGCGGTCTGCATCTTTGGCCAGGTGACCATCGAAGGTAGCAGAGCCCAGTCCTGTTCCCAGGGTGAGGCCTATCGCGCTTTTAAAGTCGCGGGCGGCGCCACTGAAGCCTTCTCCTTGCAGGAAGCATCCGGCATCGTTGATAAACTGGATATTTTTGGGTGATGTATGCAAACGAGCTGCCAGCAGTTCTTTCACATTCAGGCCATATAGCGCATCGAATTTTTCCTGGTTTTGCATCAGGCTGATGCCATCTTCATAGTTGAATGGGCCGGGCATCCCTATACCGATTACAATATTCTCTCCTTCTAATCCTGCTGCCACTTCTTTGATAACAGCTGTCCATGCATCGATAATTTCTTCAACAGTTCCTTTTCCATTGATACGTTCCCGATGCCATGTGCCTTCTATAATTGATCTGTCTTCCAGATCTACCAATGCCGCTGTTATATGCGACCCTCCTATATCCACTCCTACAGCCATGGAATTTTTCATATGTTAAAAAATGCAGGTTAATCGCTAAATCGTTTTAGCGATGAGGACAAATATAATATATTTTTTTTCTTCTGTTAGATTTTTCTACAACCGGGATTGCGGGGCCTTCGCCTATTATCTGTACTTAAAAAAATCCTACTTTTACATGGACCAGCGTTTTAGGTATGAAAAAAGAAAACTCCACCAATTCGATAAATGCGCGCCAGCTGAAAGGCGACTGTGGTACCGTATTCACGCTATCTCTTATCGGTAACAGGTGGAAGCCTGTGATCATATGGCGGCTCCTCGACGGGAAGATGCGTTATACGGAATTAAAGAAGTCCATCAACGGAATTTCCGAACGCGTACTGGTATTGCAATTGCGCGAAATGGAAAACGACGGACTGATACAACGCCTCATTTACCCGGAAGTGCCGCCACGTGTAGAATATGAATTGACTCCATTAGGACTTTCTATGGAACCCATTCTGGAGGTCATGTCTGCCTGGGGATTAGATCATATGCCGCAGGAGCAGGAAGTTCCGATTAAGGTAGCAGGATGATTATTTCAATCCTGCATCATTGATGGCGCCGGTGGCCAGCGCTACCCAATCGGCATCTCTTCTCCCTTTACTGAGTACGGTCAGCAATCGCTGATGCACCAAATTTGCCATAGGCATGGGCGTATAAGATCTGCGGGCAGTTTCCAGGACCAGGTCTATATCCTTTAATCCCAGGGACGCTTTGAAGGCTGGGTTACCTACGAATTCCCTGTTTAAAATCATAGCCCCATAATTGCGAAAAACAGGACCCGTAAACAAGGTAGTGGTCAGCATTTCATAGGCCGCTTTTACATCCAGTCCGTTTTTCTCCGCCAGCACAAAGGATTCAGCCATCAACTCCATAGAACTGGCAATCATAAAGTTGCCTATTAGTTTGAGTACATTGGCACTGCCTGCCTTTGGACCTACATCAAAAATATTCTTTGCAAACCCATCTTCCAATAAGAACCTGATGCGTTCTTTTGGAGCTGCGTCTCCACTGATCACTGCATTTCCCACCTTTGCCTCCGCAGCCTCTGGCCTCGCAAATACAGGAGCAGCCACGTAGTGCACTCCGTACTGCTTATGCCCGGATGCCAGTTCATTCGCAGTATCTGGAGATATCGTACTCATAGATACATGAATACCTCCCTGACCAAGCGCCTGCAGGAACTGCTCATTCGCAATCTCTCTGACAGCAGCATCATCCGATACAAGCGTGCACACAATGCCGCCTTTTTCAGCAGCATCTGCAGGACTGTCTACCAAAATTGCGCCCAGCTTCTCCAATGGCTTCGCCTTCTCACGGGTACGATTATACACCTTCAACTGATGCCCTGCCTTCAATAAATTAGCCGCTATAGGAAACCCCAGGTTTCCCAGTCCAATAAATCCGATTTTTTGCATAATAATCTACTTTAAGTGAAAGTCTATCAGGTTTTACAAACACACTTGGAAAGTTAGCAAAAACTATTGAAATAACAGATAACGGCTACCCATATACGAAATCTTCTATTTTTGATATGGTAGATTCCCGCAAATACACTACATTAACGCCAACCCAGTTACCAGCCTATGAAAAAACTTTTATCCTTTATCCTGTTACTATGGGCATGCCATACCCAGGCCCAACTATCGCTGTCCACCAGTTCCAATACCAGCGAAACTGTCGGCCTCTTTCGCATCACCGACCAGGAAGCGCGTAAATTGTTTCGTGACGCACTTATCCAAACTGCCTATTCACAGCAAAACTATTACCAGCGGGAGAATACTGCTGCTCCTGAATTTCAGGTAAACGATGGCCTCCTCCACACTTTTATCAGGTCCTGGAAGCAAAATGAAGAAATGCCTGCGGATGTTCCCGCAGGGAATTACGTTACTGTCTACGCCAGGAATAACCATCTGGTATATACTTATGCTCCCGTACAGAACGTACGCATGCATATCCTGGATAACCAAAATGACCTGATTATTTCCGTTCTGGATAATAAAGATCAAATGGTGACCAATGCCAGTATTTGGTTAGGCAATAAAAAACTACGCTTCGATCCCGACAACCACTATTATATCCTGAAAGGCGGACACAAAGACGATATTATTACTATTAAAAGTAATGGCGTAGCCAATTACTTCTATGCGAAAGAACGTAAAATAAAGCGGATGAGCCAACTGAAATACCGCTATCTGAAACTCCGCTCCTTCTTACGGTTCCAACACCATCGTTACAGACGTCCGCATGATGATGACGATGAGGAGATGGAGAGCAAAGTGACAGGATTCATGGTATTCAACAAACCTAAATTCAAGCCTGGCGACTCCATCCGAATGAAGGCTTTTATCACTGACCTTAAAGGAAATCCGATCAACATCCCGCTTGAGTTACATCTCACCAAATATGCATGGTTCAACAATGATCAATTTGATACTATGCTGGTCAAACTTACGCCCTACCGACCTGGCGCCTATGAGTTCAGTTTTCTACAGAACGAAGGCTTAAAAATGAAGCTGGATAAAGACTACAGCCTATGCCTTAAAAAGCCACGGAGCAAAAACAGGAGCCCACTTCCAGTGATCTCGAAAGACTTCCACTACGAGGCGTATGAACTAAGTGAACTGATCTTTAAAATCCGTAGCGAAAAAACAACCTATCAACGAGGAACACCTATTAAAATATTTCTGAAGGCGACCGATGAAAATGATCTTCCCGTGTTAGACGGTCGTGTATCCGTTGACGTTATCATTGATCGTTCCGAGAACTATGCTCCCGGCGCCACCTTTATACCTTCTAAACTTTGGGAAACAACCCTGCAGCTGGAGCCGACAGGAGAAACCATACTGACGTTACCCGACAGTATTTTCCCTAAAGCAGATCTCTCCCTCCGTGTAAATTGCGTACTAAAGTCTTCCAGTAACGACAACCGGAATGAGACCCTTCATCTTAATTATAAATGGGAAGCTGCTGCTATCCGGTTCGAAAAAAAGGGCGACTTCCTGGAAATTAATTATGAAGAAAACGGGAAACCAGTTCCTGTCAGCCACAGTTACTGCTCGTAATTCCCGTCACGACAGCATAAGTCAAATGACATTGCGCCTGCCCGGAAAGATTCCTGTCAGTCCGTATGTAGCCGGCTATGAAGTGAAAGCCGGAGAAACAACCGGTAGCTATGAGCTGAAGTCAAGCGATGCCGCTATCAATGTTTCCGCCGAACGCAGCCAGGATTCAGTATTTGTAAGCATCTCTAATCCATCTAAAATACCAGTATGGTTCCAGGTATATGCAGGCAATAAACTCGTCCACAGAGGATATGGCCAGGAGATTTACTGGACGGCAAAGGCATTTCGCCATAAACATTACACGGTAAGAACACAATATATTTATGGCGGCGTGGCACGTAAGAATGTCTCCTATGCGTACGACATTCCTCGACTGCTACAGGTAAGTATCCAGGCGCCGGGCATCATTCAGCCAGGAGGGAAAGCCCATCTGACAGTCAATGTACGCGACTACCAAAACAAACCCGTAAAGGATGCGGATGTCACTGCATTTGCATATACCTCTAAGTTTAAAACCGAGGACCCCAAGATACCCTATTATGGCGCGGCAACGGCTCGTATCAGAAGAGTCGGTTCCAGCTACATAGCCAATAATCCCGGCGCATTTTCCGTAGAAGGCAATCTGAACTGGGCCAGATGGAAAAGTATATTGGGACTAGATACCTTGCCTTACTTCCGTTTTTTCCATCCGGAAGGGCTGATTTATAATTTCGAGCCCGTTGACCTGGATATCACACAGGTGGCGCCTTTCGTTGTTAAAAAAGGAACGCCGCAGATACCCCACATGATGTGGATAGATGAAGACCTGCGATATGTTTACGGTACCACCACTACAGATGACTATTCCTTCCCGATACATCCGGGCCATCATACTATACGTATCCGCACGGCCTCAGAAGAAGTAATAGTGGACTCTGTATATATTCCGGAGGGCAAGAAAACGTTTATTTGCCTGCCGGCAGACAAACCTTCTCCGGGCGTCCGTATCCTCTCCAAGCCAGGAACTTTTACCACTAAGGAAAAGAAACAAATAGACAGCAACCTGATTTTATTATCCAGCGATAATAACTATCTGCGATACATCTACGGGGCTTCTACCAGTTATGCATTGCCTTTTAAAGCAGCTATCAATGGCAATGACCTCATCGGTCCTTTTTCCGGTCAATATCTCAGCGATTATTCGGGTTATAAAAATGTACATTACTACCAAGAGTATTATTATCATTCTGGCAAACAAATCCATCAGTCATTTGTACCTGCGGCGAATTACTTTCATGAGATCAAAAATGGCCTCGTAAGAGAAACGGAAGCGCATATCAGTAGGGATTACTTCAGCAAACGGCTGGCTAAAGACCTGTCATCACCTCCCTTAAAGGATACAGTGATGACTTACGATCAACTGGAAAAAGCCCTCCTCAACAATTTGGAGAATATGTCGGTCTCCCATAAAATGTATGGCTATACCTCCCATCTTACGCTCTTGTTTAACAACTCTTTCCGGGATAGTATCCGGCAAATATTTATTTACAAACATAAGGACCCTTATTGGATTACCCTATGCGACCCTATAATGGAAGCGGTTCCCAACTCCTATGAAGGGCTGTATAAAGTGGTGGTACTTATGAAAAATACAGGCTATGTGGCCTTTGACAGTCTCAAAGTAATAGATGGCTATCAGAGTATCTATCATTATATTTCTCCGAAAGTATTAGCGGAAACAGATACCATTAGCCACCTGCGAACCAGACTGAATGAAGCCATTATGGATGGAACAAAGGCGAGTGCCTTTATTGAGTATCCTCCCTACGAGCCTAGTACTCCCACTACTTACAGCAGATCATATCTTGATAGAACGGCTTATACCGACTTTTTCCCTAAGGCTTCTCGTTCCAACACCCACACTTTAACTGGAAAAGTAACAGATGAAAAGAAAGCAGGCCTAGCAGGCGTAACAGTTTATCTCCTGGGTACCAGCCGTGGCGCCATTACCGATGGGAATGGTGAATACAAGCTTCCGGTTCCAGACTCCTGTACTATCATTTTCACCATGCTAGGTTATCAGCCTAAAGCATTGCCTGTTCCAGGTTTGCAGACATTAGATGTTACCTTAAAACCATATACGGCCACTTTATCGGAAGTGTTAGTAACAGGATATGCAACCAGGAGAGAAGCAAGGACAACTGGTTCTGCATCTTCCTCCTCATCAAGAAGAGGCGGAAATCTGGCTGCACCAAATGACAAGGTGGCCATAGGTGGATTAAAGTCAACACAAAATTTAAATGGCCTGGGGAATGCCCCTCTCCTCTTTGTGGATGGAGCTCCCTATAATGGCTCCATCTCCGACCTGGACCCCAACACTATTGCAGATATTAATGTCATTACTGGAGATCGCGCTACTGCTTTGTACGGCGTTAATGGTGTGGACGGTGTTATTCTGATTACTACCACCGGCAAAAAATCATCCGATGGTAAATCAGAAGAGGAGGTACCCGGGCAAAAAATCAGACTGCGACAAAATTTCCGGGACGACGCATTCTGGCAACCACGCCTACGCACCAACGAAAATGGCGAGGCCAGCTTTGACGTTACCTACCCGGACGACATCACCAGCTGGAAAACCAATGCACTGGTCATGACTGATAATAAACTGTCGGGCAGAACCACCGCTACCACCAAAGCCTTCCGCTCTCTTTCTGCAAAACTCGCCCTACCAAAATTTGTACTGGCTGGAGATACATTGGGTGTTTTAACGAAAATTACCAACTATGCCGCGGATAGCATTCATCTGCTCCGTCAACTCAAAGTAAATGATCAGTCATTGCTGGATGGAGAAGTGAGTCTGACCACTACCAACATTGCCACCACACCTGTGCTGGTAACAAATACGGATAGTTTACGCGCTACGTTCCTGATCTCCAACCATATGAATATGAATGATGGGGAATACAAAGCCATTCCGGTATTACCGGTAGGTACCATGGAGACCAGCGGAAAGTTCCTCTTGCTCAGAGGAGATACGAGTATAGACATTCCCGCTTCCGGCGATACCAGCGCACTGCATCTATATGCCAGTACCACTGCAATGCCCATCTTGCTGGAAGAAGTAGAATATCTCATTAACTACAAATATCTCTGTAATGAGCAAACAGCATCCAAACTCGTGGCACTGTTGCTGAAGCGGAAATGGGCACGTGCAATGAACACTCCATTCAAGCATGACGATATGATTCGAAAATTGATGGATCACCTGGAAAAAGGGAAGAATGATGCTGGCCTCTGGGGTTGGTGGCCTGGAAACCAAACGACCTACTGGATTACTGCGCATGTCGTAAAAGCATTGAATATGGCATCGCAGCAAGGCTTTAAAACGAAATCATACTCTCCTGAAGTACTGCGACTGATTGTGCCCCATATACCAGAAGATCTCCCTAACAGATTGTCTATGCTGGAAACACTCCTGGACATTAATCCGGCTATGAACATCCGTCCCTATATGGATACTTTTAATAATGCCAAATTAACCAGTTACCAATGGCTGCAGGTAATCCGATTACAACAACGTAGCGGTATGCCGGTGAATACCGGTTTCATTACCAAAGCCGTTCAGAAAACCATGCTGGGTAATACCTACTGGGGCGATGATGGCATTTTCCTGATAGGGAACCGACTCCAGACTACCTTACAAGTATACCGGATACTGAAAGCAGAAGGCGGTCATGACGATTTGCTGCGTAGTACCCGAACATGGATATTGGAGCAAAGAGGCACCCACTCCTGGAGAAATACGTATGAGTCGGCCTCCATATTGGAAACCATCTGGGACGACGTCACCCGCGAAAATGAAACTGCGGCGCCTGTGCTGACGATTAATAACAGGGAGATCACCGATTTTCCTTATGCTGCCGCTCTGCCAGGCAATACCGCGGTATCTGTCCGCAAATCAGGCAACAGAACTGTTTACTTCAATTCCTGGCAGCAACATTTCAATGCAGAACCTGTCCGCAAAGACGATGCATTTAGAATCCGTACCTTCTTCTCCCAGGAAAACCACAGCGGTTATCTTAAAGCCGGCGAACCAGCTACATTACAGGTAAGTGTAGAGGTGAAAGGAGAGGCCGATTTTGTAATGATAGAAGTACCTATTCCTGCCGGCTGCTCCTACCACAGCAAGCGCCAGGGCTATTATGAAGACTACAGGGAATATAACTATGAGAAGGTAACTATTTTCTGTCAACATCTTAACAAGGGCATGGTTAATTTCCAGGTGGAACTAATGCCACGATATACCGGTACTTACCAGCTAAATCCTGCAAGAGCAGAGCTGATGTACTTCCCGGTGTTTTACGGACATGAAGGAATGAAATCTATCCGCATCCAATAGGAAAAAGTGAATGGGCTCCCCGGATTCCAGGGAGCCCATTTCTTCCCCAAAAAACTATTACCAGCCTCCGTCTGGGCGTATTCTCCTCCTACTTGGAAAGTTCATTAACTTTTCAACGCCCCATCTAACTGCCACCCATATACGATTTAACCCGCTCATTAATTATTTCTGGCTAAAAAAAAGTATTTTATGTTTGCATCCAACTCCCTTGTCTATGAACCTAAGGCTGACTTTTATCCTATTATTCTTGTTCCTGTCTGGCAATACCTATGCACAATTGCAACTGTCTAACAGCAAGAGAACCGGGCAAACCGTCGCGCTGTTCCGCATTACTGATGCAGAGGCGCTGAAAATATTCCGCGCCTCCCTGATGAACGCCGATTTCAGAGAAGGCTATAATGACGATGATGATCCGCCGATGGCGCTTGATTATACACTTAGTGATGAACTGCTGCATACCTTCGTTACCTCCTGGAGTACTCCAGGCGATATGCCTTCCAATACCCCTCCTGGCAACTACCTCACTGTTCATGGCGAAAGTGCTAAAATGGTCTATCGCTTCAGACCAGTTCATAATGTGGACATGCATCTGCTGGAGAACCAGCATGATCTGCTCCTCTCCTTTACTGACAAGGACCTGCAACTGGTAAGCGAGGCACGTGTCTCCTTTAACAACAAAATAATACCTTACAACGCCGGAGCGCATCTATATATCCTGAAAGGCACTCATAAAGGTGGCATTATCACCGTGCAATACAAGGGAGTAACCAATTACTTCTATGCTAAACTTAAACATGACCGGTATCGCCCAAATACTACATCTTCTTACTTCAGTAGAAAATATAAACAACTGAAACGTTTTTTCAGGTTCAAACATTCCGCGAAGCCCCAGCAGTATTACAGAGGATATATGGTGTTTAATAAACCGAAATTTAAACCGGGAGATACGATCCGTATGAAGGCTTTTGTACTGGACAACGACAATAATCCGCTGAATCAAACGCTGGACTTGCGCCTGCAAGGAAACCACGTGGATACTGTACTAAAACAGCTATCCCCGTATCGCCCGGGCGCTTACGAATTCGCATTTCGTCAGAATGATAGCCTGAATATGAAGCTGGACTATAATTACACCCTTTCACTTGCTTCACCACAAAACAAAGATTATAAAGCAGATATCAATAAATCATTCCGATATGAGGCTTATGAATTGGGGCAACTGACTTTCAAAATCCGCAGTGATGATGAAAAATATTATACGGGTACCCCTGTAAAAATATTCATGAAAGCAACGGATGAAAATGATTTGCCAATCCTGGATGGACGTGTATCCGTTGAGGTTACTACGAATTCCTCCTCTAACTATCAAATTGGCGCCAATTTCATTCCTTCCCAACTCTATTTTACTGAAGTCCCCCTGGAGCCCGTTGGCGAAACTGTGCTGACGCTACCCGACAGCATCTTTCCTTCAGCAGATATTGCTTTCACGGTACAATGCTATTTAAGATCTTCCAGTAATGATAGTAAGACAGCCTCTCTTTCATTGAATCACAGCAAAAACAATCGTTTTATTCGCATAGAAAAAATGGCAGATTCGCTCCAGATTACTTTTGAAAGTAATGGTAAATCTGTTCCCATGCCAGCAAAGGTAACGCTCTACGATGCGGACGAAGATAGCATTGGGGCTATGCAGATTCAATTACCTGCCAAAGTTCTGATAAATCCCTATGTGGCTAGCTATGAAGCCGAAACGGAAGACGATCTGGAATACTTTGAAATAGATACCAAAGAATCAGGTCTCAGTTTCAATGCGCAACTGGTAAAAGATTCCGTGTTTGTAAGTATGTTCAATCCAGCGCGGATTCCGGTATGGTACCAGATTTATGCAGGCAACAAACAAGTGTATAAAGGTTATGGAACCAGCCTTCGTTGGGCCGCCAATGCGTTAAGGAATTGCCATTACACAATTCAGTCCCAATATATATACGGTGGTAAAACATTTAAATCAACCAATTATGCCTTTTACACGCCTAATAACCTGTCGGTAGCCATCAATGCCCCTGAGATTGTTCAACCAGGCGGAAAAGCAACCCTCACTGTGCAGGTAAAAGACGCTAAAGACAGACCGGTAAAAGACGCAGATGTAACAGCATACGCCTATACTTCCAAGTTCAATAGTGCGGACCCCAACGTTCCATACCTTGGTAGCAGCAAAGCCAAATACCGTAAAATAAAGCGTGGATACATTTCTCCGGAGAATTTAGAATATCAGGAAAAAAATTCCTTAAACTGGAGCAGATGGAAAAGTATGCTGGGAATAGACACAATGCCCTTCTTCCGCTTCTTTCACCCAGATAAAGTGCTGTATAACTTTGAGCCATCGTTAAACAATGTTACACAACTGGCCCCTTTTGCAGTGAAAAACGGCGTTCCTCAAATTCCACACCTGGTATGGATAGACGAGAACCTCGTGTATATCAATGGGACGACCACCAAAGAAGATTACAGCTTCCAGGTAACGCCCCGCCGACACACCGTACGGATACGTACCGCAAACGAAGAAGTATTCGTAGATTCCGTTTTTACACCTTTAGGCAAAAAGACTTTTATCAGTATCAATATAGATCAACCTTCTGCAGGCGTGCAAATCACGCCCAAAGAAGATACCTTTTCTGTCAGCGAGAAATCCCTGCTAGATAATAAACTAATATTACTGGAATCCAGAGGAAGGACTAACCCACAATATCTGTATAACAATAACAAGGCATGGTGGATTACTGGAGATAAGGGCTTACGTAATACCGAAATTATCGGGCCTATTTCCAACTCCTATTCCCATTACTATGCCAAAGGTTCCGTTAATCAATGGTTCCAGCCGGAACCGAATAATCTGTTCATTATTGCGGATGGACTCATCAAACAAAAAGAAGCACATATCAGCAACCGATACTTCCGGGAAAAACTGCAATCAGAACTAATGTACCCTCCGTTGACCGATATGGTACGACAGCCCAAGGATATCGACAGCCTATATAATATTCAACTGGAGAAAACATCTATCAATCGTGCTGAAGGAGGCATAAGCAATTTGATGCTGCATTTGAATCAATCCTTCCGTGATAGTATCCGCCAGATATTTGTTTACAAAGCCGGCGATTCGCTTTGGATTACACTCGGCGACAGCAAGCTGGAAACCATTTTTGGTACTAACCCCGGTCTATATCATGTACTGATCCTGATGCGCGACAGTGGCTTTGCAAGACTGGAAAATCTGGAAGTACGACCAGGTTGTAAAAGCGTGTATAACTTCAACTCTTTACCCATCAATCCGGAAACGGACAGCATTCGGAAAATGCGCGTCTTACTGGACTACTCCATCATAGAAAAGAGTAACGGCGCGCCTTTCCTGCATATACCTGTCTTTAAACCTGTAGCAGTTCATAACAATTATACATCCCCGTCCGATGTCTTGTTATCAAAAAATAAATTAACGCGAACGCTTCAGGGCAAAGTCACAGACCCAAAAGGAACGCCATTACCGGGCGTGACAGTCCATATACTGGGGGCTCAGAATGGCGCCGTGACAGATGCCAACGGATGGTTTAAGATGGCTGCTACCCCTACGGGCAGACTGGTATTTAGCTTTATTGGGTATCAAACGCAACAAGTAGCCATCACTAACGCTAACACCTATACGGTTATCATGGACGAAATGAACCAGGGTTTATCGGAAGTAGTGGTGGTAGGCTATGGCGTACAGAAGAAGGCTAACCTGAGTTATAGCGTATCAACCATAGAAGTGAAAACATTCAGCTTATCAGGTACGGCTCCAGGTATTGTTATTCGCGGCGCAAGTTCTCTGGGGGCCGACAATCATCCACTCATCATCATTGATGGCGTCCCATATACCGGCAAACTGGAAGACCTGGACCCTGACGCCATCGCCAACATTGTGGTATTGGAGCAAGACAAAGCTTCCGCTATTTATGGCGCCCGCGCTGCTGATGGCGCTGTGGTCATTTCATCCAACGGTAAGAAAGTAATCGGTAAAAAGAAATTCGCCGCCGATGGTACGGAAGACATAAGGAAAATCACACTGCGTCAGAACTTCCGTGACGACGCTTTCTGGCAACCACGTCTACGCACCAACGAAAAAGGAGAAGCCAGCTTTGAAGTGGTATACCCGGATGATTTGACCAGTTGGAAGACATATGCGCTCGCAATGACCGACAACAAAATGTCAGGCAGCGCCACTACCGTTACCAAAGCTTTCCGCACCCTGAGTGGTAGTCTGGCCCTTCCTCAGTTCGCGATCGCCGGAGATACGCTCGGCGTATTGACCAAAGTGATGAATTATAAGGGAGACAGCATTGCCCTGAACCGCAGTCTGCTCATCAATAAACAACTAATCAAAGATGGCGATATCCAGCTGAGTAACTCCCATATAGAAGTTACGCCGGTATTAGTTCCGGTCACCGATAGTTTACGTGCCACTTTCCAGATAACGAACCGCCTTACCATGGATGACGGAGAATACAAAGCCATTCCTGTAATGCCCGCTGGTACAATGGAAACGACCGGACAATTCTTCCTGCTGAGAGGCGATACTACCTTTACCATCCCTGCATCCGACGATACGAGCAAGTTACATGTCTTTGCCAGCTCTTCTGCCATGCCGGTATTACTAGAAGAGGTACAGCATCTGAGAAAATATGAATACCTCTGTAACGAACAAACTGCCTCCAAACTGATTGGTATGTTGTTGCAGAAAAAATGGGCAGCACGACTGGATTCCGCATTCAACTATGATGAGGATATCACCAGGCTGGTAGCATTGCTGGATAAGAACAGAAACGACGATGGATTATGGGGTTGGTGGCCTGGTTCACCAAGTGTGGAATGGATTACCGCCCATGTACTGAAAGCACTTAAGATGGCCACGGCAGCAAACTTCTACAGTACTTCCTATAGCAAAGATATCATGCGCCTGGTAGTGCCACGTACCGATAAGTATAACAATGATTTCGACCGGAAGTTATATGTATTGGAGATGTATAAAGACATCGACTCCTCCTTTAACCTGGTTCCTTACCTGGATACAATTTCCCTTCCAAAATTGAAGCATTATCAGTTGCTGCAACTGATGGAACTCAAGCAGCGTGCGGGAATGAAAGTAAACACCAGTTTCCTGACTACGCATGTACAACATACGATGTTAGGGAATACGTTCTGGGGAGACGAGGGTCAGTTGCTACTCGGTAGTCGCATGGAGGTAACGTTGCGGGCATATCGCATTCTGAAGGCAGAAGGCGGCCATGAAGCTTTGCTGCGGAGTACCCGTGCATGGATTCTCGAACAACGTGGCGTGCGCTGCTGGCGTAATACGTATGAGTCGGCCTCCATCCTGGAAACAATCTGGGATGATGTAGCCCGTGAAAACGAAACGGCTGCGCCCAAACTGCGCATCAATAACAATGATATCACTAGCTTCCCTTATAAAGGGGAATTCCCTGGCAATACCGCCCTTGCTGTAAATAGGTCTGGAGGCAGAACCATCTACTTTAATGCGTGGCAGCAACATCATAATCCACAACCAGTTGTGAAGGATGGAGCATTTCAACTACGCTCCTGGTTTGAGCAAAAAGGAGATACCGTTCGTTTCCTCAAGGGCGGCGAACCGGTTACACTACGCGTAAATGTAAACGTGACTGCCGATGCAGAATATGTGATGATAGAAGTACCTATTCCGGCAGGATGTTCATACAACCGCAAAACACAATCCTACTGGGGGCCGGAAGTACACAGGGAATACTTCTATCATAAGGTGAGTATTTTCTGCCAGCAGCTACGTAAAGGCGAGCATATCTTCAACATAGAACTGATGCCCAGATACAGTGGCAACTTCCAGTTGAATCCCGCCAGGGCCGAGCTGATGTACTTCCCCGTCTTTTATGGACATGAAGGCATGAAAACGATCCAAATTAAATAGTAAAATGCCCGGCTCTCCTTTTCAGAGCCGGGCATTTTTTTGTAAATTAATAGGAACAAATAACCAGACATTCATGAGAACAGTACAATCCTGGCTGGATGAATATGGCGCCAGCCACCGTAACCCGGTCAATAAGACCATTCACTGGATATGCGTGCCAGCTATCTTTTTCAGTATCGTCGGTTTGCTTTACAACATACGGTTGCCTTATGATGTAGGCGGATTACATCTGACCGTAGCCCATATAGCGTTGGCGCTGGTCTTGTTATATTATGTGAGATTATCTCCCAGTCTGAGTGCAGGTATGCTTATTTTCTGCGTCTTATGTCTGTGGATCTGGCGTATCCTGGAGAATTTTGGCGTTACGCCCTGGATACTATCCGTCATCATTTTTGTGCTTGCCTGGATAGGGCAATTCATTGGGCATAATATTGAAGGGGCCAAGCCTTCTTTCTTCAAGGATTTACAGTTCCTGCTGATAGGCCCCGCCTGGTTATTAAGTTTCCTCTACAAGAAAGCAGGTATTCCCATCTGAAAATAATAAAGCCCCGATGAAGATCGGGGCTTATTTACCTAAACCTACAACTGTTACACTGTTATTGCAACAATATTTTTATAGTGAACTGTCTGCTTAGTGCATGGCACTTGCATCCAGTTTTCCTTGCTGTTTTTTGGCTTTTACCATTAGTACAAATGGAATACAGAGCAGGAACATCAGACCCAGGTACAGGAATACGTCCATGTAAGACTGAACGGAGGCCTGTTTGGTAACGCTGAAGTCCATCAGCTGATAAGCCATTGCTTTTGCCGCTTTCGGGTCATATCCTTTAGACATGAAGTTGGCAGTCATCCCATTGATACGATTTACCACATCCGGGTTATTGGTATCCAGGTATGGTACCAGGTCGTTGCGGTGCATTTGCGTACGACGGGTCATGAAAGTAGTGATCAATGCCACCCCAAAGGAACCGCCCAACTGCCGCATCATACCGGTGAAGGCGGCGCCCTGTCCGATCTGCTGTCCTTTCAGAGAAGAAAGTGCCAGTGTGGTAATCGGAATGAAGAGCAGACCCATACCTACCCCACGTACAATCAGCATCCAGAAGAAGGAGTCTGAGCCTGTATCTGCAGGGGTAATAATTTTATATCCCCAGAAGCTGTACACAAAGAAGAGGAACATACCAGCCGCCACAAGATATTGCTGCGGTATGCCTTTTTCCAGCATCTTACCGATGATAGGCATCATGAATGCGGTGGTTAATGCCGCCGGCACCATGAGCATACCGGATTGTGTGGCTGTCCAACCCAGGAGTCCCTGCGTATACAATGGAATGATGAAAGTAGATCCATACAAACCAAAGCCGAGGATAAACGAGAGAATAGTACCTACTCTCAGGTTTCCGTTCTTCAATACCCTCAGTTCCACAATCGGGTTCTTATAGGTCAGCTCACGCCAGATGAAGAAGAACAGTGCGAGTACACTGGACGTTGCCAGAGCGGTAATAGCCGGGTCATTGAACCAGTCGTCTTCCTGACCACGTTCCAGCACATACTGCAGGGAACCTACGCAGACAGCCAGCAAACCGATACCGAGGAAGTCGATTTCGTTGATGGATTTTTTCTCTGCATATTTCGGGCTGCGTACAAACTGAAGGGTCAGTAAGGTAGCTATAACGCCAATGGGTATGTTAATATAGAAGATATATGGCCAGGAATAGTTGTCCGTAATAAAACCACCTAATGGAGGACCGAGTGTAGGACCGATGATAACACCTAAACCATAGATCGCCTGTGCAGTACCGCGTTTTTCTGGCGGGTAGCTTTCAGTAATAATGGTTTGGGACGTAACCAGCAGTGCACCACCGCCAAGCCCCTGGATGAAACGGAACAAAACGAGTTCCCACATGGCCGTTGCGTTACCACAAAGGAAGGAAGAGACAGTGAATATGATGATGGAAGCCGCGAAATAGTTACGGCGGCCAAATTGCTGAGACAACCAGCTGGTCATTGGAACGATGATTACGTTACCGATAGCGTAAGCCGTAATCACCCATCCGATTTCACTCATGGTTGCCCCCATATTACCACGCATATCATTCAATGCCACATTCACGATCGTGGTATCGACGATTTCCAGCAACGCACAGAAAATAGCGGTGATCGTGATGATCACCCTGCGCGAGCCGTATTCAATCAATGATTCTTGTTGCAGCATGTAGTACTTTATTATATAGAGGGTAATGAAAGCAGCATGACCAGGAACTAATAACTAATGCTGGAGCATGGCCGTTTGATGAATCTTAAAATTTGCTAATGGTTTCCGCCTGTTGCATGGTTCATGGTTCCCATTAATTATTAATTCCGGGTCATTGCACTTTCATCAGAAATATTAGTCCAGATGTACATCCACCAGTACGTTCATACCTGGGCGGAGTTTTTGTACAGCTTCGTCGTTTGGGTTAGTGAATTCGATTTTCACCGGCAGACGTTGTACTACTTTAACGAAGTTACCAGAAGCGTTATCTGGAGGCAGCAGGGCGAATTTAGCGCCGGTAGCAGGTGCGAAAGAAGTGATTTTCGCTTCCAGTTCTTTACCAGGGAATGCATCCACTTTCACGCTTACTTTCTGACCCAGTTTCATTTTGTTCAGCTGCGTTTCTTTGAAGTTAGCCACTACCCAAGGAGTAGTACTTAATACTACGCTGAAGAGAGACTGACCAGCATTTACATACTGACCTGGCTGTACGTAGATTTTTGACAGTACGCCATCTTCAGGAGCCAGGATAACGGAGTAGCTCTGGATCAGCTGTGCATCTGCCACATCTGTTTCGCGTTGTTTGATAGCGGCATCGGCCAGGCTGATTTGTTTGGAAGTAGCAGTGCTCTGAGAAGAAACTACGTTCGTCTGACGGGCAGCAGCCGTTTTCTGGCGTTGCAGTACATCCAGCTGACGCTCAGCGGATTGTTTGGCAGCCAGTGCTTGTTCGTATTGTTGTTGCGTAATAGAATGATCTTTGATCAGGTTTGCGTAACGATCGTAGTCCTGATTAGCTCTCCAAACGTTTACTTTCGCAGCTTCGATTTGAGCGTCGATAGTACCAATCTGTGCTTCAGCGGTAGAGATACCTGCAGCAGCAGCCTGTGTGCTGGCTTGTGCCGCATTTTTATTCGCTTCTGCGGTGAGCAGTGCAGCCTGCGCGGATTGTACTTTCAGGGCCAGATCGCGGTCGTCCAGGATAACCAGGGTATCGCCTTTCTTCACCATCTGGTTATCTTTCACGCGAACCTCTTTCACATAACCGGAAACTCTAGGGATCACCGGGCTCACGTTGGCATCGATCTGAGCGTTGTCTGTTTCTTCGTGGTGCAGACCATGAACATATTTGGTGATACCGAATGCCCCACCACCGATTACCAGCGCTGCCAGAACGATTACGAAGCCTTTACTGCGCTTTTTGGGCGCGGATGTTTCCTGCATGGTTGTATTATTAGTATTATTAGAAGCTTTAGTTTGCGTTTCCACAGCTTATAAGTTTGTGTGTGATTATTTAGTTACGGTTTGGTCCAGGATACCAGCTGCCTGGAGCAGTTTGTTGTAGGCTACCAGTGCATCCGCTTTTGCAAAGGCGTAATTGAGGTGAGCCTGGAGATTGGCAACGTCCGCATCCAGCAGATCTGTTGTAGTTGCCAGCGCATTTGCATGCTTGTTCTTAGTGATGCGATAATTTTCTTCTGATTGTTCAATGGCCTTGATGTAAGTATCCATCTTTTTATAGCTCAGCAGATAATTTTCGTATGACTGGAAAACATCCATGTGAATAGCGTCATTTACTTTGGATTCACTTGCGCGAACCTGTGCCAGTTGGGCATTAGCTTCCGCTACTTTGGTTTTGTTTTTCCAGAGAGAATGAACATTGTATTTCAGTCCCACACCAGCAGTTACTGCATTTGTAATGGTGATGAAATTCGGGATGTAAGCAGCTACATAACCACCGGTGAGTGCCAGTTGCGGGTACATCTCTCCTTTTACCATTTTCACATTCGCATTGGCGGCGCCTTCATGGGCCTGGAGCGATTGTGCATCCTTTCTGTTCTGATATGCCAGTTGTTCAAACTCGCCATAACCGCGGGCGTCTGTAGCTTTTACATCCTTGAAAATGGTAGAATCCACTTCCAGTTGAGTATTGTCAGGCAGCCCAAGCATGATGTTCATATTCAGATTCGCTACTTTCAGGCTGTTTTGCGCATCCATCAGCAGGAGTTCATAATTGGATTGCTGGAGTTCTGCTTTTAAAAGGTCGTTTCGGGCGAGCAGACCATTTTTTTCCAGATTGGTGAAGTCTTTCACGCGTTGTGCAGACTGTTTCAGATTTTCCTGCATCAGGAACACACTCTGTTGTGCCTTGTACAGGTTGGAATAGGCTGCGATGGTGTTTTGCATCACATCTTCCTTATCCTTTTCTGCATCCAGTTTGGAAGCTGTTGCCAGGTATTTGGCCGCCTGTTTACCATTCTGGATCATCATACCGGCAAATACCGGGATAGATAGATTCGCCATACCATAGGCCGCGCTGTTTACCTTAGGCGCTTCGCCTCCTCCTGATCCGGAGCCGCTGCTACCAAATTTGAGGTCAATGTTAGGCTGTGTCAGACGCATGTAAGCGCCGCTGACACTGAGGTCTGGCAATTGGCGCTCATTTGCTTCCTTCATCTTCGCATTCGCCTCATCTATCTTCGCCTGGCTAACCTTGAGCTGTTTGCTGTTTTGAATACTCAGCGATATGGCTTCACTTAAAGACAGCTGCTTCGTTGTGTTACTCTGCTGAGCTGATGCTGCCTGGAATACGAGCGACAGCAGGATTCCCGTTGAAAGCGCATATAATCGTGCGTATATGCTTTTAGAATTCATGTGTAAGGATTGCTTTAAACAATTTTTTTAAATGAGCACTCACCCTGATTTTAAGATATTCTACGAACTCATCATCAGGAAGATTTGCGAATTCTGGATCTGATCTGATATAAGATTTTGCCGGAACTACCTGGTGAAGGGTACCAAAGAGCGTTGACATCAATAACACAATGTCCACATCCTTATAAAAAATGCCCTGCTCCTGAGCCCGGGTTACAATAGGCACCATTAATCCCATCATTTCCGTTTTGAGCTCCCAAATCAGGTCTTTTACCGGACTAGGTTCACTATTCATTTGTTCCCTGTTCATGAGGCACTGAAAGTGCTGTTCATTCAACATTTTGTTGGTGAACCGATCTACCAGGGAATAAATTTTCTCCAACGGCCCCATGGTGTCATTATCTACCAGCTCCTGTATAAAAACACGGGACGCAGTCATTCTGTATCTGAATACGGCCTCCAATAATTTCTCTTTAGAACCAAAATAATAGGAGATCATGGCAATGTTTACATCTGCCTCCTGGGCAATGTCCCTTACCGATGTGCCATGAAAGCCCTTATCGGCAAACAGCCGCTCAGCAACTAATATGATCCCGAGCTGTTTCTCACTGTATCCTTCCATGTTCCTTACTTATTTGTTTGATTTGACAAGGCAAAATTAAACAAACGTTTGATTTAAACAATCACTTAATTAATCGTTTGTTTAAATTTTTATTTTTACAATATATAAAGAACTATTATTTAATATTTTTATACAGACACGATTTCTCACTTCACTATTTCTTAACAAGAAGACGGAGTTAAGAGCGATATATTTTATCCCAACAGCATTTTTTTTCATATTTAATGATCCCCCACCTCTACCCCATTCAATGCACTCCATATTTCAGTGGCCTACCCGTCATCTCGAATCTGGACTATTTTCTTTAACAGAAATTCGGTAGATTGTATACCAATTTTTCCCAATGTCTCCCTTGTCACAAAATCTAATCCCACAATGAACACGACTCGTCAATACAACAAATTCAGCTCCGGCGTAATCGCCCTTTCCGCTTTACTGGTAGGCTCCCTGGATCTGTTTACCTCCTGCGCCATTTTCGTAAAACGCAGTGGCCGGCCATTTACAGATGTCCTCCTATATATCGCCAGTGCCATCTTCGGCCCTGCCGCCTATAACGGACAACCCATGATGCCCTGGTGGGGTGTCATCTTCCATTATGCCATTGCATTTATATTCACTACCCTCTTCTTCATGCTCTATCCACTCATTCGGAAAGGTATCCGCAATACCTTCCTGATTGCCATTATCTATGGTATATTTATATGGATCGTCATGAACCTCCTGGTATTACCTATCTCCCATGTTAAAATGGTACCCTATACCGCCTTCGGCATCAGCGTAGGTACCCTTATCCTCATCATTATGATAGGACTACCCTTATCGGTAGTGGCAAACAGCGTAAGTGCTCCAGCCAATAAATAATTCCATAAAAAGTAGCCATATAAAAAAGGCAATGACGTACCAAACGTCATTGCCTTTTTTAATCTTATTCATCGCCCCTGCCCTATCGGCCGGAACGACAGACGAAAGCATTATATCGTAAGTCCATATGCTGCCAGCTGCTGAACCGTATCTCCATAACTAACATGGCAAATACTATTCAACCCTAATCCTCGCGCTACATCTACAAACATGCTGCGGTCTTCTATATAAATCACTTCTTCCGGCTTCACCTGTGCTATATCCAAAGCAATCCTGTAAATATCTGCATCCGGTTTTCTAAAATGAACAAAACAACTGGATATAAAAAAATCCGCAATATTACCTATTCCAAACTGATGAATACGATGCGTATTCAACTCCCGGCCTTCATTATTTACAATGGCCACCTTCAAATGATACTTACTTTTCAGCACCCGTATCAATTCCAACATCTCCGGATAGGCAGAAGACTGCGCAAACATAAACTCCCGAAACGCCGCCTTGGTGAAGGTTCTGTCGGTATAAAAAACAACTCTCCCCAGGTATTCATCCAACGTTAACTTCCCCTCTTCATAAGTATCAAACGTCAGGTGATGCCGCTCTTCCGTTTCAACGGGATCCAGCTGAAACTTTTCCATGGCCAGTTTGCGGGATTTTCTGTCCCACCCGTTGGTCAGCAATACGCCGCCAATATCCAGGAATAATGTGGTGATTTTGTGTGAAGATGCCATATACTTTAGCTGCTTTAGTGATACGCTTTTCCAGTATTTACTTTTGCGAAATAGACCTTGTATATTACTTTTTCTTCTTCGATTTCTTATCCTTGTTATCCTGGATAAACCCATTAAAATTAATTGGCTGGCGATTATAACTGGTTACCTGCAATGAGCCATAACCATCCGGACCGATCGATAAATTAATGGATTGGATATCGCTGTTATCTTTCGGTTTGATGGTGATATCCCAACCGCCTTTCTTCCTTTCTGTTTTCTCATAAGTGAAGTCTTTCGACTTGAAATTCATGGAGTTTTTAGTAGGATCTATTGGCGCCGTATAGGCACGACCGTAGTACGGAAGATAACTGAGGATCGAATCTTTTGTTACATCCAGGGAAAAATCCGGCGTCAACTGTACTACTCGCCCCCCCATGGGAATAGCTGTCTGTGGTATATAAATGTATTGCTGACTTTCTACCCAGCCTGCTACCTGGGCCTGTTTGGCGGCTTCTTTTTCCGCTCTGGCTTCCTTCTTCTGTGCAGACAATTGCATTGTTGCTGCGGTCAGCAGAACGCCAGACAACATTACATGCAGAATCAATCGTTTCATGTTAGGAATTTTTATGGGGAACATCATCACGATGTCTCTACTAAATTTCGCAAAAATCCTGCTAAAAAAATGATTTCTGCCTAAATACTGCAAGACTTAAAACAAATTAGTTAAATTGCGCATATATTTCATCCGCAATCCCGTAAAAAGATTCACCTTAACACGGTCTATGCAGAAAATACCTCTTCAGGAGTTAAAACGTAAAATAAGAACCAGCCAAGATCCTGATGAGATCATTACCTATATCAGCTATAACATTACTTCCTATACGCCTACTGAAAACTCCATGCTACTATGCGAGTTGCTGGAATACCAGGATATATTCATAGAAGCTGCCGAATTACTGATTGCCAATGGTGGCGCAGATATCCATTACAAAAAGGAAGACATGATTCCCATTGTATTTTGTGCAGTGGGCGCCAACAAACCTATTGCCGTGGAATACGCGCTGGCGAAAGGCGCCAGTCTACAGGTCGACAATCCGGATTATCTGTTTGCGGTAGCGTATCTCTTCCGGCAACACCGGTTGAATACCATTGCTGATGTACTAATGATTCTCATTCAACATAATATCCATTTTAATTTTGAGTTGGAAAGTAAGGAGACACCGTTACTCCTTGCGGTAAGGTATAATCCCAACCCGGATATTGTGCATTTCCTGCTATCTGAAAAAGTAGATAAACATGTATATGATGAAGATGGTTTTACCGCCATTCATTATTCTCCTTTTGCAAAAGCGCCTCATCTGTACAAATACCTGGTGAGCACTGTGGAGGATGTATTGCTTACCACGCAATATGCCACTACCATGGAACCTGTGCCTAACTGCATTATCAAAGTAGAGGCCGACACCACCTTTGAAGAATTCATTTATATATCGCTGAATGCATTCTTACACAACCGCCATCTGATGTTAGAAGAAATCTTCGAAAAATACTATTACCGGCTACATATGGTAGCGGAGCATATTGCGCAAATATGGGAAAAAAGCGGATCGGGATTATAAAAGAATCTATTTGGAAAATCGCGGGGAATTAGTATTTTGAGAGTACAACCAAGCATCCTAACCTTAAAAGAACCGAATATGTTAATGACCCTGACTACACTGTGCCTGCTGTTTTTCGTCGCACATGTATTACTTTTATTTACTGCATTTGGTAAAAATGGTATGAAAAAGACACAGTATCTCTGGTCTCACATTACTTTGTGGATTGCCGGAGGCTTTGCCTGCCTGCTTACCATTCTGTTTGCCGGCAAACAGGTATCCCCTGTAGTGGATTTATTTGATACGCCGATGAAATCAATACTGCTGGTAGTACTGGCGTTTGTATTGTCGCTGATTGCGCACACAGTTGTTCGCAAATTAGTGCTGCCGAGGTATGCAAAATAATTAATACTGCAGCGCTCCTCCACGGATGGGCGCTGTTGTTTTATTCCTCCTCAAAATTGAATAGTGATAGTTGTGGCGATGGCCCTTCTTTGCCCAGTGGCACTGTCGTCTCCCCAAAATTCGATAAAGTTATTCCTAACAACCGGATAGGCTGTTCCCCAGGAGATGTTCCTGCCAGCAAGTGTTTGGCAGTATCTAATATCGTTTGATAATCATTGATGGGATAAGGAAAGGACTGGTTCCTTGTAATCTGACGGAAATCGCTGTACTTTATTTTTAAGGTCACTGTCCGCCCTTTTAGCTGGTGTCTCTCCAAACGTTTCGTTACTGTTTCTGCAATCTTTGCCAACTCTGCATGCATCTCCGCAATGTCTGTCAAATCATGCGGGAACGTATCTTCCGCGCCGGCAGATTTGGTTTCGCGATGCGGCTGTACAGCCCTGTCATCTATCCCGCGAACAATACGATAATAAAAAGAACCTACCTTCCCGAAATATTGTATCAGCTGTTGTTCCGTGAGCTTCTTCAAATCAGCGCCTGTAAACAGTCCCATTTTCTTCATCTTCTCTGCTGTCACTCTGCCTACGCCATGGAATTTCTCTACTGGCAACTGCTCCATAAACCCTTCTATGGCGGATGGTCCTATGAAGGTCAGTCCATCCGGTTTCTGCAGATCGGACGCCACTTTGGCCACAAACTTACTCGTAGATACTCCGGCAGATGCAGTCAGATGAAGTTCATCCCGTATTGCCTGCTTGATCTGCTGCGCTATCTCAATGGCAGAACCAATTCCCAGCTTGTCTTCCGTAACATCCAGGTAGGCTTCATCCAATGATAAAGGCTCAATCAGATCGGTATAACGGGAGAAAATTTCACGAATCTTTCGGCTCACATCTTTATACACATCAAAACGAGGACGCACAAAAATCAAATGCGGACACATTTGCAGGGCACGTTTGCTGGGCATAGCAGAGCGAACCCCAAACTTCCTCGCTTCATAGCTCGCCGTAGCCACTACGCCTCCTCTCCCTTCAGGACTTCCGCCCACAGCAATCGCCTTCCCTCTGTACAACGGGTTGTCCCGCTGCTCTACAGAGGCATAAAAAGCATCCATATCAATATGAATGATCTTTCTGCGAACGATTGGATTACTATTCTCCATGAATACAAGGCTACAAAGATACGCAGAATTCATGCGGGCGGGCGCCTGCGGCGCTGGTTTTTTCTCGCAGAGCAGCAAGGCAGCAAAGCAGCAATGATTACGTTTTGTCGTTTTTTCTCGCAAAGGGCGCAAAGGGGCAAAGGATTATGTTTTGTTGCTTAAAAAAAGCCCGCAAAGGACTAAACTACTAACTCACCTTATTTATATAATTTCTCCAATAAAGAGCAAGTACCCAAAAGGGCCTTTGCGGGCTTAACATACAACAAAACATAATCTTTTGCTGCTTTGCCTCTTTGCGCCCTTTGCGAGAAACAACCAGCAAACACAATCTTTTGCTACTTTGCTGCTTTGCCCCTTTGCTGCTCTGCGTGAAAAAAATCCGCGCGAAAAAAAAGGCCGTCTCTCACGAGACAGCCCCTTTCCTATTTGCTTGCCACAAAATTATTTTATTGGTCTGATTGTAAAGCTGTAACGCTGCTTTGCAAACGGAATACGATATTGCTCCAGCGGCTGCGAGCCCCAGCTATCAATACCCTGTACGCCCGATTGCAACAGATCCACATGCATATAGATGCGGTCCTTTGCTACCAGTTCGCCACTGTGATACTGCTTTTTATCTGCTTCTGGGTCCAGGTCATCCAGACTATAAGGCAATGCCGAGAAACAGAATACTGTATTCGATTCTATGCGGATACCTTTTCCTTTTTTGTTGGTCATTGTAACCCAGCGGACATCTGATTTGTTACCGGATTCCTGCGGACGCGCATATGGGAAATATTGTCCCGCTACATCGCCATTGTACAAGCCTATGAGGGAAGCCGTTTTCCTGTCCCAGTAGTTTTCCCATGGGCCGCGGCCATACCAGCTGATCTGATCATATTGCTTAGCGAGTTGCAGATCCGTACCATAACGCAGCAACATTTTATGATCGCCTTTCAAGCCATCAAAGCTGTTGTTTACATTCACTGTTCCATCTGGGTAGATTTTGAAGGTCTGCTCAGATACGGCATCCCCGTTCAGTAAAGAAGCTTTAAAGGTTACTACTACAACTGATCCATTCTCTACCTCATTGGTGGCAGTGATAATGGCCTTTTCATAAGCATCTCTCCAGTTGCGGAGGGAATGGTTATAATTAGCGCCGATATCATTATCTGTTGGAGCGCGCCAGAAAGCCGGCTGAGGACCATTTTGAATAACTGCGTCTCCGTTTAAGATGTAGGATACCAGTATCCCTTTCTTCATATCAAAATTCAGCTCAAAATTACCGCCTTTCACCTGAAGGTTATCTCCGGTTTTCTGCATGCCCAATTTACCTGCAGTCGTTTCTGGCACAGCATTGCGTACAGGCTGATTCCAGGCGAATTGCTCTGCCGCCATTTCATAACCGGCAGGCAGGAAAGGCTCCTCCTGTTTCAGCGTATAACGCACATTCAGGAAGTATTCTTTACTGTCAGCGATTTTTGTTTTAGAGGTAATATCAAATGTCAACGAATCCTGCGGTGCGATCTTCAGATCACGGATAGTGCCGCGTTCTACTATTTTACCATCTTCCGCTAATTCCCAGTTCAACTGATAATTGGAGAGATCACGGAAGAAGTAACCGTTACGTACAATAATTCGTTTATCCTTTACCGTAGTTTTAATGTGTTGATATACTTTCTTCACTTCAATCGCCATTGGCGTCAGACCGCGATGCGCAGTCACCACGCCTTTCACACAGAAGTTATTATCACTGAAGGTTTCGTTTACAGGGCCGCTCAGCGGGAAGTCGCCGCCATACGCCAGTATACGCTTACCATTTTTCACGGTGTCAATTCCCTGATCAATCCATTCCCAAATGAATCCGCCCTGGAGGTAAGGATTATTCTCTATGGCCGACCAATATTCCTGGAAGTTACCTAAGCTGTTACCCATGATATGCGCATATTCGCTCATAATCATCGGACGGTCGGGATTATGCTGCGAGTAGCGGATCAGTCCATTTGGACTAGGATATTGCGGTACAATGATATCGGTGTTATAATCGTGTTCGGCACGCTCATATTGCACCGGACGAGTATCATGGGCTTTCAGGTAATCATATGCTTCATAGAAGTTACATCCGTTACCAGCCTCATTTCCCAATGACCAGGTAATAACGGCAGGATGGTTTTTATCCCGTTCATACATCCTGTAAACACGCTCCAGGTGAGGCATACGCCATTGCTTATCATTCGCCAGCGTATAGCCAAGATCGTAGTAACGACCATGCGATTCAATATTAGCCTCATCAATTACATATAGGCCATACTCATCGCAAAGCTGCATCCAGTATGGGTCCGGAGGATAGTGTGAATGACGTACTGCGTTTACGTTCAGTTTTTTCATCATCTCCATATCCTTGCGCATGTCATCATGGGTAAGGGTATGTCCTTGTGTGGCATTGTGTTCATGCCTGTTGACACCCTTCAGGAAAACACGTTTGCCGTTTACGAGGAAGTTGCGGTCTTTCAGCTCAATAGAACGGAAGCCTACCCGCTGAGGGATTACTTCGATGATGTTTCCTGTCTTATCTTTCAGCGTAATGTAGAGGGTGTAGAGATATGGTGTCTCTGCCGACCAGGTTTTCACCTGCGGAATCTCTTTACTGAAAGCTACATTCGATTTATAATTACCCAGCACACGCTGTATGCCGGTAGTTTCATCTTTGTAAACGGATTTTCCGGCAGCATCCACCAGATCAATACTCACGGCAAATGTATCTGGCTTACTGTGATTGGTACGCTGATCAATACGGTAATTGCTGACTTCCAGATCCAGTTTGAATAAACCATTGGTATAGCTTGGGTCCAGCGAAGAAGAAACTTTGAAATCTCTTACATCCAGTTTAGGCGTAGAATAGAGATATACTTCTCTTTCTATTCCGGAAATACGCCACATATCCTGACATTCGAGGTAAGAGCCATCGCTCCAACGATATACCTGCAGCGCCACCAGATTCTCTCCCGGTTGTAAATATTTTGTGATATCAAATTCGGCCGACAGCTTGCTGTCTTCACTATATCCCACTTTCTTACCGTTAATCCAGATATAGAAAGCGGATTTCACAGCGCCCAGGTGAATAAATACCTGCCGACCTTTCCAATTCTCTGGCAGGAGAAATTTACGGCGATAAGAACCCACCGGGTTATTATCTTCCGGAATATCAAACGGAGGATTCAAGGCAGCGCCCTTCTTGGCGTGTCCGGTGAATTCATATGGATGATTGACATAAATAGGAAGGCCATAGCCATTCACTTCCCAGTTGGCAGGCACCTTAAACGTATCCCATCCACTGTCGTTATAATCAGGTAGATAGAAGTCTGTAGGGCGTTTGCGCGGATCTTGTACCCAGTTGAATTTCCAGGGACCATTCAGGGAAATAAACCAGGCTGATTTTTCCTTTGCACCCTGTTGTGCCAGGGGTTGGCTCTCAAAAGCAAACGAAGATGCGCGCATCGGCATCCTGTTTACGGACACGACTTCCGGCGTTTGTAATTCGGAAGGCAGTTGTTGTGCCTTACCTGCCATAGCGAGCGCCATGCAGGTGGCCATCATTAATTTTCCTTTCATTGTTCCAGATAAAATTTACAGCGTCTGTTGCTACAGCTTCGGTTCCTTCAGCACGGGTGCTAAGAAAAGATTTATTTATGAAAGATGTCAAAAAATGTGATGAGCGTAGAAAATACACTTCTACATGTAAAGTTTCTTAAAAAGGTAAGCCCGCCAGCTATTATGCCAGCGGGACTTACCACCTTACACTTCAATATTCAAGCTTTAGAATGAGGCCAGGCTTTAGGCTTTAGGAAAAAGCGGGTCCGGAACAGGGGCCAACCGTCCTTTGTTATTAGAAACCCGCCTTCCCCTGAAAAATAAATACAGGTTAAAAAAGACCATTACACCCAGGTAAATAAAGAATCCGCCGATCTTAGCGCTGAGTTTTTCCAGCAATTCCTGCTGACTTCCAATCGTCGCGATCTGCATGATCCAGAAGGCAAAACCCAGGTTCAGCAAGTAAAAGCCCGTTTCAAATAATTTATTGGTAGATAGCGCAATGTCGCTTTTGCCATGGAAGATATCCATCATAAACACTTTACTGTTTTTGAACAGGGTGTAGGCTACTCTCCAGGTGACTAATATCACCACTGGCAGGTAAATCAGGTAGGCAATGTAGTTGAAGGTGGTGTGCATATAGTTGTAATTTTATAGGTGGAGATGAAAGTTTTTCTTTCCTAAGAAATAAATCACCAGCATGTTGAAACAGTGTATAATGCCCAGTGTCAGCATGATAAAACCCGTCATCCGCGATACGCTGTCTATCACTTCCTTCCAGCTGTGCAAGGGCGCCCAGGTACTAATCATCATGGTGGCATATCCTATATTCAACAAGTAATATCCAATCAGTAAGATCCTGTTGATCGCATCTGTACTCGCCACATCTCCATGCATGGCATGTAGGATAAACACTCTTCCGTTGCGGTAGAACAACCATCCTACCTGTACAGTAATCACCCAGGTGATCAGCAGATATATGATGTAGGCCAGGAGATTCATGGTGTTGCTGTTTGATGAAACAAAGCTATACAACATTTCCGAATTTTCAAAACATTCTGAAAGTTTAGTAACTACAAATCACACGAAAGATATCAAGAAGGCTGGTAAATGATTGTGGAACAAAAAAGCCCCCGGAAGAAATTATCCGGGGGCTGGTTTCAGGATACTGAAACGAAGATTTACTTATTGAATACTTTATCCAGGGAGTAGGAGTTGCTGTTAATATATTGCAGCAGTATAGCGAAGAAAGCGGCATGTACCAGTTGGCCGGTGATATAGTCCCAGCTTTCGATAAGGGCACTTCCAAAAATCAGCGTAGCCATTACGATTCCCCCTGCAATGAGAGCGATCCTGGTGCCTAATCCTACCAATAAAAGCAGACCGATGATAAATTCCGCAATAGGAAGCACATAGCTGAAAGGCAGTACCAGCGCATGCGGAAGCATGGATTTCTCAAATGATTGCACCATCCAGGCACTAAATCCGTTCAGCTTGGGAAGGCGTACGAGTCCATGCCCGAGCATACTGGCGGCGATGGCAAATCGTAAAAGCAAATAAACAGTGGTATTCATGTCAGTTGTTTTTGATGACACAAAGATGAATCCCCTGCTTCGCTTCAAAATGGTATAATCAGGCTAATTTCCTGTATAATTTTGCGGTACTACCACCAACGTTTATTGGCGGGATACTCACGGATGGAGGTCATGTTGTTGACTATCACTGCGATCAGCAGCATGATAGCCACTCCGCTGCCTACCGGGCTCAGTATATACCAGTAACCCAGTTTTCGTATAGCCGGCGATCCGGCAATGGCCAGCAATGCTGTAGCGCCACCGGGAGGATGCACTGTTTTCGTCATTTGCATGACAATAAGTGCCAGGGCGACAGCCAGCGCACAGGCCAGCCATTCCCATTCCGGCCAGGGAATGAGAAACCTTATCGTAACGCCCACTATGGCGCTAAGGATATGTCCTCCTACCAGGTTGCGGGGCTGTGCCAGCGGACTTTGCGTATGACCATAAATTAGAACGGCAGAAGCGCCGAAAGATCCAATGAGAAAGAGATTATCTTTTACGGGCAGATAAAAATGACTAAGCAATCCTACTACAGCAATACCGGTAAATGCGCCAATAAATGACCAGATAATATTTTGTTTGTCTATTAAGGTTTCGCGGTACATGACATACCGGGCTACACGAATACCTCGTTTAATCCTGTGTTTCATAATAATCGTGGCGCAAAAATAGTACTTGCTACCATGATTTGAAAGGATCTATTTTCCAGTATCCATCTGCCGGATGATATTATTTACTTCTGTTTCAGTAGCACGCAGCTTTTGCTGGCAGAAACTAATGAGGAGGGCTGCCCGTTTTACTTTCTCCGCCAACAGATCTACGGAAACGGTTTCCATCTCTATTTCCTCTGCTATTTCCTGTAGCTCCCGATAAGCATTTTCATATGTCAGTGCTTCACTCATCTTTATTGATTTTAGATTGTACAATAGCCCGAAGGTCTGCATCCTGCATGCGGATGGTGATATCCTCGCCGGGAGTAGCATCTGCTGCCCGCTTTAACAGCCCATCTCCGTTATATATCAGTGCAAAGCCTCTTCGAATAATACTTTCAGGGTCCAACATACGGAACAGTAATTGTTGCTGTTGCAATTTACTTTCTTCATGTTGTAGAATCGCTCTGGGCCTGGATGCTAGTCCCCCTGCAAAATACTGCATTTGTTGTTTCTGATCCTGTATCACCTGCTGGGCGCCGGCAGCTATGCTATGTCGCGCATGCAACAGCTCTTCTTTATTCCTTTCCAGAATGGATCTTACATTATGCGCAATACTATTCTGTAATATATTGAGAGCTTTATTATCTGCTGCAATCAGCTGTTGGCTGCGAATTAGGATCTGTTGCTGCATTTGCAGGATCTGATCTTCATATTGCCGGTTATGGGCAATGATAAACTCGGCTGCTTTTGTTGGCGTTTTTGTAGCGGTATGTGCCATCATATCGGCGACGGTCTCATTTTTCTGATGTCCTATGCCTGTTATCACAGGGATGGGAAACCGCGCTACTACTCTACCTAGCTGATAACTATCAAATAACAGAAAGTCCGTTTGCGCGCCGCCGCCCCGGATAATCACTACGGCATCATAGGTTTTAGCGGCGCTGAAAACCTCCACCATTCGCTGTTGTACCAACTCTGCATTGGCTTCTCCCTGCACCACAGTGAAGTACGTGTCTAACGTAAATGTATATCCGAAACTATTATTGACAAGCGTATGATGGAAGTCCTGGTACCCCGCGCTGTTACCGGAGGTGACCACTGCGATCTGCTGAATAACCGCCGATAAAGGCAGTTCCTGATTGCGGGTGATATATCGTTCTCCTTCCATCCGGATGGCATCCGGGTTTTCCTGGAGTAAACGCTGTAATACTTGCTGCTTCTGCTGTTCCAGCTGCCCGATAGTGTAATTGATATCTACATCCAGCACATTCACCTGCAGTCCATGTACCTGATGATAGGAAACGGACACCAATACCAACACATGGATATTATTACGGAACTGTTGGCCGGTTATCAGCTCAAAAGCCCGTATTTGCTGGGCTCCACTCCCCCAGGCCACTGCGGATACGCGTGCAATAATGCCTGCGCCCTGCTCCTCTTTTTCTACCAGGTCGAAATAATGTACTCCCTTTTGCCCATACCAGGCATAGCTGGTCACATCTGCCTTTACCCAGTAGGTTTGCCCTGCGAATGCTTGTTGCAGGGTTTTCCTGATACTGGTAGTCAGGTCAGAAAGACGGATGGCTTGGTGAATACTCATAATACGAAGATAGCGCTTACTGGTAATCTGTAATACCCAGTTGGGCGAAGAATTCCTCTTCCGGGATTTCCTTTACTGCACCGGATTTCAGGTCTCCCAGTTCCAGCGATTCAATAGAGGTACGGATCAGGCGCTGGCAGCGGTGATGGATAGCTCCCAGCATTTTACGCACCTGGTGGTATTTCCCTTCTGTTAGCGTGAGTTCCAGCCAGGTATGCGGATTGTTGTTATAATCGCCCGGTCGTTGTTCCAGTCCTTCCGGCTGCGGCACGATCCTTACTTCACAGGGTCTGGTAGTATACACTTCATGTACGCCTACCGGTAAATCAACGCCATCGCGGAGCCGCTGTACCTCTTCTTCTGTGACATAATACTTGGCTTTCACTACATAGGTCCGTTTATGCGGAATGGCGCTTTCAAACAGCAGTTTGGTGACTTTCTTGTTCGTGGTGAGGATTAACAACCCTTCTGATTCATTGTCCAGTCGACCAATGGCATGCGTTCCTTCCGGAAAATCGAAGTCCAGATCCCCAAGCAGGCGCACGTTATGAGGACTGATAAACTGGGAAACCATGTTATAAGGCTTGTGTATAATGAAGTACCGATGACCACTGTTGTTCATAATAGGCGCAAATGTAAAGAATTGGGCGCTGAAAAGCCTACCTTTGTCGCAGAGAATCAATAATATGGACGGACAATACAGAAAAGATGTTTTCCCTGGCCTGGAAGTGGCCATCATCCTGAAGAAAGATCAACGCAGCGGAAAAAAGACCTACGGCATCGTAAAGGATCTGCTGACTTCTGCTGCCTATCACTCCCGTGGTATTAAAGTGCGCCTGGAAGATGGCCAGATAGGGCGCGTGGTAGAGATTATAGGATAATTGTCATTACATTTGCCCATACCCAACTTACTAACTCAACAGCTTACTAAAACGAAATGGATCAGTCTTTATTTCACTGGGCAGGAAATCTCAGGTTCTTAAGGAAAAGGAAAAACTTAACGCAGCAACAGTTATCAGATGCCACCGGTATCAAGAAAGGACGACTGGCAGCACAGGAAAGCGGGAAAACAAAGAATCCTCGCATGGAAGATCAGGTACGGATTTCTACCTATTTCAATATTACCATCGATCATCTGATTAAAACATCTCTCTCCGATCTTACTGCCGAGCAACTGTACGAAATGGAAACCACGTCTTCCCTGGATATAACGGGCAGGCATATACGTGTGCTTCCTATTACTGTGAATACGGACAATGAGGAGAATATGGAGTTTGTTCCGGTGAAAGCCCAGGCCGGCTATCGCCGCGGTTTCAATGATCCTGAATTTATTGCTAATCTGCCTAAATTCACGTTACCAGGACTTCCACGCGAAAAAACCATTCGTATGTTTCCGGTGAGCGGTGACAGTATGTTACCTATTCCCGATGGCAGTCACGTTATTGCGCAATATGTGGACGACTGGAGTCTGATTAAACAGGATATGCCATGTGTTGTGATTTTGAAAGAGGAAGATGATATTCTCTTCAAGATGGTGGACAACACTATGAAACACGACGGTACACTGCGTCTGCACTCCCTTAATCCGGCGTTTAAGCCTTTCCGGGTGAATGCGAACGAAGTGTTGGAAATCTGGAAATTTATCGGCTATGTGAGCCGTGAAATGCCTGCTATTGCCAGCTAATCAGCGATTGACCAATACCAGCTGTCCCAGGTGGTAAGATATATGCGTCAATCTCGACAGCAAGACATTATACCGGTTACGGTGCGGCTCTTTTTCGAATTCTTCCTGTGTAACCATGGTATGTTTTTGCAGCCATGCAGCAGGCGGCAACGTGCGGAAATGCTGTAATACCGTAGCATTTACATCCTTCCAACAAGCTCTCAGTTTGGCGGGAGCAGGCAGTTCTTTCTCCGGATCATCCGGATGGGTGATGAAATAGGCATCCAGTTCCGGATACATGCGTTCTCCCAGCCCCAGTAATGGCAACAGCATATCATGTACTGCCGTTATATGTCCGAGGATGTAAATAACGCGGTTCCGCTGAGGCGCTACCTGCAAATACAATTCTTCATCTGTGAAGCTGTCGAAAGTCATGGTCATCCGTTTTACCTGGCTTTCCCAATTGAACAGGGTTAGATCGAGGAATGCTGTAGTTTCCATAGTTAGTAAGTTCTGATCCATTGGAGTACATAGGCCGCATCTTCTTCCCAGGTAGGCTGTCCCAATACAAAATGATTGCGGCCGGGAGCCTCCCTGAATTGCGTCACATACCCGTTTTGTCTATATTTTTTGTAGTTAGAAAATACCAAAGAAGCTGGTGTGACACGATCTTCACTGCCTGCCATCAGCAGTAGTGGCACATGTGGCCGGGAGAAATCAATCCTGGCCATACTACCGGACCCATCTCTTAAAATCCGCAATGATTCTGGTACTGCATATTTTTCGTAGGTCCATAACTGTTCACTTTCTTCCATCCCGTTAGTAATAGTACGTTGCCATTCGGGGAAGGTCATGAGATAAGGATTCTGGGGAGACATGTAGTACTCCAGTGGCCTGTATCTCGCATTCAGTAGCATTGATTTCAGCGTATACACACCGGGAGGCGGTGTGGGGTGAATGGCGATGCCAGCGGCGCCCACATTTTTCTGCAATAATAGTTGTGTTACAAGCCCTCCTATGGAATGTCCCATGATTACTGGTATCTCAGGCAATACGCTGGCGATATCGCTGTAATACTGTACCAGATCCTGGAGTTGGAGCGAAGCGATCAGATGATCCGGATGACGCCTCCTCAGATCCACTGCGGGCGCAGTTTTATGAGGCCATGGCGGCGCTACCACTTTGTAACCGTGGTTTTCGAAATACTGTTTCCAGTTATCCCACATGGCAGCACAAACGAAAGCGCCGTGTATCATCAGGATGGTGCGGGTATTCACTTCTCGCATACAATCAATTTTAGATTGGTATTGTATGCTTCAAAGTTCAATTACTACCAGCAACCTAAAAATGATAATAGGCAAAAAAGCAGGTTGACATTTATCAAGCTATGCGTTGATTTTTATCAAGGGGGAGATGTCAGTCGCCACGTAGGAAAGCCTGTTTTCTAATACGGCTAAGGGTTTCAGGGGATATACCCAGATAGGAGGCGATCATATTTTGTGGAAAGCGCTGGATGAATGCGGGTTGAGATTTCATCATTTCCAGGTACCTTTCTTCTGCAGTGAGGGTAATAGCGGCGTGTATGCGTTTCTGTGAGGCCACCGCATGTCGTTTATCCATTTCGGCAGTGAGGATGCGCATAGCAGGAATTTCGCTGCGCAGGCGCCACCAATCTTCATATCCGATCTGAATTAGTTCTGTATCTTCCCAGGCATCTATATTATACCTGGAAGGCGATCCCAGTTCAAAACTTTCTCTGTCGGACATCCACCAGTTTTCAATACCAAACTGCACCGTATGCTCCCCTCCTTTATCATCCACAGAATACTGGCGCATCGCGCCTTTCGTAATGAGGGAAAGATGCCTGCAGACGTCTCCTTCCTGAAGAAGATATTGGCGTTTGCGCAATTTCTTTGGACGAAATGCCTGTTGCAGCAGGTCTTTTTCCTGTGAAGAGACGGGATGTTCAGTGTAGTTGCGAATGTAATCAATAAATTTATCCATAAAGGGGGCCGATCATGACAATAACCTAAGATAAGCAATATTTTAAGGCCAATTGCGAAAGACGGGACAACATCTATTTAAACCACCCCAAAGGGGTAGTAAGTCAGCGGTTTCCAGGGCCCCTTCAGGTAACGCCAGGTATGTAACCCCAACGCCTGTACGGTAAATGGGGTAAATGATTCCATCAGGGACTCATATAACAAGGCAGCCTTATGTGCAGTAACTTTATTCTGAATGGTAATATGTGGATGTAATGGCTGCTTATCCTGCCTGATCAGCCAGGGTTCCCAGCGTTGCTGCATATCAGTATGCATGGCTGTCAGTTCCGTGGATTGCAGGGTATACGCTACTCCCTGCCCGAAGTGAAACAGGCCGGTTACCTGTAGCTCCATAGGGGTGCGCATCGCAAAGTTTTGCAAATCAATATCAATAACAGGAATCGTATCGGGGAGTTTATAGAATAATGTGAGATGCGCATCCAGGTAATTGGCATGCGCCGGAAAATGAGCAGCGCGCAATGCGTTGAAATATTGTTGTGCAGCCGCGTCTAATTGTAAAGTTATAATCATATTCCACTGCAATATAAATTTAATGGCTTGTTATTTATATTTGCAGCAAAGGTATAACCCCGTGATTGAAGAAACAGATATACGAACAGGCAACCTGGTGGCATATTACGACCGTAATATGCAAGAAACGATCTTCACTGTGGAAGGCGTATGGCAGGGCTATATCTATAATACAGGTCTTCCGCTCAGCAAAATTCCCTGTCAGAAAGCGAACCCAATTACACTGGATATTAACTGGCTGGAGAGTTTCGGTTTCATAGCCGGCGATCCTGCCCATAATGAAGATCCTGCTATCTATTCTTTGAAGTATAACAGACTAAACAGTATCCATATATGCGTCAGAAATGAGTGCTTTCAGCCGATGGCAGAAAGCCCTTCAGGAATGATTCCATATGGCCGTCCACTGGTCCATGTACATCAGCTACAGAACTTTTTCCATGCCCTCACCCGCGAGGATTTATAATGTCTTATTTGCCCCTCTTTTTGTCTGATTTCACCTCCTTACTGCAATAAAATTGCAGTTATCTTTGTGTTGTAATTATCCACCATAAAAACAAAATCATATGGCAAGCGTAAATCCTTATCTGAACTACAAGGGCAATTGTGAAGAGGCATTCAACCACTATAAAAAAGTATTCGGCGGCGAATTTGCCTTCCTCTCCCGCTTCAGTGAAATGCCTCCTGACCATCCCTGCGATCCAGATGAGAAAGATAAAATTATGCACGTATCTCTGCCAATCGGCAATACCATCCTGATGGGTAGCGACATTCCAAAGAAATTTGATAACACTACTTTCGGCAATAACTTCGCAGTAACAGTAGCGCCGGAAACGAAAGAGGAAGCTACCCAAATCTTCAATGGACTCGCAGAAGGTGGCAATGTAACTATGCCACTCGGGCCTACTTTCTGGGCAGAAGCATTCGGTATGCTGGTCGATAAATTCGGTGTCAGCTGGATGGTGAATTTACCGATGAAACAATAACTACTAATAGTATTGGTAATAAAAAAGTCTGCACTATCGATGAAGTGCAGACTTTTTTATTTCATGCGGTCAGCGATTAGCCCCCATGTTTGGGCTGAAACGTATCGCGATTTTTCTCCAACTCGCCAATAAAGGGTATCGAATTTAGGATAGAAGTTTTTATCGCATTCTGGAAATATAATTCAAGCTGTATGAATTTAGCAGCACTCTTCCCGCCTAATATCTTCGAGAATTTCTTAAAGTACCGCTGATAGAACCTATCATACTCCACATCATTTGCCAGCGTTCTCTTTGCCAGAGAAGTAGCTGATTCATCATCCATTGTGGCATACAGGCGGGTGTAATCCTGTAGAATATCCAACCGCTCTCTGCTCAGCGACTTCCGGTTATCTTCATACTGATCATACAACGACCAGAAAGGATCATTCGTATTGTTTCTAAAATCCATGTATTCCGCCACAATCGCTCTCTTCTCTTTACCGAAAATACGGTGAATCGTTTTCAGATCATCATCACTAACCTGCGCATATACCGTATGTACCAGGCATATCAGCAACAGGGGTAAAATATATCTCATATCAAGGATTTTGCAGGGTCAGATTTTGTAGGAATTTAACACGCATTCTTTACAATTGTTTAAATCACGCTTTTCAAAAAATAATTTACAGCGGCGTAGGGGTACCAGGGATGGGTTCGTGTCAATCTCTAAATCTACAACGTTAGACATGATTAAGAAACTCCCTTTGTTGCTTTTATTAGGCGCTGCCAATCAGGCTGTAGCTCAGCTGGGCGCCACTTCTCTCAACGGACCAGGCATTGGTATCAGTGCAGATTATTTGCCAGCTTCACATTATATCCGACCAGAAGACAGTGTAAAAACGTCATCTACTACCAGTCAGCGCCGTTATAACTTCGGCGCCGCCTTTATGCTGGCCAGCCGAATTGATACGGCTACCGGCAAAATGCGCTCCTGGAGCATGGGCGTAACCGGCAGCTATACCACGCTCGACAATAAAGACTATACTAAAACTATATTTCCAAAAGAATTACTGGAAACGACTATCGCATTGAAATATATGCGTAGCATGCGTAACAGATGGAGTATGATGGCCATAGCAGCCGCTTCGCTGGGTACAGATATGGAAGAAATTACCAGCAAAGACATCTTCTTACAAGGTGGCGTAATCTTCATCAAACAACATAACCGTCATTTTGCTTATGGCCTCGGAGGTGTGCTCACCAACGCTTTCGGTACTCCGATGATCATGCCTGCTTTCTTCTGCCAATGGAAAACTGACGGCAAGTTTAGCATAGATGTTAACTTCCCGGAAAAAATATCCGTGTCTACCAACCTCAATAAATACACGGATTTAGCACTCGCTATTCGTATGCGGGGATCTGCTTATGATGTTACCAACTCACCGAACGACAAACGCCTGATGGGTTATTCTGAAATCACAGCAGGACTGGAAAACACCTGGCATCTGGGAAAGCATGCTGATTTTGTAATCGCCGGTGGTAGTACATTGGCGGCAGGCGTTACGTTCTCTGATAAAAAATTATCAGATATCTTCAGTGAAAAACCTAATCACCGACTGGCTACCAATTACTATCTCAGTACTGGTCTCAGATGGAATTTTACGGCAAGAAAATAACCGCTATTCATAGCGCAACGCCTCTATAGGATCAAGTCTGCTGGCCTTTAATGCCGGATAGTATCCAAAGAAAACGCCGGTAAGCGCACAAACCATAAAGGATAGAATTATAGAACTGCGGGATACTAAAGTCGGCCATCCTAACGTCAAAGTGATGATAGTAGACGCTGAAACACCCAGGATGACGCCAATTACGCCGCCTGTAATGCTGATAATAATGGCTTCTACGAGGAATTGCAGCAGGATATCGATGCCTCTTGCACCGATGGACATGCGCAAACCTATTTCCCTCGTACGTTCTGTAACAGAAACGTACATGATATTCATAATACCGATACCTCCGATGATGAGGGAGATCCCGGCTATGGCTGTCAGTAATATAGTGAGTAAACTGGTGGTGGAACTGAGTGTTTTAATCAGTTCTGCCATCGTTCTCACAGTGAAGTTATTATCATCTCCCTGGCGTAGGCGATGCGTTTCCCGTAAGATACTTGTCACCTGATCTACGGCAGCATCAGATTGTTCTTCGCTAACAGCGGAAGCAATGATATTCTGGAGATAAATCGTGGCCAACATACGTTTCTGAATAGTAGTATACGGCGCCACAATAATATCATCCTGATCCTGACCGAAGGAGCTCACTCCTTTGGGAACAAGGGTACCAATCACCTGTAGCGGAATGGTATTAAAACGAATAACTTTTCCGATAGGACTTTCTCCACTGGGGAACAAATTATCTACCACTGTTTTTCCCAGCAGGCAAACTTTCGCGGCAGAGGCCACATCTGATTCAGAATAGGCGATACCATCTGCCACACTCAGTTTTCGTATATCGAAGTAGTCTGTATTTCCGCCCTGCAACGTGGTCGGCCAGTTGAACGGGCCAAAAATGGCCTGTCCTTTTATGGAAGACACAGGCGATACCGCGGTGAGTAGTGTCGCCTGTTTTTGTAAAGCAATAACATCCGGTAAGGTGAGGGTTTGAATGGTGGAAGCGTCCATTCTTGCGCCACCTGCCACATTACTACTGGGTAGAATGGTCACCATATTGGAACCCATATTACCGAGTTGTGTCTGAATACTTTCCTTGGAGCCCTGCCCTATGGCCACCATGGCTATCACGGCGGCCACGCCGATGATAATCCCGAGCATGGTCAGGAAGGCGCGCAGTTTATTGCGTTGAAGCGCCAGCAGCGCCAGTCGTATCAGGTTGAATATACTCATGTTTCATGCATTAATAGTCATCCGCCGCTGGTAAAGAAGCAAGGGCATCTTTAGCAGAACGGACGTTTTCGTTGATGGCATCCCGTTGTACTTTTCCATCGCGGAGCATGATAGTGCGATTACTGAAAGCCGCGATATCAGGTTCATGTGTCACGAAGACGATGGTTTTTCCTTGTTGATTCAGCTCCTGCATCAAAGCCATGATTTCATAGGATGTGCGGGTATCGAGGTTACCCGTAGCCTCGTCTGCCAAAATCATCACCGGTTCATTCACCAATGCACGAGCGATCGCCACTCTTTGTTGTTGACCTCCGGAAAGCTGGCTGGGCGTATGATCCAGCCTATCGCTCAGTCGCACTGCCTCCAGAGCGCGTATCGCTTTTTCCCGGCGTTGATGTGTGGTGATGTTCTTATTATAAAACAAGGGCAGTTCCACATTTTCCAATGCCGATGTGCGTGGCAGCAGGTTGTATGCCTGGAAAACAAAACCAATTTTAAGGTTGCGTACTTTTGCCAACTCATTGCGGGTGAGTTTTCCTACGTTGGTGCCATCCAGCAGATAATCGCCGGCGGTGGGCCTGTCCAGGCATCCCAGCAAATTCAGCAGGGTTGTTTTCCCACTACCGCTGCTGCCCATGATGGTTACAAATTCGCCGGCGTTGACTGTAAAGGAAACTCCTTTCAGCGCCCGCACCGTTTCTGTTCCCATATGAAACTCCCGGCGAATGTTATCTATTTCAAGAATTTTTTTACTCATCGTCTTCGTCCGAATTTAGGGAGGAAAGGACTGTTTGCGCCGCCTTGTGCCGTTGAGGTCACGCCGCCTGTACCATCCATACCCGTTATCACATTATCATCCATGGAAAGTCCCTGTAGAACCTCCACGTGCGTATTGTCGTTTAGGCCTGTCCGTATGCGCAACTGTTGCAATGTAGTACCCCGCAGCACCCATACATAACTGACGTCCCCTTCTTTCATCTTATGATCGGAATGGATTACGTTGGTATCTTTCGGAGCGGCCTTATATTTTTTTACCGCAGGAATCACTTTGTAGTTTTTGGCCAATGCAGCGGAATCAGGGCGGAATTTCAATGCCCTTACTGGTATCAGTAATGCACTGTCTTTTTCAGCGGTGTAAATGGTAACATTAGCGGTCATGCCGGGTTTCAGCTTCATATTTTCATTGGCCGCATTGATGATGGTATTGTAGGTAACCACATTGGATGATACGGTGGGCTGTAACCTTATCTCCTGTACTTTTCCTGAAAACACATCATTGAGATAGGCATCTACTGTGAAGGTAACGCGCTGACTATCCCGTACATTTCCGATATCCGCTTCATCTACGCTGGTCTGGACCTGCATTTTGGTAATATCCTTCGCGATTACAAACAGTGTGGGCGTACTGAAACTGGCCGCCACTGTCTGTCCTATACTTACATTTCTGTTGAGTACCACACCATCGATAGGAGAAATAATATTGGTGAGTGCGAGATTTTTCTGGGAAGACGCCAGCTGCGCAACATTGGCTGCTACATTCGCTTTTGCCGAATTAAGCATATATAACGCATTATCATAATCAGCCCGGCTAATTGCGCCTACTCTGAATAACTGTGCCTGTCGGTCGAAGTTGGCCTGATTATATACCTGCTGGCTCTTTGCCATGTCCAGTTGTCCTTTATTCTGATCCACTGCAGCGATGAACAGTACCTGATCCAGCTGTGCGAGCATCTGTCCTTTCTTAACCTGGGAGTTAAAGTCCACATACAAATACTTCAGCGTGCCTGAAACCTGCGTACCTACAGCCACCGTATCTACCGGCTCAATAGTACCTGTTGCCGTTACAGTGGTGGCGATATGTCCAATTTGCGGATGATCCGTGACAAAAGTGACCGGAGGGGTCGTACTTCTGAAAAAGAAATACCAGATCAGCAGTAGCAATGCCAGGATGATAGCAACTGTAATTATCGGTCGTTTATATTTTCCCATAGCTTCATGCGTTTATAATTTCACAGGGACTCCCCTGTAGAAGTCATATATTCTTATATTCAGGGCAGCGGTGTATTTCGCCTGTATATAAGACTGTAATGCCTGTATATAAAGGTTCTTTTGTTGAAGGAAGGCCACGATGTTGGTCGATCCGATTTTTAGCTCTTCAGAAGAAATACGATATGCTTCCTGGGTATATTTAAATTGTTCTGCGGCGGCGTCATACTGACTTTGGGCATTCAATACGCCGATGTAGGCTTGTTCTACTTCCTGCGACAGCGTAGTTTTTGTATTCAGCAGATTAAGTTCTGATTGCTGTACCTCCAGTTTCGCCAGCTCTACATTTGTTTTATTTACTCTTCTTGTAAAGATGGGGATGGACAGGGTAACGCCCAGTTGTTGGTAGAAATTATTATCCAACTGTTTGAAATACCCGATACCTGTACCTGTTAAATAACTGCTGGCGAGGGTTCCTCCTGCGGTGAGTACCGGCAGATAACCAGTGCGTGCTTTTGCCAGATCCAGTTTTGAAACATCGACACTCATATCGCTGCTTTTCACTTCCGGTCTGGTGTCCAGGGCTTCTTTCTGCGCAACTTCTACGGGTGTAAGGAGTCCTGCTGCCAGTAGCGTATCGGGAGACACGATATCAAATGGCTTGCCGGTAGGTAGTAGCAGGATTTGCTTCAGGTTTAGTATATTCTGACGTTGTGTATTCTGTGCCGTTACCAGAAGGTATCTATCATTCGCCAGTTGCGCCTGTAATTCTATTAGTCCTACTAATGCGAGCGAGCCTACATCATACTGTTGTTGTGCCTGTATTACCTGTGCCTGGCCTGTGGATACCAGATCTTTCATATAGACAATATTTTCCTTTGCCAGGAGAATATTCAGGTAGGCTTGTGTAATGGTAAGGACTATATTATTGGCCTGCTGATCCACATTTAATCCGGCAACATTGACGAGGAGTTTCTTTTGCTGGATATCTTTATTCAGGTAGCCACCATTATATAAGGTGACAGAAGAATTGACGGAATAGCTTCCGGCGGCCGGCGTCGTATAGGCGTTAGTGATATCTTTCTCCCCGGTGACATTCTGTGAGAGCGAAGCCGTCAGATTGGGAAGTTTAGCAGCCTTCGACAAGCTTAAATTTTGTTCTGAGCTGAGTTTGGTGAGGCGAAGCGTATTCAGCTGAATATTATACTTCATGGCATAATCCAGGCATTGCTGCAAATCCCAGACAACGGGAGTAATGGAGTCCTGTGGCAGGACGGCATTCTGGGCAACAACAGCAACAGGGAGTTGCACTATGAGGTAAACAATTGCCGCCTTTAACAGCGGATGTCGAATATATTCGTTCCAGTTAGACAGTATCATAACCTATCTTTATTAGGATATACATCAGGGTTAGTCAATCAACGCCAAACATCAGGCCGGGAATCTGCTTTTAACATTAAATAACAATGCTCCCGGTTGTTACAAAAAGATAACAACAGAACCTCATTATAGTTGACTGTCGGGAATTTTGTTGTACTGCCGGAAGCCATTATTTTTGCCGCCATTATGGACCTTTCAATCACTGGCGCTGGCCTGATCCTGCCACTAACACTGATTATCATAGCTGCCGCCGTGGCAGCGGTGCTGAAATCCAAGCTCACCCCTGCTGCCGGAGTAACAGGCGTACTGCTGTCTGTTTGCATTTTGCTGGGCGTAGGCTGGCAGGGATTACTTTATCTCGCTATGTTCTTTGGGTTGGCCACCTGGGCTACCCGTCATAAAAAGCAGGTGAAGGCAGCCATTAGTGGCACGGAACCACATACTGAGCGAAGAAAGGCCACCCAGGTACTGGCCAATGGCGGAGTAGCAGGACTGTTAGGATTAGCTGCAATATTATATCCAGCAGCTCCAATTCATTACCTGGTACTGATAGCTGCCAGTTTTTCCTCTGCCACAGCGGATACGCTTTCGTCAGAACTGGGGACCGTGTATGGCAAGCGCTTTTATAATGTGCTCAGTTTTAAGGAAGATCAAAAGGGACTGGATGGCGTTATTAGCCTGGAAGGCACATTGATTGGAGCGGCAGGCGCAGCAATGATTGCTTTCGTATATGCGTTACTGCAAGGTTTCTCCGGAGCAGTAGTGGTGATCTGGCTGGCTGGCGTGCTGGGAAACCTGACAGATTCTTTGCTGGGGGCGGCATTTGAGCGCAAGCACCAGCTAGGCAACGACATGGTTAACTTTTTAAATACGGCCTTTGCAGCACTGATAGCCTGGGCCTCTCTCCAAATTATATAAAAAAAGATGACCGCCCAGGCAGGCGGTCATCTCCCTATAGTAATATAAAAAAAATCACTTCACTTCTTTCAGCATTTCCTTCACAGCAGCTTCTATTTGCGCATCTTTGCCTGCCAGGAATTCCTCATATCGCAATGGCACCCGGATATCTGGTTCCAGCGGCAAGTTCTCTGTAGGGCGGTTTTCCTTACCGATAGTAGCGATGGACGGGATACCGAATTTAATAGTAGGATCAATTTGCTGTTCCCACCATACACAAGTGCCCGTACCTGCTACCGGCATACCAATCAATTTACCTACCTTCTCCTGTTTATAGACGTACGGAAAGATAAATGCATCACTGTAGTTAGCCTCGTTCACTAATACGCAGCTGGGGGCTTTCCAGATACCTACTGGCTCCCCTCCTTCCAGGCGATGTCCCTGGGGCGCATAGGTCAGGTACTTTTTGCCAGTCAGGAACAACATCAGCTCTTCGTGTAGGATGCCGCCACCATTGAAACGGGTATCTACAATGAGGGCTTTTTTATCTCTTTGTTTACCCATTGCCGCATCATATACGGAGCGGAAAGAAGCATCATCCATGCTTTTCACATATACGTAGCCAACTTTTCCGCCGGATAGTTTATCTACCATATCAGACATGTTATTCACCCAACGTTTGAACAGCAAGCGGGATTCCTCCCTTGCAGAGACAGGCTTAACGGTTTCGTCCCAACGTTGTTTGGTAGCAGGATTGTAGATACTCAACAGCACATTGGCGCCTGTTTTACGATTCAGCAACATGGCCCAGTCAATATTGCCTGTAACAGCTACGCCATCGATTTTCTCAATGATATCGCCTTTTTTTAATTTGGAAGCGGCTTTATCCAGTGGACCTCCTTTGATCACCTCGTCTACTTTTAGTCCGTCTGACTGGTAGGTTTCATTGTAGAGCAGGCCGAGGCAAGCAGTTACGTCTGCGTTTGGAATGACGGGCGTGTAATGGCTACCTGTGTGAGAAGCATTCAGTTCTCCCAAAAGCTCGCTCAGTAATTCCTGGAAGTCATAGTTATTGCTGATATAAGGCAGGAAACGGGCGTAGTTATCGCCATACATTTTCCAGTCCACCCCATGAAGGTTGGGATCATAGAATGTCTCTTTCATCAGTTTCCAGGTGTGCCAATAGATGTATTCTCTTTCTTTGGCGAGGTTGAGCGTCATTTCCGAGTTGATGTTGACAGGTGTCACTTTACCGGAATTTACATCCACTTTTACTACGCTACCATCGTTAAACAGAAAGAGGCTGTTACCATCATTGCTGAGTTCCATACTGCCTGGAGAACCGCCTAATTTAGCCAGGATACTGGTTTCCCCGGTTCTTGTCGTTGTCGCCCACAGGTCATATCCATTTTCAAACTCGGCCATGTAGAATACTTTACTGGCGTCTTTATTTACCACATAATCGGATATGGATGCGGAATGGATCGTCAGTCGTACTTGACGTGTATCCAGGTTGTTGAAATCCGGTTGGAATATTTTTTTAGGGCCGGCGCTATCTTTTGTGATGCTGGTATCTTTCGAAGCAGCGCTGACGGCCCCTTTTAACAGGGAGAATTCATTGTTGGATAATTTGAACTTATCGTATGCTTCCTGGTCCAGGAAAACGCCATAGATATCGGTTTCGCGGCTACCTTCCTGGGCGAGGGATCTGCGTCCTTCGCGGTCGTTGGTCCAGGTCATAAGTTTGCCGTCTGCGGACCATTTACCATTGGTTTCACCGAAACCGCTGTTAACCGGATAGAAAGGAGATCCATTTCCTGCTGCCGGTAAAACAGCAATATTGCTCCATCCTACGGTAACGAAGCTCGCATTCCTTTGATCATCCACGAGTATCCATTTGCTGTCCGGGCTCCAGTTGAAGAACCAGTCGCCATCCGAATATGAATGGTTATGGCCTTCCGGTAGCAGCGTTCTGCTTTGGCCGCTGGCCAGGTTGAATACTTTAAGGATATTCCGGTTTTCAACGTAGGCCACTTCTTTACCATCAGGGGAATATTTGGGTTGGAATTCGTCTGCTGCGGTAGCGATCAGCGGTTCTTCTTTCAGGAGGGTAGCATTGAAGAAGTAAGGCTCTTCTTTGCGCTGGCGGGTAGTCTGGTAGATATCCCAGTTACCATTTCTTTCTGCCGCGTAAATCAGGCGTTTACCGTCCGGGGACCATGCCACCATTCTTTCCTGTTGAGGTGTATTGGTAATGCGTTTGGTCATATTACCGTTTACACTGGAAACATATACCTCCCCTCTGGCGATGAAGGCCATTTCCTTGCCATCCGGACTCATGGCGAATTCAGTGATGTTACCAGTTACCGGCATATTTTTCACCACACTCTCGCGGCCATCATTCAAAATCTGAACAGGCACTTTCCGCGGTTGCTCTCCTTCTTTCATCGTGTATACTTCACCGTTATAGGTGAAGCAAAAAGTATTACCGGATGATTTAGAGAGATAACGTACCGGGTGGCCGGTAAAGCTGGTCAGTTGCTCCATTTTGGATTTATCTGACAACGAGCTTTTGAAGAGGTTCTGAGAGATACCGCCTTTTTCGCTCAGGTAGTATACATCGTTATTGTTGCCGAAAACTGGTTCCCGGTCTTCTCCTTCGTAGGCAGAGATTTGTTCATAGGTCCCTTTTGCGATGTCCATTATCCAGATGTCGCGGGTAATAGAAGAAGTATGATGTTTCCGGAAAGGATCTTCATGTCCTTTATAATCCTGGAAAATAATTTTGCTGCCATCTTTATTATAAGCGGCATTCTCAATGCCGGCAGCGCTAACAAGGAAAGGTCTGCCGCCAGTTACAGGAACAGTATATGCGTTACGAAATTCAAAGTAAGGAAAGCGGATACTGGCAGCAGGCGCATTTCTCGCACTACCAAACAGTACTTGTTGGTTATCCGGGCTGAAGTCATAGGGATAATCCGCAGTGCTGTTGTAAGTGAGACGCAGCGGGTTCCCGCCAGTGGCGGGCATTACGAACACATCGAAGTTGCCATAACGATTGCTGGCGAATGCGATATGTTTACCATCATGGCTCCATACCGGCATCATATCATGTGCTTCATGGATGGTGAGTGGAACGGCAATGCCGCCTTTTGCATCTACGCGGTAGATATCACCTTTGTAACCAAATGCAATTGTGTTTCCATCAGGGGATATAGCAGGGTTTCTCAGCCATAGGGCATGATCCTGGGCATAGGAATTGGCAGCCAGAAGAAAGGCTGCACAACCCAACAATAGCTTCTTCATAAGCGGGGCTCAAATTTTTAAGACATCGAATTTAATCAATTGTCGTAGCTAATTCAAGCTTTATTTTCACTATTCAGTCAGACCTTGTTTGCACTTCTCTTACCTGGTATATAAAAAAAAGATGACCGCCCAGACAGGCGGTCATCTCCCTATAGTAATATAAAAAAATTACTTCACTTCTTTCAGCATTTCCTTCACGGCAGCTTCCATCTGTGCATCTTTACCAGCGAGGAATTCCTCGTAAGCTAAAGGCACGCGGATATCTGGTTCTACCTGCAGGTTTTCCGTAGGGCGGTTTTCCTTACCGATGGTAGCGATCATCGGAATACCGAATACGATAGTTGGGTCGATTTGTGTTTCCCACCATACCGCTGTACCAGTACCTGGAACAGGCATACCGATCAGTTTACCTACTTTACCTTGTTTGTAAACATATGGGAAGATAAATGCATCGCTGTAGTTACCTTCACTCATTACTACGCAGCTAGGACCCTGCCAGATACCCATTGGCTCGCCACCATCCAGGCGATTACCCTGTGGAGCGAAGTCCAGGTACCTTTTACCACTCAGGAACTGCATCAGATCATCGTGCAACCATCCGCCGCCGTTAAAACGGGTATCCACGATGAGGGCTTTTTTGCCTCTGTTTTTACCCATTACCACGTCGTATACAGAGCGGAAAGCGCCATCATTCATACCTTCTACGTGTACGTAACCTACTTTTCCGCCAGACAGTTTATCCACCATGTCGGACATTCTGCTAACCCAGCGTTTGTACATCAGGCCGGATTCTTCGCCTACAGAGATAGGCTTAACGGTTTCGTCCCAACGTTGTTTGCTATCTGGATTGTAGATGCTCAGCAGCACATTGGTACCAGTTTTACGATTCAGCAATACTGCCCAATCAATATCGCTGGTAATAGCTACGCCGTCGATTTTTTCGATGATATCGCCTTTTCTCAGTTTGGAAGCGGCTTTATCCAATGGACCGCCTTTGATCACCTCATCTACTTTCAGACCATCTGCTTTAGAAGTTTCATCGTAAAGCAGGCCAAGGGAAGCAGTTACGTCGCCATTTGGAATGAAGGCGCTATAACGGCCACCAGTATGGGAAGCATTCAGTTCACCCAGCAGTTCGCTCAGCAACTCCTGGAAGTCGTAGTTATTGCTGATATAAGGGAGGAAACGAGCGTAGTTATCGCCATACATTTTCCAGTCAACGCCATGGAGTTTAGGATCATAGAATTTCTCTTTTACCTGTTTCCATGTGTGCCAGTAGATGTATTCTCTTTCTTTCGCCTGGTTGAGCGCCATTTCTGTGCTGATGCCTACAGGTGTTACTTTACCTGAGTTTACATCTACTTTTACCACGCTACCGCGGTTACTTACAAAAAGGGTATTACCATCTTTGCTCAGTTCAATGCTGCCTGGAGAACCGCCCATTTTCGCGAGGATTTTGGTTTCCCCGGTTCTTGGTTCTGTTACCCACAGATCGTAACCTTTTTCAAAAGAAGCCATGTAGAATACTTTGCTGGCGTCTTTATTTACTACGTAGTCAGCGATTGATGCGGAGTTGATAGTGAGGCGTACCCGGCGTGTTTCCAGGTTGTTGAAATCAGGCTGGAATGCTTTTTTAGCAGCAGCGCTGTCAGCGCCTTTTGTTTTGCTGGTATCTTTTGATTTGGTATCGCCGGCTTCTTTCAGCAATGCAAATTCATCTTTGGACAATTTGAATTTATCATATGCTTCCTGATCCAGGAAAACGCCGTAGACATCAGATTCGCGGCTACCTTGTTTAGCGAGTGATTTGCGTCCTTCGCGGTCGTTGGTCCAGGTCATGAGTTTGCCTTCAGCAGCCCATTTACCGTTGCCTTCGCCGAATCCGCTGTTAACAGGATAGAAAGGCGTACCGTTGCCGGTAACAGGCATTACAGCCATATTGCTACCGAAGAAGCCATTTCTTTCATCGTCGATGAGTATCCATTTGCTGTCCGGGCTCCAGTTGAAGGACCAGTCGCCATCTGAATAAGAATGGTTATGGCCTTCTGGCATAATGGTTCTGCTTTTACCGCTGGCCAGGTTGAATATTTTGAGAATGTTACGGTTTTCTACGTAAGCTACTTCTTTGCCATCAGGGGAGAATTTAGGTTGAAATTCTTCGGCTGCAGTAGCGATCAGCGGCTCTTCTTTCAGCAGGGTAGCATTGAAGAAGAAGGACTCTTCCTTACGCACGCGGGTAGTCTGGTAGATATCCCAGTTACCGTTTCTTTCAGCGGCGTAAATCAGGCGTTTGCCATCAGGAGACCATTCTATCATTCTTTCCTGTTGAGGCGTATTGGTAATGCGTTTGGTCATATTGCCTTCCACGCTGGTAACATATACTTCGCCTCTTGCTACAAAAGCCATTTCTTTACCATCAGGGCTCATAGCGAATTCGGTGATGTTTCCTGCAACAGGAACATTTTTCACTACACCTTCCCTACCGTCGTTGAAGATCTGGACAGCCACTTTACGTGGTTTATCTCCTTCTTTCATCGTGTATACTTCCCCGTTATAGGTGAAGCAGAAAGTATTATCGGAAGCTTTAGTGAGATTGCGTACCGGGTGGTTGGTAAAGCTGGTCAGTTGCTCCATTTTGGATTTATCTGCCAGGGAGCTTTTGAAGAGGTTCTGAGAGATACCGCCTTTTTCGCTCAGGTAGTATACATCATTGTTGTTACCGAAAACAGGTTCGCGGTCTTCCCCTTCGTAGGTGGAGACTTTGTCGTAGCTACCTTTTGCCACGTCCATTACCCAGATATCGCGGGTAACAGAAGAGGTATGGTGTTTACGGAAAGGATCTTCGTAACCTTTACGGTCCTGGAAGATAATTTTGCTACCATCTTTATTATAGACTGCCTGATCCATACCTGCTGCGCTCAGCAGGATTGATCTTCCGCCAGTCACAGGGACGGTGTACAGGTTACGGAATACGCGGTAAGGGAAACGGGCACTGGACGCAGGCGCATTTCTTACGCTACCAAACAGCACTTGTTTGTTGTCCGGGCTGAAATCGTACGGATAATCCGCCGCGCTGTTGTTGGTCAGTCGCACTGGAGTGCCGCCGGTGGCCGGCATTACAAACACATCGAAATTTCCATAGCGATCGCTGGCGAAAGCAATGTATTTACCATCGTGGCTCCATACAGGCATCATATCATGTGCCTCATGGATGGTGAGCGGAACGGCTACGCCGCCTTTCGCGTCCACGCGATAGATATCACCCTTGTAACCAAAGGCTATGGTATTTCCATCGGGGGATATGGAGGGATTCCTTAGCCATAGGGCATTCTCCTGGGCATAGGAATTGGCAGCCAGTAGAAAAGCTGCACAACCAAATATAAATTTCTTCATAAGCGGTGCTTAAAGTTGTAAGATGCCGAATGTAATAAATTGTTACAGCTAATTCAAGCGTTTATGTTATAAGCGGTCACAACGCTTAATGGAGGGAAAAGTGAGGGCCATTCCTATGCATGAAAAGTCTTACATTCGGTATATCACTTGATAAGCACATACGATAGGCAATATTTTAACACCCAAAGTCATTTTTCAAACCGAATACATCAATATACTACCACATCATTAACATCTGATAAAGGATTGCTGATTCAGAGGTCATTAAATTGAGCAAAATTCTTAAGCAACGACACGGAACCCTCAAAAAAGATCTTTATGCAATTGTTCTCCCCTGCTCTCAGATTTCTGAATAAGATCAGAAATGCTGGCGTAGTAGATGCAAAACAACCTGGAAGACGCCCTATTCAATACATTAACATACTGGCCTTTCTCACAAGTACGCTGGTATTCTTACTGGGAGGCGTATTTTATGCGCAGGTAAAAAGCCTATACATTTTGATGCCGCTGGTACTGGAAGGATTTGGCATGTTGGGCGTTATTGCCTGTAATGCCCGCAAGCGATACAATGGCGCTAATTTTCTCATGTTCGCCATCCATTATATAGCTGCTGGTTACTGGACTACTTTGTTAGGCAATGCGATTCCCATTGAAGTAGTTATCGCTTTCCTATTGATATTTCTCACCTGCGGCTCTTTCCTGGTGTATAAAGACAGGCGGATCAGGGTGTATTCCTTACTGGCCATTGGCGTTTTACTTACCATCATTCAATGCAATACTTATTTCCGGTGGCTGGTACCTATTCCCCTGGAGCCACAGGCAGCATTTATTATGCGGTTATGTACCACGGGAGGAATGTTGATTTTTATATTGTTTGTTATTTATGCTTTTGTACGGGAGATAGATATCCTCTTGCATAGTTTACGGCAATCTAACAGCGTATTGATGGCCAATGCCGCTTTTCTCCGGGAAACCTTCCATGAACTGCGGACGCCATTGAACAGTATCTTCGGGGCGGCGCAGTTGTTGGATATTCAAATGCAGGAGCGCACCAATGATCCCGTGGTGAAAGAAATAGCGCCGGAGATCCGGAATATGCTGGGTTCCGGGTTGCTGGCAAAAGAGATTATAGACAATGTGCTGGACTTCAAAAAAATTGAAGCGGGGAAGTTTTATGAGATCAAGGCAGAGAAAATGAATTTACAGCAGTGTATGGAACAGTGTATCCGCATGAATCAGTATGTTGCCAATCTGCGCAACATCACGATTCGCCTGGATTACCAGTTGCCTGCCGCCGGAGCAGTTTGTGATGAAATTATATTCAAGAAGATTTTTAATAATCTGTTGTCCAATGCTGTGAAATTTGCGGCCGACAAATCAGCCGTATTAATCACCGCGACGCCTACTGCCAATGGCGGCTCTTTTAGCATTCAAAATCAGGGGACCGTCAGTCAGGATAAGATTAAGACCATGTTTCTGCCTTTTGAATCAGAGCGCAACAACTTCATGGAAGGAACGGGCATCGGCCTACATCTTACCCAACACCTGATTGAAATCCTTAATGGACGCATCATTGTATCCTGTGATGGCAAGGACACGGTGTTTACTTTTCATCTTCCGTTTGAAAGTTGTCAGATCAATCGTTCGAAAGTGGAATCTATGGGCGTTAATCCTACTGAGTTTGCAGGTATCCGCGCCGTCATTGTGGACGACAATGAAATGAACCAACACATCCTGCAGAAATTTGTATCCAGAACCGGCGCCAGTACGGTGGTTTGTGCCAATGGTAAAGAAGGGCTGGATGCTACTATTTCAGAGCGGCCAGATATTATCATTTCAGACGCGCATATGCCGGTAATGGATGGGAAGCAAATGTTGGAGCAGATCAGGGAGATACCCGGACTGGCAGATATTCCGATAATAATAGTTTCGGGAGATGCCTTCAATAATTACAATGCTGACGAATCTGAAATAATGATCAAGGCCGGAGCGAATGCCTATCTGAAGAAACCCGTATCATTCAGGGAACTATATAATGTCATGAAATTGCATCTCCCGAAAAAATCACCTGTACCTGAGGATCAGGATTGATATCTGGCCGTATCTACAATAGCCCAGTCAAAATAGGCTTTGATAACCGTATACAATCCGTCGATATATTCTTCCAACTGTCTGTTTACCGTACTGCTCCAGTGTGGAAATTGCAGGCGTAAATCGTCCATGGTAGACAGGTTGCGGTGATACTGTTCCCTGATTTCTGTAATGGCGTCATCGAGGGAGATCTGTAATTCACGCTGATAGATAAATACAAGATTGAGACCTTTTGTCTTAAGGGCTTTTTCTCTTTCCAGAGAGTGGAGATCATTCGCCAGATTTGCGGTCAGATTGAGTAATAGTTCGATTTCTTTCAGCACCGGATGGTTATATACGTCTTCCGGTAGTTGAACGCCTTTGAAAATGCTAATTAGTGGGAACATAATATAGAAGCCTGTTTTAGGCCGTTGTTCCAGGTATTCACGAATAGAGGGCTCGTATCCATTCACTTGCATGTCTATCTCCCATAAACATTCTTCAAAATACATGACCATATAATCTCCGAACTGCTGGTACAGATAAGGAGTGCTGACAGATTTAAATCTGAACATAATATCCTGCAAACTCTCATTCAACACCTGATGTAGTGAGGAAGTAAAGGTAATTCCGCCCTTGCGGATAATGGAGATAAATCCATTGAGCATTTCTTTTAGTACAGCCGCCTCCATGCTGTTGGAGGATGCACGGTCGCACTGATCATCTACAGTAAAGAGCCAGGCTATCAGATCGCCTACGATACACAGGTCGTCATATCCGGCTTCAGGGTATTCACGGGCAGCATAAAATCCAAATTTGGCTTTGTTAAAAAACCTTGTTTTGTCGTCGTTGATCAAGCTAAATTGTTTCGCCCATTCTGTGGTGTGTTCTTGAATCTGAGATGCAAACGGACTAATTAAAGATACGGTGGGGAACTCAAGGTTCAGGATATTTTCCATAAGAGTTAGCGCTTTTAATTAAGTGAATCAATAATAAAAGAATAGAGCTATTGCTACCGGGGAACAGCATGGCCATGGGGGAACCACGGATTAGGATTGACATAAGATGAGGATTTAACAGTTATTAATAAGAGAAAACAGTTACACACTCCTGAATCAGGCAGTTTGAGGGAAAGAAAGAATAAAGTTTGGGCATTGAGGGTGCCACGAAGCCAGAGAAGGCGTTGCTAATTTGTACGATAATTTAACTAAATAAGACAAATTATCCTCATCATTAACAAATTATCTCCCGTTAAATTTTAGGAAACAGTGTATTGATGGGAGAAAGAAGCACAAAAAAAAATCGAAACCATGTTGGTTTCGATTTTAAAAATGATGGGTTTAGGTAGACGTTATGTAGTCTTATACATATACCATCCATCGCCCAGATCGCGCAGCATTATCAGGGATGAATCGTACAGGTCCGGCAGATGTGACTTATCAGGAACATACAGGTATCCTACCATGTTGTCCATCATACCGCCGATCACAAAAGTGATGCATTGCGGATCGCCCCATTCGCCGGCATAAATATTTTCAATCAGTAAAGCCTTCCCGGCATTGGCTTGTTGCTTCATCAATTTCACCGGCGACTCCAAACTATGTGTACCCATGGCCGTTACTTCTTTCAACGCTTCATTTTTCAGGGTATCGAAAGCGGCCTTGTTATCTTTAAAATGTTGCACAATAGTATCATCCAAGGCTAGTACCAGGCGAAGGTTTCCTATGAGAAAATGATAATCGTCCATGGAGGTAAGCATTTTCAGCGCATTACCTTCCCTATCCTGCTGGGCTGCGGTGATCAGCGTATCGAGGTACCCTTGCGGCATTTGTTCCAGTTCTTCCAGTTGTACCTGCATCATACCTGTCATCGCCAGAGAACTGACCGTTTGCAATTTCCAGGTAGTGTCTTTCAACATTTGCAGGTACCAGTCCTCTCCTCTTCCGGCGGAATCTATCACAGTCATATTAATCAAAGCCATAGAATCCTGTTGGTCCAGGACGCGGAACCGCAGGTGTGCATGTTTCAGATCTTGTCCGTTAGGGGTACCGTCATACTCTCCGGTCATGTAACGATACATGTCTGGCACAGAGTCGGGCCCAAAGATCAGTTTTGCAACATCCAGCGGAGAAGTAGGATGTCTGTTCGGCGTGTTCGTATGACAGCTGAAACAAAAAAGGCAAAACAGGGGAATTAACGCCAATAAGATAGTTAACTTTCTCATGATAAACAGGTTTTATCAGGATGGTTTGTACGTAAAGATACGAATAACATTTTTGTCATATGTCAATTCTAAAAACGGCTTATATTTATCGGATAAATTATTTAACCCAACAATTATATGGACAGACCCGCTGTAGACCGACTGGAATGGCTCTTACGCCACCTCCCATCCACATTTGAACAATGGTCAGAGACGGAATGGGAAACCCCTTATGGTCCTGGAAAATGGACTAAAAAACAGGTAATTGGCCATCTGATAGACAGTGCCACTAATAATCATCAGCGATTTGTAAGGATACAATTTGAGGATGTGCCTGTAATCCGTTATGCGCAGAATGACTGGAATACCTTTAGTTATCATGCCCAACAGGAAGGCGCCTTACTGGCCGCCACCTGGAAGCAGTATAACTTGTTTCTGCTGGCCCTGCTGCGACAGATTCCCGAATCGGCGCTGGAGAGAACCGGTATTGGCGGCGAGGGCAAGCCTTTTACCCTTGCTTACATCGTAGATGATTATGTAGAACACATGGAACATCACCTTTCACAAATAATGGAATACAAATAAAATATGAGAAAAATTATATTATCGGCGGTCTTGCTATGTGGCAGTATATTTTCCCAGGCACAAACTGTGAAGCCTTTACAAATTGGAAATATCGTAACCCTGCATTCCGCCTTTCTGCGGGAAGACAGGGACATCAATATCTGGTTGCCGGCGGGTTATCAGCCGGATAGCATCAGCTATCCAGTGATTTATTTGCTGGATGGAGGTATGCAGGAAGATTTTCATCATATCAGCGGACTGGTACAATTCCTCACTATGACCAATCAGTTGCCTGCCAGCATAGTGGTAGGGATTTGTAATAAAGATCGTAAGCATGATTTCACCTTCCCTACTACCAATGCAAAGGATAAAAAGGCGTATCCTACCACGGGAGGTTCTGCGCCATTTATCAGCTTCCTGCAACAGGAACTGATTCCTTATATCAAGCAACATTATGCAGTGAGTACGCAACGGACCGTAGTGGGGCAGTCGCTCGGCGGACTCCTGGCTACAGAGATACTCACCCGCACCCCGGATATGTTCAATAATTATGTTATTGTGAGTCCAAGTCTCTGGTGGGATGACGAATCATTACTGAAAAAGGTAACGCCTGCTATCAGCAATTACAAGGGGCAGCCATTGCGTATATGCATTAGCGTAGGCAAGGAAGGAAAGGTCATGGAAGAGGATGCGCGGAATTTGTATCAAACAATACAAGCGGCAGGCAATAATCGCATTACGGTTGGGTTTACGCCATTGGAGGCAGAAAACCACCTGACCATATTACATAATGCCGCTTATAAGTCTTTATCCTGGCTGGCAGATTCCACTCATGCTACCAAATAGAGATTCTGCTTAAATTTGCGGAAATTAGTATTGAATATGTCGTCCAGGAATATCAAGCAGGTCATTGTGATGCGTAAGGATCTGAATATGCGTAAAGGTAAAATGATTGCACAGGGAGCTCATGCCGCTATGGCTTTTCTTACGAAGCAGGCTACAGTAGAAGGGCATACATTACATACGCCTTTGCGGAACCCGGAAGAGGTACAGGAGTGGATGACCTTGGGCTTTACGAAAATATGTCTGAGTGTGGATTCCGAGGAAGAACTGGTACGCGTATACGAACAGGCAGTGGAAGATGGGCTAAACGCCACGCTGATCACGGATTCCGGGCTAACGGAGTTTGGCGGAATTCCTACCAAAACCTGTTGTGCCATTGGGCCGAACCGGAATGAAGATATAGACCGGATTACCAAGGATTTAAAATTATTATAACAGAAAAAAGAGCGCCGGTTATGGCGCTCTTTTTTTATCTATAAGGTATCTGTCGGTTGGTTAATCAGGGTAATGTGGTAAGGTCTACAGTTGGCGCAACGCCAGTGGCGGTGCGGGTAAATGTAGTATTGTAATTAATGTAGTTAGAGAAGAAGCCTCCGTTTTGCAGGAAGAATCTGCCGGTACTGCTATCTACTCCGCCGGCGTAGTCGCGGCGTTGATCGTTGGTAGCTGTAGCGTCGGCGGTAAATTTGGCGCTGGTCAGCTCTGTCCATACGCCGGTAGTGGAACGAATCCAGGAATTGCTATACTGGCCGCTTCTGCCGAGATAGCCATTTGTATCCGTGAAGTTTTCCAGGAAGGAATAGAGTCCGCCGAGATAGGTGGTGGTGTTCGGTTGTTTCCAGGTAGCGATAAAGCGCCAGGAGCTGGTTTCAGGCGTATAAATCCAGGAAGAGAAATCTGTTCCTCCGGCGCCATCGGGGAGTACGTGGGTAAGGAACTTATAAGTGGTTCCTGCCTGCCAGTTGAACACCAGGTAGCTTTGTCCGCCGGTGCCTTCACCGCCGAAAGTATTATCCACTACGTTGGTTCCTTTACGCACCAGGGTTGTTTTTCCAACGGATGGATCCCAGATGGAGAAGAGCACGCGTCTTTCCGTAGCGCTGTTTACCTGAATACCGAAATATCCGCCGTTGAAACCATTGCTCATAAAATAGGAGCCGATTTGATCCTGGCCGGAAGGTACGGTCACCTCGTTGTAGAACCATTCTGCCGTAGTACCGGAAGGAATGGTGTAATTGAGGTGAACGGAAGGACCGCGTCTGGACCAGTAATAATTGGAGGCATCGTTGGCATATACTACATTATTGGCCGTAGCGGTGCCGCTGATAATGATATTGGATACGTCGCCGAAGTAGCCGCCTGATTTGCTGACACCTTGCAGATCTACTTTCACATAGCCGGTGCTGGTAACATTCACTGTACCCACTGTATAATCCGTATAGGCGGTACCCGTTATGGTCTGATTAAAAGAGGTGCCGTTCACTGTTACTTTAATAACGCTGGTACCAGAGGGTACTTTCACTCTTACGCCGATGGTAAGGGTACCGGTGAGGCCAAGTCGGAAATAGGTACTGGTAACGCTGTTGGCGTTGGTCCAGTTGCCCAGGCCGTTGGAGGTTATTACCTCTGGCGCGCCGGAAGGCAGGGTGGTAACGAAACCGTTGCCAGCGAGGGGTACCAGGTAGCTGGAGGCGGCTGGTACTGTTTCTGCTTTAGCGCCGTTGGCAGCAGGTAATGCTTGCTGGTTTTTACTGCAGGACAGGAGGCCAACAGCCATCAAGAGGGTAAAAATAAACCGGATGTTCATTTTCATGGATGGTAATTTTTGATGTTAGTTTTTGAGACAGATATGCTTATAGAATGCTTTGAGGAATGTTCACTTAAAGTTCACTGCGAATTGGGCACTCAGATTTCGGTTGCTCGTGTCTCTCTAATATACATCGTGAGAAATTAATAATCCGATTTATTTCTCATCGACGATTTATGCTCACACAACACATTCATTTAAAACTGTTTAAACTTCATAAAAAATAATCTTTAAAATTTCTTCCGGAAGTTGTCACGTTTTCTTTTTGTAAGCGGTCTTATTCCTGTAACAAATCACTACTAAATACTACTAATATGAAAGCGAGAATTAATTTTCAGGAAGTGAACAAAGGTTTTATGGACGGTCTTTTCAAAACCGGTGGCTATCTCAGGCAATCAGGGCTTGATCCATTGCTGTTGGAGCTGCTCAATTACAGGGTATCAACGATGAATGGTTGTGCGTTTTGTCTGGACATGCATTTTAAGGATGCAGTGCATAGGGGAGAAAATCCGCAACGTTTATATTCGCTGTCTGCCTGGAGAGAGTGTCCGTATTATAGCGAAGCGGAAAGGGCTGCGCTGGCATTTGCAGAAGAACTGACCTCTTTGAATATGCAGGATGCCACTTATGATAACCTGACGAATTATTATACCAAAACCCAGATCGCGGATCTGACGCTGGCTATATCCATGATCAATACATGGAACAGGATAAACCGGGCATTCCATACGGTTCCTGGTGGTTATGTTGTGGGAACTTTAGGTTAATTTTGAAAGCAGTAATTATAGTTATGACGCAATATTATCAATTGTTGTTTCCATATGCCTATAACATTTTGGGATCAGCAGAAGATGCCAGGGATACGGTACAGGAAGTTTTATCGAAATATTATACCAGTGAAAGAGCAGGTATTCAGGACGAGAAAAACTATTTAATCAGAAGTGTGATTAACCTGGCGATCAATTATAAAAACAGGAATAAAAGAATAAGCCGGCAGCCTGCGGAGTGGCTGCCGGAGCCTATAGCCACAGACGATACTGCAGATAAGAATGTATACCTGAAGGATATACTTTCTTATTCCCTGATGGTATTGATGGAGAGACTGCCAGCTATCGAAAGAGCCGTATTCATTCTGAAAGAAAGTTTTGACTACACGCATTCGGATATTGCGGAGGTATTATCTATTTCGGAGGAATACTCCCGGAAACTGCTCAGCAGGGCTAAAACGAGGCTGTTTAAGCCGGAAGCGGCCGTTCGTTCCAAAACGCAGGAAGCCGATACAAAATCCTTATTGATGGATTACATGGATACCATTCGGAGAGGGGACGTAGCGCGACTGGAGAAAATGCTATCCGCTGAAGTGGCGCTCATGGTAGATGGCGGCGGTAAAATAAATGTAGTAACGAAGATCGCTCATGGCGCAAGCGAAGTGGCACGCGTACTGGCGTTGGTATTCGACAAATACCTGCAATATGCAGACGCTGCATTTCACTGGATTAACCATCAACCGGCATTGCTCTTTTCGAAGGATGGGAAATTATATTCCTGCCTGGTTTTTGAACTCGGACCAGACCATTCCATCCAAAGCATCAACAGCGTAGTTGATCCGGATAAGTTATCTTTACTGTCTCAACAGATCCAAGCTTAAACGCATCAGCCATGGCCATACAACATAGAAAAGAAGATTATTTCGAGCGATTGATAGCAGAAGCATTTGCAGCATTTAACCGCCTGGCAGGAGGCTCCAACCCTCCTGCCCTGGAAGACCTGGAAATCCGCCTGAATGAGCTGTTGCGGGAACCCGGCCTCACCTTGGAGCAATTGGAAACTACTCCGTTGGATAGCCTCGCGTCTCTCCTGCAACAACACCCCGTGCATCCAGACGTACTGGAACTCATCGCAGACACCATGCAATATAAGGCCAGTCTTCAACAGGATATCGCCTTACAGGAAAGAGCCACCTGGATATATGAATACCTGCTGGCCAACAAGCAAGGCAATAGTATATCCTATACCCTGCTGATGAAATTGAATAAAGCAAAAACGAAAGACTAATTTTCGTATAGGCTACACCGATATTACAGCAGATGCTTAATGCAAGCCCAACTGCTTTATCAACTGAAGATTAAAGCTATACTGCTCTTCTGCGGGTACCGCTTTCCTGGAGTTTTTATTAATATCCTTCCCCTCCTTGCTCCATAGCATCGGATAGAAGTTATATACATGGTCCCCATCCAAAGTGGCGACCTCCTTCTCCCAGCTTTTCCAACGGAGATCCTTGTAAAAACCAGCCAAATCTCCGTTGAAGCAGAATTCCAGGAACTGGCTGTATGTCAGTTCCAGCGCCTCCCATTTCAAAGTAGCCGGATCAAAATAATAGGCTTTGCCCATATCCGTACCCAATCCACCGCCATTAATCGCAAAATAGCCACCCACCGCATCATCCGCTACTATGAGATATCCTGCCTGCTGATCGCCGATGGTTTTATTCCAGTTCCAGGTATGTAAACTTCTTTTCATCTTCGCAGCACCAGATCCTAAAATTCTAATCCAACCGCCGTCCACCAGCAAACCGCCAGTATTATAGATGATAGCCCCCATCGGAGAACGTGTAGTCACCTGCACCTCCAGCAAAGTTTTTCGGGCCTTCTCCATTGTTACCGGGAGTATTTCTACGGTATGCTTGGCACTTTTTATCCTGGATTGCAGCAGTGGCCATGCCGGCTCTGAGGTATTGATTAATGCTTCCAAGGGTCTTTTTTGCTCCTGCGCCATGACCGAACAATTGATGGTGATAAATAGGGAAATGCTACCCAGTAACATTCTCCAATGACAATATCTCATGAATAAATTATTGCAGCCCGCAAGATATACACATAAAAATGAAAAAGTAATTCCCTATCTTACCGTATAACTTACAGTGAACATGCAACGCAGAAATTTCCTCCGCCAGATCAGCCTCTCCGGGGCCGGCCTACTGGCCAGTTCCCGTGTATTCTCCATCGCGCCGGCTGCCAGCCGGAAACCGCTGAAAATTGGATTTATCACAGACCTGCATCACCTGCAGTTTGGCGTGCACGAAGATGCCAGGATGAAAGTATTCATGGATGCCGTGATGCGGGAATCGCCGGATTTTATTCTTCAGTGCGGCGACTTCTGCCGCCCAGTTGGTTCAGATGGTATAATGGCACAATGGAACCGCTTTAAAGGCCCTAAATACCATGTACTGGGAAACCATGATATGGACGTATGCGATAAAGCCACTATCATGAAACTATGGGGTATGGAAAAGAATTACTATTCCTTTGATACAGGAGGATACCATTTTATTGTGATGGACCGTAATTTTCTGAAGCAATCAGATGGTAAGCTGACCGACTATAACAACAGTAACTGGTCCCCTTTCAGCTCTCCTTTCCGCAGCTTTACTGATGAAGCGCAGCTCGAATGGCTGAAAGCAGATCTCGCCCAGGCAAAAGCCCCCAGTATTGTGTTTATGCATCAGCCGGTATTTCTGAGCGACTGGTTCACGGAGCTGGGCAATGCCGCTGATATCCTGCAAATATTCGATGCCCATAACCTCCAGGCCAAACAAAACGGCGCCAATAATGCCGTCACAGCAGTATTTATGGGTCATGATCATGACGATCGCTATGGAGAACGCAATGGCGTACACTACTTTATCATGAACAGCGCCAGCTACGTTTACACCGATTCAGGCGCCCATTACTACAAAGACCCACTGTTTGCGTTCCTTCACCTGGACCCTGCCGGAACGCTCCGTATTTCCGGGATGGCAACCACTTTCCGGGATGTTGTACCGGATAAAGTGAAAGCCCGGTTTCCCACTACTATCAGTCACCATACCCTCTCCCTGAAAAAATAAATTTGGAAATATAGACCGAACGGTCTTATTTTTGTCTTGTGAAAACGAAAGGAGAAAAAACCAAACAGTTTATCATTGAGCAGAGTGCCGTCCTCTTTAACAAAAAAGGAATGGCCGGTACCAGTGTCAGTGATGTGATGGCAGCTACCAAACTGGCCAAAGGAGGAATCTATGGCAATTTCGATAGTAAGGAAGATTTATGTCGCGCTGTGTTTGATTACCTGATGGAGCGTTTGACCGCGAATATAACGAGTCGGCTGGCCGACAAAGCTACCCATAAGGAAAAGCTGTTTGCCTTGCTGGATCATTACAATGACATAGGCCCCATTTCTGTTGCGGGAGGATGTCCTATGTTAAATTTTGGTACAGAAGCAGATGATACCGATCCGTTGATGAAAGAGAAAGTGGCCAATGCGATTAAACTTTCACAAGCCCGTATAGCCCGTATCGTAAGCGCAGGTATTGCCGCCGGGGAATTCGCCGACACCGTGCATCCACAAACCTTTGCCGTGAAGATGTTTGCCATGTTTGAAGGCGCCGTGCTGATTTCCAAAATGTTTGACAACAACAGTCAGATGAAAATTATTACCAAACTACTAAAAGAAGAAATAGAGTCGTTCTCCTTATAATGACTTCCAAACCCAAGCCGGAAACGGCTTATTTTTTTCTCAAAAAAGAGACCGATCGGTCTAAAATATAAAAATATGCATCCTGTTAAGCGACAGATTTTAATCGTTACGGTCATAGCCGCCGCCATTATGGAACTGATAGATATTTCCATTGTGAATGTGGCCCTCTCCCACATGAGCGGAAACCTCGGCGCCACCCTTGCCGACACCAGTTGGGTAGTGACCTCCTATGCCATTGCCAACGTGATTGTGATTCCTATGTCCAGCTTTCTGAGCGGGAGCCTGGGACGAAGGAATTACTACATCGGTTCGGTCATCCTGTTTACTGTTTGTTCTTTTATGTGCGGCAACGCATCGAATATTTGGGTATTGGTATTCTTCAGGTTTTTGCAGGGACTTGGAGGCGGCGCACTTCTCTCCGTTTCACAGGCGATCATGTTTGAATTATTCCCCCGGGAAAAGCAGGGTATTGCCAGCGCCCTCTTCGGATTGGGCGTATTCATCGGACCTACCATCGGCCCTACCCTGGGCGGTTTTATCACAGAACATTACTCCTGGCCATGGATATTCTATATCAATATTCCCGTAGGCATTATTGTTACCATATCCTGTTTCTTACTATTACAGGAAGCGACCATCAAACCAGAAGTAAAGAAAACAGACTGGTTAGGAATAATACTGCTGATCATTGGGGTCAGTACGCTGCAAACCGTGCTGGAACGAGGTCAGGAGGAAGACTGGTTCGACACTACTTACATCACTGTATTCACGGTAACGGCTATACTTAGTTTGATCGCCTTTGTTATATGGGAACTACGTGTATCCGATCCCGTGGTTAATCTAAGAGTATTCCGCAGCAGAACCTTAACGGTAGCGGCGATACTTACTTTCATCACGGGAATAGGCATGTTTACCTCTGTGTATCTGACGCCTGTATTTGCACAGCGACTACTCTCCTTCACGCCTGTAGAAACCGGACTACTCTTATTGCCGGGCTCCTTCTTTGCCTTGCTATCCTTAGTTATATCAGGGAAGTTGCTACAGCGAGGACTTTCCCCTATCGTGATGATTATCCTGGGCTATGCCTTGTTCATATATTTTTCCTGGACCATGTCACGCATGAGTTTGGAGGTATCTGCCGCATTGATTAGCAATAACCTGATTTATCGCGCAGTGGGTATCGCATTACTCACCGTACCACTTACCATGCTGGCGGTTTCCACGCTGGAAGCGAAAGATATTCCCCAGGGCGCCGCCCTGAATAATATGATGCGACAACTAGGCGGCTCTTTCGGCATTGCGATGGTGAATACCTATACGGCTCGTCGTGCTGCGGCCCATCGATCCGACCTGGTGAATTACCTGAATCCGGATAATCCGGTGGTATCCAACCGGCTACAGCAGTATACCCAATATTTCCTGCAACATGGCGCTACCATTGGCAATGCCCGCAAGCAGGCAATAGGTCTGATGGAATATGGAGTTACCAAACAGTCTAACCTTCTGAGCTACCTGGATGCCTACGCCATGGTAGGATTCCTCTTCCTGATTTGTTTGCCGCTGCTGCTGATGGTACGCCGCAAAGCCACTCCCACCATGGCCATGCAACAATTACAAGATCATTAACGATAACTATTCATCTCTCTAAAAATCATACAAATGAAAACGACACAGAACACAGTACTTATCACTGGCGGCAGCGCTGGCATTGGATTTCAACTGGCTGCAACATTAGCGGATGCCGGCAATACAGTGATTATTACCGGACGTAATGCAGCAAGACTGGAAAACGCTCTATCCGAACTACCCTGGGTACATACGTTCAATGGAGATATCACTAATGAGGCGGATGTGAATCGACTCGTAGCCTGGATACAGGAAGAATTTCCGGAATTAAACATGGTCATCAACAACGCTGGCGCTGCATCGTTAAATAATTTGCGGGCAGACACGGATACCTTTTCCCGCGCCAGTCACGAAATGCTGACGAACTATCTCTCTGTGATCCGGCTCAATGAATTATTGATTCCGCTCCTGGAAAAACAGGAAGCAGCCGCTATTGTCAATGTATCCAGCATTTTCGCATTTGCTCCGGGCAAGAAGTTGGCCTCTTATGCAGCTACAAAAGCGGCGCTACATTCTTACACACAATCGCTTCGGTTATCGCTGGCCCCATCTGTAATTAAAGTATTTGAACTGATGCCTCCATTAGTGAATACGGAGTTCTCTGCCGGAATAGGCGGCCAGAAAGGTATCCCTGCAGCACAGGTAGCCTCAGAATTCATGACTGCTTTGGCAAATGATATTTACGAAATCAGGGTTGCCAACACAGAAGCTTTTTACCAGCTAAGCCTGGCCTCTCCTACAGATGCACTGACTGTTATGAATGAATAACAAAAAAGTGTCTCAAAAGCGCCCCAACTTTTGAGACACTTTTTTTTCGTATATCCCTCCGCGAAATTTTGAACAATGCCGCCATTTAGTTAAATTAGATCATCTTATTTGAAGCGCCCTGTCGATCCTGTAGCGAGAAAACCAAAGTCTGTCGAACCACGTCTTGTTTAACCACATAAATATGAACAATGAAAACTAGAAATCGCCATGTACTTATTGCAGGAGCTCTGATGCTCTCTTCTGTACTGTTTGGTGCTTGTAAACGCACTATCAGCGAGGGATTGCAGCCGCTGTCCGCCGGCAAATCCGCTATGCTGACACTCACGCCCAGCGCCTATAAGCTGAACATCATTTACTTCGTTCCCTCAGATGCCGACACTATTACCCGCTACCGGGAACGACTAAACGGTATTCTCTTGCAAGGCCAGCAGTTTTATGGAAAATGGATGAGTTACTGGGGGTATGGGGATCGTTCGTTCGGCCTGCCTTTTGATTCTTCCGGCAAAGTGAAAATTACCGTTGTTCGCGGCGCACAAGGGAAATCCGCCTACCCTTATGATGGCGGCGGCAATGTGGTAATTGGCGAATTGAATACCTATTTTGCCAATAATCCTACTGCCAAAAACAGTGAGCACACCTTGGTGATCATGCCTGCCAGTTCCTATGCAGCAGACGGCGATCCTGGCGGCGTGCCCTTCTATGGCCTCGGACGCTGGTGCTTTGCGCTGGATTACGCAGAAATGGACACCAGTTACCTGGGGCAGAATACCACCCTGGGAAATCGCGCTACCAAATGGATTGGCGGCCTGATGCATGAACTGGGCCATGGCCTTAATCTCCCCCATAACCATGAAAAAGTATCCGAAGCGGCAGATGCTACAAAAGGTACGGCACTGATGGGCAGCGGGAACTATACTTATGGTAAAAATCCCACTTTCCTTACAGCAGCCAGCGCGGCGATTCTTAACAATTCACAGGTATTTCGTACCAGCAGTGCCACAGGCATCTATGGAGGCGGAAATACCACCATCAATGTAATTAAAGCGGATTACAGCGGTGGAAACATTAATCTGAAAGTGAAATTCAGCGCCACCCAATCTGTAAACAGAGTAGTTGTTTACAATGACCCGGATGGAGGCAGCGACTACGACGCCGTTGCATGGGTAGCCACACCTTCCGGCGACAGTATCACATTAGCGATGCCAATAAATGAGTTGCAAAAGAAAACAGGATTGTATGCCATGCGTATTCGTTTCCTTTATACCAATGGTTCTTCGACAGAATTTTCTTATCCGTATAACTTCGTGAACAATGAGCCGGTACTCACTTTCAGCAGTAAAGATGAACTGAACAAATCCACCTGGAGTATTGCATATGTAGACAGTCAGGAAAATGACGGCCAAGCCGTAAACCTGCTGGACAACGATCAGAATACCGTTTGGCATACGCAATGGAAAAGCGTGCAGCCTACGCATCCGCATACGGTGGTGGTGAATATGGCAGGACAAAAATCTATTGCCGGATTATCTTTCCTGCACCGTTCCAACCTCAACGGTTCATTGAAAGACATCACCATTTATGTGAGCACCGATAACAGCAGCTGGACCTCCATGGGCAGCTACACGCTGGCAAATGTGAATTCCAAACAATACATCACATTTAGCAGTACTGTTAACGCGCAATACATCAAAGTAGTCACTGCTTCCAATTACCTGGGTACCTATTACGCGGTACTGGCTGAACTGGGCGCATTCTAACCTTCTTCCTATATCCCTCTTTGCCATTGCGGTGAAGAGGGATTATTCAAATATTCGATGTTTGAAGTTCTCCTTCATCTGTGCGAAATCGTATCTCGGTTGCCGACAGATATAAATGGTCTGATTTATTCTTCCGTCATATTCTGAATAGTAATTAGGTATTACTTTTACCACTTCCACTTTTTCAAAGAAAGGGGTAAAGAATGCTATCGGCGTATCTGTATAAGCTACTGCAATAACAGTGGGCGGCATCGGGCCTTTTTCCGGCGCCCAGAGATAAAAGCTGCCATGATAACCAAAACCCGCAGGCAGCCCGTATTTGGCCCCCATGAGGTCCAGCAATCCTGTTTGACTATAATGCTTCCCCCAAATCATTGCCGTCGCTTTCTCCGCCTGTGGCAGACTATCATACACCTGTTTTAAGGCTTGCAGGGTTTCCCGCTCCATATCCTTAGTATAGTATTCTTCGTATGGAATTGCATACTTCGTTCCGGGTACCTCTTTTTGCTGGAATGGGTAATAGTACTTAACGTAGTTGTTCATATCAAGTACAGGCATACCAAAGGGGATCATCCATGCGCCGAATACTAGCAGCGCAGTAACTGGCCAGAGCATCCATTTTAACCGACTAAACACCTTCTCCTCCAGGAATACCGCCCCAAAAGGCAGAATGGTGAGCACCATAGGGAAAAAGTAGTAGGACTTTCCTTTATTCAGCAACAACACCAGGAAGGATATCAGGACAGACAATCCCACGGGAAAGTATATACGCTCCGGTTTGCGGATAAACATATACACGATACCCGGGAGCAATAACACCAGGTTATGGATATTCGAACCCAGAATAATACCCACTATAATTTTACCATAAGACAATCCATCCAACTGGGTAATAGATAACTGGTGAAACATCTGATAAACCGGCCAGTGATGGAGGTATTGCCAGATAATATTAGGGAGCATTATCAGCAGGAACAGGATCGCATATCGCCACCAGCGCTGCTCCATCATTGCTTTGCGTAGAGGGGCTGTCGTAAACAATGCTACCAACCCGACAGCAAAGAACATCATATCATATTTGGAAAGGAAACCCAATGTCACGAAAATGAGTAATTGCACCAGGTATTTTTCCTGTTGCGTTTGCATGTATCGCAGCAGCTGATAGAAGCTCAGCACCCAAAAGAGCTGACTCAACACCACTGGTTGCAGTAGCTGTTCTGTTCTGGCTGTTGCCGGCATAATGAGAAAAGCCAGTAAAGTGAGAAAGACTGCTTTATTTCCTCCACCCAATGCGATTGTTGTCTGTGCAACGGTTACCATGATAATCAGCCCGGCAATATGTGGAATGATATGATGTACCCAAACTGCATCCGAATGAAAGAGATTCTGTATCCAGGCAATTAAACCTATTAATGGCGGGAACTCCATATAACCGACAGCAGGATGATTGCCAGCGGAAATATGCAGGAATTCGTCCCACTGATAACCGGTATTACAATCAGCGATCAGGTGGAGTGTCAGCTTTATCAGGCAAAAAAACAGGATAATGAGTTTAGTAGACTTCATGGGCATAACGATACATTCAGTTGCAAACTAGTAATCCCATCAATATAATCAATTGGCAGCTTCATAGGAGATATTAATTGTTGACTGGCGATAATCTGAACATAAGCGGCTTCCAATTGTAATCTTCAGATGCCTCTTTAGGGCAATGGTTGTATATGAAGTATTTTTTCTTTTTTTTGCTACTGTTTCCTTTTCTTGTGGCTGCCCAGCAACAAAAAGAAGTCAAGTCGCAGTTACAAACATGGGTAAGTTTGAACAGTACCTTTCGGGTATCGGACCATTGGGGATTTGTAGGAGATTTACATATACGCAGAAACAATTTCGTAGCGGATAACAGTTTTTACTTTTTGCGGGGAGGCGTTGGCTACTGGCTGAATGAGCAGTTATCATTTATTACCGGTTACGCGCATCTGTGGCTAGCTCCCAGCACGCCTGGTTATAAAACATTCGCCGACGAAAACCGTTGGTATGAGCAAATTGCCTATTCCTCCAAAGTGGGGAAAGTATCGCTGTTAAACAGATTTCGTAGTGAACAGCGCTGGCGGGAAATATTGCGTAATGATATGTCTACGGGAGACTACTCCTTCTCCAACCGTTTCCGTTATCTGATCAGCATTGGCATTCCGCTGAGCGCGAATCCTTTTATCCCTCAGATAACCGTGGCGAATGAAGTAGCCGTGCAATTCGGCAAGCAGGTCGTTAATAATACCTTTGATCAGTTCAGGGCATTTGCCGGTATACGTCAAAGTATGGGCCGTGGCTGGTCTTATGATTTTGGCTATATGTTTGTTTCCCAGCAGAAAGCCTCCGGATATCAATACGACTACAATCATACCATCCGACTGTTTTTCTATTATACCTGGATGCGTAAACATGGTAAGCAGGAAAAAGAACCAGCGCTCCAGTATGAAGATGAATAAAGGGAGACACGGTTACTGCTTGTCATAATCTTTCATCATTGATTGGAAATACTGTATCATTCTGCTGAAGTTATTGATACTGATATATTCGTTATTGTTATGAATGGATTGCTGTTCAAAATTATTGATCAGCACCGGCATGAAACGGTATACATGCTCACTTACTGTGGTATACTTGTAGGCATCTGTTCCTCCAATCGTCAGATAAGGCGTTATCACCGCTCCGGGGAAATACTGACGGATGGTACGTTCCATTACGCGGTATCCCTGCGCATCTGTGCCGGAAACAGGAGAAGCCTCTCTGGGAACGCCTACATTCACTATTTCTACGTCGAAGCCTCTGCAGGCATGTTCCAGGTGTAATTTTACATCTTCTACTGTATTTCCGGGCAGGATCCGGAAGTTCACGGTGAACTCCACTACCGGCGACAGCACATTGCTGGCGTCACTGCCTTTCATCATGGTCAGCGCGGTGGTGGTACGCACCAGGGCATTGGTGGTATTATTTCCTTGTAAGGTTTTCAGGAGCAGCCCTTTAAACAACCAGGGATTGGCGATTGCCATACGTGTTTTGAAGTCCATCATTCCCCCGATATTGGCAAAAAACTGCTGCATCAGCGGAATGAGCATCGGCTTCATCTGGTCATTTTCCAATCGTTGCATGATCACGGCCGCCTTCCCGATAGCACTTTGCAAAGGAGGCATAGAGGAATGTCCGCCTAATCCTTTTACCCGTACAGTGGCAGACCAGAACCCTTTCTCTGCGCAGCCGATGAGGGCGATGGGCGCATGAACACCCGGCAAGCTGCCAGCAGCAGAAACAATACCGCCTTCGTCATATACGGCATCAAAGGAGATCCCTTTCTCTTTGAAATGCGTGGCAATTTTCAACGCGCCATGGGTACCTCCTACTTCCTCATCGAAGCCAAAGGCCAGGTAAATATCTCTTTCCGGCACAAATCCGGTCGCCATCAGATGATCGACAGACTCCATCAGGGCGAACAGCATACTTTTCATATCCAGGGTTCCTCTGCCATAGATACGTCCATTTACCACTGCCCCACTGAAAGGGTAACGTTCCCAGGCTCCGGGATAAGCGGAAATAGGTGGCGCTGCCGGATCATGAGGCGAGAACGTCACCTGACCGCTGTCGGTTCCCGTATATTCTCCGGGAGGCACCACATCGTAGTGAGAAAGGAAGATAACAGGCTTTAATGCCGCATTGCGGCCTTTCCAATGGAAAACCAGCCCATACTGGTTGACCGTATAATTTTCCGTACCAGCATAAACACGAGGGTATTGATTACGGAGGTAAGTATCAAATGCTTCGATGGGCCCGTAGTTGAACTGATCATAGTCAGCATGGGAAACGGTAGGAATACGAATGCCCCCTGCAAATCGCATCAAAGAGGTATCGCTGATAGCATATGTTTCCGGCTCTTCACCCGTAGCCGGTGGCTTGGGGAAAGGATACATCATTGTCCGCACTACAATAAAAGCAGCCAGCACTATCAGTAATAACAGGATTCCCAGGAAGAATTTTTTCATTGCAGGGGTGGGTTTTCTTGGATAACGACCTGCATCCTGCAATTGTTCTGAAAAAAAACCTCCGTAAATTAGTACGATCAGGCGAGTTTGGATGTCTTACTATGAAAACAAACAATTGTTATGAAAGCCATCAGCATTCTGTTGTTATTATTTGCAGGTATCGTTGTAAGAGCACAGCAGCAGTCTGTCCCTCTTTATGAGCAGGGGAAAGTACCCAATGCTATTGCACCCACTTCTCTGTTCGATACCCTGCGCGGCCAAAGTTGGATAACAGGTCAGGATACGGTTATTATCCGGCCTAAGAATATTACGCCTACCCTTACTATTTTTGAACCTGCTCCTGGTAAGGCTACTGGTATTGCCGTCGTGGTTTGTTCAGGAGGTTCCTATCGTGGACTAGCAGATGTGGTGGAAGGCATTCCTGCCGCGCAGAAGCTGGCTGCCGCTGGTATTACTGCCTTCCTGTTGCGGTACCGGCTTCCCAGAACCGATCTGATGACCCATAAAGAAATAGTACCTGTAATGGATGCCCAGCGGGCTATTCAATATGTGCGGGAACATGCAGCGGAATATAAGATTCACCCGAATGAAGTAGGAATCATGGGCTTTTCAGCGGGCGGTCATCTCGCTTCAACGGCCGGTACACATTTCAACAAAACTTATGTGGACAATCCCCGGAATACCAATCTGCGTCCCGATTTTATGGTGCTCGTATATCCGGTGATCAGTTTCGCTGACAGTCTGACCCACACGAGAAGCCGTGAAAATTTGATTGGTCCGGATATTACCCCGGAAAAAATTCATGAATACTCGAACGAGTTGCAGGTCAGCGATAATACCCCACCCGTTTTCATTGTACATGCCATGGACGACCGGGAAGTGAAAGTGGCCAACAGTCTGTATTTCACCGCCGCACTGGAACAACATCATATTCCTGTAAAGTTATTTCTTTACACCACTGGCGGACATGGTTTTGGCGTCAACAACCAAACAGCCACTGCTCAATGGATAGATCCATGTCTGCTATGGATTAAAGATACAGTAGCGAAAACCAGTGCAGATATGGCTCGTTATTCCACTTCCAGATAACGTTTAGCCCTGGCAGTTATACGTTCTGATGCCGCCACGCAAGGGCGCTCCACAAACTTATAAGACAGCGTGCAGATGGTCACCAATACCAGACTACATATGCCGGTGGTCAGCCAGTGCGCCAGCGGTTGCTGCGCCTTTGCAGCAGGCATCCCCATGATCAGCATAAAAGCGACGAAGTATATTAGCCCATGTACAATATAAAGTGAAAAGGCAATTTGCCCCAGCAAACAAGAGGGTTTCCAGGTAAGTAGACCAAAGAAAGTATTGCCGCAGGCAATGCAGACGAAAATAAAAGTAGCACAAAAGTAAGTCAGCGGAGCATAGATATAGGGAGAATACAATGCTGCCAGTACAAGTACGGCCGTCATTAGCACAGAAATCATCCAATGCGAGGCGATCTTACGCACTTGATGATTGCGGGCGAAGAAGGCAGGCAGCATACCACCTGTAAATGCCAGGGCTTTATTGAGTGCATTGGCAGGATACCAGATCCAAATAATCCATACAAACAAAGCAAAGAAGAAAAGCGCCATCATCCAGATATACCAGGGCGATTTCACTCCCATTATTAATCCCAGTAAGGGTAATGCAGCATAGTACAGCCATTCAAAGGCCAGACTCCATACCACGCCTGCTATAATCAGTTTAGTTCCTTTCACGCCATTGACATCGGCCGCAATCGACAGCAGCCATTGTCCACTGTGCAACAATAGCTGCCCTGGAGATTCCTGCTGCCGCCAGTTCGTGACCATGCCTACTACCAACAGCATCAGGATCACCACCAGCGTATAAACAGGGTATATACGCAGTATACGGGAGATGTATAATTTGACCCAGTCTACTTGTTTGGTGCGGGCGTTGACCAGTTTGGAAAAAAACAGGAAAGCGGTGATCATGAAAAACAGGGAAATGCAGATGGCGCCCAGGTTTGCATGTATCACAGAAGGCGGCGGGGAAATCCATTGACCTTTTTGCAGAAAGAAATACCAGAGAATAGAATGATACAGAAAAACGTAAATGGCCAGGTATCCGCGGAGGCCATCGATCGACTTAAAGCGGCCTTCCTGTGGTTCCAGTCGCAGTAAACGACTCACCACCGTCACCCATAGCAATACCAGTAAGAGAATGAGGAGCATAGGAAGCGGACTGACAGGACTCATGGCTGAAATTTAAGCTCAGTCTCAATATCTTCATTCTCACTGCAATATCCTTTCATGTTGGAATAATTTGTTTAATCCTTTTGGTGGCATTATCTGCCGCTTCCAGGCAAGGTTTCTCGATAAAGCGATAGGTAATGCAACAGATAATGATTAATACCACAGCGATACCTGTTATCATCAGCCAGTAATTTTGGGGAGACAACTGCTGCACTACCCGGAACGATATCACGAAGTTATAGGTAGAGAACAGTAACAATCCGTGGAGCAGGTAAATAGAGTAGGAAATTTGTCCCAGTAAGCGGGAGGCTTTCAGCGTTAGTAATCCGAATAATGTGTTTCCGCCGGCTATGCCCAGGAAACAGGCCCCAAAGCACAGCAGGGAGAAGGGATAATTGAAAGGCGGAATAATAAATATAGCGATATACAACAAGCCAATGATGAAGATGGTGGTGGACCAATGGCTGGCTGTCTCCCTAAAACCTGGTAATTTAACAACATACGCAGCGAGCATTCCTCCTATGAAGGCGCTCATTCTTTGCCATGCCATGACGGGATAAAAGCTATAGATGACCCATACAAACAATGCCAATCCTGCAGCGGCAAAGAGCAACACCATAGCGGAGGGTTTCAGCCGGAACAGCAGGAGGCCCCAGAATGGTAAAGAGAAATAAAACAGCCATTCAAAGGCAAGGCTCCAGATAACACCGGCTATTACTAGTCGGAGTGTAACGCCATTCAGGTTGGGCTCCATAAACAGCAGCCAGCCAAAGATATGACGTAGCAGCTGGCTGGGTGATTCATTTAACTTCCAGCCTGTTACTATTCCAGTAATCAGGAACAACAGGATCAGGAGGAAAAAATATAGCGGCAGAATACGCAGGAAACGGGAAATATAGAGTTTACTCCAATCTATACCTTTTTCCCGGGCATCCATGAGTTTGGAAAAAAAGAGGAATGCAGTGATCATGAAGAAAAAGGAGACGCTTCCCGGCCCCAGGTGATGGTATAGTGCAGATGGCGGAAAGCTCCAGCTGCCAGTGTGTAAGAAGTAATACCATACCACCGAATGATGCAGGAATACAAAGAAGGCCAGGTAGCCTCTTAGTCCGTCTATCGTGCGATATTTACCCTGGGGAGCCTGTATTCCTAACAGTCGACTTACTGGCAATACAACCAATCCTATCAAGATAAGTATAGGAATTATAGGGAGCAGACTAACTGGGGTCATGGGCGTGAGATTGAACATACTAATATCTGGATAGTCGCTGCATTCCGGGCAGCAGCACGCTGCGGTCTATCTGCATTCCTAACATTAGTTCATCAGAATTCTGATTTTTTTATTAAATTGATAATCAGGCTATGCCTGTCGAGATACAATTTTGTAACCCCCAAGCCAGCACCCTCAAGTAATGAACAGGAAAATCTTATGGGCTTCCGTCATAGTACTGATGCAGGTGTCTAGATTAACAATTGATTTGCATCAGATTAACACGTTAGCGATCCCAAACGAACAAACAAAAAAAGAGTTTAATTTGTATAATGAAGAAAGCTTATCTTTAGCTTGTCTTTCCAGTGAGTCATGTCTGGAAGCAGACAGCGCCCGAACGATATATTACAACCTTTACGGCTCGGAGATCAAACGTACAACAGGAGAACAGCACACCAACATTTTATTACTGACACATAGCAGAAATGGCGATCACTGTCTGGAGAAGGGTTATTACCTCGTTGATCCGGGGATGGACTTGATAGACAGTATTCGTAAGGCTTATCAGGAAAGTGATAAAGGGCAGCGGGAATATTTTTTTGCCGTAGGTCATGGCGGATGGATTTCTCCAGTGTTGTCTGGCGATCATGAATATATACCGGCGGCTTTGATAGCGGATGTAAGGAACCAGTTAAGGGAGCGGAATGATTCCATATTATTGGCGATACATACGCATCCTTTGCTAAAAGACGAATTTGATCAGGTCATGCGGCCAGGAAACGCCTTTCCTTCCAGGGCTGATACGATCAAAAAGCTGGGACGGTTTGAATTTATTCTGGGTTATGTGTATGATGCCCCGAGAATGGAACCTAACAGCGTGATGAATACCGGGCAAGTCGGCACTTACAGGCCTCTTATAGGGATTTATTCCGGTGGTGAAACGATTGATACAATTTCACTGCGAGATCTGGAGAAACTGATCGGAAAGTTGAATGCAAAAAATAATCGGGTTTCGAGAAAATAAGGGAATGCTTATTTGAAGCGAGTTTCGATATATCATGTGAAGAAGAGTTATATGAATTTTACCCAAGGCAAGTTTCAACCAAACAGGAAAGAACGATTGTCATGCTAAAACTAACTACCCAAGCAGCAAAGTTGTTGCTGTTGATTGCAGGTATAGTATGTTACCTTCCCAGGCAGGCGGCGGCACAGTCGTCCGACAGGCTGGATCCTTTTGATCCGGGCAAGAATGCGATTGACAGTTACTACAATAATCTTTACCAGAAATTGCTCTGGCGGTTTGCGGACAGGCCAATTGCCCGTGTGGTGGTGGTGCCTCCATTCAGTCCGGAGTATGCCTTATCAGTGGAAGAGGATGCCAGTGGTTATTTACTGAAGTCTAATATCCGGGTGGCGTATTTTGATGCGGCGTCGCAGCAGCGGGTGGTGGTAGATCAGCCGATGATGGTAAGCAGGCGGATAAACCGGGAGTTGGCGATTCGTATACAGCAGTTGTTTAATGTGGCTTTGCGTCAGACGGGGGCGCCTGCGGACCCTGGGTTAGATGGCGTGAAATATTTCTTTACCGCATATACGAAGAAATATGGTTTTATGCGGGCGCAGACCGTATCTCCGGCGGCGGCTACACGTACGGGGGCTTTGGTAAAAATCTGTCATCAGTTAATTGCTTATGCTAAAGGGCAATCAAATGGGGAAGACTCTCTACTTCGGAATATCAATGTACTGACCAATAAATTTGAATCACTGAATAATGTGGATCTGGCTATCACGCCTCCTGTGAAAAGATCCATGGAAAAGTAACCGCGTCTCCCCCTTATCTACTCAAAGATATCAGGTATGCTTTAACAGATATAGCAGTACCAGCAGGGAAAAATTACCAGATTTTGTGCGGAGGTGATCCATTGTGCGATGAATCAGTTTGTATGCGCCAGTGTGCTGAAGATTCATGATTTGCGCGATGGAATCGTCTGAAAGGCCTTCATAATAATGGAGGAAGATGGCTTCTCTTTGTCTGTTTGCTAAAGTACCTAACATGGCTTGTGCACGTTCCTTACGGTGTTCTAGTTTTTTCCCTTCGAAGAGCGGATGTTCATCAGAGAGTTGCAGATGAAAAGGAATATGTTCGGTAGCCTGATCGCTGGCGAATCTTTCGGGCGTATAGTCCAGCTTACCAAGGAGGATACGTCTGAAGGAAGAATACAGGTATTCCTTGATAGCGGTAGCCTGTGTCATCCATCTTCTGTTCTGCCACAATTTTCTGAAAAGATCCTGGATACTTTCTTCGATACAATATTGATCGTGGGTAAATTTGTACCCATAGTTTGAAAGGGCACGGTAATATTTACCGTAAAGTTCTTCCAATCCGTTTACTTCACCGGATTTGTAAGATTCCCATAACTCGTGTTCATTCATGATGTGACCTCATTTGGAGTATTAAAATACCGGTTAACTACTGGTGAGCATCATTTAACATACTGGGGCCCGAAATTGTTTAGCTGCATTCATAGATAGTATTCAGCCGGTTTTTCAATTCTTTCGGGTAGCTCTCCCGCGCTAATGTGTCTGACAATTCTAAACTGTCTATAAAGATAACAATAAATATCCTGGATTCCATGTCCTAAATTTGTCTATGGATCTGTGCGTTGTAGGCAGTTATCCTAACTTTAAAATAGAGAAAATTAATACTGAAATAAGATCGCAGGGAGGATGGAAAAAATATTTTTCAACTCGATAAATATTTGTATAATTGTAATAACCAAAATCTGAACGAGCACTAAGGACCTATTTGAGCACTTGTAGTATTCAATGACTATTAGCACCATTCAATTTAATATGTCGTAACAGACATAGTGTTGATGTATTGCTGTCAATTAGATGATATGACCCGTATCATAATGGACCCGTATTGTTTGGTAGTTATTGCCCGTAGCACAGATCTGTCGTCATGCGCTTTTTCCTTTCACTTAAACATAAAATCACACATGAAAAAGAACCTGTTCCTCATGCTGGCTGTACTGTTGACCATTGCCATTGCATCTTGTAAAAAGTCGGTAGACAACCCATCTGCACAGAAAGAAGAGACCACTGATCCTGCGAAAAAAGTGTATCACTACATTATCGGACTTGGTTTCCCTGCGCACACCATCGTTGAACATGCCAATGAGTTCATCGTGGAAGAAGACATTATTTTCCCTAAGAACATGCAGGTGCCAGGCGCTGTTGGCACCGAGCAATACTACACTGGTAGTGTGGTATCTGCCAGCAAAGTGACCAACATCCGTTTGTACATTGATGCCTCTATGACTTCCATGACCAGTGAAATCAATAGCGCTATCAGCCAATGGAATAGTATTCCGGGCTGTACTATTAACTGGACTGTTGTCAGCAGCGGTACTTATGATGTATTGATCCAGGATTATAATCTGGGTAGCGGCGTATGCGGACAGGGAACTTTCCCTAGCGGGGGCGCTGCGGGCGGTTTAATCCGTATCAACAAAGCTTACATTGCCGGTAACAGCTTTGCACAACGTGCCAGAACGATCTGTCATGAAATGGGTCACAACGTATCTTTCAGACATACTAACTGGAAGGCGATTGGTGAATCCACTGCAACGGATGTTCCAGGCGTTGGCGGTACTGATGCCAGCTCTATTATGAATGGCGGACAATGTGGTAGCGGTGCAACCGTACTTTCTACCAATGATAAAAATGCTGCAGTGGCGTTATATCACTAATCTTGCAGGACTTTCTGAAGCGGGGCTGTTTTCAACGGCCCCGCTTTTTTGTGCGATTTATCGCTTATCAAAGGCATATCCCGCTCTAATAGCCGACCATGCCGAGCCCCAGCACCTCTCCTCTATGCATTGCTGCAGGTAAAAATCAGGCGTTATCCTCCCCATTTACCGATCATCTTAAAAATCTTGCATTTTACAAAGCAGGCTGTTATCTTGAGCCCAGACTCAAAATACTGATACAGCTAAAGCATACATGGAAACAGGAACAATGCCAACGTCGGCGGCGACAGTGCCGCCTCAACTAAAGTCAAGACAACATTATGAAATTCTGGATGGCCTTCGGGGTATTGCTGCCATCGTGGTGGTGATATTTCACTTTATGGAGGAGTGGATAACAGATTATAGTAAGAACTTTGTCGGTCACGGTTATCTGGCCGTAGATTTCTTCTTTGTGCTTTCCGGGTTTGTGATTGCATACGCCTATGATGAGCGGATGCAACGGGTTAGCATAAAAGAATTCCTGGTGTCCAGGTTGATCCGGCTGCAACCGATGGTGATATTCGGGGCTATATTGGGATTGGTTACTTTTCTCTGGGATCCTTTTGTAGGACTGCTTCCTGGTTACAGTCCGGGCAAAATTGCATTGGTATTTGTGACTACGATGCTGATGATTCCCTATCCGGCCATTACGGAGCGTTTTGGTAATCTCTTTTCCTTTAATGCCCCTGCATGGTCCTTATTCTGGGAATACATTGCGAATATTATTTATGGAGTTATTTTATGGCGATTAGATCGTCGGATACTGGCGGCGCTTACTGTGGTAGCTGCGGGCCTGCTGGGATGGGTGGCTTTCCGTGCCGGTGGTATCGGTGGTGGCTGGGGCGCACAAAACTTCTGGGATGGCGGCGCACGTCTTTTTTATTCCTTTTCGGCAGGTATGGTGATTTACAGGTACAAACTGATTATTCCTAACCGACTCGGATTTCCAGGTATTGGCCTGTTACTCTGTGCGGCCTTGTTCATCCCATTCTTCCCTAAGAACTGGCTGGTGGAAGCCAGTATAGCCATTATATATTTTCCGCTGCTGATATCCCTGGGAGCAGGGGCACAGCTGAAATCCTGGTTAGCTCCGTTGTGCCGTTTCTTAGGAAGGCTCTCCTATCCGTTGTACATGGTGCATTTCGGGTTCATCTGGATATTTGTCAACTACCTGAAAACGCAAAAACCGGATACGAATACCCTCATTGTAGTGATTACCCTTGGAGTGATTGCGATGATTGCACTGGGATGGCTTTCATTGGTATTAGTGGATGAACCAGTAAGGAAGTGGCTCCAGCGTAAAAGGAGCGCCAAAGCAACTAAATAGGCAACTACAAAATATATTGTCGGGCAGGAGAATGATTCTCCTGCCCGATTTATTTATGGCTAGTCCTACTTGATTATTTTCCGGGTAGCTCCCCTCATTATTATATTAGTTTTAACAGTCGTGTATCCTGTTGCTACTTCAGACTAAAAGTAAAGCCAGTATCACTTTTATTAGGTTTGTTGGCGTGGAATGTAACAGAACGATGGCGCATAAACGCCATTCGTTTGGGAGGCCGAACTAAATCATGGCGGCTGTTATTTATATTTCTGTGGCAAATCCCATTTATTACAAAATGCTACATATGCAGCCCTTCATTACCCGTATATTTATCTGTGTATTCTTTTTCCTGATTCGTGTCTCCCCTATTACGGCACAACATCATATGGCAGTAACTATCCAATTGCCGGAATGGGTGAATTTAGAGCAGTTGGACTTACGTTATGACAATGGCTATCTGTTGGCCAGAAAGTACCGGGCGGACAGTATGGTTATCCAGATAAAAGATACGCTGGTGGCCAGATATGGTACTATCTGGCTAAGCCTTCCCGGTGAGGACACTCTTCATATGTATTGGGTGACAGATACGCCGGCGGTGATTCGTTTGGCAGGTACGCCGGGGCATTATCAGTTTCAAACACAGCATGCCAGCTCTATCCGGAATCAATTATGGTATGAAAAGGAGGCGTATATCCATCAGGAATTCCAGGAATTCACTCGTTTGTACGCAGCTTACCGGCAACATCCGGCGGATAGTTTAATACAGCTGGTGCAGGCAGCCTCCAGAAAAATGAGACTTAAAGAAATGGAATTCCTGCGGGCACATGTAGATGAGTACTTTTCATTCTGGTATTTTCGAACCAACTTCCACGTTGGCCCTGGGAATGCGGCGGAATACCTGGCGTACTTCAAGCAAACCTTCCCTGCCTCTTTCCAGGAAAGTCCGGAAGCCCAGCAATATATTACACAACTGAACCGCCTTGTGCATGCAGGAAAACCTTATCCATCGCCCGCCTTTACAGCGGTTACCACGGCTGGCGACACGCTAACGCGGGAACGATTCAGGGGAAAATGTGTGTTACTTGATTTCTGGGCTACCTGGTGCGGGGGATGCCTTGCCGGCTTACCCAAAATAAAGGAAATGACTGCAGGATACAGTCCAGATCAGCTGGTGGTGATAGGCGTTAACCAGGATAATAATAGGGATAAGTTTCAACGGGCCGTGCAAAAATATGATATTGGCAACTGGCAACATATTGTGAAGAGTTATGGCATTGCCAATGCGTTACAGGCAGTTGGCGCCCCTACGTATATCCTGATCAATAAAAAAGGAGATATTGTTTTTAATAACCTGCATCTTAACTCCTTTAGTTATGATATGTTGAAGGAGGCAATTGCCAAAGCTGTAGCGGAATAACAAGCATTAAAAAGGTGGTAGCCGTTAGGATACCACCTTTTTAATGACGTATATGGGTATGCATTATTTTGCAATGACGATATTGCTGACGTACACTTTCGCATCGTTTTTAGTATCTAACGGTGCGCTGATAAAGAAGTATTTACGTACACCTTCTTTGAACATTTTGGTATCCAGGACTTTGGTTTTGTCCAGGTAAACACGCATCTGCTCGTTATCTACGGAGATGGATACATGCAGTTTATCATTGGCGAAGCGTGTCAGGTCGAAGTCGGTGGTGATGTATTTATCAACCGGATTTGCGAAGCTGGTGATTTTATTGTTGTTATAGAACTGTAGTTCTGTGTGTGCAATATCTCCTTCATTCCATTGGGATACGCTGTTGTTTTCTGCGAAGCCAAAGAATACGGGGCTGATATCATTAATTTTATCACAGCTGGTCAGGATATCGAATTCGATGGTAAAGTGGGCCGGCAGTTTATAGTTCTGGTTCAGTTTATAGGTAGCATTATTCTGCATTTCCAGCCAGGTACCTTCAATTTCTCCGGACTTCACCAGTTGCCCGCTACCATTGGTTTTCCAGGTAGTTGGCATAGCGCCGATTTTTAGTTTTTCAAAGCCGCTGGCGTAGATCACAGAGTCGCCCGCTTTATAATCGAATGCCGTGCCCATAGTGATTCGTTTTTTGCCGGTAGTGGCGGTGGTGGCATCGGTGGTAGTGTTATTGGTACCGGATACAGATTTATCGATAGCGTCATTGGCTTTCTGTTCCAGTTTATCCTGCGCTTTTTTCAGGATATTGCCTAATTGTGCATTTGCGTTTTGGAATGCCAGCATGCATATCATGGATGCTGCCAGAGATCTGCTTACTAGTGAGAACTTCATCATAGAGCTGAGAATTGGGTTAATAGGAATTGGGTACTTCCTATCGTTGCTTAAGGTTCCGTGTTAAAATTTTCGCAATGATATGAAAAAATATTTTTTGACGGCCTGTCTATGCAAATATCTTTCCAAAAAAACAGCCTCAGGCAGTTGTAACTGCCTGAGGCTGAAATAACGTGTATACCTGGTGGTTATTTAATCATTGGCAGGTATTTCTCCATGTTGTCGTAGATGGCCCAGAGGTTGATCAGGAACATTGCACCTGCAAGAGGTAATCCGGAAGGCGAGACAGTTAGGTTTACCAGCAAAACGCCCACCATGATTGGAAGGATGACGATGGCGCCGAGGGCGCGTGTCTTCCTGAAAATAAATAATAATCCTCCGATTATTTCAATGACTCCTACCAGTGGTAGCAGCCAGCTTATTACCATGAAGGCGGTCATGTCTTTCACCATATCAGCTGGCAGATCTTTTGGCGTAGGCATGTAGTTAAAGAATTTATTGAGGCCTGCATTGATATACATCAGTCCGAATAACAGACTCAGTACAAAGAGAATTTTGTTTTTCATAGCATTAATTTGGTTGTAAAAATATATTTTTTCTACAATAATATTTCATCATATCTCTTTACATCTTGCATCTCGCATGGCATCGAAAAAAGGCGTACTTCTTTGTTCCACACAAGCGGCGGCATACAAGTACATCGCGGCGCTCCAGGTTTGCCAGTCCTGCCCTTTTGGTTTGCCATCCTGTGCTTTCACCCATTCATTGAAGCCAAATTCGAGATCATCGCGAACAGCTAGCGATATCAGGTTGGTGAGTTCCATGAGTTTTGCTTCTGCCAGTTCATATTCTTCGGCGGCTACCAGTGCGGCTACATAGAATCCGCAGACAAAAGGCCATAATCCGCCGTTATGATATTCTCCCGGCATATTGAACAGTACATATCTTTTATGCCAGTCGAGATCACCGGGCTGGATATATGGAAAGAAGTTGGGGGGCAGGTTTAATACCAGGTCGTTTTTTTCTTTCAGCGCCTGGCATTCTCCTTCAATCCAGGCCACCATTTCCTTTGCTCTGTCGGGTTCTGCAATGCCACAGAGAATGGCGATACTGTTTCCTAGCAGGTCGAATCTTTCGCTGCTCATGACTTTATAGGACCAGAGGGCGTAGTAGGGTTTGTTTTCCAGCGACAATCCTTCGTGTACGTGTGCGTGGTGTACATCGCTGGTGATGGTGAATTGTTTCATATTGTCCAGCATACCGTTGGCGCCATCGTGGAGGCCGAGGATACGGAGATAGCTATACGTAATGGTGTTTACAAAGAGTCCGTATCCCAGTACCCATTGTTCATCTCTCCAGTCGCTGGTAGGTTGCTGGGCTACCAGGTATTCATCTGTTGGGCTTTGATATTCCATCCAGGTCAGGGCTTTTGTAACTGCTTCGGCCAGGAAATCTTTATGGCCGGTTAGTTGTCGGTAGATACCTATAGCCAGCAGGAAAAGTGGTGTAGAATCGCTGGAGCCGCGGTCTGCCGGCTCATGTACGAGAGAGGGCATATGTCCGTGGGGGGATTGATTTTCTGCCAGTGATTCCAGTACCCGCCGCATGCTATTCATCAGTACTTCATTTCCGCTGACGCCGATGCCCAGTAAAGAGATCAGGAGATCTCGGGTATAGGGTTCCGGATAGCCCCAGGCTGCTGTTCTTGGCAGGTGGTCATATGGGCCATCAACGTTGTAGAGGAGTACTTCCAGCGCAGCTGCTTTTGCCTTTGCAATGATAGATGGGTTCATCGTTTGCATGACGGGTGATTTTTATCGGATGGATAATCTGTCTGCCATAATCTGCACAAATTTTTCCGCCACTCTGCGATAGTTAAAATGTTTGATAACGTGTTGGCGGGCGGCCACGCCCAGCTGATGCCGATAGTCTTTGCTGAATACGAGTTGTTCCAGGGCATCGCGGATATCTTCTACGCTGGCGCGGTAGTCGACTGTACGTGGAGAGGCGAATTGCACCAGTCGGTGCCCTCCTGGAGAAGCCGCATCTTCCAACATCACTTCGCTCAGCGTAATTTTTTCCGCCACGCCAGCCATCAGCGCTGTTTTTCCATGTACCAGCGTATCCAGCATGCCCATTGCATTGAGTCCGATTACCGGTTTTTCGCAGGCGCCGGCTTCCACCTGGAGCATACCGAATCCTTCGATACGGGCGGGGGCTGCATAGATATCGCAGGCATTGAGGAGGTACGGCATATAGTTTCTGGAAATGATGCTGGTGGCATATTTGACATTTGCTTCAATGCCTAGCTGAGTAGCCAGTTGCATGTCCAGTTCATTTTGTTTGTAGGTGCGCATTTGTGGCCATACTTTGCACACATATTTCCAGGGAGGCAATACCGGAGCGATATCTGCCAATGCTTTCATGACTTCCTGCGCCCCTTTGGAGCAAGCGTCTCCTCCGGCAGTTAAAATCATTAATTCATGTGGTTCAATTCCGAGCGCTTCTCTTACCGCTTTTACTTCCGGATGATCGGCGGGAATGGGTTTGAACTTATCAGTATTGCACCCTACAGGTAATACTTCTATTTTACCGCCGTCGATGCCATCGCGTATATACATTTCCTTTACCCATTGGGAGGTGACGAGGATGAGGGGCAGATCATTCAGCACATCCTGATAGTTGGCGATGTATCCGTCGGCTACCAGCCAAGGAACAGGCAGGACTCCATACTGTTGTGGGTGCACTACCAGATTCGGCGTATATCCCCAATAGCCGATGCCCACTGCCACATCTGGCTGAAACCAGCGATAGTACCATTCTTTTTCCATAGAAGATTCCAGGTGTACCGGATGTACATCCACACCCATTTCCAGGAGGCCCTGGTAGAGTAATTCTCCCTGCATAGCGAGTCCGCCGGGACTGGCAGGATATTCATACATAAGCAATACCTTCATATGATACTGTTTTTTTGTAGCCAGTCGAGCGCTTTCCCTTTATCCGTGAAGGTGCAGAAAGCCTCTACAGGCGGAGTTACCTTTGCTTCCCAGCTATTTTTATCAAAGCCATAGATGTCTGTTATCAGCTGATATTTCTTTTCCCGGATTTTTTCCGGCAATGCGAAAAGGATATCTGCGTTTTCCATGGCTTGCGGGTAGTATTTTTTATGACCGTCTTCGTAGGCGAAAGTCCATAGATTGGTGGCTTGGATGCTGCCGTGGCACCAGCAGTTGATAACAGCCTGCGCTGTTTCTTCATGGCGGCGGTGGCGGGTGTATTCTCCTTTTGGATGGTGGGTAAGGATGAGATCGAAATGTTCTTCGGGGAGGAGGTTCTGAATGGTATCTCTCACCTCTTTGATGGGCAGGGGAAATTGTTCGGGGCCATCGTCCAGATTGGCCATGGCGCCCGTTGCATCCAGTTCCTGGAGTACTTTATAGAATTTGGGGGCTCTGTCCGGATCTTCTTTTCTGCAGAGGGAAACGATATACCATTCCAGTTGTGGATTGGCGAGGATGATCCCTCCGGCCCATAACGTTTCATCATCCGGATGGGCTACAATCACTACGGCAGAGCCTTCTGATGGCAGCATGCTAGATTAATTTATTTCCGCATTAACTACAGATGCCCGTTGTAAATTGTTTATAAAAATATTGTTGTGTGGAGACGCGCAGTTTTCCGGACGGGTGTCTGTCCTCCCTTCAGAAACATCGGTGAAATTTCGGCGAAATTTCGGCGAAAATAACGGTGAAGACTATATGAAAAAAAATATCCTTCCTAATTTTGCATCGCAATCAACGTCTAAGCTTATGGAGGAACAGGCCCAGTCCACTTTGCAGGAAATCTATGCCCTGACTGCAAGGAATTGAATGGACATGCGGCTAACGCTTATACAGCTATATATAATTGATACATATTTGATTTAGGACCCTTTAAAAGACGCTTTATGGAAAAAATAATGCGGGAGTTTCGCTTCCTGAAAATGTATGCCCTGCTACTTACAGCCCTGCTAACTGGATTTCTGTTTATGGCATTTCGTACTGATTTTGGTAACCAACGTTTTACAGAAATAGATGTAGAAAGAATCAATATTATTGAAAAGGATGGTACGTTGAAAATGGTGATATCCAACGGAGAACGTCAGCATCCGGGATTAGTGGAGGGAAAAATGTTGCCTACCCGTAAGCGGAATCCGGGTATATTATTCTTCAACAGTGCCGGAGAAGAATGCGGCGGACTTGGCGGCGATGCCTCAAAAGACGGTGGCGCAGACATGGCCTTATCCTTTGATCAGTTTAGAAATGACCAGATTATGCAACTGCAATACCAGGAAACAGCGAATGCTAATCCAAGGGCGCGTAGTTATGGTCTTAAGTTGTGGGATAGAAATGATGCATTTCCTTTGAGCAGAACGATGGCGCTGGTAGATTCTATTCAGAAAATAGCGGATGCAGACGAGCAGTTAAAAGCGTTCAATCATCTCCGGAATTCGAATAAATGGGGAGCAGAACGGATGTTTGTTGGGAAAACGCAACAGTCGGAAGTAGGATTGTTTATCCGGGATGAGAAAGGAAAGCCCAGGATTAAGATTTACCTGGATAAAGAGAACCGCCCCCATATTATCACTTTGGATGAGCAGGGCCAGATACAACAGGATCTGACCAAACAGGCCTTTCCTGCGAGATAACAGGGACGGATATATGAAAATGGATTTATTTTATATTTTTATCATTCTTAATAATAAACACTATGGAAAAGTTACAACGGGAAGTGCGTTTTCTCAAAATATATGCGCTGGCTCTTACAACGGTATTGATTGGATTTCTTTTCATGGCCTTTCGGACCGACTTTGGCAAGCAGCGTTTTGAAGAAATAGATGTAGAAAGAATCAATGTAGTGGAGAAGGATGGTACCCTGAAATTGGTGATCTCCAATGGGGCGCGTCAGCATCCTGGATTAGCGGAGGGCAAGCAACTTTCTCCCCGCAAAAGAGAGCCGGGTATGATCTTCTTTAACAGTGCAGGAGACGAATGTGGCGGTTTGGTGTATGATGCAACCAAAGAAGGCGGCGCCGGAATGGTATTCTCTGTGGACCAATACCGTAATGATCAGATTATGCAACTGCAGTATAGCCAGGAAATTGACGGTGGTCCTAAATACCGCTCCTATGGTTTGAAAATGTGGGATCGCAGGGATGATATTACTGTTACCCGTGTATCCAACCTGGTAGACTCCCTCAATAAACTGAAGGATAAAGAAGCCATCAACAAAGGTTACGAAACCCTGAATCAGGATGGTACTTTTGGGGTTGAAAGATTGTTTGTAGGTAAAAATACTAAAGATGAAGTAGGTTTATTTATCAGAGATAATGATGGTAAACCTCGCATTAAAATTTACATAGACAAGAACAACAAGGCGAGAATTGTAACCCTGGATGAAAAAGGACAGGTAGAGCAGAGCGTTCCGGCGGCAAAATAAAATATTTACTGCGCTATATTACGGAGGTGATGAGAGGAATCTCATCACCTTTTTTTATGAAAATACCCTATTTTGCAGTCTGAAACCATTGTTAATCAAGTAGATTTATTGAAAAATGAAGTTTAACCTTTCTATTGCCGCAGCCCTGATCTTATTATTGTTAACCGGTCATGTATCTGCACAACTGGCGCAAGGCGCGCGACAAACGCCTACTGCTCCGAAAGAGCGACTTGGCGTATCGGGACCTGTGAAGATAGGGAACCGGAGTTATCAGTTGGCGTGGACGTCGCATCCATCGGGGAACTATTACAAACAGGAATATCTTCCGCAGGGAGAGGATCTGCAGCATTTTGAACATCTTTTTTCGCTGGAGGCACTCTCCGGAAAATTCAATGTAAAGGATGTTGTTGGCGCTAAAATAGCGGAGCTCAACAAGGCCAAAGCCAGCAATCCTATGGTCAACTACCAGGTATTTGAAAAAGACGGCGAAGTATTGCTGGATTTTCTTGTTTCGCAGAATAGTCCTGATGGCAAACAGGTATATGTTGTAGAGAGAAATATCCAGCGCTATGTACCCATTACCGACAAGAATGGCAAATCGGCAATGGTGCTCATTCTTTTGAATGAAAGAGCGTATAACAACAATATTGCTGCCTTCTTGAAGAAGATGAAAGCAAGCGGTGATGAATCTCGGAATGCTTTGGCCGCTTATCCATTGCCAGCGATTACGCTTTCAGAATAGAAAAACGGCCGTCTCCCCGACACTATTTTTTCGTCAATTTATATCGTATATGCGTTGTTAGGTTTGATGGTATTACTTCGGCAATTTCAAGATTGTACTTGTTTTTGTCAATACCATCAAACAACCGTATACCTCCTCCTAAGAAAAGTGGGGCGATGTGAATGAAAAATTCGTCTATTAATCCGGCATTCAGGTATTGCTGGATGGTATTTGCGCCGCCTTGTATTCTGATATCCTTTCCATTGGCGGACTTTCTTGCTTTTTCCAGTGCGCTCTCAATGCCGTCGTTGATGAAGTAAAAAGTGGTGGTGCCTTTCTGTACCCAGGGTTCTCTTTTTTCATGAGTCAGCACAAAGACATCTGTTTTGTACAGATCTTCTTTCCAGTGCACTTCTCCTTCTTCAAACATACGTTTCCCCATGATGTAAGCGCCTGTTCTGGCAAATACATTATCGATCAACAGGCTGTCGTTTCCATACTCCTCTCCGCCTTCCCGGTTGACATTTTTCCAAAATGCTTTTTGTTTGAACATCCAGTTATGAATGGTAGGACCGTTGTCGCCCATAGGATTGGCGGTACTTCTATGATCTCCGGCGAAGTAGCCATCCAGGGAGATACCGCTGTCAAAGATAATTTTACTCATATCGTTTAAATGTGTTGAGCTGATGTAGCCTGGTGATTAAAAGTGGAGTAAATAGGCGTATAACAATGCAAACCAAATTACGACATCCAGATGAATTTCTATGGATGACTATGGTAGATGTATAGATTGATAGTAAAATTTTAAATATTCAAAAAAGATACTAATTTTGCACTTCCGATAATATCGGCTGCTGCATCTCTGAAGGGGCGGATGATCTTTCCAAAGCCCCAAAATTAATCGCTTATTTACTATAATTAAGGATCATGCAAACTATTGCATATTACTGTGATGCTTCCAGCATTGAAAAAAATGCGTTGGAGCAACTGGATCAGTATGCGCAGCTGCCGTTTGTACAGCAGATTTGTGCATTTACTGATATTCATTATTGTTCAGAGAAAGGGTTGCCGGTGGGCACCGCTTTTACAGCAGCCGACTACTTCTACCCATTAATAACGGGCAAGGATATAGGATGTGGCGTCATGTATCTGAAAATCAGCAAGGAATACTGGCTGAAGGCATTTGACAAGGAGGCCCATTACCGGGCTTTATACCTGGCACATTCCCAGATGACGGATGATGGCTTAGGTGGCGGGAATCATTTTTTATCGCTCGAAGAAGATGATACAGCCGTATATATTATCTGTCATACCGGAACGCGGGACAGAGGCATTGCTTTATACCAGGAATGTTTGCAGTTAACGCGGGATTATTCCAGGGAACATGGCGCTGCTGTTAACTATGTGCACCGTGATTTTGTGGATGCCGGATTTTACAGGTATTATGCGGAAACGATTGCCTATGGTTATCAGCGCAGGAAGAATTTCTGTCTGAAAACGCTGAGTTTTTTACAGCAGGCCAATTATATCCGCTGTGAGAAATCGGCCATCGACAGGAATTATCTGCGGCAGCAGTTTTCCGGTTATGCAGCAACGGGCGTCTTACATGGTACGCCTTATCAGCTGGAGGATGCCGTTCATAATCATTTGGTATTTGACGGGCAGACAACCGTACATCGGAAAGGCAGTACGGAATTGATGTATGGTAAGACGGTGGTGATTCCACTTTCCATGTCCAGAGGAAGTTTGCTGGTGACAGTGGCGGATAAAGCCAAGGCGGCGGAAGCCCTCCATTCTTGTGCGCATGGCGCGGGCAGGCAATTGTCTCGCTTCGATGCTATGAAGCATTGGAAAACGGTGCTGAAGGCTAAAGAGCGACAGGCTTATAAAGAGCGGTTCAGTGAGTTATTGAACCGGTCAGGAGAATTTCCGCAAGGATATATCCAGGAGATGGACTTCGCTTATAAAAGCAGTGAAGACACGCTGCGTTATCAGCCGTATTTGAGAAAGGTAACGGCAACCAGGCCGATTGTGACTATCAAATATTCTGAAATTTAAATGTGGAGGGCTGCGTCTAATACGCAGCCCTTTTCATCACATATAGGAAATATTTGTTACCTTGAATTGGATATGTAAGCCTACTGAATGATTAACTATTATAGCATCCTGGAGCTTTCTAATTTTGCATCCGGCGAGGACGTCAAAAAAGCCCATCGTTTGCTCTCCAAAAGATATCACCCTGATTTAAATCCCGGTAATCCCGTAGCAGAAGAGAAGTTCAAGCTGATACAACATGCCTATGAGCAGTTGAACAATGGGTATAAAAAATCTTATTACGACGATATTCTGCGGATGAATTTATATAGTCCTCCCAGCGGACAATCGCAATCCAATCATACGCAAACCAACACGAATAGCAGTTATTACCGTACGCAATCCAGGCAAAGTTACCATCAACCTCCACCCTCCTATACCACGAATTATTACCAGCAGGAAGGGCAATATGAAGAGGATACGGTACCTATGACACCGGAGGAGAGAAAGCGGGAATTACTGTTAAAACTGGCTATTTGTGGCCTTTTTGCTTTAATTATTGCATTGGGGGCCATCTTTGGCAAGGAGGAAAAGAGCAACCGCGTAGCGAGGGAGAAGATCCATGACAACGAAAGATTCTACTTCAATTCAACGGATACGGCATTGATAGTGACGCCTGGTGATCCGGCCTCACAGGTAATATGGATATATGGGAAACCGGAGCGGGTGCAGTATGAGAGCGGTGGTATAGAGGTATGGGCATATGATGACAAGCTGATTATGCTGAAGGATCATAAGGTGATTTGGTGTGTGCGTACAGCAGATTTGCCCAAAAAGTAGCCATCCACTTGATAATTTTCTGGTGTCGATAAAATATTATTATATATTTGCATAATATTCAAATACCGATTTTAACCCTGATCAAACGAAAAGCCTGCAACACTTATCAATAACGTCCCTACACCTGCCGCAATGCGACCAAAAGAAAACCGTTTTTCGGGTAATGCTACCTTTCAATTAGCCAAACAACGCCAGTATCAACGCTGTAATTATTCAACGGAAGAATTCCGGGAGTAGTAGTCTCATGGTTATTGTTCAAATTTTCTGCACCGTTCAAAGTATTTAAATATTTATCGGGGAGACACGTCTCCTCCGTCCCTAATATACCGCTATGAAATACATATTCAGCATATTACTGTCAACCATTGTAATGTGTCTTGGCAACTGGCATAGTGCAGTTGCAGCTAATAATCGTATAGCCACTAACGTTGCTAGCGCATTTCAAATCCCTACAGACCCTTTTGTAGTTGGAGCCATAAGCACTTCCCCGAATCCCAGTAATGCCAGTTCGGTTACCTATGTTGTGACGTTCAGTTCCAACGTGGTAAGCGTAACTACCAGTGCATTTGGAGTAGTGACTACCGGGGATATTCAGGGCGCCGCTGTATCCAGCGTTTCAGGGTTTGGTAACAGGTTTACCGTCACTGTATGGACGGGAACAGGCAGTGGCACCCTTGCACTGACAGTAAACGGGAACGGCATTCGCCCGGCAGTGACCAATGTACCATATACAGTAAGCTCGGACTTCACCTACATCATAGACAAAACAGCTCCAACGTTATCTGTGGGTATGATTCCCGGTACGCCTTATATCAATCCCCCCATGAATATGGTAACGCTTATTACTAACGTTACCGATAACATAGATCAGCCATGGGATTTAAAGGTCAGTTGTTCCAATGATAGTATCACCTGGTTGACCAGTTCCGCCGTATCGCCCACACACCCTCTCTATGCATTAACGCCAGGGAATGGACTTAAAAAGATTTATGTAACAGCGCAGGACCGGGCAGGGAATACTACGAGTGCTACTTATACTGTAACAGTCGATGCCACTCCGGTGACTGTCCGGTTTACAAGTACACCTCCCCTTATAAGTAATCAATCCAGTGTAACTCTGCGGTATAGTGCTAATAAACCTATTATCAACACTTATCATATTAATTTTGATGGTTCTACTTTTGACGAACCAACCGGCGAAATGACTATTCTTAGTCTGCCGGAAGGGCCACATACTTTCACTCTATATGCCGAAGATCTGGCAGGGAATGTATCTGGGCAGATTTCAACATCGTGGGTAACGGACCTCACTCCTCCTACTGTGTTATCTGTCGGATTTCCTGCTCCTGCGAAATACTTGCCGGGGCAGCCGTTAATCTTTGATGTAAAAATGTCGGAACCGGTAAAATTTGCCAATGGTAATATCCCTTACATTGATGTAACGATTGGCGGTAATACAAGAAGGGCCAACTATGTTTCCGGCGCAAATACCGATACCTGGACTTTCGCCTATGTAGTGCAGGATGATGATTATGAGCCGGTGGGTATTCAACTGGCCAATACCATCACGATGAATGGCAACGTGCTTACTGATCTGGCCAACAATCCACTTCCTCCTGCCCTGAATAATATATCTACCAACATGGTGCTGGTGGGCAATAAGCCAATAACAGGCAGTATCCAGCCACCTGTTAATCTGAGTGCTACCACTATCCGTATGATGGTCACTTTTGAAGAAGCAGTTACAGGTCTGGACCTTTCCAAGATTCAGTTACAGGGAGTTCCTGGGGCCTATGTACTGCAAACAATTCCGAGTCCTATCACTCCTACTACTACTTATACATTTGATGTAATTCTCCCGGGATCAATAAATACCACCCTGAATGTGACCATACCATTTAAGAGTGTAACAGCTGTGAGCAGTGGCGGATTTAACCAGGTAGTAACCTCCAGTGTTCAGATCAACAATATACCGCCTATGGTCGTTAATGTTTCCGGACCATTACCGGGCTATTACAAAGCGGGGCAGGTATTGAACTACGTCGTTTACCTGAACAAATCGGTGAATGTTGCTTCCAATGCAAACCCGCTTTACCTGGAGTTGAAAATTGGTACTGCGACTGTACGTGCAAACTATGTAAGTGGTACAGGTTCTAATGCCCTGCTTTTCAGCTATACCGTACAGCTAGGGGATAATGATAACACAGGAATCGGTATGACTAATCAACTCTTTGATCCTAACTACCGGATCACAGATGATTATTATAGCCAGTTGCTGGGACTTATTCCAGTCCCTGGTCCTACTGGCGTAAAAGTGAATACTACCACACCTACGCTCACCTTCAATGCCAGTGGGCCTGTGGTGAAGACAGGTGATTTTACCTTATCAATTGATTTCAGTGAACCTGTGCAGGGATTGAATCCTGGATCTTTCCTGCTCAGCAATGCCCGCCTGCAAAATCTTGTTTCCGCAGACAATCAGCATTTCACTGCAACGGTGACACCTATTGCCGATGGTCCTATGGGTATTACCCTGCCTGCCAATAAAGTAGTGAATATTGGAGGTAATGGTAATGCGGTGCAGACAGTGAATCTGGTGGCAGACATCACCCCTCCGACAATAACTACCATCACCGGCCCTGCCGACGGATATTATATTACTGGCGACAAGCTTCGTTTTGTAGTGGGCTTCAGTGAAGCGATGAACATTGATCCAGGAACAGCCACCCCATTTGTCACCGTCACCCTCGGTTCCAAACAGGTGCAGGCGGTATATGAAAGCAGTGATAACTCCTCTATGACTTTCAGCTATACCATACAGGATGGAGACGAAGCCATGAGCGGTATTGGCCTGACGGGTAGTATCAATCCCGGAGGAGCCGCACGCATTCAGGATGTTGCTGGCAACAATGCCATACTCACCCTGAATGGCATACCTGATTTCAGCAATGTAAAAGTTCATACGGCATATCCTACTGTTATCATTAGCACTACTTCATCTGCGATGATCAACGGGCCGGTTTCCGTGGCTATCACCTTCAGTGAAGCAGTAACGGGTCTTACGCTCACAGATTTCCAGGTTCAAAATAGCACGCTCGACAACCTGCATAACACAGATAATATTAGCTATACCGCCACTATTACGCCTTCCGTGGATGGGCCGGTTAGCCTGTCGCTTCCTGCCAATAAAGTCGTGAGTATATCCAATACAGGGAATCGGGCATCCAATACATTATCCTTCACAGCGGATATGACGCCTCCGTCCATCCTCAGTGTGGTTGGACCAGCGAATAAATATTATAAAGAAGGAGATGTACTTACTTTCAAAGTGGACTTTTCTGAACCTATTGTAATTAACCGGGGTAGTGGCAATCCTTATATGGCCGTGAATATGCAAAGTGGCGTTGTTCCGGCTTACCTTACCAGTTATTCCGGCAATACCGCATACTTTGCCTATACCGTGCAGCCTGGAGACGAATCAATAAGTGGCATTAGCATTGGCGCAGGTATCTCTTTGGGTGGAACGGACGGCAGCATTAAAGATCTGGCTGGCAATGACGCCAGATTGTATATCCTGAATCTGCCTGATTTCAGTGGTGTCAAAGTTCATACTGCTCATGCGGCCGTTTTCCTCAATACAGCTGCGGTATCTCCAGTCAACGGCGTATTTCTGGTAAACATCACTTTCAGTGAGGCTGTTTCCGGCTTTATTCCTGCTGATATACAAGTAACAGGAGGGTCTGTTGCTTCTGTGGCCACCAGTGATAACATTCACTATTATGCCGCCATAAGACCTACAGTCGATGGTACTGTAACAGTAGCTGTTCCGGCTAATGTTGCCATGAATGTGGCCAATAATGGCAATCAGGCATCCAATACTGTATCAGTAGTGGCCGATCTTACAGCGCCTACCATCACCGGACTTACTGTACCTGCTGCGGGCTGGTATAATATAGGTGATCAATTGGACTTTATTTTGACTTACGATGAGCCGGTAGTACTGACTGGCGGCAATACTTATATACCGTTGCAAATAGGCGCCGATGTAGCGAAAGCGACTTATGTCAGCGGATCGGGTACGAATCAGCTTACCTTCCGTTATACAGTACAAGCAGGAGATCAGGCACTCAACGGTATCGCCTATACGCCCACCTTACAAACCGGCACAGATAATTACTCGGATATAGCCGGCAATGCTGCGCCAAAGAATATTCCTGTTATTGCTACCAGCAATGTGCAGGTTAATACAATTGTGGCCACCATTACCACAGGAAGAGTACCTGTAGATGGCATTTATAATACCGGCAAAAAGCTCACGTTCACTATCGCCTGGACTGGAGGACTCACTGTTACCGGCACGCCACTACTGCCTGTTACCATTGGTCGTAGTACGGTGTATGCTAAGTATACCGGCAAGAATGGAGCGAATGCTTTGATTTTCGTTTACACCATTGTAGATGGAGATAATGATATGGATGGTATAGAACTGGGTAATGCTATTTTACTCAACGGCGGTACTATCACTTGTGGAGGACCTGTCAATGCCGATCTTACCTTACATAATATTTCAAGCACCGCTGGTATATTGGTGAACACTACGTATCCAACCGTCATCTTGTCTGGCAATATTCCTGCCCGCACTAATACCGCATTTACGGTGAATGCCACATTCAGTGAAGCAGTAACGGGTCTGACTATCGCCAATATTATTGTGAATAACGGCACGATCAGCGGGTTACAAACAACCGATAATATTCACTTTACCTTTACGCTAACGCCCGCGGCAGATGGCACAGTGACCGTAACCATACCGGCCAATGCAGCCCAAAACATAGGCAGTAATGGTAATAAAGTATCTAATACCGTACAGGTAACAGCCGACATGACAGCGCCTATTATCAATGCAGGACAACAGTTCAGCGTTGATGAATACAGTGCAGTTGGAACAGTTGTTGGTCAGGTCATTGCCACGGATGCTTCTTACATTTTACAAAACTGGAGTCTGACAGATCCTTCGGGAATATTCAGCATAGATGCTGCCACCGGTATTATTACCGTGAAAGATGCCACCAAGTTGAATACAAAAATCAATACCACTGTTCCGGTGACCGTGACGGTAACTGATGGATTAAATACCAGTGTGCCCGCTACTGTAAATATTACGGTAGTATATGTTCCGTTGGCGCCTACTGATATGAGCATCAGCAATACCAACATCAGTGAGAACACGGCGGTGGGAACAGTAATCGGACAACTGTCGACCATTACCTCCGAACCAGGAGCTACCTTCACCTATACGCTGGTGGCAGGTGCAGGCGCTACGGATAACAGTAGCTTCAACCTTGCCGGCAATCAGTTACAGAACAGTCAGGTATTCAAATATGCCGCACAAAAAACGTATAGTGTGCGGATACGTACTACTCAGTCGAATGGGCTATACTTTGAAAAAATATTTACCATTCAGGTATTGCAGGTAAATCAGGCTCCTGTGCTGGACCCTATACAAAATCAGGTTATCTGTTCTACTACTGACAAGCAAAAAGTACAATTGACTGGCGGTTCTGCGGTCGAAGCTGATCAAACACTGAGTTATGCTGTAAGAGTAGATCAGGCATTCTTCAATACATTGACAGTTGATAATAGCGGTTTGATAAGTTATTCGCTGAAACCGAATGTAGCAGGTACTGTGCAGGTAACTGTTGTGCTGAAAGATAATGGCGGTACTGCCAATCAAGGGGTAGATACGCTGATACGCAGCTTTACCCTGACCGTACACTCGTTACCACAGGTCAGCATTACTGCTGATAAAACCGGCGCTATTTCAAAAGGTGATATTGTAATTTTGACAGCGACCGGCGGCACGAACTATGTATGGAGCAATGCAGACGGTATTTTAAGCGGTCAGCAATCCGCTACTTTACAGGTAAGGCCAGCACAGAGCGCCACCTATCAGGTAACGGCGAGCAATGCAGAAGGTTGCAGCAGCGTTCAACAGATCAACATTACAGTGGTGACGGACTTCAAAGTGGAAGCCACGAACCTGCTCACGCCAAATGGAGACGGCATCAATGATAAATGGGTGATTCGTAACCTGGATAGCTATCCACAGAATGATCTGACCATTTTTGACCGTAGTGGACGCATGGTATATCATCAGCAAAACTACAGCAACCAATGGGATGGAAAGCTGAATGGACAACCGCTCAGCGAGGGTACTTACTATTACATTCTGAAAATAAGTGGTACAGATAAAGTAGCCAAAGGCTTTATAACTATACTAAGGAATTAATAAGTCGAACAGACAACAACTGAAATCCCGGTGAGCATTCACCGGGATTTTTTATTTCCTTATCTTTATGATTACACCCCATAAATGCATACTACATGATTATCAGAGCCGCTGTACCTGCGGATATCCCGCAAATTCAATTTGTACGAAATGCAGTGAAGGAAAATACCCTGTCTGATCCTTCATTGGTGACAGACAAAGATTGTGAGGCGTTTATTACGCAGAGAGGGAAAGGTTGGATATGTGAAATCGGCGATCAGATTATAGGATTTTCTATTGTGGACTTGCAAGACAATAATATCTGGGCGTTGTTTGTGCATCCGGATTTTGACAAGCAGGGAATAGGCAGAAGATTGCATGATGTGATGCTCGACTGGTATTTTATGCAGACACAAGATCCGGTGTGGTTAGGAACTTCGCCGAATACGCGGGCTGCTACATTCTACCGGAAGTCGGGTTGGAAGGAAACAGGTATGCATGGCAAAGGGGAGATCAAATTTGAAATGACCTTTGCAGAATGGCAGCATATGAAGAAAACTAAACACCAGTAGGTTCTATACCGGCATTTAGTTTTCATGGGGAGATGTATTTAGCATTCGTCTCCCTGTAATAACTTTTTACTTTACTTTAAATTTCTTGGGATAACCGTGGCTGGCAGTTACTGCAAAGTATTCATCGAAGGCATCTTCCGGAGTGGCCGTGTAGTAATCATTGAGGCCGGAGAGGAACTGCTGTAAGTTGGGCGCGATGACATTTCTATCATTATCTGCATGCCAGAACTCAATCAGCTGGCCTTTTTCGCCGGTAAATACGCCGCCGGTATCATAGCAGATGTAATCGCCACCGCCATTGTGAAAAATGGGAATCCATTGTTCATTCCACCAGTTTTTGATGTCGAAGTCGCTCCCTATCATACCGGTATTATTCCGGGCGGTATCCAGGGCTTGTTCCAGGGGAATAAACTTGGAATTGTTCACGAAAGAATCGAAGGAAAGTTCTTTCTGTCCGTTTTTCCATTTATACAGTTGTTTCAGATCTGCTGGCAGCGTAATGCTGTACTTGAATTCCAGGCTGGCTATTTCCTCATCAGTTAAGGCTCTGTTGAGATCCGGGTAGTACTCGGGCCGTAGGCTGGATATATGGCGATCCAGTTCCAGAATGGTGTTTGTCATGGTTTCGGGTTAAGATTGGTTATATTCAAAAGTAAAAAAATCTGTTGATTATTAAGGGCTCAGGTAGCCAAATGGATAGGTGGTTGTTACCAGACTGAGGAATAATATTGTTGCATTGGGCGCTTGCGTCGTAATTGCCCCTTGAATAGTCGGATTTACACCCGCTCTTGGTGGAATTGGGTATTTAAATTTGTATAAAACTCCCATTCATTTAATTCATTCATGATGAAAACAATTCTTGAGCAACCGACCAGGGACGAACTGGTTTCTCGCATTAACCAGCTACAGGAGAACAGTACAGCGAAGTGGGGACAGATGAATGTGCGTCAGATGATGCGTCATTGTATTCTTTGGGAAGAGATGGCGTTAGGTCAGAAAAAATATCCAAGGGTATTCCTTGGGCGTATATTGGGCCGGTTTATATTAAAGGCGGTATTAAAAGATGACGCGCCTATGCGGCGCAACTCTCCTACTATTGCGCCAATGAAGATCAATACCAGTGTTGGCGATGATGTAGCCTCACAAAAAAAGAAATGGATAGCGCTGCTGGAAGAACATCGGCCAGGTATGCCGGATATTGTTCATCCTATTTTTGGAAAGATGACTGCAGCGGAGGTAGGATTGTTGCTATACAAACATACCGATCATCATTTACGACAGTTCAATGTCTAATAATAGCGGAGGGGCTTAGGCCCCTTTTTTTATGCAGGTTTACCAGCCACCTATATTTAACAGTCCCCTTCTGTTCGTATTGCGAGTAATTTAGTATATTCGGTATCCGCGGATATACCGCACCTGATGAGCAATAATCTCCCCCATTTTCCGACAGTATATATCTTTTTTCTAAAGGGGAGGTCATAGATGATTAACCCGAGCGGATGTTGTAGAAATAGGTTTTAACTATTCAATCATAAAATCAATTGATTATGATTATATCTATCAAAGCTTAATTTTGACGTGCACAGTAACCAGGTGCAAGCATAAATATTCCTTCCATACCCAAAATTGATAACTAATGGAAAATGAATTGAAAGACATCAGTAAATGCCCTTTTCATAATGGCAGTATGAAGCAAAACGTTGGCGGTGGTGGCACCAGGAATCGTGACTGGTGGCCTAACCAGTTAAAAGTTAGTATCCTTCGTCAGCATTCGCCTTTATCCAACCCTATGGGTGAAGATTTTAATTATGCCGAAGCGTTTAAAAGCCTAGACCTGGAAGCGGTGAAAAAAGATCTGCATGCATTGATGACGGATTCTCAGGAATGGTGGCCGGCAGATTTTGGTCATTATGGTCCTTTGTTTATTCGTATGGCCTGGCATAGCGCAGGTACATATCGCGTGGGAGACGGCCGTGGTGGCGCAGGTCAGGGACAGCAACGTTTTGCGCCGCTGAACAGCTGGCCGGATAATGTGAGTCTGGATAAAGCACGCAGACTACTCTGGCCTATCAAACAGAAATATGGTCGTAAAATTTCCTGGGCGGATCTGTTGATTCTGACAGGTAACATAGCATTGGAATCCATGGGCTTTAAGACCTTCGGATTTGCCGGTGGACGCGAAGATGCTTGGGAAGCAGATGAATCCGTATACTGGGGTTCTGAAACAACCTGGCTGGGTGGCGACATCCGTTATGCGCATGGAGATCCCGGAGTAACGGATCAAAAACATGGCGTGGTAATAGCAGATGAAAAAAATAATATACCGATACATTCCCGCAACCTGGAGAACCCGCTCGCAGCGGTACAGATGGGATTGATCTATGTGAATCCGGAAGGTCCGGATGGCAATCCTGATCCGATAGCTGCCGCCAAAGATATCCGTGATACCTTTGGACGTATGGCGATGAATGATGAGGAAACGGTGGCACTGATTGCAGGTGGACACAGCTTTGGTAAAACGCATGGAGCAGCTCCTGCTTCGCACGTTGGTAAAGAGCCGGAAGCCGCAGATCTTGAACTGCAGGGACTGGGATGGAAGAATAGCTATGGTTCCGGTAAAGGCGCTGATACTATTACCAGCGGACTGGAAGTGATCTGGACTAAAACGCCTACGCAATGGAGTAATAACTTCTTCGAGAATCTCTTCAAATATGAATGGGAACTGACTAAGAGTCCTGCTGGCGCTCATCAATGGGTAGCTAAGACAACAGACGCTATTATTCCGGATGCATATGATGGTAATAAAAAACATTTACCTTCTATGCTGACAACGGATCTGTCGTTAAGAATGGACCCGGCATATGAGAAAATCTCCAGAAGATTCCTGGAGCATCCGGAAGAATTTGCAGATGCATTTGCAAGAGCGTGGTTTAAATTAACCCATCGTGATATGGGTCCTCGCTCCCGTTATCTGGGCACAGATGTTCCTAAAGAAGAGTTGATCTGGCAAGATCCTATTCCTGCTGTGAATCATAAACTGGTAGGTGATAGCGATATCGAAGCGTTGAAAGCTAAGATCTTGAAATCAGGGCTGAGTATTTCAGAACTGGTAACCACTGCCTGGGCTTCCGCTTCTACTTTCCGTGGTACCGACAAGCGGGGAGGCGCTAATGGCGCACGTATCCGCCTCGCACCGCAGAAAGACTGGCAGGTAAATAATCCGGTACAATTACATAAAGTGCTGGACAAACTGGAAGGTATCCAAAAAGAATTCAACGACAGCGCTACCGATGGTAAGCAGATTTCTCTTGCCGATCTGATTGTATTAGCGGGTGTGGCCGGTGTGGAGAAAGCCGCCAAAGACGCAGGTCATACGATCAGCGTTCCGTTTACTGCTGGTAGAATGGATGCCTCTCAGGAGAGCACTGATGTTGAATCTGTGGGCTTCCTGGAACCGCTGGGAGATGGTTTCCGTAACTATCGCAGAGCGAATTTCCCTGCCTCCACAGAAGCGCTGCTGATAGACAAAGCTAATTTGCTGACGCTCACCGCTCCTGAGTTGACGGTATTAATCGGCGGCCTGCGTGTGCTGAATACCAACTATGATGGTTCCACACATGGCGTATTTACGAATCGCCCTGGTCAGCTGACCAACGATTTCTTTGTGAATCTGCTGGATATGAATACCGCCTGGAAGGCGATGTCGGAAGACAAAGAGCTGTATGTTGGTTCAGATCGTGGAACCGGCAAAGCTAAGTGGACTGCTACCCGCGCTGATCTTGTATTCGGCTCTCATGCAGAATTAAGAGCAGTAGCAGAAGTATATGGCAGTACAGATGCAAACAGTAAATTCATACAGGACTTCATAACCGTCTGGACAAAAGTGATGAACCTGGACAGATTTGAGCTGGCCTGATTGATATCAAATTTCCAATAATATAAGAGGCTGCATCAAAAGTAATCTGAAGGCACTGAGAATTTCGTAGACGAAAATTCTCACCATCAGGAATCCCAAAATAATCGGATAAATATTACTTTTGATGCAGTCTCTTTCTTTATATATCTAATCGCAATTTTATTTATCAAAATAAATGCGAATTATTCCTCTCCTACACTTCCGCATACCTTAATAACAACCCCCAATTAAAATACAGTCTTATATTATAAGACTCCATCCATATCATTCCAGTCTAAAAAAATATCGTTTCTTTTAAACCCCAACTGAACCATTTCAAAAAAACATTGTTCTCTTACGAACTTGATATTTTTTCATACAGTATATGCATACATAACTATCAATATATGCATTAACAATCTCCTAAACCACAAAAACCATTTCCTAGTAAAACGTACTGCAAGCACTTTTCTTTTTACTGGATCTTCTCCATTTAGGTGATTTCATTACAGCTATTACCTCTAAAACAGGAGATGCCTTTCAGGCTTTCATTGATGCTATATCCACGTGCAAGTATACACGCATTTATCGGTATACTACCAGTAATAGAAATAACATTACCTACCCAATTTGTAGATACTGCGCCGTCCTTTATGGAGGTGACTTTCACTGTTGGAGCATTATTGAGCAGAATAGGATCTAACAAGAATTCCCAACCTGCTGAAATACTTACTAAAAATAAATAGCCATGAAACGAGATCAATCAGACATGTTACTGAAGTACACAGTAGTTACAGATCCAAGCCCTGTAAATATCAGCAGTGACAACGGATCTGTCACTGCTGATATCAAAATACAGGTAGCTGCGAATTCAGATGTCATGTGTAAATATATATTAGTGGGGATACCAATGGGGGATGATCCTACAGACCTGTATGCTGCCAGTCCAGTCCCTACAGCTTCTTCTGATAATAGTGACTGGGTAATTAGTACAGATAATGTTCCTGGTATGTCTAATGACGATGGAGAAAATACCAAGAACTTTCTTTTTAAGAATATAGGTGATGTAACTGTAGATAATGCAGTGACTTTTACAACTTCAGGTACCGTTAACAAACAGAGTGGCACAGTTCCGATCACCATCAGTGAACGTTCCACCAGTGTTGATGATGGTACTTATGCAACAAGATCAATGACACAAAACATTACAAAAATGGGAGAAGAAGCTTTTTATCTGAATGCGGCAGTTATCACCTACCTTGATACTCCAGGTGTGCCGGTTCCATTATTAGACAGAAACAGAGGTTTTCAGTTACAATGGCAAAGTAATGGTGAAGATTTCAAAATATATCCTGGCGTAGGTGGTACGCAATACAAAGACCTGGGTACCCAAACTTTTTATGAGGAAACCAGCGGTTTGACTTCCGACAAGACTTATATCATTGAAGCTCAAAAGGGCACTGAATACCTATATCTGGAGTATGTTGCAACTATAAATTCTCCAGATGAAACTTTTACCAATTTAGTTGCTACTAACTCTACAGGTCTATCAAATGGACATACGACCATTTTAAATCGCATGTATGTACTGGCACAAAGTCAAATGCTTCAGACGCAGTACTACAAAGCGAATTCAGATGGGTTTGTTATTGTACGTATTTATCCAATATATGAATCCGACAAACAACTTTATGACATGATAACAATAGCAGGATTAGCAGTGGGGGGAAGCACTTTCGTTATCTCGGGAAGGTCAGACAGTTTAGGACAAACATATAACTCTATGACGATCCCTGTGCGAAATGGAGATGTCTTTTCTTTCTCCTCATCATCGGAAGCCGACAGTGTAGGTGTATCTACAACCGTTTATTGGATGGGGTTAGGAAGCGGGGGGCCAACATCTGTTAGTCCAAATGAAATGGATATTCAACAAGCTCAAAAATTAGAAGCTGAAATAAAGGCAACACACAGTATGCGCAAACAAAAAGCTGCTCACTTTATTTCGGCCCTTGAAGAAGCCTTTGATAAAAAACTAAACAATGAAACCAGAGAATCATTGATTCAAAAATTACTCTAATACTTATACCAAGCCATCCTACGAATATCGCCACAGCACAAATTCAAACATTCATATTAATCAGATCAGCCATCCTTACTAATTATCCTTATCATTATTCTGGAAAAATTTTTAAATTTATTACATGAATAAGGTCACGCCAAAGGATATACGATATGCAGATCTGGCTGCCAAACGCTTTAACAAGCGTTACATGGGGCAGCCGGAATATATTTGTTTGCCGAGGTCTGTTGATGAAGTCCTCGCGGCGGTACAGGAAGCTGTATTCAACAAAAAACGGCTGGTGGTACGTAGTGGAGGGCATTGCCTGGAGGGGTTTGTAGCTGATCCCGCGGTGCAGGTGCTGGTGGATATGTCGTTGATGACGAATGTATATTTCGATCAGGAGCGATTTGCCATTGTGGTAGAAGCGGGTGTGACTGTGGGGGAAATGTATCGCAGGTTATTCCTGGAATGGGGATTGGTATTGCCCGCGGGCGAGCATCCGGGCATTGGTGTGGGTGGGCATATATTGGGGGGCGCTTTTGGTTTCATTTGCCGGGAATATGGGCTGGCAGCGGATTACCTTTACGCAGTAGAAGTGGTGACAGTAGATGCTGGCGGAACAGCCGTTAGTGTGATCGCAACGCGGGAAGAGACTGACCCCAACCGGGAGTTATGGTGGGCCCATACAGGAGCTGGCGGTGGTAACTTCGGGATTGTTACCCGTTACTGGCTGCGCTCTCCGGGAGCGAGTGGTAAAGATCCACATCTGGCATTGCCCCAGGCGCCAGTTTATATTACTACGTTTCGGGTAGGCTGGGATTGGAAAGATATAGATCAAACTACCTTTTCCAGGTTGATACAAAATTTTGGGAACTGGTGTGCGCAACATAGCGCGCCTGATACTGACTATACTCCCCTCTTCAGTATACTTTTCATGAATCACCGGAATATGGGCAAAGTGGAAATCAAGGGAGTATGTACAGGCAACCATGCAGCGCAACTGATAGCAGACCATCTGGCTGCCATCCAGGAAGGGCTGTCTACAGCAGGCATCGTACAAACGGAAGAATCGTCGTGGTTACAATTTGCGCTGAATCCTTTTCCGGAGTTATTTCAACCCGGCTTCGATCAGGTACAGGCGAAGATAAAAGATGCTTACTTCCGAAAGCCATTGACTGCGGATCAGATCCATACCGCATACCAATATCTCACGGCCAACCTGCCTATTGGCGGTCTGCTGGGTATGGCCACTTATGGCGGAAAAGTAAATGCCGTTCCCGCAGAAGCCACTGCTACCGCACAGCGGGATAGTATCATGGATGTGGCTTGTAACACCGGCTGGATAGATCCTTCCCGCGAGGCTGCCAGCCTGGAATGGATACGTAATTTTTACAGGGACCTTTTTCCGGAGAGTGGTGGCGTACCTGTTCCGAATGAACAAACAGATGGTTGTATGATCAATCATCCGGATACCGATATGACACAGGCGAAGTGGAATCAATCCGGCATAGCATGGCCGCTGCTGTACTATAAGGAGCATTATCCGCGACTGCAAAAAGTGAAAAAGGCATATGATCCACTGAATTTTTTTCATCATGCTATGTCCATAGAGGCGGGAGATTAGAAAATCCGGAGTAAGTTGCAGTGGAGCTGTTCGGGCAGTGCAGTATTCATCTCCCGTAAATAATTGGCCAGACCTATGCATTCATTTTTATCTTTTGTTCATCAGTATATTCCACTCACACCTGCTGCGGAAGCGGCACTATCTGGTATTATCCATCGGCAAGAGTACCCTAAAGGACACCAGCTCACTACAGCGGGAACTACCTGCAGGTATATCTGGTTTATTGAACAGGGATTGGCACGTACTTTCTATCTGAAGGATGGGAAGGATATTACAGATTGGATTAGTCCGGAAAACAGTATTTCCTGTTCTCTCGTCAGCTTTCTGACGCAGCGGCCGGATATCAGGTCTATAGAGCTGTTGGAGCATTCTGTGGTATGCAGTCTGTATTATGAAGACCTGGAAAGATTGTATCGCCAGTTTCATGAGATCGAGCGGTTGGGCCGGCTCCTCGTTAGTAATGGCTTAATTCTCATGCAGCAGCGATTTGATGAGCTTCACTTTGTTACTGCCCGCGAAAGATACCAGCAATTGCTGGACACCTATCCTGGTTTGCTGAATCGGGTGCCATTAGGTATGATTGCCTCTTATCTGGGAATTACACAGGAAACCTTGAGCAGAATGAGGCGGCCAGGCTGATTTTGATAAATGTCAAAGGACATCCAGGAGCGTTGCCTGAACTTTGCGTAAAAGATAAATTTTATGCGACTGGCTCCTATTACTACTCCACATTCCTGGCTATTGAAAGCCGCCTATTTTGCGTCTAAAAGAACCTTCGGTAAGGTATTGGGCGCGTTACAGATCATCTATGCCCGCCATACGCCTATTTTCCGTGTAATGTTGAGGATACTGAAAACAGAAAAACGACTTAGTCTGGATGAAAATACCAAAATACTCATTCACAACTTTGTATCGCATCTGAATGATTGTCCTTTCTGTTCCAATACCAGTGCCTATATGGCCAGCAAAAGTCAGTTCGACAGACAGAAAATGCAGGATTTGCTGAACTACAGCGACAGTGCCACTTTCTCCTTAAAAGAGAAGGCATTGATGGAATACCTGGAATCTGTTACCTATACCAAAAATGCTTCTGACGACTGTTTCCAGCGATTGAAATTATATTTTAACGAGCGGGAAATAGTAGAAATCACCTGGCTTTGTGCCGTGGAAAATTACTTCAATATGCAGGCAAAACCTTTGGGGATTCCCTCCGATGAGCTAAAGGCGTATGTTTAATATAATAAAATGCAGTCTGACAATTGCTATATTCAGTGCAAAACCTGCGTTAAACGCAGGTTTTGCCGTTTTAATTGAAAATTGTCGGCATTATTATTTGTCATATACACAATTATAAGTGAGATATCGGAAGCAGGATATGCTGTTTGTCTCCCCCAATTATTTATTATATTAATCGTTTAATGGCATATACATTTCTACTTATGTACAGGAAAGTGATCCTTTTCACCATCGGGACTTTATTGTGTTGCAGTATACATGCTGTAGGACAGGGCTTGCCATACAAACAGGACCTGGATACGCTGTTACATGCATTACAAGATAATTACCCATCTTTATACCGGTTTCATACCCCTGCGGAGATAAAGCGCATGTACCATACATATGCGCAACAAATAAATGCTACCACGAGTAGGCGTGACTGTTATAAACTCACCAAGTATTTTCTCAGCAGTTTACAGGATGGGCATTTAGGCTGTACGCCACCCGATACATTAAAAAAGCTATTTGATGAAGAAGAAAAAATCTTTCCAGTGGCCATGGTATTCCTGGCAGGGAAGGCTTATGTAGACTGTGATCCATCGGGGAAGTTGCCGGTGGGAACTGAAATACTTTCGATTAATGAGAAGCCGGTTGCTGGAATTGTGGAAAAGCTGTTTCAATATATTGTTTCAGACGGGGAGATCAATAGTAAGAAGTATCGTATTCTGGATCGGAACTTCTCCTTTTATTATCAGCTTGTTTACGGTCCTCATGCAGGGTACCATATAACGTACAGGGATATACGTGGAGCGGTGGCTATGGTGGATATTTACGGGGAGACACGTAGTCATCTATCCTGCACCAATCATTTACAGCCAGCAGATACACCTCTTTTGGTATTTAGTTACCCGCAGCCACATACTGCATTGCTGACTATCCGGACTTTTGCGCAGGATGATCTGGAGGCTGCCGGACTGGATTTTGCGCATTTCCTGGATAGTGCATTTCATCAGCTGCAACAGCAGGATATCAAGGCGTTGATAATAGATGTAAGAGGAAATGGTGGCGGCCGGGATGTATATGGCGCGTTGCTATATGCTTACCTGACAGATCGGCCTTTTCGGTATTACGCGCAATTATCCACCACCAGTAGGCTATTAACGGCAGCAGATCATCCTAATCTGGCCATGCAACAGCCACAGGCAGCGAATTTTAAAGGGAAGGTATTCTTACTGACAGATGGTCTGAGCTTCTCTGTGACAAGTGAGTTTTGTGCCGTTGTACGTAGTCATCGGCGTGCATTGTTTATAGGAACAGAAACCGGGGGTGGTTATTGTGGCAATACCTCCGGCAGTTTCAAGGAGGTGCTGCTCCCCTATTCTCATATCAGTGTAGCTTTCCCAACAGTGCGGTATACTATGGCTGTACAAGATAATGGAAAAATGAAAAGAGGCATCATACCGGATTACGAGGTAACACCCACCATAGGGCAATTGATTAGTCATAGAGATATGGCTTTAGAATTGGCATTAGAAAAATGCCAATTCTAAAGTCGGGCCTACAGCAATTTCTTACGTACCCAGCTCAATAACGCTTCTTTGCATTCAGGTGCATAGGGCACTTGAGAAGAAGGGCCATGGTAGCATATATCTGCCAGTTTAAAGCTATGTGTAGCGCCTGTAATAGTGAGGGTATCGAAGTTGGCCGGGATATTACCGGGAAAATATTTCTTCAGGGATGCCTTGCACCATTCAGGGCTTACCAATGCATCGTGGGAACCCCATAGGAACAGAATGGGCGCATTTATCTTTTTGAGGTATATACCAGGATCGAAGTCTTTTATGACTTGTAATTGTGCCCAGTTTGGCTGAAAGGGGAAGAAGCGGGTTACGAACAGATCCATGCTTACCTGTCTCTCTGCCTTTTTCATAGCATCTGCTTCGTTGGCTCCTGCGCAGCGATATTGATTCACATAATCGTTGACCAGCTGTTCGCGTACAGGGAATGCGGGGCCCGCCATGGAGATGCCCGCAACAAATGTTTCGGGGTATTGCGCCAGTCCTACTTGTGTAATCCAGCCACCCTGGCTATGTCCGGCGATGGCCATGCGATGCCCATCAATGTAGGGTAAGGTTGCGGCATAGTCTGCCGCCGCTTTGGCATCAGCGGCTCTTTGTTCAAAATCAGCCGAATACCAGTCTCCTTCTGAGGCGCCGAGGCCGCGCTTTTCGAAGCATAGCACAGCGATGCTGTCCATTGGCAGATTTTGCAAGAGTAGCGTATCTATCATCTTGGCGTAATTCCGCATGGTAGACCCATCTCCGGAGCCCACGCAGAAAACGATCAGCGGTACTTTCCGCTCACTGGGAGCAGTGGTAAAGATTTTACCTTTTAATGCTGCGCCACCGCTATTGAAGGTAATATCTCTTCCTTTATTCATGGCGGTAGTATCGGGAGAAGACAGCGCTTTCTTCCCGAAGAAGAGCCGTGGATGCAGCATGTTGGCGTACAGAGATACCAATGCTATCAGTAAGAATAAGGCCAGGAGTAATTTGACGAATTTTTTCAATGCTAGATAATTTGCCAAAAATTAGGTCTTTTTACCGGTACTTGATATCCCCTTTCGGTAGTATACTGCTTAATTTATGGGTGTGAGGAAGACAGCCTGCCCTCCGGATGGGAGTAAGTGGGCATCCAGCACGGAGTTGGCATCTACGGTGACTTGTCTTACTGATACTTTTGTACGTACCGGGGAAGATGGGTCATCGTAGTAGATGGTGGCTCGATACTTTTTGCCCGGAGTAAGGAATGAACAGGGAATATGCGTGTCTCTCCCATCATTATTGGTAATGCTTCCTACAAACCAGTTGTTATTATTTCTGCGGGCAATGGTCACATATTGTCCGATTTCTCCCGCTAAAACCTTCGTATCCTCCCAGACAGTGGGTACGCGGTCAAAGAAATCCAGTTCTGGTTCATCCTGGGAATCTTCCGGCTTGTCGTACCAGTACATAAATTGTAATGGGCTATAGTATACCACAGATAAGGCCATTTGGTGTACGGAAGTGGTTTTCAGGATATTTTTATTCTGAGTTGCTGCCAGGCGTTTTTTCAGTTCCGGGCGGTGATAATAACAGATGGTATAGTCTGCCGCTCCGCATAAAAAGCGGGTGAAAGGCAGTACGGTATTGTGTGTAGCGTCCGGCATTTCTTCATTTCCCCTGATTCCTTCCTGGGTGAGCAGGTTGGGATATGTTCTGCTGAAACCGGTGGGCCTGTATTCATCGTGGATATCCACCATCAGATGGTACTTTGCGCATTTTTTCACGGCATCGTGGAGCCATTTGGTCCATTCGAAGGAGCCTACGTTTACAAAGCCAAATTTGACACCGGCGATGCCCCATTTTTCATATAGAGGCAGGATGCTGTCCAGTTGTTTTCCCAATGCCTTTTTATTCACGTATACCCAAACGCCTATACGTTTTTGTTTAGCATACTGCACTACTTCCTGCATGTTCAGGTCATTTACAGGATTACGTGCGGGGTCCACATTTACGTGGGTGGCATCGGAGGCGGTATCTTCTTCCGGGCCGTACCAGCCGGCATCAAAATGTATGTATTGTAGATGGCGTTTCACCGCGAAGTCGACCAGCTGCTTTGCTCCGGCTGTAGACAGCGACATTTCCCTCATTACCTTCCCGGGCTTAATCCATGCGGTTTGTGGGATAGCGCAGGGTGCATTCAAATTCAGCAACAGGTCATCATTTTGTAACAGATCCGTTGCTTTAGCAGCCAGCATGATTACTCTCCATGGCGTGGCGAAGGGTACCGGCAGCTGCACTTTATCATACATGGAACAGGCAATCGTATTGGGCTTGGTGGGATGTAAAATAAATTTTGTTCTACAGTAATCCACTACCGCAGCTTCAGCCAGTGCAGCGTAGATACCATTAGGCAATTGCAGCGTGAGGGGACGCTCTGCTTCTCCGGGCCATTTGTCCATCGGCAGGAGTTGGTAAGCACCTTGGGCTCTACCGGTAAACCAGGCTTTTGTACCTGCCGGGAGGGAGAACTCCGTGAGGTCCTGGCTAACAGCCATCGTTTTGTTCGAGGAAGATGTTGGAAATGTATAACGGATTGCGATGCCTTCATTATAGGCTCGTGCTTCTATTTGCATGGTGGCATGGGGAGCGCCGCCTTTGATGAAAGTGAAGATCAATGCCTGGTAGTGGTCGCGTATACGGTTTCGTTCTCCGTAGACGGGCTTCCACCATTCATCCTTGGCGACTTTTCTCACAGATTGGAGTTTCAGGCCACGCTGCCAGCCTTCCACGCCGAGAACAGATGTTGTGATAGTTGGTTGTTGCTGATATGCCACATCGTAATGAATGACACTATCTGTAACGGCCAAACGAAAAATCACTTTACCATCTGGGGATGATAAGGAGGCGGCGCTTTGTCCGATGGTTTCGATAGAGGTAAATAATGACGCCAGCAAAAGAAACAGTCTGTACATTTTATCCTTGTATTAACGCTAAATCGTAAAGGGTGATTGATCCAGCGATAAAGGTATTGGTAAATGACAGTATATACTTCCAGCAGGTTGACAATTATCACCGTTATTTTGACATCAGGAGTGTTTACAAGCCGAATGCAGGCTTCAGGTTCGGGTTTTTGATCAGTAAGGCGCCGAAACGTCCAAATTCATCTTTTGTTTCCTGCTCCAGATCAATGATGGTGAACTTTTTCGCTCTGGAATAAATGTAGTCTCTGTAAAATCCAATGTGAAAATCATCCAGGTAAATTAGATCGTTCGTTAATACCAGGATCGTTTTAAAGCAATAAATGCGGGTTTCAATATCACCGTAATCATAGAAGGTAAAATCGAATCTTTGGGTAAAGATATCATCATTGAGGGGAGTGATCGCGATTGTTTTATTCAGTTGAGACTGTATGATTCCTTCGGTTTTTTCGGACCAGTGCTTGTTATCATCTACCGTAGTTACATTTTCATGGGTGGCGTGAAATACCAGGGAACTAAGGCCGCTGCCAGCATCCAATACGGTAGTGGGTCTGAATTTCTCCAGCAATCCTACGCAATACTCCAGGGAAATTGGACTGGAAGCCATCGCTTTTTGCGGCTCATCGAAGTTTTGCAGATAGGCAGAGGTGAGTTGCGCTAATGTTTCCATACAAGGTCGAAATTTTATGAATGATTAATAGAGGTTATTAGTAGGATCTGCTCTTAATATCATCAGCGGCAGAGCCTTTCTTCAACTGGTTATTTTTATAGTTTTTACTACCGAATCGGTAATTAAATCCGGCCACAACATTTCTGCTATCCCAGCGGTTTTGGGAATCAAAACTTACGAGCGCATACTGCGCATGCATTTTGTTGATATTCGTATAAAAAACATCACTCACAGACAGGGATATTTGTCCTGCTCCTTTTAGTATATTTTTATACACGCTTAGATCCAGGAAGTAAAATGGTTCCGTTCTGGACGCACTGAAATAAGTAGGCGAGCTGTAATAGGCATACATCTCCAGTTTTATACTTTTAGAAATCGTAAAAGTATTGGAGACATTAATTCCATAGCTGGTATTATCGATGCTTACTGTTTCACCATCGGTGACGAATCTGATATATTTCTGGGTAATTCTGAAGCCAGAATTCGTATACCACCAGCGAGTAATATTTCCAAAATAGCCTGGGCTCACACTGATATTCTTGAAGGTGCCGTTATTGGCGATTAGTCCTTTAGTAATGTTATTGATGGTATCTAGTTCTTCATATTCCAGCATGTTATTCTTGTACCAGGTGTAACTGGCTACTATCTGGTATTTATTGGCAATCGTCCAGGATAAGCGGGTAGCATTTTGGAAATAAGGCTGCAGGGCCGGATTACCAGTATAGTAATAGAAAGGGCTCGTATAATTTTTGAAATTGGTCAGTCGGTAGAATTTTGGTCTCTCTATACTTTTCTTATACGTCAATACCAGGTTATGTTTTCCTTTCCGTTTCGACAACAGTAAGGTGGGAAATAATCTAAAGTAGCTGGTGTTGTTACCGCCGTAAATTTCCAGGGGAAAACTTTTAATGGCGGTATTTTCTCCACGTATACCTAGTGCATAAGAAATACCAGACCATGCACCGGAGATACTGGCATAACCGGCGAAGATATTTTCCTGATAAACGGGTGCATCTATCAGATTTGAGGTTCCATTTTTATTAATGATTGTTTGATTAAGATCCTGGTCAACGTTTGTCCATCCATATTTCAGACCGGATTCAAATTTCACTTTTCCGAAAGGTTTGGTATAGTCTGCCTGTATACTTTTTGTGCTCAGGTCCAATACTGCATCCTGGAGGAGGAAAGACGGGTCCTGGTAGATACTGCCATCCTGGAGGAAATAGTCATATTGTTGTTGATTGCCGGAAGTGCCGTGTACTTTAGAATAGGCGACATTCATGCTTAGCTCCTGCCCCAGGGAATCCAGTTTCACTTTATAATAGAGGTCGATGGCCCCATACTGGTTTTTCTTTAGTTGTCTGGCATCCATACTAACGAGTGAATCCGCCGGCATGGGAGGTTGATTATGGGTGAAGGTATACGAGGCGCTGAAACGGTCAGTAGGCGTACGGGAAAGCATTCCATTAATAACAGTGCCTATCTGGCTTTTACGACTCAGCGCGTACTCCAGGCTAAGTGATAATGGCATATTTTCCGGGGTGCTTTTACTGTTGTTATTTTCCTGGATGAGGGTAGTTTTACTATTGACCGTAGGTATCAGGTGGCGGGTTACATCCCCCTTACTGAGCTGAGGATCTCTGGCGTAGTTGAGACTTACGAGTCCTGATAACTTATTATGTTTAAAATTCACGGATGTTCCAATACCGCCATTACCGAATTCTTCTCTGGCTCCTATTTTCAGGCTCACATTTGTGTTATAGCCATTGCCTGGCAGTTGTGCCGGTTTCAGGTTTACAATGGCGCTTGTGAAAGAAGCGTCTGTATTGGCTAGCGGAACGGTGATGATTTCTATTTCGTTGATGCCTGCAGCAGCGGTAGCGCCGAGGAAGTCCGTCAGTATGGAAGCCGACAAATGAATGGTTCTTCCTTTCATTTGTGCAGTAATAGGCTTTCCTTCGAATAAGATAATGTTATTCTGAATGGTGATACCCGGGGCTTTCTTTAACATATCAACGACTGATTGTCCGGCTACTTTATTCTTGTCAACAGAGAGAATGATCTTATTCATATCCATGGTGATCATTGGCTTCTCTGCCACCACGTTGACTTCCTTCAGCTCTTTGTTTTTAGGAGTAAGCATGAATTTCAACAGTAACTCATGATTACTGCCTTCATTCTTTGCGACGAGGGAATTAAATCCGATATGAGACAAGGTGATGGTGAATGCAGCGTTTTGTTGCAGCATCATATTCGTTTCTCCTTTACTGTTAGTAAGAGACACTAGTTCTTTGCCTTTCTGATTGACTTTCACTGTTACACCTTCAATACCTGCACTATCAGGGCTGATAACCACCATTTTCATTGGCAGTGGCGTTTCCTGGGCTAATGTATAATGCGTGCAAAAAAGTATACACAAAATCGGGAATAAGGATTTCATAAACGTAGACTAAGGGTTATGGATGATGATCCATATTTTAATTCAGCACTAGATTCACAAAAATATAGTACCGGTAGGTAGAAAATTACTAATTATTTTGAGTTTCCTATATATAATATGCGCTAAATCTTCAAGTTGTCTAGCAATAAAATTGCGCTACAAAAAAAGATCTATTCAGTACAATTTATATAATTATTTTGTATATTGTTAAGGATACTTATTATTTATTTTTCTTGTAAACCCTCAGTTATGGAATCTCAAAACAACCAAGGTAAAGGCTTACCTAAATTATCCCTGAACAAAGAAACAATTTCAAGATTAAACGACGAGCAAATGAAGAACGTAATCGGCGGTTTAGTTGATGCGGACACTTCATGCGGAGAAGGTTCTTGCCAATCTCAGCAAGGCGCTTCTTCTTGCGACAAAAATTCTTGCAATTGCTAAGATTGTAAATCTTGGGAAGGCTGTTTAAGAGTATTCTTAAACAGCTTTTCTTTATCAGATTATTTGGCGCCTATGAAGATCGAGCACTCCAAAATTCCACCTATTATTCACGCGATGGATGCTGTGTTGCAAGAGGAAGCAGGAAGTTTTAATGATATTGGTATTAAGACAGGTTTATCCGGATTATCCTTATATAACTTTGCTGCCGCCCGTTACCTGGACTCTTCAGCACACACTACCCGCGCTGTTTCAGCCATAGAACAGATATTCGAGAAGATGAATACTGGATATACCGGCCCTACTCTCTTTGAAGAACTGGCTGAATTTGGCTCCTTTCTGTCCATGTGTACTACCTATGAATGGATAGATGCCGACCTTACCTCCACATTGGAAGATATTGATGCGGTATTAGAGAAGCCACTATCGGAAGCACTTCAAAACAACAATATTGATCCTGCGAATGGCGCTATAAAATATGGCTACTATTATTTGCTTCGTCGGGAAGCCTGTACTCAGGCGGATTCCCTGATTAATCAGATTGTAGACATCATATACACCAGCAGTCAGGCAGGCCCTGATGGCGGCATTTACTGGATATCCCAATTGAAACAAGTGCCCGCTGTGTACTTGGGCATTTCCCATGGCAATGCTTCCGTGATACTATTTTTGCAACAGGTCCGCGAAGCTGGAATGGCGGTGGATCGTTGTAATGAATTAATAGCTGCTGCCCGGCATTTCATCCTGGTAAATGAGCAGTCAAATGCTCCGCTCTTCTTCCCTATTATGATGGAAGAAACCACCCCCAGAACCAGGTTTCCTAACTACTATTGTTACGGCGATCTGGGAACGCTGTACAGTCTTCTTAAAACGGAACAAGACTCCGCACATCTGCTAAAAATATTGCATGCCTTATGCGACCGCATCTTCGATGACAGTCTGTTCACAGAAGGTTTCAGCCTGCTATACGGATGGAGTGGGTTAGCGATGTTATATAGAAAAACAGGACAGCTGTTACAGGATGAAAAATGTATGCAGACCTACCAGCGACTGGTAACACATATCATCGATCGATTCGATGCACAGCAACCCTACTTTGGTTATCCTGGCGTATGGAACCAGCAAAAAAAAGAAACAAACATTAGTTATACAGAAGGGCTGATAGGAATTTCACTGTTCCTGATGTCTGTATCTGACAGTGCCTATGCTCCTCATTCCGAGAATTATTTTCAACTATAGCCAATAACAGAACATCATCGTTCCACAGCAGCTCCTTCATAAATCAGGAATCAATGGACACCCGAGAAATAATCAGGCAGAAAATATATCATCTCCAACATATTGCCAATCAGGTACCTGTGACCCATGATGCGCTTTCTCAAGGCCGGCTATGTCTGGCCCTGAGTTCCTTCTATTGCGGCAGATATCTACAGGATGAAACATGGAGCGCTGCCGGCCATCAACTACTGGAAGAAATCTTCACCAATATTCAAACAGGTACACAAAATGATTTCACAACACAATCGTTCCTCACTGGGATGACCGGATTAACTTCCGTTGTCAATCACCTTACCAAACACGGTTTCGTTGAATTTGATCTGAGCAGCCTGGCCGATATTGACGCCACTATATTTCAATGGGCTGAACTACAGCTTGACAGCGACAATCTTGATTTCTTTTACGGTCCGATGGGCGCAATCGCCTATTTTAGTCAGCGACTTCCAGATCCGGCGATTCAACCTTTCCTGGAAACGCTACTGCGCAAGCTGCAAGAAAAAAGTGCTGCCAATAATGACAGTTATCTCCTGATAAATAAATTTTACAACAAAAGAGCAGAGCAAGATGAAGGACAGGTACACTTTGGAATTGCACATGGCGTTTCTTCCATGCTGCTGGTATTCCTCGACCTGGTGAAAATGGGATATATCATACCGCTGCACTCCACCATCAATGAGATCATTTCTCTCAACCGGCAATATTGTCGGTCTGAACACCATGCCTTCTTAGGATCTTTCAATCACCACAAGGATGAAATCCTTTATCAGGGCAGAGTGGGCTGGTGCTTTAGTGAATTAAACACCTTGCATGTTTTGTTAAAAGCAGGACATATCCTTCAGGCGCCTGCCTACCAAAATTTCGCTTATGAGAAACTCGAAAATATTGTAGGCAAGAATACTATTGCCGCTACTCGTGCAGATGAACCTTTTCTGTGTCACGGCGCTTGCGGCATCAGCCAATATTATGCATACCTCCACCAGTTAACCGGGCATGCCGCCTTCCTGGATGCTCATCAACAGTGGACACAACACACCTTACAGCAACTGGAAAATATTCCGGACGATTACTGGACAAGTCATGCATACGAATTAAAGCACCATGCGCACTCGTTGCTATCCGGTATCCCAGGCATTATTCTTTCCTTATTAACCGCATATAACCCAAAGGCCAATAACTGGAGTGAATTGATATTGTTGAACTAGCATTATTATGGAACTATTAGACCGCTTTTTTATACGAATTCCTCAAAACAAATTCCCTACTACAGCGGATGCTGTAAACGTAGATGATTTCATCCATCAGCATGATTTCATTAACAGTTTACAAGTAGCCAACCCTGCTCTGTATGAAATGATGGCAGCCTATAAAAAAGGGAATTTAAAGGATGCCAGGAAAGTGCAGAAGCTTAAAAAGTCGTTACACAATTATATGCTGAGAACGGCTACAAAGTCGACCCCATACGGACTTTTCACCACCATCGCTCATGGCAGCTGGCAGGAAGAAACCACTAATACTTATTACACTCCTGCTCAAAAGAATATTATTGCCAATCTGGATGCGGAAGTGATACAGGCCATTGTAAACAAATTATTGCAGCACCAAAATATCAGCAGACAGCTACGCTATTTTTCGAATAATACATTGTATCAAAACAACGGAAAATACAGATACTACGAACGCTCCCAGCAGGGCGGTCAGAGCATATATAAGTTGTCGTCCGTAGATGATTCCGAGATACTGACGGATATACTCCTGGTAGCAGCAAATGGCGCGACCATCACAACTATTATCCAAGATACCATCCTGCATCAATACCCGCTTACTGATGCCGTTGAATTTATAGAAAGCCTGATCCAGGAACAGTTACTGGTATCGGAGCTCAATCTGACATTGTCTGGGACGCCTAATCTGGACAGGATTATTGCCATTCTCACTGCTATTCCTGTTGCGGATCATCTTATAACGGCAATGGTGGATTGGTTGCACCAAATGAAAGCAGCACTGGCACATTTGGAAAATGCTGCACCGGCAGACTTTAACACCTGTTATTCCAACATAAAAGAATTACTGCAGCAACAGGAGATTCCCGTCAGGAAGGTGTTTCTGCAGGCAGAGGCATTTGCAAATGAACAGTTTGAGTTACCCTCCGCTATAGGCGCTTCGTTATTAGCTGCAGTTGATCTGTTGGGCATGCTGAATCCGAATTTCTACATTCCTTCCCTGGCGGAGTCGAAGCGGAAATTTCTGGAAAAATTCGAGAGCCAGGCGATTCCTTTGCTAACGATGTTTGACCCGGAATGTGGTATACAGCCTGATGAGACGGCGGCACAGATTGAAAACGCTTTGCTGTCTAAGGATATACTAGTGATGCTGCATAAAAAAAATAGCGGCAGTAATAGCACTGTAGATGAAGCCAAGGATTTGATTAGAAAGAAAGTCTGGCAGGCCTGGGCAACACAAAAGTATACGGTGAATTTGGCGATGAGCGATTTTGCCGGATTCAAAAAACATGTACACCGCTTATCGGTTACCGGGCAAATCATTTTTACCATTGAAGATTTCCGGGAGGGACTTATTTCTTTATATACAGTGGGAAACAGTTCTGGCGGGAACCTCATTTCCAGGTTTTATCAGGGCTGCGATGCCGTTACGGAGGCTTTGAAAACAATAGATGACTATGAATCCTCTGTTTATAAGGACTGCATTGTGGCGGAGGTGATTCATCTTCCTGACACAAGAATGGCCAATATCTCCTTCCGGCCAGTATTTCGCCAAAATGAGATTCCCGTTTACACACAGGCAGGAGCTGACCCCGATCAGGTGATCAGGTTACAGGATCTCTGGGTAACGATGGTGAACGATCAATTTATCCTGTTCTCTAAAAAGCATAAAAAGCGGGTTATTCCGTACATCACCAACGCACTCAATTACAATAAAAATACTATCGCACTTTTTCAATTCCTGGGGGATCTGCAATTTCAACACATAACGCCCCGGCAGGAATTACATCTGGATTTTCCATATGCCAGCTTTATTCCGAGGATACAGCTAGGACAGGTAATCCTGCAAAAAGCCAGTTGGAACATGGCTTCCAGTGATTTTATTGTATTGGGAGACACGTGTCTCTCTACAGAAATTATTTCCTCCTTCAGACGCCAATGGCAATTTCCTGAAAGGGTGGAATACAGCATTGATCAGGAGAAAGGGTTGCTTCATTGGACAGATCCGGTGTCTGTAGCTGATTTTCTACAAATAGTTCAGCAACATCCCAACGTGCCGGTTCATCTTACAGAAATGGTTTTTAATCCGGAAGCCGGATGGATCACGGATAAAGACGGGAACGCCTTTAATGCGGAATGCATTGCGATGTATAAAAATACCGGCAGGCAGGAAACTACTGTTGATGTAGCGCCCCTGTTGGCGGCGACCACTGTCCATCCCACTATCAGGACCAAATTCAAACCGGGAGATGACTGGTTATATATAAAATTATATTACAACCTGCCTGTTAATGAGAAATTATTAAAAAGACAACTACCGCACTGTATTCATCACCTACAGCTGGAAAAGAAGATCGTACGCTTTTTCTTCTTATGGTATAAAGATCCGGAGCCTCATTTAAGATTAAGGCTTAAATGTCGCCGTAATGCTGATAAAATGGCGATTCTCCATCGGATTAGAGAGCTCTTTCCCCATCTGGAAGAAAACGATTCTTTATGGAGAATTGAGCTGGACACTTATACCAGGGAAAGCCTGAGATATGGCCCGGTCATGATACGGGATGCGGAAATATTCTTTGAGATCGACAGCATGTATTTACTGCATCTGTTCCGGTTATTGAAAACCAATAATCGGGTAGAACTTCCATTTATCGCTTTAAAGAATATCGACGCGATGTTGGAAGGGCTCTCCTATTCCCTGGAGGAAAAGTTTCAGTTGCTGAAACGAATACGTAGCGCTTATGAAGCAGAGTTTAAGGTGATGGAAGTAGCAGGATTAAGAAAAGGGCTGGATGCCATTGAACAGCAAAACAGGCAGATGGTAGAAAACCTGATGCAGGAGCAACCTGGACTTTTTGAAAGTTTATCAGAAGAAGAATGTTATTACAATAGGGTTGCTGAGTATAAGTCGGCCGTACGGCGTTTTCACGAGAAATTCAAAGCAAAAACCAGGAGCACTGGGGATTTACATACCATCGTGAGCAGTCTGATTCATATGCACTTCATCCGATTATTCCCCTTTAAGCCAAGAGAGAATGAACTACTGGTGTATAGTCTGCTCTACAATTATTACAAAAAATGCTTGTATAAAGCTAATCAGCAAACCAACGCTATAAATGTCGCTAACTGAATTTCATGATGGGTGCGTTCAAAACATATCGGCAATTGGATAAGATGGACTGTGGTCCAACTTGTTTGAAGATGATTGCCAAATATTATGGCAGGGAATACTCTTTGCAGCAGATTAGAGAATATTGCTTTATAACGAGAGAAGGCGTTAATTTAAAGGGCATCAGTGAGGGGGCAGAGAAGTTAGGGTTCAGAACCTATGGCGCCAAATTAACTACCGAACACTTGATGAATGAGGTCAAGCCTCCTTGTATATTGCATTGGAACCAGGAACATTTTGTGGTGCTGCCACCACAACCCAAACGCGTTTCCAGGAAGAAGAAGATCCTGATTGCCGATCCTGCAAGTGGACTGATACAGCTCTCTCAGGACCAGTTTGAAAAATCCTGGATTGGCAGCCGGGAAATGGGCATCGCTTTAATTTTTGAAGCCACCAATAACTTATTTGAAGCGGAAGCAAACACGGAGCAAAAGCCAGGCTTAAAATTCCTTTTAAGTTATACCAAACCTTTTAAAAGATACCTGGTACAGATATTCCTGGGGATGCTGGTAGGCAGTATGTTATCCCTGGTTTTTCCATTTTTAACGCAAAACCTGGTGGATCTGGGGGTAAACGGAAGGAATATAAACTTCGTATACCTGATCCTGTTTGGTCAGCTGGCGCTTTTCCTGGGATCTACTGCCATCGAGATTATCCGCAGCTGGTTGCTGTTGCATATGAGCGCACGGATTAATGTGTCTATCATATCCGACTTCCTCATTAAATTGATGAAGCTGCCCATTAAATTCTTCGATGCCAAGTTGATTGGCGATATCTCCCAACGCATCAACGATCACACCAGAATAGAACAATTCTTAACCGGTACTTCTCTCAACACGCTGTTTTCCATGATTAACTTCGTGGTATTCGCGGTCGTGTTGGGGATATACAGCATTCCTATTCTCCTGGTTTTTCTTTTTGCCACTGCTTTGTCGGTCATCTGGATACTTGTTTTCATGAAGAAAAACAAGGCGCTGGACTATGAACGATTTAAGCACCTGGCGAATAATCAAAGTAAGCTGATAGAGATCATAACGGGCATGCGCGATATTAAGCTGAATAATGGCGAATCCAGTAATCGCTGGGAATGGGAACGTATTCAGGCGCAGCTATTCAAGGTGAGCGTTAAAAGTTTGAGTCTCAGCCAGGTTCAAAATGTAGGGTCTTATTTCTTTGTGCAGCTGAAAAGTATTTTCATTTCGTTTCTGGCCGCCAAAGAAGTGATTGATGGCAAGATTTCCCTCGGTATGATGCTCAGTATCACTTTTGTGATCGGACAGATGAACGGTCCTATCAATCAGTTATTTCAGTTCCTGAAAAACTACCAGGACGCCAAAATAAGCCTGGAGCGACTCAGTGAAATACATACTATTCCCAATGAAGAGCAGCTGCAGCAGGAGACGTTATTCCCTGAAGTAGACCAGGATAATGCCCTCTCTCCCGCTATTGAAATAAAAAATGTGAGCTTCCGGTATTCCGGGCCGTCTTCACCGTGGGTGATCAAGGACCTCTCGCTCACCATTCCATATGGGAAAGTTACCGCCATTGTAGGCTCCAGCGGTAGTGGAAAAACTACGTTGATGAAATTACTGCTGAAGTTCTATGAGCCTACTGCTGGTGAAATTCATATAGATGGTATTGATGCGGCAAAAATATCTACCAAATGGTGGCGTAATAAATGCGGTGTGGTACTCACAGACGGATTTATTTTCTCCAATACCGTAGAGCGAAATATTGCAGTAGAGGGAGATGTGAACCAGGAGCGACTGCATCGTTCTATTGAAATAGCGAATATCAGGACTTTCGTGGATAATCTTCCCCTGGGCGTACATACCAAACTAGGGGCCGCCGGCAATGGTATCAGCTCAGGGCAAAGGCAACGCATACTCATTGCCAGAGCGATCTACAAAAATCCAAAGTTTATTTTCCTGGATGAAGCCACCAACACACTGGACGCCAATAACGAAAAAACAATTATGAAAAACCTCCACCAATTCTTTCAAAACAAGACGGTGGTCATTATAGCGCACCGACTCAGTACCGTAAAGCATGCAGATCAGATCATTGTACTGGAAGATGGAAAAATTGCGGAGGTGGGCAATCATGATGCGTTATCAGCGAGGAAGGGAAAATATTATGAACTGGTAAAGAATCAACTGGAACTTGGTCAATAATATGCAAAACAACTTTGAACATATCGCTTCTCAACAGCCGGATTATTACGATGATGTAAACGAAGATATCATTGGCAGACCACCCCGGAAAATCCTGTTATGGGCCAATCTCATTATTGGCGCAATATTCCTTTGCTTCTTTGTTGCCAGTATTTTCATCAAATCGCCTTATAAAATTAATAGTCCGGTGGATATCTTCTATTCCAAACAACCGGTGAATATTGATGGCGCTTCCAGTAGCAGCGATATTTCTTTATTAGTGAAAGATAATGCCACCATTCGTAAAGGGATGCCAATAGCTAACTTAGACAGGGACATCAGTTATACTAGCCTACTACAGTTGAAATCCAGCTTGATGTCTGGCGACTTTTCACAAGTGATTCCTGATAGTCTGGGTAAATTCGGTACTGCCTATACACGCCTTCGCTCCATGCATCCTGCCCATTTGCAGGCTGCGGAGAAAGACAGTCTCCTTGCCAGTATATCCGCTTGGGAAAAGCATTACCTGATATGCAGTCCTGTTGCTGGCAGAATTGCCTTTAATACGGTCTATGATAATCCATCATCCAATTCTGGTCATTTAGGAAGGATTTTGCCTGAAAATGGCACTTTTACTGCATATTCCTGGATTACGCAGCATGATTTAACGAAAATCAAAGTGGGACAGAAAGTACAAATAAAGCTGGATCAATTTCCTGTGGAAGAATATGGATATATACTGGGCAGTGTGGAGGCGAAGTTAAATGGGAAGAAAGACAATTTATATTTGATCCGTATTTCCTTGCTGAATGGTTTAGTGACAGATAAAGGGCTAAAAATTGACACCACCTATCAATTACAAGGGCATGGAGAGATCATTGTGTATGAGAAAAGCTTGCTCAATACGTTCATAGGAAAAAACCGGATTTTTTAATTTTCATCCTGCATAAAATGCTCGACCTGCTTACAGATGAATTTGGGGCGCTAGCCGAAGAATTGCTGGAAAACTGCCGGCAGCAAGGTATCATCATGGTGCCTTATGAAAAGCTGCGCACGCCTGCAGTGCAGGCCAATCACTGGAAAGCCGGACGGAGCGCGGCCGATATCCATGATACCCGGAAGCGTTTACTACAGCAGGATTGTCAATTTCTGCTGGAATGCATTGATAAGGCCACGCCGCAGCAACGCCATCAGTCACTGACGAATGCTTTGCCTGGATGTTCCTGGCATCAATGGGGAGAAGCGATGGATTGCTATTGGTCGCTTAATGGCCGTGACATATGGGATATTGCCTATCTGGATGCGGATAACAGGAATGGTTACAAAGTATATGCAACGGAAGCACGAAAGCTGGGATTGGAAGCGGGCTATTTCTGGGACAGTATTCAGGATGGTGTACATGTTCAGTTAAGGAAAGAGGCCTCTCCGCTGGTCTGCTATTCCCTGAAAATGATCAATGACGTAATGGAAGAATATTTCTCCTAATCTACAAACTAATGTATCATGGCGCCTATGCATCCTATCCCGGTATTTGCTATTAACCTGAAGAAAAGGCCAGAGCGTAAAGCACATACCATTGCTGAATTTACCGGCAGAGATGAGTTTCAACTGCAGGTAGTAGAAGCCATTGAAGAAACGAATGGCAGAATGGGATTATGGAAGACCATACGACAGGTGGTAAGTCATATGAAAGCCATGGATATGGCGTATGGAATTATTTGTGAAGACGACCATTACTTTACAGACGATTACTCCACTGCGTTATTGTTGGATACCATTCAGCAATGCCAGCTACTACAAGCCGATGCCCTTCTGGGTGGGGTTAGCTGGTTTCAAGGCTTCGTTCCTGTAACAGAAAATCTATGTTGGACAGAGCGGTTTACCGGATTACAATTTTGTGTGGTATTCCATAAATTCTTTGATCAAATTTTGGACGCCGTTTTTTCAGAACGAGATGCCGCTGATTTAAAGTTTTGGGAGCTATCCGAAAAAATATTCCTTTTGCATCCTTTTATTTCCAAACAAAAGGAGTTTGGCTATTCAGATACTACGGAAAGAAATAATGAAGCGGGCGTTGTGACACGGCATTTTGACCGGATTTCTGCGGAGATTGCCAGTATTGCTTCCATAAGTGCCTACTATCAAGATATAGTAAAAACGCAGCCGTCGGGGAGACAACCCTCTTTCGAATTGCCCGTGCTCACCATAGCCGCGCTTTCAGCAACTGCCGCTATGGAAGAATATCCTGCATATATCAGGAATCTGAATACTATTGGCGCGGCGGCGCCATTGTCTGCATTGCATCAGTATATACAGCAGGCCGTTCAGCTGGAACTGGATTTTTTTATCATTGCAAGAGAAAGATTTAGTTTACTGACCACATCTGAATTAGCGTATTTAATGACGAATATCAGAGGGGCGATGGAGGATGGAGCGGATTGTTTGTGTATTGGATGTGACGACTTTGGCCAATCGTTCCCTATTACCAGCCATCGTTTTTGGGTAAGTTCATTCTCACGGTCTTCCCTATTGGTGATATTCCCTTCCTTCTATCCGACTATGCTGCAAATCGCAGAAAATATTACGCCGGAAAACCTGGATTATCTTTTGTCCAAACAGACGATCTATAAAATGCTGTTGGCGCCTATGTCTCCCGGAAAAGAGGACAGAAAAGGAGCCGCCAGGATACAGGTCATACAACGAGCCTATGATCAACTAGTTGTTTTTAAAGAAAAAATATCCCACCGATGAAAGTACTGGCATCTCTGTTTCGAAAGATTATTCATCAACGGATTCCTTCCCGACTGCAATTCAACTACCAGGAGATCAGTTTTCGTTTTCCCCGAAAGGTAACAATGCGGGGAATCAGTTTTTCTTTTGGTGGGAAACATGTGAATATGGACCAAGTGGAGATAACCGTCAATAATCCGCTATTATTACTGCTGGCGAGGAAGCGGTTCCTCATTGTAAGTGTAAAATGCGGGATAGCGGATGTATTACAGCAACCGTCTCAACAAGCGACAGCTGCAGATCCGCAGCCTGCGCATCTCCCGAAAAAAAATTATATTAGATTCATTCATATCTATTTAAATCGATTTTTTCAGCAATCTACAGTTATTGCATTTCAGCGTATCACCTGGAAACATTTTGTGTTGCAGGATGTGGTATTTAGTGCGCAGCAGGTACAGTTTAACTTTCAGTTTAGGAGTGAAAAGATGCAGTTTCGGGGTGAGCTGACTCCATCGGATAATGAGATCAGTATAAAAGGACATGCAGCGATTCAAGGCAGCAGGCTGAATGTGGAAAGTATAGATATTACGGGCCGCGTAACTCATAGTAATGAGGAGCTGTTAATACATTATTCGCTGGATGGAAAGTCCTTCTTATGCAATACCCGTAAGATCTCACCAATCCCAGTATCTGTTGCAGGTTTTCAAGTGACGGATCAAATAAAAATCAATCAGACTACTGTAGAGAATGATATGGATATAGCGATTGGCGATATGCCTTTCAAAATAGCTAATACGCTGACCTATGACCTGTCCAAAGTGTTAAATATCGTTGTTGCTACCCGGCTGGACAAACATACGATGGCCTGGCTCTTCCCTTATCTGGTCACCGATATTAAAAGTATACAGAGTGAGGGCGGGATCACCATCATTACTAATCTGGGTCTGAATTTAGACAATGTATTCGGGCATAAATTTGATGTGTTTGTGCAGGACTATGACTTCATGGCAAGCGATCTGACGGTTTTAAAATTGGACCAGTTAAACTATCCTTTCACGCAGATGGCTTATAAAGATGGACTGGCTGTCAGAAAGCTGCGTGTAAAAAATGGATACTTTGATAAATATGAAAATACAGACGGGTACCAACTGTTAAGAAGGATTATTGTATTCTGCGAGGATCGGGCATTCTTACAGCATAAAGGGGTAGCTCCTTATTTCATTGGTAAGGCCATCGTGACTAATATAAAAGAGAAAAAATTCTCTCGTGGTGGCAGCACGATTACAATGCAAGTGATCAGGAACCTGTTCCTTTCAGCGGATAAATCTTTGATAAGAAAAGTGGAGGAGGTTGTACTCAGCTTGCTATTGGAAAATCATGCGGGTATTTCCAAATCTCGTATACTGGATATCTATCTACAGATTGTAGAGTTGGGGCCTAATATTTATGGCGTAAAAGAAGGTGCGAATTATTATTTCGGGAAGCAGTTGCATGAGCTAAATCTTGTCGATTGTGTTGTATTGACTTATATTTTACCCCGCCCGGTTTTCTTTAATGACGCGTTGTTGATCCGATCCAGTCAGTTACAAAAGAACTTATCGACCTATTGCAGGAATGTGTCTCTTTTTTTGAAAGAGTATGGCATTCTTACGGACGAGACGTATGACAGTTTGTTGAGAGAGGTGGTATTTTCTAAGAGATGGGATAATTATACCATCACATTTGGTAAGTAGCGCAATGATAAATAAAAAGCGCTAAAACATAAAAATCCTGGCTAAAACAGCCAGGATTTATGCAGGTATCGAGTGAGAGGTTGTTTCCTCTCTCACCCGATACCTGGTAAAATTTAAGCCCATCTGTCCTTTACAGAAGGTCTCAGTAAGGTTTCAGCGCAGCCATCTTCTTACGAACAGGTTCAAAGAAGCCTACTTCCACCGCATAGTTAATCATCAGATGGACTTTTTCCTCATCTATGTAAGACCATTTGAACTTCATTTTTTTCAGGATAGCATTCGTTGCCTCATAACATACCTGATAGGGATGTCCTATGTCCTGTTTATCGTCTCCAAACAGGTCTGCTTGCAGGAACAGCCGGTCTATCAGGTCTTTCTTAGTACTGTAGGATTGCAACATTTTCTCCAGATAGGTATACACATTTGTAAGTTCCATATCGTATCCATAGCTGTTCAGATAAGCCACAAATTCAGTGGCGGAGAGCAAGTGTGGATTACGAATGTGATAATTCCTGTTCAGTAATGCCGGTTTGTCAAAAATCTGGAGTATGGCCGCAGACACCTCGTCTATATTAGATAATTCCAACTCACTGAATTCCTCCGGCATTACATGGAAGGAAATAAACCCTTTGATCTGGTTATAGAAAGCATTATTGTCGATATTCTCCTGGAACTTACCGGTGGCGGAATGGAATGAAAGGTGGCCTACGCGGTAAATATTCACCTCAATACCTTCTGCCCTGGCAGCATCCAGCAAGCGTTCTGCCTCCAGTTTACTCTTCGCATAGAAGTTTGGTACTTCCTGGCCTTTGAATAAATCGGATTCTGTATACAGATAATCGGCGTTATCTTTTTCTGCCATACCTGCAACACTCGTTGTAGAGATGTGATGGATCACCTTTTTTCTTCCTGTTTTGCAGTAATCCAGTATTGTTTGTACGGAGAGGGTGTTTACCGCTTCAAACTCGCTATAGCTACCATAGTGTTTTACATTAGCGGCCGTATTCAGGATACAATCCGTATCGGCCATCAGCGCTTCAAACGTGGCGGCATGCATTCCCAGCTGTGGTAAAGCGATATCTCCTTTCCATACGCTCAGCATGGCATGGTCTTTAGGTAATGGCGTACCAAAGTAAAAAGCATACTTCTCCGACAGTCGGTTAAAGGCCGCTTCATCGCTCTCTGCCCGTACCAACACATGTACTGGCGTATCATTTCTCTGCAGCAGGTCATACAATAAGTGAATACCCAGATAACCGGTTGCTCCCAGTAGCAGGATCTGCTGATAAGTAGTGGTACGGTTGACATCCAGCTGTTGCCATGCTTTCACTTCTTCCAGATATGGGCGTTGTTGTTCTGCCAACAGCTGCTGCATATGCACAGCCTGCGCCTGCATCGCTTCCTGATCCACCAGTGCCGGATCAAACCTGGACATTAATTCCGCCAGTTTATTTTTGAAGTGATTCTTTTCATAAATCACATATTTAGAGATACCGGCAATGGTAGGATGCTGAAAGAGGTCATTGATAGAAACCTGGAAATCCACCTTCATCCTGGCAATCAACCGGATGGCGGTGATAGAGTTCCCTCCTGCCGAGAAGAAATTATCGTGTATGCCTAACTGTGGTAAGTTCAGCACCTCCTTCCAGATTTCCAGCAGGCGCTCTTCTATCTCATTTGCAGGGCCTGCATCCTGGTGCTGATCGGCGAGTATTAAGGAATCAGGGGAAGGTAATCCTTTCCTGTCTATCTTACCATTAGGCGTCAGCGGGAAGGACTCCATCGGAATCATCACCGGGGGCACCATAAAATCGGGCAGTTTGGTTTTCAGATAAGCGACGATGGCTTCTTTATTGAACTCCTGCTGCGGTATTACGTAAGCCACGAGGAGTTTATTATCATGTTCTCCTCCTTTCACTACTACCACTGCTTGTTTAACATGGTCACATTCCTGTAGCACATTTTCTATTTCACCCAATTCAATGCGGTATCCGCGCACTTTCACCTGTTCATCGATTCGTCCCATGTACTCAATACTTCCATCCGGCAACCAGCGGCCCAGATCGCCGGTACGGTACATACGGGTTTCTCCGTCTTCTGCAAATGGATTGATGACAAACTTTTCCTGCGTAAGCTCCGGCCGATTGAGATAACCACGGGCCACCCCGATACCACTTACACAAATCTCTCCCGCTACACCTATCGGACATAATCCGCCATGGACATCCTGGATATATACCTGTATATTAGCCACCGGCTTACCAATGACTACAACCCCATCTTCCCGGATAGGGTCAGTGGATAAGGTGGTACAGATACTGTTTTCCGTAGGGCCGTAAGCGTTCATCAATTGCACGCCTCTGGACTGCAAATATCTTCCATCTTCCCTGTTTAGCGGCTCTCCGCAGGATACAATGGTTTTCACCCTGTCCAGCATTTCTTTCATGCTGTGCAGATAAGATGGCGGTAAAAATAATACATCCACTTTCCGTTTACTGATCAGGGTAGCAAATCCGGCAGAGGACATCAGGTCTTCCTTACGTGGCAGCACCAATGCTGCGCCATGTGACAAAGAGGTGAATATCTCAATACAGGAAGCATCAAAGCCGAAAGAGGCAAACTGCAAGAAACGGCTTCCCGCTTCTATTTGCAATTGTCGTTGCAGATCGTACACCAGGTTTACTACCCCTCTATGCTCTACCAATACGCCTTTGGGTTTGCCGGTAGAACCGGAAGTAAAGATGACGTAGGCCAGATCATTGGCGGTAGGACTATCTGCCAACGCTGTTACGGGGTAACCTGCGAACAGATCTGCATTTGTCACCATTACCAGTTCTATGCCTGTTGCAACGGCGCCAAGTCTTTCACTTACAGCAGGACTGCTAACCATGATGGTCGCGGCGGTATCCTCCAGGATATATTTTATTCTTTCTGCCGGATACTCCATGTCAATAGGTACATAAGCGCCACCAGCCTTCAGGATACCATATATGGCGATGATCATCTCCGCAGAGCGTTCAATGCATAAAGGCACCAGCGTATCTCTGCCAACACCCTTATCACGCAGATAGTGCGCAAACTGGTTAGCGCGTTCATCCAGCTCTTTGTAGGTTAATGTGATATTGTCTATCATCAGCGCCACTGCATCAGGAGCAGCTGCTGCCCTGGCAGCGAATAAGGCCGGTAATGAAGTATGCTGCGGCGTTTCAGATAAATTACTGTTGAAATCTTCCAGCAACTGATGCTCTTCCGCTTCATCCAATAACGGCAACGCACATATGTGTGTGGCAGGCTCGCTGGTAATGGAACGGAGCAACTGTTCAAAATGTTTTCCCATCCTCTGCACCGTGTCCTTATAGAACAGATCTGTACTGTATTGAAGAATCAGGGAAAGTCCTGCTTCATTCTCTTTCAGACAGAAGTTCAGATCAAATACGGAAGTAGTATGGTCCAGTGGTTCTTCTGACAGCTGTACTTCTCCGAGGGTCAGTTCCGGAACATCCGGGGTATTCTGTAATACCAACATCACCTGGAACAGGGGACTGCGACTCATATCACGCTCCGTCACTACAGCGTCCACGATCTTCTCGAAAGGCACTTCCTGGTATTCATAAGCGCTGAGCGTAGTTTGTTTTACCTGTTGCAGCAAGGAAAGGAATGCGGGGTTACCGGCAAGATTACTGCGCAGCGCCAATGTATTAATAAAGAATCCGGTAAGGCTCTCCACCTCCTGACGCGTACGTCCGGAAATAGGGCTGCCGATGCAGATATCTTCCTGTCCGCTGTAACGGTACAATAACACCTGGAGGGCTGCCAGCAATGTCATGAAAAGCGTTACGCCTTCCTGTTGCGACAGTGCCAGCAACTGATCTGTCAATTCCCGATCGAATTGCAGATATTCTACTGCGCCATTTTTACCTTTTACTGCAGGTCTGATTTTATCTGTTGGCAACTGTAATGCAGGCACCGCTTTCAGGTTTTCCTTCCAGTAGGACAACTGTGTAGCCAATACTTCATCAGACATATACTTCCGTTGCCAGATGGCATAGTCTGCATACTGTATTTCGAGTGCTGGCAATTTGACCTTTTCCCCGGTTGTATAACCGTTGTAAAGCATGATTAATTCTCTGAACAGCACACTGACAGACCAACCATCTGAGGCAATATGGTGCATATTCATCACCAGGATATGCGTAGTAGCATCCAGTGCGATCAGGTGCACTCGTAGCATATGGTCTTGGGTGAGATCAAAAGGTTTTCTTATCAACGAATGCACCAGGTTGCGATAATCTGTTATTGCGGGTTGGTTGCCGCACAGATCAATTTGTTGCAGCTGCCATTGCTTTGCAGGCAGTATTTGTTGACCGGAATGTCCGTCTATCTGCACAATGACTGTTCTCAATACTTCGTGACGGGTTACCAGGTCCTGGTATGCATTTGCCAAAGCATCCTTATCCAGCATTCCTTCCATACGCAATACTAATGGCATATGGTATTGAACGCTACCTTCCATCTGATCAATAAACCATAGCCTTTCCTGGCAATACGACAACGGAATCAATTCCGGCCGTTGCTGAGGGGTTACTGCTGGCAATAGCAAGCCTTTTCCGTTCTGACGGATGAACGCTGCCAGTCGCGCTATAGTAGGATTCGCAAATATGGATTTCACAGCGATTTCCACTTCCATATGTTTACGGAGGGCCGACTGCAAGCGCATGGCCAGCAATGAATGGCCTCCCAGCTCAAAGAAATTGTCGTGTATACCGATCTTTTCCACCTGCAATAAAACATGCCAGATATCCGTCAGCTGCTGTTCTGTGAGGTTGCGGGCGGCTACATAAGCAGTTCCTCCCAGGGCGCTCATATCCGCTTCAGGCAATGCGCGTTTATTGATCTTACCATTATTCGTCAATGGTAATTCTGACAGGGTGATGAAAAGAGAAGGGATCATATAGTCTGGTAGTCTGGATTGCATCCAGGTACGCAGTTCGTCTTTTCCGATGCGTTGTTGTGGCACCACATAGGCCACCAACCGTTTATTACCGTATTGGTCATTTTTTACCAATACCACGCATTGCGCCACTTGCTCACATTGACCCAGTACGCTTTCCACCTCTCCTATTTCCACGCGGTTGCCACGGATCTTCACCTGGTCGTCTTTACGCGCCAGGTAATTGATATTTCCATCCGGTAGCCAGCAGCATACATCGCCGGTTTTATATAAGCGCCCCTTGCCGCTTACATCGAATGGATCTGTCATAAAGCGCTCCGCTGTTAGTTCCGGCAAGTGCAGGTAACCTTTGGCAACTTGCACGCCACCGATAAACAATTCTCCCGGCACCCCAACAGGGCAAGGATTTCCAGCACTATCCAAAATGTACAGGCGGGTGTTGGCGATCGGTTTACCAATTGGCGGTAATACCCGTTGAGTATAATCTTCCGGCTGAATAGTGTATGCGCTCACCACATGCGCCTCCGTAGGGCCGTACTGGTTATACAGACGGGTATTTCCTTTTTCCAGGAATAGCCGCAGATCATTACTCAATTTAAGTTGTTCTCCGGCCGTAATCACCTCCTGTAAATATTGCGGATAGATACCGCTCTCCTGTGCATATTCCACCAGGTTTTTCAATACTACATATGGGAGGAACAGGCAATTAATTTTTTCGGTATTGATCTGTTCCATCAGGATAGCCATGTCTTTCCGGCGTTGTTCATCTACCAGGTGAAGGCTACCGCCAAAACTGAGGGTAAAGAATATCTCCTGGAAACTTACATCAAAATTGATACTTGCAAACTGTAATATTCGTTTAGGCGTGCGGGTATCTATTTCCTGTTGTTGCCAGCAAAGCAGGTTAAACAATGCCTTGTCAGGCATTTCTACCCCCTTCGGCTGTCCGGTAGAGCCGGAAGTATAAATGAGGTATGTGAGTTTATCTGGAGAAGTGTATCGGCTATGATTCGTTGCTGGTTTGACAGACAATACCTCTTCCCATATATCCGCCGATAACGTCAGGATGCGTTCTGCTGCAATATCTGCCGGCAGCAATCCCTGGCTGCGCGGATCTGTAATCATCAGCGTAAATTCCGTATCAGAGAGAATATAACGGATACGCACCTCCGGATACGCAGGGTCCACCGGAACGTAGGTAGCGCCGGCCTTCAGGATACCCACAATAGCGGTAATCATTTCCAGGGAGCGCGACATGCAAACAGGAATCAGTGAATTTTCCACCACTCCATTTTCCAGCAGATAATGAGACAGTTGATTAGCCCTTTCATTCAGTTGCTGGTAAGTATACTGTTCTGTTCCAAAAACAACAGCAATAGCATCCGGCGTTTGGCGTACCTGTTCTTCAAACAGGTCTATCACTGCCTTATTTTTGGGATAAGAAGCTGCTGTATCATTGAAGGTATGTAACAATTGTTTTTCCTCCTGCGCTGTGAGCATTGGCAATTCGCCTATTTGTCGGGCAGGCGCTTCCACCACCGCTTTCAGGAGTACAAGGTAATGTTCTATCATTCTTGCAATGGTAGCCTCTTCATACAGATCGCTGCAATATTCCACCCGGAAACGCAGGCCGGAATCGGTAGTTGTAACATCCACTGTCAGATCGAATTTGGCGGTGGCATTAGGAATGGACTGTATGGTAATTGGTACATCATCTAATCGCAGTTCCGGTACTTCCGGCAGGTTTTGTAAGATAAACATCACCTGGAACAGCGGTGTGCGACTCATATCACGATCGCTTACCACTGCTTCCACTATTTTCTCAAATGGGGCGTCCTGGTATTGATAAGCCTCCAGTAAGGTAGTCTTCACTTGTTTGAGCAGGGAGAGGAAATCCGGGTTACCTGCCAGGTTAGTACGCAGGGCCATGGTATTGACAAAGAAACCAATCAGCGGTTCTATGGTTTGCTGGGTACGATTGGCAATAGGACTTCCCACCACGATATCTTCTTGTCCGCTGTAGCGGTACAACAACACTTTGAAAGCAGCCAGCATCGTCATAAACAGGGTAGCGCCCTGTTGTCTGGACAGCTGATTTAATCCGGCAGTCAACGTACCATCGACCTCGTAATGCAAGGTGTTTCCGCGGGTGCTTTGTGAAGCAGGCCGTGGGAAATCTGTTGGCAACTGCAATGTGGCTACATCATCCAGTTTCTCTTTCCAGTAAGATAATTGCTGATCCAGCAAAGCTCCTTGCAGGTGCTGCCGATGCCATAATGCATAATCTGCATATTGTACCTGTAATGGATCCAGTTGGTGAGGCTGATGGCGGTGTGCAGCTTCATATAAACTCATTAATTCTTTGAGTAATATTGTAACAGACCATCCATCCGCCGCAATGTGGTGGAGCACTATCACCATGTAATGCTCGTTGGCAGACAGCTTCACTAACTGAACGCGCAACATGCAATCGCTTGTCAGGTCAAATGGCTGATCATAATAGGCGGTAATTTCTTCCATGATCTGCTCCCGGTTGGTCTCTATCGATTTATCGATTACCTGGAGCTGCCATTCATTGGCGGGAAGGATATGCTGACTTACCTCTCCGTCTTCCTCCAGGAAAACGGTACGCAGTGCCTCATGTCTGTCAACAATTGTTTTCAGGGTACTTTCCAGGGCGGTGATGTCCAGGTCTCCATCCAGTTTTAGGACCATGGGTATATGATACGCCACGCTGCCTTTCATGCGGTCTATAAACCATAGCCTTTCCTGTGCAGAAGAAAGCGGCAGCTTGCCTAATCGTGGAGATGCAGTAACAGCTGGCATCACCGTACCTGGTTGCAGACGGCGGATATGATCTGCCAAGTCGGCCACCACTGGGTAAGTGAAGAGGTCCCGAATTGGGATTTCCACTTCCAGTTCACGGCGAATGGCAGATACTACACGGGTTACTAAGAGGGAATGTCCGCCCAGTTCAAAGAAGTTATCGTATATACCTATCCGTGATACTTTCAGTAATTGTTGCCAGATGCCTGTCAGCGCCAGTTCTGTAGCATTACGCGGAGGCATATACGCAGCTCCTGGCATCAGGGATTGATCCGGCGCCGGTAAGGCACGTTTATTCACTTTACCATTGCTGGTCAGCGGTAATTTTTCCAATGGTATCAGCACGGCGGGCGACATATAGTCTGGCAGCAACTGTTTCAGGTAGGCTTGTATTTTTTCTTTTTCAAAGGTTCCTGCCGGTACGATATAACCAGCCAGGTATTTACTGCCTTGCTCATTTGTACGAGCCATCACCACTGCTTGTTCCACCCATTCGCATTGTTGCAGTACCCTTTCTGTTTCGCCAGGTTCGATGCGATAACCACGGATCTTCACCTGATCGTCTGTACGACCCAGGCAAAGCACGTTTCCATCGGCTTGCCAGCAGCCCAGATCTCCGGTCTTATACAGTTTTTCAATTCTGTTATGACTAAATTGATGAGAGATGAAACGTTCTGCGGTCAGTTCCGGTAAGTGGAGATAACCTAAGGAAAGACCGGCGCCGCCTACATAAATCTCTCCTGTAACGCCCACTGGTACCAGCTGACGGCGACTATCCAAAATATATACTTTCCGGTTGCTCAACGGGCGGCCTATAGGCACAGGCACTTTCACTGCGCCTGGTTCTACTGTATAGGTAATGGAGAAAGTAGTATTCTCCGTAGGGCCGTAACCGTTAATAACGGTCAGTGCAGGATACTGCTGTTTTAATTTACTGATATGTTCTTCTGATAATTTCTCTCCTCCTGCCAGGACTACCGATAAGGTTTCAAAGATGCTGATGTCTGTATCGATCAACTGATTGAACCAACTGGCGGTAAACCACATCATATTCACCTGATGGCTGGCGATTTCTTGTTTCAACACTTCATTGTCCAGCAGATGTTGTTCAGGGCAAAGAATGAGTCGGCCTCCATTGAGCAACATACCCCAGTACTCAAAAGTGGCAGCATCGAAAGATGGTGCGCCGGTAGATAACAAGCGATCGGACGCCTTAAAAGAGACATAGTCTACTCCTTTCACGAGGCTGACTACGTTCTGATGGCTTACCATTACGCCTTTCGGTCTGCCGGTAGAACCGGAGGTATAGATTACATACGCCAGATCTTGCGGAAGGGCCACTGGTAATTGTGTCAACGTAGCTGTTGCCATCAGGGTTTCATCCAACTGGTCTACGCAGATGAATTGCATGGAAGTACCTGTCTGTTCCAGCGCCGCCAATTGTGTAGTGGTAGTGAGCAGCAGTGTGCTGTTACTTTCGGCCAGCATATAGCTGATTCGTTCTGTTGGATAATGCGCATCTACCGGTACATAAGCACCTCCTGCCTTCAATATCGCCAGGATGGCTATGATCAGTTTATCCGAACGTTCCATACAAACCGGTACACGCATGCCGGTTGTTACTCCCGCTGATACGAGATATTTCGCCAGTTGTGCAGATGCCGTATCCAACTCCCTGTAGGTAATTTCTTTACCTGCAAACACCAGGGCAATTGCATCTGGCGTCAGCATGACCTGTAATGCGAAGAGGTCGGTGATACTTTGATCCGCCGGATAGTCGTTCTCTGTTTGGTTAAACTCGTTCAGCAACTGCGTTTCTTCCGCTGCCAGTAGCATCGGTAAGTAGCCCACTTCCAGGGAAGGGGTGTTAACGATAGATGCCAACAGTTGTTTAAAGTGGGTGATCATCCGCAGGATGGTCTCTTCGCGGAAAAGATCTGTACAGTATTCCACACTGCCCACCATGCCTGTAGCAGTTTCCTCTAAAGTGAAATTAAGATCTACCTGTGCAGTGGTATAAGCAATTTTCTCTGCGTGAAATTGTGTAGTCCCTAATGTGAGTTCAGTGGCCACTGGCATGTTCTGTAAAGTGAAGATCACCTGGAACAATGGGCTATAGCTGAGATCACGTTCTTTCACGACAGCTTCCACCACTTTTTCAAACGGTATGTCCTGGTGTTCATAAGCATCCAGGGTAGCGCTTTTCACCTGTTGCAATAAGGCTGCGAAGGTGGGGTTGTCTTGTAATTGTGTACGTAATGCCAGGGTATTTACAAAACATCCGATCAGACTTTCTGTTTCATGGCGGGTACGGCCAGAAACAGGACTGCCTACGGTGATATCTTCCTGGCCGCTGTAACGGTATAACAACACATTAAATGCTGCCAGTAAAGTCATGAATAAGGTAGTCCCCTCCTGCTGCGATAACGCCTGTAGCTGTTGTTGCAGGGCCTCATCGATTTGGAATGGTATGATAGCGCCTTGATTGGAAAATATAGCAGGACGCGTGTAATCGAGTGGCAACTGTAACGTGGAAACATCAGCCAACTGGCGGGTCCAATAGGCTTGCTGCTGTTCCAGCACTGTTGCCGACATATAAGTACGCTGCCAGCGGGAATAATCTGTATACTGTATCTCCAATGGCAGTAAAGCAGGCAATTGTTGTAGATCTAATGCAGCATACATTTCCATCAACTCTTTGATAAAGATACTGACAGACCAGCCATCACCGGCGATGTGATGCAAGGTGAGCGCAAGTATGGACTCCTGCTCAGCCAGTTCAATTAATTGTCCGCGTAACATGTGGTCGGCAGATAAATTGAATGGTGCATCTATCAGGGTTTTCACATATGCATGCAATGCAGGAATATCTCTGAGGAGATCTGGTCTGCCGATTATTTCCAGTTGCCATCCATCTGTATTCATTACCTGCTGATGTGGCTGTTCGTTAATAACGGTAATGATAGTACGTAATACCGCATGACGATTGATCATTTCCCGGATGGCTGTTTCCAGTGCCTGTTTGTTAATACTTCCTTTCAGCCGGAAAACAACCGGTATATGATATTGTATACTACCGGACAGTTGGTCGATAAACCAAAGTCTCTCCTGGGCAAAGGATAATGGCTGCGGCGTCGTGGATATTTCTGCCGTTATCCCACATGCTACAGCGTGTGTCTGTTGTTGGATATAAGCGGTCAGGCCGGCTATAGTAGGGTTATTGAAGATGGCCTTAACGGGCACTTCGGCCTGTAGCTGTTTTCTGATGGCAGATTGCAGCCGCATAGCCAAAAGAGAATGTCCTCCTGATTCAAAGAAATGATCGTGAATGCCTATACGCTCCCTACCCAGCAACTGCTGCCAGATGGTGGCCAGTACATTTTCCTGTTCATTACGGGGAGCTATATACGCAGCTGCTGAGATGGCGGTGTTATCTGGCGCTGGCAACGACTTTTTATCCACTTTTCCATTGGCGTTAAGTGGCAGCGATTCCATGGGTATCAGGAATGACGGTATCATATAGTCTGGCAATCTGTCTTTCAGATATGCCAGTATTTCCTCTTTATCAAAGCTACTTTCTGATACCACATAGCCGGTCAGGTAGCGGTTCTGCTGTTGATCTGTCCAAACGGTTACTACCGCTTGTTTAACAACTGGACAAGTTTCCAGCACTCGTTCGGTTTCACCGGGCTCGATACGGAATCCGCGGATTTTTACCTGTTCATCGATACGGCCCATATAAACGATGTTGCCATCAGGCATCCAACGGGCCAGATCTCCGGTGCGGTAAATAGTGGCTGTTGGGTCATTGGAGAATGGGTCCTGCAAAAAGCGGGCGGCAGTCAGTTCCGCATCCAGGTATCCTTTTGCAACGCCATCACCTCCTACATACAATTCGCCTGTAACTCCCACCGGCACTGGATGTCCGGCACTATCCAGGATATAAGCAGTTCTGTTTTTTAATGGGCGGCCAATAGGTACGTTACCACTCACTGTTGCTTCCTGGATGTGGTAATACAGGGAGAAAGTGGTGTTCTCCGTAGGGCCGTATATGTTAGTAAGGGCGATATGTGGATAGGCGCGTCTGAATTTATCCGCATGCTTTTCCGACATTTTCTCTCCTCCTGTCAGTACTCCCTGTAATTGGGCAAATACCGTGATATCCATGTCTATCAACTGGTTGAACCAGCTGGTAGTAAAGAACATTTTTGTAACATGGCGCTGATAAAGCGTTTGTTTCAGTAGTTCAATATCCAGCAGACTACTCTCGGTGCTTAACACCAGGCAACCACCATTCAACAGTGTGCCCCAATATTCAAATGTGGTCGCATCAAAGGAGAGAGAGCCGGCAGAAAGAATGACATCTTCATTTGTCAGCGTCATATATTCCTGGGACTTCACCAGGCTGACCACATTTTTATGGGTGACTGCTACGCCTTTAGGCTTACCGGTGGAACCGGAGGTATACATCACATATGCCATTGTTGCCGCCGCAGGCTGTTCTTCCAATGCGAAGATGGGATATTGCAGCAGGTCGGGATTATCATCTACATACAATAATGCTTTATCAACTACCTTTTCCAGCGTATCCTTCCAAAGGGTCTCAGTTACCACCAGTGGACAATCGCAGTCGCCCAGCATTTGTAAAATTCTTTCTGCAGGATAATCAGGATTTATCGGAACATATGCGCCGCCTGCTTTCAGAATTCCCAGCACGGCCACCATCAGCCCAGCGGAGCGCTTCATACATACCGGCACATATACGCCGGCGCTTACGCCCTTACTGCGCAACTGATGTGCGAAACGATTTGCCGCTTCGTCCAGGGCGCTGTAAGTAAGTGATGTGGTATCATATATCACAGCCGTAGCATTCGGCGTTTGCGCCACCTGTGCTTCAAAAAGGGCAGGAATGCTCTTATCCGCAGGATAAGGCATTGCTGTTTGATTGAATGTATTTAACAGCTGTATTTTTTCAGCCGGTGTCAGCAAACTAATATCTGCGATGGTATTTACGGGCTGTGTAGCTATTTGCATGAGCACCTGCTCAAAATGGGCCGTTATCATCTGGACATAAGCCTCATCGAGTATTGTCGCATTATATATCAGACCTATTTCAATACCGGCACTCATCATCACGCGTATCGTGAGCGGATAGTTCGCTTGTTCCTGTACCTGGAAGTTTCGCAGTTGCAGTTTCCATTCAGGCGAATGCAAAGCAGGATTGACCGGGTAGTTTTCGAATACAAGAAGACTGTCGAACAGCTCTTCCCGGATACCCGTCCACTGTTGAATATCATTCAGTGCAGCGTATTGTCGTTCGCGACTTTGTAGTTGTGCTGCCTGAATATCCTGCAACCAGGCCGTTAATGGTTGTTCATTTGCGACCGGGGTATACAGTGGCAGGGTATTGATATATAATCCAATTTTATCATCTACACCTGGCAATTCATCCGGTCTGCCGGCAACTGTCACACCGAAAATGGCGGCAGCTTTTCCCGTATAGCGGGATAACAGGTACGCCCACACGCCTTGTACGAGGGTATTGAGGGTTATACGTTGTTGCTGTGTAAATCGCTCTAATTGCTGACGGGCAGCAGTATCCAGGTGCAGTATTTTTGCCTGGAAGCTTCCTTCCCCTTTTGTACGGGAGGTAGCAGCAGTCACAAATGGTAATAAACATCCTTCTGTTACGCCGTTCAGATAACTGCGCCAGTAAGCCTCTTCCGCCATCAGATCTCTATCTGCCAGGAAACGGAGGTAATCTCCGAATTCATCCATTTTCAGTGCTGGCAGGGAATGATTGGAGAGAATAGCCTCATAGGTTTCCACCAGTTGGCCCAGCAATACCGGCAAAGACCAACCATCCATCAAGAGGTGGTGATAAGTCCATTGCATACGGTAGGTATCCTCTTCCAACCGGAAGAGAGTAATACGCATCAGTGGGGCGCTTTCAAAGTCCAGTCCCTGCTGACGGTCTGTTATCATCCAGGCATTTAGCGCTTCCTGCTGTTCCGATGCTGACATGTGCCGATAGTCCAGCACTGTAAATGGCAGGGTGACGTTGTGATATACGCATTGCACCGGAATACTGCACATCTTTGCATGGAAGGCAGTGCGGAATATGGTGTGATGCTGAATCAGGTGTTCCCAGCTTTTCTGAAAAGCCGTTACATGAAGATGAGGAAGTTTACATCCAAACTGTTCAACATAAGCGCCGCTATTCTCCTCATACAGTCCATGGAACAGCATACCTTCCTGTAAACCTGTTAGCCGGTATATGCCAGCAATCTGGGATCTTCTGGAGCTACCTGCTACTGTGGCATCGAGGAAGAGGTCCAGTTCATCATTGGTCATCACAGCGCCCAATCCATAATCAGATGGCGAAGTCACCGATGTTTGATGACTTTGGTCAGCACAGTGTGTAATAATTGTTTCCAGGCGGTGCAGATAGTTTGTCGCCATATCCGCTATGGTGGCTTCGTGGAAGTGCAGCTGGCTGTAGCTCCATTCTATTACAAGCTCGCCGTTGTGGATCATACTGTTCACCGACAGTTTTTCAGGGACGATGCGTTGCGGAGATCCTCCTGCTGCCAGTGAAGACAAAGAGGTTTTAACAGCGCCGTGTCTCGCTGGCATATTATCCCCCTGACCGAGATAGTTAAAGCCTATTTCCCAAGGTGCTGCTCCTTGAAGGCTTTCGTGGCGGCCGATATATTTATGGATGCCGTAACCGATACCTTTATCTGGTACCTGGCGTAATTGTTCTTTAATATTCCTGACTATAGTGCCTAATGCAGTACCTTCAAATGCTTCCAGCCATACCGGGTATTGACTGGTGAACCAGCCAATGGTGCGGTTAATCGCAATGCCAGGCGCGATTTCCTCTCTGCCGTGTCCTTCCAGTCCCACGAGAACGCCGTTCCCTTTATTCCAGGCAGTTAGCGTCATGGCGAGGGCGGACAACAGGATATCGTTGATTTCTGTTTTGTAGGCAGCAGGCACTTCCTGTAACAACTGGCGGGTAACGGTTGCATCGAGGCGTACGGTTTTTGTACGTATATCCGATACAGTTATATGTCCATTATGAAACAGATCCGTAGGCAATAGCGTACGTTTCGTCAATACATTTTCCCAATAACGTTGTTGCTGATGGTTATTTTTTGCATAAGCGATCAGGGCTTCATGCCATTGACGGTAAGAGCTACCTTTAGCGCCCAGCAAGACTTCTGGAGTAGCGGTAGGCTGTTCCAGCAAGCTGTGGAGATCTTCCAGCAAAATACGCCAGGATACGCCGTCGGTCACGAGGTGATGCGCTATAAGCAGCAGCCGGTTGTTGGCGGTTGCGGTAGGCGTTTGTATCAAGGTAGCCTGGAACATAATGCCTTTGCTGATATCCAGGCATAACTGACTTTCTTCTATACAAGTGGAAATATGTTGCCGCCAGGTTTTCTGTTTCCTGCGCAGGTCTTTGATATGCAAGGTAGCTTCCGCAGTACCATAAGATTGTAGCCATCCTTCTTCGTTTTGTTGATAGGAAAAACGGAGTGCATCATGGTATTGTACCAGTTTGCGGAGCGCCGACTCCAGCGCTTCCGGTGTCAGCTGCTTATCTGTTTCCAGGAGTAGCTGCTGCGTAAACAATCCCGGTTGTTGATTTTCAGCTGCCTCGAAATACCAGTGTTGAATAGGCAATAAACCGCAACTACCTGTCAGTGGGCCTTGTTCGCCGATGGCGCTTTCTACTTGTTTTACAGACAACAGTTCCGCCAGTGCGGCAACTGTCTGGTATCTGAACAGGTCTTTTGCTTTTAGTTCGTATCCCAGTCTTCTGGCGCGACTCACTACCTGCATGGATATGATGGAGTCGCCACCCAGTTCTATGAAATTATCGTATATCCCTACCCGTTGTAGTCCCAACAGTTCCTGCCAGATGCCTACCAGCTGTTGTTCTGTCTCATTGCGCGGCGCAATATATTCCTGCAATTGGAGATCTGCCGCCTCCGGAGCCGGGAGTGCCTTTTTATCTACCTTACCGTTGACAGATAAAGGCAATTGTGCCAATTCCATCATTACTGAGGGCAGCATATAATCCGGCAGCGTTTCTTTCAGCCGGTTTAATGCCTCTTGCTTATTGTAACCGGCATCGGTGGTAACATATGCTACCAGGCGTTTATTGTTACGTTCATCTGTCCATGGAACCACTACCGCATGTTTCACGCCTTTGCATGCTTGCAGTGCGTGGCCAATTTCACCTAACTCAATGCGGTAACCACGAATTTTCACCTGATCATCTATGCGGCCCTGGTATTCGATATTACCATCTGGCAGCCAGCGGCCGGTATCTCCGGTTTTATACAACCGGTTACCAGCCATCGTAATAAATTTTTCTGCGGTCATTCCTGGCAGGTGCAGATAGCCGTTTGCCACTTGCGGACCGCTGACATATAATTCACCGGTTACTCCTACCGGGAGGAGCCGCTGCTGGGCATCCAGTATATGTATCTGCATATTCGGTACCGGCCTGCCGATGGTGATCAGTTTATCTTCAGGCTGTATCTGCGCTACTGAAGACCATACCGTACATTCCGTAGGTCCGTACTCGTTATACAACGCCGCTTTTTTCACTTCTCTGAAGTGACGTTGCGTGAGGGATAAATCCAGCGCTTCCCCCGCCAGGATAACGGTAGACAATGCCGCCTCCTGCAACAGCCCTTCTTCCAGGAGGAAACGGTAATAGGAAGGAACACACAGTATCATATCTGTGCGGGTAAGCAGTTGCTTAACGGTCTCCGCGTCTTTCAGCGTTTCTTCTTTGCATACGATTAGTCGGCCACCAGTACATAATGTACCAAAAATAACCGCTACGGAAGAATCAAAAGAGAAAGAGGGAACCAGCAATGCGGTACCGGTATTACCATAGTAATTTTTTCTTGCCAATGTAGAGGCTACCAGTTGCTGATGCGCAATGGTTACGCCTTTAGGATTGCCTGTAGAACCGGAGGTATATATCACATAAGCGAGATCCTGCGGTTGCAAGGCAGTGACCACGGGCGTTACAGGGTACTGGTGTAATATATCTGCCAATTGGCGGACACCAATAATTGTTGCGTTGGTATATTGATGCAGCGACAGCGTATCAGCAATATTGCTTACTACTACTTCCGCCTGGGTATCCTGGAGCATAAAGCTGATGCGGTGTTGCGGATAGGCGGGATCTACCGGTACATAGGCGCCACCGGCTTTCAGGACTGCCAGTATGCCTATGATCATTTCTGCTGATCGCTCCATACATACGGGAACGAAAGTATTTTCCCGAACGCCTTTTTCACGCAGGTAATGTGCCAATTGGTTGGCTTTTTCATCCAGTTGCTGGTAAGTGAGCGTTTGGTTCTCAAACACCAGCGCTTCTGCTGTTGGCCGCAGCCTAACCTGCTCTTCTATGAGCGCGTGAATATTAGGGAATGTCGCTACCTCAATATGGGAATTGTTAAAGGAGGCCAGCAATGTTTGTTCCTCTTCCGGTAGAATGCTGATTTGCGCAAGTGTAAGTTGTGTGCCGCCCTTGAATTGCCGTATGATGTGCAATAAGCGTTTCACTAATAAACGTATATCCGTTTCCGTGAAGTGGGAGGGATAATAATCCGCTTTCAATTGCAGCGGCTGCCCTTGGCCATAGTCACGCCATAGCAGTTCCAGCGGATAGCGGGTGATTACGCTGGTCAGGTCTTGTGTAACGGCCTGTATGCCTGCGCCGAAGTCCAGGTTGAAGTTCAGGTTAGCGTGGTTAACAAGGATATCTACCAGTTGTTCGGTGGTACCGTTGAGTTTCAGAGAACGGGTCAGGTCTGCAAGCTGGTATTGTTGATGCAGATTGTCGTTTTTTCTGGACACTGCTATGTTCTCCAGCAGAGCGGCCACTGTTTGCTCCGGTTGATATTTGCCCTGAAATGGGGTGATACCGGAAAACATCCCGGCTATCTGTTGTAGATCTTTATCTCTTCTGCGATGTACTGGCGTACCAAATACAAAGGCGGTGTGTTCTGTTGTTTTTGCGAAATAAATGGTGAGTGCCGCCAGCGTTAAGCGGAGTAGATTGGCCTGTGTAGCTTGTTGCAGCTCATCTAACGCATTTCTTTCCTCCGCGCTAAATTCCAGCAGGATAGTCTGGCATTGCCGCGGATTAGCATTTGTATGCTGGTACCGGCGTTCCAATAGCTGCGCTGGTTTCTTATCCATCACATTTTTCCAGTAGGCAGCATCTTCCTGGTATGCGGGAGATTGTTGATAGACGAGGGCATTATCAGCAGCGGCGATATAAGAAAGGGGGGCCCAATTCAGCGTTGTTCCCTCTAATAGCGCATTGTATTTACGGGCAACATATTGATAACTTGCCGCCAGTCCATATCCATCATTTATCAGGTGATGATATTTAGAGAAATATAAATGTTCTTCTGGCGCTAAGGTCAGCAGATATTGTTCGCAGAGTGAATTTTCTTGCTGAAGCTGGAAGGGCATTTCTAGGCGTTCCCGTATCCACATTTCTACAGCTTCTTGTGGCGTATTGGTGAAATCCACACAGAGGACTTCCTGTATATGAAAACTATTGTCCAGGAAGGCTTGCGGCGTATCTCCGCTCATATCGAACCTCATCCGGAATACATCAAATACGGCCGGCAATGTTTCTGCGGCGGCTATAAATTTTTCTTTATCGAGCGGCCCGGTAAGTCGGGTTACGCCTCCGACATTATAGGTGGAATTCTCTGCATTGATTAACAAATCCATCAGGATATCCCGCTGTGCAGGATGAATTGGCGTTACATGGAGTGACATGGTCTAACAGTCATTAATTGATGAAAAAAATGAATCAGGCAAGTACCTGATCATGCTGGCATTTTCTGTTTCGATAAGCAATAAAAATCCTTTTCCAACAGGCTACAGCAGTTGGCAATAGGTTAAAAGTATCAGAATATCTGTGCAGGTAATCGTATTACATTCTCAATGAATTTTTATATTGATATGATAATAGGTGTACTGCTGATACGCTTAGGAGAACGGGTATAATAAACAAGTCCCGGATAGTAATTTTGAGTTCATGTTCGTAGGGTATTTTATTATAGGAAAATTTTCACTTACTTTTCATCATTCAACAGGCTGACAATAAGCATGCACAGGCATGCCATTACACATTGTGTCCGGTGTATGATATCATTAAATTATTGGTAAGAAGATGCTATTACTGCATTTGCAATAGCATATAGCATCCTGGCTAACCTGATGTTCTTTTACGCTAAAAACACACATGATTTTTTAAATCAATTAACAATCGTTTATTGCTAAAAAACGCATGTAAAAGTGGTAAAGTTTCTCATAAGCCCAGTGGCTTTTAAACAAGGTTCCGTAATTTGAATACTGTTTTAAACGGGTTTCAAAATTGGCACTAACAAGCTTATATTTTGCAACTAAAATTGCGTTATGAAGGTAAATAAAATTAATAATTGAACAAAAAAATTTGGATTACCAAACAGTGACTTCCATTGTAATTTCGTGGAGATGCCCACTCTGTCAGCGATTAATCTTATTTTTAGCAAAACGAACAAACAGTGAGTTGGAAGACCAGCGTCTGCGAAGCAAACAATATTCAAATTCATTACACCAGAACAGGAGGTAACAAACCACCTGTAATATTACTACATGGCCTGATGACAAATGGCTTGTGTTGGACCATGCTCGCACGTGAACTGGAAAAAGATTATGATGTGGTGATGCCGGATGCCCGGGGTCATGGACAATCCAGTGCGCCCGAAGTTGGATATCAATATAATGATCTGGCCAATGATGTAGTGGGATTGATAAATGTATTGAGACTCCCCTCTCCTATACTGATCGGGCACTCTATGGGTGGCATGACAGCAGCCATGGTAGCGGCTCATCAACCCAATTTACTTCGGGGACTGATACTGGCAGATCCCACTTTTCTTAGCCCATCCATGCAGCAGGAAGTATATAACAGCGATGTGTCAGATCAACATCAGCAAATACTGAATATGCCTTTGGAAGCAGTCATGGCTGCAGCAAAGGTCAGACACCCTCATCGTTCTGCTGAAATGATTGAAATATTTTCCAGGGCCCGACTGCAAACTAACATGGCAGCTTTTGAAGTACTCAGACCTCCCAACCCCGATTACAGCCAATTAATAAATCTGATAACAATTCCAAGCCTCCTCTTATATGGCGACAAAGGTGTTGTAACAACTGAAGTAGCTACACATCTGCAAAGTCTTAATGCCAAATTACAAGCAGCACAAATTTCAGCAGCCGGTCATAGTGTACATATGGACCAACCGGAAAAATTCACCATGATGGTAAAAGCATTTCTGGATACTATTGTAAATTAAATCGTGATTTTAAAAACCAGTTTTGCATTGGAAAATGTAACTGTATAGGGATGATCTTCGATTTTTGTATCAACGGTAGCGATGTAATATGGATGACAGGGATTATCTTGTTTTAATTCCTGATTGGTATAAGACAGCATAGTGCTGCCTACGCCAGGGATCGTAATTTTATAACTGAAAGTTCCCTTTTTCGTATCATTTACATGAAACAGCAGCGCACCATGTACAGGCGAACCAACCTGGTTTACAATCGCCCCTTTTTCTGCAGGAATATCTGACTGCACTGGCGTAATAGTAATCGTAGCCGGATCAATATTCCTGGACAACAACAGCAACTCATTGGTCTGTTTATCTATGAAGATGAGTCCTGCCATTAAAGGCGTCCCCTCACTTAATACGCCTTCACAGGGGTCCGCGTTCTTCGACTTATGACAAGACATACCCAACATTACAGCTGCTAATAGTATCACGGACAAAAAAGAATACTTTTTCCTACGTGGATGGGTTAATGGTTTTCTTTCCATGTGAAATATGCTTTTAGTACAGAACAGGTTATAGTTTCCTAAAGATTATTTTCAACTATTAAGCTATATAAAATTATTTATTTGTTTCAAATAAATGTGACGCCTATACGATCTTAGGAATCCTGTCGGAGTGTATTAGCGGGGTTTATCAGGGCAGTACGATATACCTGCACGCCGATTGTCATGATACCAACGAGGGCCAGACTACCCAGGCACATCAGATAGATACCGACGCCGGGAGAAGCATGATAAGTAAAAATATGCAGGAACAAGGAGCCCAGGAATGCGCCTAATGGCAGGCCTATCAGCGCCGCAATGAGCATCAGTTTCACAAAGCCCCAGGATAAAATATGCATCAGCTGCCCCATGCCTGCCCCCATAATTTTACGGAGTACCACCTCTTTCGCTCTTTTCTCGGTGCTATGGGTCACTACTCCCAGCATTCCCAGAGAAGCAATCACAAATACAATAAGGATAATCACTCCATTCAGCTTCAGGTCTTCGTTTTCCATGTATCTGTCGTACATCTGTTTTTCGTACCAACTGTACAGGAAAGGTTCATATGGGAATAGTTTCTTCCAGATATTTTGGAGAGACGCGGTAAATGCTTCCTGCTGTGTGCCCTTTTGTACCAGAAGGGAAACTGTTTTGAATGCAGTAGGATCGTATTGGAATACCAGCGGCGTCACGGGCATTTCGTAGCGCATAAAGTTGAAGTTCTTTACTACGCCGGCAATAATCACTTCATTGCTGTCCAGCATCATTGTCTGGCCAATGCTACTTCTGGGATCTGTGATACCCAATGATGCCACCGCTTTTTCATTGATGACCACAAATCGGCCTTTAGTGGTATCGGCGCTACTTTCCGGCAGGTTATTACCAGCCACGAAGGTGAGCTTCATATTGCGAATGAAAGCTGCATCTACAGCATAGGTAAAAGCATCCAGTGGGTCCATTCCTTCTTTAGCGCGTTCTTGCCGGGTGATCCTGGCGCGTCCGGCAGCTTCATTCAATGGCGCCGAGGTAGCGCCTATGCTATTTACACTAGACAACTTAGCGATTTCATTCCGCAGCAAAGGGTATTGACTGGATTCGGCCAGTGGTATATTGAGGATATCTTTGCGGTTGAAGTTATCATTATCTGTAGCCATATAGCGGAACTGACTATACATCACGGCAGTACCCACCATGAATACAAGAGATACCACAAACTGTACCACTATCAGGGCTTTGCGGAAACCTATCTTTCCAAATCCTGCAGGCCCCAATACCCCTTTCAGCACTGCTACGGGTTTGGCGGCCGACAAGATACGAGCCGGCGCAGCACCTGCTATTAATCCGGTGATGATGGCAAACCCAATAAATGCAGACCACAACAAAAAAGGATGTTGTACTTCCCAGATGAGCCAACGGGCATGAATAAACGATTTCATGCAATACAGTCCTACCACGCCTATCAACAACGCACAAAATGAAATGAGTACGCTTTCAATTAAGAATTGCATTACCAGCTGCCAACGGGCAGCCCCGGCCACTTTACGCACGCCTACTTCTCTGGTCCTACTCAAAGACCTGGTGAGGGTCAGGTTGGTATAGTTAAATATGGCCAGGGAGATGATCACCAGCAACATGATAATATTTACCAGTAGCTTGAACCAGGGCTCCACTCCCGGGTTATTCATAAGTCCTCTGAAATCCGGCGATATTTCACTGAGCCGCTGCCTTTCAAAACGATGATCCTTAATGCCGGTAAAGTCGACATGCTTTTTGTTATCCGCTCTTACTTCTGTCAGCATGCGATCCAGCTGTTCCGGGGGCGTTCCTTTACGCAGGAGCACATACGTATATGCGTTATAGTTAAGCCATTCATTTTGGGCGGAGGTATTGAGTAAAGGATAGGTAGACATGGATACGACGATATCGGCATCCAGATGCGATTGCTTTTCTCCCAAAGGCGCAAACACGCCTGTAATGGTGAAAGTACCGATGTCTTTCTGCTCCAGGGTTTTGCCAATGGGATCAATATTTCCAAAGAATCGCTCTGCCATTTCATGGGAGAGCACAACGGTATAAGGCGCTATGGCTGGCTGTCCTTTTTCCAGGGGAAAGTAGAAGATCTTGAAATAACCTGGACTCACATACTGTCCCCAGGCAGATAATGACTTGATCCGGTTGCTGAAGCTGCCCCCAAAGCCACGAATGACCTGGGCCACGTCTTCTACACTGCTCTGTTCCTGCATTAGCTTATCCGCCAATGGCACAGGCGTACTGGCCAGCGAAAATGTTCTGCCATCCGGATTGGTAACATCTGAAATAATACGATAAGTACGGTCCGGATAAGGATGAAAAGAATCTTTCTCGAAACCACTCTGTACCTGGATAATGATCAACAGACACATGGCCATAGCGAGACCCAGACCAATTACATTGATCAGTGTAAATAACCGGTGTTTCCACAGATTACGCCAGGCTATTTTAAAGTAATTTCTTAGCATAGTATACGGACGTTTATGAAAGTGAATGACCTAATCCATCCTTGCCAAAGAAAATGCCTTATCGTAGTTGATTAAAATCCTGAACATTAAAAATAAAATAATTCATTATATGTCCATTGCCAGTACAATAAATGTTCAATATTGGACAGTGTAAATATATAGCAGAAAAGGAGTGTTGTGGAGGGAATCTGCGTAGAAGCCTTTCTTATCATGTTAAGGCAATCTGGCTGCCAGTCTTTCCGGCATGTACTTCAATACCTGGTGAATGAATTTCCATTTTATGCCGGGTACAATCGTAAACCGGCTACCAGCCTGCACGATCTCGCGGGCAATAAACGAAGGTTCCATTAATAAGGAGGCAGGGAGGTCCAGGCCGGCGGTCATCTTACTACGGATATAACCTGCTACAATCACATTCACAGTGACTTTCCTGGCAAACAAATACTGTCTTAATCCAGCCAGATATTGCGTGAATGCCGCTTTGGTACTACCGTAGACAAAGTTGCTTTTTCGCCCCCGTACGCCGGAAAGAGAAGATAGGCCAATGATCCGTTCCAAATGGTCATTCTCCCTGTCATTAATAATAATGTGGAGAATAGATACCGCTCCGGCATAATGCACCTGCATCATGCGAAAACTACCTTGCCAATCGACCAATGCCTGTTCATTCGTTACCTGAAAACCTGCAGCATACAATACTATATGGGGTTTTGCCGGCAAGCTGGCATAAAATTGTTCATGCGTTTCGAAAGCCGTAGCATCAAAGTAAGAGATAGTCAGCTGCTGGATGGAGACGTTTCTTGTTTCCATAAACGTAGCTATCTCCGCAGTGCTGCGGGATGCGGCGATCACCTGATATCCTTTTTTGAGATACAATAAAATAGCTTCTTTTGCTACATCGGAATTGGCGCCGAGTACCAGGACGGTTTTAGACATATACGCGGTTATAGGAGGTAAAAATAGGGAATACTTTTGACGCCTCACCAGGTAATTTCCGCCTGATATTCACCCTGCGATATAACCGCTGCTAATAAAAAAACCTGCGATTACCGCAGGTTTCAAGATACTAAGGCATTATCAGGTATTCTTTTATGGCCATTCCTCCAACAATGCCGAGACCGTTCAGTATATTATTAAACACGATGACTCTTTCAGACAAGGGGTCCTCATTTTTAAGTCGCGCCATAAAGCTGCTGTGCAAATAACTGTAACTACTATACGTAAGCGATGTTACTTCTACTATTACTTTTTTAAACTCGCCTCCCCTGCCGGTGATAAAATTAAATCGCGGGCTACGGCCATCAAAAAGCGCATCATCGGTATAGAAATCCCACTCGCTTTCTTTGTTAAAAATGCCATCCTGCAGTTCATTCGTCTGGAAATCTACCTTAAACTTGTAGGTTGTACCCACGGTATCTACGGCATCTTTTAATGTCACTAATTCGTATAATCTTATCCGGTAGTAGTTCTTTTCCCCAGCCTTATCATGCAGCACAACGGATATATTCCCCTTGGAGCCCCATCCATCATTGTCCTTCACCAGTTTGACACTCATCTCACCTACACTTGCTTGTTCAGGGATAAAGTCGCTGCCCTCTACATCCTCATATCCCGGAACACTAGCCACCACCCTATAGGTGGCGCCTGCAACCGCCTTACTAGTACCTTTATAATAAGTTAAGTCAGCCAACAGGAAAGGAGCCAGATTCTCTTTAAACGTTCCATTCTCATATAATTTCAAAGTAGCCTCTTTCACTTCAGGAAAGATATCATTCCCGGAGGTGCGGCTGGAAACTGTTACCCTCGCGATAATCAAACTATCTTTACTCATAAGTAAATTGAGTACCGGTTTGTTGGCTTCTTCGGGTAAATTTATTGTGATTGTTTTTTTGCAACTGTAAAAAAGCAACAGCAATACAGGAAACAATAATATTCTCGTTTTCATTCTTAAAATTTCAGGCTGTAAGAAATACTGGGCATAAATGGAATCAGGTTAATCGCATTGAGCTTCGCTCTGGGTCCTGATTTGTCATAACTGTCCAGATAATAAAAGAAGGGATTAAAGCGGTTGTATACATTGAGCAGACTGATATTCCAGGTACGTACCAATCCGTTCTTTTTATACTTTATGAAATTCACGCCCACATCCAGTCGGTGATAAGCGCTGATACGTACGTTATTACGTCCATTGATGCGGGATACTCCGGTTACCCAATCCCTGGTGCCATTCTCTGAAACAGGACCATTTGTTGCTTCATAAGAGGCGACTGGAATGGTAAAAGGAGCAGCGCTCTGGAAAGTCCAGGAACCGGAGAGCTCAATCCCTTTACGCAGTTTATAGGCGCCTACGATATGAAAATCGTGACGACGGTCGTATTTATAAGGAAATTCCCGTCCAAAATTCACTGCCGGAATACGACGGTTGGCCCAGGAGAGCGTGTATCCCACCCAACCTGTTAGTCGGCCGACTTTCTTCTGCAACAAAAGTTCCATTCCATATGCCTCTCCTTCGCCGGCTGCCACCAGGGTTTGCCAGGCATCTCCCCTGCTGCTGGTCAGGTAATCCGCGCCTTCTTTATATTCAATCACATGGTGCAGTCGCTTGTAATACGTTTCCGCAGAAAATTCAAACTTATCATGGAAGATATTCTTGGCAATTCCCAATGCAAATTGATCCGACTCTTGTGGTTTCACTTTATCGGTAACAGGCACCCATAAGTCGGTTGGCAAAGAGATAGAATTACTAGCCAACAGATGAACATATTGCGCCATGCGGGAATAAGAAGCTTTCAATGCCCAGTCATGCGGCAGCATATATCGCAGATTCAGGCGTGGTTGTAACGAAGAATATAATCTCCCTTCTACATGGAAGGCGCTGAGATGTAATCCTGCATTCAATTTCAGGCGACTGGACAGCTCCCAATCGTCTTCTGCATACAGGTCCATTTCACTCGCATTAATGTCCCGGTTATTATTTACAGAATCCACTGTTACTTCATCTTGCTGGGTTTGCCTTGACCGTAACACACCGGGGGTAAAAATGCGGAACATATATCCTCCGCCTACTTTGATAGCATGTGCGGGATTAGGATGATACTCGAAATCGGCCTTCGCCCCATAGTCTTTAATACCGGATTTAAGTCGCTGTAAATCCGTATATGCCTCACCGTTAGACTTCCCATCCTGGGAAAAAGCGGATTTAAAATGATAATCGCTACCAATGAGCATCACATTAGAGAATAACTTCGGAGAATAGACGTGGTTCCATCTGGCGGTACCGATCATATTTCCCCATTGTACGCCGCCATCGCTCACATAATCGTTATTGGCGTTTATACTGGTATACTTATATCTCGCCTGCATTTTATCCCGACCTGAATAGAAGCTGAAATACAGTTTATCCCTGTCAGAGAATTTGTGATGGATTTTGGCGTTGATATCATAAAAATATAAGTTCAATCTGTCCGGAGCATTTCGATCGCCATTGAAATAAGCCTTGGCCAGCAGATCCGGGTAGGATCTGCGACCGGAAATCAAAAAAGTCGTTTTACCTTTTTGGATAGGGCCTTCCAGTGTAGCCTGAGCGGAGAGCAGACCTACTGAAAAATCGCCGTGTATTTTATGCATATCCCCATCTTTTGTGGAGACGTCTATCACAGAGGATAACCTTCCGCCGTAACGTGCAGGAAATGCTCCTTTATAAAGGGTTACATCTTTCAGCACATTGGTATTGAAGGTGGAGAATATCCCCATGAGGTGCATCGGATTATAGAGCGGGGCTCCATCCAGCAGGATGAGGTTTTGGTCGGGAGTACCGCCGCGTACCAGGAGGGCGCTGGTAGCTTCCGTACCTTGTTTGACGCCTGGTAACAGTTGCAGCGTTTTGAACAGGTCTGCCTCTCCCAGCAGACGGGGAGTGGATTTCACCAGGTCCGCCGACAGGTTAATGCGGCTCATCTGGGAGGAGGATACCGACGATTCCATTTGTTTCCCCCGGATTGTTACTTCCTCCAATTGGCGATTTAGCGCCTGTAACTGGAAAGTCATCCCTTCCTTACCTATAGCGATCACCGTATCCAGCCGTTGATAGCCCATATACGACAGTTGTAGATGGAGCGAGTCTGATGGCAAAGTAAGGCTGTAAAAACCGTATGCATTGGTAACAGTACCTGTCTGGAATTGTGGCGCGGCCAGGGAAACGCCAATGAGTCGCTCTCCCGAGGCAGCATCTTCAACATATCCACTCAGCGTATGTTCGCGACTGGGAGCAGGCCCTATAAAAAGTTGATCATTCTTTTGTTTAACCATCAGGGAAGTTCCTTTCAGCAAATCCCTGCAAATGGTTTCCAATGGCTGATCTTTATAGGTATGCGCTTTAACGGAGATACCTTGTACTCTCGTATATTCATAGGAGATATGCATCTTACTTTGTTGTTCCAACAGTTTAAGCGCATTTTCCAGCGAAGTGGCGGGAATACTGATACTAAGCTTTATTTCATGTTGCTGGCCAGTTGCGGCCAGACTATATGCCAAGAACAGAATGGTTAATATTCGTTGCATTACGCGATTCCTTTTTAAAGACATAGGTATCCCCTGCCGCTATTGCAGCTGAAAAAAGAGGGTTTATGCTATGTTCAGTGATTATTGTTGTACGCCGGTGATCTTTACCTGGCCATTACTAAGCGTATAAGTCATGCCACTCAGATCTTTCAGCATTTCCATAACTTCCTCCAGCGTAGTTTTGCTGTCTATCCGGAGGTTGAAACGGTAGGGAGACACGATTGCGCTATCATATAATACCTCCACCTGGTAACGATTATGCAGTATGCGTGCTACTTCCGCAAAGGTTACGTTCTGTAAGGTGAGGCTTCCCTGACGCCAGTTGTCTTCGATGCCTTCATTACGTATAGCCGTGTGCGTTCCCAGTTGGTATTCTATCTGCTGCCCTGCTTTCAGTACACCTAATACTTGGGTACTATCGGAAACCTGTACTGCGCCGGATTCAACGTGTATGGTTACATTCGGTAGCCCGTTATAGGCTTTCACACTGAATTCAGTTCCCAGCACCTTTGCCTGTATACCGGCAGTGGTACTAACAATGAAAGGGTGTGATGCACCCGGCGCCACAGCGAAGTGAGCGAGGCCGTCTATGATTTGGACGTCCCTGCTTGTCTTACCAAAGTGGCTGTCATAGCGCAATTTCGATCCAGGTTCCATCCATAATGCGGAGCCATCCGGCAGTTGCAAATAGAATAGGTTTTTGCCAGCAGGAGCGGTTACTTCTGTATAAGATGGCGGTACAGATCTTCCTTTGAGAAGGTATATGCCTCCACCTGTTGCCAGTAGTAATAATATAGCTGCAGCTGCGCGCCAGTACATGTATCGGACAGGCCTTTTTTCCGGTACGTGATCGGCTGCAACAACTGCTGGTTCTACCGCTTGATAAGATGCTGCTGGCATTTCTGCCTGAATAGCCCTGAAAATGTCTGTTTTCATCGATTCCCGCGTCTGGTGGCGTTCGGATGCATCCTCAAACGCCTGGCTACCGGCAGGAAATGCGGCATACCATTTTTCCAGGACAGCGCTTTCCTCCCTCGTTAAAGTGCCGAGAGCATGCTTTTCAAGCAGCAGATCGATGGTGTTTTGATCAGGGTGACTCATACGCTGTTGTTTAATAGACAATCCTCAAATACCGGAAGTACTATGTAAAGGAAAAAAAATTAATCTAAAAGGTAATTACCCAGCCCCGCTCGCAGTTTTTTGAGGGCGGAGGACAGTTGGTTTTTAACGGTTTGCTCCGAAAGGGCGTGTTTTTCGGCAATTTCGCGGATAGAAAGTCCATGATCGCGGCTATCTATAAATAACTGCCTCATTTTTTCGGGTAGGCGTTGCAGTTCTTTGTGATAAGTGGCTTGTAAATCGGCTCCGGCAATAGACTCCTCTGTAGAATGGGTAATCTCCGGCAGTTCCCGGCCGGCCAATAAGCGGTATTTCTCTCTGGCTTGTTCGGATTTAAGATGATTCAGGATTTTAAACCTGACGGCTACACGAAGATAGGCTTCTACCGATTGGGTGATCTGTATTTCTTCCCTTTTCTGCCAGCAGAAAATAAATACTTCCTGTACAATATCTTTGGCGGCAGATTTATCATATAAACGCCAGTAAGCGCTTTCGTACAGGGTTTCCCAGTAACGCTCGTATATCTCTCCGTAAGCTTGCAGATTGCCCATCCGGACAAGCTGCCACAACTCAATATCCGGCGTTTGATCAAGAACAGGTGTAGACATGTAAGGGAATAGCTTCAGCGCCAAAGGTAATAAAACACCTGTTAAAACTTCCTTAATCTCAAGGGCATGCCGCGAAAAGGCCGCTGGTTTTCGTATAGCCATGGTTCAGACAGCTATTTGAACACGTGTCTCCCTATTTTTCTAAAATTTCTTTTAGCCTACTGACATACTGTTGTCAAACCCCGGATCTACTTTTGTTAAAACATTAACCTATAAATCTTTACAAAATGGCACAATCATCAGTATTACGCGGCATTGCAACCCTGACATTTTACGCAGCAGACCACGCAGCAGCAAAGAAATGGTACACAGAATTCTTCGGAGAAGCGCCTTATTTTGACATGCCGGGCTATTTTGAATTCCGTTTGGGCGACTACCAACACGAACTGGGCGTGATTGACAGCAAATATGCACCTCCTGCCAGATCAATTGAAACCGGTGGCGCCATTACTTACTGGCATGTAGACGATATTAAAGTAACCTTCGACCAATTGATAGCACTGGGCGCAAAAGAATTTGAACCTATTACAGAAAGAGGCCAGGAAGGAAGCGGTTTCGCCACCGCAGCATTAAGTGACCCATTCGGTAATATTATTGGTATCATGACTAACCCACATTATCTGAAAATTTTACAACAAAAAGCCAATCAATAATTATGGAAACACTGGACGGAAGACAAGCAGTATACGCCACCACCAGAGCAGAATGGAGGAAATGGCTGGAAGGTAATTGCCAGGGGGAATCCGGCGTTTGGCTCATACAATATCATAAAAAAAGTAAGGTCCCCTGCATATCGCTGATTGATGCAACAGAGGAAGCATTATGTTATGGCTGGATCGACAGTAAAGCAAAAAAACGGGATACCGAAAGTTTCTATCTGACATTTACACCCCGCAAAGCCAAAAGTAAATGGAGTAAACCCAATATTAAACGGGCGGAACAAATGATTGCATCAGGACTGATGACCGTTCATGGACAGGAAAAGATAGATCTGGCAAAGCGTACAGGGATGTGGGTAGAAGAATAAAACCATAGGAGACGACTAAAGTCGTCTCCTATATAAGGTGGAATACATCTACAGGTAATAACAACGCATTACATTAGTTGGGGCGTAGCTAGCACACCTCCCATAAACGTAGGAATTATCATATTTAACGCAACAAATATCACGAACAGCCTTTTTGTCACAGGCAGCAGTTGTTGTTTCCGCGCAAGGAATTGGTTCGGATCCTCCATCATCTGAACCGTCGCCTCCAAGGATGTTCCGGAGTTGCTCACGGGACAGTAATTCTCTGGCGCCCAGCTCCAGCGCTTTTAATTTCAGTTTTTTCATAAATTGAAATTTAGGTCATGAATAATAATACAGGCTTTTAATACAGGCTGCCTGCGCCTATCAATTACGCATTCAAACGGGCGCGCACCGTAAGTTATACGTCATTAATATCTTCAATTATCGACTTCCGTAAAATTTTGAATACAGCTGGCATCAGGCGTCGATACAGCTTAAAGCTCCGACTGGAAGGCACCTTCCTATATTAACCTCCCTATCAATTTGCCAACAACATCTACTACCTACCGCTTTACCGATACATGCAGTGGTCGGAGAGTTACTGCAGGGAGTTGATCCTCCCTCGTCGGAGCCGTCGCCACCTAATATGGTCCGGAGTTGTTCACGGGATAGCAATTCCCTGGCGCCTAGTTCCAGCGCTTTTAATTTCAGTTTTTTCATAAATTGGAATTTAAACTGCGAATAACAATACAGGTTATAGCTACGGGCCTCCTGTGGTAACTAATTCGTTGAGTTATCGTCTCCATTAATACTTAGACGACACTTAATTCAAATCAGAACAACGTAGTACATAAGTAGGTGCATATGAGCGACAAATGCCATAGTAAACGGTCTGATTAGTATACCAGCAGCATTGATCCCCCGAAGACTTGCCACTACATGCAATGGTAGGAGTCATACCGCAGTTGGTTGGTCCGGATCCTCCATCATCAGACCCATCTCCTCCAAGGATGTTCCGCAGTTGCTCACGGGATAGTAATTCTTTTGCCCCTAAGTCCAGGGCTTTTAATCTAAGCTTTTTCATAAATTGGAATTTAAGTGATGAATAGCAGCACAAGACTTTAGTACAGGCTGCCTTTACCTATCAATAAGATGCTCTAACGGGCGCGCACCATTAGTTACATATTACTAATTCGTTCCATTGTCACTTCCCAATAAGTTTGGATACCTCTAGTTCAAATCTGAACAGGTATACTCTTCCAAATACACACTCTTTCTGCAAACCCCATGATAAACGATACCACTCTGGACGAAACAACAGTTATGAGGTACAGGACGACTACCACAAGCACTGTACGCACTTTCGGCGCACCCCAGATTAGATCCTCCCAAATCGGAACCACTTCCTCCAAGAATATTTTTTAGTTGTTCACGTGACAACAGTTCTTTAGCGCCCAGATCCAGCGCTTTTAATTTCAGCTTCTTCATAATTAATCATTAAAATTGTTAATAAAACAGTACAAGCTTTTGCGTGTGGCAGCCCACGTCTGATAAAGACAATCTCTGGTATAGGCGTACAGCAATATATAAGTCAGTAATTTGCGGTAAAGTTGTTTAATCAAAAATCGGGTAAGAGTCCGCATAAGATCGCTCACAAAAATCTTATATCGATACAGATGAACTATTGGTGATAATATTTATAGATAGATTGTAATTCCTCCAGTTTCCTGGATGCCGTCAAAAACCTCGACTGCGCCCAATCCGGGTTTTCTCCATTAAAGGCAGTTACATCTGAATATCCATAATATCTCTGGATGGATACAAATGGGAAAAGCACCATTTTATGAAGAGATAATCCGGATAACGTCTGATCCACTTTCTTATTCAAGTCAAAAGTGTGATACAGTATTGTTGTGAAGAATCGTTTATAGATGATGAGAAACTGATTGCACCAATAAGCATTCACCCAGATTCGGTTGCTGCTTACAGGCAGCACATAGTTAAATCCGCCACTGATACCCCCGCAAAGTAGTTCACAACCCTGGGCATAGGCCGCTTCAATATTCTCGAATAAGTACGCCTTATTGTAATCTTCCGTAAACTGATGATCATCTTCACAGACAATGATTACATCATCTTCCCTATCTATTGCCATTTCTACAATACTGCAAATACTCATCCAAAGACCATAAGCGCCTATAGTATGCTGTTTCGCCTCTACCACTGTAATATCAAATTCAGAACGCCCTTTGAATTCTTCTAGAACATTGGTCAATCGCTCCTTCCTGGAAGGCAGGTTTATAATATAGGTAGATATCTGGGGAAAATCATCCATAGTCAATGCTTTTTATTATTTAAGATCCGTATGTGCGTCTACGTTATACCTTAGGCAGCTTGCATTCATCCAGCGCTTCTTTTCCATGAAGAGTCATCCAGATTATATTTAATGGATTCAGGTGGAATAAGAGCCGCTCCTTTTGCGCTTTGATTGCTTTAATTCTTTTCTCCCATTGGTCTGTCTCAATGGATTCTGCAATCGTTTCAAAGGATTCTTCCATATTGTCCGTATTAATTTTTATGTAGGCTTCAGGATCAATAAACTCAGGGAGGTTCGGACAGCCATCGTAGAATGTCAGGCATTCGCAGATGATTGGATCAATAATCTTTTCCGTAAAATATCCTTTATGAAAGGAGTTCTCGCAGGCAAAATGATACTTATAAGGCCATAAAGCATCGTACTTCTCTTCAATGGCGCCCCTATAATGTTTCAACTCATCAAACAGCGGATTGTTATGACTTTTACCCCAAATATCAAAATTGCCTTCTTCAATAATGCGGTCGAATTGAAGCAAAAAAAGTAATCTTTTCTTATGTCCAGGAAAAGCTTTTAGCCCACTTGTTACAGTGGATAGCAGATTTTGTTTCACCTGCTCTATATTTGTTGTATTCTCTTTCACCTGATCCAGTACATTACTGGGCCAGAATGGAACTGGCAGATAGACAGGACAAACCATTGATGTAGGATAGGCGACGCGAGTAGACCAACAATCTGGGGGACTGGTCAGAAATGTAACCGCCTTCTTATAATCATATCCCTGTTCTAACATGGATCTGTGAGGAGAGGAAAAAAACACTAGCCGATCATAGGAATCATCACATACAAATTCTATATCTTTCCATTTCTTCTGACCGAAACTATAACGATTTATGTTATCATTCAGGAAGGCTTTGTCGGCCTTGGTAAAGCAAGATACACGGACTTTCATGATACCGGATTATTTAAAAGGTGAATACATGTTGTTTTAAATCTGATTCATCGATCAGAATAAGATAATTTATCGATTACAGTTATCGCTTTGTGGTATGCTTTTGACAATAAGAGCTGAAAGAAATTAAATAAATGACTGGTTGGATATAACCTCAGTTTCTTGTTACTTTCCACTATTCTGTTCAGGAATTCCAGCAGTACATTTATTTCGGCTACTGTCAGATGATCTTCTCTCATTAGTTGCTGGTACAGGTTTATCTCTTCGTCAGACATATTAATCCCGAATCTTTTTAATTGCATGAATCTTACTTCGTTAGCGAACGCTGTTTGTTCCTGCTTTCTTTTGCTGGATATCTGCTCACTATGCATACGATACTTGATAATACGATTTGGAATATTCTCTATTCTGAAATATTGGGAACATCGCACGACGAAATCATAATCCGCTGAATACCGCAGCCTTTCATTGTAATACAGATTATTTCGTTTAAGCAGCGTATTTCTGAACATCAACGACGGATGAAGCGTGAAATTATTCTTCAGGAGTAACATGTTGAGTCGGCGTGTATGATAGGGTTTATTCAGATTCCCTATAATCTTGTCTTCCGTATCTATCCAAAATCCCTGGCTACCTACTGCGCCTACACGCTTATGACATTCCAGGAAATCAAATGCTATCTGCAGTCTGTTACTATCAGCAATATCATCTGCATCCATCACTGCTATATACTTTGCAGTTGCCAACTTCATTCCATAATTCCTTGCATAATAATTACCCATATTTTTCTCCAATGCATGGTATTTGACCCTTGGATCCTTTAGATAGGAACTGATGGTGCGCTCGCTTTCATCGGTGGATCCATCGTTAATAATGATGAGCTCCAGGCTGTCGAAGGTTTGCGACAGGATACTCTCAATGGATCGGCCTATATACTTTTCACCATTAAAGCAAGGCATGACAACCGCTATTTTGGGTTTATTTTTCATAATAGCTGTGTTTGCTGAATTCTTTTGATCATACCTAATTGCTGGGAAGCTGCAGCAAACAAGTTTTGAACAATTCCTTTGTGTTCATTATGTACCGCTGTGATGTCGGAGTATCCGAAATCTTTCTGAACAGAAATAAAAGGATATAATACCATTTTGTTACTGGTCATTTCCGAGAGCTTTATATCTGCCAACACTGTTTCATCAAATGGTTCTTCCAGAATAGCGTCAAAGAATTTGCTGTAAATAACGATGAATTGGGTAGACAACAGTCTGCTGGCCCAGAACCGGCCCTCATCAATCATAATTCCAAGTGATGCCCCTCCTGTTCCGCCACTTATATAATCCGCATTTTGGTAAAATGATTGCAGTACATTTTTCAAGAATACATCTCTCGAATAATCTGCCGTAAACTCATGATCATCTTCGCTGATAACAATTACATCTTCTTCTCTTTCTTTTGCCATTGCCACTATCTTTCTAATGCTCATCCATAACCCTAGCGCCCCCACTTCCTGTTTACAGGCTTCAATAATATTCAGGTCAAATTCCATACGTCCCTCAAATTGTTGTTTGATATGTGCCAATCGCTCTACTCTTTCCGGCAAATTGATGACATATGTGGGAAGAGTAATAGTTTCAAATTCTGTATCAGTAGGGATTTCATGATCTGATTGCTGTCCATAATACTGTTTCACTTTAAGGATGGCCTCCAGGCTGGCCAAACTACTGGCAAACAATTCTTCTACCCTTCCCACCTGATTGTTCTTTGCGGTTACATCTGAGTAGTCGTATCCCTTTTGTATGGATATGAATGGATAGATAACGAACTTTTTTTCTGTGATAGCAGCGATCTTATAGTCAGCAGCATCTTGCTCCTGAAAACTGAGGGACCTTAAGACGTCAAAAAACTTTCGGAAAATGATGGCAAACTGCAATCCGGAAAATTTGTTTACCCAAAATAAATGGTCCGTAACAGGTACCGCCGCGTTACACCAGCTCACTCCTCCGAGGAGGATATCCGCCTCTTTTTCTTTTGCCAGTTTTATGCTATTCTGCAGGATATCGGCCGTATAAGCGGTGGTGAACTGATGATCATCTTCACAGATCAGAATAAAATCATCTTTATCGGTTACCAGGTGTTCCAGTATATGTTGAATAGACTCCCATAAACCTACAGCGCCTATCTTGTGTTCTTTTGCCTCCACTATCTGAACGGCAAACTCATTCCGGTTTTGAAAGGCTTTTGTGACCGCTGTTCTCCGATCAGACCGGTGTTTGAGATTAATGATAAAAGTGGGGATAGGTATTGATAACATAATAATGACTTTATGCTGTTTAAATAAATGCTTCCATCCGCAGTGAGTCAGCGTACACACAGGTGGGATTGACAATGCAGGTATGTATATTTCAGGATAAGGTGGATTTCTATTTATCCATATTGACAGATTTGACGAAATTGTAATAGAATCTTTCCAATAGTCTCATATCTTTCGTTACTATTTTGGCATGTATTTTCAGGCCGCTCTTGTAGGGTATATTATAATCCCTTTGCGTCTTAAGTCCATCTTGCAGCCGTATATTCCCCAGGAAGCCGCTATCAGCAGGCACATTGGAGATATAAGACACGGTGCCAAACAACTCTCCAAACTCCTGGAAAGGATATGCCTCAAATTGCAGCCGAACTTTCATTCCCGTATCGATTTTCCCGAAGTTGTTTTGTCGGAAATTGGCTTCCACGTAAACGGCATCTTCGTTTGGAATGGTATAACCGATTTGTTTGCCCTGCTGCATATGTTTATTTTCTTGCATGGGTAACAAATAATTAATTTTACCTGCAATCGGAGATGAAATGACATACTTTCTCACCCATTCATCCAGGGAATATTTGAAAACGCCTAATGCTTGCTGGTACACGCTCAGTTGTTGTTGGATTTCATGTGTTAATTCATCAATTTCTTTCTGTTTATCGCTTAATTTCGACTGATTGGTGGAAAGGGTATAATCATAGTTATTGATGGATATTTCTTTATTGAGTACTATACTTTTGGCTTTGCGGAATTCTTCCTCAGAAATCACTTTTTCATCAAATAGTCTGCTTTGCATATTGAAGGTGGCTTCCGTCATTTTCATATCCTGTATTGCTAATTCCTTTTGCCGGACAACTATTTCATTTTCATTAGCCATTCGTGCCATATCCTCTCGCAATATTTCTCTTTTGCGTATATAATATCCATGGTCGGTGTAATCCCGGAACTGTTCTCTGGCTTTCAGAAAATCCTGATAGTCTTTTTGCACCTCTCCTAGTTGCTGATAGGGGCCTTGGAAGGTGGCAATGGATTCCGGATACAAACCTTTATCGAGCAAGATGATGGCGCTGTCTGCCTGGCCTTGCAAACGAAGAATGGAAGCATGATCTCCGGTGGATTCAATCCAGGCAAGGATGGCGCCTTTTTCTACCACTGTGTTATTGGTGACGAATAGTTTAACTAATCGTCCATCCTGGTTGACCAATATTTCTTTGGGGGCATTTACTGCAGTAAGCACGCCATCTGCGTCTACGATATCAGGAAATCTGATGAACCAGCAGATCAATGTGATACCAACAAATATACCCGCATAAAACAGTAATGCCCATCTCTCCATAAATCCTGTTTTCCGGGACATAATCTCATCCACGGCCTCAGACCGGTTAATAACGGTATTGCGCAAATCGTTCAGGGAATCAGCAGCCTCTTCTTCCGTACGGATTACAGTATCTGCGGGTGTCGTTGTTATATGTTTTTTTACAGTTTCCATTATTTACCCAGTTCAAGTTGATTTTTTACCAGTTCATAATAGTATCCTTTCTGTGCTGTCAGGGATTCATGGGTACCTTCCTCCACTATTTTTCCATGACGCAGCACAACAATTTTATCTGCATTCTTTACGGTACTCAGGCGATGTGCTACGATCAGCACCGTTTTCCCTTCAAAGAACTCGTTGAGGTTCTCAACAATGACCTTCTCATTATTAGCATCCAATGCATTGGTGGCTTCATCAAAAAACAGGTACTCGGGATTTTTGTATACCGCTCTGGCAATAAATAATCGCTGCCGCTGTCCCTGGCTGACGCCTACTCCTTCTGCGCCAATCCTGGTATTAAACCCATTTGGCAGGGTTTCAATAAAGGATAAAATATTGGCTACTTTGCAGCTCATTATTAAGCGATCTTCATCTATATGTTCATCCCCTACAGCAATATTTCTTGCGATAGTATCGTTAAAAACGTAGCTATCCTGCAATACAGCGCCACAGTTTCTCCGCCAGAATACCGGGCTGATAAACCGAAGGTCGTTCTCTCCTACTTTCAATTCGCCCGTATATTGGCTATATATTTTCAGCAGTAATTTCAAAATGGTGGTTTTTCCGCTGCCACTGTCCCCCACTAGTGCCGTTACTTTTCCACCGGGAATAGTCAGGTCAATATTCTCTAGCACCGGCGCATTTCCCGCGCCGGGGTAAGTAAAGGAAAGCTGATTAACGCGGATCGTTTTTTCTTGTGGCAGGCGATCAATAAATGTTTGATCTACCGGTTCTTCATCCTCCAGTTCATGAATTTCATTCAATCGCTCCAAACTAATCTTTACGTCTTGCACACTTTGCGCCAATCCGATGAACTGCGATACAGGTCCGCTTAGTTGACCAATAATGTATTGAATGGACAACATGGCGCCGAATGTCAGATGGCCATCCACTACCAGTTTTGCCACTGTGAAACTGATAACAATATCTTTTGCTTGTGTGATCAGCAGTGCACCTGCACTCTGCCACTGATTATAATTAAGGCTTTTGAAGTTTAGTTTAAACAACTGTACTTGTAAGCTTTCCCATCCCCAGCGTTTCACCTGCTCTGCATTGTTCAGCCTAATTTCCTGCATTCCCTGAACCAGTTCCAGTGTGGTACTTTTCTCCTTGGCAGAAAGTGCGAATACTTCATGATTAATTCTTCTCCGGAATCTCATGAAAAGCTTAATCCATCCAAAATACAGCGCATTACCTACTACGAACAAAATAAAGAGATTGATATCGTACATAATGAGGATAACCGCATATATCACAAAATTGAGCATCGAAAATAAAGTGGTGAGCGTCTGTCCGGTCAGGAAAGACTGCAACTGTTTATTATCGCTGATACGCTGTAAGGTATCTCCTGTATGACGTGAATCATAGTAAGACAGCGGGAGTCTGGTAAGTTTCATCCAAAAATCAGACAGGATGGATATATTGATGGTACCAGAGATAGCCAATTGAAGCCTGTTGCGGATAAAACTTATCACTGTGCTACTGAAGGTCAGCATCAGTTGCGCAAACAGTACTAATGTGATGTATTGCATATTTCCCGCGTTAATGCCGTTATCTACCATACTCTGGGTGAGAAATGGCATGATCAGTTGTAACAGCATTCCCATCAGAAGCGCAAAACATACCTGCGTCAATTGCCAGCGGCTGCTTTTCAGGTATTGGGAAATAAAACTCCATTTCAATTTGTGTTCTTTCTCTCCACTGTTCTCATAAAATTCGGGAGTAGGTTCCAATAATAATGCGGTACCTGTTCTTTGTTGGTCGCTGGTTTTATTGGTTGTCCATTTTCGCTCAAATTCTTTCGCCGGGATGGCTATCATCCCTTTTCCGGGATCCGCGAGTTTAACGGAGTTCCGTTTAATATCCACCAGTACTACAAAATGATTATGGTTCCAGTGCAAGATGGCTGGCAATGGCACAGATTTCAATTTATCAAATCCAATCTGTACTCCTCGGGTACGAAAGCCCATTTTCTCGGCTGTTTCACTTATTCCTAATAATGAAACGCCTTGTTTTCCTAGACCGGCTTTCTGCCGGATAGAATCAGTATTATAATGCCTACCATAATGACGCGCTATCATTCTCAGGCACGTGGGGCCACAATCCATGGCATTTAGCTGTCTATAAAACGGGAAAGGCATCTTGAAAAAATTACATCTAGTTAAAAAACTTCATTCTATACTAATGGCTGACTAAGTGTCTATTGCACTCCCGCTACTGACTCAATCTTCTTTTGCATCAATTCATTCCCAGGATAGGCGGTAAATTGATGTTTCAATACTCCTTTGTTATCGAAGATCAGATAGCTGGGGATACCACTAAAATGGAAAGTATCTAACAAATAATTCCATTCTTTCTGCGTCAGGTAAAACTGTTGCCCACCTATACCTTGGATATGTTTTTCCCATAATTTCTTTGGGGAACTGGGACTACTTATATAAACGAACACTACATCTTTGTCAGCCAGTTGTTTTTTATACTCTCTGGATGCTTTAATGGCTTCAAGGCAGGGCGCACACCAGGTTGCCCAAAAATCAACCACTACGGTTTTCCCCTTATATCTGGCAATGATTGCATTCATTAATGCTTCTGGGGATACATCAGGCGTAGTATTAAGTACCATTTCTTCTTTCAACCTGGCCATGTCTGCCACTTCCTGGTTTTTTTTAAGCAGTATTTTTTGCAGTTCGCTTCCTTTATAATATTGGGTGATGTTCTGCAATTGTGTATTTGTCAATGGTTTCAGCTCCAGGTCAAATTGCATTGCATAAGCATTGGAAATCAGCATATCATAGAACTGTCCCTTATCAAATCCCGTCAGATCGCCTATTATTGCTTTAATTGTTTTAGTCCATTCATGGATAGGAGTATCACCGATACGTGGAATATTTAATGTATTATTTCTCAACAATTCCTGTGTGAAGGTGGGGTAAGAAAAGCAATACAGGTTCATCGGATTATTCAGATCCAGATTCTTTAGAAAGATATAATCCTTTCTAACGGGTGTCTTTATATCAGTACTATCGGGCATTTTATGATTATTGGTAGCGCTGTAGTTAAACACCATTACTGTATGGTAATTGAATACATCATTATAGTATGTTGCTAACGAAAAATCCTTGAACTGTATATCCTTCATTTTTTTCGATAGAACAGTTGTTCGATCTAGTATGGAGCGTTTCCTTAGCAGCACACTATTGGTATGATCAACAAAGACACTAAAATCTTTATTATATAAGGGCTCCATAGGTTTCCCGGATCTTTCATTGATCATATTATTAAACTGATTCTGCGCATCTATGAGTTCTGCGTCCGTAAAACCAGCATTATAGTTAGTCTTTAATCTGTTAATAACGCCATCATCATTATAACCGAATGATATTGTAGATTCCTGACCGCTTTGCAGCAGCATTGTAACCTGATTATTGATATTTATATCCGTACTAATGACACATCTGCTAATATTTGTTTCCGTATTGACATTCAATGCAAACTGTCCCTTAAAATCAAGCGGCACTTTATATACGCCAACATCTCCAGTAAATGGTTGGGGCACACTTATCCAGACTTTAATACTATCTCTCATAATTGATCGCGGGATAGATACACTACCACTGATCTTAACAGTTCCGACTTTTGCAAATGGTTTGTCGAATTGCGCCATTGCAAACAACGGCAGCAGAAATACCAAAACGACGCAGGTCAACTTTATTCTAAATGATATCATGGTGATGATTTATTCTATATTAAGTTCTAAGATTTATTGAAGGCGACAATTGCCGCCTCCAATAAACTTCTAATAAACCTAGTTCAGGTCAGAACAGTGATTTACGTAATTGGGGGCATACTTACGGCATAATCCATCATATCGATGTCCCTGATAGTAAAAGCAACAAGAATTACCTTCATTTTTATCCTTACAAGCAGCCACTTTATCAGCAGCGCAACCATCGGAAATACCAGTAGAACCACCATCATCGGAACCGTCTCCACCAAGGATATTTTTGAGTTGTTCACGAGACAGCAATTCTTTTGCGCCGAGGTCCAGCGCTTTTAATTTAAGCTTTTTCATTCATGTGAATTTAGGTTGTTAAAAAAACAATACAGGCGAAGGTATAGGCTGCCTGTGCCTATTAATGACACTTGCAAGCGGGCGCGCACCGCTATATTCAGGTCATTAATTCATTCAAACTGTCATTTAAGCAGACAGAAAGTTTTTCAAATCATGGACATCATAGATATTGGGTAACTCATGATTATTAACATAAATAGTGGGGGTATGCGCAATCCCTGCCTTATCGCACCAATCGCGCATATCTTTAATCTTTCCTTCCTGTTGCACCAGCTCATTCTTGAGCGGATATCGGGCGGCAAATTGTGCATAATTCTTTTCGGGTGCCAGGTACCAATCGTCCAATGCCTGTTTGATTAAGTGTTCATTGTTATCAGCCGCAATTGCCAGTAGATGTTGCACAGGTAACTTCCGTTCATCGTAATCCTCATTGGTAGCCGTAAAAATGATTTGCACCTGTACATCCGGATTACGTTCCAGCAGATCTTCAATTGGTGGATGCGCTTTTGCGCATGGGCCACAGTAGGGATTACATACCTTCAGGATTTTGTTGGTAGCATTTGGATTACCGAGTATGATTCCCAAACCAGCCGCGCCTTCATGCACATTTTTCTGTTTACTTAATACTGCGTTAAACACGTCTGGATTATATTTCAGACGCTTCAGCTGGTTCTTAAAAAATTTGGTTCTTTTTAACTTTTTCAGCATTGGGAACAGTCGTACCACAGCCAGGAAGGCGATAGCGCCGAACATTGTAAATTGAAGTAAAGCAGACACTGAAAAGTTTGAGATGAGCATATCTGTTTTCCATATTACAATCGATGCTTGCAGTAATAATATTGCTTGTATGGTCAAACACAGTACGCACCATTGTTTTGCAATACGCCACTGAAAATATACTGAGTAGAAAACATATGGCAGCGCTAACAAGCTGACAATACCAGTAACGGATTGCATTTCTGGGGAAACAATGCCTTGTGCCAACATAAAAATCAACTGACCGGAGAAATAGGATAATCCTATAGTACTCCAACTTACACCCCAAATATGTGCCGCATTCGATTGCAAAATAGCATCGCAATTTACATGTTTACGTCCTTTACATAATTGTTGAATAACAGGATTATATCTGTCCAGGTCGTACCACATTAGTAAGATCCCTGTGAGTACGCCAGCAGCTGAAAGCACGGAGAACATTATCGGTGGCAGCGCTACCCAGCCCACTTGCAGGAATGCTTGTACATTTACGGTTGCAAATATGGCTATCAGCAGGGTTATTAAGGCGTACATACTAAAGGTATGGTACCGTTCTTCTCTTCGTTTATCTTTAAAATCTATTTCTCCTGCGTCATCTTCTGGTTCTGCTAACAGCACTACTCCGCTTGTCTGTTCAGCAAATTCCTGGAATGGATACTCTCTCCATTTCTTGCGTTCAGGATCAAAAGCGGATACCTTTTCACTATTGATAGTTTTTACTACAGTGAAGTATTCCATCTCGCTATCTTTGCCTTTTACCTGTGTAATAAAAGGAGGCGGTATCTTCGCCATATCTCCAGGAGCAAAACTCGCAGTGATATTTCCCACCTTATATTTACTAAAAACATCACTAATACTCAACAAGCTGGGATAATCCGGATGATCTTCCACTTCCTGCTGCAATGTGGTGTAGGATAATTTTACATCCACCAGTTCTAAAAATAAATGCGCAGCCATAGGGCCATTAGGCCTCGGTTCCGAGAGTCTCCAAAACATGGGAAGGTTATTTTAATTATTGAAAAATAGTGCAATCAGTGTAACGCAGAAATATTCAGTATAGCATTCCCTATCTCCGGGAGCTATTTTGTGGCATTTTCAGAGTCAACAGTTTCATAACATAACAAGCTTTAGTGGACTTAAAAATAGGTTCATTGATTATGTATACAAATCACATTTTAAAGCGTGCTCTCAGCGGTGACGAGTATAGCTTAATACAGGCATAGAACATGTTTAATAAAGCTGCATTTATCAATACATTTAGGCAACGTGGACAAAAAAAGATTTAGCAACAAAATATAAGGGGCCAAAACGCAGGCTCACAACTCAGATAATACATTCATTTCTTCGGCTTGAATGAAAGTAGATTCTTTTTCAATAATAACCAATAGAAATTTTTAACAAGATAAACTATAATGAAACTTCAGTTTTACCGATTGCGTCATCAGGCGGATATTACCAGAAATAATTTGCTTCTAAATTTCTGTCGGCATTACACCTGCATATTAATCAAACTCTTCAAGGAGTAAAAAAAGTGGAAATAAAATACAAAAAAGTGCGAATTTTGTATTAGCCTCAAACACGAGTTCGCAGTTTATACATGGCCATCCCCAACAAATTTAAAGGGCGTAATATGCAAGTACAAAAAGGAAAAAAGGAGCGCTTACAGCAGGACGAGTTGGGAGTAATGATTCGTTCAAACGAGCATCCTTATATTTCAGCCGATCATCAAGCAAAACTACTGCAACCCCGCAGACTAGCTTCCTATTTTATTGTATTAATTGAGCATGGTTCGATTACATACAACATAGATTCGCAAAACTTTCCACTGACAGACGGGCACTTACTTTTTGCAATGCCCAATCAAATACTTATCCCTCCCGCCAAAGCAGACCACCTTAAATACTTCAAGTTGCTGTTTGATGAAAACACACTAGCATTGCTGCCACAGCCATTCCCTTTTTTGGTCAACCCTTTGAATGCACAAACGATAGTACTTGAAAGCGCTGCAAAGGAGAGAGTAATAACAGTTTTTGGGATATTAAACCAGATATTATATGCTGATAAGTATGAGACCGATACAGAAATAATATTAGCTTATTTGCATTCATTACTATCAGAGTTAAACAGTGCTTATTTCAAAAACAATGCATCTCCCCATATTTTAAACAGCAACCTTTCAAAGTTTATAGCGTTCAAATTAGCCGTAGAAACTCATCTGACAGAGCAACCCTCTATCAATGCTATTGCAGAGAAACTGGCTTTATCTACGAACAGTTTATATCGTATTGTAAAAGAATATACGGGAACATCGCCCAAAGATTATTTTATTCACCGATTGATGGCGGAAGCTCAGCGGAGATTACGATATTCTAATACTTCCGTCAAAGAACTGGCTTATGAATTAGGTTTTAATGACCCCGATTATTTTTCTAGGCTATTCAAAAAAAGTACGGGAAAAAGCGCCAGTGAATTTCTGCCCAAGCAAGATTTGTCGGGGAAATAAAGTGAATTGTCCATTCCCCTTATCTTTTGGCCCTCTACTTTTGTCTTATTAAATTCACACCAGCAATGAAATATGCATTAGTAACAGGCGCCAATAAAAGCATTGGTTTCGAAGTTGTGCAGCAGCTTGCTCAAAAAGGAATCCACGTATTCCTCGGCAGTCGTAATTTAGCAAATGGCATGGAGGCTATTCGTCAGCTAAAAGCGAAAGGGTTAAACAACGTTGAAGTTATTCAGCTGGATACCACAGATGACGCATCCGTAATAAATGCGCGGAGAGAAATAGGCAACAAAACAAAAGTATTAGATATACTTATAAATAATGCGGGTATTTATGGCGGCTATCCACAATCAGCACTGGACGCATCAATTGATCAGTTTAAAGCAGCCTATGAGGTAAATATTTACGGCGTTGTGCGAGTTACACAAGCATTTATTGATTTATTAAAAAAATCATCAGCGCCCCGCATTGTGAATGTAAGTTCGAGTCAAGGTTCCATTACGCTGCACAGCGACCCCACCTATAAATATTATGACTATAAAGGCGCCGTATATCTATCTTCAAAATCGGCCTTAAATATGTATACAGTTGTTTTGGCCTATGAACTAAAAAATACAAACTTCAAAATAAATGCAGTTTGCCCGGGATACACCAAAACTGATTTCAACGGGCATCGTGGTACGGGAACGCTGGAAGATGCCGGCAAACGGATTATAAAGTATGCTTTAATTGATAATGATGGCCCTACAGGGAAATTTTTTAGTGAGGAAAATAATCCTGTAACCGGAGAAATACCCTGGTGAATTGTTCATCAGGGTGCTTCCCTACTCTTTTAGGCTTACCCCAGTGCGCCTAGTTGTCGTAAATATTCTTTACCATCCATATTCCCGATCGTGAATTCATATTCCAATAGCTTACTCTTCTCTGTCTTAGTATAAGGCCGTTCATAGATCGCAGACAATATTTTGTCTTCATCCGTTACAGGGTCGAAAATATGTTTTAAGTCACGATACGCGTTATAATATCTAACGCCCAGTATCCTTTGGGACATGGCATTGAAATGGATACCATCAGGATTTGCAGTAAGTCCTTGCGCAGTCACAAAGTAGCTATTGGAGTGGGAGTTGGCAAAGTGCACCAATGCATCGTTAACCAAAGGATAGGCGGTAAAATACTGGCCAAATAGTCCGTTCGATAAGTAGTCGCCTAAAGCGCCTACGATAAGTGGCACTTCCTGGATATTTAATTCTTGACGTAGTGTACGGATAATCACAGCCAGTTTTTCAGAATAGTCTTTTGCCTGCTCCGGAGAGCAGTCGTTTTCTCCCTGATGCCATAAGATCCCTTTGATGACGCTTGTTCGCTGGGCGAGTCTGGCTTGAGAAAGGGTATTTTCAAAGAGAGCACCACCAACCGCCCAGTCATCCAGGCTACTACCTCCTTCAGCGCACGGAATCAGGCCAATCTCATCCTGCGCATGATCCAGCCTCCATAAAGCGGCAAATGAGGCAGCCAACCCTACGCCTGAACTAGGTCGATCAAAGTGGATAGGTTCGGTCATCATTTGCCATAATCCATTTCTCTGCATTTTAATATGCTCATCAATGATCAACGGAACATCTTTCGCATAACCACGACCGGCCATATTGGACTGCCCGATCATTAAAAAGGAATGTATCATATCTATGCTTTTTACGGAAGGAAATAGCTTTCTTCTAACTTGAAAAGTAGAGATTTTTTGTTAATATGTCAAGTTTATAAGAGAATCAATTGCGTCGCGACTCACGCAAATGTTTATGACAGAAATTATTGTTAAATTGACTTTTATTAAGTAAACTATAAGCCCTGTCTAAATCATCTACATTAACAGAAGAAACTATTGCTATGAATAAATTTAAAACAGCTGCTATACAAATACTTACCGAAAGCAAAAAACCACTTCATTATAAGGAGATAGCTAAACTTGCATTAGAGAAAGGGATATTAGAGACAGAAGGCGCGACCCCGGATGCCAGCATGAATGCTCAAATAATAACGGATATAAACAAAAAAGGTGAAGGGTCAGATTTTATCAAAACAGCTCCATCTACTTATAGCTTAAATCCCCATAAGAAGGTACTAGAACCTCAAAGGCAAAAGAAAGTACTAGAGCTGGAAGCAGTAGAGGAAGAAAAAATCAATTTAGAAACGGGCTTTATTGGCAAGGCTGGTGAGCATTTGGTTTGTTCCGAGCTGTTATTTAGAGGGTATAATGCAAGCATCATGAGCGTAGATTCTGGTATGGATATTATCGCTACAAAGAATAACAAGCTTTTCTCCATTCAAGTAAAAACCGCCAATGCAAATGCATTTGATACCTATAATTTTGATGTAAGGAAAGTATCTTTTGAAAAAGATTATGCCGGTAATACTTTTTATGTATTCATTCTTAAAGGAAAAGCACAGACTCAATTCTTAATTATTCCTTTGCATGAGATGGAAAAGAAAGTAGCTGAAAAGGGAATTATTTATATACAGAGCTATAAAAGATATCGGGTCAAAATTGATGTTAGAAATGAAAAAGTCTATCTGGGCAACAGAAACCATGAAATGAACTATTATCTAAACAATTGGGAGATTATTAAATAATATCTCCTTCAAGAAGAAAAGGAGTTTTCAGTGATTCGCGTTTGCAAATGTACTTCGTATAGCTTGAAACCAGTTCCCGGATAAGATAAGAGGAAAGACGCGGTCAGCAGCAGCTTCTTTTTTGTATCTGTAAGGTTCGTTTTGTATGATTTACCTTTTAATAGTAAAAACAAAAAAGCCGCTTAAATCACAGGATTTAAACGGCTTTAATAACCTTTGATATTTATATTGTGATCCCGTTGGTAGTAGCACATATCTTCGTAATATCTTGTAGAATGGGTGTTTGATAGTGGTGAGCGTTTATTGCTAACCGTGACACTGACCTGAAAATTGTTTGTTCAGTTTTGTCAGAATCAAGTGATAAACAATATCAGCTTTTTTTCTATTTTTATATCTTGACATGAGTTTTCACCTCTGTACTTAATAGAAAAAAAATGCGCCTTTTAAACATAAAACTATTCGTTTTTGCAGGGATCTTAACATTTCTTTTTCAAATATCATCTTCCTCCCTTTATGCACAAAGGACAATTGACCAGTTAAATGCAAACCTCCAAGCTATGTATAAAAGTTATAAATTGCCTGGTTTCAGCATTGCCATAGTAAACAAAGGTAAAGTTATATATGAAAACGGGTACGGTTATGCAGATATAAAAGCCAGAAAGCCATTTACTCCTACTACTATTCAAAACATTGGCTCTATAAGTAAAACTTTCGTTGCAGTAGCTTTAATGAAGGCGATAGAACATGGGTATTTTACTTTGGAAACGAACATCAATGATATATTACCTTTCAAGGTATCAAACCCATATTTTCCTAATGATTCCATTAAGATCAAACATCTTGTAACTCATACATCCGGAATAGTAGACAGAAATGAAATCTACTATAAATCATATATTTGGGACACCAAAAATATATCTATTCTTAAAGAACTGCTCCCTTCATCCATCTATAGTATAATGTCCACAGGAGCTGATGTGGATACTACATTGAAAGACTTTATGTATTCATATCTCAATTCAGATGGAAAGTTTTTCACAAAAGAAAACTTTTATGATAGCAGGCCCGGGGAAAGATCCGAATATAGCAATATTGCTTCAGCCCTTGCAGCTTACTTAATTGAATGCAAATCAGGTAAGTCTTTTAGTGAGTATTCAGAACTATTCATATTAACCCCATTAAAGATGTTCAAATCAGGATGGTTTTTAAAGTCCATTGATCTATCCCAACACACCAAACTTTATGCTGAAAATATGGAAGTCTTCCCTTTATATCAGCTCGTGACTTATCCTGATGGTGGACTTAGAACTTCAGTGGATGATTTAAGTAAGTATGTAATTGAGATGATAAAAGGATTTAATGGGAAATCTGATATTTTATCTCAGAAATTCTATGTAGAAATGTTCACACCTCAACTTTTTGTGACTACCCCCCCAAAGAATATTAACCTTAACAAGAGAAATAAAGGTATTTTTTGGAACTTATATCCAACTGGTTATATCGGGCATGATGGAGATGATCCAGGAATTAGTACTTGTCTACGCTTCAATCCCAAAACTAAAACCGGATATGTATTCTTAACTAACATAATGGCAACTAACGAGGTTCTATCTGGAGAGATCAAATCTATTGAAAAAGTATTAGAAGATTTCTGCGACAGCATCAGGAGCCAAAATTAGTATGTCGCAAGTACATTGCCCCGAAATTTCCAACTTACAACGCTATATTTTTTCGGGGGGAGGTCAGCATTTGGGAGTTATCATAGTTTCTGTTTGTTTTAGTTTGCTGATTCCACAAGGACTGGTAGCACAAACCGACCCGGTATTTCAACCCATATCACCTGATATCATCCAACTATCGTCCATGATGTTGGGGGAAAACCGTAAAGTGTATATCTACGTGCCGCCAGCAGATACCTTACTGCCCGATAAGCATTACCCGGTATTGTACTTACTGGATGGAGACAATCACTTTAGCCTGATAGCTCCTACTAACGCATCCGGATATGTTTGGTGCATATATAGCAATTCGTCCATCCTTCTGGTGGGATCAGGGATATTTGCTTCGGCTCGCTGATAAAAGTTTAAGAAATGACCATGTATTAAACAAAATGATCTTCTACAGTGATGTCAATGAAGGAATGTCGGACGACAAATCTACCTTCCATGCAGATCTGCTAAAATTCGACGCTTTGATTAACCAAAGGAAGATCGCGGGTTTGGACTATAAGTATGTTCATTATCCTGAAGATACACATATGACAGAACCGGTGAAAGCCTATTATGATGCATTGCGATTTATTTTCAGACAATGGGATATACCTCAAACAGATCCGAAATTATTAAATGCGGCATTTATTAAAAGACATTATCAGCAACTATCTCAGCGGTATGGATATGCTATTACACCAACAGAAGCGAGCATTACCAATCTGGCAATGGATTTAATAGCTGACTATGGGGCCCTGTATAATGCGATAAGTTTACTGGAAATGAATACTCAAAACTACCCCTCATCAGCAAATGCCTTCAGCCTGTTAGGCGATGCGTACCTGAGAAATGGCGATCGTTCAAAGGCAGTGGTTTGTTACAGGAAGGCGCTCGCATTAAACCCCAGGATTCAAAATGCAAAAGCAATGGAAGTCTTTATAAGCAGCTTCAATAAGTAGATAGTAAACAAATTTGGGAAGCTCGGAGGGTGTCGGCTTGCAACTGATTTGTCAGGAAGCCAAGTTATCTTTTTATCATAAAAACAGAAAAGCCGCATAAATCCAGTGATTTAAGCGGCTTTAATTTCCTTTAATGATTTAGTAAAAAACGGCTGACCAGAGAGAATTAGTCAGCCGTTTTTATTTATCATAAAATTTAGTTTTGTCTCAGGATTCTAAATGTTCCGGAAATAGGAACTTGTTCACTCGGCTTGCCTGATGCAGAATCGGCTGGTTGTACAGCAGTGCCACTGATGCTGCCAGAAATATACTGACCTGCATTGCCGGTTTGCGTAATGTTTACTTGTATGTTTGGTGAGTTGAGATACGTATTGGTATAAAGATAAAAACTAGTTGGAGTATAAGTACCAACAGCTATATCACTAATTGTCCAACTCAGGCTTTCTCCCTGGGTTCTTCTGGTAACGAAAAATGTATTTGTCGTAGTGTCACCATATCCATTACGATACAAAAGCAACGAGTCCGTAATGCTGTTGAAGCTGTAAGAGGTGCTTCCAACCGTTAGTGAAACGCTACCATATTGTACATTATCGCAAGCTTGTACATCTTGGGTAACAACACCTGCAGTTACCTGTATGGTTGTAGTAGAAGCCTTGCTTGCATCTGTATCAACCGCAGTAATGGTCGCATCAGCGAGGTTAGTATTACAACGTATTATCGTTGCCTGATAACTACCGTTTTGAAGCACTGCAGCATAGTTAACCCCTTCAATTTTGATGGCTACTGCCCCATTTTTAACAGGTGTATTATTGCAGGTAATCAGCTGGCCTTTTATGGTTAACGCCCCTGGGGTCGAAAAGGTAACAGCGATCTTACCAAGATCAGTATCTTTTGATAACGGATCTATTTTTTTGGTATAAACAATTTCATTGCATTTATCTCTTAAGGTTAAAGTCAGCTGTTCATTAGCAGGAACACCACCTTTTACAGTCCCGGTCATATCAGTTGTTGCATAGCTGTTATTGCCGTCTGCACGGGTTAAGGTAACGCGCATATTACCTAAAGGTATCCCATTTGCATCCTGGAATGTTGCCTGAAATTGCACTAAAGGAAACTGTGCATCACAATTCCAGAAAGAGAAATGTTTCACTGTTCCAACATAACTATCTCCTGATTTAGTAGCTTTTCCTTCTTCTTTCCATAGACCATCAGCTTCATCAAAATGCCATAATGGAATGGTTGATGGAGCAGAAGCTTGTAAACTCGCAGGGATCGTCATTTTGAAGTTAACATCCTGTTTACCATCGAGGTGGAGTTTTTCTCCATTTTCCCCCTGCAACTCCAATGCCATCATGCCATAGGACTTCAATCCTACTTCCTCGTTATTACTGTTTATCGCACGCAGGTCACCAGGAAGCTGGCTGGCAAAGTTAGCATCTTCCGGATTGATTGGCGCATAAATAAGACTGGCTTTACCGGCATAAGGCTGGTTATTGCCATCCAATACCTGGTTCGCAGTAAAAGTAAATTGTGCATTGGAGGCATTAATAGTGCCTCCTTTACTGGCATCGAAAGTGCCGGCAGCTTTTTTAGGGAGCAACTGTATTTGTACGAATTGTGTTTTCCCTGTGCCGGTAACTTGAAAAGTTCTGAATCCATTAAAGTAGCCGGCTTTCTTAACGATAGCGACAGCGGCATACTCTCTCATATCAGCTTTGGGTATCTGGAAAGCGCCGTTCTGATCAGTAATAGCGGAGCTATTGCCACAGCTGACAGCCGCGCCGGATACCGGCCGATTCTTTTCGTCCAGCACGATGCCCTGAACGCCCGCACTGATTTGTTTGCTAGAAATATTTGTTCCTGGCGTGATAGTATAGTCTGCAGGAATACTTTCTTTGTTGCATGCTGCAAAAATCAACAAACTACAAGCTACCGTAAGCTGAAAAAATTTGTTCATAGGTATAAGGGGTATATTTTGGCGCAAAGATATTCTCTTCTTATTGTAAATTATCAAAAAAAATAATCTGATAGAGGAACATCAGTTAATTACAAATAATCAGGCCGTCTCAACTTTTCGAGATAACCTGTCAGTTACATGCTGATTTTTTTATTCAAAAATCAGCTATTTTCTTCGCTGAAATTGCCGCCACCATTTTGATTCACATCCATGTTGTCCATATTTCTTTACATTTTGTCTCGGTTTGAACTTTGAATACTGTTGCAGCACATCTGAACGGACGGCTTTGATATAATCGGTTACTGTTCTGGACACCGCTGCGTATTGGTGCAACAGGTCGAAGGCCTGGAATTATATCCACCGCTGTTTATAAGAGAATATATTTGGCCAAATTCTCATGCTACAAAGTGGATATCAGATTATTACGTTTCGATAAGGGTATTAGGCCTATTGGAATAGAATGTGCTAAAGCCACTCTTCATGATTCTACCCAAGGCATTTACGGACCTGCAGTAAAATTCATTATTTTACAGCCTTTATCATCTTAACCCGAAAAATGTCGACCTAATGTTCAATACACTGGTAAGCCTCATGGGATCCGCTATTGATTCCGCAGACATCATTACTTTCCTGGAGCAGCACGGATTTAAATATCCAAAGAAGCCCTATATCTCCAACCGTTCAACCGAAATCTCCTACTGGATTGAAAATAAAAAACTGGGAATTGACCTGTTGTTCAATGCGCAGCCATACCTGGCAGCATACCCGCTGGTACAGAGCAACAAAAAAGGGATATTTGTACCACGACTGGCAAGTGCAAAGTGGTACAACAATAAATCCTCGACCACTTTCCCGGCCCAGGTAGACTTCAATGCCACTTTTGAGCACCTGAACACCTCCCTTGGCGCTCCTACGCTCAAAAGCAGCGAGATATCACCTATATGGCTAAACGACGATGGCAGTGAAAGTTTCTATCGCTGGCGTATTCCGGTCGATAAACAGAAATATATAAGCTGGGGACCGGAATTCACAGACGAACAGACTGTCAAGGATATTGTACTCGGACTGGATTACAGAAATCCATTATTCCACCTCTACAACGAAATGGATTACTGTACCCTGGAGCAATTTATGAAAGAGCAAACCTTTTATAAGACCTCCACCCTAATGTTCCTGCAATGGGCGCTTGACAGGAAACTTATTGCCGGCACCGTCCATACTGCCGCGCGGGACTGGGTGCAGAGCCAGCACAAAGGCTATGTGACAGAAGAAGATTTTGCCGCCGAACATGCATTTATCAAGGCTTATATTAAAAATCTCAGCGGACACGATGTGCTTTACGGCCGCGACCTGGCACTTACCTTCCTGAAAGACCCCGCACAGCAGAACAACTATCGGGGCGAAGCAGCAACAGCCGTCCTAGACGCGATACCAATTGACCAGGAACACTACAATATCGCTTCTGCCTTGTTGGATCGCCGGCTGAAAGAATACCAGGAACATAAATTTGCGAAGAGCGGGAAATAGGTTTATCCAATAAGTCAGGTAACACGCCAACCGTACCATAGCTGTAAGTTTTGGTTGTCATCCCAGGCGACATTTTTTCTTTAGAAATCCCAATACCCGGTAGCATAAAAAACATTTTAGATGAATTTTAAAAAGATATTCTTAGCTCCATTATTTTTTACAATCAATTTTGCGCTTGGACAAAACTTAGCATTAAAAAATTCGGGGTTGCTTGACAAATCGCTAAAAAAAGATAGCATAATTAAAGAGTTCTCTGAACTGTATAATTTAACAAATACGATTCACCCAGGACAATTTATGTTTTGTTCAAAAAATGAATTTGATAAAACGTATTTGTCTTTAAAAAACAGGATAAAAACTGACCTTTCACTTGTAGAGTATTATAAATTAACAGCCACCTTAATGGCAAAAATTAAAGATGGGCATACCGCAGTGGATAGGGGTCAAATTGTTGCCTTACTAAATGACAGATTAGTTTTTCCTTTCAGCATCTATAAAATTAAGGACAATTATTATTTAGACAAATCATCTCAAGAAAATAAGGAATATACCGGATGTAGAATTTTAAAAATAAATGGAAAAGATATCCATTCTGTTGTGAACGAAATTAAACAATACATTCATCTTGAAGGCAGAAATGAAACAGGATTAAACACACGATTTAGTAGCTTTCCTTTTTATTATTTTATTTACAATCAAACAGAAAAATTTGAAATTGAATATTTAGACAGTAAAAATCATCAACTGACAGGCACATTCAAGGGAATAACATTTAAGACATACACAAGTATTATTTCAGAAAAAACAACACCTTTAACAACAGAATTTAAAACAAACGATTTGGCTGTTTTGAAATTTCGTTCATTTGAAAATGGTTATAATGAAGCGGATAGAAAATTAGCAGAGGAACAATTAGACCACTTTTTCACACAACTTGACAGTTTAAAGACTAAAAATCTAATTATCGATTTACGAGATAATGGTGGCGGGTCGGCAGATATTGCAAACTATCTATTTTCATATTTAACCAGCGCCCCTTATTACTATTTTGATTTTGTAGGAGCAAAATATAACAGTACAAAAGACTGGAAGCATTACGCCCAATATCCGGACAATATCGAAGAAATAAATTTAAATGAGACAAAATTCAGGGACGGATTAAATTGCTACACAGAACCCGACAGTACAGATTATTGGTGGTTCGAACTACAACGAAACAAAGCGAACTATTACAAAGGAAAGATCTCCGTTTTAATAAATGGTGGATGCTTTTCAACCACCGGACATTTATTGGCGTTGATGAGAGAATATAAAATCGGGAAATTTTACGGAGAATATTCACAAGGAAGTAATTATAGTAATTCGGGCGGACAGGCATTTATTTTTCCTTATTCCAAAACATTGGTTTGGATACCTACTTTTCAATACAAAATGAAAACACCCCATTTCATAAATGATCCAAAAGGAATTAAGCCAGACGTCGAAATACAAGTACAGCCCAATGACCTGAGAACACGATTTGACAGACAAATTGATTTTGTCATTAAGCAATTAGAGATTTAATACATTTTGAGTCCACTCCAACAGTAAAAAGCTGCAATCATTTGATGTGCCGTTTTTCTTGTCAGAACTATCGGTTTTATGACGAACGGGAATGGTGTTATGTTCCAGTAAGCCTTCAGACCTCCAATGAAATGTACAAGTCCATGGCGCAGTATAGAAAGTGGCGTGAAGAGAACCCTGAAAAGCCTCTGTTAAAGAACGTCAGCCTAGATTTCGGGTTAGAAGACATTACGCATTTGTTGGTTGAGAAGGAAGAAGACATTATTGCATTGTGCAAGACCATTGATAACTTGCCAACAGAAAAAGCCGGAATTGAAATAAAGGAACGCCTGAAAAGTATGATAAAGGTCAATCAGCCCTATCAAGTGTTGATAGAGAATTAAAATACTATTATATAGTTGAATCACAAATGTAAATAGAAGGAAGCATCTTCTATTTAAAGAGAAAATTTTATCTTGGTAAAAGCTCGTTAACCTGTATAAAGTACGGGAAAGAAATCGGGGTTATATAAAAGGAACTCGACTAACTACTCGACTAAAAAAGAAAAACCCACGCCAAGCGCAGGTTTTAAAAATTGTCTGTGATCCCGCTGGGACTCGAACCCAGGGCCCATACATTAAAAGTGTATTGCTCTACCAACTGAGCTACGGAATCAAGCAGTGATTATTTAATCATTGCGGGTTGCAAAGGTATAGAAAAATTTTCTGATAATCAATCATTTAAGGAGATTTTTTTCAAAAAAAATAAACCGTACCCTCTTTTCCACTATTTTTTTTATCCCTTATCTTTATCTGCGAAAGCCACGCTTATGCAATTATTCAACGGTCGTTTGTATCCTGAAGATATCATTCCTTATCTCGAACAATTCGATAAAGAGAAGTACCTGAACGAATTGAAAGCAGCCATAGACCTGTCTTTTCAACAGATTGCGTTGCATGCAGAGACGGCATTGTATACCTGTTGTATTGCTACCAATATTTACGACCTGGAAACGACTGTTTCTTTCGATACTTTTGAAAATAGTGAAAAGTATAGAGGAGACTTACTCCTGTCTTTGGAAAAACGTTACCATCAAAAAATGGAGCAAGGCAAATTGACCAAAAGAGACCGCCCGCCAGCACAGAACCATGTTACACGGAATTATGATCAACCAGAGAAATATACTTTTCCCCGCATAGCCAACATAAAACATGCATCTATACCCAGGAATTTCGAATTCTATACCCAAAGGAAATGCTGGTATGAGATATTCCCCATTCAACAACAAGCACTCGCCTATGCGGTTACTCAGTTGCACACATTATCCCATCTGCATCCCAACTTTGAAATATTCTTTATTGGCATGGAATCAAAGGAAGGTTTTATCTATCAACAGTCGCAGAATCAACAATAAAAAGAACCCCGTCTGAGAACAGACAGGGCTTTGATTGAATGTATTATGCTAAGCTTTAAAGTGTTCTTCTTATCGGAGGAATATTTTACGCACCGCACTATTATTCATATCCAGCACATAGATACTACCATCTTTGGCGATCGTAAAACCGGATACATTCACAGAGAATTTAGCCTGATCAAAGGCCCCATCCTGGAATCCACCAGCCGCTTTCATCATCGTAGTCACCTCACCGTTAGAGAAATTGTATTTACGAATACTGTAGTTCCATTTATCCAATATCAGCAGATTCCCTTCCAGGTCCAGGAGGGTACCTACAATGCCGGGACCAAACTTGGCAGAGAGTCGCGGACCATCCTGATAGCCGTCCGATGACTGCCCTATATACTGATAATCCATTCCGCCTGTGCCTATGATCCTGGATAAATAAGGATTATAATCATCATTGAGGAAATAGATATTTCCCGCAGCGTCTATAGTAGGTCGGCATGCATCTCCTACCGATCCGCCAAAAGGCTTTTCAGTGGCGCCTGTTGCATACACTTTCAGAATACCGCTATACGACTGTGTAATGTATACTTCTCCGGCCTTATTGAGGAATAACTGTCCTGCATACCCCAACCCTGTTTTCAAGGTGGTAACACTACCATCCGAAGCAATCTTCCTGATGGCGTTTGCCGAAGAAGCCTCCGAAACGTACATATTATCGTTCGCATCGATTACTATACTGTTGATGGAACCAAAAGTCGCATCGGCAAGGGTACCATTCTTATTTCCGAATGTTCCGGCTTTACCTGCCCAGATGTCCACTTTACCATCAGGGGTGATTTTGCGGATGGTGGCATCCTGGCGATTGGATAAATACACATTCCCTTTAGAATCCACTGCTATACTGGTGGTGGCATAGTTGATAACACTACCTGTTCCCGGGCCGCCGTACAATGTTTGTACCCCTGCACGGAGGAACTCATTCGGCGCCTGCGCTTCCAGTGCAGCACGTTTTACCACCAACTGGCCAGAAGTTAGACTGGCAGGTGTTGTTACTACAATGGATGTTTCAGTGGCACTTTCCACCACAGCAGGCACCCCATTGAAGGTGACAATATTCTCGCTGGCCACAGTACTGAAGCCTGCGCCCGTAATCGTTACTTTCGTACCTGCAAGACCGGTAGCAGGATTCACCATAGTGATACCCAGATTCTGGTCTTTAAACTGCGGACCTTCTACCTTCTGATCATTTACTGCCAACACTACTTTACCATCGCCGGTTCCTCCCGGGAGTGTCAACGTGAGCTTACTAGCTGTAGCCGTTTTCACCGGAATAACAACACCATTGATCATCACTACGTTCTCATCGAGGATCGCACTAAAGTTTGCGCCGCTGATCGTCATATCAAGCCCTTTAGGTCCACTCAGTGGCGTTACTGCTGCAATAACAGGCAATGGAACAATTGTAAACACAGGTCCCACTGTTTTCTGACCGTTAATCGTAACTGCGACCGGGCCTGTCGCTACATCTGCCGGCGCTTCTACCACTAGTTTGGTAGGTCCCACTTCCAATACTTTTGCTGCCTTACCATTGAAGTCAACGATATTTCCAGCAACCGTTCCTTCAAAGCCTTCACCTGTAACGGTTACTTTCGTACCTACTCCGCCTGTCAACGGTTTAATTCCTGTAACTGACTGAAAACGGAAGTTCGGACCGGAAGATGTCTTCCCATTTACCTTTACTGTTACTGCGCCACTACTGGCTTTCTCCGGTATTTCTGCTACTATCAGTGTGTCGCTCACACTTACCACCACTGCCTTGATGCCATTGATGGTCACTTCTGCAGGGGCGCTGGTGCTACCAAATCCTTCCCCGGCAATCCTTATCTGCATACCCACAGAACCATTCATTGGGAAAAAGCTGTGCACACTCAAACTTTGATAAGTGTAGGTACCGATTTCAATCGTTTTATCTGTTGTAATAAAAGTCAGTTTGCCAGTCGTACCATTCTCCGGAGCCCTTACTACCAGAGAGGTATCGTTGCTGTTCAGTATTTCGCCCTCCTTATCGCCAAACATGATCTTACCTTTAGCTACAAGACCAGTACCCAGTACGGTAACCAGTGTACCGGCATTACCACTGTTCGGATAATAACTACTGATGGCAAGGGGCCTCGCAACTGGCGAATCATTCTTTCTGCAGGCTTCCAGCAAGCCAATAGATACTATCAGCAGAAGGCTACATAAATATGTGAGAATCTTTTTCATCTGTCAGGATGTTATAGATGTTATATTAAAAAGTATAACGTACTCCCAGCTGCATCTGGTAACGTGAACCAAAGTAATCAATGGAATAAGGCTTCCCTGGATCTGTAAAATTGTAAACAGGGTACCCTTCTTTACCTTGTACCGGCGGATATAATGTAGGCGTCAAACCTACAGAAGCCGTACTGTTAAAGGTATTCGGAGAGAAATACTGTCGACCCCAATTACCATTCAGCATATTGGTAAAATTGATGATATCCGCAGTAATGGTGATATAATGCGTTTTCAGAGAAGGGATATGAAACTCCTGTGCCAGATGCAAATCGCCCTGGATATTCCATGGAGTACGACCCATATTCCTTTCTGTAAACAATCCTCTCCTGGTACGCAGGTAGGCATTACCATCTACGTAGGCATTAAAAGCCTCCGCCTGTTGCGCTGCTGTTTGCCCATCTACATCACGGAAGAAACTAATTGCCTCTTCTGCTTTTGGAATGTAAGCCAGACTCACCTGCTGCGGCAATCCCTGCACACTGTTATTTACAATACCATAGGTAAAAGGACTACCAGATTGCGCGGTACCAAATAAACCAAGGGTGGTAACCAGTACCTGATTCCATTGTTTTCTGTAATTAACGTTCAGGACTATACGATGTCTGATATCAAAGTTAGAATACGCCAGGCCGGCATTATTAGGACTTAAAGCCTGATTCAATTGCCAGTTAGACTCCATAGAGTTACGGATACCATTGAACATGTCTTTACTCTTTCCGAAAGTATAGCTGCCGGATACATAGAGACCCGACTGGAAGGTTTTAGTAATTGTACCTGTTACATTATAGCGGAAACCTTTCGTAGTATTACTCAGCAAATACGCATTGGAGAACGCAGGGTTGATCGTACCCGCATACACCGGCTGCTCATGGTTTTTATCATAACCATAATACTTTGGATTATCGGTGATATTCACCTGCTGGAAGAATACATCTTTCAATACTTTCGTTACGATACCTTCCACAGAGAATTTCCACTGGTTGCCGGTAGTATAATCCAGGGCCAGACTCGCGCGTAACACCTGAGGCATAGAGAAATTGTTGTCTACCAAATCCACCTGCGTTTTTCCTGCATTAGGATTATTAATGATCGTTCCATTGTCTTTAATGAAACCGCCAATGCCATCAGGACCCGGTTTGATCGCATCAGACCCAGCAGCAAAAGGCTTCTGATCTGCACGCTGATCAAATGATCCATATCCAATACCATTGTTGTAATAAGCATAAGCCAGCCATGCAAAAGGTATACGCCCTGTGAACAAACCAACGCCACCACGCAGGATCAGGGTTTGATTCCCTAACCAGTCATAACGGAAACCCAGTCTTGGCGAAATCTTCACTTTATTGAAAAACTTGTTTTCAATGCGACTCAAAGGAGTATAGAGGTAAGTAGTACCGAAGTAAGGATCTGCCGGCGAGTTGGTTACTTTCTCACTCAACGTTGGTTTCTCTGGCAACCAGGTATAATCTGCACGCAGACCAGGCATTACTTTCAGTTTATCGTTTACCTGGATTTCATCCTGCACATAAATACTATGAAGACTCACATTAAATCTTGCGCCAGGATGGTCGCGGATATAATCGCGATTGTTATTAATATAGTTATAGCTACCGCGGACACGGTACGGCGTGTTATTTAGGTAATCCTCTATGCTCAGATAGTCGACCCTCCCATTCCAGCTATTCACAAAACCGTAGTCGATATGATACAGCTCATTGTGGGTACCAAAGAGAAAAGTATGTTTACCTTTTGTAAGGGTAACGTTATCGCTGATTTCAATGGTGCGCTGCTTCATATTGAAGATAGACGCTTCACGGTCTGTACCCAGATAGATGGTAGTTCCCGGTGTGCGGCCCATGATCTGCACCTGTGGTAACGAGGGATCACTGAGCGGATCGCGGTAATCATGCACCACGCTATAACCTGCCACAAAGCTGTTACTGAGCGTATTATTGAATCTACTTTTCAACTCCAGTACTGTGCTGCTCTGATTGTTAGTTTGTTTGAACGCCATGCTGCTGAAACGGAAATCCTGCTGATCTCTGTCCATATTCACAGCGCTGGAAGTGATGGTATTATTACGTACCGATAACTGATGACGGTCGTTGATGTTCCAATCCAGGCGGTTAAAGAATTTGGTAGACCTGGAGTTGGTATTGTAACTACCTGCCGTTCCCGGATCGAAGATTTTACCATAACGGCTGATTGTTTCGTTACGGATAGCATCTGCATCCGCAGCGCTGAGAATGTGGCTGGTTTCATCTTTACCTGCCATCAGTTGTGTAGGTTCGGTACGGTGTGTAATTTCTTCGTTGGTAAAGAAAAACAGCTTGTTTTTGATAATGGGGAAACCAAGGCGGATACCTGCCTGGTAATCTTCAAAATCGCTGTTCATCTTCCCTAATGTTCCTACTTTATCTTTCCCTGTGATGGCGGCGTTGCGGCCATAGGCATACACAGAGCCCGTGAGCGTGTTGGTACCGCTACGAGTAACCGCATTGACGCTACCTCCCGTGAAGTTACCAATCTTCACATCATAAGGAGCGAGGTATACCTGCATATCCTCGATCGCATCCAGCGAAACAGGGTTAGTACGGGTACTGCTTCCCGGCTGTCCGCTGGTACCGCTCTGTCCTCCGCTGGAGGGACTGAAGCCGATCGCATCGTTATTGATAGCGCCGTCAATGGTGACGTTGTTATAGCGGAAATTCGTACCCCCGAAGCTGTTATCTTTTGAACCTTGTGGCACCATGCGGGTAATATCCTGAATACTGCGGTTCACCGTAGGCATGTTATTCAGCTGTTGTCTGCTGATATTTTGTCCTGCTCCAAAGTTATTGGCACGCGGACCAGCCTTGGTTCCTTTTACCACTACTTCTCCCAGCTTTGTGCTTTGATCAGCCAGCGTAATGTTCAGCAACTGGGGTTCTCCGAGTTTCACGGTGATATTCTCGATCGTCTGCGGTTCCATTCCCATCATGGTGGCGGTTACCTTATAAGGGCCACCGATACGCATTCCATTGATGCGATAGCGTCCGCCATTATCTGTAAGAATGGGATATTTTGTACCAGAAGGACCATGGACGGCAATAATTGTCACGCCAGGCAGGGCTTCTCCCTTCGTATTTTGTACCTTACCGGTAAGGCCACCGCCCGTCTCCTGCGCCAGCACTGCAAAAGGCAGCATCAGCAATAGTAAGAAAAAGCGTATATGTTTAAACGTAAAAACTTGCATGTCTGAGCTATTAAAAATCATTGATGATTATTGCGTGATGCGCAATGTGCTTTCCACAATATGCAATACGCCATTGCCTGCAATCACATCCTGTTTCAGCAGGTTTATATCGGCACTATTTCCAGGACCTCTCAGCCGGATTCCGGTGAAAGCCCCGACCTGTTGCGGATTGGGAATCAGCGTTACTGTAATGGCGTTATTATCCAGCATGCCTTGCGCCGTGGATGTTTTTCCGGCAGCAGTGGTCAGGATGTAATCATTTACAAAGCGACGATCCGCAACAATGTGATATTTCACTAAAGCCGCGATCTCTCCAACAGGAGCGCCATTGATGGCTTCTAACGTAGCATATCCTCTGCTTATCATGGCGGAATTCGTAGGTGCGTACACGGTAACCGGCGATTTCCCATTTAATAATTCTACGAGACCCGCACGCTGAATAGCCTGCCAGAACAGCGTCAGAGAAGATTCTGCGGCGATGGCATCACCTATTTTTTCGTATAGGTAGGGCTGCAGCATGCGATCAATTACCTGCACTTGTCCGTTGGATGCCTTGATGGAAGTTGCCAGCAGCCGGCTACCGTTGATAGTGAGCACGGTATCTTTATCTTTAATCCATCTGGTGATAAAGAGCTTTCCACCTCGGGAAGTAATTTCCTGGTTAAACAGGAAAGGCATTTTATTCAGGTCATAATTGCCTTCCACAGTGTGATAAGCGCCAATGGAATTAATCAACGGCAGCGGTGAACTGAGTACGGATACGGTGGTTGCATAACCAGATTTGGCAAATGCCTCATCGGAAGGAGCAAACACGGTGAACGGACCTGGCGTATTCAGATCATTGCCCAGATTAGAACGCCCTACTATTGTGCTCATGATAGAAAGGTTGAAGTTATCTGCCAGCACCTGTACTACCCGGTTATGGTCTTTTGCAGGTTGTACGTCTTTATCTTTAGAGCAGCCCGCAGCGGTGAGCATAATACCGCTCATTACCAGGACTTTTATATTGCTATTTAATTGTATCATTAGAACTTAACTTTATCGCTAAGAATCAGGTTATCTACCGCATGAAAGGGCCCTTGCAGGGTTGGGATATCGGCTTCCACTATAGTGGCTGCAGGATGACTGCTACCTTTAACTTTCACCGTCACCAAGCCGCCGTTGATGCCAAAATCCAGGGGCATGAGGTACAGAGGTACCGCATTATCGCCACTGGTAGACAGCGCAAAAGTGCCCAGCATAGCATTATTCAGGTCATTGGACCAGAACATGGCAGAAACTCCTGCTCCTCCGCCTATCGAACTCCTGGGGGTATACATCCGGCCCCAGAAGGAATACGCTAACAGGGAATCGGTAACAAACAAACCATTGTGCATCTCCCAATCCTCTTCATCGAGATATGGCATAGAGCGCGCATTAAGGTTCATCAGGTCATCCACAGAATTAAAACCTGCTTTCTTGAACGCTTCATTGGTTGGAGCAAAAAAACCATCACTGGAAACGACATTCCCTATTCTGAGCTGCATCCATTGGTATTGTTTCCGCTCATAAAAACCGTAAGTAACCTCCTCCCAGGTACTGTCCATTGCTCTGAAAATCCCCGACAGTATGCTGAAACGCGGATCTGTATTAATCACATCCATGACCGTTTTTGTCGGGCGTACTAATGGTTTGGTAATAGGATATATCACGCCGTTCTTAGCGTACATCGGCGCTACTTTACCACTGTTTTTACCATTGATTAGCAGTGATCCGTCGGTTGTCATGCCGAAATACAATTTGTAAGTATAGGCTTCGGTATACAGTACATTGGAGCCCGGACGCGTTACCTGTTCCTTTATGGTTCTGTCTTTCAACAGGGATCTGTGGCGTACATTGCCTTGTTGTCCACGCAGTGCGGCCGAATCAATATTTTCAGGAATCACATGGAAAAGCAGCAGGGAGTCTAGGTCTGCTACTTTCGCAGCAGCAATTTTATCTGCTGTTAAACCAGCTGCTTTCATGGCGGCATCATCGGGTGCGAGCACTGTAAAGCGTATGCCTTTGCCTTGTGATTTCAGCAGGGAATCCAGATGGCTTTTCTGCCAGGCAGTATAAAATAGTTGTTGAGGCGATTTACTGAGCAGTGTTGTCAGATCACTGGTAGCAGTATCGGTGTAAGGTACCTGCCCCCCAACTGGCGGCCGCTGGAATTCTGTTTTCCGGCAGGCGGTGATCAACCCCACAAAAGCGAGTGTACAAAATATGATACGTCTCATATCAATAGCTTTTTGAAATAATTATTTCTTTATTGCCACTTCTGGTTTGATCACCAGATCGGGCAAGTAGTGAACGATACCGTTGTCGGTGAGATTATCGTTTTTACGGGAGGTATTCCCATAAACGGTTCCCTGATTACCCAGCGCCGGATTATCCGGGTCCACATATGAAAACGAAAATTCTGTGGGTGTTACCTGGTAAGTACTTTTCGTAGCCGATACCAGGAAAATGTAATTATCGTTGCTAATTTTAGCTTTCAATTGCGAGCTACCATAGATGATGTACATTGCCGGAAAATCTGTAAGAAAGAGATTTCTTTTACTTAGTACATACATGCCGAAAAGTCGTGCTGTTACATATTTGTTTGAATTGTAGAGAGACAAATTTTCCATCGTGATACCTTGTCTCCCCAATGCTGCATTATCCGGCGCAAATATGGTAAACGGGCCGGCTCCTGATAATTGTTCCCAGAGTCCGCTCTGCTTGAGTGCCGCTACATAAACACTGTATTCCGATTGGGCTGCCAGAAACTGTTGTACCGTACCTGGTATATATTTCATAACCTTATCCATCACATACAATACACCGTTTGCCAGGGTCACATTTTTCTTAACAGCGAAAGATCCGTTTACATACAGGTTGTTGACCGGGAATCCTGGATTATTGGGATTCACTGCGGCGAAGGTCAGGAAGACTTCTTTTCCTGCAAGATTGAGATATCTCACATCCACACCGTTGGTTGGGATATCGGATAAAGGCAGTCTGCGATTGAGGATATGATATTGCATTGCCAGTTTCAGACTATCTTTGTTGAGGCGTTGAAAATCAGATGCACGTGTAATGCCCAACTCATTGAAAGCGCTGTTGTTGGGCGCCAGAAGCGTGAAAGGCCCTTCCCCGTTCATATCCACCGACAATCCAGTGTACTCCAAAGCGGCATTAAACAGTTGCAAGTCGTAGTTATTTTTAACAAAATCTCCTGCAAGCCTGTAGGATTCCCGGCTATCCGGAACCGTGAGTTCATCATGCTTACAGCCTGTAAACAACACCGGCAGTAAAGCAATCCACATGCAGGATTTGATATATTTAAGCATTTTGTTACTTTTTATTTTGAAGAGAATCGCGGCCATCAGTAGATGGGTTTTGCATACTGGCGCTGAATGGTGGTCAGATATGCGGTACCATTCACGACTTCAATAGTATTTACAGTAGCGAATGAGCGCGGATTATAGGTACCGGAGTGAATATTAACAATCATGCTGGGCAGGAATAAACCGCCACGCTCAAATGTTTGCCGGGTACCGTTTCCATACATGGCCAGCAGACCATATTGCCCATCTACATACGAGTCTCTGTCGCCATAAGGAATCAGCTCCGGGTCCAATCCTGGCACCAGCAATGTAAAGCGCTGCCAGATATCCGTGGTGATACGATTCGAAGCGGTATCCGCAAACAAAGGGAAACTATAGTAAGGCGCTACCGCGTTACCAATGCTTCTTTTCATCTGGCCCAGGTAAGCAAACTTATAGCCGGGAATCGTGTTCCATCCGCCAGGCTTACAAAGCGACATCCAGATATTTACATCATCTCTGAGACCAAATCGCATCACGCCATCTTCATAATTGTCGGTTTTCTCACTCTTATCTGCACTCCAGTAACCCTCAGCGCTATAGTTATAAAAATTCACATACACCATAGAATCAGACAGCGGAAGGAGATGAAAATTTTCTTTACGGACAATGATACCTCTGGATTTGGTTTTGAAATTTGTTTGCAATACATGCATGGTATAAATCTCATCCATACCTAATTCCAGCGTCGTATCCACTACTACATTCTTGCGGACAGCAGGCTCCAGATTGAAGAACGGAATATCATTCATCGGTCTGTAATAGAATATGATGCGGTGTTTGCCGGATGGTATCTGCGCCCAGCTGGACAAATCGAAACCATTCACCACCGGACCTGCGGGCACGCTTTCTTTACCTGGATATTCCGGATTATTTTTACTGGTACTGCTACCGATGTGTGAAGGATAGGGAGGCGCATAAGGGTCCCGTTTATCCAGGTAGTCGCCTTTTATAGCAGCGCCTACTGGTACGCCGTCTTTATCAAATGTGGGATCGATCAGCATGCACATAAAAGGCTTCTGCTCATCTTTATTATCCACCCCAATTTTCGTGTTGAAATCATTGAACACGCGCAAATAAGCCGGCTTATCCACCTTGGTATATTCCACCTTGCTACAGGAGCTGCAACTCCATATCATTGCACAAGCGGCCAGGAAGTGTTTTATCTTCGTCATAACAATTACTTCGTGTGTTTAATAATGATCATTTTAGCGCTCTTGGCCTCCGGCTGATTAGCGGTGAGTCGGCCTACTAACGCTACCGTATACACGCCGGGTTCATGTACCGGCTTTACGCGGGTATATCTGTCCGGGCGGGCAACAAAATCTGTGCTTTTCAGCACGGGGATAGTGGAAATCCAGTTACCGGGATATACAGTAGGAGAAGATTTATATACCATAAACTGGTATGCTTCCGCATCCTGTCCGCTACGGGCATATGGCAGATCCGTCACAGGAACGCCTGGTTGCAGATTTCTGGATGTGCTGGTAGCTCCCGCTGATTGGCCATTACCGTAGGTAAAACTGGCGTAAGGGAGATCCGGGCACAGATTCAGGAAACGGTAATTGAATGGATAAGTATGGGTCATTCTGTTGAAGGAACCATCCTGACCGCTGTTGTCCGTACCTGACGGCACTTCGTACCAGCTGCCGGTGAGGTTATTCGCTACCATGCTGATAGCGGCTTTCCCTTCTGGCGTTTTATATAACCAGGCGGTATAATTCTGACCAGCGAGGAAGCGTTGTGTGGCTGTTGCCAGTACTGCGCCTGTTGCATTCACGGCTTCAATCGTGGCCTGACCTGCCACACATATACTGTAATCGGTAGCAGCCGTATATCCTGCATCACCCAGCTTTGTTCCGTTTACACGAAAGCTGACCTGTCCTTCATCCACATTCGCCTGCACCGCCTGTAAACGATAATAATCCGTATTCAGTGGTTCGCTAACGTCTGCGAGTACACGAAAAACATTCTGATAATAGACAGAGGTTTCGCCTGGAACGCCATATACATTCAGCATCGTCAGGTGATCTATGCCTACTACTATCGTGTAGACGCCTCCTGGCTGGTAGGATTTCAGTGGCGCATAGGTCAGACCATCGCTGACCGCATTCGGAATGCCACCGTTGACCATCCGCATTAAATTGGAGCTTGCAGGTTCTGACATGTAAGTGTTTTCCAGTGAATTTCCGCCACTGGCTCTCACTTCAACACCATTGGGTGCGAGTACCTTAAACTGGTAAGTACCATAGGGCAGCTCTACATATGGAGACCATGACTGCGGATTTATATTGCTGGTAGTAGCACTCACCGGCGTACCATCTGCATAAGCAAGTGTAAGCGGTTTCGCTACATCTTCCGCACTCCAGGAAGAATTAACTGGATTTGCCAGATTGACGATACGGATTTTGAAATAACCGGCTTTGGATGGCGCCGTTACTTCTCTCTGTACTTCCGTTACTCTTGGCACTACAGCAGCCGTAAAGGGAAACCCTTTCATCATGAAATAGTCCTTCGGCTTGTTATAGTCCTCTATCACTTTAAAGCCAAAAGAATCACGCCCAAGAGAGTATTCCAGGTAATCTGTAGAGATCTCTGCACTTCCATTGGTGAGAAACTGGCGGGGAACTGTAAAGCTGGAACCCAGTTTACCATTTGTTGGAAACCAATAGGTACCTGGGAAAAGTGTCTCCTGGCCAGGAATTGGGCGAATTGTCAGGTAACCGGTCAATCGCTCTCCATTCACCGACAGCTGGTTGTTGCCTGTAAGATTTACCAGCCGAACAGTAGAGTTACCACTTACTGCGATATCAGGGCGATTATCGTAGGAATGGTCCAGCTTTTCTTTTTTGCACGACAGCATCCCCATGGCTAACAGCATCAGACCGACGGCAAAATGTTTATAATACATATCTTCCTTTTTAATGAATTAGAACAACTTATAAGTAAATCCAAGCATGATCTCTGCACCACGTTTGTAGCTGCGGTTTACATAGCGTTCACCATACCAGAGGCCACCAGTGCCAGGATTCGCATATACTGTTTCAATCGCAGGGTTCAGGATGTTTTTAGCATAACCTTTGAACAGTAATCTTTTCCCCAGTTGCTGGGAGAAAATGATGTCCAGGACAGGTTCAGGACGAGTATACAGATCTGGTTCCCCAGTGAGATTTATCTGTACTAACCGCTCTCCTACCATGTTGAATGCTGCGGTCAGGTCTGTACCCAGTTTAGTGTTCTTATAGTTCAACCAGCCGTTGATAGAGTATGGCGCCTGTTCGAACAGGGGACTGTTGACAGGGGTGTTTCTGTCGAGCGACTTACTCGCTTCATATCTGGCAGTTGTTTTTCTGATACTGCTTTGTGCCAGTAACAGGTTTGAACCGATGAAGAAGTTTTTGAAAACAGGCGTTAGTCTCCCTAAATCCTTTACCAACTCCAATTCCATTCCCCATACGTTACCAGTATTGGGATCATTCTGGAATTGAATGGTAGGATACTCCGGATATTTAGCGGCCAGTCCATCTGTCTGCAAACTGAATACTTTCACCAACTGGTTGTTGATACGTTTTCCAAAAGCGGATACAGAGATCACTTCACCCGGATTCGGGAACCATTCCCAGCGGAAGTCCAGGTTCTCTGTATGTTGGTTGATCAGGTTAGGATTACCTACCACGAGTCCCATTTGGAATGCATCGAATTCAAACACATTGGTCAACTCTCTCAGCTCAGGTCTGGCCAGGGTGGTATTATAAGCCACGCGGAAGTTCATATCTTCTCTGTAGACATAGGTCATGTTCACCGCGTAATATGGCTTATAAGCCGTTTTATAGACCGTATTCGGATTGATCATCATCACCGGCACACTATTCCCTTTATCATCTTTTGCAGTCAGGGAAGGGTCCAGGAATACATTCGCCGTATCAACAGCGGACTGGATATTGGTTCTCTCGAAACGTACCCCGCCGGCTACACGAAGATTACTCCGCAAATGGAGATCGAGCATACCGTAATACGCATTGGTTTCAAAGAAACCATTATAGTTGTTGGGAGATTTCTGGGTATTGTAGAGGAAACCGCCGATTGCATCAGCGCCTTCGCCTGTACCTCCGGTAGGTTGCTGGATACCAATCACTTTAGGTCCCACGAGTGCATCCAGGTTACCATTTACCGCATACAATGCTGATGTACGATTCTGTACGAAGTTGGAGCCCGGCAGGAACATCATATTTTCCCGGAACTTACGATCGCGGTTCAGGTAGTTGAAACCTGTTTTAAACTCTTGTTTCTGTCCGAACAGCGGGAATGGAAATGCCAGGTCTGCTTTGTAGTTCCAGTTGGTTTCATTCAGCTGACGCCAACGACGGCCATTGGGTTCTGCCTGGATGATACCGTAGGTACCATATCCGTTTACATAACCGGAGTTCAGTGCATACAGATGTTCTGAATAAGCTTTCTGACCGGTATAGGGAATAGTGTAGTAGCCGCCGCCACGAGGCATATAATCTGTCAGCGTTACAAAGCGGAAATCCGGATCGTTTTGGGAAGAGGTAGATGTAGCCAGGTTATAACTCAATCTGGGCGAATAGATCCCATCCAGGAATTTATGCTCGCCTTGCAGGTTAAAGGTATTCAGGTTACGACGAGTTTGTTTCAGAGAATAGATGGTGCTGTTCACTTCCCCTGGCAACCCGGTATATTGGTATTTTCCGTACATGTTGATGGCCTGCGCTTCACTTCCCCAACTGCCCATGTACTGCATACTGATTTCGTTTCGTTTGTCGAAACGGAAAGTCAAACCTGTGAGCAAGCCATAGTTCAGCGTTTCCGTACCTGTATTTTCTTTATAGGTTTGATACTTACCCATGTACAGGTTATTCGGCGTGATATAATTCGGAATATTACGCGGACTATATACGTCCGGATTGCCAGTAATCACCCCTTGATAAATACTGTACTGTGTAAGGTCTCCTCCATATACATCCGTAGTCCGGCGATAGTAGTTTGCTCCAGCTACAAGTCCCAGTGTTTTATTACCGAACACTTTGAAACTGTTGCCATAGGTAGCCGAATATAGTTGATTGAGTGGCGCCGTTTTGAAACGAGTGGTCATCACCGGATCAAAAGCATGCATGATTTTATTGATGCGGGCAGCTTCCTGTTGCATAGCAGGGCTTCCATTGCTTTCGGATATCAGCTTCTGAATCTGATTCAAACTACCAGGATATTGTTTGGAAAGGTTCAGAAAATCGCTGCTCAGATTTTTGTCATTCACCTTATTTCCGAAGAAACCGAGATCGCTGTTATAGAAGCTGTTCATGCGTCCGCCGGGGCCGATATTGGAGTTGAAACCAGTTTGTGCAATCACTTCCAATGTTCTCTTATCAGGAACTGATTTCGTTTTTAATTCCACGATACCGGCAGCAGCATCGGCCGGTTTATCCGGCGTAACAGTTTTATAGATGGTGATGTTATCCAACAGCGAGGCAGGCACGAGGTCCAGGGGAATAGAGGATCTGTCGGGATCCGAAGATGCCAGGCGGACGCCGTTCAGTTGGCCGATTACGCTTCTGTCGCCCAGCCCACGGATGGCCACATACTTATCATCTGTAATCGTAACGCCACTCACCCTCTGCAAAGCCTGTGTGGTAGTGATAGAAGCGGTTCTTTCAATTTGCTGTGCAGAGATAGCATCCTGCACGATGGCGGCATTTCGTCTCTCCTGCAATACTGTGATTTCCGTATTGGTTTTACGACGCGCCTGTACCTGTACTTCTCCGAGGGTACGAGTGCTCACTTCCAGCAATACGGTGATTGGTGCTGAACCGCCTACTACTTTCACTTCTTTGGGTTCATATCCCATCAGCGAGAATATCAGTACGGCGCCTTCCGCAGGGATTTCTACGGTAAAATTGCCATGGAGATCGGAAGCAGCGCCGCCTGCACTATTCTTTATGCGAACGGATACGCCCGGTAATGGTTCTTTTGTTTTGCTCTCCAGTACGCGACCGGATATTTTCACTGGGATTTTTTTCCTGGCCACCACCACATAGCCATTCACAAGATGATACTCGAGTGGAGTGCCACTGAGCACGCCGGCGATGGCATCTTTCACCGTAATATCTTCCTTTCGGAGATTTACTTTCTTGTTAACGGTAGAGAGCAGCGATTCAGGCAACAGGAAATGGACGCCGGTTTCGCTTTCTATTTTCAGTAAACTTGCTCTAACATCTGCATCTTTCAGATCAAGATTCAGGCGGCGGGATAGGTCCTGGCTCTTGAGATTATCCGCGAACAACAGGCTTACGAATGTAAACTGCGCTGCCAAAACGATAAATGAGCATTTCATCAGGAAGTAAATTTTGTGTCTGTGCTTACAGGAGACAGGAGGAGAACCTGCTGTACCACTGGGCTTTAACACAAATTCAAAGCTTTCGGGCACAGGTTCCACGAAAAATCCTAAAGGATCTTTTTTTAATCCTTTTTCCATACTTTTGAATATTGATAGTTAAACCCGGTTTTATACCGGGAAATCTGTTAATAATGCGGCTGCCATTGGTCCTGAGAAAACTTTTGGCAAACCGTTAAATACTTAAACGTTCCTGCGGCGGTCCAATGCAAGCAGGGACGTTTTCATTTTGATGTGTACTGTTAGTGCATAATATTTTATTATAGGTTTAATAAATAATTACATCTCTGCCATTCCGTGAATAGTTAAAATTATTTCCTGCCGAAAGTATTTGCAGTGTCGTATTCAGCGCGGATCCCGCGAATAAAGTGACGGTTACTTTTTCCTTTGCTTTTTGCGGGCGATTGAAACTTATTTTCACATCATACCATCTTTCCAGCGTAGTAGCTATTTCCTGCAGGGTTTGATTATTAAATACAAGACGCCCATTCTGCCAGTTAGCAACATCTTCTGCACGAATATATTCTACTAATGCATGCTCCTGATGCCAGCTTACTTGTTTACCGGCCGTCAGGATAGCCAGTTGTCTCACTACACCATTATTACTATCATCCACCCGCACTTTTCCTGTAGCCACAGATACGACCAGCGGCTGCCCTTCAAATGCAGCAATCTTAAAAGAGGTACCTAGCACGGTGGTGGCAATATTTCCGGTGTGTATAATAAATGGATGTTTGGCATCAGTGGCCACTTCGAAGAAGGCCTCTCCAGTCAGGGTAATTTCCCTTGTTGCACCGGTAAACTGTTCAGGGTATTGTAGTTGGCTGGCAGCGCCTAAATGAATCGTAGAACCGTCGCTTAGCTGTATCTGCTTGCGTTCTCCCGCTTTGTTCTGCTGGAGCACCAATGGCACTATTCTATTTTGTGGCTTGTTATTGAAGTAGGTAAATAAACCTGCTAACAGCAATACTGATGCAGCAGCAGCCGCGATGAAATAGCGCATTCGGAGCGAATTCACTTTGTCTGCTCTTCCCATACGGGCACGCATACTCGCAGCCCATTGTTGCTGTTGTTTTTTGTCTACCGGCATCTCCATACTGTCTGCCATATCTTTCTCCATTCTTTCTTCCAGCAGTTGGCTCAGTACAGTATTACTTTCCGGCTGTTGCAAGTATGCTTCCACGATAGCTTTTTCTGCATCGTTGCAGTTGTTATCGAGATATTTTAGTAGGAGTGCTTTTGAAATATTTGCCATATTATGCAGGTGAAAAACGGATCACCTACTATATAAAGGCCAAAAAAAATCCAGGAGGGCTAATGGTAGTAAAAATATTTTTTTCAGGACAGGAAGAAGATGATGATCATCCCTGAAATATCAATGTAGTCCTTTAATTCAGTACGAAAATAGGTCAACGATGCTTTGATATGATTTTTAACGGTGAACAGCGAGAGATTCATTTCTTTTGCGATTTCGGCGTGACTCATCTCATCGTGTCTGCTGAGGCGAAATACTTTTTGTCGCTGTTGACTAAGCGCGTTCAACTTTTCATGATACAATGTAGTAAGTTCTGTTTCGCGGAGGCGGTTGCCGGCATCATCGAAAGATGCATCATCTGCAAAATCCAGGGGTACAGTTTGTGACTGATGGCGGGTCAACACCTTGATCACAGCATGTTTCATCGCCCGGAAGAGATAGGGCGCCAGTTGTACATCCGGCGATAACTGATGACGTTTATCCCAAAGCCAGAACATCAGGTCCATCATCGCTTCTTCGGCCTGTGCTTCATTGCGGATATATTTCAGCGCATAGTTATACAGTCTTCCAGAATATCTGTCGAACAGTATATCATAAGCCCTGGTATTGTCTTTCCGGCATTCTTCCAGCAATAATACATCCGATTGTTCAGCTAAGTGTAACCGCATAGTTTGCCACAGTTTTCACAACAACAAACATAAGCGCAATTTTCTGGTGTGTGTATTAAGGGATTATTAAGTTTTAAAAAGCGACTAAAATACATGCATATTTAATGGTCGATTCAACATTCATTAATGGACATCCAGGTGTTCATTAACGAACAAAAAAACATTATCAGGATATTCTAATTCATTATAAAATAACGTTTTACATTTCGGCGTTTAATTTGGAGGACCTTAGCAAAGCATTTCGATATAAAGATTATTTTACCGTTGATTCGCTACCGTTAGAACACATAACCATATGTTTAAGAGCTATATTAAAGTCGCCTGTCGGAACTTAAGTAAGAACAAGTTGTACACGGCCATTAACATTATCGGCCTGGCATTTGGGATAACTATATTCCTGTTGATTGCTCATTGGATAATAGACGAGTGGTCTTATGATAAGCAATTCAAAAACTATAAAAAGATTGCCCAGGTATGGCAAAATGTATCCAATAATGGTACTATTGGTACAGGAAATAATCAACCCTTTCCATTAGGCGCTACACTTCGCAAGGATTATGGCCACGACTTCCGCTATGTTGCTATGAGTACCTGGAATCAAACGCATGTCCTGTCGCCGGGAAATAATGCTTTAAGCAGGACAGGCATTTATTGTGAGCCTGATCTCACAAAAATATTAACGTTACAAATGGTGCAGGGAACAGACAGGTTATCAGATCCCAATACAATCCTGCTTTCCCAATCACTCGCGCATGCCTGTTTCGGAGATGAAAATCCTATTAATAAAACACTTACAATCGATAATAAACAAGCAGTAGTGGTAGCAGGCATCTATCAGGATCTTCCTTACAACTCCACATTTGTAGGAATTGATTATATGATGCCATGGGAGCAGTATGCCCGCAATGATGGATTATATCAGGACAGTAACCCATGGAAAGCAAATTCCTACCGGGCATTTGTACAGGTGGCGGATCAGGTCGACATGAAGATAGTATCGGAGAAAATTAAGGATGTTAAGATGAAAAACATCCGGGAAGATGAATTGATATTGCATCCGCAGCTATTCCTGCATCCTATGAGTCGTTGGCATCTGTATTCAGAATTCAATAACGGGGTAAATACCGGCGGCCAGATCAGGTATCTTTGGTTATTAGGCATGGGGGGACTGTTTGTTTTGTTGCTGGCTTGCATCAACTTTATGAACCTGAGCACTGCCAGATCTGAAAAACGGGCTAAAGAGGTGGGTGTCCGTAAGGTAGTGGGGGCACAACGGAATCAGTTGATTTATCAATTCTTTGGCGAGTCGTTCATAGTGGTATTCATCGCGTTGTTGATCTCAATACTACTAATGTATTTGCTGCTGCCCTTCTTTAACCAGATCTCTGACAAGCGATTAGTATTGTTCTGGACCTCTCCCCTGTTCTGGATCGTTGCTTTAGCGTTTTGCATTATCACAGGATTGATAGCAGGCAGTTATCCTGCATTTTATTTGTCGTCCTTCCGTCCTGTCAGCGTATTAAAGGGCGCCATGAGGGCGGGCAAATCAGCAGCCATTCCCCGTAAAGTGTTAGTGATAGTACAGTTTACCGTTTCAGTTACCTTAATTATTGTCACTACGATTGTTTTTCGCCAAATACAATTTGCCCAAAACCGGCCTATCGGATATGACAGAAATGGGTTGATAATGGTACCTATGTATACCCATAATATACATCAACATTTTGATGCGGTGAGGACCGAACTATTGGAAACAGGCGCTATAAAAGATATGGCGGAATCATGGAGCCCTGTTACCTCTGTATGGTCCACGAACAGTGGTTTTAATTGGGTAGGAAAGGACCCCGGCCTGGCAATTGATTTTCCGAATGATGGTGTTTCCTATGATTATGGTCATACGTTAGGTTGGGAATTCTTGGCAGGAAGAGATTTTTCCAGGTCTTTTGCGACCGACTCTGCAGCATTTGTCATCAATGAAACGGCTGCAAAATTTATGGGAATAAAAGATCCATTAGGCAAAACCGTTACCTGGGATGGCATTCCCTATTCTATCATTGGCATTATAAAAGATGTTGTTGCAGAATCGCCGTATGAGCCTGTGCGGCCAACGTTTTTTCATTTGAGTTCAGATCCTGGCACCCAGATGATTGTAAAAATAAATCCAGCGGTAAGTACCCGTGAGGCGCTGGAGAAAGTAGCCGACATTTTTAAAAAATATAATCCTAACGCCCCATTTGATTACCATTTTGTAGATCAGGAATATGCCAGAAAATTTGGAGAAGAACAGCGCTTCGCCAAACTCGCTGGCATATTTTCCATTCTCGCTATATTTATCAGCTGTATTGGCTTGTTTGGTATTACTTCCTATATGGCGGAGAAAAGAACAAAAGAAATCGGATTACGGAAATTGTTGGGAGCTTCTTTGTTCAGTCTATGGCGACTTCTATCCACCGACCTTTTAATGCTGGTCCTTATCTCTTTCATCATTGCATTTCCGGTGGCCTATTATTCAATGACCATCTGGCTACAGCATTACCAATATCATACCCCTATTGCCTGGTGGATTTTTCCACTGGCAGCAGGAGGAACCTTGTTTATTGCTATCCTGACGGTAAGTTATCAAACCATCAGGGCAACAAGAATGAATCCGGTGAAGAGTTTAAAGTCGGAGTAAAAGCTAACATTTAACTATAGACTTTCTGCTGTCCATTCATTTAGTGATATCTTCCGTAAGCATACGGAAGATATCTATGTTTACATATCTTGCAGGACATACCAACAGTAATTAAAATTCTTTTTCTCCAGATCCTGCATACTTGCGCTGGTCAGGAATGAAAAAGATTTCCCCCGCTTGGGTCTTTCTTCATAAAACATCTTCGCCTGTTTGAATGCCAAACGAAAATTACTCTACTTGTTGTTGTCTCAGCAGGTCATTGCCCACTTGTCTGTTTTTCAGCAACCGAATATATTTCAAAGCAAGGCGGTTGTTGTACTCTTCGTAAGCTTTCTGCGACCATTTAATGGCAAGGTCCAGTTCCCCGTTAATTTCGCAGATGATAGCCATATTGTAACAGGCCCTTCCTGCTACTGTTTTGCTAGGATTCGTCGTCTCTTTCTTCCATAGCTCCGCAGCGCCGTCCCAGTTGCCGGTTTGTGCTTTACGGCGGGCTGTTCTGAAATTGTCCGTCCCTTTCACATAATAATCTCTGGTAACTTTTGTCCGCCAGGGAAGAATTCGCATTGCATAAAATTGCGCCGCTTGCGCGCTCACTTGCTTTACTGCCTCTTTTCTGTTGATGAGTGCCGCGGCCGCAGCAGCAGGGTTGATACCTTTTGCTGAAAAAGTTAGGTTTCTGCTCAGCGGAAATTCATCCAGGATATTTCTGCTGGCAGGATCATAGATGCGCCAGCCCGTTTTTACCGTGGTAACCATGCCAACCCGATGCTCTATACCTGGTACATTGCCCAACGGCGTTTTAAGAGAAACCGGTGCGGCAGTATAGTTGACTTTTGAATCGGTATCAAAAAGCTCCAATGAGAAGAGGGCGTCCACATGATTTTCCCGGCAGATTTTGTCTACGATATCCCAGGAGAGTGGCGCGGAGAAAAGGCCCGGCGCATTAGTGGTTAAATCCAGTTCGCCCAGGGCTTGTACATCGGTGAAACGGCCGTTCTTACGAAGTTCCTCTGTGAGTCCGCTCACGCCACTCTGTGCGCCTTCTTTATCCAGCTGTTTCCCTTCCAGGCTAAATATCTTGTCCACGACATCCACTGCCTTGTACTGTGGGTTAATGATGGTCCTGTTCACCACACCGGCACTTTTAACATAGGCAGGAATGGTCACAGGCGCAGGTTCTAATACCTTAATATAAACCAGTTCAGTTGATTTGCAGGAAACGAAGGTGGCTGCTGCTAATGGAATGAAAAGCAGGTGTTTCAGACTTGTAGTTGTAGGCATAGGATGGTGCTCGGTAAAATGGTTGCTCTTATTTAAAATTCGCTCGCACCAAAGTTACATATAAAAATTTTAACATACCATTATTCTTCTGGATTAATTTATTACTCCTTATGGGCACAACCATGGGTGTACGTTCTCCAGCACACCCATGATTGAAAAGATATTATTTTACGTGTGCGTTCAGCCAGCTGATGACATCTCCCATCACGGTTTCCTTCTCCAGATCATTCAGCAGGTCATGGTAATGATCTTTGTACAACTTCAGCGTTTTATCTGAAGAAGCAGCCTGCTCATAGAAAAACTGGCTGCCTTCTGGTTTGGTAGCTTTGTCGCCAGTACCATGCAGAATGAGCACAGGGAGGTTAATGTTGGCCATTTCCTTTTTCAGGCGCTCATCGGCCAACACGAGTTGCTGAACAGTTTTTGTTGGCTGCACTTCATTTGCGATCAACGGATCATGGTTCATGAAGTCTACCACCGCTTTATCCCGGGAGAAATCTTCGTTCTTCAGTTTCAGCACGTGGGCATGCGGGAATACATGGCTAAGCCCTTTGAGTACTGCCAATGCAAATTCCGGAGCCGGTACCTGGAAAGCGAAGCTTTCACAGATGAAGCCACTTAGTTTTTGTTGATGATCCAGGGTATAAACGGCAGACAATACGCCTCCGGCGCTATGCCCCATCAGGAATATCTGCAAATCCGGATGCTCTGTTTTGACTATCTCCACCAGATGATCCAGATCTTTTACAAAAGCGTTGTAATCAGCTATGTAATAACGCTCGCCATCTGAATTTCCTCTTCCCTGCCAATCGAGCGCATATACTTCAAGATTCTCTTTATTTAATTGCTCCGCAGTCCATTGAAAATAACCGCTGTGGGAGTTGAAACCATGGGCAAAAACCACAATGGCTTTGGGGTCGGTTATTTTCCAGTTGCGGTAAAATACATTCAAGCCATCTGCGCTGGCAAATGAGGATGTTGTAGGGGTAAGAATGTCTATCATGATTAATTTTTGAGAGTATGTGAAAGATAAGAGTTTAAACGACTTATGAAAAAGCTAAACACGACCTTTCCTCCGCATAACGCAAATTTCACTATTCAGACAGAAGACAAACGGGGGCTACTTTTGCAGCAGTACTAAAGGCTTCCAAAACGCCTGCAGATGCATAGTATTAAATATACAACAGATTACCTTAATTACATTCGATTAATTTGCAATCACTGGATATAAAACGGCGATACCTTTTTTCTGCCCCATAATACAAACAAGGCCACTGCGGCCATTACAGCATTAAATCCAATGTCTTTCCCTTCCCCTCTGGCTATATGAAAGATACTCGGCAAATAAAAACCCCACGCCAGGCGTGAGGTCTAATAAATACTTGTCATCCTTCACTAGCGCCATTATAGCACCTAAAGGATAAAGTATGTATGTTGTTATTTACATGCTATTCTTCTCCCGTCAATACACTATGAATGGTGGGAATCTGATAGATTTCTGCCGGTATTAAGTCTGAACGGTCTTCCGAAAAACTTCTGATATACCTACTAAATAAAACGAATAAGATGGTTTCAGTAACGCTTGCTGACAGCTCAAAATACGTTTTCGCCAGGGTGGCATTATATCTCAGGAAAATACCATTGAATTCCCAGTCCCATTTTCCAGTATTACCATGCACATAGGCTGACAGCTGACTGTATAAAGCAGTGGTTGATTCATGGTACTTTTTAACAGCATTCTCCATTTCCGGATAAAAGGCAGTCGCAAATCGTTTGGAAAGAATACCGGTTTCCTTATCAATTACTTTTTGCCATTGAACATCCGCGATCCCGTTCTGCCATTCATAATCCTCCATTTTATATACGGAGAAGTACACTGCGCCGAGCCCTACTTCCAATGCCAGTTTCAATGAAGCAAAGGCTTGTCTGTAAAATCCCAGTGCCAGATTCATAGATGCCGCCTCCAAATGTTCACTGGTAGTTATCAGCATCTTCTTTTCGTTCGTTTCCGTCAATAACTGAGCGAATTCAAAGATACAGGCAGACATGCGATGTGCATTGGTAAACTGCTCTTCTTCCTTTAATGATTCCTTAAAAATAGCCTGGGATTCATTGTTAATGCGATTCAAATACTCATTCATACTCATAAAATTCTTCTGTGGGTTAATTATAAAAAGTTAACGGGTGAAAGATATGGTCTAACAATCTCTGATGTCAAATATATAGAAAGCACTTAAATATTCATAATCAATCCAATTGCAAAGGGAGGATCGTTAAAATATCAGGCTAAGGTGCAGTTAACATAGCCGTAAATGCAGGACAAAAACACTGATGAAATGTAATATCTTAGTAACAGCTTAGCCGTTTTGGCCCGGCCTGTCCCCTCTAATAGGAACTTGGGATCAAATTCAATGGCTTATCCGTCCATATGATAATGTTATTTCTTTATCTATTTAAAATAAATTAATCATGAAGTCTAAACTTATCTTATTATTTTCGCTTTTAACCATTTGTACTGTTGCTTTTAGTCAAGAAAAAAAATCTGATAAAATCTCAAAACACAATATGAGTGTTACTGACAAGGGTTTAATCAAGGTTACCATCATGTACCCTTATTCGGAAGGAAAAACTTTCAATATGGAGTACTATGAAACGAAGCACATGCCTATGGTTGCAGGTTATTTGGGAGCAAATCTGGTTAAATATACTATTGAGAAGGGGGTTCCGAACGGTATTCCCAACCAACCTTTGCCTTATATGGCTATTGGCGCTTTTTATGTAAAAAGCTTAAGTGAATATCAGGCAGCCATTGCTCCGAATCTGGATGCCATTCGTGCAGATTTTGCCAACTACACCAATGTCATTCCTGTACTTATGGTCAGTGAAGTGGTACAATAAAGGTCACTTTTATTACAGTCCGTCCATCGCTTGTTTAAGCCATCCTTGCACCTAACAATTCATATAAAATGAGATATTTATCCCTGGTATTTATTTTATCATTGCTAACAACCTATAGCAAAGGTCAATCTGTTGCATCCGGATACTACCTTACACAAGCGAATGACACTGTTTCTGCACAAATTAAAATCAGAAAAGGCGTATCCGGACAAGCTATCAACGATTTCTCAGATGAAATTGAAATAGTTGATAGCTTAAAAGGTTTCATCAAGTACCATCCTGAAGAAATAAATGGATTCGGTTTCTTATACAAGGGCCAACATTACAGGTTCATCTCCAAACCTATAAAAAATGGAAATAAGAAATTCCTATCTCCCATTTTCACCGGCCCCAAGTCTAGTCTTTATGTATACGGGACACAAACCATAGGAGGCACTTATTCTTCGAAGCAGGTATTCTATACCCTTGAAAAGCCTGGCAACAATTACCTCTTTCTAAAAAATATATTAAATAATAAATTCAGAAACGAGGTAAAGGAATTTTATAAAGACACGCCTGCTGTAATGCAAATCATTGACACTAAGCTGAAGTATTGGCTGGATTTAGATAAAGACCTGATGGAAATATTGCGAAAAGCGAATATGGAGTAATTTCCATTGGTATAAACAAAGCGCAAAGGCTTCGCAGTATTTGATGGTATTTTGGTTGTTATCCTATAATCCAAAATAGAAATCAATGATGAACAAGCCCTATTTGATGTGCCTTGCAGTAGCATTGTTGCTCCTCTCCTATTCAAAGCCAACCGACGCCGCTGCACGAATGCCAGCAACAAAAACAGCCACTACTGTCACGGACTATCCGCAAATGATTAGGCTATCCGGACTTCCAGTAAGAGTACAGGAAGAAGTAATTGAATTGGTGGCTCAAAAATATGGCGTACCTTCTGGCATCATTACCCGGGAAGCTAATTTTTTCCGTGATTTAATGGGCGACTACCTTGACTATATTGAGCTTATCAAAAGTGTGGAGGATCATTTCAATATAGAGATCAATGATGAGGATATGGATAAGATCCAGACTGTCGGTCAATTAATAGACTATGTAAAAGCACGGTTACTTATTCCATAGGAGGTTGATAAGTATATGGAAGACTTATTGCATACGAAACCTCAGCAAAAAGGAAAATTCTCGAATGTAATACAGATGGGCCATTCGGGACGCGCTGCGTCCCGAATGTTTGCTTACTGGAAACACAGCTTTACATCCAATACTTTCCGCAACCAGCACAAAACAGACGACTACACCATAACATTAATCCGCATTTTACATTTATCTGATAAGGGTTTCGGCCCCCATCCCTAAAAGGTAATCATCCTTGATAATGTTGCCTTAAAAGTCAGTAACTGTTTCTCTCCAAAACCATACCTTATATAAATTTTTAGCATATATATTAAAAATAAATTAATATTACCTCTAAAAACCTATGGGTGTAGTAATTTCTATCAATGGTTATCTAAAAGAACCAAGTTGTATTGTTGGCCACATAAGCTTCTTAGGATATTATGAAGTAAAAGAAGACGCCATTGAAAAATTCAGGATTCGCCAAGAGCCAATTTTCCATTATGGAGAGCTATACCTAATAACTGAAAGCAGGAAGGAAATAGCTGAAATCACGGATCATAAATTGAATGAAACAGCATTACTTTTCTATCAATTAGCATCATGCCGCTGGAGTGGCCAAAGCTTGGGAAAGCATGAAGGACAGACAACCTGCCTAATGTTTGAAGCTTCAAGTTTACTTTATCCCATTACTGAGTTAATTGCTGCAAAAGATAATATTCTGCATTTTCTTAAACAACAAAAGGATAAGTCTACTATAAGAGAAATTAAAGAAAATGGGGAAATTGAAACACTCCTTGCGTTTAAATCTTTGATCGAGGAAGCTATAGAGAAAAATGCCATGATAGGCATTTCGATGGGCTAGCGACATGTACTCTTTTAAACCCTGTCTTTATCAGATGGAAGTCAGGGTTTAATATTCATCCAATATCCATGATAAGTTGAACTATTTTTTAAAGGCACTCGACTAAAAAAGAAAAACCTGCGACCAGCGCAGGTTGTAAAGTGTTTCTAATAATACCTTCTGTAGTCCCGGACTGGTTACTAATACTTATTGGCAAACATATGGCAGGATATAGTCCTTTAATATTTTACCGGGAATATCGTTGTACGCAGATTGGCCATAATTACCAGCTGTAACAACGAGGACAAAATGAAGATCCCTGCAGATAAATAAAGATTGTCCGCCATTCCCTTTTGCCTCTGCAATAGAAATCCATTTATTATTCCGGCTATAGTTATATGTCCAGAATTGATACCCGTATCCACCGTTATCCAATAATAATTTTGAAAGGTCAGGCCTGTTGATATGGGAAGTCAGGCAACTATCCACCCATGCTTTATCTATCAGTTGCATATTATGATACTGTCCATTTTGCTCAAACAACACCCCCAGTTTCAGTAATTCCCTTGAAGTGAGCCGCAAGCCGGATGCCGCCGCCGGATCGCTTTTCCAGAACAGCCGTATCCATTCAGTTTGTTGTATTCCTAAAGGCGCAAATAAATATTTTCTGGCAAAAGAATCTATATCCAAGCCAGTTCTAACTTTAAGAATCGCGGCTAATAACTGCGTATTTCCTGCACTGTAATTCCAGACAGTTCCCGGTTTATGTACTTGTTGCTTACGCAGAATAAACGATAAGGGATAAAAACTGATATTCATTTTAGTTTCGTCATTCAATAAATGACCATATAACCCTACTTCTTTCCAACTCAACCCACTGGACATAGTCAAAAGGTCGTGAATAGTGATCTTTGCTTTTTCTTTCGGCAGTCCTCCGAAGAAATCTCCGATTGGCTCATAGACGCTTTTTAATACACCTCTTTGCAAGGCAATTCCAATACAGGCAGCCACTACACTTTTGGATATACTGCGCATATCATGTAGTGTGTAAACATCATGCGCTACATTACCCAGTTTTTTGCCATGTCGTTCATCTTTTCCGCACAAGTATTTTTCGTAGACCAAAACACTATCTTTATACAGCAATACACTATGTACATTGTGCAGCCTACCATCAGCAAGAGCACTGTCAAGACGCATAATCTCGCTAGTATCACCTACATTTACAATCTGGTTGAATGATCCTACGGATATCCCATCTGCCAACCTCATCGGTGACTGATAAGATACCCCACCGCTGCACACTGGCTGGCCTGATAAACAAAATAATAACAGGGTTATGAACAATATCAACGTTCCATGAAATCTCATCTGTCTTTTTACTTGCAAAGCTCTCCATTCATACTTACACAAACAATGAATCCGGGTTAAGAAATTCGCTTCCTTATTCTGCTCAACGCCTGAGGAGTAATACCAATGTAAGTAGCAATGTATTGCAATGGAATGAATTTCATCACATTAGGACGCTGCGAGAATAAAGCAGTATAGCGCTCTTCGGGTGTTTGTGTCAGAAATGCCAGTTCTCTGTCTGCCTTCTTAAGATATATTTGTTCACTAAGTATCCGTCCCAAAATGTTAAACTGTGGATAATCTTCGTATAATGTTTGCAAATCATGATAAGACAATCGCCAGATGGTCGTTTCTGTAACGGTTTCAGCGGCATATCTGCAAGGTTGCTGTAATAAAAAAGAATCGTAAGCACATAAGAACTCTTCTTCAAATATAAAAGCGAAAGAGGTGTCCAGTTCTTCTCCTGGTACGTAAAAACGGACTATCCCTTTTTCTATAAACGAAACATACTCTTCTATACTTCCCTTTTTAAGCAGAGGGAATTTTTTAGGATAGCTTTCCTTTATCAACATACCCTCAAACACTTTCCATTCTTCCGGCGACAATGTTATTCTCTGCTGCAAGTAATTTCGTAATTTCATTTTTCCCGATTATTTTGACTGAAGCGATTTATAGTTACCCGAATCGTTTGTATTTCTATGAGTTTATCTGTTTCAATATTTGGGAAAGCCTCACCCTATTAACTTACGACAAACTCAAAAACCGACTTTTCTGCCAATTTATCATACAATTGCATTGCCGTTTGTTTTCTGGGTTTGCCTATAGCCCCTCATTGTTCAAAATCTTCCTGCTATATTTTTCGGACAATAATGACCATAGTTAAAGATAAGTAATTCAGTTATTTCACTAAAAGAAACCGTTCGGTTTAACCTAATCAATAGTTAATAAAGTCAACCTGTATTAATCAATTACTTTGGGGAACAGGAAGTCCTCCAGTTTGCGGAAGCGACCACTCCTTCCATAACCAATCACTCACAGGTACTAGTGAAGTTAAGAGCCACTTCAGTAAATCCGCTCCATTACCAGATGAGGCAAGTGGACTATATTTTCATTGGAGATCGGTTGATCTCCAATTCCGCAGGACAGCACTGACTCAACGTTTTTTGGCCAGATCCCCCTACAATAAAGTCCATTTAGTCCCGTATCAGCGAAATATTTAAACCCTAGTTTTGTCAATAATATCTCACAATAAAAACACGACAGTCATGGCAGATATCAAACACAAATTAGTGATCAAAACTAGTCCGGACAAGGTTTACAGCGCCATTACCACCCAGGAAGGCATTGAGTCATGGTGGTGCAAACAAACTACTGCACAGCCAACAGTAGGGTTTGTGAACATATTTACTTTTGGTCAGTTTCGGAATGAAATGAAAGTAGCAGCGCTCTCCTCCAACCAAATGGTGAAATGGGAATGTATTCAATCCATTGAAGAATGGGTAGGTACCCATGTGTCTTTCGATCTGGAAGAAAAGAACGGAAATACTGTTTTACGGTTTACTCATGGAGACTGGAAAGCAGTAACAGATACATTTGCCGGTTGCAGTTATGACTGGGCAATATTTATGAAAAGCCTGAAATCCTTTTGCGAAAGCGGAGCAGGAGATCCCCGTTAAGCACTATTCACCTCAACAAAAAACAGCACAATGATAACAACACCTAAAAACGTACTGACCACACAGGAAGTGGCAGCCCGCTTCCATGAACTGGCCCAACAGGAAAAATGGTTTGAGATCCAGGAAGAATTTTTTGCAGAAAATGTGAAGAGCGTAGATCCTCCCGACTCACCGTATCTGGGATATGCAGAAGGTAAAGCCGCTGTCCGCAAAAAAGGGGAAGACTTAGTACAACGGGTCACAGCAGTCCATCGTGCTTATACAAGTGAGCCACTGGTAACCGGTAATCACTTTGTGGTAGCAAGAGAGTTGGATATAACAGTGGACCCACACGGAAGAATACAGTTCAACGAGATCATGCTGTATGAAGTGAAAGACGGTCAGATCATACTGGAACAATTCTTTTACTAGGGCATGGCGTTTATTCCGGGATACGGTGGAGATAATAGCGCTTATTTTTGTTGGGCAGTAGGCCGCTTAAATCACAGGATTTAAGCGGCTTTAATAACCTTTTAATATGCTTGTTGTGATCCTTATGGTACAATAACTCGAACTTATTCATGTATGATTTACGTAATTTGGTAAAAATCTGCTAATTCATACTAAAAACAGTTAAAATGGTATTGCAATCAGTTTATATTTTTGCTAAGGTCAGATAAATATTTTCTTCATCAATGTAAACTTAAAGAGGGATTACCGCAAAGATAAGCAATGGCCCTTTCTAAGTTAACTCAGTTTATTACGCCAAATGCAAGCGGATGAAATATACACAAATACAACCAGCTACGAAGTTGCGACCATACATACGATATTTCGGTTTACTGGAAAGTAACGGCCGTTGTGATCAAATAAAAACATTCAAGATAATTGCAGACGCTAACCCTGGCCTGGTATTTCAGGAAACCACCTGTTTTACAAATATTAATAATGAAAAGTTACCCCCACTTTATCTGCATGGTCTGACAAGTTCCAATTCGCAAAAAACAGTCAGCGATAGCTATTGCAACCTTATCGTATGTTTTCAGACCAATGCCATTAAATCAATTTTCGGAATTGATGCCAATGAGTTAACAGATAGTTATTTTCATTTAAATGATGTTGTAAAAAATAACTTAACAGCGCAGTTGCTGGAAGAGAGACATTTAAATAAAAGAATCACTATTATCTCCGATTTCCTCTCACAGTTGATTACAAAAAATAAACATCGTGAAAATGTATACGCTTCATATGCAGTATCCAATTTGAATATAAACAATGACGATGGTTTATATAGAATTCAGTCAGAACTTAACATTACAGAACGTTCGCTGCAAAGGATGTTTAAAACGAATATAGGCATACCTCCAAAGTTATACTTTCGCATTTGCCGCTTTCAGGCAGCACTGGATCACATTCGTGGCCGGAAGTTTACATCTTATACTAAAATAGCCCATCAGCATTCTTATGCGGATCAGGCACATTTTATCCGTGATTTTAAGTCGTTTACTGGCACTACACCGAAACAGTTTTCGCAGCAGGCAAATGAACAAGTAATAAATTTTCCGGAATGGTTGTCTTAAAAATGTCGGGTTTGTTCAATTTTCCTTTTTTCCGTTAAGATAGTTTTGAGCCATAATTCAAAATCTTTCAAAATGAAAAATAATAAAATTACCGTTTTTGGCGCATCTGGCAATATCGGTTCATTGCTGATCCACCTGTTATCTAAAGCACAAATTGAAACAATCGCAGTAACCCGGAACTGCCATAATACTACTGATTTCCCGTTTTCACGATGGGTACAGGCAGACATGTCCCATAAGGAAAGTTTGTATGCTACAATGGAAAATAGTAAGGCTGTTTTTTTATTATCTGGAAATAGCCCCACAGTTGTAGAAGAGCAAAAAAATGTGATTGATGTGGCAAAGGAAATGGCAATTAAGCATATTGTAAAGCTTTCCTCAGGCGCCGCTGACCCCAACTCCAGGTTTTATGTACCATATTCCCACGGTCAGATCGAAAATTATTTAATAGCATCGGGAATCCATTATACGATCCTACGTCCCAATGGAATTATGCAGAATTGGTTAGGTGAAATAGCCGATGCTGTGCGTAAGGAACGGAAATTCTATGAAGCGACCGGTGATGGTAAGAGAGCACATGTGGATAGGAGAGATATTTCAGATGTGGCTTTTAAATGTCTGACAGTACCCGAAACTCACTTTGATAAAATATATTTCCTTACCAGCGATAAGGCCGTAAACTATTATGATGTTGCGACGGCCATCAGTAATGTTATTCATGAAGAAGTAATCTACTGTCCTATTTCTTTTGAACAGGCAAAGCAGGATATGGAAGAAAAGAACATGCCGGCCACATTAATCGAAACTTTTCTGGCTTACGACGCTGCACAGCGCAATGGAGAAACTGAAATTGTTACAGACTGTGTGAGGACAATACTGGGTTGTCCACCACGAACCTTAGAAACTTTTATAGCAGATCATGCTACATACTTCCAATAACAGATTTATCTTGAAATCTGTACAAACATTTTACAACTTCGCTGGGAGCGACTTCCGACGGAACTAAAAAGGGCAGGCTTTCAGTTTCGAAAGCTTGTCCTAAGCGGTTGACCAAAAACTTGGCTAAAAATGCTGTTCCCAACAAAACAGGTTTGCCGAGTAAACAAGATTCGTCACGATGGCACGAGTGTAATTTTCATTCTCTACTCTGGTAAAAAAGAAAAGCAAATTTTACTAAATACAGGAAACGCAATTCCGCCAAAATATTGGAACCACGAAAAGTGTCAGAGAATACATAGTTATATATCATAAATATAACATGTGTATAAAATTATATATTTTTCATTATCAAGATAATAAATTTATCTTATCTTCACTCCCAAGAATATTTCATATTCACTATGAAAATAGTGATACTTTTTTTAAGCGCGCTAATCCCTTAACTGTTCAAATCAATGACCTTCTTGGAAGAGAAAATAGCACTATCCGAAAGTTGTATTGTTCGAGAAATGGGTGATGGTTTTGTCATCCTCAATTTAAGCACTGAGCGTTTTTATGAACTCAAAGAAGTTGGGAAACGTTTTTGGGAGTTAATTTCTGAAAATAAAGAATATACGCTGACACTCAATATCTTGCAGGAAGAATATGATGTGACTGCGGAACAACTCCGGAAGGACATTTCCAGATTAACTGAAGACCTCAAAAAGGCCGGACTAATTGTCAACTGCTAATGTATTACGATCATGATTTAATTAGCCTTAACAGGGCATTAAGAGCCAATGATCGAATGTTTTTTAGGGCTCGAATGCTTACGATCCTTATAGAAACAAGTCTTCGATTTACAAGTTTAAAAACTACTGAAAAGATCCTATCCATTTTAGCAAAGAAAGTTTCTCCTCCCAATGAAAAAGAGATGGTTGCTATATTGGACAAGTACGCTACCATCTTTAATCAGATAAACCATCAGCCTGATTTAAAAGGGCGATGCTTATCACAATCATTGGCCCTGCGTTGCTTACTACAGAGAAAGGGTATTACTTCAGCGTTAAAAATAGGTGTAAATCAGATCCGTGGGAATTTTGATGCCCATGCATGGCTAGAGAGAGACGGTATACTAATAAATGACCACCCTTCTGTAATTGCAAATTATTTTGTTTTGCCAGAAAGTAAATTAAACATGACTCTTAAAATTAAATGAGCGGATTCATTGGTATAATATCTTCTCAACCCCAGGAAACAAACACAGCGCTCCTTGATCTGTCAGCAATTGCAATTGCATCCTGTTGTGATGACTACACGGGGTCATGGCATAGCCATCAGGCTGATTTGCGGTTTGGTTGGCTTAAAACCTCAGAAGATACAGCAGAAGAGCATCTACCATTTAGTGTAGATGAAAATCTCCGTATTGTGGGAGATGTGCGCCTGGATAATCGTATTGCACTGGTGACTGAACTTGGTGCCTTCTTTGAAGCCATCAATTCGTCTACCCCTGATTCCTACCTGCTTCTGTATGCCTATAAGCATTGGGGAGAGGATTGTCTGCAACATATCGCTGGAGATTTTGCCTTTGCCATTTGGAATGAGCAGACGGGTAACCTGTTTTGCGCCCGGGATCATTTTGGTTTGATTCCATTTTATTATGCTTCATATGAAAAGCGGTTTCTATTCACCAACTTTTATCATGCGCTTAAAGATATACCTGATCTGATGTCTGAACTATCGGATGATGTGCTGCAAGATTATCTGAGAAGTGGACAAAACAAGCGCTTCGATCAAACGATCTATAAAAAAATAAAAAAACTTCCGCCTGCTCATAAGTTGATTTATGAAGACGGAGAAACTTATATTAGTCGCTATTGGGAAATCCCATCCCATATGGAGCCTATCCGGTACAAAACAACGAAAGAGTATGTCAGCCATTTCTATAACTTGTTTGAGCAATCGATTAAAGACCGCACTCGCAGCAATAAAATAGCCAGTTCACTAAGCGGTGGTATGGATAGTTCGTCCATAACAGCGATAGCAAAAAAAGTACTTAATGAGAACTATGGCGACAATCATACACTTGTATCTTTCAATATTGCCTACACTCAGCTTGTAAGTGAAAAGGAAGGATATTTTGCAATGCTCATATCCAGGCATCTTAACATTCCCATTGAACAATACATTGCAGAGGATTATGTTAAAAATGTGGCCCAGCCACTGACCACCTGGATTCCCGAGCCGGCAGGTGTACCTAGCGCAACAGCAGAGTCTCAAATACTTTCTGATACCACAACTTTTTCAAGGATATATCTGACAGGATTTGGAGGAGATCCATTGTTCGAGTTTGAGCCGCTCTCTCATCGAAGACTCTCCATGCAAGGCTACTGGCTGCAGCCATTCCTGGATAATCTGATATTCTATAAAACATTTGGCCATCTTATCCGAACAATAGGGCAAAAAATAAGGAAATTAATAAAGAAGGAGCCCATCAACAACGACAAGACGCCTTTCTGGTTTAATTCCTCTTCTGTTCCTGACCGATATTCGCCAATTAAACCAAATAAAGATACTCCTTCCATGCGGTCAAATTTTTCTATGACCGAAAATCCTTACTGGTCATGGTTATTTGAAACCTCTCATCCTGGCTTTACTGGTAAAAAAGTAAAGGTAAGACAACCATTTTTTACATTAGATCTTTATCTGTTTATTCTTGCGCTTCCCCCTCATGTATTGTATCAAAAGTCACTATTACGCATGTCCATGATACCATACCTTCCGGGAGAAGTTATAAGAAGGCCTAAAACACTCTTATTCGGAAATCCTCTTTCTCAAAACTTAAAAAAACAGGAAATACAAGATAGACTCGAAGAAATAATTACGCAATCAGGTGATTTCTTAGCTGGTAAAATAGACGTCCCAAATCTGCTGGCTGCAATCAGAGATCCTGTTTATGCTGACATGTCCTATACTTACTTTTTACCTGTTTCACATGTTTTATTATGGAAAAATTACACTTTTAATAATTTCACTAACTTAAAATGAAGATTTAATTATGCAACATGAAGTAACTGCACAAATAGAAAAAAAGGTATATCAGTCCCCAGAATTAAAAGATCTTGGCAAGATAGGAGAAGTGACAAACACAAATTCCAGTGGGGCAGGATCACAAGATAGCGGTACCAATGGTTATAATTCATAATTAGTTAAAGAATTTTGCATTTCACTATAGAATTCATTCATGTAAGTAATACTGAATTCGCTGAACTGAAGAAAGGACTCGAATTCAATACACTTATACGCTCTACTTATTCCGCAACCTTTGGTGAAAATATTTATGCAGGAAACACTTCTGAGAATAAGAAGTGTTTCCTTTTTGAATATCACGATGATCAAGCACCAGCAGTAAGTTTCATTATCCTGTCAGATGGTAAAAGCGTGTTTTATCATTTTACCAGCAACGCCTCTCAGCAATCTGTTCAATCGTTAATTCGGGGGAATATTACTAAGTTCTGCTTACAGGAACAGGGTTATTTTTGTTTACATGCATCTGCTATATGCATAGAGAATAAAGTAGTACTTTTTATGGGTAAAAAGGGAGCCGGAAAATCTACGCTAGCCACCTATTTCCACCTTAGAGGCCATGCGATATGGTGCGACGATTATTCACTATTGCAACAGGAAAATAATTCTTTCATTGCATCACAGGGGGAAACTTCCCTAAAGATTAATCCGGATATAGCATCTGCCCTGGATATCCCCCAGGCAAACCTTACACGCGTCTTCGATTTGCCAGATGGTTGGGAGAGAACCGCATGGTCGGAAATGATGACCCAAAAATATTACTTCAGTCAGCAAACCCCTTCTGTAGATATTCTTCCCAGACAGGTTGCAGCCGTATTTTTCATTAATACAAGAGTACCTGCGCCCGAAAAACTGATCACCACCATAAAAAGAACAGATGCACTTTCCGTATTAATGGCTGAAATATTACTTCCTGGTCTTAATTCCAAACAGTACCTTAAGACTTATTTTCAATCAGCAATTTCCCTCCTTGAAATTGTTCCAGCCTATAATATACATTCTCCAGATAATATAATGCGCATTGATGAAGTGTATGATTCGGTAATTGAAACGTTAAGTATATCCTGAAATGAAAAAAGTAATTGATGAATACTCGCTTTTAAAAGCGACTGGAATTTTTTGTGACTCGCTTCCCAAAAGCCTGGTATCTCCTACGCAATTATCGTTATTGAAAAAGGCAGCAGATTTTTTCCCACCACTTCTCAGATTCGGATTGGAATGTCGTCTAACCAACGATGAACAAGTAGACCTCCAACTATGTATACGCAGGGATGAGGACGATCTGCCCGCAATTCACAATTGGTTTCAGAACAAGTTTACCGAAAATCAGGAACAGGAAAAGATTCTGCTTTTCTTAAAAACCTGGGCCGATAAATCATCATCTTATTACAGGAATATTGCTGAAGTTTTTTTGGAACTGGATGTTCTCCCATCTGGCATAGAAGCACCATTGCTATTTTTCCAGTTGCAACCTGGTATTTCAGCAACGCAAAAGAAGAATTTTTGTTTTTCCCTATTAAGCGAGATATTGGGAGAAAGACAATCGTTTTTAAGTCTCTTCGAAAAGGTCCTCTATGCCTGTCCAGACCCGGCATTCATCGCATATTTAGGAATCATGTTTTCCAGAGATATGGAAGTGCTGCGGATAAACATCAAAAAATTGCCTTTTACTGCCGTCGCTCCATTTTTAAGAAAATTGGACTACGCCTGGACGGGACCTGCACTCGACCAATGGATATCATTTATATACAGTCATGCTGACCGGGTAACCTTATGCATAGATATTGGGGAAAATGTGCTCCCAAAAATCGGCTTTGAATGTTCCTGGAACGAACAGCCCCCAAAAGAAACATATTGGCGCTTTTTCATAGAAAAGCTCAATTCATCCGGCCTTTACTCAAAGGAAAAAATAGAAGACATTTTAAACTGGGACAAAGAGATTTTCCCAGGAGAAATGGAGGATTGGCCGGAACATTTATGGATAGAGTCCTTGAGGAAACCAGAAAATGAATTTACAATCCTGAAGAAGGAGATCTCTCATCTAAAATTATCATATTGTCCCGATAAAGAAATAGAATTGAAGGCATATTTAGGTTATGGAAACCTATGGAAGTCTAAAATTAATAGTTTAAATGAAAAACCGTCAGCGCTGATCTCCCCCCTTACTGTCAACCAGGCTATCAACAATGGAGTCGATTATTTATTATCAAATCAGCAACAGTCAGGATGGTGGAAGGATTTTTATACTTACCCGGGAGAAAGCGATGAGTGGGTAACCGCTTATATTGCCTATCATCTGGCCCGCATAAAGTCTCCTAAAACCAGCGAAGCCCTCCATAAAGCCTGGGAAATATTACAAACCCGCTACAGAAAAAATGAAGGCTGGGGGTATAATGTTTTGATGCAGGCGGATGCGGATAGTACTATATGGACTTGGCTTTTTGCAAATACAGCAGGATTCGCATGTGAATTTCCAGAACCTGGTATTGACATAATGAATAAGTATTCCACCCAAGATGGAGGCATCATTACTTATACGCCAGATGGACCAATTGGGCAGGATAGCAGAAATCGTGATGCAGCGTGCTTTCATGGCTGGCAGATACCGCATCTATGTGTTACCGCAGCATGCGCGTTAGCAGGGAGACAACGTGCTATTGAATACTTACTGGATCATCAGAATACAGCAGGATACTGGTACAGTTATTGGTGGGATGGCCCCGAATACGCTACAGCCCTAAGCGTGGAAGCCTTATATACTAATGATGCCCATAAATATGAAAAAGCAATTGAGCTTTCAGTAAACTGGGCTTGTGAAAGCGCTCGAAAAGAACTGGATAGGCTCGTTCCAAACGATTTTAAAATTGCATTCTTGCTGAGAATAATACTTTGTTCCCACAACAAAACGAAGCATCAAATATTAATAAACGCAACGCTAAATTACCTCATCAACACTCAACAGCCCTCCGGGTACTGGAACTCTTCCGCCGAACTAAGAATTCCAAAATTTGATGATACTAATCACGAGAAAGGAGAAAATGTATTCATAAATAAAGATCATAAAAGGAATTTCACTACTATTACTATATTGGATGCTTTAATTAAATATGATGAGTTTAACGTTTCTTAGTTACATATAAATATAGAACCCTGCAAGATTTGACAGGTATAATTAAGGGAATAGTCCATACGGGCAAGGTTGTTCTGGACAAATCATTTAAATTGGGAATTAACCGAAATAGTTGTGTTTTCAAATAAAATTCAATCTTTTCTTTGAAGGTTCGGTTCAAATTTGAGAGCCTCCTCCTCCTGCTGTAAACCTCAAGACCACTTCGGGTTTCTGTGGCCGTGAACAGTTTGTATGCGGCCACGGGAATATTGTTAGAGGGAAGTTGCAGCCCAATTATATCCTCCAGTGCATTCATTCCAGACCATAATAAAGCTGAAAATTTGTATTTTTCAAATTGTAAGTTTACTTCATTCCAATCCAGCTGACCTGGAGAAGACTTGACAATACAAGCCAGGTCAATCAAATATTTATATTTCATCAAAGGCTCTCTAATCAAATGATGAGAGGCTACGCATAAAAAATCATAGGTTGGAGTTAAACCAACATGCACGGTTCCATCAGCAGCACTAAAAGACTGTAGGTTTTGTACAAATTGGTCATACTCCCAGCATGGTCCATAATAATAGTCCAGCAGTTTCCATTGAAGCTCCACTGAACAAGTTACCCCTATCTTGTTTTTGGGCGATTTATAGGAGAGTTCTCTAAAATACCGCAGGATGAACTTAATCTGATGTTCTGATATATTAATTTTGGGCTCATATCCATTCTCATAAAGATACTTTCTTAATAGAGGGAGATCTGATTTATTAACTAACAAATCTACATCTGAACTTTCTCTTAAATGTGGAGCTTTATAATATCGTTTAGCCAGTGTATATCCTTTATATGGAATGACCCTGATATCCAATTTTTCAAATGCTGTCATTAATTGGGTGATCAAACCTGCCTGGTAATCGCCTAACAAGGCAATCCCCATTGTGTCCTTCTTTAACGCATCATGGATTTGCTGATCGATAGTTATCTGAGCATCAGTAATAACTTCATTTATAAAGCTTCTAATATCATTATACGTAATAAGCTTATAAAATAACTTCCAGTCAACGATCTCTTTATTCAGAAAATCACGTATTTCATCAGAATGCTGTGTACCAAAGTATAAACGCGTCAATAAGATAACCAGTATTTGTTCATTTGTGTAGGTACTCTTCAGGGTAGGGATATTCAGCATACAAGATTATTAATAAGACAAATTATTCACTGTCGGGAGTACTTAAGCCAACGCATATCCCAATCAATTTGAAATGCTTTTTTAAGTTCCTCCACGGAACAAGGAAGATTTTCCTGCACAGACATATCAGCCAACTCTCTAATGGTTCTGATAGTTTTTAGATTTTCGTTTTCTTTCCCCCGAATCTGATGAATAACTTTTAAAGCGTTTTGGATTGACACTTATCTTTATTTTTAAATATGCCTCTAAAATAACTGGCTTTTTGTTTTCAGTCTTTTATTATCTCTGACATGTAATATACAAATCTGAGTATAACGCATTCGCTAAAATTCAGTTTGGTAGTATACTTGGTAATTCTTCTAAAACCATAGGTTGAAAATTTACATCAGCTCTAAGTATGAAATTATTTGAGGTTAGATAATGCTTTTTGTATCCTTTCAGACTCGCTTTATAGGAAATCTCCCTTCAATTGGCAAAAAAATAGCCGCTTAAATCCTACGATTCAAGCGGCTTTAATTCCTTTGATTTTCTGTGATCCCGTTGGGACTATATCAAAAGCTCTATCAGAGCCACTTTTCACGGTTTTAAAAGCTTGTGTATCCGAATTTGTATCCTTCTGGAATAGCTTACTTTGTGCCGGATTGTAAAGAACTTATAACCAGTACAAATATACGAAAAGCCCCGCTGAATCAGCACAAAACACACCAAAACTTATTAACAGTAACACATGCTTTATACACGTCTGATACGGGTTTCAGACTAATACCATCCCTATAGTAGAAAATCCGTGACCAGGTGTTGATCTATGCCGGTATGCTGGCAAAACTCCAATACAGTTATCATGTCTCCCCGCTTTTTCCCGGTAGCCTGCCGGATCTGCTGTAAAATCTTCCTGGATGTGCGCTCACTCCTACCGGTAATGTTCATTACATCTTTTGCATAAATCACTATGCGAGTAGGTACTATTTTATGTGATTTCGGCATAATCGGAATGGAAATTTTGTAGGAATAGTTACTGGCTTTAGTTTGGTGGTTGTATTCAAATTTACAGCATCCTGCGCAAGATGTGAGCTTGTTAGGCTTGGCTATGTGAAAGCCTTTATCGTTAATCCAAAATTGTGTTTTATGGCAAAACAAGGTGGAATTATCCCATTAAAAGGCACGATAGGTAACATTACCTTCTATAAATCGAAAGCCGGAAATTTAGCCAGGGAAAAAGGTGGTGTTGATGGTAAAAGAATCGCTAATGATCCAGCGTTTGTTCGTACTCGTGAGAACGGGGCAGAGTTTGGACGTGCCGGAAAAGCAGGAAAGCTGCTCCGTACCGCTATCCGTCCGCTACTGATGAATGTTGCCGATAGTTATGTAACAGCAAGGCTGACACGTACAATGGTGAAGGTTATCCAGGCGGATGCTACTAACATAAGAGGTCAGCGTAACGTTATCGATGGCGAAGCAGAACTACTGAGAGGCTTTGAGTTCAACAGTAATGCCCGATTAGGATCAACCCTCTTTGCTACCTACACGGCTGTTATTGATCGCGCTGCCGGCACTGCTACTGTAAATATTCCTGTCTTCGACGCAATGAAAATGGTTGCCCCTCCTACAGGAGCTACACATTGTAAAATCAGGGTCGGCGCCGCTGCAATTGACTTCGAAGCTGAAACCTTCGTTAGTGGCAGTACTGATTCATCAAATTTCGCACTTGTGCCCAGTCCTCCTGTAGCACTAAGCCTTAGTGTAACACTGGCCCAAAATGGTGCGCACCCGATTTTCCTGGTCCTGGGAGTGGAATTCTTTCAGTTGGTTAATGGAAGCCTTTACAGTCTTCGTAATGGTGCCTTTAACGCATTGTCGATGGTCGAGGTATCAGGTATGCCAGTAGACCCAGACACTCCGTAAATATTCAGGAAGAACCCTGATCTTGTTCACCCTTTAATTCAATTGTATGAAACTTACACAAAGATTTGCGGCACAAACGCCCCCTTTTTTCAGTAAGGTTAGAAATATAGGTTTAATCCTGACCGCCATCAGCGGTGCATTAATGGGCGTTCCCGCGTTACCTGTCATCATCGCCAAAATTGCTGGTTACCTGGCCGTTGCCGGTACCGTAATGAGTGGTGTAAGTCAGGCAGCAGTTCACAACGAAGAAGGGGGTTAAAATTCCTCCAAAAAAGCTTGTCCATAAGGTGTGGTTACCTACAGGATTTGTTTGGTGTGTTGTTCGGCCTTCGCGTCTGCGAGGGCCTTTTTATTTCATGATGGATTCGAGTTTGGATTTGGCAATAAATGCATCGATAACAGCCATTAAATATTCCTGATCCTTTAAGGATAATTTTTCAAGGCTTTCGAGCTTCTCAAATAGCAGTGGCGATAATTTGGATGACGTCTCGGATTCAGGATTGATATTTCTAACCAGGTAATCAAGCGATACGTTGAGAGCGTCTGCCATCTTACCAGCAACGTCGATTGAAGGAGCAGTTACATCTCTTTCGTACTTACCAATCATAATACGAGTTGTGCCAATAGCCGCGCCTAATTCATCCTGTGTTAAATCTCTTCGTTTTCTTGATATACCTAATCTTTCACCAAATGACATAAATAATTGATTTTATTAAAAATAGGATTTAATAGTAAAAATGTAACAGATAGGAAGGTGATACATACAAAAACATATACATATGAATTCATGTCATAAATGTTTCCTTTAGGGTTCTTTTAGAATAAATAAGGAACATTTATGACAATTAAATGACTCATACTATATCAAAAGAATCCTTTTAGATTTGTTTTAATGAAACAAATAGGATACATTTGTACTATAAAATAATCTAAAAAAAGATTCTTATGGAGTACAAAAATCGATTCGGTAAAGTACACTACAAGTCAGTACCAAGAGATACTTATTATAAATCGGTGCCCTGGCTGAACCTTTCTGGCGTTTGGCTTGAAAAGGTAGGATTTGATATTGGTGATAATTATCAAATTGAGGTTAAAAATAATTCTCTGGTTATCACCATAGTACAAAAAGCTCCAAAACCAGAACCTTTCAAATAGGGCAACAAGTTAACCCATATCATTAAAAACCTTAGTTAACCCACATTTATGTTAAATATCTATACTGACACCTCAGTAATTGGAGGGTGTTATGACAAAGTATTTCAGGAACATAGTTCTGAATTATTTGAGCAATTCAAAGCAGGTACTAACAGACTCGTATTATCTGATCTTGTAAAGGTAGAACTCGAACTGGCAGGGCCTTTAGTCATGAGTAAACCTGATGAAGTTCCTCAGCATTTCAAAATTGAGATTAAAACAACTGATAAGGCAAATGAACTGGCGAAAACCTACATCAGTCATGGCGCTTTAACCAATAAGAGCTTTAATGATGCCTTACATATCGCGTTAGCCACTTTGAATAATGCCGACATATTAGCGAGCTGGAATTTTAAACATATTGTTAACCTTAACAAGATAAAAATGTATAATTCCATTAACTTGCAATTAGGATATCGGACAATTGAAATTCGAACACCAAGAGAAATTTTAAAACCTTCTTTACCATGAAGAAAAACAAACCATACAATGCAGTGAAAGAGGCTCGAAAAATTAAGGAAAAATTGAGCCTTAAATATTATGGCAACTTTGAGCTTTTAATGAAAGACCTGAAAGAAGCAAGCGAAAGATATAACCTAAGAACCAAACAGGCGTAATAGCCTCTTACCTCCACCTCTTCCCATAACCTTAATAATCAGATTATCATTTTAACCACCTGCCTTTCATGGTAAGGAGAGCGGGAATGTTATTGATTTTATGGTACCAGTCAGGCCCCGGCTGTGGGGCCTTGATTGGTGGGGATGTTGTTTTTACGTGGGTTCTGTCTTTGGCGGAATTCCAATCACGGATATACGGCACCCTGTCGCTGGCAGATGATTAACCGTTTTCTTTTTCCTGTCAGGACTTTCCGACAGGGGTAACAGACCAATTTCGTTTATGCCTCTTGGTTATCAATTATGGAAATCAAACGCGGTAAACGTCTGCGGGTATAGATGATGGGTTACAAATGCTTAGCCTATAGCCTGCCGGTGGTCAAAGATCAAAAGTCGAATCTTATTCTAAAGCTGCTCCCATCATCTATTCACGCAGACGCCGCGCGATTGTAGACTGTTGACCAGGGTACAAAAGCTCAGGTTCGCGCACCCTTATTCTACCGCCCTACCCGCACGGCTAAACCACAGGGCAAACGATACCTGCGGAAACCCTATAAACCCAACCGCTCCAATCATACGCTACTATCATATACAGGCCTTTCATAAAAAATTTTGACAAAGAAAAAAGGGAAAAAAAGAAAGCCATCTCCCCGGAACAAAAAATGAAAGAAAAAAATGCGTAGCGTAGACCTTTTATTGTAACAGCTATTTTTTTCTTTCACTTTTTTTTGTTCCGATCTTTGCTTTCCTTTTTTCAATTTTTCTTTGTTCAAATTTCGATCTTCCCTACCATCTCCCGTTTTTGTCTCCGCTGTTATCGTCGAGCCGTTGGGGTTATTGCGTCCAGGCAGGACTCTTGTAATGATCGTAGATAAATGGAGGCCGTCCGCCCCCGCCGCCCATTCGCCCCCGGCCGCTGGTGCGAGAGCTGAACGCAGCCCAAAGCGAAGCCCCGAAGCGAAGCGTAGGGGCAAGCGATGGGCAAGTGAAGCGGAGCACCAGCAGGCCGCGCCTTCGACAAAATAATGGCCGGGAGCGGAGCGGACGGCAAAATCAAAAATGAAAGGCCGGGGGCGACAGGCGGGGGGCGGACAAAATGGGCAGCGTAGGGATTGCGGGCAGCCGAGGAGGCCATTTATTGAAAGAAACGAGCAAGACCGGGAGCTGCCCGAGCGTAGGCTGAAGGAGCGCAAAAAGGGTGACAGGCCGGAGTGCAGCCCCGGAGCGAAGCGTAGGGGCTAACGGAGGACTGGCGCCCTTTTTGCCGACTGAGGCCGAAGCGAGACCTATAAACCCGCTTAGATCTACAATTCACTTATTGCGCGAATAGAAATCTATAGATCTTCACAGAAATAAAATCATTAGATGAATGATAGTTATATTTGAAATAATGGCATTACAAAACATCTTCATAAATGTTAGAAAAACATAATTCACATCTTTGATAAATCATACTATTCAATCTTTACGTATTAGATATCCAGGAGGTGATGCTTTGAATTTAATGCCATCCTTATTATCAGATATAAAATCAAATTTTTGTGCTTTGTCAAGTGACATCAATGGAATGTTAACAACGTGACTATTGAACATTCTTTGCCCTAGGTATTTATAAATAGTCCGTTCATTCGCATCGTTATATGGAGATACCGCCAAAGTACCGCCATAATGACCAGTATTACAAATTATAAGGTTACAGTAAAGCAATCTAGTCAAGGATTCCGCCATCGCAAAATAAGTATTCAGATCTTTATTTAATGAGATTACAAATAAATGATGAATTTGCCCTTGATAGATGGCCATTCGCTCGATGTCAAATATATCGGAACATATCATTATTCCAAAATCTCCTAACTCAGAGGATTTAAATATATACATATTTTGTTCCGGCTCCGGATAACATACTCCTAAACCTACTATTCCCTTACTGAACATACTCCGCTCCATATAAGTGAAATATGTTTTTCCAAACTGCATTGCTGTGAGCTTTAGCGATGGCTGCCCAGTATTTATTTCATTGGGAAAACATATTATTCCTCTATTGTGAATCCGGTTTCTATTTACAGAACTGGACTGAAAATCTATCCCACTAATTATCACAACACCATGTTTTTTACTTAGTTTCTTTATTGTTTGAACTCTTGAAACGGGTAGATGAAGTTCAGGTATAAGTATGATATCTGGTCTTCCATCAACTTTAAGCATCTCTATTAAGCCTGTTTTAATCTCTCCCCACACACGTTCGGCCGATACCGAATCAATATTTAAGGAAAATGGTGCTGCTTTCTTCCATGAAGTATCTGGGTTTATCACAGGCTGAATCATGCCTATCTTTAAGTACTCCTTCGTGTATTCCTTCATAATGTATTAAAAAAGGTGGTCTTAGATTTATTAAGATCGTCAATATCAATGTATTTAAGCTGTCTAGGTTCGCGATTAACTACATTCCATTGAGCATTTTCAAGTCTAATTTGAATTTTCTCTAAGAATAAAACGTAATCTTGAAGCCCCTTTATTTTAGAGCCATCACCAAGTTTTATAAAATCATGCTGATAAAAAATATCTCCAAAATCAACCTTGGAGAATATAGCATCTAATAGAATTCTCAAATCAGACGACAACGCCTCCTTTTCAATTGTCATATAAGCATTACTGTAAAGCTGATCTATGAAATTAATTTTATTTGCTGCAGAAGGCCAATTGAAAGACTTTGACAATAATTTAATTAAAAGAATAGAAAGCCCTAATACACTAGGTATCTCCTTGTTTCCCATAAAAATATTTACAGTACTTCTCCAATTTGTCGTAATTGGGAAATATCGATGATCATGAATAAACTCACTTTCTGGGGCCAAGGTAATTGGATGATCAATAACCAATTTTTTCCATGTAGCCCAATTGTGATGACTAATATCACTCCATTGCTTAGGGATTAAATAGTTAGCTGGATGAAGATAATGGTAATTCTTTCCAGAAATCCCCGAAAAGACATCCTTATGAGTTTCATTTGCTTGTATTAAGAGATTACCTATCTGTCTAATTATTTCAAGCAATGACCACTCAGTTAATCTTGGATCTAGCCAATATTTATTGTCACTCTGAGCAACAGTATTATTTAACCATCTATCCAATCCTATAAAGTCATTTTCATTTCTTGCAAAAATATTCTCTAGGGTCGCATAGTAATGAATATATTTTTCAAAAATTTTCGAATCTCCATATTTACTTTCATAGAACAAATCGTATGTATATCCACAACTTTTTATAAGGTTTAACATCTCTGAGTGATAGTCTATTTTTGACCCATTTATTTCAGTAATAAAACTAATAACCTCCTGTAGTTTGGTTTCTGATATAAGTCGAGGTGAGAGTGAAAGAATGCTCCATGCGAGAGGAGAATTTAGGTCGACAGAATTGCCATATTTTAAAAAAAAATCATCTCTTCCCTTCCAGGTTATTCGAGACAAATAGTACCACAGTAATGTCACGCTATATAAATCTTGAACGACTTTTGACTTCTTTTTTGAGAAGGAATAAACTACGCCTTCTAATTTTTTCTGGAATGGCATTAATCTCTGAGCAGCCGTGCTACTAAAAAAAATGCCCAGTTGATCAACAACAAACTTTCTCGATGACAAGAAATTAATCTCTGATTGGCGATAGAATGGGTAATTGTTTGAAGGAGTAGAATATCTTTTTATTTGTAAATTGAGAGTGTTAGTTATAAACTCAGACGAGCAATAACGTTTCCAGAAAAGGGTTTGATCAAAATCAATTTCCTGAAACGCCATTTCCAGCCTTACTTGAATATTAGTTATGCAATAAGCTGTCAGATACGCAATACTACGAGGATGAATTTCACATTTTTTAATCAAATCAAGAATTTTCTCCAAACCTGGGTATCCGGTATGAAAACAAAATTCAATGCATCTTTTCCAAAGCTTAACCTTGTCCGGATTTTCTTTAAGTGCTTTCAGAAGTAGTTTAAAAATAGCTTCATGTCTCATTTGAACAACTCTGACCTCTGCCGAAAATCTTTGAATGATGAATTCTATTGCAGCTGCTTCTCTAATGCGACTTTTAATTACCTCTAATGCCTCTTTCTCCTTTGGCAAGTTTTTTTCGTTATTATATAGACCTTTGTAAATGGAATAAACATTTTCTTTATTACTTTCATAGTTTGGGTCAACAGCATTGAAATTTGGTTTTATCTCCATGGCTAATCTGCATAACCTACTTGATGCAAATGACATTTTGGTATCCTTTCTAATTTCAGTCGCCGGAAAATCAGTAATAAGAAGATGCTTTAGGTCTACTTCTAAATTATCAATATCATCCTCATCTAACAAATCAAAGTCAATATCGTTGATATGTGATACCTTCTTCAACGTATTGGTCATTAGTGGACTCGGAAACTCCACATCGAGCTCTATATATTTTCGATAGCCTCTATTAGTTGTAAAACCCTTGTTTTTATCATACTTAATAGCGTTTGCAGGCTCAATTTTACTACTCTGAAAATTCAACGTATGATTTAACTCATTGATTTTATTGTGATAAAAATTCAGAAAAGTTAACAGTGCTTCCGCAGATTGACTTATTACAACGTGATCATCAACATACTTAAATACAGCTACTTCTCTATTTTCATTTATATACTTATCAACAGCACGATCAAGATCAATTACAGCAGCATTTGCTAGAAATCCACCTACCACTAAACCTGTAGGTATTCCATTATAATTGACAAAATCTTGTAAATTGAAAAATGCTTTATTTTGCAGGTCCTTTTCATTCCATCCGGTTATATTCAATGGAAATGACAACATCCTTCTCATAGTTTGGAGAATCAATGTGACATCATCCCTTTTTGTTCCATCCTCGCGAATTAAACAGGATTCAATATTTTCCAATATTTTCTGAGAATCAATGGAAGGAAAGAATGTCTCAAAGTCCAATCCAGTCCAAACTAGTTTGGGATATTCCCCAACTTTCCAAAATTCTTTTTTCAGATATCTAACACCTTTAAACCCTGTGATTTCGGCTTGTTCAAATATTGCTAATTCCTTTTCATCATCAATATCTGTTTTTTTAAATTTACTTGTTTTTGCAATAGTTTTAATAGTAAGGGCAATGTGCCTTTTATATAACGGCCAGCTTTGTCCCCATTTTCTATATACATATCTAGATGTATTTTTAAATGAACCCTTTTTTAGAACTTTTCTTTCCTTAGTGCCTGATTCATTTTCAAACCATACAGGTCTATACAATCTATTCCCATAGTTCCAGTCCGGCATTTCATTTTCTACATGCTCCGCAATAATATTCACAAGCGCCATCCAAACCAACTGATCATCGAAATGAATATTATAGTATGGTCTAATACGTTTAGTTCCATTTGATCGACTTTTCTTGGGAAACGGTAAAGGTTCGATTGGCCTTGGCAGGTATTGGCCAATTTTTAAGGATTCGATTAAATCGTGTATTCTCTTCGGAAGGGTTGCTTCATATTCAGCTAACAAAATTGGGTCATACCACTCATTAAGCTGTCTTATGTAAAAGCTTATTTTTTTGAAAGCAAGATAGAAATTTTCTTTGTCTAGGAATTGGTCATCTAGTCCAGGCATAGGGTTATGCTTATGATATTAAATAGTTATTGAGATAGATTTATTATCAATATATAGAAAATATATCACCTTCAAGCAATTCCTTTTGTGAGGTAGCAAAGAATAATTGACATTTCAACTCTAGATAATGACAATCCTGATAAAAGGAAAAGCATTTGAAAACTAAAATTATTGATTTGTATCAGTTTCAAACGTGTCAAATAGACAGAATAGTAATCCGCCACAACAGTCTAAATAATATAAATTAATGTAAATTAATGATTAATACATTGATACATTTTTACATTTTTAATGTCGCTTTCCTATCAGCATAATATATCAATAATGACAATCTTTACTGACTCATTGTCACGTGAAAAATTTTTCGTAAGAAATTTATCATGTTAATAAAAGCTAAAACTAGATGAGAGGCCCTACTGTCATGCAGTTGTCTTATGGCACATTTTTATATATAAAAACATATAACACAAATATATAATCTATCACCCGTCTCGGCATGGTTCTCGTAAAAAAGATCAAAACCTGGATTTAGCAGGTGTCAATAATTCGAACAAAAAAACTTATCATGGATAAAATTTTAGAAAAGCTGTTTGATATACAAAAAGTTCCAACGAAGATAATTTTCGTTATCTGCCTTTGTAGTGCAGTCCTGTTATTTGTGCCTTCGAATTTTTTAACGAAACTAAATCTTTCCGTATTCTTATCTGACTATGGGAAATATATTGGAATCACTTTCATAATCACACTTTCCCTCTTGGTAATTAGTACCTTAAATTCATTTTTTAAATACATAAAGAATCTTATTTCAAAAAGGAGATTCAAAAAGGAAATATTGGTGGAATTAGTGAATCTAAACTCTAATGAAAAAGCACTAATCAGAGAGTTTTTTATTCAGGATAAATTTGCAATTCAGATACCTATCTATGATGATACTATGATTGGACTATTAAATAAAGGCATTATCTACCAAGCATCTAATATTGGGCCAGTCGACCTTAGAGGGGCCGTCTTTAATTATTCTTTGAACGCGTTGGTTAGACGAAATCTATCCAATCATTTACTAGAGCTTCCATCAGAACCTACAGATGCTCAAAGAAATGCTATTATCGCCGCGCGTCCTCAATGGGCAATGGATCAAGAAAGCATGAACAGACGCTGGAGGAACAATACATGGTCCTAGATTAACTTTCCAATAGCAGTATTAATTTAACGGTTCAATGATAGAATTGAAATTCAATAGCACAAAAGGCAAACGACTAATAAATAAGAAACTATTCACCTAAATATTGATACCTGTGATTATTTATTAAACTCAAGCTTTTGAGCCATCATCCAATTGGATAACTGTTTCAATCCCAGAGTTTATAGAAGCTGAAATAAAACTATAAGGTTCTTTGGCGTCTTCCTCCTTTAAATGCGATAAATACATTTGCTCCTGCATAAAAGAGGGTGTATCAAAAGTAATTTTTACTCGATTTTATTCGGGTACCTGATGGAGAGAATTTTCGTTTATGCAATTCTTACAGCCTTCAGATTACTTTTGATACACCCTCAAATTGATCTGGCTCAAGAAACTTATAATTAAATATGTATTGGTTATTTTCTTCACTATTAAAGGTTTCAATATCTATCTGAAAAATCTTTCTACAGAGTAATTTAAATGCCTCTGTTTTATAATCTTGATATGTTACAAAATCCATAATTATTTTGCATTCACCCGTAAATACCTTATTGAATTTATAATGATACAATCCAGATGCGATATGAAGAAAACAAGAACGTAGTCTCTCAATATTTGGACGTCCGATAATTACAGGGCACTTTACTCCATCAGCAGTTGTGAAATTATCGAATAATTGATCCTTCATTATCAAATCTAGCGAATTGCCTTTCCTTTGAAGTGCCCGTTGATTTTTTGTACGAAAGTAAAAAAACGATATTGTTATTCCCAACAATGCCTGATATACATGCCATCAAAAACTCATCATCATTAGTTTTTTTGGAATTATGCAAATCACATGACAGAACTGTTATCAAATTATTCCGAAAAGCAGATGTCTTTATGTCTTTCTCTTCTGGAAACAAACAAGCTGGGGGAACATGTCCTTTTGATGTAGCAGGATTGTAACAAGAACGATTCTTTTTTAGGTACCTTAGAATGGTTTTAGCATTAAAAACTAGTTTAAAATTTAAGAACTCGATTTCTATAATTAAGCCCTAAGCAATTATACCAAAAAATATTCATTTATATTCGTTTATCAATGGAATCCGAATTGAAAGCAATCAGATTAAACATGCCCCTCATCCTACTCCGCAACCTATTCCCATACGTTTCCTCAAGCTCTTGACTATTCAGATTCGTCGTCACATGGGTGATCATCTGGTTGGAGATCCAAAGGTCATACCTGGACAGCAGAATTTCAGCCATCACGTTACAGCTATTCCCCCAGTGGTTTACCGGCTGCTCCACACCCAGGTCATCGAAACAATGAACTCGGGGGGTGTCAGTGTATGGGAAGAAGGCGTTTCGGCTATATCTGCTGATAATATCGTAGCCGATTTTACTAAACTCAAAACTGATTTCACGGCAGGAAACCATATGCGGCATATAGGCGTCTGCCGAAAGGGGGCGCATTAGCGTAATTAAGGACGTTTTACCGCATCCAATCTTTCCGGTGAGGAATACCCCTTTCCGAAGGTCTAACCCCTCGGATTGGGCCACTTCCTCGTCTTGTAAGAAATACGCCAGCAACTTCAGTACAACAGGGCGGTCTATTTCTTCGATCTTAAAGGCCGGGCCGTAGACTGTTTTCCCGTGTTCTTCCAATTGCTGTACCAGCAGATGGTAATCATAAGGGGTCCGAATAGTTTTTGTTTTCATTGGAGTGGAGTCGTCCTGCTCCGCGTGTTGATTTGGTATGTTTGTCATGGTTTGTTTGCGTTTGTGCGTGAATGTTGAGCATCCATTTGTGGGCCGCTGCCTGCCAGTCCAGGATTAAGGTTTGTCCACCCTGCCGCCAGCCGTTTGCCTGGTAATGATGAAAAAATTTGTCACCTTCCAGTGGTGCGTACTGGTGGGTGTTAAAAAAGTCCTGCACCTGGGATAAGGTCGGGAGCTCCCGTTGCTCTTCTTTTGAATTTTCCGCGCGGGGTGCGTCCTTATGATGCAGGTCATTTTTTTTACCTGTTTCATCTTTATTTTTTTTTGAGGGCGGGAGCCTGTTTTCTCCCTCTTGTTTATTATTGTTTATATGTTTATAAAAGAGGCCCACTTTTGGGCCTGAGTGTGGCCCACTTTTAGGCCACGTATGTGGCTCACTTTTGGGCCGCATATGAGGCCCAAAAGTGGGCCATGCAGAAAGCCCATTTTTGGATAAATAACCTGGCTCATTTTCGTCCTGATTTAGTGGGTGGAAAAGAAATAATTGTCGGCTTTCTTCTTCCGTCAACATATTGCCGAGTGGCACAATAGATACCCAACTGGGAGCATACGCCATACTTGACTGTTGGTAGACTATATAAGCGCAATCATGCAAATGCCGCAAACACTTGACATAAGTACTACGTGACCCTATCCTGGATAACCTCATAATATCCTCCCGCACCACAGGAAACGGACTACTGAAGCGGTATTGATTCCAGGTCTGAAATAAAGCCATGTACAAACTGATATGCGTCGCGTACAGACGATCATCCGTCCGAACCTTTATGAAAAAGGAATTCAAATGCTTTATATAGTTCGTATGTGCAGGTAACACCGGCATCAGGAGCGTTTATGCGGTCCGGTTGCAGTCATGAGTTTTTGTATGTCCTCATAGTCGTAGAATATCAGGCCGCCGATTTTCGTATAGGCAAGAGTGCCATTGATACGCATATTCTGAAGTGTGCCGGAGGAGATGTTGAGTAGGTCTTTGACTTCGTAAGACTTTAACCACTTGCGGGGTTGTGCCGGGTGAGAACCTATCACTTCCCGTAGTTCTTTGAATAATTCAACTTTGAAGATCGCCAGATCTTCACGCGTTAGGATTTCTGCTGCCATAAGATTTATGTTTGTTTGATACAGCAGCAAAAGAATATTCTTTTTGAACACAAAAACAGTCACGGGGGTATACGTAACCCCCTGTAACACATTGATTATTAAGAAGAAAAATTTTAAAAAATTATTTTAGAATAGGTCTAACCAGTCACTTAACGCTAGGAAATCATGGAAAACATACAGATTCCAGATAAAGCAGCATAAAACGTTGATGCCTTTCTGTGAGATGTCCAGCAGCTCTCCCAGGATTTCCTGTACAGCTCTGGACACTGCGGCACTATCCTTATAAAAATGGCTTCGCAGGCTTTGGCTGGAAACCGCGTCCTGCTTTGCTGAGGTAAAGAAAAAAGAGAAGAAGTCCAGCAGCTCCGTTTTGTTTTTGTTCAGGTAGTAGCCACTGTCAAAAAGGAGTTTCAGAATAGCGCCCATCTGTGGAACTGAAAAACCAGTCTGCACCTTAAAATCTTTCCACCGGTCAAGCTCTCCTGTCGAATGGATGGATAATGAAATGACTTCTCTTTCCTTCTGGTAGGCGATTTCCGCCGAAATCCAGCACAATAGCTGATTCCGTAAAGAGTCGTGAAGTCTGTTTAAACTAATACCTGGTTTGGTACGGGTCTGGGCGATTTTTTTCTGAAGAAAAATCAGGCGGTTTAGCCGGTCCCGTGAGGATGGTAATTGCTCTATTTCTTTACTGGCGCGGTCGGCCCAGTACTGTAAGTATGCAGGGGAGTTGAAATTTAAAGCATGTAGTTCCGATTCTATGCTTTCGGTAATTATCTCAGAGTGGCAACTGTCAAGGATTTGACGTATCCGACTACTAAGTTTCGTTAAATAATGTAGGTGGCTATAACTGATAAATTGTCCAGGGTGTTCTATTTCAAGAAAGTCCTCAAAGGGCTGTATTAGTATCGGGATTAATAAAGCTTCTACCTCTCCGTCTTCGGACTTTTCCTGCAACAGCATCATAGTAGCCACAAAGGTTTCTTGTGCCAGGTACAAATATGAGTCGGGAATTTTGTAGTCTATGTCCATGTGTCGCGGATACTGCGATTCAATAAAAGAAAGAATTTCGGCTAGTATCCTGTACAAAAATCGGTAGAGGTATCGCCAGGAATCAGACGGAAGTGTAACGGTCCGGTTCAATATGTCCTCCGCGTCCAGATGTTCGGTGGCCAAGTCCATCAATTGAATAAGCCGGTGTTGACAATTCTGCACATGCCAGTCGGCCTGCTTCCTTTTCCCAAGATCATAAAGCTGTTGGCTGAAGTCTTGTATTAACCGGTCTTTATGCTTTGCCGCCTCATCAACTACTGAAGTAAGATAATTCGCTTCCGGTTTTTTGTGTTGCTGAAATTTCGTTTTAAGATCAATTCTAATCAGTTTTTCAAAATAGGCCAATTGAAAGGTCTGCTGCATGGAACTCGGTTTTTCTAGCGCCAGATAGTTTGGTGTCAGTGGTTATTAAGGATATGGAAAGCCGGGGGAGGGTCCAGCTAATACAACAAGGTCTGCAATAAATAGGTTTAGAACATAACCATCTGTTAACCAGTTGTTAATGTCGGTTTTGTACTAATAGGTGACCGGCGCCGGTCACCTACGAAATAGGCCACTATGCTACTGGGCTGAGTAATAAAGACTCCGGAACGGCCAAATTAAAGGAAGCCTTTAAACTTTTCATGTTTTAGCTAAGAATTTATTCTTTTACGGAATTGTTTGTTTTCATCAAAGCCAAAATATCTCCAGGTTTAATTAAATGCACATGTGGGGCAAACTTTTTGTATACAACCTTAGCTTTCTCGAAACAACGGTTATCATTAGTAACGAAAACATTACAGTGAGCTCCATAACAGGTATGAAGGGCATCATCCACCAGATTCGCAAATCGTTCATCCTGCTTATACCCATTGAAATCCGTCTTTACAAAAAGATCGAACATACGGTCCATGTCTGGGTTAGAAGAAGGCTTATATTTAGACGAAAGATCATCCCATATCCCTTCCCATGTAAGATGAGCTGGATTTAAAGTTGAAATTTTTTGAAAGATATCTGTTACCCCATATTCTTTTACCAACTGTGGAAATTTTTGCCTTAGAGTACCTAAATATTTTCTAAAATTCTTGTAAAGTACGAAATCAGTTTTCACATTTTGGGAAAAGTTCAAAAGGTCTTCATTGAGGGAGAATAGGTTCATATTCTCCCTAGTAAGAGGATATATATGGCCAAAGATCGGATCTTCCTTATAAATTTGTTTAAAAATCGGATTAATGGGTTGCAGCTTCATTAATTCACATCTTGATTGATGTGCCCTTATTGCCATCTGCATTAAGGGATTATCATCATCTATTCCTTTATATAAATTGTAAAAGCTATTTATTGGAGCATCCTCTAATGTGTCCTGAAAAAAATCCTTTACATCTCTTTGGTGCCACCTAACCTTTGATTCATTCCAATATTGAGTTACACAAAGATTCTGTGTTATTCGTCCGATTGTTGCCAAATGACCATCTATATATTCCTTGCTCTTCTGATATCCACGGACAAGATCGCGCATATGTGCATTAGAATAAGGAACCAGGATATCGCCTTTGACTGCCATTTGTTCTAATTTTTGATAGAACTCTTTCTCGGCTCCCTCAAGAGTGTCAATCTTCTCGATCTTGTTAAAAACATTTAGGTCAAAGTAAAAAATCGGTGGAATACTCATTCTCTGATATTTTTTAAAATTGGGGGAATATCTTAGTATAATTATAAATCTGGAATATTACTAAAATAGTATAAATATTATGAACCAATTTATCTACCTGTATATTCGTTAATTATTCTTACCATTCAACTTCTTTAAAGTATGATATTCATACTTTAAAGAAGTTGACCACAGGGAGGACATAGACCATTTGTAACTCTAGGCCACATTACTTAGAAGTGAATTTGGTATTATCAAATTAAATGTAGTCTTTAACTCTTTCATGTCCTGACTCACCTTTGAAGCCACAATCTTAGCGTAGATCTGTGTCGTCCGGATGGACTTATGGCCTAACATGGCGCTCACTGTTTCCAATGGTACACCGTTGGCTAGTGTTACTGTGGTGGCGAAGGTATGCCGGGCGGTGTGGGTTGTCAGGTTTTTATCTATGCTGCAAAGGTCCGCTACTTCTTTCAGGTAACCGTTAAACCGCTGGTTGCTGTTGATAGGTAATAAAACATTGTTGGCGATACAGTACGGGTGATTTTCGTATTTCTTCAGGATCTCTTTTGCAATAGGCAACAGGGGAACGTTTTCACGACACCAGGTCTTTTCCCTGTTTTTAACGATCCAGTCTTCACCATCGAAGAATTTCACGATGTTATCGCGGGTAAGCAACAGGGCATCTTTGTAAGCATAGCCGGTTAAAGCCATAAACAGATAAGCGTCTTTTGTTTCCTGCAATCGGCGAATGCTAAATTCCTTATGATAAAGTACACTCAACTCCTGCGCGTTTAAAATATCTCTTTCAGGATTGATATAGGAACAGGCGTAACCTTCAATCGGGTTAGCGTTTAACCATTTACGTTGTACGGCAAGTTTCAGTAACTGCTTTGTATTTTTCACGTACTTCATAGCTGTGTTGTCCTGGATACCTACCGTTAAGGTCAGGTAATCGAAGAAATCTTCAGCGAAGGAATATTCAATCCTGCCCAAGGGAATATCTTTCATTTTAAAAACACTGGAGAGAAAACCTGAAATTCTTTCCTTTGTAGTAACCCACTTTTTCATACTGCTACCTTTACGTTTATCCTTGTCCACCTTCTCCTGGAATTTTTCATTGTGGAAATCGCAGACTTCTAAAAGCGTTCGCTTATCCCGGTTTATACCGTTGTAGGCGTTCTTTATCATCGTTGGGGTTACGGTGGTGTCGATCGCTTTCAGGAGATTGTAATGGCGGATAAGTTCACTTTTTACATGCTGCAAGTGATTATTAATTTCAATTGCTTCCGCAGATTTACCGATGATGGCACCCGCATCTTTGTTGAACTTTGAGGGGTCAACTTTGTAACCCAGTGAAAACCCATCTCTGGGAAAACCAGTTACAGTAATACGAACGCAGATCGTTGCTTTGCCTTCGGAGTTGTTATTATCATACCGAAGGTGAAAGAGGATAGAAAATTCTTGGCTTACTTTCATAGTCCATAAAGTTTTAGTGCCGATGTTTGGTTTTGTTTTTGTTTGGTTTGTTTTACATCGGTTTGTAAGTCCTAAAACCCTTTACTGATAAGCCTTTACCAGAAAAAAGGATACACTAAAAGTAAAACTGTTTTGTGTATCCTTTTTTGTATCCTTTCAGATTCGTTTTGTATGATTTACCTTTAATTGGCAAAAACAAAAAAGCCGCTTAAATCCTGTGATTTAAGCGGCTTTAATAACCTTTGATATTCTTGTTGTGATCCCGCTGGGACTCGAACCCAGGGCCCATACATTAAAAGTGTATTGCTCTACCAACTGAGCTACGGAATCATATCACTGCTTTCACCGTGATACCCTTGTTTGTAACGGGAGTGCAAAGATAGAAAAATATTCATTCCTGCAAAATATTTTTGAAACATTTTTATTTACAAAAATGTAAAACCCATTACTGTAGCCTATTTCAAAGGAAAAAATATTTTACAAATTTGCGTATATACGTCAACGTGACAAGGTAATGTTGCGCCCGTACAACATTACCTTGCCCCAGTTTTTGTTTCTCCTTGCAGCCTAGTGTTCATCTGCACTTGGCCCGTAACTGCCTGGAATCGGTATGTCCAGGAGTCGCAGATAAACGCCCAACTGCGCACGGTGATGCACAATCTGGCAATATGCCATTCTGATAACTTCCAATTTATTGCTATCACTTAATATCACATCCCCATTACGAAGCACCCAACGCTCCGATAACTGAGATTCCTGCGCCTTCGCAAGCCCTTCCCTGCCCTTATTCAGGTTCGATTCAAAATGCTCCATTAATTCGGCATTGGAAGTAACGATCGTAGGTTTGTATTCATTTACCGCAAAATCAAGCTCTGAAGTATTCAACGCCATCGGTACCCAGCCTGTAAGTTCCGCAATATGCGTAGCCAGAATACCCATCGGCATACTTTTCTCATGAGGCCGCCAGTCCAGCTTTTCCGCCGGTACTCGCTGCAACATCTTACGGGTGGTTACTGCTTCCTCCTCCATTTCCTTCTGAAGAATTTCAATAATGTTCATAATACTTCTGTTTTGTGATACAAAGTAAAAATGCTGAAGTGACAACCCTATGTCAGTAGTATTTTATGAATAACAACTTTTTTTTAAAATGTTTGTTCCTTAGACAAATTCTTCCCCATGAAACCACATCCCGCAGCCCCAGACAGCATGTCTGTGTCCGTCACTCCAAATGGCCCCTACGAAGTAAAAGGCAATATCCCGCTGCAATTAATGACCATCGGTACCAACGATGAAGGCGAATCCATCGAATGGGTGCCAGGAAAAAAATTTGAGTCTAAGTCTGATCCCGTGTATTTATGCAGATGCGGCCAGTCCGCCCACAAACCGTTCTGCGATAAATCCCATCTGAACATTCCATTCAACGGCACTACCAATCCCCACCACCGCTCCTATCTGCAACAAGCAGGCCTGATGGAAGGCCCCGATACCCTCCTCACCGATGCGGAAGGCCTCTGCGCCTTCGCAAGATTCTGCGACCCCAACGGCCAGGTATGGAGCATGATAGAACATACAGACGATCCCGCCGTGAAAAAACAATTCCTCAAACAAGTACACCAATGCCCCAGCGGGCGACTCATGGCATGGGACAAAGACACGCAAACACCCATTGAGCCAGAACTACCACCCGCCATCGGCGTAGTGGAAGATCCCTCCAAAAATATCAGCGGCCCCTATTACGTACAAGGCGGTATCACTATCCATAACGAAAAAGGTACCCCCTACGAAATACGTAACCGCGTAACCCTCTGCCGATGCGGCGCCTCCAGAAACAAACCTTTCTGCGATGGCTCCCATGCCGCCATACAATTCAAAGACAACCTCCAACCTTAATAAATACCCCGTTTATACAGCGCCCCAATTGGTTTATGACCGTTGGGGCTTTTTTATCTTCCAAAAAAAATCTAAAATCTCCTATTGGCAATGGAATGCAGACTCCCACAAAAGGCTAAAATAAAAATGTCCCCAACAAGCATTACGCCTGCTGGGGACATTCATCTATCTATATTTTTTTATTAATTCGCTTTCCAGGTATTATCAGCCGGAGTCGCATCCATATACAGTCCGCCTTCCAGTCGCACTTCCTTCAGCGCTTCTTTCACCGGCACTTTCAGCACCAACTCTTTCTGATTCGCCTGCCATACGGATGGCGTATAGTGGTATTGCAATTCTTGTCCATCTTTGGTTACAACGACCAAGTTAAACGGAATAGCAAATCCACCCACATTTTTAATAGTGATGTTACCACTTTTCACACTGCCAACGGCCAGATCTATATAGTTATTGGAGAAAAACCAGTTATTCCAGAACCAGTTCAAATTCTTACTAGAAGCGGTATTGAAGATGTTGAAAAAGTCCCACGGAATAGGATGCTTCCCATGCCATGTATCCATATATACATGCAGCGATTTCTTAAACAACTCGTCTCCCAACATATCTTTCAATGCCAGATAAGCCAGGGAAGGCTTTCCATAAGCATTGCTGCCATAGCCTATTCCACTTACCTGTGTAGACATGCTGATGATCGGCTGATCTTCTTCAGTAGATGGGTCTTTGGTATAATACTGCACCCGGAAACGTTTGTAGAAATCATCCGCTGCCTGCTGTCCCTTCTCCGAAATACCGATCAGGTATTCAAAAGTAGTAGCCCAACCCTCATCCATAAAGGCATAGCGGGTTTCATTAATCCCCATGTAAAATGGAAAATAAGTGTGCGCAATTTCATGATCCTGCACCAACTGGGCAAACGACAAGTTAGTGCCCACTGTCGCATCATTCACCATCATAGGATATTCCATATCGGCAAACCCCTGGAACGCAGTCATAACCGGGAACGGATATTTCACGCCAGGCCAGTGATTGGAAAACCATCCCAAAGCATAACGGGAGTATTCAACGGAATGCTGGAAGTCGGCGGCACTTGCTTTATAAGCTGCCTGTACGCTGGCTCTGCGGCCACTCGCCGTATCCAACAATGCGCTGGAGGCATCCCATACATAATGATTGCTTACGCCATAGGTGACATCTGTAATATGATTCGCAGCAAATTTCCAGGTATTCCAATCCTGTTGCGCAGTTACTTTATGTCCGTCCAGGTCTTCCTGCGTGGCAATATGCATGGTTTCATTGGCTGTATAGGACGCTTTCAGTCGCTTTGCCACTTCCGGTTGTAATACCTCTGCTGCATTCAGCAGATCGCCGGTTCCCCAAACGATGAAGTCCTTGGGAACAGTAACTGCAACAGTGTAATCATTGAAATCATTATAGAATTCTGCCCGGTCGGTATGCGGAATATCGTCCCAGCCATTGTAATCATCATATACGGATACACGAGGGTAGGCATATGCCATAAAGCAGGTGGTAGCGTCTATCATCCCTTCGCGACCACTTTCTTTGGATAGATCGTAACGCCAGGTGATCTCAATTTTGGCGCTGTCGTGAGATTTAATGGGAGACGACAGCTCCACTACGCCCACAGTGCCTACATCATTTGAAAATTCCAATTCCTTGCCGTTACATACAAAACGCTGTACTACAACGCCGCTATCCAGGAAATCCATGCTGTGATAACCGTCGCGGGGAGCCTGATACTTGTGCAGATTCGTGTTCATCCGAATACGTAACCGGGAAAGGTCATTGGGACTGTTATTCACATAAGTAATCGTTTCGGTGCCATATACGGTGCGGGTGGGAGGCGCTACCTTCAGTTGGATATCGTATCTCCCTTTATTCTGCCAGTAATTTACACCCGGTTTACCACTCATATCCCTGGTTTGGGCTTTGTAGGCATTTTTGATATTACGGGGCATATACAGCTCCTGGGCCTTTATGGCAGAGCATCCCAGGATAGCAGTCAATAATAAAATGTATCTTCTCATAAAGCAGTTTATGGTCTAACGAACTTCGTGAAAAATACTGGTTATTACAAGGGGCAGATTTATAACCGGAAACAGACCGGGTTAAACGGGCATGGCATTCCAGGGGTTAACAACGTTTATTCGGTACCGTTAGTACTGCTATTTATAGCTCGACACGTATCTTCACGGTCTCTCCTTTTTTCACTGCGCCCGGATGAGCGCTCATCAGCAATGGGATATCTCCAGCCTGCAACTGCACCTCTTCATAACTGCCAAAGAATTTCACGGATAATGCCTTCGCATCTATCCCGTCACTCTCCGCAAGTACAATCTTCTCCGGACGGATGTAAATCGACTTTTCCGCGGTTTTGATTCCTAATACTGCCGCCTGTGCTGCCTCCAGGTGATTAAATTTGCCAAAGAGCGCTGCACAATATTCATCCTGCGGATGCAGGTATACTTCCTGCGGCGTACCTTCCTGCACCACCTCTCCATGACGCATAATCATGATACGATCCGCCCATGATAATACATCCAGCGGATCATGGGAAGTGAGTAAACAGGTAATGGATAACTCGCTGGAAATATCCGCGATTACATCCTTTAACTGCTGCTTATGAATCATATCCAAATTGGAAAACGGCTCATCCAGCACCAACAACTGCGGCGCGGTGGTCAGCAACCGGGCCAGCGCCACCCGCTGACGTTCTCCTCCTGATATCTGGTCATTCTTTCTTTTAAACAGATGGGTGATACGACATACTTCATACACATGCATGGCGTCTTCCTCTGTTAGTTTATTATCCCGCTCAAGGATTTCCTCTACCCGGAAATTATTACGCAACTCGAAATGCTGCGATAAATAGGCAATACCCGGATGACCTGGAATTAATACATCCAACGGCCCTTTCACCCGTTTTTCCAGGAAATCGACCGTGCCTTCATCCGTTTGTACCAGGCCTGAAATAATTTTGAGTAAAGTACTCTTCCCCGACCCAGTAGCGCCCGCAATGGCCAGCTTCTGAAACTGTAACTGATTAAAGCTAACATCCTTCAGCACAGGCTGATCCTGCAACTGCTTGTTGATTCCATTTACCGCTAAAAAACGCATATACCACCGAATAATTGAAGCTGTAAAGGTATTCAAAATGATTAAAAATCACTGCTTTTACTCTATCACACATCCATGTCTTGTGATTTTTTTATAATATATTATATTTGCAGTCCGAAAAATGGCATAATTTTGGCCGATCCCCTTGCTAGAGGGAAAAACAAAAAAATTTTAACCGTAATGCGTAAAGTAATTGTAGCCGTATCCGCCGCTGTAGTACTGTTCTCCTGCAAAGGCCAACCTGATCAGGCAGCCATCGAAAGTGCCAAAAAAGCCACCATCGATTCCATCAACAATGTCAATCTGGTGAAACAACAGGTCATTGATTCTATGAACCAAGCCGGTCATCATCATAAAAAAGGCGCTAGTGAAGCGGGCTACAGTCCTGCTACCTACAATGCTCCTGAAGAGGGATCTTCTGCGGCAACAGCTGCTACTCCTGCAGCCACCACTGCTAAGAAGAAAAAAGGCTTCGGCTCCTGGAGTCATACTGCTAAAGGCGCTGTGGTAGGCGCAGGCGCTGGTGCTGTAACCGGGGCTATCGTTAACAAAGACCACGTGAAAGGCGCTGCCATCGGCACGCTCATTGGCGCTGGCGTAGGCGCAGGTACTGGCGCAATTGTAGACCATGCGAAAAAGAAAAAAGCTGCACAACAGTAATATCTTCCGATAAAAAATTTAGGGATGCCGGGCTGATTCAGTCCGGCATTTTTTATTGCTATAAAAAAGAAAAGCCACGCTGGAAAGCGTGGCCTGATACATCACCCAAAATAACTAGATACGAAAAGCTTCCCAGCCGGATATCGTTGTCCGGTTGCAGGTCATAGGCTGCGTCCCGTTTTCACAGGAAATATACCGCCCATTATTGCCCCGTAACGATATTGTACCGTCTGCATTCACGATCCAGTCAAACTTTTCCCAGTCGCCAATAGTAGTGCGGTTACAAGTAATCGCACTGGCGCCGTTTTCTGATGAAACATATTTTCCCATAGCCTGCAGCGCTACCTTTCCACCGCCGGCATCTACTACAGTGAACTGCTCCCAGCCCTGTGCGGTAGCACGGGTACAGGTCATGGCCTGTGTACCGTTCTCACTGCTTACAAAAGCATTATTGAAGCCTTTCAGCGTAATCGTCTGGCCAATAGGCGCAGTACCACCGCCGCCAGATTGGGTCATGGAGTAAACTCTTACATAGTCTACATACATGTTTGCCGGCAGTTTACTTTCATCTACCGTCTGACCAGGCCAGTCGCCCGCTACCGCCAGATTCAGTATGATGAAGAATGGATTGTGGAAAGCGCCGGTGTTGTTAATGTTGTTCTGGATGTTGGCAGACACATACTGTGTGCCATCCACAAACCAGCGGATACCACTGGCATCCCACTCTACCGCATATACGTGATAATCATCCGGCGTAGTGGTCAGGTTACCGCCGTAGGACACATGTCCATTGGAATCCCAGTGAATAGTACCATAAATAATATTACTGGTATTCACCCGTTCCATAATATCTATTTCGCCACATTTAGGCCAGCCTACAGAACCAATATTATTGCCCAGCATCCAGAAGGCAGGCCAGAGGCCCTGTCCGGAGGTGAGCTTAATCCTCGCTTCTATACGGCCATAAGTAACAGAAAATTTGCCCGCCGTATTCATTCTCGCAGAAGTATATGGCATACCTCCCACGGATTGCTTCTTAGCGGTAATTACCAGGTTACCATTGCTGACAGTAGCATTGGCGGCCTGATAATATTCCTTTTCGTTGTTTGCGTTGTTGGGACCAGTTTCAAAATTCCAGTTACTTGTATTTACGCTTGTGCCATTGAATTCATCCGACCAGATAAGGTTATACGTTACTGCTTCTACGGCCGCTTTGGTTGTTGTGCTTTCGGCAGACTGCAGTACTTTATTAGGTTCCTTGGAACAGGAAATAAGGGCAAGCATCAGCAATGCGCCCACGTGGAATGGATTTGCTTTCATGGATTTTACACTTATAAAAGTTAACAATTGAGGGGTGATATATTAAGTTCATGGTTATACTTTTTTAAATGTCAGCTGCTGTAATAAACAACCTCCTTTGTTGAAATAAATGCGGATACGATGCGTACCCTTCGTCAGTTTTACCTGTCCCATGGCAACCTGCTGCCAACCTTCCGTTGCCGGCACTGCTACATCCGCAGTGGCTTTACGGCCATTCACTAAAATGCTGCAAACGGCATCGCCACTGTCTTTCGCCGCTTTAATGCCGATCTGATAATTGCCCGCTTTCGGCACCTCTACTGTATATTGTAACCATTCTCCATCTTCTATGCTGAAAACCTCATATTCTCCATCTGCCTTTCTGATATCTGTTCCATCATTGCGGTAAGCGCCGCCCCGGTTCCCTCTGGTATTCACGCCAGGCGTATAATGATAACTGGCAGTATCCAGGTCGTTATACGCATATCCGTTACGACCCAGGTCATAATCCACCGCTGCAATACTGGTGCTATTGGTGATGACATGCTGTTTGAACGGAATAGCGGCTGTACTATGTATCTGCCGGAACATCGCATCAATGACATCCGGATGCACGACTGTATTTTCAGCCCTGGTAGCGGATACCCAATCCAGGAGAGATTGATAGGCTTCATTTGCGCCAGGCGCAGGAGCTTTCCCATTCCAATAATCGAGAATCGCCTGGTAGCCGGGAGCGACTTTCATCTCCATAGGCTGATTGATTCCTATCTTCTTCTGCTGCCACCATGCCCATCCGATGTCGTTACTTTCTACGAGACTAATAACCTGCTGATACCAGTTATTCGAATTCTCCCCCGATTCGCCCATCCATAAAGGCACATTATACTGCGCTCTCAACTCCAGGAACTTCGCAATGGAAGCCCTGTCAGGGAAATTGCCGTACTTATGAAAACTCAGGACCATATTATCATCCCAGGCAGGCAGAATGCCATTGTAGTTATTGCCGAAAGCATTTCCCTCAATGATGATAATATGTTTTTTATCTACTTCCCTGATAGCGGCAGTGATATCCTGCATCAGTTTCTTCAGGGGGGCATTGGTCTTTTCTTTGTTACCGATTTTATCCGCAGGATCTTCAAATCCCCAGTTAGGTTCATTGATGATATCATAACCGCCAATCCATGGCTCGTTGGCATATCTTTCAGCCAATTTGCGCCACAAGGCAATCGTTTTCTGTCGGTTAGCCTCACTCTCCCAGAGAGAGGGCCGCTCCGGATGACGGTCGGAGATAGGCAGATCATGTCCCTGCCCACCCGGAGTGGCATGCAGATCCAGGATCAGATACATGCGATTGGCCTTACACCAGGCCAGGAGGGAATCCGTTAGGGCAAAACCCTCTTCTTTCCAGGTTTGCTGACCCGCCACCGGTTCATCTTCTACCGCCAAAGTATACAACTGATAATGCATAGGAAGTCGCACAGAATTGAACCCCCACTTCGCCAACGAATCCATGTCCGCCTTCCGGGTATGACTATTTATCCACGACTGGTAAATGGTTTCTGTACGTTCCGGCCCTACCAGGTCCTGTATCTTTGCCCGAATCTTATATTGCTGACCAATATTTCCTAAACGGAACATATATCCTTCCTGCAACATCCATCCGCCCAATCCCATACCCCGGAGTATGACTTTCTCGTTTTTTTCATTTACAATAATAGGTCCCTTGGCTTTCAGATATCCCTGACCATTAGCCAACATTCCAAACCCTAAAAAGATAATGGACAATACTACCCACCTCCTGGACCAGGAGGTATCATAACCGTGAAATCGCATAAAATGAGCCGTTTCTAAATACAAAAATCTATAACGCTAAAATCTATAATCCATTGAAATTATTCACTTTCTGCACTACGTCATTTCTACTACATACACTCGGAAACTGCCTGTAATCAAAGGAAGTTGTCTACTACATACCTACTACCCGAAAAATATTTTACATTTACTACTATGAAGTTTATCCGGTACCTGTTATTCCACGTACTGTCTTTTGCCTGCACCACGTTATCTGCTCAGCATACCATTGGCTTACCTGCCATTGCCAGCTATGATCGCATGACGTATAAAGGCAATGGACAAACATGGGACATCGATATCGACCAGAAAGGAATGCTCTTCTTTGCCAACAATGAAGGACTCATCACTTTCAATGGCAGCAACTGGCATCTGTTCCAGGTACCCAATAAAACAAGGGTGCGCAGCGTGAAAGTGGGAGAAAACGGACGGATCTACGTTGGCGCCCAGGACGAATTCGGCTATTTCGCCCCCAATCTGCAAGGCTGCCTGCAATACACTTCCCTTAAACCCAATATCCCCAAAGCTTACCAGCAGTTCGCAGATGTATGGAATATTGTTCCCTTCCAGGATCATTACTTCTTCCGCACCAACAACAAGATTTTCCGCCTCGATAATAAAGGTAAAATTGACGTTTCCCTTGCCGCCATAGAATGGAAAATACTAGGTAGCACTGGTAAAAATCTTTATGCGGAAGACTATAACACTGGTCTATATAGATTTGAAAACAATAGCTGGAAACTATACTCCAGCGCAGTAACAGACAAACAACTGGTGATTACCGCTTTCCTGGAGGAAAACAATGATACCCTCCTTGTAACAACCGTGAAAGACGGACTCGTCAAAATATTTCACGACCAGGTGATCCCCGTACATACCGCTGCAGATGTCGTCTTCCGAAACACACATATTTACTGCGGACTCAAACTAAATGAACGCCAATATGCCATCGGCACTTTCTCCAATGGCTGCTACATTATCGATCTGCCAAGTGGTAAAGTGCTGCAACGCTTCTCCCGCGATGAAGGCATGCAGAACAACAATGTGCTGAAAATATTCGCGGATGAGAGTCAACAGCTATGGATGGCGCTGGAAAATGGGATCGATCATATTCAGTACAATGCCGCCATTCAGCGTATTGCACCAGATAAAAACAATCTCATCGGGGCTTATGCAGCAGCCGTATTTAAAAATCAGCTTTACATCGGTACCATCGATGGACTCTATGTAACGCCACTGGACGGCAATACAGATTACAGCCTTTCCAGGAGTAGTTTTAGCCGCATCCCCAATACTTCCGGCCAGGTATGGCGACTCAGTCAATACGAGGATCACCTGCTCATGGGCCATAGCGAAGGCACTTACGAGATCGTTCAAAACAAAGCCACAGCGCTGTTGGAAGGCACCGGCAGCTGGATCTATCTGCCCATCACAAATCGGTTGATTGCTGGCTGTTATACCGGTTTATCTGCACTGCAATTACAAAACAACCAATTCCGAGTGCAACCGCATATCAATGGCTTGTATGAATCCCTGCGCTTTCTCGCTCCGGATGGTAACGGCAATGTATGGTCTTCGCATCCTTACCGCGGTATCTATCACCTGCAATTCACTGCTGATTCATTGCAGTATACATTATATACCCAGGGAGACGGCCTGCCCTCCAACTACAACAATTTCGTTTATACGTTGGCGGGGAAAATGGTGGTCACCACACCTGCAGGGCTATACGAATTCGACAGCAATAGTCACAAATTCCGTCCCTCTCCCCACTGGCAGGCGCTTTTCGGCAACATCGCTATTCAGTACCTCCGGGAGGACCCGCATGGAAACATCTGGTTTGTATCTGATAGAAAAGTCGGCCTCGCCGACGTCCAGACAAAACGCATTATCTATTTCCCGGAGCTCTCCGATAAGATCATTACCGGTTTCGAATTTATCTATCCCTATAATGATGAAAACATTTTCTTCGCAGGCGATAAAGGTATCCTGCACCTGAACTACCGGAAATACAGTCAGCAACACACTGGCCCCATGATGCTCATGGGAAGCATCACTACCACCAGCAAGCAACAAGACAGTCTCCTCTACGGCGGATACTCCAATGGCAGCGCTTTAGCAGAGATTTCGCTACCAAATGCCTGGCGTAATTTCAGGTTTGAATTTTCGTCGCCTGCTGCTGCCGCCGGCAATAATATTCAATACAGTTACCAGTTACAGGGCTTCGACAAAGAGCCTTCCACCTGGACCTCCAAAACGGAAAAGGAATACACCAATATTCCATTCGGACATTATACTTTTCGTGTAGTCGTAAGAGATAATCTGGGAAACATTTCTACTCCTGCTACCTATAGCTTCTATATTGAACCAGCCTGGTATCAAAGCTGGTATGCCTGGTGCGTATATGGGTTACTGTTAGTATTACTGATTATCGCCATCAGACGGCGGCAAAGACGCAGATTGGCTGCACAACAGGAGAAACACCGCCAGGAGCAACAACAACTGATTATACAACATCAACTGGAAATAGAAAGAAATGAAATGCAGCTGGTGAAATTGACAAATGATAAATTGCAGGCAGACGTACAGCACAAGAACAAAGAACTGGCCACCGCCGCCATGAATATAGTGCAGAATGGAAAAACCCTCGCAGATATTAAAGAAGCCCTGCTGGAATCCATGAAGAAACTATCAGATCCTTCCCCGCTGCCTAAATTCAGGAAAGTCATGAAACTCTTTGAGGAAGCAGAAAACGACGAAGAAAGTTGGGCCGACTTCTCCCGGCACTTTGATGAAGTACACAATAATTTCCTCCTGACCTTAAAGAAAAAATTTCCTGAATTAACCACGACTGATTTAAAACTATGCGCTTACCTGCGGATCAATCTCAGTACAAAAGAAATTGCGCAAACCATGGGTATATCCGTACGTGGCGTGGAAACCAGCCGATATCGCCTGCGCAAAAAACTGGATATTTCCGGAGACATCAATCTGTACGATTTCTTATTGGAAGTCGCTAGCTAAACGCTACACTGAAAACTGTTTGCCGGGGCGCCACTGTTTGCAGCCCAAAAGTAAACCCATGCTGCAAAAGAATTTCCTTCACCAGTGTGAGCCCTATCCCCTGCCCATCTTTCTTACTGCTAAAAAAGGGCGTAAACAATTGATCCGCCAATGCTTCCGGGATTCCCGGCCCATCATCTGTGATGGTTAAAAGACGCGTACTACCGTTCAGGGATATACGAATATTACCCTCCCGGCCAATAGATTCCGTGGCGTTGCGAACTACGTTGATCAGGGCCTGTTCCAGCAGTTGTTTATCTGCTGCAATGAGTAAGGGTTGCGGTGGTAAGGAAATATGCAATGTTATATTTCGCTCTGCTGCAACCGGCTGCATCAGTACCCCTACATGCTCCAGGAGCTGATTGATGTTTACTGACCGAAGCTGGGGAGATGGCAGTCTCACTACATCTGCAAAATTACGCATAAAGGAATTCAGGCTGTAATTACGGTCTATAGCCACTTGCAGACTATCCATCATCAACTGACTGGCATGTCCGGACTGCATTTTCTGAACAGATTGCAGAATGGAGTTCACCGGGCCAATGGTATTATTCACCTCATGCGCCATCATCCGTATCACCTTACCATAGGCTTTCTTTTCTGCGGCCAGTATGTCTGCCGTCAGTTCTTCCACCATCACGAAATGGCGGGGAAAACCACGATCTATGAAATGCGATTTTTGAATTTTATAGGTAGAGACGCCGTTAATCGTGATAGTATGGGATTCTCCGGATTTAAGCGCCGCAATTTCCTGCCATACGGGATGCTTCAATTCCAGTATACTCCGTTTGTAAATAGCAGCTGCGGTGGTTTCCAGCAGTTGTAATGCCTTTGGATTCGCCTCCTGTACCTGGTCTTCAAAATCCAGGATAATAATGCCCGTTGGGGTGGTATGGATTAATTTCTCCAGGAAAAAATGTTGTTGTTCCTGCTTGGTACGCTCTTTTCTCAGCTCATCAATCATCTGGTTATATACTGTGATCAACCGGTCCATTTCCATTTGTCCGGTAGGACGGAACTTTACATTGAAATCTCTTTCGCGGATAGCATCTACTCCTCGCATGAGGAAGCCAAGTGGCCGTATCAACTGACCATAGAGACGCCATGCTATCCCTGCGGAACACAGTACAAATATTTCCGAAACGATGAACCATACCTTCTCCTGGCGGAAAACATGCCAGGCAAGTACCAATGCCAGCAGGTGAAGGATACTGATAAATAAGAGGTATTTAATCTTCAGTTTCATCATAAGGAATGTTATACTTTTCTAACCGGCGATACAAAGCACTCCTTGTGAGGCCCAGTGATGCCGCAGCTTTGGCCACTTTATTCCGATGGAATTCCATCGCGCGCCTGATCATCAATATTTCCATTTCTTCCAGGGTCAGCTCTCCTACTGCCGGTAGGGAACGGCCTGATTTATTTGCCGCAGTAGCGGATAACTGTGACTGAAAATCGGTTGTATCCAGCATGTCATGGGGACTTAACAAAATGGTTCTTTCTACCAGGTTTTTAAACTGACGGATATTACCGGGAAATAATTGCTGACGCAGCCACTTCACCGCAGCAGCCGTCACTCCCAGCCCAGGACGACGATAAATCTCTTTCAGATTGGAAGTAAAGAAATCTAATAACAGGGGGATATCTGTTGGTCGTTCCCGCAATGCAGGCAATTTTACAGTGATCAGGTTAATTCGATATAACAGGTCTTCTCTAAAAAGTCCGTCTCGTACCATTTCTTCCAGATTACGATTGGTAGCGCATATGACGCGAACGTCCACCATTTTGGTGCGACTGCTACCCAACACTTCGTAGGTGCGGTCCTGTAATACCCGCAGGAGTTTTACCTGACTGGCAGGGTCCAGGTCTCCGATTTCATCCAGGAAGATGGTCCCTTTTGAGGCCATCTCAAATCGGCCCGTTCGGTCATTGCGGGCATCGGTGAAAGCGCCTTTCACATGGCCGAACATTTCACTTTCGAAAAGTGTGGCGGAAATACCGCCCAGATTCACTTTCACGAAAGGTTTGCCATGACGGAGACTGTTCTGATGAATAGCTTCCGCGATCAATTCCTTACCAGTGCCACTTTCACCGGTAATCAGTACCGGGGCATCTGTGGGGGCCACTCGCCCGATGGTTTCCAGGAGCTGTACCAGTTGTGGATCTTCCCCTATTATTTGACCAAATTGGAATCGCTCATTCAGTTCTTTGCGTGTATGCGATTCCGTGGGTGGTTCCTTCAACTGTAAGGCTGTCCGGATGGATTGCAGCAGGTAATCGTTGGTCCAGGGTTTATTGATAAAATCAGCGGCTCCCAGCTTCATGCCCTCCACAGCCAGTTGGATAGTAGCCCAGCCAGTGATCAGGATCACCGGAATAGCGGGATAGTCTTCGCGGATCTCCCGAAGCAGGGCCAGTCCTTCCTTTCCGGAAGTTTCCAGACTGAAATTCATGTCCAGTATCACCAACGACACCGGATGCAGCGCCAGCTTAAGCCGGGCTGCATCCGCAGTGTCTGCACTGACTACCGGAAAATGTTGCGTTTCCAGCATCAAATGCAATGAGGTTCTAACTGCTATATCATCATCAACAATCAGTATCATGTTTTCAATTAATCTTCATGTAGCGCAGTAGCCGGGAATATGGCAGCTGCCTGTTTTCCTGGGTAAATGGAACACAGCAATACCAGCAAATATATAAACAAAACGCTCAAAACCATGGCGATGATATAGGTACTGGAAGCGATATCGAACACATGTAATAACGGAAACTGGACGGCAAAAAAACAGCCCAGCAATAATGCCAGTGTAGCGATCACCATAGACTCCCCGATTAACTGCTGGTTGACATTCATGCCGGTAGCGCCTATGGCCCTTCTAAGACCTATTTCGCCTTTACGTTTATTGATGTTATACCAGAGTACCCCGAAAGTACCGAGAGCCACATTGATGATGAGAAATGCACTCACGATCAGCAGTATAATAACAGGAATAATAGCCAGCCGATCCATACTTCTATGTCTTTCATCCAGATGCTGTATTTCAATATTCACGCCTTTCAGCCAGGACACCAGTTGTTTGTATACCTGTCCTTCAAAATTAGCATCATTGAATACAGCGGGACTCACCTTCATCAGTATGGTGGTATTCCGTTTCAAGGAGGAAGTATCCAAAGGAATGAAAACCGACTTCCCTGATTCCTGGAAATCTCCTCTGTATTTGGCCTCTTTCACAACACCCACCACCTTATATTCCGTATCATCCACTTTCACCACCTGTCCTTCTGCATTTTTATCAGGAAACAATTCCTCTTTCAACGCGACGCCTATTACCGCAGGCGGGTATTTCCCGGCCATATCATCTTTGGTATACCAACGCCCGCTCTCCATTTGCATACCTAACAGGGATGCATAGGTTTCTGTACCCTCGTAAATATCTGTATTCTCCGCATTTCTCTTATTAATTCCCACAGAGCTTCGGTGCATATTCGCAGAATAGGGCGTATTGTTGGAGACAAAAGAAACTTCTTCAATACCCTTCGTATTTTTCAACTGCTGATACATCATGGCATAAAACTGTCGCAGCGAATCTATTTGTTTAGGCTTGGTTACATCATAATAGTTCACCTGCCAGATATTTCTGTCGTCAATACCTGCCGGCTTCATATAGTTACGATAATAGTACACCAACATACTTGTCAGTGAGAATATAACGAGGAAGGAGACAAAAATTTCTACCACCAATAACAGATGATGTTTCTTTTTATTCCATATGAGTTTTAAAAGATGTCTGAACATAGTGATATTTTTAAGCTTTCAATGCCTTTATGATCGGGAATCTGGACATTCTCCATGCCGGGTATACGCCAGACAGAAATCCAAATATCAGGCAGATCAGCAGTCCGGTAAACAATACGGTAAGATTCAGTGTCAGGTGCACATTCGTCAACAGGGCTGCGCCATTGAGTATCCAGAGGAAAAACTGCGCCAACAGTAAACCAAACAAACCGCCCAGCAGTGTAAGAATAATATTCTCTACTATAAACTGATAAACCAGCGTATTCGCGGTTGCTCCAAATGCTTTCCTGACGGCGATCTCAGAGGAACGTTCCATAATCCGGGTAATATTGATATTCACCAGGTTTACTACAGGCAACAATACAATCAGGAATACAAAAATACCGAGTGCGGTGTAGATCCAGGTTTTACTCTTTCCATCCTGATTACCTGCACGCATATACGCATCGAGGTATTCATCCGCATTACTCAACGTCTTTGTAAATCGTTTATCAGAATGTGGTAATCTGGCAATAATATCCTCATATTCCTTTTGTATCAGTGGCATGTCCGATTTACTGCGGGCCAGCAGTACTGCATTCCAGGAACCAAAATAGGTTTGCTCATTCGGATTATCCTGCGATAAGGTATAGGGGATGTACATATCGCCATTCAACATATAGGCCGTTGCAGGCACATTTTTAACGACGCCGGATATACGATATTTATCGTTACCTACTTCCAGGTATTTTCCCACAGCGGGTTCTCCGATACCGAAGTAAGCGTCGCTGAGGTCCTGGGAGATGACCGCCACTTTATCCAGACTATTTACTTGCTGGGCGGAAAAGGGCTTGCCCTGTAGGAAGTCAAACTCCATTATATCCCAGAAAACGCTGTTGACAAATTTGTAGTTAACGCTAATCTTTTTACCATTATGATATGCATTAGTCCCAATTTGCATGCTATGAAAAGCAATCGCAGCCGGCGTTTTCATGTGCAGTATATACTTATTCACATAGCCTAGTGAAAGCGCAGAACTACTGCGGGTACCTTTTCCCCTCTCTTCTATACCTGTGACGTATATGGAGCGGCTACGTTTGGCATCAGGGTATTCATCATTGATAACCTTATCAAGGAATGAAGTCAGCACCAATAAGGTAGCCAACGTAAAACTGATACCAAAGAGACTGATAAAGGTGAAGAACTTCCGTCTTTTCAGTACTGCGATGGCTATTTTAAAATAATTTTTCAGCATCTGTTAAAATTATGATCAAGTGATTACTGTACCTGTGCTCCATCGAAGAGTCGTACCAGGCGATGCGTTTTTCTTGCCATCTGTTCATCATGCGTTACCATGACGATAGTGGTTTTATCCTGTTGATTCAATTGAATCAGGATATCCATGACTTCATTACCCATGGCGCTGTCCAGGTTACCGGTCGGCTCATCTGCCAGGATAATTTCCGGTTCTCCTACGATTGCGCGGGCAATGGCCACTCTTTGTTTTTGTCCGCCGGATAACTGGGTAGGGAAATGGCGCAAACGATTGCTGAGTCCCACTTTTTCCAGGGCGGCGGTGGCCAGGCGGCGGCGTTCTTTTGCATTCACTTTTCTGTAGAGCAGGGGTAGTTCTACATTATCCAGTACATTCAGGTCGTTGATAAGATGGTAGCTTTGGAAGATAAAACCCAGTCGTTTATTACGGAATCCTGCCAGTTCCTTATCGGACAACTTCGTAACGGTATGTCCGTCTATATGGAGTTGCCCGTTGGAGGGTTCATCCAGGAGACCCATAATATTCAGTAAAGTACTTTTACCACAGCCGGAAGGTCCCATGATGGAAAGGAATTCCCCTTTGGCCACATGGAGGTTGATGCCATTCAGGGCCAGCGTTTCGATGGTGTCGGTACGATATACCTTTTCGATGTTTTGCAGCTTGATCATGACGTAAGTTATTTATAATCTATTTTTTTATCCAGTTGAAAATCATATAGTGACAAATAGCGGAGTTCATACCAGGCCGACCAATAGTCCCGCAACGCAGCGATGTAGTCCCGGCGGGCCTGATCCTTTTCCTGGAAGGCGATGCTCAGGTCGGTAATACTCAGGTTCCCGAGTACATATCTTTCCCGGGAGATATCCGATTTTTCGCTGGCAATACTGTCTGCATTAAGCGTCAGTTGCAGCTGGTCTTTCATCAGGTCGAAGAGCGTCACCTGGGTAACAATTTGCTGTACAAACAGTTGTTTATCCTGTTCTACTGCATATTCGGTGAACTGCATATTGGCCCGGGCGGTGCGGGTACGGGATTTGGAACGGCCCCAGTCGAGTATAGGCACCGTGAATTCCAGTTGTACCAGTTGCTGATCCTGTGGATTTTGGTACACTTTCGAAAACGTGGCAGCACTCTTGGAATATCCGAGTCGCGCCGTGAGCATGGCATTGATGCCATTATCTCCTTTGGCTTTAGCAACATCCCGCTTCGCTTCCGCCAGTCTGCGGGAAAAGGCAATGGCGTCAGAGCGGTTCGCATAGGCTTCAGACAGCACCTTATCTGTTGGCACTTTTACGTTGATGACCGATGCTGGCAAATCCAGGCGGATATAACTCACCTGGTCCAATCCGGTGAAGGTGCGTAGATTCAGCGTGGCAATCTGAAGATCGCGGGTAGCAATGCCTACTGCTTTGCTGGATTTCAGTTGTTCCAGTTTCAGTTGCAGGATCTCATTGCGGGAAATCTTTCCCAGCTCCAGTTTGACAGTTGCCACTTCCTGGATACGGATAGTATTGGCAAGGTTGGTAGTTGCTGTTTGCAGATTCACCTGCGCCAGCAGCAGATCAAAGAAATAACCGGTGGCGGTAATGGCCACTTGTTCCATCGCTTCGATGTAGGCCTGTCTGCTTTCATAGTATTTCAGCGGCTCAATTTTCTTATTCCATTTTAAAGCATTGAATTGCCACAAGGGTTGGCTATAACCTATACCATAAGGAGAGCCATTGTACAAGGTATTTTTGCGGTCAAAATCGTCGAAGCGCTGCATATTAGTGCTGCCGAAGATAGTGCCCCCTGTGGCGGCAATGCTTTGCGTGAAGGAGAGATCTAACGTTGAATTATTATTATGAACTGGCTGAAACAAGATGGTACCATCTGGCTGTTGTACCTGGTTAAATGATTTTGTATAACCAGGGAGAATGCCTGTCAGCGAGAGCTGCGGTTGGTAATTAGAACGGAAACTGCGGTATTGCCAATACTTTGTTTCTTTTACAGTGGATGCCTGCTTGGAAGCAATGGATTTTTCCTTTGCCAGTGCAATTACTTCTGGTAATGTCAGTGTAACCGTATCCGTAGTTTGCGCTGCCAGCAGCATCGGCAACAGCAGTAGCGCCGCCAATAATGTTATCTGATATTTTATGGTAGATGACATACGGCGCTGTTAATGGTTGATAGTGATTTCTTCGGTATGGTTGTAGTCTTTCATATCTGAAACAATCACTTCTTCACCCGGCCGCAGGCCGGAAGTGATCTCTACAAATCCGAAGTTGGACAAGCCCACATTGATTTTCCTTTTGATGGCTTTATTATCCTTTATTACAAAGAGTTCTTGTACGCTGGCGCCTCTGAAAGCCGCGCCATTAGCCACCCTTACCACGTCGTTATGCTGATTGGTGACTACGTAGATATCCAGTTTCATATTCGGACGCAGGAGTTTATTATTCCTGTCGCTGAGTTGCACATCAAAAGAGACGATGTTATTTTCCACTGCCGGATGGATATTGGAGATAGTTCCTCTTACATAAGTTTCATTCAGATTGATAATAACGGGCAAGCCGGTATGTAACTGATCGGCATAGGAATCAGAGATACTGCCATTTATTTTGAAGCTGCCCAGATCGGCAATGCGGGCCAGCGCATCTCCTTCTCTCACGGCAGCGCCTATATTTTTATTGATCCAGGTAACTACTCCTGCTCTGCTGGCCACTACATCGGCCTGTTGCAGTTTACGCTCCAGTTCTCTCAGCTCATTTTCCTGGATTTTAGCGGCGATTTCCGTTTCATGAATATCCAACTGCATGGTTTGTTGCTTGCTGTTGATCTCATTTTCCAGTCGCGCCTTTTCCTCTTTGGCGACCTGCAAATTCATGGTGGCCTGTTCTATATCTTCGCGGGTGCCTCCTCCTGCTTTGTACAGGCGCTTTGCATTTTCAACAGCTGCCTCAAGACTGTTAATCTGTAATTGTTTAACCTTGTTACCCGATTGCAGATCGTAAAAGCTGCTACCCAGATCGAGTTTCATCTTCCGGATATTATTCTTTTTCAGCTCCAGCTGGAATTTCAGATTCTGGTATTGGAGCTGGGTGGCAGATTTATCCAGTAACAGTACGGATTGTCCTTTGGCGACGGCACTTCCGGCATCCAGCAACACTTGCTGCACAGAAGCCTGGACAGAACTGGTAATCAGTTCCTCAAATTCGGGCACCACTGTACCAGAGGCGGTGAGGGTATTTTCTACATTGCCCTTTTCCACCACTGCCGTGGTGAAGGCTTGTCTGTTGAGACTCGGTTTGAATACCTTCCGGAGAAAAAATGCCGCGACTACTGTTAATACCAGTATCGATAAAATGAGAAGGTATCGTTTCTTCCTGTTATGGGATAATTCCTGGGGGCTGATCGCCTTGTCCATCTGCTTCGTTTTGCAGATAGATTATCCAATTGGAATGCCATGAAGGAATCCAGTAAAATCAAGGGTTTGGCAGGAATGGTCTGGGAAAAAGTTGTCCGATTCCGGACAAACGGTTTGAAATTGGGAAGAATTACTGTAGCGTATTATAGGCCAGTCGCATGAATTTTTTCACTTCCGCATTTACATCCTCGTTATTATACATTCTGAAATGATGATTGAATTGCTGACTTCCAGGTATCTGCCCCATTTTTATAAAACATAGATTATCCGGATACAGCTGTTTAAAAGGGAAGACAACGTGTATGAAGTTTTTGCCGAACTGGCTTACCCAGGCAATGCGCCTGCTGTCTGGAGTTCCGGCGGTAATGGCAATCATGGTTTTGGTAGGAAATAAACTGATGGGCCCGCAGGTTTCAAACTGGGACATGAAATGATTGAACAAACCTTTGGTTATATCCGATTTTCCGGCAAAAAAGTGAGCAATCTGGGGATTTTCAATGATATAGTCCATGACAGTAATACTATTAAACGTAAAAATACCGGCAATCACTGCCCCGGAGGTCAGATATTTGCCAGCATTAAAACTACTATTAAGGACTGAATTTCGAGCATTTGAGGAAAACAAACAACCGGATTGGAGTATTTTCTCCTGAGGGCTTTCCGAATGGCGAAAGGAAAGATGTTGTCTGTGTTGAGTTCAAAGTTATCAAGTCGGCCCATTAACGAATAGTACAAATCCGACATTTTTTCAAGATCAGGTCATAATTGAGTGTAAACGCACCGTATTTTTTAACTCCTCCTGGGAAATGATGGAAGGCGTTATCCCTGCAAATTCTTTGAAGTCGCGTATAAAGTGCATCTGATCATAATAACCGCTCATATGTGCAATGTCTGTCCAGGTCGTGTCGGGGAAGTTCTCTTTCAGCTGATAGGCCTTACAGAAACGGATCAGTCGCGCATATCGTTTGGGCGACATCCCTGTGCGTTGTACTACATTCCTTTCAAACTGACGTAGGCTAATATTTGCATCAGACGCCATTCTTTCAATGGAGATATTGCCGGAATGGTTAATCAGATGTTCGATTACAAAGTCGACCGAATTGGATGGTTTCAACCGGGCCAGCTTCATCAGCAACCAGTTTTCGACGATTTGCACCATTTTATCCCAGTTTTGGGTATTTTCTTTGAGTTGACAGTTGATATCTTCTATCTCGCTGCCCAGGAACATACGGGTATCAAAGTCCTGTTCATGGAGTTCTGTCATGTGAATATTCAGGAGGCGGAAGAGTCCTCCGGGCTTAAAGGCTACTCCCAGCGCCAGGTGCTTGCGTCCCATATCCAGCCAAACGGCTTTTTCGAGTGGTCCTACGGTAAGACTGACCGATTTCTCCACAAACTCATTCGAATAAACGCGTTGCACTTTCACTGGATCTTCCACATAGAACATAATGTAACGCTGATAAGAGGGCACAAAACGATACATATTGGATAATCCGGATTCCTCGCTGAAATCAGTCCCATACACTCCGATATTGTGCACAAACTCATGGAGAGCGGGATGCGGCTGGTAAACTTTAGCTTTCATGGGTGGATAATAATTTGGCAAAAGGGCTGGCTGTCTCTCTAAACTTGTCTTTCTCTGCTTAGTTGAAATGGCTGCTACGATTTGCGCAGGGTATTCAAATTTGCTGGTTTTCTGTCCTAAATATAGGATTTCCGACTAAATCTCCGGCAACGTACATGATAAGTTCCCCACTTTTAGGATGAACGGCAAAAAAGAAACCCGGCCGCAGGAAGCGCGACCGGGACTATGAAAATGAATAAAACCAGGATTTTCTACTGAATTTTTAAAGAATCCCGACGGGAATAGAACGTGTCTATTGCAAAAGCGCCAGGTCTGTACATGGTTCTGAAAGTCGCATAGCTCGTTTTTGTTGCATTAGGCAACAGTACGGAATCCGGATCGCCCGGAGAATCTATACTTCTGACAGTTCCGGTGTTATCTGTGTAGCGCAGCCGGGTATTAAAATTATTCGCATCATTGCTACGATACCAATAGATACAAAAATCTGTTCCAATCATCTTACTGCTCTTTATCACCCGCGGCTGTAAAGAGGATTCGTATATTGCTCCGTAGGAACTACCCAAGATATCTGATTTAATGGATCTGTGTCCACTTCCATCCCGGGTATACACAGAAAAGGAATAGCTGTTTTCCGGTAATGATGGCAGCATCGCAAAAACAGAATCGGTAGATCTGCCGGCCGGCACCGTTACTACCAGGGAATCCCTACCGGTATTCCAGTAGATGACCGCATCTTTGATACTGGGGTCCGTACCTCGCAGCCAGGAGAGCCGGATACGCTCTCTTCCCGGCCATACCTTCAGAGAATCTGCTTTTCCCGTATAGGTGATACCGTTAGGCGCCAACATTCCTTTGTAATTATCATCCATTTTTGTACAGGCAAACAACAGCATAACAGCAGCAGCGCCCAATAATATCTTTTTCATCAGCTTTTCAATTTTAACGGGTTACTTACGGGCGCCCCAGAAGGACATTTCTGAAATATAGAAGTAGGTAAATCCGCCCCATGTCTGCAATATTTTTACGCGCAGATAACGCACTGCAGGAATGCCTGGCGGCATATCGAAATCTTCTCCATTCACGCATGCAAACGTTTTATCTTCCGCAGAAACCGTTGTACCAGGCGTAGGCTTTATAGAGCTAAAGCTGCCGAGGAGCTGCCAGCTGTCGTCCCAGCTTCCATCAGGATTGGGATTATTGCTACCATAGATTTCAAATACTTTCGGATCTCCGCCCACATAAGCGCCGCTTGTACCGGAACGATGATAGAATTTAAAACGACTCAGCGTAGTCTGATAGCCCATATCGAAAGTAAACCAGGCCGGCATTAGCGCTATACTCGTTTTGGTATGGAATACATCGTTATCATTATTCCAGATATTATTCCACATAAAAGACATGATGCGCAGAGAGAGTCCTGACCAGGTATGTCCCTGATAATTATCTGTAGGCAGATCCACTTCCTTAAATGGCGCTTTGTCTACCGGCAGCTCAAATACAGGCTTCAGCGTTTTAATGATGGTATCTGATTTATTCCCCCAACGATCTTTCACATATACTGCAAACCTTTGCGGGATCGTATCGAAACCTCTGGCTGTAACCGTTCCCTGTAATGCTACGCTGGTGTAAACATTGACAGTCTTCCAGGTGCCTTTGCCGGTAGTATCCAGCATGATGTAGTAAGTCAGTGGCGCTTGTGACTGATTGTTATAAATAGCCACTACTCCACCGAAAGTTTCCTGGAACTTCAGCAGATTTTTGGCAGCCAATACTGGCGGCAGCAAAGGTTTTACTGTTACATCCACTGGCGCGGAGGCTTTTTCATTTCTACCAACGGTATATACTTTCACTATATGCGTCAAGGTATCGCCGAAACCTCCAATCAACAGCGTATCGCCGTAGTAAGAGGCTTTCGTTTCCCTGGTTACCTCGCTATTCGCCTGGTATACGGCTTTCACGTACAGCAGGTTCGGATCATTCGGTATAGCATAGGTGATAATAGCGCCACCAGGCGTATTGACAACATTAAATTTGGTAATAGGCGCTGGTGCAGGAGCATTTTCATCCAGATGAGTAATGATGCCTTCTTTCTTACAGGCGAAGAGCAGTACTCCGATGATGATAACTGCGAGCAATTGCAATTTTTTCATATGCTGATATTTTACAGGATCTGTTACCATCCTGGATTTTGAACAAGATTACGGTTAATGGTAAGGTTCTTGTCGCGGATTGGCCAGAAGTAGTCTTTCAGGCTGAACGTCTGGAAGTAAATAGGTTTCACTTTGTAATAGGATTCGTTGGCCGACTGCTGAATATCCCATCCGGAGATAGGTCCGTTGATGATTTGCGGCGCTTCTTTCCAGCGGCGGATATCATAGAAACGTTGTCCTTCAAACGCCATCTCAATGTTGCGTTCCTGATGAATAATAGCTCTTAAGCCTTCTTTGGTCTGGAATTTAGCCGGATTGTTAGAGAAGTTGGTCCATGCATTTTCTACGGTAGCCAGACCTGCACGGGACCTCACTCTGTTGATATAATCCAGCGCTTCTCCGGTAGGACCGTTACCTTCATTCAGGGCTTCAGCATACAGCAGGTAGAGATCTGCCAGGCGGAATTCCGGCCATGGATATTGCTGAATGGTCAGTGTGGAAGAGGCGCCAATTACATCCTGGAAGTGCACATATTTTTTAATCCAGTAGCCGGTGGTGGAGTAGGCAAATTGCACCTGTTGAGAAGCAGGTTGTCCTTTCTTAGCTTTGATACTCAGGATAGTACCTTTCTCATCATATTTCCCTTGTCCATACCATTTACCGCCATCAAAACCCAGGTCGGCGTAGAAGCGTGGCTCTCTGTCGAAGTTCAGTACCGCAGTAACATACCCATCTTCGAAATCTGTTTTTTCCGCAGTAACGGCAGTACGCAGATTATAACGGGTGCTGTATGGATACGTTTTATCCTCATTGATAGGCACGCCATTTTTGGTGTAGAACATTTCCACAATACGGATGGGCGGCGCTAATTGTCCTTTAGGCGAGGTATTATCGCTATACTGAGGGTCCAGTCCGCGGGGAATACTGTTTACCTGCAAATCATTCACCATACTGTTTGGATTAGCCCAAATCTGTTCGGTATTCCATCTGTCGCACATCGAATTTCGTATACTCATTTCCGTGTATTGCTGCGGCGACAAAAAATTGGAGGCTACGTTCTGCGTATATACGTAGAGTTTCATCCCCTGGGAATGACACATATCAATTGCTGCTTTGCAGGCATCTGCTGCTTTCTGCCATTTGGTATCGTCTTTCTGAGGATTGAACAGCGGTATTTTACGGTTGTCCATAAATCCGGAGAAGTCAGAATTTCCGTTGAAGAGCGGAGAGGCTGCATATACCAGCACTTTCGCTTTCATGGCCAGGGCGATGGGTTGTGTGATACGTCCTTGTTCGGCGGCCAGGTTGGCGAGCATTTCCGGCAATACCGGCGTGGCCTCATCCAGCAGCTGTGCGATATACTTAAAGCAGGAATCTACCGGCTCACGATATACTTTCGTTTGTTCGGAAGTAGCATCTATAGGGAGATTCGTTTTAATCAGTGGAATTGGTCCGTATAGGCGTAACAGATAGAAATGATAGTACGCTTTCAGGAACTTTACTTCTCCCGCCCAGCGTGCTTTTTCGCTGGGGTCCATATCCGGAACCCGGTTGATGTTTTCCAGGAAGATGTTACAGTCGCGCAGTGCCTGAAACATACTTTTTGCGCCATTGGCGCCGTCCCAGAAGTTGACATATGGTTCATTGATATTTTGTAATCCCTGAGCAATATTGTAGGCTACCGGTTGCGCAGCGCTGGGTACAAAAGGCCAGATCAAGGACCATTCGTCTCCCGCAGCCAACGCCACATTCCCACCGATGGTACCATGAGAAGGCAGGTAACTATAGCAGGTAAACAGGTATTTCTCGGCTTCCTTACGCATAGCAAATGCGTTTTCAATGGTTGCCACATTGTCTGGAATGACATCCAGGTATTTTTTACAGGAACTCATCCCCGAGCCCGCCATTCCTGCGATTAGAATATATAATAATGATTTCTTTAGTTTCATCTGTCGTCGTTTTGCCTAGTTAAAAGTGAGGTTAAATCCTACGTTAAACACCCGCTGGACGGGGTATTTCAATCCATTTCCTCCCATCTCCACATCCCACAGATCGAACTTCGATAAGCAAAAGAGGTTGGTCGCATTTGCATAGATTCTGAAGGTAGACGTATGCATACGCTTCTGAATGGATTTAGGCAGCGTATAACCGATTTCCAGTTGTTTGAGTCGCAGGAATGCGCCGTCTCTCATCCACCAGGTGCTACGCTGGGTATTGTTCAGCATCATGGTGTTGCTGAGTCGTGGCCACAGTGCATATACATTCTGGTTTTCTTCAGACCAGTGATTATCTGCGTAGGCTTTCAGCAATTGTGTTTCATTGACAAATGGAGCAGTAGAATCCGCATCAATCCAGAAAGATTCGCGGCCTACCCCTTGGAAGAAAGCGGAAATATCCCAGTTTTTATACCCTGCAGAGAACCCGAATCCATAAACGATTTCAGGGGTAGTAGGATGACCGATGTTTACCATATCAGCATCGGTAATCTGACCGTCGCCATTTACATCCAGGTATTTGATATCGCCTCCGGCATAAGGACCGAAGTTTTGTTTAGGCGCATTTAATGCTTCCTTATCATCTACAAACAGTCGTTCTGCGAGCAGTCCGAATTGCGCTGTGATAGGCTTTCCTACGCGATAACGATAAGATTCGTTGCCCAGGTATTCCGGTTCTTCAAACTTAGTATAAATGCCGCGGGCATAGGTGAAATTCGCCATCACCTGGAACCAGCTGTTTTTGTAATGTTGATTGTAATCCAGGGATAAATCCACGCCTTTACTTTCTGCCTCGCCGATATTGGCTTTTGGCGTGTTGGTCAATCCCATAGTAGAAGGCACGTAGCTTCTGCCCATGAGGATGTTGGTACGACGGTATTTGTAGACCTCTCCCGTGAAGTTCAGTTTATCTTTAATACTCAGTTCTATCGCGGCATTGGCCTGATAGGATTTTTCCCAGGTGATATCAGGGTTTGAGTAGCGGCTCACAGAATAACCTGGCTGATAGTAGATCCTGTCGGTTCCGAAATACGCGCCTTTAAGGTTATCGTTGGGATTGGTAGTAGAGAGATAGAAAAAGCGTTCATCTTCTTTACCGATGGCATCATTACCTACCAGACCGTACGTAGATCTCAGTTTCAGGTTAGTGATGAAATTGGCGATGTTACTGGATTTGAAGAAATTCTCATTGGAGACGGTCCAGGCCACGCCCGCAGAAGGGAAGAACCCAAAGCGGTTCGTTTTATAGAATCTTTCCGAACCGTTATATCCAAAGTTAAACTCACCAAAATAGCGGCTGTCGTAGTTATAGGTAACGCGACCGGATACGCCGGAGTTTCTGCTCGGTAGTGTAGCCATCAGCGTTTCACCGGAAGGATTTGCGGTGCTACGCATGATATTGATCAGCATGGCATTGACGCTATGTTTACCGAAAGAGTGGCCGTAACTAAGCGAAGATTCCCAATAGAATACAGCGTTCACTTTCTTCATATCCGGAACATTATTGACAAAATTCAGGTACTCGGTACCAGTATTTTCGTTGAGTGGTACCAGTTGGTATGATTTATTATTCACATCATAACCAGCAGCCATGTAGTAGAATGGGCTATAATAACGCAACACGTAGAAATTGGAAGTACGGTTAACGTTCACCATTGTACGGAAAGAGAGTCCTGGTATAATTCCGTCCAGCTTCTGTTTCAGCTCCATTTGGGCCGACATGAACGACCTGGATTCTTCCTTATAACCCATCATCAAGGAAGCGTAAGGATTGATATAAAGAGAACCGTCCTGGTTGTTATTACCAAAAAGAATATGATTTACATAGGAGTGAGCGGAATCTTTAGGATAATAAGCCGGGAATCTTACCGGGTTGGAATGCATGATCATGCGGTACATCCAGGCGCCGCCAGTGGTGGCGCCGCTACCGATCGGGCCTTTATAGTCGTCGAAGTTACCTGAAGTACGTACTGTCAGCAAGGTAGATTTGGTCAAATCCACATCCACATTGGCACGGATGGTATAGCGTTTGATTTTTACGTTACTGTTGAAGTTATTTTGCGGGTCTACTTTCAAAACGCCATTATCATTGGTATAAGAGCCGGATACAAAATATCGTGCGATATTTCCACCGCCGCTTACGTTCAGATTGGCGCGTTGGTTGGTGGCCCAGTCTTTCATCAGTTCTTTCTGCCAGTCGTTTGCCGGGTACAGCAGCGGATCTTCACCGGCCATAGTTCCGCGGATTTTATCTTCGCTGTAAGGCTCGTTGAGCTTGGGGTTGCGGGTTTTCACCGCTTCGTTTCCTAATTGCATATAGGTCACCGGATCAGCGAATTTCAAGTTTTTGGTAGCCTGTGAGAAAGAGTTTTCTACGCGGACATTGACTTTCGCCGGACCTTCTTTACCATGTCTGGTGGTCACGAGGATTACGCCGTTTGCGCCGCGGGCGCCATATAACGCAGTAGAGGTAGCATCTTTCATGATAGAGAAGCTCTCGATATCATCCGGGCGGAGCCGGGCCAGATCTTCAGTAGAGAGTTCCACGCCATCAATTAAAATCAGCGGATCTTTTTTATAGCCGAAAGTAGTGACGCCACGCACGAAGAAGTCGGCATTATCGGCACCTGGTTCTCCGCTGCGTTGGAAGGCGATGAGTCCTGCCGCTCTACCGGCGAGGGCGGTGGTGAGGTTACTGGACGGTACTTTCAGATCGGCCACGTTAATAGAGGTAACGGAGCCTACTACTTCTCTTTTCTTTTGTGTACCGTAAGCCACTACTACTGTTTCTCCAAGGGTGTTGGTAGAGGGTTTCATCACCATATTGATGGTTGATTGGGAAGACACGCGTACTTCACGCGCTTCGAAGCCCATCATGGAAAAGACGATGGTGGCATCGTCGGGAACTACGAGGATATATCTGCCGTTGATATCAGTAACAGTACCTGTTGAGGTTTTATTTTTCACCACGATGGTTACGCCGGGAATAGCGGTCCCGGAAGAATCTGTCACGATACCTTTTATTTCTTTATTGAGTACAGAAAAATCTTCGTGTACCCGTTCCCGTAATACATTATTACTGACATGCGGAGACGGATTGGAAGGACTGCTACCATACCTGACGGCCTTATTCCCGGCGGAAGCCGGCATGGGCGCAAGCAGTAGCAACACGTAAGCATGTTTGCATAGAGATTTAATCATGGAATGCTGATTTAGCGTTTAGTTTGCGAAAAGTTTACGGCAGGACGATCCGTTTATACGTTGGTATATCAATTTTCATTTGGTTGATGGCAACAGCATGCCCATTCAGTTACGCCAGCTGATGCGTGACTGTTATACTGTGCTTAAGATGCAATAAGGAGTCATTAACGGAACTTGTTATTCCATTTCAAAAACGTGGTAATACATTTGGTACAAGGCTGCTAATCTTTCTACAGTCGCTTTCGGTCTGATGTACAAAACGTGGTTAAAAAATTCAGATTCAATTTCATTGTTCCTCTCTTCTACTAGGGATCGTTAGTGCTAATGTTCGTCTAACTACTACTGTCCCATTAACGTACATAGGTTTGCGTTAATGGATAGTGCTTCATTTTGGTTGTTACAAATACTACAGCCGTTTTGCTTTTATTGCAATCGTTTGCAGTGATATCACAAAACAAGGGAAAATACCAGACAATAAGTAATACTATATTAATAATTTAAGATACTAAATTCACATTGACTTTGCGTAAAAAGAGGAATACTAACACGTTTTAGCGATCCAAAACGCTTACAGGGGAATCGTTTGCATTAATATGGGGATGGTCGGTCTTAGATACTTTGAAAATAAGCGGTAGCAGTAATAGCGCAGAAAACCAGGACTACGCCGGCACGCAGGAGATAAAGAATCCATTTACTTTCTTCGGCGTATACCCTTTCATGTTTGCTGTTGTCAGGATAGTTACTCCGAAAGGTCTTTTTAATCAGGTTGCTTTGCAGGATAGCGGAGATGACCAGGAAAATCACAACGGGAACGAATATCAGCTCCCAGATATGCTTTTTACTACCGTAGATATCCGGTTTGCCGCCCAGTGAAAAATGAATAGGTATGATATCAGGTACATGATACCAGACATAAATAACGCCAGCGATTAGTAATGCCAGCATATAAATAGTGATATAGGTAAGCGTTACATACCTTTTACTTTGGGGGTCGGGGAAGAAAAACGATTTTATGCGGTTAACCTCCATGGGAAACAAATTTTGCATTCGGGTTGGATTCGTAATATTTTAAGGAAAAAATCTACCGCCAAAATACTAAAATTTCCGAATATGGGACATAAAAAAACGGTTCTCCAGGGAACCGTTTCAGAGATATTTATCCAGGAGGGAGATCAGACTGCGGTATAGGCGCCATCCACCAGATATTTGCTGCCAGTAACAAAAGAGGCCTTATCGGAGCTAAGCCAGATCACCAGCTCCGCCACTTCTTCCGGAGTGCCTAACCTTCCGATAGGATGCATTCCCACCAATGCCGCTTTCATTTTCGTATCCATCGCATCCAGCAATGGGGTGTTGATATAGCCCGGACATACGGCATTCACCCGAATACCCTGAGAGGAATATTCTGCCGCTGCGGTTTCTGTTAGTCCAACTACACCATGTTTGGCTGCTACATAGGCTGCAGCGGTAGGCGTACCTACCACACCCAGTATAGAAGCCATATTAACGATAGCGCCACCGCCATTCTTCAACATAGCAGGCAGTTGGTATTTCATACAATAGAATACGCCATTGAGATTAATAGCGATTACTTTCTGATAGATTTCAACGGAATAATCTGCCATGAATTTTGCCTCTCCTCCAATACCGGCATTGTTGCAGGCAATATCCAACCGACCGTATAACTCCATCGTTTTGTCCACTAATTTGCGGCAATCTTCCGGGTTCCCCACATCACATTTTACATAGGCTGCCTCACCTCCTTTTTGCTTGATAGCAGTTACGGTTTTTTCGCCATGCTCGTCGTTCACATCACTCACTATTACCTTCGCTCCTCCCGCGGCGTACAATAATGCCACTTTCTCTCCAATGCCAGATCCGGCGCCAGTTACAAGTGCTACTTTTCCTTTAAACAACTGTTCCATTGTAAATGCTTTTTAGTGTGTAAAAGTTTTTTTCTCGCAAAGTTCGCAAAGGGGGCAAAGGCGCAAAGGTTTTAATTACTAACCATTGATAATGTTTTGCATGGATGATGTTTTGTTGTTAGCGCAAATAATAGGACACCTATCGCTCTACCTTTCCGGATACTTCCCCATCCAAGGGCAAGTGCCTCAGGAATTTCTTTGCGGGCTTAACATACAACAAAACATAATCCATTGCTGCATTGCGCCTTTGCGTGAAAAAAAATCCCCACCAGTCTTCTATTACACTCCAACTCGCATTTTGTTTATTTCACCGCAAACAGCTGCTTCATTTGTTCCGGAAATGCCGCTCCATTACCAATAGAGATATGCCCTACTTTTTCTGCAATACGTTCTACATATTCCATTTCTTTTAATTTATAGAGCATCGGATTTTCTTCCATCAATCGTGCCGTATTCAGCAGGCTACGCGTACTGGCGGTCTCCTCTCTTCTCATGATAATCTGCGCCTGTGCTTTCTTTTCTGCTACCAGCACCTGGTTCATGATCTCTTTCACATCACCGGGAAGGATGATATCTTTTACGCCAAAGCCTTCCAGTTTAATGCCCAGTGCGGCTGCGCTGGGAGCGGACTGTTCCAGGACGAATCTGCCAATATCTCCTTTCTTCTCCAGCAATTCATCAAACGTCAAAGTACCTACGTATTCGCGTAGTCCCATTTGTACCTGTACATACAACTGTTTCTCTGCTTCACGGTTGAGTAGCAGGGCTTTATCAATTTCAGTAATTTTATACCATGCCTGCGCATTCATACGCAAGGTGGCTTTATCTCTGGTCAGCATCTCCTGTCCGCTGATTTCCAAATGCTTCATCCGCATATCCGCTTTCCGGATTTCAATAATGGAAGTATTGTTCCAGAAAGTATAAACGCCGCCACTCAATACGGCTTCGAACTTGCCATCCACTAATAGCACCGCTTTCTCATGATGATCTACAACATAGGTACAAAACAAGTGCGCCAGCGCTTTGTTGTGCAGCACATCCCGTCCCAGGTGCTGAATCACCTCGCAAGAGCTGATGTCCTGGTGAATAAACTGCAGGTTACGTTCACTTTTCCAGAATACGTATACGCCGGCAGACAATGCTTTTCGGATGATTTCATCTTCCAGCATGATCACTACTTCATGTTCTTTTACTCTCACCACCTGCACTTTGGCGCGGAAAACATCATCAGCCAGTAAAGTAGACAACTGAATGTTTGCAGGGGGAACAAAATCCTGGTTAATATCGTACAGGCTAACCTGTTCTGCATCAAAGAACCAGTGGGTACCAGGCCCGATAGACCTCAGGTATGCTTCTTTCTTCCAAACCAGACCTACCTGATGTCTGGCTACAACAATCCTTTTCATTTTTATAATTGGGTTTAATGGGGTCCAACAAATCACAGGCAACAGACGATGCATCTTTACATTGCGGAGTTATAGCGGCCGGCTTACTGCGTATACCAGTACAGGGCGGAAGATCTGTATGATATGACCATAAGTTACCGTTGCGGCAACAACTGCTGGCAGGGCGCAGACGATTGTATCTCCTTTTGATAATACAACCAGCATGTGTGCCTGTATGCCTGTGTCTACCTTTTTTAACGAAGGGGTATTCTTCGTTTGACAAGATTTTAAGCCTTGTGAAAATTAAGCGTGATGTTTCAAGGATCACCTTAGCTACCATGCAACAGATGTCAAATCTGCTTCAGGAATCGAACCTGTGAAGACAACTGCAAGTCTACAGCAGTATACAATCAGCTACTGCCACTGCACTGCCGGGATATTAAAATCCCTGGCCAATAGACTGTATCTCCGTATTTCTTCGTGTATAAGGCAGGAATCGAACCTGCATTTATTTTAGGGAGACGCCAGTCTCCTTATACAAAAAAGCCCCCCGTAGCTACGGAGGGCGCTGTTATACTCTTATTGAATATATTATCACTCCGTATAACCGTCAACGTTATATATACCAATATAACTATGTCCCACGGCAGGTTTGCCGCCGACAGGCAGTAGCATCTGGTAGCTATGTAAATCAAAAAAGCAGTGAATCATGGCATAAAAAAAGCCCTCGCTCATGTTGCGAAGGCCTTGCTATAATACGATTTATATTAATCTAATTCAGCGTATAACATGCCCCGCCACAACGACTTCCTTCAAGAAGGAACATCACTGGTTTTGATATGTATTGATTGCGGTACATGATGATTTGATTTATTTTTTAACGATGCAAAGATGAGAACAGATTTCAATATTTGCAAATATATTTTGTAGCTAGATAACATTCTTTCTTTCCTCTATCCTTCCAAACCAGCGGCTACAGCCGACTACATACAGATAAAAAATATCTCATCTGTCCAAAAATTATTTTTCATTTAACATATACAATGCGTAGTGAAGTCCGACATTTGTCGAACATTAACCTGATAACAAATCGTATTCTATCACTTATGCCCATCAGTATGACGGAAGAACAGGTACTGGCATCTGCGCCCGATGATGCCTCCCGGAAGTCCGGCCGGGATCTGGCCAATTTACAGAAATGGGTGAGCACAGGCCGCAGTGAAACAGCCCTTTGGGGAGCGTGTAAAGGCAGCGGTTCCAAGCCATATCAAACCCAGGTGGACTTATCGCAGTTAGCTTTTAAATGCAGCTGTCCGAGTAGAAAATTCCCCTGCAAGCATGGGCTGGGGTTGTTACTGATTTATTCCCGACAACCCAATACTATTCCTGAGGAGTCCTCACCGGAATGGGTAAACGAATGGCTTTCCAAACGCCAGGTGACTGCGGAAAAGAAAGCAGAGAAACTGGAAGAGGCGGTCGCTTCCGGCAATGTGACCGCCCGGAAAAACACTGCCGCCCGGGAATCCAAAGTCAGCGAAGGTATTGCAGATCTGCACAAATGGCTGAAAGATATGATACGCAATGGCTTACTGCAACTACCCGAAAAGAAAAGCGCTTACTGGGATACTACCAGTCGCCGTTTAATAGATGCGCAAGCTCCCGGCCTCGCCGCCATGGTACGCAACCTCGCCGAAACCAACTTCTACACAGAAGGATGGCAGCAAGATTTTATGCACCAACTGTTACGCCTATACGTAACATCTGAAGGATATAATCATCTGGAAGATTTACCGGAAACATTGCAGGAAGATATCCGTCAGCTCTGTGGATTCACTATCAGCCAGGATTATCTGAAATCGCTGCCAGGCATACACGATAATTGGCTGATACTTGGAAAACAAGTATCAGAGCAGGATAAACTGACTACAGAACGGTACTGGCTATACGGAGAAAGTTCACACCGTACTGCGCTAATACTACAGTTCTATACAAAACAGGTAACTACGCCAGCGCTCACACTTTCTCCAGGAACCGCCATCAAAGCGGAACTGGCATGGTATCCCTCCGCACATCCCCTCCGGGCAGTGATAAAAGAGCATCGTTCTTCCTGGTCGCCCATGCAAGCCAAAGGCATGCACTCCTGGATGGAAGTCGTGCAAGCACAAACCGCTATCAGCCAGGTACAACCTGTATTTCATGATCAGCTGTACATCGTGGAGCAACTATTGCCGGTTCAGTACCAGGGCCGTTGGTATTTGTCTGATAGTGCACAACAACTGATGCCGCTGAAACCTTCTTTCAACAAACTATGGAAGCTACTGGCCGTAACCGGCGGCCAGCCGATGACAATGGCTGTCACAGGTTGCTTGCAACAGTACGAGCCATTAGGCGTCTGGGATCATTCACATTATCAATTGCTTTAATCATAAATCTTTATACCTGATGGAAAGCTGGCAACTACTTATTAATACGGCCCTGCTGGGCACTGGAAGACAGGCATTGCCTGAACTACAGGCCTCCGATGCCCTCTACGATGCCCTTCTGCATATCCGACAGGATACAGAAAATGACCGCGAAGAGGTACTGTTGAAATCAGGCGCCTTACTCATGAATTTCCGACAGGCCGGAATGATGCCGTTAGTACTGCCGGAAGCTACGATTACTGCGTGTCTCCCCGAATCCAAACCTTACTGCCATCCTGATGCAGTAGGTAGTCTCACGCAAGTACTTACCCTCGGCTCCATCGCCCTCACCCGCCTCTGGATGGAACATTGCGCCAACGCCGGATGCATCGTTCCAGCACGATTATTACCACTACTCCTGGAAGAAGCCAAAGGCAACAGGAAACTCCGGGAACCGCTGATGGCCTGCTATGGCAACAGAGGACAATGGCTCTCACAATTGAACCCCGACTGGCAAGCCATGCTCGCCACAGAAACGACTACTATCGAGGAAGATGCCTGGACCACCGGCACCTTATCACAACGCAGCGAAGCGCTCACCAAAGTGAGAGTCACCAACCCCGAAGAAGGCCTTCAAATGCTGATGGATATCTGGAAACAGGAAAACGCCGCTACCAAAGCGGAACTGATGGACTGCCTCCGTACCGGATTATCAGCAGCAGATATTGCCTGGCTACAGGAAGCTACCACAGAAAAAAGCTTGAAAGTAAAAGAGAAGGCATGGAAACTGCTGCGCCGACTTCCGCTAAGCAATATCGTACAAACCTACTGGCAGCTGATCAAAACAGCCATCCAGGCGGTAGATGGACAGCTCATCACCAGCGATCTCGCTCTACCACTGCCAGCAGAAGTATATCAGTCTGGTATAGATAAACTCCCTCCTTCTGCCATTAACATGACAGATGAAACCTACCAGCTGCAACAACTGGTGGCACATGTTCCATGTTCGTTTTTTACTACATACCTGGAGCAAGATATGTCGACCTGCCTGCAATGGCTCACTGCCGCCGGGTTTGAAGAATCGCTGCTCACCGCCGCCATTCGATTTGAAGAAGAAGCATGGATCATAGCTATATTGGAAAATACGCATACCTTCTATCCTGATGTATTCCATCATGCACCACCTAAAGTACTGGAAGCCTATGCACTTCGGTTTGTAGAAAAAGAAGGCAGTGGCGTCATACTTCGGATGGGCGCCGCTAAAGAGGAATGGGGCATTACTTTCACCCAACAGGTATTTCGCTTTGTAGCCATGCATCCGTACAGCTATAACATGAACTTCTTCCTGGAACTGGCGCACCTGCTGCCAATAGCCATCCTGGAGTCCGACGAGAAATCCTACTTCGGAGATATACTATACAATCAACAGGCCTGGAAAAATCTCAGAGATAAACTCTTTGAACTAATACGCTGCAAAGCAATCATGCTTCAACATTTTCATTCATCAACGCCACAATAAAACTTATTTATATGTCTAATATTCTCCGTCAGCATGCTGAAATCCTTTTCGCCACAGAACTGGAAGAACTGAAAAAACAAGATAATGACAAACTCCCGCATAACTGGGTAATGTCTCCACAATCAGTTGTGACCTACCTGGTAGGCGGTACCTTGAAAAATGGTTTTGAAGTTAGCCCAAAATACATTGGCAGTCGCCGACTGATGGAAATAGCTGTGGCCACGCTTGCTACAGACAGAGCGCTGCTTTTATACGGTCTTCCTGGTACTGCAAAAAGCTGGGTAAGCGAACACCTGGCAGCAGCTATCAGCGGAGATTCCACCATGATTGTTCAAGGTACTGCCGGCACCAGTGATGAAAGTATCCGCTACGGATGGAACTATGCACGCCTGCTGGCAGAAGGCCCCAGCCCTAATGCTATTGTTGAAACCCCTGTGATGCGCGCCATGAAAGATGGTAAGATTGCCCGCATCGAAGAGCTGACAAGAATCGGCGCCGATGTACAAGATACCCTCATCACCATCCTCTCCGAAAAATCTTTGCCAATACCGGAACTGAATACCGCCGTACAAGCCACCAGGGGCTTTAATATCATCGCCACTGCCAACAACCGCGACAAAGGGGTAAATGATCTTTCCAGCGCTTTAAAACGTAGGTTCAATACCGTTATCCTGCCGGTACCAACATCGGAAGAAGAAGAAATTGATATCGTGAGAAGAAGAGTAGAAAGCTTTGAAAAAGTAATGGAACTGCCTGCAGAAAAACCAGCTTTACAGGAAATACGCCGCATCGTTACTATTTTCAGAGAACTCCGCAGCGGTATCACTACTGATGGAAAAACAAAAGTAAAATCCCCTACCGGTACCCTCAGCACCGCAGAAGCCATTTCTGTTGTCAATAACGGACTCGCCCTGGCAGCCTATTTTGGCGATGGACAACTGAAAGCTGCTGACCTGGCAGCAGGTATTATCGGCGCAGTGATTAAAGATCCTGTGCAGGATAAATTGGTATGGCAGGAATACCTGGAAACAGTAGTGAAGCCAAGAGAAGAATGGAAAGATATTTACCGTGCATGCCGCGACCTCGGCGTATAACCCTAAACTGATCGCCTAATGGCTACACATATCATGGGTATCAGACACCATGGCCCGGGCTCCGCACGCAATGTGCGAGCCCGCCTGGAAGAGTTGAAACCCGACATCATACTGGTAGAAGGCCCGCCGGAAGCAGATACGCTGCTGGAATGGGTAGGCAATGAACATTTGCAACCACCCATCGCCATCCTTGCCTATGAGCCGGATGCGCCCCATCATAGCGCCTTCTATCCATTTGCGGAATATTCTCCCGAATGGCAGGCGATCTCCTATGCCCGCCAACATCGGATACCCGTGCGTTTCATGGATCTGCCATTGACACATGTATTCGCGCTGGATCGTGAAAAAGAAGCACCCGCCGCTACAGATCCAACCTTAAATAATGAAGCCGCCGTTCCTGATACGGAACAAGCTACCTTCGACCCTATCGCGTTGCTGGCTACCGCAGACGGCTATACGGACGGAGAAACCTGGTGGGATCATATGTTCGAATACCGCCAGCAAAATGAACAGGTATTTGATGCAGTCATGGAAGCCATGCAAACGCTGCGCGAAGAACTTGCCGCCCATACAGATCCCCGCAATGAACTCCGCGAAGCCTGGATGCGGAAGATGATCCGCCAGGCAGAAAAGGAAATGTATAGTGAAATAGCTGTCATCTGCGGCGCATGGCATGCCCCGGCACTACAAACCATGCCGCCAGCAAAAACAGATAACGAACTGCTGAAAGGCCTTCCAAAAGTGAAAGTGGCCTGCAGCTGGACACCCTGGACATTCCATCGGCTCAGCTTTCAAAGCGGATACCGCGCCGGCATCAAATCGCCAGGATGGTATCAGCATAAATGGGAACATCCCGCAGATGATGGCACCCGCTGGCTCACCAATGTAGCGCGACTATTCCGCGACAAACAAATGGATATCTCCACGGCACATGTACTGGAAGCCGTGCGACTCAGCAATGCACTGGCCGCCATGCGCCAACTACCGGCGCCAGCATTGGAAGAGCTCAATGAAGCTACCATCGCTATACTTTGCAATGGCGACCACCTTCCCATGCAGCTGATCGAAAAAGAACTGATTGTCAGCAATCGCATTGGCAGCGTACCAGAAGATGTTCCCAAAGCGCCATTACAGGCAGATATTGAAAAACAACAGAAAAAACTGCGGCTACAGGTTACGGCCGACTTCAAGGACTACTCCCTGGATCTTCGTCAACCCAACGATTTGCAACGCAGTATTTTCCTTCATCGCCTCCACCTGCTGGACATCAACTGGGGCGAACAACACCGCGCCGACGGTAAAGGCACTTTCCGCGAACAATGGCGATTACAGTGGGCCCCCGAACTCACAGTAGATATTATCGATAAAAGCTGCTGGGGTAATACCGTAGATGCCGCCGCTTCCAGCTATGTAACGGAAATGGCTACACGTAGTACCACCATCCGGGAAGTATGTCGCCTGCTGGAAGATTGTATCCCGGCGGAATTGCCTGAAGCAACAGACATGCTGATTAACCGCGTCAATAACATGGCCGCCGCCAGCAGTGACGTTTTACAGCTGATTGAAGTATTGCCTCCACTGGTAGCCATTACCCGTTATGGCAACGTACGCAAAACTGATGCGGGCCTGGTACTGGCTATCCTGGAAAGCATGATCGCCAGAATTTGTATTCAACTTCCACCGGCCTGCACAGGCGTGGCAGAAGATGCTGCCACCGCCATGCTGGACCAGCTGTATAGCCTGAACGATGCCATCCAGACACTCCAGAACAATGATATTACCAATGCCTGGCAACATGCGCTGCAGCTGATCAGTAGAAACCCGCATGCCGCCAGATCCCTGGCCGGTTATGCTACGCGACTCCTCAGCGATGCACGATTATTGAGCAATGAAGAACTGGTCAGGACTTTCAGTGTAGCCATGTCCGTTGGGAATAATCCTGCTGATGCCGCCGCATGGCTGGAAGGATTCCTCAGAGGCAGCGGTTCTCTCCTGCTGGTAGATGATACCTTATTACACCTGTTGCAAAACTGGGTCAATGATTTGGGAGACGACATCTTCATACAGCTGCTACCGTTACTCCGACGCACCTTTGCAGCCTTCTCCAGTCCTGAACGCCGCCAGATTGGCGAGAAAATCAAAAAAGGAGATAATACCTCCTCCAGTAGTAAAGTCCTTACCAACACAGAAGATAATCGCGGACAACTAGGCGTTCCCGTTATACTGCAATTGCTGGGCTATGGTCAAACAAAAAATCAAGTAATCCATGAGTAACGAAAAGGAACTGAGGAGATGGCGCCTGATTCTGGGCGGCGATCAGCACGACGGTACCGGCAGCAAGCTGTCAGACCAAGACCTGCGCATCGATCAGACACTGGAAGCACTGTATGACAGCAACCGTCAGGGAGGACTGGGAGCTTCCTCTCCCAACGTGAACCGCTGGCTGGGAGATATCCGTACCTTTTTCCCTTCTTCTGTAGTGAAAGTGATGCAGCAGGATGCCCTCAAAAGGTTAAACCTCACCCAGCTACTCATGGAGAAGGAAATGCTGGAAAATGCGGAAGCAGATGTGCACCTGGTAGCAACGCTCATGTCGTTGGGAAGAGTGATACCCGAAAAGACCAAAGCTACTGCCAGAATGGTGGTACAAAAAGTCGTGGACGAATTGATGCGTAAGCTCTCGCAGCCCATGCAGCAGGCGGTTACCGGCGCATTGAACAGAAGCGCACGGAATCTGCGTCCCCGCCATAATGAAATCAACTGGCCACTGACCATTCGCAGGAACCTGAAACATTATCAGGCGGACTATAAAACCATTATTCCAGAAACCCGCATTGGATATGGCCGTAAACGTAGTGCCCTGAAAGATGTAGTGTTATGCCTGGATCAAAGCGGTTCCATGGGGACCTCCGTTGTTTACTCCGGAATCTTCGGCGCTGTCATGGCTTCCATGCCTGCGCTGCAAACGAAGATGGTAGTTTTTGATACTGCTGTTGCCGATCTTACAGAACAATTGCAGGACCCGGTAGATCTGTTGTTTGGCGTGCAGCTCGGCGGTGGTACAGACATTCAATTAGCCTTGTCTTACTGTCAACAAATTATCAGTCGCCCTGCGGATACGGTGATGGTACTGGTCACTGATCTATATGAAGGCGGCAGCGATGCCAACCTGCGCAAACGGGCGGCAGAACTGGTAGCTGCAGGCGTACAACTCATCGTATTACTGGCGCTTAATGATGACGGAAAGCCTTCGTACGATCATGAAAATGCCCAGTTTCTGGCAGATCTGGGCGTACCTGTATTTGCATGTACTCCCGATAAATTCCCTGATCTGATGGCCGCTGCCCTCAGTAAACAGGATATACAACTCTGGGCTTCTGCCAATATTGCTGAATAAAAATGAAAAATAAAAAGGCCGTCTCTACAAGTAGAGACAGCCTTTTTTCGCTTTTATTATACCAATTTAGACCATAAACTAGAATTCATATCTTGCTCCCAGCTGGATCTGCCAAGGGTTACCGCCCGGCGTCACAATCCCGCTGTTTACATTCACATTGTACAGGTAGGAAGTAGTGGCTTTATCAAAGCCTCCTAGCGAGTAAATATTTTGTTTGCCCAGGTTCTTGCTGGTTCCCCAGTCTTTCTTAAAGAGGTTAGCTACGTTGAACAAATCGCAGGATAATTCCAGCCGTTGTTTCTGGGTGAAGTTGATTTTCTTCGTAAGACGCACATCCCAGAAGCCATAGAAACCATTTACACCACCGTTTCTCTCCGCCACAGTACCCATGCTTTTACGGATATAATCCTTATAACGGGAATCCACCGCCGGATTATCGAGGATTGACTGAATACCCTGACGAATCTTATCAGGCACATTTGTATTCTTCACATCAAAAATATAGGCGAGATCGTTAGAGTTTACAAAGTCGCCGTTCACATTACCACTTACCGCAAGGGAATAACGTGTACCGCCTATACCGGAATATCTCACTCCGATATTAAATCCTGCAAAGCTAGGCGCAGTACCATAGAACACCACTTTATGACGGAATTGGTTATCGCTGTAAGTCATCTTGCTCAAATCCCGCGGATCATCTTTTACCATCAGCGATAAAGTGGCTGTATTGGCGACGTCTCCATTGTAAGAGGCATTATCTTTCGCATCATTCCAGGTATAGCTGAAAGACACTTCTCCATCTCTGAAGTAACGATAAGTCGCGTCTGCCACCACTGCAAACTGGTTGACTTTACCTTCACTGTTCAGTTCCAGTACGCGGCTCACTTTGTCCGATTTACGGCCCTGCATCCAGTCGGTAGCGCCGTTCTTTTCATTAATGGTATTAATCGGTACAAATACGCCTCTGTTAGCCTCATTAGGCAGCGTGAAGAACGGTTGATCCACCATGTTCCGATCTACATACATATAGTTATAACGGGCAATAGTGGTGAATAAGGTCAGACCTGCTTTCAGTCTTTCTGTGAAGAAGTGATTATAGGAAATATTCGCTTTATACACTACAGGAATCCTGGCATCTTTACCGTTCATATTGATGGTCCCTAGTTTAGGCAGCCCATATTTTTCAAACATCTCTTTGCCAGGCGCAGTAGCAGGATTTGCTCTGTATCCCGGAAAATCCGGCGTTGGAACGGCAGCGCCTTGCACATCAACAGTCAACACTTTCGTACCATCAAACAACATATTGTTGATCATTGCATAGTTGTTGATATCTGATCCAAAGATCGCAGCACCGAAGCGCAGATAGTCTCTGTGTCTCTCCTGGATATCCCAGTTAAACTGCAAGCGCGGTTGCAGTTGGAAAGTATTTAACCCACGATCTGTGCGTAGTCCCAGCTCATCGTATACTGTCTGGTTGAAATTAGGTTTATTCAGATAGGTGGTATAATCGGCGCGCAGACCGGCAATCATTTCAAAGCCTTTGGCCAGTTTGGTTTGCATCTGTGCATAGACAGCTGCGCTGACAATATTCTGGTTAACGCTGGGATCATCCGCCAGCGCTACTTCGCGGGCATAACGATATGGAGTCAGGTTATTGAAATTATCCATACCTGTGAAATAAAACCGACCATTCATTTCACTGCCATAGAGGGAATTCATATGGCTGTACATGATATCTGTACCGAAAGTAAAGTTGGCTTTATTCGTACTGTAGTACACGTTATCTACCAGTTGGAAAACATTGTTGTAGAAATGTTCCGGAGAATAACGTTGCCCGCCGAGCTGAATATTCGTATACAGGGAATTGTTATCCACTTTGGACTCCACCCTTTCCACGATAGCGCGGGGAATATTTGCAGCAGGCAACTGTGATCCTGGCGAGCTTTTCTCGAAGGTATACAGATGCTGGAATTTAAGTTCATTGGTAAATTTCGGAGAGACAACCGTACGCAGAGTAGCCAGGAGACTGTTGTTCAAGGCGTGGGCATCTGCATATACTTCGTACATATTGATGGAAGTATTGTCGTCGCGGCCAAGCGGAGCGCGATCGTTGATATAGTTATCGCGGATCGTCAGCAGGTTCTTTTCATTGATCTGCCAGTCGATACGTGCAAAAGCTGCATCTGTAGCTCTTTTCTTATTGAAGGAACCAAATTGTGGTTCATTGCTCACGCCATATTTTGCGCGTGCAATATCCAGGAATGAATTTAACGTTGACTGTGTAACGTTTAGGCGTTTTACATCTGCATCATTCTTGATATCCGCCAACTGTAAAGGACGGGCATCTGCCTGATGATCCCAGGCTAAGAAGAAATGCAGTTTATCTTTGATGATAGGGCCGGATAAAGTAGCGCCATACTGATACGTAGAGAAATCGTTTACACGTCTTACGCCGCGTATATCATACTGACTGGATAGCCAGTCGTTACGCATATACGTAAATACGCTACCGCCAAAAGTATTGGTACCCGCTTTCGTAACGGCGCTGATAGTACCGCCGCCACTACGACCGTAAGTCACGTCGTACTGATTGGTCACCACTTTGAATTCGCGGATCGCTTCCATAGAAAGCGCGTAAGGTCCGCCAATCCTTGCATTGGTACCACTACTGGAAGTAGGATTCTTAGCGGAAGTACCATCAATCGTGATGTTAGTAGAAGATCCCAGCTGACCAGCGAGATTAGATCCATTACTCAATGGAGATAAATCTATCAGAGAAGAAAAGTTACGACCGTTTACGGGGAGTCGCGCTATATCGCGACTCGTTACGGTAGTGGCAGCACCGAAGTTTTCAGTTTTATTCTTCAGTCCGGAAGCAGTTACTTTTACTTCATTCATGTTCACTGATGACGACTGTAATACTACGTTTACCCGCACCAGGTCTCCCTGGTTGAGCGAGTAGCCGGTTAGTTTTTCAGCGCCATATCCAACGGATGAAACAGTGATGGTGTAAGGGCCACCCAGTGGTAACTCTTTCAGGTTAAATTCTCCTTTGGCATTCGTCACTGTACGGGTGGTAAAACCGGTGGATTCATTCCGGACTAATACCGATGCACCGGGGATTAATTGTTTGGCATTATCAGATACGGTTCCCGTGATGGCAGCTTGCGTCGTTTGAGCATATCCATCAATGGATACGAAACAGCATAGCAACACGGATAGTAATAGGCTACACGCGGTTTTCATATAGGTTACGGTTTGTTTTCGAGAGGGCGAAAATAAATCAGCTAGAAAAGAAAAGCATGTTCACCGGCCAATCATAACGTAAAATTCATATTGTACTAAAAGTAGAAAAAAGGATAGTTGGTTGTATCTGTTTTCAGATTTTTTTTGCAGTAATCCTCTCAATGATATGTATATATGATAACGGAAAAGAGTAAACGAAGTTTACCTGCGGTGTAGGAACTAAACTGATCTTTTCTCAAATCAAAGAAGGCCAGTTTTTCTCCCGTTTCTCCCAGCAGCACAATCCGCTGTACACTTATATTACCTGTAATAGCATTCGAAGTCAGGATGACTTCCTGTACTTTATTAAAATCAATGGTGGAGTAGCGGGGTCTTCCACCGGCGAAGGTATGCACTCGGTGGAATTCGAATTGTCGCGCAGCGAAATTGATGGTTACATATTGTTGTCCTTCCGTCAACAACAGCAGGTCGCGGCAGATGAAAAGACAAATCAGCAGTAATAGTATGGGCGCAGCCCAGCTATCCACGCCATATTTCGCGGTATAGATCAGGTAAGACAAGGGGATCAAGCACAGTACTAACCAGGACGCCAGTACGAAAGATCTGGAATCGCAGGGAGGTTTTATAATAACGTTGTCTGGCCTTACTTCCAGGAAATTGACTCCTTTTTTCCTGGATGCCAGTTGTTGCAGACCATGGATGGTCCGTTCCAATCTGGAGAATGGCATAGTTGGGGTTTGTTAATGGTTCTGACTGTCAATTGAATGGCTTGTTTATAAGTTACGATAAGTTACTGCTAGTGCAAATCAGTTATCTTTGCGTGGCTATAAAACCCTTCTATATGAAACCGTTGATTGTACTGATTGTTAGTTTTGTGTTGGCGATGGTGGTGTTATTATTGCTCCATCACCAGTATGAATGGGCTTTTGCCGGCCGTATCTCCATGGCCATTATGTTATTCTTTACTGCCAGCGCACATTTTGCTTTTTCAAAAGGTATGGAGATGATGATGCCTCCATCCATTCCTTACAAAAAGTTCCTGGTTGCATTCACGGGAGTACTGGAAGTTCTGGGAGGAATTGGTTTATTAATTCCTTCATTAAGATATCTTGCTGGTATTTGTCTGATTATTTTCTTTGTGGCGGTATTGCCTGCGAATATATATGCTGCGATGCAATCAATCGATTACCAGAAAGGAACCACTGGGGGTAATGGTCTGCGCTATCTCTGGTTCAGAGTACCACTGCAAATACTCTTTATTCTCTGGGTTTACTTCAGTGCGGTAGCTCATTAAAAACGGGGTTACAGATAGTTATTTTTCAGGCCGATACATTTACGTATAACCGTAGTAGTTAGTAAATGTACCGGCCTGATTATTTTTATCTGGATTTAATAAAATTTCCGTCCTTGTTAAACAGGAGTCGTTTTTCCACACCACGGGACTGGGCAATAGTTACTTCCCAGAACGCTTCCGTTCTGGTAGGTTCTATTACTCTTTTTACTCTGTCTTTTTTAATTTCAAATCCCGGATAATTGGTAATGATATAGGTAGAGATAGTAGTTGGCAGTTCTACATCTCTGGCAATTTCATTTGCACGGATGAGATTGCCGTTTTTATCATATACGGCTTCCACATCCATTTTAGTACCGGTCATGGTTAATGTGTAATAATCATCATTACCGATTGGATTTGTCTCGTCTATGAGGAAATCTTTCCGATATAGTTCAGTTGGTATCTTCATGATATCGCGGAGGTTGGCGGTTGGAAACCTTTTCTGGAAGGCGTCTAACACCTCTGGCGGAAGTTGTTCTCTCTTGATACGTTCTGCTTTGAGTACCACATCATTATCGTCCTGTGCATATGTGGCAACAGCCATACCACTGCTAATCATCAATAGTAGCAAACCTTTTTTCAGCAAGTTCATATGAATCATATTTAGGGTTAATGAATATATCCTTATAAAACAGAAACTTAACTGGCTTCTATTTTAGGTGCCTACCTTAACGGGCGAGGTTGGGCAGGCGTTTACATTTAATCATAACAATTGTTGCCATAGAAGGTTTCTTCCGTTGGGAGCGGGAGTGATAAACTTTCGTTAATAAAAAAACCTGCACTTTGGAGGTGCAGGTTTGTATACTGTTCACTAGTCTGATTACTTACATTTTTCTGGGGAAGCTTTCCATAATTTTCGCTACCGCCTGTGAGATCTTTGTATCCGGATCTTTCACTGGTCCATCGATCTGGCTGTTGCCAACGCCCTGCCAGAGCAGTTCCCGTTTCCGACTGTCTACCACGTCAATAATGAGGGAACCATCGATATACTTTTCTACGTTAAAGGTAGTATTTGCGCTACCCATGCCCATTCCGCCACCCCAATAATACGGACGGTAGAACCCTCCGTAGTTGTAATAATTAGTATATGCGGTAACGTTCTTCTCCTGTTTCACTACTGCAACAGGGTTGACCAGGAGGTCGGCAGTTGAGGTATCTGCCTGTACATATCCTTTTGCCATCATGGCCGCAACAATACCATTATCAATACGGTTCCGGTTCAGCTCACTGACCGTAGCCCTGGCATTACCCCGCACCTCCGGATGATAGACCGCAAAGGTGCTATACTGGGAAAAATTCGCCTGACTATTCACATCATGTGTCACTTTCAGGGTCGGGCCGCATGCAGCGAGTGTCAGCAGTGGGATTGCAAAAATGAGTAGCCTTTTCATTTCGTAAAGTTTTTGAAGGAACATACAATGATGTTGTTATAACAACAAAACTCCTGAAAAGGTTAGTTAAATTCACAAACGTCGCCTACACGCTATTTCCATGCTTTGCGGAGCAAACGTAGCCAGTTGCCATGCATGATATTCTCAATATCTGTAGCGGAGTAACCGCGGGCGGCAAACATCGCTGGGAGTTGCTGCAAGTCCGCGATCGTTTCCAGGTCATAAGGGCACTGTTCTTTGCCAAATGCGCCATCCAGATCTGTTCCAATACCAACATGTAAACTATTGCCTGCCAGCTGACAGATATGATCGATGTGATCAATCATTTTAGCCAGATTACAGTCCATCGACTGCGGCGTGGACACGCCACGCACCCAGTTGGGTACCATCATCCAGGCATCCAGTGCAGCGCCGATAACGGCATCTTTCTGAATGAGCGTACGGATCATGTCATCGCTGAACTGACGGTTATGATCCACCAGGGCGCGACAATTATTATGACTGGCCCATACCGGTCCGTTGAAGATTTCCATGGCATCCCAGAAGGCATCATCACAAAGGTGTGTGGCATCCAGGATGATGTTGAGTTCTTCCATACGGCGTATCAGTTGTCTCCCCATATCATTTAAATGGCCGGTAGCATCCGTACCATTGGCATATCTGCCGGGGCCGTAGTGGGCAGGTCCCAACGCTCTCAAGCCATTTTCCCATGCCTTTTCCAGGTACGATAAATCGATGATGGAATCGGCGCCTTCGAGACTTAAAATATAGCCGATGGGTTTAGTATCGTTGGGGGTACCATCATTCCAAAGTTGCAGATGTGCTTCCAGTCCTGCCAGGTCTTTGATCATCGTCATCTCTCCTGCTGTTTCCATGGCTTTGTACCAGGCCAGCTGACCTTGTGTCTGCGCCCATGCCTGATGTGGCGAATGCCAGCCTGGAAGCGGATTCTCCGGCGCTACAAACCGACCGATCTGGGTGGCTACTACCAGTCCTATATTTCCTTTACGCAATTCAGGCAATGCCACTACGCCTTTTGCCCTGTCTGGTTTATCGTTCAGTCCCTCTTCTCTTTTACGGATGGCGGTTACCGGCTGTTGCAGGTCGCGGTTCCATTCCAGCGCATTCATACTGAGGTCGAGGTGAGCGTCTATCGTAAACATAGTTATGAAAAGTTATTAACGTGAAATTCTTCCGGAAGGTCCTTGCTTGATCAGCGTTTCTACTTCATCCCGACTAACCAGTGCCCAATCGCCGGGAATACTCTGTTTGATCACACCACAAGCCGTGGCAAAATCCACTACTTGTTGTGGAGGCAACTGTTGCAACAGGCCGAAAAGTAGTCCTGCTGTAAAAGCATCTCCCGTACCTATCTGGTCTGTAATCTGTTGCAGCGGATAGCTACGGGAGAAATAAAATGTCTGTTTCCAGGCGAGTGCGCCTGTATAATACAACTGATGTTGGTGTTGATGCCGGAAGGTCATTCCCAGTGCTTCCAGCCGGGGCATATGTACCTTCAAGGCTTCAAAGCATTGCTGGAACTGTGTTTCAAACGAGGCATCTGTGTCTGTCTTAATACCATAATAGATATTCGCAGCATCCAGGTCGGCCACAGAGAAATGGCTGAAACGAAGTAAATCGGGCATTACTTCCGCAGGATGTTGACCATATTGCCATAGTCGGGAGCGATAATTAAAATCTGAGGAGACGAGCAGTCCTTTGTCATCAGCGGCTTCCAGGGCTTGGCGGCAAACGGCAGTCGCACTTTCGGACACCGCAGCGGCTACGCCAGACCAATGAAAGCAGTTACTGTGTTGCAGGATCTGCTGCCAGTTGAAGTCCGCTGTTGTAGCCGTAGCAAAGCCTGATTGTTCCCGGTCGTAAATAACGGCCGTTGGCCTGATCTGATTGCCGGCTTCCGTGAAATAGAGGCCCAGTCGCTCTCCTCCCCAGCTCATATATTCCGTATTAACGCCGTGTGCACGTAACTGTTGTATACCTGTTTGCGCCAATTCATTTTTCGGAATCCTGCTGACGTAATCCGCCTGCATTCCCAGTTTGGCCAATAGTACACAGACGTTCGCTTCTGCGCCGGCATAGTAGGGAATAAAGTTAGTTGTCTGTTGAAACCGCGTGTTACTACCACTGTGCAAGCGTAGTAAAAACTCCCCGAAACCTGTTACCCTAGGGGCTTTGTCACCATCCAGCAGTTGCATCGTATTATATTTTGAGATCTGTTTACCCTGATATACGCCTTCCCGTGAGGAAACGCACCATAAAGATAGTTTCCAGGCAGCATATCAAGGCAAACAAATCATCAAACAGCTAGTATAATTCAAACAGCGCTTCAATTTCCACCGGGATATTATCCGGCAGGGAACCGAATCCTACAGCACTTCTTACACCGATACCATTCTCTTCGCCCCAAACGGCGGCAAACAGTTCGCTGCAACCATTGATGATATATGGATGACGTTCGAAATCCGGTGTACAGTTCACCATGCCCAGCACTTTGATCACACGTTTCACTTTATCGAGACTACCAATATGCGTTTTAATGGTAGACAACATGGTTAAGCCTACTTGCCGCGCTGCCAGCTTCCCTTGTTCCATATCCAGGGCCGCACCAATACGACCGATGATCAGGGATTTATCATCCTGAACAGGACCATGGCCGGAGAGATAGAGGTATTTTCCATCCACCAGGCAAGGCTTATAAACGCCCAGTGGCGCTGGCGCCGGAGGCAAACTCAATCCCAGTGCTGCGAACCGCTCTTCTGCATGATTGTTTTCCATAATTTCTCTTTTTGCTTTTATGTTGTTTTAGTTAATTCAGTTAGATAAATGCGTTTAGCAACAGTATTCCCAATAATCCGGCCACACCTACAATCGTCTCCATGACTGACCAGGAGAGCAAGGTGTTTTTAATACTCATGTTGAAATATTCTTTAAACATCCAGAATCCGGCATCGTTCACATGGGAGAACATGAGGCTTCCTGCACCGACGGACAGTACCATCAGATTAGGATTTGCATGTGCCTGTACCATCAGTGGTCCTATCATGCTTGCTGCTGTGAGTCCCGCTATGGTTGCCGATCCTATACAAGCGCGTATAATCGCTGCCGTTAGCCAGCCAAGTACTAACACTGGAATATGCCAGTGTTGCATTGCCGCGGCTATCTGGCCACTTACGCCACTATCAGATAATACCTGTTTCAATGCGCCGGACCCTGCAATAATCAATACAATCATGGCCACATCGTTGACGGCTTCGCTATAAAAGCGGGTGATTTCCTTCATGGTGCGGCCCTGGGAAATGCCCAGTGTATACGTGGCCACCACTATACAGAATAGCATAACGATGGGCGCATCGCCAGCGAAGGACAGCCAGGCGTTCTTACCGGCTAAATGATTCAGTAAAGTGGTAACGATCAATAATAATACTGGCAACAACGCGGTGAAGAAGCTGTTGAAGCGTCCGGGTAATCGTGTCTCCCTAACTTCCTCCTGTTGATACAATGCATTGGGAGCAGATGGCATTTTCCGCAGGAACCGGGAAAACACAGGCCCTGCCAGTATTAGCGCAGGAATAGCTACCAAGATACCATACAGTAGGGTGAGTCCCATATCTGCACCAAACTGGTTCACCAGTGCAGCCGGCGAAGGATGCGGCGGCAGGAATCCATGCGTAATGGAAAGCGCCGCTAATGTTGGCAATCCTATATATACCGCCGGCAATTTATACTGGTATACCACCGAGAAAATCAGCGGCACCATTAGCACGAAGCCTACGCCGTAATACAAGGGAATACCAATGATAAAACCAGCCACCAGCAAGGCCCATTGTATATAACGGGTACCGAATAATTTCATGAGGGAGTTGGCTATCTGCCTTGCAGCTCCGCTTTCGGCCACCAGCTTGCCTAACATAGCGCCCAGCATGATGATGCTCAGGAGGCCGCCAATAGTATCTCCTATCCCCTTTTGTAAACTTCCGGGTATTTTATCTGCCGGTATTCCCAACGAAATACCTGCCAATATAGATACCAGGAGAAAAGCGATAAACGCATTCATTTTCCCCCAGGTGACCAGTAAAATCAATACCAACAAACAGCCGGCAACAATCAGGAACGACATAGGCTATGCAACTCAGTTAATAATAATTTCGTCTAACAGCATCATGCTGTTACCGCCAGCGCCATATTCCTTTGCAGGAATCACACCGGCATTCTTCGCTATAATCCTTACGTATCGGGCTTTCACAGGCTTCACCTGCATCCGTACTGGATTGATACCATTGATGATAAATATTTTTGTTTTCGCCAATGGCAGGAAATGAACCCCATCCAATGAGTATTGGAACTCCAGCATAGCGGGCGCCCACATGCGCTGCCAGTGATAGTTCAGGATATTGGTGGCCACCAGTTTCAACGGCTGAGCGGCGCCGAGGTCAATCACTGCATCCAGGTCTCGTTTGCTGAAGCCCAGCCACTGTCCGTCGTTAAAACGATGAGTGCCCGCGATACCGTTTACTAACGTAGTGGCGTTGCCGTTATACTTTGTATTAGGCGGTTCTTTCAGGCTGATAGCGGCGCCCGTAGCCTTGTTCACAAGGAACGACTGCTGAAATTCCCGGTACCGTTTGACTTGTCCTTCGAATAAAGCAGCTCTGACAGTAGTATTACGGGAGATGCGGATTAATCCCGTATATACGTTACTGTTGGGTCCGGGCGCTGAACCATCAGTTGTGTAGCGAATTACAGCATTGGTAGCAGCTGTGTGCAGGGAAATGCTCATTGCCCCATGCTCCAGTTGCTCCTGCCGGTAAGTAATTTCGTTCCAGGCATTGCTGGGAGAAATATTGTGTTTTTGCAGTAATGGCAGTTGTTGTTGTACTCTTTGTAAGAACTGCGGGTAATCGCGCGTTCCTTGCGGGGACCATGCCCTTTCTGCCAAAGCCAGCATACGCGGAAATATCATATAATCTGCCTGCGTTGTAGTGGGCAGGTATTCGCTCCACATTTGGCCTTGTATGCCGGAGATGTAAGGTAACAATGCAGTATCTCCGGCAGCATGTAAGGGATCGTAATTATACACTTCGCTTAAAGGAGTGTAACCGCCAGCGGCCACCGGCTCTTCCGGATAGAGGGATTGATAGTGATCAAAGTAGAGTTCATCTTCCGGCGTCATGATCACATATTGTTGTTGCTTAGCCGCTTCCACAGCGCCCTCCACGCCTCTCCAGCTCATTACCGTAGCTCCCGGAGCGAGGCCGCCTTCCAAGATTTCATCCCAGCCAATTACTTTGCGGCCTTTGGATTGGATATATTGACTGATACGTTTTACGAAATAGCTTTGGAGTTCGTTTTCATTTTGCAGGTGTTGGGATTTCATGCGTTGCTGACAGGCAGGGCATTCCTTCCAACGTACTTTAGGGCATTCGTCACCACCCAAATGGATATACGAAGATGGGAAGAGCGCTATCACCTCATCCAGTACATCCTGGAGGAATGTAAAAGTGCTGTCGTTTCCTGCACAGAATACATCATCGAACACGCCCCAGAATTGCGCCGCTTTATAGGGGCCTTTTGTACAGCCCAGTTCAGGGTAGGCCGATAAAGCAGCCAGCGCGTGACCCGGCATTTCTATTTCAGGAATGACGTTGATATGTCGCGCTGCCGCATAGGCCACCACTTCTTTCACTTGTTCCTGCGTATAGTAACCGCCATATTTTTTGCCATCGAACCGATGCGGTAGTTCTTTCTTATGGCCGATCATGGTTTGATCTCTCCAGGCGGCAATGGACTGAAGTTTGGGATATTTTTTTATTTCTATGCGCCAGCCCTGATCGTCTGTCAGGTGCCAGTGGAAGTTATTGATTTTATACAGTGCGAGCTGATCGATGAGTTTTTTGATATAATCCACCGAGAAGAAGTGTCGTCCTACATCCAGGTGCATGCCTCTGTATGCGAAGCGGGGATAGTCTGTAATATCCGTGCCTGGCAACACCAGAACGTTACCTTTTCCTTTATGCCACAACTGTTGCAGCGTAGCCATACCGTGTACAATACCGTCAGTACTGTACGCAGTGAGTTGTACGCCTGTAGCATCGATGTGGAGGCGGTAGCCTTCCGGAGGGAGGCCGGATAAGGTATCTACGGTAAAGACTATACGTTTTTCACCTGTTGCCTGCAGTGTATATCCCAGTTCTTCCCGGATGCTGGTATTCAGCAGATCGGACAAGGCTGCATCTGCGATGAGCGCGGTATGGGCATCTAATTGGAAAGAGTCGGCTCTCCAGGAAGTTTGCACAGGCAAAGGAATCAGGGCCGGCGTACCGGCCTGATTCCTTTGGGCGCTGGCATGGAATCCCATGCCAGCGAGTAAAAAGCTTATCAGTAGTTTTTTCATCTTTATTTATCCCACCAAATTCTGGTTGTTAAAAGATCTGCGCCCTGACGGGTAACAGCAGCCTTGTAGTTTGCCGCATTAATCAGCTGTTCAGCAGCAGAATATGGCAAACGGCGTGGAATAGTACCGTTGGTAGCATTGCTTGGATAATTTACAGGCGTGAGGGCAGGATATCCTGTACGACGCCAGTTGGCATATGCTTCCTGTTCATCCAGCAGCATGGCCACCCAGAATTGGCTGTGAATTTGTTGCATTTGCTGATCGAAAGTACCGCCTGCATTGAAAGGGTGCGCAGTGAGGTAGGCATCGATGCTATTCTGAGGGATCATGCCACCAGCGCCAAACAAAGCCAGGTTACGCATGGCAGCAGTTACGCCGTCCTTGTAGTATTGTGCTGCGTTGCCGCTGATCCAGCCGCGGGCAGCCGCTTCACTCATCAGGAAATTGGTTTCAGCGTTTGTTAATATTAACAAAGGCGCCGCGAATTTCAAAATAGTATTTGGATTAGGCTCAGAGAAAGTAACGAAGTTAGCAGGCTTGTTGTCTGTCCCATTAGCCATTCCTTTCTGGTTGGCAGCAGTGGTATCAGGAACGCCGCTGGTCCATACAACAGAGAGAACCGGTAAGCGAGGGTCCTGATTGGTTTGCAGAAAATCAATAAACGTTTTGCTGAATTTACTCCATTCGATATTGTTCGCTCCTTTGGAAGCTGTGGTATAATCCTGACCAATCAGTTCCAGCGCTACCGGGTTCTGGTTATAAGTTTGTGGGCCTGATGCATAGTTAATCACCGCATTATCAGTAGCTGCCAGGATAACACCGCCGTTTACCGCTTTTTGTACCCAGTCTTTCACTACTACTTTACCGTCTGTAACTTTCGTGCAGCGCATAGCTACGCGGAGCATCAGGGAATAGCCGAATTTTTTCCATCTGTTGATATCGCCATTGAAGAAGTAATCCGCCGAGCCGAAAGTAGGTTGGGCAGGATCAAAAGATTTGATCGCTTCATCCAGTTCTTTCAGCAGGTCCGCGTAAATATCTCCCTGAGCATCATATTTAGGCAGGAAGTTGCCTTCTCTTGCTTTGGCGGCATCTGAATAAGGAACGTCTCCGTAGAGGTCTGTAATACGCTGCATCAGCAGTACTTTCCAGATGCGTGCAGCTGCGAGTTTATTCACAGAACTAGCCGCTACTTTCGGGTCCTTGCAGGCATTGATGATTTCCTGTATGGTGAGGATAGAGTTCGGATAAACGTAGCGGTAATAGAATCCCTGGTATTGATCATTCACCGCATATTTATCACCACATCCGGAGCCGCCGATTTCTTTGGCCACACTGAAGTGTTGCACGTACGTACCACAGTGCAGGTAAGAAGTGTAATAGTAAGCCCTGTCGTATACCAGGTTTCCTTTCAGCAAGCTTTGGGAAAAGAGGTAATTCACATTGGGTGTCGTGGATGCGTTCGGGTTAGTATTCAGGTTCTCAAATCCTTTATCGCAGGAAGCGAGGCCCATAGAAGCACCCAACAGGAAGATATATTTATACTTGGCAAAAAGTTGCATGCGAGTAATTTTTTAAGATGACTAGAATTTAACATTCAGGTTAAGACCGTAACTCCTGGTAGGAGGTACACCGAACATTTCAAAGCCTTGCGCACTGGCATTGCTGAAAGTAGATTCAGGGTCGATATTGGGGGTGTTTTTGTAGAGGATGAAGAGATTCCTTGCCACGAAAGAAACGCTGGCGCCCTGTACTTTGGCGAATGACAGCAATTCTGCAGGGATATTGTAGCTCAGCACCACCTGACGCAGTTTCACGAAGCTGGCATCATAAACAAATTTCTCTGAAATGTTTTTCCAGTTATCGTAATACTGTTGGATACCGTTCGCATAAGTGAAGGTTTTGGTGAATGCTTTACCGTCTGTATCCACACCGGTTACAGTCAGTCCGTCCATTCTGCCTGGCAGCGTCACTTTGGAGAGACCAAAGCGGGTAGCATACAAGTTGGTAGCAGAGTATACATGTCCTCCGAACTTACCGTCTACCAGTACGCTCAGGTCAAAACGTTTGTAGTGGAAGGTGTTGGTAATACCGCCAGTGAGTGGGGAGATACCGGTACCCAGTTCCGCCATTTCTGTTTTTTCATAACCGGTGGATTTATCGAAGATGGTATTGCCTTGTGCATCTTTCTTCACACGGTTCCCCATGATGATGCTATAAGGTTTGCCCACTTCCGCGTACAGGTAAGCATAGTTGTTTACGCTGGCATCCAGGGTGAGGTTATCGAGGCCGTTGAGGGATTCCACACGGTTACGGTTATACGCCATATTGAAGCTCGCATCCCAGCTGAAGGTTTTACCTTTCACAGGCGTACCGTTGATCATCAGTTCTACCCCTTTGTTGCTCATCTGGCCTACGTTGAGGTAAGCAGAGTTGTAGCCGGAGCCTGGAGATACCGCTACCTGCATGATATCGTTGGTCGTTTTGCGGCTGTAGTAGGTCAGGTCGAGGCCCAGTCTGTTATTAAGGAAACGTCCTTCCACGCCAATTTCCGCAGTAGTGGACGTGTATGGTTTCAGGTTAGGATTTGGCGCCATCAACTGACCGGAGGTGGTACCGTTGCCGGTTTGCGTAGGCGTTTGCAGTGGTTGATTGAGGTGACCGCCGCCTGGTACCATGCTGTAGGTCTGGTTCAACGCATAAGGCAATGGAGCGCCACCGCCTACCTGTGCCCAGGAAGTTCTCACTTTCGCGAAGTTCACCCATGCTGGCATAGAAACCGCTTCAGATAAGAGGAAGCTGGCGCCTACAGATGGATAGAAGATGTTGTTATTTTTCGGAGACAGTGTAGAGAACCAATCGTTACGGCCGGTGGCGGTAATGAACAGGAGATCTTTAAAGCTGAGGTCTACCGAACCAAAAACAGAGTTGGTGGCGAGGCGTTGGTTGGATACTGCAGGGAGCAGACTCAAAACGTTGGAAGGATCGTAAAAACCGGGCTGGAAGAAACCTTTACCAGCCAGGGTAGTGATATCAGTACCGTTTTTGCGTTTGTTACCACCCGCCATGGCGGTGAGCTGCAGGTCGCGGCTCAGTTTACCCTGGTAGTTAAAGGTCAGTTCCGCGTTGGTTTCCGCAATATTAGTATTGATACCTTGGTAATAACCCTCAGGCATATACGCAGTACCGGAAGGCACGATACCTACATAGCTGGTAGCGCTGTAGTCGTGCGTTACGCGGCCGCGAACGAAGAAGTTATCCAGGATATTATATTTGATACCGAGGTTACCGATAAAGCGGTTACGGTTATCATGGTTCTGGAATTTGTTCAGTCCGAAATACGGATTGGTAGCGAATTCAGAAGGATTCCATTTGATCTCGTTGCCATTGGCGTCATAGCCTGGTTTGAGGTTACGGATATCCACTGTATTAGCGATCATATAAGTACCCCAGTTTACGTTACCTGGCGCATCGGAAACGCCTGTTCTGTTATCAGATTTTTCCACGTTGTATTGGGCAAAACCTTCGATGCTGAGTTTTTTGCTCAGGTTGGCGTTAGCGCCGAGGGTAAATATTTTTTTATTGAGATGCTGGTTTGGAACCAGGCCGCGGTTATTCATATCAGAGAGGGAAGCGCGGTAGGTAGCGTTCTCATTACCACCGGAGAAACCTACGCTGTTGGTGAAGGTAGTACCGGTGTTATAGAAGTTTTTGATATTATTTTTTTGTGGAGAATAAGGTCTGGCTATACCATCGAACTGCATTACAGGCGTACCATCCATTTTAGGACCCCATGAGAGTCGGCCGGCATTGATAGCTTCCTGTTGGGTGGTTGGTTTGTTGCCGTTGATACCGGAGCCGTATTCATATTGCCAGTCTGGTTTTACAGAAGGCGTTTCCATGGTGAAGGTACCGTTGTAGTCTACGCCGATGCCTTTTTGTTTCACGCCTTTTTTGGTGGTGATAAGGATAACGCCATTGGCTGCACGGGAACCGTAGAGGGCTGCTGCGGGGCCTCCTTTCAGAACAGTCACAGATTCGATATCATCCGGGTTGATGCCGCCGATACCATCGCCGCGATCCTGGTTAAGACCGATAGCGCCGTTGCCGGAGGCAGGTGCGCCTTGGGTGGTATTATCGATAGGCATACCGTTGATTACATAGAGTGGTTGGTTATCGCCAGCCAGGGAACCTGTACCGCGGATGATTACGCGACTGGAAGCGCCTGGGCCGCCGGCGAGGGAAGAAGCGTTGACGCCAGCCACTTTACCGGCGAGGGCATCGCCGAGGTTGGAGGCGCGGGCTTTGGTGAAGTCGCTGCCTTTCACTTCTGTGATCGCATATGCAGTTGCTTTCTTCTCTTTTTTAATACCGAGTGCCGTTACTACCAGTTCATTGAGTGCTTTGGAGGAGAGCTCCAGTTGCACATCGATGGAGGATTGTCCGGCTGGTACTGTTATTTCCTTTTTATCATAACCGATGAAAGTTACCAATATGGTAATGTTGGCTGCAGGATAATTTGCAGGAATTTTAAATGTAAATTTTCCTTCCAGGTCGGTGGTAGCGCCTACTCCTTTGGCATTGAGGAGGGTCACGTTGGCGCCGATGATTTTCTGTCCGTCGGGACCTGCTACGGTACCGCTGATTTGTGCTGGTTTTGATTGCGAGAAGCTGGCCAGCGCGAATAGGAGGCAGAATAAGGATAAGAATAGTTTCGGAAAAGTTGCCAGGTTTATGACATTTTTCATTTTCGTGGTTTGGTTGATAATGCGTTTCAAATAATGCGGAAATACAGGACTAAAAATAGGCATTCTCTTCAAACTTGCAAATTATTTGCAAATATTTCTGCAATATTATCGCATAAAAATTTCTAACAAGTCGGCATACACGGTTAAATAATTGATAATTAATGATTAATTTAATTTCAATTATTGCAGAAAAATTATTTATCTTAATAAAAATGCAAAAAATCATTCTGAGATGAATTATTTTTGTAGTAAGTATTATATTAGATCTAAATCTCATACCCCGGAGCAAACCGGAGGACTATAATACTTTCATCTAAAATTTGAATCGCCGAACACAAGCCATGGATAGTGCAAATACCCAGGACCAGTTGCCTCCTGTAACCCTGACAAAAAAAGCCAGGAAGCAACTTATTATTCAACAGGTGAATATCCATACCCGCATAACGTATACGGAACTGGTCAACCTGATTAATGTATCGGAAGATACCATCCGCCGGGATGTCAATGAGCTGGCGGACGATGGAGAAGTAGTGAAAATCAAAGGCGGCGCTATGTCTATCGCCTATCATTACGGCCATGAATCCGAAACATACGCCCAGCAAAATAAAGGGGTGATCGCCGATAAAACTTTGCAATTATTGCGGGACGACATGATCGTGCTGATCGGGGGCGGTACCACCATCCGGGAGTTTATCAAAAAAATCCCCACGACCCTCAAAGCCACCTTTATCACCGTTAACGTACTTTCTGCTGTAGAACTGCTGGACAAGCCCATGATAAAGACGATCGTGATCGGCGGACAGATATCTGCCTACAGTCAGATGACTGTTAGCGGAGAAGTATTTGAATATCTCTCCAATATCAAAGCGGACCTCTGCATCATTGGCACCAATGCCATAGACCCGGTAAATGGTCTTACTGATGCCGACTGGGAAACCATCCAGGTGAAAAAAGCGATGATAAAAGCCGCAGACAAGGTTGCAATTCTTGCAATTTCTGAGAAATTAAACTCTTCCATGAAAATGAAAATCGCAGACCTCTCCGATATTCATTACCTCATCACGGAACTGCCAGCGGACAGCAAGGAACTACAGGCCTACAAGGCCAAAGACCTCACCATACTTTAGCAATTGGTCAATCTACTATAAAAAAGAACAGCCCGGGATGAACGCATCCCGGGCTGTTGCTTTATAAATCCCTTACTAGGAAAGTCGCTTATAATAAATGATAGTGCCTGATAATCCGCCATGCGGTTTCAATGCATAGTCCGGAATCATACCTGCCCTTTCAAATCCCAGCGCTTCATATAACCCTGCCGCTCCTTCTTCTTCCGCAGTATCAAGGGTGATCAGCGTTTTGCCCTTTTGCAAAGCCTGCGCTTCCGCCGCTACCATTAAGGCCCGCCCCACTCCCTGGCCACGGTAATCTGTTCGCACCATCATCTTGGCAACTTCAGCCCGATGCGGCTGGTTAGGCGGACAATTCAACAATAAAGTAACAGTACCAATCAGCTTTGCGCCGTCAAAGGCGCCCAGCAACATTCGCTCGCCAGCAATTACTGCATTCATGGAAGAACGCCAGAAAGCCAATGCAGTATTTTCATCCAGCGGATGCATAAAACTAACAGAACCGCCACTGGCAACGGTTTCTATTAACAAATCTGCCAGAGCGGCTATTATCTCCGGCTCATACACTAATGGCGCGATATGGTAGGATGGTTTCATGTCTCTCTACATTAAAGGTTAAAAAATACCCCCTCCGCCAAAATACTCCATTCCTTTTTGAATATTTTCAAAATTAAAGCCATCACCGCAGCAGGCTGCGGCAGGATGGCAGTGCTAGATTTTTTTATTATCTTCAGCAAAACCTATTTTATGAAATTACCTGAAGGGTATCAACGTGTGATGCCATACCTAATAATCAAGCACGCAGAAGGATTTTTTGATTTCACCCGCAAAGTATTCGGCGCTACCGAAAAAATTCGCAGCTTCCATCAAGATGTTTTTAAACACGGAGAAATCCAGATTGGCGACTCTACCATCATGTTTGGAGAAGGTAATGCCGACTGGGGATACCAACCAGCCGGCATTTTTGTTTACGTAGATGATGCCGATGCTACCTTTAAAAAAGCAATTGAACATGGCTGCAAAGCCATTATGCCCATCGCCAATCAACCCTATGGCCGATCCGGCGGCATACAAGATCCCTACGGCAATACCTGGTGGATTACCTCTGTGATCGATCAATGATCACCCAGGGCAATACGAATACGGTTTAAAGCATTCATCAAGGCAATACCTGCCGTGATATCTACCACTTCCTGCCGACTAAAAAATTGCTCCAGTTGCTGCAACGTAGCAGGAGAAACAGTACCTATCGCTGTCACTTCTTCCGCCCATTGCAACACTAATCTTTCTTTGGCATGAAATCGCCCGGATAATTTCCATCCCGGCAATTCATCCAACAACTCCTGCGAAACACCCATCTGTCGCAGTTCCCCTGCATGATACCCACAACAAAACGCACATCCATTCAACTGTGATACCCGCAGCTCCGCCAAAGCCAACAAACGCTCCTCTCCTATATTCTTCCGAAACTGCTGATGCGCCTTATACAAATACCCTATTGCCTCCGGCGATATCGCTTTATAATCCATATACTTTGATTTACCCGCAAAGGTCATCTGCAAATACCTCCGGAAAATGGAAGATTTTGGTGAAATATCTGGATAATTTGGGGCGACGACAGCTTATCATTATGATTATTGTCATATCAGTATAGGAGAAACTATGGTACCTTTGCAAAGTGAACTAAAACAGCGGAACATGGACTTCAAAACCTACGAACATCAGTTCTATAACATCCTGCACGATCCTAATCCTGCAGCGCCATACGACAATCCTAACTACCTTAACTATACGAAGTTAAACTGGTCCAGGCACCAACGCTGGCTGAAAGTGGGCGTACTTAATGAAGCAATCATTACCGCCGCAAAAGCTATCTCATCAGTTCAACATTGGGTGATCATTACAGAACCATGGTGTGGAGATGCCGCGCATATTGTACCCTTCATTCAAATGATAGCCAATTTGAATCCACTGATACAAACAGACTACCAACTGCGGGACAGCCCTCCTAACCTGATTGAACAATACCTCACACATGGCACGAAGTCCATTCCCAAACTGATTATTCGTGACAGTGCCGACAAAGACCTCGCGGTCTGGGGTCCCCGACCAGCAGGTTGTCAACAGTTGTATGATCAGCTGAAACAAGAGAAAGCGGATTTCGAACAACAGAAAGTTGCCCTGCAACAATGGTACAATGATGATAAAGGGAAAAGCTTTCAGGCAGAATTATTACCACTCTTACTTGCATAAAACAGAACTTGCTATAAAGTAAAAAAGAAGGCTGTTATTTCAGCCTTCTTTTTTACTTTATAGTTTCTCTAAAAGTGCCCACACGCGGCATTTCTAGAAGGATCTTGTCAGATAAACCCCACAAAATTCCGGCGTAATGGCTGGTAATATAAAGGTGTGCAACGATTCCTTATGCTTTAAGTGCATCTTAATTTTATCGTACACCCAATAAGCGGTGGTAGTGGAGGCAATGCCAATGCCAGCTCCCGCACACACATCCCCTACCCAATGCTCATTCTTTGCCACCCTGATAATAGCTGTGGAAGTAGCAGCTGCGTATCCTGCCACAGTATACCATATCGACTGATCGCCATATTCCCTACGGAGAAACTCTGCGGATGCAAACGCAATAGCGGCATGCGTAGAGGGGAACGACTGATAATCTGTATTATCCGGCCGCAAAACATGTGTTGCTCCCTTTAACGGATATACGATGGCAGCTGTGAGTCCTGCTGAGGCGGCGTACAGCAATGCCTGCTCTGCAGGAGCATGTTTACCTCGTACTCCTGCCAGGTTCAATACTATTACCGCTGCCGCCGGTGAAAAGGCAGTGTAATTCTCCGGCTGAGCGAACATACCGGGCTCTTTCTTAGTGGTGTTTAACACTACGTCCTTATTGTTATTATCACGAACCCTGATAATGGTAGTTGCCGTTCCAATGCCGATCAATGCCGCCGGTAGTATATATGAGCGGAAAGTAATTTTACCAGGACTAAAAGTCGGCTGGCTGCGCTTTGGCGTAAACGCCATAGAATCCGTTTGGGCGAAAGTAGTGAGGTTTGTCAACAAGAGTATGGTGGCCAAAATGAGAGATGCAAGGCCTTTTAAGCGTTTTTCCAAATCAGATAGCTTTTTGATGGATGAAGAAATAAGGAGATTGGAACGCAATTTATCGAATTGCCGAGAATAAAAGACAAAGCTTTTACAGGAGAAGGGAATAGCTGACCGACTAATACTTTCATCATACCGCATGGGGATTCCCAAAAGTAAGAACAGACTTTTGGGAATCCCCATAGATTTATTTTTTACCTAATCGTTCCAGCAGTTGTTGTTTATACAAACTCAGTGGTTGCACTGGATGGTCATGCGATACATAGATCCCTTCCGGCAGCAATGGCGATTTATCAAAAGGGCGGGCTTCTTTTCGTTGTGCACCTATACAGCCAAACATCCAGTTCATAGCTCCTGGCGGTTGCTGGTTCAGGAAGGAGGTAGCGCTACTATTCCAAGCTACGGACCATCCAATAGACCAACCATGGCCGGAGCCCATTTCACCTCTGTTCATGAAATCAATACCGCCGCCAGGTACCTTACAATTATCTACCAGTAATCCTGTTGCCCATCGTTGATGCGGCTGTATCCAGCCACCACCTTCAAACAGGCAATCCATAATTACAATAGGGCCTGTTACTTTAGCCCCAGTGGCGATATAAAAAACATTGGCTCCTTTGATATAACAATTCTTTACCAACTGCTGTGGCCCATTGGTACTGATATCTGCCGGTTTGGCGGCCCCGATGGTTTTATCATCATGATAGATCGCGATGCTGTCCAGGGTAATTCTGCGGCCAGTAAGCGTGATACTGTTGATGGTGTTAAATACCTGGATGTTGGTAGCCCATGCATCGGTAATCCCCCCAATGAAAAATGCCTGGTGGTGGCGCTCATTGATAGTACCCGTTTGTGAAGGCGATACCATACGGAAGTTCATGATCCCACAATTGGAGAGCTCTCCGGTGGTGCTGATTTTTTCCACCATCGTGCCTGCCGGCGACGTATAGACAGCATCGTAGCTGTCTGTCAACGGTACATCCAATTGGAGCGTATTGCCTTTTACAGCGGTGATGATTCTGTCTGTAGTCAGTTCTCCACTGATCCAGGTTTGGGGCTTACCGTCTCTGACCAAATCGTCCATCCCCATGAATTTCACCCATTGCGGAGTAACGGGTTTGGTTATACGAACCGTGTCTCCCGATCTAAAACCTTGACCATTTTGCACCTGCAATTTCATGGCGCCGGCAGGAATATAAGCGTCTGTAACCAGCTGGCTAGGACCATTATTGGTATACGACGGCTTCCCTTTTATTACCACCGCCATATGTGGCGCGCCGCTTAATTGCAGCACAGTCCCGTTTTCTCCGCTACCGCTACCGGCCAACACTATGCCGCTGGCTTGTATCTGGATGGTTTGCTGACATTCGTAGTTACCGGGAGATAACAATACCTTTCCCCGGAAACCGTTCTTCAGGGGCATGGCAGCCACTTTATCAATGGCAGCCTGGATAGCGGCGCTATTATCGCCGGAAATGGGTTGTAAGGTAATAGTAGCCGGAATATCCGGAATGGCCACTCCGCCCCCTTTATAACCAGCATAAGAGAAATCAGGGATACGATCCCCCCGGGAGGAATAATCATATTTTAATTTCCCTTTAGCATCCAGGGATACCCATTGCTGCGCATGGGTGGATAATGGCAGCAGGAAGCCAATGCAGCAGCTGCGCAAAAGATTTTTCGTGAATCTATTTTTCATAACAGGAACAGTTCATCTACTGATATCTTCAAAGCTACTACGAACTGTTGAACGGATCTGTTCAATTCCTGATGATATTTTCGCCTGCATATTTAATGCAAAGTGGCTGCCGGTGTTGTTTGTGGGAGGTAAATCATATAATCAGCCTGTTCGGCAGGAACAATGTTCCAGCTATAATTCACCGCTTTATTCTGATGTACCCCAAGGATATTATGCCGATACCGTTTTTCAAATTCCGGCGAATGAAGGGATAACCAACCAGGTTCGTGATTGTTTTTAGTGATGTTATATTCCAAAGACCCAATTGGTATTGCCGGAAGCGCTGCCGTGAGTGCCTGTTGTGTGGCATAGTTCCAGGCATAGAAGTAATTTCCTGCTCCAATCAGCGACATCACCATTACATAATCGCTTCCGAAATATTGTTGCAGATACCCGCCAGCCATCCCTTGCAGCTTCATCAAATGGGCATTATGCGCAATTAAGACGGCCCGGATACTGGTGTCCTGCAACGCATTACGCAGGTTTACTGCCATGCAAGAATCGCGGAACCCTCCCTGTTCAAAGATATGTCGGCCATTAAAATCAGGTTTCCCTTGTCTGGAGCAAAGCTCCAGAAACTGCGCCACCTGATGCATCTTCAGCAGGGTGGCTTTATCTGTATGGGCGGTAGCTACCAGTTGCTGAAAATGATACTGTGCAGTATGCAGTGTTGCCGTATCTACCTTCATTCCCGACAGCATTTCCTCCGCTATCTCTCCAATATTTGTGACTGCTGCTACCATGGCAGGGCCCAGACTACTATCCCCGGCCAGTTCCGATATAGCAAGGAAAGGCAATTGCATATCCATGCCCATCACATGAATCGGTGATGGATGGGTCGCATTATAGTTTCTTATCCACTGGAGGAAGTCGAGAATTTCCTGGTTATTCATGTGCCAGCCGCATAGCTTCAGTAATGCGGCTATATTTTCGCTGCTGTCTCCGTTGACGTATTTATCGATATGCAAAGCCACGTCCACTCCTATTTCCAGGGTTACCGCATTGTATGCGCCTTTCGTCAATACCTGTTGGGCGATATTCGTATATGCATGGATGTTGCTGGCAGCGCCATGACAATATTCACCGATGGCCAGTATCCGGGGAATATGACCTGATAACATCGTATCTCCAAATGCTGCTGGCGTGAATGGTTGTAAGGACAGGCGACTGGCTGTCGCGGTAGCTATATATTGCTGATCCAGCCATTGGTGCAATGGTTTACCATTCATAGTGGCTGTCATGGAAGACAACCGCCATTCTCCGGGCCCATCTATCTGTAGGATGGGCGCAATATATACTGCATCTGAAGGAATGTTTCCTTGTATTATGAAAGTTTGCCAACCATTTGCAAATGAGGATACTGCTGATAGTCGCCCTACAATTGTTTCCGTTTTGTTCATGATAGCGCAACTCAACTGTACTTGCTGCATATGTTTTCCGCGGGCCTGTATGCGTAGAAATAGTTTGCCTCCGGCAGACACGGGCAAAGGCAGCTTCTGCAAGATCATTAATCCAGGCGATCTGGGCACGCTATCGGTAATGGTTATACGTAAAGTCTGTGCTAACTGTTTATCATAAACAGCATGATAACTACTGGCATAAGGACCGGCAAAATACAGGTTCTCCGGAACAGTATCTGTGGGATGAGCCGCAGCTAAGGAAAATACAGGCGCAGTAGCTTGCTGGGCGAAGATAGTAGTGCTACATAAGCAGTATAGGAAAGTTAACCATTTTTTCAGCATACGGATAATGATAATTGTTCACTTAACGTACCTTGATATACCTGTATTCCAGTTCAAGTTGTGTGCCAGGAAATACTTGCTTGGATGCCACTCTTGTATTGGGTAACAAAGTATAATTGACTGTAGAATTTACAATCGGCTTGTCGTCCTCTTGATATTGCAATCCAGTCACATAATGCATGGAACACAACCAGGGATATGTTTTATCATTGGCATCTGGATAGAGATCATTCAGTATTGCTTTTGAAAGCATTGGATTACCGACGATTACTGGGTAGAGGGGATTCAGCTCCATACCATATTGCAGGTTATACTCCCGCAGATAGGCTATAGTAGGTGAATTATCTACTTGTACCCACATGTTGAATGTATGCGCAATAAGATCGTCCTTGTTCCAGCTAGGCGCTACATAATGTAACATTCTTCCGTATAAAATGGGAAAGGTATCTTTCCTGCCTTCCAATGTCATTCGATAGTTCTCATCCAGTTTATAATGTGCCTCATCTGTACCTGATACCTCGCCCGTCTGCCCTCGGTATAGCGTGGAATAGATATCCAGCTTGCCCGGACTCCATTGCACCGTGTCTTTGCGGGTTTTTACGATATATCCTCCGATGTAATTATAATAAACGGCCGTGGATACATATCCCAGGTCATCATAAGTATAATCTGCATAATTCATAAAGCGGCGATAGAGCGCTACATATTCCCATTTACGGGCTACCTGCTTCTTATCATTGTACACCATGCTATCTTTTGCAATACCGTTCGCAGTAATATGCGTCACCAGGTATTGACCTGGATCTGGCAATGGAGGCCGGCCCTGTTTGGAACCGCCACCACCGGGAGTTGCAACATGGTCTTTACCACATTGCACAAACAAAATAACTACAACTAACATCAGAATAGCCACAGTGGCGTACCTTTTCACGCAATTCATAGCACTAATTTTACAAATAGTCACCAGCCTGCCAATGGGGTTAGCATCCATTGGCAAACACCTGCCAAGGTATTTAAATAAACGAGCCTTCTCCTCCAAAAGGTTGGGTGCATCTGACTAAATAAGCCAATTTATTTTGGTCGTTCTTATCAAGTATATTATTCCACCATCTGAAAAAACCAGATATCTTCCGGAAAAGATATCCAGCACCAGGTAGACTCATACGAGAAAATATCCAGTACCCGAATCAGGTGCTCATACTTGGCGCCCTTCCCAAAGTGGAAACGAATTCCCTGAATGGTATCATTTCTCCTGATAATCTGATGCATATACAATTGCGCAAAATCCAGCGAAATCTTATTCTGCACAGGATTGGAATCCAGTTCTATCGTGAGATACGCTCTTTTATAAGGCAACTGTATTCCCATTTCCTTATAAAAGGCACTAGCAGTATCCACAGAATGCCACTCCAGCTTCCGACTCTTTTGCACCGGTCGCATCCACCAAACCATTATACAAACCAAGATTAGCACATATACTATCTGTAAACATATTTCGCGGTATCGTTTCATTTGATCGATTGATGAATGATTCATTTCATTGTAATATTCAAGGGCAGTAGATAAACCAGGTATCCGCCGGATAAACCAAATAGCATTGCGCCCTCTCATAAACGAACATATCCAGCATCAGGATCAGATGCTCATATTTTGCTCCATTGCCGAAATGAAAATGAATGCCGTGGATCGTATCTTCCTTTGCAATGATCTGATGCATATACAACTGCGCAAAGTCAAAAGCAATCCGATTCTGCACCTCATTACTATCCAGTTCTATGGTTAGAAATTCTCTTTGGGGTAAAAGATGAAGCCCCGTTTTCTTGAAATATGCTAATGTATCAATTGTATACAATTGTCTCATCTTATTGACTCTAACCGGCATCATCCACCAGGCCATCATACAAACCAGGAACACTACAAATACAATCTGCAAACATATTTCACGGTATAACTTCATTTTTTTCTATATAGATTATAAGCAGAAGAAATTCCATACACAGACAAAGTAATTTTCCTACCTTCACTTCACCATATCCGTCACCATTGTATGAATACCGCTTCCACACCCGCAGCAAGATACATTCAACATCTGGATCAGATTTTCGGACAGGAACCCATGTTCTATCCCAACGATAGCCTGATTCCCGGATTACCCGGCGTTACCACTATCGTATACAAGGATATTCCGGAACCTGGTTTCATTACAGCTTTCACCTATGGCCTCTCCCTTGCAACACATCCTGCCTGGAAATATGGACATCCGGAACTCTGTATTACGGTGGAATCAGCACAATTGGAATGGGCCCATGTATTAGGATATGTGGCCAATAAACTGAGAGGAAAATGCCCGTTCACCTATGGCGAAACTATCCGTTTCGGAGAGAAAATCAGCCCGGATTCAGACATGGATGCCTTCTATATTTTTGCGCCCGCCATCCTGGATCGTACAGATTATACACAGCTAGACATCGGCACTCCTTACCCTATCCATATTTCTGCCTTATATCCCATGTATGAATCGGAACTGAGTACCTTTCATACGATCGGACTGGAACAATTCTGGAAGCATCCGGAGAATGATATCTTTAATGTGAACCGCACAAAAATTATAGTAGGATAGCCATGGAAAACATTACGCCAGTACAACCTTTTCAAGTAGATATCACCCATACTCCAACGGCTACGATTACACGATTTCAGACTACCAATGGCGTGACGCATCACGGTAACCTATCGATGGATGGACAATCCATCCTGGCCACCTACGTATATCATGCGGTATCTTATAAACTGACTTATCTTCGTCTTCATCCGGATGGGAATGTAACCGGCGTCTGGCAAGAACCGGATGGCATCCTCCCCACCTTGTTTCAGGACCCCAATGGTAAAATATTCGTTTCCATCATCCCCTACCATCCCGATAAGGAAATGGAAATCAGTATTCCCCTATTTGATCGGGAAGCTATCTCTCAGCCAAAGGGGAACAGACCCTTTTCCGGCCATTACATCGCCACGGTTCCAGATGCTGCTATCTTCTACTATCAGGATTCATTTTCGCCAGGCAAACCAGACAAAATGATGGCAGTGACCTTCCGGGATAATCAGGTCCATAAAAAAACAAATATTAAAATCCCGCTTCCCTCGCAGAATAAGTTATTTATTGAGGGCAACCATATACGGCTGCTGGCAAGAGAAGGCAAAACATGGCTCCTGCGCGAAATAAATACCAAAGGAGAAATTACCCACACTCAAACGATTCCTACAGATAATAGTTATGTTAGGGAGACATTGTTCCTCTCTCGCACACAAACCTCTTACCTGCTCACCAACAAAAAGGGCCTCTTGGAAATTATCACACTAGCCCCAGATGGAACTCATGTGAAAGATCCGCTGTTTGACCTGGAAGATGAATTGTATAACACCTGGAGCCCTGAACATATCCATGATAACATTTATATTACCCGATTCAATACAGGCGCAGGAAATGGCTGGATGATCACCCAAGAAAATAAATTATTGGAAATCTACTACAGTAAAGGAGTACAGGGATATAAAAATTTACTTACAGGCGAGGTAATTCCATTGCCATATGAAGACGTCATTCTTTCAGGGCTGAACAAAACCACAGCGGGTGGTTATGCGGTCATTTGCTATCCAAGAGTAGAACGGACAGCCACAAACAATACCTTATTGATCATTCACCGTACATTACAGTAACTCAAATATACTGCTGATACTCTTCCATCTTTTTGCGCAACCTGTTTTCCAGGTATGTATTCGCCCCCGCCAGCGCCTGCAGAATACTGTCTGCTTCATGGAGGTAGGCTTGTTTTTTTTCGGTAGACCAATGCGCAGGCGGACGCTGTAAATTGGTGATCCTGTCTGCCAGCTTCACCGCCCAAACCTCTTTCGGCTGCTGCTGAATACGGTGCAGACTATCTTCCATCTTTTGCGCTTTAGGCAGTTGATCATTTTTGGTTAACGCCTGTACAGCGGCCGTCACCCCCTCTCCAAACCTGGACTGCAGCTCCTGGGCCGAGGTCTGCGTGTCTTCCAAAATATCATGTAACAACGCTACCTGTACTGCAAAAGCAGTATCAAAGTGAGGAGAGAAATGCGCGGCTGTCAATATTTCCATCGCTACATTACTCAAATGTATTACATATGGTAAGTTAGTACCAGGAATTGTTTGCTGCAAAGCAGTATGCTTTTCAGCAGCAAACAATATCGTCTCTTGATAAACAGATTGAATATCCATCTTGTAATTATTTAAGGTATTCCGCAGGGTCAAAAGGTTCGAAATCACGCTCTGCAAAGGCTTCTGTAAGAATGCCGGCGGTGCATAGCCAGTCAATCGTTCCTCCCAGCGTATGCCCTGTGTGATAAATCATTTCCTCATGGCGAGGCAGGATATAATACTGGTGATTATACAGGATAATTTCATCGCCGTCAAATGTATCGCCCATAATGACCGATTCCAGCACCTGCTCTTTCGTGAGCACCGCTTTCCCCTCATCCCAGAACCAATATTGGGTAATACGCTCCTTCCATTCAGGGTACAATGCCTCTATTGTTTCCGGCAAATATACCCGCACATAAGTACCTCCCAAAATACCACAACCATAGCGGGTCACATATTCTTTGTAATCCTGATCAACTTTAATGTTGAATACCTCCTCCAGTTGTTCAACCGCCGCTGTAGTGGAAGGGAATAAATCAGTGCGCTGAGTATTGTAATTCGCAATAATATTAAACTTGGTAAAATCCATCTTCACTCGTTTTTCATGTTAAGATACGGATACGAATATACGCCGAACCACCCTATCGTATTGATATTAAAAATTTAGCTATATTATTTTCCGTAAAAAAATGATCAATGCTTAATTCCCCCCGCCGGGTATCTCTGTTCTGTTGGACTGTAGCGATGTTCATGGGATGTTTGTTGACCGCTTCCTCTGGAAACGCGCAGCAACGCAGACCAGACACCACCCTTGCCAACGTCGGCGATATCCCATTCGACAAAACCCTTGACGACAGCACATTTCACGTATGTGAACCAGGTAAGACTTTTCAATACTACAACGAAAAAGGCTACTACCTTCGGCACAAACCACTGATCACAAAATTCATACTTGATAAGTACAAATTCAATCCTGGCTTCGAAAATCAAAATGGATATATCACTATTCGTTTTGTCATTAACTGCGAAGGACATACCGGGCGCTTCCGCATCAAATGCATCGATGAACAGATGCATCCTGCTACCTTCCCGGATAGCATTACCCATCAGCTGCTGGAGGCTCTGAAGCAGTACAAAGACTGGCAACCCATGGAATACGAGCATCAAACCCACGACAGTTATCAATACATCACTTTTCATATCAGAAAAGGCAAAATCATTACTATCTCTCCATGATGAAAAGAATCTTAATCATTTGCTTGCTGCTGGGAACCGCCTTCAGCAGCTTTGCACAGCTCAGTGAAGCAGACTCCCTTCGGATAGAGGCCATCTATAAAAGAAGTATGCGCGAATATCAAGGTACCAAGATGAATATGCTGTACCTCGATAGCTGCGTACAACTGAACCCCAATATGGCAAAGGCCTGGAGAGATCTGGGAACGCCTTATCTAAAGCGGGGCGACTTCGCCACCTGGGCTTGGTACATCAACAAAGCAGTAGCCCTGGCCCCGAAAAAAATGCTGGTCAGCAGAGGATGGTGCCGGTATAAATTTATGCGCGATTGTGAAGGAGCACTGGCCGACCTTAAAGAGGTGATCCGCCTTACCGGAGATGGCACTGCCCACACCGGCGACGGTACCTATAATCTCTATGTGGTGATGGCCCTCTGTGAGCGCGGACTTGGACATCCGGAAGCAGCCTTGCAATATTTCAGTCTGGGTATCGACAGCGTGCGCAAATGGGACCCCAATCGCCCGCCCGACCTGTATGACTATGTGCATCGGGCAGCATTGAAAATTCAGCTGCAGGATTATAAAGGCGCCATGAACGATCTGGAGAAGGAAGAAAAAATCTATCCTGACCTGGCTGAAACCAGCTACTACAAAGGAATCATTCTATTAGCACAAAAAAAGACGGCCGCTGCTGTGCAACAGTTCAATGAGGCCGACAAACGACTAAAAACCGGCTTTCGCCTGAATGATGTATACTGTGAAATATTCGACAGTATATATCCCTGGGATGTAGCAGCACAACTAGCGGCTGTTCCGCATTAAACCAATTGGGGGTTCTGCATACAGGACCTTACCTTTGTGATATGGAACGGACTTGTAGTATTACCTGTAGCAACATCGCGTCTGCCCGGAAATATAGTACCCTGGAGAATTACAGTATTACCTTCTGTGAGGGTAACGGTAGTTTTTCCATCGATTTATTCGAAGGCAGTTTCTCCGGGCATGCAGTCATCTTCACGACTCCCTGGCAAGAAATTCACTTCAGCGATGATGCTACAGGTACGCTCAGATCGGTCTGGTTTCATGGCGATTACTATTGCATAGAACACCATAAAAAGGAAGTGGCCTGCAATGGCCTGCTCTTCAATAATATTTATCATCCGCCGTTTATACTGCCCAATACTGTGCGGCAACATGCGCTGTTACAGCTCACAGACCAACTGGAGGCAGAACTTCCACATCAGGACAATTATAGTCTCGCCGTATCCCGCAGTTATTTACAGTTGATCCTCGCGCTTTGCACCAGGATCATGGTGCAGGATATTCCTAGCGATCCTACTACACAAGCCTACCATCCTATTATGCAGTTCCGGGAATTATTGGAGGCTCATTTCCTGGCAAACAGAGCGCCCTCCTATTATGCAGAGAAATTAGGTATGACGCCCAATAATTTTTCAAAAAAAGTAAAAGAATACTTTTTGAAATCCCCTTCTGATCTGATCCAGGAAAGAGTGGTTTTGGAGGCCAAGAAATTAATTCATCTGACCTATAAAAGTATGAAGGAAATTGCGGCCACCCTGCATTTTGAAGACGAACATTATTTCAGCCGCTATTTTAAAAAATATACAGGCGTCTCCCCCTCCAAATTCAGGGAAACAGTGGGCGTTTCCGTGGTAGCACAAATGTCCATGTAAAGGCAGTATCCGTCTATGGACAACGGGCGGAATGCATGGTACTTTTGCTAAAAACAATCTCCTATGTTGAAGTTATTAGCAAACGTACAAGAATACTTTATTCATTTTCTGAGAATATCCATATTTGTAATTCTCGCCTGGATTGGCGCGTTGAAAGTATGCCACTATGAAGCAGATGGCATTGTTCCCTTTGTTGCAAATTCTCCGCTGATGAGTTTCTTCTATCATCATCCTGCTCCGGAATACAAGCAGTACATGAACCCTGAAGGAAAAGAAGTAAAGAAAAACCAGGAATGGCATGTCAGCAATGGTACTTATCCTTTTGCATATGGACTCGGCGCTGTAATCGTATTGATTGGCATATTGATACTGTCTGGTATCTGGTATCCTAAACCGGGACTGGTTGGAGGATTGTTAACCGCAGGTATGGCATTGATTACGCTATCTTTCTTCATCACCACCCCGGAAGTTTATGTGCCTGATCTGGGTGGCGACGGACCTACGCCTCATCATGGTTTTCCTTATTTGGCCGGACCAGGCAGAATGGTACTGAAAGACCTTATCATGATGGCAGGAGGATTAGTAGCTGCATCAGATTGTGCGAGAAGGCTATTAAAACGCTCCTAGTCAGTATGGCTGTCTCTGCGAAAAACAAACGCTCTCTCTGAATAAATATTATATTTATCAGATCGAAAAATCCCAGCAAATGAAGTTCAACATCTACCTGCTAACGCTACTTCTGACAGTAGTAACTGTAAAGTCCAGCTACGCCCAATCCTGCACTTGTGAAAGCAATTTTCAATGGCTCAAAAAAACGTTTGAAGATAACGATGCAGGCTTCAAATATGTGATAGACACTAAAGGCAGGGATGCTTATGAGGCACACAATCAAAAGATCCTTGCCCGCATAAAAGAAGCAAAGACCAAAGACGAATGTGTGGCGATCATGTCTGAATGGTTAAAATTCTTCCGGTCAGGCCACAGTTATGTACGCAGTTTAGTAACATCCGAGTCCACATCGGCAGCAACTCCAACTACAGACAATCCTCCAGCTCCGGCCAACTGGGAAACGGTTGCGATCCAACTTGATAATTTTAAAAAGCAAGTGGCTGCAAAAAAAGATCCTGGTTATGAAGGCCTCTGGCAATCGTCTCCCTACACCATGGCTGTTACCAAAAAAGGAGAGCAGTATGTAGGCGTGATTGTGGAGTCAGGCGCGCCAAGCTGGAAACCTGGCATGGTTAAATTCCGTATCATTCCTGGAAAAGACGCCACCAGGTCTGTTTTCTACATGCGTAATTTTTCTGCTGTGAATTCCAATAAAGTAGAGGTTATAGGTCGAAATAGTATGAAACTGGGGAATTATTTTCTGAAAAGAGTTTATCCGGACAATTTGCCCGATGATCCATCCATCAAAGAATATTTTGCTAGTATGTCCGCAGAGGCACCATTTCTGGTAAAACGCAATGACAATACATTTTACCTGCGCGTCCCTTCATTTAACCAGTCGTACCGCGAAATGCTGGATAGCATTCTAACGGCCAACAAAGCGGAACTGATTAAAACTAAAAACCTGATCATTGATATTCGCAACAATGGCGGCGGCAGCGACGCTACTTACAGTTCGATTATTCCATTCCTCTATACCAATCCTATCCGTGGCGTTGGAGTGGAATATTATTCTACCAAAACGAATAATCAGCGGATGCTGGATTTCATCAATAATCCGGAATATAACTTTAATGAAAAGGAGAAAGCCTGGGCGAAGACTTCCTACGAAAAGCTGGAACAGCATCTGGGAGAATTTGTGAATCTTAACGACCGGATCGTGGGCATCGATACGTTACCTAACGTATATGCCTATCCGCAGAATGTGGCGATCATTATTAATGAAGGCAATGGTAGTACAGCAGAGCAATTCCTGCTGGAAGCAAAGCAGAGCAAGAAAGTAAAACTTTACGGCGTCACCACTTATGGCGTACTGGATATCTCCAACATGTACATGCTGAATTCCCCATGCAAGGATATACAACTGGGATATGCACTGTCGCGCAGTTTGCGTATACCCGATTTTACCATCGATTCCAAGGGACTACAGCCGGATTATTTTATCGACAAAAGTATTCCGTCACATGAGTGGGTGAATTTTGTAAATACAATATTGAATGATTAAAATCAAAAGGATACGTTTAAATGAAGTGAACCCAAAAGTGTCTAAACTTTTGGGTTCACTTCACTTGCGACAATTCCATTGATTTTTCGCCAAGCAGATAATCCCTTAACTTTATCTGGCGTAAATTTTCAATATTCATGAAGCAACCTATTACAGATACTACCGCCATATATAAAGGAATTTTTGATATCGTGAGATGCGTGCCTAAGGGTCGTGTGACCACCTACGGAGCCGTAGCCAAGGCCATGGGCCTGAAATCCGGCGCCCGCATGGTAGGCAGGGCAATGGGATTTGTAGGCGGAGAAAAGCCGCCGGTGCCTGTACAGCGTGTCGTGAACAGTTCCGGGCATTTGAGTGGGGATAATGGTACCCGACAGAAAAAACTGGAAGCGGAAGGCATCCAGGTGAAAAACGGAAAAATCGTGGACTTTAAAAAGTTGTTCTGGGACCCGGTAAACGAAATCGAACTGTAAATATTTATTTGTTTGTTGTATCGGCGGTTTCCTGGAGTACGTTCAATATCAGATCTGTTATATCAAACCTTGGAAAATCGCCGGTATTATTCAATAAAATGACGAGGTTCCCCTCCGCTGGCTGACGGGCCAACATACTATAAAAACCCAGGTCTGTTCCTCCATGATACTGCACCGTATGACCTGTTAAAGAAACTTTGAATAATCGCTGATCAGTCATCCACCCATAATCATACCATGCATTCCAATCGGTATACTCCGCCCTCGGCTTGAACATTGCGGCCATCTGCTGCTCGTCCAGGAACCGGTTATCCGATAATGCCTGATGCCATCGGCATAAATCTGCTGTTGTAGCAACAATATTTCCCGCCCCCATCAGATTGGCGCCAGGGTATGCAGGTTCCGGCTTACCATACAAATAACCTGTGGCTAGTTTTTGTCCGGTGAACGTATCGATACTTACATAAGAATCCTGCATGCCTGCGGGTACGAATATCCTTTCCTTTAACAACTTGGGGAATGGCATTCCACTGATCTTTTCTGCCAGCAACGCTAATACTATATATCCGGAATTACTATATTGGAATTGCGTTCCAGGCTCAAATTCCAGGGAATCGCTACAATATTTCCTCACTACCTCATCGAGCGACAATGCTTTTTGAAATATAGCAGAAAGGGATGTCGCATTCGTTGTGAAATTAGGTATCCCCGACTGATGCGTTAGTAATTGTTCAATCGTAATGCCTCCATGTGGGTAATCAGGTAAATATTGACCAATAGTATCCTTCACAGATAACTTACCTTCCTTTTCCAGTTGCAATATTAGTATCGCTGTGAAAGGTTTAGAAAGGGAGCCGATACGATATTGGGTATTGGCATCCGCAGCGAGTTGTTTGGATGAATCAGCAAAGCCATAGCTTTTTGACAACAGGATACCCGCTTTTGTTTTAATGAGGGCACTGCCATTGAATTGCTTTTCCCTATTATAAAAAGTAAGAATGGAATCGATCTTCTCCGCCGGGGATTGGGGAAGCCGCTGCCAATTTTTCTCTAATCGGCGTTTCAAATGGATACTCTCATTCCTCGCCTTCAGTAAACTAGCAATGGCTTCTGCATCCACCTCAGGAAGAATGATGGTATGCTTTCGCCAGAAGGCTGGCTCCTGGGGCGTGTTCTGAAATTCTATGATCTTGTTGCGGCCTACGAAACGAGCTTCCACAGAGGGCTTATCTGTAGTAGTATCCACCTGGGTAATGATATAATCGACCTTACTATTGGTATTGAAACGATAATGATTTCGGTTACTGTATAGCTGTAAGCCGGTATTACTTACTACGTTGGATAAAGTCCATCGCTCCCCAATTTTCCTGTAAATGACCTTGGCTCCATCATGGCGTATACGGATATGGATATCGAAGATGTTCATTAATGCTTTGGTGGCAAGGTCTCCGTAACTGTTATAGGGCAAGCCTTTGGGACTCAATTCGTAATCCGTTTCCAAAAATACGAGATGAGTGGTATCCAGGAAAAGCCGACCCCGATACAGGGATTTTTTTAATGCAGCTCTCTGATCGAATTGTATTTCAAATGCAGGTATACCATTATAATCTACTACCCCCTTTACATAAAACCGATGCTGCTTTAGTCCTTCTTCACTGAATACCGGATGGCGAGTAATAGTTTTCACCACGTCGAAATCAAACAGGGTAACAGGTTTCAGGCCCAAATCCAGTCCATGTGCGCCCTTTTCATCCATGATATGCCTTTGTTGAAGGAGGTATAGGTCATTGCCGGCATCATTCGTATATCCTTTACTGCAAATATCAAACACTGCTTCCGACAGCTGCATATAATCCCGATCTTTAATGGTGGTATTACGATAAAACCCTCTCGCCCTGTAAGGCTGCACCAAATAATTATCTGGTATCCTATCAATAGCGGCCCGGATTAATTTCAAGGCATCCCTGGCCGTAACCGTTACTGTCCCTAATTCCAGCTTCCCTGGATATAGCAGGATAGGTTCTCCAGCATGTTTTAACTGTGCGGCTACCGATACGCGGCCCCCCTGGTAACCCAGGCAGGAAATACTCAAGCTATCTGGTAATGCCGATACAAGGATATTTAGACGAAAATTTCCGGTACTATTGGATACAGTACCTCTTTGCCGAATAGTAATGTTGGCGCCGGGAATAGGTTCATGCGTCTGCGCATCCAGCACTTTACCAGTCACCGCAGTATCTGATTGCGCCTGCACGGCTACATTCCAGCAGCCAATCACACCAAAGAATATACGTAGTAAAAATCGGGTCATGAAGAGGGCTTATTTGAAAGGCGGAAGGTATTAGATCATATGTTAAAGGATTTGTTAGAAGTTGTTAATGGTTATCATGATGCTTCTGACAAGAGAAAATTTTAGCAGATCATTAATAGATGCAAATAACTACAAAGCATACCACTTCCTCTATTTACCATTATCTATTCCCATTTTTCATATACCCATCGCCGTTAAGACAAAAACACATCTTCATAACTAATTAAATAACAATAACTTATAAAATATTTCAAAACTTTTTTCATCTGCGCAGAAAGACTGCGCAGATGCTGGGCCATCTTTGTAATGTCAACAGCGACAAACACGATCTTTACATAAAAACATTTTACCGGTCAATTGTTAGATACTACTTATTCATTCTTTAAATGACATCTTGCAAGATTATCGGTAAATCACCAGCAGGTCAACTATCACTTACTTCACATCTATGGTAACAGTGGTAAAATTATCTGCTTAAACTTTAAATATATGTATACAGCATTACAGAAAATCGGCATCCGCTTCAACGCGATTTATTTACCAGAAGCAATTGCATTCCCATCAAAGGAAATGACGCCTGTATCTGCTAATTTCATTAAAAATATACGTCGGCTGGGATATGTAGTAAAAGAAGACTTATTACACCAGCTGAATGAATTGCCTGAACATACGCTGCAGGCTATTTACGAGGCTTTTGCGGAAGTACTGCAAGTAAAAAATAACTGGGCGCCCTTAGTGAGCAACTGGGATAAATCTACGGAAGAGAAGGGAAGTCGCCTCGGTACTTTCTTTCAATTTACTTCGGGTACCTTACTGGATTGCGGACATAGCATTCCTGATAAAACGTTCCCGTTGAATAGTTACAATGGGTGCCCATTCTGTGGTATGCCGTTTATCCTCAGCAATGAAATCCTTACCGGACAAGGCTCTAAAAAGAAAGAATTATCATTATGGACCAATACGCACGTGCAGGAACTTTACAGCAATTTGTTACAGTCCAAAACAGCCCTGGATGCCACTCAGGTAGATACGCTCAAGACCTTGCTGCAAATCTTTGATCTGCCAGCGGTGACTATTACCATGAAGGAAACCCAGATGCTGGTGACCGATACCTTGGTAGAAAACGGAAAAGCTGCCATAGCAAGTACTTTGATGTCTTCTCCTGTGGATATCATGCGCTACCTCTGGTATAAACATACCGGGTTTCTGCAAATCATTGCGCCATCCGTGCTGATCAAAAGACATGCAAAGAATCAGCGACATATGTTGCCAGTGTTGAATCAATCCGCCGCAATGGCTATTCTGTCGAGGGAATCGCTGAAGTTGAAATACAACAGAAGCACGTCCAAAATGATAGCTACCTGGCTGAATAATTTGCCTATGTCGGCTGAAGCGGCAGCGGAATTGATGCACCCTAAACGCGGTATGTGGGTACGGTTCATTCGTGCACTGCGACTCCCAGAGTACAGCCATAAGCCAGGAATGGGGCCATTGGCCAGATTACTGGATGTCTTCTATAACGAAAAATATACCGTATATGCGGCACAGTTAGAGCAGTCCAGATTAAAATTCGATTTAGACAAAACGTTTGCATTGTTGAAACAGCGCCCCGGATTATTCGCCCGCTCTCTGTTTGCCAATATGGTATGGTTCGGTCATGAGATCACGCTGGCGCAATTCAAAGAAATTGAGGGTCAGATCCCTGCGCGATTACTGATAACGCTTGCCAGCTATGCTACGAATTACTTCGATGCCGACAATGATCGTATCGTGAAACCGCTGGGAGGAACAGATAAATTGATTAAAGCGAATAAATACCTGGCCTTGTATGATCAGGAACAGTTGCAATTAATGGCAGACGAGGTCACCAATTGCTGCCTGGATATGCTGACTGTACGATTCACTAAGGCGCAAAATGGTAACAAAACGGTCTTCATTGATCCGTCTTTGTACACAATGCCACTGCCTGTTGGCGACAGAGCCACTTCTGTGCAGGACCTGCCCGCAGCCCTGATGGGAACACGTTTCCCAGTGGAAGGAGATACCGTTCGTTTGTTCATGCAGTGGGGCGTTGGCTTACCACAGCAGCACCTGGACATGGACCTGAGCTGTCAGATCATTTATGATGATACCAAACAGTTCTGTAGTTACTTTCAGCTGGATGCCATCGGCGCCAAGCATAGTGGGGATATTCGTTCTATTCCGAATAAAACAGGAACTGCCGAATATATTGAACTGGACCTGGCACAATTACAAAAGGCGAATGCCCGTTATGTGGCGTTCACTTGTAACGCTTATTCTAATGGCGCCATCACTCCTAACCTTGTGTTGGGATGGATGAACAGTCAACATAAAATGAAAGTAAATGCAAGAACAGGCGTAGCCTATGATCCATCCTGTGTGCAACATCGGGTACGCGTTACGCAAAACCTGAACAAAGGATTATTATTTGGCGTATTGAATGTAGCTGCGCGTGAAATCATCTGGCTGGAAATGGCTTTCGATGGACAAACAACCATGTCGCTGGATTTGCAGGGCCTGGAAAGAATGATCGCGAAACTGAATGCAAAAATCAGTATCGGTACATTACTGGATTTGAAAGTCCGGGCACAAAACCTGGTACCAACAAATGATCCGAACCTTGCTGATGAATCCTACACCGCCCAATGGGCCATGGATACAGCAAAAGTAACCCAATTGTTAATTGATTAACTTCAAAGAAATGGAAACAAAAGCAATGAGAATAAATGGCGACGACTTAATAGCAATAGGATATATTCCCAGCCCGGCATTAGGCGTAGCTTTGCGAATAAACCAAAAACGTCATGGTTTGAACCGTAACGAAATGATGACCTTTTATGCCGCAGTGTTGCAAGACCCTACTGCTTACCTGGATCATAAAATTTTCGCTAAACTGGCGAAATCCCTGATAGAAGATGCGGAAGAACGCGCATTGAACAACACCATTCCGTTAAAGAAAAAAGCGGAGCCTTACGCTATTTACGGAAAAGAGCAGATTGAAGCTGGCGCATTAAAGCAGATGAATATCGCGATGCAATTGCCGGTAACTGTGGCAGGCGCTTTGATGCCGGATGCGCATCAGGGTTACGGACTGCCCATTGGCGGCGTACTGGCTACGAAAAATGCGATTATCCCTTATGGCGTAGGCGTGGATATTGGGTGTAGAATGGCATTGACCGTATTTGATATTCCTGTCGCTCATTTCGAGCAAAACAAGGAACTGTACAAAGATGTCATCATGAACAACTCTGTATTCGGCGCAGGCCATGGATTCAGATTATTGGACAGAACAGACCACGCCGTATTGGAAAATAAACTGTTCCAGGAGAATGCCTTCATTGCAGACCTGAAAGATAAAGCATGGCAGCAGTTGGGAAGTTCCGGAGGTGGAAACCACTTCGTGGAATTCGGGATATTGGAATTCGCCGAAAACGATGCTCCATTGGGTATTGCCAAAGGCGCCTACCTCGCATTACTGACACATTCCGGTTCCCGAGGCTTTGGCGCCACTATTGCCGGTCACTATACGCAGTTGGCCAAAAATATTTGTAAGCTGCCATATGAAGCCAGCAACTTGGCTTACCTGGACCTGAATACACAGGAAGGGAATGATTACTGGCTGGCCATGAATCTGGCGGGCGACTATGCCTCGGCATGTCATGAGGTGATACACCAAAAAATCACTGTTGCCTTAGGCGCACAGGTATTGGCACGGGTGGAGAACCACCATAACTTCGCCTGGAAAGAACAACTGAATGGCGAAGAGGTGATTGTACACCGTAAAGGAGCCACTCCTGCTGGGAAAGGCGTGATGGGGATTATTCCGGGATCTATGACAGCAGCAGGTTTCCTGGTACGTGGTAACGGCGCTACGGCTGCCATAAACTCTGCCTCACATGGTGCAGGCCGACAAATGAGTAGAACACAGGCGACGAAATCCATTGATACCAAAGGGTTTCAGGCATTGCTGGATAAAGCAGACGTGACTTTGCTGGGCGGAGGCCGAGATGAAGCGCCCATCGCTTATAAAGATATCTTCGCCGTAATGCAGGCACAAACTGATCTGGTAGACATCGTTGCGCAGTTTTCACCTAAAATGGTGCGAATGGCAGATGATGGAAGTAGAGAAGATTAAACAAATATCCCACCTGGTAGGTGGGATATTTGTTTTTATAGTTATTTCGGGAGATGCGTACTAATCCAGTCAACAGCGTTTCACAACGCATCAGTCAGGATTGGATGAATGCCAGCAAGTCTTCGTTAATTGTTTCAGCTTCCGTAGTAGGCATGCCATGAGGGAAGCCTGGATAGGAAATCAATTTTCCATTCTTTAGCAGTTTTACTGCTTTTTGTCCGGTAATAGGAAATGGAACAATTTGGTCATCTTCTCCATGCAGCACCAATACAGGCATTTCCACACTTTTTAAATCTCCTGTGAAATCCGTTTCAGAGAAGGCTTTGATACAGTCATAATGGGCTTTCACAGCACCCATCATTCCTTGTCTCCACCAATTATCTCTTACCCCCTGGGATACTTTTGCACCATCGCGGTTGTAGCCATAAAAAGGAATCGTAAAATCCTGGAAGTACTGGGAGCGATTATAGGCGGTTCCTTTACGAATATCATCAAATATCGACATGGGTACGCCATCCGGATTGGAAGGACTCTGTACCATTATGGGTGTCACAGCACTAATTAACACCGCCTTGGCTACTCTGCCTTTGCCATATTTGGCGGCGTAACGGATTACTTCTCCACCACCTGTAGAATGTCCTATATGCACTGCGTCTTTCAAATCCAATGCCGCTGTCAGTTCAGCTACATCTGCGGCGTAGGTATCCATATCATGACCGGAAGCCGTTTGACTGGATCTGCCATGTCCCCGTCTGTCGTGCGCAATAACTCTGTAGCCTTGCTGGAGGAAGAAGGACATTTGTGCATCCCAGTCGTCGCTGGATAAGGGCCAGCCATGATGAAAGAATAACGGTTTACCGGTACCCCAGTCTTTATAATAGATTTCGGTACCATCCTTTAGTTTGATTGTGCTCATTTTCCAGGAGTTTATGTGTGAATGAAGCGAAAATAAACGACCGCACTTTCGCCATTTAGCAGTGTGCGTTCATGGGATCATTTTAACACGCCATCTGTTGATCTTGTTCATTCACCGGAAAACAGGCATACAGACTGGATTATGGCCATTGGTGTCCGGTGATTTGCTCACTTAGCACCCATAATGATCTTGCTTTTTCAGTATCCAGTGCGAATGCACGCACGCCATAGGGCGCAGGGGAATCATCCGGTAGCAATTCCGCTATATTGCAGTCCTCACAATAGACGCCACCCATATCCTCCAGTTGTTCGCTGAGGGCACACCAAACAGCGGTAGCGGCGCCTTGTTCCGGCGTCTTGAACTGTTTCACCTGATCCGACCATGCTTTCACTTCTGCAGCCGACATATAGCGAAAGATATCTGTTTGAATCGCGCCGGGATGGACCGCAAAAGCGCTGATGCCAAAAGGATTGCCGAGCCGGTTCAGTTCAACGGCAAATAGAATATTCGCAGTTTTCGACTGACCGTAGGCTTTCATGGTATCGAATCCTTGTCTCTCAAAATTCAAATCATCCAATTGCACATCCATGCGGCGATGTCCAACGGATGAAAGTACAATCACTCTTGCTTTCCCTGCTTTCTTCAAGGCCGGCCATAGGAGGCCTGTCAACTGGAAATGTCCGAGATGATTAACGCCGAACTGGATTTCATAACCGCGTTTATCTGTTAGAAACTGAGGTGGCCGGAAAATGCCGGCGTTATTGAAGAGCAGGTGTAACGTATCCTGTTCGAGGAAGAACTGTTCTGCGAAACTATCTACGGAAGCTGGATCGGCCAGGTCGAGGGGAATGAAGGATACATTCGGGAGCGCGGATAATTTATCTTGTACTTTGGAGATATCCCTTGCGCCAACGATTACTTTAGCGCCAATACCCGCCAATGTTTTAACGGTTTCAAAGCCGATACCGGAATTACCGCCGGTAACAACGACCGTTTTCCCATGAAGGTCATGTTCTGCAGCTATTTCGGTAGTGGTACTATGGGCATTGAATGGGGAAGAAATGGGGGCTTGCATAGTTTTCATATGGAAGCAAAGTTAAGGTGTGTCTATCTAACAAAAACGAGATCGCATTATTTATAACGCAAAGGAGTATACGATGAAATAAGGTATTTCATATACGCTTGAAAGTTAGAGAATTATTTATTGTTCGTTATTTTTTATTCGCTGCATTATAATCAGCCTCAGATACCGGCTCCAGCCATACGACGTTCTGTTCTCCTTCATAATTGGTGATAGCGATATGTATCATTTTGTTGTAGGCGGAGGCGCCATGCCAGTGTTCCACTTTTTCAGGGATACTGATTACATCTCCTTTTTTGATGGACCGGGCTGGCTGCCCTTTTTCCTGATATAGGCCCTCCCCTTCTATTACCACCAGGATCTGGCCTTTAGGATGGGTATGCCAGTGGGTTCTGGCCTTAGGCTCAAAGGTGACGCTTCCCATCGCAAAATTGTTGTTCTTATCCCTGGCCAAAAGTGAGGTCAGGAAAGCATTCCCGGTGAAATAGTCGCTGCTTAATTTTTCTCCTTTGGTGAAAATAGAGGTAGGATGTAGCGTCGTCATTGCAATAAATTTTTAATTGATGTAACTAATAAACAGCCGTGAACTGCATTAGGTTCTAATCAGCAAAACATCCTTATGATGAAAAGCGCATTATTATACATCCAACAAATTTCATATATTTGCGCGCGTAATTGCCTGGGCCTGGACAGTGGCCTGAAGATCTCTAAATTAGAATACCTATACCGATGCTTCCATCTGAGATATACTTATTCATTCATAATGAATAACATAGCAATTTGTTGCGGAAGTCAATTAATCCCAGTACAGATCCCTTACCTAATTCAATGAAACGATTTTTATTATTTTTTGCAATTGTCCTACTTACTAACCATTCATCTCTGTATGCATATGGACCGGATGGAAATGGTGTTTTATATGTTAAGAAGGGTTCATCCGGATCAGGAAGTGGATGGAACGATGCCTTAGGCGAGCTAGCGTATGCCCTCCAGACGGCGGCTGTAACTGGCAGTGGAGTGAAAGAAATCTGGGTAGCTGGCGGTACTTATTACCCGTTGTTTAGTGCAGACAACAGCTCAGATCCGCGCACCTTCACGTTCTCATTAGTTAAAGATGTTGCGATATATGGAGGGTTTGCCGGTACTGAAACCAGTTTGGCTGGCAGAGATTTGAGTATTGTCGCCAATACAACAACTTTAAGCGGAAATATTGGCAATATCACCACAGATGCAGATAATGCCTATCATGTTATGCTGGGAGTGAATTTAAATGGCAATACAACCCTGGATGGCCTCACTATTACAGAGGGAAATGCCAATCAAACCACTTCGATAATAGTAGATGGTTTCTATGTTAATAGTTCCTATGGCGGAGGTATTGAAATCCAGAACAATACTCACCTTATCTGCAGAAACGTTTCCATTACAAATAATAAAAGTTCCCAATATGGAGGTGGTATCATGTCTATTTACGATAGCGATCTATATACAGAAGATTGTATCATTAGCAATAATACTGCTAACTTGGGAGGCGGCATGTGCATTTATCTGAGTAACAGTACAAATAAAAACCTGATAGTTTCAAGAAATAAGAGTAATTCAAGTGGAGCCGGTATCTATGCAAACGCGGTCGTTTCGCTCAATATTACTGGTGGCTCGATCAGTGAAAATACCTCCAATGTTAACGGAGGCGGAATCTATGCTATCAATTCAAATACTACTGCCAGCAACCTGAAAATACAGGGTAATATGGTCGGCGGGCTTGGGGCTGGCGCTTATTTTTTACTTGGTAAACAGCAATTTACTAATATACTTGTCACTGGAAATTTCGCAACAGGTTCAGCGGCCGCCTATTATTTCCTTACCGGTAATTATCAACTCATCAATAATACGATAGTAGCTAATGGACAAAATGGCGGATTCACTATTGGAAATAGTAATGGTACTATTGGGGCTATTTATAACACCGTAATGTGGGGAAACGATTATGGCTTCCAAACAGGAACGGGACTCTCACTGGATATTAAGCACTCGCTCATTCAGGGCAGACCTGCTGACCCGGCAAACAATAACCTGGATGGCGCTACTTTTCCCCAGTTCATATCCGTACCTAGTACTTCGCTTGCTCCTACTACTGCGGGCAACTTCCAGGTGAATAATGCCAGTCCACTCATCAATAAAGGAAACAACACCTTCTTCCCCAATCTGAATGGTTCCAGCATAGATTTGGCAGGCAACAGCAGGGTATCAGGATTTGCAAATGGCGGCACTATAGATATTGGCGCTTATGAAGTTCCGCTGCAATCACAGACTATTACCGCCAGCAACATCACCAAAACATATGGAGATGCAGCCTTTGAATCGGGAGCTACTGCCAGTTCCGGGCTACCACTCACATATTCATCTGCCGACAATACTATCGCAGAAGGATTTTTGGATGCCACAGATAATAAGTGGAAGATAAAAATTAAGAAAGCAGGAACTGTACAGATCACTATTTCCCAAGCAGGAAATGGCACCTATATCGGGACATCCAGCACCATTACCCTCACCATCAATCAAGCCCCGCTTACCGTTGTGGCGGACGATGCCAACAAAACATACGACGGAGCTGTCTACAGTGGAGGTTATAGCGTTACCTATAGCGGGTTCGCGACGGGCGAGAACGAAACGGCACTTACAGGGACCCTCACTTTCGGCGGAAATGCTATACTAGCTGTAAATGTGGGTACCTATAATATTGTACCATCAGGACTCAGTTCAGATAACTACACGATCAGTTACTCCAACGGTACACTCACCATTAAGAAAAAAGTGCTGAGCATTACAGCCAAAGATGTTACTACCCCTTACAATGGCAGTGCCTATAGCGGTGGCGGTGGCGTAGACTACAGCGGCTTCGTTGGAGGGGAAGATGAAAGCCTGCTGACAGGAACATTGACCTATGCAGGTACTTCACAAGGCGCTGTCAACGCAGGAGGATACCCCATTGCACCAGGAGGATTGGCCGCCAGCAACTACACTATTCAGTATGTCACAGGAACGCTGAGTATCACCAAAGCAGCATTAACCATCACAGCGAAAAATGCCAGCAAAACTTATGATGGTAGCCCATACAGCAATTTCGACGTAACTTATAGCACTTTCGCCGGCAGTGATGATCCAACTGCACTTACCGGTACGCTCACCTTTGGAGGTACAGCGCCAGGAGCAGTAAATGCCGGATTATACACCATTATTCCGGCAGGACTCAGTTCCAACAACTATACTATTGCTTATGATCCCGGGGAGCTCACTATTAACAAAGCAATATTAACAGTTACTGCCGCTGACGCCAGCAAAACATACGATAAAACCAGCTACAGTGGCGGGTATACTGTGGGCTATGGTAGTTTTGTCAATGGAGAAGATGAATCGGTGATCAGTGGTACGCCTACATTTAGTGGAGCCGCCATAGCAGCCATGAATGCAGGAACATATCCCATCATCCCAGCAGGTCTTAGCGCTGACAACTATACGATGGATTATAAAAACGGTACCCTGACCATCCAAAAGGCTGCATTAAAAATAACTGCCAACGATGATGTAAAAACATATGATGGTATCCCTTACAATGGCGGTAATGGCATCACCTATTCCCCATTTGTTGCCGGTGAAGACGAGTCTGTACTCTCCGGTACTTTAAGTTATACCGGCTCCGCACAATTGGCTGTTACGGCCGGTAATGGTTACAATATCACTCCTGCCGGACTGACTTCCAACAATTACGATATTGCATTTGCCAATGGCAACCTGACCATCCATAAAGCTGGACTTACCATCACTGCCAATGATGCCAGCAAAACCTATGATGGTATTGCCTATACAGGAGGAAATGATGTAACATATGCGGGTTTTGTCAACCATGAAGATAAAACCCAACTGGGCGGAACACTTTCTTTTACCGGAACCGCTCAAGGGGCCATCCATGCAGGCAGTTATGTCATTACACCCGGTAATCTTACTGCTACTAATTACGACATCGATTATAAAAACGGCACACTGAATATCAATAAAGCGCCTCTAATAATTACTGCCATAAATGCAACTAAAACATATAACGGTTTAGCCTATACGGGCGGCAATAATGTTACGTATACCGGGCTTGTAAATGGAGAATCTGCTGCTGTATTATCGGGTATCCTTTCCTATGGCGGATCTTCTCAGGGCGCTATCAATGCGGGAACAGGGTATACCATCACGCCTTCCGGATTAAACAGTAACGACTATACGATCAGTTATCAAAATGGTATTCTCACTATTTCTCCGGCTCCGCTCACGATTGAAGCAGATAATGCCCACAAATGTGAAGGCCTCGCCAATCCAGCACTGACATTGAATTATACCGGGTTTGTAAACGGAGAGACAGCGCTGGTATTAACACCTGGTGCAAACATCAGTACGAGTGCCGGACAAACATCTGCTGCCGGCGCTTATCCTATCCAGGTATCCGGAGCTGGTTCCTCCAACTATCAAATCACATATAAAAATGGTACGCTCACCGTATATCCATCTCCGGTAGCAACGATCTCCGCATCTGCTACTACATTATGCGGCCCTGATGCCAGCTCTTTACTGATAGCCAGTGGGAATTATCATATGGAATGGACATTAGACAACAAGGTTATTCCTGGCATAAACGGTACTAACCTGCAAGCCGATGAGCCAGGAGTTTATACTGCAATCGCCACAGATTTGAATGGCTGTATAGCGCCCGTATCCAATAGTATCACGCTTAGCCGGTTACTGGCGCCCAAACCTGATTTCATTTATAATATGTCCTGTCTGGAAAAACCGGTATTCTATACCAATAGATCGGATATATCCCAAAGCGGGAATGTCTCTTATACCTGGGATGCCGGAACAGGCATGCAAAGTAATGGGACAGATGCGTCCTTCTCGTACCCGCAGACAGGCATCTATGACGTATCCTTAACGATCATTCCGGAAACCTGTCCGGAACTAGCCACTACCATTACGAAGCAGGTGGATATCAAACCTACCGTTCCCAATGAAAGGCTACCGAAAGTAACTACGCCGATTGGTTACCCTACACCATTAAAAGCACGTAGGATTGCAGGTGTACGCTACAACTGGTCGCCATCCAGCAATTTGGATAACTGGACCAGTCAGCAACCTGTTGTAACCCCGGAGCGAAGCCTGGAATACCTCATTAAAATGGAAACGGCAGCTGGTTGCGTCACAGTGGATACGCTAACAGTGGTAGCTATTCCTTATACAGCCATTCTTGTAGGGAATGCGTTTACTCCTAATGGCGATGGTAAGAATGACATCCTCCATGTCAATCTCAGAGGGATGCAGCAGCTTAAATATTTTAGGATCTACAGCAGATCGGGGCAGTTGCTATTTGAAACGAATAACGAAAGAGTGGGATGGGACGGTCGTTTCAAAGGATTAATTCAACCGTTGGCGACTTATATATGGATTGCGGAAGCAGTTTCCAGGGAAGGAAAAACAATACAACAATCCGGAACGGTAACACTAGTAAGATAAAAAGAAAAGGCCTTAAAAATGAAATATTTTTAAGGCCTTTTCTTTTGTAAACTAACAAGATTTACGCGTGCAAAGCACCATGCTGGGAACAGGATCACAAGGATTCTCTGTTGTTGGATCAGTGATAAATTTGCCGCCTTGCATTAAAGATGGTCCAGCGGTCAGGCGAGCCACAATCTTCTTGTTTAGCGCCAGTTTAGGTAATTGAATTTTCTTTTTCATAGTCGTGCTGTTGAAAGTTAAAAATCAATGTCCCTGTTAAATTACCACTAATTGCAGGTACGAGTTATCCCGTAAAAATGGGATTTATAGCGCATACCGTAACTCCTATTCAATTTCCTTATATGGACGTCTTTCCCAATGACGGTACATATCATGAAATAATTGGCGGAGGTTAGCCACGCCTAATTTTTCTGCATATTTACTTTTCTGGAACCAATCCATGACGTCCATCATGACATAATAATCATTGTGTATGGGCTTCAGCACAAACTCTCTTTCTGCATTTATCAAATGCTTCTCTACGAGGAACATCGCATGTAGTCTGAATAACGATTCCTGTTCGGCAGGATCGGTTTCTGACTGAAGGAGCGCCGCCAGTTTATCGATGGTAGCATATAACTGCTCATCCCAAATACAGAGCAGTTGTTCATACTTCAGTCTATCCAGGTCTTCATTATGCTTTTCCATAAAATTGAGCAGGTGCATGACCTTCTGTAGTCGGAATTCCCGCTTCTGTTCATCATTTAACAGATTCCATTCCAGGTCTTTTTTCACCTTCTCCGCTACGGTTTTTTGCTTCGAAAACCAATCATCTGCACCGGCGGAGTTTTTATAGATTGTATTGTAGGCATTCAGAATACTGGTAAACTGTTCCAATTTTTCGTTCATAGCAAGATATACGTTATATGCTTATTTTAGGGATAGCGGCTGTCAGATTATCATTGCCGGAATCGGTGAGCAGGAGATTATCTTCAATGCGTACCCCACCAATATTCATCCAGTGGTTCAGCTCCTCCCAGTTAATACATTCTTTGAATTTCTTTTTATTGTCTTCATCTTCCAGTAATGGTTTGATGAAATACATACCTGGTTCCATGGTGATCAGATGTCCTGGTTCCAGTTGTATATCCACGCGCAGGCGCGCGCCGAAATAAGTTTTAGGATGTAGATTTTCTTCCTGTCCGGTATCGCGTACACGTAGGCCTACCAGGTGACCCAGTCCATGCGGGAAGAACATATAGACCACTTCCTGTGCAATCAGATCACTGAGATTTCCTTTCAGAATTCCTAAATGGAGTAACCCTTCGGTAAACAGGGCTGCGGCTTTATTGTGAACATCCCGCCAGTAAACGCCGGGTTTGGTCATCTTCGTGCAGGAGTCCTGTACTAATTTCACCAGTTGGTACAATGCTTTCTGACGACTCTCCATCTCACCGGAAGAAATAAATGTTCTGGTAATATCTACGCAGTAATCGTATATATCGGCTCCCGCATCTACCAACACAAGCTCCTGCTCTCCTACCACGCGCTGAGACGGCGCGAAATGCAGGATAGCGGCGTTTGGTCCGGAGCCTACGATAGAATCATAAGGAGTTGTATGCGCGCCATTACGGAAGATTTCCGCTTCATATGCAATTTGAATGTCCCTTTCTGTTATTCCCGGACGGAGTACTTCAGCGATCTTCTTATAACCATGTACCGCAATGTCTGCAATGTGGCGGATCAATTTGATCTCCGCATCATCTTTCACTCTGCGTGTCTGATCCAGTAAGGTGTTCAGCGTGAAAGCCTTTCCTTCCTTTTTGTAATCCGATGTCTGTCCTAATTTATAAACGGTCGTAAATTGTTTAAGGAAAGCGTCCAGGTCCACGAGAGATTTGCCGGGAGTATCCACTAATACATCCTGTTTCTCTCCTTCCCAGAAAGCGGTTTCCTTACCCAATACCTTTTGAAATTCTATCCAACCGGTATCAACACTATATAAGATAACTTCTTCCTCTCTGCGTCTGCCTGTAAGCCAATAGTAGGACGGATGCGGCAAATAAGTATAAGTATTATCAAGTCCGCCCGGCTTCTGAATAGGCGCACCGGCATATACCAGCACCGCTTCCCCTTTGGTTAATACTTCGTTCCATTTGGGAGCGAGTCGCGCTCTTCTGTTATCTATATCTTGTTTTGAAAAGTACATGGTGTATAATTTTATGTGCCTTGTTGTAATAGCAACAAGCATTCAATCATCGAATTTAGCATAGTTCGCTGAAAGTAAAGATGAGTTCCTTTAAAAATAAATTTGCGCAAGCAAATACTTGCACATATATTTGCAAGCAAATGATTGCATATTATGGAAGCACGCAGAGACGTATTTCAGGCCATAGCCGATCCTACCAGGAGAGCCATCATTGGTATGATCGCACAACAGCCAGTGAATGTGAACACCATCGCGGAGAAATTTGATGTAAGCAGACAGGCGATCTCATTACATCTCAAAATCCTTTCTGAATGCGGTCTTTTAAATATTCAGCAACAGGGCAGAGAGCGCTTCTGTGAGGCCAGACTGGACAAACTAAATGAGGTGCATGAATGGGTGGCACAATATCACAAATTATGGACAGGCAGAATGGCGGCCCTCAAACAGTTTGTAGAGCAGGAAGAGTTGTTGCCTAAAAGTCCGAAGAAGCATAAAAAAACTAAAAAATAACAATATGGAAAACCAAGTAAGTACATCGGAAGTTTTCATTGAGGAAACCTTCAACGCCAGCGTGGAAAAGGTATTCAGCGCCTGGACAGACCCCGAAAAACTAATGAAATGGTATGCTCCGGAAGGTTGTACCATTCGATTCAAGCAACTGGATATAAAACCTGGCGGGCGTTTTCATTGCTGTATCCATAATGAAAAAATGGGCGATTGCTGGAGCGTTGGAGAATATCTGGAGATAATCCCCCTTCAGAAACTTGTTTTCACCCTCGCTAATGCAGATGAAAACGGCCACCAGATAGACCCTGTCACGATTGGCTTTGATCCCGAATGGCCAGCGGCTACGGTAGTAACCATCACATTTAAAGAGGAGAATGGGAAAACCAGATTGACCTTGCATCAAACCGTTGCCGAGGTAATTGCTAAGCGTACAGGCGCCTACCCTAGCTGGCTCCAAGCGCTGGAAAAAATGCGGAACACCCTTTAATATTCATCACATGAAAAATATAATCATCCATTTAATCGCCACACTCATGATCACCACCACTCACCCGACCGCCTTATCAGCAACACCAACCACAACAGATACCATACCCGCACAACATGGCTATTCGAAAGTCAATGGGATCAATATGTACTACGAAATTTATGGAGAAGGACAACCTCTCGTATTGGTACATGGCGGCGGTTCTACCATACAAAGCAATTTCGAAACCATCATCCCCATGCTGGCCCAAAGTCGAAAAATAATAGCAGTGGAACTGGAATCCCATGGCAGAACAGGTGACAGACCAAAAGAACTCACCTTTGAACAGGATGCAGATGACGTAGCCGCATTGCTGAAAAACCTGAAAATAGAGAAGGCCGATTTCCTGGGTTTCAGTAATGGTGGAACCACTACCATGCAGATAGCTATTCGTCATCCTGAAATTGTCAATAAGATCATTCTGGGATCAGCACTCTGCAAACGGGATGGCGTCCCCCCTCCATTTTGGGGCTTTATGGAACATGCCACCCTGGATAATATGCCGCAGGAATTGAAAACGGCTTATCTCAAAGTAAATCCAGATCCGGCAGGACTCAAAAGAATGCATGACAAAGATGCCAGCAGAATGGTGCATTTCAAAGACATTCCAGATGAACAGATAAAATCAATTACAGCCCCTACACTCATTATTATCGGGGATAAAGACCTGATCACACCGGAGCATGCCGTTTACATGCAAAGACTCATCAAAAATTCGGAATTAGCCATTATTCCGTGCGGACATGGGGAATACTTAGGTATAAAAATATCTCCCACTTCTGATGGGAAAGAAGCCGCTTATGTGGTTCCTATGATGGAGAAATTCCTTAATAAAACCAATTAAGGGAATTGTATCAATAGCAAAATACGGAGGTCCGCAACCTCCGTATTTTGCTATTGATTTTTTTGTTGCCCTGCCCGCCTGGGCAGGGGCAACAATCAGGTGAAAAGCGTGCAAAACAAGCGTTTGACAGTCCCTGCTCTCAATGCAAACAAACGTTTGTTACCGGGAACTGATACAGAACGGCGCCTGTCAACAGATGCAGGATCCTGATTTCAATGACGGCACTAGTACCCAAACCAACAGTGCCGGCAGTCATACCATTTGTAAATGGCTGCCAGCCTGTACTGGAAGAACCTCCACCAGTATAATTCTGGGTCACATTAATCTGAATAGTTCCGGGAGCATTCCAGAAAGATTCTTTCCAAACACGGTAGTTCCAGGAGTCTACAGATGTTTGCACGGTAGTTCTGCAAAAAAATTCGGATTGCGCCTTCACGCTTACAGCAGCTACCAGGAGGAAGAGAAGGATCAATAACTTTTTCATACGTTTAGAGATTGGGTTAAATGATGCAGGCAGATTACCTGTTGTCTTCCTGACAATATAATTTCCTTCACGGCAATAATACCACAGGACATCATTTAATATCCTAACTGTCCTGATCACCGCAGTGGCAGTTTTTACATTAGTAATTCACGCTAAAAACCCACCTTATGCTAAGTAAACTCTTAATGGTAGTAATGCTCGCTGTAACTACTTATGGGATGGATGTTAACACTAATAAGTCTCAACCCGCTGCAGCTCCGTTAACAAAGGAAAAAGCCAAAACCTATACCTCCTACCCCAGCACCTGGAAAGGCGTTCCTGTACTACCCGCAGATCAACAATTTATGTTTAGCTCTTATATGCTGAACAGATCAACCGGTGTAGCCACATTAATGATAAACAATCCACAATATTCTATTCTGGCTGGTAGTGCAGACTGTCGCTTTTACTGGTTGAATTCCAACATTGATCCAAATTGTACCGGAACTGGCTGCAGAACATGGTCCTATTATTACATGCCAGATGGAACCTTTACTTCCAATAATATATACCTGATTGTCTATTGTCCATATTGATAACAGTAGTCTATATAAAAAGGGCCATGCAGTTAACTGCATGGCCTGTCAAACTATACGGGACCACTAAAATTATTTCTCATTGCTGATGAGCTCCATGGTGTAGCTCATTTCCGGATCTTTACCTGCCTGCATGTACGAAATAAATTTATTGACAGGCACCTGATTGTCGGGCATCACGCCATGTCCTTTATCAGTGGTGGCATTGAAGAAATATAACTCCGACATAGGCACAGAAAGTACGCTCTTCGTACGCGGCAATAAATACTTCATAAACCAAGCCGCTGTAGTAGCCGCTTCTCCACTACCCGTTTCATGACCTACAATCATCCCTCGTTTATTTTGTTGTACCAGCGAAGCAAAATAAGTTGCGGCAGACACGGTTCCTCCGCCCGTCAGTACATACACTTTGCCATGAAAGGCGTCTTTATCCGGCGGAAAGTTTTCCAGTAAACCATCACGCAGCCGGGCATTACCCACATAGATACCATTGCTGTCTTTATCAAAGCGCTGGTACAGGAAATTCTTTTGCGTCTGAATATCCTCATCTGATAATCTTCTGCCATTATCCGCTACCGCATACTCCGGATAGGCGATACCGATAGTACGCGTGCGATAATTGTAGACATTCCGGAAAGGCTTATCTGCCAGAAAAGAATACAAGAGTGCAGATATTGCAGGATTTCCACCACCATTGCTACGCACATCAATGATCACCTGCTTATATTTCCGTTTGTTTAATTCCCGGAAAAACTCACTGAACTCTTTATAAGCATCCGATTCATTAATACCGAAAGTATTCACCGTCAATACGCCGGTTTTCGTTTCATCATAGTAGTCATTGTAGATGACATAGGAGCGTTGTAGCTGATTGATGGGCAACACTGCCATGCGACTATCATGAAAAGCCTGTGTAGTAGCGGCAAAAGGCAATGTTTCTTTTTTCACAGCCGCAATTCCTGGCGCGATGTAACTCACTTGAAAAGTGGATTCATGTGGCGACAGCAGGCTGTACATCACCTGGAAATTCGGATACAGGCGGTCCATGCCGCTGGCGATGTAGCCATCGCTGTAGGCTGGGGTCGACAATGCCTGTATGATATCTTTCACCGGCATATTATTGATGCTGGTAATTTCCGCGCCGAAGGGAATAGCTGCCCCTTTTATATTGACGAATATTTTTCCTTTCTCTATCACTACCGGGAAAGGGAAAAGATGAATCATGCTATACAGTTCCTTCGTATTATCATTGCTTACACTCAGGTTTGTATGCACATCTTTTACCAGGTAGATAGGAGAATATTGCAGGCAGGAAATAACATCCGGGGCGCCCGCAGCCTTTGCCATGAGGGAATCCGCCTTGCGTTGGAAGCTGACAGAGTCGATCCATTTATATGGATTCGGATGTTGTTGTTTCAATATTTCGGTCGCCAGTTTGAAGTCGGCGATAAAATCTTCCTTTGTCAGGTTCGCCAGTTTTTTCTCCTGCGCCTGGGCACTACAAAGTGTCATCAGGAGCGCGGTACTGGAAATGATCCATCTTTTCATATGGTCTGTTTTTGACATTTTAAACAGGTATCAGGAACGTATCAGTTCCAGGATACCTTCATTGCGAATAATCATCATCCCCTGTCTGTCTTCCGTAATACCTTCCTGCAAGCGATACGTGTAACGGGGGCGGGAGCCTTCCATCACGGTAGGGAGGAATGCAAAACGGATATTGTTGTTGGCTCGTAGTGCTTCTCCTACTTCTATGATATGTGTGGATACGATAAACAGGCAGTCCTGGTACGCTGCGAAGGCCTCTGTTACCGCCAGTGTGCCATCATAGGCATCTTTAACGTTTGTCCCTTTAAACAATTCATCAAACATGAGCAATAATCGCTTTCCGCTGGCGGCGGCTTCGGCGGCTTGTTTCACGCGTACCACCTCCGCATAAAAATGGCTGTATCCCAGATGAATATTATCTGCTACGTTGATGGAGGAACAAATACCTTCTCTCACAGAAAAGGTCATGGCGTCTGCTGGCACCGGGAAACCCATATGCGCCAGGTACGTACAGATACCTACCGATTTCATTAGGGTGGATTTTCCGGCCATGTTTGCTCCGGTCAGGAACAGCACATTACTTCCTTCCTGCATGTGCAGATCATTACCTACTGCGCTTTTCAGGCATGGATGACGGAGTCCTTTTACAGTAAAAATATTTTTGTTTTTAGGCAGCGCCTGTGCATAGGAGAATCCTTTTGCGCCGGCCACCTCACTAACGGCAACGTACATATCCAATTCATAAATAAAGGACAGCACCTGTTCCATTGATTCCTGGAGGCGGCCTTTCAGCAGGTGGTCATAAAAAGCAAGGGTTTTCACAGATAACGACTGATAGATATCTATGTTCATTAGTTGATCCACCTCTTTATCCAGTAGTATTTGGCGGATAGCAGCCACTTTTGCGGCATATTGCTCCGTTGCCGGCGTGAGGGTTTGGAGAAACAGGTAACACCGTTTCAGCGTAACGATGGTAGCCTGTAATCCTTGTATTTTCTTACGATAGCGTTCATCGCGGGTCAGCGAAGAGAGTCCTTTTTTAATCAGCGTATCTATCAGCGTTACAGCCGTATTGCCGACGATATTACCGTCCAGGTATTCGCGCATCATGCTTAACTGCGATACGTCGAATGGGAAGGACAAGCCGGCCTGTTGGAAACCCTGAAAGATAGCCGCTCTTTCATTGATAGCTGCAGCATCTTCCAGCGGATGGCGAAAGGCCTCATCCAGCACTTGCTGTCCACCGGCTGTTTTTACCTGGTTGAACAGGTGAAATACAGAACCGTTGCGGTATTTACCCATCAGGTTCAGTTCATCAGCTGTCTGTTTATCTATATTGAAGCTCATAACTGTTCTTTTATTGTTCCAGCGCACGTTTACGCCCATTCTTCAGAATATCCAGTATTCCTTCATTCCGGATGATAATCATACCATGACGATCATCTGTAATACCACGTTCAAGCTTATACGTATATTCCGGTTGATGGCCGTTCATACGGGTAGGCAGGTACAAAAATCCGGTACCGGCATATCGTTTCAGGTCTTCCCCTGCCTCCACGATATGTGAGGAGATCACAAACAAACTGTTCTTCTTTGCTGTGAAAGCGCCGGTAATGGCCACCGTAGCCTCATGGGCATCTTTCACATTTGTTCCGCGGAACAGTTCATCGAAAATCACTAACAGGGATTTGCCGGCATGGAGTTCTGCGGCGATCTTTTTCACCCGTAGTACCTCTGCATAGAAGTGGCTGGCGCCCATTCCCAGGTTATCTGGCAGGTTGATGGTGGTATAGATGCCGTCCAGCACTACAAACTCCATCTTCTTAGCCGCTACAGGAAACCCCATATGCGCCAGGTATACAGCGGTGCTAAGCGAGCGCAGAAAGGTGGATTTTCCCGCCATATTAGCGCCTGTCAGGAAGATCACATGTTCTTCGGTATGCAGGCGTACATTATTGCCGATGGCATTTTTCAATCCGGGATGATATACTCCTTCCAACAATAAGAGGTCGTTTCCTTTCTCCAGCGCTTTAGGAAATACAAACTGATGTTCCGTTGCTACATTGGCAACTGATATATATACATCCAATTGGTATACATGGCGCATCAGTTTCTCTATCCTGCTGCGTTCACGGGTACGAAACAGCAGATCATAGGCTGTTACAGCGGCAAACGACAATCTTTTGTTTTTCTCCTGGCGAACAGGGTCCAGTGCGGAGTCCATCAGTAATTCGCTGATGGCAAGCCTTTCGGTATCGAATGCGGAGATTTGTTTAACGTTATCTGCGCTAATAAAGACGGTCACCTGTTGAATCAGTTCTATCACTGCGGCAACGCCGTTATTAACGTCCTTTTCGCTCAATGCAGCATTACGGGTGGCATTTTTCGTTTGTGCGTTGGCGTTGGCAAGATATTTCTCTGCCATATCAAAAAGGGCCGCGTTGAAGGGGAAGCTTACTTTGTTTTGGGCGAAGAGCGCTATGATGCTGCTTCTCCTGTTGATTTCTTCTCTGTTTGATAATGGTTGGCGAAACATCTCGCTCAGTATAGCCTCTCCCCCTCGTGTGCTGGTATGGTTATACAGGTCATAGATGCCCTGCGTATCGCGCTTGCCGAAGATCCGCAGATCTTCAATAGTCTGGTCATCTGTATGCAACATCATATTATTTTCTTTTTCTCCTGATCAGTAAAACGGTTCCCAATAGCAACACTAATCCTGGTAACACCCACACATATACGATTTTGAGTATGCCTGCGCCAGTGGTACCGATGTTCAACAAGGTATCCTGTGGTTTAGGTCGCGGCGTATAGATGGGGAATTTTCCATCATCCAGCCAGGAATAGAAAGTGCGACTCAAAAACCCGCCTCCCTGGCGCAGGTTACTCATAAAATCAGCATCCGCAGAGATAATGATGCGTTGCTCCTTTTGCGCCAGTTTCCGGGAAAGGGAAACAGCGGTTGTATAACGTGGAATTTTACTATCTCCATCTGCTGGATTGAATACAGGCGGCACGGAATCTGTTACCAGTGTGCCCGCTTTCAGCCATGCTCTATTGAAGCCGGTTTGCAACAACGGCTGTACCGTATAGCCGCTATCGTTAGTCCATTCCAGTCCGGCGACGCCAGGCATCAGCAGGGGCAGACTATCCTCGCCTTTCTTCATGCCTTCTTTCAACAGTTGCAGGAGCGGCTCTCCGGATAAATCCAGGGATTGTATCGTGAGATACGGTTTTACCATGTGCGGCATCTCATCTTTGGAAAGTTCTATCAGCGTGCCATCCATCATTTTCACGCCTAACTGCGCCAGTAATGGGTTTAGCACCTGCTGTTTACCGGGTTCTCCCAGAATGAACATATTTCCTCCCTTATCGATATAACGCTTTAAATGGAGCATGGTAGCTTCACTCAATGCCGTTTTGGGATCTGCGATTACCAGCGTAGTGACGTCTTCCGGAATCTCCTGCGTTTCAGCAATGGTATCTGCATCAAAACCAATGTTAATCAGGGAATAGCGGTTATCTTTTGATAAGGAATGGTAATTGTATTCTCTTTCTCCTTTTTTATAGATATCTCTTTCCAGGTTGCCTGTCAGGAATAATTCTTTCGGCATAACCGGCTGCAGCAAACGTTTGAAGGCAGCTCCTACCTGTGGTTCTTCCGGCCAGAATGTGGCATCATCGAAGGTGCGGAGGAAGGTAGTTTTTCCTTTATACTGCAACTGCATCACCATGCGATAGTTTTCCGGACTTAAATCAATCAGCTTACGTACTTCCGCACCTGGTTTGAACAAAGATGGTTTGATCTCATAACCTTCACACATCTTCGCTGCTATCTCCTGGTAGCTTTTTCTTCCCCAGGTGATATATAGTGTGCTATCGCTGTCTGGCACATCGTAATAGTAAACGTAATTGAATTTGATATCTGGTTTAAAACGCAGATAAGGCTCCCAAAGATTCCAGAGATAATCATTTCGGTTCTCTGGAAGTCCGCGCCCCACGCCACCTCCGAAGAGATTGCAGTACAAGGTTACTTCCAGTGGTCCGTCTTTCATTTCTTTGATCACCTGCTGCGTGTTCACATGCAAGGTGTTATTGTTATTGGCAGTAGTATCCCAATAGCCTATGTATCCCGGACGAGAGCTGAAATAACCCAGCACCAGTACGGAAATAGCGATCAGCATATACCTGCCGGTTTTCACATACCATGGCTTGGATTCCCTTCCAGCCTTGAGTTTGATCAAAGTGAAACCCACGAACATATATACAATCAGGATGAAATAGATCAGATCTTTGGTGGTGATCAGTCCTTTCAACATCTTGGTGGTACGGCCGGAGAGCGACAAAAAGTAGGTCAGATCCCTTACCAGGTCATACTTCTGCCATAAGGTACCTATACGACTCAATATAAAAATGATGATAAAGCTACCTATCGCGGAAACGATCTGGTAGGTAGTCAGACTGGACATAAAAAGTCCGACGGCCGTGTAAGCGCATACCAGGAGATAAAAGCCTAGCAGTGCAGACAACAACCATCCATAATCCGCATGGTGTATATTGATAATTCCCGTGACAATAAATACGCCTACAACACCTACCAGCAGCAGGTTATAGATCATTACCGCCAGGTATTTTCCCAATACAATCTCCCGTATTTTCACCGGAGAGGAATAGAGCAATTTTATAGTACCACTGTTGATTTCGCGACTGATTAAGCCCATGGTTAACAGCGGCACAAACAGGTAGAGGTTTTGGAGTACATTCATAAAAATGCCATCCGGCGCCAGGAAAATACCCGCTGTCATGGCCACCCCGAAATCTTTAAATGTAGGCGTGTTCTGCAACAGCACTTCCTGCCATTTGGCCACCGGATACAATGCGGAAGTATAATACACGCCGCATTGCACCATAAAAGCAATTGTCAGAAACCAGGCTACCGGAGAATAGAAAAGGTTGCGCAATTCTGTTCTCGCGATCTTGAATATCATCTTCATGTAGGAATATTATTGGAGAGATTGAATAGATAGTTGCTTGAAAATATCGTCCAGCAGGCCTTTGTCGAGGTTTATCTCCCGCAGCCTCCATCCTTGCTGTACGCTGGCTGTAATAATTCTTTCGGTGATATCCTGATCGCCATCGAAGTAGATACGGATCTGGCGATCGCTCAGGAACTCTACTTTTGTGGCGCCTGGAATCTTCAGTAACTCCGGGGCGGAAGGCGCATTTTCCATGCGTACCAGTACGCTATGTGGTTGTACATAGTTGTTAAAGGCGTCCATCGTATCAGCGAAGATTACTCTGCCACCTTCAATCATCACCACTTCCCGGCATAAGAGATGTACTTCGTTGAGTATATGGGAAGACAACAGTACGGTATGATCCTGGCCTATTTCCCGGATCAGTTTACGGGCCTCTATCAATTGGTTAGGGTCCAGGCCATTGGTAGGTTCATCCATGACTACTAACCGGGGCTTATGGATGATCGCTTGTGCAATGCCTACCCGCTGCCGATAGCCACCAGAGAGGTTGCCGATGAGTCGGGAGCTGAAATGTCCGATCCCACATCGTTCCTTTGCCTCTTCTACTGCTTTCTTGACGGTTCCTTTTTCCATTTTGCGCAATTGAGCGCAAAAAGTGAGGTATTCATCTACCGTGAGATCTGTGTATACGGGAGGATACTGCGGCAAGAAACCAATTTCTTTTTTCGCTGCTTCCGGTTGTTCCCGCATACTGATACCGTTGATATATACATCTCCTTCCGTCTGATTCAGTACTCCGCAGAGGATATTCATGGTGGTCGACTTACCGGCTCCGTTGGAGCCCAGTAAGCCTACTACCCCTGTTTCTGTAATCTCCAGGTTGATATCCCGTATTGCCCATGCACTGCTATAGCGATGCGAGAGTCGTTCGATTTTCAGTATAGTACTCATGACTATTGTTCAAATGTTCTGTTAATAATTTATCACTACCACCTGTTGCCGTTGCGCGCCTGTTCCGCCGCGAATACCAATCAGCGCCAGCGCTTTGTTCTTAAACAACCAGGGATGCGGCTGCACAGATGGCCCGGTATAATGTATACCTGTTGCCGTAAACGTGGCGATCACCGCATCCGAGGCTGCATCCCTAAATTCAAACACATCATCCGCCTGGGGAACATTCACAGGATAGGTTATGAAGTTGGACATTGTCTTATAGGCTATATTGCCCGCTTCCGGGCTGCTCTTTCCCTGAATCGTCACTTTCACCGACTGGCTGCCTGGCGACAGGTTAATAAACCTGATACTGGTAGTACTATCTCCCAGCGAATGATTCGGCAAATGTTCTTCTACGAACATCGTATCCGGTTGTGCCAGCGTACCAGTGACATACAGCGAATGAATGGAGCCTGCCGGCAATTGCAGATTGAGCTTAAGTAATGGTAAATCTTTCTCTGTGGTATCGGGAAAGTTATAAATCCACAAGGGTTGTTCCCCGTTATAGGAGCTGTAATGCCTTGTTGGCAAACTAGGATCAGCATATTGCACGTACATGGTGCGGTAATAATCATAGGGCGTGCCGCCTTTGAAATTGGTAGCCAGCAGTTCGCTGCCTACTACGGCATTCATGATGTTTAGTGCGGCCGCGTCTTTAGGCATTATGGTCGCTTTACCACAAGAGAACAGCATCATGGCTAACAGGCACGCATATATGAAAGATTGTTTTTTCATCTTAGTAACCAGTATTTTGGATCAGGAAATGGTTGGTATTAATTTCTGGCACGGGGAGTGGATACAGGGCCTGAAAATCGCCTATCCACGGCTGTTTCAGCGGTATAGCACTTAATACGTCATGCATTTGTTTGGTACGTTTGAGATCAAACCAGCGGTGTCCCCATTCTGCAAAAAGTTCTGTTTTTCTTTCTTTTGCCACAGCAGCCAGTGTTTGCTCTTTGTTCAGGGAGGCAGGTAATGCGGGTACTCCTGCCCTGTTACGAATGATATTCAGGTCCGCAATTGCGGTGGCAGTACCACCTGCAGCGCCGTTGGCGGCGGCCTCCGCGCGGATGAGGTATACTTCTGCCAGGCGGAGTGCCATATAGTATTCACGTGGTGGCATACCTGGTGTGCCATTCGCTTTACCTATTTTATATTTCGCAGGGAAGTAGGTTACACCCGTTGAAGTACCGGTCCCCAGGGAGTTATCTGTGCTGTCTACCCATTTAGGAAGACGCTGGTCTCCGGGCTCGAATGTGGCTAGCATGGAAGGTGTCAGGCAATAAGCAGCCAGGCCTATTTTCAGCGTATTCGGCTGCATTACAAACCCTTCCGGAGTACCATCTTTAATGGTGAAGTCTGTCAGCGCTTGTTGCAATTGCCAGATGGCTTCCTTACTATTGGTACGGAAAACGTTGTCCAAGTCAGTTTCCAGCGTATAGTCGGCCACGTTATCTATCACCATAGTGGCCGTTGCCGCCGCATTATTATAGTCGTCGGTATAGAGGTATACCCTGGCTAATAAGGCGAGTGCTGCGTATTTATTTGGTCTGGTACGTTCGCCGGTTGCAGTAGGGTAAGCGGCTGGTAGTCCAGCGGCTGCATCTTTCAGATCCTGCAATATCTGCTGGTATACTTCACTTTGAGGGGCACGGGATAAATGCGCCGTTTTATTGAAATCTACCGTTAATGCCAGGGGCACATCTCCAAAGAAATTGACGAGGTAGAAATAACTAAATGCACGCACAAACTTTGCTTCTCCCGTTAATGCCTTACGCACACTGTCTTTCAACGTTACCGATCTGGAATCGGCAATACCTTCTATGACAGAATTGGCGCCGTAGATCGCATCATATGCGGAATACCAGATTTCCCAAGGACGGTCGCTGTTATAGATGGTTAGTTTATTGATATTAACGCCATAGTAGGATTGCTGATCGGTACCGTAATAGCTGAATAGTTCATCAGAAGATAATCCTCCCAGTATGGTGGAAAGTCCTGCAGCAAAGCTTCTCTGGCCTACGCTGCCGATTGATAGATAGTCGGACCCATTGATCATTTTGCTATAAACGCCAACCATGGCGCTATTGGCCTGCTTTTCACTACTGAACACCTGACCGGTGGAAATAGTATTGATAGGATCAGGTATTGTCACCAGTTTCTTGCAGGCGCACAACATTCCCAGCAATAAAAATCCGGAAACGATTACTATATTTTGCTGAAATCTCTGCATAGCCATTGGATTTAGAAGTTAAAGGATAAGCCGCCAGTGATAGTTCTGGAAGGAGGAACACTAGACAGGTCCTGTATTTCCGGGTCTATCCCTGGATAGTTGGTGATAGTGAAAAGGTTCTGTGCCCTGATAAAGGCGCGACATGCGGTCATGTGCATTCTTTTCAGCAGATTATCCGGCAGTCCGTAACTGAGGGCCAGGGTACGGAATCGCAGATACGAGGCATTCACATACATGGCGTCTGAAGAGCTGATGGAAGTACCGAGGCTGGTAGAATATCCCGGATAAGCAGCGATATCTCCCGGCTTCTGCCAATGATCACGAATCGCGCTTACTGGCAGATTAGAGAAGCCTCCTGGTATTTCGAGGAAAGGATTCATGCCCAGCTGACGTTTGTAATCAAAGAACAGATCCAGGTTCCAGCCTTTATAGGTCAAAGCGGTCCCAATACCGCCATAGTATTTAGGATTCAGATCTTTCACGATATAGCGGTCGTCATTTGCAGTACCGGCTGGCACATTGCTATTGATGATGATCTGCCCGTCTTTATTACGGTCTACGAAACTATATCTCCCTGTTTGCGGATCTATACCCAGGTAATGTGTCAGGTATACAGCGCTGAGCGACTCTCCCACTCTATAAATGGTATAGTAGGGCGACTGCTCAATACCAGGATAGGATATGAGTCGGTTCTTATTAGTGGAAATATTGAATGTCACAGACCAACGGAGGTCTTTCTTCTGTACCAGGGTAGCACGGATATCTCCTTCCCAGCCAGCGTTTTCAATCACCGCATTCCAGTTGCCTACAATGGAACTGAAGCCGGTATATCTAGGTGTAGGTATGCTCGTTACCTGGTTTCCGGAACGGTTCATATAATAAGCTCCTTCCAGGTTGATACGATCTTCCAGGAAACTGACGCTTAATGCCGCTTCGTACTTCTTATTTGATTCCCAATGATATTGCTGGTTTACTGCGTGTATGGGTACCAGTGGTTGCAGGCCGCCATATTGGTTCAGTGGTACATTGGATATTTTGGTAGACCACTGCGACAAGTACTGATAGTCGCCAATAGAACCATCACCACCTGTAATACCATAACTGGTACGCAGTTTCATGAAGCTGACCCAGTTAGGCAGCAGCTGTTTCATCCAGGGTTCTTCCGAAGCATTCCAGGCCAGCCCCACAGAACCGAAATTGCCAAACTGACTACCCGCAGCAAAACGGGAAGATCCGTCTCTTCTGGCATTCAGGTTGATGATATATTTATTGTTCCAGTTATAATTGATACGTCCGAACATACCGGCATATTTATAACGGGCATAATTTTCGGTTGTTTGTTGCACCATCGCATTGTTAATGCTGCTGAGCATATTGTCGTCCGTATAACCTAATCCGAATGTGGTAACGCCGTCGGTGATGGTGGATTGAAGGGAACCTCCTAGTTGTACTTTCAGATCGCCTTTACCAACGTACCGGCTATACGCAATTTGTGGTTCTATGATCCAGTTGGTATTCTTTGTAGTTCCGAAACTGGTGGAACCCATTGGATTGTCTATTGGATTTTGAGATGCAATAGGTATGAAGAAATTGCTGGAGCCAGTCATGCTGGTATAACCTGCGGAAGTAGATACTGTCAGTCCTTTCAACAGTTCATAGCTGATACCAAGGTTGCTGCTGAACTGATTTGTTTCCAGAACATTTGTCTTTAACAGGTAGCCGAAAGGAAAGTCATTTCCTTTACCAACGGCATTCCATTCGTCCCAGTTTAATTCTCCTTTGCTGTTATAGATGGGCGGCGCATTAGGTGGCAACTGGAAGACACTAGATAATGCATAAATAGCATTCACGTGCGTATAGGAGAACTGTGTACCGAGGTTCACACTTAGTTTCTGATTCTGGCTTTTGTGGCCAATATTAGCGCCCAGCGTAGCTTGCTGACTGGCGCCACTCTTACTCAATACATCTACTTGTTTGCCATAGTTACCACTGATGCGGAAAGTATTTTGTGCATCGCCACCGGAAAGACTAGTATTGATGGTAGTCTGACTGCCGGTCCCTAAAATTTCTTTCTGCCAGTCGGTATACCGGGTAGTATCCCATGCCACGAGATCCGGAGCAGTGGCTTTGGTAGGTGTGATACCATCATTTTTGAATGCTTCGCGGCGCATTTGGAGGTATTGCTGGGTATTCAGCATCTGCCGGCGATGCGGCACATCGATATAGCCTTGGTTGACATCCAGGGAGAAATTCGTTTTGCCGGGTTTTCCTTTCTTAGTGGTAATCAGGATCACCCCATTTGCCGCGCGGGAGCCATAGATGGCTGTAGCGTCCGCATCTTTCAATACTTCGATGCTTTCGATATCGCGAGGGTTCATGCTAAACAAGGGGCTCTGACCGCCGGTGGCGGAGAGTCCACCTTGCACAAATCCTGTAGAAACGCCCCCATTGCGCCAAACGCCAGGAAGGTCTAATACCGTCATAGGCACTCCATCGATCACGTAGAGGGGATCTGAGAGAAAATTAGTCCCTATAGAATTACGGCCTCTGATTTCCACTTTTACAGGAGCATTGGCATAACCGCTGGTTTGTGTGACGAGGAGCCCCGGCGCATGGCCCTGAAGGGCCAGTAGTGGGTTGAGGACAGGCTGTCTCTCTATATCTTTGGCGGTAATCTTTGTGATATTACCGGTGGTCAAACGTTTGCTGGTAATCCCGTATGCCTGTACCACTGCCTGGTCCAGCTCACTGGTAGCGGGAGGTAATGCCACATTAAAGAGTACCCTCAGGCGGGAAACAGTTACGGATACTTTCTGAAAACCGATACTGGAGAACACCAGGACATCGTTTTCTTCCACGTTTTTTAAGGTAAATAATCCTTTCTCGTTGGTTTGCGTTCCTCTGTTGGTTCCTGCAATAACAACGTTTACACCTATCAGTGGAGTGCGATTTTTTTCGTCAGACACGATGCCCGAGACTTCGCGCGTGGGCACGTTGTCTTCGGGCATTGCGGTCTGCGGACTATCCGACTTCCGGAACAGTACAATTGTGGTACCCACGATATTGTACTTCACCGGCATGCCTGAGAAGATAGTCTTTAGAAAAGCTTCTAATGGCTGTTTTTGGGCATTTACAGAAACGGAAACAGAGACATCTATTAAATCCGGATTGAATATCACGACATAGTTGACTTGTTTTTTGATTTCGGCAAACACCTGTTGCAGCGTAGCTTTCTTACTGCTGTAGGTGATAGTTTGTGCTGTTGCAGACAGGGATACTGTCAGACAGCCTACCATCAGCAGCACCATGGTCAGCCTTTTAAAAAGGCGGTTTGGCTTAGTGGACCATTTGCGAATACTGGATGTTTGAATCATAATAATTCTGGTTGATTAAAATAATTGGTTTCAGTATGGGTATAGCATTCCCAATAGCTTCACAGCTTTTATCTGAATCGCTTGCCATCAGATGATTGGAATAGCAGGTATAGCCCCTGTTACGATTTTTACTGGCATAGCTCCGCCAATAGCATTACAGCTTGCATTCAGGATATGTCCATGAATCAGATGATTAAAGTTTAAGTTGGTATACCGAATGCCCTATTATGGCATAATCACTAGCTTTCTACCGTCAATTTTATAATGAACGCCCATGGTGCTCAGCACGGTGAGCGCCTGGTTCAAGTCAAGGTCCCGTTTTATTTCGCCGCTGAAAAGAATATTAGGTATGCCCTTCTCGTATATCACATCCACATCGTACCAGCGGGAAAGCTGTCGTAATACCGTTTCCAATGGCGTACGGTCAAAGCGGAACAATCCTTCTTTCCAGGCCACTACCATTTCGATATCTACATTATTGTTCACATCCAGTTGGTCTTGGCTGACAACGCCCTGTTGGCCTGGCTTCAGCACTGCGGAGGTATGGTCATGTAATATCCTGACACTACCTTGAATTAAGGTGGCACGAATAGCTGGTTCATTCGTATAGGCGTTTACGTTAAATTCCGTACCTAACACCTCTATTGTATTCTTACCGTCAATATTTACCTTGAATGGTTGATTGGCGGCTGGTTTCACCTCAAAATAGACTTCGCCGGACATCTTCACTTCCCTGGAATTACTATGGAAGGCCGTCGGGAAAGTGATACTGGATTCTGCATTTAGCCATACAGCGGTTCCATCTGGCAGCAGCAATCTGTACTGGCCTCCTTTAGGGGTGGACAAGGTATGCATTTCCACACTTCCGGCTTTTCCTTTGTAGTCCAGTTCCCCTTTATTATTAGCTACTTGCAGCCCCTGCTGTTGTACAATGTTGCCATAGGCGCTGTCGAGCTGTATTTGTTTGCCATCTGCCAGGGTTAAAAAAGCATGGTTTCCTGGTTTAACAGCGTTGGTATTATTGACTATTGGCGTCACATCCTTAGGACGCCATATTATCATTGTAGCGGTAGCCGTTATCAATAATAGCGCCACAGCAGCGGCATATGGCATCCAACGACGGCGTATAGGCACTACCGGAGCAGCCGTGCTTTCTATCAGTCGCTGTAGAATACGGTTACCAGCGGCGGCTGTAAGCGCAGGCGGCTCTTCAAAAGAGCGCCGGTAATTCTTCTCCAGCACGGATTCCAGCTCCGGATGATCAGCGGCAGGATTTTCCTTCAACCAGGCGAATAAAGTTTCACTTTCAGTATCCGAGATGGTACCGTCGAGAAACTTTTGAAGCAGGTCTGTAACAGGAAAATTATTTGGCTCCATAATAATAAGACTAACGAATAAAACAAATGGGTGGATGACATCGAAAAAAAATCTGAAATTTTTTATTTCAGGGATACCAGCAGTATTAACAGGGAGATACTACCGTGCTCCAGGAGGTAGTCGCGGATGGCCTTTACGGCGAGCGACAGGTGCTGTTTGAATGTATTACGGGAAATATTCATCTGAGCAGCAGCTTCCTCATAGCTCATTCCCTGTTGGCGGCAGAGGATGAAGGCTTCCCGGCGTTGCGGGGGCAGTTGGTCTATTGCTTTTTGCAGCAGTTCCTCGTATTGTTTAGCTTCCACCGCATTCATGAGCGACTGGTCGTTGATACCTGTGGAGAGGCGATGCATGATTTCATCGCGAATGGTATCATATAGGGAGATGCGGTTCAACTGTGTAATGGCCGTATTACGGGCGAGGCGGTAAAGGTAGGCATCAAAAGATTTTTTAATATCCAGTTGCGTTCGTACTTCCCATATTTTAAGGAATACGTCATGGACCAGGTCTTCCGTAAAAGCCGGATTCCTGGTGAATTTCAGCAGATAATTATAGATACCGCCATGATATTGCTGGTATATCGTTGTAAACGCCTCCCGATTGCCGAGGGCTAGTTGTTGCAGTAAGTCCTGGTCATTCATTAACATAGTCTCATCAGCTCCCATCCCCTGATGCAACGGTAAATTTAATATTAATTGGGAGAAATTATAGTGGGGAGAAGGATGAGTGGGGAGAAGAACGAGGCAGCATGCACCTTACCCTTTCAACAACTCCGTAGGTGCTTGCCCGTATTGTTTCTTAAAAGCAAAGGAAAAATGAGACAGGTCTTCAAATCCTAAATCCATATAAATCTCGGTGGGGCGCAGGTGCTTCTGCGTAATCAGAAAGTAGGCTTCCTGTAGCCTGCGATGCTGCAACCAGTTGCGCGGAGAAGTCTGGAAGATCTTTTGAAAATCCCGTTTGAATGTAGCCAGGCTACGTCCTGTTAAATAGGCGAAGCGGTCCAGCTTTACATTGAAGTGGAAATTTTTCTGCATGAACTCTTCGAGGTTAATTTTGTAAGGGTCTGCAAAATCAAACAATACCTTCTTCAGGTTTTTATCATAGGCAAAGAGTAATACCAGCGCCTCTTTTACTTTCAGCTCCAACAGCTCAGGGGCTTTATTTTCCAGTAAATCTTTATATTGTAACAGCGACTCCATGAAATAACGGAGATGCTGCGCCTCTGGCAAAGGTATAAACGTGGCGGTTTGTACCTTCTCTTCTGCCTGGAAGGCTTCCTGCGCACTCATTTGCTGCAACATGGCATCATCTATCCGGATGGAGAGGGACTTGAACTCTAATGCAGTGGAGACTCTTTTTATAAACTTCAGTAACTGATTTTTCCTGATCAGTACTACATCTCCCGGCCCGAAAGTCTGGCGATTATTACCATCATACAGTTCCATTTCTCCAGAAATTATCATCAACAGATTATGATATGGCACAAACTGTTCCCCTTCCCTATAGGTAGTAAGATGACAGGAATAATTGATATAATTAGTATCGGTAGACATATGTCGCTCTATCACTATATAAACCCTGTCCGATTCGCACGCAGACAGGGTTCATAAATATAAAACATATTACATTATAAATTAGACGAGGATGGATTTAGGTTCCAGGTATTCTTCCAGGCCATAGGCTCCAAACTCCCGTCCAATACCAGATTGCTTAAATCCTCCGAATGGCGCAAGCGGATCATGCTTAAAGCCGTTTACACATACTCTGCCGGCTTCAATCTGTGATGCGAGGCGTATAGCGCGACCCTCATCCGCAGCAGTAATATAGGCTGCCAGTCCATATGTAGTATCGTTAGCAATGCTAATAGCTTCCTCCTCATTTTCATATGGAATGATAGATAATACAGGACCGAATATTTCCTCTTGTGCAATGCGCATGTTGTTTTTTACATCAGTAAACACGGTCGCTTTGACAAAGTTGCCATCTTCCAATCCTGCTGGTTTTCCCAGACCGCCGGTTAACAAGGTGGCGCCCTCTTCCAAACCCACTTGTATGTATTGCTGTACGCGGTCGAATTGTTTTCCGGAAACCATAGGGCCTACATTGGTAGAATCGTTACCGGGGTTGCCTACTACTACCTGTTCAGCAGCCGCTTTAGCCAGTTGGTTTACCTCCTCCAGGCGAGACTTTGGTACCAGTAAACGCGTAGGCGCCACACATGCCTGACCACTGTTCATATAAGCGCCAAATATTGCCATTGGGATGGCTTTTTCAAAATCAGCATCATCCAGGATGATGTTGGGCGATTTACCTCCCAGTTCCAATGTTACCCGTTTAACGGTATCCACAGCCGATTTAGCAATCAATTTACCAGTTACAGTAGAACCAGTAAAAGATATCTTGGCAATATCAGGATGGTTCGTAATGGCACTTCCTACTACATTACCTAATCCGTTTACCACATTAAATAAACCTTTAGGCAACCCTGCCTCATGAAAACATTCCACCAGTACTTGTGTCTGCAATGCGCTCATTTCACTGGGCTTCACCACTACCGTACAACCGGCGGCGATAGCCGTTGCCACCTTATTACATATGAGATTGTTGCTGGCATTCCAGGGAGTGATAATGCCTACAACTCCTACCGGCGTCAGTTGCACTAACGTATGGCCCGCTTTACGCTGGAACTCAAATGCCTGCAATGTTTCTATCATACTGCTGAAAGAAGAGATCGCCATCTGTACGCTCATAGCACAAAATTGACGGGTACCGCCATATTCCTGGATCATTACCTCTGTCAGCTCTTTCTCCTTTTTACTTACAGCCGCCTGCAAATTTTCCAATAACTGTACGCGATCTGCTATACTGGACCTGGAAAACGATTTGAAAGCCTGCTTCGCAGCGGCAACTGCCTGTTGTACGTCTGTTTCATCTCCCAGCGTTACAACCCCTAATTGCTCATGATTGGTGGGATTGATCAGATCGAAAGTGGCTGAGCCATGCAACGTAACAAATTCGCCGTTGATATAACCTTTATTGATACTTTTCATATACTTTGTTTTTACAGTACAAATGTCCGGCAACATCTTCACTTCCTCTTTGCTGCATAGCTCAAAGTTGTTTTGTTGTATGGCTCAGCCATTTCCCCTAATTGGCTCTGCTTCTTTCCTCTTCGTTCCCGAACGCTCTCTGTTTAAAGGTCTTGATATTCTTACCCAGCTTATAACTCAGGGCAACACGGAAGCCTCTGGAATCTCCGTAACTGCGTACGGTATTTTTAATACCATTGGAATAGTAAGAGATCAGTGGGCGCTGTGCATTGAGAAGATCTTCTCCTGTCAGCGTTACAGAGAATTTTTTATTGGCCAGTAGGAACTTCATAGAAACATCCAGGATATGCAATGTAGAGATCTGGAAGATCTGATAACGGCCAGGTAATTGTAACGCATAATTGATACCGAGGAAAACAGTTTTGGAGGAGTTGAGGGTGAAATCGTTATTGGTGTAGCAGTAGCCGTTATAGCCATCAGTAGATTGAATGATGCCTGTTTTCGAGGTTACATGCTGGTAGTTTACATTGAAACCTGTAGCACTATTCCACCATGACAATTTATTAAAATTGTAATACGTGGAAAATCCTATCTGGTAAGTATTGGCATAGTTCATCGGCGTTTGTCTGGTAACATTGGTGACGCTATCCACGATGGATAATGCCTGACCGAAATCGGTTACCCTGGAATAGTATACTGAATTCACCCAGTTTTGATTTTTCACGTAAGAGAGCTCCAGGTTATCAATGTAGGAAGGTTTTAAGAATGGATTCCCTTCTGAATAGAAATAAGGACTGGTGCGGATCACAAATGGATTCAGGTAATCAAAATCTGGTCTGCGTATTCTGCGGCTGTAGTTAAAAGAGAACGTATTATTCGCATCCGGCTCATAGGTGATATATGCCGTCGGGAACAGTTTAATATAGTCATTTGCGTTAGTCTGATTCAAATTGAGGCTGTAACCTTTTGTTTGTGTGGCTTCTATACGCAGACCGACTTGTGTCTCCCAATAATTATTTATTTTCTTACCTGCAGAAAAGTAAATTGCTTCGTTGTACTCTTTGTAATTGAATACATTCGACTGACCTGTATTCAAAACGGGGCCACCTGTTTGAAGGTCATATACCACCAAATCATTATTGGTATTGGTGTATGAGGCTTTAGCGCCTACATTCACATTGGCCCATTTATAAGGCAGGGAGATATCCGCTTTACCGGAGAGGTTATGTATTTTATTGATATTGGAATTCGTGGCAGCGAAGTAACTACCAGGGATCACGCCTTTATGCTGATCCAGTTCATTTCCGGAATATAAGCGAAAATCTTTCTTCTGATAACTGAAGTAGTCGAAGTCGATCGTCACTTTCCGGTCCATGGAATCCAGCGCAATGGCATGATGCCAGTTTACCGCATTCATAGCTGGTTTATTAGCGCCATTTACATCCGAAGCAATATAACTTGTGTTATCCTGACCAATACGGCTCGTAAAAGGTTGATTACTGAAGTTCTTGTCAGTAAAGCTTCCCAGGTATTTCACACCGGTAGACCATTTATCGGAAATCTTATAATCGATACCTAAACCGGTACTCAGCACATCGCTTTGCGATTTATTTTTCACCTGTTGGTTCCATTGTTCATGGGTATAGAATATCTGTCCATCAGAGGTGGTCAATAATTTTTCTTTCCCTTTATTCACGGATACCTGTAGCGCGAGGCGGGAATGATTATAATTGAACAAACCTTGTACACTGCCGCTAGCATAGGTTCTCTGGTTATAGGTAGTGCCGATGGTGGCATCCCAGGTATTAGCTTTTGCGCGTTTCAGCTTAATATTGATCAGGCCACTGTTGCCTTCTGCATCGTATTGGGCAGGGGGCGCCGTGATCACCTCAATACTCTTGATATTATCCGCAGGAATGGTTTTCAGGAAAGTGGCCAGGTCTTCCTGCGACATCCTTTGCAGTCGGTCATCTATCATTACCAGCACTTCTCCTTTTCCCACAATGGAGATATTTTCTTGTTGTACTCTCACCCCAGGAGTGGCCTTCAGCGCATCTAAAGCGGTACCGCCTGTAGGCATCACTGCATTTTCCACATTAAATACCAGTCGGTCTACCCGCTGCTCCACCAGCTTCTTCCGGGAAGCAACGGTTACACCCTGCAACGTGGTTTCCTCCTTGATTTCAATGAGGCCCAGATCCAGGTCCTTGTTCAGTACCACTTCCCTGCTCAGGCATTCCTTCCCGAATTGCTTCATCAGCAGTCGGTACTGCCCTTTCTCCGCTTTAATAGCAAAGCGGCCCAGGGTATCTGTCAGCATTTGCTGTACAGGGATACTATCCTGCTTCATTAAACCCACATACATAAATGCCATAGGCTCTTTACGCTGATTCAGGATAAGTCCTTTAATGGAGTATTGTTGGCCAAATACATAGGTAACAGATAAGATTGCCAGCAGTAACAAGGTGATTCGCTTCATATTTCGTGAATTAAGTAGACCACAAAACTCTATGGAATAAATACCTTTTACCACTTTTATCGACAAACCCCCGCCGTTTTTCTACGAACCCGGATCAACATCTTTTTGAAAATGAATAGCTTTGTAAAAAATGATGCAATGCTTTATAAGGGGACGTTATCAAGGAAAAAAGAGGTGATCATCCATGGGATATTCTGGCTGCTCAGCGCCTATTTTACTTTTGTGAAGAACCCGATGCAGACCCAGTTTTCTAAGCCTGACCTGTTTTACAGCACCTATGTGGTGGTATTTATTGCGACCTTCTATTTTCATTATTTAATCGTAATGAAACAGGTATTCAAGTCGTCTTTCCAATGGAAGAAGCTGGTGGCAGGGATCTTCATTTCCTATTTGTTCTTCACCGCCATGCGATGGCTTACAGAGCAGGTCATTACGGACCTCCTGTTTGGAAGAATAAACTATACCTATCCCACCTTCCTCAACTATATGTTCGACAACCTGCAATACAGCAGTACGCCCATCATTTTCAGTTCCTTTCTCTGGTGGGGCATTTATTTTATTCGTTTGTTGGAGTATAATAAAGCCATCCTGGAAGAAAACAAGAATACGGAGATTAAATTCCTGAAGGCGCAGATTAATCCGCATTTCGTCTTTAATACCCTGAATAATATCTATTCCATGGTTTATTTTCAATCTGATAAATCCTTACCGGCGATTGAAAAACTGAGCCAGGTCATGCGATTCACCACCTATGAGTCACAGAAAGAAAAGATTTACCTTTCAGATGAAATCAATTATATCAAAGCTTATATTGAACTGGAGCAGCTAAGACACCAGGAAACGGAGTTCGTCAATTTCATCAGCGAAGTAGAGAATGACTTCATAGAAATCCCGCCCTATGTGCTTTCCCCGCTGGTGGAGAACGCATTGAAACATGGCGCCACTTCCAGGGAAAATCCTATAGACATCCGACTGACCGCCAATAAGCAACAGCTTACTTTCAAAATAAAAAATGAAATTGGCACACAGAAGAAGGATAAACTGGGAGGAATCGGATTAGATAATCTGAAAAGACGACTGGAAATCCATTATCCCAATGGGCATCAACTACAGCTCACCCAGGCACAAAACCATTTCACCGCTGAACTTTTAATACACCTGTCATGAAGAATAAAATAAATTGTATCATACTGGACGATGAGCCTTTTGCAGTGAAACTAATAGCCGACTATGCCTCCAAAGTTCCGCAGCTACAGGTATTGTATGCCGACAGCGATGTATTCAAAGCCATCGAGGTACTGAAGCGCGAATCAGTAGATCTCATCTTCCTGGATATTCAAATGCCTCAACTGACAGGTATTGAACTGATGCAGCTATTCAATCAGCAACATAATTTCATCATCACTTCTGCTTATCCGCAATATGCACTGGATGCATACCAGTTTCATGTGATTGATTTTTTGCTGAAACCAGTCACTTTTAATCGGTTTTTTCAGAGTATTGAAAAGTATAACCGCTGGCAGCAAACTTTTCAGTCCAACGACACGAATGATTTCCTGTTTGTAAAAGCAGACCGCAAACATTATAAAATAGCGCCAGATTCCATTCTGTATATAGAAGGCTTGAAAGACTATATTCGTATACATACCCAGGAAGAGAAAATAATGGTGTTGGAGAATATGAAAGATATCCTGGAAAAGCTGCCGCAGAAACAGTTTGTACGTATCCATCGTTCTTACATTATCCCTCTGGATAAGATAAAAGTGATAGAAGGCAATCAGATCCAGCTCACTGATGGCACCTATTTACCAATTGGAGAAACGTATCGTAAGCTGGTAAATGAATGGGTGGACAGGAAATAAATAGTTTGATTTAACATTTCCCGGGATCGGCCTGGCGCATATTCTTATACAAGAACCGGACATCTTCCGGTTTGAACAGGGCAGTACCTGGATTCAATGTAGCGGCCGTTCCACAAGCCACGCCAAACCGGACAGCCGCCACGATGTCTTCTCCCTGCGAAAGTTGGTATACAATTCCTGCCACCATACAATCCCCTGCCCCCACAGTACTGTTGCATCTGACTGTAGGGGCTGCAATGGTATGTACAATTTTATCCGTAACAACCAAAGCGCCTGCTGCCCCTAAAGAGACCACTACTATCTCACATTTCCCACTGTTAATGACTTCCTTAGCCGCCGCTACCACTTCATTTCCGCATAATGATTCCTTTCCAACCAGGTAACTCAACTCCGACAAGTTAGGCTTTATCAGGTAGACACCTGTATCCACAGCAGCTTTCAAAGCCGCTCCTGAAGTATCTACGATACATTTTATTCCCCGCCCTTTTGCAATAGCGGCTGCTGTACCGTAAATAGAAGCTGGCGCGCCAGCAGGAAGGCTTCCACTTACCACCAGCCAGGTTGTCTCCATATGACGAATGACCTCCAGGCATTGGTCAAATTCCTGTGGACTAACCATCGGCCCTGGCATACCAAAACGATATTGTAAGCCCGTAGACTTATCCAATACAATCAGGTTTTCCCGTGTATGAGAGGAAATAGGGACCATGATAAAGGGGATTGCTTCCATATCCAGTAAGGAATTAAAAAAATTCCCGGAATATCCTCCTGCTAGATAAACAGCCGTAGCCTCTCCTTGCAACTTTTTGATTGCTCTTGCAACATTCACCCCACCACCGCCAGGCTCAAAAACAGGCATAGAACAGCTTAATTTTTTCTCCGGGGCCAAAGCAGGAATGATAACGCTTTTATCAATAGCCGGGTTAAAGGTGACTGTAGTGATAAGTGACATGGCAGCGAATGTTAAGATGTGGTAAAACTTAGCTCAAAGGTACTAATGAGGCGCCGCATGGGTGGTGTCTTCCGTCATTACCTTCTATGATTATTATCAGGTATTTCACCTCTGTTTATCAGCCATTCAACTGACAATTATCATAGTCAATTAGCGACTGCCGGTCTAATTTTACATCAAAGAATTGCTATTATGGAAAAGATTCTATTCATTACAGATGCAATGGCTATAAACCCCCAGGCGCTTGACTTTGCCATGTTCCTTTGTAATCTTACCCACTCAAAACTAACAGGTATCTTTCTGGAAAATCTTGAGTATGAAGGCAGACCTTTAACGATGCTACAAGCGGAAGCAAACTCGCCCGCTAATTCCATTGATGATATAAAAAGTAACTGCTGTGAAGAAGGTATCCAACAATTCAGAACCGCATGTGCAAGCAGAGGAATACCTGCTGTTGTTCACCGCGACAGAGGTCTCCCAATGGATGAGATTATCAGGGAGAGCAAATATGCAGATCTACTGCTGGTGGATGCTGCCTTATCCTTTGCCAGTCAACCGGAGCCCATACCCACACGATTTGTAAGAGATATACTGACAGATGCAGCTTGCCCCGTCATTATCACACCAGTTGGCTTCGAAGGGATTGAGCAAATTATTTTCGCGTATGATGGGCATCCTTCCTCCATGTTGGCGATGAAACAATTTACGCATCTGTTTCCACAATTATCTCAGCAACCTGTTAATGTAATTACTGTAAACAGTGAGCACCGCATCTCGGCAGGAGAAAAGAACAGATTGAAAGAATGGTTACTGGACCATTACAACAATATTGTATTTACAGAAAGGGAGGGCGTCATTAAGACGGAATTACTGGAATATGTATTAAATAAGAAGAACGCTTTTCTAGTGATGGGATCTTATGGTAGAAGTACTATTTCCAACATGCTGAAATCCAGCCATGCCACACCGATCATCCGAATGACTAACCAGCCGGTGTTCATATCGCACAGTTGAGGACAGAGAATAAAAAAGTCGCCTACATTTCGTGTATGCGGTTAAGTTAGATGACGGTATTTTCCAAGCGCGCGTCTTCTTTAATTTCACAAAGGCTTGCACAAAAAAGCCCCATCTCGAAAAGAGATGGGGCTTGACGATTCATATAAGGACAGGCATCTACTTAAGCAACCACATTATTTGATTGGCGTCATCAAATCCGCCATACTGTGCATTCACCGCACTGTTTACATTATCTGAGTTGTAATCCAGCTCTTTCTGTGGATACATCCATCTTACCGGCATGGCGTTAGCGGGCGTATTCATGTTGGTAGCCGCTTTCAGCGTAAATGCAGGATAACCGGTACGTCTGTTTTCATACCAGGCGTTGAAGTCGGAGTTCTGGAAGAAACCGGCAATATATTTCTGTGTAATGATCTGTTTGATCTGATTTTCCGCAGTACCGGCGAGTGTCACCGTAGCAGGAAACGCATTAATATAGGCATCATCCATTACCATTCCGTGTGCATAGGATGCAGGCGTATATTTCACCAGGAAATTCATATGACTTTTGATACCATTTGCATAGTAAGTCTGTGCATCTGTGCCTGTAATCCAGCCACGTACCGCTGCTTCAGCGAGGATGAACTGCACATCCCAATAGTTCAGTAAGCCTACTGGTTCCGCATTAAACAACTCTTCATAACGTTTATTTACGGCACAGGAATTACCCGCTTTCTTATTGGTAACAATCGTTCCCAATTCATCCGCAGGATCAATACCGAGATAAGCATTGTAATCTGAAGCAGTTTTGCCAGCAGAAATCTGAGCAGGAGAAGGTTCTGCCATATAGAACAAACGCTTATCCTGAGAAGCTTTCATAGGATCGAGCAGGTAGCTGGACAGCACCGGATAATCCAGGAAAGAGTTGATCTGCGCAGGAGTACTGCTCCATGGATAGCAATAACCAGCAGAAGCCGTATAGGTTACTGCAAAGTTATCGTTGAAATCCCTCATCAACGGACGCGCCGCTACCGCTTTGAACCGGTTGATTACATCCAGGTCTTTATCGGTTGTTTTCTTATAAAGATTAATCAGTACATACAACTGGAAGCTGTTGGCCAGTCTTCTCCATTTGTCTACATTTCCCTGGTAAATGAAATCGCCCGTAAAGTTTACGCCTTTAGACAATAGTTGATCTGCCTGATCCAGTTCATTCAGGATACCGAGGAATACATCTTTCTGGGTATCATACTTTGCTTTGATAACGCCTGATGAGCCCTGAATAGCCTGGCTGTAAGGGATATCTCCTACCTGCATGGTGGTTTGGAAGAACTGCCACGCGCGGATAAAGTGACCAAAACCTTCAAAGGTATTTTTAAGATCGGCGGTACTGGCATTTTTGATCATTGGATCTACATCGCGGAGTACCAGTAATCTCGCAAAATCGACTCTTGTCAGTTTATTGTACTGGTATTCGCTCATCAACTCTGTCCAACTGATATATTTACCCAATGTAAATGGCTGACGGAATCCGGTACCTTGAGAGATATCTTTGGACGTAACGGAAGTGAGGATATTGGTAGCCAGCCATTCCGATGCAGCTGTGGAAGGCTTATCGGGATTGGTATTGATTTTATCAAACTTTTTGGTACAGCTACTGAAGCCCAAACCGGCTATCAGTGTGGCAATTACAGCTTTTTTTGAAATATGCTTAGTCATGTTAGTCTATTTTAGAAGCCCACCTTAACGTTAAAACCTACCATTCTCTGCGCAGGAGCGTTCATGTTTTCGGAATCAACATCCGGATCGGAGAATTTGAAATTCGTGAAGAGGAACAGGTTCTGTCCAGTCAATGCTACAGAAGCATTTTTGATACCGGATTTACCGAACCAAGCTTGTGGCAGTCTGTATCCAAGAGAGATTTCACGCACTTTCACAAAGCTCTTTTTCATTACGCCGGTTTCATAGGAGTTACCCCATTTGCGGGTATACGCCTGATAGCTTACCGGAACATCATTTGGTGCATACTGACGGGTATCTGTGAGGATCATACCGTTTTTATCATAGGTAACATCTCCGCTGACAACCTTCACTCCTTTTCCTACATAGTTTTTCAGTCCTTTCACTACTTCGTCATAGCGCCATTGGTTATCTGTTTCCGGGTTAGAACCGGTATCAAACATTTTCGCGTAGATGTAATCGTACATTACGCCACCAATACGGCCATCGATGGTGATACCCAGGTTCCAGTTACCATAAGCGAAGTTGTTGATGAAGCCGAATACGAAGTCGGGATCAGACAAACCAAACTGCTGGGTATAAGTACTGAGGAGCGGCATACCGTTCTGGTGAATCACGTTGCCCTGAGGATCTCTCAGCGCTTTCTGCGTATAGGCGACAACGTCTGTGCGTCCGCCGGATTTTGTCCAGAGGTTTTTAGCAGAATACACGGAATCAATGTCTACATAATACTTATGCTGTGTCGTGAAGTTCAGCATGGAATTCCATTGGAACTTGCCTTTCTTCATCACAGTACCATCCAAAGTGATTTCTATACCACGACGGGCAGTAGTTTCGTTGGTATTGATCAGCGTAGTGGCATAACCGGAAGAAGGCGCCAGTGTTTGCTGGATCTGGGTATTGTAGTATAGTTTTGTATAGTAAGCCAGATCTACGTGCAGGCGTTTGTTGAACAGGTATGCAGCAGTACCAAATTCCCAGGTACGGGTAGTGGCAGGCAGTAAATTGCTTCCCGCCAGGTTATTAGGCGTAGTGGCACTGATAGTACCCCAACTGTTATTGATCGTATAGGCGAGATTGTTAGCATATACATCCAGTGGCGTTTTAGTCATGGTCCAGGAACCTCTTACTTTCCACATGTCGAGCCAGTTTGGTAGTTTGATAAATTCAGACATCAGCACACTGGTGGCAACAGAAGGATAGAAATAGGATCTTGCATTTTCTTCCTGAGTAGAGCTCCAGTCATTTCTGCCGGTTACATCCAGGAATACGGCGCTGTTCCAGGAGAGCGTTGCTTTCCCATAAACAGAATTGGTTTGTTTGGCCCAGGTACCGTAGTTGGTGATGATACCGTCTACGCCGGCAGTAGTGGAAGGCACTGCATTCGCAAGGGAATACCAGCCTGGCACCGCAAGACCGTTTCTTGTTCTTGCACCTTGTTCTCTTTGTTTATAATAGAAGATACTGGCGCCGCCCAACGCATCGATATTCCATTTACCGATTTGTTTATTGTAGGTCAGCAGCAGGTCGCTGTTGATACTGTTTCCCCAGCTTTGATTTTGGCCATACATACCTTTACCGCTGAAGTCGAATGCGAAGGTATTACCGATGGTCATACCTCTGGTAGAATAAATACCAGCAGGGTTTTGGATCACATCTTCATTTTTATAATAGTCGTATCCATTTCTGAACATCAGCTTCAGGTCTTTTGTGAAGTTGTAGTTCATGATCAGACTGGCATTCAGTTTATTCTGTTCAGTGCCTCTTAGTTTTTCATAAGCAATCAGGTATGGGTTATCATACCAGGCATTGTACAGCCAGTTCTGTTTCAGGTTTGGTGTCACCCAATAATCTTTATACTGACGGATATCGTACTCCGGGCCGGTCCACATCAGGATCTGGTAGATATAACCTTGTTGGTCATAGGCGCTACCCCAGAGTTGAGGAGCAGTGGTGCGGGTGTATCCCATATGGCTTTCCAGGCTGAATTTTTCGCCAGCTTTCAGATCGCCGCTCATGGTATAGTTAATGATATTCAGTTTCTGATTAGGGAACTGACCTTTATTATAGATATGATTGAGACCTGCTCTGAAGAAGCCATTCTTGCCACCTTTGGTAACGCTGATGCTATTGTTGGTGATCAGCCCTGTTTGCAGGAAGTTCTTGAGGTTGTTCTTTCCGCTGGATACCAGTGGCATATCCTCATTTTGTTTTGTGATGGGATTCCATTGCACAGCGGTTTGACCGATATCCAGTTTAGGCCCCCATACATAGTCGGTCGCAATTTTACCATCCAGGCCATGGCCGTAGGAAGATTGCACTTTCGGGAGGGCCAGGTAACCGAGATTAAACATGGTATTGCTGTTTACATCTACGGTGAGGCGATCTTCCTTACTGCGTTTGGTGCTGATCATCACTGCGCCGGCTGCGCCACGGGCGCCATACAATGCAGCAGCAGTAGGACCTTTCAGCATGTTAATGCTTTCGATATCATCTGTTGGGATATCGCGGAGGGTCATATTACCATAAGGCACCCCATCAATTACCAGCAATGGGGTTTCACCGCGCATTTCCAGTTTGGGAGTACCATTGAATTCCGTAGAGTTTTTCACTGTCAGACCAGATACCTGGCCAGTGAGGGAAGTACCGAGGTCTACTCCCTTAACGGTTTGCATATTGGTACCTTTTACAGATTGTACCGCATACCCCAGCGCTTTTTCTTCACGTTTCACGCCTAACGCCGTTACCACTACTTCTCCCAGCTCCTTGGTAGCTTCCTGTAATTTCACATCTATGGAAGTGCGGTCGCCCACCAGTTCTTCCCGGCTGCCATAGCCAATAGAGGAGAATACCAGGATAGCCTGCGGACCAGCAACAGCAATGGTGTAGCTGCCATCAGGTTTGGTCATAGTACCGGTGCCGGTACCTTTTTCCATAATCATTACGTTAGGAATAGGTTGTACCGCATCGGTTACTACGCCGGAAACTTTTACTTTCTGATTAGCTTGTACAGTAGCCTGGCTGTTATCATCCGTTAATTTTTTGGGAGACGACTGATACTCTCCCACTCTGTCCTTTTCTACGATCGTATAGTAGTTAGGTTTCACGTACAGGAATACGAGATCATTTGGATAGAGTACACCTTTCAACACATCTTCCAGTGATTTTCCGGAGAAGTTCGTGATGTTGTAGGTAGTTGTTTTGGTCTTTACTACCTGCGGATCATACACAAAATCTGCTTTGTACACGCGGGTAATAGCTTTCAAGGCATCAATTACAGGGACAGTTTTCTGTGCATACACCGTACTTGTGGCTGCCAGCAATAGTACCACAAGCAACCGCTTAAAATAGCGCAGCGTCATAGTTGGCGAATTTTTCGTTTAGTTAAAGTGGAATTTGTTCCGTTTAGGAGTAAGTGTTAGAAATGGAAAAAATTACCCCATCCATTTTTTATTTTTTTTCCAGACTCCCTTGGCGTATTAATAATTATAGCTAACCTAGTAGCAGAATGACTCACATAACAATTTAATAATCAACAATTTATTATAAATACATTTACCTTTACCGTGGATACGTACATTTTCCAATAACAATTAGTTAACATAATAAGCCCCTGTGAAAGGAGCGACTAAAGGTTGACGGTATCCTTTTTTCAATAATTTTGCGATCTGTTTCAATCAATCTCTGACCTAAAAATGGACAATCCGGTATTCCAACATATTATGAATGGCGATATTGAAGCCTATTCCGGATTGTATAAAGAATATTACAAGCGATTCTATAATTATGGCAGAAAGTTCACCACTAACACTCATCTGATTGAAGACAGTATTCAGGAGGTATTCCTGGATTTGTGGAACAGACGTGAAAAATTATCGCATGTAGATTCACCTAATTTCTATCTCTATTCATCATTCCGTTACGTTCTCATAAAAAAAATCAGGCAGCACGATAAATTGGTATTAAATCCGTCTGCGGAGGAAGATTATGAAATGTCTATCGAGAATGTAATCGTTAGCAAAGAGCTGAATGAGGAGCTGCAAGTTAAACTACAAAAAGCAATTAAAACGTTGACTGGCCGACAGCTCGAAGCAATTTTCCTGAAATTTTATGAGAATCTTTCTTATCAGGAAGTGGCATCTATTCTTAACATCTCAGTAAAAGCAACATATAAGATCATGGCAAGGAGCCTGTTAGCGTTGAAAGAAAAGGTTATGATCTTATTGTTATTATGCCAATATTTGCTGTCCGAACTATTTTAAATATTTTTTACAAAATAGCTTGGGGTAAAAACAGCAGAACAGGGAACTATATAATAGAATGAAAAAAGGAGCTACCGCATATAATAAATATATTCACTATAAGGAAAGCGATTTTCTTACGGACGCCTATTTCCAGGAGTGGGTGTACCAGCCATCCGCCGACCATGACACCTTCTGGCAGATGGTACTAACGCATCTACCCCAGCAACAGGAAGCCATTGAAAATGCCCGCATATATCTTAAAAGTATCGCATTCGTTACCCATACCCCCACTGATGCAGAAGTAGAAGCCTCCTGGGCAAGGCATTTGCAGTTACTGAACGCACAACTGGAAGCAGAAAAAGAAAATCCGCCCAAAGTACATTTTCTTTCCCGCCGCACTATGTTCCGCGCAGCAGCTGTCATTTCCGGTCTTATCATTATAGGTGGTACGTACTTCTTGTTAAATCGTACGCGTAACGAGCAAGTGATTGCCAGCACTACATTTGGTGAAATACGCCATGTGACGCTCCCAGATGGATCACAGATAGAACTGAATGCTAATTCAAAAATCACTTACAGTAAGAACTGGAGCAAAGGCAATAACAGGGAAGTATGGCTGGAAGGCGAAGCCCTCTTCCATGTCATTCATATTAATAAAGATACCAATCAGATCAAGGCCGAAGAAAAATTCCTCGTACATACGAAAGACCTTACTGTTACTGTACTGGGAACGATGTTTGACGTAAGACAACGCCGCCAGAAAACGGAAGTGGTACTCGAAAGCGGAAAAATAAAACTCTCCTTTGCCAATGGCAAAGACCAGGATATTATTATGTCGCCCGGCCAGATTGTATCCTATAACAATGCAGAAAATAAACTCATCACTTCCACCACCTCTGCTGAAAAGTACAGTGCCTGGAAGAATCAGAAATTGATATTACAAGACCCTACAGTCAATGATATACTCCTTTACCTGGAAGATAACTTCGGCAAAAAAATCATCATGCAAGACCCGGCAATGAACAACAGAACGGTAAGTGGCCCTATTCTTATTTCCTCTCTGGACGACGCACTGTTTGTACTATCCACTGTACTGAATACAGAAGTAGAGAAACAGGACAGCAACACTATTATTTTGCGTTCCCGCTCCTCCAGATAAAATTTTTTCCAGGTTCCATGGGGTAAGAAGAGCACATAGCTACACTATACATCAAAGTGAAGCTATAAATCTACGTTCCATGAGAAAAATTTTAGCTGCCGTAATTTGCATCTGCTGTTACAGCACCCTCTATGCCCAGCAACAATATCCTTACCATAGCGATATTCAGGCGTTCAAACATCAGGACTCGCAGACTCCTCCCACAGGTAAGGAGATCCTCTTTATTGGTAGTTCCTCCTTTACCTACTGGCAGGATGTAAATAACTACTTCCCGGGCCATCGGATTATCAATCGCGGCTTTGGCGGCTCCAATCTCCTGGATGTTATTCATTATGCCAATGATGTCATCTTTGCTTATCATCCTAAGCAAATCGTAATCTATTGCGGAGAAAATGACCTGGCTTCGGATACGGTGAAAGCGCCCATGCTGCTAAAACGCTTCCAGACACTGTTCTCCATGATCAGGAGTAAAATGCCGGAAGTTCCCGTAACGTTCATCTCCATAAAACCAAGTCCCAGCAGAAGCCGGCTCCTTCCTGAAATGGTAAAGAGCAATAAAGCCATTCAGCAATTTCTCGCCAAACAGTCCCATACTTCTTTTGTAGACGTATACAGTAAAATGCTCCAGTCCAACGGCGCCATTAAAGCGGAACTCTTTAAAGAAGATCAACTGCATATGAAGCCGGTTGGTTACCGTATCTGGCAAAAGGCCATAGCGCCGCACCTGGTGGATCAATCTCTCACCACTATGAAAGTGGCCACCTTCAATCTTCGCCTCAATATAGCATGGGACAGCGCCAATGCATGGCCTCATCGCAAGGAAATGGTGCGGGACCTTATCCAATACCACCAATTTGATGTATTTGGCGTACAGGAAGCCCTCATCGATCAGATGAAAGATCTGGATGCCATGGGTACGCATGCTCATGTAGGCGTAGGCAGAAACGATGGAAAAGAAGGGGGCGAATTTTCTGCTATCTTCTATAACAAGGAAAAATATGACCTGATAAAATCCGGTAACTTCTGGTTATCACCTACGCCGGAAATACCTTCCAAAGGCTGGGATGCCGCCTACATCCGGATTTGCACCTGGGCCCACTTGGTAGAAAAAACCACTGGCAATGCATTCTATTTCTTCAATACTCACTTCGATAATGAAGGCGTGCAAGCCAGGGAAAATTCCGCCAAAATGATCCTGGAAAAAATCCATCAGTTATCCGATAACAATACGCCCGTTATCATTACCGGCGATTTCAACTCAAACCCTGCTACCAGCGCTTACGGCGCCATCGTGCAGCAATTCAATGATGCCAAACTGGTTTCTCACACCAAGCCCTATGGGCCGGACAGCACTTTCCAGGATTTCAAATATCATAACTGGACAAAAGTGGTGAAAGAAGGGAGAATAGATTTCATCTTCATCAATAAAAACATAGAAGTACTGAACTACGGCGTACTCACTGATGCAAAAGACCTCCGTTTCCCATCAGATCATTTCCCTGTAGTTTCTACCATTCGCTTTTAATCTATACTGATATGAGATATTTAAAACTCACCATGCTATTGGCTTTCAGCTTTATGAGCCATATAGCGGTTGCCCAACAACAAGATCTGCAAATGAAAACTTTTGTAGATGCACTCCTCAAAAAGATGACACTGGAAGAAAAGCTGGGCCAGTTAAATCTCCTCACTTCCGGAGAGGTGGTAACCGGATCAGCTGTAAGTACTGGCGTAGAAGCCAAAATTAAAGCCGGTCAGGTAGGCGCATTGCTGAACATGACAAAAGTGGACGACATCCGTAAAGCGCAGCAGATGGCCGTAGAGCAATCCCGACTGAAGATTCCTTTACTCTTCGGACTGGATGTTGTACATGGATATAAAACCACCTTCCCTATTCCATTGGCATTATCCTGCTCCTGGGATATGACAATGATAGAAAGAAGTGCACGGGTAGCAGCCCTCGAGGCCAGCGCCGACGGTATTAACTGGACCTTCTCTCCTATGGTGGATATTGCCCGTGATGCCCGTTGGGGAAGAATTGCAGAAGGATCAGGGGAAGACCCGTACCTGGGGTCCCAAATTGCGGCCGCTATGGTACGTGGTTATCAGGGGAACAACTTCTCCGAGAACAGCAACATCCTCGCCTGTGTGAAGCACTTTGCACTCTATGGCGCGGCAGAAGCTGGAAGAGATTACAATACGACTGATATGAGCCGGGTGAGAATGTATAACGAATACTTCCCTCCTTACAAAGCCGCTGTGGAAGCTGGCGCAGCTACTGTCATGACTTCCTTCAACGAAGTAGACGGCATTCCTGCCACCGCCAATAAATGGCTGATGACAGACGTACTCCGCCAACAATGGGGTTTCAAAGGCTTCGTGGTAACAGATTATACTGCTATCAATGAAATGATAGCGCATGGTATGGGGGATCTGAAAACCGTCTCCGCGCTGGCCCTGAATGCAGGCACGGATATGGACATGGTAGGCGAAGGCTTCACCGGTACCATTGCCCAATCCCTGAAAGAAGGTAAAGTAGACATCAATACCATTAATACCGCCTGCAGACGTATCCTGGAAGCTAAATACAAACTGGGCCTCTTTAAAGACCCTTACCGCAACTGTAAAGGTGACCGCAGCACAGAGATCTACACGCCAGAGAAGCGACAGGAAGCGCGCAAAGCAGCTACGGAGACATTCGTCTTGCTAAAAAATCAACAACAACTCCTCCCTCTAAAAAAACAAGGCAGCATTGCATTGATAGGCCCACTGGCTAATTCCCGCGTAAATATGACAGGAACATGGTCCGTTTCTGCGGAAATCACCAAACATCCATCTTTATTGGAAGCGCTTCAGCAAACAGTAGGCAACCAGGTTAAAATCAATTATGCCAAAGGTTCCAACCTGACTACAGATTCCATGCTGGAAATCAACAGCACCATGTTTGGACGTTCTCTCCACAGAGATGCCCGCACTGCTGCTGAACTGAAAAAAGAAGCATTAGCAATCGCCAGCCAATCAGATATCATTGTGGCGGCATTGGGAGAATCTTCTGAAATGACCGGCGAAGCCGCCAGTAGAACAGATATCGGTATTCCTGATACGCAAAAAGAATTATTAGCTGCGTTGGTAGCTACCGGCAAACCAGTAGTGTTGGTACTTTTCGCGGGTCGTCCTATGACGCTCACCTGGGAAAACGAGCATGTTCCTGCCATCCTGAATGTCTGGTTTGGCGGATGCGAAGCAGGTGCCGCCATCGCCGATGTATTATTCGGAGATGTAAACCCATCTGGTAAACTGACCACCAGCTTCCCACAAAACGTAGGACAGCTACCACTCTATTACAGCCATAAAAATACAGGCCGTCCACTGACAGCCAACGATAAATGGTTTACCAAATTCCACTCCAACTACCTGGATGTATCCAATGAACCATTATATCCTTTCGGCTACGGACTGAGCTACTCCAGTTTTTCGTATAGCGATATCCGTTTGTCGGCCAAACAATTCAAACCAGGCAGTCATATCACTGCTACCGTAACCGTTACGAATACCAGTCATCAGGACGGCATAGAAATCGTACAGCTGTATACAAGAGACCTGGTAGGCAGTATTACCCGACCAGTGAAAGAACTGAAAGGATTCCAACGGGTAGCCATCAAAGCGGGCGAATCGAAAGAAGTAACTTTTACCATTTCAGAAAACGACCTGAAATTCTATAATAGCGAGTTGAAATATGTGGCTGAGCCGGGAGACTTCAAAATCTTTATAGGCGGAAACAGCAGAGATGTGAAAGAAGAAGGATTTAAGTTATTATAATTCAAAAAACGGGCTCGACTAAGTCGGGTCCGTTTTTATTTTTATGCAGTTTCTCCCCAAACCTTCCTCCAGCGCCTACTCCCATTTGGCAGTTGTTTTTTGCTGATATTATGCTAAAACTGCCAATTATACCCATTTTCCCATTAAAGGAAATGTATGGACGTATTAATCAATCCCCAGTTTACCGAGTACCCGATTAACAATCCTGTCGCATCTACTGGGATGAAATGGAAAAATCATTTCCTTTTTGTAGTCTTTCGAAAGGTGTTCATGCAGCAATATTTTAGCCCGGATTTGCCGGACTTTTACATTTACTGGCGAGATACTTAGTACTTTGCTGGTATCTAATACGGAAAGTTGTTCTATTTCACGTAGTATAAAAACGGCCCGGTAATCTTCCGGAATACTTAAGAGTGCCTGTTCCAGTATGTTACCAGGTTCTTTGTTACTAAATGCTTCCACAGGGTATTGCTTAGGGTTTCAGAGTAGTCAGACGCTTCATTATTGAAAAATCATAGCGAAACTTTTCATTACGATTGGATTTCAATCTTTTAATTCAATTGTTTGAATGAATATTTCCAGGTCCTGTAGCGTGTTGATAATAATTAGATACCGAATGAGAAAAATGGTTACAAAAATTTTCAACTTTTTTGTAACCTTAGCTAAAATTTGTTCTCTAATCAATATAAGCGGCTATACTAGCCCGGATCACTAACCTGAATGACCTAAAAGCGCAAATCGAAGCATGATTACAGTACAAAATTTAAGACAGTCGAACTTATCCCTGCCCCCATTAACCCATCAACGAGTACAGGAGTTAAAACAAACCCCTAAGGGCCAACGTATTATGCAGGAGGCATTTCAAGCGTTTCCGGATTTAATCAAATCCCTTACAAATGCCTTACAAGAGAAACTGGATCAGTATAGTTCCACCCGTACCCTCGGAGCCGACTTTTCAGAAGGCCCGACCCTGGAAACGCTGGTGGAAGAGTACCAATTTCTGGAGTTTGTTCAATTTGTGATGTTCCTGAAATTCAAAGACGAGAAAAACAAGGAAGCCAGTGGGCATACACCCGGTTCCCTCCAGGCAAACAGGGCTTAAGAGAGATTTCCGCTCCCCTAACGGTACCGGCTATGCGACGATGATGTCCAGGCCATAGGAGGAGTATTAACTAATCTGTATTTTCACCATTAACTGATTATAGATGGTAAACTCGTACTAATTTTGCCAGTCAAAGGAGTTTATTCATCAAACCTATTACTTAATGTATTTTCTCAAGTGGTCAAATCGTTTACTGGCATTTTCCCTGGAAATAATGATGCTGATTATTGCAGTATATGCTCCGATTAAGCTAATTGTTACACCATGGATAAAATATGCTGTGGCAGCGGGATTGCTGGTGTTTATTATTGTGCTGTGGGGTATTTGGGCTGCCCCTTCTTCTGCCTCCAGGTTAAAACTACCCTACCTGGTTATTTTCAAATTCCTGATCTACCTCTTACCCACCTTCCTGTTGTATAAAATGGGAATGAAGAATTATGCCGGGATATTGTATGCACTGGTGGTAATCAATGAGATAGTAGCCTTATTGTTTCATGAATATAATTGAGATGGAATAATACTGACAGGCACAAAAAAGTAAAACCTGCGACCAGCGCAGGTTTTACTTTTTTCAAATGCTATATTTTCTGATATTTCGTTTTACTTACTCCTACCCACCGCATAAAAAGGCTCCAACACCTTACACGCAGTACCCGTTTCCGGTACCAGGAAAGAACCGCCCCAGATGGTCTCCGGGTGATTCAGTATTTGCATAGTAGTAATTCTGATGGCATCTACCGCCTGGGTTTCTGGTAGCGACATTAACTTTTCTGCTTCTTTCCGCGATACCCATTTTACTTCGGCTACATCTTTGGGCGACTTCAAACTCCCACTGGAAACATGCGCCGCGTAATGCGTACGGATGGAGACAACAGGTTTGAAATCAAACTGGAAGGTCACCATGGCACGCAATTGCGGAACCGTAATTGCATAGCCGAATTCCCTCGCCAGACTATCCAAAGCGCCTTTTATGCTCTGGTTCTCATTATAACGCAAGGAAGGTGTCAGCCAGCCGGTTTTATATTTCACAAGTAAAATTTCTTCCCGCTGATTAATCAGCACCAGTCGCAAAATCGTATAGTTATCTGCTTTAACGGCCTTGTCAGGCGTAGATTGGGCGAACAGCATAACAGGTAACAAAAACAGAAAGACAAATAAGGATTTCTTCATAAGACAAGATTTTAGCGGGCTATTCAGTCAGGAACAATGCATTCTCCAGACCAAATTTTACAACTTTTTGAAGATACTGATTCCTATCGTAATCTGTGTCAATTTTCAGCTGTTTTAAATATAAATGGGTGGCATCACTTGTTAACTGCGGTACATTGCGCGGGGCGGATGGTTTAATCTCATTCTCCTGCTCCTTCTGCTTTTCCAGCACCAGCAGGAGATTTCCCGCGGTGGTTCTGTCCTGTTGCAGCAATTGATCCACTCTTTCACCGAATGCTGCTGCGCTTACTTCCTGCAGCGTTACCCCATTGCTTTCAAACGCCGCAATCACCTGCGGAAGTCCCATACCACTTTCTAAAGTGAGATGGAAAGTATGCATCAATGTATGATGATGTAAAGCCAGCTCCCCTATTACCCGCGCCATTACATCCACCGGGGCCATTTTGAGATTAACAGCACGGAGTTGTTCTGTATAGCAACCCAGTTTCAGAAGAGTCAGCAATCGCAGGTAAATAAGATTGCTTTCAATTGGGTGGAGGAATATGCCGTCTTCCAAACTACCGCCAATATTCTGCATTCGGAATATATTCACCTGCATAAAGTCCGGGGTATTTGAACGCAGATATTCTTCTGCTTCCAGTCGCGTTACCGCATGAATATATCCTGTATTATCCTGTCCGATGTTCAGATCTGTTTCATAGAATGCAACCGGTTCTTCCTGTGGCACACTGCTACCAGCAATACCCACAGTGGAGATATGCTGGAAGTAGCTAATACCCTGTTTTACAGCCCAGTTAAATACATTGATGGTACCATTGATATTCAGGTCCCGCAGCTTCTCCGTTTGTCCTACATATGCAGGGGAACCGGCGCAATGAAATACCATACTTACATCAGGCAATGTAGTGCTGATTCCGGCATCTTCGAGGGTAACATCTCCTCTGATCACTTGTATGCGGAGATGAGTAGTCAGACCGGAAATTGCTGAAAAACGGTTCCAGAAATGCGTTTCGGCCGACTGCTGATCTTCTCCTCTTACCAGACAATATATCCTTGCATCGGTATGATCCAGCAGATAGCGGGTAATAAAACCTCCAGCAAAGCCAGTGGTGCCAGTTACGAGGATGGCCTTCGGTTGCAGCCTTTGCAATGGCCCCATTCGTTGAATGTTTTCCAGTAGCGATGTATAGGCTTGCTGACGGGCCTCTCCATCCAGATGGATTATTTCTGTATTTACCTGTGCCACGACTGCATCTTTCACCGGCTCTCCCATACGTGCCGCCACCAGGGTTGCCATGCTCTCCAATGAAGGATGACTGAACATATCCTGGTAGGTAACCGTGATACTAAAAGATTTTTTCAACTGATCAATCATATCCAGGCCGAGTAAAGAATCGCCACCCAATTGGAAAAAATCATCCGCTGGTTGTATAGGCGTTGTTATTTCCAGCAGCTGTTGCCAGATACTAGCAATTTCTGATTGGATAGCGGCGAGTGTCCAGGTACTTGTTACTTCCGCTACTGCCGGCGCTGCTGTTGTTACAGGAGCTACAGCAAGACTTCTCACCTTCTCCGGCCAATATCTTTTCAAATCAAAAAACGGCAGCGGAAGCGTGGCATGCGTATGGAGGTTGGCAGGCTCCAATGGCAATTTACCATCGTTTACCATGGTATAGTAAGCGAGACATCTATCTTCGTAACATAACTTCCCATTGATCACTTCCAGATGATGCAACTCTTTCTTAAATGGTGCCGCAAAGCTGTCATGGCTGAAATCGAAGATGACTATATCTTCTGTTGCAGGAAGCTGTTGCAGGTATTTAAAAAAGTTGATACTGTTAAAATCCGCGCCAGGAGCTATCTGCGCAATACGAAATGCTTCCTCCGGAAGGATGTTTCCGGAAAGGATCTGTTGCACTATATTTCCTTCTTTAGGGCTTACCAGGGTTACCTCTTTGCCCAATACCGCCATCAGCCATTTACATACGGCCGTCTGGAAAGCAATATTCCTGGCTGCCGCACCAGGTAATACCATACCGGCAACCAGCTTATCATATTCTTCGCGTAATAACAGGTTACCTTTTAAAAGGGCATTCACCTGTGCTTCTTCAAATGAAAGAATATCGATATTCGCAATGAAATATTTCTTCTTCCTGGACGATGGCTGAAAGGGTGCTTCCAGCTGCTCTAATAAAGCATTTTTATCCTTGAACAACAGTCCTTGCTGTGCCGGACGTTGCGTAAATAATCTGTTTACCTGCTGACACCAAGGTTCCAGGTTAACGTGATCGGTTACACGTAGCATGGCGGCCAGTTGCTTCTTCAGTTGTTGCAGTCTTTCCGGCGTGCGTTCCGACAGCTGCAGGAAATACACCGGCAAGTCGTTATAAACAATGGAAAGCTTTTCCTGCCTGGATACCACAGCATGTACGTTATTACCCGTGAGGCCAAAGGAGCTCACACCGCCTATTCTACGTCCTTCCTTCGCTGGCCATGGCGCTGCTTTTCGCTGCACTTCCACGATGGTATTATCTTCGCTGATATGATCATTCAAGGTTTCAAAACCTGCCTGTGAGGGAAGCGTGTTACTCCGTAGCGCCGCTGTGAGTCGAAGTAAGCCGGCAATGCCCGCCAGTGAATCCAGGTGCCCTATCTGTCCTTTAACGGAGCTGATGCTACAAATGCCATCTGTAGTGTCTACCTGCCTGAAAGCATCTGTGATCCCTTTGAATTCGATAGGGTCACCGAGGATAGTACCTGTACCATGCGCTTCGATAAAACGAATGGCAGCAGGGTTTACGCCTGCGCGTTGCCATGTTTTCACCAGCAGTTCTGTTTGCGCAGCCGCACTGGGAGCGGTAAGACTCGATATGCGTGCGCCGCCGTGATTCATAGCAATACCTTCTACAACAGCGTATATAGGATCATTATCTTTTACGGCATTGGACAACAGTTTCAGTACGAAACAGATCACGCCTTCTCCATTGAGAGTACCGTCTGCCGCGTTATCGAACGGGCGGCATTGTCCCACACGAGAAATGATGGCTGATCTATCCGCTGTTTCACTACTCACTACGCCCAGTATAGCTCCTCCCACAAGCGCCATATGGCAATCTCCCTGTATCAGTGCGTTACAGGCCTGATGCAGGGCTGTAAGCGAAGAAGAACAGGTAGTATTGATGGCAATCACCGGACCATGCAGATCCAGGTAATGGGCGATCCTGGCCCCTTCGATTCCATGCAGGGCATCAAACTCACCCAACTGCTCATCGAAGAACATGGCATAACTACTACTGCGTGAAACATAATACAGGCCCGTATCTGATCCCTGAAGGTGCTTTTCCGTATAGCCGGCATCGTAGAATGCGCGCAGTGCATGCATCAGCATGAGTCTCTGCTCAGGGGCCATTCTTACAGACTCCTTCTCGGTAAGCTGAAAATATTTCGGATCGAACTGGTCGATAACAGGAAGATATCCTCCCTCTTTCAATCGGAATTCCCCAAATCTTGCAAATAAATCTTTCTTCCGCTGCGCTGAGATATCGCCGATAAAGCAGGAAGTGCCTGCAAGCGATTGATAGAGATCCTCCCAGGTCTTTATTCCAGGGAGATCGAATGAAACGCCAATAATTGCTACTGCTTGTTCCATAAGACTAAAAATTTAACGTATTAACACTTACTTCTTCTGTTGCTGCCGGTTCTTCTACCAGTTTTTTCTGCACCAGCAGCGCAGCAAACTGTTCAATGGTATTATGACTGAAAAGGTCTACGATTTCTACCAGCACATCCATATCCTTTTTTATCTGACGTTGTAAGGCCACCACTTTCAGCGAATTACCTCCGAGGCGGAAGAAATTCTGATTCACGCCTATCTGTTCCCGGCCCAATACTTTTTGCCAAACCTCTGCCAGCTTCACTTCCAGCTCACCGGCAGGCAATTGTAATAATTCTTCTTCCCCGTCGCCAGCCCCTGAGGGAACAGGTAATGCTTTTCTGTCTATCTTCCCATTCTGCGATAGCGGGAATTGATCCATCTGTACAAACCAGGAGGGGATCATATATGGCGGCAGGTATTTTGCAAGAAATGCTATCAGCGTGGCCGATTCTATGGATGTACTGGCAACGTAATAAGCCGCCAGCTCTGTTTCTCCTGTGCCTGTCTGATGGGTGGTCACCACCGCCTCTTTTACATTTTCCGCCTGCATCAGGAAATATTCTATCTCTCCTGTTTCTACCCGGTAACCTCTCACCTTCACCTGTTCATCCATTCTGTTGAGATATTCTACTGTGCCGGATGGCAGCCATCGTACGAGGTCTCCGGTGCGGTACATACGTCCGCCAGCGTAAGGGTCCGGAACAAATTTCTGCGCTGTCAGTTCGGGATTATTGAGATAGCCTATTGCTACACCAGCTCCACCAATACAAAGCTCTCCGGCCACGCCTGTTGCCAGGAGATCCTGCTCACTGTCAAGAATATACGCTTTACAGTTGGCCACCGGCTTCCCAATAGTAACAGGTCCTTCGGCGGATACTTGTTCACTGAGGGCATCTACGGTAATCTCCGTAGGGCCGTAGTTGTTATATAGATTGTAACCAAGTGCCAGGAGAGTGTCGCGCAGACTCACAGGTAATTTATCTCCTCCTGAAATAACAGCCGATATGGAAGGGATCTTCTCTTCTGAGAAAGCCAGCAGATTGCTGATCACCTGAGGTACACAATTGAGAATGGTAATACCATTGTCGATAATATACTGCCGCAGCTTTTCAGGATCATACAACAATTCCCTGGAAATAATATGAAACACAGCGCCGTTAGAGAAAGCGCCAAAGATATCTTCTATAAAAGGGTCAAAGGTGGCGGCCGTGAGTTGAATAAACCTGCTATCGGCAGTAATACCATAACGCTGTGTGAACCAGGCAATCAGGTTAGTTACGCTGCGATGAGCGATCAGCACGCCTTTGGGCATCCCGGTAGAACCAGAAGTATAGATGCTGTAGATCACCTGATCCGGATGAATAACACGGTTCGGACGATCAGCAGGCATCGTATCCACCAGCGATGCAAGACCTTGCAGCCATGAGTCGGTAATAGTAATTTTGAATTGACCGTCCGCCGCGATGAAGTCTAGTCTGTCTTTTGGCAAGGCCGTATCCAACGGTACATAAGCTGCGCCGGTTTTCAGTATAGCCATCACCGTTACAGGCAGCCATTCGCTGCGCTCCAGGGACAAACCTACCAGATCGCCTGCTGTAAGGGCGTATTCATTGATCAGGTAATGTGCCAACTGATTAGACAGTCGGTCGGCCATCCCATAAGTGATAACCTTATCCTTGTAAATAATAGCAGGCGAATCTGGATGCGCTGTTGCCTGTTGGCAAAAAAGATCCACTACGTTTGTATTTACAGGAAAATCTACCTGCGTTTGATTGAACGATTGCAACTGGTTTATCACTGCATCATTGCCGAGAATGGCGCTGTTGCCAACGGGAGCGGCCGTGTCTCCCAAAAATATATCCAGTACTTTCTCTACATATTCATGCAATTGCGCCGGCGTAATATCTGCTACCAGTGACCGATTATACTGATAATTAAAAACGAGATGGTTGTTTCTCGCAGCAACTGTCAAATCAAGCGTGGTATTGGTTTTCTCGTGAGAGGCCAGTCGGATCTTATTATTTTCATACCCTGTTGTGCCATTCGTGGTAGTCGCCACATTATTATACACGTGGAAATCCACGTAGTTGAAGATGACATCAAAGAACGGATTACCGAAACTGGTATCTTCTCCCAGTTGCCGGGATATTTCCAGCAGAGTGAGTCTTGTTGTATTTACTTCCTGTAGTTTCCGTTCCAGGGTTTGAAAATAATGCAGCCACGACTTCTGCTTATATTTCGATAATTGCGTGCGCCATGGTAGTGTATTGAGATAGCATCCCAATATCTTATCGCCATCTTCTGTTAAGGGGCGGTTATTGGAAACGAGTCCTATCGTAATATCGGAATCATAGGTAAGCAGGTTCAGTGCATACACGAAAGCGCCGAGCAGTACTGTCTTCAATGTTATTTTTTCTTCTCTGCACGCTTGCCTTAACTGCTCTGCCTTAGCAGGATGTATGATGTGCTGAAAAGTATGCTCTGCAATGGTATTCCCAAATATATGCAGCCGTTTGAAGTCATGCATTTCCTGCTGCCAGTAATCCCGGTTCTTCTTATCTTTTTTGGCAAGTATCTCCTGCAATACGTGTTCTCTGTTACTGCTCTTCAGCGGTACTGGCGTAAATGAAGGCTCTTCGAGCAATTGCCGGTAGAGGTTAAACAGTTCTGTATTGAAAGATGCGACGCTCCATCCATCCAGGATAGCGTGGTGGAACTGGAACAGGAAAACACTGTGTGTGGCATCAAGGTGAAAAACAGTTGTGCGCCAAAGAGGAGCTGCCAGCAGATCGAAGGGACGCTTACGCTCTTCTCCGATATAATCGCGGATAGCAGTTTCCTGTTCCAGGGCACTGCTTGCACTGAGATCAATTATCTCTGTGTCAACAGCAGCCTCTTTATAAACGATCTGTACTTCCTGACTATAATTGATAACGTCCAGGGCTGTACGAAGTGTGGCATGCTTGCGCACCATGAGTCGCAGTGCTTTATCAAAATGATCCTTGTCTACCCTTGGTATATGATAAGTAAACTGGTCGTGATACAGCCCTTCCCCTGGGTGCAGGAGCGATAATGCCACCATTCCTTTCTGTATATCGCTCATAGGATATACGTCTTCTATGTGTCCGGTATTTTGGGTCATGGGAATGTATTAGTTGTTTTGAATAATTTCGTTGCGGAGCTCATTGAAGGAGGCCATGATATCCTCTTCTTCTGAAGAGGCGGCAGGAGCTGTTATCTGGTCCTCCTCTATTTTGGCAGCAAGGCGTTGAATAGTGCCATACTGGAATAATTCTGCAAGAGAGTAATTAGTGCCCGCAGCTGCATTGATGCGACTGATCAGGCGGATGGCCAGGATTGAATCGCCGCCTGCGTCAAAGAAGTTATCTGTTATGCCGATCTTTTCCATATCCAGTACCGATTCCCAGATTTCGACCAGTTGCAGTTCCATGGTGGTAACAGGGGCAACATATTCCTTTCTGATAACATCATTTCCACTTACAGGTGGCAGCGCTTTACGATTAGCCTTACCACTGCTGGTGAGTGGCATATCTTCCATTTCTACAAAGTAGGTTGGCACCATGTATTCCGGCAGCTTCTGTTGCAGCCAAGCTTTCAGCGTTGATTTATCGGTTGGTGACGATACCACATAATAGGCTACCAGCGCTTTGCTGCCATGTACTTCCTGTGCTGTTACCACCGCCTGGTGGATATGAGTATAGGAAGACAACACCTGTTCTATTTCTCCCAGCTCTATTCTGTTGCCACGGATCTTTACCTGATGATCCAAACGTCCGAGGTATTGAATAGTGCCATCAGGCAGCCAACGGGCGCTGTCTCCGGTACGATAGATACGCTGACCTGCAATAAAAGGATCAGGCATGAAGCGACTGGCGGTTTGCTCTGGCAGATTCAGATAACCTTGCGCTACCTGAATACCTCCTATTATCAGCTCTCCCGCCACACCGGCAGGTTGTAACTGCATAGCAGGGTTCACCATATAGATCTGCGTATTGGCCACTGGTCGGCCAATGCTCACACCATGACTCAGCGATACCTCCGTAACATCTATTGCAGTTACATCAATGGATGCCTCCGTAGGGCCGTAGAGGTTATATATACGCACACCCGGCAGCAATTCCCGGAATTGTTGTACCATGGCTGCCGGTAACTCTTCTCCACTGCATACCACCTGTTGCAATGTGGTATTGCCAGTTTGATAATCTGCCAGGAAAGCCCCCAACATGGAAGGCACAAAGTGAATAATACTCACGCTTTCCTGCGCTATGAGTTGTTGCAGGTACTGCGGATCTTTATGTCCCTCCGGACGGGCCATCACCAGACAGCTACCGCTGATAAAAGGTAGCAGCAACTCCCATACAGATACATCAAATGTATAAGGCGTCTTTTGGAGGAAGATAGCAGATGGCTGGAGGTTCAGGTCTTCCTTCATCCATAACAGTCGATTATACAAACCTTCGTGCATGTTCAGCACGCCTTTCGGATGGCCAGTGGAACCGGAAGTATAGATACAATACGCCAGCGAAGATCCTGTAAGTATAGGCAATGATAATTCCTCGCTGTATTGTGATTGCTCGTTCTGAAAATCCTTCAGCAACGCCTCATCTACGATCACACCAATATTGCCATTCTCCCGGATATAGTCAATACGCTCCTGCGGGTAATGTACATCCAGCGGCACATAGGCAGCGCCGCATTTCAGTATAGCCATTACCGTTACAGGCAGCCATTCGCTGCGTTCCAGCAGGATACCCGCCAATGCGCCGCTTTCCAACTGATGCTGGACTTGCAGGTAATGCGCCAGTTGATTACTCAGCGTATCCATTTGCTGATAGCTCAGTACACGGTTTTCATATACAATGGCTTTATTATCCGGCGATGTTAGTACCCTTTCCCGGAACAAGTCCAGGATATTTTTTCCAGGCGCATAAGAGACAGCCGTATCATTGACACCATGCACCAATTGTTCCTTTTCTGCTGCGGTGAGGAAATCGATGGTATCAATAGCTGCTCCCGGATTCGCCAGCATAGCGGCAGTTAACTGTTTAAAGTGTTGCATCATCCCGGCGATCAGGTCATAGTCATATACGTCGGTATTATATTTCAGACGATACATAATATGGCCTCCCCTTTCATAAAAACCGAGTTCTATATCAAATTTGGCATAACGCCTGCCCAGGTCTACAATACTATTCAACTCTTCTTCCGATTTATCCGGGGCCTCTACCTTTCCTTCGAAGTTCTGCAAGGCAATCATGATATCAAACAGTACATTACTTCTGCTAATATCCTTTCGCACCTTCAGGTCTCGCACCAATTGGGAGAAAGGATACATTTGATATTGAAACGCCGATAGGGTATGTTGTTTCACCTGATCATACAACGACAGGAAGGATTCCTCTCCACTCACCTGATTCCTGATAGCCAGGGTATTAATATAGCAGCCGATCTGATTTTCGAGATCAGGATGAATTCTGCCGGCATAAGGCGCTCCAAGTGTGATATCTGATTGACCAGTATAGCGGTACAGCAATGCATTCCAGGCCGCCACCAATGTCATAAACAAACTACCGTTATTCTTCTTTGTAAACTCATGCAACTGTGCAGTGAGGGTTTTCGGCAGATAAGTACTCAGATAGCGGCCATTATGGGTTTTAACAGCCGGCCGTTTGCGGGTGGATGGCAGGTCGACAGTCGGTATCTCCCCAGATAAATACTGCATCCAGTATTTCTTATGTGCATCGTAATGTCCTTGCTGTAATTGCTCTTTTTCCCAGACTGCAAAATCTTTGTATTGTATATCCAACTGCGGCAACGGAATATTCGCTCCTTCGGATTCTTCCAGGTATAACGCACGAATATCTCTGGCTGCCACTTCCGCCGAAATACCATCTGTAATGATATGATGTACGAGATAGTAGATATAATACCCTTGTGCAGTATGGAACAAAGTGACGCGAAACAGCGGCCCATTTTCCAGATCAAAGGTCTGAAAGAGGTCATTATCGAATATCGCATGATAGATGAATTGATGCGGATCTGCTTCCTGGCGGATGTCCGTCTCATCCACTAAACAATTCAGCTCGTTGCTCTCTAATACATGCTGACGCGGGATTCCGTCCGCACCCACCCGAAATACGGTGCGTAATATTTCATGCCGTTCGATTAATCTCGCCACGGCTCTTTTAAAGGCAGCCGTATCAAAGTCGGGTTCAGCAGGACTCACCGTAGGAATATTATAGGCTATCAGTCCATCTCTCACCTGGCTCAGCGTCCATACCATTTCCTGCGCGCTGGATAAAGGATAGCCATCACTTGTAACGGCAGGGGCTATACGTTCATACACTTCCCCGGCATTGTTATGGATCAGTGCTATGTGCGACTGGATCGTGGTATGTTCAAACAGGTCCTGCAATTTCGGGCGGAACCTGAATGTGCGATAGTAAGTAGAGATCAGCTGTGTAGCTTTCAGACTATGACCTCCTAATTCAAAAAAGTTATCGGTAACGCCTATACCTGCAACACCCAGCACCTCTTGCCAGATGGCCGCCAGCTGGAATTCCATCGGTGTGTATGGCGCCTGATATTCACTTCTGATTATATCCTCTCCGCTCACAAGTGGCAGCGCTTTGCGATTAGCTTTACCACTGCTGGTGAGTGGAATATCTTCCATCTCTACAAAGTAAGTCGGCACCATGTATTCCGGCAGCTTCTGCTGCAACCAGGTTTTCAGTTCGGATTTATCAGTAGGCGTCGATACCACGAAGTAGGCGACGAGTACCTTAGTGCCGTGTACTTCCTGTGCTGTTACCACCGCTTGTCGGATATGGGTATAGGAAGACAACACCTGTTCTATTTCTCCCAGCTCTATTCTGTTGCCACGGATCTTTACCTGGTGATCCAAACGTCCGAGGTATTGAATTGTGCCATCAGGCAGCCAACGGGCGCTGTCTCCGGTACGATAAATACGCTGACCTGCAATAAAGGGATCAGGCATGAAGCGACTGGCGGTTTGCTCTGGCAGGTTCAGATAACCTTTAGCTACCTGAATACCTCCTATTATCAGCTCTCCCGCCACACCGGCGGGTTGTAACTGCATGGCAGGGTTCACAATATAGATCTGCGTATTGGCCACTGGACGACCAATGCTCACACCATGACTCAGCGACACCTCCGTAACATCTATTGCAGTTACATCAATGGAGGCCTCCGTAGGGCCGTAGAGGTTATATATCCGCACACCCGGCAGCAATTCCCGGAATTGTTGTACCATGGCTACCGGCAGCTCTTCTCCACTGCATACTACCTGTTGCAATGTGGTATTGCCAGTTTGATAATCGGCCAGGAAAGCCCCCAACATGGAAGGTACAAAATGAATAATACTCACGCTTTCCTGCGCTATAAGCTGTTGCAGGTACTGCGGATCTTTATGTCCTTCCGGACGCGCCATCACCAGGCAGCTACCGCTGATAAAAGGTAACAGCAACTCCCATACAGATACATCGAATGTATAAGGCGTCTTTTGTAGGAAAATAGCAGACGGCTGGATGTTCAGGTCTTCCTTCATCCATAACAGTCGGTTGTATAAACCTTCATGCATGTTCAGCACGCCTTTCGGATGACCAGTGGAACCGGAAGTATAGATACAATAAGCCAGCGAAGATCCTGTAAGCACAGGCATGGATAACTCCTCGCTGTATTGCGATTGCGCATGCTGAAAATCCTTCAGTAACGCTTCATCTACGATCACACCAATATTGCCATTCTCCCGGATATAATCGATACGCTCCTGCGGATAATGCACATCCAGCGGCACATAGGCAGCGCCGCATTTCAGTATAGCCATTACCGTTACAGGCAGCCATTCGCTGCGTTCCAACAGGATACCCGCCAATGCCCCACTTTCCAACTGATGCTGGCCTTGCAGATAATGCGCCAGTTGATTACTCAGCGTATCCATTTGCTGATAGCTCAGTACACGGTTTTCATATACAATGGCTTTACTATCCGGCGATGTTAGTACCCTTTCCCGGAACAGGTCCAGGATATTTTTTCCAGGCGCATAAGAGACAGCCGTATTATTGAAGCCATCAACCAATTGTTCTTTCTCTGCTACAGTAAGGAAATCAATGGTATCAATAGCCTCATCTGGACTCGCCAGAATGGCTGTGGCCAACTGTTTAAAATGTTGCAGGAGCTGGGTTATCTGCTGTTCATGAAAGATATCTGTATTATAATCCGCTACCACGTTTAATACCTCTCCAGCTTCGTAGACATTTATCTCTATATCAAACTTTGCATAGCACTGGCCCATATCCAGAATAGTATCCTGCGGCTCAGTGGAGGAAGAAGTAGCATTCCTGTCGCCAATATTCTGCAAGGCTATCATCACATCAAAGAGCGCATTTCTGCTGGTATTTCGACGGGCACCCACCTCCTGGAGGATATAATCAAATGGATAGGCTTGATGAGTATAAGCGCGCAGTGTATTGTTTATTAACTGTTGTATAAATGTCGTGAAGGAAGATGCGCCATTCACTTCATTGCGCAGCGGTAACGTATTTACATAGAACCCGATCTGGTTTTCAAGATCCGCATGGTTTCTGCCGGCAGCAGGCGTACCAATAATGATATCCTGCTCTCCAGTATATCGATAAAGTAGCACCTTCCAGACAGCCAACAGCGTCATAAAGAGGCTACCACCTTCAGCGCGGGTGAAGGCACGGAGCTGTGTAGTAAGATCCCGTGATAGGTAGGTACTGCATCGTCTGCCTGAGAAAGTTTTAACCGCAGGACGCGGTTTACTGCCGGGCAATGATAACTCCGGTAATTCGCCTGACAGTGATGCTTTCCAATATTCTTTTGCATCCGCACCAGCAGCGGTATGTAATTGCTCGTGCTGCCAAACCGCATAGTCTTTATACTGGATGGCCAGCGGCGTCAAGGCAGGCGTAAGCCCCGCAGCCAACGCACGGTAACAGTTAATAACGTCTCGCCCTAATACATCCATAGACCAACCATCGCTGATGATATGATGCATGTTATAGTAAAACAGGTATTTACCTTCAGCTACCTGTAAGAGCGCCATTCTCAGTAATGGCCCCTGTTGCAGATCGAAAAGAGTAGCCGAGTCAGTAGCTATATACTGCTGCGCCGCTTGTTGAGGATCAATAGCGTTGCGGAAGTCCAGGCGGGCAATATGGAACTGCAGCGCTGCTGGCGACAGGATAAATTGTCTGGGGATGCCAGATTCATCTTCCCGAAATACCGTGCGCAATATTTCATGTCGATCGATGATGATATCTATCGCGCGAGAGAAAATATCGATATTAAAATCCCCTTCCAGTTCCATGGAAAACGGGAGGTTATAGGCGAGACTGCCAGTATCCAGTTGGCTGAGCACCCAGAGGCGCTGCTGACTGGGCGATAATGGATAGCTGTCCTGCACAGGCGCTGGAGATATTGCCACAAAAGCCTGTCCTGCGGTATATTTCTTCAGATAGGAAATGATCTGTGGCTTATGGGCGCGCAGCAGATCGATATGCCGGTCTTCGATTTCATCCTGTTCAAAACTCACTTGCAGATCGTCTCCGTCAAGTGTGACATAGATACTGTTCCTTTCCAGCTCTGCTAACAAATCAAGGATATCCATAACTATATTTTAATTTTTTTGGTTTGGTCACTAACTTTCCTGGTGGCTGTTAACCGTGTAACAATTTCAATTTCGCGACTGATGCGTTGTATGTTGGCGTCTGTATAAAAATCCTGGATATTCATCTCTACACTGAATTCTTTCTGTATCCTTCCCAGCAAAGACATAGCCCTCAGAGAGTCGCCTCCCAGCAAAAAGAAATCGTCCGTGATGCCGATGGTATCAATACCAAAGAACTGACGCCACAATTCACATAGGCGGGATTGTATTTCATTCTGTGGGGCCACCGGATCGCCTAGTTCCTCCGGTCTGTTACGTGTATTCGTTACTGTTAAAGTGGTATCTTCTTCCACCACTGTTATTACCTCCGGCTGTATACTAGTGGCGCCGTTCTGCATATGACCGAAGGGATCTACTCTTGCAGGCAATGATGTTTGTTGGAAGCAATACAAGGGCAACATTGTCTTCTTACATCCGGCATCCTTGTAAATCGTTTGCCAGTTGACCTTTACGCCATGTTTCCAACAAGTGGCCCATGCCGATTGTATAAAGTCGTTATCGTTTGCTTTTTCCTTTGCGGAATGAACAGTCGTAACAGGAATAAAAGATGCCAGATTACCTTGTTGATGTTTTAAGAGTCCGGTGAGCGTTTTTCCTGGTCCTACCTCTATGAAAATGGTCTCCTTTGGAAGCTTTTGCAGCATTGCTTCCAGGCCCGCTGCGAATAATACGGTATGTCTGAGATGCGACACCCAATATTCAGGCGACGTTGCTTGTTCTGCTGTGATTGGCTGCCCGCTGAGATTGGAGTAATAAGGAATGACAGGCGATGAGAATTGGTAAGTAGCAAGCAAGCTGCGGAAAGCAGGGAGCATGTCGTCCATCATGGCAGAATGAAATGCATGCGAGGTATTTAACCTTACGGTGGAAATAGCGCCTGCTTGCAGCTGTGCTACGATCTGTTGTATTTCCGGTTCCGGGCCTGCCAGCACACAGGTACCGGGAGTATTGATAGCAGCCACTGATAATCCGGGAGTGAGGAAAGGCCGAACCTGCTCCTCGCTTGCCTGTACCGCTAACATAGTACCAGGCGCCAATGCGTTCATCAGTCGGGCTCTTTCAGTAACGATGCGCAGCCCGTCTTCCAAACTAAACACACCGCTGATACAAGCGGCAACATATTCACCCAGACTATGCCCAATCATGGCAGCAGGCTGTATTCCTGATTGTAATAACAGATCGGCTAAAGCATATTCCACCAGGAATAATAACGGTTGCGTATATACGGTTTTATGAATAGCAGTATCATCTGCTAATGCCTCGTTGGTGTAACCCAGTATAGTGGCTGGATTTAGTCCAATTAGTGGTTTTAACACCGCAAACCCTTTATCCATCACTTCGCGGAAACGGGGCTGGGTTTTGTATAATTCCGCCGTCATGCGGAAATATTGCGTTCCCTGGCCAGGGAACATAAAAACGGTTTTTACATTAGTGGCAACAATATGTTTGTCTATCGGGTCTCTGAGTTTTGATAAGAGACCGGGTACATCTGTAGCGGCAATACTCTCGCGGTAGCGGTGATGCTGGCGACCAGTAGCCAGTGTGTAAGCAATATCCGCCATACTACTTTGTGGGTTATTCTCCAGGAAACCAGCCAGTTGCAGTTTATACTCCTTTAAGGCGGCCGCGGTTTTTGCAGAAAGCAAAAATGGCGTATTAGTAGAGCTAGTACTTATTGTTTCCGGCGTTTCTTCCAGGACAATATGCGCATTCGTTCCACCGATACCAAAGCTACTCACTCCCGCTCTGCGTGGCAATGCCGGGGCATGCTGCCAATGGGTCAGCGCATTGTTTACAAAAAATGGTCCGCCGGCAAAATTGATTTCGGGATTCGGCTTTGTATAGTGCAGCGAAGGAGGTAGTTGCTTATATTTCAGTGCCAGCGCAGTTTTGATAAGTCCAGCCACGCCTGCCGCAGCATCCAGATGTCCGATATTTGATTTCACCGCGCCAATAGCACAGCGATGTTGGGTATTGTATCCAAAGGCCTTGTTCAGTGCTTCTATTTCAGTAGGATCGCCGAGGCGCGTACCAGTACCATGTGTTTCAATGTAACTGATCGAGTCCGCCGCCACTTCGGCCACACGATGCGCCAGGCGAATACATTCTGCCTGCCCATCAATACTGGGCGCCGTGTAACCTACCTTACGGCGACCATCATTATTCACTGCACTTGCTTTGATGACAGCGTAAATATGATCATTGTCGCGGATAGCATCCTCAAATCTCTTGAGTACAACTACGCCTGCGCCTTCCCCCCATACCGTTCCGGAAGCTTTTTCATCAAAAGCCCGGCAATGCCCATCAGAGGAGGCGATCAGGCCCTCCTGGAATACATAGCCTTTGGGATCATAACTGGCCACACTCACACCTCCTGCCACCGCTATGCTACATTCTTTCAGCAACAGATTACGACAGGCAATGTGCACCGCACTGAGAGAGCCGGAACACGCAGTGTCTACCAAGTAGCCAGGACCTTTCAGTCCCAGTTTATAAGCAATCAAAGTGCTGATAAAATCCTTGTTGGCCATGCGACTAGCCAGGAATGCATTCACACCGGCAACAGGGTGCAACATCCGGTATGCACGCCAGTTCAGGTTATCAGAAGCCGCCAGATAAAGTCCTATCGTTTCCTGCTCTGCGGCAGCATAGCCGGCATCGTCCAGGGCTGCCCACACCTGCTCATGCATGATGCGGATTTGAGGGTCCAATACAGCTGCCTCCTCTTTCGTATATCCGAAGAAGTTATAATCAAAACTACCCGACTGTTCTAAAAATGAGGCGGCCGGCACAAAAGCAGGGTTGCTACGCACTTCCGGCGCTACTTGCAACGCCGTCAGTTCTTCTTCGGAGAAGAAATGAACCAGTTCCTTTCCATCTGTCAGGTTCTTCCAGAAAGACAACAGGTCTTTCGACTGGGGAAAACGCCCTGACATGCCAATGATGGCAATATCCTTTTTCCTGGATGACTTTTCCATTTACAATAAATATTTTACGCTGTTATTAGGAGAAAGGGGTACAACGACACAATAAGGCTTTAACTGCCGTCCCTGGGAAAGGACGGCAGTAAGATATTTTCAGCAAAATGAATTAAAATTAGTTGGCCCTGTTATTCTCAGACTGGCCGGTAGTCTTGGTTTTGAAATCCGTTTTGGTCAACTTACCAAAATTATAGGTAACAATAAAACGGAAATAATTGGTGCTATAGGTTCTGTCGAAGAAAATGTAAGTTTTACCTACATCATAATTTCCTCTGGAGGCAGTACTATGAAAGATATCATTGGCCATGAATTTCAGGCGGAGTTTATTCCGCAGGAAATCTCTTTCAATGCCAAGCGTAACAGTAGAACGATGCTGATCATAATACAGCCCGGAATACTTATCCCCTGCATACCATGCCAGCAACTGTAACCTGAAGAGATCCGGTACAGTAAAGGTATTGCTGGTGTATAGGTAGATCTGCGGCCTTGGTGTCAGCATCTGAAAATCATATTTATTATCTACCTGTTTGAGGTAGTTCAAACTTACGCTGTTCACAGAATTCCACCATTTGCGTACGCTGAAGGATTTGGACAGGGTCGCAAAGTATAGATGTCCTCTGTAGAGGTTAATCGCTTTCAATACATAACTGTTGGGCGAACTTCCTCTCAGGGCAGCAGCATCAATAGGGTCAATAGTATAGTTATATCCGATCTTCAAATCATAATCGCTATAGTTGGCGCCTACTTCGAAGGAATGCGTTTTCTCCGGGATCAGGTTAGGATTACCTTCTATCGTTGTAAAAGGGTCCTGGTAAATCACCAACGGGTTCAGCGATTGGTAACGCGGACGGGTAATCCTGGAAGAATAGGCCGCACGGAGCTTCCATTTATTTACGGAAGTAGAGATGGAAGCATTCGGGAAGATATTGAAATAACTGTCGGACAGCGACTGGCCGCTATTAGCACTGGTGGTGAGGTCGTAATTCGTCCATTCTCCCCTGGCCCCAAGGGTATAATTCATCTTCGTAGCAAAAGTACCGCTGTAACTAATATAGGCAGCAGGGATTTTCTCTACATATTTGAACTTGTTGGAAAGACCACTATCCTGTTTGAAGTTGCTGCCATCCGGGCCTGTATAGAAGTTAGTGGCGGAGGTATTTTCCACATAACTGAATTTAGCGCCCAGCTCCAAACGATTGCCAGAAGCGAATACTTTCGCATAATCAGCTTGTGTAGCGGAGATCCATATACGCTGCCCTACCAGATTTTTGAGAAAACGTAGTCCAGGCGTTGTATTCACGACACTGTTTTCCTCAATAAAATCATTTACATCGGAATTGAATTTCGAATACTGTGTTCCTACAAACAATGTACTTCCCAGGGAATCTGTTTTCAGATTATAGTTCAGGGTAAAGGAATTATTCCAGCGGTGATCATCTTTTTTAATACCACTGGTATAATAGCTCTTATCTGTTTTTGTGTCAATGGAGTTACGGCTGTTGGTAGTACCTCCCATTTTTTCCAGATAACCGCTATATGCCAGTGATAAGTTTGATTTTTCACTGAAATTATATTGAGCGCCCAAACCGTAATTGGAGTAGTTTTTCAGTTTCCTGTTCCAGTCGGTCCACAGATCGGAGTTGAGGTAATCGTCTGCATCTGGCCGGGTACGGATAGTATGCAGTCTTTCTTTGGTTTCTCCCCACAGGATGGAGTAGTTACCAACGAGCGACAGCCTTCCTTTCATGTAGCTCAGATCAAGTGCCGAGCTGGCATTATTACCTCCAAACGGACTATGTGTAAGGAATTGGTTAAAGGTCCCCATCAGGCCTTCATCTGTTTTCACCTTTGTAACGATATTGATGACCGCTTTTCCTTCTGCATCATATTTCGCAGAAGGATTTCCAATGATCTCAATCTTTGAAATTTGTGAGGTGGGGATAGATGCCAGTCTTTCTGCGGTAATTTGTTTACCGTTCAGGTAAATGATCGCTTCTCCTTTACCGAAAACGCTGAAACGTCCATCAGATTCCAATACATTGGGGGAGCGAGTAAGTATCTCTGTAACGGAATTGCTGGAAGCAAGGGCCGTATTGGCTACGTTTACTTCCACTGTTCCACTGGGGGAATATCTTACCAGCGGCGTATTTCCCACCACCTGCACTTCATTCAGATGATATTTGGACCTGGCTACCAGGATAGTTCCCAAATTCAACTGGGCTTCTCCCTGGTATTGTACCCTGATAATGGTATCAGGAAATTGCAGGGAGTTGAACTTCAGGAAGAACTCCTTACGATTGATACCTGTCAGTTCGAAATTTCCATCGGTAAAAGCTGCTCCTTTTACGAAGGCAGAGTCCGGAGCCGATAGCAGAATCACATTACCAATTAGCGGTTCATTGGCAGGATTGACGATCTTCCCTTTGACGGTTGTAACCTGCTGGGCATTAGATGGCACAACAAAGCAAAAAAGGGCAAACGAAATAAAAATGGTTAATACTGAGACTTTCATCTAATTGCTGTTGGTTAAACATTTATTCTCAAAGCTCCCATACGGGAAAGGGTTATATGCTGTCAGTACCTCTCTAAACGGGTTCTCATCTTCGGGTTCCAAAATTGAAAATAAGGAATTCCGGCTCATTATCAGAAATTAAAATCTATGTCCGGCACCTGTTCATTTTCAAAGGCCAGTGAGATATCCATTGCAGCGATATTCTGCTGCGGAGAGGTAATAATAGTTTGTAATAGTTTCTGGTAACGGAGGAACAACAAGGCAATACTGTCTTTATCGTACCAGTCGGCATTCGCAGTCACTATGCCTTGTAATCCGGTGGCCGTTTCCATGCAATTCACCAGGAGAGGCAGGCGGCTATGTAAGGATCGCACATGTTGGTATTTCAGCGTGGCCTCTGTTCCTATGGATATTTCATCATAGTCAAAGGTAGGCGGCTGCACCACGAAAAGGCAATCCAGTTGTATATCGGCTGCTACGGCTTCCGGAATATCCTGGTGCGCATCCAGATCAAGGGTCATGGCGTGCACGTGATCCAGCAGCGTGGCTACATCACCCGTAAAATCCTGTAAGCGTAAAGGCAACGTTTTTACAAACATCCCTGGCTGATGAAGCAGCGTATGACTCGTACGGCCGGAGTTGAGCGTACCAATACAGATATCTTCTTTTCCGGTCAGCTTATGTACCAGTGTCAGGAAGGCAGACAACATCAGTATATGCAGGGTACTGTTCAATTCACGGGCGGTTTGCTTCAGTTCCAGCAGGGTGGCCATATCCCAGGAGAAGGTGTATTCCACTGCGGACATCTCCCCTCCGCCAGCATAATAATCTGGTGGTAACAGCGGTTCCCAGTGATATCCATCCAGGTATTGCTCCCAGAACCCAGGCTGTTGCAAGGCTGATTGCTGCTCTAGCCAGGGAACATAATCGCGAAACTGAAAATCTTCTTCCGATACCGTATCCGTGTCTTGATACAAATCATCTAATTTGTTGATCAGTACTGCAATGGACCAACCATCCAGGATGATATGATGCCCTGAGAAGGCCAGGAACTGGCGATTACCTACTTCCATCAGTGCTACACGCAGCAACAAATCGTTTTCCAGATCGAAAGGATGATTAACATATGCCTCCAGCTCCTCTTCCCATTTAGCCGTTACCGTTAGATGGTCTATCTTGAAGCTCACATCGGCGGCCTCCTTTACCAATTGGCAGGGCGCTCCATTTATCTCCCTGAAATTAGTCCGTAGTATCTCATATTGCGCTATCAGTCGGGTGAATACCTGCTGCAAGCGCGCTGGTTGTAGTTCTCCTTCTACCTCGTAGACTGCAAACACATTATAGGGGGCCGCGCCGGCAGGATGCTGCTGGGCCGATAACCAGATGCCCTGCTGGCCAGGCGTAAGCGGGAACTCTTTCTCCTGCAACGCTCGTGGGATTACGTTCACCGGCTGGACCGCCACCTGCTTTTCCAGGTACTGCGCCATGCCCTCCACCGTAGGATGATGGAATACTTCCCGCATCGAAATCAGATATCCAAGTTGATGTACCTGATTTACCAGTCGCATGGCATTGATGGAATGGCCGCCAAGTGCAAAGAAATCCTCGTTGATGCCAGGCATATGTTTCAGTGCCAAAATCTCTTTATACATCCGGCACAATTCATATTGTAAAGATGTAGTCGCCGCTTTCCGGGTACTACTGGCATGAAGAGGAGCCACTTCCCAGGTAGCCATCAGCCCTCTGTCCACTTTATTATTCGGGGTGAGCGGAAACGTGTCTGCCTGCCTGATCACACGGGGAACCATATATTCCGGCAGTTCATCTTTTAATGCTTCTATTAACTCGCCGGTATCAATGGTTTGATCCGCGATGATATATGCTACCAGAAATGCTTCCTGTCCTTGTTGTTTACGGGCTATGACTACGGCGTTGCGTATAAATGACTTTTTCAGTATCAGTGTTTCTATTTCTCCCAACTCTATGCGATAGCCCCGAATTTTCACCTGGAAATCATTTCTGCCGAGGAACTTTATCTCTCCTTCCTCTGTCCAGTATCCCAGATCGCCGGTTTCGTATACTATTTCTCCAGGCATATAAGGATCTGAAATGAAGCGGCGACGGGTTAATTCGGGATTATTGAAGTATCCTTTAGCCAGTCCTTCCCCACCGATGTAAATGGCTCCCGGCGTACCTTTACCAGTCAATGAAAAATCTGGATGCAGAATATATATGCGGGTATTATTGATAGGCGCACCAATGACATCCGCATCCGTAGGACTCGTTAGTTGCTTGCAGGTGGAATAAATCGTTGTTTCCGTTGGTCCGTAAAGGTTCCATACTTCTCCGCATTTCTCCAATAGCTGGGATACCAAAGACTGGCTCAGGAGATCCCCGCCACAGATCAGTTTCAACTTGCGGTTGCCCTTCCATCCTGCATCAAACAATATCTGGTAAAAGCCAGGCGTACCCTGCAAAATATCAGGATCAACGATATTCAACTGCGCAATCATTTTCTCCGGTTGATACAACAGTTGCCGATCGGCCACATATAGGGTTGCTCCCACAGTGAGCGGTCCGAAGAATTCCAATACAGAGATATCAAAAGAAGGGGTGGTAACGGAGAAGAATACATCCTCCGCCCCTATACCCGGACGGGCAATAATACTCAACAAGAGATTCAACAGCGCTCCATGACCAATTTCCACACCTTTGGGGTTGCCAGTAGATCCGGAGGTATAGATGATATACGCGCTGGTAGCAGCTGTCACGGTTGGTAATTGCACCGCTGGAGCGGGTTGCAGGAGATCATCCGGATGCAGGGTATTATACCCTGCCATTGCAGCTGTAGCAATGACGATAGCAGGCTGACTGTTTTCCAGTATGTATTGCATCCGTGCTTCCGGGAAATCCGGATCTACCGGAATATAGGCTCTTCCCGAGCGGAGCACTCCCAGCAATACCGCTACCATCTTTGCAGAGCGAGGCAACATCACGGCCACCGGCGCTACATTATCGCCGGCAATGGCTGTAATATGCCGGGCTATATTGCCAGAGATCTTCTCCAGCTCCGTATAGGTATAACTGTTATACTCATCTTTTACCGCCGCTTTCTCCGGAAAATATTTTACCTGCTCCTGGAAATGAGACAAAAAGCTGGTATTTCGGTCGTAATCGGCAGTAGTATCATTAAACTTTTGCAGGTCTGACTTCTCAGAAGACGACAGATAGCTGTAGCTGCCAACTGGCGCATCAGAGTTCTCCATTACGCCATGCAATATTTCCTGGAAATGCGATATCAGCAACGCTATGCTGGCAGTATTGAAGTAGGCGCCGTTATAGTCGAAATGCACCGTCACATCGCCGCCATCAGCATGTTCTCGGATAGCAATGGCCAGGGCCGTGCGATCTGCTCCATGCGGATGTGGTTGCACCTTTGTATGGGTATGCAGGAACTGCGAGGAAAAATCTTGTTTTTCATAAGAAACTGTCAGACTGAATAATCGTTCCCGCTCATGAAAAATCCCCAGTTCTTTCACCAGTTTCCCCAATGGGAAACGCTGATGGCGATAGTCTTTACGCAGCTGTGCTCTCACTTTCTCTGTCAGTGTGCGGAAGCTATCATCTGGCGCTACGTACATGCGTAAGGGTGAAATACCGCTGAAAAGTCCAATCGTTTTTTTAAAGCTGGCATTGCTGCGGTTCAATACGGGTAAGCCAAAGCTGATATCCTGTTGTTGATAACGGCGATGTATATACGTATACAGCGCTGCCAGCATAATATGAAAAACAGAGCAATTTAATTCCTGGGCCAGGACTTTCAACTCCTGGTACTTTTCAGCAGGGATATCGAAAGCCTGCCGACCATTATCCACCGTCATTGCAGTGGAAAGGCGCGGAAATGCCGCTGGCGGTAGTGCAGAGAAACGTTCCTGCCAATAGGCCAGATCTTTCTGGTAGACACCATTCCCCTGATAGGCTTCATCTTCTTTAACAAACGCCTGGTAGGTATGTGGTACTTGAATCGGCTGCGTACCCGATTCCAGCAGGTGATTATAATTCTCTACCAACTGGCCGAACATCAGGGAAGATCCCCACCCATCCGTGATGAGGTGATGATAGACCGCCAGCAGATAATAAGATTGTTCGGAGACTTTCACCAGTGAAAAGCGAAACAACCATTTAGTGCCCGACAAATCAAACGGCGCTGCAAAGGCTGTCTGCATAAAGTTTTCCGCTTGTGCTGCGGCATCGGTTTCCTGTGAGAAATCCTGGAATGTGACCTGGTGTTCCTGTTCCGGCAGCACTCTCATCAGTGGACCTTCAGATGTTTCCACCACTACAGAACGACAGGCATCCGAATGATTAATCATTACTGTGAGTGCCGCATTCAGCACAGACAACTGTATGTCTCCCTTAATACAAATCCTTGCGCCAATATTATTGACGGGCAGATCGGGAAACAATAATTGTTCATAGTATATATCTTGTTGGGGAAGGGTTAATTTCATCATGGGAAAATAATTTGCTGGTCAATCGACCTCTTTGTAAATCAGGACCAGATAGCTTCACTGTGTAACGCCTCTGTGCTCACACGAATATCCTTTACAATAACGCCCTTATCGAACTTTACGATTCTGTCGGCCAAATGAAAATAAGCATCATCATGCGTAACAGCGATCACCGTTTTACCTTGCTCTTTTAACTGTGGTAACAAAGTCTCATAAAAATATTTCCTGAAATGCGGGTCCTGGTCTGCCGCCCATTCATCCAGCACAATGACAGGCTTCTTCTCCAGCAGGGCAAAGATCAACGACATGCGCTTACTCTGACCTTTAGAGAATTTGCGGCGGGCAGCAGCCTCCGTGTCTTCCCCTACTACTTTATCCAATTGCATCAACCGGAGCAGGCTACTATATTCCGGGTTACCATCCAGACTAAAAGTTTCATAATTCTGCGAGAAGAGATGATTATCGGTAAACACTGCCGCTATCAGACTTTGTAATTCCTCTATGCGGTGCGGACCGTCTGCGCCATTGAGTACGATCTTCCCGGCTGTTGGTTTATAAAGGCCAGTTAACAGATTGATAAACGTACTTTTTCCGGAGCCATTCCCACCAATAATAAAGATGGTTTCATTGTTATTGACCTGGAGATCAACAGGGCCGAGAGAGAACATAGTTTCGCCTGCATCATTATGATAGTTGAAATGAATGTCCTTAAATGTCAGATCGCTGAAGGCAGAAGCGTCATCAGTAGCCTGTTGAGGGGCATCATCCAACATATCAAAATCGCTCACGAATTTTTTGATCCTTCCGTTGGCGACCCGAAAACGGGTGAATATCTGTTGCAGGTTGATCAGGTTGTTGATGGGGCCGGATATAAACAGAATCATCACTACATAAGCGATGATATCTGCCGCCGACAACCATCCTGTAAACGGTAGCAAAAACAACACCACCCCTACAATAAAGTACAGACCATACTGACTTACTAGTCCGATGGACAGAAAAATGTAGTTGATCTTGAAATCCAGATCCCGCGCATTATTGCGGTTGGGTGTCAGAAATTTATTCATCAGATTTTCTCTTCTGAAAAAACTAAGTTTCAATTCTTTGAATCCTTTCATTACATCATCTACATACTGGAAATACTGTTCATTGTAGCCACGCAGGATGCTCACCTTTTTCGACATCGTCCGGATGACGTACAGATAAGCGCCGGCAAGTGCAGAGATCATTAGAATGACTACCATAGCGGCAATCAGCGATAAGGAAAACATATAAATAATACACAGTACCAGCATCAGCAGCGAGTTCACTGTATGCGTTACTGCATAAGGTAAAAAAGAGAAAGTACGCAAATCCTCTACTGCAGTAAAAAAGCGCTTAGCGCCAAATTTCTCCAGCTTCGGAAGTGAACTTTGCAGGATCTTCCCAAAAACACGCTTTTCATTTTCATATAATAAATGGAAAGAATAACGGTTTAGCTGCCGTTGAAAGAAAATGTTCAATGCATAGGTGCAGATGATCAGTCCAAGGAACAACCATCCGGTATCTGCCCCCAGCAATCCTTTCTTTCCCGCCAGGGCATTGTTGATGATGTATACAATACCAAAACTCAGGATCGTATTGGGAATAGCGTACATCAAAAGAAACAGGGCATTTCTTGTTTTAAGTTGCAACATAGTCCTTGATAATGTTTAAAAGCCGTGGAGTAAAAACTTGCTGGAGTTAACAATGGTATTCTTTAGTTCCGGTGCGTGATCATAGATAAAGAAATGATTCCCAGAAAATATCTTACTATTAAAATAGCCATGGGCGTAGTTCTTCCAGTTATCGATCTGATCGGCATTCTTTTCCTCACTGCCCATAGCGGCGATCAGCGGAAGGTGTACGGTCAAATCTTCATCGGGATCATCTTCCTCTTCTACAATCTGGAAATCCGCTCTGATAATGGGTTCAAAGAAATCGTACAGTTCTTTGTGGGTCATTAATTCTTCCGACACGCCTCCGAGTTGTCGCAGTTCTTCTTTAAATTCTTCGTATCCCAGCAGGTATCTTTTAGGGGCTGCTGGTTCCTCTTCTATTATCCGCGGGCCAGCGTTACCGGTTACTACCAATGCCGCTGGCGGATCGTTCTGTAATTCAAAATGGCGGGCCACATGGAGGCCAAGACCTGCGCCCATGCTATGTCCGTAAATCATATAGTCGCACCCCGGATTTCGCAATGCGGTGATCTGACGGATATAATCTGCTACTGCAGCGGCTCTGGAGCGGAGTAGTCTTTCTCCAATCCGTCTTCCTCTGCCTGGCAGTTCCAGGGTAATTCCCTGGTATCCTGCCGGTAGCAAGCGTCTTAAAAAATCATAGGAGTAACAATTGCCTCCTGCAAAGTGTAACATAAAAACCTGCATCATATCCAAAGCCTTTTATTTTACATGAGGTCTATCATGCTGTCAATGTCGTCGGAGATCAGAGCGTCCTCCATCTCATCAGCAGCTGTAGTGTCCTGGAACAAACTGGTTACCAGGTCGTGAATAGTGGTGTATTGAAAGAGGTATACTGGTTTGATATCAACGTTCATCTCTTGCCGGATGCGTTCCAGGATACGAATGAGTTTCATGGAATTCGCACCGAGGTCGAAGAAGTTGTCGTGCGTACCGATCTCGCCCACAGGACGGTCCAGCACTGCTGCGAATATTTCTACGAGGCGACTTTCCGTTTCATTCTCCGGAGCCACATAGGCAGTAGCCGTTTTTAAAGTATGAACGGGTGGTGGCAGTTGTTTAAAATCAATCTTTCCATTGGCTGATAATGGCAGTGCATCCAGTTGTATGAACCAGGCGGGTATTTCGTACTCCGGTAATTTTGACTGAAGATATTTCCGCAAGGCAGTAGCATTCTGTTCTTCAGGCGATACCACATATGCTACGAGTTCTTTTTCCATTCCATCTTTCGTATATACGCTAACGATAGCGTCTGTAATGGATGGATTATTCAGCAACTGCGCTGTGATTTCACCCAGCTCAATACGATGGCCGCGAATTTTAACTTGTCCGTCTGCCCTTCCGAGGTAGGCGATGCTGCCATCGTTGTTCCAGCGGGCGATATCGCCGGTTTTGTAGAGGCGTCCGCCAGGTACAAACGGATCATCGATGAATCTGGCTGCGGTTAGCTCCGGCCTGTTGAGATAGCCTTTAGCTACTTGTACGCCGCCTATCAACAGCTCTCCGGCGATGCCCGGCGCTTGTTGCTGCATCGCTTCATTCACGATATAAATGCGGGTATTCGCAATTGGAAAACCAATAGACACCTGGTTTGTGGTATCTATGGCCGTAAGATCGATCGCCGTTACATCAATAGCAGCTTCCGTAGGGCCGTAATAGTTATGAATGCGCGCATTTACCTTCTTTTTGAATTCAGCTACCACCTTACCTGGCAAGGCTTCTCCACTGCAAACGACATGCTTGACAGAAGGCAGCGGACGGTCGCCAAGGCTCGCCACAAACAGATGTAACATGGACGGTACAAAATGCAGGACGGTAATACCGTATTGCCCAATGGTCTCCTGCAAATAGTAAGGGTCTTTATGCCCATCCGGTATGGCAAATACCAACGTAGCCCCTGAAATAACGGGTAGCAATAGTTCCCATACAGACACATCAAAGGTATAAGGCGTCTTTTGAAGAATCACGTCAGCAGGCGTTAATTGCAGGTTTTCCTGCATCCATAACAGTCTGTTCCGAAGGCCGCCGTGATGATTCACCACTCCTTTGGGTTGGCCGGTAGAACCAGAAGTATAAATCGCATAGGCGTTATCGTTATCTCCCGCACGTGTATACGTAAACGTTATCGACAGCTCATCCAGCAAACTTTGGAAAAGCTCCAGTTGCTGCTGATCGATGCATACTTTGATACCGCTGTCCTCTTTCAGAAATGCCAGTCGCTCTGCCGGCTGATCCGGATCAAAAGGCACATAGGCGCCTCCTGCTTTTAGTATGCCTAAAATGGCCACCAGCATCCATTCGCTTCTATGCAGACATAATCCAATCAAATCGCCCCGCTGCACCTGAAAATATTTCTGTAAACAGGTCGCAAATTGGTTGCTATATTGATCCAGCTGTTGATATGTGAGTGCATGATCTTTAAAACGTACCGCTATATTTTCGGGGAGACGCTGCACCTGTTGCAGGAACAGTTCTACTACGTCACCAGTCTGAGGATAAGCTACAGCAGTATTGTTAAAGCTTTCCAGCAAAGTTGTTTCAGCCGGAGTGATCATCGGTAGCTGTCCTACAGGCAATTCCGGCATTTGCAGGCAGGACGCGGCGAGTACGCTGAAATGGCGCATGATGCCTTGTATCAGGGTTGCATCATAAACATCCGGATGATAGTTGATACTGAAGGACAGATAGTCGCCTATCTCTCCGAAATTCAATTCCATATCCAGTTTGGCCGGAGTATTCCCTCTGTCGTAAAACTGTTCCGTATCTGGTACAAATTGGGACAGTTCTTGTTTCTTTCCTGTATTCTGCAATACAAGCAACGTATCGAAGATGGCATTTCTGTTCAGATGTCTTTTCGGATGGATATCCTCTACCAGTCTGTCGAATGGATACGACTGGTGCGCATAGCTTTGCAGCGCCTGCGCCTTTACCTGCCGGAAGTGATGGAGAAAGCCGGCATGCGTATCCACTTGATTTCTGAATACGATGGTATTCACGAAGAACCCGATCTGATCTTCCATATCCGCATGGTTGCGGCCGGAAACTGCAGACCCGGTGATAATATCTTCCTGCCCGGTGTAGCGATACACCAGCGTTTCCCATAAGGCCAGGAGCACAATGAAAAGGCTGCCGTCATGTTCTCTCGCAAAAGATTTCAGCTGTTGTGTGAGAGCAGCAGGGAGATAACATTCTATCGTATGTCCGCGTTGCGCTTTGATAGCGGGTCTTGTCAGAGATGTGGGAAAATCCACCAATGGCAGTTCCCCTTGCAGCAAGGATTTCCAGTACATTTGTGCTGTGGCGGCTTTGCTGCTATCTAACTCTCCCAGTTGCCAGGAAGCGTAATCGCGGTACTGTACACGCAAGGGTTTTAATTCCGCTTCAACGCCCCGGACAAATGCCTGGTAAAAAGTATTCACATCATTTGCAATCACTCCCAGCGACCAGCCGTCGCTAATGATGTGATGCATATTGTAATGGAAGATGTAACGATGATCTTCTATTTGCAGCAGTGCCGTACGCAGTAGTGGCGCGGCTTCCAGGTTGAAGGGCTGGTTTACGTCTGCCGCAATCAATGCGCGGGCAGCAGCCATAGGATCACTTTCTCCACGAAGATCTGTGGTCATGATATGAAAATCCAGTTCCTCCGTAGGGGTAATCCATTGCCTCACCTGATGCGTGGCATCTTTGCGAAAAGAAGTACGTAATATCTCATGTCTTTCCAGCAACGCATATACAGCGCGGGTAAACGCTTTTACGTCGTAGTCTCCATTCAGTTCTACCTGCCGGTGGATGTTATAGGCCGCCAGTCCGTTTTCCAGCTGATCCATCATCCAGAGGCGATATTGAGAGCTGGACAAAGGATAACCTTCATCGCTGGTTGGTAACACCGGAATTAAAGTATCTTCTGTTGCGGTGGCAGTAACATTCCGCAGGTACTCTATGATGTCTGCTTTTTGTAGCCGCAGCCTGGAAAGCAATCCCTGTGGCACTTCCGGCTGATCAAATCCGAGTTTGAGGTTACTTCCGTCCAAGCCGATATGGATACCGTTGTCTCTCAGTTCTTTCAATAGTTCTCTTATCTCCATAGGTCAGATGATTAATTCATTAATAGCGTTATTTTCCTGGGTCAGCCAGAGGCGTTCGTCTGTGAGAAATGCCAGTTTGGCTGTGGTTTTATTTTCAAACATCTCCTGGATAGCAATATCGGCCCCTGTTTCTTTGCGGATACGATTGATCAGCATCAGCGCTTTGAGGCTATCGCCGCCCATCTCGAAGAAATCGTCGTCTGCCCCTATTCCCTTGGCCCCGAAGATATCCTCCATCATTCCTGCGATCTTCAATTCAGTGGGCGACTCTGGCGCTTTGAAACCGTTTGCCAGATGACGCCGGTTGATCTCAGTATGTACCTTTGGTGTTGTTTCTTCCACCGGTTTTGAAGCCAGGTGATTCACCTCCCTTTTCGACACTACTATCTGGCGAATTTCAGGATAGGCAAAAGAAAGATGCAATATCTCCCGCAGGTCTGTATACTGTATCCATGGCGCATCTTTGTGGAGGCGGTCCGGATTGATGACTACCGGTTGCGGCAATCCAGGATATTCCCGAAGTGCCAGGGCATCCATCAAAGCGGCAGCAGAAGCATATAGGCCGTAGGAAATACCTCCTACAAACGCAGAGAGCGTAGAGAACACCCGGAAGAAATCAAGACCTCTGTTTGCAAAAACGTGCAGCAATGTTTGCAACACATCTACCCTTGCTTCAAAATGATGCACCATGGCCGTCAGCGTAATATCGTTTATCAACGCTATATCGCCGTTATACTTTGCAGCATGAATAACGCCATTGATAGTGCCGAACTCGCTTTCTATCGCTTCAATTGCAGACAACCAACTATCTGTATCTGTGAGATCGAATTGCCTGATCTGTGAAATACCGGGCAAGAGGCCGAGTTGATCAAACGATTTCGGGATGCTGGTATGACTGTCTGTACAAATCACCACTTTCGCTGCATAATCCTTTTGGAGCATCTCTGCGAGGGACCAGACTAGTTCATCAAGGTTACCAGTAATTACGCAAACGCCTTCCTGTGGCAATATTGGTAGCATACTGGCAGTTTTTTGCAGCACATCAAACCGCTGCTCCCATCTCCGGCCATAGCGTATGGCTACCTTGTCGGTCTGCGTACCACGGGCTATTTCCTGTTGAATAAGGCGTATATCCTTCTCCGTTAATGTGGTGGTATCTAAATCAAGTACAGTGGCATTAAACGCAGCGTTCTCCTGGGCGGCTACCTGTAACAATGCCGCAGTATGCTGTTGCAGACTCCCAGCGGTCTCATTGCCGCTCACCTGGAAGTTCCGGTCGCAGAGGAAGGTAAAGCGCATGTTTACATCCCGGCATGCTTTCAGTAATTCCAGCAGCATTTGGTAATCCTCACTACTGTCTGCATGGGAAGATAACGCCCAGGCATATACGATATGTACGGTATCTGTTGTTGTAGATTGCAGGCACTCCAACAGGCGGTCCATGCAATATTCGGAGGCTGTATCCAGGAATATGCGACCCGGTATGCTGGTATCAAAACTGGTAGATTTCAGTACTTCAGTGACTTCATGCCCAGCGGCTACCAAAGCTTCCAACAACTGACTGGCAGCAGCAGAGCCATCGTTAAAGAACAGGATGTTCTTTAACGTATCACTGGAAACGGGCAGTGGACTGTGTTTCCAGGCCGGTATATAGTATGCCTCCGTCAATGTTTTGGTAGCAGTACTTTGATGCTGCAACAGGCTATCCGACAGGGTTACCTTAGCGGTAATCACCAATGGATCGAATGAATAAGTAGGCAGATGCAATTTCGACGGCTTCGTGTCTCCATAAAAAACATTCCAGTCAATATCATATCCGTTTACCCATACATTGCCCAGGAAGCTGGCAAAATGTTGCGTATCTGCCACCTGATCCCGTTGATGGCGAATAGTAGTCAGTACCGCCGCTTCGTTAGCCGGTCCTTTCACCCTGTTGATAAAAGAAGCCAGCGTACGGCCAGGGCCAATCTCTACAAATACAGGGCGATCCAGTTCCAGTAAGGTTTGTAACCCCTTCTCGAAATAAACGGTGGACAGCAGATGTTCGCACCAATAATCCGGAGCCTGCGCTTGTTCAGCGGTGATAAGCTTTCCGCTAACATTGGAAACAAACGGGATTGCAGGGGCATGTAGCTTTACCTGTGACAAAGCCGCTTTAAATGGAGCTATTACCGGCTCCATCATCGGCGAATGAAATGCGTGGGAGGTTTGTAAGCTGATCGCTGAAATACCCAGCTGGGCCAGCTTTTCTTTTACAAGCGCCATATTGCTATGGGTACCGCTCAATACACAGGAGTCTTGCGTATTGACCGCAGCTACTGCTACCTGTGTCAACAAGTCTTTATCCAATCTACTAAGGGGCGCCGCCACGCTCAGCATTTCTCCAGTTTCCGCAGCGAACATCAGCGCAGCACGCTGACTGATCAGCCGCACCGCATCTTCAAAACTGAAAACACCGCTGATAGTAGCCGCAACATATTCACCCAGACTATGACCTATCATATAATCCGGGCGGATACCCAACTGTATCAACCACATTGCCAGCGCATATTCCAGCACAAACAATAAAGGCTGGGTATATAATGTGTCATGCAGTCGTTTGTCATCCGACTCGTTAAAAAGGATCGATTTAAAATCAATATTATTATGCTGTTGCAATAACGCAAGGCCTTTATCCAACTGCTCCCGGAAACCCGGATATTTTTCATACAGTTCGCGGCCCATATTTACATATTGCGCTCCCTGACCAGAAAACATAAACACCATATGATGACCAGGCATCACAGTATGTGTTGGAGTACTGGCTGTCAGCTGTTGGATCAACCCTTCCACAGATGCGGCCACCAGGCACTTGCGGTAATCCAATGACCGACGCCCCGTTTGCAGCGTGCAGGCGATACTGTTAATATCCGCAGCAGGGTTTTCCCGTAGAAAATCCTGTAAGCGAATTTCATAACGTTCCAATGCCTCCGGTGAGGCGGCGGATATACGAAATACCTGGTGTCCTCTGTCCAACGCCTTAGTACTTACCGTGGGTACTTCCTGTAACACCATGTGTACATTTGTGCCACCTATTCCAAAAGAGCTCACCCCCGCTGTCAGCAACGTTCCCTTCCAGGGAGCAGTGCTGGCATTTACATAAAAAGGTCCACCAGAGAAGTTCACAGCAGGATTAGCCTGATTAAAATGCAGACTTCCTGGTATAGTCCGATGATGTATGGCAAGTGCGGTCTTAATCAATCCAGATACGCCGGCTGCTTCGTCCGCATGGCCCATATTGGATTTGATGGTACTCAATGCGCATTTATGTGTAGTATCGTTATTGAAAGCGATATTAAGCGCCTCTACTTCGATGGGATCGCCGATCCTGGTAGCCGTTCCATGTGCTTCCACATAGGTAACATCTGTGGGAGATACGCCGGAGATTTTATGTGCCAGTCGGATACATTCTGCCTGCCCTTGTATGCTGGGCATGGTATATCCGCCTTTTTCACTGCCATCATTATTCATGGCAGAGCCTTTGATGACGGCGTAGATATCATCTCCATCCAGCAGCGCATCTTCCAGTCGCTTCAGGATTACTACCCCTGCGGCATCGCAGGCAATAGTGCCGGAGGAAGTGCTGTCGAATGTTTTATTGTGACCATCCCGGGAAGTAATACCGCCTTCCTGGTGAAAGTACCCTTTTTCTTCATCGCTGGAAAGGCGCGCCCCTCCTACCACTGCAATGCCGCATTCATTCAGGAGCAGACTTCTGCAAGCCAGATGCGCTGTACTGAGAGAAGTGGAGCAGGCGGTATCAATAAAATAACAAGGCCCTTTGAAATTGAATTTATAAGCAATCAGGGACGCCATGAAATTAGGATTGGAGAGCTTCCTTTTGGTCATGTCATCCACATGCGGAACAGGTGTAACGGTAGCGTATACACTCCATGGCAGGTTTTTATTGGCTCCCATGAAGATGCCCGTTTTTTTGTGATAGGTTTCAGGCGTACAACCCGCATCTTCCAATGCTTCCCATACCAACTGGTGCATCAGCCTTGTTTGCGGGTCCATAATACCTGCTTCATGCACGGTGTAACGGAATAATGGATAATCAAATTTTTCGGTATCCGATACAAACGATCCCGCACCTACGAAATTGGGCTGCTGACGGTCGCTTAAAGACACGCCTTTTTCTTCCAGTTCCTTCTCTGTGAAGAAGTGGATCAATTCCTCGCCGTTATACAAGTTATCCCACAACTCCTTGATGGAAGCTGATTTCGGGAACCTGCCGGACATGCCGATGATGGCAATATCTTTCTTCATATTGAATGGGGGTATTAAACATTATTCATAAAATCCAGCAGATCATCCACATCCTCCAATTCATTTTCCTGCACCTGCATTTTCTCGGTCTTATGTTGCTCCAGGTAATCAGACAATGCGCGCACGGTAGGATACTGGAATAATACGATGATCTTTAATTCCCGTTGCAGGGCATTGTTCATGATGTTTAAAAGCTGGAATGCTTTCATAGAGTTGCCACCGATCTCAAAGAAGTTATCATCTATACCCAGGTCTTCTGTTTTAAGATATTCTCCCCAGAGTACTACCAGTTGTTTCTGTAGCGGGGTACGCGGAGGTGCTGCTACCCTTGCCACTACGCCGCTGTTATCGGGCATTGGCAGCCGCAGATGATCAATTTTACCATTAGCAGTGTGCGGGAATTCTTCCACTCTTACCATAAACGCTGGCACCATAAAGGCTGGCAACTGTTGCTTCACAAATGCAGTGAGTGCATGTGCATCCGCGTCTCCACGGAAATAAGCCACCAACTGAGGTTGATCTTTTACTTTCATCGCCGCTACCACACATTGCTGCACTGCAGGGTGCGATAACAGTACGCTTTCTATCTCTTCCAGCTCTATCCGATAACCTTTCAGCTTCACTTGCCTGTCGAGGCGACCAAGGCATTCCAATTCTCCGTTAGGCAGCCAGCGACCTAAATCTCCGGTTCTGTAGATACGGGCGCCCGGCTTGTACGGATCAGGAAGGAAGCAACTATCAGTCAACTCCTGGTTAAAAAGATAACCCAGGGCCACACCATCTCCACCGATGCATATTTCTCCATTTACCCCAACCGGGCAAAGCTGTTGCAGATGATCCAAAATGTATATGCTGGTATTGGCAATAGGTTTACCTATTGTAACAGCGCCAGTGGCATTCAACTCCTTTACAGCAGACCAGATGGTAGTTTCCGTAGGACCGTACATATTGAATATATTCCGTCCTGTATGTGTGGAAAGTTTTTCCGCCAGGGATCTCTTCAATGCCTCTCCTCCTACCAACAACGTATTGATCTGCTGTAAGGCTTCATAGCTACGAGGATGCAGTAACAATTCTTCATAGAGGGAAGGGGTCGACTGCATATGCGTTACATGATAACGCGTTATCAAAGCGGCCGTTTCCTGATCGCCGGTCAGTCTTTCCATCCTTTGCACTACCAGGTCTGCCTGGGCTTTCTTTCTCGCCACCAGCTCTTTCAATCGGTGCAGATGTTGCAGACTATTGATCACCTGATCATCCGGAATACCGAAATCAATCAGACAGGCAATCTCATTGACGCCAGATGCATATATTCTGTTGATGATATCCAGGCAATCTTCAGGAGTACCAAAAAGTCCGCTGGTACTATAAAATCGCAGGAATCCCATTTCCAGGAGCGTATCCATATCCTGTTCTACATCCAGGCCATTTTCTTCCGCGATAGGTTTCAGTAAGCCCAGCGAATTCCGGAGATAATTTTTAAATGGCTCTTCTACAGTAGCTCTGATATTTGCTGCGTCGGCATCTACAAATGTGTGTACCATCAGCGCCACTTTTCCCTGTGAGGGGTGGAAGCCATGTTCTTTTAATGCCTCCTGGTAGATACGTACTTTATCTGCCAGATCTTCTATGCTTTGGCCCAGCAGGTGCGTCAATACATTTGCGCCGATGCTTCCTGCATAGCGGAAGGTTTCCGGGCTGCCGGCAGCGGTGATCCAGAGCTGCAGCTTTTCCTGTACTGGCTTGGGATGCAGCCAGAATTCAAAATCTTTCCCTACGCCATTTTTACGGGTGAGCGACTGACCCTCCCAGAGATGGGTGAGCGTAGTAATTTTATCGCGCATCGACTGATGTCTGTTCTGGTATTCTGTGGGCGCCAGCACAAAATCGTTTGGATGCCAACCAGAAGCGATAGAGAGCTCCACTCTTCCGTTGGATAAATTATCAATCATCGACCATTCTTCCGCTACTCTCACAGGATCGTGCAATGGCAGTACCACACTACCAGAACGAATGGTAATGTTGCGGGTGATCGTAGATACCGCGGCAGCGGCTACAGAAGGATTCGGGAACTGGTCTCCGAAATTATGGAAATGTCGCTCCGGCACCCAGATCGCTTTGAACCCGTTCTGGTCCGCGAAGGTGGCCCCTTCCAGTAATAGCCGATATTTATTGGTATCAGATTGTGAGCCGGTAGGAAAATAGAAAAGACTGAAATCGAGATGCGGCCTTTGTTGTACGGCTACGGGCGTTTCCAGCTGTATGACTACCTTATCTCCTCTCGTGATCGTCCATAAGAGTTCCAGTATAGAGATATCAAAGCTGATGCTCGTTACAGCCAACCAGGTACTCGCTTGTTGCTCCTGGGGAAAATGCAACGCCATTCCTTCCATGAAATTCACCAGGTTACGATGCGAAACCTGCACCCCTTTGGGCTTTCCGGAAGACCCTGAAGTGAATATCACATATGCAGCCGAAGCGCTGTCGGGGTATGGCATTTGCCGGGCGGCAGTATCCTGCCATAATGCATGATTGGAAACATTGATGACAGTAAACCCTGCAGCGATGATAGCGCTAGTGTCATTATCTGCCAGCATAAATTGCGTCCGACTATAAGTAGCCACGTAGTCGATTCTGTCCAGCGGATAGAACGGATCTATTGGCAGATAGGCCGCTCCTGTTCGGAGCACCGCAAGGATAGCTACTACCAGATCTACAGATCTGCTCATACATACCCCTACGCATTCGCCTACGCCAATGCCGGCATTGGAAAGGTAGGCAGCAAGTGCGGCAGACTGTGCATTCAATGCGGCATAGCTCAGTGTCTTTTCTTCGCACACCAGTGCAATAGCTTCCGGCGTTGCAGCAGCCTGTTTTTCAAAGAGCGCTACAAACGTAGTAGCGGTATCGTAAGGATGCGCTGTATCGTTGAAACCGGATACCAGTTGCGCTATTTGCGCCGCATCCAGGTAGGCGATGCGTTGCACTTCCTTCTCCGGGGCAGTAATGGCCTCGCGAAGGAAGGATTCAAAATTGGCGGCCATCTGCGCCACAAATTCCGGTTGAAAAAGATCTGTGTTGTAGTCAATCACAGCAGACAAACGTTCCTCATCTTCAGAGAAGGTAAACGTCAGATCATATTTACTCACTTTAGCAGTGAGCTCATTATAAAACGATGTTTTCAATGACTGAAATCCGCCGCTGGCAGCGTTGCCTGCAGCATTCCATTGGTGCGCTACCAGTACGTCAAACAATGGAGAACGACTCACATCTCTGGCAATGTTCAGCTTATTCACCAGATCTCCGAAAGAGTAACTGGCATGTGCGTATGCCCCATCCAATACCGACTTTTGTAATTCGTATATTTTCCGGAAGTTGTCTTCCGCCTGAAATTGCAGGCGTACCGGCAATGTATTAATGTATAAACCCACCTGCCCTTGCAGGTCCGGCGTGTTTCTGCCTGAAACCGGCGTACCAAGGATAATATCTGTTTGACCAGTATAGCGATACAGCAAACCATTCAAAGCCGCCATCAGTGTAGTGAAGGTGGTGCCTTTCTGCTCTCTTGAAAATGCTTTGAGCTTTTTTACCAGGTCTGCCGGATAATGATGTACAAAGGCCGCCCCTGCATATGTTTTAAGGGCAGGACGCGTTTGATATGTTGGCATATTAAGTACCGGCAGCTCTCCTTCAAAATGCGATAACCAGTATTTTTCTTCTGCGGACCGATCGTACCCCGAAGATTCCCATACAGCATAATCCTTGAACTGAATGCTCAATGCAGGTAAAGTGGCATCTACATCGCTGACGATCGCATTATAGAACTGCATCAGCTCCTGTACAATAATTTCCAGGGAGGCTGCATCCGCAATGATATGATGGATATTCAGTCCCAGTATATGATGGGTGGCCGACTGACGGATCAGACATACCCGCCATAGGAAATTATCTTTGAGCAGAAACGGCGTATTGCTAAAAGTAGTCACGGCCTCTTTCACGGCCTGTTCGTCGTCCAGGACGATCAGGTGGAGATCCGGGAGACTGGCAGCAGGCTCCAGTATACGATGTACGATCTCGCCATTCTCTGATTCTGTAAAATGTGTACGGAGTATTTCGTGTCTGGTTACCAACCTTGCCAACGCCTCCTGTAAAGCCGGCACCTGCAGGTCGCCTTCCAGTTGCAATATCACAGGCAGATTATAAGCGCTGTTGATCTCCTCCATCTGGCATAATATCCAGAACCGCCATTGCGCCGTAGTAATCGGGTAAGTGTCCGCCGATGCTGCCACCGGAATATGCACAGTACCATTACCCTGCTGGAGCGAAGACAAGTATGCAATGATATCCTGCTTATGTTCTTTAAGAGATGCCAACAGGGCCGCTGGAATTTCTTCCTTTTCAAAAGACAGTTCGAGGTTGGCTCCGGAGAGAGTGACCAATATACCCTGCTCCCGAAGCTGTTTTAACAAAAATGGGATATTCATACTTAGATGAGGATTTTTTTCTGATTTACAGATACCTGCGGTTGCAATTGCTGTGTCAGGAGTTGTTCTATGTGAAGCGCAAAAACGGAAATGCACGGATCTGTGATAAACAGGTCCAGCCGGAAATCAATACTGTACTCTTTCTTAACAAGATTCAGCATTTTGTACATACTGAGACTATGTCCTCCTAATTCAAAGAAATTATCCGTAGTACCTACTTTATCCAATGCTAGCACCTGCATCCATAACTCGGCCAGACGCTTTTCAACAGGTGTTTCCGGCGCCACATAGGCAGTATGCAAGGCTGCATACTGGCTGATATCCGGCAATGCAGTTTTGTCTATCTTACCATTCAGCGTTACAGGCAATGTTTCCATGATTACCACATGTGCAGGCACCATATAGTCTGGCAGCACGCTGGCAAGTTTACGACGTATATCCGTTGCTGTTACATTCCCATCAGGCACCACATAGGCAACTAATTGTTTTTCTCCATTCTTCATCACTACATCTACATGTGCCTGTAAAATGCTGTCTGATCCAAGCAGGTGACTTTTGATTTCCCCCAGTTCTATCCTGTAACCGCGAATTTTCACTTGATTATCATTCCTACCGAGGTATACCAGGTTACCATCTTTTGCGAGGTAAGCGAGATCCCCGGTTTTATAGGTAACCGTATCAGACCAGGGCAATTGCCGGAATCTTTCTGACGTGAGTTCAGGCAGATGCTGATAACCCGCAGCCACATTGGCTCCTCCGATATACACTTCGCCGGTAACATACAGCGGCACCGGTTGGCGGTGCGAATCCAGCAAATAAACATCCGTATTAGGCAATGGCTTGCCAATAGGCACATATGCCCGGTAATTCTGTAGTGCGGCACTCATGGTATAACTCGTCACCACGTGGGTTTCTGAAGGACCATAGTGATTATGCAATCGTAATGATGGATACTGATGTAAGAAATTCTCCAGCGTCTTGTTCACCGTCAGCTGCTCGCCTGCACATAGAATATGTTTAATCTGCTGTTGTTCGATGAAGGAAGGTTCCAGCTTGTCGAAGAAGTTAGACAAGGCAGAAAAAGGGAAACACAGCGTTTCGATGCTATTTTTGATGATGTAGTCAGACAAAGACTCAAAATCCGCTTTCATCTCTTCCGGCGTTATATAGATCGTACCGCCGCTGCTAAACACGAACCAGCAATCCTGTACCGATACATCGAAGCTGAAAGAATTGTATTGCAGGAACCGTAAACCCGCGTCTACACCAGATTCATTAATATTCCAATGGATGAGATTATTGAGCATACTATGCGTTTGCAGCACGCCTTTGGGTTTGCCGGTAGAACCAGATGTATAAATCAGGAAAGCAGCATCCGAAGGTTGGTTGGTCAGTACCAGATGCTGGCTGCTCCAATCGGAATAATTGAAACCTTCGAGATCTATGAATTCGATTCCTTCCAGTATCGATTCTTCCACAATATCTTTACTACCCAACACCAGGGCAAGATCAGCATCCTCCATGATGTAGCGGATACGGTCTTTCTGATATTTATGATCAACCGGCACATAACAAGCGCCTGATTTGATGATGGCAATCATGGCCAGGGCACTGAGATGAGAGCGTTCCAACAGTACCCCAATATTCACTCCAGGCTTTGCCCCATGTACCTTTCGCAGGTAGTCGGCCAGCTGGTTTGTCTGGTCATTGAGTTGGCGGTAAGTGAGCGATTCTTCTTTAAATACAAGTGCAATATCATCAGGCGTTTTCTCCACTTGTGATTCCATCAGGGAAATTACACTTTCCGTTACATAGGCAGGTTTTACTTCACCCGCAGTGAAAGCATAATCTGCGGCCGACAAATAGCCGATACCAGCGAGAGGTATTCCCGGCTGGCTGAAAACGGCTTCCAGCAACTGTTGGAAGTGTTGCAGGAATTGTAGTATCAGTTGTCTGTCGTACAGGTCTGTATTATATTCTGCGCTCAGCGTAAGTGGGCCTTTGTTGCCCGACACACTGATGAGCAGGTCGAATTTACTGCCTGTATGCTCCGTCAATTCATAATTGTTAGATGTAGACGGGGCGGGATGATTGTCTGGCAATACTACCAGCATCACATCAAAAACAGGATTCCGGGAAGCGTCCTTTTTCAGTCGCAGCGCTTTCACTACTTCTTCAAACGGATATTGCTGATGCTGGTGGGCTGCTTCTACCGTCTGTTTTACCTGACTAAAAAACGTATGGAAAGTATCCGTGTCTTTCATTTCATTACGCAACGCAACTGTATTCGTATAAAATCCGATCTGTTCCTTCAGATCCGGATGTTCTCTTGCTGCAAAAGGGCTACCAATAATGATATCATTAGCGCCAGTATATTTGTTGAGGATAATATGGAGCGACGCTAGTACAACAGTAAAGAGGGTGCTGTTGTGGCTAAGCGCGTATTGGGTCATCATCCTGCCTACTTGTTCCGATATATGCGTGGTGATCGTTTCACCCTGATAGGTTTTCACAGGAGGGCGGACTCCTTTTAAAGGGAATGCCAGTACGGGAAGTTCTCCATGTAATTGCTGCAACCAATATTGTTGCTGTGCAGCCAACTGCCCGTTTTCCAGCTGCTGAAGGGCCCAGGCAGTATAATCACGGTATTGTATTCTAAGCGGCTGTAAGCCGGATGTGGTACCCGCTTGGTATGCCTGCAATATAGCTGCGATCTCCTGTTGTAATATAGGCAGCGACCAGGCATCCGAAATAATATGATGCATCGCCCAATGCAATAGTAACCGGTTCTCCGGTAATTGAAAGATGATCACACGGAACAAAGGACCCTGTTCCAGATCAAAGAGTAATTGTGCATCTTCTCTGATCAGCGCTTTTACCTCTTCCTGTAAATTATTAGCACTCGTGCAATCCACCGTGCGTAGTGTTACTTTGAAATCGTTCGCAGACACTACCCGCTGAAAAATATCCTGCTGCTCATCTGATACAAAAACAGTACGGAGGACTTCGTGTCTCCCTACAATATCATCAATAGTTTTTTCCAGTATATCAGGTGTTACATCAGGTAACAGCATTTGAAATCCGGTATAGTAAGCGCGTGAAGCCTCTTCCTGCTGGGATTCCAGCCATAATCGCAATTGAGCGCCAGACACCGGATAATACGCCGCGTCTGGTATACGGGGAATTGGCGTATACTTCTCTTTGCCGGCTATTGCTTGCAGATAGGCGACAATCTCCGGCTTGTTATTTTTCAGGAGACTGATAGTTTCTTCGTTACGATGAGCCACAGGAATATCTACCTCCAGTTGGCCTTCTACTAGTCGGATTGCAATTCCTTTTTCCCTGATTGCTTTAATAACAGATACGATTTCCATGGATCAAATAATTATCTTATCAGCAAATCTGTCTGCATCCTGTTGACGCAGCCATTGTGCATTGTTAATATTTTCAGCGAGGTACATGATGGTGGGTTGCTGGAAGAGCAATTGCAGATCGAGCGATACATCAAACTCTTTCAACACGCGGGATAGCATGGCAGTCGCTTTCAGACTATGTCCTCCCAGTTCAAAAAAGTTATCTCTTATACCGATCTTATCGATACCTAGCACTTCCTGCCATATCTCCGCTAATCTTGATTCTGTTTCATTTGTTGGCGGACAGTATTCATTCCGGATGATATCCGCTGTTGTTACCGCAGGCAGCAAACGCCTGTCTGTTTTACCATTGGAGCTAAGTGGGATATGCTCTAGCTGCACATAATGAGACGGCACCATATAGGCGGGTAACACCTGTGTCAGGCTGTCTTTCAGTTGTTGCTTATCTATTACGGAAGAGGCTACCACAAAGGCGGCAATGATTTTATCGCCATCCAGTTGCTGTACTACTACTGCCACCTGCTTAACTGATGGTTGTTTTAGGATTGCTTGTTCGATCTCTCCTAGCTCTATTCTGTATCCGCGTACTTTCACCTGGTCATCTGCACGGCCGGATACAGCAATGTTTCCATCCGGCAACCATCTGGCCACATCGCCGGTGCGGTACAGTTTTTCACCCGCACAGTAGGGATGCGGAACGAAGCGTTCTGCGGTGAGTACCGGGTTATTCAAATAACCGCGAGCCAGTCCTGCACCTGCAATACATAACTCTCCATCCACTCCAACTGGCTGCAATTTTTGCTGCGTATCCAATATATAGATCCGTGTATTCTCCAGCGGACGGCCAATGTTCATCTGATCGGTATACTGCAAGAGTGTATTCGTTACCGTAGTTTCCGTAGGCCCGTATTCGTTATAGAAAGCCGCGTAGCCACTCCAGGATTCCGCCAGTTCTTGCTTACATGGCTCTCCTCCGGCGATCACCCGTTGCAAGCCTTTATAGGCGCCAGGGGTAATCATTTCCAGGTAACTCGGCGTTGCATGGAAGTGGGTGATTTCTGCAGCAGATAGTAACTGCATCATTGCAGCGGGGTCCTGGCGGGTAGCTTCTGGCGCTATCACCAAGGTGGCCCCATTCAATAAGGCCAGGAAGATCTGCTCTACGGAGGCATCAAAACTCAATGCAGAGAACTGTAATATCTTATCTGTAGCCTGTACCTGGAAGCTTTTAGTCTGACTGGCAATCAGGTTCACAACGCTGTGTTGTTCAATCATCACGCCTTTAGGCTTACCTGTAGAACCGGAGGTATAGATTACATAAGCGAGATCAGTGGATGAATGGATTTGTTCCGGCAACTGGTCGCTGTATGCAGTAGCATGTTCCTGGAAGTAGGCCAATTCTGTAGCAGTGATCACTACGCGGCAGCCACTGTCGGCTATCATGTAATCGATACGTTCTTGCGGATAGTTGAGGTCCAGCGGCAGATAAGCTCCTCCGGATTTCAGTATAGCCATTAACGTGATAAACATCCATTCGCTGCGTTCCAACTGTATGCCTACCAGTTCATCCCGCTGAATCTGGTAACGATTACGTAAATACTGCGCCAGATGATTGGAGAGATGATCCACTTCTTCGTAGCTCAGACGCACTTCCTCATACACCAGGGCTATATTGCCTGGGGTACGCTGCGCCTGCTCTACGAACAGCGTTGCCAGCGATTTATCTACTCGATAGGCTACTGCCGTATCATTGAAAGTATGTAGTAAGGTGTGTTGCTCTGTTGCAGAGAGATAAGATAAATGACTTAACGATGTATCAGGAGTGGCAACTACTGCCTGTAATAAACCTTCCAGATGAGTAGCCATGCGCATCGCCGTTTCTCGCTGATATAGGTCTGTATTGTATTCCAGACGCAGGCTCATCGTTTCCGCCGTGCTTTCACTAAAGTTAAACAACAGGTCAAATTTACTGATGCCGCCATTAGCGCCAGCATAAGGCCGTACCTCTAGTCCCTGGCTGTCAATGGCTGTACGATCATTGTTCTGCAATACAACCATTACGTCAAAAAGGGCGCTGCGACTCAGATCCCGCGGCAGGTTGAGGGCATCCACCAGTTCATCAAAGGGATAGGATTGATGCTCATAAGCACCCATGGACACAGTTTTCACTTGTTCCAACAATTGCAGGAAACTGTGTCCATCCACCAGTTGCGTACGTAATGCCAGCGTATTCACATAGAAGCCCAGTTGGTCCGCCAGATCTGCATGTTCCCGACCAGCAACCGGACTACCAATAATTATATCTTCCTGACCGCTGTAACGATACAAAAGAATATTTACCAGCGATAATAAGCCCATGAACAAGGTAGCGTCCTGGGTCAGCAGCAGCGATTTAAATGCCCCTGATGGCACTTCTATCGTCACAAAATCTCCTTTGTAGGTTTTCACTGCCGGACGAACACTATCTGTGGGTAGTTCCAGCACTGGCAATGATCCGGAGAACTGGTCCAACCAATAGGCTTTGCTGGCAGCCATTTCTGGCGATAATAAATGAGATTGCTGCCAGGCTGCATAATCTTTGTATTGTAAAGGCAATGCAGGCAACGGCGTTTGTCCCTTACTGTTATAGTAATGCAATACTTCTTTGATGAGCACCTCCACTGACCAACCGTCACTGATGATATGATGCATTACAAAACCCAGCAGGCAACGGTTTTCACTGATCTCATATAAGTGAGCTCGCAGCAGTGGCCCCGCAGATAAATCAAATGGAGCAGAGAGATCCGTGTAAAGATCTTCGCCTTTCAACAATGCAAAGTGAACATCTGCTATCGGGAGAACAACTTGTCTCACTTCTCCTGCTATATTCTCTTTAAATACGGTTCTTAATATTTCATGTCTTTCAATCACTACCTGAAAACTCGCTTCCAGCAAGGTTATATCCAGTGTACCTTCCAGCTCCAGCACTGCTGGCATATGATAAGCGGCACTTGCATCGCCTAACTGACTCAGCAGCCACATACGGCGTTGAGAGGAAGACAGCGCATAGTCTTCTTGTATATCGAGTACGGGTATACGTTGATAAGTATGCTGTTCTAATCCGGCAATCCATCTCGCTTGTTCTTCCAGTACAGGCCGTATAAAGAGTTCCTTCAATGGCGCACGCACTCCAAACTGTTGATGGATAGATGCTGCCAGTCGCGATAACTTTAAACTATGACCTCCCAGCTCAAAGAAATTATCGGTCACACTTACTTCCCGTGATAGCAGCTGCTGCCATAAGTCTGCCAACCGCGCCTCTGTAGTATTACGTGGCGCAATAACAGCCGTATGTCTTTGTTCGCTAGCAGCAGGCAATGGCAAACGACGTTTGTCTACTTTACCATTGGCCGTTAATGGTAAGCTCTCCAATGCCACGAAATAGCCCGGCACCATGTAGCCCGGAAGTTGTGCAGAGAGCCAGTTGCGGAGTGAGGCAACATCCATATCAGTAGCGCTTACCGTATAAGCGACTAACTCTTTTTCTCCAGGTTGTAATTCAGCCGCGATTACCACCGCCTGCTGTATACCTTCGTACCCTTGAATGGCATGGGTAATTTCGCCTAGCTCTATTCTGTAACCACGCACTTTCACCTGGTCGTCCGCACGGCCGGATACAGCAATGTTTCCATCCGGCAGCCATCTGGCCACATCGCCGGTGCGGTACAGTTTTTCACCCGCACAGTATGGATGCGGAACGAAGCGTTCTGCGGTGAGTACCGGGTTATTCAAATAACCGCGAGCCAGTCCTGCACCCGCGATACACAACTCTCCATCTACCCCTACTGGCTGCAATTGTTGCTGCGCATCCAATATATAGATCCGTGTATTCTCCAACGGACGGCCAATGTTCATCCGACCCGTATACCGCAAGAGTGTATTCGTTACCGTAGTTTCCGTAGGCCCGTATTCGTTATAGAAAGCCGCGTAGCCACTCCAGGATTCCGCCAGTTCCTGCTTGCATGGCTCTCCTCCGGCGATCACCCGTTGCAAGCCTTTATAGGCACCAGGGGTAATCATTTCCAGGTAACTCGGCGTTGCATGGAAGTGGGTGATCTCTGCTCCAGATAGTAATTGCATCATTGCAGCGGGGTCCTGGCGGGTAGCTTCTGGCGCTATCACCAAGGTGGCCCCATTAAATAAGGCCAGGAAGATCTGTTCTACGGAGGCATCAAAACTCAATGCAGAGAACTGTAGTATCTTATCTGTAGCCTGTACCTGGAAGCTTTTAGTTTGACTGGCAATCAGGTTCACAACGCTGTGCTGCTCAATCATCACACCTTTAGGCTTACCTGTAGAACCAGAAGTATAAATTACATAAGCGAGATCAGTGGATGAATGGATTTGCTCCGGCAGCTCATCGCTGTATGCAGCGGCATGTTCCTGGAAGTAGGCCAATTCTGCGGCAGTGATGACTACACGGCAGCCACTGTCGGCTATCATGTAATCGATACGTTCTTGCGGATAGTTGAGGTCCAGCGGCAGATAAGCTCCTCCGGATTTCAGTATAGCCATTAAGGTGATAAACATCCATTCGCCGCGCTCTAGCTGTATGCCTACCAGTTCATCCCGCTGAATCTGGTAACGATTACGTAAATACTGCGCCAGACGATTAGAGAGATGATCTACTTGTTCGTAACTCAGACGCACTTCCTCATACAGCAGGGCTATATTGCCTGGGGTACGCTGTACCTGCTCTACGAACAACGTTGCCAGCGATTTATCTACAGGATAGGCTACTGCCGTATCATTGAAAGTCTGTAGTAAGGTGTGTTGTTCTGTTGCAGAGAGATAAGATAAATGACTTAGCGATGTATCAGGAGTAGCAACTACCGCCTGTAATAAACCTTCCAGATGAGTAGCCATACGCATCGCCGTTTCTCGCTGATATAGGTCTGTATTGTATTCCAGACGCAGGCTCATCGTATCCGCCGTGCTTTCACTAAAGTTAAACAACAGGTCAAATTTACTGATGCCGCCATTAGCGCCTGCATAAGGCCGTACCTCTAGTCCATGGCTGGCTATGGCCGTACGGTCATTGTTCTGCAATACAACCATTACGTCAAAAAGGGCGCTGCGACTCAGATCCCGCGGCAGGCTGAGGGCATCCACCAGTTCATCAAAGGGATAGGATTGATGCTCATAAGCACCCATGGACACAGTTTTCACTAGTTCCAATAATTGCAGGAAACTGTGTCCATCCACCAGTTGCGTACGTAATGCCAGCGTATTCACATAGAAGCCCAGCTGGTCCGCCAGATCTGCATGTTCCCGACCCGCAACCGGACTACCGATAATTATATCTTCCTGACCGCTGTAACGATACAAAAGAATATTTACCAGCGATAATAAGCCCATGAACAAGGTAGCGTCCTGGGTCAGCAGCAGCGATTTAAATGCTCCCGATGGCACTTCTATCGTCACAAAATCGCCTTTGTAGGTTTTCACTGCCGGACGAACACTATCTGTGGGCAGTTCCAACACTGGCAATGATCCGGAGAACTGTTCCAGCCAATAGGCTTTGCTGGTAGCCATTTCTGGCGATAATAAATGAGATTGCTGCCAGGCTGCATAATCTTTGTATTGCAAAGACAATACTGGCAACGGCGTTTGTCCCTTACTGTTATAGTAATGCAATACCTCTTTGATGAGCACCTCCACTGACCAACCATCACTGATGATATGATGCATTACAAACCCCAGCAGGCAATGGTTTTCACTGATCTCATATAAGTGAGCCCGCAGCAGTGGTCCCGCAGATAAATCAAATGGAGCAGATAAATCCGTGTAAAGATCTTCGCCTTTCAACAATGCAAAGCGTACATCTGCTATCGGGAGAACAACTTGTCTCACCTCTCCTGCTATATTCTCTTTAAATACGGTTCTTAATATTTCATGTCTTTCAATCACTGCTTGAAAACTCTCTTCCAGCAAGGCGCTGTCCAGTGTACCTATCAGCTCCAGCACTGCTGGCATATGATAAGCCGCACTTGCGTCGCCTAACTGACTCAGCAGCCACATACGGCGTTGAGAGGAAGACAGCGCATAGTCTTCTTGTATATCGAGTACGGGTATACGTTGATAAGTATGCTGTTCTAATCCAGCAATCCACATTGCTTGTTCTTCCAGCACAGGCCGCAGAAATAATTCCTTCAATGGCGCACGCACCCCAAGCTGTTGATGGATAGATGCTGCCAGTCGCGATAATTTTAAACTATGACCTCCCAGCTCAAAGAAATTATCTGTCACACTTACTTCCCGCGAAAGAAGTTGCTGCCATAAGTCTGCCAACCGCGCCTCTGTAGTATTCCGTGGCGCAATAACAGCCCCATGTCTTTGTCCGCTAACAGCAGGCAATGGCAAACGACGTTTGTCCACTTTACCATTGGCCGTTAATGGTAAGCTCTCCAATGCCACGAAATAGCCCGGCACCATGTAGCCCGGAAGTTGTGCAGAGAGCCAGTTGCGGAGTAAGGCAACATCCACATCAGTAGCGCCTACCGTATAAGCGACTAACTCCTTTTCTCCAGGTTGTATTTCAGCAGCGATTACCACCGCCTGTTGTATACCTTCATACCCTTGAATCGTATGGGTAATCTCTCCTAGCTCTATTCTGTAACCACGCACTTTCACCTGATCATCCGCACGACCACCAAACAATAAAGTACCTGTTGCTGTCCATCGGCCCAGATCGCCGGTTTTATACAGGCGTTCTCCTGGGATAAACGGATGTGCGATAAATTTACTGGCTGTCAGATCGGGGTTATTCAGGTAGCCACGCGCCAGTCCATCACCTCCTACACAGATTTCCCCCATCACTCCAACAGGGCAAAGTTGCCCTTCCTTATCCAACACAAAAGCGGTGCTATTACTAACAGGTATTCCAATAGGAATTTCTTCAGCAGAAGCCTCCACCACATGGCAGAGAGAGAAAGTAGTATTTTCCGTAGGTCCGTAACCGTTAACGATAGTTAGCTGTGGATAAGATGACTGTAGTAAACGTATATGCGTTGCTGATAGTTTGTCCCCACCCGCTAGTACGGTTCGCAGTGATGCAAAGATATTCGGCGATTTATCTATCAACTGATGGAACCATCCGGCAGTAAACCACATCATCGTTACACGTTCCCGGTTGATCAGTCGTAATAATTGTTCATCGTCCAGCAACACATCCAGTGAGCTCATCACCAGGGTACCGCCATGCAGCAACATACTCCAGTATTCAAATGTGGTAGCATCAAAGGATACCGCGCCTGTCGACAACAGCACTTCATCTCCTTTCAGCTGCACATAATTACATCCCATCACCAGTCTCACAACACCGCGTTGCTCAATCATCACGCCTTTAGGCCGACCAGTGGAACCAGAGGTATACATCACATAGGCCAGGTCTGTCGATTGATTTACCTGTTCGGGCAACTGATCGCTATAAGCAGTGATATGTTCCTGGAAGTAGGCCAATTCCGCTGAGGTAATCACTACGCGGCATCCGCTGTCGGCGATCATATAATCGATACGTTCCTGCGGATAGCTGCTATCCAGCGGTAAATAAGCGCCGCCGGATTTCAGTATAGCCATTAACGTGATAACGGTCCATTCACTTCGTTCCAGTTGTATACCTACCAGCTCATCACGCTGCACCTGGTAACGCTGACGTAAATATTGCGCCAGCCGATTCGACAGCAGATCCAGCGCTTCGTAACTCAGGCGTACATCTTCATACACCAAGGCAATCTTATCGGGCGTACGTTTTGCCTGTTCTACGAATAGGGCCGCCAGCGACTTATCCGAAGGATAGGCTACCGCGGTGTCATTAAATGTATGTAGTAAAGTATTTTGTTCTGTTACGGAGAGATAAGCTAAACGACTTAGCGATGTATTAGGAGTGGCCACTACGGCCTGTAATAAACCTTCCAGATGAGTAGCCATGCGTACCACCGTATCTCGATGATACAGGTCTGTATTGTATTCCAGACGCATGCTGATCGTGTCCGCCGCGCCCTCACTAAAGTTAAACAGCAGATCAAATTTACTAATCCCTCCCTCAGCTCCCGCATATGGTTGTATATGCAATCCCTGACTGTCTATCGCCGACCGGTCATTGTTCTGCAACACTACCATCACGTCAAAAAGAGCGCTGCGACTCAGATCCCGAGGTAAGTCGAGTGCCTCTATCAGCTCATCAAATGGATAAGCCTGATGCTCATAAGCACCCATGGACACAGTTTTCACTTGTTTCAACAATTCCATGAAACTGTGTCCATCACCCAATTGTGTGCGTAATGCCAGCGTATTCACATAGAAACCCAACTGATCTGTCAGATCCGAATGGTCACGACCAGCCACAGGACTGCCTATGATGATATCTTCCTGACTGCTGTAACGATACAACAGGATATTTACCAGTGATAATAAGCCCATGAATAAAGTAGCATCCTGCGAGCGCAGTAGCGACTTAAATGCAGCCGCTGGCAATTCCATCGTCACAAAATCTCCTTTGTAAGTTTTTATCGCCGGACGAAGACCATCTGTGGGTAGCTCCAACACTGGCAATGATCCAGAGAACTGTTCCAGCCAGTAAGCTTTACTGGCAGCCATTTCCGGCGACAACAAACGGGATTGCTGCCAAGCCGCATAGTCCTTATATTGTATAGGCAATGCCGGCAACTGCGTTTGCCCCTGACCGTTATAGTGATGCAGGACTTCCTTAATAAGCACGTCTATGGACCAACCATCGCTGATGATGTGATGCATTACAAACCCCAGCAGATAGCGGTTTCCACTGATGTTATACAAGTTAGCCCGCAACAGCGGCCCAGTGGATAAATCAAATGGTGCGGAGAGATCGGTATAAAGATCGTCACCTGTCAATAATTCGAAGTGTATTGCTTGTGACGGAAGAATATGTTGTCTCACCTCTCCAGCCATATTCTCTTTAAATACGGTTCTTAATATTTCATGCCGACGGATAACTTCACGGAAGCTGTTTTCCAGCAAATCTCTATCCAGTGCACCTTCCAGCTCCAGTACTGCCGGCATATGATAAGCCGCACTAGCATCGCCTAATTGACTCAGCAGCCACATACGGCGCTGAGAGGAAGACAGCGCATAGTCTTCCTGTATGTCGAGTACGGGTATACGTTGATAGGTATGCTGTTCTAATCCTGTAATCCATGCCGCTTGTTCTTCCAGTACAGGCCGCAGAAAGAGTTCCTTCAATGGCGCACGCACTCCAAACTGTTGATGGATAGCGGTTGCCAGTCGCGATAACTTTAAACTATGACCTCCCAGTTCAAAGAAATTATCTGTCACGCTTACTTCCCGCGAAAGAAGTTGCTGCCATAAGTCTGCCAACCGTGCTTCTGTAGTATTTCGTGGCGCAATAACAGTAGTTTGCCTTTGTCCGTTATCAGCAGGCAATGGCAAACGACGTTTGTCTACTTTACCATTGGCAGTTAATGGTAAGCTATCCAATGCCACGAAATAACCCGGTACCATGTAGCTCGGAATTCGCGCTGCTAGCCAGTTACGGAGTAAGGCAATATCAATTTCCGTGGCGCTTACAGTGTAAGCGATTAATTCTTTTTCTCCAGGTTGTATTGCAGCAGCGATGACCACTGCCTGCTGTATACCTTCATACCCCTGAATGGCATGGGTAATTTCTCCTAATTCTATCCTGTAACCACGTACTTTCACCTGGTCATCCGCACGGCCTGATACCACCACATTCCCATCCGGCAGCCACCTGGCTACATCTCCTGTGCGATATAACTTTTCACCCGGAGCGAAAGGATGCGGGATGAATCGTTCCGCTGTGAGTGCGGGATTATTCAAATAGCCGCGGGCTAGTCCTGCCCCTGCAATGCACAACTCTCCATCCACGCCTACAGGCAGTAATTGCATCTGTCCATCCAGGATATATACCTGTGTGTTATTCAACGGGCGTCCTACCGGAATGCTACTTTCTTCCACTCCTGATACCAGGTAAATATTACTGGAAATAGTGGCTTCTGTAGGGCCATACTTATTATAGAATTTCAGTCGTCCCGACCATCTGTTAGCCAGTGCAGGCGGACAAGCTTCTCCGGCAGAAACCATTCTTTTCAGAGGTAAGTCGGCCCTGCTATCTACCCCCTCCAACAAGGCTGGCACCGTATGTATATGCGTGATACGATGCTCCTGGAGGAACTGATTCAGCAATACAGGATCTAATGCGTCTTCCCTGCTGATAATATGCAGAGAAGCCCCCAGTAATAATCCCAGCAATACCTGCTCGGCAGAAGCATCAAAAGCGATATTGGAAATCTGTATAATACGATCCTGTTCATCTACCTGATAGTGTTCATTGATAGCAAAGAGATAATTGACCAGATTGCCATGCGAAACCATCACCCCTTTAGGTTTACCGGTAGAACCGGAGGTATAAATAACATAGGCCAGATCTTCCGGCTCATGGTGATTAATCGGCCAGCTGGCCAGGTAATCCTTTTGTACTTGCAGGAACGCAGCGATTGTGTTCTCATCTACTACCACTTTACAACCGCTGTCCGCAATCATATACTGGACACGTTCTTCCGGATATCCAGGATCTATGGGCAGATAGGCCGCACCAGCTTTCCAAATAGCCAGTAGTGTAATGATCATCCATTCACTACGCTCTAACTTCAGCCCTACAATAGTCCGGGCCTGAACGTCATATTGTTCCCGGAGGAAATGCGATAACTGACTGGAGCGTTGATCCAGCTTTTCATATGTGAGTAGTTGGTCGCCGAATACCAGCGCAGTATGAGCGGGAGTACGCTTCACCTGTGCCGACCAAAGATCAGTAAGCGTTTTATCCAATGGGAACGGACGGAATGTATGGTTGAAGACTTCCAGTATTTGTTGTCTTTCTTCTGCTGCCATAAATGCCAGTCGCCCGACAGGAATGCCAGCATCAGCAACAGTTGCCAGTAAAATCCCTTTCAGATGTGCCGCCATACGAGTGGCCGTGTCTCCCCGATACAAATCTGTATTATATTCCAATCGAAGGCGGATAACCTCCTCCGTCAGTTCAGTGAAGTTAAACGAGAGATCAAATTTGCTGATAGCGCTATCTACGCCTTCATAAGGAGTGGCAGAAAAATGATCTGTGGAGATAGCCGTACTATCGTTATTCTGTAATACCACCAGCACATCGAAGAGCGCATTACGTCCGAGATCGCGGGATAGTTCCAGCGATTCCACCAGTTCATCAAATGGGTATGCCTGATGCTCATAAGCACCCATCGCCACTGATTTCACATGCGCCAGCAATTGTAAAAAACTGTGTCTGGCATTCACGCGGCTACGCAAAGCCAGGGTATTTACATAAAAGCCTATCTGCTGTGCAAGATCTGCATGCACACGGCCTGCCACGGGACTTCCTACAATAATATCCTCCTGGCCGCTGTATCGGTGCAGTAATATTTTCACGAGCGACAACACGCCCATAAATAATGTAGCATCATGTTGCCGCAACAACTGTTTGAAAGCTGCCGAAGGCAGATCCAGGGTGATGGCATTACCGCGGAAAGTTTTCACTGCCGGACGTACCGCATCCAGCGGCATTTCCAGCACAGGCAACTCGCCCGACAATTGCTCCATCCAATACTTCCTGCTATCCAGCATTTCAGGAGATTGCAGCTCCTGCTGCTGCCAGGCAGCATAATCCTTATATTGAACAGTAAGCGGTAATAACTGCTGCGAATGACCATTGTAATGAGCTAATACCTCTCTCACCAGCATGTCTACAGACCAACCATCACTGATGATATGGTGCATCACAAAACTCAGGATGTAATTGTCTGTATCCTGGGTATAAAGCACAGCCCTCAATAATGGGCCGGCAGATAGATCAAAGGGGGCCGACATATCCTGCTGCAATGCCTGTTGCAATGAATCAGTATGTCGTATTTCCAGGCGGAATGTTTGTTGCTCAGATGAAAGGATCACCTGCCGCACATCTCCGCTGTTGTTTTCTATAAATACAGTACGCAGTATTTCATGTCGTGCGATAAGTTGCCGGAAACTGTTCTCCAGCAAAGCGGTATCGATCTTCCCTTCCAACTGAAGGAAAGCGGACATGTGATAGGCCGCACTGCCTTCTTCTAGCTGACTTAACAACCACATACGACGCTGCGACGATGACAGTGCATAGTCTTCCTGCAAAGCTAATAAAGGGATGCCTTTGTAGTCCGATTTATCAAAGCTTTCAATCAGTCTGGCCTGGTCTTCCAGTACCGGATGACTGAACAAATCTCTCAATGGAATGCGTACATCAAACTCCTGGTGGAGTTGTGCAGCGAGGCGGGATAATTTCAAACTATGCCCACCTTGTTCAAAGAAGTTATCCATCACACTGATGGCGTCTCTGTTCAATAGCCTGGACCACAAAGCAGTCAGGCGGGTTTCTGTAACAGTACGTGGCGCCACAAATGCGCGTTCCTGTATATCATCTAAAGACAAGGCAGCCAGTGCTTTTCTGTCGACCTTACCATTTATGTTTAAAGGAATTTCAGAGAGTGGAAAAAACTGTACCGGCACCATATATGCAGGTAACCTTTCGGCCAGATATTGTTTCAAAGATGCAGTATCTATTGCTGTTTCAGCAACATAATAGCCAACCAGCATCTTATCATTTCCGGCATTCCTCACATCTGCCACCGCACGTTGTATATCCGCAGAGAATTGTAAGATATTATGTTCTATCTCTCCCAGTTCAATACGGAAGCCGTTCAATTTCACTTGCTGGTCTTTACGTCCGTAGTATTCAAGGTTACCGTCCGGCAGCCAGCGACCTATGTCTCCCGTATCATACATCAATTTCCCTTCATGGAAAGGGTTGGCTATAAATTTTTCTGCCGTGAGTGCAGGTTTATGGAGATATCCATGAGACAGGCCGTCGCCGGCAATGAATATCCTTCCATAAATGCCCGGAGGCAGCAACTGCAGGGCCTCATCGAGGATATATACCTGTGTATATGCAATCGGTCTTCCGATGGGTACATTGCGGTATTCTGGCTGCTGCAAGCGGTAGCAGGTACTGTAGGTAGTATCTTCAGAAGGACCATACAGGTTTCTGACTTCCACATCCAGTTGTACCAGTTTCCTTGCCACATCAGGAGGGAATGGTTCTCCAGCGAGATTGATCACGGATACATTGCGTAAATCCTGTTCTTCGTCCAATAAAGCGCGCATTACTGACGGCACCGTATTTAGCAGGATATTACTATCTGTTTGCAAGTATTGTGGGCTCTCCAATGCATTCTGTAAGATCCTGATCTTTTTGCCGGCAATGAGTGTATAGAACATCTCAAAGATGGACAGATCGAAGCAATGAGAAGTAGCCGCATATACGATATCAAAGGGAGATGTTGCGAATTCTGAGGCACACCAGTCGAGGAAAGCTGCTGCATTTTTATGCGCGATCATCACGCCTTTAGGCTGACCCGTTGAGCCGGAAGTATAAATGATATAAGCCAGATTTTCAGGCTGGATGGGCGTTTCCGGGTTAGTAGCCGGCATTTCGTGTTGCGTTTCTGCAAATGATTGCAGCATCGCAGTATCCAATACTAACCTGGCGCGGGAATCCTGTTCAATATAGGCTTGTCTTTCTTCCGGGTAATTTACATCTACCGGCACATAGGCGGCGCCGCATTTCAGCACTGCCAGGAGGGCGATCAAGAGGTTTTCATTGCGAGGCAGTTTTACAGCCACGATATCTCCAGGGCCGGCCTGATGACGCTTCATGAGCCACCATGCCAGTTGGTTAGCAGCTTCATTAAGTTGGGTATAAGTAAGCAGCGTATGCTCGCAGATAACGGCCACTTTATCCGGGTATGCAAGCACTGTATCTTCTACCTGTGATACGAGTAGTCCTTTATGCTGCCAGCTTTTATGATCCGCAGTATATATGCGTAATAATAGTTCGCGATCCAGATCATTGATGATGGATATATCCGTTACCGTTAGTGGCAGGTAATTCTCCAGGGATTGCAACCAGTGATGGAAGCAATGTAGAAAATGAGTAGCAATAGCGGGCGTAGTAAAATTTTCATCGAAAGACGCGTGTAGGGTCCAGGATGCATTAGTTTCTTGCAGTACCGTGAGGGAAAAAGGAAATATTTCACCTTCGCTTTCCTGGCAGAAGAAGAAACCGGCGTTTGCATGACGCTCGAAAGTGCCAGGGGCAATTGAATGCGCGGCATAGCGAAATGCGTCCTGCACTACTGCTTTCGCAGATTGCAGTTGTTCCTGCAATGTTTGGCGCTTGCAGGTAATATTGTATAATAAAGGGGTCTGTTCATGCTGCGGTAAACCTTTGGAGAAAATAAAAGGTTGTTCTCCAAAATACCTGTGTAATAGCACAGCATACACCGTCATTAAAACAGTGAATTCTGTTAATGGTTTACCGGCAGAAATTTTTCTGAAATAAGGAATTGAACTGGTACTGATAGTAATACGGGAACTGGCCACGGAGGCTAACTGTAGACGGTTAGTCGCGCTGCTGTTTTTCAATAGTTCCTGCCAGTAGTTATCAATGAGTTTTCTCTTGATTGTTTCCATAGCAATGACTGACTGATTCTAAAATGCTGGTGGTGTGGTGGTGGGAATCAGGTAATGACCCGATTAATGTGACAATGCTTCTCCAATATAAACCGCTGGAACATCCATTAGGATAGCTCTTCTTAGGATTTCTACCCTTACAAGAAATTTATGATGACCTTTAAAATGGACAATTTCGCAAGACAGGCCATTGAGTGGGCCTTCCTGAATAGCGTATTTTTCACCTGGTTTGATGTGATCGTAACAAACTTCCAGTTCGGAACCGGCAACAGTGAGTACACGGATATTATCTATTTCCTGTTGGCTAATGGGGGCAATTCTGTTATTAAATTTTACGTAATGACATAGGCCTTCTACTTGCATACTAATGGTATACTGCAGAGGATCTTCCAGGAATACAAAAACATAAGAAGGAAATAATGGCATTTCCAGTGTTTTAACCCGGTCCTTCCATTTACGTCTTTCTTTTTTGAGGGGCAAATAATTAACTATACTGCATCTGGACAGTTGTTCAGCTACTTTTCTTTCTTGCCTGGACCTGGTATAGATCAAGTACCAAGAAGGTAAAAACTGGGACATAGGCTGCTGCTTGGTTTATTATGAGGTAACATATGTGTTAATAACTGGTTATTTGAGTGCTAATAGTAATTATGTATCAAAACTGGAAACAAAAATATCGCAGATCGGCTCTGAATAAAGCGATCAATGCATTTCACTGAAATGAGTTTCAGGAACGCTGCAATATTTTCAAAGGGCTCTTTGAAAACGAAGTAAATAGAGGGTATCAGTATGTTTATCCACCAAGGGGCATGACGGACAAACAAGTATGCTACAGTTTATACTGGTTCCCTGCGGTATTATGTAACTGGCGACAGTTAAATTCGTTCTGTATTGTACAAAACGTAATTCCACAATGCCTATAAAATGGTAATAAATTGAAAATTATAATGCTTCAACTAAAACAGATTTTGGTGTCTTACTCTTGCGTTTTCCGGTTAAACACAACTCATTCAGCACATCGCATGCTTTTAATGGCCATAGTCTGAAACCCGCGCGGGTACAGCTATCGCTACCTTCACTCACATATTTGTCTTGTGCTAGGTGGAAAATAGGGACACTACAACAAATACATTAACAAATGAAGCTTATCACAACATAAGTTTTAATGGAATAATAAAAATTGTTGGGCTATACATCCACTTTTAGGAATCCAAACTGGGTAACTACACTAAAGTAGGGAATCCACTGGCATTTTACTATTCGCTAACAAACATCTAACTGTTGTTCTTTGAAACTAAATTAGTTTTTTGTTTAGAATTAAAAAAATTAAATAAGAAAATTCTCTTTTAGTTAACCTGTAACTCCTTGTGGTATTAAAGAGACATTTAAATACCAAATAAAAATATGTATAGCCCCCTGAAAATAACAAGTATAAAAATATCTCTTCCAGCGGTTCACATTGTACGTTTTCTTGCATGAATTATTATCCATCAACACCCGCCCCACAAAATTCGTGATGCACTCATTTTTTTTAAGTCTTCTTATTAATAATAAAATACAATGACTGTGATTTTTTCGCAGCAATCATTACCATATTATTACAAACATAATATTGTTTAGTGTTGTGCTATTTCAAACTGCAATTTTAGTTCTACTGTTATCTCAATTTTGTAACACAGCCAACAAATCCTCTCTCCCAATGGGAGGTCATTCTGTTTTGCCCCAATACCCGCTTCCATTTTTACCGTTCTTCAAAAAAAACGGCACTTACGCTGGATTTGTAAATAGAAACTGTATATTTGAATATGTTCATACATATGGATATATTATTGGTTAGCTAGAATAGTAAAGAAAACATCAGCCAGCATCAGAAAAGCATTCCCCCAACCGAAGGGTGTCAATGGTAGTATAGTATGGGGAGACGAATGCCACTCAGGACTTAAGTGAACAATTGTATACCTGAAATTATATTATGTTCCAACGTTATGTAAAAACTGCCGCGTGCATCCTGACCATTTTCACGGCCTGTAACCACCAGGATACACAGGACCAGTCGGCCGAAAAAATGCCGGAAATAGTGGACTATAACTTCCACATCCGGCCCATATTGTCCGACAAATGCTTTGCCTGTCATGGTCCCGACGCCAACAAACGCGAGGCCGGACTACGCCTGGATATCGGCGACAGCGCCCTCAAAGCATTGAAAGATGCGCCCAATATGCACGCCCTCGTGCCTGGAAATCCTATGGCATCAGCAGTATACCAACGCATCAGCACTACGGATACTTCCATGCGCATGCCGCCTCCCGCCAGTAACCTGGCCCTCAGCAATTTTGAAGTTAAACTCATTGAAAAATGGATTAAACAGGGAGCGAAATATAAACCACACTGGGCTTTCGTTGTACCCGTGTCTCCCGCAATACCTGCGGTAACAAACCGCCAATGGACACGTAATGCCATCGACTTTTTCACCCTGGCAAAAATGACGGAGAAAGGTCTTGCTCCCAATCCTGTAGCAGACCATGAACGACTACTGAAACGTCTTAGTCTTGATCTCACCGGACTGCCCCCTACCCTTGAACGAATGGAACGCTTCGCTAAAGATACCAGCGATAAAGGGTATGAGCGAATGGTAGACGAACTGCTGCAAGACAGCGCCTATGGCGAGAAAATGGCCGTTCACTGGATGGATGTAGCCCGCTATGCAGATTCCCACGGATACCAGGACGATAACTACCGCAGTATGTGGCCCTGGCGCGACTGGGTCATTCACGCTTTCAACACCAACCTTTCCTATAAAGATTTTGTAACCTGGCAAATCGCCGGCGACATGATCCCCAACGCCACCCGTGAACAACTACTGGCATCAGGCTTCAACCGTAACCACAAAATCACCGAAGAAGGCGGCGTTATAGACGAAGAATACCGCATCGAATATGTAACCGACCGCACCAATACCTTCGGCAAAAGTTTACTCGGCGTCACTATTGAATGTGCACATTGCCATGACCATAAATACGATCCCTTCTCTCAAAAAGAATACTACCAGTTATTTGCCTTCTTTAATAATGTAAAGGAAGTAGGACTGGAATCAGTTGTAGGAGGCCCGGAAACATACGCTAAAAAGCCTTATATGGAGATCACCAAAGAAGATCTCAACGGTATCCTACACTATCTCAATAAACAAGATACCGCCAAACTAATCGTATCTGTCATGGGAGAAAGAGATACCCTCAGAAAGACATTCGTGCTGGGCCGCGGCAACTACGATAATCCCACTACAGAAGTAACTCCCGGTACGCCGATATCGATATTACCTTTCAGCACGGCCAGTTATCCGGCCAACAGACTCGGTCTTGCCAGATGGCTATTCGATCCCAAAAACCCGCTTACTGCCCGCGTAATCGTGAATCAGCTATGGCAGGAATTCTTTGGAAGAGGTATCGTAAAGAGTACCGGCGATTTCGGTATGCAGGGAGATCTCCCTACCAACCCTGCCCTGCTCGACTGGCTGGCGGCGGATTTCGAGCAACATGGCTGGAACATGAAAAGACTCGTAAAACAAATGGTGATGTCTGCCACCTACCGTCAATCGGCTGTTGTTTCCAATGAAAAACTGAAAGCAGATCCGGAGAATATATATCTGTCCAGAGGCCCACGGTTTCGCCTACCCGCAGAAACAGTGCGCGACCTCGTGCTGCAAAGCAGTGGCCTCCTGGTACATGAAGTGGGAGGTCCCAGTGTGAAACCATATCAGCCTAAAGGACTGTGGGAACAGGCTACCTCTGGCCGCGGACAACTAAGTACCTACCGCCAGGATCATGGTAAAAGTCTGTACCGCCGCGGACTATACACCTTCATCAAAAGAACGGTACCGCCTCCATCGATGATGATATTCGACGCCAGCAACCGGGATCAATGCGAAGTAAAACGCTCCGCCACCAATACGCCATTGCAGGCACTGATGATGCTCAATGATCCAACAGTACTGGAAGCATCACGCGTACTAGCTTCCCGCCTGATGCAGCAAGAAGGCAACACACAGCAACATATTGAACAAGCCTTTCATCAAATCGTTTGCCGCACACCTGCAGCAAAAGAAACTGCTATCCTGCTCAAATACTTTGAACAACAACAGTCCTATTATAAAAAGGAACCTGCCAATGCGGTCAAATTGCTGCATCATGGAGAATACCCCATGGCATCCAATCTGGACCAGGCTTCCTGGGCTGCTATGATGCAAGTGATCACCACCATTTATAATATGGAAGAAACACTGTCCAAAACCTAGAACGGGCGATGATAATATCTACATCACTATCATTCTCTCTTAAAAAATGACACGATGAAAAACGAATTCATAGAGCATCACCTGAATATGAACCGCCGGAAGTTCCTGTCGCGGCTCAGTTTAGGCATCGGTAGTGTGGCGCTTGGCTCTTTGCTGATACCTGATCTATTCGGCAAAAGCAGTACCGATGAAGCGCCCTTCATCCCCGGCATGCCACACTTCGCTCCCAAAGCCAAAAGAATTATCTACCTGTTCCAGAATGGCGCGCCATCACAATTAGAAAGCTTCGACTACAAGCCCAAACTGCGGGAAATGATGGGCCAGGATTTACCGCCATCCATCCGTATGGGACAGCGACTCACAGGTATGACTGCCGGCCAGACATCCTTTCCGCTGGTAGGTTCTTATTATGACTTCAAGCAATACGGAGAAGCCAAAGCATGGGTAAGCGATCTCTTTCCTCATACTGCACAAATCGTAGATGATATCTGCATCGTACGTTCTATGTTTACGGAAGCGATTAACCATGATCCGGCACTCACTTTTTTCCAAACAGGCGCACAACAGGGAAACCGCGCCAGCTTTGGCTCCTGGATGAGTTATGGTCTTGGTAGTGAGAATAAAAATCTCCCCGCTTTCTGTGTATTACTTTCACGCGGTAAAGGCAATGGTCAGGGCGTGTACTCCAAGCTCTGGTCCAATGGCTTCCTGGATAGTATCCACCAGGGCGTACAGTTCAGCAGTGGAGATAACCCCGTTTTGTACCTCAATAATCCCGAAGGTATAGATATGACAAACCGCCGCCAGATGCTCGATCAGCTGGCCGCTTTGAATGATCAGTCGTACAAAGATTTTGGCGATCCGGAGATCAACACAAAGATCCAGCAGTATGAAATGGCTTATCGTATGCAGACAGCAGTACCCGAGCTAACAGATCTTTCCAAAGAATCAGATGATATCATCAAGCTCTATGGGCCGGAATGTCTTATCCCAGGCACCTTTGCCGCTAACTGTCTCCTCGCCAGAAAGCTCTCCGAAAGCGGCGTACGTTTCGTACAGCTCTATCATCAGGGCTGGGATCAGCATGGTAACCTTCCCAATGAAATGGCCGGCCAGGCAAAGGATGTAGACCGCGCCTCTGCGGCCCTTATCACCGATCTCAAACAACGTGGACTCCTGGATGAAACCCTCGTTATCTGGGGTGGCGAATTTGGCAGAACAAATTATTGTCAGGGTAAAATGACTGCGGAGAATTATGGTCGTGACCATCACCCACGCTGCTTCTCCATCTGGATGGCCGGTGGCGGCGTAAAACCAGGCATCGTTTACGGAGAGACCGACGAGTTCGGATACAATATTATAAAAGATCCTGTCCATGTACACGATTTCCATGCCACTGTATTACATCTCATGGGACTGGATCACGAAAAACTAACATTCAAACACCAAGGCCGACGTTATCGTCTTACGGATGTCGCCGGAAAAGTTATACCAGGGCTGATGGCCTAATAAATAATAGCATTAATGGAGAGAAGAAAATTCATACAGGCATCCACGTTAGTTGCCGCCTCTTTTTATATTTCCCGCGATCTCTTTGCCCGTCCCAAAGGGCCTGTATATGGCCACCAGGATATGCGTTTTACGCTGGATACCCGCTGGGGAACACTGGATAGCAGCAGACATCCTGTGAAAGATTGTCATGAGATGGTGCAGGACCAGAAAGGACGCATCATCCTGCTGACCAACGAAACAAAAAACAATGTGCTTATTTATAATAAGTCCGGGAAGCTGTTAGCCTACTGGGGGCATGAGTTTCCGGGAGCGCATGGACTTACCCTCTCCAACGAAAATGGCACAGAATACCTGTTTATCACTGATACGGAAAAGCACCAGGTGTATAAGACCACCATGGACGGTAAAATCCTGATGACAATAGACTATCCCGCTGAAACAGGATTGTACAAAAAGAAAGAAGAATTTGTTCCTACTGAGACAACCATTACAGACAATGGCGATATCTACATTGCAGACGGTTATGGCCTACAGTATATCCTGCATTATGATCGCAATGGAAAGCTGCTGAATACATTTGGAGGTCGTGGTGAGGGAGATGCGCATCTGGATAATGCACATGGTATTTGTGTAGACCGCCGTCAGGGAACGGCTTCTCTGCTGGTAACAGATCGCACCCGGAATTGTTTTAAGCGTTTCAGTATGGATGGACACCTACAGGAAGTAATATCTCTCCCGGGCGCATGTGTTTGTCGACCGGTGATTAAGGGAGATCATCTTTATGCAGCCGTATTACGTTCTCCTGATATGGGTGTAAATGGTAGTGGGTTTGTTACCATTCTGGATAAAAACAACAAAGTTATATCTAATATCGGTGGTACTGCTCCTGTGTATAAGGACCAGCAGTTACAACCTATGCAGCAAATGGAGAAGATCTTCGTACATCCACATGATGTTTGTGTCGATAACGATGAGAACCTGTATGTGGCACAATGGGCTGCAGGGAAAGTGTATCCATATAAACTCAGGAGGGTATAATGAAATGGAAACCGATCCGCTGGCAGAACGTTTGCAACCAACTGCTATTTGCTGCGAATATATTTGCCCTGGTGCTGTTTATTGCTGGCAGCAGTGTTATAGCGCCCGCCTGGTTACAGGTCTTGGGGCGCATGCATCCGCTGGTATTACATTTTCCTATCGTATTGCTGCTACTAGGCAGTCTGCTCCTCTTTATACGATTACCTGAGCCAGAGGCTAATCGCTGGAAAACAGCGTTTACCACCTGGCTTTTGCTCGTGGCAGCTCTCAGTACAGCCGTTACCGTGATCATGGGGTTATTGCTTGCAAGGGAAGGCGGCTATACAGACGATGGCAATATTCAATGGCATAAATGGGGAGGAATGGCCGTATTATGGGCTGCGTCTGCCTTATACTGGCTACGAGCATCGGCAAAATCCTGGCTCCCGAAAATAAGCGCGATTGTAACAGTCATCCTGGTAATTGTTACAGGCCATTTCGGCGCTGATATCACGCATGGCAACAATTTCGTACTGGCGCCAGTGATGCCACACAACACTACGGTTCCACTGGAGAAAGCGTTAGTATATGAGCATCTCGTGAAGCCTATCCTGGAGGAGAAGTGTATGAACTGCCACAATACCGGAAAAGCAAAGGGAGGATTGTCCATGGAACTACCGAAGCAATTACTTGCCGGTGGCAAAAGTGGTAAATTGTTTATCCCCGGTAATCCGGATGTAAGTCTGCTCATAGAACGATTACATCTTCCTGCGGAAGACAAAAAACACATGCCTCCGGCGGGTAAGCCACAGCTCACCAGTGAGGAAGCGGCATTGATTTATTACTGGATTAAAGGGAACGCAGATTTCAAAACAATGGTAGCTTCACTACCGGCACATGATAGTCTGCGATTACTTGCTACGGCACATCTACAGCCCGCTGCCGCAGAAGAACCGGTATACGATTTCTCCCCGGCAGATACCAAAGTGGTAGCGCAGCTAAATAATAACTATCGCGTCGTATATCCGATAGCGTTACATGCGGCGCCGTTGATCGCTAACTGGTATAATAAGGATAAGTTCAACATCCAATCTGTTGTGGAGCTGTTGAAAGTAAAGGAACAGGTGATAGAGATGCATTTACAGAAGATGCCGGTGAAAGATGCGGACCTGGAGGTATTATCCCAATTCAAACAGTTACGCGTACTCAATCTGAGCTTTACCAATATTACAGGACAAACACTGGCGACACTTGCCAAACTGCCACATTTGCGGAGTCTTTCTGTATCCGGTACGCCTGTCACGATGCAACAGATCATGGGGCTCAAATCTGCGCCTGCATTAAAAGAGCTGTATATATGGAATACGGGCCTCTCCTCTGCCGATATCCAACAGGTCCAGAAGAGTTTCCCGCAGACCGCTCTTGTAAAAGGTTTCACCAATGACAAGGGAGAGCAGTTAAAGTTAAATCAGCCTATTATTGTGAATCCTGTTGCCGTTTTCAGGAATAGCCTGCAACTGAAGTTGCAGCATCCGGTAAAAGGAGTAGCCATCCGTTACACCACAGATGGCAGCGCTCCCGACAGCCTGCAATCTCCTATATTTAAGGACAGTCTCCTCATCACCAATAACACCACCATTCGCGCCATCGCCTGCAAACAAGGCTGGTATACCAGCGATCCTATACAGCTATCGCTCTACAAATCCACCTTCCAGCCAGACAGCATCCTGATGGTCAATCAACCGGAAGGTACCTATCTCGGCAATGGCAGCATTACCCTCATCGATGGGCAAAAAGGAGGAATAGATTTCGGTAATGGTAAATGGCTCGGCTATAACAAAAGAGGATTTGAAGCGATCATACGATTCCCACAGGCAATACCGCTGCAATCAGTCACCATAGGCTCGCTGCGTAATACAGGATCGTACATCTTCCTACCTCATCAAGTTGAAATATGGGGTGGCAATGACCTCCAACATCTGAAATTGTTGAAGAAAGTGATGCCTGCCGCCGATAAAAAAGATGATCCGGTAACAGCTATGGATATTAATTGTACATTTCCTGCCACGCAGGTGGCTTGTATGAAGATAATCATCAGGCCAACGATTATACCAGCATGGCATGCAGGGAAAGGGCAAAATGGGTGGGTATTTGTGGATGAAGTATTATTTAATTAATGAGTAATGTGATTTCATTCTTAGGTACTATTCCCCCTCCAAGTGTTAATGACCGACTAAGTCTGATAAAAAACAGACCTGCATATTCCGCAGGTCTGTTTTTTTATAAACACGTCTCCATTCCATATACTGGATGTAGTCACCAGACATTTTATTTACCAGTGGTCTTTCATCAAGATAAATAGATAACCCGCCCGAAATGTGTATACCCCCTACTACTATTCTCTCTATTATGCCCGCTTATATTACGCATCCATCTTGGAGTTATGTCATTATACTTGAAAATTTTATTTAAATAATATATTCCCTTATTAACTTCGTACTATAATTAATACCCGCCATGAATAAAAGACTATACCTATCAGGCGCTCTTATTTGTTGTATGCTGACACAAGTCAGCTGTAGCAATGAACCCAGTGCACCCAAAAATGAAGACATTACCGACACCATCGACAAAACAGGTTCTATTGAAACTGTACTCAGTACCAACCACATCGACAAGCTTCATGATGAAGTGGTGACTACCCATAAAATCTGGACTAACTCAAACCTGTACAAAACAGTAGTTCACCGCGATACTATTCCTTCCCTGGGCCAAACCACAGAAGAGGGCGAAAACGGGAACGGAGATATTACATCAATTAAACTTCAGAAGGATTACGAGATTTATGTCACCGTTCAATAAGAAATTTAAAAAATCGGCACATATACAACTGGTGCTGATTACCGCAATACTTGCCAGTTGTCATAAACCTACCCCCCATCCCCAGCGCAGGGTATTCATGCGCAGCGATACCACTGCTCCCTACAACGGTGTAAGAAGTTATTATGGGGATAACAATGGAAATTATTCCAGTGACAACGAATATTATTCCGGTAACAACGGATATCACCACCATTCGCATCTCTGGTACTATGCCTTCAGGCCTTATGGTCATTATTACAATGGTAGTTACAGGCGTGCCGGTTACTATTCCGGAGGCCTCAGTGAGCATGCCAATACCGGTAGCAATGGTTTCAAAGGAAGTATTACCCGTGGCGGATTTGGCTCACATGGCTTCAGTGTATCTTCCTAATTTCAATCAACTTTCAGATGCAACGAATTAGTATTGCCCCCCGCAACAACTGGCAGGCCGCCGTTGAGAAGCTGGGGTTTGGATTTCATACAACAGATATCCCTTACTGGGATGAAAGTGCCTATTACAGCTTTACGCTCAGCGAAATAAACAGAATTGAAAGCGCCACTCAGGAGCTGTGGGATATGTGCCTGGGCGCGGTGCAATATGTGATGGACAATAACCTGTATCATCGTTTTGCGATTCCTGAATGGGCTATCCCTTATATAGAAAAAACCTGGCAGGACGATCATCCTGCTATCTACGGCCGGTTTGATTTCTGTTATAAGAACGGCCATCTTAAACTGCTTGAATTCAATGCCGACACGCCTACTTCTCTCTATGAAGCAGGCATTGTACAGTGGTTCTGGCTGCAGGATTTTGACAAATCAAAAGACCAGTTCAACTCTGTCCATGAAAAGTTGATCGACGGCTGGAAAATGCTCGCACCTTACCTGCGTCGTGGCAAACTGCATTTCAGTTGTCTGAAGCAAACCCTTGAAGATCTTACCAATACTGAGTATCTGCGCGACTGTGCTATGCAGGCGGGCCTGGATACCAAGCTTGTATTTATAGACGATCTGGGCTGGGATAACAGCAGTAAAACTTTTGTGGATTTTGAGAATGAGTCTATCAAAAACATCTTCAAGTTATATCCCTGGGAATGGTTGTTGAGAGATGATTTCGGAAAAAATATATTAACAGATGCCAACCAGGCCTTCTGGATTGAGCCTGCCTGGAAAATGATACTCTCTAACAAAGCACTGCTGCCTATACTGTGGGAGATGTACCCGAATCATCCGAATCTGCTGCCAGCGTGGTTCGATTCACACGGCATGAACCGCTTCGTGAAAAAACCTATTCTCTCCAGAGAAGGCGCCAATATAGAAATGGTCGACAACGGACAGTTGCTGCAATCCTCTGATGGTGGCTATGGCCAGGAAGGATATGTATTCCAGGAACTGTTCGAGCTTCCAGCCTATGATGGCAAATATCCGGTGATAGGCAGTTGGGTGATCGCACAGCAGGCAGCAGGTATGGGCATCCGCGAAGCGGACTCCCTTATCACCGATAATAAAAGCCGCTTCGTGCCTCATATGATTGATGGATAATTCCATCAGCGGCATAACCATCCTGGCCCCTGGTATCACAGCAGTATTCGCCTACTTCTCAAGGCCAAGTAAATCAATAAAAAAGCCGGCGCTACCGAGTAGCGCCGGCTCAAATATTCTTTGATAAACCTTCTGTAATCCTGTTGGTACTGGGTCTTAGAAATAGCTGAACCCCTTTCTTGTTGTTTCTGTTAGAAATGATTTATGTAAAAAGTACCACCAATAGGATTGGGGAAAATGCGCTCACAATCAAATATGTCAACACAAAAAATTTACCTTTCAACCTATCTGCACGGCTTTCATCTTCAAACTCCTTTTCATAACTCGCCCATTTTTCCTTATTGTAAAAAAGGAAATAATGAGCAACAGAAAACAAAAGCAGGAAGCCAAAAAAATATGGAGGTAGAATTCTAGGTAAAAGAATAGAAGGCCACAACTTTTTGATTATTATAGGCACCGAAAATATTTGAGCCCAATGCACAAGTGCAAGTACTACGATTACACTAGCATCAGGCGATCTATCATATCGCATCTTTTTAAACCAGCCATAAAGTCGGTAAATAATATATTTATAAAACTGTCCCATTAATTTGATTCTTTATTCACTATAGCTAAGTTGGCCCATCAGTCGTATATTTTTTGCTGCAAATCCAAAGTGGAGATATTATCTATGGAACATGGTCCGCGAGTAATGCTACTATTCCTCAGGAGTTCCTCCTTCAGATAAAAATTGCCAGAAAGATTATAGGACTATTGGAAAAGATCAAATTTACGGATATTTGGAATAGAAAAAATTAATGGTATAAAAATATGAAAGCGGGCGAAGCACAACAACTACAATTTAATTCATTAAAAGAATTTTTTTATGAAGCCGGGTATGTAGGAAAAGGAAAAAATAGCTTTATTAAAAAATATAACGGTGGATGGGATAAATTTGCTTTTGGAATGATCAACTATGACCCAAAACAGATTTGTTACTTTAGCATTTTTAAAAGAATAGATGCAGTTGAGGATATTTTACAGCAGGTATCTGATTTATACGACTTAGGAATCAAGGTAGGGAAGGACTCTTCTACAATGGCATTTGGACCAGGTAGCCTTGATGGTACCCATATGGAAACGACATTGCCGGAAATGCAATCTGAATCAGATATTCTGGTTACATCTGAATTGATAAAGAATTTCATGATTAAAACCGGTTTCCTAATGTTGGAAAGATTTAATGATTTGAGGGAATGGGATAAAACAATGAATGGGAATGATTTCTGGGAGACTGATTGGCGGAAACCATTTAATCTTTACGGCCAGTTCGACTGCAAAAGGTTAATTATAGCATATCTAAGCAGTAACCCGGATTTCGAAAAAATATACCAGTATAGCTTAAAGGTGCGCGAGGAAGTATTAAAAGAATTTCCGGGAGCAAAAGAGAACGTAATAAATGGTAAAAATTATCTGGAATACCTCCACGAAGTATTATGTGCAATAAAACCACTTTACTAAATAAGTACTTCTCTTACCTGCATTGGGAAAGAATGCACTAAACTTTATAGGTTCATTTTTTATTGTTAAGCATTTCCAACACTTCATCAATATATAGATCATCTGTCTCTCCCTTGTTAAAGCCAACAAGCTTTCTTACCACCTCTCCTCTATGCAACACAATTTCATAAGGGTAACCGGTTACATTAACACTTTTAGTGAGTTTACCGTTGACATCATATAGGTATTGCAGGTTCTTGGGCAGACCTGACACTGCTTTTTTAAATGTACTAAATGAATCTATGGAACCATCATTTATTAAAATGACCTCACCTGTACCCGTCTTCCCTATTCTCATCTTTACGGCAGCCAAGGGAACCATTTTCCGTAAACATGGAGAGCACTTTATATACCAGAAATCAATTAAGAGATTTTTGTCTTTGAGATAACTTTTAGGAATGGAAACGGGAAGGCTGTCAATATTGAGGAATTCAGCCTGGTACATCAATGTTGAAATATCACTTTTTTCTAAATTATCATTATTCACCTCCATTGATTTGAGTAATTTATATTGCAATTCAGGTGAAATTTTTAAAATAAAAAGTGATTGCAAAGCGACAACAGATGCGCTCAGAATATACTTTTTATGGCTAAATGAATACGGCAGGACAAAAAAGGAGCCCCCTATGAAAACCATCTCTAAGCATCTTTCCAATTTTGTCCAACCACTTGCTTCATTATAAATAATTCCGAAAAATAGTAGGATGATGAAAATAGGAAGAGCAAATGCACCCTTATATATCCGTTTATTAGTTCTGAGCAACGCTCCGGCAAAAAAGTATATTATTCCTTCAATCAAGTATCTCCAAACTGACAACACTATCGCATTGAGATAGCAAACAAAGACGGCTACCATAACACCGACAGTCAAGTAAAGAAGGGCATACAAGTATTTTTTCATATACAGCGTAAAGGTCTTGAGGATTGAGGAAGTATTTATTGATGAATGATTCAATAACATCCGGACCTGCGTCCCAACATATAAATAATATTGTATTTTTTAAAAAAGAAATAGCAAGCAGGAACAAAAATCGAGTCGAAGTGCATGAATTGCTTTCACATTACTAGCAGGATGACCAAGTTGTGCTTATTGATTTGCTGCAGACTATTCATATTTAATAGGCGTTTTTCGATGCTGTAAAAATTACGATTAGGCACTTCCCTTATCTTACCAAGAGCATACTATTTTTAAAACGACTAGTTTAATGGAAGCAAATATTCAGTTTTTATTATCTAGTCCCCTTAGTTTATCAGTCGGCCAAGGTTAAATCAGCTATATCTGATAAACACTATAACCAATGTAATCGAATTCCAATTGATTACTTCTTGTTTAATAGCAAAGGGTAAAAATAGAATGCAGAAATATAAAAACTGATCAGCAAAGTTGGTTCTTCGCTTTCTGTGAAGAGTCTTTTACTTAACGCATGAGTTAGCTGTATTATTAATAAGACAACATCACGCTGAAACAAAATATTCGTTAAATTTATTATCATGCTAAAAAGGAAAATATTATGATTGTCAATACTTTCAACGACCTTGTTTCTGCCCTTCAGAAGGGAGAAAAGGAAATTAGCATTACCAGAAGCATTTTATGCAATTACAGCATCTTGTTGCCGGAAGGTGTAAGCCTAAACGGTAAACCGCAAGAGAATGGTGAATTACCTTTGCTTTCTTTCCAGCATTCCGATGGAATTGGTGTAAGTGTAAACAATTCTGTTAGAAACCTCAATATTGATGCTCCTTCACATCACAAAGCCATTTTTAATACCACGGTAAAACAAGATCTTGGTACGTTTATCTTTGAAAATCTCTTGGTAAAAGGCCAGGTTTCTATTATCACGCGGGTTGGCGTTGAGAAAGCAAGCGTAATAATTAATGATGTGGACATTCATTCTGCGGATGCCCGACACTATTTAGAGCAACCACAGAAATATGGTGTAAATGTACTGCAAGGTGCATTGACGATTTACAATATCAATCCAAACAGTGACAGTCTTGTTTCGGTTGCGGTAAACAATTTAAGCATTGGCAGAAAGAATGCGCCCGTTTCGGGTTCTGGTGTTTTTATTTCGGGCTTTGGTGACCAGGGAGGCAAAACATTGATTTCAAAATTGCATACAAAAGCGGTATATTCTAATGGCAAAATACCTTTAGGTGTAGCAGATTATATCACAGCTGGTGTTTTTGTGTTGTACGGAACACACGCCACTGAGGTAATAACTGATGGCGAAGTAATTACTTATGGTGTCAATGATATGGTTTTAGACGTTTGGGGAAGTGTGGACAACTGGACAAGTAATGCACCTGTAATTTCTTACGGACCGAGCGGTGTGGGTTTTGTAAACTTTGGCACTGTAAAAAACTTTACTGTAAATGCACCTTTACAAACCTACGGGCTTGGCGCAAGAGGCTACAATCAATATGACGGTACGGTAGAGAATATTTCCTTTCAATCTATTGAAACATTTGGAGATGGTTCGGTTGGTATTCAAATAAGTAAAAAAATAGGTGCTCTTACCGTAAATGGAAATGTAACTACTCACGGTTCTATTGGTGCTTCATTGGTAAAAGGTGTATATGTTGACTTGCCAGCTTATGCGTTGAGTATAAAAGATGGCGGAGGAGCAACAACCATTACCATTAAAGGAGACATTTCCACTTATGGCGACAACGTAACTTCATATATAGTAGAACAAGGAGGCAGCCCAGGAGTATTAACTGTAGAAGGAAAAATTACTGCCAGTGGGAAAAATTCTCAAATAAAAAAGATATAGTGGATACTTATATATCTCTATATATATCAAAGAAATTATTTTTTACTTAGTTGCAGTGGATCTGCATAAGCTTGTAAACTATCGTCCACTCTATAAGGTTCCAAGCTATTTATCTTCAATCTTTTTAAATTCAAAGGACTGTAGAGTCCATTTCTAATCTATAAAACTTAGTATTATGATAAGGTATTTATGTCTCTAAAATACCCGTCCGTCCTCGCTCTATAAGTAACTCTGCGTAAAAATAATCGTATCGGCTCATTTCCCTGTTTGTAACCAACCGTAATAAGCTGATCTTTAATAACCCCTTTTGAAATTCCGATTTAATTTCGGATTATTTAATATTCAATTCTTGATAATCTGAATAATATTAGTTACTTTAGTTTAGCGCGATTGAGTTTCTTTTACAAAAGAATCCCTTTATATTGCCATTTTTTAAGTAATGAAAATCTGTATATAGCCTTATACCTCCATACGTACCTAATATAAAGGACCTATATGCCTGAATTTTCACCCCTTTTTTAATCTGACGCAATCAGTAGTTTCTGGCCTCAATTTAAAAGCAGCATATAACACAACCAATCATTCCATAATCAAGGTCGTTGTGATAGTGGAAGGAGGGGACTTTTCATATTACATCTCAGATCTCTGTAATTTCATTAAAACTCCTTCATTAAATAAATTCAATCTAAAGATAATTGAGAATGAAAATAGTGAATCTAAAGTGCTGATATACACAAGAAAGGGGGCTTCACCCAAGATTACTGATCTTAATAGAGACACTGCTGAATTCATAATTGAGTCATCAGAAAATGAAACACTATATTTTAGGTCGACTTTATAATTAATTTTTCATTGAAATTTAAATACTAAGAGGCAACCTTTGCCATTCAATCGTAAATGTATTATTTATCAGAATAGAAAAAGAATAATACTTCATTCATCATACATACCTCAAAAAATATACATTATGAAATCACCCCTTATCCCTATTGACATTATTTCAATTTATAAAAATAGTCTGGGAGATTTACTTCCACTACCTTCTCGAATGGCGAGGTGTACCCCTGATACCTATAAAGCCATTTTCAACATCGCTACTGCACTTGCCAAAAAAGGAGGGAAGTTGATCCTGAGTGATCTTTTTCGAAGTTATGATATGCAGGCGCAATCTCATCAGGATTATATTTCAGGTCGAAAAAAGGCTTTTAGCCCGCCTCCTGGTGGAAGTTTTCACGAAGCCGGACGTGCATTTGATTTGGACTTAAGTGCAATTAAAATTCCATTGTCAGATTTTTGGACAATTGCTGCCAAATTTGGAGTGTATCCTATTATTAATCAACCTAAAGCAAATATTTCTGAAGCCTGGCATTTTGATTGCCGTGGTAGCCATCAAATCGTTTATCAATACTATGCGGATGGTAAAGGAAATAATTTTAAGCCATATACAGCAGCAGCGGCGAGTGGGATACTTTCTATAGGAGTAAATGTAGATGCTTTTGGTAATAACCAGGTACAAGCTGCAATTCAATCCGGCATTATTCGTCTTGGAAAAGAAATTGGTAACATTGATGGGCACATCGGGCATAGAACCCAACAAGCCTTGGAAGAATTGGGGGTGACGTTTGATTTAAATAATCCAAATAGTATGTTAGTCCAGATAGAAAATTTGGTTCAAAATAAATTTCCATCTGAATTTACTATGCCAGCCGTTTAACAAGATTGGCCAAAGCTAGGTATGGCATCCATATTTTCTATTTCAAAAGACAGTGATTTGATGTACTTCAGGCATTAACCGATAGTATTTCTTACTCATTTTTTATAACTCTTTTTTATCTTTTGATAGGACAACTGGCACTCCCAATAATGAAGGCGAGGCTGCTGTAGCCGCCGCTGGTGTTGTATTTAAGGCAGGCAGAACTTGATTACCCAGAGTATTATCAAGCAACGTTGCATGTTCCAATAGCAGTGCCCTATTCATATTAGGGCTTAGTCTATAAAAATTATTCCAGGCCCTTCTTATTTCACTCAAATGTAGAGTATTGTTAAAAGAATGGGGAATCCCTCTTAAATTTTCTAAGGAATGAATTTCTGATGCAGTAAATTATCCGGGATGATTCCCCTACATCATACAGCGGGCTTAACTATAGAACTACTTTTTAGGTGGCTGTAGAAAATTTAACCTTCATATGCTCAAACAATAAATCTTTTTTATTCATATAAAGATTCCGCAGTCTTTCTTCCACTTGCTCAAAATCCCATACTGCCAAACGTTCTACATCAATGCAATCCTGTGGCGCAACTTTGGTTTCTCTGCCGTCTAAATTTACCAACCAACAATCATTTAGATTTAATAGTCCTTGCCGAAAAAAAACAATCTTCCGTTGCATCTCCTCCTCGCTCAATGTAGCACTGCCGATCATCATCCAGTCACTTTGCGTAAAAACATCAGCGTGAAGACCAACTGTAAAGGCTATGGGATGTTCCAGGACAGTGGTAATATCCACCTGCTCTTCGGTAAAAAGAGCATAAACATCAAATATAAGATTCCTTATTATGCGCGCATAAGTATTATTTTGATAGATCCAGATAATACAATTGTCAACAAAGTAAACTTCATCAAAGAAAGTACATCCATTTACTTTTTAGCCAAATTGTCCAAAACAACTTCATCAGAATGGAATACTTCTTCAGGCCATTACAAATTAGAATGCTGGCATATTTCAGGCGATTCAAAGGAACTTAAATTTACGTG
>NZ_QLMA01000009.1:0-4772 GCF_003259435.1 Chitinophaga dinghuensis
CCTGTTCAGGTAGTAGTGAAAGCATTGGGTGCGCCTACAGACATCGTTCTGGCAGATACCACCACTGCTTGTACTACTGGTAATGCAGTACTGGCTCCAACGGCTAATCCTGCATCCGGTATCACTAACCCAACCTTCAGTTGGTATTTTGATGCTGCTAAAACACAGCCAATCACAAATGCTACTGTTGGCGGAACTACTTACGCAATCGACTCAACAGGTAAACTGACGATCACCGGACTGGCGGTCGGCACCTATACTTATTATGTCGCGATCGCAGGTAGCAACCGTTGTCCAAATGCAGCCGGTAATCTAAAAGCTGCGGTGGTGAACATAGTAACTGCACCAGCTCCTCCAGTAGTGGCAGGTGCGGTAGTTGTAGCCACTGGTCAGACTGCAAGTCTCACCGCTACTCCAGTTCCAGGTGCAACCATCAACTGGTATGCAGATTCTACTACCACTACTGTTCTTGGTTCAGGAACACCATTTGTAGTAGGTCCGTTCTCTAATCCGGGTACTTATACTTATTGGGCAGGTGTATCAATTCCAGGAGCATGTTCTTCTGCAAGAGTACCAGTTGTGGTAACAGTTACTGGTCCTGTAGTACCGCCTACAGCATGTAACGTAGCCACCAGTCAGACTTCAGGTACTACCCTTGGTTGTATCCTCTGCTCTGTGCAGAACCCAACCTTCGATATCGATAGTTCAACTACGAACTTCACTACATTGGCAATGCCAGTGGGTCTGTTGGGAGGTTCTGTTTATCAGGAACTGATCTTCCCGAATACAGGAAGTGCAACAGATAGTATCCAGGTTACCTTGGGTACCTCTACTGCCCTTGCAGATGTGAGTCTGCTCGGCGGTACCGTACTGACAGTATACAATGGTACTACGAAAGTATCCGCAGATACGCTTTCTAACCTGCTTACCCTGCGCTTGTTAAGCGGTAACCAACAGTTTATCGCTACTATCCCAACAGGCGCCGCCTACGACCGCGTAGAAATCCGTCTGACAGGCGTAGCTAATCTGTTGAACTCAATTAATATCTATGGCGCTAGGATCATCTATCCTAACCCAACCATCAATACGCCACATGATACTGTTTGTGTGAATACAAAAGCCACACTGACAGTTACTCCATCAGCTGGAACTGGTGTTCATTGGTATGCAGATTCTACCAGCACTACTGTACTGGGCTCTAATCCTACATACACAACGGATACGCTGAAAACACCAGGTATAGTTACTTATTGGGTAGCTGTTTACGGTGGACCACAGAATTGCGAAAATCCAAACAGAATACCTGTTCAGGTAGTAGTAACCCCACTGGGTACGCCTGCCGATATCAACCTGGCAGATACTACCATCGCTTGTGCAAACGGTAATGCAGTACTGGCTCCAACGGCTAATCCTGCATCCGGTATCACTAACCCAACCTTCAGCTGGTACTTCGATGCTGCTAAAACACAGCCTATCACGAATGCTACTGTTGGTGGTGTGACTTACGTAATCGACTCAACAGGTAAACTGACGATCACCGGACTGGCAGTCGGCACTTATACTTACTACGTAGCCATCGCTGGTAGCAACCGTTGTGGCAATGCTCCAGGTAACCTGAAATCTGCTGTTGTGGATGTGGTGACAACACCAGCTCCTCCAGTAGTGGCAGGTGCGGTAGTAATAGCCACTGGTCAGACTGCAAGTCTCACCGCTACTCCAGTTCCAGGTGCAACCATCAACTGGTATGCAGATTCTACTACCACTACTGTTCTTGGTTCAGGAACTCCATTCGTAGTAGGTCCATTCAATAGTCCAGGTACATTTACATACTGGGCTGCTGTAGTGGTGCCAGGTGGTTGCTCATCTGCCCGCGTACCAGTTGTGGTAACAGTTACAGGTCCTGTAGTACCGCCTACAGCTTGTAACGTAGCCACCAGTCAGACTTCAGGTACTACGCTTGGTTGTATCCTCTGCTCTGTACAGAACCCAACCTTCGATATCGATAGTTCAACTACGAACTTCACTACATTGGCAATGCCAGTAGGTCTGTTGGGTGGTTCTGTTTATCAGGAACTTATCTTCCCAAGTACAGGTAATGCTACAGATAGTATCCAAGTTACTTTGGGTACCTCTACTGCCCTTGCAGATGTAAGTCTGCTCGGTGGTACTGTACTGACAGTATACAATGGTACTACGAAAGTATCCGCAGATACGCTTTCTAACCTGCTTACCCTGCGCTTGTTAAGCGGTAACCAGCAGTTTATCGCTACTATCCCAACAGGCGCCGCCTACGACCGCGTAGAAATCCGTCTGACAGGTGTAGCTAATCTGTTGAACTCAATTAATATCTATGGCGCTAGGATCATCTATCCTAACCCAACCATCAATACGCCACATGATACTGTATGTGCAAATACACGAGCTACTTTAACGGTAACTCCTGCAACAGGCACTGGTGTTCATTGGTACGCTGATTCTACCAGCACTACTGTGCTGAGCTCCAGTAATACTTACACAACGGATACGCTGAAAACACCAGGTATAGTTACTTACTGGCTGGCTGTTTATGGTGGACCGCAGAATTGTGAAAATCCAAACAGAATACCTGTTCAGGTAGTAGTAACCCCACTGGGTACGCCAGCTGATATCAACCTGGCAGATACTACCATCGCTTGTGCAAACGGTAATGCAGTTCTGGCTCCAACGGCTAATCCTGCATCCGGTATCACTAATCCAACCTTCAGCTGGTACTTCGATGCGGCTAAAACACAGCCTATCACAAATGCTACTGTTGGTGGTGTGACTTACGTAATCGACTCAACAGGTAAACTGACAATCTCCGGACTGGCAGTTGGCACTTATACTTACTACGTAGCCATCGCTGGTAGTAACCGTTGTGGCAATGCTCCAGGTAACCTGAAATCTGCTGTTGTGGATGTGGTGACAACACCAGCTCCTCCAGTAGTAGCAGGTGCGGTAGTTGTAGCCACTGGTCAGACTGCAAGTCTCACCGCTACTCCAGTTCCAGGTGCAACGATCAACTGGTATGCAGATTCTACTACCACCACTGTTCTTGGTTCAGGAACTCCATTTGTAGTAGGTCCATTCAATAGTCCAGGTATATTTACTTACTGGGCTGCTGTAGTGGTACCAGGTGGTTGCTCATCTGCCCGCGTACCAGTTGTAGTAACAGTTACTGGTCCTGTAGTTCCGCCTACAGCTTGTAACATGGCTACCAGCCAGGTATCAGGTACTACCCTTGGTTGTATCCTTTGCTCTGTGCAGAACCCAACCTTCGATATCGACAGTTCAACTACGAACTTCACTACATTGGCAATGCCAGTAGGTCTGTTGGGTGGTTCTGTTTACCAACAGTTAATCTTCCCAAGTACAGGTAATGCTACTGATAGTATCAGAGTAACCTTAGGCTCTTCTGTAAATCTGGTAGACGCAAGTCTGCTCGGTGGTACAGTATTGACCGTGTATAATGGTACTACACAAGTATCGGCAGACACCTTGTCTCACCTGCTGACACTGGAACTGCTGGGTGGTGGCTCACAGATTATTGCTACAATCCCAACAGGCGCTCCTTACGATCGCGTGCAGGTGACACTCACTGGTGTAGCTAATCTGTTGAACTCAATTAATATCTATGGCGCTAGGATCATCTATCCTAACCCAACAGTTAATACGCCACATGATACCATCTGTGCAAATACAGCAGCTACCTTAACGGTAACTCCTGCAACAGGCACCGGTGTTCATTGGTACGCTGATTCTACCAGCACTACCGTGCTGAGCTCCAGCAATACTTACACAACAGATACGCTGAGAACTCCAGGTATTGTTACTTACTGGCTGGCTGTTTACGGTGGACCGCAGAATTGCGAAAATCCAAACAGAATACCTGTTCCAGTAGTAGTATTGGCAAATCCAACTCCGATAGCTGATACCAGCAATCCTTCTACAGTTTGTATCAGCAATCTGCCTGTAACACTGAAAGTGGTTGCTCAGCCTGGTGTTACTTACACCTGGTATGATTCAACCGGTAATGTGTTGGTGGCAAATAGTAACGCATACACCACTTCCAATACATTGGCAGTAGGTCCGCATACCTTCTTCGTAGAAGGAACCACTGCAAACGGCTGTAATAATGGTAACGCTAAAACGCCAATCACCATCACGGTGACCAACGGTTCTCTGCCATCCGATATTACAATCGACAGTGTGCGGAATGGATGTGTGGGAGACACGATTCGTCTTGTACCGACAAGCACCACTGTTCCAAATCCAGTGTTTATGTGGTACGCAGACCAGCAGAAAACAATGCCAATCACCAATGGCGTGAACCCTGCAACCGGTGTGCTGACACTGACAAATCTGGCAGTTGGTAGCTACACTTATTATGTAAGCGTAAGCAATAATGGTAATTGTGCAAATGCGCCAGGTAACCTGAAACCAGTAACTGTAAACATCACGGCTATTCCTCCGGCTCCAGTTGCCGACAGCAGTAACCCGACCAGCGTATGTCAAAGTAATCTGCCAGCAACGCTGAAAGTGATCGCACAACCTGGTATTACTTATACTTGGTACGATTCAGTCGGTAACGTACTGCCTGCGGCTAATAATGTGTACACCACACCGAATACCCTGCCAGTAGGTACTTACACCTACTATGTGAAAGCGAATAACGCGAACGGCTGTGCAAATGATACCGCACGTACACCGATCACCCTGACTGTATTCAAGAATGCAGTAGCTGCCGATATCAT
>NZ_QLMA01000009.1:5312-374027 GCF_003259435.1 Chitinophaga dinghuensis
AGCCGCCGATATCAATATCGATAGCGTACAGAATGTATGTCTGGGAGACACGGTTCGTCTGGTACCAACAAGTACCACCATCACTAACCCAGTGTTCCTCTGGTACGCAGACCAGCAGAAAACAACGCCAATCACTAATGGCGTGAACCCTGCAACCGGTGTGCTGACCCTTACAAACCTGAGCACAGGAACTTATACTTACTATGTAAGCGTAAGCAGCAATGGTAACTGCGCGAACCTTGCAGGAGATCTGAAACAGGTAACCGTAAATGTTGGCAGAAAAGCAACAGCAGCCGACATACAGGTAACTGGTAACACGACTACTTGTGCGAATACTACAGTAACACTCACTGCTAGCAGCACTACTGTTACTAATCCAGTGTTCAGATGGTATCGTGATGCTGCCCTGACTCAGTTCATCAGAAGCACCAGCACATTCGTTACAGATACGCTGACAACCACCACTACCTACTACGTAACAGTACAAGGTGTGAATGCATGTGAAAATGCACCGGGTGCAGCCCAGTCTGTAACAGTAACAGTGACTAGCGCACTCCCTGCTCCAACAGTATCAGGTGCTGCCATCTGTGCCGGTCAGACGGCCTTAGTGCAGGTGACTAATCCAGATGCAACGGTGACTTATACATGGTATAATAACCAGACAAGAAGCGTGCTCCTTGCAACAGCTGATTCCTTCAGAACAGGTCCGCTCACAGCAGATACTACCCTGTATGTACAAGCAAGCAAAGCGGGTTGCATATCACAACTGGTACCGGCAGTGATTACGGTGAATAGTGTGGCAAGTCCAGTTGTAGACGCTAATCAGCCAGTATGCGCAGGTAGCTCAGGAACGCTTGTAATCAAAGCTCCAGTAAATGGCGTGGTTTACAGATGGTATAATGTACCAACTGGTGGTACTGCGCTGAATACAGATGCAGGCACTAGCTTCATCACCGGACCACTGAATACATCTACTATCTTCTATGTAGAGGCAACAGGTACTTCCGGATGTACAGGCGCTTCAGGCCGTGTACCAGTAACAGCAGTGATCACTCCTGCTCCGGGTGCACCAACCCTGGTAACGAATAACCAGACGATCTGTGCAGGCGGCAGCGTGACCTTCACCATCGCTAATCCAGATCCATCCGTGACTTACCACTGGTTTACTGCAGCGGTGAATGGTACAGAGCTGACTCCAACCACACCGACTACATTGACAGTCAATAATGTGATAGCAACCACTACTTACTATGTAAGTGCAGTGAATGCGGCAGGTTGTAGCAACGCAGGTGGCAGAACAACTGCTACAGTGAATGTAAACCCTGCACCAACTGCACCAGTAGTGACTATACCAAATCAAGTGGTATGTCTGAACAACAGCGCTACATTCCAGGTAAGCAATCCGGATCCTGCACTGACCTACGTATGGTATGGTGCAACCAATAACGATAGCCTGACAACAGGTACATCGTTCACCACTCCGGTGCTGACAGCTAACATGAACTACTATGTGGTGGCTAAGAACAACACCGGTTGCTCTAGTCAGTCAAATACAGCAGTCACTGTTACTGTAACCAATAGTATCGCTACTCCGACAGTCGGCGCAAACCAAACGCTCTGTCTGGGTCAGACACTAACACTCAATGTGATAAATCCGGTAGCAGGTATTGTTTATCACTGGTACACAACAGCAACAGGCGGTACGCCAGTAGCAACCGGTGCAACAGTAACCTTCAATGGCGTCATCGCAAACACTGCTTACTATGTAGATGCAAGTGCTACTGCTGGTAACTGTACAAGTTCCACTAGAGCAATGATATCTGTAACAGTAAATAGTATTCCGGCAGCGCCTGCGGCAGCAAATCCAGGAGTGACCACATGTCTGAATACCACTGCAACGCTGGCAGTACTGAATGCTGATCCTACATTGACTTATAACTGGTACACCGTACAATCAGGCGGTACCCCAGTAGCAACAGGCGCAAGCGTGAACGTCGGACCAATCACTACTAATACGAACTACTATGTGGAAGATGTGAATGCAAGCGGTTGTCCAAGTGCTCAACGTACACTGGTAACAGTTACAGCCAGCACAGCGCCAGCAGCGCCACAAGTATCCGGAAATGGTCAGAGTCAATGTCCAGGATCGTCTTACATCCTGACCGCAACATCCACAACGCCAGGTGCATCCTTCGCATGGTACACTACGGCAACAGGTGGTACGCCGATCAGTCAGACATCCATATTCACAACTCCGGCCATCAGCCAGAATACTACCTACTATGTAGAAGCATCTATCAACGGCGGATGTGTAAGCGCAACCAGAACAGCAGTTCCAATTACAGTACTGGCGCCTCTGCCTGCACCAGTAGTAACTGTAACCAATAAAACTGCTACCAGCATTACGTTTACATGGACCGCTATACCAGGTGCAACAGGTTATGTAGTATCTGTGGGCGACTCTACCCACTTCGTAGCTCCAAGCACAGGTGCAACTGGTACCTCTCACACAGTTACCAACCTGCAACCAAATCAGAATGTAACCATCTATGTAAGAGCAATCGGAGTAGGTACCTGTCAGAACAGTCCGATCACGGCCGTGACAGACAAGACCACGAATCCAAATGGTAACAACTGTTATGTACCGAACCTCTTCAGTCCAAACGGTGATGGTATCAATGATATCGAGTATGTATACGGTACCGCTATCGCACAGCTCGAATTCAGAATCTACAATCATTGGGGACAACTGGTATTCGAATCCAAAGACCAACGTCAAGGATGGGATGGTACCATGAACGGAGTGAAACAACCAGTAGGTGTGTATGTGTACATACTGAAAGCTACCATGCAGGATGGCACAGTAGTTACGAAGAAAGGTAACGTAACGCTGATGAGATAACAGCAATTCGGATAACCCGGAATATATAACAATCGCCGGGATACTGACAAACACAGTATCCCGGCCATCTTGAACAATAAAAAATGTTCCTATGAAGAGGATTTTTATAGTTGCAATACTTTTATGGAGCAGTTTGTTGCCCCGTTTATCTGTTGCACAGGTAGACCCGCATTTCTCTCAATACTATGCTTACCCATTGTGGTTAAACCCTGCGCTGACAGGTATCCTTGACGGCGATTATCGCATCAATGCAGATTATCGTAATCAATGGGCGAACTATGGGAAACCGTTTTCTACAGCGGGCGTATCCATCGATGCTGCAACGGACAAAAATATTGGGATAGGCGCCAATGTGCTGAATATGTCTGCCGGCGATGCCGGATATAATTATCTCAATGCAATGGCCAGCGTATCCTATAGCGGCGTGAAATTCGGTAAAACGAAAACCAGTCAGCTGGTATTCGGTATCCAGGCCGGATTGCTGAACAGAAGAGTAGATCCCGCTAAGTTCCAGACAGGTAGCCAGTTTAATCCAACAATCGGATTCGATCCAAGCATCGCAAATGGTGAGAACGTTACCAAAACATCTGCTTCCGCTTTTGATGCCAACGCAGGTGTGGTTTTCTTCGATGGTAACCCTAATCACAAATTCAATCCTTTCGTTGGTTTTTCTGCCGCTCACCTGACTCAACCTAAAGATCCATTCTCCGCAGACGGTATGGAAAAAACATTACCTGTCAGATGGTTATTCCATGGCGGTACCAAAATTACCCTGAACGAACAAATCAGTCTAACCCCTACAGGGTTGTATATGCACCAGGGAAATGCAGAAGAAACAGTACTCGGTATATATGCCCAAATGGCGGTAAATCCAGAATTCGACTTTCTCATTGGAGGAAACTACCGGTTCGCAGATGCAGCTATACCCTTTGTAGGTTTTCACTTTAAAAACTTTGTGCTGGGCCTCAGCTATGATGCAAGTACCTCTAGTATGAGAAGACTCGTAAATGGTAGCCAGAGCTTTGAGGTGTCACTTTCTTTCATCAGCAGAAAGAGAAGACTGCTGAACCAGGATTACTTTATCTGTCCAAGATTATAATCTGTTGAAAGGATGAGAGAGCGGAAAAAATATACAGAACAAAGAAATGGAACCCTCATGAAAAAATTTACACTCTGCTGTTTGCTTGTATTGACAGGTCTGTTCTATTCTGCGCAGGCACAATATGTTTATGACTACAAACATACTGCCGATGTATACTATAATGCAAAAGACTACTACTCTGCTGCACAGTATTACAACAAAGCGCTCGGAACATTCAAGATTAAGTCAGAACAAGTATTACCCTATGCTGTTGCCGGCGCCGCTCCCCCAACGGGAAAACTGAAAGATTATCAACAAGTGGTCGCACGACTCGCAGAGTCGTACCGACTATACAATGATTACGGCAATGCTGAAACCTGGTATGCCCAATTAGTAGGGTTTAATAATCCCCAGTACCCACAGGCGAGATTCTGGTATGGCGTGTGTTTGCGCGCTAATGGTAAATACGCAGAAGCCCTGGAACAATTCAATAAATTCAAACAATCCTACACCGCTTCAGATGAGATTTCTACCCGCGTAAACCTCGAAATACAAACTTGCGAATTCGCTTTAGAAGAAGAAAAGAAACAACCTAAATACACGATCGTAAAACTCTCCGGAAATGTAAATGAAGGCGGCGCCAATTACGCCCCTGTTATGATGGACCCAGGTACATTGATGTTTACTTCTTCCCGTCCGGAAACGCCGCCATTACCGGCAAATGCCAGTACGCCAGAGAAAAAGAAACAAGAAAGAAAAGGAACGCCATATGTAAATACCCTGTATACAGCTACCGGCTCAGGGAATGATTTCGCTAACTCGCAGAAGTTGCCTATTACCAATCCTCCAAAAGGCTATGATCAAGGCGTGTCAACCGTCTCCCCAGATGGTAAAACAATGTTTCTCACCCGCTGGACGGTTAAGAACGGCCTTAAACAAGCATCTATTTGTATCAGTACCAAACAAAACAATAACTGGTCTGATCCCCAACCGTTAGGCTCCAATGTAAATGTGGATGGCTATAATTCAATGCAGCCTTATATTACAGCAGATGGGAAATACCTCCTCTTCACATCTAACCGCCCAGGCGGTATGGGTAAGAACGATATTTGGTATTGTCTGATGTCAAACGGAACTCCTGGAAGCGCCAGAAATATGGGCACCACCATCAATACCAAAGATGAAGAACAAGCTCCCTTCTATGATCAGGAGAAAAATGTACTGATCTTTAGTTCCGATGGACGTGTAGGATATGGAGGACTGGATTTCTTCCAAAGTGAAGGTGATTTCGGTAGCTGGTCGGCTCCGAAAAATATGGGGAAACCACTGAACTCAGCAAAGGATGATATCTACTATACAGCAGCTGATAATACGCATCCATTTGCATCCGGGTTTATCAGTTCAGACAGAGAATCTGTTTGCTGCCTGGAAATTTTTGCAGTAAAACGTATCCGCAAAATAGTAACCGGTTTAATCACAGATTGCGATACACATCAGCCATTAGCCGGCGCTACTGTTACATTATTAGATACCGTGCGTCAGAAACAGATCGATAAAGTAACGTTGGATGCAACTGGTAAATATACATTTGAAGTGGATCCAAACAGATCCTATAAGTTGATTGCAGAAAAAGATAATTACTTCACTAAATCATTACACTTCAAAGCGGATGGATTAGATAATGCAGATGAAATGCAGAATCCAACACTATGCCTGCAACATTATGAAGTAGAGAAACCAATTATTCTTAACAATATATATTACGACTTCAACAAAGCTACCTTAAGACCAGAATCAAAAGTGGTACTGGATACAGTGGTAGATATGTTGAACGAAAATCCGAAACTCACCATAGAAATGAGTGCGCATACGGACAGTATCGGATCTGATAAATACAATATGAAATTGTCTCAGGCGCGTGCGCAATCCTGTGTGGATTACCTGATCAGTAAAGGGATTTCTCCATCAAGACTGATCGCGAAAGGTTATGGCAAATCAAGACCAATTGCACCGAACTCACTGCCTAATCATAAGGATAATCCGGAAGGCCGTCAGATGAACAGACGAACAGAATTTAAAGTGTTGAAAAGACAAGTGAATGTGACTGCTACCTCTTATCAACAGGAGTGATAAAAAATGATTATACCCCATCCATATCCATGAACAACAACAGACCAGTGAATAGCCCACGCAATTGCGTGGGCTATTTTTTTGATTCATCACACTTTTAACGTTCTATCACCCTGTGAGGTAAATAGTTCATCACTGTTTAAATTAACCAGATATTAAAAAGCTAATTACTTTTTGCCTACAGTACCAATAGCCAGGGTATCTTTCTTATCGCCAGACAATACTTTCAGGTGAGCAGCATATTTCAGTACATCAGCATAACGGAAAGCAGTGTCTTTCTGACCAGCAGGAGTATTCACCTTAATGGTTTTTACGTTCTGGAAGATAGCAACACTCATTGCAGCGCCAGTACCTTTGATGTTGTCGCCGCTGATAGCTGCCAGGGTATCAGTACCTGGTTGAGCAGGAGTACCGCCAATCACGTAGATATACTGTTTTGCGTCTTTGGTAGACTTGTTCAGTTTGATGCTCAGGTTGATAGAGCTATCTTTGTTTTCAGTCAAAGTAACAGTTGCATTTGTTGCTGCAGCATCAGCGCCAACACCTTTCAATGCATATGATTCAGTACGTGGAGCAGGTCCGTCGTTTTTGTCGTCTTTTTTACAAGCAGTGAAAGTTACAGCCATAGCAGTAGCCATCATAACTCCCGCTGTGAGAGCATGTTTCTTTGAAATTGACATAATTTCAGGTTTAATTGAAGATTGTTAGAATGAATTTTCGGTTATGATATTATTGCAATAGGTTTTCAGCGCTTACTGATCTGTTAAACGGAGATGAAAATTAAAAGTTACACAGCTGTTGTAAAATTATTTTGAAAAAGAAATTTACGTAACGCTGTAATGCTTTACTGTACTGTGTTATATCGGATTTAATTTTTGTTAAAATTATCTTACTGACAAGATGGAAATAATAGGTTAGTTGTCCAGATAAAAAATATTTTAAACGTACTGTAACTTTTGAGGGGACTTGTACTTTTTATTATTTGCTGATTTTTGTGATGATTGATTATGTTTTCGTATAGTCGTTAACGATATACCGCTAATTTTATTCCAGATAATTTTTAGGGAGACGACATTTTTTCCGGGCCGGATACCCCCTCGGGGGTAAAAATCGGCCTGAAATAATAACTGGGGCCGTTTTATAGAGATATATTACCTTTGCCGGGTTTTGTATTTTACTTTTATCTAATTAAACCAGTAACTAAAAATAGTATGTCTCTCACAGTAGTAGGTACTATGGCGTTCGACGAGATCGAAACACCATTTGGGAAATCAGGAAAAATCATCGGTGGTTCCGCCACTTTTATCGCTTGGGCTGCTTCTAACTTCGTAAGTCCTATCAACCAGGTATCCGTTATCGGCGGGGACTTCCCTCAGTCCGAAATCGATGCCCTGAAAGCTAAAGGCGTTGCCATGGACGGTGTTCAGGTAAAGAAAGATGAAAAAACTTTCTACTGGTCCGGTAAGTACCATATGGATATGAATACCCGCGACAGCCTGGTTACTGATCTGAATGTACTGGCTGATTTTCAACCAGTTATTCCAGAAAACTACCAAGGTAGTGAGTTCCTGATTCTCGGTAACCTCACTCCGCAGGTACAGATGAGCGTACTGGATCAAATGAAGGAAAGACCTAAGTTGATCGTGATGGATACCATGAACTTCTGGATGGAAGTAGCCATGGATGATCTGCTGAAAGTACTGAAGAAAGTAGACGTTCTGATGGTGAACGACGGTGAAGCACGTCAGCTGAGTGGTGAATACTCTCTGGTGAAAGCTGCCCGTAAAATCCTGACCATGGGTCCTCGCTTCCTGATTATCAAGAAAGGTGAGCACGGCGCCCTCCTGTTCCACGAAAATCATGTATTCTTCGCTCCTGCTATGCCGCTGGACGACGTTTACGACCCAACCGGCGCTGGTGATACCTTCGCAGGCGGATTTATCGGCTATCTCGCTAAAACAAAAGATATCTCTTTTGAAAATATGAAAACAGCCATCATCGTAGGTTCTGCAATGGCTTCTTTCTGCGTAGAGAAATTTGGTACTGAACGTATCAGAGCCGTTTCCAAAGACGAAATTCACGCTCGTATCAACCAGTTCGTACAACTGGTGAACTTCGATATCGACCTGGTATAGTCCATAAGTCGAATCAGATACAGTTTCAATAAAAATAAAGCCCGTCTCTGTTATATAGAGACGGGCTTTGTTTTATAAGTAATATCTCAATTATTTGAAGATGCTGTTCAGGACAGATGCCAGACGCAGACCACCTTTCAGCAGCTGTGTATTCAGATCCTCGATGAACACATAATTATAACGATAGCTCAGTTTGGAATCCGGCTTAGTATAACCATATACCTTATCCGCCATCATATGTGACTCATACATCCAGTCTGCAATACTACCCGTCTGGTAAGATTTTACTTGTGCAGCAGTCGCAATATCCAGTGCTTTGGTGTATTCTGTGTAGCTAAGTTGTTGGAAATCAATTAGCTGCTCATCCCATACGCGGTGAAGGTTAGAAGGAGTGTTGAACCAGGTCAGGGTGATCTTGTTTCCACCCTGATCTTCGTCTCTACCTACGTGCAGCGGCTGGTGCATATCTCCCATCATGTGAATGAGGAAGGTTAATGCAAATACTTTTTGCTCTTTAGACAGGGAACGGTTCTTCAGATCCTTGATCATAGCATTGGTCTCTGTATAAAGATTTTCGCCGGTGGCTGCCTTTAAGAGACTGTCAAACTCAGGTCTTTCAATACCTCCAGGAAAATCCAGGTAATGCCATTTGTTGGTATGGTCATACTTGTGGGTGGTATCCGACTTGATGAAATCAGGCCAGTTAGCAACCATAGCCATGCTGGTGCGACCAAGAATGGCTTCTACGGCTTTGCGTGCCTGTGGTGTCAGATGATTATACGCGATCTCGGCAACGATACGGTGCCCATTAGGTCCCCAGGCAAAGCTGGCAACAGGTAAAAGGAAGCCCAGAATAAGGGCAAAAATTAATTTCTTTCTCATACAGTTTAGTCCTCATTAAAGGACAAAAGTAAAGACCTTTTTAACACTTTTGTCAGTACTTCTTTAGTATTTTTACATACTGCTCAATTATAAATTACATTATGCCTTTTAAGATACAAGCTCCCTATGCTCCCGCTGGTGATCAGCCGGAAGCAATCAGACAATTGACGGAAGGTCTTAATACAGGGGAACCATATCAAACCCTACTCGGAGTGACCGGCTCCGGTAAAACATTTACTGTAGCCAACGTTATCCAGCAAGTACAACGACCTACACTGGTGTTGACCCACAACAAAACATTGGTAGCCCAGCTCTATGGCGAATTACGCCAGTTTTTCCCGGATAATGCCGTGGAGTATTTCGTATCCTATTATGATTACTACCAGCCTGAAGCATATATGCCGGTGAGCGATACCTACATAGAAAAGGATCTGGCCATCAATGAAGAATTAGATAAGCTCCGTCTTAAAGCTACATCCAATCTGCTTTCCGGACGTCGGGATATTATTGTGGTGGCTTCCGTTTCCTGTATCTATGGTATGGGTAACCCTACGGACTATGAAAATGGGATTATCCGTATCCACCAGGGACAAACCATGAGTCGCAATGCACTCCTGCATGGCTTGGTGAACTCGCTCTATTCCCGCACTACCGGCGATTTTAACAGAGGTAATTTCCGGGTACAGGGAGACACGGTTGATATTAACCTGCCATACGTCGATTATGGTTACAGAATAACTTTCTTTGGAGATGAAATCGAAGAAATTGAAAGCTTCGATGTGCAGAATGGCAAGAGAATAATGAAGATGGATAATGCAGCCATCTTCCCCGCCAATCTCTATCTTGCTCCGAAAGATATGATGCAGCAGATCATCTATGAAATACAAGATGAACTGAAAGCCCAGGTAGAATATTTTAAAGCCAACGGTAAGCTCATTGAAGCACAACGTTTATCCGAAAGAGTAAACTATGATGTGGAAATGATCCGTGAACTGGGCTACTGTAGCGGTATTGAGAACTATTCCCGGTTCCTCGACAGGCGCTCGCCCGGAGCCAGACCATTCTGCCTCCTGGATTACTTCCCGGATGACTTCCTGCTGGTAATTGATGAAAGTCACGTAACCATTCCGCAAATCGGCGGTATGTATGGGGGCGACAGATCCCGTAAGCTCAACCTGGTAGAATATGGCTTCCGCCTGCCTTCTGCATTAGATAACCGTCCGCTGAACTTCTACGAGTTCGAGAACCTGGTGAATCAGGCCATTTTCGTGAGTGCGACACCCGGCGAATACGAACTGAAGAAAACAGAAGGAGTAGTGGTGGAACAAGTAGTACGCCCTACGGGGCTGCTGGAGCCACCTATTGAAGTAAGACCAAGCGCTAACCAGGTAGATGACCTCCTCGATGAAATCGATAAGCGCGTGCAAAAAGGCGATCGTGTACTGGTTACTACGTTGACTAAGCGTATGGCCGAGGAAATGGATAAGTACCTCCAACGTATTAATGTTAAATCGAGATACATTCACTCTGAAGTGGATACCCTGGAACGTATTGAGATCCTGCGTGATTTGCGTTTGGGTAATATAGATGTATTGGTGGGTGTGAACCTGCTGAGAGAGGGGCTCGACTTGCCGGAGGTTTCGCTGGTCGCGATTCTGGATGCCGATAAAGAAGGCTTCCTGCGTGATGAGCGCTCGCTGACACAGACTGCTGGCCGTGCGGCGAGAAACGTGGACGGTCTGGTTATCTTCTATGCAGATAAAATGACCGACAGTATGCAGAAAACGATTGACGAAACCGATCGTCGCCGGGAGAAGCAGATGGCATATAATATAGAACACGGTATAACGCCGAAGACAGTGCGGAAATCCAAGGAGCAAATCCTGGGTCAGACATCTGTATTGGAAATCAAGAACTTCGACGAGAATTCGCCGTACGCTGTTCATGATGAAGTAACGCTGGTGGCAGAAGCCGCTATGGAAGTGGCTAAAACCTCTGCTGCTGCGGTGAAAACCATCCCACAAATGGAAAAGGCGATCACAAAAGTGAAGAAAGATATGGAGAAAGCGGCCCGTGACCTGGATTTCATGGAGGCGGCGAGACTCAGAGACCAGATGTTTGCGATGGAAAGAGAATTACAAGAAATGAAGGCATAATTCACTTTTTTGAAGTGCCGATGAAATATTTTTATGATTTCAGTGCCTATATCATATATGTAATTAATTATTATATGATATAGGCATTTTCATTTCGCTTTATATTTTATGTGATATATAATACAGTTATTATTAATAATTTAATATGATGTTTTGATAATTGTAGTAGCAACCATTGATGGAATATTTAAAATTTGTCTACCTCTTTCTTGAGCTGTCATAACATATTGGTTTATAATTTAGTATGATACACATCTCTCTATATTTCTATTCTTAATCTATGCTAAATAATAATTAATATTATAAATAATTATTATTTAATTGAATCTGTCTCAAAATTTAATCTCCTTTTTCAAATTATTCTATATTTAGCGCCATCTATTTGACACTTTGAATTTGAAATCTACTTTTATTTAAGAAATTTAAAATTCAAGTGCTATGACGAAAAACAAATTCCAAGACTACCTGCCTTTTATTTTTCTGGCGGTAGTGGCCATCATCGGAATTTTTATTCCAGCCCTCCCTTCTTATTCAGATGCCGGTAAATATAATGTAGGCGATATTGCCTGGATACTGGTAGCTTCTTCCCTGGTTTTCCTCATGACGCCGGGACTGTCCTTTTTCTATGGTGGAATGGTGAACCGGAAGAATGTTATTTCTACCATGGTACAAAGTTTTATTGCCACCGGATTGATAAGTGTAGTTTGGGTAGTAGTGGGTTTCAGTCTTGCATTCGGAGAATCGCATCGGGGGCTGATTGGTGACCCATCCACTTATTTCATGTTTAATCATGTAGGTAGTGGCGCTCCCTGGAGCCTGGCCCCTACCATTCCATTACTGTTGTTTGCTCTCTTCCAGATGAAGTTTGCCATTATCACACCGGCACTGGTAGTAGGCGCAGTTGCAGGAAGAATCCGTTTTACTTCCTATGTGCTGTTTATGGTGCTGTTTAGTCTACTCGTATATGCGCCTATTGCACACTGGACATGGCATCCTAATGGTATCCTCTTTAACCTTGGGGTACTGGACTTCGCTGGTGGTACTGTTGTACACATCTCTGCGGGTTGTGCTGCTCTCGCAGGTGCTATTGTTCTTAAACGCAGAAAAGATCATATTGATAATAAAGAACTACAACCTGCTAATATCCCATTTGTACTGCTGGGTACCGGTCTTCTCTGGTTCGGATGGTTTGGCTTCAATGCGGGTTCTGCTCTCGGCGCTAACCAGCTGGCAGCAACCGCCTTTGCTACTACCAATACCGCTACTGCTGCAGCAGGACTCTCCTGGGTTTTCTTTGATGTAGTTCGTGGCCGCAAACCCTCTGCCCTCGGCTTCTGCATCGGTGCAGTAGTAGGACTCGTAGCCATTACGCCTGCTGCCGGTTACGTAGCCATTCCGCAAAGTATTTTCATCGGATTTTCCGCATCCATTGTTTCTAATATGATGGTACACTGGAAATCTAAAACCAGTATTGACGATACCCTGGATGTATTCCCTTGCCATGGCGTAGGTGGTATGGTAGGTATGTTACTGACAGGCATATTCGCTACCAAAAACATCAACAGTGGCGGTAATGATGGATGGCTGTATGGCAACTTCGAACTGTTTAAAAATCAAGTGCTGGGATTATTACTGGTAGTGGCTTACAGCTTCACCGTATCTTATGGCATCTTTAAACTGATCAACCTGATTCATCCACTCCGCGTAAGCGATGATGAAGAATCACTCGGTCTGGATACTACTCAGCACAATGAAAGCTATCATCCTGCTTTGATGACAGTAGATGATGCCGGCTCGTTGAAAGAAAACGAATTGGTTCATCATTGAAAAGTGACCAGCTTCATAGCAAACGATATTAAATTCCTGGAACCCGATCTTTATCAATTTTATTAGAACGTATTCGTATATGCGATAACGTTAGAAGAATCTGGAATGGATAGTTAACGCAGTAAGCCGCCAAGGTGGGACTGCCATGGACAAGCTTGGTTAACTATCCGTTCCTTCTATGCACGCTTACTTACCTGTATGACTACTTAGCAGATCGAACCCTTGCATTAAAGTACGCACGCATCCCCAAAACAACGCAGAAAAGGCAGCATTTCATCTTACCATTTTATCAACCAAATCATAAGTAAATGAAACGAATGCTATTCACCTTATTCGCGACAGGCAACTTATTGTCTGCTTTTGCTCAAACGGCCACTGATACTACTACTGCGCCGGCATTTAAGCTATCCGGTTCTGCAGATGTTTATTACAAATACAACCTGAATGGTAATAATACTGATAATAAAACCAGCTTTACCAATTCACATAATTCCTTTGAACTGGGAATGGTTTCACTGAAAGTGGAACATGGGTTTAAAAAAGGAAGTATCGTCGCTGATCTGGGATTCGGTAAACGCGCGGGAGAATTTTCTTACAATGATGTTCCCGGTTCCACGAATGGTTTGGCGATGGCCATCAAACAACTGTTCGTCTCCTATCAGCTAACCGATAAAATCAAACTGACGATGGGTAGTTATGCTACTCACGTAGGTTATGAGCTTGTAGATGCCTATCTGAATCGTAACTACAGTATGAGTTATATGTTTAGTTACGGCCCATTTTTCCATACTGGCGTAAAAGCAGATGTGGCATTGTCTTCTTCACTGAGCGCAATGGTGGGCGTTTTCAACCCTACAGATCTGAAATCTGTTTCGCTCAATGGACACAAATATATAGGTGCACAACTGGGCTTTGCACCTGAATCCGTTCCGTTGAAATTATATCTGAATTATCTGGAAGGAAAGGACACCAGTAGTATTCAGAATCATCAGATAGATGTAGTCGCTACTTATCAGTTCACGAAAAAATTTGGAGTAGGATATAATGGCACCTACAGCACTTACCTGAATGCTAAGCTGAAAGGGGAAACAGACGCAAATGCCAAATGGTGGGGATCTGCGCTATATGTTAATGCGGATTTTACAGATAAATTCGGACTCACATTACGCGGAGAATATTTCAGTGATAAAGATGGCGTAAAAGTATTTACCCGTCCTGGTGGTAATGTAGTGGCCGGAACATTATCATTCAATTATAAGTCAGGTAACCTAACTATTATTCCAGAATTCAGATTGGATAAATCTTCGGTGGATTTATTCAGTAAACAAGATGGTTCAGCTACGACTACTACTGCAAATGTTTTGTTGGCGGCTGTTTATCATTTTTAACACCTGCAATCTTTTTAGAATATACTCCCTACAGGCGTTTCGGCGCTTGTAGGGCTTTTGTTTATTTAACGCTGATACGCATCTTCTTAACAATTATTATCTTGCTAAAAATTAATACTAAACATGTTACAGTCCTCCACGTTGAAGTTCCTACGATCGCTCAAACAACAGAACAACAAGCCTTGGTTCGATGAGCACCGGGAGGAATATCTCGCAGCAAAGACCGATTTCGAAACGATGGTCCAGCAGATTATTGATGGATTACAGAAACAGGACCCATCTATGAACGGACTACAGGTTAAAGATTGCGTATTCAGGATTTATAAGGATGTACGTTTCTCAAAGGAAAAGACACCCTACAAAACGAATATGGCTGCCTCCTTTCAGGCAGGCGGAAAGAAGTCGCCCCTGGCCGGCTACTACTTTCACCTGGAACCTGGAGGACATAGTATGTCTGGCGGCGGCCTTTGGATGCCCGCTGCACCTGAATTAAAAAAAGTACGTCAGGAAATAGATTATAATTTCGAAGAATTCGAAAGTATAATCTCCAATAAGGAATTCATCAAGCATTTCGGGAAAATAGAAGGGGAATCCCTCAAGACAGCACCCCAGGGCTACCAACCAGATAATCCTGCCATAGCTTATCTGAAGCTTAAAAGTCTGGTGGTATCACATGCGGTGTCGGATGAGGCGGTTGTTCAACCTGCTATGGTTCGAGATATTTTAAAATCTTTCTCCCTGATGCAGCCATTGCTGCAATTTATTAATCGGGCAATGGATTAGTTCCTGGCCGGTATACCGACTTTTAGGCTTTTCACTGTTCATTGTTGCTTAAAAGTCGGTACACCGGTAAGATGTTAGTTTTTATGAATCAGAAATTCAAAAGGACGCGCCTTTCTGTTCTTCAAAAGGTTTTCCTTATCAGAACGCGTATGCGCAAATTTCTGATTATAAACATTTGCCACTTCGATAATTGGAATAATGCCATCCAATGTATCCTGCTGATCAACAATATTCATGATCCGGGATACTTGGGAGGAGAAATTGGTACTCCACTCTTCGGTAAACTTGTGCATCAACAAAAGCTCGCGATTGGTGTTGGTTTTCATAGGACTTAAGGGTGTTTTTCTGTTAGACAATAGCGAAAAAACATCACACTCTCTCTAAAATCGGACAACTCAAAATCAGTTTAGCTGGCATAGGATTATTAATACCAAAATTCAATTTTATCCAGCAGAAATCAATACTACTTCCGTGTAATTTTTAAGTGGTATGTGTTATGCTTCTGTAAAATGAATAAAAAAAGCAAGCGTTAAGACGCTTGCTTTTAATGATTTACAGATGATATTTCGTATATCCGTATACGGTGTTCTGATACATGACATTATAAATTAATGTCAGGGTATCGAACCTATTCATATTATAACCAGTTTTTTGCCATCAGGTATTCTGCGATCTGGACAGCGTTGGTGGCAGCGCCTTTGCGTAGGTTATCCGCTACTATCCACATGTTTACCGTTTTAGGCTGGGTTTCATCGCGGCGGATACGACCTACAAATACCTCGTCTTTATCGTGGGCATCTTTCGGCATTGGGTACTCTGCTTTCGCAGGATTATCCACTACAATTACGCCAGGCGTTTTTTCCAAGAGGGAACGAACGTCGCTCAATTCGTATTCCTTATCAAATTCGATGTTTACCGCTTCACTATGACCACCCATTACCGGAATTCGTACAGTGGTTGCCGTTACCAGGATATGGTCATCGCCCATAATCTTCTTGGTCTCGTTTATCATCTTCATTTCCTCTTTCGTATAGCCGTTATCGAGAAAAACGTCGATTTGAGGAATAACGTTGAGGTCAATTTGATGTGCGTAAGCCATTTCTCCCTGGATACCTTGTCTTTCGTTCATCAGCTGGTTAACCGCTTTCACGCCGGTACCGGTTACTGACTGGTAGGTAGAAACGACTACTCTTTTGATTTTGTATTGTTCATGCAGCGGTTTCAGTACCAGCACCATCTGAATAGTAGAGCAGTTAGGGTTGGCAATGATTTTATCTTCAGGAGTCAGTGCATCGCCGTTTACTTCAGGAACCACCAGCTTTTTGGTAGGGTCCATTCTCCATGCGCTGGAGTTGTCAATAACAGTGATACCTGCGGCTGCAAATTTAGGAGCCCATTCCAGGGAAGTGCTGCCACCAGCAGAGAAGATCGCTACGTTTGGCTTCATGGCAATTGCCGTTTCTGCATTAACCACCTTATAGCTCTTGCCCTTAAATGTTACTTCCTTACCTACTGACTTCTCAGAAGCCACTGGAATCAATTCTGTGACAGGAAAATTCCTCTCTGTCAACACCTGTAACATTTTTGAGCCTACCAGTCCGGTAGCTCCTACTACGGCAACTTTCATTTTGTTTTACATTTTAAAATTTAGGAAGTCAAAATTAATATATCATGCTCGCTTTTCATAATATCAGGCATCTTTTATTCTGACGTTAACAGTTACTAAAGGAATTCATGATAATAAGCAGGTAATTTCCTGTCCCGTTAAATATTTTTATCATGTTAACTACCATTGTTTGTTGTGCCATATCACTGGCCATTACCCAACCTGTATCAGACACCATTTTACCTGCCATTTATGACATAGTCATTCATGAGGTAATGGCTAAACCCTCTCCTGTAAAGGGATTACCTGCGGTGGAATACATTGAACTGTATAACCGAAATGCTGCTACCGTATTATTAAAAAATTGCATACTAGCAGTGAATAAGCGAGAAGTAATACTCCCCAATATCGCTCTTCCTCCTGCGGGAATATTACTGCTGTGCAATAGTGCTGCAACAGACAGCTTTGTTGCGCCTTTAATTGCAGGCATTGATAAGTGGCCTCCCATACCAGATGATACGGGTCTGATTGCATTATATAGCAGCAATAGAAAAGTGCTGCATGCGGTGAATTATAATAAATCCTGGTATGGCCGTGCAGACCGAGCTAATGGCGGATTTAGCCTGGAAATGATAAATGCCGCTATTCCCTGCGCAGGTAAATCCAACTGGTGCGCCAGTACGGCAGTTGCCGGCGGCACGCCGGGAATGGCCAATGCTGCCTCCAGCGACTGGGATGATAAACAGTTGCCAGATCTCTTATATGCTGGTATCGTGGATAAGAATAACCTCTCGCTCACGTTTGCTCAGTCCATCGATAGCAGCCTGGCAGCCGATGTGGGCAACTTCAAATTGATAGATAAGTCTACCGGGATACCCCTTCAGCCGGCAGCTGTGAGGGTAATGCCCCCATTATTGAATACCATTCAGTTGCAATTGGCTCAGCCCCTGGAAAATGGCCATGGTTATACCGTTTTAGTAGCGGGTATCCGCAATTGCCAGGGAAGGGAAAGTATCGTCTACCGTTCGCTGGAAACAGGATGGCCCGAACTACCGGGGATCGGAGGAGTAATGGTTAGTGAGATACTGTTCCATCCAGTCAGCACTTATCCCTCTTTTATAGAAATCGTTAACCGGACGGCCACAATGGTTGATTTAAAATCGCTGCGCCTTCAAAATGTACGGGCTGATGGCCGTCTGGACGCTGCTAAGGCTGTCAGCGCAGAGAGCCGGCTGCTGGCGCCAGGGCATTGTGTCGCCCTAACTACTGACCAACAACGCCTCTGTAGCCGCTACAACTGCCGCGATGCCTCCGCATTCCTGGAAACCACATTACCTACTACTTATGTCGGGGAAGGCAGATTACGGCTACTACGCGCAGATTCCCTCCTGCTGGATGAAGTCATGTATAATGAAAACTGGCATTTCCCCTTATTAACAGACAGCGAAGGGGCTTCACTGGAACGAATTACTTTTGAACACCCTGCTATAGGGCAGGGCGACTGGCAATCAACCGCCGGAACTTATGGATATGCTACGCCGGGATGGCTACCGGAGCAACAAATGGATAGTGACGCCCTGGTTTTTCAAAATTTGACCCCAGTTTTTACGCCGGAAAATATTGCCGGAAATAACCAGGCAAAATGCAGCTATAACCTTGGGAATCAGCAATGGGTAGGAAATGCATGGATATATGATGTAACAGGGAGGCCTATACGCACTTTGGCAAGAAATATGCTTGTGTCTGGTAATGGTTTTTTGACATGGGATGGATATGATGAAAAAAAAGTACTTTTGCCGGCAGGTGTTTATATATTTTTATTCGAAATATTTAACCTCAAAGGTCGTACCCGGCGCTGGAAGCAGGCTGTGGTAATGGCAAGAAACTTGAATTGAACCGGCCTCTGACAATTAGCGCTTTAAAGGGTAAATTTTGTCAGCGGGCATTCTATTAATAATTATTTATATTTGCGCTTCCTAAAAATTTGAACATGCAGTACAGAGAAATTGTTGCAGTAACCGGATTGGGCGGTTTGTTTCAGTTAGTAGCCAGCAAACAAGATGGCGCCATCGTTAGGTCACTGGAAGATAAAAGCACTAGGTTTGTGTCTTCCCGCGTGCATAATTTTACTCCACTGGAAAGTATTGAAGTTTTTACCACCGGCGAAAACGTAAACCTGGCAGAAGTTTTCAAAGCCATGGATGAAAAAGCTGCAGCCTTCCCTCCACTGGATGGAAAAGCTGATAACAATACTATTAAAGCCTATTTCAAGAGTGTATACCCTGAATTCGACGAAGAAAGAGTATACGTGAGCGATATGAAGAAAATGGTTAAATGGTTTGGCATTCTCAAATCAAATGACCTGTTGAAATTTGAGGAAATACTGGCTCAGGAAAATGGAGAAGATGAAGCTGCGGAAGAAGTAGCTGCTGCTCCTGCTCCGGAGAAAAAGAAAAAAGCTGCTGAAGCTCCAGCTGCTGAAACTGAAGCAGAAGAAAAACCTAAAAAGCCTCGCGCTAAAAAAGCGGCGAAAGCAGAAGGTGAAGAAGATGCTGAGGAAAAACCAAAGAAAGCTACCAAAGCTAAAAAAGAAGAAGCTGCTGAAGGTGAAGAGCCTAAAAAAGCCGCTAAACCTCGCAAAAAGAAAACCGAAGAGTAATCTCCGGGATTTTAACATAACAATTATTCCAGGCCGCCTTCGGGAAGCCTGGAATTTTTTATTTTAGTAAGATGAAGAACTTAAGCGCAGATATAAAGAAACTCCCCCGCCACTTTCTCCCGGAGGATTTCCAGGTAACTACCTGGGATACATTGCAGCCCTATTATGAAGCACTGCAACAAAGACCCATTAATAATGTAAAAGAACTGGAGAAATGGCTCCAGGATATCAGTGAGCTGGAAGCTGTGATCAGCGAAGATGCCTGCTGGCGCCAGATCCGCATGACCTGCGATACTACAGACAAATCCCTCGAAGAAGCATTTGCCTATTTTTGCATGGAAATTCAACCCAAACTGCAACCATACGCCGATGCGCTCAACAGGAAATTCCTGGAAAATCCATACGTAAAAGAACTGGACCAGGAGCTGTACAAAACGTATATCCGTAACGTTGATAAACAAATTAAACTCTTCCGTGAAGAGAATATCCCGCTCCAGGCAGAGCTGAGCGTGATGGCACAACAGTATGGCGCCATCTCCGGCAAACAAACCATCACTGTTAACGGTCAGGAATACACGCTGCAACAAGCCGCTAAATTCCTCCTTAGCAGCGATCGCGCCCTGAGAGAAGAAGTGTATACGCATACCGGTAAACGCCGACTGGAAGACCGCGAAGCCCTCGATAAACTCTACTCCGAACTCATCGCAAAACGTCACCAGGTTGCCACCAACGCCGGTTTCGAGAATTACCGCGATTATAAATTCGAAGAATTAGGCAGATTCGATTACACTAAAGAAGACTGCTTCCAGTTCCATGAAGCAGTGAAAACGCATATCGTTCCACTGGTAAAGAATATCCTGGAAAAACAACGTCAGAAACTGGAGTTGGATAATCTCCGCCCCTGGGATACTGACGCAGAACCTGCTGGTATAAAACCACTGGAACCCTTCCACACCGGAGAGGAACTGGTGGATAAAGCCATCAAGACTTTCGACGAGCTGGGCCCATTCTTCGGCAACTGTCTGCGCGTGATGAAACAAATGCAACGCCTGGATCTGGAAAGCCGCAAAGGGAAAGCGCCCGGAGGTTATAACTGTCCACTCGCAGAAACCGGTGTGCCTTTCATCTTTATGAACGCTGCCGGCCAAATGAGAGACCTGACGACGATGGTACATGAAGGCGGCCATGCAGTACATTCCTTCCTCAGCCATAACCTCACATTGAGCGCCTTTAAGGAGTATCCGATGGAGATTGCAGAAGTAGCCAGTATGAGTATGGAACTCTTCACCATGGATCATTGGCATATCTTCTTCGATAACGAAGATGAACTGCGTCGGGCAAAACAGCAACAACTGGAAAGATCTATCACTATCTTCCCTTGGATTGCTACTATTGATAAATTCCAACACTGGATCTACGAACATCCACAGCATACCGCAGAACAACGTACTGCCAAATGGAATGAAATCCAGGAAGAGTTCTCCCCTGCCGTGGTGAATTGGTCCGGCCTGGAGGAGTTCCGTGCAACGGCCTGGCAACGTCAATTGCACCTCTTTGAAGTACCATTCTATTACATCGAGTATGGTATCGCTCAATTAGGCGCTATTGGTATGTGGAAACAATACAAAGAGAACCCACAGCAGGCACTCGATAATTACGTACAGGCGTTGAGTTTAGGAAATACCAAAACCTTACCAGAGCTGTATAAAGCGGCGGGATTAAAATTCGATTTCTCCCCTGCATATGTGAAAGAGTTGGCCGACTTTGTGAAAGTAGAAATGGATAAGATCGGATAATAGGATTAATAAATATAGTCTTTGCTGCGCTGCAGCTCATGCTGCTTTGCGGGCAAAAAAATAAGAAATGCGCCATGGGCGCATTTCTTATTAAATATCATTGCTAAAGGTAACGCAGTTTATTTACAGGATTTACAAACCCCACTCACCACCACTTCTACATTATTGGCTGCAAATCCTTTAGGCAGCTGTATCTCAGGAATGTTGGTCTCATCCAGGCAGATGGTATGACCACAGGCTTCACATTTGAAATGTACGTGATGATCATGATGGTGATGTTCCGTACATTCTGATTTACATACGGCATATCTTACCGAAGTATCTGTGGTTGGAATTTTATGGATGATGCCTTTATCCAGGAATGTTTGCAGGGTACGATAAACGGTAACCCTATCAAACGATTTGCCTGCCAGCTTTTCAAAATCACTATGCTCAAGGGCGCCATTACTCTTCATGAACAGTTCCAGGATTTTAGTTCTTGTCTCTGTCACGCTCAGTTTGCTGTCTTTCAGTAAGGCTGCGATCCGTTCTGTTATTTGTTGCTTGTTGCCCATGATATAAAATCTTTATTCTTGCATTAATCGGTCAATGTCTGCAATGAGCTTGTAAACATCTTTCTCTTTGGTGCCTTCATACAGACCTCTGATTTGCCCTTGTTTGTCTACCAGTGCAAACCATTGGGTGTGTACAAAGTCCTCGTCGCCACCAGGAGTACCATCGTCTACCAGATATCCCTGACGTGCCAAACGATACAGGTCCTTCTTATTTCCTGTCAAAAACCACCAGTTCTTTTCATCTGCACCGTGTTTGGCAGCATATGCTTTCAATACGGGAACGCTGTCATGCTCCGGATCTACGGTATGCGACAGGATCAGGAAATTCGGATTGTCCTTGTATTTCGCATACACCTTTTCCATATTGGCATTCATTTTAGGGCATATACCTGTACAAGTAGTAAAAAAATACTCCGATACATATATTTTTCCTTTAACATCATCTTGGGTTCTCGTCTTCCCGGTTTGGTCCGTGAAAGAAAATCCCGGAACAGTATGCCCAGGGGCGCCCAAAATCGGCAGTTTTTCCACTCCTAAAAATGTTCCTCTCTCTCCTTTGATCACATATCCGGCATATCCTAGAAATGCCGCACTCAATACCACAAAGAATATTATAAGTCCTTTTGTTTTACCTGACATAGCCGTTACTTCTAAAGTTTAGTTCAATATACAAAGGTAGCACATAGTTGAGAGATGCCCAGCAACTCTTACCCCAGACCCCCCTTTTTAACAAAATCTGAAAAAAATCTTTTTAAATTTTGCAACATTGTTGCAAAATTACATAGTTTTGTCGAGCTGAAAAATTAAGATATGCTGGAACGATTGATATCCAGGCTCAACCTGGATGCGCTGGGCATAGGAGCTTCGCTGCTGTGTGCGGTACATTGTGCCCTCCTGCCGCTGCTGATTACCGTTATTCCTCTTTTTGGAACCAGTTTCACGGGCCATGGCCTGGGAGAATATATACTGTTGGGAACTTCGTTTGTGATTGGATGTATAGCCCTGGGCAGAGGGTACTATTATCGTCACCGGCGATTAATACCATTGCTATTGTTCTCACTGGGCTTTGTGATCCTGGTGGCAGGACATTTTATTCCCGCTATGCACGATTGGGAGCTGCTGATCATCGCCATAGGCGCGGTGGCGATTATTATTGCGCACTGGTTGAATATCCGCCATTGCAGGAATTGTGCTGTCCATAAACCTGCCGATACCGCCAACTAAAAAATCTTACATATGAAAAAGTTACCAGTAACGGTGCTGAGTGGATTTCTCGGCGCAGGGAAAACTACTGTCCTAAATCACGTGCTGCATAACCGCGAAAACATGCGCGTAGCGGTCATCGTCAATGATATGAGCGAAGTAAATATTGATGCGCAGCTGGTGAAGAATGAACAGGTACTCCATAAGACAGAAGAGAAATTAGTGGAGCTCTCCAACGGCTGCATTTGTTGTACTCTCCGCGAAGACCTGCTCAAAGAAGTAGAAAAGCTCGCTGCGGAAAACAAATTCGATTATTTACTCATCGAATCCACCGGAATCTCTGAACCCATTCCGGTAGCGCAAACATTCTGTTACCAGGATGAGGCCAATGGTATTGATCTGAGTGCGGTAAGCCAATTGGATACCATGGTAACAGTAGTAGATGCCCTGCATTTCCTGAAAGATTATAATAGCGCTGAATTATTGCTGGACAAAGATTTGACAACGGAAGACGACAGACGCACTATCGTCAATTTGCTCACTGATCAGGTGGAATTTGCAGATGTCATCCTGGTGAATAAATGCGATCTCGTGGATGAAATACAGTTAGGACTCCTGAAATCTATTCTCCGGAAACTAAACAGTAACGCAAAAATTGTAGAGATATCATTCGGAAAAGTACCATTACATGAAATACTGCATACCGGCCGTTTTGATTTCGAAACAACTTCCCAAAGTGCAGGCTGGCAGGCGGAACTGGAAACTGACCATGTGCCTGAGACAGCAGAATACGGCATCTCTTCCTTTGTGTTTCGCAGCCGTCTCCCCTTTCACCCGGAACGCTTCTGGACATATATCAATGAAGAATGGCCCGGCAACATCATTCGGAGCAAAGGACTCTTCTGGCTCGCCTCCCGTCCAGAAGTAGCAGTAAACTGGAGCCAGGCCGGGGGCTCAGTTCGAGCGGAAAAAGCAGGCTACTGGTGGTGCGCTATTCCCAGACAACGCTGGCAATTAGATCCCGAAACAATGGATATGATCCAAACACGTTGGGATGAACGCTTCGCTGATCGATATAATGAATTGGTCATTATTGGACAATTTTTAGACGAGGAGAAAATTGCTATGGCGCTGAATGACTGTCTCTGTAATGAGCGGGAAGTCAAGCTGTACCTGCAAGGAGCAGCTTTTAAAGACCCTTTTTTGTTCGATTGATTTAGGCTAGTCTAAAAAATAATTAAAGCAAATTTAAATTGTGTGATATAGTTTTGTGAAAAATTAGCTTCGGAAGTCTAAACATTTGTTACTATCCAAAACCCTGTTCTAAACAAGATAATATGATCTGAAGATGAAAAGATTTTTTACTGTTCTGTACTTACAATGCATGGCTTTAATCGCCTTTGGTCAATCTACGTTAAAAGGAAGAGTGACCGCAGATGGCAAGCCTTTACAATTCGCTACAGTGGCTATTCCTGCACTACATGCCGGTACGCTGACGGATGCCTCCGGAAGTTTTTCCCTGGTAGTAAAACCAGGTACGCATGATATAGTCATTTCTATGATGGGCTACCAGAGCCGCTCTATAAGGCATACCATCAAAGAGAATGTACATACATTGGGAGAAATTACCCTGGAAGAAGACCTCTCTAAGTTGAATGAAGTAGTGGTGACTGGAGTTTCCAGGAACACGGTTGTGCGTCGAAATCCAGTGCCCATCGCTGTTTTAGGCCGAAAGGAAATGAATATGCAGGTAAGTAGTAACCTGGTGGATGCTATCGTGAAAGGCGTTCCGGGGATCAGTGCCGTTACTACCGGCCCTAATATCTCCAAGCCTTTTATTCGTGGCCTTGGCTATAACCGTGTACTCACCTTATTCGACGGCCTTCGCCAGGAGGGCCAGCAATGGGGCGATGAACACGGAATCGAAATAGACCAGTACGGCGTTTCCCGTGCGGAAGTGGTAAAAGGTCCTGCAAGTCTCACCTATGGCTCCGATGCGCTCGCTGGCGTAATCAATATCATCCCTGAAATACCTAACGGTCCTCAAGGTAAGCTGAAAGGAAACTTCCTCACAGATTATCAAACCAACAACGGATTAATTGGCAGCTCTCTCGGCCTAAGTCTCGTTCAAAACGACTGGAAATACACGCTGCGCGGCTCTATACGTACTGCGCATAATTATCGCAATCCGGTAGACGGTTATGTATATGGCACTGCATTCCGGGAATACAATCTATCCGGACTGGCACATGTAGATAAAAAATGGGGATACTCCCAGTTCGGGGCTACCTTATATGATAACACCCAGGAAATTCCTGATGGTAGCCGCGATTCCCTCACACGGAAATTTACCCGCCAGGTGAAAGAAGGCGATGAAGATGATATACGTGACCGGCCTATCGTACCCGAGTCTGCCCTAAAAACGTATACGATTAATCCGCTGCATCAGCATATCCAGCATTACAGGTTGTATAACAGAAGTATGCTGCATCTGGGAGGCGGCGAACTGACCGGTACTATTGGCTTTCAGCAAAGTATAAGAAGAGAATATAACCATCCTGTTTATCCCTCACAGCCAGGCCTATACGTAGTTTTGAATACGTTAAACTATGACCTGCGCTATAATCTGCCTACCCTAGGAGGTGTAGAAACGGCGGTTGGGGTGAATGGAATGTACCAGCAGAATAAAAGCCAGGATGCTACTGCTTTCCCTATTCCTGATTACCAACTGTTTGATATCGGCGGATTCTTTTTCGCCAGGAAGTCATTCGGAAAACTGGATGTATCTGGGGGACTGCGCTATGATCACCGGCACATTCGCTGGAATGATTTCTATGTGGCCACAGATCCTCATACCGGGATGGATTATCATGCACAAGATACAACTGGCGCAAGTCTCCAGTTTCCGGCTTTCCGTCATAATTATACAGGCGTTTCCGGTAGCTTGGGCCTGACCTATAATATTAGTGAACGGGTGCTGTTGAAAGGGAATATCGCCAGGGGATATCGTGCCCCGAATATTACGGAAATCGGCTCCAATGGCCTGGACCCTGGCGCGCACATCGTTTACCTGGGGAACAGAAATTTCAAACCTGAATTCAGTTTGCAGGAAGACATCGGTTTCCTGGCTTACCTGCCTGATATGGATATCAGTGTGGAATTATTCAACAATAACATACAGAACTATATCTATCAGGCAAGGCTATACGATGAGAACGGAAATCCTGTGGTAATTGTCCCGGGGAATGTTACATATAGTTATCAACAGTCCAGGGCGCGACTGTACGGCGCGGAGGTGTCGCTGAATCTTCATCCCCGCAGATGGTCCTGGTTTAACTGGAATAACAGTATCGCCTATACGGAGGGATTGAATAAGAATAAAGCGTTGACAGATCTCCATGGGGAGACAGCCCGTTATCTGCCTTTCATACCGCCCATGCATATACGATCTGATATCAAACTGAGCGCAGCCAAAACCTGGAAATGTTTCAGTAAGGCCTTTGTACGCGGTGGCGTAGATGTATTTGCGGCGCAGTCGCACTTCTATGGAGTGGATGATACCGAAACATATACAGCAGGTTACACATTAGTGAATGTGGGGGCTGGTACTACCATTGTAAATCGCAAGGCCAAACCGCTGTTTGAGCTGTTGGTGCAGGCGGATAATCTGTTCGACAAGGCATATCAGGCCAGTATGAACCGATTAAAATACTTTGAATATTACAGTGCCTCCCCTAATGGACGATTGGGAATATATAATATGGGAAGGAATGTGAGTATGAAAGTGATCGTCCCTTTTTAATCAGAGTTTGAGCCCTATTTTAATACCCAGCTGTATGCTTGGGAGTACGCTAACTAGTCGGCCATCATTTTCTAGGACGGTGTTATTATCTCCTTGATGATAGGTAGTATATTGGTAAACTTTTCCGCGTATTCCCAGGCCTACGAAGGGGTCCAGGATAACTTTATCCTTACGGAACTGTCGGCCTAAAAGTATTTGAAACCCATAGACATCTTTTGTGCCGGAGTTGGTGTAGTTAACGTTATTGAAGGTGACTTCTTCATTAGGGTAGAATACTTTTTTAAAGAAGAGCACTGGTTCGAAATAAGTTCCGGCAGCTCTGGTGTCCATATCTCTTCCAAATAAATAGAGGCGGAGTCCTGCTCTGAATCCGAGGCCTCTTCCATCTACAAACTGTTCAGTGCTGATATCTGGTTTTTTCTGGCCGAAGTCTATTTTCTTGGCCAGTACATAATCGGGGTAGTCTGTATAGATGCCGCTGATACCTAGTTCAATGCTGATTTTATCAGAGAGTTCCTGCTCCAGATACACATCCAGCTCATTGATGAGCGTAGCTGGGTTTACCTTAATATAGGTATTCTTATGAAAAGGTTTCTGATCCTGGGCATAGGTAACAGCCATGCATGCCAAAAGCAGCCAGGAAATGAGCAGGGTTTTTTTCATACAGTTGAAGGGTTAGAAGGAAGTGTTTCGCTTCCTTTATTTTTTCAATAATCGTTCCACAATTACCGGGAACCATTGGTGTTCCAGCACCTGTACTTTCTTTGCCAACGTCTCAGGGGTATCGTCCGGAGTGATCTGGCAGCGTTCCTGGAGGATTGGTGCGCCGTCATCATATTTCTCGTTCACGAAGTGGATGGTGATACCGCTTTCCGTTTCTTTGGCTGCGATTACCGCCTCATGTACAAAGTGACCGTACATACCTTTCCCGCCATATTTAGGCAGCAGGGCCGGATGGATGTTGATAATTTTATCCGGGAATGCCTGTACGAGATTGGCGGGTATTTTCCAGAGGAAGCCTGCCAGCACGATCAGGTCAATATTTTTCTCTTTGAGCAGCTTTACGTAGGCATCGCCACGAAAGAACTCTTCTTTATCGATCAAAACAGAGGGGATTCCTTCATTCTCCGCGATCTGGAGCACACCGGCGCCAGGTTTATTACAAACGATCAGGGTTACTTTCCCATCTGTAGAGTTACGCAGGTGGTCTATAATTTTCTGAGCGTTACTTCCTGCGCCTGAAGCGAATATGGCGATATTTTTCAATGTCTGCTGTATTTGAAATCAGGTGCAAAAGTACTGCATGCTATTTAATAAACTCGCCGCAACCGGAATATGTTTTATCGCCTACCTGTAGTTGTACGGTATTGGGGCGCATATATCCGCTCATATCATCGGCGCAGGTGGTGCTGCGAATGGTGACGGTGATATCTTTTGTTTTATAGACTTTAAGCGTATCCAGGTTAGTAGAGGGGCTAGGGAGACTCGTGCTAATGCTGTCGCCGGCTGCCAGTTTAAACAGGATTTTCTTTTTATCGATGTCGAGTGTCCAGGAAGGTTCATTGCCTGAAGCAAAGAAATTGATACCGGAGGTTTTTTTGCTGGCGAGGAGTATTCGTCTGTCGCCTCCTTCTACTGGTTTCAGTTCATAGTTAGATGCGAGGACGCCTTCAATGCGTTTACCTGCTCTGTCGAGTAACACGAGTTTCCCTTCTGCTGCGAGGAAGGAGGAACTGTCATTTTTTCTTTCGAGCATGACAATTGAGTCGTTTACCGCCCTCCAGGTGCCTGTTTCAACGGAGGCGATGTTATTTCCTCTTCCTTGATAAGAGACGAGGTCCTGGTAAGTGTGATCATCATATAGAGAGATCTGGTAATCTTTCCCTGGGCAGTCGGCGCATGGCAAGGTACCTTGGTAGGTGCCGGTGATATGCGTAACAGACCCGGAAGGGGTATTATGCGTCTGTATAGAATCTAGTGTCTGATGGGCGGAATGGTTATTACAGGCTGCCAGGCCAGTCAGGAGGGCGAAGAACAGTACGTTTCTGAGCATGGGTAGAATTTTAAGGATGTTACTGAACATTATGAACAGATGGCAGGTTATTAAAAGTAAATTTACGGTACCTGACCGAAAAATCGACTGCGTAGCATATATATAATATAAGGTAGTCGGTTAGGATATAGGACCTTGCTATACGAATCCAATCTACATATAATATAGTTATAACAGCCTGAAACCTCACACCATATTATATATGAGAGAGAGACGGTTTAGAAAGATGAATCCCCTTAATATTTGATATCATTCGGCACGTTCGGGAGAATGAGGGGAGTAAAACAGCCAGCAGTAAGACTTTAATAAATTGGATAGCTCGGAAAATAGGAAAAAAATGGGATTATTTACGGTAATAAATTTTTTTAATTGTTGGTAAATTGTCAACATTCTGTCTTATTTTTGCTGGCACTTTTAAGAAACTTTAGGTCAAATCTAAACTATATAGGCTGTGTATCGTCGTGTTTCCATTCTTTTGCGCAAGCATTTTGTGAGTGTGCTTATTCTATGCGCTAGTATAGTAATTCCGTTTTCTTCCGTAAAAGCTGCGGATCCAAACGCTGGTAAAGCACTGTTCCAACAGAATTGCGCCTCATGTCACAACGTGTTCAAACGCGTGACTGGCCCTGCACTTCAAGGTGTTGAAGGCAGATGGGCAGATAAGAAATTACTGCACCAATGGATTCGCAACTCGGCGTCAGTACTTGCTTCTGGCGACAAGTATGCGAATCAGCTGTTTGTTGAATACAACAAGACTGCGATGACTGCATTTCCAACTTTAACGGATGCGGATATCGAGAACATCTTGGCGTATATCAATACAGCGAAACCTCCAGTAGTAGAAAAAACACCAAATGGTGAAGGTGGAGGTGGCACAGGAAGCGATAACAGTCTCCTGTTCGGAATTATCACCCTGATCCTGGCAGTTGTAGCCCTGATCCTGATGCAAATCAACTCTAACCTGAACAAGTTAGCAGGTGATAAGCAGGGAGTAGCTACTCCAGAACCAGTTCCTTTCTACAAAAACAAAGCTTACATCGCGCTGGGTATTCTGGTGTTGTTCATGGTAGGTGGTTACTTCACCATTAACGGTGCGGTTAACCTGGGTCGTCAAAAAGACTACATGCCTGAGCAGCCAATCTTCTACAGTCACAAGGTGCATGCTGGTATCAACCAGATCAACTGTTTGTACTGCCACGCTGGTGCTGAGAAATCCAAACATGCGATGATTCCTTCTGAGAACATCTGTATGAACTGCCACAAAGCGATCAAAGAATACGGTGGTCCAGATCTGTTTACCGCAGAAGGTAAAAAAGTTGACGGAACCGCAGAAATCCACAAATTATACGATTACGTAGGCTGGGATCCTGAAGCTGGTAAATATACTAAGCCAGGTCGTCCAATCGAATGGACTAAAATCCACAATCTGCCTGACCACGTTTACTTCAACCACTCCCAACACATAGTGGCTGGTAAACAACAGTGCCAGACCTGCCACGGCGCTATCACTGAAATGGACGAAGTACATCAGTTTGCTGACCTGTCAATGGGTTGGTGTATTAACTGTCACCGTACTACTAAAGTTCAGTTCGCTGAAAACAACTACTACAGCATCTTCGAAAAACTCCACCAGGATATTAAAGATAAGAAGATCGATAGCGTAACCGTTGAAATGGTTGGTGGTACTGAATGTCAAAAATGTCACTACTAGGAAGGATTTAGAGATTTCTTATCTCAAATCAGAAGATTATCAAATTTTATAAACGTAACTCGTTAATATAACATGGAGCAAAAAAAGTATTGGAAAGGCTTGGAGGAGTTGCACAATACCGATGCGCATCAGGAAATTGTGAAGAACGAATTCAGTGAAGAACTGCCGTTTGAGAGTGAAGGCCTGTTGAATGCTAGAACCCCACGCAGGGATTTCCTGAAATACCTGGGGTTCACCACCGCAGCCGCTACTATTGCTGCTAGCTGTGAAACACCGATCAAAAAAGCTATACCTTATGTGAACAAACCAGAAGAAATCACTCCTGGTGTAGCTAACTATTATGCTTCTTCTTACACGATTGATGGTGAATACCTGCCACTGCTGGTGAAAACCCGCGAAGGTCGTCCTATCAAAATCGAAGGAAATACATCTTCTGCTATAACCCAAGGTGCTACTACCGCAAAAGCACAGGGTGCTGTTCTGAGCCTGTATGATACTGCTCGTCTGCGTTTCCCTACTATTGCTGGTAACGAAACTACCTGGGCAGAACTGGATAAACAAGTAACTGCTGCCCTGAGCGGCGCTCCTGTAGTAGTTCTCAGCTCTACCCTGCTGAGCCCTACCACTAAGAAAGTAATCGGTGAGTTCCTGGCGAAATACCCTGGTTCCCGTCACGTAGTTTACGATGCAGTTTCTTACTCCGGTATCCTCGGCGCTAACGAAGCTTCTTACGGTAAAAGAGTAATCCCTAGCTACCACTTCGAAAATGCGAAAACTGTGGTGAGCCTGGGTGCTGATTTCCTGGGAACTTGGTTAAACCCTGCTGAATACGCAAAACAATTCGCAGCTACCCGTAAAATCAATGCTAAGAATCCAGAAATGTCCAAACATTTCGTATTCGAAAGCACTATGAGTCTGACCGGCGCTAACGCGGATGAAAGATATACACACAAACCATCAGAAGCTGGTGCTGTTGCCCTGGCGCTGTTGGCTGCTGTAGGTGGTAGCGTAACCGCTCCTACCCTGGACCCTAAAGTTGCTGAAGGCGTTAAGAAAGCCGCAGCTTCTCTGAAAGCCAATGCTGGTAAAGCACTGGTTGTTTCTGGTTCCAACGACGTAAACGTACAGATCATCGTTAACGCGATCAACAACGCGATCGGCGCTAACGGTTCTACTATCGATCTCGCTAACCCTAGCAACTATCGTCAAGGTAACGATGCTGAAATGGCGAAACTGGTAGCAGACATGAACGCAGGCGCTATCGGCTCCCTGATCGTTTATGGCACTAACCCTGCTTACGACTACGTTGATGCAGCTAAATTCACCGAAGGTCTGAAGAAAGTGAAAACTACCATTTCCTTCAACGACCGCGTAGATGAAACTACTGAACTCTGCAAATTTGCAGCTCCTGATCATCACTTCCTCGAAAGCTGGAATGATGCAGAAGGTAGAACTGGCTACTTCAGCTTCGTTCAGCCTACTATCAGCCCGCTGTTCAAAACCCGTGCTGCACAGGATTCCTTCCTGACCTGGACTGGCAACACCACACCTTGGGTAGATTACCTGAAAGGTGCTTGGGTAGCTAAACTGGGCGGTGCAGAAGCTTGGGATAAAGCCCTGCAAGACGGTATCGTAGAACCAGCTACTGCTCCAGCAATGGGCGGCGCTTCTTTCTCCGGTGATGTAGCAGGTGCTGCCGCTAAAATCAACAGCGCGAAGAAAGGTGGTAAACTGGAACTCGTACTGTACGAAAAAGTGGCTATCGGTAACGGTAGACTGGCGAACAACCCATGGTTACAGGAAATGCCGGACCCAATCACCCGCGCAACCTGGGATAACTACGCTTGTATCTCCAATACACTCGCTAAAACCTTTGCTACTCAGCTGGGCGATGATTACGAAATCAACACTGAGAAGAAAGTTCTGAAAATAAAAGCGAAAGGTAAAGAAGTGGTATTACCACTGCTGATCGTTCCAGGTATCCACCCAGATGTAGTTGCCATCGCTGTAGGTTACGGCCGTAGCGAGAAAACTGGTAAAGCAGCTGGCGGTATCGGTAAAAACGCTTACATCTTCTCCAGCTTCAACGGTACTACTGTTGACTACTTCGCTCCTGAAGTAACAGTAGAAGCTACAGGTGATAAATACCCTGTTGCACTGACCCAGACGCATAACAGCTACGAAGGTCGTCCTATCATCAAGGAAACCACGCTGGAAGAATTCAAACACAATCCACACGAAGTAAACGAAGACAGGAAAGAGCTGGATAAATTCGGAAAAGATTTCCGTAAAGACGCTACCCTGTACGGTAACTATAGCTACCCTGGTATCAAATGGGGTATGTCCATCGACCTGAACACTTGCTTCGGTTGCGGTGCATGTACTATCGCTTGTCAGGCAGAAAACAACGTTTCTGTTGTAGGTAAGGAAGAAGTGGCGAAAGCGCACGAAATGCACTGGATCCGCATCGACCGTTACTTCAGCGGTGATGAAAACAATCCTGAAGTAGTGTTCCAACCAATGCTGTGTCAGCATTGCGACAACGCTCCTTGCGAAAACGTTTGTCCAGTAGGCGCTACCAACCATAGCTCTGAAGGTATTAACCAGATGGCTTACAACCGTTGTATCGGTACCCGTTATTGCGCTAACAACTGTCCTTACAAAGTTCGTCGCCTCAACTGGAGAGACTGGAACGGTGCGGACAGCTTCGAAAATAACCTGTACGATGTTGCAGACATGAACGATAACCTGACCCGCATGGTACTGAACCCAGATGTAGTGGTTCGTAGCCGTGGTGTGATGGAGAAATGTTCTTTCTGCGTACAGAAACTGCAGGATGCTAAACTGACTGCGAAGAAAGCTGGTCGTCCAATGAAAGATGGCGAAGCAAAAACTGCATGTCAGATGGCTTGCGCTGCCGATGCAATCGTATTCGGTAACGTGAACGACAAAGAAAGCGCTATCTACAAGATCCGTAACGAGGAACAGACAGAAAGAATGTACTATGTGCTGGAAGAAACCCACACATTGCCTTCTATCAACTACCTGGCTAAGATCAGAAACAAAGATGCAGCTCCTAAAGCGGAAAAAGAATCTGCTCACAAGGAAGAAGCGCATCACGCGTAAGATCTTAACAGGAAATCGTTAAGAGAAATAGAAAGAAAGTTACAGAATCTGAGATCATAACAAAAGACAAAGGCTAGTAGCTAGAAGCTAGCAGCTAAAAGCTTATAGAATATGCATTTAAAATACGAATCCACACTGAGAGAACCTTTAGTAGACGGGGTTAAGGATTATCACCAGGTAACGGAAGATATCATTAGTCCTATCGAGGCTAAGCCTGGAAAATTGTGGTATGTAGGCTTTTTTATATCACTTGCACTGTTGGGCTTCGGCGCATTTTCAGTGTTTTGGCAGATCTACTTCGGGGTCGGTGTATGGAATCTGAATAAAACCATCGGTTGGGGTTGGGATATCACCAACTTCGTATGGTGGGTAGGTATCGGTCACGCCGGTACCCTGATTTCTGCGATCCTCCTGCTGTTCCGTCAGGGATGGCGTACAGGGGTAAACCGTGCGGCAGAAGCGATGACCATCTTCGCGGTAATGTGCGCCGGCCAGTTCCCAATTATTCACATGGGTCGCGTATGGATGGCATTCTTCATTTTGCCTTACCCTAACACCCGCGGTCCGGTATGGGTTAACTTTAACTCTCCGCTCCTCTGGGACGTATTCGCGATCTCCACTTACTTCACCGTTTCCCTGTTGTTCTGGTACTCTGGTCTTCTGCCAGATTTTGCTACCATCCGCGACAGAGCAAAAACTAAACTGCGTAAGTTATTATATGGTGTAGCTTCTTTCGGTTGGACCGGTTCTACCAAGCACTGGCAACGTCATGAATCACTGTCACTCGTACTGGCTGGTTTATCTACTCCACTGGTACTCTCCGTACACACCATCGTATCTTTTGACTTCGCGACATCTGTAATCCCTGGTTGGCATACTACCATCTTCCCTCCATACTTCGTGGCAGGTGCGATCTTCTCCGGATTCGCGATGGTAAACACCCTGCTGATCATCACCCGTAAAATCCTCAACCTGGAAGAATATATTACCGTTGGTCACATGGAAGCCATGAACAAGGTAATCGTACTGACAGGTTCTGTGGTAGGTTGTGCTTACCTGACTGAGCTCTTCATGGCTTGGTACGGCGCTAACCCATATGAGTTCGATACATTCTTCAAATACCGTGCAGCAGGTCCTCTGGGCTGGTCTTACTGGATCATGATGACATGTAACGTAATCTCTCCGCAGGTATTCTGGTTCCGCAAAATGAGAAGAAGCGTTGCTGTGACATTCTTCATGTCCATCATCGTTAACATCGGTATGTGGTTCGAGCGTTTCGTAATTATCTGTACTTCTCTGTATCGTGACTACCTGCCATCCAGCTGGTCTTACTATCGTCCATCCTGGCCAGAAGTTGGTTTCTACATGGGTACTTTCGGTCTGTTCTTCACTTGCTATTTCCTGTTCGCTAAATACTTCCCGGTAATCGCGGTAGCTGAGATCAAGTCTATCCTGAAAACTTCCGGTGAGAACTTTAAAGAGAAAATGGAAGTGTACGAAGAACAACCAGATGAGAAATTTGCTCACGATGTTGCTCACGCACACTAATTGACGAAACAGAATTAATTAATTGGACTTTGAATTTTTAAATATATGGCTGTTAAAAATTTTGTTGTAGGGTTGTTTGACGATGAGGCAGTGTTGTTCCCAGCGGTAAAGAAAGTACGTACAGCTGGTTACAAGTTACACGATGTGTACACTCCTTTCCCAATTCACGGCCTCGATCATGCGATGGGCCTGAGAGAATCCAGCCTGCACACAGCCGGTTTTATTTACGGTATTACCGGTACTACTACGGCATTATCTTTTATGAGCTGGGTATTCAATGTGGATTGGCCGCTGAATATCGGTGGTAAACCACACTTCCCTTTACCAGCTTTCATTCCTATCACTTTTGAGTTGACAGTTCTCTTCGCAGCGGTAGGTATGGTGATGACTTTCTGCTACCTGTGTCAGTTAATGCCAGGTGTGAAAAAGCACATCTTCCACCCAAGACAAACCGATGATAAGTTTGTTATGGTAATCGAACTGACTGAAAAAACCAATGCAGAAGAAGTGAAAAACTTCCTGAAAGCAAGTGGCGCTCACGATATCGAAGAGCAACAAGCAGAAGCAGGATGGTGGTTCGGTAGATTCGATAAGGATGATGAACCTTATCTCCGTAAGGTTAAACCGGTAAACGCGTAATTAAAAACAGCAAAAATCGACAGTGGCAGATGCGACTGTGCCAACAGGAACATCTGCCAGTTAAATAAATTCTGATGAAAAGGACTTCCAACATATTGATTGTAGCCGCATTGGCAACTGGAGCTTTCCTGACAGCTTGTAACAGAGGGGAAAACAACAGAAAGCCAGGCAGGATTTATATGCCAGACATGTATGAATCCCGTGCGTATGAATTTTACAGTGCTCGTTTGTCAGGTTTGAAACCAGTGGAAGGAACAGTAAAAAGAGGTGAAGTATTACCATACCACCTGAAAGAATCAGATACTGCTCTGGCTAATCTGGTAAAAAATCCGTTGACTATCACAGCAGCAGATCTGCAGGAAGGTGAACGCTTATTCAACATTTACTGCGGTATTTGCCACGGTACTGCTATGGACGGTAACGGCCCACTGTATAAAGGTGGTGACGGTCCTTATCCAGCTGCACCAGCTAATCTGGCAACCGGTCCTAAAGCAGCTTACACTGAAGGTCGTCTCTTCCATGTGATGACTTACGGTTACAACGCAATGGGTAGCTACGCCAGCCAGCTGGACAGAGAACAGCGCTGGAAGATAGCAGCTTATATCAAAAGCAAGAACGCTCCATCCGCTGCACCTGCAGCCGCTGCAGCCGCTCCTGCTAAAGATAGCGCAGCCGCTAAATAAGAATGAGAGTTAAACTGAATTTCAAACAAGTATTTTAAAATACGATAATGAAAGACCAATTTGTAGTTCCAGCAAGATTAAAAAAGACCAGCTTCGTTTTGATGGGCGTGGGCTTGCTGACTTTATTGATCGGATTAATCGCGTTCAAGGATGAGAACGCTACACGTTTCTGGGCAGGCCTGTTGCAAAATAGCAGCTTCTTTTTGCTGATTACATTAGCCAGCACCTTCTTTATTGCTGCTACAACCCTGGCACATGGTGGTTGGCAGATTGCATTCCGTCGTGTTCCTGAAGCGATCTCCATGGCAGTTCCTGCTCTGGCGATTATCCTCTTCGTTGTAGTGATGGCCCTGGTTTTTGGTGGTAAAGAACATATCTACCACTGGGTTAACCTGCACCACGTACACGAAGATCCAATTCTGACCTGGAAAGCGCCTTTCCTGAACAAATCTTTCTTCACCATCGCTACCATCCTGACACTGGGTCTGTGGATATTCTTTACCATCAAAATCCGTAACATGTCTAAGGAAGAAGATGGTTGGGATCTGAAACCTGAAACCGGTAAAAAAATCCTCTGGAGAAATACCGTAGTAGCAGGTGGATTCCTGGTAGTATTTACCCTCAGCGTTGGTTCTACCACTCCATGGCTCTGGCTGATGAGCATCGATGCTCACTGGTTCTCTACCATGTATTCCTGGTATACCTTCGCCAGCACCTGGGTTTCTGGCCTGGCGCTGATCTCTCTGTTCGTGGTTTACCTGAAAAAAAATGGGTACCTCACTTACGTTACTGAAGAACACCTGCATGACCTCGGTAAATTCATGTTTGCATTCAGCATCTTCTGGGCTTACCTCTGGTTCTCTCAATATATGCTGATCTGGTACGCAAACATGCCAGAAGAAACCGCTTACTTCCAACCACGCGTGTGGGGCGAATGGCGTCCAATCTTCTTCCTGAACCTGCTGATCAACTTTATCACTCCGTTGCTGTTCCTGATGAAAAGGGATACAAAACGTAACTATTCCGCTATCGTATTCATTGCCATCGTTATCATCGCAGGTCACTGGCTCGATTTCTGGCAAATGGTTTACCCAGGTACTGTAAAACAATTGCAGTTCCCTTGGTACGAGATGGGCTTAGGCTTAGGTTTTGTTGGGCTGATCATATTCCTGGTTTCCAACCAGCTGACTAAAGCTGCACTGGTTCCAAAAAATCACCCTTACCTGAAAGAGAGTATTATTCACCACACCTAGTCAGGTGCTAATGGAGAACAGATAAAACAAAAGCATTAGATAACTTAATTATTTCATATAGCAATGTCAGGATTTTTAGCAGTCTTAGTTGTTGTTCTCATATTCATAGTCATCTTCCAGATTGCGAAGGCGAGCGAATATGTGTCCATATTGAAGGGAGAAAAGAAAGCGCGCCAGCAAAGTAACCGTATCAATGGTTTTCTGCTGATAGCATTCCTGGTGCTGGGGCTTATAGGAGTTTACTACTGTAACGATTTGCTGAAAGGGAAAATCCTGGGCGAATCTGCCTCTGATCAGGGTGAAGGCGTAGATAAATTAATCTACGTTACCCTCCTCATCACCGGTGTCGTGTTTGTAATTACACAGATTCTTCTCTTCGTATTTGCATTCAAATATCAGGAAAAAGAAGGCCGTGAAGCATTCTACTTCCCACATAGTAATAAACTCGAAGTTATTTGGACAGTTATCCCGGCTATCGCCCTGACTATCCTCGTAGCTTTCGGTCTGAAACACTGGTTCCAGCTGACTTCCGACGCTCCTGCTAATGCAGCGATCGTTGAAATCACCGGTAAACAGTTTAACTGGCTGATCCGTTACCCAGGTAAAGATGGTCAGCTCGGCCGTCGCAGCGTTCATCTGATTGATCCTGCCGCGTCCAATGAGCTGGGTGTTGACTGGAACGATCCGCTGAGTAAAGATGACTTCCAGGCAACTGAAGTTCACCTGGTAGTTGGTAAACCAGTAAAATTTGTAATCGGTTCCCGCGATGTTATTCACGACGTTGGTCTGCCTCAGTTCCGCCTGAAAATGGATGCGGTTCCTGGTATCCCAACCACACTGTGGTTCACTCCTAAATTCACTACTAAACAAATGAAGGAGAAAACCAGCAACCCTGATTTCACTTACGAAATCTCTTGCGATCAGATGTGCGGTTCCGGTCACTACTCCATGAGAGGCGTAATCGTGGTAGAAACACAAGCAGAATATGATGCATGGGTAGCAAAACAACCTACTCAATACAGCCTGGCTCACCCGGCGGATGCGCCTGCTGCAGCTCCTAAGGCTGATAGTGCACAAAAAACTGTGGCTGCCAATATCAAGTAAGCCTTAATTTTGTGAAGAAGAAATTTTTGACGGAGTACAATTAATAACATTCAAAATAAAACTCACTCACGAAGAAACTTCCCGGGTGTGAGTTTATAAATAAACCGAACCGATTATGAGTAACGAAGCAACATTGCACAGTCAACAGGAGGTTATGCACGGCGCGGGAGCACATGATCACCATGATCATGGGCACCATCATGAAAGTTTCATATCTAAGTATGTGTTCAGCATGGACCATAAAATGATTGCCAAACAATTCCTGATCACAGGTATTATTTGGGCTATCATTGGCGCCTTCTTCTCTGTACTGTTCCGTTTGCAACTCGGATATCCCGATGCTACTTTCCCTTGGCTGGAAAGCATCCTCGGCCACTGGGCGAAAGGTGGTCGTATTTCCCCTGAAGCATATTACGCTCTGGTTACCATGCACGGTACCATCCTCGTATTCTTCGTATTAACTGCCGGCTTGTCTGGTACCTTCTCCAACCTGCTTATTCCTCTGCAGGTAGGTGCCCGCGACATGGCGTCCCCTTTCATGAACTGCCTCTCCTACTGGTTCTTCTTCCTGGCGAGCCTGGTAATGATGGCCTCCCTGTTTGTTCAAACAGGTCCTGCTTCTGGTGGTTGGACAATGTACCCTCCACTGAGTGCACTGGGTGATGCTTCTATCGGTTCTAAAATAGGTGTGGACTTGTGGCTCACCTCCATGGCGCTGTTCGTTGTGTCTCAGCTGCTGGGTGGTCTGAACTACATCTCTACTATCCTCAACATGCGTGCTAAAGGTATGAGCATGACCAAAATGCCACTGACAATCTGGTCATTCTTCTTTACCGCTGTACTGGGCGTTCTGTCTTTCCCTGTTCTGCTGTCAGGCTTCATCCTGCTGCTCATGGATCGTCATGCTGGTACCAGCTTCTACCTGTCCGACATCTTCATCGCTGGTAAAGCACTGGCTAACGAAGGCGGTAGCGCAATCCTCTATCAACACTTATTCTGGTTCCTCGGTCACCCTGAGGTATATATCATTATCCTTCCTGCAATGGGTATGGTATCTGAAGTTCTCGCGGTTTCTTCCCGCAAACCAATCTTCGGTTACCTCGCGATGGTGGGCTCCCTGTTCGCTATCTGTATCCTGGCCTTCCTCGTATGGGCACACCATATGTTCGTGACTGGTCTGAACCCATTCCTTGGTGCGTTCTTCGTACTGTTAACACTCCTGATCGCGGTTCCTTCCGCCATCAAAGTGTTCAACTGGCTGACCACCATCTGGAAAGGTAATATCAACTTTACCCCTGCTTCCCTGTTCTCCATCGGTTTCGTGAGCACTTTCATCTCCGGTGGTCTGACTGGTATCTGGCTGGGTAACTCTTCTATCGATATTCACCTGCACGATACTTACTTCGTAATCGCTCACTTCCACATTGTAATGGGTGTGTCTGCATTCTTTGGTATGTTCGCCGGTATTTACCACTGGTTCCCTAAAATGTATGGCCGCTTCATGAACAATACCCTGGGTTATATCCACTTCTGGGTAACCCTGGTAGGTGCTTATTGCATCTTCTGGCCTATGCACTACGAAGGTATGGCGGGTATGCCTAGAAGATATTTCGACTACTCTACCTGGACTTCTTTCAACCAGTTCAGTGGTCTGAACCAATTCATCAGCTTCGTAGTAATCCTCGTATTCGCGGTGCAGCTGCTGTTTGTGTTCAACTTCTTCTACAGCATCTTCAAAGGTAGAAAAATGACTACCCAGAATCCATTTAAAGCCACTACCCTGGAATGGACCACTCCAATTCACGGTATTCACGGTAACTGGCCTGGCGAAATTCCAGAAGTTCACCGTTGGGCTTATGATTACAGTAAAGATGGTAGAGACTTTATTCCTCAGACTGAGCCTCTCGGTCCTAACGAATCAGGTCACTAACAATAATATTTCAGGTGCCGGCAGGTATTTGTTTGCCTGCCGGAACTTGTTTAACTGTGATGTTTGTAAATTTGTCCTGAGCTAATTTTCAGGATGTGGTTAGAAAAAAAATGTTGCAAGAAAACTCCATAAAGTTGTCGACATCGTATGCAGTAGCAAGCAAAGTGAAGGATTACTCTCAGTTAATGAAGTTTAATCTCACTTTCATGGTGGTATTCTCCTCTGTGGTGGCTTATCTGCTGGTGCCGGAGGTGGCGTTTAACATTGTAAAAGTTCTTTTATTATTTGCTGGTGGGTTACTGGTTTCCGGATCAGCTAATACCATCAACCAGATATGGGAAAAGGAAACGGACAAGCTAATGGCACGCACTGCCGTACGTCCGCTGCCAGCTGGTCGGATGACCAATGGCGAAGCGATCGCACTGGCTGTCATCACCGGAGTAAGCGGTATCCTCATTATGGGATTCTGCTTTAACTGGTTAAGTGCCGCATTAAGCCTCTTGTCGCTGGTGTTATACGGTTTCGTATACACTCCCTGGAAGAAATGGAATTCACTCGCCGTTTTAGTGGGTGCTGTTCCGGGCGCTATGCCCCTGCTGATTGGCTGGGCTGCAGGCGCCAATAATCTTGCAGAAGGCGGCTGGTCTCTGTTCGCGATCCAATTCCTTTGGCAATTTCCGCACTTCTGGGCTATCGCCTGGATTGCTTATAAAGACTATGCCAGGGCCGGTTTCAAATTATTACCTGCCAACGGTGAACCTAATAAATTCACCGCATTGCAGGCAGTGTTATATACGCTGTTAATTATTCCAGCAGGCGTAGCTCCTTATCTGCTGCACATTACAGGACGGATTTCGGCCATCGTTGCCATTTTAGCCGGATTATTCTTCTTATACAGGGCAGTTAATCTGTACCGTAAGAACGATATTCCAGCTGCAAGGAAACTGATGTTCGGCTCCTATATTTACCTGACAATCGTTCAGCTGTCACAGCTGCTGGATAAATATTAATCTGAAATAGGAGGAAGTGATGCAAACAATGAGCATACAACGTAAGAAAATACATCCGCACAAATATTCCCTTTGGATCGCCATGGGTAGCATTACCATGATGTTCATCGGTTTTACCAGTGCATACGTTGTGAAGAGGTCGCAGGCTAACTGGCTTGCTTTTGAATTACCACATATTTTCTGGCTCTCTACTGCCGTAATCTTACTCAGTAGTCTGACCATACACCTGGCTTTAAAGCAGTTTAAAGAAAGGAATATGCAACGCTACAAACAGCTGATAACCCTAACGGCTATCCTGGGTGTAGTATTTGCAGCTTGTCAATGGATCGGATTCACCCAAATGAAATCCGAAGGATTACCGCTCTCCGGACCGGTTTCCGCATCCTTTATTTATGTAATCGTAGGTGTGCATATCCTGCACGTGCTCGGTGGAGTTGTTGCCTTACTGGTAATGTTCTTCAGAGCTTACAGAACACGTGTTCGTACCTACAGCGCAGTGCCTATTGAAGTGGCCGCAACTTACTGGCATTTCGTAGACATCCTGTGGATTTACCTGTTAGTATTTTTAAGTATCGCGAGATAAACTTTGTAAAATTTTATAAAATAAACAATGGATACAGCAGTTACAGCGAAGAAAAAATGGTGGGCCGGAGGTTATTCTCCTTTTAATGTGAACTATGGCAAGTTGATGATGTGGTACTTCCTGATATCAGATGCGTTCACTTTCGGCGCATTGTTGATTTCATATGGTACCATCCGGTTTTCCAGCACATCCTGGCCTGATCCGAATGAAGTGTTCAAGTCTTTCCCTGGTGCGGGACATGCAAACCTCCCATTGATGTTTGTGAGCTTGATGACCTTCATCCTCATCATGAGTTCTGTAACAATGGTACTGGCCGTACACGCCGGTCACCACAGAGATAAAAAAGCAGTGGCTAAATGGATGATCTTCACCATTATTGGTGGTATCGCCTTCCTTAGCTGCCAGGCTTGGGAATGGACACACCTGTATCATGAAGGTGCATGGTGGGGTCGTAACCCTTTCACTAACGTTGATGGTACTGTTGCTACTACCAACTTTACTAACTTCTTCTTCACCATTACCGGTTTCCACGGTCTGCACGTAACATCCGGTGTGATCATCAATATCATCATCCTGATCAACGTACTGAAAGGTACCTACGAACAGAGAGGTCACTATGAAATGGTTGAAAAAGTAGGTCTGTACTGGCACTTTGTAGATCTGGTTTGGGTATTTGTATTCACCTGCTTCTACCTGCTTTAATAGCAGCGCCTTTACAAGGTTTATTGATTAACTGGAATCTGATTATAGAATTATTTTAATAGAAAATAGAAATGGAACATACACAGTCTGCTGAAGTGCTTGAACCTGTTCACCACGAGTCGTCTACCAAGGTTATCTGGCAAACGTTCTGGATTCTGCTGGCTATTACTGTTTTTGAAGTAGGTCTGGCATTTTTACACCTGGAATATGGCTTCATGCCAAGAATGTTCTTGAATGGTGTATTCATCATCCTGACTCTCTTCAAAGCGTTTTATATCGTTGCACGTTTCATGCACCTGGGTTCTGAAATCAGAAACCTGATAATGACCATCCTCATGCCACTGTTGCTGTTTGTTTGGTTCATTATCGCGTTCCTCTACGAAGGTCACTCCTGGAAAAATATGAGAAAAGATCTCGCTCCAGGTACTAAAGTAGAAGCACCTAAAGTGCCAAACGCAGAACACGAGCCTCATCACTAATTACTTTGACTTTAAAATTATAGGATCATCTCACGCAGGGCTTTATTAGGAGTAATGTTGGCGATTTTGGTGCCATTGGCAGGTTATCTGATTGTAGATCACTATGGTAAAGATGCCGTGCCCATCCCACGCTATTACAGTCCCGAAAGAGTCGACACTGTCGTGAATAACGGGAATGTCTCTTATGATACGGTTTACCATACCATAAGAGACTTCCAGATGACCAACCAACTTGGTGAAAAGGTCAGCCTGAAAAACATGGAAGGAAAGATCCTGGTTGTTGACTTCTTCTTCACTTCCTGCCCAAGCATCTGCCCTACCCTCACCAAGAACCTTAGAATGCTGCAAAGCGCATACACCAAAAATGATACGCTCCTGCAAATTCTTTCCTTCTCAGTTGATCCTGTAAGGGATTCCGTAGACAGACTGCGTAAATACGCATACGACTACAAAGTAAATCCCGATAACTGGTGGCTGCTGACCGGTGATAAAAAAGAAATTTACGACCTCGCCAGACACGAATTCTTCGTCTCTGTTACTGAAGGAGACGGCGGTCCGGATGATTTCGTACACACCGAGAAGATTGTGCTCATCGATAAAAACAGGCATATACGCGGATACTACAACGGCCTCGATTCCAATGATATCAAAAGATTGGCGACCGATGTATCTATCCTGAATCTGGCCAAAGAAAAGAAAAGACCTTCTTTCGCCAAATTCCTGAAAGGACTGTTCTCCGGAAAATAATATAACTCTTATATGTAAGGTGAATAGAGAAAGGTTGTTCACCTTTCTTTATTCACCTTTCACTTTGCGGAAATATCATGGATCTGAAAAATAAGAATTTGAATGTCCCGATAACAATTGTTTCTATTGTTATCCCCGTATTGGTAGCAATTCTGTTTTATATGCCTAAACCAGACCTTCACCCTGGTTTCGATATCAGAATTCTACCGCTGTTTCATGCGATTCTGAATTCAGCTACTGCAGTACTGCTGGTAGCGAGTCTCTACTTCATTAAAAACGGTCATCCAAAGGCCCATAAAACGGCTAATTTGATCGCTGTGGTACTGTCAGTGATCTTCTTGCTGTCTTATGTAACTTATCATGCCCTTGCGCCTGAAACGCGTTTTGGAGATATAAACCACGATGGTATCGTTGACGCAGCCGAGAAAGCTACCGTAGGTAGTATCCGATATGTGTACTATTTCCTGTTGCTGACACATATCGTGCTGGCAGCTATCATTGTACCATTCGTATTATTCACCTTATTACGTGCTTTCCAGCATAACTATGAAAAGCACAAGAAGATCGCCAGAATTACCTGGCCTATCTGGTTCTATGTGGCGGTGACCGGTGTGATCGTGTATATGATGATCTCTCCGTATTATCACTAACTTATCTACGGGTAAAATATTAATGAAGCAGGCCGCTATGGTCTGCTTTTTTTATAGGGAGACAGCCAGTACTCACCCCTAATTCTTTACTCAAATTTCCGCTGGATGTGTTAATTTTACAGGACCAAAAGAATGACAGATGAAGAAACTGTGTTATATAACTTTGATGGGATGGATGCTCACGTTTAGCAATCAACTGATGGCACAGTGTTCCCTGTGTACCAAAACGGCACAGCAACTCGGTGAAGGCCCCGCAAAAGGCCTCAACAACGGTATCCTGATGCTGGCACTTACTCCGCTTGTGATAATTGGATTTCTTGCCTTCCGCTGGTGGAAAAGCAACCAGGAAGCTTAAAATAAAAATTATACGGCAGGAGATTCTCCTGCCGTAACTGTTTTCTGATTGGTTTTGCCTGTATTAGGCTTCTTCCACTCTCAATTCAAAAGCAGGACAATCTACCCGCAGATCCGCAGGCTTCAATGTTGCTTTCATAATACTGCAATAATGACCTTTCTTTAAGGTATAGGCCTGGCAATTAAAACACATGTGCTGTGTGGTAGTCACCTCCTGCTGATTCAGCTGATAAATCAACTGCATCAGTTGCTCCAGTAATGCTCCCTGCTCTTTTACCGGTGTCAGCTCAACGCTGTCCTGTAACGGCTGTGCAAAGCGCTCTACTTTCTTCGCAATTGCTTTCCCTTCTTTCACCAGTTGTAAACTGTGACTACGCGTGTCAGTCAGGCTGGCCTTTCTAACAAGGTACTTCTTCTGCTCCAGTGATTTCACTGCATCACTGATAGTAGCTTTCGTCATGTTAAAATAAGAAGCCAGCGAAGTTACTGTTCGCTTTTCTTCAGGATAATGCAGCAAATAGGTAAGAACCTGAATCTGAATCGGACTCAAACCATACTGTGTGGCCTCTTGCCAGAGAAGCACTCTAAACGCTTCTGATAAACGCTCCAAAGCGGCTACGACTTTGCTCGATGTATTGTCGGCCTGTTGCTCGGGGCTGAATGTGGATACTTTCCCCATGATAAATTCGTGCTGTCCTTAATAGTTGACGGGGCAAGGTACAATATTAAAGCATGGGTGTAAATAGCATATTAGTGACATACCAATATTTGCAACAGCTTGATAAGTATTTTGTCTGCGCTATTTCGAAGGAGAAGATGGATATGCCCAAAGGGCCAGACTCAAAGTAACTGCCTTATACCAGGCTGCCCCAATACGCCCTACCAGCGCAGGTTCCAGCCTACTGATTGCAATGGCCTCTGTTCCAAATCGAATAACAGGATAACCCATAACTACCAGATAACGCAATAATTCCGGTTGTAAGGAATGCAATGCAACCACATTTTCATCTGCCTTCCGCTCCACTTCCTGCCAGTTTTGGCTCTCCGGACGACTACATAACTGTTGCAGCCAGGTACTAAAGTGTGAGTTGCGGAAAGCCGCTTCACTGCTAATATCAAAGTAAGAAGATAGATAACTGTCTGTCCGAATATAGTTATACCAACGCTGTAAAATCACCCCAAGGGATGATTTTAAGATGGGCGCCGCTATATGCAAGAGTTTTTCATCTTCCTGCGTAAACAGTAACATCCTCTTCAATAATACCAATTCCTGTAAACTAATCGCCGGAACAGCGGGTCTGCTCTGGTCCGAATGCAGGTCAGAATGGTCCATAATGGTCAAAATTTTGGGCTCTCGATTGCTTAGAAATTACAATATATGATAAGGCTTCCTAACGGGAAAAATTTTTACAACAGATTAACAAGAAAGTGAAGACATATTAAAATCATTTGAGATTCTGAGAAGAACATTATAGCTTTGATTCATACCTGATCAATCCATGAAGAACGGCTTCTACTCTCTGAATACATATCGTATGCCTGTTGTTCCGCCGGAATGGCTGCGTCCAACCACAGTCGCAAATAACACGCAATCGCCTAAATTATTCAAGCTTAGCCTGGTGGCTATTTTAGCAGCTACATTAGGAATGGCGCTCGCATGGGGATTAAATACATTGATTCCTATATTAGCCAATCTTCTATTCCTTGGACGTATTGCCACTAGCTTCCCAGACCTGGATAACAGCGGATTGGGCATATTCCTGATCGTGATCCCCATAGCAGGCGCTGCGATCTGGCTACTTACCCGTAAAAAAATCAATGCCTTCTCTCCCATTGGATTGTCTGCCACCGCCGCTACAGGGGCTCCGGTAGGAATGGATAACATCATATCTCTCGGAAATATCACTATTGTAAAATATCTGACAGACTTCTTCAAACTAACGGCTACTGAAGGCGAAATACTGGCAGTATCAGGACTGGCAGGCGCTTTCACCTGGTGCTTTGGCGCCCCTGTTGCTGCATTGGTACTCGCAATTGAATTGTTCCTGTCCGAACTCACTGCGGTGACGCTCATTCCTGTGATACTCGCTATTGGTGTGTCTACTGTTGCGCAGCTATTGCTGAAACCAATCAGTTATGGTTTTACCGTGTCTAACAGTAATGAATATACGTTAATATGGTTATGCGCTATTACTGGCGTTATCACTGGTTTGCTGGCTGCTTTATACCGCCGCGTATATCTTTGGCTGAATAACCGTTTCCGTCAAACGAACGATATGCGTATGTGGTGGTTTTTGATATGTGCAGCTATAGTAGGGATTGCTATTTATGTTTATCCGGAGACCGCCGGCCCAGGTAACAATTTCATTCTTCCCTTATTGCAAGGAACGGTTACCTTTCGGGTGATACTTGTGATGTGCTTTATCAGGTTACTGACAAGCATGGTATATAATGGCGGTTTAAATACAGGGGCTTCTATTACCAATACATTACTCATAGGCGCCGGATGGGGAATGTTGATAGGCTTCATCTTCCAGCTATGTTTTCCAAAGCTGCATGTGAGTCCTTCCCTGGCAGCATTGGCAGGTATGCTGGCTATGCTCACCGCCAATACCAGAGCCATTATTACGGCACTTGTATTAGCGCTTGAAATTAGCAGAGATATACGCGTAATACCTTTTATGATAGCCGCATGTTTTACAGCATACGCCATCACTTATTTATTATCAGCTAAAAAGGTAAAGCAGCTGGAAACTGCTACCAGAGAAGATTTCCAGCTGTAAAATATTTATTCTCCTCCAGCCACAAATTTCAGCCCTGCAATAGAAGCAATCAGTGTTACCAGGAAAAATATTCTCCAGAATACTGCTGGTTCTTTAAAGAAAATCATACCGGCAATGGCAGTTCCGGCAGCGCCGATGCCCGTCCATACGGCGTAAGAAGTGCCTATTGGCAGTCCGCCATTAATAGCTTTATTCAGAAAAAAGAAGCTGAGTGAAATACAGACAAAGAAACTCACAGAAGGCCAGAGCTTTGTAAAGTTTTCTGAGAACTTCAGGGATACAGTAAAACCGACCTCAAACAGTCCTCCAATGAACAGGAATAACCATGCCATAATAAACCAGATTTAATGAATTATCAATACAGAAATAATAAGAGAAGGGAATGGGCATGAAACGCCCGTCAGCCTGAGATTAGAGGCCGTAGTTGAATACCGCGTAAGCGATTAATATGCCGAATCGAATAGTTCGCATGGCGCAAAGGTAATCATTTTTTTGTACCTGGAGTATACCTATATCCTGCGTAATGCTTCTCTCCTGCTGAGTGCTGCCAGGGGATGGGCATCAGCAAATTTTATAACTGCTTGCGGATTTACTTTTGAATACTCCCGCAAAGCCCAGCCTATGGCCTTCTGAATGAAAAATTCCTTGGAGTCTATATGTGCCAGTATATACCGGAATAATAATTTCTCATCTGTATCTTTCTTCCATCCACTCTGATGGATAATAGCGCTTCGCTGCAACCACATATTCGAATCTTTTACCCATCCGTCAGTAATCGCTTTACGTTGTTCCGGAAATTTACGGAACCATGGACCTGCTAGCCCACTGACAATATTATCTACCGTATCCCACCATGATTTGTTCAGAATCATAAATTCAAAGAGTGCAATATGTTCTTCCTCGAATTGTCTGTGCATGGACTGCATTATATCCATGGCTACATATTGATATTCTCTTTCCGGTAATTCCCATATTGCATAAATGAATGCGGGCATTTCTGAGATATGCGGAACACCATGCTGTGCCTTAATTGCGCGCTGAATGTTTCTTCTGAGTGGGGCTTTAAGACCAAAATACTCAAACTGATCCCGCATGTATTTCTTCATACCGGCGGCTTCCTCTTTATTAGCGAAGTTCTTGAATGACTTCGTGATCAGTTTGATATATTCCATGACCTTAACTTTTAGTGCGTATATAACGGTAAAGGTTAAACGAAGATGTTTTTAATAACGATGATATCTCTTGATGCAATTCTCTTTTGCTGATATCTTTCATGCGTCTGTACTGAATCAACTGCCAGGCTTTCTCCGCCAGCAACAAGGCATGCCGTTGCTGATGTTGTTGCACTTGCTGGTGATGCGCGCTAATAGCAGTTGTCAGCTCTTCTACACCGGTAGATTGCGTAGCGACGGTTTTAATAACAGGTATTTCCCAATCATCATGCTGACGTATATGGGCGAGTATACGCAAATTGCGTACGAATTCATCTGCATTAGCACGATCAGATTTATTGACTACAAAGATGTCGGCAATTTCCATCAGACCTGCTTTCATTGTCTGAATTTCATCTCCGGCTTCCGGCACTACAACTACGATTGTCGTATCTGCGATTCCTGCGACTTCTACTTCACTCTGTCCTACGCCTACTGTTTCTACAAAAACATAATCGAAACCTGCGGCCTTGATAAGGTCTGTGACTTCAATGATTTTAGGACTGAGGCCTCCCAATGCGCCGCGACTAGCCATCGAACGAATGAATACATCCGGATTATTGAAATGCTGACTCATTCGGATTCTATCGCCCAGTAAGGCGCCGAAGTTAAATGGAGAAGACGGGTCCACTGCAATGATGGCTACCTTCTTCTGTAGTTGTAAGAGGTGTTGTATCAGGGCATTGACCAAGGTACTTTTACCTGCTCCCGGAGGGCCGGTAATTCCAATAACTTTGGTTTGGTTGCCGGCAGGTAAATTTTCCAGCAGTGATTCATAACCGGCGGCCTCATTTTCAACGAGTGAAATACATCTTGCCAGCGATTTTATATCGCCCTGTAATAGTCCGGATAAATACTGCTGATACATTTGAATAGTAACTGATTTGGCTACAAAAATAGCGACAATACTGATCTAATCAATCAGTAAACGATAAATGCTCAGATACTCCTTTGCCGCCTTTTCCCAGCAAAAGCTGTCGGCATGTTTGATGATTGCTTCCGGATTACCGTTGTTTCGGAAATTGTTTAATCCATTTTCGAAAACTGTCTGCATAGCTTTGGGATCGAAGGAGTCGAAGTAATAAGCAAACTTCCCTCCAATTTCCGGTAAGCTGGTATGTGTAGAAAGAAACACTGGTTTGCCGAAATGCATCGCTTCAATGACCGGTATGCCAAATCCTTCTGCAATAGAAGGAAAAGCAAAGGCAGTACAGTTCTTCAGGTACCAGTATTTATCTTCATCTTTAACGGGACCGAGAATTTTTACGCGGTCTGTTACGCCATATTGTTGCGCCTCCTGCCTGATTTTTTCTGCATATGCTTCATTAATATTGCCTGCAATAAGCAGTTCCATATCGTTGTTGGCTAACAGGCACGGGAGTACGTGAAAGTTCTTTTTAGGTAATACCGTTCCGATGGTGAAAATGAAAGGTCGGGCGGGTTTATAATTCGGCTGATCAAAGCCTGGAAATTCCGCCACATTACAGCCGTTATAGATCACCCGGATTGGTTTGCCATCTACATTCAGGTGTTTTTCCACATCCTGTTTTACATATTCAGAGATGGTAGTGATAAAGGCGCTGGAATCAATGGCCGCCTGTACACATTTCAACATCTTCTGACGTTTGGCGGGCGTTTTATTCTCGTAAAGAAAATTCAGGTCGTGAATAGTCAGGATACGAGTGGTCTTTTTATTGGCCGGCGCATATGCGGAGCTTTGGTAGGCGGTATGCCAGACATCATATGGTGCCCGATGTGGCATTATGACTTTATGCCACGACTTTTGCTCCAGGAATTTAGCGCCTGGACCGAAATCCGGCTTTTGTCCGGCAGGAACATAAAAAGTTAATTCTTCTGAAGGTGTAAGTTGTGCGAGCATGGCTTTCCCGAGCTGTAAACAGTAGGTGTACAGACCGGTGTTAGGATATTTCATTCTTTCGCAGTCAAAGACGTAGCGTGTCATTGTGTAATAGTTGTAGCGCTATTATGTTTTCTGATAATAAGTTTTACTCGCATTGGCAGTGGATTCCTCCTGACCTGGAGTACCTTGATGCCCGGTTTTTCCCTGCAAAGGTTCATTATTTCTCTGACCTTTAGCCAGGTTTTGCAGTTTCATCATGCTAATCATGAGGTGTACAGCCTTTTCATATAACTGGTTATGCGGTCCGCGTGTGTCCCTGAATCAATGGACGACATCCAATGAATATTGCCGATAGAATGGTTGGCATCTCCCAGTTTTACAATGATTAGTATATGAAAAGTTTTACAATATAATCAGTTATTAGGAGACAATTACATTTATTCCCTATTGTTATGTGAAATATGCCGGACCTGCGGCCAATATATTCTCTATATTTTATAACTTGTTGCTATGACGAACTTTATTCCAATATTTCCTTTAGGAGCTGTAGCTTATCCGGGTGAACAACTGAACCTTCATATTTTTGAACCCAGATTTAAACAGTTGGTGGCTGAATGTGTGGCCGAGGGGAAACTCTTTGGAATTCCTGCCGTGGTAGACAAGAATATCATGGAATATGGTACCCTGGTGAAAGTGGAAAAGGTGGAAAAGCTCTATGATAATGGGGAGATGGACGTAATTACGAGGGGAGACAGCGTGTTCCGGGTGCTGGAGTTAATCCATCAGATCCCCGAGAAATTATATTCCGGCGCTATTGTGAGCTACCCGGCGAATAATATGACCGCTAATAATAAGCTTTTGGACGAAGTAATTCATGGAATTAGGGAATTGCATTCTATTCTTCAGGTACATAAAGCTTTCAAAAAACCAGATAGTGAACTCACCTCTTACGACCTGGCACATCATGCAGGTCTTTCATTATCAGAGGAATACGAAATGTTACATTTATTCTATGAAGTCCAGCGACTGGAGTATCTGAAGCGGCATTTACATAAAGTAATTCCTATGATGGCCGAGATGGAACGCCTGAAAGAAAGGGTTAAACTTAATGGTCATTTCCGAAATTTATCTGCTGGCGACTTGTGATATTTTTTTTCAAGATGATGATCTGGCAAGGATTTGAGAAGATAAAATTGCCAACTTTAACGAGGTTTTAACAGGCAGTATTTTGGTTTTTTTTGCTTCACGCCTTAAAAATTAGATATTTGCAGACCCATAATTTTTCTGATAAACGGGTTTAAAAACAATTCTGTAACTCAATGCATCGGACAAAAGTCAGCATTCTTTGTTTCTTTGGAGCTCTCCTACTTGTAGCAAATAATGCATTAGCACAGGACAATTCACCATACTCCCGTTACGGACTGGGTGATCTGAATAACAACCAGAACATTGTCAACCGTGGCATGGGGGGCGTTTCACAAGCGTATAATGATCCGCAGTCTGTGAATTTCATCAACCCGGCCAGTTATTCCAATTTACTATTAACATCCTTTGATATCGGTATTGAAGGTGGCGCCCGTAGTATTCGCGACGGTAACAGCAGCTTCAGTTCTGGCTTTGGTACCCTCTCTTATCTGCAGTTGGGCGTTCCTATCAAAAAGAAGTGGGGTCTGAATATAGGTCTTCGTCCAGTGACGAGGGTTTCCTATAATATTCAGCAACCCTTTAACCAGAACTTCTTTGATACTTTGAATCTGCCATTGCAGAACAGATATGAAGGAAGTGGTGGTCTTTATCAGGTGTATGGCGGTACAGGTGTAGGTATCGGTGCATTTAGCATTGGGGTGAACATTGGTTACCTGTTTGGTAATCTCCAGAACACCACTACTATTGTTTATCCTAGTTCTACCATCTTCGCTTCCCGTCACATGAACAGAATCAGCTACAGCAGCTTTTTCTATAAGTTAGGTATTCAGTACAAAGCGAAGCTCAATAAAGATATGGACCTGACCTTTGGCGCTACCGGAAGTGCAAGCCAGAATATGAACGCCAAACAGGTAGCATTATCTGAAACAGCCATGTATGATGCTGCCAACAACGATTTCACCAATGTGGATACTGTAAAATATGTACAAGGTGAAAGAGGTAAGGTGGTTTATCCTGCTGAGTTTGGTGGAGGTCTTCTCCTTCGTAAACTGGATAAATGGCAGATTGGTGCGGATTTCACTACTACCAAATGGGGATCGGATTTTAAATCTTACGGCGTAAAGGACACTGCTGTTCAGAATTCCTGGAAAGCGTCTATTGGTGGCCAGTTTGTTCCAAATCTGACGGCGCTTAGCGGTTATTGGAATCGCGTGGCTTACCGTTTAGGTGCTTACTACGGTCGTGATTATATTTATTTAAATAATAATAGCATGCCAATTATGGGTTTCACCCTTGGCGCTGGTTTACCTGTTCGTCGTTTGGCTTACAGCAATCAGTATAGCATGCTGAACCTGGCCTTTGAAGTTGCCCACCGCGGTAATTCTCAGAGCATTATCCAGGAAAATGTATACCGTGTGTCTATTGGCTTTACGCTGAGCGACAGATGGTTTATCAAGCGTAAATACGATTAACAGTTTCCAAACTGTTATCCACATCATTAAATAGAAATGCAGTGTATGATTAGGGAGATAAAATCTTTTTATCTTCGCCTGGCATTCACTGCATTTCTTTTTTAGTATACCATGATAAGAAGGATTATTATTTTTTTCCTGATAGCCATTTATGCCAGCAGTTGTGAAAACGATATGCAGGCGGTTATGGCATTTGATTCCAAGAAGGCTGCCGTTGAAAATGGTTCCGATATCGTTGTCATCTTCAGCCAGAAAGGAAAGGTAAGTTCTAAGTTAACCGCTCCGGAAATGGAACGAAGCCTGGATAAACCCACCTATGTTGAGTTTAAAAAAGGCCTGAAAGTGCTTATGTACGATTCCACGCTTGCAGTAACCACTACCCTCACTGCCAAACACGGTAAATACCTGGAGGAAGAAGGGTTTGTGTATCTGTCTGACTCTGTGGTACTTATCACCAGTAAGGGGGAGCGATTGGATGGAAATGAATTGAATTATGACCCACATCGTCATCTCTTCTATTCTACCAAAGAAGTATTCATTAATACGCCTACATCTCAGCTTCACGGTTGGGGACTGGAAGCCAATGAAGATTTCTCTGTGAAAAAGATCCTGAAGGTGAGCGGTCCTATTACAATGGAAGACAGCACCGCTATGGCAGAAGATACCACGGTTCACGCTGTTCCTTCCGCTACGGTTACTCCGCAGCCATTGCCGCCTATCACGCCGGCTACGCCAGCAGTAACTCCTCCTGCACCAGGGCCCAACGGAGTGCAGAGCGCGCCGCCAGCTTCAGCACCTACGCTGCCATCTAATATGGAGCGACAAAAAATAAAACCGCTGAAAGATAGCTCCAACAAATAATTCGCCTACGGCATAAACGAAAGAATCCCACCTCTGCAGGTGGGATTCTTTCGCTTTAACCTATTTTTTAACCTAAAATTTGATTCAATAAACTTCAATAACTATGCCAGCATATCAAATTTTTAATATTTATTTGATATTTCTCATTTTAAAAAATTAATACTTATTCCTTCGTAATTTTTCAAATCTGACTGGATTTTATTATATTCGGTTTATTGCAGTCAATAATTAACGGAACTATGGATTTGATCAACTGGCAGGATTTTGAGAAAGTAGAAATGAGAGTAGGTACTATACTGGAAGCAAACGATTTTCCAGGAGCACGTAACCCAGCTTACCAATTAGTAATTGATTTCGGGCCCGAAATAGGTATCCGTAAATCTAGCGCCCAGATTACCGTTCTTTATGCTAAAGAAGAACTAATCGGTAAGCAGATCATCGCCGTTGTGAACTTCCCCCGTAAACAGATTGCCACCTTCATGTCTGAGTGCCTGGTATTAGGCGCTGTAGGCCCAAATAAATCTGTTACCCTCTTACAACCTGGCCTCCCCGTAGAAAACGGTCTTAGAGTTGGATAAAAATTTTAATACCAACTAATCAAGTAGTTAGAGTAAATTGATTCTGATGTTTATATAGATATAAACATTCGTAAATTCTTTTTTCCTATAATATTATATTTTTTATAATACGAATAGATATTTACCATATCCTGATGTTTACGAACTAAATTTTATCGTTCACGGATTTGGAAACTATTAGCAAATTCCTCGATATATCTTTGTTCTAGGTTTTTCATAGGATATGGTTAAAATTATTACAAGGGCGGTATTCTTACCACCCTTTTTTTATTCCCTCTCCCACCAAATCGGCTGTCGTCTGCACATAAATAATTGATTATTAATTAATTGTGTCAATATTTATCATATATAAATAATAATAAAGTGTTTTTCTGGGACATACGTTAACTGTCGTTTTTTTAACGTTCCCCGGTTAAAATGCATCGTTCACAAAAATCACTTGTACCCATATGGGAAAAACGGCCATCTTTGGTGTAGGTTTTTCAATAAAGATATGGTTAAAATTTTTCGGGGCTGTAGTCTTGCAGCCCCGTTTCTATTTTAGGAACTCTTGATTTTATTATATAAAAAGCCCGTCTCTACTCAGTAGAGACGGGCTTTTGCTTTTTAGCTATCGCTATAATTACTTATTGAACCCTGCCGGAAAAGGCTTATTCAACAGGTTGTTGTAAATGAAACGGTAGGACTCGCTATTGGAATGCACATTCTTAGGCGCTCCCCATCCATGACGCTCACCAGGATACAGCATGAATTCGAAATGCTTGTTCTGATTCTCCATTTCGTCAATCAACTGAATACAGTTCTGCATGTGTACGTTATCATCCATGGTACCATGGGTAATGCGGATTAACCCATGATATTTATTCACATAAGGCATTACCGCAGTTACTTTATAACCTTCCGGATTCTCCGCTGGAGTATCCATATATCGCTCAGTATAATGGCTGTCGTACAGATGCCAGTCGGTCACCGCGAAATTAGCCATACCATAGTTGAAGACATCCGCACCGTAGGTCATTGCCATGCAAGTCATGTAACCGCCGAAGCTACCGCCAGTCATACATACTTTCGCAGTATCTGCCCATTCCTGGGAACGCAGCCATTTGGTCGCATCCATGTAATCCTCGATTTCATAGATACCAAGTTTACGATGGATATAATTCATCCCGGTTTTACCCAGATGTCCGCTGCTGCGGTTATCAATAGCTACCTGAATAACGCCTTCCTGTGCCCACCACTGTTGAACCGGGGTATATTTCCAGGTATCGTACACCGTTCCGGCATTAGGACCGCCATATATACTGATGAGGATAGGATATTTTTTACCTGGCTGCATATGCAGCGGCATGGTGATGGTCATTGGTAATTCCAGACCGTCACGGGTTTTGTAATACTTCAGTGCTGTTCTGGCAACGTTGAATTTATCGAAATCTGGTCCTTTGCTATCGCCCAGCTCCCGGATAACCTTACCGTTATTGTCTACCAATGCCATTTTAGATGGGGTAGATAAGTTGCTGTAAGTGGTGATAAAATATTTACCACCTGGGGCCATGCTGATAGTATTATTATAGTTGCCGGAAGTAAGACGGGTTAATGCGCCTGTTTTCAGACTAACTTTATAGAGGTCAAATCGGGTAGAAGCTTCCTTACGGGCAGTGAAATAGATTACCTGGTTTTTCTCATCGATCTGGAGAACTTCCTTCACGGTCCAGTTGCCATTGGTCAGTTGTTTTTTCAATGAGCCATCCATGTTATGGAGATACAACTGTGACCAGCCAGTTTTGTCACTCTGTAACAGGAAGCCCTGGGCTCCGATAAATGGAACGTCGGTGAACCAGTTGATCCATGTCTTCTGTTTCTCATCATATACTTCTTTCTTCGCGCCAGATTCCGGATTGATGCTGTAAATTTTCAGGTTATCCTGACTACGGGGCATCCACTGAATCCAGAGATTTTTACTGTCGGCAGTCCAGAATGGCGTTCCAAAGTACTGATCATCATTTTCGTTGAAGTCGGCCCATACTGTCTTTCCACCTTCCACAGCCACCATGCCCAGTTTTACCGCCGGATTTGGATCTCCTGCTTTCGGATAACGGGTGTTTTCCAGATAGCCATGCTGTCCTTTTTCGCTGTAGATAGGGAATACAGGCACTTTGGTATCGTCGAAGTGCATGTAGGCAATATGCTTACTGTCTGGGCTCCACCAGAATGCGCGGTAGCGGGTAGGGCGACCAAGGATTTCCTCGTAATACACCCAGGATGCCCAGCCATTATAAATTACGTCTGTACCATCGTGGGTATAGCGGATTTCTTTTTTGGTGGCTATCTCTATACTATATAAATCATTGTTACGGGTAAATGCCACAAATTTCCCATCGGGAGATAGGGTGGGATTTTTTTCTTCTTCAGGTGAGCTGGTCAGCTGAATTTCTTTGCCATCATTGCCGGTGTAAAAGATGTCTTTATGGTGGATATCCACATGGGGACCGCCAACAGGCGCCGTGTAAACGGTGGCATTGCCAGTACGTACATCAATGCTATAGGCTTGCTTGTCGCGGATTTCTATGTAATGATCGGCATCTGCCCAGCCTCTTACGGCGGGTAGTGGAATAGTGATACCGGTAGTCTTTCCGTTGAAAGCCTGGTCAAAAGAGATGTCTTGCTTTTCCTGGGCTTTTAACTGTGGAACGGCGAGCCATAAAAGGGCTGCACCTGTAATACAGGTTGGTTTTAATCGAAATACAATTCTCATAATTAGTTAATATAACTTTTGCCGGTTAGATGCGTGTTGGCGCGGACGAAAATAAGCATTCAACCACATAAGCTGGATATAAAATTCCATGAGCGGAGGCCTGAAGCTGCCGCCAAAAGGAGAATTCCCGCCATTCATAGGCTTAAACCCTTCATGTGGAAAGTACTGCCAGAATTCGCAGTAGGCTGACTTACTTTTATCCCGGTTTTCATAGGATATGGTCAAAAAGTAAGGGGCTGTAGTCTTACAGCCCTTTCCTATTGCCCTAATCTTTGATTCCTTGTTCCTTCTGTATTATTGAATTAAATTTGCACTCCAATTGAATCACATGACACAATTATCAGAGCAAGAGATTATCCGCCGGGAAAAATTACAGGAGCTGCAGAAACTGGGCATAGATCCATATCCAGCCGCCGAATATCCGGTAAATAGTACTTCCGTAAATATCAAAACAAACTATTCGGAAGAAACAAAGGAGCAATTCCAGGACGTTTGCCTGGCAGGTAGAATCATGAGTGTACGTGACATGGGTAAGGCGGCATTTGTAGAATTGCAGGATGCAGCAGGACGAATCCAGTTATACGTACGCCGGGATGATATTTGCCCTGGAGAAGACAAGACCCTCTATGATGTTGTGTTCAAGAAGCTGGTAGACATTGGCGATTTCATTGGTGTGAAAGGATATGCCTTCGTTACCAAAACCGGTGCAACTTCTGTTCACGTGAGTGAACTGTCTATTTTGGCAAAAGCACTGCGTCCATTACCGATCGTAAAGGAAAAAGAAGGCGAAACCTTCGATGCCGTTACCGATCCGGAATTCAAATACCGTCAACGTTACGCGGACCTGATCATCAATCCTGATGTGAAGAGCGTTTTCATGAAACGTACCAAGATCATGCAAACCATCCGCGATTTCTATAACAACCTCGGATACCTGGAAGTAGAAACGCCTATTCTCCAGCCTATTCCTGGCGGTGCTACTGCACGTCCGTTCATTACACATCATAATGCACTGGATATCCCGTTATACCTGCGTATCGCAAATGAACTGTACCTGAAACGCCTCATTGTAGGTGGTTTTGAAGGGGTATACGAATTTGCAAAAGACTTCCGTAACGAAGGGATGGACCGTACCCATAACCCTGAATTCACCGTTATGGAAATGTACGCCGCTTACAAAGACTACGAGTGGATGATGACCACCACTGAAACCCTCCTGGAAAAAGTAGCGATCGCATTACACGGTACTACACAAGTGCAGGTAGGCGAGAAAGTGATCGATTTCAAAGCGCCTTTCCGTCGTGTAACCATGTTTGAAGCTATCAAAGAACATACAGGTTTTGATATCTCAGAAATGGATGAAGCACAACTGAGAGAAGTATGCAAAAAACTGGAAATCCACGTAGATCCTAAATTCGGAAAAGGTAAACTCATCGATGAGATCTTTGGTGAAAAATGCGAAGGACATTACATCCAACCTACCTTCATCACTGACTATCCGGTAGAAATGAGTCCACTAACCAAAAAGCATCGTAGCAAAGCCGGACTGGTTGAGCGTTTCGAGCTGATGGTGAATGGAAAGGAAATTGCCAATGCATATAGCGAGCTGAATGATCCTATTGATCAACGTGAGCGCTTCGAAGATCAGGTGAAACTGATGGAACGTGGTGATGATGAAGCGATGTATATCGATTACGATTTCCTACGTGCTCTGGAATACGGTATGCCGCCAACCTCCGGTATCGGTATCGGTATCGACAGGCTGACCATGCTGATGACTAATCAGCCGTCTATCCAGGATGTACTGTTCTTCCCGCAGATGAAACCTGAGAAAATGGATTAACATTAAATAACATAAGTAAGAAAGCTGACTGGTAGTAACTGGTCAGCTTTTTGCTTTATAGGGCTGGAACATTTTAGCGAATACTTCGTTAACTTAAGAAGTAACCTAAACACTGCCTATATGAAAACAATGCTCGTTCCGACGGATTTTTCAGACATCGCTTTCAACGCAGCTACCTATGCCGTTGATATGGCGCGTGCTATGGGAGTTGAGAGAGTCGTGCTGTACCATGCTTACGAACTGATAGTACCCATCCCGGATGTACCCACTGCAGTGCCTATGGTAAACGCAGACGACCTGCGGGTATCCAGTATGGAGGGCCTGAACAAAATGACGAAGGAATTGCAGCCATTGGCCGGAGATAAAGTCACCTTGCTGGCAAGGGCAGATAACACCCTGTTGGCCGCTACCATTAATGATGTTTGCAAAGAAGAAGAGGCGGACCTGATCATTATGGGCATTACCGGAGGCAGTAAACTGGAAGAAATTCTGGTAGGTTCCAATACCATCGATGTGGTGAAACATACTACCACACCGGTATTAGTTGTTCCGGCTGTCGCCAGATTCAAACCAATCGAAAAGATCGTGTTTGCCTGTGATATGCGACATGTGGTGGATTCCACACCGGTAGAACTGTTGAAGAAATTATTAAACACCTTTAAAGCAGAACTACATGTAATTAACATCGACCATGAAAGCAAGCATTTTACGCCAGATACGCCATTCGAAACGTTAATGCTGGATACATTACTGGAAGGATATAATCCGGTGTATCATTTTCTGGATAATACAAATATCGTATCGGGCATTGTTGATTTTGCAGAGGCCAATCATGCAGATCTGATTTTGACTATACCTAAGAAGCATGGCCTTTTTGAGAGTATTTTTAAAAGAAGTAGCACCAGTAAGCTGGCATTTAAAACACATGTTCCGTTGCTGACAATACACGAATAATTTTTATACATTTGATTCATTATTAGTAATCATCATAACTACTATGCTTAAACGATCACTGTTAGTATTGCTGGGTGTATTTTGCCTGCATACCAGTCAAGCTCAGATTTTGAATAAACTGAAAAAACTGAGCCAGTCAAAAACCACGACTACATCTACTAGTTCCCTATCCAGTATTACTGAAACCGATGCTGCTTCTGCGATTAAAGAGGCCCTGGCAAACGGTGTAAGCGCTGGTATCCAGAAGCTGAATAAAACAGATGGATTCTTCGGAAGCGACCTTTACAAAATGCTGCTGCCGGATGATGCGGTGAAAATTGGTAATACGCTGCGTCAGCTGGGTATGGGTAAACTGGTAGATAACGCTATTCTCCAGATCAACCGTTCCGCTGAGAAAGCAATGGGCTTTGCTGCGCCAATCTTTGTTGACGCTATCAAGCAAATGACATTGACAGATGCACTGAACCTGGTAAAAGGTGGAAATACTTCTGCTACAGAATACTTCAAAAGCAAAACTACAGATAAACTGAAAGCGGCTTTTGCTCCTGTAATCAAAGGTTCCCTGGATAGCACCATGGCTACTAAATACTACGGCGACCTCATTACCTCCTATAACAAACTGCCGACTACCTTCAACAAGGTAAATCCGGATCTGCAGGACTTTGTGACTACTAAAGCAGTGAATGCACTGTTTGACCAGATTGGTAAGGAAGAAGTGAATATCCGCGCTAATCCTGTTGCACGTACTACAGATATCCTGAAGAAAGTATTCGGTGCGAAATAATTAATTCCACGAAACGTGGATGAAAGCACAAACAAAAAATGACATCTCTCGATGTCATTTTTTGTTTGTAGAATAAGTTACTTACATATTCCCGGAAAGCAATACCTGCCAGGCCTCCTGCACTTTCTCCGCAGCCAGTAGCTGCTTGGCATAGCGATGCAGTTCATTTTCCATCTCATCCGGCGTAATACTATAGTACTGAACGATTTGCTTCAGATGATCATCATTAAAAGCGGGATCTATCACCGGCATTTCGTGTACATTCCCCAGTTGCCCCAGGTTATTACCAGTAAGAATATTGCTGTTTCTGATAGATAACGGTAATGCATCTACGCCGATACCCAATTTCATATTAGGTTTGGCTACTTCAAACACGGCATCTCCGGAAGCGCGACAATAGAAGTCGCCCCCCATGCGGGCTACCAGATCAATTTTATGCGGATCAATTTTGCCGTTTTCGTTCAGGATGTTATCATTGAGGTGAATCATTACAGGCTCACAGATAACAAGGTTACCTGCGCCCCCCTCCTGCCCCGTGGCAATCACTTCTCTCACAATACATTCCATTTGTACCGGACTTTCTTTTACCCGGAAAGGTTTGATCAGTTCGGAAGGAATTGGCGTAAATCCGGCTTTCTCAAATTCATTGATACCCGCTGGATATTCGCAGCTGGCCAGAGAAGTTTGTTGTACCATGGCATAGTTAACCACGTTGATGACTACTTCTTTGTTGAGCAGAATATTTTCCAGTGTATGCTTGACAGTATTATCTCTTACCCGTCTTGCCGGCGAAAAGATAATCGTAGGCGGATTACTCCCGAATATGTTGAAAAAGCTGAATGGCGACAGGTTGGGATTGCCATCTTTATCCAAGGTACTGGCAAAGCAGATGGGCCTTGGCGCAATAGCACCCAGTAGCAGGGCATGCAGCTCATTTGTTTTAATAGACGATGGTACTATCTGCATGAGGATTATGCTTTTTTCTTTAAGGCCAGAATGGAGAAGTCGCTGTCTTCTTTTACGATAGTATTTTTCAGCGTACCCAGACCGGCAATCTCCATTTCCACTACATCACCCGCTTGCAGCCATTGTTCCTGGTAATCAGGGTTATTCAGTTTGCCGGTGCCGTTCAGTTCCAGGAAACATCCTGTACCAACTGTACCGCTACCAATAACATCTCCGGGGAGAATATTAGCGCCATAAGCGCAACGTTCCAGTATCTCCGCAAATGTCCAGTCCATATCCCCCATATTTCCTTCACTCACCTGGATGCCATTCACTTTACAGGTCATTTTCAGGTTATAGTTTTTACCTGTGTGACCCGGTTTTGCCGGGATGAGGAATGATTCCAGTTCATCCGGAGTAACGAGCATTGGCCCGATAACGGTGCTGAAATCCTTACCCTTAGCAGGTCCCAGGTTGAGCTTCATCTCTTCCATCTGTAATGTACGGGCGCTCATATCATTCATAATCATGAAACCGCCGATGTATTCATCTGCTTCTTCTGCCTTGATATTACGACCGGCCTTACATACTACAATCGCTGCTTCCAGTTCGAAATCCAGTTTGTCGAAATGATCCGGCATGCATGAAATTTCTCCAGGACCCTGAATGGCATTGTGATTGGTGAAATAGAAAATGGGATATTCATCAAATTCCGGAATCATATCTACTTTACGGTTACGTCTGGCGGCAGCAACGTGCTGACGGAATGCATAACCATCGCGGCAAGAAGTTGGGAACGGAACTGGCGCAAGAATATGCACACTGTCAAAAGGAATACCAAATGCGGAACCTACTTTTTTACCTGCTTTCAGTTGTGCATCTGCATGTAAAGCAATATCGATGACATCTTCCCAGGCCATGAGAAACATCTGTATGCTGTTGGGCAGATCCGGATGAAGATCCTGTGTATTGTATAATAGTCCATCCACCAGGATGGCCAACTGGTCGGTCTCTTCTCTTAAATACGTAACGAGTTTCATGATAATGTGGTAGTTCTGGTTGTATGATATGAATGGTCAAATATAAGAAAAGTCGCACTGGAGCTTTAGTCCCCGGAATATTTTTTATAAATTCAGTGTAGGGGAAATATTGATGAAGCACGTCATTCTTAATGAACCAAATCGTATATGCTTAGAAGATTGTTGATTACCCTGTGTATGATGCCATTGTTGGCTCAGTCCCAGGTACGAACTGACAGCCTGCCGGAAACGTTAATCCGTGAGCATGCCAGTCCATTTTTAAAACATGTGTTACAGTATCCGGACTCTTTTCGTTATCAACTGATTTATACGCAGATCGACCGAGATAAAAACAATCAGCCACATTTTAAAAATTATTACTTTAACGTTAGCGCAGATACGTATTTCAATCCTGCCAGTACCGTAAAGCTGCCTATTGCCTTGCTGGCCCTGGAAAAGCTCAATGATTTGAAAGTGCAGGGGCTCACCCGGAATACGACTATGCTGACAGACAGCAGTTGGGAAGGACAAGTGACCGTGCATACTGATTCAAGTGCTGCTAATGGGTTGCCTTCTGTTGCGCATTATATCAAGGAGATTTTCCTGATCAGCGATAATGATGCCTATAATCGTTTATACGAGTTCGTTGGGCAGGAGCGGGTGAATAAACGTTTATGGGAGATGGGATACACTCGGACCCGCATTGTTCGCCGCTTTATGCCGCTGAGTGAAGAGGGTAACCGACACACGCCGGCTATTCGTTTTGTGGATAATGGAAAAACCATCTATTCCCAGCCTCCTGCATATAGCACATTGAACTTTGATTATAGCAAAGAGATAGGTATCGGGCAGGGCTTCCTGGACAAGGATGATCACCTGGTGCCTCGTCCGATGGACTTCACCCGGCACAATAATTTCCCATTGGAAGATTTGCAGCAAGTATTACAGTCGGTGATTTTTCCAACATCAATGCCGGAGTCGGGAAGATTTCATCTCACGAAAGACGACTATCAATTTCTTTATCAATACATGTCGGAATACCCCTCTGAGTCGCGATTTCCGAAATACGATACGGCTGAGTATTTCAACAGTTATACAAAATTTTTCTTCTTTAAGGATGGGCGGCGAAACATACCAGACCATATACGTGTATTCAATAAAACAGGTTGGTCTTATGGGTTTCTGACAGATGCCACCTATATCGTAGACTTTAAAAACAAGGTTGAGTTTTTACTAACAGGAACCATATACGTTAATAGTGATGGAATATTGAATGACAATAAGTACGAATATGAAGAAGTAGGTTATCCATTTTTCCGGGAGATGGGTGAGATGTTTTATCAATATGAGCTTCAGCGAAAGCGAGCAAATGTGCCAGATTTGAATAACTTCAGAATAAATTATTCTCAGTAAATTTGCTCCGCATTTTTGAAGTGACCTACTCTACAGGTATTCAGATGCCCGTTACCCAAATTGTATTGATACATAGTTAGATAGGTTTTATTCATTTCCCGTAATTAACTTAAAACTGGGGAGTCATGAAGTTTGAAAAGATTAAGAACAAAGGACAGGCAAGATTATTTGAGAGCCAGTATCTGGAGATGCTCACCAAAACGCATCCTCTGGTAATCTGGGGTATGTATTTGCCAATTATCGGCTATATGTTATACTATAGCCATGACACGCTGGGATTCGCTGTAAGCACTGTTGCGCTGGTATTTTTTGGGGCCATGTTTTTCTGGTCATTCTTTGAGTATATCATGCATCGGTTTATTTTTCACTTTGCAAGCGATCGTCCTAAAGTACAGCGGTTTATTTATGTGATGCATGGTAATCATCATGAGTATCCGAGAGACAAACAGCGTTTATTTATGCCTCCGGTGCCCAGTCTGATACTGGCATCCGCGATTTTTGGAGCACAGTATATTTTCCTGCGTCAGTGGACATTTATGTTCTTTCCTGGATTTTTGCTGGGATACCTGATTTATGGTAGCATGCACTATGCTATTCATGCCTGGAATCCACCTTTTAAATTTTTGAAGCCGTTATGGCGTAATCACCACCTGCATCACTATAAGAGTGAGGATAAAGGGTTTGGTGTAAGTTCTTCTGCGTGGGATGTGGTATTCGGTACCTTCTTTGATTTGGACAAGGAGAAGGAAGATAAAGAGAAAGTGAAAGAACTGATGTTCAACAAATAGCATAAAAAAAACCGGTTGAGATCTCAACCGGTTTTTTTTATGCAATATCATTACCATTTTTCTTCATCATCATCAGGTTGCTGCTGGCGGAAAGAGGCCCTGGAAGCAATCTTTTGCAGTTGTCTCTCTATAATCAATCCTGCAATAGCCTGATACGGCTCTATTTCCAGTTTAGCGGCATCCTGTATGATCTGTTGTACTTTCTTTTCTGATACATCTATCCGGTATAACAGGAATACGAATTGTTGGAAGTCCTTGCTAATTATTTGTTTCAGTCTTTCTGCCAGTTGTTCCCGGAGTACCTCATAACTCACCTGATCGGATATACGTAGTTCGAATGTCTGATTGGCCCATTGAGCGGTTTCCTGTAAGTGATTGGCTGGCAGTGACATATACTATTTCATTTGTTTGATCTTGTAGCTCGCGTTCGTGATAATCTTAACGGGAACGTCTATATCCTTTTTAATACCTTTTGCTCTGTTGGCTTTGTATTTATAGGACCCGTTGAGTTCCATGTTTTGAACGCAAATGTTGGGCAATCCGGAGCTACGGTTAATCAGGTACTGAGATTGTGTGCTACCGCTGATTTCAGCAGTGGCTTTAATATCATCATCTACGGTGATCGTTTGTACTTTATCTGTTTTAATTTTTGCGGTGCCGCCTACTTTAGCGGTTTGTGCATCCCAGGTTTGCAGGTTCCAGTAAAGATCTACAGAACCTACTAAGCCGCCGCGCATAGGTACATTTTCTTCCCATTGGGTACCGGTTTTAATACCATGAGCCGGATACATCACCAGTAATTGTTCCAGCCAGCTGCGGAAAGCCTCGGTACCAAACTGGTCTTTCATCAGTTTTTTATAGGCTTCCTGTTCATCTTTTTTCAGATTGGAGAAAGCCGATTCGGCCCCTTCCAGCAGATCGTCCAGACCATCGATTTTGGTGATGATACCGGTAGACGTCAGTTCCACGGTGAAAGGTTTTTTCAGAATATTTTTAAGTCCGGCCTGGAATGGTTCTGTTGATTCAGGACCTTTCGCATCTACGGCGATATTGGTATTTTTTGCGTTGAAATTGAACTTCAGGTCTTTGTAGTAGAAGCTCAGTATTGCTTTACCTGGTATCACGTCTTTTACGTCAATAACAATGATGTTGTTATAATCGCGGGTAGTACGCCTTTGGGCGCCGTTAACAGTCATGTATGTTTCTGAGCGACTTTTCTGTTCCAGTTCGAATTGTTCACCTTTGTTGAAGGTATAATGAAGATCAACGTATTCCTGTGCCTGGACCTGTGTGGCCGCTATGACCATCGTGAGGGCTATTCCGAGTATTCTTTTCATTACAGCATTTATTTTATCAAACGTATTTTTCAATTACACCAAGACCGAACAAAGCGAAATCATATTTTGCCGGATCGTCCGGATCGAGTTTTTTCAGCGCATGTGTCAACGACACTGCAGTTTTCCAGTCGGCTTTAGGGTTTGAAATAATACCGAGCCTGGTAGCAACCCTGCTCACGTGTACGTCCATAGGGCATACAAGTTGAGATGGTGAGATGTGGTTCCATAGTCCAAAATCCACGCCATTTTCATCCTGGCGAACCATCCATCTAAGGTACATATTCAGCCGCTTGCAAGCGCTGTTTCGTGCTGGTGTGGAGATATGTTTTCTCGTTCTTTCCGGATGTTCCAGCGCGAAGAAAACCTTGTGAAACCCCAGTAATCCTTTCTCCACATTCTCATCTTCTTCCGACATATGGCTGCTGAATGCGAATTCCAGAGAGGTTACATTGGAATAGTAATGCTGGAGGAATTCTACGAAATACAGCAGATCCAGACCGTTGAAAGTCCGGTGCACAAAAGACATCAGTTGCATTCTTTCGCGGGGTTGATGGTTACGGATATAGTCATATGGACTATTATCCATCATTTTCATCAGTTCCCTGCATTTATTGATGATAGTTGTTCTGTTACCCCAGGCGAGGATGGCAGCGAACAGGCCGGCTATCTCTATGTCCTGCAATTTGCTGAAGCTGTGCGGGATAATAATCGGATCATTCTTGATAAAATCAGGTTGATTATACTGCGCTGCTTTGGCATCCAGGAAATCGCGTAACTGCTCGATCTTCATAATACAATGTCGTGTGTATCAACAGTCATACCGCATGCGTACAGGCGTATATGCGTGTAAGTATGCGGTATGCAAACTGAGGATATGGTTTACTGCAATTTGATAGCGGTAAAGATAGCGGTTACCGGCCATCTTTGTATTATCCGATCGCTTTTTTCAGGTCTTCTACCAGATCGTCGGCATCTTCGATACCGACACTGAGGCGGATCAGGCTATCGGCCAGGCCATTTTTGATTCTTTCTTCCCTTGGGATGGAGGCATGAGTCATGGTAGCGGGGTGTCCGATCAGGGATTCTACGCCGCCTAAGGATTCTGCCAGGGAGAAAAGATGGGTATTGCTGAGCACACGATTGGCCGATTCCAGGCTATCGTCTTTCAATGTAAAAGATATCATGCCACCGAAGCCTCTCATCTGGGCTTTAGCGATATCGTGATTCGGATGATCCGGGAATCCTGCCCAATAGACCTTATCTACTTTAGGGTGGTTACGGAGGTAGTTGGCAATGACAGCACCGTTCTCACAGTGGCGTTGCATACGAACATGCAGTGTTTTGATGCCTCTGAGTACGAGGAAGCAATCCTGCGGGCCCGGAACGCCGCCGGTACTGTTCTGGATAAAGTACAGTTGCTGGGCCAGCGCTTCATTTTTTACAATGACGGCGCCGTGTACCACATCGCTATGGCCGCCAAGGTATTTGGTAGCGGAATGCACCACGATGTCCGCACCCAGGTCCAGTGGATTCTGGAGGTAGGGAGATGCGAATGTATTGTCGACCGCCAGGAGCACTTCATTTTTCCGTGCTATTTGTGCAGCTGCTTGAATATCAATGATATTGAGTAATGGATTGGTAGGTGTTTCAATCCAGATCATTTTCGTTTTAGGGGTGATATGCGCCTCGATATTACGGGCATCCTGCATGGGAATGAAGGTGAAATTCAGTCCGTATTTAGCGAATACCTTGGTAAAGATGCGGTAGGTGCCTCCGTATAAATCGTTGGTGGCGATGATTTCATCGCCGGGATTGAGGAGTTTAAGAACAGCATCTGTTGCAGCGAGGCCACTGCCGAAGCAAATGCCGTGCGTACCGTTTTCAATGGCGGCGAGGGCATTCTGGAGGGCATCGCGGGTTGGGTTTTGGGTGCGGGCGTATTCGTACCCTTTATGTTGTCCGGGGGCGGACTGAACGTAAGTAGATGTCTGGAAAATGGGGGTCATGATGGCCCCTGTAGACGGGTCGGGAGCTACACCTGCGTGTATGAGTTTGGTACCCAGCTTCATGTCTTAAATATTTTATAATGAACAATTTCTGGTGGTAACCAAATATACGCCCTTTAGAGAAAGAAAGGGGAAACAAAAAAGAGGGGTAAAAATGACTTATTGAGGGATTAACGGTTGTCCATTTTAGCTAATATTAGAATATTATCGTATTATTTATTACGCTTACGAACAATTTTTCAGCGTTCACCAAAACGGGAGTAACGGCAAAGATTAAACGAATTAAATTTGTTTTAGGTTTTTCATAGGATATGGTTAAAATTTTTAAGGCGGTATTCTTACCGCCTTTCTTTATTTCTTCTATTTTGATTTTTTAGGAGTGGCATCTGACCATTTGATAGGCAGATTTACGCTTACTCTATCCCAGGCAATGATCAGGTTAGCGCCTGGATCAGCTTTTTCGAAAACCATGGTAAAGGCTTCTACCGGGGTATTGAGTGAAATAACTGGCAGGGTGGTTCTTACCACATCTTTAGCAGGATCATATTTGAAAGCGCCCCAGATATCTGTTTCCCGATTGATGATAATGGTCCAGTTCTTCTCTGTAGGAATCGCATACATGGTATAACGACCTTTAGGAACGGCTTTACCTGCGATGATAACCGGGCGGAAGAATTCTATTTCCGTCGCTTCGTTGGCTCCCAGTCGCCATATTTTACCATACTCTTCCAGGTTACCGAATATATCGCGGCCTTTGGTTTGCGGACGGCTGTAGATTACTCTGGCGATCAGTGGTCCGGCAGATTCGCCTTTCACTTTTACAACGTAAGGGTACATTACAGGGTAATAGGCCATGTCCATAGGGCTGGCATCCAGCGGCGGTAATTTTTTATCCTGAGCGCCAGCGCTTAAACAGAACATGCCCATCATAAAGGCAACTATCATTGCTTTTTTCATCTTCCGGAAAGTATTTTTTCTTGATATGGAAATTCGGCCCCAAACCTAGACATTTTTGGTCAATCCAAAAAGGCGGAGGCCTTATATTAACAGCGTTTAAAGGTTCTTTATTGTATCGAGACTTTTCACATACGCTTCCAGTTCGGGGAAGAATTCCTGGTAACAGGATTTCAGGGCGTCATAATGTTCCATGAAGGTGGCGAATATGACTTCTCCTGGCGTATCCAGGTATTGGGCTCTGCGACTTACGCCACGGATGGCGCTGGAAATACCATCGGTTGTACGGTAATTGTACAGCCAGTCAAATTCCCGCATGTATTTGAACATCTGAAGGAATCCGGCAGGGAGGGTATTCCCTTTGCTTTCAATCGTCTGGTAAACGTAACGGGTAAACGAATAAAGCGATTCGTCTGTAAAGCGGGAAGGGTCTGTAGCGAGGAAATGATCGAAGATAAGATCTGTGAATACGCCGCTATAGAGCCTTGCCGAAGCACGGAAATAGGTTTTAGCCTGAAAGGTCACCGGATGCTGGTCTGTAAAACTATCAATAGCGCGGTGAACGAGGATACCTTTCCTCACCCCTTCCTCCTGTAATTCGAGTTGCTTTCTCCCTTTGACAAAGTCGGCAATCAGGTTGCCGGTGATCAGATCGGGATGGCGGAACGACAGGTATGCATGGGCCAGGTGGTTCATAATGAAGCAGTAAGTTCTTGTTACAACAAATGTAACTCATCACGCCGATCTCCCCAATTCCATCCTATTTAACAGTCTTTTAACTTTTAATCATGCAACATTTCTTCATTGGCACCAACTAACAGTGTATTAAAGCTCTTACTGGCAGTGCTTTAGGGGAAATGGAACAGAAGTGACAACAAGTAATGCTTTACTGGTACAAAATAGTGCCATCAGTAAAGAATGGCTTGACCACTCGCCCCTTCTCGCTGTACTTTTGAGTCATCAAACAAACAAAAACACAAACGAACAAATTAATCTCAAAACCAATTCAAAATTCAAAGCCATGAAAAAGCTCTTATTTGCCGTAGTTGCTGCCTTGACCCTGACTGCTTCCAGCGTATATGCAACCACCTATGAGACTGCTGTTAGCAACAAATTAAAAGTGTCATTCCGTGATGCATTTGCGAATGTTAAAGATGTTAAATGGTATACAGACGATAACAAAACATTCACCGCTAAATTCACCCTGAACAATACCCTGGTGAGTGCATACTTTGATGCAGATGGTCAGTTGCTGGTAACTTCCCGTGTGATTGAAGCTGAAAGCCTGCCTTTAGCAGTTGTTAACAGAATGATGAAAAAATATCCTGGTAACAAAATCAGCTCTGTAGTAGAATATGAATCAGCTGGCGGTACTGTATATATGATTATGCTCGAAGGCGAAAAATACTGGACTAAACTGAGAGCAGATGAAAATGGTACCATCGTACTGAAAGAACGTCTTCAGAAAGCTTAATTGACTACTGGTTACCGATAAAAAGTCCCATAACACCATCACCAGCAAATTTATCTTAACTTTGCCTCCTATTAAGGCTTTATTAGCCAGGCTGTTAATGTATAAATGATTAAATGACATGAATAAGGGACCTGTTTCTCAATTTATCCAGCACCATTACCGTCACTTCAATGCTGCTGCATTAGTGGATGCTGCCAAAGGATATGAAACGCATTTGCTGGAAGGTGGTAAAATGATGGTGACCTTGGCTGGTGCCATGAGTACGGCTGAATTGGGCATCTCCTTCGCGGAAATGATCCGTCAGGGTAAAGTAGATATCATTTCTTGTACTGGTGCAAACCTGGAAGAAGATATCATGAACCTGGTAGCTCATACCCACTACAAACGAGTACCTAACTACCGCGACCTGAGCCCGCAGGAAGAATGGGAGCTGCTGGAGCAAGGCTTCAACCGCGTAACTGATACCTGCATTCCTGAAGAAGAGGCTTTCCGTCGCATTCAGCAACATATCCATAAAATCTGGAAAGACGCGGAAGAAAAAGGCGAACGCTATTTCCCGCATGAATTCATGTACAAACTGCTCCTGAGCGGTGTGATGAAAGAGCACTACGAGATCGATCCTAAAAATAGCTGGATGCTCGCTGCTGCTGAGAAAAACATTCCAATCATCGTTCCAGGATGGGAAGACAGTACAATGGGTAACATCTTCGCTTCCTACTGCATCAAAGGAGATCTGAAAACTTCTACCATGAAATCTGGTATCGAGTATATGATCTTCCTGTCTGAATGGTATCGCCAAAACTCCGCTGGAAAAGGCGTAGGCTTCTTCCAAATCGGTGGTGGTATCGCAGGGGACTTCCCTATCTGCGTGGTGCCAATGATGTACCAGGATCTGGAATGGACAGATGTTCCTTTCTGGAGCTACTTCTGCCAGATTTCGGATTCTACTACTTCGTATGGTTCTTACTCCGGTGCCGTTCCTAACGAAAAAATCACCTGGGGTAAACTGGATATTCACACACCTAAGTTTATCGTGGAATCAGATGCTACTATCGTAGCGCCACTGATCTTCGCTTATATCCTTGGCTGGTAGTCAATAACAGATCATTAGGGAAAAAGTCGTAACGCTCAGCGTCACGACTTTTTTTTATGTCTTATCGCCTGTAGTATGTACAGGCGCCATCATGTAAAAATGATATCCACCCTGCAGGTAAAGCAAGGTATTAGGGCCAGCAGCACTTTCAGTAGTGAAACTCTTAGACATTTATGACACGCCCTTAATAAAAGTGGTGCCATTCGCAGCAGGATAATCAAAGAAACAAATCTGCCGCAATACCGTCCGCAAACAACCGGCCAGCCTGGGTTAGACGAATATGCGTTCCCTGTTGTACCATCCATCCTTTAGCAAGGTAACGTTGACTTTGCATGGTCAGTTGCTTCGCGAGGTCTACGCCAAAGCGCTCCTCCACCCAACCGAGATCACAGCCTGCCTTGGTACGCAGAGAAGTCATGATATACTCGTTGAACTGCATCTCCACAGATAATGTTTCCAGTTCAAAGGGGATTTTTCCAGCGCCAATACTTTTTATATACAAGGCATTATTCGCCACATTCCATTGACGGGAATGCCCGTTGAAGGAATGTGCCGATGGCCCCAATCCCAGATAAGATAAGCCTTTCCAGTAACTGCTGTTATGCTGGCTATGCCATCCTGGTAATGCAAAATTGGAGATTTCATAATGCTCATATCCCGCTTCTTCCATCCAGGTCATCAGCATTTCAAAATGACGTGCCGCCCTTTCCGGATCAACCGCTTCCATTTTCTTTTTACGAATAAAGCTATCCAGGGCAGTTCCTGGCTCCACTGTCAATGCATAACAGGAAAGATGAGGAATTCCCAGGGAGATGGCTTCCTGTACATTCTGCTTCCACCCCTCATCAGAGAGGCCAGGGCCTCCATAGATCAGGTCAATGGTGATATTATTGAATCCTGCCGCCTTAGCCTGGATGATGCACTCTTTTGCCTGTGTACTGTTATGGGCGCGGTTCATCCATTGCAGGTCTGCCTCATGGAATGACTGTACCCCTATACTCAGTCGGTTGATGCCCAGCGATTTCAATTCCTGTAGCTTGGCTGCATCCAGATCGTCGGGATTGGCTTCCAGGGTTATTTCCGCGTCAGGCGCTATACTAAAATATTGCCGGAGCTTATCCAGAATAGATTGTAACTCTTCCCGGGAAAGTAAACTCGGGGTGCCACCGCCAAAATAAACGGTGTGAATGGTGTCGTTTCCTAAGTAGTGCTGTTGCAGTTCGATTTCCTGCAATATGCTTTTCACCATGGCCTCTTTTTGTGACATAGAGGTGGAAAAGTGAAAATTGCAGTAATAACAAGCCTGTTTGCAGAACGGAATATGTATATAAATGCCGGACATGAATGCTGTGCTTATCCCTGATGGCTATCCGCCAACTATGGAGTATTTTAATATCTTTGCAAACATCAAAATTACGTTGCAATTTTGTTTTGTGAACAGGATGCCTTTATTTGCCATTCTTTCAAATCATTGAAAAATCATTTCCTGGTGCGCCACTGGTTATTGCTATTTTTTACAATCTGTTATCTGCCCTTGATGGCCCAAAATGCAGACTCTGCTCATACAGCGGCGCCTGCGAAACCTGTAATCCGTACCAGTACGGATACTACGCGACCGAAACCAAAAGTAGCCAAACCCCGCACCGATTCCGCTCATAGAACAGTGGTAAGACGAGATTCGGTTAAAACAGTGCCAAGGAGAGATACCGTGGCGGTGAAACGGGATACTGCCCATGTAGCGCCGGTAATAGCTGCCCTACCTGTAGATACTACTAAGAAAGCAACAGATAGCGCTGTGGTGGCGGCTCCGCCGAAACCCAAGCCTGTGTCTGCCTACGATATATACATGAAAAAACTGGCCGCAGAGAATATTTTCCTGAAACCAGGAAAACCTTCTTTCAGGGATGTCAATATTATGCGTCCTTTCAGAGATCTGGACTGGATGGTGTATGTGGTGGCCGGAGTAGTGCTGCTGATCAGTATTATTCGACTGGCATACCAAAAATATTTTCATGATTTATTCAGGGCCTTTCTGAATCCTACACTCAGTCAGCGTCAGTTAAAAGACCAGTTATCACAGTCTCCTTTTCCGAATTTTCTGTTCAATGCCTTCTTCATTGTTTCTCTTGGAATGTACCTTTACCTGGTACTGTATCGCAAGCAGGTATTCCCGCAGGCGGAGCCATGGATGCTGATTCCGGGCTTGATTGCACTGGTAGCATTAGTGTATGGAACAAAGTATGTGGTATTGCGTTTCTGTGGATGGTTATTTGGTAATGCAGACCTTGCTGATGCTTATATTTTCATTCTCTATCTGATTAACAAGATCTTAGGGGTGCTGTTGGTGCCGTTTGTGGTAATTTTGGCATTCTGTAGTCCGCAAATTGCACAGACCTTCCTTTATATTTCGATATTTTTCATTATATTACTAGTTATTTACCGGTATATTAGATCTTATTCACTGGTAAAGCAGTATCTATCCTTCAGCAAATTGCATTTTTTTCTTTACCTTTGCGCATTCGAAGTAGCGCCGGTTTTGATATTAACCAAGGTGCTGCTGAATATCTGGTTAACTGGTAATCCGTGATTACCGCCTATTGTTAACACAAGAGCAATTTAAAGTATGATTAAAGGCGGGCCAAAAAAAGACTTGCAAGGTAAACAAGTTCAGTCAATCCTAATTTCTCAACCTAAGCCTGAAACAGAAAAGTCTCCTTATTTTGATCTGGCTAAAAAGTTCAACGTTAAACTGGACTTTTTCCCGTTCATTCGAGTAGAAGGGTTACCTGCAAAGGAATTCAGGAAGCAGAAAATTGATATTCTGAATTACACAGCCGTAATTTTTACCAGTAGAAATGCTGTTGACCACTTTTTCCGAATCTGTGAGGAGATGAAAGTCAAGGTCTCACAGGATTGTAAGTATTTCTGTATCACAGAAGCTGTCGCACTCTATTTACAGAAGTTTATTCTGTACCGCAAGCGTAAGGTATTTTACGGTGCCGACGGTTCTACGAAAGGAGTACTGGAAGTGATGAACAAGCATAAGGACAACGAGAAGTTCCTGTTCCCTAGCGCAGACAGCCAGAAGAAAGACATTGAGGAGTGGTTGAAAACAAACAAATGTGAGTATGCTACAGCAACCCTTTACAGAACTGTTTCCAATGATGTAAAAGAGTTACTGGCTACTAACAAGTACGACATGATCGTTTTCTTCAGTCCTTATGGTGTAAAATCGCTGTTTGAAAATGTGCCGGGGTTTGAGCAGAATGGCACCAAGATTGGCGCATTCGGTCCTACTACCTCTGCGGCCGTTGAAGAAGCAGGATTACGACTTGATGTAAAAGCGCCAGCTCCGCAAGCGCCGAGCATGGTAGCAGCACTGGAACAATTCCTTGCGACAAGCAACAAAAAGTAAGCGTATATCGCTTAAAATAACTGACTGGGACAGCTTTAAGGCTGTCCCTTTTTATTTGATGCAATCCCAGCGCAGTGCACATGAAAAAATAATGCAGAATAATTCTTAAAAATAAATTTCTTTGCATCACTAACTGTCTATTCCAATTCAAATTGAATATCCTCTTATGAATAAGCTGATTGGCGAAACCAGCCCTTATCTGTTGCAGCATGCACATAATCCGGTAGAATGGTATCCTTGGGGTACAGAAGCCCTGAATAAGGCGGTACAGGAGAACAAGCCTATACTGGTCAGCATTGGATATGCTGCCTGTCACTGGTGTCACGTGATGGAAAGAGAAAGTTTTGAGGATCAGGATACTGCGCGTATCATGAACGAACACTTTATCAACATCAAGATTGACCGGGAAGAGAGGCCAGATCTGGATCATATTTACATGGATGCAGTGCAGGCTATGACAGGCGCTGGTGGTTGGCCACTGAATGTTTTCCTGACGCCGGACAGAAAGCCATTTTACGGCGGTACCTACTTCCCTCCTGTTCAGGCATATAACCGTCCTTCCTGGAAAGACGTACTACTTTCGATTTCTGATGCATTTACCAATAAACGGGATGAAATAGAGGGGCAGGCCGACAATCTGACCCAGCATCTGGAACAGGCCAGTCAGTTTGGTATTCAGGGCGGGTTAGATCTGAAACTCCCGGTAGAAGAGCTTTTTACTAAAGCACAGGCAGATACTATTTGTGAGAATATTTTAAAACAGGCAGATACTACCTGGGGTGGATTTGGTCGTGCACCAAAATTCCCGCAGACGTTTACCATTTCCTGGTTACTGCGATATCATCATTATACAAAGCAGGAGAAGGCATTGGAGCAGGCGTTATTGTCGCTCGACAAAATGCTGCAGGGTGGGATTTATGATCAGCTGGGAGGCGGTTTTGCCCGTTATTCCACAGATGAGAAGTGGCTGGCGCCTCATTTTGAGAAGATGTTGTATGATAATGCCTTGCTGGTAGATGTCCTTTGTGATGCTTACCAGATGACGAAGAATGAGGTATATGCTAATACTATAAAAGAAACGTTGGAGTTTATATCCCGGGAGATGACATCTGCTGAGGGCGGCTTCTATGCCGCATTGGATGCGGATTCTGAGGGTGTTGAGGGAAAGTTTTATACCTGGAGTGCGGCGGAAATCAGGCAGGTACTGGGAGAGCATGCAGACGTGTTTTGTGCGTTTTATGATGTAAGCGAGCATGGGAATTGGGAGGAGACGAATATTCTCTGGATACAACAGCCACTGGAACAATTTGCGGCTGAGCGGGGATATAATGCTGCTGAATTGGGCGCTACATTGAAAGCTTGCAGGGAAAAACTGCTGGAGGTACGCGCAGGGAGAATACGGCCAGGGCTGGACGATAAGATCCTCCTGGGATGGAATGCACTGATGGCGCATGCTTATTGCCGGGCTTTTGCTGTATTGGGAGAAGAAGGCTATCGGGAAGCGGCTATACGGAATATTAAATTTTGTATGCACCATTTCCGCATAAAAGAGGGCGCTCCTGCGTTCTATCATACCTGGAAGGATGGGACGGCGAAGTATCCGGCATTTTTGGATGACTATGCCTATCTGATCAGGGCGTTGATAGCGTTGGGAGAGATAACCGGTGATCTGGATCATCTTTATTCAGCCCGGGAGCTTACTACCTTTGTTACGACCCGTTTTTCGGACGATAGTGGGAAATATTATTATTATACGATTGATGATCAGAACGACGTTATAGTCAGGAAGAAGGAAGTTTATGATGGCGCAACCCCTAGTGGCAATGGAATAATGGTACAGAACCTTTGGGCACTTTCTGTTGTTTTCGGTGATAAGCAATTGATGGAAAAGGCGATAGGAGCGGTTTCCGGCTTGGCACAGACCGCGGTACGATACCCCACTTCATTTGGCGTATGGGCGTCCCAGTTATTACAGTTTGTGGAGGGGACTGCTGAAATTGCCGTAGTAGGTAAAGATTACCGGGAGAGAATGGCGGATGCGGGCAAATGGTTTATTCCGTATCGGGTATTAGTCGGAGCAGAAAAAAATAAGGAAGATATCCCCCTGTTGACAGACAGGTACCGTGAAAATGACACACTGGTTTACTTATGTAAAGATTATCATTGTATTAAGCCCGTCTTTTATATAAGTGAAATTATTAATTTAATTTAATATTTATGTAACTTGCACCCCGTAAGGGGCGTGATGAATTCGGTAAATGTTGATACATGCATATAATAAAATGTTAAAAAATACGTTTAAATTAGTTACCGGGTCGCTTCATGTCGAATTGAAAAAGTTGGATAAAAAGTAACTACGGATTAAAATTAATTATTACATTTGCTATCTTTCATATAAACAAAGCGGGTGAAATTGAGATTTGTGTTCCCTTGCATGCTGGCAAAAAACACCTGGCTGGTTAATAGAAAAACATATTCTGATGAAAGCTACCCTTATGAAGCTTAACTATTTAAGAGGTCTGTTGGCAGTTTTGCTGGTTACCCTGCTTGCCAGCTGTGGTGGTAGTAAAACCCCCAAGAACGCACAAGGGCAACTGATTGGCGTGAGTCCAAGGCCAAAGTACTTTCCCCCTGTACCCTATGGAATGGTGTATGTACCACCTGGAACCTTCCACATGGGACCAAGTGATGAAGATGTAAACTATGCGTTTACAGCACGTAACAAGTCTATTTCAATTTCCGGCTTCTATATGGATGCTACGGAAATTACGAATAACGAGTATCGTCAGTTCGTAGACTGGGTGCGGGATTCTATCGCACACATTCTGCTTGGTCATGTGAAACAGATCGACGGTCAGGACATCATCGACTGGAAACAGAAAATCAACTGGAAAGATAAAGGCACCATCGAGAAGCTGGATGCCATGGTATATTCCGAAGCGGATCGTTTATACGGCCGTAAGGATATCGACGTAGGAAAGCTGATTTACCATCAGGAAACTTTCAACTGGGATAAAGCCAAGTTGAGAGAGAACACTGGTAAGCCGCGTTCTACCTTCATTGTGAAGAAAGACGTACCTATCTATCCAGATACGCTTTGCTGGATCAGGGACTTCTCTTATGCCTACAACGAGCCAATGACTCGTATGTATTTCTGGCACCCTGCATTCGATAACTATCCGGTAGTAGGTGTAAACTGGCACCAGGCAACTGCTTTCTGCGAATGGAGAAGTAAGTTCTGGGAAGACTATCGTAACTCTAAGAAATTATTCACAGAAGATAAATTCCAGCTGCCTTCTGAAGCGCAGTGGGAATATGCTGCCCGCGGTGGTAGAGAACAAACTCCATACCCTTGGGGTGGTTACAATATCCGTAACAAAAAAGGATGTCTGTTGGCTAACTTCAAACCTGGCCGCGGTAACTATCCTGAAGATGGCGGTTTCTACACCGTACGTGCGGATGCCTACTGGCCTAACGACTATGGTCTATATTGCATGGCCGGAAACGTTGCGGAGTGGACAGCAGATATCTACTATGAAAATGCTTATTCCTTTACCTCTGACATGAACCCTTATTTAAGAATGGATGTTCCAGATGATGCGCCGCTGAAAATGAAGCGTAAGGCCATCAGAGGGGGCTCCTGGAAAGATATTGGCTTCTTCCTGCAGACCGGAACAAGAACATATGAATATCAGGATAGTGCGAAGTCTTATGTAGGTTTCAGATGTACAATTGCTCTGAGCCGCAGAAATAAAGGTAAGCACTAAAGAAAACTAGCTGGAATTAATATAAAACAAGAAAACCTTTTATATTATGTACACTATCCGCAAATCGTTGAGAATTAACTATTCCATACAGAAATTTAACACTAATCACTTTAACCAGATTAAATTTTAACCTATGGCTATGAATCCTAAAAAAGCTAGCTGGCTGAACTTTTTCGTATGTATTGCAGCTTCTGTTGTAATTATTGGTGCGCTTTTCAAAATCCAACACTGGCAAGGCGCTGATATCGCTCTGATCGTAGGTCTGAGCACAGAAGCATTGATCTTCTTAGTTTACGCTTTCGTTCCGGATTCCGGTGGTTCCCACGCTGAAGGTGGTGTTGTAGCGGTTGCTGGCAGCCCTGCAGTTGCAGGCCTGGACAAAATGCTCCAGGAAGCTGACATCACTCCTGCAAACCTGCAGCGCTTGAGCGAGAACTTCCAGAAACTGGGTACTACAGTTGATAAAATGAGAGATATCAGTGATGTAGTTGCTGCTACCGGCGATTACACTGCAAAAACTCGCGAAGCTGCCGCTGCTATCGGGAATGTGGCTAATGCTTACACAACTGCTGCCTCTGCTGTTTCTTCTTTCAACAGCGCCTCTGAGTCTACTAAAGATTTCCATGTTCAAATGCAAGGTATGACCAAAAACCTGGCTTCCCTGAACGCAATCTATGAACTGGAACTCCAGGATACTAACAACCATCTCAAAGCAATGAACAAATTCTACAGCAACCTGCAGAATACTTCAGCTGCTATGAGCAACAGCATCGATGATGCTAAGAAAACACAGGAACAAATCACACTGCTCGCTAAAAACCTCAGCAACCTGAATACCGTTTACGGTAACATGCTGAGTGCTATGCACAGTGCGAAATAAGGTTTTGCTAATAGTTTCGATAACAATCAATTCTTAAATCTGAAAACAAACTATGGCACTACCTAAAGATCCTCGGCAGAAGATGATCAACATCATGTACCTGGTCTTGACGGCCATGCTGGCGTTGAACGTATCTGCTGAAATATTGAACGCATTTAGTATCGTTAATAACTCTATCAATACTTCCAATGGCTCCATCACCGAGAAAAACAATGTGGTGTATGATCAGTTTACGAAGCAAATGGAGAAAGATGCTGCCAAAGTAGGCCCTTACAAGGAGAAAGCCGAAAAAGTAAAAGCAGTATCTAAAGAAGCATTCGATTACATCGAAGGCCTGAAAAAAACAATCATCACTGAAGCCGGCGGTCTCGACGAAGCAGGTGATATCAAAGGGAAAAGCGATCTGGATGCAGCTACCCGCGTAATGGAAAATAACAAGAAAGGTCCTGAACTGGAAGCAAAACTGACTGCTCTCCGTTCTCAGCTCCTGAGCTTTGTTACGCCTGCTGATAAAGCAAGCTTCGAAAAAACATTACCACTGAGAATTGAAGTAGGTAAATCTACCGGTCATGATGCTGAAACCAAAAAGACCTGGACTACCTATCACTTCAACATGGTACCTGTAGTTGCTGCTGTAACCATCCTCAGCAAATTCCAGAACGATATCAAAAACTCTGAAGCTGCAATCATCGATAATCTGTTCAAACAGATCAGCGAGAAAGATTTCAAATTCGACAAAATCAGACCATTCGTATCTCTGAATTCCAAAAACCTGATGGAAGGCCAGGAACTGACTGCTCAAATCGCAGTTGGCGCCTACAGTTCTACTGTAAATCCTGCTATCACTGTTAACGGTCAATCCATTGAAGCGAAAGAAGGTCTGGGTACATACAAAATCACTGCAAGCGGTATTGGTGAAAAAACCATCTCTGGTTCTGTTACCCTTCCTGCTCCTGACGGTGGTCAGCCACAACAGTTCTCCTTCAGCGAATCTTATAATGTAGGCGCTTCTGCAACCTCCATTTCTGCTGATAAAATGAACGTACTGTACATTGGCGTACAAAACCCAATCTCTATCACTGCTGCAGGCGTTCCTGCGGAAGCGGTTTCTGCTTCCCTCGCTGGTGGCGGTAGCATTACCAAAAAAGGCGCTGGTAGCTATATCGTTAGCGTTTCCTCTCCTGGTACTGCTGTTATCAATGTGGTAGCTAACATGGGTGGTAAAACGATGAGCCTGGGTAAAAAGGAATTCCGCGTAAAACGTGTTCCAGATCCTAGTCTGCAGGTAGGTACCTACAAAGGCGGTAGCGTAAAAGCTGCTGAATTCAAAAACCAGCAAGGTCTCCGCGCTGTATTGGAAGACTTCGAATTCGAAGGCGTTAAATACGATGTAGTGAGCTACCGCGTTGGTATCGAATCAAGAGGTAAAGAATACCAGGAAGGTGATGCTTCATCCCCTTACTTCCCTTCTAACCTCACTGGATCTATCCGTGCACTGCGTCCAGGCGATATCGTTCATATCGAGAACGTGAAAGTAAAAGGTCCGGACGGCGTTGTTCGTTCTATGCCTAGCACTATGTATAAATTAAACTAACGGATTATTAATTGCTGAAATATGCGAGCAGTAATGTTAAACAGAATTGGTTGGTGCACTATGTTGCTGGTAATGCTGGCAACTGCTGCTGAAGCGCAACGCCGCGGTGGTACTACACGCCGCAGAACCGCTACCCAGCGCAATGCTCAACAGGACCCCAACGCACCGGTGGTAAATCCTGCAACAGGTAATGCTGTTGCCACTCCTCCGGCAGCTCCGCCAACGGTGACTGCTGCCCCGGTTGATACGCCGCGTAAATCGCTCCGTATTGATGGTGTGGTAGAAAGGAACCTTGCCAGAGAACGCGCACCTATCGTCTACGATTACATCCGCGAGGATGACAGATTTTGGGAAAAACGCGTTTGGCAGATCATCGATGTAAGGGAGAAAATTAACCTGCCTTTCCAATACAACGTGGAAGATGAAGCAGGTACTAACCAACTGTTCATCAACATCCTGCTCAACGCAATTAAGAATAAGGAAGTAGAAGCCTTTAGTCCTATCGACGACCGCTTTACTACCGTTATGCCTTATGACGAAATTCAAAAGAAAATTACAGGTGAAGAAAAACAGGTACGTTCCATCGACCCTGTTACCGGCGAAGAAAAACTGGTAACCACCCGTGATGACTTTGATCCTTCTACCATCAGGCAGTATAAAATCAAAGAAGTATGGGTATTCGATAAAGAAGCCTCTGCCCTGAAAGTACGCATACTCGGTATCGCTCCTCTCATGGCTCGTATGAACGACGATGGTTCCTACCGCGCTTCTATCCCGCTGTTCTGGGTTTATTACCCTGATATGCGCCCGGTACTGGCTAAGTATGATGTGTACAACCAAAATAACGACGCATCTACTATCAGCTGGGAAGACCTCTTCGAAATGCGCTTCTTCGGTAGCTATATTGTGAAAGAAAACAATACCTACAACCGCGAGATCAAAGATTACATCAAAGATGGCGTAATGCGTCTCCTGGAAGGTCAAGCTATCAAAGATCGTATCTTCAACAAAGAACAGGATCTCTGGGAATACTAATCAGCTACATCTAACCTGATCATACAGAAAAGGCAATCAGTTCAAACTGATTGCCTTTTCTTTTATAGCTTTGCTGAAAACTGATTGTCCAATGTCCCCCGTTAATTCCCAACAGCTGCTGCAACAGCTTAAAAATCAGGTGGAAGACATTCGCCTGAAAGCGATCTCCCGCTTCAATGGCAAGTCCGATCAGGTATTGCTCCAATCCCCAACCCCTGGCAGCTGGAGCGCCATTCAATGCCTGGAACACCTGAATACTTTCGGTACCTATTATTTGCCCACACTAGGAAAAACAATTGAACAGGCTGTAATAAAAGGTTCCCACCCAAAGTCATCCTTTCATAGCGGTATTATTGGCGGCTGGTTTACCCGTTTGATGGCGCCTCCCGCCAATGGTCGTTCCCAATCCAAAATGAAAGCGCCGAAGGGCCACAGACCCGCGTCTCAACTAAATGTCAATAAAGTATTAAAGGAGTTTATAAGCCAACAGGAAGAGATGGAAAGTTTGCTAGTGGCAGCTTCCCGGATTGACCTGGAAAAGGTAAAAGTACCGCTTACCCTTTCCAGATGGATTCGTATTTCTGTAGGTGATACATTTGGATTTTTGATTGCTCACACCAGAAGACATATACTGCAGGCAGAAAAGGCAATTGCAGCCGCAGAAGGCGTACCTGTTACGAACTAAGCCTTTGCTTCGCCGCTGCCATGAAAATGTTCCCAGACCAGTTTGGCCTTGGAAGCGCCTACTTCCTGCGTTAGCTCGTCCATGGAAAGCAACTTTACCTTGTTTACAGAACGGAAGGTCTTTAATAACTGAGTGGCAGTCGTCTCCCCTATCCCCTTTATACTCTCCAGTTCATTCTTAAATGTGCCTTTAGAACGCTTATTACGATGGAAAGTAATACCGAACCGGTGTACCTCATCACGAACACGACGAATCAGTTTCAGGCTCTCGCTGTTGAATGGCAATTTGATACTTTGGGAGTCGCCAGGGAAGAAGATTTCCTCTTCATTCTTTGCGAGGCCTACAACAGTCATACTGCCAATCAGATTCAGTTCCCGGATGCTCTCCATGGCGGAACCCAATTGTCCTTTACCACCATCTATAATCACCAGTTGTGGTAGCGGTTGTCCTTCCGCCAATAAACGGCTGTATCGACGATGTACCACTTCCTTCATAGAGGCAAAGTCGTTGATACCTTCTACTGTTTTGATATTGAAGTGTCGGTAGTCCTTTTTAGAGGCAACGCCATCCTTGAATACTACGCAGGCAGATACCGGATAAGCGCCCTGGAAGTTGGAGTTATCGAAGCATTCAATATGCTCCGGCAATACCGGTAATTCCAGATCGGCCTGCAACTGATAGAGGACCTGCTTTCTCTCCATATCGCTTTTGCCTTCCAGATGCAGGATTTTCTTGCGGTAAAGTTCTTCTTTGAAGTAATTCACATTCTTCTCAGAAAGCTCCAGCAATTTCTTCTTATCGCCACTTTTCGGAACGGTAATCGTGACGTTGCTTTCTGGGTATTCTATGGGAATAGGAACGATGATCTCGTTATTAATACTTTTGAAGACATCCCTCAGATATGCAATGGCATAGGTCAGTACTTCCTCTTCTCCTTCCTCCAGTTTTTTCTCCAGGGTAACCGTCTTGGTATCGGCAATGGTGCCGTTCAGGATACGCAGATAATTTACGTAAGCATGGTTGCCCTCGCTGATAATAGAAAAGACATCCATATTACCCAAGCGGGTATTTACAATGGTGGATTTGGCGGAATAGGCACGCAGACTTTCAATTTTTTTCCGCATGATTTCCGCTTTCTCGAATTCCATATCAGTGGCATATACCATCATTTCCTCTTTAAAAAGATTGATCACCGGGGAGAGATTACCCTTCAGGATATTCTTTACCTGTTGCAGATTAGCGCGGTAATCGTCTTCTGTTTGAAGACCTTCGCAGGGGCCTTTACAGTTACCCAGGTGATATTCCAGGCAAACCTTGAATTTACCCTTTCGTATATTCTGTTCCGTTAGATTCAAATTACAGGTACGAAGTGGGATATTGTATTTGATGACTTCCAATATTTCCCTTACTCTGCCTACCGAGGTAAATGGCCCCAGGTATTCGCTGCCATCCTTGATTACATTTCTTGTAAGGAATACGCGGGGGAAGGCTTCATGTTTAATGACAATATAAGGGTAGGTTTTGTCATCCTTCAGGTTAATGTTGTATTTCGGCTGGAATTGCTTGATAAGGGAGTTTTCCAGGAGAAATGCATCCTGTTCGGAATCCACAATGGTGAACTCGATATGATGGATCTGCTCAACGAGTTTCCTCGTTTTATAGTTGTCGTGATTTTTGACGAAGTAGGAGCTCACTCTTTTACGGAGACTTTTCGCCTTACCCACATAGAGCAGTGTTCCTTGTGTATCGTAGTATTTGTAAATACCTGCTTCTACAGGTATTGTATGTGAAATATTCTGAAATTCTGCCCCAGTCATAATTACAGCTGATTTTTAGCAATTGGTTTTACAGTTATTTCCAGTTCTTTCGGGGAAAGAAAAGCAATTTTCTGATAGGTGTTGATCATGACGGATTTACCTCGTTGATAAACCAGGTGCTGGCGGTATTCGTACACCATATTGGAGGTATAGGAATGCACAGAGACTTGCTGAATGACTCCATTTTTATCGAGATCCATGGTGATTTCTTCCGGGTTGGTTTGTTGTCCTCTCGATTTATAGATGACTGATTTTCTGCCGGAGAATGGGTCTGTCAGACTGGTAGTATCGTATTCATCCCGGAGGGATGGTTTGTTTAGGTCAACATCTATGAAAGGTTTCATCAGGTGCTGGATGACTGCCGTATCGCTGCTGTTAAAGGTGTTTTTTTCACTTTTACCGTTTAGTAATACTGTTTTTTCCATGTCGAGGCTTGCCTGGGAGAGTTGTTTTTCTTCCGTTTTGAAATAGCCTGGCAGGTTGATGAATTTATCCTGTGAAGATGATTTCGTTTTGTCTGGCTGAATATTGCAGGCACTGATGCCAAACAATAACGCCAATATGATGATGGAAGGGTGGTTCTTCATACTGCAAAATTACTACTTAAAAGGGCATAAAAAATGCGCCGTAAAAACGGCGCATCGATGCATGAGCAAATCTGTCGAGAGCACTAAAAATATGAATATCAGTCGTTTCGACTGAACAAAAGTCAGTTTGGTGATTGTTAAACGTCAGTAGGCATGCAAATGTTACAGGGTCTCTGAAAAAAGTTATGTAATTATCTAGTACCATGTAATGCTGGCCTGCACTGGGATTTAACAAAAAAGGCTGTCACAAATTTATGCGACAACCTTTAATTATTTAGATTTTTTCTGAATTATTACACCAATAAATTACCTGTCATTTCATTTGGAACAGATAAACCCATGAAATGTAAGATAGTAGGGGCTATATCGCCGAGCTTACCGTCTTTTACTTTTCCCTGGAAGTCTTTATTTATGATGAAGAACGGTACCAGGTTCAAAGTATGTGCAGTATTGGGAGAACCATCACTATTTACCATGAAATCAGCGTTTCCGTGGTCCGCGGTGAGGAAAACAGTATAGTCGTTCGCAAGAGCGGCATTCACCACTCTTTCTACGCAATGATCTACGGTTTCCACTGCTTTTACTGCTGCGGAGAATATGCCGGTATGGCCCACCATGTCTGCATTGGCAAAGTTCAGTGCGATGAAGTCTATAGATTTGCTTTCAATTTCAGGAATGATAGCATCTGTCACTTCATGGGCACTCATTTCTGGTTGCAGGTCATAGGTAGCTACTTTTGGAGAAGGAATGACGATTCTTTTTTCGCCATCGAATTCTTTTTCGCGACCACCGGAGAAGAAGAAAGATACGTGTGGGTATTTCTCGGTCTCGGCTATACGAATTTGTTTCAGGCCATTGTTGAAAATCACTTCTCCCAAAGTCATGTTCAGGTTATCGGTTTCGAAGATAACGTGTACATTTTTGAAAGTTTTGTCGTACTCCGTCATGGTGGTGTAGTAGAGCGACAGCGGTTTCATGCCGAATTCAGGGAATTCCTGTTGGGTCAGTACCTGCGTGATTTCGCGGCAGCGGTCTGTACGGAAATTGAAGCAGAGTACTGCATCATTTTCCTGGATGGTAGCCAGCGGCTGTCCGTCGGTATCGGTTACGATAACCGGTTTAATAAATTCATCTGTAACGCCTTCTGCGTAAGACGCTTTTATGGCAGCAATCGGGTCCTGGGTTGGCGTACCGACGCCATTAACAAGTGCATCATATGCGAGCTTAACGCGTTCCCAGCGTTTATCGCGGTCCATAGCGTAGTAGCGGCCGGTGATGGAAGCGATTTTACCGCCGGATGTTTGCAGATGTGCAGACAGCTCTTCGATAAAACCCAGTCCACTTTTAGGATCGGTATCCCGACCATCTGTGAACGCGTGTATAAATAATTTGGTTACACCGTGCTGGCTGGCTAAGGTAGTCAGCTCCTTGAGGTGATTGATATGAGAGTGTACTCCCCCATCGCTCACGAGACCTATCAGGTGTAATGCTTTATCGTTATTTTTTGCGTGTGCGAAAGTATCCAGCAATACCTGGTTTTTTGCCAGTTCGTTATCACGTACGGCTATGTTGATACGTAATAGTTCCTGGTACACAATACGGCCTGCGCCGATATTAAGGTGTCCTACTTCAGAGTTACCCATTTGCCCGTCCGGAAGACCTACCTGTTCGCCGCAGGTCACGAGGTTACTATGTGGGTATTTGTTGTATAAGCTGCTAACAAAAGGTGTTTTAGCCTGTGCAATGGCATCTGCAGAAGGTACTTTCCCTTCTCCCCATCCATCCATAATTACCAGAATGGCTCTTTTCTTTTCCATATCCAATCCTTATTAAGGGTTATATTTTTTAAATTGTTCCGGAGGGTGAAAGTACTCATAAAGCCGTGAAATACTTTCTAAATATTTTGACCTCCAATGAGTTTACAGGAATTTAATATCTGAGAAACGATGGAAGCTAGCTCTGGCGTAGTCTCTATGACATTTATACATTAATTTTTGAACGCATATTAACTTCTTCCTATAGTTTACCTATTCATTGCTACTACTATGATGGGATTTTGTTGAATTACAGTGCCTTTGGCATGCTTTTCGCTTTTAATTTGAGTTAGAAAAATCACATTTTTAATTAAATAACTGACAATGAAAAAGCTTTTGATTGTGCTGGGGATATTGTTGGGAGGAGTTATTTCAGCATTTACGCTGTCGGCAAGCTCATACGAAGTTACAGTTGCTGGACCATTTGAAGATGTTGTAGGAGCTATTAAACAGGGTGATGTTAACGGCTTATCCCGCTATCTGGATGCCAATGTGGAAATAAATATTTCCGGCAAATCCAGTTCCTATAGCAAGGCTCAGGCTGAGATTATTTTGAAGGATTTCTTCTCAAAGAACCAAGTAAAGTCATTTGAACTCGTGCACCAGGGTGGGGATGGTTCCCGCTTTGGGATTGGTAACCTGTCTACTGCAGGTGGCAATTACAGGTTGTCTTTTTTCCTCCAGAAAAAAGGCACCGGTATGGTGCTGAACGAGCTTCGTTTCGAGAACAAGTAAAAGTGCGCTATATAAATTAGTTGAAAAACCCCGGGTGCCCCGCATTTTATTGCGGGGCACTTTTTATTTTTGCGAAGCTCTCTGAGCAATCCAAACACAACGCTTATGTTAGACCAGACCGCATTAAATGCATTTATCAGAAGTGCATTGGCAGAAGATATAGGATCAGGAGATCATTCTACACTGGCGAGTATTCCCGCTGATACCAGGGGAAGCGCAGTATTGAAGATTAAGGAAGACGGCATTCTCGCTGGAATGGAAGTAGCCGAAGCTATCTTCAAATGGCTGGACATGTTCACGGTTTTCAAAGCATTTAAGCAGGATGGCGAAGCCATGAAAGCTGGTGAAGTCGCTTTTGAAGTAACTGCCGCTGTACACAGCTTACTCATGGGAGAAAGACTGGTATTGAACTGTATGCAACGTATGAGTGGTATTGCTACCCTTACGCATCAGTATACAGAAAAACTGAAAGGTTATCATACCCGTATCCTGGATACTCGTAAAACAACGCCCAACTTCCGGATGCTCGAGAAAGAAGCGGTACGGATTGGTGGCGGAGTAAACCACAGAATGGGTTTATACGATATGATTATGCTGAAGGATAACCATATCGATTTCTCTGGAGGTATTACAGCTGCTGTGACTAAAACAGTAGCCTATCTGAAGGAAAAACAGCTTCCGCTGAAAATAGAGGTAGAAACACGTACCTTGGAGGATGTTCGGGAAGCCCTGGCTACAGGTCATGTGGATCGGATCATGCTGGATAACTTCAGCCCGGATCAAATTGCTGAGGCTTTGAAGATCATCAACGGTAAGGTGGAAACGGAAGCTTCCGGTGGTATCAATCTCGATACCCTGGTAGACTATGCCAAGACTGGAGTGGATTTCATCTCCGTAGGCGCTATTATACATCATGCTGTGAGTCTGGACCTCAGTCTGAAAGCTATTATTCTATAAACCGCTGTTTTGAAAAAGATTCTTTTTATTATAAACCGCAAAGCCGGAACCGACAGGGATAAACGACTGGGCGGTGCGATCAACAGGTATTTCCCTGCGGATCAATACCAGGTGGAAATTTCGCACCTGGCTTACCTGGGTCATGGTAAAGACCTGGCCCTGCAAGCTGTTAAGAACGGCGTGCATACTGTTGTGGCAGTAGGCGGCGACGGCTCCATCAATGAAATAGCGCAAGGCCTCGTAGGCAGTAATACTGCGCTCGCGATTATCCCCTTAGGTAGTGGTAATGGTCTTGCCCGTGCACTTAAAATTCCGCTGGACGTAAATAAAGCCATGGAGTTGATTGTGGCCAATCGCCAGCAGCCAATGGACGTTGGCTATGCCAATGAGCACCTCTTCCTGAGTAACGCCGGCGTTGGTTTTGATGCCCTCGTTGCGGATGAATTCAGACATACTACCAAAAGAGGCCTGTATGGCTATGCCAAGCTGGTTATTCAACGATTTAACGGATACAAGCCAGACGCATATTCCATTAGTATCGACGGGAAAAAACTGGAAGAAAACGCATTCCTGCTGACAGTAGCCAATGGCAATCAGTTTGGCTATGAATTTAAACTGGCGCCTAAAGCAAGCGTATTTGACGGACTACTGGATGTCTGCATAATGCCACCGGTTAATTTTCTGCAACTTATTCCTGTCAGCCTCTATTCTCTTTTGGGAAAAATTGATAAAACACGCTATCTTAAGCATTATACAGGTAAATCAGTTACCATTTCGGGAAAGAGCCTGCAATATCTCCAGGTAGATGGAGATGCCGTTCCGCTGACAGCGGCAGCTGTGGAGTTGAGGGTGCAGGAAAAAGCGATTAAGGTAATTGTCAGTCAATAACTTATAAATATTGGGAAGATGTCAAAAAAGAAAGCAAACAACAGTGGAATAGTATATTCAACAGATCCCAATTTCTCCTTTGAACCGGAGCAGCAGGAAGAACAGGAAACGCTTGCTCCTGCCATGCAACAGCTGAGAGTAAAACTCGATACCAAACAACGTGCGGGTAAAGTCGTAACGATTGTAGATGGATTCGTAGGAAAAGAAGAAGACCTGGAAAAACTGGGCAAAGAAATAAAAACCAAATGTGGTACCGGAGGTAGTGTGAAAGATGGGATTATTCTCATTCAGGGCGACTACCGCGAGAAGATACTGAAATGGTTACAAGACTGGGGTTATAAGAAATCCAAATAACAGAAAGGGGCTGATGAAAATCAGCCCCTTTTTTACTTATTGCCTTTTTAACAAATTATCTATTTACCAGTTTCATACCGCCTTCCGTATAACGGTCGCCGGCAACCTGGTTTGCTTTGAGGATATCATCAATGGATGCCAGGTCCTGCGCAGTGAATTGCACATCTACGGCAGCAGCATTCTCCTGCAGGTATTTTCTGCGTTTGGTGCCTGGGATAGGGATGATATCTTCTCCCTGTGCCAGCAACCATGCGAGTGAGAGCTGAGCCATCGTGATGTTTTTGTCTTTCGCAAATGCGGTAAGCGCATCTACTGTTTGCAGGTTCTGTTCAAAGTTACTACCCTGGAATCTTGGCAGCCCTTTTCTGAAATCGCTGTCACTCAGTTGGGCGGTGTTAGTGAGAGTGCCCGTACTCAAACCACGGCCCAGCGGACTGTAAGCTACCAGAGAGATGCCCAGTTCTCTGGCGGTATCCAGAATTGCTCCTTCCACATCGCGGGTAAAGAGAGAGTATTCTGACTGCAAAGCTGCTATTGGGTGTACTTTAGATGCTTTTCTTAAGGATTCGGCGCTGGCTTCTGAAAGTCCGAGATACCGTACTTTTCCTGCTTTTACCAGATCGGCCATAGCGCCTACCATATCTTCTACTGGTACGGATGGGTCCACACGATGTGCGTAATAGAGGTCGATTTCATCTACGCCCAAACGTTTCAAACTCGCGTCACAAGCTTGTTTCAGGTATTCCGGACGGCCGTCAAAATAGTAAGACTTATCCTCCTTGTATCTGAAGCCAAATTTGGTGGCAATAAAAACTTTATCTCTTTTAGTGGTAAGTACTTTGGATATCAATTCTTCATTGGCGCCATTTGCGTACATGTCGGCCGTATCCCAGAAATTAATACCCAGTTCCAGGGCCATTTCCAGGGTGGCGAGGGATTCTTGTTCATTAAATTCGCTGCCATAAGCGAACGACATTCCCATACAACCGAGTCCTATAGCAGATATTGAAGCATCTGTATTTCCGAGTTTTCTGTACTGCATAATCTTGAGGTTTTAGTGGTACAAAATTAAATGCAGGTATGGGGAATCAGATTGTAGTATGCAAAGTATTAATTGTGATTTTCAAAGAATCAATGGGAACGGTATGCCAGTGGCGATTGCATAGTATGTTTACGGAAGAAGTGGGTAAAGTTGCCAGGATCTTCGAAACCCAGGCTCCAGGCTATTTCCGATATCTGCCAGTCTGTATGAATGAGGAGCAGTTTGGCTTCCAGCAGAATGCGCTGGCGAATATGCTCGCTGATGGTGCGTCCGGTGCTATGTTTAACGCATGCGTTCAAATGATTGGGATGCGTATTCAGGAGTGCAGCAAATTCCTTTGCAGTTTTCAATTGAATTTGCTGATGCGGAAATTCAATAGGGAATTGTTTTTCCAGTTTGTCAGTAAATCGTTGAGACAGCTGCAGTGCTGCTGTCTGAGGGCGGTTAGGAATTGTTTCCTGGGCTACTCTCCTGCCTTCCAGCATCAGTAGTTTGAGATATATCAGTATCGCTTCCTGTTTAAAGGCAGAATTTTCCTGGTATTCCCGTTGAAGCTGGCGAAAGATAGACGCCAGATAATCTGACTGGGTGTTTGTCAGCTTAAACACTGTTTGGACGCCCACTTGCAGTAAAGGATACTGTAGCAGTTCCTGTTCCTGTTTTTCAAAAAGTTGTTTTGTAAAGAGGCAGTAGTGGCCTGCCTGGTCTTCCGAGGTGGCTACCCAGCTTTTCACCTGTTTGGGATGGTGAAAGATAATAGTGGGGCCTTCAATGACATGTTCCTCGCCATTGATGGTATATATGCCTTCTCCGCGTGTGATGAGGGTGATTTTGTAATAATCATCCCTTTTCAATCCTACTTCGCGGCGTACAGGGCTATCCTCTCTGGAAAAGGCAGCAAAGGTACTTTCTGCTGGCGCTTTTGGTAGCCATTCGCGATGGGTGAATAAGGAGAGATTATTGTGTGAATCAGCCATTTGCATCGCATGGAGTTCACTTGTTTGGGTTATTTTTTTGGGAGACATGAACCAAATTTACGGCTTCTTACGAAGAAAAAAATAGGTTGGACCTGCTCGAAATAAAAAAACGGCTTTGCTGAAAGGCTTGCTATTGCTGGATTGTAGACTAAATGCAATTATGTTGCATTTTTATTTTTGATAATTTATGAAAGATTTCACAATTTGTTAACGCCTTTATCAACCAAAATCTTGTTATCATCACTGTCTTACGATGAGCTTGCGGCGCCTGAGTTTGCGCCGAAGTAATGAACAAGAACACAAGACTAACAACTTATAAAAAAGGAACGTTTTTGAACGTTCCTTTACTTTTTTATCTGAGGATAAATTCTACTTCACCGAATCCGAATTCCTTTAATTCATGTCCGGTATCTATGACGAGTAAGCCGGATGGCAGGATATCTTTAATGGTACCTTCGAAGAGGGTATCGCCGCTGCGGTATTGGGCGGGGATATTCATACGGAAGAGTTTGGCTTTATATTCCTGCAGGAACTGATCGTATCGGGCGGGTGTTAGTTGTTTGATGCGTTGATCCAGGAAATGGCATAACTCTTTGGCGAGAGTGGGGCCATCCCAGGTTTTGCCGGTGATCTGGCGCAGGGAGACGGCATTTTTAAGTTCTTCCGGGAATTTACCTTGATTTAGATTGATGCCAATCCCTATGATGGCATACTGCCATATAGTACCCCGGATCACATTTTCTATGAGAATACCTCCTGCCTTTCTGTCACGCCAATAAATATCATTGGGCCATTTAATAGCGGTTTCATCCCCTGCATAGGAGGAGAAGAAATCGTGGGCTCCGAGGGCCACGGCTACACTGAGCATAAACTGCCTGGAAAGGGGCAAGGCCGCAGGTTGCAGGGCAACGGTCAGGGCGCTGATATCCCCTGGTGCAGCCAACCATTTTTTACCCCTGGTTCCTTTACCTGCTGTCTGGTTGCCGGTGAACCAGGCTGTACCGGATGTCACCTCCCCGGAATTTACCTGTGCCATGGCATAGTTATTGGTGCTGTCAACTTCTTCCAGGATATAAAACGGGTGTCCTATCACTTGAATCCTTTTTAGTCTGTTTTAGGCCGGAAAAGTAGTTCATTTTTATTGTTTTCTTAACATAATAGGAGACCCCGGGGTTATATTCTCAAGCTTATATTAATGCTTGTTTAGTAACTTTGACAATTAAAGATTATTTTTAACAAAAACGAGATTTATTGGCACCCTTAACCGTTCTGAGCACGAGGAAAAAAGCGCAGACGCGCTTAACCAGAGAAAGTGAAATTTTTACCACCATCATTAAGGCCATCCAGGAAAAGAAGGGGGAAAATATCGTATCCCTGGACCTGCGCCAGATTCCTGAAGCAGTGGCCGATTTCTTTATATTATGTGAAGCAAATTCCAATACACAGGTACGGGCAATAGCTGATTTTGTGGCTGACGAGGTCCAAAAGCAGCTGGGTGAGGATCCTTATAAACATGAAGGTTTCACCGCTCAGCAGTGGATACTTGTAGATTATGTGAATGTAGTTGTACACGTTTTCCAACCGGAAACAAGGAAATTCTATAATCTTGAAGAAATGTGGAGCGATGCGGACAGAATGGAGCACAACGACAATTAAACAAAACAGCCCGTTTCGTATTATAATTAATAAATTCTGATAGCAATAAACATCCGTAAAGGAGCGAAAGATTATGGAAAAAGGAGGCAATAACTTCAACAGGGGTTCAGAAAAATCGCCTAAAAAAGGACCTAAGTTCACGATATACTGGGTATATGCCTTTATTGGTATAGCTCTGCTTGCCATGAACTTAATGGATTTCGGTTCCCACCCCACTGAAATCAGCTTCCAGGAATTCCAGGTGAAATACCTGAAACCTGGAGATGTAGACCAGCTGGTGGTAGTAAATAAGAAATATGTAGAAGTCTACATAAAGAAAGACAAACTCAAAGAAGCTCAATTCAAAGATGTAAGTAAAAGCAAATTTGGTTCTGAAAACCCAGGACCACATTACCGTTTTACCATCGGTAGTGAAGAAAGCTTCAAAAAAGATATGGATAAAGCCCAGGAGGGTATAGCGCCGGAAAACCAGGTAAAAATTAAGTACGAGGACCGAACCAGTTGGTTTGAGCCTGTATTCCAGTTGCTGGTGCCGTTGATCCTCATTATTGGGCTGTGGGTATTACTGATGCGTAAAGTAGGCGGTCCTGCCGGCGGAAGCGGCGGTCCGGGCGGCATATTCAACATCGGTAAATCCAAAGCTACCCTTTTCGATAAAGGTACCCGCGTAAATATCACCTTCAATGATGTTGCCGGTCTGGATGAAGCGAAAGTGGAAGTAATGGAAATCGTTGATTTCCTTAAAAATCCAAAGAAATACACCGCATTGGGTGGTAAAATACCGAAAGGCGCACTCCTGGTAGGCCCTCCGGGTACAGGTAAAACCCTCCTGGCGAAAGCAATGGCGGGTGAAGCACAGGTTCCTTTCTTCTCTATGTCAGGTTCTGATTTCGTGGAACTGTTCGTAGGGGTGGGCGCCAGCCGTGTTCGTGACCTGTTCAAACAAGCGCGTGAAAAAGCGCCTTGTATCATCTTCATCGATGAGATTGATGCTATTGGTCGTGCCAGAGGTAAAAACGTAATGATGAGCAATGACGAGCGCGAAAACACCCTGAACCAGTTACTGGTGGAAATGGATGGTTTCGGCACCGACAGCGGTATCATTATCCTTGCAGCTACGAACCGTCCGGATGTACTGGATACAGCCCTGCTGCGCCCAGGACGTTTTGACCGTCAGATCTCTATCGATAAGCCAGACCTGGCCGGAAGAGAACAAATCTTCCATGTACATCTCAAACCTATCAAAACTTCTCCAAACCTGGATATCAAGAAGCTGGCTTCTATGACTCCTGGCTTTGCCGGCGCCGATATCGCCAACGTATGTAACGAAGCAGCCCTCATCGCTGCACGTAAAGGCAAAACAGAAGTAGAAATGGACGACTTCAACGATGCCGTTGACCGTGTAATCGGTGGTCTGGAAAAGAAAAATAAAATCATCTCTCCGGAAGAGAAAGAAGTGATCGCATATCACGAAGCAGGTCATGCTATCTGCGGCTGGTATCTGGAGCATGCTAATCCATTGGTGAAAGTAACCATCGTCCCTCGCGGTGTGGCTGCACTTGGATATGCACAGTATCTTCCGAAAGAACAATATCTCTACAATACTGAACAATTGATGGACGATATCTGCATGACCCTCGGTGGCCGTGCTGTAGAAGAAATCGTATTCGGTAAAATTTCCACAGGCGCACAGAACGACCTTCAGGTAATCACCCGTATGGCATACGCCATGGTAACTGTGTATGGTATGAATGATAAGGTGGGTAACGTGTCTTTCTACGATCCAAACAACGACCAGTCATTCACCAAGCCTTACTCTGAGGAAACCGCTAAATTGATTGATGAAGAAGTAAGAAAACTCATCGAAAGCGCATATGTTAGAACCAAAACCCTGCTGACAGAGAAACTGGAACAGGTGAAAATTCTGGCTAGCGAACTACTGAAGAGCGAAGTACTTTACCAGGCAGACCTGGAAAGACTGATCGGTAAACGTCCATTTGAAATCAACAAGGAACACCTTCCTGCAAAAGATGGTTTTACTACTGATGGCGTTCATCCTTCAGATATCATCAATCCATCACCAACACCAGTAAACGCGTAATTCAACATATGAAGATTTCTCCTGCCAAGGAAAATATTCTAAAGCGAGTACGAAATGCTTTAAGTCAGCCAGTACAGTTGCCCTTCCCTAACTCGGAGGGCAACACTGCTGTCTTTAAGACAGAGAGTGAAGGAATGGAGATTCGGTTTGCGGAAGAATTCTCCCGACTGCAGGGGAAGTTTGTTTTCTGTTCAGGAAAAACAGAGCTCCTGGAAAATCTCCGCGCTTTATGTGATAATAAGGAATGGCACAATGTATTTTGTCAGACCCCTTCATTGCTGAAGCAACTTCACAAGGATGAGCTTCCTTCTCTGAATCAGGGAACTATGCACGAGGCGGATGCAGCAATTACAGACTGCGAATACCTCGTAGCACGTACCGGCACCATTGTACTGAGCGCTGCCCAGCCAAGTGGCAGGGCATTACCTGTATATACGCCTGTTCATATCGTGATCGCCTATACGCATCAACTGATTTTTGACCTGAAAGATGCTCTTCATAAGCTGAAAGATAAGTACGGTAACGATTTGCCTTCTGCTATTTCTTTCGCTACAGGACCCAGCAGAACAGCAGATATTGAGAAAACCCTTGTCGTGGGTATTCACGGACCAAAAGAAGTATACGTTTTTCTAGTAGACGAATAGCATGGATATCAATTTGCCAGCAGGCAGGAAAATATATTTCGCTTCAGATTTTCACCTCGGAGCGCCAAACGCTGCCGCCAGTCGTGAGCGCGAAAGACTCATCATCAAATGGTTGGAAGAAGCAGAAAAAGACGCGCAACATATCTTCCTGGTTGGCGACCTCTTTGATTTCTGGTTTGAATATAAACATGTCATCCCCAAAGGCTATACCCGTATCTTCGGGAAACTGGCCGCCCTCCGCGATAAAGGTATAGGCATCTCCGTATTTATTGGCAATCATGATATGTGGATGAATGGCTATTTTGAAGATGAACTGGATATCCCGGTTTACTATGAGCCACAAACGTATACCATCGGAGGAAAACGCTTCTATATAGGTCATGGCGATGGACTCGGTCCTGGTGATCATGGCTACAAATTCCTCAAAAAGATTTTCAGAAACCCGGTATGCAGATGGCTGTTCTCCGCTTTACATCCTGCTATTGGCATATCTATGGCGAATTACTTCAGCCGTAAAAGCAGGTCTGCCACCGGACAAAATCTGGAACACTTCCTGGGAGAAGAAAATGAATGGCTTGCCATTTACAGCCGGGAAGTATTGCAAAAAGAACATTTCAATTATTTCATCTTCGGACATAGACATCTTCCATTGGATATCCAGGTGGGGGCGAACAGCAGGTATATTAACCTGGGCGACTGGCTGAATTATTTCTCCTATGCGGTATTTGATGGCGCTGATACCACCTTGAAGTTCTATACGGAAGAAGGGGCAAAAGCCGCTAAAACTGCCAAATCAGGCGTCAAGGATGTCGTGGAGGATCGGAGGTGATTGCATCTCCACAAAATCCGGCAAATGCAACCGGAAATACTCAAGGTAAGCATACATTAATTTCCTTCTTCTTTCCTTATTCATACTAATGCTGCCCAGCTGATCCGCTGCGGTACACTGGGACAGTGCGTCTGTCAGTTCAGAAGCGGCAGGGTCCAGGTGATGGATATGATGCGGTGGCAGATCCGTATAATGACCTTCCTGAAGGTCCAGGTATGGCGTGTATTCAGAAAAACGGCCATTGAGTTTAAAACCCAGGTACTCTCCTACTTTTAAAGTGAAAAAGAGTGGCATGTTGGCTGCCACTGGCATTTCTGCCTTATCCAATACCTGGAAAGCGTTTTCTGCGAAATAATATAATTCCAGGTGTTGTTCCGGCTGTTTCAGACATTTTTGAAGTAATTCAATCATGTATAACGCCACCGTGTTTTTTACGATATTGAAATGCAGGGAGTTAAAAATGTAGGCCAGTTTGAACTCGGCAATGCGTTGAAGGTTTTTGATTTCCTGGTGATACACCACAAGATCCAGGATATTACCTGGTTGCAGGAGGTTGCCTCTGGCAGCTTTGGGTTTGCTGGATCTTACGCCATTAACGATATAAGATTGCATTCCAAACAGTTCAGTAAAGATGCTTACTATCACGCTGGCTTCACCGTATTTAACGGTCCTTAGTACAATGCCTCTGGTTTTGTGTAACATGTGAATCTGTCTGCAATTTAGCTAAAAGACGGCGGTTAACAGACATCCATGATTTTAATTACCTTTACGCCCTTACCAAATTGAAAAATCCACATGTGGCAACGTTTAGCCAGCTTTGTGCTTAAATTTCGACTAACGCTACTACTGTTACTCCTGGTAACCACAGGTATTATGGCCTGGTTTGCAACCAAAGTGCAGATGTCCTATGATTATGTAGCCACTATTCCCCATGACAATCCCAAATATCTTGAATTTCAGCAGTTTAAGAAGAAGTTCGGAGAAGATGGTAACATGATGGTGTTGGGGGTGCAAACGGATCATTTTTTTCAGAAAGATTTTTTCCATGATTACATACAGCTCAACAAGGATATAAAAGGAATTCATTCCGTTGAAAATATCCTGAGTGTACCATTGGCGATTAACCTGGTGAAGAATGACAGCACTAAAAAGCTGGAAGCGAATCTGTTATTCAAAGGAGATTTAAATAATCAGGTAGAGATAGACAGCCTGGCCGCTGTGTTTCATACATTACCTTTTTACAAGGGCTTGTTGTATAATCCGCAGGAGCATGCATATCTGATGGCCATTTATGTGAACAAGGATGTGTTCAACTCTCCGAAACGTACGGCTGTAGTAGATTCCATCTATAAAATTACCAAAGCATTTGAAGCGAAGCAGCATACAGAAGTACGATTGAGCGGACTGCCGTTGATTCGTACAGTCATGGCCGTTAAGGTGGCAGATGAGCTGAAACTGTTTCTGAAGATATCGTTTTTATTGACGGGGTTAATCCTGTTTCTCTTCTTCCGTTCGTTTGGAGCGGTATTGATGTCGATGGTAGTAGTAGCGATTGGGGTAATCTGGTCGGTGGCTACTATCGTATTGATGGGGTATAAGATTACCTTACTGACAGGGTTGATTCCTTCATTGGTGGTGGTAATAGGGATTCCTAACTGTGTTTATTTCATAAGTAAGTATCATACCGAATATGCGAAGCACCGGAATAAGACCCGGGCTTTGGTGCGTATGATTCAGCGGATGGGTATTGTCACCTTGTTTACGAACATCACTGCGGCTATTGGTTTTGGCGTATTCTGTTTTACCAACAGCGCTATTCTGAAAGAATTTGGTGCAGTAGCGGGGTTGAACATCATGTTGATTTTCCTGATTTCCTTTATCTTCCTGCCGGCAGTATTAAGTTATTTGCCTGCGCCTAAGACGAAGCATATTTCTTATCGGGAGAGCGGGTTGTTTAATAAAGTACTGACCTTACTGACCACGTTGGTGTTCAAATATCGTAGAGCCGTTTACGTAGTGAGTATTGTACTGGTGGGGTTATCTATTGTCGGGATGACGAGATTGCAATCAGTAGGGTATATGTTGGATGATATTCCGCATACAGATAAGTTGTATACGGATTTGAAATTTTTCGAGAAAAATTTCAAGGGGGTGATGCCTTTGGAAATTGCGGTAGATACGAAGAAAAAGAATGGCGTCATCAATTTACAGACCTTAAGTAAGCTGGATGAGTTAACGCAACTGATAGCGGCGCAGCCTGATTTTGCTCGTCCATTGTCGGTGGTGGAGGGAATCAAGTTTGCGAAGCAGGCTTATTATAATGGCGACAGCAGTAACTATGCGGTGCCGAATCAGTTTGATTTGGGTTTCTTAGCGCCGTATCTGCGTATGAAAGCGCCGGCGGGATCTACTGCGAATACTACTTTCTCCAGGTTGGTGAATTCCTTTATGGATAGTAGCAAGCAGGTAGCGAGGGTGAGTGTGAATATGGCGGATGTAGGTTCAAAGAGACTGCCATTACTTCTGGATTCATTGCGTCCGCAGGTGAACCGGATTTTTGACAGCAGTAAGTATACCGTAACGTTTACAGGGACCAGTGTGATATTCCAGGAAGGGACCCGTTTTATCATCAGTGGTTTAACGGAGAGTATATTACTGGCTTTTGTGTTGATCATGGTGTGTATGTTGTATTTATTCCGTTCCTGGAGGATGTTAATAATATCGTTGATCCCGAATATTATTCCATTGGTGGTAACGGCAGGTGTGATGGGATGGTTGGGGGTTCCGTTGAAGCCTTCTACTGTGTTGGTATTTAGTGTGGCTTTGGGTATAGCCATTGACGTTACGATTCGATTCCTGGTGAATTTCAAGCAGGAGTTGCCGCATCATGATTTGAATATCTCGGAGACGGTGAAGCAAACTATTCATGAAACGGGCTTGAGTATTATATACACGTCGCTGATATTGTTTGCAGGGTTTATGATATTTAGTTTTTCTGAGTTTGGAGGAACGAAAGCGTTAGGATGGTTAACTTCGTTGACTTTGATAGTAGCGATGGTTACAAATCTGACTATACTGCCGGCATTGTTATTGTGGATGGAGAAAGCGTTGTTAAAACAAGCAAAGAAGAAGGAGTTGTGGAAGCCTTTGGATGAGGAAGAAGATATCGCCATTGATCAACTGGGCGTGAAAGATACGGAGTAGATAAATTGAGTAGTACGTTATAATTTTCGAGAAGCAGTGGTATCCTTTGGGTATCACTGCTTTTTTCGTTTTTGTGTATGTTTTTCCACATGTTTTGCTAAAAGATCTGCTAAAGTGGATAAGAAAACGCTTTGAAATTATCCAGTGAAAAACGTTTATCCGTCATATTTACCGTTCATCACAAAACTGTATATTTCCACATAAAAAAGTGAGAGGTTTAGAATGCCATTCTAACCACTAGTTCATGAAAAACAAATACTTAAAGGGCGCTCATTTATCTGAGCGGAAATTTAAGGAGATCTTACGGCTGTTCGCCGATGATCTTACTGCCACGCAGATAGCGAATATCAGCGGAGTAAGCAGGGTAACTATCAATAGTTACTTAAAAAAGTTAAGGAGTCAGATTGCTCGTTATTGTGAGACGTTGCATCCTGTTCCTTTACCTGTGACAGTAATTTATGAGCGGGAATTATTATCCCGTGTTGACCAGGAAGAGGATACCCTGGTCGCAGTTAAATCAGAAGTTGACAAGGCAGTAAAGCCGGTCATTTTTGGAATTATTAAGAAGGGAGACCGGTTACATACTGAGATTCTCCCGGATGTAACGAGATCGATGATTCATGCTGCTACACGTGGCAGATCGGTTTTGGAGAAGATTAACACGACAGAGCGTTTGCGCAATTACACTGGCGTTGTGGATCTGGGACAATATCGTTTATATCGGTTGAATACTAAGCCGGCGGATTCGTCCGGCACGCCGCAGATGGATGAAGTAGATGCTTTCTGGGGGCTTACCAAACATCGTTTGGCGAAGTTCAAGGGGCTGAACAGAAACACTGCTTATTTACATTTAAAAGAGTGTGAATTCAGGTTCAATTATCGTAGTGATGATTTATTTACGGTGTTGATCGAATTACTGAAAACATACCCACTGACATTATCCTAATTTCTTCACCTAATGGCATTTACCCGGACCGGCATGGCTGTCGGCCGGGTTTTTTTATATATGTTAATGGTTTGAAATAAAACTAAAAAATCTGCCTGAGCTGGTTTTCAACAGATATATTAATATATCATATTTATTACGTATTATTATGTATTGGCAAATAAGTATTATAATAATATAATATGTTAAAGAAACGTTAATACTTTGTTATCTAGATGTTATTAGCAAATTAAAAACTTTAAATTTTTGTTAATAATGAATATATTTGAGCTCGATTAAAAATTTCTAATAGGAAATTGCTTACGAGGGAAAGAGGAACATACTTCTGATTTGAAATTAATTAGATAGATTACAACGAAGTATATTTATTCGTGTTACTGGTCAACTTTTGGGGAGGAAACAACGATAAACCGTTAACCGGTTAACCTATTCAACCAACTTCTCCAGATTTAGAATTAAGCAAGTACCTTCTGTTTAACCTTTTATTGTACATATCAGTTCCTTTTCTCAACCAAGAGGCGCTGAGAGAAAGCTTTTTTATTAACCAAACAACAAGCTAACAAAATGCTTATGAGGAAATTGTTATTTCTCCTCCTGGCCGTGCTATGCTTTGGCGGGCAGGTCATCGCACAGAGCCGCACTGTTACGGGTAAGGTTACAGATGGCCGAGACGGCTCCCCTATTCCTGGTGTGACTATCCATCTAAAAGGTTCCAATGTAGGAACTACATCCACTGCAGATGGAACTTACAAGATCACTGTTAGCGAAAATGCTGTGTTGGTGTACTCTTTCGTGGGTTACCTGTCACAGGAATTACCAGCTAACAAAGATGTTATTAATGTAAAATTAGCGAACGACGACAAGCAATTGAGTGAAGTAGTTGTTACGGGTTACACACAAGTTGACCGTAAGAAACTGGTAAGCTCCATTGCGGAAGTTGGTTCCAAGCAAATTGAGAACGTTCCTGTTACTGACGTAAACCAGGTGCTGCAAGGTCGTGCACCAGGTGTGGTGAGTGCTTCAGGTTCTGGTCAGCCAGGTTCTAAACAGAATGTGGCTATCCGTGGTATCGGCTCTCTGAACGCTGGCGCTAGTCCGCTGTATGTTATTGACGGTGTTATCATGAATACCGGTCAGTATAACTACGACGTACAAACGCAATCCAGCGATGTATTGGCGAATATCAACCCGAATGATATTGAAACTATTAACGTACTGAAAGATGCATCTGCTACTGCACTGTATGGTGCTCGTGGTAGCAATGGCGTTATCGTAATCAATACCAAAAAAGGTAAAGCTGGTACTTCTAAAGTTAACTTTAAAGCACAGTATGGCTTTAACTCCCCTAGCTTTGGTAACTGGAAATTGATGAATGCTCAACAAGCGTTTGACTATCAGCGCCTGTTATATGCTAACGCTGGTTACTCTCAGGCTGACATCGAGGAAATTGTTCCTGATTCTCTCCTGAAACATTCATTCGACTGGAATAAAGCCGCTTTCCAAAACGGTCATACCCAGAACTATGAAATCAATTCCAGCGGTGGTAATGATAGAACTAAATACTACCTCTCTGGTTCTTACTTCAGCCAAGATGGTGCTATGATTTATTCTGGTATCAAACGTTATTCTGTTGTGTCTAACCTGCAACACCAGGTGAATGACAGAATTGACATCGGAATGAACATGAACCTGTCTTATATCGATATGGATAACTCTGGTGCTGGTAACCGTTATAGCAGCCCGCTGTTCGGTAACTTCGCCAACAATCCATTACTGCCTGCATACAAACCTGATGGTACCCTGTATACTGGTCTGGAAGATTACTGGCAAGACAATTCCAACACCGGAGATAACTTCCTGTATTCCGCTGCTGTGAATAAGAATATTAACCAGAACTTCCGTGGTCTCGGTAAACTTTACCTGAACTACAAATTCACTGACTGGTTGAAATTCTCTCAAACTGTGGCTGCAGACTTCATCTACGGTCATAACAAATCATACTTTGATCCAACCACCGGTGACGGTTACAATGGTGCAGATCCTGGTATGAGTGGCGACCTGGTAGAAGGACAGCAAATGAGCAGAACTATCACCAGCCAAACATCTCTGCACGGTAACTTCAACGTGGGTAGCAAACATCAGTTTGATTACCTGGCGATGATGGAGTACAGCCCAACCCACTTCGAAGCATTCAATGCTGAAGGCGTAGGTTTTGGTAGCGGTAAAATCCGTGTACTGGATGCAGCTTCTAAGCCTCAGACAGTAGGTGGTTCCTCTAACGATTACAGATTCCTGTCTTACCTGGGTCAGATCAACTATACTTTCAATAACAAATACTACCTGACTGCTTCTATCAGAAATGATGGTTCCAGCCGTTTTGGTCAGGATAGAAAATATGGTACCTTCTACTCAATTGGTGCTTCCTGGAGAGTAATTGATGAGAGCTTCATGAAGTCTCAGACCATCTTCAATGATCTGAAACTTCGTCTGAGCTATGGTTCTACTGGTAATGCTGATTTCGGTAACTACCAATCCATGCAGCTCTACAAATATGATGTTGCTTACAATGGTTTGCCTGCAAGCCGTCCTAGCCAGATGGGTAACCCTTACCTGACTTGGGAAAGAAGTAACAATAGCAACCTCGGTATTGATATGGCATTCCTGCATAGCCGTCTGACTGCTTCTGTTGATCTGTATTACAAGAAAACATTCAACATGTTGCAGAACCGTCCGCTGTCTCCAACCTCCGGTTTCGGAAGCGTTGCACAGAACATCGGAAGTATGTCTAACAAAGGTATAGAGGCTACTATCTCTTCCAGAAACGTTGTAGGTCGCGACTTCCAATGGTCTACCGATGTTACCTTCGGTATGAACAGAAACAAAATCCTTTCTCTGTATAATAACCAGGACATTATCAACCCAACCGATGCTGATGGTAATGGTTATACCGGAACTATCCTGCGCGTAGGTATGCCAGCTTATACCTGGTATCTGAAAGAGTGGGCTGGTGTAGATCCTGCAAATGGTGATCCACTGTGGTATACTGCTGATGGTAAAACTACCAACAACGTAAACCTGGCTAACTACAGAACATTTGGCGCTACTATGCCAAGATATACTATTGGTTTTAACAACACCTTTACTTACAAAAACTTCACGCTGTCTGCATTCTTCTATGGTTCTCAAGGCAACCAGGTAATCAACGGTGCTGCAAGATATGGTGATGCTGATGGTGCTCGTCCAAACTGGAACTACGCTGTAATGGCTGGTGGTAACTACTGGACTAAACCAGGCGATATCGCTGCAAGACCTAAACCAATTGCTGGTGGTAACAAAAACTCTGTTGCGTTATCTACCCGTTTCCTGGAAGATGGTTCTTACATCCGTCTGCGTAACCTGACACTGGGTTATAACCTGCCTAAAGAATGGTTGAAAGCGGCTAAAATCCAGAACATCCGTGTGTATGCTCAAGGACAGAACCTGCTGACAATCACTGGCTACACTGGTGTTGATCCAGAACTTGACTTTACTGGTTATGAATTCTTCAAATATCCTGTTAGTAAGAGTGTAAGCTTCGGTGTTGATATTACCTTATAAACTTAAAGTTGCAATTATTATGAAAAGATATATCATTGGTTTGATGGCAGCAGGTTTATTTCTTCAATCCTGCGCTGGCAAGCTGGAAGTAAAGCCATATGACTCTCTGGTAGACGGTGAGGCTTTGGGAACATTTGACCAGGTAAGCGTTGCACTTAACGGCGTATATGATGGTCTGCAGAGTACTTCTTACTACGGTCGTAACTATTGGGTAATGACAGAAGTAAACGGTGATAACGTTTATATTGCTCGTTCCAACAGTAACCGTTTTCTGAGTAGCTTCCGTCACGATTATACCACGCAGGATGCTGATGTGGAGTCTTTGTGGAAAGCAGTATACCAGGGTATTCTTCGTGCTGACAGAGTAATTACAGCAGTTGATGCTGTAAAAGGAGACCAGGCAGCGAAGGATTTGGTGAAAGGCCAGGCGCTCGTACTGCGTGCTATGATGCATTTTGATCTGGTAAAAGTATATGCAAGACCATATGCACAAGGTAATGGCAGCCAGTTAGGCGTTCCTATCAAATTGAAATTTGAGGATACTTATCCTCAGCGTAATACCGTGAAAGAAGTTTATGATCAGGTTATTCTTGATCTGACTACTGGTCGCGATCTTCTGAAAAATGCAGATCCTTCTGATAAGTATCACGTAAATGCCAATACTGCTACTGCATTACTGGCAAGAGTGTACCTGCAGAAAGGCGATAACGCAAATGCAGCAATTGAATCTGCTAAATTAATTGGTGGCGGCGATTACTCTCTGTTACCATCTTCTGCAAACTTCTACAACGTACCAGGTAGCGATGAAGAGATCTTCACCCTGCGTTTTGTGGATAATGAGTCTGCCGGTTCTGATAACATCGGTCAGATGTATCTGAAACCAGGTTATGGCGATGTACGCGTATCTCCAGATCTGTACAGCACCTTCGATGCTGCTGACAGCCGTCTGGTATACCTCGGTAAAATGGCTACTGAAACGGTGAACCAAAAGTACACTGGTCAAGGTGGCGTAGCTGGTGCAACCAGTCCTAAACTGGTTCGTCTTGCTGAAATGTACCTGATCCACGCAGAAGCTGTGAGCACTACTGATCCTGCTACTGCCCTGAATGATCTGAATGAAATCAGAACAAACAGAGGTTTACAACCGCTGGTAACTGTTGCTCCTGCTGCAATGTTGGATTCTGTTCTGGCTGAAAGTCGCCGCGAATTCATGTTCGAAGGTCACCGCTATTTCGATTTGCTGAGAAATGGTAAAGGTGTAACTCGTAACATGTGTGGTAGCTCTTTAGAAATTACAGCGCCATGTACTATTGCTCCAGATGCATACAATCTGATCTACCCTATTCCACAGGCAGAGAAGAACGTAAACCCAGGTATTACACAGAATACCGGTTATGGTCAATAATTAAAGTGTTATAACACATAAAAAAAAGCGCTCCGCCATTTGGTGGGGCGCTTTTTTTTTAGGCCATATATTGCATATATTTCCTCCTCTTTTACAGAACCTTATGAATATTTCACCTGTTTTAGTTAAGATGCCTACCTAAATATTCGTATTTAATAAAAAAATTATAGTGATATATTTGATTAAGGAAACAAAATCTAGAACATCGCTGTTATTACCCTGTTATTTAACAAATCTTTAGGTAAAATCATATGTAAAGTTAATTGCACCTGTATGGCAACTAGTCACTGTTATACAGTTTAGGTTACTGCTTATAGGGTGAATAGCCCCGTTACGTTAACTTCTTTTATTGTCAATCAAAACCAAGTCGCTTATGAAAAAAGAGCTACTACTTTGGCTGTTCCTATTCGGCTGTGTGCTGCATGCTGCTGCCCAGACACGAACGATCAGCGGAAAAGTTAGTGACGCAAAAGACGGCTCTGCAATTCCCGGTGTTACTGTTGTTATTAAGGGCACCACAAAGGGCGTTTTCACTTCTTCTGATGGTACTTACAAATTAACTGGCGTAGGATCGGGAGGCACGTTAGTTTTTTCCTTCGTTGGATATCTCACTAAAGAAGTGGCCGTATCCGCGAATGACATTGTTGATGTTGCATTGGAGGCCGACAAAAAACAACTCGGAGAAGTTGTTGTAACCGCCGTAGGTCTGAAAAGAAACGAAGCTTCACTGGGTTACTCAGTGGCCACAGTGAAGCCAGATCAGATCACGCAGAAATCAGAACCGGATATGTTAAAAGGCCTGCAAGGTAAAGTTGCAGGTGTTGACATCAGTACTTCCCAAGGTACTCCCGGTGCCGCTACTCGTATTAACATCCGTGGTAACACTTCCTTCTTTGGAAATAACGAACCACTGATTGTTGTAGATGGGGTACCATACAACAACGACATGGTGGCCACTTCTAACCAAACAAACGGTGGTGGCGCCTATTCCAACGGATTATCTTCCCTTGATCCTAATGACATTGCTTCAATGACGGTACTGAAAGGCGCCGCAGCAGCTGCATTGTATGGTTCAAGAGCGTCCAATGGAGCTGTGATCATTACTACCAAATCAGGTTCCGCTTCTATGTCTAAACGAAAGACAGAAGTTACCTACTCTTCTTCCATTTCATTGGAAACAATCGCCAGTTATCCTAAGTATCAGAATACTTATGGCCCTGGTTCCAGCTTTACGTATTCCAATGCCAATGGTTCATGGGGACCTAAATTTGGAACACTTGATTCTATCCCGGTTTGGCCGGATTATCTGAAGGCATTCCCGAATCTGTTCCCTTCTTCAGGTAATATAGCTTACCAGGCAGTTCCCAATAACGTGAAAGATCTCTTTAGAACTGGTTTTATCTCAGAAAACTCTGTGAGTGTAAACGGTGGTACGGAGAAGTCTGCCGTGAGTGCTACTGCCAGTTACCTCAGCCAGGATGGTTATGTACCTCACTCTTCATTCAATCGTGGTAGTATGTCTGTTGGGGGTATTACCAGGCTGGCTAACGGTCTAACGGTAAATGCCAATTTCAGTTACAGTACCACCAACCAGGTCGGTTCTCTCTTCGGGGAAAACCAGGTAGATGGAGCCGCGTCTTCCTTTGCCCGTAACCTCTTCCTGGGAAGAAACTGGAATATCGCAGGATTACCTTTTCAGGATGCCAATGGTAACCCTGTTTCTACCAACAGCTCTCAATACGACAACCCGTTGTGGGACTTCGTTCATAATACTGCTACTACCAAAACAGACAGATATACCGCAGGTCTCAAATTCAACTATGATATCCTGCCATGGTTTAATGCCAGTTATGCACTCGGTACAAACATCAATAATTTTGGTCGTAAGGAAATTGTGGATCTGGGTTCCCGTGGAGCACAGGGCGTAGGCCAGATTACAAATCAGGATTATCGCTTCGCAGAAATTGAGTCTAACCTGATTGGTACTTTTACACCTAAACTGAAGAATAATGATTTCGGCCTGAAAGTACTGGTGGGTCATAACGTGAACCAACGTACGACGAATTCAGTCATCATGCAGGGACAACAAATTATTGCCCCGGGAATATATTCTCTGAGCAATACAAAAGTGGTGTTGCCATTGCAGGATGTGAAAATTCAGCGCAGGCTCTGGGGCTTATTCGGGGAAGTGGATCTGGATTACAAAAAATGGTTGTTCCTGACTGTAACAGGTCGTAATGACTGGTCATCTACCCTGCCTCAGAATAATCACAGTTATTTCTACCCAAGTGTGGCCGCATCCTGGATCTTCACAGATGCACTCAAGTTGGACAGCAAGGTGTTAACATTCGGTAAACTCCGTGCCAGCTGGGCAAAAGTAGGTCGTGATGCCGATCCATATTCACTGATGAATGTGTTCTCTGTTAATCCGAACTTCCTGACACAATCTTCTTTATCACAAAATCCTACTGCAGGTAATCCAAATCTGAAACCTGAGTTTACGCAGGACTGGGAAGTGGGTACCAATCTGGAGTTCTTTAACAGAAGAATTGCCCTGGACTTCGCCTACTACAAGCGTACATCCACCAACCAGATTGCTCCGCTTACGCTGGCGCCATCTTCCGGTTACCAACAAGTGTTTGATAACTATGGTAAGCTGAGTAACAAGGGGATTGAGGTAGATCTGAACTTTGTACCACTGCAGACAAAAGACTTTACCTGGAGTTTCCACTGGATATTTACCAGAAACGTGAGTGAAGTAATATCCTTGAAAGCGGGTGTAGATAGGCTTCCTTTGAATGGAGTACTGAATACTATCAGTCCTTATCTGGAACCTGGTAAACCTTATGGTTATCTGAGAGGTACAGTAGATGCGCGTGATACAGATGGTTCATTGTTGATTAATCCAACAAATGGATTCCTGATTAGAGGAAATTCTCAGGCGATGATTGGCAATCCTAATCCTGATTTTAAAACAGGTCTGAGTACAACATTGAATTATAAAGGATTTTTCCTGAATGCATTGTTTGACCTCACCAGAGGTGGAGATATATATTCTGTAACAGTGAGTTCCCTGTTAGGTCGTGGTGTAACATTGGATACAAAAGATCGTGAAAATGTATACATCATCCCTGGTTATTATGGAGACGTAAACAACCCAGGTACTCCCCTGTTGGATTCGCATGGAAACCGTATTCCCAACCAAACAGGAATCAGTCTGTTTGAAATGTTTTTTGGTGAAACATTTGGTATTAACTCAGCAACAGAATGGAATGTATACGATGCAACCGTATATACTTTCCGTGAGTGTACCCTGGGATATAATTTCCCTAAATCCATGTTCAGCAAAACTCCAATTGGTGGTCTGACAATTACATTGACTGGTCGTAACCTGTGGTTCTTCGCACCGGGCATGCCGAAATATTCACACTTCAATCCTGAAGTCGGCAGCTTTGGTTCCAGTACTACACAAGGTATTGAATTATCTGGCGCACCTACAACCCGCCGTTTTGGTGTGAACTTGAAAGTGACCTTCTAGTATTCATAAAAACAATCAATCGATGAAAAGACTAAGATATATTATCATTGGAGTGTTTCTTGCTGTTGCAGCTGGCTGTACCAAGGACTTCCTTAAGATAAATACAGACCCAAATAACCCACAAAAGGCCACGCTCCCGCTGTTGTTAACTGCATCGGAAGAAGGTCTGACTTATATGTTGGGCTTTAGTAACAGTAGTTCCCGTGGAGCTGTTGGATTGACTGAAGTACTGGCAGTATATGTACATCAGGTAACTGTTCGTGAAGACCAGGATCAGTATGGCGCAATGGGTGATGATTTCAACATCAACGGCGCCTGGAATCAGTTCTATACGGCGCAAAAGCAAAACAATGATTTGCTGGGTTGTATGGAGAACCTGAATGTACTGATCAGACAGGCCGATTCCACCGGAAACCACAGGTATTCCGGTATAGGAAGAATTCTGAAAGCATATGGTATGAGTATGATGGTGGATGCTTTTGCAGATGTTCCATACTCACAGGCCAATCAATATGCATTGAGTGGTATTGGGTATCCGATATTTGATAAAGGCGCTACTATCTATCCACAGTTATTTACAATGCTGGATCAGGGAATTGCTTTGCTTTCTGCTTCGGGTGGTAACAGTACTGTTCCAGGTGCAGATGATGTGCTTTTCGGAGGAGATACCGTGAAATGGAGGAAAGCTGGCAACAGTATCAAACTGAAGATGCTGAACCAGGTACGGTTGGTGCAGAATGTTTCCGCGGCTACGACTTCACTGACTTCTGCTGCGAGTAACCTGATTGGTTCCTGGACAGAAAGTATAAAAGTAAATTATACCAGTCTGCAATCGCCAGATGATAGAAACCCTGGATATAATGATTACTATGCTACGCAGAAGTCGCATTATATGAGTCCATGGTTCTATTCTATTTTGAAAGGGTATAATCCGAATATACTTACAGGTGTACAGGACCCCAGGATTCCATATTACTTCTACAATCAGAATGACGCTACGGATGCAGCGCAGAATACGACGGAGTATAGAGATGGCGCATTCATTTCCATCTATTTTGGTTCGCAGGGTCCTAACAGGGATAAATCCCAGGATAACAGTATGACCGTATTTGGTATTTATCCTGTGGGGGGTAAATATGATGATGGTAGTGCAACGCCAGTTAACAATAACAGCGCATCAGGCGCCGCGCCACTGCGATTGCTGACGTATGCAGACGTATTGTATATCCAGGCGGAGTTGATGCTTACCGGCAATATTCCTGGCGACCCAAGAGCAACATTACTGGCGGCGATTCAGGAATCTTTCCATCAGGTAGATTTAGTCGCATCCGGAGCCAATAAGGGACAGTCTATTCCTATCCTGGTAGGGTCCACTACTATGACTAATTATGTCAATGCTGTGATGGCACAATATGACGCACGTTCTACTACGGGCAAACTGGAAATGGTATTGACGCAAAAGTGGATATCTAGTTTTGGTTTCAGTTGTGATCTATATACAGATTATCGTCGTACCGGTTATCCTGTAATGTTTGATCCGAATAATCCTGCAATGGCGCCAGGCGGATTTGTACAGCCGCCGATTAATGGTGATCCAACACGTCCGGGTGCGCAGCCAGCTGTGAAAGTTGCCCTGAGTAGAGGATATCCATTATCGCTTCCATGGCCTATTAATGAGCTGAACGTAAATAAGAATGCGCCGGCACAGAAAAACCCAGCAGCGTACCCAGTATTTTGGAAACCATAAACAGCATTAAAACTTTGCAAGTATGAAGAAATTAAACAGTCTGATGATAATGCTACTTGCGGTATGTCTATTTTTTGCATGTCGCAAGAATGATAATCCAAAATTACCGGACGGTATTGTTAAGTCTGTGCTGCCACAACTTAGTATTACCGGTGGAGGGGATGTTATCATTCAGCAAATGAGCGCATTTAAAACTAATATAGGGATAGCATTATATTTTCCTAATGGAGAGCAGCCGCAGAAGATGGATTTGAGAGTTATCTACAATGGGAATTATAATAACGTTCAAACCCTTCAGGCAAATATTACCAGTTTCCCTGCCACTGTTACTGTTACGGGGCCACAGCTGGCGCAATTGTTTGGTCTGAATGTGAACAATCCTCCTACAGGTACCTCCTTTACAGTAGCGCCAGACATTACATTGAAGAATGGAAAGGTGATTCAGGCCTTTACTACCGCGACTTCCGGTACTTCTGTAATTAATCTGCCTCCTTACGGAACCGATCCGCATGCATTCCCGAATATTGCATTGACTTTGAATTTCCCGATAGTTTGTCCGTTGAATATGCATTTGTATGCGCCTGAAACAGGCTATAGCACATTGAATGTACAGGATCCGGATTTTTGGGGAGATTATACAGTCAGAGCACAGATCGGTACAGGCGCGGATACGGCGACATTGACACTGTTAGACTGGGTGCAGATTCCGAATGCCAAAGTAGTGGCAAATGTGAATGTTAAAACCCAGCAGGTAACAGTGCCAACGGTGCAATACTCTACTACGTTACCAGGTACGCCTTATCATAATCCTACAGTTGGCGGTAGTGGTAATATGAGTACATGTGATACCTCCATTATACTTTCTCTCACTAACAAAGTAACAGAAGGTAATTTTGGCGTGGCCTCCACGAGAATTAGTGTGCACTAAATAATAAAGAATTTTTCGTTGAAAAGGCGGTCTCTGTATAGAGGCCGCCTTTTTTATGTATGAAGCGTTATGAAAAAAAATATAACAGCGCTATTATTTTAATCTCTATTAAAGAATTGTTCTTCAATAATTTTCCCATATTAACGATTCTTTAAGTTAAAAAATGTTAAATAATAACACGATAATGTTATGGAATCGGATGTTCATTACAGTATATTTGTCAGATAACTTTAGGGTGTATGCCTCAAGAGTTGACAGAATCTGACGCTTATTAAGGATAGAAGAAGTTTTAAATTGCTTATGGGGGAACATTCGCCAACTGATATGTCCCTGTTATTGAAATAGAACAATCCATATTATAGCGATTCAAATAGGGGGTATCTCACAGTACTTCCGTTAGTATGTAGAATGTTTGTTTATTAGACTGAGAGATAAGTAGCTGATAAGAAATTGTCGGATGTAAAAAGAATTTTCAACCAATAGTAAAAGAATTTTCAACCAAACGAATCAAAATTTAACTGATTAAGTACAGTAAGATTTAAACAAATTACTCATTAAGGTTTTTCAGATGGCTCGCAGTAACAAAGTACTGTAGTATTCATTTTATCTTATTAATTGAATTTGGTTTATGTAAATGGAGGCAAAAGATGCCTAATGGCACTCCTATACCCATTAGACAACCAATTATTACCGATTTACTATTATCTAATCAAGATCGCTTATGAAGAAAGGATTATTCCTCTGGCTGCTAGCAGTCCTCAGTGTCTTCCAGGCACTGGCTCAATCAAGAACGATTACAGGTAAGGTGACCGACGCGAAAGACGGTTCTGCATTGCCTGGCGTTACTGTAAAGATCCCTGGTACCAATGTTGGTACTCTTACCTCTCCTAATGGTGAATTTAAGCTGACTGTTGGAGACAAAACCTCTACACTGGAGTTCTCCTTTGTGGGTTATGCTGTACAAAAAGTAGGTATCACTGGCAGAAGCAGTGTGAATGTGTTGCTGGAAGGCGACCAGAAAGCGCTGAATGAGGTGATAGTTGTAGGTTATGGTACTCAGGAACGTAAGAACGTAACTGCTTCCATCGCTAAAATTGATGGTGCTGCATTGCAGAACGTAGCCTCTCCATCTATCGACCGTCAATTGGCTGGTCAGGTAGCGGGTGTTCAGGCAACCGTTGCTAGTGGCGTACTTGGTCAACCTGCACGTATCCGTATCCGTGGTACAAACTCCCTGACTTCCAGCGGCGATCCGCTGTATGTAGTGGATGGAGTTCCTATCATCGCAGGTAACCAGTCTGGCGTTACTCCAAACAACCCACTGGGTGACTTGAACCCGAATGATATCGAAAGTATGGAAGTGCTGAAAGATGGTGCTGCTACTGCGATCTACGGTTCCCGTGCTGCGAATGGTGTGGTACTGATCACTACCAAAAAAGGTAAACAAGGAAAAGGTAAAGTAAACTATGATGCATGGTTTGCTTCTGCAACTCCTGCTAAGCGATTCCAACTGTTGAACGCAGATGAGTTCATCATGATCGCAAACGAAAAATATACTAACAAAGGCGGTGCTAAACAGGCCTTTGCTACTCCTAACCCAGCTGGTGGCAACTATGACACTGATTGGCAGGATGTAGTGTTCAGAAACGGTTTCCAACAGAACCACTCTCTGTCTGTTAGCGGTGCAACTGAACAAAATAACTACTACTTCTCTTTGCTGTATGCAGACTTGAACGGTATGCTGGTAGGTAACAACCAGAAAAAATACCAGGCTCGTATGAGAGTAGAACAAAAAGCACTGGACATCGTTACCTTCGGTATCAACGCAGGTATCTCCAATGTGACTAACTATGGTCTGCAAACTGGTACCAATGCGTTGTCAAACAACGTAAGTGCTGCTCTCCGCGCGCTGCCAAACGTACCTGTAATGCTGCCTGATGGTTCATACAATGTAAACTGGGCTGGTAACACGCTGGGTCTGGGTTCTAACCTGATTCCTATTGCGGACAACTACCCTAACATTAAATATCCGCTGGATAAAAACGTATTCAGAAACAATAACCTGAACATCACTGGTAACACATTCGTGAATGTGGAAATCCTGAAAGGATTAAACCTGAGAACTCAGCTGGGTATTAACCTCCTGAATGGTGAAGACTATCAATACTATGATCCTAAACATGGTGATGGTAAAGGTCTGAATGGTTATGAATTGCAACAGGCAATTCCTAGCTTCCGCTACAACTGGGCTAATACCCTGAGCTATAACAAAACATTGGGTAAATCCAATGTAAACGCTGTAGCTGGTTTTGAATTACAGAAAAGCAGAGAAAGATTCTACTATGCACAAGGTACTGGTCTGAGCAATACTTCTCTGGCTGGCGATAACATCGTTAGTGGTAGCTTGACTACCCCAACTATTGGTGGTGGTATCACTGAAAGAGCATTCAAATCTATGTTTGCACGTGCTTCTTACACCTATGCTGATCGCTACATTGTAAGTGCTTCTATTCGTAGAGATGCGATTTCTTCCCTGCCTATTGGCAACCAGAATGCTAACCTGCCAGGTGTTTCTGCTGGTTGGAGACTGTCTGAAGAAAGCTTCTTCAAACATGGTAACATCGCTAATGTAGTTAGTAACCTGAAAATCCGTGGCGGTTTCGCTAAAGTAGGTAACACTGAAATCGGTGCTTTCCCTTACTTCGGTTCTTTCTCTGGTGTTAACTATGGTACCCTGTCTGGTTTTACCTATGGTCAGCTGTACAATGCTAACCTGTCATTTGAAACCAGTAAGAAATCTAACATCGGTTTCGACCTGGGATTACTCAAAGATCGTATCACTATTACTGCTGATTACTTCAAGAATGACATTGATGGTATGATCCTGTTGGTGCCTACTGCTCCTTCACTGGGTATTCCTAACTACACCAGACCAAACGTTATCGCACAGAACGTTGGTAAAATGTACAACAAAGGAACTGAAATCTCAGTTACCAGCGTTAACATTCATAAAGGAAGTTTTGAGTGGACCACTTCTGCTAACATCACTTTCATTAAAAACGAAGTGACTTCACTGGTAAGCGATATCACTGGTACTTATAACCTGACCAGACAAGGCCGTAGCATCGGTGAACTGTATGGTTATGTATCCAAAGGCGTAAACTCTGCGAACGGTTTCCCTATCTATCAAAAAGCAGATGGTTCTCTGATCCAGGGTAACCCTGCATCTCAGAGCTACTCTGTATACGATCCAACCAAACCAGCTGACGTATCTACCGCTGCTTCTCTGTCTCCAGATGACAGACAATTCCTGGGTAAAGGTACTCCTACTTACTTTGGTGGTTTGACCAATACCGTTAAATACAAAGGTTTTGACTTCAACATCTTCCTGTCTTTTGCAGGTGGTAACAAAATCATGAACGTAACTCGTCAGGAAACACTGAACAACCAGAAATTCCAGAACAACGGTAAAGAAATCCTGAACCGCTGGACTACTCCTGGTCAGGTAACTGATGTTCCTAAACTCTGGCAGGGTTCCGATGCATTCCTGCTGCTGTCTGGCAACACCAACAGCCGTTTCGTAGAGAAAGGTGACTTCATTCGTGCACAGAACATTGGTCTGGGTTACTCTCTGCCTACGAACCTGATTAACCGTGCACACCTGTCTAGCGCTCGTTTCTACTTCCAGGTGCAAAATGCATTCGTGATTACCAAGTATACTGGTGCAGATCCTGAATTGAATACCTCTACAGGTAACCTTTCTCCTGGTGTAGATTACAATACCTCTCCTGTTCCTCGTACCTATACTTTTGGTGTTAACATTGGTCTGTAAAAAAAAATTGAAACATGAGAAATATACTCGGATATAAATACAGCAAAAACGCAGGACGAGTTCTGGCAGCATCTCTGATCATCTCTGCTGGCCTGATGTCTTGTAAGAAATATACAGAGCTGACTCCAAAAGATCAGCTGGGTGAGGGTGTCGTTTTTACTGATTCCACCAACGTAGAATATGCACTGAATGGTGTCTATAACTCGGCGGCTATCGGTACCTATAACGATGGTTCCGGTCGTGGTTATCCTTTTGGTGCTGCTTCTATTGAGCAGGCCGAAATGCGTGGGGAAGATATGGTCAACCTGGCTACTTTCTACGAGATCACTTATAAATCCACCATCACTACCACTACTGCGAATAACGTGAATATGTGGTTGAACCTTTATGCCATGATCAACCAGGCAAACGTGTTCATTGATGGAGCCAAAGCAGCGCAGAAAAGCGGCGTTATTTCCGCTGCAAAAGAACTGCAACTGGAATCTGAAGCTCGTTTTCTCCGTGCACTTGGTCACCATGAATTACTGATCCAGTTCTGTCGCCCTTATGCTGACGGTAATGGTGGTAAGCCTGGTGTTCCTTACCGCGATGTAGCCATCAATTCTTCTTCCAAAATGGCTGATGCCTTGAAAGTAGGTAGAGGAACTGTTGCTGAAGCATATACTAAAATGCTGGCTGACCTGGATTTCGCTGAACAGAATATTGGTAACGGCCAGGTAATTAGCAAAGCTAGTAAAGGTGCAGTGATTGCACTGAAAACCAGAATAAAACTGCATATGGGCGATTATGCAGGCGTTATTACTGAAGCAGCTAAATTAGGTGCAGATAAACCAGTTCCATTAAGCCCGATCGGAGGCTATAAGCTGGTGGATAGCGTTGCTACTGTATTTACTGCGGCTGACAAAAACTCAGAATCTATCTTCTCTATTGCAAACAGTACTTTGGCAAATGGTGGTACTAACGGTGCGTTAGGCCCCATGTTCGGACCTGCTGCACTGAGTGGTCGTGGTCTGGTTTCCCTGAGCGCTAATCTGTACAATGCAACCTGGTGGGTTGGAGATGACCTCCGCAGATTTAACCTGACCTATAAATCTACCGATAAGAAGGTTTATAGCTACAAATTCAGAGATTATGCTACCAGAACTGACTGGGCTCCTATCGTACGTTATGCAGAAGTACTGCTGAATGCTGCTGAAGCATATGCTCGTACTGGTAATAACGGACAGGCATTTATTCTCCTGAATGTTGTACGTAACAGGTCTTTGCCTGCTGCGAGTCTCAATCGCTTTACTGTAGCACCTGCCGATGTAATCCTGGCTATCCTGCGTGAGCGCAGAATTGAGTTCCAGGGTGAAGGTCGTCGCTGGCCAGATATTCACCGTCTGGCACTGGATGCTACCTATGGCACTGGCGGTATCCCTGCTAAAGTGGATCCTCTGGATATCACAGCTACCGATTATCAAGCAGCTTCCGGTGTTGTTCTGCCTACCAAAGTAGCGGCTATTCCTTACTCTGATTACCGCTTCCTGTGGCCATTCCCTTCAACTGAAGTGAATGCAAATCCAACACTGAAAGCACAGCAAAACCCTGGTTATAATTAATAGCTATGGCCTTTGCAATACATTGTAGAGCATACTTGTAGATAAACTAGTAAATGAAAGTAAGGGTGTACCGAAACGACCGGTACACCCTTCTTTTTTGACCTTTATCTCCCTATATCTCCCCATAAAAAAATCCCCGGCAGTGATATACTGCCGGGGATTTTTTATCTGTTTAAATCGCTTATTTTAATACTTCTTTCAGTTTCGCTTCCAGTGCTGGTCCTCTCAGGTTGGAGGCAATCACTTTCCCTTGTGGGTCCATCAGGAAATTCGCAGGAATAGCATTAATACCATACATATTTACTACTGCTGATTCCCAGAATTTCAGATCGCTGACATGTGTCCAGTCCAGTTTATCTTTCTTGATCGCTTCTAACCAGTTACTTTTCTCTTTGTCCAGTGAAACGCCCAATACGGTGAAGTTCTTATTTTTGAACTGTTGATAAGCAGCTACTACATTCGGGTTTTCAGCGCGACAAGGGCCGCACCAGCTCGCCCAGAAATCTACCAGTACATATTTACCCCGGAAAGAACTGAGACTTACCATTTTGCCAGAAGGATCAGGCAGCGTGAATTCAGGCGCAGGTTCTCCAATTTTTACTGCAATAGAAGGCTCTTCTCCGCCAGCAGCATCAGCGCCGCCAGCAGTCTGTGATTTTTCCAGTTCCGCTACTCTGTCTACCATGCTTTTCACCAGGGTATTTTTAGGGAAGCGTTTAGCCATATTCGTTAGCACCTGTTTGTGTGCCATGATCTCTTCTCCGCTTCTTACCTGGCTGATAGCAAAAACTGCGTTGGCAGGGTATTTTGTCTTATCGGCAGCAATAAAGAAACTTTCTTCGAAATCCTTTTCCTTGCGCTGGAAATCCTGCAGTTTAGGTTGCAGCACACTGTCTGGCGTTTTAATAGAATGCAGACTGTCCAGGTTACGCATTTCTTCTGTGAGGGCAATAGATTGTTTGCTGATATCGCCCAGGAATTTCTGAAGTTCGGCAGTAGATTCAGAACCTTCTACCTTCAGGTTTTCCAGGTTATCCACATCTCCTTCAAGCTTCATATCGCCTGCATCCAGCGACAGTAAAATGAATTTACCATTCTGGAATCTGATACGGTAGAGGCCTTGTTCAGGAACCATACCTTTCAGGGTGAATTTACCGCTTGCATCCTTTACTGTTGTGGAATCTACTCCTTTCACATTTTGCAATGTCAGTTCTTCCAATACTACAGATCCCAGAGGCAGGTTGGTGAAGTGTCCTTCAATTTTGAATTCACCTTTTTCCTGTTGCTGGCTCGTACATCCCGCAACTAATGCGGCGGCTGACAACCATAAAAAGTATTTTTTCATGTATTCGTAATTTTAAAAATCTGTTCCGCAAACCTCCAAATTAGGTTAAAATTGCGGATTGGCCTTAACCTTTCAGTTTTTCCGCCAATAATTCATTAGTGAGACGCGGGTCTGCTTTGCCTTTGGAGGCTTTCATCACTTCGCCCACGAAGAGGGCCAGCAATCCTTTTTTGCCCCCTCGGTAAGCAGCTACTTTATCCGGATATTTTGCCAGTACTTCATCAATGATCGGCCCGATATTATCGGCATTGGCGTCTTGTAATAAATTCAATCTGGTAGCGATGTTCATTGGATCGTCAGGATGACTGATCATCTTTGGCAGTATGCGAGAGGAGGCAATGGAAAAACTCACTTTGCCACTGTCGGTCAGTGCGATGAGCTGCGCCAGGTTTTCCGGTGTTACCGGGAAATTGCTGATCTCTGCAGCATGTTCATTCAGCCATGACTTCACCGGTCCCAATATCCAGTTGGCTGCTGCTTTGTACTGGGTGGTAATCCCTGTCAACGCTTCAAAGTAATCGGCGGTGGCTTTATCATCGCAAATGACCCTGGCGTCATATTCCGGCAGGTTGAACTGGGTGGTATATTTCTGCATTAATTCTTCCGGTAAAGCGGGAATCGTGGCCCGGATAGATTCTATGAAAGCATCGCTGAGTTTGAATGGGGCAAGGTCTGGTTCCGGGAAATACCTGTAATCATTGGCTTCTTCTTTCGAACGAAGGCTGAAAGAGCTGCCTGTGGCGGCATCAAAGCTTCTTGTTTCCTGAATAAGGGAGCCTCCTGTTTCCAGAATATCTATCTGCCTTATTACTTCCGCTTCAATGGCTCTTTTCACATTCCGGATAGAGTTCATGTTTTTCACTTCTACCTTCGTGCCCAATTTGGTAGTGCCTTTGATACGAACAGAGATATTGGCATCGCAGCGCATACTACCTTCTTCCATATTTCCATCGCACACGCCCAGGTATCGTACCAATCGACGCAGTTCCGTCAGGTAGGCATAAGCCTCATCACTGGAATGCATATCCGGCTCGCTCACTATTTCAACGAGCGGCACACCGGCACGGTTATAATCCACGTAGCTAAATGCAGGGTCCTGATCATGCAGTAGTTTCCCGGCATCTTCCTCCAGGTGAATACGATTGAGCTGAATGTTGCGGGTACCGGCATCTGTAGTGATGCGCACATATCCGCCATTACAAATAGGAGCCGTATGTTGGGATACCTGATATCCTTTAGGGAGGTCTGGGTAAAAGTAGTTTTTACGGGCGAAATAATTCTCTTTTTCGATGGCGCAATGGCAAGCCAGTCCCAGTTTAATGGCATATTCGGCCGCTTTTTTATTCATCCGGGGTAAGGTGCCGGGATGGGCCAGGGTAATTGGGCTGATATGCGTATTGGGAGAACCACCAAAAGCGGCGCTATCGCTGCAGAAAAGCTTACTTTCTGTCAGCAGCTGGGCATGAACTTCAAGCCCGATCACGGTTTCGTATTTACTGTAATCCAAGAGGTGATAATTTAAAAAATTCAATAAGGTTGAACTGACTACAACTCACCACTAAAATTATAGTCAATTACTACAAATATATTCAAATAATGCTGGGTTTTCGGGCAAATTCATGAAGGGAAAGTGGTAAATTCGGTAAGAACAATACAATAAAATATCTTCCCTATGATCAGTCAAACCCAGGCAGGGCAGCTTTATGAGGCACAGAAGGCATATTTTGATTCCGGAGCTACATTACCCTTTAGTTTCAGGAAAACCCAACTGAAACGCCTGAAGAAAGCCATTGAAAAGCACGAAACCCGCATCCTGGACGCATTACATAAGGATTTGCATAAACATCCGATGGAGGCTTACTCCAGCGAGGTGGGATTCCTGTATGAGGAAATCGCCTACATACTGGATAACCTGAAAGCATGGATGGAACCGCAGGTAGTTACTTCTCCGCTGGTCACTTATCCCAGTAGCAGCCGCATTTACCGGCAGCCATTGGGACTGACACTGATCATTGCCCCCTGGAATTACCCTTTTATGCTGCTACTGAGTCCATTACTGGGAGCCATTGCCGGTGGTAACTGCGCTATTCTGAAACCTTCAGAGCTGGCGCCGGCAACTGCGGATGTTATTTATGACCTGATCAAGGAAACTTTTGATCCAAAATATATCGCCGTGGTGGAGGGAGACGGTGGCGTTGTAATCCCAACATTGATGACCTATCGTTTCGACCATGTATTTTTCACCGGTAGTATTCCGGTAGGTAAGAAAATTATGGAGATGGCAGTCCCTCACCTAACGCCCGTTACATTGGAGCTTGGTGGTAAATCCCCATGCGTGGTAGATGAGAAAGTGAATATAAAGGTGGCGGCTAAACGTATTGCCTGGGGGAAATTCTGGAATGCAGGACAAACCTGTGTGGCGCCAGATTATATCCTCGTGCACCAAAAGGTAAAAGCGGAACTGGAAGATGCTTTAAAAGAAGCCATTATTTCTTTTTTTGGTGAGAACCCGGCCGCCAGCACCGACTATGCAAGAATGATCAATGATCGTCGCTTTGATACAGTAGCCTCTTATCTCAGCCAGGGGCACATTATTCATGGTGGTCAAACGGATAAGGCTACACGTTATATCGCACCCACTTTATTGACGGATGTGGAATGGGATGACCCGGTGATGCAGGATGAAATATTTGGTCCTGTATTGCCCATATTGCCGTATACCGATTTGCCACAGGCTATACAAGCGATTCGTAAACTACCGTATCCACTGGCTTTGTACGTGTTTACCAACAGTAAAAAAACAGAACGTGCCCTCATTGATCAGGTGCGTTTCGGCGGTGGCTGTGTCAATAATGCGTTGGTGCATCTTACTAATCCCGAACTGCCATTCGGCGGCGCTGGCTATAGTGGAATGGGACAATATCACGGGAAATATAGCTTCGATACGTTTACCCATCCTAAGGGGATGCTGAAAACCGGTACCTGGCTGGATGTTCCAACGAAATACCCTCCGTTCGGAAATAAACTGAAACTCCTGAAAAAAATAATGTAGAAAAGAAAAGAGCAGCCATCAGGCTGCTCTCTCTTGCACGCTATAAATTAACCTTGTTAATTTTCTTTGGAATTTTGACATCCAGTGTCTGTGCAGCTCCATTTCGTATAACCTTCACCGGTACCGATGATTTGAGTAGGTTTATACGATAGGCGTTGGCCACATCTCTGGCTGATTTAACAGCAGCCCCACCGAATTCGGTGACAATATCATCTGTTTTAAAGCCGGCTTTTTCTGCGGCAGAACCTTGTTCAATTTCCGTTACTTTTGCGCCTTCCCCATTTTCTGTGTCTTCTACTTGTAAGCCCAGTCTGGGATTGTTGCCGCGTGGAGCCCAGCTGTTGTTGAAGTCGGGCTGCTGGAAATTAAAGAACCCTCTGTTTCCTCTGGTTGGAGGCCCAAACATCATCCCTGGGCGTTCGTTTGTGCGTTCGTCCAACGTTACGGTTGCCTTGGCTTCTTTCTTATTACGTGTATACGTTAACGTTATTTTGTCTCCGGGGTTGTAAGTACCGATGGTTTCATAGAGATCTTTCGGTTCTTCGATCTTTGTTTTATCTACCTGGAGAATGATATCGCCTGTTTTGATGCCGGCTTTTTCGGCTGGACTACCAGGAGACACGGTTTTGACGGTCACGCCGCGCGCCTCATTTTTCTCGGTGAGGACCCCTAGCAAAGCCTTGTTAGGCTTGACATCGAAGATGTTGTCGCCGTCATCCTGTGCGTCGTCGCCTCCACCCCCACCAAAGATACCCAGTAATGGAGAGGTGTTATCACTGGTAATACTGATAGAGTTGCCATCCATTGGAGTAATATTCCGACGAAAGACAGATAAATCCGGATTATTGTACTGGTCCACTTTCTTACCGTCTACCCAAATTTCACCATTCTTGATTTCCACGGTGACCTTTGCATCAGCATTACTTTTGCGTTTGATGATGATTTCGTCAAACTCTCCCATCTTATCTTTTGACTGCTGGGCGAATACCGGTGCACTCAGAAAGCTGAAGCAGGTAAAACCTGCAATGGTTAATGTTTGCAGTAACTTGCTCATATGTTGATAGTTTTTTTATACGGCAACAAATTTAATAACATGGATAACTAAGGAAAAGTTAAATCCGATTATCTGCCATTAAGTAACGATAAAAAACAGAAAGGTGGACATCTCCCGATATCCACCTTTCTTATAACACTTAATTTCAATTATCAGTTGATAATCTGCTGAATTGCTTTAATTACCTGGTCCAGCTTGTCAGTTTCCTGACCGCCGGCGGTAGCAAAGGATTTCTGACCGCCGCCGCCACCTTTGATCAGTGGTGCGATATGTTCCTTGATCAATTTAGGCGCTTCCCAGCCTTTTTCTGCCACGAGTTTCTCATCGATGGTCAGGGCAACACTGGCTTTTCCGCCTATATTGGCAGCGAAGATCAGCACGTGATCAGGGATTTCATTCTTTAACTGGAGTGACAGTTGTTTCAGGCCTTCTGCATTGCTGACGTTAACTACCTGTCCGAGGAAGTTTACGCCATTAATGGATTGTGCTTTTGAACGCAGTTCATTACCCAGCTGGCGTACTTTTTCCAGTTCCAGTGCTTCTACCTGTTTTTCCAGGGTCGCTTTATCCTGTACGAGAGTTTCCGCAGCCTTCACAATTTCTTTAGGATTTTTGAGAGCGGCTTTGATCTCTTTCAGTTGCTGGAGCTGTTTATTCACAAAGGAAAGCGCCTCGTTGCCGGTTACCGCTTCCACACGACGAACGCCTGCAGCTACTGCACCTTCAGAAACGAATTTAAACAGACCGAGTTCGCCGGTTGCACCAACATGGGTACCGCCGCAAAGCTCTACGCTATAATTCGGGTCCATGATTACCACGCGAACAACGTCTCCGTATTTCTCACCGAAGAGCGCCATAGCGCCCAGTTGCAGGGCTTCTTCCTTAGGAAGTTCCTTTATAACAACGGGGATATTCGCACGGATTTTATCATTTACGATATCTTCAATTTTAGCCATTTCTTCATCTGTCACTTTTGCGAAGTGAGAGAAGTCGAAACGCAGACCTTCTGCATTCACCAGGGAACCTTTCTGGGCAACGTGCGTACCCAGTACTTCGCGAAGTGCGGCATGCAACAGGTGGGTAGCAGAGTGATGACGTGCAGTATCCTGACGTTTTTCTTTTGCTACTACTGCTTTCACGCCTGCCTGCGGGTTGGCCGGCAGTTTATCTGCAAAGTGAATGATCAGGTTATTTTCTTTCTTGGTATCCGTCACGTGGATGATTTCCTCATCAAAGTACAGGATACCGGTATCGCCAACTTGTCCGCCGGATTCTGCATAGAAAGGCGTTTTGCTCAATACCAGTTGGAATTGATCTTTACCTTTTGCATTAACGGTACGGTATTTCAGCAGTTTGGTATGTGATTCCAGGTTTTCGTAGCCTACGAACATTACATCTGGCGTTTCGTCCAGTACTACCCAGTCGCCGGTATCTAATGCGGTAGCGGCGCGGGAACGTTCTTTTTGTTGTTCCAGGGCAGCATCGAAGCCGATTTTATCTACGTCAAACTTGTTTTCAAGAGCGATCAGCGTGGTAAGATCATATGGGAAACCGTATGTATCATAAAGTTCGAAGGCTGTTTGGCCATCGATGATTTTGCTGTTGGCGTGTTTGATGAAGTCGTCGATACGGCGGATACCACTTTCGAGGGTACGGAGGAAGTTATTTTCTTCTTCAAAAATGATTCTCTTCACAAAGTCTACCTGTTGTTCCAGTTCCGGGAAAACGTGGGAGAATTGTGCTGCCAGTACTGGTACGAGATCGTGGAGCAGTGGTTTTCTTACGTCCAGGAAGGAGAAGTAGTAACGCACGGCTCTGCGGAGGATACGGCGAATTACGTAACCTGCGCCGGTATTGGATGGCAGCTGGCCATCGGCGATGGTGAAGGAGATAGCGCGGATGTGGTCAGCGATTACGCGGAAAGCGACGTCACTTTTCTCATCAGTGCCTTTATAGGCTTTACCGGTCAGTTTTTCAACGGTATGGATGGTACCCATGAAAAGGTCGGTATCGTAGTTGGAAGTTTTTCCTTGCAGTACGCGAACGAGGCGCTCGAGGCCCATACCGGTATCTACGTGTTTGGCAGGCAATGGCACCAGGGATTTATCTTTCTGGCGGTTGAACTGCATGAATACGTTGTTCCAGATTTCGATTACTTGCGGATGGTCGTTGTTAACGAGGGCTTTCCCGTCTGCTGCCTGTCTTTCATTATCCGGACGGCAGTCTACGTGAATTTCAGAGCAAGGGCCACAAGGACCGGTATCGCCCATTTCCCAGAAGTTATCTTTTTTGTTTCCGAGGAGGATGCGGTCTTCTGCAATATGTTCTTTCCAGAAATCGTATGCTTCCTGGTCTTTAGGCAGGTTTTCTTTCGCATCGCCTTCGAATACTGTTACGTATAAACGATCTACGGGGATTTTGTACACTTCCGTTAACAGTTCCCAGCTCCAGGCAATGGCTTCTTTTTTGAAATAATCGCCGAAGCTCCAGTTGCCTAGCATCTCGAACATGGTATGGTGGTAGGTGTCGATACCTACTTCTTCCAGGTCATTATGCTTACCGCTTACACGGAGGCATTTTTGCGTATCTGCCACTCTGCTGTGCGCGGGTACTTTATTGCCGAGGAAATAGTCTTTAAACTGGTTCATACCGGCGTTAGTGAACATCAGAGTCGGGTCATTTTTCACCACTATCGGGGCAGAAGGCACGATTTGGTGCCCTTTTGACGCAAAGAAGTCCAGGAATTGCTGTCGTATTTCAGAAGCTGTCATAAAATATTGATGCGAATTAATATATATTTTATATCTTATTGCTCGAGTATTTGGCGGCAGACTTTCGCCTGTGTTTCAACCCATTATGAAGTAGTTAGAAAATTGACATTCAAAAGGTTGATGTTTTAATCTAATTACATTAGGTTTGTGCGCCTTATTTTCCCGCCGAGTTACAGGGAGTGCAAAAATATTGAAACCTGTATGATTATTCAAAATAGGATAGGCTGACCGGCAAAAAAGTTAAGGACGGCAAGCTCATTTATGCCAATTTTTATTCATCCGTTTGAACTCAAGGTAATAAAATCTGCGGTCTCAGCGTATTAGCTGAGTAAGAAAAGTACACCATTGGTGCAATGAAGAAGGTTAAATATTTCTATAATACGCAAACATTAAAATACGAGAAGCTGGTAGTTTCCCTACGGGTGAAAGTGCTGCGTATTCTCGGTTTCGTGTCTGCCGCCATTGTTACAGGCGCTTTGTTCCTGGCATTTGCCTATCGTTTTTTTGCTTCCCCTAAGGAAAAGCTGTTGTTGCGGGATCTGGACGGGATGAAAGAAAAGTACGAGGCCCTGCAGGGACGTATGAAAGAGGCGAAGACCAAACTAACTGCCCTGGAAGAGCGGGATAATGAGATCTATAGGGTCATCTTTGAGGCTGATCCGATTCCAGACAGTACCCGTATGGGTAAGGTGGCCGCCGATGAGGAAGCGTCTCAGCTGCAATCCTTTGCCAGCAGTGAGATCATCGCTTCCACTTCTGTATTGCTCAATGAGATCACCAACCGTATCAAATCCCAGGAGAAATCCTTCGACGAGATTGATAAGCTGGTAAAGAATAAGCAGGAAATGCTGGCTTCTATCCCGGCTATTCAGCCTGTATCGAATAAAGATCTTAAACATATTGCCTCCGGTTTCGGCTATAGGATCGATCCGATTTATAAAATGATGAAATATCACTCTGGGCTCGACTTCGCGGCGCCCAGTGGGACGCCTATCTATGCTACAGGTAACGGTGTGGTGGAAGAGGCTAGTCTGAGCGACGTAGGATATGGTAACCACGTGGTGGTACGCCATGGTTACGGTTATAAAACCCTCTATGGGCATATGCTCCGTATGAAGGTAAGGGCCGGACAGTCGGTAAAACGCGGAGATGTGTTAGGATGGGTAGGTAGTACTGGTAAATCAACCGGGCCACACTGCCATTATGAGGTAATGAAAAATGGCACCAAGGTAGACCCGGTATACTTCTTCTTCAGCGATCTCACCGCAGAACAGTTTGAAACACTGGTTAAAATGGCCAGATCTGGTAACCAGTCGTTCGACTAAGTTATCCTGATTGGTTATAATATGTTCGTTATTAATCTGGAAATAGACGAAAGCTGAAGTAAAATGGCTAAATTCATGGCTGTAAAAGATATTTTTCAACGTGTTTTTTACTGCCATGCACCAGTTAGACCTTTTTTCTACAGCCGGAACGTCTCCACTGCCAATGGCAGTAAAGGCGGGACCCAAGTCTAAAGTAAAAGTCAGGGCCGTGGCCCCTCCCGCTGAACCCAATCTGGGTAAAAAGCGTGGGCGTAAATCATTGAAAGAATTTTCGGAAGACCCGGATCTGATTATGGAATTGGATAAACTGGTATTGGACAAACAATATTATTCCATCAGTGAAGTAGCTGCCATGTTCAAGGTAAATACTTCTCTGATACGCTATTGGGAGAACGAATTTGATATCCTCCAGCCTAAAAAGAACCGCAAAGGAGACCGCCTGTTCCGCCAGGAAGACATTCACCATCTGAAATTAATCTATCACCTCCTCAGAGAAAGGAAGTATACGATCGAAGGCGCGAAACAAAAATTAAAGGAAGACCGTAAGCTGGCCGCCCGAAATTTCGAAATGGTACAAGCTTTGCTAAAGGTAAGAGGTTTCTTAACGGAACTGAAAGATCAATTATAAAATACAAGGTTATGCGATTAAAAATGTTACTATTAGGTGGCGGGCTGCTGTTCTCCACACTGACATGGGCACAATCTTCCAGCGACAATCCTGTCCTGAAAGGTAAAATTGATATGAAAACGCTCATGAACGGTAAGGAATATAGCTGGTTCTACAAAGGTGTGAACGACTACCAGCCTAATGATAATATGGTGAATTACATCAAAGCCAACCGCAGCAGCTTTAATATCGTAGCGGTATTAGGGACCTGGGATCAAGCCAGTAAAGAGATCATTCCTCAGCTTTATAAAGTGATGATCCTTGGTGGAAGCCCTGAAGAACAAGTGATCATGTTCGGCGCTGACCAGAAAATGAACACGGACGCTCCTACTGACTATAGAATCAAAAAACTTCCTACGATCATTGTTTTCAAAGATGGTAAAGAAGAAGGTCGCATAGTAGGTACGCCTAAAGAAAGCGTAGAAGGAGAACTGTCTCGCATCCTGCTGAAGAGCAGCAAGAATGAGAAATCTAAAGACGAATAGTCTATTCTGATATTGAAACGAAAAAGGAGCGCATTTGCGCTCCTTTTTCGTTTATTACCTTTTTCCGCTTATTACTTGGCGGCAGATGTCACCACCACGTTGGTACTGCTTCCTGGCATCTTGATATCTCTCTTTTCAAGGATATGCAGAATAGACAGGTTCACGCTTTCCCTTAATGCGGCATACATTGTTCCATCCAAAATATAAGTATTGAAAATAACCTGTATGATCACGGTGTCTTTATTGAAGTCGTGCAGATTTACAGTAAAGCCTTTCAGGATATTTTCGTTGTTTTCCAGCAATTTCCGGATATCCTGCAAAGCGCCCAGGATACTGTCGGCCGGCGTATCCGCGGTCATTTCCAGTTTCATGTTTACCCTTTGCTGGGTGCGGAGCGACAGATTATCGAGGATACTGTCCACCATCTTTTTATTTGGCACCGTCACGAAAGTCTTTTCCAGTGTACGTATGCGCGTACTCCTTAATCCGATTTTTTCCACTGTTCCCTGCCAGCTGTCAACTTTCACGCTATCCCCTACGCGGAATGGTTTATCAAAGAAGATGATAAAAGAACCGATTAGGTTTTCGATACTTTCTTTGGCAGCGAGGGCTAGGGCCGCAGCACCGATACCAAGACCAGCAACGATCTTTTCTACCAGGCCTACACCAAATAATATCCGGATAAAGGCAATCGCTCCCATAATGAAGATGATGGCCTTAAAGAAGTCACGAAAGAAGATGACGAACTGTTTGTCTGTTCTGTCCGACGTAGCATCGGCCTTCTTTTCCAGTACCAGTGAAATGAAATCGATCAAACGGAGAATAATCCAGATGATACTTGCTGTGAAAGCCAGTTCCAGTAAGGTATCTGTTACGTTTTGTAAGGTAACCTTTCCATATACGTTTACATTCAGGATTCGGGGGAAAGTGAATCTGTCGATCGTAAACATGAACGTGATCAGCAGAAAGAAGAACTCCAGTGGTTTAAGCAGCAGTTCTACAAAGCTTTTTTGTTCGATCTGGGGAGACCAGTGTTTCACCAGCCGGAACAATAACGCAGCAACAATTTTAGAAATGTACCTTTTAACGAAGGATACAAACATTAATACCAGTAAAAGGATCAGGTAATCTCTGATCGGGTTGTCAAGGATGATGGTATTCAGAAAACTATTCATACAGGATTATTAGATGATTCTTTTTGCTTCTTGATTAATTACTACAACGCCAGGACGGCTCCCTGGCTGAAAACTACCGTATCCTTCCAAACCTAATGCCCTGGCGCCATTGCTGGTGGCCCATTGCAGGAGTTCTTCCAGCGGTATTGCTGGATACTGTTGGCGAATAGTCTGTATTTCTGCCCAGATAGACAGTTGGTGGTTGGAGGCCAGGCTGTCTGTCCCAACAACAATATTACAATTCATCCGGCGTAACAGTGGAATATCGGGTAATCTGTTTTCTATGTACAGGTTGGCTTGCGGACAAAGGCACCACCATATTTCCGATGCCTGTTGCTGTGCAAATCGTATATCCGTTTCCGTAGAAAAGGTATTATGTACCAGGATCATTTTCTGGCCGGAGAAATCTGGCAGCCAGGCTTCCAGGCTATTGGTGCCGGTGGGCTGAAACCCGCTTATGTCCATTCCGAAGGTCTTGTAGAACTCCAGGAAATCCCCGGTTTTATCGTTGTATAGCTGGTTTTCTGCCGCTGTTTCCTGGTTGTGGATACTCACCGGCGTATTGGCGGGGGTGGCGGCAATTTTCCCAAACAGGGTGCGACTAACAGAATAGGGCGCATGGGGTACTATGGAGGAGCTATGCCTAGCGCCATCCAGTTCGCGGAACTGCCCAAGCACGTCCATACTGAACTGATAGCGGCTATCAGCGCCGTTATCGGCCACGCCCATACATTCCACGAAGGTATGATAGCGGATAGGGTCATTTTTTTTACGGGAGATAGAAGCCGTATTATTACTGATATCCCCTACCACGCTTATACCGGCTTCCCACATTGCCTGGGCGGCATCGTTCATGGCTGTTTCCTGCTGATCTGCATTTTGCTGGCGTAACTGCATGACGCGGGTGAGGAAACCTGGCAGTCCGGTACCTTCCGGAATCACATTTTTCATGTGGGAAAGTTCCAGGTGGCAATGTGCGTTTACAAATCCCGGGCATAGAATACCGTCTATTTCCTGAATATCTTCATCGGAAGAATAATCTGTAATGCCAGTCACAGTGCCGGTTTCGTCCAATATCAGCACCTTGTTGGGGCCGAGGAAATGGTATCCGTCAAATATATCTTTTCCTTTTAATTTAATCTGTTTCAACAACCCTGGTGTTTAATTCCTTGAATGATGTTAATTTTGCAACCCGATTGAGTACGGTCACTACCCCATTGGGTGGTATATTCGATCGTCAAAGATAATTATGATAGACAAACTGGAAGCTATAAAAGGCCGATTTGAACAGGTATCATTGGCCCTTACCAACCCAGAGGTGGTAAGTGATAACAAAAAGTTTGGCCAGCTAAGCAAAGAATACCGCCAGCTGGAGAAGATTGTGAAGGCATATGATGCCTATCGTAATCTGCTGGATAATATTGCTTTTAATAAAGAAGTGCTGGACAGCGGAGATGAAGAGATGCGCGAACTGGCAAAGGCAGAAACAGAAGAATTGCAGGAACAGAAGACTGCTCAGGAAGAGCTGATTCGTAACTTGTTGATTCCCAAGGACCCTCAGGATGAGAAAAATGCCATCCTGGAGATTCGTGCTGGTACTGGAGGAGATGAAGCGAGTTTATTCGCGGGCGATCTGCTGCGTATGTACCTGCGTTTCTGCGAGCTGAAAGGCTACAGTACCAGTGTAATGTCTGAAAACCCTGGTTCTGCCGGCGGTTATAAAGAGGTGGTACTGGAAGTAAGTGGAGATGATGTATATGGCACATTAAAATTCGAATCCGGCGTGCACCGTGTACAGCGTGTACCTGCCACAGAAGCATCCGGACGCGTACATACGTCTGCTGCTACCGTAGCGGTTTTGCCAGAAGCGGAAGAAGTGGATGTGGAAATCCGGGAAGCGGATATCAAGATGGATACGTTCCGTTCCAGTGGTGCGGGTGGCCAGCACGTAAACAAGACGGAGTCTGCCGTTCGTTTGACGCATGGTCCTACCGGTGTGGTGGTAGAGTGTCAGGAAGGACGTAGTCAGCACTCCAACCGTGAGATTGCGATGAAGATGTTGCGTACTCGTATTTATGAGGCGGCAGTGCGTAAGCATGAGGACGCCATTGCGAGTCAGCGTAAGAGTCTTGTATCTACCGGGGACCGTTCTGCGAAGATCCGTACCTATAACTATCCTCAGGGTCGTGTAACGGATCACCGTATTGGTATGACTGTTTACAATCTGGATGCGTTCATGAACGGTGAGATCAAGGATATGATTGAAGCGCTGGCTTTTGCGGAGAATGCAGAGAAGCTGAAACAGGGAAGCTAGTCTCCCTAAACTATATTTAGTCGCAAAGAGGCTGTATTTATTGGCTTCTTTGCGGCTTTTTAATATTCTATGAAATCTTGTAGGGTCTGCTATTTCTACGGCGGAAAAATCCTACATTTAATAAGTTCGAGAAAATCATATTTACTCCCCTACATTAAATCTTACACACATGTTCGAGCAATTGCTGCAATTAGTACAAGAACACGCGCAAACCGCCGTGGTGAACAATCCTGCTGTCCCTAATGAGCAGAATCAGGCAGTGATGCAGGCTGCTACAGAATCTATTACCAATGGTTTACAGCAGGAGCTGGCCAATGGTAATACGGCGGGTGTTCTGGGTCTTTTAGGAGGTCAGCACAGTACGGAGGGTAACCCTTTAGTGAATAACATCTCCAACAATTTCCTGGATACGCTGCTACAGAAGTTCAATCTGGATAAGGAGAAGGCTACGCAATTGGCTAGCAGCCTGATTCCTACGGTAATGGGTTCTTTGGTGAATAAGACCAATGATCCTTCCAATAATGGTTTTAGTCTGGATGGTATCCTGGGTCATCTGACGGGAGGCGCTTCTTCCGGCATTAACCTGGGTGGTATCATGGATAAGATTAAAGGAGGCAATTTTGATCTGGGTGAATTGAAGGATATTTTCTCTGGTGGCGCAAAGCAACAGCAAGAGGGGAATTCCGGCAACACTGGTGGAATTGGTGACGTGCTGAAAAACCTCTTTGGGTAATTAGCGTAACAGTTGTGATTTTTTTTATATTTTTTAACAATTGCAATGCAAGTAATTGCTGAAGGTATTTGACTTTGGCAGTATATTTGTTTGCTGGATGGTGGCAAAATACTTGCCATCTATTGTATTATATAATAACTTCATATTTAAAATTACTATGATGAAAAAATTGAATGTTCTGGTAGCTGTGGTTTTATCTGCAACAATGTTGTTTAGTTGTTCCCAATGGCAGAGCATGGACAATACTAAGAAAGGCGCTGCGATTGGCGTTGGTGGCGGTGCTGCTGCTGGTGCTGTAATCGGTAAAGTAGCTGGTAATACTGCACTGGGAGCGATTCTGGGTGCTGCTATTGGCGGTGGTGCTGGTGCTATCATTGGTAAAAAGATGGATAAGCAAGCGCAGGAAATTAAAAATGAAGTTCCAAATGCAACAGTAGAGCGTTATGAAGAGGGTATCAATGTAAAATTTGATGCTGGTGTATTGTTTGGATTTGATAAATCTGACTTATCTCCGGTAGCGCAGGAAAATATTAAAAATCTGGCGACTGTACTGAACAAGTATCCTGATACATATGTTCGTGTAGAAGGTCATACAGATGCAAAAGGTACAGATGAGTACAACATGGGTCTGTCACAGCGCAGGGTTAACAGTGTTACTGCATTCCTGATTAAACAAGGAATTTCAGCTGACCGTATCCAGGGCTTTGCATATGGCAAGACTCAGCCAATTGCAACTAACGATACAGAAGAAGGCCGTGCTAAAAACCGTCGTGTAGAGTTCTCCATCTTTGCGAATGACAAGATGAAGGCTGATGCGAAGAAAGAAGCTGGTCAGTAATCATATTATAAAGGAACACTTATTTCTCATAAGCAGAAAAACACATTCCCCCCTGGTTTCAGGGGGGATTATTTTTTTATGGAAGGTTTGTTTGGATGGTTTGGCGCGCGGAGCAGCATAAGCCGTAGGCCAGCAAAGGTGTGACAGATGGGGGATGGTATGATTACAGGGAGACGCGGGCTATTTTTTCAGCCAATGTTTTTCGTAGAGGCGGATGACGATCTTGAAGACCCACACGCCTGCAATGGCCCCAATGGTATCGGCGAGGGCGTCGTAGAGGTCGAAGCTGCGGCCTTCCGCATAATACTTCTGGACGAACTCAATGGCGAGGCCATAGCTGGCAGAAATGAGTACAAAAAGGAGGAGTAATGCAGGAGAAACCCTTTTCCGTTGCCAATAGACGGCCAGTGCAAGGAAGAACACAATTCCGCCAAACAGGCTGAAGTGAACGAATTTATCGAAATGGATTTGTTCCAGAAAGGAGTTGGTAGGAATGTCTCTTCCTGGTAGGGTACACAGCACCAGAATGATGATGATCCAGATAGCAGCGGGCAAGAAATATTTCAGATTTTTCATTGACTCTAGTTTCCGGGCAGTTTCCGTTAAAGATCTATTATTGGCGGTAATATACACAAAGGACAACAGTCGCATATGATAACGCGGCCTGTTGTCCTTTGTAAATATAGTCAGTGTATAACTGTGTGATTATTCAGCAACCAGTGCTTTGTATTGATCTGCGGTGAGCAGCGCATTTACATCAGCAGGGTTTTTAACGGTTACTTTCACCATCCAGCCTTCGCCATATGGATCAGAGTTTACCAGTTCTGGCTCGTCGTTCAGTACATCGTTTACTTCACTGATAGTAGCCGTAACGGGCAGAAACAGATCAGAAACAGTTTTTACTGCTTCAACAGTTCCAAATACTTCTTCAGCTTCCAAAGATTTACCAACAGTTGGGATATCTACGAAAACGATGTCTCCCAATTCACGTTGTGCAAATTCAGTGATACCGATAGTAGCTGTGTTACCTTCTAACAGAATCCATTCGTGATCCTTGGTGTAACGCAGATTGGACGGAAAATTCATAAGTTTTTGATTTTAGAGCCGTAAAAATACAGAAAGTTATATTACAACGTGTTAGAACGTCTTAAAAGAATAACCATTTTTTCATTACCCTGATTTTCATGGGAATATCTTGCAGTGGGCGATTGTTCTTATCTGTTTTCGCTGCTGCAATTTTATCAATCACATCCATGCCTTTTATTACCTGGCCGAAGACAGTATAGCTCTGATCCAGGTGAGGCGTCCCTCCTATTGTTTTGTAGATTTCCCTTTGGTCGACAGGTATCTTCCGACCTCCTAATCTTGTCTTCTCCAGTTTATCCAGTTGTGCATCGTTGAATACTTTTCCTTGTACCAGGTAAAACTGGCATCCGGAGGAGGCTTTATCCGGCCTGTCTTCACGGGCCGCTGCCAATGCGCCTTTCCGGTGAAAGAGGTCCAGCTGAAATTCTGGCGGAATCGTATATCCTACATCTCCATTTCCCAGCATGGCGCCGGATTTGGCATGTTTGGAATCGGGATCGCCACCCTGGATCATAAAACTATCGATAACGCGATGAAACAGCGTACTGTCGTAGAAGTGAGACTTAGCGAGTTTCAGGAAATTATCCCGATGCTGCGGGGTCTGATCATATAAACGTACGATCATAGTGCCGTACTGAGTGATGATTTTGACCTTTCGGTTTTTTGCAAATCCAATGCTAGCAAGCATCAACAGGGAACAAAGGAGTAACAGTTTCTTCATGGAGTAATGAATTATTCTTCTTCCTGGTGGTTAAAATAAGCGATAACATGTTCTTTCAGGAACAGTTCTTGCTCTGCCATTCCCATCTTAGGAACGGGTTGCAGTTCTTTGAAATGAGGCCATCCATCTTGGTCATAGCCTTCAACTTCATAGTAACCGCTTTGGCTGAGGAGTGTACACACAGCCACGTGCATGAGGTCTTGTTTTTGTTCTTTTGTGTATTTCTTTTTGAATTTATTCATTTCGTTCATGCCTATCAGAAAGAGAATGGCCTCCATATTCGGGGTTTTTCCGAAGCGTTGAGTCAGCATTTCTTCTATAGGCTTCCAGCGTTGCGCAAAATCTTCCATAATTTAAATATTTAGCCTGTTTGGCAAATGTACGTTAAGACTAAAAATATTATAGAAAATGCAGGGGCTTTATTAATTTGGGCCCAAAACGGGGGATGATCTGATGGAAATCCGCCACGGTGGCAAGTTTAACAGCATTTTAACGGCCCCTTCACATAGTGATAAGTTTTATTTGTTCTAAGAATGTTTATTTTAGCACACCTGAAAAATAATTAGCATGGAAAATACATCATCCGATATCCGACAACTGAATGAAAAGATTCACCAGGCGAGCGCTTTTGTGGATCTGTTGAACATGGAGCTGGGTAAAGTAATCGTAGGGCAGAAATACATGGTGGAAAGACTGTTGATAGGTCTGCTCGCACAAGGTCACGTTTTGTTAGAGGGCGTACCTGGTCTTGCAAAAACCTTATCCATCAAATCCCTGTCTTCTGCTATCAACGGTAAATTCAGCCGTATTCAGTTTACGCCGGACTTGCTTCCTGCAGACGTTATCGGTACTATGATCTATAACCAGCAGCGTAACGAATTCATGGTACGTCGTGGTCCTATCTTCGCCAACTTTATCCTGGCGGATGAGATCAACCGTGCCCCGGCAAAAGTACAGAGTGCCCTGTTGGAAGCCATGCAGGAAAGACAGATCACCATTGGCGATACTACTTTCAAACTGGATGAGCCATTCCTGGTACTGGCTACCCAGAACCCTATCGAACAGGAAGGTACCTATATGCTGCCAGAAGCACAGGTAGACCGTTTCATGCTGAAAGTAGTGATAGGCTACCCTACTAAAGAAGAAGAAAGACATATCATCCGTCAGAACCTCAACCCACAGGCTACGCCTGAAATCCGCCCTGTAATTCAGCCTTCCGATATCATGGAAGCCCGTCAACTGGTGCGTGAGGTGTATATGGATGAGAAAATCGAAAAATATATCATTGATATCGTTTTTGCTACCCGTAATCCGGAAGAGTATAAACTGCAGAAACTGAAGCCACTGATTGCTTATGGCGGATCTCCAAGGGCGAGTATCAACCTCGCGCTGGCAGCCAAAGCATATGCCTTCATGAAACGCAGAGGATATGTGATTCCGGAAGATGTACGCAGCATTTGCTTCGACGTAATGCGTCATCGTGTAGGTCTGACCTATGAAGCAGAAGCAGAAAACGTTACCAGCGAAAATATTCTCAGCGAAATCCTGAATGCAGTAGAAGTGCCTTAGTAGCCGCATCTCCCCATTCTTGTCACATTTCGTTAATCATTAATTGCTTAAAGGTGGATACTGCTGAAATATTAAAAAAGGTAAGACAGATTGAGATCAAAACAAAAGGTCTTACCAACCACATATTTGCAGGCGAATATCATAGCGCCTTCAAAGGCCGTGGTATGTCATTCAGCGAAGTAAGAGACTATCACTTCGGAGATGATGTACGTTCTATCGACTGGAACGTGACCGCCCGTTTCAACCATCCTTTTGTGAAGGTTTTTGAAGAAGAGAGAGAATTGACTGTAATGCTGATGGTAGACGTGAGCGAAAGCTCTTCCTTCGGTACTAAAAAACAGGATAAGCGTCATCTGATTACAGAACTATGCGCTGTCCTGGCTTTCTCTGCTATCAAGAACAATGATAAAGTAGGCGTTATCTTTTTCAGCGATGGCATGGAAAGATATATTCCGCCTAAAAAAGGTAAGTCACATATCCTTTTCATCATTCGTGAGTTACTATCGTTCACGCCTAAACGAAAAGGTACCAATCTGAAAGAAACCCTGCGTTTCTTTAACAATGCTACCAAGAAGAGAAGTATCGTATTTGTACTGAGCGATTTCCTTTCCGGCAATTACCAGGAGGCACTCAATATTGCGGCCAAAAGGCATGATATGGTGGGCGTACATGTATATGATCAGCGCGATAAGGAATTACCCGCTGTTGGACTTATACAAGTAGCAGATGCTGAAACCGGCGCTGTACAATGGATTGATACGAACGATAAAAAAGTACGTCAATATTATGAATACCAGTTTACCCAACATGGTCAATACTGCAAGAACGCTTTTCTGAAAAGCGGTGCAGAGCTGGTATCCATTCGCACTGATGAGGACTATGTAAAAGCATTGCAAACATTCTTCCTCAACAGAGCATAAAGCGGAGCAAACAAGTCATGTATACAAAACCAGTGATACGAAGCATTTTTTTATGTTTGTTACTAGGACTGATCTTTCCTTTAGTCCTGCGGGCACAAACTGCGCCGGAAGTACATGCCGGCGTTGACACTGCCAGCATTAGAATTGGCGAACAGATTAAACTTCGTCTTACCGCCTCTCTCCCGGCCAATCAGTTCGGGACCACAAAAATCGGATTTCCCGTATTACCTGATTCCCTCGAACATTTCGAAGTGGTTTCCCGTGGTAAAATTGATACCAGCGGCGATCAGCAGCTGAAAGTAATGGTGCAAACCATTGTACTTACCAGCTTTGACTCCGGGCATTGGGATATTCCTCCGATGCGTTTTGATGTGCAGCAAACGAGTAATAATGCAGTGGTAGACACGCTGTTCACTATGCCTGTTGGTGTTAATGTGGGTACCGTGACAGTGGATACTACTAAGGCATTTCGCCCCATTAAAACAGTACAGTCGGCCCCATGGCGTATCTGGGACTATGGATTGGAAGCAACAGGCGGTTTGTTGCTGGTACTGATTATCATTGGAATTATCTGGTTTATCCGTACTCGCAGGAAAGTGACGCCAGAGAAGCCTACACCAACCGTTACGCCTTATGAACTGGCCATACAGCAGTTACATTCGCTGAAAGCAGAAGAAGTTTGGCAACGCGGAGACGTTAAGATGTATTACACGCGTCTCACAGATATTCTTCGTACCTACTTCGAACATCAGTTTGGTATTGCTGCGCTGGAACAGACGACAGAAGAGTTATTACATAATATCAAGCCGGTTACTAAACTTAACCAGCAACGTGATAAATTACGCGAACTGTTGACTATTGCGGATTTGGCCAAGTTTGCAAAGATGCAGCCAACGGCAGAAGAGCATGAGGCTTGTATGCGTCAGACGGAAGAAATTCTGGAATGGACCCGTCCTAAGAAAGAGAGTGAAAACGAAGGCGTGGTAACGCAGGAAGCATAACTATAAGCGAAAGGATTTAATAAGAGATTAATGAATTTATCTACCTGGAAAAATATTGAATTTGCCTACCCGGTTTTTTTCTGGCTGTTATTGCTGGTGCCGGTAATGGTTTATTGGTATATGTCCCGGCGTAAACGTCAGCAGGGAGTGATGATGGTATCTTCTCTGGAAGGGCTCAAAGGTTTGCCTGTTTCCTGGAAAATACGTTTCAGACCATTGCTGCTGGTATTGCGCCTCCTCGCCTTTTCCGCTTTGGTAGTGGCATTGGCACGTCCGCAGACGTCCAACACCTCTGAGAATATCGATAGTGAAGGGATTGATATTGTGATGGCAATTGATATTTCCGGAAGTATGCTGGCACAGGATCTTCAGCCTAACCGTATGGAGGCCGCCAAGAACGTAGCCATGGACTTTGTGGATAAACGTATCAGCGATCGTATAGGGCTGGTGGTGTTTTCCGGGGAAAGCTTTACCATGTGTCCTATCACTACAGATCACGGCGTACTGAAAAATCAGATTATGCAGGTGAAAAGCGGTATGCTGACAGATGGAACCGCCATTGGGATGGGATTGGCCACTGCGGTAGACAGACTTCGCAGCAGTCAGGCTAAAAGTAAAGTGATTATCCTGATGACAGACGGTGTGAATAACACCGGGTTGATAGATCCGCTTACCGCATTGGAAATTGCAAAAGCATTCAAGATTCGCGTATACACGATTGGCGTAGGTACCATAGGCAAAGCGCCTTTCCCGATGCCAATGCCTGATGGCAGCGTGCAAACTGTGATGCAGGATGTGCAGATTGATGAGCCGCTGATGAAGAAAATCTCCAAAGAAACGGGAGGTCTGTACTTCAGGGCTACTAATACAACTGATCTCCAACATATCTATGATGAAATCGATAAAATGGAGAAAACCAAGGTAGAAATCACTTCTTACAAGAAGTTTGCGGAGCATTTCTTCCTGTTTGCCATGATTGCGCTGGCTTGCCTGTTATTGGAAGTAGTGCTGCGTTATACGCTCTTCCGTAGTTTACCATAAAACAGTGTAAAAATATTGCAAAGGATGCCTTGCCCGTAATACGGCAAGGCATCCTTTTTTATTCTTACCTTTGGAGTTCTAATAAAAATCAAGGCATTGCAAGCAACAATCTACAAGTCCACAGGCAGCTGGTACGTGGTGAAGACTGCCACCGGAGAAACATTTCAGGCGAGAATGAAGGGTATCTTTAAGAAAAACGAAGATATTACCTCCACCAATCCTGTTGCTGTAGGGGATCTCGTAGAAATAGAGCCGGAAGAAGGCGATGCGGCTAATGCCATGATTACAGCCATTGGCGACCGAAGGAATTATATTGTTCGCAGTTCTCCGCATGGTCGCAATAAAAAGCATATTGTGGCTGCAAATATGGATCAGGCAGTACTGATCTGTACTTTGAAAGAGCCGCGTACTTCGCAGGGTTTTATAGACCGTTTCCTGGTAACTGCGGCGGCCTATCATATTCCGGTAATTCTGATTTTCAATAAAAAGGATATTTACCGGGAGAAGGAAATGGAGAAATACGAGGAACTGGAAGAGTTGTATACCGGTATTGGCTACCAGGTAATGTTGATTTCTGCGAAGGAAGAAGATGGAATTGAAGAAGTGAAGGCCGTATTGAAAGACAAAACCACCCTGATGTCTGGTCACTCGGGCGTTGGAAAATCCTCTCTGATAAATGACCTGATGCCTGGCCTCGACCTGCGTACCACGGCGGTGAGTGGCTGGAGCGGAAAGGGATTACATACTACTACTTCTGCTGAAATGTATGATTTGCCCGGAGGTGGGCGGCTGATAGATACTCCCGGTGTGCGGGAATTTGGTATTGTAGATATTGCCAAAACAGAACTCTCCCATTATTTTCTGGAAATGCAGCCTTATCTGGATGAATGTCAGTTCAATAACTGTATGCATATCAACGAACCTGGCTGCGCTGTGAAAGCAGCGGTGGAAGCTGGCGATATCAGTATCGATCGTTATGTGAGTTATGCTACCATTCTGGAAACAATCGAAGAAAAAGAATATTAACGGAGAAGCACGTACGAAAACCTATTTTCTTCCAGGCGTGCTTAGCTCTTCCAGTACTTTTTCAGCACCCCAGTTGCGGCGTGGCTGAGGGCATCCTTTTTTTACAGTACGGCAACTCATTGCCATGGCGGCCAACAGGATTATCAAGAGGAATCGTTTCATGGTAGCAGGGATTAGAATAAACGACCCATTTGCTTACCCGCCTTACGGTTGGAAGCTTTTACCTCTTTTGTATAATAGTTGGAAGCGGGACATCCTTTTTCCTGGGAAGCGCAGCTTGCCAGCAGGAATAGCCCAAAAGTGAGCAGGCAAATATGAGATTTCATAGGGGAATATTTGCCTGCAATATAAGGAATTTATTTAAAGCGTCTTTTCCTTTGGAATGACATCATCGTACCAGGAAGCGTACATCGCATAGTTCTTCGAAATGCGGTTGATTTCCCCGTTGATCAGGGCCATATCGATGTCTTTTACTTTTTTGGCTGGAACGCCGGCCCAGATGGTACCTGCTTCCACGTGTGTGCCTGCGAGAATTACTGCGCCCGCAGCAATGATGCTGTTGCTGTCGATTCGGGCATTATCCATCACAATAGCGCCCATACCGATCAGTACATCGTTGTCGATTGTACAACCATGGAGAATGGCATTGTGGCCAATAGAAACGTTATTACCAACAATAGTCTTGGATTTCTGATAGGTGCAGTGAATCACTGCGCCGTCCTGGATATTGACATTATCGCCAATTCGGATGCTGTTCACATCTCCGCGTACCACGGCATTGAACCATACCGTGCAACCTTTTCCCATTACCACATCGCCAACAATAGTGGCATTAGGCGCAATGAAAGTGTCTTCGGGAAGTTGCGGAGTGTGACCATTTAAGGGTAGTATATAAGCCATAATAAATTGTTTTAACGCGTGGTACACAAATATAACAATTAGTAATTAGCAGTTGTTTTCTACCTTCGCACTAATAGTGTAGATGAGATATGAATAACAGGCAACTTTTTTTGCAGCACGTAGCGCAAACATCTGACGCTCCCCTGGCCCTGGAAATTGTGAAAGCGGAAGGCATGTACATGTGGGATGCGGACGGGAAACAATACATGGACCTGATTGCAGGGATCAGCGTATGTAATGTAGGACATTGTCATCCGAAGGTGGTGAAAGCCATCCAGGATCAGGCACAGCAGTATATGCATCTTTTAGTTTATGGGGAATTCGTACAGTCGCCCCAGGTATCCTTTGCGAAACTGCTGACTGATCATCTCCCTAATCAACTCAACTGTGTATACTTTACCAACTCTGGTGCAGAAGCGGTAGAAGGAGCAATGAAACTGGCGAAACGTTTTACGGGTCGTACGAACATTGCTGCATTTAACCGTAGCTACCATGGTTCTACCCAGGGCGCGCTCAGTATTCTTGGCGACGAATATTGGAGAAATGCATTCAGGCCTCTCCTACCGGGCATTCAACACCTGGAGTATAATAATTTCGAATCCCTGGAGCAGATTACTTCCCAAACGGCCGCTGTTATTGCGGAGAGTGTACAGGCAGAAGGCGGCGTAAATCCTCCGAACCTGGAATGGATGAAGGCTCTTCGGGAGAAATGTACAGCTACCGGCACCTTACTGATTTTGGATGAGGTACAATGTGGTTTAGGAAGAAACGGTACCCTTTGGGCTTTTGAGCAACTCGGGATTGTACCGGATATACTCATTCTTGGAAAAGCCCTGGGCGGCGGTATGCCACTGGGTGCATTTATAGCTTCCAAGGAAATAATGTGGACATTGACCAATACGCCGGTACTGGGACATATCACCACTTTTGGCGGTCATCCGGTGAATTGCGCAGCCGGAAGGGCAGGATTCCAGGCATTACTGGAAGAAGAGCTGATTCCGCAGGTAAAAGCGAAGGAGCAGATATTTCTGCAACACCTGAAGCATCCTGCTATTAAAGCGGTACGGTCTGTGGGACTGATGATGGCCGTGGAACTGGAGAGCTTTGAGGTTAATAAGAAAACAATTGACTATTGTATTGCACATGGCGTGTTGACAGACTGGTTTCTGTTTGCTGCGGAATGTATGCGCATTGCGCCACCACTGGTAATTACGGAGGAGGAAATCATAGCCGCCTGCAAGATTATTTGTGAAGGGCTGGATGTAGTAACGAAATAAAAAAGGAGGACATGAAGTCCTCCTTTTTAATATCTGCCGATAGGATACCTATCTATTTTTAGAATTGTAATTTGAAGCTACCAAATACCCCAAATTGTTTACTGGTGGGTTCGTCCGGAAGGGCGGCTGGGGCTACTCTCCACACAAAATCCACGCGCAGGAATTTGAAGATATTTTCGATACCTGTACCCACTTCCACGTAAGGATTCTTCTCCAGTGTTTTAAACGGATATCCATTATAGAGGTTTAACTGTTTATTGGCCTCAGAAAGGGAACCGATTACCCCTTTGGCTGTCCAGAACTGACGCCATTTCAGCTTTTTAATCAGTGGAATATAATTGAAAATACCGTTACCGATCGTGTGTTCAATATTGAAGCCCGCATATTGATCGCTGAGGAATTCGAAGCGGTTCATCATGTTGAATGCGTATTTGTTGTAGTAGTAAATTTCGTTGCCAGGATGTACTTCCAGCGAAGTATAAGGCAGCGTACCAAAGATTTTTCCGCCATACACATTGTAGTACAGGGTGCCGAATGGAGGGATCTTCACGTAATCGGATACGCTGAGTGACATTTTATTGTACGATTGGCTGCTGTTGGCGATACCTGGGATACCCAGCGCGTACTTAAATTCTACGATAGGGAATTTACTACCGAGGCTATAGCGATAATAGTTTCCTTCGAGGAATTCTTCCTGGAAAGCGTAGCGAAGTTTTACTTCTACTTCTGCGGAGGTAAGCGGATCGCCGGTGCTGGTGGTATTTTTATAGCTTTCCAGTGTAGGCAGCGGTTCGAAAGGTCTTACCTGCTTATGAACCAGGGATATCTGATGGGAGAAACCACTATAGTATTCCTTGAAAAACTCTACGCGTTTTTCATCTACCAATAAAAATTTCTGTGGCACATTGTTTTTACGGATAGCAAGCGTAAAGATGTTATCGGAGCCTACTTCATCGTAGTAATGCGAGCCGTTGTCGAGGTCGCGGGAATAGGCGCCATAGAGGTACATGCGTGGATGTCTTTTCAGCAGCCAGAGGGCAGACATTTTCCCTTTCCATGCATGATCTGAGAAGCCATATGCGAGGTAACCATAGAGGTAAAGATCTTTATTGAATTTGGGAGTAGTACCCAGGTCGACACGCATACGGAAGCCTTCGAGTCTGTTCTGAGAGAAGGCGTACCAGTAAGGTCCCCATTCCAGCAGTCCCAGTGGTTTGTAGCCGGTGGCGAGGAATCGGATGGTATTAGAGTACTTTTGAAACAGTGGCATTTTCTGGAGGCTATCTACCATTTTGTAGATGCCGGCTTCGTTCTTACTCAGTTCTTCCGGTCGGTTATTATCCCAGTAGGTATCCTTTTTAAAACGGGCGCTGTCCAACAGTGTAATATTTTCCGGATAGCGTTTATCGGAGAATATGTTGGTGGCGGCGGTATCGTTGGTAATGACATCCGAATAGGTAGTGGTTTTGCGGCCAATAAAATCGAATGTCTTACCGGGTTTCGGGCTTGGCGTCCAGAAGTCGGCTATAAATTTATCTTTATACAGGAACCAGGTGCTGTCTGGTAACTGTTTGAATTCCTGTACCAGGCTTACTTTACGTACGAAGTTAAGATTGGCGGCAGAAGGAACAGACAGGGTTGTTTTCTGTACCGCGTAGGTGGTGTCGTGCACCCATATATCGCCGATAAATACGTTTTCGCCTTTGCGTTTAGGCGTAAAGTTTAGTTTTATGAAGCGCTGGTTATCAACGTATTGAGTGTCTGCGATTTTGTAATCGTAGTAGAAGGCGCCGTTGTTATTGATTGGACTAACAAACTGTTTATCAAAAACGGGGATGAAGTTATCGTAGATATTGATGTTTTGATACATTCCACCCAGGAACTTGTGTACGCTTTCGTTATCGATGCCGGATGTTCTGGCGGCTTTGATAATTTCCTTTGTTTTATGTGGTTTGGATTGGTAGTAGTAATCTGATAATGATTCGGTAAGGAAGATAGGTAGAAATGGTTTGTCTTCCGAAGTACTATCAATATTTTCCAGTACGAATGCGAATGGTTTAGTGAATCTGTTACGGGATAATTTGTCCTTGTTCAGGTTTTTCATATCCAGTTCCAGCTTATTATAGACTTCGTACTTATAGTTGTCTAGTTTACTATAATTGTTTTCCGGTTTATGTTTAATGATCTGTCGGAGGAGGATCAGTGCGAAGTTCACATTGGCTTTGATTTCGTATGTTCTCAGTGAAACGTCGGAGCGGGTGATTTCGAAGTTTATGGTTTGTTCCTTCAGTGATTTGTCGACGTACATTTTGGTGAGGTTATAGCCCATCACGCGTACTTGCAGGGAGTCTGAGGGAATGACGTTGAGTTCAAACAAGTATTTTCCCTCTGCATTGCTAACCATTCCTGTTTGGGTATTGGTGAATTGCAGGGTAGCAAAGGGTATTATTTCCTGGGAGTGCGCATCTCTGACAACTCCACTTATTTTATACTGTTGAGCCTTTAAGCCTGAACACCAGGCGAATACGATTAAAATGATTCCTAATATTCTTTTCCAGTCTATCATATCTGAGAACAATATTATAGCATTTAGCGCTAAACTTTGCATCTGTTGGATACCTTAACGCTCCAATGACAAAAAAATATATTTTGAAATATGTAAACTTTCATTAGCTTTGTAGTGCAAAGTGCTTTTTATATGACTGATCATGAACATCTCAAGACATTAACTGATATAAGGAAGATGATGGAGCGCAGTAGTCGTTTCATTTCATTGAGTGGGTTGAGTGGGATATCTGCGGGTATTAGTGCGTTAATTGGGGCGTTTATAGCGAACAAATGGTTTACGGAGTATTATCAGCGTTGGGAGATGCGCCAGGGAGGTGCATTGACGGATTATGGCGATGTGGGTACCCGGAACTACGGGTATAGTACGCTGGAGTATATAGATCTGCGTAACAATCTGATTTTGTTGGGATTGGGAGTGATGGCAGCTGCATTATTTTTTGGTTTTTTGTTTACCTGGCGTAAAGCGAAAAGGGATAATATACCTGTATGGGATAGAAGTGCGAGGAGATTGGCGATGAATGCATTTATTCCGTTGGCAACAGGAGGAATTTTTATTCTGGGGCTGATGTATAATCATGCGGAGAAGCTTACGGCGGCATCTTGTCTGATATTTTACGGGCTTGCGTTGATCAATGCCAGTAAGTATACGGTATCGGATGTACGTTATTTAGGGTTTACAGAAACGGCATTAGGATTATTGAATCTTTTCTTTTTGAACAAAGGGCTTTATTTTTGGGCCATCGGCTTTGGTTTTTGTCACATTCTTTATGGATCATTGATGTGGTGGAAATATGAACGAAAAGCGAGCCTTCAAACATGAGCATGAATCCGATCGGAAACTTAAATAAGATTTTTGAAAGTCGTATACGCCTGGGAGTGATGAGTATTCTGATGGTCAATGATGAAGTGAATTTCAATGACCTGAAACAGATGTTGGAAGTAACGGATGGGAATCTGGCTTCTCACCTCAATACCCTGGAAGAGAACGGCTATATCAAAGTGCATAAGGGATTTATTGGTCGTAAAACCAATACCACCTATGCTATTACTGCTGCGGGGGAGAAGGCCTTTAAAGGGCATCTTGCCGCCCTCGAAAATATGATCAAGTTTACCCGTTAATTTTTTTTGTCTTTATACTTTGAAATGCAAAGTGCTTTTAAAAATAAAAAACTCATGGAAAATACCTATTCTGCACCCAGTTTTTACGCCAGAAATGCTACTGCCATTAAGGGCGCATTTGTTGTCTTTCTGATACTCATGTTGATGATTCCTACGGTCATGTTGAGGAATCTGGTGAGGGAAAGAAGGTATACGCGGAATAATGCCGCAGAAAAGATAGCCGCCAGTTGGGGGGGAGAGCAGCATATCTCCGGTCCTTTCATTGGTATTCCGATAGATACCAAAAACGGGGAGACCTGGATATGGCTGATGCCACGTCATTTGAAGGTAAATGGAGACCTCGTACCGAGTAATCTGCAGCGAGGAATTTATAATGTAAATGTATATCAAACAAAACTGCACCTGAGCGGGGATTTCTCATTGGAAGATCTGCACTCCCTTGATCTCTCTTCTTCCGCCATTCATCTGGAGCGAGCTTTATTGGTAGTAAATATCAATGATCTCAATGGGATCACCAGCCAGGCGCAGGTATTGTGGAACGGAAAATCGTTGTTGTTTAACCCAGGTGTGCCAGGAGCCGGTAATTCGTCGGATAGAAATTCGTCGGGCATTCAGGTTCCGGTTTCTCTCAGCCAGGATGCTGCCGGCTCCGCCACCAATTCATTTGTCATGGATCTTGATATCAGAGGCGCTTCGCATATCAGCTTCTCTCCTGTTGGGAAATCGACAGAAGTATCCCTTAGTTCCAGCTGGAATAGTCCCAGCTTTGATGACGGTATTTCGCCATACGAGAGAAAAGTGACGAATGCAGGGTTTACTGCCACCTGGAAAGTACAGGATTTCAACAGGAGCTTTCCGCAATCCTGGATAGGCGATAAATACAACCCTGACAGCAATTCCTTTGGGGTGGCGTTGATTACGCCGGTAGACACTTATCAACAGAGTGATCGTGCGGTGAATTATTCTTTCCTGATTATCGGACTTACTTTCTGTATATACTTTTTTGTAGAGATAGCGCAGCGACGCAGCATTCACCCCATCCAGTACGGATTGATCGGTATTGCACTTTGCATCTTCTATGTGTTGCTGCTGTCTATCTCTGAACAAGCGAGTTTCCTGGTAGCCTATATTATAGCGAGTGTGATGACGATAGGATTAATTGGCTGCTATACTTCTGCGGTGCTTAACAGGAAAACGGCATTGGGTATTACGGCTGTGCTTACCCTCTTTTACGGTTTCATATATGTGGTGATCAGTGCGGAAGATTATGCACTGCTGATGGGTAGCTTTGGACTGTTTTTCACGGTGGCTGGTATTATGTACTACAGCAGGAAAATCAACTGGAACAGAACGCCTGCTGTTACCGCCCCCGCTGTGGAAAGCTAGCCGGGATTTTTCTGACAGCTCTGCTATAAGTGGAGCTGTCAGAAATGCTTAAATTTGACCGACTATCCATCATCTTTTACCTGAAGTCTAATGGCCAGAAATTATTTACAAAAAAGAGTTGCCAGTTTCGGTTATGCATTGGCCGGAATTTTTGCTTTTGTAAAATCGGAACCACATGCACGCATACACGCGGTAGCTACCGTGCTGGTGGTGGGCGCTGGCTGTTGGTGGCAGGTGACTAAAAGCGACTGGCTGTGGTTACTATGGGCTATGGCTTTGGTATGGATTACGGAGATGCTGAATACGGTGATCGAAAAAACAATGGATCATATCTCACCGGAAATTCATCCTCGTGTTGGATTTATTAAGGATTTAGCTGCCGGCGCAGTATTAGTGGCTGCTTTGGCCGCAGCGATTACCGGGGGCTGTATTTTTTGGCCCTATATTTTCCATTAATCTATTATCTCTGTTCCATTTACTTTAAAAAACAGCAGCATTATGAAGCGGGTAAATGCCATTTTCAGGAAATTAGTATGGATGATTGAAAACCCAGGATTATTACCGGTATTATGTGTATCGGTGTTGTTTAGCCTGGCGATGATTCTGTTTCGTGTATACCATACCGGTAGTATGCTGCGATTGTCGCTTGTGTGGAATCTGTTCCTGGCGCTTGTACCGTTTGCTATTACCATTTGGATGGAGCGACATCCGGTGGAGATGCGGCATCGGTTAAAATGGTACAGTTGTTTTGTGGTCTGGTTGCTGTTTATCCCTAATGCCCCTTATATCCTGACGGATCTTTTCCATCTGTATGATGGCGGTATTTCTGTTTGGTTTGAATTGATATTGATACTCTCTTTTGGCTGGAATGGTTTAATCATGGGATATCTGTCCATTCGTAGTATGGAACGGATGTGGAAACAACGGTATTCCCGCTGGCCAGCCTGGTTATTTACTTTCCCGGTCATGTTTTTATGCGGCATGGGCGTATATATTGGCAGGTATCTCCGTTGGAATAGTTGGGATGTACTGCAAGATCCGATTCCATTGGCGAAGGATCTGCTGGTACTGGTATTACATCCCTGGGAGAACCGCAGCGCCTGGGCTTTTACGCTGCTAATGGGAATATTTCTGAGTCTCGGTTATATGACAACAAGAAATCCAAACGTCCTGTCTGGAAGAAGATACCGGTTATAGGAAAACCTATACCGGCTTATGTTGCTGCGATTTTCTTGAAGTACTGGAATTAAATCGACATGGCACGGCCATGGTACTGGGTTTATCTCTATTTTATTTTCTAATTCTTCGCTTATTTTTCGTGCTTTTTGGCTTTGCGCTTGATTTTATTCACTTCCCCCTGTAAATCGGATAAAGCCTTCATTACTTCTTCCATTGTAAGCTTGGAATCGTTGCTGGTAGCGGTTTTATGAGCTGGGCTTGCGTTTGCGCTTTCAGTTGGGCTTGCAGGATTATAGGGGATGTTATATTTTTCTGCGAACTCTTTTTCTCTGAATATAGGTTCCTGCCCCCACATAAACCAATAAGGGTGCACCCCAATTTCTTCTACTAACTTTTTGAAAACAGGATAAGAAATCCCGTTCTTTCCGTTCTCAATGTCAGACAGCGCGGCCTGTGACACAGATATTAGCTGCGCAAATTCCTGTTGATTTTTCTTTATCAGTTTACGGAGGTGGAGTATTCGTTGTCCTTCGGTCATGGATGAAATATTATATAAGTAAAGTTATAAAAAAGTTTTTGACTTTATAGGAAAAGTTATATTTTTGATATAATCAGATCAGGGATTAAGGAATAAAAATAGGTATTATTACTATATCCCTGCGTCATCCATTAGATTGTTTACCATGAAGTTTGATACCCAGAACAGGCTCTGTATAGAAGGGCATGAGTTTATACGCACCAGTCATTCGCCAGAAGGGCTGGTTCCCAAAGGAACCTATGATTCGCTGAAGCAGAGAAACAGAATAGAAGTACTGGACCGTGGCGGTAATGGACGCTCTGTATTAATCGTCTATGAAACGCTGCCGGATAATTACAAACAGCTTATCCTGGAAAAATATGGGAATCCCTATATCTATGTTGCCAAACAACCCCTTTTACAATTTATAAGAAAAGATATAAAAGCCGAGCGATTCTTCCTGGATTATCGCTATGATGAACATAAGTGTCTGCCAACGACCCACGTCTCCCAATATACACAAGCCGCTTCCTGGTTGAATATGCTGCTGGAAATGCGGAATAATAAGCGCCAGGTGAAAAAGCAACTGGGACTCACTATGGAAGAGTTTTGGAAAGTAGTACTGGAGATGGTGGTGGTTCAGAACATCGAATTGCCACATAGCTACAGGCGATTGACAGAGAAACTCCAAGCCTACCAGCAGGAAGGTTATGCAGCGCTTATCGACTGGCGTTTTGGGAACCAGAATAGTACTAAAGTGAAAGATAAACTGGCAGAAGCAGTATTATTTGAATTGATTTCACATCCGAATCAGCATGATGACAGCGTTATTGCTACTGCCTATAATCAATGGGCGCAGCAGCGCTCCTATCCTACTATCGGTGCGGGAACGGTGGGTAATTACAGGCGTAATAACGCGTATCAACTACAGTTGTTCAGAGAAGGGAATGCGGCCTGGTATAATCAGTACGGCCGTCAGACGAAACGTAATCGTCCGTCGGCGCCGTTGTTGCTGGTCGGCTCAGATGATAATGATATTGATCTCTATTTCCGGGATGAACAGTCGAATGCACAAGGTAGGCTGCAAGTGCAATACTATCACCGGTTTAAGGCTGTTATCATCAGCGATGCGTTCAACGATTATCCATTGGGGTATTGTTATGCTGATGGCATCAGTACTGAATTGGTGAAAATGGCTTATCTGGATGCCATGCATCACATATACACGCTTACTGGCGCCTGGTATCTGCCGCATCAGTTGCAGACAGACAGATGGAATCTGAAAGCCTTATTACCGTTTTATCAAAGTGTTGATGCGGAATATTTTCCGGCCAGCGCGAAATCGCCCAGAGGAAAGTACATAGAACGATCTTTTGGAAAGCAGTGGCACCAGCATTTGCGTCGGTTTCAAAATTATGCCGGCAATAATATTACTTCTGATTTCAGGTTGAATCCGGATCATATGGCCAATGCCAAAACGCAATTTCCTCATAAGGAGGAAGGAATTACTATCCTGGAGGCGTTTATAGACGGTTTAAGGCAGGAAAAGGACCCTGAAACGGGTATGAGCAGGCAGGAAGTATGGATGGCTGCATTTCAGGCCAGCGATATGTCTAAAGCGCGCTGTATATCTGAGGAACAAATGCTCCGCTTATTTGGCGTCAGACATGAATATACCAATACCATCACCAATGGCGGGATACGGTTGACGATTCAGGGAAAGCCTTATGAATACCAGATTCCGGACGAATTGTATCTGCAACATGTAGGAAAGAAGATACAGGTCATCTATGATCCGCTTGATTTCTCCCGCATATTGGTAACGGATGAGCATCAGTTGCGTTTTATCGCTTCCTCCTATGAAAAACTACCCGCAGCAAGAGCAGATTATCAAACCGGCGATCAGGAAAGGCTGTTTCGTTTGTTGCAGCAAAAGAAAGCCATGGTACAGCAGATTATGGATAAGAAGAAAGACAGAGCTGCGATACTGGCGGAACACCAGACAGATGCCATGGGTTTATTACAGGCCCGTGTGATGATTAAAGAAACGAAGCAGGCAGCAGAAAGTATTGCCTTACATACCCCTGTTTTACCCCCGGAGAATTTTGATCCGCTTGATTTAATGTAGTCTCACTAAATAATCAATATAAATATGAAACCTAAAAAGATTGCACCACAGCCGTGGGCGATGGCAGAAACTATTGTCTTTAATACGCTGGTGGCTTATTTCCGGGATGCTCAATATTACGGAAATGTGTTTGCTGTAACTGGTAATGCTGGTTGCGGGAAAACGTTTGCCGCCAAATGGTTTGCCGGCGAGAATAAATCTGTTTATCACCTGGAGTGTGCAGAATACTGGAATCGGAAAACTTTCCTGGAAAAGTTGTTGCTGGCTATCGGAGAGCAGCAGCCTGGCGGCAATGTGGCGGAAATGATGGATGCCACTGTAGATGCATTGTTTCAACGGGAGACGCCGTTACTCATTATAGATGAAGCTGATAAGTTGAGCGATCAGGTATTGTACTTCTTTATATCCTTTTATAATCTGTTGAAGGGGCATTGTGGGATCATTTTAATGGCTACTCCGCATCTGGCGCAGCGTATAGAAAGAGGGCGGCGGCTGAAACGGAAGGGATATGCTGAAATATTCTCCAGGATAGGCCGGCGTTTCATTCCGCTCAGCGCTGTGAGTAAAAAAGAACTGGCGGCTATTTGTAATGCCAACAGTATATCCGACGAGGAAACTATCACTACAGTTTATCATGAATGCGAAGGCGATCTGCGAAGAGTGGAGCGGGAAATTCACAAGAGAAGAAGGAAAAATTTACAACAGCAAAATAATTAATCATGCGTAAAAAAATCATTTTTCCCTGTAGCCGATATCCTCGTCTTTCTGAAGAATTAATGACGCGAATTTGTAGCGCACTTCAGTTGCGTATTGAAGTGTTAATTTCGGGCAGGAATTCTAAAGAGGTTGCCTGTGCCAGACAGGTCATTTGTCATCTGTTTTGTTCTTTTTCCGATCTTTCTTTTGGCCAGATTGGAACCCTTATTGGACGCAGCAGACCGGCTGTTTATTATAATAATTCGGAAGCCATCAAACACCTGCAAACAAAGGATCAGCTATTTGTAAATTATTGGCTGAAATCTATTCGCATTATCTTGAAAAGTATGGACGAATTACCACTGGAAATGTTCGAAAAGAAGCAGTATATTCGTTGTAAATAAAGTGAAACATGAAATGCTTATAAATTGTAGCTGTTAATCCGTCAAAACTATATTTCTGACTACTAACTGTTAAACCCTTTTCCTTAACCAATAACCGGAAACCCTATTAACTCCTGAAGGACATTCAGTAGCTATACCTGGCGAGTTACAACAGCGGGAATGGTAGGTGCTGGTCAATAACATGTAAAAATGAAGAACGTGAATTATCAAAATGAAGGTCTGTTATTGTACATTCCAACACTTAGTCCGGAAAGCATGCATACCGGTCTGATGCAAGGCATCATTCAAACGGTGAAATACAGTCTTACCCATCCTGAAGACGTTCCAGATCAGGTGAAGCAGGCGAATATTTTTCTGTTGGACTTATTATCCAGTATGCTTCCGGAAGAGCAGCAAATTGAACAGCTTTACAAGTGCTGAGATTACCTCCGTCAACATCTTGATGCTCCCCTTACGGGGAGCATTTTTTATTTTTGCTATGTGAAAGGAGTACAAACATTATTCTCGCAATTATTAACCGGGGAGGCTGAAGATACAGCCCGTCGTACCCCTGGGAGAAACCGTGAACTGATTGCCCGCAGGGATGAACGATTGGTATATCGTCATTATTATTATCTGCGTATCAGTAAAAAAAGATATGATGAAATTATTCAACTGCTCTCAGAAGAATTTGATTTATCTGGTTACACGATCATAGAAAGATTACAGCTGGAAAATAATTTCCAGCTGCTCAAACAAATTACTGCACAACAACCAGGTCTGAACGAACTCCGCAAACGTTATCCCTGGATGGTTTGGAAATAATCTCTACATTTTGTTCACTACCGGTACGGGAGAAGGTACATTAATACTGGTTTTTTTAGTTACGGTATCCCGGATAGTGAATTCGTATCTCACGACAGTTACACTATACTTGTTATTCCGTCCTTCTGTATTATTGCTTCTCCTGTGTAATCCGGAGGATGCTCCCACGCTGCTTCCCTGCAAACTTTGATGAACCTGTTGCTGAAGTTCATAATACTGCGCCACTGTGCCTACTTCCGGGTCAATACCAATGCGTACCTGGAGGAATCCATGTCCGATTTGAATATTGTTTGATAAATCTTCCCAGGTGAACTCTTTTAAATCCACGAGTACACAGGGCAACGTTATTTTTGGCCCCGTTGCCGGATCAAATTGCTCCAGTTGTCCGAAATCCTGTAAAACCGTGATCTGTGAAGGAATACCTTGTTTTATCTGATTGATCACATTACCGATAAAATCTCCAAATACACTGCTCATATTTTTTACTGTTAGGTTTTAAAAATGATGTCTCTGCAAAATTGATGTATCGGGAGGTTTAATAAAATTCCTTCTGTTATGATACCTCACTAAATAAAGTATGATACTTTTTTAATTACAGTATGACGAAAACCCCATTTGGCAAGGCATTCAGAAGCATGCATCTTTGTGATGTATTAACGGTAAAACATTGTACACATACGAAAGTGAAACAGATCAGTTGTACATACAAACCGTGAGCCCGTCCGGATTCTTCCCCGTCCTGTAAGACGGGGAGCCGGAACCGGGAATCGTTAACCCAGAATCAGTGCAGATGAAAAAATTTATCGATGAAGCCAAAGAAAGGATGGCCTCCCCTACCCCGGGATTTTTCAAGAAAATAAAAATTGCCGGCAAGGTACTGATGGCCGGATCTGGCGCTATACTCGCTCCAGCGGTAGCGGATGTGCATATGCCGGGCGTATTGATGGAAATTGCTAAAGGTCTTTTCATAGCCGGATCTGTGATGGTAGCAGTAGCTGCGGTTGCCGTGGAAGGCGAATAATAAATCCTATCCTGTGAAAAACGCAGCATTGTTTGTTAGCTCCATTTTAATTGTACTGTTATTATTCAGATCCTGTAAGCAACAAGCGCGGATTGCGCTGCTGGAAATGAATCTTACAGATACCCCCATAGTGAAACATTACCAGGATAAATCAGGATTACAACATACGGTGGCTCCTGTGATGCCAGTTGTAAAGGGTTATGCAGCAGTTAAACAAGTGATTAGTAAAACAGCGGTATCAGAAAAACAGGTACAGTATATCACTGCTGCAAGTGTAATTACAAGAGATACTGTCTATATCAGTAAGGCTGTAAAAACCAATGATACGCTCCAGTTTGACTATGATGATAAATGGATCAGTATTCATGGAAAATGGAACGACTCACTGATTCTTTCCTACGCTATGCGCGACAGTATTTGGTTTGTTAACTACTGGAAGAAGAAAGGACTCTTTCGCAGAGAGGAATTTATGGATGGTTTCAGTGCTAATCCCCATACCAGTATCAGCGGTCTTACTGCTATCAGTACCGGATCGCATCAACGAAAGCCTATGCGTATTTCTATCGGGCCATCTCTTGGCTATCACTATGCTGGTGGCAAGTTTTCATGGAGCGTAGGCGTAGGTATACAATACAATATTATAAGATTTTAATATGACACTCTCAGAAAAAGTATTAGCTGTTGCGCTTAGTCAGGAAGGTGTTGCAGAGCATCCTAAAGGCAGTAACAGTGGGCCGGAAGTGAATCAATACCTGAAAAGCGTTGGGCTTGGGCCCGGAGCTCCCTGGTGTATGGCTTTTGTGTACTGGTGTATGGAACAAGCCTGTAGTGCTATCGGCGTGAAGAATGGGCTTTTGAAAACCGGTGGCGTATTGCTGCAATGGCGTACTACTGGGCTGAAGAAAGTTACCAGTTATGGCGCAGTGAAGCCAGGGGCCATTTTCATCATGGATTATGGTAACGGTTTCGGACATACGGGATTTGTGATCAAGGTAGAGAAAGACCTCATTCACACCGTAGAAGGAAATACCAACAGCGACGGTAGCAGAGAAGGATATGAAGTGGCTGTTAGGCGCAGAAAGTTGGCCACCATAAAAGGTTTTATCCTTCCTGATTAAGATAGTTTTCAGATCAATTATTATATATCCATTTTACAAATAATGAGAAATGGCAAGACCTAAAGTAAATATCTCAACAACCAATGGAAATCTGGGTGGCTTAGCTCCCAGTGTAGACGGCGTGGCCGGTCTTATTGTGGCTGTGGCGCAAGCGCCTGCAGCTGGTTACAATACTCCTGTACTTATCAGAAGTAAAAAGCAAGCCGCAGACGCGTTGTCGCAGCCCGCGAACGTACAGGCATTACAGGCCATCCAGGCTGGTTTCTTTGCGGAAGCTCCGGAAGGTTCTAAACTCTACTGTTTGTTTGTTCCACAGACAATGAAGCTGGAAGAAATGGCTGCTCCTGCAACTGCTGAGAAGCTGCTGAATTTCGCAGGTGGTACTATCAGTCTGCTGGCTGTGGCAAAATTCACGCCTACTGGCTATACGCCAGTTGTAACAGATGGAGTGGATCAGGATGTGGTAAAGGCGGCCGCTGCTTTGCAAACGCTTGCACAGAGCTGGTTTGACCTCCGTAAACCTTTCCGCGCTTTCGTGCAGGGATATGGCTTTACCAAAGCGGCAGACCTGAAAGATTATTCTGCTGAGAAAAAAGACAATGTAGGTATCGTTCTGGGTACTGTAGATGACAACAGTGTAACGGCGGTATTGCTGGCATTGGGTCGCGCTGCGAAAGTACCTGTGATGCGCAACATTGGCAGGGTGAAATCTGGTAGTCTCGCGATTGCAGATGCTGCGGTGGTAAAAATAGGTAGCAGCAATGCAGATGCTATGGAGAATGCAGAGCTGGAAACCATTTGGGAAAAACGTTACATCACTTTCGAAAGAAATGAAGCGGCGCCAGGTTATCTGTTCAATGACGATAACATGCTGGGTACTCCAACAAGTGATTTCTCCAGCTTGCGCAACGGTAGAACGATCGATAAAGCAGTACGTATTGCTTATGAAGTTTACTACAACGAATTAAAAGACGATGTAGACGTAGACAAGGATGGTCGTTTGAGCGTGGCTGCTGAAGCTGCCCTGGAACTGGCGATTGAAGAGGCTATTAGCCGCAGAATGAATGGTGAAATCAGTCGCAATACAGATGGCTCTGCCGCTGTGGAAGCAATGGTGAACCCTGATCCGGAACAGTTTGCGGGACTTTACAGCGCTGCGGGCGTTGACAGTCCAAACCTGAACATCCTGTCATCCAATCACGTATACATCTTCGTTCGTATCAGACCTAAAGGTTGTGTGAAATACATTGATGTATATCTCGGATATACCACTGTTTAATTCTCCTTCTATCACAAAAAAAAATTAATAAGCATATGCCAATATTTAATTCAAGAGAGTTTGAATGGGCAGACGTAAAAGTGGTGTTGTTCGGTCGTGAGATCACCGGATTACGCGGACTCACGTACAAAAAATCTATTGAGAAAGAGCTGATCTATGGTGCTGGAAGCAATCCCAGAGCTGTTCAACGCGGCAACAAGAAATGTGAAGGAACGCTCACGATTCTCAAAAGTGAATTTGACGAACTCAATACAGCTGCTTTAGCGGCGGGCTATGATGACATCGTAGACATTCCCGGCCACCTGATCAGCATCGTTTGCACCTTTTCCAACAATGATAAAATTCAGGTGAATAAGCTCACTCACGTTGAGTTTACTGACTATGAAGACGGTATGAAACAAGGCGATAAGTTCAAAGAAATTGCATTGCCATTCATCTGTCTGAATATCAACAAAGCCTAGTAAGGTATTGAACTCTTTAAAAAATAAACTATGTCAAAACAACTGATCGGACAGGCTACAGCTGAACAAATTGAAGCCTGGAAAAATGAACACGGGAAAGTTTATTCCTACAAAGTGGAAGGTAAGGTGTGCTATATGCGTACTGTGACCCGCGATATCTACAGCCTTGCCGCTACCAAAGTATCCTCTAGTCCTGCAAAGTTCAATGAAACCATTATCAATGGTATCTGGCTGGGTGGCGATGAAAGTATCCGTAAGGAAGATCGCTATTACTTTGGTCTGAGCGACTTTGTTGAAGAGTTGATGAATAAAAAGAAGGGTGAACTGGGGGAGTGCTAGCAAAGGCTAACGGAGACTTTAACAGCAACTTTGTTCTCTACATAGACCTCCAGCTGCGGTATTTTCTGGGCATAGACCCTTCGTCATTAGATGATGAGATGTGGGCGCAACACTGGGCTATGCTCGAGAATATACGTCAAAATGAAGCAAAACAAAGAGTCTTCTGATGATTGAAAGTCAGAAGACTCTTTCAAAAAAAATGATATGAGTGACATTTCGGTTGAATTTCAACAACTCACCAGACTTGCAGTTGTCATTTCGCCAACCATTTCTACCCTGTCTCAACTGGGTAATCAGGGTGGTGGCGGAAGAGCCGTCGAAGGACTCATGAGCGTAGCCAGGAGTGCAACGATGGTTTCAACGGCTTTAAAGTCGTTACACGATAATGCCGGGAAAAACCCTTGTCCTTGTCCTCCTCCCTGTCCTTGCGACTGTAAAGATGGTGATCCATCGAAGAAAGCAGCGCCGGCGGCGCCGGAGCAGAATGAGTTCATAACCAAAATGACCGGTATTCTCGGGCAGCTGGCGAATAAAGTATGGGAGCTGACTAAAACCAAGCAACAGCAGGAAATCACGATGAAGATGGCCTTTGGTAAAGCTGAAGGCAGCGGAATGCTGGAGGAACTCGAAAAGATGCAGACGCTTACTCCACTTAAAGTGGATGCGTTGATGCCTGGAGCAGTTGCACTGAAGAACTTTGGTATGGCTACAAAGGACATCATTCCGATGATGTATATGCTGGGAGACGTTAGTGGAGGTAATGCAGAGAAGTTCAAAACGCTCACAGATACATTTGTCAAAATACAGGAAAGTGGAAAACTCACTGCTGAAACGTTTGGTACGCTGAAAGCCGCTGGCTTAGATCCGATAGATCTCATCTCGCAGAAGTCAGGTATATCTGTGACCACCCTGAAGAAGCGTATGGATGAAGGGCGTATTACAGTGGATATGGTAAGAGACGCATTTCAGCTTGCTACTTCGGAATGCGGGAATTTTAACGGGGTTTTGGATGACCAGGCCAATACCATTAATGGAAGATGGAGCATTGTTACTTCTAAAGTAGAAAATACATTAACCACACTTGCCGGTATTATTGGTCCTGTTGCTGGCGTATTCCTTGATTTTGTGGATGCTATTGTAACAATGGAACCTGAGGCATGGGCATTTGCATCCGGTCTCACAGGAATCATCATTGGCATGAATGCGGCTGCCATAGGAGGTGCAGGTGTTGCTTTCGTAATGAATAATGTTCGAACTGCTATAGACTTCACCAAGAATGCATTTAATGCACTGGGGGTAGCGTTTAAGGCGAATCCTTATGCTATGGGACTGATGATACTGATGGCTATTGCAGGAATACTTACTTATTGCTATAAGAAATTTGAAGGGTTCAGAGCTCTCGTGGACGGACTCTCAGCAGGTATAGTGGCATTCGGACGATTGTTAAAAGATTTCGTTATTGACTATATCGTCACCATCATAGATCTGTTCAAGGGTGTTGGTAAGGTGCTTGGGCACATCTTTAAAGGAGAGTTCACGGAGGCAATTACTGCGGCCAAAGAAACCAAAGATCAGTTTGGTAATAACCTGAAGAAAGGAATATCAAATATCACCCAGAATGGAATGAAGGTGGTGGATGCCTACCAGGAAGCTAACAAGGCTAGCAGAGAGCAATTCAAGAAAGAACAAGAACTCGCCAAAAAACAAAAAGATGGGCAACGTAACGGTGGTACAGTAGTAACGCCTGATTATGGCACCTTGAAAAATGATCTGCCGGCAGAACCAAAGAATAGAGCAGAGAACATCAATAACAACGGTCCAAGAAGCATCGTCATCAATATCGGTAAACAGATCGAAAAGCTGGAAGTACATGCGCTCAGCGCCAAAGAAGGTGTGGAAGAAATGGGGAACCTGGTAAGGGAAGAAATGCGTAGAGTATTACTGAGTCTGAATGCAATGCCTGTCAATTAAAATGTAAACGATGGCCTATTTTGATTTAAAAAAGATATACAAGGACGTATTCGGTACTGATCCTCCAACGAAATACAGTATTGCAGTAGCCAGACCAGAAGAGCGTTTCAGCAGATTAGGACAACCGTACAATCAACAGGATATCTACGGAAGAGAATTCTTTCTGCCGATTACCTTAAACGGATATCTGCTGCCATTCGCCACCATGGAGATTACCTGTAAGAAAACGATTGTTCACACAACACTTCCGGAACAGCTGGGAACAGTAAAAGAGATAGTGGGCAGAGATGATTTTCAGATTACCATCAAAGGCATCGCCGTCAACGATAACAATATATTTCCCGAAACGGAAATTGCCGAACTCGAAAAACTGTTTGACCCAGAAGCCAGGTTGATCATACGTAGTGTGATTTCAGATATTTTTCTAAAAGGTGATCATACAGTGGTACTGACAGATTTTAAACTGCTCAAACCCAGCAGCGGCGCGCAAAACGCAAGACCGTATGAAATGACACTGGAAAGCGATGACGTTTACACTTTAGAGTTGTCTTAATATGTTCAGGTTAACAAGCGAGATAAATATAGGGAGATACAAGTCTATCAAACCAATATCTGTAAAGATAAACAGGAGCATTTTTGATTTTGTGGACAAGGCCGTTTTCAAAATGCCGGATGCCGCAAAGGTAATGAATGGGAATCTCCTGGTACAGAATAAAGCAGATACCGCATTGCTTTTCAAGCAGGGCGACGCTGTCAGTATTCAACTGGGATATAATGGTGAACTAAAGGAAGAATTTAAAGGATTCGTTACCAAAGTGAATCATACTTCTCCGGTGGAAATAGAATGTGAAGGGTATGCTTATCAGCTGCGAAGTGGGCGTAATATCACTAAAGTATATACGAAAACTACCCTTAAGTCGGTATTACAGGATATCACCTCTCCTACCGATATCAAACTGGGTGAGATCCCGGATGTATCTATCGATAGACTGGCGGTGAATGATAAGTCTGGGACAGAAGTTTTACTACTGCTGAAAAATTACTACAAGCTTGAATTCTTCTTCCATGGCGATGAACTGAGTGCCAACCTGCTATACCTGAATCGGGAAGCAAACGTGAAATATCGTTTAGGCTTCAACGTGATAAAAGCAGATGAGCTTAAACTAAAGAATGGCGGTAGTGATAAGGTTGTTGTACGTTTTTTAAGCGATAAAAACAATGGCGAAAAAGTATCGGGGAAAGTGGGGAATACACAACAGAAAGACGCTAAGGAAGAGTTGCTGAAAGTACCCAGCGTTTCTGATCAGAAATCCCTGGAGAAAATTGCCGAGAAACATGCCTATACACTTAACTATGGCGGGTATGAAGGAAAGATAGAGTGTTTTTTGTCTCCCTACTGTATACCTGGTTTCAGGGCCTCTTTTGAAGACTTGAAACATACGGAAAAAAACGGCAACTACTATGTGCAGGCAACGGAAGTAAGCTATGGTAAGGAAGGTGCAAGAAGGTCAGTAACAATAGGTGCAAAACTAAGTACAGATGTCAAAACAAATAAATGATATCGCCCAGGCGATGGCCAGTTTTTCTTCCAGATTTGGTCCGTTAACCATTCTTCCCGCTAAAGCAGGCGAATTCAATGAAGAGGATAATACCATCAAAGTATTGCTGGACAGTGGTTTGGAGATTCCGGATGCGCGATTGAAAAGCGTGGTGAAAGGCGGTGGGAAAGTAATCCTGGTGCCGGTTAAAGACAGCGTAGTACAAATAGCCCGAATTGAGAACAGTGATGAATTTATAGTTGTTGCGGTAGATGAAGTGAGCCAGGTACTGTACTGTATCGATAAGACCGTGATGAAAATGGATAGCAAAGGGTACCTGTTGAAAAAGGATGACGAAACCTTAAGGAAAATTATGGACGATCTCCTGGATGGCATTATGAATATGCGATTTACTACGCAGAGCGGCCCTACTGTTAACCTGGTCAATCGTACCACTTTCGAACAAATTAAGAACAGGGTAGAAAAATTATTGAAAGATGCTGAATGAGTCCCGACTGAAAAATAAGATCCGCGATGCCTTTAATGAAGAAAAGGAAGAGCAGGATGCTTCCGCTGCCATGGACAGAATAGCGACCAAACTGGCACAGGCGATCGTCGAAGAAATAAAACAGGTCAGCATTATATACAGTGCTGGGCTGACGGCTCCTAATGGGCCAGTAGCAGGAACCTTTAACTATACCATATCATGACGGATATATTATTGGACAGTAACTACGATCTCACTTTTGATAACGGAGATCTGGCGTTAGGCGAAAGTTTATCTCAACATCAACAACTACTGCTGATTAGTAATAAAGGAGATTGGCGGGAGCATCCTGCAATTGGCGTTGGTATTATGGGATTCCTGAAAGACGATGATGCTGGTGTTTTGTTGGGTGAAATTAAGATGGAGTTTGAAAAGGATGGAATGATTATTAATGAGATCAGCCTGGATGATACCGGCAATCTTAAAATAGATGCACATTATGGCAGTAACAGTTAAACCCCACCAGTGTTTGTTTGATATCATATTGCGGGAATCAGGCGCCGCAGATGCCATTTTTCTGATGGCGCAGGCGAATGATATCAGCATCACAGATGAGCTTACCGGTGGAGCAACATTACAAACAACCAATGTAGTCCCTATCAATAAGAGCATCATCTCCTATTATCAGCATCAGCAAATTTTTCCAGGTACCTCTCTTACGCTGCAAAGCACTGTTGCCACCCGTGGCGGCATTGGGTACATGGGCATTGGTATAGACTTCAAGATTAGTTAACAATGGCAAGAACAATAGAACAGATACAGTCACTGATTGTAGACAAGGTTAATAGTACTCCTGAACTGAAGCTACTGAATAGTATCAGCAAAACATCCATATTTCGTTTATTCATTTACGTTACTGCATTCTGTCAGTGGACACTGGATCAGTTGTTTGACCTGCACAAGCAGGAGGTGTCGGATTTGATTTCCAAAATGAAACCGCATAGCCTGAAATGGTATGCCGAAAAGGCAAAACGGTTTCAGTACGGATTTAATCTCCCTGCGGAAAGTGATACCTACGATAATACAGGTATTCAGAACGATCAGATTGAAGCCAGTAAGATTGTGCATTTCTGTGCGATAGTGGAACAGCCGGATAGCAGAGGCGTTATGTCTTTGCGGGTAAAAGCTGCCACAAAAAAAGGAGATCTGGAAATGCTGACGCCGGATCAGTTGACAGCTTTCACCAAGTATATGAATACGGTAAAGGATGCAGGCGTAAGACTCATTGTCAGCTCTGATAAGGGCGATGACCTTCGGTTGCGGTTAGATGTGTATTATAACCCGCTTGTATTGGGTAGTAATGGCTCCCGCTTGGATGGTACTGATTCAGAGCCGGTACAGCAGGCTATCAGAGAGTATCTGACCTCTCTCCCATTCAATGGATCTTTGGTCCTGGCCTATCTTACGGATGCGCTGCAGAAAGTGGATGGCGTAGTTATTCCACAGATCATCGGCGCCGAGGCCCGTTATGGCAATCTACCTTATAAATCCATTGATTTGTTGTATCAGCCGGATGCTGGCTATGTACGCATCTTCAATGAAAAGGATGATTTGAGTATAAATTTCATCGCCCAAACCAGCATTATATAATGAAGATTTTTGAAATCGATTATCGCCGACTGGTAGCGTTATTGCTGCCTCCGGGCTTGAGAAAGAGTCGTATGCAGGCCTGGCTGAATGCCCTGGTATATCCTGTACAGTTGTTATATAATGATTTTAAAGCCAACAGGAGAAACAATCTGTATCGTATCAGTATAACGCCGCAGGTATGTTTTCTGGAGAAAGCGATTAATGACCGGTATGATTACGTTGAACGACGTATACGTATTGCCGATGTACTGTTGAAAGAAGTGCTTTTCATCTACCAGCGGAATGAGAATAAGCCGTTGATGTTATACCGGAGATCTGACAATCGGCCATTGAACCTATATCTGAGAACAGAAACCAATAGTGTAACGGTGGATTTCCTGGTATTGTTACCGTCCGGATTGAGGTATGCGGAAGATGAGATGAGGGCATTTATTGACAGTTACAAATTAGCTAGTAAAGACTATAAAATTCAATTGACATGAGTAATAAAAGAGTGGATTTCGGCAACCTTGGCGGATTCCCGCTTACACAGGATTTACTGTTGTATATGCAGTCTTCCTACAGAGATGCTATTTCCGGCATGGCAAAAGTTTGCGGCAACAACGTAATCGTTTCGGGTATGGAGGATAATGGTACTTCTTTTTCGGACGGCTGGATAGTGCTGGATGGAGAATTACTACCTTTTGTAGGAGGCCCTAAGCAGAGTACATTCATCGTAGTAGATGACAAAAACAATGAAATCTTTGAAGATGGTGTCTCCCGTACTGTTTATTTTACCAGGTATGCCAGGTTCGGTAGTGGCGGCCGGCCTATTACGGATCTGTTTCGCCTTTCCACCATTGGCGCTCTGCAAAGTAATCTGACGGAGCTGAATAATAATCTGACTACGCTGAACAGTAATTATGCGCTGCATGCTGCCAATAAGAGTAACCCGCATGGCGTAACGAAGCAACAAGTAGGTTTGGGAAATCTTCCTAATGCTGTTTCTGATGATCCGACTTTGAATGATAGCAATGTACTTGCGACCACCAGGGCAACTGCGAAGGCTTCCAAAATCGTAAGAACAGCGACAGTAGATATTACAGGATCTATTAATAGTACTGGTGATGATGCTATTACTAATATTAATATTGCCGGTGGCATTGTTAGTGGCGCTTATCTGGTGGCAGGATCTCTCCGGAGTTATTCCCAGGACTTTAACAATGATAATGATGTAATCTGGATGGTGCGCGACTTAACTCCTGTAAATTTCAAACTCCTGATCAGGAAAATGGCGAGGAACTACGTTTATCTCATGTTTGACTACGCAATAATCTTATATTAATATGCCAATCCAGGATAGAAATAAACTTAAAAGCTGGTTCGAAACCGGCGATTACCCTACCCAGCAACAGTTCTGGGATCTGATAGATAGTTTCTTCCACAAATTGGAAGATGTCATTGATATCAACAATGTCAGTGGATTACGCACATTGCTGAACGCGAAGGCGGATTATGAGCAGTTGCAGTCGCATTTGGGAGACAAGGCCAATCCACATGCAGTAACTAAGGCGCAAGTCGGTTTGAGTAATATCCCCAATAATATTTCTGATGCCATTGATTTGAATCAGAATGATACCCTTGCCACAAGTGCTGCAGTCTTCAAGCTGGCTTCCAAGATCGGAAACAATACCATTGAGGAGCAAACGTTCACTACTAATGGGCGGTATGTATTGAGATTAGGTGATTTGCTGGAGAAAATTGTAGTAATTCCTACAGCGGATATCAGTCTGAGTATAGGAACGGTTTCCGGCGGAAATGACATACTGGATGCGCTTCCATTATCAGGAAATGCAGGAAACGTTATTTCCCTTGATCTTTTTGCCGCCTCTACTGATAAGGACGTATACTTCAGTGGTATTGCAGGAAGTGTGCAGATAAGATACTATAAAAGATAACATCCGTTCATCCTTTGGTATGGTGCCGGAAATGCCGGCATCGTCCAACTTTTACCCCAATTACCCCAAATGAATAAAATTCTTTTGTTGTTACTGTGTTTGTATACCCCGCTGCTTTTTGGGCAGAGCAATATCAGTACTAATCGCATTGTAATTAAAGACTCCTTGTCGCTTGATGGTAAATGGATCAAGCGTATTAATAATGATAGTACACTGAAGACTGCCGGAGAACAGAGCCTTTCAACGGATGGGGCGTTAAAGAAGTATATAGATAAGGTGGCGTCGGGAGGAGGAATGTCGCGGGAGGAGCTGGTGAATATGTTGATAAATCCCAATTGTTTGGAGGTTCGGTTCCAATATTCCTCAAGACCGATTACGGACACATCTGAGAAGTTTACCATCCATATAGAGAGCAGTGATGGTATTAAAACGGATTATGATATATCTGGATATTACCCATGGGAAATATTCTATGCATATGGTGCACCACCTTTCAAAATGGATATGGAGGTGAAGAATACTACTATTGACTCTGTACTGTATTTCTATATGTCTGCAAGCAACAGATTAATGCAATATAATATAAAGGAGTCAGCGGCGCTGTCTGGAGATACGGTAAAACTTCATGTTACCGACCTAAAAGGACAAGTAGATATAAGTATTGGAACTTATAAGCTTGAAGATGAATTTTATTTTCAACCAATTAAAGAAACATTTCGCAATCATTCTAAAAATCAAGTATTGGGTATTGGCAGAAATGGTTCCACCAGGATATTTACCCTGCCGGGAAAAGAGGAGAGTCAGATATACTATTGGACACAACCAAATCAAAACACCATTTATATTGAAGCTTATTACAGTTATACCACCAAGAATGGAGACTACTTTGTGTTTGATGTGCCGAATTCGGAATTGCGACTCAAAATTTACAAGAATGGAGCGTTATTGAGAGAAGAGACTTTGCCAAAAATGATTCGTAAAGTGGTGGAGGTACCAATGGATTCTTCCTGGACGGATTATGAGATTGTTTTGGAGGATGTCTAAAAAAATCTACTAAACCTTTCACAACTTTCGTAATACAAAAATCATGTATAGATATATTAGAAATATTCTTCTTTGGGTGGTTGTGATATTGCCCATATTGGGCGTAGCGCAAACCACTGTAACTGCGAATCGCGTTGTTATTAAAGATTCCTTGGCCCTTGATGGTAAATGGATTAAACGTATCAATAATGATAGTACGCTGAGAACGGCTGGTGAACAGAGCGTTTCAACGGATGGGGCGTTAAAGAAGTATATAGATAAGGTGGCGTCGGGAGGAGGGATGTCGCATGAGGAATTGATAGAAGCACACCTGAATCCATCGTGTTTAGAGGTCACATTTGAGTATGGCTACAAGGCAATAGTTGACTCATCTAACAAAATTACTTTAAATATTGAAAGTAGTGATGGCGTTAAAACGATTTATGATGTATCAAATGATTTTCCATTGGCAATATTATATGCCTATGGAAAACCGCCATTCTCATTGCATACAGAAATTAGGAATAACACGCTTGATTCAATGATTGGCTTACATGTAGACGCGCGTAATAAAATGCAAAGGTATTATATCTATGATTCTAATAGCATGCCTGGTGATACAATGCGGCTGAATTTATCCGATTTGAGAGGAACCGTCAATATTTCTGTAAATGCTTTTCTACCCTTGAGTAACCAGAATTTTTTTGCCGCAAGAGCAATTATCAAGAATCTTTCGAAGGATCATGTAATCGATTTAAACGTCGGTAGTTCTGTTGGAAGGTACGTATATCCTGGTAAGGTAGATAATGAACTACACTACTTACAAGATCCCAATGATTTTACTATTCGATGTTCAGCCGTTCGTACGGCCAAATATGGAGACTGCTACTTATCAGGATTGATTTATTCAGATGTAAGATTAAAAGTGTACAAAAATGGAGCACTAGTTTGGAATGGAATTTTGTCTGCATTTAGTAATGACTATGCGAGTGTTTCCATTGATGCTTCTTGGAAAGAATATGAAATTATTCTGGAAGATGCGTAGATCATTTTGTTAAACCTATTCTTAGAAACCTTAATTAACTCCAAAACCATATTCAATAACATGAAAATTTTTCTTCTTTGGGTGGTAGTGCTATTGCCCTTATGGGGCGTAGCGCAAACCACTGTAACCGCGAATCGTGTTGTAATAAAAGATTCCTTGTCTCTAAATGGGAAATGGATTAATCGTTTCAATACGGATAGCGCACCAGAAACTAACAGTGTACAGACTATTTCCTCGGACGCAGTACTGAAGAAGTATATAGATCGGGTGGCGGGAGGTGGTATTTCGACCACGGAGCTTTCAAAAATGATGAAGAATCCGGATGTACTTGAAGTGAAAGTGAGTTTGTGGACCAAGGCAAGAGTCGCCCCATCCCTCAATTTTACCTTGAATTTCCTAAGTAGTGATGGAATAAAGTCTACATGTAATGTTTATGGGAAATATTCAATTGATTATTTTACTGTATATGGGAAGCCTCCTTTTTCTCTATATGCTGCTATCCCCAACGCAACTTCCGACTCGACATTATCAGTTTCCGTTGCTTCACAAGAACGACCTACTTCTACGGGGGCGTTTCAGAACTATGCCAATTATGTATTATTTAAACCTGGTGATACAGCTATAATAACAGCAGATCAATTAAGAGGTAATGTTTTAATCTATGTTAAAGCTGGAGTAAGAACAAGTCTTGATAATAGTTTAATTTATATAAACGAGAAAATTACCAATCGTTCCTCTACTCAATCCATTTATGTATCAAAACCTAATAGTGGTACTTTGGCTTTAATGCCAGGGCAGGAAATATCTCAGCGCCACCTATTGCAGATCCGCTCTGGGTATGGTTCATACAATATTTCAGCTGCAACGTTTTTTAAAGCTCCTGGCGGTGAATACTTAGCATCATATCCTAATTCTAAGGCACTTAGGTGTAAAGTATATCGCAATGGGGTACTTAAATCAACAAAGGACCTGTCTGCATTCATGGATGACAACTTTTCCATTCCATTAGATGCCACCTGGACAGATTGTGAAATTATTGTAGAAGACATTTAACCCTAAATATTAATCTATTTTTCATGTTGACACGATTGTTTGTTTTCCTGATAATACTGCCATCAATAGCATCAGCTCAGAGTGTTATTTCTGGAAGCCGTTTGCTGATAAAAGATTCTATGTGCTTAAATGGAAACTGGGTCTGGCAGATAAATAATGATAGTACTTTAAAAGACGTTAGTGAAAAGAGTATTTCAACAGATGCTGCGCTTATGAAGTATATAGATCATGCGACGACTGGTGGAGGTAATGTTTCCTCTCTTGATATTGCAAAAATGATGATGAATCCAAATGTACTTGAAGTTAACGTATCGTTTCTGGCGACGGAATGGCTGATTCCTTTTAATCTAAGTTTTTTGAGCAGTGATAGTATTAAATCCACCATTAGTTTTTCGGGAAGCCGTCCCAATGACGTTTTCTCGGTATATGGGAAACCTCCATTTTCTTTATATGCAGAGGTTAGAAATAAAAATGCATCATCTGTGATGTCTTTAAGCCTACGCATTAGCGAACGTTCTGTTGTCACATTTGGTGGCTATGGAAATTATTTGCTCATTAAACCGGGAGATTCGGCATTTATCGTTGCAGACAAGTTAAGAGGGAAATTGAGTATTGAAATCGGGGCGCCGTTCCAAACAACGCCTGAAACTCATCTGACCTACGTGAATGAAAGGATAAAGAATCGTTCCGCCACTCAAATGCTTCATATGTCTATGGATGGACTTAATGCCAAAGTATTAATGCCAGGACAGGAACTTTCGCAACGTAGTTTATGTTTGAATCCAACTGGCTCCTATTCCTACAGCATTCGCGCTATTTCCTTTCATACAGGGAGTAATGGGGAATATATTGCCTATATGCCGAATTCAGCAGCTGTAAGATGTTCAGTATTCCGTAACGGAGTGTTATATGCCACTAAAGATATACCTGCATATATAGATGGGAGCGCTTATTTACCTATAGTGATCGATGCTACCTGGGAAGACTATGAAGTTATTTTGGAGGATATCCAACCGTAAAAACTTAATCTATAATACATGTTAACTCGATTGTTTGTTTCCCTGCTATTGATGTCTTCAATTGCATCGGCTCAAAATAATATTGTCGCGAATCGTTTACTGGTAAAAGATTCCTTGTCCTTAAATGGAAAATGGATCAGGCAGATCAATAATGACAGTACCCTGCAAAATGCCAGTAATAACAGTATTTCGACCGATGCGGCACTGAAGAAGTATATTGATAAGTCAATGCTTGGTGGTGGTAGCATTTCTCCTGGCGATGTTGCCAAAATGGTAACAGGTCCAAGCGTACTTGAAGTTGCCGTGCGTTTCTGGACAGGAGATAGGATGACTCCTTTGATTAATTTTAACCTGAATTTTTTAAGTAGTGACGGTATAAAATCCACTTATTACGTTTCTGGAGCTCACCCTTATGAGGTTTTCTGTGTGTATGGCAAGCCACCCTTTTCTTTATACGCTACTATTAATAATAAAACTTCTGACTCTGTATTGTCAATCCATGTATCGACGGCTGAAACTACTACGGATAACTATTATCGTTCATATGATAATAGCATGTTTATTAAACCCGGAGATACCGCATTTATAACAGCTGATCGGCTCAGAGGATATTTAACGATCGGTATTGAGTCATGGTTAAGAACTTATCCTGAAAACCAGATCTATTATGTCAATGAAAAAATAAAGAATCATTCTGCTACACAAACGATTACTATTCAAAAAGAGAATTATGGTCCTGTAGTATTGATGCCAGGGCAGGAGGTCTCTCAACGAAATATTTGGTTGGAACAGGCAGGATATAAGGGCATCTATTTGTTAGCAGGTTCCATTTATACTGCTACTAATGGACAATATATGATGTCGAATAGAATAACTGCTCCTGTAAGATATACGGTTTATCGAAATGGAGAATTATACCTAACAAAGGATTTTTTAGATTACATGAATTCCTGGTACTTTGAAATCGATCCTACCTGGGAAGATTATGAAATCATATTAGAAGACATCCAACCCTAAAATTTAACCTCTTACCCATGTTAACACGATTGTTTGTTTTCCTGATGTTGCTCTCTTCTGCAGCATCAGCCCAGAGTAATGCCACAGTGAACCGCTTATTGGTAAAGGATTCCATGAGTATTGGCGGACGTTGGATCAGAGAGATAAAATCCGATAGTACCATGCAAGGGACCAGTGAAGGTACAATTTCAACGGATGGCGCATGGAAAAGCTATATTCTGAATACGGTGCGTAATAGCCCTTTAAGCCCGGTTCCCGGGCCACCAAGAGATAGCGCTCTTACAATTGATCCGGTAACCGGAAAGCCTGCAATTACTAAAGTATTAAGAAAGCTTTTGATTAAACAGGATTCGATACTCTTTCGAAATCCCTGGTTAAAAGTATCTATGCTTCCTCCTGGCAATGGCGGGGCAATTCTGGAAGATACTATTTATGTAAAATGTACCAGCAGTGATGGCATAGAAAGTGTAGTATCCTTTAATGGTGGCTATCCTGATTGGAACTATGCAAAAGGAATTCCACCATTTAAAGTGGCCATCGACCTGGTCAATAAATATCCTGGTAAAATAATACAGCTGGAGGTAAGAGGTGGCTTTGTTCCCAATAGTTTTAATGTAATGAATCTGTTTATTGGCCGATATAATGACACTATCCATTTTGAGCAAAAGCATCTTAATGAACCAATTGAGGTGCTAATCTCGCTTTTAGATTCCCTAAAGAATTACAAGTCAATATCAATGACTGTAAGGAACAGGACATCTTCTATGATTAACATGGAAGTTCCTGGAGGCGTTAACAAAGTATTGCCGGGTGAAGATCTTTGTTATGAACATTGGTACAGTTCAAATCTATATTTTACTGTGAATGGGGTGTCTGTGTCAAAAACAGGAATAATGATCGTTGTAGGTCGAATTAGACACCAAATCAGATATCAGATTTATGAAAATGGAATTCTTACTAATACTATCCAAGAGGATTTGCATAGTAATATGCCTATCCCCATTAAAGACCCAACTGCTAAAATTGAAATAGTGCTGGAGGATAGATAGGATACTTTTAAATAGAAATAATAATAATGATACAAATACAGTTCATTAGAAATATGTCGATTTTGTTTTTGGGTCTGTTGTGTAACTTGTCGAATACTTACTCTCAAAGTAATTTGAGCTCAGACCGAGTAGTGGTGAAGGAATCTTTGACGTTGAAGGATCGACAGATTAATACAATTAATAAAGACAATCAACTGAGTAAAGCAAGTAACAGTACACTATCTACAGGAGGAGCCATCCGTAATTTTATTGACAACCTCGTAGGATTAATTCCTGTGGGCAGTAACCAGCAAAGAGATAGTATACTTTCACGCAATCCGATAACAGGAGTGCTGGAACTATCTCCTGCTCTGTTATTGAAAGATATTTCAATGGAGTTGTTGGCCAAGCGTCAGATGCTGGAATTAAATATTACATCTTACAGCGAAATGCCAGTTTCTGAGTTCGTAGATTCTCTGGATGTTACAATCATAAGCAGCGATGGAGTGATTACAAAAACACGTTGTGGAGGAAATGCATTAACCCGCGTGTACGGTTATGGATCCCCTCCTTTCAATATTTCTTTTTTCTGTATTAATACACGGCCGGACAGAATTTATATGCTCGAGGGCAGAAACTATTTTAATTTTTATCAGATATGTTATTATGGAGATACACTCCACTATACTGCGAATAAACTATGTGAACAAGTATATATATCATTTGAGAATCTCCCGAAATTTGGAACTGCCCTCCGTGATTCGGTAGCGAAAGAAGTAACTATCGTTAATAATACAAAGAGTTATTGGCTATACCTCGACTCCTACGAAGATATCACAGTTGCACCAGGGGATTCTACCACTATTTTTTTTAGATATCTTCCCTATGCCCGTTTGAACTTTAATGCCTATGTATGGTATCCTTATGAAGGATACCTTCTGGAGGAGTACAGTTTAGAATACATGCATTATCGACTATACAAGAACGATGTATTGTTTGAAGAGATGGATGTTCCAAAACCTATAGGAACAGTTATTCAGTATCCTACTGATTCTACATGGAGGAGGTTCAAACTAGTTCTGGACAACATTTAACTTACTTAAATCTCAAAATAATTCTGGTTTCACATGATGAAGATAATTTTTATATTCAGCCTTTTCCTATTGAAATTATTCATAACACCAATTTATTGCCAAAACATTACTGTGGTGAACAGGCTGTTAGTAAAGGATTCACTGGCTTTAGGTAGTAGCTGGATTCACTGTATATCTGATGACTCAGATATGCTCCATGCCGGCTCTAATGCACTTGCTAATGACGCTGCTTTGAAAAATTACATGTCCGCAGCTCTTAAAGCACCAGTATTAACTAGTAGCTCACGTTCTGATAGCCTATTGTCTATTGATCCCTTAACTAGAAAGTATTGCATGGTCCCCAATCCTATGGAGCATAACCCCTCGCCGAATGAAGTTATTGAAATGATGCATATTCATCCGCATATATTAAGATTTAAATATTTTCGTGATATGGATTGGGGGCCTGTGGCTATGGAAGTAGTAAGTAGCGATGGTACAATCAACTCAATGGCACTTACCGGAGAATCGGGGATGTTATTTGCTTTTGGTAGACCGCCTTTCACCTTGAAAATTGATAACATTAATTCTTTCCCTGATAAGGCGATTGGCATTTCTCTTTATAAGCCACGGACAGAAATTTCCCCCTATGTAGAACTTAGTAGGACAGTACTTCCCGGAGATACCCAAACTATTGTAGTAGACGAATTAACAGGAGGTTATGATCTCTATTTAGGGTTAATACAAGCAAGTAGCTCTTCAATGAAAAAATTGATTATGAGGAGCGAAACCAACAATTTTATGCTCGGGCTTCTTAGAGAATATGTATGGCCTGGAAAAACTAAAGATATTTCTGTTACTACCTTTGGCTATGGAAATAGTATTGAGTTCTGGACAATTCCATTTGTAAAAACGCAAACGGGGGAATATGCAATGATCTGGAATAACCCCTCAAAATACAGCACTCGGACCTTGACTGCGGACATCTACATTAACAACGTGTTTTATCAAACCAAAACTTTTACTGGGAAATTTAGTTTGCCAAACGATTCCACCTGGAATACCATCGAAGTAATCCTTAAAGACCCCTCTGAACCCATGCCATAAAGCATTTCGTAGTATCCGGACGTCTCGTTTTAATCCCTCGGACGTCTGGTTTTACCTGTATTATACCTCTCCTGTTCCCATAAAAAAAGCCTGCTCACCAGGAGTAGGCTTTAGTATGATATAATTAGGTATGATTAGAAATCTACTCCCATTCCAAAGTACCAGATGGGTCCTCCTTTAAAGAATCCTGTCATTGGCCAGCCTGCATCTGTACGCAGGAAGTAGCCGGCGATCGTGGTTCTTGCACCGAAGCCATAACCCGCAATAAATGGTCCGAGGAAGCCTTCTTTCACACGGGTTACTACGCCTGAATTATCAACATAGTTACCGTAGTTGGAGTCTTTAAATACCAGCTTTCCATTCCATGCCGTACCAATATCCATGAAGCTAAGCAGCTGGAAGTTACGCAGGAAGGCTGAGTTGATAGGCTTATCAATGAAGGTGGCAAATACTGGTAAGCGCAGCTCTGTATTCAGCAACATCACGTTGTTACCATTCTTCTGATTCTGTTTGTAACCGCGGAGGTTTCCTGCCAATGTCTGATATGCATAGTTCACATTGGTATTTACTGGCGTATTTCCATTGATTTGCGGATTCAACCAGTTATCGATACCACCCAGGTAGTAAATCATTTTACGGGTACCCCATGACATATCCATCGCGAATCTGGTAGCCCAGATGAAGTTGCGGTAGATCTTCTCATAGTGACGGATATCTACTCCCCAGTTATAGGTAAAGCGACCGTTTGCAGCCGGGGCATCCGGATTGAACAACTCATTCAGACCGCCATTGGTCAGCTGTGAGTTAAGATCCATATACACTTTGTAACGGGTACCATTCCAGATATTGATAGCTGGGTTAATGGTATTATCGTATACATATTCCAGTCGGCCAAGTGCGTAGGTTTCTTTGAAATCTTTCGCATTCAGACTTGGTTTATCCTTGGCGGTCAGCACCAGTTTGTCTGTACGTATACCTACCTGCAAGCGAATGCTCCTCACCTGGTCAAATGGATAGCGCATTTCTCCCTGATAGAGATTGGTAACCAGTTTAGTAGGCAGGAACTGTTGCTGGTTCTGATCATCTGTATAGTTGAAACCACCGCTTCTGTCTAACTTCCTGTAGTAAGTGAATTTGTAATCGAAGCGTTTTTTCAGGTAAGAGGTAGAGAAGAAGTATTCAGATCCCTGTAAGCTGGACGGAATACGGAAACCACCATTGAATTTAACATCTTCAAACAGATCGCTTACGCCTATACGAATTAATCCGTTTACCGGATCTGTCAGTCGGATAGGATTATTTCCCGGAGGGCCGGTGAAGATCTGATATCTGTTAATCAGCACCGAGTTATCTATCTGAAGGATGAGATAATCAGATGCAAATTTCAGTTTATAAGGAAGCAGTTTAGATTGCTTCAGTATGGAAGGCTGCTGTTTGTTCAGTTGTTTGAAGCCTGTTACCTCATCATATTCGTTCTTAATGACGGGCGCTTTGGCTACTTCCGCCACGAGTGTGTCTTTGGGCTCGTCGCCAAATTCATTCTGGAAGAAGTTAGGATGATTGTTGGTGGCGGTATCCTTGCGAGGCGCCATGAATGTGGGCAGTCCTTGTCGGAGACTATCCTGGTGCATTTGATCCTGACGGAAACGCGTATTTCTGGCGGAAACATTCCTTCTGACAAGTGTAGTCGTGTCTACCTTTAACTTCATCAGACGCTTCATATCTCCATATTTCACTACTTCTGAGAGCTCTCCTTTTTCGCCGGTGATCCTGGATTCCAGGATGCCATATGGATAGTTGGAAATAGGGAAAGTATAGGTAGAGTCGTTGGTGATGGTCACGGCTTCCACGGAATCAGGCGCGCTGGCGCCATAAGCTGCCAGGGCAGAATCCAGCTCCTCTTTTTCAGGGTTATGCAGGATTTCTGATCCGATATAGAAAAGAGAGTCCACACCTGCATTTTCTGAATGGAAATAACCCGCATAACGGTTACGGATACCGTTGGCGTCAGAAACGAAGGTAAAATGCATGGTGTTGTACTGCATCGGCAGTTTGGCATTACCAGCCTTCATATTGGTAAGCTGGGTAATCTGCCTGTCGGCACTCTTATTCCAGTTGTCTACCATGAAGATATTGTACGGGTTATTCAGCAGAGAGGTATCGCTACCGCGGCCTTTAGGCCCCGGACGGTTAGAGGAATAGATAATTCCGCTCTTGCCAGGGAATGCTGCGTAGGATGGATCGAGGTCATCATACACATCATTAGTGATCTGATCTGTTTTGGAATTACTGATGTTATAGGTGAAAATATCTGTGTGTCCGTTTTTCACGGCAGACAGTAACAGGGTATTTTCCATTACCGGCATGTATTTGAAGTCGATCACGCGGTCGAACTGTGGCAGGTCCTGGCGCAGGGTGATGCGGGTAACCAGGTCGTACACCATCAGTTTTGTTTTGCCTTCATGCTCATAAATCACGGCCAGACGGTTTCCTTTAGGATTCCATGCCATCTGTGGATAATTCGGGTCCAGTTGGTTGGCCAGTTGCATTACCCCACTTTTCAGCAGCACTTTAGGCTTATTCCAGCCCAGTTGAATTTGTACTTTATAGAGGCCTTTGCGGAACTCCACAACGGCATAAGAGTTGTTTTTGGGATTAGGATTGAAACGGTAGTAATCGGATTTACCGATTTCCTGGGCTACAATTGTGCGGCCTTTGGCAGATGTCTTACGACGTTTATTATCATCCAGGTATCTTTTCTGATAGAATACAAGGAAGTCCTGTGTTGCTTTTTTAGGTGTCAGGTTCAATACCTGCTCGAAACCTTTTTTCAGTCCTCTGTTGATACGGGTGATATACATGAGGTATGGCACCGCATCTTTGCCGTATTTGGCTTCCACATAGTACCAGAAGGCATGTCCGGCCAACAGGGGATGATCATAGGCCAGTTGGTTGAAGTTGGAATATTTACCGGAGAGGATGATAGATTTCAGTTCCTCATCTTCCTGGGCGGTCCAATTTTCTGCGGCGTAGGCAATAAAGCCGTCAGTAAACCATTTAGGGAAGTCGATAAGTGCGGCATTACCGGCAAATTCGCCGATATCTTCCCCAAATAATAATGTTTCCAGCATAATGCGGGCAATCCCTTGCCGGATCTGTTGGCGGAGATGCTCGTGGTTACCGTCGAAGTAAACAATCATCTTGTTGCCTACCAGTTTGGTGACGCCACCGGTATTTTGCCAGTCGACGCCAATACCGATGTTGGACTGCTTCATTTCGCCGAAGCTGTTATAGACCACAATGTTGATACGCTGACGGGGCGTGGTTTCCATGAATTGTTCCAGCTGGGGTAATTCCTTCTCCGCGATTTGTACCACGTATTTCCCGAGTTCCATACCATTTTGGGCGAAATAGGTATTGAAGTGCCGACTTTGGTAGTATCTCCACTTAAAATTCTTAAACTGCACACGATTCTGGCCGAATTCTACGGTATTTGTCTGCGCAAACGACACCATCGTTCCAAGTAATAGGGCTCCGTGGAATAATAACCTGGTAATAAATCTGTTCATACAGAAAGTATTGATAATATTGTGATCTGTTTACAAATTAGCTAAAAATCGGGTAACATGATCGAACTTCACCATTTCACCTTTAGTCCCTTGCAGGAAAATACCTACCTGCTTATTAACGAAAAAAAGGAATGCATAATTATAGACCCGGGTTGTTATTTTCAGGACGAAAGAAAAGAAATATTACAATATATACAAACGCAAGGGCTAATTGTTACGAGGCTATTGAATACTCACTGTCACCTGGACCACATTTTTGGTAACAAATTGGTATCCGATACTTACAAGGTAAGACCGGAGATTCACCCCAACGAACAAACGATTTTGGACCGTTCCCAGCAGGCCGGCGCCATGTATAATCTGCCTTTTGATCCTTCCCCTATGCCGGGCCGTTACCTGGAAGAGGGCGAAATCATCACTTTTGGCGATAATTCCCTGAAAGTACTGCTGACTCCCGGTCATTCTCCCGGAAGTGTATCATTTTATTGTGAAGCCCAGAAATTTGTAATTGCGGGTGATGTGTTGTTTTACCAGAGTATAGGAAGAACCGATCTTCCTGGAGGAGACCACCAAACCTTGTTGAATAGTATTCATACCCAGTTATTTGTATTGCCGGATGATGTGAAAGTATATAGTGGTCATGGACCGGCTACCTTTATTGGCGCGGAGAAAAAGAATAATCCTTTCTTGCAGTAAGCGATCAGCTATATTATACGGCCATCCCTATACGAAGTACGGGGATGGCTTTTTTATTAGCGAAAATATTTACCAATGAAGGGAAAGCGGGCAAATTCCCGTTTTTCCATACGGATAATGAAAAACAGATATCCCAGGAAGAAAACAGTGGACAGGGCCAGGGAGGAGCCTTTGAGCGCGTAAATATGTCCAGGGCTGATAAAGGTACTGTTGATCCAGGTATAGAGATAGAAGATGCCTATCGCCAGGAGCATGTAGGTAAGGATTTTAGGGAGATGATATGGCACTGGGTAATGCTTTTGTCCCCATACATAACAGATAACCATCTGCACGAGGTAACATACCATAGTGGCCAATGCAGCTCCGAAATAGCCCATTACCGGAATCCACCACCAGTTGAGTAAAAAGGCCAGGCCGGCGGAAATCAGGGTGATAACGGCGCCAGCGCGGGTGTTGTTAGTCAGTTTGAACCAGATGGTCAGGTTGTAGTAGATGCCCAGGAATATATAGCCCATCAACAGTAACGGAACTATTTTCAACCCGTCATAATACTCCGGTTTACGTAGGAAAGCCTTCCAGATATTCAGGTACAGGCTCACAAACAGGAACATGGAACATAATAAGACCACGAAGATTTTCATCACGCGGGCATACACTTTCTGCGGATTTTCCGACTCCGCCTGTTTGAAAAAGAAAGGCTCCGCTCCAAGACGGAAGGCCTGAATGAACATATTTATTAGGATCGCCAGTTTGTAATTGGCACTATAAATACCGATCAGGGCTTTTTTCTTTTCCTCGTCTCCGCCAGGCAGGAATGTAGGAAGGAACCAGGCGCGGTCAAATGTTTCGTTTACCATTCCCGCCATACCCACTATAATCAGGGGCAGGGCATATACAATCATCTCTTTCCACAGGCCTGCGTTGAATTCCCATTTTATCCGGCGTATCTGTGGCAGGAACATGACGAGTGTCAGGCCGCTGGCCAACATGTTGCTGAGGTAGATATATCCCAAAGTTCCGCCGCCGCCCAGTACATCCGGTACCCAGTGGTGACCGGAGCTGTAGAGCAAGGGGCATATTTTCAGGAAGAATATATTGAAAACGACGTTGGTAACGATATTGGCTATACGAATAAATGCATACCGCAGCGGCCGGTTTTCGAGTCGCAATTGTGCATAGGGAATCGCTGTCAGGGCATCAAAAGCCATGATCATCACGATATAGAAGTAGAAAGACGCGTGTCCGCTGAGTCCTGCCATTTCCCCTGAATGGGAATTGGTAATCGGGCTTTGAAGGAGTAAAAGCAAAATAGTGGCGCCAATGGTGGAAAAGATCAAAGAGATCATCGAGGTACTGAGTACCTGTTGCTCTTTGTCTTTCTTCGCAAAACGAAAGAAAGCGGTTTCCATACCATAGGTTAGCACAATATTGGCAAAAGGAACATAGGAATAGGCGGTGGACATCTCTCCAAAAGCGGAGGCGCTGATGATGCCCAGATAAAAGGGGGTCAGTAAATAATTCAGCAGTTTGCTGATAATGTTGCTGAGGCCGTAGTAAATCGTTTGTCCTGCCAGTGTCTTAATGCTCAATGCCTGTAGATTTTATACAAATTTATTCAAAGTTTCCTCCTCTGCGCTGCTGCTTTTTATCGGAAAGCCGCTTTTTGAACTGTATGCGCTTCTCCACCATGGCCTTACTGGGTTTGGTGGCAATACGTTTTTTCCGGGGAATGAGCGCTTTATTTATCAACTCATTCATTTTTCGCAGTACTTCTTGTTTATTCCCCAGCTGGGTGCGGGATGTCTGAGATTTTACCAACAGCATCCCCTCTGCATTAATCCGGTTGGAAAGCTTTTCCTGTAAGATGCCTTTCTGCGCGTCTGTTAACAATCCCGACGCGTTTATATCGAAGTAACCTTCCACCATCGTTTCCACCTTGTTCACATTTTGTCCGCCCTTACCCCCACTGCGGGCCGTGCGGAATGTGATCTCGGGGGTTACATCTATGTTCATAATCTATTAAATATATTTATATATAATGTGAAAGCACATTATCCGGGGGCAAGTTATTAAAACATTTACCAATGATTTCCATTAATTTCCCTCCCGGACAAAATTGAAATGTACATGAGAGCGGTGATACAACGCGTTAGCAGGGCTTCTGTAACGGTAGACGGAACAGTAACAGGAGCAATTGAAATGGGATTACTGGTCCTGTTGGGAATAGAAGATGCAGATACCATGGAGGATATTCAGTGGTTGAGCAGTAAAATTGTGAACTTACGCATATTCAATGATGATGCAGGGGTAATGAATGTATCTGTAAAGGATGCCCATGGAGATATCCTGCTGGTAAGCCAGTTTACCTTGCACGCCTCTACGAAAAAAGGCAATCGTCCTTCCTATCTGAAGGCCAGCAAGCCCGATTTTGCCATCCCTATGTATGAAAAAATGATCCTGCAGCTGGAAAAAGATATGGAAACCTTAATCCAACGAGGCATTTTTGGGGCCGATATGAAAGTGGAACTCCTCAATGATGGCCCGGTTACCATCATTATTGATTCTCAAAACAGGGAGTAAACTTTTCCTGTAACTTTCGCCAGAGGTCTCCGTTTAACAGTGGTATGTAGCAGGCAGACTGTATGCCTGTAAAAAAATCACTGCCAAAATCAACCTCGTTATGTTGAAAAAATTACTCCTTGCCGCTTGTTGCCTGATGGCCCTTTCCTGCAAAAAGAAAGATAAAGAAGATGCTCCAAAAGTAGACTGTAGTGCTGTATTGTGCGTGTCCGGAACACAATCCTTCTCCTTCCGCCTTACAGACGGGTTCAGTGGCAAAGATATCGTGTCTGGCTCTCAGCCAACCATTGCGCTGTCAGATATCAGCCTGAAATTCAGTAATACTACCCTCCCACTAGCGATCAAAGCCGCCACAGCAAACGATAATAATGGGTTTATATATACTAATATTAATCCAGTCGCTCCTTTTACGGATGCTACTGTGCCACTGCTTTTGACGGTAAAGATAAACGGCGAGAATAAAGTGTATAATCTAAGCCTGAAAACAAAATACAGCCCATGCTGCGGACAGTTTGTATTGGGCATGTACGTCAATAGCGGGTCTACATTAATTGAAAAAGTAGATGGTGTGATGAGTTTCAACATTCTGAACTAATATTCGTTTCATGCCCAATAACCCATCGTAGTTCTTCCGTGTATTGTATAACGGTATGGGATATACGATTTTAAATGTTCAGGTCGGAAATCTTTTCCTGCCTGAACATTTTTTTATTGCTTTCCTTATCTTTAGGAGAATTAACAATTTATCCAACATGACGATTAAGGAAGCGCAGGAAAGAATAGACAACTGGATCAACACCACTGGTGTACGCTACTTCAGCGAACTCACCAATATGGCTATTCTCACTGAGGAAGTGGGGGAAGTGGCCAGAGTGATGGCCAGAAAATATGGGGATCAGTCGTCTAAAGAAAGCGATCATAAAAAAGAACTGGCCGATGAGCTGGCCGATGTAATGTGGGTGCTGTTATGTATCGCCAATCAAACCGGGGTAGACATGACGGTAGCCCTGGAAAAGAACTTTGATAAAAAAAATATCCGGGATGCTCACCGACATGTGAATAATCCCAAGTTAAAATAAATGAAAAAAGAGAGTAAAATAAAGATAGTCTGGCAGGTGCTAAAGCAGTCTGGTAGCGAATTTATGAATGATAAGGTACTGAAGCTGAGTGCGGCTTTATCTTATTATACCATATTTTCCATCGCGCCTATGCTCATTATCATTATTTTCCTCTGCGACCTCTTTCTCAGTAAGGAATCCATAGAAGGTAGCGTATATAGTCAGATACGTGCATTGGTAGGTAACGACGCTACTATTCAGATTCAATCCATGATCAAGAACGCTACTCTCTCCAATGATGTCAGTTGGGCGACTGTAGTCGGCGGCGTGACGTTGGTCATTGGCGCTACGGGCGTATTCGCAGAAATCCAGGATTCCATCAACTTCATCTGGAAACTGAAAGCCAAACCCAAGAAAAGCGGTATCGTCAAATTGTTACTGAACCGACTCCTGTCTTTCTCCCTGGTTATAAGTATGGGCTTTATCCTGCTGGTATCCCTGGCGCTGAATGGCTTGATGGAGGTGCTCAATCATCGACTGCTGGCCCTTTTCCCGCAAGTAGAATACCTGGCTGTATACGTAGCTAACCTGGTCATCACTTTCCTGGTGATCACGTGTCTCTTTGCTATTATCTTCAAAGTCCTCCCGGATGCCCGCATCCGCTGGAAAGATATACTGGTAGGGGCAATCGCCACTGCCATCCTGTTTATGCTGGGCAAATTTGCTATCGGCTACTACCTGGGCGCAAGCAGAATTTCTTCCGCCTATGGGGCCGCCGGCTCCATCGTTATTATTCTCCTTTGGGTATATTACTCTGCCGCCATCCTTTATTTTGGCGCTGTCTTTACCCGGGTCTGGGTACAATACTTTGGCTCCCGTATATACCCCAATGATTACGCCATCTGGATGCGGGAAGTGGAAGACGATACAACTAATAAGTAGCAATAATATGATTGATATTTATTGGTAATTAATTATATATAGATGTAATAATAATTACATCCATATTTTCAATTTTGGCATTTATCTTTGCGCAACTATGTCTACAGATCAGAATATATTCCAGGCGATTATATCGCATTGTAAAGAATACGGTTTTATTTTCCAGTCCAGCGAAATATACGATGGACTCAGCGCGGTATATGACTATGGTCAGAACGGTGCTCAGTTAAAGAAAAACATCAGGGATTACTGGTGGAAAAGTATGACGCAGCTCCATGAGAATATCGTGGGTATTGATGCGGCTATCTTTATGCACCCTACTACCTGGAAAGCCTCCGGTCACGTGGATAACTTCAGTGATCCAATGATCGACAATAAAGACAGTAATAAGCGTTACCGTGTAGATCACCTGATTGAAGGTCATGCCGAGAAATTGTCTGAGGCAGATGCCGCAGCACTCCTGGCTACCATGGATAAACTGCTGGCAGATAACGACTTCGCCGGTCTGAAACAACTCATTGAAGACAATAAAATTGCCTGCTCCGTGAGCGGTACCGTTAACTGGACAGATGTTCGTCAGTTTAACCTGATGTTCTCCACCCAGCTGGGTAGCGTTACTGACGAGGCAAGTGAAATATATCTCCGTCCGGAAACCGCTCAGGGTATCTTCGTGAACTTCCTGAACGTACAGAAAACCGGCAGGATGAAAGTACCTTTTGGTATCGCACAGGTGGGTAAAGCCTTCCGTAACGAAATCGTTGCCCGTCAGTTCATTTTCCGTATGCGTGAATTTGAACAAATGGAAATGCAGTTCTTCGTGCGCCCTGGCACCCAGAAAGAATGGTACGAGAAATGGAAAGAAGAGCGTATGCAGTGGCACCTGAGCCTCGGTATCGATCCTTCTAAATACCGTTTCAAAGATCACGTGAAACTGGCGCACTATGCAGATGCCGCAGTGGATATCGAATTCGATTTCCCAATTGGTTTCAAAGAAGTGGAAGGTATTCACTCCCGTACCGACTTCGATCTGACCCAGCATCAGCAATTCAGCAGAAAGAAAATCCAGTACTTCGATACAGAAATCAATCAGAACTATGTTCCTTATGTAATCGAAACGTCTATCGGTCTGGATCGTATGTTCTTGCTGGTGATCTGTTCCGCTTATGCAGAAGAAGACCTGAGCACGCCAGAAAAACAAGACAGTCGCGTAGTACTGCGTCTGCCTGCGAAACTGGCTCCTACCAAACTGGCTATCTTCCCGCTGACCAAAAAAGATGGTCTGCCTGAACTGGCACAGCAGCTGATGACAGAGTGTAAACCGCATTTCTACTGCTTCTACGAAGAGAAAGATGCCATCGGTAAGCGTTACCGCCGTCAGGATGCCGTAGGTACTCCTTTCTGCGTAACCATCGATCACCAAACTAAAGAAGACGGTACTGTTACTATTCGCTACCGCGATACCATGGAACAGGAGCGTATTCCAATGTCAGAAGTGAAAAATCTGGTACTGAATAAAATCGCATAGTAGCTGATACGCTATATAGTAAAAGGTCCGTCTCTACGTAGTAAAGACGGACCTTTTTTTATTTATGCGACTAACCATATAATTCCTGGTGTATGCTTTTTCGGTCATATCCGAGGGCTTGTATGCGTTGCTTTGCCTCGTCTATCATGGCTTTCCAGCCACAGAGATAAAAGTTCGCCGGGCGTTTGTCCTGTAGCATTTCTTCATAAACCTGGTGTACATACCCTTTACGGCCGGTCCACGCTTCTTGCCGGGATAAAGTAGGAATGTAATGAAAGCCGGGAAAATCTGCTTCCAGCTGGCGCATCTCTGCAGCATATAACAGATCCGATTCATACCTGGTGCCGAAAATGAGATGGATATCTTTATGAGGAATGTTATGCTGCATCAGGTACTTGGTCATGGCGCGGAAAGGGGCAATGCCGGTACCGGTGCAAATAAAGAAAAGATCAGTGTCTAACGTTGGCGGTAGTACGAAAACTCCTAAAGGCCCTTTTAAAACTAACTCGCTTCCCTCCTTCACTTCGTTGAAAAGATAGTTAGTGCCGGCTCCGCCTTCCAGCAATACGATAACGAGTTCTATTTCATTAGTACCATCCGGATGAGAAGCAATAGAATAGCTGCGCCACCTTTTATTCTTTTTTTCGTGGATGGGAAGGTCGAGTGTTACAAACTGTCCTGGCTTGAAATCGAAGATTTCCATGTCAGGAATTTTGATCCAGAACCTGCGCGTATTGTGGGTTTCATCCACAATCTTAGTAACAATGCCGGTATGCCAGTTTTCAGTCATGTGGAATGGGGATTTTCTGTTATTGAATATAAGGCAAATTGTTGAAGAATAAAGGCTATTTGTGATAACGCCTAACTGGATCGTACCTACGGGAAACTTTTCAAGAGGAGCGCTTTTCATCGCTCTATAATTATCTTGTTTATTGTAAATTAAGTATATAGATATTTATAATTAATTTTATACCAAATCTAATTTATCCTTATCCAATGAAAAATATGTACTGGCAGTGCGCTACTGCTCTACTATTTAGCGTTTGCGTTATTTCCTGTTCGAAAGGAAAAGATCCTGTGCCTGATGTTCCTGTAAGACCTGAAGCATTGCTGGACTCCGTTGTTGAAAAAAATACTTTCTATAATTCTATTTATCACTTTGAATATAATCCACAGGGCGCCTTAGCTGCGTTACACTATGTAGATCTGGACCCTGTGAGGGGATATGATTATGACGAATATTATGCCTATAACAGCAAGCATCAACTAGCCTATGTGTCTGGCGATGCGAGTGAACCGCCAAGTGAGAACTCCTTTATATGGCGTTTCCGTTACAATGCATCTGGCCAGCAGTTAATGATTGACCCAGGAGATAATGAGTATAGAGATTCGGTCATCTTAAACAGCAATAAGCAATTAATCAGAAGATATAAATACCGTCAGAACGAGCTGCAATTCGCAGATACGCTCACCTGGTCAGGCAACAATGTGGTGAAAATAAATACAGGCGTTTTTTCTCCTGGTAGCCTGCCGGCGCGTACCCTGAAAGTCTTTAAGTATGACGATAAGAAGAATCCATATGCATCTGCTGCTGTAATTGCTATGTATCAGGGAATGGGCGAACATATATGGATGAGCGCCAATAACGTGACAGAAATCGCTGAAACCTATATCAATTCTTATGATAATCAAGTCGGCGGCGTAAATGCGACTACCATCACTTATAAGTATAACGATAACGGCTATCCGATAAGTAGTGTTGCGAATATAATTACCAATGATTATCCAACTACTACCACAAAACAGTATACCTACAAGAAGTAATTATCAGTAGTGTAGGTTAAATGATTACAGAGAAGGGACGCCATTCGCGTCCCTTCTCTTATTTTTTATGGGGATGAATCAATTATTTGAATACTTGTAGTTGTATAGTGTATTGATAATTAGATAGATAGGTATGTAGATAGGAAGAGGTTCCCAGAAATTTTATTACAGGAAATAATACATTCGTTTAATATATTATTCGAAAGGGACGCCAGCGCGTCCCTTTTTCTTTTTAACGTTCTTCTTACAAGAGAAATTTAATTTCTTCGTATCTTTGCAGCCTTCATGAATTTACAGGCCGTATTACAACTTTTTCAGCGTGATAGTCGCCTGCAAACCCTGGTGAAAGGGATCAACTCCCCCGCCCCGCAATATTTTCAGCTATCTTCCCTTAGCGGAAGTGCGATCAATTTTGTAGCGGTAGGCGCCTGGGCTCAAGCAGATGCGAACCATCTCTTTATCCTCAACGATAAAGAGGAGGCGGCGTATTTTCAAAACGACCTGGAGCAACTCTCCCAGGCCCTCGATATCTTCTATTTCCCCGATTCTTTCAAGAAAACAGGCCAGTTCAACGACATCAACGGTAGCCACAGCATGCTGCGAACCGAAGCATTGATGAAATTCTCCGGCCCAAGTCCACATAAAAAAATACTCGTTACCTACCCGGAAGCCCTCTGGGAAAAGGTTGCCGCCAGCAATGCATTTAGTAGCAACATGGTGCAACTGAAAGTAGGCGACGTGTTGAAAGTGGATGATCTCCTGGAAAAACTTGTGGAATGGGGATTCCATTTTACCGATTTCGTCTATGAACCCGGCCAATATGCTGTGCGTGGCGGTATCGTCGATATCTACTCCTTTGGTAACGACAAACCGTATCGTATAGAATTGTTTGGGGAAGACATTGATTCTATCCGCCTCTTTGATCCCGAATCCCAGCTGAGTGAGCGTAAACTAAACCAGGTGACCCTCATCGCTAATATGGATACAAGAGCGGCGGAACGCGATAAAACCTCTCTGCTCGAATTCCTCCCGGATAATACCATCGTTTGGATGAAAGATCCATCCTATATCCAGGGCGTTATCGAACAAATGGAACAACGCCTGGATGATTTCCTCCAAACCGGCCAGAAAGTAAGAGTAGACGATGATGAAGAGATGATCCTCAAAGAGGAAGACTTCGTAAAAGCAGCCGTTCTCATAGAACAACTGAAAAAACGGACCAATATCATCTTCGGAAGTAAAGACTGGCTGCAAACAGAAGGCTTAAAGGCAGAAACCATCGCATTTGATACCCAGGAACAACCTGTCTTTAACAGACAGTTTGATATGCTCCTGAAGGATCTCGGCACACATAACACCAATAAATATTCTCTTTTCATATTCGCAGACAATCCGCGTCAGCTGGAACGTCTGCGCAGTATTTTCGAAGATCTTAAAGCACAGTTTGTATTCTATCCGATTCCAGTGCCCGTCAGCAGAGGATTCATAGATCACTCCCTCAAACTGGTTTGCTATACAGATCACCAAATCTTCCAGCGTTTCCATAAATCCAAGGTAAAACAAGCCTACAACAAGAATAAGGCAATTACCATGAAAACGTTAAGGGAGCTGCAACCCGGCGACTATGTAACCCATATCGATCATGGTGTGGGCGTATACAGCGGATTGCAGAAAATTGAAGTAGGCGGGAAAATGCAGGAGGCCATCCGCATTATTTACAAAAACAACGACCTGTTGTATGTGAATATCAACTCCCTCCATAAAATCAGCAAATACACCGGTAAAGAAGGCGTAGAACCTCGCGTGAATAAACTGGGTAGCGATGCCTGGGATAAGCTGAAAGAAAAAGCTAAAACCCAGGTAAAAGATATCGCAAAGGATCTGATCCAATTATATGCGGTACGCAAAGCCCAGCAAGGTTTCTCACACACGCCTGATACCTACCTGCAAACTGAACTGGAAGCATCCTTCATTTATGAGGATACCCCGGATCAGAGCAAAGCAACTGCAGATGTAAAGAGAGACATGGAAGCCCCTTCTCCTATGGACCGCCTCGTATGCGGCGACGTAGGCTTTGGTAAAACAGAAGTGGCCGTACGTGCAGCTTTTAAATCTGTAGTGGATGGGAAACAGGCCGCAATCCTGGTACCTACTACCATCCTGGCTTTCCAGCACTATAAAACTTTCGCCGATCGCCTGAAAGACTTCCCTTGCACCGTCGATTATCTCAACCGATTCAAATCTTCCAAGGAAAAGAAAGAAACGCTTAAGAAACTGGAAGAAGGTAAAATCGACATCATCGTTGGTACGCATGCGTTGTTAAGTAAAGACGTGAAGTTCAAAGACCTCGGCGTACTCATCGTCGATGAAGAACAGAAATTCGGCGTAAGCGCTAAAGAAAAACTCAAGCAGATAAAACATAATGTGGATACGCTGACCCTAACGGCAACGCCTATCCCAAGAACCCTGCAGTTCTCCCTCATGGGAGCAAGGGATCTCTCCATTATCAATACGCCTCCTCCCAATCGCCAGGCAATTGAAACCGAAGTGCATGTATTCGATCATGACCTCATCCGCGATGCCATCTATTATGAAGCAGAACGCGGCGGACAGGTATACTTCGTGCATAACCGCGTGAAAGGGCTGGGCGAAATGGCCGGACTGATACAGGGTCTGTGCCCCGATCTGTCTATCGCTACCGCCCATGGCCAATTAGAAGGCCATCAGTTGGAAGAAGTTATCCTCGATTTCATCGATAGAAAATACGACGTATTAGTTTGTACCAATATCGTGGAAAGTGGAGTGGATATTCCTAACGCGAATACCATCATCATTAATAATGCGCATCACTTTGGATTAAGCGACCTCCATCAGCTGCGTGGTCGCGTAGGCCGCAGTAACAAGAAAGCATTCTGTTATCTGCTGGCGCCTCCAATGAGTACGCTGCCTGCCGATAGCCGTAAACGCCTCCAAACACTGGAACAACACAGTGAATTGGGTAGCGGCTTCCAAATCGCTATGCGCGACCTGGATATCCGCGGAGCCGGAAACCTGCTTGGAGGAGAACAAAGTGGATTCATGGCGGAAATAGGCTTCGATATGTACCAGAAAATCCTGGACGAAGCTATCCGCGAACTAAAACAAAACGAATTCCGCGAACTCTTTAAAGAACAACTGGAAGAGAAAAAGGACTTCGTGTCTGACTGTACAATCGATACCGATCTCGAAATCCTCATCCCTGATACCTATATTGAAAGTATACAGGAACGTCTGAACCTCTATCAGGAACTGGATAATACCACCGAAGAAGGTAAACTCCAGGCATTTGAAGCGGAACTCATAGACCGCTTCGGCCCCATGCCAGAACCAGTGAAAGACCTCCTGACAATGATCCGCTGCCGCTGGATGGCTATACAGCTGGGCTTTGAGAAAATGATGCTCAAAGAAGAAAACCTGCGCTGCTACTTTATTAACAACCCGGATTCCCCTTATTTCGAATCCCCTACTTTCAATCATATCCTGACCTATATTCAAACCCGCACCAACAACGCGAAACTGAAACAAGTAGGTAAAAACTTCATGCTCGTCGTAAACCGTATCCGGAATATGAACGACCTCTTCGACTTCCTCAAAGGCATGACCGATAGCCGTCACTAAAATTTTTTTGTAACATTTTTTGGGTGTAACCGTTTCATTATTAACTCGAAACGCATAATTTTTATTTATTAACTAAAAATTTTCACCCTCCTTTATGGAAACGCATCATGATACCGCATCATGTTGTCGTAATTCACAAAGAACATTTTTTACAAAGAAAAACACAGACACATGAAAAAGGTAATGTTATTAGCCGCAGGATTATTTTTAGCGATGACTTCATTTGCACAGGCAGCAGACAATAAAACAACTGAAAAGAAAATCGAAGTAACCGGTTCTTCCGAAATAGAAATAACTCCTGACGAAATCTATTTCCAGATCTCCCTGAAGGAATATATGAAAGGTAAAACCAAAGTGGAAATCACCGCACTGGAAAAACAATTACAGAAAGCTGTGATAGACGCAGGTATTCCTAAAGAAAATCTCACTGTGGAAAATGTTTCCGGATATAACTACGACTGGATGAACAAGAAGAAAAACCCACAAGAGTTTATGGCCAGCAAACAATTCCGCCTGAAACTGAGCAAGCTGGATAAAATCAACATCATCCTCGGCGCCGTAGATGCAGAGGGCATTGAAAGCACCAGAATCACTTCTTATTCTTCCAGCAAAATGGATGAATACCGCAAAGAAGCTAAAATTAAAGCGCTGCAGGCAGCTAAAACAAAAGCGGATTATATGGTGAACGCTATCGGCGAGAAACTGGGCGGTATCCTGGAAATTCAGGAAATCAATACAGACAACTATGTAGATGTTCGTCCAATGGCAGTAAACTATATGGCTAAATCTGCTGATGGAATGGGTGGTGGAATCTCCGATGTGGATTTCAAAACCATTAAAGTACGCGCTGAAGTAAGAACTGTTTTCAGCATCAAATAAATACAACAGCTATACGGATGAATAAAGAAGGGCTGACCATTTGGTCAGCCCTTCTTTCATATTGTTCTTACTAACTCAATATTAGAAGCTATATCTCAGACCCAGCTGCATCTGGTATCTTGATGCAAAGAAATCTGTTGCATAAGGTACGCCAGGGTTAGACCAGGTGTAGATTGGATAACCGTTAACAGGAGCATTTTTGGTTGCTTTCAGACCAACACTGGAAGTAGAGTTGAATGTGTTTGGAGAGAAAGTTTGGATACCCCAGTTTTTGTCCAGCAGGTTAGTCAGGTTCACGATATCATAAGTCAGGGTAATAGTGTGAGTACGTTTACCAGTTTTGATATTCAGATCCTGAGACAGACGGAAGTCAGCCTGATAGTTCCATGGAGTACGGCCACCGTTACGCTCTGTGAAGTTACCTTTACGAGTGCTCAGGTATTTGTTGCCATCTACATAAGACATGAACTCAGCAGCTTGTTGTGCAGCGGTTTTACCACCAGCGATGTCTACGAAGAATTTCTGTGCTTCGGTTACATCAGCAGGGATATAAGCCAGGCTCACTTGCTGTGGAGTACCCTGGATGGTAGCGTTTACGAAACCATAGGTATAAGGAGTACCAGATTGAGCGCTGAAGAACAGGCTGAAGTTAGTTACCCATTTACCTTTAGAACCCCAGTCTTGTTTGTAGTTAGCAGTTGCTACGATACGGTGACGGATGTCGAAGTTAGAGTAAGCCAGTCCTGGATTGTTTGGATTCAGTGCCTGGTTCAGCTGCCAGTTAGACTCCATAGAGTTACGGATACCGTTGGTGATATCTTTCGCCTGACCGTAAGTGTAAGCAGTCATGAAGTTCAGACCCCAAGGGAATGTTTTGGTAATCTGACCAGTGATGCTGTAACGGTAACCTTTGTCGGTGTTAGACAGCAGGTAAGCGTTGGTGTACAGCGGATTGATTTTCTTACCAGAGAAGATCGGCTGTTGTTTATTTACGTCGTAAGCGTAGTAAGTAGGATTGTCTACCAGGTTAACCTGTTGGAACATCAGATCCTTGATTACTTTGGTATAGATACCCTCTACAGTGAATTTCCACTGGTCCTGAGTAGTGTAATCAAATGCCAGACTGCTTCTCCATACCTGAGGCATTTTGAAGTTATTGTCGATCAGATCCACCTGAGTAGCGCCAGCTGCGTTGTTAACATCAACACCGTTCTGTTTTGCGAAATCGGCGATACCGTTTGCAGAAGGTTTAGCAGCAGGCAGCGGAGTGTTTACAAATGCTTTGTCGGAAGATTTCTGATCGTAAGCACCGTAAGTTACACCGTTGTTGTAGAATGCATAACCCAACCATGCGAAAGGAATACGACCAGTGAATAAACCAGTACCACCGCGCAGTACCATAGTGTTGTCACCTTTAATGTCGAAGTTAAAACCTAAGCGTGGAGAGATCTGTACATTATTCAGGAAATCATTTTTGATATCCGCTGGTTTAGTGTAGGTATAGGTAGTGCCGTAGTTAGCATCAACAGGCGCTTTGGTAGTTTTGTCGCTCAAAGGCTGTTTGTTAGGAATACCGGCGTAGTCCAGACGGATACCTGGAGTGATTTTGAAACGGTCAGTCAACTGAATTTCATCCTGTCCATACAGACTCAGCAAGTTCACTTTAAATTGAGCAGGAGGATTGTTCCAGATATAATCGCGGGAGTTGTTAGCGTAGTTGTAGTTACCACGTACACGAGCCGGATTGTTATTCAGGAAGTCAGCTACAGAGTTGTAGTCCAGACGACCGTTCCAGGAGTTAACAAAACCATAGGTGATGTTATAGAACTCATTGTGAGTACCTATGGTGAATGTATTTTTACCTTTGAAGATGGTAACGTTATCAGTTACTTCAAAAGTTTTCTGTTTCATGTTGAAGATACTAGCTTCACGGTCAGTACCCAGGAAGATAGTAGTACCAGGCGTTTTACCAGCAATCTGGATCTGCGGAGTAGCAGGATCAGACAGTGGATCACGGTAGTCATGTACAGAAGAGTAACCCAGAATGAAACTGTTGGAAACAGTTGGGTTGAAGTTACTTTTCAGTTCTGCTACTGTAGAAGACTGGTTATTGGTTTGTTTGAAGTCAATTCCTTTGAAACGGAAGTTCTGTTGATCGCGCTCCAGGTTGGTTGCTTCAGAAGTAATCGTGTTGTTACGCAGTGTCAGCGTGTGTTTGGAGTTGATATGCCAGTCCAGACGATTGAAGAATTTGTTGGAGTTGGAATAGATGGAAGTGTTACCATAAGTTCCTGGATCCACACCGTATTCTTTCATTTTAGCGGTGATATCCTGTGCATCTTTTTCGCTGAGGATATTTGCTACGTCAGGAGTACCTGCTGCAAGGATAACTGGATCTACACGACGAGTGATTTCCGCATTCGTGAAGAAGAACAGTTTATTCTTAATGATAGGGAAACCTAAACGAACACCTGCCTGATAATCATGGAAATCAGAAGGCAGTTTGGAACCGTCGCCTGCATTGTTTTTACCAACCATGAAAGCGCCACGACCATAACCATAAACAGAACCATGGAATTCATTGGTACCGCTACGAGTTACAGCGTTGATAGAACCTCCAAGAAAGTTACCCACTTTTACGTCAAATGGAGCCAGTAATACCTGTACATCCTGGATCGCATCGAGAGAAACAGGGTTAGTACGAGTAGAACTACCTGGCTGACCGCTGGTGTTAGACTGACCACCCAAAGAAGGACTGAAACCAATCGCATCGTTGTTGATGGCGCCATCCAGGGTTACGTTATTGTAACGGTAGTTAGTACCCAGGAAAGAGTTGTTGCTGCTCTGAGGAGTGATCTTAGTCATATCCTGCAGGCTGCGGTTCAGGGAAGGAATACGCTTAATCTGCTCCTGCCCTACTCTTACGCCGTCTTTTTTACCACCATTACCAGTGATAACGACTTCGCTCAATGATTTCGATTCTTCTGATAATTTAAAAGAAAACTGTGTGGAGCCCAACGCGAGGTTAATTTCTTTAGCCTCTTCTGCCTTATACCCGATAAAGGAAACGGTGATAGTGTAAGGACCACCTGGGTTAAGGTTGTTGATAATGTAACGTCCGTCAGTGTTGGTCTGTGTACCAGCCTTAATACCGGTGGAGACGTTCAGAATTACTACCGTTGCTCCGGGAATAGCTTGTCCTTTTGGATCTGCTACCTTCCCTGTGATGGAGGAAGTTGTTACCTGAGCTTGCGCACTGTACAAGAACAATACTATAAAGCTAGCTAATAACGTAATAAATGATTTCATAAAAGTTGCTGTCTGTATTTACTCCGCAAAGGAATAAACCCAAAGCAACCTGAATGTTAACAGAAGATTACGGAATTGTTAAGAGCTCGGTATGGTTACCCCATTTTGATCGTAATTTTCATAAAATTGGTTTAAAAAGTATCATTTTCATGAACTTAATGTTAACAGATTACTTAGAATATGTTAAATTTTTAAACCTATACAACCAATTGAAAACGATAAAGTTCTGTTAAGAAAAAGCCCCGCTTTTAAAAGCAGGGCCGGTTGAATCTTAAAACGATGATTTACTAATAATTGACTTTAAAAGTCCCGTCCGTTAAAGGTTTTTCAATTTCACCACTGGTTAAAGTGCCGGAGAATGTACCTTCGGCATGTTTACTATTGATGCTAGTTAAATTAATTGTGATCCCTGTTCCCATACAGTAATACATTACCTTATTCGCCTTGACATCCGATAAAATCAGGAAAACATCCGTATTATACTGACCTGTCTTGGCGGAATCCGGGAAAAACAGGGTGAGCGACATATGCTGATTAAAGTTGTTCGTGATACCATTGATGGTTAAGGCCATCTTCTTTTCGGCAGTATCCCGCGCCAACGTCGTTTCCGTAGAGGATGACGTATAAGTCATATCTCCTATCTGAAAACTAAAATAACTGACAGGTATCCCTTCCTTGGACGACCCACAGCCGGTAAAAACAGTTACTATGGCAATTAATGCCACTAACCATAGGGTAAATCTCATTGTTAATTATTTTGAGTGTTGATGATATGCCCAGAAAATCCCGGAACGCAAGTAGCTGGCGTCAATTTCACAGGTATGGATATGCTGCTGGCCATGACTCATAGGCACAACGTCCCGGCCAGCAATCATTTTATAAATCGACATAGGATGCCGGTGAGCATCTTGGTATAGGGATAAAATATATCTGCAATATATGCAGAAAATTATAAATTATATAAAATATTTATAAGAATAATTTATAAAGGGTTGTTTCGGGAGACGACAGCCGCTCAGAAGGCTTGTGTCTCTTTAAAATACATATTTAACAATATTTTTCTCCACCTAATTGCCTATTATTACGATCTTACGCCATTAATTAACTAAAGCGCATTATGTCGTCCGAAGTGATCAAACAATTACAGGAAGCCGTGCAGTTTTCCCCGGAGAATGTGCCGCTACGACTGCACCTCGCTCAGGTGCTCCTGCAGGATTTTCAATATCAGCAGGCAGAAGAACAATACAGAAAAGTACTGGAACTCTCCCATGATAATATACCAGCCCAGCTAGGACTGGCCCGCACTTTCTACCATCAGACGAAATATTCTGTGGCCATCGTTGTACTGGAACAACTGGAACACCAGGACCCTGATAACTTCGATGCCCTCCTGCTCCATTGCAGAATATTGGTGAGAGAAAATTCCATGGAAGCAGCCAGAGATATGTATCAGCATCTGTTAGCACTCAATCCCGGCTTCCGCGATGAAGCCCTGGATGGCTATTTCAGAATGCCGCAACAACAATCTGCCCCTTCTCTGGATGATGAAGAAGAAGAGGTGGAAAAAATCTTCACCCTCGAAAAACCGGAGATCAATTTCGGCGACGTGGGCGGCATGGAAAGAGAAAAACAGGAAATAGACCTGAAAATTATAAAACCACTGCAATTCCCGGATCTGTATAAAGCCTACGGCAAAAAAGCCGGTGGCGGTATCTTATTATACGGCCCTCCAGGCTGCGGTAAAACCTACCTGGCGCGCGCTACCGCCGGCCAGATACAGGCAGAATTCATCAACGTCGGCATTCACGATGTGCTGGATATGTGGATCGGTAACAGTGAGAAAAACCTCCACAGCCTCTTTGAACTGGCCCGCCAGTCCAAACCATGCGTACTCTTCTTCGATGAAGTAGATGCCCTCGGCGCTAATCGCAGCTCTATGCGCAACAGCGGCGCCAGTCATCTCATCAATCAATTCCTTTCCGAAATGGACGGCATCGCTGCCAACAACGACAATGTCCTGATCATCGGCGCCACCAACGCTCCTTGGAGCCTGGACCCGGCTTTCCGCCGCCCTGGCCGATTCGACAGAATCGTTTTCGTAGCTCCTCCAGATCAGGAAAGCCGCGAAGAAGTACTGCGCATCCAACTACGGAACAAACCTGTTGAAGCCATTGATTACCGCGCTATCGCTAAAGCAACCGCTGGCTATTCCGGCGCTGATCTGAAAGCTATCGTGGACCTGGCCATTGAAGATAAACTGATGGAAGCCTTACAGAAAGGTATTCCACAACCTATTACCCAGAAAGATTTGATGAAGGCTACCAAAACGCATCGCGCTACTACCAGGGAATGGTTCAATACCGCCCGCAATTACGCGCTGTACTCCAACGAGGCCGGCCTCTACGACGACGTTTTGAAATACCTGGATATTAAGAAATAGCATATGGCTTTATTGATACAACGCGCTCAATTGCTCATGCAACAAGGCCGTGTACAGGATGCAGTCACCACTTTACGCCAACATCTCAGCACTTACGCCAACGATATTGACGGACTTTTTCTACTGACCATCTGCTACCTGGAATTAAATAATATTGAAGAAGCAGAACACATCATCAGCACCGCGCTCGGTATGGCGCCTGCTGATGATAGGTTCCTATACCTGCGCTCCCGGATCGCATTTAACAGAAATCAGTTTAGCGCTGCCATTATCGCCATCGGTGAAGCAGTCGCCGTAAACCCGAACGAACCAGATTATTTCGCTATGTGGAGCCAAATTCTGCTCTACAAAAAGGACTACCAGGAAGCCCTCGCCAAAGCGGAAGAAGGACTCGCCCTGGACCCTGAAAATCAAGCCTGCCTTAATCTGCGATCCAATGCGTTGTTTAACCTGGGCCGAAAAGAAGAGGCCTTTTCAGACCTCCGCGAAGCCCTGGAACGTAACCCGGAAAACGCTTATACACACGCAAATATCGGCTGGAAATGGCTACAGGCCGGCGATCATCGCCAGGCGCTGGAACATTTCAGAGAATCCCTGAAACTGGACCCCAACCAATCTTTCGCCAAAGAAGGTATGGTGCAGGCCATGAAAGCCAGATATTGGCTCTATCGCCAGTTCCTGAAATACGCCTTCTTCATGGGCAAACAGAAAGCTGGCGTACAATGGGGAATTATCATCGCGATTTTTATTTTAGGTCGTATAGCCAGTAACGTATTTTTCCCGCTATACATCCTGTTTGCTGTAATGGCCATCAGCACCTGGCTGATCTTACCTATCAGCAATCTTTTCCTGCGACTGAACCCATACGGCCGCTATGCCCTTACTCCTGAAGAAACCCGGGTATCCACCATCGTAGGTATTCTCCTACTGGTAGCGCTACTCTCGGCAGGCGCCTTCTGGATTACATCCTTCGTCCCATTCGTGGCACTCGCCATTACATCGGGAGTAATGATGCTACCAGTTTCCAGCCTGTATGCCTCGCAGGATAAAAAGAAAAGAACCTTATTCCTTGTATACACCCTGGCACTGGCGGTGATGGGCCTGGGCGGGATCTGGATGTCTTTCTCTCTGGGCGGCGATTTTGATAATAATATATGCATGAATATAATGCTGATAGGGGTATTCATCTATCAGTTAATGGCCAACTTCGTGATTAGTCGGGGCCGTTGATGATTTTGAACTATCCGTATATCGCCCACTAACCTATGAAACCCTATGACATCTGCTGTGATTCAACGTGCGCAAATTCTAATAGAACAGCGCCGTTTTCAGGACGCTATTTCCTATATACTGGAACATCTTGCGTCCCTCCCCAATAATAGCTATGCCCTTTATCTCCTAGCATTCTGTCATATCCAGCTACAACAAATAGATGAGGCAGAGATAGTGGTAAACAATGCCCTTGCAATAGATCCTACACGAGATACATTATTTTTTCTAAAGGCTAGAATTGCCTTTATGAAAGACGAGTACCAGGATGCTATTCAGGCTATTAAAGAGGCGATAGCCATCAACCCCCAAGAGGCAGATTATTTTGCTTTCTGGAGTCAGGTCTTACTCTCTAAAAGTTTTTATAAAGAAGGCCTCGCCAAAGCAGAAGAAGGGCTGGCCCTGGCTCCGGAACATGAGAACTGTCTTAATATGCGCTCAAACGCACTTTATTACCTAGGTAAAAAAGATGCTGCATTCTCGGATTTGAAAGATGTACTCAGCCGCAACCCGGAAGATGCCTATTCTCATGCCAGTTTGGGCTGGAAAAGACTGGAAGCTGGGGATCATCGCCAGGCGGTGGAAGACTTCCGGGAATCACTACGGCTGCACCCCAATCAGCTATGGTCAAAAAGAGGAGCCCTGCAGGCACTTCAGGCCAGGTACCTGATATTTCGGCAGATATTGAAATATACCTTCTTTATGAAGCGCCAGGGATTGTTTATCCAGTTATTCCTCATTGTAGGAATACTGGTACTGGGGCATCTTATCAGCCAGGTATTCTTTCCATTATACTTATTATTTGCAATGATGGCTGTAGCTCCATGGTTGATGGATCCTTTGAGTGACCTCTTTTTACGATTTCACTTAAAGGAGCGTCCTATTGCTGCTGAGGAGCAATCCGGCTTATCCTCGCTGACAGGTATACTCTTTAACATAGCCATTACAGCCGCTGTTGGATACTGCGTAACAGCTATTCATCCTTTGTTGGGACTCGCTGCTATTATAGGCGGTATGATGCTGCCGGTTATCAATGTCTTTTCAACCTATGACGGCAGGCCCCCCAGTACCATTATCATTTGCTATATCCTGATAATAGCAGCCATGGGAATTACTGGTATTGGGATAACCATAGCCTCCCGTGATCCTTTTAGTATATGCATGTCCGTTATAGTGATTGCCGCATTTATTTATCAACTTTTGGCAAAATTTGTTTTCAGTCAGAAAAAATGATTTTTTAAATACCAGTAACTTAATACCATAACCTGTGAATCCTTCTCTATCTGCAGACATTCAACGTGCACGAATACTAATAGATCAAAGACGATATCGGGATGCTATTCCCTACTTGCTGGAACATCTTGCTTCCTGTCCCAATGATATATACTGCCTGTCTGTATTGGCGGAATGCCATATTAATCTGGGCAAACTAATTGACGCAACCCGGGTTATTGACAGTGCCCTCGCTATTAGTCCTGCTGACGACAAACTAATGTACCTTAAATCCAGGGTGGCCTTTTATAAAAAACGGCTGGATACTTCTATTCAGCATCTCGAAGAAGCAATCGCCATCAATCCGAATCAGCCGAGCTATTTTGCTGCATGGGGAGAAGTCCTCATGTATAAGAATGATTTTACACAGGTTCTCGCTAAAGCAGAACAAGGGCTGGCGCTGGATCCGGAAAACAGTATCTGCCTTAGCCTGCGCTCTCATGCCCTGTTTCAGCTGGGTAAAACGGCAACGGCTATTTCGGATCTGGAGCACATGCTAAGTCAAAATCCGGAAGATGTGGGATTGCATTGCAGTCTGGGCTGGAAATGGCTGGAAGTCGGCGATTATCCCAGGGCAACAGGTTATTTGCGGGAGTCGCTACGACTGGATCCTAACTATGATTGGGCGAATCAGGGGATATTACTTGCCATGCAGGCGAAGTATTGGGTTTGTCGCCCATACATAAAGTATAATTTCCTTTTTAAGACACATGTCAGAAGGCTGCTATTGGGGCTCCTGGTAGGCTTTCCTTTATTAGGTTATTGGATCAGTGTTCTCTTTCTGCCATTATATATCGTATTAGCGGTGATGTTATTATCTCCCTGGCTGGTATTGCCAATAGGTAATATCATGTTGTTGTTTAGCCGGTCTGGCAGAACCGCGCTCCCGAGTGTACAAACAAGGATTTCTTCAGCAATAGGTTTCCTCCTTTTGATGATAATTGCGGCAACTGCCGGATATTGGCTGATGACTACCAAGTTCCTGCTGGCCATTGGTATGGTGGCCGGTGCCTTGATCTTACCTTTAGGTTCTGTGTATTTGTCGCACAAGAAAGTACGCTGGCCACTGGCATCTTTTTATACCTGGCTACTCGCTGTTTTAGGGATAATCGGCATCTATCGCACTATTGCAAGTGGTCATTTATTCAATGGCTGGATGATAGCGATGTTTATTGCGTTATATATCTTCCAGCTTTTTGCACTTAAAGTATTTGGTCAATTACGGAAATGAATATAATAAGGAAGGGCCTGCAGTCGCAGGCCCTTCCTTATTATATATATGCTCTTTTATTATGCATCAATCTTAGCATATTTCGCATGAGATTCAATGAACTCACGACGAGGAGGAACTTCGTCTCCCATTAACATACTGAACACGCGATCTGCTTCTGCAGCGCTTTCAATAGTTACTTGTTTCAGGGTACGATTATCCGGATTCATGGTGGTATCCCACAGCTGTTCTGCGTTCATCTCACCAAGACCTTTATATCGTTGAACAGTAACGCTGTCTTCACGGCCATTACCCGCAATACGCGCGATAGCTGCTCTACGTTGTTCTTCTGTCCAGCAATACTCCTGATCTTTACCTTTCTTCACCAGGTACAGCGGCGGTTGTGCGATGTACACATATCCTTGCTCCACCATCGCTTTCATATAACGGAATACGAAAGTCAGGATCAGCGTTGCGATGTGGCTACCATCCACGTCGGCATCCGTCATGATGATCAGTTTGTGATAGCGCAGTTTAGCGAGATTCAGGGCTTTTTCATCTTCTTCTGTACCGATGGTAACACCCAGAGCAGTGAAGATATTCTTGATCTCTTCGTTCTCGTAGATCTTGTGCTCCATCGCTTTTTCTACGTTGAGGATTTTACCTCTCAGTGGCAGAATCGCCTGGAACTGACGGTTACGGCCTTGTTTGGCTGTACCACCCGCGGAATCCCCTTCGACAAGGTACAATTCGCATTTTTCAGGATCATTATCAGAACAGTCTGCCAGTTTACCAGGAAGACCGCTACCAGTCATAACGCTTTTACGTTGTACCAGCTGACGGGCTTTACGGGCAGCTTCACGTGCCTGCGCTGCAAGAACTACTTTATTAATAACGGTCTTAGCTTCGCGAGGATGTTCTTCCAGGTAAGCTTCCAGTACGCTGGCAACAGAACTGTCTACCACACCCATTACATCGGAGTTACCGAGTTTGGTTTTGGTCTGACCTTCGAACTGAGGCTCAGGTACTTTTACGCTAATAATAGCGCTCAGACCTTCGCGGAAGTCATCTCCGGTTACTTCTACCTTCGATTTCTCAAATAATTTATTCTTATCGCCATAGGACTTGAATACACGGGTGATCGCACGGCGGAAACCGGCAACGTGCGTACCACCTTCTATGGTGTTGATGTTATTCACATAAGAGAAAATGCTCTCACTGAAAGAGTCATTATATAACAATGCTACTTCCACAGCAACATTAGAATCTTTATCCTGTGCTTCGATAAAGATAGGCGCTGGCAACAATGCATTTCTGCGACCATTCTTATCAAGCATCTGTACAAACTCCATAATACCGCCTTCAGAATAGAAAACTTCTTTATGGAATTGACCATTCTCGTCTTTCTCACGCTCGTCCGTGAGGGTAATACGAATCTGGCGATTCAGATAAGCCAGTTCGCGTAAACGACCAGCTAGGATTTCTCTGTTATAGGTGGTTTCCTTAAAGATTTCGCTATCTGGCTTGAAGTGAACGGTAGTACCAGTACTATCCGCTACGCCGATCTCACGTACGGCATACTGTGGAATACCACGATGGTATTCCTGCTCGAAGATCTTGCCTTCAGTACGAACAGTAACATGCTGACGGGAGCTGAGCGCATTCACGCAACTCACACCCACACCGTGCAGACCTCCGGATACCTTATAGGTGTTTTTGTCGAATTTACCACCGGCATGCAGTACAGTCATTACTACTTCCAGTGCTGAACGTCCCTCTTTTGGAATAATACCTACAGGGATACCACGGCCATCATCTACCACACGGATGGAATTATCTTCCAAGATAGTTACATCAATGTTTTTGCAATATCCGGCCAGCGCCTCATCGATAGAGTTATCCACAACCTCGTAAACCAGGTGGTGTAAACCCTTAATACCGATATCGCCAATGTACATGGCCGGGCGCTTGCGCACGGCTTCCAGACCTTCCAATACTTGGATGCTCCCCGCATTATAACTGTTGCTGGGGCTGGTTGCTTGCACTAATTCTTCGCTCATATGTTGGTGTAAAATCTATTAGAAATAAAATGTGTCGACAATCATGCAAAAGTACGAAAAATAAGCCTTATTTCAATAAAAAAACAACTGTTTTTAAGTAGGATGGATGTAGAGTTTTCTTTCTATATTTTGCCAGTCCCTGCGGTTTCTTTTACGCCCGCGAAAATCGTTTTCCAAATAAGATTGAAAAAAGACTTCCGGATATCCCGCTGTAGCGTAGGCCGACTAATTCTTACATTCTCTCCAGGCAAAGGATTACTTTCTTTCAGCGCCATAATATTAGCCAATAAGCTGATAAGCCCCTTCCTCACATACTCATTATGTGCTTTATCCTCTTTAAGAATGGCAATTCTGAGATGATCGTACAGTAGTTTCACCTGTCCGGAAGCTTTACGCTCGTCTCCCTTAATCTGGAAACTCAGTTCATTGATATGGCAGGACCGGATTTCCACTTTTCCTAAGGGTTTGGTAACAGGATTTAACTCCTTGCCATTCATATTTTTCAGCTCCCCGGATACAGCAAAATTACCGGTTTTACTGCCAAGGATGAAATCAAAACGGGCTGTCAATTTGCCACTATTCATCAAAATGGCATCTATATCAGCAGTACAATGATTATTCCTTTGCACCAGGGAATCCACATTGGTGATATTCAAAAATCGACCATTAATATTGCTGAAACGGAGCTCCCCACTACGTCCGGATTCGGGATTTGTTTCCATATACTGCATATTCACCCGATGCCCCATTAAGGTATCTATTACTATTGGCACCGCAAATTTGGCCAATACCTGGTTTGGGAACTGCCCCAGTTTATCTCCTGGCGGCAAGGGCAAGCTTCTGTCGCGGTAAATTTCAAGTTTTCCCCCTCCTATTACCACTTTATCTGCCCAGATCTGCTGAGCCTGCAATAATAATTTCGGATTAATATTATATACCGCGATATCGCTTAATATCGCATAGTAATAGTCTTGCTGGTAACCCAATAACTGTTGAAAAGCCTCTTTTTCGTACCTGGGATTGACTTCTATACCTCCAATTCTGAGGGTTCGTTCTGCTGCTTCATAGCGTATTCCAGTGATATTCAATGAATAAAGACTATCCTTGGTAAGAGAGGTGTAATTCCGCATCCCGATCTCATAATTCCGGGCATACAGGAAGCGGGTAGGGTCGTTCAGGGCTTGTGAATCAATCAGGAAATCGTTTACCCGGATATCCAGGTTCTGGAACTCATGCAGCACTACTGAGGAATCCTTCCTGATAAACTTGTACCTGACATGCGTGCTGTCCAGCGCAAGAGTGCCAATCAGAATAGATTTCATTTTGGGAGATATATGCTGATAAGCCGTCAGCGGTTTACTCGTATCGCGGACATTGGCGTTTTGTTCTATAATAATTGTTGGACTGCTTACCTTCAACAGGCCTGCATTCAGTTCTTTATTGCGGAAATACCGCCATGGTTTAAAGTATTTTAACTCCAGTTTATCCACACTGACCAGGTATATTTCGGGAGGAGCTGTATGGTTTTTCCGCATCCGTTCATAAACAGCGGTATCCAGTACCATACTGGCTTTCTCAATGGTTACACTGCCAGTGAGCACATTTAGTCGGGCACTTTTATACTCCACTTTGTACAAACTGTCCGATATCTCCTGTACATAACTTTTCAGTTCTTCCCGCATCATGCCGTTCCAGCGTTGATTCAGGTAAAATCCCAGCGCGAAGATTAATCCTGCCAATATCCCGGCAATGACCATGACCGCCTTAAAAGTCTTGTTGATATTATACTTCCTTCCCATGTGTAACTGAATACCCTAAAATTACGCTAATTGCCTGTTTTTAGTACTACATCTGTCTTTTAAATATATTGAAAAGTATCGATGATTGTAAGGGGAGTGTCATAATAATTTTCAATTAAAATCGAATGACTAAATTTGTGAGGTTTTTAACACAATAGCAAGATGAAAGAAGTACAGGACATACTAGCACTGGCCATTCCTCAGCCAGCCATGAGCGATCAGCTGCAACTGGTAGAACAGGATCAGGTGTCGGTGCCAGACTGTCTGGATTTCACCTTGCAACGATTCACTTACGAGATGCCGTTGCCTGTGGAAGATGTGGCTATGGTGGTATATCAGCCGGCGAAAAGAGGTCATGCTGCTGCCATTGAGCTGAAATACTGTGTGGCGGGCAATAAGTATTGTAAGAATCCGGGTTGTACAGATCAATTATGTGCGGAAGCAAAGCATGGAGAATGTGATGAAAAGCTCCCTTCTGTAGACCTGATTACTGTTAGATTTCAACCTTCTTTTATACAATCTCTCCAGAAGGGTTCTACTTCTGTTTCTTTCCTGGAAATGCAGTCCCGTAAACCATTTGTGAAAACCATTCAGCCTTGCACGAAGTCTAAGTCGGTGCTGGAAACCATGGTGCATCACAATTACGACGGCATGTTGAAGAACATTTTCTTACAGAGTAAGGCATTGGAGCTGTTGTTATTCAGTTCTGATCAATTTATCCAGAATGATCCGGATGAGCGATATGGCTGTAGGTTCCTGACTCAAATGGAAGACCGCGAGAAGATTGAGAAAGCGCGGGCTATTTTGTTGGAGCAGTTGGATTCGCCGGTAACTATCCGTGATTTGGCTCGTCGGGTGGCTATGAATGAATGTTACCTGAAGAAGGGCTTTAAAGCGATGTATGGCACTACCATTTACGATTATTTCCAGAAAGAGCGTATGGAGAAAGCCAAAGGATTGTTATATGAAAAAGGGATGTCTGTATCAGAAGTAGCTATGTTGATGGGATATTCCTGTATCTCTCATTTTTCCACTGCATTTAAGAAGCATACCGGGCTCAAGCCTTGTGAATTGTTGCTTCGCTAATCCTTTACTGTAAAGGGTTTGGCATATTTTCCCAATTTGATTAATAGATTTCCCGATTCGATATGTGGAAGCCGGAATATCATCGTTTCTTTGTGTCACGATAAGCGGATATCGATTCGCACTTCCAAAGCTTCCTTATTAGATTTGACCATGGAAGAAACTTGTCTGGCAAAGTAAGTAAAGCCATAAATGTACTTGCAATATCAAACACCATTTGAATAAGTGCAATTCTTGCCAGAAAGGTTTTGACCACATTATAAATCGCCTTGCATATTTATGTAAGGCGATTTTTTTTGCTCGCAAAGGTCGCAAGGGAAGGCGCAAAGACGCAAGGGCGCCTGCGGCGCTGGCGAATTGTTTTTGCTCGCAGAGCAGCGTAAGCAGCAATGCAGCAAAGATTAGGGTGTTGTTGTTTGTTAAGAATTTTAATATATAATTTTAGTGATTAGTAGTCCAAACATATTGGTGGTATTAAGTGGTTTTAGAGGAGGAAAAGAGGGATTCAAGCATAATCTATCAACAACATTCGACACAACATTCAACACATATTTCATCGGCAAACAATCATCAATATATCCAAATCCTTTGCTGCTTTGCTGCTTACGCTGCTCTGCGAGAAAAAAAACCTCCGCTTAGCGCCGCAGGCGCCCTTGCGTCTTTGCGCCTTCCTTAGCGCCCTTTGCGTGAAACCCACGTGCATGAAAAAACCCCGCCCAAAAGAGCAGGGTCTGTCCTATTTATCCCTATACCTATGAAATACGAATTTAATGTTATTCAGTGATGGTGCCTGCGTCGTTCAGTAGCACTGCCTTATCTGCACCATTATCCTGAATATTAACCTTGTAGTAGGCAGCAACATCTGCCCTTTCAATTTTCCAGCCATCTTTGATGGTAGCAGCCGGGTATTTTGTTTTCAGTGTTGTTGTCACTGATTCCGGCAGATTCTGTGCGTCGAACTCGCTTCTAGTGGCTATCCAGCCTCCATCGGCGTTATACTCAGCAACAGTTTTAATATTTTCTTTCAGGAAACTAACGTTCCAGTGTCCAGCACTTGTCTTTGTCCACTTGGCGTCAGTTGTACCTGCAAAATTCTGTTCAAAAGAGCTTTTAACTGCGACAGGTGCTTCCACCTTTTGTACGACAGTTTTTGTTTTTTTAACTGATTTTTTTTGCTGTGCAAAAGTTATGCCGGAAGAGACTAAGACTGCGCAAATAATTAACGTCAACTTTTTCATAAAAAGATATGGTTTTACCGTTGGGTTAAATTTACCAGGTTTCTCAATTCTTCCTTTTGGACACCAAAACAATGCCAAAAACGTAAATTAAATCCTCTTTATTGTAATTTACGAAAAAAAAGACAAAAAAGTTTGAGACTCTCGCAAATTTAAGGTAATAACCTCTCTTGGTCCCGCCCTATTTTATTAACTTCGCACAATTTTAATCAATTATTGTATCATATAACATCAAAGGACGGGGAATTGTTTTATGTCCAGCAAATATCAGGAATATAACCAACTGAATTTACCTCAGATAGAGAAAGATATACTCCAGCAATGGGAGCTGCACCAGGCTTTTGAAAAAAGCGTGGACGTTCGTGATGGAGCTACTCCGTTTGTATTTTATGAAGGCCCACCAAGCGCCAATGGCTTGCCTGGTATTCACCACGTGATTTCACGTACCCTGAAAGATCTCGTTTGTCGCTATAAAACGATGCAGGGCTTCCAGGTAAAACGCAAAGGCGGATGGGATACCCACGGTTTACCAGTAGAATTGGGCGTTGAAAAAATGCTCGGTATTACCAAAGAAGATATTGGTAAGAAAATATCTATTGCAGAATATAATGATACTTGCCGCCGGGAAGTATTGAAATATAAAGATAAATGGGATGAACTGACCAAAAAGATGGGCTACTGGGTAGACCTCGAACATCCTTATATCACCTTCGATAACAATTACATTGAATCCCTCTGGTGGGCACTCAAAACCCTCTATCAGAAAGGATTCCTGTATAAAAGTGTCAGCATCCAACCTTATTCGCCTGCTGCCGGAACCGGTCTGAGCTCCGCAGAGCTGAATATGCCAGGTACCTATAAAGATGTAAAGGATACCACCATCGTTGCCATGTTCAAAGCGAAAAAAGCGGAAAATTCCCAGTTCCTCTTCGATGCTGCCGGCAACGACGAAGTTTTCTTCCTCGCCTGGACCACCACGCCATGGACTTTACCTTCCAACCTTGGTTTGACAGTTGGCGGAAATATTGAATATGTTTTAGTGCAGACTTTCAACCAGTACACGCACCAACCAATTAATGTGGTGATGGCGAAAGTACTGTTGGGTAAATACTTTAAGCCAGAAGGAGAAAACCTGGAAATGGACTCCTACAAAGAAGGCGATAAAGTAATTCCTTGGAAGATCCTCACCAGCTTCAAAGGAAAAGACCTGGAAAACGTTCGCTACGAACAGCTGCTGCCTTTCGCACAGCCGGAAGAAGGCGATCCTTTCCGCGTACTGGTAGGCGATTTCGTTACCACTGAAGATGGTACCGGTATCGTACACACGGCGCCTGCATTCGGTGCAGACGATAACCGTGTAGGTAAAAAATATGGTATCGGCATCCTCACCCTGGTAGACAAATCCGGTAAATTCACTGAAAATGTAGGAGAATTCTCCAACAGATATGTGAAGAACTATAAGGATGATCCAGATTATAAAGATGTAGATGTAGATATCGCCATCAAACTGAAGAAAGAGAACCGCGCCTTCAAAGTGGAGAAATATGAACACAGTTATCCACACTGCTGGCGTACAGATAAACCAGTTTTATATTATCCGCTCGATGCATGGTTCATCAAAACCACTGCAGTTAAAGACAGGATGATTGAACTGAACAAAACCATCAACTGGAAACCTGCGTTTACCGGTACAGGCCGCTTTGGTAACTGGCTGGAAAACATGGTAGACTGGAACCTGAGCCGTAGCCGCTACTGGGGAACTCCACTGCCTATCTGGCGTACAGAAGATGGTGCAGAAGAAAAATGCATCGGTAGTATTGAAGAACTGAACACAGAAATCCGTAAAGCCAGTGAAGTACTGGGCGGAGATGTGAACAAATCCTACCTGCATGAAGGTATCCTGGATCTGCACAAACCTTATGTGGATGATATCATCCTGGTAAGCGAATCCGGTAAACCAATGCGCCGTGAACCTGATCTGATCGACGTTTGGTTTGACTCAGGCGCAATGCCATTTGCACAACAGCACTATCCGTTTGAGAATAAAGCAGAGGTGGATGGCCGTCAGGCATTTCCGGCCGACTTTATCGCGGAAGGAGTGGATCAGACCCGTGGCTGGTTCTATACACTGCATGCACTTGGCGTAATGCTGTTTGACAGCGTAGCTTATAAAACAGTGGTTTCCAATGGTCTGGTACTGGATGCCAATGGTATGAAAATGAGTAAACGCCTCGGAAACGTGGTGAATCCATTCGAAACCATTGCCCAATACGGTGCAGATGCTACCCGCTGGTACCTGATCACCAATGCTTCTCCTTGGGATTCCCTGAAATTCGATGTGAAAGGCGTAGGGGAAGTACAACGCAAATTATTCGGTACCCTCTACAATACCTATAACTTCTTCGCCATGTATGCGAACCTGGATAATTTCACATTCAAGGAAGCATACATCCCGCTGGAAGAACGTCCGGAAATTGACCGTTGGATCATTTCCGTACTGAACTCCCTCGTTAAAGAAGCCACCACTTACCTGGACGACTATGAGCCTACACAAGCAGGCCGTGCCGTTGAGCGTTTTGTGGATGAACATCTGAGTAACTGGTACGTTCGTCTCTGCCGCCGCAGATTCTGGAAAGGCGAATACGAACATGATAAGATTAGCGCTTACCAGACCCTGTATGAGTGCCTGGAAAAGGTGATTCAGCTCATGGCGCCAGTATCTCCATTCTTTACTGACTGGATGTTTAACAACCTGAACAAGGTAACTGGTCGTAGTAATGCTGAGTCCATTCACCATACCGATTACCCGGTAGCAGATCCTAAAGCGATTGATCCGGAACTGGAAGAAAGAATGCAACTGGCACAGGATATCTCCTCCCTGGTATTATCCCTGCGTAAAAAGGTGAATATCAAGGTGCGTCAACCGCTGCAAAAGATCCTCATTCCGGTGTCAAATACCCACATGCAGGAGCAGATTGCGAAAGTGGAAGATTTGATAAAAAGTGAGGTAAATGTGAAAGGGATTGATTATCTTACAGAAACTGAAGGTTTCATCAAGAAAAAGATTAAACCAAACTTCAAATCTCTCGGAGCAAAAATGGGGGCCCGAATGAAAGCTGTAGCAGCTGCCATTCAGGCACTTACAGACGCAGACATTGCTGCTATTGAGCGCGACGGGCATTTAATGTTGTCTGTGGATGGTGAGCCGGTGCAGATACAACTCTCTGATGTAGAGATCATTTCCGAAGATATTCCTGGATGGACAGTTGCGAATAAAGGTGCACTGACGGTAGCGCTTGATATCACTATTACTCCTCAGTTACAGGATGAAGGGAATGCACGTGAGTTGGTAAACCGTATACAGAAAATTCGTAAAGACAGTGGTTTTGAACTTACTGACAGAATCGATGTTAAAGTAGCGGCAGCGGACTCTCTGAAGTCGGCGATTATTAACTATAATGACTATATTTGCACGGAAATTTTGGCAGATAGCTTGGACTTGGTAGCAGCGCTACAAGATGGTACAGAAATAGAGGTAAATGACCTTAAATTTAATGTATTAGTTAACAAAAAAAGCTAATCCCCCATGGCAACAAAAAAGAAGGTTGCTAGCAAACAGATCCAAAAGGCCGCTCCGGCGAAGTCCATAACAGCTAAAAAAGCGGTAACAGTAAAAGCTGCCGCTCCAGCAAAAAAAGCTTCGCCTGCGCCTAAACCGGCAGCCGCTAAATCGGCAGCTGTCAAAATTGCGAAGCCAGCAGCTTCTAAAGCCGTGGTAGCTAAGTCATCCGGAAAAAAGACTGAACCAGTCCCGAAGCCGGTTGCAAAAAAGGCATCTGCCCCCCCAAGTAAAACACCGTCCGTGAAAGCAACAGTTGCTGTACCTGCGAAATCGGCCGTTAAACAAGAACCTGCTGCAAAGCAGCTAGTGGTGACCAAAAGCGTTTCCGCTGAAAAACAGAAACCATTAATTTCTAAGTCAGAAGAAAAAGAACTTAAAACGATGGCAGTAAAGAAAGCAGAAAAGGAACAAGTTGCTAAGGAGAAAGAATCCACCAAGAAAGCAGCGGAGAAACCAGTAAAGGCGGAAAAAACAGCCAAAGCGGATAAAACCGCGAAACCCGAAAAGGCTGAAAAATCCGAGAAAACCGAAAAAACCGAGAAAAAAGGTAAAGGGAACACACTGGTAACTTACCAGCCTGAATTCACTAAATCCGTGCTGGATCAACCCGACCAGCCTGTCGGACCAGTATTCAGGTATAGTGATGCTGACCTGCAGGAGTTTAAAGAGCTGATCCTGAAAAAACTGGAAGCAGCAAAGAAAGAACTGGTTTACCTGCAAGGCCTCATTACGCGTAAGGATGAAGCTGGTACCGATGATACTGAAAATAAGTATATGAGCATGGAAGATGGTAGCGGTTCTCAGGAAAGAGAGCAACTCAACCAAATGGCCAGCCGTCAGATTCAGTTCATCGATCACCTGGAAAAAGCGATGGTACGCATTGAAAACAAAACTTATGGTATTTGCCGCGTAACCGGTAAACTTATCGATAAGGCACGTCTGAAAGCTGTACCTCACGCAACTCTTAGCATCGAAGCCAAACTGGCAAAAAGCAAATAAGCTTACACGCATTAGCGTAAAAAATAAAGCGCCCCTTCGCATCTCGCGAAGGGGCGCATTGTTTTTATTAACTGCATCCTGCTATCAGTCTCCTGCAGCCTAACATGCAGCCGTCTCTTTTTTTCGTTTAGTCATTTGCTTTACTGCGAAATATAGTAACGTCGCAGCTCCTATTCCTACCAAGCTACCAATACCAATCCTTTTGGCCTGCTGCTGATTAATGCGAATAGGCGGAATTTTTATTCCTTTTTTTACCGGCGTCACATCAGGAACAATATCTAATAACGGCTGCAACGACAGCCCAGTGATGATCTTGTCAGCAATCTTTTCTACAGCTGCCCGCTGGTATTGTGGACAAAAGGCCACACCTATTCCTGCTTTTATCAATAACTGTTCGTCTTGCTTACCATCTCCCACATAGATAATATTCTGTGTAGCGATACCATATTCTTTGGAAATATAAGTCAGCAATTGACTTTTATCGTACGCTTGTTCCTTCATGAAGTATTCGCCAGCGGTGAATCTCCCTGTAGCGACGCTGTTCACCAGCTGGATTTTGTTAGAGAAGACGAAATCCATTCCCAGTTTATTTTTTATATGCCTCGCTACACACCCGTATGCATCTGTGACAAGTCCGCATACATATCCCCTTCTCTTCAATTCTTTTACCACTCCTTCAATGCCTGGAATAATCGGAATAGCATCCGCTACTTCCAGTAGTTCTGCCAGATTTCTATGTTCAAATAAGGCAGTGATTTTTTCCAGTTTTTCTATCGGATCTTCTACAGTAGCTTGTATTTGCAGGTAAGCAGCTTCCTCGTCAAACGCAATGGCTGCCCAGTAAAGATAATCCTGTGTGAATACGGCATGGTCCAGATTGAATATCACCATCTTTTCCATTTTCTCAATAGATTCAAGAATGGAGTATTCCATCTGTTCCCGGATAACATTAATGTTACCAAGGGTTTCCAGGTTTTCTGAAGGAATATTTTCTGCTTTCTTCAGGATGGTTCGGGAAACTTCGCGCGACATTTTACTGAGTTGTTCCCATGTTTGCATGGCGTTCTCCAGACGGCCTATATTGGCTTCTGTAATGCGCGCGCCCATGAGATGAATATCAATCAGTAAACCAATGTCTACCCCATAATCATTTTCAAACTGCACTTTGGTCAGTAATGATTTTCTGGCGGCAATCATACCGCTGAGCGGTTGCTGGAAATGTGCCAGGTCTGGGAAGAGAATACTTAGCAGTGGCTTGGCCACCAGTTGAGTGACCCTGCCTGCCTGCCGTTCAAAGTAGGATTTAACGAAATCAGCTTCGTCTTTTTCAATAGGAATGGTTAATATGTCCACAATATTGTCGGGGTAGGTAGTAATATCACCATCTACGTAGGCGATGATATCTCCTTTGGCCGCCATCATTCCTTCTCTCATAGAGATACCTTTTCCGCGCTGGCTGCTGGTTATGACACGGACATCTTCTTTCATCGCTTCAGCTACAGTATTATCGGTGGAATTATCATCTACTACAATAATCTCTATCTGTCGGGATGTCTTCTTTATCGTTTTAATAACCTGGCGTATAGTGGCGCCTTCATTTAATACAGGAATTACGATCGAGATCATAGGAGTTCGCTATGTTAAAGGTTAATAAAATATGCTACAAAGAGCTATGTTGGCATTATCAGCATGGGGTATAACAAAAACGGTACCATAAAAACCGCTGTGGTGGCCAAAAAAAGCGGCTCCGGGATTTCCGGAGCCGCTTTACGTATAGGCAGTAACGTTAAGATATTGTTATTTGAATTCCTGCATCTCCACTAATTTTCTGTAGATACCTTCCACTGCCATCAGTTCATCGTGGGTACCAGTTTCCACGATTTCGCCTTTTTCCATCACTACGATTTTATTGGCATGCTGAATAGTACTGAGACGATGCGCAATCACAATAGTGGTGCGGTTTTGCATCAGTTTATCCAGGGATTCCTGTACTAATTTTTCAGATTCTGTATCGAGTGCGGAAGTGGCCTCGTCCAGGATCATGATGGGAGGATTTTTGAACACAGCTCTCGCGATGGTAAGGCGCTGACGCTGACCACCACTGAGTTTCATACCGCGATCTCCAATAGAGGTATCGTAGCCTTTTTCCAGGCCTTCAATGAATTCGTGGGCGTTCGCAATTTTTGCCGCCTGAATGACTGCCTCGCGATCGACATTCGTCTGCCCGAACGCAATATTATTCAATACGGTATCATTGAAGAGAATGGCTTCCTGGGAAACAATACCCATCAGATCGCGCAGGTCGTCCAGTTTAATGTCTTTTACATCTGTACCATCAATTGTAACTGCGCCTTTATCCACATCGTAGAACCTTGGCAGAATGTCGGCCATGGTGGATTTACCGGCGCCACTGCGGCCCACCAGAGCAATCATCTCTCCTTTTTTTACCTGTAATTGTACATTTTTCAGTACTGGTTTGTAAGGATCTTTTTCGAATGCAAAAGTGACGTTGTTATAATTGATATCTTTTTCAAACCCTTTAACAGCAACAGCATCCGGCTTCTCCTGGATATTTACTTCTGCATCCAACAGACCGAAAATACGTTCACTGGATACCAAACCTTTTTGCAGGGAAGTGATCGCTGTAGAAATATTTTTTGCTGGCTGCAGGATCTGTGAATAGAATACGAGGTAGGTGATAAACGCAGCACTGGTCAATACTGTATCGCCTGCAAGTACGATGCTGCCGCCAAAAATCACCAGTATAACAACGATGATTACACCGAAAATTTCAGAGATAGGGGATGCCATCTCACGTTGGTTATAGATAGACTTACTGACTTTGATAAAGTGTCCGTTCACAGCTGCAAATTTTCTTTGCATGAATTTCACTGCACTGAAAGATTGGATCACCCGAACGCCGCTGATACTTTCTTCAGAAATAGCGATGGTTTCGCCAAAGAGCGCCATGCTGAAAAAACCTTTCTGCTTCAGTTTCTTGCTGATGTAGGAAAGCAGAAAACCTGATACAGGGAAGAATAAAATAGTGAAGAAAGTAAGTTTGGCAGAGAGATAAAACAACGCAGCAAAATAAGCAACAATGATAAACGGATCACGGAGAAATACCTGAATAGCATTGACTACGTTGGATTCTATCTCCTGTACATCGCTGGAGAAGATGGTGAGAATTTCTCCTTTTTTACGATTATGATAGAATGAAAGTGATTGTTCAGTCACTTTGTTATACATATCATTTCTTACTTTTTCCAACAACACCATGCGCAGTCTTACAATCACGCGTGCACTCATATAACGGCCTACGTTGGCGACAGTAGTACAGATGGCAATGAATGCGCCGACAAATACCAGTGCGCCGAATTTATCGTTGTGTAGTACGATATAGCTGTTGAAATGGTATTTGAAAAGATTGATAAAATATTGAACAGAGAAAGTAAATTCAGGTCGTGTTAATACATCTGGTTTTACCTTATCAAACAACACATCCAGCAAGGGAATCAACATGGAAAAGTTTACAAGTCCGAAAACGATTCCTATAATTGTATAGATGATGTACTCGGGCAGGTAATGATGTAAGGGAGAGGCGTATTTCAATAATCGCTTTAAAGTCTTCATTCCTGTTTCTTTAGTCTTGATTTTAAGAACAGGCAAAAATAGGATAATTAGATAGAATTGTGAGGTAAACAGCTCCTAAATCGGTCAATCTTCCGCGGAAATGGTTAATTTCGCGCTTAGCTCCCGATTATAAACGAAAAAACTGAACGACATGCAGGAAACTAAGAGGCAAAAACAAATTGGACAGTTGGTACAGGAAGAACTGAGTACTATCTTCCAGCGCATGGGCTTTAACGTGCTGGAGGGTGGAATGATATCCATTGCTGCCGTTAAGATGACGCCCGATCTGCTGGAGGCGAAAGTTTACCTGAGCATGTTCCAGATTAAGGATAAAGACGGCATGCTGGAGCGTATCAACGAGCGTATGGGGGAAATCAAGAAAGAGCTGGGAAGGCAGGTTGGCAAGCAACTGCGCCGTGTTCCGGAGCTGACTTTCTTCCTGGATGATACCTTGGATTACGTGTTTAAAATGGAGGAAGTGTTCAAGAAAATTAAAGAAGACGACTCCAAAATTAAAGGCGATTCCGATACCAAAAACGACACAAAATAATTAAAGTCCCCTCGAACAGAGGGGCTTTTGGCTTATTCTTATGATCTGGCAGTTTGCTTCCCGTTACTTCAGGGCCAAGAAATCCACAAATGCCATAAATATTATAGCCTGGGTAAGTGTGGGAGCGATTGCGGTAGGCGCCGGGGCATTAATAGTTATTCTGAGTGTTTTCAATGGTTTTGAGGATCTTGTAAAGTCCTTATATTCTTCTTTTTACCCTTCTGTAAAGGTGGCGCCTGTATCTGGCAAGATTATCCGGCTGGATTCGGTGCAATTATCCCGTATCGCTACCCTTCCCGGGGTGGCTGATTATTCGGCGGTAATAGAGGAAAAGGCGGTGATGCGTTATGGCGATGAGCCTACCATTGCGGTTTTGAAGGGGGTAGATGGCCATTACACCCGGGTGGCGGATCTCCGCGGAAAAATCGTCCGGGGGAAATTTGATACCGGCGATGCGGAGGAGGGCTATGGGGCTATCTTTGGCCTGGAGCTGGAAGGCGCATTGGGCGTGGATGTAGAACATGGACTTTCGCCAGTAACGGTATACCTTCCCCGCAGATCGGCTACTTCTTTTACGGTACCTGAAGATGCATTAAATAGTGGGATTATCTATCCTAAAGGCACTTTTGCTATTCAGCAGGAGTTCAATTCCAAATATGTATTAACAAATATTGCGTTCCTGCGTAAGCTGCTGGAGCTGGGGCCTGATGAGATGTCGGCCCTGGAGATCAGCGCTAAGCCTGGTACCAACGACGATCAGTTACGTAACCAGTTACAGCAATTGTTGGGGCCAGGATATAAAGTGCAGACGCGGTTCGAGCAGAATCAGTCGTTGTACGCTATTATGCAGACGGAAAAGTGGGCTGTGTATGTACTGTTGAGTTTCATCCTGGTGATAGCCGCCTTTAACATGATTGGTTCGCTGTATATGTTAGTGATTGAAAAGCAAAAAGATATTACTATTCTGAAAGCGATGGGTGCCCGTCAGTCTTTAATAATGCGGATATTTTTGGCGGAAGGGTTGATCATTGCGGGTATTGGCGCTTTATTAGGATTGGGCTTGGGGACTGCTTTTTGTCTGATGCAGCAGCATTGGGGACTTATCCGATTGGAGGGTACTTCCTTCCTGGTGGATACTTATCCGGTGAGTATACATTTAATGGACTATGTATTGGTAATGGTAACGATAGTTGTGATTGGTGTGTTGGCGAGTTGGTATCCGGCGAAGCGGGCATCCAGGGAAGTGATCACATTAAAAGCGACTTGATAAATAAATAGCTTAAAAAGAAAGGCCGTCTCTTAGAGGCGGCCTTTCTTTTTATAATTAAGTACGAAATGCGGAATTAGTAATCGCCCAGTGTTTCTGGCAATTGAGCAAGTGCTTTAGCGAGTTGTTCGTCGCTAGGAGCGATACCATGCCATTCGTGGTGGCCTTCCATGAAGTCTACACCTTTACCCATGATGGTGGTCATGATGATGCAGATAGGTTTACCCTGACCGGTGAGGGATTTTGCTTTTTCCATGGTAGCAACTACTTCGTCGATATTGTTGCCATCCATGTGCATTACGTGCCATCCGAATGTTTCGAATTTAGCGCCGATATCGCCGAGGCCAGCAACGTCAAGGGTGGTGCCGTCGATTTGTTGACCGTTGGCATCTATAGTGATGATCAGGTTGTCTACTTTATGGTGAGGAGCAAAGAGCGCTGCTTCCCAGTTTTGACCTTCTTCGAGTTCGCCGTCGCCATGGAGGGAGAACACGAGATGTTTATCGCCATTCAGTTTTTTCGTTAGGGCGGCGCCGATAGCAACGCTCATACCCTGACCGAGAGAGCCAGAGGCAACACGTACGCCTGGAAGGTGTTCATGCGTAGTAGGGTGACCTTGCAAACGGGAGTTCAGTTTGCGGAAGGTGCTGAGTTCAGCCAGTGGAAAGTATCCGGAACGGGCCAGTACGCTGTAAAAAACCGGAGAGATATGGCCGTTAGACAAGAAGAACAAATCCTGATCCTTACCATCCATATCAAATGGGGCTGGTTTATGATCCATTACTTTGAAGTAGAGCGCAGTCAGAAAATCTGTACAACCGAGAGAGCCGCCTGGGTGGCCGCTCTGCACAGCGTGAACCATTCTGACAATGTCCCTTCTAACCTGTGTAGCGATATCTTGTAGCTGTGGCATGATACTTGTTAATTTTTAAAGCCGCAAAACTAAAAGATTTTCGTAGAAATGTGGCTGTTGAATGTTTGATTTGCGCGACCAAAATATCACAAAATCTTTATTTTTTAAGAGAATATTTACACATTTCATTGAAATTAATATCTTTGCACTCTAACCCCCCAATAAATGGAGAATGTATTAATTGCTACCGTCCTAAGTTTTGTTGTTACCTATTTTTCGATTCCAATACTTATTAAGGTCGCGGAATTAAAACATTTATACGACGAACCGGACGAAAGGAAAGCCCATAAAAAGCGTATACCAACGCTTGGAGGAATCGGATTTTTTTCTGGTTTCATCATCGCTGCAACAGTCTGCGTACCTGCGTTGCAGAACTCCCCTTTCCAATATATGATGGCAGCATTCTTTATCATTTTCATGGTAGGTATGAAAGATGATATCGTAGGGTTGTCTCCATTAAAGAAACTGATAGGCCAGTTACTGGCTTCATTCGCTATCATATATCTTGGCAACCTGCAGATTTCTAATATGTATGGTTTTATGGGGATTTATGAATTACCGGCTAGTATCAGTCTGATGCTGACGTATTTCACCTTTATAGTAGTAATAAATGCCTTTAACCTGATCGATGGGGTAGACGGTCAGGCGGGTAGTATAGGCTTGCTGGTTAGTGCAATCCTGGGCGCTTATTTCCTTCATGTTGGCGAAACTACTTATGCGGTGATTGGGTTTGCACTCGCAGGCGGTTTGGCAAGTTTCCTGATTTACAATATTTCTCCGGCTAAGATATTTATGGGAGACACGGGCTCTCTGTTAATAGGACTGGTAAATGCGGTCCTGGCAATCAAGTTCATTGACGTAGCTGGTAATCCGGCTGGCAAAATGCCTATTACTGCTACGCCAGGTGTGGCTTTTGCTATTCTGATTGTACCGCTGTTTGATACGCTGCGTGTATTTGCCGTGCGTATGCTTCAGGGACGTTCTCCTTTCTCGGCAGACCGTAATCATATCCATCATTATCTGCTGGATCTGAAACTGAATCACAAACAAACAACGTTGGTTTCTGTTACGGTAAACGCGATTTACATTGCAGCAGCCTTTGCATTACAAGGCATTGGTACCACTGCTATGGTATTCGTGGTGGTTGGGTCAGCATTGTGTCTCACTACATTATTATACCTCGCCCGCAGACGTAAACTGGCGACCGTATTACAACCCGTGCTGGCGCCCGCCGTTGCTGAAGCAAGCATCATTTCGGAATCGCCCGCTTCCAAGATCCTCCGCGTTACAAATGATGGGATTTTACAAGATAAATAGTCTCATAATCATATTTAAAAGGGTAGCAAGCAACTTGCTACCCTTTTTTAATCGCCGGCAGGCGGCTTTACTTTGACGATTAAAAGAAAACGTGTAGGTTTGCACGCACTTAACTATTTATGTTATGCAAGATGATCTAAATCTTATCCTGGATGATGCTACGGAATCGATGAAAAAAGCCATCGGACACCTGGAATCGGAACTGACAAAAGTTAGAGCCGGTAAAGCCAACCCGCAGATTCTGGATGGTATTAATGTTGACTATTACGGCGCTTCCACTCCACTGAACCAGGTAGCTAATGTGGCCGTTGCTGATGCCCGTACACTGACTATACAACCTTGGGAAAAAAACATGCTGCAGCCAATTGAAAGAGCAATCATTGCTTCCAATATTGGTCTGAACCCACAGAATGATGGTGTAATCATCCGTCTTTTCCTCCCTCCTCTGACAGAAGAAAGAAGGAAAGAGTTTGTAAAAAGAGTGAATGGTGAAGGTGAGCAGGCAAAAGTAGCGATCCGTAACATCCGCCGTGATGCTATTGAAGCTATCAAAAAGCTGCAGAAAGATGGTTTAAGTGAAGATACCGCTAAAGACGCAGAAGCCGATGTACAACAGATGACCGACAAACACATTGTATTGGTAGACAAGCACTGTGAAACCAAAGAAAAAGAAATAATGGCCATCTAAGACTGGATAATATTATTACTTAAAAAGCCCCGGATGACAATATCATCCGGGGCTTTTTGTATCATGATTAAGTTGAAATTATGCGTCTTTCGCCCTGTTGACCAGGTATACCCCAAAAAGGATCAGTAACATACAGGCTATCTGTATGGAATTGATCGCTTCATGTGCCAGCAATCCCCAGCCCATGGCTACAATTGGTAAAGCGTATGTTACCATGGAAGCAAACATAGCTCCAGCCCTGCGAATCAGCAAATAGAACAAGACCGCAGCCACACCAGTACCCATTACACCTAATACCATGCCTGCCGCCAATGAACGCCAGGGAGCGTGGTCGGTTGTAAACTGTGGGAAGAAATCCGTGAAAAGTAAGATAGGCAGCGTAAACAGCCCACAGAAAAACATGGCAATAGATCCCAGCTGTAAAGAACCATACCCTTTTAAATGATGATGTACCAGACTGATATTGGCGCCGTAACTAACCGTTGCGGCTATTACCAGTAAGCCATAGTACCAGTATTCATTGGTAGCAATACCCTTATTGGAAAAGAGCAGCGCCACGCCAATCAGGCCCACTCCTACCCCCGTTAGCTGTGCCTTTTTGATAGGACTATGAAAGATGAGGAACCCTGTGAGGAGTGCCATCAGTGGTGTTAAAGAATTCAGGATACCCGCAAGAGAACTGTCGATTTTTGTTTCTGCAAGACAAAACAAGAATGCTGGCAGGCCGTTTCCAAGGATACCTGAAAGTATGATGATAGGTAGTTTACGTATGGGCGTTTCCTTGAGGTATTTCGGCAGAAAAGGAAGTAGTGCCAGTCCTGCAGCCACAAGCCTTAAACTGGCTACCTGGTAGGGACTGAAAGACTCCAGGCCTATTTTCATCAGAATAAAGGAACTGCCCCAGGTAAGAGATAACAGGAGAAATACTCCCCAATTGGCGATTTTTTGGTTCAAAGTGGCAATATTTTATGTGTGCAAAGGTCATATTATATGGCCATTTATGCAAAAGAATCAGGAAAATACAGAACAGATATGGCTCCATTTTGTTAAATTTAAAAAACAGAATCAACCACGCATGGGTAAAATCAAACTGGCAGATATTAACACTTCCGCGCCTAAAAAACTAGATAAAGAAAAAGTCAAAGCAGCCACCAGAGAAATTTTGCAGGAACTGGATGAACTCCAGAACTTGTTGTATGCAGAGCATAAACATAGTGTACTGATGGTCATTCAAGGTATGGATGCCAGCGGGAAAGACGGCGTTATCAAGAATGTGACAGGAACACTGAACCCACAGGGCGTTACGGTACATTCATTTAAGACTCCTACCAAAGAAGAAATGGATCATGATTTTCTTTGGCGAATACATAAGGAAGCGCCAGGAAAAGGTATGATTCAGGTATTCAATCGCTCTCATTACGAAGATATCCTGATTCAGCGCGTACATAAATGGATTGATGATAAATTGGCGTATAAACGAATGGATGCCATCAATGATTTTGAAAAATTACTGGCAGTACACGGGAATACGCAGATACTGAAATTCTATTTGCATGTATCCCGCGAAGCGCAGACACAAAGACTCCTGGAGCGTACCGAAGATCCACGCAAGATGTGGAAATATAATGAACAAGATCTGGAAGAGGCCAAATTGTGGGACAAATACATGGCCTGTTACGAGGATGCATTGAACAACTGCAATTACATTCCATGGATTGTAGTACCTGCAGATCACAATTGGTACAAAGAGTATGTCATTGCAGTAACGTTAAGGGATACACTAAAATCGCTCAAGATGAAATATCCAAGACTGAAGAAATAAAGTATAAATTAATAGATTGTCAATGAATGAGTTCCACTAAAATGTTAATTTTGCTTTCGAAAAATTTAACCACTTAAACCTTTTCATTATGTCGTTCATTAAGGAGTTTAAAGAATTTGCCATGAAAGGCAATGTAATGGATCTTGCTGTGGGTGTGATTATTGGTGGAGCGTTTGGAAAGATAGTTACATCATTGGTAGATAATATTCTGATGCCGCTAGTTGGATTGTTTACCCAAGGCAAGAATTTTAATGACTTCTTTGTATTGTTGGACCATAGTAAGGGGGACGTATCTACATTGGCAGAAGCAAAAGCTAAAGGTATTGCTGTTTTTGCCTATGGCGCTTTTATTCAGAGTATCATAGATTTTCTGATTATTGCGCTCTGTATTTTCATGCTGGTAAAATTCATGAACCGCTTAACCCGTAAACAACCAGCAGCTCCTCCAGAACCTACCGCACAGGAAAAACTGCTGATGGAAATCCGCGACGCTATCAAATCAAAGTAAAATTTTATATACCCCCATTACCTGTTTCCTCTTCTGAGGAAACAGGTTGGCTATTTCATACATAGAAGAACAATAAAATAGAAATTGATGAAAAAAATTGCTTTATCCATTGCCTGCTGTCTGTTGTTTGGTTTGATGGTTCAGGCCCAGGATAATAACTGGATGAAGAGCGAGCGGGAAGCCGCCGCCAAGAAACTGAAGAAGAAAGATGACAAGGATACCATTCCTGATGGCTGGAAAAAGGGGATGAACCTCAATGTTAACATCAACCAGGGATCATTGAGTAACTGGGCAGCTGGAGGAGACAACTTTTCCTTATCCCTCGGTTCTACCATCTTCGCATGGGCGAATTACAAAAAAGGTAGAAGAGAATGGAGCAACGTAGCAGATCTGGCTTATGGTTATATCAATACTACCAGTCTTGGTGGCCGTAAAAGCGATGACCGTATTGATCTGACGACTAAATATGGCTATGATATCGGACGTAACTGGTATGTAAGCGGATTAGTAAACCTCCGTACGCAGTTTACAGATGGTTATCAATATCCGCCAGATACCACCCCGGTATTTTCTTCCACTTTCTTCGCTCCTGCGTATACTTTATTATCTCCGGGTTTTGATTACAGACCTAATAAGGAGTTTTCCCTCTTTCTCTCCCCTGTTACAGCGCGTTTTGTAATAGTGATGAACAGATTCCTCTCTCAGCAGGGAGCTTATGGGGTAGACACGGGTAAGCACATGAAATATGAAATGGGCGCCTATTTATCGGCTAATTATATTAAAACGATTGGTAAAAATATTACTTATAAAGGCCGTTTAGACTTGTTCTCTAATTATATGCACAATCCTCAGAATATCATTGTTTATAACACCAACGCCTTGGAACTGAAGGTAAATAAGTGGATCTCTGCAGTGTTGACACTTGATATGATATACGATGATAATGTGAAAGTATTTGAGAATAAGGAGACCGGCGTATTAGGACCACGATTGCAGATCAAACAGGTCATTGGGGTCGGGTTTGCCGCCAAGTTCTGATTAGCGGGAATTTTGTTATTTTTGATATATACAGCAGCAGGAATTTGTCTTTTACAGGCACTTGCTGCTGTTTACAATTAAAAAAATAGAGGTGATCGATCAATCCACATATAAAATTGTACTGCCACAGTTCGAGGGTCCTTTTGATCTGCTGTTGTTCTTCATCGAGCGCGATGAACTGGATATTTACAATATCCCCATCAATAAGCTGACACAGGATTTCCTCGGCTATATTCATCATATTGAATCGCTGAATATAGAACTGGCCAGTGAGTTTATTCTCTTTGTTTCTACGCTGATGCGTATTAAAGCGAAGATGCTGCTGCCACGTAAAGAGGTGGATGAGCAGGGAAATGAAATCGATCCGAGGCTGGAACTGATAGACAAGATCCTGGAATATAAGCGTTACAAGCAAGCTGCCGCTGAAATGGCGGAGATGGAAGCAGACAGGCTGCTGGCGCTTAAACGCGGAAATATTGCCAAAGAACTGGCTGAAATTGGGGAAGCTTCCTCAGAAGGAACGGAAGTACAAACACTCACGCTTTTCAAGCTGGCAAAGACTTTCGAGAAGATTATCCAGCGCATGAAAGAGCGGGATAATAAACCGCAGCACGTCGTTTACAAGTACGACTATACCATGGAAGGTTCCAGGATGTACATGGAAGAACTGGCGCGTGCGGAACGTACCCTTTCCTTCGAGAAAATCTTCGATCACTGTAAAGACAGAGTACATGCTATCTTCCTCTTCCTCAGTATGCTGGAACTGGTACAGATGAAGCATCTGGGCATTATGGTGGGAGAAGGCAGAAATAATTTTATCATTGATTATATAGATCCTTCCAACAGGGAGGAAGAACCCGCAGGAGTAGTTATCGATGGCTGATAAAAGAGGAAATATAGAGATAGTATCCTTACCGGATTATGAACACAGTAACCCATCCTTCATTGTGTCGGGCTTGTGTGAACTGGGAGAAAGTTTTTTCCAACAGATAGGCGTGCCTCACCGGCATGATTTCTATACTATTTATTGGATCAAAACAGGAAAACTTACCCAAACAATTGATTCCGTTGTACATGAAGTAAAGGATAATACCCTCTTTTTCCTGGCCCCCGGTCAAGTGCATAATATTCAGTCCAGCGAAAAGATTGAAGGCTATATGATCGCTTTCCAGGACTCCTTTATGTGCCTGCGCGATCAACAGCAAGCATCCAGCATTAAATCCAGCCTCTTTTTCAATAATCGTTTCAGTTCTATAATTACTATCTCCAAAGAGGAATCGGTCGATTTTGAGGCCGTTATTCACTTAATGATGAAAGAACTGAGCCTGAAGGAGCCCGATTATGATACCGCACTCCATGGACTACTTCGTTACTTCCTGGTACTGGCATCGCGGGTGAAAGGCGAAAGCGTGGTGGCTACCGCAGATCAACATGCGGCCCATAATAGCTCTATCTTCCTGAATTTCAAGAACTTAATTGAGGAAAAATACACATCGTTGAAAAATGTTTCAGATTATGCTAGTTTGTTATATATTAAACCGGTGTTACTCAATGAAATAAGTAAGCAATTGTCCGGTATTACCGCCGGCGAGCACATCCGCAACCGGGTTATCCTGGAGGCGCAGCGATACTTACATTTTACCGACCTCACTGCAAAGGAAATCGCCTACAAGCTTGGGTTTGAAGATCCGCACTACTTTAGCCGCTTCTTTAAAAAGTATACCAATCAGAGCCCTTCTGAGTTCAAAGAAGCTTCCCGGGTAGTTAATACACAGCCATAATCCCCCTTTTGAAAAAAAAAGTCCATTACTAGGTGAGTTTTATCCATTTTATAAGGGTGTTATAACATGTAGTTTTGTGTTGTCTTAATCAGGAGGCAATTATGAAAACGATAAAACATGTAATTGACATTTATAAAGCACCTGCCCCTCACATGGTAGGAGATGGATTCAGGGTGCACAGCGTATTGCCTGGCGGTACGCGCAATGAGAATAACCGGGTAAGCCCTTTCATCCTGTTGGATTACGGCGCACCTGCTTATTTCCCGCCTACCAACCGTCCTCGTGGCGTAGATCAACATCCGCATAAAGGTTTTGAAACCGTAACCGTAGTGTACCAAGGCGAACTGGAACACCGCGACTCTACCGGTAGCTATGGAAAACTGGCTCCTGGAGATGTGCAATGGATGACCGCCGCAAATGGTATCGTACATGAAGAAAAGCACGAAACAGCATTCAGCAAACGCGGTGGTAAAGTAGAAATGGCACAGCTGTGGGTAAATCTGCCGAAGGCACATAAAAGCGACCAACCACATTATCAAAACCTGACTAAAGCGGACATTCCTGTCGTACCGATTGGCGAAAACAGTTATCTGCGGGTGATTGCGGGAGAATACAATGGTACCAAAGGCGCTGCCAGTACATATTCTCCAGTGAACGTCCTCGATGTGCAGTTGAAGAAAGGCGATAGTGTAACTGTGTCTTATCCTGAAAATTTCAATACCATGGCGGTATTAATGCAAGGTAAAGCGGATTTCGACGGAACAGCTGCCAATGCAGTGGAAACAGTTTTCTTCGGAAAACAGGGAACAGATATCACGATTACCGCAATAGAAGATACCTCTTTACTTATGTTGAGTGGTGAGCCAATAGACGAACCTATTTTTGCATACGGTCCGTTTGTGATGAACAACGAACAGGAAATTGTGGAGGCTATCAACGACTATAATGCGGGCAAGATGGGCTTTTTGAACTAAATATTATTACGTCTACATACATATAAAAAACAAATTTTAACACTTTTAATTCATACTATATGACTACCTGGAAAATTGATCCTACTCACAGTGATGTACAATTTAAAGTGAAACACCTGATGATCACTACCGTAACCGGACAATTTGGTACCTTCGATGCTACCATGCAAACGAGCGGTGATGATTTCTCCAATGCCAATATAACTTTCGAAGCAGATATCAACAGTATCACCACACAGAATGAGCAACGTGATCAACACTTGTTACAGTCTGATTTCTTCGAAGCTGCGAAATTTCCTAAAATGACTTTCGTATCCAAAGAAGTGAAAAAAGTGGATAATGAAACTTACAAATTGCTGGGTGATCTGACCATCCGTGATAATACCCGCCCAGTAGAACTGAAAGTGGAATACGGTGGCGAAGTAGTGGACCCATGGGGCCAAACCAAAGCTGGTTTTGAGCTGAGCGGTAAAATCAATCGTAAAGATTTCGGTCTTACTTTCCATGCGGTAACAGAAACAGGTGGCGTTATGCTGAGCGATGAAGTAAAACTCCTGGCCAGCGTTCAAATGGTAAAACAACAATAATTATATCTCCATTACAGCTGCATCCACTGATGCAGCTGTTTTGTCGATTTATACAAAACTCAAATTAAAGATGAATATCGTAGAGAAACTAGAATGGCGTTATGCCGTTAAGAAATTTGACCCAAGCAAAAAGCTGAGCAAAGAACAATTAAATAACCTGATTGCAGCCACTCGTTTGTCTGCTTCTTCTTATGGTTTACAACCATATAAAATACTGGTAGTGGAAAACCCTGCTGTACGTGAAAAACTGAAAGCGGCTTCCTATAACCAGCCACAGATTACAGATGCATCACAACTGATTGTGTTTGCCCGAGTAGCTGACCTGGCAGAATCACACGTGGATGAGTATACGAAGAATATTGCGCAGACACGTAACATCGATCATGCGATGTTGGGCGACTTCGCCAATATGATGAAAGGTACAGTACGCAACCTGGATGCTGCCAGTGCTGCCACCTGGACATCCAAGCAGGCATATATTGCCCTGGGTACTCTGCTGACAGCCGCTGCTGCAGAAGGTATTGATGCTGCTCCAATGGAAGGCTTCAATCCTGCACAATACGATGAGATTTTAGGACTGAAAGAAAAAGGATTATCTGCTGTAGTGATTGCTGCAGTTGGATTCAGAGCGGAAGATGATGCGGTGCAACATTTTAAGAAAGTACGTAAGCCACTGGAAGAATTCGTAGAAGTAATTTAGGAATCAATTGACAGGTAATGGAAATGGCCTCTTTGCGGATATCTGCGAAGAGGCCTTTCTCTTACACAGGAAATCCGGAATTAATTTGTAATTTGGCGTCCTACACTGCTATTTTCACCGCAAAAAGTAAAATATTAAAACATGAAAAGATTTGCATCTGCCAATTGGCAAGGAACAGGTAAGGAAGGTAAAGGTACGCTGTCTTCCCAAGCTGGCGCCCTCAATAACACTCCATATTCTTTCAGCAGCCGCTTCGAAGATGGCGCTGGAACTAATCCTGAAGAGCTGATCGCTGCTGCGCATGCTGGTTGTTTCACTATGAAACTGAGCTTCATCATTTCCGGTGCAGGTCTGACTCCTGGTAACATCGATACCAAATGCACTATTACTTTCGAGAATGGCGCTATCACTGAAAGCCACCTGGAAGTAAAAGCCAGCGTTCCTGGTCTGGATGCTGCAAAGTTTGCTGAATTCGCAAAAGATGCAGAAGCAAACTGCCCTATCTCCAAATTGCTGAATACAAAAATTACCATGGATGCAACCCTGGTATAATCGATAACTGTATTTAACTTTCGAAAGGGCTGCCATCGGCGGCCCTTTTGTATTTCAAGCTGTTTTTGTCCATGCTTTTCTACATAACGTCCATTCTCTACCCTTTGCAGATGTGCGATATTTGTACTGTTAAAAAGGAGTAATTATGAAAAAGATTATACATCGCGGAGCAGACAGAGGATTTGCAGATCATGGTTGGCTGAAATCACATCATACCTTTAGCTTTGCTAATTACTATAATGCTGATATGCTTCATTTCGGCGCACTTCGCGTACTCAACGACGATTGGGTGAAAGGCGGAATGGGTTTCGGCGCTCACCCGCACGATAACATGGAAATTGTCTCCATCGTCCTGAATGGCGCCCTTGCACACAAAGACAATACTGGCAGGGATAAAACAATAGAACATAACGAGATTCAGGTAATGAGTGCTGGTACTGGTATCGTTCACTCTGAATTCAATGCCAGCAAAACGGAAGATGTAAACTTCCTTCAGATCTGGATTTTCCCGAAATATAGAAATGTACAACCTCGCTACGATCAACAGGCATTTAATCCGGCAGATCGTCATAACAAAATGCAGGTAGTAGTTTCACCGGAACAAAAAGAAGGGCAACTCTGGTTGAACCAGGACGCCTGGTTTTCACTGGGGAATTATGATGCCGGACAACGGTTTACCATTTCTCCGAAACAGCCTGGTATAGGCAGTTACCTGTTTCTTATCAGCGGAGAAGCAAAGGTGGGCGATGATATTTTACAATCCAAAGATGCGATAGGTATTTCGGATTATGAGCAAATAGAGATTGAAGTAAACAAATCGGCAGAGTTTTTGTTAATAGATGTTCCGATGTTGCAATAATTCGAACTATATACTAACCCATTATTCGAAGGGTGATAGGTAGCAATCCTGTCACCCTTTTTTAATGCAACTGCATTTTATTTTCCGGGAAAAAATTGTAACCTTAGCTTAAATGATCCTTACTGATGAAACGTATCTCCCTGTTTTCCGTCTTCTTTTTACTGTTAACAGTTTTGTCTAAAGCCGGCGATAAGCATCCCCGTGTGGAATCCTGCGATAAATGTATCGTTATTGCAGAGCAATCACAGCATAGAATCGTCATCGCAGATGTCCATTCCGGTAAGGTGATTTGGGAGTGGAGACCCGATCGCTCCAACGTGCAGTCGGATCACGTGAAATGGTTTAGTAATCCAAGTGAAGCCAAGGTAGTCTATAACCGCCGTTATGTATTGATGACCGCATCCGGAGGCGGTGTGGCATTGATTCGGATTGCTGACAAAAAAGTAGTCTTTTACGCCTATGCAGGTGGCAATACGCACTCTGCTGAGTTGCTGCCAGATGGCAATATTGTAAGCGCTTCCAGTACCGGTAATTTCCTGACAGTTTTCAGAACCGATACAACACATTTCCCTGATGGCGTTTATACGAAACAGGTGCCTATTGAATTTGGCCATAATGTGGTTTGGGACCCCGGGAATAACAAACTGTGGTCTGTGGGAATGTCGTCTATACATGCCTTTCGTTATAACCATAATTGCGCTGCGCCTGATTTGGTGACAGATACGACCATTGCGATGCCAGGGAATGAAGGACATGATCTTGTCCCGGTATACGGTGAGAAACGACTCTGGCTGACGAATGCCAGCAATGTGTATTACTTTGATGTGAATCGCAAGAAATTGACACCAGCAGACCGCGTATTACAGGATAATATCAAAAGTGTATCTTCTGGACCCGCTGGCTTTCCCACTATTGTCATCCGGCCTAAAGAATCCTGGTGGACGGACGAAGTGCTGGATGCTGGCGCCAAGACCGTTTTTCAACATAAAGGTTGGAAGATATACAAAGCAAGATGGGTATTGCCTGATACTTTCAGTAATCCTGATGGATTTGATTTTCATACCTGCAAATAATCATACTGTATGCTGGTTTCCCTGATTTTGGCTAACTTCATACCGGACTAACGATGGAACCTATGCTGTTGGCAACAGATCTTGATGGAACTTTTTTAGGAGGAACAGACGCAGATAAAACTTCTTTATATCAACTTATCAAAGAATCGCCTGATGTACGATTGGTATTTGTAACGGGCAGGGGTATACGAAGTGTGTTGGGATTATTGGAAGACACGGCTTTACCAAGGCCTGAATATATCATCTGTGATGTAGGCGCTACCATTACGCACTTCCCGACTATGATGCCTGTAGAACCCATACAGTCGGGCATAGCAGCCAAATGGCCTGGTGAACAGGTACGTGAGAAGTTAAAAACTGTAGCTGGTCTGTTACATCAGGAAGCGCAACAACAATACCGCTGCTCTTATTATTACGACGCACAAACAGATATTCCTGCTGCACAAACAGTGGCAGCCTCTTTCTCCTGTGATCTGATGTTATCGGCGGGTAAATACCTGGATGTATTGCCAGGAGGCGTAAACAAAGGGTATACGCTGTTAAAGCTGCTGGAGGTGTTGGGTACATCACAGGAGCAAGTATTAGTAGCCGGCGATTCCATGAATGATCTGGCCATGTACGAAACTGGATTGCAGGGCGTAGTAGTAGGCGGTGCGGAAGAAGAATTGCTTGCGCAGACGGCCGTAATGCGACATGTGCTGCAGGCCAGCAGAATCGGGGCCGGAGGGATACTTGAAGCGATGGAAAAACATCATGCATTTGCTTCACTAATTGATAATGTGGGATTAAGATAGTGTGATTTGATGTAATCCAATCTGTAAGCATAAAGTCCGTACCTTAGAAGAACGTTACGTTAAAATATAACAATAGTCTGGTGTAATCTGTTATTTGGATATTGACGATAGCTTAGTTTATGATGTTTATTTTAATCATCATTTAAATTAACACACCATGGATACCAGCACACAACCAACAGATCTGCATGAGCAGATCAATTCCTGGAAGGAAGAAGTAAGAGAAGTAAAAGAAGAAGTAACATTGATGCGGGAAAGGCTCGAGCAAATCGCCCTGAGTAAAGCGCCCAGGGAGGTGATGACGAGAGTGGAACACTTTGAAAACCGTATCCTGCGCCAAAGAGAGGTGGCAGATGAAATGTTCCACGACATTAAGCAATGTGCAAAAAAATTAACGGACGCTCCGTCCTTTGTAGACCATGATGACCGCCCTGTAGAAGACTACACCTCGATGAATGGGCGAATGGAAACTTTCCAGAAGTTATATACGGAATTAAAAAGCGAATTCAATCAGTTCATGTCTGCTCATGGTTAGCGCCTTCATTGATTGCGCGGGCTTTTGATTCAATTTTATGAATGATTTCATCCAGCTGAATGGTGGACTGATGTAGCCATTCCATCAGTTGGGAATTGAAGCGTATATCTTTATTCTCCAGGTCGAACAGTTGTGCGATACTGAGGATAGAGACAACGGGTCTGCGTATTTCATGGGAGTTGATCCATGTGATTTCCTTTAATGTCCGGTTCTGTTCTTCCAGTCGTTTAGCCTGGCGGATATGATGATCTATATCTTGCATCATACCAATCATCCGAACGGCATCTCCTCCTTCATAGGAAATATTAGCCCTGTCAGTAACATATTTGTACTGGCCATCGGCGCATCTGAATCTGTACTCGGCCGACCAGTAATGGCGGTGTGCGAAGGTGGCGTTATCCAGTGAGGCGATTACTGCGTGACGATCTTCCGGATGAATATTATTTTTCCACCATTGGAGGACCTCTGTGAATTTATCATTGCTGTAATGGAAGATGCTGGACAGGCCGTGATTCCAGGCGACCGCGCCAGTTAACAGATTTCTGTCATACACTGCATCATTGGTCGCTTGTGCGAGGAGTTCATACCTTACGCCTTCTTCACTGGCTTTCCTGGCAGCTCTTACCTGACTATCCACATCCTTAGCCATAATGAATCTGGCTTCTTTTCCCCGATAGGAAACTGAGTGGGCGTATATTTCCACAAAGAAGTTGACGCCATTTTTCCGCCTGTGTTTCCAGATGCCACGATATTCTACGCCGTTGCAACGTTCCCGGACATTATCCATCAGGTAGGGTATTTCTTCCTTTTTGCGTATATCCTTTAACGTTAGTTGCAGAAATTCTTTTCTGGAGAAGCCATATTGGGTAACGGCGGCGTTATTGACAGAGAGAAAGCGAAGCGTACTCTTTTCATAGATCCACATGGGAATGGGATGATCGTAGAACAGGCGTTCATACTGAAGGGAGCTGTTATTTTTCCGAACTGTTTGGACAATGAGAAGAATGATTGCAGCTATCAGCAGCAATTCGCCACAGAACAACAGATATTGTACATCTGCTGTAAGAAATTGTATACCTGTATTGGGTGCAAGAAGGAAGTATCCGTTTATGCTTGCCACAATGGTCAACAGGCATATATGAACGATTTTGAGAGGAGCCTTTCGCATTCCTGAAGTTCCTCAATTTTTCGGAAAAAATTGGTGAGCAGAAAAAAATTAATATCAGGCTGAACCTATGATTTATACTTCGATAATAGCAGGCCCATCTGTGATATAGCCGGTACAAGTCAATACCAGTCCTTGTTGCAGGTCGCGGTCTGTGAGTACTTCATTGACAGACATCCAAACTTTCCCTTGTTTGCATACGACGGTACAGGAGCCGCATACGCCTCCTTTGCAGCTATAAGGAAGTGCGATTCCCTGGGCTAATGCAGCATGCAGGATGGGTTCGTTTCCTGGTACCTTCAGGGTGATTTCTTGTCCTTGTAATTGTATGGTGAGTTGTTTAGGAGTGACATCTTCCGGAGTGCCTGTTTTTTCAATTTTAGCGGCTGTATTTACCACGAAATTCTCTTTGTGGAGCTGATCTTCACGGAAGCCAATAAACGTCAGGGTAAGGACGATCATACGCATATAATCCGGTGGGCCGCAGAGGAAGAATTGCGTATCGGCAGCCTGATAGCGGAGATGTTGTTTGACCAGCATTTCCAGCAGGATATTGCTTAGCCGGCGAAATGTGTGCATGGAATCCGGGTCATTGCTGTATAGGTAGATGACTTTCAATCGCGCTGGATATTGTTTTTCCAGCTCCTGGATTTGTTGCAGAAAGATGGTTCGGTCTGGAGCGGAATTGCTGTATATCAGTTTAATATCGGCGCTGGGTTCGGTATGCAGGAAATGGCGCAGGATGGCATAGACAGGCGTGATGCCGCTTCCGGCGGCCAGGAGGAAGATATCTCTTGGCTGGGAGGAGGCGGGGCCTGGAGTGAAGCGTCCGGAGGGTTCCAGGGCGGTAACGATATCCCCTACTTGCCAGGAATGGAGGATATGGCGGGATATTTCTCCGTTTTCCTTCCGTCGGATAGTAACAGCCAGATGGTTATCCAGTCCGGGTGTAGTACTGATGGAATAGGAACGGCGATGGATGATTTGATGTAACTGGATTAGGAAGGTAAGAAACTGTCCTGCCTGGTAATCGATTTTATCGGGCAGGGTATTTTCCAGCAGATAGGTGCGGGTGTCTTCTGTTTCCCTGATAATAGCTGTGATTTTGAGTTCCAGGTACATAATGGGTGGGTAAAAAAAGAGTTACAGGCGTTGGGGCCTGTAACTCTGGTATAATAAAGAACATTTGTTACTTATGCAGTAACGGTAATTTTTTCTTTCAGCATTTCGCGGGCAGCGCGGGCGATACCAGCGGCATCGTAACCACATTCGCGGAAGAGTTCTTCCGGTTTGCCATGTTCGATGATTTTATCAGGAACGCCGAGCATTCTGACATCTGCTTTGTAGTGATGTTGGGCCATGAATTCCAGGACAGCGCTACCGAAGCCGCCGGTGATGGTACCATCTTCCACGGTGATCACTTTATCGTATTGCTGGAATATTTCGTGGAGCAGGGTTTCGTCCAGTGGTTTTACGAAACGCATATCGTAGTGACCTGGCTGGAGACCATCTGCGAGCAGTTCTCTGATGGCTTCCGTTACGAAGTTACCTGGGTGTCCGAGGGAGAGTATAGCGATATCTTTTCCTTCGCGGAGTTTACGGCCGGTACCTGTTTGTATAGCTTTGAAAGGAGTGCGCCATTCAGGCATCACGCCCTGACCGCGTGGGTAGCGGATCACATACGGCAGGTTATTTTCCGGCAGTTGTGCGCTATACATGAGGTTACGGAGTTCTTCTTCGTTCATCGGGGAACTGATGATGACATTAGGGATACCGCGCATATAAGCGATATCGTACACACCGTGGTGTGTAGGGCCATCTTCGCCCACGAGTCCTGCTCTGTCGAGGCAGAAGACTACCGGTAATTTCTGGATAGCCACATCGTGTACTGCCTGGTCGAAAGCGCGTTGGAAGAAGGAAGAGTAGATGTTACAGAACACGCGCATTCCCTGGGTGGCCATGCCGGCGGAGAGGGTTACGGCGTGTTGCTCACAGATACCCACGTCGAAAGCGCGATCCGGCATTTTTTCCATCATGAATTTGAGGGAGGAGCCGGAAGGCATGGCGGGGGTAATGCCGAGGATTTTGTCGTTTTGTTCGGCCAGTTCGATGATGGTATGGCCGAAAACGTCCTGGTATTTAGGTGGCTGAGGTCTTTCAGGTACTTTCTTGAAGATCTCGCCGGTGATTTTATCGAAGAGTCCTGGAGCGTGCCAGGTAGTTTGGTCCTTTTCTGCGAGGGCATAGCCTTTACCTTTAGTGGTAACGATATGGAGCAGTTTAGGGCCAGGAATATCTTTGAGATCCTGGAGGGTATCAGTCAGTTTGGTGATATTATGGCCATCGATAGGGCCAAAATAGCGCATGCCGAAAGATTCGAACAGGTTACTGGATTTGGATACTACGCCTTTGAGGCTGGCTTCCAGTTTGGAGGCCATTTCGCGGGTGAATTTCTTACCTACCGGTAGTTTGCCCAGCAGATTCCATACGTCATCGCGGAGTTTATTGTAGGTAGGAGAAGTGGTGATATCGGTCAGATATTCTTTAAGGGCGCCCACGTTAGGGTCGATGGACATGCAGTTATCGTTGAGGATAATCAGCACGTTTGCATTGGCAACGCCGGCGTGGTTGAGGGCTTCGAAGGCCATACCCGCTGTCATGGCGCCATCGCCGATTACAGCGATATGCTGACGATCGAATTCTCCTTTATAATGGGAGGCCATGGCCATGCCCAGGGCTGCAGATATTGAGGTGGAGGAGTGTCCTACACCGAAAGTATCGTATTCGCTTTCGTCCCTTTTAGGGAATCCGCTGATGCCTTTGTATTTCCTGTTGGTAGGGAATACGTCTCTCCTACCGGTCAGAATTTTATGGCCGTAGGCCTGATGGCCGACGTCCCAAACCAGTTGATCGTAGGGAGTATTAAAAACATAATGCAATGCCACTGTCAGTTCCACCACACCGAGGCTGGCGGCAAAGTGGCCACCATGCACGCTTACAACGTCAATAATGTATTGACGCAGTTCTTCACAAACCTGGTGAAGCTGTTCCTTGCTTAACTTGCGAAGGTCAGCAGGATTATCTAATTGGCTCAACAGTTGACCGGCCGTAATATTCATAATAAGGCTCAGGGTTTATTTAAGGAACAAAAATACGTAAAAAAGCTGTTGATCTGGAGTTCTGGTTGATGGTTTGTTATCAAGCTAATAGTTTCCTAAATTTACAGAAGATCTACAAAATTTCGTCTTAATTGTTTGCTACCCGCTACCTGAACCAGTTAACCGGTCATTGCACCTTTTGTAACATTTAGGTTTCAGTAGGGGCCTCAGAAGGGTATATTTGGTTATATACCTTAGCATTCTAACATATATTAATGTTTAAGAATATTTCAAGATATTGGTGGTGCCAGATTGTTGGATGGTTTTCATATTTCCTGATAAATATTTTGCTACCTACAGGAGCCACACCTGAAAGTTTTTATATCAGCCTCCTTGTCTTTATGGTATTGGGAGTACTGTTCACGCATTTATTCCGTTGGTGGGTAAATAAGTTGAACTGGCAGGCATATCCTTTTGAAAAGCAGGTAATGTTTTTCTTTTGGATGGTGGTGGGGTCCAGTACTTTAATGTTTGTAGGGTTTTTTATTATCATCAAGTATGTATTGGATGTTGACTTTGGCAATCCATTCCGGGCATTGTTGAGTTGTTATTCCATTATGACGGTGTGGTGGATGATATATTATTTATATCACTATATAGAGGCTACCCGTTCGGAGAAGTTGGATCAGTTGACTTTACAGGCGACTGTGAAGGAACTGGAGTTAAAGACGATCAAGGCGCAGTTGAATCCACATTTTATATTCAATGCGTTGAATAGTATCCGGGCATTGGTGGATGAGAATCCACAGCGGGCCAGGACAGCAATTACGGAGTTATCTAACATTTTGAGGAGTTCAATGGCGGCGGAGAAGGCAGAAACGGTGAGTATGGAGAAGGAGTTGAATATTGTGAAGGATTATCTGGCATTGGAAACGATACGATTTGAGGAGCGATTGAATGTTACCTACGATATAGACCCGGAAACATTGGGTTTGCAGGTACCGCCGATGATGTTGCAGACATTAGTGGAAAATGCCATCAAGCATGGTATTTCCAAGACCATCAGTGGAGGGAATGTGCATATATGTTCCCGGCTGAAGGGGTTACAGCATGAGATTATGATTGAAAATACAGGCCAATTTGTGGAAAATGTGAAGAATGGGCATGGTTTTGGTCTTGAAAGTACGCGTCAGCGGTTGAGTTTGCTTTTTGGAAACCGGGCATCTTTTGAGATCAGGAATAAAGATGAACAGATGGTGGAAGCCAGAGTAATAATGCCATTGCTGTAATAAAAAACTGATAACTTTAAACCGCTGTAGCCGGAATCTGTCCAGCTACGGCATTCTTATATTTATTAACTTGATTTAATCATCAACCAAACCTCATATTGCCAATGAAAAAAGCATTGATAATAGATGATGAACGTCTGGCCAGGAGCGAGCTAAAAAAGTTGCTTGCAGACCATCCAGAGATCGTGGTGGTGGGAGAAGCCGTAAATGCGAAGGATGGTATCGAGAAGATAGAGACTTTGCATCCTGATCTTTTGTTCCTGGATATTCAAATGCCTGATAAGACGGGTTTTGAATTATTGCAGGAGTTGGAAAAAATGCCACAGGTAATATTTACCACTGCTTATGATGAGCATGCGCTGAAAGCATTTGAGTACAATGCGCTGGACTACCTGTTGAAGCCGGTAGAGCCTAAGCGACTGGCTGATGCCATTCACAAGTTGCATCAACAGGAAGAGAAAGAGCGTATGGCTGCCACCGGCGCTGTTCGTACTATGTTGTCTGAAAGTGACCAGGTATTTGTAAAGGATGGGGATCGCTGTTGGTTTGTAAAACTGCAGGAGATTCGTCTTTTTGAAAGTGTAGGAAACTATGCCAGAGTGTATTTTGAGTCCAACAAGCCACTGATTCTCAAATCATTAAATGCTTTAGAAGAGCGTTTAGATGAGCGGGTGTTTTTCAGAGCCAACCGTAAGCATATTGTAAACCTGCGTATGATTGAGAAGATTGATACGTATTTCAACGGAGGATTATTACTGGAGATGCGTGGAGGTGAGAAAATAGAAGTAAGCCGCAGACAGGCGGTGAAATTTAAGGAGATGATGTCTCTCTAAATCAATAGATGTTACAAAGTGTGTTGTAAAAAATGACGGCATAGACCGTGCTTGTAAAAGTTGCTATTAAAAATATTAGGGCCCCTGTTTCTGCAGGGGCCCATTTTTATTACAACGCGTTTTAGATCAGATTTATGCTTTTACGGCTGCGTTCACGGAGTGAACAGCATCGGCGAGTTCTTTGATGAGGGAGAGATCATTTTCGATGGCATTACCCACTACGATGATATCGGCGCCAGCTTTGCAGTTGCGGTAAGCTTTTTCTGCATCGCGGATACCGCCGCCCACAATTATTGGGGCGTTTACCTGGCTGGATACTCTGCTGATCATAGTTTCCGTGATAGGGATTCTGGCGCCGCTGCCGGCATCCATATAAATCACCTTCATGCCCAGCATTTCGCCGGCCATGGCAGTACACATAGCTATATCAGCTTTGTCAGAAGGGATGGGAGTTGCATTACTAATGTAGGAAACAGTAGTAGGAGCACCGCCATCAATGACCATATATCCTGTAGAGATAACTTCCAGGCCGCTTTTCTTAACAGCAGCCGCAGATACAACATGCTGGCCTATCAGCAGTTCAGGGTTTCTTCCTGAGATCATAGACAGGTAAAGCAGGGCATCTGCATATCGAGACACCTGCGAAGGGCTTCCCGGGAATAATATAACCGGGATATCGCAACTGGCTTTAAGTTGTTGAACACATTCATCCAGGTGATCGGTAATAACAAGGCTGCCACCAAGGAAGATATAGTCTACTTTGGCAGCTGTACATTTTGCAGCCAGTTCAATGATCCCGGTAGGGGTTACCTTATCAGGATCAATCAAAACCGCGAATGCTTTTTCCTTCTTAGCCTTTCTTTCGATGAACGAATTGTATATTTTATTGTACATCAATAGCGCATTGTTCCGGTTGTCGCAAATGTATAATTTTTTTGTTAATAACCTACATTGATAAATAAATATGCATGACAGTCATTTTTTATTCATGAAGTTCATGATAACTACATCCTTATAAGTGACATATTTCTAATGCGTCGTTTTCTGACAAATTTTGAGCCGGAAATATCGACATGGATGGTTTCTTCTATTAACAATCCAGCCGGCAAAGAGTTTGTACAATTATCCACAAGCTGTGCAAAATAAGTACGTTACTCTACCCAATTAAAAAATTATTTTAGTGGTACCCGCGTAACAGTAACCAGAATTGTCTAATCCTAAGAAAAATTAAGCATGAAAAATCCAGCAAACAGAGAGGCCGGACTTGAGTTCTCCCGTCATTTTACCAAGGCCGGCATCAGCCCCTACGAGCAGTTTGAATATGATTTTCGTTCTTCTGTAATCAGAAATCCTGGAGGCGATATTGTTTTCGAGATGAACAATGTGGAGGTGCCTTCGGGATGGTCGCAAATAGCAACAGATATATTGGCGCAGAAATATTTCCGGAAAGCGGGCGTTCCGCAAGCGGATGGTAGTTTGGGCCGTGAAACCTCTGTGAAGCAGGTGGTGCATCGTATGGCCAACTGTTGGAAAGTATGGGGTGAGAAGTACGGCTATTTTGCATCGCCAAGAGATGCGCAGGTATTTTATGATGAACTGGTCTTTAGCATGCTAAACCAGGGATGTGTGCCTAATTCTCCACAGTGGTTTAATACGGGATTGTTTGAGAGTTATGGTATTAAAGGCAAACCGCAAGGGCATTATTATGTGGAGCAATCGACAGGCAAGCTGGAGAAATCCACTTCTGCATATGAGCGGCCGCAGCCCCATGCCTGCTTCATTCTGAGTGTGAATGATGACCTGGTAAATGATGGTGGCATTATGGATTTATGGCAGCGGGAAGCGCGCATTTTCAAATATGGATCTGGAGTGGGTACCAATTTCAGCCGTATCCGTGGCGAAGGGGAAAAACTCAGTGGCGGCGGCACCAGTAGCGGGTTGATGAGCTTTCTGAAAATTGGAGACCGTGCGGCTGGGGCAATTAAATCCGGCGGCACTACCCGGAGAGCAGCCAAGATGGTGTGTCTGGACCTGGATCATCCGGAAATCATGGATTTCATCAACTGGAAGGTAGAAGAGGAAAAGAAAGTGGGGGCATTAATTGCTGCCGGTTATTCCTCTGATTATGAGGGCGAAGCTTATAAAACAGTATCCGGACAGAATTCGAATAATTCTGTTCGTATTCCTAATAAATTCTTTCATCGGTTGGAAGAAGATGGGGATTGGGAGTTGGTGGCCCGTACTACCGGTAAGCCGGTAAAGACGTTGAAAGCGCGGGAAATATGGGATCAGATAGCCTATGCTGCCTGGCGTTGTGCAGATCCGGGAACGCAGTATGATACTACTATCAATGAGTGGCATACTTGTCCGAAAGGAGGTCGTATCAATGCCTCTAATCCTTGTTCTGAGTATATGTTCCTGGATAATACGGCTTGTAATCTGGCTTCTGTGAACTTGCGCAGATTCTTTGATGATAACAGCAGCAAATTTGATGTGGCAGGATTTGAGTATACGGTCAGGTTATGGACGGTAGTACTGGAAGTTTCTGTGTTGATGGCGCAGTTTCCATCCAAAGAGGTAGCGCAGTTGAGTTTTGATTATCGGACGTTGGGGTTGGGGTTTGCTAATCTGGGTTCTATGTTGATGGTCAGCGGCATCCCGTATGACAGTGAAGAAGCCCGGGGAATAGCGGGCGCCATTACCGCGATTATGACGGGAGTGGCATATCGTACTTCTGCGGAGCTGGCAGCACATCTGGGACCTTTTGCGAAGTTTGGAGAGAACCGGGAAGATATGTTACGGGTGATGCGTAACCATCGGGCGGCAGCGTATGATGCCATAGATGCGTATGAGGGGCTCGAAATCAAGCCGGCAGGGATTCATGCGGTGTATTGTCCGGATTACTTATTAAAAGCCGCTACGAAGGCCTGGGATGAAGCCGTGAAGTTGGGAGAGCTGTATGGTTACAGAAATGCGCAAACGACTGTTATCGCACCTACAGGGACAATTGGTTTGGTAATGGATTGTGACACTACTGGTGTTGAGCCAGATTTTGCCTTGGTGAAATTTAAGAAGCTTTCCGGGGGCGGATACTTTAAGATCATCAATCAGTCGATTCCATCGGCCCTTCACCATCTTGGGTACGCGTCTTCCGAAATCAAAGCTATTGTAGACTATGCCAAAGGAACGGGATCGTTTGCCAGTGCGCCTTACATTAATCATCAATCACTGAGCGAAAAGGGATTTATTGGGGAAGAACTGAAGAAGTTGGATAATGCGGTTGTTTCATCGTTTGATATTGCGTTTGTATTCAATGTGCATACGCTTGGCGAGGAATGCTTGCAACGGTTAGGATTCACACCGGAAGAGTATTTCAGTTTGGAGTTCAGCTTATTGCATGCATTGGGTTTTACGGATGAAGAGATAGATGCAGCGAATGATTATGTATGCGGTACTATGACAGTAGAAGGTGCGCCATATTTGAAAGACGAGCATCTGGCGGTATTTGATTGTGCTAATAAATGTGGCAAACATGGGCAGCGTTACATACATCCGCATGGGCATATCCGGATGATGGCGGCAACACAGCCATTTATTTCAGGGGCTATTTCTAAAACGATCAATTTACCACATGAAGCGGAAGTGGCCGCTATTGCAGATGCTTATATGTTAAGCTGGCAGTTGGGGCTAAAAGCTTGTGCATTGTACAGGGATGGCAGTAAGCTGAGTCAGCCATTGAGTAATAAGAGTGAAAAGCGGAGGAAATCGGAGGTGCAGGTGGTAACTGCTTCTCAGTTAATTGATCTGAATGAACTGAGTACGGAAGAGTTGCTGGAGGAGGTGAATAAGCGGATGCAGGAAAGTAAGGACACTACATTGAAGCGTCAGTTGTCGAGGATTGTAGAGCGTAAAGCGTTGCCGTCTAAGCGGGGTGGATTTACGCAGAAGGCCAGAGTGGGTGGTCAGGCTATTTATTTGCATACCGGAGAGTACGCTGATGGTACGCTGGGTGAGATATTCGTGGATCTGGCGAAGGAAGGATCTACATTAAGAAGTTTAATGAACTGTTTTGCGATTGCTGTGTCGGTTGGATTGCAGTATGGGGTACCATTGGAAGAGTTTGTGGACAAGTTTGTGTTTACTCGTTTTGAGCCGGCGGGGATGGTAGATCATCCGAATATTAAGTCGGCTACTTCATTGGTGGACTTCATTTTCAGGGTATTAGGGTATGAGTATCTGGGCAGGACGGATTTGGTGCATGTGTTGGATGGTCCGGAGAATACGGGAGAGGAAGATGAGGAGTCAGTACCAGGCGTGATGCCATCGTTATCTAATGTTCGGGTAACGGCCGCTGCAAATAGTGCTGGTTCAGCTCCTAAAGTGGTGAAGCCGGCTGTGGCAGCGGTTCAGAAAGGTGAAAATAGTACGCAAGATTACATGCGGAGTATGCAAAGTGATGCGCCTGCCTGTAATGTATGCGGGCATATTACTGTACGTTCGGGAACTTGTTACAAATGTCTGAATTGCGGTAACAGCATGGGTTGTAGCTGAATTGGTGTTGCAACTCTTGTTAATGATATGTTATTTAGGCTCTAAAATTTCAAAGAAAAATAACATGCCCTTACCTTTGTATTCAAATAGGGTTTTCATAGGATAGTAACAAATTGAGGGCGCTTTTCTAGGCGCCCTTTTATTTTTTAAAAACATAGGTATCCTAGACCCACTTCTTACCATCTACTCTGTCTCCGATTATCCTATCGGTTGATAGGGATTTTCATTTTATATAAAATTCGCCTCTTTTTTTCGTTGAATCGAAATATAACTTCGCTTTTTTAGTGGTTTTCCATTATTTACTGTGCCGTGAACGTCATGATATAATTTTATTATATTTGTTATTGTATTAATTTTTATTATGGTTACTGTCCTATGAAAAACCAAATATTCCTACACCGCGTGACTCATCATGCACTGTAAATGACTCTCGAAAGCAATGGTTCGCCCATTGCTTTTGTTTTTTTATGGAACTGTCTCTTTTTTGGGGTTTTTCGTCAATTTTCCCGAAAAAATTTTAACATAATTTAATCCCAAAATAAATTGTATTTTTAGATCCGTAAATTTTGCGCCTTATGAAGAAGCTGTTGTTCTTGCTGTTGGTAGTTTTGGCCGCAGCCGCATCAGCAAATGCCAACACTGGGTTCAAGAATGGGGATAATAATGGAGACAAAAACGGTGGAGATAACAACGATAACCGTAATACTTCCAAGACGATCACTACTAACAAGCCACTTCGAGTGGAAGAGTTTGTTTTCTTGTTTCCCAGGGTAGATGCTCCCGAGAAAGAGAAAGTAGATGAGGGAGAGTTGGAGAAAGCTATTGTGGATCTGTACAAATGGTACCTTCAGAATGAAAATAAGATCAATGCCAATGACTTTCTGAAGTCCAGTGGCAAAGAGTTGTTATTTCCATTTAAAGTGGATCCTAAGGTGCTGCAGCAGTATTTCCTTTTCGTAAAGAAGAATTTTCCTGGTTTCAGCGAAGACGACCTGAGCAATGTTAAGCGGTCTCGCAAGAAAGAAGCCGTTACTGTACGCGACGACATGGATAACCCAATGTCAATTTCCGTTAACAGATAAATTTAGTGGCATTACGTAATGCATGTAGAGTTCAATTATAATAAGGGGGAAGTGTTAAGTGCATTGCGTTATCATTTTATGCATAGAGGCGAAATAAAAGTATTTCGTAACACTATCATCATCTTCCTGCTGGCCACATTTGCAGGCTATGTTTTCCATCTGGTTACTATTGGCGCTTTAACGGGTATCACAGTGATGATACTGGCATTGGTATGGATGTTCTGGTACCTGTTGCCATGGTCTATTTATACGCGTGCCGCTACGTTTAAAGATGAAATCAGACTGAAATTCAAGGATGAAGGTTTATTGATTTCCACCGGTTCCAGCTATCATGAACGTACGATCAGCTGGAGTAAGTTTTCCAGGGTAGTTGAAACAAAAGAATTTATCTATCTATACAGAGATAAAAAGTCGTTTTTCCTCATTCCGGCCAGTGCTTTTGCATCAGAAGAGGCGTATCAGGATTGCGTGAAATTGCTGAAAGAAAAGATTGCTTAGTTGCTCGCAAAGGCGCTAAGGGAAGTCGCAAAGGCGCAAAAGATGTGGAGTGGAGATTGGAGACAATAAGGATATGGAGCGGAGATTGGAGAAGCAAAGGATGTAGAGGGAGGTTGGAGCGTAAAGGATGGAGGGTGAATGGAGATAAATAGTTTTATGAAGATATTGGGCTGACCAGTGAGGAACTGGTCAGCCTTTTTTATGCGTGTCTCCCTATAAATCAAAATTATGGAAGACCCCAAAATGGAGAATGTGATTCATTGTTTTCGCGCCTGAAGTGACTTGCACCAGCTGGTTCATATAGCCGATATCTACTTTGAGATTCGATTTGATCTGATAGCCGCCGGCTACCAGGAAACGGTTTTGATCGAAGAGCAGATTACTGATTTGGTTACCCCAGAGATTCAGGAAAATTTCGTCTTGTAATGCTACATAGAAAGACGTTGGTTCCTTTTTGTATTTAATGGGCAGCTGTGTACGATTGAAATACCGGGTTCTGTTGCCGTATTTCCAGTCGTTTACAGGCTTATGCGGGCCATCTGGATTAGGTTGGCCTACCCAGCGCTGTTCCAGCCGGAAACGGTGCGTCATGTCCACCTTTTTGCTTTTGTGGATATACTGCTGGAAAATGCGGTGTTCTGGCAGCCAGGTATCAGCAGCGTTGCTGTAGGTGGGCACATAGGCATATCCCAGTAATACATGATTTTGTTTGTTCAGCGAGTATTGCAGGCCTCCACGCATCAGGAGTTGGCCCTTGTTGCTGAAACCGTCGCGGAGACGAAGCTGGACATCAAAAGGAATTGCCCACTTATTATTGATTTTAGCGGTACCAAAATAGGTATACCAGTTTTGATAAAGCTGCGTGACATCCTGCGCCGCTGCTTGCTGGCAGACAAACGCCAACAGCAGCAGCCATGAAAATTTTCTGATCATTGCTACTTACGAATATAGGTTGGCGTTAAAGATAAAAATTTGAAGGGGATCTAAAAAGGCAGGATTGTTAATGAAATATAATAATGTATTTAAATGGGAAACGCCCGGACAGCTATAGTAGCTGTTTCCGGGCGTCAGATGATTGTTGTTGTGTTATAGTTGCGACTTTGTTAAAATTTATTGTACCAGAGCTTTGTACCCTTGGTGTCCCCTCCTATTGCTTTGGAGGCTGCCTGGTAATTATTGGGATTCTGTGTGGTTTCAGAGATCAGGTAGGTGAGTCGGTATGGCACGAAAGTAACTTTCGGGTCCACAGAACCGGATACCGGCGCAATGAATAATGGTGAACCGCCAGGTTTGGAGAAATGCAGTCTTGTTCTTTCAAACCATGCCTGGAACCCTTGTGGGTAGAGAGATAACCATTTCTGCGAGCCAATTACGTTGCGCCAGTCGGCCGCATTATAAGGTACTCTGGTCAGATAAGCGCTGATGTCGGCATCTGTGTAATCGGCTTTTGCCAGTGTGCGCCAATATTCCAGGGATGCTTTTACGGCATTGTTGTAGTGTGTAGCGGGATCGCCTACACTCCAGCCTCTTGCGGCAGCTTCTGCGAGAATGAATTCCACTTCAGAGTAACTCATGAGAATACCGGGCATAGTAGCGCTGTATACTTGTGTTCCGGGGAAAGAGTATTCATTTGGCGGGAGTCTGTTTTTATCAGAGCTGGAGGTGCCATAGGCCAGGCCTTTAATGGTATCCGAGTTCCTGGAAGGACGCGCATAGATATTCAGGCGTGGGTCCTGTACACTTTTCATATAGTCGACCAAAGTAGAGGTTACGAAAAACTCGCTTATTTCCCTTTCGGAGTCGTTATACGGAAACTTGTTGGGAGCTGCATTCAGGTATTGGAACTGGGCATTATCGGCGTTACTGCTGAGGGCATTTTGCCAATGTGCTTCAATGATCTGTTGTGCCAGCTGTGGGTTTGCGTCTGCCATGCGGATGGCCATACGAAGCATCAGCGAGTGTGCCAGCTTTTTCCAGAGAGCAACGTTCCCGTTATAGATAATGTCGCCGGAATTGAAGCTGCTTTGGTGTTCATCCATTACTGTAATCTGTTGCTGAAGGGTGTCCAGCAAAGATTTGTAGATGGTTTGTGCGTCATCGTATGCCGGCGTGATATTGGTAGTTACCTGGAATGCCTGTGAATATGGAATATTCCCGTAGGTATCTGCAAGGATCTGGTAGATCCAGGCTTTCATGATCAGCGCAATGGCATTCTGGTTGGCGATGCCGGTTTTACTGGCTTTGGAATTGTTTTGTTTTACCAGGTCGTCCAGGTTGTGGAGGGCTGTGCTGTACAAGGTATTCCAGAGAGCGGCGTTATTCCCTTCATCCAGCTGGTACTGGGCATCGTTGGTGCGGGAGTTGCCTGTCCAGAACTGCGCATATTCCATGGCGATATAACCATTTTGCAATCCGCTGTACAATACGTCCATGGCGGATTTTTGAGCGCCTGTCAGTAGATATTGAGGCTGCGTCTCCGTAGGTTTTGTTGGGTTACGGTTATATTCATCCAGTTTTTTACAACCGGTGAAAGTTGCTGTGATGGCCACCAGGGCTATAGTGCTGTATCTTGTTATCTTATTCATCATACATCTCAAAAGTTTAGAATGATACATTCAGGTTCAGGCCGATGGATCTGATGGATGGTAATGCGCCACCTTCAATTCCCTGTACGTTTGAAGCGGAATTGAGAATGTTGGACGGATCCACATTGGGTGCATTGGATTTAATCAGCCACAGGTTACGACCATAGAGAGAGAGTCGCGCTGCCTGTGCTTTGATCTTTTTATACCATGCTTCCGGCAGACTATAACCCAGTTTCACTTCGCGTAAATAGATGTAGCTGGCATCGTAGAGGTTTGCCTTACTGATGACATTACCGCCGTTGAAATTGAAATGATCTTTTGCAGTGATTCGTGTGGTGTTAGGTTTACCGTCGTCGGTAACGCCGGGAACGATAATACCTGTTTCGCGGATGTTGTTGGCTACAGTGCTTTCCAGGAGGCCGGATTTTTCTCCATACAGGTTGGTATAGGAGAAGAAGTTGCCGCCTTTCTGGAAGTCGATCAATGCGGAGAGGTAAATGCCTTTGTAGCTGAAGCTGTTGGTGATACCGCCTACATAGTCCGGATAGGCGTTGCCGATAGGTTTGATACCGCTCACCTGATAGTAACCGTTTGCATCCACTTTTCTGTTGCCATGATCGTCGTAAACATAGTCAGTACCCATGATGGTACCGAGAGGTTGGCCTACCAGTGCCACAACTGAAACTTTCTGGGTACGTCTGTCGGTACCGATGTTGAGGAGGGAAAGGGCCAGGTTATACTGGTTTACATCCATATTCAACAGTTTATTTCTGTTGCGGGCTACGTTGGCGTTGATATCCCAACGGAAGCCATTTTTCAGGCGAATAGGATTCAGGTTTAAACCTATTTCCACCCCTTTGTTCTGTACGGCGCCGCCATTCACATAGGTGCTGGTATAGCCTGTAGCAGCAGGGATTTGCAAAGGCAGTAACTGGTCTTTAGTGGTTTTATTGTAGTAGGTAACGTCTAAGCCTATACGATTATCAAGAAATTTCAGTTCGATACCTGTTTCAAACTCGGAGGTACGTTCTGGTTTGAGTTGCAGGTTATTTTTCGTTGGATCGAAATTATTGATTGGGTTATTTCCGAAAGGAGGAACGAACTGGTAGGTATCGTAAAGGCGGTATACATCGGCATCGTTTCCGACAGCGGCCACGCTACCGCGGAGTTTACCGAAGCTGAGCCATTTCCAGTCTTTCAGCAGATCGGAGAATACGAAGGATGCTGAAGCTGACGGATAGAAATATTGATTGTTACCGTTCAGCAATGTGGAGCTCCAGTCGCTACGCCCCGTCAGGTCCAGGAAAAGGAAGTTTTTATATCCCAGGTTTGCTGTAGCAAAAACGGAGTTGATTTGTTTTTCTGCGTATTCGTCGATGGGTGTAGCTGGCGTTACGGAATTGAGCAGGTTATATATACCTGGTGTGATAAGACCGCCGTTTGTAGAACCGCCTGTGGTGGTCCATTTGCGGTGCATGATGTTTCCGCCGGCAGTAGCATTCAACATGAAATTGCTACTGAGTTCTTTGTGAATGTTTGCGGTGAATTCGTAGTTCAGTTCTCTGGAAGTGCGGATACGTTTGATATAGCCTCCAACCAGATAATCTTTCGCTGTTCTTTCTTCTTCGAGTTGGTTATAGTCGTCCATATAAACGCGACCGCGGAAGGTCAGCCATTTATTGGCGTCGTAATCCAGTCCTGCGTAACCGAACATACGGTTACGGCTATCCGTTTCGTAGTCCATGTAACGGTTCCAGTATGGGCCGTTGCTGGAGGACATAGTATCGTTATTCCAGGCGCGGCGGTTCCAGGTCATTTGGGAGCCATCTGGATATTGATAGATTTTTTCTTTATCCAGTTCCAGTTGGCGTTGGCCATACATGGTAAACTGGAGGGTTGGGTTTGGACCGGTGAATCCGGTGCCGGGGCGGCCTTTCGCGCTCAGGGAGCTATAGTTAATAGCGGCGGTGGCGGTTAGTCCTTTACCTAGTTTATAGTTTCCGTTGAAGGAAAGGTTATTACGTTTCAGTGTAGAATTGGGCAGTACGAATTTTTGGTCCATGTTGCCGTATGAGAGGCGAAAAGCGCCTTTATCGTTGGTACCGCTCATTGCGATATTGTTGGTAACGGTGACGCCGGTTTTGTAGAAGTCGCGCACATTGTTGGGTTGTGGCGACCATTTGGTTGTCTGGCCGAAGAAGGGATTGTTTTTATCTTTTCCCCATGACCAGTAAGGGCGTATGATTTGGCCATTGAGGCGTGGGCCCCAGGATTGGTCTTCGTAATATTGCGGCATGAGATCGTAGCGGCCTTTGCCGTTGTGATCATCGTAGGTAGCTGCTTGTTCGTTGAGGAATCCTTCCGGGTGTTGATTATAGTAGAGGGTATCAAAAACGCCTGTAGCGCCGCCGCCGTAAAGGTTTTGGTATTTAGGCAGAACCGCTACCTGGTCTATTTGTGCATTCAGGCTGTAGGTGACACCGATGCCACCTTCCGCATCCGGGCGTTTTTTGGTGGTGAGGAGGAGAACGCCGTTTGCACCGCGGCTACCATAGAGTGCGGTGGCTGCGGCGCCTTTCAGCACGGAGATATTATCGATGTCTTCCGGGTTGATATCCTGGAGGGGGCTGCCATAGTCGTAACCGCCGCCTCCATTGAGCTGACCGCCCTGGTTGGTGTTGGTATTCATGATGGGTACTCCGTCTACCACGAAGAAGGCGTTGTTATCGCCGAGGATGGATTTCACGCCGCGGATGGTAATTTTAGAGGAGCCACCCATGGAGCCGCTGTTGGTATTTACCTGGAGGCCGGGTACTTTACCGCTGAGGGCATTCACGAAATTGACTTCTTTGGCTTCCTGTACGGTGTTGCCGGCTACTTCCTGCATGGCGAATCCTACGCTGCGAGGATTTTTTCGTATACCCAGTGCCGTTACTACCACTTCGTTCAGTACTTTTTTGCCGGCATTGGCAGGAGATAATTTGATATTGACATCTCCCCTTTTCGCGATGGGGATAGCTTGTTCTGCGAAGGTAGGAGCGCTAACGATGATGGTATCGTTGATGGCGGCCTTCATGGAGTAGGTACCTGTAGCATCAGAAGTGGTGCCTGTACCTGTTTTTTTGTTCTTTATCATGGCGCCAGGAATGGGAGTTCCGGCATCATCTTTCACTATACCGTTGATAGTAAATTTATTGATGTCCTGACGGATGGTTTTTTCATCCGGAGGGAGTATTACTCCGGTATCCTTTGCAGGAGCGGCTTTGCTAGTGTCTTTTGCTGGAACTGTTGTGTCCTTCCTGGGTTTTGCAGTAGTGTCGGCAGCGGGTTTAATAACAACCGGTGTTGTGGTGTCTTGTTGCTGCATATGCAGATACCCATGCGGGATTGTGTATGCACTGCTCGAGGTATAGCAGAAAAGGGCATAGCACAGCCCCAACCAGGCTGGTACTTGGCTTCTCATTATATAGTGCTTGATTTGGTTACAAAATTTGGGACAGGATAGCAAATGCTACACTATCGACAGTTATATGGCACGATCTATCAAGTACTATACAATTGAGAAGCCTTTTACAATGGGTTGCAGGTTAAAAAAAAATCAGATTAGATTTTTATGCATTTCGTAGTGAGGGATGCCAACCTCTGTAAACTCTTTTCCAGCAATGGAATAGCCGAGTTTTTCGTAGAAGCCGGCGGCTTCTTTGCGAGCGTGCATCATGAGAACTTTAAAGTTTTCATTGCGTGCGATATTTTCTGCGTAGATGATAATATCTCTGCCGATGCCTTTGCCTTGGAGTGTGGATGAAACTGCCATTTGGCGGAGTTGTATCATGTCCTGGTTTTCTGTTGGAGAGAGGATACAGCATCCGACGAGGGATGTTTTTTCTTGTTCGGTGTAGAAGGCGCCGATGAGGATATCGTTGATTTCCTGTTGGAGATATTCTTCTGAGAAGGTTAATCCCAGTGGTTTTCGGAGTATTTTGTCCCGGAGGGCAACCATATCCTTGTAGTCGCAACTACCGTATTCGAGTATACGAAAAGTTATCATGATGAGTCGGTTATAAAGCGAAGAGAGGCTATGCAGTTGTTTTAGCAGGTGTCTCTCTAAAAATTAGTTACAAAAATTTTGCCATCAGGAGAATAGTTGTCCTTCGAAGAACTGGATGATCAGGTGATCGATGGATCTTACTTCCAGCATGTCGTCTTGGATGAGGAGGGCATTTGGATGAGAGTCTGTGCAGATAACCTTTTTGATGATGCCGCTATTTTTGATGCGCTGCCAGCCGTTTCCGGCGAAGATGCCGTGGGTGGTAATGACATAAATTTCTGCGGCGCCGGCATCTTTATAGGCTTCTGCGGCGTGCAGCAGGGAGCCGCCGGTACGGATCATATCGTCGTAGATGATGACTGTTTTATCTTTTACATCGGCGCTGATGGCGGTGATAGCGGTTTCTTCCCCGGAAATGCGGCGTTTGAAAACGAATGCAGCGGGCACATGCAGGTCGTTGGCGAGGGATTCCACCCATTTGGCGCGGCCGGCATCTGTGCTGGCGAGGACAAAGGGGTGACCGTCTGCCAGTTCCCAGGCGGCTTCTTTAACGAAGTTTTTCGCGTATATGTGGACAGGGCGGACGCCGCTTTCGAAATAGTGGGTGATACCGTCTACGTGGAGGTCTATCAGCACGATTTGGTTACCGTGGGCAGTTTGGGGCAGAGATGAAAAGAGGACGGCCCGTGTCTTGGCTTTCACTATTTCGCCGTATTTAACGGCTCTTTCCATGGTAGAATAGCCGAAATACGGGATTACGATGGTGATAGCGGTGGCGCCTAGTTGAATACAGCCGCTGGCGAGGTCGTAGAGTTCAAGGGTTTCCTTATCGTCAATAGTGCCTCCCAGGAGGACTACTTCGCGGTTTCTGACATTGGAGAGAATGCGATGGTAGTGTTCTCCATCGGGGAAATCGCGAATATCGAGTTGTCCATTTTCCCATTGTGGCAGGGAAATGGCCAGTATTCTGTCTTTCAGATATTGATAGTGCTGTGTAGCGAATATGATTTTCTGCGCCATGATATAAGAGTCGTCTATAGTAAAAATAGCTAATAATACGGACAGCGGAGATATTTATCCTCCTGATAATTAATAAATTTGCGGCCGGGCACTGTCGATCTGCAAAAAATTAAGTAGGGTGAATTTCATTTTAACTTTTCTTTTGCGGGTGGAAGATTAATTTTGATAGATTACAACATACATGGTTCGTTTTTTCGCATATATCGGAGCACTTATACTTTTCTTATTCATCAACCTGCAGGATACTGTTGCACAAGTACGATTGTCTGGTATGGTGGCGGATCAGGATACCAAGGTGGGGATTCCCTTTGTTTCTGTTTTAAACAAGAAAGCAATGACCGGCACTCTCAGTGCTGAGAATGGTCGTTTTTATATTGAGGCAATGCCTGGAGATACGATTGAGTTCTCTATGATAGGTTATGCTACCCGCGTGATAGTGACGCCAGGCATGAGCGCTACATTTGATGTGTTGATGCAGAAGCGTTTGTATGAACTCGGAGGTGTGAGTGTGCAGGGAAAGAGTCATTATAAGGATTCTATTGCGATGCGAGAGGAGTATAATAAGTACTTCAACTATCATAAACCAGGAGCGGTGGATGTATTAAAGACATTACCTTCCAATCCTATTACAGCATTGACTTATCTTGTTCCCAGCAAGACGAGAAAGCGTAAGGAAGAGTTCAAGGAGCAGTTGGTGTATTGGGAGAAAGAAAAGTTTATAGACTATCGTTATTCTCCGGAGGTGGTAGGTAGAATGACGAAGTTACAGAGTCCGGAGTTGGATTCCTTTATGTTGCGATACCGACCCACCTATCAGTTTCTGAATGATGCTTCAGAGTATGATTTGTTGTTGTACATCAAAAAATCATTTGAAGAATGGAAGAAGGAACATGTTTCTTCCGGTGTTTCTCCACAATAATTTACAGGGCGCCTTTGGGCGCCTTTTTTAATACATGATATTTATTTTGTACCCTGCTTCTCCCAATACGAGAATACTATTGTCTGCTAATAGTACCGACTCTTTACAATTGATTGTTTCTCCGTTTACGATTAGGAAGGTGCCATGAGTGGAGCCTACGTCTACCACCCAATATTGGTCTTTGGATATTTTAACCATGCAGTGTCGTCTGCTGATGGTATTGTCCTGGAAGAAGTTTTGTCCTATTTCCTGTCTGCCGAGGAAAGCGGTATGAAAGAATTTTATTTCGAATGTTCGTTGGGAGGAGATTTCCAGGAGTCTGATGCCTATCGGGGCTTTTAGGGCGATTACAGGAGCGTCTGCGGGCAGTGGGGCTCCGCAATTGCTGCAGGCAACAGGTTTATTGGAGGGGGAAGAGAAGGTATTGTCCTGTTGGCATTGAGGACAAACAATTTTCAAATGGTTATTCATGATGAAGGCAGATTACAACGTGTCTCACTAAAAATTATCCGGACTATAAATATCGAACTGAATACTGTCTTACCGCCGCAGTGGCGGAAGATTTTGGGAGATGCTGAAAAATATTTTTATCTAGTGAGGGGTGATATGATCGTGGTATTGCAGGGGCTGGCGAATGCCTTAACTTTGAAATAGATTTAACCTTACCTATCCCTTATGAATAAGCGCTATCGGCGATTTTTGCTGGCAATCATCTTTCTCTATGCTGCTCCACTGAAAGCACAAACGACAATATCAATGTTGATGATGCATGAAGTTAACAATACTACTTATTGGATATGTAAGTAAATCGCTGGGTACATAGTAGGAGTAATTGTAAAGACGCCGTGATTAGATCATTCCAAAAGTAGATGTAATACTGCATTTCATGAACAACAGGAAGCTATATTTTGACTGTATTACCTATATGCTGTGGCTGGTAGTCATTGAAACTGTACTTAGTACTGTAATGGCGAGTGTATTCGGGCTTAGAGGTAGGCATCTCTTTTTGAACAGTTTTCTTCCGATAGTAGCGTGGCAGGTATTTTGGTCGGGAATTCGGGTATTGTTTTTTTATCCCATTTGGGTGCCGTTTACTTTTTGGTTTGTATGTAAAACAGGAGAGTTCAAATTCGGCGTACTGTATAATTTTCTTTCTTATTTGTTGTTGACTTTATTGTATTTATTGATTCTTCCTGATTCATGGGGATGGTTGGGATGGCGGTTCAATGGTGTGAGTGGTACGTTCTATTATACTGCTGTGGCAACGTTGTTGAGTCCTGTGATACTGCCTTATTCCAGGTATCAGGGATGGAAATAGAGCGGGTAAAATGTATGAATTAGTGTGAGGAACCACTATCCGTGGGGCAGGCTATGCAATACTAGACAATACTCCTAATATAAATGGTTTTGGATCAAGCTGAATAATTATGAGAATAGTAATTTTACTTACGGTGGGGTGTTTGATGTTGGGATGTAATGCGGCAAACCATACTCCTATACCTGACAATCTTTGTTATTATAAATTTACTCATGTTAAGGAGATTTATGATAGCCAAGACCCTGAACACTTTTTAAGTTATAGATATGATAACATGAAACTAAGTAAAGTTGAAATGGATACATTGGTAGCTATTTTAGAGGAGTTAAATGTTGAATATTTGGTTACAGATGGCGGGGATGTGCTTATCAAAAAGACTGACATTGAGGATGCAGATGGTAAGGCTGATGGGCAAATGTTTTATTATATTGATGGATTGTTGATAAGAAGAACTGGAATGCATTAGCTACGATTTTAGGTATCCGTAGGTATGGAGAACCATTAAAAGATATTAAAAGAGTGGGCGAACGAATTAATGAGTACATAGAGAACTAAATTGTTCGGGAAAGCAATTATGAGCAAAACATCAATTTATTATTTAAAATATTCCACCAATTTAAAAGTTATGGGGGATGTTCCACATGGGCGGTTTAAGTACCATCCGGGAACCGATTATGAGGATGTTGATTTTAGTTTGGATTTATCTAAAGCTATTGCTGGTATTGAATTAACAGCACATGCGAAAATGACCGACTTCTTAAATATCGTTGATTGTATGATGCCGCGTGGAATGGTGTTCAGTGATAAAGCACAATTTGCTATTAAAGAACTTAAGTTACCACCTGTTCAAACTTTAACCACATCAGCTCAGAATAAAAGATATCAAGGGAGTTATTGGATAAACCTATTTGATTATCAACTTTATGATTATATTAATTATAAGGGATCAGAGTTCATTGCGCGTGGGATATTAACGGATGATATAGAATTCGTTGCTGAAAATAAATTGGATTTTGAGGATAAAATGAACGATGCGGTAAAAAAACGTTGCTTCGAAATACTCCCGCAGCTTGTTTATTTGAAAGAAGAATTAATCAATAAGTATAATTTATTTTCCTTTCCTAAATGGGGGACAGCGTTATACGTTACAGAGAATTTCTTTCGATTGTATAAGGATAAAGGCTTATCGGGTCTATAATTCGAGGAAATTAAATGTTTTAAGATTGCATAGTGTCTCAATAAACTTTAAAAGATTACCCCAGTATGATTTGCATATTGGGGATTCTTTATTAACGCTCATTAGTTGGATAATATTTCATAAACGTTGTAAATCAAGTAATGAATAAGCTTATTTATAGTGGCGTTCACTCAGTTGAAATTTACATTCAATTTGATGGACAGTTTTTGTTGAAGCAGAACGAGTATTTAGAAAATATTATGTTAAGAACATCACTGATTCGGTTTCTGTCACAGTTTGAGCTGTCGGTGGATGAAGTAAAAACAAGAGTGACTGATGAAGAATTTAGGGTTGAGGATCTTATCCCATTTAATGAATTTATCCCCTTCCTAATTATGGACATAAAATCGATATATTGGTTAGATTTAGTATGTACCTTTTTATTGAATGATCAGATACAGTTCAAACTTAATTCCCAGGCATTGGACTTACTGAGAGATAAGGATAGTACTGCCTGGCTTCCACAAAAGGAAAAGCATCTTATATGGAAGCTTGTTCGTAAAATATCATGATTTTACATTTCAGTAATATTTATCAAGTAGATGATATTGAGGGGAACTCGCAGTTTAAGTTATTAAAAAACTATTGAGATATTAAGTGAGGAGGCTACCTCTGATTGTGATAAGTATTGTATCCCTCAAACTTTCAAATGTCATCGATCTTGGGAGTAGGATCCTAATGGTAGCAGAAAATGGTAAGAAATGGATAATGAGACATTTTACAGAATTTATTTGCCTGCATTGAAAGAGGCCCTAGCACAAGACAGTATTAATCATGGATTTTTTGTATATCCACCTGAGTATTTTATTGATAAAAGTGTTGAAGGTGAGATTGAATCATTTATTGAGAATGAGTTGGCTGAAGATAAACTTATACAATTAGTAGATGAATACTTTGATGCAAAATCTCACTACGCGACAGAAGTTAGAGGTGTTCCGATTCAAATCATAAAAGGCAGGATTATAAATGAGATGAATGTTGTCGGAAAATATTACGAATAAAATCGGCTAGCCACTGTACATCAGCAAATTTTATTCAAGAATTGTTTGAAGTTTCTCTTTGGCTAAGAATGCATCTAACAGAGAGAAGATGATACTATTTAAACCATTTTGATTTATGGAATTTATTGGTTATATAAAGGAGCACGAAAGTGGCCTGGTAAAAATGGGAGTATCAATTAACGATATTGAGCCAGCTGAGAATTGGCTATTGATGGAGTATTACTCAGAGGTACTAAATTATTTAGAAAAAGCGCCTATCCTATTGGGATTTCTTAGATGGTTATATGATGAGAATGGAGAGAGTATTGGTCCACTAATGATTCATACAGATGGACATTGGATCTGGCCTAGCTATCTAGTCTATTATTTAAATAGAGGATATCAATCAATGATTCCTGATGAGTTTATGCATTATATGCATAATGTAAAATTTATGGTAATGCCACTTACCGATGAAAAAAGAAAAAGTGTTGAAATATTCTATACTAATGCTTATCAGTCAAGGAGGAAAAGGGAGCGGTAGTGATAGCGAAATCTAATAATCCAATCAGCATGGAGGTCAGAGAATCGGAAAATGGATTAATGAAGAAAGAGATAAATAATAAAATAAGTAAGAAAAACCTGAAATGAAGTTTCTTAGCTTTACTATAATCGCAGTGGTTTTATTGTTTGGTTGTGTTTATACGCCTAATAAAAATTCAGAATTGATCGATGTTGGAGACGTGTTGTTAGAGAATGTTTTAAACAGTAAGATTAATTTGGTCAAAAAGAATGCTGTCTTAAATGAACGATATAACTTAAAAGATACAGTTATGGAAGAAGAGGGCGTTGAATGGAAAGCCATAGCATTAAAGAGTAAAAGTCCTATTGATAGTGAATTTGCAGCCTTGTTGGAAACAAACTGGGAGGATCAATCAGTTATTTCAAGAATTTCAATTCTAGGTGAACGCATCGGTATCAAAGGTATTCATGTAGGAGATGCGTTTGAAAAAATTAAATATATAATAGATTCTACTAATTTAAATGGTTCTCCGGATGGAGAACTTTCATTGACCTATGGTAAGGATAATAGAATTCATTTTTTATTGGAGTTAGCCGAATCTTCTCCGTTAAATGAGGGTGTAGGATCATTGGATGGAATACCAGGAGAATTACAGATTAAAGAAATCGTCTTGTTGAATAGAAAGTAAAACGAGAGATTCTTTTCTTATACACCTCTTTAATTATAGATTGGGTATTGTATCGAAAATGAATGTATCATGTTGACAAAAATAGATGCGATTAAGATTGCAGAAACGTATTTGCAGAATAAGCGTTCTAAATATGACCTGGTTCTCGTACTTGATAAAACAAAAGAATTTGAGCACGGATGGGTTTTCTTTTGGCAAAGTAAAGCGTTCTATGAAACATTGAATCCACTACATGCATTAGGGGGAAATGGGCCCTTTATTGTAAATAAGTTTGATGGAAGTGTTTTTAGATTCGGAAGTGCTCATAGACCAGAATATTATCTTGAAAAGTATATCAAAATAATGAAAGAAAATAAGCCATTCGATTCATGATTAATCAGTAATGTAACTGGGAAAGTTGGACTAAGGGTGACGGGAATCGGCAGGATTATGGTATTAGAATCTATGATCCTAGAATAGGGAGGTTTTTGAGTGTGGATCCACTGACTCAAGAGTATCCGTGGTATAGGCGTAATTATTGAAATATTTAAATAATTCTCGTTTTGCTATCGTAAGGAGTATAGCAAAGGAGAATAAAATTAGGATACTTGATTTGACTCTTGAATACTTACACTGGGATAATTAATTGTAATAGTTAAGATTTGACCGGATATTCGGGTTAATATTTTATGCAGTTGCAGGTAAATCGTCCAGCTGCTTTTCTTTTGCTAAAGATAGTGACTGATGCAAGTAGAGTTGATAAGAGAATTAACGAATATAGAATGATTTACCAAATATTTACTGATCAATAGGTATTATGGAACCAATGCAGAAAAAAGACAGGTATAAAATTCTTCTGAGATCAAATAGTGCAACTGAAAAATGAACGTTGTTATCAATAAAGTAGATTATCCATTTGTTACTTTTAAGAGTGATTATGGAGAAGGAATTGCCTCCACTACACAACGGCATTTCGATCAAGGAGCGGTCCATGGTGTAGAGCTGGACCTGATAATTGACCTAATTATAAATGTGAATACCCGAATTGGAACCGATAGGGTACCTGGTTTTTCTTTTGAGGAGGATCATACTGTCATTGTCGCAATTGTTGAGAGTATAGCGGAGGATGATTCCATTTGTTTACGCATTTCGATAGACTGCATAATAGAAGCCTATGCTATCGATAAGCAAATAAAGACGGGAGACATGCTGGAGATAGAAGTGCCCAAGGAGAAGTTTCTAATAACGAGCTTTGGGACGCTCCCTAAGCTGGCGTTAGGTTAAAATTTAACAGTGGATCTGTTAGCGGTTTTTGCCCCGAATACTGTAAATCCTTTATTCCTAAGATTTTAACATGCTTAAACCCTTTTCCCTAATCCTATTCGTACTAATATCCAGTTGTACAGGTAATCAGCCTAAAATTGTTGCTGCGAAAATACCTTCCGACTCCACAGAACCGCGTCTCCAAAAAGATTGTTTATCTACTCCCAGTGAATCATTGGTGGTACATGATAGTCTGTTGGATTTGGTGGCCACTAAATCGGCTACAGCGGTGAAAAATATTGGACAATTACAATTAAGGTATAAACTTAAAAATGATACAGCCTTTAAAGAAATAAGCGTTAAATATCCACTGTTTTCGGATGTGATTTTCCCAGATACCTCTGTCGCGATCATTCGCGGTCATCATATCAGCAAATCGAATTATTTCCTGTTTAATGATAAGAAGCTATTGTTACCCATCCTTGGGATGAATTTCATGATAACATATGTTATTGATCTTGAAAAGAATAAGGAGGTGACTACTTATGAGAGAAGAACGTATCTACCATTGGTGTGGGTTGACAGTAGTACCCAAACCTTCCTGGTGACGGATAGCCCTAACTATCCCGGGGATCAATCGATAGTTGAATTTCGATCTTTTGTATGTAACTTCAAAGGAAACACATTTATTCAGCAAAGGAAGGAGAAAATACGGTATAAAACGGAAGATATATTTGATGAAAACTTGACTAATAACCAGGTAAAGATTATACTGAAAAATAAATAAGCAAACTGCAAATGGACTCCCCTTCATTGATCGCCATACATAACCTGTCCTTAGGTTTAATGGCTACTATTCAATTCCCTGCTGGTAAAAATCCGCGGATAGGCAATACCATTATTTTAGAAGGAATTACCTATAAGATTACAGGAGTCGTGAGTTTTACAAGTGTTGAAACGTATATGCACAGACTGGAACAAAATATACACGATTGCCGAATCGAGAAATTGTAAAATAAACATTATAACTATTTGATGATAGGCTATTTTTTCTTCATCTGGTTTATTCATAAAATATACGAATCAAAAAATAAGTTTATCAGAAATAATGAACGTTCTAGATATTAATAGGCATGGATCTGATTTAAGTACTGTTATTAGAAAAGACTGGCAGGATTTTCCATCTTCATTTTTGAGATCTGTTTTCCTTTTTTTTATGGATAAAGCGGATTATTTGGTTGTATCGGCAAACCGCCACTATGGATATGATCCGGTGAACATAGTGCTCGAACAATTGGAATCAACTCGTAAATATGCCAGTTATTGGGATGTGACAAAATGGACGGAGGTGACAGTTGTATTCAAAAAGGAGGATGCTTTAAAGAGGGAATGGTCTGAGATGTTGGAGCTGGTTTGGTGAATCTCAGATGGAGACGTAACAGTAAATATGACTGCTAATTGCCCTTCGGCCAGAATAAATTTCATGTGATCTGATGTGGGAAATGGGGTTGAAGTTGGACAGATAAAACAATTTATAAAAATCTGATTGATGAACAGATTAATCAACAGCCCCATATATTACATGTCAAAGTCAAAATCAGCCCTTATTATACCTATGAGATACTTAAAATCAATTATCCGGGTCAAAAGAGTGTGTCGTGGTGGGATAGGTTTAATGTATATTAAGTTATTATTGTTTAGTTTAATTCTGTGGTCTTGTAATTCTGTTACAAAGGGTCCTGGATTTACTTTTCAATTACTGCATGTTATGCCAAACGATACAATTACTGTTAGAGTTAATGACTCGTTGGTTTTTCATAAAGTGTATAAGACTTGGTTTGATGCATCTAATGGGAATCGGTTATACATATCCAGGCCAATTTATCCGAACAAGATTGTTTCTAGGGTTCAGATTTTGGTAAATGGCCAGGATACAGTTTTTATGGTAAATAGGGATTCCATAAAGAGCGTATGTGTGGGATATTTTTATATAAGATACGAGTATGATGAGAAGGTAGTTTGCCGCCCTTCTGAAATTGGATTTGAATAAAATAATTATTCGACTTAATGAGAGGTTGCACGGATGGGCTGGAAGATATTACACTTAGGCTGGGCAAGTATGATATTGGTATACTACTTACAGTACTTTATTGAATATTCCGATTAACTATGGTGGAAAATTAATTGGTAAAGAAGTAAAAAAACAAGTTAGTAAAAAATGAAAAAGGTATCTGGTATAATAGCGATATTAATTTGTGGTAGTGTTTTATTTTTCTAATCTTAAAGCCCCTTTTTATTGATCCATATAAATTGAATTGAATGGTAACCATAGGTACACTATAGGAACAATATATAAAATTGATGCTACTGCAGAAGGGCTACCGGCAGCCGATTTTAACTATATGGTTAAAGGGAAACGTTACTCTTCATTTTTTAGTATTACAAAAGGAATTTCGGTAAAAGCGGGAGATAAGTACTGGGTTATATTTTATCCTGATAATCCCAAAAATTCAGATATATTGTTAGATGATCCAGTACTAACATATAATATAGATTTGCCTGAGGATGGTTATGCCGCTCATCCATAACTAATGTATGTTTGGATTTGCAAAAAAAAATGGACGACTTATTAAGATGCGTCGTCACCCTTTGACTAACACCACTACTACCTGGGGAGCAGGCCAGATTGGTACTAACCGTAATGGCGAAGATTATACGTACGATGCGAATGGTAACATCCTGACATTGAATCGCAATGGTAATGATGATAATCGTCTTGCCATGGACCGATTGACATATCAGTATGAGCGTGATGGAGAGGGATACTTGCTGAATAACAAGTTGCAACTGGTGCAGGATGCGGTTCCTGCCTCTACTTATCCGTCGGATGTGGATGACATGACAAAAGCATTCCGTTATGATTCCATTGGCAACCTGATTGCAGATGAGTCAAATGGTATTTCGGAAATCAAATGGACAGTATATGGCAAGATTCAGTCCATTAATAGTGCAAATGGCTCATTATTATACAAGTATGATGCTGGTGGAAACAGAATTTATAAAGAATTCCGTCCCACTTCCTCTCCTGCTGCAGTACAGCGTACCTGGTATCTGCGTGATCCTCATGGACAAGTGTTAGCGACCTATGGAAATACTAATGGAGACAATGCTACATACTGGAAAGAACAGTATCTTTATGGAAGTAGCAGGTTGGGAATGTGGCAACCAGATATGCTGGTATCAGGAGGAACTGTTGGAAATGCCGGCTCTATCTGGGGACAGGGCAACCGTAAACGTTATGAGCTGACCAATCACCTGGGTAACGTACTGGCTACCATTTCTGATGAAAAGAGTGGTGGAAATGCTACCGCGTTCAACCAGACGGATTATACGCCATTTGGTGCACAGATGGATGGTGCGGTTTGGAATTTGGGTGGAAGTTATAAGTATGGGTTCAATGGGCAGGAGAAGAGTGATGAGATTAAGGGAGAAGGAAATAGCTATACTGCTCAGTTCTGGGAGTATGATCCAAGGATAGGAAGGAGATGGAATTTGGATCCGAAACCTATTGCAGGTTTAAGTGCATATGTAGTTCTTGCGAATGCTCCACTCTGGCATGTCGACTTTCTAGGTGATACAACTGTTATAGTTCCAATATTTGAAAGTGTTTGGCCAGATATATATAGGAATCATTTATAATATGTACAAAAGTGGCCTTTGGAAGCAATCGTTGGGGCTCATAAGCTAATACATCTACATTTTCATTATGACCCAAGTCGAGCAAGGAATGACGCAAGAAGAACGGCTAATGAATTGGCACATCCTCTTTTTAATCCCAACCCAGTACTATTTCAAGAAGATGAAGTAGCTTATGCATCAACATGGGAAGGAGGCGCAAGAGGTGTACGAAATCTTGTGAGAGCAATAGAAAATCAACAACATGGTAACCTTCTGGCAGCATTGATTAAAACCTATAAGTTGACTGATGGGGATATATTTGATGTCGTATTGATTCCAAGAGATTATGATCAGTATGATCCGACACCAGGGGTTCCACCCTTGATACCTCCCAAAAAGAAATATCCAAGCTATGAAAAGTTAATAGAGAAATATAGAAAGGTTCCATTTCCGTCTCCAACTCTAAAAGAACTTGAAAAGCAGATTCGAAACCTTCCAAGTAAGCCGAAAGTTGATGGAGGCCATCCCTTTTCAGCATTTGAAAAATTACTTAAGGATTTACTTGGAATAGACTCTAGAACAACGGTACCAGTTCCGGCTCCAGCTCCCGTCCTTACCCCAATTGTACTTTAGGGTAAAGGCAAGAGATACAGGAACTTATAATTAATACGTATAAAAAAACAAAAATGAATTTCATTTATAAATTTGATACGATCATCAAACATCATTCTAATTTCCTGTATGAAAGATTGCAGGAACCCAAATCGGAAAAGGAAATATTAAAAATCCTTGATGATTTGGGAATAAAAGATAGTCTAGCAAGGACACAACTGGTAGAATTATATAGCTGGAAGGATGGAGTTGCGTATGACACAACAGAATATACTAACCTATATAACTTTACAGGAAGAGGAGTATTATTACCGCTTAGCTTTGTTCAGGATCTCTATAACTTAAATGGGAATGGGAGTTGGGAAGTTGGTACTATTCCAATTTTCGGAAACTATAAAGGAGATTATCTGTTTTATGATACTAATTCCAAGAGTATCAACTATAATATGATATTATTATATTCAAAAAGTTCGTTATCCATATCGCCAATGATGACATTTTATGATTCGATTGAATCAATGTTTCATACAAATATTGAATGTTTTAAAAGTGGTGCATTTCAATACATTGATGGAAAAGGACTCATTGTAGATGTAGAAAAAATGTTTGATATTAGTAGACAACTAAACCCTAAGTCGCAATACTGGCAATAACTTTTAGAAGTTCTGGGCCAAGTGAATTGGAGTTGTAAGGTCGTGTTGATAACTATAGGTATGGGGTTAATGACAGGAGAATCAGATGACATCAATGGAGTAGGAAATAGTTTTACGGCATAGGTCTAAAAGTATGATCCATGGATTAAACGAAGATGGAATTTGGATCTCCGTTCTGATATCTGCAAGAGTCCATATAGTTGCTTTGCAAATAATCCAGTCATGTCATCTGATGTGAAAGGAGATATTCCTATGGATTATTCTAGGATTTTTATAAGACAAAGGGGGAGGGATTTTTTAGCAAACTTTCGGGGAAATAAAAAGTATGGTAATCCATACCGAAGGCTTCATTATGAAAAATCCTTAAATTTATATTTGGCAAGCATTGTATCGATAATCCGGTACACTGTTTGCCTATCTTCATGTTTGACCTTTTGTATTAAACGTTGCTTCTCAGCAATACATTTATCTTCAACCCTGACCTCACTAAGACTTTACTTTCCAGGTGTATTAGTTCGTCAGGTCATATAAAACTGTTGCGCAATCTTCACTAAAGCACTAATTGCATTCAATCGGGCGGAATAAGGTTTTATTCCTCCCGTTTAAACTCTTTATATATTTTTGGTAAGATGTTTTTTTCGAAGAGGTTTCTATATTTCCTTTTTTGCCAATAACCCATATCAGGTGCTAAATCCATAGATGTGCCCCATTTTGTTGCGGATGTTAGGGACAGATCAATGTCTTTGTCATAGGGTGAAGGGTAGCTAATAATTGTACATTTGAAGACATATCGTTCGTGTTCTTGACTAAGAACGAAATAGAATATATTACCGTTGTTGTTGCCATACATTGAAGTATCATTTTTTATTAAATCTGGATATTTTTGATATACCCTATTAATAGCTGCACTTAATGTGTCTGGGTTGGCATTTGCGAAGGAATATTTTTGGATGTTACCAATTACTCCTCCACAAGAGCCAAGTATAACAATTAGAAAAATGATTAAATAGTGTGATTTCTTTTTCATAGTGTATTATAAATGGGAATTTGATAATTTTAAAACCTGTATGGCACGTTTCAGAAGCATTTAATGTTTAAAACGAATGCTATATTTGATGATGATTTGACGACCCTTCTAGTAAAAAAAACTAACAAATTCAATACCAAAACAGTAATGGAGAATCCCCTACTAATTGCCATACATAAGGTATCCATGGGTGTAATGGCTACTATTCAATTTCCTACAGGAAAGGTCCCTAAAATTGGCGACATAGTAATATTAGAAGGAATTTCCTACAAAATCGCAGGAGTGGTGTTTTCGGTGAATCCAATTACACAGGGAGATAGACTGGACAACAACATTCATGATTGCAGAATAGAGAAATTATAGAGAATGTAAAGAGAAGATCAACTCGATCTTCTCTTACTCCGTCTGAAACCCATACATCTTATAAATCCTCTTCCCTTCAGCCGATTGAATAAATTTTATGAAATCCTTTGCTGCAGCCGGATGTGGCGCTTTTTTCAGTTGCCCAATCATGTAAGTAGCGCGGATATTCTCTTTCTCAGGGATAACCACTTCTTCTACCGGATGTCCTAACATTTTTTGATAATAGACTTCAGAAGACCAGACCGGGGCTACATCGCTTTGTTGATATAGGATGCGCATCGGGCTCTCGCGGTGATGAATACGTGTCAGATAGGTGGTACTGTCTTTTGTTTTGGCTTGCATTATTGCTTGCTGTAACACCTCCCCTCCTGCCTTTTGATAGGCAGTTTCTATTTGTCGGCCGATGCCTTCCCATGCAGGATTAGGCATACTTATGCGGATACCTGACTGACGCAGATCAGTAAGCCCCTGAATGTTTTTCGGATTGCCTTTATAAACCATCAGACTCAACTGATTATAGGCGTAGGGCGCGGTGTACGACATATATGGCGTCATTTCTGTCATGCGGGTTTTGCCCGCTGCATATACATCCGGTTGCGTGGTGATATGCAGGTTCCCCATTGTAAGGCTTCCTTTTTTAATCTGTTCCGCCAAAATGCCTGGTGGTAAGGTTTCTACGAAGATGCGCTGGTATTTCGGATAGGCTTTTTTGAAAGCTGCCAGCAGCGAATCCAGGCACATAAACTGATTGCCTGCGAAGAAGATGACCAGCTGAGGATCGGTGATATCGCCGTAGAGGTCGGGAACGTTATCCACACCGGGAACCGTGAAGTTAACACCTGCTGCGGGCGGTTGATTCCAGGGCGGATCATATTGGTAGTTTTGCTGCGCAGACACGGTTCCGGCCAGCAGCAACATGATTCCTGCGAAGAGTATCTTTTTCATATTTGATGATTGATTACGGTTTAACAATACTCCATCCTGCTGCGGCTCTGATCACCAGTTCTCCATTGGCAGAAGGTACATAAGCGATGAAATCGTACAGTTGATCTTTGTCTATTTTCCTTTCCCGTAGCGTGTTCTCACACTCTGCTACGATAACGCCTCTGTTGATAAGCGCTATCAGCTTTTCTTCGAATCCGGATGTTTTGAGATAGGCATCAGCCCCTTTGGAGAAGGCGATGAGTTCCACCTGTATTTTTCCTTTCAGCCTGGGATCATCCAGTAGGTTATTGATATTGCGAATCGCTTTTTCGATTCTTTCCGGAGCATTGGTATCCAACTGATAGATGGCTTTATAGCTTTTTGCAGTAGCAACAGCGCCATGGAAGGATTTGTTTTGAGATAGTTTGTCTTGTGCCTGGGAGACGCCTGTCGTCAGGCAATAAAGTGCTAATAGGCTAATCAGTTTTTTCATGGCGTATTATTTTGCGGAGAAATTATATGGACCATATTGGTGTTGGTGCTGGGAGATCTGATCTGCGTAAGGAGGATACGGACTATCCTTGGGCTTTTTGGTTAAATCAGGATAATCTTTCTCCTTGTTGCTTTTTACGGGTCTTGGCTGACTGTTGATGTAAGCGGCAACGTCGAGGGCTTCCTCATCGGTGAGTAGTGGGTTTTCGGCGGTTGCGCCGAAAGGCATATTGCCTTTAATGAAAGCAGCGGCGGTGAGGAGTCGTGCCATGCCTGCGCCATCGTTATAGCTATGAGGGCCCCAGAGCGGTGGATACGTGTAGCCGTTAGGGTTGTCTCCAGGCTGTCCCTGCCCCTCTTTACCATGGCAGCTGGCACATTTGGCGATGTAAACTGTTTGACCTTGTTGCGGACTAGCGGCTCGGGGAAGATGAGCGATCCGGGTGAAGCCGCGGCCCCGCAGTGTATCACCGAGTATAGTGCCTTTACTGATGTGTTTGATGTAAGTCACGATGGCACGCATCTCCCGAGATTCCACACTAATGCTACTACCATTCATACTGCGTTCAAAACAACCATTGATTCTTTCTTCCAGCGTTTCAATTTTATCTTCACGACCGATATAGGTAGGGAATTTATCTGTCAGGCCAATATATGGCGCAGCAAAGGGTTTGGTGCCTGCCTGTAAATGACAGTTGGTACATGCCAGTTTATTACCTGTGATTTTCATTTTTGTATCGGGCCCCAACAATGCTGCGGTGCTGGTGATCAATTGTTCGCCATAGGCCGCCAGTTCTCCTTCTGGACTGTTATCGGAGAGGTGGTTCTGCACGTGTGCTGCATCGGCACTTTTTATTTCCGCATTAGGAATTTGCCGTTGATGATTATATGTCCAGTATATTCCACCGCAAAGCATCAGTACCATCAGGGAAAGAATAATACAATAAGTTACCAATCTGTTGATACGTGGAATTGGGTCATTTTCAAAGTTCTTACTATCGCGTTCAGTATTCATGATCTCAAAAGTAATATGGTCTTTTGTAGAAAGTAAATTACAATGGTTTATGTATCATAACTAAAAGTTATTAAGGCTATAATATAGTTCTTTGGGGCCATATCATATGTTTTTATTACATGGTTGGTAATTTGAGTTTTCAACTATCGAATAAAAATAGCAGGAACATGATATGATTATTTCTTGCAGGAATATTGTCGTTATGTTTAAAATTACGTTTGATGAATTTTTTATTTTGCTGTTAGAATGCTTGTGGTGGCGAATTGTACCGTTTGATTTATACAGAACTATAGTGCTACTATTGTTGTATTTTTAATTTATATTTTGAAAATTAAATTGAATGGTTACTTTTGTAAGCTATCAATAATTAGCACTTGTCGAAAGTTTGTTGTCGTTAACCCTTAGTTAGATTGTTATTCTATATATCCTGTGAGATCATTAAAGTTAATACTACTATGCCTATTTTTTACATTGGAAGCGGTTGCCCAAGTGAAGCAACTACCTAATAAAAATTTCGCAACAGATACGATTGGAATTTCTCTACTGAGTGGTTGTAAATCATCCATTATTATACCTGTTGAATTATATAATGGTCCTTTGGGAGATACGCGTCTGCCAACGATTAGAGAGCGTTTTCCGAGAGCGGCAGCTCCGCTGAAATCTAATCCTTTCCTGAAAATACACGGAAATGTTTCCTATGATGGATTTTATCAATCCAACACGGATACGCCGTATCTGGAAAAGGATATTCAACAACATACGCTTTCCACTAATCTTGATATCACCGTAAAAGATCAATATCCTTTGAGGGTAGCATTCAGTACCAGTAAAGGTAATTCGATGCTGTTCAGAAATCTGACAGGTATAAATCTGCGATATACGAATCGTGATTTTAAACAAATGTTGCTGGATAAAGCCAAAGGGTGGGAAGCTGGAAAGCTAAAGCAGCTAAAAGAATTAGATAGCTTACAGACAATGTTGAACACGAAGTGGAGTCAGCTTGAGAAATTAAAAAACTGGTTTAATTCTCCACAACAAGTACAGCGACTAATTGAAGCGAAAGAACATGATTACAATCTGCGTTTCAAAAAGGCAGTAACCGATATTTCAAAACTGGAAAGGCCTGATTTCTCTAAGCCGACAGTTAATATGCCTTCCTGGAAGAAAGAGGTAGATCTGGACTCAGACAGCGCAGTCGCCAAGTTAAGAAATGAATTTGCCAGAAAGCAGCAGGAGCTTGATTCTATGAAGTTGGTGTACGATGGACTGGAGAAGTTTTATAACAAGAAGAAGCTGGCTTATGGTAATAAGAAAACAAAGCTGTTGGATGTAATTCATAATAGCAAGTCTGATGAAGAGTTGATCAGTTCACTGGAAAGCATGAATCTTCCTGACTCTGTATTACCAAAAGGGTATAAAACATTACTGGCATTGAAATCTGTCGGGATTGGCAGAACAATGGTAGACTATAGTGAACTGACCGCCAAGAATATTAGTATTACTGGTGTGCAGGCGGAGTTTAATCCTTCCTGGTACTTTGCTTTTGCAACAGGTGCGGTGGATTATCGTTTCAGAGATTATGTTGTCAATGCTAACCGCGCCAAGCAGTATTTGAATATAGTTCGTGTTGGCACTGGACTGAAAGAAGGCAATAATATTATTCTCTCCTTCTACACTGGGAAAAAGCAGGTGTATAATTTTAATACTGGTGCTAATGGCGGGAATGTAGAAACGCCTGATTATAAGATCATGGGCGTATCCCTGGAAGGACGTTGGCAGATAAACCGTAATCACTATATCACAGGCGAGGTGGCGAAGTCTTCTACCCCTTATTATGCAAGAGTGGCAGAGCATCAGAGCCTGGGAAGCAGCATGGTTCAGTTTAACAATCATTCGAATGAAGCCTTTGCTGTGACTGCGTTTAGTTATATCCCTCAGACGGCTACCAGGATAACGGGTATGTACAAACTGATGGGGGCCGACTTTCAATCATTCAGCCTTTATACGCCAGGAACGCAGCAGGTGGCCTGGCAGTTAAAAGCGGAGCAGCCATTTTTTAAGAAGCAGTTGACCGTGGTGGCCGCAATAAAGCGGAATGCCTATAATAACTTTTTTGATAGTACGAATTACAGTAGTTCAACCATCTTTAAAAGTATACAGGCGACCTTCCGAAGAAGGCACTGGCCAGTGGTGTCGGTGGGGTATTTCCCATCCAGTCAGTTGATGAAGATGAGTGATGACAAGTTTATTGAGAACATGTTCTATACCATGATGGGAACGGTGAGCCATAACTATACGGCTGGCGCCATTGGAATGAATACTATGATTACTGCTACTCGTTTTTACAATCGTCAGGTGGATAGCAGTTTTGTCTATTTCAACAGTACCAACTTACAGTTAACACAGACCCTTTTTGTGAAGAAGTTTACGTTAACTGGAGGGGCAAATATGTCTTCGAATCAGGATTATGCCTTATATGGAACAGATGGGAATGTGCAGTATCAAGTAACCCGATGGTTAGAAGTTGGAGGTGGCTTGAAGTATAATTACCAAACAGTATTCAGGAACGAGCAAACTGGTTATTCCGGGAATATTCGGTTGAATGTTCCGAAGATCGGCGAGTTTGGATTGATGGCGGATAAAGGGTTTGTTCCTGGAGTGAATCGTCAACTGGTGCCTAACAAAACAGGCAGATTAACCTATACCAAGATATTTTAATTACAAGATATGAAGAGGACCCTATACCTCCTATGGATGCTAATGGCATTTCGTGTGCAAGCGCAGGTAACTATGACTCCACAGCTTCCATCAGGAGGCGTATTGTTAAAGGCACAGCTATGGAATGTGGTGCTGGTTTCCGGCTCACAGGTTCCAGTTGGAGCAAGAGTAGCAGTTCGATTAATGGATGCTACTACGAATCAACCTGTGCTTACAGGTATCAGTAATGAAATTATGCTCACCAGAGGGGCGCGGCAATTGCAGGCAAGCGACCTTGGACCTATTCAGTATGAGTACCTGAGTACGAGTATTGACAGGAGTCCGACAGCTTTGTTGCCTGCGGGTAATTACCTGGCATGTTATAGTCTGAGTCTTTCTGACAATAAGCAACAACAACAATTTGGAGATGATTGTATTCCTTTTGTGGTGGAGCCCGTGAGTCCGCCCTTACTGAATATGCCCTCCAATGAGAGTTTGCTGGAGGAACGTTATCCACAGTTTACCTGGTTGCCGCCGGTGCCAGCCAGTATGTTTAGTGATCTTAACTATGATATGGTGATCACGCGTGTTCGGGAGGGGCAGTCGCCGCAAGAGGCAGTGCAACAGAATATTCCTGTTTACAGAGGAACTTATTTGAAGAACATGTTTGTTAATTATCCACCTGCGGCTGCGCCTTTGGATACGGGCGTTACTTATGCCTGGACGGTAACTGCCCGTAATGGGAAGTTATTTGCAGCGCAGACAGAAGTATGGACTTTTCGTATGAAGAATAATGTAGTGCGTCCGGAGGACAATAACGATGCTTTTGTTCGTTTGAGAATGGAGCTGGATGCGGCCATGGTGCATGTAAGTGGAACATTGAAAGTGGCCTATGTAAATATGAGTGGAGAAAAAGAAGTAAGATATGAATTGTTGTCGCTGAAGAATAATAAAGTGATAGATGAAGGCAAGCTGCCCGTAGTTCCCGGAGAGAATTATCTGGTAGCGCCATTGAAGAAGCGGATGCAGGATGGAGAGATTTATTTATTCAGGATAGAGAATTCCCGTGGAGAGCACTGGCAGATTAAATTAACCTATTCAGCAGCGAAGTAAAACTGGACTGTTACCTATACCAAATTAGTGTAAAATGATTTTGTCTTTTATTGATAGAAGAAGGAAGATAGTTGCTTCCCTGATGTTATCCCTTATATATTTTGAAATAATTGTTCCGGCATATGCATTGGGTGGCGGAGGCCGGAAGTCCTTCTCTGTATCGGTGGGGAATAATAAGTCGATTGTAAGTGCCCCATTGTTCAATGAGGGTACGGTTAGTAAGGCGCCGGAAGAAAGTAAGTCTGCCGCGGCAGTTGCTCCCAAATCAATGGATTTCGGAGGGCCTACGCAGCCGGAATCTCAGACTTTCCGCTCTGTGACGAACGATAATATGGTGGATTTATTTACGGGTGATTTCAAGTATACGATCCCGTTAGTGGACGTGGGGGGGTATCCGTTGGCGTTGGGCTATAACAGTGGCATATCCATGGATCAGGAAGCCAGTTGGGTAGGCCTTGGATGGACTTTAAATCCGGGAGCTATTACCCGAAATTTGAGAGGTATACCAGATGATTTTAATGGAAAGGATACCATCAGCAAAACATTAAATATCAAAGAGAATAAGACAATCGGGGCTACTGCTACTGCAGGAATAAAGTTGAGTGGCTTCCCTATTAAAGCCAGCTTGAACCTTGGCTTGTTCTATAATAATTACAGGGGATGGGGTATGGAATCTGGCGCCAGTGTTGGGTTGAATGCAGCATCCAAAGGATTTGGCACGCTTACAGCCGGTTTATCTGTCTCTAATAATACCCATGATGGTATTTCGTTAAATCCTTCCCTGGAGCTGGAAACCTACAAGAAAGACCTCAATGAAAAAGGAGGTTATACAGGACATATATCTGTTGGACTTAGTTACAATACTCGTTCTGGTTTGAAGTCGCTGCAATATTCAGCGGGGATAAGACAGTATATCGCTGGTGTTGCTAACAGAACAGTTGCTGGGACGGATGCACAGGGCAGACCGGTTTCCATGCTGAAGCAGGTGCCTTATCATGGTCAATTAGAGAAGGCCACGCTTTCCAGCAGTATCTCTTTTGTTTCTCCTACCTTTTCGCCTGGTGTAAGCGCTCCATTTACTACAGAAGCTTATAATGGCCGGTTTGGGTTTGGTGGTATTGCATTTTCCATCTTTGGGTATGCAGGTATCAGTGGATATGTTACGCGTCAGTTCCTGGCAAAAGCAGACCAGTATAAGGCTATTCCTGCCTATGGTTACTTAAATATGCATCAGATAGATAAGGGTCGTAATGGCTTAATGGATTATGGTAGAGAGCGGGATATACCTGTGAAGGAAGACAACAGAAATATTGCCCTGCCTTATTACTCTTATGATGTGTTTTCTATCAGCGGTGAAGGTAGTGGCGGTATGTTCAGGGCGCATCGTGGTGATGTTGGCTTTGTATCAGACCATCCATTGAAAACAAAATCCATTGCTATCGGTGGTGGACTTGAGTTTGGATTTGGACAATTGTTTACAGTGGGGGTGGATTTTAACCGCAGTGTTCCAACTACGGCAACAGGCCCGTGGATGGGAACTGGTATGGCTTCCAAATTTGACTTCCAGCAAGGGGATGAATATTCTGCATTCGAGCCTTCTTACTTTATAAATGCCGGAGAAATGGGAGCTGCAGATCCGGATTACCTGGAATCAATAGGAGGTACAGATCTGGTGTATGGAGATAAAACCGGGGCGCTGAATGTTTATCGTGGAGGAAGAGTAGTTAATAAACTGGATGGTGTGGATGGAAAGAAGTATAACCGGGAAAAGAGAACGCAGACCATTACTTACCTCACTGCTGATGAAGCCTCTACGGCGGGTGTATCGAAGTTCATCGAAAACTATCCGGTGAATAGCTTTCCCGTAGGTAGTTGTGGAAATACCATTCCTGATGGTCTGGAATCAGAGCTAGGTTATACCGGAGAGATCTATGATTTGACCAGTTCTAACTGGCTATTGGATAAAAGATACTTTTTGAGAACTGTTAACTTTCAGAATATCCAGTTTAATAATATCAAAGAGCTATTAACAAAAAATCCTGAATTAGGAACACCAGTTATTAATACTTCGCCTGTTAGAAAAGACAATACCTTTTTTGCGGTAAGATTCAAGACCCGCATGAGAGTGTCTGAAGACGGTACTTATAAATGCTCCCTGCAGTATAACGATATGTGCAGGTTTTATATCAATGGTGTCAAGAAAGCTGAAGACTGGCAAGATAATGCCAATGCAAAGCGGGAATTCACGGTTAATCTGGAAGGGAATAAATTTTATGATGTCGTAATTGAATACGGTAATACTTGGGAAGACGGATATTTGAGGCAAGCATGGACTAAAGATGGACAGCCTGTAGAGCCGACCTTTTTCGTACCGCCTCCAGCAGATTCCCTGCTTACCGCCTCCGGCATTAGCGTGGAAAAAAGAGTGAACAATTTCCGTAAACAACACCATATATCAGAAATTGATGTGCTGAATAACTCGGGAGAACGATATATATACGGACTGCCTGTATATAACCTGTTCGAAAAGGAATATACCTTCTCTCTGAATCACGACGAATCCGCGAAGAAATCTGGTGAAGCACCTTTTGTATTTGGAGTAGACAATACTCCGGATAATAAGAACGGTAACGACAACTATTTCAATATGCAGGAAACGCCCGCTTATGCACATTCCTTCTTATTGACAGGTATTATTTCACCGGATTATGTGGATGTTACCGGAGATGGTATTTCAGATGACGATCTTGGGACGGCAGTGAAATTCAACTATTCTAAAACTGCCGGTGGAAAGTATGGTTTTAAATGGAGAACGCCCTACAACGATAAAGTAGGATATAATGATGGGCTGGTGAGCGATTTCAGAGATGACAAGGGAAGTTATGTTTATGGAGAAAAGGAACTCTGGTATCTCAATTCCATTGTATCCAAAACAATGATAGCCACTTTCACCGTTGGAGACAGAGAAGACCTGCTGCCTATCAATGAAAGAGGTATACTGGAGAATAATCAGCAGACAAAGTACCTGAAGGAAATTAACCTGTATTCTAAATCAGCCTATATGAAGGCGATGAAAGATGGCGTTACTCCTACTCCTGTAAAGACGGTACATTTTGACTACAGTTATGAACTCTGTAAAGGAGTAGCTGGCGATCCTTCAAAGGGCAAGCTGACGCTGAAAGACGTTTGGTTCTCTTATAATGGTAACCAGAGCAAAAATCTGGCAAGGGCAAAACAGAATGGTTATTTCTTCTACTATAATAAGCTTAACCCGGATTATAATCATCAGTCCTCCGATCGTTGGGGCAATTACAAGAATCCGTTGGATAACCCCATGTCTTCCGGAAATGATTTGATAACAAATGCGGAATATCCATATGCGTTACAGGACAGTGCTATTATGGCTAAAAATGTGGCTGCATGGACGCTTGATTCTATCAAACTGCCTTCAGGCGGTCGGATGAAAGTGAATTTTGAAAGTGATGATTATGGGTTCGTGCAGAATAAGCGTTCTGCCAGCATGATCCAGATTGCCGGACTTAGTAAAGAAGCTCCTGACAGTAAGGAAAAGCTGACCAATAATTTATATACCAATGGAGGTACTTCTTTTGAGGATTATCTGTATGTGTCTTTTGCCGCACCACAACGGGTGTCATCTAAAATGGACGTATATGAAAAATACCTGAAGGAGTTGCATGATACTATCTACTTCCGATTGAATGTGGCTATGCCAAAGGATCTGAATGGCTATGGTAATGAGACGGTAGCATGTTATGGATTTCTGGATACCACCAATATTGGCGTCTTCGAAAATGGGAAATATTTCTATCTGAAATTGCGTCCGGTTCATTTGGATGGCGATGAAGGCAGTCGTTTTAGTCCACTGGCTAATGCTGCCATTCAGTTTATGAAAAACAATTTACAGTCGAAGACATATCCTGGCTCAGAGGTGGGAACAGGTCTTACTGGAGAGGCAGCCATTAAAATGTTTTATCAACTGGCGGCCAACATCGTATCTGAATTTTCTGGAGTGGAACGTTCTGCGCGTATCCGAGGAAGTGCCAGAGACCTGGATTTAAAGCGCTCCTATGCGAGATTATGCGTACCAGACTATAAAAAGTATGGTGGTGGTATCAGGGTGAAGAATATCCTGATTTATGACAACTGGAATGAAATGACCAAACAGAAGGAATCTGTTTATGGTACTGAATACAAATATACCATGACGAATAGTGATGGTACCGAAATTAGCAGTGGTGTTGCTTCCTATGAACCATTACTGGGTGGTGAAGAGAACCCTTGGAGAACGCCGATTGTCTACAAGGAAAAAGTTGGAAAAATGGTACCAGAAGTCACTAGTTATGTAGAGACGCCATTGGGTGAATCTTTATTCCCATCTCCGCTTGTAGGTTACAGAAAGGTTACAGTAAGATCTATCCATTCCGGTAAGCATATCAGATCTGCGAATGGTTATACGGAGAACTGTTTCTATACAGCATATGATTTTCCTGTCATTGCCACATTTGTAGAGCTGGATGGCGCTACAAGAGAACGTTATAAACCAAGCAATATAGGCAACTGGTTAAAGTTCAATGCGCAATATCATCTCACTATTTCTCAGGGATTCAAGGTAGAGTTGAACGACATGCATGGTAAAATCCGTAGTGTTGAAACCTACGCAGAAGGTAGTGATAAACCTATCTCCTCACAGACAACTTATTACCATGTAGACGACCAGAATATGGAGTCGAAACACCTGAGTAACAAGGTGACTACTGTTTCAGCAAATGGTGAAATCAATGATAATGCGCAATGTGGACTGGATGTAGAAATCATGAATGACCTGCGTCAGCAGATATCCCGTACTACATCCCTTTCTGTTAGTGGCGGAACGATTGGTGTATTGTTCGGATGGGTGGTTTCCTGGCCTTATATAGTGCCTATTCCGCAAAGTGAAGAAGCCATCTTTAGATCTGAAGCTACTACCAAACTTATTAACAGGAAAGGTATTGTAGATAGTGTGGTGGCTATTGAGAAAGGTAGCAGAGTGGTTACAAAAAATCTACTCTACGATGAGGAGACAGGAGGCGTATTATTAACAGCCATACAGAATGAGTTTGATGATCCTGTATATACCTTCAATATACCTTCTCATTGGGTATATAATGGTATGGGACCTGCTTATAAAAATGTTGGGCGCCAGTTTGGTGGATGGCAGATGATTAAGGGAGTACCTACTGTCTTTCCATATCCGCAAGATCAGAAGTTCAGTTTGACATCTGGAGATGAGATTATCTACTATTCCAGAAAGAACATTGGAGATATTGCATACTGTACCCCGTTGTATGCTGATTTTCCAAGTGTCAATAAAGGATATGTCATAGATATCAATCGTACCAATACCGAAAATCAAAGACTCATTTTTATTAGTGCAGACGGACAACCCATAACAGGTAATGTCTCATTTAAAGTTATCCGCTCTGGCAGAAGAAATATTTTCACCAATGTGGGAACAATTGTAATGAAAAAATCACCACTGGTATTTGAAGACGGGCAGTATAACCTTATCCTGGATGAAAGTAGGGATATCTTGAATGCCTCGGCTATAGAGTTCAGTGAAGACTGGAAAATTAATGATATACAGAAATCCCTTTTACGTTGTGTGTTAAAATAATGATCCTATGAAAATCTTTTTTAAATATATCCTGGGATTATTGATCCCTATGCTGATGGCAAGTGTAAATGAATTGAGTGCGCAAATAAAGGTTCCTGATACTAAGCTGTTGGGGACCTGGGAACTGGTCCAGGTCTCTTATGAAGCTTACCATATGCAACTGGGTACCTTACTAAAAAGTAAAACTATAACTGGTAAGGATATGAAGGCTATACCTGGTGGCGGTTTAATAGAACAGCTTGAGTTTCTGTCTGACTTTTGTATGGTGAAATTTCACCTGAGTATGGATAGATGGAAGTATAGTTGTCCGGAGAATGGTCGTTTGCTGATACAAACCTATCCTGTCAATAAAGAAGCGAAGCAATCACAGGAACCCTTATTTGAAGGACCCTATGCACTACTTCCTGGAGATACATTGGCGCTGGGGAGTATGACAAACAATTATATGGATCCCCGTGACGGCGTGCCGATGAAAATTGTTTATCAGTGTAAGTTCAAGAAGAAGTAATTCCACTGTTGCCCTTTTATTTATTGAATTATTCCTATACGAATGATACGTAAAATATATAGTTGTTGCCTGGTATTGGTATTTATCCTTTCATCACAAATGATAGTGATGGCGCAAACCTCACAATGTGATAACTGGCGTGTTGAACTGAAGACAGATACCTCCAGATGCCCGAGAAGTGGGAAAATAGAAGTTTCTCTTGTCGGACCAAGTGTAACCTCTTTACAAAATATAACTTATTCACTCAGTCCTGATGCAGGTACTACTGGTGGAACCACCATTGTTAGTACCAGTCTGCCGCTATTGACGAATATCAGTCCGGGATATTATACTGTTGCGGTGACTGCCACTTGTAATGGTAATAAGGTCATTAAAACAGCGGTTACTAATATTATTGGTACCTATCCTGCATTTTATCCTTCTTTTACGGCTACGAAACCTACCTATGGTGACTGCCATAATGGGGAGATATTATTGAAACTACAAGGAGGTCGCCCCCCGTATACTGTTAAGTTTCTTCAGTCGCCTGCTGGATTTGATGCCAGTCCGATGACCCTTCAAAATAATGATGACAAGTATTTTAATAACCTTCCTGCAGGGAGCTATCAGGTATCTGTGGTGGATGCCTGTGGTACTTCCCAATACCTGAACCCGGTAACAGTAGAGCAGGATGATATTCCAAATTACCTGCAATTGGATATGTCGCCACTGGAAGATTGCAGTGGTTTAAAAATTAGAACCATAGGACAGCTATACCTGGAAAACATTGGAGATGTCAGACATTATTCGATATGGGTGGATGATGAATTGCTGGTAGCTGATAAGCTGATAGGAAATAGGGTCTACCTGATAGATACACTGACATTTCCTACAGGTAAATCGATGAAAGACTATTATGGTAAAGTTGTAACGGTGAAAGTTACATCTTCCTGTTTGCCGGAAGCAACTGCTAACATCGTAGTTACCCCGGCAAGACTGGCATATAATCTTATGAAGAATTGTGCAGATACCACCTACAATTTAAATTATACCGTTTATTATGGACATAGTTGTTTCCCTTTAAAAGCGGTTTTGTATGATGGAACTGGCGCCATACAATCCCAATCAGTATTAGGGAGAGATACCATTTATGACCAGCGTACAGGAGTTTTTACGGGTGTGAGGACAGGCAATTACAGATTGGTACTCTATGACAGTGATGGCGCTGTATTAACGGAGAATATGTTGACGCTGAATGAGATATTGCCACCAACTGTTACGATGCGTGTGGTATACTCGGCTGGCGAGATTTATCAAGGAAGGAGTAATGTGGCCTCCGTATTCATAACGGTCAATGGACGTCCCGGTAATTTTCCATCTAATGGAAAAATAGAGATGCTCTTCCCATATCAGGGAGAATATCCACTAAGGCTACTGCAGCAGGAGTCCGCAATTTATGGTACGCCCAATTACCACTCTTCTTATCTGATGCAGGATCGCGAACCGCTGACGCCTGGGTTTTATATGTTCAGAACAACTATTGATTGTGATACCTTCCTGTTTCCAATTACAATAACTGAACAGCAAGTGGGACAATTTACCTGGACAGCCACTACCAAATGGGAATGTGGTGGATTAAGGGTTTTTCCGAAATTTACAGGTCGTGCGCCATTTTCGACCGCGTCAATGTCCTTTCAGACTCTTGGTCGCTGGGGAACTTCACTGGGAGTTGTTGCCCTTACTAATTCTTTTTTACTTCCTGTGGGAGGAACGTATAAAGTTGCGCTGGGAAGCCTCTCCCCTGCATTGGACTGGGGAGAAAATGTACTGACTTTCGAAACCTATACTTACCCACTGGCAGTGGATTCTGTTTTAGGCTGGATATGTCCTGGTTCGCCTGCTAATAGTGGCGTCATCCGAATTCGTGCAAAAGGGGGAGGAATGCCTGGAAGTGCTTATACTTATCAGCTGGCCAATAAAGGGGAAGCGCTGAGTGATCACTACCTGGCCACCAACCAAACGGGTGATTTTAGTAGCGGCGCCGGTTATACTTTGGATAAAGGAATGGAATACTCCATTAAAATTACTGACTCCTGTAATAACTTCATCGTGCAGGATGTAAAGATCTATGACTTTGCAACGCATCACTTTATCATCAGCGAGCCCTATTACTGTGCGCACGATTTTGTACAGCTGATGTTGGATCTACCGGTTACCAATCCTGTATATACCTGGGCTGGTCCGAGAGACCCGCGCACAAATAGGTACTATGAGTCGCATAATAGATTCGCCATTATACCTGATTTCTCTCCACTGAATGCGGGTATCTATACTGTATCAGTTAAAACCGATATGTGTCCTACACCTATCCGCGATACTACAGAAATAAAGATTGCACCGATAGTGACAGCATGCTATAGCGCTGTAACCGATACAGTAGTAAACCCTTATGCGATTGGGTTACTCGGTAACTGGAAACCGCTACGGACAATGCTTTATTATGACAACAGAAAAGAAACCTCCACTGAGCAGGCTACCAATATCCGCACGGATGGTACCTATAAGAGTTTTATGTCTTTCTGGGCGCAGGATGGAGATTTCTGGAGTAAAAGTGGAAACTTAGATACCACCAAGTGGGTTTGGAATGAACAAAGCACTGCCTTTAACAGTAAAGGCTTGCAGCTGGAAACCATGAATGCTATGGGGATATATAGCGCGGCATTGTTTGGGTATGATAATTCGCTTCAGATAGCTGCTATTGCAAATGGTAAGTACAGAAGCTCTGCTTATGATGGATTTGAGGATTACGATTATGTTGGTGGAAATTGTGATGTAGTAAAATGTGCCACCGGCCGCCACTTCGATTTTACAAGCTATGCGTCACAGATTGATGATGCAGAACATCATACCGGCAGGTACAGTCTAAGAGTGGAAAAAGATCGCCCTGTTATGTTAAAGGTGCCTGTGGTAACGCAGGATGTATTGCCTGATGGCCCGGACTTCCAGATGCAATCAGATGATTGTGCCAGCGACATGGTACTAAAAGGAGTAAGATTGAATGGGAGTGTACTGTTACCAACCTTCTCCCCTGTTGTGGGCACAAATATGTTATTCAGTGCCTGGGTGAAAGAAGCTGGTCCATGTACTAGCACCAGCTATGCTAATCATCGCATTACCATTTTTGTAGGAGGCGCTGTGCGTCAGACCATCGAACTAAAACCTACAGGCGGTATTATTGACGGGTGGCAGCGTTATGAGCAGGCATTCAACCTGCCTGTGGGCGATAGCAGTCTTACCCTGATGCTGGAAGCAACCACCAGTACGAAGGTATATTTTGATGATATCAGGTTCCATCCCTACAATGCCAACATGAAATCCTATGTATACAGCTCTTCGGACCTCCGTATGATGGCCGACCTGGATGAAAATAACTACGCCACTTTCTATGAATATGATGATGATGGAACCCTCATCAGGGTGAAGAAAGAAACAGAAAGAGGTATTCTAACAATCAAAGAAACCAGAAATGGTATCATTCAAAATGAAAAATAACATGAGGAACAGATTGATACTTGTAGCCCTGTTTTTCCTATGTGGCAGCCAGCAGAAAAGCTTTGCCCAGGAATTTAAGGATACGACCGGTTTCCGGGAAGCATACAGGAAGATGCAGATAGATCCGAATGTGAAACCTTATTCCTATGATGTGACGGTTGTTGGAAATATTGGTCAGACACCTGATACTATGAAGGCCACCATTTCATTTGGCCCCGAAAGAATGAAGATGAAAATGGGAGAAATGGAAGTTATTCTGAATCCGCAATACCGGATTATGATTAACAATACTTTCCAACAGATGATTGTAAGCAGAAACTATGAGCGAACAGTGCTGGCACAAATGTCTATGCCAAGCATCGAAGCTATCATACCGTTCATTGATACATGGAGTCTTGCCATAGATAAAGGAGTGAAAAAACTGACCTTTAATTGTCAGCCTGGTACTGGTTTTAAGTCTTTTGTGGTGACTTCAGATATTAAAACCGGATACATGTTGCAGGTGTTTGCTGTTGGTGCTGATGTAATTGATGAAGGCATAAGTACGCCTCCTACAGCCACTTCTTATTTTTCTAATTACAGGATTATTAAAGCAGATTTTGAAGAGTTTAAATCGGAAACCTACCTTGTTTTGGACGGGCCTGATTTAAAACCTGCTGGTAAGTATAAAGATTATTCACTGACTTTTGATAAGCCCAACCAATAATTCAGCATGAAGCCCTATATAAGATTATCCCATATACTATTTTTATTATTTACGGCTGTATTGTTGCCTTTTACCGTGTTTTCACAAGGGAAGAAAGAAATTGCCATTGTGAAAATGTTGGATGGCGCAAAAGGACAGCTGGTAAAGGATTCTGTGGCTACTCTAAAGGATGCCGTTTACTTTGATCCTTCACTGAAAGCAAAGCTGACACCTGATTCCAGGGTTCGGAATATTATTACGCTACGGATGAACGAGTTTTCCCGGAGAGTACTTCCTGTGAAGTTTACGGCTAAAGTAAACGTAAGAATTTTCTACAGTAAGGATGGCGTGAACGAATCATCTGTTGATAAAGAACTGGCAATCGACTATGATACGCTGAAACCCTACAGCCTCAGGAGTTCATTCATCTTTGAAAATGCCCATTCAGTAAAAGTGCAGGTATTACAGGTAACAACGAATGATGATAGTAAAATTGTTCCTACACTCATTTTAGAAAATGAAATGAGGATATTACCCCGTTTTATTTTTTCTTGTACTGCCGATGTCGTTAAAACTATTACAGCCAGTCCCTCCAATACAGAAGATGAGGATAGACTGCAGGTATCATGGCCGGCTGTCGCGACAGCAGATGTATATGACCTGGAATGGACCTTTGTTGATTCCAGTGCAATTGAAGCTAAGAGGTATGGAACGCCGGTAAAACCAGGACTGGTCTTTAATAACAATGCTACCCGTATCACCACCGCTGCTACCTCTTACGATATCCCGTTATTGTATGGTAAAGTAGGGGTGCTTTATTACAGGGTGAGAGCTGTGCAGGAAAACTCTGAGACAGAACGTATTCCCAGTTCCTGGAGTTCTGATTTTTCAGGAGGCTTTGGTGAATACACATTTAATGGTCATCAGCGTAATCTTAACTGGCAGGCTGCTGTTAGTTTTGCGGAGGAAGGCAAAAGAAAAGTTGCAGCCAATTATTTTGATGGAAGTCTGAAACAACGTCAGAGTGCAGCTATAGATAACACCACCAACAAAGTAATTGTTACAGAGCAATTGTATGATTTACAGGGAAGACCCGTTATCCAGGTGCTGCCAGCTCCAACTACCGGATCGGTATTGAAGTTTAATCCGCTGGTAAACACTGCGCTGAATGGTGCTCCATACGAAAAAAAATTATACGAACATATCAATGCGCCGGTGGATAACCTGACCGCTTATGCTCCTCCGATGGACTCTTCATCAGGTACGGCTCAGTATTATTCCTCGCTGAATCCTAATATCAATGAGGGTAACAACCGGTTTATCCCGCGTGCGAATGGTTATGTGTTCTCCGAAACAGTATTTGAACCGGATGGATCGGGAAGAGTTCGCAAACAGGGAGGGCTGGGCGAACAATATCGAATCGGAAGTGGACATGAAAGTCTTTATTACTACAGTGGCGCCTCTCAGCAGGAACTGGATGCGATGTTCGGAACAGAGGTTGGGGTTAGCTCCCATTACTTCAAAAATGCAATAGTAGATGCAAATGGTCAGCTGTCAGTGGCATATTTGGATATGCAGGGGCGTACTGTGGCTTCTGCATTAGCAGGAAAACCATCTGATACCAGTCTGTTGGATCTGGATAATGTGAACGCCGTTTATCTGACAGAGGATCTGACCAATGATCATTACGATGAACGCAGCCAGGAGATGCAATTACATGAATCTCGCCTGGTTCCGGAAAAAGGCGTTTATCATTTTAAATATGACCTCACTCCTCCTGTACTGCAGTTGCCTAACTGTAAAGGAGAAATCCTTGCCTATCCCGGATTATATGACCTGGAAATCAAGATTACAGATGATTCCTGGAATCAACATCTCGGTGGTCAGCCTTATAAAATTACAGCCAGCAATTATACTTCCTCCTATCAGTTGAAGGATGATGGTCGTTTGCAGTTCGACTTTGAACTCGAACTGGAAAGGGGGGCTTATGAAATCACAAGAACGCTGACGATCAACAAACGGGCTATGGATTATTATAGAGATAGTATCTATTTTAAATCCAGTGCTTGTTATACTATAGACAAGGCGATTGAAGAACAAAAGGCCAAACAGCGCGACGCATGTAATGTAACCTGTGATGATTGTCCTACAGGGAATGACCGTGTTGGAACAGATGATATCCGCCAGATGATGTTGGCAGACATGACTCCTCCCTATGGACAGTACGCTTTAACGAATGATACGACCAGTATATATTCTATTTTTTATCTGGATCATAAGGTGGCGCCTCCTTATCAACGTACTGGAGGAACTTTCCTGGATGCCAATGGTGGCGTTGCAAGTATCTACGACCCTGTTACTGGCAAATTCCTGAGTCCGGACAAACTGGACCCATATCTCTTTATCAGCAATTTCGAACCGCAATGGGCCAATGTGTTGCTGAAGCTTCATCCTGAGTTTTGCCGGTTAGGTATCTATGAGCAAAATCGTGATGCCCAGAAATGGATCAGGGATTTTGAGAATACCGATACATATTTCGCGGCGCAACAAGCCGGTTATCTGACACCTACCGATGGGAAAACCAAGAATCCGGATCCATTGATAAAACTGGCTGCCAAGTCACTCTCCTGGCGGTTTGCCAGCAATCAGAAGATATTGGTAGGCAGCGAATCCAGAATGGCCAGTATGTGGGAGATGGCAGCTATCAGCGTGAAATGTGATAATACCGCTGCCTGTATGAATAAATATAAGAATGCAACACCGGCTACTTTAGAAGGTGCATTATGCGGTCCGGACCTCGATATGGTATGGAGGTCATTCCGTGGCGCTTATATCAATGCACATCAGAATGTTCTCGATAGCTTAGCGGCTGTATATTGTACCGTAGCTGCCAACAAACCAGATAAACTGTTGGCTGCCGGAAAAGAAGTCCGCTTCCCTACTGCGACCACATTGATGCAGGCGAATAACCTTACTGGTGTGGAGAATAGTGTGAAGAATAGTGCAGATCCTTCTGCCGAAGCGCAGGCGCAGATGATGGCAGTATATTATCGGGATATTGAGAACATGGCGGCTACCTGGATGGAGCAATTAGCGCCTTGTAAATTCTCTCCTTCAGCACTGGCAGAAATTAAACAACAGTTATTGATTGTTTGTAAAGCCGGTGCAGACGCGACTCATCCTTTCGGCGCAAGTACCGTTAAGCCTGGAGCGAATACCGTCTACAAAAGTTTTGAAGAAGTCCTCAACGCTTACACTTATGCCAAAGGCATTAAAGACCCGCTGATCTGCAACAGTGAACTGATCACCGCGCCCAAGCCTTACGATGTAACAATAAAATATACCGATATACCAACTGTAACCAAGCCTAAGGATTGTGAATGCGATAACTTAAAAGCCCTGGTAACTGAGTATAAAACCTTTAAACAAGCTGGGGATGTTAATTTATCTGCTTATGTAAATCGGGTAAAACATGTTGCCATTCCGCAAAGTACGTTTGATGATATGCAGCTGGCATGTGATCAAACCAACACAGAATGCCAGTATCTCCCTAAAGCGATCAACATTCCGGTAATGTTGCAATGTACTCCTAATCCTTCCTGCGTAAGCTGCGACAGAGTGAAGACATTGGATGCACAGTTTAAGGCGGCGTATCCAGGCCTGACACCTGTTTACCAGGATACGGATGAAAATGCAAGAGCAGTTAATCTGTTGTATGCAACTTATATGAATAATCGGCTTGGATTCTCCAGCAAGGCTTGGGAATACCTGAGCTTTATGGAGGAGTGTGCAAATGGCACGGGAACAACACAATCTATATGTGTTCCTGGTGGTGCAGAAACAAAACAAATGCTGAAAGTGTACAATGCAGGAGAAGGGGTAGATAAAATAGAAGATATCCACGAAACCTCAACTGGATTGATAATGGCTGGAAGTACCCGTATAACCGGCGGAAGTAAAGATGCATATGTTGTAAGCACAGATAAAAGTGGAAACCTGATCTGGTCCAGAACATATGGTGGTGAAGCAGATGATGAGTTAAACAGACTTATACCAACTGCCGACGGCTACATAGGCATTGGAACTACTTATTCCAGCTGTTTGGATAATGGCGCCATTTTCCTGCTGAAACTGGATGCAGATGGAAATACTATCTGGAATAAGACAGTGGATTTCGCGGAATACGGCGCAAAGGGAATGGATATCGGTATAACGGCGGATGGAAACTATGCCTTCACGGGTATTAAGAAATCCAACAGTGCAAATACCCATTGGATTGCCGGCGTATTATCTCCTGATGGCGATATGAAATGGATGAATCAGACGGATTATGGTGAAACAGGTCCTTACCTTGGTTTAGTTGCCAGTAATGATACCTTGTTTACAGCAGGATCGATTAACTATGGCCAGGGTATGCAGCCTGTGCTGGTTGGCTACAATTTGACAACCGGTGAGCAGATCTATCGTAGAAAATATTCACTCGACAAAGCAAATACTGTCCGTGATTTTGTGAAGCTGAACAATGGCTTCCTGATGGCTTGTGAAGATGGCGTAAGTAATCATTTTATCAAACTGACGCCTTTGGGTACTCCAATGAGTATTGTAGAACCGCCTGCTATTCCGGGAGAAGACCTTACCAATGTGAGAATTACAGGTACTACTGATGGGGGATTCCTGATAAGCAGATCCGGACAGGATATCTGGTGGCAGAAATTTGATGCACAAGTTATTTCCTCCTGGATAAATCAGGTAGTACTTCCTGGAAATGAAGTAGTGAGAAAGGTGGTACAGCTCAAGTCTGGCGCTTTTGCCGGTGGTGGTAATCAGGATGGTAAGGCATTACTGGTTTCTGGTAACGCCAGTGGAAAAACAGGCTGTTATGATAATCGCCCTACTCAAAAGTATAACATCGTGATGGGGCATGATTATGCAGAATCGCTGCTGCAACCTGTTCCTGTGAATGATCTTGCTGTCAACACACTGGCAATTGGAGAAGTCAGTAAATATATCATCGCTAAAAGCTTGAATTGTCCGGGTATCGACAGTTGTTACCTGGTGGGTAACAGTATGATGTGTGGAGCAGTAGCTGCAGTATTCCCTACAGATACTACTGCGGAATATACGCCTTGTACAGATTCCTCCATGATAGCGAATGCGAAGGGAGAAGAAATTTATAATTATTACAAAGACTCGTTGACCTATGACTTCCAGCGTCTCTATGTGCAGGCGGCGAAGAACTTGCGTAACAGAGAGCAGTTCACGGTAGGTCATGAATCGAGGGAGTATCAGTATACCCTGTACTACTACGATCAGGCAGGGAACCTGGTGAAGACAATTCCTCCTGCAGGCGCCCGTGTAAATAAGAGCCAGGCATGGTTTGATCAGGTGGCGGATGCGAGAGCGAAGGGAGAACGATTGGTACCGGCGCATGAGATGGCGACGGATTATAGGTATAATAGTATTAATGTAGTTGTAGAAAGAAAGTCTCCAGATGCGGGCATTGCAAGAATTTGGCATGATAGACTTGGCCGTATGATAGCTTTACAGTCTGCGCAGCAGAAATTGGACAATAAATATACCTATACACTTTATGATGATCTCGGAAGAATCACTGAAGTTGGTCAATTAACCAATCCGGAAGTCCTAACGACTGATATTTCTAAAAATTCTGTTTTATGGAGTTCCTGGTTTGCTGCTGCTGGTGATTCCAGAGAGCAAATTAGACGAACGAAATATGATATCCCTTATCCATTTATGGATGGTACTGATTGGAATGCTACCAATCTAAGAAATAGGGTATCATGGACAGCTATGTATCCAACTATTCAGGATACAATTGCCGGACAACATGCCACCGCTACTTATTATTCTTATGATATTCATGGAAATGTTAAAACATTGATGCAAGATTATCGCAGTGGGATGGCTTCTAATAGTGCCAATCGTTTTAAAAAGATGGCTTATTCTTATGATCTGATAAGTGGAAAGGTGAACACTTTTAGTTATCAGTTGGGGATGCCTGATGCTTTCTATCATCGTTACAAATATGATGCTGATAACAAACTAATCAAAGTAGAAACCAGCAAGGATAGTGTCTATTGGGAAAATGACGCCAATTACGCATATTATGAACATGGTCTTTTATCAAGAATAGAATTGGGAGAAGCGCAAGTGCAGGGAGTGGATTATGCCTATAATTTCCTGGGATTGCTGAAAGGTGTTAATAGTACCGTTATCGGCGAGAAAAATGATATGGGTAAGGACGGTAGTGCTACAAGTCTGACGGCTAAAGATGCTTTCGGTTTCTCTCTACACTATAACAATAATGATTATGATGCAATAGGTGGTACTTCTCCTATGGCTGGTGTTGCAGTGGCCCATCCATTATATAATGGGAATATTGCGGCAATGGCGGTAAACTTACCAAAAGTGGGCGAGCCTCTATTGTATAACTACCGGTATGATCTTTTAGGTAGAATAAAAAATCTGGGTGTTTCAAAAAATCTGGATACTGTTATCAATAAGTGGAATCCAATTCCAGTTCCTGATTTTGCAGAGTCCATTACCTACGATGATAATGGCAACATTCTGAAGTACGACAGAAACGGTAATGCTACCTGGGCCAACAAAAGTTTGGATATGGATAAATTGACTTATCACTATATCCCAGGTACGAATCAGTTAAGATATATTGCTGACGCTGTAGCCCCAGATAAATATGCCGAGGATATTGACTCTCAGGAGGCGAATAATTACCAATATGATGCTGATGGTAATCTGATTGCTGATCAGGAAAGTGACATTAAGCGAGTAAAATGGACTGTCGATGGTAAAGTAGCGGAGATAGAGAAAAGCAATGGTTCATTGATTAAATATACCTATGATGTTGCCGGAAATCGTATTAGTAAATATGCCAATGGTATAGAGACAAGATATATTCGGGATGGTAATGGTAATGTGATGAGTGTTTATACTACTGGTGATGCAAGTATTAATAATGGCCTTATGAGCCAGACGGAAATACATTTATATGGAAGCCAGCGTTTAGGTATCAATAACTATATCACCAAAGTGGAACAATCTGATTTGCCGGAAACGACACCTTTACCTGGACTTGGTACTGGATATGTCAGCGATTTTAAAAGAGGCTTTAAGTACTATGAGTTGTCCAACCATCTTGGGAATGTGTTAGCTACTGTAGCTGACAATAAATTGTGGGAACCGCTGAATGATACAATGATCGGCATCTATATCCCTCGGATTATTTCCAGTCAGGATTATGCACCTTTTGGTATGGGTTTAGTTGGAAGAGGATATTCAACTGGTATGTATAGGTATGGTTTTAATGGTCATGAGAATGATACCTCTATAGATGGAAGAAGAAATGTTATTGATTTTGGGGCGAGGATTTTTGATCCTAGAACTGGCAGGTTCTTATCAATGGATCCTAAAACGTCTCAATATCCAGCTTTGTCTCCATACTTGTTTGCAAATGCGTCACCTATTGCAGGTATAGATAAAAATGGAGAAGATTATGGTTATGCATTCTTGTATAATATGGCGCGAACCACAAGGTCTCTTGTTACTGTTTCTTTAAGTGCTTCAGGAGGAATAGGTATTGCCTTCGCTGGCGCTATCGGTATGGGGGTTGACCCGAGAGGAAATGTTATCATTTACTATGGAATATCTGGTGGTGGTGATAAGACTTTGGTCAATAGAAAAGCTGAGTGGGGTGTGGCTGCAAATGTTAACTTATCACTTTCATTTGGTGCGCTGGCCGGGGATTGGACAGGAGCAGCTTTTTCCATAGGAGGTGGGAAATATAAACCCTTAGGAGCAGGAGGATCGCTTGATTTTGGATTAAAGGATAACAACAAAGGTTTTTACTGGTCTGGGTTTACGCTCTCGGGTGGTTTTGCGAGCCCTGGTTCTGGATACGGAAATCCAGGTTTAGCAGCAACTTTTGGAGTTGTTTATTCCAGACGGGATTACAAAATACTGTTTGAAACAGACTGGGATAAGATGGGGCAAGCAGAGTCAGAGTCCCTTAATTCGAAAATTGATTTTAGAAATCCAGTGGGCATGTGGCGCTATCTGGGAAGCGAAGAAGTACATACGCGCCAGGCAGATGGTTCATTCACGGTACAAGTTAAACAGCGATTTTTCTTCAGTATTAGCGGTCTTGGCGCTAAGCTCGGTGAGGTAGATAAATATAAAGAAGTGATTCGTGAAACTGGGATTACACTTATACAAGCAGATAAGATGCAGCTAAGGTCGAAAAGTTATGATGACCGTCCTGTTAGCGGTTATAATACAAAAGAAGATGGTATTTTATGATGATCAGAATAATTTTATTGGCTGTTCTCTTCTTGGTGTCATGTGAGTATGTACCAAGTGTAGAAGAAGCTTACAGTAAGAAAAAAGAAGATTTTAATAAGGTGGTAAGCTTGAGAGATGAATTGCTTAAGAGGTGTCCGGCTTGTTATTCATTACACATTGAAAATGGAAAGAAAACATTTTGGATGTTCTGTGATTCTATTAAGCCAAATCAACATGGGCAGGCGGTCGTGACGTACCTTCTATCTGAAAATGAGTCAGAATTTCTTGGTTCTTTTATGTCTTATTGCGGGATATGGAAGGTTAATATGTCTCCAAATGTTGTAAGATTTATGTTTTCTAATGCGGGCGATGAAGTGGTTCGGACAGATACTAGTATAGCAAAGTACAATGCGTATCAGTTGGATAGTTTGTATTACCTGTTGCCCTCAACAGTATTAAAACCTGATTAATTATTCCTTTACAATTACCTATTACATTACTATATTCTCATGAAGAAAATTTTCTTTCTATTTGTCCCATTATTGTTAGGAAAAATCTCCTATGCCCAAAAAGTTTATCAGATACGTGCCGACAGTGTGCGCATTTATAACGTATGTGATACTGCTGAGTTAATCCTGGAAAACAGAACCCAGGGTGTGAACGGCTATCTCTATAATAAAGGCGCCGGGCGTACAGAGTTCAGAAAAATCCAGTTGAAAAAAATTGGCGCCTCGCAGATTGCCATTGTTGGGCAGGATACATTGGATCTAGCCACACTCCCTGGTATTGGTGGTATTGATACTGCCTACAGAGATGGAGATTATATCAAGTATCTGAAGAAAAGTAATACATATGCCATCTATGCACCACTGCCTGATTTTAAAATAGTACCAATTGAACAGAATAATCCTTTTTCAGATTATAAGGACAATGCGGTAACAGGATTTAGTGCTTATAATTCGCCGGATATGCCAGTTGTCTCAGATCAGGCGCAGGTTAATCCTGGCACTGGCAAACTGTATTATTCTGGTCATGCGGTAAAGTCTGGTGCTATCGGATATCAAATGGCGGTAAACTGGGATGGTGAAACATTCGGACCTAAAGGCGCATTTCTGAGAGTTAAAGATGATACCAACTTAGCGGGTTGGGGACAATGGCGGGAGCTGTTGTTTAAAGATTATGGAGATAAAAAATATGCATTAAAAGACAGTACCTACACGAAATTGAATCTGTCTACTCCAGGCCAGGCACAAGTGTCTTGGAATAACCTGATAAATATACCGACCCTCACTGCAGTAGAGCAGGATAACCTGACTACTGTTTTGACAAGAGGGAATGTCAGCCAACTAAAAATGTATGTGGGAGCCCCATGGTATAACGTTGCAGCGCCAACCATTTCGCTAGCCATAGGAAGTAATGACAGTGGTATCAATGCTGAGGAAGGGGTTGGAATACTGACACTGCGTTCCAATGGTAAAGAAATAGCCAGATGGACAAACTCATTATTTAGTATAAGTACAAAGGTTGATATATCTGGTGGTGTGTCGGCACAGTCTTTCAGAACGACCAATACTGCTACAGGGATTGACCAACCAATTACTAAATTGTTTGGTGGTGTTGATGATGGATATATTATTGGTGTTGATGCTGTTAGTGTGCGAAGGTTCATTGGCATGCCCAATAGTGGGGAAACATTGGGTAGTGTGGCAGATCGTGGCAACATCTCTAACAATGAACTGTGGATGCCAAAACTCAATCTGTCAGGTGGTAATGTAAGTCTCTCTCCAGCTACAAATCCGCAGGCAGCCCTGTCGATAAATGGCGCGAACGGTAGTCTTCAAATTGGTTGTGGTTATCCCAATTATGCCTATTTCTTTACGGATGCTCCAGGCTTCTTTTTCGATAAAGATATAACAGTGAGAGGAGGGCTACGATTTAACTCTACTAATTCGAACCTAGATGCGAATGGTTATACCATCGCAGGCGGTGATGGGAATGGTATTTATTTCGGCGGGTCTAAGGATGGTGTCAAAATTTATTTATCATCAACACTTAAATCTGGATATAAGAGTATCTATCCCAGCTTGCCTAATTATGGTTCCAACATGTACTTCCGCATGCCAGGTTATTCTTCAGGCTTCGATTTTGTAGACAGAGATAGTATCCCTATGGTTCATATTGAGGGTGGAAGTGTGTATGTTAGAAATAATGTAACCTTAATGGGGGATGGCCTTGTGGGCTGGGATAAATATTATGGTGGTTTTCAAATGAGAGATAGTGCGACAATAGAGATATATGGAGACAAAAATTTGTATACTCGAGGCACTATCATAACTGTTGGTGGAATCCAGACGAATGGTGACTTTAGCGTAGGCTCAAGAATGAAAGTGCCAAAAGTCGGAATACCAACTATAGATAACCAAACTATTTACCATAGTGGAAACCTGAAGTTTACTACTGCGTCCGCTGCTAACTGGGTTGCACAGCGTGATTCCCTCGGGAATCTCTACGCCAACGGTTTTTTCCAACCATCCAAAGCCAGCCTGAAGAAGAATATTGTGGATTTCACTGAAGCCGCATTACCATTATTGAATAAATTACAGATCAAACAATTCGTCTATAAAGATGATAAAACGGAAACCCCACGTTTCGGTATCATTGCAGATAGCTCCGACTGGCACTTCTCTACCCGTCAGCACGATAAATTTGACACCAATAGTTCCCTGGCTATCACCATGAAAGCCATACAGGAGTTGAGTGAGCAGAATACAAAGATGGCGGCGGAAAACTTAGTACTGAAAGATCAAAATGAAACACTACAAAAACAGATGGTGGAACTGCTAAAACGCATGGAGGATCTGGAGAAAAAAGTCAATAAGAATTAATCATTTCAATTTAAAGACTTAGTATGAAGAAAATCACTATACTGATTGCCTGCCTGTTTTTTGGCAGTGTTTCCTTTGCACAAATTTCCGGCAATACTATCAGTATCATGACTAGTGTATATATATATTCGTCGTCCAATGCTATATTATTCAGACTGACGAAGGGGCCATGTCTGGTAACACACTATGAAATACGTGCGAAAGTAGCAGAAGGTTATTTTAAAGCATTGAACCTCAATGCTATTCCTCAAAATAACCAATGTATTACTACGAATAATGCTAAAGCATGGCTTAGCCTTGCAGAGGAACATTTACCTAAAGATGGAAGACTCCCAACATGGGTAGATTTAATACCCAAGAATCCTTAATCTGGGTAGGTTATCGTCTTTTACCTTAATTAGATGATAACCCGAAAGCTGGCAGGAAAAATTCTCAATTGATGTAAGCCCTAAATTGCTTATTTTCAAAATAAAAATGAAATTTTTCCCGCCAGCTTTATTCATTCTCTTCCTCATGGCATGCGGCGGTGCAGAACATGCACACATCCCCACAGATTCCGTAACGATCAGTCGGTCAAAGGATGTAATAGCTGATGAAGATGAATATGAAAAAGCATACGGACTGGATGATTTAGATCGTTACGTTTATAAAGAATATGGCTACGATTCTACTAGATTTAAGTTAATTCCCACCAAATCCACCATCACCAGTCAATCAGACGAATCTGATCACGTACAGTATACCGCTGAATTCAATAATAAAGATTATCAACTTAAGTTTATCTGGAGCGGAACAGAAGATGGAGACTCCTCCGCTTCGCAGCTTTTCGTTAATAATAAGCCGGTAAAATTCTATGATCCGGGAACTAATAATGAAGCAACCGGACCAGGAGAACTTGATTTTGGCGTTGATGTACAAATGGGATTATATAGCTGGCCTTCCAGGAATTATTTGCTGGTATCCGGGCAGGCACGTGGCGCTCAAGGCCGGTTCAGAAGTATTCTGTATGGTATTCTGGTAAATGTTTCCACCAATCCTATGAGGGCATATGTGATATCTACTTATGAAGATCCCGGAGATTTTTACCTGAAGATGAACAACCATCAGCAGTTGACCTATCTATCCTGTACGCCGGAATTGGGAGAAAGTGGAACTGTTGATAGTCTGCATCCGCATCTGGAAATTATAGAGAAATAAACGCTAACTGGTGTGAAATACTCTATCAGATATCCATTCCCAGTCTTGCCCTAATCGATTCGCCTGGCGTAAATACCTGTTCTTCCGGCATCAGCGCCCTGGCCCTTTCCAGATCTTTTTGCTGTATTAGCGAGCGTATCTCGTGGCATTGAGCCGTGATGTCTTCTATTTTCACGACCCAATTAGTAACATATTTACGTGCGGCCGGTGGCGTTAGTCCGATCTGAATAGAGCGATAATCCAGTTGATTAAGATGCATATCTCTTTCAGGGTCCCATTGTACTACTACGCTGGCCTTTTCCTTTAACGATGCCCAGTTGGCGGCGCTTCCATGAATCTTAAGGTCGTGTTTTGCCAGCACGGAGTCTTCCAGTGCTGCAAGAAACCCTTCATGTGTAAGGTCTATTGCCAGGATATGCTCCTGCCCTTCCTTTAAGCCCCATCCGCAACGATACATCATCCAACAAAATGAAGGTTTAATCCAGGTGGTTCTTTCTAATTTAAAGGGAGCAACAAATCGTTGGTGCGTAACCGCTTTAGTGGCAATTTCGCTGCGATATGCCTGGTACACGCGTATAGTGCTTTCGGTGTAATGCGCTCTGATCTGGCGCATAGGGATAGTTGGTGTTGTCATCTTTAATTGGGTTAATAAAGCATTTAATGAGTACGAAGATAAATATTACTGCCATCTATCTGGTAATCAAGGGGGCAGCATTGATATTACTTGATAAGTTGGTGTTGTTTCGAAAATAAAAAAAGACACCAGGGCAAAGGCCATGGTGTCTCCCGAAATAATATTTAATATTTTATAATGCTTTGATGAAAGTCAGATAAGTAGGAAAGTGATCACTGAACCCACCGGCATAATTATCAAAATCGTAGGTGCGTTTAGGATAGCCTTTGTATTTTCCGGATGACTGAATCATATCATCTCTTTTGAAAATATTGGCTCTGTAAAAACGGAACTGATCATCTTTCTTTCCCAGGAGTGGTTGTGAAATCATGATCTGATCGAAGAGCGCCCATGCGTCTTGATAGGCCAATGTGCCAATGCCTTTATTGTAGAAAGATACCCATGGATTAAAGAGTTCACCTGCTTTTAGTTTATCCTGGTTACCGCCTGCTTTCAGCACTTTGGTAATACTTTCGTTGGTTGGATTATCATTCAGATCTCCCATTACAACGATGCTGGCGGCTGGTTCTGACTGAGAAATAGAATCAATCATCTGACGGCAAACCTGCGCTGCAGCAGCACGATTAGGTGCGCTCGCGGCTTCTCCTCCCAGTCGGCTAGGCCAGTGATTTACAAAAATGTGAAATGTTTGTCCATCCAGCGATCCTTTCACCCAGAGGATATCACGGGTTTTATGACGGTATCCGTTAGCATCTGGTGGCAGATCTACACGGAGAGGACGACTATCCAATACGGTGAAATGAGTAGGATTGTAAAATAAAGCTACATCTACGCCACGGGCATCCGGAGAATCATAGTGTACAATTTTATAATTTCTGGATTTCAGATTCGGATGATTGGCAAGGTCCTCTAATACGCTACGGTTCTCGATTTCAGAGACACCGAGGATGGTCAGTCCTTCAGGAGAAATAGCCGTTCCAATATCTTTAATAACTGAAGAGAGGTTATTTAGTTTGTCCAGATATACTTGGCCGGTATATCTTTTTTTCCCTTCAGGAAGAAATTCATAATCATTCACACCATGCTGATGAACAGTATCATAGAAGTTCTCCAGGTTATAGAACCCGATATTCACCACTTTGTACTGTTTGGTTTGGGCGAATGCGCCGCAACAGAAGGCCAGCAGGAAACCTAAAAAGAAGAATTTTTTTCTTTGCATGTATTTAATAATAGAAGTAAGGTATCGGTAATGAGTCGCATAGCTTCTTTCAACAGGATAAGTTGATCTGCATTACGATCGCTGTGTATAAAACGAGCGGCGAACTTCGTAAAAATACCTGGGATAAACAAAGCGGGTACTAAAATAAACGCTAAAGTTTCCTTGAATTAATGATTCGTTAATCTGGAATTCTCAGTTAGCCACCCTAAATTTGCACGTTCGTAAATGAAAATGTACAACCTAGCCTTAATGCACAGGATTCAAGGTTTGTCAGCCGAGATCACAACGATCCCTATACGAGTGCCTATAATGTCAGCATATCATATAGATAGATAGATGAATTTGCTTATTCAACAAACGTGTATTGTTCAAAATTTAATGCATGAATAGATCTGCCAGGTTTTTTTCAAAAAAACTTTTTGCCGGAATTGGCTTTGTGCTGGCTGCTCCTGCTGTTTTCGCCCAGGTGAAAAAAGACAGTGTTGCCGTACAAGAGCTGAAAGATGATATTAAGAGTAATATCCCGGTTGTGGTGCTGGACGAGAATGATGCGGATAATAACACTGGCTCATCAGGCCAGAGTATTTCTTCTATTCTCTACGGAGGCCGCGATCCGTACTATTCCGGCGTCTTCAATTTCAACGTTGCGAGGTTCAGACTTCGCGGTTACGATGCATCTTACTTTGATACTTATATCAACGGTGCACCTGTAAAAAACCTCACTAACGGCTATACGTCTTGGAGTCTCTGGGGCGGGCTGAATGATGTAATGCACAGCCGGGTTACCAGTAATGGCCTGCGTCCTGTCGATTTCGGCTTTGGCGATATCGGTGGCGCTAACTACATCGACATTCGCGCTTCAAAGCAGCGTAAAGAACTGAGCGTAAGTTATGCACAGTCGAACCGTAACTATAATAACCGTGTAATGGCCAGCTGGTCATCTGGTATGCTGGCCAATGGCTGGGCATTCTCTCTGGCTGGATCTTTCCGTTATGCCGGTGAAGGTTATGTACAAGGTACCTACTACAACGGCGCCTCTTATTATGCTTCTGTTGATAAGAAAATCAACAAGAATCACCTGTTGTCATTCACTACCTTCGGTACGCCTACAGCTACCGGCGGACAGTCGGCTGCTACACAGGAAATGTATGATCTCGCAGGAAGTAATTTCTACAATCCTTCCTGGGGTTATCAACAAGGAAAGCAACGTAGCGCTAACTACACCACTACTTTCCAGCCTTTCTTTATCCTCAGCCACGACTGGACTATCAACAATAAGAGCAGTCTGAAAACAGCGGTGAGCTACAACTTTGGAGAAAGAGCCCGCACCGTACTGGATTGGTATAATGCGCCAGATCCAAGACCGGATTACTACCGCAATCTGCCTAGCTATGCTACCGATCCTGCTGTGAAAGATATGCTGACAGACCTCTACAGAAATAATATCAGCTACCGTCAGGTAAACTGGGATAACCTGTATGATGTAAACCGTCACAATACTTCCGGCATGAAAGGCGTACCTGGTAACATGTCCCGCTATATCCTGGAAGACAGAGTAACCTATACGAAGAAAGCGAATTTCAATACCGTATATAATACTACTTACGGTAAAAATCATGAGTTCACTGCTGGTCTGACTTACAACAGACAAGAAGACCGCAACTTCGAAAGAGTAAATGATCTGCTGGGTGGCGATTACTTCGTAAACCTCAATCAGTTTGCTGAGAGAGACTTTCCAGGTAATACCAACGTTAACCAGTACGATGTGGATAATCCAAACCGCATCCTGAAAAAAGGAGACGAATTTGGCTACAACTACACCCTGACGCTGAACGAAGCGAAAGCATTTGCACAAACAATTCTGAAATTTGATCACTTCGATTTCTTCCTCGCTGGAAACTATACTTATACCAGCATGTGGAGAACTGGTAATGTGAGAAATGGTCTGTACCCGGATAACTCAAAAGGTAAATCCGATGTATTTACTTTCAATAACGTATCTGGAAAAGGTGGTGTGACCTACAAAATCGATGGTCGTAACTACATTTTTGCAAATGCGGCTTATACTTCCAGAGCTCCTTTCGTAGAGAATGTATTCATCTCTCCTCGTAACCGTAATACCGCTCAGGGCGATCTGCGTTCTGAGAAAATCCTGGATGTAGAAGCTGGCTATGTATTGAACTGGGAGAAACTGAAATTCCGTCTGAATGGTTACTACACCAACTTCAAAGATGGTATGGATGTACTTTCTTACTATGACGACAGCTACCAGAACCTCGTAAACTATGCGCTGACCAACATCGGTAAAGAGCATTACGGTATGGAAATCGGCGTAGAAGCTCCTATCTACAAAGGTCTGAGCGTGAAAGCAGCGGCGAATATCGGTCGTTACTACTATAACAGTCGTCAGAACGCTGTTGTAACTGTAGACAACAGTTCTATGATCCTGGCCAACGAAACAGTATATTCTAAAAACTACCGTATCGGTCAAACACCACAGGAAGCTTATACTGTGGGACTGAACTACCAGGGTAAGAAATACTGGTTTGCTAACCTGAACTTCAACTACTTTGATCAGATGTGGGTAGATATGAACCCAATCAGACGTACAGAGCGCGCTACAAGTGGCGTGAAACCTGGTTCTGATCTCTGGAAGAGCATCCTTGGCCAGGAACAACTGCCATCTCAGTATACTGTTGATATCTATGGTGGTAAAACGTTCTCTGTGAGAACTGGTAAAACCAGATCTACATTGGTGTTTACAGCAGGTATCAACAACCTCCTGAACAATACCAAAATGAGAACTGGCGGCTTTGAGCAGCTCCGTTTCGACTACACTGATAAAAACGTAAACAAATTCCCGGCTAAATACTACTATGCTTACGGTCTGAACTACTTTGTCAGCCTGGGTCTGAGAATGTAATACCGGTACCTGAATACATCTAACTAAACAAATAACTGATTAAATAATACATCTGATGAACAAATTGTGTAAACAATTCGTAAGGTTTTCCGGAGGTTTAGTCCTGTTGGGAGCACTGGCAATCGTTTCATGTAAGAAAACTTTTGACGAACCTCCTTATAGCGGTGGCGATCCTGTCATCCAAATCACCAATAGTATTGCTGATCTGCAGGCATTGTACAAAGGCAGCCCTGTAACTATCACCGACAACATGATATTTTCCGGTGTGGTAATTGGCGATGATAAATCCGGTAACTTATTTAAACAGATTGTTATCCAGGATAGCACCGGCGGTATTAACATACAGCTGGATGCGTCTAACCTGAATGCGAAATATCCTATCGGTCGTAAAGTATTCGTAAAGGCAAAAGGCCTGACTCTCGGTGCTTACGGCGGATTGCTGGAACTAGGTCTGGGTGTAAACGATCAGAGTCAGCCAGTACGTATTCCTTCTGCTGTAATTGACTCTTTCCTGGTAGCAGGTAGCTCCGGAAACGTAGTAATGCCTTTAGAACTGACTGCTGATAAGCTGAGCCAGAAGTATCAGAACATGCTGATTACCCTGAAAGATATGCAGGTGGCTACATCTGATATGGGTAAAACTTATGGAGATACTACCAAAACAGCAACGAGCGTAAATATCAACCTGGTGAACTGCGCAAATGCTACTGTAGTACTTCGATCTTCCAGTTATGCCAACTTCGCAGGTATTAAGGTGCCTGCTGGTAAAGGTAATATCACAGGTATCTACACTTTCTTTAATACTACCAGCCAGTTCCTGATCCGTGACACCGCTGACATGCGTCTGCTGACAGGCACTCGTTGCGATGGAACTTCCGCTACTACGATCACTATTAGTGACCTGAGGAAAATGTATAAAGGCACAGATGTTGTAATTCCTGCAAATACTTCTATCGTAGGTACTGTGCTTTCTTCATCTGCAAATGAAGCAGCAGGTAACGTAAGAATTGCACAGGCAGATAACTCTGCTGGCGTACTGTTGTATACTGCTAAAGGGTCTCCTGATTATGCACAAGGGTCTGTACTGACTATTGACGCAGGTGGCGCTACACTGACTGCTTTCAATGGCGAATTGGAACTGAAGAACGTTCCTGTTGCCAACGTGGTGGTAAAAGGTAATGGTGGGGTAACGCCTCGTCAGACCGATGTGAAAACTGCTATTGCTAATAAATCCATCTGGGCTTCTACTATGGTAACACTGAAAGGTGTAAACATTGTAACAGGTGCGCCTAGTACTTCTGGTACCAACTATACCATTACAGATGCAACCACCGGAAATATTGTGGCTTTCGTTAAAGATGCTAATATTAAAATCAACGCTCCTTTAACCAATGCAACTGTAACTGGATACTTATCTGTTTACCTGCCTGCTGGCGCTACAGATACTGTTACTCAGTTAGGTCTGCGCGCTTCCAGCGATGTTACTGGCGGTGATGTAACTAATCCTGCTACCAATATCGTACTGGGAACTTCTCCTTATTTGATCGACTTTAACAACATCGCAAATGGTCTGCCTGCTGGAGTTTCTGTAAAAACTACTCCTACCTCTACTTCCATCGGTGCAGATCCAAGCGGAACTTTCCTTTGGGCTCCTGCAAAAGCATCCTGGCAAGCGACTGGCGGTGGGTTTAAAAACTATGCCTCCGCAGGTGATGCCTCCCTGGGAATGGGTAGTATTTCTACCGCTCAAGATGCTTCTACCAACAGAGCATTAGGCGTAAGACAAACAAGCGCTGTAGAACCGGTTGCCTTTGTATTTGAAATCGCAAATACAACTGGTAAATCAAATCTCGCTATGAACTTTAATTTACAATCGCTGGATACTTCCTCAAAAAGAACTAGTGTGTGGTATGTAGATTATGCTATAGGAGATAATCCAACAACCTTTACTACCGTATCAGCTACAGGCACCAGTTTGGTGACTGGTGGCGGGTTATACACCAATAACCTGATTACTGTAAATTTTGGTGCTGCACTCGATAATAAGAACAGCAAAGTTTATATCCGTATTCTGTGCACAGAGAAAACAGGTAGCGCCGGTAACCGTTCTAGCACTGCTATCGATGATGTGAAGTTTAGCTTCCAATAGCAAATGTTTATATTGACTTTCTACTAAAACAAGAAGGGCTGACCAGATGGTCAGCCCTTCTTGTTTTAGTAGAAAAATATTAACTGATATCATTCTTGTAATGACCGTTGCCTGTTCCCCCAGGCGCTTAATAAATCCAGAATAGGAATCAGTTCAATAGCTGCAGGCGTTAGCGTATATTCCACACGTACAGGTACTTCTGCATATACGTTCCTGATAATGAGCCCGTCTTCTTCCATGGATTTGAGTTGCAGGGTAAGCATACGTTCACTGATATACGAAAATTCCTTTTTGAGATCACTGTATCGGGAGGTCCCTTTTCGCAATTTATCTAATAGTAATAGCTTCCATCTCCCTCCTATGACATGGACGGCGTAAGACATATTACAGTTGATGATATATTTCTCGTTTCGGCTGTACGTTGAGTTCTCTTTTCTGGTTCCCATAACTTACTTACTTACATGATTGTTCGTACCACACAATTAGTAGTACCTATTCTAAAATTAGTATCAACGACCTACTTTTACAAAAGAATTTCTGGCCAGACATTCTGCTAAACATTACTAAAAGCAGAACGTATATGAACTTACATTTAAGCGGTAAAAAAGCGGTTGTAACCGGCGCTAGTCAAGGACTCGGACGAGCCATTACTAAAGAATTAGCCCTGGAAGGCGTGGAAGTATTGGCGGTAGCAAGGGAGGAAGCAGCGCTTCAGGAAATGAAAGAAGAGGTTATCCGGGCGGGCGGAATAGCGCCGCAGTTACTGAGCCAGGATTTCACCGCCGCCGATGGGCCGCAGAAGATTGCCGATGCTGCATTTGATCGGTTAAAACAGGTAGATATCCTGGTAAACAATGCCGGTCGTAGCCAGGCATTGGACGTAATAGGATCAGATGAAGCGTGGGAGGCCTCTCTTACACTTGACTTTACACAGCACAGAAGACTGACCCAGCTAATTTTACCACATTTCATGGAACGGAAGGAGGGCGTTATCCTGAATCTGGCCAGCACCTACGAATTGCGTTCCGTCAACGCCTCCGCTGTAGCCAAAGCCAGTCTGATCGTGTGGGCGAAACAGTTAGCCTCTCAATTAGCCCCCTATGGCATCCGGGTGAATTCTATCCAACCAGGCATTATTGACAGCGCACAGATCAGGCGGTTATTTCCAGGCGAAGAGCGCAAGAAATTCGCAGAACGGGAAATTCCAATGGGAGATTTCGGAAAACCAGAAGATATTGCCAACATGGCCACCTTCCTGGTATCCCCCAGGGCAGCATATGTCACAGGCACAGTAGCGGTAGTGGATGGAGGAATGAGAAGATATGCTTTTTAGGGAGACAGCCAGCTCTCTGTATAGTATGTGCCCTGCTGGGTACGGACAACAAAAAAGGCATTGACGTCTGGAGCGTCAATGCCTTTTTTGTAATCATTTATGAAAATATGCTTACTTGAATAATTTTGCTTTCAGCTGTGTTCTGATTCCTTCAGGAATATTTTTGAACAGGTTCAGGGTGATGCCTTGATCTTTGAAAGCTGCGTTTACTCTGGTTTCCAGGTCATTCACAGTTACTACGTAATTTTTCCAGGCAGATTTTCCGGTACCACTGGTAGTATACAGGGTATTGTCGTTAGGCATGTCAATAGCCACAATAGTAGCATTGGCATCGATACGGGAAAGATCGTTATTGCCTTTAGGAATTACCAGTACTACTTTCCATACAGAGGCAGGAACATTCACATTACCATTGTCAACAGAGGATACGCTGGTAGCGCTGGAGTTTTTACCGCCTTTACCATAAGAACCCATGATGATCCATGCTTCATATCCGGTACCTACGAGGGTATTGCGCGCATAGTCTTCCAAGCCTTCCCATGGTCCCTGGTTCAGCATTGGAGCCTGAGGAATCATGTTGGTCATGAGGAAAGTGGCATTGTTAGCTGCGGCTGTAGAGGTACGATCGCCGGAAGGGCAATTGTGTCCACGGTCGAAACCACTGTTTTTGTAGCTGTTTTCGTTTACTGCATACCAGGATAAAGGCAGGTTAGGATCTGCGTGGAAATTATCGCTTCTGCCGCTGCTACCGATATCATCAGAGGAAAGATGCCAGCTAACCCATACCGGAGTACCACGATTCTTGCTGTATGCTTCCACGAAATATTTTTGGTCCATCAGGTAGTTCTCAATCTGCACCAGGTTTCTCTGCGCATCAGTGGGATTACCCAGTAACAGATGTGTGTCATCTGTGAGAGAGGTACCGTTATCTATAGGACCATTGTCTACAGGTGGTTTATAAACGATGGTATCAGGCTTATTTTGGTTTACTGGTGGCGCTGCTTTACGGACGTCATCTTTGGTACAGGCGGCGATCACTAATATGGCGGCATAAATACCCCACAATCTGAAATTCAGTCTCATAAGTTCGACGTTGTGAATTAATCTACTTTGTTGTTAAGATACTAATAAGGAATACAGTTACTATCGACGATTTACGGAAAGGGCGCAATTTAAATAATTATTTCGTGGAATAGCCCATCATCACAAATTCTTAATCAGATGTTTACATTGCGATCTTGTCTTGACGCTAAAACCTCCAAACCTTTCCTGATTTTATTTAACTTGCCTCCAGAGTCATATGTACTTAGCAAAGTTTGTCATTTAATAATGAATCCTATACTATGAAGAAAAGTTTATTATTGTTTGTATTGACCCTGGCGGGTTTGGGGGCGTATGCGCAAGTGGATACTATAAAATGGGGGCTGGAAGATTCCCGGACAGAATGGAAGAATGATGCAGGGGCACTTCCCCATCTTTCTGGATTCTTTCAGGCTAACGCTCCTGTTAATTATCCGGATGGAGCAAAAGGTTGGTGGCATCTCCTGGATATAAGACATTCCAATGCTGTAAATCTCTTTGCAATGCAGTTTGCTGGTGGGTTCTATGATCAGAAGCTATATTTCAGAAAAACTGCCAATAGTGCTTCTACTCCGTGGTCGCAGGTGGTATTAACAAGAGATGGTAAAACCGGATTAATGACGGATAATCCAAGAGCACTATTTGATGTGGGTTTATCTTCAACAAATAACACAGATGTAATTACGAGCGTTCTGGCCCGCCTTCCAGAATGGAATGATAACGGTATTGGCAACTGCCTTGCTGTGAGGTCGGGTAATACCCAGCCTACAGATGTCAAATCCTTTTCCCTGGAGCATTATTTTGGTCAGTATCTCAATTCGTCCATTAACTTTTATAGAGGAAGTGATGCTGGGGATGGGTTTATGACTTTCGCGACTTCTGCCGGTACTGAAAGAATGCGCATTACCTATTGGGGAAATGTTGGCATCGGTACTACCACACCTCAGTCTAAACTGGCAGTTGCAGGCACTATCACCGCTCAAAAAGTAAAAGTAACCGCTACCGGCTGGCCTGATTTTGTCTTCGCAGATGATTACCAGCTGCCCTCTTTATCAGCAGTTGAACAGTATATCCGCACACATCGTCATTTACCCGAAGTACCAGCTGCTGATGAAGTAGAAAAGAATGGTCAGGACCTCGGTGAAATGAATAAGAAACTTTTACAAAAAGTAGAAGAACTTACCTTGTATGTCATTGAACTACAGAAGCAAGTCAATGCATTGCAGGAAAAAGTAAATAAATAATCTGTTGGCAGCCTGGAGAAGGCCAGGCTGCTAATTATCTTGTATCGAAAAGCTTCCCGAAAAACCAGATATGGCAACAAAATTGCATAGAAAATCAGTATCTTTTACTACCTAGATACTACGCTATATGCCAGGTTACTATGAATTAACAATAGAAGACGACCGGTTACTCCTCATTAAAAACAGACAGAGAGTCATTGTGCTGACAATTCTCTTTTCTTTGGTATCCATCTCTGCGGTTTCTTATTTCTCTCTTGCAGAATATATGGCGGGAGTGACACATCTACAAGATAACTATGTGTCGCTCATTATCTTTATATCGCTCATGTTGGGAGTTGCTGTGTATACCATCATACGCACTGTGAACGATAAGGATATTGAAATTATCCGCGAAGGCAAATCCATTTTTTATGTCAATGGGGAATTCATTCAGTTGAATCAGGAAAATGATTTCCTGGAAGTACAGAAGCAAACTAGTTCAAAAGGCATCCCCTATTTTACCATTTACCTGCATACTGAAACGCGCAGAATTGAGATCTGTAAAAGAATGAGGAAGAATGACTATGAAACAAACAGCCCTCTTATGTCTGAGTTCCTGGGCCTCCCTATAAGAATGGGTAAACCCTGGATCGCCCGTCAGGTAAGGAAATGGATGGGGCTTTCAGAATAAAGAGCTCGTGTCTCCCTATATTATCCCAATCATTAGCTGATTTTCTAAAAGTACCGTTTAGAGATTAATTAGCAGCACGCCAGATGCATATGAGCTATTACCAACTTACAATAAAGGGAAATGAGTTGCTGCTAAGCAGTAAGCGGATACTATATATTACGGTGCTGATGTTGTTGTTCCTGCCACTGACTACCCTCTTATTTTACAAAGCCATTTATAGCATCTATGTACATGAGCCAGATAAAACAAAAATTATTTGTCTGATCGGGTTCGCAATACTATATACCTTTTTAATGATCATATTGTTGCGCAGATACTTACGCGATAAGAGCATAGTTATCCTGCATCTCCGGCAAAATAAATACCTTATCAATGGTACGCCTTATGTTTTTGACACGATGAGAGATTACATCATGGTGGAAGAAAAGCATAACGAAAGAAGGAGTACGCGTTATTACCTTTCCATTATAACTAACGGTCGTAAAATCCCGCTCGCCAGAAGAATGGACTCAGAGGAATACCGTAACTATATACGGCCGATATACCAATTCTTACAGCTGACGATCAAGAGGGAAACAGGGCCATATCAATCTATTGGCATTAATGATTAATAGAGATGATATATGGAAGTCTTCACATTATTACCAAATTGTTAACTCCCCTTTTCTCACTCATCCTTCCTTTTTTGTGAAGCGTACTCTTTATGTATGCAGATCAATCGCGTCATATTAGAAAAGTATTTCCAGGGCAACTGCTCCACAGAAGAACAGTTGCTGGTAGAGAAATATCTGGAACAGACAAACACCCCTGAGCTGGATAGTCTCCTTACAGCTACCTGGGACGACGCGAACAAGCCTGTACGCAAAGTTCATCGCATGTGGTATGCTGCCGCAGCCGCTGCTGTGGCGGGAATTATCATCCTGGCAACCGCTGTGTTCCATCCGGTAGGAAAACAGTCGGCCCTGACAGATAACATGGATACCCTCTTTAACCATACCAGCCGCGTACAGATCTACAACATGCCGGATGGCTCACAGGTATGGCTAAACGCTCATAGTAAACTGGGCTACTCCACTGCCTATAATATCCATGGGCGCGACCTGTGGCTGGAAGGCGAGGCATTGTTTAAAGTGGTGACTAATGCGAAACAACCTTTTAATGTACATACCAGGCATCTGACCACTACTGTATTAGGTACTACTTTTCATATATCCACCGCCAGCCATGCCGACGGAAGTATCCAGATCAGCCTGCTGGAAGGGAAAATCGCTGTAGCAGAAAGGAACGGATATACGAAAATCCTTACACCGGGTGAAATGCTCACCAGTATGGAAGGACAACCCGCCAATACCGGCGCCTTCAACGAGAAAGAAGTGCTCGACTGGAAGAACAACAAAATCATTTTTAACAGAACCACCCTCGCTGATGTGCTGACCCGGCTACAACAGCGGGAAGGAAACAGGATTACTTTAGCTGACCAAAAACTGGCAACGAAAAGAATATCAGGCGAATTTAGCGGCGATACGCCTATCCGGGAAATACTCGCCACCCTTGCTTATGTGCATGATCTGAAATGTACCCGTGTCAATGACAGCACATACCTGATATCCGCGAAACATTAAAACTCATCATTTATTAATAGTTAAAAAGTATGCAAAAATCTTTACACAGATTTTGTACAGGCGCTGCCATGCCTGTAAAGATGCTGTCACTGTGGATGCTGACGCTCGCTGCAGGAAAGCTGCAGGCACAGTCCTACAAATCCCTGCGCGATAAAGTGTACCTGCAATTCAATAATTCCAATGCACAGGATATCGTAAAGTCATTACAGAAACAAACTCCTTATACTTTCGTTTATGATCCGGAATACCTACAGCATTGCCCTGTGGCTGCCGCTAAGTTCTCCGGGTCTCCATTACATGCCGTTCTCGAATACCTGGACTATAACAGTCCACTTGATATAGAAATGACAGGTACCTCTACTATCGCCCTCAAGAGAGGTCGTGCGGAAAGGCCAGAAAATCGTGCTCAGGGCCGCGTTACAGGGAGAGTGTCCGATTCAAAGAACGAACCGTTGCCTGGAGTGACCATCCATGCCAGCAATGGAATGGGTACTGTTTCCAATGTAGATGGCACTTTCGATCTGCCCTTGGAACCAGGAAAATATGATATCACTTTTTCTTTTATCTCCTTCGATTCCCGTAAAATAACAGACGTACAAATTAGTCCGAAAAATACCACGGCACTGAACGTTGTCCTCTATTCCAATAGTTCCAGGCTAAAAGAAGTAACAGTAACGGGAACGTATGCACGCGCCTCTGCAGAAGGACTGTATGCCATTCAAAAGAATAGCGCCGGTATCACAGACGGTATCAGTGCAGATCAGATTGGCCGTACCCCCGATAAAAACCTGGGCGAAGTCCTCAAACGCGTTAGTGGGATGTCTACCATGGAAAATAAATACGTGGTGGTACGCGGCCTCAGTGAACGCTATAACCAGGCTATCCTGAATGGCCAGATTATGCCCAGTACAGAACTCAACAGAAAGAATTTCAACTATGATATCATTCCCGCTGCACTGATCGAAAATGTGACCGTTATCAAAACGCTGACACCCGACAGAAGTGCGGAGTTCGGAGGAGGCCTGGTAGAAGTAAATACCCTCGGTATCCCAACGCAAAGCTTTTTTAATATATCCGTTGGCGGTAGTTACAATGATAAAACCACCGGTAAAGATTTCCTCACCTTGCCCCTCGAAGGAAAAGAATATCGCGGACAAATATCAGATCACCGCAAATGGTTTGGCGGTACCAACTGGAGTTCCACCACAGAGCTGGCAAACGCCAATGCTACCTGGGAAAAGGGAAAGCCGGCCTATGCCAATAACTGGATACTGACTGATCTCAAAGCGCCCGTGTCTCCCAATATCCAAATTGCGGGAGGTAAAATCATCAATCGTCACTTTGGATTTGTAGGCGCCATCGGCTACAGAACCACCTTTTCTACGCAGGATGTGATCAACGGCCGAGATGGTTTTCAACAGCAAAGCGGGACCGCTGCAAAAGACTCTATGCTATTCCATGGACAACGTTATGGATTTACCAATAATATCAATGGATTGCTGGGCGTTGGCTACAGAGATGATAAGAATAAAATCACTTACCAGGGATTATATCTCCAGGTACTGGACCAGCAACTTACCGTAGGACGCGGCCACCACGATGAATCCGGTCCTAATGCCCTGGCAATACAAGATATTGCCACACAAAGCAAAATATTACAGAATCAGCTGAAAGGGGAACATGCACTGAGCTTCGGTGGCCTCAAAGTGAAATGGATGGCCAGCTACATTGATCTGGATAAAATCCGCCCGGATAACCACTTTCTGATAGCCGACAGCTATGAAGATAAATCTGCAAAGCTCAATCAGTTCAATATCAGGGCGCCTTTCGCTACAGGCCGCGACGGTACTTTACGCTGGTGGAGCCGGGCAAAAGAAAAAAACTTCAACTGGGATCTGAATATCGCGGCTCCCTTTAATGTAGGCCCTGTTACAAATACCGCTAAAATCGGCTATGCCGGCTGGAATAAAGACAGATTGTTTTTCGTCTCCAATTCCTCTTCAAAAGGCTACAGTGGAGAGTTCTACCAACCGCTTCAGAAATTCTTTACGGATTCCAGCGTGATCACTAAACTGACGGATGGTGGAGATGACTTCAAAGCCAACGTCACCTTGCACGCGCTCTATGGGATGCTGGATAACAAGTTCGGTAAATTCAGACTGGTGTGGGGTTTAAGAGCAGAATATTACAACCTCAATGACGCGAACGCAGTGCTGCAACATGAACTGAAGTCTACCAACAATAGTAACAAAGACCTGGATATCTCTGCTGTATTAAACAGAGAACCGAACTGGCGCTTCTTCCCTTCTGCCAACCTTACTTACGGTCTCACGCCGAAAATGAATCTGCGACTGGCTTATGCGGAAAGTATCATTCGCCCTGATATCAGAGAGCTGTCTTTCTTCCGTGAATATGACTACGAGCTGGGTGGGGATTATGTGGGCGAGAACCTGATCCGCTCTACAACTATCCGTCACTATGATTTTCGGTATGAGTGGTATCCTGCTCCCGGAGATATCATCTCTGCAAGCCTTTTCATGAAAGACTTGTCATACCCCATGGAGATTTATAAGCAAGGCGTGAACAGATTATTCACCTTACAGAATAATAAATCTGCCCAGAACTATGGTGCAGAGATAGAGGTCCGTAAATCGTTTGCTTTTACCCAGGTGCCGGTTGTAAAGAATATTACGGTATATGGTAACTTCTCTTACCTGGATGCATGGGTGAAACCATTGACTACTACTATCAAACTGGACACGGTGATCCCGAACAAACTGAGTGTATACGAAACAACGGGTAAGCTGGAACATCGTCCACAGGCGGGTGCGAGCAACTATATGATGAATGCGGGCATTTACTATGATACAAAGCCATTGTCGCTGAGTCTTAGCTACAATTTCGTTGGAAACAGGATGTTCCGTCCTGCAGCGTTCTATCCGCAGTCGCTCATGGAACAGCCGCTGAATGCATTGGATGGGCAGATTATGGTGAGATTCCTGCGTGGTAAGGGAGAGTGTAAAATCAGTGTGGCCAATATTCTGAATGCTTATAGCATTGTATACGAAAATACTTACAACGATGATCCTGCCATCCAATTTGGCAAGGCGCCATCAAAACAGCAGCTGGCTTATCAGAAAGAAAAGGATTTGATTAATTATCGTTTGTCACCCGGCCGGACGTATAGCGCTACTGTTACCTATAAATTCTAGCAATAGCTAAACATAATTTACGCGTAATGTAACCCTGATCAGGTAATCGATTAAACAGAAACTCTCAAAAGACAAATCCATGAACAAGAAACCCTTATTTGTAACTGTATTATCGGCGCTGACGGTTGCCGGTATCTTCCTGGCCTCTTCCTGTAAAAAGGATCAACACGGTGGTCGTCCTGTATTGGCTGGAACCATTGCTGGCTGCGGCGATAGCACTATTCACGGCGTTATCACTTCAGATCTGTATCTGCAGGCTTGTAAAACTTATACACTGGACAGTCTGGTTTATGTATCTAACGGTGCTAAACTGACCATCCAGGCAGGAACTACTATCAAAGGCGCACTGGGTTCCGGTAAAGAAGGCGGATACCCTGGTGGTGGTCTGATCATTACCCGTGGTTCTAAAATCATTGCGGAAGGTACTGCTTCCAACCCTATCATCTTTACTTCTGCCAGCAACAATCCAAAATCTGGTGACTGGGCTGGTGTGGTTATCCTCGGTCGTGCTACTACCAACTGGCCTTCGCTTACCCGCGTAGAAGGTATCCCTGGTACTCCGCTGGCAGATGCTAACTACGGCGATCCTAACGTAAGAATCGATAACGATAACTCCGGTATCCTGAAGTATGTACGTATCGAGTACGCTGGTTATGCACTGTCTGCCAACAACGAAATCAACGGTCTGACCCTGGCTGGCGTTGGTAGCGGTACTGTACTGGATTATATCGAAGTGTACAAAGCTGCTGATGACGCTTTCGAATTCTTCGGTGGAACAGTGAACGCTTCTCACCTGGTAGCTGTAGATGCACTGGATGATATGTTCGATACAGATAACGGCTATACCGGTTCTATCACTTATGCACTGGGTCTGTCTGATACTACCCGTGCAGACCAGAGCCAGTCTAATGGTTTCGAATCTGATAACGATGCGCAAGGTTCTAACAACACTCCTATCACTCGTCCTAAGTACAACTATGTAACCATCGTAGGCGTACCTTCTGCTTCCCTGGCTTCTATTGCTAATGGTCAGCCTTCTGGTAGCGGTAAATATGGCCGTGCTGCTCACCTGAGAAGAAATACTGAGTTCGAAATTTCTAACTCTATCTTCACTGGTTTCAGATGGGGTATTTCTCTGGATTATGCACTGGGTAACACATTAGGTAAATACAATGCTGGTGTAGACGTATTCTGCAACAACTATGTAGATGGTTTCCAGATTCCTACTTCCAAAGAACTCAATTTCACCAGCTTCGCTGCTATCGCTATGACTGTAGCTTGTACCAGCAACCAAACTGCTAACTCTACAGATCCTAACGATTTCGTACAGCTGAACTCTCCATTCGTTCGCGTACCGAATGATCCGTTCAACTATCAGGCATTTGTTGCTTCTCCTGCTGCATCTGCAGGTGCATTTGCTACAGACGCAACCTGGGCTGATTCCTGGACCAGATTCTAATAGTGTTTAAAAGATTTTTCCGGAGCCATCTCTACTCAGTAGAGACGGCTCCTCTTCAAATTCTCAAATAATATGTATCTCAAGAAATTAGTTGTAATCGCCTTGCTGTCTTTATCGATAGCTGCCTGCCGCAAAGGAGAATTGCCAGATGAAAAATACTTTGGCAGCGTAAGCTACTCCGTTGCCCAGCTTCCGGGAACACCCATTATTGATGTGAAATTCAATGGGGTTTTGATAGACTCTATCACCAACGCACAAACGAAATCCACTATCATGCAGGCTGGCCTTCCTGGTAAACTCAGCTTCTATAAAGCAGGTAGCGATACACTGATTGCAGATACGGCTATTACTATCCTCCCAAATAAAACGATGGACTTCCGTATCATCTCCAGTGCTACACTGGGCGTGAACGGCATCCTGACGCCTGCTTCTGTCAGCCCCGACTCGCTGACGATCCAGATATATCTCAACCTGAGCAGCTACTACAAATATGATGTGGTAGATCTGCAACTACAGTATGTAGGGACCCCTGCCACTACACAAGTAGACGTAGCCCTCCTGAAAGGAGTAAAAAATAAACAACTCTATTCTACAGTATTACAGCTGCTCCATAAGAATAAGTCTACCAACAGGGCTTATCAATACCTGCTAACCCTTAAAGATCCGGCTACAGGGCTTACGATTCCAACTCCGAGGACTCCGTCTTATTTTCTGTTTGCAAGCCCTACTTATGCAGGAAATTATATTTCTTATGTGAGTGACAATAATGGAACCCTCAGTTCAAAACTGACTGGTTTGTAAAGTATGTTGTGATGTGTGCATGTAAATTCTTCATGCTGTTGGAAAGGCGTCTCAGTAGTGAGCGCCTTTTTATTTTTTCCTGGGGATAATCACCGCCTCGCTGGTGGGAACAGATTCGTAATATTTACGTGTAGTCGCTTCAGGTACACTTCTTCTTCCTGTACCTGTTATTAAAGAAAGTGCGGTGGATACTAATGGATCGGCCGGATTTCCGAAAGCCGTCAATGGTTGCTGACTCATCTCATCCACTGTATACTGCGGCGCAATACCGTTGGTATAACCGCCTTCTCCTTTTGCATTTGCCAGTCGGTAAGTAATAGGTTGTAAGACCCATGGAATACGCTTAGGAGTACGCATATCCCTGATGATAACGGCCCCTTTATCTTTCCCATAAGTTGCATTACCAATCTGAATCACCTGCGTGTATGGCTTCAGGTTATTGATCAGCAACTCCGCCGCCGATATCGTTTGATGCCCAGTCAGTATATATACTTTCGCCAAACGTAAACGGTAAGATTGAAGTGAACTAAAAGTAGCAGGACTCCCACTCTCCGGTACCGCCAGGGTCTCTTTTAAATTCATCGTAAAACTTCCCTGGATATTATTCCCTTTCAATTGTATATACGAACTTCCTTCGCTGATGCCGTCTGCTATAAGCGTTGTCAGTACCGCAGCTGCGGCGATACTACCTCCGCTGTTATAGCGCAGATCGATGATCAGCGACTGCACATTATCGCTCATAAACTGCCGGAAGGCGCCAATCAGACTAGAAGTATAATTATCGTTAAAGGAATTGTAGAAGAGATAACCTACTTTCTTACCAGCTGTGGATAACGTAGTCGCATACACGGGGTTTTCCCTGGTATAACCGAATGTCAATTGTACGGGTGTCCCTTCAGTTAAAATGCCGTTGGTATATATAGCCGGTGTAAAACTGCCGGATTTTGCTTTCAGTACATCGGCGATAAGAGAAGAGGCGTTGGCGGCCGTGACAGGCGTATTGTTTATTTTAGTGAGATAGCTACCCCGACTGAATTTGGAGGCTGCATAAGAATTGGCGACAACAATTTTTACCACGCCAATAACGCCGGTAGGAGAAGCAGGGAAATCTATCACACCGATATCCAGTCCGAAATTATTGTATAAAGAAACGGGCAACGTTTCCGGATCATCAGGATTGATTAAACTGGTGAATACATCTTCCTGCTGTCGTAATTTTAACAGGAAGGATGGCGGAATCAGCGTTGTATCCGCTTTCGCCGGGAGTTGTTGATTCCAGAGATAGAAATAATGCATGCTGTCCAGCACCCAACTGTTGATTTCTGCCTGAGTAACAGGGCCTGTTGGTATTACGGGAGACACGGTGCTGTCTTTCCTGCAACTGCCTATTAATAGTACAGTACCGGCCAGCAGGAGGGAACGGGTATATAGCATGAGTTATTGGGAATTATCCAGATCAAAATGGGACCTCACCTGTCGCCGGATTGACTGCAAAGCGCTGCCCAGATGGCTTTTCACAGTGGCAACAGAAATGGAAAGCTTGGAGGCAATCTCCTGATTACTAAAACCATGGACCCGACTCAATTCGTATACATTTCTCCGTTGTTCAGGCATAGTGCCTACTACCTTATACAGTTGCAGATCAAATTCTTTACGGATAATGTATTTATCGCCGGTATCTTCCGACTGAGGGCGGGTTTTCTCTTCTTCTGTAGCCTGGTGCAACAGTTTCTTTTCCCGGTAATGTCGTCTCGCTTCATCTATCACCAGGTTTTTTACGTAAACAAACAACAAGGGGAAAATATCTTCTCCTTCACGGACCTTATCCATGTTCTCCCATAACCTGATAAAACATTGTTGGGTAATATCTTCAGCTCTGGAAGCATCGCCGGTCAACTTTAAGGCAAAGCGGTAGATCTTCTCCTTGTTGTTGACAAAGAGTCGCTCAAATTGTAATTTGACAGGGCTATCAGACATAGTTCGCAGGTTGACGCGTTTGGATAACTAAACTTACAAATCCTATGTTACAGGAATGTTAAGGAATGCCGTTCCTGTACTGCTTTACAGGAAAATGACAAGCTGGTGCGGTAATACGGCAGCATTAATAAATAATTATGATTTTAATGTAGGCGTATTCGCATCTTTAACTTCGTAATTGAATACTGTATCTTCGTTTATTCACAATCACGAATACTTATCTGCATGAAAATTTTATCATTTATCCTGGGCGCCGGATTACTGACTACTCAGGCATTTGCACAATCTACACTAGATGTACAGGCACACAGAGGCGGGATGGGACTAATGCCGGAAAATACGATTCCTGCTATGATCAATGCTGTCAAGCTGGGAGCTCGTACATTGGAACTGGACTGTATTATTTCCGCAGATAATAAAGTGGTAGTATCACATGATGCGTATATGTCGGCCGCCTTCATGCGTAAGCCAGATGGAGCTGATATCACCAAGGAAGAGCAAAAGTCATTGATTCTCTTCTCAATGCCTTACGACAGTATCCGTAAATATGATGCGGGTACCAAACCTTATGAACGCTTTCCACAACAGGCAAAATTTAAAACTTATCGTCCGCTGCTCTCTGAACTGATCGATAGCGTGGAAGCATATGTGAAAAAGAATCACTTGAAACCTGTTTATTACAATATCGAAACCAAGTCAGAATTAAATGGAGATGGCCGCCTGAATCCAACGCCAGATGTATTCACCGCATTGGTAATGGGTGTCATCAACCAGAAAAAAATTGCCAGCAGGGTAACCATTCAATCTTTTGATCCACGTACTTTACAGGTATTGCATAAAACATTCCCTAAACAGAAAACGGCCTGGCTGATTGCGAATAAAGATAGCTTCGCAGACAACATTAAAACGTTGGGCTTTACGCCATCTGTTTATAGCCCTGCATTTCAGCTGGTAACCGCGGATCTGATTAAAGAAGCCCATGCACTGAAAGTAGAAGTGCTACCATGGACAGTAGATGAAGTAGTAGATATGAAACGAATGATAGACCTGGGGGTAGATGGGATTATCACGAATTATCCGGACAGACTGATTACCATTACCGGTAGTTATCAACAAAAATAGTTTTATTGTTCCAACTAACGAGAGAGGGTCTGATCAAAACCACAAGTTTCGATCAGACCCTCTCTCGTTAAATAGGAATTTAATTTATGATGGAACCATTCAATCTTCTGAGTTCCGTTTCTGCCAGCTTGGTATTATAGCGGGCTAATATCAGTCTGGTGTAAGAGTCTTCAAGACTTTGCTGCGCTTGTTTCACTTCAATAGTAGTTGAAACGCCCTGTTTGAACCGTTCCAACGCTACCATCATATTTTCTTTTGCCAGCTCCAGGTTCTCTTCTTCCAATGCCAATGCTTGTTTGTAATATTGGTAATCTTTGAATGCATTGGTCAGCGACAGGGATACCTGCGATTTAATATTATCCAGTGAAATACTTTGATACTCCATATCCAACTGTGCATTTTTCACTTGTCTTCTCACATTAAAGCCATTGAAAATCGGAACGCTGGCGGTGAATCCATAGTTCAATACGCCGTTCCTGTTGAATTTCGGGCTGAAGTTGTTGGAGGCCGCGTTGGAAGTATTTCTGTTAAAGTTATAAGCAGAATTAAAAGAAACGATCGGGAAATAATCCGCTCTTCTTTCCTTGATAGTCAGTTCGGAAACGGCTACATTCTGCTGTTGTAATTTAATACTGGTGTTATTCTCCGAAATATGCTCCTGCAATTCGCCCAGTGATAGGCCTGCATTCAACGGAATGGAATCCACTACATCATAAAAAGTGGAAGTTTCCGGTACGGCCATCAGCTGATTCAGCAAGGCTTTGCTTTGTTCAATCACTGTTTGCTGACGCAGATACAAAGCTTTCTGTGCATTCAGATCCACTTTGGATTGGAGCCAGTCTGTTTTAGGACCGAGCCCAGTTTGGAATTTGGCATCGGAGAGTTTCACTCTTTCTTCAGAAATAGATACCTGCTCTGCGAGGGCTTTCAGTTGTTGCTTTTCCTGTACGATGTTAAAATATCCGCCAATGACAGTAGCAATGGTATTTTGTACCTGGTTTTTGATGGCCAGCTCGCCGAGATTTTTGATGGCTTCCAGCTTATTGCGGGTAGCAAACATTTTCATCCCATCGAATAATGTCCAGTTAAGATTTACGCTGGCATTGACATTCTGGCCTTTGATGCCGCTGGTATCACGTTTGGTGCCGTTGGCAAACTCCTGTTTGGTGGCAGTGTTGTTCCAGGAAGTACCAACAGTGGCATTGAGGCGTGGCGCAAATGCAAAATTCGCATAAGCGTAATCGTTAGCAGATAGTTCTGCTGTATTTTTTGCCAGACGTATATCGAAGTTATTTTTCAACGCTACATCTATCGCCTGTTCCAGTGTGAGCACCTGCCGCTGTGCCATCGCTGCCGAGCTGGCAGCGATGATGCACAATACAGACAAACAAAATTTAGCTATATAATTTTTCATAATTCTCTAAAGTAAATTTAAGCGTGCGCCATTTCGGTCTGTGCCTCGGCTTCTTCCTCATCTTCTGAATTACCCGTTTTCCTGCGACTCAGATAGGTATACATGGCAGGGATTACGTAGAGTGTCAGTACCAGGGAGAAAATAATACCTCCCACAATCACAATACCCAAAGGAATACGGCTGGTGGCCGCTGCTCCCAAAGACATGGCAATTGGCAGCGCGCCGAGCGCCATGGCCAGACTCGTCATCAGGATCGGACGCAGACGCAGCGAAGAAGCAGTAATTACCGCCGCAGATTTATCGATACCCTCGTCTCTCTTCTGGTTCGCAAATTCCACGATCAGGATACCATTCTTGGTAACTAGACCAATCAACATGATTACCCCAATCTGTGAGAAGATGTTCCAGGTCTGGTTAAACAACCAGAGTGATAACAATGCACCGGCAAATGCCAACGGTACTGTAATCATGATAATCAACGGATCTATCCAGCTTTCGAATTGAGCAGCCAGTACCAGATAAATCAGAATCAGGGCAAGACTCAATGCAAACATGGTGTTGGAACCACTCTCCGCATAGTCGCGGGATGCGCCGGATAATGCCGTACTATAGTTATCGTTCAGTACATGCTCTTTCTTCAGCTTTTCGTATATGCGATACATTTCCTTGATACCATCGCCAATGGTTTGGCCAGGAGCAAGACCTGCAGAGATAGTCGCGGATTTGAATCGGTTGAAGTGATAAATGATAGGAGGACTGGTTTCTTCTTCTATCGATACCAGGTTATCCAGTTGAATGGCTTCTCCGCGGGAGTTACGCACATACAGGTTCTGGAGGTCGTTCGGGTCATCTCTGTCCCGGCGGAATACCTGTCCCATTACCTGGTACTGCTTACCGTTTCTGATGAAGTAACCATAGCGCAGGTTACTCAGGGCCAGCTGGAGCGTCTGGGAGATATCCTGTACAGACACGCCCAGTTGAGTAGCCTTATTACGATCGATATGTATACGCAGTTCTGGTTTGTTGAATTTCAGATCCACATCTGTTCCCTGGAAAACCGGGCTGTTGCCCACTTCATCCATGAATTTAGGGAGCACGGAACTGAGGGAGTCAAAGTTGATGTGTTCCAGTACAAACGCAATCGGCAGACCGCCACGACGTCCTACCTGGATAGTCTGTTGCTCAATGGCAAACACTTTACCGGTAGGGAATTTGGCCATATTCCTGTTGACCATATTCACGATCTCTTTCTGAGATCTGGCACGTTCATTTGGTTCAGAGAGCATCACGTTAACGAATGCACTATTTACTGCACCAGCGCCGCTAAAGCCCGGAGAAGTAACACTGAGCACGATTTTACGTTCCGGCACAGAATCCGCCATGAACTGTGTTAGTCTGTCTACATAATTATCCATATAGTCAAACGACGTACCTTCTGGTGCGGTCACTGACAGGCGGAAAGAGCTTCTGTCTTCCAGTGGCGCCAGTTCAGACTGGAGCACTTTAAACAGCCCGTAGATCATACCCAGACAAGCCAATACAATCAGAACGGCCGTCCAACGGAAACGCATAAACGCTTCCAGGGAATTTTTGTAGCCATCTTCCATCCAGCGGAAGAAAGGTTCTGTTTTCAGATAGAACCAGGAATGGGTATGTGTTTTACGACCAAGTTTAACGTTGAGTACCGGAGTAAGGGTTAGGGAGACGAAAGCCGAAATGAGAACGGCTCCGGCTACCACAATACCGAACTCTCTGAACAGCTGTCCTACGAAACCTTGCAGGAAGATAATCGGCAGGAATACGAAAGCCAGGGTGATGGAGGTAGCGATTACCGCAAAGAAGATTTCTTCGGAACCTTCGCGGGCGGCGCGCATACGAGGCATACCGGCTTCGATCTTTTTATAGATATTTTCCGTTACCACGATACCATCATCCACTACCAGGCCGGTGGCCAGTACAATGGCCAGGAGGGTGAGGATATTAATGGTGAAGCCGCAGGCATACATAATGAAGAATGCTCCGATGAGGGATACCGGAATATCTATCAGCGGACGGAAGGCCATGAGCCAGTCGCGGAAGAAGAGGTATACAATGATGATTACCAGTGTCAGTGCGATGATGAGCGTTTCCTCTACCTCTTCAATAGATTTCTTAATGAAGCGGGTATTATCCATCGCGATATTGATACTAATATCATCCGGGATTTCTTTTTGCAGCTGGGCATACCTTTTATAGAACTCATCAGCGATGGCTACATAGTTGGAGCCTGGCTGTGGGATCAGCGCGAGGGAGATCATAGGGATACCCGATTCTTTCAGAACGGTTTCTTCATTTTCCGGTCCTAGTACAGCCTGTCCAATGTCGCGGATTCGAATCTCGCTACCATTGACATTCTGGATAATCAGGTTATTAAAATCATCTTCGCTCACCAGTCGGCCAAAAGTACGTACTGTAAAATCGGTCGCATTACCGGCGATTTTACCGGAGGGCAGCTCTACGTTTTCACGTTTGAGGGCTGCTTGCACATCTGAAGGAGTCAGGCTGTACGAAGAAAGTTTCGCAGGGTCCATCCAGATACGCATGGCGTATCTTTTTTCTCCCCAGATCTGGATCTGGGAAACGCCTGGGATGGTCTGGAGTTTTTCGAGGAGTACGTTGGTACCATATTCTGTTACTTCCAGCTGGTTGCGGGTATTACTTTGTACGGTCATGGAGATGATCGCATCAGAGTTGGCGTCCTGCTTGGAAACTACAGGGGGAGCGTCGATATCTGGCGGAAGGCTGCGTAGTGCCTGGGAAACTTTATCGCGCACATCGTTCGTGGCGCCTTCCAGGTCCTGACCCAGTTCAAATTCCACGGTAATATTGCTGCTACCTTGGCTACTGCTCGAGGAAATATTTTTAATACCAGCGATACCATTGATTTGTTTTTCCAATGGTTCGGTGATTTGTGTTTCAATAATATCGGAGTTGGCGCCCGCATAGGAGGTACGCACGTTTACGATAGGCGGGTCGATGGCAGGGAAGTCCCTGACGCCCAGGAAAGTAAAGCCCACAAGACCGAATATCACGATAATGATATTCATCACAATTGCCAGTACGGGCCGTTTAAGGGAAAGCGACGGCAGACTCATAATTCATTATTCAGGTTACTTGATCTTGTTGTATTTCAGAGGCGCTCCTGGTTTCAGCTGGAGGATACCGGAAGTGATCACGGTATCGCCGATTTTCAGGCCGCTGGTGATTTGTACGCTGTTTTCATCGCGGATGCCGGTTTCCACCACTACAAATTTGGCTCTGCCGCTGTCGGCCACGATTACTTTTTTATCGCGGGTGCCTGGAATAACCGCCTGGGAAGGAATCATCATTGCATCCGGGAGGTCTTTCAGGTTGATGTGGATTTTGGCAAAGGAGCCTGGGAAGAGGATGCCATTGTTGTTAGGAACGATGGCACGGAGTTTAACCGTGCGGGTAGCCAGGTCAATTTTCGGATCGATGGCATAGATGCTACCGTTATAGGTATTTTGGTCGCCGGCTACAGTAAAGCTCAGTTTATCCCCATTTTTCACCACGTTTCTGTATTTCTCAGGAACGGTGAAGTCAATTTTAAGCGGATCTATTTGCTGGAGGGTAGTAATGACCACTGCATTGGAAACGATGGCGCCTTCGCTGACATTACGGAGGCCAAGTCGGCCGGAGAATGGAGCGCGGAGTTCCGTTTTTTGCAACTGGGTCTGGGTATAGTCCATGTCTGCGGCATATGCGCTAACCTGGTTACGGGTAACGTCTACATCCTGGCGACTGATACCATTTATTTTAAGGAGGTTTTCCTGCCTCTCAAGGGTCGTTTTTGCCAGTTGTTGCTGTAATTTCAGTTTTTGTAGCTGTGCTTTCAGGTCCTCGTCATAGATTTTCACGAGGAGGTCGCCTTTTTTCACATTGGTGCCTTCTTTAAAGAAAAGGCGGGTAATACGGCCGTTGATTTCCGGTTTCACTTCTACTTCTTCATTGCTCTGGAGCGTACCGCTGGCGTCAATATATTGGTCAATCGGGGATGTTTTAACAATAAAAGCATCTATCACGACCTGAGATTTGCCGGGACCTCCTTTGGCCGGAGCGGCAGGTTCAGATGATTTATTGCCGGCTACCTGTTTATAAATAAGAAAGGCAGCGATACCGGCAATCCCCACAATAGCAATTGAGCGGAACGTACGTTTGGCGTTGGACATTAAATACTAGCGTTTAGAATTCGATGATAGCATTAAGGGAAGAGCCACAGTAAAACAAGCACAACATCCTCATAAGCCCGACAAATTTAATAAAATGGATGAGCTGGAGGGATAAGGCGACTGTTAAATACCGTTAATACTTTAGATAAGTGGCGAAAATTACGGTTGAGTGGAAATAATGCATCAGATATTATATGAGTGGTATCTAAAATATGGGTTTCTGGGATGAATATCCGATTAAATCTTAAAATCAGGAAATCCGTAAAGCATTCACTGTATTGGTTTTGCGCGGATTTTCGGATATAGATCGGGGTTAAAATTTGGCCTTCTTGTTGGCAATTCAATAAAAATTATATTTTTGCAGTCAAGTTTTAAACCAAAAACACTTAAAATTATGTCAGACATTGCATCAAGAGTTAAAAAGATCATCATTGACAAATTGGGCGTTGACGAAGCCGAGGTAACTCCTGAAGCCAGCTTCACCAACGACTTAGGCGCTGACTCTTTGGATACGGTAGAACTGATTATGGAATTCGAAAAAGAATTCAACATCTCCATTCCTGACGAACAAGCTGAAACTATTACTACTGTTGGCCAGGCAGTTGTTTACCTGGAAGAACACGTAAAATAATCCTACTAATCAGAATTGTTTTAATGCAACCAAGACGAGTTGTCGTTACAGGTTTAGGCGCTCTTACACCGCTCGGCAATACCGTAGCCGATTATTGGCACGGATTGACGAACGGTGTATCCGGCGCGGATTTTATCAAGCAATTTGACGCTTCCAAGTTCAAAACCCGTTTTGCTTGCGAACTGAAGAATTTCGATCCTACTAACTACCTGGACAAGAAGGAGGCCCGTAAAATGGACCCCTTTACCCAAACAGCGGTAATATCCGCAGATCAAGCTATACTTGACGCCAAGATAGATGCTACTAAAATTAATGCTGACCGTGTTGGCGTTATTTGGGGCACCGGCGTGGGTGGTATGATCAACTACAGTAACGAGCTGAAAGAATTTTATACTGGCGACGGTACTCCCCGTTTCAGTCCTTTCCTTATTACCAGGCTTATCACAGATATCGCTGCCGGATCAATTTCTATCCGTCACGGTTTCAGAGGGCCTAATTTTTCTGTGGCTTCTGCCTGTGCATCTGCTACCAATGCGATCATTGAGGCAATGTACAATATTCGCTATGGTAAGGCGGATATGATCGTTACCGGCGGCTCAGAAAATGTCATCAATGAGCCTTGTGTAGGTGGCTTCAATGCCATGAAGGCTTTATCCGAAAGAAATGATGATCCTAAAACAGCCTCCCGTCCTTTCGACCTCGACAGAGATGGTTTCGTAATGGGCGAAGGCGCCGGTGCACTGGTACTGGAATCCCTGGATCACGCGTTGGAAAGAGGAGCAAAGATTTATGCTGAACTGGCTGGTGGCGCCGCTACCGCAGACGCATATCATATCACCGCTCCACATCCGGAAGGTTTAGGTGCCCGCAATGTAATGAGTCAGGCACTTTTAGATGCAGGTATGCAAGCCAGCGACATTGACTACATCAATGTACACGGTACTTCTACCCCACTTGGTGACATTGCCGAAATTAAAGCTGTCCAGCACGTATTTGGAGAATATGCATATCAAATGAATATCTCTTCTACCAAATCCATGACAGGACACCTCCTCGGCGCTGCAGGTGCTGTTGAATCCATCGCTGTTATTATGTCCATCATCGATGGCATAGTACCTCCTACTATCAACCACTTTACCGACGATCCAGCACTGGACCCTAGATTAAACTTTACCTTTAACACCGCACAACATAGAGAAGTAAGAGCCGGATTATCCAATACCTTCGGGTTTGGTGGTCATAACGCCTCTGTTATATTCAAAAAATTTGTTCCTTGATCTTTTGATTGTGTGAATTTACTGCCAGGATTTTTATATCGACTGATATCTAGAAAAAGGCACTTGTACAAAGAGCTGCACAATTTACTGGGCTTCCCGCCCGGTAATTTTGCTCTGTACGAGGTTGCCCTGAGCCACCGTTCCAGCAAAGAGAAGTTTCTCGAAAGCAATGAACGGCTGGAATACCTCGGTGATGCCATCCTGGGAGCAATCGTGGGCGACTATCTCTTCAAAAAGTATCCTTACAAAACTGAAGGATACCTCACCGAGATGCGCTCTAAAATCGTTAACCGCCAGCAACTCAATGATATCGCTATCAAAATGGGGCTGCGCAAACTCACGATCTACGATAAATACAATAGCTTCCTGAAAATTTCCCAAATCTTCGGTAATACCCTCGAAGCACTCGTGGGCGCCGTTTACCTGGATAAAGGCTATAACAAAACACAACAATTCGTTCATCGCCGTATCATCCTTCCTTATATCGATCTCGAACAATTGGAAAGCGTGGAGATGAACCATAAAAACAAACTCTATGGATGGGCCAATAAAAATGGCAAATCCCTGGAATTTGAACTCCTGGAAGAACAAATGGATAATGGCCGCCGTATCTTCACCGTCGGCGCCGTTGTAGACGGACAACTCATCTGCAGCGGAAAAGCATTTAATAAGAAAGATGCCAGCCAGATCGCTGCCTCTCAGGCTATACAGATCCTCGGCCTCGGCGATGATTCCAAAGACTAACAGCAGGCCCGCAAAACCGTGTCTGCCCGACATCTTCCCCCCATGCAGCAGCTATGCTACCGCATGACGTAATATCGTTTTCAGCTTCTCCGGAGCCGTTTTCCTGAAATCAGACAGGTAAATTTCATGATGCCGACCCTTAAACTGTAAATGACGGGACCGCATAAACGATTCCATCTTCTCCAAACTCACCGGCTCCTCACTGAATGGCCCCACATGCATGATCTGAATAGCCCTTCCTCCCTCCATATGCTTGATATCCACCGCCCTGAGCCGACGGTTATTCTTTTTTTTCTCTGCTCCGGTCACCGACTGAATAAATTGCGGATGGGTAACGGTATCGGGTACACGAATGACCAATTCATAATACCATTGACTCCGGGGAACCGTCAAGGGATCTACTGTGGTATCTTCCACCCACCAGTATCCTTCTAGTTTGCTGACTACAAAGTCGCGCCCCTCCTGCTTATTCAGGAACTTTATCCCATAGGCTACTGTGTACAGGGCTTCTACATCTTCTGAGAAGCCAGGGCCATCGGGGTCTCCCTGGCCGGTGATACTCAGAAACTGGGCATCTTCAATATTGACCAGTTCCACCGCAGATCCGGCAGTGTAATAACTTTTGTAGGCTTTGGTTAAATCCAGTTTGTCCATCTCCGTTAGATTTAGTGTTGAAAAGGGTTATTTAACACTACAAAGCAACAAGGGGGAAATGACAACCTTATGTCAGGAGGATTATTTTAAATAATGATCCCGGATTTCAGTGGCATATTTAATCACCCATTCCTTTAAACTATCCGGGCCCAATACTTCCACACTGTTACCGAAAGTAATCAGCCAGCGAGGAAAATAGCCTCTGGGTGGTTGGAGGAATACCATCTCCGTTTTTTCTCCCAAATTTCTTTCCGCTACCAAACCGAAATAATATTTCTGAGAATTAATATATTTAACTACTCTGGTTTCCATTAAAATACGGCATTCTTCGAATTCTTCTCCTTCCATCTTAAACTGCGTCGCCATGTAATCTTTCAGGGAAACATGTTTGGCTTTCTCATAGCGTTCGGGTTGTACCTGTAGTTTCCGGATACGGTCTATCCTGAAGTTCCGGTAGCCCTGACGCAGCCGGCACCAGGCAATCAAATGCCAGTTATGGCTCATATGGAAGATACCTACAGGCTCGATTTCTCTTCTTGTAGCTACTTCATCTTTGAAGGAGAAGTACTCCATACTCAGTACCTGCTGATTACCAATAGATTGCTGAATATCAGAAAGGAATTTATTTGGAAAATCATCTCCCTGAAGGTGGAGGGGTTGGTATTTAACCACTGCAATGTTATCATCCAGGTTTTCCAGATAATCTTTATCGCTTCCCCGGAGTACGGAGCGAATTTTTTCCATGGCGAAGCCAAATTGTTTCTCATTGGAGTGGTCGCTGTACTTTTCCATCAGTTTTTCTGCGGTGAGTAAGGCAGCAGCCTCTTCCTTGGAGAACATTACCGGGGGCAGGTGGTAACCATCTACTATATAATAGCCGGTTCCGGCTTCGGCTCCAATAGGAACGCCTGCTTCCTGGAGGGCCTTCACATCTCTGTAAACCGTTCTCAGGCTTATATTGAAACGCTCGGAAATCTCGGAAGCCTTTACGATCTTTTTGCCCTGAAGTTGGATAAGAATGGCTGTGAGTCTGTCAATTCGGTTCATGGGACTAAGAAAATTACCACGAAGGTCGGTAGTCAAAAAAATATTTTTAAATTTTTTTTACCCTGAATTAAACTTTGATGAAAATACGGGGTCTTACTTATACAACAACGCTTTCGGAGAACGCAAGAAACTGAGAAAGAGATAAGTAGAGTTCCGAAAGTCATTAATTCGATGCTACAGTACAGAATATAGGTTAAATGGTAAGCCCCTGCAATTTCTTGCGGGGGCCTGTTTTTTATAGCACTTTAGCGGAGTTTTTGCTCGCAGAGCAGCATAGGCAGCAAAGCAGCAAAAAATTAAGTTTGTTATTATTTTGAATGTATCTGGCAATCGAACTACCACCTACTCTTCCAGAGTAATATTTTGCAATCCCAACAACTTCTTTACTGCCCTGCTGCTTATGCTGCTTTGCGAGCAATAAAATCCGGAACAAGGACCTTATAATCCCAACAACTTTCTTTGCTGCCCTGCTGCTTATGCTGCTCTGCGAGCAAAAAAATCCGGAATAATGCCTTATAATCTCAACAACTTTCTTTGCTGCTCTGCTGCTTATGCTGCTCTGCGAGCAAAAAAATCCTAATAACTCATTTCGTTTAATTTCACCTTGCCTCGGAAAGTCCAAAATACAAATATGGTATAAGACAGTACCAGTGGCGTGCCTATTGCGGCAATAATCAGCATTATTTTTAAGGATTTGGCAGAAGACGCTGCCGCGTAGATACTGATGCTATTGGCGGGATCGGTATTACTGATAATGATATTCGGATATAGTCCGATGGCGAATAATATCAACAGGCAGGAGATGATGATGCAGGAGTATACAAATGCGGTGAAATATTTCCGGCTGTCGATGTTGCGTTTGATGTTTAACAGTATCAATACGGCGATCAACGGTAAGATGAATAGTGCCGGAGCGTGTTTGAAAGCTTGTGTCATATGGGGTACATATATCAGTGTAGCCATAGACGTTAGAATGAAGCAGAGTATGAAAAACTTACTACAGTTGTTCACCAGGATGGTCAACTTTGCGTAGAGGCGGTTTTCTGTTTTCATGACCAGGTAAATAGCGCCATGCAGCATAAACAGCGCCAACGTGGTGAAGGAGATGAGGATGGCATAAGGATTAAAGAATGTCAGCAGGGTACCGGTAAACTCATGTTCCTTATTGAAAGGCATGCCATGGATAAGATTCCCTAATACCAGTCCCAGTAACAAGGTGATAAATATGCTGGACACGGAATAGCTGATATCCCACATTTTGCGCCACCATTTCCAGGGCTCTTTACTTCTGAATTCTATGGAGATAGCCCTGAAAATAAGGGCCACGAGAAAGAGCATAAATGGAATATAGAATGTGGAAAACACTACGCCATAAACCAGCGGGAAACCCGCAAAGAGGGCGCCGCCGGCTATTACCAGCCAAACTTCATTTCCATCCCAGACAGGACCAATTGCATTCAGTACCAGTCGTCTGCTTTCTTCTTTATTGAAAAATAAATGTAAGGCGCCAGCGCCCAGGTCAAAACCATCCAATACGCCATAACCGGTAATCAGGCCGCCAATGACCAGGAACCACCATGTAGGAAGATCTAATCCAAGAATTGTTTCCATACGCTAGTATTTTAAGCAGGAATATTTGCAATATTTCTTTTGGAGAAATGTTCACTATCGTCTTCATCCTCATCTGTAATATCAGGACCATGGCTGATTTTACGGTTCAGTAGAAAGATGAACAGTACAAATAACAGCATATATACCAAGGTGAACAGAATCAATGAGAACATCACCTGATCGGCTGTTACTTTTTTGGAGAGGGCGTCGGAGGTACGTAGCAGTCCGTATACCACCCATGGTTGCCGCCCCACTTCGGCAGCATACCAGCCCAATTGATTAGCGATCTGAGGTAACAGTACCGCCCATACGAAAATCCACATCAGCCATCGATGATTGAATAACTGTTTTTTCCAGAGTAATACCACGGCGGTTAATGTGAGCGCAATCAGGGTAATGCCGATGGCCACCATTAAATGATAGGTCTGAAAAACGAAGTTGACAGCAGTGGGTCTGTCCTCCTTAGGGATAGATCTCAGTCCCTGCACTGGCTCACTGAAGCTGCCATGCGTCAGGAAGGAGAGGCCGCCGGGTATTTTTATACCGGTTGTTTTCTCTTCCTTGGTATTCACCCAACCCATGATGTACATATCAGCCACAGCGAGACTATCATAATGCCCTTCCATGGCAGCGAGTTTGGCGGGTTGGTATTTACTGACATATTCCGCAGAGCGATGTCCGGTAAACAGTTGCAGCAAAGCGGCTATCACGGCTACAGACAAGCCCACTTTAAACATAGCCTGCGAGTGCTTGATGTATTTACCTTTTAATATATACCAGGCCCCTACGCTCATCACCAGGAAAGACCCTGCCAGGAAAGCGCCTACCAGCACATGTGACAAGCGATCTATGGAAGAAGGGTTGTTCACCATGGCCCAGAAATCGGTGATCACCGCACGGGCTCCCAGATCATGGCCTTCAATCCTGTATCCAGCCGGAGTTTGCTGCCAGGAATTGGCTATTACAATCCAGATGGCGGAAAATATAGACCCGAATGCCACCATGATGGTGGAAAAGAAATGCACCCCTTTACTGACCCTGTTCCAGCCAAAAAGTAACACGCCCAGAAAGCCGGATTCCAACGCAAAGGCGAAGATGCCTTCTGCAGCGAGGGCGCTGCCAAATATATCGCCCACATAATGAGAATAAGTGGCCCAGTTGGTACCAAACTCAAACTCCATCACAATGCCCGTGGCTACGCCAAGACCAAATATGAGTGCGAAGATTTTAATCCAGAAACGAGTGATATCACGATAGACGGGCAACCCTGTTTTCAGGTATAAGCCCTCCATAATTACAAGGCATACGCCCAGGCCAATACTCAGCGGAGGATAGATGTAGTGAAATGCTATCGTAAAGGCAAATTGTATGCGGGAAAGGATTTCTACTGACGGCATAATTCAACGGATATTGTACAAAGTTATTGACATCCATCATCCACGAACCTGACGTTTATCATGTTTTCTAAATTTAACCCATTTCTCTCCAAAATAAAAAAAGTAGAGAAAATAATTCTCTTGAAATTGCTTGCTGTGGCGGGTTTTGGGAAGATGGTTAAAATAGTATTATAGTATTAACAACGGATAAAGGAAAAGGGTTGAACGCTACTGTACCTTTAGTATACACAAAATTACATCATTGGCGAAAGTCAATGAAACTTCAATCTTATAAATGGTAATAATACAGGAGCCGGATGTCTATCAGGCTCATTAATTAGACTGCTTATTTTCCTCTGAATACACCTTGGTAGTTATTATAGGTTGTTTTGGTGAATAGCCTGTAGAAAGAGTCCTGATGAAAGTCAGGACTCTTTACCAACGTTATTTTATCTCTACAACTATTTTTCCGAAATTCTTTCCACTCTCCAAATGATAAAATGCATCCTGCACCGTAGATAAATCATACACGCTATCAATCACCGGTTTAAGCCCATTATAGGCAAAGGTATTCGCCACCTGCTGCAAACTAGCCTTACTACCCACTGAATACGCCTGCACCCGCGCTAAACTCTGCCATAAACTCATGAAGTCCAACGGTAATGACATTCCAGTCATGAAACCTACCAGCCCTACAAACCCATGAGTAGCGACAGATTTGATACTGTTGTTAACTGTACTGGTGCCCGCAATATCCAGCGTAGCATGTACCCCCTCGCCATTAGTGAGTCGTTTGACCTCCGTATACCACTCAGGATGCTCCTTATAATTAATTACTTCATCTGCCCCCAGCGCTTTCAGCTTTGATACTTTCCCCGCATCGCCGGTAGTGGCAATGACTCTCGCCCCCGCCGCACGGGCAAGCTGTAATGCAAATAATGACACGCCGCCACTACCCTGCGTCAAAACCGTCTGCCCCGGCTGAATATTCGCATATTCCATCAAGCCCGTCCAGGCAGTTACCGCCGCCACAGGTAAAGTGGCCGCTTCTACACTGCTCAACGCAGCCGGCGTACGCACCAACGCATATTCCGGAATAACATAGTACTCCGACAATACCCCCGGCACAGTATTCCCCGTACGCTGCGAATTAGTATACTGCGTTACTTTTCCACTTTGCCATAACTGCGTATAGTGCGTCATCACCCTATCTCCTGGCTTCCATTCAGTCACCGCTGCTCCTACCGCTTCAACCACACCAGCCCCCTCTGAAGAAGGCGTAAAAGGAAAACCAATGCTACCATATTGCCCCTTTACCAATACCGTCTCTAAAAAATTAAGAGAGGCTGCCTCCATTCTAATCAGCACCTCATGCGCGCCAGGAACAGGTTTGGGAACCTCTACTACCGCTAATTGATCTATTCCAAACTTATTTATCTGAATTGCTTTCATAAATTGTAATTTTAATAAAGCAAAATTGGATGGTACTAGTGAATTAGTCAAGTATGCACCTTTTGGAAAGGTACTTTCTGATTAGATACTATTATTGATTATCAATGATATAAAAATGGAGAAAAGAGAAAAAATTAACCATAGAGACACGGTTTGTGCAGTCGATTACGCCTTCCAACGCATAGGCGGCAAACATAAAGGAAGACTAATATATCACCTTTCAAAAGGTACTTTACGCTACGGAGAACTAGGCCGCCGAATAACAGGGATCACCCCTAAAATGCTCACACAGGTGCTCCGGGAACTGGAAGAAGATGGCCTCGTAAAAAGACATGTTTACCTGGAAGTACCTCCAAGAGTAGAATATTCCCTCACCCCATCCGGAATGGAACTGGTGCCGTTCATTGTACTACTGGCCGACTGGGGAAGAGCCAAAATGAACAAGGAAGGATTAGCCTGCGAAAATTAAGATAAAACGAAAACGCCGGAAGCATGATCGCTTCCGGCGTTTTTTATGATGACTATGCAGTAGCCATAGATTCAAACTCTTTCTTACGTTCCCGATATTCTTCCATAGTGAAGTTATACACCACAGAATCACGTTTGTTCTTATTCGCTACGAAATGACAGGCATGTATATACGGTTCTGCAATATTCAGTTTGTCCAACGGCGTTACCACCAATAATTGCAGATTTAACTGACCACAATACTCCATCAGGTAATGACTCTTCTCCGGATCAAGTTTACTGAATGCCTCATCCACAGTGATGAAGCGCAAACTACGATGCTGCCTGTTGGATTCGTTTATACCAAACTGATAAGCAATAGCCGCTCCCAGAATCGTATAGGTAAACTGCGCTTTCTCTCCACCGGAAAGACTCGCAGTATCTTCATAATATTTAAAGGCTTTGTGATCTGAGATATAAAACTCTTTCGCACCGAAGTCGAGCCAGTTACGCACATCCGTTACCTTTTTACGCCATGCCTCATTTTGCTGCAATTCCGTAATCAGAGATTTGATATTCTGAAACAGTTGTTCGCCATAAGCACTGTCTCGCTCTGTTTGATATTGCAAGGTATCCGGTACGGCCAGACTCAACTTCTCCTTGAAATTCCTGATTTCCACATCACGTACATGACGACATTCCAGCTGCAGATAAGTATCCGGGTTCTTGTTGAAGGTGATATTACGCAGCGGTTCATTCAGATCTTCCATCACTTCACGGATAGCATCTTCCTGTCCGTATATCCATGCACGGTAGTTGGTAATAGCGTTGAGCATACTGGTATCCATGTATTTCCGGAAACGCTCTTTATGCTCTATCAGTCGCTGGTATTTGATTTGCTCGTACAAAGAGGTGAACTCATCCAGGTAATCCACATGGGCTCTCAGATCCGTTGTATCGCCGATCCAGTCAGGGAAAGTGTCATGAATGGATTTAGGCGGATTCACGAAAGCTGCCAGAAGTCGCGTAATTTCCGTTTGTTTCTCGGAGCTGTTGCGCTGCGCTTCTTTCAACGAGGTATTCAGACTATCTTCTGCACGTTTGCGATAGTGAGATAATTGCGCGGCAGAAGTAGCAGGCGCATTAATCGCCAGTTCAGTGAGGAAATCAATTGCTTTCTGTAACGCAATCTCATCGGTATCGCTCACTTTCAGCTGAGCAAAGTATTGTTGTTTTTCGTCCAGCTTTTTGTTCAGATGACCTTTTTGTTGCAAGGCATCGGATTTATCTTCTTCTAGCTCGCGAAGGGCCGCAGTGGTGCTGTCTAGCTGCTCGCAGATCACTTTGTATTTATCGCTGGCCTGCAACAGCAGTTCTTTTTCACGGTGATGGGTTTCGATCACAGCGGCATGTGGCTGCCAGTTGATATCATCATACACACGCAATGTTAAGAAGGTACTGAGTACAGTCTGCATTGCGCCCAGCTCTTTCCTGGTGGTTTCCAGCTCATGCAGCCCTGATTGCAGTTCTTTGATGGCGGCTTCGCACTCGTCCAGGTCTTCTTTTAACAGCCGCAGTTTATTTTTATTATTCCAACCGAGAACATAATTATTTTGCTGAGAGCGGCCCGGGCGATCATCTTTTTCATGTCGTGTAGCCACTCGCGTTAGTCCCTTGGAGGTAACTGCTTTGCGAGCGCGATTGAAGAGATTCAGGTCGTCTGTACAGATGTAGTCAAACTGGTCCAGGAGCTGGTTCTGCAACCATTCCTTAAATTGGGTGCCTGGTTTGATTTCTATCTTCTGGAGGAGACTGTCTTCTTCCTTCGGCATGCGCAACATGGTGTAGGACTCTTCCTCTATTTTATGATATACCAGTCGCGTTTGCAGGTTGTTATCGTTGATATATCTGTTGATACGGGAGATATATTCTTCTGGAACCAGCAACCGTAATGCAAAGTTGTGCAGTACTTTCTCGATGGCATATTCCCAATGGGACTCTTCCTCTTTTATACGAAGGAGCTCGCCGGCGAAGGGCAGTTCGTCTTCCGGAACATCCAGTAAATCAGATAATTGCTGACGGATACGTATCAGTTCATGCGGAATATTATTCTTCCTGTTTAACAGGGAATTAATTTCCTCATTCAATTTGTCAGCATGACTCTTTTCCGCTGTCAGATTACTTTTATGCAGGAAGATTTCTTCCTGGATACCATCCAGCTGTTTATCGATTGTTTTCAGTTGTTTCTCGGCGCCCCTGATATTATCGTGGAATTGCTGTTCATCCGGCGATACAGTGAGTTCGAGTCTCTCCGATAATCTGTTATAATCATCCATTTTGCTGCGCTTTGTATCAAGCGATTTCTGCTCGTAATGGATGGTCTTATCGATAGAGCGCAGCTGTTCATCCACACTGTTATTGGCTTTCTGTGCGATGAGCTCATCTTTCTTCAGCGTCAGTTTCTCCTGTTTGGAAGTAATGCCCGACAGCGTACTGGCGGTCACTTCCAGCTCTTGTTTCAACTGAGAGATCTCCTGTTGTACAAGTTCTCTTTCCTGACGATTGAAATATCCTGGCAGGGTATCTTGCAGGGAAAGGAGCTCTCTGCCTTTATCCTGAAGGGTTTCCCATTCACTGCGTTGCAAAATGATAGGCTCCAGCATCTGGAGTTGCATTTCATCTTTTTGTATCGCACGGTGACTGGAAAGCAGACTGTCGTAGTTTTCACGGAGTTTCAGGAACTCGGCCTCGCTATCCGTTTCTTCCAGCATATGCTGACGGATAAAGGTATTCAAGTCTCCCAAAACCTTAATACCCACCGTTTGGTTAAACAATGCCAATGCCTTTTCACTCCTCAAACCGAAGATGTTACTGAACATAGACGCATATTCCTTGAAGCTGTCGGTCACTTCTGTTTTGGGAAACTCCAGCTTAAGTTTTTTCTTCCAGTCGCCTTTTGCATCAAATTTACCATTGCCGAAATGGTCGTTAATATTGAGTTTATGGGGAGACACGATAAACTGTCGCTTCATTTCTCCCGCGTACCAACGAACCTGGGCCAGCGTGATGGTATGCATCGTGGCGGCATTATAGAAATAGGCCAACAGTACGGAATAAGGATTTTGTTCCTTATGGCGCAGCTGTTCAGTTTTCGAAGAAAGAGATTCTTCGGAAAATGTTTTACCGTAGTAGCCCCAGAAATAGGATTCTTCCCCGCGATCGCGACGTTGTTCCGTTCCGGAAGACTGGTTATAGAAACGTTTGCCGGAAGGTACCAGCAAAGTCAGTAAAGCATCGATGAGCGTGGTTTTACCACTACCGTTGGCGCCTGTCAGCAGAGAGGTATTGCCGTTGGTATTAACACGATATATTTTATTGTGGAAGGTCCCCCAGTTGTATACTTCGAAATACTGCAGGCGGAAGCCACTTTCTTTTGAATCGCTATTGAACAGGGTTGACATGCAGGTTTAATTTTGTTTTGATTTCTTCCAGTTTCTCGTTATTCACCAAGGCTTTGATGATACGTTTTACCTCATATTGCTGCAACTCTTTATTGGCAACATCTTCACGGGTCAGACGCAGGATACCTACGCTCAGCAGACTGTTGATAGGTTTGTTCAAATCTTTCAGCAGTTTGGATCTGTTATGACGTTCTTTGAAGAAGAGCGTCAAACGTTCTTTCATCTCTTTCTGGGTGAGGTACAATTTTGTACCGGTTCCTTTGAGATCAAATTCTTCCAGCGCTTCCCGCAATACGATGCACAACAGCGTTGCTTCGTAGGTCAGTCTGGCTTTACGCATCAGTCGCGGCAACGGACGATCGCTGTTCTCATCATTGTCTGGCTGCACAATACGCGCGAAACCATCGGCTTCATTGATGACTAACTGCAAACCTGTTTGTTGCAGGTATTTGTGCAGTTCTGTCTGCCAGCTGAGGAGGTCTTTCCAGTAGCTGCGTTCTTCTTCATAAACTGGTCCCTGCATTAGTTTCAGAAATACATGTGCAAAGGGAGCTATATTTCGTTCAGACATAAAGGTTAGTTTTTGTTGTTGGTAAACAATACCATCGGTAGGTTGACGATGCGGTTGCCCAACATGACAGGATCAGGCGTTTCGAGAATGATATGGGAAGACGACTGACTGGCGATCGCAAAATAGGTAATCAGCTCTGTGAGTCCTTTTTCTGTGCCGTAGGTTTCCACCAGTTCTTTAAGACTGACCTGCTTTTTGTGTTGCAGCTGTATTTGAATACGTTCTTCCAGCTGTGCACGATCTATATGAAAATGATTGAATAATGCCTGGAAATCTTCCATGGAATAATCGTCGCCACCGATTCCTTCCGGGAGCTGGAAGGCGGGACTGATGGCTTTCTCTTCTGCCATTTCCCATCTGTCTGGTAAATCCATTTCCGGTTCGCATTCGAGTTCCATAAAGCAATCATCTTCCGGATGGTTGCCCAGGGCCTGAAATGCGAGGAGTCGGATATCATTGATTAACTCGATGGTTTTCCGTCTGTCCGTCATATTCTTCTCATTCAGGACGCGACTGAGTTTATCACTGAGTTTTTTATTGGCATCAATTACCTTTTTCCCGGAGGCATGGAGGAATGTTTTCAGCTTTCTGAGGAAGCGATCGTTCTTATATTCAATATCTCTATCTTCCATTAAGATATAGAGTTTGTCTATAAGATCCCGCATTTCCATTTGCTTGGTTTCATCCATGAGGAATTGCCAGAAGGAGTAGAAGCTTTTACCCTGGTCTTTCTGGCGCAGGGCTTCGAAGGAGTCGAGGGTATAAGCGAGGAGGGTACCTTTGGCTACATCGCGTTCACTTTGCTTGCGATAAATTTCCTGGGTAATTTGTTCGAAGTTGCCTTCTACTTCTTTGAAATCGCCGAGTAGTTCGCGGGCCATTCGGTTTACATCGTAGACGCGTTCTTTGATTTGGGTCTCGTCAAACACCTGTACTTTCCCGGTGATGGTGATAGCCTGGATTTCCTGTTCTATCTCGAATTTCTTTCTTTCCAGCTCCTGGATACGTTGTTCCGGGTCTTTATTGGACTGGTCTACGAGTTCTCTGAGCTTTGAGAAAATATCTTTAAAGCGGCTTTCGGTGCCAACAAACTCGCGTTTTTGCAGCGTAGACACCCAGTGCAGTACCTTTTCTGTATCGCTGCTGAGTTCATGGATATCTATCCCTTCATCGTCGGGGTATTTACGAAGGAAACCCTGGTTACTCCACTGATCGATATATTTCCTGGCTTTGATATCATTATCTTCCAGGAGGCTACCGGCGTCGATTTCATCGTCAGCGGCGAGGTAGCCGGTATGACTCAGGTAATCCGACAGTCGGGTAACTAATTCCGCATTGGTAATGATAGTCTGGTTTTTCTCTTTGAATACCGTGTGAAAAAATGACAACATCATTGGAGCACTGCGAGCCCGTAGTATTTTGAGCGTTACTGACTGGGCGAACAGTATACATAATTGTTCATACGTCATTCGGTAAAAATAAGGAAAAAAGGTATTCCATTACATGATGTAAAGTCCGTTTGCACGGGGTTCTACGGGAGCAGGAATCTCTTTTTCTCCTAATGTTTCCAACAGATTGATTTCTATGGTCCGGGTGATACTGTCAAGTGGCGTTGCCAGCGGGTTGTAGGCGAAAGGGTTCATGAGGCTGACACCATTCAGGTGGGTGGTGTGGAAAACAAATCCGAAGGCCCAGCCAAAAATAATAGACCAGGCCCCGATGGACTCTGTCATCATTAAGGTATTCATGAGCACATAAAACCAGATAAACAGGTTGGTGAAATACACGTAACTGGTAGGAAAGACGGTATTTTTAATCCTTTCCGATTTTCCCATATTATCCGTGTGCCTTACCAGGAGTTCATTGATTTCTATAAACTGGAAACCGTCTATGGTACCGGTTTGCTTCAGTCTTTGTAGCTCCTGGGCCTGGATATTCAGGATGGCGTTGGGTTTATTGGTTTGTCGACTAATTATCTCTTTTTCTTCCGGGGAAAGGTATCTTTCGTAGTAGTTATCGGGGCGGTTGCGTAGGGCGGATTTCAGGGTGTAAAGGAAAGCCAGGTGCCGGTAGATCATATTTCTGGCGGTGGTTTGCCTTTGTTCCGTGTTATCAGAATGATAGAAGGCGACCAAACTCCTGGCCCATGACCGGGAATCATTTACCAGTCCACCCCAGATAGTTCTGGCTTCCCACCAGCGGTCGTAAGCCTGGTTGTTATTGAACCCTATAAAAAACGCGATGGCTGTACCCAAAACGGCAGATATGGCGGTAGGAATATTGATGTGCGACTGTAGCCAGTATTTATCCAGGAAATAGGTGGCTGTACATAGGGCGAGCAGCATCAAATCCACCTTCCAGGTGTAGGAAAAGATCTGCATCAGTGAGAACCTGGATCTTATCAGCATAAAAGTGCATTATTTTTTTAACAACCTGTTCTGGAGGATTTTTTCCATCGCTGTATCTTTCATGCCTCTTGAAAACGGTACGGTGGCCTTTCCCAGCTCCACGATGTTGCCGTCAATACCGGTGATTTTTTTACTGTTCACAACAAAGGATTTATGGGTTTGTACGAAATCATTGCTGTTAATACTGTCTATCACGGATTTCAGCGTAGCGTGTATAATGTGGCGGGTGGAGTCCGTATATATATTCACGTAATTCTCCATAGCTTCCAGGTACACGATGTCCTCACAGAAAATTTTCACCAATTTTTCATTGGTTTTCACAAATATATACGCTGAATCGGGTGGGATTGTTTTACGGAAATGTTCAAAAGCTCTGTTGGCAGCCCGTAAAAAGCGATCAAATGAAACGGGTTTCAGGAGGTAATCCAGCACCTGTAGCTCGTATCCTTTGATGGCGTATTGTTCATAAGCGGTGATAAATATTATCTGTGGAGGCTGAGGCAGACTTTGCAATAATTCCAGTCCGGTGATATAGGGCATTTCTATATCCAGGAAAATCAGGTCTACGGGTTGTTGGCGCAGCAAATTACTGAGGGAAACGGCGTCTTCACAAACGCCTACCAGCTCCAGGAAATCCACTTTTTCCACATAGCTGACAATTCCTTTTCTGGCTACTGGTTCATCGTCTGTGATTACGCAACGGATTTTCATAATGTCAATTTTAAAGTGGCCGTATAATGGTTACCGTTATGCATGGTTTCCAGTGCATGTTTGTTGGGATACAGTAGTAAAAGTCGGCGACGAAGATTTTCTAACCCAATGCCCCCACTTTTGACCCGCTGTACATCTGGCACGGCATTGCTCACATGAAACAGGATGGTTTGGTCTTGTAATGTAGCGTTAATGTTGATCCAGTAGTCGCCGCCCGCATATTTAAATGCGTTTTCTACCAGCGGGAGTAACAGTAACGGATATACGTGTTGCTGTTGCAGTGCGGGATCAAATGTGACGGCTAACTGGAGGTGTTGATTCATGCGTTGTTGTTGCAGCTCGATGAACGACTGTAAATATTGTAATTCGCTTCTGACAGGGACTTGCTGTTGCTGGTCGTATAGCTGGTAGCGGAGTAATTCCGACAGTTTTTCCACAGTTTGTTTGGCTTCCGGTACGCTTTCATCCATTTGGAAATAGATCATATTCAGCGCATTGAAAAGGAAATGTGGGTGAAACTGTGCTTTCAGGAATTGCATTTCCGTTTCCAGTTTATCGTTGGAGATTTTCTCCAGTAATAGCTGCTGTTCATAATTTTTGCGGAGAGAGGCCGTGGCTCGCAGGATGGCATAGTACAACAGTACAAACAACAGTGGGATCAGCGTGATGTTAACAACATCATACCACTGCAGGCCGTCATCTGTCAGGGCAGCCATGGGAATCACTGTTACATAAGAAATAGCAGTGGTTATCAGTGCTGCCCGGCCATATTCTTTCCAGATGGGTTCCGGAGCCGGAAGGCGTTGTTGCCTTTGAGCCTCCCGTTTCAGAAAATATACGTAGAAGTTGGTGGCCACAATAGTTACTACAATTTCAATCATGTTAGTAGTCCATGAGCGCAGCCAGAATTTCGTCTCACTAATCACGTCATTTACCAGCCGGAGGCAGGTATAGACAACCAGACCACCTAGTGCACGAAACAGATATTTTTTCCAGGAACGTATCATCGAATTCAAGATAAGTAAAATAATCAGTAACGGGCCTCCTCGATTAGTTCAAATGGAGCCGCTTTGGGAGCCTCTTTTATTACCTTCTTTTCTTCTATGGCTTTCATTCCGAATAACCAACGCATAACAGGAAATGGTCTTATGAATAAGTGGTAGATCAGCATAGAAGCGCCCAGAGAAGTGATCACAATAAAGAGATATTTCAATCCGATGGTATCGTCCGTTTTCACCACATAGTAGGCAACAATCACTATCACCGTTTGGTGAAGTATATAAAACGGATACACCGCTTGGTTCAGGTAATCCTGTATGGGCAGCTTTTTATTGAGATATTTCCGACCATAACCAACGAGGGCAAATACCCAAAGCCAGGAATGCAGCGGCTGACGGGCAATATAGAGATAATTCACCCAGTTAACATGCTCCCAATCTAGTTCAATTTTATTCCAGCGGAAGTAATTGATCAATACGAGTAAAAGGAATGCCATGGAGAGGGAGAATCGGCGGTTTCTTTCTAAACTCTCCATCAGGGCTGGTTGCAGCATGCAGATGAATCCCGCTACCAGAAATGTGAGCCAGTAGAAGAAGTAGCACCAGTCGTGCACGAGATCATTGGTACCAGGGAATTTCAGGACGGTAGCTGTAAACCAGATCACGGAAGGAATTATTATTAGGTAGATACGTTTCCCACTGGCCAATGCCGCCAAACTGTTCCGGAACTTGAGGCCTTTAGGCCCTGTGGCCCATGCAAATACTGGTGCGAGGGCAATGTCATATATAATCAGGTAACATATAAACCAGAGGTGATGCCAGCTGGTATTGCCTTTGGGATAGGGGGTGAAGTCAAAAATTGATGGATAGAAACTCCAGAAGTTGCCTTTATAGCCTTGGGTGAGGCGTTCCATATATACTTGTGGTGGTACGATAATGAGCATACCAAAGAGTAAAGGGACGAGGAGTCGGCGTATCCGCAACCGGGTAAACTGGCCCGCGTCTCGCTTCTGTAACATAAACCAGGTAACGGTTCCGGAAACAAAGAATAATAAGTGCATACGGAATCTGCTGAGCCAGAAGCTGAACTCAGAGAGGACAGAGCTGTAGGTCGCATTATTTACGTGCCAGGGATCATTTTCGGCAAAGGGTCTGGCGGAGTGGAAAAGCAGCACCCCAAAGATAGCGAGTATCCGGAGCCAGTCGAGGTATACTTGTCGGGAGGTAGATAGAGGTTGCATTGTTTTTTTTATGCAAACTTAAGCGGGGGGCTCCTCTGGCGGGGTTTCTGTTTGACCATCTGCATTTTCCTGTTGACCAAATGCAGAAAATATTTTTCGGGGCGGAGCCCTAGGGAAATCAGGGTATTATAAAATAATTAACCTAATAGTCTATAGGAATAGTAGGAAATTAAAATTATGTCTGTATATTTGTTGTGTGAGAGGGATGAATCACAGAGATGTAAGTATTACCAACCATAAAAATTTTTCAGGAATGTCTACACTTTACCGTTACGCCGATTATCTGCAGCAGCCTATTCCAGAGAATTTCCCTAAAACGGGATATCACCGGGAGAAAATAGCTCCGGTAATGACCGGGACTTTTCCTGAATTTTTCCTTGAGTCGGGCCAGGTTATCCGTGATGCTGGCTTGTTAACGCAGGGGGCGAGTATTCACACATTGACGGCGCAGCCGCTGGTAGTAATTTTTTATTCTATCCATTGGAATGGATATGCAGATGAATTACTGGAGCAGGTCGCGGCGCTTCATCCGGTGATAGAAGCGGCCGGGGCCAAATTGCTCCTGGTATCCAGTGAGGAAAAGAAACAATTTGAGGCGGTCAATCAGCAGCCGTTATCCTTTGATATCGTTTATGATGAAGGGTTTCAGCTAGCTAGGAAAGTAGGGATCTATAAAAAGTCTGATCCTATCTGGGGATTTGTAGCGGGTGTTAATGAGGATGTACCGGTGCCGGCGGTCTATGTAGTGACGCCATCTCTTGCTATTAAATATGCATTTATTGATAAATACCTGGAGCATCCGTTGCAGGCAAGTGACTTGCTGGCGGCGATTGACAGTCGCATCGCTATCAGTGCCTAATCATTGAATAAGGTATATAAAAGATTTGAAGCCCGTCTTTACTTTGTAGAGATGGGCTTTTTCATGCAAGTATAAGCGCTTACAAGAAAAGTATATTCCGCAACATGGGTAAAATAGCTACGTAAAAATACCTACATGTAGGTATTTTATGCTTCCTGCCATTGGTCTACTTTTGCAGTGAGCATAAAAAAGATATTTTTCAATTCATTATATAGAGTCATTTCCTTTATAACAAAGATGATCGAAATAAGTCGGTCAGTTACCCCCAAAATTTGGGTCTCTTCAGGAAGTTGAGACCCAAACCTGTTTTTGTAAAATTCCATACATTTGCAGGCAAAATAAAGAATCAACCACCTGTAAAAAGCCTGCAAACCATCAGGATTGTGAATTTGAGAATGCTACACGATGGGCTTCATTATTGTTTATTTCCCGCTTTGTCTTATTTGTAAATGAACGTATAGAACACGAGTCAACATGTCTGGAGTAACGCTGGCGGAAAAGATAAAAGCATTACAAGCAATAGAGGATGAACTGCCTGCAGTTTTGATTATCCATAGTTTTCCGGAAGGAGGCGTCGAGTATATGTCGCCACGCGGCTGTAAGGAGCTGGGATATACCCTGGAGGAAATTCAGGAAATGGGGCAGGAATATTATAATCGCTGTTTTAATCCGCAGGATGTGGAGGATTATGTTCCAAAAATTCTGGCGCTGGTGCAGTCTTCTCCTGAGGAAGATAATATTGTCTCATTTTTCCAGCAAGTAAGGCTGGCAGGGAAAGACGATTGGGAGTGGCATTTGAGTACTACCCGTATTTTTTTCCGGGATGCTACGGGCACTCCTACTCATCTGATTACCTGTGCTATTCCCATTGATCCGTTGCATCATGTGACCAGTAAGTTGAAACGCTTACTGAAGGAGAATATTTTCCTGCGTCAGCATCAGCATATTTTTGCAGAGCTCACCAAGCGTGAGAAAGAAATTCTCCGTTTGACAGCCTTGGGTTATAGTGCTGGCGAGATGGCTAAGAAGTTACACATCTCCGAAAAAACGGCCGTAACACATCGTAGAAATGTTAAATCAAAAATCAATGCCGAATCATTATATGATCTCACCAGATTCGCACAGGCATTCGATTTGATTTGATGAAAAAAAATATCAGGAAGATGATTTTTGTTCCAAACAAAACATGTAAATTCATATTGGTTTGATATCCTGTATATCAAATTAATTTTTGTTGACCCAATATATGTTTGTTAAAACCGACTTACCATGTCTTTTAAAGCCCGTTGCAATATTGATGGCTACGACTTTAACGTGTTGGAATGCCATTACACTTTTTCTCAGCAAACCGATCATCATGGAAAACCAGTGGCCCGTCCTACGGGAGGTGTGATTGAACTACTGGTGGAATCTGCGGCAGATACCAGTTTGTTCGACTGGATGATTGCAGATGCCGTTTCGCATAACGGCAGTATTATCTTCTATCGCAGAGATGCCATTTCCCGGCTGAAAGAATTACGATTTGCGGATGCTTACTGTATTCGTTATACAGAGTATTTCAATGCAGAAAATGAGCAGCCGATGCATATTCGGTTTCGCATGTCGGCACGTAAGCTAACGCTCAATGGCAGTACGTTTGAACATCGGTGGACTTTAAAATAATCTGTTATGCCCGCAATGATGAATATTACCATCACCATCGATGGTAAAAGGTATCCCTATTGGCATCAGTTTAGGCTGGAGCAATCTATAGATCATATGCACCTGTTTGAATTACAGGTAATGGATGTAAAGGAAGACACGCAGTTATCGTGTATGAAAGTCTTTTTGGGAAAAAGATTGGAGGTGAACATACAATCTGCTGTTAATGAACAGCAGCTGATTTTCAAAGGGATTGTAACGGCTGTTACTACTGGTAGCAAAAACAGTAATGGACATGCGTACTGTTTGTTAACTGGTCATAGTAATGATTACGCTTTGCAGGGCGTGCGCCGTACCCGTGCTTTTGAGGGGAAATCACTGGAAACGATTGTCCGGGAATTGCTGCATGGAGTAACAGATGTGATCATACAATTACAACAAAACCCTCTGTGCGCCTACCACGTGCAGTACGATGAAACGGATTACCAGCTACTCCGACGATTGGCAGCACTGTATGGAGAATTTTTCTTTTATAACGGAGAGCAATTGTTGTTTGGAACGTATACGCCTACACGTATTCCGTTACGTGCAGAAGAGCAGTTATCCACATTTAAGATCACTGGGTCTATCGTTCCTGCCATGGCTGATTTTAGCCAGTATGATTATCTGACAGAAAGTATACGAACGGTAACCCCTACCCAACTCCAAAAAGATAAAGTGCTGGACCATATTCTGTCTTTGCGTAGTTCTGAACGATGTAATCGAATGAGTATTGCGGACCCGGAATACATGGCGAATAGGCAGGAATATTTAGCCATAGCGGAAGCGCTGCGTTTTGAGGGAACTTCCAATTGTCCTGCTATACGCCCCGGAGATATTATCCTGCCGGAAGACCAGGCCGGTAAAAAGTATGGCGGATTTGTGGTGCAAAAGATACTGCACTATTGTAATGTGGATGGTAGTTATTACAATGAGATAAATGGCGTGTCGGAAAGTCTTGTTCACAAACCATACACGATGCCCGTTATTCCTGTATGTTATCCACAATCCGCGATAGTAGTGGATAATAACGATCCTGAACAACTGGGTAGAATCAAAGTACGATTCCGTTGGCAGGCAGAAGGCGCTTCTCCTTGGATTCCAGTGCTATTGCCATATACAGGAAAAGACAAAGGAATTTTCTTTCTGCCGGAAATAAATGAAGCGGTGTGGGTCGACTTTCAGCAACTGCATCCGGAATTTCCAATCGTCACCGGCAGCTACTATCGCGGCAAAGCTCCTGCCAATAAAGGTGATACGCAAAATACGTTAAAGATGATTCGCAGTAGGGCCGGGCATACCATTCTGCTGGATGATGCTGCCGGTAAAGAACAGATCATTATCCAGGATAAATCCGGCAATTCATTATTGATGGACACCGCCAATAATTGTATGCAACTGGAATCACCCGGACAGCTCACCATCAAAGCGGAAAATATTCACCTGCAAGCAACCGAATCTGTTTCAGTACAGGCCGGTATGAATGTCGCATTATCGGCAGCGGAAAATATCTCGCATCATGCTACAACATCTTACATGGTAGCTGCTCGGAAAGTATTATTGATGGCGGATAAGGAGTACTCTCTGCAGGCTGGAGACTGGAAGGTACATGCGGATAATGTATTGCTGAAAAGCTTGAAAGGAAGCTGTGAGATCCATGCTGCGAAAAACCTCGATATACAGAGTGAAGAGAAAATCAGGATGTGTTAATGTACTTCCCAGCGTTATTGAGTGAATTCACTAAATGGAAGTGTTGCTGCATATACTAGTGAGCATTGTTGAGTGAATTCACGCAGTGGATGTAGTCAATGGATATGTTTTATGCATGTACATAAGTGTTATTGAGATAATTCACTCAAACGATATAGGCGATGAATTCACTCCGCAGAATTTTCGTTAAGTGGATACTTGAATTGATATACTTCTTAATACTTACTAATATGACCATTGTTAACCAACCATTGCACCTTGTGTGCGAAGGTGCGTTATGCACCTGTGACAAAGCTGTTAACCCAGTCCCCGTAAAAATGAAGGTGGTTAGTCAGCGTAAATTTCATGTAAAAGATCATACTGGAGAACCTACTGCAACAACCGGCGATCAATATGCCTCCTCCTTGAATTTTAAGCTGTGTAAAATCCCTGATCCTCAGAAACCTACGCCCTGTGTGCCGGTATTGCAATGGAGCAATTACTATGAGGATATTATGCTGCCAGGGGGATTGCATCCATTGAGTGAAAAGAGCGAGGCTACGTGTAGCCGTGGAGGTAAGGTGAAAATTCTCCAGCATGGACAAACCATGCCACCCGGAAATGCTCGCAAACCCAATAATGCTGCACCTGCCCAATCAATCGAATCTGGAACTGCCTCTGCTGTAACCGCCACAGGTGAGGTGGAGGATGCCGCGCCTGCTTTATGTGTGGCGTCCTGGCAAGATGATCGGGGACAACCGAAAATTGTAACTGGTTGGCATGAGAAATCCAGATTGTATCTGTCCTTTAACAATGCGGAAGGCATGGAAGTAGCCATCGAGATTGTAGTCACGGATAGTACCAGGCGGCAGCTAACCGTTTTAAAACAAGCGATGTATTACACGGTGAAGGATGGCGTCATTGCGGTAGACTTTTTCCCCGGAAAGCAAGAGTACCGGCATTTATTACAAGACGGTGATTTTTTGTATGCACGGATTAAAAGTACCGGTATGCCTATTAGTAAGTTAGGAAACCTACGTCCTCGTCGTCCGTTGTTATTTCGGGAACATCCCAAAATCCGGGAAGTGAAATTTTATAACAATGGATCGCCTGTCATCACCGCTCATTACGGCGATACGATTACCTGCAAAATTGTAGCCTCCAATATGTGTAGAGAGAAGCTAGATGTTAAAGTGAAACGGCTGGAAAAGCGTAATGGTAGGGATTGGGAGCGACTCGATAAAACTGTTTTTAACAGTACGCTGGAAGTGAATGAATATGGATATTTGATATTCGATTTTGAATTGAAAAAGGAATGGGAATCGGAATATGAAGAACGTGTACAACGATTTTATCTCTCGTTGAAAACATCCCAATGGGATAGTTGGTGGCATACCATTAGCGCTTTTCCGGTAGTTACAACTGTTGCCAAACAACAACATAGTCCTGTTGTGATTCAGACAATTAAGCCCAATAGCAAAGAGCCTCCATGTCCCAGATGTACGGCGCCGGTTACAATGGAGCAAATCAAACAAATAGCAGTAGATAGCAATGGTAACATGTTTTTACAACAGGATCAGGTAATTCGGGAAGCATTGGGTTTTTTTAATCAACATTGTCAGACGTTTGAATTGGATACTTGTTGTCGGAAAGCTCATTTTTTTGCACAAATAGCTACAGAAACAAGGTTTCAATGCCTGGAAGAAAATTTTAACTATGCCTCTACTGTATTACAGGAGAAGTTCAAACACTTTCGGAATGGCGAAGGCCCTGCTCACGCAGCCGATTGGGGCCGAAGAGACAATGACAGTACACCGGTATCCGCACAGGATCAGGAACATATTGCCAACTGGGCCTATGCAGATATCAACGGAAACGGTGGTTATTCCAGTGGCGATGGTTATCGGTTTAAAGGCAGAGGATTTATACAACTCACTGGCAGAGGAAATTACAAGGAAGCCTCCCGGCTATATAACAAGTGGATTCCTGGAAATAATGTTGATTGGGAAAACCAACCAGAAAGATTATCAGAGGTCTCTTCGGATGCGATGGCTGCCGCCATGATATTTTGGCGTTCGCACCTATTGGCTGCCAGAGCAAATTATGCAGATGCTTATAGCGTAGAAAGCGTCAGCAGACCTATTAACGCAGCCCTGGACAATATCCATGAGCGAAAACGATTCTTTAAGGAGGCGGTCAAAGCCTTCCAGGTAATGCATTGTAGTAAGTATCTCAGCCGTGCCTGGCAAGAACCAAATCATGATACTATTGTTGTTGTAGGAGCGGCAGCCAGCGATACTGGAAATGAGCATTATCTGCGAGATAATAATGATGTTGCATGGCCGGTATATCCTTTGGTCGTATACAGACGATTATCACTGGAGTTATATAAACAATTACTCGCCAAAGATGCCCTACCAGCGCCAGATTATACGACTTGGGTGACAAGAGATGCACATGGAGAGAAATATGGTAAACATGATGCTGCAAGGTATGGCCACTTGAATGAATGTCCGCCAGGTGAGTATTATCTCAATCGTGGGAATGGTGGTCAGCGATACAGTATGTATATCTCTGATACGCCGGGCTTAGGGAGTGCAGAGATCAATGGTCCAAATGGTTACCGGTCAGGCATTGCCATACATGGAGGCTGGCCTGTTGGCAGCGTTGGATGTTTAACCACCCATTCAACCGGCTATCTTCCCGCTAAAAATATGTTGGTGCGGCAACTGTTAGGGAATTTACCGGAACTGGACAAAGCAGTACAACAAGCAGGTGACAGGCATGTCCGCATTATCATTCAACCCCGGGAAGTAGCAACCGTCTTGTGGGATAAAACTATGCTCGGAACCAGTAAATGGTCGGGTATTATTACAGCGCCTCCTCATTAATAACCATCATCATATCGTTATGAACTTACCTTTCTTTATCTACATATTCGCTTTAATAATTAACTGGATGCAACCACAAGAGAATAATGAGAAAAATCAATACATAAAGGAATCAGAGCTGAGGAAAATGCTGCAAGGCATGCAGCAAAGGGGGTATAGGTTTCCAGATAAATCCGCCTTTCGAAATAAGGTACTAGCGATGACGGGCATCGACCTGGATACCTCTGCCTTCAATGATGTCAGGCTGGCGGTAACAAAAGATGATGGTCCAACCCTCTGGGCAATCCGACATGTGGGCCTACTCATACCGGCGGAGGAGCTGGATTATATTGCACTTAGTTATGATCAGCACGGACAGATAATTGATCGGCCATTGGAAAAATGGGATACTGCCATTTTTCAGGATATGATTTCCCTGAATCGTTTGCTGATTAAAGATGATGCTACTCAGTTAAGGTCAGTGATGGAACGCTTCCCTGAACTAGGGTATGAAGTCGTATTTTATGATGGCTATACAGGCAATAAAGCACTTACCCGAAAAATGATAGACGAAATAGAGGATGACCGGGAAGGACTGGAATCCTTTGGGAGAGCAGTGTATGGATGGATGCCTGCATTGGGTAAGTTGGGCGTTCGTACAGAGATGCTGGAAAGGATATTGGAAGTGAATCCCGACTTGTTGGTAAATGCTGGGGAGTTATGTCGGGAGTTACGGATAGAGAAAGTGGCTGTAGTACATATTGCGCATCTATTGGAGGCCTCGCTGAAAGCGGACATCACAGGATTTGTGGATGAGCTGTGTATAACAGATCGCGCACTGATCAAGGATATCAGAGAGCATAATTACTATAAGCTGCCACTCCTGGAAGCGCGTATTAAAGCCTTTTCCCGTAATATTAAGAACGATACACCGATAGAGTAATAACCTACCGGCGTTTTGTATGATTATTCTGCATTAGAATACGATACCTGCGCTTATCAGGTTGGCGGTGGGCTTATCCTCAGGAAAGCTGATTACCTGGTTGTTTGCCGTAAAAGAAGGGAATTTGTAGGTGTAGCCACGGAATGTATAAGATGCGAATACACCTACCTTTCCGAACATATAAGAAATACCGGCACCTACCCCATAGAAGTCTCTTCCGGTTTTCTGATAATTGGTAGTGGCTGGATTTCCGTTTAGATCGGTGTACTGATATTGATAGGTGACCTGGTAATTATTGTATCCAAACTGCCCATTAATAAAAGGTTCCAGCTTCTTAAACGGATACCGGATTTTAACATCTACAAAAGTAGGGATCATCAGGTGGTCTTCGAAGGAGGTGAATTCTACCCCTAGTCCTGCGGCCAGATAAGGATTAAAACCATAATCATAGGTGATGCCTCCACCAAAACTTTTCTGATGTAGCATTACATATCCGTATCCTCTGCTGAGATTTTTCCATTGGGCAGAAGCCATAAGAGGAAGAAAAAGAAGTATGATGATGAGCTTTTTCATGCTTGTACTGGTCCGTTTTCCTGAGACTATTCTTAGTAAACAAATACTTAGGGAAAGAGTTGCAAGGAATTGGAATTTATTCTGATATCAGATGGCTTGCTATGGTATGTGGATAGGCATCCATCATGCGATGTGAGCGCTCCTGGATAATGGCATGTAGAGACCGCCACCCCAATCCCTGGATATGATATTGCTGTATGAAAGCTACATACCGCCGTCTTTCTCTGGAACCATTGATAGATGGCGGTATGTACAATTGTAGGCTGCCCCCGCAAAGCTACTTCATAGAAAGCGTCCTACTAATAATCTGTTTAGGCGTACTGTTTTCTACTGGAATACTGATATCTGGAACCAGTTGGTTGTTAGTCGTTTCGCCGGAAGGTCTGATCCACTCTTTCACGCTGAACATAAAACCCAGTTTTGTGTTGGGAGTCTTGAACCATATCAACTCACCAAAGCCATTGGGATGCCCCTGGATCGGTGTTTCTCCGATAAGTGTAGCAAGTTTGTTGTCTCTCGACAATACAGCAAACATCATGGCACTGGAAAAGGTACGTTTGCCAATTACGATATAAGTCTTACCTGTGAATCTGTTTGTTCTGTTTGCAGGATGCACCATGTCAGAAGGAATGGGCATAATCTCCCCATCGTGGAGCTTTTCGTAAGCAGGATCATTAAGCTTCAAATCCTTCATCACCTGAAGGTATTCCTGACTCTTTTTCCATTTCCCACTGTAATCAGCATAAGGTTTATCATTGAAATAGCTGATAATCAGGTCGCCAATTCCGGAATTGCCCCCAGTGTTCTCACTCACATCCACAAACAACGTTTTACAATGCTTACGCTGAATAACCGTGAAAATAGAATCTACGATCCGATCCCAGTCATTCCGTTTTATTGTCTGTTGATCATTGAAATCGTTGACAGTAAGATAAGCTACATCTCCATAAGTATTAAAAACAATGGAGTAGGGCGTCTTTTTGACTGGTTTATAAACCTTGGCAAATTGTAATTTATATAGTCCTTCAACGGTCACTCTTTTCCCGGAACGAAATACCAATTGGAACGAATCCTTGATGAAATAACAATACCTCGGCAGATATATCCACATCTGATCTACAAAAGTGGCTTTCCTACTTTCTTTTGCCCCGGCAATCATATTGGTGCAGCTATCCAGCATATCGTCTATTTTGATGCCATTAACAGACAGTAACTCATCGCCAGGTTTGAGGTGGACCTGACTGTAATTCTCCGTGAGCAACACCTTGTCGTTCTGTAGTTTGAAACGAAGTGGGAATATCTTGAAGTTCTCCCGTAAACTATCTGTAATACAATAATCCTCCAGATGACTGTGCTCATCATTCAAAGCATTGAAAATAGGCATCGCTTTGAAGTAAAATTCGTGTTGCATCATACTATCCGGCAAAGATGCCTTAATCCGGCCAAACTGCGCTTCAAACTGCTCCGGAGTGATCCCTGTAAAAGGATTGATATGTGCATGAAGGATCTTGTCATGAATAAAGTCGAGGTCTTTTATTATGGCCGCTCTGGAAAATTGTTTGTAGTAGAAATCGTTGCAAATATCCTGGCCGAAGCTGGATAATCCACAGCATAACAATAATAGTAACAGTAAGTTGCGCATGAAAGAAGGTTGAATGGCTGACAGTTAAAAAGTTGTTTTCTTTTCCAGTTCCGGGATGGCTGCGTCAATGCGTTTCGCTAGCTCCGGAAGTTTTATAGTGGGTACAGCCGGAAACAAATGATGTTCCAGATGAAAGAACATACTGAAAGTGATTTTATTTTTCCAGGAAGCCCTTTGTGTTCTTGCGAAGTTGGGATGGTCGTGGGTGTCATGATGTACCGTCCATACGGCGAAGAAGGCCATCAGAAACTCCCCGGCCAACATTACGGCCATATGATAGATCAGAAAAGGTATTTTCAGCCAGATGATAATCGCCGCTAAGACAATAATAGACCCAACTTCCAGCAATACATTCCTGACATAGTTTTTATTCCCATGCTGGAATGTAATCTTATGTATCAGGAAGATATGTACCGGACCATAAAGAATGGCGCCATACCATGTCATAGAAGCCGCTTTCCCTTCATAGTCCTCTTCTGCCAGGCAATATTTATGATGACGGAGATGATTGAATTTTACGGCATGTATAGACGTCATCATAGAGAGGCTGTTGAGATACAGCGACAACCAGGTAAGGAATTTATTAGTGCCAAGGGAGTTATGAAAACCGTTATGTACTTGTCGGAGCCCCGTCAGGAAATAAAAAGCAGAGAAAGGTAATGCCGCAATATAATATCCTTTCCAAGCCAGGAATAAGGATATTATCAGCCATGGTAGCGATATGTTATTCTCAATGAGCATTTCGCGTTGGGTAAGCTTCCGCAAATCTTTCCATGCTACTTTTTGTAGTATTTCCTGATGTGTCATCGGACAGATTTTGATCAGTATTAAACTTACAATGGAAATGCTATTAGTGCAAAAAAGTAGGGCCCTTATAGGTAAGGGCCCTACTGATAAGGCTTTTTATTTATAAGATTCCCGAATTAAACTTATCAACAGTTGTTTGCTGACCTTGCAGTTTTCCATACTGGGCCCTTGTCCCAGCTGATAATCAGAGAAACTGAAAACCACTGAATCTTTTAGTATGCCAAAGCAAAGATGTTCCATACCATAAAATTCCCAGGGATTATCGTTCTTCAAAGTCTGGCGTAATTCGCCGAACTCCCCATCCAGTGCGTGTATGATCAAATTGGAATCCGCCTTCGTTTTAAATTGGAAGTAATCCTTCAACGTAATTACCTGCTGCGTTCTTTTATCAAAATTAATACTGTACACGCCATTGAAAGCATGGGCAGCGCCAGCATGACTGTAACCAATGGTGAAACTGGTACTGATTACTTTATCATCGCTATAGCAAAAAGCCGGACCTGCATCAAACATATTATGTGAGAGCCCATCGAAATCTGTTTTATCCTCGTCTTCCCCTTCTTCTTTCCAAACCTTACTTATTTCGTTTTTGAATTCTTTTAATGAAGAATCAATTCTATTGGTAACCAGCGTTTTGTAAATTCCTGTGGCGTCGTCTTTAGGATATGCATAGGTAATATCTACCGCCAGATGATACATGGTATCCTGGTAAGAAATCGTGTCTACCTTGAAATTTGGCTGGATGTCATTGTCTCCAGCTATATTGGTAGAATCAATGACGGCCGCAGTTTGCTGAGTTGACTTCGGGTGGCAGCAGGTCAATAGTAAACAGCTTGCTGCAAGCAGGTATATTTTCATATATTGGATAAATAGATACGTAAATCTACCAATTTTCGCTATTGAACCAAGAGGAAACTAAGTGGTTGGTGCAGCTGTCGTCTCCCGTAAAAATATATTCATTAGACAACCTGTCATGATAATAATCCTGCTGCCAAACAAATGCATGTGCAATAGTGATTTCTATCGCATCCAGGATGAAATTAATTTCGGCATCGGTCATAGTAGGATGAATGGAAAGTCTTATCCATCCGGGTTTTGCAGACATATCCCCTGCTTGTATCGCCTGCCGGATGATATACGACTGTGTCTGATCCACTTGCAACAAGTGATGGCCATAGGTTCCGGCACAAGAACAACCTCCGCGTAATTGTATACCGAACCTGTCGTTCATTAGTTTCACAAATAGATTGTAATGCACCCCTTCCACAAGGAAAGAAATCACCCCCAACCGATCTGTTACATTACCTTGCAATACATGGATAGCGCTCATATTAACGAGCCGACTGAAAATAATATCCAGCAACTCTTTCTCCCGTTTCAAGATGTTCGCTACGCCCATTTCTTCCTTTAAACGAATACACATAGCCGCTTTGATGCCCTGGATAAATGGAGGCGTACCTCCATCTTCGCGTTGTTCAATGTTAGTCATATAATCGCGTACTCCCCAGGGATTGGTATACTGTACTACGCCACCTCCTGGCTGATCGGGGATCTGATGCTGATAAAGCTGATTGTTGAAAACCAAAATACCAGGCGTTCCCGGACCACCGAGAAATTTATGAGCAGAAAAATAGATAGCATCCAGTTGTGCATGCGCTTCCTCAGGATGCATATTTATCTCACAATAAGGCGCCGCACAGGCGAAATCCACCAGACACCATCCGTCGTAAGCATGAATCAATTTGGCAATTTCATGATAAGGCGTAACAATGCCTGTAACATTGGAGCAAGCCGTTACAGCAGCAATTTTGATAGGGTGATCTTTATACTGTTCCAGTAAGAAATGTAAATGAGAGATATCCACATTCCCTTTTTCATCCATCCCTATTAGCTCCACATGGGCAATCGTTTCCAGCCAACTGATATGGTTACTGTGATGTTCCATTTGCGTCACAAATACGATAGGCCTTAGTGTATTATCAACAGGTTGACTATGAGAACTCTTCAAGCCCATTATGCGTTGTAGCTTATTAACAGCCGATGTCATACCAATACCACAGAAAAGCAAAGTATCCGCTGTACTCGCATTCACATGCTTTTTAATAATATCTTTTGCCATTTCATAAGCGGAAGACATCATACTGCCAGTAACCGTGGTATCTGTATGGGTATTGCCTATAAAAGGCAGTATATCCTGTTGTATGTATTTTTCAATCGGACTGTATCCTCTGCCAGTAGCGGTCCAGTCGCCATAAACGATGCGCTGTAACCCAAAAGGAGTAGCATAATACTGTTGATAACCAATGATATGCTGCCGGTAAACAGAGAAATAGTTTTCAAGTGAATGCAACGTTGTCTTCATAGCTACCTGGTGGTTTCTGTGGATAAAGCTGGAAAAAGTGCATGCAGAGGTTTACTATACGGCGCTTTTAATACCATCGAGGCTAATACGATCAATCCAATAAATATTAATAATACCATCAGCTGTGCCCACGATACCTTTTGAATTGGCTGTCGGTCTTTGATATCACAAACCTCCCCAGGGCAATGCTGTACCTTCTTTCGGAAGAATAAAGGGTAAAACAGGCATCCGAGGCAAATACCAAATGCTGCCTCAAAAAACAGGAAAACCAGGCAAATCAGGCAGATAATGCCGGTAATTGGGCTATATGCATTCACAATAATGAAGAAATAGAACATAGTAGCAGATAAGACAATCCCTATTATCCAGGCGAACTTCTTTTGTGGAGCGCCTACATATTCAGGCATTTGCTTCCGAACAATTAAACGTCCGAAAATCAACGTAGGCGAGAGTCGGGGACTGATCAGCACGCGGATCAGTAAATCCAGCAGAAAGAAAGTAAGGACAAATTTTACAGGAATAAAATTGCCATCGAAGAGAATAAACAATAACGAAGTATAAGTGGCAAGAAACATGATTCCTGCGGCTGCTCGGATCTCTCTTTCGTTTAGTACCCGAAGTTCGTATCCATTAACGGTTTCGCCGAATTGCATCCATTTGTTCATAGTGGGAATATTTAGTTGACGATACAAGGATACGCCAGTAACCAAATCGGAATTTCCACGGGTCTATAAACAACGCCTTAAAGTCAATGAATTGCAAGACTGCGTCAATCAGCGCTAAACCCAGTAAAAATGAATTTTTTTTCTCGACATTTAAGGAACCAAAGCGGAATATGAAACGATTTTCCCACATAAAAAGGTTTGAGCTATACGTATGGCTGGTACCGGCTTTTCTGCTGCTAAACCTCCTGATGGACGCGGTGAACGACAACAGCCGTTTCCCCGCCAGAACCATGAATGAAATCTGGCTGGTGACCTATCTGTCGGTTATCAACTATTGGCTGTTTGAATACACGCTGCCTGGGATGAGTTGGAAACGTGCTTTTCAATCGGCATTGCTGATCATTTTACACTTGTTCCTGTACACAATAGGCTTCTTTATATGGAGAATGTTGGGTATTATGTTACATATTTTCACTCCGCTGGGAAGTCCCATTCCTATTGAAGAGAGGATCGGAACATTGATGGGATATAGCTTTCAGTCTATTGTGGTATTTGGAGTGGTCAGGCATCTTTATAATTATATCAAGCTGAAACAACATTCTCAGCAACTACTGATTGCACAGCAACAGGCGGAACTGAATTACCTGAAATCTCAAACTAATCCACATTTCCTATTCAATACGCTCAATAATATTTACTCGCTGGCCAGGGATAAATCAGACCTGGCGCCAGAATCGATATTGCGGTTGTCGAAAATACTGCGTTATATGCTCTATGAAACAAGTGCGCCGTATACAGCCATTGGACAGGAACTGAAGATATTGGAAGACTATATCGCCCTGGAGAAACTGCGATATGATGAGTCGTTATCAGTGAATTTTAGTCATGATCTGGAAGACAACCAACAAGGCGTTCCTCCATTGTTACTCATTCCACTGGTGGAGAATGCCTTTAAACATGGACTCGCTGAAACCCGCGACCATCCCAGATTACATATGTTCCTGTCTGTAAAAAACAAACAACTACTTTTTACGGTGGAAAATTCTACCGGAGAACCGGTAGGAGATGGAGATTTGAAAGAAAACATCGGATTATCTAATTTACGTAGACAGCTGGCATTGTTGTATACCGATTACCAGCTGGATATACAGCCGAAAGACTACACCTTTACGGCCACCCTGAAAATTAATCTCAGTAGTCATGTCTAAGATAAAATGCATCATCATAGAAGATGAGCCATTGGCGGCGAAAGTTCTGAAGGATTATGTATCGGAAGTTCATTTTCTGCAATTGCAAGGAGTCTTCAAAGATGCGATCCTGGCAGCTGAATTCCTGATGAAGAACGAAACAGATCTCATCTTCCTGGATATTCATCTGCCTAAATTGAAGGGGATGGCTTTCCTCAGAACTTTGGCTAATCCGCCAGCAGTCATCGTTACGACGGCCTATCATCAATATGCGGTGGAGGGATTCAACCTAAATGTTACGGATTATCTTTTAAAACCATTTGAATTTGAACGCTTCTTTACCGCGGTGAATAAGGTCAATACCGATTTTAACCGGAAGTTGGCCGATCCACGGGATTTTATCTTCGTAAATGTGCAAAAACGAAAAGTGAAAATCCCGTTTGCGGAAATACTCTACATAGAAAGCCAGAAAGAGTATATCAAAATTGTGACCACTAAGGCGGAGTATCTGTCCAAAATGAGTACTACAGAGATGGAAGATCTGCTGCCAGCACATATTTTCAAACGAATCCACCGCTCTTTCATCGTATCTGTCCACCAGATTGACGCTTATACTGCCGAGATGGTGGAAATAAAAGGAATAACTATTCCGGTGGGCAGAGGATATAAGGACGTGATAGATAAATTATAATTTCGGGAGATGAAAGTCGCTCCGCATGAACGCGCTCATGCATCATCGGTCAAAGTCGACTACTTCTTCTTTCTTTGATCCATGGCTGTTTGGGCTTTCTGTTCTTTTATATGTTGGAAGAAGACAATCGGCAGCCCGGTTAATTGTATTAATTCTTCCGACATGAGCTCAATGGAAGCATATCCCAGTTTGTGGGCAATTTCACTTGTGCTTAAATCAGTGTACACCAATAGTTCCTTTACTTTATTCACACGTACTTCCATTGTATACTGACGAATTGTTTTCTCATATTTGTCGATAAACCAAAGTTCAACTTCCTCCTGGGGTGTGGATAAACGGGATTGAATATATTTTTCAGGCTGAAAGTTTTCGTCTATAGAAATATCACTTTCATAGATTTCCTCTATTAGCGTTTTTACATTCGTCAGGATATTTTCCTGTGCTGTTGAATATTGCATGTGTCCGTAGTTGCGGGTAGTTGGTGTAAGTATGTTCATGATTGCTCGTTAGGCGCCTATCAAATCAAGGCATTGCCGTTCTTTTATAGCCAATTGTTTGTATTGTGTAGGCGTGGTTCCGGTGATTTTCTTAAACTGTGTGGATAAGTGGTGAACGCTGCTAAACCCTACTTCAAAGGCTATTTCACTCAGTGACAGCTGATCGTAATCCAGCAGCTCCTTCACTTTTTCCAGGCGCTGTAGCATGAAATAACGTTCCACGGTAATACCTTCCATTTTGGAGAATACATCGCTCAGGTATCCAAAATCATAAGCCAGTTTGTTGGATACATAGCTGGATAGCTTGTATTGCTGATCATCCTGCCTTAACACCAGGTAGTCTCTGACGCATTGTTTAATACCTTCTACCAGCTGATTTACCCTGCTTTCAATAATCTCCAGCCCAATACTATACAGGCTTTCAGATAACTGTTTGTGGCGATTTGCATCCAATTCCTCCGGAAAGGATATTTTCCCCAGCGTGACCGCTGCAGCAGTGATATCCAAAGATGTCAAAATGTTTTTGACAATAAGAATGCACCGTTGGCAAACCATATTTTTAACGTGAAGTGTATAAACGAATTCCATGGCGTTTAGGAGACTAGTAGTTTCAGAAAATGAATTGAATCTTAGCACTGGTTAATAATAAAGACGATGATCACTGCTAATCGCAGGGCCATAACCAGTAATAAACCGTACAGTAATTTCCATTCTGTAGATATATTCCGGAAAGATTTAATGACTGTCTGAGCTTTTAGGAGGCTCAAACGCAATGGGGAATGGGTTTTTGAATACGTGCGTTGTTCCATCGGTTTGCATATTTAATGGAACAAAATTACGATCGCTAAACCTGGGCGACTTGAAGGAAACAGCTACTAACTTGAAGAAACTAGCTATTTAATAGTTGGGGCATGCTAGATATTCTGGAAAAAACCGAAGTGATAGAGAGGTTTGAGTGCTGCATAGGCAGAAGGTTGTGCGCCAAACATCAGGGAGAAATGGCGGGAAAAGTGCGCCGGATCTGAGAACCCGGCTTCGTAGGCGGCTTCTTTAGACGACTTTCCATCCATTAATAATGCCTGGGTGGCTACTGCTACGCGTTGCCAGATTACATATTGGCGGAGGGGCGCCCCCACCTGTTCGCGAAAGAGATGCAGGAAGCGGTGCTCCGATAAATGTACCTCTGCGGCCACAGTAGCTGCAGCAATTTTTTCATGAATGTTTTGACGTATATAATGAATCGCTTTTGTGATACGATCATCTAATGGAGGCGTAAAGGGCGTTTCCTGTAGTAAGTGATGATAAACGGTATTAGTAAGTGTCTGAAATACGCCACTATCCGTAATAAGTTCCTGTCGCGCCATTTTGAGCGCATCTATCACGGGAAGAATGTCTTTTTCCAGGTAATATTTAATGGGTTTACCCTCCAGTACTCTCTCTTGTACGAGTCGACCTGTTTGTACATCCGGCATGATACAGGTGGTTACCTGCCAACCGTCAAACTCTTTCAGACTATGCGCTACCATCGAGTCGATGAGTACGGCTTCTGCCTGTTGCCAGCCATCTCCTTCTGTCCAAACGCGAAAAGGCTTCCCATCCAGCGAACAGGTGAACTGTAGAACGGCGTGTTGATGAACCTCCGTCGGTAAATGTGGAGAGATGAGCATACTACGAGTAGAACCTAGGTACATAGCGGCTTTGGGACTATACATGCAATTTCGTATTGATGCCGCTAAAGTACCACATTTGTATATTAAGGCCAAGTTCGCAGGGTTATTATTATATAGATAATTGGAGAAAATAGAAGACCTCCATCTACCGCTTTTACGGGAACCGGGAATTATGTACATCTACCACTTCATGATGTAACAGTGAAGCCTTCATGCCATTGTAGCTTTGTGTTATCAAATCATTCAATAACCAAAAAAAAACAAAACACATGGAAACGAACAATTGCACTTGCGCAACCACCACTACAATGAGTAACGATAACTGTACTTGCGGCGATAACTGCCCTGGAAGTACCTGTACCTGCGGTTGTGGCTGTGGCGCATAAATGATCTCGCGAAGAGCGGAGATATCCGCTCTTCTTTACCAACTATTCATCTCCTTATAAATTATGTCGCTATATACCTTTTCTGCGCAAGATCCATTACCTGCTTTAAGCGCTATACCAGGTTTACACATAGAAGTATCCACTGATCTGTCTTTACTTTCAGCATTAGCGGATATTTCAGCAGGCGAAGTATTAAAACGGCTGGCGGAGCATCATCTGGCCTTCATTGCCTTTATGGATGAACAGCCGGCAGCCTTCGGCTGGATGGCGATGCATCACGCATCCATTGGCGAACTGGCCCATACGTTTACTTTGCCCACACGAAACCGGTACCTCTGGAACTTTAGAACGGTAGCGGCTTTTCGTGGAAAAGGTATCTATCCTTCATTGCTGCAGTTTATGCTTCAATATGAAGTCGATAAAGCGGATCGTTACTGGATCATTCACGCCCCTGAAAACAAAGCTTCGCTGAAAGGTATCTGTAAAGCAGGATTCCGCCATGCGGGCGATTTGTACGTGCGGCCGGATGGATTCCCCGGATGTGCAGCCACGACCCTTTCTGAAGCAGAACTCCAACTGATTGCTGCAATGGGTTTTCAACTGTCGGATGAGCCTTCATCTACTTGCTGGAACTGTAGCAGCCCTTACCTGAAAAAGAAAAGTATGACTTGCTGTTGTACAGCAGCTGGCCATTATTGTTCGGCAAATTAATTCCCAAACTTATTAACACATTTTAAACGAGGCGCCGCGTCGTACGGGTCTTCTATTGCCTGAAAGGCATTATACCTAAATAAAAAAGTATGAAAAAAAGTATATTCCTTCTCCCGATATTTTCACTCTTCTCCTTTACTATGCAGGCACAAAGTATCCTGGGTAAAGTGAACGATGAGAAAGGTACTCCTCTCACAGGCGCTACAGTGGCCCTCCTAAAAGTAAAAGATAGCTCTCTGGTAAAGCTCGGACTTACACAGGATGGAGGCTTTACCTTTCAGGATGCGCCGCAGGATAGCTTATTTGTTATGATCAGCTATATAGGTTTTGAGAAAACAAATTCTTCCGCTTTTTATTTCTCTGGAAAAACAATCCATCTTCCTACACTACAATTACGCCCTGGTAGCAATAATCTCAAAGGGGTGGGCATTACCGCACGCAAACCAATGGTGGAAGTGAAACCCGATAAAACAGTGTTGAATGTAGAAGGTACTATCAATGCCACAGGATCAGATGCCCTGGAGCTGCTCCGTAAATCGCCCGGCGTAGTGGTAGACAAAGATGATCATCTGACATTAAACGGTAAGAATGGAGTAATGATTTACATTGACGGACGGCCGTCTCCCCTTAGTGCGCAAGACCTGAGCAATTATCTGAAAACGCTTTCTTCTGCTCAGATAGAAGCGATTGAAATGATCAGTAACCCCTCTGTGCAATTTGAAGCTGCCGGAACAGCGGGAATTATCAATATCCGACTCCGAAAGAATAAATCCACAGGATGGAATGGCAGCGTCTCCGCAGGAACTAGTATTAGTCGCAATGCCAGAACAGATGAAGGTTTTTCTATCAACTATCGCAATGAAAAGCTCAATGCATTTGGTTCCTATAATGCCGCATTTGGAAGTACAGATATGGATTTTAACCTCTATCGCACAGTGAAGGATACTGCTTTTGATCAGAAAAGTGCTATTCGCTTTAATAACCGTAGCCATAGTTTCAAAACAGGGCTTGATTATAGCCTCAGCAATCAACAATCTATCGGCCTGCTGGTGAATGGTAGCTTCACTTCGCCTACGCTCGATAATCATAGTTATACCCCCATTATCTATGCGCCAACAGGCAACGTGGTACGCGTACTGGATGCAAATAACAATGATGAGATGAAGAATAACAATATCAACATCAACGGAAACTATGCTTATAAAGACAGCGCTGGTCGGACGCTCATTGTAAATGCAGATTATGGTTATTACACATTGAACTCCACTCAATGGCAACCCAACACCTACCTGCAACCTCAGGAGAAGACTATTATGAGCACACAAAATTATCTCATTGAAAGTCCTACTCACATTGATATTTATTCCCTGAAAGCAGATTATGAACAACAACTTGGAAAAGGTCGTTTAGGCATCGGCGGTAAGTTTGGATATGTGAAAACGGATAATACTTTCAATCAGTATATCGACGCCAATGGAAAGATGACATTCGATGAAGCAGCCAGTAATTTTTTCAGATATAAAGAGAATGTAAATGCGCTCTATGCCAAATATTCCCTTGACTTTAAAGGGTTTTCGCTACAAGGAGGCGTTCGCGCAGAAAACACGGAGGTAAAAGGAGCATTAACGGGTAACACAAAAATGGAAAATGAAGCGCAGTCATTTCAGAAAAGTTATCTCGACTTCTTCCCAAATGTTGCAGTAACATTAGCGCCTAAGACCAATAATCAATTTGTGCTGGGTTATAGTCGCCGTATTGACCGTCCGGTGTACAAAGACCTGAACCCATTTGAGTACCGGATCAATGAATACACTTTCCACAAAGGGAGTACAGATATACGTCCGCAGTACAGCAATACGATTAGTCTGACGCATACCTATAAATTCCGCTTAAACACTACCCTTAGCTACAGCCACGTAAAAGATGTATTTGGACAGGTAGTAGATACTGCAGACGGAGTAAAAGGTTATCTCTCTAATCGCAATCTGGCAGCACAGGATATAACGAGTCTAAATATCAGCTATCCTTTTCAATACAAACAATATAGTCTCTTTGCGAATGTGAATAGCTACTATTCCAAGTACAGCGCTTCTTACGGTGAAGGCAGAGACTTGCGTCTGGATCAGTATGGCGCGAATATATTTCTGCAGAACAGCATGCGTTTTGGTAAAGGTTGGACGGGAGAAGCCAGCGTATTTTACACGACTCCTTCTATCTGGCAAGGCAGTATGAAAGCGGCTGCTATGTGGAGTGCAGATGCCGGTGTTCAAAAACAACTGTTGCAAGGAAAAGCGACGGTGAAGCTGGCTGTCAGTGACTTGTTCAATACCTTGAAATGGAGTGCGAATTCAGATTTCGCCGGACAGAAAATATGGGTTTCCGGTAAACAGGAAACCAGACAGTTTAAAGTATCATTTACTTATCGTTTTGGAAACAGCCAGGTGAAAGCCGCTAAGCAAGTGCAAAGTGGTACCGAAGAAGAGAATAAACGCGTACAAAGTAATGGATTAGGAAACTAATGTTCCTGCCCGATGGGGAGGAATGACGAAAGGAAAAATGGCATTGGCGTCGTAGGCGTCAATGCTTTTTTATACAAGTTCTTTGTATGGCAGACTTTGTGCGGATATATGTTGTAGGGAGATGAATAGTCCTTGAAATGAGAAAGCCCCCAGATCTTGCGACCTGAGGGCTTAAAGCTTGCGGAAGAGAAGGGATTCGAACCCTTGATAGGCTTTCACCTATACACACTTTCCAGGCGTGCCAGTTCAACCACTCCTGCACTCTTCCGAGACTATCTTTAAAACTGTAACGGATGTTGGTTGAGTTTTCCGTTTCAGGGTTGCAAAGATAATCCTTTATTCAATATTTCCAAGATTTTTTTATTTATTGTCATAAAGTTTCCAGATTACTCCGCCAATAAGCCCGCCAATAATGGGTCCTACGATAAATACCCAAAGATTTGCCAGTGCTGCACCACCTACAAAAATGGCTGGTCCGATACTACGGGCGGGGTTTACAGATACCCCTGTTACTGGAATGCCTACAATGTGAATCATGGTGAGGGCAAGACCTATTGCTACCCCTGCGAAAGCGCCATTACCCGTGTTTTTGCTGGTACTGCCATGCACTACAATGAGGAATATAGCTGTAAGTACAATTTCAGCGATCATACCGCTCATGAGTGGATATTTGTCTGGAGAACCATCTCCTACACCGTTTTGTCCCAGCCCATTGGCTGCGAGACTGTAATCTGCTTTACCAGAAGCAATGAGATAGAGAATTCCGGAAGCTACAATCGCTCCAAGTATCTGGGCAATAATGTACCCTACTGCATCCTTTCCTGAGATTTTCCCAAACGCCAGCATAGAAATAGTAATAGCCGGATTAATATGACATCCGGATATATATCCGATGGCATACACCATAGCCAGTACGCTAATACCAAATGCGAAAGCTATCCCAAGAAAACCCACATGTGCTCCCGCTAAAACTGCACTCCCTGTACCAATAAACACTAGTACAAAGGTGCCAAAGAATTCGGCAATACATTTTTGTGAAAGAGAAACATTCATACAGCAATCATTTAGAGGTTAGTAAAGATTTTTTGGGGTATAGGGTTAGCTTCTCTTCTATAAATATATTGCAAATTGATGAACATAAAAAAACGGGAAGCATCTTTCGAATACTTCCCGCAATACTTTGTTATTGGCCGATCTTAATAAACTTCAGAGAGTGTCAGTTCTCCGCGTAATGGCGTCTCCATCATTTTCTTACTTTCTTCCAATGTCAATCCCTGACCTAATACAAACATCAGTTTTGTAACAGCGGCTTCAAAGGTAAGATCATGGCCACTTACAACGCCCATGTCTAATAAGTGCTGACTGGTTTCATACTTCCCTAATTCTACACTACCGCCATCACACTGCGTAATATCCAATACCAATGCACCGGAATCAGATACCCGCTTAATACAATCTGTAAACCAGGTTTGGGTGGTGGTATTACCACTTCCGAATGTTTCCAGGATAACACCTTTCAGTCCGGGAATATTCAGTGTAGCTTCTACTGCCCGACGGGTAATACCAGGGAACAGTTTCAGTACAGTGATATTCGTTTCCAGTTCCTTATGTACTTTCAGATGTTTTGCTGGTGTAGGAAGGATAAACTGTGTTTTATATTTTATGTCGATGCCAGCTTCAGCGAGCGGCGGATAATTCATCGTATAAAACGCTTCGAACTTCTCTGCGTTATACTTCTTCGAACGATTACCTCTGAAAAGAGAGAAGTCGAAATATATGCAGACTTCCGGTACCATGGCTACATTGCTGCCATTATGCTTGGCACAGGCAATCTCCATGGCTGTAATGATATTTTCCTTTGCATCTGTACGGATCTTACCGATAGGTAGCTGAGAACCGGTAAGGATCACCGGTTTGGAGAGATTCTCTAACATGAAGCTCAGTGCTGACGCTGTAAAGGACATCGTATCTGATCCATGAAGAATAACAAATCCATCATATCTGTCATACCGATCCTCAATAATACTGGCTAGTTCTACCCAGATTTCAGGTTGCATGTCTGAGGAGTCAATAGGAGGATTAAAAGCATAGACATAAAAGTCTATTCCCATCCTGTAGAGTTCAGGTAAATTGTTTCTGATCTCATTAAATCCAATCGGGCGAAGGGCTTTGGTCTTATCATCATAGATCATACCTACTGTTCCACCCGTGTAAATAATCAATATCTTACTCATTGTTCTAGTCTGCCAGTTGCATGCAAAGTTATCTTTTAAAAGGTTAGAGCATTTTGAATAATTTCAGTGCATTACTGCTGGTAATGGCAGCTACATCTTCGATTTTTAGATTTTTTACATCTGCGACCTTTTCGCCAATCAATGGGATATAACTACTTTCATTACGCTTTCCCCGGTAAGGTACGGGCGCCAGGTAAGGTGCATCCGTTTCCAGTACAATATGCTGCATGTCTATGGCCTCTATAATCTTGTCCAGCCCGGATTTCTTAAAGGTGACTACACCGCCTATTCCCAGGTAAAACCCAAGGTCTATGATCTCTTTGGCTTCTTCCAGGGTGCCGCTGAAGCAATGAAATACACCGCTCAAATTCCCGTTCTGTAAGGCTTTTACTTCATCTATACATTCCCTGGTGGATTCGCGGCTATGGATGGCCACTGGCAACTGATGCTCTCTGGCCAGCAGCAACTGCTCCTGGAATACCTGGTATTGCTGGGTGAGATAGGTCTTATCCCAGTAAAAATCCAGCCCTATTTCCCCGATAGCTTTGAATGAATGCTGTTGTAACCAAGCTTTTACCAGCTCCAGTTGGGTGCTCACGTCTTCCTTCACATAACAGGGATGTATACCTATCATAGGAAAACAGTTGCCAGGATACTGTTTCTCCAGCTCCAGCATGCCCTCAATGGAATCTTCATCTATATTGGGCAGAAACAGCTTCTCAACGCCATGGGCCAACGCACGGGCTATCATCTCCTGCCTGTCGGCAGCAAATTCCTCAGAATACAAGTGCGCATGGGTATCGATCCAAAACATAATATTATTTTTAATATAAAATCCTATCTTTAGGGAGTACAAAGGTACAGCCTGAAAAACCTAATTGCTAAAAATCTATAACTATGAAAAGCTATTTCTGCACTAATCGTGTGCTGGCGTGGACATTCAGCGGTCTTGCTGTTGCGGCCCTCTTTTTCGCTTGTAAAAAAGATGCTGGTACTAAAAATCCAGATGAGGCTTCTAACCAAAATGATAACAAAATAATGCTGGCTGCTACTCATCAGGGGCAGGTAGACGTTTATTATGCAGACGTCTTTTCTGAAGTCAATGAGGCTGCCAAACAGCAAGGAATTCAAACCGTAGCCCGTCAATCCAATGGAGACGGCGCATTACAGGCTACTAATTCCTGTCCTTCATGGGGTATAGATAATGTAGGTCCGGGCTGGCCTAAAACAGTGACCATTAACTTTGGTACCTCTTGCGCCAATCCCCTCACAGGTCGTGTACGTTCCGGTGTGATCACTGCAGTATACAGCGGCCTGCTCTTTGTAGCTGGTTCTACTGTCACTGTAACTTTCGATAACTATAAAGTGAACGGCTTACCGGTAACCGGTAAAATCATCTATACGGTGAATAGCTATAGCACTGATGCTAAAGGCGGTATCAGCTTTACTCAACGTATCATCGATGGTGGTATTAAACTGAATGATTCAGTGAATATCGTGTATAACCACACCAAGACCGTTACACAAACTGCCGGCGGAGCTACTCCGTTTAATCCTGGTGATGATGAATTCGATACCAACGGCGCGGGTAATATGGACTATAAAGATGCTGCGGGTAAAACTACCGCTACAGTGGCACTTTCTACGCCTATTCCACTGCACACTGCCTGGAGCTGCCAATATATTACCAAAGGTCAGTTGAAAGCGGTACTCAACAATCTGTCGGCGGTAATCGACTACGGCAACGGCACTTGCGACAATATCGCTACTATCACAGTGGGTGATAAGTCTAAGCAGATCACTTTGTAATTTAGCATACCATATAACGGATAGAACAATAACGGCAGCCACTTTTAGGCTGCCGCTTATTTTTTACAAGGCTCTTAATTCAAATTTCTGCTTCTTACAGAATTCCAGTACTCTGGGAAGTGCGTAGGAAAGCCGCTCCCAGGCTTTAGTACTATCATGGAAAACGACGATGGCGCCGGGTTTTAACTTGAAAACCACATTCTGTACGCAAGCCTCCCCGTTTATATCGGTATCAAAATCGCCACTGAGCAAATCCCACATAATTATTTTAGCCCCAGGAATCTGCTTTTTCAACATACGTATCTGGAAAGGTGTTATCCTCCCATATGGAGGACGGAATAAAGGCGAGTCAATATATTCCCTCGCCAGCATCACATTCTCAATGTATTTCTCCGTACTGGTTTTCCAGCCGTTGACATGATTGTGGGTATGATTGCCGATACTATGGCCTTCTTCCAGAATGCGCTGATAAATTTCAGGATAAGCAATAACATTTTTACCAATACAGAAGAAGGTGCCTTTGGCGCCATATTTCTTTAGCTGGTCTAACACGAAGGGGGTTGCTTCAGGATGTGGTCCATCATCAAAAGTGAGATAAACAGCATTCGTACTGGCAGGCATATCCCAGATACAACTGCTGTATATTGCTTTGATTATTCCAGGTGTTTTGGTAAGATAGAACATGTGTCAGGCAGCGTTTGAAGCTCTGCTCCTGCAAGATAAGCAATGATCTTTTTGGGATGACAGAATTAAAAAATTTTAATCCGGACAACTATAATGCTGGTAGCCAAATGGTAAAACCTTAACTTTGTCATCTATGAATAACAGGAAAGTAAGAGTGCGTTTTGCGCCCAGTCCTACTGGTGGCTTACATCTCGGAGGTGTGCGCACCGTTTTGTTCAATTACTTGTTTGCAAAGCATCACAAGGGAGAATTTGTGCTGCGTATCGAAGATACTGACCAGACCCGTTATGTTGCGGGTGCGGAGGAATATATCAATGAATGCCTTCGCTGGTGTGGGCTGGAACCGGATGAAAGTCCTTCAAAAGGCGGCCCTTATGCCCCTTACCGCCAGAGTGAACGTAAAGCATCATACCGCCAATACGCAGAGAAGCTGGTAGCTTCCGGCCATGCATACTATGCATTTGATACCCCGGAAGAATTGGAAGAAATGCGCGTTAGGCTGAAAACGCCCGAAAACCCAGCCCCTCAGTACAACCACATTGTACGTGAGAAAATGAAGAATTCACTTACCCTACAGGATAGCGAAGTACAAGACCTGTTGGCTAAAAATACGCCACACGTTATCCGTATCAAAATGCCGGAAAATGATACCCTCATTTTCACGGACATGATCAGAGGCGAAGTGTCCTTCAATACCGGCATGGTAGACGATAAAGTACTGCTTAAAGCAGATGGTATGCCTACCTATCACCTCGCAGTAGTGGTAGACGACTATCTCATGAAAATAACCCATGCTTTCCGTGGTGAAGAATGGCTGCCTTCCGCTCCCGTTCATATCCTCCTCTGGAAACACCTGGGTTGGGAGTCCGAAATGCCTGAATGGGCGCATCTCCCACTGATCCTCAAACCAGATGGTAACGGTAAACTGAGCAAACGCGATGGCGACAGACTCGGATTCCCGGTATATGCCATGAACTGGTCAGATCCCCGCAGCGGCGAATTCACCAAAGGTTTCCGCGAACTGGGCTTCCTGCCAGAAGCATTCATCAACATGCTGGTAATGCTCGGATGGAACGATGGCTCCGAACAGGAAATCTTCTCTATGGAAGAACTGATCGCCAAGTTCTCTATGGACCGCGTTCATAAAGCCGGCGCGAAATTCGATTTCGAAAAAGCAAAATGGTTCAACCACCAATATATCCATCATAAGGATAACGAAAGCCTGGCAGCCCTCCTCCAGCCTATGCTGGCAGAAAAGGATGTTCACGCCGGACTGGAATTCGTAGCACAGGTAGCTGGTCTCGTAAAAGAACGCCTCTACGTACTCTCCGAATTCTGGGAACACAGCTTCTTCTTCTTCGAACGCCCGAAATCATATGATACCGGCGCCGTAGTACCAAAATGGAATGAAGCAAAAGAGAAATTCTTCACAACCTGGTTGCCTAAACTAGACAAACTGCCTAAACAACCAGGCGCCGCTGAACTAGAAGCCAGCTTCAAAGAACTGGCCGCCGAAATGCAAATCAAAGTAGGAGAACTGCAACTGCCTTTCCGTATTATGCTGACTGGCGGTAAATTCGGCCCTCCTGTATTCGATATTGCATCTACACTGGGCGTAACCGAAACACAAAAACGTATAGCCATCGGCGTGGATACCTACCGTAAAGCGGCCGATACTACCAACGCATAACTGATTGCAGGTGAAATTCTCCTGCCTGTCAGCCCTGCACAGTGGCAGGGATCATAAAAAAAGGATTGACATCTCTGGACTGCTCCCCAAAAGTTGGATAAAAAAATTAAGTATTTTGGAACTGAGCTCGGTATTTTACCGGGCTCATTCCATTTAGATTTAGTCTGATT
>NZ_QLMA01000010.1 GCF_003259435.1 Chitinophaga dinghuensis
ATAGTAATCCCACCATTTTAATAGTAATGAAGGGCTTATGTCCAGGTCATCCGATGTGGACATAATGCTCTGACCCTTTTCCACTAGTCTGATTGCTTTTACCTTAAAGGCAAAACTGTGTTTCTTTCTTGCACTCATAAAAATGCCCCCAAAAGTGTCTAAACTTTTGGGGGCACTTCAAAATGCTAACCTTTTTTTATGTCGTTACTTTGTTATTATTGATTCTGAAACCTGCTGATATTCTCTCCATTCACATCTGAAGCGGGCTTGCTTACTTTCTTCAAACCACCACTAATGCGGTAATTCACCGTTAAACGAAATCTATTTACATTTAAATCACGCAGATAGCTGTTGAGATAATTGTCGTAGAAATTGGTATAACGATATTCATAGGTGTTGAATATATCCAGGTACTTGGCGCCGAAGTTCCATTTTTTACTTGGATAATAGGTGATGCCGGCATCAGCCTGCCAGCGGTCGCCCTGTGTTACCTGATAAAAATAGGCAGTAGATCTGTAAAAAAGCGATGTTTCCAACACCAGCTTCCGGGTAATGAAGTAGTTGTTGCTCCAGCTAACGGTAAAGTATTTTGAGAGATCCTTGTTGGCGCCCTGCAACGGGAAATCGCCGTTGCTGTAATAGCGAAACATTTCTCCGTACAAGTTGAGGTTGCCTTCCAGTTTATGCTGAAGAATGCTGTATGCGGCAGACAGACTGATATAGTAATCATTAACATTCACTGCATTCTCCGGCCGAATGGCTGTGTAGGGAGAATTGTTTAGTTGCGTTCCGGTAAGCTGCACCTGGTCGTTGATTCGTATATAACCAATGTTAGCGGTGAGGAACCCGGCGATATTGTTTTCCAGGGAGATAGTATACCTGGTGGATGGCTTCAGAAAAGGATTTCCTTCCTGGTATTTATATTCGTTGATATAATACCGGTAGTCGTTGAGTAGCTGGTAGTCTGGACGGGAAAGTCCGGAACTCAGCTTCAACATACCTGCATATCCCGGCCGCTGATAAGTGATGGCGACGTTGGGCAGGAAATTCGTATAGTCCTGGTGGATAGTGCTGGCTTTTCCATTGGCTGTAGCCGTTGCTGTATGTTCCATCCGGCCTCCGGCCATAAACCCAAGATGACCATGCGAATATCTGAGAGTAGCATAGGCTGCTATAATTTTCTCATCATAGGAAGTTGTGTTGGAAAGTTGCCGGTCATATACAGGCCCTGTGGCTTTAATGGTATCATATTGAGCATTATTGTCAATATGGCCGGCGTTATATTTAACACCCGTTTCCAGTACCAGTTGATGTAATTTTTTTTCCAGGTCAGCTTTAATAATATGCTGATAGCCTTGCAAAGGCAGATAACCTGCCTGTAATATGCTGCCATAACCGGTTGCTGGCGATCTGCTATTCTCGATGTCCTGGTATTGACGTATGTAACCATTGATATAACCATAGTTGACAGCGAGCAGAGATCCTGCAGTATCGGGCCTGAACTGATATATGAGATTGACCGAAGTGAGATTATTTTTCACCTCGTCATTTCTTTTATACTGCTGGCGGTAGCTTAGCGGAGCGCCGAAGTTGCTGGTGTCAGAGAAGTCGCCCTTACTGTTTTTCCAGGTAGAGCTGATATCCAGTATAAGTTTGCTCTTGTTACTGACGGCGTAACTGAGGTTTTCATACAGGGTTGGTCCGGAGGAACGGGTCAGGGAATTGCGCTGATAGAGGATATCAGCAGTGTTGGCATGCTGCTGGTTGTAATTAATCTGGCCATTTTCGGTATAATAGCTGTGATTCCTTGCATAACTGACGGAGGTACTGCTCTGTAGTTTACCAGTGAGCAGCATAGCGTATAAGTTATGGTTATTGCTAACGTATTTATCGATCAGCACATTATTGGCGAAGTTAATGCTATAGCCATCGATTGTCCGTTGTTTCAGTACAAAATTGATAACGGAGCCGCCGGCTGCGTCATACCGGGCTGCCCCACCGGTTACTACTTCTATTTTGCTGATAGCATTAGCTGGAATAGATTTCAGTAAATTGGCGACCTGGTTGCCGAGGAGATTCTGCTTAACACCGTTGATCAGTATGGTGACATCTCCGCTGCCGTTGAGACGTATATCTTCATTCTGTTCTATCCAGAAGCCCGGTATTTTTTTGAGTATTTCTATGGAGTTATCATTATCTACACCGGGAAGTACTCCAGGATCATATACAAGTTTGTCGCCCTGCATGGTGAGTAGTTTCCGGGTGGAAGTTACTTCAACGCCTTTGAGTTGCGATGTGGCTGGCGTCAGGGCTATCTTCATGCCGGTGATACTCCCTTTGAGGGTGATTGTCTGCGGTGGTACCGCCTGATAGGCAATATGTGAAATGGTGAGCTTATAAACACCGGCGCTCAGGTTCTCAAAAGAAAATTTACCCTCTGCATTACTCTGCGTAATCAGTTCCTGGCTATTTTCCACCTGAAGTTTCAGCGATGCATCAGGGATAACGATTCCGGATAGATCGGTAACTTTACCTTGGATAGATAATCTGTTTTGGGCGAATAAGGAACAGCAGATCAGCAACAAAAAGATTGAATTAACAACGGATTTCATTGGTACCAGAATTAAGAATTAGCTACAGTGATTTTGATTTATCCTGGTCTGCCTGACACAGGGTGAATATTGCATTAAACGTTCAAAAGACACAGGGATACCGCTTATGTGCCCCACATTATAAATATAAATGAATATTTCGTATTCCAGTCATCGGGTAAAAATATTTCTGAATATATTTTATTGGAGAATAACCATTTTCTCAGATTCTATCCAAGGTTTCTCTTTAGCAGCAAATAAATACCGCAACCTTGTCTACATAAGCCGTCTTGTGTATCTGCCAAACCATATGCTTTTCAACTATTTCACTATGGCAAATATCCTTCATCGAATAGGCGTGAAAACATCCCGGTTGTGCATGTTTACCGTGTATTGACAACCAGGGATAGCCTTGCCGGCTGGTGGACCAGCTATTCCAACACCTCAATGGGAAAGAACCTATTGAGTTCATCGATCATTGTAGCACCAAATGGGCCATGTTGCTCATAAGTTTGAAAGCACTCGTGGAAACTTGCGCTGCTTTTAATTTTATATAAAGTAATTTATAAATTGTACCCGCAAAAAGAAAAGGATGGACAAGATGTATAATGTTCATATTAGCGGATACAGAGAAGGTAAATTACCTTTTGTTTCCTTAGTAAAATTATTACTGAAGTATAAAAATATGTCATTGGAGGATGCCCGTGCAACTGTGGATAAAGTATGGGCGCGGAAACCTATAGCGGTAGAATTTACGGATTTAAACACAGCAACTGAGTTTTCAAAAAGCGCAGATGAAGCTGGTTTGAATTGTATAGTAAATGAGCAGCCTTGAAATATGTCAAGACACTTTACTATCCTTATCCATCAAGGACTTAATTAGCTTTTTAAACTTCGTAAAGAAAAGATGAATACAATTTTGTGGATCATACAGGGGCTTCTCTCTGCATTTTTTATCTTGCCTGGCTATGGAAAAATTACAGGCAGTAAAGAAAAGCACGTTAATGACGGACATTTGAAACCGAACGATTCTATAGTACCAATTCGAATACTGGGGATGCTTGAATTATTAGGATGTGTCGGTATTATAATCCCATGGCTTTTAGGTATTGCTCCAATTTTGACACCTATAACAGCAACAGGCTTTTGCTTAATTATGCTAGCAGGCATCGTTGTTCACACCAGGAAGAAGGAATACAAAATGTTCCCAATGCTGATGATCGTCTTTATTCTGTCAGCAGTGGTAGCATATTTTAGGTTTGCAGCTTTAGTATCGCAATAGCAATATTTAGCTCAATATCTTCATCAACTGTTTAACTGTAAAGGCCGCGATTGGATCGGCCTTTACAGTTAGGTATAATCGAATCTTTAGTTTTATGCCATCAGGGGGCCTTTGTTATTCTACGCTTACACTTTTCCATTACTTGGGTCAAACTCTACCATCCATTCAACGCCATACTTATCTCTAAACATACCAAAATAGGTGCCCCAGGGGCTATCTGTTATAGGCATCTCTATTTCACCACCTGCAGAAAGTCCGTTAAATAATTTATCTGCCTCTTCTTTGCTGGCGGTAGATATTGAAATTTTACTTCTGTTCTCTTGCTCATTTACTTTGCCCATGAATTCCGGAACATCATTCCCCATCAATGTATTTCTCTCTCCTATTGGCAAAGCAATATGCATGATTTTGTTTGCCTCTTGCTCAGATATCGGTAAATCAGGATTTGCAATGTCTTTAAAGCGAATCACTTTTGTAAATTCTCCGCCGAATGCTGATTGGTAGAACGTAAATGCTTCCTCAGCATTACCGTTGAAATTAATATGAGGATTGATAAGTGCCATAAGTCTATATTTTTTATGTTATCCAAATGTACCGTTTAACCTCAACATCAATAAGGTATGAAAACGACAAAAAAGAGGATGTTTACGTCAAACAATTATACAAGCATGTACCTAGTTAATAATCTCTCCTTTGCTATTCTCCAGTTTCTCCCGGAACTTCTGAATATCCTCTTCACTTTGTCTTACCCATTCCTTTGCTTCCCCTACAATTTTCAATGGTTCCGCAGAACGATAGGAACGAGTCGGATTACCAGGAAACTTTTTATCGGTTAAATTGGGATCATTTTCAAAACTACCGGTGGGTTCCACAATGTACACCCGCTCACGCGCATCGCCTTTTGCGAGGGCGGCTGCAAATCCAGCGCCATTCACTAGTCCCGTAAAGTAAATGTGGTTCATGATGAACTCCGACTTATAGTTAGAATTACCACCTGGCGACAGCAAATCGCCCACTTTCAAATCAGCTTTTGTGCCATGATAAAAAGGGCCTTTATCAGAAGGATGCTCCTTATATTGCTTGGCTAATTCTGCGTTCTCTTTCGCCTTTTCTGGCTGGGATAATTCTTCGTAGCATTGGGCGATGTTTAGATATAGCGCAGGGAATGCACTCTTCACCGTATCATCATTTATCTTCAAAGCATGATCTAATGAGGCTTCCAGCCATTTCAGTTTATCAGTAACCGTTTGCTGATGCCGGGCAACATAATGGGCAGAAAGAAACTTTTCCAGGTCGTTCGTAGCTTCGTTCCAAGCTTGCAGGAATAGTTTTTTCGCTTCTTCCGGCTCTCCTTTTTCTTCCATGCTCATACCTTGAAGACACAGCTTCACAACGTTATTGAATGGTGAGAATTCCATGGTCTGATTATTTTGTTGATTTTTTGTTAAGTATCTTTTTGCTCCTTAACGGTTAAGATGTCACATCATCTGCGGAGCTCTGCGCATAGGATAAAATAGCGTGTAGTTAAAGGTAGCAATAATCTTCCTTAAAATTAAATGTGGATTATCTGTGCAACCTGTTAGCTGGCAGAGTCTTCCGGGGAAAGCCTGCAACACAAAAGAGGGACGTCTCTTTGTCCAAATCCTCCCCTATTCCTGTCCATTTTGCCCACTATACATATTCTCAAAACCAGGTACATTTGAATAAACTATTTTACTATGGCAGATATCCTTCATCGAATTGGTATTAAAAATTCATCGATAGATAAAGTTTATCGCGTATTGACAACGAGAGAAGGCCTTGCCGGCTGGTGGACCACCAATACAACCGGAGAAGGCGACCAGGTGGGAAATATCGTTATATTCCGATTTGGAGATAAAGGAGGGTTCGATATGAAAGTGACCCAGCTCCAGGCCCCCAATCTGGTTATATGGGAAGTAATAGACGGGCCCAAAGAATGGATAGGTACCACCATTCACTTCGAACTGAAACAGGAAGAGGATTATGTGATCCTGCTATTCCAGCACTTAAACTGGAAAGAGCCTGTTGAGTTCATGTATCATTGTAGTACTAAATGGGCGATATTCCTGATGAGCTTGAAAGCATTGGTAGAAACAGGAAAAGGAAACCCCGACCCAAATGACATTCGCATTGACAACTGGAATTAAAGTAAAATAATTATTTCGGGAGACACGTGTCTCCCGAAATAGTTATTTCCAAAAATATTAATGATACAGTACACCCACTGACGTAGTATTTCACCAATACCCAAAGAAAGGCCACCACAGCTACTACAGAAGAGTTGATAAATTAGGAATTCACATTTCCAATTTATCAACTCTTCTGTTTTTTTATGTTTTTGCGATAATAAAAAATTTTCATCATCGAATTTATTCATTAAATTGGTTAGAACTACTAATATGCCTATTACCCGAAATTAATAACCCAATGAACATAATACCGGTATGTTAATTCAATAGCACTCATTTTTCCATTTACAACAAGCCTGCTTCCATCAGTATTAGCACCACGTATATATGCTGAACAACCGCTCCACGGCATTGCTCCTCCAGCTAAAGACAGGAGAGGAATAATCATTAAATATTTTCTATTTATGAAACAGAACAGCACTCCAAAGAAATTGCAGCTCTCAAAAATCACAGTTGCAACCTTGAGCATTCCTAAAGAAAAAGGAAAAATCTGTCAAACTTCAGCTGATCAAACTACCTGCCCTGGCGGATGCAAATTAACAATCCTCTGCCTCTAATCTAACACCTGTAAACGTTTAACCTTTAAAGTATTCCATTATGAAACAAAATAATGCTCCTAAAAAACTGCAATTAACTAAAATCAAAGTGGCTAATCTTACCGCTACTAAAGGAACTGGTAAAATCTGTGTGACTTCCATCGCCAATACCAGCTGCCCTGGTTGCAGAGAAACCCTGGTTTGCTAACCATTCGGATTTTCAACAATCTGCTGAATTACTGCTCCATGGCATTGCTCCTCCAGCTAAAGACAGGAGCGGATGAATCATTAATACTTCTATTTATGAAACAGGACGTCACTTCCAAAAAGCTGCAACTGACTAAAATCAAAGTTGCTAACCTGAGTATTCCGAGAGAGAAAGGGAAGGTATGTATGACCTCTGCTGATGCAACTACCTGCCCTAGCTGCAAAATTACGCTCAGCATTACCTGCTAATTTCATTAAAAATATGCTGAACAACCACTCCATGGCATTGCTTCTCCGCTAAAGACAGGAGTGGACTTTTACAATAAACCTCCACAATTATGAAACAGAGCACCACTCCTAAAAAACTGCAACTCATTAAAATTAAAGTTGCCAGTCTTAGCACACCTAAAGCAAAAGGAAAAATCTGCGAAACTTCTGCCGATGAAACTAGCTGCCCAGGTACTTGTAGATTAACAATCCTATGCCTCTAACAGGTTATTAAGTAACAATGTCAGAGGCCAGCCTGTTAGCCCCTTTGACATTGTTGCATTTAGTTCGAAAAATGCCGTCCTGTCCAACATTCTATTTTTAGTTCAAAACGTGGTATATTGCATTACACAGCGATTGCTGTAGCCAACTAGATAACTATACCTATACCCGGAAATGAACTACTGGAAACACGCTCTTTTATCCAAACATAAATTCACTGGCGCTGCCCAGGATTATCTTCAGATACATAAGTTCCTCGACAGTAGCAAACTATTCTGTTTTAATATCCGACATAGAATCCTGTTACATAATACCTACGGTATAGATCTGTGTACTCAGCGATTTGGCGAATTACTTACCAATTCAGACAACAAAAATGTGCTCGTACGCGATATCGCGGCAGAACATTGTAAGGAAGACCTGATGGGATTTGTGCCCACTTTAAACCATTGGTTCAAAGACGTAGACAATCAGGTATTGGAACATTTCCGCCCGATTAATCCATCTGATGCACGACTGAAAGAGTTTGTACTGCAACCTTTTCTCATGTCAGGTTTAAAAACTTCCCTCATCATTACCCATAGCAATTTTGGCGTTCATCTGGCAAAAGAGATGCTCGGCATCGACTATGCCATGGAACTTTCTCATTACATCTCAGAAACTGGAATACACAAACTACTAGGTTACGTCAAATTCAGTGAAAGATGGCAGTATACACCCGATTTAAACCAATTAGAAACTATCCAACATGAGCTTTAACGATTTCTGGAAGCGTATTTTCGGAGAAAAAAAACCAGAACAACAGCCCGAAACTCCTATAAACAGTAATGAACCAGACTTTGAATCAGAATTTGAATCGGATTATGACTATGAACCAGAACCTGATACATTGAACAGGATAGATCCCTATACTTTAAAATTAGAAGCCATTTTTAAAGATTGGCTGATCGATAAACTTAGGGATAATAACGCACTAGACTTCTCCTTTGAAGGTGGCGGTGATGAAGGATTTATCACTTTTGAAAATCCAACCGACGAAACGGAAATGTATAATAGTCTGGATGAATATCTATTCTATATACTCAAAATCCCAACTGTTGGCGAATGTTATATGAATGGCAGTGGAACCCTCTATATTGCTGACAATATCGTCAAGGTTAAATACTCCTCCACACTCAACCAAAGCTATGATTATAACGAAGAGACAGATGAAATCATTTATGGCGAAAAGGTAACTTTGGGCGGCGGAGACCTGGAGTTATTTTCAACACATGTATGACCTATTTAATAAAAAAAGCTGTGACTGATTTCAAACTCCGGCTCGAATTTGAAGAGATAGATCCGGGAAACTGGAATATTGAAAATGAGTACTGTAATGTTATGGTACGCCTTCCCAATGAAACGTACTATGCTATTAATGTCTGGACCTATAAGTTCTTCGAAACTGCGGTAAGCGAAAATACCGGGGAAGGAAAATCATATGTAGTACCACCTGATTTGTTTGTCAAGGAACTTTCCAGAGCCTGCATTCAGGAAACTATTCAGTCTTTGCTGGAAGTAGGCCCGTTGGAACAAATGCTTAATCCCAGCGTTGGGCCGTATGATGCTAACATAGATATCGATGATTCGGATGAGGAGAACATTCTCCCGTAGCACATCGAACTGAGGTATGATACTTAGCGTGTAAAGTTACAAAAGCCGTAACTTTACATGCTACAAAAGCTAATTAGATGATACAAATAGACCATGCATCTGCTAACGATTATGATGAAATGATTGCAGTTTGGGAAGATGCCGTACGGGCAACACATCATTTCTTAGAGGAAGAACAGATACAATATTACAAACCACTCATAAAGAATGAGTATTTCCAACATGTGGATTTACGTTGCGCTCGCGATGAAAGCGGCGCTATTAAAGGATTTGTCGGGGTTGCTGGCAATAAATTAGAAATGCTCTTTGTTCATTCCGATTCCCATGGAAAAGGTCTTGGTAAACAACTACTCACCTATTCCGTAGAAGAGATGGGTGTTACGGAAGTAGATGTGAATGAACAAAATGAAGGAGCTACCGGCTTCTATAAGCACTGTGGATTTGAAGTGGTAGAAAGGTCGGCTGTGGATGGCCAGGGCAATCCTTTCCCGATCTTGCATATGAAGAAAATTTCCTAGTATCATTTTTCTTTCTCTGTACCTTCCTCCGCCGGCGCTTCCTGTACAATTTCCCGGAGTGAAAGCCAGCCAGTAGGACTATTCTTATCCTTCTTGTAAATCACCATAGATCGGCCTCTCCCAATAGAAGCCTTCCCTCCGATTTTGGGCGTTGTTTTTATGGCAAATATGGAGGTCTGAATCGCTATTTCACCATTGAATATGGTATTCTCCACCTTGTTCTCTACAAACTCAACTTTCGAATGTTCAAACCAATCCTGCAAGCCTTTCTTTAACTGCTCTCTCCCGGTTACCACATTTTTTCCACCGAAATACTTAATGATATCCGGACTATGCAATTGCGTTACCAACTCAGCATCCCCTTTTTCAAAAGCGCCTCTAATAGCTGCTGTAGCACGATTCAAGGATGCAAGTAAAGCCGCATCCGGATTACTTTGTGCATAGCCCAATACAGACAAGCATAACATCAATAAAAGCAGGTTCAATGTTTTCATAAGTTAACTTTTATAATTAGTCTGATGCTAAAATATTGTCGGGAGACTTTAATCTCCTTTCAAACTATTTACCGGATTCATTAAGGCCGCTTTCACACTCTGGAAACTAATGGTTAATGCGGCTATTGTTAATGCAGCAATGCCGGCTAATACGAATACCATCCAGGAAATCGAAACACGGTAGCTAAAGTTTTCTAACCATTTAGCCATTGCATACCAGGCCAGAGGAGAAGCAATGATAATGGCGACCAGTACCAATTTCAGAAAATCGCGGGATAATAGCGTTACAATACCAACGACTGAAGCCCCCAATACTTTCCGGATGCCGATCTCCTTCGTGCGCTGTTCTGCCGTGAAAGCTGCCAGACCAAATAAACCCAGACAGGCGATAAATACAGAAAGACCTGTAAAGAGAGACACGAGTCTCCCTACAATAGCTTCACTTTTGTACACCGCTTCATAGTCCTTATCCAGGAAAGAATAAGTAAATGGAAACATTGGATTCATTTGCTTACAAATAGTTTCGATACTGGCAAGTGCCTGCTTTGTCTGCCCCGGCTGCACTCTGACCAATACGCTCTCGGCGCCCCAACCTCCCGCCAGGCGCAGGATAATAGGTCGTATAGGTTCATGTAATGAATTGAAATTATAGTTCTTCAATAAGCCTATAATAGTGCCTGGCCGTTGTCCGAATGTAAGTGGCTGGCCTATGGGATCTGCGTATCCCAGTCGCTTCGCGGTCTCCTCATTGATGAGGTAAGCCGCCGTGTCTGTGCCAAAATCCGGGGAAAATTCACGTCCGCTTAGCAGGGTTAATTTCATCGTCCGGACGAAGTCATAGCCAATTGTAGCGTTACTGAATTGAATAGCCAGATTGGGGTCCATTCCTCTCCATTTTACCCCATCAGTGGTATTACCATTTTCTAATGGATTACTCTGCATGTAAGAGATATTGGCAATACCCGGCTGTTGCAGGAGTTCTTTCTTAAATGTATCGAAATGCTTTCGCAGATTACCTTCACCAGGAATGATGATCAAATTCTCCTTGTTGAATCCCAGGTTCCTGGATTGTATATATTTTAACTGCTGATAGACGACAATAGTTCCTATAATCATTAAAATGGATAACACGAACTGAAATACCACCAATACACGTCTGAATAATTGCGCTTCAGGAGCAGCTTTCAACCACCCTTTCAGTACACGCAAAGGCTGCATGGAAGAAAGAAAAATGGCGGGATAACTTCCTGACAATGCGGCCGTAGCAATCAAAATCACCAATAGTAGCAGCCAAAAGATGCCGTTAGTAAATGGCAGTGCCAAATGTTTATCGGATACTATATTAAACAATGGTAAGCAGGCCCATACTAATAAGATAGCTATAATGCCCGCTAGTATTGTCATCAGTATCGCTTCATGCATAAACTGCCAGATCAATGAAAGCCGCCTGGCCCCCACCACTTTCCGAACACCCACTTCCTTAGCGCGTTTCATGGCTCTCGCAGTGGATAAGTTCATGAAATTAATAGCAGCGATCACCAATAAAAATATAGCTACAATGATGAATATGCGGACGTAGGAAATGCGGCCGCCATTGCGTTGTCCGTTTGAGAAATTGGAGTAAAGATATACCTCTGATTCCGGCTGCAGAAACAGCTCTATATTGAAAGTAGCATTGATGTCTTTACTACGCCCTTTCAGAAAGCTTTTCAATTTTGCATTCACCTTCGCGGGGTCGGCATTCGGCTGCAATCGTAGGCGTGTTCCCGGCCCGCCTGCCTCCCATGCTGTAAACCAGGGAATCATCTTCAGATAATCTTCCCAGTTGCGCAGGAACTCGTAATGCTCCAATGCATTAGATGGCAGATCTTCAAAAACCGCTGTGATCCGTAGATCTTTTTTATCATCCATACGGATCATCTTTCCCAACGCAGCATCCGGCGAATGGAAGTAAATTGCCGCCAGTTTGCGGGAAATGGCTACCGAACCGGGTTCCGTCAACGCCGATTCCCGCGTTCCCGCCAGCAAGGGAATACGGTAGATGTTAAACCAATCAGATCCTACATAATATCCAGGTTGCCGCGTCACTTTATCTCCCACGCTGAAAATATGATCTTCATGTCCTGAAATACTGGCAGCATACGCCACTTCAGGCAGCTGCACCTTCAGTTCCTTCGCTAATATACCTGGCGTGTCATAGTCGGTCACAATTCGGCCATCCGCAATCTCATTTTCCATGATCCGGTATAAATCGCCCAACTGGTCATAGTGCTTCCCCTTCTGCCATTCATCCTGTACCCACAGTATCAATAATAAACTCGATGCTATCCCCACTGCAAGTCCCAGGATGTTAATAACCGAAAAAGCCTTATTCCGGATAATACTTCGATAGGCAATTTTTAGATAATTATGCAGCATAGCGACCTGGGTTTTATCTTTTCGCCCAATACTCATGCCATGCCGAATTCATCCCCCAAACTCAATAATGACAAGGCTGTTCAGATTCTTATCTTGTTCAATTCTGAACAAACAAGGTCCGTTTCCGAACGATGAGTAAGCGTCTTTGAATTTACATTATTTCCAAACAGGAATTTTAATATAACTTCCGGAATACCACTTTATCTTTAAAGGAGCACCTGCATCCTGTATGGTTTCCTCACTAACATCTTTTCCCGTTCCGTAATTAATCTGTGCGAACGGATTTTTATTAACATTCAAAACTACCAACAGGCGACTCCCTTTCTGTAAGCGCTTACTGACCATACGGGTTCTGCTAAACGGAATGGTCTCCATCTTTCCCGGATGTAATAAATTCCGTCGTGTCATATCCTTCGCATAACTCGCCCTGCCGAGGTAATACGACAGATTAAAGTAGCTGCCGTCTCCCCTGACTTCATATAATACCACCCCAATATCCATATCTCTTTTGTTAATACTTGCCTGTAAATTGCCCGTAAAGCTGCCGTTTACATCTATAGATTTCTCCAATGGATCGCTTAAAAAATATAGACCATTATCTATATCTAAACTATCACGGATAATTGGAAAAGGATAATAATCATTCAGATAGGTAGTTCTGTCCGACAAATCAACCGTCTGCGACAGATAACGGCCTATTGCAGGCTGTTTGGGCGACAGTGTATACATACCATGTGAAGACTTATCGCTCAGGTAAAACGTAAGTGTATCATTGTTCATTTTGTCCATTGAGGAGACATGCCTCCACTCATTGGCGCCCATTACTTCAAAATTGATTTTATCCTTCAACAAAGAAGGTTTTTTACCATCCCGCAGGATGTAATCCAGCCATTCGAAAGTGAGCTCATTAGTGTTTATTAATGCTACTGAATCCACGGTATATCCACGTAGTTGTGGTGTTCCGCCACGTTGCGCTCCAAAATGATCATAAGGTCCAATCACCAGGTAATGTGCTGCCTGCGGATTATACTTGTAATGTTCCTGGAGGTATCTGAGTCCGGAAATCTGTCCATCATCGTAATAGCCTTCAATGGTGAGTACAGGTATATTGATGTTCGCAAACTCCTTCCCATAAGGGACCATTGCCTGCCAATATGCGTCATAGTCGGGATGTTCCAGCCAACGTTGCAACCAGGGATTAGGGACGCCGTCTATACTGTCAATTTTTCTGTAAGCCGTTCCGCTGTTAAACCATTTATTTTCCATTGTTCTCCAACGGGCAGGATCATTATAGACCTTATTATCCAGAGATTTATTGTTCGTGGTATAAAAAGCCCATCCGTAATTTGCATTTAAGAAAATATTATTTTCCATAGGCAAGCCAATACCAGGAATAGCTGCCACATAAGGAACAATAGTCTTCAATGCAGGATGTAACTTTTTCGTTGCGGCCCATTGTGCGAAACCATCATAACTGCCACCATACATGCCTACTTTTCCATTGCTCCAGGATTGATGCACAATCCAGTCAATCACACTATTCACATCTTCCGCTTCGTGTTCATAAGGAGCAATCATTTCCGGGCTCCATCCTTTTCCTCTGCTGAATCCCACCACTCCTACATAACCATGTGCGGCTGCTATTTTAGCCCGATTCACACTCTTCTCATCTGCGTAGATAGTGAACGTAAGCGCCGTAGGCAATGGTTGCTCCACGCCTACTTTCCGGACTACCACTGCCGAAATGATAACGCCATCTTTCCCTTTTATGGAAACGCTGTCAATTTGATGTTCCTCTTTTACGGGTAACTGTTGCGCACCTACTCGAGCGGACACAATAAGCCCACTTAGCAGTAATAGGATTACTGTCTTCATAATATTAGTTTAAAAGAAAAAGGAAATTATATGCGGTTAATATTTCTAAACTTCACCGATTGACGCATGGATACTTCCACTACAGTCCCATTTTGCAACACCAGCTCCAATCTACCGCCAGCAGTAGGTTTCACCTGTTGTATAAAGCGAATATTGACGAGTTCCGTTCTGTTGGCCCGAAAGAATATTGCAGGGTCCAATCTACTTTCCCATTGATGGAGAGAACGTTTGATAACTACTTTCTTATCTTCAAAGTAGACCTTTGAATAATTCTCCGCAGAAGCGATGCGATAAACAGATAATGGTTGAATGAAGTAGGCATGCTCTCCGTCTTTCAGGAATATTTGTTTTGTTTGGGAAGACAACTGTTCTTTAGCCTTCATCTCTTCCCGCTTCACCCGGATCTTTTCTATCGTTTGAGCGAATCGCTCTGTCCGGAAGGGTTTCAGCAGATAATCCAATGCATTGTTATCAAAGGCACGAATCGCATACTGATCATAAGCCGTTACAAAAATCACTTGCGGCACCTGCGATAACTGTTCCAATAAATCAAAACCTGATTGCCCCGGCATTTGTATATCCAGGAATATAAGATCCGGATGCATAGTGGTGATCAAGGTTTTGGCCTCATCGACATTCTTTGCTTCTCCGATAATAGTGAAATCTTCATAAGCACTCAATGCCAGTTTGAGCTCCTCCCTGGAAGAACGTTCGTCGTCTACTATTACCACATTGATTTTACACATATGCAGGAATGATTAATACAACTGTTACCATATTATTCGATTCAGTAAGTTGTAGCGTGGCGTGTCCATTATAATGTAATTGCAATCTTTCTTGTAAATTTTTTAAACCTATTCCAGTATCTGGTGCAGCTTGTAATTTTCCAGAATTAGTAACAGTAACCTGTAATTGGTCATCGTTTCGTTCCAAATGAATGACCACTGATCCTCCCTCTTTCATTCCGGAGATACCATGTTTAATACTATTCTCCACCAACGTTTGAATGCTTAATGGCGGCAGGGTTACAGGTAAACAATTATCTCCGACGATGATATTCGTTTGCAAATGCTCTTCAAATCTGAGCTTCTCCAGTTCCAGGTAGTCATTCACCAGTTGCAGTTCTTCTTGTACAGTAATCAACCGGTCTTCATATTTATAAAGGGATTGCCTCAGTAAATCAGAAAGCAGATCCACCGCTCGTCTTGCTGTATTCGGGTCTTCTTTGATGAGGAATTTTATGGTATTCAGCGAATTAAAAAAGAAGTGAGGATTTAATTGTGCCGATAAATGATTCAACTGCGCTTCTCTGGTAGCAGTAAGCAATCTGGCGTTTTCTAACGCGATTTTACTTTCTCTGCGGGCATAATGATACATATGATAAATCAGTACCCAGATAGCCATCAGTCTTATTCCTGTCACCAGAAGCGTTTCGAAACTAGTTTTCAGATAAAGGGGGAGTGTCCAATCGGCATCCGGCCAGAAAGGGAAATGCAGGTAATACAGTTTGAGCCCTGTCAGTACGGCAAATAAAGATCCCAGCAGGAGTACGGTGGGGATTAGTCTTATGACCAGTTTCCCCAGGGGTAAATCTGTCCACCGGTACTTCCTGGCAACGTATCTGTAGCCATGTGTAATGCAGATTCCAATGAGAATATCTCCGGTAAGCTGCAGGAAGAATTCCAGCCAGGTGGCCCTGGGAGCTCGCATTCCACTAAATCCCCAGTATAGAGAGGCAACGCACCAACCTATTACCTGGCATTTCCAGTAGAGCGATATATCTGTGATTTTCTTCAAATGAATAGGAGATTTTCAACAAAGAAAGGGCATTTATCTATTCATTGGAGAAGAAAGTACGGGAGCGCAGGAGATGGGGTGATGAGCGCCAAATAAAATGATAATAGCCGGATAAACCGGCTATTATCTCCCTTAAAATATACAATATAAACTAATAAAAAACTTACTAATTCCAGCCACCGCCGAGGGCCTGGTAAATATTCACCATGGCATTCAGTTGTTGCTTTTTTGTTTCGATTAACTCAAACTTTGATTCAAGGGCGTCTCGCTGCGTCATGAGTACCTCCATATAGTCTGCCCTGGCCGATTTAAACAGGTCATTGGAGATGGAGATGGATTGGGTCAGCGCTTCCACTTGTTTGGATTTCAGGTCGTAGCTCTTTTCCAGATTACTGATTTTAGCCATCTGATTCGCTACTTCCAGATAGGCGTTCAGGATTGTCCGCTCATAGTTATATGCCGCTTGTATCTGTTTGGAGTTGGCATTATAATAAGTTGCTTTGATCGCGTTCTTATTCACCAATGGGGCTACTACTTCGCCAGCGAGGGAATAGAGCAGCGACTCCGGCGTTCTGAGCAGATAAGACGGATTGAAAGCCTGATAGCCAATAGCAGCCGAGATACCAAAAGAAGGATAGAACTGCGCTTTCGCCACTTTCACATCCAGTTGAGCGGCAGATAATGCCAGTTCGGCCTGTTTAATATCTGGTCGGTTTGCCAGCAATTGAGAAGGAATACCTGCATGCACCGGCGCTGGTAACAGTCCCTCGAAACTATGATCATTTCTGACAATAGGTTGTGGATATCTACCCAACAAGAAATTGATTCTGTTTTCGGTTTCTGTAATCTGTTGTTTGATATCGTACTGTAAGCTCTGTGTTTTCAACACTTCTGCATCAAATTTACGTACAGCCAACTCCGTTACCCTGGTGGCTTCTTTTTGCAGTTTTACAATCACCAGTGCGTCATTCAGGATTTGAATGTTTTTATTGACGATTTCTAACTGGTTGTCCAGGGCTAGTAATTCGTAGTAAGAATTAGCTACTTCTGCTACCAGATTGGTGATAACGAAGTTACGTCCTTCTACGGTGGCCAGGTAGCGCGTAATAGCCGCTTTCTTAGCATTGTGGAGTTTATGCCAGAGATCCACTTCCCAGTTGGCGTATACGCCTAACAGGTAGTCGGGTAATGGATCGGGAATTTCTTTGCCCGGTTTGATTTCCGCTCCATTTTCCACTGCGCCCTCGCTGGTATAGCGGGCCACTTTATCCAATCCTACCGCACCTTTCACGCCTACAAATGGCAAATATTCGCCTTTCCTGGCTCTGATCTCATTCCTGGAAATTTCAATTTCCTGCAATGTAATATTCAGTTCCTGGTTGTTCTTCAGCGCCGTATCAATCAAAGCTACCAGATTAGGATCGGTGAAGTATTCTTTCCATTTTATCTGAGCGCTGTTGATCGTATCCCGAGCTGCGGTGTAACCATCCGGCACTTGCGTACTGGCTGTCTTTCCTGTCAGCTTTGGTATATTACAAGCGCCATAGGTCAACGACAGACCCACAAAGCATATATATCTGTTTATTTTATTTAACATCACAATCAGTTATTGTTCTTCAATAATTAGGATCTTCCTTTCTGTCAGCGGTTTCTCATCTTCATCTTTAATCAGCTTACGTTTGGCAGCGATTGTTCCGAAGATGAAATACAGGCCGGGAATCAGGATTACCCCGAAAATGGTTCCCATCAACATACCTCCCAGAGAAGCGGCGCCAATAGTATGGTTGCCGATAGCGCCGGGACCTGTAGCAAATACCAGCGGAATCAATCCGGCAATGAACGCCAGCGACGTCATGAGAATCGGGCGGAACCTGGTTTTAGCGCCTTCCAATGCAGCCTCTAATACGGGAACGCCTGAACGATGTTTCTGTGCGGCAAATTCAACGATCAATACCGCATTTTTGCCCAACAGTCCGACCAGCATAATCAATCCCACCTGTGCATAGATATCATTCGACAGCCCCATCACTTTTAACAACAGGAATGAACCGAATACGCCGGCAGGGAGTGAAAGCACTACCGCCAACGGCAGTACGAAACTTTCATATTGTGCGGCCAGGATCAGGTATACAAAGAACAATACGATCAGGAAGATGTATAACGCTTCATTACCGCGACCAGATTCATCCTTAGAAAGTCCTTCCCAGTCGATGCCATAGCCATTAGGCAATGTTTTGGCGGCTACTTCCTGGATGACTTTAATCGCCTCACCGCTGCTATAGCCTGCTGCTGGTTCACCTCTGATTGCAGAAGAATTGTACATATTATACCTGGTGATTTCATTCAGCCCATGTGATTTTTTAATACTCATGAAAGCAGAATACGGCACCATTTCATCCCGGTTATTTTTCACATACAGGTTCATCAGATCATCTGGTAATCTTCTGTATTCAGGAGCAGCCTGTACATATACTTTCAGGAAGTTTCCAAAGCGGATAAACCCAAGCTCATAGGTACTTCCGATGAGGATGGAAAGGTTATCCATGGCTTTGCCAATAGATACCCCTTTCTGCATGGCGGCCTGGTTATCTATCTGTAATTCATACTGCGGATAATTGGCACTATAGAAGGTGAAGAGTCCGGATAATTCCTTGCGCTTTCTGAGAGCCGCCATGAAATCATCGTTTACTTTCTCCATTTCTTTATAGTCGTCGCTATTGGTTTTATCGAGGAGTCGTAGTGCAAAACCGCCGGCAGCGCCATATCCAGGCACGGCTGGTGGGCCGAAGAATTCGATCGTTGCGCCTGGAATATCTTTACATTTCTCTTCCAGTTCGGCAATGATCTGGTTTACGTTATGTTTACGTTCTGACCAGTTTTTCAGGTTGATGATACATGTACCGGCATTGGACCCACGGCCTTCTGTCAATACTTCGTAACCCGCCAGTGCGGATACTGACTGTATACCATCTACATGTTCTGCGATATCCTGTACTTTCCTGGCCATATCGTTGGTACGTTCCAGGGTTGAGCCGGGAGGAGTCTGGATAATTGCATAGATCATCCCCTGATCTTCGCTGGGGATAAAGCCGGAAGGCAGCGTTTTACCCAGGCCGAAAATGCTGATACCAAATACGATCAGTATACCGAAAGTGATTACTCTGCGGTCTATAATTTTCTCCATCAGGCGTGTATACCTTCCCGTTAGTTTCTCAAAGCCTCTGTTGAAAGCATCCAGGAATATTTTCACCGGCGTTTTCTTCTTAGGCTGGCCATGCGTGTTTTTCAGCAAGATGGCACAGAGTACAGGCGTCAACGTGAGTGCGACAATACCTGACAATACGATAGAAGTAGCCATGGTAATGGAAAACTGTCGGTAGAAGATACCTACAGGACCAGACATGAATGCTACCGGGATGAATACCGCAGTCATAACGAAAGTGATGGCAACGATTGCACCGCTGATTTCGTGTAACACTACTTTGGTGGCTGCATATGGAGAAAGATGTTCTTCTTCCATTTTAGCATGGACTGCTTCAATCACCACAATGGCATTATCCACCACAATACCGATCGCCAGTACCAGGGCAAATAAAGTAATCAGGTTAATGGTGAGGCCGAACACTTGCATGAAGAAGAAGGCGCCGACCAGCGACACCGGAACAGCCAGTGTTGGAATGAGGGTAGACCGCCAGTCGCCAAGAAATATGAATACCACAATAGCTACGAGTACAAAGGCTTCGCAGAGAGTGTGTATTACTTTTTCAATAGATGCGTCCAGGAAGCTGGATACATCATAGCTGATTTCATAGTCCATGCCTGGAGGAAAGTCCTTTTTCATTTCATCCAGTTTGGCTTTTACTTCCTTGATAACATCGTTGGCGTTACTGCCATAGGTTTGTTTCAATACGATTGCCGCAGAAGGGTGTCCGTTCAGGTTGGAGTAGATGTCATAAAATTCGCTACCCAGTTCCACATCTGCGATATCTTTCAGGTGGAGGAGTTCACCGTTTGGATTGGCGCGGATAATTACATCTTTGTATTGTTCCGGCTGATTATAACGGCCTTGGTAGGTGAGTACATATTCCAGCGCTTCGGAGCGTTTGCCATCGCTTCGGCCCAGACGACCGGGAGACCCGATTACGCTCTGGCTGCCGAGGGCTTCCATCACTTCATCTGTAGAAACATTGTAAGCCCGCATTCTGTCTGGTTTCAGCCAGATACGCATTGCATATTGGCGGCTACCTAAAATCTGGGCGTTCCCAATTCCCTTTACCCTGCTCAGTTCTCGTAAGATATTTACGTTAGCGTAGTTGTAAAGGAAATTCTCGTCGGCATGTGCGTCTTTACTGTAAACGTTCACATACATCAGCATGTTGGGTTGCAGGATGTTTACTACAATCCCTTCACGTTGTACCAGCTCAGGCAATCTGTTGGTCACCTGCTCGATACGGTTTTTTACGTTTACCACTGCCTGGTTGGGATCTGTTCCCAGATCGAATACTACCTGGATATTGGCCTCGCCTGCACTGGTAGCATCGGAGGTCATATACTTCATACCGGGCACGCCGTTTACAGCTTTCTCCAGTGGTATCAAAACGGATTTCACCAGTACATCGGCACTGGCGCCCGGATAAGCCACACTCACAATCACCCTCGGAGGGGCGATAGACGGGAACTGTGAAGTGGGAAGGGTATTAATGGCCAGGAAGCCCATGAAGATAATGACAAGAGATATCACTATCGCAAAGACTGGCCGCTTCATGAAAATATTAAACATTTCTTTTTGCTTTTTTGGATGGTTACATTATTCCGTTGGTAACTTTAAGTGAGCGATAACCTGTTTAGGGTCTTCAAAATCAAAGGTGATTTTGTCTTTGTCTTTCACTTTACGTAAGCCTTCCAGCAAAATTTTATCGTTTTCATTCAGGCCATCTTTTATCACGTACAGGTCGGTCATTTCCGCGCTGATGGTTACTGGTTTCATGGTAACTACGTTATCTTTACCTACCACGAAAACATATTTTTTGTCCATCACTTCCATGGTGGCTTTCTGCGGAATGATGAGGGCGCCTTTCATATGCACAGGCATCAGGATGCTTCCGGTTTCGCCATGACGGAGCAGTTTATCCGGGTTAGGGAAGTTGGCTCTGAATGCAATGTTTCCGGTTTCATTATTGAATTCTCCTTCGATAGTTTCTACAACGCCAGGATAGGCGAATACCTGTTTATTGGCCATCAGGAGATTTACTTTCAGTGGATCTTTTGATTTCAGGTTTTCTTTATAGTCGAGGTATTCCGGCTCAGACACATTAAAGTAGACCCACATATGGCTGTTATCGGAAAGAGTGGTGAGCAGGTCTCCATCACCGACGAGGCTACCTTGTTTCAGGCGGAGGCGATCGATGATACCATCGAAAGGCGCTCTGATATCGGTGAAGGCCAGGTGCACTTTTGCGAGGGACTGTTCGGCTTTTGCTTTCTGTAGTTTGGCATTGGCAAGGGCCAGTTCATTGGCAGAAACGACGTTTTTGTCGGCCAGCACTTTTGTATTCTGCATTTCAATTTCTGCCGCTTTTGTTTCTGCTTCTGCCTTTTGCAGTTCTGCTTCATAGAGGCGGGGCATGATTTTAAAGAGGAGTTGTCCTGCTTTTACAGCCTGGCCTTCATCTACGGCAACGCCTTCCAGGTAACCTTTTTCTTGTGCCCGCAGTTCAATATTGCGGATGGAGCGGATCTGGCATACGTACTCTTTAGTGATAACGGTATCCATTTTCAGTGGACTGGTTACTAAGAACTTGGTAGTTTCCTCTTTTTCTTCTCCTTTGGAGGAGGTACAGCCTGTATGGCACACAACGGCATACAAGCCCATAAGCATGATGATTCTTTTCATAAAGTAATTATGATTAATGCGGGTTGGCTAATGCAACGCTTTTTGATAGACACATGACTTCCCTGACCTCATAGCTGTTGCTATGCAGGCAGACGGATATAGCTAATAAGTAACAGTGAATATGGGTAAACGGGTACTGGAATAGCCGGATAGTGGCCTATTCGCAGCTAAAACGGAGGAGTATCAGACTCTGAAGACATGGTGGAGGATACATCTATCAATGGACCCATAGGATGGCGTAGTAGAGAAAAATCTCTCATTCAAAAGACATGGTGGACCGCACGCCCATTCAAGCGCGTAAAAGCAGGAAATGAGTACTGATCCAGTTTCCAGTTGTTTCCTGGCGAATATTGAATCGCCGTCATCTTCCACTTCCGTAGCCTTAATCTTGTCGCGGAGTGCTCCTTTTCTGGATAGTGGCACTTTACCCAGCAGTGCGAGATTGTTTTTTACAACATCTGATTCTGACTGTAAAGTGGCCCGGGATATCCTGAAGGTAGGCTTATCAACGCCGCTTTCATGCGCATGATGGTAACCTACCAGGAAAAGAAAACACAGCGACAGAACGTATCGTAGTATTATTCTCATCATCAGGGCTCAAAAATAATATCTAAATCTATAAGTATACCTAACCGGGTATTAAAATTCCTTTAATATTAGATGTTGGGTATCAACGATTTTATTAACACTTTATTGTATAATTCCAACAATTATCAATATGATTGTTTTTTGTATCTTTAGAGAGATGCGACTGAACTGCAGCATTTGAATACAGGATATCCCTTTACCTGGCACACTATACCTTGCTAACTCGAATGTAGACCCATAACCAATTAAAAGCACAATCCCTTTTTTTATGAACTCCCAATCCCAATCATTTCGCAACATTATTGCCGGACTGGCCATTGCCCTCATTGCCGGATCTCTTGGCTATTACTTCGGTGGGAACTCTGGCAAGCAACCCATCAAACCTAATGAAGGCGGTAGTTACATGCTTTCGTATGCCCAAGCCCGTAAGTATGTAAACAACTATGCCGACCGCGCCGGCTTCGTGAAGAAATACCACCAGGGCGATTCCGTATATGTACGCAACCCGCGCTACATCTGGTTCCCTGCATGGCGTTTGCAACAGTTGCTCAACCAGGTACCTGATGAAACAGGCGGTATCCGGTTCTACTTCGCCTCCTATGATGAAACTTATCCCAATCTTCCGGCAGGCTCACAAGAAAAGAATCCGGATTCCACTTTCTGGGGGCGTAATACCATGGTCATTATTTCTACTTTCGATACCCTGGGCGTACATATGGATTTCACACCGGAAGGTGGCGGCGTTCGTAATGGTAAAGGTTTTCTCATTGATGCAGCGGCCTATGAAAACAATGGAGAAATGTGTCCTCCTCCCAGCAACTGCCTGGATAAAGGCGCCCTTTTACTGGATGACAAGTCGGTACCACTCCCTACGAGAAAATCATGATGAGCTATCTTACTGTTAGCACCGTAGCCGAATGGAGCTGTTTCTGTATTGCGTTCTTCTGTCTGCGGACAGATAAAGATCCCCTCTGGAAATGGTTCCCTGCTTACCTGCTCATCGTTTGCCTGGTAGAAACTACGGGCATATATATACGAACAACCTGGCATGTCACTAATGCGCCCTTATATAATCTGTATCTGCCCATAGAATGCATATTTGTAAGCAGCTTTCTGTTTCATCAATTGAGAAATTTTGGATTGAAGAGAACCTGGCTATATGCGTGGCTGACGTTATTTACGGGGTTATATCTTACAGAATCCATCAGTAATAACTGGGAGCGCTATTCCAGGCAAGTCGTTGTTCTTATGTCTGTCATATTTGTACTGGCAGCGCTGTATTACTTTTACCTGGTACTTAGAAGTGAGCAGTATATCCGACTGGGAGGTCATGGTCCTTTCTGGTGGGTGAGCGGGGTATTAATGTTTTATTTCGGCGGCGTGGTCACCTATATTTTTTTCACTTACCTGCTGCAGGCGCCGGCATCAGACAGTATCCAATATTCTGTCAGATATATCATCTTTAAGGTGCTGAATGTAATCCTTTATGGCAGCTGGGCATACGCATGCATATGTCGGTATCGTCAACTGAAATAATGCCGCTTATCGCCTGGGTCAGCGTCCTTTTCCTGATTGCCCCAGGCTTTCTGCTTGTGTACGTGTCTACCTACAACAACCGGAAAAGACGGCATATAGAAGAGAAAGAACACTTACAACAAACCTTCCGGCATGAACTTCTCCAATCCCAGATGGAAGTGCAGGAACAAACACTCAAAACAATTGGCAATGATCTGCATGATAATATCAACCAGTTACTCGGACTCGTAGTTATCACGCTTAGCGCCATAGACCTCGACGACCGGAAAAAAGCCGAAGGAAAAATCAATGCCGTCGATAGCCTGGTACGCAGGTCTATACAGGAAATACGTGCATTATCAAGACTAATGCATGGCGAGGAATTGATCAGCAAAGGGTTGCCACATGCCATTGCATTTGAACTGGAGTGGCTGGAGAAGGCGGGTCGGCATAGAATCATTTATAAAGGCAACCTGGCCGCTATGCCTTCTATGCCGGAACAAGAGCTGATCATTTTCCGCATTTTCCAGGAAGCGCTGCATAATATGATACGTCATGCACAAGCCACTATTATTACGGTGGAACAATCTTACGAACAAGGCCAACTCCGGTTATCATTACTAGATAATGGCGTCGGGTTCGATGTAAACACGGCGCTGGCGCAAAAAACAGGTATGGGATTGTCGGGTATTTTCCGTCGTGCCGCTATGATTGGCGGTGTGGCGGATATCACCTCAGCACCCGGACAAGGCACTGCCGTTACCATTACTTTAAGTATTTAATCATGCAGAACAGCACTATCAGTATAGGAATTGTAGATGATCATACCTTATTTCGTCAGGGGTTGATTAGTCTTCTATCAGAATACAATAGCATAAAATTTCTTTTCGAAGCGGGCAATGGCCAGGAAATGCAGCAACATCTGAAGAACGGGCCGCTCCCAAATGTAATCCTGCTGGATATCAGCATGCCTGTGATGGATGGTTATCAGACGGTCCAATGGCTGCGTCAACATCACCCCGCGATACATATTCTGGCCCTGAGCACATTTGAAGAGGATATGCCCATTATCAAAATGTTGAAAAGCGGCGCTGGCGGATATTTACTGAAGGAATCTCGTATAGGCGAGGTAGTTAATGCCATTCAAAGTATTTATGAACAAGGCTTTTACCTGAATGAGGTTGTATCTGGAAAAATGTTGCATAGCCTACAGGGAAAATCAGATAGCAGTACTAGTACATCTCATCTAAGTGAAAATGAGATACGCTTTCTGCAACTCTGTTGTTCTGAAATGACTTATAAGGAGATGGCAGTCGAAATGAACCTCAGTCCCCACACTATTGATAACTATCGGCAAGCCCTTTTCGAAAAGTTGGACATCAAATCCAGAACAGGTTTGGTCATCTATGCTATTAAACACGCATTTTATATACCCTGATAAATTCGGGGCTGATGTACATCAGCCCCGGGGTTTCAGAACAACGAAAGGGATAGTTAGGTGTATAGGTTAATATCAGAAGGGACAAACATGGAATCAAAGCGCCGGGGTGAGGACTTCTGTCTGAACGATTTTTACCGGAACGTTTGAAACTGTCTGCCAATGACCATTTATTTCATACTTATAAGTGCATATGCCAGTCTCCCAACGTTCAGAGACATTCAGATAAATTTCTGTATTAGGATGAACCGCCACATTACTCAAAGGATTAACCAGGAAAGGTACACCGGTTAGATTCAGATTGATGGGGTAAGTAGCGGGTGGCAGAATAGGCAGCAGGAAATAGTTCCCTTTTACATAAGTCTGGATATCCAGTGGCGGATTGATGGCTTGCGCGATAGTGCCCATACCACTGATCTGGCGGGTAACCGTATTAACGGTGAGGGATAAATGCAGTTCTTGTCCACCAGGATTTCCAGTCCCGATCTGGAATTGTACCACGAAAAGTCCTGTCTTGGAAACATTGTTACTCATTTGGGATATTTGAAAGTGAAAGAATCAATTTACAATAGCAAAGTTCGTAGGTAGTGGGGAGGGACTTACAGCTGAAATCGGCTTTTCGTTACCCGAAAAATAACTTGCAAGGAGGGTGGAATGTAAGTTGTATTGGTTTTATTTTACATACATTACTTTCAAAGTAAGATTAATGGAGAGTATCCTCGACTATGAAATCAAAAACGGGGACACAATAACGATAGTAAAATTATGGGACACAGAGTAAATTATGTAATCAAGGACGGAGAAGAACTACATATCTATTACAACCATTGGCATGTGAATCTTATGACCGGAGATATGTACAAGGGTGAAAATGCGTTCATTGACTTTGTAATGAGTTGTGAGAAACATGAGGAGTTGATGTCTTACAACTGGATGGAGGGATGTGTCATTTTGGATATCAGGTTAAGGCAACTTTACTTCTGGTATGATGAATATCCACATAATACTTCCGTGATGGAGTGTTACGTGCTACAATTATCGGAGAAATGGCCCCAATGGGGAATACAGTTGCTTAAGAACAGAATGTATGATGGCGAAAAGATTTTGGGAGTAGATTATATTTCTCAGCAATCCTTCGGTGAACTTCACCGTTTCTCGAAAGAGTTTATTGTAGCCGATGAGATGCTAGACAAATACAACCGCCTATTGGTCCTTATTAAATCTGAATCAGGCTATTTTGTTACCGCTACCAGAATTACTACGCCTAGAGGGATTCTATATAACGGTACAGATAGTATTGACTTACTCAGGCAAAGACCAGCCATCGCACTTCCTTTGGAACAGGATGTTAGGGATTGTATTATCATAGATACTGAACGAAAGCATATTTTATTTAGTAACAGCGACCTCGGAGCCTGGGAACAGACCAACGACAACTGGCCAGGTTATACCTTTGAAATGGGAGATTATGGTTACATTAAGACATTACGCATGTCTGGTATTGATGGAGAACATCTAAGGATGTCTGAAGAAGAGATAAAAGAAGAAGTTGATTATTTAAAAAACCTTAGGTCCCGATATGATGGAAATACAAATCAGTAACGGTAAAGGAATCATTGACATTATATTTGACGGATCTGTGATCTGTCTTAAAATCAAGCGCCCAGTGGCGCTCGACTGGGATGACCTTAGTGGCAGCATTGGTCGTTATTACAAATGCACGCCGCATAGCCGGTCAATTCCACAACAATTGACCAATAATTTGATAGATGGTACCAATGATGAAATTTTGAATGGATTAAAAGACTTTCTGCAATTATTCCGTTCCGGTACATATAAAATATCGATGAACCCCAATGACGGAACGTTTTTCCCGGATCAACATCCCCAGGGTGTATACTACAACGACTTACATCTTTATAATTACTATCCCTACGAGGACGATCATCTGATGTTCACCCAGGATCGTGAAACCCTTGATCAGGAAAGGATTCATTGGTATGAACAGCTCATCAGCCAGGGAGGCCGACCGAAAGCGCTTGTATTTAAGGCTACTCAATTTGATCCCGATGGACCGACAGGAGTACGACTCTTCACTGATCCAATGTTTGTATTGGATGGTCATCACAAGCTCACAGCCTATGATCGGTTAGGCATCGCACCGGAATTGATAATTATTGACCGGAAAACCAATATTAAGGAAGAGAAAGAATTATATGAGGGCAAAAATCTGCTCGCTGAATATGAATATTTTCTATCTCCAGGACAAAGGAATCATATCATTTATAATGCAGCCTGGCTAGGGAGGCTTTAGTACTCGCCTCGTTAATGTTCCGCACGCCGCTTTATTACCTGCAATATATTATTCTGGATATCCTTCATAATCCAGCGTGCCCACCAACTGGCATAAAAATTAAATGTGGTAGATAATTTAAAATGACTCGTGAGATGCAATCTGCAAGTGTTTGCATCCAGTTGTTCTAATTCATATACTCCATTTAATACATCAAAGTAATCCCCTCCAACCACCACGTGTTCATCCATTGTGGCAGATGGAATCTCATAAGGATTCGCCCGTATATCGAACGTCATTTTATGTTGATGACTATACTCCGTAACTGTTTCGTGGAAAATCAACCCGCCGGTGAATATAGCTTCGCGGTAAGCGCCAACGCCTTCATAATTCAACTCGGCCCTTAGCGGACGAGGGAAACCAAGGAATTGCGTCAACCAGCCTTTATCCTGCTTGGTATCAATTTCCTTTACGCGGGTTACCTGCTGCCAGATGGCAGCTTTGGGCGCTTTAATATCGATATACGTATAGGCTTCATAGTTACCAGGAATAACTTCGATTAACTTTTCAAGTGGAGAAAATACCAGCGGTAATAATACAATAACTGATAGAAAAATATGCTCATCCTTTTTACTGTCCCGCAGTTTAAAGTGACCGCAGACCAGCCCTCCAATAGAGGACAGCAGCAAGAATACCGGCATAATCATCAGCCAGCACGCCCAGCCTTCAATAGCAAGTGCCAGCGTAACCAAAAAGAATAGGAGAACAGGAATCCAGGGCGCGAAGAAACGATAACGCCATTTCTCTACTTTTTTTACACTTGACAAATATACCGTCAACGCACCTACGCCAAAAGGAATCCCAAACAGGAAAGCGACTGTCATAACACCATATAGGGTACTCCAGGAATCTACTCCAAAAACGTATCGCATCAGGAGGGCAAAGGCCACCGGGATACCTACAATTTTTAACGCGCGGATTAAATCTGTTTTATTCATAGGGGGAAAATATAGGCAAAGGTATATCCTGAATATAATAAAAAAAATGGGTAGTACCTGGCGGTACTACCCATCGCTGGTTCTAATAGTCGGCTTTTGTAGGAGAATTATTTAGAGTTCTGTTTAAGTCTTCCTTCCCCATAAGCGATAGCCGTTTGGGAGAAAGGCATTATCCAGAGATGAGATTCCGGTGTAATTGTGCGTACAGCGCCACCTTCCGTTTTGGTCAGGGTAGCCTTGTATTTCGGATCGTTGTTAAAGCGGCGGTAATCCAGGTACCACAAGCCATATCCACGATATTCACAACGCATTTCTCTGCGAATCAGTGCAATAGCGTCCGCTTCGGTTGCAGCTGTTGCCGGAGTATAAGCTTCCTTGATAATACGTTTCACGCGAACCTGGTTCAGCACATCCATGGCTTCGTTGTATTTTCCTGCACGAGCCAAACACTCTGCCTTGTAATAATACATCTCAGGAGTACGTATACCGCCTACGTTCACATCATCAAAGCGGCGGTAGCTAAGGATAAGTTCACCCCCAACTGTTTGTCGCGCAAAATTGACAATACGACGCGCATCTCCTTTATCATATTGCACAGAATCCTGCGCTTTCACCACACTGATATAGAATCCCTGCAATTGCTGCATCATACCGCCATAATTAAACAGGTAGTTTTCAGGACTCTTGAACTCATATTTCGGAATATTGATAGAAGGGGTATTCGCATCGGCCAGCGTTTTGTTGTCATAGTAATACTGCACAAAATCGAACAGTTTGTTATTAACAGCAAGCGCTTTATCCGTCATTTCTTCTGCTTTGGCAAAATCCCGCTGGAACATATAAATTCTCGCCAACAGTGCATAGGCAGTACCTTTTCCAGGGAACAGTGGGTTATTACCCATGTCAGGAAGTGCAGGTAATGCATTATTCAGATCATTGATCATGAAATCATATACCTCTTTCACGGATGACTGTGTCAGCTTCTGCTCCATGTCGTCACTGACATTAATCAATATGCCCGGATCAGTAGCGGCAGTAGCAGCATCATAGGTTTTACAGTAACTGTTTACCAGGTAAAAATACTGGGCAGCTCTCAATACTTTTGCTTGTGCCAGTAATGCAGCTTTATCAGTAGCGCTTCCAGTTGTAGCTGTAGTGATGTGATTGATCACCACATTGTAACTGAAAATACTTTTGTAAGACCAGTTATAACCGTTGTCTGTCTGCAGATATTGTAAACGATCCTGCGATTCCATCCAGAGATAATTAACCGTGGTCAGGTTAACGGAGCTGATTTGAAATGACATGTACCCCCATTCATTCGCCACGATCGCTTGATTGGACCAATCCATAACATGGGCGTTGCTGCTCTCCAGTAACGCTTTGAAGTCATCAAATGTCTGCGGAATTTTCTGGCCTCTTGGTACGATATCCAGGTATTTTTCACAACTGGTAGCTCCCAACATGACAGCCCCACCTAATATGATATAAAGTAATAGCTTCTTCATAAAAAATCTTTTCTGCCAATGATTAGAGTGAAAGGTTTACGCCAAAATTGTAAGTAGGCATGATAGGCAGGCTACGTCCTGTAGCTGAACCAGCCATTCCACCCGTTTCCGGATCGATGCCCTGATTATTGAATCCTATGTAGAACAGGTTATCTACCTGGAATCTGATTCTTGCTCCGGCTACCTTCATTCGTTTCAACATACTTTTAGGCAGATTATATGACAACGTGATATTTCTGGCCTTAATATAGGAGGCACTCATGATATTCCTGTTGCTATACAACCAGTAGTCATTTCTATAACTGTTGCCGGTGTTGTCGTAGTCAAATACCAGTCTTGGAACATCAGTAACCAGTTCGTCACCTGGTTTCTTCCAGGCACTACCCAATCCTTCACGGAAACTGTAGAATGGAAATGAGCCATTCAGATAAGGGACATCATATCTCACCACATGACCAGCATTGTATACAAACATTACAGATAACTGGAATTGTTTGTAACTGAAGTTATTGATGAGTGAGCCATTATACACTGGCATATAGGAACCGCTGTTCTTGACCACATTTGGATCTGTAATATATTTATCTGTAGGCTTACCATCCAAACCGATAATCATCGGTTCCCCTTTATTACTCAAACCTACCCAGGTATAACTGTACAGGGAATAATAGGAGTTACCCATAACTGGATAAGAGGCAGAAGGAGCCAGTTCAGAAGCCATAGCAGGCTTATAATCTACACGGGTAACGGTATTCTTATTATAAGCATTGTTCACTGTTACATTCCAGGTAAAATCACCGGTTGTTAATACACGTCCGCTAAGAGAGAGTTCCACGCCTTTGTTACGCATAGCGCCATTATTCACATAAGCATTTGTGAAACCAAGGGCAGGATCAATCGTTTTATTTGCCAGCAGATCTGTACTATTTCTTACATAGAAATCCAAGGAACCCGTTAATCTGTCATTTAACACCGCGAAATCAGCGCCTATATTGGTAGTAGCCGTTTTCTCCCATCTCAGGTTAGGATTTGGAGGAGTGTAAATGTCTCCTTTCTGGTTGGCAGTGAGGATATTTATACCATAAGATGCCACCATGAAAGGACCAGCAGTCTTAGCCACGTTACCATTCACGCCATAAGATGCACGGAGTTTCAACATATCCAACCATTTGATATCGGACATAAAGTCTTCCTTACTCACTATCCAACTCGCTCCTGCTGACCATAAAGGACGATACTGGTACTTTGGATTGGTACCAAAAAGATTGGAGAGATCATATCTCATACTACCAGACACCATATACTTGTCATTATAAGTATAGGCCGCATTTCCATAGAATGAAACATAGCGATTGATGAGCTCAGAATATTTGGTAAGATCACTCAGCGAAGTACGTATAGAGTTCAGTCCCGTCATACCCAAAGCAAGATCGCTTGCATTCACCGGCATATATTGCATGGTCAACGGATCATACCCATAAACGCTGTAATAGTCGTTATTAACCTTAGACTCTCTGGTTTCAGAACCCACCAACGCAACTACATCATGCTTCCTGTTGAAAGTATGATTAAAATTCAGTTGCTGACGGAAGGTAAAGGAACGTTGATTATAGAAAGTAGAGTTAAATGCATTACCAACAGGCAGTTTGTAAATGGTATTTCCTTTTGCATCCAGTGCGGAGAAAGAGTTGAACAGGTTACGCATATAGCGGGAATCTCTGTCCAGCATCTGCTCTGACTTATCATTATTCCGTTCGTACTGGAACATTACATCATAATTCAGCCACTTAGTCAGCTTGGCATTCAGTTTCACATTGGCTCTGGTTTGAAGCCCTTTGCTGTACAGCTGATTATAACGTACTTCCTGTGCAGGATTTCTCTCCACTGAGAACAGACCATATTTATCATAGGTAGCCTTATTAACAGCTCTCAGCGTGGATCTCATGAAGGTTACATTACCGTTTTCATCCAAAATTGATTCAAAAGGTAACTGTTGATTTAAATAGCTGGAGCCAGTTGAATAATCCATGTTTCCGTCAGGACCTTTACTGTCGCTATAATTCAGATATACGCCCACATCGGCTTTCAGCCATTTGGAGATATCTGTGCTATTCCTGATATTAATACCCAGGTACTTACTGTTGGAGGTCAGATCTCTTCCCTGATCGTTACGGAAGGTAGAAGAAAAATTAAAAGTATTGTTCGCCGAAGCCTTACCTACAGACAGGTTAAATTGCTGATTGGAAGTTGGACGAATCAGTTTATCCATTATCTGCTGGTTATACACATTCATACCACGCAGTTTGTTCAGTCCTTCATCTGCCTGAGCACGGGTAATTTTACCTTCTGCCACCTGCAATAATAAATCCAGGGCAGGATTTGGCGGTCCGTTCTCTCTCAGACGGGTAGCTTCTTTCAAAGGATCGGTTTTAAATACCGGGTCATTGTCATAATACTGCGAAATGACATCAATGATTTCACTGGATTTGGCTTTTTGGAGATAATCCAGGTTCCATTTAGGCGTCACCGCATAATCTGCGCTAAAAGTCACCTGCGTTTTGCCTACTTTGGCTTTCTTGGTAGTGATAACAATTACGCCATTAGCAGCTCTGGCGCCATAGATAGAGGCAGCAGCAGCATCTTTAAGCACAGTAATGCTTTCAATATCTTCCGGATTAATATCTGGCATATCATCTACAAGGCCGCCATATTTAGTGAGATAGGAATTCTCTACTGGAAAACCATCGATTACATACAACGGTTTCTGATTTGCATTGAAGGTAGAAGTTCCTCTTACAACGATATTTCCTTTATAAGTCAATACTCCTGGCAGGTTTCCTTCTAATACCTGTGACAAGCTGCTGATACGACGTTTGTCCAGCTCCGATGCTTTTACAGTGGAGAATGAACCGGTGGCTCTCTCTCTGGAAATTGTCTGGTAACCAGTTACCACCACTTCATTCAGCACTTTACTCTTCATGACTACATTTTGAGCATCGCCGTTAGAAGTAAAGAGCGTAGCACGCTCCATACCGGTAAATGTTAATGTAAGCTCTTTGGTGGTCTCAGGAACACTAATTACAAACTGACCCAGCGGATTGGATACTGCATAATATTTACCTCCGTCTGCCTGGATATAAACCCCTGGCAAACGATTCTGATTTTCATCTGTAACGGTACCGGATATCTTTTTCATTCCTGCAGGCGCTTGTGTTTGAACACTTACCTGATGTCCAGTAGGGTTATTCACGTCATTGTTTCTCCGCTCACTGGGAACAATTACATAATGATTCCTGTCGGTATACAGGAAAACTAGTTTACTGGGATAAAGAATATTTTTTAAAAGCTCTTCGACAGTGCCATTGGCAGATGATTTTACAAAAACTTTGGTTGTTTTCCCTTTGAGTAATTGGGCATCATACATAAAAGTAGTCCCATAAACTTTGGAAATCTGATCCAATGCTTCTTTGATGGTTTGCTCTGTTTTTGCGGCTGGCGTCTGAGCACCGGCAAAAGTACAGGAGAGTAACAGTACGCATAGGTACAGCAAGCCCCTTAGGCTTTGTCTGGTACAAATCCTCATTGATCTTGGTTTTTAGTAATAGTTGTTAATACCCTCGTTGACCGTTTTTCCTAATAGTCAGCGTGTCATTGTTCTTATCTATGGTTACATTTAGTATCGCCGACAATTCAAACAGTACAGTGTTAATGTTGCGAAGCGATAAAGTCCCCTGTATGGTTTTATTGGCAATGGATGAGTCCTGCAATACAATGGCATAACCATATTGATCTTGCAATGCTTCAAATATCTCCTTCACGGAGGTGTTTACTAGCTCCATTTTATTTTCCTTCCAGGCCGTGGTGGATAAGCCACTGGAAGGTATTTTCATTAGCTGGTAGTTGGTAATATCGTATCTTACTTTTTCGTCAGGACTCAATACAATGGATGTGTGGTGCTCCGGATCTGTTACTCTTACTTTTCCGGTTTGCAAATATACTTCCGTTCTGTTTCTTCTTGATTTTATATTAAATACTGTTCCTAATACTTCTACATTCAACTTCCCCGCATGTACGGTAAATGGCGCTGCCAGCTGAATACGCGAAGGTTTGACGTCAAATAGCGCCTCTCCCTCTATCCAAACTTCCCGTTTCGCTGAATTCCATTTAGCGTAAGCCAGACTTGAATTCGCATTCAGCATCACAGTGGAGGCATCCGGCAATGTTACCAACATATGTTGTCCGTTACCTGTACTGAAATGTTTGGTACGATTGGCATAGAGATAATATCCTCCGGCCAAAGCCACTGGCGCCAGTATAGCTGCGGCCCATTTCATTATCCGCCTCCGGATGGATACCACGCGAGTTGGTGTGCCAGCTGTGGCAATCCCCGCCTGTATATTATGCCAGACAGCGGATTTGATAGTTTCGGGAGATGAAATCCGCTCCAGCCGGAATATCCCCGCTGCAACCGACTTTGCGGCGAGCATCTCTTCCAGATTAGCAGGACCTTCCTGTTGCCACTGTTCCCAAAACAACACTGCCTCTGGCCTTGCATACCTCACCCAATCCAGGAAGAACGCATCTTCCAGGAACTGCTCTTTCGTATATGATGTATAGTTATCCTTTCCCAATAGCCTTTCTTAGTTGGTGTTTCATGGGCGTTCAGAGGTAGTAAAATCCCCCACGCTTAAATAAGAACACAGGGATTTTGCAAAACACCCCACTTTTTTTTAATTATTTTAATTTTTCTTAAAAGATTTTTTAACTCAATTGTTTTTATACATTTACAATCATATTTATATCCTTATATCATTCAACCAAAGACAGTCATTCGCCAGTCAGCCACCAGCTGGATTTTTTTTGTACTTTTAATGCGAGAAGTTGGACATGGATCTTTCATCAGCATCTGATACTGCACTCTGGGAAGCACTGCTTCATAGCAATGAACAAGCATTTGCCGAAATATACGACCGGTATTTCCACCGGCTATATGAATATGCTATGCGTCTCCATTCCGAAGAAGAACTAGTAAAAGATACCATCCAGGAACTATTCATTAAACTCTGGACCAACAGGCAAAATCTCAGCGACAGCGTAGACCTGCGCCCATACCTGTTTGTAGCGATGCGCAGTACGCTCTACAACCGGCTCCGCCCCCGCAGAAATGTAAAGCTGATCGCCTTTGATAAAGATCAACACGACTTCCTCGCCCACTTTTCTACAGAACACGCCTATATCAATAACGAGCAGGTACAGCAACAACAAAAACAAATAGCGGATGCCCTCAACCAACTTAATAGTCGGCAAAAGGAAATAATCTATCTACGCTATTTTGAAGAAATGGATTATGATCAAATAGGCGCTATTATGAATATATCCGTCAAAGGCGCCTATAAACTCTCCGCAAGAGCTTTAAAAAATATGAGAGATATCATGCAGGTATCCATGCCAGTACTCATTCTCATGCTACAGGCTTACAAAGCTACCTGCCTGAAACAACAATAATTATTCTTCTCCCCATAAAGTCAGTACCAGACTCCGGGAACCGCCGTCATTCCTATGTTCACAGAGATATATTCCCTGCCAGGTACCCAGCGCCAACCTGCCGCCATTTACCGGTATCATCACAGAACTCCCTAGCAACGAGGCTTTCAGATGAGCAGGCATATCATCAGACCCTTCATAATTATGTTCGTAGTCCGGATCATCTTCCGGAACCGCCTTGTTGAAAAATGTCTCAAAATCTACACGCACCGTAGGATCTGCATTTTCATTGATCGTCAAACCTGCAGATGTATGCTGTATAAATACCTGCAACATGCCCATCTTAATACGCGATATCTGCGGCATCGCCTGCAATACCTCTCCCGTGATCAGGTGAAATCCCCTGCTCCGCGGACGTAACCTTACACCCTGCTGATAAATTTTCATATCCCAAATGTAATACATCCCTAATTTTATACTAGCGGAGAGAACGTCTGTATATGAACACAAATGTTCCGAAAACGGACATTCAACAGTTATAAAAAAAATACAAGTAACTGCAAATCAATATTATAACAATACGGCATTTACTTTGTCCTCCCCTAACAAACGTATGTATCGTGATCTATAACTATCTGAAAATAGCATTTCGTAACCTGTGGAAGAATAAAGCATTCTCCGCTATCAATATAACCGGTCTGGCCATCGGAATCGCCACCAGCCTGGTCATCTTGCTTTATATAGCGCATGAACTCAGCTATGACAGATTCAATAAACAGGCCGATCGTATCGTCAGAGTGGTGTTTCGTGGACTGGTAAAAGGGGAACCTATGAATGAAGCCAATGTGTTCCCGCCGGTGGCTGCCACCCTGAAAGCAGAATTTCCCGAGGTAGAAGATGCGGTGCGTATTCGTGCAGAAGGAGCAGTACTCCTGCAACATGATGGCAAAACATTCCAGGAACCTTTCCTGGGCTACGCCGATCCTTCCTTCTTTAAGATCTTCAGCGTAAACCTGCTCAGCGGAGATGTGAATACCATCCTGAATGCGCCGAATACCATGGCACTCTCCTCTTCCACAGCCCTAAAATATTTCGGTAACCAAAACCCCGTAGGACAAACGCTGCGCTTTAAGAACTCGGGGCAGGACTTCCTGATCACCGGCGTATTCCAGGATATGCCCGAAAATGCACATTTTCATTTCGACCTTCTCGCTTCAATGGCCTCCGTACCAGATGCGAAATCCGACTCCTGGATGACTTCCGGCTATTTTACCTATCTGCTCCTGCGACCAGGATATGATTATCACAAACTGGAAGCTAAATTCCCGTCTCTCCTGGATAAATACATGAGCCCACAGATGCAGCTATCCATGCACCTGACACTTTCCGAATTCAAGGCTGGAGGCAATAACATAGGTATATATCTCCAACCGCTGACAGATATTCACCTGCATTCCAATTTCTCCGGCGATCTCGACGTACCCGGCGATATCCGCTATATCTATATATTCGGCGCTATCGTGCTTTTCATGATCCTGATTGCCTGCATCAACTTTATGAACCTTACTACCGCCAATGCGGTAGGCAGGGTAAAAGAAGTAGCCATGCGGAAAGTATTGGGCGCTCCTAAAGGCCGACTCACCCTGCAGTTCCTCCTGGAATCAATAATGCTCACTTTCATTGCTACCGCTATTGCAGCGATAATCGCCATGTTGGCATTGCCCGCATTCAATCAGATCTCCGGAAGAAATATTCAACTACATTGGCTGGGACAACCTTGGCTCATACTGAGCTTAGTACTCAGTGCACTGGTAATAGGAATCATTGCCGGCTGCTATCCCGCCTTCTTTCTGGCTTCCTTTAAGCCCCAGGCAGCCTTGAAGACCAGTTTCACACCTGGCGGAAAACAAGGTTCCCGACTACGCAGCGGACTTGTCGTCTTCCAGTTCTTCATTTCTATTACATTAATGGTCAGCACCGCAGTTGTATACAAACAACTTTCCTATATCCAGCATAAGAAACTCGGTTATAATAAAGAACAGATCCTCATTTTGCAGGATGTCAACCAGCTAACAGATGGGCAAAGAACGGAACTGAAAAATTATATCCTGCAACAATCGCAGGTAGCAGGACTTACTGTATCAGGGTATCTGCCTTCAGGAAACAGTTGGAGTAACAACTTCTTCGTTTTTGAGAACAATACCAGTGCGCAGATCAAAACGTTGCGATATGAAGTGGACGAAAACTATATTCCCGTCATGGGCATGGATATATCGGCCGGAAGGAATTTTTCACCCACGTTTGGGACAGACACTTCTGCCGCCATCCTGAACGAGTCCGCAGTAAAAGCGATGGGTTGGGGAAATGACGCCATTGGCAAGACGTTCCAAAGGACCAGCAACGACGGTATCAGCTCAACTTATCATGTAGTGGGTGTGGTAAAAGATTTCCACTTCAGATCTATGCATACCCGGATTTCTCCGTTGGTAATGACTTTACGCGAAAATAGTTACGGTCCCTTTTATATCATAAAGACACGCGCCGCAGACCCAGGGCCTCTCCTGGCGGATCTAAAAAGAACCTGGGAAAGAATGAATACCAATGTACTATTCAGTTACTCCTTCCTGGATCAGCGCTTCACAGATACCTATCGTTCGGAAGCCAATACGGCAAAGACATTGACCATCTTCGCCGCATTAACCATATTTGTAGCCTGTCTGGGAGTTTTCGGCCTCGCCACTTTCACCGCCCGTAAACGCAGTAAAGAAATCGGAATCCGCAAAGTACTGGGCGCCAGTGTTACCAGTATCATCACCATGCTGTCTATGGATTTTCTGAAACTGGTCATTATCGCTTTTGTCATTGCCGGCCCGGTATCCTGGTATATTATGAACAACTGGCTTAAAGGATTTGCCTACCGCATAAATATTGGATGGAGCATTTTTGCACTGATTGGCATTGCCGCAATACTCATTACATTATTAACCGTGAGTACGCAGGCAATTCGGGCGGCCTTAGCTAATCCTGTCAATAGTATTAAAACCGATTAGGGACAAGGGTTTCGCGTCTGGGTGAAAAAATATTTATTTTTTTTTCAGATTCACTGTAACATTTTAAAAGGCTGTGTATCTAAAAGGAAATTTAAAACAAAACACCCATGAAAAAGATATTTGCTCTCGTCCTCATTTTACTGATGGGCGCCCTGTTTCTGAACGTATTCGCACAAGATAAACAACCTTCTTTCTCTGTAAAAACAAGCGGAAAAGGCAAACAAGCGATTCTATTTATCCCTGGCTTTACTTGCAGCGGCGATGTATGGAATGAAACAACTACCCATCTCGGTAACAAATACACCAGTCATGTATTCACTATGGCAGGCTATGCCGGCTCTCCTGCTCAGGCAGCGCCTAATCTGGACGTATGGATCGAAGATATCGTAGCATATGTACGCAAAAACAAACTGGATCATCCGGTGATTATAGGACACAGTCTCGGTGGCGGTTTAGCCATGGCGCTTGCCTCCCGTTACCCAGATCTGTTCGGCAAGATCATTGTCGTAGATGCATTACCGTGTCTGGGCTCCCTCTGGAACCCCTCCTTTAAATCTGAAGCCCAACCTGATTGCAGCGCAATGGAGAGTCAAATTATGCCACTAACTGATTCTCAGCTTTATAAGATGCAGAAAAGGACGGCAGTGCAACTCTGTGCCGATACCCTCGCACAGAAAAGCATTGTGAAATGGGGCGCCACTACTGATAAGAAAACCTATGCCGACACCTACTGTCAGTTCGCTAATATGGACCAAAGAGAAAGCATCGGACAAATAAAAATCCCTGCATTGGTACTTTTAGAAGCACGTTTTGTTAACTTTAAACCGGCGATTGAAGATCAATATAAACAAATGAAAACCGCTACCTTGAAATTCGCCGACAAAGGTTTACACTTCATCATGTATGACGATAAAGAATGGTATCTTAACCAAATCGACCAATTCCTCCAGTAGTCTCCAAGCCTCTTTTGATCAGATCTATACCGATTATTGGGACAAAGTTTTCCGCCTCTGTATGGGTTATGTCAACGATGACGATTGGGCGAAAGATATTGCACAGGATACATTCATCACCGTTTGGCAACAACTCCCGAAATTCAGACAAGAAGCAGCCGTAGGTACCTGGATATTCAGAATCGCCTGTAATAACTGCCTACGGCAGCTGGAACGCAGCAGTAAATTTGTTCACAAAGAGGTAGACAAAGCAGATGAAAGCAGTAGTCGCGTGAACGAGGACGAAATTAATTTCCTCTATAAATGTATTGCAACGTTAAGTGAAACAGACAGGCTGATTATTTCCATGGAACTGGAGAATGTTAAACAAACAGAAATAGCCAGCATCATGGGTATGAGCGAATCAAATGTGAGAGTAAGAGTACATCGGATCAAAGAAAAACTAACAGAAAAATTTAAAGAATATGAACGCTGACGATAAATTCCAGGAACTGTGGCGAAGCAAGAAATCAGTACCAGCAATCAGTTCTCAGGACTTAATAAAAAAAGTAGGACAGGTAAAGAATAAGCTCCGGTCGAAGATAGTGTTTACAACCCTCGTTCTCATTGGAGTACTGCTATACATCGACATTTTCGTTTTTCAGCAACATCCACCGAAATTAGTTACCTCCTATATTGGCGCCGTACTGTTGAATATAGCCATCATAGTACAAACAGCAGCATATGCAGGCTTCTTAAAATTGCTCTTTGAGAACGCCAGTACAGATGCTCCGATCCATGATTACCTGCAACATATGATGCAGGTAAGAGACCGCAGACGGTTTATGCAAAAAACGATACTGAACATATATTATGTCTGTCTGATAATTGGGATTGGACTTATATTCATAGAGGCATTGCAAAATGTCTCCAACCCGGGAATCAGAATTGCATTACCAGTAGGGGCGGCATGTTATATGGGAATCATGTGGTTTACTGCCAGAAAAAATGAGATCAAAAAATCAGAAAAAGATTTAGGAGCGGTGATTGAGAAGTTGCAGGCAATAGTGGAAGATACGAAGCACGCTTAACGATCTCCTTCCCTTTAAAATACAAAATCCAGGCTCAGAAGAGCCTGGATTTTTTTTAAACATAAGCATGATAACCGCAAGATCTTTTCTGCTTAGAATGCAGGATCTGCCGGTGTGTTCGGATTGTCGTTTCTTTCTACGAGCGGGTAAGGGAGGTAGCTGCGTTTACGCTCTGCTACCGGCCTGTTGAAGCGGCGACTATCTTCCAACTCCTGACCACAGGAATAGAGCTCTATTCTGCGGTGTTGATAGATGGAATCCAGTAATGCCTGCTGCCCGGAAACACTGGCAATCGCAGGTAATCCTGCACCAACGCCAAATGCGTCAGCGGATGGTAGTTTGGTCACTACTTTATTCAGCTGTGCGAGTCCATTGGGAATATCGTTCTGACGTGCATAGCACTCCGCTTTAATTAATATTACTTCTCCTGGCAGGTAAACTGGAACCGGAGATGTTGGCGTTGTATAGAAACCAGTGAGTACATATGGTAATGTACCGGAAGTAGGTTTCACAATATAAAAAGGTACGCGCAAATCTGCCGGACTAGGCTGAAATCCTGTAGGCAAGCCCATTGTAGGGCCTGTTGTCTGCCAGATATTATTGGTAGCCGTTACCAGGGCATAGATCGGATTGTTTACCTGTGCGTTGAAATTCAGTGTAGACTTCACCGTTAGATCTACGTTATTAGCAGCAGCCAGTGCAGAAACATAATCGCCACCATAAAGCGCATAGCGCGCTTTCAAAGCATACAGTGTATTGATAATGTTAATACCCTGTGGTAAATAGGGAGCGATACTGGCACTAACAGGATTAGCTTTCACTACATTGATCGCATTATCGAGTATAGCCGCAGCCTTCAGATATCCCTGCTGTCCGGGAATAAAATGCACATCGTCGTTGATATTATCTGGCTTACCGCTGGTATCTGGTATCTGCTGGAAGAAATTGGCTTGCACGCCCATTGCCCAGGCTTTGAAGATAGACGTGTAAGCAATAACGCCACTGGCATATCCCGGATCAGTAATCACTTTTGGCGTTGCTGCCAGGATATTATTGGATTCGTATACAATCTTGGTACTTACTGCCCACAGCTGATTAACAACAGCATTCGTGTTCAGTACTTTCACTCCTCCCGCAGTCAACTGTGCTTCATCGGCGTTACCACTGTTGGTAACATACGCTTCCCCGGTGAGCAACGTACCCGCCGTGATGGTGTTATACAAAAGTCCAGTACGATCTTTTGAATACCATGCCTGCAAGCCCACCGTCGCATCTGTGATAGTGGTAGGCGAACTATATGCCTGTGACGAAGAAGGGCCGGTTGGGTCCTGGAAATTTTTGGAACAAGCAGCGAAGGCCATTGTACCCACCAGGCAATATTTAATATATCGTTTCATGATGTTTCGCTTTTAAGGATTTAGAATTTAGCACGCAGACCAACATTGTATGTTCTTGGAATAGGAACAGTACCAAAGTCAATACCACGCAGTAAAGTACTCTGACCAGCTGCATTGACTTCCGGATCATAACCATGGTAGTTATCCCAGGAAATCAGGTTACGGCCAGCGAGACTAACTGTCAAATCACTAAACCCTTTAATTTTTCCAAAATTATAGCTGAGCGCTACTTCACGCAGTTTAACGAATGATCCATCATCCACTCTGAACTCCTGGATATTGTAGATACCAGCAATGTAACCTCTAGGCAGTTTACCCAGGTCTTCTGCTTCTGCTATCTTACCGTTATCCACACCCTGGCGGGTTCTGTAATCCGCATTGAATACGTCTACTCCTTGTACGATATCAAATTGTGTATGTAAACTCAGGCGTTTGTACTTGAAATCGTTGGTAATAGTAGAGGTATAAGTTGGGTTTGGATCACCGATCTTTTTATTCAGTACGCTTCCTGTAGGTAAACCATTCGCATCGCGTTGAGGCGTATACGTCAGGGAGGTATTCTGGATACCTTGTTCTGTTAAAGGAATACCAGCTGCATTCTTGATGATGTTACCATTGTTATCTCTTGCATAGAAAGTACCATAGAAGAAACCAATAGGCTCATCATTCGCAATAGCGATAGGAGCGCCACCCACTGTATTAAACAATACCAGACCACCGCCAATATCCACCGCTTTGTTTCTGTTGCGGTTGAAGATAGCAGTCAGATCCCAGCTGAAATTTTTGGTTCTTACTGGCGTAGCATTCAATACTATTTCAAAACCATTGTTCTGCAGCGTTCCGATGTTTGCCTGATAGTTGCTGTAACCATTGGTAGGAGCAATTGCGCGGCTGATCAGCAGATCTTTTACTTTTTTACGGTAGTAGTTCACGCTCAGGCCTATACGATCACCGAGGAAGGAAAGGTCTGTACCCACCTCGATTTCCTGTTGTCTCTCCGGCTTAACATCCGGATTTGTATAAGTAGAGGCAGACTGGAAAGAAGATGCGCCAATAAATGCAGTAGCATTGTAAGTATTAAAGCGGGCGTAGGCAGGAATACCTGTCAGGTTACCAGATTCACCGTAAGCAGCTCTGAGTTTGAAGAGTGTCCACCATTTGGAAATAGCTAAATTCTTCCAGTAATCGGCGCCGGAGATCACATAGCTACCACTCAACTTGCTGTACAACTGGTTACGTTCTGAAGAACCGAATACAGAAGATCCGTCCAAACGCAGTGCGCCGGTCAGGAACAGGTGATCGCGGTATTTAAAGTTCTGCTGAATAAATTCACCGGCAATGCTCAGCTCTGTACGCTGGTCATCTCCAGGAATGAGCGTAGTGGCTTTGCTTGGCACCTGCACAAATGGAGGTAAACCTCTACCTTGCTGTAATTGATAACGCATACGCTGATACTGCACAGAATATCCAACCTGCGTTACAGAGGTCAGGTTTTTATTGATATCCGCAGTATAAGTGGCATTCACATCATGGTTGATCATGAAGGATACGTTATTGGCAGAGCTGGCGTAACCGTTCTGTGAAGGGTCCATATTAACGCCACCACCATAGAAACCAGTACTTACAAAGTAGGCGTAGGCAGGAATAAAGGTGCTACCATTTTGATAGTAGTTATCGATACCCATCTTATAATCGATACTCAGATTTTTGATAGGTCGCAGTGTCAAACCAGCGCCTGCAATTATGCGGCCTACTGTCTGTCCTTGTTGGAAATCATTAATAATAGAAACCGGATTCACACGACCCAGGTTACCTACTTTCATCAGATTACCAAATTGGTCACGCTGCTGGATATCATAATAGTTACCCAAAATGGTGATAGAGTTCAGCGGAGAATAGAAAGTGTTACCATCTGGTTTTTCATTTGATTTACTGTAAACATAGTTCACAGATCCATTGAAGGTCAGCCATTTGGTGATTTCCTGGTCCAGGTTCAGGCGGAAGCTATAGCGACTGAAGTCGGTATTCTTCACTATACCCTGATTATAGAAATAACTGGCAGAAGCGAAGTATTTTGTTTTATCCTTACCGCCAGCTACAGATACGTTATTATCTGTACCCACGCCAGTACGGAAAATGAAATCCTGGTAATCATAACGATTAACAGGGTACGTAGAAATTACGGCTGGAGTGAGGATATTTTGTGTAGAATCCTGTGGATTACCACCGAATTTAATGGGCGCTTCGTTCACATCCAGTTTTTTGCGGAGCTGGTTTATGTTGAAGCTGGTAGAGAAGGAAACCACTGGTTTACCTTCTGCGCCTCTTTTAGTGAAGATCTGCACTACGCCGGCGTTTGCACGGGAACCATAGATGGCGGCAGCAGCAGCGCCGTTCAGCACCTCGATATGGTCAATGTCGTCCGGGTTGATATCAGCGATACGACTTTGTCCCACATTACCTACAAACGTACCTCCATTATAGTTAGGGTCTGTGTTGGTAACACGGGTAGTACTATTATCGATAATCACACCATCCACGATGTACAGCGGTTCAGTAGAACCACTAACAGTACTGATACCACGCAGTTTAACAGACATAGCGCCGGAAGGATCTCCGGAGTTCTGCGTAATCTGCGCACCGGCAGTTTTACCTTGCAATGCTGCGAGTACGTTACCGGTAGATCCCTGGTTCAACGCATCTGCTTTAACAGTGCTGATGTAAGAACCCAGCTGTTTACGGGTAGTACCTGCGGAAGTACCGGTTACCACCACTTCATCCAGCTTGGATACGGATTCTTCCATGGTCATATTCACAGTAGCAGCGCCGCTGGCGCCTACTGTCACCACTTGTTGATGCTGCTGATAACCAATACCTGAAAAGATCAGGGTATAAGTCCCTGCAGGTTGTGTCAGACGAATGGTATATTTTCCATCCACGTCGGTGGATGCACCCTGAGAAGTATTTTTTACAGCAACTGTAATCCCAGGTAAAGAAGTACCCTTGTTGTCAGACACCTTTCCCGAAATGACAATTTGCGCGGATGCCGCCAGGGACATGCAGCAAAGTAGCAGAAAGAGCAACATGGAGCGCGGACACGCTGCTCGCTTGAATCGGAGCAATTTCATAATTGTTGTTTAGACTTGTTGATAAATGGGTGGCCTATTATTACCCCCAGGCAAAGCAGTTGGAAATAAATCGAATAGTGGCGCAATTACAGGATGTCGACTACAATATTTTTACACCCTTCTTGCTGTACGGTATTAATTTCTTTGCCTTTGGCTGTAATTCAGTAATTAAAATGTCTATTGCATCTATATCACATACTTTTAAACGATCTGTAGTATCTACTTTTTCCGAGATCGATAACGCAACAATCTTGCGGGAAGTTGCTATCATGGCCTTTTTCACTTGCACCACTTCCCAATCATTATCTGTGAGGCCCGCTTCTGCGTCAATCGCATTCACACCGAGAAAACATAAATCAGCCCGAATATTCATGATTTTGGTAATCGCCTCTCCGCCTACCGTGATTTTGGAATCTTTTGCCAGCCTGTCGCCAATGACAATTACTTCTATGTTTGGATGATTGGAATATTCAAATGCAGCCGGCAAACTAACTGTTATAAATGTAGCGCGCAGCTCTGGCGGTAATATCCTCGCCAACTCCATAATGGTAGTACCACCGGTTGTTAGCACAAACATGCCATCCTGTATCAGTTGCACGGCTTTCATGGCAATCGTGCGTTTTTCTGCAACTGCATATACATCTCTGGAGGCTATTCCCTGGTGGTATGAATTAGACAAAGCTCCACCATGTACTTTCAGGATTTTACCTTCCCGGGCCAACTCCATCAGATCTCTGCGTATGGTATCCTCCGATACCTGTATCTGCTCACTCAAATGTGAAGACAGTACTTTATTATGCAGATTTACTTGATGAAGTATATATGCCTGGCGTTCTTCTTTTAACATGGATCAGGAATCTCCTGTCAAATTCGGCAAAAAAATGCATCAAACCAAATATAAACCAGCAAAAATTTGCAGGTTCATGCCGGAATCTACTTTTCCAGTAGACTATCCACCCGCTCAAAGCGGTATCCACGCTCTTTTAATGTGGCAATCAATGCCGGTAATTGATGATAAAATTTATCCGTCCGACGAGGGTCCGTTCCAATATGTAGTAATAACACAAAACCATTCAATCCGGTTGGGTGGTTCGACTCATATTCTAAAATTGAGGAAAGAATTTTTGGAGAGCCTATGTAATTTTTCTCTGGAGGATAGGTGTAATCTGCATTAGAACGCGTGCCTGGCGTGAAATTGATCAGTTGCAGCCCCGCTTCGCCGGTCCAGGCGGAAATAGTATCGTTATACCATTCATAGGGCGGCAGGAAATAATGGGCAGCCGACTTACTAATCCCCGCTTGTTGCATCTGCCGGTAAACGGCATCCAGATCGGCACGAAAGGTCTCCTTTGTCACCAGCAGACTATCCCGGTTTTTCCAGTCGCAGTACAGCAAATGCTTATCGGAATGCGGTCCCAGGTAATGGCCGTCTTTTTTCAGCTGCTGGATAACCGCCGGATATTGCCGGTAAAAATTCCCTGTCAGAAAGAAAGAGGCGGGCGTTGCGGTTTTTTGCAGGGTTTTACGAATGGAGGTGGCGCCATCTGCAAAAGTATCGCCGGTAAAGACGATTGCCAGCCGTTTGCGGGTAGTATCGCCGCGGATGATGGCCCCGGCAGATTTTTCCAGGGAGACACGTTGTCCGTCGGCCATAGCCGCCAATAAATAAACCAGCGATGCCGTGCCATCCATGGTAGGCTCATTCGTACTGTAATCGCCTACATCATCATGGTATACTGCCAGATCGCTCTGGAAATCAGCATAGGCATCGGGCTTGGATAAACGAATTCCTATAAGATTCTTATATATCGCGGTATAAACAGGTCCGTCTACTAGAGCGCCATCCACCGGGAAATGACCGATGGCAGAAAAAGCGGCATGCGGATCTTCCGGCGTATCGCCATGCGCCGGCAAACCATAGACCATGCCGGTTCCCCAGGGGTTACAGCCAAATATCCAATCTACGTTGGCCTGTTCCAGTTGGGAAAAGGATGCATCTCCCGTAAGCTGACGATACCAACGACATTGAATGGCAAAGGCAACAGTCAGATTATTACTGCACCAGATAAATGGAATCGCTCTGTAGAAGGCATTTTCCTTTGCTTTGTACCAAACCCGGTCAATCCCCTCTCTGTAATATCCTGTGATCTTATCTCTCAGCACTCCTGTTAAGGATTTAGCTAACTCATAATGCCCGATGTTGATAAATGGATACCATTGATAATGATTAGCAGTATCCTTTCCCAGCCAGGGCGTAATTTCCTCCATAGACGCATACTGTAAAGCAGCGTCCACGTACTTGATGGATTTATCGCCCTCATAAATAGCGGCTGCCGCCAGCTCCATATCATCCGACCAGTTGTCTTCCGCATATATATAAGGTGAAACCACTGAAGCTGTCTGACATACCCCCGGCTGACGCAGGCCCATAGCGTAGGCCGATTGCGAACGCTTCTTCAGCAAAGCCGCATAGGTCGGGTCCCGCTCCTCTATTAGCTGAGCGCCCAATGCAAACGCACTGGCAAACTTTCCGGCAGTAGAAGCCACCCCGGTGGATTTGTTCTTATATTTCCCCAATCCTTGCGGCTGCCCCGTACAGAAGTAAACGGGTCTCTCAAATCCTTTTCCATAAAACGGATCTTCCTTGGGCAAACGCAAACCTTTATGATCGCGGTCGTCCGCAATCTGATTGAACATAATATTATCTGCCGGATGCATTTTCAGGAGCCAATCCAGCCCCCAGCGGGCTTCGTCCAGGATATCCGGCGCACCGTTGGCGCCAGGTAATCCATTGGCCGCATAATGATCAGAAAATACTTGCGGATAATCGCGGTAAGCCGCCAGCAAATGCCAGGTGGCATTCGCAGAAGTGGTAACATATTGCAGATAGTCGGTGGCATCATGCCAGCCTCCCGCTACATCTATATGCGTACTGTCCGGCATCGGACCGTACATCGTATAGCCGTCATGGGTATGACAGGAATCGCGGAGATACGGATTAAACCAGCTTCGCTGCTGACGCATGTAGCGCAGACAGAAATCGGCCGCGCCTGCATAAACGTCGGCATCTATACGAAAATAAGGAGAACGGGCGTTTGCGGCTTTTAACTGATAAACGCCCGGTTTATTGAATTTACTAAAATCGAGCCGGGCCGTATGTTGGAAAGGTCCATATACGCCAAAGTCTTTACCCGCTGCTGCGGAGAATACTACTTTTCCCGAAACGCTATCTACCAGTTGAAATTCTTTGGGGAACGGCATTTCCTTTGCACCAAACACGGCCACTTTCGTTCCGCCAGGCAGATATCCGAGTTGATTGATACGTATCCATTGTTGTTGCGCCGCCGTCTGCAGTACAATCAATAGACATAGCAGTAGACAACCTGTTAGTTTTCTCATAAGCTTCCGTGGATTAGGCGAATAAAGCTATAAAACTTTCTTCACCCTGTCAATGCGGGCTTTATGAACGGCTACCATTTTACATTATAGAGGAATTCCATTTGTTGCTGTGTCACTTTGTTGGGCACCATACGTACCATACAATCGCGAAGGGCTACCGCCAGCGCTCCTTTCCAATTGGTGATCATCGCCAGTTGCCAGGATACGCCCACCACTTTTTGTACACGCGCAATGCGACTTTGTTGATATTGCTGAAAAGCCTCGGCAGTTGATTTCGTTTGTGCGAGACAGTTAGACAGCATCAACGCATCTTCAATAGCCTGACTCGCTCCCTGACCGAGATTCGGCGTGGTAGCATGGGCCGCGTCTCCCAACAGTACTACTTTACCTTTATACCAGGTATCAATGGGTTTAAAATCGTATAGGTCTGCACGTATGAGCATCTCCGGACGCAGTGCTGCCGCCACTTTCGGCATATTGCCATAGAAAGGCGCCAATTGCCGCTGTATAAAGGTTACCGCTTCTTCCTCCGTAAACGGCGTATTGGCAGGCATTCTGGCGGTAAACCAGAAATAAATACGATTGCCATCAATCTGGTTATAAGAAGCACGCAGACCGTTTCCATTACCCCAGACCTCGGCGGCATTCTCTTGCTCTTCTTTAGAAAGCGTCATTGGAATTATCGCACGCCAACAGGTTTGCCCGGAATAACGATATTGGGCCGGTGTGACATACATCTCCCTAACAATCGATTTAATACCATCTGCGCCAATCAGAAAGTCGCCATGAACACTCGTTCCATCCTCAAAGTAAGCAGTAACGCCATCTGCGTGTTGCTGTAAGGAAGTAAACTTTTTCCCCCACTGTATTTCCTCCGCTACCTCTTCTACCAGCAATTGCTGCAAGGTGGCACGATGCAACATCTGAGCGCCTTGCCCATACTGATCGCGGATGTAAGCATTACTGACATGCTGTAATAACTTGCCTTTATAATTGCGCACGAAAATATTTTGCGGGAAGACCGCCAGCTGTCGGATAGCTTTTCCTACGCCGAGCCGCTCGTATACCGTCATGGCATTGCCTCCCAACATAATGCCTGCGCCTACCGCCTTACATTCCGGCGCGGCGTCGAAAATTTCATAGTCAATTCCCTGCTGTTGCAGTGCTATCGCTGTGGTGAGGCCGCCTATACCGGCCCCTATGATAATCGCCTTCATATCATGAGCATTAATCTGCAACAAAGATAAGCACAGAAATTTCAAATTAGGACATTTGGCCTAATTTATTTTTAATTTTAACAAATACTGCTGCAAATGCATAGTTTTGGCATATGAAAGATTTCAAGAAGCATTTCATTGTGCGGGCCACACCGGAGGAAGTGTATGCCGCCCTGACAAACCCGGCCACCATTCAGTTATGGAGTGGGGAAAAAGCGGAGATGTCCACAGAACCGGGCTCAGAGTTTTCTCTCTGGGAAGACAGTATTGTGGGTCGTAACCTGGAATTTGAAGAAGGCAGGAAGATTGTGCAGGAATGGTATTTTGGAGAAGAAGAGGCGACACCGTCTATCGTAACAATTCTCCTGCATCCTGATAAGAAAGGTACAGATGTGGAATTGCGTCATACCAATATTCCGGATGAAGCATTTGAAGATATCACAGAAGGCTGGGTAGATCAGTATTTCGGGGCTATCATAGATTTTTACAAAGACTAAATAATGCGTTATACAGGCAGACGTGTCTGCCTGTATAATTTACCGCGTAATCTGAATATCGAATTGTGCCAGCAAGCCAGGAAGGCCTTCCAGTGAGAATTTCGCTTTTTTGATTTTGTTCCGCTGAGGATCTATAATATAATGAAAGCTGGTACTAAGATCCGCCTTCTCCAGGTTGGTTTGATCAAATGTAGCATCCGCCAGATCGCATTCTTCCAATTTTGCCCCTGATAAATCTGCCGAAGAAAAATCTACTTCCCGCAATTGTGATTTACTAAAAACGGTTTTTTTCAGTTGACGTTCATAAAAAGAGGAATGATTCAGCGTACAACCAGCGAAAGCCACACTCAGTCCAAAAGCATTGCAGCTATTGAATTGCAGCCCCAACATCTTACAACCGCTGAATTTCACTTCCCGAAAAGCAGTATGGGAAATTTTTGCATTACTCAGGTTACAGTCTACAAATTCACAGTCGATAAATATATAGTTAGACAAATTACCGTCGGATAAATCGCAGTTCACGAAGCGACAATTCTCATACTCTCCCGGCTGGAGGCTGGTTTGTTGATCAAATGTTTCCTCAGAAAAGATAGTGTCCATATAGCCATGATTACAGCCAAATATACAGGTCTTCCATTAGGGAATGCTATTTTTATTTATATTTTTGGTCTGTCAACCAACTTTTAACCTGCAGTATATTATAGGTCCGATGGGAATTTTTAAGCGAGAAGAGACTGACCATTTACCAGAGGAAATTCTGCTGGAACGCTCTGCCAGTGGAGATACGCAGGCTTATGAACAACTGTATACCCGTTATCTGCCTAAATTATATCATTACATATCCCGTTTTTCCAACTTCTCTCCGGATGATATTATGGATATCTGTCAGGATCTCTTTCTAAAATTATGGGATAGAAAAGAATTGTTGTTAACTATTCATTCACTGGACGTTTATCTGAAGCGGGCAGGAAAAAACACTTTACTGGACAGGCTAAAGCATGGACAGTTTAAAGAAAATTTACATCTGCAATACAGCGAGCGCAAAGAACAATTCCGGGCCACTACAGAAGAACTGTTGCAGTTTTCCGAATACAGTACGCTGGCACAACAGGCTATCAGTCAGCTATCGGCCAGAAAGCAGGAGATATTCCGACTGCGAATGGAACAAGATCTTTCGCTGGATGAAATAGCGGCACTATTACATATTTCCAAGTCCAGGGTAAAACAGTCTATCTACGAGGCTAAGGACGAAATCAGGGCCTTCCTGAAAAAAAGAGGCGCATTATCTATTCTCCTCTTACTGATTCATTTATAATTTTTTTTCTGGCAGACCAGTTTCTTTTCCTTCGAGGATCGTCTTTCTAATAAAGACATATCTGGCAATGACCAAAGAGGATGTAAAAAACCTAATACCAACGCTGATTAGCGGCCAATGCAGAGCAGAGGAAGAAGCTGCTTTTCAGACATGGCTGCAACAGGCGCCGGAGGAGGAATTGAGTGAAATCATGGAGCTGTATTACGATACCATGGGTAATGGAGATGTTATGTCCTCCATGCCAGCAGATTTCACTTCTACCTTACAGCAGCGGATACGTTCTTCCATTGCACCGCCCCAAAATAACTGGCCTTATGTACGTGTAGCTGCCGCCATTGCACTATTGCTAAGTATAGGCGTCGCCGGATACCTGCTGAAACCAAAGTCGCCCGCGAAACTGCATACCAATGCCATTATTACTCCCGGCACTGACAAAGCCATACTTACGCTCGCAGATGGTACACAGGTGGAATTAGGCCGTCAGCAGGACGACAGTTCCATCCACATAGGATCGCAGGTAATACGACTGGACGACTCCAAGATCAGCTATAATGGCGATGCTACCGCAAAAAACACTTTTAATACACTCACTACGCCAAGAGGAGCGCAATTCCAGATCATCCTCCCTGACGGCAGCCATGTATGGCTGAATGCAGTATCCTCTCTACGCTACCCGGTGGCCTTCAACGAAGACAACAGAACTGTGGAACTGACCGGACAAGCCTATTTTGATATTGTACCTTCTACCACTCCGTTCATTGTAAAAACAGGCGTTACCACTATACAGGTACTCGGTACCGGCTTCGATGTAATGTCTTATCAGGAAGAAGGCCCCGCAAAAACGACCTTGTTGAAAGGTAGTATCGTTGTGGAAACGGCCGGTTCCCGTTGTCAGCTGAAACCAGGAGACCAGGCCACTTACAATGAGAATACCGCCAAACTGGATATTTCCCGACCGCCTGTAGATGAAGTGATTGCATGGAAAGAAGGAGAATTCCGCTTCAACGGCATCAGTATCGTAGCCATTATGCGACAATTATCCAGATGGTATGATGTAGATATCAAATATGAGGGACCGCCGCCTACCACGGCCTTCAGCGGTAATCTGCCAAGAAAAGAAAACGTAAATGAAATATTACATGCATTAGAAGCGACAGAGGCTGCCCACTTCAGTATTGAGGGCAGAACTATCATCGTGCGAAAATAACATCATCAATCATCTGAAATAAAAAACCGGAAGTGCTTCGACCTACTTCCGGCAAAAGTTTCAGGGATTGTCGATTATAAAGTTGCCTAGACTCATTTTATCGTAAATCCTAAAACCAGTTAAAAGTATGAATCTACTTTTAAACGACAAAGCTGTGTCGTTACCTGTACCACTAAAGCTGTTAATGATTATGAAATGGACAGCCGTCTTTATCTGTATTGCGGCCCTACATGTAAGTGCCAAAGGCTATTCACAAAAAGTGACCATCAATTCCTCTTCTATCCGTCTGAATGAAGTTTTCAAAGATATCCGGAAACAGACCGGATTAGCATTTGTGTATGACAAAGCGTTGCTGGACAAAACACATCCGGTAACTATCAATGCCCGGGACAGGGAATTTACGGAGGTACTGGCCGAATGTCTGTATGCACAACACCTCACTTTTGAAGTGACCAGTAATATTATTATCATAAAAAAAGCGCCGCCCGTTGGGAATATTATACTGGATAATATCACCACCACGGTAATAGGACAGGGAGATATTAAGGGACATTTAGCGGGTCCGGAAGGAGAAGCCATCATAGGCGCTACTGTTCGTTTGAAAGGCACAGAAAAAGCCACCATCACTAATGCAACAGGCGATTTCACCCTGAGCGGCGTTAAGGATGGCACTTATCTGCTGGAAGTATCTTCCATTGGCTATGAAAATTTCACCCGGTCTGTAACGGTTAAAAATGAAAATATTCACCTGGACCTGAAGCTGCAAAAAAGTATCTCCGGCCTGAATGATGTGGTGGTCGTAGCTTATAGCAGTCAACGTAAGTCTACTTTCACAGGATCAGTGAGTACGCTGAGTACCAAACAGCTGGAAGGTTCTCCCAGAGCCACCATCCAGGACAACTTGCAGGGAAATGTAAGCGGCGTAGTAGTTTCAATGGGTTCCGGCCAGCCAGGAGCTGCCCCCAACGTACGTATTCGCGGGATAGGTTCCATCAACGCAGGAAGCTCTCCATTGTATGTAGTAGATGGAATTCCGCTGAACAGCGTCGATCTCAATAGTTTCAATGCCAATGATATCGCCAGTATGACGGTATTAAAAGATGCCGCTGCCGCATCCCTGTATGGTTCCAGAGCCGCCAATGGAGTGATCATCATCACTACGAAAAAAGGAGCCGCAGGAAAAACCACTTTCAATGCCAGCGCCCAAACCGGGTTTACGAATGTATCCAATGCAGTAGATGACAGACCGCTGAACACTAGAGAACAACTGGAACTCTTCCGGGAAAGCTGGATCAATGCAGGGAAAGATCCTGCACTGTTCGTTCCTGAATTAGTGAAACAAGGTATTGATACTACTGTAAATACCAACTGGTTCAAGGAACTTACAAGAACCGGCAATTACCAGCAATTTAATCTTTCAGCCAGCGGCGGTACGGAAAAAACAACCTACTTCCTTTCCGGCGGATACTATAATGTAAAATCTCCTTTGCTGGGAAGCGCCTTTAAACGCTATAACTTTACTGCCAGAATCAATGCTAAAGCCACCGAGAAACTTTCCCTCCAGGCAGGTATTATCACTGGCGCCACCCAGTCTAATACGGTGAGTGACGATGGTAGCAATGCCAACCCGGTAAGAGCATACAAGCGCTATGAACCCTGGCTGCGCGTATACCTGCCAGATGGCTCCTATGATCTCAGCTACTCCAACAACTATAATCCGGTAGCCTTTACGCTGGAAAATAAACACCCACATGACCGCTATAACCTGATCGGAAATCTGGGACTGAAATATGAAATCATTCGCAACCTGACCTTCGAAAACCAGAACAGCGTTGATTTTGAATATGCCGAAAACCTGGATTATAATAAGGCCGGCATTGGTACTGCCAGATCTAATGGCGGCAGCGCCGACTATTCAACCGCACGCGCTATCTCGCTCGTAAGTACCAATTTATTGCGCTATATGCACGATTGGGGACGCCATCATCTGGAAGCATTCGGAGGTTATGAAGCCCAACAGGTAAGATCTTCTGATATCGGATTATCCAAAACCAACTTCATTCCCAACTCTTTCACACTGAGCAACGCAGCGGTTCTCGTAGACGGTACCAATACCGCCACCGGCAATACCCTCACAGGACTCTTCTCCAATTTCAGCTATAGCTATCATTCCAAATATTATCTGTCGGCCTCTCTCCGCAGAGATGGCTCTTCCCGTTTCGGAGCAGAAAAAAGATATGGTAACTTCTGGTCTCTCGGCGCATCCTGGAATATCATTTCTGAATCTTTCATGAAAGATATGCCCGCCATCTCTCAGTTGAGATTGCGCGCCAGCTATGGTTCCAATGGTAACCAAAGCATCGCTGATTTTGCCTCCAGAGGACTTTATACCAACACCGCCAGCTATAATAATAATCCCGGCTATTATCTTTCCCAATATGGTAATAATAATCTCACCTGGGAAAAGAACAATCCATTTAACGTTGGGCTGGACTTTGGTTTGCTGAAAGACCGCATTCAGGGTACCGTGGAATATTACAACAGGGTTACGTCCTCATTATTGCTCGACATGCCGGTTTCCGCCACCAATGGTATCAACAATATCACCAGAAACGTAGGATCTGTGCGCAACAGCGGTATCGAATTGGAATTAAATACCCTGAATATTGTTGCTGCTAAAAGAGGAGGATTCTCCTGGAATACCAGGGCTACTTTCTCCACACTTAACAATAAAATCACCAAACTGGTGAACACCATTGTAAGCAGCCCGTATATCAGAGAACAAGGCGGCGATTATTATCAATTCTATATGGTAGGATTTGCCGGCGCCAATCCTGATAATGGAGAAGCATTATTCTATACAGATAATACCAAATCTACCACCACCAACGATTATACGAAAGCTGTCAGATACAAACAAGGCTCCGCATTGGCCAACTTCGTAACCGGTATGACCAATACCTTTGAATACAAAGGCTTCTCCTTCAGCTTCCAATTATACGGTAGCTTCGGCAGCAAGGTATTCGACAACTGGGGTACCAATACCTATACTGATGGTAGCGCCACTTTCGGTCCTACCGCAGGATTACCACGCTATTACTATGATAATCGCTGGACCGCACCCGGCCAAACCGGCAAACTCCCTAAAGTGGTATATAAAGGCGTAGCGCCAAGTACGTCCGACAGGTTCCTCTATGACGGTACGTATATACGTCTCCGTGATATCACCCTGGCATATGACCTGCCTGCCAGCCTGATGCACCGCCTGAGAATGTCTTCCACCAGGATTTATGCAAGAGCGAATAACCTCTACACCTATGTGAAAGATAAGCGTCTGACATTCGATCCGGAAGTAGGTATTGAAGGACAAGCTGATCAAAGCGCTCCTATCTATCGGACTATCATGTTCGGTATTGATTTCAAATTCTAATCATTAATCCAACTAACAATGAAGAAGCAATTACTAATATCATGCTGCATAGCCGCTTTTGGCGCCATCGCTGTTTTGAGCAGCTGTAATAAAGATTTTCTGGATACGCAACCACAACAATCTACAGATATTAACGCCACATTCGTGGATATCAATTCAGGTCGGGCCAGTCTCAATGGGCTCTATTCCCTCACAAAAAGTGTCAGCTATTTCGGGCGCACACTTTATGTAACCGCTGATCTGATGGCCGATAATGCCTATATCAGCTCCAGCAATTCAAAACGTTATCTGCAATTCGATACTTATACTGTGAATTCCAGCAACGGAGATGCCTCTGCCATGTGGAATATCCTTTACAAAGTGGTAGTGAATACGAATCTGCTCATTCAGAATGGTAACAAAGTACAGCTGCCAGCCTCCGATAGCGCAGAAAAAGCACAGATTATTGGAGAAGCTTACGCCATGCGTGCGCTTGCGTATTTTGATCTGATGCGACTCTTTGCACAGCCCTATAATTCCACTGCCACTGCTAACCACCTGGGAGTTCCATTGGTAACGGAAACAACTGCTGATGCAGGCGCTATTATATCGCCCTCCAGAACAGAGGCCGCAAAGGTTTATGCACAGATAGAGGCAGACCTGCAAAAGGCTATTACCATGATACCAGTTGCGCCCGTAGGATACACCCTCAGCGGCAATAAAGGACGCATTTCCAATTACGGTGCGAAAGCCATCCTGGCAAGGCTGTACCTATACCTCCAAAAATGGCCGGAAGCAGAAACGCTTACCACTGAAATCATCTCTTCCAATAAATACGCATTACTTACCAAGGATAAACTCCCTACCGATTTCCAGTTGGAAAACAATGGAGAAACGATCTTTGAAATATTGTACCTCACCACAGATAATTTAGGTACAGACGCCATGGTAAACTTCTGCCTGCAAGGCGGTAGCTACGGCGACATGCTGGCCAGTGACGATCTCTATAATCAATATGATGCCACTGATGCAAGGAGAACATTCCTTGTAAAAGGGAAACGTAGTGGAGCGGAAAATCCGGCTATCCTGATCAATAAATACGTGAATAAAACCACTTATCTGGAAGGGATGAAAGTAGTAAGACTGGCAGAGATATATCTTACCCGTGCGGAAGCGCGCGCCATGCAAGGAAAAGATGGTCCTGCTGCTACAGACCTGGATGTAATCCGCACCCGCGCGTTGGGTACGGTTGCTCCTACAACAGCCACCGGCGCAGCATTGCTCACCCTCATCAAAAATGAACGCAGAAAGGAACTATGCTTTGAAGGACACCGTCTGTTTGACCTGACCAGATGGAAACAAGCCTTTACCAAATATAAAACCGGAGGCACTTCCATTAGCATAGCTTATCCCAATACGAAAACCATCATGCCGATTCCTTTATCAGAGATCAATGCCAATCCAAATATTGCGTCTCAACAAAATACCGACTACTGATGAGAAAATTTATACTGACAGCTATTTGTCTCACTACAGCTATCATGGCCCATGCGCAGCAATGGGCTACGAAAAAGGAGATAGGCAATGTCAAAAACTTATTCCAGGTCAGCGATAGTATTTTCAGATCAGCACAACCGGATAGCAGTGGTTTTATTGCTTTGCATCATTTCGGGATAGCCAGCGTATTAAACCTTCGCACGCACCACAGTGATAGCATGGCCAGCGGTAATACAAATTTCCGCTTGTATCATGTAGAAATGGAAGCGAAAAAATTTACGGATCAGGAAATCATTGCCGCACTGAAAGCGCTGCAACAAGCGCCTAAACCTATACTGATACATTGCCAGCATGGAAGCGACAGAACCGGCGTAGTAACGGCTATGTACAGAATTGTGGTACAGCATTGGAAAAAAGAAGATGCGATTGCAGAACTGGAACAGGGCAATTTTGGTTTTCATAAACAATATGTAAATATTCCGGAGTATATCAGAACAGTTGATATTGAAAAAATCCGACTTGCCATTAAATAGCCATATAAAAGCGGCCAACTCCATAAAGAGTTGGCCGCTTGGTTTTTAAAATACCTTAATAATTATCGCAACTTCACAAGCCCAGCTCCTGTTGCATCCAGTTCTCTAAAAAACGATTGACATCATCAGGTTTCTCCTGTACCATCCAGTGGCCACTATACACAGTTTCTTCCCGAAGATTTGTGCAGAAAGTCCGCATAGGATCTGCTAATTTCGAATGTAATGTATCACAGATCCAATCATATGCAGCATGAAGAAAAAGGACTGGCAATGAAAGAACGCCTCCGTTTACCGACTGTTGAGCATATTTGATATTGCGTTCGGCATTCATATACCAGGCATTGGGACCAAAGAAACCATTTTTTGAAAACGCGTTAATGTATTCCTGTAAATCCTCCGTAGTAAGGACTGCCGGATCAGCAGGAACATCTGGTGCAATTCCAGCGCCGCCGAACCAGCCTCCCAATTGCTGCAATGTGGCAGTTGGTCCGGGTTTACCTTCCCCCGCAGGATTTCCCGAACGCATGAAGGCGCGGAACGTTCTGGAAATATCCGCTTCAAATGCTTTTTGCCCTTCCTCAAAATGGGATGTATAATATAATTGATAATCCCATTGCCCGGCAGGAAAGGAATCCAGGGGGTAAATATCTCTGTTAACAAGTGGGATCAGGTTTTCCGGTGCAAAACCATTTGGGTAATAGGGTACACAAAGGTTGGCAATTGCGCGGCAAACTTCCGGATGGTGGCTTGCGATACTCCAGACAACAGGAGCGCCCCAGTCGTGCCCTATCCAGATCGCATTGGGTCGGTTCAGACACTGCAACAGTTGCAGCATGTCTTTCACTATTTCCTCCATACAGTAATCTTCATAACGATTATATACAGAAGAATTCCCATACCCTCTCATATCAGGCGCTACAACATAATACCCTTTATTTGAAAAATAGTCCATCTGTTTATGCCACATGAAAGAGAGTTCAGGCCAGCCATGGATAAATATTATTAAAGTCCCATCCTGTGGGCCGGCAGTCCTGTAAGAAGTCGTATTTCTACTTGTTCGGCAGATAGACTGTTGTTCCATAAAGAAGTAATTGAAATGTATAGTGGAGAGGATTGATCCTGTATTAAATATACTAAAAAGGCGCCGTATAACCAGTTGGGGTATATGAAGAGAGATGTATGGGGGAGACGAGCGTCGGCTATAGAGGAAAGCTTTTAAAAAGGCCGTCTCTAATTTATAGAGACGGCCTGCACTAGTAATAATTATATTTCTTCCTGATAAGGGAAGCTACTATCCATCCACTGGAAATTGATTTCTGCCTCGAGGATATCGCGTAGTTCAGCACTGGTCAATGTTCCTTTAGCAAAAGTAGATTGTATTATTTCCTGCTGGCGCGCCGTCAGATAAGGTGCATGTGATTGCAACCATTTGCGGCAGTTATCCGCCATATCGCCGCTGGCGAGCAACCCTGGATAGTTGGTATCCATATCAGTCACTGTTTCCAGCATTTGCAGGAAAATGAAGTCCTGCAAGTTTTTAGCGAGGATACATGCTTCATTGGAATCATGCCAAACCAATACTACTGGTACATCTTCTCCATCCTGGAGATTATAATACAAGGCAAACCAGTCGCCTGCACCGGAAGTTGCAATAGGTACAAATTTATGTATCGGATCAGCGAAGAGCATTCCTTCTTCCATATAATCTGCTACCATGCTGGTATTGAGCAATTCCAGGTCGTTGGCGTACAATAATAAAGGCGGGTGCTCCTTTAGCGTGGGAAATATCTTTTGATACCATTCCGGGCCAAAGGCTCCCCAGTTCAACATACCGTCTGCATATAACTGTTTATAGAGTGCAGGGTATCTAAAGTTGTGCAACTGTTCAATTTCTTCGGGACGCATAATAAGTCTTGATAATACCGGTTTTTCAGACGGCGTCAAGTTACTCACTTTGCAGAAAAAACGCCAAATTATTTGGAAGCAAGCGCCGCACGGCGATACTCATTCATTTTCTCTGTAGGGTTTAGCATATAGGTCAGCATGCTGTTATCCTTCTTCACTTCTACGATACGGAAGCCACGATATTTAGTCCCCCAGCTACCGCCAATGTGACTATCAAAGAGAAAAGGAATCGTATCATCGAGGAGTTTCACATTGTCCTGATCGTGATCATGCCCATTGAAGATGGCTTTCACATTAGGATATTGACGGATGAGTTTGGCAAAATCGGGAGAATCTGCCGAAAACTGGGTCCATTTTACAGGCGTAATATGTAGGAAGATGAAAATATTCTTAGCGCGGCGATACTTGGCCAGCTTCTCAGTAAACCAGGCTATATCTGGCGGGAGGAAGTTCCCTTCAATATCGGAGGTATCGCCGAAGAGGAGTACCTGGTTATTGATTACCTGATCATGTTGCAGTGGGAGCCCCCATGCATTTTCCCAGGCGCCTGCGGTTACCCGGTCGTGATTCCCACGGGTGGCAAATACCTTTGGATGAATGGTTTTGAAGAGTGTGGAGGCTGGTTGCAGCAGTTCCGGGTTATTGTGGATAACATCTCCGTTGAGGATGAAACAGTCGCAGGGAGCAGTTTTGCTGGCATTGTCAAATGCCAGTTTCAGATCCTGGAAGTATTGTTCATAGGGCGTATTGGGTTCGCCATAGTGCCAATCAGAGCCAATGGCAAAGCGGAAAATGGTTTCGCTATCGAAGTGGGAGCGGTTGGCTGCCTGGGCAAATTTTCCGCAGGCAGAAATTATTACCGCTGCTGAAATGCCTTGGAGGAAATCTCTTCTGTTCATCATAACATAAAATTATATCTATTGAAATGGGATAAAAAAGGTCGGGATCAGGGTTAACATAAATATAAAATAAGATTTACGGGATTACTCCCGAGGGTCAAAAATCTCTCTAAAAACACTTGATAAGTTTACCAGAAAAAAGTTTCAGGAATTTTAAACTCCACATAGAATTTTTTTTAATATAACGTATTACTCTGTACGATTGATATTAAACTTTCAATTTATTCAGAAAGAATTGTAATTAGTTTGTTAATTTGATGCCAATCGGACAGATAATTCACCCTGCTTAATAGTTTGTATTGTAACTTTGCACCTCGAATTAAATAGGGGTTATGTTTAGAAGCAAGAGTACGTCTGAAACAGGTCCGGATGTGGTTTTAATTGGCGCTGGGATTATGAGTGCCACCCTTGGGATTCTCCTGAAGGAATTACAACCGGAAATTACCATTGCCATTTATGAAAGACTCGATGTAGCTGCTGCTGAAAGTTCCGACGCATGGAACAACGCAGGTACGGGTCACTCTGCATTCTGCGAGTTGAATTACACGCCGCAGAAAGAGGATGGGTCTGTGGAAATCAAGAAAGCTGTGAACATTGCTGAGCAGTTTGAAGTTTCCCGCCAATTCTGGGCTTATTTGGTAGAAAATAACATCATTTCCAATCCCCAGTCATTTATACAAAGTATTCCTCATATGAGCTTTGTTTGGGGTGAAGAGAATGTTGATTACCTGCGAAAGCGTTACAAAGCTCTCCAACAATGCCACCTTTTCCACAACATGGAATATTCTGAAGATCACGGTCAGCTAGCGGAATGGATGCCGTTGGTAATGGAAAACCGCGATCCTAAACAGAAAGTGGCAGCCACTCACATGGAAATGGGTACAGATGTGAACTTCGGGGCTTTAACCCGCGAGCTGTTCAAACATCTGCAACAGATGGATGGTGTGTCTTTACACTTCAACCATGATGTACGCGATCTGAGAAAATCAGATGACGGCGGCTGGACTGTGAAAGTGAAAAACCGTGAAACCCGCGAAAAGAACGTACTCCATGCTCAATTCGTATTCATTGGCGCTGGTGGCGGTTCCCTCCCGCTGCTGGAAAAATCAGGAATTCCGGAAGGTAAAGGCTTCGGCGGTTTCCCTGTAAGCGGCCAATGGCTTCGTTGCAATAACCCGGAAATCATTGCCAAACACCAGGCTAAAGTATATGGTAAAGCCTCCGTGGGCGCTCCGCCTATGTCTGTGCCACACCTGGATACCCGCATGATCGATGGTCAGAAAGCCCTGCTCTTCGGACCTTACGCAGGTTTCTCTACCAAATTCCTGAAAAATGGCTCCATCTTCGATCTACCCATGTCTATCAAAGCCAATAACATTCACCCAATGGTGTCTGCCGGCCTCGATAACATCCCACTGACCAAATACCTGATCGCTCAGGTACGTCAGAAACCAGAAGATCGACTGGACGCCCTCCGCGAATATTTCCCTGATGCAACCATGAAAGACTGGGAACTCGAAATCGCAGGCCAACGCGTACAAGTAATCAAAAAAGATCCTGTACATGGCGGTATCCTCGAATTCGGTACCGAAGTTGTCAGCGCTGCCGATGGTTCCATCGCTGCACTGCTGGGTGCTTCTCCTGGCGCTTCCACCGCTGTATCTATCATGCTCAATCTTCTGAAACGCTGCTTCCGCGAAGAAGTAGAAACAGAAGCCTGGCAGCAAAAACTGAAACAAATGATCCCTTCCTATGGCCAGTCTCTCCTCAACAATCCGGACATGACTGCAAAACTCCGCCGCTGGACCACCAACGTGCTGGAGCTGAAACAAATGGAAACTGCTTAATAAGGGCCTGTCATAATATTTATCTCCTGAAACCGCTCAGCTCACCACTGCAGCGGTTTTATTTTTTTAGCGAAAAAAATACCTGCAAAAGCCAAAATCAAATCAGGCGTTTCCATTTTTTTTATAGATTTTAGTAGAACAATTGTAAAGCGTACCAACAACACTAATTCTGTATTGAAAATCAATGAAAAAGCGCATTCGCGCTTATTTTTTGAAAAGGTAATGCAAACGATTGCATAAAAACTTTAAAACAGATTCCATGATGAAAAAACTGACCTGCTGCCTCACGGCATTGCTGGCCATCTCACAATGTCTGCCTGCACAAACAAAGACTAAAACAGCTGCAGCCATCACTGCAGACGCTTCCCGCGAACAACGAATGAAATGGTGGAGAGAAGCCAGATTCGGGATGTTCATCCACTGGGGCGATTACGCAGTTCCTGCCGGTTGGTACAAAGGCCAGCAAGTTCAACGCGGCGGCGAATGGATCATGAACCGCGCTAAAATTCCAGTAGCGGAATACCAACAATTTGCCAAACAATTCAATCCTGTTAAATATGATGCGGATGCATGGGTGAAAATGGCGAAAGACGCGGGCATGAAATATATAGTGATCACCGCTAAGCACCACGACGGCTTCGCCATGTTCAAATCCAATGCCAGCAAATTCAATATCGTAGATGCGACACCGTATGGTAAAGATGTTCTGAAACCACTCGCCGCCGCCTGTAAAAAATACGGTATCAAATTAGGCTTCTACTACTCTCAGGCACAAGACTGGAACAACCCAGGCGGCGCAGCCGCACGCAAAGTAGCCTCCGAAGGATGGCCTAACCCAGACAGCGCCAAAATCGACGCTTACACCGCTGAACACAGCGGCCACTGGGACCCCGCTCAAACCACTGCTACCATGTCTGAATACATCGACAACGTTGCTGTGCCACAAGTGAAAGAACTGCTCACCAATTATGGAGACGTTGCCGTTCTCTGGTGGGATACGCCTACTAATATGACAGATGAATACGCACAGAAATTACAGGACGTACTCAAACTGCAACCTAATATTATTACCAACGATCGGCTGAAACGCCCGAATTTCGCGGGAGATTACAAAACGCCTGAACAGAAAATTCCTACCAAAGAAGAACTGGATGGCCGCGATTGGGAAACATGCATGACCATGAACGGTACATGGGGCTACAAAAGCTGGGATAATAAATGGAAATCACCTGAAACAATGGTGAGAAACCTCATCGATATCGCTTCTAAAAATGGTAACTACCTGCTGAACGTAGGTCCTACCGGCGATGGCTCTTTCCCACAACAAAGCATCGACGACCTCGCTGCTATCGGCAAATGGATGAAAGTGAACGGAGAAGCTATCTACGGCACTTCCGGCAGTAGTCTGCCTACCCTCTCATGGGGCCGCTGCACTCAGAAAACAGAAGGTAAGAAAACTACTTACTACCTCCATGTTTTCAACTGGCCTACAGATGGTAAACTGGTCGTTCCTGGTCTGAAAAACAAAGTAAGCAAAGCCTCTATGCTCACTGGCAACGCTAAACTGAACACGACTGCTGATGCAGATGGTATAGTGGTAACTGTTCCGGCACAAGCGCCAGACCAAATCGCTTCTGTTATCAAAATAGAAACAACAACGCTTTAATCAACCATAAGAATGGGTAACCTGTAAACGGTTACCCATTTTTTCATCCATCAACAACTGGTCAAATGAAACAGCCATCTTTATTGTGCGCTGTTTTGCTGTTCCTGTTTGCTGTGAATCATGCATTGGCACAAAATGCCATTTTTGAAATAGAGAAGTTTGGAGCTAACGGTGACGGCAAAACGCTGAATACAACTGTCATTCAATCTGCAATCGACAGCTGCTCCTCTTCCGGCGGCGGCACCGTACATTTCCCTGCCGGTACCTGGCTCACAGGCACCCTCCTCCTGAAAAATAATGTTACGCTTAACCTCGACAAAGACGCTACCCTCCTCGGCAGCACCGATATCAACGATTATCAGGTGGTAGACGGTTTCAAAGATGGACTTGGCCAGCAAATGGGCTATGCGCTCATCGGCGCCGTCAATGTAAATAATACCGGCATCACCGGAAAAGGCACTATCAACGGCCAGGGCAAACTAGTATACGCCTCAGGCGGTCATAGCAGAAGACCTTTCCTCATCCGGTTTGTACGCAGTAATAATATTATTGTGAAAGAAGTTCATCTCACCGGCCCCACCGCCTGGACCATGCACTTTTTCCATTGTAAAAATATCCTCACAGAAAAAATCAGTATCTACAGCCGCGGACTCGGCAACAATGACGGCATCGATATCGACTGCTGCGAAAACGTGAACATCCGCGATTGCGATATCAACAGTGGCGACGACGCCATCTGCTTTAAAACCACCAGTCCATTCCCATGCAGGAATGTAACGGTATCGAATATACGCATCAACACCGGCGAAGGCGCGATAAAATTCGGTACCGAATCTGCCGGCAACTTTGAAGATATCTCCGTTAACAATATAAAAGTCAATTTCGCCAGAGAAGGAGGCATTAAAATCTTCTCTGTAGATGGCTCCCATATCAAGAATATCAGCATCTCCAACGTAGAAATGGATACGGTGAATATGCCTATCATTATGCGGCTCGGCGCCCGACTCAAAACCTTCCGGGAAGGGGATCAAAAACAAGAGCCCGGCACTATCAATAACATCCATATCCGTAACGTAAGTGTGAAAAGAGGGACCTGGACAGGCATGCTGATCAGTGGCATTCAGGATCATTATATCGATGGCGTTTACATGGAGAATATCCGAATCAATATTCCCGGAGAAGGCGCCGCTGAAGACGCGAAAATCGTACTGGAAGAAAGACCGGCCGACTATCCGGAAATCAAGATGTTCGGCAAGAAAATTCCCGCATACGGTCTCTATATCCGGCATGCCAAGAATATCAGATGCAATAACGTAGTATTTACTTCAGATAAAACAGACGAAAGACCGGCCATCATAGGTTACGACTTGGAAAATATTACTTACAGCAAATGGAAACTCCCCTCCACAGGAGGAAATGAACCCGTTGCAAAAATTGCTGACTCAAAAAACATTCAGTTCAAAAACATTACTCCACCCGCAAGCACTTCCACCTTCCTTCAGGTGAGTGGCAACAAGAGCGAAGGTATTGTTGTACCCGGTAAGCTGCCAGTGGTAGTAGATAACGACGTTCCCACGAACGCTGTAAAGAAACAATAACAGAACATACCAACAATCCTGAAAGGTCGCAGTAATGCGGCCCTGCTTCGTATTGCCGGCAACATTCCAACCATGTTGCCGACACGGATATCTACACCCTTTTATCATCCAAAAAAACAAACGTTATGAAAGTACTTTCCCACATCAGGAAAAGACAAATTCCACCCGGTATACGAAAATTCGCATACCTCTTGTTACTGTTTATTAATTGCGTGTACTCGTCTACGTTATATGCACAGCAAAGTGTAAACATACATGGCCGCGTTACTTCTCAAAATGGAGAACCATTACCCGGCGCAAACGTACTGGTAAAAGGCTCCAGCAAAGGAGCCGCCACCGCTGTTGATGGTACCTTCTCCCTCGCCGTGCCTCCTAATTCCATTCTGCGCATTACCTACACCGGATTTCTTACCAAAGAAGTAGAAATCGGCACCACCGATATGCCACACATGAATATTCAACTCAACGCCAACAAAGGAGAACTGAATGAAGTGGTGGTAGTAGGATATGGCACACAGAAAAGATCCGATCTCACGGGATCTATCACCTCTATCAATGCACAAGCGCTGAAAGATGTTCCCTCCGCCAATCTTAGCCAGGCCTTAAAAGGACAGGGAGCTGGTATCGACATACAAAAAAATGGAGGCAACAGTAAACCCGGCGCTAAACCCACTATCCTGATACGTGGCAGCCGCTCCATTAAAGCCACCAACTCCCCACTGTTCGTAGTAGACGGAATTCCTTTCAACGGCGATATCAATGATATCAACCCAGACGATGTGAGCTCCATACAGGTACTTAAAGATGCGTCTGCCACTGCTATCTACGGCTCACGCGGCGCAAACGGCGTAATCATCGTGACCACTAAACATGGCAGCGCAAATGGTACCACCATTACCTATGGCGGTTACGCCGGCTTCGTAAAACCTTCCGGCAAATATGATCTGATGAATTCCCAACAGTATGCTGGCCTGAAAAAATGGGCGCTTTACAATGCAGACAATGTAAAGTACAGCAGTCCCGATGATCCTAAAATCATGCTGGATGGATTCGATGCCATCGAGAGAGATGGACTTGCCAAAGGCCGTAGTACCGACTGGCAGGATCTCGTTTATCGTACAGGTCTGCAAACCAACCACCAGATTGGTATTTCAGGCGGTAATGAACGGACGCAATACAGCATGTCCGGCGGTTATTACAAAGAAACCGGCGTATATCCCGGTCAGTCATTTGAAAGATTCACCGCCAGAATCAGCGTGGATCATCAAATCAATAAGACGTTCAAAGTGGGTTTGAGTTCGCTCAATAACTTCTCCACTACTATCGGTGAAAATGCCAACCCAATGGGACAAGTATTACGCGCCAGCCCGATGGCGCCGGCATTCGACAGCACCGGAGCGGTACTGAATGATTTTGTAGCCGGTAGCGCTGCGCAGATATGGAACCCGTTAGCCAATTTCCTCCCCGGCGCAGTCGTGGAAAGAAGAAAAAGAACCGGCACTTTCACTACCGCTTACCTGGACGTTAATATCATACCAGGACTCAAATACAGACTGAATGCAGGCGCAGAAGTAAAAAATGATAATTACGGTAACTTCTACGCGAACAAAACCTCTAACAACTTAGGCGGATTAAACACCAGCGAAACCAACTACAGTCAGAACACCAGCTTCACCGTAGAAAACCTGCTGTACTACGATAAATCCATTCGCAAGCATCGTTTTAATTTCACAGGATTGTATAGCGTGCAAGAATCCAATACACGCAATACGAAATACACCAACAATAACTTGTTGTACGACAACCTGGAATTCGCTAATCCACAATATGGATCAAACCTTTCCGGTAGCGGGTCCGATCCGAAATGGGATATCATTTCCTATATGGGCCGACTCTTCTACAGTTTCGACGACCGGTATCTCCTTACACTCACCATGCGTTCCGATGGTAGCTCCAGACTCGCTCCAGGCAACCAGTTCAAAGGTTTCCCTTCTGCGGCTGTCAGCTGGAATATCAGCCAGGAACCCTGGGCCAGGAATTCGTCATCTGTCTCCAACCTGAAACTGCGTATGAGCTATGGACGTACAGGAAATACCGCCATAGATCCTTACCAGACAATGGGTTCGCTTACAGCTATCAACTATAACTTCGGTAGTACCAATATCACCGGCGCTTATCTGAATGCCGCTCCCAATATGAACCTGCAATGGGAATATACCACCACTTCCAATGTGGGCCTCGATTTCGGCTTCCTCAACAACAGAATTACCGGTAGCGTAGACGCTTATATTCAACAGACAAGCAATCTGCTGTTACCGCAGAAACTCCCTGGCACCAACGGTTTACCAGGAAACGTACTCGTAAATGTGGGCAAAACGGAGAATCGTGGCGTAGAGTTACACGTAGCAACCGTCAACGTACAATCCAAGACAGCCAACGGTTTCAACTGGACAACAGATCTGAACTGGTTCCTCAATCGCGGTAAAATCACGCAGTTGTATAACGGTATCCAACAAGATATTGCGAACGGTTGGTTCGTCGGCCAACCAATTGGCGTATACTACGACTATCAACGAATTGGCATCTGGCAGGATACTAAACTTGATTCCGCTACTGCCCTGGCTTACAAACAAAAAGTAACAGGTCCTACTTCTGTAATTGGGAATATTCGTATTCGCGATGTAAATGGAGACAGCACTTTCAGCGCCGCCGATAAAACCATCATCGGTAGTGCACAACCCAAATGGGAAGGCGGTATGACCAACCGTTTCAGTTACAAGGGCCTGGACTTTACCGTAGTGGTGTTCGCAAGAATTGGAGGATTACTCAACAGTAAACTATATGGCGGCGGATATGCCAATACTTTCCAGGGGAACTATAACAACCTGAATGTACACTACTGGACGCCTGGCAGTGGAGAGAATTATTATCCAAAACCGAATAACTCTTCCACACAAACACAATACAATTCCACATTGGGTTACATCGATGGTAGCTTCCTGAAAATAAGAAGTCTCAGTCTGGGTTACAATGTGCCGCAGTCATTTGTACAACGACTGAAAGCAAAATCGCTGCGCATATATGCTACTGCGCAGGACCCATTCATCCTGTTTTCTGAGTACAGAAACAAATACCATGGCGTAGACCCTGAGTCTGCCGGCAATATCAATGCTGATACCCCTGGTACCTGGTCCATGATTTTCGGTGTAAACCTCACTTTATAATTTTTAAAGAGATCGTTATGAAGAAAATATTTCTCTTCACTTGCATACTCGCTACAGTATTGCTCTTCAGCGGATGCAAAAAGATGTTAGTAGAACAACCGCACGGCGTATTAACACCTGATTTTTATAAATCCACCCAAGGATTGAATGCAGCACTGACTGCTTCTTATGCCGGTACGCGCACTATCTGGGGTTGCGAAGATTATTTTTCGCTCACCACTCCAGCTACAGATGAGTTCATGCGTGGCAATGATGGTAATTCTGATATGTTTCTTTTAGCGCCTTCCTACCAGGCTACTGATGGCAAAGGCAATTCGCTCTGGAATAACTGTTATACCTATATCAATACTTGTAATGCTGTGATTCAGTTTGCGCCGGATGTAACAGGCATCAGCGACGATCTGAAGAAAAGAATGGTAGCAGAAGCAAAATTCCTTCGCGCTAATTATTACTTCGTACTGGTGCAGCTTTGGGGCGACGTAACGTTGAATACAAAATTCAATTCAACACCCTCTACTTCCGCCAAACGCGATCCAATGGCAGATGTGTATAATACAATCATTCAGGATTTGAAAGATGCCATTGCGGACCTGCCTTTGAGTCCGCGTACTAAAGGCGTTGATCCGGGAAGAGCTACAGCAGTAGCGGCCAAACATGTACTGGCAAAGGTTTTCCTTACACGTGCAGGCGGCAAAGCCAAACAAGGTACCGACTACCACGACGCCTATACGATGGCCATGGATGTGATCAATAATGCCGGCGCATCAGGGGTTTCTTTGTTACCGGATTTCGCGTCTGTATTTGCCGAAGGAAATGAAGGCAGCAACGAAGTATTATGGGCGGTACAGCATACGTCCAGTCTGGCTTACAACGGATCTCCTAATCAGGATAACCGGACGCCGGATAATATGCTGGTGCATCTGTTTGTGCCACAGTATGAAAAAGTAGACGGTATGCAACGCGATATTGCAGATGGTCGCCCGTACATCCGTACTATTCCTACATTATGGCTGATTGATACCATTTTCAAAGAGCGCGTGAATGATACCCGTTACTACAAAACTTTCCAAACGGTATGGTATTGCAACAATGCCAGCAGCATTCCGAAATGGCCGAATCCATTGCCTGCAGGGGCGCCTGCAGGAGCGGTAGCAGGCGGGCCGAAATTTAAATTGGGAGACACGGCCATCTATCTGCCGCAGGGGCCACGAACCGCAGCGCAGATTGCAGCAGCTCCTTATACGTTGATTCCTTCAACACAATATAATCCCCGGATGGGTCCTGCGTTAAGTAAGTATGTAGACACGAAGCGCTCCGACATGAACGCGCCTTCTATTCGTCCGGTGATTGCATACCGGCTCGCAGAAACCTACCTGATTGCAGCAGAAGCCCTGATGATGGACGGACGTATAACCGATGCCGTGCCTTATGTGAATGCAGTGCGTGAAAGGGCGGCTTATCCTAGCGGCAACAAAGCGTTGATGGATATCACCGCAGCCGATCTCACCCTGAATTTCATCCTGGATGAGCGTTCAAGAGAGTTGGCAGGTGAAAATGTACGCTGGCTGGACCTTGTGCGCACAGGGCAACTGGAAGTACGTATCAAGCAGCATACGCCTGATTGCAGGGCCAATTTTCAGAGTCCGAAAAATTTACTGCGACCCATTCCGCAGGATCAGATCAACGCTGTGTCTACAGGACCGGCATATGGTCAGAATACCGGTTGGTTATAGTATATAAAGAGACAGCCTTCACTCGCGAGTGAAGGCTGTCTCCCTAAAAATAAACAATACTATTATCCTGCGAGATTGCCAGTCATACTAAAGATAATGACGCCTAATACCACAAGGGTCAGGATCACATACAAATAATCCTTCTCCAGGAGGAAAGCGACTGCGGAAAATGCTACCCGCAAAATAGGTGTGGCAATCAGACACACAACGCCCAACTGGATGATTTCCATACCATGAATGCCGCGTACGCCATGGATAATTCCGGTGAAGCTGTCCAATCCGGCTCTCACCCCGGTAAACTCTCTATAGGACGGCATTTCCGCCCCATGACGATACAAATAAATGATGCCGCCCACCAATACCAGGATACTGGAGAGAATCACACCAAAACGCAATTGCTTGCCAATAAGTTGCTGAATATCTCTGTCAGCCCAGTAATTTTTAGATAAATAACGCTTCATGTTCACTACAGTTTTCCGGTGTAACCATTATAAATCATCTGTACGGCCAGGAATGTGATGACTACGCTAAAGACTAAACGAAGTCCTTTCACATTTGCTTTCACTAGCAGTCTTGAGCCGCCGAAAGCCCCCAGCAGCACGCCTATTACCACCGGTAAACAGAGACCCGGAGAAATATATCCCCTTTGCAGATAAACCACGGCGCTGGCAGCAGCTGTTACGCCAATCATGAAATTGCTGGTGGTGGTAGACACTTTAAAAGGAATGCGCATGATATTATCCATGGCCAATACTTTCAATGCGCCACTGCCAATACCCAGTAATCCGCTCATTACGCCGGCAAACATCATCATGAAATAACCGCCGGGAACATGTCTGACAGTGTAATTCACCGGACCGGCAGGCGTAGGATAAGAGCTGTTCAGTCGCAGTTTGCGGGCCAGTTCACTCTTATCGTCGTCTGTGCTATGATCTTTTTTGGGTCTGAAAGACATGATGGCAGAGAAGATCAGCACACAGCCGAAAATAATAGCCACAACATTGGTGGGCATATACACGGCAATCAAAGCACCAATAACGGCCCCCGTAGTGGTGGCGATTTCCAGGAACATTCCTAGTCGGATGTTGGTGATACCTTCCTTTACATAAGCGGAAGCAGAACCAGAAGATGTAGCAATAGCGGCAATAAGAGCGGTACCGATAGCATAACGGATATCAGTATGGAAGCCCAGGGTTAATAATGGAATAATGACAACACCGCCCCCAAGGCCGGTAAGCGATCCCAGCATGCCAGCAAGGAAAGCCCCCACCAGCAGGATCAGCGTGAATAATAAAATCGTCATAAGAATGGTTTGGTTGGTTCTACGGTATTACAGGTATAATAAAACCGGATTTTAATCCGATTGTTACAAAAGTAAGTAGAATATGATTCTCGCAATCCGATAATCTATAAGTAACTTGCAGCCTGTTAATTAACGGAATATGATAATAAAAGTAGGTGAATTCAACCTCCTGAGGGTAAATAAGAAAGCAGATTTTGGTGTGTATCTGGAAGGTGTAGATCAGGAAATCCTGCTACCAACGCGGTTTGTACCTGCCGGTACCAAAGTAGGTGATGAGCTGAAAGTGTTTATTTACCATGATTCTGAAAATCGCCTGATCGCTACTACCCAAAAGCCTTATGGCATCGTGGGAGATATTGTGAACCTCAAGGCGGTAAGTACCACCAATCAGGGCGCATTCCTTGATTGGGGCCTGATGAAAGATATTTTTGTGCCTGCATCCCAGCAGATTTCCAAAATGGTACCCGGACAAGAATACCTGGTGAAAATCTATCTGGATGAGATGACAGGAAGAGTGGCTGCTACAGAGCGTATAGAAGGAACCCTCTCCAATGAGCAGATCGAACTGAAAGAAAAAGATCCGGTGGATCTGATCATCTATCGTCGTACACAGATTGGATATGTAGTGATTGTCAACAATCAGCATCTGGGAATGCTGCATTTCAGCGACATATTCCGTACGGTGGATATTGGGGATAAACTGAAAGGATTTGTCCGTCAGGTGAAGGGCGACAAGATAGATGTGGCCCTCGGTCAGCCAGGCTACAAGCGTGTAGAAGATGAAGGAGAGAAGATAATGCGCCTCTTACAGGAAAATAACGGTTATCTGCCTTACCATGACAAGTCCACACCCGAAGAAATCCAGGAATTTTTCGGCATGAGCAAGAAGACTTTCAAGATGACTACCGGTAATCTGTATAAACAAAAGAAGATAATATTCACACAAACAGGGATTAAAGCAGTAGAAGAATAAAAAAAATTAGCGCATGAGTTTGCATTCATAACACAATAGTGTTATCTTTAAATTATTACTATCCTAACCATCACTTTATGAAAAAACTAGCAATCATTGCCGCAGCCCTCGGCATTCTCATTGCGTTGAGCGCATTTATTGCGGGATCAAACTCATTAGTTGATATTAAAACCTTCTTCCGGCTGGGACTGGGAGGTATTGCGCTGATGTTGTTCTCCAGCGTCTATTTTCTTATTTCTTCTTTCCTTACTTCCAAGTTTCTTATCCGTCAGCGCCTGCTTGAAGTCGAGTAACTCTTCAGGGGAGGGAACAGGGTCCATTAGTTCGCCTGGTTTTATTTTCAGTGCGTCTGCGATAGACCAAATTAAGTCAAACCCTGGCTTACGGATAGCATACAGAATTTTATTAATATAAGCATCTGCAACCTCTGCTTCAAAAGCGACATGCTTTTGAAGCAGGTTTTGTTCCCGCATTTTTTTATCCAAATTACAGAGAAAATGATAGAGTCTTTCTTCGTGATTTATCATGCAGGTAAATTACATCGCACTAGTATTAAGCTATTAATACTATAATACTAGCACAATTGTACTATCTTCATAAAATGCTTATATTCACGGAAAAAGGTATGAAAAACGACGAAAAATTAAATGTCATTATTTCAAAATTCTTATCTGAATTAAAGGAATTGGAGCAAAATGCAGTTTCTATGATCACTATAACACTGACCATTGATGCCGAGTATTTTCCGAAGGCAGGTTTTACGGAGCAACTAGTGGTAGATGGCGAGGTGAGGCGGATTAACGAACAACAAGGGACCCGACCTTTTTCTTATTACGTAACCTGTTATGAAAAATCATGATATCATCTATCCCGGATCAAAATAACCCTCTGATGAATCAGTATAGAAAATTGATTATCAACCCTATAGTTAACACCGAAACTATAATTCAATTCCCTCTAACAGCACATTTACTTCAACATCTAACGCTTTTGCCAGAATGAGTACTGTACTTAAGCTAGGCTCGCTACGCCCATTTTCCAGGCGCGTCATATAGCTTGGCTCCAGGTCTGCTTCAAAAGCAACGTCTACCTGAGTCAGATTCTTTTCCTTCCTTATCTTTTTAAGGTTGGCTCCGAACTGTTTCGCTATATTTTCATTTCTCTCCGCCATGCCTGAAATATACCCAGTGCGCGCACGGCGACACGAGTAAAGCAGTACTAGTAATTAGGTGCTAGATATGTAAGTAGCTTTAGTTCAGTAAGATCGAAGGGGAATCAGAATGCAAAAAAGATTAACACTTTTTTCAATGGGTTACAAAATTGAGTACAAAGATACCAATAAAAAAGCAGTCGCACGGTGGCGACTGCTTACCCTGGGTTTTCTAAATAGATATATCTTGACTGATTATCTGAACAGATGTACCACCAGGCCTATTTCCAGGGCACCACTGGTGTAATTCTTCAATCCTGCTGTCTGAGTGGTATACATAACCTGGAAACCGGCAATCGACTTGTAATTTAAACCAGCCCCTACCGTAAAATTCTTGCTCGTATGATACATACCAAAAACATTCAGGTATTTTTGAAGGAAGACGACATTCGCTCCGATATCCACCAGGTTATCATAGCCCCGAACTCCTCTGAAACATACCTTAGGCTCTATATATGGCACTGCGTCACTTAATTCAATCTTATAAGAAGCCGCCGCATATACCGTAGTCATGTCTACTGTCTTATTCTCATCCTTACGTAAGTAATTCATGATATTAGGAACAGCAGCTTGTAACGTCAGGTTATGATTCGTATATGCCATACCGTAGTCTACCTCGAAATAATTGTCTCTACGGTTGAACCCTCCGATAGTAGGGTCATTCGTCTCCCCAATGATGGCCGATTTATCCAAACGTTCTGCATTAATGCCCAGCGACAAACCAAAATGCAGCATATCTTTTCCGGAAGCATTCAATGGAAGATGATAGGCATAAGTAAGGGCCACCTTTGTCCGGTTGATCAACCCGGCTTTATCATTGAATACATTCAGGCCGGCTCCTACTCTGTTGCCTACATAATAATCTGCCGTTCCGGCCTTGGTTACCGGAGATCCAGGCACATCGCTCCATTGTCCGCGGTAGGATAAGTTGATATGTAATCCGGTATCAATACCGGCAAAAGCCGGATTGGCCAGGTATTGATTTTGAAAATATTGACTAGCCAAAGGTTGCAGTGGCGCTGTTCCCTTAGACCAATCCTGTCCATAAGCATTGTACAGTTGGCATACAGTAAATACTATACTGATGACCACAAATCGGATGAATTGAATATTCCGCATCGGTTAAATAGGTTTACTGTTGAAGAATTAAAGTGATAAAGCCTTTCACTACCTGTCCGTTACCCAGCTCGAGGATGTAGTAATAAGTACCTTCCGCCAGCTGATGTCCGTTCAGTTTACCATCCCATTCATTGGCATAGCCTCTGCGGTTATAGACCATTCTTCCTGCTCTGTCAAATATTCTCACTTCATTATTTGGATACCTTGAGATATTTTTCACCATCCAGCGATCATTGATACCGTCGCCGTTAGGTGTGATCAGGTTGGTAGCCTCTACTTGTACTTCGCCGGATACTTCCAGTTTGAAATCTGTAGTTACCGTACAGCCGTTACTGTTAGTAACCGTCACCAGATATGTATTGGAAGCTTCTGGTTTAAGCGTCAGTGTTGGCGTGTTTTTGCCATCCACGATACCAGGCGCTTCACCCCACTGATAACTTACGCCGCCACTGGCTGTCAGATGCACAATACTTCCTGCTGGAACAGGATTGGGTTTATCGCTCACAATCTTCACATCTGGCAGTTCATTTACCAGCAACTGGAAGGTGATCGTTTTCTGGTCCACACCGCCATTAGCCGTACCGCCATCATCCCGCACCAGCACTGTAATCGTAGTAGTGCCGCTGATATTTTGTTTCAAAGTGTATCGGATAGCGCCAGTTCCATCTTTATTATCGCGGGTAGTCAGGCTTTCGAAGAAATCATTACTACTGGTAGCAATAATGCTGATATTCTGATTCGGCTCTGGTCCGGCACTCAAGCCTGTCAGCTTGATTTCCTGCGCCTGATGACCATCACAAACTACCTGGTTAGTTACCTGATCGATTGTTGGCGGCTGGTTAATAAACAGCACATTGATGGTGAAATCCTTTTCGAATGTCAGGCCTCCATGATCGGTAACGCGTATACGAATTTTGTAACTGCTCTTCTGCAAGTAATTAATAGCGGCATTAGAGAACAATTGATTGCCGGTCAGTTTAAACTGTGCATCATCCGGACCGCCGGCGAATGCCCAGGTAAAGGTTTCACCCGCATCAGGATCTGTTCCGGTGAAGCTACCGATCAGGGTTCCTACCGCCGCCTTATCCAGGATCGTGTTCTTATCCAGGGTAATATCCGTAGGCGCCTGATTAGTACTGGTAACATTGATGGTGAAATCTTTGGTGAAAGAAAGTCCACCCGCATCGGTCACTTTAATCTTAATACTGTAAGTATTCTTCGTCACGTAATTGAATACGGCAGCTGTTTTCAATTGATTACCCACAATGGTAAACTGCGCGTCATCTGTACCGCCACCAAAAGAATAGGTGAAGGTTTCGCCAGCATCCGGATCAGTGGCGGTGAGATTACCGACTGTAGTGCCTACTATAGATCCTTCAGGAACCGTGTTTTTATCCAGACTAATATCTGTAGGGGCATGGTTCACTTTCGTCACCGTAATCACGAAATCTTTTGTGAAGCTCAGGCCGCCTGCATCGGTTACTTTAATCTTAATATTATATGTATTCTTCGCACTGTAATTAAACACAGCAGCGGTTTTCAGCTGATTGCCTGAAATGGTAAACTGGGCGTCATCTGTGCCTCCACCGAAAGAATAAGTGAAGGTATCGCCGGTATCAGGATCAGTGGCGGTGAGATTGCCAACTGTAGTACCTACAATGGAACCTTCAGGCACAGCAGTATTACTCAGACTGATATCTGTTGGCGCATGGTTCACTTTCGTCACTGTTATCACGAAATCTTTCGTGAAGCTCAGTCCGCCCGCATCAGTTACTTTAATCTTGATATTATAAGTATTCTTCGCGTTGTAGTTAAATACAGCAGCGGTTTTCAGCTGAGTACCTGAAATGGTAAACTGCGCATCATCTGTACCGCCTCCGAAAGAGTAAGTGAAGGTATCGCCGGCATCCGGGTCTGTGGCAGAGAGATTGCCAACTGTAGTACCTACAATAGATCCTTCAGGTACCGAGGTATTATCCAGGATAACATCTGTAGGCGCATGGTTCACTTTCGTTACTGTTATCACGAAATCTTTCGTGACGCTCAGGCCGCCCGCATCGGTTACTTTAATCTTGATATTATAAGTATTCTTCGTTGCGTAGTTAAAAACAGCAGCGGTTTTCAACTGAGTACCTGAGATGGTAAACTGTGCATCATCTGTACCTCCGCCGAAAGAATAAGTGAAAGTATCTCCGGTATCAGGATCTGTAGCAGAGAGATTGCCCACTGTAGTACCTACGATTGATCCTTCAGGCACCGAGGTATTATCCAGGATAACGTCTGTAGGCGCATGATTTACTTTCGTTACTGTAATCACGAAATCTTTGGTAAAGCTCAAACCGCCCGCATCGGTTACTTTAATCTTGATATTATAGGTATTCTTCGTGTTGTAGTTAAATACAGCAGCGGTTTTCAGCTGAGTTCCTGAAATCGTAAACTGTGCATCATCTGTACCTCCGCCGAAAGAATAAGTGAAAGTATCGTTGGCATCAGGGTCTGTTGCAGAGAGATTGCCCACTGTAGTACCTACAATGGATTCTTCAGGAACTGCGCTATTATCCAATGCGATATCTGTAGGCGCATGGTTTACTTTATTCACCGTAATCACGAAATCTTTCGTGAAGCTCAATCCACCCGCATCGGTTACTTTAATCTTGATATTATAAGTATTCTTCGTTGCGTAGTTAAATACAGCGGCAGTTTTCAGCTGATTGCCTGTAATAGTAAATGCGGCATCATCTGCACCTCCATCGAAAGAATAGGTAAAGGTATCGTTGGCATCAGGATCTGTGGCGGAGAGAGTACCAACAAGCGTATTCACTGGTAGCCCTTCATCCACAGCGTTATTACTGAGGGAAATATTTGTTGGCGCTTCATTCACATTTGTCACCTGAATGGTGAACACTTTATCAAAAGTCAAACCTCCATTATCTGTTACACGGATTGTTATGGTATAACTATTCTTCGTCTCATAGTCAAATACAGTATTGGTTTGCAACTTGTCGCCAGTAATTACAAAATTAGCGGCATCCGCGCCTGGCAGGATGGAATAAGTATTCGGTCCTGCAGGATCGCTCACATCGGCAGACAGTGTGCCCACAATAGTATTCACAGCCGAGTTTTCCGGAACTGTATTTCCAGTGAGGGTAATATCTACCGGCGCTACTTTATTAATAGTAATAGTGAAAGTCTTGGTTACAGATAAACCACCTGCATCAGTAGCTTTCAGGCTAACTGTATAAGAAGGCTGTGTAGCGTAGCTGGCTGCAACATTCAGGATCAGTTTATTATTAGTGATAATGAATTTATTATCATCCGCACCGCCAGCAAAAGTGAAAGTATGGGTATCATTAATATCCTGATCCACTGCCGCGATAGTGGCCACTTCTGTACCAGCGGCACTTCTGTCGTTCACGGAAGTACTACTGAGCGTGATATCTGTTGGCGCATCGTTGGCATCGAGTATTTGAATGGTGAAATCCTTCTGCAAAGTGTTATTGTTTGCATCGGTCACCTTAATGGTAATCTGATAACTGGATTTAGTTTCATAATCAAATACCACTGCCGTATTCAGTTCATTTCCGTTGATGCTGAAATTAGCCGCATCCGCTCCTGGCAGGATGGTATAGGTAAATGGCGCTGCACTGTTCAGGGCTACTGTTGATAATGTTCCAACGAGTGTATTCTGCGCCAGATTCTCTTTCACCGTATTATTCGATAACAGGATATCTGTAGGCGCCTGGGTAGCTTTTATGATGTTGATCGTCAGATTTTTTTCAAAGGAAAGTCCGCCGGCATCTGTTACCCTTACATGAATGATATAAGTATTTTTCACACTGTAATCAAACAGTGCATTTGTCTTCAATTGATCTCCTACAATATCAAATGCTGCATTATCGGCGCCGGTAGGCAGGCTCCAGGTATGCGTATCATTACGATCCGGATCTACTGATGTCAGGGTGCCTACTACAGTCCCCAGAGGAGCCGTTTCTACTACCGCATCATTAGAAATGTTCAGGTCTGTAGGTGCTTCGTTTACATCCAGAATAGTGATCGTAAAGCTCTTGGTATAGGAAGCGCCATAATCATCTGTTGACTTAATGGTAACCTGGTAAGTGGATTTCGTTTCATAATCAAATATCACGTTGGAAAGGAGTTGATTTCCCACGATGATGAAGTTCGCCGCATCAGGACCACTTAAAGTATAGGTAAAATTATTTCCCGCGTCTATGTCTGTGGTTGTAAGATTGCCTATTACCGTACCAGTTGGTTTATTTTCCGCTATAGTACTATTGTCTAATGTAATATCAGTAGGCGCATGATTCAGTACTCCATTGACAATTGCCGGACCGCCTTGCGTATTAGGTCTTCCCACACCGTCAGTAAACTGATTAGCCGGAACAGTTATCGTAACAGGACCAGTAGCGGCAACACTTACAGTAACAGTATATTGTTGATCAGAAACTTTAATAATATTGGTAATACTACCGTTCGAAATATTCAGGTTACCGGCGGTTAACTGTGATACTGGTTTGGAAAGATTCACCGTTACATCGAAAGTATTGACTGCAGTTGCTGGGGCTGTTAATGTAATATCGAAAGGTAGTGGATCGAAAGTCCAGTTGAGCGTATTGGATTGTGCATTGGATACATTAAAAGCATTGGTCAGTACGCCTGCCTTTAAGTACAGGGAAATGGGACCTGGTCCGGAAGGCGATACCTGGAATGTATATTGTAGTGTGGATGATTGATTAATATTATTGATCGTTCCGTTGGAAATTACGAAATCAGCTGCCGTCAGGACCGGAGTCATTGCTGTTGAAAGCGTTGCAGTAATATCAAACGGGCTGTTATAAGAAGGTGGGCCCGCCAGCGTTACAGTGGGGATGGTATTATCGTAGTTACCCGTAAACGAATATGCTTGTGCTAATGGATTTCCTGCAAGATCATTAAATGAGTTGGCCAGTACATTTACAGAGAAACTACCAATAGATGAAGGAGTAACAGTTTGCTGATAGTGTGTGGCATCTACCTGTGTAAATGCGGAAGCAGTGGCATTATTCCAGGTAATTAAACTTGGATTAACAAGGGTTACAGGTTCATTGAAGGTATAAACGAAAGTAAAAGTGGCATTATAAGTAGTAGCCGTAGGTAATGTGAGAATAGGCGCTGTATGGTCATATGTAATGACAGCACTTCCTGTAACAGGCCCTACCAGCAGATTACCGCTCATATCCTGTATATTATTACCCGCAGGTATCTGCAACTGCAGATTACCATCGCCGGTAATACTTCCAAACTCCACTTTATAAGTAGTAGGACTAATCTGCGTAACTGCAGTTACTGTGGCGCCAGTTAGTCCGGTGGACATAACCGCTGCAAAATCTGAAGTAACCGGGGTTTGTACATTTTCGCTGAAAGTGATCTGAAATGCGCCAGTACTCGCGTTGGTAGGACTGATAGTCAGTGCCGATACGGTAACTACCACCGGAGGTTTTACATCATAATGATAAGTAATGGAATTAGCGATATTTCCATTGCCGAAGTTATCATAAGCAGCATTATCAAGTACGCCAAAAGTGATATCTGTTTCTAGTGCCGTTGGCGTAAAACTCACCTGGTAGGTTGTATGATCGAAGGGAGAGATTTCTACCAATGTGGGCGTACCATTCGTTCCGCTTAATCCGCCCACCGTCAATCCTGTTACCGGTTTATTAAAGGTCAGTACTGGCTTAAAAAGATTTGCTGCTTTATCCACATTGGGGGTAATAGTAACAGTAGGCCTTTGTAAATCATAGTTCACTGTTACCGGATTGGAAGCATTACTTGGCACTCCTGTTGTGCCGTTAATGGCATTCGCCTGTAGCTGCAGGGTGATGGTACCTGCAGCTGGCGTTGCATTGGGAGTGATAGTATAGGTATAGGGACCGCCAACAGCTGTACCAGTAAAGGTAGCCGAGGCGTTAGAAAGTGATAATTTAGTAGGATCAAATGCTCCGGAAACACTTTTATCGAAGGAGATACTAATGTCAAAAGGGCCATTAACGTTCGTCTTGCCGGCAACCAGAGTAATGGTTGGCACAGGAGGTTGTTGCGGCGCTTTATCCAGGTAATAAACGTTACTGGAGCCATCAGCTTCAAGCGGATTGCCCGCCAGGTCAGTAATTCCGCATAGTGCCGCTTTTAATGCCAGGCCAAAAGTAGAAATAGCAGCAGGATCTGTATTGACAACATTGGTGAATGTGGCAAGTCCTGTCTTCTTATCGCTATTCATTGCAATAGTCAAACCGCCTGTAGTAACAGCATTACTACCAGTGGCTACCCAACCGTTATTGGTTACATTGGTAACCGGTTCGCTGAAGACGATATTGAAAGTTAAGCTGGCATTAGTATTTGGTCTATTTGAAGCACCATTAGTAGTAAAAGTACTTACTGTTGGCGGCGTACCATCAATGATGACGCCAGTTACCTGTGTTGGTCCTGCCGGGAAATAATACTTACCGATATCCAGATAATCAGTGGAATTCACATCTTTGATGAGTCCGGACATTACTTGTATATAATTACTCCAGGAAACAGTTCCACTCATATCATCACCTGGGCCCACCACGTAACTGAAATATTGTATGGGGCTATTTGGTTGCCCAGCTTCAATCACCGCATCATGGGCGCCATTGGCTAATGTAATGGGGATTTTAGTAATACCAGTAATTTTTACTGAGGTATTAAATGTGACAGCGAACCGGAGTTTGTCTCCTTTCTTATAATTTCCGCTGCTGGGGCCCTGCACCTGCGTAATAGCAGGAATCGTTCTACGTGCAGCTATGGCACTGTTAACTACAGTAACAAGCGATAACAGGAGCAACACTAGAGAAAAGATAGATCTCTTTCTCAGACAATGTACGTAAAGTTGGTGCATAGTCGGATGAATAGCCAATATGGACACAGGCATGACCTGCATGCAATTGGTTGGTACTTAAAATTGATTTTGATCTGATAAGCGAACCTCAAATGCTGCAAGCATGAGTAACGCGGAGCTTTTCTTTAGGGTGGCTAAAACGAAGTAGGTATAAATCGGCCGGAAAGATAGTTCAAATTTCGGCAATTTATATTTTTTTTTCAGATCAGGTCAGGAAAGGTAGGGTTATAAAGAAGCTGGTTCCTTTTCCTAATTTACTTTTTACGCTGATTAATCCCTTGTGATTCAATATGATATTTTGAGTGGCCGTTAAGCCTAATCCTGTGCCCTTTGTCTTACTCGTAAAAAAGGGCTCGAATAGTTTATTGAGGTTTTCTTCAGGGATACCACTACCGTTATCGCTTATACGAACAACGACCATATTGTTATCTACTGTAGAACTGATTTCCAATACGCCTTCTCCAGGGGGCATTGCTTCTATTCCATTTATAATGATATTCAAAAATGCTATTACCAGTTTCTCTTCATCGGCAAGTACTTCCAATGGCTTATCTGTCAACTCTTTTACCACATCTACATTACTCAACTGCAGTCTGTCTGCAGCCAGATGTAAAGCTTTATCCAGTATACTATTGAGTAAGGTGGGTTTCATTATTAACTCCACCATTTTAGTGGATTCCAGCAAGGCGCTCACTAACTGATTAATACGCTTGCAGTTTCTTTCCATAATGTCCAGATATAGCTGGGCTTCCTCTGTTTCGGCCTGGGGTTCCATCTTTAACTGAGAGGTAGCGAGCAAAATATTGGTCAGCGGATTCCTTACTTCATGTGCTACCACCCGCGCAATACGGCCGGTAATGGCGAATTTCTCTTGTTGCTGCTTTTCGCGGGCTTTCTGTTTCCGGGCAGTGATATCCTGGATAATACATAGATACTGCTCATTCTTTTCATCCAACATGGAAACGCTCATCATCACATCCAGTTGCTGGCCGGTACGATTACGCAGCAAGTACTCCTGCTGTATAATCCCATGCTGCGAGAGATCTCTGCTGGCGAAGGCCATTGCGTCTTCCGTAACAGCAAATAACCTGCTTAAATGAAAACTGTATAATACCTTTTCTTCATAACCAAACAACCTTATGGCTGCTGGATTTGCAGCTACAATTCGCTGATGTTGATCTACCAGCAAGATTAAATCATTTGATTTTTCGAATATGCTGAAATAACGCTTTTCACTTTTCGCAATCTCATTCAGATGCGCATACTTATCCAATGTATATCGGATGGCCCTTTCCAGTAGTGTGGCAGTAATCTCACTCTTTACAAGATATTCCGATGCGCCAGCCGCCATCGCTTCGGTATCAATCTGGTAATCCCCTTTTCCTGTAAACAGTATCACCGGCACTTCATAGCCTAACTTGTGGAAATATTTCAGTATATCTATTCCCGTATGACTTCCTAAACGATAATCCACCAGGTATAAATCATGCTGCTGACGGGCAATAGCATCTATGCCCTTCTGGTAAGAAGACGCCCACTCCAGTAAATACTGATCAGGCGAAATGTCCTGCAACAGGGCATTTACGAGGAAATAATCGTCCTCGTCATCATCAATCATCAGAATACGTTTCTTAGTGCTGTTGGGCATAATAAAAGATAGAATACGACTAGCAAGATAAGTTATTAAGTATCAATATGCGCATCTTCTCCTGCTGTCCGCACCACATTCCTTCGTGGCATAAACCAGGCAGGGATAAGGGTTATCAACAATATCACCATGGATATATGAAAACCTTGCTTCAATGCAAAATGATGTGCCTGCATATTCGAAAATCCTTCCAGGATATGTTTATTGTAAGTACCCTGTGTGATAATCGCCAGCATAGCAATCCCCAGGGCGCCGCCTACCTGCTGCATCAGCGTACTGATACTGGAGGCCATGGTGACCTCCGGAGGACTTACAGAACTAAGCGTGGCGGAGTTCAGGGGCGCCAGTAGCAAGCCCATTCCCAGCCCGCGAATAGTCATGGTAATAATAACTTCATTCATACCGCTTCCTTTGTCCAGTCTCGCAAACAGGAACATGGATAATGCCAGCAACAGTATTCCTGCCAGCGATATTTCCCTGCTGCCATGTTTATCCGACCATTTCCCGGCAAAGGGCATCAATGCCGCCATGAATACAGAGTTGGGCAAAATCAGCAAACCAGACATCCCTTCCGAATAGCCCATCTGTTCCTGCAACAGAAAAGGCATGAGGAAAAGTCCCCCGAAAAGCGCTGCCGCTCTGGAAATCGTCACCAATATACAACTGACAAACGCGTAGTTACTGAATAGTCCCAAGTCGATAATCGGGGTTTTCACTCTTCTATCGATGATGATAAAAGCGATTAATGCCATAAACGCAATAGCGAGTGTGAAGAGGATTTGGGGAGACATGATTCCCACCCGTTCCGCTTTTGCAATCCCATATTGGAGACAAACGAGGAAGATGGTTAGGGTACTGAATCCTGCGAGATCGAATGGCAGCTTTATCCGTGGCTGTTTACGCAGTATGCCCAGGTATTTGAAAGCCATGTATACGGTGAGGATACCGATAGGCAGATTAATATAAAAGATAGATGGCCAGCCGAATTTTTCAGTGAGGATTCCTCCTAAGGTAGGCCCTATTGCCGGCCCTACGAGGTTGCCCAGGCCCCACCATCCCAGTACGGAGCCTCTTACCCGCGAAGGAAAAATATAAGAGATAATAGCCATAGAGGTAGGCGCCATCGCGCCTCCGCCTAATGCCTGTATCACGCGGGCCGCCAATAATGAAGGTAAATCTTTCGATAAAGCACAAAGTAAAGACCCAATGGTAAACAGGATGATTGCGCCGAGATACAGGTTAAAGAATCCAACACGGTTTTTCAACCAGTTAGTCAACGGCATGAGTACGGAAAAGCTCAGCATGTAAACAGTGATCACCCATTCTATTTCATCGAGCGTACAGTTGAACTGCCGACTCATTACAGGAAGGGAAATGTTTACGATACTGGAATCTATCCCGGCCATGATGGTTCCCATGATGATTACGATGAGAACGCCGGTCCTGTTTACATCTCTCATACTCTGTCTTTCATCATGAATATCAGTTGTGCTTTGGCAACCACGGGATTCAATGGATTACAGTTGATCATAAAGAGATAAGTGGCCAGTTCTGAGAGTTGCCAGTCGGTAATCATTTCTCCATCTTTAAAGCAGTAAACCTTCCTGAAATTGAAGTTCACTGGTATATTCAGCGCTGCACAGGCATGCATGGCGCGGTCCAGCGGTTCCTGTGCCATTCCCAGTTCTTCATAGCCCAGCTCTTTCAGTATTTCACTGGCAGTATAGAGCAGTGGCGGATTACGCAACTGCGAGATGTGCTCTGTGGCAGCAATATCTTCCAGGTAATCAAAAAGTTTAAGCATGGCTGTTACCATTTAGTTGTGAAAGTTGCTGAAACAACTCTTTTTCCTTGTCCGACAGATTGGTCGGGATATGTATTACTGATTTGATGTATAAATCTCCTGCGGTTCCTTTGTTATCATATGCTGGCATGCCTTTTCCTTTCAACCGGAATACTTTTCCACTATCGGTGCCCGCCGGAATATTCATGTTCAACGCACTGCCTGGTGTAGGCACGGTGATTTTTCCTCCCAGCACGGCGGTATAAAGCGGCACTGCCACATCTGCGTATAAGTCCTGCCCTTTCAGCTCATATCCCGGATGAGGGGCCAGTTGGATAGTAATCAATAAATCCCCGTTTTCGCCTGCTTTACGGCCCGGAGAGCCTTTTCCCTTCAGTCGGATCACCTGCCCTTCGTAGAGACCAGGTTTCAGCTTCAGATTGAGCCGGCTGCCATTAACTTCCACCTGCCGGGTACCGCCATTATAAGCATCTTCCAGACTCACTTCCATTGTTGCCTGTACATCGCGGCCCCGGGAAGGCTGCTGTTGCCTGCGACCACCGCCTGAAAACCGGCTGCCAAACAGTTGTTCAAAGAAGTCCGAAAAGTTGCCTTCTCCCCCAAACATATCCTCCATATTCCCGGAATAAGAGTAGGAATGTCCGCCTCCACCGCCAGCGCCGCCGTATTGCGACCAGTCAAAGTCTTCCGGACGTCCGCCATGCTGCTCATAGTACTTGTAGTTTTCGCCGAATTGATCGTATTTTTTACGCTTTTCGGGATCACTCAGTACTTCATATGCTTCATTGATTTCTTTGAATTTATCTTCTGCCGACTTATCTCCTTGATTCTTATCGGGATGGTATTTTACTGCCAGCTTTCTGTAAGCCTTTTTGATCTGTTCTGCTGTCGAACTTTTCTCTACGCCCAGTATTTTGTAATAATCCTTTACATCCATAATTATAAAACTTGTTATGGTGAGAACTTGTTCTATGAAATTACGGAATAGCTGACATTTTTTTCTCAGCCAGCTACCATAGCGGGCAGCTGGCCGTAAGAAAATTTATTACCTTCCGTCGAGCAGGTTGAGGCCCAGTTTATCCACAATATATTTTGCAGCGAGCTGCCCTTTCACACTATTTCCTGCTTTATCCAGTGGTGGAGCAAACACAGCGATGGCCAGTTTGCCCGGAATCACTGCAATAATACCTCCGCCAACGCCACTTTTGCCAGGTACTCCAGTATGATATACCCAATCGCCGGTACTATCATACAATCCTTCTGTGATCATGGTAGCCAGGATTTTAGGACAATGATCTGCTTTGATAACACGTTCCTTGGTAACAGGATTAATCCCATTATTGGCCAAGGTACCTGCCATTACCGCCAGATCTCTGGTGTTTGTGCCGTAAGAGCAGGCTTTCGTATATAAATCCACGGATTCATCTACATTATCATAAAACCTGCCATAGGAATAGAGCAGCCATGCAATAGCGCGATTATGCTGATTAGTGGCGGTTTCTGAGGCATACAACTTGTCTATCACCGGCAATCTGCGACCGGCGAATTTGGCGAAAATGTCATCAATCCTGGTCCACTTTGCAGCGCTGTTAGGGGCTTTTACAAAACTATTGGTGGCCATCGCGCCAGCATTTACCAATGGATTTACTGCTCTGGCTGGTTCTAACTCTACCGCCAGTACGGAGTTGAAAGGCATCCCTGTGGCATTCACGCCAATACTGTCCTGTATAGCTTCCGGCCCGCGGTCTTCCATCGCTAACGCCAGTACGAAAACTTTGGAGATAGATTCAATACCAAACTCATATTTAGTGTCTCCGACTTCGTATACTTTACCGTCTGCCGTACATACTGCAATGCCGTAAAGTTTGGGGTCCACATCAGCCAGGAAAGGAATGTAGCTGGCATTTGCCCCTCCGGGCGCCGACTTATACTTCTCGTATGCTTCATTCACTGCACTGCGTATAGCCGCTTCCGTTACAGGCGATTTACTCTTTTGTGCCAGCGTGCTGTTGACAAACAACAGTGTACAAATCAGTGCACAAAAGAGCGAGTTCATTTTTTTCATAAGGAGTAATTTAAAATTTGTACATCATTGATACTTGCAGCCGACTATTATCCCCACTCTGTTTGTCGATAGTGATATGCTTGCCATATAAATATTCTAATCCGAATTTTACAAAGGCAGAAGGATAATAGAGCAGGTTCACTACGCCGTATTGTGTGGACCTGAAGTCTGTAACCGGCTGCCAGCGCTGATCATCCAGTCTCAGGTAACCATACCCGAAGGAAGTACTGAGTTGATCGCTCCACCAGTGGTCATAGAAACCCATGATGGCAAATACCGGAATTGTCTGGATATCAGCTTTACTTTTTGCGACGGCATCATATCCGCCGCCACCCAGGTCATTGAAATATCGGGCAATACCTTTTCCATATGTTGCCTGATATACGAAATTGTCTTTTTTAAGCGCACTCACTTCAACAGTACCTGTCAGGTTGAATCCCCAACCGATACTGGTATGTTGCCTTTGTAAAACGTCATCATAGCTGATAGGATGCAGTAATCCTGCCAACTGGATATGACTGGCATCTGTGAAGTTGCAACGAAACTGCGTGACAAAATCAGGGAATAACCTGCGTGTGGTCAGTCCTGAATCAACAGGATATTTTACATCACTGCCGGGATTTTCGAAACTGAATGCCAGGGTTGATTTTCTGGAGAGAGGTTGTGTATAGCGTACCTGTATCTGCCTGGTAAATACCATCGCATTAGGCCCTTCATAATCCAAGGTATTTGGAAATACATCAATATCCATAAACCCGGACCAGTATTGACCTGCGCCCCATCGGCCTACTTGTCCCCATGCATGACGGAGACGCGGCACAGAGGTTCCATCCGGATTAAACAAGTCAAATTCAAGTATCGTTTTCAGTTTTCCCAATTTGGTATCCGACTCAGAGCCAATAGTGAGGCGGGTCTGCCGGGGCGTAAAGGTAAGGATTCCCTGCGAGGCATTATTGATCGGGATAGAACTGGGGATAAACGATTGCGTGTTGCCAGGTTGTTTAAAGTCGTATATAAAATCCGCCTGAATATAACCGCCGATAGTAAGTTTCGTATTCTTGAAGTCCGCTACCACAAAGCCTCCCAGCTTTCCGGACTCCAGTGCGCTTCTGGTTTCCGTACGACTAGCAGGCGTTTGACGTACAATACGTCCTTGTATCAGTTCCACTTTTGCTTCGAGGCTATCAATCCTACGCATCAGGCTGTCCAGAGTCGTTTGTGCAGATACAATAAACGGAAACAGGAATAGCAGTACGATCAGGGAAATCTTACAGCTATGAAACCACAGGTGTTTGCACATATTTTCCTGATTTGAATTATAGATGAGTATGAGGTTTCTTCGCAATAATTAATGGCAAAGCCACGAAGATGATCGTACCGCCAGCCACCATTGCCACATAAGAGCCCGGACTACCTACCGGTAGTTGAGTTGGTGGGAAGAAAGCGACTACAAAAGAAAAAAGGGTCGCCACGAAGCCCAGTCCGGCAAACAGCCACATACCGGCATTTCCGCCCGGTACTTTATAGGAGCGCGGCAGGTCGGGCATCGTATATCTCAGCTTAATTCCAGTAGCATACATCATCAGATACATAATGAGATATAAGCCTATTGTCAGTGCGCTCAACAGGAAGAAGGCTACACTTACATTATCCATAAAGAAATAAAGAGAGGATAGTATGCTAACGATACAACCCTGAACGATCAGGATATTTATCTGTATTCCGTTCGCATTTGTTTTAGACCAGAAAGGAGGCAATACGCCTTCTTTAGCGGTCCAGAGTAAGCCTCTGCTAGGACCGGCTATCCAGGAAGTAACGCCTGCCAATACGCCGAAAGCCGCCAGGATACCGATAATACTCGTCACCCATGGTACGCCGTTTTTAAGGAAGATTACCCGGAAAGCCTCCATTAATCCGGCTTGCAGATCTATTTGTTCATAAGGCAATACAGTAGCCACTGCCAACGATCCGAAAGTGAATAATGCGAAAATGATGATTCCGGCCAATCCAATAGCTTTGGGAAAATCCCGCTGTGGATTTTTCAGTTCCTGGGCATGTACGGCGTGTACTTCCACCCCTGCAAAGAGCAAGAGAATGCCAGCCAGAAAAGCGATGTCTCCCATACCCTGGATATTCGGCGCCCAGCGCGGTTGTAATTGTCCGTTTACTTCCTTCACAATACTGGCCACATTTTCGGTAGGATGGAGGAATTGAATTTGTTCTCCTTTTAAAATATAAACGATGGCAATGATGATAATGACTACGCCAGGAACGACTGTTCCCGCCACAAATCCGTAACTGGTTACCTTACTGATCAGATCTGTTCCTTTAAAAGCCAGCAAGGTGGCCAGCCAATAAATCACAATAGAGAAAATGCCCACAAAAGTGCCATTATTGGCCAATTCTGGCTTTCCAATGGTATAGGCAATACAGGCAGCGGCAAAAGCCAGTACCGTTGGGTACCATACTACGTTCTGTATCCATTGCAACCAGATGGCGAGGAATCCCAGTCTGGACCCAAATCCGGCTTTCATCCAGGTATAAACACCACCGCCTTTATCACTGAAGGCACTTCCCAATTCGGCCGCCACCAGCGACGCCGGAATGAGGTATAAAAAAGTAGCGAAACCTATATAGAAAAACATGGTTAATTCTTCCTTGGCCATCATTGGCAAACCACGTAAACTGATTACCGCAGCAGCGGTCATCAAGGCAAGACTAACAGTAGTAATTTTCGTTGTTGAATTTGCGGCCATAAGCATCCACAGTTTGATGTTAAAATGAAATGGCAGTCGCCGACAAACCCGATTGTTTGTCAACGACTGCCATCATATATCGCTGTTAGTTATGTGCATAACCGCCAGCTTCTTCCCTTGTGAGTGGGACAGTAATAGGGTGTTTTTTGAAATATTCAATAGAGCGCTTGATGTCATTGACGAGGAGATCTGCCATGTCCCGGCTGAATCCATGGCGTATAAGAACGCGTTGAATCACTACATTATCCATTTTGCTGGGCAGTGGATAAGCAGCTATCTGCCAACCTCTCATACGCAGGCGGTCACTCAGATCATAGAGGGAGAATCCAGGATTGAGTCCTTCCTTGATACGCCAGGAAGCTCCAGGCAATCCGCCGTGGCCATCATAGAACAATTCAAAAATGTCCAGTTTTTTAATTTCCTGAGAAATATATTGCGCATGGGACATATTAGTTTCCATTATGCGTTTATACCCTTCTTTACCTAAACGCAGGAAATTATAATATTGGGCGATAATTTGTCCTCCAGGACGGCTGAAGTTCAATGCAAACGTAGGCATGTTACCTCCCAGATAGTTTACATTAAAAATCAGGTCTTCCGGCAGGTCGGATCTGTCGCGCCATACTACCCAACCCACTCCCAGCGGAGCGAGTCCATATTTATGTCCGGATGCGTTGATTGATTTCACTCTGGGTAATCTGAAGTCCCATTGTAAATCCGGGGTGATGAAAGGAGCAATGAATGCGCCGCTGGCGGCATCCACGTGAATAGGTACATCTATACCTGTATCTTTCTGATGTTTATCCAGCGCATCAGAAATCGCTTTCACATCTTCATACAGGCAGGTAAAAGTAATCCCTAAAGTAGGTACTACGCCAATGGTGTTTTCGTCTATACGGGAGATAACGTCTTCTGGCTGCATGGTTAATTTTCCGGGTTCCAGCGGTATTTCACGCAGTTCCACATCAAAGTAGCGGGCAAATTTATGCCAGCATATCTGGACAGCGCCACAGATAAGATTTGGTTTTGACGTATCCTTTCCAGCTGCCTGGCGTTTTTTGCGCCATTGCCATTTTAGTGCGAGTCCGCCCAACATGGCCGCTTCACTGGAACCAGTAGTAGAACAGCCAATAGTAGTAGTGGCCGCCGGAGAATGCCATAGATCTGCGAGAATATTCACACAGCGGGCTTCTATGGCCGCCGTCTGCGGATATTCATCTTTATCAATCATATTCTTATCAATACAGTCGTCCATCAGTTTATGGACTTCTTCATCCATCCACGTCTGGCAGAAAGTAGCCAAATTCTGCTTAGAGTTGCCATCCATCAGCAGTTCATCCTTTAGCAATGCGTACACGTTTTCCGGTAAATGGGAAATATCCGGCATTTTGTTGAGGACGATGCCTTCCCGCATGTAGGGCGACGTGTAGATGTCTTCCCCCAGATGAGGCTTATCTGTTCCATTTGTGAAGTGTTTAAGAATCTGTAAGGGCATAAAGAAACGTTTTGATTTAGTGATGATGTTTCCGTTCAGGATTCATAGCAGCGCCAAGGGAGAATAGGACAGCATGGTGAATGAGCTAACAGTAATTTTAGGAATACGGGACGCTGATAAGAGAACACACGTTTCCAGAAAATGTTCATACACAGATCAATAGCACCAACACCTTCACTAGATAACTCCATTGAAAAAAACTAGTTCGTTGTTCAACTAATTTTTTATTCAGGTGTTATACGCGAAAATGTAATTTGATATTCACATGGATTGGGATGAGATATTGGATCCTTTTTCACCAGATTTTCAGGATGCTATGGAGGAACAGTTAAGAATTGTCAACATGCAGGATGGCCTTGTGGCAGCAGCAAATGAGCTATTGGCCAGGCATTTTCCGGCATCGCAGGCGTTATCACCGGCGGTGAGTAAGCAACTGCAACGGGTAATTATCAGCCAGTCTGTACAAATGGCCAATGCCATTCACGAAGCGATGAACAATGGAACAGTAGAAGAGTAAGAAAAGTACCTATTTAGTCAACTTTAAACACCAATCTTTTAACATTTATGCCAGCAACGATACCATAGCCGTCCAATATATTGGAATAAACTCTCACGGGCTCGGATACGATATCACCTACATTCTGTTGTTGTGCTGCAACACTTTTCAGGTATTGATAGGCGTCATAGGTCAGTGTTGTCACTTCTACCATGAGGTAACTGGTGGGAGTAAGGGGATCTTGTGCCTGTAATACGAAGGTGAGTTCCCGGCCATCAAATCGTTTATCGTTCATGATAAGGCTGTTTGCAGGCGAGGCAGAAATAATGTCGACCACATTATTATTAAAGGCAGGATCAAGTCGGAACAGCAACCCAGACTGAATAGTACCGTTACTATCGGATTTGAATAAACGAATCCGGTAGTAATTCTCTGCCATAGGGTAATCTTTCAGTCCGAAGGTGATGCGACTGAAAGTACGTTGTGCTGCTGCGCCGAATATCTGGGGCGGAGCTGGCAGCGTATCTGTGCCGGATACAGGAGAAAGTCCGGCAGCGGAAGCGGAAATCGTATATCTCTTACCGGTAGTAGCTTTTTGGGAAGACACGAAGTAGTTTTTACCGAAAATCTGCTGACAGCTTACAGGAATGTTATTACCACTATCGTCCTGAATTTTCACAGCAACATTATCCAATTCACGAAAGGCAGATTCATCATAAACATTCACCGGCACGCTCTTGGTCACCCTTACATAAATGGAGCTGTCTGCCTGAATGAGACTGTTGACCACCAGCTTATTGCCTTCGTAAGAAAAGGTAATATCTACCTTTCTTTCACAGCCAGCGATCAGCAATAACGTTAACGTATATATGAAAATATGTAGTTTCTTCATGGCATCAGAATTTTACACTGTAGGTAATACTGGGCAATAGCGGCAGGATAACCAGTTTAGCGAGATAGCGTTGTTTTTCTACATCATCTCTTTTCACGAAGTAGTAAAATGGATTCTGTTGATTATAAACATTAAACACACTGAAATTCCAGCTGCGGCTCCATGTTTTTTTCTGTTTAAACCAGGTCAGTCCAACATCCAGCCGATGTGAGTTTTCCATTCTGTAGTTATACCTGGATGAATATTTATCCACCGGTGTGTTTCCATTGGGAGAAGGGTCCCAGGGAGACCCGGTTTCAACGCCTTCATAGCTTGCTACAGGCAAGGTGAGAGGTGATCCCGAGGTAAACCTCCACGCAGCGGAAAACTCCCAGTTCTTGGTGATGGCATAATTCAACAGGAGTTCTATATCGTGCCGGTGGTCATATTTATAAGGAAAGATATGGCCGTTGTTGATATCGGGGAACTGTCTGGTACTCCATGCCAGCGTATAACCTAACCAGCCCGTCAGTTTACCTTTCTTTCTGGTGATCATCAGTTCTCCGCCATAGCTCCATCCTTTTCCTATGCTAACATTGCGATCCCAGCGCAACACATCTGCCGTCAGCAAACCTGTTGGCTCCGTATATTCGATCATGTTATGCATGGTTTTATAATACCCTTCCAGAGAGAATTCCCATGCCTGTTTATTACTGGTTTTACCAATACCCAGTGCCACCTGCCGGGAAGTCATAGGCCCCACCTTATCCGTAGAGGGTACCCAGATATCGGTTGGCAATGCTGTTCCATTATTGGAAAGTAGGTGAATATATTGGTTCATGTGCGTATAAGCCGCTTTGACCGCCCAGTTGTTCGGTAGCATATACCGCAGTCCCATTCTGGGTTGCAGACTGTGATACAATCTACCCGACACCATAAAAGCCGATGCATGCAATCCGATATTCGCATATAAAGAAGGTAGCAGCTGCCAGTCGTCTTCCGCATACAACAGTAATTCCACAGCGGTATTCTTCGGACCATTAGCGGCCGTATCCAGTGGAGTAACATTACTGCCTTTATCCACAAATGTGGAAACAGAAGGTCGGAAATAATGTGTATTTACGGCAGCTCCGAAGCGCATACTATGGGTTGGTTCTGGTCTGTAATCGAAATCCAGCTTCAGCCCCCCTGTTTCCATTCTGGAATAATAGCGGCCATACTGATCGCCCATTTCATTGCTCCCAGGCAAGGCATACTTATAACCTACTTCGGTATTAAAAGCATATTGAGAGTAGTTCGCGGTGAGATTGGAGAACAGCTTCGGACCATAAATATGATTCCACCTCAATGCAGTCACCACATTCCCCCAGCCCATTTGAAAGCGATTGAACTCCGTATTGAGACGGGTGGTATCCACCACCGCTGATTTATCTTCCGATTCCTGCACACTCAGTTTATCTTCTCCTTTATAGTAACTGAAAAAGATCCTGTCTTTCGGAGAGAAGATATGATTCACCTTCAGGTTTACATCGTAAAAATAGGCCAGCAGAGAGGAGTTATTATTTCCATCCTTCAGACTTACAACCGTATTATACAGGAGGTCCGGATAGGATCTTCTGGCACTCACAATAAAGGAGGTTTTATCTTTGATGATGGGGCCTTCCAGGTCAAATTTAGCAGCGATCAACCCGATGCTCACATCACCATGAAATTGCTTCATATCGCCATCTTTCAGGGTGATATCTATGACAGAAGAAAGGCGTCCACCAAACCGGGCGGGGAATGCGCCTTTGTACAAATCGGTAGATTTCACCAGGTCAGCATTCAACAGGGAGAAAACCCCGAAAAAGTGGGAGAAGTTGAAGATGGGCGAACCATCCAGCAGAATAAGATTTTGATCCGGGCTTCCTCCCCGGACATGTATGCCGGAAATACCATCCATACCTCCGCTGACACCAGGGATAGCTTGTAAGGTACGCAGCAGATCGGCTTCTCCGAGTAATTTCGGTTGCGACCGGACGTCTGCGGAATTGATATTCACCTTACTCATCTGCGTTTGGTTTTGCAGCTTATGTGATTCTGCCGCACTTACGACTACTTCTTCCAGATTGGTGGTGGATTCCAGCGAAACGCTGAGGAATTTATTCTGGGAGGACAGCTGTTGCCATTTAGGTTGATAGCCTATATAGGAAATAATGACGGCGCTGGTATCTGCGGTAGTGGTAAAACTGAAGAAGCCAAACTGATTGGTGACGGTTCCTTGCTGGAGGGAGGGCGACCAAATGGTAGCGCCGGGGAGTTTTTCTCCGGTAATGCCATCCTGTACATAGCCACTGATAGTACGTGTAGCCTGACTGGGGGGCTGTAATACAATAAGATCTCCTACCCGGGTATAGCGGATACGATCAGGGCCAAACAGGTCTTCCAGCAGCGTTTTCAGACGTTGCTGATGGACAGTTAATGTTATTTTCCTGGATAAATTGACAAGATCCCGGCTATAGGAAAAACGGATACCATAATTTTTTTCCAACAACTCCACTACAGCACGAATAGGCTGATCTTTTACACTTACGGATACCTTTGTCTGCCAATCCCAACCCAAAACCTGTAACGGCATGCATATAAACAGCAGGCACGTTAACAGTTTTCCGGCTAACGACATATTATGGTTAAATTAAAAGTATGAGTTACAGATTATAGTGATACTATCGTCTTTCAAAAAGGCGATATTGTCTGTCGCCTGTTTTTTCCCATTGTACATTTATGCTACGAGCCAGGGTTTCCATGACACTGTCGATGGGCGCTCCTGTCAGATCGGAATCAATACTCAGTTTAAGCAGGGAGGTATTATCTACCACTACTTTTACATCATACACGGCAGTAACCGACTGTAGTACTTCTTCCAGGGGCACGTTGCGGAATGCCAGGGATTTATTTTCAGGGTCCAGTACATGAGCGGCTATACGAAAATCAGGTTTCTGGGCGTCCTGTTGCAGGAGCATACCTTCTGTTAATATAACGCTATCGGAACGGGAATGGTCTATCACCATTACCTTTCCGCTGCTGACATGCACTTGCAGGACAGACTTATTGGGTTCATAATTTACAGTAAACCTTGTACCGAGGACTTTTACTTCGGTATGACCGAGGGAAACGATAAATGGTTGTGTGGCATTAGCGGCGATATCAAAGACGGCGCTACCTTTCAGCACAACTTTTCTGTTTTTATCATTAAATCCTTTTGCTACACTGAGGCTGGAGGCATCTCCTTTCAGTTCGATTTTACTCCCATCTTCCAGGGTAGCGGCTACGGGGCCGTTATAGCGGGCCGCTGGCCTGGTAGCCAGGAACCATCCGCCTACGCCTACTAGTACAAGCAATACAGCGGCAACTTTCAGGAAGGTAGACCAGGAGAAATTCCTGACAGGTGTCAGGATGGGTTCTGCGTCCGGTTGTTCTTCCGTGGTCATGCGACTGTATAACTGGTTCCAGGAGGAATCCGTATTGGCAGGAATCGCATACTGCTGGGCAGCAGCGGTATCCAATACTTTCCGGAGCGCTTCCAATAACTGTACATTGTCCTCATGATCTGTGAGCCAGCTGTTTACCCAGGCACGCTCTTCCTCATCCGCTTCGTCCAGCAGATATTTGCAGAGCAAGGTATACAGTGCTTCGTCAGAGAATGATGGTATCATTATACAGTGTACGGTTTTTAAAGTCCATTTAATGATAGCATGACAGTCATTGGTATTATTAATAGACGCATCTGCTATCTGCTTTCCCCTATGTTACTGAAAATATTTTTCAGAAGAGGAATATTATCAGCAATGGCAAGTACTCTTTCAGTTCCTGGTGCAAAATTTTCAGGGCTTTACCCATTTGATTTTCCACCGTCTTCACCGAAATATTCATGGCTTCGGCGATTTCGGCATATTTCATTTGCTGATGTCTGCTGAGAATGAATACTTCCCGGCATCTTTCCGGGAGTCTGTCCAGGGCCTGGTGGTATAGTTTTTCCAGTTCCCTTACATCCGCGGCTTGGGTGGCGGATTCGCGGGAAAGGCCGTAGGCGGTTTCTTTTTCGCTGCGAACAGCGGCTTTACGCCATTGACTGATGGCAGCATTCCTAATTGCAGAGAATAGGTATGCCTTTACGGGACCGGTGATTACGATAGTATCCCTTTTTTCCCATAACTTCAGGAATACCTGCTGCACAATTTCCTCCGCTTCATGGGAATCACCTGTATAGTGAGTCGCAAAAGCAAGACAGTGGGCATGGTTTTCCCTGAACAATTCCTCAAAAGATTGGAGCGCCAACATGATGAGGTGCAAATATAGGTCATCTCCATTCAACTATAAAGGATTGAAAAAATTTCTACCTTTGCCTGCAACATGTACAATCTAGTAAAGAAAATACTTTTCCGCTATCCGCCGGAAAACATTCACCACAGCGTGATGCGTGGTATGAAAACCATCTATTCTTTGCCTTTGGGCAAGCAAATCCTGGAAGCATTTTGCGGCGTAAAAGACAAAACGCTCGAGCGCGAGGTATTTGGACTGAAATTTCCTAATCCAGTAGGATTGGCTGCCGGATTCGATAAGGATGCCAAATTCATTGATGAACTGGCCAGTCTGGGTTTTGGATTTGTGGAGATTGGTACTGTTACCCCGGTGGCACAACCAGGAAATGACCTACCGAGGTTATTTCGCCTGCCGGCAGACAAGGCCCTGATTAATCGCATGGGTTTCAATAATGAAGGGGCAGTGGCCGCTGCGAAAAGGCTACAGCATAAAAAATCCAACATCATTATTGGAGGTAATATCGGTAAGAATAAAGTAACTCCTAATGAAGAAGCCATCAGCGACTACGAAAAATGTTTCCATGCCCTTTTCCCGGTAGTGGATTATTTTGTGGTAAATGTGAGCTCTCCTAATACGCCTAATCTTCGTGCATTACAGGAAAAGGAACCATTGAAACAACTCCTGCACCACCTGCAAACGCTCAATAATCAACAACCTAAGCCCAAACCTATATTACTGAAAATTGCGCCAGACCTGACTACAGAACAGCTGGACGACATCGTGGAGATCATCCAGGAAACGAAACTGGCCGGTATCGTTGCCACAAATACCACCATCAGCAGGGAAGATCTGCTGACTCCCGCTTCGGAAGTCGCTTCCATTGGGGCTGGCGGCTTGAGTGGACTCCCGGTAAAAGACAAGTCCACCGAGGTAATCAGGTATATTCACAAAAAAAGTAATGGGAATTTTCCCATTATTGCAGTAGGTGGCATATTTTCTGCAAAGGATGCGCAGGAAAAATTAGATGCAGGCGCGTCCCTGGTACAGGTATATACCGGATTCATTTACGAAGGGCCAACTATTGTGAAGAAGATCTGTGCTGGACTCCGCCGATAGTAGCATGTTTATTCTGAACTAAAACCTATATGGAACAATTTCTAACTGCTGAGTCTCTCATCAGTCTGCTCACACTTATACTTATGGAGGTCGTCCTGGGTATAGACAACGTTATCTTTGTATCTATTGTACTAAACCGTTTGCCTGCTGAAAAGCGACCAGCAGCCCGGCGGATCTGGATGTTTGCAGGTATGGCCATACGTATTGTCCTCCTGCTTTGCATTGGCTACATTGTTCGTGCGGTACATCCACTTTTCTCTATTGGCGATCACGGGTTCAGTCTGCGCGATCTTATCATGCTCGGTGGAGGTTTATTCCTGCTGGTGAAAACCACATTGGAAATACACCATAAGCTGGAAGGAGAGGAAGAAACGGCTTCGGCCAACTCCAAGAAAGGAGGAGCGTCTTTTCTTAATATCGTTGGACAGATCATCCTGATCGACACGGTATTCTCATTCGACAGTATCATCACTGCGGTGGGATTAGCCCGTCAGATACCGGTAATGATCATCGCGGTTATTATTGCCATGATTGTAATGTTCCTGTTTGCACCGCGTATCAGCGACTTTATCCACAAACACCCTACCCTGAAGATGCTGGCATTATCCTTCCTGGTAATGGTAGGCGCCATCCTGATTGTTGAAGGCTGGAATGCTGAACAGGCACACGCTTTACACCTGAAAAACTATGTTTATTTTGCTATGGCCTTCTCCTTTGCGGTGGAACTGCTGAATATGCGCGTGCGCAAGAACAATAAACCAGTAGAATTGAAGGAACCTACTATCAAAGAATAGGTTAGTAAAATCATTTATCACTATATTATCTTAAGCGGCTGGTTCCTGAGGAATCAGCCGCTTTTCATTTATACCCAAAAAAAAGAGACTGACCGTGTCAGGGCCAGCCTCCTTGGAACAGAACAACAATCGAAGGAATTCGTATTGTTTTTAATCAATCAACAACTTGTTCAACCTATAAAACTTTAAAATCCAATAACAAAAAATAAAAACTCAATACTAGAATTATGTCCCAGTAAACACTGGGTTCACAAACTTCAAATCATCTAATCATTATGTCATCATATCACTCCAATAAAATCATTCTTTCAAACAAAATGCATTAACAAACATGAAACAGATCTAATTATAAGATCTCCCAAAAACTACTACAGCAATCATTGGGTTAATCACTATAAAGTCGCAGCACTCCAATAACTTCCAGAAAAACACTACTTCTGAAAATTGAGTACTAACTTAAACTTCCGCTTATCAATTCCCCAAAAAGGGAATAATTGGGTTAACAAACATGGCTGTTGCACACAGCAATCTCATAGAAAAACACTAATCCCAACAAAGGGAGAAAACATTATCAAAGCTATACCTATCCATCACCTTCACTCAGAAATGTGAAAACAATTGGGTTAACAAACATGGATGGGTTAGCGCCATACTAAGTACTTCTCCGTTTCAGCAACCTGGCGAAAGGTGCAGCAAAATGTAGTGAGAAGCAGATAACCACACTACACTTGCTGCTTTTCGCCATCCTACGGGTCTTCCAATCATAAAAATTTCAGTTATGGAAACAAAGGGCTGACTGTTTCTAAGCCAGCCACTTTGCACACAAGGGTCACGTATAAATCGTGACACCGCTCCCCTTTTGCCGAATGCCTACTCCATTAGGTTGCATATATCTTGTCAACACTAATTCTTCATTGGCTGACAATACATACAAGTGGAATGGATATACAATGTCTCTTTGAACTTCGAACCGTTTTTCATTTTAGATCAAAGGACTGACCATTCTCCCAAATGGCCAGCCACTTTGATCTGTCGCAGTACACGAAAGATCGTTCCTACTTTGGCCAGCGACTTTATGGCCAACCAAACTCACAAATACACTACATTTATATTCACGTTTGCATTTGTATTTGTATTTGCATTTGTATTCACATTTGTATTTGCTTTCACATTCACATTTACTTTCACAACTCACATTTCCAACTCACATTTTCATACACACCTACATATGCACTTACACACACGCTTACCTATACGCTAACGCATACACTTAGATAAATACTTACGAATAGGATACACAGCATACGAGCGAATCGCATCTGCTACTCATTCTTTAACTCGTTACCCCAAAAAAATAATCAACAATTGTATGGCGTATTTCGAAAAAAATAGGTCAGTAGTAATAAATCCATCTACAATGATTTGTTAGGCAACAGGCTCCCTCATTGGATTTTTACATCCAATATCAACTCCACGTAAAACACCATGTACCATATAAATGTACCTGCGTTCAATAGTTGGCTGGCCAGGAAATGGCCAGCCGTTATTGGTTGCACTATTGGGATGCCTATAGCTGCATCCCTCCACTACCTGGAAAACGCAAGGGTTAGTATGTGAAGGATACCACTGATGTCGGAATCCGGAACTGTGGCCGGCCGGAAAAGAGCCGGCCCGTCCGGCGGTGCGACAGATACCTATGAACCTCCCCTCTCTGCCTCACACCTTTTGCAATCCTCCAGTGATCCTTCAGTAAATATTTTTTTTAAAATTAAGGGGCCGACCAAGAAATAGTCAGCCGTTGTTGCTGTTGAATAGATACAAATTGGTAGGTTTTTGATTCATGACAGAAAAATTGGGTTAACAAACAAGGGGTTAACAAACATCTGTTTGTTGAAATTGTGATGCTACTATATAGATTATGGTCTTCGTATTTTATTATGCTTCTCATTTTGATAACGGCGTTTTTAATTGATAGATCAAAACTATTCAAAAGCGAAAAGCCAAAACCGCGTTTTTCAACTTTAAAATCCCCGAATGAGAATGAACAGGATCATGATAAATTGAACAAAATGAACAGAATGAGAGAAAATGAGAATGCAATGGCTTAGAATCAGCCATGGAAGAAGATTTAGGGCAGTACTTTGAAAATGAACAGACCCTTAAGAAAAAAGGGAATGAGACATAGCTACAGGAATATTAACTCAAAATATTTGGCACTTCTGCAGAATGAGCCCTGTTGGCAATGGGCCATTCCATCTCTTCACGGGGATTAAAGAACCCCTTTATATTATACAGTTAGGATTACGAATAAATATCACCATCACAGCCATGAAACCCTAACCGCAGACCAGGATCTGCTGTATAAATAAGTGATGATTTTTTCATAAAATCAGGTTAACAAATTAAGAATAAGGCACTCAAATAATCATGGCTTGAAAGAATTCCTCACTAGGCTCTTGTTTAGGAAAAACTACCTTATAATACTCTAACAACCATTTTGTATTCTCCTCGGGTAACTCTAAATCCAATACAGAATACTCCCAATTTTCATAAGAGGAAACAGCAAAATCCAATCTTCTTTGGTACTCCTCTCCTAATCTTTTAAATCTTTCAGATGTTAACATTGTTAATAATTTTTAGATGTTAAGAAATGAAAATACCAGGCAAGAAGATCATACAGCAGCCCATAGTGCAGTGAATGCTGATAAAGGCAAGAAAAGGTTAACCAACAAAAGGTTCAGACAATAAAAATATAAGCGTGAACTTCCGATGGCTATCATTTTCTGATCTAGTTTTGATGTTGAAAACAAACATTCACCACTCAAAACTAGATCAAAAAATCATCGAAAACCCACGCCTGTAAAGAATCTTTTCCGCGAATGGAATGAACAGATCTAAATGAAAATGAACAGATCCAGGTGAGAAAAATAGTTAAGATTTGATATTCATGATTACAGCGGCGACCATTCCGGCAGTTTCAGTCCGAAGACGCGTGTCTCCCAATGACACCGGCTGAAAACCCGCTGCCAACGCAGTTTTTATTTCATCAGAAGTAAAATCTCCCTCTGGTCCAATTAGGATAATAGTATCCTTACCCGCTTCCATCACATCTTCTAAAGCAATTTTCTGCTCCGGCAAACAATGCGCAATAAAACGCTGCGCATCCCGATTAGTCGCCACCAATTTATCGAACGACTGCAGCTCCTCTAATATCGGCAGATAAAACTGCTTCGACTGCAACATCGCGGATACCAATATATTTTGTAATCGCTCCGCTTTTATCTTTTCCTTCTCTGTACGCGCACTCACCAGCGGAATAATTGTCTGTATTCCAATCTCTGTCGCCTTTTCCAAAAACCACTCAATCCTGGAAGCATTTTTTGTAAATGCTATGGCTATACGAAGCGCAGGCGATGGTGCAGGCATTTGCTCCCGCCCACTCACCTGCACCACACATTTCTTCCTGTTGTCGTCCGTAATGACTGTAGTGTATTTATTGCCCCTGCCATCGGCCAGCAATACCGTATCTCCCTTTTCATGCCGCAATACCTGGATACAATATTTCGAAGTATCCTCATTCATCGTATAAGAGACCGCATCCTCCCGGATTTCCGGCGCATAAAATACAGGTAATTCCATATTACAATCAGTCAGTTTTTTGCAAAAGTCCTAAATATCTGCTTCTAATTCCAGTTTTTTAGTCCGTGTATGAAATCTTATGAACAGTAACACAGACGCAGTCAGCAATCCCAGCAACAATGCCCACCATATGCCTTCTACGCCATAGCCCATGGTAATACCCAGGAAATAACCCAATGGGATACCCATTACCCAGTATGCCAGCAACGTTATGATAGTAGGCACTTTCACATCTCCTAAACCACGAAGCACGCCCAATCCCACGACCTGCGTACCGTCAAATAACTGGAAGAATGCCGCAATAATCAACAAACGAGCCGCAATACTCACCACCTGCTGATCCTGGATATATAACATCGGTAACAGATGATTACCAAACATAAACAACAAAGCAGTAACGCCCATCAATACCAATACCATATGATAACTCGCAATGGCCGACATACGCAACCCTCTGAAATCTTTCTTACCGAAGTTATTCCCGCTTTTAATACCCGCTGCCGCAGAAATTCCACTGGCCATCATATAGGTCATAGCAGCAAGACTCAGCGCGATCTGATGCGCAGCCAGTTCCGCCGCACCCATCCAGCCGACCATGATAGCGGCGCCACTGAATGCGCTCACCTCAAAAATATACTGTAATGCCACCGGCGTTCCAATCCCCAGAATCTTCTTAATATTCGCAAACTGGATATTGCCGAATCCAAAAGAACGCAGATAATCCTTAAAACGGGGCGAACGCAATACATATATCATCATCGTGATGCCCATCAACAGCCTGTCTGTAAATGTGGCAATACCCACACCTACCACGCCCATTCGCGGCAATCCAAAGAGTCCATATACCAACGATATCCCAATTACAATGTTGATGATATTACCAATGATGGAAATATTCATCGCCTGTCGGGTAAAGCCCAGTCCTTCTGCAAATTGCTTGAAGGTCAGGAACAACATAAGCGGAATAAACGAAAAACCAAGATAACGTAGGAAAGGCCTCGCCTGTTCCACTACATCTGGTTCCTGATCTAATAAATTCATATGTCCGCTGCCCCAGTAAATAACCATTGATAACAATATTCCTACTGTCATATTGATGATCAGACTATGACTAAGCAAATGGCCGATACTGCTTTTATTACCACGACCGTTCTCCTGTGCAATCAATGGAGTTAAACCATACGACATACCAATACCTGTCACCATAAAAATGGAGAACAAACTATTGCCTAGAGAAACCGCTGCCAGCGGCACTTTCCCCGTATGTCCAATAATAAGGCTATCGGATAGCGCCACCAGGGTATGACCTAGCTGACTGATAACTACGGGATAGGCTAAACTAAAATTATCCCGATAATAGGGGCTATACTTTAAATACAATTGTTTCATTGGTTCTTCTGTTAATTCATATCATAAAAAAAGCCGGCATCATACGACGCCGGCTTCTATGCAAATAAGTTTTACCTGCTAAAAGGGAGCATCTTCAAATCCTTCATCAAAGTCCATATCATTCATTTTGGACCCTTTCTGAATATAGAGTTTTGCTTCATCATTGCCGCCACCGCCGCCATGTTGCTGACGCATTCCAGCGAATGGATTGCCGCCACCTGGATTTTCCAGACTACCATCATCTTCAAAGCGCTGGAATTCCAGTACTGCTCGTAATTTAATGGTATCCAGTTGACCATTACGGTGCTTGGCTATACGAACGTGGGTTTCACCTTTATTGGATTCGCCCATTTCATTGGTGTTAATTTCATAATACTCAGGACGGTACAGGAACATTACCATGTCCGCATCCTGCTCGATCGCTCCGGATTCACGTAAATCGGATAACTGTGGCATTTTGTTACCGTCTTTTCGTTTTTCCACATCACGACTCAACTGTGACAGAGCGATTACTGGTACCTGCAACTCTTTTGCAAGTCCTTTCAGATCTCTCGAAATTTTACTGATCTCTTGTTCACGGTTACTTCCTTTACCATCGCCGCTTCCGCTCATCAGCTGGAGGTAGTCGATGATAATAACGCCTACGCCATGATTATGCACCAAGCGTCTACACTTGGCACGTAATTCAAAGATGTTGAGGGCCGGAGTATCGTCAATGAAAATCGGCGCTTTTGCCAGGCGTTCAATACCATGGGTCATCAGCTTCTTCATTTCATATTCTTCCAGTTTACCTCGGGAGATTTTTTCCAGTTTGATTTCCGACTCGGCCGAGAGAATACGTTGTACAATCTGTCCGGACGACATCTCCAAAGAGAATACCGCCGCGCCTTTTGGAAATCTTGGATGCAATGCCGCATTTCTGGCCAGGTTCAACGCGAAGGCGGTCTTACCCACAGACGGACGTGCCGCAATAATGATCAAATCCGTTGACTGCCAGCCATATGTTACCTTGTCCAGAGAAGGGAATCCCGATGGAACACCGGTAATATCATCGCCTTTATTACGCAGATCCTCAATACGCTTCATGGTGTTCACCAATACGCGGTCGATGGAATCATAGTTTTTACGCAAGTGGTTATTGGTAATCTCAAACAGCTTCGATTCGGCACTGTCTAACAGGTCGAATACATCGGCAGTATCTTCGTATGATTCTGTAAGGATCTCTCCGGATATGCGAATCAGCTCACGCTGGATAAATTTCTGCAGGATAATACGCGCATGCGCCTCAATGTTGGCAGAAGAAACCACCGCGTTGGTCAGTTTCATCACTGTATACGGCCCGCCAACAGATTCCAGAGATCCCATAGAACGCAGCTCTTCGGTAACAGTCAGAATATCCACCGGCATAGACTTAGAGGCCAACCGGGTCATGGCGGAAAATATTAACTGGTGTGCCTCTACGTAAAAACACTCTCCTTTTAATATCTCTACTACAACATCAAAGGCACCTTTTTCCAGCATGATGGCTCCCAAAACAGCTTCTTCCAATTCCTTAGCCTGTGGTGGTACTTTTCCGTACACTAAGGACGATACCTCAATGGACGATTTTCTACGCACATTGCGGTCTTTCTTGAGATTGAGATCCATTTATGGTTAGTGTGTTAAAAAAAGTTAATAAAAGGTTACTGTCAATGGGCTTTTCCTGGTGCTTTACAATTGATTGGTATGCATTATTCTCGCATTCTGACGCTTATTGCTACTTTAAGAAATTGTAAATTTTTTCGAGCCGTACAAACTAAGGTAATGGCATTTTTTCATTTATCACTGTCCCGAAACGGACTAAATTTATTAAGCCTCAATCACAGGTTATCCACCGGCGAAATGTCAGTTATCCACTGACGCAACCCTAGTTTTCCACCAAAAGCCAGGAAAATCCCTAGCAAAGGTCTGATTATTCACACACATTTGTGAAAAAAAGATTTTCACATTTACTTTTTTTTCTCAGAACAAGGGTTTTATCTCGCAAAGTCGCACAGAAAATAAGATCGCAAAGGAGAATAAATGATATTGTTTCGGGAGACACGCGTCTTCCGAAACAATATCATTTATTATTGATAATCAAGTTTATATAAATATTTATTTTATTCAGTGTGAGACTTATCGTTTGTGCCTTTGCTTCTTCGTGACTTTGCGCCCCAAAATCTTTGCGCCTTTGCGCTCCAAGGCTTAACTTTACGGCTCTTATATAATAAACTGATCAGATTAATAAAATGACGATTTCATACAACTGGCTATGTGATTATTTACCGGTGAAGCCTACACCACAGGAATTATCCACTATCTTAACCCGTATCGGCCTCGAGGTGGAAAGTCTTGAAAAATTTGAAGCGGTTAAAGGAAGCCTGGAAGGTTTAGTGATCGGAGAAGTACTCACTGCCGCCAAACACCCCAATGCGGATAAACTGAGCCTGACTACAGTGAACATCGGTGCTGCAGAACCACTGCACATCGTTTGCGGCGCTCCAAACGTTGCAGCAGGACAAAAAGTAGTCGTAGCCCCTATCGGCGCTACCATCTACCCTGCTACTGGAGAACCCGTAACCATGAAAAAAGCAAAAATCAGAGGAGAAGAAAGCCAGGGCATGATCTGCGCCGAAGATGAAATCGGACTGGGAACCAGCCATGATGGCATCCTCGTACTCGATCCTTCCCTCGTACCAGGCACTCCTGCCAGCGAAATATTCAACGTTGCACAGGACTGGATATACGAAATTGGTCTTACCCCCAACCGTATGGACGCAATGAGCCATATCGGCGTGGCAAAAGATGTTTGCGCATTCCTCAATAACCTGGAACATACGCATAAATACCAGGTGCAACTGCCGGTATTCAACGGCCTGACTCCTTCCGGTCCTGAATTACCGATCAGCATCACCATCGAAAATACAGATGGTTGTCCACGTTACTCCGGCGTAAGCATCTCCGGCGTAAAAGTGGGTCCTTCCCCTGACTGGCTGAAAAATAAACTGGAAGCCATCGGCGTACGCGCTATCAACAACATTGTGGATATCACCAACTACGTACTCCATGAAACGGGTCAGCCTTTACACGCTTTCGACGCTACAGCAGTGAAAGGAAATGCTATCGTGGTTAAAAATCTGCCACAGGATACCATCTTCGTCACCCTGGACGATAAAGAAAGAAAACTGGATGCCACCGATCTGATGATCTGCAACGGCGCTGGTGAAGGAATGTGTATTGCCGGCGTATTCGGCGGCGCTCATTCCGGCGTAACAGATACTACGACTCAAATCTTCCTGGAAAGTGCCTTCTTCAATGCAGGCATGATCCGTACCACTTCTTTCCGTCACGGCCTTCGCACAGACGCAGCTACCCGTTTCGAAAAAGGTGTGGATATCTCCAATGTGGTTTTCGCACTGGAACGCGCAGCTAACCTGATTGTGGAACTGGCTGGCGGACAAATAGCCTCCAAAGTGCAGGATGTTTACCCTTCCGTGAAAAGAAAAACGGAAGTAGAAACCACCTACGCTTATGTACGCAAACTGAGTGGCAGCAACTACTCCGCTGATAAAATCAAGAATATCCTCGTTAGCCTGGGCTTCGATATCCTCGCAGAAACGACAGAAGGTATTCGTGTAGCCGTTCCATTCAGCAAACCTGATATCAGTCTCCCTGCCGATCTGGTAGAGGAAGTAATGCGTATAGACGGACTTGATAACATTGAGATCCCATCTACCGTTTCTGTTTCTCCAGCATTATCTGCACAACCTGATCCTGAAAAAGTGAAGGAAAAAATTGCAGATTACCTGGCTGGTAATGGCTTCAATGAAATCTTTACCAACTCTATCACTAACAGTAAATACTATCCGGAAGAAGTACTGGCTACTGCCGTGAAAATGATGAACAGTCTCACCGTAGAACTGGACATCATGCGTCCGTCAATGCTGGAAACTGGCCTGGAAGCATTTTCCCATAACCTGAACCGTAAGAATGAAAACCTGTTATTCTTTGAATTCGGGAAAACATATCTTGCTAAAGAAGGTAAGTACTTCGAAAACAATCATTTAAGTCTGTACCTGACAGGTCAGAAAACCGCAGAAACCTGGATGCATAAAGCTGCGCCTGTGGATTTCTACTTCCTGAAAGGGTATGTTATCAATGTACTCAGACAACTGGGTTATACAGACTTAAGATGGGCAGAAAGCGAAGGGACCGGCCTGACTCCATCCTGGGAAATTAAGGTAAAAAATCAGGTGGTAGTTACCCTTGGTGGCGTATCTTCACAGAAACTGAAACAGTTTGATATCAAACAACCAGTTTGGTTTGCGGACTTTAATTGGGATAAAATGATCGGACTGTTGCAAAAAAGTAATAACTTTTACAAAGAAATACCTCGTTTCCCGGCAGTTCGTCGTGATCTGGCCCTTGTGCTGGACAGACAAGTGAAATTTGCCGCCGTGGAAGCAGCAGCAAGGGCTGTAAAAACGCCTTTACTGCAGGATATCAATCTGTTCGATGTGTTCGAGAGCGAAAAACTGGGTGCGAACAAAAAGTCGTATGCCGTGAGCTTCACTTTCCTGGATACCCAGAAAACCCTCACTGATAAAGAAATTGACAGTGTGATGGATAAACTGGTGAAAAACTTCCAGACACAACTGCAGGCGGAGATCCGAAAATAATCAAACAGTAATATGGTTCTTGAGCAATACATACAACGTGTGGAGGAAAAACTGCATCTGCTGCTGAAAAAGCTGCAGCAGGTGCAGGCCGAAAATGCGTCATTGCGGGAAGAACTTAACACCAGGCAACAGGAGTTGCATGAGCAGCAGGGAGTTATACAGGGCCTGGAGGAAAAACTACAGCTGATGAAAATCGCTGCCAGTACCCAGGGTACTCGTCCCATAGCAGAGGAAGATGAAGCCTTCCGTAAGGAGATGCGTGGCAAAATCAATGATTATATCAAAGAAATTGACAGATGTATCGCCCTATTGAACGCATAAGTGTCACTTGAAGTAAACTAAATATCCGAATGGACCAACTCATTCCAGTTAACATTGTCGTGGCAGACCGCTCTTACCGGATTAAAATTAAGCCGGAAGAAGAAGAAGAGGTTCGTCGCATTATGAAAGAAGTGAATGAGAAAATCGTTGATTTCAAGGCCGCTTACGCAGGGAAGGACCTTCAGGACTACATCGCTATGGCCCTAATTATGTATGCTACCCACCCCGTAACCAGCGGTGGCAAAGCACAAGCTAGTACTGCCCCATTTTTACAGGAAAAGCTCGAAAAACTCGAAGAATTAATCAACCAAGCACTGGGTTAACACGTTACGCGTTGTTAAACAATGAATTAGCTAATTGGCTAATAATCACGTATTAAACACGCTTTACTGCTATTTTTTTGTATTTTCGCGGGTCAGTTCTCGCCCTGAAACTGCTTTATGCACAGGGCTTAGAGAATGCTACATAAATCAAGTTTTAAAGAATTCATATGGGTGTTACACTTATAATAACTGCTATAGCAGCGTTAATAATAGGGATTGCGGCAGGAAAAGTGATATTTGCTAAAAATACACAACAGAAAATAGACGAGGCTGAACAGCAAGCTAAAAAAATCATCGCCGATGCTCAGGTTACTGGCGAGAACATGAAAAAAGACAGATTGCTCGAAGCCAAAGAAAAATACCTGCAAATGAAGAGCGAGCACGAAAAGGAAGTGCTCCAACGCAATCAGAAAATCGTTGACTCTGAAAACCGTATCAAACAAAAGGAACAGAGTCTTAACCAGAAAAATGAACAGGTTCAGAAACAAATCAATGAAAATGACGCGATTAAAGATACGCTGAACCGTCAGATGGAACTGGTTACCATCAAACGTACCGAATTGGAAAAACACCAGGAAGAACATATCCGTCGCCTGGAAAAGGTAGCTGGCCTCACTGCAGAAGAAGCAAAACACCAACTGGTGGAAAGCCTGAAAGAAGAAGCCCGCTCACAAGCCCTGGCTCATATCCAGGAAATTATCGAAGACGCTAAAACAAAAGCGAACAAAGAAGCGAAGAAAATCATCATCCAGTCTATCCAGCGTACTGCCGCTGAACAGACCATCGAAAATACGATCACTGTATTTACCCTGGAAAGCGACGAAATCAAAGGTCAGATCATCGGTCGTGAAGGCCGTAACATCCGTGCCATCGAAGCTGCTACCGGCGTAGACCTGATCGTGGATGATACCCCTGAAGCAATCGTACTCTCTTCCTTCGACCCACTGCGTCGTGAAATTGCACGTCTGTCCCTGCAACGCCTCGTTCAGGATGGTCGTATCCACCCTGCACGTATCGAAGAAGTAGTTGAAAAAACCAAGAAACAACTGGAAGAACAGGTAATGGATATCGGTGAAAGAACCGTGATCGAATTGGGTATCCATGGCCTGCATAAAGAACTGGTTCGCCTGGTAGGTAAAATGCGTTTCCGCTCTTCCTATGGCCAGAACCTGCTCATGCACTCTAAAGAAACCGCTAACCTCTGCGCTGTTATGGCCGCAGAACTGGGCCTCAACCCTAAATTAGCGAAACGCGCCGGTCTCCTTCACGATATCGGTAAAGTGCCAGATGAAGAAACTGAACTGAGCCACGCTCTCCTCGGCGCTAAACTGGCAGAGAAATATGGCGAACACGCTGCTGTAGTTAACGCTATCGGCGCTCACCATGATGAGATGGAAATGCAGTATGTGATCTCTCCTATCGTTCAGGCTTGTGATGCTATCTCCGGCGCCCGCCCAGGCGCTCGCCGCGAAATCATGCAAAGCTACCTGCAACGTATCAAAGACCTGGAAAACCTCGCCCTCTCCCATGAAGGTGTGGAAAAAGCCTACGCTATCCAGGCAGGTCGTGAACTGCGCGTAATCGTGGAAAGTGATAAAGTTTCCGATAACGACGCTGATCGCCTCTCTTTCGAAATTGCCAACAAAATCCAGACAGAGATGCAGTATCCGGGCCAAATCAAAGTAACCGTTATCCGCGAAAAACGCGCGGTGAACGTTGCCCGTTAGTTCATATAAGAAATTTAGAAAAAAAGAATTTACATTTTATATTGAGTCCTTCGGCTAATCACCGAAGGACTTTTTTTATTCGTGAAACGCAAAAATGTAAATTTCGTTATGACAAAACCCTTGTTTAAGCTCATCCTGGGAGCCTGCATCCTCCTGGGCGCTAGCCAAACATTCGCACAGAAAAAAGCCATCTCTCTCTTTAATGGTAAAAATCTCGACGGATGGAAAGTATACGGTACCGAAAAATGGTATGTGGATAAAGGCGAACTGGTATGTGAAAGCGGCCCCGATAAAGAATACGGCTACCTCGGTACAGATAAAGATTACAAAAACTTCGAACTGACCGTCGTATTCAAACAGGAAGCCAATGGTAACAGCGGCGTGTTCTTCCACTCTTCCCTGGAAGGTACCAAAATTACCGGCTGGCAGGCAGAAGTAGCCCCTCCCAACCAACATACCGGCGGAATCTACGAATCCTATGGACGCGGATGGCTCATCAAACCAGATCAGGAAAAAGAACAATACCTGAAAATGGGCGAATGGAATACCATGAAAGTCCGTGTAGTAGGCGACAGCGTTACCACCTGGCTCAATGGTCATGAAATGATCCAGCTGAAAGATGATAAAATCGGCGCAGCCAACGGCCAGATTGCACTTCAAATTCACTCCGGTGGAGGCATTAAGGTAAGATGGAAAAGCGTTAAATTGGTACCATTGAAATCATAATGACTTACCAGGATAAAGTAATACTCATTACAGGCGCCAGCTCCGGAATTGGTCGGGAGCTGGCGCTGTTGCTTGCAAAGGAAAAAGCCCGCCTCATTCTCGTTGCCAGGAATGTAGAGCGACTAACAGCCGTTCGCCAGGAATGCCTCCAGCATACGCCTCATTGCGAAACCCTGCTGATGGATGTCACCGACCAGGAACAGATAACCTCCGGCGCAGCAGCCGCCATTGGTATCTTTGGACATATTGATGTGCTGATCAACAATGCAGGCGTCACCCAGCGCTCCAAGCTGATAGACACCTCTGTTGCGGCTATCCGTCAATTAATGGAAGTGAATTTCTTTGGGCCAGTCATGCTGACAAAAGCTTTACTGCCTCATTTTAAGGAACAGGGAAAAGGACAAATCGTGGTGGTAAGTAGTATGGCAGGACTTTTCGGATACCCGTGGCGATCCGGGTATAATGCCGCCAAACATGCTGTGAACGGCTATTTCGAGACACTTCAGACGGAGCAGCCTATCCCTGAACTATATACGACCATCATTTGCCCCGGACGTATCCATACGCCTATTACCTATTCCGCCATCACCGGCGATGGTAAGCCATTCGGGAAAATGGACCCTGGCCAGGAACACGGTATTCCGGTGGAAGTCTGTGCCCGAAAGATCCTCTCCGCTATGCGCCGACGTAAAAAACTGGTGAAAATAGCCAGGATGGAAAAGGTACTCCTCTGGATAAAAAGATATTTTCCACCACTCTTTTATGTGATTGCCCAGAAAGGGAATTAACTTGCAGCAGATTTTCGAATTATGCAAGCAACTAATACTCTCGTTGATAATGTCAGTCTGCAGCAACTACTGCAACAGGACCCCCTGTTTGTATTCGCACTGGCATCTGAATGTACACATGAATTTGATCAGGCCGACAAGCTGTTTATAGGCATTGGTAAAGTCAATGCAGCATATCATCTCACTAAAAGAATTGCGGAAAAACGTCCTAATCTTATTATTAACCTCGGTTCTGCCGGGAGTAATGACTTGGAGAGAGGTACTGTGGTTTGCTGTAATCGCTTTATACAGCGGGATATGGATGTACGCCCATTGGGATTTGAAAAATACGAAACGCCGTTGTCTGGTCAGGCGCCGGTGCTGGAATATGGTCTCCAGGCGGCAGGATTGCCTATGGGAATCTGCGGAACGGGCGATAGCTTTGAAATAGGCCATGTGACCAGCGACTATAATGTGATTGATATGGAAGCATATCCATTAGCCTGGATTGCACAACAAGAAAATATTCCTTTTCTCTGCCTGAAATATATTTCCGATGGCGCAGATGGGAAGGCAGCAGAGGATTGGCAGATAGCCGTTCATCTGGCAGCAGCAGCATTGAAGGAAACAATTGTAAGATTAGGGGGAGACAACCAGTAATCTGCTAAGAACTTTTTCACTTATATAAAAGCCCGTCTCTACTTAGTTGAGACGGGCTTGTTTTTTAGCCAAAAAGGCATTGTGATTTATTTCTTTTCAGGATGGTCATCGTCATTTTCCGGCTCATCATCTCCCGGATTATCATCGCCTTCTTCATCTTCGTTCTCTTCTTCATCTTCATCTTCTTCATCGTCATCGTCGTCATCGTCCTCATCGTTCTCATCATCGTCCTCTTCATCCGCGTCCTCCTCCTCCTCATCATCTTCTGCTTCATCCTCGTCGTCTTCTACATTATCATCTGATTCCTCTTCTTCCGCTTGTTCATCTTCACTTTGGGCGTCATCTGGCTCTGCGTCTTCATCTTCAGCGGCGCCACTGCGATCTTCTTCTGATTGATCTTGCAGGAAGGATTCGAAATGAATGATTTCGTCATCTGGTTCTGCTTCTTCATCTTCAGATGCGGGAATAGCAGATGTTGATTCGTCTTCCATCATGTCGAAATCGGAGCTGGCATCTGGACTGGTAAGGTGATCCAGTTGATGATCAGGATCTAACAATTCACCATCACCGGATACCATCATGGCATGGCCTTCAGGACCGGTTTCTTCGCTTTGGGAGTGTTCTCCGCGCCCGATGGTGGCTGTTTCATCATTGATGAGGGTAGGTTGAACCATTTCCTCATCAAAGAGTTCTCTCAGTTTTGGCAGATCTGCTGGGGAATTGATGCCGAAATAGTCCATAAAGGAGCGGGAAACGGAATACAGCAATGGTTTTCCTGGTAGTTCTTCACTACGGCCGCTGATGATAATCAATTCTTTTTCCAGGAGTTTCTGGATGGAGTAGTCGGTACTTACACCACGTATATATTCAATTTCGCCTTTGGAAATAGGCTGACGATAGGCAATGATAGCCAGGGTTTCCAGAGCGGCGGTAGACAGGCGTTTGAGAAACTTGTCTCCATTCAGCTGGGCAACGGTCTGGTAATAGTCTTTTTTGGTAAGGAACTGGAATCCGCCTCCACTACTTCTCACTTCAAAAGCATAAAATTCAGTACTGTACTTTTCTTTAATGGCTTCAATGGCAGCTTCCACCTGATCGAGGGTTGCGCGATCTTCCAGGAAAGCCAGGGCATTGTTTAATAAATCCAGGATTTCCAGCATGGGCAGAGGCCTGTCGGCAGCAAAAATTAGTGCTTCCACATGTGGAATGATCTGAGATATTTCCATAAAATAATAGTGGTAATGGCGGATTTAAAAAAAAGGTCAAAGACCGAAAATACAGTCTTTGACCCTATTCTGAAAATATTATTATTCAGTTGTTGACTAGGAGTAAATAACCTGAAACAGTTATCAACTAGCGAGAGCAGCGGCGCCACTAACGATCTCGGTGAGCTCAGTGGTGATGGCAGCCTGACGTGCGCGGTTGTAAGAGATTTTCAAGTTACGCAGCAGTTCAGAAGCGTTTTCTGTTGCCTTATCCATAGCGGTCATACGAGCACCGTGTTCGGATGCATGTGTGTCCAGGATTGCTTTAAAGAACTGAGTGTTCAGAATTTTAGGCATCAGTTCAGCGATCAGCACGTCTTTCTGTGGCTCATAGATGAAATCCGCTTTCAGACTTTTTCCATCTTCGTTTTCCACTTTCGCAATTGGGAGGAACTGTTCTGCAACGAAATCCTGCATTGCGGCGTTCTTGAACTGGCTGTAGATGATTTCTACTGCATCGTAGGAACCTTCAGTAAAACCTTCCATTGCAATAGCAGCAGCTTGTTTTACGTGATCGAAGGTCAGATCAGAGAACATGTTCCAGAACTTGTCATTTACTTTATAACCGTTGTTGAGGAAGTTCTCATAACCTTTCTTACCGATAGGCAGAATTTCAACGTTTCCTTTTTCAAATTGTTCAGCATATTTCTCGCGGATAACGCGTTTTGCCGTTTTGATCAGGTTGGAGTTGAAAGCGCCACACAGCCCTCTGTCGGAAGTGATCACCACGATCAGTACTTTTTCAATCTCACGTTGAGCAGCCAGTGGTGTATCGATATTGCCTTCGCTGTTGGAAACAATATTCTGCAACATTTCCTGCAGTTTCAGCGCGTAAGGACGCATCAACGTAATGGCATCCTGTGCACGTTTCAACTTAGCAGCACTCACCATTTTCATGGCTTTCGTGATCTGCTGACCAGATTGAATAGATTTGATTCGGTTACGAACTTCTTTAAGCTGTCCGGACATATATTTAAAATCAATTACGAATTACAAAAGATGTAAAATCCAAGGTTAAACCCCTGAATTTGGCTGCAAAGGTAAGCATTGCCGATTTAATTTGAAAATCCGTAATGAGATAATTTAGAATTAATTTATGGCTATGAATATCAATAACTTACAGATACTCAAAACTTACAGCGTAATGGTAGTACCCAAGACTTTCAAAAATGCCGCAATCCATTGAGGATGAGCTGGCCAGGCGGGGGAAGTCACCAGTTTTCCGTCTACAACGGCTTCTGTTACATTCACCGTTACATACTCGCCACCCGCAGCGGTTACTTCTGGCGCCACTGCCGGATAAGCCGTCAGTTTACGTCCGCGCACCACATCTGCCGCCGTCAGTATCTGGATACCATGACAAACCGCCGCAACGGGCTTGTCGTTGGCAAAGAAATGCTTCACCACTTCCAATACCTGTTTATTTAAGCGCAGGTATTCCGGCGCACGGCCACCGGCAATCACCAGGGCATCATAATCCGCCACTTTGATATCATTAAAAGCCGCATTCAACACAAATCCATGCCCAGGCTTCTCGCTGTAAGTCTGGTCGCCTTCAAAATCATGTATCGCCGTCTTAATCTTATCCCCTGCTCCTTTATCCGGACAAACGGCATGTACTTCATGTCCTATCATCTGAAGCATTTGGAACGGTACCATTGTTTCGTAATCTTCCGCATAATCGCCGGTAAGCAGCAGTATTTTCTTTTGTGCCATGGGTTTAATGGATTTAAAATTGAGCAATTAAAAATGGTACTGAAGATAACGATTTTCATGCAGCCTCTTTTCCACCCATCCAAAGAATTAACAACTTCATAAAAATCATTCATGCAATCGGTTGTAAAAATGAAATCTATTTTATATTTTGGAGACCACTTTATTTCCGGTTAGTTATGAAAAAATTACTACTTGTATGTGGTGGTGTGCTGTTCCTATCTGGCGCACTACAGGCTCAGAAAGCCAACAAATCAGGATGGCAGGACCTCTTCAACGGAAAGGATCTGAAAGGCTGGAAACAGCTGGGCGGTAAAGCAATCTATTCCGCGCAAAACGGAGAAATCGTAGGTACTACCGTCACCAACACGCCTAATTCTTTCCTCGCCACAGATAAAGATTATGGTGATTTTATCCTAGAGCTGGAATTCAGGCTGGAGAAAGACTTCAACTCCGGTATTCAGTTCCGTAGCCAAAGTCGGCCTGACTATCAGAATGGTCGCGTATACGGCTACCAAATGGAAATTGACCCCTCTGACCGTAAATGGAGTGGCGGTATTTATGAAGAAGGCCGCAGAGGATGGCAGTATCCAATGGAATATAACCCTGGCGGACAAAATGCCTTCACCAATACTGGCTGGAATAAGTATCGTATAGAATGCAGAGGTAACGAGATGCGTACCTGGGTGAATGGCGTACCTACTGCACACCTGATAGATACAGCCTTACCAAAGGGTTTCATCGCCCTGCAAGTGCATGCAATCGGAAAAAATGAGGCAGACGCCAATAAGAGCATCCACTGGCGTAACATCCGCATCATAGAAAATCCTAAGTCTTCCCAATATTCCCCATATGACAATATTTATGTGGTGAATAACGTGGTAAATACCGTTTCTGACCAACAGAAAAAGAATGGTTTTCAATTACTTTGGGATGGTAAATCTAACAAAGGCTGGAGAGGTTACAACCTGAAATCATTCCCTGATAAAGGCTGGACATATAATGATGGCACTATGACGATCCATTCCAGTGATGGAAATGAAGAAGGTAGCGGTGGAGACATCGTTACGGATAAGGAATATGGCGCTTTTGAAATGGAATATGAGTTCAAACTTACCAAAGGAGCCAATTCCGGTGTAAAATATTTCGTAAAAGAGTCATATGATACGAAAGGTAAATCAGCGATTGGGCTGGAATACCAGGTTCTGGACGACGAAGTTCACCCGGATGCTAAACTCGGCAGGGACGGAAACCGCACACTGGCTTCACTTTATGACCTGATTGCAAGAAAACAGGAAAAACGTGCCATATTACCCATTGGAGAATGGAACAAAGGTCGTATTATTGTGTATCCAAATAACCACGTAGAACACTGGCTGAATGGTTTTAAAGTGTTGGAATACGAAAGAGGTTCTCAAGCCTTCAAAGATCTCGTGGCTATCAGCAAATATAAAAACTGGACCAACTTTGGTCTGTGGCCGGAAGGTCACATTCTCCTCCAGGATCACGGCAATGAAGTGTCTTTCAGGAGTTTAAGACTTAAAGTGCTCAAATAAAATATTTTATCTTTTTTTTCATTGTTCACTGTTCTAAATAAGCATTCCGATTCTTCGGAATGCTTTCTTTTTTATTAGATTTATTGTCGCTAAACCACTCTTATGACGTTATCCAAGTACAAAACCGGCATCCTTGCCCTGGCAACCCTATGGGCCGTTTCCTGTAAACCAGGAGGAGGCAACCAGCAGGAAACAGCTTCCAGGCTAAAGGATATTGCCGCCCGCTATTACGATGCCAACATGGCCCTCAACCCGGTGCAAGCCACCTTCAACGGAGAAAATAAATACAATGGCGACCTTGCCATTGATATCAGCGACTCCTGGAGAGCTTCCGCAGATTCCGTTTGCGTGAAATTCCAGGACGAACTGAAGAATATTGATACCGCACAGCTCAGCAGCAATGATCGTATCACCTACGATATGTTATCCCGCGAACTGACTATGACCCGGGAATCCTTCAAATACCATGACAACCTGATGCCAGTGCAGCAGTTTACCTGCCTCCCACTCACGCTGGCACAATTAGGTTCCGGATCTTCCGCCCAGCCCTTCAAAACCCTGGAGGATTATCACAATTTCATGAAGCGTATGCAGCGCTTCGCCGAATGGTCCGATACCGCTATCGCCAACATGAAACGTGGTATTGCAACTGGCTACGTTCTGCCTAAAACGCTGGTGGTGAAAACCATTCCACAGCTGGCAGACCTCGCGAAAAACGATACTTCCAACATTTATTTCGCACCGATTAAGTCTATCCCGGATTCTATCCCGGCAGCAGATAAAGCTACGCTGGCAGCAGATTATAAGGCTGCTGTTGAAAAGTATATTCTTCCGTCCTATGCTAAACTGAAACAGTTCATGGAAACGGAATACCTGCCTAAAGCCCGCACCAGCAGCGGTATTGATAGTCTCCCTGATGGGAAACCATTCTACAGTTTCCTAATCAAATCCTGGACAACTACAGATAAAACGCCGGATGAAATCTTTGCATTAGGCGAGAAAGAAGTAGCCCGTATCAGAGGAGAAATGGAAGCCGTGAAAAACAGCGTAGGCTTCAAAGGAGATCTGCCTGCATTCTTTGATTTCGTGCGCAGTGATAAACAATTCAAAATCTTTAAAACGCCTGCAGCTATACTGGATTCCTTTAAGGCGATCGAGAATAAGATCATGCCTGGCGTGCGTAAGATGTATGGTCATCTCCCTAAAACAAAATTCGAAATCAGACAAACAGAGGCCTTCCGCGCTGCTTCTGCCTCTGCTGAATACCAACCTGGATCTCCTGATGGCACCAGACCTGGCGTTTTCTACGTACCTATCCTGGATGCCACTAAATTCAGCTATGTAGGCATGGAATGCCTGTTCCTGCATGAAGCCATTCCTGGTCACCACTTCCAGTTCTCTCTGCAACAGGAAAATGATTCCCTGCCCAAATTCCGCCGCTTTACCTGGATTGGCGCCTATGGCGAAGGTTATGCACTGTATTGTGAAAGTCTGGGTAAAGAACTGGGACTGTATACGAATCCATATATGTATTTCGGCCGACTCAGCGACGAAATCCATCGCGCTATTCGTTTAGTCGTAGACGTTGGATTACATAGCAAAGGCTGGACACGTGAACAAGCCATTAAATATATGATGGATAACGAGCCCGTTTCAGAACAGGAAGTAACCGCTGAAATCGAGCGCTACATGGCCATTCCGGGTCAGGCGTTGTCCTATAAAATAGGAGAATTAAAAATCCGTGAACTGCGCAATAAATACACATCAGAACTGGGAAATAAATTCTCTTTATCCTCTTTCCATGATGAATTGCTGAAAGACGGTTGCGTACCGCTTTCTGTATTAGAACAGAAAATGGCACGTTGGGCCAAAACATTCTAAAAAAAGATTTTAACAGAATTTTTAGGGAGAGATTAAAAAAAATCTCTCCCTTTTTTTATTTCACAAATAATTGATATACAATTTTTTAAAATAGCAAAAACGTTTAACCAAGCACGTTAGTGGTCTCTACATTTGGCATTGCTTTCGCATTACAGTCATCAAACGGACAGTATATGAAAAAGACAATTTTACTCATAGGTTTATTGATTGCAGGAGTTAGCATCCAACGTAGTTTTGCACAGGTGAGCGTGAATATTAATATTGGCAGTCAGCCGCTCTGGGGCCCCACCGGATATGATTATGTTCAATATTATTATCTGCCGGATATAGATGCTTATTATAACGTAGCGAATCGTCAGTTTATTTACATGGACAGGAACAGATGGGTATTCGCCAATAATTTACCAGGCTTTTATCAATGCGACTTGGACAGATGCTACAAAGTAGTGGTAAACGACCCGAATCCATGGATGCGGGCTGATTTCTACAGAAACAGATATGTACAATACAGAGGTTATTATGACAGACAACGCATCATCAGAAACACCACAGACGTAAGATATGTACAGGTGCACAGATGGGACGACAGAAGAGATGACCGGAGATATTACAGCGATAACGACTGGAGACGCAATAACGGAAACACCAACTGGAGAGTGAATAATGACCATAACAACGGCTGGAGAGATAATGGCAGAGACAATAACTGGAACAATAACAACAATAACGGAAGAGGAAACGGCAGAGACAATAACTGGAATAATAACAATAACAACAATAACAACAACGGAAGAGGAAACGACAACAGAGGCGATAATGGTCGCTGGCGTGATCACAGATAAACTCAGCATATATACAAAAGGAAAAGAGGCCGTCTCAGAAGTAATTCTGGGACGGCCATTTTCTTTTTCCCAAGAGGATGATTCGCTGAAAACTAGTTTGCGACGTCCTCCAGTATTTAAAGGCGATTATATTTTCCTAAAGAATTCGGCAAGCTCTCTGGAATAGACCTCAGGCTGTTCCATCGCTGCAAAATGGCCTCCTTTGCCCAGTTTGTTGAAGCTTACAACATTGGCCATCCTTTCCGCCCACTCTTTAGGGAATTGGGCTTCCTTGGGAAACAGCGATACCCCTGTTGGTACGCCTACCCGTTGGGAGGATTGCAGTCCGCCCATATAACTGGCGCGACCATTCTCGGCATATGTTCTGATGGATGAATTAATGGATTGGCTTACCCAGTAGATCATAATGTTTGTGATCATTTTGTCCATGCTAATACCATTTTCGGGATTTCCGTCATGGTCACTCCAGGCATGGAATTTTTCGATGATCCAGGAGGCGAGTCCCACAGGGCTGTCATTGAGTCCATAACCCAGGGTTTGCGGCTTAGTTGCCTGGATCATATTGAATGCGCCTTCTGTGTAGAACCAATGTTGTATTTGTTGGCCAAATGCCTGTTCGGCAGGTGTCATCGTTCCCCAGTCCTCGCTGCCGTTGGGATAACCTACGTCCGTTAAATGAATAGCCTTTACATTGTCTGGGAACTGCACTGCCAGCGACTTCGTGATCAAAGTGCCCATATCGCCGCCCGCGGCAAAGTAGGAGGAATATCCCAGTACTTCTGTCATGAGTTTGTTGAACAGGGCTGCCGTCTTATCGCTATTCAGGGCTGTTTGTTGGGAGAATCCGAACCCAGGAATGGAAGGGATCACAACGTCATAAGAAGGTCCGCCTTCAGTGGGATGGGTCAGCATGGGAACGATCGGGAGAAAGCGATAGAACGAGTCTGGCCATCCATGGCTCAGGATCAGCGGCGAATTATTTTCTCCCTGGCCTTTTACATAAACGAAGTGAATGGTAACGCCGTCTATTTCGGTCTTGTATTGGGGAAACTGGTTGATTTCCGCTTCGTGGGTTCTCCAATCATATTCTGTTTGCCAATAGCGCACCAGTTCCCGCAAATACCCTGGATTGGTGCCATAATTCCAACCGGCATTTTCAGGTTCATCCGTCCACCTGGTTTGTTGTAGTCTTGCTGATAGATCATTCAGTGTTTCTTGCGGTACATTAATGCTAAAAGGGTTCATAAACTGGAGTATTTGTTTTGTTCGATACAAAAATAGTCAGCTGGCTCCTCCTGGCATTGTAAAAAATTTACCTAGGACACTTGTCAGTGAGTCTAGGGTTTCTTTGCATCCGGATCATCATTGGGAAATTGCAGGATCATTTCAGGCACCAGCTCATTTTCCTCCAAGGCTAATTGAGATCTCAGATACTCCATTGGCTTTAACCCTGTAAAATGGGCAAAATCTTTTATGAGATGGGCCTGGTCAAAATAACCGTACCGGTGGATGATGGAGAACCAGTCGATATGGGACTTATTTTTTTGGATTTCCGTAATCACCTGCTGTAGCCGATGAACTCTTTGCAGGTATTTGGGTGAAAAGCCCGTATATGTTTTAAGCAGGTGAATGACGTGCTTTTGAGAATAGCCGGATTTCTGTATTAACCAGTCGATAGGTTTGTCTATATGCTGGTTGACAAATCTCACGATATGGTATCCCATGTTCTCTTCAACCGAATATTGTAAAAAGTAATTTTCGATCAATGCGAACCTCTCTGCCAGGGAAGTGGCATTGAGTAATTTTTCATACAATCGCATGAAGGAACTCCCAAAAACAGCTTCGGCCTCCAGTCCCACATTGTCCAATACGGTAATAGGGATCTTCGTAAGCGAGAAAAAGCCCCCCACTGTAAAACGGATACTGATAATAGTAGAATTGGGATTGTTCTTGTAAAGGATTGCCTGTTTCTGCATCCCGGATATCCAGGCATTCTTCACCTCTTTTTTGCTACTGCTGTTTATTTCAGGATAAACTGTATTCAGGGTGTTTTCATTCAGTTCGATCACGAGGTTTATTCCGCCTTCCGGAAGCTCTTTGATGTAAGGCATTGATAATGATCCGCTAACGTAGACAATGTGCTGAATGAAGTCTGAGAGCGGATATGTTGGAATATGCCGGTGTACATTCATGATCGGGTCAGTGATTATCAAGGATTAAAATTGCTTGCTGTCAATTGGAAAATATTGAAAGCCCGTTTATCGCCCCAATGGAGCTCAGCCAGTTCAGTAAAAATATATCATTTCCGGTTCTTAAAAATATGGAGGTGGGGAGACGACAGCTTGTCTCCCCAATAACAATCCGTAATTATTGGTTTTATATAACGCGCTCAAATAAAATGTTAAATACATAATAATCAATACACTGCGAACTATACAAATACGAAGCTGGCACCCTTTTGGCATTAGTTTTTATAAAACTATTCGTATGAAAAAGGTAATGATTTTTCTAGCGATGTTTTTATCGCTGGGCATGTTAGGAAATAGAGCTAATGCGCAGGTACGTGTGAATATCAATATTGGAAGCCAGCCGGTATGGGGACCGGTAGGATACGATTACGCGCAATACTATTACATGCCGGATATTGATGCATATTATTCTATTCAGCGTCAGCAGTTTGTTTATCTCCAGGGTAACCGCTGGGTATTTGGCGCTACGCTGCCTCCATCCTATCATTATGATCTCTACCGTGGTTATAAGGTAGTGGTGAATGACCCAGATCCATGGCTGCGGGCAGATGTATACCGTCAGAGATATGGCCACTACAAAGGCTGGTACGGTAAACAGTCCATTATTCGTGACAGTCACGATGCTAAATATGCAAGAGGAAATGACCATGGACACGATCGTGGCAGAGGAAATGACCATGGAGATCACGGGGATCATGGACGTGGACATGGACATGATAACCGGTAGTCAGGAAAGAAATTAAATCACTAAAAGTGAGGGGTATCCCAGCAAAACAGGCAGCACTTAGCGCTGCCTGTTTTTTTATGAACTCATCTGGTAAAAAATTATTGTAAAGTTTTTATGAGTGCGGTTTTTGCGATCTATATTTTTGTATTTTTATAATGCAGTTCCATCTCTATTTACAGATTTTCTTAACCTCTCGTCTGCATATTACAAAAAGTAATATGTAGCGTCCGTTTCGCCTTTATACTCGTTATGATTGATTGATTTGCTATTGTATGAAATTTTAAAAACCTGCTGTTATGTTTGATAATACCCTGGCATTTTGCCGTGCATTACCTGCCGTAACTACGGAAATGAAGTGGGATAATGAACTGCGTTTCTTCGTAGGCGAAAAACTGTTTGCAATGCTTTCTATGAATGAGCCGCATCGGATTTCCTTTAAGTGTATACCCGCGCAATTTCATAAGCTGATTGGAACGCCCGGTATTGTGCCGGCTCCTCATCTGGCCAGGTACCATTGGGTGCAGTTAAATCAGGATGATACTTTACCATCTTCTGAATTGGAAAACTTGCTGCAAAAAGCTTATGATCTGGTATTTGGAAGTTTGCCGGAAAATGAACAGCAGTATATCCGCAGTCACGAAGCGAGTGCTTGATGCAGCCGTAAATGCACCCTATATTTTTACGCAAACAACGTAAAGAAGATATCGTATAACCCAAAGAGAATGAGTGTGAAAGCAAAGAGTTTCTCCAAGAGCGGCGTTTTCATTTTAACAGCCGTTTTCGCTCCCAGATAAGAGGCAGGGAAAGCAGTCAAAGACAACAACAACGCAATTTTCCAGTCGATATGCCCCAGGTACCAATGTGTAATCGCTCCCGGAATAGAGAGGATTGCAGACAATACTACTGCACATGCCAACGCCTGTTTAATAGGCATTTTCAATTGCTTGATAAAAAAGGAACTGAACAACACGCCTCCCGCATTCGCCAGTAAGCCCGCCAGCAAACCAATACCCAATGCCGCTCCCATTAACTTGGATGCAGGGATATTTTCCGCATTCACTTCTTCTGCTGCCCTGACTGCCGGTTTCTTACGTACAAAGGAATACAACAAGGTAAACCCTATAGTAACAATGAACAGCGCGGTCAGAATCATTAGTGTTTTTCCTGGTAACCAGCTGCTCATCCATGAGCCAGCTATAGTGGAAGGAACTGCAATGATGGCACAGAGAAGAATTACCCTTGCGTTAAAGAGTTTCTCTTTCCTGTACACTACCGTGGCAGAAAGCGTACTGGTAATAGACGCCGGTAATGGCGATGCTAAAGCAAAAAATGGATTTATACCGGCGAAAATCTGGAGTGCCGGCGTACTGATAGCACTGCCTCCTTTTCCCAGCAGTCCGGAAAGATAACCTACGATAAGCCCGATTATCAATACCGGCAGGTAATGAGCATGTTGTAACAAAAAGTCCAATGTAAATGGTGGTTGGTTCTAAAAAATGGAATTACAGGTACCACGAAGATAGGTCAACATCATTCCGCCAGGAAATAATAGCGATAACTAAAAGTTATTGGGCATAACTAATTATTATATTTATTCATAGTCTATAAACAGAATAGGAATAAGGGTTTTCACGGATTACAGGCATAAAAAAGCCACCGCAGTTGCGATGGCTTTACTTGAATACAGGTTCATTCACTTGCTCCTAGCTCACTTATACTTTAGGAGCCCATCCTTTCTCATAGTCTCTGCTCCATAATTTCATTGCAGGAGCATCTGCGAGAATATGACCGTTGGATGGATCGGTGTGCAATACGCGGCCGGTGCGCTGTGCAATATTACCCAGCAGACACAGTAGCGTACTGCGATATCCTTCATTGATTTCAGCATTCAGTTTTGCTTCACCACGAATACTATCCAGGAAATTCTGGAGGTGAATAGCATCATAGTATTCGCCTGCAGGACTTATCGTATTTGTTACGCTGCGTTGGTCTTTATCTGGTTGTTTTACTTCTTTGACTACTTTACCTGCGCCATCAATGATTTTGTAAGAATCGCCACCACTATTATACAGCGCTCCTTTGGCGCCGAAAATAGTGAAGCCGCGGCCACTGCCTTCCAAGTTGTAAGGATGGCAACTACGACCTTCCCAACAGATCGCCTTCTTACCATTCTCAAATTCGAAATGGAGGGTTTGCGTGTCTGGCGTCTCCCAATCATCTGGCGGATAAGCATAACGCCCACCGGCGGAAGTTACTTTTGTAGGGAAGTTTACGTCCAGGAACCAGCGCATACAATCCAGTTCATGGGTTGCATTATTACAGGTTTCAGAAGTCCCCCAATGCCAGCGCCAGTGCCAGTTATAGTGTACAATGTTGTCCAGATAATCTTTACGTGGAGCAGGGCCTTGCCAGAGATCCCAGTCCAACGTTCCGGGCACCGGGATTTTTTTACCTGTTCCTATTGGTTTACGATCGTTTACATACCATCCTCTCGCATAATATACATCGCCAATAATTCCCTCTCTTACTTCCTTCACAGCCTGTTGAATATTAGGCCAGGAGCGGCGTTGGTTACCCATTTGCACATGCCGGTTATATTTGGCGGCGGCAGCTACCAACAACTCGCCTTCGTGGGGATTATGCGCGCAAGGTTTTTCCACATATACATGCTTACCAGCGGCAGTTCCCATGATAGCAGCAGGCGCATGCCAATGATCCGGGGCCGCTACGATCAGCGCATCAAAGTCTTTTTTCTCCAACAGTTTACGGATATCCTTGATGACAGTAGGAGTGCGACTTTGAGCGCCAGTTACGGCTTTCATTCCTTTGGCAATAGCGCCATCTTCCACATCGCAGATGTACCCAATTTCTGTATTCGGCAACTTAGCTGCAGTTTGTGCCAGCCAGTTTCCACGGGAATTCACCCCCATTACTCCCAGTACAATCTTGTTGCTTGGCGCATTCTTTCCAAATACAGGAAAATTAAGATAGGTCAGGCCGGCTCCCAGACCCGCCGCAGAGCCGGTTTTGATGAAGTCCCTTCTTTTCATAACGGAAATTTGAAGTTAATTTATTACTCAGCAATCGGTTGCATGAAAATAGGGAAATAATTGAGAGATGCTTATTTTTTTGGATTGATGGTAATACTTAATGGAATGGTATTTCATTCAATGTTTTCCACATCACCTGGTATACGTCTGTAGCCTGGATACTATTACTGGATAAGGCTTCGCTGGTAATAATTACCGGTTGCAGCGAAGGGGTAGTTTCCAATCGGCCGTGAGAACCTTTTATCAGTGTGGCATCCAGTGGAATGACATTCATGAGATAGCGGAATCCCAGTTTCTTCTTCAGCAGTTTGAAACCTGCTTTCAGTTTTATAAAGGGATCTTTCGGGTCCATGAACATTTCTACAGGGTCGTATCCTGGCTTACGGAAGATTTCCACCAATCGGGCGAAATCAGGCGCTTTTTTATCATCCAGCCAGTAGTAATAGGTAAACCAGCTGTTTTGGGCAGCAACAGCCACTAAATCGCCGCTGCGGGAATGATGCAGCTTGTGTTGTCTTTTGCCTTCCCGATCCAGCACCAATTCAATTTCCGGATGGGCTTCCAGCAGTCCCTTTACCTTTTTATAACAAGAAGGATCGTTAATATAGATATGCGCCATCTGGTGATCGGCTACAGCAAAGGCTTTGGAAGCGCCAGGGTCCAGTATTTCCAATCCTCTTTCTTCCCGAATGGCCAGTAATCCTTCTTTCCGCAGTAATCTGTTAATATCAATTGGATTAGTTGCATTGGAAATGCCATATTCGGAGAGAATAATGATAGCGGCATCCTGGGCCTCATAATATTCCACCAGCTGTTTTACTACCTGATCTATTTCCAGCATTTCCTTGCGGTTTTTCTCCATATCCTGTCCAAATTTTTGCAGACAGTAATCGAGATGTGGCAAATAGATAAAGGTCATAGTAGGATGATAACGCTGATCTGTGAGAATAGATGCGTCAGCAATGTATTGGGAAGACACGATGCTCGCTGTTGGCCCCCAGTAATTGAATAGTGGGAAGTCGCCTAACTTTTCGCGGAGATAGTCTCTTAAATCAGCGGGAAAGGTATAGCAATCCGGGATTTTTCTACCGTCCGAAAGATAGTTCGGGCGGGGTGTCAGCGAGTAATCGACGTTGGCATACATATTATACCACCAGCACATTTGGCTAACGGTAAATTCCGGATGCAGTTGTTTGGCTTTATCCCAGATTTTGGGGGCATCTACCAGTTTATTGGACTGTTTCCAGAATTTGATCTCACAGTCGGTTCGATCATACCAGCCATTTCCTACGATCCCGTGTTCGCAAGGCCATTGCCCTGTCAGGTAAGTACTTTGGACGGCGGTAGTAACAGCTGGCAACATGGGCTTAATTGTTGCCAGATGACGTTTTTCAGTATATGCCTTCAAAAATGGCATGTGTTCCAGCAGAGAGGTAGAAAGGCCTACCACATCGATTACAACTGTCTTTCTCATAGATTCATTCGCCTTGCTTAAGATGCATAAAACTATAATTCCGTCATTAGAATTCCAACACTTGTTTTACCCATTGTAACTCCCTGGAAACTGAAGCGGCCATTTCCTGCTTCAAGGCGGCGGGCAGTACATCCCAGGTATATGTTTCCACCTCCATATGAGGCGCAAAAGGTTGTTGTCGTTGTATTTGCAGTACGTCTGCGATATCTGACCGGGTAGACTCCAGCACTTCATACCGGTCCAGGAACACGGGCACATGGAAATGGGATCTCCATTGCCTTACCTCCTGGTTATAGCCATCTGCCAGGGCCTGGGGGAGATCCGGATAATGAATCAGGCTACCATCGGTAGTCTGAGCAATTACCTGGTGCAGGTATACCGGCTCCTCGAATTGCCTGAAGGCATCCAGGATTACTTTTCGTTTATCCGTTTCCGTTGGCATGTCTGCTCGCAGTGCTGCGCTTATCTGGATCTTACCGGTTTTCAGTCCGTAAGCATCCATCTTGCGGAGTACATCCGTCGGGTTTTCGTATACCAATGCGAAGTGGCAAACGTCGTAGCACAGCCGGATATGATCTTTCAGCCAGTCTGTTGCTGTGGCTTCGTCCACCTTGAATTTATCCTGGAGAAACGGGATACCAGCGGGTAAGAGGGTATGTCTGAACCAATCGATGTACTCTGCAGAATTTTCCAGGAGTCCATCTGGTTCAGGTTCTATATCCAGGTGCATCAAGGGGCCGCCACTACGGCGGATTTTCACCAGTTGTTCTACGATTAACAGGATATTCAGGGTGGCGCTTTCCGTCACGGAATTTTTTTCTTCTTCGCAGCGATTGCACCAGTATTTATAAGTGAGCGGCGATGTGGAGATGCTGCCTTCCATGCCTTCCGGCAGCAATGCCGCCAGGATGCGGAACAAGCGGATAGTATAAGCCACTCTGTCCGGAGAAGTCCAGTCGGGGGCATGTACCTGATCTTTCACGACGGTATCATGGAAGCTGCCATAAGGAAAGCCGTTCATGGTGAACACATAGCAATTGTTTGCTGTGAGCCATTGGCGGAATTCTACCAGGCGTTCTTCCTTTGCCAGTTCCAGACTGGCGGTATTAGCGAGGCGTAGTCCGATCCCAAAGGGTTGTTCCGGACTTACCTGTTGTTTGATAGCGGGGATATGTAGTTGCAATTGTTGAAAATGGTCCTTCCAGGATTCGCCGGGATGGATATTCGAACAATAGCTAAGCTGTCCGTATGGTGTGTGCATGGCGATTCTTTTTATTGCAACGCTTTACAGATGGCGGCTGCCTGGTAAAGTTTTTCGGTATCCATTTCATGTATCTCTTCACCTCTTCCGAGGGCGCGGAGCAGGGTAACGGTGAGTTGTCCGCCCAGGTGTTCGCGGAATTCTTCCAGTCCTGCGATGACAGGCGAAGGCGCATTACCTTGTTGTTCCAGCAGTGGGTGCCAAATGGGTAGTTGCATGGTTTTCAGTACCTGGATGACGCGGTGCATATCTTGTTCTGGCAGCCAGCCGAGCAAGTAAGAATAGGCACTGTCCAGGGCTACGCCGATGGCAACGGCTTCTCCGTGGCGGAGGGCGAATTGGGTGAGTTGTTCCAGTTTATGTGCGCTCCAGTGGCCGAAGTCGAGCGGCCGTGAAGAACCGCTTTCAAATGGGTCTCCTCCATTGCCGATATGTTGCATGTGCAGGGCTGCGCAACGGTAGATCAGTTCCTGCATAGGTTCCATTTGTCGCTGGCTGAGAGCAGCGGCATGTGCATCTATCCAGTTGAAGAAGGCGAGATCTTTGATGAGGGCAACTTTCACCGCTTCCACCATACCTGAGTTCCAGTCGCGGGAATGGAGTGTGGTGAGGAAATGACTATCGTTAAAGACTGCTTGTGGCGGGGCGAAGGCGCCGAGGAAGTTCTTTTTGCCATTGAAGTTGATCCCGTTTTTCACGCCTACACCGGAGTCATTTTGAGAGAGTACGGTAGTGGGTATACGGATATGTTTCACACCGCGGTGAGAGACGGCAGCTACGAATCCTACCAGATCCAGCAGGGAGCCTCCTCCTATGCCAATGAGGAAGGAATGGCGGTCTATTTTGTATTTATCGATCGCATTCACCAGGCTGAGAAAGAGGGCAAGATCATTCTTTACCGCTTCTCCTCCTTCAATGGTGAGTATTTCAGGTGCAAGATCAAAGCCATCAATGCTGCGGAGATAGGTGGCTATCTGTCCCGCAAGTCCGGGATGTTGCACGGCCATTCCCTGATCCAGGATCACGAGTAATTTCTTTCTGTATGCGGTAGCGGCCTGCGTGTGCAGGTAATTGCGCAAACAATCATTTGCCGGGTCAAAGAGATGGGTTGTAAAATGAACCTGGTAGTTAAAGTTGACATCAAAATTCTGCAGTAAATATTCCATGGCTAATCGCTTGCATTCTATCCGTTTAGTAATCCTTTAAATGTACAAAATTTCTGCATTTTCACCTACCATAAAGTGTGTACGGATAAATGTCTGCTCTTCAGGTTCATAAAGCAAAAAAAGCGGGATTTTTCATCAAAATAATAGTGGAAAATCGGGAGAAAAATCAGATCTTTACGTCCCTGTATTTTCATCTGCAGGCATAGATATTAATATTGTTTGTGCGTGACTACATGTGCCCCAGGAGTTAACCCTGTAACGATTGATGTTCTCCCTGCACTCTTGTTGCATTGCGATAGCTGCGAAACACACGCAAATTATCATGATATCATCACCAAATGTTCGCGTTATGTACGGAAAACTGTTTCTGCTGCTCTGTGGGCTGGCAGTGAGTATTGCCGGCACTGCACAAACAGATGTGCAGCAGGACAGCCTGTATCAGCGCGTAAGGCAGCTACCACCAAGCTTAGAGAAGGTGCAGTTGCTTTACCAGTTGGGCGAAAGTTATGTACCTGGCAATATTAATGTTGCCGGTAAATTCATGCGGGATGGGCTGAACCTAAGTATCCAATTGGGATATTATAAAGGGATAGCAGATTTTACCGGGTATTACCGGTACTGGTATGATATCAAAGGCGATTATGTAGCAGCATTATACTTGCTACATCAGGGAGATAAACTTTATCAATATTTGCGGGATACCAGCGGCAGTATGTTGTGTAATGCCGGGCTGGGAGAAGAATACCTAATGGTAAACAACCCGGAAGCGGCAGCAGTGTATTATCAAAAAGCGTTGCAGTTAGCCCAACTTCTGGGAGACAGTATCCATACTGTCATTTGGGGAGGGCGTTTGCAGGCGATTCAGTCGGAGTTGCATGATTCCCTCGCTGGAAATGCCACCCGTAGCAGGTTACAGTTAATGGCACTGCAAGATGCCGCTCAAAAGGAGGAGAAATTGCAGGCTGCTCAACAAATTGCCCGGTTACACGCGCATTTGCAATTACAGCAGCGCTGGGGGTTAGGTATCATTGTGCTGATATTACTAGTATTGATAACGTATGTATACCGGCGCTGGCGCAAAGAGCAGGAATGGCAACAACGCAGGATAGTGGAAGTCGTAGAAACAGAACGGACGATACATATGCAGGAAGCCATGTTGCAGGGGGAAGAACGGGAGCGCAGGCGGCTTTCCAAAGAATTGCAGGAGAAGGTAGGGGGACTGTTGTCGGCAGTAAAAAAACATTTTAGTAAACTACAACAGGAGGAAGCTCTTCTTTCCACAACATCTTTCCTGGATGCAATGCAATTATTGGATCATGCAACGGAAGAGGTAATGAGAACAGCGGACCAACTGAAGCCGGAAATCCTTTCCAGAATGGGACTTTCGGAGGCGCTAGGATTTTATTGCCGCAATGTTAGTTACAGCCGTAAACTACAGATTACGTATTGCCATCAGGGTGAGATGAAGCGATACAAAGCAGGGTTTGAACTAAGCGTTTATCGCATTGCGCAGGAGCTGATAAATAACCTTGCGAGGCATTCCCGGGCAAGCGCAGCACTGGTACAGCTTTCAGAGCATCCGGAGCGACTTACCATCACCATAGAAGATAATGGTATCGGGTTTCAGCATCAGCCGGAATTACAACATGGTACTGCCTTGAAGCACCTGTATCACCGGATAAAGGCATTAAATGGAGACCTGGAAATTGACATCAATGCAGGCCGTGGAACAATGGCCAGTATTGCATTTAACGTTGGTGGAATTGATTCATCGACATAAGAGAATTGAATAAAAATTTGTGAAGATGCAAATTAAACTAGCGATTGCAGACGGCCATCCTATGATACTCAACGGAATCAAAGCTATGCTGGCCCCAGAACAGCACATTCAAATACGACATACCTGTACATCCGCACCAGCGCTGTTCGAGGCACTGTACACGGATGGCGCAGACGTGCTGTTATTGGATATCAGACTGGATGCAGCGAATAGCGTAACGGTATGCAAACAGATAAAAAAATTATACCCCGCCCTACAAATTATTGTATTGAGTGATATTTCAGAAACATATCATATCAGACAATTGATACGTGCCGGCGTCAGTGGTTTTCTACTGAAGAGCGCCGATCAGGAAGCCCTGACAGCAGCTATCAACACTGTATTTGCAGGTCGGCAGTATTTCGATCAGCAATTACAGCAACTGGCATTGCAGGAAATGGTGATGGGAAAAAAACGTGCGCACAATGATGGCTTACTCACGAAAAGAGAGGAAGAAATTCTGACCTTGATTGCAGATGAGTTTTCCAACCAGGAGATTGCAGACCGGTTGTTTATTAGTTTACGAACGGTGGAAACGCATCGGTTGAAAATCGTACAGAAATTAGCCGTAAGAAATACAGCAGGCTTGGTCAAAGAGGCCATGAGAAGGGGGCTTGCAGAGTAAAAAAAACTACGCCTGAGGCGTAGTTTTTTATGTTATGGCAAATAATTTTCCCAGTCCGATAGATATAGGTAATAGTAATAACACGGCCACTGCAAAAGGCGCCTGACCAAAAGCGGCTACCCATGCGGCATTCATCACAATCAGTGCGATAATTCCTCCTTTAACGGCTTTGCCGATATTAGGTCCGGAAGGATCTTTGATAGCGCGAATCAGGGGTCTGTTAATCATTACGATGAAGAGCAGGATAAATGGAAGCGCCACCCATAGGCGTTCCTGGAGGATCGCTAAAATGATCATGGCAACATAAACCATTGCATAGCCAGCAGCGCTTACTTTCAGGCTTTTTACGTTGCCGCCATGTACTTCTCCTCTGCTGATATTGGTGATAGCAGCGATATAGATGACAGGAATGATGGCCATCCACCAGTACTGTGTCAGCGCATCAGGTACGATGCTAATACCCAGTAACAGGTTTAGTCCTCTGCAGAGGCCCATATTCAGCGGGCCCCATGAGCGATGTTTACCCCATTTGTTGTAGATAAGTGCAGAAAGTGTAATCGCTACTGCGAGCCAACCGGTGGCGCCGGTTAGGTGTCCTACAGAAAACGCGCCCAGTACGCCAACGAGGAGCAGGTATGCGCCTAGGATAATGGCTTGGGTAGCGGATATAACACCGCTGGGAATGGGGCGTTCCGGCCGCTCCACATAATCCAGGTCAGCATCAAAAACGTCATTAAAAACGACACCACCGCCATAAAGACCGGCAGCAGCGAGGCACAGACATATTACGGGGAGAATAAAATCCAGCGTAATGGTACCTGTGGTCTCCGTCAGGAAATAGCCTGAGATGGCCACCCCTGCCAGCACATCAGCGATAGCGGTGATAATATTGGCCGGGCGCATCAGGCGTAGATATCCTATCAATTTACTAGCAATATAACTCACCTCATTAACAGGTTTTCATGGTTTTGGGCCAATACATTATGTATAGGGCCTATCGGATGATGGTTGTATTCTTGTTATGTCTTGGTTGTTGTCCGCCACGCAATACAGTACTGCCGTTGAACTTTTCACTTTGATCAATCACGATGCCGAAATCGGCTTCATTGATTTGTCCACTTTGGGCGAAGGCCTTTAGTGCATTGATGTAAGTTACCAAATGAATATCATTCGAGTCAATACCACTTTCGTGCATCAAGGCCGCTGTTTTTGGAACGGCGAGGGGATCACTGATACCCCAGTCGGCGGCAGAGTTCACCATAATACGTTCGCTGCCATATTGTTTTACGATATCCACCATTCTTTCATTGCCCATTTTGGTGAAGGGATAAATGGTAAAAGCTGCCCAGAAACCGCGGTCCAGCACTTCTTTTACGGTTTCCTCATTATTATGGTCTACGATCACCATATGAGGGTCGAGGCCATGTTCGATCGCAATGTCCATGCTACGGCGGGTTCCCTGTTTTTTATCGCGGTGAGGGGTATGAATTTGAACGGGCAGTCCAGCTTCCTTGGCGAGTTCCAACTGAGCGCGATAATATTTTTCTTCGAGGGGAGTTTGATCATCGAAGCCGATTTCGCCGATGCCTACTACGCCTTCTTTGTATATGAATTGCGGGAGTATTTCCATTACTGCTTCCGCTAATTTTTCATTGTTGGCTTCTTTGGAATTCAGGCCGATGGTGCAATAGTGTTTGATACCGAATTGGGAAGACCTGAATCGCTCCCAACCTACGAGGCTACTGTAATAGTCGCGGAAAGAATCTACTCCGGTGCGTGGTTGTCCGAGCCAGAAAGCGGGTTCAATAATCGCTACTACGCCGGCATCAGCCATTGCCTGATAGTCGTCAGTAGTGCGGGAGGTCATATGTACATGCGGATCAAAAAAACGCATGCCTTTAATTTTATCAAGCCAGGCAGGAGAATGGGTTAATGGTTGCAGATCTTGTTCTGTTAAGTCATGAATGCCACACATAAAATAATTTTTTAAATAGGATTATAGTTGGTGATGGTTGTTATGATAAATTGATTTTTCGGGAGATGACATCCCAGCTAATGCTGCCCTGGTTTACTTCTGCGAGGATTTCCGGAGCATTTGCCAGCAGGTCTTTTGCGGGCTGATACTGGCTATGGTAGCAGACGAGTGCGGCTGCTTCCTTTTCCACATTATAAGCCGAATGCCATAGACGTGTTATATCCTGGAAGTTGGTTTCGTTGAGGAAATTTTCCAGTAATTGCCATTGCAGGGGATTTACGGATCTGCCGGCGGCTTGTCGTTCGTGGGCGAAATCCGTGATGATATTGGCGAGGGCCTGATTAGCGCGTTGGCGAAGGCCTTGAATATCCTGCAATGGTTTCTCTGTGAAAATTGCTTTCATCACCAATTGGTTCCATGCTGGCTCTGGCAGCCATTTCGCGGGATAAGGGTTTTGTACCATTATCGCTTCCTGCACAGGGCCTATGTTGGAGCGTATTCCTTCTGCGGTGCGGGTAATCCATTCTTCCGGATATGCGAGCAGCGGAAGTGCGCTGTATAATGCCGCCAGTTCATTCATTTCCGCAGCGTTGAAGAGGTTTTCTATCTGCTGGAGATAAAACGATTTATCATCTGATGGTAAAAATAATAACCACCATACGCGGGCAAGGCGATCTAACGTCCAGTCATATACGAAAAAGCCTGGCGCCAGCGACGCTAATTCTTCTGCAGGAATGGATGAAGGAAGTAGCGGCTGTTTGCCTGTAAATCTTGGAATGGCGGTGAATGTTAAAACGAATTGTTGCGAGGATGGGTCTTTTTCCTGGATTTCCCGGCGTTTTTGCAGCCACTCCCAGGCCTTGGGTTGATCCTGATTATGGAGGAGTTGACCTAGCAGCGCTCTCACTTTAACGTGGTCATAAACAAAAGCGGTCACATCAAACCTATTTAATAGTGCGAAAAAAAATTACACTTTAAAAATAACCAGTAAAGCCGGATTTATATAGGATGCTGCATTATTTATGATGGATGGTTAGAGGACAGGAATGGTATAAAATAAAAGAGAGGCATTAATGCCTCTCCTTCCGCCATTCTAAAGCCTGACTATTCATCAGGATATCTTTATATAACACATTACAGATGGCGTATCTGCGCGGTGTCAAGTAGGTATAACACTATGGAAAGCGGGCAAAAACAAAAACGACGATGATCAAATATCACCTGTGAATATCCATTCACAGTGTTGCCCGGCATTGTACTTTAATGGTCTTGGAAGTTAATTACGGCTGTAATATACATATTATTCTATTTCTCTACCAAATCTCTCTACTATTTTTTATGCTGATTAATGTGTATATAACGTATTCAAAAGTACTATAAACGGTTGATATTCTTTCCAGTTAGGCTGATATTCGGACTGAATAATAAATCCTTTGGCATAATTTCCAAGTATAATATCCAGGTCTCCATCTTTATCTACATCTGCCACATCCATTGTGATCCAGTGACCTTCTTTTTCAATGGGAGGGGCAAATGGCGTAAACTGTAAAGGTTTGTTGCCTCCCTGAAAGAGGAGGAACTTTTCTTTCGGGTTATGTTGCAGATCTGCAAAGAATGCGATGGTGGCTATATCGGGCCGGCCATCTCCATTATAATCTGCTGCAAACGCCTTTGTGCAACCGTTTACAGGATAAAACCAAGCTTGCTTATACTGGTTATTTCCTTCATTGAGGAAAATGTAAACACCGTGATATGGTTTCAGCACCATTGAATAATCGGCATTATCGCCGCAGGTGTACAAGATATCCAGCTTCCCATCGCCATTGAAGTCGTACAGTTGAAAACTGGTAGAACCATAAATGGGAGGGAATTTCAGCAGATTGATTGGTTTAAATCCGCCTTTCCTGTCGTTTTCAAAGAGCCATATTCCTTCTTCGCCAGCTGCGAACAAGGCCATTACATCTTGCCAGCCATCATTGTTGAAATCACCGGCCACTGCGTGTATAGCGCCAGGCTGCTGCAACATTGGAATTTCTTCGTATTTGTCGCCAGACCGCCGAAGAAAATATAAACCTCCTGTGTTATGTCCGAAGGAACATGAGATCATATCTTCCTGGCCATCTTTGTTAAAATCGCCATACAACGTTTGGACTGGCCTTTGGAGGTAAGGTTTAATATCGGTTAAATTACTTTCCTTTAAATCTGTATTTATTTCTGATATAATCCCAGAAGGCTTGTCCACAGCACGCATATCACCTATTTGTGTAATACGTGCAATTTTTTCTCCCGCCTCATTTTTTCGGAAACTGATATCTACTACAGGGGATGTTGTCTTCCATACGCTTAATTTTTCCATCTTTATATTCCAGCGACTCAGTTCATTCGTGTAGGCATTACTGTTATAAATATTTCCGTCATCGGAGAATGCAACCAGAGTACTGGCGGCAATTATATTCGTATCCGCGGTATTGGGATGAACAAGTGAAAAGCCCGCCCATCCTTCCTGGATAGGCACATCGCGTTTGGCTGGCGTTAATTTTTTAGGGGCTGTACGCTGATACCAGGCAACAATCTCCATCCAGTCTTTAAATGGTACAAGCGACGCTTCATCTCCGGCCATAGGAGGATAATACTCTTTTTCTCCCCATACTTTTATCTTCAGCCTTTTCGCCATAGCGGGCAGCACATGATCTGTCCAGGTGGCGGAATCCAGCAACGCAGGAGATACAGGCAGATGGCAGGAACCACAATACTGGTTGGCGAGTAATTGTGCGTTATCATCGCGGGAAGGAGAATGGCAGCTGGTGATCGCAATAAGAATCATCACCAACAGGTGACAACATAACAATAAATGTTGGCGACAGGATCTTGGTTGAACAGGCATCGACATATATTTTTCTACCTCATCTAATATAATAAATACATCATTCAAAAATAAATGCAGCGGAAAACCGCTGCATTTATTTTCAATTTAAGGCAAGTAAAAAAGTTAGTTAGTATCCCGAGTTTTGTGTCAGTACCGATTTTCCGTTTTTGACGGAAAGGTCTATTTGTCGCTGCGGTATCGGGAAATATTCATTCCGCTTGACTTTATAGTTAGCGCCTACCAGGTCGGTAGTGATGGTACTTTCGTATTGATAGAATTTGTTCATCATATCTGCGCCTGTCTGGCCCCAGCGGCTGATATCGAAGTAACGATGTCCTTCGGTGGCCAGTTCCAGTTTACGTTCGAAGTAAACGATTTTTCTGGCTTGCGCCTGAGAGCCGAAAGCAGCATCAGGATATCTACTGATTTTGTAGTTAGCTGCCATGTCAGTAGTGCTAAATCCTTTCATTGGAAGCGTGTCTACCAGATATTTATGCAACCATGACGCTGGGTTATCAGCGATACGTCCTCGTACCTGGTTTACATATTGTTCTGCGCCAAGCAGATCTCCGGTTTCCACCGCGCATTCTGCCGCCATCAGTAATACGTCTGAGAAGCGAATCAATACTACGTTGATGGCTGAACCTGGGGCCCAGGAGTTGTTGTCTCTGTATAAATTCTGATTAAACTGCCAGAAAATCATTTTCTTACCAGCATAAGGGCCGCCACTGTTCTGGTCACGTACCCATTTAGCGCCCGGATGCAGGCCCCAGTCATGATAAGGAATTCCACGACGACCTACTGTCCAGTCCAGACGAGGGTCCAGGTAACCGTTATCTGGCGTAAAGTCGGCAGTCGCCGCTACTTTCATATCATTTTTCACAACATTAGCAGGGTCATTATAGGTATCGATGAAAGGCAGGCCGGTGGCATCTGTACGGAAAGAGTTAACGAGATCTTGTGTAGGCTGGAAGAAGCCACAGCAGCCAAATGGACTGTTATATGGATAGTTGAGCATTTCACCTGCATTGGCATTGGTGATAGCGCCGGTACCATCATTGGCAGTCATTTGTACGGCGAATACAGATTCTGAACCATTTTTCTTAGCTGCATCGAAGTTGTCTTCAAAATTTTTCAGCAAAGCATATTTAGTTCCATCCGATGTTACGCCGGTAGTGATAGCTGATTTGAACAACGTATATGCTTCCGGGTATTTTTTCTCGTAGAGATACGTTTTCGCCAGATAAATCTGTGCTGCCCATTTGTTCGCGCGACCAATCACTGGTTGTGTTTCCGGTAATGTATTCATAGCGAATGTGAAATCTGCCTCAATGAAAGGCCAGATATCTACTGTATTCGTTTGTAGTACATCCGTAGTGGTATCAGTGATCAGCGGAACATTATTGAACATTTTCTTCAGTTCAAAATAATAGTGACCGCGGAGGAAACGGCATTCTGCTTCTACCTGTTTCTTTTCATCCGCTGTCATGTCTGTGGTCAGCCGCATCAGTTTCAACGTAGTATTGCAGCGGTATACACCTTCATACACTGCTTTCCATTTGGCGTTGAAATAGGTGTTGGTACTGGATTCCTGACCGGTAGCGATGGTGTTGATATCTGGTTGGTCAGGACTTTCAGATCCTTTATGGGCGTCGCCGCCGGCTACGCTACCATAAACCCAGTTGGTAGGAGAAGCCATCCAGCCGGAGCCGCCGCCCAGCGTGGCATTTCCAGGGCCTTGCCCATCCAGTGCCGCATAAGCGCCTACGAGCAATACCTGAATACCTGCCTTGGTGGACATATCCTTTTCAGTCATCGCGCCATAAGAAGGCTTTTCCAGGAAGTTTTTAGAACAGGAAGCGATCATTCCTCCTGCCAGTAATAAAGCTATACCTGAATATTTCAATATTTTCATCTCTTTCAATTTTGCTAGTTGATTAATCAGAATGTCACATTTACACCCAGAAGATATTGGCGTTGACTTGGATAAGCGCCTTCATCAATACCAAATGAAGTAGTAGTACCAGTGATTTCAGGATCTACGCCTCTGTATTTTGTAATTGTAAATACATTGGCAGCTTGTACATATACTCTGAATTTGGTAATACCCAGTTGACGGAGAGAAGTGGATGGCAGCGTATAACCGAGCAACATATTTTTCGCACGGAGGTAAGAACCATCTTGCACGAAATAAGAGTTAGGCTCATTTGCTGTACTAGCGAAAGATTTGGTTTCCTGTACAGGTAATTTGGCGTTGTGATTATCTTCTGTCCAGGAGTCGTATACTGCAGCTTTACTTTTTGCACCTGCGAAGGAACCGTAGAAGTCGGTCCACCAGCTCACCTGATTCCAGATTTTATTACCATAAACGCCATAGAGGAACATGCTGAAATCGAAGTTTTTGTACGTTAAGCCGATGTTCAGGCCATAGCTGAATTTAGGAGTAGGCGCGCCGAGGAAGGTTCTGTCATCTGCATCTACTTTACCATCGCCATTAACATCTGCATATCTGTAACGACCGCGATACATGTCTTTCTGGTATTCGTCCAGATCAGGATATTTCTTCTTTGCTTCATCGTTGGCGGCTTTTACTTCTGCATCAGAATTCCAGAAGCCTACAATTTTATAGCCATAGAATTCACTGATAGAGTGACCTACTGCGTTACGAATGATAGGGCTACCGAAGCGGCGTTGATCTGAATCAAAATAATCTGCGCCGTTTGACACAGCAAGAATGACGTTATGATAAGTAGTGAAAGTACCGGTTACATCCAGTTTCAGGCCTTTTGCCAACATTGTATTACCGCTGATAGCGAGGTCAAGACCATTATTTTTCATTTTGGCCACGTTGGAGAATGGTACAGTAGCGCCACCGTAAACGCCTGCCAGTTCAGGATTATAGAGCAGGTCTTTTACCACTTTCTGATAGTAATCTGCTGTTATTTCCAGATGGCCTTTCAGCAGGGTCGCATCGATACCGATATTGGAGTTAATATTACTTTCCCATTTTGCATTTGGGTTACCGATACGGCCTTGAAAATAACCGGTGGTAAGATTCTTACCATCCATTGGATAGAAAGTAGAGGACTTATTGAAAGTGAATGCGTTGAAAATATTTGCAGGATCAACGTTGATTTGGTTACCCATTACACCGTATCCACCGCGGAGTTTCAGGTCGGCAATCCAGGAGATTCCTTTCATGAAAGGTTCCTGCGACATACGCCAGGCGGCACTTACAGCCGGGAAGTTACCAAACCTGTGGCTGGAGCCGAACCTGGAGGAACCGTCGCGGCGAATTAAAGCGCCGATCAGGTATTTATCGCGGTAGGCATAGTCTGCACGCGCAAACATAGACCACAGGCTGTTTTCGCCGTAGTTACTATAGTTGGTTGGCGTACTGGTACCAGTAGTAAGATTGGTAAAGTTTGGATCGAAGATGAAATAATCGTTGGTAGTACCGCCGGAATTTCTGCCAATTTCCTGGTATGCTTCTGTACCTAACAGGACTTTCAGGTCATGTGTATTACGGAAGTTTTTATGGAAAGAGAGGGTGTTGGTCCAGGTCCAGTCATAGCCATCACCGGTATTTTCAGCGTAGGAGTTTTTAGGATTGTTCTCCGCATTTTCATATTCCGGATAAGTGAAGCTATGATTATTGAAAGAATAGATTTCACCACCAAAAGAGGTTCTTAGGGTGAGGAGTTTCAAGATGTCGGCTTCTGCATAAACATTACCGAGGAGACGATTGGCTAATGTTTTGTTAGAGCCAAATCTATCTTGGATCGCCACAGGGTTACGGGAGTTGCCCAATCCTTTGGAGCCGCTACCAGCGTAGTTTCCTTTGATATCATACACTGGAATGATAGGCATCTCACGGAAAGCCATACCGATACCGCTACCTTCTGTTAACGCTCCAATCTGAGGGTTGCTGATCACAGAATATTCCATGTTCTCACCTATCCTGATATGATCTGTGATATTGAAGTTAGAATTAGCGCGAACAGCATATCTTTTATTGTAGGTATTTGTCAGCGTACCTTGTTGGTTAAAATAATAGAAGGAGAAGAAATAGTTACCGATATCTCCGCCACCAGCAACAGACACGTTATGGCTGGTAATAGGAGCGGGTTTGAATATTTCGTGGAACCAATCGGTACCTGCTTTATTTGCTTTCGTAATGCGATAGAATTTACCTACCTCATTAGGATCAGTATAATATGGGTTCACATAATATTTGCTAGGATCTGCGGAGGGGTCGCCAGCCATTACGCCGGAGGGCGCGATATAGTCTGGTACGATAGGAACGGGTCCGCTACCGTATTGTGCATCGGCGATAGGAATCTGTTGATCTGCCGGGCTGCGCAGGTTTGTATTTTTCATAGCAGCCCATGCCAGGTTACCTTGCTCCAGTGGAGTGGCGGTATTATAAACATTTCCACCTTTAGGAACCTGGCGGCCATAGTAAGCATCATAGGATACTTTCACTTTGCCTGTTCCTCTTTTAGTGGTGATGATAATTACGCCGTTAGCAGCGCGGGCTCCATAGATAGAAGCAGCGCCAGCATCTTTCAGTACCTGCATAGTGGCGACATCGTTGGGGTTGAGGTCTACCAGACTTTTGATAGGCACTCCATCCACGATATACAGTGGGGTGTTGTTACCGAAGGTATTTACGCCTCGTACTTGTACTTTTGGTTCTTCACCAGGCTGACCGGAACCGAGTACGGTGATACCGGATACTTGTCCTTGTAGCTGGCTGGAGATTTGTGCAGTGGGTTGTTTGGTAAGGTTATCTACTTTCACCACTGATACGGCGCCTGTCAGGTCTTTCTTTTTCTGGCTGGCATAACCGGTTACAACTACTTCTTCGAGTGAACCTACTTTTTCTGAGAGGGTGATGGATACAGGCCCGTTTCCTACTGTAGCTTCTTTAGGATCGAAGCCTACAAATGAGGCTACCAGTACATCTCCTGGTTTTGCCTGAATACTGAATGTTCCGTTGGGATCTGTTGCAGTACCGCGGTTGGTACCTTTTATAACAATTGTAACTCCGGGTAATGGATTTCCTGATGCTTTATCAGTAACCTTTCCCGTTATTTTCGTTTGTGCGTACACGTTAGTACCCAGTAGCAACAGCAATAAGCCGCATAGGACGGCGAGTGCCTGGTAAAAATGTTTTTTCATAACGTGGTTTAAGGGTGACGTTTAAGAAAGATGAATAAATAGAGTACCTGTCATTTATATTTGACGATCATCCGGGCTATGTTTTACTTATTACAGGGCAATAGTTTCCCTGTACTGTACAGGCGTGTCTGCGGACCTGTAAGTATTAGACAATAGCATAGACAACAGCTAGATATAACTGCGTAACAAACGGGCGACAAGCTTCAGGATGGCCTACTTGCGCCAACACCAATTCAGCTCATAGAAAAACAAGTGTGTTTTTTAATGATTAAGGAAAAACAATGAGTTAAATAATAAAAAATGTGAGAAATGTGCCTAACAAATCAATCTTCTATCTAATTACCAGATTTTGGTTCTCACGTGGAATTATATAAGTTCTTCGGAACTAATTTATAAATATAATTTAACTCAAACAAGTATCAGTTTAACATTTTTTTAAAATATTTCCTAAGCAATTCGCTTTCATTTGATATTTGGGCGGTATTCCTGTAAAAAACGTGGTTTTAAAAATTCATTTTATGTATGTTTAGAGCACAATCAATATCTCATGCGTGTTTTCAACATCATCTTTGTAGTGTTGTTCGTCATTTTTGCGGGTTTGCAATACAATGACCCGGATCCTTATGTATGGATGCCTATTTATCTTTATGCTGCCACTATGTGTTTCTATGCAGCGCGCAAACAATTTTACAGGAAATTGTATCTTCTCGGCATTGCTGTTTATTTAATCTATGCAGGTTATCTTTTTGTGACGAAAGACGGTGTAATTGATTGGGCAACGCAACATCATGCAGAGAATATTGCACAAAAGATGAGTGCGGAACATGCCTGGATAGAAGAGACCAGAGAATTTTTCGGTTTGGTTATTTGTATAGTTGTACTTGGTATAAACTACCTCTACGCGGGCAAACAGGCGAAGACAGCGGCGCTGGGCCAATAATGGGCGCACCTCACCTCCTGGGGTGATACAGATTTAACAGGATCCTAACAAAGTTCCGGCGCCTCCAGTTGGAAAGGTTGCCGGCAATTTGTACTTTTCGTAAGGCAATAATAGCATTGCCTGGTACCGAACCTGTAAATACTGTGTATGAAACCACACCCAAAGCAAGCCGCAACACCGGCAGTGTGGATAACGATAATTTGTATATTGGTCGTCGTAAGCGCCATCGGATGGTGGGCGCAAAGGCCGGTAACAATGATAACGCCAACTGCCGCCCCTGCGGAAAAGAAAATCCAGCTGATCCTCGCTAATGGCGAGACAGTGGACCTTTCCGGCCAAGAACATAAGATTCTGCAATCGCCTGATGCTACCATCTATATTTCCGCCAAAGGCATTACCTACTCTCCAAAAGGAATAGGAGTAACTTCCTGGAACACCTTACAGGTGCCTGAAGGAAAGACCTACTCTTTAATCCTGGCAGACGGTACTAATGTTTTGATGAACGGAAAAACCACTATTCGTTTTAAATTTGTAAATGCAGGACGTAACAAACAGCTGTTCATCGATGGGGAAGCCTACTTCCGCCTGGTTCCCGGAGATACTACTTTACTGACCGTTCACACGCCAGTAACGGATATCACCGCCAGTGGAGCAGATTTCCTTATCAATTCCTATGATCGGGAACATGTCAGAACAATTCTCGTTAGCGGGGCAGTAACAGTAACGGACCAACGAACAACTGTTAATCTGAAACCGGGAACAGAAGCTGTTTATAATGCAGACGATGATTTTAGTGTGAAAACAGTCAACCTGCAGGAAGTGATGAGCTGGACAAAAAAAACACAGGCAGGCAATGAGCTCAGCCAGCATATAAGCACCTTAAACCCATGATTTTTCAATTATGAAGAAAGCAGCCATATTCCCTACCCCTACCTATTTTGACAGATATATCAATCAGGTACCGGACGTAGAATTATCCGAAGCATTTGCTATGACGTACAAAGAGCTGGAGAATTTTGATGTGGAAAGATATGAACCCAGGGGCGACTGGACATATGCTCCAGGGAAGTGGACTATCAAAGACGTTTTCCTGCATATGATTGATACAGAAAGGGTATTTGCTTTCCGTGCAATGAACTTTGCACGCAATGAAAAGGGCCCTCTCGCCGGATTCGATCAGGATAAGTTTGTAGAACACGGACTTTCCAAGTTAAGGACACTGGGCAGCCTGGTAGAAGAAATGAAGTATACCCGCAAAGCCACAGAAGCCATGTTCAACGGTTTCTCAGAATCTGTACTGTTACGTTCAGGTATTTCCTGGAAATATGAAATGAGTGTGATTGCAGTTGGCTTCACAATTGTTGGACACCAAATACATCATATGCAGGTACTGAAGGAGAGATATCTGTAATATTTTCCCTGAAAACCTCCACCCTGCTCAATTCTAACATTCTGGTTAGTAATTAACAATTGTTGCCGTTCTTCTTTGGAAGCATGGCCCATGCTAGTTTTGTCCTGTCAAAATCAATTATTATGAAACGACTGGAAAATAAAGTAGCATTAGTAACAGGTGGTAGTCGCGGTATGGGCGCCGCCATTGTGGAAAAACTCGCAGCGGAAGGAGCTGATATCGTATTTACCTATTCCAAAAGTAAAGAACGCGCAGACGAAGTAAGTGCACGTGTATCCGGCTATGGAAGGAAAGCTGTAGCCATACAGGCCAACAATGCCGTAGCAGCAGATATTCTGCATGCAGTAGACACCACCATACAACAATTTGGCCGCATCGACATCCTGGTCAACAATGCAGGCATGTATCAGTATAAGTTACTGGAAGAATATACCCTGGAAGATTACGACCTGATGATGGCCGTTAATACCAGGGCCGTATTTGTAGCGTCTCAGGCGGCGGCCAAGTATATGGAAGCCGGCAGCAGAATTATTACCATTGGTAGTAATATGGCAGAGCGACTAGCCGCGCCGGGCGGGTTATTGTACGCGATGAGTAAATCCGCGCTGATAGGGCTCAATAAAGGACTGGCAAGAGACCTGGGCAGTAAGGGCATTACCGCCAACCTGGTACAACCCGGTCCGATTGATACTGAGATGAATCCTGCCGACAGTGCACATGCCGCTGCTATAGCCTCATTCACAGCATTGGGACGTTATGGCAAAACAGAGGAGATCGCGTCTCTCGTATCCTATCTGGCAGGACCTGAAAGTAGCTTCATCACTGGTACGACACAAACCATCGATGCAGGATTCAACAGTTAATTAAATATTTTTTCCCAACAGCATATAGTACATATAGTCTGTGTTCGGAGCATCGGTGAAACCTAACTGGCGGCCAATGGTAACTACTTGTCCACGGTGATATACGCTGTGCATGGTTACCTGCTGCAACATCTGGAAGCGGGGAATCAGGTAATCGCCCGTAAAAGGGATGGCCACCAGGCAGGTTTCATTCAACTTTTCTTTCGCCATTTTATTCACATAGTTGACCATCTCCAGGGAATGTGCCAGGAGGCCTTCCATTACTTCCGCTACAGTAGCAGTATTGGGATTAGGAATGTTGCGCGGCGCAGATGCATCTCCATTCTTCATATTAATCAGCCACCAATCCTGGCAATCCCATATATGTAATAAGGTAGCCTTTATGCCTGCATAGCTGGAGGCTACTTCTCTCTCCATTAAATCCTGCTCTTTCGAACGTAAAAAGTCAATTAACCGGGTATTCGCCCAAAGGTTATAATTCACCTGATCCTGCATGATCGCTTCAAGAACATCAGCTGCAGTGTTCGTCATTAATGTGGAAGTAGCTTGTAACATATTGATTTTGTTTTGTTAGTACAAAGTAAATACCGGTATGTGACAGCCTTATGTCAGTAGACTGCCAAAAAATTTTATTATTTTTTTTGGAGAGATGAAAAATACAACTACCTTTGTTGTCTATACAACAATTGTATTTGTATTTATGAAACTGGAAGATGAATTGAAACAATCGAAATTTAAGGACGAGTTTCAGCGGGTGATGCTGAATATCGTATTTACATCCGGTTGGGTGGAGGTGGGCATTATGCATGCACTGAAGAAGTTTGATTTGTCGTCCCAGCAATACAATGTGTTGCGTATTCTGCGAGGAAGCAGGCCACGTGCGTTGAATCTTTCTGATATTCAGGAACGTATGATGGACAAGATGAGTAATGCTACCAGGCTGGTGGAAAAACTGCGTCAGAAGGGGCTGCTCACCCGCGTACAGTGTGAACAGAACCGTAGAAAGGTGGAAATAGAAATTACAGAAAAAGGTATGGAACTCCTGGCTGAACTGGACCCTGTGGTGGAGAAAAACAATAAAACCATCACTCGCCACCTTACTTCAGAAGAAGCTCATCAGCTCAATATGCTGTTGGATAAGCTGCGTGGTTAATATTTTTTTGCCCTAACAATTGTATATACAATAATAGTATAGACCACTACAACTTAAAAAATCAACAAAAATGCTTAAAAGATTATTATTTCAAACGGATAACAACATTGTATCCTTTATCATAAGAGTGATGGTGGCCATTGTGATATTTCCGCATGGCGCACAGAAATTATTAGGATGGTTTGGCGGCCAGGGTTTCAGTGGCACAATGGAGTTCTTTACTAAAGGAGGAACCCCTGCAATACTGGCATTCCTGGTTATCATTACGGAGTCCGTTGGATCATTGTTGTTACTACTGGGATTCACTACACGCATTTGGGCAGGATTACTAACTGTTATTATGTTAGTAGCCATGAAGATGCATGCGGGCAACGGGTTCTTCATGAACTGGTTTGGACAGCAATCAGGAGAAGGATTTGAGTATCATCTGCTGGTACTGGCTATCACGGTTTCCTTGCTGATTGCAGGAGCAGGCCGCTGGTCTGTGGATCGCGCCATCTTCAAAAAATAATTAGTACACAAATTTTTAAGCTTAAATAAACATTCATGAAAAAGGTTCTCTTATTCACCGCCTCTTTACTGCTTGCTGGCGTTACTTCTTTTGCACAGGTTAAATGGTCTGCCGATCCTGCACATACCACTATCGGATTCAGCGTAAACCACCTCGGTATCAACTTCGTCCAAGGTAAATTTGATAAATTCTCCGGTACTGTTGAAACTGCTGACAGCACAAATTTCCAGAATGCAAAAGTTGAATTCACTGCCGATGTAAACAGCATCAACACTGGTGTTGCACAACGTGATGGTCACCTGAAATCAGATGATTTCTTCAATGCAGCAGAATACCCTACCATTACTGTAAAAAGTATTTCTTTCAAGAAAGTACTCAACAACAAATATGTAATGCTGGCTGATGTTACCATCCGTAACACCACAAAGCGTGTAGCCTTCGACGTTAATTTCAACGGCGTAATTAAAGATCCTTGGGGTTTAAGAAGATCAGGTTTCACTGCTAAAGCAACTGTTAACCGTTTTGATTTCGGTTTGAAATATGCGGATAAACTGCCTAGCGGCACTTATGCTGTAGGCGCTAACGTGGATATCCTCGTGAATGCTGAACTCGTAAAACAATAAGGTATTGCTTTTCGAAAGGAAGTTGATATAAAAGGAAATGGCTTGACATCTGTGATGTCAAGCCATTTCCTTTTATTTTTCAAGCGCGTTTATCGCACTATTTTTTCTTTTTCTTCTTCTTTTTCTGCTCTTCCATTTCCTTGTTATGCTGATCCAGCAATAGTTGCCAGTTATCGTTCGGAATATCTTCGGAGAAGCTGATGGTTTCACGGTAATCATCTTTATTGATTTTCATCTCTGTGATATCTTTACCAATGAATCCCTGAATTTCTGCCAGCAGCGGTTTTTCTTCTTCGCTGCAGAAAGCGACTGCTTTACCTTTTTGTACGCCACGGCCGGTTCTTCCTACGCGGTGAACATAGTTTTCCGGAACATCCGGCAGATCGTAGTTCACTACATAATCTACGTTCGGGATATCAATACCGCGGGCATTTACATCTGTAGTTACGAGTACTTTGACCTTTCCTGTTTTGAATTCCTCCATTACGGACAATCTATCATCCTGTTCTTTACCGCCATGCATGGCCAGGGATTCGATGCCTACTCTTGCCATAGCGGCTACCACGCGTTCTGCGCGGACTTTCGTACGTACAAAAACGAGGATTTTACTTTCCGGGAATTCCTTTACCAGTCTTTCCAGGAAGAAGCGTTTATCATCCATACCAACGTAGGCCACAGAGTGTGTAACGTTCTTGGATACAGGATCTTGCGGAGAAATTTGGATACGGATAGGGTTATTCACCACGGAATAGGCCAGGTCCTTGATATCTTTATCGAGGGTAGCGGAGAAGAATAATGTTTGGTGATTGCGGGGGATATGTTTGATCACATCGCGGATATCCCGGATGAAACCCAGGTCCAGCATGTGATCGGCTTCATCGAGGATGAGTGTTTGTACGCTACGGAGGTCTATATGGCCCTGATTGAGCTGATCGAACATACGACCAGGCGTTGCAATGAGGACATCCACTCCTTTTTCCAGGAATTTGATTTGAGGGTCCTGGTCCATCCCTCCTACGAGGGCGAGGATGCGCAGGTCTGTGTATTGGGCTATTTTCTGAAATACCTCAGCGATCTGGATGGCCAGTTCCCGGGTAGGCACCATTACCAGGCATTTCACCTCGTAACGGCGTTTATCGTATTTATGGTCCTGTTGTTGCAGGCGATGCAGGACAGGAATGGCAAAAGCAGCTGTTTTGCCAGTTCCTGTCTGTGCGATAGCCATTACATCGTCTCCTTTAAGGATAGATGGTATGGCTTTAAATTGTATATCTGTAGGGCGTTTGAATCCCAATTCTGCCAAGCTTTCCTTTATTTCTGACGAAATATTGTACTGTTCAAATTTCATGCGTCAAAGATAAGGAGAAGCCAGCGCATTCTACGCCTTTACCAACTGCACTTCCATGTTCAGTTTCACCTCATCGCTCAGAACGATACCACCAGCTTCGGTTGTAGCATTCCAACGCAGACCGTAATCGGTACGGTGCAGGCGTCCTTTCAGGGCAAAACCGGCTTTGGTCTGACCCCATGGATCGGTGGTTACACCAAAATGTTCTACATCCAGTTCTATTGGGTGGGTCTGATTTTTAATGGTCAGTTCACCTTGCAGCTTGTATTGGTCGCCGTTGATTTTTTTCACTTTCTTGGATACAAAACTGATTTTAGGAAACTGGGTAGCATCGAAGAAATCCCCGTTTCTTAAGTGTTCATCGCGTTGCTGATTGGAGGTATCGACACTGTTTGTTTCTGCTTCGAAAGTAATAGTAGCGTCGTGAAAATCCTCGCTTTCTGTCTTAACTTCGCCTGAGAAGCGGGTGAAATATCCGCTAACGTTTGTAATCATCAGGTGCTTAACTTTAAAGCCGATTTCGCTATGTGCATCATCAATTTTCCAGGTAGTCATGGTTTCTTCGTTTTAAAAATGATAACATAAAATTACGTGTTATAACTTTGAAATAATTGGATAAATTGCCGGAAATGATGGACGATTTGTCTTGATACTAAATAAACGACCAGATTAATGCCTTTTACGATATCACATGCCGCTGTTGCTTCGCCGTTATACCGTGTTCCCCGCCGGTATTTATCTCTTAGCGGCCTGATCATTGGCAGCATGGTTCCGGATTTCCTCTATTTTTTCAGGCTCAATCCATATGCGGACGATGGCCATCATTTTCCTGGTATTCTGTTGTATGATCTTCCCCTGGCCCTGTTGCTGGCTTATGCCTGGCATCACTGGTGGAGATATCCGTTGATGAAGTATTCGCCGCCCTTTGCGGCTGCACGCCTCGAACGTTATCGGTATTTTAACTGGCATCGGTACTTCAGCCGCCACTTTTGGGTAGTCATCTTATCTACCCTGTTGGGCATTGCCACCCATCTGTTCTTCGATGGATTTACCCATCAGGAAGGGTTCTTTGTGACGCATATTTCCCCATTGCAGGGCAATTGGGGCCATATGCCAGCCTGGTACTGGATGCAGATTCTTACATCTGTTGCCGGATTGATGATCTTGTTTTATTACTTTTTTAAAATACCGGTAAAAAGACCACAAAAGATTAACGCTCCAGGCGAAGCTTTATTTTTCTGGGGAGGCACTGCGCTCTTTTCTTTTCTTGTATTACTGGCAAATGAGCGCTACCATTACATTGCTTGTAAAGGATTGGATTACCTGGCTACCACACTGGGAGGAGTCATGTATGGCTTTATTGTGATGGCGGCATTGATGCGGGTTAAACCTAAGCAATAGTCGTTTTCTTCAATACCGCCTGTTTTATCAGGAAGCGATAGGCCCTTTATAAGCGATATTCAGGTCTAACGGCGTCGGCTCTACGCCGGTCATCAGATTCCGGTGTCTGCGGCCCCAGGCACGGAGAAAATCCCATACCGGTTGCAGTTCCATTGCGCTCTCTGTAAGGTGATATTCCACTCTCACCGGCACTTCCGGATATACGGTGCGGATCACAAGTCCATCTTCTTCCATTTCCCGGAGATGCAAGGTTAGCATACGATCAGATACTTCTCCGATCAGCTCTTTCAGGTTACTGAAACGCAGCGGCCCCTTTTTAAGATGATAGAAAACAGCGAGCTTCCATCTGGTACCAATCATATTCATAGCGTAAGTTTCTGTACACTGCGCCATGATCTTTTCCTTATTGATATTATTGGTAGAGTTTTTCTTAGTCTTTCCCATACTTACATTATTGTTAGTTCCTCACAATCCTTTGCTGTATTGGATTCCTGGGTTATCGGGTTCTATCTTTGCTATACAAATTTAAAAAACTATACGCAATGAAAACGATAATTTCTACCCTGCTGCTGGCAGGTCTCACTTATACTACTACAGCCCAGGTTAAACCCGTGGTTGCCAATCAACTGGAACATCAGATAGATCAATTTGCAACCAGAAAAATTTCCACTGGCGAAATTACCGGTACTACCATTTTAGTGTTGAAAGATGGCAAACCGATTTATAATAAATCATTTGGTTATGCAGACACGGATACTAAAAAACCTATGCAAAATGATAATATCTTCCGGGTGGCCTCTTTTACCAAAGCAGTTACGAGTGTTGCAGCCCTCATGCTACTGGAAGAAGGACGATTCCGGTTAGATGAACCCGTGTCTAAATACATACCTGCATTTGCCCAAACAAAAGTCCTGGATACTTTTAATGCCGCCGATAGCAGCTATACCACCAAACCACTGGCACGTCCTATCACGATCCGGGATATCATGACACATACTTCCGGTATTGAATATGGCGCCATCTCCTACGATCCCCGCATCCATGCGATCTTTAGTAAAGCCGGACTCACAGTGGCAATCGGCACACATGGTAGCCTGGAAGACTTCATTAACAAGTTGGCTGCCGCTCCTCTGATACATCAGCCCGGGGAAGCATTTACCTATGGATTAAATGTAGACGTATTAGGCCGACTTGTGGAGATATGGAGTGGTCAAACCCTGGAGCAATTCTTTCAACAACGTATATTCACGCCATTAGGCATGAAGGATACTTATTTCCATCTGCCAGCATCCAAAGCCAATCGCCTTGTAACCTTACAGGAAAAAGGCAGCCATGGACTGCAAAAAATCACACATCCCATTTTTGAATCCACCGATCCTATGTACCCACTGGATACGACCACTTTCTTTTCTGGTGGCGGCGGACTCAGTTCTACTGCGGCAGATTATGCCCGTTTCCTGCTAATGTTGCAGGAAGGCGGTACTGTCAATGGTCATCATTTCTTAAGTCCGGCTACGATTGCACTCTTCACCAGCAATCAGTTAATGGGAAATGCCAATAGCGATGCCTTCCAATTCGGTTTAGGCGTTGCCGTTATTAGTCCCCGTAATAAACATATGTTACCGATCAGTGTAGGATCATTCTATTGGTGTGGTGCATTCAACACGCATTACTGGGTAGATCCAGCCAAAAAAATTATTGGAATTATACTTACACAGGAGCATCTGCCGGAAGATTTCTTTGGACTGGGACAAAACCTGCAGCACATGGTTTACGGAGCACTTTAACTTAACTTAGTAGTGTAAACTAACACTATGTCTATTCCCATCAAGATACTGGCCATCTCTGGCAGCACACGGAAACAATCGTCCAATCATTTGTTAATCAAAGCATTGGCAGCATTATATAAAGAAAGGGTAACAATAGATCTTTATGAAGGATTAACGGAATTACCACATTTCAATCCTGATCTGGATATGGATCATCGTCTTGCTCCGGCTCCTGTTGCGGATTTCAGGGCAAAGATCCGGGCGGCAGATGCAGTATTGATTTGTACGCCTGAGTATGCGATAGGCGTACCTGGGACTCTTAAAAATGCGATCGACTGGACCGTTTCCAGTATGGAGTTTTCCAAAAAGCCGGTGGCACTAATTACAGCAGGCACTTCCGGTTATCATGCTCATAAATCTTTGTTAGGCACCTTACTGATTATTGAGTCAAGAATAAGTGAAGATATGCAGCTGGTCATTCCTGCCGTGAAAACAAAGATTAATAATGAACCAGTTATCACACATATGGAAACATTGTTACGTTTGGAACAGCTGATGACCGCTTTAATTACGGCAGTTCACGCTGGTGAAGATGCAGAAGGATTTCTCACTCCGCCCCCTATGAACATGGCCTAACACGTAAATGCCATTTTGGGTTTGATAGTGCTGCAATTAGAATAAATCCTATTTCTTTGCCGCATATATCTGCCCCATTTGTCCCTTTACCGAATAATAGTTTTAAGAAAAACGGCTGTCTCTATTGGATAGAGACAGCCGTCCGTTTTTTAGGGCTTACGATCAATGGTATGAGGAAAATAGGGTATTCAAAGTATTATTGTGCTCTCTCTCTGTAAGTCACGCTGACAATCTTACCAAAGCCGCTGTATTCATCTTTACGTACCAGTACGGCCTGATCTGTCTGGAATGACTTAGAATAATAGAAATTCAGTTTTCCTGTATGATCCGGATCAGCAGGATCGTAGGTAGCAACTCCCAACCAGTTGGCCATGTACGGTTCCAGATTGGTAGTATTGGTACCCGATGTAGGATCGCCGTTATATCTTTTTGCGTAAGTAGTAAATGTATGTTGATCCATCCAGCTGATTTTCCTGGACCCTACGTCCAGTAATAAATAGCAGCCTGCGAAATCCTTATGAACAGCATATACTTTACTATCAGTTGCATAGTAGAGGGTACCGTAGTTTTTATCCAATGCGAAATACTTCGCATTTTTAATATCCGGGAAATCCAGTTTCATTTTTGCAGTCTGTGAAACGGCACTTCTCACATCAAATACCAGTAACCACATATCGCCGGCAGGATCTTTCATCACTGCAAACGTATTCAGCAGTGTACCCATGGTTTTCATCCAAACAAGATCCATTCCTACATTATTGAAATCAAATAAAGGAGTGGTCGGATTTGTCAATGCTACGCATACCCCGCTGGAAGCGAGTCGCACAAATCGTTTCAGGTCCATGTCGTACAAGGCAGCATAATCGTTTGCAACACCGTTCACTGCTCTGCCAATGAATGGGGCTGCACGGAAATCATTACCACCAGACATGTGGTTGGCTTTTGCATTAATGAAATAGTTCAGCGGTCCACGTTGATAAAAATTTCCTTTTCCGTCGTATACATGTATATAGCTAGTATTCGCAGGAATTTCGCCAGCGCCTACAAATGCGGGTGCGAATGTGGCACTATCTTCCGGCGGAAGGAGGAATTCGTACCAGGTATTCCATGCGCGTTGTGTTATCAATGCATCGCTGCGTAATTTCCAGGAGCCTTTATCAGTAGAGAGGTAAATAAAATCTTTCGCACCGGCCATCTGGTTCCCTTTGGCATCTACCCAAGCCGGCGATGGGATAGTATTATAGTTACTGGTTGGGTAATAACAGATTTTCCTGGGTCCTTTCAGCGGCTTTGGCAGATCAGGAGAACCGCTGAGGATATCCGAAGTAAACAAAGCAGTACCATTGATATAATTGATCATATCCAGTCTGGCATTACCACTGATATCACTTAGTACCAGCCAGCCTTCATAAGTACTGGATGCCACCGTCACTTTATTCATGTGACGCATGTAAACCTGTTTGGTTTTCTTGTCTCTAATTTCAAAATAGAGCCCGTAAACGCCTGCCCCTACTACTACCTTTGCATTCAGTTTGAAAGTGGTAGCCAGTTGCTGGTATTCCATGCTCACTGCGCTGCTATCGGGCGTTCCCAATACCCAGCGATAGCCGAACCTGGCAGTATCGTCTGTAGGAATGTTTTCTATGGTGGAAATCACCCTTGGAGTAAGACGGATGGTATCATACTGATAGACTGTCATTCCATAGGGGAAAGTATCGATTTTCAGTTCATTTACCGGAGAATACGAATAATTCCCCAGGTCCTTATAACAGCCACTGGTAAGGAAACCAGCCAGAAGCAGTAAGGCAGCGAATATATTTATAAAGCGATTCATGTTGTTTATTTTTGATTAATCACACAAAGTACCACCTGCCATAGAGGATTTCATTGGGAAGGTCTGACCGGTGGTCAGGCTGACATCCATAACAGGCGTTCCTGCTTTTCTTGCTTTGGCGAGTCCGCAGTTATATGCCTGGCTATAGCTTCCCACAATGGAAAGGTTAGGTTGATTTTGCAGGAGGAAAGACAAAGGAATCATCAGGCTCTCCGTAAGGAATTTCATTTTAGTTGGAGAATATTCCTCGAAATAATAAGACCCGATACTGTTACCGCCCACCCACCAGGTTGGCTGCGGGATGTTGTCTGTGATAGAGTAGGTTCGCTGCAGACAAGTTTTTAATTTCTTGGGACTGGAAGCCACCAATTCTCCTTTATAATCTGTAGAGAGTTGATCGGTAACGCCCAGATTCAGCGTAACGAAATATTTATTGGTGGCCAGAGACGGATCACGGAGAATCTTCATGGGAATACTGGCAGAAGATTTACCATGCCGAATGATACAGGTGGCTGGATCAAAACTCACAATACCTGCTGGCACTGTACTAGACGGATCAACCGTCAGGTTCACTTTCCGGTCAACAGAGCTCGTGTCTCCCATAACCGATACCGTTACCAGTACATACATTTCCTTTGGTCCATTACCGAAGAAACCAAAATTGGTCACGAGTGTATCTACCGCCACTGTATCTTTTGCGTTATTAGAGAAATCGCCATACACGATGGAACCTTTCTCATCCGCCACTCCTGCAGAATATTTATCCGGAGACACCGGAAAGTATACATTGCTACGGGCAGTGAATTGCATCAATCCTGACTTCTTGCAGGAAAATAACAGGACACCTGTTATCAGAAATATAAAGAGAGCTAATTTTTTCATGTTTCATCAGGGATTAGGTAAATGAATCTGGCGTTCTGCATCTGGAAGTGGCACTACATATTTGGCCTTCGTCATAGATATCATGGTGCCCGGAGCCGCCAGTCCATCCTGAATATTCGCTGCGTTAATACGTTTATAGTAATAAAACATCTGGCCTTCTCCATAGAATTCGCGGCGGTATTCTTTGGTTATTTCTCCAGTGAAGTCGTTGGTAGACACGATCAGATCCGCCCCTCTGGCTGCTTTCAATTTATTGAGATATTGAAGTTGAGTAGGTCTGTCTGGCGCCGCTTCTGCTGCAATCAGGTAACATTCCGCCACCCTCATAATCGGTATACGCACGTTGGTATTACCCAGATTGTTAAGAACCGGAGAATACTTATAAAATACTTTCTCCGTTCTGGACCCATCTGATGGCAGATTCCAACGGAAAGGAGAAATACGCAGGTCTGCATTTTGATTAAAGATGCTGGTTAATGCATCTCCTCTTGGCATCAGAATATTATTTTCAAACAGTGTTGTAGCAAACAGTTTGTTATAGGTATCTTCCAGTTTGTAATTCTCTAACTGAAAGAGACAATCCTTTGTGAGCGCCGGATCGGAAGGAACAGAACCTATTGTATTAAAAGGAAAATAAGCGGCAGGCGCATTCAGCACATCTTGTACGGCGGCCAGTGCATTCACTTTATCCAATCTGTACAAGTACATTCTTGCCTGCAAAGCTTTCACCGCATAATAATTCAGTCTGTACTTTCGATAGGATGTGAAGTTGGAAGAACTATCTCCACCAGGACCATATTTCAGTACCGGATCATTTGCCAGTAATGATGCAGCCAGACTAATATCCCGTTGCAGACTATCCATCAGGTCATTGCCTTTTACATAAGGTCTTGCCATTGGTGAACGATAGCTGTAATAGGGAATAGACATGGTGGCCGAGTCAGTGGTAGCATAGATCGGACCGAAAAGACGCATCAGATCGAAGTGCAGGAATGTACGCAAAGCCAGGGCCTCACCTTTTACCAGGTTGTAGTTGTTATTGGTAAATACATTCTTTGCTTTGTCGATATTATCCAGGATCAGATTGAGATTCGCGATGCTGGAATAGGCATTGGACCAGTAATCAGCAAAATACCCCTTCGTTTTATCATCGGTATAGGTGTATCTCGACATATTGTTATACGGCGAGCCACCAGTGGCGTTATATAGTTGTCCCAATACATCCGGGATCAACATGTGCATTTTACCGCCGTACATATCATAAGAAGACATGTTCAGATAGACGCCGTTGAGTTGCGTCATGAAACCGGATTCTTTAGTGAAGGCTTCATCTTTCAGAATCTTGTCTTCCGGTCTTACATCCAGATATTTCTTACAAGCAGTCATTGTCAGCAATGCGCCTGCCAGTAAGGAAAAATATATAATAGCTTTCTTCATGTGCAATAGTTGATATTTTTAAAATGCAGCCATTAACTTAAAGGAGCAGGATCTTGCATATGGATACTCAATACCTCTTTCTCTGCGCAGATTGGTCAGGTAGAAAAAGTCGTTCATATATCCAGAAATAGAGAGTGATTGCAGACCCAGTTTTTTAATAAACTTATTGGCGTAGAAATCATAAGACAGGGAGATGGATTCTCCTGCAAAGCTGCTCTCTTCCTGGATAAAGCGGCTGGACATACTAATATCTTTTGTAGAAGTACCGTATCTGAGATCCGGGATATTGGTAAATTCCGCTTTATCGCCTGGCGTTTTCCAACGATTATAGAGGGCACGTTTATCCAGGTTTTCTCCCATTACTTGTTGACGTGTTAAGTTCTCTACTTTATTAAAGAGGGCGCTATTGAACTGATAGGATTTCCATTTATATCGCATAATGGAGTTCAGGCTGAACCCTTTATACTGAACGGAAACGCCCACGGTTCCCTGCATTTTAGGATAAGTGTTACCTACATTCACCACATTTACCACATCATAGTTATAGGTAAGATTACCATTTTTATCCAGGTATAATTCTCTTCCATTTGCCGGATCAACGCCCATGGAACGTACAGCCCATAAGTCGTTCGGATGACCGCCATCCATGTACCGCTCCAGATTCTGGGCTACATTGGTGTAGTCGTGGTAGCTGTCTTTATTATTGCTATTGATTAATCCTGCATTGTTCTTGTTTAATTGATCGAGGATGTTTCCGAGTCCGCCGTAAGTAGTCGTTTCTTTCTTCGTAGAAGCGCTGAGGCGTACATAAAAGCGTTCTTTTACATTACTCAGCACAGTGGCGCTTATGGCGATATCATAGCCTTTCACACGGGAGTGGCCGATATTATACATAATGGTGCTGGAACCGGTAGATGGCGCATTATCAATGCTGATAATCATCGGATCTGTCAGGTTATTATAGATGTTTGCATTGATGGAGATGCGTTCATCCAGTAATCTGGCATCCACGCCTACTGTTTTCATCAATGTTTTCTGCCATGCCAGTTCTGAATTTCCCCATGCGAATACGTTGGTACCGAGGCCGAAAGAGTTCACTACGCCACGATTGTATGCCATGGTGGTGAAGGAGTTGTAGGAACTGAAATTCTGATTACCTGGATTACCGATGCTTCCACGCAGTTTCAGGAAGTTCACCCATGCGATATTTTTAAAGAAGGATTCATTGTGCAGGTTCCAGGAAAGACCTAAAGTCCAGGTATTGGTGTGATTCACACTGCTACCAAAGATAGAAGATCCGTCTTTACGATAAATAGCATCTATCATGTATCGACGTTTGTAACCATAGTAACCATTCAGGAAGAAGCTTGCGGAACGATTCACAGATTTACCATAGTCGGGAAGTCCGGCAGTAGGGTAGCCCGAAGCAAAGCCTGGATAGATCTTATCTACAGCGGGGAACCCAGTAGCTGAGTAGCCATCAGAAGTCATGCTGTTGGAAGACACGTTGAAACCAGGAACCAGGTTGAGTTCATGGGTATTATGCCATATCTTACCATAGCTAGCCTGCAGGTATGCCTCATAGGATAATCCGCGGTCAGTACTGTTCTTATACAATCCTTTCTGGGATACGTCTTTTTTGTCGAAATCCTTCATTAGCGGAGAACGATAGATTTCATGCTGCTGATTACTATAGGTGATAGATGCACGGCCGTCCACGCGGAAGTGATCATTGAATTGATAAAAAGCGCTGATATTATTGCGGAGATTCACATTCTTTGTTCTGTCCATTTTAGGCAGATTCATCTGGTAGATAGGGTTGTACACCAGAATTGTATCTCCCACATATGGATTGAGGCCATAATCCAGGTATTTATCGTTGGAAGGCTTATAGTATGGAACTGCCTTTACCCAGTCGCTGAAGCTACCATAGGGCGAATCATCCGCCGTAAAGGTGGTTAAAGTAGTTCTGTTGGTAAAGGAGAACTTACCTGGTCTGTAGATCAGGTCCAGGTTGCCGGAGGCTGTGTTTCTGTTGGAGCCTTTCATCACGCCTGGTAAGGTGGAATATCTTCCGCCTACAGCGTATCTGAATTTGGTGTCGCCACCATCTGCCTGCAGGGAGTAGCTGTTGGCCAGTGTGGTAGGACGGATGGGATATCCCATCCAGTAAGTATTTACGCCACTGAGTACATTATTCAGGTTCCTGTTATAGCGTTCATTCATCACATTCCAGATGGTAGTACTGGAAGCGTCTTTAGGATTGTAAACGTTGCTCAGTCGTTCGAATTCCAGTTTCTCTGCAGCGTTCATCATGTTGTAATCACGCAGATCTGCAAAGTAGAAGGTATTATCGTATACAGCGGAGAGGTTCATTTTGCCGGCGCGGGGTAATTTTGTGTCGATGACAATTACACCGTTGGCGCCTTTGGAACCGTAGATAGCGGTGGAGCTGGCGTCTTTCAAGATAGTAACATTCGCTACCCTGTTCATATCCAGGGCCATTACATTTTCGATGGAGCTTTCGAAACCATCGATGATAAATAGTGGCTGGTTAGGATCGCGTGCGAATTTGTCGACCGTACCAATGATGCTGGTTTTACCACGAATGGACATATTCGGCATTACGTTCGGGTTACTACCCGCGATGTTATTATCCAGGAGAATGAAGGCTGGGTCCAGGGAACGGAGACTTTGAATAACGTTTTGGTTACTCACGGTGCGTAGCTGATCTCCGGAGTAAACCGCCGCATCCCCAGTGAAGGATTCTTTCTTTCTGGAGAAGATACCTGTAGTGATCATCACCTCGTTCATGTTTTGCACTTTCTTTGCGAGCGTGATGTTGATTTGTCCGCGGCCATTTACCGGAATTTCATGGGTTTGGAAACCCATCATGCTGAAAACCAGTATTGCCCTTGGATCTACGTTGGTAATAGTATAAGTACCGTCGCCGTTGGTAGCGGCGCCTTTGCCGGTACCTTTTACGGTTACGGTTACGCCAGCAAGCGGTTCTTTGCCATCGTCTGTAACTTTACCTGTAACAGTGATCTGTTGTTGTTGATCGTCTGCGACTTTGTTTTCTGTCGCACGTGTGCGAATAAAAACTGACTTGTCTGTTTCAGCCAGATCGAACGTCAGTGGTTGATTGGCCAAACAGGTTCTCATAGCCTCTTTCAGAGAGGCATTGTGCAAGTCAACATCTACCGGTTGCAGGCTTCGTACCACCTGCTGATCCCAAAAGAAGGCGTATCCGGTTTGTTTTCCAATTGTGCTGAATACTTTTTCCAGCGGCATCTTACGCGCACGTAGGTTCACTGTTTGCGCATAGCTGCTGGCACTCACCTGCATAACGGTGGCCAGCAGCAGTGTGACAGTCATCTTCATAACCGACAACATTTTGGTTGGCGAAAAATTCATGTAGTTGGTTTTTGATTTTTACGATTTAGTATGGCATAAATATGCCCTGCTACGCTTTCCATTCAAAAGCGCGGCGTATAATGGTTGATTGGTTTTGTAAGCTGTTTGTCTATATTATGGCATGACTACTATGGTCCGACCTTCTTGTTTTACATTAATACCATTCTTTCTCATAAATGCAAGAAGTGTTGATAATTGTGTGTTTCGACTCAATAATCCTCCAAATTGGCGATCAGGTATTTCTCCCTGGTAGACGACTTCTACATCATACCATCTTTCTACCTGTCGCATTAATCCTTTAAAGCTGGCTGTATTTAAGGCCAGCATGCCATTTCTCCAGGCAGTGACCTGGTCCAGATCTGCTTCTGCTACATACAGACTTTGTTGATCCGCAACGGCCATTTGTCCTGGTCTGATTATACGTTCACTACCGGCGGCTTTCACCATAATTTTTCCATCTACCAGGGCTGCCTGGAGATTAGGTTCATCGGCATAGGCCATGATGTTGAAACTAGTGCCCAGTACCTGAATTGTTGTATTACCGCAAACCACGCGGAAAGGCCGCTGTGGGTCTGGTTTTATATCAAAATAAGCTTCTCCTGAAAGGGTCACCACTCTTTCACTGTCATTGAATGTGGCAGGATACTTCAGGGAAGAAGCAGCGTTCAGCCAGATATGACTTCCATCTGCCAATTCCACCTGGAACTGTCCGCCCCGAGGGGTTGTCAGCGTATTATAGGTAGTAGCAGTGTGATTGTTCTTACTATATTTCAAAGCGCCTTCCTGCTGACGTACCGCAGAACTACCTTGTGCAATTTCACGGGTGGTACTGTCCAGCTGCACCTTAGAGCCATCAGCGAGGATAAGTATGGCCTTATTCGATCCCGGCATTATTTCTATAGGCGCTGATGCAGCAGGGCGACTATTTTGTTTCCACACCAAGCCTGCTGTTACCAACAGCAGTATTGCCGCCGCTGCCGCTACAGTATAGTATATGCTACGTATAGGTTTCACCGTATGCAATTCCTGTTCTGATTGTTGAATGCGGTGTAATATGCGTTCGTAGAGCTGCTGATCCGGCGTGATGGACACCTGGGCTGTATTTAGTGCATTCTCCAGGTATTGCATCATCCAGTCTCTGTCCGTACTACTGGCAGCGCGTATGGCTTCATTCAATACCAGTTGATTTTCCTGGCTGAGTGAACCGGCAACATGTTGATCCAGTAATCTGGTGATATGAGCTTTATCGAATGGCATACAGTAATAAGACGCAGGCAAGAAGGGAAAGCACTCCTTTTTCTAAAAATTTTTTTTCTATCGCTTAGCGGGAGTAGTAAAATACGATGAGTAGCACCAGCGGAATATCAATACCAGCATGTGTTTTCAGGTAATCTCTCACAAATTTGACGGCATCATATAATTGTTTTTTCACCCCAAATTTGGTGATGCCTAATGTATCGGCTATTTCATCCAACGACATTCCTTCGTCGTGACGCATAGCAAAAATTGATTTTTTGCGGGCGGGCAGTAGAGAGATTGCCTTTCTCGCAATGGCAGAATATTCCTGAAAATGCGTTTCTTCTTCTACATGGGAGAGTTGCTCCGGTTGCTGGAGCTGGAAATCAGCGATCGCCTGATCTCTCACTTGTTGGCGCCGGTATCTGTCGCGCAGACAATTGCGGGCCATCATATAAAGATATGCGGACATAGCGCTGACAGCAGGGAGTAATTCCTTGCGTAGCCATAGTTTAAAGAAAACATCTTGTATCACTTCATCTGTATCCTGTGCGGAAAATCCGGTGAAGGGATGAATAAACAGATAGAGTTTTGGTTGATACTGATTATAAAGCTCGGCAAAGGCTTTTTCCTCACCTTGCATCAAACGCTTATGTAAATCGTTATCCGTTGGCGGATCTACCATTCCATACTATTTCAATTGTTCGGGGCTAAAAATAGGAAATATGACTTAATAAAGCTATTGTTTTACCTGGAAAATAGATGGCGACTTCTGATCAACAAACGATTACGTCTTCTGCGAATAGAAAACACCTGCTGGTATTGTTCTGCAGCATTCCGGCTATTTGAATAAGCGTCCAAAATACGTGCAGGCGTCAGCAGCCCGGATAAAGTATTATCAGCCGGATTAAGCACTGGCAGGATATCCAGCTTATGTAAACTGATCAGGTCCACTGCATTACTCAATGGCGCATCCGGATATACAAATACGGAGGTATTGATGGCGCCTACTGGTTCCGGCATCGTTTCCATTATATCTGCCACTTTCAATCGTTGCAGGATATCCGGTTCGTAGCTATTAGGCGCTGCCACACCACGGCGTTCGATTTTTTCCGTCATGATAGAGCCTTTCATCAGGAAGAAAGACACAAAATAAGAAGCTGTACATGCACCCAGCAATGGTAATAAGCCATGCGGTTGCATAGTGGCTTCAAAAGCAAAGACCACCGCCGTCAGCAGCGCGCGTGCAGCGCCTGCAAACATCGCCGCCATACCGATCAGCGCGCAAACAGATAGATTAATATGGCTCTCCGGAAAGAAATGCAGGACGATTAAACCAAAGAGGACGCCTGATGCGCCACCTATCGTCATGAGTGGCGCGAGGGTTCCGCCGCTGGTACCGCTTCCAAGGGAAATAGACCAGGAGATATATTTCATAAAGCAGAGACCTAATACCATGGCCAGTGGAAGCTGCCCGCTCAGAAGAGAAGTAATATTATTATAGCCAACACCAAGGGTATAAGGCGCAAAATAACCGGTCACGCCAATCACAATGGCGCCGATGGCAGGCCACCACATCCAGTGAATGGGTAGTTTTTCAAAAAGATCTTCAATGAGGTAAATACTTTTCGACACGAATGCAGCAAGCACGCCGATGATAGCGCCTCCCAGCACATACCAGGCAAGGGCTTGCGCATCGGGCGCAGGAAAAGCCGGCATCGGAAATACAGGGCCACTCCCAAACATCAGGATATGCATGGCTGCACCTGTAGCGCAGGCTAACGCCACGGGAATAATAGTTCTGGGACTGAACTCAAACAACAGTAATTCAATCGCCAGTAATACCGCTGCTACCGGCGTTCCGAAGATCGCCGCCATACCAGCAGTGGCGCCGGCGGTCAACATAATTTTTCGCTCGTTGGGAGAGATATGCATGATTTGCCCGGCAAAGGAACCAAACGCGCCCCCTGTGGAAATAATCGGACCTTCTGCCCCAAAAGGACCACCTGTACCAATAGAGATAGCGGCTGATAATGGTTTCAAAATCGTAATGACTGGCTTAATGCGACTTTCATTCGTCAGTACCTGTTCCATTGCTTCCGGAATACCGTGACCGCGGATGGCGGCGGAACCGAGTCTCGCCATTACACCTATTATCAGCCCTCCTATTACAGGAATAATGATCACCCATAAGCCTAACTGATTATGGGCAGGACTGGCTTCTCCAAAGGAGAATTTGCCATAAAAAGATATATTCGTGATGAGGTTAATAAGTCCAACAAGTCCCTTCGCAATCACACCGATAATCACCGCATTGATGATCGCTTGCAGCGAGAGATAGAATAGTCTCCCTGAAACAGTCTTATCTCCAGTCATTTTCTTCTGATCATATGCAGATTTATCCAGGGAAGGTGCAATAAATACTGCCGGCTTCCTATTTTTGTGCTTCATTGGGAGGAAATTTCAAGCAAAAATATTGCCTTTGCAATATTTTTACAAACTAAAATTCAATTTTTAAGTTAATTTTTATTGCCAAAGCAATAATTATCATACATAACGCATGGAAAAACATAAACATTGCTTCCTTTGTCTGCATAGTTTACCTGAATGGCAAGGGGCGATTGGCACCAATGCTAAGATCCTGCATTTTAAAAAGGGTGCGGTGATCTTCCGGGAAACGGAAGATGTGAAAGGGTTTTACTTTATTCATAGTGGCAAAGTGAAGGTGCACAAAAAATGGGCAGATGATAATAAAGACCTTATCGTGAAATTTTCCGTTGCCGGCGACATCCTTGGACACAGGGGTTTGGGGGAAGCGCATCATTATCCTGTAACGGCTACTGCCATTGAGGATGTAGAAGCCTGTTTCATCACCTCGGAATTTTTCCATACCACTTTGCTTGTGAATCATGAACTGGCCTATAAAATGGTGCTGTTCTATGCCAACGAACTGCAAAAAGCAGAACAAGGAATGCGCGACATGGTACACATGAGCGCCAAAAGCAGAGTAGCAAATGCCTTATTAAAGATTAAACATCTCTTTGGCGCTACTAAAGAAGGGCAAATATTATCTACGCTGAGTCGGCAGGAAATCGCGTCATATGCAGGCACCACCTATGAGACGCTCTTTAAGATGCTGAATGAATGGGTAGACGAAGGGTTGGTATTCGTGTCTGGTAAAGAGATTACCATTCGTGATGAGAAAAGATTACGGAAGATGATAGACTAGCAAATTATATTTTTGCAAGATGAGATATATTAACACTGTAGGGCTGATAGCATTGGAAAACCGCAAATTATTACTGGCATTCAGTAGCAATAAAAAAGCCTGGTATCTGCCAGGAGGGAAAGTAGATCCCGGAGAAACCAATCTGGCAGCCATTATCAGAGAGATCAAGGAAGAGTTGAATCTGGATCTGACAGCGGGAGATTTACAGGAATATTATTATATCGAAGCTCCAGCCTTTGGGGAACAGCAGACCTTAATGAAACAGCATACTTATCTATGTCAACTGAAGACTACCCCTCAGCCAACCGCCGAAATAGCTGCAGTAAAGTTTTTCAGTCCGGTAGATTATGCACATGAAGAACACCAGGTACCAGGCGTTTTGAAGGCATTCCACCAATTAAAAGCCGATGGCCTGATTGATTAACCCTTTATACTTTCAGAAAAGAGTATTTTATTTCCGAAAGGATCGTGCACTGTTACGGAGATAGCATCCCAGGGTTCTACTTCAAGCCCTGGCCTGTTGTATTTGTAATTTTTGTCTAACAGTAACTGATGATATTCTTTCAGTCCGGTAGTTTCAACAAACACTTTCGCACCTGGGCAGCAGTCGCCATGATGTTCAGTAAGATGCAACACAATATCATCTTTGGAAACCTGCATGTATAGCGGGGTATTATCCTCATAACGATGCTCCCAATCTACCTGAAATCCCAGCCAGTCTTTATAAAACTCCATGGCCTTTGTCACATCGAAGATGCGCAGAACGGGAATTACTTTATTTGCCATTGTATGATATTTTACGGATAAAGATATTGTTTCAACAAATACAATATCGTTGTTATAAAGTTAGTAACATAAATATCATTGGGAGACAGCCAGCGCTCGGTACTGCATGGGGAATCGGAAAGTCGGGTAATGTCGTCTCCCTATGGTTGGCTAACAGTTATTATCGTTTTATTATGGAGCATATAAAACTACCTGCTCATTATCTTCATCATCTTCTTCAAGAATCAGTTGCCAGCCCAATTGCTTTGCAATATCCGTTAGTACCGGGAGATAAACATCCTGGTGATAACGTTTACTCGTAACAACAGATAATAAGGTACTGCTTTCACTGGTACTTTTGGGGCCAACGGCGAATCCGCCATCTCTCGCGTATACCACACTAATATTCAGCCATGGAAACGGCGATCTGTTTTCAAAAATGAGCGGCGACTTTTGTAGCAATACACCCGTTTCCAGTAACATCCGGACGATATTTTCTGTAGGATGGGATTTCGTATATTCGGCATCGTTACGAATTTCGTAGTAGCCATATAGATTACTCCACATAAAAATTATTGATTTATATTTCTGTATCGCTTTCTATACGCTCCTGGCGTCATTCCTTTATACTTCCTGAAATATTTCGTCAGATAGCTTTCATCATTGAATGCTAATTCCGATGCGATTTCTTTCAGTCGCATATTGCTATACACTAAACGCGTTTCAATCAATTTCATCCGATATTCCACCAGGTAGTCCTGTATATTACGACCAGTATGTTTCTTAAAATATTCGCCCAGATAGTGGGGAGAGATATTTAGTTTTTCTGCCATTACCTCTGTTTTCAAGGCTACGGGATTAGTGATATGTTGTTGGATATAGGTAATCAAGCGCATTCCCGCAGGTTGATCGCTCCCGGTGTTAACGCCAGGACCTTCGCTGGCAATCAGGTTCCGCGCAATCAGGTTGATGAGAATGGAAAGTGACTGACGAATGATTAGTACGTGTCCATACGACTTTTGCTGATATTCCCGAATGATGCCCTCCAACAATACCCTTGCTGTTTTTTCATCTGCTTTATCGCTGAAAATACAACCTGCTTTTGCATGAAAGTGATGTAGTATATAGCTGATTTTTTTGAGGTTGTCGCAGGTTTCGATACGCTCATTTTCAAACCTCACCTGGTCGATGAATCCAGGGCTGAATCGCAGGAATGCTATATGGCTATTGCTTTCCGGCTCAAAGGTATAATGCACGCCTTGTTGTAATAAAAACAGTTTATGAGGCCCATACTTATAGTGATATTTTTGATCTGTATGAAGACCACTGCCCTCCATCACGAAAGCCATTTCAAAATAATAGTCGGACCGAAACCTGTAAACAGATGTTCCCGTCTGTATAATGGCTACCTCTGCTTGATCTATGATTTTAGTAAACGCCATTTCTAAAGGTACAAAACAAACCCCTTAAAGTACCATTTTTATTGTACTTTCTGCTGTTATTTTGCTATTCAAATTTACAGGAATGGATGCAATACAATCGGCGTACTCCACGCGCAGATGGCTGATACTAGCCATTTTATCTGCCGGAGCATTCTTATCGCCGCTGGATTTTATCATTGTCAATGTAGCTTTAGCAGATATCAAGACGGCGCTGCATGCATCAGAAACCGCATTACAGCTGGTGGTAGCGGGATATGGTCTTACCTATGCCGTATTAGTGGTTACTGGTGGCAGGTTAGGAGATATCTATGGCCGTAAAAAAGTGTTTATGTCTGGTATGATGGTATTCACTTTTGCCTCTGCATGTTGTGCCAGTGCGAAAGACATCAACTGGTTAATCGCCGCCAGAGTACTCCAGGGAATGGGGGCAGCCATGCTGGCGCCACAGGTAATTGCAACGATCAGAGTGATTTTTCCACCAACGGAGCAGCCTAAAGCGATGGGTATATTTGGAGCAGTGTTTGGATTGGCAGTCATTGCAGGACAATTACTAGGAGGTATTCTGATAGATGCTCATTTATTCGGATGGACCTGGGAAAGTGTTTTTATGGTGAATCTGCCGGTAGGGTTGATTTGTTGTACGATGGCTTATTTTTTCATGGAAGAGAACCAGGCGGTAGTACGTCCGAAGTTGGATATTGGAGGGATAGTGCTGGCCACCATTTGTTTATTGTTGTTTATATATCCCCTGGTAAAAGGCAGAGAGGCGCATTGGCCGCTCTGGGTATTTATGTCCGTTCTTTTATCAGGAGTTACTGGCTGGCTATTGTTTCGCTATGAGGAGCGATTGCTGATATTGAAGAGATCGCCCTTATTACATACTCCTTTGTTGCGCAATGTGACGTTTTTGAAAGGAGCGGGTGTCGTCTTCCTATATAATCATACGGCGGCGATATTTCTCATTTTTCCTTATTACCTCCAGAATGGGCTTCACAAAGACGCATTTGACGCAGGAATGGCTGTCTTGCCCTATGCTATTGGTTTCTTTATAGCGCCGTTGGTGAGTCATCGGTTTCAGTTTTCAGGACATCGGCTAATACAGGGAGGATTGTTGTTGATTACCATGGGGTGTATGTTGGGCGCCATTGCGCTTCATTTTGAATCAACACCGGGGCTGCTATTGAAAACTGGTCTGCTCATGGCGGGAATTGGTCATGGTACTGTGATGCCTGCGATGCTCCGCCAGATAATGTCTGATGTCGATGTATCGCTGGCCGGACAGGCATCGGGGATTGTCAGCACCGCGATTCAGGTAGGCAGCGTAACAGGAACAGCAGTTATCGGCACACTATTTTTTACGTTACTGGAATACTTTTCGTATAGTCGTTCCATTGAGATTTCCTTTATTACTTTATCCGTTGTATTCTTTACAGGTTGGCGACTGGCCATTAGTTACAACAAATCATATATTGCAGACATATGAATCTTACAGCAACAGCAAGTAGCATGATTATCGATTTCCATGTGGATATTGCCAAATGGTTTCGGGCAGATGAATCGCTTTCGAAAGATCAGTTATTACAATATTTCAGTGCGGATTTTCACATGGAAGGCCCTGGCGGTAATACAATGGGGCTATCGGAATTAGCGGCATGGTTACCCGTTGCACAAGGCAGCAGACCCGATATAGTCATCACAATTGATAAACTTGAAGTATTCAGCACATTTCATCATACGCTGGCATATTATGAAGAAAAGCAGGAAATGAAAGATAAGACCACCGTACGCAGGTCCAGCGCTGTGTTTAGAATGGAAGATGGAAAGTTAAAATGGTGGCAGTTAAAAGAGGAATGGATATAATCTCTAAGAGTTATTAAAAAAGCCCAGGATATACACTCCTGGGCTTTTTCGTTTATTAATACGCTCCACTTAAGTAAGTATGTCCGCCACTTACAGGCATATCATACAGTTTCACGAGATTTTTACCGTCGATATCGCAAGAGTAGATATCTTCTTTGTTGTTACTCAATCCTGTTGTAGCTACAATGAAGAACAGTTTCTTACCATCCGGAGACAACCTTGCATCATCTCCAATTTTTTGGTTAGCACTTAAAGCGACGTTGACTTTCGTTTGTCCGGAACCATCATAGTTCATCAACCAAATTTCTGATCCGGAACCGCTGATATATTTTGTAAATACCACTTTATTCAACTGAGTTGCGCCGCTGTTGCCGGCATTTACAGAGAGAACCCCTGCAGCGGTGACGTTCAGTCCGGAACCTACGATCACCCCACCTAAAGTGGTCGTTGTAGCAACGGGCACATTCCCGTTTCCTGTTCCTGGTCCTGGTTCTGCATCAGCAGATTTTTTACAACTCATTTGGAATAGTAGGATGGATGCAGAGAAAAGCATCAGGGCAAAAGAGCCCATGAGAATTTTTTTCATAGAAATAGAGTTAGGGTTGCATTAAATTATGCTACAATGCAATATACATACTACTAATAAAGTATTTATTAGGATTTCGACTCATCTTTTCTTGTAAGCATTAGCTTGATAAGCATAGCATGATATTTAATATACTTCATTGCTATTGGTCTTCAGGAGGATATTACTGTACCTTACCAGCTATCTGTTTAAGGGAAATAAGGTCATACACCAATGTATCTTTCGTATCCTTGCGATCTAGTTTTTCATTGGCATTATTATCAAAAAAACCGCGACAGGCAATAGTAGCCTTATTGCTATCAATGATGTAGTTATCCACAAAAAACACATTGGGAGTCAGTTGTTGGTTTGATTTCCCATCTGTAGAAACGATATATAATTTCAAAGGGCTCTCCCAGATATCAATATGTTTGTGGATACGAGGATTATTCTTTCGGTGAATAGTTACTATCACTTTATTGAGATGGTGTTGGTCCAGTTTCACCTGTTGAACACCCCAAAGCATGGAGATCCCAGGATAATCCACCCTGGTGGTATCCCCCTTGTTGATAAAGAGCATATGCTTCGTAGCAATGCCTCTTTTTGTGGTATCTAGCTTATAGGCTATTGTATAGGGAGTTCCCTGTAGAGGAATGAATCTGTTATAGGGAGTTTTTGCGGGCGCATTATCCAGTTGTTGTGCGCTAACAGTGATTCCAGTTCCGAGCGCCAGTAGCAGCAATAAGGTTTTATTCATGTTTCTAATGTTTATTCCAGGGATACGTTGTTTACCAGTTCATGGAAGATTTTGTTACTTTGGGAAGGTTTTCATCATGATAACTTCCATGTTACAGCAGTTACGCTCTCTTAATAAAAATAACATTTCTGGAATAGAGATTACTTTTGTTTTCCTGCAAAACGTTTTTTCGCTAAATCATACGCCGATATTCAGGCGAAAAAACTCGCTCCCTGTTAAGTTGTGCTCCCTATCATCACGAATATTATCATTTAACAGGTAATAGCTTTTATGACGCTGTTTCGTATCTTGCGCCACATTTTTAATGCCTGCCGAACATGAAATTGCGTTGCTATCACCTCATATTCTTACTTCTTATTTTTCAAACAGGATTTGCCCAAAAGCAGGTTAAAATAACGCTAGACAGCTTGCTGCTAGCAGATAGTCAATACCGGACGGAAGACAAAAACAAGCTGGAACGCTACGTAAAGATCTATAAGAGTTATGGAAAGCTTGGTGAGATCGATAAGGCAGAAATCTATGTAGACAGGGCCATTAAGCTTGCCGAAAAATTAAAGCTGCCCTCTTTTATTGGTCGTGCCTACTATTCCCTGGGATTCTATTATCAAAGTCACGGACATTTTATTCAGGCGGAAGATACCTATAACAAAGGGATCAGGAAATCCCTGGAAATTGGCGATAAACAGTTGTATGGAGACATCTATTATAACATGGGCGCCATGTACGCCAGTTGGTCAGATTTCGATAAGGCACTAAGCGCAAATCTAAAAGCAGTTGCTGTTTATAATGAGTTAGATAACAAACTAAATGCTGCCGGATGTTATGTGAATATTGCCGATGCTTATAAAAGCCTGGAACAGTATAAAACTGCCATTACTTATTTAGAACAGGCGGTGCAGGTCTTTAAACAATTTAAGGGGGAAGAATATGGCTTAGCGCTGAGTTATGCAAATATGGGGGCCAATTATTTCCTGGCTGATGAGAAGGAGTTGGGTATGAGTAAGACAGAAAAGTATCAGGTGGCCCTTAACTTCCTGGATCTTTCCCTGGGTTTTGCTAATCCACTCCAGGATTATTCTCTTTTTGGCACCATTTACCGCACGCGCGCGAAGATATTAAGTGTAAATGGATCTTCAGAACAAGCCCTGGATGCATTTCAGAAGGCGCTAGCATCTAACAAGCGTTTATATAATAAAAGAGACTATGCACTGGATCAGTTAGCCTTGGCCGACTTCTATATCGAACATGCACAATATCATGAGGCAACTCCTTTGCTAACGGAAGCACTGAGTATTGGTGAGGAGAATCACTTACCTGCCTTGCAACGAGATGCCAATCTTGCACTGAGCAAGCTGGCAGAAAAACAGCAACAATTCACAAAAGCACTCGAATATTTTAAAGCCTACATTCGTTTTCGCGATCAGATTTTCAATGAGGAAAAGGAAAGGGAAATAACCCGTAAACGTTTGCAACTGGATTTTCTGGTCAAAGAAAATGACTATAAGAGCAGGCAGCATGTGATGAGTCTTGCGCTGCAAAAAAGAACCTTGGAGGCAAGAGAAAGAAAGCAACAGCTGGAATTGAAGGAAAAGGAAATGCGAATCGAGAAATTGGCCCTCTTGCAGAAACAGGCAATATTGGAAAAGGAAAAGTTGCAGAAGGAGAGTGAATTGGAACGGCAACGCCTAAACGCCAGCTTAGACAGAAAGTATCGGGATGAAAAGATCCTGAAGCAAGAAACCAAGGCCAGACTAAATAGGAACCTCGCTATATTTTTAGGATTATTGGTATTGGCATTGTCGGGAGCAGCGTTACTGGTTTACCGGGCACACCGCAAAACACAGCAATTAAATCGCCTGGTATTAAAACAAAAGACCGAACTGGAAGAGTTAGGGAAAGTCAAAGATCGCATTTTAGGGGTGGTAAGTCATGACATGCGTGCACCAGTGAATTCTCTAATATCCTTTTCCAAACTATTGGAACATGGGAATCTTAGTGAGGAAAGGCTAAGAGCATACACGCTCAGTTTAAGTCAAACATTACGACATACCTCCTCCATGATGGAAAACCTGTTAAACTGGGCGTATAGTCAAATACAAGGATTTAAACCGGATTTAAAGATGCTGGAGATTGGTCATCTGGTGCAGGAGCTGGTGACTGCGGCAGAAGCAGATGCATCCCAGAAGCATCTTCGCATATCTTTCTCTCAGGATACCGAAGCTAAGGCGTTTGGTGATTTAAATATGGTCTCATTAATCGTTAGAAATCTGTTGAACAATGCGGTAAAATTTACGCCGGAAAGAGGACGTATTGATGTTAAGATTGAACATGACTTCCAACTGGTCAGGCTTTGTATAGCAGATACAGGTATTGGTTTGGGAGAAACGCAGTTACAACGGTTCAATAGCCCTAAGAATATTGAACTTGGCCGCAGCACAGCTGGTACAAATAGCGAAAAGGGTATTGGTCTTGGACTCACATTGTGCAAAACATTTGCAGCCATGATGAATGCCCAATTAACGGCTTCCCCCAATGATGAACAAGGGACTATTTTTATATTATCTATGCCATCTAAAGCCTTCGCTCCTAAAGAATTGAAGGAGTTTGACTAAAATAACTAAACCCCTAAATTCTTCGCTACCCTGTTGAGCGTTCGGTGGTTGATCAATTGAAGTAACTCCTCGCGATAGGAAGGGCTAAGAGGTATATTTACACCGCTTTCCAGAATAATTTCGTGGTTACTCACACTCAAAATTTTGTTGAAATTGATAAGGTACTGTTTGTGCACCCTGACAAAGAAGCCTGGTAACTGCAGGATAAGGTTTTTAAGATTGATTAAGGCTGTGTAAGTATGCCCATCCACAGTATGTAGTTTAGAAAAATCTCCAATGCTCTCCATATAGATGACTTCCTCGTAGTTGATACGTGCGTAGCCTTTGCTGTCTTTTATGAAGAAAAAATCGGGATCACTTTTCTGTTCTGATGTTAAAGTCTGTACCTGTTTTCTGAGATCGAGGTGTTCTATCGCTTTATTTATGGATTTTATTAACCGTTCCATGCTAAGCGGCTTAGGGATGAAATCCATTACGTCGAGTTCAAAACTCTCCGCAGCATATTCCAGATGAGAGGTGATGAAGATGAAAATTGGTGGGTTTTTAAGGCCTTTCAATAGCTCAACACCTGAAATGTCGGGCATATCTATATCTGAAAATATAATATCAACCTTTGTAGTGGATAGTATCTTAAATGCTTCAGCGGCACTTTTACAGATAGCTTTTATTTCAAGGATATTGATTTTGTGGAGGTACATTTCTAAGAGATCCCTCTCTATGATGTTATCCTCTATAACCAAGCAAGTATACTTCATCGCGTCCAAAATACATTAATTATTAGTAAATATATAACGCTAACAATAAAATCCCCCTCCCATCTATTTTGAAATACTTTTAGGTAAGCTGACGCCGATATTTTCATATACTGGCTGATACGTTTTATAGATTATTCGCCTATGGTTATCTACCGGGTGATTTTTAAATCCCTTTTTTTTCCACTTTTGAGTAACGAAAGCATTATTGATGTCATTGGCTGTCAGATAGAGCGTGTTCAGGAAACAATGTATTCAATATCCGCTTTGATTCGTAATTCATTACCATCTATACTTTACGTATCCTGTAAAACCAACATGTTTCGTATAACCTTTCAAAAAAAATATCGTATTAAGAAACTGTGGCTAAACAGCATACCCTATTCTGAAGATTACTTCGTAGAAAAAATGTAACGAAGTAGTCGGAATCGTACCCCTAACGATGATAGTTACTGACCAATTCAACACAGACTGTAGTTTGAACGAGGACCAATCGTCAAGATGCGCTTATCTGGGCTGTAACTAACATGATTATTAAACAATAAGGAAGTAAAACATGGACATCAGATTGATTGCAGCCGGGCTAGCAACAATACCTGCAATTTATTTTTGTAATAACCTTATTCGAAGAAAGAATGAGGTGGATAGCGCAACACAAAGCATCAATGCAGCGCTGCAAGACCGTTACGACTTAATCCCCGAATTGATAGATACTATTAAATCCTATATGTATTATGAATGTGATGCGCTGATTAATTTGACGAGAATGCATGCAAGTGCTCTTTCCTATCATATTGGTGAAATTGAGAAAATAGAACTCAATAACAACATAACTAGTACATTAAAACAAATTATGGAGGCAGCAGAAGATTATCCCGAACTCAAGTTCAGCGATAATTTTCTCCAACTGCAGAAAAGGTGGACAGATATTGAGGACCATTTTTCAGCCTCCGGGAGGGTTTATAATAATGTAGTAATGGATTATAACAAAGCCGTCATTTCTTTCCCAGGAAACATTTTTGCCGATTTACTGGGGTACAAAACAAAAGCAATTTTTGAAATCAGAAGGGAATTCCTGAATATAAAACTACAAAGTCTGTCTTACAATTAGTGATAATGATATAACCTGTGAGGAACCAACAACTGTTATTCTAGCTAGGGAATAATGGTCCAAAACCTATAAAACCTAACACCATCAATTCAGCAATCCTGGAAGGTAATACAGTACCCAATGCCTGTTTACCTCCGCTAGAGATGCTATTTATGCTCGCTATTAATAATTACTTAATACTTATGAAAAAAAGAATGATGTTAAAAATGGCTGCAGGCGCAGCAATGCTTGCTCTTATAATGACCAGTTGTGGCAAGAAAGATGATAATACCCCCTCCGTTCAACAATATCTGCCGCTAACAGTTGTAGATAATGAAATCGGGCAGGTAGTTGATAGCTTTGTTTTTAAGAATAACATTATCCAGAGTGTCTATACTGATAATGCAGGAAATGGCAACTGGCGTTATTACTACAATTTCGTATATGGCACAGACGGTAGGTGCAAAAAAGTGGAATATGTAAATACTCAAAATAACAAGGTAGAATACACCGACAGTGTTGCATATAATAACGACAAAATCACGATGACCTCATGGTCTATTGATAATCCTTCTAAATCGACTTATGAATATGCCATGAAGAATAACCTGGCCGTTTTAATGGGAAGCAAGGATAGTATTATCAGAGAAGGGCGTAAATATGTAAATTACACGGAGTACACCCTAACTGGTGGCAACCTGACCACCATGAATATTGTTTCTGGTACCAGCAACCTTGATGGCAGCGGTAAAAGTTCTTACACCTATACCTATAATTATTTCTACGACAATAAGCCAAATGGGTTCCAGTATGCATTTGAGAAGAACCCATTCCTGTATTTCTACATGGTTACTTATGACGAATTCCTGGAGGTACCTCGTGGCGCTGGAAATTTCACTAAACGGACCTTTACCGCCAATTCAAACGGTAACACCAGCAGTAATACCTTTGAGGCTATTAACACCTATAATGCAGAAACCGGCTTCCTGCAAACACAAAAACTCACTGATGGGGATGGTGCTGCCTGGGATTTCAAATATAACTTTAGAAAAGCAGACTAATATTGCTTGCCATTGCTAATGAAAATTTCCAACAGCTATTGTAAAAGATACTGTGCTGGTTGAGTTCCAGTTGGGGAAATTTCGAAGACGACCTGTAAGTTGGACTTACAGGTCGTCTTATTTACAGTATCCTAGCGTTCACATAAATCTATTATACTCCAATTCAACGGCCAATAAAAAAGTCTTACTACACAGCACTAATTTCAAGCTTATAGCCTTTGCCACGTATAACAACAATTTTGATATTCGGATCTAATTCCAGTTTTCGATTTTGCGGAAGAACATATAGGATACGTTTATATATCAAAAGGTGAATTGATGATCGAAAATGACAGTCTTGTAGGTGGTACAGCTGCAATCAACATGCACCCGGTTACTTTTCCGGCCAAAATTCAAGTTAAAGACGGTATTGTTGAAGCGAATGGCAAACTGGTCATCGATCGGACACAATGGGGTATTCGTTACAGATCGGGTAAGTTTTACGATAATTTAGCTGATCAAGCTGTTTGGGACGAGGTTGAACTTCTTATGAAGGTGGTAGCAAAAGATAAATAGCTACTCACATCAAAGAAGCGGTGCGTTTAATATAAGCGCTGGACAAAGAGTTTCCCTAAAAGAAAACAGGACAAACGAGAATGAATCTCATTTGTCCTGTTAAGTCGGGGCGGCAAGATTCGAACTTGCGACCTCCACATCCCAAATGTGGCGCGATAACCGGGCTACGCTACGCCCCGGAACCTTGTTCCGGTGTGCAATTCAGATGTTTGATTCCCTGATTGCGGAGTGCAAAGGTAGCGATAAGTTTGCGAGAAAACCAAATTGATTTTCATTTTTTTGAAAAATATTTTTCCAGGGAGATAGCCGGCACAATAGCTTTCAGCCGACTAACCAATCAAGAGTCGCTTCCACGGCCACTCTTGCAGGCGCCTACTTATTCTTCCAAATTTTCCATCTGAGGAGTATTTCCAGCTGAATGGCTGGTTTCATATTGGTTCCGATGGAATCTTTGGCAGTATGTAGTACGGGAATTGCAGTGCGGGCAGCGGCTTGCCATCTTTTATGATCATAATATAGTTCTGCTGTGATGTTTCCCTGGAACTTCCCGAGACTATTCCACAAACTACCTTTGTTCATATAGATGATAGTTTTATTATGAATACCAAAAGTATCTCTGGTAGCAGACGTTTCCTGTATGGAGCCTGTATGTCCTAAATAGGCTTGTATTCCGGCACTACCAAAGAACTGACCTACGAGTCGGTGGTGATATGCCAGGCCTGCCTTATAGCCGAAAGTTTGCAATAAGGTCAAGGACTGCTCATCTATTGAACTGGTTCCGCTGGGGATACGTGAATAGGGTTGTTTGTCATAAATCTGAGTAGCCATAAGGTTAAGATCTAAGCTAATGGCAGCATTATTCCATGTTCTCTGGGCACGGAATCCAGGAATCAATAATCTATAAAATTGTGTGTTTCCGGAAGGCCCTTTATAGTAGCCAGGATTATTGGTAATAGGTATAGGAATGCTCCATTGCCCCATGATTTCCCAATAGCCCGGCGTATGGAACGTATTTTTCGGCATTCGGTAATTCGTTATACGTCCCATGGTTTCAGCACTTACTTGCAATGGAGAGGATGAATGATTCCTTACTGTTCTTATTGGTTGGAACTGAATCCCAGCATACAAGGGCGCTGTTATTGCAGGAGTACCTGTTTCAGAGGAACTTGCGGGTAGAGGACTATTTGCTGCAGCGGAAACAGCTGTGTTAATTGGAGAAGGTTGAGACTTTCCGTTATTACCTTTTCTCTGCGCAGCAGCGATATTTTTTTTGCGGTTATTAGCAGTCACTATCCCAGGCTTCACCAATGATGATATATGGGATGCTGATTCTTCTTTTGTATTGGTTGTAGCGTTTTCTGATGTAGCCTGATTTTCCTTATCATTTCCTGATAAACCGTTAGTGGTTGTAGTCTGATTAGGTAAATGTTTACCTATATATTTCTTGCCAGGATTTCCTTGTGAAGCCTGACCATCTACGAGTTTCAACGATTTCCCCGTTGATATATTCTTTTCTGAAGTAAGCTTCGGGTGATTAGACAATCCATTCTTATTCACAACAGTGTTTCTATTAATAGTGATATTCTCAGAGGAAGATGCCCCATTATTCGCAACAGTAGTAGATGCTCTTTTACCCCCTGCGTTGGATAATCTATTATCTGCTCCGCCAGCTGTTACTATTCCACGGCCACTTCCATTGGAAGGCATATCCCCAGATGTGGATAACCTACTTCCAACTGGCGCTACTGATTTTGGCCTTTTACTGTGTGCATTGGAAGGTACTTTCCCTGATGTGGATAACCCATTATTTGCAATGCTACCTGGTATGGTATTCCCACTACTTCCTTTGGAAGATACATTTCCTGAAATAGATTCTCCACTTCTTGCATTACCTCCAGCTACAGCACCATGGCTATTCTTATTAGCAGATATATTCCCCGATGTGGATAACCCATTACTTGTAACGCCACCTGATACGGTACGACCAATATTCGAACCAGATTCTCGACTTCCTGCATTACCTCCAGCTACAACACCATGGCTATTCTTATTAGCGGATATATTCCCCGATGTGGATAACCCATTACTTGTAACGCCACCTGATACGGTACGACCAATATTCGAACCAGATTCTCGACTTCCTGCATTACCTCCAGCTACAGCACCATGGCTATTCTTATTAGCAGATATATTCCCCGATGTGGATAACCCATTACTTGCAACGCCACCTGATACGGTACTGCCAACGCTAGCATTGGAAGACACAGCCCCTGACATTCCATTATTTACTACATCTCCAGCCACTACGCCCTCTCCGCTTGTAGTCACAGTCTCCATTTGAGACATTCCTCTGCTTTGTTCCGCATTCTTTGTTTTAAGTGAACCCGAATCAGTTACCTTCAAAGCACTGTCTCTTGTCATGGTGGAGTGGTCTTCAGCCGGGGCCACTTTTTTTCTGGCTGCAGTCATTCGATAAACGCCGTAAGCAATAACGCCTGCACAGAAGACAGTGACAGCTATATATTTGGCGATGGTGAGCAATTTAACGCCAAGACTACCTGCATGAGGCGACTCACTCCCGCCGGCGGGAGCGTTCACGGGCATGGCTTTATTCAATGCCTGTTCCATGAGCTTCCAACTACTATCAGCAGGTGGCAGAGGAATGGGTACATTTTCCTCATTAAAAAATTGCATATGCAAATTACTTTCGCTCACTCAGAAATCATTTAAGGTAGTATTGCTCCAATATCGGTTTCAATTTACTTCGTGTTTCGCTCAGGTGCCATTTTACAGTGCCAGGACTTTGTTGTAGCATTTCTCCAATTTCTTTTATAGGAAAACCTTCCAGGTAGAACAGTGTGCAGACAGCCCTGGTAGAAGGTGATAACGTATCGAGCAACTTATAAATATCTTCCCAGGCCAGTTTGCTCATTATATTATTCTGCGTAACAATCACATCTTCTTCAATAGCTGCATGTACCGGCCATTTCTTCTTACGGATTTTATCCAGTGCCGTATTTCGGACGACAGTATATACCCAATTAAATAACTCCCCTTTCGCCGCGTCATATTTCTCCAGTTGGGTAAATACCTGCAGCATTCCATCATTCAGCACTTCCACTGCCTCTTCAGGTTGACTGAAGAACTTTCTACACAATAAGAATAGTGCCGGATAGAACTTCCGGTATAACTGCTCCTGGCTACGTCTGTTATTCACCAGGCACTCACGTACCAATTGCTGTAAATCTTCCAAAGGATCAACCTGTTACGGTACTTAATATGGGTTATCAAAAAGGGAAAAGTTGCTATAGACTTTTCAGTCCTACAGCAACTATCGGTTGTGTTTTACCCCTGCTTTACAAATGTAAAAAATGTAAAACAGGTTTTTGGGCATACTAACATGATCGGTTATACGTCATCAGAATCTCCTTGTGGACCCTCTCAACGTATCAGAACCCGGATATCTTGGCGTATCTACCGGATGACGGGGTGTATCCACCGGCCAACGTGGGGTATCTATCGGATGACGCGGACTGTCCACCGGCCAACGAGGCGTGTCTACCGGATGATGAGGACTGTCTGGCCAATGAGGCCTAGTCGTGTCCCCAGGATGAGGGATCGTATCATGACGCGTAGTGTCACGGGGATGCCCTGTGGAATCTAAAGCTAAAGCAGCATTCTTAGCTTTAAGCTCCTGCAAGGTCTGTTCATTATTATCCTTTCTGCATCCGATAATGCAACATATGCCTAGCACTAATGTCAAGAAATAGAGGGGTAGATATTTCATAGAAAGTTTGTTTATAATAGTAAACGGGGGATATGAATCGAAAGGTTGGGTACAAATCAAAATATTTTCCAGTAGGTAAGTTGGCGTATGACACTTATACGGCTAAAGTGACCACTTAAGAGAAAGTAGATACCAATTGCCATTTTAAGCCCCCGGACGCGTGTCTGCCTAACTACCTTTATGCCAACCTACATCCTGTTATTTTATCCTCAAAATTTTCATCATTCATCTTAAATATCTGTCCGGGTAGCAGGAGTTATCTTGTTGGCCCCTTTTGCGGAGACAGCGAGCATGTCTCCGCTTTTGTTTTTCCCATTAGCAACTACTACAGCAGAAAATACCTGACAAGGCCGAACAGTAAACTGATTAATACCACCAGCAACATATTCCACCGGAATTTAGTCAGCATCATCAGGGCCATACCAACCCACCCCAAAGCTATCCAGTCAATATTCGCGAAAGCAACGCCCTGATGCCGGAATAAAATATCTCCTCCCAGGTAAAAGGCCAGATTCACGATTACCCCCACCACGGCTGCTGTTACGAGAGAAAGAACAGCTTTTATCACCCTGTTTTTCTGAGATCGCTCAATCAGGGATGCTCCCATAAAAATCAACAGGAAATTGGGCAGAAAAGTAAAATAGCCTGCCGCCAGTAAACCAATCGTTCCCATGATCAATGATCCCGCAAAATGGTTGTAGGCAGACATAAATCCTACATAGGTCAGTACGATCACCAGAGGTCCGGGTGTTGTTTCCGCCAGTGCAAAACCATCTATCATCTGTGTTTTACTAAGCCAGGAAAGATGTCTGGTCACTAACTCCGCTACATATGGAATAACGGTGTAAGATCCTCCTACGGTAAGAAATGCAGATTGCGTAAACAACAGCGACAATTTTTTCCAGAAAGTGCCATCCAATAGAAATACAATCATTCCCAGGAATGGAATCAGCCATAGCAAAAGGAATACAGCACCTTGTTTCAGCAAGGCGCGTTTTGAAATAGGCGGTATTTCCTGGTTTACGTTTACATAGTAGGCATCTTCGGCCTCACTAGTTTCTTCCTCCTGCTTTTTGAGATGTAGTAAACCTGGGATAAAAGCATTGACGAGGATGGCGGTGATGATAACGCCTAAAATGATCCATGGCATTGATATCTTTCCGAAGTATGACAATGCAAATGCAGCGATGGCAATGGTATAGTGCAGATAACTTGTCAATGCCTTCTGTCCAACTTTCCATGTAGCGAAAAGAATGATGGCTAATACTGCCGGCTTCAGGCCATTAAACACGGATACCAATAAAGGCGTATTTCCAAACAATGCATACACGATACTTAATCCCAGTATAATCATCATGGAAGGCAGTACAAACAACAATCCTGAAACAATACCACCTTTTATCCCATGGAGTTTCCACCCAATATATATAGCCAGTTGGTGCGCTTCTGGTCCGGGTAATACCATACAGGCGTTCAGTGCATGAAAGAATTTGCGGCTACTGATCCACTTTTTTTTATCGACCAGAAAATCATGCATAATCGTAACATGTCCAGTCGTTCCTCCAAAGCTGATCCAGCCAAGAATAAACCAAAAGCGAAGCGCTTCTTTGAAAGAGGGTTTATTGACTTTACATTGTTCTGCAGTTACATCCATCCCTATTTTTTTTTCTCGTATAACGGGGATTCAAATTTACCAATTATAACGCGGAAGAATATGAAAAAATGCCACCGTTCAACACATTCATCGACAAGGCGTATTAGGCTAAATCAGGCGTTATCAGACCATTTACAGTAGTAAATGACATCAGTATACAGGAAGACTAAAAAGAAAGGATTTTACAGGCATTAAAACCATTTCCGGAATCAACAGATAGAAAGAGAAAAAAACAAAAAGGAGTAAAAACAAAAAGGACAAGTCTGTATGACTTGTCCTCTTTTTAGTCGGGGCGGCAAGATTCGAACTTGCGACCTCCACATCCCAAATGTGGCGCGATAACCGGGCTACGCTACGCCCCGATCCCGGTTTGTATTCAGCGGTGAGGGAGGGATTCGAACCCTCGGTACAGTTTAACCCGTACGACGGTTTAGCAAACCGTTCCTTTCGGCCACTCAGGCACCTCACCTTGTTTTCCTTCGTAGTTGTTCTCTGAAGGGGTTGCAAAAATAGGAATTATTTTAAATCCACCAAAAGCAAATGATATTTTTTTTAAAAAAATTTTCAAAGAGATGAAAATCAATCGAATAAGCAACGGCTCATCATATGACCAAACCCGCCATGGCACTGCATTACAGCGCACGATACCTCTAAAAACAAACATGCCCCCGCTTATAGCGGGGGCACGATGTAAATAGGTTACAGGGGGTCTACATTGCTGCTAACTGCACTTTTTGTTGCAGTTCAATCACACTGTCACGGAAATTATTATCGGTATCCATCAGATCTTTTACGGTCTGACAAGAGTGTATAACGGTAGTATGATCTCTTCCTCCAAAATGTTCGCCGATTGTTTTCAGGGAATTTTTGGTAAAAGATTTTGCCAGATACATTGTTATTTGGCGAGCCTGCACAATTTCGCGTTTACGCGTCTTCTGCAACAGCTTATCATAAGGTACATCGAAATATTCACAGACCATCTTCTGGATACTTTCTATCGTAATCTCTTTAGAAGATGTTTTTACAAATGACTTCAACACGCGTTTCGCCAGCTCCAGATCAATTTCTTTACGGTTCAGAGAAGATTGTGCCAGCAGGGAAATCAGCGCCCCTTCCAGCTCTCTTACGTTCGTCTGAATATTATAAGCTACATACTTCACTACCTCTTTAGGCATTTCCAAACCGTCGTTCCGCATCTTCATCTCCAGAATTTCCATCCTGGTTTCAAAATCAGGGATTTGAATATCTGCACTCAATCCCCAACGGAAACGGCTTAATAAACGCTCCTGTACACCATCCAGATCTTTCGGCGCTTTATCTGATGTAAGAATCAGCTGCTTACCTGATTGATGCAAATGGTTGAAAATAGCAAAGAACGCATCCTGTGTTTTTTCCGCACGCGCAAAAAACTGGATATCATCTACGATTAATACATCTATCAGTTGATAAAAATGTATAAAGTCATTGATGATATTATTCTTTGAGTGATCAATAAACTGATTGATGAATTTTTCCGCACTTACATACAATACGGCCTTGTTTGGGTGAATGCGCTTCACCTCATTACCTATTGCTTGTGCAAGATGCGTTTTCCCCAATCCCACACCGCCATAAATTACCAGCGGATTAAATGAAGTACCTCCAGGTTTTTCTGCTACAGTCTTGCCGGCACGTCGTGCCACACGGTTACAGTCACCTTCTATGTACGAATCAAAGGTATAATTCGGATTCAACTGTGAATCTATCTGTACCCGCTTAATCCCTGGAATCACAAATGGATTCTTTACCGGATTCTGAATCGTTAACGGAAAATCTACTTCATTGTCTTTCTGGGGCTTCGTAAACTGCGTCGGCATGTTTACAGTTCTGGGATTCTGGTGTGGCGTACCGTTCTCTACTACAATGCGGTATTCCAACCGGGCTTCTTTACCTAATTCTCTCTTGATGGTTTTTCCTAACAATCCCACATAATGCTCCTCCAAATACTCGTAAAAGAATTGGCTGGGGACCTGGATGGTTAAAACATTGTTTTCAAGTTTAATGGGTTTAATAGGTTCAAACCATGTCTTAAATGGCTGCCACTCAACAATATCCCTAATTATATTAAGACACCTTTCCCAAACTTGTTCGCAAGTTTTATTCATTGAGATAAAAAAAATTAGTTTGTTTCTTAATTAAGGATGTTCTCGAATTCGCTATTCCTCAACGCAGGATGTCGAAAAAATGTTCAGACAGGACGACGAATATCTGTAGAAAATGTTGAAAAAAAAAATTTATCTACCCTTGTTTATATTATCCTGAATACAGTGTGCAAACACCCTCTGTTAGCCCACTCCCAGCGCTTTACAGCACTGACATACCGCGTTTTTCTAGCATTTAAAACCAGTCTGATTTGCAATCGCTTTTCTCAAGCATTGTCTATTTTATCATAAATAGTATCGCATTCATGATAAAATAACATCGTACTGATTTTTTCACATGTTTCTTCTCCAGGAAAAATCCGGAGATATTCACACTTTTTTTTGCGAGGGTGCAAAACTATGTTAGTATCTCCATTAAAAAAAATGTGTTTAGGACTAGTTTATACGCAACTATTTTTTTATATACCCGCGCGCCTGTACTCAAATAAAAATTATTTGTACGCCCTTTATCGAATACCTATCTTTGACCTTCTGAATTTAAATTAATTATCTATGAGTTTTGAAATTACCGGAAAGCTGATTGTGAAATATAATACGGTGCAACGTAGCGAAACCTTTAAAACAAGAGAATTCGTTATCGAAAAATCTGATGATATCAACGGCCGTGTTATCAATAACTACATCAAATTCCAGGCTGTACAGGACCGCACTGGTATTGTTGACCGGTTCAATGAGGGTGAAAATGTTAAAGTTTATTTCAATATCAAAGGTACCCGCTGGGAAAAAGATGGTAAAGTAAACTACATCACCAACCTCGACGCTTGGCGTATGGAATCTGTTATGGCTGCCCCTGCACCAGGAGCTGATGCAATGCCTAACTATAATACGCCGCAAATGCCTGCCGGCGGCGATAGCAACGACGATCTCCCTTTCTAAGAAATTACATTTAATAACTTACGGATTTGAAGAGTCCACCGGCCAACACCGGAACTCTCCAAATCCGTATTTCTTTAGGATAACTACCTAACATGATTCATCAAGTATCCGTAAAATTACTGCCAGCTGATGCTGCCGCACCCGCCGCTATTACTGCCGCCGCTGCCGCCGCTCTCAGCATCCCGGCTAAATCCATCACCGGCTATAACCTGCTCAAACGCTCTATAGACGCCCGTTCCAGACAAGCATACTTCATCCTCACCATCCAGGTTTTTGTGAATGAACCATTCCACAAAAATGACCGCAATACCCTTCTCTATAAAGAACTCCCCGCCAATGCCCCTGCCGTACTAATCGCAGGCGCAGGCCCGGCAGGACTCTTCGCAGCATTACGACTCCTGGAAGCAGGCATCAAACCCATTATCATAGAACGTGGCAAAGACGTACGCGCCCGCAGAAGAGACCTCGCTGCCCTCAATAAAACAGGTATCGTCAACCCAGACTCCAACTACTGCTTCGGCGAAGGCGGCGCAGGCACCTACTCCGATGGTAAACTATACACCCGCTCCAATAAACGCGGCGATATCAACCGTATCCTTAATATATTCATCCAGTTCGGCGCCGATGAAAAAATCGGCATCGACGCACATCCCCACATCGGTACCAATAAACTACCACATATTATTACCGCCATGCGGGAACAAATTATCCATTGTGGTGGCGAAGTACACTTTGATCAACGTATTAATCATATAGATATCCAGGATGGACAGATGAAAGGCGTGAAAACCGCCAGCGGCGCATATTTCACCGGCCAACATCTCATCCTCGCCACCGGCCACTCCGCCCGTGACATTTTTATCATGCTCGATCAACAACATATCCTACTGGAAGCAAAACCATTCGCCCTCGGCGTACGCGTGGAGCATCCGCAGGAACTGATCGACAGCGCCCAATATCATTGCGCACTAAGAGGAGAATACCTGCCACCTGCCAGCTATAGCCTCGTAGAACAAGTAGATGGCCGCGGCGTCTTCTCCTTCTGTATGTGCCCCGGCGGCATCATCGCTCCCGCATCCACAGATCCAGGAGAACTCGTTGTCAACGGCTGGTCCCCTTCCAAAAGAAATAATCCATTCGCCAACTCCGGAATGGTTGTAAGCATTGAAGCATCCGACTTCCAGCCATTTGCTGATAAAGGCAACCTAGCCGCCATGTACTATCAACGTGAAGTAGAAATCGCTGCCTATAATGCCGGCGGTGGAAAATTCGTGGCGCCAGCTCAACGCATGACAGACTTTGTTAATGGCAAAGTATCTGCTTCTCTCCCTGCATGTTCTTATGTGCCTGGCCTCAACAGCGTGAATCTCCGCGAAGTACTCCCCGCTACTGTGCATACCCGCCTGGCAGGAGCCTTTAAAGCATTCGGCAAAAAAATGAAAGGTTACTATACTTCCGATGCGGTACTGGTAGCCACCGAATCCCGCACCTCTTCTCCTGTTCGTATCCCAAGGGAAAATGATACGCTGGAACATCCACAGGTAAAAGGCCTCTACCCTTGCGGCGAAGGCGCCGGTTATGCCGGCGGTATCGTTTCTGCCGCCATGGATGGAGAACGCGTGGCAGCCATAATTGCAGCAAAATTAGTCTCCTAAACATTTTCGTGCTACTCCAGGAGGTTTCTCATGATTTATGATTAAATTTCATCATGAACCTCCTGGAAGTACAACACCTGAAAAAACACTATGCCACCCACAAAGCGGTAGATGATATCAGCTTCAATATATCTCAGGGTAGCATATTTGGCCTGCTTGGCCCCAATGGCGCAGGAAAGACAACTCTCCTCCGCATGATTACCGGCATTTTCTATCCCGACTCCGGTAACATCCTCCTCAACGGCAAACCCTTTGACCAATTACAAGATCTTCAGTACATCGGCTACATGCCGGAAGAAAGAGGCCTTTACAAAAAAATGATGGTAGGAGAACAAGTCCTCTACCTCGCACAACTAAAGGGGCTCGATAAGAAAACTGCCGTTGCCCGCATCAAATACTGGTTCGATAAATTTGAACTGAACAACTGGGCAAACAAAAAAGTCGATGAACTTAGTAAAGGGATGCAGCAAAAAGTACAGTTCATCTCCACCATCCTGCATGAACCTAAACTGCTCATCCTCGACGAACCCTTTTCCGGCCTGGACCCTATCAACTCCAATCTCCTGAAACAGGAAATTTTCAATCTCAGTAAAAATGGTACCACCATTATCTTCTCTACCCATCGTATGGAACAAGTAGAAGAAATATGCGACCATATCATGCTGGTAAACAAAGGACATAAAATCCTGGACGGCAGCGTTAAACAAATACGACAAGATTTCAAGGAAGGACTGTTTCGTATAGGTGTTGGCGTTATGCCCAACCCCGCACAGATGGCCACCTGGCACTTCACCATTGTAAATGTGGAAAATAATGCCTACGTACTGAAACTCAATCCAGACAGTACAACCAACGACATTCTCCTTCATTTTATTAACCAGGAAATTCCTGTTACCTATTTTGAAGAGATTCTTCCCAGCATCAATGAAGTATTTATCTCACAGGTACAACGTACTGAAAACCTCGCCGCAACTCAACCTGCCTGAAAATTATGAACAAGATTTCACTCATCATACAAAGAGAATTTCTCTTCCGCGTTCGTAAACGCTCCTTCCTGATTGTAACGCTATTAGTACCGCTGGCATTCGCTGCCATCATGATCATTCCTGCACTCCTGGCGAGTAGTTCCGGCAGCCAAAAAGTAGTAGTAGTGGACAAAAGCGGCTTCTTCAAAGGTCAGTTCCGCGACGCCAAAGATGTATACTTCAAATTCCTGGATAATACGCCTTTAGATAGTATCAAGAAAAACTATGCGAAAGAAGGCTATTCCGGCGTTTTATTAATACCTCAGATAGACATCGAACGTCCATCAGGATTTGAATATTACAGTGAGGCACAAGCCAGCATTATGCTGGAAAATGCGCTCACCAGCAACCTGAATAGCGCAATTGAAAAACTGCGCATGGAGGCTAATGGTATCGACAAAAGTAAACTGGACGCCATTCATGCTGATGTAACAGTAGACTTCCGCAACAGTAAAGACGAAAAGAAAGGCAGTTCTGCTGCATCCTTTGTACTGGGCTACGCCAGCGGTTTCATTATTTATTTAATGTTGCTGCTCTTTGGTACTTCTGTTATGCGCGGTGTAATGGAAGAGAAAGTAAATCGTATTGCAGAAGTAATGGTATCCAGTGTAAGACCTTTCCAGTTAATGTTAGGGAAGATCATTGGTATTGCTGCTGTAGGCCTTCTTCAGTTCATTATCTGGGCCATTCTCTTAATTGGCTTATCTATGGTGTTACCTTTATTCCTGTCTCCGGATGCGATGCATGCGGCCAGCCAGAGCAGTAACAATCCACAGATGGCCGAGGCGATGCAGAAAGTATCGTTTATGATGGCCAAAATTAACTGGCCCCTTTTTATAGGTTGTTTTCTTTTTTACTTCCTGGGCGGATATCTCTTTTATTCTTCTCTCTTCGCTGCTGTGGGTAGTCTCGCCAATGAAGATGCTTCTGATGTACAACAGATGACTTTACCGGTAACTGCTCCTATTATCATCAGTTTCCTGATCGTTATAAAAGCGGTAGCTGATCCTACCAGTTCACTGGCTGTATGGGCGAGTATCATACCATTCAGTTCTCCTCTGGTAATGATGGCGCGACTCCCAGCGGGCGTACCAGGCACTGTGGCTATCTGGCAACTACTGTTATCAATGGTACTGTTAGTGGCAGGTTTTATATTTACTACCTGGATGTCTGGCAGAATTTATCGTACAGGAATTTTAATGTATGGTAAGAAGATAACACTCAAAGAGGCCATCAAATGGATTTTCAGTAAGTCGTAAGTTGTTTTCTTACGGCTTCGAATTCTTCCCAGATGTCGGATACTATTTCAGCTGCAGGTTTGATATCATGAATTAATGCGCTCACCTGGCCGATTTCCAGTTCCCCTTCTGAAAGATTGCCTTCAAACATACCGGTTTTGGCGCGGGCGCGGCCTAGTATTTCTTTTAATGCTGCTGCGTCTGCGCCACTATCCTCTGCGGCTTTCACCACATCGAAAAAATGATTTTTGATGAGTCGCACTGGCGTTAGCTTTTTCATACTCAACATCGTATCTCCTTCCTGCGCATCTACCACCGCATTTTTGAAATTGATATGAGAAGATGCTTCTGGCGTAGCAACAAATCGACTACCTACTTGTACACCTTCTGCTCCTAATGCAAAAGCCGCCAGCATAGCGCGTCCGGAGCCTATACCTCCCGCTGCGATGACAGGGATTTTCACACGGGCAGCTACTGCCGGAATCAATACCATAGAAGTCGTTTCTTCCCGTCCATTATGCCCACCCGCTTCAAATCCTTCTGCTACAATGGCATCCACTCCAGCCGCTTCGCTTTTCTCGGCAAACAGTGAACTGGATACTACATGTACCACCTTTATCCCAGCGGCTTTCAGCGTAGGCGTCCAGGTTTTAGGATTACCAGCAGAGGTAAATACAATCGGGACCTTTTCCTCCAGGATGATATCCATCAGTTTATCAATATCAGGATATAACAACGGAACATTCACCCCAAAAGGCTTATCTGTAGCTTGTTTACACTTTTTTATATGCTCTTTCAAAACATGAGGATACATGCTTCCGGAACCAATCAATCCTAATCCGCCGGCATTACTGACAGCACTGGCCAATCGCCAGCCACTGGCCCAGATCATACCAGCCTGAATAATGGGATAACGAATACTAAAAAGCGTATTAATCCTGTTCATAAGCTAACAGATAAATGCATAAGGTTTAGCCGAGATCAATTTCTGTATTGTCGCCGATATTAAGACTCTGGCTAAGACCGCGTATGTTGGCATCACTGCCTATCAGGGAAGACTTCAGTACTACTTCATAAAGGTTACTGAAAGATCCGATGATAGAATCTTTTACGATGGAATAATTAACAACGGTATTATCTCCGACAGCCACATTAGGGCCGATGATAGAGTTCTTGATATTACAACCTTCTCCGATACTCACCGGAGGTATGATGATGGTATTCTCATACGGTAATACCGGATTATTGGCGAGTTTATATTTTTTAAGGAGAATCGCATTCGTTTCCAACAGGGTATCCTTACGGCCACAATCAAACCAGTTATTCACTTTGAATCCGTTGAATCGCACGCCGTTCTCGATCATGCATTCCAGCGCATCAGTCAGCTGAAATTCATCATGCGATTTCACTTTATTCGTGATATTGGTTTGCAGACATTCAAAGAGCAAGTTTGTTTCTTTGATCTTATAAATACCTACCAATGCCAGATTGGACTTAGGAATTTGTGGCTTTTCCACCACTCTTGTGATATTGCCATTTTCGTCCAGTTCTGCCACACCGAAATTACGGGGATCATCCACTTTCTTCAGGCCCAACATAGAGTAGGGCGCATGGAGGACTTCCAGTAAATCGCATTCCACGATGGTGTCTCCCAATACAATCAGGATTTCATCGTTTTCCACAATTTCACGGGTAAGTAAAATAGCATGCCCAGTACCTTCTCTGCTGTTCTGTTGAACGAAATGACAGGTGAGGTCTGGATATTTTTGCTCTACGTAATGCTGGATTTTTTCTCCCAGGTATCCTACCACGAATACGAATTCGCGGATGCCTGCTTCTACAAGCTGGTCTACAATGATACTCAGTATAGTGCGACCTGCCAGCGGAATTAAAGCCTTCGGCTGGGTATATGTGTGTGGACGAAGTTTGGTGCCAGCTCCGGCCACGGGTATTATTGCCTTCATGATGGAGCGAAAATAGTACAATTTTAGCGATCGATCGACGGCTATAAAAATATAGTATAAATTGTATGTGTCACTGATAGAAATTTATCCACTCTTCTGCATTGCAATTCATTCAGGTTTATTCTACCTTTGCGACAAATTTTAAGGCATCATGCAAAGAGACCAGCAAATATTTGATATCATCCGCCAGGAGCTGGAGCGTCAGCGCCACGGCATTGAATTGATTGCATCTGAGAACTTTACCAGCTTACAGGTTATGCAGGCGATGGGTAATGTGATGACAAACAAATATGCCGAAGGATATCCAGGCAGAAGATACTATGGAGGTTGTGAAGTTGTTGACTTGAGCGAACAACTGGCAATTGACAGGGCAAAACAGATTTTTGGTGCAGAATATGCCAACGTACAGCCACACTCCGGCGCACAGGCCAATGCTGCTGTAATGCTGGCCATCCTCCAACCAGGCGATAAAATCCTGGGACTGGACCTGAGCATGGGCGGTCACCTGACACACGGTTCCGCTGTGAACTATTCCGGTAAACTCTATCAGCCTCATTTCTACGGTGTAAACAAAGAAACCGGCCTGATTGAATACGATAAAATGGAAGAAATCGCCAATCGCGAAAAACCAAAATTAATCGTTTGCGGAGCTTCCGCTTACAGCCGCGACTGGGATTACAAACGTATCCGCGAAATCGCTGATCAAGTAGGCGCCTTCGTGATGGCCGATATCGCTCACCCTGCAGGTCTGATTGCTAAAGGATTACTGAACTCTCCTTTTGCACACTGCCACTTCGTAACTACTACTACACATAAAACACTGCGCGGACCTCGCGGCGGTATGATCCTGATGGGTAAAGACTTCGAAAATCCTTTCGGTCTGAAAACACCAAAAGGCGAAACCCGCATGATGAGCTCCCTCATTGATACTGCCGTATTCCCAGGTATCCAGGGCGGCCCACTCGAACACGTGATTGCCGCTAAAGCTATCTCCTTCTTCGAGATCCTCTCTGACGATTACACAGTATATGCTCACCAGATCCTGAAAAATGCTCAGGCTATGGCGAAAAGCTTTGTGGATAAAGGCTACCAGATCGTTTCCGGCGGTACCGATAACCACCTTATGCTGATCGATCTGCGCAATAAAAATATCTCCGGTAAAAAAGCAGAACAAACCCTCGTTAAAGCAGATATCACCACCAACAAAAACATGGTGCCTTTCGATGATAAATCCGCTTTCGTTACCTCCGGTATTCGTATGGGCGTTCCCGCTATTACCAGCCGTGGCCTGACAGAAAACCACATGCCTCAGATCGTAGACTGGGTAGACCAACTGCTCATGGATGCTGATAACGAAGCGCTTATCACTAAAATCCGTGGTGAAGTAAACACCTTCATGCAACAATTCTCCCTTTATCCTGAACTGGGATAATCCGGAATAAATATCTCTTTTCTTCTAAAACGCCCGTCAGCTAAGCGCTGACGGGCGTTTTTTATTTCCCAAACTTATCATCTCCCTAAAAATATTTTGCCATATCAAAAGAAAATGTACTTTTACAGTGTACTAGTTAAGTAGTACACTAAACCACACGAATTATGATTAACATCCAGTCATTGAAATTCAGCTACAAACCCAGCAGGCCATTATTCGATGACCTCAACCTACAGCTGAATCCCGGCCATATATATGGCCTATTGGGCAAAAACGGCGCAGGGAAATCCACTCTACTCAAGCAGATAGCAGGACTATTATTCCCTACCAGCGGAAAAGTAGAAGTACTGGGCCAGGAAACCCGGTTCAGAGCACCTTCTTTCTTACAGGACATATTCCTCGTCCCGGAAGAATTCTATCTCCCTAAAATCAGTATTCGCCAGTTTATCAACACCAGAGCAGGTTTCTATCCAAAATTCAACGAACAGGAATTCGAGACCTATCTGAAAGAGTTCGAAATTCCGGTGACACAGAAACTAACAGAAATGTCTTACGGCCAAAAGAAGAAATTCCTGATATGCTTTGCCCTGGCTTGTAATACCCGCCTCCTGATCATGGATGAACCTACCAACGGCCTGGATATCCCCTCCAAAAGCATTTTCCGCAAACTCATTGCAGGATGTCTCTCTGAAGACAAATGCATTGTCATCTCCACACATCAGGTCAGAGACCTCGACAATCTGATCGATAGTATTGTGATTATTGACAATCACCGCATCATTTTCAGAGAAGCCGTGGAAACGGTAACGGATAAACTGAGTTTCAAAGTACTGCCGCAACTGGATAAATCCATGCCGGTAATATATGCCGACAGTAACCTCCGCGGCCATTCCGTTGTGATGCGCAATATGCAGCATGAACACAGCAGAATTGATATGGAGCTATTGTTTAATGCCGTTCTCTCCAACCGCCAATCTATTCAGGAAATTTTCAATTGATCCCTTATGCAGCCAAATAATGTTTTTTCGCTCTCCAGAATGTGGCTATATCTTCGAAAAGAGGTAATAGACCAATACAAGGTATTTCTCTTCGGTACAGGCGCCCTGGTGGCAGGCTGTTGCCTCTTTGGCCTGATTGCCTTTATTTCTGCAAACCCATACAGAGAGACCTTCGAACTGGCAGACATGATGCCATTGTATATGACGCTTCTCCTGGCCTTCACTGCACTGATGGCTTCCAGAAGTTTCAACCAACTCTCCAAACCGGAACGCAGTATAGATTTCTTCCTGTTACCCGCCTCCCACCTGGAAAAATTCCTGGCACAACTGATTATTTCTATGCTGGCGGTAATAGTGGTATTCAACCTCGCCATTTTCATTGGAGTACAGTTCTTTAGCTACCTGGCCACCCACTATAAAAACGTAACGGTTTCTATGGACTTTGACCGCTTTTTCCCTGGGCCTTTCTCCGTTGGCATAGTGCTACTCATGGTAGCTGGTATAAACTCTATATTCCTGTTTGGCGCTACTTTCTTCCATAAGTTCGCCTTACCTAAGATCTTCTTTCTGTTCATTGTGATCATGATGGGCATCTGGGCTCTCAACATAGGCTTTACCAATCTCATTTTTGCGGGTCATATCGCATCCTGGAATGCCAGTGCGCCATTCTCCGTAGTTGGAGTCATAGAACCAGGAAGCACCGCTGGTCACCAATTATCCACCGGATACTTTGTTCCGGAATGGTTAGGCCGACCCCTCCTGTTTATTGCAAAATATCTGCTCACGCCTGCATTATGGACCATGGCTTACTTCCGCATTGCTGACAAGGAAATCCAATAAAAACGTATTACGATGGAATTCAAAGACACACAGGCCATCTATATTCAGATAGCCGACTATATAAACGAACAGATTCTCCTGGGTAAATGGCTCCCTGAGGAAAGAATTCCTTCAGTCCGAGAACTGGCTGTCTCCCTGGAAGTCAATCCCAACACGGTGATGCGCACCTGCGAACTATTACAACAACAGGACATCATCTTCAATAAAAGAGGTATCGGGTATTTTATTCAACCGGATGCGGTGAAAAAAATCATGCAGGCAAAGAAAGATGCTTTTATCAGCAATGAATTGCCGCAGTTCTTTCAGAACCTTTACCTGTTGGAAATGGCTCTCGACGACCTTAAACCTTATTACGACCAATTCAGAAAAAACAAACTTAACGGTCATGAAAACTAGTACCAAACTCATTATAGGCTTCTTCAGTATCCTGGTAGGACTGATGCTTCTCACAGATATTTCCATCTGGGCCAACTACAGAAAAGGGGAGAAAAACGATACCTGGTTACGCCACGAACCCGAAAATAAAATTTATTCAAAAAATCCTTACGTCTCCGTGCAACCTTTTAAAGTGATAGTCGTCTTTAATAAGAACGCACGGCAGGAAGTGGATAAACCACAAGAAAATGAGTCTGTGAATGAGCTACTGGAAAAACATCGGTATGACATGGTTGTACTGCAACAGGATTCAGCAAACCAGCTCCTCAACGCAAAAAATATAGACTATCATCAACAGGGAGATACCTTATTTGTCAGCCTGAAAAAAGGTGATGGTATGGTTTGGGTGAAGACGACCAGTATACCAGTAGTGATCAGTCAATCTGGTAGCGTAAGAATCCAGGGTTACACTGGCGGCACGTTACAAGTGCAAGCCACTGCCGGAGCTAATATTGAGCTGAATAACCTGAAATTGAGCAGTTTCAGCTTTGCAGGCGGACAATACAATACACTTTCATTCGAAGACAGCGACACTATTCCGGAGGCCAACATTGCAATGGGCCGCAATAGTTCTCTGCAACTGAAAGATGTGTATTTCGCTAAGAAACATATTCAGCTGGACAGCGCCAGTGCCATTTCAGTATCCGGCACCAGTGCACGAATGATCAGCGAAATAAAATAGTGTTAAGATTAAATTATACTTATCAGTTTTACAAGCAAAGAAAAAGTCCTGATTTCCATCAGGACTTATCGTAAACAACATTTTCCTATAAAGAGTGATGCCGATTTCTATCGGCATTTTCTATTTCTTAAACTGTGTAGCAAGATACGCCATAGCGCCCATTCCCACTTCAATAGCGCGGGCATCAATATCGAAAGTAGGCGTATGTACGCCGGAGTTAATACCTTTTGCAGCATTACCAGTTCCTAAACGGAAAAAGCAAGCCGGAATAATCTGAGAATAGAAGGCAAAATCCTCTGCTCCCATTCTGATTTCAGTATCCATCACAGCATCCAGTCCCATATAATCTTCCGCCAGACCGCGCGCCTGTGCAGTAACGGCTTCGTTATTATACAAAGTAGGGTAGCCTACGAGGATATCAATATCGATTTCAGCCCCCATTGCCAAAGCAATACCAGTCGCCTGTTTGCGGATCAGCTCATGCGCTTTGAAACGCCAGGTTTCATCCATTGCCCTGAAAGTACCCATCAGCTTTACTTCGCTGGGGATAACGTTGGTGGTAAATCCGCCATTAAAAGCGCAGATACTCAGTACAGAAGGACTGAAAGGATTATTATTCCTGGAAATGATCTGTTGTAAACCAACAACGATATGAGAAGCGATGAGAATAGTATCAGCAGTGGATTGTGGAAGAGCGGCGTGGCCACCTTTACCTTTCACAGTGATATAAATTTCATCAGCGCTGGCCATGTATTGTCCGGCTCTGAAACCAAGTGTACCCGCTTCCATGGTAGGTTGTACGTGCATACCGAGGATAGCGTCCGGCTTTGGATTTTCCAATGCGCCTTCTTCAATCATGATGCTTGCGCCCCCAGGGTGTTTTTCTTCACCTGGTTGGAAAAGGATTTTGATAGTTCCTTCAAACTGGTCTTTCAGTTCATTCAGAATTTTGGTGGCGCCGAGTACGCAGGTAGTATGTACATCGTGACCACAGGCGTGCATAACGCCATCATGCTGTGATTTATAAGGAACCTGATTGGCTTCTGTGATAGGCAATGCGTCGATATCAGCACGGAGAGCGATTACTCTGGATTCCGGATGCTTACCTTTAATCAGGGCTACAATGCCGGTGCCGGCGATACCTGCTGTAAAGGGAACCCCAAATTCGGTCAGTTTCTGCTGGATAAATTTGGACGTTTCATATTCCTGAAAGGAGAGTTCGGGGTGTGCATGCAGATGTTCTCTGATGCTAATGAACTCAGGAGCATAGGCTTTTGCCAGCTCCTTAATTAGATTCTTCATTCGATAGTTCTTTATCCGGTGACACGTTTATCGTAGATGGGACAACAAATACTCCTCCTGAGAAGAGACTGGACAGTTTATCCCTCAGCTCGGTGGCATCTTCACGTGTTTTGTAGTCGCCTACCCGAACTTTGAAATAGGGAGCCTGAAATTCAAGGTAGGTGCGAACATCAGGATATAACTGCATCACCTTTTGTTTAGCTTCGTTGGCGTCAGCGCGTTTGTTGGTAGAGATGACTTGCACTCTGAAACCTGGTTGATTACGGATAGCCAGGGTGTTGATATAGATCTGTTTTTTGATCAGCGCATCAACCCGGCTATCTTTAACGACTCTCACGGTTCCATTGCTGGCAACGGTATTGTCCTGGGCCATAGCGCAGGTAGTACCAAACAGGCAGCAGAGCAGGATGAAAATTTTATACATAGCTTTTTAATTGGTCAAAATTGCAATCAGGCTTTGGACTCGTTTACGATAGCCACACTGGCACTGGCCCCGATACGGGTAGCGCCGGCTTCAACAAGCTCCTTTGCAAAAGCAAAGGTACGAATACCGCCGGAAGCCTTGATCTGGATTTCTGCCGGAAGGTTGGCACGCATCAGTTGCACCGCATGGACACTTGCCCCTTTTTCCGCATAACCGGTGGATGTTTTAACAAAATCCACGCCGTACTTTGCATACAGCTGGCAGCACTTAACAATTTCCTCGTCTGTTAGTATGCCACTTTCAATGATCACCTTGATCACTTTCTTCTTTTCCCGGATGATATACATGAGATTAGCAATCTCTTTTTCCAGGTATTCCCAATCATTATTTTTTATTGCAGAGATGTTAATGACTACATCCAGCTCATCTACCTCATCCACAATAGCCAGTACTGTTTCGGCCACTTTGGCTTCAATAGCTGAATATCCGAAAGGGAAACCGATTACAGTGGCTACTTTACTATTGGTGGAAGCCAGGAACTGTTTGGCCAGCTTAACGTAGAGTGGGGGTACACATACAGCGGCAAAATCGTATTCTACACATTCCATGCACAATTTCTTAATGTCTTCCAGTGTAGTCGTAGGTTTCAGTACGGTATGATCAATATAGCGGTTTATTTCCATCTGTAAATGTTATTGGGCGAAATTAAATAAAAAAACGGATTGCATGTCTGCAATCCGTTTTCTGTATTCCTTTTCAGGCAGTTACCTCTTAGAGGTCACGACCATGACATTGTTTGAATTTTTTACCGCTTCCGCAAGGGCAAGGATCATTACGACCTACTTTTGGACCTACGCGAACCGGCTCATGTTTTTCTTCTTCCGCTTCCTGGGCATAAGCAGTAGCGCCTTCATAAGCACCAGCCTGATCATTCAGGTCTTCATGAGTAGCTCTCATTCTGCTCATGTCCGTTTTTTCCTCCGGGCGACGGGACTCCTCGAACTGTTGTTGATCTGGATAGTCCTGCTGTACCGGAATCATGGATTTGCAGAGGAAAGAAACGATATCGCGACTAGTTTCGCCATCCATTTCTTTGAAGAGGTTGAATGCTTCGAATTTATAGATCAGTAATGGATCTTTCTGTTCGTAAACGGCACTTTGTACGGATTGTTTCAGATCATCCATAGCGCGCAGATGCTCTTTCCAGGCATCATCGATGAGATGCAGGGTGATATTGCGTTCCAGGGTGCTGAGCACTTCATGACCATGCGTATCTACGATCTGTTGCAGATCAGCGAAGATCATCAGTTGTCTTCTGCCATCAGTGAAAGGTACACGGATGGTACCGAACTGCTGATTATGTTCCTGCAGGATGGTTTTAGCAGCATCCAGCATGTGTGCATCGATCGCTTCTGTTTTACGCTGATAGTTATTTTTCGCTTCGTGATACAGTTTGCTGGCGAGTGCCTGAAGATCAGTACGTGCCAGTTCTTCTGCAGTGATTTCTGTTTCGATAGCGAAGTTCATGATAGCATCCATTTTGAAAGCTTCATAATCGCCGCTTTCTCTGTGGGTGGTTACCATGTTTTCTGCTACATCGTAGAAGGCGTTATCCACATCGATTGCCAGACGTTCGCCGAACAATGCGTGGTTACGTTTAGAATAGATAACTGTACGTTGTTTGTTCATAACGTCATCATATTCCAGGAGACGTTTACGAATACCGAAGTTATTTTCTTCTACTTTTTTCTGTGCTCTTTCGATGGATCTGGTGATCATGCTGTGCTGAATCACTTCTCCTTCTTTGTAACCCATACGGTCCATCAGACCTGCGATACGATCGGAACCGAACATACGCATCAGATCATCTTCCAGGGAAACGAAGAACTGAGAAGAACCCGGATCTCCCTGACGACCGGCACGACCACGCAGCTGTCTGTCTACACGACGGCTTTCGTGTCTTTCTGTACCGATGATGGCTAGACCGCCTGCTTCTTTCACACCTGGTCCGAGCTTGATATCCGTACCACGACCCGCCATGTTGGTAGCGATGGTAACCGCTCCCGGCAGACCTGCAGCAGCAACCACCTGTGCTTCACGGGCGTGTTGTTTCGCGTTCAGTACGTTGTGAGGAATTTTTTCGAGTGTCAGCATTCTGCTCAGCAATTCGGATACCTCTACGGAAGTAGTACCTACCAGTACAGGACGGCCTTTTGCCTGGAGCTGCTTCACTTCTTCAATAACAGCTTTGTATTTATCTCTCTTTGTTTTGTATACCAAATCCTCTGCATCATTACGGGAAATAGGCAGGTTGGTTGGAATGGTAACTACATCGAGTTTATAGATTTCCCAGAACTCACCAGCTTCAGTAGAAGCGGTACCGGTCATACCAGCCAGTTTGTGGTACATACGGAAATAGTTCTGGAGGGTAATTGTAGCGAAGGTTTGTGTAGCGGCTTCCACTTTCACATTTTCTTTCGCTTCAATCGCCTGGTGCAGACCATCAGAATAACGGCGTCCATCGAGGATACGACCGGTCTGTTCGTCTACGATCTTAACTTTATCTTCCATTACCACATATTCCACATCTTTTTCGAAGAGGGTATATGCTTTCAGGAGTTGTTGGATAGAGTGGATACGATCGGATTTCGCTGCGAAGTCTTGCAACAGCACATCTTTGCGCTGGAGTTTTTCTTCGGAAGGAATATCCATTTTTTCGATTTCGGCGAGTTCAGAGCCTACATCCGGCATGATGAAGAAATCAGCGTCTTCACCGGCTTGAGTAATCTGACCAATACCTTTATCTGTCAGGTCTACGCTATTGTTTTTCTCTTCGATAGTGAAGTAGAGACCAGCGTCCACCTTAGGCATTTCGCGTTGTTGATCTGCGAGGTAGTAGTTTTCTGCTTTCTGGAGCAATACTTTTATACCAGGTTCGCTGAGGAACTTGATAAGGGCGCTGTTCTTAGGTAAACCTCTCCATGCGCGCATCAGGGCCAGACCGCCGGTTTTCGGATCGTCTTTACCTTCTGCGATGAGTTTTTTCGCCTCTTGCAGATATTTATTTACTTCTCTTTTCTGTAATTCTACGAGGTCGTTGATACGTGGTTTCAGGATATGGAATTCCTGTTCTTCGCCACGGTGTACCGGACCGGAGATAATGAGTGGAGTACGGGCATCATCGATCAATACGCTATCCACCTCATCGACCATTGCGTAGTGGTGTTTGCGTTGTACCATTTCTTCAGGGCTATGCACCATGTTATCACGGAGATAGTCGAAGCCGAATTCGTTATTGGTACCGTAGGTGATATCTGCCATGTAAGCCTGACGACGTTCTCCGCTGTTTGGCTGAGTGGAGTCGATACAGTCTACAGTGATATCCAGGAATTCGAATACAGGTCCGTTCCATTCGGAGTCACGTTGTGCGAGGTAGGTATTTACCGTAACGATGTGTACCCCTTCGCCGGTGAGGGCGTTCAGGTAAGCAGGAAGGGTAGATACCAGGGTTTTACCTTCACCCGTTGCCATTTCCGCAATTTTACCCTGGTGCAGCGTAATACCACCGATCAGCTGTACATCGTAGTGAACCATGTTCCAGGTTACCAGGTTGCCGGCAGCAGACCAGGTATTTTTCCAGATAGCTTTATCGCCTTCGATGGTAACATAATCTTTGGTAACAGCCAACTGACGATCCAGCGGAGTAGCTGTAACCGTCATTTCCGGATTGTTGGTAAACCGGCGGGCAGTTTCTTTCATCACTGCGAAAGCCTCTGGCAACAGCACTTTCAGAATTTCTTCCAGCTGTTTGTCACGGTCTTTCTTCAGTGCATCTATTTCCTGGTAGATTGCATCTTTTATTGTAACATCCTCTGATTGTTCCGCGGTTTCTTTCTTTTCCGCTATCTCAGCATCAATAGTAGCAACATGCTCCCTGATACGGGCGCGGAATTCCTGGGTTTTATACCGCAGGTCGTCAATAGGCAGGGATTGCAGCTTTTCAAACTCCTCATTGATCTGCTTCACTATTGGAGTGATAGACTTGATATCTCTGTCAGACTTATTCCCTCCAAACAGTTTTGTTAAAAAACCTAACATATAGAATGTTTAATTACGGATTACAATTTCAATTCCTCGCTGTATAAGCCAGTACCATTGGCACTATGACGCTGGCCTGGTGACGTTAAACAGACGGGGATTCTGGTTATGCAAATATTATGCTTGGAAAGACTGCATGTCAACGTGTCAGTTGTAGCGCTGCTTTTCAAGGCCTGTAAAATTAGTAATAAATTCGGGGAAATACCGACTGATTTCAGCTGTAATTCCCGAATTAGAAATTTTAACAATACCAATGCCTATCAAGTGGTATCAGAAGGACTTTTTAGCAGTTTCACTGACCCCCAGCTTACACCTGTACTGCCAAAATGCCGAAAAACTGCAATATTTCTTCTAGCTAAATGGGTTTACCCACTCCATTCATCCATAAAAAGATGAAAAAGTGTGAATAGTTTTTATAAATTTAGTCGTTTTATTACTTGTTTTTAAAAATCACACAAAACTCCACGTTTATGGCAAAGGCGATCCAGCCATCAAAGTTATTTGTAGCCAGCTGTATGGCATTATTGGTTACTTCCCTGTCCTTTGGAATCCGCGCCGGAATCCTTGGCGATCTGGGCAAACAGTTCGACCTGAGTGCATCACAATTAGGCATCATAGCCAGTACTGCTTTCTGGGGCTTCCCACTTGCAGTGATTATCGGAGGTTTTGTGGTTGATATCATCGGTATGAAACGCCTGCTCCTGGCCGCATTTGTGCTGCACCTGGCAGGTATTCTCCTGACAATATTCGCCACTGGTTTCTCCACACTGTTTATTTCCACGCTGTTCATCGGCATGGCCAACGGTACTGTGGAAGCCGCCTGTAATCCGCTTGTAGCAACTATCTATCCCAACAACAAAACCACCAAACTGAACCACTTTCACTTATGGTTTCCAGGTGGCATTGTAATCGGCGCACTGACCGTATTCTTCCTCTCTGGCCTGAAACTTAACTATCAGGTGCAGATGGCGACCATGATTCTTCCCACCTTACTGTATGGCTACCTTTTCATGAAACTGGATTTCCCGGTAACTGAACGCGTAGCTTCTGGTATTACTAATGCACAGATGTATAAATCCCTCGGGACGCCGCTTTTCATCGTCATTTTCATCCTGATGTTCGGTACGGCTATCACGGAGCTCTTCACCGGTCAGTGGATTGAAGTACTCCTGAAAAACGTTACTGAAAACGCCATCCTGATTCTGGCAATGACAGCCGGCGTACAAACATTGGGCAGAGCCTTCGCTGGTCCTATCGTTCATCGCATGTCGCCAACCGGCGTACTGCTGATTTCAGCGATTTTATCCGCCCTCGGATTATATATGCTGGCACATGTGTCCGGCAATATGGTATTTTTCGCTGCATTCATATTTGGTATGGGCGTAACTTATTTCTGGCCTTGCATGATCGGCTTTGTTTCCGAAAATATTCCGGAATCCGGAGCGCTGGGAATGAACCTGGTGGGTGGAGCCGGTATGTTTGCCGTTTCTATCTACACCATTTTCATGGGTGGTTTCTATGACAGTATTCTTTCCAAAGAGCTGCCTGCAGGCGCTTCTCTGGATGCGTACCGCACTGCTGCCGCAGGCTCGCCGGAAGCAGCAGCTTTCAGCCATGCACAATCCGTTGCCGGTCCGCAAATCCTGGATGTAACATTGATTATTCCTGTTGTCCTGATAGTGGCCTTTACAGCGCTGTTCTTCTACATGCGCAACCGCAAAAAACCTGAAATCGCAATAGCATAATTTCTAAATTTAAAAGCTGATTCGACTATATGACACGCAAGCTCAGAATGGGAATGATTGGAGGCGGTAAAGATGCCTTCATCGGTGCTATACACCGTATTGCCGCCAACATGGACGGCCTTATTGAACTCGTTGCAGGCGCTCTCAGTGTAAATCCTGAGATTGCTGTTGATTCCGGGCAGATGCTGTTCCTCGATCCGGAACGCACCTACACGGACTTCAAAACAATGCTGGAAAAAGAAGCTGCCATGCCGGCAGATAAACGACTGGACTTCGTGACCATCGTAACTCCCAACTTCGCCCACTTTGAACCTGCCATGATGGCGCTGGACAAAGGATTTAACGTGGTAATTGAAAAACCAATCACCATCTCCCTGGACGAAGCCAAACAATTGAAAGCAAAAGTAGAAGCCACCGGCCTCTCCTTACTACTGACACATACATACACCGGTTATCCAATGGTCAAACAGGCCCGCCAAATGGTGAAAAACGGAGACCTCGGTCAAATCAGAAAAGTATGGGTGGAATATCCACAGGGCTGGCTGTCTAAACTCAGCGAAAGAGAAGGAAATGCACAAGCAGCATGGAGAACCGATCCAAAAAGATCCGGAAAAGCCGGCGCAATGGGAGACATCGGTACACATGCCTTCAACCTCGCTGAATATATCACCGGCGCTAAACTAGAAAAATTATGTGCCGACCTCAATATCGTTGTTCCTGGCCGCGCCCTGGATGATGATGGGGCTGTACTCCTCCGCTTCGATAATGGCGCCTCCGGCGTACTGATGGCCACCCAGGTAGCCGCAGGCGAGGAAAATGCCCTCAAAATCCGGGTATACGGCGAAAAAGGCGGCCTGGAATGGGCACAACATGAACCAAATACCCTGCTGGTAAAATGGCTGGACAAACCGACCGAAATATACAGAGCTGGTAATGGTTACAAAGCCCAGTCATCTTACATGACACATAATACCCGCACACCAGGAGGACATCCGGAAGGATATCTGGAGGCTTTCGGAAATCTGTATCGTAACTTTGCGCAGACTTTATCCGCGAAAATCGATGGAACCCAGCCCGCACCCGAATCCCTGGATTTCCCAGGCGTAGAAGAAGGTATCCGTGGTATGGCATTTATCGATAATGTGGTGAAATCTTCCCAAAGCGACACCAAATGGACTAATTTCGAAATCTAGTAACTGGTTAAACGGAAAGGTATTATGAGAACAATAAAAGGACCTGGTATATTTCTCGCCCAGTTCATGGGCGATACTGCTCCCTTTAACAGTCTGAAAAGTATCTGTGAATGGGCCGCCTCCATTGGTTTTAAAGGAGTGCAAATCCCTAGCTGGGACACGCGTCTCATCAATCTGCAACAAGCCGCTGAAAGCAAAACATATGCAGATGAAATCAAAGGCATCGTAAACGCCTCAGGACTGGAAATTACAGAGCTGAGTACACATCTGCAAGGACAACTCGTAGCAGTGAATCCTGCTTTCTCTGAAATGTTCGATCAGTTTGCACCTGCACAGTATCACAATAATATCAATGCCCGCACGGAATGGGCAGTGAACCAGCTGAAATACGCCGCTAAAGCCAGTCGCAACCTGGGACTGGACGCACATGCCACCTTCAGCGGCGCACTCCTCTGGGCCCCAGCCATGTACCCTTGGCCACAACGCCCTACAGGATTGGTAGAAGCCGGATTCGCAGAACTGGCCAAACGCTGGATGCCTATCCTCAATGCATTTGAAGAACAAGGGGTGGATGTATGCTATGAAATACATCCTGGCGAAGATCTTCACGATGGCGCCAGCTATGAGCGCTTCCTCGAAGCAGTAGGCAATCATAAAAGAGCATGCCTCCTGTATGATCCAAGTCACCTCGTGCTGCAATGCCTGAACTATCTGGAATACATCGATATCTATCACGAAAGAATCAAAGCGTTCCATGTGAAAGATGCGGAATTCAACCCTACCGGCAGATCCGGCGTATACGGCGGATTCCAGTCCTGGATAGATCGTCCGGGAAGATTCCGTTCCCTCGGCGATGGACAGGTGGATTTCAAATCTGTGTTCAGCAAACTAACCCAATACGATTATGCCGGATGGGCTGTAATGGAATGGGAATGCTGCATGAAACATCCGGAAGATGGCGCAAAAGAAGGCGCTCCTTTCATTAAAAATCATATCATCCGCGTGACCGATAAGGCATTCGATGATTTCGCAGGCGCAGCCACCGACGACGCTTTCAACAATAGAATATTGGGAATCTGATAAAAATAAGCATCACATAAAAAATAAAAACAGAAAATGAAAAAGAGATATCTGGCGCCGTTTGTATTGAGTGCATTATTCTTCGCAGCTTGTGGTGGTGGCGACAAAGCCGCACAAACGACAAGTGAAACTGAGCATGCAGCTGATAATTCTATGGTATCACCTAATGCGAACAAACCTCTGACTAAAGGACAGGAACTGATGGCGCAGTCTGACTGCAAAACCTGTCATAAGGAAGAGATGAAACTGGTAGGTCCTTCTTTCAAGGATATCGCCGGCAAATACCCGAACAATGACGAAAATGTGGATAAACTGGCTGATAAAATCATCAAAGGTGGTTCAGGTAACTGGGGCGAAGTAGCAATGCTGCCACATACCAACGTTTCTAAGGATGATGCAAAAGAAATGGTGAAATATATCCTTTCTCTTTCTGCCAATTAATCAACTTTCATCTTACAAAATGCCAGCATGAAAAAAGTAATCCTGGCTGCTGCGCTGACCGCATTGATCGGTACATCTGCATCAGCTCAACAACCCAACACCCTCACTGCCAAAGAAAAGAAAGCGGGATGGAAATTGCTGTTTGATGGCAAAACCACTAAGGGATGGCATACGTTTCATAAAGATGCTGCCAGCCCGGCATGGAAAGTAGAAGATGGCGCCCTCGTCCTCGATCAGGCAGCTAAAAAGAACGGCGCTCCCGGTGGCGACCTCGTTACCAACGATGAATTTGAAAACTATGAACTGTCCATCCAATGGAAAATCTCCGAAGGCGGCAACAGTGGTATCATTTTCAGCGTGAACGAATCGCCGGAATACAAGGCTACCTACGAAACAGGCCCTGAAATGCAAGTACTGGATGACGACAAACATCCGGATGGCAAAATCATCAAACATAATGCTGGCGACCTGTATGATCTGGTGAAATCCTCCCAGAAGGCCGTTAAACCCGTTGGTGAATGGAATACCGCCCAGATCATCAAGAAAAACGGTCATCTGACCCTGAAACTCAATGGCGTTACTACCGTTGAAACAACCATGGGCACTCCTGAATGGGACGCCCTCATTGCTAATAGTAAATTCAAAACCTGGAAAGGATTCGGCAAATATCAAAAAGGCCATATCGCTCTCCAGGACCACGGCGACGTAGTGTCTTACCGCGATATTAAAATCCGGCAGTTGTAATCACAATTGCCTGCACATAAAGGCATAAAGCGAATACACGCTTTATGCCTTTTCTATTCCAACGATATAACAACCACGTATAAACGATGAAAAAAATCACCACGTTCCTCGCGTTTTTATTACTGGTGGCCTCCATCACGGCCAATGCAAAACACAAGTACCGCGTACTCGTATTTTCCAAAACGAAAGGATTCCGACACGACTGCATCCCTGTCGCTAAATCAGCCATCATGAAACTCGGCGCTGAAAACGGATTCGCAGTAGATACCACTGAAGACGCCGCAGTATTCACTTACAAAAACCTGAAGAAATACGATGCCGTTATCTTCAGCTGCACCACCGGCGACGTCCTCGATGATGCCCAACAAGAAGCCTTTCAACAATATATTCACAAAGGAGGCGGATTCATGGGCATTCACGCTGCCACCGATACGGAATACGATTGGCCATGGTATGGCAAACTGGCAGGGGCTTACTTCACCAGCCATCCTAAACAACAGGTAGCCACCCTCAAAGTGGTAGATAAAACACATATATCCACCAAACATCTGCCAGACGACTGGACCCGCAAAGATGAATGGTACAATTTCAAGGACATCAATCCCGATATTCATGTACTGATTAAAATCGATGAATCTACCTACGAAGGCGGGAAGAATGGAGACAACCATCCTATGTGCTGGTACCACTCCTTCGAAGGCGGACGCTCCTTCTACACAGAAATGGGCCATACTAAAGAATCCTATTCCGACCCGCTGTACCTACAGCATTTACTCGGTGGTATTCAATATGCAGCCAACATCAAAGTGAAATAATTCCTATCACCCTTTATTCCCCATATAATGAAACTTATTAACAGACTATTACTGCTGATAGTAGTGGTGACTATCGTTGCCGGCTGTACGAAAAAACGGGAAGGCAAACCTAAAATACTGGTATTCACCAAAACCATGGGATTCCGCCATGCCTCTATCCCTGCAGGCATTGAAGCTTTCCAGACTACCCTTGCTAAAGACCTGAACATCCAGGTGGATACTACCGAAGACGCCACCAAATTCAATGAAGACACCCTCGCTCAATACGCGGCGGTAGTATTCCTGAATACAACCGGCGATGTACTGGACAACTACCAGGAAGCGGATTTCGAACGATATATCCAGGCCGGTGGCGGATTTGTAGGCGTTCATGCCGGTACTGATACAGAGTACGACTGGGGCTGGTACAATCACCTGGTAGGCGCACAATTTGCCAACCATCCGGAAGGCGTTCATGATGCCAAACTGGACGTAAAAACACCTCAGTTCTTCGATCCATATAAACTGCCGCCATCCTTCTCCCATACAGATGAATGGTACAATTTCAAAAAACTGGATACCACTGTAAAAGTGCTCATCTCCCTGGATGAAACCACCTACAAAGGCGGTACAATGAACAATAATCATCCTATCGCATGGTATCACGAATACGATGGCGGACGCGCTTTCTATACCGGAATGGGCCATACCCCGGAATCTTACAAAGAGGAGAATTTCCTCCATCAATTGAGAGCCGGTATTAAATATGCCATCGGAGAAAATCAGGTACTGGACTATAGCAAAGCCACCACTTTACGCGTACCGGAGGAAGACAGATTCACGAAGAATGTATTGGCAGCAGGACAATTCTTTGAACCTACAGAGATGACCATCCTGCCCAACCTCGACATTCTCGTGGCACAACGCAGAGGCGAACTCCTGATGTATAAACAAGCAGACAAAACCATCTCTCAGGTAGGATTCCTAAATGTTTACTACAAAACAAATGTTCCAAATGTAAACGCAGAAGAAGGCGTCCTCGGATTAGCCGCAGATCCTGATTATAGAAGCAATCACTACATCTACATCTTCTATTCTCCGGCAGACACTTCTGTCAATCGCCTGTCCAGATTCAAGTTTGAAAACAACAAACTGGATATGGCCTCTGAAAAACAGATCCTGCAATTCTATTCACAGCGCGACATTTGCTGCCATACGGGCGGTTCCATTGCATTTGGACCAGATAATCTCCTTTATCTTTCCACAGGCGATAACACCACTCCATTTGATGAACCAGGCCAAAAATATGCGAGCAAAGGATATGGCCCAACCGATGATCGTCCGGGCCATCTGCAGTACGACGGCAGACGCTCGTCTTCCAATACCAACGACCTCCGTGGTAAAATCCTGCGCATAAAAGTAGAGGCTGATGGTAGCTACTCCATTCCGGAAGGAAACCTTTTCAAAAAAGGTACAACCGGCGCCAGACCTGAAATCTACGCGATGGGAACCCGCAATCCTTATCGCATTTCCATTGATAAGAAAACCGGCTACCTCTATTGGGGCGAAGTAGGCCCCGATGCAAATGAAGACGACAGTCTCCGCGGCCCACGTGGTTACGATGAGGTAAACCAGGCGAAAAAGCCCGGCTATTATGGTTATCCGCTCTTTATAGCCGATAACAAGCCTTATCGGGAATATGACTATGAAACAGGTAAAAGCGGGGCATTTTACGACCCGAAACACCCCATTAACAATTCCCGCAATAATACAGGCTTGAAAGAACTGCCGCCCGCTGTGCCTGCATTCATCTGGTATCCTTATGGAAAATCAGCAGAATTCCCGCTGGTAGGCGCCGGTGGCCGTAATGCGGAAGCAGGACCAATATACCACAGCGAATATTATCCCAAAGAGACACGTTTCCCTGATTACTACAACGATAAACTTTTTATCTACGATTGGATGCGCGGCTGGATAATGGCTGTTACCATGGATAAAGATGCTAACTATTCCAAAATGGAGCGCTTTATGCCTAACCTTAAACTGAACGCGCCTATCGATATGGAAATGGGACCAGACGGTCGTCTTTATGTACTCGAATACGGTAATGGCTGGTTCAGTAAGAATGCTGATGCAGCATTAACCCGTATCGATTTTAACGGCGGCAACCGCGCTCCTGTAGCTGCGTTGGAAGTAGATAAATTAAGCGGAGGCCTTCCTTTCACAGTGAAACTCTCTGCCAAAGGCAGCAAAGATCCTGACGGCGATAAACTAACCTATCTCTGGTATTTCGGTAACGGTAATAAGAAAGAAACCAAAGAACCTACTGTGGATTATACATTTACCAGTCCTGGTGAATATAGTATATCCGTTGACGTTATAGACGACAAAGGCGCGAAAACGCGCAGTATTCAAATTCCTGTCTATGCAGGTAACGAAGCGCCAGTGGTAAATATCAGCGTCAAAGGCAACAAGATGTTCTATTTCCCTGGAAAAGAGGTTAGCTATTCCGTAGATGTTCGCGACCATGAAGATGGTAATTCTGCCGATGGTAAACTGGATCTTAGCAATCTGTATGTAAAGGCTGATTACGTACAAGGCCGGGATAAAGCAGCGGCTCCTCAAGGCCACCAAATCATTACTGGCGCTATCGCCGGTAAGAATATCATGGAAATTTCCGATTGTAAAACCTGCCATAAAACGGATGAAAAGTCTATCGGACCATCCTTTAAGCAGGTAGCAGAAAAGTATAAAGCAGATCCTGCTGCACCAGATAAACTGGCGCAAAAAATCATCAACGGCGGTGGTGGCGTATGGGGAGAAACCGCTATGGCGGCTCACCCAACGCTCTCTATGACAGAGGCGCGTCAACTGGTGGAATATATTTATTCCATCGGAGGAGCCACTACCCGTGAACCTTCACTGGCAGCAAACGGTAATATTAATCCGGCACTGAAAGGACAAATAAAAGACGATGGCGTACTTTATCTCACCGCCAGCTATACCGATAAAGGCAGCACCGGCATTAAACCTATGACAGGCGCCGCTGCCCTGGCATTGTACAACCCGCGCATCCCTGCTGCAAGCTATAGCAAAGCGGATGGAGTTTCTGCATTCGAAATGAATGGCATGAAATTCCTGATCCCAGGCGTAACGCCTAGCTCCGTAGAATACGCAGGCCTGGACCTCACCGATGTAACAGCCATCGACCTGACTTACATGGTGAATAAAGCAGTACAAGCCGGCTTCCAGGTAGAAGCCTCTCTGGACGGCAATCCGCTGGGATCTACCGTAATCGGACCTGGCGCTCCTGAGAAAGCCCCGGCCAACAGCAGTATCAAAATTACCCCTGTAACAGATGGTAAAAAACATACGCTGAGATTGCATTTTAAACCGACTGACACCAAAGAACAAGTGCCACTGGGCATCACGTCCATTACACTTCGTTCATAATAGATAATTACAAATAACGAAACTAAAAACGGGATGCTAAAAAGCATCCCGTTTTTAGTTTCGTCTCCACTCAGTAGTGACGGCGATCTTAGTGATACTTTATCACTTCGTATAGTCTTTAGGTTTAGCTCCCATTACAAAAGTGATAGTACCTCCATTCATAATGTCTGAATGACTAATCGTTAACTGCTTCCATGGCTTACCATTCAGCAATACCTGTTGTACATAGACATTCTTATCAGATTGGTTCTTCACATCTACCACAAATGTTTTTCCATTTTCCAATTGTAAAGTAGCCTTATCCACGGCAGGACTTCCCAGCTCATACTGATCAGCACCCGGACACATAGGATAAAAACCTAGAGAAGAGAATATATACCAGGCACTCATCTGTCCGCAATCATCATTACCGCCAAGGCCATCAGGTCCGGGATGATACATCTTCCGTAAAATCATCCTTACTCTATCCTGTGTTTTCCAGGGTTGTCCGGTATGATTATACAGATAAACCACATGATGAGAAGGCTCATTACCATGCACATAATTACCAATAATACCATCGCGAGTGATGTCTTCTGTTTCAGCGAAGTATTTATCTGGTAACTCCATTGTGAACAAAGAATCCAGGTGTTGTGCGAATTGCTTCTTTCCTCCCATCATCGCGATCATATCTGCCGGATACTGCGGCACATATAAACTGTAATTCCAGGCATTACCTTCAATAAAGCCCTGGTCGTGCGTTTGTAATGGATCGAAATTCGGTTTAAAGCTACCGTCGCTCAAGCGAGGACGCATAAACCCGGTCTTGCTATCGTATACATTTTTATAGTTGAGCGAGCGTTTGATGAATTCTTCATAAATATCATTCCGACCCAGTTTCTTTGCCATCTGCGCAATACACCAATCGTCGTACGCATATTCCAGTACTTTGGAAACGGAAGAACCTTCTTTATCTTCTGGTATGTATCCTTTATCGATGTAATAGCCCAGTCCATCATAATTTCGATGACGGGCAGTAGTTACACAGGCTTCCAGCGCCTTGTTCGCGTCAAATGGCGCATTGCCTTTCATAACAGCATCTGCAATCACAGATACGCTATGGTAGCCAATCATACACCAGTTCTCATTCGCATAGTGCGACCAGATGGGCAACATATGTTGCGCGCTTTGCTCATAATGCGCCATCATGGAACGAATCATATCTGCATTCCTTCCTGGCTGAATCACATTGAAGAAAGGATGTAATGCACGATAGGTATCCCACAGCGAGAAAGTAGTGTAGTTCGTATATCCGTTTGTGTTATGAATGTTCATATCCAGTCCACGATACGATCCGTCCACATCCATATAGGTAGTAGGATTGATAAAAGCATGGTACATGGCGGTATAGAAGTTTTCTTTTTCTTCGCGACTACCAGATTCAATATGAATTTTATTCAGTTCTTTAGTCCATAATTGCTGCGCATCTCGTTTCACCTGATCGAAGTTCCATCCAGGAATTTCTGCCTGTAAGTTTTTGAGTGCTCCTTCAGTACTTACGGGAGACAAGGCCATTTTAATCTGAATTTTTTCTCCAGGGGTGGTTTGGAAGTCGAAATAAGCGCGTATCTGTTTGCCTGCCATCTCCGGAAAATCATGGTACTGGTCAAACTTCCGCCAGAAGCCTCTATACACATCTTTTGCATAATTGCGATGGCCATAATGCTGAATAGGCTTGGAAAAGACCATTGCGAAATATTCTATTCGCGTACGTGCCCAACCGTTAGTTTGCCTGAAACCTGTTACCAGCGTATCGTTTTCCACACGGATATACGTCCATACATTTTTATTCTCATAATTGTAAATATTGGACATCATATCCAGGATGATATGTGCGGTACCGTTGCCAGAGAAGGTATATTGATGAAACCCCACACGGCTGCTGGCGGTCATCTCTGCTAAGATATTATGATCTTCCAGTTTCACCTTATAATATCCGGGTTCAGCAACTTCAGTACTGTGCGAAAATACGGACCTGTAACCGGTTTCCGGATGTTCTGCTGTACCAGGATTTAATTGCAACTCGCCCGTAGTAGGCATGATGAGAAAATCTCCCAGATCAGCATGGCCGGTTCCGCTAAAATGGGTATGACTGAAGCCAACTATAGTTTTGTCTTCATACTGATATCCGGCACAATACTTATACACATCCGGGTTATATTTCCCGTTCATTTCGTATGGAATCGTATCTGTCTCCGGACTTAACTGTACTGCACCAAAAGGAACGGTAGCGCCGGGATAGGTGTGGCCCATGCGCATAGTGCCTGTAATAGGTTTTACATATTGCAATACATTTTCCTGCGCTGTGGCCACGCCGGTTATAGCCAACAGTAGTGGCAGTAATATTTTCTTCATGGTTGATAATTAAGGTTATTTAAAAAAGTACATCCCGAAGAATCGGGATGAAATAGTTACAGTGAACAATGAAATCGTTTCATATCTTTTACTTCGCGGTAGACCAGGAATATGGATAGTCTGCCGGATTCGTGCCTTTATTTCTGGCAGGTTCCGCACCCATATTGAATATCAGCTTACCACCTTTTTGGAGGTCTTCATGACTGATCCAATTTTTCGTATAGTCGTTACCGTTTAGTGATGCTTTTTGTACGTAAAGATTTTTATCGCTGTTTCCGGGAGCTTCTATTTCCATTACTTTACCATCTTCGAGCGTCATGGTAAGTTTGGAGAAGAGCGGAGTACCCAGCACATATTGTGGCGTACCCGGACAAACAGGATAGAAGCCCATAGCGGAGAACACGTACCAGGCGGAAGTCTGGCCATTATCCTCATCTCCGCAATAGCCATCAGGAGTAGGTTTATACAGACGTTCCATCACCTGACGTATCCAGTATTGTGTTTTCCATGGTTGACCAGCGTAGTTATACAGATAGATCATATGTTGTATAGGCTGGTTACCATGTGCATATTGTCCCATATTCATGATTTGCATTTCGCGAATCTCATGGATAACGGTACCGTAGTAGCTTTCGTCGAAAGTAGGAGGCATGGTAAACACAGAGTCTAACATCTTCACAAACATATCTTTTCCTCCCATCAGTTGTGATAAGGAATTTACGTCGTGGAATACAGACCAGGTATAATGCCAGGAATTCCCTTCTGTGAAAGCATCTCCCCATTTAAACGGATTGAAAGGCGTTTGGAATTTGCCATCTTTATTTTTACCACGCATCAGTTTTGTTTCCGGATCGAATACGTTACGGAAATTCTGTGAACGCTTGGTAAACAGCTGCTGTTCTGCCTTTGGACGATTCAGCGCTTTCGCCAACTGGAGAATGGTGAAGTCGTCATAAGCATATTCTAATGTACGTGCAGTATTCTCATTGATATTTACATCATAAGGAATATACCCCAGCGTATTGTAATATTTCACGCCTTTACGACCTACAGATTCCAATGGGCCTTCATTTTCTGTATTCTTCAGGATTGCTTGATATAAAGTATTGATATCATAGCCACGAATACCTTTAATATAAGCGTCTGCAATCAGGGAGGCGGAGTTGGAACCGATCATGCAATCGCGATGACCAGGGCTTGCCCATTCAGGCAACCAGCCACTTTCTTTGTAGGCATTGGCCAGTCCTTCCATGATATGGCTGCTGAGAGTAGGATACATCAGTGTGAAGAAAGGGTGTACTGCACGGAAGGTATCCCAGAATCCGTTGTCGGTAAACATGTAGCCAGGGCGTACTTCACCGTTATACGGACTGTAGTGAACAATTTCTTTTTTAGCGTTGATCTCATAGAATTTGCGCGGGAACAGCAATACTCTGTACAGGGAAGAGTAGAAAGTACGCACTTGTTCCGGAGAACCGCCTTGTACTGCGAGTCGGCCCAGTTCCTTATTCCATTCGGCTTTTGCTTTATCGCGGGTTACATCGAAGTTGTCGTTGCCAATTTCGTTTTGCAGGTTGAGTGCTGCTTGTTCAAAGGAGATAAAGGAAGATGCAGTTTTCACTGTTACTTTCTCACCTTTAGCAGTTTTAAAACCTACAATCGCGCCACTGTGATCCGCCTGCATTTCCAGTTTGCCGGCTACCAGCACGCTATCGTGCCAGGTATTAGTAACGGTGAATGGCTTATCGAAAGTGATGATGAAATAGTTCTTAAAATTAGCAGGAACGCCACCGCTGTTCTTGGTGGTATACCCGATGATTTTCTTTTCTTCAGGAATTATTTTGATATAGGAACCTTTATCAAAGGCATCTACGACGAGGAAGGCGCTGTCTGTAGCAGGATAGGTGAATCTCAGCTGGGCGGCTCTTTCTGTAGGCGTGATTTCAGTGGTTACATCTGCATCTGCCAGGTATACGCTGTAATAGTAAGGTTTGGCGATTTCAGATTTATGGGAAAACCAGCTGGCTCTTTTGTGTTGATCAAATTTCAGCGTACTGGTGACAGGCATAATTGCAAACTGGCCATAGTCATTGATCCAGGGAGATGGCTGATGCGTTTGTTTGAAGCCTCTGATTTTATCTGCGGTATATTGATAAGCCCAACCATTGCCCATCGTGCCTGTTTGTGGCATCCAGAAGTTCATTCCCCAGGGAAGCGCAATCGCAGGGTAGGTGTTACCGTTAGAAAGACTCACTTTGGAGTCTGTTCCCATCAAGGTATTCACCCATTCTACCGGTTCAGTGACTTTATCCACTGTCTGGCCCTTGACTCCATACATTAATAATAAAGCCGCTGTTAGCAATCCAACTTTTTTCATACTTGTCTATATAAATGGAAAAACTTTACAAAATCGATTTAGCACAGGTCAATAAAAAAAGATTCTTTGGTTGAATCTTTACTATCGCTCATAAGTTATGTACTAAAAGTATTAAAATTTTTCAGATCCTGTGACAAATATCTGTTTAATTTTTTTAACGGTAATGGGCTTAGGTGGAACTGCGAACAATCAGTTTGCCGGGGAGAGTGACCTGGGATTCTTTCAGGGGGCCCTGTTGCTTATCTAATTGCTTCATCAGCAGGCTGATAGCCTGGCTGGCGATACCTGCTATGGGCTGTTCGATCACTGTAATGCCGGGAGGGTAGAGGCGGAAAATATCATGATCATCGAAACAGATAACGGCCATATGTTTGGGCATACTGAGTTTCAGGCGACTGAGTGCTTCCAGGCCCAGGATGCCCAGGTAGTTGGTGGCGAAGAAGATAGCGTCCAGATCGCGGTTTTCCCGGATAAAGGCCTCCAGGGCAGCGAGGTTTTGTTCTCTGGACTCATGGTAACTTAGTTCCAGCATCCTTTTCTTACGGAAAGGGATTTCTTTTTTGCGCAGCGCTTGTACATAGCTGCGCTGGCGTTCACTCAGCTGCACCAGAGAGATATCCACACTCACATATCCTATTTTCTTATATCCTTTTTCAAAGAGATGATCCATGCCCAGTTGTACCCCATGAAAATTATCAATCAGCACATAGGGCGCCTTGATACCTGGGAAATAGCTATCCATGAGTACTACAGGCTTATGCATCTGTACGAGTCGGCGAATATCGTTCTCCATGCCAGGAGCCGGAGTAATCAGATATCCATCTACCATCTGGCGGCCCAACATACGGATGAGTTCGCCTCCTTTTTCTGCATTATTCTCCGTACTGCAATACACGACATTATAGCCCAGCCGTTCCGCTTCTATCTCAATAGTGCGGGCCAGACTGGCAAAGAAGCTGCCAGAGATGCTTTCCACAATAAGGCCAAGCGTTTTAGACTGGCCGGTACGTAAGTTTACCGCTACACGATGGGGTTCGTAACCGGATTGATTCACTACACCCATGATTTTCTGTGCTACCTCATCGCGGATACGCATTTGTTTGGCCTTACCATTTAACACAAATGATACCGTACTCGGTGCTACGCCAGCCATTTTGGCTACATCTTTGAGCGTCAATCTCTTCATTTTCGGGAGTATTTTGGATAGTTAAAGGATAGATGTCATACATAAATTCACCTAACCTTGGATTTCCGGGGGCGGAAATTACAAAAATAGTCGCAGACCATTTTAAATTGCTTATCTTCCACTGGAGAATTTGCAACGAGAATAATATCTGAAGGGATTCTGCGTTATGCAGTTAAAATCCCTCAATTTTTCCATCACGGAGCAGTTAATACTGTAGCCAACTTTACACGGAACGACATGAAGCAACTCACAAACATTACCGATCCGGTATTTACCAGGCCAGCTACCGAATCAGTATTCGACAAGTTTTTCAAAAGTATGATTAAGGACGAGCGCGACCTGCCGTTCGTATATCTTACTTTAAAGATCACCTTTACCTTATGGCCACTGGCCATACTGATGTATATACCAGGAACTGTTTCCTGGCTTTGGTGGACAGCCGCTATCGTTTATCAGATACTGAATAACGTAGTGTTCAAAGGTCCATTTGGCCTGATGCTGCATTGTACCAGTCACCGTGCTTTCTTTGTAAGAAAATACCAACTGCTCAATCATTATCTTCCCTGGGTAATAGGTCCGCTCTTTGGCCAAACGCCGGAAACCTATTACAGTCACCATATTGGAATGCATCATCCGGAAAATAATATGCCGGAAGATGAAAGTTCCACTATGTCCTACCAACGGGATTCTTTCAGGGGCTTTCTCCAATACCTGGGTAGTTTCTTCTTTGCAGGCGTCTATCACCTTGCGTTGTATTTCGTGAGAAAAAAGCGTAAACAGCTGCTGATACGCTCCGTTAGAGGAGAATTATTATTTATTCTCGCTTGCGTAGGGCTTTCCTTTATCAATTTCCCGGCAACATTCGTCGTATTTATATTACCATTCATTATTTCCAGGATCATTATGATGGTGGGCAACTGGGCACAGCATGCGTTTATCTGCGCAGCAGATCCTGATAATTCCTATAAGAACAGTATCACCTGTATCAATACCAAATACAATCATAAATGCTGGAATGATGGTTATCACATTAGCCATCACGTCAAACCCAATATGCACTGGACAGATCATCCGGTATATTTCCGTAAAACCCTCGGAGAATATGTCAATAACGACGCGATTGTCTTTGATAGTATTCATTTTCTCCATGTGTGGCTATGGCTGATGTCCAAGCGTTACGACTTGCTGGCAAAACATTTTGTGAATATTGGCGGGAAGTTCAAATCAGATGAAGAAATCATGGACTTCCTGAAGGAGCGCACCCGCAAAATCAAGGCTGTAGCGGAACCTGCATTGGCCGCCGCCTAATAATGTCTATTTATCATATTATAGAAATATCATCTTAACTGGTCAGGGACGAAGGTTTAAAAGCCTTCGTCCCTGCTGTATTTAGAGGATTTTAACAGATATTATAACAGAATATCTTAATGATTATGATTATTCATAACAATAAGTACTAAATTTGCGCTCTAACTTTTTTTATATAAAGTCAACAATATGCGTACTGTTACACTGAAAAGGGTTGTGATCACCGGCTTGGGAGCATTAACACCTATCGGGAATGATGTAAATACTTTTTGGAGCAACTTGAAAGCTGGCGTTAGTGGCGCTGGACCGATCACGAAATTTGACACCACAGAGTTCAAAACAAAATTTGCCTGTGAAGTGAAAAACTTCGATGTGGAAAAATATATGGATAAAAAAGAAGCCCGCAAAATGGACAACTTCACTCAGTACGCTATGGCGGCTGCACAGGAAGCTGTTGTAGATGCAGGCCTCGATAAAGAAGGTGTTGATAAAACCAAAGTAGGTGTTATCTGGGCTTCCGGTAACGGTGGTATGCTGACGTTCGAGGAGCAAATCGTGGAATTTGCGCAGGCTAACTTTGTTCCTAAATTTAATCCATTCTTCATACCGAAACTGATTTCCGACATCGCTGCCGGCCAGATCGCCATGAAATACGGTTTCATGGGTATTAACTTCTGTACAGTTTCTGCTTGTGCTTCTTCCAGCAGTGCGCTGGTGGATGCATTCAACTATATCCGCCTGGGTAAAGCCAACGTAATCGTTGCTGGTGGCTCTGAAGCTCCTGTAACCCGCGCTGGTATTGCTGGCTTCAATGCACTGAAAGCGCTCTCTACCCGCAACGACGATCCTACCACTGCTTCCCGTCCTTTCGACGCTGACCGCGATGGTTTCGTAATGGGTGAAGGCGCCGGCGCTATTATCCTCGAAGAATACGAACACGCTATCGCCAGAGGAGCTACCATCTACGGAGAAATGATCGGCGGCGCTATGACCTGCGATGCATACCACCTGACCGCTACACATCCGGAAGGACTCGGCGCAAGACTTGGTATGGAACAGGCCCTGGAAGATGCTGAAATCACCACCGCTGACGTAGATTACATCAACTCCCACACCACCTCTACTCCTGTTGGAGACGTGAGCGAACTGAAAGCCATCGTGGCTGCCTTCGGCGACCATGTTGAAAAAGTAAACATCAGCGCTACCAAATCCATGACAGGTCACCTGTTAGGTGCTGCCGGTGCAATCGAAGCAATCGCTTGTATCAAAGCTACCCAGGAAGACATCGTTCCTCCTACCATCAATACCACCACCCTCGGTGAAAATATCCCAACTAACCTGAACCTGACACTGGGTAAAGCCCAACAGCGTACAGTGAATGTTGCGATGAGTAATACCTTCGGATTCGGTGGACACAACGCCATTTGCGTTTTCAAAAAATATAAAGCGTAATTTTTCGCTTTAACATAATCAAAAAGGCAGGCCTCGATGGCCTGCCTTTTTATTTTTCGCTTATCCCCGTGATTCATCCAGCGCCTTCGGCGCTGGATGAATCACGGGGATTGAAGTTTTCCCACGCCTACGGCGTGGGAAAACTTCAATCCCCCAATACACACTCGCGACAGGTGAAAAACAACACCCACACTAATTAAAAGAATAGAAAAAATCAGGTAACTTTATACCTTAATTTCCGTTCACCATTCCACCGCTTCTTTAAGATGCTGCTAACCTGGAAACTATAATTCTAAGCGGAGAATGCACTGTGTGAACACCCAATATACTATGGCAAAGAAAAAAGAGAATGTATCCGCCGCGCCGGCTCCTCAGATACTTTCAGATGACCATATCGCCGTTTTCGGCGCAAGGGAACATAATCTGAAAAATCTGGACCTGCAGTTGCCCAAAAACAAACTGGTAGTAATCACCGGTATCAGCGGTAGTGGAAAATCTTCACTGGCCTTTGATACCATCTACGCAGAAGGCCAACGCCGCTATATGGAGAGCTTTTCCGCATATGCACGCCAGTTCATCGGCGACATGGAAAGACCCAATGTGGATAAAATCACCGGCTTGTCACCCGTGATCTCCATAGAACAAAAAACGACCAACAAAAACCCACGTTCTACCGTAGGTACCATCACCGAGATTTACGACTTCCTCCGATTGCTGTTCGCCCGCGTCGGTATTGCCTATTCTTACAATACCAACAAACGGATGACCCGCTTCTCTGAAGAAGAAATTATCGCACATCTCTTCAAAAATTTCAACAAGAAAAAACTGGTCATACTCGCACCCCTCGTGCGCGGCCGTAAAGGTCACTACCGCGAACTCTTTGAACAGGTACGCAAACAAGGCTACCTCAAAGTACGCGTAGACGGAGAAATCCTCGATCTTAAAGAACGGATGCAGGTAGACCGTTATAAAATACATGATATTGAACTGGTAATCGACCGCATACAGGTCCAGGAAGACGCGCGTACCCGTATCAGTCAAAGCGTTCAAAAAGCGCTGACCATGGGCAAAGGCCTGCTGTTCATCCAGGACCACGACAGTGGAAAAGTGAGCCAGTTCAGTAAACAGTTGATGTGTGAAGACACCGGCCTCTCTTACGAGGAACCATCCCCTAATACATTCTCCTTCAACTCTCCCTATGGCGCATGCCCACGCTGTAAAGGTCTCGGTAGCATCTACCAGATCGATATGGATGAAGTCATCCCCGACTATAGCATATCCCTCAATGAGGGCGGCCTCAAACCACTGGGAGAAGCCCGCGATACCTTTACCTTTAAACAGGTACAACAACTCGCGAAAAAATATAAATTCTCCCTCACCGGGCCGATCTCCGATATCCCGAAAAAAGCGCTCAACGTTTTACTCTTCGGCGATGAAAACGGATCTCTGGACCAAAATGTGGACATCGAAGCTCCCAGCGGCGATATCAGCAAATACTCCACAGAATTCGAAGGCGTAGTAAATACAGTACGCCGCTATTTCGCAGATACCTCCTCCGATCACGTACGTACCTGGGCGGAAAGTTTCATGCAATTGAGCACCTGCCCGGAATGTAATGGTACCCGACTGAAAAAAGAAAGCCTGTTCTTTAAAGTAGACGAGAAAAATATTTCCGAACTGGGAAATATGGACCTGGATAAACTCCAGCAATGGTTCAGCAATATCGAAGACAGACTGGAAAATAAACAGAATGTAATCGCCAAAGATATCCTGAAAGAAATCCGGGAAAGATTAGGCTTCCTGCTAAACGTAGGCTTAAGCTATCTGACCCTGAATCGGGCTACCCGCACCCTCAGTGGTGGCGAATCTCAGCGTATCCGCCTGGCTACCCAGATAGGCTCTCAGTTAATGGGGATCACCTATATCCTGGATGAACCCAGCATCGGCCTCCATCAACGCGATAACATGCAACTGATCGACGCCCTCCGCAACCTGAAAGATATGGGCAATACCGTTATCGTTGTTGAACACGATAAGGATATCATGCTCCATGCGGATCACCTGATAGATATTGGCCCTGGCGCTGGCGTTCATGGCGGACAAATAGTAGCCTCCGGAACTCCAAAAGAAATGCTTCGCCTGAAAACGCCTACTGCTGGCTATTTGAATGGGTCGACCTCTGCACCTATTCCGGAAAGACGTAAAGGCAACGGCAACAGTCTTGAACTCAAAGGCGTTACCGGCAACAACCTGAAAAATGTGAACGTGAAATTCCCATTGGGCACTTTCATATGCGTAACAGGCGTTTCAGGAAGCGGAAAATCCACCCTGATCAATGAAACATTATACCCTATTCTCTCTAAACATGCGTACGATTCCAAACTCGTACCTATGCCATACAAGAGCATAAAAGGGCTGGAAAATATTGATAAGGTGATTGAAATTGATCAATCCCCCATCGGACGTACGCCTCGAAGTAACCCTGCTACCTATTGCGGATTCTTTACGGATATTCGTACCCTCTTTGCACAAGTACCGGAAGCCAAAATCCGTGGGTACAATGCCGGCCGCTTCTCTTTCAACGTGAAAACTGGTCGCTGTGACGTTTGTGAAGGCGGTGGCATGCGTGTCATCGAAATGAACTTCCTCCCGGACGTATACGTACACTGCGAAAAGTGTAACGGTCGCCGTTATAACAGGGAAACCCTCGAAATCCGCTACAAAGGCAAATCGATCTCCGATGTACTGGACATGACGGTAGACGAAGCAGTGGAATTCTTCCAGGCAGTTCCATGGATCTACCGTAAGATCAAAACCTTACAGGATGTAGGTCTGGGCTATATTACCCTGGGCCAGTCGGCTGTAACCCTCTCCGGAGGAGAAGCACAGCGTGTTAAGCTGGCTACAGAGCTGTCCAAAAAAGATACTGGTAAAACCATCTATATCCTGGATGAACCAACTACCGGTCTGCACTTCCAGGATATTCAACTGTTACTGCAGGTACTGAACAAACTGGTAGACCGTGGCAATACCGTCCTGGTAATTGAACATAACCTGGATGTTATCAAGATGGCCGATTACATCGTAGACCTAGGCCCTGAAGGTGGCGCCGGCGGCGGTACTATCCTCTGCACCGGTACTCCTGAACAAGTAGTTACCTGTAAAGAAAGCCATACTGCGCGTTTTCTGAAAAAGGAGCTGGGAATTTAATATATTGCCAACGGAAATTTCAGCATGAAGAATATTTATAAACTATTGATCGCAGGCGCATTCCTTCTGGGAATGGCCGCCTGCGAAAATGAAACGAAAGTCTGCGACCAAACGCTGCGTGCCGACCTGCATATAGGTTTTAAACACGACAGTGCCGGAATTGTCAGGGATACCATCTTCAGAGCCGTTACCACACTGGCACTGAACCGCGATACCCTGCTTAAGAATTCCAATACAGGCACCATCTATTTTCCACTGTCGCCAGTAGCCGACAGTAGCCAGTTCCTGGTGAAAATAGACTCTCTCCTCCAGGGAGATACTATCACGTTCAGGTACCAACGTACTCCACAATTCATCTCCGCCGGATGTGGCTTTGGAACTACTTTCATCCTGGATACTGTACTGTTTACCTCTCACATGATCGATTCCGTCCAGATAATCACTAAGTCCGTAACCAATAGCAATGACACGCACCTTTATATTTACTATTTTAACGAGTAGCTGCCTGTTCAGCTTTGCCGCGTTGGCCCAAAACAAGCCAGCAACGCCTACTGCCAAACCAGCAGATACTTCGCATGTCATCACCAAAGGGAAAATCCTCCCTGAGCAGAAAGACAGCTCATGGCTGATCCCTGGCGGATTACGACTAGGAGTGGACTTGAGCCGCTTCATTAATAATGCGTACTATCCTTATCGTCAGGAATACACCGTGGTGGCAGATGCCAGAATCAGCCCACGACTGTTCGCCGCTATTGAACTGGGATATACGAATACGCCTCACTCAGATTCCAATTATACCTACAAAGGAAACGGTATGTTTGCCACCCTGGGTATAGATTATAACTTCCTGAAAAGACAATATCCTACCGAAAGAAATATGTTCTTTGGCGGACTTCGCTACGGATTCTCCCACTTCAATTATGAAGTGCCTTCCTATACCCAACATGCGCCCTATTGGGGCGGCCAGGTAACCGGAAGCTTCCCTAAAACCAATGCCAATGCACATTGGATAGAACTGGTACTGGGACTCAAAACCGAAGTGTTGAAGAATCTTTTCCTGGGATGGAATGTGAGAGAAAGAATTTTGCTGAATACAGTAAAAACGAATGAATTTACACCTCTGACCATTCCCGGTTTCGGAAGTGGCAGCAAACGGGCCGTTTTCGATATGCAGTACACGATTTCTTACGTGATACCTTTCTACAAAATCAGAGAACATTATCACCCGCCAGCACCGAAAAAGATGCCTAAAAAATAAATTTCTTGCGGTGACCAAAGCGGATTTTTTTCTCGCAAAGGCGCAAAGAGGCAAAGCAGCAAAGAGTTTTGTTTAAAAAAGCAGCAAAGGATTATATGATGTTGAAATAACAAAATATAATCCTTTGCTGCTTTCTTGCTTATGCTGCTTTGCGAGAAAAAATCCGCTCCGCGAGAAAAAACTACTTCAGCATTTCCACATGCGGAATGCCATCTTCCATATAAGTATCGCTAACCGTTTTGAACCCCAGCGACCCATAAAATTGCTCCAGGTATTGCTGAGCCCCAATACGAACCGGCTGTTCGCCAAACTGCTGATACAACTGGCGCAGCGACTCTTCCATCAATTCCCTGCCAGCGCCCTTCCCACGGGCAAATGGCGCAGTCACCACTCTTCCTATACTAGCTTCCGCAAACTTGATTCCTTTATCAAAAAGTCGCGTATAAGCCGCCAACTGGTTATTCGCATCATATCCCATGAGATGCAGGGCCTTCTGGTCCGCAAAATCCATATCCAGGTACGGACAATTCTGCTCCACTACAAATACCTCACTGCGCAAATGCAGCAGGGCATAGAGTTCTGTGATAGTCAAATCGCTAAACTTTTTTATCTCCCAACGCATAGTCTGTTATTTTTAAAGCATTTATGCTGTTCGCATAAAAATACAGGAAGCTTTGAATAATCCTGTTATTTTTATCCCCCGGATGAACATTTAAATCAAAGCACAACATGGGAACCAGCATTAACCCGTTCCTCTCATTGGAACACATCACGGTAAGATATCTTGATAAAACCCTCTTTTCCAACATCTCCTGGGATATCCAACCCAATGAACAATGGGCCATTACAGGCCCCGGAGGCTCCGGAAAAACAGCCCTACTGAATACAATCCTTGGTAAGTTCAATATTATCAATGGTAGCATTCATTATCACTTTTATGAGGAATGGCGACAAAAACACACCGTTACCGATCCTTACTTCAATTATCGTAACCTGATTGCCTATGTAGGCCATCACCATACCTTTAAGAATAATTCCAATACCACCACGGACTTCTACTACCAGCAACGGTTTAACAGTATGGATTCCGAAAACTCCGCCACCGTAAGGGAACATCTGGATATTACTGAAGTGCCGGCATTACTGGCGCCACTGAAAATCCATGCGCTCCTGGATAAACGATTACTCAAGCTTTCCAACGGAGAAACACGCCGGGTGATGATTGCACATGCCCTGCTGAAAAAGCCTCAGCTACTGATGCTCGACAATCCCTACATCGGCCTGGATGTTCAGACCAGAAAGGATTTCAGCAATATGGTCAATGAAATAATAGCCGGCGGCACCACAGTACTGTTGTCTACCTCACCACAGGAAATACCAGAACATATTACGCATGTCCTTACGCTGGAAAATGGCACTATAACGGGTAAGTATACACGAGAAAAGTTTATGGAGATGGAAGTCGCTCCACAACGCCAGGCGCAACTCCCGGCATTGAAAGCGGATGTCATCGCGCAGCTGGTTCAACATACCAACCAGGCCTCCTTCGAGCATATTATCCGTATGGAAAATATCCGGGTGAAATATGGCGAAACAATGATTCTGGATGACATCAACTGGACTGTTCGGCAGCACGAAAAATGGGCATTGCTGGGGCATAACGGCGCAGGAAAATCCACTTTACTGAGTCTTGTAAATGGCGATAACCCACAAGCCTATGCCAATAAACTATGGCTTTTTGACCGCAGACGAGGCTCAGGAGAGAGCATATGGGACATCAAGAAAAGAATAGGCTTCATTTCTCCGGAACTTCATCAATATTTCACAGCCAGAGATAACTGTATGCAAGTGATCTGCTCCGGGTTCTCTGATATCATTGGCAGTACAAAACCGGCCACCGAAGCCCAGAAAAGTATCGCCGCCGGATGGATGGAAGTACTGGAAATCAGCCATGCAGCAACTGTTCCGTTCAAACAAATGCCAGAAAGCACGCAGCGACTGGTTTTGCTGGCACGCGCACTGGTTAAAAATCCGCCCCTTCTCATCTTTGATGAACCTTGCCAGGGACTGGACCAACAACAAAAGGACCATTTCAAGCAGGTAATCGAACAACTCTGCGAACATATGCCTGTTACCCTGGTGTATGTTACCCACTATGAAGAGGAATTACCTGCCTGCGTCAACAAATTCCTGCGCCTGGAAAGGGGCCACATGATATAATATGTATATTCGCACCAACTATAGTTAATCACCATAATAAATTCGTGATGTTCCCAAAACTACGTTTTGCTATTCTGGCATCCTTATTTTGTGTAGCTGCTGTTTGTTTGTTCGACGGTTGTCGGACAACTAAAAAGGAACCCAATACGGCTTATGCTAAGTATATCGAAGCATATACTGCCGGTATTATTTCCAAACAAAGCGCTATCCGGGTACACCTTGCCGGGCAAGCTAATGTTACACACACTGAGAATGAACCTGTAGACAAACAGGTATTCGATTTTTCTCCTTCCATTAAAGGAAAAACCTACTGGATCGATGCTACCACCATCGAATTCAGACCCGATGAAAACCTTCAACCTGGTAAAAAGTACAGCGCGAAATTCAGCCTGGGTAAGGTCATGAATGTTCCTTCAGATCTCAAATCTTTTGATTTTGATTTCAAAGTAATGGACCCTTCTTTCAGCGTAGATCTGGGAGGATTAAAATCGGAAAACAACACCTCTCTGGACCGAATGACGTTCTCCGGCACTATCACTACCGCCGATGCTGAACAACCGCAGGTCATAGAGAAAATTCTGACTGCTAACTATCTCGGAAAATCCCTTCCCATTAAATGGGAACATAACGCAGCAGAACATACCTCTAAATTTACCATCAGCGGTATCGTTCAACAGCAGAATGCCAGCACCATGGACATCACCTGGTCAGGCGCTCCGCTGAAGATCAGCAATGATGGTAAACAAACCGTAGATGTTCCTGCTATCGGAGATTTTAAAGTACTGGATGTAAAAGCCATGTCCGATCCGGAACAACACCTGCTGATTCAGTTCTCTGATCCTATCAGCATGGCCCAGTCACTGGAAGGACTGATCTCTATCAGCGGACAGAGCGATCTGCGCTACAGCATTGATGGTAGCGAAGTACGCGTATATGCGCCTAATCGACTCGAAGGGAATTACTCTGTTGTCATCAACGAGGGTATTCTCAACATCACAGATAAAAAACTCGGTAAATCATATACCTCCAATGTTAACTTCGAGAATACCATGCCTTCCGTGGAAATCCCCGGAAAGGGCGTAATTCTGCCGGAAAGTAACAAAATGGTGATGCCTTTTGAAGCCGTCAACCTGAATGCGGTGGATGTCTCCATCATCAAAATTTTCGAGAATAATATCCCGCAATATCTTCAGCGCAACGACCTGAACGGTTCTACGGAACTGCGTCGTGTAGGCCGTCCGGTGGTAGTGAAAACGATCCGACTGGATAATGATAAATCATTGAACCTGCATAAGAAAAACCGATTCTTCCTGGACCTGGATCAACTGATTCGTTCAGAGCCCGGAGCTATTTATCGTATTACCATTGGCTTCCGCAGATCTTATGCCCTCGCTTCCTGCGCAGCTAAATCTGGAGAAAGCGATGATAACGCAGCCAGTACGCCTGATTTCTCCGATGAAGACGCAGACTATTACGGCGAAAAGGTGGATGAAGATGATGATTTCTGGCAGAGATACGATTACTACTACCCAATGGGCTTCAAATGGGATGAGCGCGACGATCCTTGTACGCCGTCTTATTATAACAAAGAAAGATGGGTATCCCGCAACGTAATTTCCTCCAACATCGGTCTGACCGCCAAGCGCGGCAACGATAACAGTATGCTCGTTGCCGTTACAGATATACGCGATACCAAACCTTTAATGGCCGTAGAACTGGAACTGCTGGACTACCAGAACCAGGTGATCTTCAAAACCAAGAGCGATGGCGACGGTCTCGCTACTTTCGACCTGAAACGTAAACCATACCTACTGGTAGCGAAAAAAGGCACCGAACGCGGCTACCTCAAACTGGACGATGGTTCCTCCCTTCCTCTCAGCAGATTTGATGTGCAGGGCGAGGAAGTACAGCAAGGTATTAAAGGTTTCCTATATGGTGAGCGCGGTGTTTGGCGCCCGGGAGATAGTATCTACCTGACCTTCATCCTGGAAGATAAAGACAAGAAACTACCTGCCGATATGCCGGTGACAATGGAGCTGTATAACCCTAAAGGACAGCTCTATAAACGCATCAATTCCAACTCCAGTCTGAATGGCTTCTACTCCTTCGCTACGGCTACACAACCAGATGATATTACTGGTAGCTGGTTAGCGAAAGTAAAAGTAGGCGGCGCCACCTTCACCAAGAATGTACGCGTGGAAACCGTGAAGCCGAACCGCCTGAAAATAAAAATGGACTTCAAAAACAATATGCTGACCAAAGCCTCCAGTACCGGAGAATTGTCGGCAATGTGGTTGTTCGGCGCTACTGCCCAACACCTGAAGGCCAAGGTGGACGTGTCTCTCACTCAACAAAAAACAAGCTTTAAAGGCTTTAATGATTATAGTTTCGATGACCCGGTAACCCACTTCGAAACAGAAAATAAAACCATCTTCGAAGGAAGTCTGAATGATAATGGTACCGCTCCGGTAAATGCCAATATCCAACTGGGTAAACCGGCGCCAGGACAACTGAAAGCCAACTTCGAAGTGAAAGTGTTTGAACCAGGCGGCGATTTCAGTATTGATAATTTCTCCCTGCCATACAATCCATATTCCACTTATGCAGGTCTGCGCATTCCTGCCGGCGATCGTACCACAGGTATGTTACTCACCGACCAGGCGCATATGATTGATATCGTGGATGTGGATGATCAGGGTAGACTGACTTCCGGTAGCAAACAAGTACAGGTAGAGCTCTATAAAATCCGCTGGAGATGGTGGTGGGATGGAAGTGATGAAGATTCATATTCCAACTTTACACAAGACAGCTACAACCAACTGCTGCAGAAAGAAACCATTACCCTTAGCAATGGTAAAGGGAAATGGCCGCTGCGTATCAATTCGCCGGAATGGGGTCGTTTCCTCATCCGCGTGAAGGACCTGGAAAGTGGCCATACTGCCGGTAAATCCGTATATATCGATTATCCGGGATGGGCAGAACGCGTGCAGAAAGAAAACCCTGCCGAAGCAGCCATGCTCGTATTTACATCCGATAAAACCACTTATAAAACAGGAGAGGAAATTACCCTCACCATTCCTAGTAGTGAAGGTGGCCGCGGACTCGTCAGCATTGAAAGCGGTAGCAAGGTGCTGCAAACCACCTGGATCGATACCAAGAAAGGACAAACTGTCTACAAGTTCAAGGCGACCAAAAACATGGCGCCCAATATATACGTGAACGTTAGTATGCTGCAACCCCATGCACAAACGAAAAATGACCTGCCAATCCGTATGTATGGTACCATTCCGATCCTCGTAGAAGATCCGGAAACCATTCTGAAGCCGGTTATCAATATGCCTGACAAGCTGAAACCAGAAGCAGATGCCAGCATTACCGTAAGTGAAGCCAGCGGAAAAGCAATGACGTATACCATCGCCATTGTAGACGAAGGTTTATTGGATCTGACAAGATTCAAAACGCCTGATCCACACAGCTCTTTCTATGCAAGAGAAGCGCTCGGCGTAAGAACCTGGGATCTGTTTGATTATGTGATCGGTGCATGGGGCGTAGATATGGACCGTATTCTCAGCATTGGTGGGGATGAAGGGCTGAATAGAAACGCCGGCGCGGCAAAAGCAAATCGTTTCAAACCTGTAGTTAAATTCATGGGACCATTCTACCTGAAATCAGGTCAGAAACAGACCCATAACTTTAAACTGCCACCGTACATCGGTTCAGTGAAAGCCATGGTAGTAGCGGGTCAGGATGGCGCTTATGGCCAGGCAGAAAAAGCGGTATCAGTGAAAAAACCACTGATGGTACTGACATCTGCACCAAGAGTACTGGGCCCAACTGAAACCATGCAGTTACCAGTAACTGTCTTTGGCCTGGAGCCAACCGTTAAAAGCGCTACTGTTACACTCTCCACTAATGGATTGCTGGAAGTAGTAGGCGAACGTACCAAAACGGTCAACTTCCCGATGCCAGGAGAGCAAATGGTATACTTTGATGTAAAAGTAAATCCACAGATAGGCGTTGCTAAGCTGAAGGTAACCGCCAGCAGCGGCCGCGAGTCTGCCGAAGATAATGTAGAACTGGAGGTAAGGAATCCTAATCCGTTCATCACTAACGTCAGCGAATCTACGCTCGAAGCATCGAAGGCATGGAGTGCGCCATACGCGCCGGTAGGTATGAGTGGTACCAATACTGGCGTACTGGAAGTTTCTACGATTCCATCGCTTAACCTGGGCAAACGCTTACAATTCCTGATTAGCTATCCACATGGATGTATAGAACAAACTACTTCCGGCGTATTCCCGCAACTGGTGCTCAACCAGCTGATGGATCTTAAAGAAAGCCAGGTAGCGGAAATCGACAGAAATGTGAAGGCTGGTATCACCAGATTACGCAGCTTCCAGACGTCGGATGGAGGATTTGCCTACTGGCCTGGAGGAACCACTGCGGATGATTGGGGAACCAACTATGGCGGTCACTTCCTCGTAGAAGCGCAAACCAGAGGCTATGCTATTCCTGCCGGACTCTTAGAAGGATGGAAGAAATACCAGCGTAACAAAGCCAACACCTGGGCGCCGAACACCACCAATTTCTATGGTGGCGATCTTACACAGGCATATAGACTGTATCTCCTGGCACTGGCAAAAGTACCAGAACTGGGCGCGATGAACAGATTGAAAGAATTCAAATACATCTCTGTTCCCGCTAAATGGAGACTGGCAGCAGCCTATAAACTGGCCGGTCAACCTGAAGTGGCAAACAGTCTGGTAGCAGGTCTGGGTACAGAGGTGAAAGCCTATAACCAGTTAGGTGGTACTTTCGGATCTGATCTGCGCGATAAAGCCATGATCCTGGAAACTGAAGCCATACTTGGTCAGAATAGTCGCGCTTCCTCTCTGACAAGAGAAATCGCCTCTAACCTGGCGCAGGATAATATGTGGTACAGCACTCAAACCACTGCATATGCGCTCATCGCCATTGCTAAGTATTGTGGTACCAATAAGGGTTCTAACAAAATGAATTTCTCGTATACTATCAATGGTGCAAAAGGTACCGTGAACAGTAATTCATTCGTTTCGCAGATTCCGCTGTCAGCAAACAATGCAGGTAATATTTCCATCAATAACAACGGAAGCAATTTACTCTACGTACGTGTGATTCTTCGCGGACAACCAGAATCCGGTAAAGAACCGATTGCTACCAATAGTCCGGACATATTGAATATGACGGTGAGATACCTGTCACGCGATGGGCATCCAATCGATCCAACTACGTTGACGCAAGGATCTGATTTTGTAGCATCAGTTACAATTACTAATCCAGGTAAACGTGGCTATTATGAGCAAATGGCGCTGTCTCAGATCTTCCCGTCAGGATGGGAAATTCTGAATACCCGTCTCATGGGTAATGATAGTGCAAATCGTTCTTCTCCGGCTACGTATATGGATATACGTGATGACAGGGTTTATACTTACTTCAATATTGAAGAGAATAAATCCCGCACATACAATGTATTACTGAATGCAGCGTATCTGGGTAAATACTATCTGCCAGCTACTTCTTGCGAAGCTATGTATGATAATACCATCCATGCTTTTGCACCAGGTAAATGGGTAGAGGTGAAGAAATAAAAGAAACAACAAGTTATAAACAACAAAGGCTGTGTCGATGACACAGCCTTTGTTGTTTATAACTTGTATTATTTCCAAAGAGCTTCTTCTTCCCATCCCTTAGAGAAACCCATTTTATCCACATCTATGGATGGATAATTCACTATGAGTTCCTTGAGCTTAGTATGAAAGTTAGCCTGAGGACTTGCTGTATGTAAAATGTATCGTACAGTGCAGAGTTGCAGGAATAAGAACTGGATATGAGGACTAGTTGACGATGGCATGTTTTCCCGAACTATCCAAGGCAAGCTTCCTTTATGCATTAATTTAGGAGGATAACCAAAGATCCGATAACATAAACGGCCATGATGTGAACAAATATTTCTCAAAACACTTATTGCCTGTATCCAGGAATGTAAATATTCCACAGTGCTGAGCCCATATGATTTAGCAATCGCTTTCTTCTCAGCAATGTCATTGCGAATATTACCATAAAGTTTAGACAATGTACCAAAAGAAAGGACTTCTAACGTTTTCCATGCCGGCGGATATCTATCTGTTCCATATATTTTATCATGATGCAAAATGAACTTTTCACCAGACCGAGCAAGTTCATTATCTATTATTTCAAGAACTGTATCAAATAAGTCTTCTTTATGGAACAGATGACTATGAGCAAACCAGGTTGGCGAATACGGAATACTCATCATATTAGAAAGCCTGCATCTGAACGAAACCTCTATTCTTTCAATAGCATCTATCAGCAACAACCTCAATTCACGATCAAAGTTATATAATTCAATAATTTGCTTAAAATTAGTACCAGTGCAGAAAATATGATTAATTCTATCTGTCTGAAAATCTTGCCAATACCCTGCTAAGCGGTAGTAACCAACGTTTTCCAGAAAATGTATTGCTTCTGATTGATCACTAAAAATCACTCCTCTCTGTTGTAATAATATTATTTGCTGCTGGATAGATAAAGCAGGCTTATTGTAAGTGAGGGTCATAGAAAAAAAAGCCCCGCCTGGGTGCGCTGATCTTACGAGAAGCGTGGCGGGTACGGTTAATGTAAAATTAGTTTTTTCGATTTAAATCAACAAATGTCTCCCTTGATTTTAGAGCATACATATTGTGCATCAAAGTGACTCTCATGAATACTATAAAAAATTGATTTTCAATACACTTATCATATTCACTATACTTATCTATGTATATGTTAAGGGTAGAATATCCAATTACTGTCTGAATTTCATCCATAAAATAGTTGATTAAATTTTAGCAGAAGAATGGTTAAAAACAATAATCGCAAGCTAACTACATTTACTCAAATAGATTTATCCATTTTGTTCATTCTTAGTACCCTTATCTTAATGATAATGAACAGATCAAACATTTAAATTTTGCCATCACTCTAAACGGAAAAATTCACGAATTCCTGCTTCCCACATTTCCAATATTTTTCACGCTGCGATCGTAATTTTCAGCGCATCGAACTGCGCATTCACGCTCATTTAATTAAAAATATTTTTAAATTGTGTCATCGTCTCTGACACAATTATAATTTATTAATTTTCAATAAATATTACTATTATTAGTTATTCATAAGTATCAATATTAAATTAATAAAAATGAACAGATCAAACTTTTATACTATCATTGCAAACCAATGACCCTACAGCAATTCAAACAATGGTGCAAACGAAAAAAGTGGTGGCTGGCTGCCCTCACCGTAGTACTCATTGCATACTATTTTTGTCTGCCAAGACACCTGTTCAACGACCCAACATCATATGTACTGGAAGACAACAACGGAGACCTCCTCAATGCCAGTATCGCAACTGACGGACAATGGCGTTTTCCTTACAATGATCATGTACCTGAAAAATTTAAAAAGTGTATCATCGCATATGAAGATAAACGCTTCAACTACCACTGGGGCGTAGATCCCATCGCAATGGCCAGAGCCATCAAACAAAATATCAGCGGACATAAAGTAGTCAGCGGCGGCAGTACCCTCACCATGCAGGTGATCCGTATCGCCCGCAATAAACCCCGAAACCTCTGGCAGAAATGCATAGAAGCTATATTAGCTACCAGACTCGAATTCGCCGCCTCCAAACATAAAATCGTTGCACTCTATGCCGCGAACGCCCCCTTCGGAGGAAACGTTGTAGGTCTGGAAGCCGCTTCCTGGCGCTATTACGGCCGAAAAGCAGATCAACTCTCCTGGGGCGAAATGGCCGCACTCGCAGTATTACCGAATTCCCCTGCATTAGTACACCCCGGCCGCAACAGACAAATATTACTCAACAAACGTAACCAACTGTTGCAGAAACTTTATCTGAATAAAACCATCGATAAAAGCACTTACGAACTCGCCCAGCTGGAACCCTTGCCAAATCAGCCTCTCCCGCTGCCGCAAGATGCGCCGCATCTGCTGGACAAATTTCGTTCGGACTTCAAACAACAACATATCACAGAAGACACCCGCATCAAAACAACACTGGATGCGGCCTTACAGAGAAATGTAACGGCAATCGTTACACGCTATCATCAGATTTATAAAGCCAATGGTATTAACAATGCTGCAGCGCTAGTACTGGACGTCGAAACAGGTAATACACTCTCCTATGTAGGTAACATTTATAATCCTGGAGATCCTGAGCTGGAAAGCCATGTGGATGTGGTACAGGCAAGACGCAGTCCCGGTAGTACGCTGAAACCCGTATTATACGCCGCCATGCTCCACGATGGCCTCATGCTGCCTAATACGCTGATACCAGATATTCCTACCCAAATCGCAGGCTATTCCCCCAAAAACTTCGACCTGGGCTATGATGGCGCCGTACCGGCCTCCAGAGCATTGGCCAGATCGCTGAATATCCCTGCTGTACGAATGTTGCAGATATATCGTTATGAACGCTTTCATTCGTTACTCAAACAAATGGGTATCACCACACTCAACAAACCTGCGGATCACTATGGCCTGTCCATGATCCTGGGAGGTGGAGAAACTACGCTCTGGGAAATGTGCGGCATGTACGCCAGCATGGCCCGCATCCTATTGCATACCGACCAATACAAAGGAAAATATGACCTCGATGATATTCATCCACCCAACTATGTACTGAATGCAGCACAACCCTCTGAGCATGGACTCAGTCGCAATGGCGTGCTGGATGCAGCTTCCATCTGGTGGACATTCGAAGCCATGACGGAAGTAATGCGGCCGGGAGAAGAACTACTATGGCAACAGTTCTCTTCCACGCAGCGCGTAGCCTGGAAAACAGGTACCAGCTTCGGTTTCAGAGATGGATGGGCCATCGGCGTTACACCGCAATATGTAGTAGGCATATGGGTAGGTAATACAGATGGAGAAGGAAGACCCGGACTCATCGGAGTACAGACAGCCGCTCCCATACTCTTCGAAGTATTCCGTCAACTACATACCAGTGGCTGGTTTACAGCCCCATACGACCAGATGAAAAAAGTGGAAGTATGTAAAAAAAGCGGCTACAGAGCCAATGAATTATGTGATGATAAAGACTCTATCTGGGTGCCAGCTGCAGGCATCCGTTCCGGCATCTGCCCATATCATCAATTAGTACATCTGGACAGAACCGGTAAATTCAGGGTAACAGAAGCCTGCGAATCGCCACAATACATGCAGCATAAAGCATGGTTCATTTTACCGCCCTCACAGGAGTTTTATTATCGCAGTAAAAACTACTATGAACCATTGCCTCCCTATAAACCGGAATGCCTGGCCTCTCTTGGCCAGGATAAAGCCCCTATGGAACTGATATACCCACGCGCCAATGCACGTATATTCGTTCCCGTAGAAATCGACGGTAGCCCGGGACAGGCCATCTTCACCGCCACACACCGCAATACTGCTGCCAAAATATTCTGGCATCTGGATAATAATTTCATCGGCACAACTACTGAATTCCATCAAATGGCATTACGTCCTAATGCTGGTAAACATACCATCACATTGGTAGATGAAAACGGAGAACGTATCTCCGCTGATTTCACCATCCTTGAAAAAGAAAGAGAACATTAAAAAAGGCCGATATTTCGAAGGAAAAAGAAAAGCCGGAAGTGACTTCACTTCCGGCTTTATATATAGTTTCTTTGATACCATAACTATTAATAGTTATACTTATCCTTCCACAATTGTTTGAGATACCTTCTCAATTCATCTTCCCTGGCGTTTTTTCCGGGATCATACATCTTCATGCCTTTGATCGCATCTGGTAAAAACTCCTGGAGCACAAAGTTATTTTCATAATCATGTGCATAAGCATATCCCTGATTATACCCCATCTCTTTCATCATTTTCGTAGGGGCGTTCCTGATATGCATCGGCACCGGCAGATCTCCTGTTTTAGCGACCACCTGCTGTGCAGTATTAATCGCCATATAAGCGGCATTACTTTTTGGCGAAGAGGCCAGGTATGTAACGCACTGAGACAAAATAATCCTGGACTCCGGATAGCCAATCAGATTAACCGCCTGAAAGCAATTGGTAGCCAGCAACAAGGCATTCGGATTGGCATTCCCAATATCCTCTGAAGCCAGGATGACCAGTCGTCTAGCTATAAACTTCACATCCTCTCCACCATCGATCATACGTGCCAGCCAATACACTGCGGCATTGGGATCGCTACCACGAATAGATTTGATAAAGGCAGAGATGATATCATAATGTTGCTCCCCTGATTTATCGTATATGGCTACCCGTTGCTGGGCAATTTCCATCACTACTTTATCTGTAATCACTACAGGACTTTCCTGTATAGTACCTACTACCAGTTCAAACAGATTCAACAATTTGCGGGCATCACCACCGGAAATATTGAATAAAGCCGTGGTTTCTTTCAGCTCAATATTTTTGGACTGTAACCACTTATCCTTTTCCATGGCTTGCTTCAGCAACTGCATTAATTGCTCAGGCCCCAATGGCTTCAGTACATACACCTGGCTACGGGAGAGTACGGCCGCATTTACTTCAAAAGAAGGATTCTCTGTCGTAGCGCCGATCAGCGTAATAATTCCTTTCTCCACAGCGCCTAATAAGGCATCTTGCTGAGATTTATTGAAACGGTGAATCTCATCGATAAATAATACCGCATGTTGCTGTCGCCTCGCCATCTCAATGACCTCACGCACCTCTTTCACACCAGCAGAAATGGCGCTAAGCGTGTAGAAAGGTACGTTCAATGTATGTGCGATAATATTAGCAATGGTAGTTTTCCCCACACCTGGCGGACCCCATAATATCATAGATGGGATTCTTCCCTGTTCAATGGCTTTCCGGAGAATACTATCCGGCCCTGTAAGATGTTCCTGACCTACCAGATCATCCAGGCTAGCCGGTCTTAGGCGTTCTGCAAGTGGTTGCATACACTATCCTTTTTGATTGCCCGGGTTAACGAGCGGAATTTTTTTATTGTTTGGATCAGGGTGATTAATGCTGTTCATTTTGAACAACAGGATTTCGCCAATAGATTTGGCCCGGGTGATTGCCAGTGCGGCGGTTTCTCCGGTAAATAATTTATTTACTGTAGCTTCAAACAACTGAATCCAGCGCTGGAAATGAGCGGCTTCCAGCGGAATCTTTTTATTTATCCTGAAATGTGGTTCCATGGCATTCCCACGATAGCTGCCGCTTTCCAGCAACAGACTTTCCCAGAAATTATACATGGTAGGGAGATGACGCGCCCAATCCACTTTGGCAATATCTTTAAAAATGAAGCCAATGACTTCATCTTGCTGAACCTTGTCGTAAAATGAATTGACCAGCAACTCAATATCTTCCCTCGTTTTAATCTCCCGTCTCTCCATATTACTTGATCATTATAACATCAGGTTATCATCATCCGGATGTTGCTCATTCTCCCGTTTTTGCTGTTCTTCCTTCCATTTACGGAGGAAACTGAAGGAGAGGAGCACATTAACAAAATACACGCCTGCCAGCAGCAACACCAATACGCCGGCTGTACGAAATACATTGGGCGTTAGGTATGGTACGGCATCCGGCTGGGTGGTTTTCACCATATCCCGGAGCATGTCTACCATCTGCTGGTTCATCGTAACAAGGGTGACCCCTCCGAGGATCCAAAGCGCTGTAATCACTAAGATGATACCGCCTAAAATGCGGATACCGCCAGGCGTATTTTCTTTCAATGGAATCTGAGGCAGGAGCAAACTTCGCTGCAGGTACAATGACAACAGACTATGCACAAAAAAGATGCTCATAAAAAACAGGGAGGTCAACGCCCCCAGGGAAAATCCAGTCATCAATACCATGAGAAAAGCCCTGATGGTCAGAAAACTACCAAGGAGTAGCCCTATTCCTGTTAAAATTCTGTATAATCTTAACCTAAAAGTCATTAAAATATCTTTTTACCAGCTACAAACCTACCTAATTAATCAGAAATTTCCGGTTTTTAGGTAGAACCATCACTTTTGGCGAAGTTTGCCACTCATGTAATACTAATTATGTTACGTGCTGTGTTTTCAATAACTTTAAGTAAAACCTGATTTTAATATGAGTAAAACCAATGCGGTAAAGCTACCGTTACTGGCTGCGATGGTTACTTTCGCTGCTTGTAACTCAGGCAGTTCCACGCAACAAAACGGTGCCGACACAACCAAAGTTCCGGCCTTCAACATGGCAGATATCGACAGTGCCTACAAATCCTGCGAAGATTTCGACAACTTCGCCAACGGCAACTGGAAGAAAAGCAACCCTGTTCCCTCTACAGAAAGCCGCTGGGGCGCCTTCAACGTACTGGATAAACAAAACAAGGAAGTACGTCTGAAAGGTATCATCGCTGAAATCACCGCCAAAACTGACCTCAAAAAAGGTACTGAAGAACAACAAATCGCTGATTTCTACACTTCCTACCTCGACACCGCTACCATCGACAAACGCGGCATCACCCCATTACAACCTTATCTGGATAAGATTGAGGGCGTAAAATCCCTGGCCGACTGGGCAAAGGTGACTGGTGAACTACAGAAAATCGGTATTTCTACCTTCACAGGCTTCTATGCAGAGGCAGATGCGAAAGACAGCAAAATGAACGTACTGTACCAAGGACAGGACGGTCTTTCCCTCGGTGAAAAAAGCTACTACGACAGACAGGATTCCGCTACCATCAACGTACGCAACGAATTCGTAAAACATATCGACAAAATGTTTACCCTGGCCGGTTTCAAAGAAACTACTCCAGGTAAAACCATCCTCGACTTCGAAACCAAACTGGCTAAACTCCAGCTCACCAACGTTCAACTCCGCGATCCTCAGGCAACTTACAATCGCGCTGCTTTCGTTGAGCTGAAAAAACTGGCTCCGGATTTCGATTGGGATAGCTTCAGCCAAAGCCAGGATATCAAAGCTGATACCCTGATCATCCAAAACAAAAAGTATCTGTCTGATGCCAACGGCCTGCTGAAAGCTACGCCAATGGAAGTACTGAAAACGTACACCAAATGGCAACTGCTGACCCACTTCGCTGGTCTGCTGCCTAAATCTTTCGACGAAGCTAACTTCTACTTCTTCAGAACGGTTATGTCTGGCGCTAAAGCCCAGAAAACCCGCCCAGAACGCGCTATCCGCTCTACCGACGCTGTAATGGGTATGCCGCTGGGTAAACTCTTCGCGAAGAAATACTTCCCGGAAAGCTCTAAGAAGAAAGTATCAGAAATGATTGAAAACGTGCGTTCTGTATACGGTGAAAGAATCGATAAACTCACCTGGATGAGCGATTCTACCAAAGCAATGGCACATAAAAAACTGGCTTCCTTCACTTACAAAATCGGTTATCCTGACAAATGGAAAGATTACTCTTCCATCAATATTGAAAAGGATAAACTGGTGGAAAACACCATCAGCGCTTCTTTGTATCAACATAAAGAAAACGTTGACAAAATCGGTAAACCAGTGGATAAAACAGAATGGGGTATGACTCCTCAAACTGTAAATGCATACTACAACCCACTGAACAACGAAGTTGTATTCCCTGCAGGTATCCTTCAGCCTCCTTTCTATAACGCCAACGCAGACGATGCCATCAACTATGGCGGTATCATTGCAGTAATCGGCCACGAATTCACCCACGGTTTCGATGACCAGGGTTCTCAATTCGATGCAGAAGGTAACCTGAAAAACTGGTGGACCAAATCCGATCGCGAAAACTTCGATAAACTGGCTAAACGCTATATCGAATACTTCAGCAGCATCGAAGTACTGCCTGGCTTCAAAATCAATGGCGCCCTCACTATCGGTGAAAATATCGCTGACCTCGGCGGTCTGACCCTCGCTTACCATGCACTGGAAAAATCCTTCCAGGGTAAAGGCGAACCTAAACCAATCGATGGTTACACCTGGCAACAACGTTTCTTCCTGGGCTGGGCACAGGTATGGCATGCTAATATCACAGATGCCGCTCTGCGTCAGCAAATCCAGACAGATCCGCATTCTCCGGCCAGATGGCGTATCAACGGCCCGCTGCCTCACCTGGTTGAATTCCAGCAGGCATGGGGTTGCAAAGATGGCAACAAAATGGTTTTACCTGCCGACCAACGCGTCGTGATCTGGTAATCACCCATTCATAAATCAATAGCAAAGAGGCAAGGTTATTTTAAATAACTTTGCCTCTTTCTTTATTTATTGATCGTTCAAATATCATAGAAAATGAAATATGTACTCGTAGCCGCGGCTTTATTCATTATGTCTTGTGGTCAGTCATCCAAACCAGCTGAAAAAGCACCCGAAACCGCTCCTGAAGCGACTCCGGTAGCAGAACAGACCGTTGCTGGCAAACTGCCAGATCCAGTTTGTGAAATGCCTTATGATACCAGCTACCACGAGTTTACCGTTTACAAAACTGATACTATCCATTTCTGCTCTCCTACTTGCAAAGAAGTATTCTCTAAAGCGCCAGAGAAATACATGGCAAAACTGGGCAAATAATTATAATAAGTAACCCGTCCCGGAAACCCGGGACGGGGATTCAAGTAAATACAGCTTATAATCAACGTTAAGTCCCAATAATTAATCTTACCAAAGAAGGACTGTTCCACTTCACAGATCCGTGTCTCCCCAAATCCTCCTCCTGCCAATAGTAAAATTGTCCCACCAGCCAATGTCCACTGTAAATCCAATATTTTAGGGAGACAACCAGTATTGTTGCCGAATGGCCGCTTACAGCATGGTTGCTAAGGTCAGGTACGGGTAACAGGTTTGGTATGGCAGACAATTATCTGCCACGCAAAATTACCTGCAGGTTGTTATCGTAATATTAACTGATCATTATTTCGACATTAACGCTGGAGTAATAACGGGATCGGGTAAACGAAAATATCTTATGGGGTTTGTAAAAAATCACCGTCTATAATTAGCAGTTTCACTCCCAATTCTGTGCGGGACCGATGAGTACTCCATTCATCCGAAACCACATAGGTCATACCCTGCTGCAGTTCATATTCTTCACCGGTTTCCAGCTCGCTGATAAAACTGCCTTCCAGACAATGTACTATATGTCCTTTTTTACACCAATGATCCGCCAGGTAACCAGGAGAATAAGTAACAATGCGGATGCGCAAACCCGGATGCTGTAAGGTCTGCCACCATGCTGTCCCCGTAATACCCGGATGTTCGGTAACTGCGATAGTATTCCAATCAATACACTGGAAAGGGATAGGATGTTTCATAGGGTTAAAATACAAAAAGTCCAGATGCAGAAGCAACCGGACTTTCTTTAACAATCAAGACTTAACTCAACTTAGAACGAAATATTTTGTTGCGATCCCCTGTTATTGATCAGCATATCCAATGAAATATCCAGTTGATAATTCCTTTCCTCTTTTCTCGGCTGAGAGGAGGAAATCTGGAACAGATGCTGACTCTTATTGGTGAATGGCTTATTATCTTTATTACACAACTCCAGTGTGAAATTGAATCTCTCTTCTACTTCCTCCTCAAATTCCCGCAGGCTCAAGGTTTCATCAATAGGAAATTCCACCAGGGCTTCCTCGCCAAATCCCGCTTCCTGTAGGGTATCGAACGCATTCGCTAATGAATGACGCATATATACCGCCACATTACAGCTCAGCAGACGTTGCATCTGCATTTGCAGGAGGGAAATGGTCATGTGCGGATGTAACTTGAGTACTTTCATTTTATTAATAGTGATCTTTCAATTCCAAATGGTCCAAAACGGATACTTAATTTATTCTGTGGCAAACTTACCAGCTTACCTTTAATTTAATATTAAGTGGCTGTTATGTTTATGTGAAACTTATATATTTTTAATAAATATGTAAATAATTAGAATGCATTTGTTGGAAATACCAATGGAAGATCATCATCTTCTTCTGGCAGGGCCTGCTTAGAACTGGTAACAGGATGATGGTATAAAGTCCATTCCTGGTTTACATATTCCAGAGAAGTAAGGGATTCCACCCAATCGCCGGAGTTCAGATATAGTACAGTTTTGTCTCCTATATGCATTTCCTTAATCAGCGGCTGATGGATATGCCCGCAGCACACCACATCAATTCCCTTATCCACCGCAATCTCCGCTACAGTTTGCTCGAAGTCGGATATAAACTTCACCGCCTGTTTCACCCCTTGCTTCACTTTTTTGGAGAAGGACATCTTTTCCTTTCCAAAGCGTTCCAGGGTATTGTTCACCAGTCGGTTCAGTATAATCAGCAGATCATATCCCTTACCGCCGAGTTTAGCCAGCCATTTGGAATTTTTCATGGTGATATCGTATACATCCCCATGGAAAAACCAATGTCTTTTGCCGTCTACCTCGAGCAGAAGTTTATCATCAATTTTGAAATTACTGAGCTCAAAACCGGAGTATTTACGCATGGCCTCGTCATGGTTGCCCGTCAGGTAAACTACCTGCGTGCCTTTTCCAATCATTTTGAGAATACGTCTGATAACCTTGGTATGTGCCTTGGGAAAGTACCTCTTGCTGAACTGCCAGATATCGATGATATCTCCATTCAGCACCAGTATACGGGGATCTATACTGTCCAGATACTGTATTAGCTCTTTGGCGTGACAGCCGTATATCCCCAGATGGACGTCTGAGATAACAGCTATATCTAATCTGCGCTTTTCTGACATTCAATTGTAGGTATGAACAAGGTGCTTGCACCCCCTGTTTTATGAGTATTATTTTCAATACAAAGGAAAAATCGCTATATTACTTTTATATTAATCCAATGTTAAGGAATTATTAATTCCTACTTTTAATTGGAAGCTATCGGTTGTGCAAGCTATTTTTGCGGCAAATTTTTAAACTCAAATGTATGGGAGGCTTCAATTCTTTTGTTAAATTATTCATGCCGAAAGACCGGGTATTTTATTCTCTCTTCGAAGATGTAGCTTCCAACCTGGTGGAAATGGCCCAGGTGCTCAATGAGCTGGTTGCCACCTCCGATCTGTCTGTCAGAAAAGATAAAGTACATCTGATCGAGCGACTGGAGCATAAAAACGACGATTACACCCACCGTATATTTGTTGAACTAGGTCAAAACTTCATTACGCCATTTGACCGTGAAGATATCCACTACCTGGCTGCTACCCTGGACGACGTTGCCGACTATATCCATGGTTCTGCCAAAAGAATGGACATCTACAAAGTTCACAACATCAACGATAGCATCCGTAAACTCACTGAACTGATTCACCTGGGCGTATTGGAACTGCACAAGGCTATTCACGAACTCCGCAGCATGTCCAACATGCGCGTAATCACCGATGCTTGCGTGAAAATTAACAGCCTGGAAAACCATGCCGACGATATTTATGATATGGCTATCGCTGAACTGTTCGATACAGAACAAAATGCAGCAGAACTGATCAAAATGCGTGAGATCTATCAGGCACTGGAAATCGCTACCGACAAATGCGAGGATTGTGCCAACGTGATCGAAACCATTATTATCAAGTACTCCTAATCAGGACCTACTGCTTGTATTGACCGTATAATTCCGGTAGCAACATGACTTTACTAGTTATTATTATCATTCTGGCCTTCATTTTTGACTATATCAATGGTTTTCATGATGCCGCCAACTCTATAGCCACTATAGTTTCCACCAAGGTACTGACCCCTTTTCAGGCAGTACTCTGGGCCGCAGTATTCAACTTTGCCGCTTTCTTTATTGCCAAATATGTAATTCAGGAATTTAAAGTTGCCAACTCTGTAGCCAGTTCTGTATTTGAACAGTTTATTACCTTAAAAGTAATCTTCTGCGGACTGGTAGCTGCCATCACCTGGAACCTGTTTACCTGGTGGCTGGGAATTCCTTCCAGTTCTTCCCATACCCTGATCGGGGGCTTCATCGGAGCAGCTGTTACCAGCGCCCGTACCCTGGACGTTATCAACTACCATAAAGTACTGCCAATCGTATACTTTATCGTACTTGCTCCTTTAATCGGTATGGTGGTATCATTTATTATCACGCTGATCATTGTGAATATCTGCCGCAAAGCCAATCCATTCCATGCAGAAAACTGGTTTAAGCGCCTACAGCTGCTCTCCAGTGCTGCACTGAGTCTGGGCCACGGTAGTAACGATGCCCAGAAAGTAATGGGTATCATTGCTGCTGCCATGGTTTCCGCAGGCTATATTCCAAATATCAAGGCCATGCCGGACTGGATTCCGCTCGCCTGCTTTACCGCCATCGCATTAGGTACCATGAGCGGCGGTTGGAAAATCGTTAAAACCATGGGTACCCGTATCACCAAAGTAACGCCATTGGAAGGTGTTGCTGCGGAAAGTGCCGGCGCCGTTACCCTGTTCCTCACCGAACATCTGGGTATCCCTGCCAGTACCACACACGTAATCACTGGCGCCATCATGGGCGTAGGCGCTACCAAACGCCTCTCCGCTGTAAGATGGGGCGTTACCGTAAGTCTCCTCTGGGCATGGGTACTGACCATCCCTATCAGTGGCTTACTGGCTGCATTGGTATATGCCATCTCCAGCCTTTTTATTTAATAGTATCATTTGATCTATATTTTGTGAAACCTGCGCTCCGCGCAGGTTTTTTTTATGGGAGACAGCCAGCCCTCCGGCCAATACCGCTGCATTTTCATTTCACGCAAACGTGTGCTCTGAAATTATACCCATAAACCACTATTTTTGTACGATTACTAAACCATTTGTAAAACCAATGAAAGGAATTATCCTGGCCGGCGGTTCCGGTACCCGACTGCACCCCATCACTTATGCAATCAGTAAGCAGATTATGCCAGTCTATGATAAGCCAATGATCTATTATCCACTGTCCACTTTAATGTTGGCTGGCATTAAAGATATTCTTATTATTTCCACACCACATGACTTACCGGCTTTTCAACGCCTCTTCGGCGACGGCAGCCAGTTGGGACTCAACCTCCACTACGCGGAACAGCCACAGCCTAATGGACTGGCACAAGCCTTCGTCATTGGAGAGAAATTCATCGGAGAGGATAATGTAGCGCTGGTATTAGGCGATAATATTTTCTATGGCGCCGGTCTCGGAACACAACTAGCCAATAACGTACATCCCGATGGCGGAATCGTATATGCATACCAGGTATCCGATCCTGAAAGATATGGCGTAGTGGAATTCTCTGATAGTATGCAAGTGCTCTCTATTGAAGAAAAACCACTGAAACCTAAATCAAACTTCGCTGTTCCAGGACTCTATTTCTACGATAATGAAGTAGTAGAAATCGCCAAAAACCTCCAGCCAAGTCCTAGAGGCGAATATGAAATTACAGATGTCAACAAGGAATATTTGAAGCGTGGCAAATTAAAAGTTTCTATCTTACCTCGCGGAACAGCATGGCTGGATACTGGTACCTTCGACTCCCTGATGCAAGCCTCCCAATTCGTTCAGGTAATTGAACAAAGACAGGGCATTAAAATTGCTTGTATCGAAGAAATCGCCTACCGTAAAGGATTTATCAATGCTGAACAGTTGCAGAAATTGTCCAAACCTTTGCTGAAAAGCGGATACGGCCAATACCTGGAAACCGTACTCCAACAGAAAGTAATCTGATAACATATAAAATTGTAAATCTCAAATTATCATGAAGGTTCTTGTTACCGGTGGTTGTGGCTATATCGGCGCGCATACTATTGTTGATCTGATTAATAATGGCTTTGATGTGGTTTCTGTAGACAGCAACATCAGAAGTACCACGCAATTGTTGGATGGCATCGAAAAAATTACCGGAAAGAAAGTCCGTAATTACAAGGTAGACCTCTGCAATCTGGAAGATACACACGCCGTTTTCCATGAAAACAGAGATATCGTAGGGGTGATACACTTTGCAGCACTGAAAACCGTTCCGGAATCAGTGGCTGATCCCTTACTGTACTTCCACAATAACCTGACGTCCCTTATCAACGTACTCAAATGCGTAAAGGAATTCAACGTGCCTAACCTGGTATTCTCTTCTTCCTGCTCCGTGTATGGCAACACCACAGCCCTCCCTGTAGTGGAAGAAACCCCTATCGGCGAAGCACAGTCCCCTTATGCACGTACCAAACAAATGGGCGAACAGATAATTGAAGATTACAGTCGGGTGAACAATACCCAATCTATCATCTTACGTTATTTCAACCCGGTTGGTGCACATTCTTCCGGCCTGATCGGCGAATTACCGCTGGGTAAACCAGATAATCTGGTGCCTGTAATCACCCAAACAGCCATCGGAAAAATTCCGAAAATGACTGTTTTTGGCTCCGATTACGATACCCGCGATGGTTCTTGCGTACGCGACTATATCCACGTGACTGATATCGCTAACGCACACACGAAAGCGTTGCAGTATCTGATCAATCATAATAACGCCAGCAATTGCGAAATCTTTAACCTGGGCACCGGTAATGGCGTTACCGTACTGGAAGCCATCAAAGCGTTTGAGAAAATTTCCGGGGTAAAACTGAATTACACCATGGGCCCACGTCGCCCAGGAGATGTAATCTCTATCTACGCCAATAATAGTCGCGCTAAAGAAAAACTCGGATGGATCCCTCAGATCAGCATCGAAGATTCTATGCGCACCGCCTGGCAGTGGGAAGTAAGCCTCCGGGATAAAGTTTTAAGTAATTAGAATTCATCATTCTAATCACTTACTTTTACGCGATCATTTTAAAATATCCGTTATGGTTAAAGATATTCAACCGATGAATGAAAAAGAAACCCGCGCCGGATTCGGTGAGGGTATTCTTGAAGTGGGTCGTAAAAACCCTAATGTAGTGGCACTGACAGCAGATTTGCTCGGCTCCATGAAACTCAATGCTTTTATTAAAGAATTTCCTAATCGCTTTGTTCAGGTAGGTATCGCGGAAGCCAATATGATGGGCATCGCTGCCGGTATGACCATTGGCGGTAAGATTCCATATACTACTACTTTCGCTAACTTCTCTACAGGAAGAGTGTACGACCAGATTCGTCAGTCAATTGCCTACTCCGGCAAAAACGTAAAAATCTGCGCCTCCCACGCAGGTCTGACCCTCGGTGAAGATGGCGCTACCCACCAGATCCTGGAAGATATCGGTATGATGAAAATGCTTCCTGGTATGACTGTAATCGTTCCTTGCGATTTCAACCAAACCAAAGCTGCCACCATCGCTATCGCTGACCACGAAGGCCCGGTATACCTGCGTTTTGGCCGTCCAAAATGGCCCAACTTCACACCGGAAAACCAGGAATTCGAAATCGGTAAAGCGCAGATCCTCCATGAAGGTACCGATGTTACCCTCTTCGCTTGCGGCCACCTCGTATGGCTCGCCGTAGAAGCCGGTAAAGTACTGGAAGAAAAAGGATACAGCGTGGAAATCATCAATATCCACACCATCAAACCTCTGGACGAAGCAGCAGTACTGAAATCGCTGGAGAAAACCGGTTGCGCAGTTACCGCAGAAGAACATAATATCCTCGGCGGTCTGGGCGACAGTATCGCACAGGTTGCTTCCCGTCATCTGCCAGTACCTATCGAATATGTAGGTACCAACGATACTTTCGGAGAAAGCGGTAAACCAATGGAACTCCTCGCCAAATACGGCCTGACTCCAGATCATATCGTAGCTGCTGCCGAAAAAGCAATGGCCCGTAAAAAGAAATAAATCAGTCTTAACTGTATATAAAGAACAGCGTCACCCTCCCGTGACGCTGTTCTTTTTTTATTTACTACAGCCCCGTATTAAACTATCAGTATATTTTTTTATCTATATTTATGACTAAAGATGTCTTGAACCATTTAACCTATGGCCGTTACACAGGACGATAAAGAACTTCTGGCTATTTACCGGAAACCGGAAACCAGAGAAAAGGGATTTACGCTCATACTCAAAAAATACCAGGAACGGCTCTACTGGCACGTTCGCAGGCTTGTCATTGACCATGAAGATGCCAATGACGTACTGCAAAATGTTTTCATTAAAGTGTGGAAAAACCTGGAAGGCTTCCGCGAAGATGCCCAGCTATATACCTGGCTCTATAAAATCGCGACCAACGAATGCCTTACCTTCCTCGAACAGCAAAAGAAAAAACATGCTGTCTCCCTCACTGATGTGGAAACAGGTCTTAGCAATAAACTTAAAGCCGATACACAGTTCGATCCCAATAAATTGGAATGGAAACTACAAAAGGCCATATTGCAACTACCTGAAAAACAAAGAATTGTGTTTAATTTGAGATATTATGAGGAAATGCCGTATGAGCAGATGAGCAAAATATTGGATACTTCCGAAGGCGCACTGAAAGCTTCTTACCATCATGCGGTGAAAAAAATAGAGGAATTTATTAAAAATGGTTGAAACTGAACCCGCAGCCGCTATTTTTAATACACTTTTAAACTTTTTTCCATCTAGATTAAAATCTCATTAAACCATTCCCAACAGAAAGCGTCTAATCAGTACATGAAACACGGTAAAGACATATCAAACGAATTGCTCCAAATAGCCCCCATGGCTCAATGGCCCCTAGAGATCCCCTTCTCTATGCCTGCAGGCTATTTCGATGGGCTGCCGGATCTGATAGCAGACAAAATACTGCTCTCGGATGCCATCGGTGCAGATATGCTGCCTGGGTTTCCCCCTTACTCCGTTCCGGACAACTACTTCGAACATTTACCTACAACTATATTATCCATTATCAAAAACGATGGATCATCAGTACAGGAAGAATTGGAAGAACTGTCACCTTTATTGGCAAGTATTCCCAGGAGTACTCCCTTCTCCCTGCCTGAAAATTATTTTGAACGTATTTCCGCAGAAATACCCAAACCTACGCCGGTTATTCCCATACGTCACCACTCCCGCAGTCCTTGGAGACAATGGGCCGCAGCAGCATGTGTCGTCGCTATAATGGGCACCAGCGCCCTGTTCTTTATCAGATCAGAACACCATTCCACTGATATCATTGACGACATTGAATATCAACTGAACAATGTGAGTGATGACGAAATAGCCTCCTATCTGCAAAACCATGCGGATGCCTTCGATAATGAAGCCATCTTTTCCCAGGCAGTACAGTCAGGGAACATGCAACAACTGGAAAAACAGATCAATGGCGATTTACCAAGTGAACTACTGCAGAAATACCAACAGGAAGAGTCCTTCGGAAACGATGAATTACCTAATAAGTAATAGATGAAACAGTTTTCTAAAATATTGATGCTAGCCATTGTTATGCTAACTGGTATAACGAATGTATTTGCGCAGGAAGATGATGCAGGCAAAAAGCTGAAATCCATCCAGGTGGCATTCATGGCTAGAAACCTGAAACTAACTCCAGAAGAAGCCGACAGATTTTGGCCCGTTTACAATAATTACCGCAATGAAATGGACCAACTTGTTGCAGATAAAGAACGTGACAAATCCATCGACGTTAAAAGTACCCATTCCGCCGATGCCGACGCTGTCGCCAGAAACAATATGGATAAAGATCTAAGCTACGATAAAAGATTCCTGGATATCAAAACAAAATATACCGCAGAATTCCAGCGCGTACTACCCGCCAGTAAAGCCAGTGCTGTGTTTAACAGTGAAAAAGAATTCCGAAGAATCATGATTAAGCACCTGCAAAACTCGCAAAAAATCAATAGGATGAATAATCAGCAATTGAGACCAAGACATTAAGCCATAAAAAAGGAGGTGATGATCACCTCCTTTTCTTTTTAGGACTGCTGTTTGTAATGCGCCCGTACTTCTTTTACTAACCCTTTCTCATTCAATACCATCATCTCCGCACTTAAACTGTTATTCACACTTTTATAATACAGGACCACCGAATTAATCCCTTCCAATATATGATACAGCTCAAAATGCAAATCAGGATAAGCAACTAACGCTTTCCTGAAATATGCTTCCAGCGCAACTTTACCAACAATTTTCCCTTCAGGATCATTATTGATACGCTGTATCACCGGCGAATAAAATTCAATCTGGTCATCATAGTGAGACATCACTGCATCCAAATCATGCGCATTCCAGGCTGCTACCCATTCGGCTGCAAAGGTCGTTTTCGATTCCATTTTTTTTGAATGCAAGATAGGTAGGGAGACACGGTTCTCATTGGCTGAAAAGCTCATTTTTAGGCCGATTGGCGCCATTGCACTGGCGTACAGCCATAATTCTTTCTGAATAACCGGTAGAAGTGTGAAATATCTGAAAAACCAGTCGCAAAAGCGACCTCATTCACAGGGCATTGCCCGGAACGTAATAACAAGGCAGCCCGCTGTAAACGCATGGTCCATATCCACTGCATAGGACTACAGTCAAACAAATACCGGAACCTGCGCTTTAAGGTAGCAGGACTCATATGTCCCGCTTCTGCCAGATCGCTCATATCCCGGATATCTTCCATCCGGGTACGCAACAGATCCATCATATCATCCATAGGGCATTCCACCGCTTTACGCAGCATACCCGCCAAAGACTTACACTGTAACAATTTATGCCAAACCAGCTCCTGTACCTCTTCTGCCACTACCTCTCCATTCCCGGTGAATACCGGTTCCAGCCTATTCAACAACCCCTCCCAATCGCTTCCCTGAGGTAAAACGGCCATCGACTTGGGCTCCGTGTCTCCCAATAATAACCGCTTACGCGCTATTACCTGATCCGGAATCACCAGATTCATACTTTTGAAAGGCCGACTGGTATGTAATATCTCAGAGCTGACAAGGGTTCCAGGCGGGATCAGGAGGATATCCCCCTTCTTTACATGCAATACCCGATTCCCATTGTACATCCGTTTTTCCCCATCCAGGATGAAATTAATAATGGTATGCCGGACATACAATTCATGTACAGCCGCACCCGGATATACGGAAATAGCAGCCCAGTCCTGTCCCTGATGACAGGCAGTGTTAATAAACGACTGGCCACTTAAACGGAAATTTTCATAGCGGCTGTACATATAGGTATTTTATTCGAATCGGATAGTTGGCGTCTTTACATCATGATAGAACAGGAAATTCCATCCTTCCTGACGGCCACGCTCCATGAACTCCTGACGAAGCTCCATGCTGCGTTTACCATCATAATCATATTTGGCAATAAATCTGTTCTTCATCTGAGATAACTGTGGCGCCACATCTCCACCAAAAAACACTTTATCTTCTCCATCATCCACCAGAAATACCTGGTGATAAGGACAATGGCCGCCAGTCAGTTCATAATGAATATAGCCATCAATGGTACCATTACCAGTAGTGAAAATAACATTATCTCGCTGCTGCAGCAGTATAATATCTTCGGAGTGATAAGACTTGCCGGCATGCTCCATCGCATACAGCATTTCCTCATTATTCACATAGTAAGTGGCACTGGGGAAAGTCAGGCTGCGCTCGCCAGTAACGGGGTCCACAGCAGAAATACCGCCTGAGTGATCTTTATGCAGGTGGCTCATCATCACTTTGGTGATTTCCATTGGATTAATACCATGGTCAATCAAATTTTGGTGAATCTGCATAACGCCGTTGCTGTTACGAAAACCAAGTCCGGCATCAAAAAGGATATAATCCCTGTCTGTGATGACGAGGAATGGCTGGATTTCCACCAGCAGAGACCCATGCGGACGATCCTGCATGCTATCTTTTCCTAAGTCAAAAGGAGTGAATTGTTTGGTCCCGTCTACGGTAAATGACCCTTCGGATAATGGTATAATACGTGCCATAGCGCAAAGATAGTTAATTCAGAAAAGAAGAACGCCCGGCTGTAAACCGGGCGTTCTGTGGAAATTATCTTAAAACCATCTGCCTGTCGGCATCCAGTCGGAGTAATATAAAAATCAACATCGTGAAGGAGAACAACGAGCTACCTCCATAACTCACCAATGGCAGCGGGATACCAATTACCGGAGCCAAACCTATTGTCATCGATATATTGATGGCCACGTGGAAGAATACAATACTTGCCACCCCATAGGCATAGACTCGCGTGAATGTCGATCGCTGTCGCTCCGCGACATGTATGACTCGGAAAAGCAAGGCTACATATATTCCAATGAAAATAATACTGCCAAAGAAGCCGAAGTCTTCTCCAATTGTACAGAAGATGAAGTCTGTACTTTGCTCCGGTACGAAATCGTAACGGGTTTGAGTTCCTTTCAGATACCCTTTCCCCCAGAATCCACCGGAACCGATGGCAATCATACTTTGGCGGGTATTATAAGTCGCTTTCGGATCATTTTCTTTACCCAGCATTACCTCAATACGACGCACCTGGTAATCTTTCAGGACTTTCGTAAAGGTGAAAGGCACTACGAACATCACGAACAGGGCACAGAAGCCATAAATAGCCACTATGAGCAATAGTCTGGACTTATTCCGTTTGATTTCGCGCCGGCTAAAGTAGATGACCAGCGCCGTGATGACCGTGAATATGATAAACAAGACCTTATTATCCACTAACAAGGCCGATAGTACTAAGACGATGGCGGAGAATGCAATCACCAGCAATACGCCCGGCAAACCTTCGCGGTACATCACCAGGAAGAAGGAGAAGTACACCAGCGCAAGCCCTGTTTCTGATTGAAGGATGATGATCCCTGCCGGTACCACCGCAATAGCGGCTGCTATCAATCGCGATCGTAGCTTGGTGAAGTCTGTTTCCTGCGAGCTGAGGTATTTGGCCAAAGCCAGGTTGGTACAGAGTTTTGTCAATTCCGCCGGCTGAAACTGGAAACCTCCCAATACCAGCCAGGAATGCGATCCTTTTACATCTTTACCAATCCCTAATACTAATAACAACAATAATATCCCGCCTGCATATAGCAAATTGGCCGTGGCAGTAAAGAACTTACTGTCGGTCAGCCAGATCACAGATGCCAGCACCGTCGAAATGCCAAACCACATGAGCTGCCTGGCGTAGTTCTTATTCAGATGAATGATATTCTGCCAGACGTTATCATCTCCCCGGTACTCCGCAGCAAAAATGGACATCAGGCCGACTATCACCAATGCCAGGTACAGGCCAACGATTGGCCAGTCTATACCTTGCGTCAATTTGGTTTGCGAGCGGTTCATTATGTTTTAATCAGTTTGGGCGTTTATGGTTAATTTTTTTATAATCTCTTCTTAATCACGGTACCATTCAGGGAATCCAGTTTGGATCTCGATCTCATGGCATCCGGAATAGTGACCGTTTCCATTACTGTTTTCAACATCGCCTGACGTTTGGCAGCAATGGTATCTTTCAGGTATTTCTCAATCATCAAACTGGCAATAGGCGCAGCATACTTCGCACCAAAGCCGGAGCGTTCAACGATTACGCAAACGGCAATTTTGGGATTTTCTGCCGGTGCAAAAGCCACGAACTGTGCGTGGTTAGGCATTTTGGTACGCTTACCATCTACGATGGCGTAGTTTTCCGCCGTACCTGTTTTACCGCCGATGGTGATCCCTTCAATCTGGGCCACCCGGCCGGTACCGCTTTCCACCACATCGGTCATACCTTTGATTACCGCATCGTAGGCTTCATCAGAAATATGTGCCACTACGTGACGTTGTTTGTATTTGTCCAGGAGATGCGTGTCGTCGTTATCAATACTTTTCACAAAGTGAGGTACGAAGAACGATCCTCTGTTGGAAACAATACACATAGCGTTGGCCATTTGCAGCGGAGTGGTTTCCACCTCACCCTGACCGATACCGAGAAATACGGAGGTACAAGAGTTCCAGCTGCCTTTATACTTGGCGTCGTAGTATTTTTTATCAGGAATACGTCCGGGTCTTTCACTCGGGATATCTATACCGATCTTATGTCCGAAGCCGAAGTTGTTCATATATTCGGCCCATTTCTGCATACCGCCGACTCGTATACCACCCCATTTCGGCGCATCCACGCAAAGGCGGTAGACGTTGGAGAAATAGGCGTTACAGGAGTGCGCAAGCGCCAGACGGAAGTTGGCCGCGTGTCCAGGATCATGGTGCTCACATTTGATAGGTCTGCTACAACCCAGATAAGCGCCATAACAAGGATACCCTGTGCTAGGTGTAATGACCCCTTCATCCAGTCCAACCAGGCCGATCATTGGCTTGAAAGTAGATCCTGGCGGGTATTGTGCCTGGATGGCACGGTTAAAGAGTGGCAGGGTAGTATCTAGATACAGTTTATTAAAGTTTGCGCTTCGGTAGGAGCCAGTGAGGAGGTTCGGGTCGAAACTAGGCCCGCTGACCATGGCCAGGATACCGCCGTCTTGCGGATCAATGGCAACGATGCTACCTATTTTTCCGTGCATCATTTGTTCACCGAAGGCTTGTAATTCAATATCGAGGCTGAGTCGGAGGTTTTTACCCGCGATGGCAGCACTGTCGAACTCCCCATTTTCATAAGGACCTTGTGGCCTGTTGAGGTTATCTTTTACGAGATATTGGATACCGCGTTGTCCCATGAGTACGCTTTCATAGGTTTTCTCCAGCCCTGTCATACCGAGATAGTCGCCCGAATTATAGGAAGCATAGTTGGAGTCTTTCAACATGGTAGGTGAAATCTCCGCGATGTATCCCAGGATATTGGCGGCGGCAGAGTAAGGGTAGGAGCGGATTTGTCTTGGTATCAGTTCAAATCCTGGTTGGAAGAGATACATACTTTCCTGCAGCTGGCCGTAAATGTCTGCTTGCAGGAGAGACGAGAATACAGATTGCCTTACCGGACCATTCTTTTTGATACAGTCGGCAATTTTCTTCTTAAATTCTTCTTTATCTATTTTCAGAATGGTGCAGAGGTAGGCGGTGTCAATATTCTTCACGCTTCTGGGAGTCACCACGAGGTCGTACAGCACGTCGTTGCTGAGGATAGCGCGTCCTTTACGGTCATAGATGATACCGCGACTTGGATACACGACTTTCCTTAGCACCGCGTTGGCATCCGCGAGCTTGGCATATTTCTTTTCTACGACCTGCAGGAAAAACAATCTGACGATGATGATAGACACCATGCCTAGAATGATCAATTGAATTACTCTTCTCCTGGGCTGATTAAATACAGACATGCAATTGTTGTAGCTTTTGCAAATTTAAACCTTCAATTGATCCCACGAGCAGCAATTGCGGCTTTTCGTTATTTTCTGGAAAAGAATAACATTTCGTACAGAATAATGAGGAAAAGGCTGGCTGCAGAGGATAAAATAATCTTTAGCAACAGGTATAACGGGTTGGCAAATCCGAATACTTCAAGGGTGAAGTAAACAGTGTGGTGCAGAAATACCAGTATGGCTGCGTAGATTAAAAACTGGGACACGCCCATACTTGTCATCGACGGAGTTTTCTGTGTGGTTTCGAAACCTCCCTGTGGTGACAGAATATTGATGATGAATGGACGTAGGTAGGCGATGAATACGCAGGCAGCGGCGTGCATTCCCATGGTATTCATAAACATATCCAGGGACAATCCCATTAACAGCCCGAGCAGCATAAGAGCGGGGCGGGGCAGGTTAAAAGGAAGTACCAGTATGAAAAGCATGTATATGTAGGGGCTCACCAGCTGGTGGATCAGGATTTCATTGAGAACGAATACCTGGATCAGCAGCAGGAGCACAAATCGGATAATATTTCTTAACAGTATACTCATTTAATCAGCTTGTAAGTCGAGTCTTCCAAACTTTGTTGTTCATCTTTCAGGAGGTTCTCAATCACGTAAACGTACTGGAGATTATAGAAGTTGGTCGCCAGACGCAGTTTCACGGTGAGAGAGGTGCTTGCTTTATCACCTTGTGAGTACCCTTCCACGTATCCTATGGGGATATTTTCCGGGAAGAGGGCAGAGAATCCGCTGGTCACGACGGTATCGCCTTTATGCAGTTGTGCACTTTTAGGAATATCGCGGAGTGTAGCGAAGGCCGGATCATCGCCATCCCAGTGTACGGAGCCCATTTCCTTTCCTTGCGCCAGACGGGCACTGATGGATACGGAATTGGATTTAGACAGGAGGGAGAGGACTACGGCATAGTTTTCACTTACACTTCTTACAACTCCAACCACGCCACTTGGACTGATCACGCCCATATTGGGTTTGATGCCTTGTTTGCTTCCACGGTGGATGGTAATATAGTTCATGGGGTTATTGAGGGAGTTGTTGATCACCTTGGCTTCGAAGTATTGGAAGCGACGGATTTCCGTGCTAATGACCTTATGGGTAGTATCGTCACTGTATCTGCGGATGGTATCCACTCTGGTACCGTTGGAAGTAACCATGCTATCGTAGCTGGAGCGGATGGCATTATGCAGGCGGGTATTTTCTGCTACCAGACTATCGTTGGTGGCTTTCAGATGAAAATAGTATTGTACGTTGTTGTATTTATCGTAAAGCTTTCCGCTGATATTATTGGCAGAGTTAACGTATGCAGAATGCTGAAAGCTATTGTTTTGAAATACCAATACAATACAAATCACTTCCAGCAGCAGAAATAAGAAGAAGTTGAAATATCGCCTTAAGAAAATGATTAGATTTCGCACAAGCGCGCAGGAATTTTGAGATTTGTTGATTTAGGGAGGCAGTAGACCTGCCGCCCTAAATCTCAAAATAGGTTTTATTGCATCAGGAACGGATATTTACCTACATGCTTCAGGGCGATGCCGGTACCTCTCACTACTGCGCGCAGCGGATCGTCTGCTACATGCACAGGCAGTTTGATTTTTTGGGCAAGGCGTTTATCCAGGCCGCGGAGCAATGCGCCACCGCCGGTCAGGTAAAGTCCTCTGCGATAAATATCTGATGCCAGTTCCGGAGGCGTAGTTTCCAACGCTTTCAGGATGGCTTCCTCAATTTTAAAGATGGATTTGTCCAGTGCTTCAGCAATTTCCTGGTAGGAAACCATGATTTGCTTAGGAATACCTGTAACGAGGTCTCTACCGTTTACAGGGATATCATCTGGTGGATTATCCAGTTCCTTCAGAGCGGAACCGATATGAATTTTGATTTGTTCAGCGGTTCTTTCACCGATGAGCAGGGAGTGATACCGGCGGAGTGCTTCCATGATATCGGCGGTGAATTCATCACCTGCGATACGAATACTCTGGTCACAAACAATACCAGCCAGGGCAATAACGGAAATACCGGTAGTACCACCTCCAATATCGATAATCATGTTACCCACAGGCTCTTCTACGTCAATGCCAATACCCAGTGCGGCAGCCATTGGTTCATGAATGAGGTAAACTTCTTTCGCTCCGGCCTGTTCGGCAGAGTCGCGAACGGCTCTCTTTTCCACTTCAGTGATACTGGAAGGGATACAGATAACCATACGCCAGCTGGGAGCAAACAAAGGTTTCTTAGGGTAAATCATTTTTATCAGTTCCCTGATCATGCCTTCCGCAGCGTTAAAGTCTGCGATAACGCCATCTTTCAGGGGACGTATAGTACGAAGATATTCGTGAGTTTTTTCGTGCATCATCATGGCTTTCTTACCAACCGCCACAATTTTGCCGCTAGCCCGTTCTATCGCTACAATGGAAGGCTCGTCCACAACCACTTGGTCATTATGTATTATCAGCGTGTTAGCTGTACCTAAATCAATCGCGATTTCCTGCGTTAAAAAATTAAAAAATCCCATTGTTGATACGGTCAAAAATTAGAATGCAAAAATGAATAATTCCAACGAATATACGATGCAAAAAGTGGATATTCCTGCAATAATACGGCTAAATATTAAAAAATCTTATTTGTAGTATAAACGGCATAGTAACTGCTCTCTTCAAGTACCGATCAATTCAACGGATTTAATCCCGTTTTAATAATTCCGTTTCTAAAAAATAACGCCTTACATCTCCGCTTTTCCGTGATAATTTGACAGCCCTCCCCCTGCTGTCATCAGTTAACATGTTGCAGATACCGGCAACCCCATCAAGGGATTGCCGACTATTATTTTAGTTAAATAAACTCATATCCAATGTCCTTTCGGAAGTTTTTACCTTCAAACTCAATTTGGTTGGCGGTTTGCACAGAATGTGCCAGTGCCAGGGACAAAGAGGTTGCCAGGGAAGTGACTGCCAGTACGCGACCGCCGTTAGTCAGTACAGTAGTGCCATCCTGGCGGGTACCCGCGTGAAACACGATTTGATCTTGTGTAGGCTGCGGAATGCCGGTTATCGACTTATTCTTCTCATAAGCCTCCGGATAACCTTTGGAAACCAGCATAACGGTAGCAGCTGCACGTTGATCTGTGTAAATCGTCTGCGCTGAAAGATTTCCCTCGTTTACAGCGGTAAATAATTCCAGCAGGTCGTTCTGCAGACGAGGCATGACTACCTCGGTTTCAGGATCACCCATGCGACAGTTATACTCAATCACGAAAGGCTCTCCTGCTACATTAATCAGGCCAAAAAAGATAAAACCAGGATAAATTATCCCTTCTTTGGATAAACCATCCACCGTAGGACGAATTACTTTGTCTTCCACCAGTTTCAAAAAGGCTGCATCTGCAAAAGGAACCGGCGATACCGCCCCCATTCCGCCTGTGTTCAGTCCTTTATCTCCCTCTCCAATGCGTTTGTAATCCTTCGCTTCTGGTAATATCTTATATGTATGGCCATCTGTCAGAACGAAGACAGACAACTCAATACCGCTCAAAAACTGCTCTATTACTACTTTACGACTTGCATCCCCAAACTTAGCCGACTTAATCATCTGGCTAAACTCATCCAGTGCCTCATCATGATTAGAGGTGATCACCACCCCTTTACCAGCAGCCAAACCATCGGCTTTCAGCACGATTGGTAAGGAATGCTGCTTAATATAAGCAATTCCTTCCTCATAATTCTCTTCACTAAACTCTCTATAGGCTGCAGTAGGTATTCCCTGACGCTCCATAAACAGCTTGGCAAACGCCTTACTGCCCTCCAGCTGTGCCCCCAATTTGGAAGGACCCATTACTGGTATATGTTTCAGCGCCTCATCTTGCGCAAAGTAATCGAAAATGCCATTCACCAGTGCTTCTTCTGATCCAGGTACTACCATAGTAATTTCCTGCTCCAGACAGAAAGATCTTATCTTGTCAAATTCGCTCACACCCATGTTTACATTGGTACCACATTGGGCAGTACCCGCATTACCCGGTGCAATAAACAATTTTCCGCATAGCGGACTTTGCGACATTTTCAAGGCCAGTGCATGTTCCCGACCACCACTTCCTAATAAAAGTATGTTCATAATGAATTAATACAGATGAGAAAGAAAATGCAAAGAAAGTTCAAAAAAGCGCAAAAATTGTCTATTTATACCATTTTTTTACCCGGATTCGCGATTTTCTTTAAATTGCCTCCTTATAGCTTAACTGAACCTTAAAACAATCTTGTTTAAAACTAACCATTTATGATGCAAACTGCTGTTGCACAAGGGCCGGAAACTGCCTCTCAGAAGGGGCACCCCAAAGGCCTTTCGGTATTATTTGCCACGGAAATGTGGGAACGGTTTAACTTTTATGGCATGAGGGCACTTTTGACCCTCTTCCTGGTAAATGCACTGCAATTTTCAGAAGCTGAATCATCTTATGCCTATGGTGGTTTCCTGGGTCTCTGCTACCTTACACCTATGCTCGGCGGTTATATCTCCGACCGTTACCTGGGAAACAGGAACTGTATTCTATTAGGCGGTTTTGTTATGGGCATCGGCCAGCTCCTGATGGTGCTGAGTGCCACTATTTATGCCGGTAACGTAGATACAGCCCGCTTAGTAATGTGGTTGGCTCTGTTCGTGATCATCTTCGGAAATGGGTTCTTCAAACCCAATATCTCTTCCATGGTGGGTAGCCTCTATCCAAAAAATGACGGCCGCCTGGATGCTGCATTCACTATCTTCTACATGGGTATTAACATGGGCGCCTTCCTCGGTATGCTCATCTGCCCTATCCTCGGCGACGTGAAACTCTCCGACGGTGTCAGAGTTGTAAGCGCCTTCAAATGGGGCTTCCTCGCTGCTGGTATCGCGATGTTCCTCGGTACCATCCTGTTCTACTTCCTGAAAGACAAGTATGTGGTAACGCCAGATGGTAAAGCCATCGGTGCAAAACCAACTTTCCACGCAACTTCTGCTACCGGCGAAGCCGACAAAGCGAAATTCACTTCCAGCGCCATCCTCGGCTGCGCAGCCCTGCTGGCGGTATTATTCATCGCTTTCCACTTCGTTGCGAACGATCCTAATCCGATCAAATCCTGGATCTATCCGTTCATCTACGCTACTGGTATCTCCCTGGCTGTACTGATCCTCACGGATAAATCCATTACCTCCATTGAAAGACAAAGAATCCTCGTACTCTATGCGGTGGCATTCTTTGTAATCTTCTTCTGGGCTTGTTTTGAGCAGGCAGGTTCTTCTCTGACCTTCATCGCGGACAAACAAACTGACCGTCGCCTGTTTGGTTGGGACATGCCTCCTAGCTTCATTCAGAATGCCAACTCTATCTTCATTATCATATTCGCACTGCCTTTCAGCTGGTTGTGGATAAAACTCCAGAAACGTAACCTGGAGCCTATCTCTCCAGTTAAACAAGCACTGGGTCTGGCCCTGCTGTCTGTAGGCTTCCTGATCATTGCCTTCCAGGTAAAAGGACTGGGTGAATCTGAAAAACTCGGCGTTATCTGGCTGATCGTGATGTACCTGTTCCATACCCTCGGTGAACTGTGCCTGTCTCCAATAGGTCTGTCTCTCGTGGCAAAACTGGCTCCTCATCGTTTCTCTTCCCTGCTGATGGGTGTTTGGTTCCTGGCAAATGCCGCTGGTTATGCGCTGGCGGGTACCCTGGGCGCCCTGCTGCCTCCAAATCCTGAAAACTATGCTGATGCAGCAAAAGCTGGCATAGACCTGAAAGGTATCCTGAATGGCGTTATCACTCCTTCTGCAGAACAACTCAGCAAACTCGCTGAACTGAAACTGGCTGCTCACTACCCAACTTTCGCAGGTTTCACTATTCATAACCTGTTTGAGTTCTTCATGGTATTCGTGATCCTGCCAGGTGCAGCTGCAGTACTGCTGTTCTTCCTGTCTCCATTCCTGAAAAAATGGATGCACGGCGTTAAATAATAATACTACCGCTGAAAAGCGTTATTATAACGTACAAAATAAAAAGCCTCGCTAGTTGCAGCGAGGCTTTTTATTTTGTATGTTATATTTGTTTATACTGATACAACTAAAACATGTCTGACAACAATTTCAAACCCTTTGTTCCCGCCAATACCAAAATGAAAGAGCTGACGCTCAAGTCAATACTCCTTGGCTGCATATTTGGCGTCATCTTCGGTGCTGCCACTGTATACCTGGCGCTTAAAGCCGGTCTTACTGTATCCGCCTCCATACCTATTGCGGTGATTGCCATTACATTAGGTAGAAAGTTCTTTGGTACTACCATTCTTGAAAACAATATTATCCAGACTACCGGCTCGGCAGGGGAATCTATTGCTGCCGGCGTGGTATTCACTCTTCCCGGCTTTCTCTTCCTCAGCGACGGCGCTGGGGCAGATTATTTCAATTACATCACCATTCTGACCCTTGCCATTATTGGCGGTATACTGGGTACCCTGATGATGATTCCCCTTCGCAGGTCGCTCATTGTTAAAGAACATGGCACATTGCCTTATCCGGAAGGTACTGCCTGTGCAGATGTATTGATTGCCGGCGAGAAAGGAGGCGATTTCGCTAAAACCGCTTTCTGGGGCCTAGGATTTGCTTTTACATATGCCGCTCTTCAAAAGATATTCCATGTAATCGCGGAAACGCCTGGTTACATGACCAAACAAGTGAACAGATTTTTCCCTTCTGCTAATATCAGCGCTGATATCACTCCTGAATATATGGGGGTGGGCTACATCATCGGGCCACGTATTGGCGGCGTACTGGTAGCAGGCGGCGTGCTGTCATGGCTCGCACTCATTCCGCTGCTGGCATCTCTGTTACCGGCCGACATGATTGCCACACAACTGGTGAAAATCGGATACCTGGCCAATCTGCAAACGCCTGGTGGACAAGGCAACTGGGACCCCGCTACACATACTTTCGGCGATTATGCTTCTGCTATCTACTATGCATATGTGCGTCAAATAGGCGCCGGCGCAGTAGCTGCCGGTGGTTTCATCACCCTGCTCAAAACAATTCCTACTATTATATCTACCTTCAAAGGCAGTCTGGGCGCTGTTAAAAGCAGCGCCGCCAACACCACTGGCGAAGTTCCAAGAACTGAAAAAGACCTGAGCCTGAAAGTAGTATTGCTGGGAAGCCTTGGGCTAGTGATCCTGATGACCATACTTCCACAGTTACCTGGCGGATCTTTGGGCCAGAAATTACTGGTAGGACTGCTCGTCATCATTTTTGGCGCTTTCTTCGTGACGGTATCCAGCCGTATTGTAGGCTTGATCGGTTCCTCCAATAACCCGATTTCCGGTATGACCATCGCTACCCTGATGGGTACCTGCCTGGTCTTTATTGCTGTAGGCTGGACAGGTAAAGTATATGAGCCAATGGCGCTGGTAGTAGGTAGTATGATCTGTATTGCTGCTGCAAATGCAGGCGGTACTTCCCAGGATCTGAAAAGTGGTTATATCGTTGGGGCAACGCCGAGAAATCAGCAGATTGCATTGTTCGTGGGAGCGATTGTATCCTCGATTGTGATCGGTCTTACCGTAAAATTCCTGGATCGCCCTACGGCAGATATGATTGCACATGGCGTGAAAAACCATGCGATCGGTAGTTTATATTTCCCTGCTCCTCAAGGTACGCTGCTGGCTACGCTGGATATTGGTATCCTCTCCGGAAAACTAGACTGGCAATTTGTACTGGTAGGCGTTTTCCTGGCTATTACCATTGAGCTTTGCGGGGTGAATGCACTCTCTTTTGCCGTTGGAGCCTATCTGCCACTGTCGACCACCTTACCAATCTTCATTGGTGGCGCGATCCGCGGAGTAGTAGATTACAAAAAGAAAAAAGATAAAATTGAAACTTCTCCTGAAGAAGAAGAACTGGGCAAAGGAAATCTATTTGCTACGGGACTGGTAGCCGGAGGTGCTGTTGCCGGTGTGATTATCGCTATCCTCGCTGGTTTCGATTCATCTGCTGAGTTCCTTGCCAAATTGAATATCGGAAATGGTATTCAGTCGGCCCTTGGTGAAGGAGGATATTATATACTGGGAACTGGCTTTTTTGCGTTTATGGGATGGTACCTGTACCGTACTGCAAGAAAATAACAGATTCCTAAAAATAATATCTTAATTTTATCAGATATATCAAGAAATACCTATGCGTATAATTGTAACTGCCTTGCTCGGCGCAATAATGATGCTGGGCATATCCTGTGCGAAAACCACTAACGGCAACGGAGATGCCACCGATAGAAAATTCATTTCTATGAAAATGGGCTCCCGTATCCAGTTATCAGAAAATCCAAAAGCGACAGTATTCCTGGCTGATCCGACATCTGAAAATCCGGATGATCAGTATCCCAGCATGCAAATTACTGGCACCACCTATACTGGCGATTATGTAACCTTTACGCTGGCGGTACCTGAACTGCCATTCAAACCAGGCGCATACCCTGTAACAAATACTGGTAACAGTATGACTGTTTACATGGCCAGCACTACAGGTGAAACGTTAAAAACAGATCCTGCTGCTGCCGGTTTTACTATCACTATCACGCAGATCAACAGCCAGTTTGTTGAGGGCACCTTCAGCGGAACCATCAGCGGTTCCAGCAGTGGTTCCACCAATGTTCAAGACGGTACATTCCGCGCTGTACTGCAATACAAAAGCCGTTAATACGCTTGCCATAAAAAAAGAAAACCCCGGACCATTAAAGTCCGGGGTTTTCTTTTGTATCCGTGTCTCCCTATACAAAATCCAAATGATTATATCTTGCCTTCAAAATACCCCCATCGTCTGCACCTAACCACTTTCCTAACAGGGTCGCATATACGCTTTTGAAGTCAATATTATATTTCAGATCTCCATCCTGCAAATTCATCAGATCAGGACCATCATTCAAGACGCCCTTCCGCTGTAAACCGCCACCAATCAGAAACATATTGTTGGCAGTACCATGATCAGTACCACCACTTGCATTCTGACTCACCCGACGACCAAATTCAGAGAAAGTCATCACCACCACATCCTGGAAACGATTATTCTTCTTCAGATCCTGGGTGAATACCGTGATGGCATCACTCAGCTGCTGAAACAGACGCTCCTGCTGCGCTTGTTGGTTTACATGCGTGTCAAAACTACCATGAGATACATAATACACTTTGGTATTAATATCAGACATGATCAAATTAGCAATGGTTCGCATATTCTTTCCTAAGTCTGTATTAGGGTAATTTTCCTTGGACTGATACACCTTAAACTGCTGTGAAATATATGCTGCAGAAGAAATTGTTTCTCCCATTGTTTTATACAGGTAATCCACATTATGATGTTCATCTGCTTCCTGCGGATGCTGTTTCAGCAAGTCTTTGAAGAAAGGATTACTACTGGTACCCAACAAACGGTTAGGATCAGTAAGGGCTAGTCCTTTGGAATACTCTCCTTTCAGTGCCAGACTTAGCGTATCATCAATTTCCAATGCCTGCGTAGGCTTGTCGCAACCTTTGCATTGCGCATCCAGGTAACGGCCAATCCAGCCATCAGACCATAATTCATTGGACTGACTGGCGGTATGCCAGATATCCATTGAACGAAAATGCGAACGATCCGGATTAGGGTAACCTACGTTATTCAGAATGCCCAATGAGCCATCATCATAGAGGGCTTTCAGCCCTTTCAACGCAGGATGTATACCTAAATCATCGTTGAGAGAAAGCGCATCTGTGCGTTTAATACCCAACACTGGCCTCGACCTGTAATAAATATCATTGCGGTAAGGAATAATCGTATTCAGTCCGTCATTACCACCCGACAGCTGCACAATTACCAATACTTTATTTCCTGGGGGTACTAACTCTCCCCGTTCCAGCGCCTTGAGAAATTTAGGCATCAGCATTGCGGCTGAAGCCAGCGAGCCAACCTGTATAAAACGTCTGCGATTAAGAATATCCATAAATGCGTTTTTTAGGGAGATAAATGATTAACAAAGCTGGTATTCCGGCGTACTCATTACGTCTATAGTGACGGTTTTAATATAGGCGTCACGGTTAGATGCATCTGCGTATTTGTCCAGCAATTGCCGGCTTGCTCCACCAGGTTGCAGCAAATGCGTACTGGCAATGGTGTTAGCAAGCGTGTCTCTCGAAACCCCTTCAAATCCTTTCAGATATGGGTCCCAATCAATATGTGCATTGATTTTTTTAGCATATTGACGTTTCAGAAAATCATTGATCTGCATCGTCATTTTATAGCTGCCACCTTCGCCCATTTCTGGTGTGAGCTCTTTGGGTTGCACATTCATGGCCTGAGAATAGAAAATCACTTGCGGCACACGGAGTCGGAACATCAGGCTGGAACTATCTATCCAGTTACGTCCGCCGGGCCAGCCGGCTACGTTTGGCGGATAAAACAACATCTGTCCGAGTATACGTTGAAATACCAACATGGTTCCTTCCTCATCGAAAGTCATTGGCACCGCTCTGCGAATACCCACCAACAATTCTACCGGCGATTTAATCCTGTTACCAACGATTTGTGAATCGTAGAACCAATCCGCCATAAAGATCTCCTGCATGAGGGCTTTGATATCATATCCAGAACGATAGAATTTATCTGCCAGGTAATCTATTTTCTCTTCATTCGGGTCGTCTTCTACGAAATAGCGATAAACCTTTGTTGTAATGAATTTCGCGCATTGACGCTGTTCCAGTAATATTTTCAGGACATCGTCGCCATCATACTTTCCTGTTTTTCCTAATACAGTTTTATAGTCGTCGTCGTGGAGTTTATCACGAAATTTGAAAGTGCCTGTTTCATCGAATCCCCAGCCGGTAAAGGCTCTCGCAGCTTCTTTCACATCTCTTTCTGTATAATTACCACGTCCGAGGGTAAAAAGTTCCATTACTTCGCGGGCGAAGTTTTCGTTGGGATGTTGTTTTCTGTTTTGCTGATTATTCAGGAATTGCAGCATGGCAGGACTTTTAGACACCCCGCTGAGAAGGTCTCCAAAATTGCCTAATGCATTATCCCGGATTACTCCCAGTAACTGCTGGTTATACAGCACATCCTGGGTACGACAGGCGAAATGTCCATGCCAGAAGAGGCTCATTTTCTCCCGCAGGGGATGTTCACTGTTGATCATGGCTTTCATCCATGAAACGTTCAGGTCTTTAATGCCCTGTGTATTCATCTGTTGCACCTGTTTGCGTTCATCAGGCGTCATTCCTTTCATCTTCTGAAAATCAGGCAGGTCCGCCTCACTCACCACATTCACTTCCGGCGCTTTATAATTCCCTTTCCCAATAAGTATGTGATTGACAATTACTTTCCGACGTTTATCGGACCATTCGTTTATTTCAGGCAAAGTAGCCCCGAAACCGGCTCTCCAGGCCAGATGCAACATTTGCTGTTGTGGGGAAATAGCGGGCATATTGATACGATTTTCAATATGACCGCAAATAAGGAACCGGGTTTAACGGAATTTCCAAATTGGGAAAGAATCTCCTTTTTTGAACTCGGATTTATCTGCGGGTAATTCCATGAATGCATCGGCAAGAATCAAGCTGGCCAAGTCTCCGGAGCCTTGATAGGGTTGTGGCGTGGCTACCAACTTACCATGTGGCTGCGACTCTATTTTAACAGGAATATAATATTCCAGGTTGGGGTCAAAATGCACCTTTTCAGATAAGACGGCATATTGAGGTTTAACTGGTTGTAAGTGCATGGCTGCATGTAGCCAGGGCTGTACATAACGGTAAAAACACATGAATCCTGAAACAGGATTACCTGGGAGTGCAAACACAACAGGCCCATCCGTGAAAGTGCCAAATAGAAAAGGTTTTCCGGGACGTTGCTGCACTTTGTGGAAAAGTTGCTCCATGCCCAGTTGCTGGAGGACTTCTGGCAGGTAATCATATTTACCTGCTGATACGGCGCCGGAACTGATCCAGACATCCGTATCGGCGATGAGTGGCCGTAACTGATGTAACATACTCTCCGCATGATCTTCCAGATGTAGCACCATAGCCTCTATTCCCATTTGTTCCAATGATGCACGCAGACTATAAACATTAGACATACGTATCTGATGGGGCGCAGGTTGAGCTGTAGCAGGCACCAGTTCATTGCCGGTAGCGATAACTACCACCCTGGGCTTTTTACTAACTAATACAGACGTTTTCCCAACAGTAGCTAGCACACCTGCTTCTGCAGGGCCTAACAGCACACCGGTATTGAGCAGTATGGCATCTTGTTTTACATCGCTGCCTAATTTGTGGATATGTTGTCCTTTTTTAACTTGATTCTTGATGGTAAAGCGTTTAAAGCCTTCATGCTCTGCTGCTTGCAGATGTTCATATTGAATAACCGTGTCTGTCAATTCCGGCAAAACTGCGCCAGTCATCACTTCCATGCAATTGGCGGTATTCGACAACTGTAACTGCGGCCTGCCGGCAGCTTGAATATCTTCCACTACAAAAACGCGCTGCCCACGGGCATAGCTATCAAAACGGATAGCGATACCATCCATCATTACCCTGTCAAATGGCGGAAATGGCCTGTCTGCCAGTACAGGTTCCCGCAGAATACGGCCATTAGCCTGTTCAAACGGAACGATTTCTGTACCGGTATCACGTACCGTTCCCATTACCAGGGCATATGCATCAGCAACAGTCAGCATCATTTTATTATTTTTGTATGGAGCAGTCCACTAAATTTATGCTTTTATGGCCAATCAATCAAGCACCGATTTTACCCACCTGAATACTGCCGGTCAACCGGCCATGGTAGATGTTAGTGGTAAAGACAATACTTTTCGTATAGCCGTTGCCGAGAGTCGCATCTATCTCCCGGAAATTATCCGTCATCAATTTCAGGGGAACGACATTCAAACCCGCAAGGGTGGCGTTTTTCAAACCGCCATCATTGCAGGTATTATGGCGGCAAAGAAAACGCCGGAACTGATTCCGCTTTGTCATACCTTATTATTAGACGGATGTGATGTAGCCATTGTAATGGAATCTGAGGAAGCGGTTATTCGTTGTACCGTTAAGACAACAGGAAAGACTGGTGTGGAGATGGAAGCCCTCACTGGCGCATCTGTAGCGGCACTCACCATTTACGACATGTGTAAGGCATTCTCTCAGGAAATGGTTATCCGGGAAACAAAACTCATCAGCAAATCGGGAGGAAAACATGACTATAGCCGCTAAAGCGCCACTGAAAGGACTTATACTATGTGGGGGATATAGTACCCGCATGCAGGAAGATAAAAGCATTATTGCGTACCATGGTATGCCGCAATGGCAATACATGATACAGTTGTTATCCTCCCAACTGGAGGAAGTGTATATTTCCTGCCGGCCAGATCAGCTTGCCGGATTCAGTAGTTATCCACATTTGATATCGGACAGCGTGGCTACGGGAGGCCCATCGGCAGGGATACTCAGTGCGCATGCCTTTCAGCCAGATACCGCATGGCTGGTAGTAGCCTGCGACCTGCCTTTATTTAGTGCCAATAGTCTGCAACTGCTGATTGCCGAACGGGATAGCGGCAAAGCAGCAACAAGTTTCAAGAGTCCTGTTAATCTGTTACCGGAGCCGCTGGTGGCCATTTGGGAACCAGCCGGACTGGCTGCCTTACAGCAAAATGTGCAAACGAAGGCGCAACAATGTCCACGTAAAACATTGCTATCCAGCGATATAAAAATTGTGGAAAACCCCTGGGCCACGGAGCAATTTAATGCCAATACCCAGGAGGAGAAGGCGGAGGCGATGAACCAGCCTAAATAATGGTTCCGTCTTCGAAGAATTCTTTTTTCCAGATAGGCACTCTTGCTTTGAGGGTGTCTATGGCGTATTCGCAGGCATCAAAGGCAATTCCCCGATGAACGGATGATACAGCCACGACTACCGCGATATCTCCAGGATATTTATCTCCAACGGCATGTAGCATGGCTATTTTCTTAATATCCCATTGTCTGGCTACATCATCAGCAATTTTCTGCATTTCGGATAAAGCCATTTCGCGGTAACTTTCATAGAAGAGTTTTGTTACCCCTCTGCCTTTAGTATCGTTGCGTACTTTACCAGTAAATACTACTTCTCCGCCGCAGGCAGGAGAATGAATGAAATCCAGCGCTTCCTGAATAGTGATGTCAGATTCTATTTTGAGTAATACGTCCATGTTTTCTTGTTTCAGCCACCACTTACCGGCGGGATAACCGCAATTTCATCATTGGCAGCAACTAGTTGGTTATCAGCTGCATACTCTCTATTCACTGCAATCATCAGGGAATTTAACTGTTGTAAGCCAGGATAGGTGGCCAGCAACCAGGTTTTCAAATCCCCTACGGTGGTAATACCATCCGGCAATGTTATCATCGACCGGCCTGCAATGTCTTTCGCCACACCAAACAGCAATAAGCCCATAAGTTAAAATTGTTGGCTAAAACTACAATATAGCAGCGATAAAGTAGTAATTTTAGTTTGCGGTAAAATCATTTTTTATGAAAGTAAGGCTCAGAGGAAATAGTATCCGGTTTCGCTTAGATAAAATCGATATGGAACTACTGGAAACAGTGGCTAAGGTGGAATCCATCACGCATATCGGCGCGGGTACCCTGCACTTTGTGATCCGTGGGAAAGATATTCCTGCTCCACTAGCAAAACTGGAGCATGATGGCGTACATATCCTGATACCGATTCCGCAATTGCAATTGTGGATAAGTTCCGGAGAAACCGGATTCAGTTTGTCCATTGCCAACGAAGATGGTTCCAATCTCCAGATATTGGTAGAAAGGGATTTTAAATGTCTGACAGACCGTGATGAAGACGATAGTGAATCTTTCGATAACCCAATGGCTAGTAAAAACTGCTAAGTAGGCATGTTACAGGACCCGCATGGCCGTATAATCAACTATGTCAGGCTGTCTGTTACAGACCGCTGTAATCTCCGCTGCACCTATTGCATGCCGGAGCAGATGAAATTTGAACAGCAGGGCAACTTATTAACAGATGATGAAATCATTCGTCTGCTGAAGATGCTCGCTTATGATGGCGTTTCCAAAGTTCGTATTACCGGCGGAGAACCATTCATGCGGCCCAACTTGTTGTCTCTCCTGGAAAAAATAAAAAACATTGATGGCATCACCGATATTGCCATTACCACCAACGGCGTACTGACCAAATCCTTTATCCCAGCGCTATGCGATTTGGGAATACAACAGGTCAATTTAAGTCTGGATACCTTACAGGCAAACCGCTTTGAGCGGATTACCCGTCGGAATAAGTTTGCTGCCGTGATGGACTGTTTCCACACTATGCTGCAACACGACATGCAAGTAAAGATAAATACGGTAGTAATGGATCAGGTGAATACAGATGAGATTACTGCTTTTGCTGCATTAACAGAGTTAAAAAAAGTATCTGTTCGTTTCATTGAAGAGATGCCGTTCAACGGCCAGCAGAAAGAGTTCTCAGGAATTAACTGGCATTATCAACGTATCCTGGATACCATCCGTGAACAGTATGAACTGGTGAAGATACCAGATCTTCCACATGCTACTTCTCTGAATTATCAGATTCCAGGTTTCAGTGGCACAGTAGGCGTTATTCCTGCTTACAGCCGCACTTTCTGCGGCACCTGCAATCGTCTTCGTATATCCGCCACCGGTAGTATAAAAACCTGTCTTTACGGGAATAATATGCTGAATGTGCGGGATCTGTTACGACAACCTTTATTCCGCGACATGCATATCCGTAGCGGCATACAGGCAGCCATTACGGAACGGTTCAAAGATGGTTTTGAAGCAGAGAAAAATTTCCTGGAAGATGTTAAAGAAAGTATGTCTATTATAGGAGGATAAGCAGTTATCTGATCAGCATTCTTACTCCTGCATACAAAATCAGCACTGCCGTGGCGCCTGCTACCCATTTTGGTTTAAGCACCTTTGCACTTAAACGTGCGCCTATTTGTCCGCCTACAATTACAGATAACAGTAACGGGAGTACGAAATCTACATTGAAAACGATTTCACGTTTGGCTACCTGTCCTAAAATACCGGCCACAGAATTCACCAATATAAAGAAGCTACTCAATCCTGCAATATTCTTGGAGGTATCCCATTTCCCCAGTTTCAATACTGGCGCCAGATAGATACCACCGCCAATACCTGTCATACCGGAGAGCAGTCCGATAGCGCCGCCAATAATACCATATACTGTTCCTCCGCTTTCGCGCACTGTTTCTGTCTCCTCATTTCTTTCAAAAAACATGCGGTAACACATAAAGATGGCGGCCAGTGTTAAGGCAATGCCTAAGAGCAGGAAAAATGTTTCCTGTTTCATAGGAAGATAACTGCCAATAAAGGCCATTGGCACGCTCACCAATGACAGCCAGAGGGCTTTTTTCATGGGTAGGTGTCCTGACTTCCAGAAATGATACACGCCGCCAATGACCACCGCGATATTACAGAGCAATGCGGTCGATTTCATCAACTGGAAGTTCACGCCCCACAGCGCCAGGATGGCCAGGTAGCTGGAGCCACCGCCAAATCCGGCTGCGGAATATAACAGCGCTACCAGGAAAAATAAAAAGCAGAGTGTAAGTGTCACAAAACGAAGAATTAATAAGTTGCCATTGCAGGATCGATCATACAAGCCCAGGCATGTATACCGCCTTCTACGTTATAAAGGTTTTTATAGCCCATTTCAGACAATCGCTGTGCAACAGCGCGACTACGCATACCATGGTGACAAAGTACCGCGATTGGCCCTGAAATCGTCATTTTAGGGAATTCCTGAAGCACCTTGCCCATTGGCATGTGCAGTGACTGTGACAAATGGCAGATCTCCCACTCATCATCTTCTCGTACATCTAGCACTAACACCTTTTTACCGTTATTCAGCCAGTTTTCCAGCTCTTTAACCTGTAGTGACTGTACGCCAGTAAGGTCGCATACATCCTGTGCGTAATCTGCCTGCAAGACGGTAATCTGCCGATTAGCCTCCACTGGAGGAATATGGAAAATATGATGCACATTTTCCAGGATATCCACTGTCATTAACTGATTGCGGAGAGGAGTTCCAATACCGGTGATGATTTTCACCACTTCATTGGCTTGGTAGGAGCCAATAATGCCTGGCAGTACCCCCAATACGCCGATTTCACTACAATTCAGCATTTCGCCGGCAGCGGGCGCTTCCGGGAAAATACAACGGTAAGTAGCTCCCTGCTGATAATTAAATACGCTTACCTGTCCTTCATACTTGTAGATAGCCCCATAAACCAAAGGCTTTCCGGTGATTACAGAGGCATCGTTGATCAGATAGCGGGTGCCGAAGTTGTCTGTACAGTCAACGATTACATCATAGCCGGAAATAATCTCAAGGGCATTTTCCGTAGTGAGCCATGTTTCATGTAGCTCAATGGTTATGTCGGGATTCAGTTGATGTAGTCGTTGCTTTGCGAGCTGCCCTTTGGGCTTTCCCTGGTCCGCGGTGGTATAGAGTACCTGTCGTTGCAGATTGGTAATGGAAACGGTATCGTTTTCCACAATGCCGATGCGGCCTACTCCCATAGCGGTGAGGTATTGCAGTACTGGTACGCCCAGTCCGCCGGCGCCTATTACCAATACGGCTGCTTGCAGCAGCAGTTGTTGTTTCTCTGGTCCAAAACCTTCCAGTCTGGTCTGCCTGTCGTATCGCATGGTATCAATCGTATCTGATGAAGAAATGGTAACCTGGTAAAGGATAAAGGTAGTAAAACGTTATACTTTTTTATACATGGTTACGATATCGGAGAAATGGCCGGGTTTGAGTTCGATGGCATCCGGGAGCCGGCCACATTCCTGGAAACCGAAGTTGCGGTAGAGTTGTATCGCTTTTTCGTTGGCGGCGGCTACCTGGAGGTATACGAGCCACAGGTCATCATGTTCTTCGATCCAGCGGAGCATGGCGGTCATCAATCTCCGGCCGATTCCCATTCGTTGGTATTCTTTGGCCACGCCTATGCCCATTTCACATACATGGGTCCGCTTGTCATGGCCGGTGTTATCCACATTCACGGCGCCGATGATACGACCATTCACTTCCGCTACCAGCAAGAGCTGGCGGGATTTATCCAGGTGGGATTTAATAAAAGCTTCTTCTGATTCGGCGTCCAGGTCCAATGCTTCTGCATGGTTGAGGAGCAGGAAATCAGTTTCGGCGGTCATGCGTTGATAATTGGCCAACATACCGGCGGCATCTTTCAATCGTGCCTCGCGGATGATCAGCTCTTCGCCATTGGGTAGAAAGTGTCGCATGATACGAAAATAAAAAAGCGACCGTTTCCGGTCGCTGATTGTTTTAAACCTTACTAAAAATTTATTAAGATGCTTTCGCGTTCGTTTTCACAAAGTCCAGTACTGCTGCTTTCTGATCTTCTGACAGTCTGGCTTTTTTAGCCATCCTATCTATGATGCTTGGCCATTTATCCACACTGCGTGTTTCTGGCCATTTGTAAGCGTGGCATCTGTTGCAATTCTCGCGGTACACTTCTTTACCAGGTGAATCCGGATATTTTGCAAAGGCCGCTTCCGTTTTAGCTGCGGTGTCTGTAGGTACTGTACTTTTGCTACATCCCCACAATAACACAGCGATCACTGCAAACTGGAGTAGAGTTTTCATAAAATTAGTTTGAGTATATCAGATAGATTGACCGTACTCAAGGTAACTATTTTTTATGATAGAACGACTATTGAATTTTTCCAGCGCCAAAGTATGCCTGTAACACAGCTGGTATATGGATACCGTCTGCTGTCTGGTTATTTTCCAGGATGCAGGCCATGATACGCGGAAGCGCCAGGGAGCTACCGTTGAGGGTATGCAGGAATTGCGGCTTGCCATTAGCTTCTTTGAAACGAATTTTCATACGGTTGCTCTGGTAGCTCTCGAAGTTACTTACAGAGCTAACTTCCAGCCATTTCTGCTGGGCAGCGCTGTACACTTCGAAATCGTAGGTCAGTGCAGAAGTGAAGCTCATATCGCCACCGCATAAACGCAGAATACGATATGGCAGCTGTAAAGACTGGAGGAGGCTTTCCACATGGGCCACCATTTCATCCAGCGCTTCATAAGATTTCTCCGGATGAGCCAGCTGTACCAATTCCACTTTATCAAACTGGTGTACTCTGTTCAGACCGCGAACGTCTTTACCATAAGAACCGGCTTCTCTGCGGAAACATGGCGTGTAGGCTGTCATGCGGATAGGCAGATCGGTATCTTTCAGGATTTCATCGCGGTAGATGTTAGTAACAGGTACTTCAGCGGTAGGAATCAGGAAGAAGTTATCTTCAGTAGCATGGTACATCTGACCTTCTTTATCCGGCAGCTGACCGGTACCGAAAGCAGAGGTTTCGTTTACCAGGTATGGCGGCGCATATTCCATGTAGCCGGCGTTGATGTTATAATCCAGGAAATACTGGATCATAGCGCGTTGCAGGCGAGCGCCTTTGTTTTTGTATACCGGAAAACCGCTACCTGTGATTTTATTACCCAGTTCAAAATCGATCAGATCGTATTTTTTCGCCAGATCCCAGTGTGGTACTGCGCCTTCATGGAGGGCAGGAATATCGCCATGCTGCTTTACTTCCACGTTGTCTTCCGGCGTTTTACCAGCAGGAACCAGCTGAGAAGGCAGGTTTGGCAGTTTTACCAGGGTATCCAGGAGTTCTTTTTCAGTGGCATTCAGGGCTTCATTAACGGGCGCCAGGTGCTCTTTCAGCTCATTCACTTTCGCGCGCATGGCTTCGCCGTCTTCTTTTTTCCCCTGGGCCATCAGTTTACCGATTTCTTTGGATAAGCTGTTTACCTGGGCTTGTGTATCATCATATTCCAGTGTCAGTTTCTTACGCTTGTCGTCCAGTGCAAGTACTTCATCCACCAGATGTGTTTCTTTGAAGTTTTTAAGGGCCAGTCTTTCTAAAACCAGCTCTTTATTTTGACGTATAAACGGTACTTGTAACATTATTGTAATTTAAAAATTTGAGCAAAGATAAAGGCTATATAAGATATTTTCCTACGATTGGTACCCTGCGACCCACGCCAAAGGCCTTGGAAGATACTCTAATGATAGGACAAAACTGATTTCGTTTGTATTCATTGGCGTTGACCATCTTTAAGGTCCGCGAAACCAAAGCCGAGTCGAAGCCCTGTGCAACAATCTCACGGGGGCCCTGCCTCCGTTCAATGTATTGATACAGTAGTTTGTCGAGCACAGCATAATCCGGTAAACTATCGCTGTCCTTTTGTCCAGGACGCAGTTCTGCGGATGGCGCCTTGTCTATGATGTTCTGAGGAATGATTTCTTTGTCGCGGTTAATGTATCTCGCCAATGCATATACCTGCATTTTGTACACATCACCGAGGACAGACAATCCTCCGGCCATATCTCCATACAGTGTACCATACCCTGTGGATAACTCGCTCTTATTGGAAGTATTCAGCAGGATATACCCAAATTTATTGGACAATCCCATCAGCAGGTTACCTCTGATGCGGGATTGCGTATTTTCCTCTGCCACATTGAAGGGCAGTCCCTGGAAATAAGGCTCCAGGGTTTTCAGGAATGTTTCATAAATATCATTGATACGGATTATATCGTATGGGTTTTGCAGATTTTGGGACAGCAGGACCGCATCATCCACAGAATGTTCTGTGGAATAAGGAGACGGCATTAATACTGCTCTCACATTTTCTGCGCCGAGGGCATCGCAGGCAATAGCCAGGGTTACTGCGCTGTCTATTCCTCCGGAAGAACCCAGGATGGCTTTTTTGAATCCCATCTTCCCGAAATAATCACGGATACCTAATACCAGTGCATCATATATCCTGTCAATGTTATGATCAAATACAAGGGATGTCAGGGGCGTAAATTCCGGTTTTTCGGCTATAGCGCTACCATTGCTGAGCAGCGGTTCCAGCTCCATACCGTCCATAGCCTCTTCGAAATAAGGCAGTTCTTTTACGATATTTCCCTGTGCATCGAAGATTAAAGATCCTCCATCAAAAACGATTTCCGTCTGGGAACCTACCGTATTACAATAGTACATCGGCAGCCGGTATTTGAGTACGTTGGCACGAATCACTTCTTTTCGGTCCTGATCATGGTCGTAATCAAATGGGGAAGCAGACAGGTTAATCATCACGTCTGGCTGCTGTTCCATGAGTTTGTCCATCGGACAAATGCGATAGAGCAGGTTTTCGCCGAGATTCCAGATATCTTCACAGATGGTAACGGCCAGTTTGCGACCTTTGAATGGAATAACATTCCATCCAAAGGCAGGTTCAAAGTAGCGATATTCATCGAAGACATCATAGGTAGGGAGCAGTGTTTTGTGTACGATATGTTTCACTTCTCCTTCGTACAGGAACCAGGCAGCGTTGAAGAGATCTTTCCCTTCAGGCTGTGGATTTCTGGCCGGACCGCCTACCAGCACGGCTATATCGGTAGCATGTTGCTTTATCTCATCTATGGCTGTATAGCATCTGGCGATGAAATCTTCAAACTCCAGGAAATCCCGTGGAGGATATCCGCACACGCAGAGTTCCGAGAATACTACCAGATCAGCGCCCTGGGCTTTGGCAGCCTGGATACCCGCTATGATCTTGGCGGTATTCTGTTCGAAATTGCCGATATGATAATTCTGCTGTGCCAGTATAATCTTCATAATTTCAAAGTTATGTTGCTTAGAAATAAACTCCGAGTCGGAGTGCAAAGCTATTGATATTCACTCTGCCATCATTCCATTTTGCATTGCGGGTAGCATCGATAAAGCCGTTTTGATATATAAGCCCTACGGTACCGGTCAGGGATTCGCTCAAAGTATAGTCCATCCCGGCTCCTACTAACAGCCCAATGTTAATTCTGTTTACATCTGATAAAATATTGATGTTGTCCGCACTCTGGGAAAGATTGGTTACATTCACTTTCGCGCTCACCGGGAAAGCGAAATAAGTACCGAATTGTCCCCAGAAGGCCATGCCATCTGCATTTTCGTTTGTTCTCAGTTTCAGGGCCACTGGTACCTGAATATGTGTCATTTTGAAATTGTATTCTGTCGGCAATTGTTTATAATCGCTTAAACCCAAACCGGCATCATATTTCAGTTTACTACCACCCAGTACCACATTAAATCCTGAGGCAATCGAATAGTTACCTGATGGGTTCAGGCTAAAATCAGCCATCAGACCAAATCCAAGGCCCATTTTGGAGCCGGTACGATTCACGCCCGAGGTTTGAGGGTTCATGGTTGAGATCATAGGGTCCAGGTTAAAACCTAAACGAACTTTCTTTGTAAAGTTTCCATAGTTGCTTTGTGCCATTGCGCCTTTCATTCCACCTAACGCCAGCATTAAAATTAAAATCCGCTTCATATTAAGGATATTGTCTTTTTTTAAATACAAGGTATATAATAAATTTACCCTTTATTCAGTTTTTAAGAGCGATGCAAAGTTACACTAATAAAAGTTTCCGGTACAGCTGGCTATTACTGGCCTTTTTAGCTGTTGCCGCCTGTAAATCCGGGCCCAAGCCGCCGGATGTGAGTAATATAGCCCTCCACGTTAGCGCGGAGCGGTTCGACTCCGCTTTATTTACGATAGACACCAATCAAATCCAGCCTGGTCTGGAGCGGCTGCATGCGGCTTATCCAATGTTTCTGCCCGTATACATGACCGATATTATGAACCTCGGCGCCTATTCGGACAGCAGTGCCGCTATTCAGCAACAATTGCACCTGTTTCTTACTACGAAGGACTTTCGTCAGCTGGAAAGCGCCGTACAGCAAAAGTTCGGCAACTTATCCACCGTTAAGAAAGACCTGGAGCAGGCGTTTAAATATACTAAATACTATATCCCCTATTTCCGTGCGCCCAAAGTGGTGACCTTCATCAGTGGCGTAGCCAATTATGGCGCCGTAACAGTAGATTCTGTGCTGGGTATTGGCCTCGACATGTACATGGGAGAAGAATTTCCTCCTTACCATATGATCGAAGACCTTCCCAATTACATGATTCGCAGGTTTAGCCCGGAATATATCGCCACCAATGCGATGCAGGCACTGCACAATCAGATGTATCCTACTCCCCGTGATGGCGGTAACCTGGTCAGCCAGATGGTGGATGCCGGTCGCCAGCAGTATTTCCTGGATAAGGTGCTGCCTTTTACGGCAGACAGTATCAAGATAGGATATACCGGTGATCAGCTGCGCTGGTGCTATGACAATGAGCAGATGATCTGGCAGTTCTTTATTCAAAACAACCTGTTATACAATACCGACTGGCAGGAAATCAGCCATTTTATGGGCGACGGCCCGGCTACACAAGGGATGCCGGAAGGCTCTCCTGGGAAGATCGGTAATTTTGTTGGCTGGCAGATTGTAAAGAAATATATGGATAAACATCCGGAGCTGACGTTGCAGCAGTTGATGGAGAAGAAAGATGTAATGGAGATTTTTAACGAATCGAAGTACAGACCGAGATAATCATACCGCCTGCGGCGGAGATAATTTTTTTAGCCTTCGGCAGATGCGAGCGCCGGAGGCTTTTTTATGTCTTTAAACAAAAGGCTTTCAACCGCGGGAAGCGATTGAAAGCCTTTCGATATACTGATTGAGTTAGTTCAGTTTAAAAGGCACAATCATTTGAAACTCCGGTATTTTCACTTCGAAAAGCTTCTTATCCAGTTGATTTTCCATCTGGTAAGTTCCATACATCTTTCCTATTTCAGTACGGAGATTCGATCCCGAGACGTACTGATATGTTTCACCCGGAGCCAGTAATGGCTGCACACCTACTACACCTTCGCCTTCCACTTCACGGTGGTTGCCGTTGGAATCAATAATGTACCAATGACGACGAAGCAGCTTAATAGGGAAAGTGTTGTTGTTTTCGATAGTAATGCGGTAGGCAAACATAAATTCGCTGCCAATCGGATTGGAATAATCCGGCTGGTAAAATGTTTCCACGCTGATAGTGATGCCCTCTGTTACCTTCTTTACCATAATAACAACCTTTAACGTAAAAATAAGGAAAAATACACGCCGAATCCTTGCTTTAACGATTTTTTAGTGAATTTCGAAGCGATCGAGCAGATGTTGGTCTGCTTCTGCCGCTCTGGCGGCCACTTCGAAAGAGTTATCCACATAACCGTGACGCAAGTATTCACGTATATAGAGATACAAGAATCGGAAAATTCCATACTCCCTGTACTGCAGTACGTGACAAGCCTCATGTCTGACCCATTCTATATCGGAAAGAAACTGCTGCCTGGAAGCGCCGTAGAGGTGAATTGTATGTCCAATCACCATCGCCAGTGAGCGCGCTTTCATGCGTTTGGCTGCAATTCCTGCCAACCACGACCTTTCTTTAATCCTGCATATTATTTTTTCCACTTGTATACATACTCCCTAACGTAAATCTAACGCGAAATATTGAATCTCCCCCTGTTGGCCGGGAGAGCAGAAAATTGGCTTTTTTGACGAAAAAGTCCTGATTTCAGACTATTTCCCCTGAGCAGTGTAGGTACCATCAACAGTTACCTCTACCTGTTCGGCAATATGCTTCATTACAATGGTGGGAATTTTGATCTTATGGTCAGCCAGTTTAACCACAAATTTTGCATGGGCTTTCAGCACGCCTCCCTGCACGATAATCGTACCTTTTTCCTGGTAGGTTTTATCGACGCCATGCATATTAAGTGTACCCGATACCGTTACATTATAGGTGCCATCTTTGGTGAGGTCAACGTTATCGTTAATGGTTCCTTTAAACTCACTAAAGGGATATTTGCCACTCTCCATGTACGAGGAATTAAAATGTTGCTGCATCAGGTCTTGCTCAAACTCAAAAGAATTAATGGGCACTTTGAAATAAATAGCCCTGGTTTTAGTGTTAATGGCAGACACGGCCTTATCGGTACGGGCCGAAATATCTTCCAACGGAGCCGAGGAGAAAAATGAGATCGTAGCTCCCTTAGCGGTAACAACATCCTGGGAAAAGCTTCTCACGCTCATCAAGAGGCCCAGAACAAACAGGATCATGTATTTCATAACAACCGATATTTAATTTTTTCAACCAGATCCATGCAGCAGACAGGATCAGACATTCATTCCCGAAGCGCAGCGCTGGCCATGATTATTACGAGAGACAGGTGTCTCCCTACAGCCTTTGCCCCTTAGCTATACAAAGGTAGCGGCGTTTCTGCGGATAAACGCATGATTTTTAATGGTAGATAATCTTCCTTAAAAAAAATGCAACACATATCTTTTACCGCTTATTTTTGTAACAAATAGCATTCACTGTGAATATCGAACAACTCTACCAAATATACAAGCAGTACCCATCTATCCAGACAGACACCCGTAAACTCAAACAGGGAGATATTTTCTTTGCACTGAAAGGCACTAACTTCAACGGCAATGAATTCGCTGAAAAGGCCCTGGAACAAGGTGCTGTCTTCGCCGTAGTGGATGAGGAAAAGTATTTTACCCAACCAGACAAAATGTTACTGGCAGGCGATGCGCTGGTAGTGTTACAAAACCTGGCCCTGCATCATCGTAAACAACTGGGTATCCCATTTATCGCCATCACAGGCACTAACGGTAAAACCACTACGAAAGAACTGGTAAACGCCGCACTGTCGTCCAACTATAAAACCTACGCCACCGTAGGTAATCTCAATAATCATATTGGCGTTCCGCTGACGATTCTTTCTATAAAAGAAGATGTGGAAATCGCTGTCATTGAAATGGGCGCGAACCATCAGCGCGAAATTGCCGCTTATTGCGAGGTGGCCTTACCTACGCATGGTATCATCACCAATATCGGTAAAGCCCACCTGGAAGGCTTCGGCGGAGAAGAAGGCGTTAAAAAAGCGAAAGGTGAACTGTACGATTATCTTCGCGCACACAATGGCACCGTGTTCGTTTGCAACGATTACGAGTACCTCGTGGAAATGAGCAAAGGTATCCCGCATATTGTGACCTATGGCCAGAAAGAAGCTGATTTCACCGGTCATCCGGTGGCAGACAAAGCCTTTCTGGAAGTAGCCGTAACCGGCGACAGCCAAGTAGGTAGTATACCCACCCACCTGGTAGGCGCTTACAACTTCCCGAATGTAATGGCTGCCGTTACTGTAGCCAGTTATTTCAAAGTGCCGTCAGAAAAAATTGCACCTGCCATTGCAGCATATGTTCCATCCAATAACCGCTCCCAGATTATAGAACAGGGTAGCAATACGATTATCATGGATGCATACAACGCGAACCCTTCCAGCATGAAAGCTGCGTTGGATAACTTCGCAGGCTTGCAGGCTCCTAAAAAAGTACTGCTGCTGGGCGCAATGATGGAACTGGGCCCCGATTCCGTAAAAGAACACCAGACCCTGGTAGATAACCTGCTCAAACACCATTGGGAAGCAGTTGTATTGGTAGGCGGGGATTTTGCTAAGGTCAATCATCCCTATATTTTCCTTTCTGATGCACTGGAAGCGAAAAAATGGTTGGAAGCCCAACAATTCACAAATACTTTCTTATTAATCAAGGGCTCCAGAAGCACTGGCATGGAGCGAGTTATATAATTTCTCTCAGAAGATTTTGGTAAATGGTCACATATAAGAAATGTTAATGATTTCATAATTTATTTATATTTAATCCTTAACATACGGTTTCGACCTTTACCAAAATCTGAATTTAATGAGTCCCAAAATCATCCGATTAATTTGGGGGCTGCTATGCTGCATGCTCCTGATCCCAACGTTTATTTATGCCCAGGAAACTACTGCCGACATTTCCGGAATTATCAACAGTGGTAATGATCCCGTTCCTGGTGCCAGTATCATAGCGATACATCAACCCACTGGCTCCAGGTATGTTACTGTTTCCCGTAAAGATGGCCGTTTCAACTTACCTAACCTACGTGTAGGCGGCCCTTATGTTGTTACTGTAACCTATGTAGGCTTTAAGGAAGAAAAGAAAGAGAACATTTTTCTTTCCTTGGGACAAGATTACAAACTTGATCTGACACTGAAGGCCAGCACCAGTTCTTTAAACGAAGTGGTGGTGAAGTCTACAGGGGCGCAGAACAAAGTGTTCAACAAGAGTCGCACTGGTAGCCAGGAAGTGATTACCCGTGCGCAAATGGACCGACTGCCTACAATCAGTCGCTCTATGCAGGATTTTACCCGCCTGACACCTTCTGCGAATGGCCTGAACATTGGAGGAAGAAGTAACCAGTTAAACAACATGACTGTAGACGGTGCTAACTTCAACAATGCGTTCGGGTTACAGGCTACACTTGGCTCTCAGACAGCTTCTCAGCCTATCAGTCTGGAAGCGCTGGAACAAATCCAGGTAAACGTTTCTCCATATGATGTACGTCAGGGAGGATTTTCCGGAGCCGGTATTAACAGTATCACTAAGAGTGGTACCAATACTTTCAAAGGAACGGTATATACTTTTTTACAAACGCCAGGATTGCAAGGGCTGAAAGTAGGGACTGCTACTGTTCCTAAGCCAGACTTCAATTATAACCTGCGTGGATTCAATGTAGGCGGCGCAATAGTAAAGAATAAAGTATTCTTCTTCCTGAGTGCAGAACAGGAACGTATCAGCGCTCCTGCCACCAGTCTGGTAGCCAACAAGCCTAACCAGGTAGCTGGCGGTAACGTATCACAGGCCGTAGCAGATACGCTGGATGCCCTGAAGAAATTCCTGATCGACAAATACAATTACAATCCGGGAGATTATCAAGGTTATCCTTATCGTACACAAAGTGATAAGATTACTGCAAAGATTGATTGGAATATCAATGAAAAGAACACCCTTACTTTCAAGTATAACTATCTGAAATCATTCAGAGATATTTCTGCAAGTAATAGTGGCGCTCCAAACGGCAACCGTCAGCCAAGCAATACTGGCTTACCTTTCAGCGGTAGTGGCTATACGATCAATAACAACTTCAACATCTTCATTGCAGAGTTGAATACCCGCATCAGTAATAACATGTCCAACAAATTACAGATTGGATACTCTGCTATGCGCGACTTCAGATCTTCCTTATCCGGCAGCAACTTCCCGCTGGTGGATATCCTGAATGGGCAAGGTGCGAGCTATACTGCTTTTGGTTATGAGCCATTTACTTACAACAACAAATTGAGTACGGATGTATATCAGATCTCTGACATCTTCAATTTGTATAAAGGCGCACATGAGATTACCATTGGAACACAGAACTATTACAAAGCATTTGTAAATGGTTTTGCGCCTAACTATGTGGGTAACTATCGTTTCAATACATTGACAGACTTCTACGCCAGTGCGAATTCCGGCGCATTAACCACTGCCCGTTATGCATTGTCTTATGCCAGTACGCCAGATGGATCATTTCCATTTGCAAAAGTGAATTCACTGGAGCTCGGCCTGTTTGTACAGGATAAATGGAGTGTAAGTAAATACTTCACTTTAACATACGGTCTGCGTATAGATGTTCCTATCATTGGCAACACCTTTACCAGAAACGATTCCCTGATGGCGCTGACTTTCCGCGATGGCGTGAAACTGGATGTAGGACAGAAACCTAAAACGACGCCGTTATTGTCGCCACGCATTGGATTTAACTGGGATGTTACCCATGATAACCAGACGCAGATCCGCGGTGGTATTGGGTTATTTGCAGGTCCGCCGCCAGCAGTGTGGCTGAGCAATCAGGCAGGTAACAATGGCGTACAGTTTGGCTCTTTCGTAGCAACTGCTACAAATACCACTACTATTCCTTATCCGTTTAGTCCAGATCCTAATATTTACCGTCCTGGACCCGGACAGTTAGCAACAGCCTATAACATTGCGGCAACAGACCGGAATTTTAAATATCCGCAAGTACTGAAAACCACGCTGGCTGTGGATAGAAGACTACCAGGTGGTATTGATGGAACATTGGAATTCAACTATTCCAAAGATATCAACGCTGTATATTTCCAGAACGTGAATCTGCCTGCTACCGGTATGATGCTGGATGGAACGCCTGACCACAGAATCCGTTACAATTCTTCACAGATCTATGGCCCTGGTAAAAATTCGCTTAGCAATCCTAACATCAGCGACGCTATCCTGATGCGTAACACCAATAAAGGGTACAGCTATTTTGTAACATTACAGTTGCAGAAGAATGTGCAGAATTTCACGGTGAGTGCAGCGTATACTTATAGTAAGTCGCGCAGTGTGAATGACGGAGGAACTATTGCGCAGAGTAACTGGCGCGACCGTCCGGTGAGTGGAGATCCTAATGCGAATGATCTGGGATATTCTAACTTCTACCTGCCTCATCGTGTGATTGCAACAGCTACCTATCGTTTTACGTGGGCCAAGCATTTTGCAACGTCTTTTGGTTTAGTATTCGAAGCGGCGCCTAACGGAACTACTTCTTATACTTATAACGGCGATCTCAACAACGACGGTTCAGGCGGAAACAATGACCTGATCTATATTCCAAGACAAGCGAGCGACATCAAACTGGTACAGGTAGGTTATGGCGACAAAACGTATAATCCTAGTACCAATGCTGATAAGCGCAGTGAATCAGTGATTTGGAATCAGTTGGATAATTTCATCAAGCAGGATAATTACCTGAGTAATCATCGTGGCGAGTATGCAGAGCGTAATGGCGTGGTATTGCCTTGGTTCAAGCGTGCAGATCTGAATATTACACAGGATATCTTTATGTTCACTGGTAAGAATAATGTGAAGCATACTATTCGCTTAACATTTGACATTATCAACCTGGGTAATTTACTGAACAGAAGATGGGGTACTTACAAACTGCCGAATCAGCCATCTTTCCTGAAGTACGAAGGTCAGTTCCGCGATCCTGTAAGTGGCCAGGCTACTGCAACGCCGGCGTTCTCCTTCCCTTACCTGGATGCGAAAAATGAAATTCCGTTGACTAATTCCTGGAGAGATAATACAGGAACTATTAGTCGCTGGCAAGGACAGATAGGTATCCGATATATCTTTAACTAACGGTTATCCATAAACGAAAAATCCATCTCTGCTAAGTAGAGATGGATTTTTCGTTTATAGCAAGTAATAAATGGTAGTAAAAATTATATGAGTACTTGTACAATTTGATGGAAATGGTGACCGTTTATATAGCATAGCTATATTCTAAATTTTTCTCCTGTCTTTCCCTTATACCATACTTCAGGCATATATAAAAAAAAAGACCTGCAAGCTAAAAAACCCGCAGGTGTTCATAACCTATGCCAACTTTAGAGTAATCGTTAAGAGCGTTACGGCTGAGCCGCTAAGCCCTAATATTTTTAGTTATGATTGTCTTTTTTGTGTTGATATATTATTAACGTAGTAGAAAATAATTTTGTTCAGTTTTTTCTAAATATTTTTTTTTGGTTTTAACAGTGCAGCTTTTTTAAGCGTGCTACATAATTACTTACGAACACTTAATTCGTTTGGATTGCTAAAATGGAAAAAAAATAAAAAAAAATCTTATTATTTAATTTTAAAATATCTAATTAAATCAAGATAGGAATTTTAGCGAATCTCTTGACAAATCTCGATGAGCACGCCATTTGTGTTTTTCGGGTGTACAAAGCAAATCAGCTTATTATCGGCTCCTTTTTTAGGTGTTTCTGAGAGTAAAATGAAGCCTTCAGATTTGAGTCGTTCCATTTCTGCATAGATATCTGCCACTTCGAATGCGATATGATGCATTCCTTCTCCTTTTTTATCCAGGTATTTGGCGATAGCGCTCTCAGGCGCCGTTGCTTCCAGCAATTCGATTTTACTTTCTCCTTGTTGGAAGAAGGCGGTCAGTACATTTTCGCTGGCGACTTCTTCCTTTTTGTAACAAGGTGTGTTCAATAATTTTTCAAACAGAGGGATGCTTACATCCAGTGATTTAACGGCGATTCCGATATGTTCAACCTTGAGCATGTATATTGTTTTTACAGCATCTAATGTCGTATTTTTGTTTGATGCTGCAACTACCTGTTTATCTGGACAATAACGCCACTACCGCTGTCGATCCGCGGGTGTTGGAAGTCATGCTCCCTTATTTTACTACTCAGTATGGCAATGCAGCCAGCAGAAGTCATTCTTTTGGATGGGTGGCAGAAGAGGCCGTTGATTATGCGAGAGAGCAGGTCGCGGGATTGATTGGCGCAGTGAAGCAGGAAATTGTGTTTACATCCGGCGCAACGGAGGCCATTAACCTGGCGATAAAAGGCGTATATGAAACTTATGTTGCCAGCGGTAATCATATTATCACCTGTGTAACGGAGCATAAAGCAGTAATAGATACGGTCAAGCATCTGGAGAAAAAGGGCGCACAGGTAACATGGTTGCCGGTGGATGCCGATGGACTTATTTCTCCCGCAGCGTTGGAAGCCGCTATCACGCCGAAAACGATTCTCATTGCCATTATGTATGCCAATAACGAAACCGGCGTTATCCAACCGGTGAAGGAAATTGGAAATATAGCTAAAAAACATAATGTAATTTTCTTTTGTGACGCTACGCAGGCAGTAGGGAAAATACCTGTGAATGTTTTGGGAGACAACATTGACTTGCTGACGCTGAGTGCACATAAGATGTACGGACCTAAAGGAGTGGGCGCCCTCTATGTGAGGCGTCGGGACCCGAGGGTACGGCTGGCTGCCCAGATAGATGGTGGCGGTCATGAGCGGGGAATGCGCTCCGGCACCTTGAATGTACCAGCCATAGCCGGGTTGGGGAAGGCCTGTGAATTATGTGCCCGGGAAATGCCGGAAGAAGCTATTCGGTTACGTCGGCTCCGTGATAAGTTGGAACAAGGCTTATTACAGCTGGAGGCGAGTAAGCTAAACGGCTCCGTGTCTCACCGTTTACCACAAACAACCAACATCTCTCTAAATTATCTGGAGGGTCAGACCCTGATCATGCAGTTTGCTAAACAAATTGCGCTGAGCTCAGGATCGGCCTGTACTTCTGCTTCTATGGAACCAAGCTATGTATTAAAGGCCATGGGCCTGGATGATACCCTCGGCCGGAATGCCCTCCGAATGGGCGTGGGCAGGTTTACTACCGAGGAGGAAATCGACTTCGTCATTACTACTATCACCAATGCCGTGATAGAAATGAGGAAAATAAGTCCCCAATGGGAGGCATTTAAATCAGGAGTTACACAATAATAAATCCCTGATAAGCATTATCTAATAAATATATATTTGCACCTACACTAATTACTATTCATGCTAGCCATCTTTAAGAAAGAGATAAACCAGTTTTTTAGCAGTATTACGGGCTATGTGGCCATTATACTGTTTCTGCTGGCAAACGGGCTTTTCCTGTTTGTATTTCCGGATACCAGTCTGCTGGATACCGGATACGCCAATCTGGACCCGCTCTTCGACCTCGCTCCACTATTATATCTGTTATTGATCCCTGCTATTACCATGCGTAGTTTCGCCGATGAATTTAAAACCGGCACCATGGAATTACTCAGTACCAAACCATTGGGTGGCTGGGATGTGGTGATGGGGAAATTCTTCAGTTCTCTGCTGATAGTTGTTATTTCCCTGCTGCCGACGGTGATTTATTATTTTGCTATCCGTCAGTTGAGCGTAAATCCGCAATTGTTGGATAATGGCGGTATCATCGGGTCTTATGTGGGATTGTTACTGTTGGGCGCTACCTTCACGGCTATCGGGGTATGGTCTTCCAGTCTGACGGCTAATGCCATGGTGGCATTTCTCATTGCGCTGTTTACTTGCTTTATATTCTATAATGGGTTTGATGCCCTGAGTAAAATTCCGTCTTTCAGTGGTGGGGCAGATTATTACCTGCAGATGGCTGGTATTAAATTTCACTATCTCTCTGTCAGCAGGGGTGTGATTGATAGCCGGGATGTTATCTATTTCCTCAGTGTTTCCGGGCTGATGCTCTATCTCACGAAATTATCTCTCCAACGCAAACTTTGGCAAAACGGTTAAGGACTCATGGCAACGACTACACGAAAAAAATATATTCAACGGGCGATCGGCGTGGTGCTACTGTTGACAGGCGTCAATATTGCGGCGGCTTATCTGCACGGACGTTGGGATTTAACGGCTGAAAAAAGATATACCCTTTCTTCCGGTACAGTGAATTTGCTGAAAAAACTGGACAGTCAGGTTGAAATTGAAGTATACCTGAAAGGCGATTATCCCGCTACTTTCAAGCAATTGGCACAGTCGACACAGGAGCTCCTGGAAGAATTCCGGGAATATGGCAAACAGAATGTACGCTATACTTTTGTGAACCCTGTGGAAGGGTTGAGCGATTCTGCCCGTATGAAATTCCTCGGCGAGCTCACTGCTCAGGGAATCATGCCTTTCAATATGAAGGTACAAGGCGAGGCTAACGACAGTTACCAGGAAAAACTGATTTTCCCCGGGGCCATGATCCATTATAAAGGGAAAAAGATGGGCGTCAACCTGCTGAAAAACCAGGGAGGAACAGATCCCATGCAAACCATGAATAGCTCCGAATCGCTGTTGGAGTATCAGTTTGCCAGTGCTATCAGCAAATTGCAGGAAGATCATAAACCCTTGATCGGGTATATGCTCGGACATGGGGAATCCCTTGGGGCAGAAGTTTACGATGCTCTCACTACGCTCCAGAGCAATTATAACCTGGACACGCTTACTTTGCAAGGCACTGCATATATTCCGAAAGATTTCAATGTAATATTATTCGCCAAGCCGGCAGAAGCGTTTAGTGATGCCGACAAACTGAAGATTGACCAGTATGTCATGAATGGCGGGAAGGTATTATGGTTTATAGACGAGACTAATGCCGGATTTGACAGTCTTCAGCAGAAGCAGTCGTTCCTGGCATTTGATCGCGGGTTAAATCTGGAAGACCTGTTATTCCGTTATGGTGTGCGTATTAACCAGGATCTGATCCAGGATTTGCAGTCGGATGCCGTACCGATGGTAGTGGGCAATGTGGGTAAGCGTCCGCAGATAATACAGTTACCGTTTCCTTTATTTCCGTTGCTGACGCCAACTGGCGCGCATCCGATCGTGAAGAATCTGGACTTGGTGCTCAGTCACTTTGTAAGTTCGATGGATACGGTCAGAACGGAAGGTATACGTAAAACCATACTCCTGACAAGTTCCCGTACCACGCGTACGATGCGGGTGCCAGCGGAAATCAGTTGGGAGATGTTGAAAACGCAGCCGAATCCGAGAGATTTCCGTCAGCAGCATCTGGCTACAGCCGTATTGCTGGAGGGTAAGTTTACATCTTTATTCCGTAATCGGCTGGAACCCACAGCAGCAAGTGCGTTGGAGCAGGCCAGCAGAACGCCATTCAAGGCCGAAGCTGATACCGCTAATGCCATGATAGTAGTAAGTGATGGCGATCTTATTGCCAATGCCGTATCTCGCAAAGAGGGGCCGCTGCAGATGGGGATCAACGAATATAATCCTGGCTATGCCTTTGCCAATAAGGAGTTCATGCTTAACTGTATGGAATTCCTGACGGGTAAACATGGGATTATGGAAAGTAGGAATAAAGAAATTACGTTACGTTTGCTGGATGCCGATAAGGTGAAGAAAGAAAAAACGAAATGGCAAGCCATCTGCTTTATTGTACCAGTGGGAGTGATATTGCTTTTTGCGATGGTATTTCTGTTTATAAGACAGCGTAAGTTCGCCGAATAGAACCATTTAACTTAATTATACTTAGTTATATTTGCTGCTCAACTTTAATTTCGTCACATGACACCCACGCAGTGGACGTACCTGATTTTTGGAATCGTAGTAATTGTAGCCCTGATTTTTGATTTGGGCCTGCTTAGTAAGAAAAATGAGCAGATGACTATTAAAAAAGCCCTGATTCAGACTTGTTTCTGGGTAGGCTTGTCAATGTTGTTTTTCGGGTTCATGTGGTTTGAAGATGGTCCGACTCCCGCTATCAGCTATCTGAGTGCGTATTTGATGGAGTGGTCATTATCTATCGATAATATATTCGTCTTTATACTCATTTTCGGATATTTTAATATAAAGGAAGCGAACTATGCCAGGGTGCTGTTGATAGGGATATTGATGGCCATTGTATTCCGGGCAATATTTATTAGTCTCGGAGTCGTTTTGATACATAAATTTGAGTGGATTCTCTATATCTTCGGGGTATTCCTGGTGTATACCGGGATAAAGATGTTCACAGCCAAGGAGGATGATCAGTTTAACCCTCAGGAGAGTGGCATCATGAGGTTCATCAGCAAGTATATGCGTTGGACGACAGAAGATCCGCAGGGTAAGTTTGTTATTAAACGTGGCGGTAAAACGTACCTGACCACATTATCCGTAGTAGTGGTGATGTTGGCATTCACCGACATTGTATTTGCCTTGGATTCTATACCTGCAGTATTTGCTATTTCGCAGGATCCAATGGTAGTGTTTACCTCCAACATATTCGCAGTACTGGGGTTGAGATCATTATTTTTCCTGCTTAGGGGAGCAGTGGATAAATTTGATTATTTACCGCAGGGCATTGCGATTGTGCTGGTTTTCATAGGCCTTAAAATGCTCGCCGAGTATTTTATACATATACCCGTATACGTATCACTGATTGTGATTGTAGTATGCCTTGGGGGTTCTATTCTTTATTCCCTATACCACGAAAAGAAAGAAACACCGAAAGGACAAGTGAAGTAAAAGGCAGCTGCGAAAAACGTTTTTGTAGCCGCCAAGTGATTATTCAAACTGATAAAAACGTGTATAACGCAGCGAGTATCAACAAAGCTCTGAAAGGAGAGTTGTTGCAGGAAACAGGGTTTTCAGAAATTGGTCATATCTTACTGGACAGCCGTAAGCTGATCTTTCCCGAAACATCCTTATTCATCCCCCTGGTGAGCGCCAGACGCAATGCTCATCAGTACATTGATGAGCTATACCGGAAAGGTGTCAGCAATTTTATCGTCAGTGAACCCGTGCCACTGGAGAAATATCCCAAAGCCAACTTTATACTGGTTAAAGATACCCTGCACGCATTACATATGCTGGTAGCCTGGCACCGGCAACAGTTTAACATCCCTGTTATAGGTATTACCGGAAGTAATGGGAAGACCATTGTAAAAGAGTGGTTATTCCAGCTGCTGGAGAAAGATTATAACATTGTACGTAGTCCGAAAAGCTACAATTCTCAGATCGGCGTACCATTGTCTGTTTGGCAGATGCAACCCGAAAACCAGCTGGCCATCTTTGAAGCCGGCATTTCCCAACCGGGAGAAATGGTGAACCTGGAGAAGATTATTCGTCCTACCATTGGCATATTTACCAATATCGGGGAGGCGCACAGTGAAGGATTCCTCAATATTCGTCAAAAGATAAATGAGAAACTGATACTCTTCATGAAGAGTGATATTCTTATTTACTGCAAAGATTATCTGGCGCTGAACGAATGTGTGTTGTCTTTCCATAACCAAATGCAAGAAGGCCCTGAACTGTTCTCCTGGTCAAGGAAAACAGATGCAGATCTGCGCATTATCAACACAGAAAAATTAGATCATCATACCAGCATTGAGGCCACCTACAAAGGTGAAACCCTGCATATCCGAATTCCTTTTACGGATGAAGGATCTGTGGAAAACGCCATTCACTGCTGGGCGCTCATGCTTTACCTGGGCAAAGAACAGGACGTGATTCAGCAACGCATGGATTTGCTTAGCAATATTGCGATGCGCCTGGAATTGAAGCAAGGGATTAACAACTGTTCCGTAATTAACGACAGCTATAACCTGGACCTGGGTTCGCTGACTATTGCGCTGGATTTCCTACAGCAACAGCAGCAACATCAGGTACGTACCGTTATTCTCAGCGATATCCTGCAAAGCGGAAAAAGCGACGCCACACTTTATGAAGAAGTGGCGGATCTGCTGCGTCAGAATGGTATCAATAAGCTGATTGCAATCGGTAAGAATATCAGCAGGGAGAAGAAAAGCTTCCAGCAGATAGAAGGGTTAAAGTCGCAGTTCTTTAACACTACAGATGAGTTTATTCAGCAGTTTAATGGAGACGACTTCCAATTCGAAACAATACTGGTAAAAGGTTCCAGGGTGTTTGAGTTTGAACGTATTGGTAAACTGCTGGAGCAGAAAGCTCATCAAACCATACTGGAAATCAATCTCACAGCGATTTCTCAAAACGTTAAATACTATCAGTCGCTTTTAAAGCCCAATACTAAACTGATGGCCATGGTGAAAGCATTTTCCTATGGTAGCGGAAGTTTTGAAATCGCGAATCTGTTGCAGTTTCATGGAGTAGATTACCTCGCGGTGGCTTATGCGGATGAAGGGGTGGAACTTCGTCGTGCCGGCATTACGATGCCTATCATGGTGATGAATCCAGAACCAGCCAGCTTCGATGCCATTCTGCACTGGAACCTTGAGCCGGAACTCTATTCCATGGGCATTCTTATGCAGTTTATGGAGGAGGTGAATACGGCAGGGAAATCTAATTTCCCTGTGCATATCAAGTTGGATACAGGCATGCATCGACTGGGATTTGTAACGAAAGATATTCCTGAACTGATAAAAGTGCTGACTTCCGGTTCTGTGCTGAAAGTACAGTCGGTATTCAGTCACCTTGCTGCCAGCGAAGATCCTGCAGAAGACGCCTTCACACAGCAACAGGGCAACCTGTTCTATGAAATGAGTCATGAGTTGCAGAAGTCGCTCGGCTACGCCGTTATCCGTCATATTTCCAATAGTGCCGCTATTACCCGTCATCCGGAATTACAACTGGACATGGTAAGATTAGGTATTGGGATGTATGGTATTGACAGTGCAAAAGATATTCAGGCACAATTGAGGAATGTGAGCACGCTCAAAACCACTATTTCTCAGCTGAAAGAGCTGGAACCGGGCGAAACGGTGGGCTACGGACGTCGTTGGGAAGCCAAGAGACCGTCTGTGACAGCTACAGTGCGTATCGGTTATGCGGATGGATATGTAAGGAGATTCGGTAACAGTAAAGGGAAAATGCTCATCCGGGGCAAGCTGGCGCCAGTTATAGGCGTGGTAGCTATGGATATGTGTATGCTGGATGTAACGCATATTCCGGAGGCGGCTGAAGGCGATGAAGTGATCGTATTTGGTCAGGATTTGCCGGTACAGCAGCTGGCAGAGTGGGCGGAAAGCATTCCCTATGAAATATTAACAGGAATTTCACAGCGGGTAAAAAGAGTATATTTCCAGGAATAGGGAACTTGCGATAGGTTTATCCATGGTCGGGTTTCCTTCTTTGAAATAAACCATTATTTTTGATAAAATTTTAATGTCACTTGAAGTATCGTCACGTCATCATTATTGTCTTACTCATTCTGGTTGTTGACCAGTCCCTGAAATTCTGGATTAAGACACACATGTTCATGCAGCAGGAATACATCATTTTTCCCAACTGGTTCCGCATTCATTTTATTGAAAATGAGGGAATGGCGTATGGGCTTAAATTTGGTGGCGACTTTGGAAAGATTTTCCTGACCTTGTTCCGACTGGCAGCAGTAGGTTGGGGATTCTATTACATGAACAAACTGGTTAAAGAAAAATACAGCAGAGGACTGCTGATCTGTGGATCGCTGATTCTGGCTGGCGCTGCCGGCAACCTGATCGACAGTATGTTCTACGGTATGATCTTCAATGACAGCATGGGTTACGAAATCGCTAAATTCATGCCTCCGGGAGGCGGATATGGCAGTTTCCTCCACGGTCGCGTGGTAGATATGCTGTACTTCCCTATTTATGAAGGCTATCTGCCTAAATGGATTCCATTCAAAGGCGGCGATTACTTCGTGTTCTTCAGACCGGTGTTTAATGTGGCAGATGCAGCCATTTCTGTTGGCGTCATCACTATATTGTTATTCCAGAAACGTTTCTTCGGCCGGCATATGCAGCCCAAAACACCTGCGAATAACGCGATCACCAACGATCATCTCGCATAAAAATTAATTTCTATAAAAATAAGAACCCGGTGGAACTGAAATTCCACCGGGTTCTTTATTTTCGGGATATAATCCGTCTTTCCATGAAAAAATTGGCCATCGTCTTTATTAGCCTATTGCTCTCCCTGCATGTATTTGCCCAACAGGCGCCGAATTTCTCCGCTACAGACCTCAACGGCAAACCGGTGGAACTGAGTGCATTCAAAGGAAAGTATGTGCTGCTCGACTTCTGGGCTACCTGGTGCCCTCCCTGCATGGCCAAGATCCCTTTCCTGAAAGATATCCGCAAGAAATATCCTGCTGACAAACTGGAAATGATTTCGGTGAGCCTGGATCATACCAAAAACCAATGTCAGCGTACTGTTCATAGCAAGGGTATGAACTGGATACATATCTATGATCGCCAGAACATTCCTGCTACTTATAGTGTCCGTTATATTCCTACAATCTTCCTGATCGACCCTAAAGGAAAGATTATCTACAATAACGATGTAAATACCGAAGCAGATCTCCTCCGAATTCTGGATCACATCTAAGTACCCACTGCTGAAAAGCAGATTTTAATACATTGATCCTCAATGTATTAAAAATTTATATGCTATTTCGCTTTGAAATAATATTTTCCCGACCTACATTTGTCTACCAATTCTATAGACTATATGGTTTTTAAACTCAAATATACAGCTATGCTAACTGCAGCACGATGTTGATTCCCAACAACGGCTTTCTGGTAATCCCCTTTCAATCAAAAATCTAATACGCACACAACTATGCAAAAGTTTTTACCGATAATGGTTAAATACCTGCTCATCGCGCTGGTATTGAGCCCGACCTTGGTACATGCCCAACTGAACGGGTCATATGTTATCGAGGGAAAGATTGTAGACGACCATGGCGCGGGTCTCCCTGGCGCTTCTGTACAAATTCAAGGCACCTCTTTTGGCGCATCCACTGATACCAGCGGACATTTCGCCCTGACCACCAACACTAAATTTCCTTTCAAACTGGTGATTCGCCTGATTGGCTATCAGCCACAGGAATTTGAAGTGAGGAACAGCAACAGTAAGCTGGCCATTCAGTTATATACGCAATCATTGCTGGTGAATGAGGTGGTGGTATCCGCCTCCCGTCAGCAGGAAAAATTACTGCGCTCGCCCGTAGCTATTGAAAAGCTGGACATCCGGGCATTGAAAGAAACGCCTTCTTCTACCTTCTATGATGCCCTGGGTAATCTTAAAGGCGTACAAATGACTACCGCCGGATTGACCTTTAAAGTGTTCAACACCAGAGGTTTCAATGTACCCAATAACTTTCGTTTTATGCAACTGGTGGACGGTGTGGATAACCAGGCCGCTACCCTGGGCGTACCGCTGGGAAATGCCATTGGACCTACAGAGCTGGACATCAGCAGCGTGGAAGTAACGCCAGGCGCATCATCGGCGCTGTATGGGATGAATGCGATCAATGGTATGTCAAATCTCACTACAAAAAATCCATTCGAATATCAGGGCGTTAGCGTCTATCAGAAAATTGCATTCAATCACTTTGATGGAAATGGCCGCGGACCTAAACCTATCACGGAAACGGCTGTACGTTATGCACAAGCCTATTCCAAATGGTTCGCGTGGAAAGTGAATTTCAGTTACATGGAAGGAACCGACTGGTATGCCGACAACAAAACTGATTTCAACCCGCAAACGAAAGCCAATCCTGACTTTCCACAGTTGAGCGGTCCAAATAATATTGCCAATGATGCCTGGAATAAATATGGAGATAATGCCAATTTACAGGTAATTGATAAAGACGGTCGTGCTTATAATGTGCACAGAACAGGGTATTGGGAGAAAGATCTGGCTGGCGATTACAAGGTAAAAAATACGAAAGCGGATGTCAGTCTGAATTTCCGCATGCCGCATAAACTCGAGTTATCATATGCTTATCGCGTTGGTATTATGGATGGTTTCTTCCAACGTGGTAACCGTATTGGTTTAAAAGGTGTGGAAGTACAGAATCATAAAATTGAGTTGACCCATCCTGATTTTACCGTTCGGTCTTATGTATCCATTGAGAATACGGGGAATTCTTACAATATGAACCCGTTGGCGGATAATCTGGAGAAATCATTCAAATCAGACAAGGTATGGCTGGCAGATTATACCAACGCATTGAATCAGGCACTGACGAATAATGCGGATCTGGTAGCTGCGCATCAAGCCGCCAGAGCTGCTGCAGACGCAGGTAGGTTTACGCCGGGTACAGCTGCATTTGACGCGCAGGTTGCGAAAATAAAAAGTGTAAATGACTGGGATATATACCCTACTTCCAAAAACCCTAACAATACAACGGGCGGCGCCGCCTTGTTACAAAAGAGTCGCTTCTACCATACAGAAGGTACCTGGAACCTGCGCAAATACGTGCATTTCATGGATCTGCTGGTAGGCGCGGATTACAGAACTTATGAGATTATTCCGGATGGGAACAACTTCGTGGATTTCTCCCGGCCAGCGGATAAGCGCAATCAACCTGGCGGAAAGCATATCTGGTATGGTAAAGCAGGCGGATTTGTGCAAGGAGCTAAAACGTTCTTTAATGATGCGTTGAAAATCACGGCTTCTTTGCGGTATGATAAGAACGAACAGTTTGAGGGGAAAGTGAATCCCCGAGTAGCGGCTGTCTACAGTATTAAAGATAAACATAACTTCCGCCTGAGCTGGCAGAATGGATTTAGATTCCCTTCCCTGTTTGAAGCCTATTCCTTCGTAAACAACGGACAGGTAAGGCGTGTGGGCGGTTTGCCATTCATTGAGCAAGGCCTCGGATATTTCAAAAACTCCTTCCTGACCAGCACCGTAGATGCGTTCGGAATAGCTGTTAATAAAACTATCAATGCGGAACATGTGAGTAAAGATGTAGCGGCCGCTAAGAATGCAGGAATACTGAAAGTAGCGAATCTGGACCCGATAGTACCGGAAGAAATACATTCCGTTGAAGGTGGTTATAAGGCCGTGTTACTTGATAATAAGTTGTTTGTGGATGTAGACGGATATTACTCATCCTACAAGCATTTCATTGGGCAGATTGAAGCAGTTGTGCCGACAAGCGGTAATGTAAATGCACCGGATCAGTCAGTATTGAATCAGATGCTGGATAAGAGTTTACAGAATCGTTACCGCGTATGGACCAACAGTAAATCCACTGTGAATAACTATGGTTTTGCGGTAGCTGTCACTTATGATATTTATAAATCCTTCACTATTTCAGGGAATGCCAATTATAACAAACTGGCACAGGATAAAACCAAGGATGACGCGTTGATTCCTGGTTTCAATACGCCGGAATGGTTTACCAATATTAGTTTTGGTAATCGTAATGTATTACCGAATCTGGGATTCAATGTGGTTTGGCATTGGCAGGATAATTTTTACTGGCAGAATCTATTTGGTAATGGCGATGTTCCTGCTTACAGTACAGTGGATGCGCAGGTTACTTATCGGGTACCTAAAATTAAAACAGCGTTTAAGCTTGGCGCCTCCAATCTGTTTAACAGTGCGTATTTCCAATATGTGGGCGGGCCTACTATCCGTGGACTGTATTATTTCAGTATTACTTTCGACGATGTTTTTAAGAAGAAATCGTAATCATTTTGCCAATAGTTGTTTATAAAAGGTCAGGCCGGGCGAGCAATTCGTCCGGCCTGATGCTTTATACAATCTGATTGACCAGCGGTTCTTTGTTGGCAAACTTCGCGATATTATTGAGTGTTGTTTCTGCGATTTGTGTGAGTGCTTCCTGTGTGAAGAAGCCCTGGTGGGAGGTGATGAGTACATTGGGGAAAGTGGTGAGTCGCGCCCATACATCATCCTGAATAATTGCTCCGGATAGATCCTGGAAGAAAAGATGTTCTTCCTGTTCATACACATCTATACCCAATGCGCCAATATGGCCATTCTTCAGCGCTTCCACGACTGCTTTGGTATCTATTAGTCCACCGCGACTCGTATTAATAATCACTACTCCTTTCTTAGTCTGTGCGATGGTTTGTTCATTGATGAGATGCTTTGTTTCTGGTGTGAGTGGGCAATGCAGGGAGATGATATCTGATGTTTTCAGAATGGTATCCACATCTACATATTGCACGCCTGCTTGTTGTAAGGATTCATTGGGATAGAGATCGTGTGCCAGTACGCGGCAACCGAATCCCAGCATGATTTTACAGAATACGGCGCCGATATTTCCGGTACCGATTACGCCTACTGTTTTCCCAAATATATCGAAGCCTTCCAGTCCATTGAGTGTGAAGTTACTCTCACGTACACGGTTATACGCTTTACAGATTTTACGGTTAACCGCCATCAGTAAAGTCACGGCATGTTCTGCTACGGCATGTGGCGAATATGCTGGCACGCGCACCACCGGTATTTTCAAGGCAGCAGCGGCTTTCAGGTCTACGTTGTTGAAGCCGGCAGCACGGAGTGCTATCAATTCAATTCCTCGTTCTTTCAGTTGGGTTAGAACGGTAGCATCCAGTTTATCGTTTACGAAGGCGCAGACAACGTTTTCTCCGGGTTTTACGAGGGCGGTATTATCTGCATTCAGGGGATATTCCAGGAAGCGGAGTTGGAATTGGTGAGACACGTTGGCCTTTGTGAAATAGGACTTATCGTAGGGTTGGGCGCTGAAAAAAAGTATATTCATCTCCGTTAGATATTGATATATACTAAGTTACAAAAAGAAGGGCGTCTCTAGCAGGTAGAGACGCCCTATTATACAGATAATTTAAATGCTTATTTGATATCGCCAACCATGTGAGCTGGTACTACCCACTCATCGAATTCAGCAGGGGTTACATAACCCAGTTTCACTGCCATTTCTTTGAGGGTAGTTCCTTCCTTATGAGCTTTCTGCGCGATTTCAGCTGCTTTGTAGTAGCCGATTTTGGTATTCAGTGCAGTTACCAGCATGAGGGAGTTTTCCACATGTTTTTTGATATTGGCTTCGATAGGTTCGATTCCTTCTGCACATTTGTCGTTGAAGCTTACGCAGCCATCACCGATGAGGCGGGCAGAGTGGAGGAAGTTGTAAATCATTACAGGTTTGAACACGTTCAGTTCGAAGTGACCGGTAGCGCCGCCGATGTTGATGGCAACGTCGTTACCGAGTACTTGTGCAGCGATCATGGTGAGGGCTTCGCACTGAGTAGGGTTCACTTTACCTGGCATGATAGAAGAACCTGGTTCGTTGTCTGGGATGTGGATTTCGCCGATACCTGCGCGTGGGCCGGAGCTGAGCATGCGGATATCGTTGGCGATTTTCATCAGACTAACGGCTACTGTTTTCAGCGCGCCATGTGCTTCCACGATGGCATCGTGTGCAGCCAGTGCTTCGAATTTATTTTCGGCAGTAACGAAAGGCAGGCCAGTAAGCTGGGCGATGTTTTTCGCTACATTTTCATCATATCCTTTAGGAGTGTTGATACCAGTACCTACCGCAGTACCACCCAGTGCGAGTTCGCTGAGGTGTTCGAGGGTATTGTTGATGGCTTTCAGACCGTGATCCAGCTGAGATACATAGCCGCTGATTTCCTGACCCAGGGTGAGTGGAGTAGCGTCCATGAAGTGGGTACGGCCGATTTTCACGATATGTTTGAAGGCTTCTGCTTTCTGAGCGAGGGTATCGCGCAGTTTTTTGATACCAGGGATGGTGGTTTCTACCAGGATTTTATATGCAGCAATGTGCATAGCGGTAGGGAAGGTATCATTGGAAGACTGGGATTTATTCACATCATCGTTAGGATGCAGGAATTTCTCTTTGTCCGTCAGTTGACCACCGTGTATTACGTGACCACGATAAGCTACCACCTCATTCACGTTCATGTTGGACTGGGTACCGGAGCCTGTTTGCCAAACTACCAGTGGAAATTCGTTATCCAGTTTACCTTCGAGGATTTCGTCACAAACACGGCCAATCAGGTCGCTTTTTTCCTGCGGCAGTACGCCTGCCTGGGAGTTGGTCAGGGCTGCAGCTTTCTTCAGGTATGCAAAAGCCTTGATGATTTCCTTAGGCATCTTGTTGATGTCCTGAGCGATCTTGAAATTTTCAATGGAGCGCTGAGTCTGAGCGCCATAGTAAGCGGTTGCAGGCACTTTCACCTCGCCCATTGTGTCTTTCTCTATTCTGAATTCCATAGCGTAAACTTTTAAGGCTACAAAAGTAGCTAATTACAGATTATTCCCCTTTGAAATTCGCTTGTCTTTTCTCCAAAAATGCGGAAGCGCCTTCGTGGAGGTCTTTTGTAGCGAAGCTGGCGGCGAATTCTTTCACTTCTGTTTCAAAACCGTCCTGATCCTTATCCAGGGCGGCGTTTACGCATTTTATCACCCCGGCAATGGCCAATGGGGCTTTAGCATGGATTTTTTGCAGGATCGCTTTGGCTTTTGGGAGGAGCTCCGCCTGTGGCACCACATGGTTGACGAGTCCCCATGAAAGTGCGTCTGCGGCAGCAATCATATCTGCTGTCATCATTAATTCCATGGCTTTACCCTTTCCAACCAGTTGTGTGAGTCGTTGCGTACCGCCATATCCAGGGATGAGGCCCAGATTTACTTCTGGTTGTCCGAATTTGGCATTTTCGCTTGCGATTCTGAAATGACAGGCCATGGCCAGTTCGCAGCCTCCGCCGAGGGCAAAACCATTCACGGCAGCGATGATCGGTTTATGACTTTTTTCAATACGATGGAAGATAACATGACCTTTTTTTGCCAGTTCTTCTCCTTCTTTGGTAGAGAGTTTGAGGAATTCGGAGATATCCGCGCCTGCCACAAAGGCTTTTTCACCGGAGCCGGTGATGATAGCGCTTTTGATGTCTTTGTTGCTGTACACTTCATCAATGGCCAGTGCCAGTTCTGCCATCACCGTTTGATTGAGGGCATTCATCTTATCCGGCCTGTTGATGGTGATAATGAGCGTATTATTTTCCAGTTGGGTACTTAATGTCTGATACATGAACCGTAGTTTTAGTGTATCCAATATTAAGCAATTTTCTATTTTTTCACGCGGTGGCGCCTGCGGCGCTAGTGAGCGGATTTTTTTTCACGCAAAGCAGCAAAGGGGCAAAGAATGGGGTTTGTTGATTGGGGCGATTGGGTTTCACGCAAAGCAGCAGAGGCAGCAAAGGGGCAAAGAATGAGGTTTTGCTGATTGTGCTGCTTTGCGTGATATTTTGTTTGATGTTATGCTTTATTAGCTTGATTAGCTTGATTAGTATTCGATTTCCATTTTGGCGTTTCCATTTTTGAAGCGCACATAATTGGTTTTCTTGTGTGCCACTTTGTATACATGGCTGTTGAAGCTGTAGCTGAGGGTTACGAACACCAGTTTGGCATCCAGTCCTTGATTAGGGTATACGCTGTTGCCAGATTTATCCTTTGTTTTGAAATCCTTGTTAAAGAAGTTCTGTGGATAATACTGCACTTTCAAGCCAAAGGAAGGTGCAAATCTCATCCCTGCGAATACAGAAGGCATCAGCAGAGGAGTACGATCGCTAAACCATTCATTGAATTTGCTTTCTTTTTTGCCATCGATGAATACTTTCTCTTTGTAGTTGAAGGCCAGGTCACATTCTGCACCGGCAAAGAAGAAGAAAGTTCCTCTGTGAAGGTCGCCGAATTTGAAACCAAGGGGAACGCCTAATGTGTAGACACGTTGTTTGAGTTTTACAGAATCATACGGTTTAGTGATCAACCCAATATTCTTGATATTAAGTCCGGTGAAGATCCCGAAATGCCGGCCGAAATCCTTATTGATATTGGTTCCGAAGTTAAAGAAGTAGGTAAAACGCGGAATATTTCTCACATGTTCACCATTGTTAGTCACCTGGGCGAAGGATAACAGGCCTAAGTCGCCACCGTTTGTGCGGTATACGCCTTTGCGATACTTTGGATATTTACCGAAGGCAATGGTCAGCAACGGGCCTTTAACGCCTCTGTAGGAGCTACTATCCTGGGCATGGTTTCCGGTTCCCACAGAGTCGGTTTCCTGGGCGAAGGTACTTGTAGTGGCTGCGATCATGAGCAGCAGCAGTACAGATAATGATTTGATTGTCATAAAATGGCGGTTCTATTTTAGGTAACTGATGGTAATTTTAGAAGAAGACGACCCGACAATCAAAATGTTACGACTACAAGATAAATTTGTTAAAAATTTCTGTGAGAGGCTACCCAATTGGAGATATATGCAGCGATATCCTGGGTATTGGTGCCTGGTGGAAATAGTTGCCCGACGCCCATTTCCTGCAGTTCTTTACTATCCTCTTCCGGGATAATGCCCCCACCGGTTAAGAGTACGTCGTTCATATTTTTTTCTTTCATCAGGGCGATTAAACGTGGAAATACTGTCATATGCGCGCCGGAAAGGATACTTACCCCGATGGCATCCACATCTTCCTGAAGGGCGGCATTTACCACCATTTCAGGCGTCTGACGGAGACCAGTGTAAATAACTTCCATACCGGCATCCCGCAGTGCGGCGGCAATCACCTTGGCGCCTCTGTCATGGCCATCCAGGCCGACTTTAGCTACCAGAACACGAACGGGACGATTGAGAGGGTTGACCATACCTATTTTCAATTAAGGTCCTAAAGGTAAGGAATAGCTAAAACCTAACCACTATTCCTTACATTTGCAGCTACATTTATATTCATATGAGCGAAGAAAGGTCACTCAATTTTTTAGAACAGATAGTAGAAGAAGATCTTGCCAGTGGGAAAAACGGGGGTCGCGTACTGACGCGTTTTCCGCCGGAGCCTAATGGCTACCTGCATATAGGTCATGCCAAGTCAATTGTACTGAATTTTGGTCTGGCCCAGAAATACAATGGCAAAACCAACCTTCGTTTTGATGATACCAATCCAGTAACAGAAGATACTGAGTATGTGGACTCTATCAAAGAAGATATTCGTTGGCTGGGATTTGAATGGGAAAAAGAACTGTATGCCTCCGATTATTTTGAGCAGCTGTATCAATATGCGGTAGCGCTGATCAAAAAAGGACTGGCTTATGTAGAAGATGCCACCGCAGAGGAAATTGCTGCGATGAAAGGTACGCCTACCACTCCAGGTACTAACAGTCCTTGCAGAAGCCGTTCTGTAGAGGAAAACCTGGACCTGTTCGAACGTATGCGTAAAGGAGAATTCAAAGACGGGGAAAAAACCCTGAGAGCCAAAATTGATATGGCTGCTCCTAATATGCACATGCGCGACCCACTGATGTATCGTATCAAACATGCGCATCACCACCGCACCGGCGATAAATGGTGCATCTATCCGATGTATGATTTCGCGCATGGTCAGAGCGATAGCATTGAAAATATTACCCATTCCGTTTGTACGCTGGAATTCATTCCTCACCGCCCATTGTACGACTGGTTTATACAAGAGCTGGACATCTTCCCAAGCCACCAGTACGAATTTGCGCGTCTGAACCTGAATTACACCGTAATGAGTAAGCGTAAGCTGAAACAACTGGTAGAAGAAGGTCATGTAAGTGGTTGGGATGATCCGCGTATGCCAACGATCAGCGGTCTGCGTCGCCGTGGTTATACCGCAGCCAGCATCCGCAGCCTCTGTGAGCGCGTAGGTATCCAGAAACGCGATAATATTATTGAATATAGTCTGCTCGAATTCTGTATCCGCGAAGAGCTGAACAGAACCGCTAACCGTGCCATGGCTGTCCTGGACCCGGTGAAACTGGTGATTACCAACTATCCGGAGGGACAAGTGGAAGAACTGGAAGCAGAGAATAATCCGGAAGATCCAAATTCCGGTTCCCGTAAGCTGCCTTTCAGCAATACCCTTTACATTGAGCGGGAAGACTTTATGGAGAATCCTCCTAAGAAGTACTTCCGTCTTGGCCCAGGTATGATGGTACGTCTGAAAAATGCTTACATCATCAAAGGGGAAAGTGTGGATAAAGATGCAGATGGTAATATCACCACCATTTATGCTACTTATCTGCCAGAAAGTAAAAGCGGCGGAGATCATAGCGGCATGACCGTAAAAGGTACCATTCACTGGGTAAGTGCAGCACATGCAGCTACTGCAGAAGTAAGAATGTATGACCGCCTGTTTACTGTAGAAAATCCAGCTAGTGAAGAGGGAGACTTCAAGTCTTTCATCAACAAGGATTCCCTGCAGGTAATATCCAATGCTTTCGTAGAACCTGGTTTATTGCAGGCAAAGCCTGGAGACAGATTCCAGTTTATGCGTAAGGGTTATTTCAGTGTAGATCCGGACACTACCAGTGAAAAGATCGTCTTTAACAGGACTGTTACCCTGAAAGATGCCTGGGCTAAGGAAACAGCCAAAGCTAAATAATCGTCCAGATTATCCGGGTAAGCCGGATAAGATCATAAAAAAAAGGATTGACATCTGAGTGAAGTGCCCCCAAAAGTTTAGACACTTTTGGGGGCATTTTTATGAGTGCAAGAAAGAAACACAGTTTTGCCTTTAAGGTAAAAGCAATCAGACTAGTGGAAAAGGGTCAGAGCATTATGTCCACATCGGATGACCTGGACATAAGCCCTTCATTACTATTAAAATGGTGGGATTACTAT
>NZ_QLMA01000011.1 GCF_003259435.1 Chitinophaga dinghuensis
ATAGTAATCCCACCATTTTAATAGTAATGAAGGGCTTATGTCCAGGTCATCCGATGTGGACATAATGCTCTGACCCTTTTCCACTAGTCTGATTGCTTTTACCTTAAAGGCAAAACTGTGTTTCTTTCTTGCACTCATAAAAATGCCCCCAAAAGTGTCTAAACTTTTGGGGGCACTTCACTGTGACGTCACTTCCTTTTTTATTTTCTCGTCGTTCTTATCCTGCGGGCAGGAACGACCTCCATAAAAGTAAAATTACTTAGGCGCCTTCTTGTACAAGTAGAAAGCAAGTCCTCCAAAGATCACATTGGGTATCCATACTGCTACCAGCGGATTCAGGTCTGCCTTGGTAGAAAATACGGTGGCAAATTGCAAGGCAATAATATAACTGGCAGAGATAACAATACCCACGGCCAGGTGGAGCCCGCTTCCGCCACGCACTTTCTTGGCGGCAATAATCCCTCCGATCAACGTCAGTACTACCACAGCGGCAGCTGCTGCAGTACGCCGGTAATACTCTACCCAATAAGTATTCAACCCCTCAGAGCCACGGATCGACTCCCGAAGGATATACCTTCTGAGATCCGGTGTGGTAAGGGCTTCCTGCATATTCTTTTCATCCACCAGATCTTTCGGCACCAGCGGAATTTTAATGGACGTATCCTGTAAACTTCTCCAGCTTTCATGCAAACCATCCATGGTACGAATGGTCACATAGTCCAGTCGCCATTTTTTGGAAGTAGAATCCCATGAAACACGGTCTGCCTTCAAACGATAGTTGATCTCCTGCCCATGCACCTTTTGCAAAATGAAAGAGGAACCATTGGCATAATTGGGATCATAGGTACCGAAGGTCACATAGGTGAAACTGTCGATACGCGTACTTCGTTCAAACTGGGTGTTCTGGTTATCGTGACTATGTAAATATTTATTCTCAAAGGTGGTACGAATGCGGTTCGCATTGGGTACTACCCAGAAGTTGGCCAGCCAGAGGATACCGCCGAAAAGCAAAGCCCCTACCCAGTAAGGACGAAGGAAACGACGGAAACTCACACCAGCACTCAATATGGCAATGATCTCCGAACGATAGGCCATCTTGGAGGTAAAAAAGATTACCGACAGAAAGATGAACAACGGGAACAACAATGCCAGGATATGCGGGATAAAGCCGAAGTAATAATCCACTACAATCTGGCGCAAGGTCAGATGATTCTTCATAAAATCATCCACTTTCTCCGTAATGTCGATCACCACGGAGATCAGGAGGAAGATCGCCAGTGAATAAATAAAGGTACCTATCAGCTTACGTAATATATACCAGTCTATTTTTGTCAGGAATTTCGGCATGAACCCAAAGATATTAGTTTATTGGATTATTTGTTGATTTGCTGATTTTATAAACGCGTTTTCAACTGACTGATCATCTTCGGTTTCCAGGCGCTGAAAGTTCCTGCCAGAATCTGCCGACGGGCTTCTTTCACCAGTTCCAGGTAGAACGCGAGGTTATGGATACTGGCAAGTGTCATGCCCAAAATCTCTCCTGCAATAAATAAGTGGCGCAGGTAAGCCTTACTGTAAGTATTCGTGGCAAAGCATGGGCTGTTTTCATCTATCGGAGTGAAATCATCCGCCCATTTTTTATTACGGATATTGATGACGCCATTCCAGGTGAAGAGCATACCATTGCGGCCATTTCTGGTTGGCATCACGCAGTCAAACATATCTACGCCCAGGGATATATTTTCCAGGATATTCCATGGGGTACCTACGCCCATCAGGTATCTTGGCTTATCTACAGGTAAAATATCACATACGAGTTCGCACATCTCATACATATCCTGTTCCGGTTCTCCTACGCTCAATCCGCCAATCGCATTACCAGCGGCGCCACGGGAAGCGATATATTCCGCAGAAGCCTTACGGAGATCTTTGAAAGTAGAACCCTGTACAATCGGGAACAGCGTTTGTTCGTGACCGTAGGCAGGCATTGTGTCTGCCAGGCGTTGAATACACCTGTCCAGCCAGCGATGGGTCAGGTCCATCGACTTCCGGGCATAACGGTATTCGGAAGGGTATGGAGGACATTCATCGAACGCCATAATAATATCCGCGCCAATAGTACGCTGGATATCCATTACGTTTTCCGGTGTAAACAAATGACGGGAACCGTCTATATGTGATTGGAATACACAGCCTTCTTCTTTGATTTTACGGTTGGCTGCCAGGGAAAATACCTGATATCCGCCGCTATCTGTCAGAATAGGTCTGTCCCATCCATTAAATTTATGTAAACCGCCGGCTTTGGAAAGTACTTCCAATCCCGGACGCAGGTACAGGTGATAGGTATTTCCCAGAATGATCTGGGCCTGTACGGCCTCTTTTAACTGTTCCTGGGTAACCGCCTTTACACTGCCAACGGTACCCACCGGCATGAATATAGGCGTTTCGATTTCCCCGTGGGCAGTGGTGATTTTCCCTGCCCTGGCCTTACTGCCATTATCTTTAGTTATAAGTTCAAAATTCACGAGATTTCCATTTCAGCGTGCAAAGATACCGAAATGCAATTCGATTTGCGAATTAGTAAAAACAGATAGTACCTTCGTCCATAATTTATCTTTTTACAGATATTAAAAATATTATATTTTTGCGTCCATTATGCTTGACCACCTAGGTGAAATTGCCTTATACTCCTTTGCTACCATCGCTGGTATCCAGATATGTTATTATCTGTTCATTTTCTCACGGTTAGCCTTCTACCGTAAGAAATTTGACCCTGATCAGTCGCCGGAACAGAAATTTTCTGTTATCATCTGTGCAAAAGATGAGGAACTGAATTTGCAACGCAATCTCCCCGGGGTATTGCAGCAACGTTATCATGATCACTTGAAGCCTGAATATGAGGTGATTGTGGTAAATGATAACTCAGAAGATGAAAGCCGGTATTACCTGCAGTCTATCGAACCAGGTTATCCACATTACCGCACTATAGAAATTAAGCAGCCTGCGAAATTCATCCCTGGAAAGAAATTTCCTTTGTCGATGGGTCTTCGTGGAGCCATACACGATAACATTCTCCTGACGGATGCCGATTGCAAACCAGGAAGTACCTACTGGCTGTCTTTGATGAGTCAGGGTTTTACGGAAAACAAGGAGATTGTACTGGGTTATGGCGCTTATCATAAGAAACCGGGGTTTCTGAATAAAGTAATTCGTTACGAAACCTTCTTCAGTGCGATGCAGTTCCTGTCGTTTGCCATGAGTGGTATGGCTTATATGGGCGTGGGTCGTAACCTGGCTTATAAAAAGGAGCTCTTTTACCGTCATAAAGGTTTTACCAGTCATCAGCATTTGGCTGGGGGAGACGACGATCTGTTTGTAAACACAGCTGCCACTCGTAAAAACGTGTCGGTAGTCATTGATAAAAAAGCATTTACTTATTCCGAGCCTAAAAACAGCTGGAGCAGCTGGTTCCGCCAGAAAACAAGGCATATGACCACTGGCAAGCATTATAAGTTCGGGCATAAGTTTGTATTAGGGATCTTCTCTCTGACACATTTCCTCTTCTACCCTGCCTTAATATTGGCATTATTTACCACCACTCCTCCGATTTTGTGGTATGTACTGGGCGTATTCGGGTTCAAGCTGCTGGTTCAATCTGTTATCACCTGGTCTGCCATGCGCAAACTGGATGAGAAAGATCTGTTTGTATACAGCTGGTTCATGGATATTTTCATGTTATTTTACTACATCATCTTTACACCTGCGTTAATGGTGAAGTCCAAAAACCGTTGGTAAGCTTGTTCATTGCTGAATAAGTTTATTTTTGCAGCATGGATATTATTTTAAAGTACTTCAGCGACTTCACGCCGGCACAGCTGGCTCAGTTTGAAGCGTTACAGGGATTATACAGCGAGTGGAACGAGAAAATCAATGTTATTTCCAGGAAAGATATTGATTCCCTCTACGAAAAACATGTTTTACATTCATTAAGTATTGCTGCCATTGCGGATTTTGCACCTGGTACCCAGATTATTGACCTGGGCACCGGAGGAGGATTCCCTGGCATTCCGCTGGCTATTTTCTTCCCTGAAGTACAGTTCCATTTAGTAGACTCCATTGGCAAAAAGATTAAGGTAGTGGAAGGTGTGGCCGAGTCTCTCGGGCTTAAAAACGTTACTGCTGCCCATTCCCGTATAGAAGATATTAAGAACCGTAAGTTCGACATCGTGGTATCCCGTGCAGTGGCTCCTCTGGGAGATCTCTGGCGTTGGAGCAAACACCTGATGAAGAAATCCACCGTTCCTGGAAAGCAATTTGATAAAGGATTGATCTGCCTAAAAGGCGGCGATCTGGCCCAGGAAATCTCTGAAAGTGGACTGAAACCCAGAATGATCGACATCTACGACATCTTCCCTGAAGAGAGTTTCAAAGATAAATATATATTGATGGCCAAAAACTAGGCTGTATTTGGGGAGGCGCTGTCATATTTTTTCTGTAACAGCTAAAATATCCGCAATAGTGATTCGTCTTCAATAGTAAGATGAAACAGTTGCTCCTATCAAATACAGTTATGGCCCAAGAGCAAAATGAGCGTATACAGGAGGCGGTTAAACAAGAGAGCAGGCGCCTGCTCCACTTTATCCGTCAGCGGGTGAGCAATGTGTCGGACGCTGAAGATATTTTGCAGGATGTACTGTACCAGTTTACAGAATATCTGCGACTGGGCAGCCAGGTAGACTCCATCACCGGATGGCTGTTTGCCGTTGCCAGAAACAGGATCACAGATTGGTTCAGAAAAAAGAAAGAAACACCTTTTGCAGAATATACGCGGGAAATAGAAGGAGAAGAAGTGCTTTTCCTTCCCGAAATCATCGCTGATTCCGCTATGGATGCGGATACGCCCATGATGCAGAAAATCATTTCCGAAGCCATTACCGCCGCCATTGAAGACCTCCCTGCAGATCAGAAACAGGTATTTATCAGTCATGAAATCCTGGGAAAATCATTTAAGGAGATGAGTGCCGAAACGGGCGTTAGCGTCAACACGTTGCTTTCACGCAAACGCTATGCTGTACTGTTTTTGAGAGAAAGATTGAGAGAACTGTATCAAGAAATTCTCAACAACTGATTAAACTTACTAATAGATATGGGACGATTCAGACAAAAATCCGCCGGAAAAATATTCCTGATGATCTGCTGTGGTATTGCATTCATAGCAGCTGTCACCCTCTTAACCATGATACTCTGGAACTGGTTAATACCAGAAATATTCCATGGTCCTAGCATTACCTACTGGCAAGCCTTTGGACTACTGCTGCTCGGCAAACTGCTGTTCGGCTGGCATAATAACGGCAAAGGATTCAAAGGGCGCGGGGGCGACTGGAAAGAGCGTATCAGGAACAAAATGGCCCACCTCAGCCCTGAAGAACAGGAACACCTCCGTGAAAAACTTCGCAACCGCTGTGGGGGTTCTGAACATTTCGAGCGTCATTTCGATAGGTTCTGGAATGATCGCGATGAAAAAAAGGATGACCCTGCACAAAATCCAGGGAATAATCCCTCTACATCACTCTAATTATTACAATTATCAGAAATAACTAAGATTTTTTTCATCCATTGCCGTTATTCTTTCATGTATGCCCGAAAAACCTCACATATTTATTAAATAAATATGTTGGCTGATTGCAAAAACTGGTGTAACTTCAAAGAGTATGCAATGGCCCGGGTATTCTCAACTAAAGGCGCCAGGTTTTGTGTTATTTTCGCACCCTTTAAAATGAATTCCTATGTACCTGAACCAGCATGAGATTCGATCTCTGTTAAACAGGAGTTTCGACAATATGGTCGACTATGTAAACACGCTGTCAGATCATCGGTTTACCGCATCTCCTTACGGTAAATGGTCAGCCGGCCAACAGCTGGATCACCTGATCAAATCCGTACGCCCCGTTAGCAGCGCAATGGGGTTTCCTAAATTTGCACTTCGATATTTTGGCGTCAGTCAACTGCCCTCCAGGTCCTATGATCTGTTAGTATTGCAGTATCAGCAAAAACTGAATGATGGTGCAACCGCCACCATCCCCTACCAGCCAGGCGTTATTTACAACGCACAACGGCCGGTATTAATCCAGAGCTTCCTCACCCAGAAACTAAAACTGGATGACAAAATCAGGAACTGGTCTGAAAATGACCTGGACAGGTACAGACTACCTCATCCGATTTTAGGGAAAATCACCGTTCGGGAAATGCTGTATTTCACTGCTTATCATAACCAGCACCACCTGGAAAAACTGATCCATCAGGAACAGTTTGCTCATACATGGGAAAACCAGCTACAACAGCTGATTTTCTAATAGTTACTCACGCTAAGTTGAATGCAAAAAGTCATTAAAAGGAAAAGCCTGCGTATGATACGCAGGCTTTTCCTTTTATAATATTCACAACAGCTTATTTTGCCACTGCTTTGTTATTGCTTCTGTCTATATCCGCCAGACGCTGACTAGGATCGATTTCTACCGACTGAATATCGTTTAAAGGCAGCTCCACCTCTACTTCATAAGTAGGATGCGTCCAGAACCAAGGAGATTTTACTATACGCTTGATAGCCGGATTCTCATTGGGCTTCTCGCCAAACATGATAGACAACGGAATATAATACATTGTCTGGTTGCCTTTCTTATCGGTTACCATCAGATCAATAGGCATTGGGAATTCCCCGATTCTGCGCAGACGTACAGTGGTTTTGTTACCATTATCAGTAACGCCATCGATACCGTAATCAATATGCTTGGTGGAATTAATCAGGTATTGTTTGTACCAATCCAGCTGAATACCGCTTTCTTTCTCCATTACACGCACAAAGTCGTTGGCATTCGGATGCTTGAAACGCCACTCATTGTAGTAACGAATCAGGCCGCTGTCGCGGATTTCTGCACCGATTACATAACCAAGTTGCTCTAAGAATACAGCTCCTTTACGATAGGCATTATTGCTATAACCGTAGTTGGTATTGTAATGATCGGAATGGGTGGTAGCAGGTTCTTCAAATGCGCTCTTCGCCAGGCGGAAATAACCTTTATAGGTATCTTCCAAAGGCCACTTGCCTTTCAGACTATCAGTTGTATTGTAGATGGTATTTTCTTCTGCGAAAGTGGTGAAACCTTCATCCATCCATGGATACAGACTTTCATTAGTAGCCAGCATACCCTGATACCAACTATGCATCCATTCATGCATAGCCACACCATATAAGCCAGTTTGAGTACCATTACCAAGGATCAGCGTAGCCATTGGATACTCCATACCACCGTCTCCACCCTGGATAAAGGAATACTGCTTATAAGGGTAAGCGCCATAGTGTTTTTTAATATAGGCGTATGCGTTAGGAATGGATTTAGCCAGTGCTGGCCAGGTTTTACGGGTAGTATCATTCTCAATATAGAAGAAATGTGCCGTGAAGCCATCTACCTGCTGCGTGATATGCTTGTAATCAGGATCAGCCGCCCATACGAAATCGTGCACATTTGGCGCGATGAAATGCCATGCCAGTTTATTGCCGGCAGGACGTTTTACTTTCACGCCAGCAGCCTCGTAACCATGGCCAATTTCATTTGGATTCTGCAAATAACCAGTAGCCGCAATCACATATTTTTTATCCATATTCAGGGTCACATCGTAATCTCCCCACACGCCGTAAAACTCACGGGCAATGTATGGAGTAGGATGCCATCCTTCATAGTCATATTCTGCCATTTTAGGATACCACTGCGCCATGGAGAAGTCCACACCTTCCGAGTTATTGCGGCCACTGCGGCGGATTTGAACTGGCACCTGTGCCTCAAACTCCATATCAAATACTGCTTTGGAATTCGGCATGATAGGTTGATCCAGATCCACTTCCAGGATGGTTTCCACTGTTTTGAAACTTTGTGTTTTACCATCTCTTTTCAGTGAAATTATTTTCTGGTAGCCGATTTCATCTGGCTTCAGTTTGGATATACGGTCGCGTACACGGTTATCCCAGTCGTACACATTGTTACCATTTTTATCTTTACCGATCACGATTTTACCTAATTCGCGACTACGCACATCCATCATACTGTTTGGCTGAAACGCGTTCCAGTACAGGTGATAGAAGACTTTCTTCAGTGTATCGGGGGAATTATTATAGTATTCCAGGTGTTGTTTACCGCTGAATTTATTCGCTGGCGCATCAACATCTACGTTCATGGTGTATTTCACTCTCTGCTGCCAGCGGTCAGACTGTGCATTTAGTTGTAACCAGCTGCCTGCCAGAAGGGTCATGGCCAGACAGCCTCCGATAACCGGGTGCTTCATTCTGTTAGATTTTGTTCAAGCTGCGAAAATAAACAATTACCGATAAGGTGTTGATAAGTTGGATGAGTGGTTACACAAAACTCAACGTTTTAATGGGCAGCTCCATAAATTCGGCGTAGTGCTGAACTGCCGTTTCAAATGCGTTTTTTCGGGATTTCGGCAGACTTATAAACGGTTCAAAGGAAATTTCCAGGCCATCTTTGGCAATTGTTCTTTTCCAGAGGCCGCATATCTGGCCTTCATTCAGCATAATGGGGTGAAATATCCCATTGACAGTCATTACTTTATGTCCGTGTTCTTTGGCGATCATGGGGGAACGGTCCTTATAGGCCACATTTATTTCATCGAAAGCGGGGAGTACCAGGGCATCAGGCACACTTGTTTTAGTGTTTAAGAGTCCTTTTCCGCACCACCAGCTAGTATCAGCGATAGTGATGTGGTCCAGTCGGGGTTTAGCCGCTTCCAGGCCTATATTTGCTTCTTTCTGGGTAATGCCGGCATAGGTGGTAAAATCTGCCACTGTAGCGGGGCCGTGGCTGGTGAAATAGCGTTCCGCCAGGAGTTCCAGGGCTTTCTCTTTTGAATAAGAAGGTTGTGGAGGGCACCATTCATCCAGCAGGGTGAAGGTAAATTGTTTGCCTTTCATGGGGCCATGACAGATAATACCTTCCAGGGAAGCCCTGAAAAGGCTGTAGCGCATGTATTCCGGGCCGATATTATGTTTTTGCAGTAAGGCTTCCACTTCGCTGCGCATGAGCCGATTTCCGCCATGGAGGGCCTCTTTCAGTAATTTAAATACGCGGGGATAGATGGCAGCATCCACTCCGAGGACTTTCTCGGTAGACTTCAAACGCATTTCCAGCCTGTCTTTCACCAGCGCTATCATCCAACGTATATCCGCTGGCGTTACCAACTGAAGGGTACCGCGGTAGATCCATGTACGGATGATTTCTCCTTTATTGATGGCCTTGTCCACCTGCTGCAGGGGCGTATGTTGGAGTCGTGCGCCTATTGCATACTTGCTGGCAGGGAAATCCTGGGCCTGGAGGGCGCCCATATAGGAAACCAGTGCCTGTGGCGTTTTGCAGGTATGTTTAGAAACTTGTTGCGCATGTAAGCGAAGCCTTGCAATATCAGATAGCTGCATATAACATATTTGAAAAACAAAGCAACAATAGGGAGATGACAGCCCTATGTCAGGAGCAGGAAAAATTATTCAGCGCCTTGCACTACCACTACAATCTCGCCTTTCACGCCTTTTTCGCGGAAGTAGTCGGCCACTTCCTGGAGGGTACCACGTTTGTTCTCTTCAAACATTTTGGTAAGCTCGCGGCTTACGCAACATGGGCGATCTGGTCCGAAGTATTGGATAAGGTCATCGAGGGTACGTACCAATCGCATAGGCGATTCATAGAAAACGATGGATCTTTCTTCGGTAGCGAGTTGTGTAAAGAGGGTATGGCGGCCTTTCTTGAGGGGAAGGAAGCCTTCAAACATAAAGCGGTTCATGGGAATGCCGCTGTTAACCAATGCAGGAACGAAGGCCGTAGCGCCGGGCAGGCATTCTACCGGAACACCCTGACGGATACATTCTCTGACAAGGAGGAAACCTGGGTCGGAAACGCCGGGAGTGCCTGCATCTGTCAGTAAAGCCATGACTTTACCGGCCTGGAGTTGTTCTACCAGATGCTGAGCTACTTTATGTTCATTATGCTGATGATAAGGGGTAATTGGCTTGTTGATATTATAGTGCCTGAGCAGCACGCTGGAAGTACGGGTGTCTTCAGCCAGGATGAGCTCGGCATCTTCCAATACCTTAACAGCTCTGTAAGTGATATCGGCCAGATTGCCGATAGGGGAAGGAACGATATATAACTTCATTGAAAGGTCGAATTACGAATCAGGAATTACGGATTCATGCAAAATGCTCCGCAAATCCGTAATTCGTAATTCGAAATTATTTATTGAATGTGTACTTCAAAGTATTCCATTACCTGGTTAGCCAACAGCTTCTGGCAAGCATTTTCAGCGATTTGCTGAGCTTCTTCCTTGCTGGCAGCCTCAACTTGCAGGGTAATGTGTTTGCCTATGCGTACATCGTGCACCTGGTTCATACCGAGGTTTTTAAGGCCACCCATTACCGCTTTCCCTTGAGGGTCCAATAATTCTTTCAGTGGCATCACATTGATATGTGCAGTAAAAGTCATTGTGCTTTAAATTTTGCCGCAAACCTACATTAAAAATTACGAATTATGAACTCGTACTTGCAGATTTGCAATGGTTTATTGACGATTGATGTGCTCCTGCCGGGTGTTTCAGGCTTTTTCTGCCTTCATTGGCGGGAACAGCAACGATAAAATTACATAACAGATAAATACAAAAGGAACTGCTGCAAACTTCAGGAACGGTATACTAACCAGGGTGAGTACTACCAGTAAGAGGCGTGTCCAGTTATCTTTCAGCGTTTTCTTCTTCACTTTCAGGCTGATCATAGGGATTTCCGCCACCATCAGGTAACTGAGCAGGAAAATGATCACGTACAGTACCCAGATATTCTGAAACCAATGGCCCAGGTTATAAGGATTATACAGTACGATCAGCGGGAAGGAGGCCACCAGCAGTCCCACAGCCGGAGTAGGCACACCGATGAAGTTTTCAGACTGACGGGTGTCTATGTTGAACTTGGCCAGGCGATAAGCTGCAAAGCAAGGCACCAGCAAGGCCGGAGCGAGGTTGAACAGCGATACGTCAAATACGTCCGGTTGTTGGAAGTAGGCGCTGCGCAACAGGCGATACAGCATCATACCTGGTACTACGCCGAAAGTAACGACATCGGCCAGGGAATCCAGCTCTTTGCCCATTGGAGATTGTACGCGGAGCAGACGCGCTGCCAAACCATCAAAAAAGTCGAAGATGGCCGCCAGCACTACCAGTGCAGAAGCCCAATAGATAGGCTCGGGCGTAACGATCGTATATTCAGTACCGTTAAATTCAGTTCTGAATTCCGGTGCATGTAGCACACAGATGATAGCCAGTGCGCCGCAAAAAAGGTTACATAGGGTAATAATATTGGGAATCTGTCGCATTCGAATATTTATGTTGACGAAAAAAAGCCCCCCACTGGGTGAGGGGCCGGAAAGTTATTTCATTAAAGCTTCAATTTCGTCAGCAGTGATCGGGATGTTTTTCATCAGATCAACATTGCCGGAAGCGGTAATCCAGTAGTTATTCTCGATACGTATGCCCATTTGCTCTTCCTCAATATAGATACCAGGTTCTATAGTCAGTACAGCGCCTTCTGGAATAGGCTGCACCATTGAAGGAGCCAGATCATGAACGTCTACGCCCAGGTGATGGGAAATACCGTGATACAGGTATTTGCGGTAAGCAGGAGCTTCCGGGTCCTGGTTTTTGATATCTGCTTCAGTAAGCAGACCCAGTTTCACGAATTCTCTTCCTGCCTCTTCGCCCATCATTTCATGGTATTTAGCCAGGGTAATGCCCGGACGGAGGATGGAAGCAGCATATCTGTGGAGATGCAGACATGCGTCATATACCTGACGCTGACGGGCAGTAAATTTACCATTTACCGGAACGGTACGGGTCAGGTCAGCATTATATCCGCCATATTCCGCGCCGAAGTCCATCAAAATGAGTTCACCATCTTTACACTCCTGGTTATTGAATACATAGTGCAGGGTACGGGCACGATCGCCAGAGGCAATGATAGACCCGTAAGCCTCACCAGCAGAGCGATTACGCAGGAACTCATGCAGGATTTCCGCTTGAATTTCATGCTCATAAACGCCAGGCTTGATGAATTTCAATACACGACGAAAAGCTTTCTCCGTGATATCCATGGCCACCTGCATTACCTTGATTTCTTCTTCAGTTTTCACAGCGCGCACTTGTTTGAAAATAACAGCGGCACGCAGGTAATTATGCAGTGGGAAACGTTCTTTCATGGCTTCCGCATAGCGGTAATCACGAACAGGAACATAGTTGGATTTACGATTATTCTCGTTGGTGTTCAGGTAAATATTTTCTGCTTCATGCACCCACTGTTGCAATAATGCATCCAGCGTATCCAGCCACACGATGGTAGTCATACCAGAAATAGCAGTAGCTTCTTCTTTTCTCAGACGCTTCCCATCCCATTTCTCTTTCAGCTCATTCGGGCGAACCAGCACTAATACTTCACGGTATTTAGGGTCCGGATTATCCGGGTATAAAACCACCATGGTATCTTCCTGGTCTATGCCTGTAAGCCAGTACAGGTCCGCGTTCTGTTTAAATTTAAACAGTGCGTCGCCATTCGTCGGAAGTTCATCGTTGGAATTGATAATAGCTATTGAGTTAGGCTTCATCTTAGCCAAAAAACGCTGGCGGTTTTTTACAAACAGCTGCGGATCCAAAGGCAGATTCTTCATATCTGTAATTTTCAAATGAGGCTTCAAACCTAGGGAAAATTTCCCTATTTGAAGAGAGCAGAATGTAGGAAAGGTAATCCAAAGCTTACAGGAAACGTAAAAAATACAATACCACATTACATCTGCTGCAATGATACTTATGTGTTATTACTTAATGTTTTATTCACACAATTTCCCTTTGATAACCTGCAAGGATTTCTGAACATTTTGAAGATCTGTCAACAAATTCAAGAAAGAGGCATCAATTTTCTAAATTTCAATGGTTCAACACCAAAGAAATTAGACGATATCAAAAAATGCCTAGTTTTGCTTTTACACCAAAACAATCTTGCTTTTATGCAAATGAGTAGCGTAAGGAATCCTGTTGCTGACTTACGGGAACTGGGCATAGAGAACGCGTCAAACGTATACTACCAGCTTGAACCAGCCCAACTGGTAAAACAAACACTGGAACGCAATCAAGGCGTTTTATCCGATACAGGTGCGCTTGCAGTAAACACCGGAGAATTTACCGGTCGCTCACCTAAAGACAAATTCATTGTAAAAGATCAGATCACTGCCAACACGGTTAACTGGAATGATTTTAACATTCCTTTTACTACAGAAAATTTTGATCGTTTGTACGACAAAGTAACTGCTTACTTTGCAGGTAAAGATGTATGGGTACGCGATTGCTTTGCCTGTGCAGATACCAGCTACCGTATTGGTGTGAAAGTAATTACTGAATTACCTTGGTCAAGTCTGTTTGCCTACAATATGTTCCTGCGTCCTTCCGATGAGGAATTGGAGTACATGCATACCGACTGGACAGTGATCCAGGCTCCTGGTTTCATGGCTGATCCTGCCGTAGATGGCACCCGTCAGCATAACTTTGCGGTAGTAAGTTTTACCCGCAAAATAATTCTGATCGGCGGTACAGCTTATACCGGAGAAATCAAAAAAGGTATCTTCACCATTCTCAATTACATTCTGCCACAGGACAAACAAGTTCTCAGCATGCACTGCTCTGCCAACCAGGGCGCTGAAGGTGATACTGCTATTTTCTTTGGACTGAGCGGTACCGGTAAAACCACGCTGAGCGCAGATCCTAACCGTAAGCTGATTGGAGATGATGAACATGGCTGGACAAACACCGGCGTATTCAACTTCGAAGGTGGCTGCTATGCAAAATGTATTGATCTGAGTGCTGAGAAAGAACCAGAAATCTTCCAGGCAGTACGCCCTGGCGCATTACTGGAGAACATCACTTTCTTCCCTGGCACCAATCAGCCAAATTATGCAGATAAAAGCATCACGGAAAATACCCGTGTATCTTATCCGCTGACATTTATTCCGAATGCACTGGAACCTTCTGTGGGAGCAGTTCCTAAAAATATCTTCTTCCTGACAGCAGATGCTTATGGCGTTTTACCGCCTATCAGCCGACTGACGCCAGGCCAGGCTATGTATCAGTTCATTTCCGGTTATACCGCTAAAGTTGCCGGAACCGAAGCTGGCGTTACAGAGCCTAAATCTACTTTCAGCGCATGTTTCGGCGCACCTTTCCTCCCACTGCATCCTGCAAAATATGCACAGATGCTGGGCGAAAAAATGCGCAAAAATGATGTAAACGTGTGGCTGATCAACACCGGTTGGACTGGCGGTCCTTATGGCGTAGGTAGCCGTATTAAACTGGCTTATACCCGCGCTATCATTGCTGCTGCCATCGACGGTAAACTGGAACATGTCAGATACCGCAGCACACCAGTATTCGGATTGGCTATCCCGGAAACCGTTCCTGGAGTACCTACCGATATCCTGGACCCACGCAACACATGGGCTGATAAAGCAGCCTACGATGCGAAAGCTGCAGACCTGGCTGGCCAGTTCATCCGCAACTTCCAGAAATATGCTGGCGCCGCTGATCAAGAAATTCTTGCTTCAGCTCCAAAAATTTAAATATATTGTGATCAATAAATCACGCAAAAGATATTCAGGAAATCAATAATACCGATTTCAAACTTTTGCTAACTGATTACCGTCTTTGTTTGCCTTATAATTTCCACAACAATCAACGGTTCGTATAAGACATTCTGTCTTCGCAAAACAGGTTTCCTCAGAAGCCTGTTTTGCAGAACCAGCTCGCGTTTTTTCTCGCAAAGTTCGCAAAGAGAAGCGCAGAGGCGCTAAGGGCGCCTGCGGCGCTGAGAGGAGGTTTTTGCTCGCAGAGCAGCAAAGCAAGGTAAGCAGCAAAGGTGTTTTGTTGTTTTTTTGGCTTTTATGGCTTCCTGTCCTCTATTCGTTTTGCCCCCTTCGTTTTTCCCCAATAGTATCTTATAGCATTTCCGATTCATATACATTATTAATAATTAATCAATTATTAATCAACAATCAATCATTTATAATTTATTCATCATTTTTCTTTGCTGCTTTGCTGCCCTGCTGCTTTGCGAGCAAAAAAATCCCCATAGCGCCGCAGGCGCCCTCCTCGCGCCTTTGCGATTCTCTTTGCGTCTTTGCGAGAAAAATTCCCGGCAAAATCATACCTTTGCGCATGCAAATTTTAGACGGTAAACATGTTTCAGAGGCTATCAAGGCCCAATTAGCTGCATCAGTGGCTGAATTAAAGGCTGCTGGCAAAAAGGTTCCGCACCTGGCAGCGATCCTGGTAGGAAATAATCCGGCCAGTGAGACCTACGTTGCTTCCAAAGTAAAGTCATGTGCAGAATGCGGTTATAACTCCACCCTCCTGCGTTTTGATGAGCAAATTTCTGAAAAGCACCTGCTGGACCAGATCATCCTGCTCAACGAAAATCCGGATATCGACGGTATCCTGGTGCAACTGCCTTTACCTAAGCATATCAGCGAAGAACTGGTGATCAATACCATTGATCCCAGCAAAGATGTGGACGGCTTCCATCCCATGAACGTGGGTAAAATGGTAAGTGGCCTGCCTGCATTCATTCCTGCTACCCCTTATGGTATCATGCTGATGCTGGAACATTATAACGTGCCTACTAAAGGAAAACATGCGGTAGTAATCGGTCGCAGCCACATCGTTGGTACGCCTATCAGCATTCTGCTGAGTCGCAATACCAACCCTGGTAACTGCACCGTAACCCTCACCCATTCCCAGACACATAACCTGCCTGAAATTTGCCGCCAGGCAGATATCATCGTAGCCGCTATCGGTAAGCCTAACTTCGTTACCGCTGATATGGTAAAAGAAGGCGCCGTAATTGTGGACGTTGGTATCAACCGCGTAGCAGACGCCAGCAAGAAAAGTGGTTTCCGCCTCATCGGTGACGTGAAATTTGATGAAGTTGCCCCTAAATGCAGCTTTATCACCCCGGTACCAGGTGGCGTAGGCCCAATGACCATTGCGGCGTTGCTGAAAAATACCTATCAGGCCTGTATCGGTCAGAAAGGTAGTATGAATTAACAGGTTCCGAAAAAAGACGGACCTTTGCAGGGTTAGAACAATGTCAGTAATTACTTCAAATATCGCCAACACACTGCCCGTTATGGAGCGCTTCTACACCATTCAGGGAGAAGGTCTCTATCAGGGCAGAGCCGCCTATTTCATCCGTCTTGGCGGATGCGATGTAGGCTGCCATTGGTGCGACGTAAAAGATAGCTGGGATGCGGACAAACACCCGCAGCTGACCATAGACAATATCGTCAGTGAAGCGGCATCCTATCCTGGCCGTATAGCCGTTATTACCGGTGGAGAACCGCTGCTTCACCAGCTGGACGGCCTTACCAAGGCCTTACACAAACAAGGTTTCCGCACACATATGGAAACCTCCGGCTCCTCCCCTCTCAGTGGCAACTGGGACTGGATTACGCTGTCGCCAAAAAAATTCAAAGCTCCCCTCCCGGAAGTATGTAAAGCTGCCAGCGAACTCAAGGTGGTTATCTTCAACAAATCTGATTTCGCCTGGGCAGAAAAACATGCTGCAATGGTCGGCAAAAATTGTCGCCTCTACCTGCAGCCCGAATGGAGCAAAAGCGCGGAAATGCTCCCGCTCATCATCGATTATATCAAGGACAACCCACAATGGCAACTGTCATTACAAGTCCACAAGTATATCAACGTTCCTTAAAAGTTTAGTCCCCGGTTCAACACCGGGGATTTTTCTTTTAAATAAACATCCTATTTTACACGTTGTATTATTGCTATGAAAAAATCCTTTCTGCTGTTATCAGCTTTCTTTTCGGTCCTGCAGCTACATGCTCAGTTCGTAACGTCTGAGAATGCCCCTAAAAAGGCTAAAGCAGCCTTCGACAAAGCGCAGGCCGCCATCAGTACCTACAATACCCAAGAGGCCATTCCTTTCCTGAAAGAGGCCCTTAACATCGCTCCTAACTACCTCGATGCATACGGACAACTAGGTATGTGCTACCTGGAAACCAAAGACTATAAAGACGCCCTGGCCGCGTTTGGTAAATATAAACAACTGGATAGCTCCAGCTTACGTCAGGTAATGGTACCCTATTCCCGCGCATTCGCCGGTACAGGCGATTTCCAGAGCGCGCTGCAAATGGTAAATCAATATATCGCCGGTTCTAAAACAGGCACCAGAAACGCCGAGAAACTGAAAGCCAATTATGAATTTGCAGTGACCCACCAAAAGGAAATCCCCTTTCATCCGCAAAACCTCGGTGATCACATCAACAGCAGCGATCCCGAGTACTTTCCATCTCTCACTATCGATGGTAAAACACTGGTATTCACCAGAAGAGTAAACGGTCGCAATGAGGATTTTTATATCACTCACCGCGACAGTACCGGATGGAGCCCCGCTAAAGATATGGGAGAACCTATCAACACTTCATTTAACGAAGGAGCACAACATATTTCACAAGATGGTACCATCCTTTTGTACACCGGCTGTGATTTCCCGGAAGGCAGAGGAAGCTGCGATCTCTATATTTCTTATAAAACAAACAGCGGCTGGACTAAACCACAAAACCTCGGCGCACCTATCAATACGCGCGACTGGGAGTCCCAGCCTTCATTGACTGCCGACAACCAAACTATTTATTTTGCCCGCGAAACGCCTACCAACGGCTCTGATATTTTCGTTTCACATCTGCTGCCAAGTGGCCGCTGGAGCGACCCTGAAGGTCTTGGTCCCAATATCAATACCAGAGGCAGAGAAACCACTCCGTTTATTCACGCTGACGGACAAACGCTGTATTTCGCATCGAACGGACTACCTGGCTATGGCGGACTCGATATTTATTATTCCCGCAAACAATCCGATGGTAGCTGGGGGCCGGCTGTAAACCTTGGATACCCTATCAATACTATTGACGAAGAAGGCTCCCTGATTGTAGATGCCAGCGGAAAGACCGCCTACTTTGCTTCCGACAGAGCGGAAGGCAAAGGCTCCCTGGATATTTACAGTTTTGAATTATATCCGGAAGCAAGACCACTGCAAACGTTATATGTGAAAGGGTTCGTGTATGACAGCGTAACACAACAAAGACTGCCCGCCAATATTGACGTTATTGAACTACAAGGTAGCACACAGGTAGCGCGGTTCGCCACAGGTGGAAACGGCGAATTCCTCGCCACATTGCCAGTAGGAAAGGACTATGCATTTCATGTGAGCAAGAAAGGATACCTGTTTTACTCTGATAATTTTTCCTTGAAAGATCATAATCCCGATCATCCCTTTGAGAAAAATATCCCATTGCAACCGCTCGCAGCCAATGCCAGTATTGTGTTGCATAATATTTTCTTCGACACCAAACAGTATGAGCTAAAACCGGCGTCTATGCTGGAGATGGATAGATTAGTAAAATTATTAAATGAAAATCCGACGTTGAAAATTGAGATCGCAGGGCATACGGATAATGTGGGTTCGGATAAAGATAACCAGTTGCTTTCTGAGAACAGAGCAAAAGCGGTTGTGACTTATCTCGTACAACATGGCATTGATGCCAAACGCTTAAGTAGTAAGGGTTATGGCAAATCCCAACCTGTTGCAACGAACGATACAGAAGAAGGAAGAGCTACCAACAGAAGAACAGTTTTCAAAGTTATTAGTTTGTGAGACGACAACTGCTCCCAATAAAAAATCCCCGCAAATCAAGGATCTGCGGGGATTTGCTTTTATAGCACTAGTAATTTCTCAGTTTCGATTTCATGATGGAATCTTTCTGTTGTTCCGTCAGTTTGTATTGGAAATTATACAATGCCCCTTCCCAATCGCCATACATAGGATTAGGCAGCACGATATACCTGGAACCGAAGTTGGTAGCGGCATTCAGTGCAGCGGCATTTCTCTCTTCGTAAGGTTTCTTATCGAAGATATTGGAGAAGTCGCTCAGGTTATCCCCAAAAAGCAGTACGATATCATATTGCTGTAACACTTGCTGGCGGCGAGGTTCCTTACCAGAAGTGGTGGTTTTCAGCAACAGGTGCTGATCATCTGCATCCGGGAAATTATACTTACGCAGATTAGCCAGGGTAACGGCTCTTTCTGATTCCAGTCTGTTAGTGATGTAAAATACTTTTACCCCTTTGGAAGCGGCATATTTAAAGAAGGCAGGTGCGCCTGGAACCGTATCAGCAGCGGCTTTCGCGGTCCATTCCAACCAGCTTTTCTCATCATATCCTTTATGGTTCAGTGCCTGATGCACTGAATAAGGACTGTTATCCAGCACTGTTTCATCGATATCAGTAACTACTGCAAGTGGTTTATCGCCTTTGGCAGCGAGGTATTGATCCAGCTTCCATGTTGCCAGTTGATAAGCCTGGAGGCAGAGCGCCTTGTATTCGCCTGATTGTTGTTGCCACAGCGCAGCCCATGCCGCACCTTGCGGAGTCAGTGTTGTATTGCCGGCAGCAGTGTGGCCGGTAGTCGTTTGTGTAGACTTGCACGCCATCATTCCAGCGAGCAGTACAACACCCCAAAACCTTTTCATCATCATTTTATTGGCTGTTAGTTACTGCAAAAATAAATCACCTGGAGAAGAAAAAACTACCGTTGATAAATTGTAATTTAAAAGGCTAAATTGTTTGTTATGCCCTCCGAATTAATGTATCAGATTGCATTAACCCAGGTCCCTATGATCGGGGACGTTACCATCAGGAAGTTACTGGACCATTTTCAGAGCGCTACGGCCATTTTCCAGGCCAGGCAGCAGGAATTGGAAAGAATTGAGCAGGTAGGTAGTGTGAAAGCTACGGCTATCAAGCATTTCCGGGATTATGACAAGGTAATGCAAGAGTTGACCTTCATAGAAAAGTATGCTATACAAGTGATTTTTTATGGAGACGAACGTTATCCTATGCGGCTGCAACACTGCGCAGATGCGCCCTCTCTCCTCTATTACAAAGGAAGTTCGCCACTGCATACCTCCAGGATGGTGAGTATAGTGGGAACCAGGCAACCTTCCCCGTATGGCAGTAAAGTATGCGTACAACTGGTACAGGAGCTTTGTAAAGCAGGGATTACCATTGTGAGCGGACTGGCATATGGAATCGATATCCTGGCACATAGAACGGCAGTGGATTTGGGATGCCCTACTATCGGCGTACTTGCACATGGACTGGATAGGATCTATCCGCCTGCCCATATGGAAATAGCTAAGGAAATGATGAACTGCGGCGGGTTGCTAACAGATTATCCCAGCAAAACTTTGCCCGACAGGCAGAACTTCCCCAGGAGAAACCGGATTGTAGCAGGATTGACAGATGCTACAGTGGTGATAGAAAGCGGTCAGAAAGGAGGGTCGCTCATTACGGCTGAGCTGGCAGGAGGCTATAACAGGGATGTTTTTGCTGTACCAGGCCATGTGGGCGACTGGCATGCAACGGGATGCCACGAACTCATCCGCCAAAATAAGGCAGTATTAGTAACAGAAGCGGCCGATATCATCCAGGCTATGAGATGGGAAGAAAAAGCGACTTCTTCGAAAATGGCCGTTCAGTCATCCTTGTTTCATACACTGGACCCAGCCGAGCAAACAATCATGCAACTTTTTAATAATAAGTCGAGATTGCATTTAGAGGAAATATATATACTGAGTCGGCTAAGCGGTAGTCAGGTGGCCACAGCAGTGTTTAATCTGGAAATGCAGCAGTTAATAAAATGTTTGCCTGGTCAGCAATATGAGCCTGTCAGCCCGGTGTCATGATTCAGAAGATTCACATCTGCTTAACGTTGAAATTTTATTTATTGCGCAAATAGGTGTATATTTGCGTGCAATTATTTTTTAACTGACAAATAGTTGCATCATGCCTGCGGGAAAATCTAAACCCAAATTTGTAGCTGACGGACTGACATTTGATGATGTACTCCTCGTTCCGGCCTACTCCGAAGTTCATCCGAAAGATGTAAATATCTCTACGCAATTAACAAAAAACATACGGCTCAATTTACCGATGGTATCTGCCGCTATGGATACTGTTACCGAAGCCAATTTGGCTATCGCCCTGGCGAGAGAGGGTGGAATTGGTATTCTCCACAAAAACATGAGTATTGAAAGACAAGCTGAAATGGTTCGTCGCGTTAAGCGTAGCGAAAGCGGTCTGATTATGGACCCTGTTACCTTAAAGGCGGACGCTACTATTGGCGAGGCTTTAAGACTCATGAAGGAAAACGGCATTGGTGGTATTCCAATCGTAGACGACGCGAATAAACTGGTGGGTATCTTAACCAACAGAGATCTGCGTTTTGAAAAAAATAAAAAGCGTCTGGTAAAAGAAGTAATGACCAGCGAAAAACTGGTTACTGCTCCTGAAGGTACAGACCTGAAAAAAGCAGAGAAAATTCTCCAGCAATACAAGATTGAAAAGCTGCCTGTAGTGAATAAGCAAGGTAAACTGGTAGGTTTGATCACATACCGTGATATCCTCCAGCTGACCAGCTATCCTAATGCAGTGAAAGATGAATTTGGTCGTTTACTGGTAGGCGCTGCGCTGGGTATTACACCAGATGTGCTGGATCGTGCACAGGCACTGATCAATGTAGGTGTGGATGTAGTTTGCCTGGATAGCTCTCATGGCCATTCCATTGCAGTACTCAACACGCTGAAAAAACTGAAAAAAGCATTCCCTAAATTACAAGTGATCGCAGGTAACGTAGCTACTGCAGAAGGTGCACTGGCACTGGCTGCTGCTGGCGCCGATGCGGTGAAAGTAGGTGTGGGTCCTGGTTCTATCTGTACTACCCGTATCGTAACAGGCGCTGGTTTCCCTCAGCTGTCTGCCGTTATGGACGCTGCAGAAGCACTGAAAAAACAAGGTATTCCTGTTATCGCTGATGGCGGTATCCGTTATACCGGCGATATGGTGAAAGCCATCGCTGCTGGTGCATCTTGCATCATGGCTGGTTCTATCTTCGCAGGTGTGGAAGAAAGCCCTGGAGAAACAATCATCTACGAAGGACGTAAATTCAAATCTTACCGTGGTATGGGTTCTATTGAAGCCATGCAGGAAGGTAGTAAAGATCGTTACTTCCAGGATGAAGACGATATCAAGAAACTGGTTCCGGAAGGTATCGTAGGTCGCGTACCTTACAAAGGCTACCTCTCTGAAGTGATTCAGCAGTTCGTAGGCGGTCTTCGCGCTGGTATGGGTCTGACTGGCTCTAAAGATGTTAAAACTTTACAGGCTGCCCAGTTCGTGAAAATCACTGCTGCTACTGTAAAAGAAAACCACCCGCATGATGTGGTAATCACTAAGGAAGCGCCTAACTATAGCAGATAAAACTGTAAAACAGTTAAATATAATTCAACCGCAGCAGATACCAGTTATTTGCTGCGGTTGCTTGTTTTAGCACCAAGTTATCCTGATTATTCTAAACCCCGTTTTTATTATCTTTTCAACATGAAAAGAATTGCTGACGCGTGTCTCTCCCTAATCCTCCTATGTAGCTGCGCCTATAACGGTCATGCACAAACGCGCAAATCTGTTACTCATCAACTTACATCTATGCAAGCACATTCATCCGGGAAAATGAATCAGCAATGGGCAGACAGCCTGAATGCCATTTTTGATGCAGACCAGGAAGCACGCAAAAAATACCTTGACATCGTCAACACCAATCCGGATAGTACTACGCTAAATGCCGCCGTGCAAGAACTGCATCTCACGGATGAAAAAAATCAACAGTACATCTGCCAATTCATAGATCAACATGGATGGGTAGGCCCTGACGAAGTGGGTATGAAAGGCGCTGGCACTTTATTCCTGGTGATTCAACATGCCCCCTTGCCCATACAAGAAAAGTATATCCCTTTATTACGGGAAGCGGTGAAGCTGCAAAAAGCCCGACCAGAGGATCTTGCATTGATGGAAGACAGAATTTCTGTTAAGAAATATGGTTATCAGATATATGGCAGTCAGGTAAGAACCATTGATGGCAAAACAGTGCTATTCCCAATCAAAGAGGAAAAAGATGTGAATAAAAGGCGCGCCGCTGTTGGATTACAGCCCATTGAGGAATATGTGAAATACTTTAACATGACCTATACACCGCCTAAGTAATCATATCACATCATCAAAAATAATATATTTATAAAGGGGCTGCGATAGCATCCCTTTTTGTTTTACGGCAAAGCAAACTTATCTTCGTTGCCGTCAATTTTCAGGTTACAAAATGAAGCTGCGCTCCATCATTCTAAGTATCATAAGCGGTATAATATTATGGCTTTCCTGGCCAACGATGCCCTTTACCCCATTGATTTTCATTGCACTGACACCGTTGTTCTATCTGACGGAAAAGATCAGGCACAGGGGTGCATATTTTGGTTTGATATTTCTCTCTTTTCTGATTTGGAATGTAGGTAGTACCTGGTGGGTAGGCAATACGCCCGTACCAGCCAGCGGCGTATTTGCCAACAGTTTCAACGCTTTCCTGATGACGATTCCCTGGCTCATGTATAAGAATAGCCGGAAGCGTCTTTCCGCAGCGGGTAGTTATTTAGCATTGATTGTATACTGGCTCACCTTCGAATATATTCATCAGACCTGGGAGCTGAGCTGGCCATGGCTGGTATTGGGAAATGCATTCGCCATGCATCCAGGCTGGATACAATGGTATGAATTCACAGGCGCCAGTGGCGGAACTGTTTGGGTATTGCTTACTAACATTCTCTTTTATGCAGCCTGGAAGCAGGTGCGTATGTATGATTATAATTTTAGGGAGACGATCGTCAAAACAGGCTGGAAGCCTTTACTGATCGCCGTTGTACCCATACTCCTTTCACAGTTTATTCATCCTGTTCCGGATAATCCGGCGAAGAAGTTTGAAGTAGTAGTAGTACAACCGAATGTGGACCCATATGATGAAAAGTATGCCGATGGCAATTCTATGAATCAGGTACACAAGTTATTGCGACTCACCGCTTCAAAAACGGATAGTAATACCCGTTATATCGTTTGGCCGGAAACTGCCTTATTTCCTCAGGCAGCATGGGAAACGCAGCTGAATTATACACCTGAAATACTAGCCATACGGGAGTTTTTACATCAATTCCCCAAAGCTAAAATTATCACCGGCGCACTAACGATGCGTGCATATGCAGCAGATGATCCGGAAGCAGTGACGGCTAGAGTCATGAGTGACGGCACTCGCTGGGATGCTTTTAACAGCGCTATACAGATAGACACTTCCACCGCAGTGGAAGTATATCATAAATATGAATTGGTACCTGGCGTGGAGTTAATTCCATATGTGCGGTACTTATCATTTATGCAATCGCTTGCCCTTGATATGGGAGGTATAACCGGTAGTTATGGCCGCGCACCTGCGCGGGAACTGTTGACAAATCCTGCCGATAGCATCAATGTCTTTCCAACTATTTGTTATGAATCTGTATTTAGTAACTATGTAGCCTCACATACAAGAGCGGGCGCCAACTTCCTGGTAATCATCACCAACGATGGATGGTGGGGAAATACAGAAGGACATCGTCAGCATCTGCAGTACGCCAGAATAAGAGCAATAGAAACACGGAGGTGGATTGCCCGCAGTGCGAACACCGGTATTTCAGCAGTGGTAGATCCGTCTGGAAATGTCTACCAACCGCAGCCCTATTGGAAAGAAGCGGCTTTTAAGGCGACTGTAACATCCAGAGAAGACTATACGTTTTACGTAAAATATGGAGATCTTATTTCCCGCGGAGCAATAATATTTTGTATCTTGTTGCTGGTACATGCTATTTTTTCACGGTTTATTCCAGGTATAAAGAATGTGGAAAACAATCAATAATGGAAATGGCAGCTACCAGGACATAGGACAAGGTCCGGCGGTAGTACTTATACACGGTTTTTCAGAGAATAGTGCCCTGTGGATCAACCAGCAGGAGTTTTTAAAGAATGATTATCGCCTGATTATACCCGATTTACCAGGTTCCGGTAAATCCAATTTGACAGAGGGGCTTACCATTGCTGCCATGGCAGACTACGTATATTCTATACTGTTAGCAGAAAATATCCGCGAAGCGGTAGTTATTGGTCATTCCATGGGTGGATATGTGGCGCTTGCGTTGCAGCAACAACATCCCGAAGTGATGAAAGGACTGGGGCTTTTTCATTCCACTGCAGCCGCAGACACGGAAGAGAAAAAAGAAACACGCAGGAAATCCATAGCTTTCATGCAGCAATACGGAAGCGAATTATTTATCAGGCAAACAATCCCTAACCTGTTTAGCCCGACAACCAAATCGCAACGGCCCAAACTGGTGGAAGCTTGCATCAACATGTGCATTCAATGCCCCCAGGAATCAATGATTGCCTATACCCAGGCAATGATACAAAGACCAGATCTTACAGGGTTGCTCCCTTCAGTTGCATCACCCATGTTATTTGTGATCGGGAAAGATGATAATGCTGTGTCACCTACCAATGTTATTCAACAGGTGATGTTACCAAAAACAAGCAGCGTTTATATTTTTGAAGATGTTGGACACATGGGAATGTGGGAAAAAATTGAAGCAAGTAATCACTTACTGAAACAATTTATTTCATTCTGCCAAGTGTAAGGTTGTGCAGACAAACATTTTCGGTTGTGAAAAAACTACTGTTCCTCCTCCTATGGATGTTGGGCACTTTAACTGTTTCTGCCAAACACATCATAGGTGGACAAGTTTATTACAAGTTTGTTAGTAGTACGCCCAATGGAGACTATACTTATCATGTAACAATGCGTCTTTACCGCATCTGTGAAAGTGGTAATAATATAGCTGAAATGCCGAATGCCGTTTACCTTACCGCTTTCAACAAAGACAATAACGCTGAATATAAAGTTTACTTTGTATCCCGATTAGGCTTCACCACCAAGAACCTGGGGCAAGTAGATCCTTGTATCGTGAATCCGCCCCCGGTATGCTTCCAGGTAGGGATCTATGAAACAGATGTTACCGTACCTTCTAATAAAAAGGGATATATCATCTCCTTTCAAAGTTGCTGCCGGGATAACTTCATGGTGAATATTGAGGCAGATCCGCTCCCATATCCCAGCACAGGTTATGGTACCGGCGCTACCTATTTCACAGAATTACCAGGTACAGAAGAAGGAAAGCTGGGAAATTCAAGTCCCACTTTTAATAAAGAAGAAGCCACACTCGTTTGTGCCAATAAAAAATTTACGTACGATTTCTCCGCCACCGATCCTGATGGCGATAAACTGACTTACGCTTTCTGCGATGCCTACAAAGGCGGAAGAACGACCGACCAGTCGGGCATCCCGGCACAGTCCGACCCTCCCCCCTATTATTCTGTAAACTACATATCACCTTATTCCGGTTCCTCCCCATTAGGGCCTAACGTATCAATAGATCCTAATACAGGTATCATTTCCGGGATTGCTCCTAATCCAGGGAAATACGTAGTAACCGTTTGTGTGAATGAATATCGCAATAATGAACTGATTGGTACCCTGCGTAAAGATTTCCATATCAATGTTACCACCTGCGTAAAACAGGTAGTGGCTTCTATGCCAGATAAATATGCGGAATGTAAAAGCATGACCATTACGTTCCTCAATAACAGTACCCTGGGCAAGCCTTATCACTGGGAATTCGGAGATGGCGCTACCCTGGATACGGATGATCCTAGTCCGGTACAACATACCTATACCACACCAGGGCTCTATACCGCTAAATTGTATGTAGACAAACTAAGCAATTGCGGAGACAGTGCCATTGCCAAAGTATATGTATTCCCTGTATACAAAGCCGATTTCACCTATCAAGGTAGCTGCACACAGAAACCGGCACTGTTCACCAATACCAGTACCACCGACATGGGCACCATGACCTATTTCAAGTGGTATTTCGGTACAGGAATATCTGCGGATACTTCTAATAGTCCGAATCCCTCTTTCCTCTTTAAATCACCCGGTCAATACCAGGTAATCATGTTTGCCAGAACCAGCTTTGGCTGCGAGCAATATGATACCGCACTGGTAAGGATCTACGATAAACCGCCGTTGTTCAGCACATCTGATACCCTGCTATGCAGTAAAGATTCCCTGCAATTGCAGGCCTCCAGTACTTCTACAGGTACCTACAGCTGGATGCCGAATGATTATAAGATATTACAACCTAATACCCCCAATCCCATTATCTTTCCGTTGAAGGATACCACGTATACCGTTACCTTCACAGATGATCAACAGTGTATCAATACAAAAAGTGTATTCATTGACGTTAGAGACTCTTTGATTGTACATACCATGAACGACAGTACCGTCTGTACCGGCGACCCGGTACAACTCACTGCCACCACGGATGGAAATTATGCATACACCTGGACAGATCTGCAAACCAATACCGTGGTTGGCACTACATTAAATCCTACGGTAATGCCCTCGCCACCCCGCACGCAATATGCGATCCTGGCACAACTGGGTAAGTGTCATACTGCAGATACATTATCCTTGAAAGTAGTAAATCCACCCAATGTAAAGGCAGTGCCCGATACGAGTATCTGTAGCGGCAGCCCCGTATTACTGAGGGCTTCCGGAGGCGCATATTATACCTGGTCTCCCAGTTATTATGTCAAATCGCCAAAGGATTCTATTACCTGGGCCACGCCTAAAGACACTACTTTGTTTATTGTAACAGTAACGGATACACTGGGATGCCCCAAAAAGGTGAGGGATACAGCTTTTGTGGCCGTAGTGCCACCTGTGCATGCTTTTGCAGGAAATGATACCATCGTTATCCTGGGTACGCCTTTTCAGCTACATGCCACTGGAGGAATCCGATATACCTGGACACCACCGAATGGCCTGAGCGATACCCGCAGCGCAAGCCCTATTGCGCTTTATGATAAAGACATGACCTATACCGTTACAGCCTATACGAAAGAAGGTTGTACCGGCACTGATGATATTTTCATAAGATTCATTAAAGGGCCGGAAATCTATATACCTAATGCATTTTCTCCCAATGGAGACGGCGTAAATGACTTATTCCGACCAATCCCTGTTGGCATCGTTGCCATGAATTATTTCCGGGTATATGATCGCTGGGGAAAGCTAATGTATTCATCTACAGCATATATGAAGGGATGGGATGGTACCGTCCGGGGTGAACAGGCCCCAGTAGGCACGTATGTTTGGATGGTGGAAGGGGTAGATATCAATCAAAAAACTATTACTTTAAAAGGTACGGTAACGCTAGTACGATAATGACGCTTCAGTGAACCGGAACTGCTGGTTAATTGTTTAAATTAACTTAGCAGTACCCCAATTATGAAGAGAGTCATTTACATGGTACTTGGCTGCTGTTTGTTATTCCTCGATGCAGCTGGCTATCATATTATTGGTGGCGAGATTTATTACAGAACCATTGGTATGAGTGCAGATAACCTCCGCTACCGTTATCTCATTACACTCAAACTCTATCGCGACGCGGATTTCACCTGCGGCGACCGGCAAGGCTGTATTGACCGGTTTGAAAACCCCTCTGTGGCTAATGTGTACAATGCCAGTGGCACCAGAGTGTTGTCTTCCGTATATCTATATATCAAAACGGTCAAGCCATTGATTGATACGCTCAAAAATCCTTGTCTTGCCCCTCAGGCACAGCACCTGGAAGTAGCCTTTTATGAAGCTACTATTGAGCTACCACCCATTACCGGCGGCTATTATGTTTCCTCTCAGCGTTGTTGCAGAGGCGAAAAACTCACCAACATATATGACTCCGAACATGAAGGCTCTACTTACTATACTGTTATTCCTGGCCTAGAAGTCAAGCCAGGCAACAATAGCGCCTATTTCAACAAGGATACGGCAATTGTTATTTGCAATGCCATGCCGTTTAAAATTGACTATGCCGCCTATGATGAAGATGGCGACAGTCTCTCCTACAGCCTTTGCAGTGCGCTCACAGACGGTACTGCCAGCGTCGATCGCAGTTCCAATACGCCGCCGCCCTATAACAATATTGTCCGATACATTGCACCCTATAGCGGTAGCAATCCTATGGGAGGCAATCCTGCTATAGCGATAGACAGTAAAGGGATGATATCTTGTACGCCAGACCGACCAGGCAAATATGTAGTAACAGTATGTGTCAATGAATACGACAGGACCACCAAAGTCTTTCTGGGTACGCATAGCAAGGATATACTACTCACCATTTTCGATTGTACGACAAAAATTACAGCCAGCATTCCATCTATATTACGTAATTGCACAGACGAACCTAGCCTCTCTGTTCCAATGGCCAATTACAGCAATGCAGGCTTCACTTCCACCTATTACTGGGCCTTCGGCGATGGTACCGATACCACCACCACCGACCGCACCGTATTCAATCATAACTTCCCCGATACGGGCGTTTATAAGGTAAAATTGATTGTGAATCCCGGCCTGGCATGTACAGACAGCATGACGGGACTTGTAGCGAATTATCCCGGCTTAAAAGCCGATTTTAATAGCGTGGGACTCTGCAAAGGCACACCGATACAGTTTGATGATCTTTCAACCTATCAGTATGGCAGAATTACCTCCCGCAAATGGATTATCAACATTGATAGTACGCTGGGCTCAACCACTAGCACCATATTAAAATATACCTTTCCCGCAGCCGCCACCTATGCAGTTACGCTGACTGTCAGTACCAATACGCAATGTGAAAAAACAGTCACGAAAAACATACAGGTATATGCCGTAAAACCCTTTGCTGGCAATGATACCATCCTTGTAAAAGGATTGCCATTTACCATGCAGGGAAGTGGTGGGGATATTTACAGCTGGTCGCCCTCATATGGATTGAATAATCCGAATATTGCCCATCCCGTACTGTTATCGGACCGCGATACGACTTATATCCTGAAAGTATCCAATATCCAGGGCTGTAGCGGATATGATACCATGCATGTAAAATTTTATGCCGGGCCGGAAATGTATATTCCGAGTGCTTTTTCACCGAATGGAGATGGTGTGAATGATCGTTTCCGCTTTATTCCTGTGGGTATGATCAGCTATAAATATTTCAGGATCTATAATCGCTGGGGCCAGGAATTATATGCTTCCACAGATTTCCATACCGGCTGGGATGGCACTATTCAAGGAAAACCCGCTCCTGTGGATACTTACATCTGGATACTGGATGCTACCGATCTGAACGGCAACCAGATTCAACGAAAAGGAACTGTTACCCTTGTCAGGTGAAAGCTTTGTAAAATCTGTTACTTTTGCATTCTCTGCTTATCTTAAAACTACATCTCATGGGTATTGTTCTCGTAACAGGCGCTACAGCTGGATTTGGTGAGGCTTGCGCTATTACATTCGCTTCAAAAGGATATGATGTTATCATTACTGGTCGACGTAAAGAAAGACTGGAAGCCCTGCAAACACAACTGACACAAGAATATGGTACCAATGTTTTACCACTTCATTTCGATGTGAGAGATGAACAACAAGTGGCTGATGTACTGGGAAATATCCCGGAAGAATGGCGCGCTATTGATGTGCTGGTGAATAATGCCGGACTTGCGGCAGGACTGAGCAGCATTGAAGAAGGCAGCCTCGACGACTGGAATGCCATGATTGATACCAATGTAAAAGGCTTACTGTATGTATCCAGGATCGTTATGCCGTGGATGCGTTCCCGTACTTCCGGACATATTATCAACATCGGTTCTACTGCTGCTAAAAATGTATATGCTAAAGGCAACGTTTACTGTGCTACTAAATCGGCCGTAGATGCTATCACCCAAGGTATGCGCATTGATCTGCTGCCTTATCGCGTTAAAGTAACCGCTATTCATCCAGGGGCTGCTGAAACCGAATTCTCCATCGTACGTTTCAAAGGGGATGAGGCCAGAGCGAAAGCTTTTTATGAAGGCTTTATTCCGTTAAGCGCACAAGATGTGGCGGACGTTGTATACTATGTAACCACCCTGCCCGCACATGTTTGCATCAACGATCTGGTGCTCACGCCATTACAACAAGCCAACGCCTACTACATAGATAAAAATTAACACATACGTGGGATATAACGATTTAGTATAGATTTTTATATTTGAAAATACTTATATCTTCTGGGTGTTCTTTGCACCGGAAAAATGTAAGTCCCGAGCCCAATGCAAGACTAGCTTGACTATCCGTTCATTTAATGAAAACCATATCCCTATGCTTACATTTCTAACAATGTACTTAATGCGCCTGTACTATCCCAGGTGGAAAGAGCAATGGCGCTTCTATTTCGGTAATACCAGAAAAGGCAATTATGGCCGTTGGGTTACTGGAAAAGATTGGGCTGGCCAGAAAGGGTTTTCTTTCGGTTACAGCTGATGTTTTGTTGTACAGCCAAGTGAATTGAACAACGCGGAGCAGTAGTAGGCTCCGCGTTGTGATTTTTAGGGAGACTAATGTTCCATTATACCATAGGCTATAGCAGTGCCATTCCCCACACGTTGCTTGAATACCACCAGAATTCCTTCCTGCAAAGCCCCCAGCACCGGATAACTACACCAGGTAGAATCGGCGGTGATAGCCTGACTATCCAGCGTACGACCATCAACAGATTTATGCAGAAATGCAATACGGCTGTTAAAATCATTACCCACTTTCACAGGTTCATCCCAGGTGATATACACCTCGCCTTTTTTGTCGATAGTCATTTGCGGATGCTTGGCCATCGGGGCTGTGCTAAGGGACTCCTTCTGCGTATAGGTGTTTCCGTTATCAGTAGACTGACAGTAGAAGACACCTTTACCATGACCCATAGTGAACCAGGCAAAGTGAAGTCCATGATCGTTTGCCACAAGGGTAGGTCCTGTATGTGGACAACCATTCACCACCCAGTTGTCGGCACTGATACGGACAGGCGCTGAAAAGCTGTTACCTCCGTCTGCAGATGTCTGATGCACCATATCCCGGATGGAATCGTTGATAATATCTCTATATACAATGTGAATAACTCCTTTCTTATCAACCAGCAGTTTCGTTCTGCAACACTGGCATACAGTTTCCACCACTGGCTTTGCCGCCTGGAATCCTGCATTGCCACTGGTACGGGCAAAATACAGCGTAGATCCTTCTGCAGCAGTTTCCTTTCTATTATCCAGCCAAATGGCCGCCGCCTCTCCATCGGGCAACAACGCCATATCAAAATAACGCTGATCATACCCGGTGGTATCTGTCACTAAAGGCATCGGCGCTTCCCAATGTAAACCGTTATCGAAGGATTGCGCATACATCACCTTGCCGGCATATTTATTTCTAGCATCATGCTGCTCCATACCAAACAAGGCAATGATGGTACCATTGGGTTTAAACAACAGCTTAGGCAGGTTCTCATCATGCGGATAAACGCCCATTGTAGCGCCGATCTTCCTCGGTTCTGAAAACGTATAACCGTCATCGTTAGTAACTGCATAATACATGACGCCTTTATTGGAAATACTGTCATTCTCCACCCAACTCACCACAGTATTTCCTGCAGTGTCGCGAGTGATATAAGGACAGGAAGCATTGGTTCCATGCGATAAAAACCGGATTCCCGATTTTTCCTCTTTTCCTCGCTGACAAGCCCCCAGCAATACTATCAGCCCCATCGCGAGGATATATCTGAATAAATGCGATTTCATCCTTTTACTTTTTTCCAGTGAACGTATATGCAATACCGAAGTTGAATGTTTGTCGGGGTCCTACGCGATAAGTAACGCCATAAGCAGATTTTTCCGCAGTGGTAGCATATAATCTGTCGCCCACATTCATACAGTTAATCCAGCATTCAAAGCTTCTGTAACCATATCCTGCACGCAGATTGAACAGGTCATAGCCGCCATACATAGCTGTATTTGCCGGGTCCATATAGTAACTACCAATATGCTGCCATTCGCCTCCCAGTCTGAAACCTTTCAGCAAAGCGGGTTTCCAGGTAATCTCGCTATTGGTAATCCAAAGTGGCGCACCATTCATGCGATTGTTATCAAAGGTTTTACTACCATCAAAATAGGCATCGAAGGTATGCAACGCATAAGTACCGCTGGTGCGTATAAAGAGGCTTTTCAACAGGTTATATTTCACATTCCATTCAATACCCCGATGCAAAGTAGCACCGGTATTCTGATTCATGTAACTGCCATCTGCCTGCTGCACACTGATGATTTCGTTGGTACCGGTCATTCTATACAGACTGATATCTGCATAACCTTTGTTATGTCCAAATCCAAACCAGCCACCTACTTCATAGTTGTTGTAAGTAGCCTGTTGCAGCACCGGCACTTTCACTCCCTGGTAGAGATCTGATATATTCGGCGGTGCAAATCCTCTGCTGTAATTCGCATACAGTCCGCGGTTACGACCGAGGTTGTAAGTAAGACCCAATTTGGGTGTCAGCGCATTGAAGTTATTGCGTTCACTAGGTGCGCCTGTATATGCAGACGGGGTCAGGTGATTCACGAAATTATAATCCATCCGATCGTAACGCATAGCCGCAACGACTCTCATATTATTGACAGGCGACAATTCAAACTGTGCATACGCAGCAGTATTCAGGAGTCCTACTTTATAATCCGTCAGCACAGAATCTGTTTGCTGGTAGCCGGTATAATATCCGGCAGCATTTTTATCGATCGTGATAAATCCGGCATGATAGGTAGCGGGGCTATAATCCAGGCTGGCGCCGGCAATGAAAGCGGCATCTTTCCAGGAGAAGCGTTTCTTGTGTTGTACAATCAGGCCATAGCTGTGGAAAGCATCGCTGTTGATCTGACCATTCGCCTTCAGCGGATTGCTGGTGGATTTGATTGAATAGAATGGATTCTGTCCGATATCGCTATGACGATAAAAAGCGGTGAAAGAAGTGCTGTTGGTCGCATTCCAATCTTGCTCCAGCGTGCTGCGGATGCGCAGTGCCTGTACATCGCGGTACGTGAATGTCTGGAAATTGCGGTAATCCTTGCTATAGAAATGAGCGCTATCGAGTCCGCCGATCTGATCTGTATGATAGTTGATCAAAGTAGCGGCGTTGGTCCATTTTGTTTTTGGGCTTGCCTGATACACTGTTTTCAGGCTCAGACCCAGCTTGTGAAAATCGCTGTGATCCATATAGCCATTGGATTGGTTGGCATAATATCCGGAGATGACTGCCCCCCATTTACCGCTGGTTCCACTGGCACTGAAATCTGTGCGTTTATAGCCCCAGTTGCTCATTTCTGCCTGTACTTTAGCGGTGGGTACCAGTGTAGGCGACAGTGTGATAAAATTCACTGCGCCGCCAACAGCTTCACTGCCGTAAAGAGAAGATGCCGGACCACGGATCACCTCTATATTTCTGAGGGCCGCCATGTTTATTTCGATAAGAGCGTTGTGGTTAAAATCGCCCACCGTACGAATGGGAATGCCGTCTTCCAGATATAAAAACAAACTTTTATAACCAATCGGCTGACGAATAGCCATGGTATGTTGTTCGTTTCCCAGGTCTACCATGTAAACGCCACTGACTTTATTCAGTACACGATCCAAAGTGGTAGCCTTTGTTTCCTGCAAGGTTTGCGGAGATATGGTGCTGATGGCCACTGGCGCATCGGTACGATATTGCTTATCTCGGGAGGAAGACACAATGATTTCATTTAAGTTGGCTGCCAGCGGTTCCAGGTAGACGACAGTCGCTCTCCCCATTGCCGCCACTGGCAGCTGCCGGGGAATGTATCCTACGCAGGAAATACGCACAGAATCTGCCGTTCCTGTTGCCAGTGAAAATGCGCCTTTTTCATCGCATACGCATCCTTTACTATTATGTAGTACGCTGACAACAGCGCCTGGCAATGCTTCTTTGGTAGAATTATCAGCAATACGTCCGTGTATTTGCTGGGCATGACTGTACAAGGCAGCCACACACGCAATGATGAGTAAACAACATTGTTTCATATGGATACAATAATGTAGTCGGTACTGACAAATATCAATACAGCGCAATCACATGACCTTGCGGAGCAGGACGATGCTACGCTGATGCAAATGAAATTTTTTGTTCAGCCCGATGATGGTTAATCAGGTAAAATAAGAATGTAGTTAGTGGATTGATTAGCTGAGGAGCCACTGAGGGGGGTGGAAAATAGCAAATACGGGTGTAGGAAGATGAGGATTATTATAATATCCGAAATGCGCTACAATACTGGGTTCAGGATGTTCCAGGAAGTTCTGTAGGTCGTTGACAAACATCACTTCGAAACGTTCTTTCCCGCTGTTCCCATTTTTTTCCTGCTGAGCATCTTTCTCCAGTTCCTTCCGAAGATAACAACGACCATTACAGTGCATTTGAGGCTTGTCTTTGTTCTCACAAAGGTTCTGTGCCACGAAGGACTGATTCGTCCAGTATTGCAGCACAATAAGCCCTTTGCTGCAATTCTCGAGCAACAGTCCGGCGAACACTAATATGATTACAAAGTATTTCAAATCCCCGCAAAGATAGGATCTAAATTGAAAAATAGTTAGGAGAAATCTCTTGGATCATATATAAGTATTGGCCATACGATAGCTGGCTGTCTCCCTACATAAAAATAAAAAAGGATGCCTTTTGGTAAGGCATCCTTTTCATATGAAGGTTTAACAATAAATGTTACTGGGATAATACAAAGCGGAAGGTAATACCGCCTCTTGTATTGGTGATCGGATATGCGGACGATATCGCCGGAATCGTCTGCGAGCGATCGTAGAAGAAGCGCAGGTTCAGACGGTTATTCACCACATAGTCGATCGAAGGCGCAATCCTGAGTACTTTCTGACCACTCGTAGGGATCACCTGATCGGCATCCAGTCGGTTATTCACGGTTTTATCATCACGTAAACTCAGGTCCAGTCGGATATTCAGGTCATTCTGGAGGCGTTTGTTACCATCTTTATTAATTGCAAACGGCAACGTCACACCACGTATACGATAACCGCCACCAATCGCAATTTCAGTAGAACGCAGCTCTGTCAGCTGGTAATCGATGAGACTGAGACTTAGGCTACGGGACTTCTTGAATTCGATCCTGGCATTGAGGGTACTCTTGAAGGTCATATCAATACCGATCAAAGGAACGAAAGCCTCTGTCATGGTCAGATTCGGCACCATAAAATATGGATAGTAGTTGCCGGAGATGGTATCTCTGAACGCCGGATATCCTGCCAGTCGCGGATCTTCAAAGTACATGGAAGTATTGAAAGAGCTCATACTCAAAGTACCAGTGTACTTATGGGTCAAGGTCAGGTTAGTCAGGAAGTTTTTGAACGGTTCTAATTTAGCCAGACCATTGTAAGTGAGCGCCCAGTTTGGTTTCGGGAAGTAATTGCTGAACGGATTACTTTTCACATTATCATTACCCTGTTTTAACAACCCGATATTTTCCGGACTCTTACCCGTATAAGCCGCCATGAAGGCCGGGATCAACACATCCTGCGCATACCTGGTATAACCATAACGGTAAGTAGGATCTTTCGGATCGTAGTAAGGAACGTTAGGGTCCTTATTGTAAGGGTTTGCAGCACCCAGTCTGTTGGAAATGATATTACGGTAACTTTCAAACCTTCTGAATGTTTCTGATACGCCATCAGCCGTATTGATATTACCAAACAAGGTTTTCACTGCGATGTAGGTAATTTCAAAACCGCCAGCATCATATGGACTCAAGTGTTGGAATCCGGTGGTATCATCCACTTTCTTGAACAACTCTGCATGCGTTTTGGTAAATGACTTGGTCATATTCAAATCGATACGTAGGTCATTCACTGGTTCCAACTGTGCCTGTAAATCCCAACGTTGTGTAAACTGTTGCTGGAATTGGAGGTTGAGTAACGGATCTGGCGTAATGATACCTTTTGCCGCAAAGCGATCCATCCATGCTCTGTCTGGCTGATATCCCAATACGAAGTTCAGTCCCGGCGACATGGTTGCCCAGTTCATACCTAATACCTTGGTACTATCCAAATAACCCGGCATACGCGTACCTGCATTTTCATTGAAGTTGAAGCTTACGCGTTTCAACATCATCAAGGTTTTGAAGGCAGCGCGCACAAAATCGGATACTTCTTCTGCATTGTTGTTATTCTGGTTATTGCCAGCTGCTTTGGGGTCCTTCGAATTATTAGCGCCTTGTTTGTTATTCTGATTATTATTGGAAGAAGAGCTTGGTCTGCGCATATTGATGGAGCGCAGGAACTTCGACTTATTATATAACTCTGTGAATTTCAGCTCGGCAGTAAGGGTTTTCTGATTGGAGTTTTCAATCGCATTACCCAAATACAGCGCCAGCTGGGAAGCGCCATTCCAGTGGTATTCCGTACCATAAGAGATGGCTACGTTTGTCCAGTTCAGGGCCGGGAACTTAGCGGTAGGCAAAGTATAGGTGAAGTTTGCCTGATGCATGTAGGTAGTGGTACGTCCGCCTTTCCAGAAGTTGCCCCACACGGTATCTTTCTTCGCAGTGGTATTGATGCGGCCATCTGGTTCATCAATACGGGCTCTGTTCACCGCATTAAACTCGATGTTGATACTGCGGGTAAGATCCCATTTGAAGTTATAATATCTGTCAAAAGTGAAATACTTATTATAGGTTTCCGGCAGTTGATATTTCACATCTCCGCCTACGTTCCTCACTCTCGTAGCTCCAAACTGACGGGACACATCTGCACGGAAACTCAGGATACTAGGTACATAGTTGATATTGAAATCTTTCACCAGATCCAGCCAGTGGGTTTTGGTTTTTATCAACCTTTTAAACGGCTCCCAATAACGTTGTTCGCCGGCATAACTATATCCCAGACCGCCTCTGTGCTTGGTCAGCACATCGTTCTGGATCAGTGGATTATGTCTGTTGATCTGAGAGAAAGAATAACTCACATCAAAGTTTTCAATATCCCAGAGATGCCGTTTTCCTTTGCTGGTTTTCAGCTTTCTTACATTCGTAAAGTTCAGACTCGTGATGGAAGTGAAGTCTTGCGCATTTTTGCGGATAGAATCTCTTTCATGTTTATTTCTGGCCAGGTCCAGCTTATCTTTCAGCTTGATATCCAGGTCATATGGATCATATTCCGGATTGCTGGCAGATTGTGAATAACCGGCATAGACGGGTACAGAGATGGCCGCTTTTTTAGGCAGCAGTTTACCTAAGTCCAGATTGGCAGCGGCGTCGTATTGCAGGAAGTTATCCCTGAATCTTTCGTTCACGCGCTGATCAATATTTCCGAATCCGGCAGTATGCATGTTACCCGAGACGGAAATGGTACCCAGATCTGATAACTGGATGTCTACCCTACCGAGGGCAGCGTACCCTCCTTTCTCATCAAAATCTGCTAATCGTAATTCATCCAACCAGATTTCTGCACATTTCGGCATACCATCATCTTTCGGATTGAGGATACCGATCATCATGGTTCTCGCATCGCCCAGGCTAGGATTACCTACTACCGACATAAAGTTTCCATGCTCATCTTTTACTGGTGTGAGCGGATAAGGCAGTAATGGCGAACAGGAGTCGCACATATTTCGCTGTTGTTTCAGTCGGGTAAGGTTAGCCAGTACTACATCCAGGCTATTGGAATCAGGCCAGATGAGACTTGGATTTGTTTTACCTCCGGATACCAGCGGATCGGTTACTTTCAGTGGAATACGATACTCGTAATAGTTGCTTACAAAGTCGCTACCAAAACGGATAACTGCCTGTACATCGCCATCATGGAGGGCGCCGGAACCTTGCATCGCTTCCGCGTGAATGTACATCTGCATTCTCTTATACTGACGCATATCCATATTCAGGGTCTTGTACACTGCGCGGATATCGCCGTCTTTCAGATTGCAGACCTGCAGGGAGAGTGATTGTTCATTCAGCTGCAGGGTAGTATTGTTGGTACTGATGGTATTCTGACGCACCACGCCATTTGGCAGTACGTAGTTAATTGGTTCACGGGAAGAGTTTTCTTCGATATTTACCGCGGCCTGATTAAAAGTAGTGCTGTTATCTAATGGAACAGGATCGCCTGGTTTCAGTTCATAATCGTATTTACGCCATTGGCTGCGCACCAGTTCCAGTTTACCAAAACGAAGCACGATAGAATCCTGGAAGTTGGTCAGGAACATACGCATGAAGCGGATGGACTTGAAGTCAGGAATGTTACCTACTCTGGTATCATACTGGTTGATGGGCACTTTAAACTGATACCATGTTTCCTCAGAAGTTGCTCCGTTGGCCAGTTTAACGTTTGCGATGATCTTATCTACGAGGAAGTTTTTACCTACTTCCATGTTTGGTTTCAGATCGATGCGGTACTGGAAATATTCTTCTGTTTCATTCAGCGTATTATCTCTGTTCAGATCCTCTGACTCAGGGATATTTGTAGCCGCAGAAGAATAGGTGGAGTTACCGGTGGAAGCCGGAGAGTTACCTTCCGGGTTGTTATAGTTCTTATATCTTCCAAGGATAGTAGTATTGCTATAGTCCCGGTAATGTTTGTAGTTATCGTTTGAAGGATCGGAGTGAGCCAGTTGTCCAATTGGGGAACCGGCGCCGAAGTTCATATCAATACTATCCAGGTATTTTTTAAAGAACACCTGTTCATCTGCTGTTTGCAGACCATCATAACCGACGTCCTGGAAGGCACGGATAGCGGGGTCGTTGTCGAATGCCTGTGTGATCTGTTGTTGGAATTTAGGAATGCGGCCCCAGTTGGAAGAATCCAGTTTATTGGTTTCTTTCGGATTAGGCAGACCGTTTTCGAAGAATTTCTTGGAATCTTTCAGGATATCCTCAGACACGTTACCCAAGTTGAAATACAGTTGACCGCCGGCAGGATTGGTCATTGCGTTGAATGGGTCCTGAATCCAGAATTCAATGTATTCAATATTGGCTGTTTCGAAGTCGCTGTTATCGATGGCGCGCATAATACCGCCCCAACGGGTGTTTGGCCGAAGCAGTTTACCGTTTCTGTCCATAGCCAGCGGGCTGTTGGTGAAGTTATACGGGCCGCGGTCTTTTGGATAGTAAGCCAAATCCAGGGTACTGAGCTGGCTCTGACCGAAGTCGGTAGATTTATTCTTGAAAACTTCATTCTGGTACACGAGGCGTACGCGGGGATCTGACTGTTGGTCTTTGTCTATACCGGCAGGCAGATTAGGGGATTGTGGTAGTTGCAGGGTTGGCTCGATGATATACCAGGCCAGTTTTGCTCTGTTTTTACCGTAATCCAGGATGTTATTGTATTCTGCTTCTGGGAAAAGTATTTGTCCGGAGGCGTCTGTAGCGCCTTTCGGAGTAGATGCCAATGCCCAGTTGGTAGCAGGGAATTTCAGATCATAACCGCTTTTCACCCCTTCGAAGTCGTCGATGTAGCTAACGCCTTGTTTACTTCCGGGTTGGTTGATCAGTTTACTATGGCCAGGGAATAAGCGGGCCACCTCTCCGGTAAACATGATATTGGACGGCGCTTTGGATTGGAAGTTTGGCAGTTTGTTCAGGAATTTGGTGAGTCCTTTCCATTCTGAGTTATAGTTCACATCAAAGCCTACCATGGTATTTTTGATAGGGTCGTCGCCGTAGTTCACCTTTTGATAGTATGGTCTTTCGCTCATCCGGACTACGGTACCGCCTACACTGAGTTTATCATTTACGAGGTAGTCGAAGCGTGTTCCGAAGTAATTTCGGACTTGTTGTCCGAAGAGGGAGTTATTTTCATACTGCACATTGATCGGAACGCCAGCATTGAGTACGCCGCCATTGATGATTTTCAGTCGGCCGAGGTTATAGTCGATGATATAATCCACGTTTTCACGGAGTAACTGACCACCAGCGGTAACGGTTACTGATCCTGGCGGGATATTAGGCGCCAGGCTGATTTCCGAGGAGGTAGCAGATTTATAGGAGCCGCGCAGTACGTACCTGTTCAATTGAGGGAACTGTTGCGCCACTACTTTGATGGAGTCGTACAGTACTTTGTACAGGTATTGTTTTTCCAGGTTTACGTCTCCGTTGAAGGCTTTTTTGAGGCCATCGCCGAAAGGTTCCAGCATTGGGAACATCATGCGGCCGTTCATGGAGTTGATCGTATACCCTTCCACGTAGTCGAATACCCCATCTGGCTGAGGGTCTCCCTGGTTGTTGAGCCGGTCGAGGTTCAGTATGGTGATGATTGGTGCGCCGGCGTAGGAGCCTTGTGCATCAGGGATATAACGTTTATCGCTTGGAGGTCTGCCTTCTGCGCCAGGGTCTTTATAATAGACGTCCAGTTTAAAATCTTCTTTATTCAACGCATATCCGCCGGTGTTGTAGATGTTTTTCATCATCAGGTCCCAGATAGGGAGCGTTGGTCTGGCGGAAGTAGCTTTCAGGAGTTTCAGGAAGAGTACTGGCTGGTTGGCAGAGTTGTTTTGATCTGGCGGTACGTCCTGGGAGAACTCCCCTACCTTATATACCTTACCGTTGTAGGTATATTGAAAGGCGACAGCCAGGACTTCGTCTGGCTGTAGTTGTTGGTTTAGGGAGATGAAACCTAATTGTTTATTCACCGTGTACTCTGTAGAATCGAGTTTACGGGCAAATGTTTTTTCGAATTCCGAGACGGGTTGCAGTCCTAATGCCAGCAATCGCGAGACGGCAGTTCCGGTGGCTCTGCTACTGGGGTCATTGATTAACCGCGGGTAGAGGTCATTGACGCCATTGTCTGGCAGATGGGAACTGGTGAGTACTGCGATGCCGGAGTTGAAAGGTTTGTATTCGCCTAAATCCATGAGGCCCACGATATCGCGGGTTTGTGTTGTAACACCTGTTTTATTGGTTACCCAGACTTCTAATCGGGTGATGGTTGCTAATGACTGGATGATAGGGAGTTTGGCCATAGCGTAATTGAACGTATCCCTAAAGAACTGTGAGAGGAGGAAGTGTCTGTTGTCTTCATACTCATCGGCTCTTATGTTAAAGTCCTGCACCATGGTCCCGCCTTTCAGTTGAAGGTTTTGTTTCTGGGATTTCTGGTTGGACAGAACGGAGGTTACTGTCAGTCGGCCAAACTGTAATTGTGTTTTCACCCCAAACAGTGATTGCACTCCGGAGATGAGGGAGCTACGGAGGGGGAAGCTGACATTACCGGCTTCAATTTTCTTGATAATTTCGTCTTGGTAGCCGGTATATTCGAGTTTAATTTGGTTTTCGAAATCGAATGCGGACTGGGTGTTATAGTTGGTGATAATTTTGAGTTTATCGCCAATTTTACCTGTCACGTTCATATTGATACCCATATCGAAGTTGAAGCCCCCATTTTTGCGGGCTTGTTCTACGAGAACGGGGTTTTTGATATTCTGGCCTTGGTATCCGAAGGTGAGGTCGAGGCTACCTTGTGGGATGATATCGACTTTACTGCCGCCGAAAATCCTGTCGAACAGGTTATTTCCGTTGTACATAGTGGGGCCGTTACCTTTCTGGTTCAAATTTCCCAGTGTACTGGCTCTTTTCTGCCAGTAGTTCTGTTCACTTTGCGCAGCCTGCATCTTATAGAATTCGTCAAAACTCATATAAGTGGGGTTACGATAATACTGGTTACCGATTTTTTCGGTAACGGTGTATTGTTTTGTAACGGGGTCGTACTCGACTGTTTTGTTGATGTTAGCAGGGTCCTTGAGATCCAGCGCATTTTTGGACGTAGGATCAGTAATACTGGGGCCACGTCTGTCCTGCAAGGGATATTTCAAGGTATCTTTTTTCGACTTGGTTGAATCCGGGAGTGTTACAGCCGGAGGGGGAGTATCCCTTTCCGGCGCCCGGGTTTCGTTTACAGCTGCAGACAAATGCATTCCTCCTTTTCGGTCCCTGGCGGCAGTGTCAACAATGATAAAAGATACAATTCCTATTACTGCAAAAACACCCAAAGGTTTCTTACTTGCCAAGAAAAATAGGTTTTTATAGAGGTATTAACATAAATTATAAACTTTTCAGGGCTTTCTTTATCAGCTCTTCCAAGTTTTGCAATAGTGGTTCATTTTTCATCACTTTCGTGATTGCCGATTCCGCCATGTTTCGGGCAATACCCAAAGTAACCAGTGCATTTAACGCATCTTCTTGGATTGTATTGTCTACAGGCAGAGATAAATGTATAGGATTCTCTTTTCCTTTCTTCACTTTGTCTTTCAGCTCGAGAATGACACGCTTGGCAGTTTTTGCGCCGATACCTTTGACGCTTTCGAGCATTTTCTCATTTTCCATTAAGATAGCCCGGGTAATATCCTCCGGTTGAAGAGAAGACAACATCATGCGGGCAGTGTTGGCGCCAATTCCGGAAACGCTTATCAGCAGTAGGAACAGACTTTTCTCAGATTCTTCAAAAAAGCCATACAGGGTATGACCATCTTCCTTAATATGCAGCCAGGTGAGCAATTTACAGGATTCCAGGTCCGAAATACGGGAATATGTATTCAAACTTATCTGGACTTCATAACCGACCCCATTTACATCAATGTACACCAGAGCAGGGGATTTGTAAGCCAATTTTCCAGACAAATAAGCAATCATAGAAGGTAAAGGTTCAGTAATTTAGTAAAACTTACGGAAAATATTTAAAATTCAAATTTCCCGGATACCGGCAAAGATGCTAACTTTTAACGGATTGTCAATCCCTTAGATTGCATCATATTCGACTTTTTTAGGAAATATTCGCAGATGTCGTATTTTTACGCCTCGATTTAAACACATATTTAATTCATATGAATAAAATTACGGCCGCTATTACAGCGGTGGGTGGCTATGTTCCTGATTACGTTCTTACCAATAAGGAGCTGGAGAAATTAGTCGACACAACAGATGATTGGATTCTTACCCGTACAGGTATTTCTGAAAGAAGAATCCTGAAAGGTGAAGGCAAAGGTACTTCTGATCTGTGCGTACCTGTGGCGCTGGAAATCTGCAAAAAACGAGGCATTACTCCTGAAGATATTGATCTGCTCATTGTAGCTACGGTTACTCCAGACATGACCTTCCCTGCTACAGCCAACGTAGTTACTGATAAAATCGGCGCTAAAAATGCATTTGGCTTCGATATCAGCGCTGCCTGTTCCGGATTCCTCTATGCCCTGGATACTGGCGCACGCTTCATCGAAAGCGGCCGCTACAAAAAAGTAATGGTTATCGGTGCAGATAAAATGAGTTCCATTATCGACTATACTGACAGAACTACCTGCATCATCTTCGGTGATGGCGCTGCCGGTGTATTGCTCGAACCAAATACAGAAGGTTATGGCCTGGTAGACAGCATCCTGAAAAGCGATGGCCATGGTAGAGAATACCTGCACATGAAAGCCGGTGGCTCTGTTAAACCAGCTTCCATTGAAACGGTAACCAACCGCGAACACTATGTATACCAGGAAGGTAAAATGGTATTTAAATATGCCGTTTCCAACATGGCCGAAGCTGCCAAAGATATCATGAACCGTAATCACCTTACCGCAGACGATATCGCATGGCTCGTTCCTCACCAAGCAAACAAACGTATCATCAATGCTACCTCTCAGTACATTGATCTGCCAGATGCGAAAGTGATGATGAACATTCACAAATATGGTAATACCACTGCAGGAACTATTCCTCTCTGCCTCTGGGATTACGAAAAACAACTGAAAAAAGGTGATAACCTGATTCTTGCCGCTTTCGGTGGCGGTTTCACCTGGGGCTCCAGCTACATTAAATGGGCCTACGACGGAGATAAAATCTAAGCCGACGTTCAGAAAAAATGTTTGATTTCAATATACAGAAGGGATGCTCAAAGCATCCCTTCCATTTTTTTCATGCCTGCCGCCACCAGATCATTTTGTACTCATCCCTGGCGATTCAATAATCACTTTATAAATATCCTTCTCCCGGAATGGCTTCAATAACCAGCCATTAAAACCAGCCTTTTTAAACCGGATCTCATCCTCTGGATTGATATTTCCTGTCAGCGCAAATACCTTTACTGCTGCCTTTTCCGGATCACTATCTTTACGAATGGCTTCTATCACCTCTAACCCGCTCATCTCCGGCATCTGCAAATCCAGTAATACCAGATCATAACGATATTGCCGGAATAATTCCAATGCGCTCACTCCGTTCGTAGCCATATCAAACCTGCATTTCCAACGGGTAAGTATCATTTTCAGCAGTAACAAATTCATTTCCTGATCATCCGCAGCCAATACATAACGTCCTTCCATAGTGGCGCCAGTAGCCTCACTCACATCTTTCATATTATTGGAAACCATTAACGGTACTTCTACTCTTTCATACGGAACCCTGAAAACGAACGTGGTTCCTTTATCCTCCTCGCTGGAAACGGAAATATCTCCTCCCTGCATGGTCACCAACCGTTTGGTGATAGCCAACCCAAGTCCTGTCCCCTTCCCTTTCCGGCGAGCGCTGTCTGTCTGGTAAAAACGTTCAAAGAGATGCTGCTGCGCTGCTGCACTAATACCTTCTCCCGTATCTGTTACCTGCATTTCAAACAACCAGTGCTTATCATCCTGAGGCCCCAATGTGGCAGATAAAGTAATAGTCCCCTTATCAGTATATTTCACCGCATTGCTGATCAGATTAAGCATAATTTGTTTCAATCGGAACACATCTCCGTTTGCCTGTCCATTTTTATCTCCTTCAAAACTGACATTGAACTCCAAATGCTTCTTCATGGCCTGTATACGCATCATATCAGCGACTTCATTAAATACCTGATAAGGCATAAAATGCTGCAATGTGAGGGGAATATAATCCTGTTCCAACTTGGAGAAGTCCAGTACGTCATTTACCACCTGTATCAGCATATTGGTGGACGTTTCAATGGAATGTACGATACGCTGCTGCTCTCCTGTTAATTGTGTAAAGGTTAATTGTTCGGTGAAACCTGCTACAGAGTTGAGTGGCGTTCTCATTTCATGGCTCATGTTATTCAGGAAGTCAGTACGAATACGGGTTTGCTCTTCTGCCAATAATTTTCCCTGCTTTAACAAGCGGTTATTTTTCCGGATGAACCATGCCGCACCGGCAATCGCCGCAAGGCACAGCAATAAAGCAATCAGCCCAAACCATACAATCGAAATCATCTGCTGCGCACTACCAGCTACAATACCGTGGGCCATAGACTTCTTCTCTCTTCCTTGTTTTTCTGCAAATGAACGTAAGGATATCAGCAATTGCTTCATCTCATTCATCATAGCCACATTGGTGGTAACTAAGGCAGACTCCTGCTGATTGATCTGCAACCGGTTGGCCAATTGCTTACGTAACATGTTCTTGTAATAATCATTTACGCCCGTCACTACATTTTTCAATTGCTCGGCATCATATTTCTCTTTATCAATGACGCGACCATCTTTCGTTTTGACAAGTATCTTCACCTGCGATTTAATAGTATCGCTGTTTTTCTTGTTGGAAAGCGCATTGCCTAATCTTTTAAACAGTCCTTTCTTCGCTACCTGTGCCTGGGGCTGAGCAGTATTGACTGTATCCATTGTTACCTTCTCTTTCTTCACCTGGTTCACCTTATACCGACGAATGCCATTGAGCAAACGCTCCAGTAAATCATTCTTTAATGTGCCAGCCAGCATAGCATCTGTGGTTTTCTTTAAATCGCCGATCCTGCCGGAAATATCCTGCTTTTGCTGAATCAGCGAATCAAAATGAGCATCCGGCCCAGATGTAGCAAAACTATGACTGATGGAATCTACAAGAGATAGAACAGTTCCCAATTCCGAAGAAAAAGACGCCAGATGCTGACGGTTATACATGACCGTATACAACCGAAAATTACTTTCCGCATCATTTAATACAAACAAGGCCGAATCCATTAAATGTATACCAGGATTCTCCAACATCAAGGTGTCTGTGGCATTCAACAATCGATGTGCGCTGGTTCGGTGTACTTTGTATCCGTAGAAAAACAGGGCAACCAGCAATGTAAAAATTAATGCCAGCGACAGTACAAAAAGGAATAACGACTTACGCATAAAAATGGAGTGATTACGTGAATACGGAATCCAACTCAGTAGATATGGCTGTTACGGGGGTACGAGGAACGATATCAATAAAAATACAATAAATTAAAACAATTACCACACCCCTGACTTTATTAATTCGGGGTCCTGATAATCAGTATATTATTCATTTGAAAAATTATACGGCTGCGGGCAAAGCCAATGTAATAGTGATGTATCTGTCACCTCCCACTTCCGCCTGAATATCCCCACGCATACGAATGGCAAAATCGCGACTCACCGCCATCCCTAATGCACGTATATCCCGCTGCCAGGCAAACATTCCTTCTGCAATATCTGTCCCGTTCTTCCCGGCGTCTATGGCAACCGATATGTATATCAGTTGCTCATCCGGCCATGCATCCATGATGATCAGGCTATCTTTTACAGCATTGCGTTGTGCCGCCAGCAATATATGTCGACTAACAAACTGTAACATCTCACTATCTGCCATCACTGCGGTACCATCGGGAATTCTATCTACTACTGATAATGTGGGAGATGTATCTGCAGCAAACATGCTGGGTATCATATGCTGCATCAGTTCTCCCATGTCACATGCAACAGGCATATAGACATATCCAGCCAATTGCAATTTTATCCAGCGTAATACATTTTCAAATACCTCCAGCGTTCTATGAGATGACTCTCCAATACGCCGCATTGCCGTCAGCATTTCTTCCCGGGTCATAGTCCCACTACTCAACTGATCTGCTACGACTGTTATCTGTTGCAAGGGTTCTCTGAAGTCGTTAGCAATAATAGAAATCAGTTTGTTTTTAAATTCGTCCAGCGATTTAAGCGTAGCATTTTTTTCAGAGATATCTGCATAACCTTTTGTCAGTTCCTCTTCCTGCCTTCTGGACCTGCGGAAATGCAGATACCGGCTAAGTATCAGTATCAACATCAATATGGTAACAATGATAGCGCCGGCTGTGAGTAACTGCGTATTTTTCTTCTCCTGTATTTTTTGCTGAATGGCCTCCTGCTGCAGCTTGTTTTTCATGGCAAGCGCTTCGCCTGTTCTTTGTTTCAACAAGTACTCCAGATAATTGATACTATCCTTAGAGGTATCAGGGGTTTTCGCCAGTTGGTATATTTCCTCTCTTGTCATTTTGTTGGATAGACGAGGCTTCTCGGCATAGGCTGCCTGCATGCTGTATATCAGACAACACCAAATACACAAAACATATTTATATTTTACAGACAATCCCATAATTATCAGGTTGAAGGCGCTGGCGGTAAGCTATAGAAAAAGGTCGCGCCTTTTTCTGTGTTATTCACTGCGCCTATATGGCCATGCATCTTCTCTATAAAATCTTTACAAATAATGAGCGCGATGCCAGCTCCTTTATTCTTACGACCTTTCGCAGTGGTGGTTTGTTCCACCGAAAACAGATTAGGTAAAACTGTCGTATCGATTCCACTTCCCTCATCTGATACCGACACTGAAATCACCTCATTCTTACGTATAGCCGTCACTGTTATCGTTGCTCCTTGTTGCGAAAATTTGGCTGCATTATGGAGAAAATTACGATGTACAAACTGCAACATTTCATAGTCTGCCAGCACGCTGATCGTCTCATCCATATTGATTTTCACTTGTATCTGTTTTTCTGCCAGCAGATGAACTGCCGGTATAGTAGCGTTAATCAGATCCTTTATTACACAGGATTTCGGCTGATATACAAAACCACTCAGCTGAGTATGCATCCAACGTAATATGCCATCAAACACCTGCAAGGTGGTTTGCGCCCGCACATCCACTTGCAGAATCATGTCTTTGGCTGTATCCAGCGGAATCGCGTCTTCCTCTACAAAATTGCTGATGCTGATAATATTATTCAAAGGACTGCGAAAATCATGCGCAATCAGGGATATCAGTTTATTTTTAAAATCATCATTTATTTTCAACTGCTCTGCTCTTTCCTTCAGTTCCCGTTGCATTAATGCCAGCTTGCGGGAATTACTCCGGGATATACGATATGCCTGGAAAATGTGTATCAGTAAGGAGGTAAGGAGAATTAACATCACTAGCAGGAATATCAAAAAGTATCGCCAGTAGATATTTTCTGTACTCTTTGTTTCCAATAATCTTCGTTGATAGAGATGTTGTAGTTTCAGAGAATCGAGCCGATGATCTGCCGCTGCAAAATCCATGAAAATAGCAGCGCCTGATTTCCTGGTATCATCGTCCTGAAGGAGTATCTGCTTCAGCAAACCAACGTAATAATCTGCATGAACAGTATCTTGCCGATGCATACTATGCTCATACAATTTGATGAGTGTTTGTCGCATCAGTCCACCATAACCGCCTTTTAATGCATAATCCAATGCCTTATGATAATATAGCAGGCTATCGGGTTGTTTCAGGGCAGATTTATATCCTGCCATTTGCAAACTACCATACAAGGCCATGTAATTGAGTCCTGTTGCAGCGGCAGTATCTATTACTTTATCAATACTATGAAAAGCCTCCTCCAATTGTCCGCCTTGCGCTTTTTCATTCGCCTGCAATAAACGTGCGTATAATATCTCCCGGAAGTCGTGATATCTGACGGCTATTTCAGCAGCTTCCGATAATGCGGCAACGGCTGCCACATGGCTACTCACGCTGGTATCTGCGGCATGCATGATATAATAGTTGGCCAGCACCAATGCCCGGAGGGAATCGTTTTGCGCTTCTTTTATACGTTCCAGCGCAATATCTATCATACTCAATGCTTCCTGTCGCTGCCCAAGAAACTGATGATAAATGGCGATGTTCATGAGGCTCATGGCCACACTGGCAGAATCGCCTTCTTCACGGGCGGCAGTAAGACTTTCATTGTAAAAAATGTAGGAGAGGTAGCGATTGGGTTTAAAGGCATAATAGCTACCCAGGTTTCTCAATCCAGTTATCAAGCCCGCATCATAGTTGATATTTCCAGCCATTTTAACGGCTTTATTGGCATATTCGCCACAACTGTCCAGCTGACAAGCCTGGTATAAAACAGCCAGCCTGTTCAGTCCGTCCACGTAGGCTTTGCTATCCTTTGTTTGCTCCAATGCCTTACGCAGCCTGGCAATATCAGCTGTCTGCGCTTTTGATGAAAAGGCTGGCAGCAGTAGCAAAAGTATAATCGGAATTTTCTTCAGATATGGAAACAACTCAATCATGCATGCATATTGCATGACTCAAAATAATTAAAAAATCGCGAAAATCGCAGTAGACACAGCTGTTCATTTGCATTGAAGTAAAAATGAACAAAATGAACAGCTGAAGAAGATAATGAACAAATGAAAACGAGAACGAAAATTAAATTTCGAAAACGAGACCTTTTCTTTTTAACTGGTCATATTTATCCGCATCAAAGCGGTACAGATGCGCCCCCTTCTTACTGGACGTTTTATCCTTCTCTTCCAGTTTCTCCATTACATCCAGTGATAAAATCTTTTTCCGGAAGTTTCTCTTATCCAGTGTACGACCATAAATTTCTTCATACAGACTACGTAACTGAGACAAGGTGAATTTCTCCGGCAGCAGTTCAAAGCCAATCGGATGGAACTGTGCATTATCGCGGAGTTTCACGAGCGCGTCTTCAATCATTTTCTTATGGTCGAAGATAAGTTCAGGCATATTTTCCAGCTCCAGCCAGTGTGCACCATGTTCCTGGGCCAGAGGCTTATCATGATCCTTGATACGAATCAGCGCGTAATAAGCCACGGAAATTACCCTGGCGCCGGTATCCCGACCTACTTCGCCATAACAGTGCAACTGATCCATATAAATATCGTCCAACCCTGTCGTCAGTTTCAATACACGGGCCGCCGCATCGTCGGTACTTTCGTCTGCCTGCACAAATCCGCCTACCAAAGACCATTCTCCGGCCATTGGCGCTACTTTACGCTTTATGACCAGCAACTTCAGCTTGCCTTCATCGAAGCCGAAAATGATACAGTCTACTGCTACCAGATGTCTGGGTGCTTTACTATAAAAAGAAGCCGCATTCATATACTATACGATTGTCCTGAAAATATGTGTTCAAAAATAATATAATGAATATTAAAATGAACTAATTCTTATTAGTATAACGATTGAAATCAGTAGAAGGTACTTTTTTTATTCCCAACTGACGCAACATATGGACCATCTGACCCCGGTGAAAAGTACTGTGGTTACAAACATGCATCAGGATATCCTCTACCTGCATCTTGTAATGCTCATTCTTTTGACGGGTAAAAGCCACTACATGACCAAGTCTGGCCGGAGTAGCCGCAACCACCCATTCTGCCAGTTGCTTCGACTGCCGAACCCATGCAGAGCAAGCATCCTGGAAGGCGCCTATGTAGTCGTCTCCCGGTCTTATTGGCTTTTCTACCAGCAACAAACGCTGATACCAGGTACTCTCCGCATTCCAGACATGTAATACCGTATCTCTTAGAGTTCCGAAACTACCGCCCAGATCCTGTTCCGACTGCTCCGGAGTCAATTTTAACAAAGTTGTCACTATTTCATTGTTTGCCCAATGATTATAGGCTGTATATTTTTGCAGGAGTTGTTTCATCTTTATTGCGTGATTTCAGATGCAAGAAAACGGGAACAATTTACAAAACAATCATCACTATGCCTTACTCCCTAACCTACTTGTACAGGTGTTTATGCTGGAATATCCCCCGTATCACCGACTACCAGCGGTTTCCTTCTGCTCCGGTTAATAACGGCCCCAATACAACTCCGCTGGAATATGGTCCGGCCTATCCGCTGCCCGCTCAATGGCAATGGAAACACCGGGGCCTCCCTGTTGCCGGTTCTCCCACCAATTTTCTCACCGACACAGGAACTACCGCCTTCCTGATCTTACAACATGGTAAAATCATTGAGGAACAGTACTTCAATGGGTATAATGCCGACGCTGTTAATACTTCCTTTTCTGTTGCCAAATCCATCACTTCCGCATTGGTGGGTATTGCCATCCGGGAAGGAGCCATTGGCAGCGTACAGGATAGTATGGCGGCCTACCTGCCTGAATTTGACCGCCAGGGATACCGCGATATCACTATAGAACATTTACTGCAAATGAGATCCGGACTTGCATATAGGGAAGGCGTCACTCCCTGGTCGGACGACGGACTCGTTTATTATGGCCTGGATCTCCGTAAACAAGCCCTCAAAGCCAGGTTGGAATATACGCCGGGAACCGCTTATCACTATTGCAATTACAACCTGCTGCTCCTGGGAATGATACTGGAAAGAACCACCGGAATGCCAGTGGCACAATACCTCAGCGAACGCGTCTGGCAGCCGATGGGCGCAGAAATGCCAGCCAGCTGGAGTACCGACAGTCGCCCATCCCACTTCGCAAAAATGGAAAGTGGTATTAATACTACCGCCCGCTCCTTTGCACAATTCGGACAATTATACCTGCAGCAGGGGTACATGAACGGCCAACAGATTATTCCGGCCGATTGGATACAGGCTTCCGTAAAAGCGCCGGCAGAAAAGGCAGATACTGCCCGGTTTATGAGCCGGATGGTGCCGCCTCTTTGTAAGTGGAGTGCGGCCCCACATGGCTACTATGGCTATCTCTGGTGGGGATATCAGATCGATCCGCACAATTTTGATTACTTTGCGATGGGCGTCAAAGGTCAGTTTATTTATGTTTGTCCCCGTAAACAGGCTGTTATTGTGCGTTTCGGAAAGCAATGGGGAAAGATAGACTGGTGGCCCGAACTCTTCAAACAAATTGCAGATACACTGGAAAATTAAAGTATATGGAAAATATCACGGTAAGGGTTGCACGAAAAGAAGATTGTCCACGTTTACTGGAACTCATCCGGGAACTGGCGGAATATGAAAATGCGCCGCAGGAAGTAACAGTTACCCTGGACCATTTTGAAGAACAAGGTTTCGGCGCTAACCCAGTGTGGAAGGCATTTGTAGCTGTTACAGAAGTGGATGGTAAGGAATTCATTGCCGGTTTCGCGCTCTACTATATCCGTTATTCCACCTGGAAAGGCAGCCGCTTATACCTGGAAGATCTCATTGTTACAGAACAATGGAGAGGAAAGAAAATTGGGGAGATGCTGTTTAATCAACTCTTCCAGGAAGCCAAAGAGAAACAGTTTAGTGGCATCACTTTCCAGGTGCTGGAATGGAATGAACCTGCTATTAATTTCTATAAAAAATTCCAGGCGAAATTCGATCCGGAGTGGATTAATGTCAGCATTGAAATGCAGCAATCATCCCGCTCATAACAATCCACGCTTTTCGTATATGTTTCATCGTTAATATTGGGAATATCCATTTTGTTATGAACATACTCAATGATTTCAGAAACCTGAATGACGAACCTACTGACAAGATTTGTAATACTTTCAATCTGGCTTTCAGCGACTACGTTGTTCCGTTTCACCTAACCAATGCCGTACTGGAAGAGAAAATGAAACTGGAAAACCTCCAGCGTCATTATTCCATAGGCGCCTTTAATGGCAATGAACTGGCAGGATTTATCCTGCAAGGACCAGACGACAATCACCATCCCAAAGTGCTCTATAATGGCGGCACCGGCGTTATTCCCGGGTTCCGCGGACAACAGCTCGTCAGAAAAATGTACGATGCCTTTATTCCCAGCTACCAGGAAAAGGGAATTCGCACTTTAAAGCTGGAAGTGATTGTGGCCAATACAACTGCCGTTAAAACCTACGAAAAGACCGGTTTTGAAAAAAAACGTTTTTTCCAATGTTTTAAGGGAGACATCACCCTGAACAGGCCGCTGAATGCCATCGAAATCGTCCAGCAGCCGGAGCCCAACTGGGCATTATATTCCTTGTTTATGGATATGGAGCCCTCCTGGAGTAATCTTCCGGGGAGCATTCAGCGGGAAGTGACGACAGTTACCTGGGAAGCACATATCAATGGCGAAGTTGCAGGATTTATCAGCGTCAATACGCCCACAAAACGTATTCGCAATTTGGCAGTAGCCCGTAAATACCGACGCCAGGGCGTTGCCAGCGCTTTACTGCAACATGTGGCTACTACCCTTGAGGGCACATTCACTATCATCAATATTGAAGAAAATGTAGAAGGAATGGCCGCTTTCCTGGAAAAAGCAGGTATGACCAATTACCTGAACCAATATGAAATGACCCTTTCTATTTAAGCACAAAAAAGGCGACATCAAAAATGTCGCCTTCAATGATATCCTAAAAATCGAACCTTCAGAGGTTCGATTTTTTTTGTCTTATTTATTCTCGATTCCGTTTACAACGGCTTCTTTGTGAATTTTCAGTACCAGTCCCTGTAACACTTTACCAGGGCCTACTTCAGTAAATTCAGTTGCACCGTCTGCCACCATTGCCTGTACAGATTGTGTCCATCTAACAGCGCCAGTGAGCTGATCGATCAGGTTTTGTTTGATTTCAGCAGGTTCAGTAACAGCTTTCGCCACTACGTTCTGGTATACAGGACAGTTAGGTGTGTTGAAAGTAGCAGTTTCGATTGCAGCTTTCAGTTCTTCTTTAGCAGGAGCCATCAGCGGAGAGTGGAAAGCGCCACCTACAGGCAGTACCAGCGCACGTTTTGCACCAGCGGCTTTCATTCTTTCGCAAGCAACTTCAATGCCTTTTACAGAACCGGAAATTACCAGCTGACCAGGACAGTTAAAGTTCGCAGCTACTACTACTTCGCCGGTTTCAGCGGCAACAGCAGCACAGATTTCTTCCACTTTTGCATCTTCCAAACCGAGGATAGCCGCCATTGTAGAAGGTTGCAGCTCACATGCCTTTTGCATGGCATTAGCACGGATGGCTACCAGTTTCAGGGCCTCTTCGAAAGACAGGGTACCATTTGCTACCAGGGCAGAGAATTCTCCCAGGGAGTGACCCGCTACCATTTCTGGCTGACCATGTTCAGTGCAAAGGAAACCAATTACCGCATGCAGGAATACTGCTGGCTGAGTAACTTTGGTTTGCTTCAGATCTTCTTCTGTTCCAGAGAACATTATATCAGAAATGCGGAAACCCAGGATTTCATTGGCACGCTCGAACAGCTCTTTAGCTTTTGCGTTGGTGTCATACAGGTTTTTGCCCATCCCCGGGAACTGTGAACCTTGTCCGGGAAATACGAAAGCATGCTTCATTTTGGTTATCGTATTAAGATGAATTTCAAATAAAAAATATTTCAAATATACAATCTATTAAATTTTAATGGAAATCTATAGATTGGATGTCGAATTGGTTTTTTCAGACTGCAAATAAAAGAGAAAAACAGGTAGCATTAAAAAATTAAATGAACGCCGGTAGGGCGTTCATTTAATAAAAAGTTAGGAGGGATATTCCTATTTGCCTATCAGTTTGAGGAATTCTGCGCGGGTAGCACCTTCCAGGAACTGGCCGCTGAAAGCGGAAGTGGTGGTTACCGAATTTTGTTTTTGCACACCGCGCATCATCATGCAAAGGTGTTGCGCTTCGATGACAACACCCACGCCTTGTGGCTCCAGGGCTTCCTGGATAGCATCCAGGATTTGGTGTGTCAGGCGCTCCTGTACCTGTAAACGACGTGCGAACACATCTACTACGCGGGCCAGTTTGCTCAAACCGGTGATATAACCATTAGGAATATAGGCTACATGCGCTTTACCGAAGAAAGGCAACATATGGTGCTCACACATGGAATACAACTCAATATCTTTCACAATCACCATTTCACTATATGCTTCCGTGAACTTAGCGCCATGGAGGATAGCCTTCGCGTCTTGCTGGTAGCCCTGCGTGAGAAACTGCATAGCCTTCGCCATACGCTCAGGAGTTTTCACCAGACCTTCCCTTTCCGAGTCTTCTCCCAACAATTCCAGGCATTCTTTGTAATTAGCCATTAGTCCTGTGGTTGTCAGCTCGTCATAGCTGTCATTCTTATGATACGCCATCCTTATATGTTTTAGTTCGAAAATGCTAGGCCTGTTGGCTGGTACTGATTACTTACCACCAAAATATTCCACATATATACGTGGAGTTTCATATAACTTGATGCAATGGAGCTCTATTTCAGAAGGCAGATGTAACGCTAACTGATCCCAGATAGCGATAGCCAGGTTTTCGGCAGAAGTAAACTTACCTGCCATGAAATCCACATCCAGATTCAGATTTCGGTGATCGATCTTTTCAATAATTACATCCCTGATGATTACTCCCAATGTTTTGGCATTGAAAACAAACCCCGTTTCAGGATCAGGATTGCCTTTTATAGTGACATGCAGTTCGTAATTATGCCCGTGCCAGTTTACATTGGCGCATTTTCCAAAAACTTCCTCGTTCTTTTCTGCACTCCAGTTCGGGTTAGACAACTTATGCGCTGCATTAAAGTTCTCTACTCGCGTTAAATAAATCATTATTGCAAATAAATTTTGCGCAAATTTACCACTATTCCTTGAGTGTATCCAAATAACCACAATTCTTGTCAATTGTTTTACACTTCAGCCATTCTTTTTTGACGTACATTTATCCCATGAAAATACTGGTCACAGCGGCTACCACACTGGAAATCCAGCCATTTTTGCATTTCCTGGAGCATAATAGCCAACGCGTTTCAAATCATAAATACCGATTATCTGTCTGTGAGATAGACGTCCTCATTGCCGGAATAGGTATGATGCATACGGCCTATAGTTTAGGGAGATACCTGTCGCTCCACACACCCCATGTCGCCATCCAGGCGGGTATTGGAGGCACCTTCCGGAAAGATTGGCCCCTGGGCAGCGTAGTAGCTATCGAAAAAGAATACCTCGCCGACCTCGGCGCTGAAGACAATGATCAGTTTAAAGATTTATTTGATATAAACCTCTGGCAGCCAGACCAGACTCCATTTACAGGGATCAGCCTGGTAAACAACTTCTGCGCTTGGCCCTTGCCAGTAGAATTACCCGCCGCCACAGGAGTGTCTGTAAACCTGGTTAGCGGCAGCGCCCCTACCATTGCGCGACTGGAAGCCAAATACCAACCGGAAGTGGAAAGCATGGAAGGCGCCGCATTTCATTATGCCTGCCTGGAACAAAATATTCCATTCCTCCAACTGCGCAGCCTCTCCAACTATGTGGAAATCAGGGATAAAAGCAAATGGCAAATCCCCCAGGCGGTAAAAAGTCTCAATGAAACATTGACACACACTGTTCAGCAACTGGCGGAACACTATTCTGTTGCAATTAAAAACTTTTGATATATGCATTTAACGCTTGGCTTTTCTCCATGCCCGAATGATACCTTCATCTTCGATGCCATGGTGAATAATAAGATCGATACGAACGGCTTTACTTTCGACACCAACCTGGAAGACGTAGAAACCCTCAACAACTGGGCTATTCAAGGCAAACTGGATGTCACCAAACTCTCCTTTGCCGTATTCCTGAAAGTAAGGGATCAATACGAATTACTGAACAGCGGCAGCGCACTTGGTCGTGGCTGCGGACCACTGCTCATCGCGAGAGACAATATCTCCCTGGATGATATCAAAAACAAAACCATTGCCATCCCTGGAGAAAATACGACTGCCAACCTGCTCTTCTCTATCGCCTTCCCGGAAGCGAAGAACAAGAAAATCATGGTCTTCTCCGATATCGAAAACGCCGTACTCAACGGAGAAGCCGACGCGGGTGTAATCATCCACGAAAACCGCTTTACTTATCAGCTGAAAGGACTGAAAAAACTCATGGATATGGGCGAATACTGGGAACAAACTACCGGTAATCCAATACCATTGGGCGGTATTTTCATCAAGAAAGATATCAGTGCCGAAAAACGCGCTGCACTCGATCAACTGATTCATCAAAGTCTGCAACACGCCTACACCGAATATCCAGCCTTATCTGCCTATGTAAAATCACATGCACAGGAAATGGATGAACAGGTGATGCGCCAACATATTGATCTCTATGTGAATAACTTCAGCCTGGATCTTGGTAAAGAAGGACATGCGGCTGTAGATGCACTCATGAGCGCTGCACAGAAAGCAAGAAACTAATACCTGCAAAAAAGGTCCGGTAGTTCCGGACCTTTTTTATTTATTCTTCAGCGCCGCGCTATACACTTCCAACGCTCGCTTCCTCGCAATATCATGCGCAATAATTTGAGGAGGATAATCAAATGTATCCAGCTCCGGCACCCACTTGCGGATGTAAATAAGTTCTTTATCGAATCGTTCTGTTTGCAGACTAGGATTAAACACCCTGAAATAAGGAGCCGCGTCACAGCCGGAACCTGCCGCCCATTGCCAGTTTCCATTATTACTGGCGAGTTCATAGTCCAATAACTTAGCGGCGAAATACGCTTCGCCCCAACGCCAGTCAATCAGTAAATGTTTGGCCAGGAAACTAGCCGTAATCATACGTACGCGGTTGTGCATAAACCCGGTGGCATTCAACTCCCGCATACCCGCGTCTACTATAGGATAACCCGTTTTCCCTTCACACCATAAACGAAATTCTTTTTCATTATTCCGCCATGGAATACTGTCGTACTCCCGTTTAAAAGAATGGCCTACTACATGTGGAAAATGCCAGAGTATCATCTGGAAAAACTCTCTCCAGATGAGTTCATTGACGAAAGTATCATTCAACTCCAATCCCAATCGCGCTACTTCCCGGATACTAACCGTTCCGAAACGCAAATGCAAACCAATCCTTGTAGTACCCGTTAAATATGGAAAATCACGTGTCTCCTTATAATCGCTGATAATACCCTCATCCAGTTCTGCAGACGGAAATTCGGCATTCTCCAGCTTCTTAAAGCCCAATGATGCCAATGATGGGATGGCTTCACTTTTTGCTTTGAACAGATGAGAAAGATATTTATCAACGGGGTACGACTTCAAATAAAAAGGCGTCAATTTAGCCCGCCATTTTTTACTGTAAGGCGTAAATACCGTATATGGTTCACCGTTATCTTTCAGCACTTCATTCTTCTCAAAAATCACCTGATCCTTGGAGGTGAAAAATCCTATTCCCTGCAGCTCTAATTCCTTAGCCACTGCAGCATCGCGCTGACGAGCATAAGGTTCGTAATCGTGATTGGTATATACGGCGCCTACCTGGTATTTTTGCGTCCAATACCGGAAAGCTTCTACAGGCGTACCATGAAATGTAACGATAGTGGAACCGAAATTTTTCAGTTGTTTATTCAGTTGTTCCAGGGTGTGATGAATAAACAATACCCTTTTATCTGCCTTATCTTCCAGATCATCCAAAATATTGGTATCGAAGATAAATACAGGCAGCACGGGCATTCCCGACCGGAGCGCATGATAGAGCGCAGCTTGATCATTCAGCCGTAAATCACGGCGGAGCCAGCAGATATTAACGATAGGAGCAGCCATATCAGAGGATGTTTTCATGTAGTAACTCATGCAGCACAACGGCGGTTGCATTCCCATAACTACTATCGCGGAAAGTACCTACCCATCGTATACCATAAATGGCATTGGTGAGAAATATTTCATCCGCGTTTTCCAGATCCTCTATTTCAAGGGAACTCTCTTTCACTTTGAATGGCAATTCTGCTTGTAATAAATACTTGCGAATAACGCCACACACAGGGCCTTCCGTTAAAGGCGGCGTAAAGATTTCTTTGCCTTTAACAATAAACACATTCGCTATTGTACTGTCTGCAATACGGCCATATGGATTCTGAAGAATCGCTTCATTCAGCTGATGCTGACGGGCATACATGGCTGCCATTACATAAGGCAAACAGTTATTGGATTTGATGGAAGAGAGTTTATCGCAGCTCTTTTTGACATCCGGAAATATATCCGTTATCAGCCCACTTTCATTCAGTTCCAAAACAGATTTAGCGAGCGGCCAGGATTGTATTACAAAATTGGGAAGATTATTAATAGGATCATACAAGCCGCCATCAGAGCGAAATACAGAGAATCTGATTCGCGTAAGATCCGTCATTTTATTCTTCTCGCATAAATCTGTGATAGACTTAATAAAGGCAGATTTGGTAAAGGCAGCGGGGATATCAAAATGAAGCAGGTGTAGGGTGGCCATCAATCTTTCATAATGCAGATCGGCCAGTAACACTTTCCCCTGGTAGACTTTCAGCGTTTCAAAGCATCCGTCTCCATAGCGGAAAGATCGATTATCAGCTGTAAAAACAGGCTCTCCGGCTGGAATAAATTTGCCGTTATAACTAAGGTATCCAACTTGCACTTCAAACACTTTTAGCAAGTTGTAAGTTACCCCCTTTTTTCCGATTTAAATAAGCCAGGATGCAGCTTTTTTGTTAATATCCAATGTCTTCCATTAGCTACAAAAAAGCTGCATCTCTGTATAAAATTATTTATGTGATAGTCTGCCGAAACGTACTCCCACAAAGAAATCCGCTTGATGAGCACCACTCAGTGCCGTCAACACACTACCGCTACCGAGGAAGAGCGGACCAACGCGCAAACTAGCGCCTGCGTTAAATTTAGTCAGCGTATTGTAACTTAATGGCAGGAAGAATCCGAAGATACGACCATCATAACGAGGCGTTACAGAGAAGCCTCCGAAATACTGACTGTTAAATGCTTTGCTTTTCAGGGTAGTCAGAGAGAACTGTACGTTACCATTTACAAAGAATTTATCCTTGATGTGATAATCGCCATCCAGTTGTAATCTGCCTGGCAGAGCAACATTATAAGTGGCTTTATCATTTTGTTTGTCGGCCGTAAAATATTGAGGATATTTATTCAGCTCAGATTTGTAGTTATCGATCCCAACACCGTCGAGACTGCTGAGGTAGAAGTTTTGTCCGGCAGGAATATTGATAGCGAAAGTTCCACTTCTGGTAACATCGCGCTCATATTTGATACTTCCAATGTCAGTGAGTGCAAGACCCAAACGGAACTTGTAATCATTGCCACCATTAGGACGATATTCGTACACCGCACCCAGCTCAAAACCAACACCATGGCCTACAAATTTGATATCGTCATTATTTTCTCCTGAGAAATTGATGCCGGCAAAGTTCATTCCGATGGTACCACTTGCGTTGGTCAGTGCAGCATCTTGTTTAGCTTCGTCCGCAACGATAGTACCTTTCAGGTTATCGATTTGCACGCTGGCATTTCCCACGCCAGTCATGTATTTCAGCGTTACGCCTCCTTTCAGGTAATGTGGTCCGATGTGCATAATTTCTCTGGCTACCGTTACATTATATTCCGCCCAACCATTTACACTTACACGCATTTTATCATTGGAAGCAATAGTGTAAGGTAAATCCGGATCGTTGTTGGTAAAGTCGTTAGAAACTTTATCTGCCAGTTTTCCATCTACATCAGAAACGTTTGCCATCACTCTCGCTCTGCTGGTAAATGCAAAAGTGAATTTCTTCACTTTAAACATAAAGGAAGGAAGGTATACCTGCACGTTTGCCAGCGCTTTAACGGTACCATTATTCTGGCCAAAAAGCTGGCTTTTCAAAGTATCGCCGCTGAAGGCAGTACCGATGTTACTCAGTTTGTATTTCACCTGGTTGTTACCAACAGATGCATTGACACCAATAATGTTTACATCCCAGTTATAGCGACTATCAGCGATGTTAGCAGGGTTGCCATATACGCCATAAATACCTGCATAATTGCTGGAACGGAAACCGGGAAGATCCTGGGATTTAACAGCTATAGTACTGCATACCAGTAAAAAGAGTGTAGAAATTCTCTTCATAGGTTAGGTTTAGGTTTAGGATAATTATTTCGGGGCACAAGTTCTAATAAATATTCAAATATTCAAGTATATATAACGGATTAATTTCACTAGAAAAGTAAAGCCTTCTGCGAGTGCAGAAGGCTTCAGGTATAAATATTTACCGTTCAGCGTATAGCCGAAAGCGTTATAATTTCATTTCAGGAACATCACCTTTGATGGTGAGTCGGCCTGCAGTTTTTGCTTTAATTTCTTCCACAGAAACGCCTGGAGCTCTTTCCAGCAGCAGGAATCCGTCTGGTGTGATTTCCAGTACCGCCAGTTCAGTGACTACCTTGCGAACACATTGGACACCAGTGAGTGGTAAAGTACATGCAGGCAGGAGTTTGCTTTCTCCTTTAGGATTGGTGTGCATCATGGCAACGATGATATTCCGTGCAGCGGCCACCAGGTCCATAGCGCCTCCCATTCCTTTTACCATTTTCCCAGGGATTTTCCAGTTGGCGATGTCTCCCGTATCAGAAACTTCCATAGCGCCGAGTACGGTCAGATCTACCTTTCCGGCCCGGATCATACCGAAGCTTTCTGCTGAATCAAAGAAGCTGCCACCGGGAATGATGGTCACGGTTTCTTTTCCTGCATTGATCAGGTCAGCGTCGATTTCTTCTTCTGTAGGGTATGGTCCCATGCCCAGCATACCGTTTTCGGACTGCAACATGATACTGATACCAGGAGGAACATAATTGGAAACAAGTGTGGGAATACCTATGCCCAGGTTTACATACATACCGTCTTGTAATTCCTGTGCGATTCTTTTGGCGATGCCATATTTATCGAGGGCCATAGTTTAGATTTTTACCGTTTTGCGTTCAATCCGTTTTTCATAATTACTACCCTGGAAGATGCGGTGTACATATATTCCGGGAACATGGATCTGGTCTGGGTCCAGCTCTCCTGGCTGAACCAGGTGTTCTACTTCCACAATAGTGATGTTACCGGCTTTTGCCATTGGCACACTGTAATTGCGGGTAGTTTTACGGAAGACCAGGTTACCCATGGTATCGCCTTTCCAGGCTTTCACAATGGCGAAATCTGCATGCAGCGCCATTTCCATCAGATAATGTTTACCATCGAATACGCGAATCTCTTTGCCTTCCGCTACTTCGGTACCGTAGCCAGCAGGGGTAAAAAATGCAGGAATGCCCATACCCGCCATTTGGATACGGGTAGCCAGTGTGCCCTGGGGAATTAGGTCGACCTCCAGCTCACCTGCCAGTAATTGTCTTTCAAACTCTGCATTTTCTCCTACATAGGAGGACATCATTTTACGGATTTGTCTCGTCTTCAGCAGCAGTCCCAGCCCGAAATCATCCACACCGGCATTGTTGGAGATACAGGTCAGATTTTTAACGCCTTTTCTTACCAACGCAGCAATACTGTTTTCAGGAATACCACACAAACCAAACCCTCCCAGCATTAATGTAGTACCATCAGTGATATCCTGAATGGCCTCATCTGCATTTGCGAATACTTTGTTCATGTTTTGGTGTTTTATATATATATCAGCTTATTATTTCTGATGCCTGATAAATGGTTTGATAGTATCTGTACCGTTTGAAAGCAGGAGTGCTTTTTCCGCATTCGGGAAAATGTTACGCAGTCTGTATGCTGCGGGGGCCGACATTTCGCCCATATCCGGCGCTTTGTTTTTGCGGGCAACAATATCGTCCTGAACTTTATTCAGTACATCCCTCAGTCGGTCGGGATGTGCTTCATACCAGGCATAGCTGGTCGTAAATTCTTTTACGGAGACATGATGCAGGTCCAGCACCTGTTTGGAATACAGTTTAATTTTTTCCTGGCGCAGCGAATCAAACATAATTGGTTGATCGCTGGACACGTTGTTGCCATATGCTTCTGCAATGGTTAGATCTCTCAGTACAACGGTCATTTTATCTGGCGGCATAATACCTTTAGGCGTTCGGTCTGCGTCTCCGCAGGCGAATAAAAAAATCATACAGGCCGCTGCACTGAGTTTCTTGAAATAGTTCATGTTAGCTTGTCAATTGTAGCTTTTTGCCAAAGCGTAAAGCTATCAACATTTGCTGATAAAATAATACGGGCTTACTAACGCATTTGCTGGTATCTACCCGCGTTGGGAATATCCATTTTGGCCAGCATTTCTGCGGCGCGTGATTTTTCCTGAGGCATGGCCTTGGAGAAAATCTTCAGCAGTTCATCTCCTTTGGCGGAGTAGAAAGTCTGCATCAGCATAGAGTTCGGAACATCCTGGTAAATAGCGTATAGCAGGTTAATACAATTCATGATAGCGCTACGGCCTCCGTTCACATCATCATACATCTGGTCCAGTCCCATACGGTGATACTGGTACATCACATCGTGGAAGTTGTTAAACTTCACGTTCAGTAGGTTGTCCGTGAGCCAGTAGCGGTTACGTTGACTTTCAAATGCTTTCCATCCGGAAACGTCTTTGCCATCGGGCGCATTGATCACGATATTCTGGGCTTTCTTAAAGAAACCGTCGCCTCCGCGGGGAGAGAAGGAATCTGCATCCATTCCCAGTACCACATACACGTAATAGGCCATGATGGCTGTCAGGTTGGCTGCCAGCGGATCGCTGCCTCCTACGCGGTTATCATTGAATTCCAGTGGTTGAAATTCCGTGTAACGAAACAGCACATTATTGTCTTGTAAATTAAAAATACTGGTGACGTAGCTGCTGTTGTAGACGGGTCTGGTGGCCTGAATGGTGAGGGTGCCGCGATAAACGTCGGAGCTGGGCATCCCTGTCAGGTTCAGCATCACGTTACATTCAATTCTTTCTGAAGGAGCATAGGAATCATCCGCCCAACGGCGATTATTAATAAATTCCTTCAGGGAATTCTGGAGGGTAGTAAAAATCTTTTTGTCTACACCCTGGAGCTGACTAGCTACCACTGTAACGTTGGCACGCAGTTCCTGTGCGCTGACGCCGGTGTACAGCAAGGTACACAGTAACGCCAATACTGATAAGCGTTTAAGCATGTTGCAGTTCTATTATAGCAGAAACAATATCCTTAGCTACTTCCTGTTTGGATTTCAGGGGGAGACTGCGTTCACGGCCTTTGCGATCAAACAGGGTAACTTTGTTGGTATCATAGTTGAAGCCGGCGCCGGCATCTGCGAGGGAATTCATCACAATCATATCCAGATGTTTTTCCCGCAGTTTTTTCAGCGCGTATTCCTTTTCGTTGTTGGTTTCCAGGGAGAATCCTACCAGCATTTGCTGAGGGCCTTTGTTGTTCCCTAAAGTACGAAGGATATCATGGGTTTTCTCCAGCGCAATACTGAGTTGGTCTTCTCCTTTCTTGATTTTTTTATCTGCCGCATGTACCGGACGATAGTCTGCCACAGCAGCGGCAGCCACTACGATATCTGATAATGGGTAGGCCGCAATTACAGCATGGAACATTTCCTCTGCTGTCTGGATGTGGATGGTTTCAATTCCTGCATGATGGGTACCCAGATTTGTAGGGCCAAGTACCAGTTTCACCTGGGCGCCGGCGTCTGCGAGGGATTCCGCGATGGCGATACCCATTTTACCACTGGAGTGGTTGCTGATATATCTTACGGGGTCAATATGTTCGATGGTAGGACCGGCGGTTACCACTGCCAGTTTTCCGGCCAGGGGTTTTGGGCCACCCACCGTACTGAAGTGTCGGCGGAGGAAGGCTACTATTTTCTCTGGTTCTGCCATGCGGCCTTCGCCAATCAGTCCGCTCGCCAGTTCGCCGGAGTCTACCGGGATTTGGATATTACCATATGAGATAAGGTCTTGGACATTTCTGCGGGTAGCGGGATGATGCCACATATCTTCATCCATGGCGGGTGCGAAGATCACGGGGCAGACAGCGGAGAGATATACTGCCATCAGGAGATTATCGCAGGCGCCTTGTGCCATTTTGGAGATGGTATTGGCAGAGGCGGGAGCGATCAGCATGACATCGGCCCAGCGGCCTAGTTCTACGTGATTATTCCAGCTGTTATGGTCACTTATATTGAGTGGCACTTCATTTTTGGACAGGGTAGCCAGGGTGAGAGGGGTGATGAAGTCAGCAGCAGCCGGGGTCATCACTACTTTCACCTGGGCGCCTTCTTTTACGAGGAGGCGAACGATAGTAGCGGCCTTATAGGCGGCGATACTGCCGGTTACGCCCAGCAGTATTTTTTTGCCTTGCAGCATTTTGGTATTGTCCATGGACATCATAGAGAATAAAAAAGCGGCAGAGAAATATCTGCCGCTATGAAAATAGTATTTTTAAATGAAAGCATGTCCAACATTAGCTGAACAGGTCATCATCATTTTTACGGAAATAGATCTTGTTATCCAGGAATTCCTGAGTAGCCTGAATCGCGGGATTAGCCATTCTTTCGTAGAAGCGGCTGATCTCGATCTGTTCTTTATTTTCGTGAACTTCCTCCAGGTTGTCTGTATGGCTGGCAAACTCTTCCAGTTTGGAATGGAGCTCCTCTTTCACGGAAATATTGATCTGATTGGCGCGTTTTGCAATCACGGCAATAGATTCATATAAATTGCCAGTTCTGTTCTTAATATCGGTAGTATTTTTGGTTTCTACCCATGGATTAAGACTACTGGTTAGACTTCGCTTTATTTTGCTCATTTTCCAGAGTTTTAATGTTTGATTGTGCTAAGGTATAAAATTTTTCGGCATCTGCCTTCAGTTTGCTGTTTGGATAGTGATCGGCGAAATCCAGGTATTCGGTAACCACGGTTTCGTAGCGTTCTTTTTGTTTATCCTGCACACTGTTTTTAGCATATTGATAATAAGCTCTGATAGCCATTATCTTATAGCTGTCCGATTTATCAGAATCGGGGTAGTTGCGCATCAGTCCTTTGAAGGCGATACCTGCTGCTTTAAAGTAACCGAGGTTATAATATAATTCAGCGGCATTGAATTCTTTCTTTTCCAGTTTACGGCGGCAGAGTTCAATTACGAGGTTGGCTTCTGCTACTTTAGGTGCGGAAGGGTAGTTATTGATGAAGGTTTGCATGGCAGCGATCGCTTTCATGGTATTGGTTTGATCCAGGGATACCTTTGGCGATTGTTTATAATAGCAATAAGCCTGCATATAATCTACTTCTACTGCTCTTGGGCTGTTAGGGAAGAGGTCCAGGTAGTTTTTAAAGTTAAAAGCTGCCTGTACATAATCTTTCAGATTGTAGGAGCAATAGGCCATATTGTAGTATAGTCCTTCGAATTTATCGGTACCCTTGTATACCTGCATGAGATCACTGTAGAGGGTGAGTGCAGTGTTATACTTTTTCTTCTGGTACATTTTATCGGCGTATGCCAGCTTCTTTTCAAAGTTATTGCTTTTTTCTATCCTACGTAACTCATTGTTACAGGAGGAGAAAGCAATTACACTAATTGTAAGGAGACTAAAGTACAATAAAAATTTCCGCATAAAAGAGTGGCAAAATTAAGAATTAAATGTAAATGTAAGGTAGGGAGATTTTCGATGCTGTTAAAATTTTGCAAAAGAGGCGATTAAATCGACGAAAGGGCAAGAAAGGGGGATTGGATAGAAAAAGAAATGAAATATTCAAATATTTTTTTTGTGAGATAAAAATCCGGGGGTAGCGCGGGCACAAATTAGAATAAAAATCAACATATAAATCTGGTTTGAGGGAAAACTTCCCACTTAGGGAGAGAAGCGAAAGTGAAGGACTGGAGGGCTATTCACCCCTTGTAAACATCCCCTCTAATATTATTAACACATTATCCACATATATCCACAAGTAATACACACTAAAGGGTTCATAACAGGGGTGAAACTCAATATAAGAGGGGATTCTTTTCTGTGGAAAAAATTTAGCAGGTATTTTTTCGTAAAAAAGTGGGAAAAAGTGTTATTTTGTGTTAGAAAATGGATTTCAAGGACTTTACCCCATGGTATGACTGGATTTCTCGGTGAATATGAAGCAACGCTCGACGCAAAAGGACGCTTTCTATTACCTGCCGGATTCAAAAAGCAGTTACAAGAAAGCGCCGGGGGGCAGTTTGTGATTAACCGAGGGTTTGAGAAATGTTTGTCCCTGTATCCGATGAATGAATGGCAGCCCATTTTCGAACGTATAAGCAAGTTGAATGACTTTGACCCGAAGGTAAGGGAATTCAGGCGCTACTTTTTGAATGGAGCTACCATACTGGAGCTGGATAGTGCGGGGAGATTGCTGGTTCCGAAAAACCTGCTTTCTTATGCCAATCTTGACAAGGATATTATACTGGCCGCGGCCACCAATAAAATCGAGATCTGGGACAGTGCAAAATACCAGGAGTTCTTTGAAAATTTCTCACCAGGAGCCTTCAGTGATCTGGCACAACAGGTAATGGGAGGGGGAGATAATAACATCACAATTTAAAACTGTAGCATATGGGCGAACAGCAATATCATTTACCCGTTCTGCTGCAGGAAACAACGGAGCTTTTACATATCAACCCTTCAGGAACATATGTGGATGCTACGTTTGGAGGCGGAGGACATTCAAGAGCCATACTGGAAAAACTGGGCGAAAACGGTAAACTGATTGTATTTGATCAGGATGAAGATGCATACAAAAACAGGATTATAGACGATCGCGTCACTTTTGTACAACAGAATTTCAGGCACCTGCAACGATTCCTGAAATTGCATAAAGCGGAACCAGTAGACGGCATTCTGGCCGATCTCGGCGTTTCATCCCATCAGTTCGATACGGCAGAAAGAGGTTTCAGTACCCGATTCGATGCCGATCTGGACATGAGGATGGATACCAGAACCGACTTCACCGCGGCACAATTGCTGGCCACATGGTCCGAAGCAAGGCTACACCTCCTGTTTCAGGAATATGGAGAAGTAACCAACGCCAAAACACTGGCACAAACCATCGTGAAGAACAGAAAAACTCACCCCATGCGCACCATTGCAGCCTTCAAAGCTGTAATTCAGCCAATCGTAAAGGGGAATCCGCAGAAATACCTGGCACAAGTATTCCAGGCACTGCGTATAGCCGTTAATGATGAACTGGGCGCGTTGAAAGATCTGCTCACACAATCAGCAGAAGTGCTGAAACCAGGAGGCAGACTCGCCATTATCACCTTCCACTCGCTGGAAGACAGAATGGTGAAAAACTTTATGAAATCTGGCAGTTTCGAGGAAGCACAGGACGATCCGTTTGGCTTGGAAACACCCCCTAAATTGTTCAAACTCATCACGAAAAAACCGGTTAGCGCCAGCGAAGCAGAGCTGAAAAGCAACAGCAGATCCAGGAGCGCCAAACTGCGCGTAGCCGAAAAAAACATGTAGCCCGGTCCTAAAAAAACCTGGCTTCAATCCTATCATTCCTATTCACTGTGATTGCTTATCTGATGATGGCTAACGCAATATCCATTTCGTAATTCTTATTTAAAGCATAGCGCGTGTTAGAGGAAGAAATAATCGAAAAAAACCAGGAAAACCAAGCCGTCGAGGATAACTCCGAAACGCTGGAACCTAAAAAAGAGTGGCGGCTCCGTATCAACTATTCCATGTTGGTACAGAACATGCCCCGTATCCTGTTTCTTGCTGCCCTGGCACTTATCTATATCGCCAACAGCCACCTCGCTGAAAAGAAAATACGCCGTATCAATCAGCTTAGTAAAGAAATTAAAGAGCTCAAGTGGGAATATATCAACGTGAAGAGTGAGCTCATGTTCAGAAGCAAAATGAGCGAAGTCAGCAAATCCGTCGAACAACTGGGACTTAAACAACTCAGCTCGCCGCCCCGGAAAATACTGCTGAAAAACGAAACAGATAAAAAATGAATAACACATTGATACCTGATACTGCCCGCCTGTACTACCATACCGGCGGGGATGCTGGTAAATACTATATGGCAAGCATCTCAATAAAACCGCCAGTGTCAGGTATCATACCTAATAGCTCCCCTCCAAAGGAGCAACTAATAACTTAGCAGTGGATGTAAAAAAAGACATATTGTGGCGTGTGTATCTGTGCCTGATCGGCATGGCGCTCTTCGGCGTCGCTATCCTCGCCAAAGTCTTCTATATCCAGAATATCCAGGGCTCCTACTGGCGAAGCATGGCTGATAGTCTCCATACCCGCTACGTAGCCCTCGATGCCGACAGAGGCACCATCTATTCTGAAGAAGGGAGAATGCTCTCCACTTCTATTCCATATTTCGATATCAGAATAGATTTCGCCGCCGACGGCCTCACCGATAAAAAAGGCCTGGTGTTCAGAACAAACCTGGACTCCCTCAGCCTCTGCCTGTCACAGCTGTTCAACGACCGCTCACAGGCAGAATATAAAAAATTACTGCAGGAAGGCTATAAATCGAAAGACCGCTACTTTCTCCTCAAAAGAGATGTACCGTTCGATCAATACCAGACCCTGAGAACATTACCAATGTTCCGTCTCGGCAAAAACAAAGGCGGCATGATCGCGGAAACGAAAAGTAAACGCATCAACCCCTTTAAACTGCTGGCCAACAGAACAATCGGCCTCGCCCGCGAGAACGCTCAAAGCGTAGGACTCGAAAGAACCTACGACGATTATCTCCGCGGCGTTACCGGTAAACGCCTGATGCGACGCATCGCCGGTGGAACCTACGTTCCCGTAGAAGGATACGATATCGAACCAGAAAATGGCCGCGATATCGTTACCACCATCGATGTAAACATGCAGGATATCGTGGAAACGGCCCTCATGAATATGATGGTGCAAAACGAAGCAGATCACGGTACCTGTATCCTGATGGAAGTGAAAACAGGAAAAATCAAAGCACTCGCCAATATCGGCCATCTACAAGATGGTAGCTATTGGGAAAATATGAACTATGCACTGCAGGTTGGCGAACCAGGTTCCACTTTTAAACTGGCCACCGTCATCTCTGTACTGGAAGATAAATACGCTACCATGAATACAATGGTAAACATGGACGGCGGTAAATGGAAAGTTGGCCGTAGAACGGTATACGATTCTGAACCCCACCCGGGCCCACAGAACGTAACCATCAAACATGCATTCGAGCTCAGCTCCAATGTAGGTATGGCCAAACTCGCTGTACAGTACTACAGCAAACAACCGAATAATTTTGTCGCACACCTGAGGAAACTCAAACTCGACCAAATTACAGGTATTGACCTCCTCGGCGAAGGACGCCCGGTGATTAAATCCACCAACTCCCGCACCTGGTCCAATACCTCCCTCCCTTGGATGGCATTCGGTTATGAAGTACTGATCAGCCCACTGCAAACAGCTATGCTGTACAACGCAGTGGCCAACAACGGTAAAATGATGAAACCCTACCTCGTCAATTCTATTATGGAATATGGCCAGGTAGTAAAACAGTTTGAACCAACGATAGTAATGGATAGCATCTGTTCTAACAGTACACTCAGACAGGTGCAGCAAATGCTGGCAGGCGTCGTTACCAACGGTACCGCCAAAAAACTGCAAAACCAATACTACTCTTTCGCTGGAAAAACAGGTACCGCCCTCGTTGCCAACGGCAGCAGAGGGTATGCCGATAAAATATACCAGGCTTCATTTGCAGGATATTTCCCCGCAAATGATCCGCAATATACCTGCGTGGTAGTCATCAAAAACAAACCGCATGCACTGCGCTTCTATGGCGCCAGTGTTGCGGGTCCTGTGTTTAGGGAAGTCGCCGATCGCCTCTTCGCTCTGGCAGTGGAAAAACAAGCGCCCATGCAGGCTACTTTGAAAATTGACTCTACCCTGGCCATGAAAAATGGAAAAGGAGCAGAATGGAATGAAATCCTTCAAACACTCCACCTCCCCGCTGGTAACGCTACGGCTTCCAGCTGGGTAAGCGCCAAGGTAGATAACCAAAAGGTAACCTTCCAACAAGTCAGCCAACCTAAAGGCGCTGTACCGGATGTTACCGGAATGGGACTCAAAGATGCGCTATACCTGCTGGAAAATGCAGGCTTACGTGTAGTAATAAAAGGAGCCGGTAAAGTGAAAACACAATCACTCCCCGGCGGAACTAAAATTGGAAACGAACAAACAATTGTAATTGAACTGAGCTAGATGAAGACGCTGCGCGACATATTATACAACGTAAGCATCATCGCTGTCCACGGAGATGCAGGCATCCCCGTGAACGCATTGGCTATCGATTCCAGAAATATCGGTAATCAGGACGCATTCATCGCTGTAAAAGGCGTACATGCGGACGGTCACCAATATATCGAGAAAGCTGTATCTCTAGGTGCAGCCGCTATCATCTGCGAATCCCTGCCAGAGGTAATGCATGATCAAGTGACCTATGTACAGGTGAAAGACAGTGCTGCCGCCAGCGGCATAATGGCTGGCAATTTCTTTGATAACCCCTCCCACCAACTCAAACTGGTAGGCGTAACCGGTACCAATGGTAAAACAACCATCGCTACCCTCCTGTTCCGCCTGTATTCGAAACTGGGCTATCACTGCGGATTGTTATCTACCGTACAAAATCAAATAGGCGATACCGTTATCCCGTCTACCCATACCACCCCAGACCCTATTAGTCTGAATGCCCTGCTGGCTAAAATGGTGGAAGACGGTTGCCTCTATGCGTTTATGGAAGTGAGCTCACACGCCATCCATCAACAACGCATCGCAGGCCTCCGCTTTGCAGGTGGACTGTTCAGCAATATCACCCATGATCACCTGGATTACCACAAAACTTTTGATGAGTACATCCGCGTGAAAAAATCATTCTTTGATAACCTGCCTACATCAGCTTTCGCACTCACCAACCTCGATGATAAAAGAGGAAACGTGATGCTGCAAAATACCAAAGCCCGTAAGGCAACTTACAGTCTCCATACCCTGGCAGATTTCAAAGGAAAAATCCTGGAAAATAACCTGACAGGACTCATCATGATGATCGATGATACAGAAGTACATTTCCGTCTGATCGGTGAGTTCAATGCCTACAATCTGCTGGCCGTTTATGGCGCCGCCAGATTACTGGGCGAAGATAAAGCCACTGTCCTCCAGGCCCTGAGCGATATACAAGGCGCGGAAGGCAGATTCGATTACTTTATCTCAGATAAAGACCAGATCATCGCTATTGTGGACTATGCACATACCCCGGATGCATTGAAAAATGTATTAGCCACCATTCAGAACCTTCGTAAAGGAAACGAACAACTGATTACTGTGGTCGGCTGCGGGGGCGACAGAGACACCGCAAAACGCCCTATTATGGCAGATGTAGCCGTGGAAAACAGCGATCGCGTTATCCTTACTTCGGATAACCCACGCTCTGAAGACCCTACAGCCATCATCGCTGAAATGGAAAAAGGCGTCCCCGTGCATCTGAAAAAAAGATGCATCTCCATCGTTGACAGAAAAGAAGCCATCAAAACGGCTTTAACCCTCGCCGGTAAAAACGATATCATTCTCGTTGCCGGAAAGGGCCATGAAAAATACCAGGAAATTCACGGCGTGAAACATCCGTTCGATGATAAACAGGTATTACACGACATGATGACAATGCTGGAAAAATAACACCGTGTGAAAACCGGAACGACGTGACGTTGATGTAAAATATCGTAATAACTCAATGACTTAAACACCTGCTTCGCCATCAATGGCAGGCCAGGCAGGTACTACTAAAACTATATGTTATATTATTTTTTAAATTATCTGAAATCTCAATTCAACATCAGCATCGTGGGTGGTGGCATGTTCCAGTTTATCACCTTCCGCGTTACCATGGCTCTATTGCTGTCATTGGTAATATCCCTGTTGTTGGGTAAAAGAATTATCAGAACGCTCCAGCGCCGTCAGATCGGGGAAACTATCCGCGAACTGGGACTCACTGGTGAAAATTCCAAAAAAGGTACCCCAACCATGGGCGGCCTTATCATCCTGTCTGCCATTGTCATTCCAACATTATTATTCGCTCAGGTAGCCAATGTTTATATCTGGCTGATGCTGCTCAGCACCATATGGCTGGGATTAATCGGCTTCCTGGATGATTATATCAAAGTATTTAAAAAGAATAAAGAAGGTCTGGCCGGACGATTCAAAATCATGGGCCAGGTAGGACTCGGACTGATTGTAGGCTGTACCCTTTACTTCAATAATGATGTAGTGGTTTCCCGTGAAATTATGGGCGCAAAAAAAATCGCTCCTTATGAACACATGGCGAAGAACCACCCGGAAAGAGTAACCCGCGATGGTCACCGCTTTGCGGATGTGAAAACGCCTATCACCACCATCCCGTTTGTAAAAAATCATGAGTTCAATTATTCTAAACTCATCTCATGGATTCCAGGCGCTGAAAAGTATACCTGGGCCATCTATATACTGATTGTAATCTTTGTAATTACGGCGGTATCTAATGGCGCTAATTTAACAGACGGACTTGACGGCCTGGCAACGGGCGTTTCGGCGATTATAGGGGTAGGCCTCGGCATTTTTGCTTATGTCTCCGGTAATATCCAATTCGCAGAATACCTCAATGTGATGTATATCCCCAACCTGGGCGAATTATCCATCTTCATTGCGGCATTCGTAGGCGCCTGCGTAGGATTCCTCTGGTATAATGCCTTTCCGGCACAAGTATTTATGGGAGACACGGGCTCGCTGGCCATCGGCGGTATCATCGCATCGCTGGCCTTCATCGTTCGTAAAGAACTGCTGATCCCCATATTCTGCGGCGTATTCCTGGTAGAACTGCTATCTGTAATGATACAGGTATCCTACTTTAAATACACCAAAAAGAAATACGGCGAAGGAAGACGACTGCTGAAAATGTCGCCACTTCACCACCATTATCAGAAAATCGGTTATCACGAAAGTAAAATATCAGTGCGCTTCTGGATCGTAACCATCATGTGTGTGGTTTTCGCCATTGCAACACTGAAAATGAGATAGTAAAAAGATTCAATTCATTAAAACTAACGTAGAAGGTTAAACGAAATGGCACACAAACTAATCATATTGGGAGCGGGAGAAAGTGGAATCGGCGCAGCCTTGCTGGGAAAACAGCAGGGATATGAGGTTTTTGTGTCAGACGGAAGCAATATAAAAGACATTTATAAGCAGGAACTGGCGGTAAACCAGATACCATTTGAGGAAGGACATCACTCCTGGGATATTATACTGAACGCGGATGAAATCGTGAAAAGCCCAGGCATCCCTGAGAAATCAGATCTGATGAAAAAGGTACGCGAAAAAGGCGTCCCTGTCATTTCCGAAATAGAACTGGCCTACCGTTTTTCGACAGGTAAAAAGATTATTGCCATCACCGGCAGCAACGGCAAAAGCACCACCACCGCCCTCACCTACCACATCTTTAAAACCGCAGGTTATGATGTGGCCATGGTAGGAAATATCGGTATCAGCTATGCCCGCCAGGTGGCCACCGCACCAGCGGAGTATTATGTGATTGAAGTTAGCAGCTTTCAGCTGGATGACATCAAGGAATTCAAACCCGATGTATCCATCCTCCTGAACATTACGCCTGATCACCTGGATAGATATAATTACCAAATGGAAAATTATGTCAAATCCAAATTCAGAATTACCATGAACCAAACTGGCGACGATAAATTCGTCTACTGCATGGATGATCCTGAGATCACGCAACACCTTACGCAGCAACCCATTTATTCAACATCAATACCTTTTACCATCATGAAACGATTGAAAGCAGGCGGCTTTGTCGACAACGACCAGTTGCACATAAAGGTAGACGAGGACCCGGTAATAGTATCCATCTATGACCTGGCCCTGAAAGGGAAACATAATCTCTACAATTCCATGGCCGCAGGTATCGCTGCCAAAACCATGGGCATTCGTAAGGAAAAAATCCGCGAAAGTCTTACCAGCTTCAAAAGTCTGGAACATCGCATGGAATACGTAACCACGGTAAAAGGGGTGGACTTTATCAACGACAGCAAAGCTACCAACGTAAACTCCGTATGGTTCGCACTGGAAAGCATTGAGAAGAAAGTCGTACTGATTATGGGAGGTGTGGATAAAGGAAACGATTACACCGCTATCCGCCCGCTGGTACAGGAAAAAGTGAAAGCGATCGTTTGCCTGGGTGTGGATAATAAACCTATCGAAGAAGCTTTGTCTAAGGATACGCCCGTGATGGTCAGCACTATCAGCATGAAAGAAGCTGTTACCACCGCGCTGAAACTAGCAGATAAAGGAGATGTAGTACTGCTCTCCCCTGCATGCGCCAGCTTCGATCTGTTTAAAAATTATGAAGACAGAGGCCGACAGTTTAAAGACGCGGTAAGAGAACTATAATAATTGGGTTAAAGGTATTGTAACGGTCACGAATAAACGAATATGAATAATCTGCTCTATAGAACCAAAGGCGATAAAGTTATCTGGACGATAGTGATTTTCCTATCGCTGGTTAGCTTGCTGGCGGTATATAGTGCAACAGGCTCGCTGGCCTACAGGGAAAGAGGTGGACACACGGAGTATTATCTCCTTAAACAACTTTCCGTACTGGTCATGGGTCTGCTGATCATCTACTTTGCTCACCGGGTGAATTACACGATTTACTCCAGGGTGGCACAGGTAGGCTTCCTGATATCGATTCCGCTGCTGGTCTATACACTGGCTTTCGGTTCTCATATCAACGATGCCAGCAGATGGATCAGACTCCCGATCATTAACCTGACCTTCCAAACATCGGACGTGGCAAAACTGGCCATATTCATGTACGTAAGCAGGCAGTTATCGAGAAAACAACACATTATTGACGATTTCAAGAAGGGTTTCCTTCCGATCATCGTACCAGTAGGCGTTATATGCCTGCTCATCATGCCGGCCAATATGAGTACGGCCCTCCTGCTGGGCGCCAGCTGTATGTTGCTTTGCTTTATCGGCAGAGTACCTATCCGCTTCCTCGCAGCCATGATAGCCGCCGGAATGGTTCTGGTAGTCATGATGTTCATGCTGGCCAAACTGACAGGAAAAGAGATGCGTACCAAAACATGGCAAAAACGTATCGACAGCTTCCTGCATGATGATCACACCGAAACGCCCTACCAGGTGCAACAGGCAAATATTGCTATCGCAGGTGGAGGCTTTCTGGGGAAAGGCCCGGGCAATAGTACCCAGCGTAACTTTCTGCCACACGCCTATTCGGATTATATCTATGCAACGATCATTGAAGAATATGGTATGGTAGGGGCATTTCTGATACTGGCGTCCTATATGTTACTACTACTGCGATGTATTCGGATATATCGAAAATGTCCTTACGCCTTCGGCGCATTCCTAGCAGTAGGGCTAAGCGTCACACTGGTCATACAGGCACTGACCAATATGGCGGTAAATGTGCACCTGTTCCCGGTTACAGGGGTGACGCTCCCAATGGTAAGTATGGGAGGTTCCTCCGTGATATTTACCAGTTTAGCCATCGGTATTATACTGAGTGTGGCGAGAAATGTGGAAGAAATGGAAGGTAAACAAGCCGAAAAAGAAAGACTCGAAAGAGTAATGGCAGCAAGAGAAGATCAGGCAATAGCTTAATAATATTCAGATAAACAAAAGAACTATAGCAAATGCAACGCAAAATTATCATAGCAGGCGGCGGTACCGGAGGACATATCTTCCCGGCCATTGCCATTGCCAATGCGTTGAAGAAGATTCAGCCCGATACGGAGATTCTTTTTGTAGGCGCCAAAGGCAAAATGGAAATGGAGAAAGTGCCACAGGCAGGCTACAAAATTGAAGGTCTCGAAATAGCAGGATTCAATCGCAGCAATCTCTTTAAAAACATTTTGCTGCCATTTAAAATCTGGAAAAGTTTGAGAGACGCGAAGTCCATTATCCGGAACTTCCAACCAGACGCAGTAGTGGGCGTTGGCGGTTATGCCAGTTTCCCCATCCTGAGAGCTGCCCAAAAAATGAATATCCCGTCCCTGATCCAGGAACAGAATTCATTCGCCGGCAAATCCAATAAAATACTGGGGAAAAAAGCCAGGAAAATATGTGTGGCATATGACGGCATGGATAAATTCTTCCCGGCAGATAAACTCATATTAACAGGCAACCCTGTACGAAATAATATTACACAGTCGGCCGTTACCAAACAAGATGCGGTACAACATTTCGGACTGTCAGAAAACAGACAAACTGTATTTGCAGTAGGTGGTAGTCTGGGTGCAAAATCCATCAACGAAGCGCTGCAACCACTGCTGGAGACTTTAGTGAAGAAGAATATCCAGCTGATCTGGCAAACAGGTAAGCCGTTTTATGAAACAGCGAAAGCGGCAGCAGCGCCTTACGCTTCACATGTGAAAGTATACGAATTCATCAACGTAATGGACTTCGCTTACAAAGCGGCAGATGTAGTATTATCAAGAGCAGGCGCACTGGCCATTGCTGAACTTTGTGTGGTAAGAAAACCTGTCATCTTCGTACCATACCCATTTGCAGCAGAAGATCATCAAACCTCCAATGCGATGAATCTCGTAAATAAGAAAGCAGGCTTGATTATCAAGAATGATGCAGTGCAAACGGAGCTGGAAAGTGTACTCTTCAGCCTCCTGCAAAACAAAGCGCTGATGGAACAAATGGAACAGCACATTGGTACGCTGGCCCATCCAAACGCTGATATGGACATTGCAAACGAAGTACTGGCTATCATTCGATAAAAATTATTTTAAAAGCAGAACAAAAAATCTGCTTCAACATACAGAAACGCAATCTGAAGAAAAAACTGATAACGCTTCTTCAGAAAAATTTCAAACAGTTATCAGAAGATAACTGTCTTTATAGTGAGAATATGGATTTGAACAACATACATAGGGTTTATTTTATTGGCATCGGCGGTATCGGAATGAGTGCCATTGCACGCTATTTCAATGAGAAAGGCGTAAAAGTGAGCGGGTACGACCGTACGTCAACAGTGCTGACAAAGCAACTGGAAGAGGAAGGTATGCAAATCCACTACACAGACGATATCAATCTCCTGGATAAAGCAGCTAACCTGGTCGTATATACGCCGGCTATTCCGGCCAATCATACAGAACTGGGCTGGTACCGTGAACATGGTTATGAAGTGGTAAAACGCAGCGATGTTTTACAGGAAATTACACGTACCCTCTTTGCAATTACAGTGGCAGGCACCCATGGTAAAACCACCGTTTCCACCATGATTGCACATCTGTTGACCGACAGTGGTTATGGTTGTAATGCATTCCTGGGCGGTATTAGTGTGAACTACAATAAGAATTTCTGGAGCAGCGATAAACAAGTAGCAGTAATTGAAGCGGATGAATATGATCGCTCTTTCCTGAAATTAAGTCCTGACATTGCCGTTCTGACGGCTATGGATGCTGACCATCTGGACATTTATGGCACACCGGAAGCAATGGAAGAGGCATTTATTCAGTATACGCACAATATTAAACCAAATGGCACGCTGATTGCTCGGTTCGGCCTTCATCGTGATAGAGAACTGAATGCAACGAAAAAATTGCTGTACAGTTTACAAAATGATGCAGCCAATGCATATGCTGCCAATATTCGCATGAAGAATGGCGGTTATGAATTCGATGTAATGCAACAGGACTGGATGATAGACAACCTGGAACTGCACATCGGCGGTATGCATAATGTGGAAAATGCAGTGGCGGCTATCACAGTAGCACATTTACTGGGTATCAGCGCTGACAAGATCCGCGCAGCAATGGCCTCCTTCAAAGGCATCAAACGCAGGTTTGAATATGTGGTAAAAAATGATCGTCAGGTATACATTGATGATTATGCACACCACCCGGAAGAACTCAGAGCACTGATCACCAGTGCAAAGGCGCTCTTCCCAGGCAGAAAAACAACTGTCATATTCCAACCGCATCTGTTTAGTCGCACCCGCGATCTGGCAGATGGTTTTGCAGAAGCGCTGTCGATTGCTGATGAAGTGATCTTACTGCCGATCTATCCTGCACGCGAGCTGCCAATTGAAGGCGTAACGAGCGAGATGATTGCAAACAAAATCACCGCGCCGGTACAGGTAATGCCAAAAGAAGAAGTATTGAAATGGCTGCAATCAAATCCTTCTCCATTGCTCATCACAGCAGGAGCCGGAGATATTGATCAGTTAAAAGAACCAATAAAAAATATCGTTCAGTAATTATAGTATGTCTAAAACTACCACCATATTGAAAAGACTCGGAATCGTCACCCTTTGGGCGGCGGTACTGACAGGCTTTGTCATTTTGATGGTAGCCGCCAATAACGCCAGAAGCGAAACCGTCTGCAAAAAAGTCAATGTAAAGCTGGAAGGAAAAGACGACAACTTTTTCATCGAAGCAAAAGATATCAAATCATTGATCAACAAAGACAAATCCATCAATCCTGTCGGCAAACCTGTTGGTAGTATTGATGTAGCGCAACTGGAAAAAATTATCAGCTCCGATCCATGGGTAAAAAATGCAGAACTGTATTTTGATAATAAGCAACAGCTGAATATCAAGATTACCCAAAGAGAGCCGGTAGCCAGGGTTTTCACCTTTTCTGGTAACAGCTTTTACCTGGACGAATCAGGAGAACGTATTCCTGTTTCTACCAAGTATGCCGCCAAGGTACCTGTGTTTACAGGGTTTCCAACAGATGCGGAAAAACTGCAACAGCCAGATAGTCTGCTTAACGTACAAATCGTACAAATGGGTAGCTATATTATCTCGCATCCTTTCTGGATGGCACAGGTAGCCCAGCTGATGATTACGCCTGAACGCAGATTTGAGTTCATCCCGCAATTAGGCGATCAGGTAATCGCATTCGGAGATGGCAACGACATCGATAAAAAATTCACCAAACTACTGGCTTTTTATCAGGAAGGTCTGAATAAAGTAGGCTGGAATAATTATTCACGCATCAACATTGCATTTGAAGATCAGGTTGTATGTACCAGGAAAGACGGAGTGCCACCATTGCAACCCGTTGTAACAACCGACAGCGTTAAAGTAAACGGCGCAGATGAAGTGCCCGAATACGAAGACCTGGATTCCACTTCACATGCAACAAAAAAACCGGAACCGGTAACAGCGGCCAAACCAGCCACCAAACCAACTCCGGATGCCAAGGCAAAGGCAGCAAAGCAAAGGGAGCCCGAAAAAGAGAAAGCGAAAACGAAGGAAAAAGCCCGAACAGAAAAGCCAAAGCCACAACCTAAAGCAGTGTATAAGCCAGGGAATAAATCTGTTAACACATCAAAAAAACAAAACACGCCATGAATCAGGAAGCTCCCATCATTGTAGGCCTCGACATAGGAACTACGAAGATTGCTGCCATAGCAGGACGGAAGAATGAATTCGGGAAACTGGAAATCCTGGGATTCGGTAAAGCCACATCGTTTGGCGTTCAGCACGGTATGGTGCTGAATATAGACCAGACTATAAAGGCAATCAGGCAAGCCCTGGAAAATTGTTATGCATCCAACCCCAACCTGGAAATCAATGAAGTGTATGTTGGCATCGCCGGACATCACATCAAGAGTTTGCAAACCCGCGGTGATATTGTACGCAACGATACCGATGCTGAAATATCCCAGAAAGATATAGATCAACTGATCAACGATCAGTATAAAACCGTCATTCCTGCAAGTGATCAAATCATTGATGTGATCCCGCAGCAATATATAGTGGACAGTTTGCAGAATATCACCTACCCCATTGGTATGTCGGGGGTGAAGGTGGGCGCGAACTTCCATATCATCACCGGCGATAAAAACGCCATCCGTAACATTAACCGCAGTGTGGAAAAATCTGGTCTCAAAATAAGAGATCTGGTATTACAACCACTGGCTTCTGCCGCTGCAGTCATGTGCGATATGGACTTTGAAGCAGGTGTTGCCATCGTAGATATCGGTGGCGGTACTACCGACCTGGCTGTTTTCTATGAAGGTATCCTGAAACACACTGCAGTGATTCCTTACGGTGGCGAGAATATCACCAACGACATCAAGAACGGTCTGGGTGTACTGAAAACACAAGCAGAACAGATGAAAGTGCAATTTGGCTACGCCCTGGCAGACGAAGCTAAAACAAACGCATATATCACGATCCCGGGACTGCGTGGCCAGAGCCCGAAAGAAATTTCTGTGAAAAACCTGGCCCATATCATCCAGGCACGTATGAGTGAAATTCTGGATTTCGTGGTATACCACCTGAAACAAATCGGCATGGATAACAAAATGCTGAATGGCGGTATCATCCTCACTGGTGGAGGCTCTCAACTGAAACATCTGATCCAGTTAACAGAATACACCACTGGCGTAAGTGCTCGCATCGGTTTCCCGAACGAACATCTGGCCAGCGGTCATATCGATGAACTGACCAAACCAATGTATGCTACTTGCGTTGGGTTAATTCTCAAAGGCTATAACGATTATGAAAATGATCGTAAAGCAATGGAAGAGAATTATGTGAAAATTAATACCAGCTATCTTGCAAAAGAACAAGCTGCACAAACCATGGCAGAACAAGAAACCTGGACAGAGGAGCAAACGCCTTCTTCCCAGGAAATACAGGATAGAAAGGCAAAAGAAAGAAATGCATCTTTGAAAAATTTCCTTGATAAAATGAAAACAAAGATCATTGATATGTTCACAGAAGAAGAAGACGCAAAACTATAAGCAGAGATGGCGCAATTGTTGCTGTTAGTAGCCTTCCGGGTAACTATTGCGCTAGATCTAACGGATATAATAAATAAGAATTAAGAACGATCGTTAATAATGAAGGGATAAATGAACCATAGTAACAACATAGTAAAAGCACACTTAATTCTTAGTAGTTCATTATTAACAAATCGTACTAACCCATAAATGAGACAGAGTCATGATACATTTTGATCTTCCTAAGGAAAAATCTTCTATCATCAAAGTCATCGGTATTGGTGGTGGCGGAAGCAATGCGGTGAATCATATGTATAGCCAGCGCATTGAAGGCGTGAATTTTATTATCTGCAATACCGATGCTCAGGCTATTGCAAACAGTCCTGTCCCCAATAAAATCCAGCTGGGCCCCCATCTCACGCAAGGATTAGGCGCCGGCGCTAACCCCGAAATCGGCAAACAGGCTACAGAAGAGTCCTTTGAAGAAATCAAAAAAATACTGGAGGTGAATACCAAAATGGCATTCATTACTGCTGGTATGGGCGGTGGTACCGGAACCGGTGGCGCCCCTATTATCGCACGTATATGTAAAGAGCTGGGTATCCTCACCGTTGGTATTGTTACCACCCCATTTTCTTATGAAGGAAAAAAACGAATGGGTCAGGCAGATGAAGGTATTTCCCGTCTGAAAGAATACGTAGATACCCTCCTGATCATTTCAAATGATAAACTCCGCCAGAAATTCGGCGACCTTAAATTCAAGGCCGCATTCGAAAAAGCGGATAACGTACTCGCTACGGCTGCCAAATGTATCACCGATGTGATCAACTCCACCGGTCAGATCAACGTGGACTTTGCCGATGTGTGCACCGTTATGCGTAATGGTGGCGTTGCCATCCTCGGCTCCGCACTCGCTGAAGGCGAAAACCGTGCTCAGCGCGCAATCGAGGACGCACTCACTTCTCCGCTCCTGAACGACAACGATATCCGTGGCGCGAAATGGATCCTTATCAATATCTCTTCTTCTGAAGGTGAATTCGAACACACCCTCGATGAAATGGATATCATCCAGGCTTATGTTCAAAGCCAGGCCGGTGAGGATTGCGACGTGATCCTCGGTGTGGGCTACGATCAGGCACTCGACAGGAATCTGGGCGTTACTATCATCGCTACCGGTTTCGAACAGAAACCCATCCAGCAGATGAAAACAACTCCCTCCAACCCTGAAAGAGTTGAACCTAAAATCGTAATGCAACTGGGCAAAGATGGCGATGAGAAAAAAATGAATATGGGCCAAAGCCAAGGTCTACTCTTCCAGGAACCACAGGACCTGATGGCGCCACGATTGATGGACCATCCAGAACCTGCTATGCCCTATTCACAACCAACTCCACCTCCTGCCGGACAACAAGCGCCTATCGCGCCTTCCCGTCAGAACTACGTACTGAATATTCAACAAACGCCTGTACAACCCGTTCAGGAACCTATTCAACAAGTAGTACAACAGGTGCAGCCAATACAACCTGCTCAACCCCTGCAGCAATCTGCTCCGGTAAACAATGCACAGAATAACATCAACGTTATTCAACCGCAGACAGGTAACGCTAACGGCTATATGAACAGACCAGCACACATCTACGTGGAACCAGGCACCACTCCTTCACAGGAAATGAAGATGGTATACAAGGAAGAGGAACATAACCACACTCCTATGCCACCGGAAGTTCCTATGCATAACGCATACGAAGAACTGGAAGAACAAAAACGCAAACAGGCAGAACGCGTAGCAAAACTGCGCAGCATCAGCTTCAATGTGAAAAACATGGATAACAATGCTGAAATCGAAAACGTTCCCGCTTATCTGCGTCGTAATGTGGCACTGGACAATGGCGCAGGATCTGCTGAACAGTTCTATTCCAATTACACTGTAAGCGGCGAACCTGGCCAAAATAATCCAACAGAAATAAATACTATAAATACCTTTTTAGATGGGAAAAAACCCGATTGATCACATAAAGTGTATCTTTTTCGGTAATAATTTGATTGTTTTTTAGTTGTGTTAAGAAAATCCTCCGGCTCTCCGGAGGATTTTTTTATTGCCATTAGCTACATAAAAAAACTCCCGCCATAGGACGGGAGTTACAAATCTTATAAGAACTGCCTGCTTATAATTTACTCAATTGCGCTTTTGCCGAATTGATAATAGTAGATGCAGGCGTATTTTTCAACGTACTGATTTCTATCGTCTTCAGGATTTCATCCAATTGCTGCAGCTTTGCAGTTTGTTTGCTTTTTTCAAATTCTGCCCTTAAAGCCCTGATTTTCTCAAAATCCTGTATACCTTCAACCAGTCTTTCGAAACGAATAGAGGATCTCGGTCCCGGATATACGAAATAGGTATCTCCAGCCGCCCAGGCTCTGAAGCGACTATCCGTCAGTGGATCTTTTACCCAACAATTAAATGCCCAGCGTAAATAACCATTATATCCTTTTGCTGCTGCAAACCAACCCATGAAAGTGGCTTCCGCAGGAGGCGAGAACGTGAAGGTATTTGGATAACCTTCTGTACAGCAGGTATAGAAAGTGGTAGGCCATCCTTTCTTCTGTCTGGCTGCCATTTCTTCTTTAGTGAACTGCTCGCCGGAAGCAATGCAATAGTCATAGATTTCATTCACCAGCGGTGCATGATGACTACCTGCCAGCGAGAGTTTCAGCTGCTTATCCGCTTTACGAATAATTGCCAGCGCTTCCTGCATATCTTTCATCGGACGCTCATCCATCGCGATGGTGGTGATATCAAACCAGCCTTTTTGTTTCAAATGCTTCACAAAACTGTTCAACATCGGCTGCCAATGCGCAGCATACTCCGGAGTACCAGGCTTGGCCACTATAAAAGTATCCTTAGCGGCAGCTTCATCATAATAGTAGAATTTCAGATTCCATGGAATCATGCTATAACAGTTGATTTCCTTTCTGATGCCTAAATCCATCATAAAAGTTACCCACTTATCGAAAATGCTGTAATCATAATTCCAGCTGCCATCTTTCTTTTTGGTCCATTTGATCATTCCACTGTAAACATCCTGTGTCTGACTATTCCATGGATCATAAATCAATGTGGCAGTGATACATTTTTGTCCGGCAGCTGCCAGCATTTGCATGTATGGTTTCATTGCCTGGAAATGTGCCTCGCTCCAGGGTTTTACATCATACATTCTGGCTACTGCGTCAGGCCCTTGCCAGAGATCCAGGTGGAAAGCCCATTTATCGGGCGTTGGCAGCGTACGCGCCTGCACTTCCAATTCAAATTTTTTCACCGTTTTCACACCATCCGCATTAATCTGTACAGTACCATTATAGAGGCCTGCAGGCGCATTTTGCGGCACCTGGATACTGATCCAGACAGGTTGCGTATTTCGGGCTGCTACAGCGTTGGAACTGCGTAAATCAATACCATCTGCTACCAGGGAAGAATCGAAATCCTGTGGTTTTCTGTAACCGCATCCACCTCCATTTTTATTCAGTTCATCTGTCATTACATAACGAACAAAGCCAGTTTTAACTGCACTAGCAGGGAAGGTATAGTTTTTCCCTTGTAAGGAAACGCCATGAACAGAAAGCTGTTGAATAGGTTTGGAGGTCCAAATGAGTAGCTGTAGGGAGACGCGTTCCCCTCTCCATGCATGGCCTTTCCAGGTCTGCGAAATTTGAGAGGCATCCGGCGAATTTCGTTTTTCATAACGGGTATCTGTGTTGCCGAATGCAATACCTTCCGGATTACTTTGCCAGGAAGCAGCATTTACTGGGCGTGGATCAGGAAGTTCTGTATAGTCGCGGGTAACTGGCGACTGCGCCCATACGTTTTGTTGCAATGCCAGCAGTACCAGCATGCCAAAAAATTTGTTCACCATAATAAGAGATTTCCATTGTGTCTTTGGAAAATGACCGCCATCTACCAAAGAAGATTGCCCAATATCTTAAAAAAAACCGGTTTTTCTAAGATATTGGGCAATTTGGAGATCTCCGTTCATGGAAATCTTAGAACTTATGTACAATCCGTTTGAGTTGCAGGTTGGTCACCGGCGCCACTACCAACGGATATTTTTCTATGGTTACATAGCTGGAATCCAGTCCGAAACCTCTCTCTTCAGACAGACTGATTTTCTTCAGGAAGAAGTACATCTTCATGATCATTCTTTCATAGAGTGGCAGATCGTTATCGTGCGACAGGAATTTCTCCATTACAATAAACTGGAAATCGCCTACTACATTATTCTTACTGAGAGATTCATAACGGCTGGTGATATTCACTTCTTTGTTGCGCACCATATCTTCCACTACCATTCTGAACATCAGGTTAATACGCTGCTCCACTTTGAAACCGAGGCGGAATTCCACGCGGATCACCTCATTTGGGATGATCGTTTGTACAGAATATTCGCTGAGATACGGTTCATCGACAACATCTACGTGTACAAACCAATAAATATCGGCCCGTTTAGGTTTCTTATTCAGAATACTATAGATGATTTTATGCTCAATCTCCTTAGGATTATCGGCACTACTCATATACACCAGGTGAGTGGCATATTTAGGAATAGTAGTATCATTACTGAGTTCCTGCATGATGGGGAGATAGTCTTCCAGGCGTACAAATTCCACATAGCGGTTTTTGATTTTCCTGGATTTAAACCACACCATCATCACTAAGAAGAGGGCGCCTGCGACTACCACTGTCACATAACCGCCGTGTGCAAATTTCACGAGGTTAGCGAAGAGGAAGGAGAATTCTATGGTGAAATAGACGACGAGATACAACATTATCCAGCCTATCCACACTCGCCGCGTATAGAGATAGAAAGCGAACAGACAGGATGTCATCAACATACATATAGTAATAGACAACCCGTAAGCAGCTTCCATATGGGAGGATTCCTGGAATAACAGTACGATGGCCGAGCAACCTACAAACAGCATTACGTTAATACCTGGGATGTAGAGCTGACCTCTCATTTCTGTAGGATAATTGACTCTCATTTTAGGCCAGAGGTTCAGTCGCATCGCTTCTGCAATGAGTGTGAACGAACCAGAAATCAGCGCCTGGCTGGCGATGATAGAGGCCATTGTAGCGATCAATACCCCGAAGATGATGAACCATTCTGGCATAATGGTAAAGAATGGGTTCTGATCTTTGGGGATGATTTGTCCTTTCTGGGTCAGGAGCCAGGCGCCTTGACCGAGATAGTTTAAGATGAGGCAGGATTTCACAAAAATCCAGGATACGCGGATATTTCCACGACCGCAGTGGCCCAGGTCCGAGTATAGGGCTTCCGCTCCCGTCGTACAGAGGAAGACGGCGCCGAGGATTAAAAATCCTTTAGGGTAGGTGGTTAATAATTCGATGGCATAATGGGGACTGAATGCCTTAAAGATGCTCATATCGTCGGCGATATGGGTGATCCCGAGAATACCGAGCATAGAGAACCAGAGTACCATGATAGGGCCGAACATACGGCCAATGGATACGGTTCCGAATTGTTGCATGATAAACAGTCCTGTAATAATGGCCAGTACTATTTTGACGATAGTTAACTGGCTAAGATCTTTAAAGACTTCCAGCGTTCGAAGGCCTTCAATGGCAGAGGTTACAGTGATGGGCGGGGTGATGATCCCGTCGGCAAGGAGGGCGGCGCCTCCGATCATACCAAATATTACCGTCCATTTGGCATGTCTTCTGACGAGGGCATATAGGGAAAAGATACCTCCTTCCCCTTTATTATCTGCGCGGAGCGTCAGGATAACGTACTTAACTGTTGTTTGCAGTGTCAGTGTCCAGATGATACATGAAATACCACCTATAACGAGTAGGTCGCTAATGGGATTTCCGCCGACTATGGCTTTAAACACATAGAGCGGAGAGGTTCCGATATCGCCGTAGATAATACCAAGCGCTACTACTAAACCTGCCAGGGAGACCCTGTTAATGTTTATACCCACAAAATAAAATTTGTTAAAAAAGCCCCCAAAATTATATGATTTTGGAATACGGAGCAAAGGAAAGGAAAAAATGGACTTAAGGTGTCAACTATGGGAGAGGACAGGGAAAGAATGGATAAAAAGGAAAAGTCCTCCGATTGTGGCCGGAGGACTTTTCAGCATTATCATCTTTGGGAGAGATACTGATTAGTTAGCAGGAGCTAAGTCAACAGTAGCAGACTCACCAGGAGTGTTTTGTTTGATGAAGCGGCCGCGATCGATACCTTGTTTATCAGCCAGGTAGTCGATAACTGCGTCAACACGACGGCTGCTCAGATCAACACCACCTTTTTTACCTTTAGCACCAGCGTGGCCGGTAACCAGAACGTTGCAAGATGGGTTAGCTTTCAGAGTAGATGCTACAGAAGACAGGATAGATTCCTGATCTTTAGAAACTTTAGTAGCAGCGCCTTTGAAGGAAACGCTAGGCAGAACCAGGCTAGAGCAAGTATTAGCTGGAGCTATATTCTTGCAGCACTCAGGATCTGGGCATTTACCAACACCGTCAGCGTCAACTGGCTGGCAGTAAGTAGGAGTGATCAGTTGTTTGTCTTTGTAATCAGGAACGCCGTCACCGTCAGTATCGCGGGAAACACCGTGAGAATCAACTGGTGCGCCTGCTGGAGTGTTAGGTTCGCGGTCGAACTGATCAGTTACACCGTCGCCATCAGCATCAGGTAAAACTGGAACTGGCAGTTTCATGTGACGTGGGTTAGACAGTTCGCTGTAAGCGTATTCCAGTGGGTTGATCCACCATAATGGCTGAACGCGTTTGTTCGGATTACCCAGGTTGAAGTTCAGACGAACGTTAGTGTAAGAGTAGAAATCTTTAGTAGAACCACCAGGGCCTGCATAACCATCCAGGTAAGCATCAAATGGCATGGTGATTTTTTCTTCAATACCGATGTTGAAGCGTTTAGTTACTTTGAACGCTACACCAGTACCCAGGTCCAGTGCGTGACGCAGGAGCTGGTTGTCATCGTGACGACCGATAGCAATACGGTTACCCTGTGCAGGAGCATTGGATTCGTATTTTTTATCCTGGATAGATCTGATCTGGTTGATGATGTCTTTACGTTTACCACCGAAGTTAACGCTGGAGTAGTCGTAACCGTTACCGTTACCATCCAGAGCGTCAACGTCTACGTCAGCCATTACGATAGAGTAACCAGCCAATACGTACCAGTTAGCTTTAGGTTCAGCTTTGTAGAACATGATGTTGCTCAGAGACATCAGCACGTCCAAAGACAGCTGATGGTTCGCTGATTTGTAGTTAGGAACGATCATACCGCCGTTCTTAGCTGCAGTAGGACCCCAAGGGTTAACCGCATCAGCAGTATAAGGAACCGGACGCAGTTTATAATCCTGACCGTAGTCGAATGAACCGGTGTATTCTGCTCTCAGTGAGAAGGTATGACCCAGAGATTTTCTGATAGAAACACCACCACCGAAACCTGGTCTTGGAGGAACAGTTCCGTCGATCAGGTGAAGACCGCCATGGAAACCAAGTTCCCACATATCCCTAGGTTTAGCAGGGAAATTGGAAGTGTGGTTCTGGAAGTTATTCTGTTGTACCATTCTCTTGCTAGGCACTTTGGAAGAATCCAAAGCATCATAGCCGGTTGGTTGAACCTGTGCAAAACCAGAAGACGCGGCTAATAAACTCACAGCGCCTGCCAGTAAAAAGTACTTTTTGCTTGCCATAATTGTTTTTTATTTAAAAACTGTTAAAAATTTACTAATAACCCGTTTTTTACCAAGCAAAGGTAAAAATCCTTTATCAATATACAAATTTTTCTTGCAATATTATTTTCATTGATAACTGCTTAAAAAGCAGTGCGTAATCGAAAGTATTTATATACCTTAAATCCACGTAAGTTAAAGTATTGCCATCCTCGTGTTAACAAAACCTTTAGCTGCTGTTAAAGGTTTGTTATACTCCTTATACAAATTAGAGGCCAAAATGTTAAAGTTTCACATTTTAAACCTAGCTTAGCAATCCTTTTGATTTAGGCCATGGATGATATTAAACACCTGATAGGTAAGGAATTACAAGATTTTGAGAGCAAATTCGCAGATTCAGTAAAAAGCAATATTCCGCTACTGGACCGCGTTATGCATTATATTGTTAAGCGAAAAGGGAAGCAAATGCGTCCCATGTTCGTGTTATTGTCAGCCAAACTTTTCAGAGATGATCTCCAGGAAAGTACCTACCGCGCTGCCGCATTTGTGGAATTACTCCATACTGCAACCCTCGTACACGATGATGTAGTAGACGATGCCAATGAACGAAGAGGCTTCTTCTCTATCAATGCACTATGGAAAAATAAAATCGCCGTACTGGTGGGCGACTATCTCCTATCCAAAGGCCTCTCCCTTTGCCTTAACCACAACGAATTCAGAACTTTGCAAATTATATCTGACACTGTTCAGGCCATGAGTGAAGGTGAACTGATCCAAATAGAGAAAACCAGGAAACTCAATATCAAAGAGGATATATACTTCGAAATCATCAAACGCAAAACCGCATCCCTGTTAGCCTCCGCCTGCTCCGCCGGCGCATGGAGCTCTACCAACGATGAAACAACAACTGAACAAATGAGGTTGTTCGGAGAAAAAGTAGGAATTGCATTCCAAATTAAAGATGATCTCTTCGATTATGGCTCCGCAAAAATCGGAAAACCAACAGGAATAGACATCCGGGAGAAAAAAATGACCCTCCCACTTATCTATACCCTCCAACATGCATCTCCGGAAGTTCGTCGCAGAATTATCTATATTGTAAAAAATCACAATACAGATAAGGACAAAGTAGAAGAAGTAATCGAAATGGTAAAAGCCTCCGGCGGTATTGAATATACCCGCCAGAAAATGTTCGAGTACAGGGATGAAGCCCTCGCAATCCTCCACCAATTCCCGGAAAGCGATATCAGAAAAGGCCTCGAAGCCATGGTCCGTTATACCACTGACCGCACCTACTAAAAGAATTTTCAAAAAATATAAAATAATAAATGTAAACTGCAATAAGCTCCTGATACCTACGCCGGATGCTACATAACGCTTAAAGAATCCTGAACTTATAATGCAAAAACGCTGGACAGTAAAAGCTTATCAACCAAATCAGGAACATCTGCTGCAATCATCCCTCCGCATACATCCATTGCTATGCCGACTGCTGGTGCAACGAAATGTTCATACCTACGAGGCTGCCCGGCTTTTTTTCAGACCCGTTCCAGGCGATCTTCACGATCCCTGGCTCATGAAAGATATGGACAAAGCCATCGCCAGAATAGAACTGGCCTTCTTTCGCCATGAAAAAATACTTATCTACGGCGATTATGATGTGGATGGCACTACAGCAGTAGCTACCGTATATGATTTCCTCCATCAGCTTTATGCAGATATAGAATATTATATCCCCCACCGCTATCGCGAAGGATATGGTATTTCCACACAAGGCATTGCCTACGCAAAAGAAAATGATTTCAGCCTCGTAATTGCACTCGACTGTGGTATTAAATCCGTTGATTTGATTACAGAGGCCAAGCAAGCAGGGATCGATTTTATCATTTGTGACCATCATCTCCCTGATGCTATCCTCCCTCCCGCAATCGCCATTCTGAATCCTAAGCAATACGATTGCCCTTACCCTTATAAGGAATTAAGCGGTTGCGGCATCGGATATAAACTCATCAGCGCCATTGCACTGAAAAGAGGACTTCCCGACAGCGCTCCCAATAAATACCTGGACCTCGTCGCCACCAGCATCGCTGCGGATATCGTTCCGATGACAGGCGAAAACAGAGTGCTGGCTTATCATGGATTGAAAAAAGTTAACGATAATCCACTCCCTGGTATAAAAGCATTGATCCAGCTAAGTGCGCAACCCGACAAGCTAACTATTGCCAACCTGGTATTTGTAATAGCCCCAAGGGTAAATGCGGCAGGACGTATGGATGACGCCCGCAAAGCGGTGAACCTATTCATAGAAAATGATCCTGAGAAAGCGAAAGCCATTGCTGAAGCGCTTCATGCAGATAATTTCGATCGTAAGGAAATCGATAATACCATCACCCAGGAAGCCATTTCATTAATTGAAAATGATGCCTCCATGGCCGCCAGGAAATCAACCGTACTTTTCCAGGCACACTGGCATAAAGGCGTAGTAGGAATCGTTGCGTCCCGACTCATCGATAAGTTTTATTACCGTCCTACCGTGATCCTTACGCAATCCAACGATATGGTGGCCGGTTCCGCCAGATCTGTGATGGGATTCAATGTATATGAAGCGGTGCACCAGTGCAGAGACCTGCTTGAGAATTATGGTGGCCATTTCTATGCAGCAGGTATGACGCTGAAACCTGAAAATGTAAAAGCATTCCAGGATAAATTTGAAGAAGTAGTGTCAAACACCATTTCCGCAGATATGCTGGTGCCTGAAATAGTGATAGACACTGAAATTATGTTCAGTGATATTACCCCTGCATTTTATAATATTCTCAAACAATTCGAACCTTTAGGCCCAGAGAATCTACGTCCGGTATTCCTGGCCAGAAACCTCCGGGATACAGGATATTCCAAACTTGTAAAAGAGGAGCATATTAAGTTCTCTGTGCGTCAGGGTAATGGCGGCCCAACCATGTCTGGTATAGGCTTCTATATGTCTGAGAAGTTTGAAATCATCAGTGGTAAGAAACCTTTTGATATGGTATTTACGCTGGATGAAAATGAGTGGAATGGGCAGACAACATTACAACTGAAAGTCATAGATATCCGATAAAACAAATGATATAAAATACATAAAGGCTCCGCTAGGAGCCTTTATGGTTTAGGGATAGAGCCCTTGCTTTAAAGGGCTCCGGATATTAGGTTCATGATATGGCAGGAAAAGACTTGTTGGTTATTTATGTTGACTCAATATCCAGGTATATAATTCCGGTGTTGCATAAGCTCTTGTCCATGCATCATGGCCTCCCGTCGGATATTCTGTGTATTTAATATTTCCACCAATAGCCTGCAGCGCTTTTACTGGCGCTCTTGACCCTTCTACGCTGACAGTTGGATCATCTGCACAATGGAATGCCCATATCGGCATCTTCTTAATTTTGGATACCTGATTAGGATCTCCTTTTCCGGAAATAGGCACTGCTGCTGCAAAATTGTTAGGATTCGCGCAGATCCAGTCCCATGTGGCCATTCCTCCCATACTCAGTCCTGTCAGAATCACCCTGTTGGAATCCACATGGTATTTGGCCAACACCTCTTTATACAAGGCCTGTAACGATTCCCCGTTCCACCAGTTGCGGGTACATTGCGGCGCAATCATTACAAATGGCTGTCCTTTAACCACTCTCGGTAAAGCCACATTCCTGAGCACATCCACATTGGTACCTATTTCTCCAATCCCATGCAGGAAAATGACCAACGGCCATCTGTAATCCTTTCTGGTATTATATCCGTCAGGGATATAGAGCAGATAATCGGTAATGTTACCACCACCATTTACTACTTTCTTTGCCGTCATACCTTCCGTTTGCGGATCAAAAACATCCTCCTTGGGCGGATTGGTTCCCGGTTTGTCAGGCGTAGACATTTCCTTTTTAGAGCAGGAAAACAATGCTGTTAACAGCACCAAGACATGGCATAAATTTTTAATTCTTCTTTTTTTCATATAACTCCTATAAATGAAAAAGGTCCCGGCAATTGCCGAGACCAGGTTTTACAATAATTTCCTGCGTTAAACGACCGCAGTGGGGTACGCAAATAAAGTACAATAACGCGACCTAAACTATTTTATTTCAGCACATAAAGCAGCATGTATTTTAATTTTTTATAAGTGAATAAAAAGACAAATATTTTTTTTGTTAGACGTCAGAATACTAGGCTACCAATGTTTAAAAATGAGTGGAATAATTTTTTTTAACGCCGCCATAAAAAAATAGAAAAGGCGCCGGAAAGGCGCCTTTTACTATGAATAAATATTCGTCTATATCAGATGATACCTGTAACAGATATTCATTTATGCTTCTTGTTCTTCTTTGGTCATCAGTTCCACGCTTCTGGAAACAAAAGCGGTGAGGTCTGCGCCCGTAAGCAGGTTCTGCGAGAGTAATGCCAGATCTGCCAGATTCTTGATTTGTTTCTGTTGAATCGAATTGTCTTTTTCGCGCAGAATTTGCAGGTAAACCGGGTGATTAGCGTTGATCGTCATGTTGATTTCATCTGGCATATTGGCGTACCAGTTCATTCCGCCGCCGCCCATGCTGGCCATATCTTTCATACGACGCATAAATTCAGGACGGGTAACGATAACAGGTTGAACGTCAGCAGTCAGTCCTTTCATATCTACTTTGATATTAGGTTGATTTACCTCTTTACCGAAGAGATCTTTCAGGGTTTGTTCCTGATCTTTAGAAAGCAGGGTATCTGCGTTTTCATCTTTATCAATCAGATTATTCGCAATATCAGCATCGACACGGGTAAACTGAACATTCTCCCATTTCATTTCGATATTGTTAATAAAGGCAGCGTCCACAAGGGTTTCCATCTTGATGATCTTAAACCCTTTCTTTTTGGCAGCCTGGATATAGCTATCCTGTTGAACAGGATTGGTAGCATACAGCACCACCAGTTTCCCTTCTTTATTGGTTTGCAGACCGGCAGCAGCAGTACGGTATTCTTCCTGCGTATAGAAAGTACCGCCATCTACATCTTCCAGCACCAGGAATTTATTGGCTTTATCCAGGAATTTATCGTCTGTCATCATGCCATACTTCACAAAGAGGCCAATGGATTCCCATTTTTCCTCAAAGCCTTTGCGGTCTGTCCGGAACATTTCATCCAGTTTATCCGCTACTTTCTTGGTGATATAGCCATTGATTTTCTTCACGTTTGGATCCCCCTGGAGGTAGCTACGGCTAACGTTCAGCGGAATATCCGGGCTATCGATTACCCCATGCAGCAGCATCAGGAATTCAGGAACGATATCTTTCACCTCATCGGTAACGTATACCTGGTTAGAGTACAGATTGATTTTATCTTTCTGTATTTCGTAGCTCTTCGTGATTTTAGGGAAGTAGAGAATACCGGTCAGGTTAAACGGATAATCTACATTCAGGTGAATCCAGAAGAGTGGCGCTTCTGCGAAAGGATATAATTCTTTATAGAAGTTCTGATAATCTTCTGTAGTGAGTTCGCTTGGTTTTTTTGTCCAGGCTGGAGAAGGGTTGTTGATTTGCTCCCCTTCAAATTTCACTGGGATAGGAAGGAATTTACAGAATTTGGTAAGGATAGAACGGATACGTCCTTCGTCGAGGAATTCTTCGCTCTCCTCATTTACATGCATTACGATTTCTGTACCGCGTTCCTCTTTTGTGGTTTCTTCCAGGGTATATTCAGGGCTGCCATCGCATTCCCAGCGAACGGCAGGAGCGCTTTCTTTCCAGGATTTGGTAAAGATTTCCACCTGGTTAGACACCATAAAGGAAGAATAGAAACCAAGTCCGAAGTGACCGATTATATTCGTACCATTTTCCTGGCCTTTATATTTTTTCAGGAACTCCTCTGCACCAGAGAAAGCAACCTGGTTAATGTATTTATCTACTTCTTCTGCGGACATACCCACACCATGATCCGCGATGGTGATCGTCTTTTTCTCTTTATCCAGGCGTACTTCAATATCGATATTACCCAGGTCTCCTTTAAATTCACCAACACTGGCGAGGGTTTTAAGTTTCTGGGTAGCATCCACGGCATTACTTACCAATTCACGGATAAAGATTTCGTGATCGGAATACAGGAATTTCTTAATGATCGGAAATATATTTTCCGTTTGTACACGTATAGCACCTTTTTGCATGGGTAAACTAATTTTTTATTTCGGAGGGAAGGAGTCAAAGGTTATGCCAGTGGTGGTGGGCTGACAAGTTGACTGCATTTTAGGTTTTGCTGCGCGTTGAATTGTTTTTGCCGAGCCGAAAATCACGCCTGCGGCGTGATTTTCGGCTCGGGTGTTTTTTTATGACCGGCCGCCCATTGGCGGCCGGTCATAAATGGAGTAGTTAGCAGTTTTCCTGACGGAGGCGCGGGTTCTCCACCACCAACGCACGGAAATTAAGCAGGTACCCTGCACAGCAGCTCCCAACGGAGCCCCTTGTTCCAAGCTACCAACGAACAGAAATGAAGAGATTCCCTGTCAAAGTTTTCGTTCCGCGCCGCCGGCGCGGAACGAAAACCCTTGTTTCAACCAGTGCCGAAGGCGCTGGTTGAAACAAGGGTTAAATATATAATCAATTAAATATCAATAATTTATGATCATTCGAAAGAATATTACAGAATAAACCCCATCAAACACGTGAAATTGGAATTAGTTCTTTATCTTTGCGGTCCAATTTTTTTTATTAAACCATACAAAAAACAGGGAATTATGAACTACGAATTGATGGTGATCTTTACCCCTGTGCTTTCTGAAGACGAATACAAAGCGGCTCAGAAAAAATTCGCTGATATCATTAAAGATAACGGCGGAAATGTAACGCACGAAAATCCCTGGGGATTAAGATCACTGGCGTACCCTATCCGGAAAAAGACTACAGGAATGTATCTGGTTCTGGAATATACTGCGCCAACCGACCTCAATGAGAAGCTGAAAATTCAGCTCAACCGCGATGAAAACGTATTGCGCCACATGGTAACTGCGCTTGATAAATACGCTGTAGCGTATAACAACCGTAAGAACTTTGGTGCTAATGCTGAATCTAAAACCACTGAAGCTTAAAATTATGGCAGTTAAACCGAAACAAGAAATCAAATACTTAACAGCCGTAAAAACTGAAAAACGTCAGAAGAAATACTGCCGTTTTAAGAAAATGGGCATCAAGTATGTAGATTACAAAGACGCGGAGTTTTTGAAGAAATTTCTGAACGATCAGGGCAAAATGCTGCCTCGCCGTATTACAGGTAACTCTCTGAAATTTCAGCGTAAAGTAGCCCAGGCTATTAAGAAAGCTCGTCAAATGGCTTTATTGCCTTATGTTACTGACCTTTTAAAGTAAGAAGTTATGCAAGTTATTTTAATACAAGACGTAGACAACCTGGGTCAGAAGAATGAACTGGTTAACGTAAAGAATGGTTACGCCAGGAACTTCCTGATCCCTCAGAAGTTTGCGGTAGAAGCTAGCCCTTCTAACCTGAAACAGCTGCAGGAGCGCCTGAAAGTACAGAAAGTGAAAGAAGAGAAACTGCTGGCGGAAATCGCTAAAGTAGTAGAAGTTCTGAAAGCTTCTCCTGTTAAGATCGGTGCTAAAACCGGTACTTCCGGTAAAATCTTCGGTAGCGTTACCGGTGTTCAGATTGCTCGCGCAATTAAAGAACAAAAAGGTTACGAAATCGATCGTCGCCGTATCCACATCCTCGATGATGTTAAAGAATTAGGCACTTACAAAGCACGCCTCGACTTCGGTAAAGGAAACGATACTGAAATGGAATTCGAAGTAGTTGCTGAGTAATATCCAAACTTACTTGGAAAAAGTAAAAACCCCACGCCTTAAAAGCGTGGGGTTTTTACTTTTATTACGTATTTTCATAGCAACTTACCGCCATAAGTATGCTCAAATATCTCTATGTACTCCTTCTGCCTGTCCTTATCACGGCTTGCAGCTCCAACAAAGGGAAATATAATGTTCCCCGCCTTAAAGCCCTTACCATCCAGGGAGAAAAAGCCCCCTGTATCACCTTCAGTTATGATGCCGCCGGCCGACTCACCACCATGACCAGGTTCAATAATCTGCAGGACTCCAACACCTACAAATTCGTCTACGATTCCTACCAACGCCTCAGCGGCATGATCTGTGAATCCAATGTCAATCATACCGTAAAAGTCACCAAAAAAGCAACCGTGACTGATTGGGATATCAACGGCAACATCCGGAAAATTGATTTCTTTGACCAGAACCAACAAGTAACCACCGCACAAGTCCTCTGGCAAGGAAATAAACCGCTCTCCCTCAAATATTCCAATGCCAGTCAGGCTACCAGCTGGAATTATATTGAAGGCAACCCGGACTGGAAGAATATCTTACATGATACCGCTTCTCCAGACAATAACACCACCTATTTCACGAAAGCCGTTTGCGAATGGGATATGTCTACCTATAATCCAATGGCACAAATGGCCAATCAATTATTACTGACAGACACCATTCCTCAAGCCCACCCTGCCTTCTTACTGCCTGATATTACCAGCCTCCTCCTTCATATCAGCACCAACAACCCTTCCCGGATAAAACTGGAAGATAAACAGGAGAACAATGCAGTCAAGGGCATTGCTAAACTATCCCGCTCGACGACCGTACAATATATGTACGCCTGTAACGGTCACGGCTATCCCAATAAGGCAAAAGTATACCTTCACGCGCAAGGATACACGCAGTTAGACACCGAAGCTAATACCACTGTTGATTATAGTTACGAATAGCTGATTCACAGCGATTTGTTAGCCGGAATTGCGCGAATTGTCGTAACTTATCTTGCATGCAAATCCAGAAGCATCTGCTACAAATGCCTGTCACCCTCGCATTGATTGCAATCAACTGCATTGTTTTCTTTGTGATGGTCTTCTCCGGACTAAATATCTGGTCCGGAAATCCCGACACGCTATTACATGCAGGTGGCAATTACTGGCCATATACCATCGATCTTCACCAATATTGGCGACTGCTCACCAGTATGTTTCTGCATGGAGGACTGTGGCACTTGTTTACCAATATGCTGGGCCTCTTCATGGCTGGTTTATTCCTGGAACCAGTTATCAGAGGACCGAGGATGTGCCTGGTTTATTTCTGCACAGGAATTATGTCCGATTTTGCCAGTATATGGTTTCACAAGGATACTTTGAGCGTCGGCGCTTCAGGTGGAATTTTCGGGATTTACGGCGCATTTCTGGCTCTTTTAACAACTACGGTATATCGTCCCACAATACGGAAACCATTACTTGCGTTTATCGCATTATTCGTAGGTCTCAACATCATCCTGGCCTTTTTCAGCGGAGGAATCGATAATATTGCTCATCTGACCGGATTTTGTATCGGCATCCTGTTAGGATATATCCTGTATTTCACATTATCCAATACAGCCGGGAACCAACTTCCCGACGAAACGAAATGACCATATCATAATTACTTACATTTGTAGATCAGAAATTTTCAAATGAATATGTACAAAAACCTGTTTTACCTGATGACCGTAGCTGTCCTGTTATGGAGCTGCGGACAACAGAAAGGCAACAAGTCGGGCGAAAAAGATTCCTCCGGCGTTGTAATGGCAGATGTGCCAGCTACTTCTGAAACACCTGTCGATACCATTTCCCTGGCCAACAAAACCTTCTTCGTATACACTATCGATTCCGCTGTATTCGAAAAATTTAAATTGCCAACACAAGACACCAGCGAAGCCCAGGCACTTGCAAAAGATACCACCGTTAAACGCAATGGTAGCAGCCTGCTGTTCAAACTGCAAAATGGGAAAACACTCACGCTCACTGATAACGACAACGACACAGCAGCCACCTTCGGCCACTATCTGTACGTTGCCAATTATCCGGAAATCAACAAAAAAGGCGTTATCGTCTACTATTACGAATCACAGGATTTCCTCCTGGTAGATAACCATAATGGCGATACCCTGCATATCTGGACAGAACCTATCTTCTCTCCGGATAAAAAACATTTCCTCTGCGCCTCCATGGACCTCGTTGCGGCATTCCTTCCCAACGGATTCCAACTCTATGATATTGAGAAAGACAAGATTAAATACGTAGGAGAAGCCAACCTGGAAACCTGGGGACCTACCCAAACAAAATGGGTAGATCCAAAGACAATTCTCTGCCAATATATTTCCATCGATGAAGAAGGAAATACACAGTCGAAATATGTAAAATTGGTGATGCAATAGTGGACAGACTGTCGCTTTTTTTTGTAACTTATAAGGAATTTAGATAGACTCAATCTTAATCCCACGTCACATGAAAAAGCTGGCCATCCCTGCATTACTGCTCTTTTGCTTCAGTTTTATCCTGTTGTGCGTTCATGCACAAAATCCAACCATGAATGTAGAAGGCACCGCCTCCTCCATTGTCAGCAAACTGGATAAATCACTGATACTTACAGAACAACAAAAACCAAGGTTACTCAGTATTGTCACCAATTACCTTCAGCAGAAAGTAAACATGCAATCACTGCAACGTACCAACGAAAAAGCATACAAGACAAAATTAAACAGCATGCAAAATGGTATGCTCGCCAAACTTAAACCACTGCTCAATCTCACGCAGTATACCGAGTTCATGCATCTGAAACCACCATCAGAAGACGCTACCAACGTGCTGACACAACTATACTATTAGAATTCATTTTAAATACCTATTTTGGGATTTATCCATAAACGCTTCACTTCTTACAAGTGAAGCGTTTTTTTAAACAGTGAACATCTATTTGCAATGAAACTGCTCAAAGACAACCGTACTTTGCTGCTGGCCGCATTCCTGCTCCCAGTATCCATCGCAAAGGCACAACAAATTCCAGACTCCGCCAGTTTCGCACAGGCGGTGAAAAACATTCCGGCCATCAGTTATGCTCCCGGACAAACCAAAATTACCATTCCCGTTCCTCCTAAAGGTTATGAACTCCTGCTGAAAGGAACCGACAGGCACCCTGTGATCGATCCACAGGGAAATATACATCAGCCACTGACAGATGCTCCGGTAAACCTCTATTTCATACTGAAACGTCAGCAAGATGGCGCAGAAATGGACGCCCCCATGCAACTGATAATCCCTGGCAAATACGGCGCTCCCGATAATACCGCACCTTTTGTTATTCCCGCATTACGCGAATGGCATGGCGCTAACGGCAGATTTAAAGTATCTCCGAATACAAAAGTGGTATTCAGCCCCGCTGATAAAGCTATCCTGGAACCGGTAGCTGCGCGGCTGGCGGCCGACTTAAACCTCGTGATACCCAAAGCCGGTATCAAGAGCATCGCCGGGAAACCTTCGAAAGGCGACATCTTCCTAAACATCAGTAAAGCGGATACCAGCTTAGGAAATGAAGGTTATCGTATAGACATTAACGATATCACCAACATCTCTGCGCCCCAAAAACAAGGCGCATTCTGGGCCACCCGCACCATACTTCAAATACTTGAACAGGACTCCTCACATTCCTATTTACCAAAAGGAATCACCCGGGATTATCCTAAATATGAGGTGCGGAGTTTTGTACTGGACGATGGCAGGAAATTCTTTACCATGGAGTTTCTGCGGAACTACGTGCAGTTCATGTCTTACTACAAAATGAACGATTTTCATATTCACCTGAATGATAACGGCTTCGCCAAATTCTTCGGAGATAACTGGGATAGCACCTACTCCGCTTTCCGGCTGGAAAATGATACCTATCCCGGATTAACCGCCAAAGATGGCTCCTACTCTAAGAAAGAATTTATGGCATTGCAGGATATGGCCGACAGCTTTGGCGTTCGGATCATTCCTGAAATAGATGTGCCTGCCCACTCGCTGGCCCTCAGCAAAGCCAATCCGGAAGTAGCCAGCGCCAAATATGGCCGCGATCACCTGAACCTTGATCCTGCCTCCTGGACCATGGTGGATAATATCTTTAAAGAGTACCTGGAAGGCCCTAATCCGGTCTTTAAAGGCGCAGAAGTACATATAGGCACAGATGAGTATGATAAACATGAAGCAGAGAAATTCAGGGCTTTTACGGATCATTTAATCAGATTCGTGGAAGGCTATGGGAAAAAAGTGCGCATGTGGGGCTCTCTGACACATGCTCAAGGTAAAACGCCGGTGAAATCTGAAGGCATTACCATGAATGCCTGGTACAATGGCTACGCAGAACCAAAGGAAATGATCAAACTTGGCTACGACCTGATCAGCACCCCGGATGGCTGGTTATATATCGTTCCTGCCGCAGGTTATTATTACGACTATCTTAACATCAAAAAATTATACAACACCTGGGAGCCTAATGTGATCGGTGCAGTGGTGTTTCCAATGGGACATCCAAAAATCAAAGGCGGCGCATTTGCCGTTTGGAACGATCATCCGGGCAATGGCATCACGGCTGATGATGTGCACGACCGCGCATTCCCAGCCATGCAGGTGCTCGCAGAAAAAATGTGGAACGGCCATACCAATGCCAGCAACTTCGACACTTACAGTAAAAACAGTCAACGCCTCAGCGAAGGACCAGGACTTAACCTCCAACACAAATTATACAGTAAGGATTCCATATTATACCATTTATCATTTGGAAAAAACAAGCCATCCGGCAAGCTGAAGAACGCGGCTATTGGGCAAAATCTTCGTTTGAACGGAGGTCAAAGTTATTTCCAAACGCCGGTTACAGCTATCGGTTACGGATACACGATCAGCTTCGATATTAAGCCGGATGCAGGCAATAAGAACAATGCAGTTATTTTTTCTTCGCCATATGCACAAGTAAAATTATTGCAGCAAAGTACTGGCAAACTCGGCTTCTCCAGGGAAGGTTACCATTACAATTTCAATTATGCCATTCCTGCCAATACCTGGACCCATGTTGAGATTTCCGGCACTAACAAAGGTACTTCTCTTTTTGTCAATGGTCAGCTCATTGAGCGCCTGGAGGGACAGTTCATCACATTCCCGAATACGAAAGACAAGAATGCAAAAATACAGACGCTCGTCTTCCCATTGCAATATATTGGCGACAATAGTCAGGCATTCTCTGGTGAAATCAATAATATCCGCGTATTGAATTACGCTAAATAAAAAAATCCCCACTCCGGAGATCTACCGGGGTGGGGATTTTTACTCATTTTATATCAAGCCTTTACTTTGCCGGTATCATAATCAGTAGCATATGCTTTGAAATCTTTTGTTACCTGCAACGCATAGGAAGAAGCATATTCAAATACTGTATCCTTCCATTTTGAAGCCTGGACAGCAAAATCAATTAGCTCATCAGCAATCGCTGATCCCTGGCGACCTCCGGAGCGCAAACAATCCCAGGCGCATATCTGTCCCATAGAAGAAAGAATCTCTTCCAGTTTTCTCGTTTTCCCGTTGAACGATTGAAAATTAATTTTATCCGCAGAAGGTTGCAGTACTTTCAGGATATAATGTTTACCATCCACTTCCACCTGATGCAGTAATGCAGGCGATGCCGCCTGAAACCGTTTCTGTACTTCTGTTACACGGGATGCGTCGTCAGACCATTCCGGCTGCGCAAAAGAATGATAATCTAATATGCAGGAAGGCAGCGCCAACTTGAGATCCAGGAGAAAGTAGTCGCCAGGTGCATCCGGATGCGTGACCAGTAACACATATCTCGTTCCGCCCAAACTACCGGTACCGGCTATACGATAAGCCAGATCCATAATCACATAGCCTTTGGTTTGCGGATGTTGAGACAACCAAGCTTGTACTTGTTCTCTAATCGCTGTCCTCGATTCCTTAGGCGCCTTTAAAGTTTTAATTTTATCGATCAGCAGGCGAGGTTTACCATCACGCATTTCCATGCGTTTCATGATAAATGGTTTGTGTTTTCTATTTCGTACGGTATCCAGGAAAAGCTTGATAGTACCTGTAGCGGCTTGCTTTTCCAGGGAACGGATATATCCGGAAGCCAGCGTATTGGCATAAGCATCCAGGAAAGTATCAAAGAGTTGCTTAGCACCCTTTTTATTGATCCCTAATACATCAGAGGCCAGCAGCACACTGCAAAGGAGCCGCGTAGGATCTACCAGGCACGGGGCCAGTACCGATTCATCAAAATCATTGATATCAAAGTATGGAATGTGATTATCCGCTTTGTAACTACCAAAATTTTCCAGATGGAGATCACCGCAAACCCAGGTGAGTGGCGACTTTAAAAGAGGACTTCTGGCAGGAAGATCTTCGTAAAAGAGATGACAGGTGCCGCGAAAAAATCGAAAGGGGTTTTCCCGCATAGCAGCATATTTCATATTCAGCAACTCAGGTATACGCCCCTGGTTGAACGTCATTACTCTTGAGGTTACACTATGCATATTCGGTATCTTTATACGCACCATTCAGCGCCATATAAAGATACCGAATTTTATTGTGGATCAGACAATGATCTGTCGATCTCTCGCTATTACTTTCCAATTAGCTATCACATCATGGCTTTCTGCCACATATGCCTTTTCATAGAGTGCGACTGTAGGGCAAATATGTAATGGTACGCCATAACCGAGCGTACCCACCGGATATTTAGTCGCATCCTCTACTTCCATCACCAGATGCTCTTCACTTTGCGAAATGATTTTACCAGGAATATTCAGGAATTCTACCCGTGGCTGCGGACTCTCAGCAGCAACGGATTTGTGTCCTAAATCAAGACAGATATGCTGCGCATCCAGCACAGATATCACCCTGCTCAACACCAATGCAGCATATTGAAATGGCTGCTCCGGCAGATTACGGGCATATCCAAAATCCCAGAATACAAAAGTACCCGGACTACACTCAATGTCTTTACGCTGAGCATGAACAGGAAAAGTGGGAGAACCGCCGGCAACAATCACAGGCGCTTTCAATCCTGCCGCCACAATAGCCACCTGTAGCCGTTCTACAGGGGCATATGCCTCATCGCAACGCTGGGTACGTATATACATATCCGTATCATGCAGATGGCCGTCGTAGGCATGTAATCCTACCGGAATAATACCTGGTAAGGCATGCAGATATTCGTATAGTTCCAGCGCTTTTTCCGGACGTATACCCGTGCGATTCATACCTACATTCAAATCCACATACACCGGCAATTTCCTGCCGATGGAAGCAAATAAATGACTGAGTTGATTAGCCGCCTCAACATTATCAACCAGGCAGGAGAACACAGTAGTATGATACTTCTGCACCAGCTCCAGCAAGCGTACAGCTTTAGGGCCCACTGGTTGATAAGCCATGAGTACATCTTTTGCGCCTGCAATTCCCAGCATCTCCGCCTCTGCAATGGTGGCGCATTTGAATTTATCGATATGCGCATCCCGCATGAGCTGCACTACTTCCGTAATCTTATTTGTTTTTACGTGTGGGCGTAACCGTTGTACATCATCGATCATCCCTTTTAACAGACGTATATTATCTATAATTCTGTCTTTATACACTACGATGGCAGGCGAGTCTACCTGTGCTGCATTTCTTAATTCGTACCAATGCATGTTCTCGGATTTTCAGTTGATTGTTTATACGAAGAGGCTCAGCACCAAAGTGCCTGCCAGTCCTGTTATGGACACAATAGTTTCCATTACCGACCACGTTTTGATCGTATCTTTCACAGACAAGTTAAAGTATTCTTTGAACATCCAGAAACCGGCATCGTTCACATGGGAAAACATCAGGCTGCCTGCCCCGGTAGCGAGCACCATCAGATTAGGATTCACGCCTGAAGCGGGGATCATCGGCGCAACAATGGCCGCAGTAGTAAGTCCCGCTACTGTAGCGGACCCTATGCAGACCCTGATAATAGCCGCAATGCCCCAGGCCAGTACCAGCGGATGTAAATGCAGCTGTTGTAAAGAATCAGCGATGTAGATACTCACCTTACTATCATGCAACAACTGTGTCAATGCGCCAGAACCGCCTATAATCAATATGATCACGGCTACATCTTTCACTGCCTCATCCATAATGCTTAATATTCTTTTCGCGGGCATTTTACGGCGGTATCCAAGGAGATATGTGCCATTCAATACCGCCAGCAGCATTACTATCAGCGGTTCTCCTAACCAGCTCGCTATTTGGTATCTGGTACTTCCTTCCGGCATCCGAAGTTTCACCAACGCGGTAACCGCCAGTAGCAATACCGGTAACATAGCTGCAAGGATGCTGGCTAACATACCTGGGATCTCATTTTCAGGCAGTTCTTTCGCCTCAAACATCCTGGAAGGAGCATTGGTATAGTTTTTCAGCAAACGGGTAAAAACCGGCCCTGCAAGAATAATAGCAGGTACAGCCAACAGTATACCATATAGCAAAGTCAGTCCCATACTGGCATGGAAATATTCAACCAGTGCAGAGGGAGAAGGATGAGGAGGTAGATAGCCGTGTGTAACGGAGAGCGCAGCGAGCATAGGGATACCCAGGTAGACAGCCGGTAATCCTGTTCGCGCTGCCACCATAAAGATAAGTGGCACCATCAGTACAAATCCGATGTTATAGAAAAGGGGAATCCCCACTACAAAACCGGTTATCATCAGCGACCACTGTACATACTTAGGACCCAGGAGTTGCATTAATCCACCCGTTATTCTTTGGCCTGCCCCACTTTCCGCCACCAGCTTTCCTAACATGCTGCCAAAAACGATGACTACAATCAGAGAGCCTAGTGTCTTCCCGATACCTGTCTGGATAGACTGGATTACATCCGGCATTTTCATTTGCAGGGACAATCCCATTAGCAGGGAAACAATCAGGAAAGAGAGGAAGGTATTCAGCTTGCACCAGGTAACTAATATTACCAGCAGCAGAATAGCAGCAATAACAATGAGTAATGGCATACTTGCTCATTTTTTAGGTAATGAACAAGATATAAAAAAACGGATGTAAAGTAAAGCTGGTTATTCGTAACGCAGCGCAATGATTGGATCTAGTTTGGAAGCCTTAAAAGCCGGGTAAAGACCGGAGATAAGTCCCACCAGCGCGCAAATGCTCACGCCTATGAAGATCCAGAACCAAGGAATATAGAAAGGAGAACTGAGAAGAATGGACATAATATTGCCCAGCAGCATACCCGCTATTACCCCTATCAGGCCTCCCATCACGCTGATGATAATGGCTTCATAAAGGAATTGTTTGCGGATAACATTACTGGTGGCGCCGAGCGCTTTGGTAACGCCGATTTCGCGGGTACGTTCTGCCACAGATACCAACATGATGTTCATCAGGCCGATCGCAGAGCCAAAGAGGGTGATAAAGGCGATAGCTACGGCAAACAGGTTCACCTGGCTCAGACTTTTAAAGAGCATTTCTGCTATGCTGTCGCTCTTACTGATCACGAAGTTATCTTCTTCATTCACTGCCAGTCCGCGTACAATACGGAAAAGCCCTGTAGCTTCTCCTTGTGCGGGTTCCATATGATTCACATCTTTTACGGCAATACCGATCTGGTAGGAAATATTGGGTCTGTTGAAGATTCTTCGTGTATTGTTGACCGTAGTAATGACCACATTATCTGCGCTCATCAGGCTACTACTACCTTTTGAAGCAAGCACACCGATCACTCTGTAACGCACGTCCCCTACTCTGATGGTGTTGTTTACCACGTTCTTCATTTTCTTGCCAAACAGTTTTTCGGCAACATCCTTTCCTAAAATTGCGACATTTCTACCAGAGGAAACATCCAGGGAGTTAAAGTTTCGTCCCTGGGCAATTTCATAATTGGATATGAGGAGATAATTCTCATCGCCTCCCAACACGGTCACATTGGGGTTGGTTTTCTTATCATCCTTATAAACAGTGGCTATCCCGGAGGCTCTGACATTGATGCTTACATCAGCAGGGAAATGGAATCTTTCCTTGAAAGCCATGGCATCCTGGTAGGAAATCACCTTATTACTGTTCGATTTCTTTACTTTTTTGATGTTTTTGTTCCCTTTTGAGGCTTTATCTCCCCCATCATCCCCAATACGCACTTGTATATCCCTGTTCCTGATACTGAAGCTATTGGCGCCCATCATAGCAAAGCTGCTATAAATGCTGCTTTTCATACTATCAATAGCGGTGAGAATACCTACCAGAACGGTGATACCTAAAGCGATAATTGCTACAGTAAGCCCGGTACGTAGTTTATTACCGGTAACGGAACGATATGCCAGTGAAAATATATCTCGGGATTGCATAATTACGGGTTAATAGTAAAGTTAATATAATAATACATTCGAAACTCGCTTATTTGGGATGAATGGTTCCTTAAAAGCAAGAGGGCCCGCGCAGGTAGCGCGGGCCCTCATCTTATATCGTATTACTATGTGTTTAGAGGCAACCTATCAACACGTGCGGGAAGATACCCAGCGCCAGGACGATGATTACTGTCAGGATCAGACCAGCTTTAAAACCGCTGGAAACTGGCTCCAGTACAGGGCTACCCTGTTTGAAGTACATAGCGATAATCACTTTGAAGTAGTAGTAAACGCTGATAGCAGCACACAGCACCGCCAGAATTACCAACCAGAGGAGGTGTCCTTGCTGGATGGCTGCCGCCAGTACGAAGTATTTCGCGAAGAAACCTGCCGTAACTGGGATACCTGCCAGAGAGAACAGGAAAACGGTTACTGCAAAAGCCAGCAGCGGCTCTTTCTTAGCCAGGCCATTGAAGCCTTCGAAGGTATAGTCGTGCATCCGCATCAGTACTGCAAAAACGCCGATGGTAGCTACGCTGTAAGCGGCTGCATACAGGATAATACCTTGAGCGGCAGTCTGATTCATGGCGATTACCGCAAACAGCATGAAACCTGCTTGCGCAATACTGGAGTAAGCCAGCATACGTTTTACGCTCTGCTGGAATACTGCGGTAAAGTTACCGAGTACCAAAGTCAGTGCAGTGATGATGGAAAGAATCAGCATCCAGTGCTGACTAATCGTACCGCCACTAAAACCTACATGGAACAATCTTACAAAAGCGATGAAACCACCTGCTTTTACAACAGTAGCCATGAAAGAGGTGAATACGGTTGGAGAGCCGTCATATACGTCTGGAGTCCAGAAGTGGAATGGCGCTGCCGATACTTTGAAAGACAGTGCAAAAGCCACCAGGATGATACCACATAATGCGAGTGGAGAAACGTTGTCAGCTCCCAGTCCGAGGGCGCTGATTTCGAAAGTACCTGCAGAACCGTAGATCAGGGTAATACCCATCAGGAGTACGCCGGTAGAGAAACAGCCCATCAGGAAATATTTCAGGGCAGCTTCATTGCTTTTCTGATTCTTTTTATCGCTACCTGCCAGGATATACTGTGGAATGGACATAATCTCGATGGCAAGGAACAACATCAACAGATTGTTGAAAGTAGCTGCCAGGGAGATACCAGCCAAAATGAAGAATATCAGCGCAAAATAATCTCCGACATGTTCTCCTACTTTTTCAAAATCACTACCCGACAGCAGGAAATATAGCAATGTAGCCCCCAATGCTACTGCATTGAAGATCACACTGAATTTAGACACTTCAATCATGCCAAACATAATATAGCTGCCCAGCTCAACAGAAGGATACTGTACGAGGTTGGCTATAAAAGCTATAATAATGGCCGCTATGGCAAAAAATTTAATGGTCTGCTTATTTCGTGCAAATAAACCAACAAACATCAGTACAACGCCCGATAAAGCAGTAGAAATTAGTGCATTCATATTTTTGCGTTACAAAACCCCGTTTAAAATTTAAGAACCGCTGCTGTTGTGCTGCTAACCAGATCCAGGATTGGTTTTGGATAAACACCCAGGATCAGGATGATAGCAACCACCACGCTCAGCGCCAGTGTTTCACCAGGCTGCAGGTCAGTAGTAGTTTCTGTTAATGCATTCGTATTGCCGAAAATTACTTTCTGAATCATATTCAGCGTATATACTGCTGCCAGTATGATACCCAGTCCGGCAATAGCCATAAACCAGTGATTATAGTGGAAAAGTCCGCTAAACATCAGGAACTCACCCACAAAACCGTTGGTCAGTGGCAGGCCGATATTGGCAAGACTGATAATTACCAGGAAGATAGCCATACGAGGAGCCTTCTGCGCGATACCGCCCAGATCGTCCATATTCTTCACTTTCAGACGTTGTTGGATAATTTCAACGATTATCCACAATCCGATAATGTTAATACCGTGGTTGAACATTTGCAGCAACGCACCTTGCATACCCTGCTCCGTTTTGGAGAAGATAGCGGCACTCATCAAACCGATGTGCGCAATGGAAGAATAAGCAATCAGTCGTTTCAGATCACTCTGTACCATTGCGATGCAGGAAGCATAGATGATACCGATGATAGATAATACGATGGCGACGTCTGTCCACATGCTGGCGCCTTCTGGCAATACCGGGAGCAACCAGCGGATCAGACCAAACAGACCCATTTTCACCATAACACCGGAAAGGATCATGGTTACAGGAGTCGGAGATTGTTCGTAAGTATCTGGCTGCCAGGTATGGAAAGGAAAGATCGGCATTTTGATGGCGAATGCAACAAAGAACAGCCAGAAGAGCCAGTTTTGTTGATCAGCGCCAAGATGCAGCGTAGTGAAGCTTTCCCAGCTGAAGGAATGATCCGGAGTCTGAGAATACAGGTAGATAATACCTACCAGCATCAGCAGTGAACCCAGGAATGTATAAACGAAGAACTTAAAGGTAACGGCTATACGTTTTTCACCTCCCCAGAGTGAGCAGAGGAAGTAAACAGGAATCAGTGCCAGTTCCCAGAAGATGTAGAACTGCAGGGCGTCGAACGCGGTGAATACGCCGGTCAGACCCGCCTGCGATAACAACATCAATCCGTAGAAACTACTGGAAGATTCGTATTCGCGGTTGTTAATGTTGATGAAAACAAGCAGAAAAGCAATGGCTGTAAGTAAACACAGCATCATGCCCATTCCATCTAACCCTACTTTGAATTGACTGCCCAGCTGAGGAATCCAGTTGGCTGCAAAGCTCAAATCTGCTGGTGCAGTACCGAGGCGGCACCATGCGCCGATTGCTGTTGCCACCGTTGCCAGGGATGCTACCATCGCCAGCTTTTTAGGCCCGGACCCCTTCAGGCCAAATGCGATAAGGCCCGCTATGAAAGGAATCAATATTAATAAAACTGTCAACATAATTTATCTGCGCTTGTAACTTCTGCTTTTGGTTTATAATAAGAATCCGATCACAAATAATACGATCATACCGATTACCATGGCAAAGATGTAGAAACCAACATTTCCGCTCTGTAACAGACGGAACTGCTGACTACCCCATTTCACGCCACGACCTACGCCATTTACCAGTCTGTCGATTCCGGATTTTTCAATGGTATCACGGAAGAAACGACTCAGTTCATAGAGAGGTTTTACAATTACGGCATCATATATCTCATCAACATACCATTTGTTTTCCAGTACTTTTCCTAAGCCTGTGCTTTCGGCGCCAGTATCCTGGTAGTTGACAAAACGGGAACGTGCTACGAAGATCATTACTATTACCAACGCACTGCTCAGGCCCATCAGCAACCATTCTGTGCTGTGGCTCAGATGATGCGCTACTGCGAATGGAGCAGAAGGTGCAAAGATCGGCTCCAGGTATTCTGCCAGCAGATTCTTTGTACCAAATACTTCCGGCATACCTACATAACCGCCCAAAACAGACAGTACAGCGAGGATGATCAGTGGAATAGTAATAGCAGCAGGACTTTCATGCAGGTGATGTTCTTGTTCGTGGGTACCACGGAACTGACCGCAGAAAGTGATATAATACAGTCGGAACATGTAGAAGGCTGTCATCAGCGCGCCTAAAAGTCCAAACGCATAGTAGGAAATATTTACACCGAATGCACTCGCGAGGATTTCATCTTTGGAGAAGAAACCGGAGAATCCAGGAATACCTGCAATTGCCAGGCAGCCTATCAGGAATGTAATATGTGTAGCGGGCATGTATTTCTTCAGTCCTCCCATTTTGCGGATATCCTGTTCGCCGCCCATTGCGTGGATGACGGAACCGGAGCCGAGGAACAACAGCGCTTTAAAGAAAGCGTGTGTCATTACGTGGAAAACTGCTGCACCATAAGCGCCAACGCCGAGTGCGAGGAACATATAACCCAGCTGGCTTACAGTAGAATAGGCCAGTACTTTTTTGATATCATTTTGTTTAAGGGCGATGGTAGCTGCAAAAAGTGCAGTAGCCACACCAATAATCGCTACGATGGTCTGTACGCAAGGCGCCAGTGTGTAAATCACGTTACTGCGGGCAATCATGTAGATACCGGCAGTCACCATCGTTGCAGCGTGGATCAGGGCAGATACAGGAGTAGGACCCGCCATCGCATCTGGTAACCAGGTATACAGCGGAATCTGTGCTGATTTACCAGTAGCTCCTACAAAGAGGAAGATAGCGATAGCCGCCAGTACAGGGCTGTTCATGCCCAGTGGCGCTGCCTTTGCAAATACTTCAGGGAAAGTAACAGTACCAAATTGCATGATCATGAAGAAAATACCGATCAGGAAACCAAGGTCACCAATGCGGTTCATGATAAATGCTTTCTTGGCAGCATTATTATAACTGGTATTTTTAAACCAGAAACCAATCAGGAGATAAGAACATAAACCTACGCCTTCCCAACCGATGAACATCATCACATAGTTGGCTCCTAAAACCAGGATCAGCATAGAGAACACGAAGAGGTTGAGGTACGCAAAATATCTTGCGAAGCTCTCGTTACTTTCCTCATGCATGTAAGAAGTTGAGTAGATATGGATCAGGGTACCTACACCGGTAATAATCAGGAGGAACAGTGCACTCAGCTGATCTACCTGGAAAGCGAAGGGGATATGAAGCGATCCTACAGAGATGAAGTCGAACAGGCTAACTACCTGTGCAGTAAATCCAGGCGTTTTTACCTGGAAAAAAATCAATAAGCTCACCACAAAGGCAGCCAACACCGTACTGCTTCCAACAAACCCTACGATGGACTTGGATAAAAATCTGCGTCCCAATCCATTCACCAGGAAACCTAATAATGGTAAAAATGGTACCAGCCAAACTAGATTAATCATTTATCAATTCTATTTACGACGTCGAAGAAATTAATAATTATGAAGGATGAGAATTATTAATTTTTCAGCCTGTTAAGAATGTTAATATCTACGGATTTTGTATTTCTGTAGACCATTGTGATGATGGCCAGGCCCACTGCTACTTCAGCAGCTGCTACAACCATGATGAAGAATACGAATAACTGCGCTGATCCGGCATCTACTTTTCCGGCATCTGCCCACATCTTGGAGAAGGCAACCAGCAACAGGTTTACTGCATTTAACATCAGTTCTATGCACATAAAAATGATGATGGCATTTCTGCGCATCAGCACTCCCATAACACCAATGCAAAACAGGGCGATACTCAGGAATATGTAATATTGAACAGGCATATAAATGAATTACGATTTACGAATTACACTGACCTGAAAGGATCAGTCTTTTTTACCAATTACTACTGCACCTACCATTGCACTCAGGAACAGAATGCTGCTGATTTCAAAAGGTACCACATACTGTGTAAACAGGAGTTTACCCAAGTTATGGATCAGACCAATTTCAGTGGCAGTTTCGCTCAGTGCAGGTACGCTTGCATCACGCAATGCTGCTACCAATACTACCAGTAGCGCGCCGCCACTGATAGCGCCGGCATATTTCAGCCAGTTGCGTTTATGAGGCTCAATGTCTGAGTTCAGGTTCATCAGCATCATTACATAAAGGAACAATACCATGATGGCACCGGCATATACGATGATATGAACCACTGCCAGGAACTGTGCATTCAGCATGATGTAATGTCCGGCTATCGCGAAGAATGTCACGATCAGACATAATACACTTGTAACGGGATTTTTACTCAATACTACGCCCAACGCTGATACCAGCGCAACGAACGACAGCACCATGAAAATTATTTGTTGTATACTCATTCCCATCTCTGCTATGTTTGACTATTGTATTGTGTTTTTTTGGAAGAAATTATTTATCAGCTTTAGGATTAGGGATCAGGAGATCTTGTTTCCCATAGATAAAGCCTTTACGCTGATAGTTCGCTGGCGCGAAGGTTTCAGACATGTAAACAGCGTCTTTAGGACATGCTTCTTCACAAAAACCACAGAATATGCAACGCAGCATATTGATCTCATAGCGGGCAGCATATTTCTCTTCACGGTACAGGTGTTCTTCACCTGGTTTTCTTTCTGCTGCTTCCATAGTGATCGCTTCAGCTGGGCAGGCAACAGCACAGAGTCCGCATGCAGTACATCTTTCACGACCTTCTTCATCTCTGTTCAGTACATGTAATCCACGGAATACAGGGCTGAACTGACGTTTCTGTTCCGGAAAGGCAACGGTAGCCTTTCTTCTGAAAAGGTGTTTCAGGGTAATACCCATCCCTGTGAAGATAGCAGGGAGATACATCTTCTCCATGAAAGTCATGGGACTGCGATCAACTGGTTTTGCCCTATTAGTTAAAGTTTGCATAATGAATGCTATTTAAGTCCTGCCATTGTTGCCAATGGCAGGTAAAATACATGATTAATGTTGACGTAATAATACCAAAGCGCCTGTGATCAGCATATTTGCTAATGCCAGTGGAATCAGAATTCTCCAACCCAAACGCATCAGCTGATCATAACGGAATCTCGGGATTGTCCAACGTACCCACATGAATACGAATATGAAGAACAATATTTTCAGGAAGAAGATGAAGAAGCCTAACAGTGCGATGGCATTCTCCCCCCATCCCAGGCTATCCATCCAAGGGAAGGAATAACCTCCGAAATACAAGGTAGCAATCAGAGCCGAGCTGATAAACATATTGATATACTCCGCGAACAGGAAGAAGCCCAGTTTCATGGAAGAGTATTCCAGGTGATAACCACCATTGAGCTCATTCTCCGCTTCTGGTAAGTCGAATGGAGTACGGTTACATTCAGCGAACGCGCAGATCAGGAAGATAAGGAAGCCCAGTGGCTGTAAACATACGTTCCATACGCCATGACGCTGTTGTTCTACAATTTCTTTCAGACTGAGGGTGCCTGTCAGCATCAGCAGTGCAATCAAAGCCAGGCCCATAGGCAGCTCATAAGAGATGATCTGGGAGGCCGCACGAATAGATGCCAGCAGGGAGTATTTGTTGTTGGAAGCCCAACCACCGATCATAATGCCGTATACGCCCATACTCACTACTCCGAAAATGAAGAGGATACCGATGTTTACATCGGCTACCTGCAGGGAAACAGTACGACCAGCAACGGTGATAGTATCTCCCCATGGAATAACAGCACTGGTCATACAGGCTACCATCATAGCGATGGAAGGCCCGAGGATAAACAGAAATCTGTTGGAGTGAGTTGGGATAATTTCTTCTTTGAAGAAGAGTTTACCACCATCCGCGAGCGGTTGGAGTAATCCCATTGGACCCGCACGGTTAGGACCCAGACGATCCTGAATCCAGGCGGCAACCTTTCTTTCACCCCAGGTGGAATACATGGCCACCACCAGTGAGAGTACCAATACTCCCGAAATCAGGAGTATTTTCTCCACTAAATAAAACCAGTCTATGCTTAATAACGTCATTATCAAGTACGATTACGAATTACGAATTACGATTTAGGCTTGTTGAAGTCGTCAGAATGTGCCGGTCCGTCAATTTTAGACAGATCGATATCCGGCCTGTTAACCTGGCTGGTAGTATGGATATCGAAAAGCAATTGCGGCTGACGGCCATCCAGTACTTCCACCAGTGGATCTTTAGGTTGTACGGTATTAACATAGTGACCTTGAGAAATCACACTGTGACGATCGATATTACGAGGACCTTCAACTACCCAGTCTTTTACGTCTTTCTTATCGAAACGGCAGGTATCGCAGATCCAGTTTTCTACTTCTCCAAACTGATCTTTACGGGCTGTAACACGGAAGATTTCGTTACCACGCATCCAGAGAACGGTTTTACCGCAGCATTTTGGATTATCGCAGTTACGGTGTGCGTCTACTGGTTTCAGGAACCATACGCGGTTTTTGAAACGAGCGGTTTTATCTGTCAATGCGCCTACCGGACAAACATCGATCACGTTACCGATGAAGTCGTTGTCCAGGTTTTGCTGGATGTAAGTGCTGATTTGAGAATGATCTCCTCTGTCCAGGATACCGTGTTCACGTTTTTCTGTCAGCTGATCAGCTGTGAAAACGCAACGGTAGCAAAGGATACAGCGTGTCATATGCAATTGAATATGCTCGCCGAGATCTACTTTATCAAAAGTTCTGCGTTTAAATTCGTACCGGGTAGTTTCAGCGCCATGTTCATAGCTCAGATCCTGGAGGTCGCATTCACCTGCCTGGTCACAAACTGGGCAATCCAGCGGGTGATTGATAAGCAGGAATTCAACGATACCTTTACGTGCGTCCAGTACTTCCGGAGAAGTGATATTTGCTACTTCCATACCATCCATTACGGTAGTACGGCAGCTGGCTACCAGCTTAGGCATAGGTCTAGGATCTGCTTCAGATCCTTTGGTTACTTTCACGAGGCAGGTACGGCATTTACCACCACTACCCTGTAATTTAGAGTAATAGCACATTGCCGGTGGTACTACATCTCCACCAATACCACGTGCAGCGTTGAGAATGGTAGTACCAGGTTCAACCTCCACGGTGATATTATCAATCTTGACCTTGAACAATTTTTTTTCCTCAGCCATTGTTTTCTGTTTGTTGCCCGCAGGCGGGCGTTTAAACTTTGCTCGCAAAGCAGCATAAGCAGCAGAGCAGCAAAGTGATTATGTTTTGTTGGATGTTACTCCACTTTTTTAATCTTCTCAAATGTTATAAACAACCCTTCGAATACCTTCTTTAATGAGCTTTACATTAAAATTGATCAACAAACCAAGTTTTAAATTTGTCAGCTTCAGATAGGTATATAGCTGTTTAAAATGTATCTCCTCCAGCTGTTTAACTGATTTCAGCTCTATAATCACCTTGTTATTGATAATTATATCCGCCTTAAAAGCTTTTGGGATAATGATCCCTTCATGTTCAATATCTATCTCTGCCTGTTCCTGTATATGAAAGCCTTTTTTTCGCAACTCATATACAAGTATTTGCTGATAAACAGATTCAAACAGTCCTGGACCATACTTTTGATGCAAATAATAACAAAGAACTACAACCTCTTTTGAGATTTCATTTTCAGACATGGATAAAATCGGTTTGGGTTAACAATCTCTGAAAATAATAATAAGTTATTCTTGCTGCTTTGCTGCTTATGCTGCTCTGCGAGCAAAAAATCTACACAGCGGCAGGCACTGGCAGCGGGTCTGCGTAGTGTGCCAGGCCGAAGTTACGGCGCTGTGCTTCTTCCGGATTTTTCACATGCCATTCGAATTCATCACGGAAGTGACGAATAGCAGCTGCTACTGGCCATGCTGCGGCATCGCCGAGTGGGCAGATGGTATTGCCTTCGATTTTACGCTGGATATCCCAGAGCAAATCGATGTCACTCATTTTACCTTTCCCGTATTCTATATTTTTCAGCACTTTTTCCATCCAGCCGGTACCTTCACGGCATGGGCTACACTGACCACAGCTTTCGTGGTGATAGAAACGTGCAAATGTGAGCGTATTACGAACAATACACTGATCTTCATCCATTACGATAAAGCCGCCGGAACCCAGCATGGAACCTGTGGCAAAACCGCCTTCAGCCAGGCCTTCGTATGTCATCATACGGGTATCGCCCTTAGCTGTTTTCAGGAGGAGGTTTGCAGGCAGTACCGGAACGGAAGATCCACCAGGGATACAAGCTTTCAGGCGTTTGCCATTTTTAATACCACCGCAGTATTCTTCAGAGAAAATGAATTCCTCTACAGAGATATTCATTTCAATTTCATAAACACCCGGTTTGTTGATATTACCGCAAGCGGAGATCAGTTTAGTACCGGTAGATTTACCTGTACCGAGTTTGATATATTCATCAGCGCCGTAATTGATGATAGGAACTACAGCCGCCAGTGTTTCAACATTGTTTACTACGGTAGGACACTGCCAGAGGCCTTTTACCGCAGGGAATGGAGGTTTGATACGTGGGTTACCGCGTTTACCTTCCAGGGATTCAATCAGCGCAGTTTCTTCACCACAGATATAGGCGCCGGCTCCACGTTGCACGTAGATTTCCAGATCGAAACCGGTTCCCTGGATATTTTTACCCAGCCATCCGTTATTTTTTGCTTCCGCGATCGCTTGTTCCAGAATATCCGGAATCCAGGCATATTCACCACGGATGTATATGTAGCAGGCATTAGCGCCCAGGGTAAAGCTGGAAATCAGCAGCCCTTCAATGAGGAGGTGAGGGATAAACTCCATCAGGTAACGGTCTTTGAACGTACCTGGCTCGGATTCATCCGCATTGCAAACGAGGTAACGGGGAACGCCTTCTGGTTTTGCAATAAAGCTCCATTTCATACCAGTAGGGAAGCCTGCTCCACCACGGCCTCTGAGGCCACTCTTCTTCACTTCTTCCAGTACAGCTTCCGGACCCATGCTTTTCAGCGCCTTTTCCGCTGCCGCATAACCGCCTTGTTTCCGGTAAGTGTCATAATACCGGATGCCTTCAATATGTGCGTTTTCTAACAGTAATTTGCGTCCCATTTTCTTCTTATAGTTTGACGACAATTTTCATTCTGAAATCTGTCATCAACAGATTTGTGATGTAAAGATTTTTGACCATCAGGCCTTACTGGCTCCTCTCTTTGCAATACGGTCACCCAGCCGGAATAACAGGTATCCAGCAGTAACTCCGAACACAAAAGAAGCAAAAGTATCATCCACTCGGCAAAGGGCTGTCAGACAACCTATCAGCAACGCTGATTCCACCAGGATGAATTTGTTCTGTAAAAAGTGCTGTACTAAGATGCCTGTTAATCGCATGGTAATAATTTTTTATGACCGAAAATTAGTTAGCCTTAGACCTGCATTCAGCAATGATTTCATCTACTTTTGCAGGGGTGAGATGTTCACGATAGTGTTTACCCAACTGCATCATCGGAGCATAACCACAGGCGCCCAGACATTCCACTGTTTTCAGTGTAAACATGCCATCAGCAGTAGTTTCACCTACCCCAATACCCAGTTTGGATTTAATATACTCAATAATGTTATCTGAGCCACTCACCATGCAAGGACCCGTCTGACATACTTCAAACAGGTACTTTCCTACAGGTTTCAAATTGAACATACTGTAGAAAGTAGCCACTTCATATACTTCGATAGACGTCAGTTGCAACAGTGTTGCTACATAGTCCATCGTTTCTGCGCTCAACCATCCGCCAAATGACTCCTGTGCCAGGTGCAGCACTGGTATCAACGCACTTTTCTGCTTCCCTTCCGGATAGCGTGCGACGATCTCTTTTACTTTATTCAGTTTCTCTTCAGAAAATTGAACCACTGCTATTCAAATTTATAATTGAATAAATTTATTAATACGTATAATGATATAAACCGGAGTTTATATCCACTCCTGTTACGCGTCCAGCTCTCCTGCTATCAGGTTCAGGCTACTCATGCAAATGATCGCATCACTCAGCATGGCTCCCTGTACCAGTTCAGCATAGGCCTGATAATAGATAAAGCAAGGACGACGGAAGTGCAGTCGGTAAGGGCTACGGCCACCATCACTGATCAGATAGAAACCCAATTCGCCGTTTGCACCTTCTACTGCATTATATATTTCACCAGGAACAATATCTGTTTCACCCATTACGATCTTAAAGTGATAGATCAGGGCTTCCATTTTCGTATATACGTCTTGTTTAGGAGGCAGGTAGAAATCCGGTACATCAGCATGAAATACATCGTCTGGCAGGCCTTTTAATTTTTCCATTGCCTGACGGATGATGCTGATACTTTCCCACATTTCCGCATTACGCACCAGGTAACGATCGTAGCAGTCGCCGGTAGTACCTACAGGTACTGTAAAATCGAAATCCTGATAAGAGCTGTATGGGTTAGACACGCGTACATCGAAGTCAACACCAGCTGCACGAAGGTTCGGGCCGGTAAAGCCGTAGCTCATTGCGCGTTTGGCATCGATTCCGCCTACGCCCTGCGTACGCTCCATGAAGATACGGTTGCGGGTCAGGAGTTTTTCGAACTCCTGCAGAACAGCCGGGTATTCATCCAGGAAGCGGTTGATTTTCGCCCAGGCAGCTGGTGTGAAATTTCTTTCAAATCCACCTACACGGCCGATATTGGTAGTGAGTCGGGACCCACAGATTTCTTCATAAATTTCATAGATCAACTCACGATAGGTCATGAGGTATACGAAACCGGTGAGGGCTCCGGTATCCACGCCCATTACCGAGTTACAGATCAGGTGATCTGCGATACGCGCCAGTTCCATGATGATTACACGCATGTAATCCACACGTTTAGGCATTTCTAAACCCAGTAATTTTTCTACTGTCAGATGCCAGCCCATGTTATTGATGGGAGAAGAACAGTAGTTAAGACGGTCTGTGAGTGGAGTGATCTGGTAGTAAGGGCGGCGTTCAGCGATTTTTTCAAAAGCGCGGTGGATATAACCCACTGTAGATTCAGCGCTTACAATTCGTTCACCGTCTATTTCCAGAATATTTTGGAACACGCCGTGGGTAGCAGGGTGAGTAGGCCCCAGGTTCAGCGTGGTAGTTGTTTTCTCTAATGAGCCTTCCGGCAGCTTTACATGTTGTTTCTGGTCTAGCATATCCTGGTAGTATTAAATGTTTCCTCCCCGACCAAACATCTCATCGTCTTTGTCAATACGCATGGAGTCTTCGAGCGGGAATTCCTTACGCATGGGGAAATAAGTCATTTCGTCCACGTTGAGGATACGTTTCAGATTAGGATGACCTACGAAGTCAATCCCGAAAAAGTCATATGTTTCGCGCTCCATCCAGTTTGCAGAGAGAAACAGGCTGGTAGCGGTATATACTTTAGGTGCGGATACCGGTGCAAATACTTTCAGTCTGATGCGAACATTATCCTGGAAGTTATGCAGGTGGTAAATCACGGCCAGTTCTTCATTTTTCCTTTCAGGATAATGAACGGCAGTGATATCCGTTAAAAACTGAAAACGCAATTCCTCATCATCAAACAGGAATTGCATTACTTTCAGATTATAGTCTTTCTGCGCGGTGAAGGTGAGCATGCCATATGGCTCTTCAAAGCCGCCGACTTGTTCTCCAAACTTCTCCGTGAGTCGTTGTTGTATGCGTTCGTTTGTTAAAGACATTAACAAGAGTAATTTACGATTAACGATTTACCTGTTCTTCATTATTTAATACCGTAAGACTCCATGAGTTCGCGATATCTGTCAGAATTACGGCGGCGGAGACTCTCATTACCAACCAGGTCCTGAATTCTCATGAAACCGTCGATAATTGCTTCTGGTCTTGGAGGGCAACCCGGTACATATACATCCACCGGAATTACCTGGTCAATACCCTGAAGAACGGAATAAGTATCGAAAATACCACCACTGGAAGCGCAGGCGCCTACTGCCAGTACCCAGCGTGGTTCTGCCATTTGCAGATATACCTGACGTACGATAGGACCCATTTTCTTGGAAATGGTACCCATTACCATCAGCAGATCGCACTGACGAGGAGTAAAGGCCATACGTTCCGCACCGAAACGCGCCATATCGTATGTAGCAGCCATTGTTGCCATGAATTCGATTCCACAGCAGGAAGTAGCGAAAGGCAGCGGCCAGATAGAGTTCTTACGGGCCAAACCAATCACCTTATCAAAAGAGGTGGCATAGAATCCTTCACCGGAATATCCCTCAGGGATTTCCACCATCTTCACGTTAGTATTATATTGAACCGGACGAGCCATGGTATAAGTTTTAGAGATTTATGATTAATCTTCCCATTTCAGGGCGCCTTTCTTCACAATGTAGATAAAGCCACAGAGGAAGAAACCAACAAACATCAGCACTGCAATAAATCCTTCCCAATGAAGATCTCTGAAATTAACAGCATAGGGATAGAAAAAGATTACTTCCACATCAAATAATACGAACAGGATCGCCGTGAGGAAATATTTGATGGCAACCGGCTGACGGGCATTTCCAACTTGTTCAATTCCACTCTCAAAGTTAATAAGCTTATCGCTTGTTTTGCGTTTGGGACCTAGGAAATGGGTGGCAAACATGGTAATCCCAACAAAACCTACAGCGGCAAGTAATTGCAGCACAATAGGGAAATAGCTGAAAGGAGTAGTCGTTGCTGACAAAAATTCAGTTTCTGTATACATAAGCTTCCCGATAAAAATATTGACCGAATGCGCAAAAATACTGTAAGTAATCTAAATATCAAATGAATAAACTGGTAAAATATTAGATTTTTTCATTAACCAGAAACAAAAAAACCCCCTGAAGTTCAGAGGGTTTTTTGTTTATAATCGATAAAGATTACTTCTTGTTGCCGGCAGCCGTTTTGGCACCATTACCTGCAGGTTTGGCAGATGGTTTCTCACGAGCAGCCATGTTTTCTTTGATTTCTTTCACGGTAACGCTGTTTGGATCAACAGACAGCAGTTTCTCCATGTAAGTATTCATGTTTGCTTTATCTTCTTTGTTGTAGTAGTACAGCAACAGATAAGTATAAGCATTGATCAGGTTGTTCTTGTTTTTAGCAGGATCGCCACCAGCGATTTCTGCATATTTCTCGAAGTAAGGTTTAGCAACGCCTGACTGACCTTGTTGGTCTTTTGCGTAGTTGGCCATCCCTCTGTAATACCAACCCAACACAAAATCAGGTTTTACTTCGATCATTTTGCCATACAGTTCATCTGCTTTATTCAGCGCAGTGGTATCCTGTGGTTTGGCAGTAGCGCCAGCATAGTAGTACATCTGTGCAGGCAGATAGTAATCAATTGCCTGAAGTGTTTCTTTGTTGCCAGTGCGGATATCGTTTGCTTTCAGATACCACTCACCTGCTTTATCGTATTTTCTTGCAGATTTGTAAGCTTCTGCTACTGCGTTGTAAGTTTCTACATCTCTGGTAGTATCCAGGGCTGCATATTTTTCCAGGTAAGTCAGACCTTTATCGGAATAACCAGCCTGTGTAGCAGAGTCAGAAGATTTCAGACGCAGGTAGATAGTGCTCAGCAGTTTGTAATCCTGGATACCCAGGCTAGCATCGCCAGCTTTAGCTACATACTCGTCCATTACTTTCTTAGCAGTCAGGGAATCACCTTTCTGCAGGTAAGAGTCACCAATCAGCAGGCTCAGTTTATCAGTGGTTTGCGCATCAGCGCCAGCCATTGCAGCCTGTCCTTTGGAGATAGCCTGATCATAGTCTTTCTTGAAGAATGCTACGGAAGCAGACAGATATTGCAGTTTGTTTTTATCAGCAGGGTCAGCTACTTCCATATACTGTTGCAGGTATCCGGCCGCTCTGTTCCAATCCAACTGATCTTTCTTAGGAGTGGTGTAGAACAGGAACAGCTCATAGAATGCCGGAGCATACTTAGGGTCCATGTTGGTAGCTTTGGTCCAGTCAGATACCGCTTCCGCTTTCAGGCGGGCGTTGTAGTTTACCAGACCTTCTTTCATTACAGCTTCTGCATTGTTAGGCTGTAATTCCAGCGCTTTCTCATAGGTAGTGATGGCTTTACCACCGTTTTCACCACCCAGGTAGCGGTAAGCATCACCCAGCTCAATGTAGTCTGCTGCAGTGGCAGTATATTGTTCTTTTTTCTTACGTCCTTCGTTGTTGAGGAGTTTTTCCATTACGCTCAGTGCGTAAGGGCGATCACCACCTTTTACTTCTGTGTTGGCATCAGCGATAGCGCGAGCCACATCGCCATCTCTTCCCTGAGTAGCAGCGTTTGCACCTTCAAATTTCTGTTTGGCAGCAGCAGCGTTACCATTCAACAGGTCGATACGGCCCATACCCACCTGCAGTAATGCAGAGGTAGGAACAGCCTGCAAACCTTTCTGGAAAGTGGCAGTAGCACCAGCCTGATCACCCATGGCCAGTTGCGCTATACCCATGTAATAATAGGCTTTGTCTTCTGTTGGCTTCGCAGCAATTACTTTTTCGAAGTTCTGTTTTGCAGATAGATTCTTTCCATAATACAGGTCTTTCAATCCATCTTCTACAGATTGAGCCATTACACTGCTGGAGGCAGCGCACAGCATTGCTACGATTAAACTTTTCCGTCTGTTCATTTGCAATCTGATTTTTTTAAATTTTTAGTTGTGTTTTTCTACTTCAGGTTGGCCTCTCTGAAAACTACGTTCAATCTGGCCGGGAACAATCTGAACTGCTTGATTACCAGCTGTCCTTCATAGCTCCCCAGGAAAGTGGCAAACCCCGAGCCAAGTCCACTGTATGGTTCTCTCAAACAATAAAAGAATCCTCTTTTCAATGGGTAGCTGCCAATTCCAATGTAAGCCTGGTAAGGTCTTACAAATTCAGAATAGCCATCTGCGCGCAATTTGGCTACTGTGACGTCGTTGGTAAAGGCCAGTGAAAGGGAGTCGTTCGGATCGGAGATCCAGCTAACACCTATAACTCCAATGGCATCTTTATTCTTGGTAACATAATCCACTACCTCAGGATTGGTTTTTGCCGCCATAGTATTGGCAGGTAACGCTTTACCTTTGTTGATGGAGTCTTTTATATAACGAACCGTGCTTGAGTTGGCATTGTCAAACACCAGTTGCCATTTACGTTCAGTATCTGTGCCATCCATAATACCCCTTACCTGGTCCATGGTAAGAATTGAATCCGGATTGCTATGATTTACAATCAGTGCCAGCGCATCCCAGGCGAGTAACAAACTGCGCGGCTTAATCTTGATCTGCTGATTAAAGTAATCCTTTTCCTGTTGGTTAAACTCGCGTGTAACAATTATCAGTCTTGAACTATCGTCCAACAAATCCTTAAAACACTCGGACTCCGGCTTGTACTCAGCGATGACATGCGCTTTTGGATATAATGACTGAAACACTTTAATTTCAGCCTCTATCAACGGTTGGTAAGTTTCATCAACACTGATCCGAATAGTGCCCTCAGTTGGTGTGTCTAACTTCTGTTTACCTTTCTTATTGCCATTACAAGCGGCCATAGCAATCATAGCTATCATACACGCCGCTACCGTCTTAGTAAGATTGAGAATTCCCATAAACAAACCTCCTTTCGCTATTTCCCGTTAAAAAAAAGTTTTTTCACTCCATTATAAACTCTAAAGAGACCGTAAATACAAAGCGCACCTCCAAGAATTGTCATCCACTGGGGTGGTAAACGGAACTCTCCCAAGCCTAATTTTTCAGCGAAAATCGCGAAAAGACCAAAGAGAAGAAAGAATAACCCTCTAACTATTTCGCCTATTGGTCTATACTTATTTTCTATTCGTCTGTTTGTTCGTTCGTCCTGCATCATCTATGATTGCGATTTACAAGTATACAAAAAAATATTTTTTAATCAGGTATATGAACTTTTAGAAGTTTGTTAAAAAAACCTGCTAAACATACACCCAATTACACAACCAGCGGCAATTTGAGGCATTTTTTCAACAAATAACATTTTTTTGGCAGATTTTTCTTTGACTTTTTTCATTTACCTACCTATTAGATGCAAATCAATGCACATTTCCATAATATCTTGTAGGTTTGCGGCCAGAATTTTAATTATTTAACATGAAAATTTTAATGGTCTGTCTAGGTAACATCTGTCGCTCTCCACTTGCGGAGGGCATTATGCGTCACCTGGCGACCGAACATCATCATCGCGACTGGCTCATCGATTCCGCCGGAACCGGCAACTGGCACGTTGGGGATGCCCCCGACCGCAGATCCGTAAAAATTGCCCGAACCAATGGTATTGATATATCGCAACATAGGGGCCAACAGTTCAACAGCAGCGATTTCGACCGTTTCGATCGCATTTATGTAATGGATAGCAGCAACTACAATAACGTTATCCATCAGGCAAGACATGAAGCCGATCGCCAAAAAGTGCATTTTCTGCTGGAAAATGAACAAGAAGTACCCGATCCTTATTTTGATGATAACATGTTCGCTCCCGTATATACTTTAATATACAAAGCATGCGAACGAATAGTTAAAAACGAACAGTAACCTTAAATTTTTATAATGATTAAGCCCAGCATTCCCAAAGGTACCCGCGACTTCGGACCGGTGATCGTAAGAAAGCGTAATTATATTTTTCAGACCATCCGTGAAGTGTTCGAGCTCTATGGATTCCAACCACTGGAAACCCCTGCCATGGAAAACCTGTCTACCCTGACAGGTAAATACGGCGAAGAAGGCGATAAACTGATGTTTAAAGTGCTGAATAACGGAGAGATTTTCGCAGAGGCAGAAAAAGCAACGAACAATAAAGAACTCGTAAGCGCGCTTAGTGAAAAAGCCCTTCGTTATGACCTGACTATACCTTTCGCAAGATTCGTAGTCATGAACCAGAATGATCTGGCCATGCCTTTTAAAAGGTATCAGATGCAGCCAGTATGGAGAGCCGACAGACCTCAAAAAGGCCGCTACCGCGAGTTCTATCAGTGCGATGCGGACGTGGTAGGAAGCAACTCCCTGCTGAACGAAGTAGAACTCCTCCTGATTTATGATACTGTGTTCTCCCGTCTTGGCCTCCAGGGCGTTGAACTGCGCGTGAACAACCGCAAAATCCTCTACGGACTCGCAGAAGTAATTGGTAAAACGGATCTCCTTACAGATATCACTATTTCCATCGATAAACTGGATAAAATAGGCGCTGAAGGCGTACGTAAAGAACTCAGTGAAAGAGGCCTCAGCACAGAGGATATCAACACTATCGAACAATTCCTTGCTATTGACGGTTCCAGCGAAGAGAAACTGGAAAAACTCCGCAATCTGCTGAAAGACAGTCCCACCGCCCAGAAAGGAATCGAAGAACTGGCTTTTGTACTGAATTCAGGTTATACCAGCTACAATAGCATTCCGGTAGTGGATGTTACCCTCGCCCGTGGCCTGAACTACTATACCGGCATGATCGTGGAAGTAAAAGCGCCTGCTACCGTGAAGATGGGTAGCATTGGTGGTGGTGGCCGTTATGACGACCTTACCGGTCTATTCGGCCTGCCTGGTATTTCCGGCGTAGGTATTTCTTTTGGTGTGGATCGTATTTATGATGTACTGGAAGAACTGAAACTCTTCCCTGAAACAGCGCAACAGTCTACCCGCGTACTCTTCCTGAACCTCGGTGAAGCCAATGCCCGCGCCGCTTTCGGACATGTACAAGCCTTGCGCAATAAAGGTATTGCAGCAGAAATTTATCACGAGTCTTCCAAAATGGATAAACAAATGAAATATGCCGATAAACGCGGTATTCCTTTTGTAGCCATTATTGGAGAGTCGGAACTGCAAGAGAACCTGGTAAGTATTAAAAACTTACAAACAGGTCAACAAGAGAAAATAGCTGCTGCTACAGTAGCGGATTTTACTTTCTAATTCCATAACAGCAACTATTTTAACATAAAAAAGACGGCCAAATGGCCGTCTTTTTTCATATCCACAATAAATGGAAATTATTTATTTACCCATGCGTTTTGCATATTCTGCTTTCGCACCTTCCAGGTATTGCACAAATGCATCCACATCTTCCTTAGGATCATAACCGCGACCAGCTGATACCAGCGCTTTACCGTCATTATCCACAGGAATATAATATGGTTGTGAGTTTCTGTTGAAATGTGCCGCTTCCAGATCCTGGTTCAACAGACCGATATTGGTCACTCTTGTACCAATAGCTTTGGAATCGAAATGCTCGTTTTCAGGCAGCTTTGTCTTTTCATCTGTGTACAGGGATGCCACCACGAAATCGTTACGCAGGATACGCATCACTTTAGGATCAGACAATACAGACTTCTCGAACTTACGGCAGTTTACGCAGGTATGACCTGTGAAATCCAGCATCAGTGGCTTATTGGCAGCCTTTGCAGCAGCCAGGGCCTCCTGATAATCGAAGAATACATTTTCCACACCTGGAATCTCAGAATGCAGAATGCCTACGAGTTTCTTAGGTTTTGGAATAGCCGCATCAGATTTGTTTCCACCGCCGCTACCAGCGCCACTTTCCAGTGAAGCACGGATATCTATCAGGGAACGGTTCAGGTTAAAGTCCTGAGAACCTTCATGCGGCAGGAATCCGCTGATACCCTTCAGTGGGGCGCCCCACATACCAGGAATCATGTACACTACAAACGTGAATGTAACGATAGCAAAGCAGAGACGCGTTACACTCAGGAATGGAACGTCGCTGTCGTGGCTGAATTTCAGCTTACCAATCAGATAGAGTCCCAGTAATGCAAAGATGGCGATCCACAGTGCCAGGAAGATTTCTCTGTCCAGCAGGTTCCAGTGATATGCCATGTCTACGTTAGAGAAGAATTTCAGCGCCAGTGCCAGTTCCACGAAACCGAGGGTCACTTTAACCGCGTTCAGCCAACCACCGGATTTACCGATTTTATTGAGCAGACTTGGGAACAGTGCGAACAAGGAGAAAGGAATAGCCAGGGCTAAAGAGAATCCAAACATCCCTACCAGCGGTCCGGTATTTCCTCCTTTAGCTGCCAGTACCAGGAGGTTACCCAGGATTGGACCAGTGCAGGAGAAAGATACGATTGCCAGGGTGAGCGCCATGAAGAATATACCCATAAAGCTTCCCATTCCGGCTTTTGAGTCAGACACGTTTGCCCATGAACTAGGCAGCGAGATCTCAAATGCACCGAGGAAGGAGAAGGCAAACAAGAGGAATATTACAAAGAATATCATGTTCGCAATACCATTGCTGGCGAGGTTATTCAATGCGCTCGCTCCAAAGATCTTAGTGATCAGGAAACCGAGGAAAGTGTAAATAACGATAATAGACAGGGAGTAGAGGAATGCATTCTTGATTCCTTGCGCTCTGGTACCACTTCTTTTGGTAAAGAAGCTCACCGTGATAGGAATCATGGAGAATACACATGGAGTGATCAGGGCAATGAAACCGCCACCGAAGCTAGCGATAAAGATCCACCAAAGAGATTTGTTGGATGCATCATCGTCTGCTACGCCGTCGTTTGCGCCTGATTGCGAACCCGCTGTGGCAGCAGTACTGGCTGTCTTGCTACCAGCTAAAGCAACAGAAAACTGTTGTTCATGTGGGTCAGCTACACCATCTTTCAGTACCATGTAATTGATAACGCCTGATAATGCAGTGTCGCCCGCAGGAGCTTTCACATTAGCCAACAGTTCTACTTCGTTTTCGAAGTATTTCACGTCGATATTATCGAACAGTGGTTCTTTTTTAGACTCCAGTTTACCATTTTCGGTGATGCCGCTGATGGTAGCTTTTGTAGCAGTGTCCAGCACCACACGGGTATTCGGAGCGTCGTCCGCCATGGTGGTGGAGTACAACTGTACACCTTTCTGAATGGTACCTTTCAGATGGAGAATATATTCAGAATCATTCTTTTTTTCAGCGGAATATTCCCACTTCACTGGATTCGGGCTCTGATCCTGTGCGTTGGCCTGTATAGTGAATAATGCAAAGACAGGGATCAGCCATGAAAGCAAATGCTTCATAAAATAGATAGGCTTTAAATAATACTTATCAAAGAAAACAACAAACGAGTTCCAGCAGGGTGGAACTCGTTTGATAAAATACTTTTATGTGTAGGTAGATACAACTTATTTACCTCCAACAGTAATGGTGAATTCTGTTTCTTTAGGAGGCAGACATTGATGATCGTCGCACACCATGAATTCAACGGAACCTTTTACTTTGGTAGCAGCTTTACCTTTTAAGGTTACTTTCTGCACAAAGTCAACTGTGTTCTCGTAGTATTTCAGTTCAGAATTGAAATTCTTATCAAAGTTTTTATGCAGCTTACCTACTTCAGTCACTTTACCAGACAGGGTAGCCAGTGGGTTTTTAGTGAATTTGAAAGTAGTAGGAACCGGACCTTCTCCAGACTCCTGTGCGTACAGATGCCAGCCAGCGTCGATGGTGGCAGTCATATGTAACTCGTAGGTGTTGTCATTAATTTTCTTCGCTGCAAACTTCCATTTTACCGGATTCTCGATCTGCGCACTAGCCAGGAACGGCAGTGCAAACAGAACCATTGCTGTTAATAACTTCTTCATACTTAGCTTTTTAATTGGTTGGTGTGGTTTGATTTTTATTAATTGTTATTGATAAGACTCTGGAATATCAGTTGTCCATCTGTATTCTTCAGCATATTGTTGGTAGCACGCTCCGGATGTGGCATCATACCAAATACATTGCGGTTTTTGTTGCAGATACCAGCGATATTGCGGAGTGCGCCATTTGGATTAGCTTCTTCAACAATGTTGCCAAACTCATCGCAGTAACGGAACAGAATCTGATTATTAGCAGTCAGCTCATTCAGGGTAGCCTCATCTGCATAATAACGTCCTTCACCATGGGCGATAGGAATCATCAAAGCGCGACCAGTAACATCCTTGGTGAGGGAAGCGGTGGTATTCTCACTTTTCAAGTATACGTTTTTGCAAACAAACTGTTGATTCTGGTTCTGCAGCAGGGCTCCAGGTAATAATCCTGCTTCACACAGAATCTGGAAACCATTACATACACCTATTACACGGCCACCTTTGTTAGCAAACTCAATCACGCTCTGCATCATAGGACTGAAACGTGCAATAGCACCGCAACGCAGGTAATCGCCATAAGAAAAACCACCTGGCAGCACGATACAATCTTCTGTAGTAAATGCGCTCAAATCCTTATCCTTGTGCCACAGCTCTATAACTTCCTGACCTAAATCATTACGTAAAGAGTCAATCATGTCATGATCACAGTTTGAACCCGGAAAGGTGACAACACCAAATTTCATCTGAAAATGTTTTGTGTTTATGTAGAAAAAAATGCTTTTTAATTCATTGTTTTCCTGTGATTCATATCAGTAAATTCACTAATGACAAATCTACAAGGAAAGGACAAAATTACTTCGCCGTTCGCAATTTTCCATTGCCGTTCATCCGGAAATATCAAATTACTGGAAATCAATATCTTATTAGCCGCTTTTAGCTAAAATATTGCATAATTATCACATATGCGAAGGTGATGAGATGCACTACGTTGGCAAAAGTATCATTAGGGATGCACCAGAAAACGTTGCCGGCAAACATGGAAACAGGCAGCACTGCCAGTACCCAATAGGCAGGAGAAAATTCCGGATTGAAGAAAGGCACCAGCATAGCAACCACCACATACACAATCAAAGTAGCCCAGATCTTTCGGCCCTGGATCAGCATCTTCTTTAATGGACGTTGCAACAGCAGCCAACCCATAATGAAGAACAAAGTACAGGCCACCATGGCGCCCCACACCTTATAGTCTGTAATAAACGGCAGGGAGAACCCAATATTCGGAATCTTTCTTAACAGCCCAATCTGGTTAGTCAGGAAGAGATAAGTACCCATCAGGTAGAGTGGGCAAATCAATCCCAGGATACCAATGATCCATTCTGCCAGCCTGAATGCGCGCATGATCAGCATACTCACGAGGAGTAAGATGCAGAGGATAATAGATGGGAAATAGAATAATCCACAGACGCCCAGTGCAAAACCGATGTTAAATACCACGTCTCTGGCGGAAGTGCGGGTATACAATGAAGTCATACTGGAGAAAACCCACAGCATGATCATATTCACTATCAGTCCGGGTGAAAATACATTCCAGCTATGCAGCAGGGATGTAAAGAGGATATAGCACATCGCCGGGAGGTACGTAGGTTTCGCAAACAGCCGGTGATGATTGATAATTTTTGTAAAGAGGAGCGACTGCACCAATATCAGGAGAATGGCCAGCGAAGTAAAAAACAGGGGACTGGTTCCCACCAGGCCGTGCAGCCATTTCACCAACAGGTTATACAACAAACCTTCCGACCCATCCGCCAGATATGTAGACGGATGCAGCAGGTAGAAAAACTTAACAACGAGTGTATAAATCAGCAGCAGCAATACCGTCAGTGGGTTGCCGGAACGAAAAAATTTTATCACAGTGCAAAGGTGTGATTAAAAGTCAATTTTAGCAAAGCAAATATAATTCCTGTAAATGCATGGTATCACTACAGTATGACCGCCGATCTGTTTACCATAGCGTGGCATCCAGGTATAGCCTTTATCCAGGTTTCTCAGTGTAGGCATCCTGTTTACTTTACCGCCTGGGTCCAGACTATTATCGACCAGTATATAACTTCTTCTGTCCAGATCATTGTAGAGGAAACGCAGTTCAGAGCCAATGTTCACCATCATGTAAGACAGGTACAGATCCGCATTGTCGTCGTACTGGCTTTTGTTGATGAAATTGTTCCATTGCATATTGCCCTCCTCATCAAAGGACATGATAATAACTTTATCGTAATGATAGCGCAATCCCTGGGAATTGTTCCAGTAGCCGGGATTGTAGTACCAAGGAGAATAAGGAGAATAGTAGTAAGGAGAATAGAAGCCACTGTAAGGACTTCCGTACATGTAATTCCAGCGGTTCCATGGCTGATAGCGGCTGGAAGTGGAGAAGGATTCTGCGGTCAGCAGGAATCCACCGTTTGCGGTATTGATGACCTTACGGATAAAATAATCGTTGAAAGCAGCATTGGTCCCAGATTCACCGCGGGCCGCTGATTTCAGTTCCGGTGTAAATGCCAGGAATTTCTCATAAATCGTTTTTTGATTTTTGAAATCATATTTATAGAGATATAATCCTTCTACATTTCCACGTTTCTGCTTATAGGCGAATGCGGTGATGAGCGCTGTACCTTTCTGGTTATCCAGTTTCATTTTGATCTCATCCAGCATCTGGGAATGAAACTGTAAAGGCGACACCTCAAAACTGTCGATCAATGGGTGTTTGATGATCATGTTGCCACTTACCACATAGTCTTTACTGTTAGTACGTTCCAGCCTGTTGAAGATGAAATCCCCATCATTGGTGAGGTTAAAGTTGTTCAGGAAGAACTTCTTGGACTGCATAGGCAGGCTCACCTTGGAATTATTTACCAGGTGCATGGCGCTATCGTACAGGAAAGTATAGAAAAGGTTGTTTTCTTCCTTATCCTGGTTGATCTTATAGATCATGATACGGTTCTTATCTTCAGAAACTTCCGTGGAATACACTTTATTATCCTTGGAATAGTAGCCGATACGGGTAGAATCGATCAGCAGCGGTTCTGAATAGAACTTTGCATCCGGGCTCATAGTGGCGCAGAAGCTATATACCGCATCTTTATATTGATACTGGTAGATCATGAGAACTTTGTTGGAATAAGCCACAAAGTCCATACTGATTACTTTTTTCGGGAGGAAGTCCAGCGCTACCCTTTCTTTCAGCTCCATGGAATTATCATAGACAGACATTGCATAGGAACCGCGGTCAGATTTATAGACCAGGATGTTCCCTCCTACTTTACCTATAATCTCGAATTCGGTGTTTTTAAAGTCATCCTTTTCCGGTTGGGTATAGGTTATTTTCTGGGCCATCACAGCGGATCCGGCCAGCAGCATTATGAGCAACAAATGAATGCGGTATAGTCTATGCATGCTTCAGATATATTTCAAAAAGTTGTGGTAATGTGTTGCAGGAGCGTACTGCATACATGATTTTCAAACTTACATTAAAATTTAGAATATTAGTCAGCAATTTCCGTGCACAATTCCGTACGGGTTTCCCCGTTACATTAATACCAAAAGCCTGAATTTATTGTGTATTTTTAGGAAAATATTTTTAAACAGCATTTTTCAATGGAAACCGTTTTAATTACCGGTGGCACCGGCCTGGTAGGCACCGCATTAACGGCCCTTTTGCTGGAGAGAGGGTACAAGGTGATTGTACTGACACGTACACCGGAACGAGGCTCCAACCCGCAGGTAACATATGCCCGCTGGGATATTCTTCATCAAACCATAGATCCTGCTGCCTTACAGCAGGCAGATTATATTATTCACCTGGCAGGTGCATCTGTTTCGGATAAACGCTGGACAAGTGCCCGCAAGCGGGAGATTGTTGATAGTCGTACCCAAAGCAGCGAACTGCTGGTCAAGGCCTTGTTGTCTACCCCTAATAAGGTTAAGAAGGTAATCAGCGCTTCGGCAACTGGTTTTTACGGGCCTTACACGGATCATGCTTTTACGGAATCTGATCCGGCGGCTCCTGATTATCTGGGTAGTACAACGGCGCTCTGGGAGAAAAGCATTAGTGAAGTCAGGTCTTTAGAGAAGCCACTGGTTATTTTTCGTATAGGCATTGTATTAAGCCGGGATGGCGGTGCGTTGAAGGAGTTTTACAAGCCTTTACGTTTCGGATTTGCGATGGCCATGGGGAATGGGGATCAGTATGTGAGCTGGATTCATATTCAGGATCTGGTACGGCTCTTTTTCAATGCTATTGTTAATAATAAGCTGGACGGCACCTATAATGCCGTAGCGCCGAATCCTGTTACCAATAAGGAACTGGTCCAGAGTATGGCCAGGGCTGCCAAAGGCAGGAGTTATATGTTGGCCTATATGCCAACTCCCCTCGTGAAAATGGTCCTCGGGGAGTTCAGTATAGAGGTATTGAAAAGTGTACGCGTGTCTTCCGAAAAAATTCAGCAAACGGGCTTTCAGTTTTCTTATCCGAATATTGATAAGGCTATGGAACAGTTGTTTCCGAAGCGCTAAGTACCTTACGGAGTGCAGCGGCTTTCAGCAGGCATTCTTCCCATTCCTTTTCGGGATCGCTGTAAAAGGTAATGGCGGACCCGGTCTGGAAGGAAAGATATTTCGTGGCTGCATTGTACAGAATACTCCGGATGACCACATTAAAATCAAAATCACCTTGAGGGGTGATATATCCTACTGCCCCGGAATACAATCCTCTTCTGCTTTTTTCGTGTGATTCAATCAGTTCCATTACCCTGATTTTAGGGGCGCCCGTCATAGAACCCATCGGGAAAGCTTCTTTCAGCACCGCAGTGAAAGGCAGCTCTGGCCGTATTTCTGCGGTCACTGTAGAAATCATGTGATGTACCTGGGCGAAAGAATAAATGCCAAATAATTCGGTCACTTTTACAGAACCTCTGACAGCGGTATGGGAGAGATCATTTCTCACGAGATCCACTACCATTACGTTTTCGGCGCGTTCCTTGGCGTTGTTGAACAAAGCCTTTTTCAACGCTTCATCCTGCTGCGGATCTTTGTCTTTCCGACTGGTACCTTTAATGGGCTGGGAAATGACCGTATTACCCTTTTTCTGCATAAATCTTTCCGGCGAAGAGCAGACCATATAACGATCGTTCAGTCGGTAATAGGCAGCAAAAGGGGCTGGCGACAACTGGCTGAGGCGATGATATAACGCTGGCGGATATACGTCTGCACCTTCGATAAAGCTCTCTCTGCAAAAGTTTACTTCATAGCAATCGCCGCGCAGGATGTGATCTTGCAGGGATTGAACGGCAGCGATATACGCATCATGCTGGAGGCGTGACTGTAAAGGCTGCGAGATGGCCGCAGTGTTATCTGCAATAGCAGCGGGCATTTCCAGGCATTGCTGGAAAATGTCGCGGGCATGATCTACCGTAGCATTTTCCATTCCGATATGTACCTGGTTCTTTTCCAGCATCATCATGATGCGGGGACGGAAGAAGAACATATCCGGGAATCCGGTACCATCTGGATTGGAGGAATGCAGCGTATTAACTACTTCATTTTTAAGGTCATAAGCTAGGTGTCCGAAGAGCCAGTCCTGGTGAGTGTTATGAAACCGCAGTAGCTCGTCAAAGGCGTTGCCTGCAGGCAGTTGTAGGGAATCAACGGCATCTGCTGCTAGTATTACTTCGAATTGATGATAAGACGAGGGATAGTCATTATTGTCTAATAAACAACAAATGTTGAACTGGGAGGCCCAATTCAACATTTGCTGTTTAAATATTTGGTGATCATCAACCGGGAAGATGTGAAATATCCTGATAATAATCGATTTAATGCTTAAAAATCGTCGTCATCGTCGTCGAAGCGATCGTTGAACAGATCCATGTCTTTGAATTCGTCATCGAATCCTAAATCATCGTCATCCTCCTTTTTGGTGCTAGGACGGCCACGTTTTCCTTTAGATTTAGGAATATCAAACTCTTCGAAGTCAGGATCATAGTCCTCTTCTTCTCCTTTTTCCCAAGCGTCAGCGTCAGCATCATCTGCGTCATCGAAATCATCGTCATCGTCGTCGTCATCATCGTCTGACTTACGCTTGGATTTAGAAGTAGATTTATCTGATTTTTTTGAAGAAGATTTGGAAGTAGTTTCCTCTTCATCCTCTTCATCCTCATCATCTTCATCCACCTCTTTCTTAGGCTTTGCCGCAGCTTTAGGAGCGTCTTTTGCAGTCTTAGGAGAAGTAGTTTTTTTAGTCTCTTTCTCTTTATCAGATTTTGATTTCATAATAGGTTCACTTATTTCTTTGCCGTAAAGTTTTAATAGTTTTTTTTATTCGCCAAATTTTTTTTGCCGTTTTTTTTTCGTAATTTTTTGCACCTAGTGTTCCAGGATCTGGTCGCGTCCTGGCCCGTTGGAAACGTATTTCACGGGAACGCCGAGATATTTCTCTACGGAAGATACAAATGATTTCATTTCATTTGGTAACTCATTGAATTGCTTACAAGTAGCAGTTTTTTCTGTCCAACCTGGGAAGGTTTCATACACAGGAGTGATGTCCAGGCCGGTCATTTGGAAAGGTAATTGTTTGGTTTGTTGGCCGTCAATTTCATAGGCGGTGCAAGCCAGGACCTCATCAAACTCATCAAGTACATCAGATTTGGTCATTACCAGTTGGGTTACGCCACTCAGCATGCAGGTATAGTTCAGTGCAACGAGGTCAATCCAGCCACAACGGCGTGGGCGACCGGTAACGGCGCCGAATTCATGACCGGCAGCGCGGAGTTGTTCACCGGTGGCATCGTGGAGTTCAGTAGGGAAAGGACCACTACCAACGCGGGTGCAATAAGCTTTAGTAACGCCGATTACTTCCTTAATCCATTGAGGTGCAATACCCAAACCATTGCAGACACCTGCAGAAATGGTGTTGGAGGAAGTTACGAAAGGATAAGTACCGAAGTCCACATCCAGCATGCTACCTTGAGCGCCTTCTGCCAGGACTTTCTTACCTGCTTTCAGTTTTTCATTAATGAAATATTCTCCTGCAACCACGTTCATGGTTTTCAGGAACTTTACAGCTTCAAAGAACTCAGCTTCCCATGCAGCAATATCAGCGCTGAATTCGCTAATATCAAAATGAGACAGTAATTCCAGGTGTTTTTGTTTCAGTTTAGCATAGCGCTGCTCGAATTCGGATGACAGTACGTCACCTACGCGCAGACCGTTTCTGCCGGTTTTATCCATATAAGCCGGTCCGATACCTTTCAGGGTAGAACCGATTTTATCGTTTCCTTTTGAAATCTCAGAAGCCTTATCCAGCGCTCTGTGAGTAGGAACGATGATATGGGTTTTTTCTGCTATGAAAAGATTTTTTGTCAGGTCGATGCCCAGTGCGGAGATATCTTCACTTTCTTTCTGGAAAGCTACTGGATCCAGCACCACACCATTGCCGATAAAGTTAACAGTGTTTTCGTGGAATACACCGGATGGAATAGTGCGAAGTACTACTTTCTGTCCATTCACATACAATGTGTGTCCTGCGTTCGGACCGCCCTGGAAGCGGGCAATCACGTCGTATTTACCGGCAAAATAGTCCACAATTTTACCTTTACCTTCGTCGCCCCATTGCAGGCCTAACAAAACGTCTACCATAATGATTTAATTATTTATCGGAGGTTGCATTTAAAGAAGTCGCAAAATTAAAGCGAATTATAACAATTACAAATTTCTATCGCAAACAAAGGGAAATGGGGAACCCCGCCGAAGGCGGATGTAAAGCCATCATTCACCGTATACCAGTGGGATCAGCCACCAGTATACGGTTGAAAAAATGGTTATTCAATGTGGTAAAAAATTGTTGCTTTGCAACAGACATCATGACTCTTCCAGTCGCTGTACAGACTGGATTCCATCCAGCTTTCTGAGCCTTTCTACCAGCTCGTCCAGCTCTTCCTTGTCGTGCACATATACTTTGATCAGACCTTCAAACAGGCCTTCTTTAGACTCAATACTCAGGGCAGAAATATTCACTTTCAGCTCACCGGAGATCACATTTGTAATTTTGTGAATAACTCCTACATCATCCATACCAATGATGCGTAAACCTGTCAGGAAGGAGATTTCGCGGTTCTTCACCCACTTGGTTTTCACTACGCGATGACCATAATTTGCCAGTAATTGCGCGGCATTCGGGCAATTGGTACGGTGAATTTTCAGTCCTTCACTGGCAGTGATAAAACCAAATACGTCGTCTCCGGGAATAGGGCGACAGCAATTAGCCAGTTTGTAGGCAATGCGGTCGGAGCTTTCTCCGAATATGATCAGTTCTGCATCTTTCTTGGATGGGATCTGGTGTCTGACCGCTTCTTCTGCCAGGTGATCTGGTTGCTTTACAGGGGCGGGTTTAGGAGGTTCCAGCTTATCGCCTAAAAGAGAGAATTCCTTCAGTTCTTTCAGATCAATATTTTTCACTGCAATCTGATAATACAGATCCAGTGGGGAAGATTGCTTGTAGAATTGTACCAGTTCATTGATGTTATGCTGACTGGGGTTAATCTTCATGTGGTCCAGCTTACGTTCCAGCGCAGCTTTTCCATCCATGGCAATCTTACGTTTTTCCTCTTTCAGGGCATCTTTGATCTTGGATTTGGCTTTCGCTGTCAACACGAAGTTCAGCCAGTCTTCCGAAGGTTTCTGCTTATTAGAGGTAATAATTTCCACCTGGTCTCCACTGCGCAGTTTATGGCTGAGTGGTACCAGTTTATAATTTACTTTGGCGCCTATACATTTGTTTCCCACCGCAGAGTGGATGGAATAGGCAAAGTCGAGCGCCGTAGAGTTGACCGGCAAAATTTTGAGATCGCCTTTAGGCGTGTACACATAGATTTCTTCTGTGAACAGATTGCTCTTGAAATCTGCCAGGAAGTCCAGCGTATTGGAATCCGGGTTGCTGAGGATTTCGCGGATCTGCATGAACCACTGATCAAACTTGGATTCCTGCTGAGGCGTTCCACTACCTTCTTTATAGCGCCAGTGAGCGGCCACCCCTTTTTCGGCGTAGTCGTTCATGCGTTTGGAGCGTATCTGCACTTCCACCCATTTACCTTGCGGGCCCATTACAGTAACGTGCAGGGCTTCGTATCCATTGGATTTAGGATTACTCAGCCAGTCGCGCGTACGTTCAGGGCTGGGATGGTAAAAATCGGTAATGATGGAGTAAACTTTCCAGCAATCCGCCTTTTCTTTATCGATGGGCGAATCCAGGATAATACGGATAGCGAAAAGATCGTATACTTCTTCGAAGGCTACTCCTTTTGTTTTGATTTTATTGTGGATGGAGTGGATCGATTTCGGGCGACCGTATATTTCGAAGTTGAAACCTTCTTCCTGGAGTACTTCTTTTATAGGTTTGATGAACTCGTTGATGTAGCGGGTTCTTTCGCGTTTTGTTTCCTTAAGTTTCCGGGCAATGTCCTTATAGGTTTGTTGCTCGGTGTACTTCATGGAAAGGTCCTCCATTTCTGATTTGATGTTGTACAGACCAAGGCGGTGTGCCAGCGGAGCATAGATAAATACAGTTTCGGAAGCGATTTTTAGTTGCTTCTCTCTGCTCATGCTGTCCAGTGTGCGCATGTTATGCAGTCTGTCTGCCAGTTTTATCAGGATTACTCTGGGGTCATCGGCCAGGGTAAGGAGTATTTTCTTGAAGTTTTCGGCTTGTGCAGTACTGGTACTGGAGTCGATAACGGTACTGATTTTGGTCAGGCCATCTACGATATGGGCGATTTCGGTACCGAATTCACGGGAAATATCTTCGAGGGTTACTTCTGTATCTTCTACGGTATCATGTAGTAATGCGCAGATGGCGGAGCGTACGCCAAGGCCGATTTCTTCCACGCATATCTGGGCCACTGCCAGCGGATGAAGGATATAGGGTTCGCCGGATTTACGACGCATATCCCTATGGGCATCCGCTGCCATTTCAAAAGCTGTACGTACCAGCTCCCTGTCTCCCTTTTTCAGACGCGGTTTGAGCGCCCTCAGCAGGGCACGGTAATGCCGTACGATTAACTTTTTTTCCTGCTCTTCGTCTAAATTGTATTGTTGAACTACCACTGTTTCCATTGCCTTAAAGTTACGATTAAATCTAATCTGAAAGAAACACGGCTTGGGAAAACAATAATAGTGAAGACTTTATAACCTCAGGGGGTTCTCCAGCGGCACTGCTATTCGTTCTATCACCTTTCCTTCCGGCACTTTCAGGCGCAGACCCGCATTATGGTAGGTTTCCAGCTCGAAACCGTCCAGATATTCCCGGATTTGCTTTCTGACTTTGGTAACATACACATCCATGCTGCGACTATTCTGCAAATCGTCTTTGCCCCAGACCCTGATCAGTAGCTCATCCCGGCGGATAATAACATTGGGGCGGCTGAAGAAATAGCGTATTACTTTGGCTTCCAGGGGGGATAATTTCCCCACCGGCATTTTAGTTCTGTTATCGAATATTTTGAGCTTACGGTAATGGAAAGTATAATCGTCTATGGAATGCCCCAGGAGCAGGTCAGAACGGATAGGCCGGGAATATTTCAAAAACACCAGTATCCTTTTCATTAATTCAGTGATGTTAAAGGGCTTCGTGAGGTAAGTATCTCCGCCTATTTCAAAGGAAGTGATGCGGTCGTCCACTCCTGTACGTTCTGCTGAAAAAAAGATAATACAGACCAGGGTACTCTTGCTCCGTATTTGCCGGGCCAGCTCAAAGCCATTCATTCCAGGTAATACGATGTCCAGGAGACAAACATCAAATCTTGTTTTCTGGAACATTTTCCAGGCCTGCGAGCCGTTGGAGCAATACTCCACCCGAAAACCTACTTCTTCCAGACGACGTTTGACAAGACCGCCAAAAATACGGTCGTCTTCCACCAACAAAATACGAGGGTTCTTATTCATGATTTAATGCGGGGGTCTTATTCACATTACTAATCCTTGCAAATACCAATTCCTTCGCTTGATATGGTTATTCCTAAAAAATCTCCGCCGATGCAATTTTTATAAAATTCCTGTCAGTTGCGGTTAATCAATCGTTAATCTGAATAATAAATTAACTTAAAATGGTATCAAATTAACACTTTCATTATCAGTGGGCTATCGTAACGTTCAGCGGGGCTTTATTATATCTACGTAAAAACACAAAAAAAAGACTGACAGGGAACCCTGCCAGTCTTTTATATTTATTAACACTAACTCACATTATTTCACACTTTATCCACACTCGAAATACGGATTGCCAGCGCATGCTTTAAACCTTTATTCTGAGCGGAAGCAGGTATGTTAATAACGGTACTTCCATCTTTGGTTTTCCACACCAACTTACCAGCAGCACCGAGGATTTCCACACGTGCATTCTTAGTCGGAGTCAACCCTTTGAAGGAGATCGTAGCTGGCAGTTTTTCCTGCTCATCCAGCAGATAAATAGCATATACGCTACCGTCTTTCTTCCTGGTGAAGCATACTTTACCATCTTTGTAAGGAGCCACTGCACGGGTACCGTAAATAGCCTCTCCGTTCAGGTGCATCCACTCTCCGATGCCTTTCATGGTAGTATAAGCGGCATCATGCAGTTCGCCATCAGGACCTGGGCCCACATTCAGCAGGTAGTTACCGCCTTTGGCTACGATATCCACCAGGTTGTGGATAATCACATTTACCGACTTATACTTATCATCTGGTACATAAGACCAGGAGTTTGCCATCGTCATGCAGGTTTCCCAAGGATAGCTCAGTGGCTTATCAGGGATTTGCTGCTCAGGGGTACGATAGTTTTCATACTGACCATGAACACTGCGATCTACCACAATCAGTCCAGGCTGGTGTGAGCGAGCCATAGAAGCAATTTTAGGCATATCGATGTCCTGATCCTGCGGGAGCGTTTTGCTCCATGACAGAGACTCTTTGGTCTGATGCGTCAGCGGACGTACCCAACCTCCGTCCAGCCAGAGAATATCCAGTTTACCGTAATCCTTCATCAGTTCTTCAATCTGATTGTAGGTATACTCTTTAAACTTATTCCATCTGTCCGGATATGTTTTCAGATCGTAGTTAACGTTTCTGTCTTTCGGTGGGAAGTAGCTCCACCAGTAGTATTCGGTATGCCAGTCAGGCTTAGAGAAATAAGCGCCGGCATGAATACCTGCTTTGCGGAAAGCTTCAAATACTTCTTTGGCAATATTGGCACGTGGATTTTTGCTGAAAGCCACATCTGGTGCAGTTACGCGATAATCTGTTTGTTTGGTATCAAACATACAGTAGCCATCATGGTGCTTAGTGGTAAAAACGAGGTATTTCATACCCGCGTCTGCGGCAGCTTTTGCCCAATGTTCCGGGTTAAATTTCACTGGATTAAATGTTTTACCCAGTGCTTCATATTTTTTCAGGTAGTCATAATAAGGAATACCAGCAGGTTTGCGCTGAGTCCAGCCTTCATCTTCCGGACAAATACTCCAGGACTCCACTACACCCCATTGGGAATAAGGTCCCCAGTGAATCAGCATACCGAATTTCCAGTCCTGCCACTCATCCAGTTTCTGTTGTACCGCCTTATCAGGCTCTGGAACATAAGGCAACTCTTCGTGCTGGGCCTGGGCGGTGAGTCCTGCCAAAGCCAGTCCGGCTGCCATTAATAGTTTACGCATAGTCAGTGATTATATGAATCTATCAAAGTAGTTTTTCTCAAATGCTGTTGTATCTCCGCTGCACTGCGTGCGGTATGCAGGGTGATGGTTCTTTCTTCGCCTGGTAGCAGGTCAAAAAAGTTATCGCTGAAATGTTCATCTGTTGCATCGTCCAGGGAGATGTAAATGTTCCTGGCCAATTGCGTTGTTTTTACTAGCACCTTTACCTCGCCTGCTGCTCCCGGTTGGCAACGGATAGTCAGTTGCGGGTCTGTTAAATTGATTTCTTTCGCAATTGCAAAGTAATACAGATTAGGATTCAGAACGTTATCGTTAATTACCAATTGCGTATAGAATATTACCTCATTTCGCTGTTTTCCTTTCAGGATTTCATTTACAGGCACACTATTTACCTGTATGCTACGGTCGTCCTGCAATGCATGCTTATTGCTATTTTTCTCCCAGATCACATTTCCCTGTAAGTCTACCGCCTTCATTTTTATAACGGCAGTACCACGTTGAAATGCGTCTGTAATGAGATACGTGTTCAACTGACCATTCTCTTCCACCGTAGAAGTGATGACAGGTTCAAAAGCGCGCTTGGCGTAGTATTGCAGGGCTTTCCATCTGCCATAATAATCGCGGCCAGACCAGGAAGGTCCCGGCCAGCAATCGTTTAGCTGCCAGTACAAGGTACCCATACAATAAGGCATATTCCTGCGATGCGCTTCTATAGCCACTTTCATCCCTTCTGCCTGTAATACCTGGCTGAGATACACAAAAGCAGGGAAATCCACCGGTGAACGGTAATAGTGATCCATGTAAATTTTGATCGCGGTATTTCCTTTTGCAGGACTCTTCTGATGTGATTGCATCACATTGGAGAAGATATCGTAATCGGCCTTCGTAGCGAAGCTGTCGATTGTTTCCATAGCGGGGAACGACTGAAAGCCGTATTCACTCATAAAACGGGGAATATGCGTATTGAAGGCTTCAAACCATTCCATACCGTGCCAGATGCCCCAGTAGTGATTATCTCCTTTGGTGAAATCTTCTTTCTTTCCCCAGTTGCTGATGGGAGACGAGTGGAAATAGAATCTTCCCGGATCATTCTCCTGTACCATTTTTGGCAGCACTTCTTTAAACAGCTTGTTGTACCCTTCTATCATGTGGTCATACTGACTATTCGTATAGGCATAACCGTTTTGCCAGCCCCAGTTTTTAATAGCAACAGCGACTTCGTTATTTCCACACCAAAGTGCTAAAGCAGCGTGGTGTTTCAGTCGGTTGATATTGGAGGCCGCTTCTTTTGCAGCATTTTCCAGGAATGCCTGATCCCATGGATATAACGTACACGCATACATGAAATCTTGCCACACCAATATTCCTGTAGCATCGGCCAGGTCATAGAACTGGTCGTCTTCATAAATTCCTCCTCCCCACACACGCACCATATTGAAATGGCTTTCCTGCATATCGTTAAACAGTTGCGCATATTTCTCTTTTGTAACACGAGGCAGGAAATTATCCTGGGGGATGTAGTTGGCGCCTTTCATGAAAACCGGGCGGCCATTGACTTTCACGTAGAAACTTTCTCCCAGGCTATCTGGTTTGTTGATTACTTCGATGGTGCGAAGACCCACATTTTTCTCTGTAAAAGCAACGTCTTGCTGGTCATTAAACAGCTTTACCTTTATTTGATACAGGTTTTGTGCCCCCATGCCATTAGGCCACCAGAGCTGCGGCTGCTTAATGGTCAGCGGTACATTTATTTCATTGATACCTTTTTTTAGTATAGCCGGTACCGTTATACCTACCACATTTTTCCGATTTAACACCGCAGTTACATTTAGCTTGTAACTACCTGCCACAGCAGCTTCTACAGTGATGGTATTTTTCACAACTGCTACGCCAGGTTTAATATCCTGCTGGAATGCGATATCGCGGATGGTTGCTTTATTCCAGGCATGCAAGGTTACCGGACGCCAGATGCCACTTGTTACCAGTCTTGGTCCCCAATCCCAGCCATAATGATAGGGCGCTTTGCGGGCATAAACACTGAGTGGAATATCGCTCACATCATTGCCTGCCGGATAGATCAGGCTATCCTTTAAGAACAGCGGCATGTCGTGTTTGATCGGGCTTTCCAGGGTTATCTGTAATTGATTTTTACCAGGGTGTAGATACTTTTTGACATCCGCTTTCCAGGGGATGAACATATTATTGGTTGTGAGTATCAATTGATTGTTTAGATAGACGCGTGCATACGTATCCAATCCGTTAAATTCCAGCTCCAACATATCTTTTTGGAGCATCTCTGCCGATACTTCAAAGCTGCAGCGGTATAGCCAGTCTTTCTTATCCACCCACTGCACTGCTTTTTCGTTGGCGCCTTTGAATGGATCAGGTATGAGCTGATGTGCCATCAGGTCTGTATGCACGGTACCAGGAACAGTGGCTGAACGCCAGATCTGTTCATCTGCTCTGGCAAATTCCCAGCCGCGATCCATCACTATTTGCTGTGAGTAAATCGATTTAGTAAAACATGTTAAAAAAAAGATCACCAGCAACCAGCGACCTGTCAGTTTCATTTTCATACCGAGATGTTTGGAATAGGTTCAAAAATAACAATCTCAGAGGGAATCGGAAATAATACTTTTACGATCTTTATGGTATGAAAAGCGTCTGGCAACAAATACTAAGATATTTCTATATAGGGAAGAAGGACCCTAATGCACCCAAAACGAGCTATGTGGCAATGATGCATGGGATGAACCGCATCAGTATAATGCTGTTTGTTATTGCCATTATCATCATGATTATCAGGTTGATCAGAAGGCATTAACGCGGATTTTTTTCTCGCAAAGGGCGCAAAGGAAGAAAGGACGCGGTTTTTTTTCTCGCAGAGCAGCAGGGCAGCATAAGCAGCAAAGGAATTTGATGGAGAAATGGGGATGAAATGGCGGATGTATTCTTATAGAGATTTTTATACATAAGCAGCAAAACATTATTCTCTGCTGCTTTGCTGCTTATGTTGCTTTGCGAGCTAAAACTTCTTAACTGCGTGCGAAGTCATAGATTACTTCTGCCGCTCTATGGCTGGCATCTTTCTCTCCTAGCTTATGCCAAAGTGCGGCATAGTCGGCCGATAGCTCTCTCCTGCGGTTATCATCTTTCAGCAAAGCGGTCAGTTCTTTCAGCAGGTTAGCTTCAGTCAGATCATGCTGGATGAGTTCTTTCACTACCAGTTTATCCATTACCAGGTTGACCAGGGAGATATATTTTACTTTAATCAGGTTTTTTGCAAGAATATAGGAAACCGGATTCCCTTTATAGCAAACGATTTCAGGTACGCCAAATAACGCCGTTTCCAGGGTAGCGGTACCGGAGGTCACCAATGCAGCCGTCGCCTGACGTAAGAGGTCATAGGTTTTTCCTTTGACCATGGATACATTGGGATGTTCGCCAGTGAGACTTTTCAGGAAATCATCGTCCAGACTTGGCGCTTGTGCCACGATGAACTGATATTCCGGAAAATGCTTTGCCATAGTCAGCATGATAGGCAGCTTCACGCTTACTTCCTGTTTGCGGCTACCAGGCAGCACTGCGATGATAGGTTTATTCGCCAGCGGAAGATCGGCAGGTTTGGATTTTTCGGCCTTTATAACCTCTACCAACGGATGCCCCACATATTCTACCTCGTAATTCCATTTATGGTAAAATTCCTGCTCAAAAGGCAGAATACAGAGCATTTTATCTACCGTACGTTTGATTTTCTTTACGCGGTTTTCTTTCCAGGCCCATACCTGCGGAGAAATATAGTAAACTACTTTGTAACCCTGGGTTTTCGCCCATTCGGCGATGCGCATGTTGAAACCCGGATAATCTACCAGGATCAGTACATCCGGCTTAAAAGCCTCAATATCTTTCTTACAGGTATCGATATTACGGAGAATGGTACGGAGGTTCATCAATACTTCCACAAAACCCATAAAAGCCAGCTCCTTGTAATGTTTCACAATAGTGGCGCCGGCAGCTTCCATCATATCGCCTCCCCAGCCACGAATGTCCGCAGTGGTATCCTGTTTCTTCAATTGCTTAATCAGGTTGCTACCGTGTAAATCCCCAGAAGCCTCTCCCGCAATAATGTAATATTTCAATCTGGTGTCTGTTAAAAATTATCTGATCAGTTTCATCAGCAATATGGCAATCGCATACAGCATGGTTACCAGGAAAATGCCTTTAGCAGTGACATCTTTCCTGACGCGGGTGTAAAGATAAAACACTAGTCCATTTAACAGCAGACATATACTGGTTAATTTGGGTATCAGGTGATAGTTACCTTTCAGTTCCCCCAGGAATTGGAAAAAGTCGATATGCGACGGACGCACTGCAAACAGATAGTACAGAAAAAATGCGAAGACAGGCGTAAACAGTCCCAGCAAGATCCCTAAAGGTAAATTGTCTTTCTTAAGCATAGCATATTTATAATGGCGATAAAATGAATTCCAGTCTGTTTGCTACAAATCCTTCCACTTTTCTTCCAGTTCTTTCTTCAGCTTATAGTTGGTCAGATCAAACTGCACCGGCACCAGTGAAGCATAATTATTTTCGAGCGCCCATACGTCTGTATCTTCGCCTACATCACGGTTTTTGAACTCGCCGGTTAACCAGTAGTACTTTTTGCCGTGAGGATCTCTGCGCTCATCAAATTCTTCTACCCATTTGGCATCTGCCTGTCTGCATATTTTCAGCCCTTTAAAGTCTTTCTCCTCTACAATTGGGATATTGACATTGAAAAGGGTCCCTGCCGGCAGGTTATTTTGCAGCATGCGTTCAGTTACTTCCCGCGCCACCTTTGCCGGCAGGGAGAAATCTGCTTTATAATCATATTCCAGGAAGGAAAAGCCGGCAGATGGAATACCTTCAATAGCAGCTTCCATAGCGGCAGACATTGTTCCGGAATAAATGACGTTAATGGAATGATTGGCGCCGTGATTGATACCGCTTACGCAGATATCCGGTTTTCGGCCCAGGATTTTGTCTCTCGCCAGCTTCACACAATCAACAGGCGTACCGGAACATTGCCATGCTTCTATCCCTTCAAAGATTTCCACCTGGTTTAAACGCAGGGGGACTCCGATGGTGATAGCGTGTCCCATGCCCGATTGCGGACTGTCTGGCGCCACAACTACCACTCTCCCCAGCGGACGTACCGCTTCAATCAATGCACGGATTCCCGGAGAAGTGATACCATCATCGTTGGTTACCAGTATGAGTTTTTCCTGTTCTGCCATAATTCACATTTTTACATTCTTCACAAATTTAAGCGCTATCTGATACATTTTGCTTTAAAAGAATGTAAAATATATTGGCTTATTTATAGATCTGTGCGGGTTACTTTCCTGAAAACCAACCAGATACCTAAAGTGATATACACCACCATGGCGATTAAATACACATAAGTATCGTAGGTAGTAGTCCCTCCAGGCATGCTCTGGGCGAGCATTTTAGTGCCAGGGAACGGTAATAACTCATCTCCGGCCTGTAAGGGCAGTAAGCCTCCGATCGCACCCACACTCCGCTTCAGAATGGTCACCAGCGTCTGTTCTATCATCATGTTGTAAGCGAAATAGATGACAATACTCAAACCTGGTCTGCTTACAAAAACAGCGATCAGCAATGCGATGATCAGTTGTACCACCACTTGGAGGAAATAATAAAAAACAAAATTGAAACCCTCAAAGGTGAAAGATTTGGAGCCATATGCCATCCCCAGCAGCGCTCCCACAATGGCAACAACTACCAGCGACAAAACGGCCAGTTTCATCACCCAGAAAAGTTTCGCGAACACAAAATCTTTCCGTTCCCACCCATCAATGATATTCTGACGATTTGTACGGAAATTATATTCGTTCGTGACTATTACGATGAGCAGTATGCCATATAGACCAGAAACAAAACTGGACACACAGGCTACTGTCTGCCATACATCCGGGAAACTAAAAGGCCCCCCAAGTAAAAACTGGGCTTGTTTCAAATCTTTGCTACTGAAGATCTCAGCAACGGTGTAATTCCCGGCAATGGGTATGATAACAGACAGGATCAGGATCACCCAGAAGGTACGGTAGTATTTTAATTTGAGCCATTCGGCAAGGATGATTTGTTTCATGAGGCAGCGGTATGGGTGATTTCCAGGAATGCGGTTTCGAGCGATTTTTTGCGCAGTTGCAGATGTTTGAGCCATATACCATGGTTCGCGCACCAGCCGTTAATAGCGGCAGGATCAGGATTGGCAGTAAAGGACGCTATTACTTTGCCATTGGCGATAGTAGCGCTACTACAACCCGGATATTGCAACATCAGTCGCACCAGCTCTTCGTTATTACCAGCTGCCAGCTCTACGAAATCCGTGCGCTGTATCACTTCATTCACAGGTCCGGATAACAGGAGATTTCCTTTTTGCAGAATAGCTACGTGTGTACATACTTTCTCCACTTCATCCAACAGATGGCTGGCGAGAATGATTGTTTTCCCTGCTTTTGCCATATCATGGATCAGTGCGCGTACCTCCGCTATCCCGGCGGGGTCCAGGCCGTTGGTAGGCTCATCGAGGATGAGTACATCCGGATCGCCCAGCAGCGCCGCCGCAATAGCCAGGCGTTGCTTCATACCGAGGGAATAGGTCTTGAACGCATTATCTCTGCGGTCATAAAGTCCGCAAATCCGGAGTACGCGTTCAATATCATCTTTCCCACGCTGTTTGATAGAAGCACTGATTTCCAGATTCTTCCAGGCGCTGAGATAATGATAAAAGTTAGGGGTTTCCAGCAGGGTGCCGATTTTGCGCCTTTCTGCTGCTGTAGCCGTTTTACCGAACAGTTGGAAACTGCCTTTATCGGCTTTGAGGACATCTGTAACGATGCCTAGCAGGGTTGTTTTGCCGCTGCCATTAGGGCCTAAAACGCCGAAGACGCTGCCGGGTGGAACATCAAATGATACACCGGACAGCGCCTGGATGGCACCATACCTTTTGGAGATGCCTTGTAAGGATAATATAGACATAGGTTTAATTAGTTCCGGACTGGTTTGCCGGTTTTAATTACGCTTTGTAATCTTTCCAGGGTTTTACGTTCTCCACAGAGACTAAGGAATGCTTCGCGTTCCAGGTCCAGCAGATATTGTTCGCTCACGAATGATGGCTCGGTCAAATCTCCGCCACACATTACATAAGCCAGTTTCTGTGCTACTTTTTCATCATGTTCAGAAATATAGTTTCCAAACTTCATGGCGTATATACCTGCCAGTAATGCACCCAGCGCACTGCGGCCCATCACTTTGATATCAGTTCTTTCCACTGGTTTCGTGTAGCCTTCATCTGCCAAAGCAATTACACTACGTTTCGCATCTGCAATCAAACGGCCAGGATTCATGGTAATTTCATCATGACCTTTACGTAATACGCCCATATCGAAGCCTTCAAATCCGGAGGTCGCTACTTTTGCAGTGGCTACTGTCATGAAGTAATCTTTCAGTGGTTCTTCTTCAATGCGTCCTTCTTTGAATTCAAGACTTGCACGAAGCGTCATTTCTTTAGTACCGCCACCGCCAGGAATCAGGCCTACGCCCAGTTCTACCAGTCCGATATATGTTTCTGCAGCCGCCTGTATTTTATCTGCATGCAATGCCATTTCGCAACCGCCGCCGAGAGTGAGCGCATGTGGCGCAACTACAACAGGTATGCTGGAATATCGAAGCCGCATAGTAGAGCGTTGGAAAAGACGTACCGCCATATCCAGCTCATCATACTCTTGTTCTGCGGCCATCATGAAAATCATTCCGACGTTAGCGCCTGCAGAGAAATTAGTGCCATCGTTGGCTACCACGAGGCCACGGAAATCTTTCTCCGCACGGTCTACTGCCTTGTTCAATCCTTCGAGTACTTCTCCGCCAATGGTGTTCATTTTGGTTTGCCAATCGAAGCAAACAACGCCATCGCCGATGTCAATCAATCTGCTGGCACTATTCTTCCAGATCACATTACTGGAGTAGTTTTCCAGGATAATGAAAGCGCCTTCGCCAGGCAATGCTTTATAGGATTGAGAAGGAATATCGTAGTAGAATTTCTTACCGTTATCAACTTTATAGAAAGACGTAATGCCCTTTGCCAGCATATCTTTCACCCAGCTCGCAACAGTCAGACCCTTTTCTTCTATCTGCTTAACACAAGCTTCTACACCAAAGAGATCCCAGCTTTCGAAAGGTCCTATTTCCCATCCAAAGCCCGCTTTCATGGCGTCATCCACTTTGTACAGGTCATCTGCTATTTCAGGAATACGATGAGACACATAAGAAAACAGGTGAGCGTGGAATTGCTGATAGAATTGTCCGGCTTTATCTGTAGCGCCAGCGAGGGCTTTCAGTCGCTGTTTGAGATCTTCTATAGGCTTGGCGGCATCAATGCTGCCGAATCTCGCTTTCTGCTTTGGACCATACTCCATGGTTTGCAGGTTCAGCGTGAGAATTTCTTTTCCGCCAGGGCCGGTGGTTTTCTTATAGAAACCTTGTCCGGTTTTATCTCCCAGCCAGTTGTTATCCACTACTTTCTGGAGGAAATCAGGAATTTTGAAGATGGCTATTGCCTCATCATCCGGACAGTTTTCCAACACGCCTTTGGCTACTTTCACAAGCGTATCGATACCTACTACGTCGGCAGTACGGAAGGTGGCTGATTTAGGCCTTCCGATAACGGGGCCGGTAAGCGCATCGATTTCATCTATGCCTAATCCCATTTCCTGCATGATATGGAATATAGCCATGATGGAGTACACTCCTACACGATTGGCGATAAAGGCAGGCGTATCCTTACAGAGTACGGTTGTCTTCCCGAGATACAGATCTCCGTATTCCATCAGAAAATCAATCACTGCAGGATCTGTATGAGGAGTAGGAATTATTTCGAGTAAGCGCAGATAGCGGGGAGGATTGAAGAAGTGCGTACCGCAGAAATGTTTCTGGAAATCTTCACTGCGGCCTTCCGCCATCAGATGAATAGGAATACCGGAAGTATTGGAAGTAATTAAGGTACCTGGTTTGCGGAACTGTTCTACTTGTTCGAATACTATTTTCTTTACGGCCAGGTTTTCCACTACCACTTCGATGATCCAGTCGCATTCTGCAATGCGTTTCATATCATCTGTAAAGTTCCCCGTTTTGATATTTTTAATAACATCTTTCGTAAAAACAGGCGATGGATTTGACTTAACAGCTGCCTGGAGGGCGTCATTCACAATGCGGTTCTTCACAGCAGGACTATCCAATGTGAGGTTTTTCTTCTTCTCTGCATCATTCAGTTCTTTCGGTGCAATATCAAGCAGCAGTACCTGAACGCCAATACCTGCGAAATGGCAAGCAATCCTTGAACCCATAACCCCAGAGCCCAGTACGGCTACTTTATTGATGTGTCTTTGCATATTACGGCCAGCTTTAATCTGTTAGTGAATACAAACAATATTTTTAGATTCTTGAATTTAGGATTTTTTGGGGTAGAAAAGTAAGATGAGATGTTAAAAAATCCTGTATATGTTTTTGTAGCGGGTCTGAACCTATGAATGGCAGGAAGGGATGGGGAAGGGACCAACAAAAAAGGTCCGTCTCTGCGGAGTAGAGACGGACCTTTTCTTTCTATTCTTATCTATCAGGTAATCAACTTACACCGCTACCAGCTTTCACTGCTTCGGATGGGTTGACGAATATCAGTTTACCGTTATCTTCAGCCATGAGGATCATACCCTGACTTTCGATACCGCGCATTTTACGAGGCGCCAGGTTAGCTACGAGGGTCACCTGTTTGCCAATGATATCCTCTGGTTTGAAGTGCATGGCTATACCGGAAACGACTGTACGTTGTTCAGTACCAATGTCTACCAGCAATTTCAACAGTTTATCTGCTTTTTCCACTTTCTCTGCCTGGAGGATGGTTCCTACACGCAGTTCCAGTTTTGCAAAATCATCGTACTGGATTTCTGGTTTTGCAGGAGCGGCAGGTTTTTCTGCTTCAACTGGCGCTGGTGCTGCAGCCGCGTTGGCAGCTTTGGAGGCAGCCAGTTTGGCCAGTTGTGCCTGGATCTCTTCATCTTCAATTTTCTTGAAGAGGAGTTCAGGCGCACGCAGCGTATAGCCTACGCTTAACAGTTTCGAAGAACCGGCATTCTCCCAATCCAACATTTTTTCCACCACTTTCATCATATGCAGCATTTTCTTTGCAGTAAATGGCAGGAATGGATTGATGAAGATAGCCAGGTTAGCAGTCAGTTGGAGACAGATATGCAGGCAGATATCAATTCGCTGTTGCAGCATTGGCAAATCATCTGCTGTATACTTGTCCAGTACTTCTCCATTTTTCAGCTTGTCAATTGCTTTCGACAGTATCCATGGTTCATTACGCTGCATGTATTGGTTACCTTTTGTGGAAAGGGCCATTACTTCAGACAATGCTTCTCTGAATTTATAGGCTTCCAGCGCAGCTTCCACCTTCTCTTTTGTGATAGCAAACTCGCTCATCATCTGACGATCTTCGTCGTTCACGAGGTCTGCATGCAATACAGGCACTTTACCACCGCAAAGTTTGTGCATCAGCACCATAGTGCGGTTTACGAAGTTACCCAGGTTGGCTACCAGTTCGCTGTTATTTCTGTCCTGGAAATCTTTCCAGGTGAAGTCGTTATCCTTTGTTTCAGGAGCAGTGGCAGTGAGTACATAGCGCAGTACATCCTGTTGATCAGGGAAATCTGCGATGTAATCATTTACCCAAACAGCCCAGTTTCTGGAAGTAGAGATTTTATCTCCTTCCAGGTTCAGGAATTCGTTGGCAGGTACATTTTCCGGCAATACAAAGCCGCCGTGCGCTTTCAGCATGGCTGGGAAAATAATACAGTGGAAAACGATATTATCCTTACCAATGAAGTGTACCAGCTTGGTATCATCTTTACACCAGTAGTCTGCCCAGTTTTCGGTCAGTTCTTTGGTAGCGGAGATATAACCAATTGGTGCATCGAACCATACGTACAGTACTTTCCCTTCTGCATCAGGCAGTGGCACCTGGATACCCCAGTTACTGTCGCGGGTCATGGCTCTGCTTTGCAGTCCACTATTCAGCCAGCTTTTGCACTGTCCGTATACGTTATTTTTCCAGTCTTTATGACCTTCCAGCAACCATTCATTCAGCCATGGTTCATAGTTCTGCAGGGGCATGTACCAGTGTTTGGTTTTCTTTTTCACAGGTACAGCATCGCTGAGAGCGGAATGAGGATTGATCAGTTCATCAGGACTGAGGCTGTTTCCACATTTTTCGCACTGGTCGCCATAAGCTTTATCGTTGCCACAGTGAGGGCAGGTACCGATAATATAACGATCAGCCAGGAACATGTTGGCTTTGGGATCGAAGTATTGTTCTGATTCTTTTTCCTCGAAAAGGCCATCGTTGTACATTTTCAGGAAGTAGTCAGATGCGGTTTTATGATGAACAGGATTGCTGGTACGGGAGAAGATATCGAAAGATATACCCATGGCAGCAAAACTATCTCCAATGATCTTATGATATCTGTCTACCACATCTTGAGGAGTTACGTTCTCCTTCATTGCTTTGATGGTGATAGGCACGCCGTGTTCGTCGGTACCGCAAACGAATTTCACGTCTGCTTTTTTAGCGCGGAGATAGCGCACGTAGATATCTGCGGGAATATAGCATCCTGCCAGGTGTCCTATATGAACAGGCCCATTGGCATACGGTAATGCCGCAGTTATTAAATATCTATTAAATTTTGCCATACTATCTTAAAGAATACTTAAATAAATTCTAATTATGACTGTGTTTTTGGAATAGCCGATACATTTCATCAACTTAGACCGGGCGGACCGCTTAAAAAACGGCCCAATCTTGCAAAGGTAAACAAAACTACAATGGTAAAAATTCCACCATATCTCAAAAAAGGTGATTTAATAGGCGTAACCTGCTCCAGCAGCAAAATGGAACTGGCAGCAGCGGAGTATGCGGCAGAGGTATTGCGTTCCTGGGGATTCCGGGTACATTTAGGCATTACCGTTGGAACCAGTTTCCATAATTTCTCTGCCCCGGATGAACTCAGACTGGAAGAGCTGCAAGACATGCTGGATGATCCTGAAATCAAAGCCATTGTCTTTGGCCGTGGCGGTTACGGGATGGTTTGTATACTGGATAAGCTGGATTTCAAAAAATTCCGCAAACATCCCAAATGGCTCTGTGGCTATAGTGATGTAACTATTCTGCATGCCCATATCCAGGAACGTTTTGATATCCCTTCTATTCACTCTGTGATGTGCAGTGGCATTACCAAAGACACGGTGGAAAATCCGTATGTGAACAGCCTGGAACAAGTACTGAAAGGAAAAAAATACAGTTACAATACTCCTTCCCATGAGTTAAACCGCGAAGGAAGTGCCACTGGCATCCTCGTGGGCGGTAATCTCTCTTTACTGGCCAATGCGTCAGGTACGGCCTCCCAGGTCAATACCAAGGGTAAAATCCTGTTGTTAGAAGATATCGGGGAATACCGATATAATGTAGACCGACTGATGTACAACCTGAAAAGGGCCGGATGGCTGGATAAGCTGGCCGGATTGGTAGTTGGCGGTTTTACCGATGGTAAGGAAACAACTACTCCATTCGGCCAGACAGAATATGAAATTATTCACAATATGGTCAAGGAATTTGACTATCCCGTGTGCTTTAATTTCCCCATAGGCCATCAGACAGAAAACTATACTGTTAAACTGGGCATGAAACACCACCTGAAAGTAGGTGAAGCTAAAACCGTCCTGAAGCTCCAGGAAGATTAATCCTCTACATCCGGAACGATTTCCAGTCCGTAGTCTTCTGCGGACAGGAGCCCGTTTGTCCTGGTGGTTTCAATCAACGCTTTGTTGGCCGTCAGGTCGTGTACAGTAGTGCTATTGTGCAGATAATCGATACCATAAAGTTTATTGGTAAGACCAATAGGTACGTCAATCAGGTATTTGATGACATCAGTGGCGATATGCATGCCTGTAGTACCATGGGTAATACCTAAAGCGCCTGCATCAAAATTGCGGTAGTCGTCTGTAATGTCCAGTGCGCAACGATAGGAAGCAGAAACGGTACCATCCAGCATAGGCATATTAAAGCCGCCATACCAGGCGAGCCAGTTATGTACCTCACCGATTACCAATGGTTTATTATGTAGGATGCAAGCATCATTGATCAACAGATGAGAACCATGGTGTTGTGTACAATCGATCACTATATCGAAACCCTCCAGGAGGTAGGCCATTGTTTCTGGCTTTGCCTGTAAGAGGAAGGGGAATGGTCTTGCAAATGGATTAACGCCATACAGCCTGCTGGCGGCCATTTTCGCCTTATGTTTCTTCACGTCCTGTACGTGAAAAATAGGCTGGCGGTGCATATCTTCTGTGTTGATTACGCCATAATCCACGATACCGATAATCCCTACGCCGCTGGCGCCGAGATACTGAATCACCGGGCTTCCCAGGCCACCTGCACCGATTACCAACACGCGGGAGAGTTTCAGTTTTTCCTGCATAGCTACGCCGAAACCGGGTACAGCTATAGGATTTTTAAAATGCTGTAATTCTTTTTCACTTAATATCATGCGCTGTTCCTTTTACTATTCCTGTGGGAATTCGAGGGTAAATTTACTTCCTTTACCCACTACGCTTTCCACTTTGATTTTACCGTGATGAGCATCTACAATCGCTTTCACATAGCTCAGTCCGAGGCCGAAACCTTTTACATTATGGACGTTGCCGGTATGTGCGCGGTAGAATTTCTCAAAGATACGCGAAATAGTATCTTTACTCATACCGATACCATTATCAGTAATGATGATGAACAGGCTTTTGCGGGTGTTATAAGTATTGATAGTGACTTCCAGATTCTCTTTTGAATATTTGATGGCATTATCCAGGAGGTTGAAAACCACATTGGAGAAATGCACGTCATCCGCCATGATCACTGGGTTTACGGCATTCAGTTGCAGATCTACTATTCCGTTTTTATTGGCCAGTTGCAGTTGCAGGTTGTCCACGGTATTCTGGATAACTGCGTGTACATCCATGGCCTGGAGTTTCAGACCGATTTCATCTTTTTCCAGGAGGGCAGATTGCAGGATGGTTTCCACCTGTTTATTCATCCTTTTGTTTTCTTCCTTGATGATACCGGAGAAATAGCGGATTTTATCTTTATTATCCATCACTTTTTCATTTCCTATAGCATCAATAGCCAGGGAAATGGTGGCCAGTGGCGTTTTCAGCTCATGGGTCATATTATTGATAAAGTCCGATTTTATCTCTGACAGCTTCTTTTGATTGAGCAGCGTTCGGATGGTGAGTGCAAAGGCAGTGATAATGATGAGCGTGAAACACACCCCTCCAATGATCATGATGGTCAGCTGATGGACGATCTCATCTTTTGCAGGTCTGATGAGGTACAGTTGTTCCATATTGGGGCCATAGTTTTCATCCAGGGGGATGACTCCCATCTTGTATTCTTTGTTTTTTGACAGTGTGTCATTCGCGACAATACCGAACAGCTTCGCAAATCCGGGTGTTTGTACGCGCCATACGGAGGCGCCGATGCCAGCAACTGGTCCGGCGATGGCGAATTCAAAATGTACCGTATCCAGGCGATGGTCTCGGAGACTGTTGATGATTACTTTTTCGATTTGTGCGGGCGTAAAGCGGTCGGTCACGTAGGTACGTAATACCTGTTGTTTGCCTAAATCGAAGAATCCATTATTCATGGGGTCCGTACCGGATATGGAGTTTATTCGGAGGGTGCGGGTATTGGCTTTGTGATTGATAAAGTATTCTCTTACTTCATTCAATGCGTCTATGGCTCTCTGGTCCAGCTGTTTATCTTTAATGACAACGGCACTTTTTATCCAGTTGACCTGGATATAAATTATTCCTAAGAGAGAAACGGTGATTAGAGCAACTATGACAGGAAAAATTCGCTTCAACGGTATCATGCAAAAAATGAGTAAGACTTAAATTTAAATAAATCAGGAAGTTTCGAGCGTATTATTTTGTTAAAAAAGATGCTTGCTATAGCAACAATGATACAAAATTAGATAGTTATATGAGCTTGTGCAGCCACTGTTAACAATTCAATATTACTTTAACGTAATTTTAACGGCAAACTTCTGATTTTTATATTTCATCTTTCCTTACCTTTGTCCTATCAAACTGGTACTAAATTTGCTTAGTTAAGTTTGACAAAAGCACAAGAAATTAAACTTTCTACATACATCGACGTGGATTCGTTCCATAAGCGATTTAGATTTTGGTTGATAAAATGGTAAGGAGGTTGTCTAGCCTCCTTTTTTTATGCCCTCTCCTACAAGTTAAATTTTATCTGCATATATAAATTATTGCTGAACTGCATTCCTCGCAGTGGAAATCTCGTTTATAAGTGTAAAACCCTTAAATTTATATTAGTGAATCAAAACGATAGATTATGACAGCATTGGCTCCTGGCGTGTTATTAATAGCGGATCCATTTTTGAAGGATCCTAATTTTTCCCGCACTGTGGTGTTATTGTGTGAGCATCAGGAGAAGGGAAGTTTTGGATTTGTATTGAATAAGTTGTTTGATCAGCATTTGGATGAATTGATTCCGGAGGTGGTGATCACGAAGATTCCGATATATGTGGGGGGGCCGGTTCAGATGGACACGATACATTTTGTGCATCAGCAGCCAGAAGTGATTACGGGTGGATTGGAGATTAGTCCGGGCGTATATTGGGGCGGGCATTTTGACAGTGTGGTGGCTAATATTAACCAGGGCAAGATAGATCTAGATAAGATTAAATTTTTCATTGGCTATTCAGGTTGGAGTAGTGGTCAGTTGGATGAGGAGATGAAAGAGAAGTCATGGATAGTAACCCCGGCATTACCTACCTTGGTTTTTGCGCAGGATGAGCAGCAAATCTGGCAGAATGCTTTAAAGAATATGGGAAGCAATTTCGCCATGATGGCTAATTTCCCGATAGATCCTTCGCTTAACTGATAAATATTTCCTGTTATTTTTTGTTGCTTACTGGGTGATTCCCAGACTAATATCTGTATTCTACTGTATCGTGTGTATTATGTCTATAAAAATGAACAGGAATATATATGTTTTTTTAAAACAAATTAAATATCTTGCTAAAGTAAGAATATAGTGAAAGAGCGCGTTGTTACCCGTTTCAGGTAAAGAAAAACCGAATACCAATACCTATGAAGGCGAAAATATTAACATGGAAAAGTAGTGCTCCTTCTTTGGCGACGCATGATGTCGTGCATTTACCTGCATACAAATGTTTAACAGCAAACACAATCAATATCAGCAAATTCATTAGGTAATAATACACAGCCTTTAATCGAGGCTGCCCTGTTGGAGGGAATGCTATGGCGACTATTTCGTATAGCCGTTAACGTTGTATTTCCGAAGACGGGGTATTGGAGTCCCGCGGAGTAATCTTGCTATTGGTGGGTTTCTTCTAAGATTGGAATAGTTAGGACAAAAGAAAGGCCGGGTAATCTTACCCGGCCTAGCTAATTATGTGTACTGGTGGTATTATTTTTTCTCCAGTGCTGTAGCGCCTTCCACCAACACGGTGGCTTTATTGCGTAAAACTTCCACGAAACCGCCGCTGATGGTAAAGAATTCAGCATGGGTTTTATCTTTCAGCACTTTCATTTTACCATTTCCGAGCGCAGCGATTAACGGCGCATGTTTATCCAGTATTTCAAAAGAACCGTCGATACCTGGGAGTTGTACGCCGTACACCTCGCCTGAGTATAACTTTCTTTCCGGTGTTAATACTTCTAATAGCATGAGAATGATCGTAAATGGTTTGATATATTGTATAATCCCCGCTGTGGCGGGGATTATCAGCTATAATTATTTAGCTTGTTCCAGTAATTTTTTACCTTTTGCGATAGCATCATCGATGTTACCTACCAGGTTGAACGAAGCTTCAGGATACTCATCTACTTCACCGTCCATGATCATGTTGAAACCACGGATAGTTTCTTCGATTGGTACCAGTACACCTTTCAGACCGGTAAATTGTTCTGCTACGTGGAAAGGCTGAGACAGGAAACGTTGTACACGACGTGCACGGGATACTGTCAGTTTGTCCTCGTCGCTCAGCTCGTCCATACCCAGGATCGCGATGATATCTTGCAGCTCTTTATAGCGTTGCAGAATCATTTTCACACGTTGAGCACAGTTGTAGTGCGCTTCACCAACGATAGCAGGAGTCAGGATACGGGAAGTTGAATCCAGCGGGCTCACAGCAGGGTAGATACCAAGATCGGAGATTTTACGATCCAATACGGTGGTAGCATCCAAGTGGGAGAAGGTAGTCGCCGGAGCCGGGTCAGTCAAGTCATCCGCAGGTACGTAAACCGCCTGTACGGAAGTGATTGAACCGTTTTTAGTTGAAGTAATACGCTCTTGCATCAGACCCATCTCTGTAGCCAGGGTTGGTTGGTAACCTACCGCTGAAGGCATACGACCTAACAGTGCAGATACCTCAGAACCAGCCTGAGTGAAACGGAAGATGTTATCTACGAAGAACAGGATATCACGACCACCGCCTGCAGAACCATCTCCATCACGGAAATATTCAGCCAGGGTCAGACCAGATAAAGCCACACGTGCACGCGCACCTGGAGGCTCGTTCATCTGTCCGAATACGAAAGTCGCCTGAGAATTTTTCAGCAGTTCTTTATCCACAGCGGTAACATCCCAGTCACCGTGCTCCATGGATTCTTTAAATTTATCGCCATACTTAACGATGTTTGCCTCGATCATCTCACGCATCAGGTCATTACCTTCACGTGTACGCTCACCCACACCAGCAAATACGGACAAACCTTCGTGTGCTTTCGCAATGTTGTTGATCAGCTCCTGAATCAATACGGTTTTACCCACACCAGCACCACCGAACAAACCAATCTTACCACCTTTTGCATATGGCTCGATCAGATCGATTACTTTAATACCAGTGAACAGTACTTCTGTTTCAGTTGCCAGGTCCTCAAATTTAGGAGGCTGACGGTGGATGGAATAACCATTGGATGTGTCAATCTGACCCAGACCGTCGATCGCTTCACCTACCACATTGAACAAACGTCCTTTAACCTGATCACCAACTGGCATTTTAATAGGCGCGCCTTTATCCACAACTTCCATTCCGCGAACCATACCGTCAGTGGAGTCCATTGCCACGCAACGAACGCTATCCTCACCCAGGTGCTGTTGTACTTCCAATACTACTTTTTGGCCGTTTTCGCGGGTGATTTCCAATGCGTTGTAGATTTCGGGCAATTTGTTTTCAAAGTGCACGTCCACCACGGGACCGATAATTTGTTTGATCTTACCTGTGTTAGGCATATTTCTAAAGAGGTTTATAAAATACTAAAAGTTATTTCCTCAAAACCAAAAGCACGTAGCTTCAGTTCCAAAATTTGGCGCAAAGGTAAGAGGAAATGCATGAAAATCAAAACACGACCATGGAAAAATAAAGGTTTAAATCGGCTTTTTCAAACCCTTTTACATTTATACACTACCATTCCCCCCTCAATTGACCATCCAATCTATAATATTAACAAATAATATAATTCATAATATCCCGCCAAAAATTTCTCATTTCCCCCTCTCCCACTCATAAAAAATTTAATAATCCATCCACCCAGGTTCGTATTTTGTCGTTCTTCATATATTATTACACAATAACACAATATGAAAAAACACAGTGAACAATCCCGGAGGAAATTCCTGGGCAACCTCTCCAAAGCAGGACTCCTTGGCCTCACGGGCTTACCAACCATCGCCAGCGCCACCGCCCTGGCCCCTACAGACCCAACCAACACCCATAGGTTCCTCTGTAAACCTTATCTCCAGTATCCAGCCCCCAATACCATCTCCGTGATGTGGCTGACCTCCAAACCCTGCTATAGCTGGGTAGAATACGCCGAAGAAGGAAAACCCTCCCAGAAAGCGCATTCCGTACACCATGGACTCGTAGACGCCAATAACCGACTACATAAAATTGCGCTGGACAACCTGGAACCAGGAAAAAAATATACCTATAAGGTCTTTTCAAAGGAAATCACCGATTTCCAACCCTACAAACTGACCTACGGCGAAACCCTCTCCAGCGACGCCTATACCTTTACTGCTCCCAATCCGCAGGCAAAAGAAGTCTCCTGGGTGATGATCAACGATATCCACGACCGCCCCGAATCCATTCCCCACCTGATGAAACTCAATGGTACCTCTCCGTACGATTTCGTCTTCTTCAACGGGGATGTATTCGACTACCAAGCCGATGAACAACAGATCATCGATCATATGCTCACCGCCTGCGGCGATACTTTCTCCACACAAACGCCTTTCCTCTACGTTCGCGGCAACCATGAAACCCGCGGCAAATACGCCCGGGAATGGCATCAGTATTTCGAGAATCCTGGCAGAAACAACTATTTCTCTTTTACCTGGGGCCCCGTTTTCGCCATAGTGCTGGATACTGGAGAAGATAAGGAAGATACCCACCCGGTATATGCCGGCATCGTGGATTTCGACACCTATCGCCAGGAACAGGCAGCATGGCTGGAAAAACAACTGCAATCGCCCGCCTATAAGAAGGCTAAACATAAAGTTGTGATGATGCATATTCCGCACTACCATGGCGGAGAATGGCATGGCACCGTGCATTGCCGGGAGCTCTTCGGGGGACTGTTCAATAAATATAAAATCGATATCCTCATCTGCGGCCACACACATACCTATGGCGTACATCCGCCGGAACAAGGGAAACACAACTATCCCCTGATTATCGGCGGAGGCCCGAAAGATGGTAAACGTACCCTGATTAAAGTGAAAGCAGATCAACAACAGCTGGTACTTACCATGCTGGGAGATGATGGTACTGTGGTGGGAGAATATAAAGTATAGAAAGAAAAAAGTTGTCCCTGCATACTGTGCAGGGACAACTTACAAGTATCTAGCTTTTAGGAGGCGTATTCATTAAGCGCCTTACTATGATGATCATCTGCAACAGTATAATAGATGCTATCAGCGTAGCTGCAACCGACACAATGAAAATTGCATAATACTTGATCGTCCATTCCAACGCTCTTACCAGTCGCGTCGTAAAATGAATGGTATGCGTTGCCGCCTTCTTCGATTCATACAAATACAACTGCACAGTACAGAATTCATTCACAGAATCAAAGCTTCCCAGCTCCACCCCCAGGTTTTGCAGTTCAGTTTCCGTTTCATAAATTTTCTTATGTAGGGAGATGAAATCTTCTATTTTCCCTGGTTGCTTCTTCAATTCATTGAGAGAGGCCAGCGACTTTTCCAGGGACACCTTTTGGGCATTGAGTTTACTATATTCATTGGTCTTGTCAGTTTTCGTTACTTCCCGTACTACGACCACGCCTATACGTTGCACTGCCTGGTAAAAGGAATCAAACTTCTCCGGCACCACTCCTATCAATAATTGCATTTCCCGACTACCCGGATTACCCGTTTTATTCTCATACTGAATCACTGAAGCGGAACTATCTATCAACTGATATACTTTCGCTTCATCCTGACTATAATCGCTCGTTTTTGTTTCTACACGGGCAATTTTCTCGTATTTCTGACTAGCCCCTGGAGGCGGCGGAGGCGCATTAGGCACTATCACAGGAGCAGCATTCTTAGATACAGCTATGTCTTTCTTCATTTTATAAGAGGCGGAAGCATAGTTCTTCTGGCTCTGACCAAATTCGAACATACCACGGGACCCACCGCCTTCATAATTTCCAGCGCCTACATATAAATAACCATATATTAATCGGAGTCCGAACATCAGTACAAAAATACAGACACAGGCTAGCAGCAGACGTTTCACGTCCTTGCGGGTAAAGGTTGACATAAAATAGAAGGTTTAAGAATGACGGAAATATTTACTTAAATAATTAGTTGACTTGCTTTTGGTAAGTCTTTACCCACTTGATCAACCCCATCGTTGCTATGATGAGTAAAATGAAATATTCCACACCAAGAAAACGTACATTTTTCTGAAAATAGATCACAGTGGCTACTATATCCACTGTCACCCATAACAACCAGTTTTCCCAGATACGCTTTGCCAACAGAATATTGGCAAAAATGCTCAGTACTGCTACAAATGAATCGGTATAAGGCCAGGCTGCAGGATGCTCAAATACGGCAGGGAACCAGTTATGCAGATTAGAGATCACGAAACCGGTGCAGGCAGTGAGTATGATACTAAGTGCACCCAACAGCCACCTGGTGGAAACTTTCAAGGCATAGACCGGCTCATTTTCCGGCTGCTTCCTGAACCAGAATATCCAGCCATAGACGCCGGTAGCAAAGAAATATATCTGCAGAAACATATCTGCATAGAGTTGCAACTGCCAGAAGAGTACAAAAAAACAACTCACATTTACCAACCCTACCGGCCAGGTAAGAATATGATCCCGCGCCGCCAGCCAAACACATAATAAACCGGTAAATGTGCCTATAAATTCAATATAACTGACATCGTATCCCAATGCCGTGAAAAAGATATGATGTATGCTAAAAAATTCGTTCATCGCGCAATATTAATGCATCATCCAAATTGAGTGAAATAGAATTTCAGCTTAATAACTATAATTTTAAATATTTGAACAAAAAAATGGCTGTAACTAGCTGACATTCATCTCCCTAATATCTCAATAAAAACTTGGTCTCTTTTTTGTAATTACTGTTTCAGAGCGATGCTAAACCCTCAAAAAGCATTAGCATTCCTTTAACAAAATTTAATTAAAAGATTCGATACTGCCTTTTAGACCTTGCCCCATTTTTACCGTCTAAATCACAGCGACAATCACAAAATACAGGAGTATGAAAATGTTTATAAAAAGTTCACTTATCCCGGTTCTTACCATATCCATGTTCCTGACTAGCTGCGCCAGTACTTATTATGCTTCTGGCGATTATAACAGCGGATATGGGTCAGGTCTGCAGGTGAGTGGTTCCGTATCTTTCTATGATGCCTTAAGTCCTTATGGCCGATGGACAAGTTATCCAGGCTACAGCCAGGTATGGATTCCTAATGCGGGTCCGGATTTCCAACCTTATTCTTCCGGTGGTCACTGGGTATATACCGACTACGGATGGACCTGGGTATCTGATTATTCATGGGGCTGGGCTCCATTCCACTACGGCCGCTGGATGTTTGACAGAATGTATGGCTGGATGTGGATCCCCGGATACGAATGGGCTCCTGCATGGGTAGACTGGAGATCTGGTGGAGACTATTACGGATGGGCGCCAATGGCTCCTGGTGGCGGAATTGCTATCTCTGCTAACTGGACATTCGTAAACAGAAGGTATATTAATAATCCACATATCCGGAACTATTATGTTGATAACAGCAGAAACACTACTATTATCAATAATACTACGATCATCAATAACACCACTATTTATAATAACAACAGGGTCAATCGCGGACCAGTGGCTGATAATAACATCAGACCAGTGAGGATTTCAAATACCAACACGCCAGGCGCCGGCTCTGTGAATAATAACCAGCTGAGAATTTATCGTCCGGATGCTAACGCACTGCAACGTGGCCGGGACCAAGATGCTAACCGTTTTAATAATAATAATAACAACGGTGGCAGGGTTACGCCAGGCAATAACAACAATAATAATCCAGGGAATAACAATAATAACGGTGGGCGCGTAGTACCTGGAGGCAATAATAACAATGGTAACACCTATCCGGGCAATAACAGCAACAGACCTTCCCGCGTTGAACCAGGCAATAATAATAATAACCAGCCTGTGAACGGAGGATTGAATAATAACCAAGGTAATCGTATAAACAGGGATCAGATTCAACAGCAACAACAACAGCAACAGCAGCAGCAACAACAGATTCAACAGCAACAGCGTGTCCAGAGGGAACAACAGCAACAACAACAGATTCAACAACAAAGGCAACAGCAACAGCAACAACAGCAGCAACAGCAGCAACAACGTATACAAAGAGAACAACAGCAACAGCAGCAGATTCAACAACAAAGGCAACAGCAGCAACAACAACAGCAACAGCAACAACGTGTACAGCGTCAGCAGCAACAGCAACAGGTTCAACAGCAAAGGACACAACAACAACAGATGCAGCGCCAGCAACAACAGCAACAACATCAGCAACAACAGCCAAGGCCACAACGTGTGATGCATCAACAACCACAACAACAGCCGGCTAACAATGGCGGCGATCGTCCAAAACGTGGTGAATAAGGTTTATTCAAAGATTACATAAAAAAAGATCCGCAGTACGCGGATCTTTTTTTATGTAATCTGGTATACTTCTTTGTAAAGTGTTTGTTTAATCGTCTCGAATGTTAGATCTGTAGGGAGATGCAGGTACATCAGCCGGAGCGGCAATGGCCCATGCCCCGGATGATGCGGCGGTTGCTCATATACATCCGGAAAAGTTTGGTATCCGAGTCGCTCATAGAAATGAATTCTTCGTATAGCCTGTTCCGTATCCGGCGGTTCTACTTCCAGCACAATAGCCCCCAGTTTATCTGCCATGAGTTGCATCACATAAGAGCCGGCCCCACCGCCCCTGGCGGCAGGTGCAATGGCGATATATTCGATAAAAGAAAATGATGGCAGCCACCAATAGAAGACAAATCCGGCAAATGCCCCCTCCTTTCTTAATTCCACTAACTGCAGTTTCCTGTCTGCCAGTAACTGGAGTTGCCTGGGCCATGGCCGGCGTTCGGCCAATGGGAAAGCTTCGTCAAATAAGGCCTTTACTTCTGCCGAAGGCTGCATACTTGGTTGTAACTGTATCATACCTCTAAGTTACTGATTCTGAGCCGGAGATGATGCAGGCGCACAGGCATATGGGTCCGGGTTTCCAGGAGCGACGGCTTTATCCACCGACCAGCAGAAATTCATTGCCTGACTGGTAATACTTAACAGTTTAACCACGGCCTTGCTACCTTTGCGGCTATTGGAAGCGGGGAGCGACTGTTGCCCTTGTGCGGGAATACGCTTGATGGTATACTGTTCCGTTTTGAAAACCTCATTATTGTTTTTGAGATATTGGAGAGACACGACCACATTTTCCAGCGGATAGTCCGTTTGGTTACGCACAGTGATATTCAAATTTTTAATACCGCCAAACAGGCCGGTACGGTAATCGTTGACAGATACGGTGATAAATTGCTGCCAATTTTTACGGAAGTAAGCGCGTCTGTCTACAAATTGGGCATTTACCCGCTGCTGCATATCTTTGCGATCTGAAATTTGTTGGGCTATCAAACCTGATTGTTCGAGACTTTTTCTCAGGTCGCGGTTTTCATTGTGCAGTCGTTCGTTTTCTGCGAGAATCCTTCTCACGTGTTTTTGCTGTTGACAGTATCCTAAACTCAGCAGAATAGTGAGTAGCAGCAGTACCGAGGGTATAATATACTGTTGTTTCATATGGACCATATCCTGAAAAAATGATGCCAGTAGCCCAGCATCGGGTATCAGATAGCTTTTTTATTACATTTGCACAAATACTCCCTATGGAATTGATAATTGTTGATAACGACATTAAGGCAAGGCAGTTTCTGGATGTACACGTACAACTAAACAAAGACGTTCCTGGTTGGATACGTCCGCTGGATAAGGATATAAATGGCGTATTTGATCCTGCCCACAACAAGGCATTCAGACACGGCACATGTATCCGTTGGATATTACAAGATAATAACGGAAAGCTGATTGGAAGAATTGCAGCTTTTGTCAATAAAAAATATCGGAACAAAGGCGACACCTGCAAAGTAGGCGGGATGGGATTTTTCGATTGTATCAATGATCAGCAGACGGCTAATTTACTGCTGGATACGGCGAAGCAATGGTTACAGGAGAGAGGGATGGGCGCTATGGATGGCCCTATCAATTTCGGCGAGCGGAATAACTGGTGGGGATTACTCACGGAAGGATTTCATGAGCCGCTGTATGGGATGAACTTTAATCCGCCTTATTACAAGCAACTGCTGGAAACATATGGTTTCCGTCTTTATTTCAACCAGATTTGCTATGGTATGAAAGTACGGGATCAGCTGCAACCTAAGTTTTTCAACCGTCATGCTGCCCTCGCAAAAGATCCGAACTTCCGCTCAGAGCATATCCGCAAGAATGACCTGAAACGGTATGCACATGATTTTTGTGTGGTATACAACAAAGCATGGGCTAAACATGCCGGTGGTAAGGATATGAATGAAGCGCAGGCTTATACCATCTTCAAGCAGATGAAACCACTGCTGGATGAAAAGCTATCCTGGTTTATTTACTATAAAGATGAACCAGTCGGCTGCTGGCTGAATCTCCCGGATCTGAACCAGTATTTAAAGCATTTCCATGGTAAATTCGGACTGCTCCAGAAATTATCCTTCCTCTGGATGAAGATGACAGGCAGTTGTAAGAAATTTGTGGGTATCCTTTTCGGAATTGTTCCGGAATGGCAGGGAAAAGGCGCCGATGCTTACCTCATCATTGAAGGGGCCAAGGTTATCCAGGATAATTCGGGTTACGATGATTATGAAATGCAATGGGTGGGCGACTTCAACCCTAAAATGATCAATGTGGCAGAGGGCCTGGGCGCACATCCTACCCGTATGCTGACCACCTATCGATACATGTTTGACCCGAACGCACCTTTTGAGCGTCATCCGATCCTGGAATAACAAATAATGATAATTTATATATAAAAGCATCAGTAATATGTAGTCTTACATAATACTGATGCTTTTTATTTGACCCTGGTTTCCCAAAAAAACGACACATAAAATAAAAAAATATTTCACGCCATAATCCTCCTAAACCAGCCACAGCATTAGGTTACAACTACTCATATATTCATATGAGGCTCCTTTTTTTCAACATTTCCAGGCAGAATTGTGTCTATTAATAAATCCCTAATCCGGTAACCATCGTATTTAACCTGATGAATTGTTATGACCAACTTGAACCAGGACTCCAGGATTGATACGACTGAGGTCCGTGCAACCACGTTTACCGTCAGGCAGCAATTGATAAAAGTGTTGGGCTATATCATTTTGTTTCTTTTTCTGTACGTGGTATTAGTATTCACTGCGATAGGGCTTGCAGCAAGTTGCATTGCAGGCGGAGTAATGCTTATGCACTATTACGGCACCGTATTGTCGGCCATTCCAGGAATAGCCCTCATCATTCTGGGTTGTAGTATTCTGTATTTTTTAGCGAAATTCCTGCTTCATCGCAATCAGTCTGTAAATCCGTATCGCACACAAATAGATCTGAAGGATCATCCGGGGTTACTAGCATTTTTACAACAGCTGGTTAGGGAGACGCATGTCCGGTTTCCTAAGAAGATATTCGTAGTTCCGGATATGAATACAGCGTTGTTTTATAATGCCAGCTTCTTTCATTTATTCTGGCCTGTCAGGAAAAACCTGGAGATTGGGCTGGGATTGGTGAATAGTGTCAATATCAGTGAGTTCCGGATGTTGCTGGCGCATGAATTTGGTCATTTTTCCGGTGGCAGCAGGCAACTGGGAAGTTATATCTATAGCACCAATAAGATGTTACATCAGATGCTATATGAGAATGAGAACTGGAACGACCTCGCGCATCACCGGCACAGTGGCAGTATTCCGGGATTCTTCATACATATTACCTGTAGTATCATCCATTCGATTCAGTTGTTGCTGCGTCGGGCATACAGGTTAATTCACCGGGCATACCAGCAGGTAAGTCAGGAGATAGCCCTGCGAGCAGATGATATCGCTGTTCACGCTGCGGGTACTGCCGCAGCTTTGAGCGCTATTCGCCGTGCGGATATTGGCAGTTATTGTATGGATCACTGTATGCACAAGATGCCTGAGCTGTATGAAGCGAAACTAAGGTTCCGGAATATTTATAAAGTACAGCGTAATCTCATTGGTTATTATACCATGCAGAACTATGCCAGTTTGGATAATGAAGGTCTCCCCATTGTGGCGGGTTCCTATAATAAAATACATCTGAGGAGTCGCGTTCAATTGCGGACCGACTGGGCCGTACATCCCACTACAGACGCCAGGGTACAACGATTCCGACAGGCGGCGGTGGTGAAAGAACAGACCCAGAATAGTGCCTGGCAGCTTTTCAGCAGTGCCGAAGCGCTCCAGGAGCAGGTTACAGCCAGGGTGTATGATATATTAACATTGGAGGCCTGTGAATGCAGCTGGATTTCAGCCAATGATTATATCCATGATCTGGAAAAAAGACACCGCATATTCGAATTTCCTAAGGCATTTAATAATTATTACGATAACCGGGCATTTACGAATACGGATATCACGCTATTGCGGCCAATGAGTGCCGGGGAACTATCGGAGATCAGCTTTGGAACGTTGTATCATCCGGATGTAGTGTTACGTATGCGTACCTATTACCGGGATTACCAGGATACAGAGACCTTGCAGGCAATTGCCCTGCAGCAGCTACAAACGCCCCAGTTTGAGTTTGACGGAAAGCGTTACCGGGCCAATAAAGCAGAACGGCTGGCACAGCGACTCCAGGTACAGGTAGAAAATGAGCAACAATGGCTTGCTGCCAATGATATTCTTGCCTGTAGGTATCACTATACACAGGCGCTGACACTGGACCCTGGGATGGCGCAGGAAATGGTGGACGGTTATCAAACCATTTTGAATCATCAGCGGGATGCCATCCGGCTGAGCGACCTGGTAATTCGGGTTATCCACAGTATAAGTATCGTTTTCAGTAACAGCGGCTATACCTTGGAAACGGCCTATCCTTTTTTTGAAGCGCTCTCCGATGATGCCCGTGAATTCCAGAAATTATTGCTGCATATCATTGCCCATCCGTTCATAAAAAATAACCTGCCGGAAGATATTTCCGAGAAAATTGAGCATTTCCGGCAGCATGACTGTGATTTTCTCCGGGAAGGCATACCGGATTATAATAGTATCAAAGACCTGCATGATATCAGCAATTCCCTGATGGAATACCTGAACAACTGTATCATCCTGAAGAAAAAAACTTACCTGGAATTAATAGTTCAGATCGACCACAAGTACACCATAAATAACTAAATTTGCATCTGCATAAACAATTGATAATAATATAATATCAACTTCAGCGCGCGCAAAAAAATAAATCTCGGAATGTTATTCGTATTTTCGGCGCTCGCGAATGCGTAGCAGTCTATGGAGAATTTTATCGTTTCAGCCCGTAAATACCGTCCACAAAACTTTTCAACAGTTGTTGGGCAAGCACATATTACCACCACACTAAAGAATGCCATCCGCAATCATCAGTTAGCGCATGCATTTCTCTTTTGTGGACCGAGGGGGGTGGGAAAAACCACCTGTGCCCGTATCCTGGCGAAGACCATCAACTGTGAAAATCTACAGCCAGACGGGGAGGCATGTAATGAATGTCATTCCTGTAAATCTTTTAATGAGGGTAGTTCCTTTAATATACACGAGTTGGATGCTGCATCCAACAACTCGGTAGATGATATCCGTACCCTGGTAGAGCAGGTACGTTTTGCGCCACAGGCAGGAAAATATAAGATCTATATCATAGACGAGGTGCACATGTTGAGTTCTTCGGCATTCAACGCCTTCCTGAAAACGCTGGAAGAGCCGCCTTCCTATGCGATCTTTATCCTGGCTACTACCGAAAAACATAAAATTCTGCCTACGATTCTGAGTCGTTGTCAGATCTTTGATTTTAAACGCATCACTATACAGGACACGGTAGATCACCTGCAGGAAATCTGCCGCAAAGAAAGTATTGAGGCGGAAACAGATGCCTTGCATCTGGTAGCGCAGAAGACCGATGGTTGTATGCGTGACTCCCTTAGTACCCTGGATAAAATTGTCAGTTTCACAGCGGGGCATCTCACCTACCAAAATACGCTGGAGCACCTGAATATCCTGGATTATGATTATTATTTCCGGGTAATGGATCATGTATTGACCCAGGATGTAGCAGCTGCATTGCTGTTATTTGATGAGGTATTACAGAAAGGATTTGAGGGAGATAATTTCCTGGGAGGCTGGGCAGAATTCCTCCGAAACCTGTTGCTGTGCAAGGAAGAGAAAGCCATGCATCTGGTAGAGGTATCTGGAAATCTGAAGGACAGGTATAAGCAACTGGCAGGAAAGGTAAGTCCTGCCTACCTGATATCCGCTCTGAACCTGTTAAATGAAACAGAGATCAACTATCGTCTGGCCCGCAATAAGCGTTTGCATGTGGAGATGGCGTTGATTAAGCTTTGCTTCCTGCAACAGGCAGTAACACTTGTCAGTGATGATAATACCGGAGAGGTAGCAAAAAAAAAATTAGTACCTGATGGCAGTGCGCCGCAGAAGCTCCGTGCTCCGGCAGCACAGCCGGTGACTGCGAAGAGCATCACAGAGAAACCTGCTACAGCATCCACTATACAGCAAGAAGTACCCGCAGCCGCTCCTGTCGTAAAAGCAGAGCAGTCTGTACCGGTACAATCACCTATACACCAAGCAGCTCCTGTACAAACAGTACCAGCACCGGCTCCTACACCTAAGCCTACTCCGGCGCCAGTTCCAACAGCGGCAGCGGCTGCTCCGGCAACAGGATCTGCAGGCGGAGGCAAACTGACAGGACTGGCAGCGATGAAAGAGGCGCTGGCAGCCAAACAACAGACAACTGTTGCCCAGGAGACAAAGCCACTTACCGCTGGTGCTATTGAAGTATACTGGGAAGAATTTATTGACCGGTATCGTCAGGCCAATAAAATGACGGTAGTGAGTAATCTGCAGTTGGCACAACTGAAAATACTGGCAGCAGATGAAATAGGTATTGTGAGTCGGAATATCGTGCAGTTCCGATTCATGGAAGAGGAGAAGCTGATTATATCCGAGTTCTTCAAGCAGAAGTTCAACAATCCCGCCATCATTCTGACTTTGCAGTTGGATGAGAGTCAGCAAACCCAGGATATTGGGCCGGCTCCATTATCCAGCCGGGAGCAGTTCCAACAGATGAGCGAACAATATCCTTTGGTGAAAGAATTAAAGGACCGGTTGAACATGGAACTGGATTTCTAGAAATCCGGGTTGGTTACGTATAATATTATATTTAGAAACTATAGATATTTTTAAACCGTTTGAAATTCCTTCTTTGCGTTTTTGCGCAAAAACATGTAGGTTTGAACAAAATTTTGAATAAACACTATGGCAGAAGTTATCAGAATGCCCCTTTTGAGTGATACAATGACGGAAGGGGTGATTGCGGAATGGCATAAAAAGGTGGGCGATACCGTAAAAGCAGACGATGTTATTGCTGAAGTGGAAACGGACAAAGCAACAATGGAAGTAATGGGTTACGTAGAAGGAACCCTGTTGTACATTGGTGTTGAGAAAGGGAAAGCAGCGAAGGTAAATGGAATCATAGCCATTGTGGGTAAACCAGGCGAAGATTATAAAGGCTTACTGGAAGGTGGAAGCAGTGCTGCTGCTCCAGCGAAAGAAGCTGCACCGGCGCCAGCTCCGGCCGCCGCTCCTGCTGTTTCTGCTGCTGATGATGCTGCAGTTAAAGAAGCGCTGAAAAATGCTACTGTTATCCGTATGCCGCTGTTGAGCGATACCATGACAGAAGGTAAAATAGTTGCCTGGAATAAAAAAGTAGGCGACACTGTTAAGAGTGATGATGTACTAGCTGAAGTAGAAACCGATAAAGCTACAATGGAAGTAATCGGTTATGCGGATGGTACTTTGTTATATGTAGGTGTGAAAGAGGGTGATGCTGCAAAAGTAAATGGTATTATCGCCATTGTTGGTAAGCCAGGCACTAATGTAGATGCTATTCTGGCTGCTGAACAAGGTGGTGGTACTGCTGCACCTGCCGCTGCTGCTCCTGCTGCGGGCGCCTCTGCACCAGTTGCTGCTGCCGCTACTACAGCTGCTCCAGTTGCTGCCGTATCTGCTGATGGTCGTGTAAAAGCGTCTCCACTGGCTAAAAAGATTGCTGCTGAAAAAGGTATTGATATTGCGCAGGTTTCAGGCTCCGGCGACGGTGGTCGTGTTATCAAAGCGGATGTGGATAACTTCAAACCTTCAGCTGCTCCTGCTACTACCAGCGCTGCTGCTCCAGCTGCTGCCGCTTCATATGTTGCAGGTCAGGAAAGCTACACTGATACGCCGCTGACACAGATGCGTAAAGTGATTGCAAAACGTCTGAGCGAAAGCAAATTCACTGCACCTCACTTCTATCTGAAGATCGATGTTAACATGGATAAAGCGATGGAAGCCCGCAAAGCTATCAACGAGGTATCTCCTGTTAAGATCTCCTTCAATGATATGGTGATCAAGGCTTCTGCCCTGGCACTGAAACAACATCCTGATGTAAATGCAAGCTGGATGGGAGATTTCATCCGTCATAACCAACATGTGCACATCGGTTCTGCCGTAGCTATTGAAGACGGTCTGATCGTTCCTGTTATTCGTTTTGCAGATCAGAAATCCCTGAGCCAGATTGCTGGTGAAGCGAAAGGTCTGTACGACAAAGCTAAAAACAAGAAATTGCAACCACAGGACTTCACTGGTAATACCTTCACCATCTCTAACCTGGGTATGCTGGGTATAGACGAGTTCACTGCTATCATCAATCCTCCGGATTCTGCAATCCTGGCTGTTGGTGGTATCAAAGAAACTGCTATCGTGGAAAAAGGTCAGGTGAAAATTGCTAACATCATGAAACTGACCCTCAGCTGCGACCACAGAAGCGTGGATGGTGCTGTAGGCGCACGTTTCCTGGCTACCCTGAAAGGTTACCTGGAGAATCCAGTGACTATGTTGGTATAATCGAAGATTAATACTCTTATATATGAACGGCTGCGTATCTATACGCAGCCGTTTTTTTTGTGTTTTAGCCCTGACAGCTTCACTCCCAGGGCTTCGGAGTAGGGAGATTCGTCGTCCCGCCGGTTGCGTGGGACGAGGTTATATTTTTTCATTAACTTTTGAAAGTTCAAAAACTTGGTTTACATTTGCCTGCAACCTATATACATAAAACGCAACAAAAAGAGCCTGCAAAATGAATCTGGAAGAAGCAAAAGCGCAGTTTATTCAAACCTGGGGATCACTCGGTGCACAGTGGGGTATTAACCGTACTATGGCGCAGATCCATGCGTTGTTGCTGGTAAAACCTGATCCGTTGAGTGCGGATGATATCATGGCAGAGCTGAATATTTCCCGCGGAAATACCAATATGAACGTACGCGAGCTCATCAATTGGGGACTCGTAGAGCGGGTGTTGATTCCTGGGGAAAGGAAGGAATTCTTTGTTGCAGAAAAAGATATCTGGAAAGTAGCCACTTATATTGCCCGCGAGCGCAAAAAGCGCGAGCTGGATCCCATCATGAAAGTACTGCAACAACTGCAGCAGGCAGAAGGCGACCCTAAAGACAAGGAACTGAAGGCTTTTAAAGATTCCATTCAGAATATTAACAAGTTTGCCCAACAAACAGACAGAACTATCAGCGCCTTTATTAAATCAGAAGAATCCTGGTTCTACAGCAGCCTGCTGAAACTCATCAAGTAATTTTTTTTGCAGTATTCTTTCAATATTTTCTGAAATTTCCGAATTTACAATACCACAATTATGAAAAATAAAAAAATAGTACTTGCCGGCGGCAGCGGATTTTTAGGTAGGAGTTTAACAGAGCTCTGGGGAGCTGATAATCAAATAATTATAATTTCAAGAACGGCTCCAGCGGCAGAGGTCAAAGCCAAATGGGTACCTTGGGACGGCCGTACAACAGGCAGTTGGGTAGCGGAATTGGAGCACGCTGATGTATTGGTAAACCTCAGCGGACGCAGTGTGAATTGCAGATATACTCCTGCCAACCAACAGGAAATATTCGATAGCCGTACCTTTTCCACAAAGGCTTTGGGAGCAGCGGTGCAACAACTGCAAAACCCGCCGAAATTATGGGTAAACGCGGCCTCTGCAACTATTTACAGGCATGCGGAAGACAGGCCCATGGATGAATTCAACGGAGAGATGGCCGATGATTTTTCTGTAAGGGTTTGCAAACGCTGGGAGAAAACATTTAATGATATAACGTTACCGCATACACGAAAAGTCATTCTGCGTACAGCTGTGAGTTTGGGTTGGCAACCCGGAGGCGTGATGCAGCCGTACTGCAACCTCGTGAAATGGGCTTTGGGCGGGCATCAGGGCAGTGGCAGGCAGCGATATTCCTGGGTGCATGTAGCAGATATAGCGGGTATGATTGAATGGCTGGAAAGTAGGCCAGACCTAGATGGCGTGTTCAACTGTACCGCTCCTCATCCTGTAACGAATAGGGAATTTATGCGTACCCTGAGGCAGAAAGCCGGTCATGTTGTCGGGTTACCTGCGCCAGCCTGGCTGCTGGAAGTAGGCGCTGCATTGATTGGCACAGAAACTGAGCTATTATTAAAAAGCAGGTGGGTATTACCTACCAGGGCATTGCAGCTGGGCTACCAGTTTAAGTATCCTCAATTGGAAGCGGCCATGGCGGATATCCTGGCGCGTATGCCCCGGAAAGCCTGGCACTTGTTCTGAATTTTGTAAATTTAATGTATGGAAAGCACAGAAAAGAAACTGACCGTAGTACTTGGCGCCTCCCCAAATCCTGAACGTTACAGCTATCTGGCTGTCAACCGGCTTACTGCCCATGGGCATCCTGTGGTGGCAATAGGTAACAGGGAAGCAAATATTGGGGAGACACGGGTCATCAAGGAGCATCCGGCACTGGAAAATGTGGACACCGTCACCTTATATATGAATCCAAAACTGCAGGAAAGCTATTATGATTACATTCTGCAATTGCATCCGAAGCGAATTATTTTCAACCCGGGAACAGAGAATGAAGTGTTGAAAGCATTGGCTATTAAAAATGGGATTCAGCCACAGGAGGCTTGTACATTGGTGTTGTTGAGCACCGGGCAGTATTAATTTGCCTGATATTTTTTCCTTAAATCCTTCTACCTGCGCTTTTTAACCGATGTCATTTCGTATATTCGGTACGTTAACCCATAGATAGGCTATATAGTTTTGATTGGCTGTCATCTCACCAGACTACTTACTAATACCGCTTGTTCACCCTTTAATATACATTTTATGCAATGGAGAAGATTTAATGGAGAGATCATTTCTCTTCCCGTCAAGGAGGAGGTCCGGCAGGCCATCATCCGTGAAAACGCCAAGGGCTTTCGGCTGAAAGTTTGTATTGGTACGGATTCACAGGTGAAAGGCCTGGACACGGAATTTGCTACTGTTATCGTTTTTCTGCGCGAAGGTCATGGTGGATTCATGTTTATCCACAACGACAAAACGAAAGAAAGCTATACGATCAAAGAACGTATGCTGGTCGAAGTAGCTAAAAGTATTGAGATTGCTTATGAATTATGCGACCTGTTTACGGAATACGATGTAGATATGGAAGTACATGCAGACATCAATACCAATCCTCAGTTTAAGAGTAACCAGGCTTTACACGAAGCAATGGGCTATATCCTCGGAATGGGTTTTGCCTTTAAAGCTAAGCCGGAAGCCTTTGCCAGTAGCAGTTGCGCGAATAAAATCGTGAATTAAGCTACGTAGTATTATACCTCCTTCAATAAGTACCGATGCGGTATCCTGCACCGGACAGCTATTCTTCCCCCTTCCATTGCGTTAAGCAATAGCCCGGAACTGCGCATTCAACTCTTCGATATACCCCAGGATCGCGTCTCTTCCACTTTTCTTTACTGTAGATGTAACAAAGTGTGGTGGCAGGAATTGCCAGGTTTCCCTCATCTTATTCAGGAAAGCCTTCACATTTTTGCTTACTTCTGCCTGCGTACTCTTATCCGCCTTCGTGAATACAAGGCTGAAAGGAACTTCCCATTCACCCAGCTGATTGATGAAATCGATATCGATTTTTTGTGGAGAATGCCTGCTATCGATCAACACAAAAATGTTCACCAGGTTCTGACGCTTACGCAGATAATCCTCGATCATTCTTTCCCACTGTTTACGCTGGGACATGGATCTTTTGGCGAAGCCATAACCGGGAAGATCCACCAGGTACCACGCCTGATTAATAAGGAAGTGGTTAATCAATACAGTTTTACCAGGAGTACCGGAGGTTTTCGCCAGTTTTTCATTATTCACTATCAAATTGATCAGGGAAGACTTTCCCACATTGGACCGGCCGATGAATGCATATTCCGGCAGGTTTGGCTTTGGACACTTTTCCCAATCCGGACTACTGATAAGATATTCTGCTGTTTTGATAACCATAATAAAAGCTTTGTTCATTCTGTCATATGAACACAAATTCTGTAACTTTGCGAACTATGTCAGGAAAATTAAATGTTGAGAAGATCGTTCCCTTTACGGAGTCAAAATTAAGCAAGAAGGAGCAGATAGCAGCCATGTTTGATGATATTGCTTATCGATATGACTTTCTGAACCATTTTATGTCGCTCGGAATCGATGTGATCTGGCGTAAAAAAGCGCTGGGTTACCTGAAATCCCTGCAGCCTAAAAAGATGCTGGATGTGGCCACAGGAACCGGAGATTTCGCTATTATGGCCTCCAAACGCCTGCAACCGGACCATATTACGGGGATCGATATCTCTGAAGGAATGCTGAGCCACGGACGGGAGAAAATCCAGAAAGCAGGCCTTTCTGACAAGATTACCCTGCAATTGGGTGACAGTGAGACAATAAGTTTTCCAGATAAGACGTTTGATGCAATAACGGTAGCCTTTGGTGTCCGTAACTTTGAAAACCTGCAACAGGGGCTCAGAGAAATGCAGAGGGTACTGAAACCTGGCGGAAAATTAGTTATCCTGGAATTTTCCAACCCTACAGTTTTCCCTATTAAGCAATTTTATAATCTGTATTTTCGTTATATAACACCCCTGATCGGGAAGTGGATAGCTAAAAGCAAAGCTGCGTACAGTTATCTGCCTGAATCTGTGAAAGCGTTTCCTCAGGGTGAAGAAATGTGCAATATTTTAACCAATTCTGGATTTCAGGCCGTTACATGCAAAACGCTCACTTTCGGCATTTGTTCCATCTACTGCGCTTCGCGCTGACAGGAATGTTCCTGACTTTGCTGCTGCCTGCAAAAGCACAGCAAAACCTGAACATGTTGGAACATGATGCAAAACCCTATTACTTCGGAATTTCACTGGCTACTAACCAGTCCAATTTCCGTTTACTTCATGCACAGGCTTTCCTGGCGGATGACTCTATTATGATAGCCGAACCAATGAAAACGTTCGGTTTCAACCTGGGTTTGCTCGCCAATGCCCGCCTGACCGAGCATTTTGACCTGAGATTTAATCCACAACTGGTATTTGCCTCCAAGAATCTGTACTACCGGGAAACTTATCCCAAACCAACAGATACCCAGAAAAAAATTGAATCCATTCTCCTCAGCTTTCCGCTACAAATCAAATTTAAATCGGATCGCATCGGGAATATGCGCGTATATGCCATTGGCGGCATGAAATACGACTATGACCTGGCTTCCAACGCCAGAGCCAAGAAAACAGAGTCGATGATCAAAATCAAAAAGAGTGACTATGGCTATGAAATAGGCGCTGGATTTGAATTTTACTTCGAGAGCTTCATCTTCTCACCAGAATTCAAAGTGAGCAATGGTATAGGCAACGTATTGGTGAAAGATCCGAACCTGCGCTATTCCAATGTGATAGATAAGCTGCAATCCCATATGATCGTATTCTCCATACATCTGGAAGGATAAAACCAAACTCCGATTGACTATATTTGCATCATGCAGAACTACGTCATCAGGAATATATCCGTGGTAAATGAAGGGCGCACCACGGTACAGGATGTTTTGATCAAAGATAACCGCATTGAGAAAATCGCGCCCAACATCACTGTCAGCGGAATTTACACAGAAATTAACGGGGAAGGAAAACACTTGTTGCCTGGCGTCATCGATGATCAGGTGCATTTCCGTGAACCTGGGCTGACAGAAAAAGCCACTATTTATACAGAAGCGCGTGCAGCTGTTGCCGGCGGGACTACCAGTTTCATGGAAATGCCCAATACCAAGCCAGCAGCGCTGACACAAGAACTCCTCGAAGATAAATACCAGATCGCCAGTCAACATGCATTGGCCAACTACTCTTTCTTCATGGGTGCTGCCAATGATAATGTGGAAGAGATCCTGAGAACCAATGACAAGAAAGACCGTGTTTGTGGCGTAAAAATATTCATGGGTTCTTCTACCGGAAATATGCTGGTGGATAACTACCTCACCCTGGAAACAGTATTTTCCAATTCAGAACTGCTGATTGCTACGCATTGTGAAGACGAGAAGATCATCCGTCGCAATATGGAAGCTTTTAAACAAGCTAAAGGAGATGCCCTCACAGCCGCAGATCACCCGCTTATCCGCGATGTGGAAGCCTGCTTTGAATCCTCTCTCGTAGCCATTCAGTTTGCACAGAAACACAATGCACGTCTGCATATCCTTCATATATCCACCGCCAGAGAATTACAACTCTTCGGTAATATGTTACCACTGGCTGAAAAGCGCATCACTGCGGAAGTATGTGTACATCATCTCCACTTCACAGCAGATGATTATGCACAATACGGCAATCTGATCAAATGTAATCCTGCCATCAAAGCTCCTGAAAACAGAGACGGACTTTGGGAAGCATTACTGGACGACAGATTAGACATCATTGCTACCGATCACGCTCCGCATACCTGGGCAGAAAAACAACTCCCTTATCTGCAAGCGCCATCTGGCGTACCATTGGTACAACATAGTCTGCCACTGATGCTGCAATATGTGAAACAAGGAAAGATTTCTATAGAGAAAGTAGTGGAAAAAATGAGTCATGCACCTGCCATCTGCTTCCAAATCAAGGACAGAGGTTATTTACGCGAAGGCTACTATGCCGACTGCGTAATTGTTGACATGAATGCCCCTGCTACTGTAGAAAAAGAAAATATTTACTATAAATGTGGCTGGAGTCCATTTGAGGGTCATACCTTCCCTGCCTCCATCACTCACACCTTTGTAAACGGGCATCTGGTCTATGAAAACGGCCGTTTTGATGAATCTGTAAAAGGTATGCGTATGATGTTTGACAGGCAATAATTTCCCACATTTATAATTTTTTAAGCAAGCGATTAGTCGAACCCTGCGGTTTCGACTAATCGCTTGCTTTATTATCAGGAGCACTGAGAAATTCCTCATTTGCGCTTTTATGGAATATTACTTTCTTTGCATCCTAACCCTCGTATCCGTATATTTCACTAAAAAAGGACCTGCAATGCAACTGGACAAAACATCCTATTACGACCTATCCATCTTCAACCGCGATGAAGAATATTCACTGTTCAGCAGACTGGATTTCACCATCACAGCAGGAGGCAGGGATTTTCTGCGTCAGCTGTTCAACAAACCGTTGCAGGACATTGCCTCTGTACAGCACAGACAGGAAACATTAAAATACATACTGAGCCGTGAAAACAACTGGCCTTCGGTGATTACCAACGGTACCATTGTAGTAGTGGAAAACTATCTGGATGCCCATATTGAACCTATCAGCAATACGGAAGGGCTGGGGCTCTGGATTCAGACGGCTTTACATAAGACAGTGTATGCGCCTGATTTTAAGCATATCAAGTTTGCCTTTGCCGAAGTATTGAACCTTTTGCGTGGGTTTAACGAATTTGTCAGGATATTCAATTCTGATGAAGCACCCAAAACGCTGAAAGTTTTACTGGACAGAGCGCAGCGCTTACTTCGTCAGCCTGATTTCGCCCTCATCCTGGATGCGGATGCAGACGGAAGGATGCATCCCGCCAATATCCTGCGATTCGATAATTATGTTCGTAAGCGCAATAGGAAGGTCATACTGGAACTCATCTCCCTATATCATCAACTGGACGCATTTTACGCTATGGCAAAAGCGGTAAAACATCACCGCTTGCACTTCCCTACCCTGCTGGATACCGACATGCCTGTAATCAAAGCGAAACAGTTGTATCATCTGATCCTGGATACTCCGGTAGCATATGATATGGGCCTGAGCAGAGACAGTAATTTCATGTTCCTGACGGGTGCGAACATGGCTGGTAAAACTACGTTTATTCGTGCCGTTGGTATAGCGGTATTTCTTGCACATCTGGGTATGGGCGTGCCTGCCGCCGAAATGGAACTGAGTTTCTTCCATGGTATTTTCAGTAATATCCAGGTACAGGACAATATATTCAAAGGCGAAAGTTATTTCTTCAATGAAGTACAGCGTATCAAGAATACTATTCTGCAAATTAATAACGGCAAAAGATGGCTGGTACTGATTGATGAAATGTTTAAAGGTACCAATGTGGAAGATGCCCGCAACTGCTCACTGGCAGTGATTCGTGGCCTGTTACAGAGTAGTAATTGTCTGTTCATTCTTTCTACACACTTGTATGAAGTAGCAGAAGAGTTGAAAAATGAAGCGAAAATTCAATTTAAATATTTTGAATCGCAGGTGATGGAAGATGATCTTCATTTCACTTATCTGCTGAAAGACGGCATTGCCAAAGAGAAAATCGGTTATCTGATTTTGAGAAGAGAGAAAGTTCTTGATCTGCTAACCCAGATAAAGTAATATATTTGAAATAGTTTGATTCCTGCCACCGCCCTGGTGGCAGGGGTTTTGTTAACCATAGCTTACATCCATATGATTGTTAAAACCTTTGGCAGCGCCTTACAGGGCGTGCATGCCATCACCATCACTATTGAGGTGAATGTATCTTCCCAGGGAAATAAGTTTTACATAGTTGGGTTGCCGGATAATGCCGTCAAGGAAAGCGAGCAGCGGATTACTTCCGCATTGCAGCATCTGGGTATGAAGATGCCGAGAACGCGCACTGTTGTGAATCTTGCACCGGCTGCGATTAAAAAGGCAGGAGCTGCCTATGATTTACCTATTGCCATTGGTATTCTGGGCGCCAGCGAGCATATTCCGGCTGATTTATTTTCCGGTATTGTAATGATGGGAGAACTATCTCTCGACGGCACCCTGCTGCCTGTACGGGGCGCGTTATCCATGGCTATGCAGGCCAAAACAGAGGGTTTCAGCGGCATTATGTTACCGCAGCAAAATGCACAGGAAGCGGCGCTGGTAGCGGGGATAGCCGTATATGGTGCTGGCCATCTCACCGATATTATTCAGCATTTTGCTGGAAACGCTTCTCTGGTACCGGTTTCCTCTATTTCCAATAACAGTTTTATTTCAGAGCAGTTATTTTATGATGTTGATTTTAACGAAGTAAAAGGTCAGCAACATATAAAGAGAGCACTGGAGATAGCAGCCGCCGGGGGCCACAACGCGATACTTATTGGTCCGCCGGGAGCAGGAAAAACCATGCTGGCCAAACGTTTCCCGACAATATTACCGCCTATGCAACTGGAAGAGGCCCTGGATACTACCAGGATATATTCTGTGGCAGGAAAGTTATCGCATCAGGGAGCACTGATTTCCCGACGGCCATTCCGGGCGCCACATCATGGTATCAGCGATGCGGCGCTGGTGGGCGGAGGTAGTACCATATTGCCGGGAGAGATTTCGCTGGCACATAATGGCGTATTATTTCTGGATGAATTGCCTGAGTTTAAGAGGGCCGTGCTGGAAGTGATGCGCCAGCCGATGGAGGAGCGTACAGTAACTATTGCCAGGGCCAGGCAAACCATTGAGTTTCCAGCTAATTTCATGTTGCTGGCAAGTATGAATCCTTGTCCCTGCGGGTATTTCAATCATCCGGAAAAAAAATGCAGTTGTTCGCCAGGGATGGTGTATAAATATCTCAATCGCATATCCGGGCCATTGATGGACAGGATAGATCTGCATGTGGAAGTCACGCCCGTGACGTATGTCGCATTATCTGATCCGGGAGAATCTGAGAGTAGTACAGTTATCAGAAACAGGGTGATTGCGTCCAGGGAGATACAGGCTAATCGGTTCAAGGGTTTCCCTGGCATCAGTTGCAATGCCCGCATGACAGCAGCGATGATGAAGACCTACTGCATTACCGACGACAGCAGCAGAGAGCTGTTACGTACTGCGATGAAGCGATTGCAGCTCTCTGCCCGGGCATACGACCGGATTATGAAGGTAAGTCGCACTATTGCAGACCTGGAAGGCAGTGCATATATCACGACCGCACATATGGCGGAAGCCATTCAATACAGGAGTCTTGACAGGCAGACCTGGGGCTTTTAAACTTCCACTTCTGTTTTTTGATATTCTTCGCTTAATTTTTTCTGAATTTCGGGTGGTACCGGCGCATAGTCTGCGAAGGCGGATTTCATTTTGGCTTTACCTTGTGTAACATTCCGCAGGGCGGCAAATAGTTTATCCAGTTCTGCCTGTGGTGTGCGGGCTTTTATCACCTGATATCCATTTAGTGTATCCATTCCCGTTATAATACTTCGGCGACTTTGCAATTCGCTCATGATATCGCCCATCATGAAATCGGGGGCTGTTGCTTCCAGGTCGAATACAGGTTCGAGGAGTTGTGGTGCGGCCTGATGGAAAGCCTCGCGGAAGGCCATCATACCAGCGATTTTAAAGGAGATATCGTTACTGTCTACCGGGTGCATTTTTCCGTCGTAGACACTGACGCGGATATCTCGTACATACGATCCTGTCAGAGGGCCTTCCTGCATTTTTTCCATGACGCCTTTCAGGATGGAGGGCAGGAATCTGGCGTCTATGGCGCCTCCTACGATGCAGTTATTAAAAACGAGTTTACCTCCCCAGGAAAGCGCAATTTCTTCGGAATCCCGCACGGGGTATTCTTTCAGTGGAGGCATTCCTTCGTACCAGGGTTCTATTTTCATGTATACTTCACCGAATTGGCCGGCGCCACCGGATTGTTTTTTATGTCTGTAAGACGCTTGTGCTGGTTTCTGAATTGTTTCTCTGTAAGGAATTTTAGCAGCGTAGAATTCCACTGGCATCTTGTAGATATTTTCCAGTCGCCATTTGGTCACGAGGAGATGAAGGTCTCCTTGGCCGTGTAGGATCACTTGTTTCAGTTCCCGGTTGAATTCCACTTCCAGCGTAGGATCTTCCATGTGAATTTCTGCTAATACTTCGCTTAGTTTTTCGTCATCTGCTTTGTTTTTCGCTTCTATGGCGACGCGTACTTTAGGGCCGGGGAACTGGATGGGTGCTATTTGTCCGTGGAAGGATTTTTCGCAGAGGGTATGATTGGTGAGTGTATTTTTTAATTTGAGGGTGCAGCCGATATCGCCTGCGCGGAGTTTATCCACATTATTTCTGTTTTTACCATCGGCGATAAACAGTTGGCTCAGGCGTTCTGTGGTATTACCTTTTTCGTTGATGAGTTCCATGCCTGGTTTTACTTCACCTGACATGACTTTAAAGAAGGTGAGGCGGCCAACATGCGGTTCCTGGAGGGTTTTAAAAACAAAGAGGCAGGTAGGGCCAGCAGGGTCGCAGGGGACTTCGTTTCCGTCTTCTGTGATATCGGCGGGCATATCGATAGCGGAAGGCGCTACGTTGTCAATAAAGCCCATCAAACGGCCGCTGCCCATATCATTTTTTGCAGAGAGGCAGAAAACGGGGAAAACCTGGTGACGGAGCATGCCTATTTTGAGGCCTTCCCGAAGTTCGTCTTCGTCGAGGCTACCTTGTTCGAAATATTTTTCCATGAGGGTATCGTCGTTTTCTGCGGCTTTTTCAACGAGTTCGTTGTGGAGTTTGTTGGCGTTTTCCTTTTCGTTGTCGGGGATGGGGAGTTTTTCGGGTTTTCCACCGTTTTGGGGGAAACGGTACATGGTCATTTTGAGGAGATCTATGATTGCATTGAATCCGAGGCCTTGATTAACTGGGTATTGCATGATGGTTACGGCATTTCCCAGGGCCTTCCGTGCCTCCTCCACGGTTTTGGTAAAATTGGCTTGTTCTGCGTCCAGTTGGTTGACAGCCAGAATGGTCGGCTTTCGGTACTTATCTACATAATCCCAGATCATTTCTGTACCTACTTCCACGCCGTACTGGGCATTCAGCAGTAATACAGCAGTGTCGCAGACGCGGATGGATGCTATTACCTCGCCGATGAAATCTTCCAGGCCGGGGGTATCAATGATATTGATTTTGTAGTCTCTCCATTCCGTGTGCATAGTGGTTGCATATACGGAATTTCCGCGTTCATGTTCAATGTCGTGGTAGTCGGAAACAGTATTATTTTCCTCTACTGTACCGCGTTTGCTGACAATGCCGGCTTCGAAGAGCATTGTTTCAGAAAGGGTGGTTTTTCCACTCTTTGCAGCTCCCAACAGTACGATGTTTTTAACGTGTTTTTCATCATACGTTTTCATATGTGGAGATTTATGAGATGAACCGAATAATCACCAATAACCTTATAAAGAACTTCTATATTAAGTTAGTCATTTTTGCGCAATGCCGGAAGTAGAATGTTATAACATCTGTACCTTTGGGAACGAAAAATGTTTCGACTCAAAAGAATCAGAAAATCGGAATTATGAAACTATTACTACAATATCTGAAGAAATACAAATGGCTTTGTTTTTTTGCCATGCTGCTGGCGGCTGTGAATCAGTTGTTTTCCATGATGGACCCGTACATTTTCGGGCGGATTATAGATCAGTTTGCATCCCATCCTAAAAGTACTGATGTAGCAGGGCAGTCGCTCCGTTCAGAAGGCGGTTATGTTACAGGCGTATTGTTACTATTAGGCGCATCTATTGGCGTTGCGATGATATCCAGAATTGCGAAGGCATTTCAGGATTATTTTGTAAATGTGGTGGTACAAAAATTCGGCGCCCAGGTGTATACAGATGGACTGAAACATTCACTGCGCCTCCCATATCAACAATTCGAGGATCAGCGCAGTGGCGAAACGCTGGCTATCTTACAAAAAGTAAGAACAGACTGCGAAAAATTTATCACCTCTTTTGTCAACGTACTTTTTGTATCACTCATTGGCGTCATCTTCGTGATTATTTATGCCTGGTTTGTACATAAGACTTTACCGTTCGTTTATCTGATTGGTAGTTTGCTGCTGGGTTTCCTCATGAATGTGCTCTCTAAAAAAATCAAGGGCATACAGAAAACCATTGTGAAAGAAACGACTGCGTTGGCGGGTTCTACCACAGAATCATTAAGAAATATTGAATTGGTAAAGAGTCTTGGTTTAACAAATCAGGAGATCAGACGTTTAAACAGTACGACGTTAAAGATTCTGATGCTGGAACTGAAGAAAGTTCGCAGTATTCGCAGTATCAGTTTTGTACAGGGAACATTTGTGAACCTGATGCGTGCATCTATTCTGTTCTTGCTGTTGTATTACATTTATCATGACTATGTGTCTGTCGGTAAGCTTATCACCTTGCAGCTGTATTCGTTCTTTATTTTCGGGCCGTTACAGGAGTTGGGAAATATTATTCTGAACTTCCGTGAGGCGCAGGTTTCGCTGGAGAAATTCCAACAGATCCTGAATACACCAGTAGAAGAATTGCCGGCGAATCCTATCAACGTATCTCATATTGATGATTTGGAATTCAGTCATGTAGGCTTCAAGCATCTTACTGCAACGGGGAAAGCGCTGGATAATGTGAGTTTCAAGGCGAATTTGGGTGAGACCATTGCATTTGTGGGGCCTTCAGGTTCCGGTAAAACGACCCTGGTGAAGTTATTGGTAGGATTGTATAAACCGAATGAAGGTCAGATCCTGTACAATGGCGTAGCAGCAAACGAAGTAGATATGGAGGCCCTGCGTCATCAGGTAGGCTTTGTAACACAGGATACGCAATTATTTGCGGGAACAATCCGGGAAAACCTATTGTTTGTAAATCCGGGCGCCAGTGATGCAGAAGTAATGGAAGCTCTGGATAAAGCATCTTGTTATAGTTTGCTTGCCCGCGCTGACAAAGGCATTGAAACGGTGATTGGAGAGGGAGGTATAAAAATTTCCGGTGGGGAGAAGCAAAGGTTGTCGATTGCCAGGGCTTTGCTGCGTAAGCCGCGACTGATGGTATTTGACGAGGCTACGTCTGCGCTGGATTCTATTACAGAAGAAGAAATTACGAGAACAGTACGGGATATTACTGCTACTCGTCAGCATATCACGGTGATGATTGCGCATAGGTTATCCACCATTATGCATGCAGATCGGATATTTGTATTAGAAAAAGGACGGATAGTAGAAACTGGGCGTCATTCGGACTTATTAGAAGAAAAAGGATTGTATTATGCCATGTGGCGTCAGCAGATAGGAGAAAGGAAGTTTGAGACGGCTTAAAACTAAATGATTAAATTTGCAGGATGAGTACGAATAAGCCTACGCGCCCAAATTACTTTCTGAGCATACTGACAATGAAATGTCCGAAATGCAGGAAGGGTCCTATGTTCAAGGATAATAATCCTTTTCACTTCAAGTTGTCGAAGATTTTTGACATGTATGATAATTGTCCGGTATGTGGGCAGAAATATGAATTGGAAACTGGATTTTGGTTTGGGACGGGTTATGTGAGTTATGCTTTATCGGTGGCTTTTTCTGTATTCAACCTGATTTGGTACGCTGTATTTTTCGGTATTAGCTGGAGAGACAACAGTATACTTATATGGCTGGGAATCAACGGTGTATTGCTGGTATTGATACAACCATGGCTGATGCGATTATCTAGATCTATTTATCTGTATTTCTTTGTATCATATGATGAGAAGACAGCCCAACTGGATAAACCGCATCATCATTAAAGTTGGAAAATAATTTGGGGCTGTGAAAACAGCCCCTATCTTTTTCAACCAAAATCTGAACCAATGGTGGTCAGAAGATTTTTAAGAGGCAATAACTTTTATGTAACAGAGGGAAATTTGGTAACAGTGAAGCCGATTTTGTTTCCTCATGGCATCTACCAAAAATGCCATGCTAAACTACAAAATCCACATATATTTAGTTCAAATATTTATATCAGTGGCAAGAAGGTTGTATTTGCGGTTAATGTCAAGTAGCAACCACCACCATAAACACCCAATACTCAATGAAAAGAATTTGTTTTCGTCTTGCAATAATCCTGTTCGCTTGCTGGTCATGCAATAGTGAGCCTGAACTGGAACACGAAACAAAAATGGTTGAAAGGGGGAGAAAGACGGTACATCCTCAACATTTCAAGCTGCAATCCGGGGGACCTCAGGATTCGGCAGCCGTATATACTGCTGCGAATATAGTTATCAAGGTCGAAAACGGAGAGGATTCTATGCAGACAATTACGATTAGTAATCCTCAGAAACGACTGATAAATTACATCCGGAAGATCGATACCTTGCCGTCTCCTTACCTATATATCTACGATAATGATACTATTCTTGGTTTATATGCTGCGGGAAAATTCACAGCTTATAAAATAGAAAAAAGCAAGGCGTTGTTGTTTGATCACTTTTTTACGCATAAGGTGCCGGAGTTGCAGGCGAGGGATTCTGTGTTGGAGTTTTTGCATCCAGCTAAATAAGATTGCTTTGGAATTGGCTAAAAACTGGAGTTTTTTGGCGATTTTTATAAAAAATGAAAGGGACGTCTGCGACGTCCCTTTCATTTTTTATGTTTTTTTGTTCCCCCCGCCCTGCCGGGCGGGGGGAACAGGCAAGAGAGTTTTTGCAATTATTCCTCCTGGGGTGGGACGGCAATGACTAGCTTTTTGTTTAGGACGTACACCTCCGCTTTCTATTTTTCTGTACTAATAGAAATGGGGAACGGGCAGGAAATTTTTGCAATTATTCCTCCTGGATGGGAGGGCAATGACTAGCTTTTTGTTTAGGACGTACACCTCCGCTTTCTATTTTTCTGTACTAATAGAAATGGGGAACGGGCAGGGAATTTTTGCAATTATTCCTCCTGGGGTGGGACGGCAATGACTAGCTTTTTGTTTAGGACGTACACCTCCGCTTTCTATTTTTCTGTACTAATAGAAATGGGGAACGGGCAGGAAATTTTTGCAGTTATTCCTCCTGGGTAGGGCGGCGATGACTAGCTTTTTGTTTAGGACGTACACCTCCGCTTTCTATTTTTCTGTACTAATAGAAGTGGGGAACGGGCAGGAAATTTTTGCAGTTATTCCTCCTGGGGTGGGACGGCAATGACTAGCTTTTTGTTTAGGACGTACACCTCCGCTTTCTATTTTTCTGTACTAATAGAAATGGGGAACGGGCAGGGAATTTTTGCAATTATTCCTCCTGGGGTGGGACGGCAATGACTAGCTTTTTGTTTAGGACGTACACCTCCGCTTTCTATTTTTCTGTACTAATAGAAATGGGGAACGGGCAGGAAATTTTTGCAGTTATTCCTCCTGGGTAGGGCGGCGATGACTAGCTTTTAATTTAGGACGTATACCTCCGCGTTCTATTTTTCTGTACTAATAGAAATGGGGAACGGGCAGGGAATTTTGCAATTATTCCTCTTGGATGGGAGGGCAATGACTAGCTTTTAGTTTAGGACGTACACCTCCACTTTCTATTTTTCTGTACTAATAGAAATGGAGAACAGGCAGGGAATTTTGCAGTTATTCCTCCTGGGGTGGGAGGGCGTTAGGGAATTATTCTTTTGGGACGATTGCGGCCAATTATGATGATTTTAGCGAAATAAATTAAAAGAGAAAGAGACGTCTGCGACGTCTCTTTCTCTTTTAATTTATTTCGTTCCCCCGCCCGGACGGGCGGGGGAACTGGCAGGAGAGTTTTGCGGCTTTTATCTTTATTCCGTTGCCTTATCCCGCCAGGACTGGCACGGTAGTATGGAGGTGCTAGTATTTAGCTCGTTGCCTTGAATTATTTAAAATTGATTGGAATAGCTACTTTGACACTGAAATTTCTTCCCATGTTAAACACCCCAGTACGACCTGTTACTGGATTTACATCCGCATATTTCAAGCGACTAAGATTGTTTTGATAGGCCACATCTGTGATATTATTCATTGCCAGATACAGCGAGAATAATGTTTTATTTTTCTTGTTGACAAAATCAGCACCAAGACCGACATTCAGCAACGTATATCCTGGTGTAGGAGTTTCTGTTTCATAAGCGCTGAATACGTTATTCTGCGCGAAGTTCATATCCATCTGAACACCTGCATAAGCGTTTTGCAGACAGCTCTTACCTACTTTACGGAATTTACCTTTCAGCTCCGCTAACCATCTGGCAGCAGGGATGTTCGGCAGATTTTTCGTAGAGTCGGTACCGTTAGCAGCTACACCGCGTACATAGGATACGGTGTTCTCAAAATGTAGCCAGTCGATCGGATGTGGGTGGATATCCAACATCATTTCACCACCATACAGATTAGCGTTTGTTTGCTGATACTGGAAGGCCGCAAATCCTTGCTCATTGTCTTCTGTAGGAATGGAATCTGTGCCTGCCGCATTGAACAGTTTGCGGGAGTAAATGAAATTAGTGATATGATTGTAAAACACATTGGCAGTCAGGGAAACGTGCTCGGTATTGAAATCTATACCAATATCTCCTTGAGTGCTTACTTCAGGCTTAAGATTTGTGTTGCCATATTCATATTTAATAGTTCCTTCATGTACGCCGTTTGCGGATAATTCCGCGATATTAGGTGCACGGAAACCACGTGCAGCATTGGCTTTCAACGTCACGCGCTTACTTACTTCATAGCTAACACCGGCGCTGGCAGAAATATTGTTGAAATCCTTCTTGAAAGCAGTGAATTTCGTTTCGCCACTGGCAGCAGGCTGACCGTTTGCATCCAGGAAAAGCGATTTAGAATTCAATGATCTGTTATCAAATCGAACCCCACCACTCACTGTCACTTTCTTGATAGTTTTTCTTGTTACAACGAAACCGCCAATATCAAAGAGATCATATGCAGGAATAAGGAATTCTGTTCCTTTATTCTCATTCGATTGTTGCATACCGTTTACACCAATTGTAGACTGCCAACCATTCATTTCAGGCAGATAATAACTGGCTCCGTAATTGAATGTTTTCAGATTCAGGAAGAGACCTGGTTCATTTGGTGTGAGCACATCGCCATATTCGCGGCGTTGGTTCAGCTGATACCCGAGCACCACGCCGATACGGCCGCCATTATTGAGATAGAAGCTGTTATCCCAAACCACTTTCTGATGCGTAATTTTCTGTTTTGGCACTGCCATACTGTAAGAGCGATGATCGCTGGAAGTCGCAGATGTTTCTTCTGCTACGCCGTTGATATCCACAGGTTTCAGGAATCCGCCAACGCTATCTCTCTCCCCTTCTACCAGGCCAAGGTTTTGGTTGAAAGAAGTGAAAGTCAGATGTGAATAACCCCATTTTTTATTGATTCCAATACTTGCACCGTAGTTAGTGTTGTTATAGCGGGAATTGAAAACGTAGCCGTCATATTTGTTTTTATAATCGTGTGCTTGTTTCTGCGTGATATAGGCACTCCAGTTGAAGCCGTTCTGGTTACCTGCGACATCCGCATGATAAGCCATAGTTCCGTTGTTGGTCATGTAATTGGCAGCCACATTTCCTTTGATACTTCCCACTGGCAGCGGAGCTGGCGCTATGATATTCACCACGCCGGCCAATGCATCAGAACCATATATCAAAGAGGCTGGCCCTTTAAGGATTTCAACTCGGCTTACATTGTAATCGTCCACTTCAATGCCATGTTCATCTCCCCATTGCTGGCCTTCCTGTCTTACTCCATCACTCACAGTTACCACACGATTGTAACCCAGACCACGGATGAAAGGCTTGCTGATAGCAGGGCCGGTAGACAACTGACTCACACCTGGCACCTTTGCAATCGCATCGATGATATTGGTGGAGATTTGTTTATCCATGTCATCTCTGCGAATAATACTGACAGGAACTGGGTTATTCTTCGCAGAAGTGGCCATATTTACACCTGTGATTACCACTTCATTTTTCTCGATGAGCGTTTCAGAGAGTTCGAAATTCTGGGTTGTAGCCCCGCTAATAGACACTGTTGCCGTGTAGGCAGCATAACCTATGTAGTGTAATTCTACTACGAATTTGCCTTTAGGTAGATGCTTGATAACATAGTTTCCTTTATCATCTGCGGAAGCGCCCACATGGAGGTCCGGAAGATAGATAGTAGCGCCCGGCAATGGCGTACCCGTTTTTTTATCAGTTATTTTTCCACTAAGGGTATTATCGTTCATTCCTTCATCAGGAGAAGCAGCAAATATATAGACAGGCACAGCCAGCATCACCAGCAGTGCAATAGTAAAGCGAGTGATCAATACACGCAGATATTGCATATCAGTAAAATGATAATTCAAAAAATAAAATACACGACTATCCGGGAGATAATCCGTTAATAATTCCGTCAGGCGACGGTATGAGCAATCGTTACAACTGTGGCTGGAGGCGCCCTGGGAGATAAGTCGCGATATGCCTGATACCGAGGCGACGGAAACATGGAAGATGGAAAGATCCATGTCCACTTAATTACCGGCGTCAGGTAAGAAACAGCAAAGGGCTCATATGGTTCGATCCCGATTTGCAGAAAATCACAGTGCTTGTGCACTGATGATATGGTTACTTTTCCAACCGGGTTAACGATATCATGTGTATCGTGGTGATTGGCAAATTCGTGTATAAACTCTCTTGGCAGCGTATTCAAAGAGAATACACCCAGGAGCAGTATTGCTAAGGTTCTATGCCAAAGTCGTTTATACACGTGGGCAAAGATAGGTAAACCAATCTATTTGCAACAGTGTTGCACAAAATTTCTTTTCATGTAGTCGATAAGCGATTGATTTACCTCACTTTAAGCATGGGTCTCACTTGTTGTACTGCGCCATTTTGGAAGCGGGCGTAGTAGATACCAGTGGGCAGATAAGATGCATCGAAGTTGAAGGTATAGGTACCGGCTGCATGTACTTTATTTACTGGCACGCTGACGAGTCGGCCCATGGTATCAAAAATTTGAATCATGGTATTTCCTGCGCCGGTGATATAAGTAATGGTAGTACGATCGGTGAATGGATTCGGGCTATTGACGATCAGGTGTTTATCTTCTCCTGGCGTCAGGTCGGGAATACCCGTGATCACGCCGCAGGCAACGCCGCTGATGAGTGGTAATTGTTGATAATCCTTTTGCAGGATGTTTTGCAGTTCATCGGGCTTAACGCAGAACCATTGCTGAAGAATGGAAGCGTATACTGACCTGAAGTCGTACTGCATAGGAATATTGTCATTGACGCTGGTGGCATCGGGAATGGAAGGTGAATTTCCTAAAACGCCTTGCATTACGTAGTCGCCGAAGACGATCATAGGCGCCGCGGCGCCATGGTCTGTACCCATACTGCCGTTGGATTTGATACGACGTCCGAATTCGGAGAAGGTCATACCTACTACGCGGCGACTTGCTTTCAGTCCGCGGAGATCGTCCATGAAGGCTTTAATAGCGTCAGAAACGCCACCCAGCAGATTGCTATGCAGACCGGTAACGTTATCGCCGCCATCTGTTTGACTGGCATGGGTATCGAAGCCGCCGGTGCTCACCATATACAGTCGGGTTTTGAGTCCGCCTGCTATGAGTCGCGCTACAATTTTCAATTGTGCGGCCAGGTAGTTATTTGCAGGGTAAGCGCCTTGTGAAGTTACTTTCGAGGCGGCTTTCTTGATAGATTGTTCGTAGCTATTGGCTTGTTTGGCGATGAGGCGGATATATTCCAGTTCTTTACCTGCTTTGGTATTGGGAACGGGGTCCATCACGCCATCGATCAGGTTATAGAAATCAGTAGCGCTGGTAATAGCGATGCCCATGCTGGCGTTTGTGCCCTGGAAGGCCGGCGAAACGATGGAGCCAATCTGCACTGCCAGCGGATCTGGATTGTCTGCATTAGGGAAACCGTTAGGGAAGCCAGGATACTGTGTTTCGAGGTATCTGCCTGTCCATCCGGTGGTTAGCACCTGGTTGGAATCGGAGCCTGTGAGCCAGATATCGGTAGCGCGGAAGTGAGAGAAGTTGGGAGATGGGTATCCCACACTTTGGATGATACTCACTTTGCCATCGTTATAAAGTTTCTGCACGCCTGTCATAGCGGGGTGCAGGCCTGATTTCGTATAGCCGTCCAGTTTAAGCACTTTCCCCTGAGGGATCGCGATATTGGTACGGGCAGCTTGGTATTTGCCGTAGATATCTAATGGTACCACCATGTTGAGACCATCGTTACCGCCTGTAAGCTGAATCATCACCAGTACGTGATCGTTATCTGCAGCCGCGCCACTGAGGGCCTGGAGCAATGGCGTAGTACCGAAAGCCTTTACTGAAAAACCGCCGAGCAGTGAAGGGAGTACGGCAGCGGGGGCAGTATATTTAAGGAATTCTCTTCTTTTCATAAAAGGTATTTCAGCTTATCAGGATAATTGGTATTCAGAGAGGTCCATGATGTATTTGTACAGGGCTTGTAGGCGGATATGTACATCGCTTTTAGCCTGCATATCATTTGGATTAGAGACGTATTTATTCCAGGCGTTTGTCCAATAGTAATCGGAAGTTTGGCCGGTGAGCAGGATCGTTGTTTTCAGGAAATCCTTCACATTATCGGAAACGCCTACACGATAAAGTATATTCAAAGAGTCGGCTACTAATGCAATAGGATCAGATGGATTTGGCAGTTGTGCGGCAAATGACAGCGGATCTATATGCAGTTTATTAAATCCTGCATCACTGATGAGTGCATCGGTGAGTTGATTTCTTTTGGGCAGCGTATCTGTATTGATCCAGAGTTCATGGAAGGAAGGCGCCTGGTAATAGGCATCCCAACCAGCCACCAGTGGCGGATCTCCGATATTTTGGAGCATATTGCCGGCGATGCGCATAATGGCTTTCCAGGCAAGGTATTGATTGGTATAGTCTGTCGGAATTTGTACACTATATTCTCTGAAGACGCCCACGCAGAAATCGATCGGACTTTTGATCAGGCAGGCGTAATTCAATGGATCGAAGAAGTGTTCGCTGGTGAAGAGGGCATTCAGCACTGTTTTGATATCGAAGCCGCTACTGCGGAAGATATCGGCCAGTGGGGAGATGACATTCTGTTCAGTTGCAGCGTCTATATCATAATATACGAAGAAGCGGTAGAGTTTACGGCAGATAAACTTGGCTACTTCTGGTTGTGCGAAGATGATTGTCAGCAGGTCATCCAGTTCCGTAGCGCCCGCGGGGCCGGTTTTTCCGGAGATTACTTTATTCAGGTAGAAGGAAGAGAATTGTTTGTTGCCGATATCGTGTTGAGTTGTATTGAATGTGCTGACGATATTGACATCATCGATGCGGAAGCCGGTGAGTACGCGGGCGGTGGCTTTCACATCATCCTCTGTATAATGGGAATCCGGGCCTTTTCCGACGGTAAACAGCTCGTGTAGTTCGCGGGCGTAGTTTTCATCGGCGGCGGCTTTGGAGTTGAGATAACCGTTCAGGTATACCAACATGGCCGGATCGAGGGTAATGCCTTTGGTAAGTGTTTTAAAGTTACCCAATGCATTTTGGCGGAGGGTAAGATTATATTGATAGATGTATCTACTGTCTTTAACAGTAATGGTTTCCGTAACGAAATGGTTATGCCAGAAGAGCACCATTTTTTCGTGTATGCTTCTGGGTTGGTTGATCATTTGACCGATCCACCAGGATTTATATGAGTTTACTCTGTTGTCTTCGGTGGTTTCATCGCCTTTGGGGGCTCTGACCCATGTAGCGCCGGGGGCGACGCCAGCGGAATCAGTACCATAGTTATTGACTGGCGGCTGAGGGTCGGGCTGCGGTGTCAGCAGGGTATCCACCACTTGTTGCATGCCCATGCCGCTGAAGGCATTGATATCCAGCGGATTTGTGCTGAACATGGTCCGTTTTAGGAGGTGAATCAGTTGCTGAGGGCCCCAGGCTCCAGTGTACGGGGTGATGCCGGAAGTAGTTCGCGCAGCCATGGTGGCAGCTTTGACACTACGTGCAGGCGATAAGGTTAGGAATTGTCTGCGATCCATAATAAATGATATGGTTGATAGCTTTGAGGCTAATTCAGGCAGTAAATTAGTAAAAACTTTAATTCAACTTGATTAAAATATTATAAATAAACCAATCATATGCAATCCTAATCTATATAGAAAAAAACGTAAGATGTTGATAAATAACAGACAATAAAAAACGAGCCTGGTAAAACCGGGCTCGTTAAATTTTATGAGTGGAAAAATTTTTAGCTGATATTTTCGATAATACCGGCGATTCCCTGACCTCCGCCAACGCATGCGGTGACGATACCATATTTTTTATTGAGGCGTTTGAGGTCGCCCAGGATTTGCACGGTGAGTTTAGCGCCGGTGCAACCGAGGGGGTGACCGAGAGCGATAGCGCCTCCATTGATATTAACGATATCCGGGTTGATGCCTAGTTCGCGGACAACGGCGATAGATTGGGAAGCGAAAGCTTCGTTGAGTTCTACCAGGTCGATATCGCTTAATTTTTTGCCTGCTCTTTCCAGCGCTTTAGGTACTGCGGCAACGGGGCCGATACCCATGATGCGAGGGTGAACGCCGGCAGAAACGCAGGAAACCAGTTTACCGATAGGTTTGAGGTTCAGTTTATTCACCATTTTTTCGCTCATCACGATTACGAAGGCGGCGCCATCGGAAGTTTGGGAAGAGTTACCAGCGGTAACGCTGCCACCTGCGGCGAAAACCGGTTTCAGTTTGGCGAGGGCCTCCATGGAGGTATCTCCGCGTGGACCTTCGTCTGTATCTACGGTGTAGGTACGGGAAGCTCTTTTTCCTTTAGCATCTACATATACTTCGTTGATATCGATGGGAAGGATACCCTGTTTGAAATAGCCGTTTTTAATGGCATTCAGGGCCTTCATATGTGAGTTATAGGAGAATTCGTCCTGTGCTTCTCTGGTAACGTTGAATTCCTTCGCAACTGCTTCTGCAGTGAGACCCATGCCGATGTAATAATCCGGGTTAGATTTGGCTACGGTATAGTTAGGAACAGTTTTCCAGCCGGCAACGGGCACGAGGCTCATACTTTCTGTACCACCGGCGATGATACAATCCGCCATGCCAGACTGAATTTTAGCGGTAGCGATAGCGATGGTTTCTAGTCCGGATGCACAGTATCTGTTAACGGTCATTCCAGGTACATCGATACCTAATGCTCTGACGGATATCATGCGTCCGATTTGCAAGCCTTGTTCTGCTTCGGGCACAGCGTTACCTACTATCAGGTCGTCTACCTGTTTAGGATCGAGCTGTGGTACTGATTTCAGCAATCCGGTAATTACATCAACTGCCAGATCATCAGGCCTGTAAAAGCGGAAACCTCCTCTCTTGGATTTGCCGACCGCAGTGCGGTACCCGGCAACTATATACGCTTCTTGCATCAGACTAAGTATTTTATACTGAGTTAACGATATTTTTGACTATCCTTTCAAATTTAATTAATTTAAGCAGATAAATATCCGGGATAACCGTTAAATTTGGAAACGTTCATTTTAACAGTTTACAAGACTCTGTAGCTCAGTTGGTAGAGCAGCTGACTCTTAATCAGCGGGTCTAGGGTTCGAGTCCCTACAGGGTCACTTTTTTATTAATTCGCCTGAATTTGATTTTATCAGATTCAGGCGAAATTCGTTTAGGGACGTGGGCTCCGAAGGAAAGAGAAGGAAAGGGAAATAAAGATAGAGAAACTGAAAAAGTCCCCAAAACAGGCTCCTTTTTTCCCCAAGATTGTCCCCAAGAAATTACGACTGTAGAGACTTTTGCAGTAAAGGAAGCCAAAAACAGTCCCTAAATATTGTTAACCAGAAAAATACAGGAACAATGGAAGTAGGCTTTTACTTGAAACAACCGAAAGCAGCAACCAGCACAATTAAAAGTATTGCTGGATATCTCTACTGGAAAAATAGTACATACACGTCCATCCTTTTTTAGCTACTTCAAAGATTTCATTGAAAGGTCCAATAAAGGAACCCAGATCAGTCCCAGAACAAGAAAGAGCACCATACATAGCACAAACAAAGGCTTTACCACAACATATAATCACCTGGAGAACTTCCAAAGAATAGCAAAACGGAAAATTGATTTTGATATAATTGATCTTCGGTTTCATAGTGAGTATACCTCTTACCTCACCTAGGTTAAACAGCTTTCCCTGAATACTGTGGGAGACCATATAAAGCGAATCAAAACTGTGTTACGAGAAGCAAAAATCAATAGGATCAAAGTATGTGAAGCATTTGAAAGCAACTACTTTTTCAAGCCGCATGAAGAATCAGACAATATCTATTTGAATGCAGCAGATTTAAAGGCATTGGAAGAATTTGATCTATCCGGCAATACCCGCCTAGAGCGCGCCTGTGATTTATTCCTGCCAGGAAATTATACCGGTCTGCGTTTCTCGGATTACTCCAGACTTACCAGCGAGCATATACAAGATAATTTAATAACCATTCAGCAGACAAAAACTGGTGGGCGGGTAGTCATCCCGGAAAAACAGTTATTAAAGTTAAGGAAACGGGCTGCCCTACCCTCTTGCAGGAAGCATCAGATCAGGTGACAGACGCGCTACTCAATAATCCAATAACGTATTCCTTTGGAAGATTTGTAAAGATCTTCTGTGCATCTGGTGGTCGAGAGACCGAATTTGCAAATATAAAAGGTCGGGATGTATCATTAGAAGCCAAGACATAAAAGTTACTCGTAAAAAAGATAGACAGTATGTCGTCCATACCAGCGGGTGGTTCCATATCTGGATTGTGAAATTATTTCGAGGATCAGGTAAACAGTAAACCAAATTTGCAAAAATAAAAGAACGCGATGTGTCATTAAAATGACTTGCTTATTCCCCGAAAACCATGTAGGGATGAGAAAAGAGCGGATCCTGCTATACTTTCTGTATTGTACAAGAATAGAATAACTTCATGCGGAGATAAAATAATATAAAAGAGAAAAAATATTTGCAATTATTAATTCTTTCCTGTTTATTTGTATGCATACGATAGTATCACCAGAATCTGACAAAAAGAAACATTGTTAATTACCGAACCTTATTTTGTAGTCCCTATGATGCTAAACGTACATTTTTTCCATGATGCAGAGTGAGTGACAGGATGTAATCAATTGTGTATGTGTTGTTCTGCCAACTGAATCGCAGTTTGTTGTTTATTATATTTTAATCTCTTGAAATGTACCTGGCGCTGTCATTGACAGGATGGCCGGTAGCAGTATTTTCCATTTAATACTATTTAAAAAGTTTAACCAGTTTTGTAGTTTCCCAATAGTATGGACCTTTAATCTGTAGCCTTACTATTTCATTTTTTTAACTGAGCATTTTTTTAACCTGGCACATTGCTTCTGCTATGAAGTTTAAGCGGCCGCGAGAGAACTTTATGCATTAGCCTGGCATATGCTGAGCACGACGCTTGGCCTGTAACTCCTATTTTTTAAAATCCTTCAACCTTTCACAATGGAAAAGAAAAAAAAGATCAATCTTGAAAAAGAAACCCTTTTACGTCTGCAGGACGATCAAATGAAAGCCTTACTGGGAGCTGAACAACAGACTACTGATTCTGGCGTTGCCTGTGGTAATACCATCGATGTACCAACTGACGGAACAGATGCCGCACCTGCTCAAGGATTTGCTGCAGAAGGTTCCTGCTGCAGAAGGTCCTGCAACTAATGCCATCCCGTACATTTAGCAACCGCATTTTATCAGTTGTACTAAAATCCAAAAAATGGAAAAGAAAAAAATAACGTTAGAGAAAGAAACCCTGTTACGTCTTCAGGATGATCAAATGAAATCTCTGTTGGGTTCTGAAGGTCAGACTACTGATTCAGGTGTTGCCTGTGACAATACCGTTGATGTTCCTGTTGATACAGTTGAACCGGAATTCGCGGCAACTGCAGAAGGCTCCTGCTGCAGAAGGTCTTGTAATGGTAAATAATTACAGCCCACTCCACATTGTTATCAATATTTAATCAGTCGTCTAAAAATCCTCAAAATGGAAAAGAAAAACAAAATAACCTTAGAAAAAGAAACGCTGTTACGTCTGCAGGATGATCAAATGAAAGCCCTGCTAGGTTCCGAAGGTCAAACTACCGATTCAGGTGTTGCCTGTGGTAACACAGTTGACTTACCAACTGATGGAACTGATGTTGCTCAGTTTTCTTCTGAAGCTGCTGATTCTTGTTGCAGAAGATCCTGCAATAAGTAAGCCATCGGCTGACGTGTAATAGAAATATTTGGGATTGTTCTTCAATCCCAAATATTTCCCATCTGCAATACTACAATAGCAGAAAGGCTTCTGGATACCGTTATTAGCGTAATCACCTTACTTATGAATATCCCTGTTTATATACTGGAAGAACACCATGAAGCATTCCTTGCATGGATGCTGGCTGCTAAATCAGGTATCATACCAAATAAGAATAATATACTCTTTCATTTCGATGATCACTCTGATATGTCCGTGCCAAAACTGAATAAGTCGTTGCAGGAGATTTGGAGCTGGTCAGAGCAGGAGATCCGCGATTTCACCTATACAGAACTGGATATCGCCTCTTTTATCCTTGCTGCCGGCTTCACAGGTTTTATCAGGCATGTTTCATGGATCCAGACAGATATGCCCAGGGTGGGTACTTCTGAAATGTACATTACTTCTTATGATAATAATAACAGGAATATACTGGCAGGGGCACTGAATGAAGCTTCCGCCCCTCTTTTGCAATCTGGCTATCAGAGACTCAACTACGAGCGTATCCGGCCGGAATTATTCCATCCTGTGAAAACCACAGACGTCCTGCTGGATATAGACCTGGATTACTTCTCTTGTGAAACAAATCCTGAAACCAGAAATGAAGTGGTATTGGAGGTGACACAAGAACAATACGAAGAATTTTTGCAACAGCAATATCATCCGCTGAAATTCGCGGTACATCGTGCAGAGGCCATGGCAGCAAATGGCCGCTATTATCTCGTTATCAATTACTACAACGCCATTCTGCCCAGTCCTCGAAAGGTTACACCGGAAAAAATAGCAGCACGTATGGATGAATTTATTGCCCTGCTCCATCATAAAAATATCAGACCAGCACTTATTACTATCTGTCGTTCCCGCTATAGCGGCTATACACCGGAAGATCAATGGGAACTGATAGAACAGCTGCTTTTAAAAGGGCTAAACACATTGTATCAGACCTCCCTTGTACACATATACGAAGCAACTGATAAAACCATGTTATGTAAGTCATAAAATATTATTCCAATGGAAAACAGAATCAGGCAAATCCTGGATGCGCTTAACAGCGCCGTACAGGCGGATGATACAGAACGGAATATATCACTCATGCAGGGGTTGGCCGGACTCACCCTCTGTAACTTCTATACCGGCCGATATCTTAATGATCCGCATTATACACGTAAAGGGCACGAATACTGTGATCTCCTCATTCATACCATCAACAACAACACCTATAAACTGCACAATCTTTTTTCTTTCTGCAATGGTCTGGCTGGTGTGTGTTATATGTTCTGCCATCTGAATGAAAAGAAATTCCTGTCGTTTGATATTAACGATGGTTTTGGGGATACAGAAGAGTTTCTGTTTAATATCGGGCTGAAATCACTTAAAGTGGGGAAGTCCGACTACCTGCATGGCGGCATGGGTATACTATATTATTTCATCCGGCGACTACCAGAAGAAAAAATGCTGCCATGGATCCTGCAAATGCTCACGGCATACCAGGAGAAAGCACGTATTGACGACAATGGGATGCGGATGATGAATACTGTATTGCTGGGAAGAGAAGAGATAGAATTTGATCTGGGGCTGGCGCATGGCCTGGCTGGACAACTGATGATCCTGGCTGAACTGAAAGAGAAAGGTATCGCGGAAACGCAGGTCAGCTATCTTATAGAGCAGGGTATGCGTTTTATAGAAGGAAAGCGACAGCCGCTGGAAGTAACTGGCAAAAATTCGTACTACCCTACCAGTTATATCGAGATGGATAATATGGCGGAACAGAACCTGGATTTTTATACCAGCAGGCTGGCCTGGTGTTATGGAGATCTGAACCAGGCCCTGATGTACCTGAAAATGGGGAAGGTACTGAAGAATGAGACTTACCTGGCCAATGCCAGGGAGATTGCTGCGCTGACGCTGACCAACGACTTATATAAGACAGATAAACTGAATCTCTTCTTTTGCCATGGATACAGTGGTCTGATAAACGTGTATGATACCATCTACCGTGCTACAGGTGAACAAGTATATAAAGATGCCTCCCTGTCCTGGGCCGACACGCTCCTGCAAAAGCTCGACGCTCATCCTCCCGAACAATGGGCAAATGACAGTAATGCCGGATTGCTGGAAGGCCGTGCCGGTATTGTACTAAGCTTACTTACAGCGCAGGTACCAGAAGCTGCCGGATGGAACGATATTTTTCTGCTTAATTTTTGATCAATGGCTGTAAAACTCGGATTACTCGACTTTGGAAGAAGAACCACTACGCTCAGCAGTATGGGTAAAGTGCTGGATGTAATTGATTATGCGGAGAAAGCAGACGAGATGGGCTTCTCCCGCTACTGGATCAGTGAACATCATAATTATTCGAATATGGACGCCTGGAGTTCGCCGCTGATGATGGTACCAATCCTGTTGCAGTCTACCAGCAAAATTAAAATAGGTGTCGGCGGTGTACTATTGAATTATTATTCTCCATATGAAATCGCACTGCATTTCAAACTTATGGAAAACCTTTTCCCTGGCCGCCTGGATCTCGGTATTGCCAATGGCACCCCACCTGTACAGGTAGGTAAATTCATGCTGCACCGTAAACGGAATAACATACCAGATATGATGGCAGAAAAGATGAAATCCCTACATCAGTTTTTTAACCAGGAAGAGCGGATGGTGGAAAAATATCAGGTAATAATACCACCATATAAAGGACAGGTACCGGATACCTTTATGCTTGGCTCCTCTTTCCGCCATACAGCCACCGCCATAGAATACCGCATGAACTACGCCCGGTCTATGTTTCACAGTACCAAGCCGGTGGAATATGAAAAGGATACGATTGCGAGGTATAAAGAAGATTACTACAATGCGCATGGCTGCCTGCCCCAGGTGATTGTATCCTTCTCCGGCGTCTGCAGGAAAACGGAGGAAGAGGCCAGACATCTCGCAGAAACCGCGAGTACCGGCAATTTTGTGAACTCATTTATTGGCTCCCTTCCACAGTTTGAAGACAGAATTAATCAGTACAGGGAAGCATTTGGTGTGGATGAATTCATGTTCTTCGACCTGCTGCTGGATAATACCGCCCGTATTGAATCCCTCTATTATTTACAAAGCATTATCAAATAACTGGCATATGAAATTTAACGTAGAAAGCTTTGGTAAATTCATATATAGAATTCCACAGTTCCCGCTGGAAAAATACCTGGGGGCTGGCAAATACCAGGATATCAATAGTTATTTGAAAGATATACTGGCCTCTCCTGAAGTTCAGAACGCGTTGTTTTTTGCATCAGATAATTTTCTGAAGGAAGTCACAATTTTCCTGGAAGGAGGAATTGATGAAAAGGACTATAAACGAATGCAATCTTTTCAGATGACTGCGCTGAAATACCTGAACAGGATGGCTACACGCTGCACCCCTTTCGGCACCTTCGCCGGACTGGGCATCGGCACTCTCAGTCAGGAGCAGGATCATATAGCGCCAAACTCAGAATTAAAAGAACACCTTTACTGGGATACCGCCTTTTTATTATCTATCATGGAGGCTGTGACTGATGAACCGGCAAACAGGCCGTACATCCGCTTCTTCCCCAACAACAGCATTTATTGCATCAGCGATATATACAGGTATATTGAATTCAACTATGATAGCGCCGGCAGAAGAAACTATTCGCTGTCCACTTTCCGGATGAACAAATACCTTTCCGTAATCCTGAAATCCGCCGCGGCCGGGCCTTCTTTCAATGAACTGGCAGCTGCTATTGTAGATGATGAAATAGAATACGACGATGCGGCTGAATTTCTCCATGAACTGATCAATGAAAGAATCCTGATATCAGAGTTTGAACCCTGGCTTGTAGGCGCGAGATATGAAGACCAGTTGCTGGAGCTGATTGGAAACAAACTGCAGGCAGGTATCCCGGACTTACAGGCAGAAAAGCGTTTCCGCAATATCTGGAACCTGCTGAAAGCAAAAAATGATATTACAGCCTCTTTAAGTCCCTCGGACAACAATGTGGAAGTATTCCGCCAGCTGGCAGCAAAAGCAGGAGAATTCCCCCTTAAATTTTCAACTACGGACTATTTCCAGATGGATGCAGAAGTGGAAGCAGCAGCCAACCTCTCCTACAACGCCGTTATTAATGTAAAAAACGGGGTAAAGTCCCTTTTCAAACTCGCAGGAATAAGCCGCAGCTCTGAATCCCTGGAGGCCTTTAAAAAGAAATTTGAAACACGTTACGAACAACAATCTGTCAGACTCGTAGAGTTGATGGACCCGGAATACGGCATCGCCTATAATTCCCTGTCAGAAAGCTTACTTTACCATACACCACTGGTAGACGATGTACCAGTCAATGAAAGACCTCCCGGAACAGGTATTTCACCGTTAATGTGGGATAACCGCTTCCATACGTTCTTATTCCGTAAGATTCAGCGCGCTCAGCAACAGCAAAGTCACGAAGTAGTCATTACCCCGGCAGAGCTGGAACTGTTCACCTTTGATATGGATAAAATTCCACCTACGCTGAATGCCTTCGTCAGTATTATTCCAAACGAATCAGGTAAGCCTCTCGTACACTTCCGGGACTGGGGATCAGATACGGCCCTGACATTACTGGGCCGCTTTTCTATCATGAATCCGGAGATGAGGGATGTTACCCGGAAGATTGCCGACTTTGAAGATGCCTGCTATAGCAGACAACGGTTTAAAGTGGCTGAAATCACACATCTGGCAGATCCCCGGGTGGGTAATATCACCACCAGGTCCAGCCTGCGTGATTATGAGATCGGATATATTACCAAATCCAACAGTACTGAACCTGGCATTATCCGCGTGGACCAGCTGTATGTAAGACTGGAAAATAAAGTATTCCATCTCTACAACGAAAAGAATGAGCGAATCATTCCCGTGCTCTCCAATGCACATAATACCAATAAACACATTCTGCCGCTGTATAAATTCCTGTATGATCTGCAGAATGAGCACATGGAAGGAGTACGCTACATGAGCCTCAACCTTGGACCGATCAACAAAATACTGGAGCACGTACCACGCATCAGGTATGAGAATTATATTTTCAGGCCGGCTTCCTGGTCTATTTATCAACGCGAATTCACAGATCTCTGGGATCTTAACCCGGAAGGAAGGGTAGAAAAAATCCGGTCTGTACTGAGAGAGAAAAATATTCCGGATAGCTTCTTTGTCTTTGCCGGTGATAACAGATTGTTTATTGACATGGAAAAATGTCCCTATCCGTCAGCGATGGTCCTGGCAGATATGCTCGCAAAAAATCCCACCCTGATAGTGGAAGAAAACCTATATGCCGGCACTGATCGGCAGTTGATCCACAATGATCAGGGCAATTACCTGCACGAGATCGTGATTCCTTTCAAGAACCTGCACCTCCTGGAAACTAAGCAGGAATACCTGCACCTGAATGCTACTGTATTTCCGAAAGTAAGCAGAGATTTCCCGCCGGGTTCTGAATGGCTATACATCAAAATTTATACTGGTGTGACCAACGCAGATAAACTGATACGGGAGCATCTGCCGGGGATGATTGAGCGGATGAAGACTGCCGGACTGATATCTTCCTGGTTCTTTCTGCGTTTCCATGATCCCGAATCACATATCAGGCTGCGGTTTCACCTGCGTGATGTAAGTCGGTACGGAGAATTATTCCGCCTGTTCTACGAGGTTGTGGGACCATTCATGAACAACGACTTTATAGACCGAATTTCCATGGATACCTACAAACGGGAAATTGAACGTTATGGAGGCCCGGACAGAATTGCGGCTGCAGAACAGATTTTCTGTCTGGACAGTGAGGTATCTGTTAATCTATTACAGCTGCTGGACCAGGGTGGACATCCGTCACTTAACTGGCTTCCCGCAGTCATAATTTTCGATGTGTATATGGATGCCTTCTCCCTTAACATGCAGCAGAAACATAAGTATGTTATGGATAACAGAGACTGGTTTGCTATGGAGTTCAGAGCTAACAAGGCCCAGCGGCGCAAAATGGGAACCAAGTACCGCGAACATTTTTCGCTCCTGGATAATGCTATTAAAGACCGGAAACTACCTTTCAGCAATGCTCCGCAGATAGCCGCCGTTATTGAAGAATACAGCCGGAACCTAAGGCAGCTGGTATTGGCAGCATACCCTGACAGTCATCAGCAAATAGGATCCATGCGCAGTTTTATCCACATGTTCCTGCTACGTTTCCTGCTGGCCAAAAACAGGATGCACGAGTATACGATATACTCTTTACTGGAATTGTATTACAAATCAATTATTGCAACGCGTATAAATATCTCTGATGCGATTGTTCAAGAAAAGTAGGTTACGGTTTTATCATCAGATAAATGCAAGCGACTGCGGAATTACCTGCCTGAGAATGGTTTGCAGTTATTACGGCAGAAAATTCTCCACAGACCGCCTCGCTGGCATGGTGGATACAGCCAATATAGGTACGTCTATGGCATTACTGCGTGAAGGTGCAACCCTTTTGGGCTTCCACGCAGAGGGACTCGTACTGCAACGGTTAGAGGATATTGATAAGCTCCAGGACGATCTGCCATGTATCGTTCATTGGAGAGGCAATCATTTTGTGGTACTGAAAAAAATTGGTAAACGGAATGTTACCATAGCAGATCCCGCCAGAGGCATAGTGGTGATGAGCAGAGAAGACTTCTACGATCATTGTTTTGCCGGTAATCCTGGTTCGCGGAAGGCTTATGTGATGAGCCTGCAGCCAGAGGCGCGTTTCTTTGAACTGGAAAGTGATCCGTCTACCTTCAAACCCAGAATGGCCTTCCTGCAACGACAGCTTGCCCATAAACGTATTTATTTTGTGGTACTTATTACCGGGCTGGTAGTAACTATGCTAATGCAATTCCTCCTGCCATTCCTCACCCGGAACCTGGTCGACGGCGGCATTGCATCCGGAGAACTAAAACTGGTACAATACCTGCTACTGGCCCAACTGGCGTTGATCCTAAGCAAGAGCACTTTCGAAATATTGCGAGGCTGGATTGTAACACATCTCAGCATACGGGTAAACTTCTCACTGGTACACAGCTTTCTGTCCAAGTTATTCCGGTTGCCTGTCACTTTTTTTGAAAGAAGGAAAATAGGTGACCTGCTGCAACGCGTACGGGATCACCAGCGGGTGGAGGTATTCATTACCCGGTATGTACTCAGCTTTATCACATCCGTACTTTCTCTGATAGTTTTCACCACGGTACTGTATATTTATAACAGTGTGTTCCTCCTCCTGTTTGGGATTTCGGCGATATTATACCTGTTGTGGATTTTCATCTTTATAGAAGTAAGAAAAAAGAATGACTGGGAAAGATTTGAAACCCTGTCAATGAACCAGACCATCTTAACACAGCTGGTTAGTGGCATCCAGGATTTGAAAATTTATAACTCTTCCGAATTCTTTATTTCCAAATGGAAACTTAACCAGGAAAAATATAACGGCACCTTATTCCGTTCCCTGAGAATTGGGCAGATACAAGAAACCGGTGCGACGATCATTTTCGAAATTACTCAGCTTTTCATCATTTATTATTCCGCGAAACTTATCATCAATAATAAGCTCACACTGGGCGCCATGCTGTCTATACAGTTTATTATCGGGCAACTGGTTGGGCCTGTGCAGAATATTGTATCATCTATCCTGAATGGTGTGGAAGCTAAACTGAGCTTCGACCGGATTTTTGACATCTGGATGAAACAGGAAGAAGCTGGCTTAACGCATACTGTGAAAGGGAGCCAGCAGGAAGATATTTATTTTGAAGAGGTGACCTTTAAGCATGCAAAGCTGGACAACGATTTCGCCATTGATAAACTCAACCTTCATATACCCAGAGGCAAAACTACTGCCATTGTAGGACCCAGCGGCGGCGGCAAAACAACTATTCTCAAACTGCTGATGGGATATTATACCGGATACGCCGGGCGTATAATGATAGGAGATACAGATTTCAGCACCATCAATGTTGAAGATTGGCGTAATCACATAGGGGCAGTTTTACAGGAAAATTACATCTTCAATGAAACCATCGCGAAAAACATTGCTTTATCAGATGAAGTTGATATAGCCCGCCTGGAACGTGCACTTAAGATTGCCAATATCTATGACTATGTATGCGCATTACCACTCAAATGGGATATGATGATTGGGGCAGATGGGAAAGGTATCAGCCAGGGACAGAAACAGCGATTGATGATTGCCCGTGCCGTATACAGGGAACCCGATCTGCTGCTGTTGGACGAGGCTACCAATGCACTCGACGCAGAAAATGAATTAGTGATCATGTCTAACTTGAAACAATTCGCTAAAGGCAGAACCCTTGTAATTGTGGCACATCGTCTTAGCACCATCCGGTTTGCTGATAATATTGTGGTATTTGATAACGGAAGAATTGCCGAATCCGGAACGCACGACCAGCTTCTGGAAAACAGGGCTGCTTATTACAAACTGATCAGACAACAATTGCAAACTATAGAAGAATGAAGCAAGATGCCCTAATTCAACAAAATCCGCGCAACCTGTTGCTCATTACCTGGCTGGTATATCTGCTGGCAGGAATAGGTCTCATGCTAATACTGATATTTTATCATCCATTCAGAATGGTACCGCACCAGGTAGTTATACAGACCACAGAAGAAACCACAGCCACATTAAATACAGGTCAGTTACAACTGGACAGTGCCCGTCACTACAATATGAAAGTAGCTGTGAACGGGAGAGATTATTTCATCCCATTGGTAGTAAAACAACGGTCGGCCACTGGCGATGGTTACCAGATACAGCTGTTACAGCCGGATACTCTGCTGCAAGGCCGGAAAAATATAAACGGTATCATCTACATACAGGAACATACAAAAATTACCTTACTTAAAAATCTTTTAAACATATGAGTGACTACAGGGAATTCTACGATGTAAAACATGAAATTTTTGATTACGTGCTGGAGAATACAGAGGTATTCTATCAGGAATCGGAGGAAATATACCGCAACAACTTTTTCCTGGACTGGTACAATAAACACATCTTCAATCAGGGGTGGCAGGTGCTTGGACTCCGTTATGAAGGCAACAACTTTCTCAACGAAGTGGTAAAAAAACATTGCGCCGGTTTGTATTCATTGCTCACCCGGTATGATGAATACATCTACAGCGTGGCTTATTCCTCGCTCAAGCCAGGAACCATTATCTATCCTCATTTCGACAGAATGCGACCACATAATGTATTGCGCTCTCATCTGGGCCTGCATATTCCTGACGGTGAATGTGGTATAAAAATTAACAACATCGAAAGGGGCTGGAAGAAAGGAGAACTGATGATTTTTGACGACAGCTACACGCATGAGGCCTGGAATAAAACGGACGAAACACGTATCGTTTTGCTAATTGATCTTCACAGGGATATGATCATGCAGGAGACTACTGTTTAAGGAAGGTACAATAAGGAGCAGAACCTGTTATCCTGCAGATGGCGGCTCATCATGGCTACAAACGCGCCAGTGGCCCCCTCTGCAAAAGAAAGTGGTTTCAACTGACTGGCCGGTATTCCTAGTGAAGATATGTTCAAGCCTGCAATACCATTTTCCTGCTGTTGCTGCCACCATAACATATCGCCGGCATTAATACCAATGCCCTGCTGTTGTAAACGTTGCAGCCAGAGAGAAATACCGCTGTAACCATACAGGATGCCATTGTTATCGATACCATTCTGGTCTGCCGATCGTCTGCCTGCACTGAACGCTATACCGCGCTCCACAAATTCCATTAAAGACTGGTCGCCGGTAACCTGTGCTGATTTTAACAATGCTGTAAGGATACCGGCATCGCCGTAGCAAATGTTCAGACGTGAAAAAGATGGATGTCCGAAGGTATGCGGGAAGTAAGTATGGTATACAGTCTCTTCCTGCCGATGCGACAGCAGGTAATTACTGATGCCTTTTAGTAAGTCTTGACAGATTTCCGGCAGAATATTTTTTTGCAGACAACCGGAAAGTATGAGTAACAGAAAAGATATACCGTGAATAATCCCTGGTTGTGCTTTCTGGCCAGGCTGAAGTGAGATGGCATAACTACCGGATTGCTGAACTTGTGTAGCAACCTGCTCAATGAAAGTATTTAACAATGGATGCTGCCCCCTGGTATGCAGCAGGTAGTATACCTGAAATCCCGCTCCGGAAAAGCCATCCAGTTGCTGCTGCTGAATTTGCATCATAGCGGCTTTCACGAGCATATCGTCTATTTGTTCCAGCAACGCTGTTATATCATGTTCGATGGTAATTTCTTCCTGATACAGTCGCAGGAAGAATGCCAGCTCGGTTAGCTGAATAAAGTACTGGTCTTTGCTGGCCATGGTGGTCATCTGGTCAATTGCATCTGCCGTCAGTTGATGAAATGCAATCAGGTCAGCTGTTTCCTGCAGTAGTTTGTATTTGTACAGATAAAAAAGTGCAATACCACTTTTGCCATAGGAAACATCAAACCTTTTGAAATAAGGGAGATGCAGTTCCAGATACTGACTCCACTCTTGCAATTGACGAAGGGGAAAGGATGATAACATTTTAAATAAGGTATATGATACTGGAAAGATATGAATGTTCTCAAATAAATGAAAATGCTTTCGTATTTGCTACGGAACTGGGAAACCAGTACTGTGTTAAGTTTGATGAGCATTGGGTAGGTCGCTCCGGATATATGCCTGGTATCGGAGAACGAATCAGCATATATGAAATGACCTTTGAAAGATGGAATATTTGCAGTAATGCCCATGATCCCAAAGTAGCCGCTACTATTGTGTTTAAAGGACTGGAGTACCTGCGAAGGAACCAGGTGGTATTCTATACGGCAGACAATCCCTCTACGCGCGACAAAGAATTATTCAGACTATATCATATCTGGTTCTGGGCAGCAAAACGTATGGCTGCAGGCTCTGAAGGCGCAAAAGCAGCATTCGTTGATAAAAAAGACAAGGTAGTTGTGTACGATGATAAAGAAATATTCTTCTCTTGTTTTTATATGATGGACCACTGGCAATCAGAGGTGGACTACTGGTTTTTTGACGTACTCAAAGAGCTATACCCTGGTAGTGTTATCCGAAAGTACTAATCCAGGAAAACCATGATTTGATGAAAAAAACAAATGAATAAAAAGATAAAAAAAAGTAGAAAAAAGTTGAGCTGAAAACTTTTTTTTTCATAGTAGATTACATATATTTGTTTACATAGTAATTCAGCGGATTGCCTTACTGTATTACTTATCCGGCTCGTTAGTCTAGAGGTTAGGACGCAAGATTTTCTTTCTTGAAGCAGAGGTTCAATTCCTTTACGAGCAACATAAAAAAGGTTAGCATTGATAAATGGACTGCTCCCCAAAAGTTGGATAAAAAAATTAAGTATTTTGGAACTGAGCTCGGTATTTTACCGGGCTCATTCCATTTAGATTTAGTCTGATT
>NZ_QLMA01000012.1:0-18528 GCF_003259435.1 Chitinophaga dinghuensis
CAGGTTTTATCGAAAGGTTGTGATCCCGCTGGGACTCGAACCCAGGGCCCATACATTAAAAGTGTATTGCTCTACCAACTGAGCTACGGAATCATATCGCTGTTTTCACCGCGATACCCTTGTTTGTAACGGGAGTGCAAAGATAGGAATTATTTCATTCCCGCCAAATTTTATTCGAAAAATATTTAAAAAGTTGAAAATGAAGGATTTACTTACTACCGAACAGCACCTTATAGCGAATAACAGGATCATCTTTCTCTGAAGGATTAAAGATCCGCAACAGATAGTAATTACCCGCTACCCAGTCCGCTACCGCATTATCGTAGTACGGAGAACCTGGATTACCACTCTGACCGCCAGGATAAATACCATATGCTTCCGTTTTGGATGTCAACTGCACCACCATTCTCCATGAAGGACCATGCGTCTTCTTCGTTGCATTGACGATATTACTGCCACCACCAGTATTCAGATGCATGGCGCTGAATGCATTCAATACCCGGGTCAGATGACGAATATCCGTACCCCTGTATTTACCGATAGGCAGAATACCTTTCTTATCGGCATCCTCTGCGTCTTGCGCTGTGGCCATAAAGGCAGCATGTACAAGGTCTGATAAGGTCTCTTTCTGCGTGGTATGCTTGTTATCTATAAACTTCACCGCTGTATCCTTTAACAACATCATCAATGTGGTAGTCGACTGTGGGAACGGCAACTTGATGCTATCATTAATATTTATATCATCCAGCCATAAAGTATCCTCCAGATGATCCCACATCAGGTTAAACATAGTAGCAGCGCGACTCCCAGGACTGGCTACTCCATCCCAATCCGTCAGCTCTTTCCAATACGCCTTCTGCTTATCATTGAGAGAGGCGGTATACATATGCGCTTTTAACAGCGGCATCGCGTCACGCGCAAAGAGATTGGTATTATCTGTTTGCAGGTTCATCATATCTTTCGGGGTGATACTGCTCATACCCGCCAACGCTTCATTCACGCGCTTACCCCTGAATAAATCATAGGAACCATAGAGGTTATATGGGTAAGTGCTGTCTGTTGCCCGCTGATTAGCGGAGCTCACAAAGCCACGCGCCGGATTCTTGATATGCGGCAATTCTCCATGCGGAATATATCCCTGCCATCCAAAGCTGCTGTCTGTTCCAGGCATCACGAACTTACCCTGGTCTTTCCAACGCAATGGATACTGTCCATTATGCCAGATGGCAACATCCCCATCTTTATCTGCGAAGACAAAGTTCTGCGCAGGACACTGATAGGTACTGAGTGCATCCAGATAATCGTCGTAATTCTTCGCTTTATTCAGTTTGTAAAAGGTGAGGAATTCATTGGATGGGTCCAGCGCTTTCCAACGCATCGCCAGGAACTGCTGACCTAAAGTTTTTTCAGGATACGTGTTATCAAACATGGCCGGGCCCCATACAGTATAAGCAACAGTATCGTACACGGTATTACCGCCACGCACTTTAATGGCTTCTACCCGCTGCTCTGCTTTACGCCATTGACCATTGAATAGATATTCGGATTTCCCGTCGCGGAATTGCATCCGGTAGAAGTCTTTCACATCCTCTTCTCCATTGGTTACGCCCCAGGCAATATGATCATTGAATCCAATGATAACGCCCGGCGCTCCTGGCAAACTCGCGCCATATACATTCATATCCGATGTATGAATCTGCACCTCATACCAAAGTGAAGGTAAACTCAATCCCAGGTGCGGGTCACTACAAAGAATCGGCGCGCCCAATCTCGTTTTGCTACCTGCTACTGCCCAGTTATTACTACCGTTCGCAGGGTCCGGATTGTTCGTCTGATATTTCATGTAGGCCGCATCCATTGCCAGCACAGAATCTGGCGGCGCTACGGCTTTCAGACTGGCCTTCTCATAAGCCGTCCCTTTCGGAATAATAGGATCTGTGCTGTCCATGAAATCAGGATACATCACGTTAAAATCCTTCAGATTATAAAACTGCCTTGCTTTCGTATAGCCAAGATCGTTAGCAAAACCTGCCAGATCATGCGCCATATATTTCAACAGATAAGCAGAATTAATCACCTCCCACTTCTCTGGCTTGTAATCCAGTATTTTATATTCTACCGGTAAGGTAGCATCTGTAAGCGTAGCTATATATGCATTGACACCAGCGGCATATGACTCAATCGCTTCCTTGGTAGAAGGATTGGCCAACATCTCTTTCAGACATTGCTCCGCGCCATAACCCATCCCCCGACGCCTCGCCTCTCTGTCATATCCCACCATAGAAGGACCTAATATTTCCGATAATCTGCCGGCTGCTGCAAATGCCTGCAATTCCATCTGCCAGAGCCTGTCTCTCGCTGTAATATATCCCTGCACATAAAAGGCATCGGCTTCTGTTGGCGCGAAGATATGCGGCACCATACGGTCGTCAAACCATACTTCTGCACTCCCTTTGAATCCAGGTAATTTGATCGATTCACGAGTGGCATCTATGGGATCTGCATTTACCCAGAAACCCTGTTGAGGACTCAATAACTTACCAAGTGGCGGTACAGATCCTATTTTGGTGTTCAGCGCCCAGGTCAACGATACGGTGATGGCGCCTGTAATAATTGCGGGGATAATTCTCATATTACTTCAAGGAATGTAATATGTAAAATACATCAAATTTGTTTCAATTCCGTTATTGTTTTAATACTTCTAATAATCGGTCAATTTCCACTGCGGTATTATAGCTGTGTAATACTATACGCAACCGCTCTTCTCCTTTTGGTACCGTGGGCGATAAGATGGCTCTCACATCCAGCCCCGCTTGTTGCAAGGCGGCAGCTACCGTTCTCGTATATTCGTTCCCTTTAGTAACGATTGCCTGAATCGGCGTTTCGCTGGGCACATTCTCTAAATGATGAATACCTTTTCGAAAGTAAGCGGTGAGCTCTTTTAAATGAGCCCGCGCCTCCTGCATATAAGGAAACAAACTATAAGAAGCCTGCACAGCGGCTATCGCCGCCGGAGGTAACGCAGTCGTATATATGAAAGGACGGCAAAAATTAATCAGATAATCCCGTAATGTCACAGAACCCAATACCACTGCGCCATGACAACCTACTGCTTTTCCAAATGTATGTACCCTCGCAAAACACTGCTCCTGCAATCCTAACTGTTGTACCAACCCCTCTCCTCGTTCTCCAATCACGCCAGTAGCATGGGCTTCATCTACAATCAGCCAGGCATTCCATTCGCGACACATACCTGCTATCTGCTGCAAGGGCGACATATCCCCATCCATAGAGTACACCGATTCCACCGCTACAAATACATTCCCCTTCGCCCGCTCTATTTTCTTCTGCAAATCCGTCAGGTCATTATGCGCAAAGGAAAAAGATTCGGCTCTCGACAATCGTATCCCATCCCTGATACTGGCATGTATCAGCTGATCATATACAATCGTATCTCCTTTCTGCGGTACGGTGGAAAATAAGCCCAGATTCGCATCATAACCGGAATTAAAGATCAATCCGGCGGGCGACTGATGAAAGGCCGCTAAATCCTGTTCTACTTCTTCTATCCAGGGATAATTCCCTGCCAGCAGTCGGGATCCCGTACTGCCCAACATTGGGGCCCGCTCCTGCAGCAAAGTATGCACCGCTTCCTGCATAGCGGCGCTTCTGGCCAATCCCAGGTAATCATTGGAACAAAAATCGACCAGGTTACCGGCATGTCGCAGACTACGGAACATATGCTGCTCTCTCCGCTGTTGTAACTGCTGTTGTAAGAAATCTTCCATATTTGTTGTGTTGCCACCAATTTAAAAATCAAACTTATCTTCGCAAAAAATTAGATTTGCCGATATCATGAGTAAAGTTTCCATTTTAGGCCTGAAATTACCATCCGATCCACGGTGGGTAAATCTGGCGGCCATTTCCCTCCAGGATATTCTGACCGATCACGCTTATTGCGAACAGAAGGCGGCTTCATCTGCCATCTCCCTCATTCAGCGCAATCCCAACAGAATCCGAATGGTGGAAGAACTGGCGCCTATTGTTACAGAAGAATGGGGGCATTTCCGCCAGGTACTGGCCGAAATGAAGAAAAGAGGCCTTCAACTGGGTAAACAAAGAAAAGACGATTATGTTAACGCATTGCTGGAATTCAAAGTAAAAGGCGGCAGCGCCGATGATGCTTTCCTGGATTCTCTCCTAATATTCGCGCTCATCGAAGCCCGTAGCTGTGAACGCTTCCGCCTCCTCAGCGAAGGACTGGAAGATGAATATATGCGCGAATTCTACCGCAAATTTATGATCTCCGAAGCCGGCCACTACCGCCTCTTCATCGATCTGGCCATCGAATACTTCCCCGAGGATCGCGTACGCCAACGCTGGCAGGAATGGCTGCACCGCGAAGCCGAAATCATGAACGAAATCGAAGTGCGCGGCGACAGAATGCATTAGTTCACGCAAAGACGCAAAGAAATGCGCAAAGACGCAAAGGCGCCTGCGGCGCAGAGCGGATGGTTTTAGCTCGCAAAGCAGCAAGGCAGCAAAGCAGCAAAGGATTATGTAGTATTGTTTTTGATTTTTGTTTGGCCAGATTTATTAATAAAATGCAATTAGATTCAACAGCAAAACATGATCAACTGCTGCTTTGCTGCTCTGCGAGAAAAAATGAAAGCAAGTACCCCTGAGGATATTTGCGGGCTTAAATAAACAACAAAACACAATCCTTTGCCTCTTTGCGCCTTTGCGTGAAACTGAACCGCACCAATCCCCAACAAAACACAATCACTGCTGCTTTGCTGCCTTGCTGCTCTGCGAGCAAAATCGAAAGCAAGTACCCCTAAGAGCCTTTGCGTGAAACCGAACCGCTCCAATCCCCAACAAAACACAATCACTGCTGCTTTGCTGCCTTGCTGCTCTGCGAGCAAAAATAGAAAGCAAGTACCCCAGAGAGCCTTTGCGCCTTTGCGTGAAACTGAACCGCTCCAATCCCCAACAAAACACAATCACTGCTGCTTTGCTGCCTTGCTGCTCTGCGAGCAAAAATAGAAAGCAAGTACCCCGAGAAGCCCCTAGAAATTATATCCAATATTCACGTAGAACCGGATCTTCCCCACCTGATCACTATACATCATAGTGGCTTCCACTGGTCCCAGCCTGCTGCTGTAACCCGCTCCCAGTCCATATCCACTCAGATATTTATACTTCCCGGTGGTACTGGCATTCAGATCATAAACCGCCGCTCCCACTTTCGGCATGGCAAATACATTCCGTACCACTTCCCATTGCCATCCTAACTGCATCGCAGCTATACTGGTGGTGATTACTTCTCCTTCGTATAATCCTACCATCGGAATCTGGTTATACATTACATCTGTGATGCCACCTACGAAATAGGTATTCACCCCCGTCTGACGCGACCCGAAATTGACTGCGCCCGCAGCATTCAGCAACATGGACGATCGCTCTCCTGTTGGCAAATAATATTTCGCTTTCAACATGGCATGCAGGAAATCTTCGAAATCGATGCCTACATCTTTTGGATCCACTGGTTGCCCATTAAGATTCACTTTAATGCCACTATGCTGGTTGTAGATGTAGCCAGTCTTGAAATCCAGCAACATACCCTTGCTGGGATAGATCTTACGGTCCAGCGAATTCACACCGAAATAAATAAAAGAATTCAGTTGATTGGTACTCCCTCTCAATTCCAAAAATGGAGAGAATTGCGGCAGATATTTAATATACTCCCAACGGGTAGATGCCCCCATAGCCATGGTGTTACCCAGTGTAAACTGTACATCCATGCCTATATAGGCAAATTTATTCCGGTACGACTGCAATTTGTTAAAATCCTGGTCGTAAAAATTGATGCCGTTATTCTCGTAATACGTATTCAACCCAAATCCAAAATTCCTCCGACGCCCCAAATACTTAAAGTACTCCCCCTGTAAACGTGGGTTCTCACTGATTCCCAAGGATACAAAAGAACGGGAGTTCTTCGTGATAAAATTCCGCTGGGTGAGGTTAATAATCGCCATTACATTGGTCAGACTATTATAATTCAATGCAAATTTCGCATAGGTCAATGGATTCTCTTCTACAGTAATATCCATCCGGCTCTGACCATAGCCTTCCGGCGTAAGCTGGTAAGTGATGAGCTTATAAAAACGAGTTCCATAGACATTCTGCACCGCATCCCGCAATTGCTGAGAAGTATAACAACCACCCGGTTGCAAGCGCAAACGCTGCGTGAAAAATTTCTCATCAGAATGTATCAACCCTTTTACATGAATACTACTGAGTTCAATATCAGTGGTAAAAGGCAGCCGGTCTTTCGTAAATGCAGGTCCCTGTTCTAACGCATTCAGCGAATCCGCCAGATGCTTAAACACGGGATACATCTCTCTACCAACACGCTTTCCGGCTTCTATTATTGAATCTACACTGCCGAAACTGGCCGCTGTATAAGGTTCTAATTCCTTTTTCAGAGAGATGTATATATCACATTCCTTCCGCTCTTTCTCAAAATCTACGGCATCCTTATAAAATCCCAGCTGATATAAAATATCTATCGGCGTAACGAGATGTTCCGATTTACGCAAACCCCCACTCACATTGGAGCCTATCACCAGGTTTGCGCCCATCTCTTTTGCAGTGATAACGGGGAAATTTCGAACAACGCCACCATCTACCAGCTTCCGTCCATTAATAGTGACGGCGGTAAAAATGGAAGGGATGGCCATACTGGCTCGCATACAGGTGACAATCTCTCCACTGTCGAGGGTGACAATCTCTCCGGTAGCCACATCTGTAGCAATACATTTGAAAGGAATATTAAAGTCAGAAAAATTTTTTTTGTCTTTCGCCGGCCAACATAACTTCGCCAGCTCCAGCCACAAAGCCTGCCCCGTAATAACGCCGGATGCCAGCTTAGGTTTGCCATATTCAAACGGAACTTCGATGATGTATTTGTTATACTCTTTCTTCTCTTCGTAAGATATATCCCGGATATTAGGCTGATTGGAGAACAACGCATTCCAGTCCATCCGCTTAGCGAGTATTTCAATGGAATCCGCGGAATACCCCATCGAATAAAGGCCACCGATAATACTTCCCATACTCGTTCCCGTTAGATAGTCGATCTTCAGACCAGCGCTGTCTATCGCCTCCAATATACCGATATGCGCCAGCCCCCTGGCTCCTCCCCCGCTAAGGGTAAGGCCAATCTTCGGGCGTTGCTGCGCCTGGGAGAGGAGAGATATGCTCAGCAGCAGCGCAACGAATATAATCCTAATAGTTTTGTTCTGTCCTGGGTTCATGAGTAACAAGCGCTACTCTAAGATAAAGAAAGATTATATGCCGTTATGAAACCTTACTGGAATTCCTTAACTTTTACGGATATATTAAAATTCCATCCATTTACACGGCTATGAAACAACTCTCTGCTAAACAGAATATCTGGCAGGTAATTTTTGCCTCTTCTGCGGGCACTTTGATAGAATGGTACGACTTCTACATCTTCGGAAGTCTTTCCTCTATTATCTCCGAAAAATTCTTTCCACCCAGTAATCCGGATCTCGCCTATATCGCCACACTGGCTTTCTTTGCGGTAGGATTTGTGGTACGGCCATTTGGTGCCATCGTATTCGGGCGTCTCGGAGATATTGCCGGACGTAAATACACCTTCCTCCTTACCCTGTTGATTATGGGCGGTTCTACTTTCGCGATCGGCCTGATTCCCAGCTATCATACCGTAGGCATTGTAGCCCCGGCGCTGATCCTGATACTTCGCTTACTACAGGGCCTTGCGCTCGGTGGAGAATATGGGGGCGCCGCCACCTATGTAGCGGAACATTCGCCGGCAGAAAGAAGAGGATATTATACCAGTTTTATACAGACAACTGCTACACTGGGCCTCTTTGTATCCCTCGGCGTAATACTCGTTACCCGCACCACCATGAGCACTGAATCCTTCAATGAGTGGGGCTGGCGCATTCCTTTCCTCCTGAGTATCCTGCTGGTGGTGATGTCTTACTATATCCGTATCCGCCTTTCTGAATCGCCACTGTTTGCACAGATGAAGAAAGAAGGTAAAACCAGCACGAACCCTATCAAGGAGAGCTTCGGCAATAAAGAGAATCTGAAACTGGTACTGATAGCGCTTTTCGGCGCTACTATGGGACAAGGCGTAGTATGGTATACCGGCCAGTTCTATGCGCTCTCGTTCCTCCAGAAAACTATGAATATTGAATTTGTACAATCCAATATTATCATCGCGGTAGCACTGCTGTTAGGCACGCCGTTCTTTATCTGGTTCGGAGGATTATCCGATAAAATCGGTCGTAAGAAAATTATGTTGGCAGGCATGCTACTTGCTGCCCTGGCCTATTTCCCGATATATGCCACTATGGACAATATTGGTAATATCAACAATAAACAGGAACTGAAAAGTGAATTCCGCATAGAAAGCAACAGTCACAGAAATGATAAAGGAGAACTGGTACAGGTAACTTCCCGCATCCATACCTACGACGATCAGACCATCCTCCAGGAAACAGGCGATAAAAAAGAGATTACGGTGAGTCGTACCAATATGATCTACCTCATCCTGCTGGTATTCATTCAGGTACTTTTTGTGACAATGGTATACGCGCCCATTGCGGCTTTCCTGGTGGAACTATTCCCGACCCGCATCCGGTACACGTCTATGTCGTTGCCTTATCATATCGGAAATGGCGTATTTGGGGGACTTTTACCTACTATTTCCACGATTTTGGTGACTACCTACCATAACCACCTGGCAGGATTGATCTACCCGGTGGCTATAGCATTAATATGTTTTGTTATAGGATTGTTCCTGATTAAAGACAATAAAGGAGCCGCATTATAATTTAGTGAGACGACAGTCGCTCTAAAAGATCGGCTAGTTGCAGCTCCGGATGATCCAGCATCAGTTTTTTCACCTTGTCGGTATAGGTTTTAAGAAACTGCTGGTGCTGGATACTTTCCGGGTTCATAGGCCGGTGAGCGGCCGCCCGGTTTAGTTCCGCTATCTGATGTAGTAAGGGCTGACTTCCAGGATGGATGCAGCTTTGAATCACTTTATCCCATACATAGTTAACCGCCTGTTCATTTGGATGAACCATGTCTTCCTTATAAAATCTATAATCCCGCAAATCATCTATTACCAGCTCATATGCAGGAAAATAAAACAAGCGGTCGAACTTATTTACCAGGTGATGTACACATTGTAGCAGTATCGCTTTGCTGAGATTATTCTCCACTACCCCATCCCGGATATAACGGACAGGGCTCACCGTAAACAGGATATTAACTTTCCTGTTGCGGAAAAACAAGCGATGCATCAGGTTATCCAGGGAAGTAATGATTTCCTCCGGCGTCAGCATGCGTTTATAGAAATTTGCCGCAGGCACTTTGTGGTTATTGGCCACCAGCCGGTTGTTTTCCTTCAGGAAATGGGCATGGGCTGAACCGAATGTAAGAATGAGCCAGTCGGCCTGTTCCAGCGTATTCGCTGCCGTTGCTGCGGCAGTATTCATCTGTTGCAGGGCTTTTTCGGGGCTTACATCCGAAAAGCGGCTATGGTGATCCCAGCTATGCCAGATATCATTATGAAGAAAGAGATCTTTTTCTGTATAGACTTTCCCATCGAGGTAAGTCGTTAAGGCATGGGTAATACTCAGGGGATTAAAGAGAATACCATGCGGATTGATAAGGGTATTAAAACGGTGTTCCTGTAACTTTTCGCCTATTTCTTCGGCGAAGCAGGAACCCATCAGCAACAATTTATCACTGTACTGGATGGCATTTTCCAGTGGCTCCACTGGAAATCCGAGATGAAATTGCATGTAATCCGGTTAATTCGTAAATACTACATCTGCCAGGGCCTGCGCTTTCTTGAGGGCATTTCTGTCCAGCGGCAAAGAAACCTGGTGTTTATCGCAGAATGCAATAAGGTTCTCTGTGGCCAGGTTGCCCACCAGGTCATCTTTCGCCATAGGGCATCCGCCGATGCCTTTAATGGCGCTATCGAACCGGCGACATCCATGATCCCAGGCTGCCTGTACTTTTTCCTCCCATTGATGAGGAGCGGCGTGAAAATGTGCGCCAAACTCCACCTGCGGATAGGCAGGAATAAGGTGTTGGAATAGATTGGAGATCGTTACAGGATCTGCCACCCCAACGGTATCGGCCAGGGAGATGATATTAATCTCCAGCTTCGCCATTTCCTCTACCCAGCGGAGTACAATTTCAGGACTATAGGCATCTCCGTAAGGATTACCAAAGCCCATGGAAATATACACTACCAGCTCCTTATGATTCTTGATACAGAGTTCCTGCATGGTTTGCACCTGTTCCAGGGATTCTGCGATCGTTTTATTGGTATTGCGTAACTGGAATGTTTCAGATACAGAAAAAGGAAAGCCTAAGTAATTGATTTCATCAAATATGACCGCTTCTTCTGCTCCGCGCACATTCGCTACAATAGCCAGCAGCTTGCTTTTGCTGCCCTCCAGTTTAAGCTGAGGCAGTACTTTCGCTGTATCGGCCATTTGCGGAATCGCTTTGGGCGATACAAAACTGCCGAAGTCGATCGTATCAAAACCAACTTCCAACAGTGCGTTCAGGTACTGCACTTTTTCTTCCGTGCTGATGATTCGATGCCAGCCTTGCATAGCATCTCTTGGACATTCAATCAGTTTAAGCATATGCGTAATTTGGAATGGGCAGTTAAAAAAGTTAGTTGCTCGCAAAGGGCGCAAAGAAAAATAAGAAAGACGCAAAGTAATATCTATGTACTATCTATATTTTTCTCCTTTGCGCACTTTGCTTCTTTGCGCACTTTGCGAGAAATTACAAACGCTGCTTCATCGCTTCGTACAGGATAATCCCTGCAGCTACGGACACGTTGAAAGATTCAAACTCTCCAGCCATAGGAATGCGGAATAGTACGTCTGAAGCTTTACGCAAAGCAGGATATACGCCATGATCTTCCGAACCCATGATCACCGCTACCGGTTCTGTCAGGTTCACATCAAATAATTTGATATCTGTTTCCATCTCACTGGTCAGCACTTTGATGCCATTCAGATGCAGGGTATCTATTGCTTTGAGCAGACTATTTACGCGGCAGATGGCAATTTTCTCCAGGGCGCCGGCAGATGATTTCATAGCTTCTTCGTTCAGGGCGGCAATCCCTTTGTCGGGGATAATGATGGCCTGAGCGCCACAACACACTGCACTACGGGCGATAGCCCCGATATTTCGTACATCCGTGATACCATCCAGGATCAGGAATAACGGCGTCTGCCCCTGTTCTGTTACATGGGAAATAACATCCTGTAAATCCAGGTAGGTTACATTCCCTACGAGGGCAATTACGCCCTGGTGGTTCGCCTGTGTCATCCCGTTGAGTTTTTCCACGGGCACCAGGTTTACCGGTATATTGAATTGTTGAGCGCCTTCTTTAATCTGTGGGATAATGTCTCCCGTAGCACTGCGCAGCATAAAAATCCGCTCTATGGGCCTTCCGCTGTTAATGGCTTCAATAACAGGCTGACGACCGATAATCAGCGATGATTGCTTAGGACGCGGGCTCGCGTGCTTCTTAAATTTCCTTTCCATTGGCACAAAGATACTAGGTCTGGCCGACATAGCCCGCTAATGGCCCAGCAACTGCAATTTAAGCTGCTGAATAGCCGCTACGGATAAAGAGTCTGTTATCTCGAAATCCTTCACCATCCTGTATGCTTCCTCAAAAGGTACCTTCCTGACCAACAGCTGCTCCGTTTCCTCAGGGGTCGACTCCTGCTGTTCCAGACCACGGGCCAGAAATATAATCGCCATTTCATCAGTTACAGAGTTGGAGGTATCTAACCGCGTCAATACTTCCCATTCACGGGCTATTAATCCGGTTTCCTCAAGTAGTTCTCTACGGGCTGCATCCAGCGGGTCTTCCCCTAATGCGCCACCCCCTTCCGGAATTTCCCAGCTAAAGCGATTCAGTGGGAAGCGATACTGCCCCACCAGGTAAGTATTCATCTCATCATCCAACGGTAATACACCTACCGCCAGATTCTTAAAGTGTACCACGCCATAAATACCTGGATTACCCGCCGGGTTCATCCCCTCATGGTGCGTAATGCGAATCCAGTTATTCTCATATTTCAACTCACTGGAAGTTATCTTCCAGGGATTTTTGTGTATATCCATGCTGCAATGTAAATAAGTTATTCGGATCAGCTTTAGATAGACAGATAGTAATACAGATAGTCGGTATCTTTTTCGAAACCAAGACGCTCATACAGTCGCTGTGCGCCTGTGTTAGTATTTTCTGTCTGCAACATGACCCATTTTGCATCTGTATCCTTCGCGAGCTGACGGGATCTTTCTACCAGCAGGTTGCCGGCTCCCTTGCCCCTGTGGGCTTCCAGCACGAATAAATCGTTCAGCATCCACGCACGTTTCATGCCAATTGAGGTAAAAATGGGGTATAACTGCACAAAACCGACAATTTCATCCCCTTCCAGTGCCAGGAATATGGTGCTATCCTGATTTTTAATCCTGTCGGAAATGAATTGTAACGCGCCATCAAAATCAGGAGCCTGACTATAGAAAGTACGATATGCATCGAACAAAACGGCTACTTCATTCGTGTGTAGTGTGGTTGCCTGGATAATTTCCATAAGATCTGTTTTTATAAAGTGGATACAAGTTAACCTTTTTCCTAAAAATAGATCAGATGCCTGATCCGGTGGAAACCGGCGCGGCATCTGACTATACTTCTACCTTAAAAAAATCTTCGTATATAGGATAACGTTATTCAGCTGTTTTAAGTCGTTTATTTTTTGCTACGGCATTATTCACCAGGTATACGCCACCCAGCGTTATGAGGCAGCCAAGTCCCATGAGCCAGGTCAGCCCTTCCTTCAGCAATATCCATCCCAGCAACACCGCCACAATGGGATTGATGTAAGCATATACGGAGGCCAGGGAAGTAGGCAGGTTATTCAACACAAATATATATGCGCTGTAACTCAGCAAGGAACCTACTAATATCAGGTATAACAAGCTTTCCCATAATTCAGTCGTGAAATTGCCTACATAAATATGCTGTCCCATAAACAAAGTGGATACGAGCAACATAACAATACCACTGAAAAACATCTGAAAGCCTGCACCATACAAGAAATTCACCTCTATCGCCCATTTGGCCGTTAATACTGAACCCAATGCCCAGAAGATACAAGCCAGTATGGATAACATGATTCCAAAGCGAAACTCCGGATTCATCAAACTCGACAGGTAATTATAGAATATAAACGCTACCCCAGCAAAACCCAGTACCAGTCCAATGATCAGCTGTAAGCTCAGCTTCGTTTTCTGCACCAGGAAATAACTGAATAAGGTAATCCAGATGGGTACGGTAGCGCTGATAATTGCTCCCAGTCCACTGGGAATATATTGCATCGCCCAGGTCATCAGGCCGTTGCTGCCGCAAAGCATCAGCAAACCAATGACAAATAACTTGGAGAGTACCACCCGCTGCGGAATCTTATAGCCTCGCAGCAGGAAAATAGCGATCAGTATGAATCCTGCCGTGGTCTGTCTCAATCCGGACAACGTAATGCCGTGTATATACCTGACGCCTATACGGGAAGCCAGGTAAGTAGTTCCCCAGAAAATACTTACGATGACCAGCGCCATATACCCCATTGCTAGTGATTTTCGCATAAAATTCATTTTCAGGTTAACAATTGTTGTATGGTATCCCATACCAGTTGAATATCTTTTTCTGTCGTTCTCCAGTTCACCAATGCCGCACGGATAGCAGGTTGTCCCTGATACTGCGTCCTCGTCATGTATACGACGCCACTGTTATTCAATGCGGTCAGGAATCCTGACACCGCATCTGCCTGTGTTTCCTCCGGCACATCCAATGTAAAGCAGACAACACAGAGTCGCACAGGAGCCAGTAGCTTTAATCTCGGGTCAGATGCGATGAGTGTTCCTAGTTTCCTTGCTAAGTGGACATTGTTCTCCACGATATACTGGTATCCTTCCCTGCCATAGGCCTGCAAGCTAAACCAGGCGGGTAATGCCCTGAGTCGGCGGGAGTTTTCCGGGATATAATTATTGTAATGAAATTCCCGCAGCGGATCTCCGAGGTAAGCTGCACCTGGATTCTGAAAAACGCTTACCTGCAATTCCGGATGCCTGTTGAATATCATGGCAGCATCATAAGGTACATTCAGCCATTTATGCGCATCCACAGTGATACTGTCTGCCGCTTCCCATCCATTGAGTAAGGATTTATATTCCGTAGAGCAGGCAGCAAATCCACCGAAGGCGGCATCTACATGTAACCAGAAATTATACTGCTGTTTCAATGCTACAATCGCAGCGATATCGTCAAAGTCAACTGTATTGACAGTTCCAGCGTTGGCTATATAAATAAACGGCTGATTCGGGTGCTCCTTCAGGTAATTCTCCAGGGCTTGCAGATCAACGCTTTCGCGATTGGGCAAGGCAGGTATACGTACCAGACTGTTTCTACCCAAACCCAGCATAGACATAGATTTGAGAATGCTGGAATGAGGTACGGAAGACAAAATTCTGACGTCCTGCAATGCGTTCATCCCATCAGCGGCCACGTCTACTCCTTGTTGCAGTCCCAGCCACTGCCGGGCTATTGCCAGTCCTGTAAAGTTGGCCATGGTAGCGCCACTGACGAAAGCGCCGAGAAATTCCGCCGGTATGCCGAATAATGATTTTAATTGTCGGAGGGTATCTTCTTCAATACAAGTGGCTACTGTGCCGCTGCTGGAAACATTCAGGTCCATGGCGGAGGTCAGCCAGTCGCCCATTAATGCAGCCGGCGTAACGCCGCCGGTAACAAAACCCCAGAAACGAGGGCCAGATGCGGCAGTGAGTTGATCGCCATAAAGCTGTCGGAATTTTTCCAGAGTGGCTGCGCCGCCGATGCCTGTCTGTGGTAGTGCAACAGCAGGAAGCGAATGAAATACCTTATGGGGCGCCAGTTTATCTGCTACTGATAAAAACCTGTTGCTAAAGTCCTTGGTGAGCTGTAATAGCTGGTCGGTGTACTTTAAATCGTCTGATAACTTCATGGATGCCTGGAATCTTAAAGGTGAATCATTCGCTATTCCAGCACAAAATTGAAACATTTTCAATTTTAAAAACAGATCCAGTTTTTGATTTTTTGAGGATATCAGATGATCCAGTGGGAAAACAAGCGTTTGCTAACGCAGCCCGGTAAACAGGTCGCCGCGTTCGTGATCCAGCAGCCAGCGTTTGCGCCATAATCCGCCGGCATATCCTGTGAGTACGCCATTAGCGCCTACTACTCTATGACATGGAACAATGATAGCGAGTGCATTTTTACCGTTGGTAGACGCCACTGCGCGAATACTTCGGAGGTTATTCATTCGCTTGGCTTGTTGCATATAGGTAATGGTTTGTCCATAGGGAATATGCATTAACTGGTCCCAGACGGATTGCTGGAAGTCGGTCCCCGGCTGGGCGAGCGGCAGTTCGAATACTCTGCGTTCTCCTGCGAAATACTCATGTAATTGCTGGGCGCATTCCAGGAGGAGGGGCGGCGCTTCCAGGAAGGTCTCCTCCGGCTCATCGGTAAAGGAAACCGCATTGATATGGGTATCGGTGCCGGTGATTATCAGCGGTCCAACGGGGGTGTCTATACGAAGATGATACTGCGTATCCATAGCATTTATTGGGGTAGTAGTGTTCTCCACAAATAAAATGTTGCGTAGGCGGCATGCTCCTGCCAGCTACCAGTGATTTGCTTCAGCAATGCGGCATCCGGTTTGGCGGCTAACTGCATTCTGGCCTTGATGGCATTATGCAGGCCTGCATCTTCGAGTGGCAGTGCCTCCGGGAAACGGCCATACTTCATCAATATATAATTGGCGGACCAGTTGCCGATTCCTTTCAATGCGACCAGTCGCTCTTTCGCCTGCTGATAACTCATGCTATCTAACATTGCCGCGGAAAAGGTGCCTGCAACAATTTCCTGGGCAGTAGCGATCAGGTATTTCGCCTTCCCTCCTGAAAACTGAAGGGGTGTCAGCATTTCCGGCGACAATGCGGCGATTACTTCCGGCCTGGGGAACAGATTATAGACGGCTCCATCCACGGTAATACTGTAGCCAAAATGTTCAATCAATCGCTGGCGCAGCGTGTAGGCAAAAGCCAGATTGATTTGTTGTCCGATAATAGTCCAACAGAGGGATTCGAACATATCAGGAATCCCTATCAGCCGTAATCCGCGATACCTGCTAGGCAACCCTTCCAGTAGCGGGTTGGCGTCTGCCCATTTGTAAAAGTCGCGCAGATCTGCATCCAGGTGCAGCCAGCGCGTTACGTAACGTCGGATTTCCGCAACAGCGGCCGTGCTCAATACGTCCGACTTCTCTTCCAACTCAGGAAATGCTACCGGCAGTACATCTATTGCTACCCGACCGTCTCCATGGTCGGAAATGGTCAGCAAAACGGGGATGCCGTCTGCCAAAATAACTTTCTGTAACCTCCCCTCCCGGATAAAATGTAAACTCTCTTTATCAGAACGCCCCAGGAATATCAAACATTCCTGAAAGGAGAAATTTCCCGGATCTGTTACATCTACCAAAATCTGCTGAACATCCATAGTATACAAAAATAAAAAATCAGCTAACAGTTCCAAGTCCGATTCTTGCTAATCTTTTCACAAACAAAACAGATGTATTTTTCGTACTTTTGACCATATCAGATATTTTTCTTATGCTAAAGACAGCCGATCACCTGTATCTCCAGGTGGCAGATAATATAGAACAACTGATAGAGAAAGACGTCCTGAAAATAGGAGAAAAACTCCCTTCTGTACGTAATTTGAGTAAGCAGCAGGGCATTAGTCTCTCTACCGCTTTCCAGGCCTATTATCACCTCGAATCGAAAGGGTTGATTGAATCCCGGCCGAAATCGGGCTACTATATCCGTTTCAATTCCCGACGGATGCCGGATATTCCTACCAGCTGCGACCCTGTCAAAAAAGCCACGGACGTGACCGTTCATGAAATGGTAGACGCTGTATTTCAGCACATGGCCAACGACGATGTGATGAAATTTTCTGTAGCCACTCCACCGCCAAGTTTACTACCGGCAGCGAAAATGGCCAAGGCAGTGGTGCAAGCGATGCGGGAGCTGCAGGATTATGGCATCGGCTATGAACAGCTCCAGGGAAATGTACGCTTACGCCGACAGTTAGCGTTACAGTCACTCAACTGGGGCGGCGCCTACACCGAAAATGATGTGATCACCACCAACGGCTGCGTAGATGCATTAACGTTATGTCTTACCGCTACTACTCAACCAGGAGATACCATCGCTATTGAGAGTCCTTCTTATTATGGCGCTACCTTACTGGCAGAGGGACTTGGACTGAAAGTACTGGAAATACCTACACATCCTATTACTGGCGTAGACCTGGAATACCTGGATAAAGCCATTCCCCGTCATAAAATTAAAGCATGTTTGTTTGTACCTAACTTCAACAACCCTATTGGTTGTTGTATGCCCGACAAAAACAAGCGGGAACTGGTACGAATGGTGGAAAAATATGATATCGCACTGATAGAAGATGATATTTACGGAGATCTGTATTTTGGGAAACAACGTCCTGCCACCTGCAAAACATTTGATAAGAAAGGTAATGTGCTGTATTGCAGTTCAGTATCAAAATCAGTAGCGCCAGGCTTCCGGGTGGGATGGACTATTCCCGGCAAATACAAAGACAAAGTATTGCAGATGAAACGTCATCATGCGATTGCTTGTCCTACTATCACCCATGCTTCTGTGGCCTATTTCCTGGAAACCGGCCGGTATGAAAATCATCTGCGCAATCTGCGGAAGATACTGCATACCCAGTTCCTGCGTTATTCTCAGGCTATCATGGAATATTTCCCGGAGAGTACTAAAATCGCCCGTCCACAGGGAGGCTGTGTGTTATGGATAGAACTGGATCCTCATATCAATACTTATGAATTATTCCAGCAGGCACTGAAACATAAGATCAGCTTCGTTCCTGGCAGGGTATTCAGTTTGCGAGACCGTTACTCTAACTGTTTACGTATATCCTTCAGCGTGCCCTGGTCCAAGCAGGTAGAAGATAGTCTGAAATTACTCGGTAAGCTTATTCGTAAAATGCAGTAGGCCCTTCTTGGGTACTTGCTTTCGATTTTGCTCGCAGAGCAGCAAGGCAGCAAAGCAGCAGTTGATTATGTTTTGTTGAGGATCTAAGCGGTGCTGTTTCTCGCAAAGGCGCAAAGAGGCAAAGGATTGTGTTTTGTTGTTTGTTTAAGCCCGCAACAACCCTCTGGGGTACTTGCTTTCGGTTTTTGCTCGCAGAGCAGCAAGGCAGCAAAGCAGCAGTTGATTATGTTTTGTTGAGGATCTAAGCGGTGCTGTTTCTCGCAAAGGCGCAAAGAGGCA
>NZ_QLMA01000012.1:18619-122288 GCF_003259435.1 Chitinophaga dinghuensis
GCAGCAGTTGATTATGTTTTGTTGAGGATCTAAGCGGTGCTGTTTCTCGCAAAGGCGCAAAGAGGCAAAGGATTGTGTTTTGTTGTTTGTTTAAGCCCGCAACAACCCTCTGGGGTACTTGCTTTCGATTTGGGCTCGCAGAGCTGCAAGGGAGCAATGCAGCAGTTGATTATGTTTTGTTGTTGAAACTAATCGCATCTAATTAATAATTCGGGCCAAACATCAATCAAAAAAAATACTACATAATCCTTTGCTGCTTTGCGAGCTAAAACAATCCACTCTGCGCCGCAGGCGCTTTTTGCTGCTTTGCTGCCTTGCTGCTCTGCGAGCTAAAACAATCCGCTCTGCGCCGCAGGCGCTTTTGCTGCTTTGCTGCCTTGCTGCTTTGCGAGCCAAAACAATCCGCTCTGCGCCGAAGGCGCCTTTGCCTCTTTGCGCATTTCTTTGCGCCTTTGCGTGAAAAAATCAACCAGCCAGCGGGTGCACGGCGAAACCGCCATCTACATTCACTTCTGATCCAGTGATGAAGCTAGCATCATCTGAAGCCAGGAAGGTGACGAGTTTGGCTACTTCAGCAGGTTGGCCTACGCGTTTCAATGGTACCAAGCTACTGAATTGTTCCACCGCTTCTGCAGGGACGCCGGCTTTATCGAATATAGGGGTCTGAATAGGACCCGGATTGACTGCATTTACACGAATATTCCTTGGCGCCAGTTCTCTGGAAAGGGTTCTGGCAAGAGAGTTCAGCGCGGCCTTACTGGCGCTGTATACCGATGCTCCAGGCATACCTACGTATGCATTGATGGAGGACAGGAATATGATAGATCCACCTTCTTTAATCAACGGCAGCAGATATTGCGCAGTGAAGAATGCCCCTTTGAAGTTGATATCCATCGTGGTATCGAAGTTGTCTTCATCTGTATCCTGGAAGCTGGCAAATTTGCCTACGCCCGCATTAATGAATAACACATCAATTTTACCGTAACGGTTACGGATATACTCCGCCAGTTGCTGGGAGTCGTCCAGGCTTTGCTGGTCTGCTGTAAATCCAGCTGCTGGCTCTCCCAGCTGTTGTACGGCTTTCTTCACCGCGTCAGGGTTTCTGCCTGTAATGAGTACGCCATACCCTTTCTTCAAAAATTCTTCTGCTGTTGCAAATCCTATTCCGCTGTTGCCGCCGGTGACTACCACCGTTTTATCTTGATAATTACTCATTTCGATTTATTTAAAAGTTTCAATATATGGATGATAAATAAAAGCGCAACTGCGCTGTAAGATGGGAGGAGCAAGCCAATGGATGAAGTCAGTTTTCAGGGTTAATGAATGAAGTCAGTCTGTTGGGGCAGAAAATAATGAATGACTGTACAGGGTTATTATTTTTAACCGGCCAGTGGGTGTACAGCGAATCCACCGTCTATATTAATTGCTGCCCCTGTGATGAAAGCAGCATCCTGTGAAGTGATGAAACCTGCGAGTTTGGCTATTTCCGCGGGCACGGCCACTCTACCGAGTGGGATGCGGCCAGCCATATGCGCGAGGGCATCCTCCCCCAAACCTGCTTTCTGGAGAATAGGCGTGTCTACCGGACCTGGAACAATAGCATTCACTCTTATTCCTTTAGGGGCAAGCTCCCGGGACAAGGTGCGGGCAAGAGAGTTAATGGCTGCCTTGCTCGCCGAATGTACTGCCGCTCCTGGCATTCCACCTTCGGCATTACTGGAAGAAAGAAACACAATACTGGCGCCTTCGTTCATCAGTGGCAGCAATTGCTGCGTAGTGAAAAACGCCCCTTTGAAATTAATGTCCATTACTTCGTCAAATAGTTCTTCTGTTGTTGCTTCGAATGGTCCGAATTTCCCAACGCCGGCATTGATAATGAGCACGTCTATCTTGCCATAGCGGGACCGGATGTACTCTGCCAGTCTTTGTGTATCTTCCAGTGAACGCTGATCCGCCATAAAACCTTCCGCCGGAAATCCCAGCTGGTGCACAGCTTCCTGTATCGCTGCAGGATTTCTGCCTGTTATCAATACCCGATATCCTCTACCTAAAAATTCTTCTGCTGTGGCATATCCTATCCCACTGTTTCCTCCTGTGATAACTACTGTCTGTTGTTTCTTTGTCATATGATACCAGTTACTGCTTTGGCTACAGGCCGAAATCCTTTTAAGCGTTACATGTTGTTATTAAGACTTAAATAATACCCGCAGTACGCGTTACTGACAGTTTTTATTTAAGGAAAGTCCTGAAGGTTGCGCTTTCCCCGCGCCCGTGCCGGGAAAGCGCCTTCATTATTTATTGTACTAACCGTTATCCCAAAATCTTTATCCTCAGCGCCCGTGCTGAAAGTAAGATTGCTGTTGTCTCTTTGATTTATTTAAAAGTTTCGATGTTTAAACATTTAAAAAAAGGGATTTACATCTCCCCATATCTATACATTTAAAACAATCAATATTTTAGCGGATAAAAAAAGCCGGATGCCGCCAGGAGCGCACATATCAGCTCAATTTCAGAAAGAACATAGACAGTTGCTTCATCATCTCCTTATTCACGGTCAATTCCAGCACACGTCCGTTCTTCGTAGCGTTCAGAACGCCACTATCCGTCAATATCTTCACATGGTGAGATATCGTAGGCTGAGATAAACAACACAGTCCACACATGTCGCCACAAGCCATGCTTCCCTTCTTAGCGATCTCCATCAGGATGGATAACCGGTGCTTGTCCGCAATGGCATTGGCTGCTTTTTCAATTAATCCCAAATCCATGATGCAAATATAGATCCTTTTTCGAAATATCGAAATTTTTCAATGAATTTTTTTTTTAGACCTACGGTCAGACATGGGTAAACTCCACCGTAAAAGTTGTTCCCTGCCCCACCTTAGACACCACGCTGATCGTTCCCTTGTGTAGCTTCACAATTCTCGCTGCCAGCGAGAGCCCTATCCCATTACCATCGGCATACTGGCCATTCCCGCCCCGATAAAACGGCGTAAATATATTCGGCAGGTCCTGTTTGGAAATCCCTACCCCATCATCGATAAACCGCAGAATAGTGTATTCCTTGAACCAGGTCACCACCACCCCCATTTCATGAGAAGCGGAGAACTTACAACCATTCTCCATCAGGTTAACGAAAGCCACCTTCAATAAATAAGCATTCCCTTCTACAGACAAATAATCTTCTTCTTCCTGTGGTTCTTCGAAATTGACATTGATCCTGTAAAACGGAAAGGCTTTCAGGACTTCATCCCGGGCTTCCATCAACAGCTCGTCCAGTCGCATCGGCTTGAAGTTGATCTCTGCAGGATCATAGCTGGCCTTAGCCAGGTCTAACAGGCTATTGGAGAGCTTTACCAGCTGCCTCGCATCTGATATAGCATGATGCATGCTTTGCAAATACTCTGCTGCCGGCCTTTCCCGGGAAGCGGAGATCTCTAACTCCGCCATCATGGCCGTTAGCGGGGTACGTAACTCATGGGAAATATTGGAAACGAATTGTTTCTGCGCATCGAACGACTGCTCCAGGCGATCGAGCATTTGGTTGAAGGTAATAGCCAACTCTGCCATTTCATCGGTACCATTTCCCTCAGGCACCCGCAAATCCAGGTTGGTGGCTGTAATCTCCTCTACCCTGTCTACCATATCTGACACAGGTTTCAGCGCCTTACGCGCGAAGAAACGAGCCGCTATGATAATACACAACACAGCAATCAGATAGGAGAAAGCAAGGATATACCCAAGGTTTCGGAGTCTGGCTAATCCATATTCATCCTCTGCCACTGCTGTAATCAGGTAGGTTTTATTTTGATGGGAATAGGTAAATCCCACTACCTGTAACTGATCCTGCTTGAATACAATTTCTTTCTGCTGTTTAATTTTTTCCAGCATACCTGGCGTCTCCTTCACTTTATCAATATCCACGGCATCATGATACAACAAGTGTAGATCAGTGTCGTAAATAGCCACTTCTTCCTGGGAGAGGGTGCTGGAGCTGTTTCGGTAGATCAGCTGTAATACATGCGGGTCGATGCCGGCATCAAACAACAGATTGGCTTTGGTGACAGCCTGTTGCCGAAGGTTCTTGTAATAGTCATCCTCACGGTCCCGGGCATACGAAATGTAGATGGCTGTGACCAGCAACAGCAGTATTGCTGCCGTGATGCCGGAGAACAGGAATGTCAGCCGCGTTCGGATTTTCATTTTATCCTGCTTTAAAAATGAAACCCATACCAGTTTTGGTATGAATCAGTTTTAAGGAATATTCCTTGTCAATTTTCTTTCTAAGATAATTGATATAAACGTCAATAAAGTTAGTTCCTGTGTCATAATGGGTATCCCATACGTTTTCGGCTATTTCTGCCCGGGAGATGACACGCTCTTTGTTTTGCATTAGGTATTCCAATAGTCGGAATTCCTTAGGAGTCAGACTGATCTCTTTGCCCCCTCTGGTAACGGTTTTGGTGCGCAGATCCAGCTGCAGATCTGCATATTGGAACTGTGTTGCTGCTACTGGCGGCTGCGTTACGGTATGCCGCTTGAGGAGCGCGCGGATACGCACCAGCAACTCCCGCAGATCAAAGGGTTTTACGAGGTAATCGTCTGCGCCGGCATCAAAGCCTTCCACCTTATCGTCTGTAGTACCCAGGGCTGTAAGCATCAGAATGGGCATCTCGGGCAAGGCATCCCGGATTTGCCGACTGATAGACAATCCGTCTACTCCCGGCAGGATAATATCTGTGATCACCAGTTCAAACTCCCCTGTGAGCGCCAGTTTCAAGCCGGCATTGCCGTCTCGCGCCAGCGTCACTTCATATTCCTGCTCTTCTAATCCTCTGCGGATCAGCGTTCCAACCCTTTCTTCGTCTTCAATTACCAATATCCTAACCATATATAGTTATATTTCAACCAATATCCAATAATGTTGTAATTTCTCACACCATTGAACTACTTTTGTTGTCAAATTTCTAACAAAGTGAGCAAACCAATACTTGTCATCAAATTTGGAACAGCATCCATCACCCGGGAAAACGGAGATCTGGATGAAACGGTGCTTGCCGGCATCGCCCGTCAGGTAGCGGAATTGCATGCCCAATACCATATCGTACTGGTATCTTCCGGTGCGGTAGCAGCAGGAAAACAGTTCCTGCTACAATACTCCGGTACCATCAGTGAACGAAAAGCAGCTGCCGCCATCGGCAACCCGCTGCTACTTAATAAATACAGCCGCTATTTCGCCCCGTATAATATCGCGGTGGCACAAAGTCTTTGTGAACGCAACCACTTCTCAGACAGGGAACGGTTTCTGCAACTTAAACGTACTTACGAAGAACTATGGGCCAGCAATATTATTCCCATCGCAAATGAAAACGATGTTGTCAGCGACACGGAGCTGAAATTCTCCGATAACGATGAACTGGCCACCCTCATAGCAGTGGGCTTCGGCGCTTCCCTCCTGCTGTTCAGCACTTCCGTTGCGGGCGTACTGGACCGCGATGGAAAAGTGGTCCCGAAGATAGATATTATCGACCAGGCTGCATTAGGATTGGCCGATAAAGAAAAATCAGCACTGGGATTAGGAGGAATGGTATCCAAACTTACCTTCGCCCGACTGGCTACCCGAATGGGCATAAAGGTAGTGATATTCGGCATCCGTACCCAGGATGGTATCCTGAATGCCATTGCGGAAAAAACTGGCACCCTCTGTTTGCCCCAACCATGCAGCATGCCTGCCCGTCGTAAATGGCTGGCCAGCGGCAGTTTGGTAACCGGCAGAGTATTGATAGACTCCGGCGCTCAGGAGGCTATCCTAAAACGTCATAGCCTGCTCGCGGTAGGTGTAAAAGAAATACTGGAAAAATTTGAAGGCGGAGAAGTGATAGAGATGGTCAACGAAAATAATATAGCCGTTGCCGTGGGGAGAGCCAGACTATCTTCCGATACGCTGGAAAAACACGGTAAGCAACAAAATACAGAAGTGGCACATGCAGACGATATCGTGCTGCTGTAAATAACGCTGTTATGCAAACGATTCAACCTTTACTGGAACAGGCTAGGCAGGCAGCTCCAGCACTCCGGCAACTGTCGGATGATAAACGCCAGGCGTTACTAAACGCCCTCGCAGATGCTTTGCTGTCACGTACCGCAGACATCATGGCCGCCAATCAACTGGACCTCGACAAAATGCCGGACGAGGACCCCAAAAAAGACCGACTCATGCTCAACAGCGCACGAATAAAAGCGCTGGCAGATAGCTTACACGATATTGCAAAACTCCCCGACCCCGCGAATGTATTACTCCTGGAAAGAAAACTGGACAACGGTTTGCTGGTTCAGAAGAAAACGGTGCCACTGGGAGTAGTAGGCGTTATTTATGAATCCCGCCCCAATGTAACCGTAGATGTGGCAGCACTCTGCATCCGCTCTGGAAACGTTTGCGTACTGAGAGGAGGTTCTGATGCCCTGCATACCAATACCATTCTGGTGAATATCATCCAGGAACAACTGGCCGCATTCCACACCTCCATTCATGCCGTACAGTTATTACCAACAGACAGGAGTCTGGTCACAGCCATGCTGACCGCCGTTAAATACATCGATATCATTATCCCTCGCGGCTCGCAGCAGCTGATCGACTTTGTAAGAGCTAATTCTAAAGTACCGGTTATAGAAACCGGCGCAGGCGTATGTCATACCTACATAGAACAAACCGCTGATCTGGAACAGGCCGCAAAGATCGTTACCAATGCAAAGGTTTCCCGTCCTTCCGTATGTAATGCATTAGATACCGTACTGGTAGACAAAGCCGTGGCAGCGGATTTCCTACGCATCCTCACTCCACAACTTGCCGCTTATCACGTCGACGTATATGCAGAACCGTTAGCATTTACTTTATTAAAGGAAGCAGGATACCCACAACTCCATCCCGCCACTGAAGAGGATTTTGGCAGAGAATTCCTTTCACTGAAATGCTCCGTAAAAGTAGTAGACAATATTGCAGCTGCATTAAATCACATACAAACATATTCCTCCAAACACTCTGAAGCCATTATCACCAAAGATGTGGCTGTAGGCGAATTATTTCTGAATACAGTAGACGCAGCCGCTGTTTACGTGAACGCCTCTACGCGATTCACTGACGGTGGCGTGTTCGGCCTTGGCGCCGAAATAGGCATCTCCACACAGAAGCTGCATGCACGCGGACCATTTGCATTAGAGAAACTGGTCACAGAGAAATGGTTTGTTCATGGCGATGGGCAGATACGCGAATAAGTTCCTTCTGCTCTCTGGGGTACTTGCTCTAGGTTTTTGCTCGCAGAGCAGCAAGGCAGCAAAGCAGCAGTGATTGTGTTTTGTTGGGAGATTGGAGCGGCGCTGTTTCTCGCAAAGGCGCTAAGAGGCAAAGGATTGTGTTTTGTTGTTTGTTTAAGCCCGCAACAACCCTCTGGGGTACTTGCTCTAGGTTTTTGCTCGCAGAGCAGCAAGGCAGCAAAGCAGCAGTGATTGTGTTTTGTTGGGGATTGGTGCGGCGCTGTTTCTCGCAAAGGCGCTAAGGGGCAAAGGATTGTGTTTTGTTGTTTGTTTAAGCCCGCAACAACCCTCTGGGGTACTTGCTCTAGGTTTTTGCTCGCAGAGCAGCAAGGCAGCAAAGCAGCAGTTGATTATGTTTTGTTGGGGATTAGAGCGGTTCGGTTTCTCGCAAAGGCGCTAAGGGCCAAAGGATTGTGTTTTGTTATTTGTTTAAGCCCGCAACAACCCTCTGGGGTACTTGCTCTAGGTTTTTGCTCGCAGAGCAGCAAGGCAGCAAAGCAGCAGTTGATTATGTTTTGTTGGGGATTGGTGCGGTTCGGTTTCTCGCAAAGGCGCTAAGGGGCAAAGGATTGTGTTTTGTTGTTTGTTTAAGCCCGCAACAACCCTCTGGGGTACTTGCTCTAAGTTTTTGCTCGCAGAGCAGCAAGGCAGCAAAGCAACAGTCGTTTATGTTTTGCTGTAAAATTTATTGCATTTAATTAATAATTCTGGTCAAACAACAATCAAAAAAAATACTACATAATCCTTTGCTGCTTTGCTGCTCTGCGAGAAAAAAACATCCGCTCTGCGCCGCAGGCACCTTTGCCTCTTTGCGCATTTCTTTGCGCCTTTGCGTGAACCAGCAAAGCAGCAGTTGATTATGTTTTGCTGTAAATTTTATTGCATTTAATTAATAATTCTGGCCAAACAACAATCAAAAAAAATACTACATAATCCTTTGCTGCATTGCTGCATTGCTGCTTTGCGAGAAAAAAACATCCGCTCTGCGCCGCAGGCACCTTTGCCTCTTTGCGCATTTCTTTGCGCCTTTGCGTGAACCAGCAAAGCAGCAGTTGATCATGTCTTGCTGTAAAAATTAATTGCATTTAATTAATTATTCTTGCCAAACAACAATCAAAAAAATACTACATAATCCTTTGCTGCATTGCTGCTTTGCTGCTCTGCGAGAAAAAAACATCCGCTCTGCGCCGCAGGCGCCTTTGCCTCTTTGCGCATTTCTTTGCGCCTTTGCGTGAACCAGCAAAGCAGCAGTTGATCATGTTTTGCTGTAAAATTTATTGCATTTAATTAATAATTCTGGTCAAACAACAATCAAAAAAAATACTACATAATCCTTTGCTGCATTGCTGCTCTGCGAGAAAAAAACATCCGCTCTGCGCCGCAGGCACCTTTGCGACCTTGCGCATTTCTTTGCGCCTTTGCGTGAACCAGCAAAGCAGCAGTTGATTATGTTTTGCTGTAAATTTTATTGCATTTAATTAATAATTCTTGCCAAACAACAATCAAAAAAATACTACATAATCCTTTGCTGCATTGCTGCTTTGCTGCTCTGCGAGAAAAAAACATCCGCTCTGCGCCGCAGGCGCCTTTGCCTCTTTGCGCATTTCTTTGCGCCTTTGCGTGAAAAAAACCTACGCGACAGTAATTTCTTTATTTAAGTACACGTCCTGGATAGCGTTTAGGAGCGCAACCCCGTCTGCCATGGGGCGCTGGAAGGCTTTGCGGCCGGAGATGAGTCCTGCCCCGCCGGCGCGTTTATTCACTACTGCGGAACGTACTGCGTCTGCCAGGTCTTCGGCTCCTTTGGAGGCGCCGCCAGAATTGATTAATCCCATTCTGCCCATATAACAATTGGCCACCTGGTAGCGACAGAGATCAATCGGATTATCGGAGGTGAGTTGCGTATAGATACGCTCATCCAGTTTACCATAACTGGATGTACCTGTATTCAATGCTTTATAGCCACCGTTTACTTCAGGTAGTTTTTGTTTGATAATATCTGCCTGGATCGTTACGCCAAGATGATTGGCCTGGCCGGTAAGATCTGCTGCTAAATGATAATCTACATCTTTGTTGAAGGCATCATTGCGCAGGTAACACCAAAGTACAGTTGCCATACCCAACTCATGAGCCCTTTCAAAAGCATGGGCTATTTCCACCAGCTGACGATCAGAATTCTCGGAACCGAAATAGATGGTAGCACCTACGGCCATTGCTCCCAGGTTCCAGGCCTCTTCTACCGTACCAAATAATACTTCGTCAAAGTGGTTAGGATATGTGAGCAGCTCATTATGGTTTATTTTCACCAGAAAGGGGATCTTATGGGCATATTTCCGCGATACGGACGCCAGTACCCCAAAGGTGGAAGCAACGGCATTACAGCCGCCTTCTATGGCCAATTTTACAATGTTTTCCGGATCGAAATAAACAGGATTCTTGGCAAATGAAGCACCGGCACTATGTTCTACCCCCTGATCCACCGGCAGAATAGACATATAGCCAGTATTGGCCAGGCGACCACTGCCGAAAAGCTGACCCAAACTCCGCAATACCTGGGGATTACGACTGGAAGGACCATAGATCTCATTTACCGTCTCGGGACCGGGAAGATGCAACAGGGATTTATCAATCGTACTGCTAGTATGCTGCAACAGCAACTCACTCTCTTTTCCCAGTAATTCGCTGATTTTTTCCAAGGATAACATAACATAACTTTTTTGGCTTACTAAATTTAACCATTTGTACCCGAACCTACCATGATCATTTTTTATCTTTGCAGCGCATACATATTTTTTAGACAGATATGACTACACGTATAGCCATTATTCGACATGGAACTACTGCCTGGAATAAAGCCGGCAGATTACAAGGACATTCAGATATTCCCCTGGATGATGAAGGAAGAGATCAGGCCCGCAAACTGGGACAACGATTGACAGAAGGTCCCTGGGACCTCGTATACAGCAGTCACCTTCAACGGGCAAAAGAAACTGCCAGTATTGTTGCTGCTGCTATAACTCATCCGCATACACTGATGGAAGATGCCCGTCTGCGCGAAGCCGGCGGCGGACTCATCGAAGGAACCACTGAAGCAGAACGCATTGCACAATGGGGCAACGACTGGAAACTGATGGACCTGGGGGTGGAAACCACACCAGATATAATCGCCCGCGGAGTATCTTTCCTCGATGACCTGCTGGCCGAACATGCAGGCAAGAATATTTTAATTGTCAGTCATGGCGGTTTTATTCGTAAATTGATCAGTCACCTCGTTCCAGAGGCGCCACATCAGATAATGCTAAAAAATACGGCCGTTACCGAGCTACTGCATTCAGATAATAGCTGGAGTTGCCATCTTTACAACAGCGTTACGCATTTGGAAGAATAATATCTCTTTATGTTAAAAACAGACTTTTATCCATTTCCCCTTTTAACCACCACGCGACTGGTGCTTCGTGAGTTAGAACCCACGGATGATAAAGCTATTCTCGCACTTCGTTCCAATGAAGCCGTGAACCGCTATCTTGATAGAGAACCCACCAAAGACCTCATAGCGGCACAACAGTTTATCACCGCCGTCAATAATGGAATAGCCAATGCGGAAGGCCTCTACTGGGGCATCGCCTCACGGGAAGACCTACACGTAATTGGCACCATTTGCCTTTATAATTTCGATCTGGACAATCACAGCGTGGAAATCGGATATGAACTACACCCCTCCTGGCAAGGTAAAGGAATCATGCACGAAGCCATGCACGCCGTGATACAGTTCGTTTTTGACAAGATGAAGGCACAACTGATCCTCGCTACCGTAGCTACAGAAAACCAACGCTCCATCCAATCCTTACTTAAACATGGTTTTAAGGACATATCACGTGAAGGCATACACGAAGAAATGCATTATCAGCTGCGGCTCATCTGAACCGTGTCTCCCCCTACTTATCCAGTCAAAAAAATACGCTCAAAAATAGCCGGCTGGTATTAATTTTGAATGAATAGGATACAGATAGCGAGAATAACAAATCAGCCAAAATAAGAGCAATTGCACAGTGAACAATAAACATCTTGCTGTCGACCCAAGCTAAACATCCTTATATTCTACTTATGCGTCACCTTTTTCCCCTCACAGGGATTGTCCTGTTATGCTGTGCTGCATTGACCTTGCATGCCCAGGAGCGCGTACTGCGCATAGATCCGAATACTGCCAGAGGCGGCACCAGTAGTAAGGTCTATGAAGATGTGCAATACATCCCGCTGGAAACTACCAAAGAAAGCCTGTTTGGGAAAATCAATACCATGGAGGTTACAGAAAAGTATTTCATCATTTCTGATGAAACCACCAATGCCATTCTCATCTTTGAAAAAAATGGTAAGTTCCATGCAAAAATGGCCGGCGGAAAAATGGCACAATATGGCTGGCCTGGCTCCATTGGCGGCATGACTGTAGACCGGGAGAAAAACACCATCGTTTACTATCAGTTCAATAAATCACTACGCATCATCTGCGATTTTGATGGCAAAGAATTAAAGCGGGAAAAACTGGACAGTAAATATATCATTGCATACAATACCCGATTTAAAGATGGAAAGGTGCTATCCCACAACTTCGTATCGCGGGATAAAAAGGATACCATCATGCATGAATTTGAGGTGTACAAAGACACCATCCGCACGAACCAATTCCTGCCCATACATTTGCATAAAGCATTAATATCTACAGATTTCTTTTACTCTCAAGGCATCGTGCAGCTGACACCTACGAATAGCAAGGAATACGTTTATTACAACAAGGTATATTCCGACGTTATCCATCGGATATCCAGCGACACGGCCACTGTAGCCTTCAAGGTGGTTTATCCCATGAGTATGACGCTTCCGCCCGGATTTGGCACAGACACCACACTGGACAATAAACGCATTGAGTTTTTACAAAAAAACAAGAACACTATCTATGGCGCAGGCTACATCACAGATGTAAAAAACATCCTGTTATTCCGACTGCTCTCCTATGACATGTGGAACGATACCAACAATTCGTTTGCATATAATCTCCAATCAAACACGCTGTTCTGTATGGAGAAAATTACGTCCGACAGTAGCACATATTTCTTGCCTGTGGCTACTTCTACTGGTTGGAGCCGGGGTGGTTTCCATTGCGTACAGGATGATTACTGCTATGTGTCACATCCATCCAATGTGATGTTCAACGCTTATGAAGCGAATAAAGCAGCACGCAAAGTCGTATATCCACCGGCGTTACAACAATATTTTTCCAAGGGTAAATCTTCCGACAATCCTGTCATCGTCATGTTTAAGTTCAAAGATAAATTCTAACCATGAAGTACATCCTGTTTATTCCCTTTCTGCTCGGCATACTGCTGTTGCAAACGACCTCGCATGCACAGCAAAAAGATACTATTCCGCTCGGTACCCTTCATGGCAATGTGATGGACTCTGTATACGATTATGTACTACCATCTGCTACCATCGCGGTTTACAAAGCGGCGGATTCCAGCCTGATCACCTTTCAGCTGACAGACGGATTCGGTGATTTTCGTATAGCCAAGGTCCCTGTTAACCTACCACTGAAAGTAGTAGTGAGCTTCATGGGTTATAAGTCGGCCGTCATCTACACCAAAATTCCAGCCGATACCAAAGACAAGGATCTGAAAAAGATAAATATGGAGCGTGGCGCTCATACTTTGAAAGATGTAGTAGTCACCCGGCCACCGGTGGAGCTGAATGGAGACACCCTGGAATTCAATGCAGATGCATTCAAACTGGATTCCAATGCGGTGATTGAAGATCTTTTCAAGCGACTCCCAGGCGTTACCATCTGGGGAGATGGCGTTATTACTGTAAATGGCCGGCCAGTCAATAAAGTACTGATAGATGGGAAAGAGTTCTTTGGAGGTAGTGTGAATATGGCATTACAGAATATCCCTAAACAGGCGGTGGATAAAATCCAGGTCTATCAGCATGAGAAAGATCCTTCCTCGCCTGTGAGAGACTCCATCACGGATATCAATATTAAGCTCAAGAAGGAATGGAAGATGGGGAAATTTGGTAAAGTAGCCGCCGGAGGCGGTACTGACGGGAGATACGAGTCGGACGTAATGTTTAGCCTCTTTAATAAACATACTCAGTTCGCTGTGGCAGGGGCCCTGAACAATATCAATAAATCTGCTGGCAGTATCAGTTCATTGATTGATAACGGATCTTACAAAACATTTTCCGGGCTTGCCTCCTACCGGCCTAATTTCAATTCATCCGGCGTTCAGCAAACCAAATCGGGCGGCTTCATCCTCCGGCATGATTTCAATGACGGGGCCAATGACTACGATAATAAGCATGCAATAGAAGGTAACGCCAAGTACGATGACCTCACCACACATGTCAATAGTACCCGTAACCAGATAACGCTGCTGGAACAAGGGCAACAAGTAAGTAATAGTAACAGCAGGAATATCAACTGGGTTAAAAGACTGGATGGGAATGGCAAATATGAAAGAAGAGCCCAAAGCTATGAATTTTCATTAGCGCCAACGGTTAATTTTTCCAATATGCGGAATCAGTCTTCCAGCAAAACTAATACCAGCAGCTCTTCCGCGGGAGATGTAAGTCAGAACGTCAACGAATCATTTGGTACAAATGATAGTAAACAGGCAGATGTGAATCTCCATTTCATGAAGAGACCGGTCTACAAACCTGGTGGCAAAAGTACTTTAATGACCACGCAGGATTATCGCTTCCAATCCTCTTCTAACGATGCGATCAACAACAGCGTTACCAATTTCCATTCTTTCCTGGACAATAAACAGGACAACTACTATAATCGCCGTTACGATACCCACAAGAATGCGATGAGCCATAATCTGGATTCCAAGTTTGGCGATTTATCCCAACTGCTAAAAAAGGGTAAGCTATTGCCAGTTTCTGTCTATGCCTATAACTATATCTCTGTTTCAACGGAAAGAAACAATGCCGCTGTACAGGACTATGATACTGCGCATAAAACGTATACAGCTAACAGTTATCTGACTAATAAATCGGATCTGTTGCAGGTAAAGGAAATGCCTGCACTGGAGTTCAGCAAAAGTATCAGCAGAAATTTTGTGAACCGCTATTACAGATCCCTCAATTTCTCCTTTGTGCTGAAAGAGGAGTTTTTTTACATGCAAAATAGTTCAGAAAAATCTTTCCAGAATATATCCAGAAGGTATAACAACTTTATTCCACACGGATCTATTTCCTATAATAATTACCTGATTGATCGCAGTCTACCTATGCAACGCTGAGCTTTGTTCAACGGATGAGATATGCTTCTGTTACGCAATTGGCGCCATTGATCGATAGTAGCTATGTATTGTTCCAGCAGTATGGAAATGCAAGGTTAAATGAAGGACGCACGCAGGAATTATCCCTCAGCTTCAGTTCCAACAAACTGCAATCTCCCAACCCATCTAACTACAATTTCTACATCAACATTAATCGTACTAACAATGCGATCGGCGACAGTAGCATTTATACAGATGATGGGAAAGTCCGCCGATACCTTGTAAATGTCAACAATGTGCGTTCCGGTACCTTTACCGCCAATATGCGTAAAGGCGTCAAACTGGGGAAAGTGATGTACACGATCGAACCTTCTGCCAGTGTAAATTTGAACAGTACGCCCGCATTTGTGAATAATGTGAACAGTGAATTAAAATCACAATCATATGCAGGAACGCTGTCCATTGGCTATGAGCTGCAAAGCAAATTTATACTGAGAGTAACGGAAAGTCTGACTGCGTCTAAATCCCAACAGAACTTCCGCAATACGAACAGCGAGGCACTCAACAATTCGCTCCGACTATTAGCTACCTGGTATATCAATAAATCGTTTACGCTTTATTCGGATGTAGACCGCAATACCAATACCAATTCCGGCACACAGGGCGTACGTTTCACCAATTGGTCTATGAGTGCGAACTATCGCTTCCTGAAAGGAAAGAATGCCGAAATCAGATTGGCGGCATATGATATCCTTCATCAAAACAAGGGCATTACCAATACTACGGCGCAGAACTTTATTACCACCAATACGACTAATGTGATGCAACAATTCTTTATGTGTACCATCGCTTACTATCCGCGAATGTTTGGCAAACATCCAACAGGCAAATAGCAGGCGCCAGAAGCTATATTAAAAAGACCATGACATCTGCGATGCCATGGTCTTTTTAATATAGTCTGCTTTTCTTTTATTTGAAGAGAGGTCGGATTCTTTGCCACCAGCCCCGAATTACATTATAGGGGAAAAGTAATTGCCATAAAAATACTAGGAAAGTAAGATAATATGCCTTCATTAGTGCGATAGCATAGTCAAAATCATTGGTATAGGCAATATGGAAATGTCGGTTTCTCCGTTCGAACATTAGATCCAACACTATTAATGCCATTGTACCCCAAATATGCCACCAACTAATCCGCCGTGAATAGACCACCTTATCTACCAATAAATATGCAGCGCCACAACAGGAAATAAATATGGCGAGGATACAAAAAAGCATAGGTATATAATCATTTAGACCACGATCATTCCAGTGCCAGTATGTATTTCCCAGGAAACTAACCAGGGCAGCAAAATAACTGCAACCCGCCAACAAGAAAAACAGGTAATATGGTTTTATAGATAACTTCATCGGCATTATGCTTTGTTCAACCAGCCCCGTATCACATTATAAGGAAAAATGAGCTGCCACAATAAAATCATCCAGACTAACAAGATATTCCTTAGCAAGAGGTAGCCGAGGGAATCGTTGAGAGAATGATTTTGATGAAAGCTGGAGGCATATGCATCCAATAACATTTTAACAGTAATCAATAGCATGGTGCCTACAATATGCCACCAGCTTAACTTACGGGAGTACATTACTTTATCCAGCAACATATACACAATACCGCATATCATCAAAAAAATGGCCAATACAACCAAAATTGATGAGAAAGGAATAAGATAATAAGTATCGTAGATATGAAAATCTGTTAACTGCTTACTTCCTGTTAAGCCCATTACCAGACTTATCAGCGCCAGTACATAAAAGAGCATATAGGGCTTGAAAGACCATTTCATTCGGATATATTTTTTCAAGTCAAAGTTAGCAAATTACTTCCACGTGTAATTTATCTGCAACTCCTAACGTGAACGCCTGTAGGAAGTCGATAACCAGCTGGTCCCCATTTAACCTGTACTTAAGGGTTTTATTCGTTCCATTCACGGTCACGGTTATACGCTTAGGGATTACAAATCTTATCATGTTCACATGCAACGTTTGTAATGTCAGTTTTCCAAAAGCCAATTCCAGTCTATGCTGCTGGCCGTTGGTAGTAAGGGATTGGGAATAAGTGCCCCACCCTTCCGGTGCGGTGAATGCGGCCTTGAACTGCTCCTGTTGTATGCGTGGCGCAAAACCGATACTTGCCTGCGGGCCGTGGCAAGTAAAACCACAGGCACTGATAAAAGTACCGTAGCTGGCCATGGCACGGGCATAATGATCACTGCATTCTATTTCATTGAAAGGATTACGCTTTCTGCCATGGTGCCGGTCGTGAATAGCGCGGGTAAGGACAAGGCTTTCATCGGTCATACCTTCCGCCATCATATGAGCCGCCACCTGGTGTTCAAAACCGCTCATGCACTCATGGAAGTATCCCAGCTGCCAGGTAACACTCTCTCCGTAAGGATTTGCTTCATTATGAGGATTAGTATTCATAATCATGCCTCCTTCGCCGGAAAGGGCATAAGGACGCCCACCAGTATGTGTTTTGATATATGGCCCCACATCAGTCGTGAAGTTATATTTCCAGAGGGCTTGCAATGCCGACACCGTTTTTTCCTTATCCAGTATGCGGGGCAGCCCCACCTGGAAAGCCCAGCTTTGTCCATATACCTGATCTATATGACAAGTATTGTAAGATCCCAGTTGCTTGCGGCCCTGCACTGCATCCGGGCGATGAATAAAATATTCTCCGTTAAACAGGTATTGCTCCATATTACGGCGACCATTGGCTACATAGTCGCGGCAAATCTTTGCAAAGGTTTTATCATTCATTTCTATCGCAAGTTGCTCCGCAGCGGCAGCAGCAGCAATACAGAGTCCCACAATCCAGGCAATCTCTCCCTCCCACACTGCATCGAGGGTATTTTCCATTGGGGTATCCGTCATCCCATCTTTATTCTTATCCTGTGCCAGCATAAACAGCACCGCTTTCTTAATGCCTTGCCAGTTCTGTTGCAGGAAAGCATTATCCGGACTCATTTGATGTTCTCTGTAAAAACGGAGGATAGTTCCTGCCTGGCCATCTATTGCCGGTCTGGTTTCATTTTCGCCACGGAAGAGGATCGCGCCTGTATCGGGGATAAAGCCGGTACCCAGGTCTACCCGTTGGCGCATATCCCGTTCCAGCGTTGGGAAGACACGCGCCATGCTATGTGCATATTGCCATACATGCGTGCAGGTGCCTCCGCATGCGCCGATACCTTCCCATGACCAAAACCTGCCACTGGCAAAACGATAAGTGTTGGCCGTAGCAAGGGTACCAATATTGATGAAAGTTCGCTCCAGGAACCAATGAGGTAATGTACTGTCATTCCAGGTTTTTGCCCATAGCTCGGTGGTATGCGTCAGGTACCCCAACTTATCCTGTATATATTCGCTTACCTGTAATGCAGTAGTAAACCGCTTTCCATACCAGTAGCCATCTGCCGCATCTTTCACCATCTTCACCAACTTAGGATGTGGATGGTTAAAATGCCAGGTAATGCTGTAATCTGTCTGCCAACTGGCCCCAGGTAAAATGGTAGCTGCTGCCTGGATACTGCCCACTAATTTCTCCGGCGCAGGCATATTGGCAACGGAGCCTATAAATGTATTGCATCCCTGTACTGTTACTGGCCAGGGATTAAAAGCGGTATTGGCCCCATTCGCTTTTCCATGAAGGGTCAAACATACAGATCCAGCATCCGGCATGGTTTTCAAAGTGGTATCGGTGGCATCAAAATCCATGAATATACTGGTACACTCAGGGGAAGAGATAAGTGTATTTCTTCGGAAACCTTTACCACTGGCGGCAGATAACTTATTAGCACCATTTTCCATCCAGCCGGTGATGCTCGCATCCATACTGTGCGTACCATGATTGATAACAGTAATACGCAAGATGGTTGCGGGCAAAGCGGAATTGTCCGGGTCCAGTGGAATGAACGGAGAATAGACTTTCATCTGCACGCTCACAGGTATGTCCTCACTGCGGAAGGTAATAGTAGCGGTAGGATAAGTAGGCTCAAATAGGATTTCATCCCAACTGTCTTCATTCAGCTCTTTCAGCATGGTCTTATTTCCCAGTCGTACCTGTAGGGCAAAACCCTGGTCCAGTACCCGGAAATTATTGGCCAGTGGCGGATTTACATAGGCCGCGCCATCGCGGGGGCGAATTTTCCTTTCGCTACTGCCATCATTCCAGAGGGTAGTATGCCCTGTAATACCTTCATGTTGGCCTTCCATGCTTGCGTTATAGATCTGCCATAGCCATAGTCGGCCATCCCCGCCAACATAGACGGTACCGCTATGCAATCCGCTGACCGGCATGCCAAGGTATTTCAGTTCATTGCGACTTTTCAGGTAACGGGTAGGCATACCTCTTTCATAGAGGGATTTTACCCATAGCTGATCCAGGTTTTTATCAAAGGGAATATTATGTGTCGGAAGTGGTGGCACCAGTAGCGGCCGGCCTATTGCCGGGAGTTTCGTCAATGCCAAGGCAGCAGTCAGTAACCCGACCTGCTTAAGGAAAACTCTCCTTGCATGTTGATGATTCATTGTTCACATGGAATTATACGGAACAATATACTCAATGCAAGTTAAAAGGTACTGTTTTTTATGCCCTGCTGCTATACAGGCACAAAAAATAGCGCGGGTAACGCGCCATTGCAATAATATTTCAGGTTTATTTCTTCTTCCAGACGGTATTGAATCCTCCTGTGCAGGCCAGTGGCAATATTTCGGCCACCTGGCAGTCGAATGCCTGCAATGGTTTTACCCTTTTGGTTAACAGGGAAAAAGGAAACACGTCTTCCACAAAATTCGTTTTCGCGAAACAGATAATTTCAAATTTATTCTCCGTTGCCAGTAGCTGCAAGTCTTTTTTCGTGAAAAACTGTACGTGATCCAGGTTATCGGCCTGGGATTGTACGGTGGTACCGCTGTATCCGAGCAGACTTTTTATTTTATTGACAAAGGACTGTAATCCCGGACTTTTACGTACTTTCAGCATAGGCTTGGTAACAAACACCTCGCGGGGGCCCATACCATTAGGAACGGTAACAATAAGGGTACCGTTATCACGCAGCGATTGATAGATCGTTTGCAGCAATAAGCCAGGTTGATGTAAATGCTCCAACACTTCACTACAGATAACAGCATCATACTGCTGCCCTTGCGCAATCAGGTCTTCTGCGCTGATCACTTCAAACTGTACATTAGGAAGCGTGTTTTTGCTACGCGCTACAGCAATGGTTTTATCGCTCACGTCTATGCCCAGCACCTTATATCCAAACTGTCCAAGATGGCGGGAAATTACGCCATTTCCGCAACCTACATCAAGAATGGTAGCCTCGGCAGGGATGGTATCTTTCAGGCTGTCTGTGATAAAGTTCAAGCGTTTAATATCAGTAATACGCTCGTATTCATAAGTAATCTTGGGGGACATCATACATCAATAGTACAAAATTGGCGGCTAATATGCAAATCGACCGGTCAATCGGTACAAATGAAGATGGCCAGCTGTCACGACAACTGGCCATCTCCCTATAATATTATTTTTTTATGCTTACGGCAATAAACGCTGCGCGCGATGCAGATTATCTGTTGCCTGCAGGATCTTATTTTTCAGTTTAGGATTGTAATCCGGGTGGGCATCCAGGAAACCGGAGACTACTTTCCAGGCGGCGGGCGACTGGTAATACCCGAATACTGCATTCAGCCAGTTGGCCGGGAAGAATATATCGCCGGTGCGCTGGATGTCTTCCAGCCATTGTAAACTTTCCGGCAGGTATTTCATGGCAGTAGCCTGACGTAGTGGATGATTCAGGTAAAATAATCCTGTCACCACCCATGACTCTTTTGCGCGGCCTTTCTTATCATGAAGGGCAGCAAAGAACTGATCTCTGTCGGACTCCTTTGCAGACAGTGCAGGCATGAGGAAATTGAGTCTGTCTTTCTTATCATTGTCTTTCAGCCGATCTCTTTGTGCAGCCAGCACATTGGTGGCTGTATCCGATTTCAGGGCAATCGTCAGAGCCATGGAGATGTAGTCTTCTTCTGACAACTTTATATCCATTGGCGCTTTTTGTTGCTCCCAGATGTCGTATATGCGTTTGCCTGCTTCTCGTGTCGTATATACATCCTGGTATGCTTTCAGCAATAACTTTTTGTTATTGGTCAATGTCTGTTGCTGCATTGCCGTCCAGATCTGATTCTCCATTTCAGGGGCATAGCGCGAACGTTCTTCTGGTGTGGTAAACTCCCAGTAGAGCGTACTGATATAATTGGTCAGCAGTTTCAGGTTGGTTTCTTCCTTTTCCTGACTTAACCCGGTCACGAATATACGTAGCAGCTCCGCAGGCTTATAAGTGCGGCCGGCGAGGGTATTCTCGTAGGCGTTCAGGTAAGCCGAAGAACTCCAAACAGATCCGGTATGCCTGAAGAATGATTTAGTAGCCGCAGTATCTGAGGGGAACAAGCCATATCCCAAACCACTGGAATTGAAGAGAATATAATCCGGTTGTTCCTTACCAGTAGCCGCTTTAATTGCTGTGCTATAATCGTTCATATTCACCCGTAACTCCTTCACACTACCTGGATACACCAATGCGATATCAAAGACCTGTGGCCAGAGGCGCTTTTCGCCGGATTCCGGATGTTGGGTGATTGTCAGTTGTTTAATCTTTCCGTTGGCAGTGGTCATTTGATAGTCGAACACCGGCCTTCCTGGCTGATTCACCCATACGCTGTTCCATTTGTGGAGATCTGCTTTGGTATATTTCGCCAGGATGGTAATCATATCGTTCCAGGAAGCGTTGCCGTACGCATAGGTATGCAGGTATTCCTGTACGCCTTTTCGGAAATTATCTTTACCCATCAATAGTTCTATCTGACGCATCATCACAGGTGCTTTATGATAGATAATATCGCCGTACATCGTGCCTGCATCCTGGAGGTTTTCCAGTTGCTGACGGATAGGATTTGCGCCGGCAGTGCGGTCTACATTGTACGCGCGAGGATAGTGATCCTGGAGGAAGCGCATATTAAATTGCTGGCTACCAAGGATGTCTTCTGCTACCTTATCTGCCATGAAATTGGCGAATACCTCTTTCATCCATACATCATTGAACCATTTCATGGTGACCAGATCGCCAAACCACATATGTGCCGTTTCATGGGAGATCAGGTTGGTACGGGCCAGTAGCTGATCTTTCGTAGGATTTTGGAGGAACAGAGCAGACGCTTTATACTGTACTTCTCCCGGATGTTCCATCCCGCCAAACTGAAAATCAGGAATTGCCGCAAAGCCCATTTTCTGGAATGGATAAGGGATGCCGGTCCATTGTTCCAGGAATTTCACCGCTTCCCGATGCAAGCGGAAGATACTGTCGATATTGGTTCCCGGATCTTTTTCCCGGTAGAGGAAAGTGGCTGGTTTACCATTGACATCTTGTTGCTCCATACTGTACTTTCCTGTGGTAAAGGAAAACAGGTAGGTAGGCAGCTTTTCCGTGGGTGCAAAGCGATAGGAAGTATAGGAAGAAGAAGTAGGGAGACTATCCTTCATCCAGCCATTGGCCAGCACTTTCCAATCGGATGGCACTTCCAGACTTAACTGGAATACAGCTTTCAGATCCGGCTGATCAAAGCAGGGAAATACGAATCTGGCTCTGTCTGGCACAAACAGGGCATAGAGGAATTCAGCGTTGCGGTTGAGAGAACCTTCTCCGGCAGTGAATTCCAGCTCAATTGTATTCTTGCCGGATTTTAATAACGTAGTAGGAATCAGCAGATGCTCATTGCTCATCACCGCTTGCGTAGCCACACTATTCACTACCAATTTGGTGATATTTCCCACTGGTTGTTTGAAATCCAGTTGCAGTGGTTGGGTAGTTTCTTTTAAGGTAAATTCCAGCTGCTCTTTTGCAGGAATAGTAGTCGCTTTTTCATTGGGAATATGAAAATGCAATGTATAAGTGATATCACCTATGACCGCATAACGATAGGTAGCCAGTTCCAGGGAAACGCCTGTTGTAACCGGTACGGGTTTCGGCTGAGCAAAAGCCGACGGAGCGGCTGCCAGCAGGCAGATCAGCGATTTGTAAAATATTTTCATCGACATAAATTGGCTTATAGCAGGTCGGTAAATATAAGCCATTACCAGCAGCATTCGGCATAAAAAAAGCGGTCTGCCGACCGCCGTTTATAATGTACATGCCTGCCTTTGTAGTACTTGCGGACAAGAAAACCAGGTTCGGCAAAGTGATATGCTGATGTGAGGAAAAATTTAGCACTGGTAATGAAAAATAACCTCTTATCCATTGAATATGCTAGCTGTTCATTCCCTCCAACTGCTGGAATACCTGTACCAGCGATTGCCCCTTTTCGGTCAGCGTATATTCAATATGCAAGGGTTTCTGTTGAATGATGGTTTTCTCCAGTAGTCCAGATTCCTCCATCTCTTTCAGGGCAGTGGCCAACGACTGCTTATTGGTTCCCTCTATCTGACGAAGCAGGGTATTAAAACGAAGAGGGGCTGTCACGGCCAACCGGAAGATTTCCGGCTTCCATTTACCAGCTAACATCTTCAGTAGTCCCTGCGCAGGGCAAATTTCATTATTATCGTTCTTTTTAGTAGTCATCTTTTTCTGACTTATTGCCAATCAACACTTTGTTAATGACCTTTGTACAAAAGTTGATATAAATATACAGGAAGGTTCAATACAAAAATAATGGAAACTAAAAATAATCCACTTTTATGTGACCCCAATACCGGCATCTGCGAAATGCCCGCTACAAGAGGAGATATTCAAAAACAAGACATCATTGCCAGTGAGAAACCAGTGAAGATCATCTATTTTACAGATCCCATCTGTTCCTCCTGCTGGGGCATAGAACCACAGCTGCGAAAACTGAAACTGGAATACGGCAGTAACTTCGAAATCATTTATCATATGGGCGGGCTGTTGCCCGACTGGAGCTATAACAGTGGTGGTATCAGTAAACCATCCGATGTGGCCCATCACTGGGATGAAGTGAGCGAGTATTATCAAATGCCTATAGATGGGGACGTATGGCTGGAAGATCCGCTGCACTCCTCCTACCCTCCTTCTACGGCTTTTAAAGCCGCTCAATTGCAGGATACCCACAAAGCAGTAGTCTTTTTAAGGATCATGCGGGAAATGGTTTTCCTGCAAAAGAAAAATATTACCAAATGGGAGCATGTATCGCAAGCTGCGATGAAAGCAGGTCTGGACCTACAGCAGCTGAAAGACGATTATGAAGGAAATGCCATCTTGTTCTTCCGGGAAGACCTAAACTACGCGAGGAACATGGGTATCAGAGGATTTCCTACCCTTTTCATAGCCGACAACCAGGGAAATATGGAAACTGTCTATGGCACAAGACCATATGCCACCTACGAACAAGCATTATTAATCATTCATCCTTCCGCTATAAAAACCACCTATTCCAAAGATTGGAAAAGCCTGTTTAGCACTTATCCGTCACTTACCAGAAGAGAGTTCGCAGAATTAGCGGACCTATCACTGGAAACAGCTGAAAAAACACTGAATCAGCTAGTAGAAAATCAGGAATTAAAACGACTAGATACCAAGAACGGTGCACTTTGGACAAGGGAATAAAAAAGGGATGCAGTTGCCTGCCAGTAAGCCATTTCTGGACAATGGATCTTTGCCGCTGATTATATAAAGCGATTGCAGAGCATATTCCATGGCTAATTTCAGCATAGGAATATATAGGGAGGATCAACAAATCATCTCGTCTCCTATGCTGCATCAGTGTGGCTGCGACAACAGCTTCATCGCCGCTTCAAGTGCCAGATCCTTATCATGCAGCCTGTCTTCAATACCTGGGTAAACTTCCAGATCAGGCATTAGATAGGTTACTTTCGTGGAATCAAATCCTGGCAGAGTAAAGTTGGAGGTAGGGAAATAAATGTTACAGCGACTTTTAGGCAATACTTGCAGTTGTATTTCTCCAGTGATAAAAAGTGGTTCTACGCTTACCTGACCCACTACCTTTCCTAATTTATAAAATTGAAAGGCATTCGCCATCATATGCGCACTGGAGAAGGTTTTTACATCGGTAAGCAGGACGGCTCTTCCGAAGAAATCCCTTTTGATAGGGCGAGTAAGCGGTTGAGCCGAATCATCCACGGTAGTCTTCACTCCTTTCTCCAGGTACTGCTCACTGAGTCCTAATCTGTACTCCTGATCGGTGATGTGATCAAATACCATTCGACCTAACTGCGTACTACCGCCGAGGTTACTCCTGATATCGATAATAATATCCTTCACCTGCTCCCTGGCCGCTGCCCCGAAGAACTTTTCCAGTATAGCTTGCAGACTATCTTTCTTACTTATCAGCAGTGTGCCAATTCTTAAATACCCTATTGGATGTTCCCCGGAACGCAGCAACTTGTACTCAAAATCTGCCACCACAGGTTCCGCCTTGTTCAATTCTTCCTTCGACACCCCTTTCACCAAGATGGTACTATTGGGCAACTGTACTTTAAAGTTATTCCGGAAATCCAGCAGGAGTAGTAAGTCTCTGTAAAAAATACTTTCATGCCACTGTTCAAAGAAATGCTCCTCATTAGGGGCATATGCAACACCAGCCTTTATCTTATGTAAAATTTCCGCAGTAGGTACACCATTGATGGCAAGAATCTCTGTTCCTCTTGGAATTCCTTTTTCGGCTGACAGATTCTTATCAGTGTAAACCCGGTTATTACTGATCATAACGGTAAAGGGGAAGCATAAACCCGGGAGATCTCCATCCAGTTTACTCAGCAACGTCTTATCAATAAAGCATTGGAAATGCGGATCTTTCAATACAACGAACAGCGGCATGATATGCCTGTAAAAGGCAACCACGGACATCGAATCTGTGAGCGAATGCAGAATGGACTGTTTAGTAGAATCATAAATAGCCTTTGGACAGAGATAATACATATCCGGCACTTCCTTCTCCAGGCGGTCGGTCATTAGTTTAAACTCTGCCTGCAGCGCTTGTGCCGACAACTTCTTATCAGGGCTTTCATCTACTACAAATGATTTGCAACAAACGGATACCACAGAGGCAACAATCAAAATGGAGATAACGGTCGGCAAGGATCTCATAGTTTTACTTTGGGCTATGGATAAAGCATTATAGATTGTAACAAGTTAACTAGAAAATATGTAAAATAAAAAGAGGGCCAGCATCTCTGCAGCCCTCTTGCATTATTCATATCATATCTCTTTAATTCGCATTATTCACCATCAGGGTATAATTACTTTCGCCCATGGGATACCGCCATTAAATAATGATCTCTCTTAGTCTTTTGATTCTTCCACAAACTTTCCGGCAGTATCAAACAGAATATCTTTGTCTTTGCTTTCTACTTCAAACAGTACAGTACCATTTGCTTTTACAATCTTCGCCAATTTATCCACCGGAATATTTGGATAGTTCTTTTTCATATACTCCCCTGCTGCCGCTGGCAGCGTAGCAACCGGAACTTTTGTTTCTGTCTGGATCCAGTTGCCTTTATTATCAAAAACGGCTTCTGTTTTGATGCCATTCAGCATAAATTTAGCTTCTCCATCTTTCCCTTCCGCTTTCCATTTTACATTCTCTGCTCCAGGAAATTTTTTAGCAAATGCTGCCGCTGCTTCAGCAGTAGGCGTATAGGCAGATTTTTTTTCTTGTGCAGATACAGCTCCGCCTACCAGGCAAAATGCCAGGGCAATCATTGTTATTTTTTTCATACAGTAAAGTGTTGGATTTAGTAATAACCCAAAACTAGGAGACAATTCTGGTTACATTCTGTGGAAAGGGAAAGACGAATGTTAAATTTAGTTTACCAACATCGGACTGATGATAGGAGGAATGATGGCGGCACTATTCAGGACCGCGTCTACCAAACCAAAATCCTTCGCTTCTTCAGCCGGCATAAAATGATCGTTTCCAAAGGCTTTGGCAATCTCCTCCACTGTTTTGCCAGCGCCGCTGGCTACTATCTGATAAGTCTTATGTTGTAAACGCTCCTGTTCTCTGAATGCAATCCGCACGTCTTCTGTATAACCCTTGGCGCCGCCGCCTGCAGGATGCATATGAATAGTGGCATTAGGTAATGCATAACGCTGCCCCGCTGTGCCAGCAGTCAGTATTACGGTGCCCATACTGCCGGTGAATCCCACCGCAATAGTCGATACCGGCGATTTCAACATTTTCATAGTATCATAAATAGCGAGGCCGGAATAGATCACGCCACCAGGACTGTTAATATACATATTGATAGGCCGGTGATTCTCCGCATCGAGGTATAAAAGCTGGGCTACTATGAGGTTCGCGATCTGATCGTCGATGGCAGCGCCGAGGAATATGATACGCTCTTTCAGGAGCAAACTGTATATATCAAAGGCGCCGCGACTGTCGCCGTCGATCACCGTTGGAACAAGAAATGCCATAATTATTGGAATATTGAAGTGATGGAATGATGAAAGGAAGCGTCTTCCATGAGATGATCATGTATTGCCTGTAACTGCTGTCGTTGCTCTTCCCTGCCCAGGTATTTAATTACCTGATGTACTTGTTGTTGCTGTCGTACTTTTGCACGCAGTTCAGCAGATACTGCCAGCCTTGCCCTGAAAACCAGCAATGGCACGCCTCGTAAGGTCTGTAGCAGAAATGCATCTATTTCCTCTATTTCAGTCAACTGTTTCCGCATAATCCGACTGTTTGATATGATCCCTTACTTTTTCAAGACATTTATACTTTTGAACACTGGCTGAATGCAGCGATTTAAAGCGAAAGGTTGCCGCAATATCGCTGATAGACTGTTCTTCATAATAAAACGCTTTCAGCAGCTCCATACAACGTTTCCCCGCAGACTGCAGATATTGCAGTAAGCCCGGCCTTACAGGCGGAGGATCGAAATAATTTTCAGGAATAATATGGGCAGACACGGATTCTAAAGGCAGGTCATATCCCTTTTGGCGTAACTGCCTGATACATAAAATTCTGGCAATCCCGGTAATATATGCGCTTGCTGCATGCAACTCCGGAAGGGTATGCTGCTGTTGTTTTTCCAGATAAATAATGATGGCATCATGCAGGATATCCCTGGCCATATCAAGGTTACCATTCATCCGATGCGCCATCCGGGCCACTTTAGGCATGGTGATCCGATATAATTCTTCCAGTTGTTTGTCGTCCTGAACTTGCATAAGTCCTGTTTTATATATAAGTGACTTCAACAGCAGAAATATCACCCTAATTTCCTGAAATTTTTTTTCATGGCATAAAAAAAGGCCATAAACACGATGGTTTATGGCCTTGTACAGCATCACAACTTTTATTGAAGAACGATCTTCCTGATTTGACTAAAACGCTGCTCGTAGATATAAATGCTACCCGCCTTATCTACCGCTATTCCGGCCGACTGGTTCATCCCGAATAAAGCGTCTTTCAATGGGCCATTCACATTCCCGGACTTCCATGGCAGATAGCTGCCAGCCGCTCCGGTAATTGTGCTAACGGTACCATCCGGCGCAAAGGCACGTATGGAGTAATTAGAGGCATCATTGAAATAGAACAGACCTGATACCGGATCAAACACAATACCGGATGGGTTATTCATCCTGCTCTGGCCCGGAGGTCCGTCTACGTAACCATCCTGCCAGGAAGCCCCGGTGAAAGTGCTGATCATACCGGTCGACATCACAATCTGCTGAATGGTATGCATATCTGTATTCGCGTAGAAAATTTTACCGTTGTTAACAACGAACTGCGCATTTCCATTTACTCTTCCTACCTGCGTCATTTGGGTAGCGCCAGGATTCAATTTGAAATAACCGTTGTATTCAGATCCGAAATACACATTTCCCGTGGCATCCGCATATACAAATCTTGGCGAGAAAGTAATACCCCGATAGTAAGTAGATACTTCCCCTGCCGGCGTAATCTTACGGATACTACCATTCCATGCATCCGCTACATACAGGTTATCCTGCGCATCAATACCCAAACCTCCAATATTACTGAACATGGCTGCCGTTCCAGTACCATCCTGATTACCGGAATTATCGCTACCAGCAAAGGCTGTAGCCGTTCCATCCGGTGCAATTCGCCCGATCTTGGCATTGATACCTACAAACATATTCCCTTTGGAGTCAAACACCATATGCGAAGAAGGCGCAGTTGCCCAGGTTCCTTTGTAAAACACTTCCACCCCTGCTCTGCGGAATACAGGACCTACTGCACTCAGACTGCCTACTTCCACATTCAGTGTGCCTGTAGTGACGCCTACTGGCATTTGTACGGTGAGGGTCGTATCCGTAGCGGCAGTTACCTGTACCGTCAAACCATTGATGGTGACAATGTTCTGCGCTACATTGGTACTGAAGCCCATCCCTTTCATCACCACTACAGAACCTGCGAGACCATTATCCGGTAGCAATTTGGATACGCCTAATGCCTGCACCGTGAATACAGGACCTGTTACTGTCTGATTATTTACATTCAACGCGAGCGGTCCGGAAGTAGCCGTGGCCGGGATCGTAGCCGTCAGCTGGGTAGCGGAAGCACTCATAACATTCATCTGCATACCATTAACAGTAACACTGTTCTCTTCTTTCAGCTCACTGAAGTCTCTACCGGTGATTGTCACCAACGTACCTGCCGGGCCGCTTAACGGCGCTACTGATTTAATGGTAGGCGCTGGTACTACTGTAAATACCGGTCCTGCTGTTTTCTGGCTATTGATGATCACGGAAACTGGCCCCGTTTGTACGCCCGTTGGCGCTGTTACCACCAGCGCAGTAGCGCTGGCACTTACTACTTTTGCACTCACACCATTGAATGCTACGGCATTATCCTGGATATTAGTACTGAAGCCGGTACCTGTAATGGTCACATTCGTTCCGGCGCCACCTTTCAGCGGTTTGATACTGCCAATTGCCTGGAAGGTAAAAGCAGGACTGACGGTTTTCTGTCCATTTACACTAATTTCCAATGGCCCACTGCCCGCTCCCGGCGGTATAACTACTACCAACAAAGTATCGTTGGCATTGGATACAATCGCAGGTTTCCCGTTGATGGTAACAGTAGCAGGACCATCTGTGCCTGCCAGTCCAGCGCCAGAGATATATACATTCGTTCCTTCCGGACCGTTGGCAGGAGCAAGCTGATGTACGCTCAATGCCTGGTACGTATATACGTTACCGTTAACCGTTTGCTCATGGGCGGTAATCGTAATTTTACCGGTGGTACCTTTGTCGGGCGCTTGTACCACTAAGAGCGTGTCATTTACATTCAATACACTGGCGGCTATACCATTGAACGCAACGGCATTGGCATCCAGATTCTTACCGAAGCCTGTTCCCCGGATAGTCACTACTGTTCCGGGATTTCCACTTACAGGAAAAAAGTCTTTTATAGTCAGTTGAACGGATACAGCGGGATTTTCTTTCTTACACCCTGCCATCACCGCCAACATCATCAAACCGAGATAGATCAGTTTTTTCATCTGTTTTGATTTAAATTAGAAGGAATAGCGCAGCCCCATCTGCAACTGATACCGGGAATTGAAAAAGTCGATAGCATAAGGCTGTCCGGGATCTGTAAACTGATATACCGGCGTATTATCCTTCGACTGACGGCTTGGATACACCGGCGTCAGGCCCACACTGGCAGTGGAGTTGAAGGTATTTGGCGAGAAATAAACCCTGCCCCAGTCTTTACTCAGCAGATTCGTCACATTCATGATATCAAGGGTGAATGTCAGATAACTGCTGCCTGGCTTTGCTGAGAGATGATATTCCTGTGCAAAATGAAAATCGGCTTGCGTATTCCAGGGAGTACGTCCTTTATTTCTTTCTGTGAAATCGCCACGACGAGAACGCAGATAAGCGTTGCCATCTACATAGCGATTAAAAGCATCTGCCTGTGCTTGTGCGGTTACTATGTTGCCGGAAGCATCGGTATAATCCTGGAAGTAACTAATGGCGTCTTTCGCTGATGGAATATAAATCAGGCTCACCTGCTGCGGTAATCCCTGGATACTGTTGTTCACAATACCATAAGTAAACGGAGAACCCGACTGGGCACTGAGAAACAGCGCCAGGTTGCTTACCCAGCGACTGTTCCAGGCCTTGCGGTAATCAGCCCTTACCACTATACGATGACGAATATCAAAATTGGAATATGCCAGTTCAGGATTATTCGGATTTAATGCCTGGTTCAATTGCCAGTTACTTTCCATAGAGTTACGGATACCATTGGAGATATCTTTCGATTCGCCATAAGTATAAGCCACGTTCACATTCAATCCCATTTTATAATTGCGGGATACGCTACCAGTCAAACTATACCGATATCCTTTGCGGGTGTTACTCAGTTCATAAGCATTAGCGAAACGAGGATCTACAGCGCCGGAGTATACAGGTTGTTTCATAGAGACATCATATCCATAATACCTCGGATCGTCCTTAATGTTCACCTGCTGGAACATCACATCTTTGAGACTTTTGGTATAGATACCTTCTACAGTGAACTTGTAACCATTCTCTGTAGTATAATCCATTGCCAGGCTGGCACGCACTACTTTAGGCATTACGAAACCATTATCCACTACGTCTACCTGTGTCTTACCTCCATTCTTGTTATTGATCACTGCTCCATTCTGTTCAATGAAATCTGCAATGCCATTCTTACCAGGTTTCAGTGGATCGGTTCCTTTTACAAATACCTGCTGATCAGCTTTCTGATCGAAAGAGCCATAACTATCCCCGTTATTGTAGTAGGCGTAAGCCAGCCATGCTAATGGAATACGGCCAGTGAACATACCCACCCCTCCGCGTAAAATCAATTGCTGGTTACCCAACCAGTCATAGCGGAAACCCAATCGGGGCGAGATCTGTACTTTATCAAAATAATTGTTCGTGATACGATTTAACGGCGTATAGTAGTAAGTGTTACCCAGGAAACCATCCTGAATTGCTGTTCTGGTTTTGTCGCTCAATATCGGCGCCTGTGGTAATAACGTATAGTCGGCACGTATACCCGGCGTCAAACGCAGCTTATCCGTCAGTTGGATTTCATCCTGTGCGTACACGCTCATCAGGTCTACGTTGAACGACTGTGGGTGCGACAGTATATAGTCTCTGCTGTTATCGGTATAATTATAATTCCCTCTTACTCTCCAGGGATTGTTATTCAGGTAGTCATCAATGCTGAGGTAGTCTACACGGCCATTCCAGCTGTTCACGAAGCCATAGTTCACATGATACAATTCATTATGCGTACCAAAGAGGAAAGTATGTTTTCCTTTGTACATGGTGAAGTTATCTGTGATTTCCCAGGTGCGTTGTTGCATATTGAAGATAGCCGCTTCTCTGTCTGTACCCAGGTAAATAGTAGTACCAGGCGTACGTCCCATAATCTGTACCTGTGGCAGTGCCGGATTCGACTGCGGATCTCTTTTATCATTTACTACCGTATAGCCTACAATCAAGCTGTTGGCCAGTTTTGGAGAGAAGCGTGTTTTCAGTTCCGCGACCGTGGAGGTTTGGTTGTTCGTCTGTTTATAAGCCATACTGGTGAACCGGAAATCCTGTTGATCCCGGTCCATGATGAGGGCATCGGACAGGATGGTATTATTGCGAACAGATAACTGATTTTTGGAATTGATGTTCCAATCCAGTCGGTTAAAGAACTTGGCAGATTTGCTGGTAGCGTTATATATGCCTCCAGTACCTGGATCGAATGCATTACCATAACGTTGCAGGGTGGCATTGCGGATATTCTCCTCATCTTTTACGCTGAGGATTTGCGCGGTTTCCTGTTGGCCTGTCATGAGCTGAGTAGGGTCCTGACGACCAGTTACTTCTTCGTTTGTAAAGAAGAACAACTTATCCTTTATGATAGGGAATCCCAGTCGCACCCCTGTTTGATAATCATAAAAATCCGCGTTCATTTTTCCCAGCTTACCGGCTCTGTCTTTCCCTGTGATGGCGGCATTTCTGCCCATAGCATATACGGAACCCGTGAAAGTATTACTACCACTGCGAGTAACGGCATTGATACTTCCACCTGTAAAGTTTCCGATCTTCACATCAAACGGCGCAAGGTATACCTGCATATCTTCAATCGCATCCAAAGAAACGGGATTAGTATGCGTGCTGGCGCCAGGCATACCGGAAGTACCTGTAATACCGCCTGTAGAAGGGCTAAATCCGATAGCGTCGTTGTTGATGGCGCCATCCAGCGTAACGTTGTTGTAGCGGAAGTTTGTACCGGCAAAGCTGTTATCCTTGGAGCCTTGCGGCACTAAGCGGGTGATATCCTGGATGCTGCGGTTGATGGTAGGCATATTGCGTAACTGTACCGCGCTGATATTCTGTCCTGCTCCATAGGCACTCGCCTGTGGCCCTTTCTTACCTTTTACAACTACCTCAGATAATTGTTGCTGATCATCTTTCAATACGAGATGAAGGATGAGCGGCTCCCCGAGCCGGACCATGATCCCTTCCTGCTTAGCGGTTCCCATTCCCATCATAGAAACGGTAATGGTAAACGGACCGCCTATACGTAAACCGGCGAGGTGATAGCGGCCATCCGGCTCCGTGATGGTACCATAGCGTGTACCCGTTGGCGTATGAACAGCCAGTACGGTGGCGCCGGGAACGGGCTGCCCTTTGGCATCCGCTACCTTACCATCTATACGGCCACTGGTCTCCTGGGCACGCAGTTGCACTGCGAACAGCGTACACAGCAGGAAACAAAGTATATACAGATTTCTCATTCCTTTAACGTTTAGAAGTTTTCCATCAATAGCTTGTCAATGACATGCAGTACCCCATTATTGGCCAGCACATTAGATTTCAAGAGCTGACATGGCGAAGTGTTGCCCGCGCCCTGAATAGTAATCCCCGTATAGTCCACTCCGTTATAGAGCAGATTAACGGTAGTCGTACTATTGTTTAACATAGTCTGACTGCTGGTATTACTTTGTCCGGTGGAGAGCACATAGTCATATACAAACCGGCGGTTATTCAGGATATGAAACTGCAGGATGCTTTTCAGGACAGCGGGATCTGTATTGCGGATGCTGTCTGTGGAAGGGAATCCTGCATTTTTAAAGGCAGTATTATTAGGAGCAAAAATGGTGAATGGTCCATCGCCGCGCAGTAACGTTTTCATATCCGCCTGTTGAAGGGCGGCATTGAAAAAGGTCAGCGACGGATCTGCTGCAACAGCGTCACTGATTTTATCCTGCGTCAAGGGTTGCATTACGGCATTGATGACCTGTATCAAACCATTACTGGCAGGCATATTCTGCGCTGTAACCCTTGTCCCGTTGATAGTAATGATGGTATCTTTATCTTTCACCCAATGGGTAACGAATAGTTGCGTACCCGCTACAGTAGTAATCTGCTGATTAAACCGAAAAGGCAGTTTATCCAGTTGCCAGCGTCCGTTCAGGGTATGATATTGCACCATATTCTGTAATACAATTCCACTTTCCTGAGACACCATGTCTATAGAATTATAACCTGCACGCTGAAAAGCGCTGTTATCCGGAATCAGTACAGTCAATGGTCCCTGGGTAGTAAGCGTATTACCAAAATTGGTAACGGTGAGGGCTGTATTAAAATAAGAGAAGTTAAACTTGTTATCTTCTATCACATACAACAGATTATTGCTATCACTGGCAGGCGCCGCTTCCTCCTTATCTTTCTTACAGGCGAACAGCGACAACAGCAAAGTGGCAGACAGTATATGTTTCTTCATCTTGTCTAAAAGTTTAAGGAGAAATTATTGATGCAATAATCCATCGTCTATAATATGCATGACGCCATTTCTGAACACCAGGTCCGTTTTGCTGAGTGGCAAAGGGGCCGACGAACTTCCCAGTTCTTTCACCATCATAGCATTCGCCGATTGAGAGAAACGCAGTCGGATGAACTTAGGCGGCTCTCCATACTGACGTCCGGGTGTGATTTGAAAGTTGGTCAGCGAAGGGTTATCCTGCATATCATTGGTAAATATCACCACGTTGTAATTAGATGGTTCTGCACCGGTAAAATCCAGGTGATTCGCCAGCAGCAAGCTATCCAGCGAAGTATAAGTATAACGGTAGTAGCCCTGGTCATCATAATTTGGCCATCCTACTTCATATCGCAGCGCTCTTTGGCGCAGGTCATCAATGGTATTGAATCCGGCCTTTTGAAAAGCCTTGTTGGTAGGTGCAAAAAAGGTAAAAGGAAGACACCTGGTATTGGTAGTGAGTAGCTTCAGAAAGCCTTGCTGCCCCCAGGTCTGTTGATAAATACTATCGTTAATGCGACAGGCTTCCAATAGGAAAGTGAAGTCCGGACTCGCTTTCAGATAGTCAATCATATCTGTTTCTGCTTTTTGCTGCACCTCATCCATCAGATAAATGGTACCGTTTGTTCCTTCCAAAGGTTGGAATGGATGTGCTTTACCATTCACCATGAGCTGATTATTATGTAGCCCGATATACTGGAAATAAGTATAGGGAGTCCAGGAACTATAATCCGAGAAATCGCCCCTGCTGAGCAAACTCTTCACCGGCATACTGCCACTGACACCTTTAATGGTAGCCGCTGGCACCCAGGTATTCAGTATATGCAGGAAGAGTAGCGTATCCAGGTCTTCTACAGACATCGCTGCCACCTTATCCAGGGTAATACCCGCCTTGTTGAAGGCGGCATCTGTAGGCGCCAGCAAGGTATAAGCCACCAGCACTTTGTCGTTAAGGATAGAATCCATATTGGTTTTCTTCCAGGCAGCCTTGTAAATAGTACAGTTAGTGCTGTCCAGTAACTGACGAATAGTTTTAGCCGGACCTGTGTAATCAATGGGCTTTCCAATCGGCTCTACCTGCGCATCCTTTTGGGTGCAGGCCGTCCAGCAAGTGGCTACTAACGCCAGCGTATATATTATCTTACTAAATTTCATGATTACCGGTTATTTGATCAGCAAAGAATCTGGATACAACATGATATTATTGATACGGTGCAGCACCCCGTTGGTGAGCAGAAAATCTTTCCCTGCATCTCCACCGGCCATACCGATATCACTAGGTCCATGATATCCCCATCTACCATTGGGCGCCCAGATAGCAATGGTTTTACCTGGCGCTATGCCGTAACCATCAATGAGCAGCCGGTCATTTGCACCGCCAGCCAATTGTAGGTCGTTGGAGAAAAGGTGATGCTGCCCCAGCGCTAATGTGTAAATACTGAAGGCTACGGGCTTGTATCTCTTTACATCCAGTCTGTTGATACTATCGGCGGTGAGACTATAATTTAGGAAGACATCGTTCCGCGGAGCATATACCGTCAATGGCTGTACGGTTTTTAGTGCATCCCACTGACCGGATTTTTTCATGAGCTGTGCGAAAAGCGTGAGACTCGTGTCTGCCGTTATAAAATCCTGTATATTGATGCCTATATATTTCGGAACAGATTGCAATACATGCAGTACTCCATTGCGCAACGCGATATTTCTTTTAGGCGCATCATACACATCACAGCCACTTACAGACACTCTGAAAGCATCTGCATTCTTCCCTTGCACCACTACAGAAATATACAGCGGACCACCGCCCAGTCCAGTATAAATATTATCCATCTGCGAGGGCAGATCAGAGATATACAAGCGATTCGGCAGAATGAGATTTTTTACCGCTATACGTAAGCTGTCTGTATTCATAGACCGAAAATCAGATGCATACTTAATACCGATGTTATTGAAAGCTTTATTGTCTGGCGCCCAGATAGTAAACAATTTATCAGCAGCATTCAGGGAATCCATGTACCCTGTTTGCTGTAAAGCCGCTGCCAGCAGGCTCAGATCATAGTTATTGCGGATAAAATCCCCCGCTGATCTGATTTCATTATTGCGTTCCTGTTCTACTGTCAGATTGGTTTTCCGGCAACTGGCGGCCACCAACAGCATCAACAGCATATATAGTATGGTACTACGTTTCATAATCAGATTAATTGTAGATGGGAGGATCATACCTGCGTTGCAGCGTAGTGATGTAGAAATTCCCGTTAACGTATTCCACTGTATTGACGGTGGCAAAAGAGCGTGGATTATAAATTCCTGAGCGAATAGAGATTACTAACCCGGAATTGATATCTCCCATAATATTGAATACGCCAATAGGCGCTTCCGGACCAACGGCCAGCGAGGAAAACACACCATTGGTTTCCTGGTTATTACCGAAAGGGGTTTCAGGGGTCACACCAGGCACCAGGAAATTGAACACCTGACCACTCGTACCCGCATAGATATGACTGGCGGTCGTATCCGGGAATAAAGGGAAACTGCTGTATGGATGTACAACCGGGTCCTGTGAACGAATTACTTTCGCAGCAAATACATTCCTGTAACCATTGATACTTCTTCTGTTCGTTCCAAACAAAGAATAATAAGCATTCATGGTATCGCGTATCACATGGTTGTAAGTGCTATTCAGGTTGCTGTAATTATAAGTGGCAGCATACCCTTCTGAGCTGAGATTATAGTAATTCACATATACCAGCGAATCAGACAAAGGAATTTTTGTAAACAGTTCCTGACGCAGATATACGCCTGTCTTTCTGGTATAGATGGATTGTTCCAATACATTCATGGTGTACACTTCTCCCTGATCCAGGCGCACGGTGGTATCTACCAATATATGCTTACGCGTATCGGCAGGAAGCGTATAGAATGGCTGCGAACTGCGCGGCCTTGTCACAAACATAAAACGATGACTGCCACTGGTAATCATACCATAACCAGACAGGTCATAACCATTTACAATAGGACCTACCGGGATTTTAGCTGTACCGGGGAATTCCTTCTGATACAGCGCTGTATTACCGGCATCCGGATAAGGACGAGCCAATTCACCGCGTACATCCATAAAATCGAATGTCAGGGCCGCTCCGGTAGGTATGCCGGCAGCATCCAGCTGTGGATCTACCAGCATGGTCAGAAATGGCTGCGGTGCATCTTTATTTCCAATAGTGATATTATAAGTCAGGCAATTGAATACCCGCAGATAGGCCGGGGAATTGACCTCCGGGAAATCTGTTTTCCTGCAGGCGGTCAGCAACAGTACTGCACCGGCCATCCATCGCAACAGGAATTGATATGTTATTTTCATTGCAGTGAATTATTTGTTATGCTTAATGATGATCATTTTCGCAGGCACATCTCCTGCCTTCTTAGGATTCAGTGAGCCTACTAACGCGACCGTATACACGCCGGTTTCATAAGGCGGCAGGTTAACGGTTTTATATAAATCCGGCCGGGCGATGAAATCAGTCCCCTTCAGTGACGGTATCCCGCGTATCCAGTCGCCAGGCAACATATTAGGCCTTGATGCATATGCCTGCAGCTTGTTTATTCCCAACAGCGGTTGAAACATCACATAGGGTTGCTCTGTAATCACCTGTCCTTGTTGCAAGCGCTGACTGGCAGCGCCGGTATAAGTCAGATAGCTGATCAGCAACTGTCCATCTGCGCCGGTAAAGGTCACTTCCGGAATATCTGTACTCAGATTCAGGAAACGTATCCATAAAGGCATGGTTACCTTAAATTGGTTGGTAGCGCCATCATCACCGGTTTTATTGGGATTGTAATAAAAGGCGCCACTGAGATTATTCACCACCGTTTTCACTACTGGTTGTCCGTTGGCATCCGGATAGCACCAGATGCTATAGTTATCACTGCCGGTAATATTCACGGACGTGGAACCCAGCGATTTACCGTTGCCATCTGTTACCTGTATGGTATGATTGCCCGCGATGAAGATTTTATAGGGAGACGAATTCCCAAAAGTCAATGCATCTTCCTGTACCGGCTGATTATCCACCGTTACACGGATATTACTGCCAGGGTACGCATTTACTGCCTGTACCCTTCCCCATGTAATGTTCAGGGATTCCTTATTATCCGGGATAATACGAAAAGCGTTCAGGGTAGTCTGACTGGTGGTGTTACTTCCGGCAGGATAGTAATCAAAAGCCCCGCTGGCACAAACCATCACGGTATATACTCCTCCAGGCTGATAAGTCTGGGTAGGGGCATAGGTAAACCATAAGTCTGTAGGCGGATTAAACCCTACGGTCATGGTGCCAGTAGTTCCATTCACGGTTTTCAGTTGTTCATCCGGGTTTACAGGCACAGCGGGCAATACTTTACCATCTTCTGTCACCACTTTGAACTGATAAGTACCATAAGGCAACTCCGTATAGTCGGAATAGTTACCGCTGGCAATATGACTGGTAGTATTATTCACAGGCGTTCCATCCGCATATACCAATGTCAGGTTCCCTTCCAGTCCCACTTTATCCGGCGCGGAGCTGAGATTCAGTAAACGAATACGGAAATTCTTCGGGTCTGCCGGAGGCGATATGGAACGAGGAATGGCAAACAGGCTGTCAGAGCCTATTACGTCAGAAGACTTGTGGTCTCCATACAAAACATTGTAATAATCGGTAGGCACATTTACATTTTCTTTTACCTGGAATGCTTTGGAAAACTGTATGCCAGTCATGCCATAGGCCATGGCGCCTATTTTAACGTTTGCCGTACCATCCGCGCGAATAAAGCGTTGTGGAATGGAATACGTTTTGCCCAGGCGGCCATTGCTGAAATAAATCGTCGGCTTGGTATTCCCTTCCAAATAGAGTCCTTCGATGCTGGGCTGTACAAGACTGGTCAGTGGCGTATCATTGATAATCAATTCTGTGGCCGGTCTCCCGTAGTTCATCAGCCTGACGGTGGAAGAATTCAGGGGAGGAACCGTCTGCTCTATATAGACGAAATTATTTTTATCTTTCTTACAAGCCCACATGCTGGCTAACAGCAGCATGGCCGAAAGATATTTTGCAGTTTTCATCATCATATTTTTTCGGACTGTCACTTTAGAAAATATTGTAGTTAAGGCCAATCATGAACTCCGTACCGCGGTTATAACTGCGACGGATATACGTTTTTCCATAATACTTACCTCCTGTTCCAGGGTTGGCATATACTTCCTGCCATGCCGGATTCAACAGGTTCTTGGCATATCCTTTCAGCTGTAATCTTTTGGTGAGGTATTGACTGAAAACGAAATCCAGTACAGGAGCGGGTCTGCTGTACAAATCCGGTTCCCCTGTCAGATTGATTTGGATAAGACGTTCTCCCACTTCATTGAAAGTAAGCGTCAGATCTGTTCTGCTGGCAGGATTGCTGTAATTGAGCCAAACATTCACCGAATAAGGCGCTTGCTCAAACAGCGGACTGTTGGAAGGGGAACGTCTGTCTACAATCCTGGAATCGTTGAGGCGTTCGGTCGATTTTTTGATATCGCTCTGTGCCAGCAACAAGTTGCTACCCAGATTGAAATGTTTCAACGGATGCCACCATCTGCCCAGGTTTTTCACCACTTCCAGCTCTATCCCGTATACGCGTCCTTTGTTAGGGTCGTTCTCAAAACGGATAGAAGGGAATTCCGGGAAACGCGCATCCAGACCGGAAGAATTAGCACTGTATACTTTCGTCAGCTGATGATCTATTTCTTTATAGAAAGCAGAAGCTGCAATCACCTCTCCTGCAGCAGGAAACCATTCCCAACGAAAATCGTAGTTGGTGGTTTTCTGGTTAACCAGTTTAGGATTCCCAACCACTAATGCAAATTGAAACGGATCAAACTCGAACACATTGGTGATCTCCCGCAGCTCTGGTCTGGCAAGCGTAGTACTATAGCCCAGGCGGAAGTTCATATCCTGCTGAGGATTATAGGTGATGTTGAGTGAATAGTAAGGAGTATAATCTGTTTTATACACGGAATTCGGCTGTGTAAATACCAGCTTCACTGTCTGCCCGTCTTTGTTAGGAGTGGTCAGACTCGGATCCAGGAAGACGCCTGCCGTATCTACGGCTGCCTGGATATCTGTCAGTTCAAAACGGGTACCGCCGGTTACACGCAGGTTCTTCAGCAAGTGCAGATCCATCATGCCATAGAAGGCGCGTGTTTCATAAAATCCTTTATAGTTATTCGGCGATTTCTGGGCATTGTACAGGAAACCGCCTATGGTAGGTTGTCCTTCGCCAGTAGCGCCGGAAGGCAGTTTTATACCAATCTGATCGTAACCAACCAATCTGTCGAGGTTACCATGAACCGTATACAGCGCCAGATTACCGGTAGAAGAAAAGTTAGAACCAGGCAGTGATAACACGTTTTCTGTGAAGGTCCTGTCGCGGTGCAGATAGTTCACCCCGGTTTTAAATTCCTGGCGTTGTCCCAGGAGTCGGAATGGGAACGAGAGGTCTGCTTTATAGTTATAATTTGTTTCATGCAGTTTACGGTAACGACGGCCGTTAGGATCTGCCTGTATGATGCCATAAGGACCATATCCGTTTACATATCCGGACACCAGCGAATAATACACCGGCGTACCTTCCGGCGAGCCGCCAGTATTGGGTAAGCTACCATTACCGGAATAGCCGCCGCCATTCACAGGCCTGTAAGCAGCCAGGTTTACAAAACGATAGTCCGGATCATCCTGACTGGACGTAGAAGATGCAAGATTATAACTGAGTCGTGGTGCATATTCCCCTGCGGTAAGACGATGTTCTCCCTGCAGGTTAAAAGTATTCAATGTACGATAACTACGACGAAGGGAGTACACAACATTACTCACCGTACCTGGAAGGCCGGTATATTCATATGCGCCATACAGGTTGCTGGCTTGCACTTCTGCGCCACGGCTACCCATATACTGCATACTGATTTCGTTGCGTGCATTCACACGATAGGTCAGCCCACCCAGGAATCCATAATTCAGTGTAGACGTTCCCGTATTTTCTTTATAGGAAATATATTTCCCCAGATTGATATTATTCGGAGTGATATAGTTAGGGATGACGCGGGTACTGCTTACCTGGTTGTTTCCGGTAAGTACCCCCTGATAGATGCTCCATTGGGTGAGATCGCCGCCCTGGATATCTGTAGAACGCTGGTAATAGTTTACGCCAGCAATAACGCCCAGCTTATGTTTCTTAAAAATGGTAAAGCTGTTACCATAGGTCGCAGAATAGATCTGGTTTAATTTTGCGGTCGTGTAACGTGTGGTCAGCACAGGATCGAAGCCGTGCATGATACCATTGATTCTGTTTACTTCCTGTTTCATGGCAGGATCATTGCCACTGTTGGCAATCATGGATTGTACGGAAGAAAAACCGCCAGGATACTGTTTTCCCAGCTGCACGAAATCGTTCGAAAGTCCGGCGTTTTTTACTTTTTGTCCAAAGAAACCGGGATCACTGTTATAGAAACTATTTACTTGTCCGCCTAACCCGATATTAGAATTGAACCCTGTCTGCACTGTCACATTAAACGCAGCAGAATCCGGTACTGATCTGGTTTTCAGCTCAATAATACCGGCAGCGGCGTCAGCAGGTTTATCGGGCGTGTAAGTCTTATAAACGGTGATGTTATCCAGGAGACCTGCAGGCACAAGATCCAGGGGAATAGCGCTTCTGTCGGGATCGGAAGAAGCGAGGCGTACACCGTTCAACTGACCGATAACGCTGCGGTCTCCGAGTCCGCGTATCGCCACATATTTATCATCTGTAATCGTTACGCCGGAAACGCGTTGTAAAGCCTGCGTGGTGGTAATACTCGCTGTTTTTTCGATATTGGCAGCAGAGATACCATCTTGTACAATGGCTGCTGCACGGCGTTCGGCCAGTACCGCCATTTCGGTATTCGCTTTCCTGCGCGCCTGTACCTGTACCTCATTCAGTTGGGTACGGGAAGGCTTCAGAGAGATGTTCAAGGTAGTGGTACCAGCCGCCACATGCAATTCCTGCTGCTCATAACCGATATAAGTGATGAGTAAAGTAGCGCCACCATCAGGGATGTTAATGGTATAATGACCATTGCCATCGGTAATAACACCGCCTTGTTTACCTTTGATGCGCACGCCTACGCCGGGTAGCGGCGTGCCGGTCGATTTATCCACCACAGTACCTTTCACTGGCGGTGGCAGATCGCTGGCAGGAATGATGGTGATTTTATTGTCGGCATAAATTTGTGCCGCCATTCCTGATGAGGAAAGGAGATCTTTCAGGATATCCATCAACAATTCATCCTGTGCGTGTATGCTTACCTGTTTGATCCGGTCTACCTTCTCATCATTGAAGTAAATACGCACACCTGACTTGGTGGAAATTTGTTCCAATGCCGTTCGCAGGGACTGTCCGTGAATGTCGAGCGACATTCTTATTTTTTCGGCAGACTGTCCTCTGGAAGTGACGCTGGCCATTAGGTTGGTGACTGTGAGCGACAACACCATTACGTAAAAAGATATACGCATAACCCATTTTAAATAAGCACAGGGTTTCCCCAGGAAAAAATTCATACTTTTACCTTGTTAATTAGTTAATCCTTCGGGTGAGTAATTGACAGCGATGGGATGACGCGGTTTCTCAGGCCTGGTGTCATCAGCATCGCGACGAGCCGGATACGCTTGCGTTATCCGGTTTTTTCTTATTAAGTAAATCTCTCAGTCATGGCATATATATTTTGGTCAGATAATACAAATAGTGCCGTCAGTTTGCTTCTTCTGACGAAGGCCATAGACCTTGGAAAGGATATGCAATACATCGTTGAGTGATTGATTCCGATCGAAAGTGCCGGAGATCTCCATCGTTGCTTTATGTTTAGATTGTAATACCAGCCGCTGGCCATACCTGTTTTCCAGCGATACCAATACTTCGCTAAGCTGGTCTTTTTCAAAAGTGAGTTTTCCTTCCTTCCAGGCTAAGAGGGAAGCTGCGTGTACACTCCGTACCAACTCCGTACTATCGTTGCCGTTAAATCTAAACTCCTGATTGGCTGTTAACACCGCCAGTCGGGAACTATCCTGGGTACGGCATACCATTACCTTTCCAGTGGCCACTGTTACGCGGTAAACATTGGGCGCAGGATAAGAACGAATACTGAAAGTGGTACCCAGTACCTGTGTACGATAACCATTACTTTCAATCGTAAAGGGATGTGCAGGATCTTGACGAATATCAAAGTAGGCCTCTCCTTGCAGATAAACGGTACGATCCGTTCCAAACTGCTCCGGATAACGGAAATGACTATTCGCATTCAGCCAGACGATAGAACTGTCTGTGAGAATGATTTTGGTCAGCTGACCTTTACGGGTATAGACATCAATTAATTTTGCTACAGGCGTCCTTTGGGGCATCCTGTTTTTATAGAGTAATCCGCCGGCCGTCACAATAGCCGCTGAAAGTACAGAGGCTGCCAGCTTCCACCAGGTACTTCTTTTTACATACAGTTTTTTCACTGCCGGCGTCAGTCCCAATTTATCTGAGATAGCCGTGTACATGCGTTCTCCCAGCTGGACTTTATCCTCCATGGAATCATCCACTGGCGGCATATGAAGTTCATCAAACCATTGCTGAAGCGCCTTTTCTTCTTCCGGCGTAGCCTGACCGGATAAGTAACTGTCTATGCGTTGAATAATATTATCTTCCTGCATATATTCATGGTGTAACTGCTGTAATAGCGGCAGTTCACATACTATTTACCTTTGCAGGAAAGAAACACCTACTGGAGTCTGTATTAAATTAATGTTACGGCCTGACGGAAAGAATGATCATAATCATGATATAATCTTTCAGATTACCACGCATGATCCTAATAGCCTTTACCAGGTGATTATTCACCGTTTTAGGAGATATATTCAGGGTTTCCGCAATCTGCTGGGTATTCAGTCCGTTTACGCGACTGAGGGTAAACACTTCGCGACATTTATCAGGTAACTGATTGATTTGTTGATGTACGATCGCATGCAGTTCATTGAATGCCAGTTGTTCGGAGGTATTATAGGTAATTTCTGGTAGTTCGGCTTGTTGCAGATATCGTTGATGAATCGCTTGTTTGCGGAATGTTTTGAGAATCAGATTTCGGGAGACACCATACAACCATGCTGCTACCGGCCGCTGAGGGTCCAGTTCATTTTTTTGCAGCCAGAGTGTCACAAATACTTCCTGGGTAATTTCTTCCGCAGCCTCTTTTGATCCCAACTTATAGAAAGCCAGATCATACTGTTGCTTCCAATAGCGGTCATAAATTTCCCGGAAAGCAGTTGCGTCTCCTGTTTTCAGCTGGCATATCAGCTCCTTTTCATCAGGAAGGCATCCCATGTCGATTCCCATACGGTCAATTTCCATTCAAAAGTAAACAGCACCGGGATGATTTGCAGATGAAATAATTGTTAATAGATCGGAAGACGAATAGTCATCTAACCAAAACCAGCTCTTTACTACATGATAAATTGGTGGGGCATTTTGGCCGCCATCTCCCAAAGGATAAAAAAATACCCCATGCATCCATGGGGTATTTAAAATTTGTTAGTACAATTTTCCAGCGAGCGGAACACCAATGCTTATTCCCACTACAAACCTATCTACACTGGAGGATAGCTTACCAAAAATATCATTCCATTTGGCACTCACTTCAAAACTTGCTTTGGTATCTTCATCTTTCCCTTTTAAATTGAATGGGATACCTACCTTAATATTGCTCGGCCCATCATGCTGTAGATATTGGTCAATTTGCAAACTTAGCCCCAGTGACTTCTTGAATACGAGAAACGCTACTCCCTGCGTACTGATATATGGTGATAAATACCGTTTATAATTTCCAACATAAACCTTGTCAGGATCTTTACTAGACAAGGTTACTGTAGTATCAGGATTTATACTGATAATATTATAGCTTGCTCTATTATAGGTATCCAAATCAGATGTAAGAATATTATTCTGATTATTTAAACCCACAGTACCATTTAATACCCAACGCGACTTCCTCTTTTCCCTATAGTAGGAGTATAAGATAGAGAGCTGCATGTTCCACAATTTCTCCTCTTTCAATTCACTTTTAATCTCCTGAGTAACTGTATATTTCATGCTTGTAACAGGGATATAGGCAATAAAGCTGAAATAATGTCCGGAAAAGACATTATATACTTCCTCCTCTTCTATTATATCAGCTTCTTTTTTGTAGAAGTCCGACAAGACATCCGCATATTTTTCTTCGTAGAAGGTTTCCTTCTTTTTATTCATCCAGGCCAACTCTAATGGAGATGGTCTCAACTTGTCCCAGGCAGACATAGTTTTATCAAAGTCGGCAGAATCTTGCCGCAGTTGCTCCAGTACCTGCATTTTCACTTCTTCTCTTAATAATCTGGCAATCAGGGCCGCTGGTACCGTATCCTTTTTAAGTACTTGCTGTTGAGCAGAATCTGCCAGATATTGTACACTGCGTTTACCTGTAGAATACTTGATACTAGCTTTTCCAAAAATGGTAAACTTACCGGAAACCCCAATATTAGGCGACCATTTATCTCCCTTTGTAAACAAGGTAGCAAAACCATCTGTCGCATCCGCCTGAATGCCTGTAGTAAGCAGTGATTTGATACGATCTCTTCTCTTTGATGGATCTTTTCCCCAATTTATACCAAGGAATAGTCGTCCATCAACGGGGTCTAAGATAAAATAAGTCTTATTCAAAGAAAGATCCGCAGTTCCGGTAAGATAGCTGTTAAATTTTCTGGCAGCCAAAACATTTAATCCTACCGGGGTCATAAGGTATTGTACGGGTTGTTGCGTGTTCTTTTTTCTCTCAAAATTCCTTCTCGTTTGATCCGCTTCTGCTAATTTCAACCGATCTTCCATCACGCTGATGGAATCCAACGCCGGATTAAGATTGCAACAATACGGAACCTCTTCTTTAACATTTTGTGCGAGTACAGTACCGGCAGCCAACAATGCCAGCACACTAAAAATCAGGGACAATCTCATCGACAGTACAATATTTTGGGGTGGTTGATAATTTGCCGAAGATAATTAATTCCGATAAAAAAATCACGGAATAGAGGCGAAGATGGAGGGAAACAATGAGGTCAGGTGCAGCATGCATCTCCCGCTAACCGGCATGCATACACGAAAGATATTGGGGGAAATGCGCTTGCCCCAGCAACAGGGCAAGCGCACAAAATCTTACGGCTTCGCCCAGAAAACATCTGGGTTATTCGTGATGTTAGTATTAAATGACACCCCTCCATTTGCTGAAGTATCGCCCTTCTGATTCAATCCATCCAATGGTACCAACTGAATATAGTTTAGTTTTTTGCCCGGTATTCTTGTTTCCATATCATAACCGCTACCTACCAGACATTCTATGCGATAGAGATTCTTCGCCATATACTTTTCCAGGTAATTTTCCTTTGTTTGCGACACTTTCCTATTCCAGTTAGCATCCGGATTCAGGATCAATGGTTTATTATTCACGAGGCGCTCTCTTACTTCCTGTACGCTTAACAACTCCCCTTTTTCATTCATCACATAGGCGCCGAAAGTAGGGTCCATCCAAAGCCATTTTTTCAGATCCTCTGAATATACCATGTTAATTACATGACAATCATCGAACTGGATTTCTTTAGGCATGCAGGTAATAAACCTGGATTTAAAGCCCATCGCCAGATAACATTCATTTAAAACGGTGGCCATCATCCTGCAGTTCACCCCTCTTTTTTCATTATGGCAAACCGCAATGATATCTAAAGCATTTCTCAGCTTAGGATTATCACTGCCTCCATCATGCCGGATCTCATTATGCACCCACTGCAACAGGTTAATCATTTTGGATACCTCCGTTCCCTCGCCCGCAATGGAATCCAGGTTCATCTCCTGACGGATACGTTTCAAGGTCGGGTCTTCGGAAGACAAATAAGTAAATGCAGGTTGTACCCGCTGGTCTTTTGTGTCATAAGCCTTGGCAGCCTTCAACATTTCCAGCCGACTCGGTTGATACTGTATCCTTGTCAGGGCAGAATCTTTCCCATTCAAGAGGATGACAAAATCGGAAGCAGTACCAGGTTTAACCCGAATAGTAATGGAATCTATATCGGTCAGGAAAGTCACTGCTTTCCCTGCCGTTTTATAGACATCCGGCTTCGCCTTTGGCTCAACTGTCCAATTGTCGTTGGTAATTTTACCGTCCACTTTAATTTTTACTTTTTCTGAATTCGCCTTGATAACGGGAATACGATTCTGGCCGAAAAGGGTACAAGAAAACAACAATCCTGTAAATAATAGTATAGGTTTCAAATGCATAAGGTGGATATTTGATTAAAGACGAATCAGTTGACATAAAGTTGCAAGCGTATGCTAAATATTTTTATGGAGACACGTATCTCACCAACCGCCATTTCCCCACCAAAAAACAATTCAACAGACTCATTGAATAGTTTTCTACCTTTGTAACAGGTCAGTCTAATCCAAAGAAATTGCTATGAATAAACGAGATTTTAAGGATAAAGTGTATGGCGCATTATCCAGGGTAACGAAAGCGTTGAGTAATCCGCATCGCCTGGAGATCATAGACTTACTGGCGCAAGGGCCTTTTTCTGTAGAGGAAATCGCTAATAATACGGGCATGTCTGTCGCCAATGCTTCCCAGCATTTACAAACATTGAAACAGGCGAGATTGGTAAGAATTACCCGGAATGGCAACTTTATTCATTATAGTTTGGCTGGTGAAAACGTATTTCATGCCTGGGCGGCCCTTCGGGAATTAGGGATGGAATACAATACGGATGTAGAAAAAGTAGTCACTGATTTCAGAAAAGGTCATGGAGAAATAGCGGCAGTAGATGCCAGCGCGCTCGCCAGAATGCTGGAGAAAAATGAGGTCATCCTGCTGGATGTAAGACCTGAAGAAGAATATCGCCGGGGACATATTCACCGGGCCATATCTGCTCCTGTAGAGAAACTACAGGAACAATTGAAGCACTTGTCGAAAGATAAAATGATCGTTGCTTATTGCCGCGGACCTTTCTGTGTATATGCTGATGAGGCGGTGGCGCTACTTAAAAAGAAAGGTTTCCATGCGATGCGCATGAATGAAGGTTACCCCGACTGGGCACTGCGTGGCCTTCCCATTGAACATACTACGATGTAGATACAACGTACATGCATACACTAATATATCACCAACTAATTATTTATAAATAATTAACAAATAACTATTTATCATCAATGTAGTTTTTTTGTAGCGTTTTTTTTTCCATTTGTAGATGTCTTGTAGTATCTACTTTTTTCCAGCTGAAGGGCCGGCGATCTAATTTTGCCGGAAATCATTCTTAAACAAAAAACCTCAGCTATGAAAACAAATCAATGGGCTATGATCGCTTACATCACTATTATCGGATGGGTGGTAGCATTTGTGAAAAGTAAAGAAAACAGAAACAGTCTGGTGAACTACCACCTGGAGCAGGCACTCGGATTGGCTATTGCCAGTATAGTTTGGGGTATTGCTTTGAGCATTGTGATTGCTGTATTACCAGCTGCCCTGACCAGCATACTATCCATTGCAGGATTCCTGCCGATAATCTTTATGGTATTTGGTATCATCAACGCCAATAACAGCGTACAGAAACCTATTCCGGTAATTGGTAAATTCTTCCAGAACAAATTTGCTTTCTTACAGGAAGCATAATAAAACGGGGCCGTAGCAAATTACTACGGCCCCGTTTTATTGCCTTAATGCCCCGCTTCTTTCATCAGATAAGCATCCAGTCCTTCCTCTTTCCCCAGTCCCAGCTTCTGTTTGATCCGGTACCTCGACATCAGAATACTCTTTGGCGCCACGCCTAATCTGGAAGATATTTCCTTGGTGGACAATCCCATAGAGATATAAGAACAATGTTTTAGATCGAGTCGGGTAAGTCCGTTGTTGGCCTTCAACTGCAGCCTGGAGAAGAATTCCGGGTGAATATTTTCCAGCTCTGTTTTCGCATTTTCAAAATCTTCATCCATTCGCCGATCCTGGTCTATCATACGATTGATCTGTCCTATCAGGTTACGGTCGCCGGATTTCTCCTGCAATTTTGCCTGGAGGGTTTGCAGCAGCTCATTCTTTTGCTCCACTTGTAAAGTACCTGCCAGCAGGTCTTTCTGGAGTTGCTCCTTCTGGGCCTGGATTAGTTGCTGCTCTGCTAGGAGTCGCGCTGCCGCTTCCGTCTGGAGCTGAGCCTGGAGGGCGGCTTCCTGTCTTTCCAATTCCAGCGTTTTCGCCTCTTCCTCTTTCAGTCGCATCTGTAAAACGGCGTCCTGTTTCTCCTTTTCCAGCAAGGTCTGTTGCTGTATGGTGGATTTCAAATGGAAGTGGTAGGAACGGAACAGGAAGATCAATGCCAGTACGGAGGCAATGATTAATATAATATAGACGATGTTCAGTTTCTTATTGAAAGCCGCTTTTTCCTGTAAAGTCAGTACTTGTTGTTCTCTTTGTTGCGTCTGATACTGGGCTTCCAGTCTTTTCGCAATCGCCATTTTCTCCGCATCAAAAGCGGCGGCAAAATACTTACTATGTTCTCTTTCAAAATTCAATGCACTCACCAGATCGCCTTTCTTCTCTGCCACTTCGGAGAGGTTACTCATGAAGTGCGCCATTAAGTTGTTGTCCGGCGCCGGCGATTCCTGTAGTATATGCAATCCCGTTAGTAATAATCCTGCGGCGGCATCGTAATGACCATCCATCAGTTCAAAGCTGCTCTGCATGCCGTAGCTGCTGGCAATCACTTCCTGCTGATGGGTAGCAATCCCAATTTCCTGGGCGATTCTCAGGTAATGCTGGGCGGAATCCCTGAAATTACGTGGGAAAAATTCTGCGTATAGGTTGGCGGTATTGAGTGCAATTACTCCCAGCGCACTGGAAAAGCTAATTCTGTCCTTGTTCTGCTGGTAAAATTGAATTGCCAGGCGGTTATAATACAGGGAAGAATCCAGTAACTGCCGGGCATTGTTATCCTTGCCAAACCGATGTTCGTAACTGGTAGCTACCGCCTGGTAAGCATTGCAGATATCATCCGGATCGGGGAATTGTTTGGCCGCCGCCAGGCAGGCGAACGCGTATCTCGATTGGTTTTCCAGATCATCCCAATCGGCATAGATAGCAGAAAGATTATAATATATGCTGGTCGTAAAACTGTTCGGCGGCTGCTTCTCCCCATATTTGAGCGCCTGCTGGAAGCTTTTCACGGCTTCATGTGGCTTGCCTACTCTGCTTTCCATCCAGCCTTTACGATACCAGACGTTTTCCAGGGTGAGTGGGTCGCCGGATTGCTCGGCCAACAGAAAAGCGCTATCCAGTTGTAGCCCCACGCCTTTTATATCTTCCTGTCCATACATCACAGATACGAGAGAAGAATGCGATTGTGCGGCATACTTACTGTCTTTCAGCGACCTGCTCATCGATAAGGCCACCTGCGCATTGGTCAATGCGCTTTTCCGGTCGGTACTGGAGAGGGCGCGACTCAATTTTAACCGGGTTAACACCTGCTCTTCGGGCGTGAGTGTAGGCTGGGCCAACACTTTCTTCAGTGAGTCCACTACTGTTTGGGCAACTACATCGGTTTTATACAACAAGCCAGACATGGTACATAATAATAATACCAGGCTTTTTTGGATACGGTTCATTCGGCAAAAATAGTATTTGTAGATGTTTTGTAGATGCAAAAATTGATGTAGTGTAGTCACCTTGTAGAGGCCCAAAACCGATGAAATCCGCCATGAGCATATATTTTTGCATCAGAGTTCATCTACAGAAAGGATCGTAAAGTAATCAATTGAAAAACCGAACATCCGTGGACTGAACTTAACCAATCGTCTACGGCCTTTTGTTCCTTGTTTCGTTATTCCCAATAATTATTATGCCCTTAGAGAGGTCGCTTCAAAAGGAAGCGGCCTCTTTTTTTTTGAGGATACCCAACCAACTACTCCCAACAGTGGGTACTATATCTAAGCAGTGCAACCTTCATCTCCCAACTCCCCTCTCATATCTATTCAATAATTTTATTGAATAGTTTTTATTCTTTAATTTTGCAGGAATTATGCCGGCACATACACTCATTTAAAAGGTAAAGCGTGGAAATAAAGTTAGGACTGAAAGAAAACTGGAAGCAATTCTCTTTGCTCGTACTGGTCAATATGCTGGTAGGCGGTATGGTCGGATTGGAGAGAACAGTGGTGCCGCTGGTAGGTACGGAGGAATTCAAGATAGGGTCAGACATCGTTATATTCTCTTTCATTATTGCCTTTGGGGTGGTGAAAGCCTTCACCAATCTGGTTTCCGGCATACTGGCAGACAAATACACCCGTAAACGCGTACTGATATTAGGTTGGATCATTGGGTTACCTGTCCCTTTCCTCCTGGCCTGGGGCCCCGGCTGGAACTGGATAATAGCCGCCAATATGCTGTTAGGGGTCAGCCAGGGCCTTACCTGGTCGATGACCGTTAACATGAAAATAGACCTGGTAGGTCCCAGGAAGCGTGGCTTCGCCATGGGAATCAATGAAGCTGCAGGTTACGGCGCCGTAGGACTTACCGCTTTACTGACAGGCTATCTGGCGGCAGCATATGGACTGAGACCACAGCCATTTTATATCGGGATATTTTATACCGTCGCCGGTTTAATACTATCTGTCCTGGTCATCCAAGATACCCGCAGGCATGCACAATTGGAATCTGCTTTGGTGACAGCCACCAGCTCCGGAGAGAAAATGCATAGGCCTAATCTGCTATGGGTTTTCAAAGAAACATCTTTCAGGAATAAAGACCTCTTCTCTATTTCTCAGGCAGGCCTGATCAATAACCTGAATGATGGGATGTCCTGGGGCGTTTTCCCATTACTGTTTATTACCATGGGTGTAGGACTGGAAGGCGTAGGTTGGATCAAAGCCATTTATCCGGTGGTATGGGGAGTTGGCCAGATTATTACAGGACCATTGGCCGACCGTGTAGGAAGAAAGCCATTAATCGTATGGGGAATGTTTGTCCAGGTACTGGGACATATCGTCATCGGATTGGAATTCTTCTCCCCACTTACATCTGGGTTGGTTGGTTCCGTATTCCTGGGCGTGGGTACCGCCATGGTATATCCAGCCCTGCTGGCTGCCGTCAGCGATGCCACCCACCCTTCCTGGAGAGCCTCCGGGCTCGGCGTTTATCGCTTCTGGAGAGATATAGGCTATGCTGTAGGCGCATTAATGGCGGGGATAGTCGCCCATTACCTCGGACTCATCTGGGCTGTGCACATCGCAGGATTTGTCACTTTCCTTTCCGGCATGCTCGTATGGATCAGAATGAAAGAAACCATGAAGAAATAGTAGTTTCTATCTCACCAGATAGCCTTATTGGTGCAGAAATTGATGCGTGTTCTTAAAAACACATAGGCATATCATGATGATAAACACGGATTTCTTATACAGCTTTATTGCCAGACATCCTTATGCAGTGGTAGCCTCTGTCAATGAAGAAAATCGTCCGGAGTCTGCATTGGTAGGCATTGCTGTGACACCGGAACTGGAAATTATTTTTGATACCGTGCGTGCGTCCAGGAAATATAAAAACCTCCTGCTCCATCCTGCCACAGCGGTGGTAATTGGCTGGGAAAACGAGCAGACCTTGCAGCTGGAAGGCAACGCCAGACTACTATCCGATAAACAAGATCATCATCTACTGGAAACCTATTTTACTGCATTCCCTGATGGCAGAGACAGAATAAAAACAATGGACGGACTCGTACATTTCTGTATAAAACCAAACTGGATAAGGTTTTCCGATTTTATCCATCATGTGATTAAAGAAGAATATTTCTAGCCGACAGAACATTAATAAAATTTGCAGAACCCTTTTACCGGCGCTACCTTCGTCATATCGATAAAACCCTAAATCACTATATATGCAGGAAGAAGCTGAAAACACATGTTCCATCCAGGTGGAAAAGCAATTCCATCATTCCGCAGAGGAAGTATTTGATGCCTGGACAGATATCTGGAAACTCGACAAATGGATGTTCGGTCCATCTGTACGGGAGGAAGAAATTATCCATCTCAACAACGACCTATATCCCGGTGGTAAGTTTAGTTACAAAGTAAAAAGAGGCGATCAGGAATTAGACCATGTGGGCACCTACCTGGAGATAGACCGTCCTACGCGACTGGTATTTAGCTGGGGCGTAGATATTGATTCCGGAGATGACAGTATGGTGAGTCTCGATATACAACCCAATGATGCGGGATGCCTGCTGACACTCACCCATGATATGGATATCAAATGGGCAGAATATGCGGACCGTACCAAAGCGGGATGGACAAATATGCTGAACACACTTGAGGAGCGTTTACCGTTATAGGATATTGTAGGGAGACAGCCAACCCTCTTGCTTACCCGCGCTCCCACAGCCAGGCAAGAGGAGTCCGCCTCTTTTATACGTAAGGGATTACTTTTTATACCATAGGGATAAACTTTGCCGTATTCCTTTCTGGAAGCCGGCAAACAAGTATTTTCACATCCCTATCAAATGCTTTTATGAACGAAAAGGTATTCACGGACACGGATAAACTGGAATCCTTATTTGCCAACAGCTATGTTAAAGATGGCTACAACTCTCCAGGTTTTACAGAGAAGAATATCAGTTTTGTTACGCCGGAAATGGAGTTACAGTCTCAGAACTGTTGGTTCGATGGTATACGGATCGGCTACTCTGAATGGAATTTCAAGAAGGACATGCATTTTCAGTGGAGAGCAGATCTGGACCTGGTAACACAATGCTTCATTCTCCGCGGCGAAGTAGGCAATGACGTAGACGTGTATGGGAAAGAATTTGTACTAGGAAACTATCAACACAACATATTCTACGCCCCTCAAAGCAGTGGCCTGATTAAAAGTCACGATACCCGGCTGATAATATTCATGATACAATACAGGGTAGACAAGTTCCATGAACTGATAAAGGATTCTAATGAATCGCTGCAACACTTCGGCGCTCAGATGAATACCGGCAACTCCTGTGCCTTCTCCACTGAGAATCTTTACATCGATGGCAATATGGCCCAAACAATTGAGCATATACGAAGTTGCCCATATAATGGCGGTATCCGTCAGATGTACCTTTACTCCAAGTGCCTGGAACTACTGGTACTACAGGCCGATGCATATCAAAGGAGTCGCACTGATTGCGATAAGATTATCAAAACAGATTATGATAAAGAAAGGATTGTCTTTGCCCGGGAATATCTGCTGGAGCACATGGACACACCTCCTTCATTAACGGAACTGTCTCGTATCGCAGGAATCAACCTGTTTAAGTTAAAAAACGGATTTAAGGAGATGTTTGGTAACACTGTTTTCGGCTATCTGGCGGAAAGTCGCTTAGAAATGGCTGTAAGAGAACTGACAGCCAAAGAGAAAAGCATCGCTGATATTGCACTGCTGACAGGGTACTCCTCAGTACAGCATTTCAATAAGGCGTTTAAGAAGAGGTATGGGGTTACACCAGGGAGATGGCGATAGGAAGCGTATAAATATAAAATATATTAATTTATAATTCGCTACAAATCTATATTATAAAATATCAACAATTTAAATCCTTATTCTTATTTTTGCATAAAATCTGCAACAATCCAAATAAGAATATATGATTGAAGAATTTAGCTTTGGTAACCTATGGTCATTCAAGGATATCCAGACTTTGAAAATGACTGCCGCCAAGATCAAATCAATCAACCCTGACCTGGATGTTGATAACGTTGTTTCTGTAAACGAAGAAGTAAAGTTATTGAAAGCTAAAGCTGTTTATGGCGCGAATGCTAGTGGAAAAAGCAATATTATCAAGGCATTGATGGCTTTTTGTAGTATTATTTCTTCGTCAGTTAAAGACAACACCTCTCTTAATATTTTTTTGCCATTTCAGCTTTCTACTGAAACCCTTCAAAAGCCTTCATTTTTCCAAATTATATTCAGAATGGAAAATGTGCGATATAGATATGGCTTTGAAACAGATGGCATCTCTATAAAAAGTGAATGGCTATTTTCTACGCCTAATAAACGGGAACAACCTTTATTTATCAGAGAGGATGATACTATCGTCAATATCAATCAAAAACATTTCGAAGAAGGGCACAAAGCGATCACATTGATGGAAGGAAATACTGAAGGCCAAATTTTCAGAAGCAACTCCCTATTTCTATCAGCATTAGCATCTTTTGGTTTTGGTAAATTGTCCATGAAAATTGTGAAGTTCATCTCTTCTATTTTATTTGTTAGCGGACTGTCTGACAAAGGGATGTTCAATTTGGCAAGAATGTCATTAGAAAATACAGAGGTCAAACAATTTATTCTTAATTTCTTAAATAAGGCGGATGTAGGGATTGAAAATATTGACATTTTCAAGGTCGTTGATGAGGAATTACCTGACCACATGGATGACAATCTGAAAAAAGATCTTAAGGAAGGGAAAATCATTGTTTCAAGTAGAACCAGATATAATGCACAATCTGAGCCTGAAGCAATCACCAAATTCACCTTTGAAGTACAGGAATCTGAGGGAACAAAAAAAATGTTTGGATTGAGTCCCTATATTTATATTTCCTTAAAGGAAGGTTTTCCCCTTATTATCGATGAATTTGATGCCAGATTCCACCCATTGTTAACTAGAAAAATTGTTGAGCTATATAATTCTTCGCAGAACCCAAATGCTCAGATTATTTTCATTACACATGATACGAATCTATTATCACCCGACTTATTGAGAAGAGATCAAATTGATTTTGTTGAGAAAGACAAATATGGCGCTAGTCATCTTTACACATTGGTGGAGTTAAAAGGGATAAGAAACAATGCATCTCTTGAAAAAGATTACATTCAAGGTAAGTATGGCGCCATCCCGTTTTTGGGCGACTTCTCTAACTTAATAAATCAGGATAATGCCTAAGAGTACTAGAGCTATTAAGGTTACAGATAAGGATAAAGCATGGAATAGAAAAGCCCAACCTAGCAAATATAGAATTGAAACTATTCCACAGAACAAGACATTTCTGATAACCTGCGAGGGCCAGACGGAAGAACTATACATAAAATCTTTTCCGGTGTTGGGCGCCAGGGTCAAGGTCATCAATCTTCAAGGGCAATCAAAGTTAAAATTGGTGGAAACAACGACAGAACTGCTTTGTAATTTCCCTGAGAAGTATGATGAAGTTTGGTGCGTTTTTGATATGGATGTTAAAAGAGGGGAAGATGAGTTTGCAGATTTTGATAATGCAATTGATAAGGCAATACAAAATGGATATAAAGTAGCTTATTCCAATGACGCTTTCGAACTATGGTTTTATTTGCATTATAATCATTCAGAAACCCAGGAACTACGTACATTTTATTATGAAGAATTAGGAAACAAATTCAATATAAACTATATCAGAGATGGCAAGAAATACGATTTTTGCCAGAAAATATATACTCTCCTGGAGAAAGACGCCCTCGCCTGCCAGAAAAAAGCAATTCAAAGGGCAAAGAAATTATTCGATATCCAGCAGCATCTCCCTTATCATCAAAGAAATCCAGTGACATTAGTTTATGAATTGGTGATGGAGTTGAATAATAACTTACGGAGATAAACTATCTTCATTTCCCAAATAATTACATACACAAATGGAAACCCAAATCATCCAACAAATCAAAACCCTTTTTGCCGGCGCAGATGAAAGAAACTGGGAAAAGGTGAAGTCCACCATGAATAACACGGTATTACTGGACTACTCATCTATGACAGGCAATCCCGCAATTACCCTATCTCCTGATGATATTACCTATGCATGGGCTGCTTTCCTGCCGGGCTTCGACAATACGCACCATCAGCTTTCTGATTTTTCAGTGAGCATAAACGGAAACGAAGCCACCGCCGAATATTACGGAAAAGCCGATCACTTCATCAGCACGGAAGTTTGGACAGTAGAAGGCGCCTATCATACCCATCTCCTATTGATAAACGGCTCCTGGTTAATTAATGCTCAAACATTCAATTTCAGTCAGCAAAGTGGAAATACAGCGTTACCCGCATTGGCCACCAGGAAAATGCAAGGCCAGTAAGTACTACCCTATATTGATTTATGAAATAAAAAGATAGAAATGAAGATAGAAATGCAGGCAGCCATTATTGGCGGTCTTGTAGGTGGCTTAATGGGCTTATTAGGCACACTCCTGGCCAATTTACTAACGAATTACAAGAATAGGAAAGAAGAGAAAAAAGAGGTTAGATTCTTAATAGATTATATTTCGGAATCGTATGTTATTGAAGGTGTACTTAACGGAAAGGATAAAGTAGAAGAGATACACGTAAAAGCAGTGGTACAAAATTTATCCAGTGTACAACAGGTAATATTTTCAGTAAGAATATTATTCAATAGACACTTCAAGGAATATAATTTAACTGCACATCGAAACCATAGAAGTTTTGATAAATCCAATGATGAACCCCTTTCACCGATTAGTGTTCCGGCAAAAGGGGCTGAAATTATTGAATGTTATTTTCCGGTTCCAGAGGAATTACGTCTATCGACGGACGATCTACAAGGAGAATTTGCGATTGGCTTTAAAACCGCCAATGGGTATAGTTTTCAAAATTTTAAAGGCTACAATAATTATGTAATCAATAGTACCAATCCTAATTTTTAGTGGAAAAAATTTCCTTTTCCCACAATATAAAAACACTACTTATTACTGCGGCTCATAAGTAAGCTCCACTACTCCCGATCTAAATGCGCGGGTTCCTGTCAAGCGTAAACCTACTCGCGCATCTAAGCCTTCAAACAAAGGTTTACCAGTGCCTAGCGCTACCGGATGTACGTATATTCGATAAACATCGATGAGGCCAGCTTGTATAAATGTTTTGATGAGACGCGCGCCACCGTAAAGCCAGATATCCTTACCACCCCGCTGTTTGACAGCATTCACCTGGTTGATGATATCAGTGTGAACGAAGGTAACATGTGCATGCTCCCGGTTTTGGCGCGAAAAAACATACTTATCCTTTGCATGAATACCTTCCCACATTTCTTTTTCCACGGGAGCCGCATTCATATCTGGTTGGAAACTCCCCCAGGCATCATAACTCACTCTACCGTAAAAAATGGTGTCAACACTGGCTAGAAAACCGCCGAAATCCATATCATCGTCCATGATACACCAATCCACTTCTCCATTCGGTCCTTCAATAAACCCATCCAGGGTTACGGCTATATTCAAAATGACTTTCTTCATACTTTCAACTTTTCAACAAAAGTAAAGTAAGGCTCCAATTATCTATTGGAAAAAAACGACAAAATTATAGCTGAGCAGGCGTATAACCAGTATACTTTTTTATTTCATTCGTCAGGTGCGACTGATCATAAAACCCACAGTCAAATGCTATAGCAGATAACTTCCGTGGATGATTAGCGTTCATCATGGTGAGGGCCGACTGGAATCGAATAATCTTCGCATATTCCTTTGGACTTAAGCCAATATGCGCTTTAAAATGTCGCTCCAGTTGCCGGACAGTTATATAATTTCTTCTAGCCACTTCGAATATATTTACATCTCCATTACATCCGTGGATATCTTTCAGCACTGATTGTAACAACGGGTGGATTGTTTTTCTTCTGTCCAGGAAAAAACTATTCAAATAAGGTGCCGGCGACTGGTGCAACTTACCCATATCAAATGCATACCGAGTTCCAAATTCAACTGTTTGATTGGTTAATTCATGCTGGGATGCATAATTGAAAAAAGACGAGAACATAGCTGGTTTAAAACACACGCCCAGAAGACGTGTGTTTCTATCAATAAAAGTATCCTTAAAGGTATTCATGGCGCCTACTATGTAGGTTTTACCATAGTCCATGGAAGACGCGCCGCTGTCTGTTTTGCACGTGTCTCCCAGGTTCAAAACTATGCCCGGGCATCCGTCTGGAAATATCCGTTCCCATTGATGGTCACTTCCCTCTCCTTTCAGTTCCCAAAAAGAATGGATATAGGTTCCCAGTTCCAGACAAGGTGTATACTCAATATATTTCATCGTTCAGGAATGAAAATAAAAGTAACAATTAACTGGAAATTATACTCATATATAATTAATGTTGAAGTCTGATAGGCTCCGTTCTTTGCAGTTCCAGTAATTTTAGTTGCTCTCTGGTTAGGGGGCCTGCAACATAATCTGCATTCAGTAAGTCCATAGTTCCGACCCTGGGTCCCCATATAATGGTCCTTACCTCAAATTTACTCACACGAGTGTAACCATATCTTCTCCAGCCGGAAAAGGTAACGGGGATATCCTCTTCATCCGAAGTTGGAAAACCAAACCTAACAAACCCCTTGGCTACAAAGTGTTTATAAATATCGCCATAAACCACATTGACACCATGTGTAGAGTGGTATATCGCTCCATGCTCAAAGCGGACCAGATTAGCTGCCAGAATACCGAGATTAATGAGTCCAGATCTGCAATCGCCTAATGCCCCTTTATAAGCCTTCCATTTATCCACAATACTAAGGTCTGTTACACCAATGCAACCGGAGATAGGAACATTTGCCGACTCAAAAGGATGGTTATAAGGAGCCCTGCTCACACCTGCCCCTCTGTATAAAGCATCCAGTCCATCCAGGTCCATTCTGGTAGGTTCATCGTTATTACCGACGCATCCCGGACAAGCAACAATGACCCCATTATTTTTACAAACAAGGGTAGGCTTTGTTTCGTCTATTGCAAAGGAATTAAAAGCGGGATAATGCATGATAGAACAATAATCGTAAGCGCCTCTTGCTATACCATCACGCTCTATTTGAAAATTATGCTTCGCAGCCGCTTTTATATTATCAAACTTAATTTCAACATATTTATCTCTGTCGGATCTGGATTGCTCGTGATATATGCCCAATGCATGCATTAATTCATGTATGACGGTCCCTCTGGAAAATGCGTCTTTAATTAGCTCTATTTTATTACCACCACTTCCACCCTTGCCTATTGGAGAAGCTCCTGCCTTTCCGCTACCATCATTATCAATACACGAAATAATAATGTAATTGGATTCGTTTGTCCTCTCTTTAAAGATGATACTTGTATGGTAATTAAAATAGTCCAAAGCGGATTTGATAATAACATAATAATCCGATGCAAACACAGAATTATCAAGGATTACAGGGACTGTTCCGTCGGGCCATGTATATGAATTATTATTTGTAGTATAGCTGAGGGTACTCATCAGATTGAAGTCATGTACTATAATGTCGCCATTCAAATAAAGCTTGCTTCCTATTTTTTTCACATAATAATCTTTTGCAGCGCTGTTCCCTGGAAGTCGCAGAGATATAATGGAATATTCTCCTTGTTGCAGCACTTCAAAATCAGGCCGAAAATACTCAGCGGAAGTACGTAACCTTTTCAAATTAATGGCAGCAGGCGCTGTCGCGGTTCTTTGCAGGATTTCTGAACTACTGTCTGCGCGCGTCACCTGGGCTTGCAATGGTACTGTAGCGATTGTAAGAAGAACGAGGAAGCATAATTGCAGGATGATCTTTTTCATAATAAGGAATAAATGTTTATGGATTGGGGGATTACAAATTAATATGCATTACAGTCTGCACTATAATGTCAGGGGACTGGGTACAACTGATATTGTAGCAGCAGCGGGTATACAGATATTTACAGTTCGTTTTATATTGGGGTCTCAGTGCGTAACAATCAAATACAGATCGGTTATTATATTCGTCGTCTTGGGGATTAAGCATCGAAGTTATACATTGTGCCACTACTAAAATTGTAAAAAAGCGTAATTCTCTCCATTCCACGTTTGATAAAATTCCCGGATATATGTCTCTCCCCTATATTCAGCCCAGTCCATCGCTCTGCAGGTATGTTGCCGGATATGTGGTTAGTACGTACGATAATGGATTTTCGAATGCTATCACCAGTATGTATCCTATTGGGGCAGCCATTCTCTGTTTTAGTTTGGACAATGCGGTGGTATGCACAGAAGTAGGTAAGACAAGCATTATTAAACATACCAGGTTTAATTTCATTCATCAATTTACACACCCTCGTTTCTACCAGGTAATAGCCTCTCCTAAGAAGGTACTGCATGTTATTTTCCAGCCTTATGGCGCCTATAAATTATTAGGTATTCCGCAGGATGGTTCTTTTGATGAACATGGAACATCCTTGTCTGATATGTTAGGTCCTACAATCCATCCGCTGTTGAAGCAGATTGAGGATGCCGGGGATAATATTTACAGGGTGATTGAAATGGTAGATGATTGGCTGGAACACCAGCTTACAAAAAATGAGAAGATGGATGTTGCTCGTATTAGCCATGCCTGCTCATTGATAACGGCCAACCAGGGGAGTATATCCATTGAGCAGTTAGCACAGAAAGTATGTCTGTCAAAACGGGTATTGGAGTATAAATTCAAGGAACAAGTGGGCGTGTCTCCCAAATTATACAGTCGGATCATTCGCTTCAATTCATTGCTGGCCGATATCAAGAGCCATAAATTCAAGGATTGGCAGGAGCTGGTATTACAATACAATTACTTTGACCAGGCCCATTTCATCAAGGATTTCAAAAGGTTTTCAGGAAGCTCGCCTGCTCACTATCCGCCGATCAGGAGCATTATAGCATGATAGAATATCCAGGTTTATTTAATGGAGTAAGAAGCCTCCGCATTGCTATGGGGATGACTTTCATATCAACCGGTTTTCGTAAATTTAAGAATGGATATATTTTTTGAAGGACCCGTCATTTGGGCGCAATTAGATGCGAACATGCATCTGCGGCATTCTGCTTATGGCGACTTTGCCGCCCAGGCCAGGCTGAATATGCTGGATCACGTGGGTATCAAGGCCAGGGATCTGCTCTCCCTCCACCTGGGGCCGATCTTGTTCCGCGAAGAAATCATCTATCACCGGGAAGTAGGCCCTAATGATCATGTGAAGGTAAGCTGTCGGATTTCAAAATCAAGAAAGGATGGTACCCGCTGGTCTATCCGACATGAGATCTTCCGTCAGGATGGGGTTAAGGCCGCTACTGTTAATGTGGACGGCGCCTGGATGGATACTGTTAAGAGAAAATTGGGGGCATTGCCGCAGGAATTGCAGGAGAAGTTCACCACCCTTCCTTATAGTGAAGACTACGTGGAAGAATAAGGTAATAATGCATTTAAAAAAGGAAGTCCGTCCCAAAGGCATATGGGGCGGACTTTCCTATTGTTGAGGAACAATCAGCGGCTTGAAACCGGCTTATCCCGGAAATATATCTGCCGGTCGGCTTCCAACTCCTTTATAAAAGGTAAGTTGTTCTGTATATAAGATTTGGTGGACTGTTCAAAATAGCTGTCTAGCTGGAAAAATTTTGCAGCGCGGGTAGCTCCCAGTAACTTATTCATTCTTCTGAAATAACGCATTTGCAAATGGCTATATTCCAGGTCATTTGCCATGATTTGTTTGGTGAGAGAATTCAATTTTCTTTCGTCCAGGGAAGTAAATTCTTCATTGTACATTCGTAACAAGGACATACGTTCTGCCTGCCAGGGCTGTTTCTCTGTTTCATAGTCCAGCAACGCTTCTCGAAAGGCTCTTACTTCAACGGGTGAAATGCGCAAATAATCCTGCATTAGGGCATCTTTGTTTTTGCCGAAGATCTCATTGATGATATCTTCTTCCTCTATTGGCATGACTACCGGTGTTGTCTGTGCATGCAGACCCATAGCGGCGAACATAACAAAGAATAAACAAAACAAATTTTTCATAGTGATGTGTTTTATGGTGATCGGTTACTTGAGATCCATCGCCGAAAAGGCGCATATCACCCCAGGCCAGACGGGGCCTGACTTAAATACATTACGATGTCACCGTTGTTGTAACTGCTTTTTGCTGCTGTTCTTCCGGGGTCAAAATAAATGAGGGCTTCACATGATTACCAGATGCCGATGTAATGTTACACACCTTACTCCCGGTCCAGTCTGTTTGATGAAAATCCTGCACGCTGTGATGTATCGTTGCTCAAATAAGCGGAAACAACCTTAAACACTACGGTTACATTGAATTTGAAACGACATTGCGGCTGTAGATCTCTGTCAAGTAGATTTATATTTTCATAAGGATACGTTTTATTAATCAACAATATATACCAACAACAGGTCATTACCTATCACATTCCAGGTTCATATTTGCCATTAAAATGTTGTGTCTGAAAAAATTTGCGGAGTGGGAACACTCCGCATTCATTCATTATAATTCCACGTTACGAAAAAGAAGTGTCTTTTATCAATTATTTATTTGACATATAACTAAATACATTGATACAGGCTAATTTTCCGATTAAGAATTTAAAATGATGCTTGCGGTTAAATGCTCAGGAGTTATTCTAATTATTTTCGTAGGACTCCAAATTTAATGGGTTCTTTTTTATCCACCAAATAAATATATTTATCCACAATCAAACAATCTCCTGAAATAAAAAATGCCTCCTTGAGGAGGCATTTTTACCATGAATACAGATACCCTTATAGTTCTGCATTCTTTATGTATTGCTTGCCATAATTCCCCCAATCAGTAAGCGCCCGGGCTAAATCATCATGCAGGCCCTTTTTAGTCGTTTTCTTTCCCTTCTGAAAAGGCTTTAACTGTCCAGGCGCAATCTCTTCTACCAACACCTTCGTGGCAAACCAGGTCACATGTTCATGCGGCAATGCCACTCCCAAAATCATTCCTGGCAATCCCGTGAAAGACTCCGGCCCACCAGTGGTGGTAATCTGATCTGTATAAAATGCTACCACATAAATACTATCCATGATAATCGCATTGGCACGTCTGCATTCAAAACCCGCAATATTCCTCGTTTCCTCCGTAATCTTCCACTGTATAGTACGCAAACTATCTTCTACTCTGTATGTAGTTTCAAAAATTCTTTTCTTGGTAATTGTATTACCTGCTTCTAATAAGTTATACACGATATTATCATCTGCCGGAAACTCTCTGCTGTTGGGTCCATTCTCCGGATTCTCTCTGCCTGGCTTGTATAGGGTAAGGCTATCTGTGAACCAGCAATCAAAATAATTCACCGTGAATTTTGGTGTGGATTGCTTCATCAGCTCTTTCCAGTCTCCATCATCTTCGCCAGACATGGCATCAATGATGGCGTGTACATTTCTTTTACGTTCATACTCTATCTTTCCGTGCGTTATAAACATGGACTGTTGTGCTGCCGCCCATAATACGTTGCATAGCAGTAAGAACAGTATTACGTGAAATTTTGTCTTCATAAACTATCTTATTTAGCGGCAGCTGTTCCAGCTCCAAATTTGTTGAAATTCCAGATAAACGATAACATGGCATATCTGCCAATGATGCCATAAGTATTCTGATAAACCGTATTGGCATTCATATTCCTGTCGAGCCCCACACGTTTACCCAGAATATCCTCTACAGCTGCTTTCACAGAAAAGACATCCTTCTTCCCGAATTTCTTAGTAAGCGCGGCGCCCCAAATAGGCATATCGTTCGCCGGGAAGAATGCTGTTTTGGGTCTGATAAAGTATTCCAGCCCATTCCATATTTCAAACTTTCCTGGAAGGTATACTGTCACGTCTCCGTTTATATTGTAAGTCCAGTAAGTTGTTTTTACGGCCGTCTGTATGGAGGATACGCTGGAGTTATATTCAGCGCCAAAGGAAATGCGGCTGTTGATCACCTTCTCTTTATACTTCCAGAATGCAAGGGAATTGGAGGCATTAAAAGTGCGGGATTTATTCTCTTCTCCATTTACGAAATTCATTCTTTTACTCAGTCCTCCATTACCATCTACGCCTATTGATACGCCCAGCGGCTTCACTTTCCACGACAAACCATAATAGTAGGAATATCGTTCATTCCCATTGGTGTTCACCGTCATGGTTTTAGTCCGGCCTCCCGCATCAGTTATGCTGCTCGAACTAAAATCATTGAAGGTGGTATTGTAGTTTAGGCTCAGCCAAATATTGCGATCGGTCAACACTTTATAATCACTGTAAGTGGCACTTAGGTAATTATAGAATGAAGGCTTCAGGTTGGGATTTCCTACGTAAACATTGATCTGGTTATCATTGGTAACCAGTGGCTGCAACTGATTAATGGAAGGCTGATTGGTATTACCATTATAGTAAACGGAGATCCGGCGCTGTTGCCCCAAAGTATAGGTAAATCGCAGTCTCGGATTCCAATTGACAAAATTTCTTTTCCATACCGTATTGGCAAATTTATTCTCTTGCGTCTGATTACTTTGTCCAACGGAAACGCCTATATTAAAACGGATTTTCTTCTTATTAAAATTATAGGCCAGTCCGCCTGTATTTGTTAATACGCTAAAGGTAAAGTCATTACTGTAAAGGGAATCCAGCATCGAATATTTCCCAGAGCCATCTATATTAAACGAATTTCTACCGGAATGATTATTATTAACGATGAGACCATAGCTGAATTGCAGCAGGGAATATTTACCCAAAGGCTCCGTATAGGTGGCATTCCCCGATACGTTCATCGATTCTCCATTATTGATTTTATGCTGATCTACCAACATGGTTGTATCCAAAGCGCCGTTGGAATATACGTCCGCACGGGATAGCTGGAATCCGTCCCGGTTATTCTTATCATAGTTCTGCGCCAGATTCAGGGAAATCGTACGTCCTTTTTTCTTAAACTTTTGCTTCCAGAGCAGGTTAGTTCCAAACATATCCTTCTGACCGGAACCGGAAGTTTTATTGGTACTTTCGTTCAACAGTTCGCCGAGGTCATTCATTACTGTTCCATGCGAATTAGAGAAAGTAGTACTGTTCTCTCTTCCGGCCTGAACATTCAATTTTACAGTGGAAAAGGAATCTATTTTCCACTCGTACATACCATCTCCTCTCACTTTATTCGCAACATTCCTGGAGGTACTGCTATCATTGGAATACTGTACGCTATTGTTCAGCACTTGCTGGCGCATACTGTTACTCCATTGCTCTACTCCCAATCGCATTGCTTTCAGGTTCACATTGGCGCGTTGTTTATCTGCATTCCATTTATCTTCATAATGTACGCCTCCATTTTGCGTCAGCGGGAATCCCTGTCCATCGAACTGGCCTTCCCATCCGCCAAAGCCGTCATTTCCATTGCCGGAATATTCATAGTAGCCACTCATTTCATCGTAGCTCACATTATCCGCCGCTCCCTGACCAAATTTTTCTCTTTCTTCCCAGTTAAGGCCTACTTTATTGGTATTGCCAGCTATTCCATACACAGCAAATTTTTGCTTGTTTTTGAATAGATTAAACATCAGCTGGGTATCGAAATACCCATCCGTGCCGCCTCCGGCATTGACTCGCCCGAAGTACCCTTTCTTCTTATCTGCTTTCAGCGTTATATTAATGGTTTTGGATTTCTCTCCATCGTCTACACCTGTAAAGTCGGCCTGATCGCTGTTCTTGTCAAATACCTGTACCTTGTCCACCATATCTGCGCGGAGGTTCTTTGTGACAAGCGTAGGGTCGTCTCCAAAAAATTCTTCTCCGTCTACCAACACCTTTTTTACTTTCTGCCCCATGGCGGTCACCTGTCCTTTATTATCTACAGATATTCCCGGAAGAATCCGCAGGAGGTCTTCTACATTCGCATTGGCGGCCGTTTTGAAGCTATCTGCATTAAATTCTGTGGTATCTCCTTTGAAGCGGATAGCAGCTACCTGCTGCTTGATGACCACTTCCTGCAGGAGTCTGGATTTCTGCGTCAGTTTAACAGCGCCGAGATTATGAACGACGGAATCAGCTAACGTGATCGACTCTACGTAATCGGCAAACTTGGGATAGTTAATCATCACCAGGTATTTGCCGGGTTTTAGATCTTTGATTTCAAAATGTCCTTTTTCATTTGTTCGCTGAAATTTGTAGAGAATGGAGTCCTTAGCATGTAATACGGATACCACTGCATGCTCCAGTTGTACGTGGTTTAGGGTATCCGTCACAGTACCTTTTACTATCGAATTTTGGGCCATAGCCGTATGTATGACAAACAGCATGAACAGGACAGCGGTAAATTTTTTCATTAACGGGTCACAGAGTTTAGGAATATAGCACAGTCACTTTTTCAGATGCAACGGGGCCAAAATTCCATAAATATTTGGAGCTAATTATTATCATGCCTGATAAACATCTGTTAAATAACAGTCTACTTATCATGTAGAGGAAATATGATTACACAATTTAGCTGCAATCAGGCATCAGTAACTTTTTAACAGCTGCATCAGTTCATCAGCGGAAAGTTGTAATGATTTATCGGTTCCTTCCAGCAGTTGATCTGCCAGTTCCCGTTTGGTATGATGCAGGGTAAGGATTTTTTCTTCAATCGTATGCATGGTTACCAGTCGATATACGGTTACTGGCCGGGTTTGGCCGATACGTCTGGCGCGGTCAGAAGCTTGTTCTTCGATCGCGGGATTCCACCATGGGTCCAGGTGGATCACATAATCTGCGGCGGTGAGATTGAGCCCTAATCCACCTGCTTTGAGGCTTATCAGGAACAGGTCTGCCTCTCCTGCCTGGAATTGCTGTACCAGCTTAGCCCGGGTAGCAATGGGGGTACTGCCGTCCAGGTAAAGGAAACGGATACCTTTTTGCAATAAGGCCGCTTTAATCAGGTCCAGGTGCATTACAAACTGGCTAAACACCAGCGCTCTGTGTTGATTTTCTATCAGCTCGTCCACGACTTCCAGGAATACTTCCAGTTTGGAGGAACTGATCTCCAGGCTGCTGTCCAGCAGCTTAGGATGACAGGCTGCCAGTCGCAGTTTCGTAATTTCTGCTAATGCTTTGATATGTCGCTGTGCATTATTTCCTTCCTGCGATTGTAACGCCTCCAAAGCATTGCGGCGCACGGCTTCATAGAAGGCCGCTTCATCCGGGGATTGCGCCACCAGCTTAACGATTTCTGTACTTGGTGGCAGCTCTTCCAATACGGCCGTTTTGGTACGGCGAAGCATAAACGGAGATAATAATTTCTTCAGTTGCTTCTTCACTGCACTTTCCGGGTTCCTCAAACCAGGAAATACATACTGTTTGTTGAAGAACTCCTGGCTCCCCAACAGTTCTGGTTGGAGGAAGTGGAAGAGTCCCCATATTTCCCCCAGATTATTCTGCACTGGCGTACCTGTGAGTGCCAGTCGGAATCCGGCTTGCAGTGCATAGGCCGCTTTTGCTGTACGGGTTTGGGGATTACGGATAATATGTGCCTCATCTAATACAACCGTTGTCCAGGATTTACTAGTTAGTAGCTGTCGTTCAGATTGTAATAACCCATAGGTAGTGATAATGACATCAAAGGCTGTAGCATCGCGGATGATATGGGCGCGATTGCCAGTACTCAGGTCAATGCAGTTCAGTGTGGGGGCGAACTTAGCGGCTTCGTTTATCCAGTTGGGTAATACAGACGCAGGGCATACTACCAGTGCAGGGCCGGCGGCGGCTCTGTGGAGTAATAACGTTAACGACTGTACGGTTTTTCCCAATCCCATGTCATCTGCCAGACAAGCGCCGGCTCCCCAGGAGGCCAGTTGAACCATCCATCGGAAACCTTCTTCCTGATAGGCGCGCAGAGATGTTTGTAATGTGGCGGGGACAGGCGCTGTAATGGCCCTGGCAGCCTCCCATTGTTGCAACATTTTTTGCCAGGCAAGATCTGTTTGTACAGCTTCCAGGTCCATCAGTGCTTCGGATGCAAACGGTACCAGTACCGGACGTATCCGGATACCCTGATCGTCGGCGATGGTAAAGGCGGCCAGCTCCTGCAAACGTCTGCGGATACCTTCTGTCAGGGAAACGATTTCGCCGTTTTTAAGGGTATAGAAGCGATTGTTTTTCCGCTGCGTGGTATTCTCCAGTAATTCTTTCAGGGAGAGCACCGTATATTCATCCAGCTGCACATGCCCTTCACAGGTAAACCAATGGTCTTTTTCTTTGATGGCGATATGCAGTTGTGACAGATCTATTGCGGTGCGGACTTTATACCTTTCTCCTTCCGGCCATTCCGCCACGGCGAGGTGAGGATGCAGCCGGATTATTTCCAGTAGCTGTAGGCAATCAGCGGGATCTTCGAAGATAATCTGATCTTCTTCCAGCTCCTGGACCACCTCCTGCTGGATCAGTTGTAACAATTGCTGGTAATTGGCCAGTTCCTGTTCCTGGTCGCGGCGTGCCTGGCAACGTTCTCCGTTCATGATACCCAGGATAGATTTGCCTCCCAGTCCGGGTTTGCAATAAGGAGGATCAGTACTGAAAGGCTTTACAAAAAAGGCCGCTTTCAATCCTGTGTGGAGAGGCAGTAGCTGCACAACGATCCTCGTGTCTCCCTTAATACTTCGTATATCCATGGGCGTATCCAGCATATCCGCATGGATCGTGAGCGAAGCAGATAAATGTTCCAATACATTGTTCAGTTTTTCGCGGCCGGTTAAAGGGACAGACTGCAACTGGTTGAGCGTACGCAACACATATTGCTGTCGCTGGCTCACATATATCACCTTCAGCCGGTTTGTACCTTCCCGCAGGAAGATGACCGGCGAATTAAAATCATGTACATTGCTGCCAAAGGAAAACCCTCTGGCGGTAGTAATAACGTTGATTTCAGGGCTGCCGGTGGTCACTTCGACTGGCGTCTCTCCATCATACATATTAAACAACAGCGGATGCCCTGCCAGTTCCTTCCATACGCCTGGTGCAAAAGACCATCCATCAGTGCCGGCATTATAAAAGCTCACCTTTTGAACAGTAGCGCCTATACGAAAATCCTGATCGGTCATACCCTCTGCCTGCGCATCTTTCAGGTAACCCAATGGCAATTGCCGGCCACGGCTCCAGCCCGCAGCTTCTTTATGATGCTGCAGTACCGGTTGCACCGTGTACTGATCCATATCAATGAGATAGACAATTCTTGCAGTAGCACCGGCTTTTTCTTTTTGTTTTTCTTCCTGCGACAACAACGTATTCAGGACTCGCTCCCATTCCGGCACCTGCTCTGATGAAGCCCCCAAAGGTTGCAGACCAGTTTGGGATGAAAAGGCATCATACAATTCCTGATAACCATCAAACTGTTCATCGCGGGTATAGTACAGGTATTCAAAAGCGGGTAACAGATAACCATTGGCAACCGTTTTGGCTAACAGCATCCGCAAAGAGGGCTGATATAATAACAACAACTTATTTGCCGGATGGTACCATTTCAGTGCCCAATAGCCCAGAAAGGCCATGAGTCGCTTATCTGGCTCTTTGGTAGCATTTTCAAAGAGGATCTCCAACAGATTTTCCGCGCGTTCTCTTTTTCCGAGATGTAAATATAACAGGGAGACGGCCGGTACAATGGCCGGCGTTGTTTTTCGTTCGTAATGAGCAGTGATCTTTTGCATCAACGGTGTTGCCACCACTGTTGGCAGCAAACAAAGATGAATAGCGTGATAAAAAGCAAATATTGGCGAAGTAGGAATAATGTTCTTTTTATCGCTGCTGCGTTGCTTTTTCATCCCCTGTTCAAAGGCCAGCTTTGCCTTTGCAGGCGTATCGTGATACAACAGCCATACTGCTTGCGCAAAGTAATCATCTGCGGAGGAAGGATCAGGTATGGAGGACATATGTCCGTCCAGTAAATTTATTTCAGGGCAGACAACCGACGCACTAAAGCGATGCAGCTCTTCCTGTAATTGGCGCAGGAGCGAAACTGGCTGCAGTTGCTGCTCTTGAAACCTTATTGCTTGTGAGAAGATGGCATCTGCCGAAATAATACTAAAATGTTGCAATAACGGCCGGTAGGGAATTCTTCCCGCCAGGCAGGAAAGATAAGGGAGGTAATCCGACAGTTGTTGTTCCATTTTCTTCACCGGCGGCCCCAGCAACGTTCTGTCGCCGATAAAATATGCTACCAGTAAGCGTTGTAATTCCTGCAATGCAGCATGTGCGCTATAGAAACTGAAATCGTTTGCAGGCACTTTTTGCAGCATATGCTGGTACTTTGCCTGTTTGATATTTTCCGGAAACAATTGCAGGCAATATTCCAGCGGAAGGAAGTAATTCCCGGCAAAGTTCTTCGCCAGGATGTCCTGATCCGCCAGCTGTAAGAGCAGCTCTCCCACCTCTACTGCCTGCATGGTGGGCACAATGGCCTGCACTGCGGCATTGAGGGTAGGTTTATCTACCGGATACATATAAACAGACAGAATATCTGTCATCATACGAAGCTCCGCGCTGAGGCGTTCATATTGCTGCTGGAATCTTACATCTTCGAACATAGCGTTGCTGCTGATATGTGGCAAAAATAGTATTTTTTACTCCCCACCTTGCGGAAGCGGATATCTTTTGCTACATTTGAAATTATGCGTAAACCATCATTCTCCAACGTATTACCTCCGCCAGTAGTTGTAGTAGTTTCCTGCTAACTAAATAACCGGCGCGATCAGCAATTGACTTCCCTTTTGACTGGGAGAATGAATCGTATTGTCTTAATGTAGCTGCTGGCTATTTAGTTAACCCAAATATCTCTCACTTAATTTATTACACATCACAATTGGAGTTGATTTCAATAATCGACCTCCTAACTGGTTATATTTTTCAATGATGAAAAAATCATTTCTGTTGTTGCATACAGCCATATTTTTGGCGGGGTTTACTGGCATTTTCGGCAAATTAATTTCGTTGAATGAAGTCAGTCTTGTTTGGTACAGGGCTTTATTCTCCTTCCTGTTTTTATTTACCTTACTGAAAGCCACCGGCAGGTTTACCAGATATACGCTTCAAGACCAGCTACTCATCACGGTTTCCGGCCTGTTGCCTGGGTTACAATGGGTATTCTTTTACGGCAGTATCAAATATGCAAACGTTTCTGTGGGCGTTATCTGTTTTTGTACAACCGGGTTCTTTACCGCTCTCATGGCGCCATTCATCACAAAAGCGCGGTTATCTGTCACGGAACTGGGATTAAGTTTACTGACGGTAGCCGGAGTGGCGTTGGTATTTCACTTTGATTCGGGATACCGACTGGGAATCATTTTAGGTACAATTTCCAGCTTATTAGGCGCGGCGTATATGCTCACCAATGAGCAGTTGATCAAACGTTTTGATGCGGGAATGATCAACTATCATCAAATGCTGGGAATCACGCTGGGCATAGGTTTACTCATCCCTTTCTATCAGCATGCTATGCCGGGATTGCATTATAAGCCTACCGGCATGGATCTTATTTATCTTGTATTGCTGGCATCTTGCTGTACCATTGCAGTGTATGTAATGATAGCGGAATCGTTGCGGAAGATCTCTGCGTTTACTGTTAATCTGTCTTTCAACCTGGAACCGGTATACAGTATTATCTTAGCCATTTTCCTCTTTGATGAAAACCGGGAGCTCAACATCAGTTTCTATATAGGTTTATTACTGATACTGCTTTCTGTTTTTCTCCAGATGCGACTGTCCAGAAAAATGGGGTAAATCGATTAAGAACAGGCAGGTAAACGTACCTGCTTGTTTTATCATCTCAAAAAATGTGGTACCTTTCCTACACCCAAAGATGGATATATGAAAGTACATTATTATTCCCCGGAAATATTTACTATCAGCAACTTTTTCAGCAAAGAGGAATGTCAGCAATTGATTGACAGAAGCGAGTCTATCGGCTTTGAAGAGGCCAAAGTGGATGTAGGCGGAGGCGTACAGCGTATGATCAAAGGTGTTCGCAATAATGAGCGGGTTATGTTTTCAGACGAAGCATATGTACAATGGCTCTGGGAGCGTATTGCACCTTTCGCTCCGGAAGGGAAACAAAATCGCCGCGCTTCCGGCTTAAATGAACTCCTGCGTTTTTATCGCTATACTCCCGGACAACGCTTTAAAATGCATATGGATGGCAGCTATGTTCGTAATACGTCCGAAGCCAGTCAGTATACCTTCCTGATTTACCTGAATGACGGCTATGAAGGCGGAGATACTGTTTTTCACAGCGGAGAAGTAGTACGTCCGGAAGCTGGCAGCGCTTTGATATTTTATCATCCGCTGAGGCATGAAGGCAGTTTGCTGCACAGTGGCGTGAAATATGTTTTGCGCACAGATATTATGTATAAAGATATTTAGGAAGACAAACAGTTGAACAATGAAAAAAATCCTGATGGTGCTGCTGGCTGCAGCTACTGCATTTAGCGCCTGTAAAGTGACGGAACGCTCCGGCACAAAGAATTATATTTATGTCCAGAAAAAAGGGCGTGAAAATAAGCAATGGAAGCTTGTCTGGCAGGATGACTTCAATGAAAAATCCCTCGACACTTCCAAGTGGACCCGCATCCCGCCAGGAGGGTCCGCCTGGGACGCACACATGAGCAGTAATGATGCCTGCTATCGCCTGGACAACGGCCTCCTTTACCTTCGTGGCATTATCAACCCTGATACCTCAGTGGATAAACGACCTTATCTCACCGGCGGCATCTGGACCAAAGGCAAATTTGCATTTCAATATGGACGCATAGAAATCCGTGCAAAACTGGAATGTGCCGGCGGCGCCTGGCCAGCCATGTGGATGCTGGCAGAACAGAATAAATACGGTAAATATCCCAGGAACGGAGAAATTGATATCATGGAACACCTGAACCGGGACAGTATCATTTATCAAACTACTCACTCCTACTATACCCTCGATCTTAAACAAACGGAACATCCGCCACATTTTGGTACCGCTAAACTGAATCCGCTGGAGTTTAACACCTTTGGCATCAGCTGGTATCCGGATAAAATTGTATTTCAACTGAATGGAAAGGATACCTTCACGTATCCAAGAGTTACAGGGGTAGATCCTTCCCAGTGGCCCTATGATCAGCCTTTTTATATTCTCATTGATCAGCAGTTGGGAGGCAGTTGGGTAGGAAAAATCAATCCTGCCGATTTACCCGTACAGATGATCGTAGACTGGGTAAAAGTTTATCAATAAAAAGACGTTTGCCCGCATGGGTATTAAAAAACGCCCGCTTCGCGGGCGTTTTTTAATACCCATGATCTGTCGGTCGACAGATCATGGGTAAGGTTTATTTAGCAGCAATTGACAACTGCCGTAATACAGTAGGATCCTGGATTTCCTTATCACGTGCCAGCAGCAGTACTTTAGAAATCAGCTCTGATGATCTTGGATCATCATCTACAAATGGCAGGAAGATACGTCCTCTGTGCTGAGAGTGAACCGGTAAGATAGACAGGTAGTTGCCCGGCAATTGGTGCACTACCGCACTACCCAGATGCACACTGTATTCCCCGTAATGACCTTTGATAAAGACATGATTTCCTTTCACCGTTACGTTCCTCAGTTTGAAGAGTCGCGCTGACTCTTCCACGAGTACCTTACGCAACTCTATGGAAGAATGACTTGCTTCCGGATCTACGCCGCCTACATGCGCCACACTTACCACCAGGTCTATATCCCGCATCACTTCACTGAAGATATGAGAAGGGATTTCAGCAAATGGAACGGATTTTCCTGTTTTCAGATAATGGAACTCGATAGTTTCCAGGGTTGGACTTTCCACATCTGCCGGAGAGAACCAATCCGCCATCGCGTATAGTTTCGCGACAAATGCATGCTTATGGAAGACTTTCTGCAGACCTTCCTGGTAATCCACTTTCCAACCGCGACTTTTCAACAGCGCTACTGTTTGTGATGGTTGTACCTGGTGACCGGCATATCTGCGGGAAATGGTATTTTCTTTCAGCTCTTCTTCCAGTGGCAGGTAGAGCTCCCGGAATATTTGTTTGAATGGTTGTTGCAGACTCTGTGTAAAGCAATAGTGCTGATATCCGCTCCATTGGCCGGAGGCATATAAATCAGTACAATGGGCGATGCGCAGGTCTGCCTTATCTTCTAGCGTATGTTCCTTGCCGTTAGCGTCGGAGAGTTTCCCATTACGCCAGAAGCCGAGTTTATCGCCGGAAATGAATATCAGTTTTTCCAGATGTTTGCTGATAACAGGATGTCCGAATAAGGCTTCCAGCTCAGATTTGGTGAAGACGTCCGCTCTTACCATCGCATCTTCCAGCGCCTTACGGGAACGGCTAAACTGTTCACGGAGGGTTTTCCTGTAATCTAACAGCTCCAGTACTTTTTTATCCTTTTTATATTTAGGCGGAATGGCTTTGAGTTGTTTATCGCCTTTAAAGGCTACTACATCTGCCATGCCTTCTTCGTCTATAATCAGTCCAATGGCCACATCATCCAGCTGAATCTGGGTATTTGCAGCCATGATTTCCTGTACCTGCTTGGTTTCCATTGCCCAGCTGAGTCGTAATGGATCGGTGTATCCGGCATTACGGGCCAGGTTTTCCATGGCAATACGATAAGCGAGGTTTTCACTGGTCTGTTTCTGAGAACCGAATTGCTTGGTTTCTTTATGGAATTGCTGGAGTACCTGATATCTTGACAGTACATCTTTCTGCGGATTGGCTTTGGCCAGCGTAACCAGTCCATATAAGCGGAGATAATCCTGATCGCGTTTATCTTTTACTTTGGCAGTTACTTCTTTCAGTTTGAGATCACCGATGATCACATCTGCGTATAGGCGTGCCCGTCTGTGCGCGTTGCCATCGCTGATATATTTGGCAGCATCGTAGACCATCTGCCAGCGGTCTTTTCCTAATTCTTTATAGGCGCGCTGGAACCAGTCTTTATCTACTGCTCCGTCTTTGAAGTCTTGTAAATCTACCGCAGAATATTTTGCAATTTCGCTTTCTGCTTCTGCATTCTGTTCATTGTAACCGGAGGATTTCGTATGTGCGTGCATCCACCAGATAGCGGAGTCCAGGCCTTTCCAGCCGAGGAAGCTGCTGATATATTTCTGCCAGTGCGGCGCGTAAACCGCTGCATCGATCAGGCGCTGTTCCGGCAGCTGAGCGGCTTTCGCTGCTTTATTAAAAATATCCTGGGTATCGCCTTCAGCAGGATAACATCTTTTTATGAGTACGCTAAAGAGTTCTGTTTTGTTATACTCTTTGGAATCAGCGGAGTAGACATAGCCTCGGTAGAGATTCGTCTTCCCTAATCCTGTCAATAACTCGAAGAAACGGTTAATGCCGAAGATATGGCCAAACTGCTGCACCTTCATGGTAATACTGGTAGCGCTATCTCCACGTTTCAATTCCGCATCCAGGAAGGTTTCACGGATACGATTGAAATAAGACGTCAGGAACGGATATGTTTCAAACCAGGTCTTATATTGTTTACCGTATTTATTGGTAGATAACTGATGCAGATAATCAGTATCCATCAGTCCATCGTACAACTCGTCTTCATTAATAATACCCGCCTGAAAAGCCCGGCAGATAAGACCCAGTGGCGGATTGCAAGGCATTATATTTTCAGGGCGTCCACTGTACTGGCGCCAGCGATATATTTGCCAGACATCCTGTACCTGATGCTCAGCTAATTCTTTTGAATTAAAGGAATCCAGGAATATTCCCATCGTATGGGTCGACTGCCAGCCCATGCCATTCTTATAGAAATGACGAGGTTCTTCCGGATCTTTTGCTGTCAGGTAATCTTCCGGCAGACTCGCAAAGAGGCGGGTGCAAGCTCCTATCAGCCACTCGTATTTATCAGCAGGCGGATGTACGAACAGCAGCACAGCAATAATGCTTTGCATCGGGTTTCTGTACCTGAATTTATCCACGATTTCCTGCGGCATCAGAGCGCTCTTGGAAGGAATGTTCTGAATCAGCGGACGCCATTTCTCTGGCACCACATCTTTTTTATCCTGCGCCAGTACGCCAATGATATATAAGTCCATGTCCGTTAATCCGGATGCCTTATACCAGGCCTCCCATACTTCCGGCAACGGATAAGCATTGAACTCTTCTTCCTTCGTGGCAAATTTATAATTGTATGGTTTGTTACTCTGGAAGGAATTGGAGAGGATAATGGTATTCCTGGAACCGTCCCAGCTCTCTACTTCGTATTCATGATTACCATGGGCCAGATAAACATTATACAAATCAGTGATGGCTGCTCTGACCTTTTCCACAGACATAGACAAGCCAAAGGCATTCTTAGCCAGCAATTGCTCATATATGTTCTCAGGGCGAATGGGGGGCAATGCGGTACGTACAATATTGGCAGGATTATACAGCGAGAAGCCATTTTCTGCTGTCAACATCAGGGCCCCGTCGGCAGCTTTCAGCTGTGTGAGCAGGATTTCTTCTTTCTGTGCGATATTTTTCCTGCTACTGAATTCTTCTGCCCAGGTTACGATTTGTTCTGGTACGCGGCCTGCTTTCTTTAACTGCATAGCCACATCCAGCCCTGCCGTACGTTGTTCTGCATCTCCTTGTAGCAACTGTCCCGTGAGGTTTGTAACCATGGAATCTGGTTGCTTTACAATGATAGGAATGATGCTGGCACGCACATTGGCGCTTTTACGCTTGAGCATCTCTACAAAAATCTGGAGATCTTCCAACGTTAGTTCCAATGTATTGATAACGCGGAAAGCCACTTTCACATTGAACTCCCCACGATCTTTCAGAATACGGAAAGCATAATCTCTTTGCAGCGGCGTCACAGGTTTCTTTTCTGCTCTTTCCCAATGATACTCTGAGTAACCAGGTAATACAATATGGGTGAGTCTTTCCCTCATTTGTACATCCATCTCTTCAAAATAAGAGAGGAGAATATCCAGTTTCGCAGGATCATTGTTGAAAAGGTAGCTCATGGCCTGTAATACATGGTTACGGTCATACTGAATGATGGTCCATGAAAACACTTTACCAGTAACTGTTTTCGCTTTTTCTTTTACACGAATCAGCACCTGATGCAACTGATCAAACAAGTTGGGATAGTGTCTGCTGTAATGCGATTTATTATATTGTACCAGGGTGGTGATACTGCTCACTGCAAGGCCCAGTACGGCAATATCATCACTGGCCAATGCCTTTTCGAAAATTGGCATGTCCAGGTTGAAGTGACTGGATTCATTTGCGAATTTCACTGCAAGACATTGTTTCTCTGAATTGCCGGTGGTCAATAGTTTAGCGAGGAAAGGCAGGGTATTTTGTACATCCATAATTCCCAGTGCCCAAAGCGCCATATATACGTCCCCGTTATTAGGACTGTCGATAGCAGCTGGAATATCCTGTGGATTGGTCAGATAGTGAAACCCTTTTTCGAAGAAGGTTTTCACTGTAGTATCTTTTTCCACTAACCAACCGAGGCCGGCCCAAACGTCGAGGGCACGCACTACGCCGGAGAAGCGGTACAGCTTTTCATCGATGATTACTTTCATCATGTATTTCATCGCGCCGAGACTGCATTCATCCAGGGATTCGGTGATAGTTTGTCGCAAGCCTTCTTGTCGCTGTGCCGCCAGCAGCAGTTTTTCCACCAGTTGCCAGCACTTTTCTTTTTCACTGTTCAGCAACGCTTTCAGGACCTGAGCGGTCATTTTTCCAAGGCTGTCTTTATTGTAAACGATATCTTCAAATACCTGGAATAATGCTTCATCGCCAGCGTCCAGTGCGGCTGCCCAGATCAGAATCATGTTATCGCCGCCCAGCGCAAAGCTATACCTCACTTGTTCGACTAAAGTCATTTTATAACAAGTGGCTTTCTCCGGTGTGTAATACTCCTGGATATGTGCCTGGAGGATAGCGGATTGCAGGAAATTCAACTGATTCGCTAAGTACAGCTCCCTATTGTTGGGTGCGCGGAAAGATCGGCGGTAGTAACTGCGTTGGTAACTGCGGAAACGGATTTGACTCCATGCATATTTTGCGTAGGGCATCCATTCCGGTCCGAAGAAGAAGGTCAGCAATCCTTCTTTCTCAGTGCCTTCCCAGTCGTCATTTCCAAGGTATTTAACAAAGAATTCGTAACGATCATCCCCATACGAAAATTTATTCGGAGGATATTGGTTGGGAGCGGGTTGGAATTCTTCGTCTTCGTTCATCAGTACCAGTCCTGCTTTTGCGGAAGACGGGTTTAATAGTGGGTGGGATTCGCTGCCTTTATAAACAGCTTTCAGGGTGTCAACCAATGTTTTTCTGAAGCCGGGAACTTCCCAGTCTTTCAATAATACTTTTGTCTCCATGTTAAGGTATGATTAAAATGATATAAAGGGTTAAAACAAGCCATTACCAATAGCTGCCGGCCAAGAAGGTCAGGCGGATAAAAGTCATAACAGTAGTGGATTCCAGTGTAATTTCCTCTTCGAGGGATTGTATCTCCCTATCGTCGGCAAATACGGCAAACATCCCGTCTTTAAAGGCGAGTAATGCGGTTTCCTGTGCCTCCTTTGTGTTGGCTACTGTTTCATTGTAATTGATACCGAAGTCCACTTTTCCGGTGGCCGCCTGTGTGGCGATTTCGTCTGTACTTAGGAATGGAAGCACGTGCCGGTCTTTCGGGCGTTGATTGTATGCTTCGACCTGCTGTTTTACAACGGCGAGAATGAGTGTTTCCAAGGTTGGGTTAACGCCGATATCATCAATCTCTAAGGTCTTATTTGCAATCAGTGCATGCTTCCGTCCTAACTGTTTTACATTCACTATTAGGTTCATTTCAAAAAGTTGGGTAACAACGAAAATATAAAAAAAGCGGTAAGAAGTTGCATGACTTCTTACCGCTAAGATAATGATATATACTGAATTATTGCAGGAATGGCGTGATGAGCGACAGCAGTTTATCGGGCATCATGATGATCCCGGTATGGGAAGCGGCGGGTAATACTGCCAACTGGGAAGCTGGCATAGGTACCATATCGCCAAATACGCCACCACCCAGCATCGTGTACATTTCTGCCATATGCGTATAGTCGATCCCGTCATTATCGCCTTTAATAATGAGTACCGGCACTTTCACTTTTTTCAGATTTTCTTTGCCCAGATCGAAAGGTTTTTGTTCGAAACTTATCATGCGCTCAAGAAAGGAATGCCAGTGAGCCGTATCCGGCGCCACAGCATCATATGCCGCCTTCAGCGGCGTATTGGTAAGCATTTCCGGGCTGAGGGATGCAAACGCTTCTTTTGTCGAAGGAATCCAGCCGTTATTGTTGTAGGCAGAAGAAATGAACACCAGTTTACGCACTTTTTCGGGATACAGGATGGCTAGTTGCAGTCCAACGGTGGCGCCTAAACTATAACCTACCACATCCGCTTGCTGTATATGCAGGTATTGTAACAGTGCAGCGGCATCTTCCGCGAAATGAGGAAAAGAAAAATCCCTGGAGCCATCTGCCGTATGGCCATGGCCTTGCATATCCATTACAATCACTTTGTGATGTTTGGCCAGCTCCGGGATCATGGAGCCGAAAGTCATTGCTCCATTCATAAAGCTGCCATGCAGCAGCAGTAGCGGGGTTCCTTCCCCATGAATTTCATAATATATTTTTAAACCGTTTACCGGAGCATATCCGGTTTTAGTCTGTACCGGGGTCTGTGCAGTGCTGATCATGGATAAAAGCGTTAATAAGAGTGTAACAAAAAGAAGATGGATCGTTTTCATTTGGATGCGTACATATTTGACACTACAAAGATGACGGATAGAAAATTTCCGGACAGGGGGTATTAACGCCAATTTTGGGGGCAAATCAGTCAATTTATAGTTGGGTAAGCAAACTATGTTTTAATATAGCAATACTCTCCTGTGCCTCTTTCGTAGTCAGATGGCCAAATCCAAGTCGCATAGCCGTGAGGTCTTTATGCTGATACAATAAGGTTTTCGGAATGAAGAGGTCGTTTTTCGCGCATTCTTTCGCCAGTGACAAGAGGTTTACCGGTTGTTTCCATTGTGTCCAGACAGCCAGTCCTCCTGCCGGTTTTCTGAACGTCATATAATCGCCCAGATGTTCTTCCAGTTGCGCTACAAAATGGTCTCTCCTTTCCTGGTATACTTTCAGCGATTTTTTAAGATACCGATGAATAACGCCTTCTTCAATCATCTCGCCCAGTACCTGTTCCATCAGGATATCCCCCTGCCGGTCGATGATGCCGAGATGCTTGCGCATTTCCCCCATAAGGTCTTCCGGCGCTACAATAAACCCTGTTCTGAAGCCCGGAGCGAGGGATTTACCGAATGCCCCGATATACACCACCATACCGTTTTTATCAGCACTGGCCAATGGTAATACCGGCGTTTTATCATAATGGAAATCGTAATCATAATCATCCTCCAGGATAATGAAGCCGTAAACAGCCGCCAGTTCCAGCAGTTGGAGCCGTCGCTGGGCGCTCAAAGTAACCGTAGTGGGATAATGGTGATGCGGCGTGATATACAACATACGGATCGTATGCCGTTCGCAAATACGACGTACCGCTTCCACATCAATACCTTCTTCATCAATGGGCACCGGCATAATGCGCGCTCCTGATTTCTGAAAGATCATATTCACCGAAAAATAGCTGAGCGCGCCTACCAGCACAATATCATCTTTGGAAAGCAGGATTTCCGCTGTGATGTATACGCTCATTTCCGTGCTGCGGGTAATGAGGATATTATCATTGGAGATATGCAGGCCCCGGGATAGATTGAGGTAATTGGAGAGGTTCCGTTTGAAGAATTCACTGCCATCCTGGTTGTAATAGCCCAGTTTTTTATGATTGCTTTTCCTTTTCAGGTTGGCGGTATACAGACTGGATAACTGTGCCACCTGGGTCAGGCGGATATCCGGCGTACCATCATTGAAGATATAATCGCAGGCAGCATGTTCGAAGGGGTTATCGAGGAGACTGGATTTACGGAAGGAAAATCCCGTCACTTTGGGATACTGTACCAGCTGCGTTTCGGTAGCGGCACGGATTTTCTGTGGGCGGGCATCTATTTTCCCGATGATAAAGGTGCCTTTATTCGGTCTTGTTTCTACCCATCCCTGGGCATCCAGCTCTTCGTATACCGCTACAATGGTGTTCCGGTGTACCTGTAGCAGCTCACTGAAGCTGCGGGTACCGGGAAGACGGGTTCCTGCCTGGAGGAAACCGCGCTGAATAGCATTGATTAGCTGGTTGGCTATCTGGAGATAAACAGCTGTCGTGGACTGGCGGTCTATCGAAACAAAACTCTTATATGGCGCCTCTACCGGACTATTCATATTTCTCCATTTTAAATAGTCCGGCAATTTAGCATATTTCATCCGGACTACCAGAAATATACGATCCGGCCTAGTTAGATAGCCCGGCCAGCCACTACATTTGAATCGAAATAAGAAATATATGTCTCCTCTCCTGCAACATATTGTTGAACATAATGAATTGCATACCAGGTGGTTAAACACATTATCCTTTATGGAAAATGCCGGCGCACGGAAAATTTCCGCCTGTGAAGACAAGACAAAAGTCGATATCATTCAACTGAAACATGCCGCCGAAGAACACCGTCATGCCTATTACCTGAAAAAGCAAATCGGAAAGCTCGATCCACAGGCCTGCCCGGACTACGGGAATAGCTCCCTGCTGGCGCCATTTGCCACTAAGCACTACCTGCATCAACTAGATGTGCAGACCTGCCGCTACCTGAAACAAACATTCGGACTAAACGGACAAGCATTGAAATATGCTGCCTATCTGTTTGTTACCTACGCGATAGAAGTAAGGGCAGACGCGCTGTATCCTGTTTACCAACAGGCACTCGACAAAGTGGGCAGCAAAGTAATGGTACGCTCCATCATCGTGGAAGAAGAAGGTCACCTCGAAGAAATGATGGCACAACTGAAAACCTTCTCGCCAGACTGGGAAACGCATGCCCAGCAAGTACAGGCCCTGGAACAACAACTGTTTATCAACTGGATGGCCGCCATCGAATCAGATATTCAAATTTACGCATAAGCATATACGACATTTCAAATCTATAAGGAAGTTATGACATCAGCTATCAGACACGACTGGACCAAAACAGAGATCCAGGAAATATATGATCTCCCGTTAATGGAACTCATTTACAAAGCTGCCACCGTGCACAGGGAATATCATAAAGCAGATGAAGTACAGGTATGTACCCTCCTGTCTATCAAAACCGGCGGATGTCCGGAAGACTGCTCCTATTGCGGACAGGCTGCCAGATACCATACCGATATTAAAGTACAGGCGTTACTGCCCACAGAAACCGTGATTGCACACGCACAAAAAGCAAAGGAAACAGGGTCCACCCGTTTCTGTATGGCCGCTGCCTGGAGAGAAGTACGCGATAACCGCGACTTTGACCGTGTAATCGATATGGTAAAAGGCGTAAATGAACTGGGCATGGAAGTATGCTGCACCCTCGGTATGCTGACAGAAGAACAAGCACAACGCCTGCAGGAAGCCGGTTTGTACGCTTACAACCACAACCTGGATACCTCAGAAGATTATTACAAAGAGATCATATCCACCCGGAAATTCGATAACCGTATCAATACTATCAATAACGTACGCAAAGCAGGGATCACCGTATGTTCCGGCGGTATCATCGGACTGGGAGAAACCCATGCCGACCGCATGGCCATGCTCCTGACACTGGCCACCATGCCTAAGCATCCGGAATCCGTACCTGTTAACGCACTTGCACGCGTAAAAGGTACGCCACTGGAGAACAATCCAAAAGTGGATATCTGGGAAATGGTACGTATGATTGCCACCGCACGTATTGTGATGCCTGCATCTGTAGTGCGTTTGAGCGCAGGCCGTATTGAAATGACCGAAGCAGAACAAGCATGGTGCTTCATGGCAGGCGCTAATTCCATCTTCACCGGCGAACGCCAGACATTACTGGTAACGCCAAATCCAGGCGTTTCTGAAGATATGCAGATGTTCGAGAACCTGGGTCTGAAACCAATGGAAAATAAAAAAACAGTTAGTTCCTGCTAATCAGGAATGCTTTCATATTCGGCTGGCACTTACTAAAGTGCCAGCCTTTTTTATTGATTTTTACAAAAAAAGCCAGAAAATATACCATTTCAGTATATACCTACCAGTTACCTTAGCACTCAAAAAAAGGAATGAAGCAGATAGCCGTCTTCAGCGACGTACATGCCAACCTGCCTGCATTAGAAGCGGTACTGGAAGATATTGCGCAAAGGAACATTCAGGAGGTATACTGCCTGGGGGATCTGGTCGACTTTGCGCCCTGGGGAAATGAAGTGATTGAGGTAATCCGGAGTCGCGGCATTCCCTGCCTGATGGGCAACCATGACGAACGCATCGCCTTCGGCCACCCGGTAATCCCACTGCCTCACCATGATGAAACAGAAACTGCTCACCGACAAACAGCCATCGCCTATTCCAAAGAATGTATTACCCCTGCCAACAAAGAATGGCTGGCCACCTTGCCTAAACAAATTTCGTTTACCCATGAAGGTTATAGGGTGCAATTAGTGCATGGCAGCACCCGCAGCAATGAGGAATACATTTATGTAAACCATCCAGAGGAGGATTTGGAAAAGATGTTCAGAGATGTCCAGGCAGACACGATCATAATGGGTCACACACATCTCTCCTATCATCGCATTACGCGCAATGGATATCACGCCGTCAACTGCGGCGCCGTAGGCAGAAGTAAAGAGGCCGACAGAGCAGCCACCTATTCCATTATCTCTCTTACAGCAGAAGGCCCGACAATCAAAATAGTGAAACTTCCCTATGACAACATACAAGTAGCCAACGCCATTTATCAAAGTAAAATCCCTGATTTTTATGGCCACTTTCTCTTAGGTAAATAACTATTGACAGAAAGTCTCCAGGTATTCGGCGGTCAGGTTCACGCCACCCAGACTTTTCGCTCTGCGAAAGGCTTCGCAGGCCTCATCCTTGTTATTCATACTCAGGTAAATTCTGCCAATGTTAAACCAGGCAAAGGAATTATCCGGATATACTTCCAGGCTTTTCCTGATAACCGCCATTCCCTTCTCTTTCGAAACAGACATGCCTTCTGCATAACCGATACTATTGAGGATACTCCCTACGAGCTGAGGATCTTTGGCAAACCGCATACCTTGTGTACCATAGTAAACAGCGCTATCATATTGTGCCGCTTCCGCCTGATAATAGGCTAAGTTGGAGTATAGATTGGGGTTTGTTGAATCCGTTTTCAACGCCACTTCCAGTAGGCTATTCGCCATCTGATAGTTTTCATTGGAGCCATAGAGGTAGGACAAGTTAATCAGCCCGGAAATATCATTCGGCGCCAGTTTGCGAAATCGTTCCAGGTCTGCAATCGCGCTGTCAATGTTGACCAGTTTCATATAGGCGTCTGCACGCAAACGCAGCGCTTCTCTGTATAACGGATCTTTTGGCGGCAGCTTGGGAATAGCCTCTGTAAGCAGGTTTACCGCCACTTCGCTATTACTGCCATCCAACAATAATACGGCCTTGATAAAATCAACGCCAGTGGCTTTGCCGGAAATTATTTTCTGCTGTACACGCGGTTTGGCAGCAGCTCCTTCTTTCTTTAACTGTATGGCCAGCACCTTCAGCGGGTCCTGCTGTGCATAGGCTGATATACATAAAAAGGAAAGTGTTATAAAGAAAATCGTTTTCATAAAGGTGACAGACAGGGATTACTTAACCTGATTAAATTTTTCCAATGCAGCAGCTACAGTTGGATGAAAATTGACCAGCTTTCCTTTGTTACTTTCAAAAATAAAATCGCGTATACTCTTCCCCGGGTACTTCTCAAAGTCGCCCACTATATACATATGCATTTTGTAGTTGGAACATTTCTGCAAAATCTCGCCGGCTATACCAGAAGATAAATCAAAAAATGCCGGAATGATATTTTTTTCATGCACGATCACCCGCTCGTAATCCTGGTAATAAAGATCCACGAATATTTGCAAAGCGTTATCTGCGTTGTCCAGCAGCACCGTGTCTGCCTGCAATTCTGCTATCTTATACGCCCCTGCTATATGTGTAATTACTTCCATTTCTATTGATTAGCTGTTAAAAAGCAAATCTATAAATAACCATTCTAAATAATCGATTATTCAGATTAGAATCCTAATAGAAAACTGAATTATTGTAGCAGTATTTCCCCAAGCTGTTGACAGAAAACCGTGCCCAACCTGCCGCTTTGGGAGGAACTCTTTCAAAATGGGAAATACCCTTCCAAAATGGAAGGGTTCCGTTGATCGCCCTCCTAGCGAACACATCATAACTAATTAATTATCAATATTTAACACTATTTAACGGAACTTTTTGGCCGACTGGCATTCCTTTAGCGCACCAAAATTATCAAGTATTAACACCGCAATGATATGTTGTCTAATTTAAGGACTAAAGTGACCCTGGGTCTTGTATTCCTCTTCCTGCTAACGCTAGCTATCAGTATGGAAGGAGTCTACCAGATTTACAAACTGAACGGAGATGCCAAATTAATCATGCACCAAAACCTTCAGTCCATCGTATTTTCCAATAACATGCTTCTGGCCATGGAATCCAGTCCGGTCCGACTGGATGATTTGGAAAAGAACCTACGCCTGCAACAACTGAATATCACCGAACCAGGTGAAGACACGGTTACTGCCAACGCAGCTGCATTGGCGAAGGCGCTACAGCAGCAGCCCAATAATCAGCAACTTATCACCCAATTAAGACAGTCGATTCTTCAGTTATCTGCTATCAACCAAAAGGCAGTGATACATAAGAATGAACGATTGTCCATCAACTCTGATAAAGTGATTCTAGGGCTGTCCGTCATCACGCTGATACTGCTGGGCGTTTCCATCATTTTTATTTTCGCCTATCCTCCGATGGTGGAAAAGCCGATTCAGGTTTTAATGCAGCAAATTAAGACAGACAAAACGCGCATAGAAGCCATCATTAACCAGATGAAAGATGCGGTGGTGGGATATGATATGGATAATAATATCCTTTTCATGAATGATGTGATGCTAAGGCTGTGTGCCGCACAACAAAAAACAAAGGAAGAAATGCTGATTGCGTTGATGAATCTTCCTACCCAGCAACGCATTACTTTACCAGGTGCAGAAGGCTATGGCATTTTCATCAAGGAGAAAGTCAGTATCACCACCGAAGGAGATCCGATGGGATATGTGATTGTGCTGAGAGACATCAGTGCGCTGGAAGCTTTTGCACTGGCCAAAACACGATTCATTGCATCAGCCTCACATGAACTCAAAACCCCGATCTCTTCTATGCAGATGAGTATTAGTCTGCTACAGGATAGTCGCACCGGAACATTACAACCCAATCAACAGGATTTACTGGACAGTATTCGGGAAGATGTAGATCGGATTCTAAAAATCAGCAGCGATTTACTGGGCATCACGGAGGAAAAAATCACCTCCATTCCGCCCTCCCATTCAGCATAACCTATCCACATATCAATACGCCAAAACATGAACAGCGGAACTATTTTGCTGGTGGAGGATGAAGAAAAACTCCGCCAGCTGCTGTACAGGATTATTTCCCTGGAAGGCTTTCGCGTACTCGCCGCCGAAAACCTGAAAGCAGCCAGGAAACAACTGCAAACAGAACAAATCGACGTCGTACTTTGTGATGTCATGCTGCCCGATGGAAATGGCATCTCCCTGGTAGAATATATTCACGAAGCGCCTACCAGCACTGCTATCATCATGCTCACCGCCTACGGTAATATCCCCGACAGCGTGAAAGCCATAAAGGCCGGTGCGTTCGACTATATCACCAAAGGCAATGACAACGCCCGGATTATCCCCCTGATACATCGGGCTATGGAGCGCGTTCATTTACAAAACAGAGTAGAACATTTGCAGGAAAAAATTGCAAATAAATACGCTACTTTTCACGGCCTCATAGGCCATTCCCCCGCCATGACTGCGGCCCGGGAACTGGCGGCCAAAGCGGCTCCCAGCGATGCGCCGGTATTACTACTAGGCGAAACCGGCACCGGAAAAGAAATGTTTGCACAAGCCATCCACCAAGCCAGTAAAAGAGCAGACAAAGACTTCCTTGCTATTAATTGCAGCGCCATCGGAAAAGATATCCTGGAAAGTGAAATATTCGGATATAAAGCCGGCGCTTTTACCGGCGCCGCCAAAAACAAAAAAGGACTCATCGAAGAAGCCAATCATGGTACTTTATTTCTCGATGAAATCGGGGAAATGCCCCTCGACCTGCAAGCCAAACTATTACGGGTACTCGAAACCAAAGAGTTCATTAAAGTTGGCGATACCAAGGTAACGCGGGTGGATATACGTATTATTGCCGCCACCAACCGAAATTTACAGGAAGAAATAGAACAGGGGCGGTTTCGGGAGGATTTATACTACCGACTAAATGTATTCACCATCTCCCTGCCTCCTCTAAGAGAACGGGCAGAAGACATCCCCACCTTCGCGGCTCATTTTCTTCGCTACTTCGCAGGAAAAACAAATAAGCAGGTGCTGGATATGAGTCCGGAATTCCTCCAGCAACTAAAAACGCATCAATGGCGCGGCAATATCCGGGAATTAAAAAATACCATGGAACGAGCTGTCATTATCACCAATCATACTACCCTCACCACAGACGACCTACCCATGGAATTCAAACTGGATAAGAGTCCCGCCCGACAAAAGCAAAGCAATTTCGACCTGGCCGTTATGGAGAAGATGCATATCAAGTGGGTGATGGAATATGTGAAAGGGAATAAATCCAGGGCAGCGCGCCTCATGAATATAGGGCTATCTACCCTCTATAGAAAAATGGAAGAATACGGTATAGGATAAACGAAAAAGCAGGGATATATCCCTGCTTTTTTCGTTTATATATTCTTGTTAGAATCGTACAATGGCATCCATTGCGATTGTAAACTGATCCCGGCGGGTACCGTTATCGTAAGGAGTTACATCGTTCGTCCAGGCTCTCTCATAGCGGATTTCCGGGCGAAGTCTGAAGAGGGAATTAAAGTGATGCACCCATCCAATAGTATGACTGGAATAACAGGTTGTAAAACCAGTACGGTTACCTTGCGGATCATTCAGCATATCATTGCGGACAGAGAGATAATCTTTCTTGGGAGATAATTGTATCTCCAGATAGTTTACCAATCCTACGGCAGAAGCCACCCCTGTGATAGTGGGTCCTAAACCAGTGCCCATAAACCATCTTTTTCCAGGCCCTTCAATTGCAGTGCCACCTACCGCAGCATCATGCTGCCACATATAATAGGACTCAGTGTTCATATGCACTTTCTCGCTGAATTTATGCCCCCAGGTAAAGACCACCATTTGCAGGTTATCATGCCCATCTTTATATTCTCCTTTCCCCAAAGAATTGATACCGCCATAGATGGAGTTCCGGTTATTATGGGATACCCAACGTACCATGGCCATACCATTCAGACTGCTGGAGCTACTCCATGGCGCCATGTCATTACCGCCATGAGCGCCCAGATATACCTCCCAGTAAGGGCTTAGTCGCAGTGCAGCATGTACGCCCGTGAAGGTATAAGGGTCTACTGTAAACATCAGGGAATGAGAGTACAGGTAGTTATCCGGGGCCCATTGCGCTTCGATATCTGCGGGACTGATAAACCGACCTACCCGAATCATTAGTCCCTGGGCCACTTTCGGAATATAGAGCATACCGTATACCTGCGCAGGATCGTAGCCATAAAGATGATTCTTTTTCAATAGCTGATCGCTGAAAATACCTTTGGCGATGGTATAACGGTAATCGGTTCCGAAAACATTATCCACGAGGAAGCCCCAGTCTACATGATCTTGCTGCACGGTATTCGGTTGACGTTCTGCGCGGAGGATGACCTGATCCAGCACGATATTGTTGGGCACCAGGTTATAAGAAGTAGGGGAATTAGAGTCGTGCGAAGTACTGAAGTTAGCGCCTATACTGGCCCAACCGTATACTTTCACGCGACTTTTACTTTTTGCGAGTCCTAATGCTTTTGTCAGCGGGTAATCTGGCGCATCGGCGGGGATACCGATCAGAGAGGCCCCTACCCATTCGCCGCTGGGAAAAGGCGGGGAGGAAATAGGGGAAGGCAGACTTCTTCCATTGCTACCATCGGGCACTACAGTCGTGTGTTTTGTTGAGTCCTGCTGTGCGTATCCGGTCGTCATAGCACTTGCCAGCACCAGCACAGTTAAAATTCCATTTTTCATGTTATTGGCTTATTTAAGCGATTTGGGGCCTGATGGTTCAAATTTATGTCCAACCCCTGCGATCCCGTCCCACTTCCTTGTAAAGCCGCCATTGTACGCAGTTTTAAGCGGAGGCGTTTACCATAAACCTGTAGTGGCCATTTATTCAAAATGACAAACTTTATCATTTTGGGAAGGTTACGGTATGGCCGGAAGTAGAGAGAAACGACGCTTCATATTGGTTGCATTGCGCGCTCCTGTTGATTTTAATCAGAATTTAATGCTATAGAGAGACTAAGGCACTCCGATTGCTGTTATCTTCCTATAACAAGATCCTGATCTATGAGAATAGTATTAAACAGTTTTGTCCTGCTTCTGGTTGTATGTTTGTTTACAAAAAGTGGGAATGCACAGGTAAAAACCGCCGCGATATATCGTACGCAGGAAGATTATATAAAGGGCATTACCAGCTATGGGCCATCAACAGAAAGTCCGGGGAAACTGAAGTTACATCTGCTGGCCCCGAAAGATTTTGTAGATCTGTCTTACAATGGCCATAGTTCCCGCATACCAACAAGTCAATTATTCGGATACACTACGAAGGAAGGAAATGTGTTCTGTGTTCATGGCGGCGACACTTACCAGATCATGAATAAGAACCCTCAACTGCTGTTATTCCGGAAGCGGACCTTATCTTCCAATAGGGAATTTCGCAATGATCGTTTCAGTTACTTTTTTAGTACAGCCGATGGCGTTATACGCCCGCTGACCAGCTGGAACCTGAAACAGGCTTTTCCTGCAAAACAGGACTGGGCCGATTTAATCGATACCAATTTCAAACAGGATAACGAACTAATGACGTACGACAGCTATCATCATATGTATAAGCTGGAATGGCTGTTGCGTTAAAATTGCTTTTTTTATATAGAGTCAAACGATGGGCGCCTGTTTTCACAGGTGCTTTTTTTTCTCGCAAAGGCGCAAAGGAAGGGCAAAGGCGCGAATTATATTGATTACCTTTAGGGGATGAAATGGAAACATATTTTTTGGATACTACTGTTGCTGGTAACTCCTGTTTTGACCTTTGCACATGGATACTGGCTGGATATCAGCGGAAATGGAAAAGTGGGAGCAGCAGTCACCATACATATATTTTTTGGAGAAATAGACAGTCATGGCGTACGGCAGCGGGAAAAATTTGAGACGCCGCCTGCAGGGAATGAATTCAATATTTTTGTGATTGACCCTAAAGGTGTTCGCACGCCATTAAAAGTGAGCGCCGAGCCAGACGGATGGAAGGCAGTCTTCCTACCTACTGTCAATGGCTCCTACAGGATATTTGCCGAAAGTCATAAACTACCTGTCGTTGAACGCTCTGGCCCCGGCAAGCAAAACATTCGCCCCATTGAATACCTTTATGGCGCTTATACCGTAGGTAAACCTACGCTCCTTTCCCCATCCCAGCAGGATATGGATATCCTTCACAACACCCATAACGACATGACCGCTGTCACGGTTTATCAGAATGGTAAAGTTGTTCCAGCTGGCATCAAGTTACGTATATTCAATCCCGATAACTGGGAAAAACAACTGGAGACTGATAGTCTTGGTAAAGCGGAATTTTTCCCAAAACGTAAAGGATTATACATCATTCGTTTCGACTGGTATGATAAAATGCCAGGAGAATATAACAAAGTAGGATTCACCTCGATAAGATACAGGTGTAATTTATGTTTGGATGTGAAATAAATATACTTGGAAAAGAAACTGGAATCCTCAGAACATGGCGGGTATCTAAAGTACTGCGATACGGGCGCTTTTCATATTACGCTCTATTTTGGCATGATCAAGAAAAAAGGCCAGGTAATTTTTCAGTATCAGGGAGTAGATAAAAATATGATCACCTTAGATGGAGCAGATAGAGACCGGCTGAAAAATGTGATAGATATAGTAAAATATTTAAGTAGGTAGACACGTGTCTACCTACATTCTCACCCTACTATAAAAATACAAGTATTTAGTGGATGCCCTACCGTTTGATACTTTTGCTCAATTTGAGAGCCAGAGAGTATTTTATTACCATCACCTTCAATAGCCTCCCCTGACGAATAGATCCGCGCAGGAACGACATTCCAGGAGGGGGTATCCTACACATTTGATCCCCCTCCCTAAAATTAGAACTTCAGTGCAAAACTACCAGTAAATCTTGCCGGCGCTTGTGGTGTGAGTCGCACAGACCAAGCTTTCTCGCTAGTCAGATTATCCACTTTCACGCCTACACGAAACTTAGGTTGATCGTAAAAAATGGATGCATCCAGCATTACATAGGAAGGAATCGTAATCTTTACTTTCTGCGTATTGGTTTGGAAAGAGGAGCTGCCCGCATTTCCGCCGAAGCCAACGCCTAAGCCTTTCAGCTTGCCTTTTGTCAGATTATAGCTTACCCAGAAATTCAGCATATTAGCAGGGCCAGATAATGCAGGACGAAGACCTATTACCGTAGAATCAGCCTTCAGGTATTTACTGTCGTTATAAGCATAACCCGCTACGATATTGAGTCCCTGTACCGGATTGGCCGTAATCTCCGCTTCAATCCCTTTGCTGCGCTGCGTACCATCCTGGATAGAATAATTGACATCACGAGGATCTATTCTTAACACATTACTGATTTCAATATCATAATAACTCACCGTTCCCACCAGGCGATGATTCAGCACATCCGCCTTCACACCGTATTCTAACTGGTTTCCTCTTTCAGGCTTAAAGCTGTTGCCTTCCAAATCAGAACCATTCTTGTTGAAAAAGCCATTCATATAGCTACCAAACAGGGAAACGTGATCTTTCACCACCTGGTATACCAGTCCTAATTTTGGCGAGAGAGCCGTCTGACTGTAGGTACCTGTTCTAACGCCAGTGGATATATTATACACGCCTCTGTTATTATAGAAATCCACACGCAGACTCATCATAGCCATCAGGCGGTCTGTTATATTAAATACATCGGAAGCATATGCTGCATAGCTATCGTCCCCGTTGTTTTCTGTACGCGGCGTACCCGTAGGCAACAGAGAATCTATTTGATAACGGGATACTTTATAATTCTTACCAGGATTAATGAAATTAACGGTTGGTCCGTTCACCGCAATTCTGTCAAAAGAATTACTGTTGTTGTAGTAATCGAGCCCTACTACCAGGCGATTGCGGAACTTACCCAGTTTGAAATCTCCGATGAAGTTTTGTTGTATATCCGTAGCAATGAAAGCAGTATTACCTACCATCACGTTTCCTCGCAGCGTAGAATCGGTACGACCGTTGAGTGCCGTGATATAACCATCAATAGTAGATCTGGCACGGGAAACAATGGTTTGGGATGTCCAGTTTTCGGAGATTTTGTAGTTCGCCTGCACGAAAATGTTCATCATCTGGGTATTATAGGCCATATCATTGCTGAGGAACATTCTGTTATAAGGGAATCCCATCGTGGCAATCGACAAATTCTTGGTTCCTCCGGTATAAGGGTTGAAACGCACTACAGAGGTTCCTTTCGCCTGGCCAAACTCTACATCCAGTAAGAGAGAAAGCTTGTCCGTGATCTGGTAAGAGAAGCTGGGAGCCAGACTAATGCTTTTAGTATAGCCCATATCCTGGAAGCTTTTCTCATAGGTAGTAGCCCCATTCAGGCGGAAAAGCATTGTTTTTTCTTTATTGACAGGCGTATTAACGTCTACGGTTAAACGATTGAAATTCCAGCTGCCGCCATAATAAGCCACTTCCCCACCAAAGCCATTATAAGGTTTCTTTGTAACGCGATTATACAAACCGCCATAGCTGCTGGATACATTGGTGCCAAACAGGGTGGCAGACGGTCCTTTGATGGCCTCTACTCTTTCGAGGTTGGCAGGATCAATGGACGAGAAAGCCTGCCCTGCAACGCCATTACGCGCATTAGGTTCTGTTTCAAATCCACGGGAACGGAAAGTAACCCGACCCTGGTTGGCCAGCATAGGAATACCCGCGCCAGGCACATTCTTGGAAATACTACCCAAATCCAGCGCCATTTGCTCCTGGATCAGCTCTTTCGGCACAATGTTATATACCTGCGGATTTTCCAGGTTTTTCAGCGGTAAACGACTGATATAACTACTTTCTTTCTTGGAATATTTATTAACGTTACCGACTACACGCACTTCCTGCAATGATTGAATATTCTCCTTCGCAAGACGGTAATCCAGTACCGTTTGTGCTCCTTTACTAACGGTTACCTGAAAATCCTTCTCTGCAGCGCCTAATAACTGAATACGTACGGTATAGGTACCCGGAACAAGATGTTCCAGGAGATATTTTCCTTCGTTGTCTGTCAGTGTACTTTTATCCAGTTGCTGGATAGACACAGATACCAGCTCCAGTGGTTGTCCGGCATTGGAAAGAACCTGTCCTGCTATACTACCTTCGTTCTTGTTGTTTTCATCCGACTGCCCCATAGCTAGGAAAGGGCAGATAACTATCATGGTCAGGATAAGTTGCCTGTAAAGTGCCGACATAGAAAAAATTTGCGCAAAGGTAAGTGGCGCCACAAGGAAGGTTTAATCAATTCGGGAAAATTTTCAGAGCGATATTTTTCCCGATCAGTAAAGTATATCTAAATTTTATAATAATATCCAGACACGATTTCTTCGTCCTTCCATACATATTTAAGATATTTGCGGCCATGAAAAAGCTTTTATTCTTATTGTTTTTTATCTCCGTTGGGAAACTAGCCTTTGCCCAGCAGGAACCCTACTTCCCGGATATGCGTGTCTGGGGCCTGAGTTTAGATAGCTACGCGCGATATATCTTTTCCGATACCGCATTTATACGCGCCATGCCCAGTACCAAACAAGCGGCAGTGGATACCTTGTTCGCAGGCGATAACATCACTGTTACGGACGTCACCGATAAACAGTTGACCATCCGCGGTATCACTGGCCCCTGGCTGAGAATAAGTTATGATAAATACGGGGAACAACGCACCGGTTACGTATGGCAAGGCCTGATCAGTTGCACACCTATGCGTCGTGGCGATATCAAGTTCATTTATGGCGTGGAACGTCGTGCCGACAGTACCTTCATCAATGCATCCAAAGCAAAGGATACCATCCCTCGTTTCTTTATACGACTCAAAGTGGTGCAGAATGGCGCTATTATCGCTAAAAGCAGCGTTATCACACCAGATGATGAAAGCGCCGGCTATTGCACCGGGAAAGTCATGAGCGGTATGGGCCTGACCAATGTACAACAGATTGTGGTGTTAACCTTCAGCGGAGAAGCATGTGGTATACCTACCTATGATTATTATTTTGCTTTTACGAAAGATAGCCAGCTCGTTAGATTCCCGGATAAAACCAATATCGGCGATGCCGATGCATACTATCATTCCGAGGAATTCACATTCCCCAATGAGAAAGGAGGACAGCCGGATATGGTGATCTGGAATATGCAGACAGAAGAAGCCACCGATAAGGTAGGCAAAGATGGATTGTATATCCTGAAAACCACAGAAAAAGGAAAAGTGACCTATATCTGGGACCCAGAGAATAAACGTATCACCAAACAAAAGAAATAACTTCACAACGGGCGCCACTAGCGCCCGTTGCTATTTTCGGACCTACCCCATTCACCTCGCGATGAAAATACTTAACTTAGAAGTACTAACCAGGTTAATACTCATCCAATGAAACCAATCACCATAACGGGAGCCAGGCAAAACAATCTGAAAAACCTGTCGCTGGAGATCCCCAGAGGCTGTATCACCGTATTCACCGGCGTATCCGGCTCCGGAAAATCATCTCTCGTATTTGAAACCATTGGCGCAGAAGCACAACGTCAGATCAATGAAACGCAACATAGCTTTCTCAGGAACAGGCTGCTGCATCTGGGCCTTCCGGAGGTAGATAAAATTGAAAATCTCAATTATCCAATCATCATTAACCAACAGCGGCTAGGCGGGAATATTCGCTCCAGCGTTGGCACCGCCACAGATATCAGCGCATCGCTGCGATTGCTGTTCTCCAGGATAGGACAGCCTTTCGTGGGTTACTCCAATATTTTCTCTCCGAATCACCCTTCCGGGATGTGTCCTACCTGCGAAGGACTTGGATTTGTAAAATCCATCGATGAACACAAACTAATAGATCGCACAAAATCATTGCAGGAAGGCGCTATCCGCTTCCCCACTTTCCAACCGGGCGGCTGGAGATGGACCAGGTACGCAAATTCCGGCTATTTTGACATAAATAAAAAACTACAGGATTATACAAAAAAAGAATGGGAGCTGCTGTTGCACGCTCCCGCTCATAAGCCCGAACATCCTGGTCCCAACTGGGGAAAAACGGTGCAGTACGAAGGTATCATCCCCCGCATAGAAAAGGCTTTTCTGAAAAAAGATTCTAAAGAACAAGACCTGCGTAGTAAGTCTGTAGCCAGTATTGTATCAGAAAAGCCTTGCCCCTCCTGTAAAGGGCAACGGCTAAACGAAAAAATCCTTTCCTGCAAAATTAACGGGCATAGTATTGCTGATTGTACCGCTATGCCTGTGGATGATTTACTGGATTTTTTACGGGAGATAAATGCTGCTCCTTATGAAGCCGTTCTTCAGGAGGTATGTCGGAAGCTCGGGAATATGGTCACTATCGGACTCCAATACCTGACCCTGGACAGAATTACCAATACCCTCTCTGGCGGCGAATCTCAACGTATCAAAATGGTAAGGCATCTCGGCAATAGTCTCACTGAATTACTGTATATTTTTGATGAGCCCAGCGTAGGATTACACCCTGCAGATGTAGATAAAATAATCCGTATCATCCGTCTGATAAGGGATAAAGGAAATACAGTGATGATTGTAGAACACGATCCCGATATTATTCGTATAGCGGATCACGTGATAGACATTGGCCCCGGTTCCGGCGTGCATGGCGGTGAAATTGTTTACCAGGGCGATTTTCAGGGGTTAAAAAACTCTTCGGGAAAAACAGGTCTTTACTTCTCTCATCCACGGACGTACAACGCAGCACCCCGTACAGCAAAGGAGTTTCTGCAAGTAAAAGATGCGAGTCTTCACAATCTGCAACATATCCATGTACGTATACCCCTCTCCGTTATGACGGTGGTCACTGGTGTGGCTGGCTCCGGAAAGAGCAGTCTTATCAGCGACGAACTCCCCTTATTATATCCGGATGTGAAAGTAATTGATCAATCGCTCTTCCCGGGGAATGTGCGTTCCAGCTGCCTTACTTACCTGGGCATCTCCGACCATATCCGGGCATTACTGGCCCAAGCCAATGATAAAAGCGCCGCATTGTTCAGCAGAAATAGCGAAGGCGCCTGCCCCGCCTGTAAAGGACTCGGCGTACTAAAGATAGACATGGCCTTCATGGATGATACCGAAACGCCCTGTGATGTATGCAATGGCAGCGGATTTTCACCGGAAGTATTGCCCTATCGCTATCAAGGGAAAAACATCGTGGATATCATGAATATGACCGTTGAAGAAGCCGCACAATTTTTCACGGATAAGCATATACAGCAACAATTCCAGCTGCTTACCCGGCTGGGACTGGATTACATCACATTGGGACAGCGACTAGACACCTACTCCGGCGGCGAAAGACAACGCTTAAAACTTTCGAAGGAACTGAATAACCGTAACGCCATCATCGTATTGGATGAGCCCAGCACCGGACTACACCCCGCGGATACTGCACGACTGCTTCATATGATGAATGAGATGGTGAACGCCGGCAATACCCTGATTGTAATTGAACACAATATGGATATCATTGCGCAGGCAGATTGGATTATCGACATTGGGCCTGGAGCGGGCAAATATGGTGGCCGTATTGTATTCGAGGGAACCGTGTCTGCCTTCATCAATCATGGCAAGACTATTACTGCTACCTATCTACAACAACACGTTGGTACATTAAAAGAAACGGGCGATCTGTAACAGACCACCCGTTTAACTGATCATCTATGTGATCGTCTATTCCTGCATGCGCTGCTTTACCTCGTCGATATTGGTTCTTCTCGCTCTGGCAGCTTTCACCTGCTGATTACCAAAGCGATAATTGAATACCAATTTCACAAACCTGGTTTCAGGACTATTACGGAATATAGCAGCTACATCGTAAGACAGGATACTATAATTACGTTTTTCTGTATTGAAAATATCGGAAACATTCAGTGTCAGGCTACCTTTCTTCTGCAATACGCTCCTGGTAATACCCACTCCCATAGAAAACTGACTCCTGAAATCGTATGCCCCAAATTTCAATGGGCTGGTATAAGCGGTATTGATCTCGGCTTTCCAGTTGCCATCCAGCTTAAAAGAGGTATTATTAGAGGCCATAGCGCCTATTCCGCTCTTATCTAACTGACTGCTGGCCGGTGCATTATATTTAGCATACAAAGTGTTCACACTGGTAACAGTATAAATCTTGCCTTTCAGAAAACCTTTATAGTAGCTAAGTCCCAGCATCAACTGATCTCCGCTCGCAACGTTATCGTAAGAACCGATGGTGATGGCACTGTTGTCTTCCCGATGATAAACTTCCGCTAATACATCACTAAAATGTCCATATCCTATACTCGCCATCCAGGAGTTATTGTATGTCCAGCCCAGCTCCAGGTTATCAGATAAAGTAGGTTTAATGGCAGGGTTACCTTTTGAATACTGATATTGACTCTGGTATACTAGAAATGGATTCACGATATCCAGTCCGAAACGCTCAATCTTACGGCTATACGAAAAACTGAATTGTTGTTTCTCACTCTGATTGAAATTGATACTGAGAGAAGGGAACAAATTCGTATATCCGTTATTGTGAACCTGTTGGAGCGTAAGGGAATTACCGGAGTTATCAGTATGCTCTACACGCAGTCCAGCCTGCATATCGAATTTATGAAAGGTTCTGGCGGCGGTCAGGTAAGCGCCGTAGACATTTTCTTTGTAGATAAAGTGGTTGCTGCGCAGCGCATCTTCTTTCCAGTTACTGGCATCAAAATTTTCCCAGATCAGGTTATTATCGGTTTTGGTGAATATGCTTTTCACGCCTGATTCGAAAGTGGTTTTAAACGCTTTAAAATTATAGTCTCCACTGAAAGAAAATACCTGGTTATTGGCTGGCGACTGATAACGCACTTGTGACGGCTGGCCATAGCCCATACCTTGTGCATCAAAGTAACTGGTGGTTAGTTTATCATTGGCCTTTTTATCATAGCTGTAATAATCTCCGTTCAGCATCAGTTCATTCTTTTGCTTGCCCAGTAAGGTTTTGAAATATACGTTTACAGCCGGAGTCTGGAAGCTCGTATGATTTACTTTATCTAATACCGAAGAAGAATCATTAGGGAGATGAGAGGTATTGGCCATTGTTTGGTCTTTTGTCCGGATATTACCACGGAGTAAAGCGCCGAAGCTACTTCTTTTGTCAATGGTTCTGTCGAAGCCCAACTTATAAGTATGGCTTTGCAAGTCATTCTCCGCATATTGCTGATCCTGGATGATATAATTCTTGCTGATAGTGCGTGTAGCCGTGTTAGTGGCATCGGTGGTACGATTCATATAATCGTAGCTACCATAGACATTTAATACTTTATCTCTGTAGTTGAGACTGACGCCGCCATTATACAACAGGTGGTTTCCCATACCAGCACCAATATTCACGGTTCCGTTGGTACCAAGACTTTTATTCTTAGCCAGTACAATATTGATAACGGCGGCCCCGTCAGCCTCGTATTTAGCGGAAGGATTGGGCATTAGTTCCAGGCTTTCTATAGTATTGGCGGGCATTGCGGAGAGATAGTTTTCCAGCTCCTGCCCTGAAAGTCGCGATGGACGTCCATTGATATACACCGTCACTGTTTTACCGCGGAGTTTCAGTCCCTGCTGATCCATTACGCCAGGGGCGCGTTTCAGTGCCTGGTAGGCGTTATCGCCAGCAGCAAGTGGACTCTGAGCGATATTTACCACGATTTTATCCCGTTGTACAGCAATATATGGTTGAGATGCCTTTACTTCCACGCCATTCAGCTTTTTCACCTGGCGGGATAAGAGCAGATCCAGGGTGGTTGTTTTTTGTTGGATACTTACCGTTTGTGCGTATCCGTTGTATCCCATGTAATTGGCGGCGAAAGTCCAGCTACCAGTATCAGGGAGAGATATTTGGAACATACCGGAGTCATTGGCCACACATGGATAAGCTTTAGACTGTTGGCTGATTTGAATAGCTGCAAAAGGTAAGGGCTGCTGTGTAAGACTATCTACCACCCGTCCTTTCAGGAGTATGGGTTGTTGCTGGGCAAAAAGGGTAGTAACGAAGGAAAGCAGCGCGATAAACAGGATTGACTTTTTCATATACTATCAGTTAGATATTTGTATTTTGATTTTGTTTGTGATTTTGATTGTGATAGCAAAGAAAGCAGGAACAGCCGAGTGGATAAAGCTGGTTTCTGCATAAGCCGGGGTTCTTTCTGCAAAATAACAGTTGGCCTATTTTGTCGAAAAAATGCCAGTTTTGTCGAAATTCGACCTGTTGGCAATACTGATCTTATTAGCTTCAATTATGAAAAAGCCCTTACCACAGCGAGGTTATGGCAACCAACTGATCTCCACATACGAATTAATTGTATGGGTGTTATATGCCGTTATATATAAATATGCCGTCATTGTGGAGAGTCCGCTCCTACCACGCCGGCATGAGAACTTCCCCTTTCCGCTGATGATGTTATATGCATTATGTATCACTTTGTATGTCATTCCTTATTACAGAGTAATAGGCCCCTGGTTGCTGGATAGGAAAAAGTTTGGATGGATGTTCTTTATCACCGTCATCTACTTCTACTTTATTCCTAAATATGCTAACTGGCCGGTTGTTTATTGCTTCCGTCAGTGGCTGACAGGCCATCCGGAAGGCCCCTATCTGGATGCCTGGTACAAAAAATTTGAGGTGCTGGTACATACCCGACAGATTTATAGCGAATTCCTCTTAACAGATGTATTGGCATTCTTTTCAGTAATGTTCATGCGTTTTGCCATGCAGAATGAACGCAAAAGACATACCCTGGAGGAAACCAACCTTACCCTTCAGTTGGAAACGCTGAAAGCGCAACTGCATCCTCATTTCCTGTTCAATACGCTGAACAGCATCTACGGCATGACCCTCACCGGCTCCAAAGAGGCCCCCGTATTCGTTCTACGACTATCAGACATGATGCGATATATGTTGTACGATTGCAAACATGATCAGGTGCCACTGGAAAAAGATATTACCTTTTTAATGGATTATTTGGAGATGGAGAAGACCCGTTATCCTTCCGCCCCTATACAGTTTAACATCGATAAACACACTATTCCACCGGTGCAGATTGCGCCGCTACTAATGATTCCTTTTATGGAGAATTGCTTCAAACACGGATCACACCGCATTTTGGACGAGTCTATTATCCAGGGAAGCATTTCATTCAAGGACAATAAACTATTTTTTCACCTGGAAAATAGCGTACTGCCAAAGCCTTCCGGCCCAGCTACGCCTTATGGTGGCGTGGGCATTGAGAATGTGCGGAGAAGACTGGAATTATATTACCCAAAGAAATATCAACTGGACATTACACACAATGATCTGGCCTATATCGTTGACCTCCAAATACAACTGACATGATTAAATGCCTGATAGCAGACGATGAAGTGATTGCGCAACAAATACTGGAACAGTATATCCTGCAATCTGAAGATTTAGTATTGGTGGCCAAGTGCAGGAATGCCATGCAGGCATTTGCCCAGTTGGAGCAAAACGCCATAGACCTGATTTTCCTGGATATTGAAATGCCGCTGGTAAGTGGTATTACCTTTCTGAAAAGCTTACCGCATCCGCCAAAAATCATATTTACTACTGCCTATGCAGAATATGCATTACAAGGCTATGAGTTGAATGTCTCCGATTATTTACTGAAACCATTTTCCTTCGAAAGATTCAGTCAGGCTGTAGAGAAGGTACGCCAGCAACTGGCCTCCAGGAAGCCGGAAACCGATGTATCCGAGCCAGATGATGCCTGCCTGATAATAAAAGAAAAAGGAGCACTGATGAAAATCCCTTATGATGAGGTGTTGTACATTGAAGGTTCCCGGGATTATGTAAAGGTGGTCCTTTCTGGTAAATCACATTTGGTTCATCTAACAATGAAGAAGCTGGAATCTATGTTACCCGGACATTTATTTGTTCGCTCCCATAAATCCTATATTGTATCGGTTCCAAAGATCAAGCTGATTAAAGCCGCAGAGCTGGTGATGGCCAACCAAGAGATTATTCCTTTAAGTCCGAACTACAAGGATACGGTGGTAAAATGCTTTAGTGTGGGCAAATAGCTAACAACCATGTATAAACGAAAAAAAGGATTGTCTTGCGACAATCCTTTTTTTCGTTTCGTTATAGTTTAATTATTTTCCGGACCTCATATTCTTTATCCGCTTGTACCCCTATCAGGTAAGTCCCTTGCGGTAAGTTGCCTATACTGAATGGCACTTCATGATTCTTCGCATTAGGCGAAGTACGCATCTCCATAAGGTTACCGTCATTAAAGTAAATCAGCCGGATCGTTACAGGCGCTTCTTTGGAGAGTTCCACATTGACTTTAAACTGACCCGTAGTTGGGTTAGGGAATACGGTGATATTTCTGATCAGTTTTTCACGGTATCCTAAGAGGCTGTCTACATTTCCTCGCTCTTGTTCCGGCAGTACGATCACCGTTTTCGTGATTGCATCCGCACATTCTCCTAGTCGCGTGAACAGTTGAATATTATAGGTTCCTGTTTTATTGAACAGCAGTTGTCTTACGCTACCATCGGCGCTGGCCCCAGCTTCCCTTATGCCTTCAGGCAGGGTCCATTCCAGCGCCAGTGGCTTAGGTTTGGAGATATCCACCAGGATCAGCGTATCGCCAAGGGTGTTGTAGGAAGACATGAGGAAATCAGCTTTCAGTACGCTCAA
>NZ_QLMA01000013.1 GCF_003259435.1 Chitinophaga dinghuensis
CAGGTTTTATCGAAAGGTTGTGATCCCGCTGGGACTCGAACCCAGGGCCCATACATTAAAAGTGTATTGCTCTACCAACTGAGCTACGGAATCATTCCCGTGATGGGAGCGCAAAAGTAGGAAATATTTCATATCTCCCAAATTTTTTTTCATATTTTTTCCAAACTGGCCACCAGCAGCATATACATCAGACAATATTTTTACATGAGAACTTTCGTTGCATGAAATTCTCGCCTATTTTTGTGATGCAAAAAAATATACATGAGTAATTCCTTTCAAAACAAAACAGTTGTCATCACTGGTGGTTCATCAGGTATCGGAAAAGCCCTCGTTGCAGAAATGCTGAAACAAGGCGCCCAAGTGGCTGTTTGCGGCAGAAAACAAGCTGCCCTCGAAGCCATGAAAAATGAACTCCATACCCAGGATGTTTTCACCTTCGTGGCAGATGTAAGCGTGGAGAGCGACTGTAAAGCTTTTATTGACGCGGTTTTAGCAAAGTTCGGAAAGATAGACATACTCATTAATAATGCAGGTATTTCCATGAGGGCCTTATTCAAAGATCTGGACCTCAGCGTACTGAAATCACTCATGGATATCAATTTCTGGGGAACCGTGTACTGCACCAAATATGCCTACCCTTCCATCCAGGAAAATAAAGGCACTATCGTGGGCGTCTCCTCTATCGCCGGTTATCGCGGCCTGCCCGCACGCACCGGCTACTCCGCTTCCAAGTTCGCTATGCAAGGCTTCCTCGAAGCATTACGTACAGAAAATCTTCGTACAGGCGTTAACGTAATGTGGGTATGCCCCGGCTTCACCGCCTCCAATATCCGCAACACCGCCCTCAATCCACAAGGACAGGCACAAAGCGAAACGCCCCTCAATGAAGATAAATTGATGAGCGCCGAAGAAGTAGCACACCGCATCGGCAACGCTATCGCTAAAAGAAAAAGAACACTCGTCCTGACCACTCAAGGCAAACTCACTGTACTACTGAGCAAAATAATACCAGGAATACTGGATGGTATTGTCTTTAACCACTTCAGAAAGGAACCCGGTTCCCCCCTGCAATAAACATTTTTTGCCTTTAGCCGTTAACGTTAGTACGTACAAATACTTAAAATTGCGGTTAATTTACCATCGCATTGTAATTTTGTCTTTATTTGCAGTCAGGTTGTGTTTACAACGCCGATGGCACCTTTTTTGACAGGAAAGCGAATCACATTGGTGACCATCATGCGGTGAAGATTGGCGTGTGACAATGATTTACAGGAGTTGGGATTTAGAATATAGGGCATGTCCATAATTACATTAACATCAGACATTGGTTTGCAGGATTACCTGGTAGGTGCCATCAAAGGGCAACTCTGGCAATACTGCCCGGAATGTCATGTTACAGACATCTCCCATCATATCAGCCCATTTAACCTCCCTCAAGCCACCTATATCTGCAAAAGCGCTTTCGCCTATTTCCCACTGGGAACATTCCACTTCGTACTGATCAATCTCTTTGACCGACGTCCAGACCATGTCCTCGTCGCCGAACATAACGGTCAATACATCGGTTGCGCCGACAATGGCCTACTCACCATGATCGCCGGAGGTATGCCGGAAAAAGTAATCAAAATTCCTCTCGCCAAAGAGGAACCCAGAAACACTTTCTCTATCATTAACCTCCTCGCCGCCGCCGCCCGCGAACTTAGCAGAGGCGCCGCTCTCGGTGAACTAGCGCCACTCACACAGCAAATTGTCGTGAAAAATAACCTGCAACCACTCGTTGGTGACGACTTCATCGAAGGCCAAATTATCCATATCGATAGCTTCGAAAACGTCGTCGTGAATATCACCCGCGAACAATTCGCCGCCCAACGCAAAAACAGAAAATTCCGTATCTTCTTCCGAAGAGATGAAGTGATCAGCCAAATCAGCGAAACCTACGCGGATGTTCCTGAAGGTACCAAACTGGCACTGTTCAACGCAGCCGGATACCTGGAAATCGCCATCAATAAAGGAAACGCCGCCGGACTATTCGGTCTGCAGGGATTCAGGCGCGAACAACTCACCCAACCCGCAGGTTTCCAACAATTATCATACTACCAAACTGTCAGAATTATCTTTCAATGATCAACCGTATCGTTAAAATGGAGTTCCAGCCAGATAAAGTGAACTCCTTCCGGGAACTATTCTCCCGACAACAACAACAAATCAGAAACTTCCCAGGATGCCTTCACCTGGAATTATGGGAACACCCAGCCTCCGGTAATACCTTTTTTACCTTCAGCAAATGGGACTCAGAAATCGCACTGGAAAAATACCGAAATTCAGACCTGTTCCGGGAAACATGGGCCGCCACCAAAATACTCTTCGCCGCAAAACCAGCAGCATGGAGCGTTTTACCCACTGTCGTACTACCCTGACGCTACTTAAATACCCTGCATAATTTTAATCAACTTTTAATCTTATGCATTGTATACCAATTAGTCATAAATAATAAAGATATTTACAAAAAGTTAAAACTGTTCGGCAGATTAGCATAATTTGCTACTTTTTCTATTTTTGTCGGACCTTAAAACAACCTTATGAATTTTAAAAGGACCAACAACATCGTAGGCTGGATCATTTGCGTGATTGCCTGCGTTGTTTACATCAAGACAATGGAGGCAACCGGCAGTTTGTGGGACTGCGGCGAATTCATCTCGAGCGCATACAAGGTACAAATACCTCACCCGCCCGGAGCCCCGCTGTTTGTGCTGCTCGGAAGACTGTTCAGCTTTTTCCTGAAACCATCACAGGCCGCCCTCGGTGTTAACACCATGTCTGCCCTCGCATCTGGTTTCACTATCCTGTTCCTCTTCTGGACAATCACTCACTTTGCCCGTCGTCTCATGGTAAAAGCTGGTGAAGAGATCTCCCGTGAGAAAATGATCGCTATTATGGGCGCTGGCGCCGTTGGTGCACTGGCCTATACCTTTTCTGATTCATTCTGGTTCTCCGCTGTGGAAGGTGAAGTATACGCTATGTCTTCCTTCTTCACAGCCATCGTATTCTGGGCCATCCTGAAATGGGATAACGAAGCCGACGAACCTTACGCCGACCGCTGGATTGTACTCATCGCATACCTGCTCGGCCTCTCCATCGGTGTCCACCTCCTGAACCTCCTCACCATCCCCGCTATGGTTATGGTATACTACTTCAGGAAATATAAAGCCACCGGCTGGGGTACCTTCTGGGCTTTCATGGTAGGTTGCGCCCTCACTGGTATCGTACAGAAATTCATCATCCAGGATACCATCAAAGCATCCGGCTACATGGACGTATTCTTTGTGAACAGCCTCGGCCTCGGCTTCTTTACCGGCTTCACTTTCTACTTCCTCGCCCTCACCGCCATCCTCATCATCGGCTACAGAAAACCTAAATTCAGTATCTATGCGCCGCTGATCGTGATCGCTACGATTATCATTATCCCTATGTTTAATGATACATCTACCGGCACCGTCGTCCTGAAACTTATCCTGGCAGGTATCTTCCTCGCCATCCCATATGTGCTGAAATCCTTTGGCGTAAACCTCAACACCGCCAAAGTTTTCCACTCCAGCAAACTCACTATCGCTGTGATCCTCTTCATGCTCCTGGGATATTCTACCTACGTAACCACCATGGTGCGCTCTACCGCCAACCCTGCCGTGGATATGTATAACGTAGATAACCCTATCTCTCTGGTAGGTTACCTCGGACGTGAACAATATGGCGACTTCCCACTCATCTACGGTCAGAAATTTACCGCCCGCCCTATCGAATACAAAGAAGGTGGTAAAATCTACGCCCGCGGTGTAAATAAATATGAAGTTTCTGGTAAAAAAGTAGACCCAGTTTATGATCCTAAAGATATGATGCTCTTCCCTCGCGTTTGGGATGGTAGCAATGATCAGGGTCACGCCGACTTCTACCGCTCCTGGCTGGGACTCGGACAAAACGAAGAACCTTCCTTCGGCGACAACGTGAAATTCTTCCTGCAATACCAGGTAAACTTCATGTACTTCCGCTACTTCATGTGGAACTTCGCAGGTAAACAAAACGATACACAAGGCTATGGCAACGTGCGCGATGGTAACTGGATCTCCGGCATCGCTCCACTTGACAACTTCATGTATGGCGACCAATCCGCTATGCCAGACAGTCTGAACAACAATAAGGCCCATAACCGCCTGTTCATGCTGCCTTTCATCCTAGGTATCCTCGGTTTCTTCTTCCACTACAAATACAATCGTAAAGATACACTGGTAGTTTCCCTGCTGTTCTTCTTTACCGGCTTCGCGATCGTTTTATATCTTAACCAGGCAGGTAACCAGCCACGTGAACGTGACTACGCTTATGTAGGCTCCTTCTATGCTTATGCTATCTGGATTGGCCTCGGTGTACTGGCTATCTACCAATGGCTGAATAAGAAAATAAAAGGCGCCATGTCTCCTGTTATCGCCACTGTAGTCTGCCTCCTGGCAGTACCTACCCTGATGGCCTTCCAGGAATGGGATGACCACGACCGCTCTACCAAAACCATCGCAAGAGACGTAGCAAAAGACTACCTCGAATCCTGCGCTCCTAACGCCATACTCTTCACCGTTGGCGATAACGATACCTATCCGCTCTGGTACGCCCAGGAAGTAGAAGGTATCCGCACCGACGTTCGCGTGATCAACCTCAGCCTCCTCGGCGTAGACTGGTACATCGATCAGCAACGCGTGAAAGTAAATAACAGCGACGCCATCCCAATGAGCTGGACACCTGATAAATACCGCGGCGAAACCCGCAACTTCGTCCGCTTCTTCGATCCGGGAAATATCCCTGCCGATAAATACTTTAACCTGAAAGAAATCGTGAACTTCATGGGTTCAGACGATCCTAACAATAAAGTACAAACGCAGGACGGCGGTTCCGAAAACTTCCTGCCTACCCGTCAGCTCTTTATCTCTGTAGATAAAGCACAAGTGCTGAAAGACGGCGTGGTAAGTGCCGCAGACAGCGCCCGCATCATGCCACAGGTACCTTTCAAAATCAGTAAAAACTACCTGGTGAAAAATGACCTGGCCGTTTACGATATCATCGCTACCAATAACTGGAAACGTCCTATCTACTTCACCAGCCCTACTGACCTGGGCCTGAACGACTACCTCCGTCCGGATGGTCTGTCATACCGCCTGGTGCCACTGGCAAAAGAACCTAACAACGATCCAATCGGCATGGACATCAACATCAACAGAGATGTGATGTACAATAATATGATGACCAAATTCGAATTCGGCGGTGCGCAAACACCAGGTACCTACTTCGATGAGCCTAACAGAAAAATGCTCCTGTACCTCCGTCAGGCATTCTCTAAACTGGGCGTTGCCATGGCTGCCGACGGTAAGAAAGATAGCGCACTGAAAGCACTGAACTATATGGATAAAAATATCCTGGATCAGAACTATCCTTACGCAATGACCTCTCCTGGTAATATGCACAACTACACCTCCCTGCAGGCTGCTTACGCTTTCTACCAGGCCGGTGATGTGAAAAAAGGTGACGAAATCGCTGATAAAATCATCAAAGATTGTAACCAGCAGATTCGCTACTACAACCAACTGCCAGACAACAGAATGACAGATGACCTCAAACGCGACGGACAAGCGGCTCAACAAATGATCGCCTGGATGGAACGTATGAAAATAGACTTCGGTCACCCACAACAACATCCTGCTACTTCTGAAAATGGCGTACAGGTAAATACCACAGATTCAGTTAAGAAATAATCACCTGATTCTATCCATATAAAAGGCCCGTCTCTACAAGTAGAGACGGGCCTTTTTAGTTTCCACTCCTATCAATTTCCGGATCGCGTAACTCCTTTTCCGGATTCGAGTCTCCCCAAAAAATTCTACTTCAGAAATTTGCCCCCTCAAACGGAAATATTTCAACCACTTCAATAACAAATGATGTTAAGAAAAATCTCAGTCCTAACAACACTATTACTGGCCTACGCCGCAATAGTGTCAGCACAGCATAATACAGGAAGTATCAAAGGAAGTGTCATTACCAGCGATGGCCAGCCCGGCTCATTTGTCACCATCCAGGTGAAAAGCAGTGGCAGAGGTACCGTTACAGATGTGAAAGGCGACTTCTCCCTCCGTAAACTGGAACCTGGCACTTATACCCTACAGCTCTCCCTGATGGGCTATAATTCCAAAGAACAAGACGTTACCGTAAGTGCAGGAAATACAACACAGGTGCAGATCCGACTGGAAGTTTCAGACAGACAACTGTCTGAAGTCACCATCACCGGCTCTCAACGCCGCTTTACCAATAAAGAATCTCAATATATCGCCAAACTCCCCCTGCGTAACCTGGAAAATCCCCAGGTCTATTCTGTGGTAAACGCTCAGTTATTACAACAACAAGTGACCACCAACCTGGATGATGCCCTGAAAAATGTTCCAGGCATCACCAAACTCTGGTCCTCTACCGGCCGCCCTTCCGATGGAGCAGGATACTTCTCCCTCCGTGGCTTTGCCGTACAACCTACCATGGTAAACGGTTTGCCCGGCCTCACCAACGGCATCGGCGATCCCGCCTATGTGGAAAGAATGGAAGTACTGAAAGGCCCTTCCGGTACGCTCTATGGTAGCTCCCTGATTTCCTTCGGTGGACTCATCAATCTCGTTACAAAGAAACCTTATGACGGCTTCGGTGGCGAAATTGCCTACACTGCAGGCAGCTACGGTCTGAATCGTGTATCCGCCGACGTTAATACCCCGCTGAAACAGGACAACTCCCTGACCATGCGCACCATCGCTTCCTACCAGTCACAAAACTCCTGGCAGGATGCCGGCTGGTCTAAAAGCCTGTTCTTCGCTCCAAGCCTGCAATACCGCGTCAACGATAAACTCACCTTTAACTTTAACTCCGTATTCAGCACCGGCGAATCTACCAACGCCCTCATGGTATTCCTCAACAGAAGCCGACCACTGATCGCACATAATCCTACAGAACTGGGAATGGACTTCAAACGCTCCTTCACCAGCGATGATATCACCTATAAAACGCCTACCATCAACCTCCAGGCACAGGCTACCTATAAAATTTCCAACAACTGGACCTCCCAAACAAATGTTTCCCGGAGCGAAGCCCGCAGCAATGGCTATTATAGCTACGTGATGTTCCTGGACAGAGGTAACTTCCCTGCTGGCGCCAACAGAGCCAATGATACGCTCCTGAGCCGTTTTGTCTATCATCAGAATTCTACGACTTCCAATACGGATATCCAACAGAACTTCACCGGCGATTTCAAAATCGGAAATGTGCGCAACCGCATACTGGTAGGATTTGATTATATGCAGATGGAAGTCCGCAACGACAACTCTCCTTATCTGATGTTCGATAGCGTAAGCGCGGTAAATAAAAACGATCCAAACTATTATAACCTGAACCGCCAAAGCGTAGATGCTAAACTCGCTGCTGCTAACCAGGCCGGCGCTACGAAAAACAGAACCACCAACAATACTTACAGCGTCTATGTTTCCGACGTTGTAAATATCACAGACAGGCTCCTGGCCATGGCCAGCCTGCGCTTTGACTACTTCGATTATAAAGGCGTTACCAATTATATCAGCAATAAAGTGCCAACCCCTTACACCCAAACTGCCTGGTCGCCAAAGTTTGGCCTGGTATACGAAGTAGTAAAAGACCAGGTTAGTTTGTTCGCGAATTATATGAATGGTTTTCAGAATGTTGCTCCGCAGACACAACCTCTCCCCGAACTCAATACTACCTTTAAGCCTCAACAGGCTAATCAGCTGGAAGGTGGGGTAAAACTGGATGCGTTCAACCATAAACTCAGCTTCACCGCTACTTACTACGATATCAAAGTAACGAATATCCTGAACCAGAGTGTTTATGTAGACGCCAGCGGCAATAAACTCAACTACACCACCCAGGGTGGAAAGCAAAGTAGTCGCGGCGTAGAACTGGAAGCTACGGCTAATCCGCTGCCAGGACTGAACATCGTGGCCGGTTACAGTCACAATGAAAGTAAACTGGAAGATACCTACGAATACCAGGAAGGTCTCCGTCCGGTAACCGCAGGTCCTAAAGATCTGGCGAACCTCTGGATCAGCTATGCCGTAAGCAGTGGTAAATTACACGGACTGGGAGCGGGTTTCGGTGGAAACTATGTAAGCGACAATGTGGTTGCCAACAACCGGATTGTAGGAAAATTCACACTCCCCGCATATACAGTGCTGAACGCTTCTGTATTCTATGATACAAAGAAATATGTACTGACCCTGAAAGTCAATAACCTGACCAACAAAGAATACTATAACGGCTGGACGACAGTAGAAAGACAAATGCCCCGCAACGTAGCTGGCAGTATCGCTTTCCGTTTCTAAAGACACGCGTCTCCCTGAAATATCATACAAACAATAAAGGCCCTCTGCTAAGCAGCGGGCCTTTATTGTGTAAAAAACGAGTTAAAAATCGTGTATTAGAGGTTGCTCACCATTGTTCTCCAGTAAGCAGCGCTTTCTTTCACTTCAGGAACGCTGTTATCCCAATGGTATTCATACTCCACAGAGAATAAGCCTTTGAATTTCTGTGCCTTCAGCTCTTCCAGTACAGCAGGAATCTGAGAAACGCCATTACCCCAAACTACGTCATGGGCTTCAGGAGATTTCTCATTCAGGTCTTTAAAGTGCAGAGAAACCACACGACCATTCAGCTTTTTCAGACATTCTACCGGGTCCAGGCCAGAACGTACCCAGTGACCGATATCCGCGCAAGCGCCCATTAGCTTACTTCTGCCTTTGATAGCCGCCAGCACACTGTCTGGATGCCAGTAATGGCTTGGTTTAGGGTGATCGTGGATCGCTACTTTGATATTATATTGATCGCAGAGAGAAGAGATCAGATCGAGGAATTGTGGCTGAGGTTCAGTAGTAATGCTCTGAATACCCATTCTGTTGGCAAAATCGAACAGCATTCTCCATTCAGCCGCAGATGGCGGTACCACCACACCAAATGCCATCAGCACTTTGTGCTTCTTTTTAATCAGTTGTTTCAGCTGTTCCTGCTTTTCAGGTCCCATATGATAGTCAAATGTACCTTCCAGGCCGCCACCCAGTTTCTGCCCAGGGAATGCCTCCACATACTGGATACCGCAACTGTCCATTTTGTCCAGCGCCTCTGCAAAGGTAAAGCGGTTAAAGGTGTAAGCCTGTGCGCCAAGTTTCCAGCCCAATGCATCTGCTCTGGCCTGCGCACCGGCACTTTGTGCAAATAATGCAGCCGCCAGGCCGCCAGCCAGCATTAATGCATTTCTCAGTTTTTTCATATAGATATTTTTTTGATGATTGAAAGTAATAGCTTTCATGATAAAATGCAAATATCTGTCCGGTTTATTCGTTTGAGTATTCCAGGATTTTTTCGTTAATTTTAGGTAGAACTAGTGCTATGAGAGGAATTACATTTTCCAGGTTCAATCCTGGCGACAGTACCAAGCCACCTTTCCAGAAATTACTGGATCTCTTCACTCAACTACTTACCTATACCAGCGGCGATGTAAATGAAGCCCTTCAATGGCTTACCCAGCTGGATAATGAGTATGGCCTTACCAACGAAGATTATGGCATAGGAGATTTCCTGCAAGACTTACAGGAAAAAGGATATTTAAAAGAAAATGAAAATACCGGGGAGATTGCCATCACCTCCAAAACAGAACAGATCATCCGCAAAAGCGCCCTGGAAGAAATTTTCGGCAAGCTGAAAAAATCTTCCACCGGCAACCATAACATCCGCAAATCCGGCATGGGAGACGAACTGAATGCCGAAACCCGTCCGTTTCAATTCGGAGATAATGTGGATCAGCTGGATTATACTGCTTCTATCCATAATGCACAGGTGAACCACGGCATCGACAGCTTCTCCATGGATCAGGAAGACCTGGTCATCAAAGAGACGGATTTCAAAACACAGACATCCACCGCCCTGATGATCGATATCTCCCATTCTATGATCCTCTATGGAGAAGATCGTATCACCCCGGCAAAAAAAGTGGCGATGGCCCTCAGTGAGCTGATCACCACCCGCTATCCCAAGGACACGCTGGATATTATTGTATTCGGTAACGATGCCTGGCAGATAGAAATCAAGGACCTCCCCTATTTACAGGTAGGCCCTTATCATACCAATACCGTTGCCGGGCTGGAACTGGCAATGGACCTGCTGCGCAGACGCCGGAATCCCAATAAACAGATCTTTATGATCACCGATGGGAAACCCACCTGTCTGAAACAAGGTAAACAATACTATAAGAACAGTTTCGGGCTGGACAGGAAGATTCTTAATCGTACACTCAACCTGGCCGCACAATGCAAGAAACTGAAAATACCCATCACCACTTTTATGGTAGCCACCGATCCATGGCTGCAGCAATTCGTACAGGAATTTACGGAAACCAATAATGGTAAAGCCTTCTTCTCCGGTACCGATAAACTCGGCCAGTTTCTTTTTTACGACTTCGAAAACGGCAAACGGAAACTATTTTAACCTTATCCAATAGTAATCAGTAAAAATTTAGCATGGACACTAACATAAAAACACTGGGCGAACTGAAGAAAAGCGGCTACCAGCCTAAGTCAGTAAAAGAAGAGATCAGACAAAACCTGATTACCCGACTGCAACAGAAAGAGGCTACTTTTCCAGGTATCATAGGTTATGAAGACACGGTTATTCCAGACACGGAACGTGCCCTCCTCTCCCGCCATAATATCCTTTTTCTCGGTCTCCGAGGTCAGGCAAAAACCCGCATGGCCCGCCAGATGGTAGACCTGCTGGATGAATATATCCCGGTAATAGAAGGCTCTGAAGTCAACGATGATCCTTTCTCACCGCTCTCCCGTTATGCCCGCGACCTGATCGCAGAAAAAGGCGATAAAACGCCCATCACATGGCTGCACCGCAGTCAACGCTACGGCGAAAAACTCGCTACGCCAGATGTTTCCGTAGCGGATCTCATCGGCGATATCGATCCTATCAAAGCCGCCAACCTGAAACTCAGCTTCGCGGATGAAAGAGTCATTCATTTCGGGATTATCCCACGTTCCAATCGCGGTATCTTCGTCATCAACGAACTCCCCGACCTCCAGGCACGTATACAGGTATCCCTCTTCAATATCCTCCAGGAAGGCGATATCCAGATCCGTGGCTTCAAAGTGAGAATGCCACTGGATATCCTGTTCATCTTCACCGCTAACCCGGAAGACTATACGAACAGAGGTTCCATCGTCACGCCGCTGAAAGACAGGATAGAAAGCCAGATCATTACCCATTATCCGAAAAATGTCGAAAACTCCCTGCTCATCACCGAACAGGAAGCAGATATTCACGAAGAACAGCTCCAGAAAGTACAAATGTCGGACATGGTGAAACGCCTGATCGAACAAGTAGCTTTCGAAGCCCGCACCAGCGAGTACGTCGACAAGAAAAGCGGCGTTTCTGCACGACTGACCATCGCCGCATTTGAAAACGCTGTCAGTGCCGGCGAACGCAGAGCCATCATCAATAAAGAGAAAGACACCCAGGTACGTATCGGAGATTTACAGGGAATTATCCCTGCCATCACCGGCAAGATCGAACTGGTGTACGAAGGAGAACAGGAAGGCCCGCTACAGGTAGCGCATAATCTGCTCGACAAATCCATCCGTACCGTTTTCGCAAACTACTTCCCTAACCCGGAAAATTACAAAAAGCGTAAACAGACCATCCCGGCAGAAAATCCTTACCGCGCCGTTATCCAATGGTTCGATAAAGGCAATCAACTGCAACTACTCCAGGACCTGACCGATAAACAATACGAAGTGGCCCTGTCCAAAGTAGATGGCCTGAAAGACCTCGTAGCAGACCATTTCCCTAGAGCGAACGGCAAAGAATCATTGCTGCTCATGGAATTTGTATTGCACGGCCTCAGCGCCCATTCCCTCATCAGTAAAAAAGTATTGGAAAATGAAACCAGGTTCTCCGATTTACTGGGAACCATGATGAACTTCAGTATGAGCGGAGATGATGATGTAGAGTAGATCTTTTCACATGATATAAAGTAACAAGGCGCCTCTTTGCAGGCGCCTTGTTACTTTTTAATTAAATCGCATCACTACATTCATCACTGCCAGAGAATCCTGATCCTCCCTTTCAGGATTCGGTTTGAGCAGGATATTATCCTTTACACAGTCAGCAATATAGGGGCAGAAGCGCTTCACAAGACTATCCCCCTCCCTTCCCTCACCCAAAAAATAATTTTTAATCTGTTGTCTATCAGAGTATATTCTCACTAAAATAATCCTATGCTGCACAATAACTGCGGACCTGTTGATACTTATCTCCACAACAAAACTACCTGTCTTCCCATTTTGACACAGGCTGTCCGGTAGCTTAAGCATTCGCCGTTTTAATGATAAAATAAAAGGCTGCGGAATAATTGGATCAATGATTTCCTCTTTGGAATATAGGTGCATAGAATCATTTGCTGATTGGGCCTTTTCCATATTAGCACTGTCTCTATTTGATAAAGGATGACTGAAATTATTACAGGCACCCGCCAACAGAAGACCTAATAATATCAAACTATACTTCATTACTTACTTACCACTTTTAACCCCAGTTCATTATACCTGTTGTGCTCAAAAATAGTCCGCAGTTCCGCACTATCCATTTCATGTTGGACAATCTGTACATCAGAACGAAATGCCGTAGGAATCTTTGCCGCATGAAGTGTATATATCATTAATGTATCTCCCTGGATTTTATATAAAAATGGCATCAACCCATGATATATCAGCTCCTTTTGCTTGTCATAGCCATACTCCCAATCCGAGGACATAGATACCAGGATTAACTGATCCTCGGCAGTCATACCCCAGACCTTCTTTTTAATCCAAATATGCGATTGAGAAGTGGCCGTCTCTACATCAATGACGTCCGTAAATTTATCCGCATTCTTCGCCGGAAGGAAAACGAATACCGCTATGCCAATGCACAAAAGTATCCCTATAATAATAATAATAATAACTATGCTCTTACGCTGCATAACAGTTGAGGGTTAATAGGCTCAGGTTAGTATTGAAATAAAATATTGTCTAATCGAAAATGTTAGTCGTTTAAAAAGTACAAGAAATGATACTGGCAATAATAATGTTTATGTTAACAGTATACGCTTCTTTTATTGTCGTTCCAATAATTTCCCTTTAAATTGATATACCCACTTATCCATCACTTCATACTCCCGAATGGGAACATCCGTTAAAACCCTCAGCGAAACCTTTCTCGTACCAGCTTTAACAGGTACCCATGAAGACACCATGCCATTCTCAAATAAGACTTTCACCCGGTTAATGCTACTGTAGGATCCATTAAACTTGCCTACGGAGGGAAAGCATTCGGTAGAATCATTATTAATCAGCAAGTGTGCAATCGGTAAATATGCTGCATCTGAATCCTCTACTATGGCAATGTCGCAACTGTCTATATACTTTCCACTAGCGCCATACCTAACTTCCACAGGAACAGGGCTCTCTTTTTTCAGACTACTTTCCAGGATCAGTTTTCCCTTACCCTGCTGCCATTTCCCTGCACTCCGCAGCGTAGTCATACAATCCCGCAACCTATACACATAAGTACTATCCCTGTAAAGTATTAGGCTGATCTGTACATAGCTGAGTTGCTGACGTTGCTGAAATTTTTGATATATACCCATCTTTCTTTCCGCCTTTGTGAGTGGCATTTTCTTCAAGGTCTGAGTATTCCCCGTTAGGGAAAACAAAAGGACAATTATAGGTACGAGATATAATTTCATATCAATGGCAATATTAATAGTTTTCCATTACTCTGGAAACACCTGCCCCTCATGATAAGATTGTGATCACACTTAGATTTTCTCCTGAAAATCCCTATTTTGTTCACTGATAACATTCCACAAATTCCGCTTAAAGTTTTATTACAATGAAAAATTCCAGGAGATCTTTTATTAAATCTGCTTCCACCCTGCTTGCCGGGGCTAGTCTGTTACATACCCTCCCGCTTCGCGCCATTGCTCCCAGCGACCGTATTCGTATAGGCGCCATCGGTATTAATGGTATGGGCTGGTCCGACCTTAACGCCCTGCTGAAAAATCCAGCAGTTGAATGCGTGGCCCTCTGCGATGTAGATAAAAACGTATTGGATAAACGGGTAGCCGAACTGGCCAAAAGGGATATTAAGGTAAAAGCCTACTCCGATTATCGCCAACTACTGGACGACAAATCCATCGATGCAGTGGTGATCGGTACGCCTGACCACTGGCACTGCCTGCAAATGACAGACGCCTGCTCCGCCGGAAAACACGTATACGTAGAGAAACCTGCCGGCAACTCCATCGTGGAATGCAATACCATGATGGCCGCCCAGGCAAGATACAACCGGGTAGTGCAAGTAGGCCAATGGCAACGCAGTCAGCAACATTTTAAAGATGCCATCGACTTCGTACACTCCGGCCAGTTAGGCCAGGTACGCCTCGTGAAAGCCTGGGCATATATGGGCTGGATGAAGTCCATCCCAGTGCAACCCGACGGCACTCCTCCTGCTGGCGTAGATTATAAGTCCTGGCTGGGCCCTGCCGCTACCAGACCTTTCAATCCCAACAGATTCCATTTCAATTTCCGTTGGTACTGGGATTATGCCGGCGGCCTGATGACCGACTGGGGCGTACATCTGCTCGACTACGCGCTGATTGGCATGAAAGCCCAGTCCCCTAAATCTATCATGGCTGCCGGCGGTAAATTCGCCTACCCAGACGATGCCGCAGAAACGCCAGATACACTCACCACCGTATACGAATTCGATAACTATAATATCCAATGGGAATCCGCTACCGGCATAGATGGCGGCCCTTATAACCGCACCCACGGCATCGCTTTCATTGGCAACAATGGTACGCTGGTACTGGATAGAGGCGGCTGGGAAGTAATTCCTGAAAAAGGTAAAATGGAAGCGATTGCCCGTAAACCATCCGTAGATAACGGCCTGGATCTACACGCAAAGAATTTCATAGAAGTCATCCAATCAGGAAATATGAACGACCTTCACTGCCCTATCGCAGCAGGCGCCCACATAGCAACAACCGCCCAAATGGGCAATATCGCTTTCCGTACAGGTAAGAAAATCTACTGGGATGATAAAAAGAAAGCCTTCACCGATAGTGAAGCCAACAAATTCCTGGCAGCAGCATACCATAATGGATATAAAATTCCGAAAATAGGGTAATACAACTAGGCTTTGTCAGGCACAATCAGGCGCTATACAGAATCTGGTCTATCCTGCAGACTTAATACATCTATTTATTTTCAGGCAATGAAGCCGATGAAACTCATTGCCTGAAAATCCTTTTAGGACTCTATGTTCAGCGACAGATATACCGCGCTGGTAATCGGATTATCGTAATATGCCGCAATTGGCTGGAAACCAAGCGAAGTATATAACTCAATCGCCGGTCGCATATGTGCCAGGGTATCCAGCAAAATTCGCTTGTAACCCAGTTTTTTGCTCTCCTCAATTGCATGGGCAGCCAATGCTTTTCCCACACCATGGCCTTTAAAGGCATCTCTTACAAACAACCGTTTCATCTCCGCAGTCGTATTGTCAAATTGCCTGATCGCCACACATCCCGCTATCTGTCCATCCGATTTTGCCAAAAAGAGCGCACCAGTAGGGGCAACATAGGCTCCGGGAAGCTGAAGCATTTCGTCTTCGAATTGCTGAAAACTAAGATCTACATTCAACCAATTGGCATATTCACGAAACAAAGACCTGATATGATCCAGGTTCGCTTTATCATCGGCGGTTACTTTCAGTATCTCTATCATAACCACACTTATTTTTTTACCACCAAAAAATTTTGGGACGTTCAACTTAACGCTTTTTTGTCAATTTTCATTCAAAAAAATAAAAGTTATTGAAAATTTCATATGTATTTATTATTACACATAAAAAAGGGCGTCTCCTAATAAAGAGACACCCTTCTTCTAATGGTTGGTTTTAATGCTATTACAGCGCTGTTAACTTATCTATCAACTGCTGTACAATCTTCTCTATTTTAGTGGTTTCCGCCACCTCATATGCTCTCTTCGCCAAAGCCAGCCCCTCTTCCTTCTTCTTCAATGACAAACACAGTTGCGCCAATGTACTCAAAGTGCTATATTCCTTCGGTTGCATCTCCACGGCACGCTTAGCCATAGCATATGCTACCTCCAGGACACGCGTCTCCCCCTCTGCTTTATAATTCGCCCTGCGCGCCATAAAACTCAATTGCTCGGCATCATCCTTCAAAAGGCCCTTCATAGCTACATTCGCCATTTTGATGTATTTATCATACTGCTTACGGGTTAAATAGAACTCCAACTCCATACTCACCGCTTCCTTCTTGCGGGCAGGCTGTGGCGACTTACGGAAGAAATCCAGTCGCTTCCAGAATAAATCATCTTTCTGCTCATTCATATAGCCATAGAGCGTGGATGACACCAGACGGTTCGTCATCGTATCCAGTTCCCCCTGACGGGCAAATGGCCGGAAGGCCGACTGATGACTCATAAAATAAGCGCCCAGACGGTCTGTCTCGCTATGGCTCAGCATACGTAATGCCTTCCAACCAGTGAGAGACGCCATTTCGTTTTCCGGAAACTGCTGCATTATTTCCGCTCCCATCTTAAAGGCCCTGTCACGGTCATTATGCTGTAATAAGGTGTAGAAGTCCAGCAAAAACTGCATATCCCGCTTACCGCCATCATATTGCTGTTGCATAGATGCCACACTCTTTCCAGGGTCATTCGCATTCTCTCCCACTGTCATGAATTCTTCTGCTGTCATACGAGAGCCGGAACGATACATCAATTTGCCATTGGCATCCAGGAATAAGTAAGTAGGAAAAGAAGTCACATTGTATTGTTTTCTCAACTCCACTCCTTCTCCTTTCTCCATATCAAATCTTGCATTGATAAACGTACTGTTGTACTGTTCTGCCACTTTAGGCAGAACAAATACATTATGATCCATCCATTTGCAAGGAGCGCACCAGGAGGTATAACAATCAATAAAGATCAACTTATGTTGCGTAGCCGCCAGCTGTTTTAGCTCAGCAAAACTGGCATTCTGGAATTGTATACCCTCTTGTGCAAACACTGTAAATGCAAACAGCTGACAAGCGAATAATGATATAATCAGACGAATTTTTTTCATATAACTTTTAATATTTTAGGGAGATGTAATTACCTTTCGTATAGTGGCATCCCGCTGTTAAATTCCAGTGTTTTCGGTGGTACCGGCAAAATGTAACGGTTATCATTCGGCGGTAAAGACCACGTTTTAGTGCCCTGCGTATGGGTAATTGTTTTTGCCAGACGCGTATCCATATTCAAACGCTTCAGATCAATCAGACGATTACATCCGATAAAACACAATTCCCTCCGACGCTCTTCCAATACAAGATTCAAAGCATCGTCCTTTGTGGCGGCAGCCAACTGCTGATTATTCTTAATACGCTTGTCACGTAAAGTATTCAGGTATTTCACCGCCTGATCTTTATCTCCTACACGCGCTTCACATTCCGCTGCAATCAATATCATGTCTGCACTGCTCAGACCCAGGTTAAAGTCGATATAAGGAGCATACAACACTCTCCCTGGAAAATTTACCGGCTTCAAACCGAAGTTGCTTACGCCATCGCAGAAAAACAGATTCTTACGCTGATCAACAGCACCCGACGGAAGATTCTTACTGAATACGGATAATAAGTCGCTGCTCACATACACTTCTGCATTCACAGAGGAAGAAGAAGAGCTACCGAAACGTACCCATACGCTCTCATTACTCAGCTGCGCATCCGGGAAACGGGTGTCTTTGTTGGAAATCAGACATACGCGTCCGAAGGTTACTCCGTTCTGAGTGGTATACAACGTATAGTCGATCAGGTTACTATTCAACGCCAAAGCCGCTCTTGCATTGGTAAGCGCCTCATCATATTTACCCATGTACAGGTACATCTTACTGAGGAAAGAGAAACCTACGCTACGATTAGGGTGAAATATATTGGCTGTCTTCTCCGGCAGATCTTTCAGCGCCGCTTCCAGATCCACTTTAATACGATCATAAACTTCTGCTACAGAGTTACGTTTATAGGTAGCATTGATATCTTCCGATAAGATAATAGGCACACCCAAATCTGTAGCTGCAGTTGCAGGATTGTAATGCTTTGCGTAAGCATTTACCAACGTTAAATATTCAAAAGCCCTTCCGAACAAAGCCTCTGCACGCAGTTGCTTTTTCTCTGTATCTCCTGCATCTGTCACACTCATAATGTTGTTGATTACCACATTATAGGTGTAGATATGACTGTAAGCAGGCTCCCATAGCGGATCAGAGGAACCGGGAATAAAAACGGCCCCCGGCTGGAAAGAATACAGGTTTTTCTTAAAGTCCGACAACCCGGTATAACTTGCTTGTTTGCTGACGTCATTGTCGTCCCCTGCCTGTACATCATCTGTCAGGTAGTTAGGGTACGCGGAAGATACCCTGATAAGCGACATATTATTCATCAACTTGGCGTAATCTTCATAAAACTGCGGTATCGTATATCCCTTCGGCTTTACGTCCAGGAACTTTTTACAGGAAGAAAAGCAGGATATGATGGTGGCAGCAGTAAAAAATATTGCTACTATTTTTTTCATTCTAATTCAGTTTAAAGGTTTGCAGAAAGACCAATGGTATAGGTAGATGGAGGCAACGTTCCTCTTGTTGGCGACAAAGTGGTACCATTCCATACTTCCGGGTCCAGGTTTTGCGGGTTAGCGGTCCAACGCCATACGTTCTGCATTTGCAGACTCACTTTCACATTTCTGAATGCCGCTTTTCTGATCAGTTTTGCTGGTAATGCGTAGCTCAGAGTAACGTCTCTCAGCTTGATATAATCTCCTTTACGGATGAACTTATCGGCAGCATCCCACAAATCAGTAACAGTACCGCTGGTAGAGAAACCATAAGCTGGGGCCATATCCGGATCTTTCTCATCGCCTACTTTTTTCCAATATTTTAACGCATTACGTTCCATATTGGTGGTATAGTTCAGCTCCGGCAATTTGGTGAGGTACGGCGCTTTTACATCTCTCAATACGTTTCCGCCATAGTAGGTGAACATAAAGAACAACTCAAATCCTTTATAGCCGATATTGTTCAACAACGAAGTGGCAAATGGCGGTACAGATGTTCCGGAATAAACCAGGTCATTCAGCGTCAGTTGCTGAGTGGATTTCACAATCTTTCCATCTGCGGTGTAAGCCATAGGACGACCTGTTTCATCGAGTCCTGCATAACGAATGCTATACAACGCTCCCATTGGCTTACCTACTCTGTTTTGCGCGCCGGAATAGTAACTGTATGGCGTGTTACTGGAGTTCTGCAAATCAGTCAACTGATTCTTATTATAGCTGAAATTCACAGTGGTATTCCAGAAGAAATCAGTTTGGTCAATATTGCGACTGGTCAATGATAATTCAATACCTCTGTTGAACATACTACCATAGTTCATTACTACGGAAGTCCATCCAATTACAGGATCAGAATTACGATTACTCAACAAATCATTGGTTTGCTTATTATACAAATCAATACTACCGGTGAGGCGCTTTTTGAAGAGACTGAAGTCAATCCCCAGGTTGGTTACCTGCGTTTTTTCCCAACGCAGACCAGCGTTTGGCGGACTGGATACATAAGACTGGAATTCATTGGTCCAGTAGTTGGTGCTGGATTCATCTGCTTCAATCAGGTATGGGCCACCTTCTTTCCAGATATTACCATTGATACCGTAAGTGGTTCTAACTGAAACTCTGTCCAGCCAGTCAAATTTATCCTCAGCAACAACATACTGTAAACCTGCTGACCAGAGTGGTTTGTATTGATATTTAGGATCTGTACCGAAGAGATTCGACTGATCCATACGGATACTTGCAGTTGCAGTCAGGCGGTTATTATAAGTATAGGAACCATTGCCATACAAAGAAACAAAGCGATCGTCTCTGTATCTGAAGCCCGCTTCCGCTCTGGATAACATGAACTGGTTGAACAATGCTTCTGTATTATAGACGTAGTTACTCAGCAATAACTCATCCACTGGTTTATAGTTTAGGTTATAATCGTCATAACCATACTTATATACTTCTGTGCTAGTTTTTACGATTTTCCTGCGTTCCGCACCAGCAATGACATTCACCAGGTGTTTATTATGGAAATTCTGCTGATAGTTCAGCTGGGCACGTAAGGTGTAGGAATTCTCATCCAGTCTGCTCTCGCGGATCTGTCCACCTTTAGGAATGTAATTGGTTATTTTTCCGGTAGCCTTGTCAATAACAGTCGCATCATTTATCTGCGTTTTTACCACATAGGCATTTTTATTATAGAATTGTTTGTTGTAACCTTCGGTACGTTCGGTCTGATAGCGTATATCCAGTGTCAATCCAGGTATCAGCTTGAAGTTCGCACCCAGGTTCAGGTTATTGTACTTGCTGGTACCATAGCGATGTAACTTGCTGATCTCATTCAACGGACGATAAGTTTCATCCATCAGTCCCAGTTTATTCAAACGGTCAATTTCATACTGAGATTTACTATTGAGCCACTGTGCAGGGTTACCGGCTGCATCGCGCAGCATGTAATAGGATGCTTTACCGCCATTCAGGTTACTCATAATGTCGAAACCATTATCCGTATCATCTTTGGTGTAGCTGCCCAGCAAACCTGCATCCAGTTTCATCCAACGGTAAAGGTTAAACGTATTTTTCAGGTTATAACCGTAACGTACCACGCCATTCGCCGTCTTTTCAAAAGGCGTATTGCCGGTATAGTTACCGGAGAGATTGTAACGGTAGACATCAGACCCTCCGGATAGGGCCAGGTTATGTTGTTGGAGCAAACTGTGTTTCCTTACCAGTTCATCCCGCATCTGGTCGTATCTGTCGCGCTGACGATAAACATCCAGTTGCTGTTCGAGCTCCGCATCTGTGATCTGACCGGCTTTACGCTTATACAGTAACGCATACACGTCGTTCATGGCTTTGCGTGGATCGATGGCATTTGGATCGCCGGAATTGTAGGCAAACATATCCCGTTGAAAATCTACCAGCTCGGCGCTAGACATTTTATTTGCATAGCCTCTGTCTGGCAGCGGCGTCACTTTCAGGGTTCCGTTGTAGGATACGCGGGCCGGGCCGGCACTGCCATTTTTGGTGGTGAGTACAATCACTCCATTTGCAGCGCGGGCGCCATAGATAGAGGCGGCACTGGCATCTTTCAGGACTGTTACAGTGGCGATATCAGAAGGGTTAACGGCATCCAGACTACCTTCAAAAGGTACGCCGTCCAACACGATCAAAGGCGCTTGGGTGGCCTTGAGCGTGGAAACGCCCCTGATTTGGGTCTGGCCTCTGAAACTGGTCATACCAGCAGCCATACCTTCCAGTCGGTCCATAATGTTGGTCTGGAGCTTACCGCCCATATCATCTGCAGAGATAGTAGCAAATGAACCGGCGGCACGCTCTTTCTGAATGGTTTGATAACCGGTGCTCACCACGGCTACTGCCGTCAGATGATTCACCTGTTTCTTCATGATAACGTGTAGATTGGTGGCGGAAGAAGAGAATTTCATCTCCACAGGTTCATAACCAATGGAACTGAAAATATAGTGGGATTTATTGGATGCATCGTCCATTTTGAAGCGGCCGTCCTGATCGGTGAAAGCCGTTCTACCATTGCTTTTCTGGCGAATGGTCACTGCTGGCACTGGCTGTCCGGTTTCATCTATTACCTGGCCGGCAACAGCTACTGTTGAATCCGACATTACAGGAAAGAACAACAGGTCTTTCTTCAGCGACTCTTTGCGGGAAAGAGACACTGTCTTTCCGATGATTTCATAAGAAATCGCTTCATTTTGAAATATAGTGGCTAAAAATTGTGCTACCGGCATTTCTTTCGCCTGCACCGTCACAGGCGTTGTGCCAGACAGAATATCCTGGTTGTAAAACAGAACCAGTCCCGTTTGTGACTCCACTTTTTCAAACACTTTCTTCATAGGCATATGCCTGCAGGAAAGGGTTACAGTCTGTGCAAGCCCACTGGCATGCACCTGTAAACATCCCGCTAACAAAAAGCCAGCTAAGAATTTCATGATCAGTACATTTTTACGCGACAGCAAATTAACTCCGGGAGGGAGCTTCCTCCTTTGCCTTAATTTCATAGATTTGTTACGGTTTTGGTTAATAAAAGCTATATCTGAAAAATTGACCCGACCGCCACCGTTTCAGCTCTCACCCTGAAACGGTTTTGTTTTTTTACGGCTCTCTTTTACATTCCGTTTGATAAAGGCAATAAAATGCCCCTGCAATGGAAACCATTGCATTTTTAAGTTGGTAAGCCTGAATAAACTGTTATTCCAGTGCTATCAGCGTAATATGGTTAGTCTGTCGCCCTCCAGTCTGAATCTGAGATCTGCGCGTGCAAGGATGCGCAATAACTCGTTCAGTGTGACATTACGGTTGACTTTTCCTCCGAATCGGATGTTCGGAACACCATTCTCATATTGCACCTTAACATTATACCATCTTTCTATCTGGTGCATTGCATCAAGTAATAAAATACCTTCAAAGTTGAATAGTCCGTCTTTCCATGCGCTGACTTGTTCTATGTCTACATCCGACAGTACTGTCATGCCGGACACTGTCATTTGGGCCTGCTGTCCTGGTTTCAGGATGGCTTTATCCTGACCTTGTATCACCCGCACTGCTCCATTTACGAGGGTAGCTTCCATGCGGGCATCGTTGCTATAGGCTTTAATATTAAAATCCGTTCCCAGCACCTCTACGGATGTCTGGCCATTCACTTGTACAATAAATGGATGATGAGGATCTTCTGCTACTTCGAAATAGGCTTCCCCTCTGAGTTTTACCGAGCGCTTGTTCCCTGTGAAAGCAGTCGGATAAGTGATGATGCTCTCTGAATTGAGCCATACTTTCGTGCCGTCTGGCAGTATCAGCGCAAACTGGCGTCCTTTGGGAGTGCTGGTGCTATTGGTAGATACCTTTCCTCCTGTTCCTTCATTGGTATATTGCAGCTGACCGTTGGTAATCTTCAGCTTTACGCCGGATTGGGTGGTTTGCCAGCCATTACCCAGACTATCCAACACCACTTGCGAACCATCGTCCAGGGTGAGAATAGCGCCTGTCTGACCAGGAGCAATGATTGGAGCAGCATCGGCATGCGCCAGTTCCGGCTGCCGATGGGGAGATTGCAACATGTATAAACCTGCGCCAACCAGTAATGCAATGGCTGCCGCGACAGCCAGTTTTCTGAATACGGGCGTCATACGGCGCACCGGTGGGCGGTCATATGCCAGGGTAGCCTCCAATACACTTTCCAATTGCGCATCATAGGCTGTTACCCACTCCGGCGGTATTTCCATGGATGCCGCAGCCTGCACAAATGCGTCTTCCATAGCAGGATTCTCGAGGAGCGACTCAAACTCCTGTTGCTCTGCTACTGTCAGCCGATTCGCTGCCCGCTGGCCCAATAAATACACTATTCGTTGCTGCTCCATAAATGCCGGAATAAAGGTCTTTACATACTAAACCATACAGAATATCCGGATGTACTCATCTCGATGAAAAAAAATTTTTAAAGCATTAACAGTATTACTGGTAAATGCTTTCCGGCCTTACGCAGGCGTTCCCGGATAAATTGCTGAGCAGTACTCAGGGCATTACGGACATAACTATGAGAAAGATTCAGTTCACTGGCAATTTCCAGGGTACTCATTCCCTTCGACCTGCTTAACAGGTAAATTTGTTTTCGTTGTGCCGGCAGATCTGCTACGGCCTCATGAAGCACTTTCTGCGACTCTTTATAAGAAAGTAAATGTTCACCCTCATTGTTCACTACGGCGACGGGTATATGTTCTTCCAATCTTTTTTTACGCAAGGTATTTTGCTGCATAACCGTAAAGCACTGTCTGGCTGCAATCTGCTTGATATAGGCCGTCAGATGCTCAATGGCTGCGAGTTTATCCCGCTGCAGCCACACCCGGATGAATGTTTCCTGCAACACTTCCAACGCCTCTTCATCATCCTGAAGGATACAACGTATATGCGCCCTGACAACAGGCGCCATCTCCCGGAAGAACACCGCAAAAGCTTGTTCATCGCCATCTCCGATGCGTTCCAGTAATGTCAAGTCCTGATATAAATTAGTTGCTCCACCCACTACAAGTGATATTTCCTAGTTGGCATTATTATCTTGTGTATCCGGGGATAAATATACGAGTAGTAAAATAAAAAAGGCAAAGACATCCTTTTCGACATCAATTTTTTGAAGAAATTGGAAGAAATAAAAGGGTTCATTGTAACCAAAAGGAGAGTATCCGGCTGAAGCATCATGTCTGTCCGGTAGTCATTCGATAAGCGTAGTAATTAATTACTCTATCCCAATTATCAGCTCCTCTACAGTCATTTCATGTACGCGGGCAATACGTATGATGGTTTCCAGTGTCATGTTCTTCCCCTTCTCATACGCCAGATACTGGGTTCTTCCAATATTGTATTCCCTTGCGAACGATTCAGCGCTGGTAAAATCGGCATCAATCCTCAGTTGCTTTATCCGCTGGCCCAACCTTTGGTAATATTCGCTTTCGGTGATATATTGTTTTTTGACTGACATTCAGTCAAATTTACATAGGCCATGTTAATATAGCACCTACTAAAGTTAACCATCCGTTAATAGGGCCTATTTTAATAGACTTTTATATTTTATTTACGTATTTTGTATTTTGCAGCCCCAAAAATATTTGGACGCTGCTTTTCGTCACCGTGGATCGGGAAATGTAGGAAATTTCGAAGGAGCCACTAAGACGGAGAAGCTAGCCTGCGTCATTGCGCGGGCTCTTCTTTGTGCGTGCTCAAAGGCTTCCTACAGCCGCCCGATCGCGTCATCGTAAGAGTCCCGCGCATATTTTTTATATACCATGCACGTGACTGTTTATTTACCTCAAAACCTCAATAAATAGTGGAATCCCAGCAAGAAACTGTCACTGATAGCCTCCCTGAGAAAAACTGCACCAGGGAACAATTAGTAATGGATATCTGTAGTATCGCGGACTATTGCAGCACTGCCTTTTATCATCATCGCCGAAAGGCAGAACAACAACGCCGCTCCCTCACCACCTCCTTTTTTCCTAAAGGCAGTATCTATACGGATACTGCCCGGCTGGATCTTGTCCTGGAAAAAGTATTTTCCAACGCCATCACATCCGCTCCCATCGATAGCAATATCCATATGGAAGTAACCTTCTTTGCAGGACAACTGACCATCATCATTACCCATAATACATGCGAACACTTTCCTGAAAACAGATTACAGGAAATCTTCCAACCTGCTGATAGTACCAGCCTTTATAGCTGTCAACAAACTATACAACTACTGGGAGGCGCCATCAGCGCTTCCTGCACATCTTCTACATGCAGCATAGCAATCCGGCTCCCCGCAGTCTGATCCCTGCATCCCTTTTCTGTACTTAAACGCCTAATCTGACACACATTCGATTGGAATATATATGCCCGCTGTTTCAACAGTGGGCTTTACTACCTCCGTTTTCCGGGAGGTAATTTCATACATCGCCGGCTAATCCTGGCCGGCGAACTTTTGTCTATATCTACAGACAGTTTTCTCCTGCATTGGTACCAGCAAAATCAACATTATTTCTGAAAAAAATCGGCACAGAATAATCCTCGTATTTATTCGAAAATGAGGGTAACAAAATGAAAACAGAAAGCTATTTGTCTCCCTATATTTTTTTTCTATCCATCATGTCCCCATGAAAGAAAATCATTCGTCTTACAGGCAAATCATGATGATATGAAAAAGAAAACTGCTTTGCACATTATCTCCAGCGCCAGAGAAAATGCATCCTATAGTAAAGGCCTGAGTTCGGCTATTATAGAAAAACTATTCCGGCAACAGGAAATTGATGCCGTCATTGAACGCGATCTTACAAAGCTGCCACCACCGCCGCCGCAACAGGAACTGATCAATGCTTTTTATAAAGATCCGGCAACGCTCTCCGCTGCAGAACAATCCCTCATGACCTATGCAGATGCTATTGTCAGCGAGATAAGTACTGCCGATATGCTCGTACTTGGCACTCCCATGTACAACCTGGGCATGTCGGCCCTATTAAAGGCCTGGTTAGATCAACTGGTACGGGTAGGCGTTACATACGACTATGATGAACGCGGTCTCAGAAAAGGCCGGTTTAACGGAAAAACTATTTTCCTCGCGATCGCGTCTGGCGGAATACTGGACAAAAGGGCGAATGTACCGGAATTTATTGCATCTCATATCCATGCCGTGTTTAATACTTATATCGGTGATACGACTGTAAAAACTTTCAGAATAGAAGGCACCGTGATGCCGGGCTTTCAGGCAGATTACGATAAGATCCTGGAGAACTGGTGAGAACAGCCGAAACAGGTCGGGGATAAACAAAAAAGAGTCGCTTCTCAGCGACTCTTTTCAGAGGTTTCAAGCGGATTCGAACCGCTGTACGAGCTTTTGCAGAGCTCTGCCTAGCCACTCGGCCATGAAACCTTATATTTGCAATGTTACTATTTTTAACCCGTTTAGCAACATGCTGTTTCGTTGTTGGGATTGCAAAAGTAGTAAAATTCTGATAATCACCAAATATTATTTAAAAAATATCTGAAAAAATATTTTGATAATAGAACAGAACATGTGAATATTGGGCCCTGAATAAGCGTTTGAAACGAATTAGTGAAAATAAAAATTTATAACATGGATAAACGTATTGCTGAATCAGAACTGATTATTAATAGCCGCGGTGCGGTATATCATCTCGATGTAAGACCGGAAGAACTGGCACACACCATCATCACCGTTGGCGACCCAGACAGAGTAGGCGCAGTGAGTCAACACTTCGATAAAATCGAAGGTAAGTTCCAACACCGCGAATTTGTGACACATACAGGATATATCGGCAACAAACGTTTATCTGTTGTTTCTACTGGCATCGGTACAGATAATATCGATATCGTGTTCAACGAACTGGACGCGCTCGTAAATATCGACTTCAATACCCGCCTGGTAAAAAAAGACCTGACTTCTCTCCAGATCATTCGCCTCGGTACCTCCGGCGCATTGCAGGATAGCATTCCGGTAGACAGTTTCGTAGTATCCTCTTTCGGCCTGGGCCTCGATAACCTCATGCCTTACTATGCTTTCGAAACAACGGAAGAAGAAAAACAATTACTGGAAGCTTTCCGCGGACAAGTAGCACTGCATCCAGGTAGCGCCAGCCCTACTATTTTTGCGGCTGCCAACTCCCTCTCCAGTCATTTCGGAGAAGGCTTCCATCATGGTATCACCGTTACCTGCCCTGGCTTCTATGCGCCTCAAGGTCGTGTTCTCAGAGGCACGCTCTCCAATCCTAACCTGATCGATAACCTTACCGGATTTTCGTATAACCATCACCGTATTACCAACTTCGAAATGGAGACTTCCGGTATCTACGGTATGGGACGCGTACTCGGCCACCAATGCCTCTCCGTGAGCGCTATTGTTGCCAACAGAATCCGCCAGGAATTCAGTAAAGACAGCGGCGCCGCCGTTTCCAACCTGATCAAAAAAGGTCTGGAAATTATCGCTGCGATCTAAGCAAAGCAATAACAAAACATCTCCATTTGCGCCTTTGTCGCTTTACTGCCTCACAGCAAAAAGTGCCAAAGGCGCAAACCACGCCATAACCATTTGATATTTTGCATCTCCAGGATATCTAAATTATATTTGTGTTCATGAACCAGATTCATTTCTATAAATACCAGGGCACCGGCAACGACTTCGTTATCATGGACAACCGCGAGGGCCAGTACAACTGGCTGACAGACGAACAGGTGCACGAACTCTGCGACCGCCGCTTCGGCATTGGCGCAGACGGACTTATGCTGCTCAATAACAGCGAAGATTACGACTTCGCCATGAAATACTATAACGCCGACGGTCGCGAAGGTACCATGTGCGGCAACGGCGGCAGATGCCTCGTGGCATTCGCCCATAAAATGGGTGTTGGCAACGGCACCTTCTCCTTTATCGCTGTAGATGGCCCTCATGAAGCCACCATCGATGGAGATAACTGGGTCAACCTCAAAATGCAAAACGTCGACGATGTAGAACACGGTCCCCTGTATTATTACCTCAATACCGGCTCCCCACACTTCGTCAAATTTGTAGACGATGTACAATCTACCGACGTTTTCGATGAAGGCCGCAAAATCCGCTACAACGAAAGATTCGCAGAAGTAGGCACCAATGTCAACTTCGTACAGCCTTTCGAAAATGGCATCTTCGTACGTACCTACGAAAGAGGCGTGGAAGATGAAACCTATTCCTGCGGAACAGGCGTTACCGCCGCAGCACTGACTTTCGCCGGAAAAGAAGAACAGGAATATGTCATCCCAGTGCAAACATTGGGCGGACAACTGGAAGTGAAATTCATCAAAACAGGTGAACGCAGCTTTGAAGATATCTGGCTCTGTGGCCCTGCCACCCTCGTTTTCGAAGGACAAATGCAGATCCGGTAATCCTCATCTCCCCCCATTTCCTACCACCTGATGATCCAGTATTTTAAAAATATTGACGCTACAACAGTGGAAATCCAGGCCCCGGAAGACGGCGCCTGGATTAATATCACTCCCCCACTGAAACAAAGTGAATTCGAACAACTGTCTGAAAACCTGGACATCCCGCTAGACTTTCTCACCGACTCCCTCGATATCGACGAAAGATCCCGCTACGAACTGGAAGATAAAGTCCGCCTGATAGTACTGAAAACACCCACAGAAAATAATTCTATCAACGAAAGTGATGCCTATTACATCACCATTCCCATCGTAATCATCCTGACACACAATCAGATTATTACCGTGAACTCGTTCGATAATACCGCTATCAAGAAATTCCTTAACACCTTCCATAACCGCTCCCCGGAGAAAAGGAATATGATGGTGCTGAAAATATTCGAAAAAGTAGTAGTCAATTTCCTCGATTATCTCAAGGAAATCAATCAACGCAGGAATATACTGGAACAAAAACTCTACGACTCCAATCGTAACGAGGAATTGCTCGCCATCATGCGGATACAGAAAAGTCTCGTTTACTTCGTTACTGCGCTGCGTAGCAATGAACTACTACTGATGAAACTGGAACGTACCAATTTCCTTGGCCTCAACGAAGATGAAAAAGAATTCCTCAACGATCTGATCGTAGATACTTCCCAGGCCCTTGAAATGGCAAACGTCTATACCAACATCCTCAGCAGTACCATGGATGCATTTGCCAGTATCATCTCCAACAACCTGAACGTGGTGATGAAACGCCTGACATCTATTACCATCGTACTCACCTTTCCTATGCTGGTGGCCAGTATCTACGGCATGAACGTAGATATCCCATATCAGCATACCGTACACGCATTTTATATTCCCATTATGCTCTCCCTGGCAATATCAGTGATCATTAGCTGGTATTTCATGAAGAAAAAATGGTTCTAGTCAATTGATATTATGACAACAGGTTTCAATGTCCGGGTATACGGCATCATGATCAATGAGAAAAAACAAGTCCTCGTAAGCGATGAATACATCCGCGGCGGCTACTATACCAAATTCCCTGGCGGTGGCCTCGAATTCGGAGAAGGTACCCTGGAATGTATCGTACGCGAATGGCAGGAAGAACTGGGACAAGATGTCAAAGTAGTAGAACATATTTATACTACTGACTTCTTCCAGATATCTGCTTTTGATAATGTAACGCAAATTATCTCCATCTATTACTTGGTTACGCCGGTATCAGCGTTTACAGCGCCTACCATTGATAAGCCGTTCGACTTTGTTGTACCAGCAGGCACAGAGGAGATGGAAAGTGCCAGATGGATTGATTGGGAAGACTTCTCTTCAGCAGCCGTCACATTGCCCATCGATAAGGTGGTAGCGGATATGGTGAAAGAAAAATATTAAAAAAGAGAGCGGTTGCATCGAAGGATACAACCGCTCTCTTTTTATCTGCAATATTTTATCTAATCTGCATTAATAGGCGCCACCAAGGGATGCTCTTTCCCCATGGCCGCCGCTTTCATACGAGCTGCGGTTTCCTCGCCCAGGTATTTGTTAATTCTGTGTTCCAGGAAGTAAATTAGAGGCGTCATTGCAATAGCAACGATTGCTTTGTAAGTATAATTCACCATACAGATGGCCAGTACCAGCTGCCAACTCCATCCCTGCCCCACTTTGAAGGCAATAAACAATACAATGAAGCTGTCTACCAGCTGAGAAACTAAGGTAGAACCAGTGGCACGCAGCCATACATGTTTCTCTCCGGTACGTTTCTTAATCCTGTGAAATACGGTAACATCCACAATTTGGCTCACCAAAAAGGCCACCAGGCTACCTAAGATAATCCACATGCCCTGCCCGAAAATACTGTCAAATGCAGTTTGCATATTGGGAATCCCGTCCGCCGCTTTGCTTCCCTTCCAGAAATCCGATCCCGGCACTTTGATGGCAATGTAAAACATCAGGAAGGCATAGGATATCAGGATAACAGCGGTATAAGAAATCCTGCGTACCGCTTTAGGACCATAGTATTCATTGACGATATCCGTCATAACAAACTCCAGCGGCCATAACAGCACACCGGCAGTAAGGGTGAGCGATAATCCATTTTGACCCAGCAGCGAGAAAGTATGTACCGGAAGCCCAAACAAAGATTCCAGGTAGAATAACTTTCCGCCAATACATTCTGCAATGAGGGCATTTGCAACAAAAAAGCACGCAAAACCAAGAAACAGCTTTGTCGGCCTGTCATTCAACATTTGTTTTATCATCAGAAAGTTATATAAAGTTGTACGATGAGTATTGCCAGATTTAGCAAATATACCCACGGTGGCAATGATTTCCAGTCAATTTTTTTCAGGAGCAGTAATAAAGCGATTAAAAGACTGACAACCAGATTAAGCGGAAAGGCAATACCTACTCCCAACACCAGCACGTGCATCAGCACAGCGTCCCAGTCATGATTATATGCCGTTATGCGGAGGATTTCGCCGATAATAAAGCACACATTGCAGATAAACACAAATTTTAATAGAAAACGTATCCAGCGCATATTGAAATTTCGGATAAATTACAGTTATTTTTGTTTCTTTAAAACTAAATCCAAAATATCCGATGAAGCAAAACTGGCTAAAAGCCATACTACCACATCTGGCAGCAATAGGAATCTTCCTGATCCTGGCTACAATTTACTGCGCTCCGGCAATGGAGGGCAAGGTGGTGAACCAGTCAGACATGATGAACGTGCAGGGAATGGCCAAAGAAGCGAAAGACTATTACGAGCAGACAGGCGATATTCCGCTTTGGTCCAACAGCATGTTCGGAGGAATGCCCACCTATGTGGTTTATACCGGCCCTAACGCCAACAAGATAGCTTTTGTTAACAGGGCAGTATGCCTCTTTCTGCCCGACCCTATTAACATGCTTTTCCTCGCCATGATATGTATGTATATCCTGGCATGCGTACTCAACGTTAAATATTGGATCAGGATTGCCGGAGCAATTGCCTTCGCCTTCTGTACCTATAATGTGATTCTGATAGATGTAGGCCACGTTACCAAAATGTACGACATCGCGCTGATGCCGGCTGTATTCGCAGGTATCCTCCTCACCTACCGGAATAAATACTTCAGCGGCGCCGCCCTCACCATGCTGGCCACCGCCCTCTTTATCTATAATAACCACCTGCAGGTAATCTACTATACTTTCATTTGCATTGGTGTTGTAGTGATTGCAGCATTTATTCATTTCTATAAATCCAAACAACTGCCTGCTTTCTTCAAAGCATCCGGTATACTGCTGGTAGCTGGTATTCTCGGCGTAATGCCTTCTATCAATACCCTGTTAGTGACGCAGGAATACGCAGAATATACTATGCGTGGCAGCAAATCCGAACTGACCATCCACTCTCCGGAAGAATCAGGCGGCTCTAAAAAAGATACCAAATCCACCGGTCTGGATATCGATTATGCGTACGACTGGAGCTACGGCGTGAAAGAATCTTTCACCTTCCTCATTCCAGGCTATGCAGGTAATTCTTCCAGCCAGAAACCAGGCGTAGGCTCCAATACCTACCAGGCACTGGTGAAAATCGGCGCTCCTGAAGCACAGGCAGAACAAATTCTCCAACAGGCGCCTTTCCCAATGTACCATGGCGATCAGCCTAAAGGAACTTCCGGTCCGGTATATGTAGGCGCAATCATCTGCCTCCTCTTCGTATTGTCGTTACTGATAGTACGCAGCTGGCACATCTGGTGGCTGATTCCTATCACCATCATCGGGTTTGTACTGGCATGGGGCAATCACTTCATGATTGTAAACGAATTCCTCTTCTACCATCTGCCTTATTACAATAAATTCCGTGCCCCGGCAATGGCACTGATTATACCTTCCTTCTCCTTTGTGGTGCTGGCTATTCTCGCATTACAGGAAATTGTGGAAGGCACGCTCGGTACCACCGTATTGCTGAAAAAATTACAATATGCTACCCTCGCTACTGCAGGCGTAGTAGTAATTTTCGGTATCGCAGGCAGTTACACCATGAACTTCACCAGTCACCATGATGCAGGACTCCTCGGTAGCTTCAGCCAATATTTCGGCGGAGAAGAAAATGCCAAATCTATTATCCGTGCACTGGAAAAAGACCGCGCAGACCTGATGCTGAAAGACAGCCTCCGATCTCTGCTCTTTATTGCCATCGGCGCCGGCGCACTCTGGGCCTTCCTGAAAAACAAAATCAATATGACCGTACTGGCAGTAGTCACCATTGCTGCTATTACGATCGACCTCTGGCAGGAAGACAAAAAATACCTGAATACAGACAGCTTTGTAGACGACAGCACCTTCATGTCTGAACTGCAACCTACTGCTGCCGACCTGGAAATTAAGAAAGACCCGGATCCGTATTACCGTGTATGGAACCTCAGCGCTCCACTCGACAATGCCGCTCCTTCTTACTTCCACAAAAACATCGGTGGTTATAGTCCTGCTAAACTGTGGATATACCAGGATATGCTGGATCATCTGCTCGTACCTGCATACCAGCACATTGCGACCGGCAAGCCTACTCCACAGGATATGCGTATCTTGGATATGCTGAATACCAAATACCTGATCTTCCCTGGTCAAAATGGTCAAATGGTAGCTCAACGTAACCCTGAGGCATACGGAAATGCATGGTTCGTAAAAGGTATCGTATATGCGCCAGATGCCAATACCGAAATGAAAACACTCGGCTACCTGGATGTGAAAGACAGCGCTGTGGTAGATAAACGCTTCGAACCTAAACTGGGCGGTTCCTTCCAGCCAGTGGCAGATACAACGGCCAGTATTAAACTGACCAAGTATGGCCTGAACAACCTGGAATACGCTTCCAATAACAGCCAGGAAGGTTTCGCAGTGTTCTCCGATATCTGGTACCCTGCCGGCTGGAAAGCATACATCGACGGTAAAGAAACAGATATCATCCGCACCAACTATGCACTGCGTGGTTTGAAAATCCCTGCAGGTCAGCATAAAGTGGAAATGAAATTTGCACCGCAAACATTCTACAAAACAGCGAAGATTTCATATATCTCCTCTATCCTCGTGCTGCTCATCGCTGCTGGCGGATTCATCTGGCAGTATATGAATGATAAAAAGAAAACTGTATAATAACAGTTGAAAATATATAAAAGGAAAGGAGTCTGCCATCCAAGCAGACTCCTTTTTTATCTTAAAAAAATTAGGCATTGGAAGACGAGACCCGACAAATCAGAGAATAGATAATCTATGAGAGAGCCTGTCAGTACCGAACAAATGTGGTCTCCCCATATCCCATAAAAAAACCCCGATGGCCTTCACCATCAGGGTTTTTAATTATTTAATCAAAACACTTAATACTTCTTAGATACGATATATCTCCCCGCTATATACAAATGATGCAGGAAATTTGAAACCTTCCCATAATGATGGCTCAAAATCTGGTAACGTTCTTTCCACGCCAGGCGCTGACGCTGCTTGGAAGTCCCTCCCACTCTAAATCCAGCCACCACCAAATGCGTATTGCACGCCACTTTAGTCTGTTTCAGCACTTTGATCATCCAATCAATATCCGCACTCACCTTGTAACGCAGATCATATGGCGGACATATATCTCTCTTTACAATAAATGCCTGATGAGATACCACCATGCCATGTTGCAAACTTTTCCAGTCCAGGTTTTCAGGCACCTTTTGAGGAGTCAGCTCCGAACGCAAACCCAAGGCCTTCCCCGCCGCATCCAGAAACATAGCCTCTCCATAATACACATCCGCGTTCTCACAACTGGCCATCATTTTCTCCAATACCTGCGTATCCAGAAATACATCGTCGGCATTCAGAAAATAAACATAATCCCCGGTGGCTAACTGCAAACCCTTATTCATGGCATCATACAGCCCCTTATCCTTCTCTGATATCACCTTTGCCAACCTGGCCCCATAACGCGCCACCACTTCCATCGTCTTATCCTTCGACGCTCCATCCACAATGATATGCTCAATATGAGGATATGTCTGCGATAAAACACTCTCGATGGTATGCGCTATATACTGTTCAGCATTATAACAAACGGTTATAATGCTGATAACCGGTGAAAATCGTTTATTCGTCACAGTTAGAATTTATTTATTACTTCCACCACTTTCTCAATATCAGCCGTAGTATGACAGTAAGAACAAGGTAAACTTAATGTTGTGCGGTGAATCTCCTCTGATATTGGATACTCTCCTGTAATTATCCCCTTCATCGCTTTCTGCTGATGCGGAGGTATCGGATAATGGATATCCGTCTTCACGCCATTCTCCAGCAAATACTGCTTCAGCGCATCCCTGCGCTCATGGCGGATATTATAGATATGATATACATCGAAATAATCCGGATGCACTACCGGTTTGATGAAATCGCTTTTAAGTCCTTCATGATAAATAGCCGCCAGCTTACGTTTATGATCAGTAATCTGTTGCAGATACTTGAACTTGATCAGCAGAAATGCTGCCTGTATTTCATCGAGGCGACTATTCACACCAACCACTTCGTTATGGTATTTAATATCAGAACCATAATTCCGTAACCTGCGCATGGCCACCGCCAACGTATCATCATTGCAAAGAATAGCGCCGGCATCGCCTAAAGCGCCCAGATTCTTAGTAGGATAAAAACTAAATGCGCCATACTCGCCGAAAGTGCCCGTCAGCTGCCCTTTGAAACTAGCAGCATGCGATTGCGCACAGTCTTCTATCAGCTTCAGGTTATACTTTTCTTTGATGGCCACAATCTTATCCATCTCACAACTCTTGCCATACAAATGCACGACCATAATCGCCCGGGTACGGGGCGTTATAGCCGCTTCAATCTTGGAAGCATCAATATTGTAAGTATGAATATCCGGTTCTACCAACACCGGCTTCAGGTTGCATTGAGCAATAGACAGAATAGTAGCGATATACGTATTGGAAGGTACAATCACTTCATCTCCCGGTTCAAAATTGAATGCGCGCAATGCCAATGTCAGCGCATCAAGACCATTGGCCAAACCAATGCAATGCTTACTGCCATGATAGGCGGCATAGGCTTCTTCAAATTCCTTTACCTTATTGCCCAGTATATACCAACCGCTTTCCAGTGTTTCGTTGAAAGCCGCTTTTAACTCTTCAAAGAATGGCTTATTCAGTAAGCCGAGGTTTTCATAATCAATCATAACCCTAGTTTGTCGTTTATATCGTAAGGTTCATAGATATAATCTTTCGGATCGAAAGCAGAGGAAGCCATCACCAGCAATACGGCATCAGGCGTGAAATGATGCATAGTATGCCAGTCTTCCGGCTGTATGATCAGACATTTATTCGGATGATCCATCACAAAATCCTGCTTCTCTTTTCCATTATTGTTGGATACAATACAGCTACCATGTACACAGATAGCAGCCTGTATGGTGGTGTGATGACGATGCCCGCCTCTGATGGAATCATCTACTCCATAAATATAAAAGATACGCTTGATCTCAAACGGTATCTGCTTTTCAATTACAGTAAGATTACCTCTCTTATCACTATGTGTGGTCAGCTCAATAATATGTGCCATGTGATTTCCGCTTCTTACAGGCCTAATTCCTGTAGTGAATAAATATGATACACGTTTTTCAGTTTCCTCCAGGCTGTTACCAGTATGGCTTTCAACCCTCCCGGACGCATGCGGGAGCCATGCGGATCAAAACTGTTATCTGCCGTATTAATCTCTTTTTTTGCCACTTCCAACGCCTTGATATAAGGCTTATAAAACAGCTCTTTTACATCCGGCGTAATAATCCGTCGACCTAATTCTATTGTGCCATCATTGAAATATTTCAGGTAATGGAAATGATAGAATATCGGCGCAAACTCTTTGCCAGTAGTAATTTCCCTGCACATCAATTTTCCATTCTCCTCAAAGACTTGGTATTGCTGTATATTCCACAATGCCAGTCCTCCGCCCAGATGCTCCATCACCCATACGCCTTTGAAACGAGTAGTCCAGTCGTCCAGATATTTCTGATCCCCAAACTTACCCTCTTCATGACGGTCGTAACACCAATCCAGACAAGCATTCCGCCACCATTGAAGGGCGGTCATCCCTTCTTCGGTATTGCGGAAAGTCACGTACTGCACACAGTATTTTCCACTCAGCTTACTCTTATCGTACATGGGCGTATAACGGTGCTCTGTGATCATCACAGACCTGTCGCCCATTTCATCCATTAATACCTGCGGATCATTATAGAAGTAAAGATCTGCATCAATGTAAGTACAGTGATCCAACTGAAACTGCTGGATACAATACAATATAGTAGAGGAAGAACAGGTCCAGCAATACTCGGCTCTATTGCGTGTAGGCTTTACCTTTAGTAATTCCGGATCTTCAAATTCTTTTAGGGAGATGACAGTCATATTAGCCAGCTGCATACTTTTCAGCACTTGAAGACATTTATCATCAAATGCAAATACATACAGGTGGAAATGATTACATACCGCAGCGAGCGACTCATACATGGCCAGTCCGCGCGACAAGTAATTGCTGTCAAATAAGGTACAGTAATATAAAGTGTTGTTTTTCCCGTTCATCCTTTTCTCCGTTATTTAGTCGCTTTCACTTTTTTAAACAATACAATGTTATCCAGATAAAGATCCTCATTGCGAGGCATAATCAACCCAATGATCGAACCAATCACGTTATTAGGAAACATCAGTAATATCGTTGCAAAGATGCGCAGGAAGCGATATTTCACCGTTTTTTTATAGAGATAGCCATTCATTAAAACAGTCAGCACCCTCAAATCTGCCACCGATTTACGCAGCTCTATCACCTCAAAACCATTCTTTTCCAGCAAACTTTTCAATCCAAAAGAAGAATAACGGGCGTAGTCATACGGCTGCTCATGCTCATCCCAGGCAAAGGGTACGGTGATGATACCTTTTCCCCCCACCTTTAATACCCGGTTGATCTGTTGCAGAAATTCCTCCGGATTGAAAACATGCTCCAGTACCTGGTTACACAAGAGAGAGTCGAAGCTGTTATCCTCAAAAGGGAATACCGTACCGTCGTAGAATACGTCAATATCTTTCTTCTCACGGTTATAAGTAGTATCAATTTCCAGCCCGATGTATTCATTCACCTGGAACAATTGCTTATATGGCTTTGTACCACAGCCTACATCCAGCAAACGTCCGGAAAGCTGGGTACCTACCCTGGACATCTCCTTATACAAACCCCGGCGGGCAATATAAAACGGGTTGATGACAATCCCGAGAGGTCCCGGGTTAAATGTTTCTTTCTGAAGTAGCTGCTGGAAAAATCCCATTTATTGAACTCCTCTGTTTAATGTTGACTTATTTCTTGAAGGCTGTCCTGATTCGTTGCAGAAAGCCTGGTTTTATCGACTTAAAATATGCTATGAACGCCTGCGTTCCTTCTATACTGGCTACTGCCGGCTGTTTCACCAACTTCACCGGACTACTCGCCAACGTCACATCGAAGGTTTCCGCATCCATTTCTCCCATATGCGTTCCAGAAGCATCCATCCCAATATTCTGCACCAGGGAAGCTCCCGGATACAGGGTCACCATATTCTTCAAAAATGCCGATGCATACCAGCGAACAGCCCAGGAATCATTTTTCCCGGTTGTCTGCTTATGCAGCATTTTCATATAGTCGTAATTGTTATCAAAATTGAAAGCGGCACTCTCTCCTTTCAGCCGAATGGCATCATACAGCTTCGAACCATCTGGCTCAAACTGTTTCCAGGCGCGACTCCAAGTCGCCCAGCCCCAACAGTCGGCCCCACGTATGAAAAAAGTTTCCGGCAAATGCTCCTTCACCGGATATACGTAACCGTGAATGCTGGCCACCATAGCCTCGTCTTCATACATCTCCAACGCCGCATTCATATACTGTAAAAAACAAGGCGATAATACCAGGTCATCTTCCAGGATAATGGCACGTCCATGCTTATCCAACACATCCGTCACCGCATGGATCACGGAGTTGGCAAGACCTTCATTCTTCACCTTTTCCTGTAAATGCACCATACCACACCAGTCGCGACTACGAATCACCTGCCTGGTAGCGGCTATCTGCTGCAAATCCTGCTCTGTTGCATTGTCTTTCGGACCATCCGCAAAAACAAACAACTCACTTTCTGCAGCTTCGGGGTTGGCTGCCAGACTTTCCAGGGCTCTCCTGGTCAGCTCCGGCCGCTTATAAGCCATAAAAATAATAGGTGCGAATTTTCCCATATTCTGGTTCAGATTGGCGCAAATTTACATTCTAAAACAGCGCATCAGCAAAAATAGGTTAAAAATATGCAACTGTTTCAAATTAAAACAGAATCAGTCGCTCGATTTTCCTAATATGTTGTTAAATACCGAAACACGCTATTATCCGTTAGTCCGGCGGGTTTCCATGATCACCACCTTCCGGAACCAACCGGGAAACAACCCACCCAGCATATCTATTGGTTTCATACCCATCGGCACGAAACTACGGGTTGTAATTTCCAATCCTCCCACTGCTGCTACCAGTTCCTCAAAATCACGGATAGACAGCTGATGGATATGCCCTGTATTATACCACTGATAACCAAACAGCAATTGTTTAGGCATACGGCCATTCAGCAGTAAATCCAGTCTGTTCTTGAAATAGGCGAAGTTAGGAAAGGAGATCACCTGGCGAGGAGCTATCCGTTTCATTTCGGAGAGCAGCGTTTCAGGGTACATCAGCATCTGGATAGTGACATTACATACAGCTACATCAAATTGGTTATCTGCATAGGGTAGTTTTTCATCCACACGTCCTTCTATTACCTTCAGGCCTTTACTCTGGCATACTTCCACCCCTGAAGGGGAAAGCTCGATACCTTCGCAAACCGCCTGACGCGTTGCGATTAACTGTTCCATCAGTGCGCCATTACCGCAGGCCAGGTCCACCACACGGCTGCCAGTAGGTATAAGATCCGCTACCAGCGTATATTCCATTCGCTTCTCAGAAGGGTAATCATTATAGTTGTAATTCCGGTTGTCGTTACGCATGCGCAAATTAAACCTAATCCCGGCGGATGTGCAAGAATAAAACATAAAACAATTGCATATCTTTCCCGATATTGCCACCTTCGTTATATTTGCAGGTTTACAGCACAAATACATGGGAATCGTCAGAAAACAGAGTCTTTATTCATCTATATCTATCTACATCGGTTTTGCCTTTGGCGCATTTAACCTATTGGTGTTAATGCCCCATATATTCAACAAAGAACAAATTGGCCTCACCCGTGTACTGATAGATATAGCCACGCTTCTGGCTACTGTCGCCTCTCTTGGTGCTGTTCCGGTGATCAATAAGTTCTTCCCCTTTTATCAGGATTATCTGACACCGAAGAAAAATGATCTCCCGAAAATAACCATCTTCGTTTCTGCGTTAGGTTATCTCCTCTTTTTGTTGTTCGCCTGGATCTTCCACGATCTGATTGTTCGAAAGTTCAGTGGCAACAGTAAATTGCTGATAGACTACTTCTACGCATTATACCCGCTAACACTCTGTATTCTGGTATATAATATGCTGGAAGGATTTGCCTGGGGCCTTCATAAAACGATTGCGTCCAATTTCTGGAAAGAAGCAGGACTACGCATCGTTTCCACCGTAATCCTCGTCATATTCGGCGTCGCGCAACTCAATTTTAAATTATACATTGATCTGTTCAGTGTGCCTTATGCCATGGCGGCTGTCGCACTGTTGATAGTGATATGGAAAACTGGAGAACTGAAAATCGTAGGAGGTTTCAGCAGCGTTACCCGCCGTCTCGGCAAGCGTATGGTCACTTTCAGCAGCTATGTATTTACGTCTCACGTATTCACATTGCTGCGCAAAATGAATGATGTACTCATTATCACCAGTGTAAAAGGACTGGCGCAGGCGGGACTTTTCTCTTATGCCACCTTTGTGGTGAACTTCATGGAAGTGCCACAACGTAGCATGTATGCCATCACCACCCCCATTTTAGCCACTGCCTGGAAAAACAAGGATATGGCAAAAATTGCGGAGTTATATACTAAAAGCTCTATCACCTTGTCCATAGTAGGGATGGGGATATTTGGCGCTATCTGGCTGAGCACCAATAATCTGGTATTATTCCTTGGTCATGGCTGGGAAGATATATCCAGTGTTGTATTTGTACTGGGTATCGCCAGAATGGTGGATTTGGTTACTGGGGTGAACAACCAGATCATACAAACCTCCAATTACTGGCGGTTCGACTTTGTCTGTTCCATCCTGTTGGTAGTACTTTCTATCACGCTGAATTACTTCTTTGTGCAACGTTGGGATATCACCGGCGCTGCCTATGCAGACCTGATCACCGTTACCATCTTCAATCTTATACGTTATTGCTTCATCTGGTTCCGCTTTGGCGTTCAACCTTTCTCCTGGAAAACGCTCTGGGTACTGCTGATAGGGGCCGCAGCCATCCTGATAGTAAGGCAATTACCATTTATGCTGAATATTTATGTAGACACGATCATTCGCAGCGGGCTGTATGTCCTCATTTTCGGCGCGTCGGTAATTATGGCCAACCTCTCTGAAGATGTAAACATCATGTGGAACAATCTGAAAGCAAAAGTGATCAGAAAATAATTAAGGGGGTCCCCCCCAAAAAAAACAAAACCCGCAATGGTCTCACCATTGCGGGTTTTTAATATCTTATCTAACAACAAAAAAAACAACACCACTACACCATAACCAACCTCCTCCTATCCTTTGCTGCTTTGCCCCTTTGCTGCTTTGCGTGAAACCAATCCGCCTCAATCTCCTCCACCCTCTACTCTGCGTGAACCCAACCTGCCTCCATCTCCACTACCTCTCTGCGACCTTTGCTTCTTTGCGCCCTCTGCGTGAACCCAAGCCGCTACAATCTCCCCGCCCCCGCATAATACCTTTTCCAGTACGCCTCTTTCAAATCGCTGATCATCACGCCATTACTGGTACTCGCATGTACAAATTTATCATTCTCCAGGTAAATGCCTACGTGGGAAATACGTTTGTGATGGATGCGGAAAAATACCAGGTCTCCTTCATGTAATTGGGTTTTACTCAGTCGGGTTACCTGATTAAATAATTGTACGGAGTTTCCGATTAGATTCAGTTGAAATACGGTGTTCATCAGCATATTTACAAAACCGCTGCAATCAATTCCATCTCTGGTTTTTCCGCCCATACGGTAAGGAGTCCCCATCCATTCCTCAATAAAATTGTACAACCGTCCGTTGAGTACATTCTCTACGGGTACATCCAGCATCTGTGCATATTTGAACTGCCAGCTGGAGGCATTCTCCAGGATAGCGCTGCCCATGGTCACATTACTGTTGATGCCTACATTCTTACTGTTATGGCTTGCAATCGGTTTAGGTTTGGCCCTGGTGTTGATGCCTTCAATAAACTCCACCTTGGTACCTGTGTTGCCGGCTGTCGCAGTTGATGGTTTGGCCGGTGTTCTGGTGGTACTCTTATGAAGCGCTGAACAGGAACTGAGTGACAATGCACAAACCGATAATTTCACAATAAGATTCCTCTTGACGCTCTTCATAGTTTTTTGACTGGTTAATTTTTCGCTAAAATATTTTAAGATTTTCAATTTTCCATGGGAATCTCACTGAATTTTAAATACTTATAAAAACACCTGCCCTACTCTTGGAATATTTTACGACATTTGCTCCTTGACGAAACAGGATAGCAAGATGAATTTCTCCCACTTACACGTACATACTCAATATTCCCTTCTGGATGGTGCTGCTGATATCAAATCGCTCTACAAAAAAGCGATGGCATCGAATCAGCCAGCCCTTGCCATAACAGACCATGGTAATATGTTCGGTGTGTTTCAGTTTGTGGCAGAAGCATATAATAACAAGCTGAATCCCGCCGATCCTAAAGATAAACGCCTGAAAGTAAAACCTATTGTAGGATGTGAATTCTACCTGGTGGAAAACAGGCATAAACGCGCTTTCACCCGCGAGGAAAAAGATATCCGTTATCACCAGGTACTCCTGGCAAAAGATGATGAAGGCTACCGTAATCTGATCAAGCTTTGCTCCCTCGGATATATGGAAGGCCTGTACGGTAAATATCCCCGTATCGATAAAGAACTCGTACTTCAATACCATAAAGGACTTATTGCTACTACCTGCTGCCTTGGCGCCTCTGTTCCTAAAACCATCCTCCGCAAAGGGGAAGACGAAGGAGAAAAGGAGTTCAGATGGTGGCTGGATATCTTCGGCGAAGATTTTTATGTAGAATTACAAAGACACGGCATCCCCGAACAGGAACAGGTAAACGCAGTCCTGTTGCGATTCGCCGAAAAATATAATGTAAAAGTCATTGCCTCCAACGACTCCCACTACGTGGATCAGGCGGATGCCAATGCACATGATATCCTCCTCTGTATCAACACCGGCGAAAAGAAAAGTACGCCTACCATGAAGGAGTTTGCAGACGACGATGTGTCCATGAAAAACCGACGCTTCGCCTTCTATAACGACCAGTTCTATTTCAAGACCACAGAGGAAATGTCGGCATTGTTCCACGATCTCCCGCAGGCGATCGACAATACCAACGAAATCGTGGATAAAGTACAGTTGCTGGATCTGAAAAGAGATATCCTCCTGCCCAACTTCCCTATCCCGAAAGAATTCTTTACGCAAGACCAATACCTGCGTCACCTCACGTATGAAGGCGCACGCTCCCGCTATACAGAGATGACCGCCGAAGTGGAGGAACGCCTCAACTTCGAATTGCAGGTAATCGAAAACATGGGCTTCGCCGGTTACTTCCTGATCGTATCCGACTTCATCAAAGCCGGCCGCGATCTGGGCGTATTCATCGGCCCTGGCCGTGGTTCCGCCGCCGGTTCTGCAGTAGCCTATTGTATCGGTATCACCAATATCGATCCTATTAAATACAACCTGCTGTTTGAGCGTTTCCTCAACCCGGAACGTAAGAGCATGCCCGATATTGATACGGACTTCGATGATGAAGGCCGTCAGAAAGTAATTGATTACGTAGTACAGAAATATGGCCGTAACCAGGTGGCTCAAATCATCACCTATGGTACCATGGCGGCCAAAATGAGTATCAAAGACGTTGCCCGCGTAATGGACCTCCCATTGCCGGATTCCAACGCCCTCGCCAAACTGGTACCGGAAAAACCCGGTATCCAGCTGGATCGCATCTTCAACGCTCCCCTGGAAGGAGATAAAAGTCTCTCTGATAAAGAAGGCCTCGCCGGTGAAGACCTGGAAAACGTGAAGAAGCTCCGGGAACTCATCAAAGGAGAAGACCTCCAGGGTGAAGTACTCCGCGAAGCCTGCGTACTCGAAGGTTCCGTACGTAACACCGGTATCCACGCCGCAGGTATCATCATCGCGCCACAAGACCTGTACGACCTGATCCCGGTTTCCACAGCCAAAGACTCCGACCTCCTCGTCACCCAGTTCGAAGGAAGTATCATCGAGTCGGCCGGCGTTATCAAAATGGACTTCCTGGGTCTGAAGACCCTCACCATCATAAAAAATGCCCTGGAACTGATTAAACAGAACCACGGCGTTGAGATTGACATCGATTATATCCCGCTGGATGATGCCAAAACTTATGAGCTGTATCAGAAAGGTGAAACCAACGCCACCTTCCAGTTCGAGTCTGCCGGTATGCAGAAATACCTCCGCGAACTCAAACCGGACCGTTTCGACGATCTGATCGCCATGAACGCCTTGTATCGTCCCGGACCACTCGAGTATATCCCGGCATTTATCCGCCGTAAACACGGCCTGGAACCCACTACCTACGACCTCGCAGAAATGGAGGAATACCTGAACGATACCTACGGTATTACCGTATATCAAGAACAGGTAATGTTGCTCAGCCAGAAACTGGCCGGCTTCTCCAAAGGAGATGCGGACGTTCTCCGTAAGGCAATGGGTAAAAAACAAAAAGCCGTTCTGGATAAAATGAAATCACAGTTCATGGAAGGTTGCCAGAAAAATGGCCACGACCTGAAAATCTGTGATAAAGTATGGACCGACTGGGAAGCATTCGCATCCTACGCGTTCAACAAATCCCATGCTACCTGCTACGCCTTCGTGGCCTATCAGACAGCCTACCTCAAAGCCCACTACCCTGCTGAATATATGGCTGCCGTACTGAATAACGCCAGCAATATTGAGAAAATCACCTTCTTCATGGAAGAGTGTAAACGTATGGGCATTGACGTATTACCGCCAGATGTAAACGAATCCTTCAAAGGCTTCGCCGTAAACAAACAAGGCCAGATCCGTTTTGGCCTCGGCGGACTAAAAGGCGTAGGTGAAGCAGCCGTAGAAAGCCTCCTGGAAGAACGACGCAAAGAAGGCAACTACAAAACCATCTTCGAATTTATCAAACGCGTCAACCAACGCGCTGTCAATAAAAAATCACTGGAGGCCCTCGCCATGTCCGGAGCATTCGACTGCTTCCCGGAACTCCATCGTGCACAATATTTCCATAAGCCAGACAACGAACCGCTGACAGGCATCGACCGTATCGTAAAATTCGGTCAGCAGGTCAGTGCCGGCTCCTCTACCATCGGCAGCCTCTTCGGTGCAGATGAACTGCCCGACGTAGAACCGCCTAAAATTCCGACCTGCGACGCCTGGCCCCTCATCATGAAACTCAATAACGAACGCGATGTAACCGGTATCTATATCTCCGGTCACCCGCTGGACGATTACCGCTTCGAGATGAAACACTACCAGATGAACTCCGTACAGGAACTGCTGGACTACCAGTCTGAAATCACGACTCCGGGCTCCACAGGCGGCAGAGCAAGAGAACGTAACTTCCGTCTCGCCGTATTCATCACCAACGCCCAGGAACGAATCTCCAGAAATAACCGCCAGTTCGGTATTATGACGATAGAAGATTATTCCGGAAAATTTGAATTCGCCCTCTGGAGTGAAGACTTTATCCGCTTCGCCCCTTACCTGAAACCAGGACTATGCCTGTTTATCAATGGCGGCTTCAAATCCAAGCGCTTTAACGATAATGAGTACGAGTTCAAGGTAAATGGTATTCAACTGCTACAAGAGGTTAAAAAGACCCATACCAAACAGGTATTTTTAATGACCTCCCCTAAACAAATTACCCGCAAAACCGTTGATTTCCTCGTAGAGAATGTAAACCGTTTTCCAGGTAGCAGCACCATGCATGTACACCTGTCAGATGACGACCATCAACTGCAGGCAAAACTGCACACCTTTAACCGGAATATTGAAATGAATGACGAACTGGCACAGTATCTGGCGAAACAACCTGACATCAATGTCTATATCGATATTATCAATAAGTAAGATGTCAAAAAAGCAGTAATTTGCACATGGTTCAAGATTTGACAATAATAAAGCACTATTGAACCTGATTAATCAGATAAGATCAAAACAATCATTATATAATTCATTAAATTAAAGTAGTATATGGCTTTAGAATTCACAGATGCAAACTTCCAGTCAACCGTACTGGACTCCGATAAACTTACTGTTATCGACTTCTGGGCAGAATGGTGTGGTCCTTGCCGCGCAATCGGACCAGTTATTGAAGAACTGGCTAAAGATTATGATGGTAAAGTTAATATCGGTAAAGTTAACGTGGATCAGAATCCGCAACTGTCAATTGATTACGGTATCACCAGTATTCCTGCTATCCTGTTCGTGAAAGACGGTAAAGTGGTAGACAAACAAGTAGGTGCTGTTCCTAAAGCAGTGCTGGACAAGAAAATTCAGGCAAATCTCTAATCAGATTATAACTGAGTAAATCATACAAAAAGACGGTCTCTACTAAGTAGAGACCGTCTTTTTTATACCCCGCCCCACTCACTGAACTATTAATTAAAATCTATACGTTATCTTACATCTCAATATTTTCATATTCAAAATCATTCAAATTCACAGCCATTGCGCAAACTCATCCTTATCCTGCTGGCCTTATTTTGTTTCAACCAACTGATCGCCCAACGCAAATGCGGTACCAGTGAAGCTTTGCAGCAAATGATTAAGGACAACCCCAAACTGGCTGCGGTGGTGAGCAGTTATAACAATGCCATGCTGAAAGGGCAACTGAAACCACGCACAGAAGCCCAGCCACAAGCTGTCACCATCCCGGTGGTTGTACATATCGTACTGGATAACCCCGACATCGTTTCTGATGCACAGGTCCAATCCCAGATCGATGTCCTCAATAAAGACTATACTGCCACCAACAGCGATGTAATGCTGACGCCCGCCGTATGGCAATCGCTCATTGGCAATTCAAATATCAATTTCTGCCTCGCCCAACGTACTCCTGATGGAGAACCATCTAATGGTATCGTGCGTGTAAAAACGGCTCCAGGTCGCAGTTTCCAAATCTACAACGGCGCGCCGGACGTCAAATATAGTACCACAGGCGGCTCTGACGCATGGGATTCCAAACGCTATCTGAATATCTGGGTAACGCGACTCGCAGGCAACTACCTCGGCGTGGCTGCTCCTTCCACTTATGGCTACCCCGCGGATCAACTGGGGGTAGTGATCATGTATAATGCCTTCGGCACCATAGGTCAGGAACTAAGCGGCATCTATAACAAAGGTCGCACTGCAACCCATGAAATAGGCCATTTCTTCGGACTGAAACATATATGGGGCGATGATAATGGCGACTGCTCCGATGACGACGGGATCGCAGATACGCCCCTGCAGGGTACCAACAGCTTCGGCTGTCCTACCTTTCCGAAAACGGACCTGTGCAGCCCCACCCCGCCGGGAATTATGTTCATGAACTACATGGACTACACAGACGATGCCTGTATGCACCTTTTTACCGCCGGCCAGGTAGTACGCATGCGCTATGTGCTTGAAAATGTGGTACAACCGCTGATGAACTCCAATGGCTGTACGCCACCTGTAGTCTTTCCTAATGACGCCGCCATACGCCAGCTACCATTTCCCGCCGGTAAGATCTGCGACAAAAATATCATGCCCTCGGTGGTACTGCGGAACAAAGGTTCCCAACCTCTTACCAGCGTGAAGATCAATTACCAGGTAGGTAGCGGACCACTGGTCGCCTATCAATGGACCGGCAACCTGGCCAGTTTCACGGAAACCACGCTCACGCTTCCTTCCAGCAAGGTGGATATCGGCTCCTATAACATTAAAGCCTATACGCAGTTACCGAATGGACAACCAGACGGCGACCCGTCCAATGATACGGCCCGCAATCGCTTTAATTACGATGCAGAGGCCTCACTGCCTTTCTTTGAAGGCTTTGAAAACGACAGCTTCCCTCCTCCGGGATGGGCTATACGTAATCCGGATCAAAGCTTCACCTGGGAACGCGCCCGCGATGTGGGCAGCAATAGCAAAGCATCTGCACTGATGCGTAACCTGGGCTATAATACCAATTACCAGCAAGACGACCTGCTCACCCCAGTACTCGATCCTGCCGGAAGTGATTCCGTTTTCCTCTTCTTTGATGTGGCTGCGGCTGTCTTTACCAATCCCAATACTATCGGCAATATGTGGGATACGTTGCAGGTACTGGTAAGTACAGATTGTATGAATACCAGCACTATGCTCTATCAGAAATGGGGCCCTAATCTCATTACCCACCCTACGGCTTTGCAAACAGAGTTCGTTCCGGCCGCTAACGAATGGAGACGGGATTCTGTGGATTTAACCGCCGCAGTACATAAAGGAAAATTTCAAGTAATATTCAGAAACATCTCTAATTCAGAGAATAACATATATATTGATAATATCAATATTGTCACCAAAGAAGTGAATGAAGATTTGAGGAGACAAGGAGTATTGGTGAATCCCAATCCTTCCAGCGGGCTGGTATGGGTCACTTTTTACCAGGTACCAGAGGATCTGTTACAGGTTTCCATTTACAATGCAGCGGGACAGTTTATCACGAGTCTACCTAAATCTGCTATCAACAATGCCAACCGTATGACCTTTAATTTGGTAAATGAGCCAAATGGTGTTTATTTTGTGAAATTAATTTACCGGAACAGGGCCAACACCATTAAATTAATGAAAGTAAGATGACGATGAGACAAGATTATCCTGCTGTAGAAGTATTACTGCAGCATCCCGCACTGGACCAGTCGCTGAAAACCATCGGCGAGAAAGTATTAAGACAGGAAAGGCTGACGCCAGCAGATGGTATCGCCTTATTCGAAAAAGCGGATATCGGTTACCTGGGCGCATTAGCCAATCTCGTTCGAGAGCGCATGCATGGCGACAAAACCTACTTCAATCGTAACTTTCATATTGAACCCACGAACGTCTGCGTATTTACCTGCCATTTCTGTTCGTATTCCCGTTTATATAAAAACAGGGAAGAAGGATGGGAACTGAGTATAGACCAGATGCTGGACATCGTCAAAGGATATGACAACCAGCCGGTGACAGAAGTACACATCGTGGGTGGCGTACATCCTAAAATGCAGCTCGACTTCTTCGTGGAACTGATCCAAAAGATCAGGGCACATCGTCCGGATCTCCACATCAAAGGCTTTACTGCTGTGGAATTGGATTACATGTTCCGCAAAGCGAAAGTATCCATAGAAGAAGGTATGCGCATCCTGAATGAAGCAGGTCTGCAATCTATGCCTGGTGGCGGTGCAGAAATCTTCCATCCGGATGTACGTGCCAAAATCTGCCATGATAAAGTAGATGGGGACGGATGGCTGGCTATCCACCGCGCAGCGCATAAACAAGGTATGCATACCAATGCTACCATGCTCTATGGCCACGTAGAAAACTACGAACACCGTGTAGACCACATGGAGCGGCTCCGTCAATTACAAGACGAAACCGGCGGCTTCAATACCTTCATTCCACTGAAATTCCGCAATAAAGGCAATGATATGTCGGACATTCCAGAGTCTTCTGTAATCGAAGATCTGCGACTGTATGCAATTGCACGCCTTTACATGGATAACTTCCCTCACCTGAAAGCCTACTGGCCTATGCTGGGAAGAAATACGGCTCAACTGACCCTCTCCTTCGGCGTAAATGACCTGGACGGTACCATCGACGATACCACCAAAATTTACTCCATGGCTGGCGCTGAGGAACAAAATCCTTCCATGAACACTGCCCAACTGGCTATGCTGATTCGTCAGGCCGGACGCAGACCAGTGGAAAGAGATACCGTATACAATGAAATCAAAGACTATACAGACGTTGTTTTCTCTGATGAGGAACTGCTGCTGAAATAAGCCTTACCCTTATGCAATTACATCTGCTATTCTTACTGGCTACAGGTCTTTACATCTCCGGATGTAACCAGTCGGCCAACAACAACCAGACGACCAGCACCACCACTCCCACTACGCCTTCCACCGAAGAGCAATCGGTAGAAACAGCGAATGGTAGCGCCTTCAAAAAAGAAGGCTCCCTGGCTTTTGTTTCCAAATCCGGTGCAGATACGCTTCGTAAGATCGATATCCAGCTGGCACAAACCGACAAACAACGGGAAGATGGTTTGATGTACCGTAAATCCATGTCTGATGATCAGGGGATGCTCTTTATCTTTCCTGATATGGAAGAACGCAGCTTCTGGATGAAGAATACCTATATCTCCCTGGACATCATCTATATCGATGATAAAATGGAGATCGTATCTATCCAGAAATACGCCACCCCACTGTCAGAACAGAGTTTGCCTTCCTTCAAAAAGGCCCAGTATGTACTGGAAGTAACCGGTGGATTTGCAGACAAGTACCACATTGCATACGGCGATAAAATTGCATATACCAAATTATAAATACAGAAAATCCGCTGCCAGTCAGCGGATTTTTTTATGGCCCTGCCTCATTGATACATATCTGACATACAACACAAAGCTCCGTCGGTTGACGGAGCTTTCTTTTTCTCGCAGAGCAGCGTATGGTTTCTTTTTTCTCTCGCAGAGCAGCAGAGCAGCAAAGATGTGGTTTTGCTGGTTTCACGCAAAGGCGCAAAGTTGATGAAGCTTCCTTTTTCTCGCAGAGCAGCATAAGCAGCAGAGCAGCAAAGATGTGGTTTTGCTGGTTTCACGCAAAGGCGCAAAGGAATTGGGGATTATGTGTTGTTGTTTGTTTAAGACCGCAAAGAATTTTTGAAGTACTTCCCCTTTTTCCCGAAAAACGCCAGAAAGTATAGTAGAATAGTAGTTAAAACCTTTGCGAGCTAATCTAACAAGACACAATCAAACAACAAATCACAAGCCTTTGCTTCTTTGCGCCTTTGCGTGAAACCATCCTACGCCCATCTCCCCTTTCAATCCTTTGCTGCTTTGCTGCTTATGCTGCTCTGCGAGAAAAACCAGAACAATAGATCCATTGCGTGAAACCATCCTACGCCCATCTCCCCTTTCAATCCTTTGCTGCTTTGCTGCTTATGCTGCTCTGCGAGAAAAACCAGAACAATAGATCCTTTGCGTGAAACCATCTACACCCATCTCCCATTTCAATCTTTTGCTGCTTTGCTGCTTATGCTGCTCTGCGAGAAAAACCAGAACAATAGATCCTTTGCGTGAAACCATCCTACACCCATCTCCCATTTCAATCTTTTGCTGCTTTGCTGCTTATGCTGCTCTGCGAGAAAAAAAATCGCAAAAAAAACTCCGCTAGACAGCGGAGTTCTCTTGCTCTTTTGATACATATTTGACTGCTAACACTATAGCTGAATTAATTATGCGCGACATGCTCCGGATAAAGCGGCGTACCAGCTTTACTTACACGAGGTCCATAAATTTCCGCGTATGAACGAATATCCGTTCTGGTTACACGACGGAATAATGCATCCGGAACAACCTTGTCGGCTGAGGTAAATCCACAAGCTCCCATCAGTTCTGACAGAGCATAGATTGTATTACGATGGAAATTAGCTACACGTACACGTTTATCTTCTACGTTCACACCACGATACAATGTTGGATCCTGGGTAGCAACACCTACAGGGCAGCTGCCACTGTCGCATTGCAATGCCTGGATACAACCTAACGCAAGCATCATGCCACGTGCGCTGTAAGCGGCATCAGCACCCAGTGCCAATACTTTCATGATATCGAAACCGGTAATGATTTTACCGCTGGCCAAAATACGGATATGTTGTTTCAGGCCAAAATGTTTCAGCATATTCACTACCATTGCCAGGGCATCGTAGAGCGGCATACCGATGGAGTCAGTAAACTCCAGCGGAGCAGCACCAGTACCGCCTTCTGCACCATCTACAGTGATGAAATCCGGATAGATACCGGTATTTACCATAGCGGTGCAGATTCTTTCAAATTCGTCAGCGCGACCAACACACAACTTGAAACCTACGGGCTTGCCACCGGAGAGTTTCCTTAACTGCTGCAAAAATGCGAGCATTTCATATTCATTGCTGAAGGCGGTATGTGCGGCAGGTGATAATACGCTCACCCCCGGTTTAACTTTACGAATAGCCGCAATTTCAGGCGTATTCTTCGCTGCAGGCAGTACCCCACCTTTACCAGGTTTAGCACCCTGGCTCAGCTTTAATTCAACCATTTTTACAGATGGCGCCGCAACAGATTTGGTATACTCTTCCGGAGAAAAATTACCTTGCTCATCACGACAACCAAAATAACCGGTACCAATCTGCCAGATCAGTGCACCACCATTTTCCAGGTGATAAGGACTGATACCACCCTCACCGGTATTATGCGCAAATTCACCCAGCAGCGCACCGCCGTTGAGCGACAGTACGGCCGTTTTACTCAACGCACCATATGACATAGCGCTAATGTTCAGTAAACTCGCATTGTATGGCTGAGAACATTGTTCATTACCAATATTTACACGCAGTGATTCTGCTTTTACTTTTACCGGGAAAGCAGTGTGGGAAGCCCACTCATAACCCGGTTCATACATATCTGCCAACGCGCCGAATGCAACGGTTTGTTTTACATCCTTTGCACGCTGATATACAACGGAACGCTGACGGCGACTAAAAGGACGACCATCAGTGTCTGATTCAAAAAAGTATTGACGCATCTCCGGACGGATGTTCTCCAACAAGTAACGCAAACGTCCGAGCGCAGGATAATTACGCAATAGCGCATGCTTGCTCTGAAAACGGTCATATAAAGTCAGAATACTCAATCCAACCGCAACAGGTAACAACACCCATCCGCTAATATAGCCGCGATAAAGCCCCACTGCTACACTAATATCCAATATGAGGCATAAAGCATAAACTGCCCATCGTGCAATCCGATGATTCATAAAATTGATTTTATAAGATTGTTTGGTAATTGCCAGTGGATTAAACTGCCTGGTGTTCGACAGTAAGTCATCCTCCCCGAACAACTAGTCGCTTTTCTTTAAGTTGTCCGGGTTCAAGTGTTGAAGTCTTTGGGGCAGGATAAAAATGGCAACAAAAACCCGCAAGTAATGCATGTTGTACATAGGTTCTTCCGCGGTAATATGTTCGTTGCGTTGTTCATATAATGACGCAAAGATAGGGTTAATTTCCTTCACGGAAATGCACTTATAATATGATTATAATACATTAAAGATTGTTGCGTGTTCTTTTGTAAATATTCAATGCCGCCATGACAACATTGAATATTTACCCGATATTTCCAGCAGTATTTTAGGATTCTCCAGTTACGTTATTGTAATTCCCCTGCTGTAAAAGGCTTTTGCCGGCCATTGTATTGTTGTCGCACCGCTTTCACCTCTGCTTCTGTGATTTTATCTCCATTGTTCTTCCAGGCATTACGGATATAGGATAATAACTGTGCGATATCCTCATGACTATACTCCCCGCTCCCCCCTATTCCTGGCATATCTCCACTGATTTCAGGGGCCTGATACACTTTCCCCTGTACTGTCACAGGTCCGGTTAATCCATATAACACTATGGATATCAGCGACTTCTTACTCCCATTCACCCAATTGCTTTCATTCAGCGGAGGCGCCATAGAAGCAATTCCTTTCCCACTTTTACCATGGCAAGTCTGGCAAATAGTGGTAAATATCTCATGCCCACGCGGATATGCCAATTCCAAGGCGGCCATACGCTTTTTCTCCTCCGCACTTTGCATACTTTCCAATACGTTTTTCAACGCCTTATACAATACTAATGTCGTGTCCGGATTGATACCCTGCAATTCCTTTAACATAGCGGATTCCTGGTCACAGGCATTATTGATCAGCGCCGCCGATATATAACGGTCATGCATATACGATTTCATCAACTGCAGTACCATTCTCTTTGCAGCAGTTTTATCCCACTTACCAACTGCTGGTAATAACCAGGCAGCATAAGGCACAAGCGATTTATCAGCCAGCAGACTATCGATTAATGGTAGTGCCGATTTAATATTGGCAGCAGATAAAACGGAAGGAATAGCCGCTATCGCCTGTATTTGCATAGGCTGGTTGCCGGAATGCAGGATTAGGGAGACATCCTCCCACCGCAGTGCATGGAGTCCCTCCAAAGCCCAGAGGGCGTGCCTTTGCCCAAGTAATTGCGTAGAATCCTGCATCATTTGTCTTAATGCAGGCGTTAATGTAATCAGCTGATGATCTATTATTAGCTGCTGGGCCATATCGCGGCGCATGCCGTTACCATCATGTAATAAATCCAGTAATTTAGTCGGGCGATTCAATAACAAAGGTTGATTCTCTACCTTTTTTCCTTTCGGTACAATGCGGTATATACGGCCACAGTTCAGTGGTCTGGTCAGTTGGCGGGTAGCAATTTGTTGTTTTAAATAGCCCGTGAGATATGTTTTATGTTGAATAATACCCCTGTACATATCTGCGATGTATAATGCGCCATCGGGTCCGGTAGTTATATTCACCGGGCGGAAACGCTCATCTGTACTGGCCAGGAACTCTTTACCCTCATAGGCTTCCCGACCGGTGACTGCAAGACCGCTATCTGTGAGGATATCGCGTTTGATCAGGTTGGCGGCAGGTTCCGCCACGAAGGCATTGCCATAGTAGGAATAGGGTAAAGCCAGAGCCCTGTATATATGTGGGCCACAGGCAGCTGTGAAGGAAACCAGTCTGCCACTGTCGTCCAGTACTCCTTTTACATATCCCCTGTTCACGCCCCTGGTTGGGCGGATAGGGAATACGCGGTTATCGGGTACAATTTTTTCATCGAAGCCCGCCGCTTCGCGCTGATGCGGATTATTAGCGCCCATTCCCGGCAGGAAGTAATCGCCCAACAGGTTCTGGGAGTTATTATTATAGAAGAGTCGCCCGGCATCATCCTGGCTAATCCCCCACTGGCCGCGGAAATGCGTGTTTTCTTTCACCCATTTCCCATTGATCCTACGGTAACGCCTATCCGATTTTGCACTGTAAATCCAGTTATCCATAGCCCGGAAAAGTCCATTGGGCTGGTGTTCTACGTTGCCTCCATCGGCATATTTATCATCTACCAGCGTACGCTTACCGGCGGAATCATTCTTTATTTCATAGTACCAGAGCGCTGGTGGCGTAGCCACCAGAATGCCGCTATCTATCAGGCAGATAGCCCTTGGCAGCACCAGGGAATCCAGGAATACCGTGCGTTTATCGGCCATGCCATCTCCATTGGTATCTTGTAAGATGACTACTTTTCCATCCGGTACATTCTCGCCATTGCCACTGGTATCGGGCATATAGCCCATCATCTCTACTACCCACATCCGTCCCTGTGGATCAAAGCTCATGGCTACGGGAGCTACCACCATCGGTTCTTGTGCCACCAGTTGTACTTCCAACCCGGAATCTATCTGCATATGCGCAATCGCCTCCTTACCCTCCAGCGTAGGAGCGGCGGCGGTATCAGCGGCTGCACTGTTGAAAACGGAAGAATGTGGCTGGTTACAAGCATATATTGCCAGCGCTAACGTGGATAAAACCAGGAATTTATAAAAGCCCATCTTGAATGCTATTGCAAGGGTTAAAAATACATTTTTCAACTGTTTTTTTCATTCCTTATTCCATAAGCGTTCACGGTATGAAAAAAATCCTATCTTCGTCGCTTCATTGCACACATTTTACGATTTATTTGCATTTATGGAACGCTTTCAGGGCTTGATAGGCATAATACTTATTCTGGGTATAGCCTTCTTATTTTCCAACAACAGGAGTAAGATCAATTACAGATTAGTATTTAGTGGCATGGCATTGCAGGTATTAATTGGCATACTTGTATTTAAGGTACCTCCCGTTACCTGGTTTTTTCAACAGGTAGGTCATGCAATGGGTAAGTTAGAAGCATTTGCACGTCAGGGAGCCGCTTTCGTGTATGGAGGTATAGGCGTAGCCCAGCCAGGAACCAGCGCTTTCGCTGATTTTGCCAATGGCGGTTTTGTTTTCGCATTCAATGTTACTGCCACCATTATTCTTGTTTGCGTACTGGTAGCTATCTTATATCACTATGGTATCATGCAGCGCGTTGTAGCAGTAATTGCCCGTGCCATGAATGTGATCATGCGTGTGAGTGGTGCAGAAGCGCTGAGTAACGTAGCCAGTGCCTTCGTAGGCCAGGTAGAAGCGCAGGTAATGATTCGTCCTTACCTTCCTACTATGACTAAAAGTGAACTGCTTGCCTCTATGAGCGGAAGTCTTGCCTGTATCGCCGGAGGTATCCTCGTAGTATACGCTAACATGGGCTTCCAGGCAGGTATGGACATTGCTCCTTTCCTCATCACCGCCAGCTTAATGGCAGCTCCTGGAGCATTGGTAATTTCTAAAATTGTTTTCCCGGAAACAGAAGAAAGCCAGACCATGGGTCGTGTGAAAATGGAAGTTAAAAGTAACTATACCAACGTAATCGATGCCATCTCTCATGGCGCCGGCGATGGTTTTAAGATAGCCATGAACGTTATAGCCATGTTGATTGGTTTTATTGCGCTCATCGCTTGTATCGACTGGTTACTGATCCATATCGGGCACATCTTCAATCCTCATTTTAATCTGAGTCTCGACTGGATCTTTGGCAAACTCTTTACGCCAATGGCCTGGGCGATGGGTGTTCCTACTTCTGATGTCAATAACGTAGCTACCCTGCTCGGACAAAAACTGACCATCAATGAGTTTGTGGCATTCAAAAGTATGACCACACATACGGTACCAGTTATGTCTCCTAAAGGCATCGCCATTGTTACCATTGCGATTGCCGGATTCGCTAACTTCAGCAGCGTGGGCATGCAGATTGGCGGTATCGGAGAGCTCTCTCCTGACAGACGAAGCGATCTGGCAAAACTGGGTCTGAAAGCCCTGCTCTGCGGAACATTGGCTTCTTACCTTTCTGCTACCATTGCAGGTATCCTCATGTAATCAACTAATTCATGATAAAAAATAAAACCCGTCTCTACTGAGTAGAGACGGGTTTATTTTTTTATCTGTTAGTCTGTTTGGACATTAGATTTCTAATCTTTTAACCAGTCCTGCCTGAACAGCTTCCCAGGATGCGAGATTACCTTCTTGTTCCCAGTAATTACGCATTTCTGAGCCATTCGTAATTTTGTTAACAGCGTTGATAGCCTGGTTTCTTAATGATTTGGTACCGATCAGATTCAGGATATCCAGTTTATCCAGCGGATCTTCCGGATAATCTTCACTAGGACGACCTACCAATGCTGCAACAGTTTCTGCTGCCGCCAGTCCTTCCTCACAATCAGAGACTTCTAACTTCTCATGATTGTTGATAATACGTGCCAACGTATCAGTAACCAGCCCGCCGTCCTTATTTTCAACCAGGTCAAATACCCAGTCCTGTGATCCATCGTTTTCAAAGTTCCTGGTGCCCCATGCGCCCATAGTGTTTACAGTTTTTTTATTTTTTTAGAATAAAGAATTCAGCAGTCGATAATCTACAACAACTTAACTCAGCGATCAGTTCAAACTCCGGAAATCTACCGGTACCAGTTTGCTGACGCCGGGTTCCTGCATTGTTACCCCGTAAATAACGTCCACAGCAGCCATCGTCTGCTTGTTGTGGGTAACGATGATGAACTGCGAGTTGTCGGAGAACTTGCGTATCATGTTGGTAAATTTACCTACGTTGGCATCGTCCAGCGGTGCGTCTACCTCATCCAGAATACAGAATGGCGCTGGTTTAATGAGATAAATGGCAAATAACAGCGCCGTTGCGGTGAGGGTTTTCTCACCACCGGAGAGCTGTGTAATCGCTGCCGGACGTTTACCCTTAGGTTTAGCTATAATTTCAATACCGGTATCCGCCAGGTTCTCAGGGTCGCTCAGGATCATATCACACTGATCTTCCTCTGTAAACAGGGCTTTAAATACCCGTATAAAGTTCTCTTTTACGGTATTGAAGGTATCCAGGAACTTCTGGTTGGCGGTGGATTCCACTTCCTGGATCGTAGCCAGCAGGGAGTCTTTCGCATTCACCAGGTCCGTTTTCTGTTCCAGGATGAATTCATACCTTTTCTTCATTTCCTGGAAAGCTTCAATAGCGGTAGGGTTGATTTCACCCATATTTTCCAGGCGTTTCTTCAGGCGTTCTGCACTACCCTGCAGTTCTTCCACTGGCAGCTCAGAGCTACGCTGTTCATCAATGATTTCGTCCAGGTTTACTTTGAACTCTACGCTGAGCCTTTCTTTCATGGAGGCCAGTTGCAGTTTCAGTTCATTCACCTTATCCTTGATGGTATTCAATTGCTGGTCCAGCTGTTCACGCGCCTTTTGTTTGTTACGCAGCGTGGTTTCCAGCTCCTGCAAATGATTTCGGAAATTGTAGTATTCCTGGTCCTTTTCGTTGAGGGCTTTTTCCTCCTCTTCTCTTTTACGGAACAGTTCTACGAGGCCGTCATCTGCATGATCCAGTTTATCCTGTGCGGCAGCGATGTTGGCCACTGCATCTTCCAATTGCGATTTGTTGCTGGTAATTTGCGTGTGCAGGTCGGTCAGTTGCTTACGTTTGAACTCCAGCTCCTGTTTGAGGGCCTGTACCTTACTCTGCTGGCGGGTTTGTTGCAGGTTCTGGTTATTGAACTGCACATTGGCCATATTGAATTGCTGTTCAGATTCCTGGGCTGTTCTGTCGGCCTCCGCAATGCTTTCCTGCAATTCATTTACCCGGTCGTTCAGGTTGTCGAGTTCTTCTTTTACTCCCGAAATGCTTTCCTGGTTGCTTTCCAGGGATTGCTGCATTTCATCCAGGCGTTTATCACCCGCTTCTATAAGGTGATGGAAGTTCTCAATCCTGTTCTGGAGGCCAAACAGCTGGTTACTCAGCTGGTTGATCTTGTCTTTACCGGCATTGATATTATTTTCATTGAGCTGGCTGTTGTATCCCAGTACCTGGTTGTGCTTTTCCTGTATAGCCACTTTCAGTCGGCCTACAATAGCTTCCAGGTCTTTGATCTCTGCTTCCAGCTTCTCCAGGTTCTTGGCACGTCCGAGTTTTTTACCTTCAAACAGTCCTACAGAACCACCGGAGATATTATATTTCCCGCGATGCATGCGTCCGGATTTCTCCAGGAGCAAAATCTCATCACTGGCTAGCTGACTGAATTCCAGGCGACTGATGTCTTCCCCTATAAATACTTTTCCCAGCAGGAAATTGCCCAGTCCTTTGTACTTTTCTTCGATTTCCACTACCTGCAGGGCTGGTATGGTCCCTGGCGGGGTAAGGATACTATCGGCCTGCTGACGGAACTGATCCAGGATAAAGAAGTTTGCCTTTCCTTTTTTGTTACTGTCTAGCAGCTGAATGGCCTGTATGGCTTCAGCGGCATTATTGACAACGTAATAGTTCAGGTAAGGCTCCAGGAGGTTTTCTACGCAGGTGCGGTATTCTTCCTTACAGAAAAAGATATCGGAGAGAATAGGAGCGGCATTATTCCAATCGGGGTTCTTCTTGAGGAATTTGATACTTTCGGGATACCCTTCCAGACTGTCTACCAGCGACTTAAGCAGGTCGTATTCATTCTTTTTTGAATCCAGCTTACGGTTCTCATCCACCAGTTGATCGCGAAGACCTTCAATATCGGATTGAGTAGCGAGGATTTTTTCTTTTGTTTCGTCCTGGAAGCGGATCATTTCCTCGAGGGCAGTCTTCTCGGTTTCCAGAGTTTGTTGCAGGGTGGCTTTTTCCCCTTCCAGCTGAGTAATTTGTTGCTGACGGCCTACTTTCTCTTCCTGGAGCTGCTGCATGCTGCGCTGGAGGTTTTGAACGGAGGTATCGGCAACGGCCACTTTCTTTTCGGCTTCGAACTGCTGTCTTTGCCAGCGCTGCTGGTCGTTACGGAGCGTTTCTAGGGCCTGTTTCTTTTGCTGGAATTTATCTTTTTTCTCATCTACCATTTCCCGCAGCGTTTCCAGCTCATCTGTCATGGTTTCGAAGATTTCGCCTTCTTCCACCACTTGTTTTTCGGAAAATTCGATGGAGGAAGTCAGCCCGGAGAGCTGTCCTTCCGCATTATTGAGAAAGTCGGTAATATTTTTTTCGCGTTCCTTCAGATAGGTAAGTTGCTGGGAAGCGAGGTTTTTGTCGTTTTCTTTGGTACGGATGGTGGCTACCAGTTCGTTGTACGATTTCTGGAGGGTCTGGAGTTCTCTTTCCTTGGCTACGAAGTGGAGTTTATCTTCTTCCACGGCTGCTTCGGCAGATTTGATCTCTGTTTCCAGTCCCAGTTTGCGATCACTTTCTTCCTGCTGTTTGTCGGACAGGTCTTTGAAGGTGATGTTAAAGCCTTCCAGGGCTGCTTTTGCCAGTTCTATACTCGCATCGCGGTACTCTTTCTTCACCTCATAGAAACGTTCCGCTTTGCGGGCCTGACTTTCCAGTGTTTTGAGGTTGTTATTGATTTCGAAGAGAAGGTCCTCAATGCGGTTAAGGTCGCCCTCAGTGGCGTCCAGTTTGGCTTTGGCCTCTTTTTTCCTGGTTTTATAGATGGAGATACCGGCAGCTTGTTCCAGCATGCGACGGCGGCTGTTTTCCTTGTCTTTGATGATATCGTCTACCATTCCCAGCTCAATAATCGCATAGGAATCGGTACTTACGCCGGTATCCATAAACAGGTTATGGATATCCTTCAGACGACAGGCAACATCATTGAGGCGGTACTCACTATCCCCGTTTTTGTAGAATTTACGGGTAATCGTTACCGTAGTAAACTCGGTAGGCAGTACATTTTTGGTATTCTCGAACGTGAGGCTCACTTCTGCCATCCCACTGGAAGAACGCGTTTTGGAACCATTAAACACCAGCCCTGCCTGATTTTCAGAACGCAGATTACTGATCTTATGCTCCCCGATCACCCAGCGGATAGAGTCGATAATATTACTTTTGCCACAACCATTTGGCCCAATTACCCCAGTAATCCCCTCATCAAACTGCAAAACGGTCTTATCTGCAAAACTTTTAAAGCCTTTAATTTCTAGTGTTTTTAAGCGCACGACTTTACTCCGAGATTTTTTAAGGCGTCAAAGATATAATTTTACCCGAATGAAAAGTAAATTAAGTGAGAACACGTTATCTCCGGCATTTTTTTATGCACAACTGTGAATAATTTAATATTCCCAAACATTCCACCGGATTTATAATGGTCTGATTATAAATATAGTGAAAACAATAATTAAAATTTAAATTCCTGTCAGATTTAATACAGAATATTCTTTTAACAAAGGGTATTCTCTACCTTTGGGGCTCCAAAAACCCGTTAGAGTTTGCGTACAGAAAATTGGATTAACGACATTAAGACCTTCCTTTACAGTTATCATTTCAGCAACGGTTTGCGTACTACCATCAGCGTAGTAGTGCCTTCTTTGGTATTTGCCGCCTTAGGCCAGCTGGGGCTGGGCATAGCCATGTCTATGGGCGCCTTGTGTACTGCCCTCAGCGATGTGCCAGGTACCATTATACATAAGCGGAATGGCCTTATTATCAGTACAATCCTGATTTTTCTGACCGCCCTCATTACTGGGCTGCTGATTCCATACACCATTCCCATGATCTTCTGGATCGCCGGTTGCTGCTTCTTTTACGCTATGCTGCTGGTATATGGTAACCGTGGCGGCAACATTGGAACCGGTTGCCTGCTGATACTGGTGTCTATCCTGGGAGAATCTCTGCAATCGCCTGCTACCGTGCTGTTACACTCTGGAATGGTACTACTGGGCTGTATCTGGTATTCTCTGCTGGCGCTGCTGCTGTGGCAGATTCGCCCTTATCTGAACGTACAACAGGCCCTGGGAGAATGTATCCTGCAAACTGCTAAATACCTGGAACTCCGGGCTAATTTTTATACGCCAGGCATCAACGTAGATAATAACTACCGGGATGTATTGGCACAACAGGTACTTGTAAACGAAAAACAGGAAAATGTGCGGGAACTCCTGCTGAAAAGACGTTCCGACCAACAAGGGACTACCAGTATCAACAAGTCCATGGTGCTCATCTTCCTCGATATGGTGGACCTCCAGGAACAAATCATGGCCTCCCAAACAGATTACAAGGCTTTACAACGCGATTTTAAAGACGATGAAATACTGGATAAATTCCACACACTGATCCTGGATTTCGTGGAGGAACTGAAAACCATAGGACTGGCTGTCGCCGCAGGCCAACGTAGTTTGCCTAAAGCCAACCTCAAACTGGGAATGGAAAAAGTGCGCAAAACTATTGCCGACATTACCCTCAAACTCCCGACGTTAAAGGAAAGAACCCGTACGATGCCGCTCACCAATATCCTTTCCAATTTGCAGGATATGTCTCAGCGCATCTACAATCTGCACCGCCTGACCCGCCTGGAACGATTGAAAGATGAATCCATAGATCCTAAGTTGGAACTTTCCAAGTTTACGACGCATACCAAATATGATTTTGAAACCTTCCGGGACAACCTGACCTTCAAGTCGCATAACTTCCGTCATGCTATTCGTGTGAGTCTCGCTACCGTAGCGGGTTACATCCTGGGCATGTCTTTACATCTGGATCGCGTTTACTGGATTTTGCTGACGATTATCGTGATACTGAAACCTGGATTCGGACTAACCCGTTCCCGGAGTATTCAACGCCTGATCGGCACTATTTTAGGGGCCTTGTTTGCTGCAGGATTACTGTATCTCACCCATAATCCAACTATCATCTTCATTTCGATGCTGTTGTGTATCCTGGGCGCATATAGTTTCATGAGCTTCAAATATACGCTCAGCGTGTTTTTCGTGACACCGTTCATTATCTTCCTGTTGCATTTCCTACATCCTTCAGATCTGTACAATGCGGCACAAAGGGTACTGGATACCTTCATTGGCGGGGCGCTGGCATTCATTGCCAATATGGTGCTATGGCCTAGTTGGGAACATAATTTCGTGCCTAACTACATGAAAAAAATGTTACAGGCCAACAGACATTACCTGGAAGTAGTGATGAATGCCTATTCGAAAGAAAACGTCAACGTTACTGATTTTAAACTGGCCAGGAAAGATACCTATGTAGCCAGCGCTAATATGATGGCGGCTTTCCAGCGAATGCTGTCAGAACCTAAGAGTAAACAGATAAACGCTTCCCGCATTTATCACTTTGTGGTGTTGAACCATACGCTGACTTCCCATGCAGCCGCTTTGGGGGCGTATAGTCTCCACCATGGCGTGCAGTATCCGCGTCCTGAATACCAGGAGGTGACCAATTATCTGCTCCATTACATAGATCAGCTGATGCTTATGCTGGACCCGGTAACAAAAGATCAAACTACGCTGCCCGCGCCACTGAATACTTTCGAACATCTGGATCAACGTCTGGAAGAACTGGTGCATATGCGTCAGCAGGAAATCAACGAAGGTCAGGGCGCTACGCCCCTGCGCGATGAAATGCTGGAAGCCAAACAAGTGCATGATCAGCTGCAAGCCATCCTTTCCCTCGTGAGAGATATGGGGAAAGCCTTAGCATAAAAAATATGAAATAGAGATAAATGAAGCGGGGATAATTACCCCGCTTTTTTATTTTCCGGGAGATAAATACTTCGCAAGAAAGGCAGCCGTTTTACTATGCTTCGATTTGGCTACATCTGCCGGAGTCCCCTGTGCTACTATCTTTCCACCTTCCTCTCCTGCTCCGGGACCAATGTCAATGATCCAATCGCTACCTGCCAATACCCGCATATTATGCTCTACTACAATAACTGTATTACCTGCATCCACCAGGAGATTCAACTGGGTCATCAACTTATCAACATCCGCCGGATGCAACCCAGTCGTAGGTTCATCCAGGATGTAGAGCGTATTTCCTTTCCCTATACGTTGTAGTTCTGTGGCCAGTTTGATACGTTGCGCTTCTCCTCCGGAGAGCTCCGTTGCCGGCTGTCCCAGGCGCAAGTATCCTAAACCCACTTCCCGCAATACATGCAGCGAATGATGTACAGCGTCATCTCCCTGGAAAAATACATGGGCATCATCTACCGTTAATTGCAATATTTCGGCGATCGACTTATCCTTATACTTTATTTCCAGGGTGGCGGCATTATACCGACTTCCATGACATACCGGGCAAGGCGCATATACGCTGGGCAGAAACAGTAACTCCACCATCACAAAGCCTTCTCCATTGCAGTTTTCACAGCGTCCCTTTGGCATATTAAAGGAGAAACGTCCGGCATCGTACTTCCGCTTTTTGGCAGCAGGTGTGGCAGCGAAGAGTTTTCGTACATGATCAAATAAACCCGTATAGGTGGCCAGATTAGAGCGTGGCGTACGGCCGATGGCCTTCTGATCTACCAGTACCAGGCGTTTCACATGCTCCATTCCTCCAGATATACGCCCGCCAAGGGTTTCTGGTTTATCTTCCGCCAAGTCAGGCGCCTCTTCTTCCGCTGGCAAAGTAGTTCCCAAATGTGCAGATACCAGTTCCACCAATGCCTGACTCACCAGGCTTGATTTCCCTGAGCCGGAAACGCCCGTCACTGCTGTGAAGAGGCGTAATGGAAAATCGGCGTCCAGCTGGTTTAAATTATTTCTCGTAATACCGCGGAGCTGCAGCCATTCGCTGCTAGCTGACCTTGGCTGATGGTGTACCTGATCTGTACCATGAAACAGGTAACCGGCTGTCAGCGAATCCCTGACTTTTGCCAGTCCTTCTGGTTTGCCGCTGTACAAAATCTGGCCGCCCTTCTCTCCTGCTAATGGTCCTACGTCTACGATCCAATCGGCATAACGCATCACTTCTAAATCATGTTCTACTACAAAGAGCGAATTACCGGCCGCTTTGAGTCGGTCCAATGCCCGCAGTAATGCCTGCGTATCCGCCGGATGTAAGCCGGCAGAGGGCTCGTCCAGTACATATACTACCCCAAACAAATTTGATCTGACCTGTACTGCCAGTCGTAAACGTTGCAGTTCTCCTGGCGACAAAGTAGGCGTACTTCTTTCCAGGGAAAGGTATCCCAGTCCCAGCTCCAGCATTACCTGTAGTCTGGCTACCAGATCAGTAGCTATACGCTGTACCACCAGGGCCTTTTCGGGATGTTTCTTATCCGCTGCAGCAGATAATTTCAGGCGATCCCCCATTAATTCGTATAGGCGTTTCAGTGGGATGGCTGACATCTCTCCTATGTCCATTCCGGCAAATTTCACTGCCAGCGATTCTCTGCGTAATCGTTTACCATGGCATTCCGGACAGGTAGTACTGAGCATGTATTGCGCCGCTCGTTTTTTCATCATGGCGCTTTGCGTATTTGCAAAAGTGTGCATGACATATTTCTTCGCACCCATGAAAGTGCCCATATAGCTGGGTTCTTCTTTTCTTTTCAGTGCAGCTTTTACCTCTTCCAGTGTGAAACTGGCATATACTGGGACTGTTGGCTGTTCTTCCGTGAAAAGTATCCAATTCCGTAATTTTTGAGGCAGGTCTTTCCATGGTTTGTCCACATCATACCCCAATGTGGTCAGGATATCCCGGTAATTCTGTCCTTGCCAGGCGGTAGGCCAGGCGGCCACGGCTCTTTCCCGGATAGTAAGACTAGGATCTGGTACCATAGAGGCTTCTGTGGCATCGTAGATTTTCCCCATTCCATGACAGGTAGAACATGCGCCCTCTGGGGTATTCGGCGAAAACCCTTCCGCATGGATGATAGGAGCCCCCGCGGGGTAATCCCCTGCCCTGCTGAAGAGCATTCTTAGCAGGTTGGATAAGGTGGAAACGCTGCCCACAGAAGAGCGAGTAGTAGGCGTACCGCGTTGCTGCTGCAAAGCAACAGCGGGTGGAAGTCCGTCTACCTCATCCACTTCAGGAACAGGCATTTGGTGAAAAAGTCTTCTGGCATAAGGAGACACCGATTCCAAATATCGGCGCTGGGCTTCCGCATAGAGGGTTCCGAAAGCCAGGGATGATTTTCCCGAACCGGAAATACCGGTGAACACGACCAATGCATCGCGGGGAATTTGTAGATCCACATTTTTGAGGTTATGCTCACGAGCGCCTCTTACATTCACAAAACCAGGGGTAGATTGTTGCTGCATATCTCATTTGCCACAAGAACTATGCCCTCTGGCGGAGACTGACAGAATTAGCAGCTGATTTAGGGAGACGTAAGTCCGAGGGATGGCTGTCTCCCCAAATAATCTATTTATGAAGGATTATATTGCAGCGGAACACCTGCTTCTTTCAATCCATCTACCATCTTATCTATTTTATATTTGTTCCACCCATTTTTGCGACTATCAATTTTCACGATAAATCTTTCTTTATAATAGAGATATAATTTCTGTTCCGGATCAGACTGATCGGCTTCTCTCTCCCGTAAATTTCTTTCTTTTGACAGATTATACTTTATGTCGCGCAGGTCATAGCCTTTCGTAATCTTTCTGTTGAGCGCATTGCATGTTATGATTTCCAGGTGTTGGTCGCTAATAATAACCGCCTCCTCTCTTTGACGAAAAATAGACCAGAGCAGCATCACCGCTCCTGCGCCAATAATAAGATGCAACTGATATCCGTGGATAATCGGAGTGTTATAAATAAGGATGATAAAAAGGAAAATAAAAATACGGTAGGCTGACCATTTAATCCTGTTGCCAGGTGTTGCTTCCACTTTCATAGGTGATGGTTCGTAATAATTTCAGGGAATTTTTTCTTAGGCATGTAAAGGTAGCATTATTAAAGACTTTCAGCAACGCCTGCCGCCTCTAGCTCATAAATGATGACATGGGTATCATCGCGTTCCTAAAAGCGATGGTGGCTGATAAAAATGGCGGGACTTTACATCCCGCCATTTTTCTTTAGAAGTTGAAAAGGCAGTAAGTGCCTACAATATTGCCACCATCGTTGCCAAGGGTATGCATATAGGAAGTGCGTACTTCGATATTGTGTTTACCACGACCAACAGCGAAGCGTACGCCTAAGCTCGCAGCAGGACCAGCAGAGGTCTTATTGCTATTCACGCTCAAATCCTCATAGTAGGAATCTGAATAATAATAGTGCCCGTAGTGCAAACCAAAACCAGCACCGGCAAAGGCGCCAAATCTTCTGCTAGTATTTTTCACCGCTCCTGCTCCGAAGTTATATTCTGCCATTACCGGCGCATTGATAGCGAAGGAGAAGGTTTTACGGGTACCGCCAAAGCCATCAGAATAAGAACCGCCAAAGCCAAATGCCAATGGTACACCTACAGCGATGGAAGTAGATTTATTCAATTCGAAATTAACGCGGGGATAGTAATTCAGGGAAACATCTCCTTCTGAACCTACTGTACCTGGAGGTGTAGAAAAAATAAAGCCGGTTCCAATTCCATGTTTGAAATCTTGCGCATACAATTTGGAGCCCATCAGTCCCATTACGGCTAACAGTAACACTTTTTTCATGATATAGATCTATTAATTGGTTTTCATATTTTTTGCGAGCGTTGGCATTATAACTCGCTGATCCCCGGCACACGGGCTTTCTTCAAATTGTCTATGAGTTGCTGGATGCTATCCCAGTCAAATCGGGTTTTGGTATACATGAAGGCAGCTATTTCCTGGTTGCCGGAATAGATACTTAACATTTTTTGTCTGACCATTCCTCGCTGCACCAACATTTTTCTCACTACAAAATTCAGCGAATCTAGCGGATAAGTGACCGTTTTATCCATTTTCATCCAGTTGGCATATTGTAACAGCAATTGTTTGTCAGTAATCGTTACCGTGATAATATGCCATTGACGCAGGCGCCAGTACAACCATCCTCCTGATAAAAAAATGGTGATCAATAATGCCGTGGAGAACTGGAATATGCTAAACAGTACAATAAGGGCGATTGCCAGAATACCTTCTTTCCAATCATACGCATAGGGACCTCCTTTAATCGTCATCAGGGATGCAATTTGCCGAAAAATGACAACATTCGTGCCATTGGTCATTAAATTTATCGAGATACTTGTCCATATTTTTTTGCTTCAATCCTTATACAAGGGATGATTACATTCGTAAACAATTAAAAGCCTAAAAATGAAAGAATTTATGTTGCTGTTCAGACAGCCCAGTTATGACTTCAGTCAAACCAGTCCTAAAGAAATGGCTGAATTAGCCGGGAAATGGAAATCCTGGGTGGAGGGAATTGCTGCACAGGGGTACTTTGTGAATAATGGTTCCCGGCTGGATCTCGCAGGAAAGGTATTGCGTCCGGGAGGCGTGGTAACAGACGGGCCTTTCGTGGAAATCAAAGAAAAGCTCGGCGGCTATATTGTGATTAAGGCTGCCAGTATAGATGAAGCGCTCACACTGGCGCATGGCTGCCCTGTACTGGAAGCGGATGGTTCCGTAGAAGTACGTCCTATCTATGGTTGATAACTAACTGTGATGCATAAACGAAGAAGTAGTCAGAAGTAAATATTCCCTATTTTTATCCGGAATATTTACTTTTGACTACCTCTTTTCAGTCGTATGGAAACACCCACCGTATCTTTAAAAGACTTATTCCAGCAGGAATTCCCTCGTATTGTGGCCGTAATTACGCGCCAGTTTGGCGTACAGCATATGCATGCCGCGGAGGATATTGCCAGCGAAACATTTCTCGCCGCCGCAGAAACCTGGGGAATTAAAGGTATTCCCGCCAATCCCGCTGCCTGGTTATATTTGGTGGCCCGGCAAAAAGCTATTCACTTCTGGCGCAGGGATAAAATATACCGGGATAAGGTAATGCCCGTCATCACCAGTAACAGCGTCAGTGAAGAGGAGCTGGACTTCTCCGAAGAACATATCCAGGATAGTAAACTCCGGATGATATTTGCCGTCTGCAATCCCGTGATCGCCAGCGAAGCGCAGATAGGACTGGCATTACGCATTCTTTGTGGGTTTGGTATTGAGGAGATTGCCACCGCTTTTTTCACCAACCGTGAAACTATCAGCAAACGATTGCTCCGTGCAAAGGATAGATTGCGACAGGAAAATATTCAGCTGGAAATGCCTGCGGATCAGGATATCATTCCCCGCCTGGAAAACGTACTGCATGTCATCTACCTGGTATTTAATGAAGGATATTATTCCCGTACCCAAGATCAGGTATTACGTCGTGATTTGTGTTTGGAAGCATTACGACTTTGTTTGCAGTTAACAACATATCCCCCCACCAACACGCCTGCCACCAATGCGCTGATTGCATTGATTTGTTTTCATGCCTCCCGTTTTGCGGCCAGACAGCCAGAAGAAGACACCCTGCTGTTGTATGATGAGCAAGACAGCAGCCAATGGGATTTGCCACTGGTTCGCCAGGGAATGCATTACCTGGCACTTTCTGCCAGCGGCAACTACCTCACTTCCTATCATCTGGAGGCTCGCATTGCTTACTGGCACTGTATTCCGGAAGACTCCACCACCAAATGGGAAGAGATATTGCAGCTCTATGATCAACTCCTCACCATTAAGTACTCTGCTGCCGGCGCGCTGAATAGGCTTTATGCAAAATACAAAGTAGCAGGAGCCGCCGCTGCCTTAAAAGAACTCCTGGAACTACAGGTACCACAGCATACTGATTATTATCTGTTGCTGGGAGCCTTATACGAACAGCTGGATACAGAAAAGGCCGCAAAGGCTTATCAGCAGGCACTTTCCATCACTACCATCCCCTCCGAAATACAGTTATTGGAAGAAAAACTAAAAAATTTAAAAAAATAATCCGCTGACGTGTCCATATTCGGAATTCCTGTTCCTTGTAATAGTATAAAAACACTATTTTATGCAATTAGCAGGCAAGACCCATTGGTCATTCACTACCAGAACCATTATTTATTGGATAGCCACAGCTATCGTATTATTGGAAACCACTGTTGGCGCCTATTGGGATCTGGCACAGCTTCCATTTGTACAACAAGTATTTGTAACACTGGGCTATCCTTCTTATCTGCTGTATATCATTGGCGCATGGAAAATTGCAGCGGTATTGGTGTTAATCCTGCCGAAATTAGGTCGGCAGAAAGAATGGGCTTATTGTGGTATTTTCCTGGTATATATTACAGCCGCCTATTCTCATATAGCCACGCATGATACTGCATCGGCAGTTGGCCCGATCATCTTCGCCACGTTAAGTTTAGTGTCCTGGGCCACTCGTCCCGAAAGCAGAAAATGGCTGATTCCGGATGCTGCCTCTTCCACTACTACTGTTTTCAAAGTTATTTACTGGACCGTTACTGTTATTACAGCTATGGTGATGATCTCTGGCGGTCTGGCGGATGTTGTGCTGGCCACTGGTCCGGAAAATGGTATGCGTCAGATGGGGTATCCTGATTTTTTCACGCAACTGTTAGGTATTTATAAGACGCTGGGCGGTCTGGCTATACTGCTGCCGAATAAACGCTTCCGTATTATTAAAGAATGGGCCTATGCGGGCATTATTTTCGACCTGACGGGCGCATCTGTGTCTCATGCTTTTGTAGGTAATCATATGCATATTATCTGGCCTTGGATGTTTGTGGTGACTACGGCGGTGTCTTGGCGGCTGGGGGCTTTTAGGAAATAAAAAAAGGGTGGCTGCTGTGGATGGCAGGCACCCTTTATGACAGTTCACAAGCAAAAACTAATTCGATTTAGGTCAACAATTGTAATATAAGACTTTTGGATTATATTTTTTTATTTAAAGCGACAAAACCGACAGCTTCGCTGTCGGTTTTGTCGCTTTACTTTTTTTCTTCGTTCCGCGCGGTGCGCGGAACGAAGGGACGTAAGAATGTTTCAACGTTCCTTGCAGAGTGAGTAACTCAAAACTATTTATGATACAACTATAGTAAACTGATCTGTTACTGGCGTAAGAGCGGCCAGTACGCGATCAAAGAAGGCCGGGCCTTCCATAGCGTACCATGGAATGAAGTTTTCTTTTCTTTCTTGCAGTGAGCCGGCAGGAAAAAGTCGCGCTTTGATCGTACAGATCTGATCCGTTTGCCAGGAGAACTTTTTCTTTTCTGCACGCAGGAATTTATGTTCCAGTTTGCTGATCGACTTCATGGCTCTTTTCCGCTCTGCTCCTGCACTCGCTACCAGCGTTACATCTATCTCACGCGCTTTCGCTTCCAGTTCATCAAATAGCTTCTCTATAGCCGCATATTCATCTTTCAGCACCAGAGAAGCATTGGTATGTTCTTGTACAAAGCCATTAACGATTTCATCGGTGCTTTTGAAAAGAGTAGTCACAGGCAGACCCAATTTTTCCAGTCGCACATTACTCTGTTCATCTACCAATAACAATGAATTACGGAGTAACAGAATAGGATAAGGCACGCCATAATGCTGGAATAACTCCTGCAGTTCCAGCCAGTAGGCAATCTCCCCACCACCGCCGATAAATGCAATATTCGGCAGTATTGTTTCCTGGAACATGCCTCTGAGAATCACATTCGGACTAAACTTATCTGGATGGGCTTCCAGTTCTGCATCCAGACCGGCAGCATCAAAGCTGATAGCAGTATGGAGTACTTTCCATCGGTCACCTTCCCGCACAATACGCTCCCGCAGCCCTTTCTCCAGGTAAAACAGGTTGATATCCCTCGGGTTGGCCTGTATTTTATAATGGTTCCCGATCTTAGCAAGGGTGTCTGCTACCAGGTCGTGAGAACGCTGATGATGTAGTTCATCCTTCATCACGGGAATGTATAAACGCTTTAACGCCGGATTATCCGGTACCACCGTTACCAGTCCATAACGCCCAAAAAGCGTATGTACCAGGTATAAGGTTGCCTCCTGAATATTTGCATGCTCCAGGTAAGCTTTGCGTAAAATCTCCAGCAACTCCTGACCATGCGGCGCAAACCCAATGTTATCTTGTATTTGTTGAATCAGCAAGTCCAGCCCCTTGGGGTCCATCCGACCTACAGGCCCTTGCTGATCCGTTTTCCAGGTCAGGGTTTTACCTTCCAGGTAGATGCTACCCAGTTCTTCCAGGTCTGCATCTTCGCTGCCCATATAATATACCGGCACGAAGTTATACTGAGGATACTGCGCTTTCAGTTCTCCGGCCAGTTTTATCGTTTGCAGAATTTTATAGGCGAAATAGAGGTAACCTGTGAAAATATTGGGTTGATGGGCTGTACAGACAGTAAAGGTATCAGGGCTTTCCAGCAATCGGATGTTTTCATATACCGGCGGTATGACTTCCAAAGTGGCATATTGCGTTTCCAGTGCTGCTGCCAGTTCCTTGCGGGGAGTGTTAAAAGCCTTTCGGGCATCTATCGCTGCTGCAAAATCCGGTCTGACGGGTGAATATTTGTAATAAGGCCTAATCTGTGGATCTTCTGCCAAAAAATCTGTTACCAGCTGGCTAAAATAGCCAGTTTTCCCATAAGGAATATATTCGAGCATATCTATCAATAATTACAAATGACGAATTACAGATGTGGTGGAGCTCAAAGAAAACCAATACATCGAAATTTTTGAATGTACGAAGTTAAACAGTTTTTTGATTCCCGGATCAGGTAATTAAGGAACGGTAACTGGAGGGGAAAAATACTGTCATTCACATGACAGATGGAATCATACGCCATCGGCCTTTATAGTGGCCAATAATCTTTCCAGGTTAACAGTGGCAAAACCCGATGCATAGTCCGATAAACCATAGGGAATAATCAGCTCTTTATTATGTATGATAGAGCCACAGGAGTACAATACATTCGGTACATAGCCTTCCCGCTCGTCTTTGGTAGGCATCAGCAGCGGTTCTTTGAGTCGGCCTATTTCTATCCTGGGGTCATTCAGATCCAGCAGACTCGCCCCGATGCAATAAGTACGCATAGGTCCTACCCCATGGGTAATCACCAGCCAGCCTTCCGGCGTTTCTATAGGAGAGCCGCAGTTGCCCACCTGGACAAACTCCCAGGGATATTTCGGGGTTTGAAGGATTTGAGGATTTTCCCAGATATTAATATGGTCGGAGTACATGATATACCCATTGATGCCATCAATGCGGGAGATCATTACGTATTTACCATTGATCTTGCGGGGAAAAAGCGCCAGATTCTTATTCTGGGCGCCTTCTCCGTACAAGGGTAATATTTTGAAATAATAGAAATCGGAAGTCTGTAAAAGCTTCGGCTGAATGGTAATGCCATCGAAGGCTGTATAGGTGGCGTAGTAGGTCACGCTGCCATCTTCATCTGTATATCGGACGAACCGGGCATCTTCTATCCCCCTGCTTTCTGCGTCGGAATAGGGAAAGATGATACGGTCGGAAATATCTGTATCCAGGGAGAAATTCAGCTCATAATAGCTATCTGCCAGCCACAGCACTCTTTCCAGTTCCTTTTTCAGGAGATGGTCTACCTGGTAGCGTTGCTGCATATCGCGGATGGCCCTTTTGAGCGACTGATACTCAAACTGATCGGAAAGACAGTTCTGCACTTCCTGCATAATGGAGTCCGGCAGATTGATGGATACAGCATTCTGAAAGAAAGACTGCTTTTCATATACCGCATTGCGTTTCACTTCCGCTTCGTCTATGTAATTACCGGGATCTTCCAGTTCTATTTCATTGTTCCTGTTGATGAGGCCATTGCGGAAAGCTATGGAAGACACGTGTCCTTCGCCCACCGCCCTGAAACTGATAATAATGCGCTTTTCGCCTTCTTCCAGACCACTCTGGTCAATATCTTCCACTATGGAAGGGTTGAAGAATGCAGCGGACTCTATGGAGTATTCGTTGGTGAAATAGGAACCAATGAGCAGTCGTTTATGATAGTTTATGTTGCCATAACTAAGTCCCAGTGGCACAAAGAGATGACTGACCTTTTCCGCGTGCCGTTCGAAGATACGGGTGATGTTACGATGTCGCCTGGAGAATTCTCTCAGTATAGGCATAATCGTTAGATTCACTTCTGTATCCGTCATATCAGCCACTTTTTGGATAATGGATTTTGCGCGGGCTTCTCCGTTGAAGAAAAACCGGGCCACTACCCTTTTCAGGTCTGGATATACTTTGGTGGACTTCCTATCAATAGACAATTGCATGGTTTACCACATTTAGTCATCAAATTTCGAATCCGTCGGGCAGCACCATTCCTTTTTTGACTACAACAATACCATCTTTCACGGTATATTTCTCAAAATCCCCGTCTGCCAGATGTTTGCCTCCATTAATATGTACGCCGTTTCCGATACTGCAGTTTTTATCAATGATGGCATTATTAATAACGCAATCCTCTCCAATTCCCATTGGCGGAAGACCATTATCCTTAGCTCTGTTCAGTTCATCCAGGGTTTGATAATAATCGCTTCCCATAATATAGCTGTTGGTGATGATGCTTCCTTTTCCGATGCGGGTACGAATACCGATGACGCATCGTTCGAGGCGGCTTGCCAGAATAATACAACCATCGGCGATCATTGTTTTTTGAATGTCCCCTGAAATTTTTGCCGGAGGCAGCATTCTGGCCCTGGAATAGATGGTCTGCGACTCATCATACAGGTTAAACAGGGGAATATCGTCTGTCAGGCCAATATTGGCTTCAAAGAAGGACGGTATGTTTCCGATATCTGTCCAGTAGCCTTCATATTGATAGCTGAATACTTTATAGTTCGCCTCAATAGCGTATGGAATGAGTTGTTTGCCGAAGTCGGTCGCATCCGGCTGGTCATGCAGCATATCGAACAGCACTTTCCTGGAGAAAATGTAAATGCCCATGCTGGCCAGGTAAACGCGGCCTTCTTGCTTCATTTCATCACTTACTTCTGAAGCCCATGGCGGCAATACGTCCTGGGAGGGTTTCTCGGTGAAAGACACAATAGCACCGGCTTCATTGGTTTTCAGAATGCCAAAATCGGAAGCGTCTTTGGCGCTTACCGGGATGGTAGCGATGGATATTTCCGCACCGGCATCCTTGTGTTGCTGCAGCATTTTATGGAAGTCCATCTGATATAGCTGGTCTCCGGAAAGAATGAGGATATACTCAAACTCGAAGTTTTCCATGTGGTGCAGGCACTGGCGTACGGCATCGGCTGTACCCTGGTACCAGGTGGGATTATCCGGCGTTTGTTCTGCTGCCAGAATATCTACAAATCCTTTGTCGAAATTGCTGAAATGGTAGGTGTTTTTGATGTGCTTGTTTAAAGAAGCAGAATTGAACTGCGTCAGCACGAAAATCCTGTTCAGGCCTGCATTCAGGCAATTGGAGATGGGGATATCCACCAGTCGGTATTTTCCGGCGAGAGGTACGGCTGGTTTGGAGCGGCGGCGGGTAAGTGGATACAGGCGGGTACCGGCGCCTCCCCCCAGAATAATGGAAATTACGCTATTGGACATATTATATTGGGAATTAAGAATTTGTATCAGACTACTTCATGCTCCTGTAGAGATCCACATACTGCGCTGCGGAGGTGGTCCAGGAGTGGTCCAGGTGCATACCTGCAAGCTGCACATCGCGCATACGCCGCTTGTCGTGGTAAAGCTCCAGGGCCCTTTTAACGGAGGTGCATGCATCCCAAACAGAGGGCTGTATAAAGCGGATACCTACTCCTCCGGCATCGCCGAAATCAGTGACGGTATCTTTCAGGCCACCTGTACTTCTTACTACAGGTACTGTGCCATATCGCAATGCATATAATTGATTCAGTCCGCAAGGCTCCACACGGGAAGGCATCAGAAGAAAATCGCTGCCGGCATAGATCTGGTGCGACAATGCCTCATCATAACCAATATGAAGGTTAAATCCATAGCTGGCATAATTACGGGTTTCTTTCAATTGTGCTTCAATATGCGGGTCTCCGCTACCTAATACCAGGAAGTTCACTTCTCCTGGCAGTTCATGTAAACTTCTTCCGATAATTTCCGGGAGCAGATCGGCGCCCTTATCCCCTACCAATCGCCCAATAAAGGAAATCAACGGCAAGGAGGCATCCAGCCCAAATCGTTCACAGAGCTTTACTTTGTTCACTTCTTTTCCTTCCGGAACCAGTTCCGGAGTATAATTATTTGAAATACGCGGATCGGTAGCTGGGTCCCAAACAACGGTATCTATGCCGTTAATGATACCACATGTTTTTGCACGTTCACTGCTAATCAGCCATTCCAGGCCATTGGCATTTGTATAGAGTTCTTCCAGGTAACCGGGAGAAACCGTAGTCACTCTCCAGGCACATTTGATGGCCGCTGCCAGCGGATTGATGCAACCGCCCCAATCCAGCAGACCTGATTTCCACAGATCGAAGCCCGGGATCAGGTAGAGCTTATCCCATCCAAACTGGCCCTGGTACTGTGCGTTGTGAATAGTGAGTACAGAAGGTACCTCTTTGAGGCGGCTGTATTTGTACCCCCAGCTCAGCAGAAAGGGAATCAGTCCGGTATGATGATCGTGACAGTGAATGACATCGGGCAGATGATTCCATTCGTTGATCCAGTCAAGTACTGCTATCTGGAAGGCCAGGAATCGTTCTGTATCATTGGGATATCCATAAACGCCCGGGGTATCGAGGAGGCCGGGAATATCTACCAGGTACAGGTCAAACTCAAGGCTGTTCTGTCGTTCCTTCAGGATATTAAAATGGTACCACTCGTGACCCAGCCACATGCCAGCCTGATGAACAACATCAAATTCATGGGTATCATAAAATTTGTTCCTGTAGGCGGGTAATACCACTTTGGCGACATGCCCGAGTTGCTGCTGATATTTGGGCAGAGCTCCGACCACATCTCCCAGGCCACCTACTTTGGCTACCGGATAACATTCCGCGCTGACGTGTAAAATTTCCATGCTGCTAATTGTATACACTTAAGTTAATCTCAAAAAATTGAAATTCAAAATTTTCCTAACTTGCTGGTAGTTAAAGCTCATTGATTGTCCTTGCTTGTACTCTAAAAACATCAGGTTATGAAATTCGGTCTTGTACCCGCATCCATGCTGGAAGACATAGATTTCAAGCTTCCAGCAGAACCGCTGTTCAATAAACACGTCCTGAAAGGCAAACCAGTTGCGCATCCTCATATTTATACGGGCGCTGGCAAATGGGGCAGAAAAGACTGGGTAGGATTGCTCTATCCGGAAGGAACCCGCGAAAGTCAATATCTCCAGGAATATATCAAACACTTCAACAGCATTGAGCTGAATGCCACGTATTATAAGATTTATGATGAGACTACCATCCGCAGATGGGGAGAGCAGGCTCGTGGCGAGGATTTCGTGTTCTGCCCGAAAGTACCCCAGGCCATCAGTCACTATAATCGTCTCGCCAATGCAGATGAACGAACCACCTACTTCCTGGATGGGCTCCTGGGCTTTGGAAAACACCTCGGCGCTATATTTTTACAGTTGAGTGATAAATTCGGTCCCAACAGAAAGCAACAGCTCTATGATTATATCGCCCAGTTACCCAAAGATCTACTGTTTTTTGTGGAGTTAAGACATCCCCAATGGTTCGCCGAAGAAGATATTATGATGGACCTGTTTACCTTCCTGCGTAAACAAAAAACTGGTTTGGTGATCACTGATACTGCCGGAAGACGCGATGTTTTACATATGCATCTTACCCTCCCCATAACGTTTGTGCGTTTCGTCGCAAATCAGCACCCGACCGACTTTACAAGAATAGATGACTGGATGCACCGTCTGAAATACTGGCTCAGTCATGGATTGAAGGAATGCTATTTTTTCCTCCATACCCCCGATGAAAAATACACACCGGAGCTAGGCGTTTACCTGGCAGAACAGCTGAAAAGAGTATGTGGAATTGAAATAAAAAAACCACAATTATTAAAATAGCCCGACTTTTTTTGACGATCTTATTACAGGAGATGAAAAAGACAAGTTGATATATTAAATTCGCCCTTTCAATTTAACAGGAACTAATCATGCGCGACAAGCTAGAGCAATTGGCCCAGGAACTGGAAGGCACGCTATACACAGATGACACCATGCGGACCCTCTACGCCACAGATGCTTCGGCATACCGCGAAATGCCCCTTGCAGTGGCTATTCCGGCCGATGTGGCAGATCTTAAAAAGTTGATCCATTTTGCCAGAGAAAACAAGACATCACTGATACCCCGTACTGCCGGCACCTCTCTCGCCGGACAGGTAGTAGGGAACGGTATCATCACAGACGTTTCCAGAACATTTACCAAAATACTGGAACTCAACAAAGAAGAAGGATGGGTACGCGTACAACCCGGCGTCATCCGCGATGAACTGAATATGTTCCTCAAACCGCACGGACTTTACTTCGGACCTGAAACATCCACCGCCAACCGCGCCATGATTGGCGGGATGGTAGGCAACAACTCCTGCGGCTCCAACTCTGTTGTATACGGTAGTACCCGCGAACATCTGCTGGAAGTGAAAGCCCTTCTCAGCGATGGTACCGAAACCACCTTCGGCGCAATAGATACCGACACTTTCCATAAAAAATGCGAAGGCCCCGATAACCTGGAAACTAAAATTTACCAGCAAATACGGACCGCCCTTAGTTTGCATACCAACCAGGAAGAAATCCGGAAAGAGTTCCCCAAGAAAAGTATTCCCCGCCGCAATACCGGTTATGCAGTAGACATGCTGCTGGAAACAGCGCCATTCACTGCTGGTACAGAGGAATTCAACTTCTGTAAACTCATTGCAGGATCGGAAGGAACCCTTGCTTTTCTGACAGAAATCAAATTGCACGTGAACCCGCTCCCTCCAAAGGAAACGGGTCTCCTTTGCATACACTTCAACAACATCGATGAATCCCTCCGGGCCAACGTGCTGGTAATGGATTTCAAACCCAGCGCCAGTGAACTGATTGACCACTACATCCTGGAGTGTACCAAGGATAATATCGAACAAAGTAAAAACCGCTTCTTCGTACAAGGCGATCCGGGCGCTATCCTGGTAGTGGAATTCTGCCGCGATAACCGTGAAGACATCAAAACCATTTGTAACGAAGTGGAGACCAAACTCCGCGCAGCAGGCCTGGGTTATCATTTCCCGGTACTGTTCGGAGAGGATACCAAGAAAATATGGACCCTGCGTAAAGCCGGTCTGGGACTACTCAGTAACCTTCCCGGCGATGAAAAAGCAGTACCTGTGATTGAAGATACCGCTGTTGCAGTGGAAGACTTACCTCACTTCATCCGCGATTTTAACCAGATCCTGGAACAGTACGGATTATATGCCGTGCATTATGCACATGCCGGCTCCGGAGAAATTCACCTACGCCCTATCATCAATTTGAAAACGGTAGAAGGGAATCACCTCTTCCGCAAAATTGCCGAAGAAATTGCGACACTGGTAAAAAAATACCAGGGCTCCCTCTCTGGCGAACATGGCGATGGCCGCTTGCGTGGTGAATTCATCCGACAAATGGTAGGCGCTAAAAACTATGAGTTACTGCGTCAGATTAAATACACCTGGGACCCGGAGAATATTTTCAATCCTAATAAGATTGTCGATACGCCTTCGATGAATAGCATGCTCCGGTATGAACCAGGACAGGTGTCTCCCAATATCAATACTATCTTCCATTTTCCGGATCAAACCATTCTGCAGCACGCAGAACAGTGCAATGGCTCCGGAGACTGCCGCAAAACACAGCTCAGTGGCGGTACCATGTGCCCCAGCTACATGGCTACCAGGAATGAGAAAGATACCACCCGTGCAAGGGCAAATATTTTACGCGAATTCCTCACCCACTCCAATAAAGAAAACAAGTTTGATCATGAAGAGATCTACGATGTGCTCGATCTCTGCCTGGCATGTAAGGGCTGTAAGTCGGAATGCCCTTCCAACGTGGATATGGCCAAACTAAAGATGGAATTCCTCCAGCATTACTATGATGCCAACGGCGTACCGATGCGCGCCAAAATGATCGGTAACTATTCCCGACTGAATGCGCTGGCCTCCATTGCGCCACATCTTTACAACGGGCTGGTGAAAAATAGTATAACCGGCGCCGTTATACGTAAAGTGTCCGGGTTTGCCGCTAAACGCTCCCTGCCTACATTGCATAAGACCACCTTCCGTAACTGGTTTGTACGCAAATGGCCGAAAGAGCCAAAAGGTAAAACAGGTAATAAAAAGGTATATCTCTTCTGTGATGAGTTTACCAACTATAACGATACGCCTATCGGTATCAAAGCGGTAAAACTCCTGCACAAACTGGGTTACCGCGTAGAAATGATAGAACATCCGGAAAGTGCGAGAGCCTATATGTCCAAAGGATTGCTGCGGGAAGCCCGCGAAATTGCGGAAGACAACGTTCGTATTTTCCAGACTAAAATCGATGAAAACACACCCCTGTTGGGAATTGAGCCGTCTGCTATTCTGAGCTTCCGCGATGAATATCCTGACCTGGTGAGAGAAGGACTTCGCAAAAGTGCGCAGGAACTCTCCAAACATGTGTACCTGGTAGATGAATTCCTCGCTATGGAAGCGGAAAAAGGCAATATCACCGCTGCACAGTTTACCAAAAAGGAATTACATATCAAGCTGCATGGACATTGTCAGCAAAAGGCCTTGTCGTCTCCTCAATACAGCAAAAAAATCCTTTCCCTGCCAGCGAACTTCACGGTGGAAGTAATTCCTTCCGGTTGTTGCGGTATGGCGGGTTCTTTTGGATATGAAAAAGAACACTATGATATCAGTATGAAGATTGGAGAGATGGTGCTGTTTCCTGCGGTGCGTAATGCTGCCAAAGGCACCGTGATAGCGGCTCCGGGAACCAGTTGCCGTCATCAGGTGAAAGATGGTACCGGCGTCATTGCCAGACACCCGATTGAAATTCTGTTCGACAGTCTTGTATAAATTCGTATATCCGGGACCTTTAGCGCTACAGCGTTAAAGGTCCCAGATATATTTCCGTATCAAAATGAAATTTCACCATACCATTGACCTGGTGTTTTTCATAGATTTCCTCCACTTCCCGTATCATCGCATCATGAGCCGGCCCTTTCTCCGGCGCATAAGAAGAAGACATTAATCTGCCTTTCAGTCCTTTGATATCAAACTGCTGCACGTGTTGCAGTTTCTTCAGCTTAAATGTATTCGGTGCATAGAAAGTAGTCAGTTGAGGAGCGCCTATATTTTTGTGGGAGACTTCCTTATAATCTGTACCATAACGTTGCAGGAGCGACTCGTAATCCTTTTCAAAAGCCGTATCTGCCTGCCTGACATTCCATATCAGCGCCACCATTACATCAGGCACGCCTATACGCAGAAATTCTGCTTTGGCAGCTTGCGGGTCGAACCAGTGAAAAGCTTGTCCTGCAGTGATCAGATCGATGCTGGCATCCGGCAGCGTAGTGCGTTCAGCCGTACCCGTTACTGCGGTAAAACCAGCGTATACAGATAATTGCTGGATCATATATTCCCGCATGGCCTCATTGGGTTCCACTGCAAATACTTTATTACCGTTTGCCAGAAATGGTTCCGTAGAGATACCAGTTCCCGCGCCAATATCTGCAATCACTGTTTCCGTTTTGAGCACGCCTTCTTCTTTCAGGTAAGGCAGCAGTCCATCCGGATAATGCGGACGATATTTGACATAATTTTCCACGCGGGAAGTGAATCTTTCTGTGTTCTTCATGGTTTATTCTCCCAGTCCTTTAGGTTTCTTTTCTTCGTTGCCATGCGCTTCCAGTTCGGCCAATTTTTTCTTACCGTATGCCATTTTAGTGATCAGCACATAGAGTACCGGCACACTGAATATGGCTAGTAAAGTGGCTGCCAGCATACCTCCTACCACCGTAAACCCGATGTTTACGCGGGAGGCGGCGCCTGCGCCTTTCGCAAAGCAGAGCGGCATTACCCCGAGAATGAAGGCGAAGGAAGTCATCAGGATCGGGCGGAAACGAAGTTTCACCGCCTCAATCGTGGCCGCCAGCAATGGCATACCTCTGTCTACACGCTCTTTACAGAATTCTACAATCAAGATAGCATTTTTGGCCGACAGCCCGATCAGTGTAATCAGACCGATCTGCGAGTAAACACTGTTTGCCTGTTTGGAGAGCGACAGTGCCACAATAGATCCGAAGAGCGCCACTGGTACCGCCAGCAATACGGAGAACGGTACAGACCAGCTTTCGTAAAGGGCTGTCAACAGGAGGAATACGAAGAGAATAGAGAGCATGAAAATGAGCAAGCTCTTATTACCAGCTTCAATTTCCTGTTTGGATACGTTGGCCCATTCGTAGCCGAAGTTGGAAGGCAATACCTGTGTGGCCACTTCCTTCAGCGCGTTGATCGCATCGCCGGAGCTGTAGCCCTGTTGGGCGTCCCCGTCAATTTCAACGGAGCGGTAAAGGTTGAAGTGGTTGATCACCGGCGCGCCTCCTCCTTTCTTGCTGGTAATGAGTGCACTCAATGGTATCATCTGTCCTAAGTTATTGCGGACATAATAGGTTGCCAGGTTATCGATGCTTGTTCTATAGAGGGAATCTGCCTGCATTACCACGCGGAAGCTGCGACTGAACCGGGTAAAGTCGTTTACATATAATCCGCCGAGGAAGGTCTGTAAAGCGCCGAATACATCGCTGATCTGTACTCCCAGCTGCTTACACTTATCACGGTCTACATCCACGTTGAATTGCGGCGTATTAGCACTAAAGAAAGCATATGCGCGGGCTATTTCAGGACGTTGGTTGGCCGTCATTAAGAACTGGCCCATCACCTGCATAAACTGGCCCAGGTCCGGATTACTTTTTTGTTCCATGATGAAGGAGAAACCACCGGAGTTACCCAATCCCCGCAAAGTAGGCGCTGGAATACAAATAATCGTGGCGCCGACGATTCGCATCGTCTGGCCCTGGATTCGGCCCAGCACATGGTTCATATCATCGCCATGTTTATAGCGTTCGTCCCAGGGTTTGAGACTCACGAAGAAAGTACCTGAGTTGGGTTTGGTGGCATTGGCCACGAAGTTGATACCTGCGATACCGAAGAAGTGATTCACCGCACTGTCGGATAACAGGATATGATTGATTTCCTCGATGACTTCCTTGGTACGCTGTGTAGAGGACGCATCTGGCAGCTCTACGGCAATAAACAGGGCGCCCATGTCTTCCTGCGGCACGAAGGTAGTGGGCGTCTTTTTAAAGAGCCATGCAGCAATAATGAATAAGACCGCCAGTGTGAGCAATACCACCCATGTTTGGTGGATGGCATGCTTGACGCCATGTGCGTATCTCTCGGTAACGCGTGCAAACCATTCATTAAATTTAAAGAAGAGCTTATTGATGCCGTGCGATTGTTTATTGAGATGCGCAGGTTTCAGCAAAATGGCTGTCAGCGCCGGTGTGAGCGTCAAAGCGAGGAAAGCCGACAAGAGTACGGAGAATGCGATCGTTAATGCAAACTGCTGGTACAATCGTCCACTCACCCCCGGAATAAATGCCACCGGCACGAATACGGCTGCCAGGATCAGCGCAATAGCGATAACCGGCGCCTGTACTTCCGACATCGCTTTATAGGTAGCTTCCCTGGGCGACATCAGATCAGCGTCGATATGGTGCTGGACTGCCTCCACCACCACGATGGCATCATCCACCACTATCCCGATTGCCAGTACGAAACCGAAGAGCGTGAGGGTATTGATGGAGAAGCCGAGCAATTGGAAGAAGATGAATGTACCAATCAGCGAGATGGGGATAACGAGAATCGGAATGAGGGTAGCACGCCAGTTCTGGAGGAAGACGAACACCACAAACACCACGAGGGCCAGCGCTTCCAGGAAAGTATGGATTACCTCGTCGATAGATATTTTTACGAAAGAAGTTGTTTCAAATGGCACGAGGTATTTCATATCATCCGGGAATGATTTGGATAGCTCATCCATTTTTGCCAGCACGCGATCGTTTACGTCGAGGGCGTTTGCGCCTGGCGACAAATAGATTGCCAGACCGCTACCGACCTTACCATCTGCTTTTGCTTCGATAGAGTAGGTAAAAGAGCCTAAGTTGACGCGGGCGATATCACGCAGGCGGACCAGGGAACCGTTATCGCTTTTGCGGATAACGATATTGCCGAATTCTTCGGAGGTAGCCAGACGTCCTTTCACGCTCACGGTATATTCAAAAGCCTGTTGTTTGCTCATAGGAGGCGCGCCGATACTACCGGCAGGCACTTGTTGGTTTTGCTCTGTAATGGCGGCTGCCACATCATTTGGCGTGAGGCCGAGGGCCGCCATTTTATCCGGGTTGAGCCAGATACGCATACTATAGTCCTGCGAGAAGGCATTCACATCTCCCACCCCGTCCAGACGGGCCAGTTCTGGTTTGAGATAAATATTTACGTAGTTGTCCAGGTATTCGCGGGTATGCGTTCCATTAGGAGAATTCACCGCCAGTACCATCAACATGTCATTGGAACGTTTTTTAACGGTAACGCCCACACGACGTACTTCATCGGGCGTACTGGGCAATGCGAGGCTCACGCGGTTTTGCACGTCCAGGGTGGCGATATCCGGGTTGGTACCCAGGTTGAAGGTGACAGTAATACTCATGGAACCATCGTTGGCGCTCACACTCTGGATATACATAGCGCCGGGCGTACCGTTTACCTGGTTTTCGATGGGAGTGGTCACTGTTTCTTCCACCGTAGTGGAGTTGGCGCCCACATAACTGGCACGCACGTCCGTTACCGGAGGCGCGATGTCGGGTAACTGCGCAATGGGCAGGTTAAACATACAGATCAACCCTACAATCACGATGATAATAGCGATAACGATCGTAGTATTCTTGCGCTCTATAAATGTTTTCGAGATCATGCTGTGAATGCAGTTTTGATGATTATTTTCCTGCCGGTTTTCCTGCTGGCGCCGTTGGTGGCGGAGTTGCGCCGGCAATATTTACAGTATCTCCCGGTTTCAGACGCTGCATGCCCTGTGCTACTATCCTGTCGCCCGCATTAAGGCCGCCGGAGATCAGCAGCATGGTATCTGTGATCGCGCCGGGAACAACGGGTTGTTGTTTCACCACATTGTCTTTCGTCAGCAGCATGACACTTGTTTCAGAAAGGTTCTGCACGATAGCAGTAGACGGGATGGCCACTTGTGTTGCTGGCGTAGCGTATTGCATGAGTACCACCAGGCTCATACCGGAAGTAAGGAGCCTGTCTTTATTGGGGAAGGTTAGTCGCACCTTCACAGTACCAGTAGTAGGGTCTACAATATTATTAATCGTCTGGATGGTACCAGGTTCGTTGTATCGATCACCGTTGGCGAATTGCAGGTAGAATTTGATATCGCCTGCGTTATGTTTCAGTTTGGTAAACTCCTGGACCCTGGATTGCGATACGTCAAAGTCCACAAACATGGGCGTTTCATTTACCACGGTATTAATAAGTGTTTGACCTGCGTTGACGATATCTCCTACTTTGATTTGTACGATACCGATTTTGCCAGACACGGGGGCTTTGATCATGGCATGGTTCACATCAGTGCCGGCGCGGGCAACGGCTGCTTTTGCCGCAGCGAGATTGGCCTGGGCAGTGAGGAGGGCAGTATGTGCCTGATCTACTGTTTGTTTGGAGATGGCGTCGTGGTCGAGGAGATTTTTATATCTTTCATAATCGCGCTGTTTGAGTGCGAGGTCTGCTTCTGCCTGTTGCTGGGAGGCGGCTGATTGGTTGAGAACGGCAGTATAGCGGCTTCTGTCCAGTTCATAGAGGACTTGTCCTTTCTGAACATTAGCGCCATCTGGCACTTTGATGGCTGTCAGGAAGCCAGTTACATCCGCTCTGATTTCCACGATATTATTGGCGGTGAGGGTGGCCGGAAACTTCTCCACAACTGTATAGGATCCGGCTTGAACCGTATAGGGCACCACCGTTGGTTTCATCTGGGCCATCATCATTGCCTGTTGCTGCTGTTTCTTTTTTGCACCGCCACAGGCGCTGAAAGCAACCACAGTAGCAACAAGCAATATGTTCGAATTTTTGTTTGGATACATATGGAGAAGAAATTACGATTGACGAATTACTTAATTCTGCCGGTAGCTTTATCCAGGTCTGTTTTGCTGACCAGGATATTGAGCATGGCATTGATATAATCTGTTCTGGCGGCTGTCAGCTCATTTTCAGCGGAGAGTACATCCAGAGAGGTGCTCACGCCCTGATCATATTTCAGCACGATACGGTCATAAATTCCCTGCGTGAGATCCATATTTTTCTTAGCGGTGACGAAATTGTCTTTATTGTTCTGATAGCTGGTATTGGCGTTTTTGACTTCCACCTGTATTTGTTGAACGAGATAGTCCAGGTCATTTTGTGATTTTTTCACGGTGATCTGGTTTTCGCGGATTTGATGGAGGCGTTCGGTTCCGGCGAAGATGGGCCAGGTAAGATTAACCCCTAGCACAGATGCGCCGAAGCCGTGTTTATAAAGCTCTTTGAAATCAGCGGAGAAGTAGTTCCATCCGTAGTTTACAAAGCCAGCGAGTTGTGGTAGATACTGGAGTTTTTTGCTTTTAAGTTGCAGTTCATTCAGGGCGATCTGGGTATTCTGGATACCGTATTCGATGCGGTCTTCCGGGCGGTAGTTGACCGTATCTCCGGCATAGTCTTCCACTTTCAGATCGTTGACGGTTTCTATGAGTTCCAGTTGATTTTCCTGGGGCATGCCCATCTGAAATTTCAGCAACTGTAACGTATATACGAGTGTTCTGATTTGGTTGCCCACCTGAGTAACCGTATTGTTATATGATACCTGAATCCGATCTACGTCTACCCTTTCTGCTACGCCCTGATCATACCTGCTTTTGGTATCCTGGAGGGTTTTGGTCAGTTGCTGGAGATTAGATTTAGTGAGACGGATACTTTCCTGGCTGGTAAGAACCGCATAATAGGCCTTGGTGATGGCCACTTTGGTATCAATATTTGTACGGGTAAGCGTTTTCGAGGACAGATCCGTATATACGCGGGAGGCCTTGAGGCCGAGGAAGTAGTCGCTGTTAAAAATTGTCTGGTCGATTTCACCGGTTATACTGGAGGCAAACCGGGTACCGAATTGCACAGGAATTTTCTCGTTCAGGTTTCCGTTGATAAAATCCGGGATCAGGGAAGTTTGGAGTTTAAGGTTATCATTAAAACTGCCGGATATATTGACGTGCGGAAATAATTTCGCGGTAGCCTCCTTCACCTGTTCTTTAGAAAAATTTACGTCCAGGTGGGCATTTACCACATCATGATGATGGGTGATGCCATACTGGATACAATCATTGAGATTGAAGGCATAAGTTCCGGAACGAGCCGTATCCACCTGTGCAGAGACAGTCTGGAATCCGGAAATCAGCAGTAGAGATAACAGCAAATGGGTGCCACGCATAAGTAATCTTTGACGGTCCTTGACGATTGTCAGGGTAGATAACAACGAAATGTTGAAAATGTTGAAAGAAAAGCGGCATATGGGGTGCTTTGCCGGATACTTTGTATATTGCTGATATCAAGTAAAAAGATTCACTCCTATTATGTCAATGTCTGTTATCAAGGAACCCAAACCTGAGCATCGTGCATTTGAACTGGAGCGATTGATTCTTTTCAGTGATGCGGTGTTTGCCATTGCAATGACCCTACTGATTATTGAGATCAAGCTCCCCGATATCCCGGACACGGTACCTGTAGCGAATTACATGCCCTATTTAAAGCCTGTTATTTTCGAGTTCTTCACCTTTGCCGCCACTTTTGTTTTTCTGGGAAATTTCTGGCGTCGTCATTTGCAGTTGTGTCGTTTTCTGCAACATTATGACACTGGTTTGTTGAACAGGAACTTGTTCTTCCTGTTTTTCATTGTCAGCTTTCCATTCACGGCATCTGCGATGATGCATATTAAAACGCACTTCATCTTACCGTTGTTTATTTACTTATGCAATCTGGCGGGTGCGCTGGCAGCGTTGTTCTGGATTAGTTACTATGTGTTCCAGAAGAAGCCCAGTTTAGCGATGCCTGGCCACTGGACAGAGAAAGAGCTCATGTATCAGCGGTATAAATATAATTTCCTGACGATGGCTACTGGGTTTACAGTGATTACTATGGTTTACTTTTTCTATCCTGAAAATGTACATTACCAGTGGTTAAGTTACTGGACGATACCGGCGTTGGCCTTGTTCAACCATTTCAGATTGAAGATCAAGAAAAGAAATACGCTAAGAGCAGTACATATTGTAGATAAAACCATATAATTATCCGAACAAAACCTTTACGTAACAGATGCCAGAAGTAGATAACAGAGATGCTCATCTCCTCCACAAGGCCATTTTTGAGTGGCAGCAACAGGCTGTCATTTCAGAAGATCAGGCCCGACAGTTGAAAGATAGTATTAAGGTCAGGACCAGTGATTGGCAGACGATTGCGTTATATATTTTTATAGCGGCCATCTCCTGTGCGCTAATGGCATTTGGGTCGTTGGTACTGGATGAGAAATGGATTGAGATTATCCGGAAGAAATTTTCGCTGACGGATGGCGTGATTGCCTTGTTGTTCGGGATAGTGACCGTAGTGCTTTGCTACCAGGGCTGGCGGCGTAAGCGGCATGAGTACGGCTTTTCGTTTAACCGGGAGCTTTACTGGTTGTTACCTGTGCTTAGTACAGGCGTTACCGTAGTATACCTGGGAAAATCCCTGGACTACTTAGGCGGTAATTATGGCGCTTTCTGGTTAATGGCCACTATTATATATGGCGTACTGGCATTGGCGTTAGAATCCCGTTTGATATGGGTAGCCACGATGATTGCCCTGATTCCTGCGTATGTGAAGTTGTCTTATTTTTTAACGGGAGACAACGCTTTTTTCTTCGGCATGAATCTGCCGTGCAGGATGGCGGTGCTGGGCGGAATAATGGTGATAGCCGGTACTGTCATGAAAAATACGCGGTTATATACGCCCATCAAAATGCTGACCTATGCGGGTGGTTGGTTGTTATTTCTGCTCTCTGGCTGGCTGATATCTATTTTTGGCAATACCGGCACCTGGAGCGAGTGGCAGCAGGTACGGCAACATCAGTTGTTGTTATGGGTGTTTATATTCACAGCGCAGTGTATTTTGACATTCTTATATTCGCTGCGGCGGAAGGACCCTATGATCCGGGATATGGCGGTGGTGTTTTTCCTGTTGGATTTATACACCCGATATTTTGAGTATTTGTGGGACCGAACGAACAAGGGATTATTCTTCGCCATACTGGCGCTTTCCTTCTGGGGACTAGGGCGGTTGATAGAGCGCAGATACGTAAAAAAATAGTGGACAGCCAGCATCGTAAAAGATGCTGGCTGTTTTGTTTATCAGCCTACCAGTACTGTCTGGCCTAACTGATACCGTTTGGTATCCAGTACAGCCCATTCATAATTACCGATCATCCAGCTTTGCAATACAGAAACGAATCGCAGCAGTTCATAGGAACCATAGCCTTCGAGGGTGGGGAGTAATCGTTCCAGTACGAGGAATATGGCCAGTTCTTCTCTGGTCATCTGCGTAGCCTCATTTACGGCCTCCTGCAGGCTGTATTGTTTTTCGTGGTGGAGTACCAGCACCAGGTTATGAACGTCTCCCTGGAGGGCTTCCTTCTGGCAGGAAATGATATCGTTGGTCCAGCATACTACATTATTGCATGCCTGGATCATTCTTTGCAAAATAGCATTTTGCAACATGTCGTCTGGCAGGTAGATTTTTTCAATAATATCGATTGCATCTACATCTGCGAGAAGGGCGCCTGTGAATGGACGCATACGTACGTAATCCTTTACGGATGGGGTTTTACCGGCTTCGCGGTTTTCGGATTCCCAGATGCAGGCTTCGAAATAATCCTGCACGCTGCGGATAAAACGGAGTCTCCATGCAGGTTTACTGATAGCGCGCATGCGAGCCCAGATATCGGAGAGTGCAGCGGGGAAAGGGCCTGCATCTACGGGACTGTACACCTTATTGTTGCGTAGAATATCCAGCAATCCCGTCATGATGGTACGGAGATAGGCGGATTTTTTGCCTTGGGCGGCTTCGTCACATTGATCATCGAAGAGGAATAACCATGCGTTGAAATCGGCGATCAGGCAAAGTTCTTCAAAAGGTGCATCCGGGAAAGTTCTGGCTACGAGCCATGCAAAACGGGCTTTGTCGAATTTCATAAGTGCCTCTTCTGTTGGCAATAACCCGTAGGCTTGTGCCCAGTTGTTGAGATGTTGCTGAGCATCGTTAGCGCGTGGACTTACACGGGAAGGGAAAGGGAACCTCAGTTCTGGAAGTTGGATAGCATTCATGTGCCTCTGATTTAAAGTTGACTATGATGGTTTAGAAAATGCGGCATAGCGATAATGTCAGTGTCGTCGTAAGGGTGACGATACTGGTTAAAAACGGACATGAGAATTTTGATGCCGCGTGCACAAAGCGGCATGAGTATTCGGTTAACGGTAAATCGATACAGTTAAAATCAGACCAGAAGCGGGTAAATGACATAGTTGTCTGCGGAGGTTAAGTGCCGACAAGCTAACATCTAAATCGCGACAGCAATCTGCAGAAAGAATCAGCATAGGATGGCACCGGAAAATACCGGTTATGCCTTCACTTCACTTATGGTCATTTTGAGGTGCTCCAACACCATAGGCAATGCCCTGTGAAACCATACGGTAAAGCTTTCCGGCTCCGCTTTCATCCTTTCCAATAGCTGGTTGGCAGGCAGATATTGATAATTGTTGACTTCAGCGACATCCGGACGGACAAGACCGTTGTAGGTCCCAACGAACACGTGGTCAAATTCATGTTCGGTAAGACCATTGTCAAAAACATTTTTGTAAGTAAAGGAGAAAATCTCCTGCAGCGGACAATCAAATCCCATCTCTTCTTGAAGACGGCGGTGAGCAGCGGCCAGCGTTGTTTCTCCTGGGGCAGGATGACTGCAACAGGTATTGGTCCAAAGGCCTCCTGAATGGTACTTATCCAAAGCGCGTTGCTGAATGAGGATCTCTCCCGCATCGTTTACGACAAAAACGGAAAAAGCTCTGTGTAATAATCCCTTCTCATGGGCCTCTAATTTTTCCATTGTTCCTATCGGCTCATCGGACTCGTTTACCAGTATTACTTCAGGATGTTTCATAGCGCAGCAAAGATATTTTAATTAAGGATTTATTATGCGTACTCCTCGCAATAAATGGAATTTTTTCACGCTAAATTTTTGGACTGGTTTACTGATATTGCTAATGGTTACTCGGATAAATATACGATTTAAATACTAGAATTGACAAATATTTTAATATCCTCTGATGCAGGAATGACAATACTGTGAAGACTGTTAGTTTCTTCGCAGCAGAACTTTATCCTACCTTTGAAAAATGGCTGAAGATTTAAAAATATCAAAAGGAGAAAAGGCGGAACAGTATATCTCCCTGCTTCCGCAGATTAAAGGTTTAATAGATGGAGAACCTGACCTGGTGGCCAATCTGGCCAATATTGCCGGCGCGCTGAAAGAACAGTTTAACTGGTTTTGGGTAGGTTTTTACCTCGTAAAAAATGAGGAGCTGGTGCTGGGCCCCTTCCAGGGACCTGTTGCCTGCACGCGTATCCGCAAAGGAAAAGGCGTATGCGGCACCAGTTGGGCAGAAGCTGCCACACTGATAGTGCCGGATGTAGAAGCCTTCCCCGGACATATCGCATGCAGCAGTCTTTCCCGTTCTGAAATAGTAGTCCCTATTATCCGCGACGGCGTGGTGAAAGGAGTGTTGGATGTAGACAGCGAGCTGCTCTCCCATTTCGACGAAACAGATAAACAATATCTGGAAGAGATTGTGGCATTAATTTCGATGTAAAGCAGGATCTTATTGATCATATCTTTATTCGGAACCATTTATGTTTTTATTTCGCAGACGCTCTTCATCGCAGGTCAGTACAGAAGCATTGCTTGCCTTCATGGGTACCGACCTGCATTCTCACCTACTGCCAGCTGTAGACGATGGTGTGCAGGATGTAGCCACCAGCCTGGAATTCATCCATGCCTTGCAACAAATGGGTATACGCCAGATCATTACCACCCCGCATGTCATGATGGATCGTTTTCCTAATGATTTACATACCCTCTCCGATCCATATCAACAGGTACAAGCAGCCTTGCGGGAAGAGGGTAATACCATTCCGTTTCGCCATGCAGGCGAATACTACCTGGATGAAACACTCCCGCAATTGCTACAGCAACCATTAATGAAACTATTTGATCAGGTAGTATTGGTGGAGATGTCGTTTATGTCGGCGCCCCCCCAAATATTCCAATGGCTGTTTGATTTGCAAGCCGCCGGATATCAGCCACTACTGGCACATCCGGAGCGATATGCCTATCATCATCAGCATCCGGAATCCTATGCCAGGTATCGGGAAAGAGGTTGTATGATGCAGGTAAATCTGTTATCCCTCACCGGGTATTATGGGAAGCATATCAAACAAGCCGCAGAATATTTGTTACAAAAAGGCTGGATTGACTACATAGGTACGGATCTGCATCATCATAAGCATTTACAGGCGATCAGGGATATGGCTACTAATAAAAAACTCAGACAGACATTGGAAGCTTATCCATTTAAAAATGCAGCGATTCCTGTTACCGGATAAGGGTAACGGAACCTGTTTGTTTGCGGGCCTGCTGGCGACTATCCGTATACGTTAGTACCCAGGCGTATACTTCCGTATTTGCCGGCTGCCCTTTGAAAGTGCCGTCCCATCCGGATTCCGGCTCCCGTGATTCGAATACTAGTTCCCCCCATCTGTTATAAACCGCCAACCGGAAATCGTGTACATCATCATGCACTTTTGCACGGAAAACATCATTGACACCATCACCATTTGGTGAGAAGGCATTCGGCATAAATACAGCGCATTCGCGGATATAACGAATGATGTTTACCTCTCCTGCAACGGCACAGTTGTGCTGGTCTTTTACCTTTATCTGGTACTGTCCTGCATCCAGTCTGCCGAAACTGCTATCGGTTTGCCACTGGCCATGATTGAGGCTATACGCATATGGCGGCGTTCCTCCACTAATATGCAGGATGATATGACCATCCATTGTTTCTGTACAACTGACATGATGTAGTTTCACATTTTTCAGTTCCAGTGAAGCTGGCTCCGGAAGTATTGTTCGGGCGCGCATTTCACAGCCCACCGCATCCGCTACTCCGAATGTATAAGTGCCTGCCCGCAGGCTGGAGAAGATCGAGTCTCCCTGAAATATTACTTCATTACCTAATCCATACAGATAAGGCGCGATGCCATTCAATGGTTTCAGCGCCAGACTCCCATTAGCATCGCCATGACAAAGCGGTTCCTTGGGAACAGCCTTTGCATTCAGCGTATAGGCATCTACGTTAACTGTTCTGCTAACGCTGGTACCGTTGGCGGAATTGACCGTGACAGTATAAGCCCCTTCGCTCAGGCCTTTCAGATGGCTGGTACTGGGCCCATGTTGCCAATGATAGGAATATGGCGGCTGTCCGCCTGTTGGAATAACCTTAATTGCGCCTGTACTTTTTCCTTTACAGGTAGGTTGTTGTTCAAATCTTAGCTCCGGCACTTGTGCCAGCTTAGAGCTGATGTTGTCTATTAATGCGCCGGTGAATTGTTTTGCGCCGCAGGAAGGCGGCAGATATGGTACAAAAAGAATATAGGCGTATTCTTTTTCCGGTCTGAAACTGGCGGTGTATCGGGTCCAGCTTTCATGATTAAATGTGCCGGACTGCCATAACATATCCCCTTTCTCCGTTGTGCTATTACTGCCATAGATCGCCAGTGTACCGGTGCAAAGTGTAAGCGTATCATATTTTGGCGGGAAGGCCAGATCGAAAGACACCTGGTAATAACTGCCGGCCTTCATGGGTGTGGGCAGTTGTTGGAAAATACCTTCCTCCCAACGTTTTCCGAGGATAAATCCCGCATAGGTTTTACCATTGGAAGCAGGTAGTGAAATACCATAATAACCTGGTTGCGTATCCGGTGATTCAAATGCCCGAATCCATGGATATGGCACATTACCAGCCTTGGGAGGCCCTTCTATGGAAGGATTTCCCAGGCTGATATCCTGTGCAGTGATCGGATTGTTCAATAGCGTTACAGCCAGCAAGGCTGTAAGGGTTTTCATCATCTGCATGGTTTCAATAAATAAGTTCACTTGCTATACTACCGTCAGCGGAGGAACAGCCGTATTGGCTTTCACTCTCGCGAAGCGAGACACTACAGCCCCGGCGCCGATAACAGCGCCCTTCTCGATATGCGCGCCACCGCCAATACAGGCATTCGGCGCAATGTGTACATAGTCTTCTATTACGGCATCGTGATCTACAATCGCGCCTGCATTAATAATCACATGCGCGCCAATTTTCACATTGGCTTGTATAACTGCCTTTGCTAATACCACCGTTCCTTCACCGAGTACGGTATCTGCATCTACGGTGGCTGCAGGATGAACGAAAGTGCCGAATTCATGTGCAACTTCCGATGCCAGCCGCTGACGCGTAGTGTTGTTGCCTACTGCAATGATCATTTCCGCATCCGGGAAAGCATCTTTATTATATCGCATTACATTTCCCTGCAAGGATTCCTGATCATCAAAGAAACAACTTACTTCGCGGAGCTGATTTTTTATGAGGGAAGATATCACGCGTGCATGGCCACCAGCGCCATAAATAACTACTTCTTTTTTCATAATGCGATAGATTTGGTCATCAGTCTGTTTTTCATACTGGCGTATATGGCTACCAATGGCAGACAACTAACTACGAATGTCGTAACAAAATTCCAGTGAGTATTCAGTATCATCATATTTATTGCCAGCTGCAATATGCCATAACCTGTGCTCACCAAAAGGTGAGGAACTTGTTGTTCATTTGCCAGTATCTGGTAAAAATGTAACCTGTGTGCTTCAAAGATATCCTGTCCGAGGAATAATCTATGTAAAATTGTTAAAACGGTGTCGCAGCCATATACTGCCAAGAGCAAAATATACCGCAGATCGTTGCTATTCCAGATTAGCCACAGCAGCAGAATAGTGACCCAACTCCCCAACGCTACGCTGCCTACATCGCCGGCAAAACATTTCGCTTTTTTCCTGAAATTGAAAATAAGAAATACCAGACAACCTATGATCGGGCAGATAATAAATGCAGGATCTGTAAACGTATATTCATATACGTTAATATACCACAGACTCAGCAATGCTACCAGGCTGTACAGACCAGTAATTCCATTGATACCATCCATAAAGTTGTAGGCATTTATCACGCCTACCATTAACAGAAAACTGATGGCCGTAATCCACCAGGGCCATGACTGCAGCGCACCCAAACCAAAGAGCATTAGTGCCACTGCGGTTAATTGTACCAGGAGCCTGACCCTGCTGGAAAGACTACTCACATCATCTGCGAAGCTGACGGCACTGATGAGTAATAGCCCGGCAATTATAAACCAGGAAACCTGGTGAAAAAAAATCATGTAACAAACAGCCGCAAGCGGTATTACTATTCCTCCTCCCCTGATTGTAACGGTAGTATGCGAACTACGTTGATTTGGTTTATCGATAATATTGAGTTGGTCTGCTATCTTGAAATAAATTTGGATAGCGGCCATTAAAATACAAGCGATGATTAAATAAGTCATATCATTCGGATTGAAAACTTCGGATAGTGGCTGTCAGGCCGGAACGGGCATCAATAGGCAGCCTGTCCAGCCCCAGCATCTGTTTAATTTTTTTGTTGGATACTTCGTAGGAAGATGTCAGTTTCTGCAAGCGGTCTGTATTGAGCGGGAAGCGGATCACATCTCCTATCCTTGCCATACGCCGGATAAATCCAGGAGAAATATGCCATTTGCGTACATGCTTTCCAGTTACTTCCTCCATGATTTGAATGAGGTCGTTTGTGGAGAGCGATTCATCATCGGCCAGGTTGTAAACGCCGGAAGGAATGCTACCACCGCTTTCCAGCAGTTGCGTTACTACGAAGGATAAATTTTCTACAGACAAAAAGGAACGTCGATTTTCGAAGGCTGATAAAGGGTAAGGAATTCCACGTTGTACAAATCCATACAGCAGGTTGAGGTTTCCTTTATTGCCTGGTCCGTGAATCATACATGGGCGCAGGATATAAAGGTATTTACCCGCAGGCAGCAATTGCTGTTGCAGGTAGGCTTCTGCCATTTGTTTTGATTTGCCATAGATCGTTTTAGGATTGGGCGCCGCTTCTTCTGTGAGCATGCCTGTTACCTCATCCGCAGCAGCTTTCACACTACTGCAGTATATAAAATATTTCGCATCGCTTTGCAGAAAGCGATCAAACAGTTGTTGCGTCAGGTAAGTATTCGCTTCAAAATAAGCCGCTGGCGCGCTGGTATTTTTCATATCATGCGCTTTACCTGCCAGATGTACTACTGCATCCACTTCCGGCATGGGACCATTCGTCAATTCTTCCCATGTGATGGCCGTTGCCGGTTGTTCATAGGACTCGCGGCGGCGGGTAAGCCCGGTGACATGCCACTTCTCTTTCGTGTAGGCCATGAGGTTAGTACCTGCAAAGCCACGATAACCACTCATTAATACCTTCATCAGGATACTTTTGCCAGGTTTCTGTAAATATGTAATGTTTTCTCTACGACTTTATCTACTCCAAACTCTTTTTCTGCCAATGTTCTGGAATGTGCGCCCATACGCTTACGTAGCTCTTCGGAGAGGATGAGTCGGCGCATAGCTGCCGCCAATGCTTCCGCATCTTTTGCTGGCACCAGGAAACCATTGTAATCATGTATAACGCATTCCCTGCAACCGGGAACATCTGTGGTGATGATAGGGCGTCCGACCGCAGCGGCTTCTATCAGTGATTTAGGGAGCCCTTCCCGGTAAGAGGGTAATACTACCAGGTCTGATTCCTGTAACAACTGGCGCACATTTTTCTGGTAGCCAATCCATTTGATGTAGTCTCCATCAGTGAGCGAACGCAGTTCCTCTTCCGGAATGGCTGCGAGGTTTTCATGGTCCACATCTCCTGCTAAAATAAACTGGGCTATGCCCTGTAATTCTTTACGGATCAGGTTTGCAGCAGTAATAAACTCTATGACTCCTTTATCCCGCAGCATGCGGGCAGGCAATAAGACTTTTATTTTTCCAGGAGGGAGATGTTTGACCACAAAATTGAATTCTTTCAGGTCTACGCCGGAGCCTTTGATCAGCGTCACATCCTGATCTTCCACTAAGCGCATGGAACGGAACACCTGTACATCATCTTCATTTTGAAAAATGAAATGCTTGTTGCCTCCCCGGAATCCAAATTTCATCATGGTGAGCAGCACTTTCTGCGCCAGCCCTTTCCGGCCAGCGGTGAAGTTGTATCCCAGGCCACTAATAGCGTTGACAATTCCTTTTATTTTGCATAGCCGCGCAGCGATACTGCCATATAAAGCCACTTTGATAGTAACGTGATGCAATACGTCCGGCTTATGTCTTTTATATAGGCGTAACAGTTGGCGAATTGTATTCAGTTCTTCCTTCATATTGGTGCCGGAGCGATTAAAGGGCAGGTCGATTACCTTTAAGCCATGACTACGTATTTCCTCTGCACGGCCTGTGTCTGCCGTAACGATAGTTACATCGTAACCAGCTGCTTTGGCAGCGAGCGCAATGGGTAACCTATGCGACAGGAAGAACCAGTCTACGTTTACAACGATAAACAGTTTCATGAGATATGGTTAAAATTTCGCGGTTTTTCTAATTCCTTACTGTATATCCAGGTTTTTCTTGTTGGCCTGCATACGTTTTAGTTTTTCTACTTCGTTGTTGCTACCAGGCTTCTGAATAGAAATATTTCTGAACTTACATGGTGGTGCAAAGTCATATGTTTTAGCGCCTTTAAAAGGTACTGCATTATTTTTCCAGACAGGGTCCAGTACTTGTATGCTACCAGCCAGCGGCTTATCGGCGGCAGTGTAGCGGGCATCCGTGCCGCCCATCCAGAAGGCGCTGCCGCTGCCATCATCTGTGTGTTTATTAATGGTAATATTCACTTGCTTTTGATCCGGACCAGGCAAACGGGACAACCCAATAACAATACCATATTTTTCATTATTGAATGTTACCGGACGATCAATGGTTACATTATCGACCGCATCTGCACTACTATTCGGTTCTATATCGATACCTGCCATAGGCAATGTTCCCGAAGTATTACTCACTACAGGTTGTATCAGTTTTAATCCTTTCACAGAGCCGATGGTAATGCCGTTTCTACGATTATTATCTACCAGCGCATTATAAATGGCGATATTGGTATTCGCATTCATTTTCTCTGCCTGACCAATGTAAATGCCGTCTCCCCAACATTTTGACACCCGTGGATTATAAATACTGATATTATCGCTGGAACGAATATCTATTCCCATCCCCCATTCTCCACCACTTCCATTATGTTTGTCGCGGTCCCCGATAATCACCGGATTATACACTTTCACATTTTGTACATCCAGCATGCGGAGGATTGCATACTTTGGCTTTCCTGTGGCTTGCAGTACCAGCGCAGAATTTGGCTGAAATATTACGGTACTGTTACTTTTCAATGAGATACCTGCATCGTTGACCATTACGGGGAAGTCGGGCATTTTTACCACATTATGTGTATTTATGGCCGACTGCAACTGGCTCGTATAGTCCACAGATCCATCTTTGACATAGCCTGACGGCAAAGCAGTTGCCAGGTCAAAGGCCGCTGCATTATCACTGACAGCAGCGCTGCGAAACGGAGTGGCAGTCTGACTGTTACTATATGTGGATGGCAATGCCCGGTAACGGAATGCATCCTGAGCGTAACAGCCTACCCATAACCAGAGGCAGGCCGTAAAGGTTAAACAACGTCTGCGCATATACTTAGTTTTAGCGATTTTCGTATATAGCTTCCCATGAATTGAGTATCATGGATTTTTCGAAATTATTTCTCACAAATGCGGCATTACGTCCTCCATATGTCTTACGGGTATGGATATCCGTTTTCATCAGCTGCATCATGCCGGAAGACAATGCTACCGGGTCTCTTGGCGGAACGATAATACCGCCCTCCGCTCCTTCCACAATACTTCTGATACCGCCTACATCTGTACCTGCGACCGGTAATCCGGCAGACATCGCCTCCAACAGTGCCATGGGCATCCCTTCGCTGCGGGAAGAAATGACGTAGCCGTCATAATCGGGAATGATAGCGGAAATATTTTTCACCAGTCCCAGGAATGTAACGTGTCTGTTGAGTCCTACCAGTTCTGTTTGCGCTTTCAATTCCTGTTTCAGATCTCCGTCTCCGGCGATGTCTACAGAGAAAGAAATACCGGAACGTAGTAACAATTGTAACGCATCGATCAGGTTTCTGTAATCTTTGACTTCAATTAACCGGCCAATTGCAATCCAGCGAAACACAGGCTGTACCTGTTTTTCAGCAGGCTGTGCAAATAACTCTACATCGATCGCATTGTATACCACAGCTGATCTGTTGGCATCGATACTTTTCTTCTCCTGTAATCGTTCCAGGGCGGGCGTCGAAACGGCCGTATGATAATCTACCCAACGATTGGTCAGGCGGTAAAAAAGATAAGGGCTGATCATCCGTTTGCGCGCATCATAATTACTGTGAGATGTATTGATGACGCGGATTCCAGGATATCGCAGTTTAATCAACCGGCCTAATAAATTGGCGTGATAGAGATGACAGTGTACAATATCTGGTTGTACTTTCCTCATCACCTGTTTCAATTGTTTCCAGGCGTGCAGCATTGTTTTGGGACCATTCAGGCCCAGGTGGAAATGTCGGACTCTTTTATCGAGTCGGTTCAACAGCCCGAGGTCTGATTTAATAGTTAGTAGGGAGATATCATACCCTCTGTCGGCCAATGCCGGAATGATGCCCAGCAGCTGGCTTTCAGCGCCACCAAATCCAAGGGTGGTGATTACAAATAAAATTTTACGATCGCTCATCAGTTTAAACGGACATAAAGAATGAGGAATAATCAAAATTCCTGACTGCCAGTTTCGGGGCAGAGAGGCTTTTTGCATTTACTATTGCTGCAGCCAGTTTCTTTTCATCTTCCACAGGTACTACGTCCCCATTTACACCAGGTTCTATAATACCTTTGAAATCCACGCAACTGGTGGCTACAACGGGAGTTCCCAGCAGCAGGGCTTCCAGCACTACGTTAGGAAATCCCTCCTTGCGGGAGGATAGTACAAACAGATCCGCTTCTCTGAAATACGGATATGGATTGGATTTAAAGCCATGGAAAAGCACCGCGTCTTCCAAATTCATATCCTTCACCATTTTCCGGAGGAATGCTCCATAACCGGGTTCCATATTCTCTTTCCCGAGAATATGCAGCCGGGCCTGCGGTATCGCCTGCAGTACAGCAGGCATTGCTTTTATTAATACATCAAATCCTTTAGCAGAATACAAGGACCCTGCCGCAACTATATTGAATCGCGTGTAGTCGTATACGTTAATCAGTTCATTTGCCATGGCTTCCACCTGCCGGATGTTCACCAGGTTGGGAATATGCCTGACTTTCTTTGCCGGAATGCGATAGAATGTTTCCGCTTCTTCTTTCATCCTCGTCGTTTGTGCGATGACGTGATGGGCATGTCTGAGCACTTTCCTGTTCAGAAATCGTTCTATTTTTCCTTTCATACCGGCGCCCAGCATATTGCTGGGAAGTGTGGGGAGCCGTACTACATTCACATACTTACCACCAGTGAGGCGGCGCATCAGGATACTGATAATACTGATATGATTCAGTGTGGTGAATACGATATGTGGCTGGAGCTCTTTCATCACCTGGTAAATATCCCGGATACCTGCACTGGTGCTTGGTTTCTCCAACCTGATCACTTTCACTTGTTGCGTCAGCAGATCGATATAGTCGTAGGCCGGGCAGATCACAATCAGGTGTATATCCAGCTGGGTAGTATCCAGGGAGTTGATGATATTCATCACCACTTTTTCAGCGCCTCCGCCTTTTAAACTGGGTAGTATAAACGCAATCTTCTTTTTCATTCACCTTCGTATTAACTGTTAATTAAGGCTCAGCGGGAACCGGCGCAGACTGTCGGATAGCTGCTTTTCCTGAATTTCCCTGTCTGCTGTAATGATAATCAACAGCAACATCAACATAATTCGTTTATCGTAATAGGCTACCAGTCCTACATCCATCAGCATCAGCACGATCAGGAACGCAGCGAGGAAGATCCCTGTGCGATACTTTCTGAGTTTATTCAGAATGGAGAAGTGAATGCTGTAATAGATAACAGGTCCGAGGAAGCCTACTCCGAAAAGTAATTCTATATAGTTATTATGTGCATAAAAATGATAATAGTAGCGGAAGCTGGCAGCGCCATACCCGATAATGGGACTGGCAGTAAACTGTTGCCAGCCTTCGCGGATGAATTTAACCCTGTCTTCCGTACTCCCTTCGTTATCGCGGCCGCCAATTGTCAGGAACAGGCGTCCGATGCGATCCATAGCGGGTGCAATGTTTTCATTGACAAAATCGCCTTTCATAAAAAAGGATATTGCGAAAATGGCGATGGCTCCGATAGCGATTGTTTTGAATGACCCGAGTAGACTTTTGATATGAATCAGTCCATAAAAACAGATGAGGAGCAGGCCAAATCCAATCCCTTTCCTGGAGGCAGTGAGGAAAATAGTATATAATGCCAGCAAGATATTAAGGAGATGTAATCCTTTCGCCATGCGCGTTTTCAGCTGATTCCGGTGAAATGCCAGGAGGCTCAGGAAAATGGAAAACATCAGCATGATAGACAGGTAGTTTGGATTCAGTTCTGTTCCGATAAAACGCATCATTTCATCGTCGTGATTTTCCAGGAACTTAAATACCGGAAGTCCCAATGCCAGTGAATAATTGATGAAAGCGTAGATCAGTACGATGGAAGTCACCATACCATGCAGCTGATACCTGACCAGGAAATAGTACAATATGAAGCTGTTGGCCACCAGAATGAACATCACAAAAGCGTGTTGTAAAGTGGCCTCTGCATCCGGGGACCAGAGTGTAGACAGCAATGCTAGCATGGCCAGCAGGAAGATCCTGGAACCATGTACATTGGAGTGGAAGCTGAAAGTCCGGACATTCTTCAGATCAAGTATGAAAGCGAAGTACATGAGCGCAGTAATCCCCCATCCATATATCACCAGCCATTCCTTGTTGAGGAAGAGCAGGCTCATAATGAACATCGACACCAATATTTTTACCGGCAGTGGTTTCATGAGTAAACCGGTTTACGGGTTAGTATTTGTTCTATTACTGTTTCCATCATAAAATCTTGTGGTACAAAAGGTCCTTCATGCCAGTTCAGTTCATGATCCCAGTAGCCTTCGCAGGCATCGTATACTTTCATCGCAAAGCCGTAGCTCATTTCAACGATGAGTGGTTGTTGTTGTGTATCGTAAATAAAATCCAGGGCAAGACTCTGGGATTTCATTTTCGCTGCCAGATCCAAAGTGATGCGTACGCATCGGGTATCGAATAATTCCCTGTTGTAGCCAATCACACCGCTGCCGGAAGCGCGGAAATCGTTCTTGCGGTTGTATCTGCGGATGGCAAAGGCTTTTCCAGCTATGGCGATGATGCGGGTATCATACCCATTGTCTGGCATGAACTCCTGGAAGTAGAGATAGCCTTTTTCTTTCCCCTGCATTTTTTCGTATACGGTAGGAAAGAATATTCTTCCGATTCCTTTGAACAGACCGAGGAAAGCAGCCCTGTTTTTATCGCGTTTAAATCGCCACAACGCATCTCTGAAGCGATTGAAACGGTCACGGGCTGCAAATCCGCGGCCAAAGGCTTTGCTGGCCAGTTTGCGGGCATCTGCCGCAGTATGAACCAGTCGAACATTAGAGGCGCCAGCGCCGCCTTTCAGTTTGAATACTTTAGGGAAAGACGTTTTGTTGATCCAGTCTGATGCAGTTTTTTTATCATAGAATACAAAGGAAGGTACCAGTGGCGCATGCAATGCTTCCATCAGGTATTTTTGCCCTACCTTATCATCGAAGTGCCAGGCAGAATGCGTATCCGGGAACACTACTTTGCCGGCGGCTTCCAGGGAGAGGGTCAGTTGTCGCGCGAAGCGCACTGCTTTATAATCTCCGTGATGCCAGTGCCACAAGAGTGCGTCGCAGTCTTTCAATTGTTCCAGGATATCATTGCGATAACAATCCACCAACGTATATCCGATACCGTTATTACGGCAATAATCTATCCAGCGATCACTAAAGGAGCCTGGAGTGGGATGAATAGCCAGTTTCATTTTCTTTCTTTTTTATATTTCCACCAAAGGCCAATTCCCATGAGTCCTCTGGCCACAGCGAGGTTTACTGCCGCGCCTACGCCGGAGAACAGCATGATCAGGGGGAAGGCCATCACAAAGCCTGTTACAGAGGCAAGGACTGTATTTTTCATCACCAGTTTATCTTCTCTTTTCACGATGAAGTAGTTGGTGCCATAGCAGTAGTACATCGCCATAAAAACGATGCTGGCCGCCATGATGCAAAGCATCCACACGGCATTGCTTCCTTTCAGGTGAAAGATCCTGGCGATGGGAACCGATAGTGCGCAGATACCTGCGCACAGCACGATCCCCGCAGCAAGGATTAGTTTGCGGAATTTATCAAAGGCGCCGCTGTTGCGGTTAAGAAAAGGAAAAAACACTCGTGACAATATGTTCAGGCCGGTGTTGGCGGCTTCTATCAGGCTTTTCGCTGCCCCATACACCCCTACTGCCGCGTTTCCGGTGAGGATACCCAGCAGAAAGGTGGTGGAGTTGTTGTACAAGTTGGGCAGAAATTGGTTGATAAAGATGTTGAAGTTACTGCGTAGTACCTGTCGTATTTTCCGGAATCCAATAAACTGGAAATGCAGGCCGTACTTGCTATGCAGCAGGTATTGCGCATAGAGTCCTGCCCCTATATATCCCAGGGCATTGAACATGGGGTACAGGAAGAAATCTTCCTGGCGATGGATAAATACGAATATGCAGATGGTGAAGAAAATTTTTATGCAGGCAGAGAGGATGGTGATGAACTTCATCTCTTCCATGCCCTGGAAGAACCATTCCGGGAACAACGCATAGCCTGCAAGTGCCGGGAAAGCCAGCAGGAATACCATTTTATTGTCTGCGAACTGTGGTACGAAGAGTACGAGCGGCAGGAATAAAAGGAATGAAAACAGGACCAGTACTGACTTCACAGATAGTACGCGGCTATAGATCAGACTGAGGGCTCTGTTGCTGTGGCGGTGTACGGCCACATCTCTGGTAGCGGTAATATTAAAGCTGAAGTCTGCGAAGCTTTGAAAGTAAGCCAGCAAGGAGTTTGCCAGTACGATCACGCCATATTTTTCCGTACCGAAAATACGGAGTACGTATGGCAGTGTGATCAGCGGCAGTATCATGTTCAGCCCTTGCAGGATGGAGAGTGCTCCGAAGTTTCTGATCAGGGTTTTGTGTTCGCCTGACAGTTGCTTAGGGGCATGCAGCCGGTATTTCACGGCAGTGTCTGACCACTTGCGTCGTAGCTTAGATATGGTTAAGTTCATAAAAAGGTTCTATCCGCTACTGCGGTAACATATTAAACGGTGCGTTGCTGCAGGTTGGCAGCATACCAGTCGTACGCCAGTTTCAGCCCCTGGTGTACAGAAAATTCGGGCGTATATCCTATCAGGTTATTAGCTTTCTGAATATTAGCAAGACTGTGTCTAACGTCACCGGCGCGTTCATCGCGGTATTGCGCCGGGATTTGTTTGCCTGCGAGGCCGGTGACCACCTCCCATAATTGGTTTAGGGTGGTACGTTCACCGAAGGCGATATTAATTACTTCATGTTGTTTTATTTCCGGCAGCAGCATGGCTTTTACATTGGCCTGCACTGCATTTTCCACGAAGGTGAAGTCGCGGCTGGTTTCGCCATCACCGTTGATGAAAGGGGCTTCCCCTTTCAGGGCGGCTTCTATGAACAGCGGAATCACTGCTGCATAAGGCCCGCGAGGGTTTTGCCGTGGTCCGAACACGTTGAAATAGCGCAGACCTATGGTGTGAAAATTGTAGGTACGAGAGAAGATGTCTCCATACAATTCATTTACAAATTTGGTAATAGCATATGGCGATAATGGTTTACCGATCTGGTCTTCCACTTTTGGTAATCCCGGATGATCGCCGTAAGTGCTGGAGCTGGCAGCGTAGATCATTCTTTTGACGCCAGCATCTCTTGCCGCTACGAGCATATTCAGATGGCCGGTGATATTGACATCATTGGAAGTAAGCGGATCATTGATAGAGCGGGGAACAGAGCCGAGTGCCGCCTGGTGGCTTACATAGTCTATTCCTATGACAGCCTCGCGGCAGGTTTCCGGGTTACGGATATCTCCTTCCAACAGTTCGAAGCTGGGATTATCCAGGTGTGGCCGGATATTATCCATACTGCCGGTCGCAAAGTTATCTAATACGCGTACTTTTTTAGCGCCGTATTTCAGCAGGTATTCCACCAGGCCGGACCCGATGAATCCTGCGCCTCCTGTGACCAGGAAGGATTTATTATTCAGACTATCGTTATGATATGGTTTATCGTACATGATTATTTTTTGAGAGATGAGCAATTACAGGCGTGCGTCCGTTATTTCTTTTGGAAGCACCCCTTTTACATCGTATACCACTGCGCGATTCTTACAAAGTTTGTTAATGTTCAGCTCATTGAATGCATCATGTGCCACAGCTAGAATAACAGCATCATAATCGCAAACGGTATTCAGGTCTTGCTGTGATTTCCAACCGTACTCATGTTCCACTTCTCCAGGGGTAGCCCAAGGGTCGTAGATGGTGATGTTGGTACCGTAATCTGCCAGCGTGTTGAGGATATCCACTACTTTGGTGTTTCTTACATCCGGGCAGTTCTCTTTGAAGGTAACGCCCAGTACCAGTATTTTAGCGCCTTTTACCGGGATATCTTTCTTCACCATCAGTTTGATCACTTCCTGGGCCACATAAGCGCCCATGCCATCGTTGAGGCGGCGGCCAGCGAGAATGATCTCCGGATGATAACCGGCTTCCTGCGCTTTTTGCGCCAGGTAGTAAGGATCTACGCCGATGCAGTGACCACCTACTAATCCTGGTTTAAATTTCAGGAAGTTCCATTTAGTACCGGCGGCTTTCAATACTTCATCGGTATCGATGCCGAGGCGATTGAATATTTTCGCCAGTTCATTGACGAATGCGATATTGATATCTCGTTGTGCGTTTTCGATTACTTTTGCCGCTTCTGCCACTCTGATAGAGGTTGCTTTATGCGTACCTGCAGTAATTACAGAGCGATAGAGTTGGTCTACCGTTTCTGCCACTTCTGGGGTGGAACCGGAAGTTACTTTCAGAATTTTGGCCACCGTATGTTCTTTATCTCCCGGGTTGATACGTTCCGGAGAATATCCTGCAAAGAAATCTTTATTGAATTGGAGGCCGGAATGTTTTTCCAGTACAGGCACGCATTCTTCTTCTGTTACACCAGGGTATACCGTAGATTCATACACCACGATATCTCCTTTTTTCAGCACCTTCCCTACTGTTTCACTGGCTTTGAAGAGTGGAGTCAGGTCGGGTCTGTTGTTTTTATCAACAGGCGTAGGTACCGTTACGATATAGACGTTACAAGGTGCGATGCGCTCCAGTTCATTGGTGCAATACAGGCCAGTAGGCGTTGTACAGTCGGTCAGTACTGCCTGGAGCTGGTCTGAACTAACTTCCAGGGTATGATCGTTACCGCCCATGAGGTCAGCCACTCTGGAAGCGTTGATATCGAATCCTATTACCTTGTATTTTTTGGCAAATTCCACGGCGAGCGGTAATCCTACATAGCCCAGGCCAATAACTCCAATTTTGATATCCTGATTCATAGTGTTTTCAATAAAAATTTATTTGCTGAATACTTTTTTGATTTTTCTGATCATTGGTTTGTTCTCTTCTTCCATATAGCCGTAACCGTAGCCATATCCGTAACCGTAGGAGGTGCCTTGTTTCACATCGTTGATGATGATATTGAGACGAGGCATCTTCTGGTGGAGGAGCAGGTCTTTGGTCAGTTTGGCCTGTTCGCGGAAGGTATAGCCCTGGCGCATCAGGTATAACGACGCATCTGCGAATCTTGCCAGCAGCTGGGCATCTGTAACGAGGCCAACAGGAGCGGTATCCACGATGATATAGTCGAACATTTTGCGCAGTTCTGCAAAGAGCAGGCCGGTATTTTCCATCAGCAGCAATTCCGCCGGATTGGGAGGGATTGGCCCGGAGGAAATTAACCAACAGTTTTCGTGTATACCGGAAGGTTTTATGACAGCGTCCATGGCTGATTTACCGATGGCGTATGTACTGAAACCGGTATGATTGCTAAGACCGAGGTTTTCTGAAATTTTAGGTTTGCGCAGGTCCATTTCCATCAGCAGGACTCTTTTACCGGAGAGGGCAATCACTGCAGCCAGGTTGGTGGCTACGAAGGATTTACCTTCGCCGCTCATACTGGAGGTCAGTAAAATTACCTTTTCCTGCGGATTGGTCATGATGAATTGCAGATTCGTGCGTAATGCCCTGAATTGTTCTACCAGCGGGGTTCTTACATCCTTTTTAACCACAACAAGTTCTTCTTCCGTATTATGTCCTATTTCGGCCAGTACAGGCGCCGGCGTGAGCGATTGTACTTCTTCCCTGCTGCGTATACGCCTGTTTAACAGGTCTGCCAGGTAGAAAATTCCTGCCGGTAAGCCCATACCAAAGATAAAGGCGATCAGATAGATAAACAAACCCTTGGGTTTAAAAGGCTTAGGATCGCTTTTCGCCGGGTCTATGATCCGGGCAATGGCCAGGTTGGAAGACTTGGAAATGGCCGATTCTTCGCGTTTCTTCAGTAAATACAGGTATAACTCCTGCTTAATGGCCTGTTGCCTGGAATAGTCTAAAAACACCCTTTCTGTGGATGGCACCTTTTGAATCTGCTTATCCAGGTTGCCTGCATTGGCTTGCATGGCTTCCAGGCTAAGTTGTATTCCTTTTTTGAAAGTGCTCAGGTTACTGAGCAGATCGCTGCGCAGTCCAGCCAGTTGTACATCGATGTTATGAATAACCGGGTGTCCTTCTGTATTGGCCAGCAGTAAACGTTCTCTTTCCAGCTGGAGGGTATTGTATTTTTCAACGAGGCTGACGAAAGTAGGATCTTGTACCACGATAGCCGCCGGCACTACCCTTTTATTGTTCTTTTCATCTTTTACATATTGCTCCAATGATTCTACCACATTCAATTTCACCTGTTGATCGATCAGTTGTTTGCGGGAATCGCCGGTGCCAGCAACGAGGAGTTTGGCTTGTTCGCCAAGATCCGCCAGTTGGTTGGCTTCTTTGAAACGCTGGATATTTTTTTCCACGCCGGATAGTTCCGAAGTAACGATGGTCAGGCGGTTATCGATGAAAGCGATGGTACTGTCCGCAATACGGTTTTTATCTTCCACACTGGCACGCAAATAGGCATCGATAAGTTTATTGAGCACCATTTCTCCTTTGCGGGGAATATCGGCGGACATGGTCATATCGATGGTACTTACCTGTTTGTTGGGAATGGCCGCATCCAACTGACGCAGGTAATCGGCTACCGTTTTATCCACCGGACTCACCTCCAGTGTATATTCTTTATGATCGAGGGGATATTCCGTATCTCTGTCTATGCGGAGCAGTCCTGCGACAGACTGGATCGTGTCTCCCCATGCAGCTTTTTTACTCCACTTATCAATGCTCAGCTGGAAGCTGTCTTTCCCTATGGGTTCCAGTACGTAATTCGCTACGGCCAGACTATCCTTGAGCGAGAGCCAGTTCATAGAGAAAGGTACATTGCCATATATTTCCGTTTTTTTCAGGCGGCCTTCCACGAGGTAACGGATATATAGCTGTTGATCTCTTACTACCTTTTCCATCAGCGAGCGGGAACTGATAATTTCCAGTTCATTATCCACGCTGCTTTTGCTGGTAAACATTTCCATCTGCTGCAAGAGATCAGCGCCTGGAATGTCTGCCCCTTTTTGTTTATCCTCTACCAGTATTTTGGCATTGATTTTATAACCAGGGGTGGCATATCGCAGATAGATCCAGCCCAGTGTGCCTGTCAGTAGAATACTGAATACAAACCAGTACCAGGAGCGGCCCAGGTGATCCAGCAGTTTGCGGAGGTCCAGCGTTGCTTCCGGTTCGGTTGCAGCATTGCCGTTGAGCGAGTACCTGCCGTTGAAAGATTGATATTTATTCTCCTGCATGATCTTAAATTAAAAGTTAATCCTGGAGGCCACGACAATCAGTAATGACAGTACAGAAGCCATGATAGAAATACGTTTTACCTGCGACATATCTGTTGATGCAACCTTTTGCTTGTTTGGCTCCACGTAGATCACATCTCCCTGCCGCAAATAATAATAGGGAGAAGTAAACAGGTTGCTTTTATTCAGGTCGAATCGTACAAACTCTTTCTTTCCTTCGCTTTCACGGATGAGGAGTACGTTCTCCCGTTTACCGTAGATGGTCAGATCGCCGGCCATGCCTATTGCATCCAGTAGGGTTACTTTTTCGTTGGGCATGATATAGGAAGACGGCCTTGCCACCTCACCCAATACCGTCACTTTAAAATTCGCAAAGCGCACATTCACCACCGGATCTTTGTATAGCGCAGCAGCCTTTGTTTGAATTTCATCTCTTACTGCATCTGTGGATTTTCCTTTCACTTGTAGTTTGCCGATCATTGGCAAGGAGATATTTCCATCTTTATCTACCAGATAGCCGGAAACCGCTGTACCAGGCATCCCTGCGGGAGTGCCGCCGGGTACTGATTGTCCTTGTTGATTGAGTAAGGCAGTAGCGTTGGGGTCCAGTGTCTGGATGGTCACCTGCAGGATATCATCCACCTGGATAGCCGGCGTTTTATAGGCGGCTTGTTCTACTTCCGTGTGCGGAATGGTGTCTGACAGATCTTTGAAGTAAGTAATATTTTTGGGCGCTCTGCATGCGAAAAGCCCGGAAACGACTAACAGAAGCAGCCAGTACAGGGAACTGTACCGGGGCTGCATTGCATCTGTCCGTTTTTGATTGCTTATTATCATAGTCAACTCTCTATTTAGTATATGCGTTACTGTTACATGGTAATGGTGCCTTTGTCCAGCTCCTCGTAGGCAGAATTTCTGCTGATAAATTCGGGGACTAATTTTTTCATCTGTGCCACAGTAGGCATCAGATAGTGCTTGCTCGCTGCTTCTATCAGATCTTCCACCTGTTCATTTACCAGGGTGAAGTTGTATGTGCGTACCTTGGCAATCATGATTTTCTCGTGATAGGTAGCCATGGTATTTTCTGCATTGTTCAACAGTTCCTCGTATAATTTTTCTCCGGGTCTGAGGCCGGTGTATACTATCTGGATATCTTTTCCGGGTTCCTTACCTGTCATGCGAATCATCTTGCGGGCCAGGTCTGCGATTTTCATGGGTTTCCCCATATCGAAGACAAAGATCTCTCCTCCTTGCCCCATAGAACCGGCTTCCAGTACGAGCTGGCAAGCTTCCGGAATTGTCATGAAATAGCGGGTGATATCCGGATGCGTGACTGTTAATGGTCCGCCTTTCTCCAACTGTTGTTTAAAGCGGGGGATGACAGAACCATTAGAGCCTAACACATTTCCGAAACGGGTAGTGATAAAGCGGGTCGGCGGCGTACCGTAAACAGGCCCTGGCCGCTGGTATTGCTCATTCAGGTAATTATTGAATGATTGGGAGAAGATTTCTGCAATGCGTTTGGAAGCCCCCATTACATTGGTGGGATTTACTGCTTTATCCGTAGATACCATCACGAATTTCTCCACGTGGTATTCAACGGAAAGTTCTGCCATGATTTTAGTGCCCAGTACATTGTTCATTACAGCGATGGACGGATTCTTTTCCATCATGGGTACGTGTTTGTAGGCGGCAGCATGATAAACTATTGCGGGAGCATAGATATCAAACAGTTGCTGCATGCGGGTATGATCGCATACATTCCCGATGAAAGGAATGATTTGTGCGCGGCCGGATTTTTCTGCCAGTTCCAGCTCCAGTTCATGGAGGGGCGATTCGGCCTTATCACAGAGAACGATCAATCCTGGTTCATATTTTACCAGCTGCCTCACAATTTCACTTCCGATAGATCCGGCAGCGCCGGTTACCAGGATATTCTTGCCTTTCAGCTCTTCGCTGATGCGGGGGTTTCTGATTTTTATCTCAGCTCTTTCCAGCAGGTCTTCAATATTAATGTCTTTCAATTGTACACTGTTATTTACAGCGCCGTCTACCCATTGGCTGACAGGCACTACTTTCTGCACTTTTATATTCAATGAAATGCAGGTATCCACAAGTTCGTTCAGTCGTTCTGGTTGTATATGATCTTCTGGTATCAGCAATACGTTCACCTTTGCCTGCACTAACCGGTACAGCTGATTGGTGTCAGCAGAATAAATTGGGAGTCCTTCCAATGATTTACCTGCATGAGCGGCGGCATCTGCAATAAAGGCTACCACGCGTATTTCTGCGGCAGGATCATCGCTGATGGCTTTTCGCAGCATGAGTCCGGTATGTCCGGTATAAAAAACGGCAGCGCGTTCCTTATTGGAAGAACGTAACAACGAATAATATCGGAAGGTCCATTTCACCAGCAATCGGTACGACAGTAAGGCAAATGCGCTGATAAAAAAGTAAATCAGAATGATGGAAAGCGGAAATATATTCAGGTCTGCATATTGCGTATATGCATAACCGATAGTAAATAATACCGCGCTGCAAAGCACGTTCATACCTGCAATACGGCCAATGTCGGCCATACCTGTATGGCGAACAATTCCCCGGTATGTACGTAGTGAGAGTGACAGTAGTAAATTAACTCCCAGGACCCACAATGAAATCTGCGCGATAGGATAAGGCGCAATGTCCTTCATATCAAAATTCAGCCGCAACAGAAAGGCTAAATTGACAGCCAGAACGGAACACCCAAGGTCGAGCAATAGTATTAGCCACGACGGGGTGATCCATGATGTTTTTCGCACCATAGGTTTCAATAATAAGATATGGTTATAAAATATTTTCTCTAATCAGCCCAAATACCGTTGTGATGGTGGTTTTCATAGATACCACAAAAGAATGGACTGATCCAGTTAACAAGTTTGCATTCCTACGTAATGTTAGTATGCGTGATAATACTTTCGGTTTTCAATAGTGAATGCAAAGTAGAAAATAAAATTTGAAATCTATATCAATGAAACGGAAAATTAATATGCCTTTCTGAAGATTTTTTAGTGCATACAGTTAAAATCCGCTGTGACAGCTTCTCTAAAGTTTTGTTGCGATGCATGGCTTTTCAATTTTTCTGGTTAGCAATTCTGATATTGCGACAATACGCTCGATATGGTTTTTCAAAGTGTTTCTAAGGAACAAACATTATACCAACAAGTTAAACAAACAAACATTTTTTTGAAAAAAAATTAACGCCGCGATTGCGGCGTTAATTTTTATCTAATATAATTCACTTTTTCCATTCATGGCTTAACCAGCACCAGTAAGCTTTTCGCGCCGTGTGCGCCTAGTACGAGCGACTGCTCAATGTCTGCTGTTTTAGATGGACCTGCAATGAAAACGCCAAAACCATTTTCAGGCGATCCGATTTTTTCATACGCCTCATGCATCGTTGCGAGTATACGTTCGCGTGATATTACTAATATGAGATGCTGACATATAAATGGCAATGCGCGTACCTGCATATCTTTTTCTGTTAACCAGACTGCACCGTTCTCTGCCACTGCCCACTGGCCTTCTACAATAGCCACATCTACATCTTCCAGCGAATGTGGATCTTCGTGTATCCATTCGCGTTGTATGGATGACCTTGCATCAATCATACGTAATCTATCCGGTAGATGTTTATCCAGTGCAGCTAATTCATCTGCTTCGCTATTTACTTCTTCCACGATAGCGCCTAATCCTTCCACTACTCGTTTATAATCTTCCAGCGTATCAGGCATATCCGACAATCCTTCCAAAGAAGGCAGCATCGTATGTTCCGGCTGATTGTTCTTTACGGCTTGTAATATTTTATCCCTGCTGCTCATCTTTTTTATTTTTTGCATACCATTCAGAAAAAGATACTTTCGGAGGCGCGGGCATTTCTCTTTGTTTATACCATGGATTCATTTTATTATTCACCATGCCAGGAAATGCACGCAATACCCATCTGCCCATTTTGCCGGCAGTACGATAGGTAGCTGGAGATGACAATACAGACGTCATCATCTTCATGCTCATTTTCTTTCCGGTAGTAGCATATCCTTCCTGTACAATGACCTGTCTCCATTTATATAGTTGCTGGTGAATATCTATTTTCACGGGACATACATTGGAGCAGGAGCCGCAGAGTGTGGATGCAAATGGTAAATCTGCGAAGTCTTTCATATCCAGATTGGGCGCCAGGATAGAGCCGATAGGGCCAGCCACCGCAGTATGATAACTATGTCCTCCACTTCTTCTGTAAACAGGGCAGGTATTCATACAAGCGCCACAACGGATACACTTCAATGAATTACGAAAATCCTCTCTTCCTAATTGTCTGGAGCGGCCATTATCCACTAAAACAATGTGTAACTCCTGTCCTTCCCGCGGTTGGCGGAAATGGCTGGAATACGTGGTGATAGGCTGTCCGGTAGCGCTTCTTGCCAGTAATCGCAGGAATACGCCCAGGTGTTTTCGTTTAGGAATAATTTTTTCCAGGCCCATACATGCGATATGCACTTTTGCGAGATGCGCGCCCATATCAGCATTTCCTTCGTTCGTACAAACCACCATTTCGCCGGTTTCTGCTACTGCGAAGTTCACACCGGTGATGGCGGCATCTGCCTGGAGGAATTCCTGTCGCAGATGTTGACGTGCCGCAGCGGTGAGGAATTGCGGATCTGCGTTACCTGCAGGGGTACCCAGATGTTCGTGGAATAAATCCCCGATTTCCTCTTTCTTCTTATGAATACAAGGCAGCACGATATGACTAGGCGGTTCTTTCGCCAGTTGCACAATGCGTTCGCCGAGATCTGTATCTATCACGTCGATACCATGGGCTTCCAGGTGCGGGTTGAGATGGCATTCTTCCGTGAGCATGGATTTACTTTTCACCATGCGTTTCACCTGGTGTTTTTGCAGTATTTCCAGTACTATTTTGTTGTGTTCGGCGGCATCTGCAGCCCAGTGTACCACAGCGCCGTTTTTAATGGCCTGTTGCTCGAATTGTACCAGGTAATCGTGAAGGTTTCCCAGTACATGTCGTTTGATATCGGAGGCGGCTTCCCTTAGTTTTTCCCAGCCATTTACAGACCAGGCCATGCGATCTCTCTTTTTCCTTACCCACCATAATGTTTCATCATGCCAGTTTACCCTTAGTTCGTTTTCATTGAACTTTCCGGCAAGTGAGGCGTGATCGGTATGTTGACTGTTCATCAGATAGTGTTATTAAGAATTTCAGCGATATGCATCACCCGCAATGGCTGCTGACGGCGATTGATAATACCTTCCAGGTGCATGAGGCAACTGACGTCCGTACCTGTGATGACTTCTGCCTCATGTTTAACGTGATCGGCTATACGGTCTACTCCCATTTTTACAGATACGGCTTCTTCTGCCACGCAGAAGGTACCTCCAAATCCGCAGCATTCATCCGTACGGTCCAGTGAAATGAGTTCCAGGCCTTCCACCATTTGCAGGAGTTGCCCTGGTTTGGAGAAAGGCTGGTCTACCAGTTCGCTCATCTGCGCCAGGTGGAGGCCACGTTGTCCGTGGCAGCTCTGATGCAGTCCTACTTTATGTGGGAACTTTGCCGGCAGCGAAGTCACTTTCAGTACGTCTGTGAGGAATTCGGAAAGCTCGTATATACGTGCCCGTATATTTTCGGCAGCAGCTTCCCTTTTGGGATCATGTAAATGATCCTTAATATGGAGTACGCAACTGCCTGAAGGAGCTACGATATAATCAAATCCATTAAAATGATCTACAAAGAGGCTGTTGCAGCCGTGTGTGAGATGTTCAAAGCCTGAATTGGCCATAGGCTGGCCACAGCATGTTTGTCCTTGTGGGTATTCCACCTCACAGCCCAGCTTCTGCAACAGCTGTAAGGTGGCAATACCTACCTGTGGATAGAACTGGTCTATATAACAGGGTATAAAAAGTCCGACTTTCAAGTGCTTCCTATATTAGTTGTACTGCAAATTTAGCAGCTGGAGACATAGGAATCCTTGCATTTTTTTACCGGTTATTAATTCATTATTACCCGAAAGGGGATAAAATATTATTCTTGCAGGGTTTCTTCCCTTTGTTTGCGTTGCAGCCATCCTTGTACGGCGCGTATCTGGGCGAAAGAGGCGGCATCTCCTGTACGTTCCTTGATCGGGCCTGTAGCGGTAGCGCCCAGGTCGCGGATATGGTTCATAATGAGCTTTACAATGCCTTCCGGAACAAATTTCTCGAGCTCCAACTCACCGGCTTCCACACATTGAGCCAAATGGCTTTCTATGGTGCTGGCAGCGAGGTTGCGAGCAGTGGCAATCTCTCCGATTGTCTTACCACCCAGGAATAATTCCAGCGATCCTCTCCTGCTACTTCCTTTCTCCACCTTGCCTTTCGCTTTCGCAGGTGCGGCTACAGGAGCATCTGTACCGGTACGTTTGGCCAAATAATCGGTCAATCCTTTGTTGAAATGAATATCGCCATAGGCGCATTCCCATACCTGTTGCAGTTTCACCCAGAAATCAGATTCCAGGGACATCAGCTGTAAATGGTATTTCTTGGCTTTGGCTTTCTTCACTTCTTCTGTATGCTCCCGCAGGGGAACAATCATTTCTTCGTATATGCTCTTGGTAAAATAGCCTACTGCTTTGGTGATACGTTCTTCCAGTTGTTCTGTTTCGCCGGTTTGGGCCACTACATCCAGCAGTTGATGTAACTGCACAGTAAATTTAGCAGCCACTTCAGCCTGTTGAATAATTACACTGGAGAGATAACGGGTCATTTTTAGCGCAGCATCAAAATCAGGGATTTTCTTGTCCTCGATCCAGATGGCATGCGATTTTATGAGTGCCTGCATTTTATACCAGTCGAATAAATGTAGGAGGAAAGACGCCTGGTATTTCTTACGCTCTACTTCCAGCAGCACTACCATTTCATTCGGTTCACTTTCCTGTCTTGCAAACTCAATAACGCGCGGATCAGTTTTAATACTGCCAAATCCAATGCGGGAATGCAGTACTAGTCCTTCGAGGGAGGTACAGCGGCTCAAAGCCACATATACTTGTCCTGGTGCAAAGGCATAACCGGCGTCAATGATGGCTCTTTCAAAAGTAAGACCCTGACTTTTATGAATCGTGATCGCCCAAGCAAGGCGAATAGGGAACTGTGTGAAACTGCCGATTTCCTCTTCTTCTATGCTGTTTTCATCAGCATTAAAGTGATAGCGGATATTTCGCCAGGTTTCCTTTCCCAGTTTCATTTCTTCATGGGAACCGGAAAGCAGCAGTGTAATCTCGTCTTCATCAATCTCTGTTACAGTAGCAATTTTACCATTGTAATAGCGACGGGGCTGTGCGATATCATTTTTGAGGAACATCACCTGCGCTCCTACTTTCAATTGCAGCACAAGTTCAGTAGGCAATGCCTTATCGGAGAAGTCGCCCTCAATTTTCCCTTCGAAGCGATGCAATTTTCCGGGCATAGCTGCCAGTCGCGATGCGTTGATATCATCTGCCTTGCGGTTATGCGTGGTCAGTACGATAAATTCCTCGTCTTCATTTCCCTTGAATTCAGGGCGATAATATTTATTCAGCAGCTGTAAATCTTCGCCTTCCACTTTATCGTTACGAATTCTGTTCAGGATGTCGATGAATTCCTGTTCGTTCTGACGATAGATTTTTTTCAGCTCAATATACAGTGGCGGTTGTTGTTCTATGGCTTTTGCATCAAAGAAGAAGGGCGAATTGTAGTATTGCGACAACAAGGTCCATTCATCTTCCGGAATAACTGGTGGCAGCTGGTACAGATCTCCGATAAACAGCACTTGTACACCGCCAAATGGTTGCAGTGGCTTATTCCGGAAATGGCGCAAAATTGCGTCCATAGCGTCCAGCATATCGCAGCGAACCATGCTCACCTCATCAATGATCAGGAGTTCCAGTTCCTGTAGTAATGCTTTCTTATCGTTGGTGAAGCGAATATTGCGGAAGAGGGAATGTCTGTCTGTACTGCTGACTATATCATCTGTAAATCCACGCTTGGTGCCAGGCACAAATGGCCCGAAAGGAAGCTGGAAAAAAGAGTGCATGGTAACACCGCCTGCATTAATAGCCGCAACACCGGTAGGTGCAACAATTACGGTATTTTTGCGGGTATTCTCCTTGATATATTTCAGAAATGTGGTCTTCCCCGTTCCTGCCTTTCCAGTAAGAAAGATGTGGCGGTTAGTCTGGTTAACAAAATCTGCCGCCAGGTTAAAGACGACATTTGCGCTATCTGGTTGGGCCATCTCCTATAAAATTGAAACTGCGAATATAGGTATTTTTAACATGACTTTAGCCCCTGGAAGCATATCTTCGTGATTAAGATATTATTTTATGGAAACAATTAAAGTAGCCACAGCTCAGTTTGAGAACCGCAGCAACGATAAAGCGTATAACCTCGGAAGAATCAGGGAACTCTCCAAAGCTGCCGCCGCAGATGGCGCGCAGGTAGTCGCCTTTCATGAATGTAGTATCACTGGCTATACGTTTGCCCGCCACCTCAGTGAAGCCCAAATGCTGGAAATTGCAGAACCCATTCCAGACGGCCCTTCCATTCGTCAGTTGACCGCCATCGCCGCTGAAAACAACATCAGTATATTGGCCGGACTCTTTGAAAAAGACGAAGCGAATCAGTTGTTCAAAGCATACGTTTGCGTAGACAAAAATGGCCTGGTAGCCAAATATCGTAAACTGCATCCCTTCATTAACCCACATCTGAAACCAGGCAATGAATATGTAGTTTTCGATCTCCATGGCTGGAAATGCGGTATCCTCATCTGTTACGATAATAACATAGTGGAAAATGTACGCGCCACCGCCTTACTGGGAGCTGATATTATTTTCATGCCTCATGTGACCATGTGTACGCCTAGTCCACGCCCTGGCGCAGGTTTCGTAGATGCAGGCCTCTGGGAACAAAGGGATACCAACCCTACCCCGCTGCGACTGGAATTTGATGGCATGAAAGGCCGCTCCTGGCTCATGAAATGGTTGCCGGCACGCGCATATGACAATGGCATTTATGCCGTTTTCTCCAATCCTATAGGCATGGATGATGATCAGCTGAAAAATGGTTGTTCTATGATCGTAGATCCTTTTGGAGATATTCTCACCGAATGCCGCAAACTCGGCGACGAAGTAGTAACCGCTGTACTAACCCGCGATAAATTGCAAAAAGCCGGTGGATATCGCTACCGCCAGGCAAGAAGACCAGAGCTTTATGCGGATATTATCGGCCAGCAGCACGATAGCGTGCAGAAAGTGGTATGGCTGCAGGGAGAAAAAAAGTAAAGATCGTATGATAAAAAAAGTGGATGAGTCAATCATGATTGACTCGTCCACTTTTTTTATCATTAATATGTCCCCCGACTGGAGGAATAGTCCAGCAAATTATCAATGCCCTCCCATTCTTCCCAAAGTCCGGTAGTTTTGAGATATGCTGTAATACAAGCTGCGAGGGAATTATGTAGATATACTACCCCAAATCCTTGGCCATAATCTTCATCTGTAACTGCATAAAAAGTATGGGCCGAACCAGATGCTCGCAGCGCAACATTTATCTGACGGATAAAATTTTCATCAAACCAATCTGTGTCTCCCTTAACTGTAAAATCATGCGCTATGCCATTTATGCTCAATGCTATTTTCCAGATCGATCTATGGTCTTCAATTTTAATATCTGCCACCTCTATTACAGGGTCTGTTAACGTTTTCAGATCATTCAATATCTCAACATAATCAGCAGCTCCTGAAATACATTCTCCATCAAAAATGGTGAGACCACGATCTCCAACTACTTCTCTCAGAAAGTCTGATAATATTGGTTGTTCCTTTTCGTCCTGTATTCTGGTGGAAACATACTGCGGTGCAGGCTCCTGGCATTTAAGCGGGGTAATGCGCATAAGTCCATCCTTCTGTTCCCGGATTTCATAATGCAACACTTCATAATTTTCATCGATCACTACCACTACCCTATCCTCATCAAAGACCCAAGTTTGCGTGAATGTCTGTGCAAGAAGATCTTCGGAGAGACCAAACAAGAAAAACGACTTTCCATCCTTATTCTTCTCGTCAATAATAGCGGGTATAAATTTGCTGTATCGGAAATAGTAATCAATATCAGTTATGCTCGTTACTGTAATGGAATTAGTGGCCTGTATTATCTCAAAATCACTGGAATAACAGACTTGAATGAAATAGGCACTATTCTTCCACTCCTGCCATAATTCAGATTGATTATAGGATGAAAGCTTTAAGTCTGTCGCAACAAACTTGTCTTGCAATAACAGTGCTGGCTTATATGTGAATAGATTCATAGGATAAATAGGTAACAGTTGAGAATATATCAAGCTATAACGATATTAAAAAGAGGATGCTCGTATGGACTGCTCCCCAAAAGTTGGATAAAAAAATTAAGTATTTTGGAACTGAGCTCGGTATTTTACCGGGCTCATTCCATTTAGATTTAGTCTGATT
>NZ_QLMA01000014.1 GCF_003259435.1 Chitinophaga dinghuensis
ATAGTAATCCCACCATTTTAATAGTAATGGAGGGCTTATGTCCAGGTCATCCGATGTGGACATAATGCTCTGACCCTTTTCCACTAGTCTGATTGCTTTTACCTTAAAGGCAAAACTGTGTTTCTTTCTTGCACTCATAAAAATGCCCCCAAAAGTGTCTAAACTTTTGGGGGCATTTCAACAACAGCAGCCTCTTTTATTGAAACCTTGGAAACAGCATTAGAAAAAACCTTCCCTCCGGATCTTAAAAAGCAGCTCACAGCAATACTTATTCAACTATAGTTTTCCTCATTTTTTACTAAATAACCACTATCCAAATGATTAACACAGACGAAATGGATGTATACATCCGCACCTTTTTAGCGCGTGATCCTAATGGAACATTTGTACCTGTTTCAGAGTTTCCATCCAATACCCCATTCAATCTTTCGTGGGGTAGCAATGGCACCTACTATCAGGTTTATGAAAAAGCTAATCCTACACCTGTTTATGAAGGTAAGGATAGTACCTTTCTGATGAAGGGTATTGCTTCAGCTACCACCTTTACGCTCGTAGCGTATTTAGGGCAGTTGGTTGCATATAGCTCTCTGACCATTACTGTAAGTAACCCGGTGTTAAGTCCGGAGAGTATGGAAGTATATAATGATGCCAGGGTTAATGGTACACTCAGTGCCAGGCAAACGGTCAGCGATGCTGTACGCACTTCCTTTCTCACAGTGCAAGATCTCAGTACGTTGTCAAGAGTAAATGTAACTGACAGCCTCACGATGCCCGCCACTATTTTCGCTCCTAATAGCAGCATTACCGGTAATGTTGGTATCAATGGTAAGTTATTTTGCCAGGACTCCTTTAATACAAGTAATGCGGATGCCTATATGTTTGGCCGAGGAAGTCGTGCAAATATCAATGAAACTTCTCCTGCCGGTATTATCAATATAGCCCCTGCCGATGGCTTTCTGCTGGCTACTGTACCACCTCCGGCTTATATTGGCTCAGGAGCTACATTTGGTCCTGTATACGATAATGCCAGTATCGGCATTTGGTTTGAAGGAGCCACCTGTTGGTATGTCGCAACCGGCGCCTATGTAAAAACTGCTAAAGGCAATGGCATGGATGGAGGGCAATGGATGTGTACCCCGATCTGTATCCCCCTTAAAAGAGGTACCCGTTGGATGTATAAGTTAAACAATGATAACCTGAATAAGCAGAAAATACCCGGACTCCTTACCTGGGTGCCCATAGGACTTTCTGATACCATCATTAATACTGCCAATGGTGCCAACACTTCCGAAGACTTAATGATTCCTGATTTCCCAGAGACTGCCGCTCCATCCAGCAATATGCAACAAAATAAAAAGAATAAAGCTGTTGCATTTTTGAATTCGTTGGAAAAAGTAATAGGTAAAAATATTGCCGTAGAAGATAAACATATATTGTCAGAACAATTAATGGAGATATAAGAGATATATGGGAGGGGAGGTTATACGTATAAACGTTATGATTAAAATTGACGACTTGCCCCCAATCTTTCTACTTGATCCCTGATATCCTTTACAGTAAAGGATTTGGAAATACTTGAAAAAAGGAAAGGTCGGAGATATCTCCGACCTTTCCACTTTCGTGCCCGGAACTGGAAGATAAACGAACCAGTTCCTAGTGGTAGTAAAAAGTTTATACAGCCTACAGGTTTTAAATTTAGGGATTGCAAGAAATTTCGGGACATGTTTTGCAGGGGCAACCTTAGAGAAAAACTTAGATTACATGAAGGCAATTCAGCTTAAATAAGGTTTTTCAGAGGGGTCAAATTTTAGAGAAATAAAGTAATAGAAGTTTTGATATTTTGCCAGCATCCTTATTGTAAGATACTGGCAAAATGCCAGAAAGTAATTATTCACCTGCAGCTGCTGGTGAGAGGCTTACCTCATTATCCTCATTAAGACCTTTAATCTTAGCCAAGATATGTTTAGGTGATTTTTCACCAAATCTGACAATTACCTCAAGTGGTATTTCTACTATATTATTACCATCATCCACAACTACAAAAAGTTCCCATTCTGTCTGCTGTAACTCTTCATAACTAATACCTAAAGAGTTAGCCAGTTTTTGGTCTTGTTCTTTTGTTCTTGCCATAATAAGTGGTTTTTAGGGGTGTTTTAAAGATTACTAATTTAAGGAATTATTTGTGGTAAAAAGAATTTTTTGGTAGGATTGCTAATTAAAAAATGTAGAACAAAATTTGACAATCAGAATTGGCAGATGTGGTTTTGCTTGTACGGGAAGAATCAAATATTTTTAAATAATCTTGTTGTGGAATGTGGCAGCATGGGGAGGCTCCATACATCTCACTGCTGTGTAAGCCGGCCTTCAGGTGAATCTGGGAGCAAGCACCTTTTTCAGAAATATGAAAATGCAGCCGCGGTCTGTCTTTTTGATAAAAACGATTATCGAACCATTGAGGTTAACCATTAACTAGAGCTGATCACCTTACCAGTAAAGGATTTGGAAGTACTTAAAAAGTAAAAGGTCGGAATTGATTCCGACCTTTTACTTTCGTGCCCAGAACTGGAATCTCAACCAGCTGGTTATCTCCGGAATTGGTTTTTCCTGTCAGTTTGCTGACCAGGATAGGGCAACCTGCAAATACAGTCAAAGGAATGGATGTCAGTAAACTTCCTTGCAGGCTATTCAGATGCAGGGTTGTCATTATCTCGCCCAATATCGGGCTAACCGATGTTATGGGCGAACGAAGATTATTACGTATTAAAATTCCATTACGGTATCTAATCCTCTTTTCAATCCTTTGAACGTACCTACTTTTTCGATGGCGAGTAAAGCACCTTTTACATAAGGTTCAGCACTCGTACCTGCATCGTGCCTTATTGTAAGCTTTTCGTCCGGCAGGCCGAAAATTGTTTCAACAGAAATTACGTGACCAGGAAGTCTTAATGAATGTACCTGCACACCGTTGATGCTAGCACCTCTTGTTGCTTTGTTCCCAACGGTATTATCAATTGGTACTTTTATTTCGGGTTTCTGCACCTGCGATAAACGGTAGGCTAGTTCCGCGACCGTTCCGCTTGGTGCATCTATTTTGCTATCGCTTGCAAAATCTATGATTTCGTAATGAGGAATGTACTTTGCAGCGATTTCGGCAAACTTTTGTAGCAGCACTACTGTAATGGCAAAATTTCCCGCTGCCAGTACCGATGTATCGTTATCGTTAGCCGCCTGGTTAATTTCGGTATAATCTTCGTCCGTCAGGCCGGAGGTTCCTACAACAACCCGTTTCCCTTTTTTCAGAACCGAGAGAATATTGGTCTTGGCAATATCGGGTTTGGTGAATTCGACCAGCACATCAAAATCCACTTGCTCCAGTGCTTCTTCGATGGTTTCAAACACTGGGATTTCCTTACTTTCCAGATGGAGGATTTCGGCTAGGTTTCCACCCTTTTGAGAGCGAGATAACCCGCCAACCAATTCCATTCCCGCTTGGTGGTAAACACCTTTGCTCAATTCTGAACCTGCCCAACCGGTAGCCCCGGCTATAAATACTTTTATCATTGGTTCTAAATTTTATTTGTTCATTATTCTACTTCAAAAATTGCCTGAATGGAAACCGACGAACCCACAGGTAATGAATTAGCTCCGCTCGTATTCCGAGTATGTTTGCCTTTTTCTCCGAATACTTCTACCGTAAGGTCAGAGGCGGTATTCATCAGATCTGCGTGTTTGGTAAAGGTGTCTGTCGTATTGAATGTACCCACAAGCTGCACACATTGTTTTACCCGGTTCAGATCTCCGCCTACGGCTTCTTTCAAGATAGACAGCACGTTCAGCATTGTTAGCCGTGTGGATTCCTTTACCTGCTCTTCGTTTACATCAACACCCAATTTGCCAGGATTTACAATCTTACCGTCTTTCAACGCCACCTGGTTTATGTACACCAAATTGCCCGAACGCTTATACAACTGATAATTGCCTACTGGCTTTGGCAAGGATGGTAATATGATGTTCTTTTGCTTTAATACCTCGTTAATATCTGCCGCTTTTTCATTGATGGATACGTTATGCAGTGCGCTTGCTGATTGACTGCCCTTTAATGCCAATGAAACCTTTGCAAAATTCTTGCCTTGCAATGCTACAAGATAACGTTCGCTTTGGCTTGGTCTTTCTACTGTTTTTAGTGAAGTGAGGCTTGTGGTTCCCAATACTGTATTGCCTTGCGGAATCGTTTTGTCGATATTTTCATATCCCCGAATACCATTGGAAACGATAACCATACCGTGTACAGCAAGACTGTTCCAGAACGATTGCATCGCCAGTTCTCTTCCGGCTCCGCTTCCTGACGACATAAAAACAGTTGCAGGTTTCCCCTCTAAAGCGTGGTTTGACCACAAATCAACCGTCTTTGCAAGAAACTCGCTCATTCCTGTACTGATGTTTCCAAAATATACAGGTGAGCCAAAGGCAATGCCATCATAGGTTGCAAGTTCATTTATAGAAGCAACAGGAATATCTTTTAATTTGGGATTTTGCGAGGCTTTGACTTGTTTGATAATGGCCTTTGCATTGCCCTCGCTTTCTATGCCTCTTGCCAGTTCCTCTGCCATTTCGTAAGTGCCACCGTTATCCGAATGGATAAGAACCAAAATGCTTGCTTTATTTTCCTGTGCCATAGCTATATTAATCATTAATATTGATAGCACGCCTATCAAAAGGAAACGTAATTTTTTCATATCTAACTGTATCTGCATGCAAAATTACTTATGACGTTTTTATTAACTTTGCCAAAAATGATATGCAGAACGCCAAGCTGAAGTGTGGACTTACTGAAAAAAACGCCGGCCAATATACAGATGATATACCGAGCGATGCCTATATCTGGTTTGAAGAGAACTGGCAGCACGACGACTATGAACACAGCCACCAACGTTGCCAGTTAACTTATGTGGAAACAGGCTATCAATATTTTCACATTGATAAAAACATCTATCTCGTGCCTCAAAATCACGTTATTTGGATACCTTCAGACGTAAGACACCGGGCAACATCAGCCGCTAAAACTGTTAACCTAAGAGTGGTACTGTTTAAGACCGTTCCTGCCCAGGGGTTTTATCAGAATATACACGTTTTTTCTGCTCCTGCTGTATTAAAGGAAATGTTATTGTATGCTTCCAAGTGGAATAAGCTGCTTACAGAAGACGAAGAAAAGTCTGTTTTTCTGAACGCTATGCTCAGCAGCCTGCCATACTTCTGCGATGAAAGCGGTTCTTTGCAAATCCCTGTTCCCACCGATATTCGGTTGATACCCGTTTGTAATCATATCAATAAGAATTACCAGTATAATTTTGATACTGAAGAGCTTGCGGATATGGCAAAAATGTCTGTTCGCAGCTTACAGCGCATTTTTAAGCAGGAAACCAACATAACACTCCAAAAATATATGCAGCTCATCCGAATTTTAAAAAGCATAGAACTTATTGATAAAAAACAATATACCCTAAGCCAGATTGCGCATATGGTGGGCTACAAAAGCCTTTCTGCTTTCACATCATCGTATTATGCACTAATGCAAACAAAGCCCAAATCCAAAAAGTGATGATGTCCCACTCCCGATAATCAGAAATCCTCTTTCAACCCGTCTTTGAGTTTTCGGTGCTGAATGCACAGGTCGGCATACATTATTTAGCATTATAGAACCAACAGCAGTGGGAGAAAGCGGAGAAATGTAGATAGGAACGGAATTGAGATAAAAAAGAAAAGGTTGTAAGTTCAATACTTACAACCTTTTCTAGTGCCCAGAACTGGATTCGAACCAGCACACCCTTGCGAGCGCTGCGACCTGAACACAGTGCGTCTACCAATTTCGCCATCTGGGCAACTGATTTTTGTGTTTCAGGGCTGCAAAGATAGGAATACATTTTATTCTACCAAATATTTTTTAAAAAAGACCACAATGAGTTTAATTTGCTTACTTACTAGTAAGTAAGTATTTTTGTGGCGTGAGTATTAAATATTATGTCTGAAACAAAAGAAAAAATGGTCTCCCTCGCAGACCAACTAATTCGTGTACGCGGCTTCAACGCCTTCTCCTATAAGGATATCGCAGAACCGTTCGACATGAAAAATGCAGCCGTTCACTACCATTTCCCCGCTAAGGCAGATCTGGGTATCGGCGTAATCCAACACGAAAGAAACAAATTCGCCACCAATATCGCCAAATGGAAAAAACTCCCTGAACAAGAACAACTCCAACATCTCATTGAGGTCTTCCGCAAACATTGCCATGCCGGAAACATCTGCCTGATGGGATCTCTGTCGACCGACTACAATACCCTGGCGCCTGAAATGCAACTGGAAGTACAGGGAATGGCGGAAGACATCCTCCATTGGCTCTCGCATACCCTCGAAAATGGACGCAAACACAAACAACTCCATTTCCACGGAGAAGCGATAGACCGCGCGCTAATGATAATGACGAATCTCCAAGCTTCCCTGCTCATGTCGCGTGTGCTCGGACCCGAAATATTTACCCGGATTAGTCGCCAGCTACTGGATGACTTAATCCCCTAAAACCATTACTATGAAAAGAGTTGTAGTTACCGGACTAGGTGCTGTTACGCCGCTCGGAAATGATGTAAACACTTTCTGGAACCAGCTGATCGCCGGCGCCAGCGGCGCTGCTACCATCACCCGCTTCGATCCCTCTAAATTCAGAACCAGGTTCGCCTGTGAACTGAAAAACTATGATCCTTCCCTTACCCTCGATAAAGCGGAACTGCGTAAAACAGATCCCTTCACCCAATACGCCCTCTCTGCAGCCGCAGAAGCGGTCGCCGATGCAGGTATCGATTTCTCTGCCATGAATCCTTTTGATACCGGCGTTATCTGGGGCAGTGGCCAGGGTGGTATGCAAACCTTCGAAGAACAGGTAACGGAATATGTGCAAGGCGGCATGACGCCAAGGTTCAGCCCTTACTTTGTACCGCGACTCATAGCAAACATGGCTTCAGGTATGATCTCTATGAAGTATGGCCTGATGGGTATTAACTATACCACGGTATCTGCCTGCGCTACCTCCAACACCGCTATCATGGATGCGCTGAATTATATCCGCCTCGGCAAAGCAAAAGTGATGATTACCGGCGGCTCCGAAGCTCCCATCACGCCCGCTTCTGTAGGCGGCTTCTGCGCCATGAAAGCCATGTCCACCAGAAATGATGATCCTACCGCAGCATCCAGACCCTTCGATACCGAAAGAGACGGATTCGTAATGGGAGAAGGCGGCGCCGCCCTCATCCTGGAAGAATACGAACATGCAAAAGCCCGCGGCGCTAAAATCTATGCAGAAGTAGCCGGTGCTGCCATGACAGCAGATGCCTACCACATGACTGCCACCCACCCGGAAGGACTCGGCGCCTTCCAGGCCATGAAATTCGCCCTGGAAGATGCTGGCCTCAATACTACAGACGTAGATTATCTCAATGCACATGCTACCAGTACTCCTGTAGGTGATCTGAGCGAAATAAAAGCGATTACACGCCTTTTCGGCAATGATCCGGATCATCTGTTCATAAGCGCTACGAAATCCATGACAGGGCATTTATTGGGCGCTGCAGGGGCAATTGAAGCCATTGCCGCTATCTTGAGTATCGATAAACATATAATTCCTCCAACCATCAATACCACGAACCTCGATCCGGAAATACCTTCCAACCTCCGGATAGTCCTGGGTAACGCGGTGGAGAAAGACGTCAAAGTGGCGCTCAGCAACACGTTTGGCTTCGGCGGACACAATGGAATTGTTGTCTTCCGAAAAATATAATTTTAATGTCCGCATCCGGACATACTCTGACCCTTAGCGAACACTTATCTGCCAGTATCTTTCCATAATACGCTGATAGATAAGTGTTCGCATTTCTGGTATTCTTGTTGGCGACATACCCTAAATACTCCTTTATGTTGGTAAACTATCTGAAAGTTGCATGGCGTCACTTGCTGCAAAATAAGGTCCTTTCGTTTATTAATATCTTCGGCCTCGCCACTGGTATGACTTTCGCCCTGCTCGTTTATATGTGGGTACACTATGAACGGAGCTTTGATACATTCCATCAACATAAGGACCGTATCGCCATGATCATGAGAAATGTGCAGTTCAACGGCGTAAAAACTACTTTTCAGGCCACACCGTTGCCACTATACCAGGAGCTGAAAAACAGCTTTCCCGAAGTGGAATATACAGCCCGCACGTTCTACTCAGCAGATCATAGCCTGCTCGTAAATAATAACAAATTCCGTAAAAATGCGATGTTCGCAGATGCGGATTTTCTCCGCATGTTTTCCTTTCCACTCCTGAGTGGCGATATCTCCTCCGCACTGAAAGATCAGAATAATATCATCCTTTCTGCTGCTACTGCGAAAGCGCTGTTCGGCTCCCTGGACGTCATCGGCAAAACATTGCGACTGGATAATACCTACGATATGGTGATTACAGGTGTCGCGAAAGATGTTCCTGAAAATTCATCTATTAACTTCGACTTCCTCGTCAACTTTGATTTCTTTGCTGCGCAACAACATTTTAATGAGCGGGGATTATCATGGGGAGACAACGTTCTGCTAAGTCTGGTCCAGTTACGTGAAGGTACGTCTATGGCAACTTTCACAGAGAAAATAGAAAGACTTCTGGCGCAGAAAGTGCCTGAAACCAAAGACCAGTTCTTCACCGTTCAACCACTCCCTCGCTGGCATCTGTACAGCGATTATGCCAATTGGAAAAATATAGGCGGACGCATTACCTACGTGCGATTATTCCTGTTAGTAGGCATCTTCGTACTGCTGGTGGCCTGTATGAATTTCATGAATCTCACCACTGCAAGATCCGAGAAACGAAGCCGCGAAGTAGGCGTGCGGAAATCTGCCGGATCTACCCGCAAACAGCTCTGGGTACAGTTTATGGTGGAATCGCTGTTAACGTCTGTACTGGCCTTCCTCACGTCTGTTCTGCTATTGATACTGATTTATCCTTTTATCCGCGACCTTGGTTTTGAACACATACACCTGGATGCTTTTAATGTGCAGTTACTGGCAGTAATGCTGCTGATATGCATCGCCACCGGTTTTATTTCCGGCCTTTATCCAGCATTGTATTTGTCGGCCTTCAAACCCATTGCGGTATTGAAAGGCTCCTGGCGCGCTCCAGGCGGCGCTACCTGGTTCCGCCGCGTGTTGGTGGTTACGCAGTTTTCCATTTCCTGTATATTGATTATCTGCACCGTGATCATCTTTCAACAAGTAAAATATGGTCAGCAGCGGAATCCGGGATATAATGCCATGAACCTGATCAACGTACAGGCCAGCGATGATTTGAGAAAGAATTATGATGCGCTGAAGAATGAATTAATGGAGACGAATGTCCTGGAATCAGTGGCGCGCTCATCGCAACCAATGACAACACTGTACAACAGTTGGAGCGATTTCACCTGGCAAGGAAAGGACCCCGCCGCAAATATCGCGCTGGACGTCATCATGACAGATTTTGATTTCGAGAAAACAGTAGGACTCCAATTTACGGATGGTCATGCCTTCCGAAGAAATTACAGCACCGATTCAAGTGGTGTGATCATCAATGAAGCGGCAGCAAAAATACTCGGGTTTAAAAATCCACTGGGACAAACTATCGCAGAAGGCAATCGCCGCTGGACCATCATCGGTATCGTAAAAGATGTACTTCTCACCGATCCTTTCAAACCCATATCACCATTGGTTTTCCTCTTCAATACAGACCATCCGAACGCTGTGCTCTTGCGTTTAAAACCAAATGTAAATACAGCGGTAGCGCTGAATACGTTGAAACCAATTTTCGAAAAATATGATCCTGCCGTACCTTTTGCTTACACTTTCACTGATCAGGATTTTGCCAAGAAGTTCGCCACAGAAAAGCAAGCAGGTAAACTGGCCATCATATTTTCGGTTTTAGCCATATTGATTTCCTGTCTGGGTTTATTCGGACTAGCCATGTATGTGGCAGAAAGAAGAACGAGGGAAATAGGTATTCGCAAAGCCCTGGGAGCTTCTGTTATGAATCTCTGGATGCTATTGTCAAAGGAATTTATCTGGATGGTATTACTGGCTTGCACCATCGCATCGCCTATTGCCAGTTGGATGATGAACAACTGGTTGAAAAAATATGAATTTCATATCGCAATAAACCCTGTTGTATTGATAGGCACCGGATTGATAGCTTTACTGATTGCTATCGCGACTGTCAGTACACAATCCATCAAGGCTGCTCTCGCAAATCCGGTGAAGAATCTGAAGACAGACTGACACGTGTCTCCATAAAAAAATCCCTGTACAGCGAACTGTACAGGGATTTTATATCTTAAGTTGAATTATACTGCTACGTTAAATTCGCGCAGGGTATCATTCAGACTGGTTTTCAGGTCTGTGGAAGCTTTACGCTGACCAATGATCAGTGCGCAAGAAACCTGGTATTCGCCAGCAGGGAATTTCTTGGTATAAGTACCAGGAATAACCACGCTGCGAGCCGGTACGCGTCCTTTGTATTCAATTGGTTCAGGACCGCTTACATCGATGATTTTGGTAGACTGTGTCAGCACTACGTTTGCACCCAGTACCGCTTCTTTTTCCACAATCACACCTTCTACTACGATACAACGGGAACCTACAAAGCAACCATCTTCGATGATTACAGGACTAGCCTGCAGCGGCTCCAATACGCCACCGATACCAACGCCGCCACTCAGGTGAACGTTCTTACCGATCTGCGCGCAAGATCCAACAGTAGCCCAGGTATCCACCATAGTACCTTCGTCTACGAAAGCGCCGATGTTTACATAAGAAGGCATCAGGATACAACCTTTTGCAATATAGGCGCCGTAACGAGCAATTGCATGTGGAACAACTCTTACACCCAGATCCTTATAATTGGTCTTCAGCTTCATTTTATCGTAAAACTCGAACGGAGGCAGCTCCATGGTTTCCATTGGCTGAATGGAGAAATACATCAGGATAGCCTGTTTCACCCATTCGTTCACTTTCCAGCCGTTGGATGTAGGCTCTGCAACTCTCAGATGTCCTTTGTCAACCGCTTCAATCACCGCTTTGACTGCATCTGAATATACGGTTTCCTGTAACAGACTGCGATCCGCCCAGGCTGCCAGTATTTGTTGTTGTAAATCCATCGTCTATTTAAATTTTTTGCAAACATAATGCGAATTTTCGTCTCATGCAATTGTGCGGTGGAAAGGAGCGCCTGCGGCGCTGGATTTTTGCTCGCAGAGCAGCAATGCAGCAAAGCAGCAAAGGCTAATGTTATGTTGTTTGGACATTTCGGCCTGCAATGGCTGTTGTACAGCGCTGGATTTTTGCTCGCAGAGCAGCAATGCAGCAAAGCAGCAAAGGCTAATGTTATGTTGTTTGGACATTTCGGCCTGCAATGGCTGTAGTACGGCGCTGGATTTTTGCTCGCAGAGCAGCAATGCAGCAAAGGCTAATGTTATGTTGTTTGGTCATTTCGGCCTGCAATGGCTGTTGTACGGCGCTGGATTTTTGCTCGCAGAGCAACAGAGCAGCATTGCAGCAAAGACTTAGGTCATGTTTTTTGTCATTTCGGTATGCACTGACTGTTGTACAGAACATTTTTTTAAGATCGGATTCGATAAATTCTTTGCTGCTTTGCTGCCTTGCTGCTCTGCGAGCAAAACCATCCCCGCTACTCCGCTTGCAAAAAAATCGCACCAGCGAGCTTGCGAGCAAAAACACTATTTCACTGCGTCCTTTGCCCCATTGCGTCCTTTGCGAGCAAAATATTAATTTGCGCCCATGAAAATCGGATTTGACGCTAAACGCGCCTTTCAAAACAACACCGGCCTGGGAAATTACAGCCGTAGCCTGATAGATTCCCTGGTTCTGGGCTATCCTGAAAACGATTATTACCTTTTCGCGCCCCGGGAAACAACCATGTATTCATGGAAGAATCATCCCGATTTACACCTCGTCACTCCGGAAAAAGCGATCCATCGCTGGTTTAAATCGGCCTGGCGGAGCCGGTTTGTAGTAGATGAGCTGGCCCAGACCGGCATTGATATCTACCATGGCCTGAGTCATGAAATACCATTCGGGATACATACATCTGGTGTGAAATCGGTTGTTACGATGCATGACCTGATTTTTGAAAGGTATCCGAGCCAATATAATCCGATTGATGTCGTGACTTATCGCCGGAAGGCCCGCTACGCCTGCCAGTATGCGGATAGGGTAGTGGCTATCAGCGAACAAACCAAGGAGGATCTCATTACTTACTATAAAACGCCGGCGGAGAAAATTGATGTGGTCTACCAGAGTTGTGATCCGGCTTTCGCGCAAATCCATGGCCCTGAAGAGATCCAGGCCCTGCGTACCCGTTATCAGTTGCCAGAGAAGTATTTCCTGTATGTAGGTTCTTTAATCGAAAGGAAAAATCTGCTGGGTATTGTAACGGCCATGCATACACTCCGTGGAGCTGACAGGCTGCCGCTGGTCGTGTTGGGCAGTGGGTCGGCCTATAAGAAGAAGGTACAATCCTGGCTGGCAGCCAATAATATGACTGATCAGGTAATTTTTCTCAATGAAAAAGCCCGATTGGCAAATGCTGAATTACCTTTGCTATATCAGGGGGCGGTGGCTTTAGTGTATCCTTCTCTCTTTGAAGGCTTTGGGATTCCTATCCTGGAAGCGTTATGGAGCGGTACGCCAGTCATTACGTCCACAGGATCTTGTTTTGGGGAGACAGCCGGTCCGGCGGCCCTCTACGTGGACCCCTTAGATACGGCCAGTATCGCGGGAGCCATGAAGCAAATACAACACCAGCCAGCATTGGCAGAAGAATTACGTCAAAAAGGATGGCAGCATGCACAGCGATTTACCGCTGAAAAATGTGCAGCAGCCATGATGAACGTCTATTATAAACTGAAATAACCAGGTGAATGGAGATTTTTGAAGATGATATCAGCGCCGCATTGCCGGTACTACGCAATGGAGGACTAATCCTATACCCTACAGACACCATCTGGGGCATCGGCTGCGATGCCACAGACGAAGCCGCTGTGAAAAAGGTTTTCCAACTCAAACAAAGAGAGGAGAGTAAAAGTCTCGTAGTACTCCTGGCTGATATCCGGGATCTGCTGCATTATGTAGCCAATCCCCGTCCTGATATGGCCGAAATCATCGGCGGCTTTACAAAACCCACCACAGTGATCTATGAAGGCGCATTGGGCCTGGCTTCCAACGTGATCAATGCAGATGGCACCATTGCCATAAGGATCGTACAAGACCAGTTTTGCCGGCATCTCATTAAAAGATTAAGAAAACCGCTGGTCTCCACATCTGCTAATCTCAGCGGTGATCCATCTCCTGCCACCTTTTCCCAGGTAAACCCGGAAATTGTGAATGGAGTAGATTATGTGGTAAAGTACCGCCAGCAGGAGGATGCAACGCATACTGCCAGCCGGATTATCCGCATCCACCAGGATGGTAGTATAACCGTAATTCGCGACTAAAGGCGTTATTTCTTACATTTGCGCCCTGGTTTTAGCGAAAGGAACTACATTTAACCGGATTATAACTATATGATTAGCAACAAGCCAATGGATATTCCCTGCTCTTTGCAGGAAAGGAAAATACTGGAAAAGATAGCGCTGGCAGCTAAGGATCTGCGTCTGCCCGCCTATCTCATAGGAGGCTTTGTGCGCGATAAAATCCTTGGAAGAAGAACAAAAGATATGGATATCGTGTGCGTGGGAGATGGTATTGCCCTGGCACACAAAGTAGCTGAATCGCTGGGCGATAAGGTGCCTGTCAGCTTCTTTAAAACATATGGCACCGCACAGGTGAAATGGAATGAACTGGAAATCGAATTCGTCGGCGCCCGCAAAGAAAGCTACCGCCAGGAATCCCGTAATCCGGAAGTAACGGAAGGTACCCTCCAGGATGATCAGAACCGCCGCGATTTTACTATCAACGCTATGGCTATCAGTCTCCGTGAAGAAGATTACGGCTCGCTGCTGGACCCCTTCAACGGCATGGAAGACCTCGAGGCCAAAATTATCCGTACGCCGCTGGAACCTTCCCAAACCTTCAGCGACGACCCCCTGCGCATGATGCGAGCCATCCGCTTCGCCTCCCAGCTGCAGTTTACCATCGTCCCTGAAGCATTTGCCGCTATCCAGGAGAATGCGGAACGAATCCGCATTATCTCCCAGGAAAGAATCACGGATGAATTCAATAAGATAATGCTTTCCCCCAAACCTTCCGTAGGACTGGATTTGCTGTATAAATCCGGACTGATGAAAATTATCCTCCCACAAATGGTAGATTTGGTGGGCGTAGAAATGCAAGAAGGGAAAGGACATAAAGATAATTTCTATCACACCCTGCAAGTGGTAGACAATATCGCTCAAAATACACGCGACCTCTGGTTGCGCTGGGCGGCATTGCTGCACGATATTGCGAAACCTGCCACCAAGAAGTTCGAACCAGGCCATGGATGGACTTTCCACGGCCACGATGCGCTGGGTGGTAAAATGGTTACGCGTATCTTCAGCAAATTTAAATTGCCAATGGGAGATAAAATGCGACTGGTGAAAAAACTCGTAGAGCTCCACCTGCGCCCGATTTCATTGACAAAAGAGAATATCACGGACTCGGCTATTCGTAGATTGCTGTTTGATGCCGGAGATGATATCGATGGACTGATGCTGCTATGCGAAGCAGATATTACCTCCAAGAATAGAGTGAAAGTGAAGCGCTACCTCGAGAATTTTGAACTGGTACGCGCCCGCATGAAGGAAGTAGAAGAATCCGATCGTATCCGCAACTGGCAACCTCCGGTAACCGGCGAAATGATTATGGAGATCTTCGGACTCTCGCCAGGCCGTGTGGTAGGAGAGCTGAAAACGGCTATCAGAGAGGCTATCCTGGATGGAGAAATCCCGAATACTTATGATGCAGCGTATGCGTTTATGTTGGAAAAAGCAAAATCTTTCAACTTAACCCCTGTAAAATAAAATTGGTATTTTTACATTACATAGCTATTGCGTAATGAGTAACAACATTACGCGACATTGAGCGTTAAACCTTTATATATTTATCTAACTTATAACTTATTGTCATGCCGGTTTTGAAATTCAGAGTTTACTGGGAAGAAGATGAAAGCGTTTACAGAGATATTGCTATCAAGCCTACTCAAACGTTTTTACAATTTCATCAGGCAATCCTGCAAGCATTCGAATTCGACTCCAAACATAAAGCGACTTTTTTCCGCAGTAATGACAACTGGCAGCGCGGAAGGGAGATTATCCTGGAAATGGATAAAACCCCCCGTAAGGCAGAACCATTGCTTATGTCTGAAACCCCGATAGGCGCCGCAGTAAAGGACCCTAACCAGAAATTTATTTATGTGTATGATTTTGCCAAAAACTGGAGCTTTTTGGTGGAATTAATCGGTGTTTCCAAAGAGGAGAATATAAAAATCACTTATCCTACCTGCGTTCGCAAGGAAGGTCTGGCCCCTAGTCAATATGGTACCAAAGGCCTCGTAGGGGATAAGCTGGTAGAAATGGAAGAAAAATACGACCTCAATAAAGAAGGAATGGATGAAGAAGGATTTGGTGAGGAAGGTGAAGAAGACTCCATGGGCGGCGACCAGGCAGAAGAGATGGGAGCAGAGGACGATTTGATGTTCTAATATGCAAAAAACAGTCATTGTAATTGCCGGACCCACCGCATCAGGAAAAACGGCCATGGCTATACGCTTAGCCAAACTGTTCAATACCTCGGTGATATCGGCAGATTCCAGGCAATGTTATAAAGAAATTAGTATAGGCACTGCGAAGCCATCTCAGGAAGAGCTGGCGGCAGTGCCTCACTATTTTATTGATTCCCACAGTATCCGGGAAGAAGTCAACGCAGGCATGTATGAAAAACTGGCCCTTCAATACTGCCAGGAAATCTTCAAGTCCAGCGATGTGGCCATTATGTGCGGTGGCACCGGCTTATACATCCGGGCCTTCGCAGAAGGAATAGATGATATGCCGGAAATACCGGCAGCTGTCAGACAAGCCATCATGGCTCAGTATGAAGCGCAGGGACTTTCCTGGCTCCAGGAGGAAATTCAACGCAGAGATCCTGATTTTTATGCCATTGCAGAAGTGCAAAATCCTGCCCGTTTGCTTCGTGCCTTAGAGGTATTAGAAGCAACCGGAAAATCTATCAGCACTTTCCGTACAGCCATTAAACGACAACGCGATTTTCGCATCATCAAAATAGCTATTACTTTGCCCAAGGAACTGCTCCATGAGAATATCAACAAGCGGGTGGATCTGATGGCGACTGCCGGATTGGTGGAAGAAGTGAAATCGGTATTGCCTTATCGTAATCATAATGCCCTGCGTACAGTAGGTTACACAGAAATCTTTGACTACCTGGATGGCAAGCTGTCATTGGAACAGGCTTTAGAAGATATTAAAGTACATACCCGGCAATATGCCAAACGTCAGCTGACCTGGTTTCGTAAAGACAAAGAATACACCTGGTTTGATTCCAGAGAAGGAGATGAGTTAGAAAACTGGGTAACAGGACAGCTTTAGCTTTCACGAAAACGTCTTAAGGCGGCGCGAGCACCCACGAGGTATGGTCTACCACATTGGTAATTCCTTGTCGGCTTGCTCTCACTGCGCGTTATCACCCCTCAAAGAACGGTCTACCACATTGGTAATTCCTTGTCGGCTTGCTCTCACCGCGCGTTATCACCCCTCAAAGAACGGTCTACCACATTGGCAATTCCTTGTCGGCTTGCTCTCACCGCGCGTTATCACCCCCAGAGAACGGTCTACTGTATTCTCAATTCCTTGTTGGCTTGCTCTCACCGCGCGTTATCACCCCTCAAAGAACGGTCTACCACATTTGCAATTCCTGTCGGCTTGCTCTCACTGCGCGTTATCACCCCCAAAGACTGGTCTACCACATACGCAATTCCTTGTCGGCTTGCTCTCACCGCGCGTTATCACCCCCAAAGACTGGTCTATCACATTTGCAATTCCTTGTCGGCTTGCTCTCACCGCATGTTATCACCCCCAAAGTACGGTCTACCACATACGCAATTTCTTGTCGGCATGCTCTCACCGCGTGTTATCACCCCCAAAGGACGGTCTACGACATACGCAATTTCTTGTCGGCTTGCTCTCACTGCGTGTTATCGCCCTAAAGAATGTTCAATCGCATTCAAATTTTATTGGCGGCGCGAGCCCACCGCGCGTGAGCGCCCACAAAAAAAGGGATGCCGAAGGCATCCCTTTTTTTGTTAGACATCCGCTAAAATCTTAGAATTTAAACCCTACAGTCGCCATGATATTACTTCTCTTGAAGTCCACCATTGCAGCAGGAGGATAATAATCCGCAATATCAGTAGTATACAGCTGATAGAAATCTTTACCCTGCGTATAGCTATAAGTCAGATCTACATAGATCCCTTTAGTCCGTACGCCTAGTCCACCACTATATGTTTTGCGGGAAGCATCCACGCTCATGTTGTAACTGTCGTTGGAGTAAGGATTGCCAAACTGTGCAAAACCGCCGCGTACAGCGAAGATGCGGGCAAATTTCACTTCCGCGCCTACTTTGAAGTTGGAAGCGCTTCTGTAGAGGAAGCCGATGGCATCATTTACAGAACGTGCGCCTGCTTTATCATCAGCGAAGTTGTATTTGGATTTGCTATGGTTGACATACTCATAGTCGGCCGCCAGGAAACCGGTTACGGCATCCGGATCTTTCAGATTTCCGAAGAAATAAGAAGCACCACCACTGAGTCGGAGCGGAGCTGTCAGATCGTAGCTATAATCTTTCAGGAGACTATAATCGCCGGCGGTATTGTATTTCTTTCCGCCCCAGCCTTCCGTATCAGAGCCCAGGTCGCCACCTTGTGTGATGTTCATGCTGTATTTGGTAGGAGTGCGGAAGTTCGCGCCGATGCGGAATCTGTCTGTGATTTTGTAGAGGATACCGATATTGGCAGCAATACCGAGTCCGGATATTTTAGTATACTGGTTGTAATCGAAATATTTGAAGTTGTTATTCGGATTACCGGTATTATCATCTTCCGAAACGGAGAGTGTTTCCTGGTAGTTTACGCTTGGAACCACTAAACCTGCACCGATGTATAGTCTGTCGCCGTAATTGGCGCCGAATGCGAAGGTATAGTCATTCACGCCACCTTTTGTATCCAGTGATGCGCGTTGATAGATAGAGGCGAGACCGCCGGTCTGGCGAACCGGAGAGGCTTCTGAAAGCAGGTCGGTTTCACCTTTACTGTTGATGTAAGGATGAATCAGACCTTGTTTAAAGGCTAAGCCTGCGCCGGTAGGCGTATAAGAAGGGTCCATCGGGTTGAAGCCTGCGGCCCAGAGTTGATCTATCCAGTATTCCGTATAGGAAGTAGAGCTAGTCACTCCGCCGATGTTGATTCTGTTATTGAAATTCGCCTGGCGGTTGCTACCGATAGCGAAAGAGAAGTTATTCCAGCTATTAGGCCCGGATGCTCTGTTGGAGGCAAATACGAGGCCGAGGTTGGGCACCTGGAAATTGGTGCGGCTACCTTTCATATCTAATGGATCTGCACTGGGCAGATAGGAAGTGGTATTTTTGGAGATGCCAACGCCACCGGAGATGAGAAACTCGCCGGTTTTAAAAATGCCGATACCGGCCGGGTTGGAAAATGCGGATGAAAAGTCGCCTCCTAATCCTACAGATACGCCTCCTAATGCTTGCGTTCTGGCTGTTCCACTTGGCTGCTGATTGGAAATCATCAGTGCGTCTGTGGGAGACTGCGCCATAGCGGAAACAGTTAATAACAACCCTCCCAGAAGAGGATAGATGCTCTTGATCATAAATTAATACTTAAAATAGAAATGCAGGTACTTTCTCTTTGCTTAACCTAACGGGTCATGTTGGCTAAAAACGTTCTTCAACGTGCAATTCGTATGTGGGTAGAAAAGATAAGCGTAGTTTTTGAGGCTACGCTTATCACAATATGTTTTATTAACGACCACCTCTGGATGGACGGCTGCCGCCTCCACCACCGCCGCCGCCTACTCGGCCACCGCCGCCACCGCCACCGCCACCGCCGCTTGGAGCGCTGTAGCTAGGCTGAGAATAACTAGGTTGACTCTGAGGTCTGCTGTATTCCACGCGGGAAGGACGGGAAGATCCGTTATTGTTGCTAGGTTGGTAAACTGGTCTTTCACTTGGAGACTGCTGGAATACCCTGCGAGGTCTTTCTGTGGAAGCCGGAGTCGTATATCCGCCGCCGTTATTATTGGAAGGCTGATAGTTCACTCTGCTCGGACGACCATAACCAGTGTTGTTACCAATTGGCTGATAACCGCCTCTGTCCGGACGTGGCATAGAACCGCCGGCCATATTACCACTGCGTGCAGGACGATTATAATTGTTGTTTACCCTGTTGTATATAGGCGCGTAGGTAGAACGGCTGTAGTAACCGCCATAACCGCCGTGGCCATAGTAACCGCCCGCATAGTATGGGTAGTAGTATGGATTGTATGCATAGTAAGGATAACCCCAACCGCCACCATAGTAGCCATAGCTCCATGGACTGTAAAATCCACCGTATCCCCAACCGAGGCCAAGACCAAAGGAAGAACCCCAGTAAGGACTGTAGCCATATCCAAAGCTGGAATAAGGATAACCCATTCCATAGCCCATGCCGTAACCCATACCATAGCTCATACCATAGTTGAAGCCACTGGCAGACATGCCATCATAATAACCGTCCATGTAACTGCCTCTGTAACCACTGCCACCGCTTCCGAAGCGATCCAGGCGACGTTCGTAGTCACCCTGCTCATCACTGTAAGTTACATAAGAACCATCACCATCGTCTGCTGCAGGTACTGTACTATAGGTATTATCATCCTGGCGGGAATTGCCATTGGAATAATTACCGGCATAGGCAGGGTTCTGTTGCTGACGGGGAGAATAGTATACATCATCAGGCGTGGACATAGACCTATACGTGCTGGAACAAGCCCCGAGAGCTAATGTTCCTGCCAAAATGAAAAAATATGATATAGGTTTCATTTGAAATATATTTTATGCGTGATCTGTACTGTAAATCTACTTTATTTAAACGGATTTTAGCTGAACAAAGTTACAATATACAACCCCTTCTATATTATTTTGTTGCAACTATTTGCTGCTTTATGATTTTCATGTAGGTTTGTAGCATTTTCTTTTTGAATATTAGTCAAATATTACGCCAGACTATGATTTAATTTTCTTGATATAGGAAAAATTTTATATCAGGATAATTTTACAAACTTTTTGTTTAAATATAAGGAAATATAAATTAGACATTTTATTTATGAGTAAAGAGATCACCGCTCGTTCAGCTGATTATTCCCAATGGTATAACGACTTAGTGCTGAAAGGTGGACTGGCAGACTACTCTGCCGTAAAAGGATGTATGGTTATCAAACCATACGGCTTTGCTTTATGGGAAGCAATGCGCGATGTATTGGACCGCAAATTCAAAGAAACCGGTCACCAGAACGCTTATTTCCCGCTGTTTATCCCCAAAAGCTTCCTCAGTAAAGAAGCAGCGCACATCGAAGGATTTGCCAAAGAATGTGCAGTAGTAACCCACTACCGCCTGAAAAATGACCCGAATGGCGGCGGCGTAGTAGTGGACCCCGAAGCCAAACTGGAAGAAGAACTGATCGTTCGTCCTACTTCTGAAACCATCATTTGGAATACATATAAAGACTGGATTCAGTCATACCGCGATCTGCCACTGCTCATCAACCAATGGGCCAACGTAGTTCGCTGGGAAATGCGTACCCGCCTGTTCCTACGTACTGCCGAATTCCTCTGGCAGGAAGGACACACGGCACACGCTACTGCTGAAGAAGCGGTAGCAGAAACGACCCAGATGCTGAATGTATACGCGGATTTCGCAGAGCATTATATGGCAGTTCCTGTGGTACGTGGCGTGAAAACAGCCAACGAACGCTTTGCCGGCGCCGTAGATACCTATTGTATCGAAGCGCTGATGCAAGATGGTAAAGCCCTCCAGGCTGGTACCTCTCACTTCCTCGGTCAGAACTTCGCCAAAGCATTCAACGTACAGTTTTCCAACAAGGAAAATAAACTGGAATACGTATGGGCTACCTCCTGGGGCGTGTCTACCCGCCTGATCGGAGGCCTCATCATGGTGCATTCAGACGACCAAGGTCTGGTACTGCCTCCAAGAATCGCTCCGCTGCAAGTAGTGATCGTGCCTATCTTCAAAGGAGAAGAACAGAAAGCAAACATCGATGCAAAAGTAAACACCCTCATCGCCGACCTGAAGAAATTAGGCGTTAGCGTGAAATACGACGACAGCGATAATAACCGCCCAGGCTGGAAATTCGCAGAATACGAAATGAAAGGCGTACCTGTTCGTATCGCTATCGGTGCAAGAGATATTGAAAACGGCGTTGCTGAAGTAGCCCGCCGCGATAATAAAACGAAAGAAACACTGCCACTGGAAGGCCTGGCACAACGCATTCAGGACCTCCTGGAAGAAATTCAGCAGAACCTCTTCAACAAGGCTAAATCCTACCGCGATGAACACATCACCCGCGTAGATACCTTCGAAGAATTCAAACAAGTACTGGATGGAAAAGCAGGTTTCGTAAGCGCCCACTGGGATGGTACCAGCGAAACGGAAGAGAAAATTAAAGAGCTTACCAAAGCAACTATCCGTTGTATTCCGCTGAATAATCCGCAGGAAGAAGGCGTTTGCATACTCACCGGCAAACCTTCAAAGGAAAGAGTATTGTTCGCAAGAGCTTACTAATAACAGAGTGCATCCCTATATGCATTCAGGAAATAATTACAATGAGTGTAAATTCACTCATTGTAATTATTTTTAATTTCTTTCCCTCATTCCAAAAGAAAACCAGTAAATTTATCCGATGCCCTCTGTCCGTTACATATTGTTTTGGATGCTGGCCATCTTTTGTGTTAGTACGGTAGCCCGCGCACAGGGCCTGATGATCCGTAACTTCAACGTAAAAGACGGACTGGCAAATGCCACCGTTTATGCTGCGGTACAAGATAAAGATGGGTTTATCTGGTTCTCCACACCCACAGGCGTTAGTAAGTTCGATGGTAAACGCTTCCGCAACTACGCTAAAAAAGATGGCCTGACAGATAATGATGTGGTCAAACTTACCGCAGATTCCAAAGGCCGGGTATGGTTCTTCACCCTCAACGGGAAACCTTCCTTCTACTTCAATAACGTCATCCACAACGAAGAAAACGATACCACCCTTGCCTTCAATTCACATGGTCATTATCTTCAGTATGCCTTCGAAGGAGCAAGCGGAAACCCAATCTGGTTCCTCAACTCCAACAACAGAAGCCTGCTATATAACGGGAAGAAAATAACCTACGATAAACAAGGCCTCTCCGGTAGCGATGTCCGCTTCCTCCTCGCCCGCGACAGTATCTTCCACCCGTTACAATCCGCCTTCCGGCTGGAAACTTTGAAAGACCCCAATAACCCTGATCAAAAAATTATCTCCGTTCCCCCTTTCCCGGTAGATGATCCGGAATTCCGCAGCCGCATTAACAAACATCCGGTAGTCATCCTGAAAAACAGTCTCTATTCTTTCCGCTTTAAAGATGCCATCAGCTTCTTTAACGGCCCGGAATGGGGTATCAGGGAAGATATCAGCGATATCTGCCTCGATAACGATAATCTCTGGGTAGGTACCCAACGCGCCCTCTACCTCATCAAGAATTTCTTCAAAGGAGAACGGAAAGTAACCCGGCTCCTGGAAAATCACTACATCACCTCCCTGCTGAAAGACCGGGATGGCAATATCTGGATAACTACATTCGGAGATGGGGTGTACTATATTCCGTATAAAAACTTTTATTTCAGCTATCTCGATAATACCAACGGACTTTATTCTCACTCTATCTTCAGTATCTGCAAAGACAAAAAAACAGATCTGCTCCTGATAGGTCAGAACGCCGGTATTCTTAATACAATGGATGCACAAGGCACTATTCGCCAGTTCACTTTGGATACCACCACCGGCAGAAACAGCCTGCTCTCCATTCTGCCTTACAAAGAAAATAATGTACTCATCGCCACAGATAATGCGCTGTTTCAGTTCAACACCCTCACGCAGCGCCCCAGCCTGTTGCGTTCTGTGAAAATGCTGAAAGATGTGGACGTTTCCCCTTCCGGAAAAATCCGCATCGCTGCAAAGAATGAAGTCATATCACTGGATAACAATTATGTGATCCCCGATCTGGATATGGTGGTTTCCTCCATCGCTTCTGTTGATGATTCTACTTATTTCGTTGGTACCAATAACGGACTGTATTACTGCTCAGATAACAATCGGCAACTGGTAAGACCAGGAAATAATACCCACCTGAAACAAAGCATCAAGGACCTGAAATGGATTAACGGATTCCTCTGGATAGGCACCAGCGATCAGGGGATTTATGTGATGCATCATGATTCAGTGGTCAGGCATCTTTCTACAGCCAACGGTTTGGCTTCTGATATCTGCCAGCAACTCTACTACGATGGCGTCGGTAAATTATATGTGGCTACGAACAAAGGAGTCAGCGTAATCGATGTAACAAATCAGCAGATTGTCCGGAATATCACCTCCAATGATGGCCTCATGTCGGACGATATCAGAGGCGTTTATTCCGATGATGACATGCTGTATATCGCCACTTCCAATGGCTTATGCTATTTCAAGGGGAATAATCTCCCTGTAGATTCTGTACCACCGGTAATTTATCTCAGTAATATCCGGTATGGCGATAGTACCTTCATGCCGGCAAAGGATTTCATTCATCTGTACCAGCGGAAAGCCTCTTTTGAAGCGGAATTCGGTACAATTGTTTTCGATCTGCCGGATCAGGTGGAATATCAGTATAATTTCTCCGGCGACAGTACTACCGGTTGGGTAACGACGATGTCTAATATCATTCCGTTCCCAGACCTGCAGCCAGGAACGTACAAACTGATGGTGCGTGCCCGGAAATATAAGAGCGACTGGAGTCAGCCACTGAACCTCAATATCAGCATTCTACCGCGCTGGTACCAGCAATGGTGGGCAAGAGGAATACTACTGCTGTTGGGATTACTGGTAATTCTTTTTATCTTACGCTATATTGTACGCAGAATCAAGCAATCAGAAAAGAGAAAGACAGAATATAACCGGCGAATCGCAGAGCTGGAAGCCAAAGCCCTGACGAACCAGATGAATCCACACTTCATCTTTAATTCGCTCAATTCAGTACAACACCTGATTCTGGAAAAAGAAGAAAAACAAGCATTGAATTTTCTGGCCGACTTTGCCACACTGATGCGGCAGATGTTGAATAATTCCAGGAAATCGTATATCTCTCTGGAAGAGGAAATAGCCTTCCTCACCAGGTACCTGGAACTGGAGAAAATACGCTTTGCACATTCATTTAGTTATAAATTCATCCTCCAGGAATCCCTGAAGGACTATACCATCTATATTCCGCCTATGATCATTCAACCAATTGTGGAAAATGCGATCAAACACGGACTGGCGCCGAAGAATAGCAGCGGCTGCCTGGAAATAAGACTGGAAATGGTGGATGACCTGTTATATTGCTCTGTTGATGATGATGGAATAGGATGGGATAAGTCCAATACCCTGAAAAGTACAAGACTGGTAAAACACGAATCAACCGCGCTGAGCGTGATTAAGGAGCGATTGCAGATTATAAAATCTTTTAATGGAAGTGTTGGAAAGTTAGAAATTATTGATAAATTTAAATCGGGTTTCGGCAATAAGGAAGGTACCTTAGTTGAAATCCTGATTCCCATTGTTAAGATGTTATGAGTAATATAAAAGCTGCCATTGTCGACGATGAAGTCCGCAACATTCATATTTTGCGAAATATCCTTGAGAATTACTGTAAGGATGTCACTGTAGTGGGAGAAGCGCAGAATATCCATGAGGCGGCAGAAATGATTAAAAACAACCCCATTGATGTACTTTTCCTGGATATCGAGATGCCTCCGCATAACGGTTTTCAGTTGCTGGAAATGTTCCCTGTACTGAATTTTGAAGTAATTTTCATCACAGCCTTTCAGGAATATGCCTTGCAAGCCATCAAATTTGCAGCCCTCGACTATCTGCTGAAACCAATCAAAGTAAGTGAAGTAGAAGATGCGCTGGAAAAGGTGAAGAAAAGTAAGAAAGGGCGTTTGAATGAATTAGCCTCCATCCTGAAAGACTATGTAAAGAACAATGACAATGCCTTCTCTAAAATTGTAATCCCCGTTAACGACGGCTACAATGTAATTGACCTGAAAGATATTATCTATTGTGAAGCATTCGACAGCTATACCAAAATTCAGCTGATCAATAACGTGTCTCATCTGATCTCCAAATCATTGAAAGAATACGAAGAAATGCTCTCCGATAAAGGATTTTATCGCGTACATAAATCTTTCCTGATCAATATCCACCACATCGTTAAAATTATTAAAGGCCTCGGTACTGCCGTTGTCATGAGCGATCAGAAAAATATTCCTATCTCTTCCCGCAAAAAAGAAGAGTTCTTCACTCAGTTAAAGGGTGTGATTAATCTTTAATTTATATTTTTTAATGATATTTAAAAGCCGGTTAGCTTGCGCTTAACCGGCTTTTTTGTGCATTCACAAGGTAATTTTCGTCGTTGACGGGAAAGCATAGATAATATCATATGTATATCTTATTTTCAATATGGGTTTTCATAGATATGGCTGATTACCTGTGAAGTTTTTTCAGGCAATGCAGGTATTGCTTAAGATAAAAAGGGTCACCAATGGTGACTCTTTTTATTTGTATGAACTGCTTCGGGAGTCCATAAAAAAAGGCGCCTCTAAGTAATAGAGACGCCTTTTTCGTTTATACTGGCTTGACTAAAAGCTTTCCCTGGCAGCGCTGCCAGTTTGAATATTGTAATAATAGATATTGGTACTCTTTTCCGGATATAATCCGATCAGCTGGATGCTGGATTTTTTGTCCAGGATTCTTGCCAGATCATCTGGCGTAGTAACAGCCTGGTCGCCAGCTTTTATAATCAGGAAGCCGGGAGCCATGGATGTTTGTTTTTTCAGGATACCATTGCCGATCGCGCTCACCCAAACGCCCCCACGAATACCGAGTCTGCGTGCATCATCTTTATCCAGTGCGGAAAGATCTGCGCCTAAACGGTCGATCATAGTGGTTTTCACCACGTCAGTATTCCCGGAAAGGTTACGCAGCACCACGTTATCTGCCGTCATTTCTTTGTTATTACGCAGATAGGTGATGGTGATTTTATCGCCTGGTTTGTAGCGGGCAATTTGTTCTGTCATCTGAGACGCGCCAGGAATAGGTACGCCATTGATTTTTGTGATGATATCGCCTGTTTTGAGGCCGGCTGATTTGGCGGAACCGTTTTCCACCACTTCTGTTACCTGTACGCCAGGAGCATCTCTTCTGACACCCAGTTCTTTCAGCTGGTCGTCTGTAAGGGAGGCGATAACAGAACTTGGCATGTAGGAAATACCCAGGTAAGCGCGTTGTACGTTACCATATTTCATCAGGTCGTTCACTACTTTTTTCACCAGGTTTACCGGGATAGCGTAGGAGTAACCTGCGTAAGAACCGGTAGGAGAGGCGATAGCAGAGTTGATACCTACCAGTTCCCCATTGGTGTTGACGAGGGCGCCACCACTGTTACCCTGGTTAACGGCAGCATCAGTTTGGATAAAGGATTCGATAGCGCTGTTGCGGGAACCGCGACTCTTATTAATCCCAATGGTACGGGATTTAGCGCTCACGATACCAGCGGTAACGGTTGCATCCAGGTTTAATGGATAACCTACTGCCAGGACCCATTGCCCAATTTCTACGTTGTCGGAGTTGCCATACAGCAGGTAAGGCAATCCGCTTGCATCAATTTTAATAACGGCCAGGTCTGTGCTTGGATCGGCGCCAATCAGTTTTGCCTTATAGGTTTTACCGCTATTAGGCAGAGAGACGGCTATCTCATCGGCATCATCAATCACGTGATTATTGGTAACGATGTAACCGTCATCGGAAATCAGGACCCCTGAACCCGAAGCCATCTGGCCTGGAATGTAATATCTGCGGCCATCGCCGTTACCATTAAATTCATCGCCGAAGAAATCATCGCCAAAAAGATCCTGCAAAATAGAACGTTTACGTTGCAGGTTATTGCCGTTGGTTACCTGGCGGGGATTGATCTTTGTTTTGATGTGAACCACTCCTGGTACAGCGGTTTTAGCTGCCGCTGTAAAATCAGATGGGGGTAATGCGCCGCTGCTGTGTTCCGTGCCTGGCATATACCGGGCATAATTCACAGGTATGTCAGTAGAGCCATTCTGGAAAATTCCTGCCTGTCTGGGTTGGATATATTTGCTGTACACAAATATGGAGGCAGAAGCGGTCACAATGCTAATAAGGACAATTGTAACAATTTGCTTGAATTTCATATTATAGTGTGTTTAGCGATACGAATAAATTTGTAACTCGCACAATAGGTCAATTATAATGCCTTCGATACAAATTTAATAGTCGTGTTTAATCAAATATCCTTGTCAGTCATCACTTTAACAGTTTTTTATATCAATCGTTAATTTAAATTAAAGATTAACGGATATCAGGCTGACAACCCTTCATTTACTATCTGACAGGATAACAATCTGATGCGACATTTTGTTAGATCCCCAGTAAAAATGCCAGGGTATCCACACCGTCCGCATATTCACTGAGCGATGGTTGTTGTGCATAGCCGAAAGGTATAAAATCCTTTCCCACCAGGCATTGCAGTACTTCATCCTGTTGAAGCGTAGCGGCAAGTGTCTGAATATCATCATAATAGCCATAATTCAGTACGCTCAGTGGGCTGAAGAGAGATTCCGCTTCATGCAGCAGAATAGTGCCATTGGTGATGTAGGGACTGTTATTCAGCAGCAACAGGGCCAGGTTATAGTCGTAGTTGTTTTTGTATTTGTGGTGATCCATCAGGTCACTGTATTTGTTGAGGGCATCCAGTAATGGCTGGAAGTTATAGTCTCTCGGTACAAATATTTTGGTCACATTACGGCATCCCAGGCCAAAATACAGCATAATATCATCTGCCAGGGCCTCCAGTTCAGCCGGAGTTTCCGTGCCGGTTAATACTGCTGCCGAAGTGCGGTTATGACGAATGATATGCGGATATTTAGCGAAATAGTAATTGAAATAGCGTGCAGAATTGTTGCTGCCTGTGGCGATATATGCCTGACAGTCTTTCAGCATGTCCAAAACTTCCGTTTGGCCGGCTATTTCAGGGTACCATTCCTCCATTTTACCAAGGATATGTTTCATGAGGATTTCATCCTTACCGGAGAGCTTCAGTTTAACCTGATGGCCGCTGATAAATCCGCAGAGCCAGTCATGGAACCCAACGAGGGGGATATTACCGGCTGCCACAATACCCACTTTGCGGGGAGTACGGTCTGCTGTTACCGCAGGGTAAGCCTGCAGCCACTGCTGGAGTTTGGAAGGTTCCAGGAAGTATTGGCAGATATTTTCCAGCGCATTGTTGATAAATGCCGGGATAAACCATCCATTGGCGATATAAGCCCTCTCCTTAACCTCTTCCCATTCAGGGCTGTTTCCGGCCAGGTATTGGCCCAGGCGCACCAGCGCTGCTTCTTTTTCTGCTATATTCATGAATCTTTAATAAATAATGACTTGATTAAACCCGGAATATTATATTTTTGTCCACAAAATTAATGGCTTACTACTTAAACAAAAAGTTTACTCTATGGCAATTAAGATAACAGACGAATGTATTAACTGCGGCGCTTGCGAACCAGAATGCCCAAACAATGCAATTTATGAAGGCGGAGTGGAATGGGCCATTGCTGATGGAACCAGTGTTAAAGGATCATACACGCTGATGGATGGCTCCACTATGGATGCTGATCAACGTAATGCTCCAATTAGCGTAGATACCTACTACATCGTTCCAAATAAATGTACTGAATGCCAGGGATTTCATGAGGAGCCGCAATGTGCAGCTGTTTGCCCGGTAGACTGCTGTGTTCCGGACGAAATGTACCAGGAAACAGTAGATGAACTGCTGGGTAAGAAAGATAAACTGCACGTGTAGTTAATATATTCAAAAGGAAGCTAGAACCGCTCTGGAATGGTGCCAGAGCGGTTTTTTTATGCCCCTTTCCACATACGTATATGCCTTTGCCGTTAGGAATTCAGGAACAGACATAGTACCTTTCCGGTGACATAGATTAATAACTAAATCTTATTCCCTATGGCATTAAAAATTAATGATGAATGCATCTGGTGCGGCGCATGCGAACCAGAATGCCCCAACAACGCCATCTATGAACAAGGCGTGGAATGGTCCCTCTCAGACGGGACTTCCCTGAAAGGACAAGTAGTCCTAAAGAACAATGAACCGCTGGATACCAGCCAGCGAAACGCTCCTCTCAGCAACGACATCTTTTACATTGTACCAGACAAATGCACGGAATGCCAGGGCTTCCATGAATCCCCCCGATGTGCAGATGTTTGTCCCGTGGACGCCTGCGTCCCGGATGAAATGTATCAGGAAACGATGGATGAATTACTCGGTAAAAAGGAATTTCTGCATGCGGAGTAACACTCGATAGTTTTGCCGGAGCCCGGCCCCTGGCCGGACTCCCTTCTTCCCGCTATTATTTTCCGGCCTTCTTGTGCGGCAAAAAACTTTCCTTAACTTTACCCGCTTATAGCTCAGTCATCTTATGAAGAAAAATATTGCTTTAGTTGCCGGTGGCTACTCCGGAGAATATGTAATCTCAGTACAAAGCGCTGTTACCATCGAGAAAAACCTGGACAGCAACAAGTATGCGGTCTATAAAATTATTGTTACCCGCGAGGGCTGGACTTACACCGCCCCTGATGGCAAACAGTATGAGGTGGATAAGAATGATTTTTCCCTGCTGATCGACGGGAATAAAATCAAATTTGACTGTGTCTTTATCGGTATTCATGGCACTCCTGGCGAAGATGGCCGCCTGCAGGGATACTTCGAAATGCTGGATATTCCTTACACCAGCTGCGGAATGGTTACTTCTGCACTTACTTTTAACAAAAGCTATTGCAATAAAGTAGTAGCCGCATTCAATGTGGTGAATGTTTCCAAATCTGCTCATATCTTCAGTAACCAGCCTTACAATACACAGGATATCCTTCAGCAACTGCGTCTGCCGGTATTTGTGAAGCCCGCAGAAGGCGGTAGCAGTATCGGGATGTCAAAAGTAAAAACGGCTGAAGAGCTGCAACCTGCTATTGACAAGGCTTTTAAAGAAGATACTCAGATTTTGATTGAAGAGTTTGTGAAAGGGAGAGAACTGACTATCGGCGTATATCGCGCTGGTGGAGAGTTGCACGTACTTCCAATGACAGAAGTAGTAAGCAGCAAAGAGTTTTTCGACTACGAAGCTAAATATACGCCAGGCGTTTCCAATGAAATCACGCCGGCTCCTGTACCTGCAGAAATCACTACCCTTGTACAACAAACAGCTTCTAAACTCTATAATCTGTTGAACTGTAAAGGCATCACCCGAATCGACTTTATTTGGGACGAAGCCAATAATAAATTATTTTTCCTGGAAGCCAATACCATGCCTGGTCAGTCTGAAAACAGCCTGATCCCGCAACAGGTCAGAGCTGCAGGAATGACGCTGACAGACTTCTACGGCGCTGTGCTGGAAGAAGCTATGAAGCGCTAACCTGTAACTGATTTATCACTTTTAACGTAATAAACTGTGTTTAATTTTATTACTAAACGTTCTTTTGTAGTCAATCTGATAGCGGCTATAGCCATGTTTTTCCTGCTGGCTGTTATCTTCTTTACAATGCTTCCTATTATTACCAAGCATGGTAAGCAACTCACCGTTCCGGATGTAAAAGGTCTGAATGTAAAAGATGCCATTGCCAAGCTGGAAGCGGCTGGATTTGATGCAGAAGTGAGAGATTCCATCTACATTGATAGTATTCCGCCACTCGCAGTATGGGCCCAGACGCCCGACAAAGGGGCCGAAGTGAAAATGGGAAGAACCATTCACCTGACGGTCAACAAAACGGTAGCCCCTATGGTGGCTATGCCAGACCTGGAAGGTCTGACTTTCCGCAGTGCAGAAATGATGCTGAAAAGTTTGCGCCTGAACGTAGGAGATACCATCTACAAACCTGATTTCGCTACCAATACAGTACTGCAACAGCTCCTCAATGGTAAAACGCTGAAACCTGGTACCATGGTGGCAGAAGGGACTAATATTACCCTGATTCTCAGTAGCGGCAGAGGAAGCGTGGAGAACCCAGTACCTGATTTCATCGGATTGACCTATGCGGAAGCCAGGGAAATCCTCAGTGCAAGTAATCTCAACGTAGGTTCTGTAATTATAGATTCTGGCGTGTCAGATACTTTAAATGCTTATATCTACAAGCAGTATCCTACCCGCAAGAATGAAATAGGCGATTTCAATATGGTCAGAGCAGGGGAAGCCGTAGATCTGTACCTGTCTGCCACCAAGCCGGTGAAAGACAGTTCCGGAGCCGCTCAGCAGCCTCCTGCAAATGAGTAGGGAAAAATTGGTTATTTTTACTGGCAATCAACAATCATTAAAAAAGAAAAGTATGCAAAACATAACTGCTGAAGACTTAAAAGCGCGCCTGGATGCCGGAGAGCAACTGACACTGGTGGATGTTAGAGAACCACACGAACGTGCTGAATTCAATATCGGTGGCATTCATGTGCCATTGGGTCAGATCCAGATCATGCAAATTGATGAACTGGAAGGCCTGGAAGATAAAGAAGTCATCGTTTACTGCCGCAGTGGTAACCGCAGCGGTCAAGCAGCCATGCTGCTGGAAACCCAGGGCTTCACCAATGTGCTGAACCTGGCCGGCGGTATGCTGAAATGGAGAGAAATCTACGGTTAATCCGTCTTTTTGATATTTTTATCTGATAAATCCGGGGGCATTATGCTTCCGGATTTTTTTATACTTGTGGCATAAATCATTATCCCCAAATATCTTATGCTGAAAATTTTGAAGTTAACCTTGTTATTGGGCTTCGCACCAGTATGTCTGTACGCACAAAATCTTGAAACAGTGACCAGTACTCCTAATGGTAATGTTACGCCTTATCCCTTGTTCCTAACTGGAAACAGCAATAAGCCTGCTGCCGGCAATGGTCTGGGAGAAGTAGTTAAACTACAAATGAAAAAGATAGAAGAATTAACCCTGTATATCCTGGAGCAAAATAAACGTATTGAAGCCCTGGAAGCACAGCAGCAAAAGAAATAATCGAATACCCTAAGGGAACTTAGACCGGCGATCCTGACTGTTGAAAAAAAACAAAAATCCCCTGATGTCGCAGACGTCAGGGGATTTTTTGATCTGGCTGCTGTTATGATTTTATAATAGCGGTAGCTTCTATTTCCACCAGATACCGGGGATCAATCAATTTACTCACCTCCACCATAGTGGTAGCTGGCTTTATACTCTTAAAGAACTCGCCATGCGCACGGCCAAATTCCTCCCAGCGACTAATATCCGTTACAAACATCCTGGTTCTTACCACATCATGTAACGTAGCGCCAGCTCTGATCAATACAGCTTCAATTTTGGCTAAAATGAACTTCGTTTGTTCGTACGCGTTACCTTCTGCCACTACTTTTCCTTCATCTTCTGCAACGGTACCAGATACTTCAATAATATTTCCGGTTCTCACTGCGCGGGAATAACCCACTTTATCTTCCCAGGTGGCTCCGGAGGAGTAATTGATGCGAGTCATACAGTTGATATTTATGCTTATAAAGATAGTTATTTACTGTCGGCCGGGGTATTCCTGAATTTCACAACTTTTCCCAGCAAATCAAACCAAAATGGCGCTCCTAAAGAAATGGCCATGGCGGTCATGAACCATCCTGCCAATACCAACCAGATATTTGCCTGTAGTGGATGAGAGAGTCCGAGTCTGCCTACGGCAAAATCCCGGTGTATCCCCAATACGTTACGCGCTTCAGCAGCATCGTTGCGTAGCATCCCATACACGGCTACCACGGCAGTATCGGCTACAAATGCTTTCAAAGAGGTGTCTTTACGGAGGAAGGCGCTGTCTTTATACACCAGGTTATGCTGTTGTAAGGTATCCATCCTAGGATAAAAGGCGTCGCTGCGGCTGCTGGCCAGTTGCACCATTTCCTGGCGGACCGTTTTATCTTTCATGAGTATTCTGGCAATGGCAATGGTATCCACGTTAAAAACGCCGGCAACAAAAAATCCGATGATCAGCAGCCAGGTCTGGCAATGTTTGCGATACCAGCTGCTGGCCCTGGACATGGTTTCATTGAACCAGGCCTCCAGCTGTACCCGGAACTGAGGAATATCCTGCCCTGCATCTGCAAAAAGGTTTCGTATATGGGATACCGTATGTGTACCTAAATGGAGGCTATTCTCTTCCAGGGCGGCCGCAATGGTTTCTGTATCGCTGGTCCTGGCGGTGGTACTGGTACGCAGGAGATGAACGATGGTTTGTGAAAAAATAACGGGACTGATATAGGCTGGTCTGGAAGCGGCGGTATTTTCTCCCAGGTAGTGGATAGAAGGAGAGTTGTAGAATTTCTTCAGGATAGGGGCATCGGCAAATGGGTTGAAATAATGAACGATACTCCATCCTTTTTCGTAAAACCAGGTGAAAAACGTGAATTTTCCGAATTTTCCGAGGTCATCTGCATGGGTATCTTCATCCAGCATACGCCGCAGGGCCTTAGAAAGAATACGTGCCCGTAGTCCAAAAGCGCGGGCAATCATCTCCTGCAAAATAGTAACGAAAAGGGAATACAGCAGGTAAATGAATATCAGCCCCAGGGCTACGTCGATGGCAAGGTTACTAAACATACATAGGGATTTGGGTCAAAAATAGGGCATAGGTACGCAGGCGATTTACGTAGCTGGCGGAATAGCCTCAAAGAAACAGCAGCTGCCACCTACCCAGGTATCATCGCTGTTGAAGCCTACTCCAATCATCCTGCCTTTGCTGATGCGAGACAGGTTGTGTACAAGCATTGGACGTGCCGCACCATCCGGCCAGATATACATCATACGGATTTCACAGATGGCATTGCCATCCGGCGTAACGATGGCAGGATCATATTTCACCCGATGCTGCAAGATCCAGTTTTCCGGATCGCTGATAGCATTGATATCTTCTTCTGTTACATCAATTTTTACCCCCTGACCGGCAAAAGAGAATAAAGGTTTCAGCACATAGTTTTCCAGATCTGTTGGAATGACCGGTAATTGATGCAGGTACCAGCTTTTCGGAATGTAATCGCTGTGCAGCAATGGCATGGTATATTTACTGATCCGGTAAAACCAGTTGGGATGGGTGATCCATTCCACGTCCAGGTCCTGGAAAAGATTTACATGCTCGCCGAGCGTGGACTGCTGCCGTTGCAGATCATCGAAGATAATCCGGTTATAGATGCGTTTTACTGGCGTAAGCACACCATCCCTGCGATAGAAAAGCTGATTGCCTTCCTGTACCAGGTCTGTGATGCAGACAGCGCGTATTCCTAAATATTTCTCTGTGCTGTAAAAATCGATCTTTGTTTTTTGTTCTTCGGGCTTTACTTCCAGCAGAATTACTTCTTCCGGCGGAAGGTTACCGATGATCATATCCCGCAGGAGTTGGTAATAACTTTCGTCGTCCAGGCCGTTGAAATAGTTATTCAGTTCCGCCGGAATTTGAAAATGATTCCGGTATTGTTTGGCCATCACCTGTTGGAAAGCGTTCATGGTAGGAAAGCCTTGCAGTTCTATCAGCTGTGGTTCCAGTTCTCCGGCTTCGTTGCGGGTGACGGCGAAATCGATTACAATGAAATGAGGATGGTCATTTTCTCCGGGCACTCTGAGGGCAGGAGGGATGGCATCTTCCGTCAGTGTTTTGAAATCTGGGCGGAGTATGACATTCACTACTTCTTCGCAAGCCTGTACCAGCTTGGCGGTCAGGTCGCCGGGAACAAATACGGGCGTTTCTGCTACCCTGAAGGCAGGGGCTACGCCGGCATCTTCGGCCATTCCCTGTAGGAAGTGATGATAGGCCGAAGTGGTAAACTGTTCATTATAGGCTTTTCTTACGGAAGGAATCATAGTAAAATATCTTAGAAGAAAGTGTTTTCGTTATCATTATGGGCCGCTACCTGTACCAGTCGCTCAATGGTGGCCAGTCTTTCGCTGAGTGCGCCATAGATGGCATAGTCCAGGAATGCGGTGATGAAGCGGTCGTGCGTCAGCATGATCTTATCCGGATCGGTGAGCTGGGTAAGCATGCTTTCATACTTTTCCATGCCGTGATGGGAAATGACCTGTTCTTTCTTTTCTTCCTGTAACAGGTACATATGCATACCAGCGGCATCTGCTTCGGGATGGAACTGTGTTCCTATGAAATGATCATTGAATCGGATGGCCATGGTAGCGCGTTCCAGGGGAACGTGCGGCCGTTCTTTTTCAATGGCCAGTACTTTGGCGCCCATGGCAGCAAGATTTTCTTCATTGAGTTCTATCACCTGCCAGTTGCGGCTATCCACAATATAAAAAGGGTCCGGAAGGGCGGAGAAAACTTTCTCCTGCATGCCGGCAGCTGTTTTATGTACGGGGAAAACGCCGAAAGCAGGGGATTTGCGTTTGCACACATTTCCTAACTTGTAATAACGGCACATGATCTGGTAGGAGTGACAGATAAAAAGCATGGGCTTTTTCTGTTCATGGTGATTATTCCATGCCATCAGGTCTTCCACGAGGTGAAAATAGGCCTTTTCCCAGTCGCTTCCTTCACTGTCAACCGGACTTCCAGGGCCGCCAGTGGAGATGTAGATATCGTAGGATGTATCAGGTACCTGTTGCTCTAGTCTTACCTCAAATTCATCAAAAAGCAGATTAAGCGAGTGCATTTCTGCATATTTCAGCAATATCTCCCGGATACAGCGCATGCCTTCGTTCGGCACACCTTCGTACATATCCAGCACGGCTATTTTAATGGTTCGCATGCTGCAAAATTACAAATATCATGGGAGGAATCCTGCAATTAGCAGTTCGCAAGAAATTGTTGCTGAATGAAATCCGTTACTGCAACGAGGTCTTGGGTATCTTCATATACTTTCAGCTGCCTGTCTGCGCCGGTTCCATTTTCCAGAATACGGGCGGTAGCGCTGAGAATTTCCCTGCTGCCCAGGTCGTCCACCACATCGTCGATGAAGTCGAGCAGTTCAAAAATGAGCGCACGGGTATTGACTTCCATTTCCTTACCGAAATCGATCAGGTTGCCCTCAATGCCATAGCGGGAAGCCCGCCATTTGTTTTCATTGACCAGTGCCCGGTTATAGATAATGAAGTTCAGGTTTTGCATGCGCAGTTTATAGATCTTGGCGCATACGGCCTGGAACAATCCGGCGATGGTGATGGTATCATCCAGGGTCATAGGTACGTCGCAGATCCTGAATTCTACGGTATTGAAGAAGGGGTGTACTCTCAGATCCCACCATACTTTTTTTGCATTGTCGATACAATTGGTTTTTACCAGGAGCTGGATATAACGATCATATTCTTCAATGCTGGCAAAATAATCGGGGATACCGGTACGAGGGAATTTATCAAAAACCTTTGTGCGGAAGGATTTAAAACCGGTATTCCGGCCTTCCCAGAAAGGACTGTTGGTGCTTAATGCAAAGATATGCGGTAGAAAATACCGCACGGAATTAGCGATATGCAGGGCCATATCCCGACTTTCCATACCCACATGTACGTGCAGGCCGAAGATGAGATTGGAGCGTGCGGCATCCTGCATTTCGTTGACGATTTCGAAATAACGGGGATTGTCCGTGATCAGTTGCTGTTGCCAGTGGCTGAACGGGTGAGTACCAGAAGCACCGATGCTGAAGCCAAGATCACCGGCAATTTGTGCGATGGTCTTGCGGAGCAGGGCTACGTCTTCGCGGGCATCGTGGATATTATTACAAATGCGGGTGCCCACTTCTACTACGGCCTGATGAAATTCTGCTTTCACCTGGTCCCGTATCACTTTGTGGGCGTGCTCCACGATTTTTTGTTCATGCGATCTCAACTCCCGGGTTTTGGGGTCCATCACCATGTATTCTTCTTCTATACCCACTGTGAACGCATTGTACATATAGTGCTCCTATCGTTTTTATTTATACAAATGTATGTCGGGAAATCAATCGGCTGTAATTTTTTTCTGAATATCCCGATGGATAAATTTTCCCCAGGTGAGATTATCTTTTTCCGGCTCCTGTGCCATCGCTCTTTCAATGGCATATTGGGCGCTGGTTTCTACTATCCACTCGAAATTATCTTTCCCAATGGAGTGAATATCCGCGTCCGGAGCGGGATTACAGAAATCGATCGCATAGGGTACATCTCCTCTTACGGCAAATTCCACGGTGTTGAAATCATACCCCAGGTGCTGATTAAGAGCCAGGGTGGCCCGGGTAATTTCTTCCAGCACGGCTGGCGGTGTGTCGAAAGTTGCCTGGTACCGCTCATGATGCGGATGCCGGGGATTGTATGGCATAATATGTACATGTTTGCCACCAATGCAGTAACAGCGGTAATAGGAAGTGAAATCTATCTCCTCCTGCAACATCATAACCAACTGGCCGGTTTTCTGGTGTATATTATAAAATTCTTCTTTGTCGCTCAACCTGTATACGTCTCTCCATCCGCCGCCGTCAAAAGGTTTGAGGTAGGCAGGGAAACCCACATAGTCAAATATTTCCTGCCAGTGCAGCGGATAAATCAGGTTACGGAACGACTGATTAGTAGTATTGTTGGGCAGCTGAAAAGAGGGCAGCAGTGCGGTTCTGGGCACGCGTACGCCTATTTTCTCTGCCAGGGCATTATTGAAAAATTTATCATCTGCGCTCCACCAGAAGGGATTGTTGATAACAGCTGTCCCAGAGGCTGCCGCATTTTTAAGATATGCCCTGTAAAAGGGTACGTCCTGGGAAATTCGGTCTACAATAACGGCGTAACCGGAGCTTTCCCCCTGCAATACTTTGCCGATGGTGACAAATTCCGCGAAAATTCCCGGAGGATTTTTCCGGTTGATGCGGTCTACAAATGCCTGGGGAAAGGTGTTTTCCTGTCCGAACAGGATGCCAATCTTTTTCATGTGTTACCTGATTAATGAGAGATAGCGGGGAAGCATATTACACCAGGAAGGCCAGTCATGCGTACTTTCCGGGCGTATATCCAGCCAGTGGGTAATATCTTTTTTGGCCAGTATACCAGACATATTCTCGTTCTGGGAACGCGTAACATCGTTATCGGCCACGCCAAGAATAATCCCCATACGCCAGAGGGCCTCATGTTGATTATCACGCATAAAATCTACCGGATTACTAAAATAGACCTGGTCGTCGTAATAGCCATCCAGTCGGGAGCGGACATCAAATATGCCACTGAGCGAAAAAAGATAAGATACTATTTCCGGATGACGGAATGCAAAAGAGGTAGCATGAAATCCTCCAAAGCTGCAACCAGCAGTGATAATCCGCTGGTGGCCTGTTTCGGCAATCATCCTGGGATATATTTCTTCCATCAGTAGTTTGTCATAACGCTCATGGTTATACGCTCGCTCGGCGGGAGAAATATGCTTATTATACCAGCTGCTGGTATCGTAACTATCCGGACAATATACGCTGACAATTCCTTCATCAATAAACCAGCGGATAGCATCAATTAAGCCTCTGTCTTTACTTTCATAGTATCTGCCCATAGAAGTGGGGAACAATAGCAGGGGATAGCCGCCATGGCCAAATACCAGCATTTCAAATTCCTGGCCTATGTTAGGAGATGACCATTTATAGAAGTTTTCAGTCACGGTACAAGCTTTGTCTAAATTTAAAAAATGTTTCCCGAATTGAATATGCGTACCTTCATTTTATGATCTGGAATGATTTCGTTTATGCACCCGGACTGGACCGGGAAGTGCTCCTGGATATATACCAGTTCAACGAACAGCCGAAAACACTACTACTGTTGAACGACGGCCAGGAAGTCCGGAAAATGGACCTGGCGGGATTGCTGGACAATTTGCAGCTACCCGTAGCGGTGGTAGCGATTCATGCAGGTTCCGCGCGACTGCAGGAATATGGTGTTGCATCCCAACCAGATTATAACGGCGATGGCGCGAAAGCCGGTGTCTACACTACTTTTATCACCACTGTTTTACTCCCTGCGCTCTATAACCGTTTTCCTGACTGGAAATCCTTACCTGTGGCCTTCGCTGGCTTTTCCTTAGGAGGATTATCAGCCCTGGACATCGTTTGGCATCATCCGGAAATATTTTCCTTCGCCGGTGTTTGCTCCGGTTCTCTTTGGTGGCGGAATGTGCCGCTGGGGCCGGATTACAGTGATGCCAATAACCGAATCATGCATAAACTGATCCGCGAAAGTGACTATCAGCCGGGATTACAGTTTTTCTTCCAATGCGGAACCGAAGACGAAACCGCAGATCGTAACGGAAACGGCATCATTGATAGTATCGATGATACGCGGGATCTGATCCAGGAACTGTTATCCAAAGGATATACCATGGATAAAGACATCTGGTATGATGAAATTGCCGGCGGCAGACACGATTCCGTCACCTGGGAAAAGGCTTTGGCGGCCATGTTGTTGTTGCCGTTTTTCAATGATCCGGGTAGAAAATAATAATCTCCACTCTTCTGTTTTTCTGCCTGCCCTGACTGGTACTGTTATCCGCTACAGGCATAGATTCTCCCATCCCATTAATGGCCGTGATGGCCGACTGCGGATGTTTCCGCCGTACATATTCCGCTACTGATACCGCTCTGCGCATACTCAGGTCCATATTATACAAGGCTGTTCCTTTGTTATCAGTATGGCCGGTAATGGCCAGTTGTATGCCGGGAATAGCTGGAATATGGCGGAGCAGACTGTCCAGTGAAGCATAAAGAAGTTGATTCAATGCGCTGCTGTCAAATTTGAACAGGATATCCGGGATAACAAGCGTATCTGTTTTGGCTACAGGAACCGGCTTTTCCACCGCAGACTGGCAACTGATGATTTCTATGGAATCTATTCCCGGGTGTAGGCGACTATACCCTGTTATCACAAAATCATCAAAGCTGAATCCCATGTTATAGACGAGGTATTTGGCCACTTCATTGGCCCTGTCTGTGGCAATAATTTCGTTATACTGGGAATTAGGCTTCCGGTAGGAATATCCGGAGATATAGATCTTCTCCCGGACATCTTCTGGTTTAAGTGTGAACACGCTGCCTAACTGATCTGCATATACGTCATTGATTTCTTTGCGATTACCGCTGAAGAACTCTGGCGAAATGACCACTGTATCGCATTTGCCACTACGTTGAATCACTCGTAACGGCAACTGCAGCTTAGGTTTGAGGGCTGCCTGATTTAAGGATGCGCTGGGGCTGGAATAGGAATGGCGCCAGCGATCGTTGTAGAGTAATTTACGGATACTGTCGGCCATAGCGGTATTGTAAGTTTGCCCGTCGAGGGGAGTGACCGCAATACTATCGATATAACAGTACAGGTCGCGGGGATGCTTTGCCGTGGTGGGCGCACTGAAATTCCCCATAACCAGATAGCGGTAGTTTTCTGCCGCTGTGAAGGTGGCTGTTGAGGTTATCCAGCCTTCTTTCGGTTTATCAGGACTGGATTTAGTGAGATGAACAGTAGGTGTAGCGGCCAGTTGTACTGGAATATCCTGGAAGGTTTCAGTGGTGTCCAGCTTTATGTCAAGAAAAGTTGATGCATTAGCGGTATTTAACCAGAAAACTTCCAATTTATACCGGGTACCTTTCTGTAATGGATTGAGTAGCTGTGTTTTATAATATGGCCGAAAGCTGGTATTGGCGCGGTTTTCCATGATAAGTGTAACGGAGTGGTTGTTGGAAGGAATTTCTCCATTGTATATCACTTTACTAAAAAAAGGGGCAGTTGGATACCAGGCCCTCGGGGCACATTTGGCGGCATATTCGATGCAAATATTAACTTCATTGAAACCGGGGTTAGGAAGCAGATTTTGCGCAAATACGCTCATCCAGCTACAGCACAGCAACAAGGTGGTAAGGATAGATTTCATAAGGTTGGTTGATTAGCGTCTAAACGCGATAAAATTCTGTTTTATTTTGAGGTGGCCCCTGATTTTAAGATAAAGATTAAATTGTGTAAAAACTTGATAACCTTGCAGTTTCCGTTAACTTTTCAAATTGGCGCTACCCATCTGCCCCTGCATGCACTGACGGAAACCCTCGGTATGTTTATAGGCTTTCGGTATTTTCTGTTTCTGAAGAAGCGTCAGGGAGACGCGGTTCCTCAGCCCAATCGCATTTGGGCGATAATAGGAGCTGTTTTTGGAGCCCTTTTTGGCAGCCGGCTACTGGGGGCGCTGGAAAACCCGCCTGTATTGTTGTCTACCCCTAATATCCTGCTATATATCTACGCTAGTAAAACCATAGTGGGCGGTCTGCTCGGCGGGCTCGCAGGCGTAGAGATCATCAAAAAAATAATAGGAGAAACCCGTTCTACCGGCGATTTATTCGTATATCCATTGATACTCGCCATGATGATAGGACGTATAGGCTGCTTTACCATGGGGATTCATGAAGAAACCTACGGATTGCCTACCACACAGCCCTGGGGCATGTATCTTGGAGATCAATACCTGCGGCATCCAGTATCCTTATACGAAATAGTATTCCTGGGATTGTTGTGGATATCGCTGGCTTTGCTGGACAGGAAAGCGTCCCTGGTGAGTGGAGCGCGGTTTAAGCTGTTTATGGTGGCATATTTATTATTTCGTTTTTTACTCGACTTTATTAAACCCGGCTGGAGGTTTTCATTTGGCATAGGATCTATACAGATGGCCTGTTTGCTGGGGTTATTATATTATCTCCCGGATTTCATTTTTCCGGGCCGACTCATTCAAAAACGCCATTATGCCTGAGAAAAACTACACTTATTATGACTTCACGTTGAGCATCTGCAGCACTTGCTTACGCAGAGCAGACGCCAAAGTGATCTTCGAAGAGGGAAAAGTATTTATGGTAAAACGCTGTCCGGAGCATGGTATGGAAAAGGTACTGATTGCCACGGATATTGAGTATTACAAGAATACCCGTAACTATAACAAGCCTTCTGAGGCGCCGTTAAAGACCAATACCAATACCCATTACGGATGTCCGTATGATTGTGGTTTATGTCAGGACCATGAGCAGCATTCTTGTTTGAGTGTGATTGAGCTGACAGACAGGTGTAATCTCACTTGTCCTACCTGCTATGCTATGTCCAGTCCACATTACGGGCGGCATCGTACGTTGGAGGAAATAGAACAGATGCTGGATATTATTGTAGCTAATGAAGGGCAGCCGGATGTGATACAATTGAGTGGGGGAGAACCTACGCTGCATCCGCAGTTCTTCGAGATATTGGATATTGCGAAGCGGAAGCCTATCCGCCATTTGATGGTGAACACGAATGGTATTCGTATTGCGAAAGACAAGGAGTTCACTGCCCGGCTGGCGTCCTATATGCCTGATTTTGAGATTTATCTGCAATTCGATTCCTTCCGGCCGGAAGTGCTGGAACGTATGCGTGGTAAGGATTTGACGGATATACGAAAGCAGGCTTTGGAGAACCTGAATGAAGTAAACCTCAGTACCACGCTGGTAGTTACTTTACAGAAAGGTCTGAACGAAGATGAAATGGGGGATATCATTGATTATGCCCTGAAACAACGTTGTGTACGCGGGGTTACCTTTCAGCCAGTGCAGGTTGCGGGTCGTACGGATGATTTTGATCCTGCCACAGACCGTATCACGTTAACGGAAGTACGTCAGCGTATATTGGAGCAGTCGCCCATCTGGCAGCCGAACGATATTATTCCGGTGCCTTGTAACCCGGATGCATTGGCGATGGCGTATGCTTTGAAAATAGAAGGAGAGGTATATCCACTGACCCGTTATGTGGATCCGGCGGTATTGCTTAACAATTCTAAGAATACCATTGTATACGAACAGGATGAACGCCTGCATCAGCATATTTTGAAAATCTTCAGTACTGGAATATCCACGGATGCGGCTGTGGGCGATATGCAGTCTTTGTTGTGTTGTTTACCGCAGATACAGGCGCCGGGGCTGGATTATTCCAATTTGTTCCGGATAGTGATTATGCGTTTCATTGATGCTTACGATTTTGATGTGCGGGCGATAAAGAAATCTTGTGTGCACATTGTACATAAAGATGGACGCATTATTCCTTTTGAGACAATGAACCTGTTTTACAGAGATGATAAAGAGGAATACCTGAAGGCGTTACAGAAGGAGATGGGTGGCGCAAAGCAGTTGTTATCTCCCGATAAAAAATAAAAACGTATGAATAGATTCTGGAAGCTTACACTTTATATGGCGGGAATTCCATTGGGATTGGGATTGTTATTGTGTATTGGTGGGTCAGATGGACTGGCGTCTGCTGGCATATTAGGCTTGGCGCTCATCCCTATTTATATTATTGGTTCTATTGTGCTGGCGATCATGGGGCATACAGAAGAAGCGAAAGCGATGATATTGAGTTTAGGGTTATTGTTATTGTTGGGGCTTTCTATATGTGGACTGATGATTGCGTCTATGAATTAATGTGATAAACTGTAATAAATAAAAAGAGGATGTCTCAAAAGTAAAATGAACGTCCTGAGAATTGCTTATAAGGCTACCCGAATGAAAAGAGGCTGTATCATGATTTGGACTGCTCCCCAAAAGTTGGATAAAAAAATTAAGTATTTTGGAACTGAGCTCGGTATTTTACCGGGCTCATTCCATTTAGATTTAGTCTGATT
>NZ_QLMA01000015.1 GCF_003259435.1 Chitinophaga dinghuensis
TACCTGGTGGGAGCGCTGGTGAAGCAGGGCATGATGAAAGACAGACGTATCGCGGTGTTGACAGACAGTCTGCACCAGGTTCATGGTAATGAGCGTGGAGACGTGCACAGCGCGATACTGTTGGGATTGGTCAATGTGTTGCCGCAAGAATATGCAGTTAACGCCATCAACATAGACATCATAGCGGGTGAGGCATCTGTTCATCGAACTCTGATTAAAGAGTTGACGGGTGTTTGGAGTCGTGGTAACCGCATCGTAGCGCTGCGAGGCGCTTACCGCTGGGTGTGCGACTATCAGCAGCACCGGGGAGATGTGACTCCTCATGGTACAGTGTTGCGTCCCGGAGGGCTGTACCTGGTGACGGGAGGACTAGGCAATGCAGGGTATGTGTTGTCTTCGTACTTGCGGGAACGTTATAATGCAAGATTGATACTGACGGGGCGTCGTCCGTTGTCCTCGCTGGATGATACGGCAGCAGACCGTTATCGCCAATTGCAGTTGGGCACAGCGCATTGTAGTTATCACGCTGTAGATGTGGCGGATGAAGAAAGTCTCAGCCAGTTGGTGGCAGAAATAGAAGCCACTATTGGCCGCATAGACGGGATCATTCATACAGCGGGCGTGATAGATGAGCGCCATTTTGAGCTGATAAGTGACACCACGGAAAGCAACATGCAACTGCTGTTCTCGGCGAAAGTATCCGGTGTGCGGGTGCTGGAGAAAGTGTTCCGGGACCGTTGTCCGGATTTTATATGGGTGAGTTCCAGTTTGTCTTCAGTGCTGGGCGGGCTGGGTTTCAGTGCTTATGCCTCCGCTAACATCTTCATGGATCATTTCCTGCTTCGTCAGCAGGACAGTGGTATCCGCTGGCGCAGTGTATGCCTTGGCGGGATGGCGTTCAGCGCAGCACAGATCGCGAAGGAGCAGGGCCGTCATCGGGTAGCCCTGAAGCCGGAAGAGCTGTATCAATTATTTGAATGGAGCCTGGAATCTGAGGACAGTCCTGTGGTGATACAAACAGTAGAATCCTTGTCTGCGCGCCAGCACCGGGTATATGAAGTCAAGAAGGATGCGTATCTGGATACAGATCCATCGGCAACAGATATTGTTAAAACAGAACGTCCGGCCCTCGCCACAGCCTATGTAGCGCCAGCCACCGCCACAGAACAGCGGCTGTCAGGCATCTTTGAGCAGTTCTTCGGAATAGACCGCGTAGGCACTGATGACAACTTCTTCGAACTGGGTGGCGACTCGCTGAAAGGAATGATGTTGCTGAAAAGAGTGAAGAATGAATTCAATCTCAATATCACACTGACGGATTTTTTCCATCATCAGACGGTGCGTTTGCTCAGTACACTTATTAGTGAAATGGAGTTGCTCAGCACCAAGAGTCAGCGTAAATCGAAAATGGTTATATAAATGAATTAATATGAACATCAGAAGTTTAATCAACCGCCTGAAAGAAAATAATATTGATGTTTCACTGTCAGGGACCGATCTGGAAATCGGTTTCGACGGCGAGTATATACCAGAACACTTACTTAGCGAATTAAAAGAACATAAAGCGGCCATTGTTAGTTTCCTGAAAGATATGTCTACAGGAATGGAGGTGGATATTCCCGTGGCGCCTGTCGCGGAGCGTTATCCATTATCATCTGCCCAACGCAGGCTCTGGATACTGAACCGGTTGGAGGAAGGTAATATCGCCTATAACCTTCCGGATGTATTCATCTTTGAAGGGGCGTTGAATATTCCTGCATTGGAGCATTCGTTTCAGGCGTTGATTGCCCGGCACGAGATCCTGCGTACTGTTTTTGCTGAAGATGAAGAGGGTAATGTCATGCAGGTCATACACTCTGCATCGGCCAGTGGTTTTCAGTTGATGCAGCAGGACTTGCGGCAGGTAGGAGAGCAGGATGAAATGCTGAAGGCATTGATAAAGGAGAATGCGGTACAACCTTTTGATCTCGCTGCCGGCCCGCTGCTGCGTGCAGCATTGTATCATGTGGAAGACCGGAAGTGGATCTTTGCTTATACCATACATCACATCATCAGTGACGGATGGTCTATGGAAGTGCTGGTAAGGGAACTGATGATGTTGTATAATGCCTTCGTGGCGGGTGTTCCTGCACCATTACAGCCCTTACGAATACAGTACCGCGACTATGCCGTATGGCAGCAACAAGAGCTAAGTGGCGCCTCCTATGAGCAACATCGCCACTACTGGAACACACAGTTTGAAGGCGATTTGCCTGTACTGGAAATGCCTGCCGACAGGCTGCGCCCTGCCGTTAAAACATTCCGTGGGAATACCGTCAGTTGTCGTATGACCCCAGCACTCAGTAAGCGACTGAAAGCCTGCTGTCAGGAAGAAGGTGTCACGCTTTTTATGGGCTTACTAACGGTAGTGGATATACTGTTATACCGTTATACCGGTCAGTCGGATATTATTGTTGGCAGTCCTGCCGCAGGCAGAGACCATACTGATCTGGAAGGACAGATAGGGTTTTATATCAATACGCTGGCGCTGAGATGCCGCTTTTCTGGAAACGATCATTTCCGGAAAATATTACAGCAGGTGCGTACCACTACACTGGGCGCCTATGAGCACCAGGTATACCCGTTTGATGAGCTGGTAAATCAGCTGAATCTTGAACGTGACCTCAGCCGCAACGCGCTCTTTGACGTAATGGTTGTATTGCAGAACGCTAAAATGATAGCTCCTGCAGGAAGCAGTCAGCTCGGAGAACTGAATATCAGCGTATATCCGTCACCGAAAGAGCATATCAGCCAATTTGATATGAAGTTCGATTTTGTGGAAATAGGGGATGATATACAATTGACATTGGAATACAATACGGATATCTATGCAGCAGCAATGATGGAGCAGCTGACGCGGCACATCATACAGCTCACGGATACCTTGTTACAGCATAAGAATACCCCCGTTGATACGGTTGATTATATGACGGAAAAGGAAAGAAAGCTGCTGCTGACAGATTTTAATAATACTACCGCCGCCTTTCCCGAAGATCAGACGCTGATAACACTTTTTGAAGAACAGGTACGCATATCGCCGGACAAAGTGGCGCTACAATACAAAGACAGAGAATATACCTATGAAGTGCTCAATAAGGCGGCAAATCAGTTGGGGTATTATCTGCGCCAGCAATATAATATACAGCCAGACGATCTGATTGCGATCCAGTTGGAGCGTTCCGAACGTATGATTATCGCAATGCTGGGCGTACTGAAAGCCGGCGCAGCTTATGTGCCGGTAGATCCTGATTACCCGGAAGAAAGAACGCAATACATTGTAAAAGACAGCGGCAGTAAGGTATTGGTGGATGAACAGTTTATGACTGTTTTTGCAGCAGGACAGTATCCTTGCCATACGGATAATCTGCCACAGATCAACAAGCCGGATAATCTGGCCTATGTGATCTATACTTCCGGCTCAACAGGTGTTCCCAAGGGTTGTATGCTGGAGCACCGAGGTGTGGTAAACCGGCTTGCCTGGATGTGGGAACATTATGGCTTCCGGAAGGAAGAAGTGATCCTGCAGAAAACGACCTTTACATTTGATGTATCTGTCTGGGAGATATTCCTGCCGCTTTGCATGGGAGCCAGTATGGTCTTGTGTCCGCGCGAAGCTGCCGGATCGCCGGAACAAATTTTGTCGCTGTCGGCACAATATCAAGTCACCTGCATGCATTTTGTTCCCAGTGTCCTTAATGAGCTGTTGTCATATATAGCAGAACAGCCACAGGTTGCCAGAGAGTTGGATCGTCTGCAGCGTCTCATTACCAGTGGCGAAGCATTGCCGCCTGAAACAGTGGCGAAATGGTACCGTTATTTCCATGCGCCGTTGTATAACCTCTATGGGCCTACGGAGGCTTCTGTGGATGTAACGCATTATACTACCGCTCCCCATGATCAGCGCATACCTATCGGGAAGCCTGTCTGGAATACGGCTATCCGTATCCTGGACGTTGCAGGAAATCTCCAGCCAGTGGGCATTCCTGGCGAAATATGTATCAGTGGAGTGCAGGTGGCACGCGGTTATTTGAATCAGCCTGATCTCACCAGCGCTAAATTTACAACAGATCCTTTCCTGCATAATACCGGCCTTTACAAAACCGGAGATTTGGGTAGATGGCTGCCTGATGGCAACATTGAATATATGGGCAGGATAGATCAGCAGGTGAAAATACGCGGCTTCAGAATTGAAACCGGCGAAATAGAAGCGGTGCTGGAAATGCATCCGGCAGTGAAGTCGGCGGTGGTGACAGTCCGTGAGGATAACCAGGGAGAGAAGCAACTAGTAGCCTATATTATCTCAGCAGAAGAAATACCCGTAGCAGCATGGCGTATATTTCTTTCTGCCAAACTACCATATTACATGCTGCCCGTGCATTACGTGCGGATGGACAGATTTCCGCTGACTGCCAGCGGTAAGACGGACCGTAAGAAAATGCCCGCGCCGGATGCCAACCGGCAGCAGACTACAGTGGAGTTTATAGCTCCGTCAGGTGAAATGGCGCTGCAGCTTGCGGCCATCTGGCAGGATATCCTGGGTATTGCAGCTATCAGTACCAAAGACAATTTCTTCCTGCTGGGAGGGCATAGCCTGACCGTCAATCGCCTGGTTTCCCGCATCTATAAAACATTCAAAATAAAGATTGCGCTGAAAGACCTTTTCCTCAAGCCTGTGTTTGAGCAACAACTGCACCTTATAAAGCAGTCCGCCGGCAATACTGTGGCTGGTATAACGTCAGCGGGGGTACGTACCAGTTATCCTTTATCGTTTTCGCAGCGTCGGTTGTGGGTGCTGAGCCAGTTTGAAGATGCCAGTGTGGCTTATAATATGCCTGGTGTTTACATTTTCAGAGGAGAACTGCAAAAAGAATTACTGAATGCAGCCTTCCGCATACTGATAGCGCGGCATGAAAGTCTGAGTACTGTATTCCGCCATAATGAGGAAGGAATGATCAGCCAGATGCAGTTGCCAGCAGACGCATTGAGCGAGCCGGTGTCTTTTGTGGACCTGACCAACCGCGAAGATGCCCGTGAACGGGCCGCGCAACGGGTACGGGCTGATTTTTCCGCCGCCTTTGACCTGGCAGAAGGCCCGCTGTACTGCATTACGCTGCAACAGGTGGAGCCGGAAGAATGGATCTTCTCTTATGTCCTGCATCACATCATCGCAGATGGCATCTCCCTGGAAATACTGATGCAGGAACTGATACAGGTATATAACGCCCTGCTGGAAAATAAAGAATATCGATTGCCATTGCTGGATATACAGTACAAGGATTATGCAGTTTGGCAGCAATCGGATTACGCCAGTGAAGCAGACAAGTATTTCTGGATGAAGCATTTTGAGGGAGAACTGCCCGTACTGGAGCTTTGGGGCGATAAAACAAGGCCTGTCAGTCGCACTTATAATGGCGCTATCTCCAGAAAGCAGATCTCTAAAGCTACTGCTGCCGGCATGATACAGCTGATATCAAGTGAGAACAGCACGCTCTTTATGGGCATGATGGCGCTGGTGAATATACTGCTCTATCGCTACACAGGTCAGGAAGATATTATCATTGGCACGCCGGTATCGGGAAGGGAGCATCCGGACCTGGAACACCAGATAGGTTTCTATGCCAACACGTTGGCCATAAGAACGAGATTTAGTGGAACTGATAACTATCATTTACTGCTGGCGGAGACCCGCAAAATAGTGCTGGATACCTTTGCGCACCAGGGGTATCCGTTCGATGAACTGGTGGAAGCCCTCCATATCCGTCGGGATGCGGCACGTAATCCATTGTTTGATGTGCAGGTAATTGTACAGGAAGGCGGTCGTCAGCCACAGGCTGCAGGTGGTATGAAAGGAGTCACTATCAGTAGGTATGGTACTGCTGAAAAAACGACCAGTGTGTTTGACCTGGTCTTCAAGTTTATTGTTTTTGGTGAAGATATAGAACTGAGCATTGAATATAATACCGATCTGTATTCGGTAGTTTTCATAGAGCGTCTGTTACATCACCTGGAACAGCTGATGTTGGCTGTTACCGAAGCGCCTTTCCAGCCAATGAACCGCCTGCATTTCCTACAGCAGGAAGAAACCGGGCAGCTGCTTTCGTTTTCTGCCGGTCCGCGTATACAGTACGACGAAAAGCGTACTGTGTTAGATCTATTCTATGAGCAGGCAGACCAGCGTCCGGATGATATCGCAGTAAGCTTTGAAAACACGCAGCTCACTTACAGGCAGTTGGATGAGCTATCCAGCCAGCTGGCAAATTATCTCAGGACCAACTACGATATTCAGCCGGATGATTTCATTGGCATCATGACAGACCGGTCTGATAAAATGATCATCGGCATATTGGGCATCCTTAAAAGTGGCGCAGCTTATGTGCCTGTTGATCCGGAATACCCCCGCAGTCGCAAAGAATACATGCTCAAGGATACTGCTGTAAAAGTATTGATCACGCAAACTGATTACCTGTTTGATGTGGACTATTACACAGGGGCTTTGTTTGCCATTGATGTGCAGTTGGATGGGCTGGATGCTGGCAGAGAAAGACCTGCACCACAGCCGGGGCCGGCGGATCTGGCTTACGTGATCTATACTTCCGGCTCTACCGGTACTCCAAAAGGAGTGCAGATCACGCATGGTAATCTAATGCATTCAACAATGCCGCGTGGACATGTCTATAAACCTATCAGCGCATTCCTGCTATTGTCGTCTTTCGCATTCGACAGCTCTATTGCAGGGATCTTTGGTACGCTCTGTTATGGCGGTAAGGTTTGCATCACCCGCAAAATTGATGTAGCCAATGTAGAAGGAATAGCTGAGCTGTTGGTCAGTAACCAGGTGAGTCATCTGCTTACGGTGCCATCCTATTACGCATTGCTGATAAACGCATTGCAACAGCGGGAAAACTCACTGCAGCAGGTAATTGTGGCAGGAGAGAACTGCCCGGTGCAATTGGTGCAGCAACATTTTGAAACGCCAGGCTTACAGCACTGCGATTTCTTTAACGAATACGGACCTACGGAATGCGCTGTCTGGAGCAGCATGTGCAGGTATGATCAGGATTATATCCCGTCTTCCTGTATTGGCAGACCAATTGCCAACACTTCCATTTTTATACTCGATGCCGCCGATAACCTGACACCCGTAAGCGTGGCCGGAGAAATCTGTATCAGCGGGCATGGCCTGGCCCGTGGTTACCTGCACCAGGAAGAAATGACTGCGAAGAAATTCGTACCTGTTCCTTTTGATACAGCTCGTACCATGTACAGAACCGGTGATATAGGCAGATGGAATGCTGATGGTACCATCGAATTTCTGGGCCGTAAAGATGATCAGGTAAAGATCCGTGGTTATAGAATAGAAATTGGAGAGATAGAAAATGCACTGTTGACGCATCCTGATATCACTGCTGCCGCAGTAGTGGTGAAGACGGATAAAAGTGGGGGAAAAGACCTGGTAGCCTACATCGTGAGCGATACCGTTCTTGATGTGCCTGCGCTGCGTGATTATTTGGGCAGCTTGTTACCTGCCTATATGACGCCTTCTCTGTTTATAAGTATGGAACTGTTGCCACTTACAGCCAATGGCAAGGTAGACAGAAAAAACCTTCCGGACCCTGACGGCACAGATATGCACATCAGCACCCGTTACGTAAAACCGCGTACCGCCACCGAACAAAGGCTGGCAAAGATCTGGGAAGAATTGCTGGGAAGAGAGCAAATAGGTATTCATGATGAATATTTTGAGTTAGGTGGAAACTCTCTCAAAGCGATGGTGATCCTCAAAAGAATATTGGATGAAACGGGTGTAGTCGTGTCTATCAAAACACTCTTCCTGCAAAAAAATATCGAAAATACAGCTGCCTATATCGATACGGCTACAGCGCAGGTGACAGCGCCGGAAATGCTAAAGGAGAATGGAAATGGTCTTACACACGCGTCATTTAGCCAGCAGATATATTGCAGCGACTGGAAACCAGGTAATGAAATAGTGCTAACGCCGGTACCACTTGCAGACGTGGAGCTGTCAGCATTTAATACTGCTTTCTGTCAACTGGTGGAAAGACATGAAATACTGCGTACCGCCTTTGTGATGCAGGATGGAAAACTATATCAGGAGGTGTTGCCCTTTACTGCAACAGGATTCCAGATTCCGCCACTGGTGAAGGTTAGCAGCGAAGAAGAGTTACAGGTACTTATCGATGCAGAGAAACAAAGAATACCGGATCTTTTTGCTGTTCCCTTGATATTCGTACAGCCTTACCAGTTACCTGACAATAGCTACCTGATGCTGCTTCGTATGCATCATGCTATCACGGATGGTTTTTCTGATGGTATTTTCCGCAGGGAGCTGACAGCATTATATAATGCAGCATTAACAGGTACTACGGCCGCATTGGCGCCGCTCGTATATCAGTACAGCGACTTCGCCACCTGGCAGCATCACTTCGTGCAGACGGAGCAGGGAATGGCACATCAACAATACTGGCTGCAGAAATTACAGACATGGCGACCGGAAGTAATGCCAACAATCTCCGGACTCAAAGTTGACAGCTCATACAGCTTTAACAAAGTGCTCTTTGGAGATCAGTTGGAAGACCTGCAACAATTTGTACTTGAACAGCGCCTCACCTGTACCTCCCTATTGATGGGCGCGTTGTTTCTGACCCTGTATAAACGTAATCCCAAGGAAGATCACACACTGTTTATGACCGTATCGGGCCGTAACTCCCGCTACTATGGCGCTATGGACGTGACGGGCCTTATCGGCAACTTTGTGAATTCTATCCTGGTGAGAAATATTATCAACGGTGACCATACGCTGGCCGCATATCTGCAAAGCACACAAGAAGGATACCTGGATGATCTCAACAATGATAGCTATCCCTTTGATAAGCTGATACATGAACTGCCGCAGGTAAATCCTGCCACCATATCTGATTCGCTGGTATTCATGAACTATCACAACTATGATTATATGAGCCGCGCATCTTATGAGGTCACTGCAGCAGATAAAACGGGATGGATGAGTCGCAAAGAGCCCATACATATGCCTTTCGGCCTGGTGGTATCTGAATTCCAAAACTCGCTGAAACTGCAACTGGTATTCAATGCTACGAGGTTCAGCGAAGCGGAAGCTGCACAGATAGCCGGCAGCTTTCATCAGACCCTTTCGGCAATATTATCCGCTCCGGATAAAACGGTGAAATTTTTCTCCGGCAGAGAAGCCGGTATTATCGCATAACAAACCTGTAACCCATCACGATAAAATGTATAAAACTATGAATGAAAAAAAATGGTACCTCAAACCTAACGTGATTATTGAACCCCTGATTGAAAGATGGTATGCATGGTCGCACATCATATCGCCGGCGACAGCAGCCATGAATGTGGTAGGACGCCACATGAAGATTATGAGCTCCTATATTCAGTCGTCACAGATCCATGCCGCTGCAGTGCAGAATCCCAAAATGCTTGGCGGACCATTTATGGATTACAAAGGCTCACGTGTGGAAGACATCAAGAAACTGAAGGCAGAAACGATGGTACGGCAGGCTAAATCCATCGAGCTGGCAGAAGCTATTCTGGAGCTGGACAAAATGTTGCAGAAACAGGCTAAAGGATTTGCCCTGGAATCCCTCTATGAGCAGGTACCAGATGTGCTGAAAGGTTATGTGGAACTGGTATATGACCTGAATAACAATCCATCTTTCCGCGTATTTGAATCTTTACTATACGACAGCGAGTTTTATGATAAGTCTTTCCAGAGTGTAGCCCTGTGGATTACCAATAATGACGAAAGACCTTTCTGTCTTAGTACTGCCCGCTTAGATGAGCCGCATGTCCTGCATCTGAATATTCCTTTCGATCATGAAGGACTGGATGCGCTAGCCCGCATGAAACGTGAAGGCGGTTCCCTGGATGGTATTGCGGAAATGCTGGGTGTAACAGCAGAACAGCGGGAGCTCTTCAACACGTTCTTTACAGAGAAGGAACATCCTGCCTATCAAAAATATGATGGTGAGTTTGTGCGTATGCGGTATTTTGGACATGCCTGCATCCTCATCGAGACAAAGGACATCAGCATCCTGGTAGATCCGTTGATTAGTTATTATGGCTATGAATCCAGTGTGGCGCATTATTCTGACGTTGATCTGCCGGATACGATCGATTATGTGCTGATCACCCATAACCACCAAGACCACGTATTGTTTGAAACCCTGCTGCCCCTGCGTCATAAGATCAAAAACATCATTGTGCCAAGAACCACCAGTGGAGCGCTGCAGGACCCCAGTCTCAAACTGGCTTTCAATGCCGCCGGATTCAGGAATGTTATTGAAATAGATGATATGGAGAAGATCCGTTTCAAAAACTGCGTAATCACCGGTATTCCCTTTACAGGAGAACATAGCGATTTGAACATTATCGCCAAATCCTGCTTCCATGTGGCTATTGAACAATTTACCTTCTTGTTCATGGCCGATTCCAGGGTGGTGGAACCGAAATTGTATGAACATGTTCACCGTATTACCGGAGATGTAGATGTGGTGTTCCTGGGTATGGAATGCGATGGGGCGCCGCTTACCTGGCTGTATGGGCCGTTGCTCACTGAGGAGCTGGCGAGGGACAAGGACCAGTCCAGACGGCTTTCCGGTTCCGATTACAAACGAGGTATGTACCTGGTGGATATCTTCCATCCTAAAGAAATATACGTGTATGCCATGGGCCAGGAACCGTGGTTGGAGTTCATCAGTACTGTAAGATATACGGAAGAATCCAACCCGATCCTGCAGTCCAATAAACTGGTGGAAGAATGTATCAGACGTGGCATGATAGCAGAAAGGCTCTATGGCGAAAAAGAGCTGTTGTACGCCTATATGCTCCAGGAGTAACAGCGAATTGCCCTGGGACGCAGTTCCCAGGGCAATTCGTTACGCTTAAAGTGTTTAAACCAGCATACTTTAATTTAATAATACAAACGGATGCGTCGCATATTCAAAATGGTAGTTCCCCTGATGGGGAGGGGAGGGATGTTGAAATATATCATTCTGGGCATCCTTTCGGGTGGCTGCAGTTTTTTCTTTATCAAATCTGTAACAAAGGCAGTTGGGCTGATGATGTCCGGTACTTTTGAATCGCAACGTACCATGTATATTGCTGTTTTTGCAGGCATCATTGCGTTGTTTGTGTTAGTTCGAAAAACCTTGTCCACCGCTATTATCAAGTTGTCGCAAACCCTTTTCTGGAATCTTCGGAAAGAGGTGCTGATGTTGGTGCTGAAGGCTAATTACCGGCAGGTATCTGATCGCCGCCTGGAAGTGCATGCAGCTATTGTGAGTGATGTCAATGTACTTACAAATGCCTCTATGAGCATCATTGAATTTACCACTGCCATGGTACTCGCAGCAGCCAGCCTGATCTACCTGGCATCCATTTCTGTGGTACTCTTCCTGATCACATTGGTGGTAGCGCTGGGTGGAGCATTCATCTACCATTACAACAGCCGGAAGAATAATCAGTACTTTGAGAACGGCAGGAAGCTGGAGAATAATTTTCTGGAGAGCCTCAACCAGATTCTGGATGGTTTCAAGGAAATTTATATGGAGCCCGCCAGGGGACAATTTATTTTTAACGAGAAAGTTTCCCGGGTATCGAAAGATGCCTACAACAATAACACACATGCCTTCACCGGCTTTCTGAACAACCAGATAACCGGTCAGGTACTCTTTTATACGTTGATATCGACGATCGTAACGTTCTTTTGTGTGGCGCTACGCATCCCGACAGCACAAACTGTCAGCTATATTTTTACGCTACTGTATTTGCTCAATGCCATCGAAACTATTATGGTGCTGCTGCCAGGTCTGATGCGTGCCCGCATAGCGGCCAATCATCTCATGGACCTGCGCCAGGAACTGGCCAATACAAAGCTGGACAGCAGAATGCCGGAGAAATATATCACCCTGGAAATGTTTGAACAGATCACTGTAACAGACCTGCAATACCAGTACAAATCGACAGAGAATGGATTTACTATCGGGCCTGTAAATTTGGAATTCAGGAAAGGCGAAACTATCTTTATTTATGGTGGCAACGGCAGTGGTAAAACTACCTTTGTGCATACCGTGTTGGGGCTTATACCCCCTGATGCTGGCACCATACGGCTAAATGGCGAACTGGTAGACCATAGCAACTATCCCGAATACAGAACCTTATTTGCTGTAGTATTCAGTGATTTTTATCTGTTTAGTGAGTTATCTTTACCAAGTAATTTTAATGACCGAAAATGGTTATATTACCTCCATCTGTTTGAGCTGGAAGGAAAGGTTACATTGGAAAACGGCCGTCTTTCCACCACGGCGCTGTCGATGGGCCAACGTAAGCGCCTCGCGCTTATTGCAGCCTTGCTAGAAGAAAAACCCATTCTGGTAATAGATGAATGGGCTGCTGATCAGGACCCATATTTCAGGAGGAAATTTTATACAGAAATTATCCCGTTGTTGAAAAGAGAAGGTATCAGTATCATTGCCATTACACATGATGACCGGTATTATCATTGTGCAGATAAACTATATAAAATGGATTACGGCCATCTGCTGGAGGAATTCAGTCCCGTACATGAAACCCGAATAGAATCTTAACCTCGTTTAAAATGCTGTCGAAATGATAAAGCCTCAGTTGTTTTTAATCCACTATGCCGGAGGAAATAGTTATTCATTCCAGTTCCTCACCCCTTTCCTGAAGGATTTTGAAGTAATAGTTCCAGAGCTGCCGGGAAGAGGAAGAAGAGTAGCAGAAGAATTGTTGCCGGATTTTGAACATGCTGCCGACGATATGTATGCGTTGATATCAAAAAAAATCACTTCAGAAGATTACATCATTTATGGTCATAGTCTTGGCGCCTATCTCGGTTTCCGCGTTTCCCAGAAACTGGAGCAGGAGGGCAGAGCGCCGGCATACCTGCTGGTGAGCGGAAATCCCGGTCCTGGTGCAGTAGAAATTAAGAACAGGTACCTGATGGAAGCAACAGAATTTATCAGGGAACTGAAATTACTGGGAGGCATACCAAAAGAATTTCTGGAAAGTGAGGAGCTGATGGAATTTTTTGACCCTATCCTGCGCGCTGATTTTAAAATAGCAGAGCAACACCGGTTAGAAAACAGCGCACCCGTTAATATTCCCATGTATGCCATGATGGGCAGCGAAGAAGAAGGCGTAGATAAAATCGAGAACTGGGGCAGGTTCACCACCGCAGCTTTCAAAACTGAAATCTTTACCGGCGATCACTTCTTTATACAACATCATCCGCAGCGTCTGGCGGAAATCATCAGATTTTGTTACAACAGAAAACGTATTCACACCGTATAATTAAACAGATTCACTTATGAGAAACGCTATGCAGCGGTATTGTTACCCGTATTTTGCACTGTTGATCCTTTTGTTAGTTTCCACCCACCTGATTGCGCAAGACAATAGTAAAGGGGCCATAAAAGGAAAGGTGACCGACGATAAAGGAAATCCTGTTCCCGGCGCTACGGTGCTGTTGAAGAAGCAGCAGGATTCCACACTGTATAAAAGCTACATCAGCGACGGAGAAGGTATATTCCTTTTTGAATCTGCCATACCTAACCAATACCTGGTAGAGGTAAGAATGATTGGCTATGAAACACTCATTAAAAACGATATCACTGTTACCGGCAATACCACTGTGGATGTAAAGGAGGTAAGCCTGCGGCCTTCCTCCCAAACCCTGGGCCCTGTTACGGTAAAAGGGCAGCCTCCATTCATAGACAGGCAGATCGACAAAGTGGTCGTTAACCTGGAGTCCAGTAACCTGGCTCAGGGAAACTCTGCCATGGAACTGTTGCCCAAACTGCCCGGGATACAGGTGACACCAGATGATAAACTAAAACTGAACGGACGTCCCAACGTGACGATCTATATTGATGGGAAACCAACTTATCTTTCCGGAGATGCGCTGGCTGCACAACTGAAAGGAATGAATGCCGCCAATATCCAGAAAATTGAACTGATTGCACAACCTGGCGCTAAATACGACGCCGCAGGAAGTGGCGGTATTATTAATATCGTACGTAAAAAGAACAGGGGAGAGGGCATTAACGGAACGATCACAGGTGGAGTAGGTATGGGTAACTATGGCAAATATAACGGTGGTATTGGACTCAACTACCGGAATAAGAAAGTGAATATCGTCTTCAATAATGATTATATATACAACAAATTCTTTAATGATTCCAGGGTGATCTCTGAATTTGGTACCGCCGATAATAAATTGCTGAAGATCTTCAATTCTGATAACCACACACTCAGCACCAATAAAACCAATACGCCATCGCTGGGAGTGGATTTCTATCTTTCCCAACGGACTACCCTCTCTGTTTCCGGTGTGGCTGCCACCCGCAATTTCCACCGGGATGGCAATTCCTTTACTACGGAATCAGACAACACCAATAATATAGCAAGCCTGCGAAACTTTGACATCAACTATTCGCAAAAGTATAACAACTATTCCACCAATATGCACCTGATCCATCAGTTCGACAGCACAGGGAAAGAACTGGTAGTAGACCTGGACTACTTCAATTATGGCAGTACTTTTAACCAGTTTTATGCAGACACGATCCTGTCGAAAACTCAGGCCTATCTTGGAAGTGGCCGTACCTGGCTCGATCAGGACAGGAACCTGAAAATATATTCCGGCAAGGCGGACTATTCCCATGTGTTCAGGAACAAACTGAATATGGATCTGGGATGGAAATCCAGTTATATTGTTTCCGATAACCATGATATGGTGAAGGATGATACTATTGCTGCTCCGATGAATAATCATTTCCGCTACACAGAAAATATCAATGCCGGATATGTAAACCTGAACAAGAAATTCGATCAGCTGACCCTGCAAATGGGATTGCGCCTGGAGCAGACCTATGCAAAAGGAGAACAGTTGCTGAGCGGAGCGTCGGTTACGCGCAATTATACCAACCTGTTTCCATCGCTGTTCGCAGATTATGCCATCAGTAAGGATCATAGCCTGAACCTGCAACTGAACAGAAAAATTGACAGGCCGCCTTATCTGAATATGAATCCTCTGTCGTTTCGTATCAATCCTACTACCAATTTCAAAGGTAACCCCGATCTGCTGCCGGTGTTGTCTTATAATGCGGAGCTGAGTTACTCCTATAAGAATGAGTTTTCGACCGCTTTCCGTTATAGCCGCAATACCCATGATTTTATGACCCAGGCATCGCCTGATAGCAGCCAGGAAGTGTCTACCATTATTACTATCAATAATGACTATACGGAGTACTTCAACCTGAGCTTTTCCTATAGCAAGGAATGGACTTCCTGGTGGCGCATGAACAGTTCGCTGGAATTTTACAAGCAGTCATTCAAAGGGCTTGTAAATGGTTTGTCTGTTGATGTGGATGGAATATATGCTTACAACTTTTATATATTCAATAGTTTCCGTATAACCCCCAGGTTGTCTGCTGAGTGCATGTACTTTTACAATCACCGCAACCAGGAAAATATCCGGATCACAGAACCGAAGCATGCATTGAGTTTTGCTGTAAAACAACAATTGTTTGCTTCCCGTGGATCGCTTACGTTGAATGTCCAGGACCCGTTTTTCTTTTACCGCGAACGTTATACTGAAAACTCCATCCTAGTAAAACAGCGTTTCGACACTAAATTTGAATCCAGGGTAGTGAAGCTGAACTTTATGTATCGCTTCGGACACAGCAAGATGAAAAAAGCAAATGTAGGCAATAGCGCTGCGGAAGAACAGAAACGTTCCAGACCAGTGAATTAAAGCGATATTTTAATAGGTCAAGAAATTATAGCTACCAAATCCGGGATTCAAAAAGTGAGTCATGGATTTGATCTTCATCCTTCTCGATATTGTTTCATTAAGGCTTGAGTCAATAAAAAAGTATCCGCTTTTTTAGAACGGATACTTTTCAAATGACTCAAGCCTTTATTTTAATAGTCTCCATTCACTTAATTGAAAATCCGCGCTGCCATTAGTAGCAGTGACAAATAAACCGTAATATTTATAGGCAGTCGTATTGCTGATTGTATACTGCCGGGTTTGATTTCGGGCAGAAAATGTTTGGTTGGACTGGGTGTTTAAAGCAGTCCAGGTACTACCATCATTTGATCCTCTTAATTCCCAGTTTTTGGGATCGCGGTCTGCTGCATCATTGCCGGAGGTTAGGGTATATGATTTTACTGTTTGTGCGGTTGAAAAGAACAGCTGCAAGGAGAGTGTTGCTGGTACGCTATTCACAAAGAACTTTGTGCTGTAGTTATTATCTATCATTTTAGACGAGCCTTCTGTGGAGCTGGCGCCCGCATTATTTTCTTTACTCACCGTCAACGTACCCTGATTGGTAATATCATTGGATGTATAAGTAATACCGGAAAAGGTTGTTTTAGCCTGGAGCAGTTGTACAGTCCAGTCATTTCCCTGTTCATCTTTATTACCAAAGGCATTTAGTGCTAATTGTTTTAAGTCTGTATTGGCAGCGCCGCTCCAGAAATGCACAAACTCACCAAAATTCATATCCCTTGTGTACTGAGGATAAGTAGCTACACCATTATTAAAATTCTGTTTAGGAAAATACTGTGCTAAAAGTGTAAAGAATTTGTTGAGTGCCACCTTACCGCCATAATTGGAATAAATAGGATAGAACCAATCTCTGAACCAATAAGTTCCTGCTCGGGGATAGGTATCTGTTTGTGTGATTTTAAGATTATACCAGCGTGTGGCGTCGCTACTGCGGCTCAGTCCAAGATAAACGTCATATTGATATATTTCCATCCATTTGCTATCATGCCAGATATTAAAGGCGGGGGAGTTGTGCACTCCTTTTGCGGCTCCTTCCACGATATGTCCTACCTCATGGGTGGTAAGATCAATATCATTACCCGTGCCGCTGATCCAGGCATTAGGATCGGAAGAACCTACATCAATTACATTTCGGTAATCGTGACTGGCGTCCATATACGTAGAAGGATGCCCACCAGAGTACTTGCCAGTGTGAAAAATCGCATAGAGCCGTGATTCGGTTCCAAAAGTCCCATAAGTTTGTTTTGTGTAATTCCATACCTGCCCTAAATAGGTATAAGGCCAGGTAATACTTCGACTTACATCATTATCATAATAAACGGCTACACTGGTATCAAAATATACACGACTTAATAACTGCTGATGTTCAAACCAATGTTCTTGCCAGGTAGTAACAGGATCTGCCAGTATAGCGGCTTTTAGAGTGTTGGTTTGAAGAGACTGAAGTTTGTTCTCTGGATGATTTTCCTTTTGACATCCGGAGAGTATCCCCAGCACAATAAAGGCCAGGGTAAACATTGAAATTCTCATGCTTCTTTTTTTAATTGGTTAAATAAATGAGGAATGAAATCTAAAAAGGGTTTTATCTCGTTTAATATTTAATTAGTATAGATGTGATAAATCGTTTTAGCACATTATTAATAATGTGATGTTCTTTCTGATTTTGGTTGACGGTTATTAAACGGTTTATCAAACTACAGGCAATCAAAACCCTTTAAGTATAACTTCATTCATCTGAAGGGGATGCTACATACAGATTATAAAAGTATTATACCTACTAGGAAGCCTGAGGTGAATTAGAGATTTAACTTGCCATTTATAGGTGGCTGTTAAATGAGATAATTAGTAAATCAATAAATTTTTTGAGAATAAATTTGGCTGATAACAAAAACCTTTCTTTACGTGGAAATCTTCTTTTACAAGTTTACAGTAAAAAATGGGCTTATGCAAGTCTGATTTAATTTTTTTCTAGTTTCTTACCATCTCCCTGAATATCAATTGTTATACAATAATTATACAGTTGCAAATATGTTATAGGGATAAAACATTTATGCTGGAAGTAACCCTATTAAGGCGCAATTACCCCCTGATATAGTCGCTCATTACCCCTTAATATTGAAGTGTATGACTTATTTTTGAAAGACAATTAAGACTTCAGGGATGGTAGACTTCTCTACCAGAGTAAAAGCAGTAAAGGAAGACCAAATTCTGTCAATATGAAAAAGTTAATATACGGGATCAATCTTACTATCGATGGCTGCTGCGACCATACGAAAGGCAGTGGTGATGAAGAGATTCATGATTATTTTGGAAACTTGATGAAGGAGTCTGATGTTCTTGTTTATGGGCGTAAAACCTATCAGTTAATGGTTCCTTTTTGGCCTGATATTGCAAAAGACCTATCGGGGGCAACAAAATCAATCAATGAGTTTGCGCAGGCATTCGACTCCGTAGAAAGGATTGTCGTTTTTTCACGTACGCTAGATAAAGTGGAAAACGGGAAAGTCAATGTGGTAAGCGCAGACCTTAAGGAGGAGATCATTAAATTAAAGCAAGGGGAAGGTAAAAACATTTTACTGGGAGGAGTAGATCTTCCATCGCAGATGCTGGCGCTTGATCTGATTGATGAATATCATTTTGTAATTCAGCCTTCCATCGTAGGAGAGGGACGACGGCTGTTCGATAATGTTACCTTACTGGAGAAATTACCATTAAAGCTCATAGAGACGAAGCTGTTTAAATCAGGAGCGGTTGCGCTTCATTATGTGAGGGATGATCGCCACAAGTAATATCATTAGTCTTCTAAGTTAAAGATGAACAAAACATCTATATCGCTGTGGGCCTAAAGCAGGATGCCGCTGCTCAAACTCCAACTGGAATAGCACATGTCGCTGAATACGTCTTGGCGGATTCACTAAAACAAAGCCGCTGCTTTGTTTTAGTGAACCCGCATTTAATTATATTCTTATTGCCCCTCCATATGGTCAGAAATAAATGGGAGTAATTCCTGGTAAATTCGGCCATTTAGTCCCCATAAGCGGTTGCGGTGATCCCCGTTATATTCCTCGAACATGTGTGGAATCCCTAGTTCCGTTAATTTTTTAGAAAAAGCCCGGCTGTTGATAGGGATAAATTTGTACTCGTCCTCATAGCCGGAGTCGAATTTGAGCCCTCTTAATTTTAATAGGTTCGCTTTGTATTTATCCGCCATCCGGATAACATCGTGATCCAGCCATTTCTGGTAAGTTGCGGGATTGATCGCCACTTTGTTTCCTTGCATGTAGAAGGGTTTGTCGATGTACAGCGGCGGATTAGAAAGGTTGGGGGAAAAAGCTTGTGAGACTGTCAGCAGACCTACGGCAACATATTGTTTTTTTGCAAAGAGGTCGTTATAGTCTTTGGCTGTTTTAGCCAGCACAAATTCCTTTACCTGGGGATCGCCTGGATTAATTTCACCACCTGGGCCAATCAGCGCGCTATTCATACCATAAGCAATACTAAAAATATCGGGGTGTTTCATGGCTAAGGAAATGGCGCCGTAGCCACCCATTGAATGTCCGGCGATAGCCCTGGAAGTAGCCCTGGCAATAGTACGGTATCGGGTATCTATGTAATTAACCAGCTCAATAGCGGTAAAATCATCCCAGTTACCTGTTGCGGATGAATTCGTATAAAAGCTGCCATACCAGTTTGTTTTTTCATCAGGGGTAACAATGATCATTTCCCGGATTCGGTGTGCGGCAACACCGGTATCCATCAGCTCCTGGATGGTAGTGTACTGCCCGTCATTTTCGGCAAAATCCATGTTGTCGTCCCCGATGCCATGTAGAAGATAAAGGACAGGGTATCGTTTGGCAGAAGTAGCATAACCTGGAGGAAGGTAGATAGTAACCGCCCTTTTTACATTTTCATGGGTTACGTTATGGGATAAGGCAGCTGAAATGATTGTATCCGTTTGAACGATACCTTTGTTTTGGGCATGGGCAACCCCATTTGCGAACATCAGAATGAAGAGTAGCTTTTTCATTTTTTTTGTTTGACCAAAAGTAAAAGAAGACTTGTTTACGGGCGTTCGGCTCTATCCACACAGACATCTTTTTGAAATATCTTGTAATCCAGGGCTTGTTTCCCTGTTTGGAACTATCCGTTCAGGCCGACTTTCAATCCTCTTTTAGGCCAAAATCGATGGCTACTGCATTTTTTTGTACGGCTGGATCTACCTGAACCGACTTTGTACGATCGTTCCATTGGGCAGTGCATGAATAGGTTTGGAAATGCTTAAATTCACAGATGAACACTTTTTTATTGTGCTTTTCGGAAGGAGCATGCTGCCTGCTGGCTCTCTTGTTATTTTTTCATCCTTTAGGGCAAAACCCGGTGGCCAACCGCTGGCTGGCACTATTTGTACTGGTAATAGCTATTGCCTTTACCGGGATCTATCTGGAAGCGACCGGCCTTGGTACTGTATATCCACATCTACTGAAAGGTGTTTACAGTGGAGAGTTTTTACTCGCCCCATCTCTGTATATGGGAACCCTTTTTTTTGTTAACCCGGCAAAATCTTTTACTTGGAAGGATGGGCTGCATTTCCTTCCTTTCGTTATTTACGCGGTGGTGGAGAATATTATTTTTTACCATAGCCCTACCATTATTGTCTATAAACTGTTTGAAGTCGGTAATACGGATATCATCATCCGTGATCTGTTGCCTTTTCAGATGTTGGCCTATATCATAGTATCCTGGAGGGCTTTGGTTAAGCATAAAAAGAACCTGCAGCTCATTGCCGCAACAACAGACGGGATTAATCTACGGTGGCTGCAGTATTTCCTCCTGATATTGGTGGTCATTGGGCTTTTCTGGATCAACGACGCCCTGTTTGGCTGGACGGTATTATTAACAATGACCCCCTTTGTTTATATGGGAGCTATCTTTTTTCTGGCCTATTTTGCTGTGCGACAAGGAGCCATTTTTGCCTTTCAATCGGCAGCCATGGAAGAGATAGCTGTGATCGTGGAAGCGTCTCCAGGTAAAGAAGCCGTCCGGCCTCCGCGTTTGAGCGATATAACACTCGAGGAACTATCCGCCCGTTTGTCGCAGCTAATGGAAACTGAAAAACTTTTTCTTGATAATGAACTAACGCTTCCTGTGGTAGCGGAAAAATTGGGTATCACCATTCATGACACCTCTTACCTGATAAATCAAGCAACTGGAACCAATTTTTATCATTTTGTAAACCGGTACCGGGTAGAAGAAGCTAAAAGACTGCTACTATCCGCCAAGATGGATGAACTAAATATGATAGGTATAGCCTTTGCCGCAGGATTTAATTCAAAGACCACTTTCAATACTGCCTTCAAAAAATGGACAGGGGGATCACCAACAGACTTTGTAAACGGCAGTAGAAAAGATAAGAATAACCAACCCGATAACCCGGAATAACAAATTTATAGATTAATGATATTAGTTCGAAACTGTCCGGACAAGTTCAAAAGACTGGTGCTATTTTATATTCGCATAAGTCTTTTTTGCATCAAAGGAAGGACAGGATTTGTTTACTCCGGGAAAATCGCGGTGCCCCCAAATAACAGCAGTCGGGTACTTTTTCTTTAGTAGTTCCAAAGACGACAACAAAGCTGCTTTCTGTGCATCAGTACGGGTATCCATTGGCTTGATCTTGCTGTCTACACCACCGATATAACAGATGTGTATGCAAGTGCTGTTGTAACCCTGTACGCCATTACTGGATTTCGTTTCAGAAAGTAGGGTGACAATATTTCCGTTTGCTTCAATGATGTAATGATAACCGGGATTTTTCCAACCCAGGTTTTCACTCCAATAGCGCTGAATGTTTTTTATTTTTGTTGATGGGGAAGTTGCAGTACAATGCACTACAATATAGGCGATCTTGCGCGGGTTATTTTGGGCAGTGGTGTTTGGATCTATCATAATTGTTTTATTTCGTTATCATCTTTTGCAGCCAGCTTTGGGCATGTCCATTTTTCCCGGTGGCGGCCAATGTAAGTCGGTATGATAATACTGGTTTGAATAAATATAAAATGAACAACTGCCTCCAGGAGGAAACAGTTGTTCATTTGTATTACGTTAATCGCTCCCTGAATGATCGATGACTCATAGCGGATTAAGGCAAGGGAAATTAGAAGTGACATAATAATTACCACTGGTTGATCCATCACTGAATTCATAAGTATAATAGCAATAGTAACGGTTACCTACATGGCTACTGGTAGTCCATCTTTTTACCCCTTTCTCACATACGCCATTCACAATTTTGTAGCCTTCTCCTACGCAAAGTGGCGTACCGTACAAATACTGCAAGGCAATATTATCATAGTAATTAAAGGTACGTGGCGTACTACCTGCACAGGCCAGCATCCAACTATCCGGATCGGCGGTGCTGGGTGTACCTGGAATGTTTACTGCTCCAATATTATTAGGGTCAGTTTCCGGATGAGGACCCGGATCGGAGTATACGCAACTAAAATCGCGGTTCATATAGTCTGAATGGCGAAAACCTATACAGTGCCCAATTTCATGTTGAATGGTGGCTGTAGTTTTTGCTACATCTGGACTAGCTCCCAATGCCTGCGGATGGGTATTCAGGGTAATGCTGTTGAAAGGATTACCATTGGCGGGGAAACCAGAGCTTCCCAATGTAATAAAACCATTGGACGGTCCCTCGTAAAATCCCTGGATATTAATATCTGCGTTGCCAGTAATACGTTGAAAGGTCATCCGTAAATTAAGGGCATTATACCTGGCAATTGCCTGATCGGTGGCATCGATGTAATTCTGTCCCAGGTTACTGACAGAAACAGTAATCACTCGCGGTAAGCCTGTCACCAGGTTATATGTTCTGAACTGTTCTGTATTGGCGATGCGAAGAGTAGGGGAAGATGCCGGTTTCTTTTTTAAATCGTCTGCTGTCAGATAAATATCTCCTTCTACCAGGTAACCTGCTTTAAAGGCCACCACATTTTTGGTACTAAACCCATGGGCTGCGATGTCGTTCAGCACTTGTTGTGGAATAGATTGATTTTGTTCAGCTGTAGACGTAGTACTTTTTTTACAGGATACATAGATTAGGCTGACAATAAATACTGCCAGTATCAAGGAAACAAATTTTTTCATAAGGTTTTTTTAAAAAATGGTAATTGAAAAAGGGTTACTTCAATATTTATTAAGGGAGTGTTAACGACAGGGTTCTTGTATGGGGTCAAATTCAGACCTGGTTGACAGAACTAATATAATTTGTTTTGAGGAAATAGTAAGGATAAATAATTAACTTGACAACATGAGTTAAGGTAGATAGGGAGTTATGATAAGTGCTGTAGGGGGAGACAGGTAATAATACGCAATTACTTTTGGAATGGCCTCTTCGTACTGGGCAAACAGGCAGTAAACTTCCACACCATTTCCTCTTGCATCTATGCCGGAGAATATTATTTATGGAGATAGATAATATGTGTTTATTGTATATGTATTCAAGGATGCCTCATGTAGGTTTGTGTACTGAAATTACCTAGTGAGAGAGGCTTTGTGCCATCGCCAGTGGCACAAGTTAAAATTGATGAAAAAGTCTGAAGTTCCCATACGATCACGGTAATAGTAACTTTGTTTTAATGATCTCGTAATAGGAATATGCAGTCTTTATCTTGGTACGTTTAATATCCTGCATCACGATGATGAAAGTCCCTTTGAAGTACTTCTGGATTTCATAAATCTTTAGTTTATGAACGATAACCCCTCGATGCACTCGTACAAATGAAGGTGGCAATCTGCTTTCCAGGTAACTGAGCGAGTATTCAATCAGCTTTTCCCCATCCATTGTATGCATCGCAACATACTTATCTTTTGCTTCAAAGAACAATACTTCCTCCACTTGTACAAGTTGTATTTTATTACCCACTTTTACAGGTATGGTGCTGATGATATTCGTTGTATGTTGTTCAGTTACTAGTTGCTTAATTTTTAGTAATAAGTCTGTATGGTTAGCCTTATGTTGGATGATCCGCTTGATAGTAATTGCCAATCGGGCATCGTCGAATGGTTTGAGAAGGTAGTCTATGGAATTCTTTTCGAACGCTTTCACTGCATACTCCTCATATGCAGTAACAAACACGATCAATGGTGTGTACGTTAAATGGTTTAATACATCGAAACCATTAAAGCCTGGGATGCGGATATCCAGAAAGACAAGTGCCGGTCGTTTGGCGTTTATGAACGCTATGGCTGAAGGCCCATCATGAGCTTCTCCTATTATTTTAATCTGTGGGAAGGCTTGCAATGCATGGCGCAAACGTTGAATAGCAATAGTTTCATCATCAACAAGCAAGGTGCTAATTTCTTCCTGGAAGGCTGAGTCGTACATGTTTCGAAGGTTGATTGATCAATTCGATACTATATCCTGTAGGATACAACAATTTTATTTTGTTCATCACCATTTGTAATCCCATACCGGAGGATGGTTCCTCTGGAAATGCCGGGCCTGTGTCATGAATGGTAATAATAATATGCTCCCCGGTTAATTGTATTGTCACATCTATAGAACCTTTATCTGAACTGCTTTCAATTCCGTGTTTTACGGCATTTTCAACAAGCGGTTGCAATATAAATGAGGGGATAAGTAAATTATTCGTAGTAGGGGCCACCCTTATATTAAATTGCATCCTATTTTCATAGCGAATCTGTTGCATATGAAGATAGGTACTGATGATTTCTACCTCATCAGCAACTGTGTGAAACGTACTACTGTTTTTGTTGAGGGTAAACCGGAAGAATTTGGATAGTAAGATCACGAGTTGTTCTGCCTTTTGCGGGTTAGTCGTGATCAACCCTGCAATTGAATTGTGTACATTGTATAAGAAGTGGGGATTTATCTTAGCGCGGAGTAATTCCAACTCAAATACTGTTTGCTGCTGTTCTAACTGCAATAGCCGATATTGTTGTTGTAGAATACGGCTGTTTAATTGGCTTCTCCATTCTTCACTCACATACATAGGAATGCCTATGACGAATACTATGATGGTATTTAGTATATAAATATTGCCTCCATTGAACCATTTAAATGGCTGCTGAGACCATAAGGCTGAACGAAGTAGAAGTGTTAGCTCTGTTCCCACCAATGCAACTATAATAAGCAAACCCAGTATGATAATGATTTTGCCTACAGGATTTTGCAGGTTATTGATGAAATAATGCCGGTTGTAAATTAATATGCATAACAATCCTCCAATACAAACACTAGATAGCGTGTTTATATACACTTGCTCTGGACGATGGTTTATTGTATAGTAAGTGTATAAACCAAACGCCAGCCCTATTAGAATGCATATCAACAAGATTTTTATGAAAAATCGCATGTTAGTACACTTGTTTTAAGAAACTATTCTCTTTGCTGCATTTTTATTACGGAGCGATCCAAAGATAATCATTATCCATAGCAAGCCTAAGAAGGTCGGTAGAATCTGACTATAGGGCTTGAATTGTGGGAATACGGTACCACTGAAAGCCGATACTGCAGCCATATAAGATGCAAGCATTTTGTAAACATGCTCATATATAAAAGATTGTTGTAAGAATCTAACAGGCATCCATCCTCTGCATAGATCATATATGGTCAATAAGAATAATGCACCCAATGTTGGATATATAACGGCAGGGGACCAATACAATCCAATGCTGTTAATATAATATAGGTAGTACACCGCAGACGATATTACAATTATTGGAACAATATAGTCAAGGAAACGCGGTTTCTGCCCCCGGAGTCGCATGGTACGTATACCACTAAAGCAGTTATATCCGCTTAGTAATGTCAGCACCAACAAAAATGTATTTCTCCCGAATATAATCACGCCAGCCATTGCCGTTACCACTATTATAATCATCAACCAAGTGAAAATGGTACCATACCTGCGATGTTTTGCCGCCTTTTTTCTTGTTAAAAAGGCTATCATTCCAATTATTAAAGCCCCGCTCCCTGCGATAACGTGCATTAGAATGTTTAATTGGTGTAATTTTTCCATAGTTATTCCCTTTTATTTACATTCAAAAGAACAGCATCAGGTGGATTTGGAGAATCAGTTTCCGACGAAGAAGGATATTTGCCGATGAAGAAAGATAAATGAAGCGTAGAAGCCTTGTTAAGAGCGCTTGAATTCCGGAGTACCTGTATGCCACATTTAGTTATATAATAATAACATTGTGCGCATTTGAAACACTGATTAAATATGCTATTTTCGGATGATAAATCCTTTTTATGCGCGTATTGATGTTATTATTTATCCTGTTTACCTGTGTAAAGGTCTCCACCGCCCAATTTCAGGGCAAAAACTGGTCGAAAGGCACTTATTATGATAATCAGGGCAACAAGCATGCAGGCTATCTGTGCTGGATTGCTCCTGATGAGACTTCGAAAGTGACTGAAACCGTTATCTATTTTAAGAATGATGTCAAGGGAAATGAATTAAAAATCGATCCCCGTTCCTTGCAACGCTTTACTATTGAACGCGATAGTTATGGCAGCATTGATAGCTTTATTGTATCTAATAATCCCTTGTTTGCACAAAAGCCGGTGATTGAAGTGCTTGTCGGTAGAAATCAGGTGAAGCTGTATAGAAGTCTTTCGTTTGTGATGAGTAAGGCCGTTAGGTGGGCCGACGGGAGAGTAACCCCGGCCTCCAAGGTAATGCATTACGATTATTATTTTGGCCCAAGCGATGAACAACTAACACTTTTGGGGGAGAATAATTTCTATGAAAGCATGCAGGCTGTTATGGCTGATAGTGATGCAGCCACCAAAATGCTTAAGAATAAGGAATTAGCATTTAAAGATATTGTGTCTTTATTATATGTTTACACCTATGGTGGTCTGCCGCCTGCATGATGACCAGTATACAAGGCAGCAACCATAAAGATCTGTAATACTCAAAGAATTACTGTCGGCTCACATTAAACAATGAAAGCCATCTCCAGGAAATGGGGGTGGCTTTCACTGTTTAACGATGAAGCCATAAATTTCTTTAAAGTAAAACTGAAAGTCCTCTGATGGAATACGATGGTGACCGTTGTGCCGGTAGTTTGGAGAAAACTGACACATAACCGCTGAAAAATGTACGTTTTTATACGAATGATGTACGATTGTATTCCTCCCCATTTAGCCATGCGACTATATTTGCCGGTACAGTGAACAAAGCCGCGTTAATGAATAGTAACGTACCTACTGCAGTAGTACTTATGACGATTTCAGTGTCTCCCAGCTATTTTTTGGGAGCAGTGAAACAGTAATTTAATAACAGCCAAAGTCAATTTCCTTAGGGAAAATTATTTCCACCGTCAACTATCAGTTATGTCAAAAAGAAATTTTTATCTGTGGCCAACTGCAAATTCCACCTGGATCTACTTACTGATCTTCATTTTTATTTGTCATGGTGTGATGTATGCACAGAATGCAAAGCAATTTAACATTAAAGGTAAAATCGTAGACGCTAATGGGGAGGGGATTCCCGGCGCCAGTATCCAAATTAAAGGAACTACTGTAGGAATAAAAACAGGATCTGATGGTTCATTCAACCTGATCGCGCCAGATGGAGCAGTGCTGGCTGTCTCTCATATGGGATTTGTTACCAGTGAAATTCCTGTCAATGAACGGTCTAATTACAATATTGTATTGAATACCAATGATGTAAAACTTGGAGAGATAGTCGTGGTAGGATATGGAGAGCAGCGTAAGTCTGATCTTACAGGTTCTATCGTTTCTATAAAACCTGCACAGGTGATGAAAAGTATGCCAGTCGCCAATATAGAGAGTGCTATGCAGGGACGAATGGCTGGGGTAAGTGTGATTCCTTCAGGAGATCCCAATCAGGGAGCTACTATTAGGATAAGAGGACTAAGTTCATTTAATAATGATGGAGGCCCGCTGGTAGTAATAGATGGTTTTGTTGGGGGAGGCCTTAATGCTGTTGGACCTAATAACATTGAATCGCTGGAGGTCCTGAAAGATGCTTCTGCTACAGCTATTTATGGCTCACGGGCCGCTAATGGAGTAATCCTTGTAACTACCAGGTCGGGAGTTGCAGGCAAACCCAGGATTACATTTAACTCCTTTCTGAGCTTTAAAAAGCCGCCTGCTCTTCCGGCTACTATGTCTGCCGGAGAATTTGCCCGCCTGTATAATTCCTATGGACGGGAGATTGCACAGTCCAGTGGCAATGCTGTGAAAGTCTATTATACGGATGCCCAGATAGCGCAGTTTGACCAGGGGATTGGCGAATACAAGTATGCCGACCATATGTTCAACAATACAGCAGTGGAGCAGAATTATGATTTGTCTGTGTCTGGCGGAAGTAAAGATACTAAGTACCTGTTATCTCTTATTTATAATGATAATAATGGCGTGGCTGCGAGGTCTGGCAAAAAAACGGGAACTGTATTCATGAAGGTGGATAGTAAATTGTCGAACAAAATTGATGCAGGACTGAATTTCAGGATGAATTACAATACTGGGGTGAGTCCCTCTTTCTCTTATTGGCGCAACCCTGTGATTGATGCTATCACGATGCCCACCACCGTCCTACCTAAAAACGAAAAAGGAGAATACAATAATATCACGCCTATGGGCGAAAAGTATAATCCAATGGGTATTATATGGGAAATGGATCGAAGCAGCTATAATTATAATCCCATTTTACAAGGTTTTGTAAATGTAAAACTATTCAAAGGGCTCTCTTTTCGTACACAACAGAAATTGGATTTTTATACGCAGCAGGACCGTACGGTGAATAATAAGTTTAGTTCCAACTATATGACGAACCGAAAAACGGATGCTGCAGTCTACATGGCGCAAAATCGTAGTTGGATCAGTTCAAATATACTTACTTACAATAAAGAGCTGCAAGAACATCGACTCACATTAACCGGCGTTTTTGATCAGGAAATGAATGAGTCTTACTACCAGCAGGGAACAGGAGTGGACCTGGTATCAGTAGGCGTTGGAGCCGATAACCTTTCTCTTTCTAAAACAATGACGAGTACTACTGGTAAAACAATAACGACCCTGATGTCTTTCGTTGGAAGGATAAACTATGTGTATGGTAACCGGTATTTGTTGACGGCCTCCTTACGTCGGGATGGCTCCTCCAGGCTATCTCCGGAAAACCGCTGGCAGACATTCACAGCGTATGCAGCTGCCTGGAACATGGACCAGGAAAGGTTTCTGAAAAATAGTAAAATGATCAGTCAATGGAAATGGCGACTGAGTTATGGGGAGACCGGAAACCAGGGAGGTAGGCCCTATGCCAGCTTTACAGAACTAAAATCATCCCGCGACGCTTCCGGAAATTTAGGATTTTCAGTATCACAAATGGGGAACAAGAACCTCACCTGGGAGCGGAATAAACAGATCAGCGCCGGTGTAGACCTGGGATTTTTTAATAACAGGGCCACTGCTACCATTGAATACTATAAACGTACCACCACTGATGCACTTTTTGACCTGACCATGCCTCTGTACTCTGGGTTTACCTCAGCTATTGCGAATGTCGGAGAGATTCAGAGCAAAGGAGTAGATATTACCCTGGGCGGCGACCCTATTGTGAAGAATAACTTCTCCTGGAATACTGCACTGACATTGACATTCGGAAAGGCCACCGTGGAAGATCTGGGCGCAGACCGGGCATTTACAAAACTGGATGGTCCGGAATTTCAATACTTCCGGTTGGTGAAACATGAAAAACTGGGGACGATGTATGGTTACCTCAATGAAGGGGTATACAAAAGTTCAGAAGCTGCAGAAGCAACCAAATACAATACAGAGCCGGGTGGCTATAAATACAAAGACATCAATAATGATGGATTGATTAATGACCAGGATGTGGTGAAAATAGGAAATGGACAACCACCCTTTAACTGGGGCTGGAATAATAGTTTTTCATTTAAGAATATAGATCTGAGCTTATATTTTACCGGATACCATGGATTTGATATTTACAACCGCGTAAAGGAGGAGACCATGCTTATTGGCATTAACTCGCAATTGGCCCCTACACCAGACTACCGTAACAGATGGATCAAAGATGTAAATGAAGACGCAAAAATAGCCGGATTTGTACAGCGTCACAATCAGAAAACCCCCTCCTCCCAGTATGTTGAAAGAGGCGACTTTGTAAGATTAAAAAGCATTACCCTGGGTTATACCCTAAGGGATGCTGCCTGTAAAAAGTGGGGTATTTCATCCCTCAGGATATATGGCTCTGCTCAGAACCTGCTTACATTCACCGGTTACTCTGGTATAGACCCGGAAGTGTCGTTGAAAACGCCAGTGCGTTCGGGGCTTGACTATGGCTATTATCCGAGCGGTAAGAGTTTTGTGGCGGGTGTAAATGTTTCTTTCTAACAATGGTCTTATCCGGGTTACTCACTTTGAAAATTTAACATATGAAAAGAATCACGCAATATATTATCGGTACATTGTTGCTTTGCAGCAGTTGCGCCAAACTGGATCAGGCGCCACACAGCTTTCTCACTCCGGAAAATCTGGAGTATGATGAACAAGGCATACAGACAATGGCTAATGGCTTGTATACGGCCCTATGGATGGGCAACTGGGATTTCAGTTGCAGACAGGTTATTCTGATGCTTGGATCTGATGACATGATTTGTGGTACCATTACTAAAAGAGGCACGCAGGTGGATATCCTGAATAAAGATGCAGGTCTCCTGAAAGATGATATCAAAAGTTTATGGCTCAATATGTATAAAGTGATACAATTGAGTAACATGATGCTGACTGAAATTCCCAAATCCACTCAGGCAACACAGGAAGTTAAAAACAAATATCTTGGAGAAGCATATTTTATGAGAGGATATGCTTATTTTATGCTGGTAAGGATGTTCGGAGATGTTCCCGCTATTATTGATTATAATGCGGCTACAGATATTTTTGGCAATAAAAAAATTCCACGCACCCGTGTAGCTGATATCTATGATAAATTAATTGTAAATGATCTTCAACAGGCGGAGGCGCTGTTACCGGATATTCCCAGAAGCAATAATAATTCGAGGCCATGTAAATGGGCTGCCAAAACGATACTCGCAGATGTTTATATCACTATGGCAGGTTGGCCGTTGAAACGTACGGAGATGTATACCAAAGCTGCTGAAAAGGCAAAGGAGGTGATAGATGGACATAAGTATCGGCTGATGGATAATTACAGCGATTTATGGCTTTTATCAAGAATGTCTGATATGACGGAACACATATTCGCATTGAACCATTCTGTTACGCAAGGTACTGGCGGCCAATATGGTATTTCCTATCTAGCGGCGGAGGAAACCGGATGGGGCGATTACCTGGGAGACTCCCTTTTCTATGAAAAATATCCGAATGATAAAAGAAAAGAATGGAACTACGTGACGACATTTACGGGTAATGGTGTGACCATTAATTTTAAACAAACACCTTTACATGCTCCTGCTATAGGTAAATATCGAAATTGGGGCACTAAATCGTCTATTGTGGATGGCATTACGCCTATATGCAGATATGCAGACGCCCTCTTGCTGTATGCAGAAGCACAAAATAAAGCGGATGGCGCACCCAATTCCTTATCTTACGATTGTGTGAATCAGATTCGTAAACGTGGAAATGGCGGTGTGGCCAATGACCTGCAGCCGGGTCTTTCCGCTGATTCCTTCACTAAGGCAGTTGCTGATGAAAGAGGATGGGAATTTTTTGCTGAATTCAGACGTTGGCATGAGCTCGTACGCACGCAACAAGTAGAAGCAGTCAACCGTCTTACCGTTACACAGAAAACCAAAAATCAATACCTGATGCCTGTACCTGTAGATGAACTTACCGTTACAGGATGGCAACAAAATCCCGGTTATTAAATATTATTAACAGCTACAGATCATACCGCACCTTATATGAAGCAATTGATTCATGGCATCTTGCTGACTTTATGTTGTATCAGCCTTTCCCGGGCAGCGGATATCTCTTTCAGAAAGTTGTCCACGGAAACAGGCTTGTCCCATAACTCTATAACATCATTGTTTCAGGATGGAAAAGGTTTCATATGGATAGGTACTCGTGAAGGTCTGAACTGTTATAACGGCAATAGTATAAACCAATATAGAGCTGTTGAAAGAGATAGCTCCCGTCTCAACGGGAGCTTTATTAGAACCATTACCGGGAATGGTAAGGATAAGGTTTATATCCTGAATACAAACGGTATTGTTGAATATGATGATGTCCTCGATCGCTTTAATTTCTTGTTTGCCGGCCAATTCCAGCAGATCTGTTATATGAGAGGACATCTCTATATTTTGGATCGAACCAATATTTATGAGCTTAATGAAAAAGATAATAGCAGGAGGATAGTTTTCAGTTTACCAGATCCGAGACTTGTATTGACTTTTATGCGGATGGATTCATCCGGTAATATGTGGATAGGTACGGAGAAAGGTGGACTCTATCTGAGAAAAAAAGATAGTGGGTTACTGAAGAAAGTAATTGATGACATCCATGTGATTGATATTTACCAGGATTCGGGCGGAGAGATATGGGTGGGGAGTTGGGAGCACGGCCTCTTTCGGATTAATGGCGAACGCATTATTAATTACCGGCATCAAGCGCAAAACCCTCATACAATTTCCTCTGATTTTGTAAGATGTACTGTGGAGGATAATAAGGGAGAAATATGGGTGGGAACCTTTCGGGGGCTTAATAAGCTGGACAAAAATACGGGACAGTTTACGGCCTATAATGACACCGATACCAACACAGGATTAAGTAATGCATCTGTATGGAGTATTATCAAAGACCAGCAAGGAACAATATGGGTTGGGACATATTTTGGCGGCGTCAATTATTTTAATCCTGCATATGAGATCTACACTTTCTATCGCAAAAGTGAATCGGCAGGTAAAGGACTTAGCTCTGCTGTTGTGGGAAAAATGACAGAAGATGCCAATGATAATCTATGGGTTTGCACAGAAGGGGGAGGATTGAATCAATTGAATAAAAAAACAGGTCAGTTTACCTGGTATAAACACGATCCCGGGAAAAACAGTATCTCCCAGAATAACCTGAAGGCTATCTGTTTTGATAAGAAGCGGAACGCTTTGTGGATAGGGACTCACCTGGGAGGCCTTAATAAGATGGATCTTGCCACCAGGAAGTTTACTCATTTTCCTGTCAATGAGAATGATTCTACTGCTATCCCTTCCAACATAATACGGGAAATTATACCTTACGGAGATCAAATAATACTTGCTACCAGCAAAGGCATTGTAAAATTTAATCCTGAAACAGGGAAGAGTACCCGACTTTTGGATGTCGATGGCTTTACCCTATTGATAGATAAAAAGGGGGTGTTATGGGTGGCAGGTATTGGAACCGGAGTATTCGCCTATCATTTCGATACAAAAGAGTTTAGGCACTATCCGGGTGAACCAGGAAAACCCGGAAAGCTGTCAGGAGCACTGGTAAACAGAATTTTAGAAGATAAGAATGGAATGCTGTGGTTTGGTACGGCTGCCTCCGGGTTAAATCTCTTTTGCCCGGAAACGGATGATTTCAAACATTTTGATTTGGAAAAGAATGGGGTGGCCAGTAACAGCATTTATGACCTGTACGAATCATCTTCCGGCAACCTGATCATTGTTACAAATCAAAGTTTTACTTTATTTAATCCCAAGCATAATTCGTTTAAGGATTACCGTTATGAATATGGGTTCCCTTTAGGAGCGATGAATGAGAATGGGCTGTTTGTAGATAGGGAAGGAAGAATATTTTTAGGGGGAGTAAATGGGATGGTGTCCTTTTTTGAAAAAGACCTCGAAAATCAGGATAAACCATATGATATCATATTAGAGCGATTAATCGTTAACAACAAGCTGATGACGGCAGGTGATGACCCACAATTGCTCCAGCAAAGCCTTTCTAATACCAGCGCCATAACTTTGAGTAGCAAATACTCCGTTTTCAGTATCGAATGGGCCACCAATAATTTTATTCCTGCTAATAGTGATAATATCGTTTATAAGTTGGAGGGCTTTTCTGATAACTGGATTCCAGCAACAAAAAATCATCCGATCACATATACCAATTTGTCTCCTGGTTTGTATAAACTGATCATAAAATCCCAAAAGCCCGGTGGCCCGAGAAAAGAACTGCTGATCAGGATACTGCCTCCTTTTTATAAAACAGTATGGATGTACCTCCTGTACTTCTTGCTATTTGCGGCGATCATGTACTACGTATTTAAAGCGTACAAAACAAAGATTCGATTGCAGGAATCACTACGTTATGAGCAACGGCATATTCGTGATATTGAATCGATGAATCAGGCAAAACTTCGCTTTTTTACCAGTATTTCCCATGAGTTCAGAACCCCTTTGACTTTGATCATTGGACAGATAGAACAATTGTTGCTGCTTCAGGGAAGTATTCCTCCGCATGTTTTAAAAAAAGTATCAGGTATTCATCATCACAGTATTCAGTTGCGGGATCTGATCACAGAGTTATTGGATTTTAGGAAACAGGAAGAGGGACACCTGCGGATTAAAGGGGGACGACAAAACCTGAGCGCTTTCATTCGTCAGGAATTTAAATATTTTGAGTCCTATGCTTCCGCCAGAAAAATCGATTTCCTGCTGGACCAGCAGGGGCCGGATATACAGGCGTGGTTTGATGCCAGGCAAATGCAGAAGGTTGTCAATAACCTCCTCTCTAACGCCTTCAGGCATACGGTGGCGGGAGGGATGGTCACCTTGTCCCTCCAACAGGAAAAAGATAGTGCAATAATGAAAGTGGCAGATACTGGAAAAGGCATTGCACCGGAGCATTTACCTTATGTGTTTGATCCTTTCTACCAGGTAGATGATACGGCTGACACCTTATTTAGCACCGGACTAGGGCTTACATTAGCGAAGAGTATTGTGGAGCTTCATCATGGGACCATCACCGTAGAAAGCCAAATTGGTACAGGAACTACCTTTATTATCAGATTGCCATTCGATAATGCGGTGGTTTATGACGAACCTTTACCGGAGATGTTGACAGCACCCTTGGTGATGGAGCGATTACCATTGTTTATTCCAGGTGAGGATACATTGCCTGAGATGGGGGATCAGACTGATACAAGTAAGAAGCGATTGCTGATAGTGGAGGATAATCCAGACTTAAGAGAAATGATGAGGAACCTCTTTAATGAATACTACCTGGTGGAGTCGGCAGGAGATGGTAAAGAAGGATTGGAGAAGGCTCGCTCCACTGCTCCGGACATTATTATCAGTGATGTGCTGATGCCTCAGATGACTGGTACCGAACTTTGCAGGAAACTAAAGTCAGATTACATTACTTCTCATATCCCAATCATTTTACTAACTGCGAGAGCATCGGTAGAACATACCCTGGAAGGCCTGCTGACAGGGGCTGACGACTATATACCCAAACCATTTAATACCAGTTTATTACTAGCAAGGTGTCATAACATCATCAATAACCGGGTGCTACTGCAGGAAAAATTCGGTAAACAACCAGACTTAGGGCCACAAGTATTAGCGACTAACCTGGTGGATAAAAAATTTCTGGAAGAAGCTACCCGCATCATAGAGAGCAACCTTGATAATCCGGATTTTAATGTAGCGGTGTTTTCCCGGGAAATGGGTATAGCCCGCACCAACCTATTTGTAAAGCTAAAGGCGGTAACAGGAAAAACGCCGAATGATTTTATTGCTACACTGCGTTTAAAGAAAGGGGCTTACCTACTGCAGACAGATCCGGAAATTAGCGTCGCTGCTATCGCTGAGCGTATTGGATTCAGTTCATCTCAATACTTCAGCCGTTGCTTTAAAGAAATCTATCAGCTCTCCCCATTGGCCTACCGCAAGCGTTTTTTTGATATTCATGAGAAAGACAACCAGGAAGAATAAGAATTGGGAGAAATGTACTTTTTGATATTTTTTTCAGACGAAATTACTATCTCCCGCCTCTTACTACTTATATCTTCGGGCTGCCATTAACGCTTTGAATTGCTAAACGGCATTTTTCAAAAGTCGCGGCCAGAACTATTTCTAAAAACAGGCTGCCATGGCTGACCTGGAGAATGCTCCTTTTTGTTATTAATTATTCATCTGCCAAAATGATTACCTGTACAACAACGGTATTTGTTCGTACGGGTTTTAATGATGCGTCTATTCAATCTGAACGTTATGAAAAAGAAATTTATATCGCCCCTGTTGCGGTTTTATGTCATGATCGCTGTCTGCGTAATTGCCTCGTTGTCTTCTCTTGCCCAACAATACCAGCCCGATTGGAAATCATTGGACAGCAGGGAAATGCCGGAGTGGTATCAGCGGGATAAGTTCGGCATTTTTATTCACTGGGGAGTATATGCCGTCCCCGCCTGGGCGCCTCCAGTATTGAAGCCAGGAGAAAAAAAGGACCGGAGTTTTTCAGAATGGTACTGGAAACACTTGCATGATAGCGTGGATTATTTTGTAAAACATCACGAGGAGTTTTATGGAGATAAGATAAAATACCAGGATTTCGCAGGGAACTTCAAAGCGGAAAATTTTGATCCCGGCTTTTGGGCGGAGCTATTCCGCCGTTCTGGCGCCAGGTATGTAGTACTAACATCCAAACACCATGATGGATTTGCTTTGTGGCCAAGTCGTTTTTCCAGAAACTGGAATAGCGTAGACATAGGCCCCCACAGGAATATCTGTAAAGAACTTTCAGCGGCCGTCACGGCTGCAGGCTTGAAGATGGGATTCTACTATTCGCTTTATGAGTGGTTTCATCCACTTATGTGGAAGGATTCTACACGTTATGTAAATGATTATATGCTACCGCAGTTGAAAGAGTTAGTGGAGGATTTACGACCTTCCCTTTTGTTTGCAGACGGGGAATGGGATTTCAGCAGCAAACTATGGAAAAGTGAATCCTTCTTAGCCTGGTTGTATAATAATAGTGCAGTAAGAGATAGTATTGTGGTAAACGACCGATGGGGCTCAGATTGCAGAGCAAGACACGGAGGATATTATTCGACTGAATTTTCCAGCAACTTATCTGATTATAAGGCCCATTCCCGGCTTAGCCTTTGGGAAGAGTGCCGTGGCATAGGAAAATCATTTGGATATAATGCCATTGAAAACCTGGAGGATTATCAAACTTCAGATAGCCTTATCACCAATCTGATAGAAATCGTATCTCATGGTGGTAATTTCCTGCTAAATGTAGGCCCAACTGCAGATGGCCGCATTCCTGTGATTATGCAGCAACGCCTGCAAGACATAGGCGACTGGCTGAAAGTAAATGGTGAGGCCATTTTTGGTACTGTTATCTGGGATAAAGATAAACAGCAGTTAAACCGTAAACACAATCCCTATACCTATTATACCCGAAAAGGGAAAGATTTGTATGCACTTTGTACAAATTGGCCAGAGGGAAAAATCATCATACATGGAATCAGGAAGTTTAAAAAAGTTCGGCTCCTGGGAGCCGGCCAATTGGAAGTAAAGGCTACACTTAAAAATGACCAGTTGACAATTGTTCCGCCAGTTATTTCGCCAAACACTGAACCATGTAAATGGGCGTGGGTATTTAAAATTGAGGACGTGATTTAGGCCTGTCACCGGGGCTATCTGAGTCTCTTTAAGGTTTTTTGATTGGGTAAAAAGGCTTGCAGTTATGAAGTGCCCCCAAAAGTTTAGACACTTTTGGGGGCATTTTTATGAGTGCAAGAAAGAAACACAGTTTTGCCTTTAAGGTAAAAGCAATCAGACTAGTGGAAAAGGGTCAGAGCATTATGTCCACATCGGATGACCTGGACATAAGCCCTTCATTACTATTAAAATGGTGGGATTACTAT
>NZ_QLMA01000016.1 GCF_003259435.1 Chitinophaga dinghuensis
TCCAGTTTGTCTTCAGTGCTGGGCGGGCTGGGTTTCAGTGCCTATGCCTCCGCCAACATTTTCATGGATCATTTCCTGCTTCGTCAGCAGGACAGCGGTATCCGCTGGCGCAGTGTATGCCTTGGCGGGATGGCGTTCAGCGCAGCACAGATTGCGAAGGAGCAGGGCCGTCATCGGGTAGCCCTGAAGCCGGAAGAGCTGTATCAATTATTTGAATGGAGCCTGGAATGTGAGGACAGTCCTGTGGTGATACAAACAGTAGAATCCTTGTCTGCGCGTCTGCACCGGGTATATGAGGTCAAGAAAGATGCGTATCTGGATACAGATCCATCGGCAACAGATATTGTTAAAACGGAGCGTCCGGCCCTTGCCACAGCCTATGTAGCGCCAGCCACCGCCACAGAACAGCGGTTGTCAGGCATCTTTGAGCAGTTCTTCGGAATAGACCGCGTAGGCACGGATGACAACTTCTTCGAACTGGGCGGCGACTCGCTGAAAGGAATGATGTTGCTGAAAAGAGTGAAGAATGAATTCAATGTCAATATCACACTGACAGACCTGCTGCTTCGTAATAACATCGCCGCTATGGCCACCAGAATAGATGAACTGACCTGGCTGAACGCGGCTGTTGACCTGGAAAATGAGATCATCATTTAATCTGCTATTCCCCCAATAGTAAACATTCACACGGAATGAAAATGGAAAATCTGTTAAAAAAACTGCGGGATCATCAAATCGCTGTCTCGCTGGAAAATCAGGACCTGAAAATAAAGTTCAACGGCGATTCGTTGCCTCCTGATCTCTTGAAGGAGCTGAAAGAAAATAAGGAACAACTGGTAAGCTACCTTTCTGCGCTAAACAGCGGAGTGGATAATACTGTTATTCGCCCGCTGCCGGAAAGTTCGTGCTATACTATGTCTTCAGGTCAGGCCAGGGTATGGATACTCAGTCAGTTTGAGGAAGCCAATCTGGCTTACAACATGCCGGGCGTATTTGTTTTTGAAGGCCGTCTGCAGATAGATGCGCTTGAACGCGCACTGAACAAGCTGATAGCGAGATATGAGATTCTCAGAACATATTTCAGAGATGATGAACAGGGGGAGATAAAACAATTCATTCTTGGTGAATCGGCCGTTGATTTCCATATCAATCAGTATGACCTGCGGAAAGAACCTGATGCAGATGGGCAGGTGAAAGCGATGATACAGGAAGAGCTGGTACGGCCTTTCGATCTGCGCACAGCGCCTTTACTGCGCACGTGTCTCTTCCAACTGTCGGATGATAAATGGATATTCACTTATGTCATGCATCATATTATCAGCGATGGTTGGTCTATGGATATTCTGATCCGTGAGTTGATGTATTGCTATAATGCTTTCATCCAGCATCAGGAACCTGATATGAAACCGCTGCCTATACAATACAAAGAGTATGCTGCCTGGCAGCATGAGCAGTTGGAAAGCGTTGTACGGGGCAGTCACCGGAACTACTGGATGAAACAGTTTGAAGGGGAACTACCTGTATTGAATCTGATCGGTGATTTTTCCCGCCCGGCGCTAAAAACATACCGTGGCAGCGCTGTTGGAAGAAGGATCAACAAAGATATTACCCGCAGTATAAAAGAACTAAACCAGGAGGCAGGGACCACCCTGTTCATGGGACTGTTGTCTGCTGTATACATATTACTGTATCGGTATACCGGCCAGCAGGACCTCATTATCGGTACGCCGGTGGCAGGCAGAGACCATATTGACCTGGAAGACCAGATAGGATTGTTTCTGAATACACTCGCCCTGAGAACCAGCTTCGATGGGCAGGATAGCTACCTGTCTATGCTGGAAAAAGTAAAACAGGTAACATTGGCGGCATATGAACACCAACTCTATCCGTTTGACAGATTGGTGGATGATCTTCATTTGAAAAGAGATACCGGCAGAAGCCCGCTTTTTGATGTGATGATGATCCTACAGAATGCCCGGGTGAAAGGCAATAACAAGCAGCAGTTCGGAGATGTGATGGTTAGCAGCTATGACAGGGGAGAACATGCCGTGAGTAAGTTTGACCTTACTTTCGATTTTATAGAAGTGGGAGACGAATTACAGGCGAGTATTGAGTATAACAGCGATATCTTCAGTCGCGATACCGCCGCGCAATTGTTGCTCCATCTGGAAGGAATACTGGTAGCCATCAGCGCTGCTCCGCGGCAGGCTATTTATTCATTGGACTATCTGGGAGAAGCGGAAAAAAACCGCCTGTTGCATGTATTCAATAATACGGCCCTGGAAATACCCGCGGACGCCACTATTATCAGCCTGTTTGAGCAACAGGTAAAGCAGTCGCCTGATAGTATTGCCGTGGTAATGGAAGACAGGCAGTTGACCTACGCACAGCTACATGCAGCAACCGACCGGCTGGCGGCTTATCTGCACCATACCTGCCAAGTGAAAAGAAATGATCTGATAGGTATCCGTTTACAACGCAGCGAATGGATGATCATCGCCATATTAGGCGTTCTAAAAAGTGGTGCGGCTTACTTGCCCATAGATCCGCAGTATCCGGCAGACAGGATAAAATATATCATAGAAGACAGTGGTTGCATTGCTGTGATTGATGAAGCGTTGCTCAGCAGCATGCAGGAGCAGCCAGCCATTTCGCCACTGACTCCTGTTGTTATCATGCCTGAACAACTGGCTTACTGCATCTATACATCCGGTACTACTGGTCTTCCTAAAGGATGTTTGTTGACACATGCTAATGTTGTAAACTTCTTTTACGGCATGACTGCCACCTTTGGAGGAACTCCGGGAACCATGCTGGCACTTACCAATTATACGTTTGATATCTCCGTGTTGGAGCTGCTCTGGACATTGACGCTTGGCTACAAGGTGGTGATACAGGGAGATGTAAGGGATATTGTTGCCATAGAGGAGGCTCCCGTTAGACCCCTGGAATTCAGTCTTTTTTATTTTGGTAATGCAGATAATAACGATGCGGAGGATAAATACCGCCTCTTGCTGGAAGGGGCGAAGTATGCCGATAATAATGGCTTTGCTGCTGTGTGGACACCGGAACGTCATTTTCATGAATTTGGAGGATTATATCCCAGCCCGGCATTGATGGGATCAGCGTTGGCAGTACTTACAAAAAATATTTCCATCAGGGCGGGGAGCGTGGTATTACCATTGCATCATCCGTTGAGGGTGGCAGAAGAGTGGTCAGTTATAGATAATCTCTCCGGGGGGCGAGTAGGCATCGCCTGCGCTTCCGGTTGGCATGCGGGTGATTTCGTATTGTCGCCAGGGGAGTACAGTAACCGTCATGAGCATATGTACAAGATGATAGATACTGTACAACGCTTGTGGAGAGGGGAGCAGTTAGAATTTCCAGACGGGAACAATGTCATGAAGAAAACAAGGATATTTCCGTCACCCCGGCAAAAAGAGCTACCGATATGGCTCACATCTGCCAATAGTATACAAACATTTATTTCCGCAGGTAAAGCAGGAGCAGGTGTGTTGACGCATCTGTTAGGAGAAACAACAGAAGGCCTCGCTGTAAAAATTGCCGCTTACCGCAAAGCCTTTGCAGAAAGCGGGCATGATATAAAGAAGGCGAAAGTGGCGCTGATGCTCCACACATATATCGGGGATGATATAGACACTACTTACGAAAAGGCAAGAGTACCGTTTATGAATTATCTGCGTACTTCTGTTAGCCTGATGAAAACGTTCGCAGCAGACCTTAATGTCAACATAGAGTCTGAACAGTTTTCCGAGGAGGATATGCAAAGTCTGCTGGAACATGCTTTCAACAGGTATGTGTCTACTGCCAGCCTGATAGGTACGCGGGCCACCGCTATGGAAATGCTGAAGAAACTGAGTCGCATTGGAGTGGATGAAATTGCCTGTCTGATAGATTTTGGGGTAGGCTTTGCCGATACTATGAATGGGCTGGAAAATATTACTGTGCTGAAGGACAGTTATCATAAGTTGACCAGCCTGCCTTCAAAAGCAGATTACGCTGTACATACGCAGTTGCGCCAACATCAGGTGACGCATCTGCAGGCAACACCATCAATGGCTTCCCTGTTGCAGGCCGACAGCCAGGCGATGGGTTCTCTCCGTACAATACTGCTGGGTGGTGAACGTCTGCCGGTATCGCTGGTGCAGGACCTGTACAGCCACCTTCCTGAAGTACAGCTGTATAACATGTACGGACCTACGGAAACAACGATCTGGTCCGCTTGTAGCGCCGTTCCCCGCCATACGGAAAAAATCACGATAGGTCGCCCCATTGCCAACACCCACATCTATATACTGGACGCGTATCAGCAGCTGTTGCCGGTGGGAGCGGAAGGCGAAATTTATATCGGCGGTAAAGGGGTAGCCAGCCACTATGTCAATAAACCCGAACTCTCCGCGGAACGTTTCCTGGCAGATCCTTTCCTGGCAGGGGAACGGGTATACCGTACCGGCGACTTCGGCAGATGGCTGCCTGACGGCAGCATTGAATATATCGGTCGTAAAGATGACCAGGTAAAGATCAGCGGCCATCGGATTGAGCTGGGTGAAATTGAAGCCGCCTTACTGGATATGGATAATATCAGTGCTGCAGTAGTGCTGGCAAAACAGGTGCGTCAACAGGAAAAGGAACTGGTAGCCTATGTGGTAACAACAAGGGAACTGGATACCGCTGCCATTCGTAAGGCACTGTTACAGAAACTGCCTGCCTATATGGTGCCCGGGTACTATATGCAGCTGGACGCATTGCCACTGACTCCCAACGGAAAGGTGGACAGAAAACAGTTACCGGAATACCAGCAACAAGGTAGCAACATCGTAAGAGAACATATTGCCGCGGCTAATGAAGTGGAACAAAAACTTGTCGATATCTGGCATGAATTACTGGGGTGTGATGACATCGGTACCAATGATAACTTCTTTGATCTGGGTGGAAACTCTATCAAAATCGTACGCATGGTAATGACCATTAATAAGATTTTTGATAAAAAACTCTCTGTGGCAATGGCTTTCAGGTATACAACCATTGCTGCTTTATCAAAATACCTGACAGAAGAAAATGTTATCACAGGAGAATCCGATAAAGAACTGGATATGTCCGTGAATATCATGGAAGATACGTTTAACCTGCTAAATAGTGACCTGCATGACGACTGAGAGAAAATACACCGGACTTGAAATCGCCATCACCGGGATCTCCTGCCAGGTGCCTGGAGCGGCCAACTGGCGCATATTCTGGGAGAATCTGAAAAATGGGGTGGAGTCCATACATTTCATGACGGAAGAGGAACAGCGTGATCTGGGCATCGATGACCAGATCCGGCAGAACAGCAATTATATTCCTGCTGTAGCCACCATTCCGGAGAAACATTATTTTGATGCAGCCTTCTTTGACTACACACCAAATGAAGCTGGATTGATGAATCCTGTACACCGGGTGCTGCATCAGTGCACCTGGGAAGCCCTGGAAGATGCCAATTGTAATCCAGATACATTGAAAGGACTGATCGGCATTTATGTAGGCGCCGGTGATGATGCCAACTGGCGTTTGTATTCCCGGCTGAAGAACAGCGAGGGGCAGCAGATGGACAACTTCAGCCTGAATAATATCAATAACAAAGATTTTCTTGCATCGTTGCTGGCTTATAAGCTCAACTTCAAAGGTCCTGCATTTGCGGTGAACACTACTTGCTCTACCTCTTTGGTAGCGGTTAACCTGGCCTGTAAAAGCCTGTTGCTGGGAGAAGCGCGCGTAGCGCTGGCCGGAGGTATCACCATCCGCTCAGAAATGCCCAGAGGATATTTTTACCAGGAGGGTATGATCTTTTCCGCAGATGGTCACTGTCGCGCATTCGATAAGGACGCTACCGGCACCTTCACCAGCGAAGGCGTGGGAATGGTAGCACTGAAAAGACTGAGCGACGCTATCGAAGATGGTGATCATATCTATGCTATTATAAAGGGTGGCAATATCAATAATGATGGTAACAGAAAGGTGGGATTTACTTCTACCAGCGTTGAAGGTCAGGCAGACTGTATCCGTAAGGCTCATAAGTTTGCCAAGGTTGCTCCGGAGACGATCACTTATGTGGAAGCGCATGGCACTGGCACCCGTCTTGGAGACCCTATTGAAATAGAAGCGCTCAATATCGCATTTAATCACAACAAGGAGCACAACTGTGCTATCGGATCTGTGAAAAGTAATATCGGACACCTTGATACGGCTGCAGGCGTAGCTGGGCTGATAAAAACAGCGCTCTGCCTGCAACACCGGCAACTGGTTCCCAGTCTGCATTTTAAAGCCGCCAACCCCGAGATAGATTTCAATGGCGGCCCTTTCTTTGTGAATACGAATCTGCAATCCTGGGAGGGCCGTGATGGGCAGCCTCTGCGCGCGGGAGTGAGCTCCTTCGGTATCGGCGGTACTAATGCACATGCCATCCTGGAAGAGGCGCCTGTACGCAGCGACAGCGATGCAGGACGTAAATATAAACTGCTGACAGTTTCCGCCAAGACGGCCGGCGCTGTTGAAAGATACTTGTCTTCCCTACGGGGCTTCTTGGAACA
>NZ_QLMA01000017.1 GCF_003259435.1 Chitinophaga dinghuensis
AAGCATTTTACCATGTCGGGTGTAACGGTCATGGTTAAACGGGATGGCTCCGCAATAGTAGCGGTGAATTGTTGGTTACAACCTTGCGCATCGGTGACTTTCAGCTGATAGGTACCTGCCTGTAGTTGGTTAAACTGCGGCGTGCTCTGAGTAGTTGTATTCAGCGTGTATGCATATGGGATAGTACCGCCGCCAGCAGTTAAACTGATATTTCCGTTGCCATTTCCATAACAGTCAATATCCTTAACAGTGGCTACCTGTGCTACCAGTGGCTGCGGCTCAGTAAGCACTACAGGCAGATTGCTGGTACAACCTTGTTGATCTGTGATGATGATATTGTAATTACCTGCGGTCAGTTGAGTAAACGTACCGGTTGACTGGTTGTTGCCGCCAATAGCAAAAGTATATCCTGGCGTACCGCCACTCACCGTCATATCAATCATACCGTTACTCAGTCCGTTACAACTGATGTTTTGGGTACTCAACAGCTGCGGTTGCAGGGCTGTAGGCTGATTTACAGCAGTAGACAACTGGATCTGGCAGGTATAAGGTACGTCGCGTACCACTACATTGTAGGTTTGGCCGCCAGCTATGTTATTGAAGGTCGGGGAAGACTGCCAGGTCCCACCATTCAGTGAGTATTCATAAACTCCCGTTCCACCTGTAACGCCTGAGATCACCACCTTACCATCGGCTTTACCGAAGCAGGTGGCATCTGTGGCAGCAATGCTACCATGAATAGATACCGGCCCGTATGGAGAGATTCCTTGGTTGATCGTACAACCAGCGGCATCGCGAACATATACGATGTAATCTCCATTATTCAGATTGGAGAACACGTTAGTGTTGGCGTAGTTGTTATTATCCAGGCTGTATTGATAAGGCGTTTTTCCGCCCTGTGCCAGGGTCACCGTAATACTACCCTTATCTGCGCAGGTGGCAGGTGGGTTACTGCTCAATGCCATGGCTAATGGCGCATACAGTTCCACGATCGGAATCGTAAAGCTGGTAGTACAATTATTGGCATCTTTGATCACCAGCGGATAATTCTTCTTGCCCAGATTGATCCAGGAAGGATTGGTCTGGAAACTGCCCCCATCTAGCTGATAGCTGTAACCGCCGGCTCCGCCTGTACCTTGCAGTTGCAAGGCTCCGGTCTGATCGCCGGCACATAAGATATCTGTTTTGCTGATGATGCTGTAGTTGAGCGCACTAAATGCTGTTACCGTCGCAGGAATACTGGCTGTACACTGATTCGCATCTTTTACTGTAATGGTATAAGCGCCTGCGGCTAATCCGTTGAAAACATTATTTGTCGTGTAGCCGCCGCCGTTAATTGCATAACTGTAAGGCCCTACGCCTCCTGCTCCTGCTACTGTTACCCCTCCATTATTGCCGCCGTTGCAGGTCACTTTACGTTCGTCCGTGATCGTTAGACTGACTACTGTAGGCTCAGTAATAGTAACTGTACTGGATTGCTGACAACCATTTTTATCCTGTACAATGATTTTATGATCCCCTGCGGATACTGGGAAGTTGGCCACAGATTGGAAACTGCCATTATCCAGGGCATAGTTATAAGGTGTTGTACCACCGTTTGCCTGAATGGTAATACTGCCGCTGCTGCCGCCATTACACAGCACAGGAGTGGAAGTGGTAGTGAAAGCTAGTAACGTTGGTTGAGAGACCGTAGTGGTGGTACTCGTTTTACAGCCTTTGGTATCCTTGGCATAAATAGTATAGTCGTTAGCGGTAAGACTACCGAAAGTCTGGCTACCGGAATAGGCGATATCATCTTTACTGAAAGTATATCCGCCATTGCCGCCTCCTACATTGGTAACACTGATGCTACCATTAGATTGACCATAGCACAAAACAGGACTGGCACTGATGGCTAAGGACATGGCGTTAGGCTGCGCAATATTCACAGCAGGCAATTGTACTTCACAACCATTATCGTCCTGGGCTTTGACCGTATAGCTACCAGCAGGCAGGTTATTGAAAACGCCCGAGGTATTGGCGATGGTAGGTGCTGTACTTAAGAAGAACCGCACATTACCGGTTCCACCGCTGGCCACTACGGAGAAGCTGCCGTCGGAGAGGCCGTTACAGCTCACTGGCACAACAGTCCCTGTCTGGCTGATTTGCAGTTGGCTCGGAGTATTGATCTTTACATTATTCTGAAAACCGGAACAGCCTTTACCGTCTTTTATATATACGGTATAAGTGCCTGCCGGCAATTGATCGATGATCGTATTGCTCGTCCAGCTTGTATTATCAGTACTATAGCTATAATTACCGTCGCCATTAGCGCCTTGCAGGGAAATAATCTGGCCAGTATGGGTATTATAGCAAAGTACATCGCGGGTTTGCAGACTAACGCTAACGGCTAGAGGAGGCTCGCCCACTACGGCTGTTTGAGCAGATGAACTACATTCATTAACGTCGTCTACCCGTAGGGTATAATTTCCAGCGCCTACACGCATCACATTCGATGGTTGGTAACCAGTACCAACGATTAAATATTTATATCCGCCGCTACCGCCAGTTGCCGTAATGGTAATATTTCCATCGGTGCTGCCTTTACAGATGGCATTGCTGGTAGTGTAAGTAAAGCTCACCGGTGTAGGACTACCTACTGTTACCGGGTGATGCATCTCTACACCTCTACTATCCTGTACGTATACTTCGTAAGTGCCTGCAGACAAGTCTTTGAACAGATTATCATTGGCACGATATACGCCGTTGTCCAGTTTGATTTTATACGGACTGCTACCACCAGTGATCTTAATGGTAATACCACCATCGGAGAATCCAGCGCACTTCACAGATGCAGGAGTAGCGGTGAAGTCCAGCGGCTCCAGCGGTATGCTCACAGGGGCAGGACTAATACAACCTTTGCTGTCACGCACCCATACATTATAGGTGGCTGCAACGAGTCCGGTAAATGTATTACTGGATTGCCAGTTCGTTTTATCCAGACTGAATTCATACGGCGCAGTACCGCCGGTTCCTGTAAGTGTGATCTCTCCGTCTGCGGTAGTGCCGGAAGGAGCTTTGGGTGTGTAGTTGGCTATTGCAACTGCGGCAGGTGTGGTGAAATTGAACGTTTTACTACAATTATTCTTATCATAGTAAGTAATGAGATAAGTGGTGGCCGGTTGTAAGTTCGTAAAGAGATTATTCACTGTAGCGGCGCCACCATTCAGGGAATAGGTATAAGGACTGGTTCCACCGACAGCTGTAACTGTAAGTGCAGGATTACCTCCTACACAAGAAAGTGTGGTAGTGGCGGATAAGTCCTGCTGAATAGCAGCAATTTCCAAGACCTTTACATCTGTCACGCACTTGGAATCATCGCTTTCTACCGCTATGCTATATTTTCCAGGCGGTACCGAAAAAGTAGCACTCGGTGTGTTTATTACCGGGTTGGATGATTCCGGCCCCACAATGCTCACCACCAGTGGTACTGATCCATCATACACAGTACCGTCGGAGTAAACAAAGTTATTAAATACAATTGCCCCTTTACCTCCATAACATAATTGATCTATTGGACTGACTGATGGTGTAGGAACGCGTTTCGTGAAGGAAATACCCTGCAACGTCGGAAAACTCATATTTCGAAACTTGTTGCTATAATCGGCTTCTGCCCGAATGGATAACTGACTTGTCGGATCGAGGTGTAAGACATTCCTAATATAATCTGCCGTCAGGTGAATATCTTTGGTGGTAAGGGCCGTCGGAAATGTGCTTCCTCCAGTTCCAATATACCAACGAACATTTGTAGGTTCATCAGGCAATGAAAAATCGGCCACAGCATCAGCACAATACAAGTTTTTTCCTTGCTGGTTAATAATCGCAATAGGAATCTCTGTAAAACCTCCATACATCCCGAATCGCCAACAGTTCGTTTGCACGCTGGGCACCTCTCCCCAGATGACATCTGGGGGAAAACTAAACCTGGTAAACTCCCCATCTGCACTTGCACCCATCGAAGTGAGAGGACTCGAAAAATATATGTCCTCGTCGTGCGTGTAATCCAGTTGATTAAAATTATCACTAAAATTGAACGTCTCTCCGCTTTTTGTCGTTAAAAAAATGGATGGTGACGCCAGTGTAGAGCATCCGCCAGACTCATTCATCCAATTCATCATAAAATGGACTTTGGTACGGTAAATTTTCACTTGAGCAGTCGCATCATTTACCACCATCGTCAACAACAACATCAATAAAGTCTTAAAAGTATATCTCATAGGCAGTTAATCGGGGTATAAACTCCCGAATATCTTTTAAATTATACGATGTTTTCTTATTACAATTTTATCATTTTTCGAACCTCATACTCTTTATCTGCTTGTACCCCTATCAGGTAAGTTCCTTGTGGCAAATTGCCAATGCTGAATGGCACTTCATGATTCTTCGCATTAGGCGAAGTACGCATCTCCATGAGGTTACCGTCATTAAAGTAAATCAGTCGGATCGTTACAGGCGCTTCTTTGGAGAGCTCCACATTTACTTTAAACTGACCCGTAGTTGGGTTAGGGAATACGGTGATATTTCTGATCAGTTTTTCACGGTATCCTAAGAGGCTGTCTACATTTCCTCTTTCCTGTTCTGGCAATACGATCACCGTTTTTGTGATTGCATCCGCACATTCTCCTAGTCGCGTGAACAGTTGAATATTATAGGTTCCTGTTTTATTGAATAGCAACTGTCTTACGCTACCATCGGCGCTGGCCCCAGCCTCTTTGATGCCTTCAGGGAAAGTCCATTCCAAAGCCAGTGGCTTAGGTTTGGAGATATCCACCAGGATCAGCGTATCGCCAAGGGTGTTGTAGGAAGACATGAGGAAATCAGCTTTCAGTACGCTCAA
>NZ_QLMA01000018.1 GCF_003259435.1 Chitinophaga dinghuensis
TCGTAAGAATCCGCACATACGCCGTTAGTAATGGTCCATCTGAGTACCACGCTGTCACCTACTGCTACAGTTACCTGTGCTTTCGGATCGTTGATGGAAGAGGTACCGAAGTTTGCGTTACCATATACAACTGTCCATCTGCCGATCGCAGTAGCTGGGGTAGCGGTGTTACCGTCGAGTGTGAACGGAGTCGTCTGAGCGCAAGCTTTCTGGTCGATACCAGCGTTAGCTTTCACTGCGTCTGCGAAGTTCACGATGCTCATTTCATCGTAAGTATCCGCACATACGCCGTTAGTAATGGTCCAACGAAGTACCACGCTGTCACCTACTGCTACAGTTACCTGAGCTTTAGGATCATTGATAGAAGAGGTACCGAAGTTAGCAGCACCATATACAACTGTCCATCTGCCGATAGCGGTAGCTGGGGTAGCGGTGTTACCGTCGAGTGTGAACGGAGTCGTCTGAGCGCAAGCTTTCTGGTCGATGCCAGCGTTAGCTTTTACTGCTTCGGCATAATTCACGATGCTCATTTCATCGTAAGAATCCGCACAATTACCATTTACGATCGTCCATCTGAGTACTACGCTGTCACCTACCGCTACAGTTACCTGAGCTTTAGGATCATTGATAGAAGAGGTACCGAAGTTAGCAGCACCATATACTACAGTCCATCTGCCGATAGCGGTAGCTGGGGTAGCAGTGTTACCGTCGACGGTAAACGGAGTAGTCTGAGCGCAAGCTTTCTGGTCGATACCGGCATTCGCTTTCACTGCGTCTGCGAAGTTCACGATGCTCATTTCATCGTAAGTATCCGCACAATTACCATTTACGATCGTCCATCTGAGTACCACGCTGTCACCTACTGCTACAGTTACCTGTGCTTTAGGATCATTGATAGAAGAGGTACCGAAGTTAGCAGCACCATATACTACTGTCCATCTGCCGATCGCAGTAGCTGGAGTAGCGGTGTTACCGTCGAGCGTGAACGGAGTAGCCTGAGCGCAAGCTTTCTGATCTGCACCAGCATTTGCTTTTACTGCTTCGGCGAAGTTCACGATGCTCATTTCATCGTAAGTATCCGCACAATTACCATTTACGATCGTCCATCTGAGTACCACACTGTCACCTACGGCTACAGTTACCTGTGCTTTAGGATCATTGATAGAAGAGGTACCGAAGTTCGCAGCACCATATACTACAGTCCATCTGCCGATAGCGGTAGCTGGGGTAGCGGTGTTACCATCCAGGGTAAATGGAGTAGCCTGAGCGCAAGCTTTCTGATCTGCACCAGCATTTGCTTTTACTGCTTCGGCAAAGTTCACGATGCTCATTTCATCGTAAGTATCTGCACAATTACCATTTACGATCGTCCATCTGAGTACCACACTGTCACCTACCGCTACAGTTACCTGAGCTTTAGGATCGTTGATAGAAGAGGTACCGAAGTTAGCAGCACCATATACTACGGTCCATCTGCCGATAGCGGTAGCTGGAGTAGCGGTGTTACCGTCGAGCGTGAAGGCTGTCGTCTGAGCGCAAGCTTTCTGATTTATACCAGCATTCGCTTTCACTGCTTCGGCATAATTCACGATGCTCATTTCATCGTAAGTATCCGCACAATTACCATTTACGATCGTCCATCTGAGTACTACGCTGTCACCTACCGCTACAGTTACCTGTGCTTTAGGATCGTTGATAGAAGAGGTACCAAAGTTAGCAGCACCATATACTACTGTCCATCTGCCGATAGCAGTAGCCGGAGTAGCGGTGTTACCATCGAGCGTGAAGGCTGTAGTCTGAGCGCAAGCTTTCTGATCTGCACCAGCGTTAGCTTTCACTGCTTCAGCGAAGTTCACGATGCTCATTTCATCGTAAGAATCCGCACATACGCCGTTAGTAATGGTCCAACGAAGTACCACGCTATCGCCTACGGCTACAGTTACCTGAGCTTTAGGATCGTTGATAGAAGAGGTACCAAAGTTAGCAGCACCATATACTACTGTCCATCTGCCGATAGCGGTAGCTGGGGTAGCAGTGTTACCATCCAGGGTAAACGGAGTAGTCTGAGCGCAAGCTTTCTGGTCGATACCAGCGTTAGCTTTCACTGCGTCTGCGAAGTTCACGATGCTCATTTCATCGTAAGTATCCGCACATACGCCATTAGTAATGGTCCAACGCAGTACCACACTGTCACCTACCGCTACAGTTACCTGTGCTTTAGGATCATTGATAGAAGAGGTACCGAAGTTAGCAGCACCATATACTACAGTCCATCTGCCGATAGCGGTAGCTGGAGTAGCGGTGTTACCGTCGAGTGTGAACGGAGTAGCCTGAGCGCAAGCTTTCTGGTCGATGCCAGCGTTAGCTTTCACTGCTTCGGCAAAGTTCACGATGCTCATTTCATCGTAAGAATCTGCACAATTACCATTTACGATTGTCCATCTGAGCACTACGCTGTCACCTACTGCTACAGTTACCTGAGCTTTAGGATCGTTGATAGAAGAGGTACCGAAGTTAGCAGCACCATATACTACAGTCCATCTGCCAATAGCAGTAGCTGGGGTAGCGGTGTTACCGTCGAGTGTGAACGGAGTAGCCTGAGCACAAGCTTTCTGGTCTATACCAGCGTTAGCTTTCACTGCGTCTGCGAAGTTCACGATGCTCATTTCATCGTAAGTATCTGCACAATTACCATTTACGATTGTCCATCTGAGTACCACACTGTCACCTACAGCTACAGTTACCTGTGCTTTAGGATCGTTGATAGAAGATGTACCGAAGTTAGCAGTACCATATACTACGGTCCATCTGCCGATCGCAGTAGCTGGAGTAGCGGTGTTACCGTCGAGTGTGAACGGAGTAGCCTGAGCGCAAGCTTTCTGGTCGATGCCAGCGTTAGCTTTCACAGCTTCGGCAAAGTTCACGATGCTCATTTCATCGTAAGTATCTGCACAATTACCATTTACGATTGTCCATCTGAGTACCACGCTGTCACCTACCGCCACAGTTACCTGTGCTTTCGGATCATTGATAGAAGAGGTACCAAAGTTAGCAGCACCATATACTACAGTCCATCTGCCGATAGCAGTAGCTGGGCTAGCAGTGTTACCGTCGAGCGTGAATGGAGTAGTCTGAGCGCAAGCTTTCTGGTCGATACCAGCGTTAGCTTTCACTGCGTCTGCGAAGTTCACGATGCTCATTTCATCGTAAGTATCCGCACATACGCCGTTAGTAACGGTCCATCTGAGTACCACACTGTCACCTACAGCGACAGTTACCTGAGCTTTAGGATCGTTGATAGAAGAGGTACCAAAGTTCGCAGCACCATATACTACGGTCCATCTGCCGATAGCGGTAGCTGGGGTAGCGGTGTTACCATCCAGGGTGAATGGAGTCGTCTGAGCGCAAGCTTTCTGGTCGATACCAGCATTCGCTTTCACTGCTTCAGCGAAGTTCACGATGCTCATTTCATCGTAAGTATCCGCACATACGCCGTTAGTAATGGTCCAACGCAGTACCACGCTGTCACCTACTGCTACAGTTACCTGAGCTTTAGGATCGTTGATAGAAGAGGTACCAAAGTTCGCAGCACCATATACTACGGTCCATCTGCCGATAGCAGTAGCCGGAGTAGCGGTGTTACCATCGAGCGTGAAGGCTGTCGTCTGAGCGCAAGCTTTCTGATCTGCACCAGCGTTAGCTTTCACTGCTTCAGCGAAGTTCACGATGCTCATTTCATCGTAAGAATCCGCACATACGCCGTTAGTAATGGTCCAACGAAGTACCACACTGTCACCTACCGCTACAGTTACCTGTGCTTTAGGATCATTGATAGAAGAGGTACCAAAGTTAGCAGCACCATATACTACGGTCCATCTGCCGATAGCAGTAGCTGGGGTAGCAGTGTTACCATCCAGGGTAAACGGAGTAGTCTGAGCGCAAGCTTTCTGGTCGATGCCAGCGTTAGCTTTTACAGCTTCTGCATAGTTCACGATGCTCATTTCATCGTAAGTATCCGCACATACGCCGTTAGTAATGGTCCAACGCAGTACCACGCTGTCACCTACAGGCACAGTTACCTGAGCTTTAGGATCGTTGATAGAAGAGGTACCAAAGTTAGCAGCACCATATACTACAGTCCATCTGCCGATAGCGGTAGCTGGGGTAGCGGTGTTACCGTCGAGCGTGAACGGAGTAGCCTGAGCGCAAGCTTTCTGGTCGATACCGGCATTCGCTTTCACTGCGTCTGCGAAGTTCACGATGCTCATTTCATCGTAAGTATCCGCACAATTACCATTTACGATTGTCCAACGCAGTACCACACTGTC
>NZ_QLMA01000019.1 GCF_003259435.1 Chitinophaga dinghuensis
TGGACAACGAAGTAATAATAAAGTTAAAGCTTACGGGCAATTAGTATTACTCGGCTGTGATGTTACCATCTGTACACCTGTAACCTATCAACGTCGTAGTCTCCGACGGCCCTTAAAAGTAAACTCATCTTGAAGCAGGTTTCACGCTTAGATGCTTTCAGCGTTTATCCTATCCATACATAGCTACTCTGCACTGCACCTGGCGGCACAACAGATACACCAGCGGTATGTACGACCCGGTCCTCTCGTACTAAGGTCATGTCCTCTCAATTTACTAACGATCACAACAGATAGGGACCGAACTGTCTTGCGACGTTCTGAACCCAGTTCACGTGCCACTTTAATCGGCGAACAGCCGAACCCTTGGGACCTTCTCCAGCCCCAGGATGTGACGAACCGACATCGAGGTGCCAAACCTCACCGTCGATATGAGCTCTTGGGTGAGATCAGCCTGTTATCCCCGGAGTACCTTTTATCCTTTGAGCGATGGCCCTTCCATACAGAACCACCGGATCACTTTAGCCTGCTTTCGCACCTGCTCGGCTTGTTTGCCTCACAGTCAAGCACCCTTATACTAATGCGCTCTACGTACGATTACCAACCGTACTGAGGGTACCTTTGCGAGCCTCCGTTACCTTTTAGGAGGCGACCACCCCAGTCAAACTACCCACCAAACAATGTCCCCGTTGCCGGGTTAGACTCTAAATAACAGAAGGTTGGTATTTCAACGATGACTCCACAACTCCTGGCGAAGCTGCTTCATAGTCTCCCAACTATCCTACACATCTGGCATTCAAAATCAATGTTAAGTTGTAGTGAAGGTTCACGGGGTCTTTCCGTCCCGTTGCGATTAACCGGCATCTTCACCGATACTACAATTTCACCGAGCTCGTGGTAGAGACAGTGTCCAACTCATTAGACCATTCGTGCAGGTCGGAACTTACCCGACAAGGAATTTCGCTACCTTAGGACCGTTATAGTTACGGCCGCCGTTTACTGGGGCTTCAGTCAGGAGCTTTGGCTTGCGCCGAACACCCTTCCTTAACCTTCCAGCACCGGGCAGGTATCAGGCTCTATACGTCATCTTTCGATTTTGCAGGGCCCTGTGTTTTTGTTAAACAGTTGGTTGGACCATTTTACTGAGACCACATTGCTGTGGTACGCCTTATCCCGAAGTTACAGCGTCAATTTGCCTAGTTCCTTTACCACGGATCACTCGAGCGCCTTAGGATATTCTCCTCGACTACCTGTGTCGGTTTACGGTACGGGCTGCTATGAACGAACCTTAGAAGTTTTTCTTGGAAGTCTGATTAGGGACATTATCAGCGCTGCCGAAGCTTTGCCGTACTATCAGGTTCATCAAGTCTTGCGGATTTACCTACAAAACCTATAACTACACCCTTTAACGCACTATTCCGTAAGTGCGCAGTCCTTTCACTACTCCGTTACTCCATCGAATTCATAGCAGGTAATGGAATATTCACCATTTTGCCATCAGCTACGCCTTTCGGCTTTGCCTAAGGACCCGACTAACCCTGATCCGATTAGCGTTGATCAGGAACCCTTAGTCTTACGGCGATAAGATTTTTCATCTTATTTATCGTTACTTATGCCTACATTTTCTTTTCTAAACGCTCCAGCATGTCTCGCGACACACCTTCGATGCAGTTTAGAATGCTCCCCTACCGTCTAGCATTACTGCTAGGCCTAAAGCTTCGGTTGTATGTTTGATACCCGATTATTTTCCGTGCCCAAACCCTCGACCAGTGAGCTGTTACGCACTCTTTAAATGAATGGCTGCTTCCAAGCCAACATCCTGGCTGTTTTAGGATTTGAACCGCGTTTGATTAACTTAACATACGATTAGGGACCTTAGCTGTTAGTCTGGGTTATTTCCCTCTCGGCCATGGACCTTAGCGCCCACAGCCTCACTCCCGGAGATTATGTTATAGCATTCGGAGTTTATTAGGGTTTGGTAGGCGGTGAAGCCCCCTAGCCCAATTAGTAGCTCTACCTCTATAACACGTCTATATCCGAGGCTGTTCCTAAAAACATTTCGGGGAGAACGAGCTATCTCTCAGTTTGATTGGCCTTTCACCCCTATCCACAGGTCATCCCATAGCTTTTCAACGCTAATGAGTTCGGACCTCCAGTTAGTTTTACCTAACCTTCATCCTGCCCATGGATAGATCACAAAGTTTCGCGTCTACCCCTACTGACTGAAGCGCTCTGTTAGAACTTGCTTTCGCTGCGGCTCCGGTACTGAAGACCTTAACCTCGCCAGTAAGGAGTAACTCGTAGGCTCATTATGCAAAAGGCACGCCGTCACTCTTGCGAGCTCCGACCGCTTGTAAGCGCACGGTTTCAGGAACTATTTCACTCTCCTGTTCGGAGTACTTTTCACCTTTCCCTTACGGTACTGGTTCACTATCGGTATCTAAGGAGTATTTAGCCTTATCAGATGGTACTGACAGTTTCACACAGGATTCCTCTGGTCCCGCGCTACTCAGGATACTACACGTCCGTCAGAATTTGCACCTACAGGGCTATCACCTGCTACGGCTCATCTTTCCAGATGATTCAGTTTGATCTGACTTTCTAAAAGTAGTCCTACAACCCCGGGTAGAATTGCTTCGACCCGGTTTGGGCTCTTCCCTGTTCGCTCGCCACTACTGGGGGAATCATTATTATTTTCTTTTCCTGCAGGTACTTAGATGTTTCAGTTCCCTGCGTTGGCTCTCTTTCGAGTGATACACCTTCAGTGTACCGGGTTGTCCCATTCGGAAATCTACGGATGTAATGCTCGTTTGCAGCTCCCCGTAGCTTATCGCAGCTTACCACGTCCTTCGTCGCCTCTTAGATCCTAGGCATCCACCATGCGCCCTTATTCGCTTTAAATAATTTGTATTTAAGTAT
>NZ_QLMA01000020.1 GCF_003259435.1 Chitinophaga dinghuensis
GACGTTAATGAATGTAGTTCATCTGCTCAAACAGCCGTAGTGGGCGAGCCTCCTCTAGCCGTTAGCGTTAGTCTGCAAACCCGCGATGTACTTTGTTATAATACCCCCACTGGCCAGATTATTTCCCTGCAAGGCGCTAATGGCGACGGTAATTATAGCTATAGTACTGATAATACAAGCTGGACGAGCAATACCCTCATCGATCAATTGCCGGCAGGCACTTATACCGTATATATAAAAGACGGCAAAGGCTGTTCCGGTTTTCAGAATAATGTAAAGATCAATACTCCGAGTCAACTTCAAATCAGCCAGACAGGGACTGTTGTGCCAGTGAGCTGTAACGGCCTCTCAGACGGTAGCTTCTCCGTAGCCGCCAGCGGCGGTTCCGGTAATGTGCGTTTCTTCTTAAGTACAGCACCTACCATCGCCAATACCACGGGCGTTTTCAATAATCTGCCTGCTGGTAGCTATACAGTCAAAGCCCAGGACGATAATGGTTGTGAAGTACACTTGCCTGCTGTGAATATTATTCAGCCTAACGCCATGTCCTTAGCTATCAGTGCCAGTCCTGTTTTGTGCTATGGTCAATCTAATGGTAGCATCAGTGTTACCAATGTAGGAGGCGGCAATGGCGGATATACTTTCAGTAAAGATGATATCAGCTATTCCGGTAGCCAGACTTTCGGTAGTCTTACCGCTAACGACTATACGATTTATGCCAAGGATACCAAAGGCTGTAAAACGAGTGCCACCACTACGGTCTCTCAACCAACGGTTTTAACTTTCTCCACTACTTCCACTCCTGTGCTGTGTAATGGCGGCAGCAGCGGCGGTATTACGATTCAGGCAAACGGTGGTACAACACCTTATAACTATGCCCTTGATAATGGCAGCTTCCAATCTGTGGCCAACTTCCCGGTATCCGCAGGGGATCATAAAATCATTGTACAGGATAAAAATGGTTGTCAGCAATCCAGTACGGTTACTATTACTGAACCTACCGTTGTCAGTCTAACGATCACGGACGAACGTAAGGTGACCTGCAACGGCGGCAATAATGGAGGGGTAACGGTAGCCGGAGCAGGAGGCGTAGGGCCTTATAGTTATGCGATTAACGGCGGCGGCTACACGACAAGTAATGTTTTCAACGGATTAACCGCAGGCACTTATACCATTACAGTAAAAGATGCCAACCAGTGTACAGCCAGCATCCCTGCGACGGTAACAGCATTTAGTGCGCTCAACTACAGCATCATCAGCAAAACAGATATCTTATGTGCAGGCGATCAGACCGGAGCCTTGCAACTGCAAGGTACAGGCGGAGCTGGCGGTTACAGCTATCAGCTGGATGGCGGCAGTTTCCAGACCAATCCTTCCTGGATCAATCTGGGCAAGAAGAATTATCCGCTGGTGATCAAAGATGCCAATAACTGTACTGCCAGCTTTACGATTCCGATCGTGGAACTGTATGCGCCATTAGCCATGGCATTGAGCAGTAACCCACCTGCCACCTGCGCAGATAAGGGCAGCATTACAGTAACCCTGGCTCAAGGAGGAAAAATGCCTTATCAATATAGCCTGGATAATAGTAACTACGTTAATACGAATGTATTCTCCAATTTAAACAACGGCGACTACATCGTATATGTACGTGATGCCGCTGGTTGTACGATCAACCAGGGAATCTCTCCATACGGTCCGGTATCTATTCATGGCAACATTGCTGCCACAGATGCCACCTGCTTCGGTAAAGCCGATGGTAAGGTGGTGATCTCAGGTGTTACGGGTGGAACGGGAGCTTATGAATACTCACTGAATGGCGGGACCTGGCAGTCTTCCCCAGTCTTCAATAACATAGCTGGCGGCCAAACCTACAATGTAGTAGTACGCGACGTACCTTATACCTGCCAGATCCAGTTGTCGGCTGCCGTAAATCAGCCTACAGCCCTGCAACCGCAGCTGTTGAGTACCCAAAACATTAGTTGTAACGGACTGAGTAATGGTATGATTGATATGACGGTGAGTGGCGGTACGCCAGGATATACTTTTGCTATTGGCGGCAACAACCAGTCAACCGGTACGTTTACTCAACTGACTGCTGGTAATTACAATATCATCATCACAGATAAACAAGGTTGTACCAGCAATCTGCCTGTAGTGCTTACCGAGCCGCAGCCACTGGTAGCACAGGTAGCCACTGTTAAGGATATTGACTGTTATGGTAATGGCAACGGAAGTATCAGTTTAACTGCTGGCGGCGGTACTATCCCATATGCATACACGCTGAATACCACTACTCAGAGCACGCCGCAGTTTAACCAACTACAGGCAGGTACCTATCAGCTGAAAGTAACCGATGCGCAAGGTTGTAACCAACAATTCACCGCTACTATTGCGGAGCCATCCCGTTTAACCCTGACCGTTACACCAGACATGGTAAAATGCTT
>NZ_QLMA01000022.1 GCF_003259435.1 Chitinophaga dinghuensis
GCGAACTTTGGTACCTCTTCTATCAATGATCCTAAAGCTCAGGTAACTGTAGCGGTAGGTGACAGCGTGGTACTCAGATGGACAATCGTAAATGGTAATTGTGCCGATTCTTACGATGAAATGAGCATCGTGAACTTTGCTGAAGCTGTGAAAGCTAATGCTGGCATCGACCAGAAAGCTTGCGCTCAGACTACAGCCTTCACACTCAATGGTAACACCGCTACTCCAGCTACCGCTATCGGCAGATGGACTGTAGTATATGGTGCTGCTAACTTCGGTACCTCTTCTATCAATGATCCTAAAGCTCAGGTAACTGTAGCGGTAGGTGACAGTGTGGTACTCAGATGGACGATCGTAAATGGTAATTGTGCCGATTCTTACGATGAAATGAGCATCGTGAACTTCGCCGAAGCAGTAAAAGCAAATGCTGGTGCAGATCAGAAAGCTTGCGCTCAGGCTACTCCGTTCACGCTCGACGGTAACACCGCTACTCCAGCTACTGCGATAGGCAGATGGACCGTAGTATATGGTGCTGCTAACTTTGGTACCTCTTCTATCAATGATCCTAAAGCTCAGGTAACTGTAGCGGTAGGTGACAGCGTGGTACTCAGATGGACAATCGTAAATGGTAATTGTGCGGATACTTACGATGAAATGAGCATCGTGAACTTTGCCGAAGCAGTGAAAGCGAATGCTGGCATCGACCAGAAAGCTTGTGCTCAAACTACTCCGTTCACCCTGGACGGTAACACCGCTACTCCGGCTACTGCTATCGGCAGATGGACTGTAGTATATGGTGCTGCTAACTTTGGTACCTCTTCTATCAACGATCCTAAAGCTCAGGTAACTGTGGCTGTAGGTGACAGCGTAGTACTCAGATGGACGATCGTAAATGGTAATTGTGCGGATACTTACGATGAAATGAGCATCGTGAACTTCGCAGACGCAGTGAAAGCTAACGCTGGTATCGACCAGAAAGCTTGCGCTCAGACTACTCCGTTTACACTGGATGGTAACACTGCTACTCCAGCTACCGCTATCGGCAGATGGACCGTAGTATATGGTGCTGCTAACTTTGGTACTTCTTCTATCAACGATCCTAAAGCTCAGGTAACTGTAGCAGTAGGTGACAGCGTGGTACTCAGATGGACCATTACTAATGGTGTATGTGCGGATACTTACGATGAAATGAGCATCGTGAACTTCGCAGACGCAGTGAAAGCGAACGCTGGTATCGACCAGAAAGCTTGCGCTCAGGCTACTCCGTTCACGCTCGACGGTAACACCGCTACTCCGGCTACTGCGATCGGCAGATGGACCGTAGTATATGGTAACGCAAACTTCGGTACCTCTTCTATCAACGATCCGAAAGCACAGGTAACTGTAGCAGTAGGTGACAGCGTGGTACTCAGATGGACCATTACTAACGGCGTATGTGCGGATTCTTACGA
>NZ_QLMA01000023.1 GCF_003259435.1 Chitinophaga dinghuensis
TGGACTGCTCCCCAAAAGTTGGATAAAAAAATTAAGTATTTTGGAACTGAGCTCGGTATTTTACCGGGCTCATTCCATTTAGATTTAGTCTGATTCTACTGCGGTTATAATATCTGATGTAGTTTTTTAGGTCTGTTTTGAGTTCCTCTATTGATTGATACTTTTTAAGATAAAATAATTCTGACTTTATTGTGCCAAAGAAGTTTTCAATGATTGCATTGTCCAAAACATTCCCTTTTCTGGACATGCTTTGTGTAATGTTGTTGACCTGAAGGTAATGCTGGTATTGTTTCATTTGATATTGCCAGCCCTGATCAGAGTGTAATATAGGAGTTTGTGTTGGTTTCAATTTGGTTATTGCCGCTGTTAGCATTTCCCATATCAGTTTAAAATTTGGTCTTTCAGACATTTTGTAGCTAATAATTTCCCCATTAAATAGGTCAATGATTGGCGATAAATAAAGCTTTTTGTCACCCACTTTAAACTCACTAACATCTGTAGCCCACTTTGCAGCAGGTTTATCTGCTTTAAAGCTTCTATTCAAAACATTTGGGGCTATCCTTCCGGTTTCACCTCTATAGGAACGATATTTTTTCACCCGAATGAGGCTTTTAAGATTTAATTCCCTCATAAGGCGCAGTACTTTTTTGCGGTTAACTACTTTGCCCTGGTGTCTGAGAACCAAAGCAATGCGGCGATAACCTAAACGGCCCTTATGCTGTTCAAATATTTTACAAATGCGGTTTCGCAACGCCTTATCGGTAGGCTCGGCCGCATTGGTTTTTACATAGTAATAATAAGTGCTGCGAGCCAGACCCGCTAACTTTAGTAACGATGTAAGATTACCCCTATGCCTTAATTCAGTCACAACCTGCGCTTTTTGCTTGGGATAGCTTCTTCCTGCTGAATTAAGGCATGTAACTTTTTTAGGAACTCATTTTCAAGCTTTAATTCCTTTAACTGTTGTTCCAGTTCTTGTTCCCGTGTCTTAGGAACTGCAAGCTTATTTGTTTTTTTCTTAGCTGCCATTTTTTGAGACCTACCTCGATTTTCTTCGTATAGTGCTGCATTTCCTTGTTCTTTTTCAATGGAAAGCCACTTTAAAAGAACACTGTCACTGGATAAATGGAAACGCACACAGGTAGCCCTTAAAGTTAACTTTTCCCGATGATAAGCTTTTAATACCTGATTTTTAAATTCTCCTGAATAGTGATTCCTGAATGGCTTTAGCCCGTCTAGACCATGGGCCTTATAGTAATCCCACCATTTTAATAGTAATGAAGGGCTTATGTCCAGGTCATCCGATGTGGACATAATGCTCTGACCCTTTTCCACTAGTCTGATTG
>NZ_QLMA01000024.1 GCF_003259435.1 Chitinophaga dinghuensis
CCTGTTCAGGTAGTAGTGAAAGCATTGGGTGCGCCTACAGACATCGTTCTGGCAGATACCACCACTGCTTGTACTACTGGTAATGCAGTACTGGCACCAACGGCTAATCCTGCATCTGGTATCACTAACCCAACCTTCAGCTGGTATTTTGATGCTGCTAAAACACAGCCAATCACAAATGCTACTGTTGGTGGAACTACTTATGCAATCGACTCAACAGGTAAACTGACGATCACCGGACTGGCAGTCGGCACCTATACTTATTATGTCGCGATCGCAGGTGGCAACCGTTGTCCAAATGCAGCCGGTAATCTGAAAGCTGCGGTGGTGAACATTGTAACTGCACCAGCTCCTCCAGTAGTGGCAGGTGCGGTAGTTGTAGCCACTGGTCAGACCGCAAGTCTCACTGCTACTCCAGTTCCAGGCGCAACGATCAACTGGTATGCAGATTCTACTACCACCACTGTTCTTGGTTCAGGAACTCCATTTGTAGTAGGTCCGTTCTCTAATCCGGGTACTTATACTTATTGGGCAGCTGTCTCTATTCCAGGAGCATGTTCTTCTGCAAGAGTACCAGTTGTGGTAACCGTAACAGGTCCTGTAGTACCACCTACAGCATGTAACGTAGCTACCAGCCAGGTATCAGGTACTACCCTTGGTTGTATCCTTTGCTCTGTGCAGAACCCAACCTTCGATATCGATAGTTCAACTACGAACTTCACTACATTGGCAATGCCAGTAGGTCTGTTGGGTGGTTCTGTTTACCAACAACTGATCTTCCCGAATGCAGGAAGTGCAACAGATAGTATCCAGGTTACTTTGGGTACCTCTACTGCCCTTGCAGATGTAAGTCTGCTCGGTGGTACTGTACTGACTGTATACAATGGTACTACGAAAGTATCCGCAGATACGCTTTCTAATCTGCTTACTCTCCGCTTGTTAAGCGGCAATCAGCAGTTTATCGCTACCATCCCTACAGGCGGCGCCTACGACCGTGTAGAAATCCGTCTGACAGGCGTAGCAAA